>NZ_MWQA01000001.1:6142929-6254980 GCF_002086915.1 Mycobacterium persicum | reverse complement strand
GGTGCTGACCCCAGCCGCTCACGGGCCTGAAAGATCGCCGACTTACCTGGTAACCGGTAGCGTTCACGCCACCCCGACGCCCACGCCAGACCATCGGTGAGCTGGGCCAGCACATCCTCATAAGAGCCCTCCGCATACAGGCCCATCGCGATCGCGAAATACGCCATCACCCGCGCAGGCAGCGACCGATGCCGCTGCTGGGTGCGGCCCGCCTCCGCGATCACCTCATCCACCAGCGCCGCAGGAAACACCCGCGTCAACACCCCCACCGATACCAGATCTGACAACCGGCGATCCGACTCAGGCTTGCGCCAACCCGCACGAGGCATACCCTACAAACTACACCCATGTAGTCTTAACTGAACGGTATTGGGTCTAAGCCGGCGTGAAATAAGGCAGTGTCAAATCAGAGCCAATCTCGTGGAATTGCACGTGCACCCGCATGCCGATGTCCAGATCCGCCGGTGCTATGCCGACGATGTTGGTCAGCATCTGGTAGCCCTCGTCCAGCGTGACGATCGCCGGCGCATATGGCGGCTCGAACTCGGGCGTCACCGGCCGGTAAACCACTGTCCAGCTGTATATTTCGCCTACCCCGGCACTGCGCATCCAGATTAGATTCCCGGACATACACTGCCGGCAGTGCTCGGCCGGCGGGAAATGCGCGGCGCCGCACGTCTGACAGTGTTGATAGCGCAGCTCGCCTGCTCGGCATCCGTCCCAGAAAGGAGCGCTGAGCGGACTTCTCGGGTGCGGCGCCGGCCCGCGCTGCGGCCGCAACACCTCGCCCGAACTCATCGCGGTTCGGCTCCGAGGATCAGCACCGTGGTGAACAATGCACCCGCTCCCCCGTTGCTGCACAACGCGATACGTGCATCCGGAACTTGAAGCGCGCCGGCCTCGCCGCGCAACTGCTGAACCGCTCGAATGGCGCGCTGCATCATTTGCGGATTCCTCCCGGCATGGCTGAAGGACATGGTTCCGCCGTCGGTGGTGACCGGGTGGCTACCGCCGATGGCGATGTGACCGTCGGCGACGAACGGTCCGCCTTCGCCCGGGCCGCAGAAGCCGAACGCTTCCAGCTGACGGATGATCTCGAACGAGAACGGATCGTAGAGTTCCAGCACATCCACCTGGTCGCGACGCAGCCCGGCATGCTTAAACGCGCGATCGGCCGCACGGCTGCCCACCCGGCCATTGACCTGACCACCGTGCCGGCCCGCGAGGTCCCAAGCGGGTGGGTGCTGATACGACGGACCGAAATGATCTGCGCCACTTGCCAATACGTAGATCGGCTGGCTGGCGACCGGCACCTTGTCCAGGTTCGCCACCACCAGGGCGCAGCCTCCCTCGGAGGTGGTGGCGCAATCGAGTAGGTGAAAGGGCTCGGCGATGGGTCGTGATGCGGTGATGTCCTCAGGGGTGAAGGGTCCGCGTTGGTAGTACACGGCTTCCGGGTTTCGCGAGCCGTTGTTGCGGATGGTGGCCGCGACGATGGACAGGTGCTCGCGGGTGGTCCCAAAGACGTGCATGTGGCGACGGGCGATGAGTGCGAACTCGGCGGCGGTGAACATCCCCCACGGCGCCACGAACTCGTTCTCCGGCCGGGTCCACGGCGCCGTGGCTACATGGTCGCGATATTCACCTGCCTGGGCGGCGACGAGGACCACCACGTCGGCCATGCCGTGCTCGATCGCGGTGACGGCCTCGGTGATCATGCCGATCCCGAACCCCACCCCCTGCCAGGCCGGCCCGAGCCGGAGGTCGTAGATCAGTGCCGTGGACAAGGTGCCGGCACTGATGCCGTCCACGTCGTCGAGGTTGAGGCCGGCGTCGTCGAGGGCTCCCCGGATGGCCTTCACCGCCAGGCTGCGGGAGGTTTCGCCGTCCAGGCGGCGTCGCTGGCGGGTGTTGTACACGCCGACGACGGCTGCGGTGTTGCGCTTGGTCGCGCCCACTGTCACTCCGTTCTGCTGCCGTGCGGGTGTGACACACGGCACGATGACGATCATGACCGATTCCAGCGCGACCCGAGTGGCCGTCTACTTCGACTTCGACAACATCGTGATCTCGCGCTACGACCAAGTACACGGACGCGGCACCTTCCAAAAGGACAAGACCAAGGGTCTGGACCCGCAGCGGCTGCGAGCGGCGACGGTCGATTTGGGCGCGATCATGGATTTCGCGTCGTCGTTCGGCACCCTGGTGCTTACCCGCGCGTACGCGGATTGGTCGGCCGAGGTGAACGCCCGCTACCACGGCCAGCTTGTCGGACGCGCGGTCGATCTCGTGCAACTGTTCCCCGCAGCCGCATACGGCAAGAACGGCGCCGACATCCGGCTGGCCGTCGATGCGGTCGAGGACATGTTCCGGCTGCCCGACCTGACCCACGTGGTGATCGTCGGCGGCGACTCCGACTACATCGCGCTCGCACAACGCTGCAAGCGGCTGGGCCGGTACGTCGTCGGCATCGGCGTGGCCGGCGCCAGCAGTCAGTCGCTGGCCGCCGCGTGCGACGAGTTCGTCACCTACGACACGCTGCCCGGGATATCCACCACCGTCGTGGCGGCGCAGCCCAAGAAACGCGGACGCCATGCCAGCACCGCGGAGCCGGACGAGGAGCCGGCTTCACCCGACCCGCAGGCCGCCGCCACCCGACTGCTCGAACGGGCGCTTCGGATCGGCCAGGAGAAAGACGACGCGGACTGGCAGCACAACTCGATGGTCAAGGCCCAGATGAAGCGGATGGACCCCTCGTTCAGCGAGAAGTCGCTGGGCTTCAAGTCGTTCAGCGACTTTCTGCGTTCCCGCAGCGAGGTGGTCGACCTTGACGAGAGCAGCACCACGCGGATGGTGCGCCTGCACAGCGACGCGGGTTGATCGCCGATCATCCGTCTATTTCGCCGGCGATTCCGCGCTCGATGCTGGCCCGGATGCTGCCCGGCAATACGATGAGGCCGTCGAGTTCGGTACGCGCCAAACCATATGCGCGCTGTCGCTCCTGCTGCGTCGCGGAAGTGTCGGCCGCCACCCGCAACAGGCTCTGGGCACGCGCCAGGCGCTGCCGTTCCTCCCGTGAGAAGTCGTTCCTGCCTTTACGAATGGCCTCTGTTTCCGCGGCGTTGAACGCGGTCACATAGCTTTCGACAGCGTCGAGGTAGTGTCGCGTACCCTCCCGGTCGTCGACCAGATCTTCCGCACGAACCGGCCGATGGAAATCGGCCGCCAGTTTGGCCTTGTGAAACGCCGTTGTCAGCGGATCTCGCATGTCGGTCATCACCGGGAAGTCGAGGAGCTTGGCGGGATCGAGTTCGTACTCCAGCCAGCGAGCATCGGTGTGGTCATGTGCATCGATCGCGCGTCGTATCGCGCGCCAGTGCGACGCATGATTGCCGACCTCACCCGAGTCAGCCGCAGGTTCTGCGGGATCGCCTGAGGACTGTCGTTGTCTATTCAGCGACGACAGCGCCCGGATGCCGGCATAAATCACGCCGATCACCGGTGCGGCCAGCACCAGCAACTCCAGCAGCCGAAACAGCAGTCCCACCAGGCAAGGATGCCATCATTGCGCTTAAAGGGCTGCCTGCTGCGCCAACCGCACCCCGAGATGCGGTGTCGAGCTTGGCATCGACATACGTCGACGTCGACGACATCGAACCGTCAATGCCGAAGTCGTGAATCGTAAACCGCACCAAGACCATCCGTTGTCGCAGGGTTGCGTTTCGCCGAGCGCCCAATGAGCTTCCGGGCGCTCACCGCCGACGATATCCACGAGATGGCCGACTGAGCTGACGTAAGGCTGCGAACCTGGCGGGTTATCCACAGCCTGACGGTGGACCCGCGGTGTTGTCGGCCGGCCGTGGCATAATCGAATGTATGTTCGACTACCAGACCGGTGAGGTCGCCGAGATGGATGACTGGTTTGAGCGCCGTCATCCCTCCCAAACCCTGGAGTCGGCGAGGTTGTTGGACCGGATGTGTGCGGCGGGCCGGACGGAGAATCGGGCCGCCGCGGCACAGCTGAGCGCGATCGGGGAACTGTTCGCCTATCGGCTCTCCCGGTGTTCAGAGACCGAGGATTGGGCCATCGACACCATGGAGGCGGTGGCCGCCGAAGTCGGGGCGGCGTTGCGGATCAGCCAGGGGTTAGCGGCCAGCCGGCTGCGCTATGCCCGGGTGATGCGTGAGCGGTTGCCGCAGGTCGCCGAGCTCTTTAAGGCCGGGGACATCGACTACCGGGCGTTTCAAACGCTGGCCTATCGCACCGAGCTGATCGAGGATCCGCAGGTGCTGGCAGGGGTAGATTCCCAGTTGGCGGCGCTGGTGCCGCGCTGCCCGTCGCTCAGCCGGGGCCGGCTGGGCGCCCTGGTCGACAAGGTCGTGGCCAACGCCGACGCCGATGCGGTGCGACGCCGCAAGGAACAGCAGACCGAACGCCAGATCCGCATCGACGAGGGTATCGGCGGGATCTCCCAGATCGAGGGCACCCTGTTGACCCCCGATGCCCACGCGCTGGACAAGCGGCTGACCGCGCTGGCGGCCACGGTCTGTGACCATGACCCGCGCACCCGCGACCAGCGCCGCGCCGATGCGTTGGGGGCCTTGGCCGCCGGGGCCGATCGGCTGGGGTGTGGCTGCGGGCGTACCGACTGCTCGGCCGGCAAACGGCCGGCCGCATCCCCGGTGATAATCCACCTGATCGCCGAGCAGGCCAGCCTCGACGGGCGCGCCCAGACGCCGGCATCCCAAGTCTGCGCCGACGGGCTCATCGGCCCCGAAACGGTGGCCGAGTTAGCGGCCTCGGCCAAACTGGTGCCGTTGACCCACCCTGCCGACACCGGCCCGGAGTCGGGCTATGTTCCGTCGAAGGCCTTGGCCGATTTCGTGAGATGCCGCGACTTGACGTGTCGCTGGCCCAACTGTGATCGCCCGGCCTTCGATTGCGACCTCGATCATTCCATCCCCTACGCCGCCGGCGGGCCCACCCATGCGTCAAACCTTAAGTGCTACTGCAGGACTCATCATTTGCTGAAAACCTTCTGGGGCTGGCGCGACATGCAACTGCCCGACGGCACGCTTATCCTGACCTCCCCGACCGGGCACACCTATGTCACCACTCCGAGCAGTGCGCTGCTGTTTCCCCACCTGTGCGCACCCACTGCCGATCTCCCCACCGACCAAATCCAAACACCTGACCCCTGTGCCGGGCGCACTGCGATGATGCCCAGACGCCGCCGCACTCGCGCCCAAGACCGCGCCCAGCGCATCGCCACCGAACGCCGCCACAACCACCGCGCTCGCACCACCCCGCACACCGAACACACCAACCAAACCGGACCCGCCCCACCCGACACCGACGACGAACCACCGCCGTTCTGATACAGAACGGCCTCGATGTAAGCGAGGTCGCTACCGCGCGCCATTACCGCTTGTCGGTCTGACCGGCCGCGATCTCGTCCGCCGCCTTGGCGACAATTCCTCCGGCCAGTCGCGACGACATCTCGGGGGCGTTCGCCGCGAACCGGGCCAGCGCCCGCTGACGCAGCGGGGCCACGGTGACTTCGGCGCGATTTCGCTCGATGGCGTCGACTACCGCCGCACCGACCTGTTCGGGTGTGCCGGTGCCGATCAGCGGCGGCATCGCGGCCCCCGAATCGGCGAACATCCCGGCACCACCGATTGCCCCCGGGCTAACCACCGAGACGCCCACCCCGGCCGGTCGCAGGTCGTCGCGCAGGCACAGCGCGAATCCCCGGATGCCGAATTTCGTTGCCGCATAGAGCGAGGCGCGCGGTGTGGCGGCCTTGCCGGAGATCGACGAGAGGAAGACGAAATGCCCAGACCTTCGTTTGGTGAACACCGGAATCAGTTCGCGCGTCAGCTGTACCGGTACCTCGAGGTTGACCCGTAGCGCACGGTCTACCTGCTCGGCAGTGAAGCTGTCCAGTTTTCCCGACGCCGGCAGCGCGGCATTGGCGACCAGGACGTCGATCTCCCCCGCCTCGGCAAGCAAGGCGGCTGCGGCGCCGGATTCGGACAGGTCACTGACGACCGTTCGGTGGTCGAGTCCGCTCAGCGAAGCCGCAAGCCTGTCCAGCTCCGCCGGTTTGCGGGAGCTCAGGATCAGTCGCGCGCCGTGGTCGGCGAGTGCCGCGGCGATCGCTCGTCCGAGGCCGCCGGTGGCACCGGTGAGCAGGACGGTCTTGCCCGTGAGTTCCATTCGCTCGACGCTAGTCCAGGTCGCCGTGTCAACCGAATGCATCGTCGAGCAATGGGATTCGATGGCGGCGTGTCAACTGTTGGAACCCGTCGCCTCCCCGGCACGCGGCACCCGCCAGCCGGGCTCACCAAGCCGACCAAGGCCCCGTGGTTCCGCCCGATCGAGCTGGCAAGCGATGCACGCTCTTCAGGATGCCAGGCTGGTGAAGCCGCCGCCGGCGATCAGGACCCACAAGGCGAGAACGGCGCTACCGATAACGTGTCATTGCCCTTCATTGGGTGGGCGTGGCTGGGTATCGGTAGCCTGCGGCCTGATCAGACTCCCGCGCGACGCGTACACCGTAGTAGTACGCCAGCTTGCCGCCCAGGAACCCCGACACCGCCAGGAACGTCAGGCTGACGATGGACAGCACCAGCGGGCCGATGCCCACGGCGGAGGGTTGGTGGTAGTTGCTGTAACGCCAGATGAAGTTGACGATGTAGGCCACCACGACGCTGACGTTGAGCGTCATGTGCAGCAGCCCGGTGCGGAAAGCGGGTGTGCCGGTGGGGATGGTCAACAGATCCAGGAAACCGACGATGGCTGCGGCGAGCGCGCCAATCACACCGATGGCGATCAGCCACTGCGACCCCTGATACAAGAATCCGGGCTGGTCGACGATGCGCGAGGCGATGTCGAAGACCAAGCTGGCCACCCACGCCCCGATGGGCACCGTGACCAGGATCGGGTGATACGGATGACCGTAAGGCCCGGCCAATAGGGAGCTGACGGGCTTCTTTGCCGGCTCAGTGTGCGTTGTCATGGCAGCCTCCCGCGATCCTGTGCCAAACGGTTACTTGGGGTGGGTTCGGTGATCTACTTCCGCATGCCCGGCTACCCGCGGTTGGTTTGGCTAAACCGCGTGGGTGATGCCCAGCGTTGAACCGCTTGGTTTGGGGCCCACATGAACGACGAGCATGCGATCAATCAGTCCGTCCTGGCCCGTCGGCGATTCGGCGGCTCAGTATTCGAAGCGGTTCAAGACGTCATAGTCGCCGAACGGCGTCGCATGCAGCAGCAGCCGGTACATCAATCGCACCGGGGTCGCCTCGATTTTCTGATAGCTGGCCAGTGCGGAGGCCTGTTCGCGGAAACGCAACCTCGGGTTCCACCGTTCAAGGTCTCGGATATCGCCGATGCCCCACTTGACCATGCCTTTGGTGAAGATCTTCGACAGCCGGGGACCCATCGGCGAGATGGTGTCGAAAAGCATTTCGCCGTGCTCGAATCGGTCTGTCAGGCACGCGAGCAGCCGCCGCACATCGCCTTCGGCAAGGTACATCAGCAGCCCTTCGGCGGCGACCAGCGTGGGACGTCCCGTCGGAATCTGCTGCAACCAGCCGGGATCGGTCACCGGCGAGCCGATCATGCGGTAGTTGTCCGTTTCGTCGTAGAGCCGGCGGCGCAAGTCGATGACGCTCGGCTGGTCGAGATCGAACCACAGCACCGACGCCGGGACCGCAAGACGATATGCGCGGCTGTCCAGCCCACAACCGAGGTGCAGCACCACCGCATCGGGATGCTGTCGAAGGAAATCAGCGCACCAGTCGTCGAGCTGCTTGGCGCGCAATACCACCAGATACTGATTGGTGGCGGGCAGCGAAGTTCGACGTATCCGCTTGAAGTCGTAGTCGATCCGATCCACCGCTTCGGCGGCCGCCACATCACCCAAGATGGGCTTACGGGAACGACTTTCATAGCCACGCAAGTACAGGGTCACCAAGTTCGTCCATTCCACCGAACCCCATCGGACCGAACTGAAGTCGACCTTGGGAGGCACCACGATTGCCCACCAATCTCCGGATCTCACCGGTCCTGCGTGCGGACGGTGCCGAGCGTACCGAAGCCGACTGATCACCGACGAGGGCGGTGGTCTTCGCGAATGGGATCGTGGAAGTATCAGAGAATGCCAAACCGACTGACCGGCAAAGTCGCCCTTGTCAGCGGGGGCGCCCGGGGAATGGGCGCCTCGCACGTGCGGGCGCTGGTGGCCGAGGGCGCCAAAGTGGTGTTCGGCGACATCCTCGACGAGGAGGGCAACGCGGTGGCCGGCGACATCGGCGACGCGGCCTACTACGTCCACCTCGACGTCACCGATCCCGATCAGTGGGAGGCGGCGGTCGAGGCGGCCCTGAGCAGGTTCGGCGGGCTCGACATTCTGGTGAACAACGCCGGCATCCTCAACATCGGAACCATCGAGGATTACTCGCTGTCGGAATGGCAGCGGATTCTCGACGTCAACCTCACCGGCGTGTTCCTGGGCATCCGCGCCGTCGTCAAGCCCATGAAGGCCGCCGGCCGCGGATCCATCGTCAATATCTCCTCCATCGAAGGGCTGGCCGGCACCATGGCCTCCCACGGTTACACCGCGACCAAGTTCGGCGTGCGAGGGTTGACCAAGTCGACGGCAGTGGAACTCGGAGTCAACGGAATTCGGGTGAACTCCATTCATCCCGGGCTCGTCAGGACGCCGATGACGCAGTGGGTGCCCGAGGACCTGTTCCAGACCGCGCTGGGACGCGCCGCCGAACCGCAGGAGGTGTCCAACCTCGTCGTGTACCTGGCCAGCGACGAGTCGAGCTATTCCACCGGTTCGGAATTCGTCGTCGACGGTGGCACCGTGGCGGGCCTGGGACACAACGACTTTTCTGCCGTCGACGTTGCCCAGCAACCGGATTGGGTCACGTAGCCGATAGCCGACGCGCCGCCCGTCGGAGTGCATCTACCCCGGGGCGACCGGACGAGCTTCCAAGCGAGGCCACCGACAACAGGAGGCCCAGAAAGCGCGACTGCCCACCAACGGATCTCAACATCGGCTCCTTGTGCTGGTGCGCGCCACAAACCGGCTGGGGCAGAAGGGCAGACGGCCGTCGCGGACTCGGTTTCCCCGGGCCGGCATCGCCAAATCGGCGCAATTCTCGGGACCGCGTTCACCGGCCGCCCCGCCCACCGCTATCCCAATTTCCACGCGAATCACCGGATGCAGCCGATAGCCATCGTGCCCATCAGTGAGCGACAACCTCGGCTGCGCATCGGACTTGTCAGTGAAACCGAGTGACCGATGTGAATGCGGCCGATCCCGAGGACCGAGCGCTCGAACACCTGCGGCCAGGAGAAGCTAGGAACTGAGCGAGCCGGCCGGTGCGGGTGCGCCGATTGCCATCGCTAGCTGTTCGGGCAGAAAGTCCAGCAGGCCTGGAACGATTCCGCCCAGAGGCGTGCCGACGACGGTTGAGTCAAGGAAGAGCGGACCCAACCCAAACCCGGTGAGATCATCGACCGCGGTGTACGGACCAGGCGGAACGAGAATTCCGCTGAAAGGCAGATTGAGGGTCGTGGGAATGCCCACCACGTCGATCGTCAGCGGAAACGTCGTTTGACCATTGAGGAAGCCGTCGGCGACGACGGCCGGAGCATCGAGGACCGCACCGAAAGCACCCAACGCATTTCCGGTTTGCACGGCGTTCACGAAGGCACTCGCGCTGGAGCCCAACGCGTGCAACCCGCTAACCGGCCCGCCCAGCCCGTCGATAGCCAGCGCCAGCGGCAACCCCATATTGGCGTCGATAACTATTCCGAGACCTATCGGGCTGGTCGGGTCTGCGAACGGCTCGAGCACCGACGTAAGTGATGTGTTCGTGAGCGCCTTGATCACATTGGTAGCGTTCTGCGCCATCTGGGCGGGAATGGACGGGGGGATCAGGTTGGTGAAGTTTTGTGCCATCTGTCCTGGGATGGCGAAGATAGGTAGTAGGTCGCCCAGTGTGCCCGTCGGCGTGATGGTTATGAGTGGCGGATCACCTGCGGGGTCAATTGGGCCGACGGAGACATCGAAGCCCGTGAGGAACAGCTTTCCAAAGCCGGACCCAAGGGTGTCCACCGCACCATTGACATTGCCCGCCATGAATTCCTGGTAGGCAGTTTGGTAGGCCGCCGGTAAGGCGTGCAGCCCAGCGTTGAAGTCCTGGCCGGCACTTTGCAGCGACGTGGCGACCGTCTGCGCGAAGCCCATCTGGTTGGTGATCACCTGGTGTAGGAACGCCGCCGGATCAGCAGTGGCAAGGGCCCGGAAGGCAGCTTGGACAGTCGCCGGCGCATTGGCCAGTACCGCGGGGAAGTTGGTGACGGCGTTGTGCAGTGCCGTGGCGGCCACTTGGCCGTAGCCGAGCTGGTTGGCGATCAACTGGTGCAGGAGTGGCGCCGGATTGGCAGCCACGGCACTTCCGAGGCTTTGTAGGTTGGCGACCGTATTCGAGAACAGGCTCTGGTACGGGCCGGCGACCGTGGCCCCAAAGGTGCGGATCGCCGCGGATGCATTGGTGATTGATTGCGAAATGCTTTGCAGCTCAGCCTGAATCGGACCGGACACCAGCGCGGCGGCGGCGCCGCTCGCAAGCGCCCTGGCCGCGGCGGCGGTGTTGCCCCCGATCAACGGCGCGCCCAGCAACGCCTGGGCGGGCGCGTTCACCGCATTCAGCAGACTCTGCGCACCGGCGGCCTCCGCGCTTGCGTATGCACCGGCGCCGGCGTTCAAGAGGCTCACAAACTCGTCGTGAAAGGCTCCAGCCTGAGCGCTGATGGCTTGGAATTCCTGGCCGTGGGCGCTGAACATCGCCGAGATGGCCGCCGATACCTCATCACCCCCGGCGGCCAGGATCCGGGTGGTAGGCGCAGCCGCGACCGCGGTGGCCTCGTTGATCCCCGAGCGCAGACCAACCAGGTCTTGTGCCGCAGCCTCAACCAATTCCGGCACCATGAACATGAATGACACTTCCGCCTCCCTCACCCAGGTCCGACGGTGACCGGGCGGTCATCGGACAACTCCGACGCTAAACCTACTCGCGGGTAAGTTGCGGAATTCACAGTAACCTCGCAGGGTTTATTACCAAATCACACAGGAAACCCGCGCGGCCCGTCGGCATCGGGTCGGCATTGAAACGTTGCCCAGCAACCTGATTGGGTCACGTAGCCCGGCAGCTTGAGCCGTCTGGCCATCGCGCCGGTACCAAGGCCACCTGATTTGAGGACTCAAGTCACTAGAACGCGCGAGCGGGGCCGGGTGAGATGGTGGCGTGACTACCCTTCCTTCTGCCGGATCGCTTCCGATCTCCACCGTTACCGGTGACCCAGTGGCCCGTGTCGTCGCCGACGCCACCGTGGCCGACGTCGCCAACGCGATGGTCGCCGACAACGTCGGAGCAATTGTCATCGGCGACGACGAACGGCCCGCCGCGCTGGTCAGCGAACGCGACATCGTCCGGGTTGTAGCCGCCGGGAAAGACCCGAATGCGGTACGGGCCCTGGACATCGCCAGCACCAAGCTGGTGTGGTGCGACGCCGATGCGACCGTCGACCAGGTGGCCAACTGGATGATGCAGCGCTACATCCGTCATGTTCTGGTGGAGCAGGACGGTATGCCGGCCGGGATCGTTTCGGCTCGCGACCTGCTCGGCGTCTACTGCGCCGAAGCCGATCTCGACATGGGCTGACCCCGGACCGGCGGTCAGAAGGCGTCGGGGTTGCGCTGAATCTCGGCGGGCACCGGGTGCGTTCGATGAGCGAGCGTTGCATACCTGCCATGTCCGCCCATGTCATCTGCGCGGGTTCCTTGCCGGTAAGTATGACGTCGCAGGCCAGCTTGCATACCCGTTCTATCGACGCCGCGCGGTAGACGGCTTCGGCGAGAGTGCGGCCGGTTGCGATGACGCCGTGGTTGGCCAGAATCGTCAGATTTGTGTCTCCGATGTGCGCCGCGAGATCTGCTGCGCGGGAAGCGCTGTCGACTTCGCCATCGTAGGTGTCGACCAGGCACAGATCGTCGAGGAATAGCGAGCCCGTCTGGTGCACCAGCTCGGGCAGCCTTCCCAGCGCGGCCAGCACACACACGTAGTAGGGGTGGTTGTGAATGACCACCCTTGCGTCATCCCGGACCCGGTGCAGTTCGGTATGGATGTGGATCGCCGGGGTGACATCCCAGCGGCCGCGGACCACTCGCGCGTCGGCGTCCACCACGCAGATATCCGAACGCGGTGAGCTCCTGCCACCACAACCCCCACGGGTTGACCAACATGTCGGTGTGCCCGTCGGGTTGCCAGGTGATGTGTCCGGCCATGTTCTCCGCGAACCCGATCGCGGCGAGGTGGCGAAAGGCCACGGCCAGCGCCTGTGCGTCGGACAGCTCGACTCCGATCGGGGGCATCACGGCCGGCGCCCACACCTCCAGACCGCCCGGGCGTGGCTCAGCAGTGTTCATCATCGACCTCCATCCTGGCGCGAATATCTTCGCGGAGCGCGCCTTTGGCGACCTTGCCGCCCGAGGAACGAGGCAGTTCGTCGACCACGATCAGTCGCTCGGGCAGTAGCTCCTTGGAATAGCCCAAGCCCAGCAGATGATTCACCAGTTCGGCCAGCTCCAGGGTGTGCGAGCCGACGAGTTCGGCATAGAGGCAGACCTTTTCACCGAACACCGGATCGGGCATAGCGACCGCGGCGGCCACCGCAATCGCCGGATGAGTCAGCACGGCGTCTTCGACCTGCGCCGCGCTGATGTTCTTGCCGCCGCGCACAATGAACTCGGAGATCCGGCCGGTGACCGTCAGGTACCCCTCGGCGTCAATTTCGCAGAGGTCACCCATGCGCATCCACCCGTCGGCGGTGAACAGGGTGTCGTGGTCGGTGCCATTCAGATAGCCGAGGCTGGTCGCCGGTCCCCGGCAGGCGGGCTGGCCGCGACCCGTCGCGGTGACGTCGCGATCCCCGTCAAAAAGCCGGACCGACATCTCCGACACCACCCGTCCAGCGGTCCGCAGCCGGCGTTGCCGCGCGTCATCCATCGTGGTCCCGCTGAGCAGCCCGGTCTCGTTGGAGCCGTAGAACTGCAAAATCTTGGCTCCGGTGATTTCCTCGAACTCCGCGGCCGGCCGGTACGGCACCGCCTCACCGCCGGTGAAAACGACACGCAGCGAGCTCAGATCGACATTGCGGCATCCCGAGTCGGCCATCAGCATCGTCAACTGCGTACTGACACAACACAACACGGTGACCCGGTGGTCGGCTATCGCCTGCGCCGCCGCCCTTGTGGTGAACCGGTCCAGGATCACCGCGGTGGCGCCAAGGTGGATCGGAGTCGTATGACTGGTCCAGATCCCGAACCCGAACGGTGTCGCGATGACCGGCAGGAACACGTCGTCAGAGATCAACAACCCATGAGTGACCGCCTTCAGATGGAAGTAGTGCCAACGGTTTTGGGTGTGCACCACACATTTGGGCCGTCCCGTGGTGCCGGAGGTGGAGTTGATCAGGAAGACGTCGTCGGGTCCGAGCCGGCAGTCGATGTCCAGCGCCCCGGGTTTGGTCTCGACGCTCAGCGCCGGCGCTTCCCCGCGCCGGCCGAGCTCCAGCAACGGCACCGCGCATTCGGCGGCCACACTCGCAGCAGCGTGGCCACGATGCCGGTCGCTGATCAGGATTTTCGGCCGGGTATCGCGCACAATCCGCACGACTTCGCGAGGGCCGGCACGCGCGCCGAGGCCGACGACGACGGCGCCGCAGCGCTCGATCGCGACGAACAGCAGATGGATGGCCGCCGAGTCACCGTGCCACACCGCCACCCGGTCCCCCCGCACCACCCCGACACTTGCCAGTTGTTCGGCCAATAGCGTTGCGCCACAGTCAAATTCATTCCAGCTCAGCGATCCGCCCGGGCGGTCGACATAGGCGGCCCGGCCGGGTGAGAGTTCGGCGTTTCGACGTACCGCATCAGACAACGTGGTGTCCGACCACCAACCGTCCGCGTGGTAGCGGGCTGCCTCGTCGGCGCTGAACGCCGGAGAACCCACGGTATCGAGCCCACCGCTACCCATCACCAAATAATAGGAAAGCGGCGTGGCGCGTCATCCGGAGCCGCCACTGCGCGAGTCTGCCCCGCCGCGGCGCTGCGCTACCCTGCCCTCAACATCCCCTCGAACGAGACCAGCGGGAGCGAGCGTGACGGAGATGCCCGACGGTATCTCGATCCGGCGAGCCAAGCCGGCGGACTACGCGAACGTCGCGCCGATGCACTACCGGAGCTGGCGACTGTCGTACCGGGGAATCGTGATTCCCGAGCTGCTCGATCTCTTCGATTGGCGGGCGTGGATCGGTCGGGAATACCCGCTGGCGTTGAGCCGCGCCGGATGGGGAATGTGGCTGGCCGAGTCGAGCGGCCACATCGTCGGGGTGAGCATCTTCGGGCCGGAGCCGGGCAATCCCGACCATCTCGAGATCGATGCGCTCTACGTCGCCGCGGGACATGAACGCCGGGGCATCGGCAGCCTCTTGCTCGACCACGCGCTCAGCTCCGAGCCCTCGCATGACGCCGTCCTATGGTGTGCCGAGATGAACCATCAGGCGCAGTGCTTCTACCGCAAGAAGGGCTTCCGGCCCGACGGGCGCTCCGACCTCTTGACCCTGCTACCGGGCGTGCTGGCGGTACCCCAGATAGGTTTCACCCTGCATCGATCCACCGGCCAGGGCTGAGTCGCCCTACCGGTCACAATCAGCCGCGCGGCAGGCGGATCTTCCACCGCACGAAGCACAGGTAGGCAACGCTGATCACGGCCAGCATGCCCATGTCGAACCACCACGCGCCGGGCGTGTGATGCCAGTGCGAATCCTTGGGAGTCAGCGGGCCGGGCACCAACTTGATCAGGTCGACGGTGGACGCCGAGGCCGCGAATCCCCAGCGCGCCGGGGTGGCCCAAGACATCTGGTCGAGGCCGGCACGTCCGGTGACCGGAATCATGCCGCCCGAGAACACCAGCTGCGACATGACCGCGACCACCAGCAGCGGCATGATCTGCTCATTGGATTTGGCGATAGCCGACAATGCCAGCCCGAGCATCGCCGAGGCGACGCAGGTCAACGCGACGTCGGCGAATAGCTCGAGTCCCGGCTTGCCCAATGCCACCGCACCCTGCGTCGGGCCGCCCTTGCCGATCAGCACGATGATCGTGACGATCGCCGACTGAACCACCGCGAACACGGTGTACACACAGATCTTGGCGACCAGGTACGCGGTGGTGGACAAGCCGACCGCCTGTTCCCGCCGGAAAATGGGCCGCTCACCGATGAGGTCGCGGATGGTCAGCGCGGTTCCCATGAAGACGGCGCCGACATTGAGCAACACCAGGATCTGGCCGGGCTCGTTGGGCGCATTGCCCATCGGGTTGGGGAAACCGAAGCCGACGTCACCGGGTACCGACATCGACAGCGAACCCATGATGAACGGCAGGAGCGCCAGAAAGACGAAGTAGCCGCGGTCGGAGACGATCAACCGGATCTGCCGTCGAGCGATCGTGGAGAACTGCCGGAACAGGCTGGTGTGCGACGGATCGCCCAACTCGGCGGGTTGCTCGGCCGGCGGCGGCGGCGGCGGCGGGCCGGTACGTGACAGATACCGGGCCTGGGCGCCGTCCGGGTCGTCGGCCACCGTGCTGAAGATGTCGGCCCAGTTGGTGGTGCCCATGGCCGGGCCGATCTGGTTGGGCGGCCCGCAGAACGCCGTCTTGCCGCCGGGGGCCAGCAGCAGCACCTGATCGCAGACGTCGAGGTAGGTCAGCGAATGGGTGACCACCAGCACCACCCGGCCGGCGTCGGCCAACTGTCGCAGCATGGTCATGACCTGGCGGTCCAGCGCCGGGTCCAGGCCCGAGGTCGGCTCGTCGAGGATCAGCAACGACGGTCCGGTCAGCAGTTCCAGCGCCACCGAGGCACGCTTACGTTGACCGCCCGACAGCTTGTCGACCCGGGTCTCGAGATGCTTGGACATCTCGAGTTCCTCGAGTACCCGGGCAACCACCTGTTCCCGGTCATCCTTGGTGGTGTCGGGCGGCAGCCGCAGCTCGGCGGCATACATCAGCGCTTGTTTGACGGTCAGCTGGCCGTGCACCACATCGTCTTGCGGGACCATGCCGATCCTGCTTCGCAGCGAGGCGTATTCGGCGTGCACGTTGTGACCCTCGAACGCCACCGTGCCGCTGGTCGGATGCGTGTAGCCGGCCACCAACCGCGCGAAGGTCGACTTGCCCGCACCGGAGGGACCGATGACGGCCGTGAGCATGCCCGGGCGCGCGGTCAACGAAATGTTGTCCAACAACGTCTTGTTGTTCTCGATCGTCCAGGTAACCCCGCGCACATCCAGACCGCCGGTGCGCGTCTCCAACAACGTCTCTTCGCGACGCGCCAGCGCGCCGCCGGCGAAAACCAGGTCGATGTTGCCGATCGTGACGACGTCGCCGTCATGCAGCAACGCCGATTCAACCCGCACCCCGTTGACGAAAGTGCCGTTGATGCTGCGGTTGTCGCGGATCTCGGTGCCGCCGGGCGTCGGGACCAGGGTGGCGTGGTGGCGCGACGCCAGCACCTCGGGGATGACGATGTCGTTGTCGTCGGCCCGGCCGATCCGCAGCGAGCCGGGCGGCAACTCCCCCGCGGCTTTGCCGGGCCGCAGGATCTTCATCATCGACGTCGCGATGTTGCCCGTTTCACCGCTGGGACGGACGGTTACCGGCGGTGGCGGACTCGCCGCGGGTGGGCGGTATATCTGCGGTGCCGGCTGTGGCCCCGACTGCGGGCGGACCGGTTGAGCGCCGGTCGGGTAGTGCGGCGGCGGCCCCGACGGCGGCGCGTGCTGTGGCCCGCTGGGCGGTTGGGCGGGTATCCGGGTGGTCGGCGGTGGCTGCTGTGGCGCTTGTGGCGGTGGCGTCTGGTGCGGCTGCCATTGAGCACCGGTCTGCGGCGCAGCGTGGGCCGGCCAGGGTCCGCTCGGAATAGGGGGGACCGGCATCGCCGTCGTCGGCGGGGGACGCCCGACAGAACCCTGCTGGCGCCGACCGACCTCGAAGTCCAGAGCCGGACCGTCGGGATTGCCGATGTTGATCCGCTGGCCGTCGTGGATGTCGACAACCGGTACGCGGCGGTTATTGACATAGAGGCCATTGAGGCTGCCGTTGTCGATGGCGATCCAGCGGCCCTGGTCGAAGCGCAGCAACAGGTGCACTCGCGAGATGAGCGGGTCCGCGACACGGACGTCGGCGCGTAGATCACGGCCGATAACGACATCGTGGCCGGCTGCGAAGGTGCGCTCAGCTCCGTTGTATCGCACGGTCAGCACTGGCGGCGCGACTGTTTGGGTCATCGGGACCAACTGTAACGGCAGCAGCGCCAACTGCAGAACAAGACGTTGATGAGTGTTCGTCGCGTGGAATCCGGCGGCGCGCAGGATGACCTGTGCTTGGTTATCCGAGAACGCGGATAAAATTCGTTGCCTAACGAGTCCCACGCGATCGATTGGTAAAGCCGGGCAGGTGCCAGCCAGCAGCAAGGAGATCTCGATGCGTCCCTGGAAGCGGCCCGCGGCCGTGTTAGCGACAGCGGCACTGGCGTTCACCGCCGTGCCAGAAGTGTTCGCCAACATGGCGCCGACCGCCCAAGTGAATGCGGATGTATGCGTCAATGCCGGCCGGCGAGTCTCCGTCAGCGGATGCGCCAACATTGCCGATGCGGTGGCTCCCTACGTACCACCGCCGTCGGAATACGCCCCGTTGCCGGAAGACTATCCGCCTCCCCCACCCCCGGCGCCCAATGTCAACGTCTGCGCCAATGTCGGCCGGCGCATCAGCGTCAGCGGGTGTGTGTAATCGCTGATTTGTGACTCGCTGTCGGCGCGCCTGGTGGGTTGAGCCGGGGCGTGGCGACACGACCGTCGCCCGCCTGAGGGCCTGAGGGCATAACGGCCATGGGCTTCGCTGTGCAGGTTGCCCCAGGTTGAACTCTTGGCGCGGCGTCTTGCACACCCCGGCGGCAGGCCGGCCGATGCCACGGGCGCTTTGTCCCACCCATTTGGCAATTGCGGGATCAATCAACCCTAGGCACGCGGGTGGTCAGCGCCAACACTATGCCAAGTCGGAAGTCTTGACCGAACAACAATTTTCGAGCGCGACTCGAGGAGAACGTGGTTGATGTGCGGTCGCGCCGAAGGCTGGGCCCGCGCTCGCGGAGCATTCGCCGAACCGAGGCCCAATGCCCTTGTTGATGCCGCGGCGGCGCCTTGGGTCACAACGGAAGGTTCTTGATGATTGCCCAAATCTGGATGGCATTGCCGCCGGAGGTGCATTCGACGACGTTGGGCAGCGGTCCGGGACCCGGCCCACTGTTGGCTGCCGCCGACGCGTGGACGTCGCTGAGTACTGAATATGCTGACGCGGCAGCGGAATTGACCGCCTTACTGGCCGGCGTGCAGGCTGCGGACTGGCAGGGCCCAACCGCCGAGAGCTATGCCGCCGCGTACCTGCCCTACGTGGCATGGTTGACGAAGGCCAGCACCGACAGCCTGGACGCAGCAGCCCAGCATGAAACCGTGGCTGCGGCCTATGCCTCCGCGTTGGCGGCAATGCCGACCCTTGCTGAGCTGGCGGCCAACCACGTCGCTCACGCGGTGTTGATGGCGACGAATTTCTTTGGGATCAATGCAATCCCGATTGCGCTCAACGAAGCCGACTATGCGCGGATGTGGGTCCAGGCCGCGGTCACGATGAGTGTGTACGCTGCCGTCAGCGGTGCGGCGTTGGTCGCGGCACCGCATACGCTGCCAGCCCCCGCCATAGTCAAACACCACGTCGGTCACGTGGGGAGCTTTCCCCCGCCCCCCAAACCTCCCTGGTGGCACATAATCTGGCAGCTGCTTGAAACGCTGGCCCAAGTGCTGAGCCAGGCGCTCTGGGAGTTGGTCGGCGAGCTGGCCCGGTTCGGGGTTGAAATGCTCTTCGACCTAGTGCAACTCCTGGTCGCCTACGTGGTCTTGCTTGCCGGCTATGCGCTTCAAATGGTGAAGATACTGAACCTTCTCATCGCCGACCTGCTGGTATTGCTGCTGGACCAAGTTCAGTTGGTCCTCCTCTTCCTGGATATCACGCTGCTGTGGATGAAGGCGGTGGTCCAGCAGCTGGCCGTGTTCCTGGGGAAGGTGCTGGGAACGCTGTACTGGGCGGTCGACAACGCAGCTGCAGCGGTGGCGCAGGCGATACGCGAGCTGCTCGGCGGTGCCGCAATTGCGGCGGAAATGATGGGGGTTTCACCGGGTGTGCCGCAAACCGGTGTTGCGACTCCCTTGCCGATTGGCGGATTGACCACGCCGCCGGTCGCTCTGTCGGCCGGAATCGCCCCGGCAACCGGCTCGGCCGCGGATGCGGCCGCAGCGGCGAACTCGGTGGTGGCGCAGGCCGGCGCTTCCGGTTCTTCAGCAGGGTCGGAAGTGCTGGCATCCGAATCGGGCGCCGAGATCTCAAGGTTTGCTGGGACCGCCCCTCACGGGGCCGTCCTGCGACCGTCCGGGTTGACGGCCTTGAGCAGCGAATTTGGCGGCGGCTTAGCGGTGCCGATGTTGCCCGGTACCTGGGATTCGAGCATGGCCAGCTGAGCACCGGCGCCGGCAGCCCTTGCGGCGAGCCCCTTCGAGACCGCGACACCGCCTGGTCTACGGGGTAGCGGTAGCAGCGATGATCAGGGCCAGCCGTTGCTGCGGCGAATCTCCTCGCGACATTGCCGACGGGTCTGGCCCGTCTGCTGCATGCAGATCCGGATCGGCGATTCCTGCTCGGTGGGCAGCGGCGACTCGGTGGGCTCCGCGGTGGCGGTGATCGTCGGACTTGCGACCGTGCCCGGGGTGAGCGACCAGATGGTGGTGTTGGTGCCCTGCAGGGTCGAGCAGTAGGCGGTCGCCCCGGTCTTGGTGACGCCGGTACTGCCCTGCGGTGCGCAGACCGCGCCGATGACCACGACGGGCGCGGGTGCTATCGACGTAGTGGTTTCGGTCTGCGCCGCTGCGGTAGTCGATGGTGTGGTCGGCGGCGCGGTGGTGCTAGTCGTGGTAGTGGACGTCGTTGCCGCCGATGTGGTGGTTGTCGCCGGTGAGCCGGACGTCGTTGCGGACACCACGCGCTCGTCGTCGGCGCGCTGGAACTCGCGGAGCGCCACCACGATCGCGATGACCAGCAGTATCGCCAGCACCGCGGGGATCAGCACGGCTGGTCGCACCAGCGACCGTTTGGCCGGCGGCACGGCCAGCGCGACGGGCCGGGCGATAGTTTCGTCGACGTCGCCAGCACCGCCTACCCGATGTCCGAGCGCCCGGGCGAAATCGATGCACCGCTGATACCGGTCCTTGGGATCTTTGGCTAATGCCTTGGCGAACACCGGGTCGAGGTCCGCCAGCGCGGGCAGCCGATCACCGATCGGCGGGGGCGACGCGCTGAGGTGCTGGCTGATCACCACGGCGGGGTTGGAGTGCTGGAACGGTGGGGTGCCGGTGAGCAGGTGGAACGCGGTCGCGGCCAGGGCATACTGGTCGGCCCTGCCGTCGAGGTCTTGGCCCATCAGTTGTTCGGGCGCTGCGTAGGACACGGTGCCCACGGTCATATTGGTCGCGGTCAGCCCGCTGGCTTCGCCCACCCAACCGGCGATCCCGAAGTCGGCCAACATGATTCGCCGATCCGGGGAGTCTGGCTTGGCGATCAGGATGTTGGCGGGCTTGACGTCGCGGTGCAGCAGCTTGTGTTCGTGGGCGTAGTCGAGCGCTTCGGCCACCGCAGTGATGATCGCGGTGACCTCGGGGCCCGGCATCCCGTTGGGATACCGCTCGCGCAGCAACCGCACGGCGTCCACACCGTCGACGTAGTCCATGTCGATCCACAACTGGCCGTCGGTTTCGCCGCGGTCGTGCACCGCGACAATATGCGGGTGCCACAGCGAAGCCGCGGCGTCGGCTTCACGGTTGAAGCGTTCCCGGTACTCGGTGTCGGCGGACACCTCCGGCCGGAGTACCTTCAGGGCGTCCTGGCGTGGCAGTCTCGGGTGGCGGGCCAGGTAGACCTCGCCCATCCCGCCGGAGCCCAGCTGTCGGACGATGGTGTAGCCCGCGAACGTCGAACCTTCGGCGAGCGGCATGGCGGCATCGTAGCCCGCCATGCCGTTGAGGGGTCGACGATCAGGGTGTCCGGCCAGCTCAGGACCTACCGGCTGTGATCGATCACACGGGTGCTGCGCGCCCGGCAATCGGTTTATCGCGTTTTCGACGCCAAGGCGCCGGGTAACCCGGCGTCCATGCGCGATAGCCCCATGCGTGATATTCGACTAGGAGTTGATCGGGCGGCTAAATCCGCGACAGGCGCTACCCGGCTACCGCGGCGGGCATGCGCGCCGCACAACCGTCGGTGACCTCTTTGACGAAGTCGCCGAGGTATCGAATGGCCCGCCTGCCTTCCGGCAAGACGTCCGCCGCCAGCGGGAAATCGTGAATTTGGCCGTCCCACAGGTGCAGATCACACCGGACTCCCGCGGCGTTGAGCCGTTTCGCCATGAGCTCAGCGTCGGCCAGCAACAGTTCGTCCGAACTCGCGTGGATGGCGACGGGCGGCAACGGGGATAGCTCGGCGTCCACCGGGGACTCGACCCGACGTGACGATTTCGGCTGATCCTGCGGCAGCTGCACCTGTCCCAGATACCGGGCGAACATCGACAGGGCTCCGCAGGTGAACATCGAACATCGGCGTGCGTTGCGGTGGGCGAGCTTGCGGGCCGGATCGGGATCGGTGAAGGGCGAAACGGTGGCGATGCCGGCCGGCTTCGCCAGGCGGCTGCGAATCGCCGACAACGTCGTCATGAACGCCAAGTACCCGCCCGCCGAATCGCCCGCCACCACGACCTGCTCGCCGGCGAAGCCTTGATCCTGCAACCAGGCCAGACCGCTCAGTGCGTCCTCGATCGCGTCGGTGATCTGGTACGACGGCAGCTTGCGGTATCCGACGTTGAGCACACCGGCATCCGCCGCCCTCGACAACCGGCACACCAGAGCGCGGTGGGTGTTGAGGCCGCAGGTGAGGAAGGCGCCGCCATGAAGGTAAAGAATTGCCCGTGTCGGGGAAACACCCGGTGCTCGAACCCATTCAGCAGCGCAGTGATCGAGGCGTACCGGGTCAATCCTGGCCGACGAGCGAAAACGCGGCAGCAAACCCGCTAAGCCGTCGATGTAATCAAATGGCCAGCGCAGATTCGGTTGGCTGGCCCAGGCGCGCACCGCGTTCTTCACGATCAACCGGGTGGCAAGCGAGACGGCAATTGATTGCGGACTGTGGCGATGGTGAATTCGCCGACCATCCGGCTTCCTCCCCCGGTCGTGCCGGGGATTCTTCATCATGACCATTGTGATCAACTCCTCATGATGGCCAATGGATACCCTGGCCGGTGACCACCAAACTGCGGTACTTGCTCGCACTGCGCGTAGGATTTGTCACGTTTATTCGGCAAACGACCGGGTATACGGGGAGTGCGATCTGTGGTGCGGTGGGGCGATAGTTTGTTTGCGCCCCTGGCCGGTGATAAAGGTGCTTCCGCAAATTCGCGAGGTCTTTTCCGGGTCTGGCTAATCGACCGTCACCGGAAGGCCATTGAGCACACCCGCTGTTCCGCTACCACTGGTAGCGGAAGTGGTCCTCGACCGCGGCCGTATGATGAACCGACGCGGGGCGGGTTCGACCCGTAAACCGGCGAAAAAGGGGCGCGAAGGAGGCCGGGTGCCGATATTCATGGTCGAGCGCACCTATGCCGAAAAGCTGGAACCCAGCTTCGAGGTCGCCGACGGCATCAATCGGATTAATGCCGAGGAGGGTGTTCGTTGGCTGTATTCGTTCTTGTCGGCGGACAAGCGAAAGACATACTGCCTCTACGAAGCACCCTCTCCTGAAGCGATCCGAACCGCGGCTTCCCGGGCCGGTCTTCCGGCCGATGTCATCGTCGAGGTCAGCCAACGCGTCTTGCCGGACGGCGCGTCGGCCGACATTTGATCGTCACCCCAGCAATTGGTGGTCGGCGGCATACATAGCCGCCTGCGTGCGATTGGCCGCCCCGGTCTTGATCAGGATGCTGCGAACATGGTTGGCGGCCGTGTTGGTGCTGATGTAAAGCCGTTCGCCGATGGCCCGGTTGCTCAATCCCGCTGCCAGCAACCGCAGCACTTCGACCTCCCGGTCGGTCAGTCCGTCGGGGCCGCTCGTCAGCAACGAATCCACCAGGCCAAGAACCCGTACCTGACCGATCGGCGCGGCGATGGCACCGGCCTCGTCCGCCAGTCGCCGGGCCTCCTCGGCTCGCCCGCGCGATGCGGCGAACAAGGCTTGGCGGGCCAGCGTCTCGCTCACATGGACGACCGAACCCATCCGCCGGTCCATCTCCAGCGCGGTGCCGAAAAGGCGCTCAGCCGCCGGATTGTCGCCGCCCAGTGCCGCGATGCGGGCTAGATACCGGTCGGCGCTACCGAACAGCGCGACGAACTGGCCGGCCAACAGGTTCTTGCCGGCGTAGCGGGCAACGAACGGGCGCAGTGCGTGTAACGCTTCCCGGTTGCCCAGCTCTAGGGCCGCCTCCACCATGAACACCAGCTCCATCGGCCACTGGGCCTCGTCGGTGTGGTCGCCGAGATTGCGGTTGAGCAAGTGGTTCAGGGCGCGGGCCATGCCGCGTTGACAGTCGAGCTCGGTGTACAGCGCCAGCAGACCGGGGACCCAGCGGCCGGCGAATCTCTCGCTGCCGTCGACGAAACCGGCGAATCTGTCCAGCCCGCCGGTTTCGCGGCGGATCATGAACATCTGGACTCCGTGCGAGCCCTCGGTTCCGTCAGCGCCGAACGAATTGCCGGTGCGCAACGCGATGTCGGCCCACCGCTGCGCACCGGCGAAGTCGCCGCGCAGAAATGCCAGTGCTTGCTCGACGCACGCGCTGATGAAACCGAAGAAGGGCTGGCCGCAGGCTTGTACCGATCGCTGCATGTCGGCGGCCGAAGCCGCCAGGGCCTCGGGCCGCCCCGTCAGATAGCTGACCATGGCGCGAAAGTGCGCGGCCGAACCCAGCGCGTCGTAGTCACGACGAGCCTGCGCCGCATGCAGCAGCTCGGTGGACCGCTCCTCCTGGATGGCGCACATGTCCGGCGTCAGGTGCCAAAGGCTCGTCATCAAGGCATGCTGAACCACTGGCGGATCATCGACTGCCCGCGCGAGTTCGATTGCGCGGTCGCTGATTTCGCGGGCACGTGCCGCCTCGCCGGCAAAGCCCAGAGCCCGTCCGAAACTGCCGAGAGCGTGGATGTAGCGCGGGTCGTCGGTGTCCAGCCCACAGCTTTCCAGCGCCGACGCCAATAGGTCGGCGGCCTTGGAGTCGGCCAGCCCCGGACGCCAGCTCGCGTCCTCGTAACCGACCGCGGCCTGCAGCCGAATCAGCGGGTCTTCGATTGCGCTGATGCGCTCATAGATGGCCCGCGCGCGGGCGAAATCGCCGGCTCGCATGTGGTTAGCGGCCGCCCAGAGGTTGAGCTTTGCCCGGTCGGCGAGCTTCAGCTCGGCGAGGGAGGCCGCCCGCTCGTACCATTTGGCCGCGTCCTCGTAGGCCAGGCTCTGTTCGGCCATCCGCGCCGCCTGGCCCGCGTACCGCAGCGCCTGCTCGTGGTAGCCCAGCACGTGCGCCACCAGGTAATGATTGGCCAGACGGGGAACCACCGACGGGTCCGCGCGCCCCTGCAGCGCTTCGGCCGCGCGGGCATGCAGGATCCGCAGCCGAGATGCCGCCATCCCACCGAGCACCGCTTCGCGGGTGAGCGCGTGCACGAAGGCGAACTCGCCGTCGGAGTCGGGCACCGCCCGGACCAGCCCGACGGCTTCGGCCGAATCGATCGCTGCCAGCGTCGCGGTGAGATCGGTCTGACTGGTGGCGATCAGCGCGGGCAGGTCGAACGTTTGGCCCAGCACCGCGGCCTGCTCGACGACGTCGCGGACAGCCGCGCCAAGTCCGCCGACGCGCCGGGCGATGGCGTCGCCGATCGACGCCGGGACGGTCCGCTGCGAACCCAGCGCCGCTATCCCGCCCCGGATTTCCAGGTGGTTGCACAGTTCGTTGAGGAAGAACGGATTGCCGCCGGTCTTGTCGCGTAACAGGGCGGCGGTGCTGCGCAGCGACGGCGTGGGCAATTGCTGTGTGCGGCGGACGAACTCGGCGATCGCCTCGGTGTCCAAACCCTCCAGGTCGAGGCGCCGGACGCCGTCGAACCGGTGCAGATCAGCCAGCCGGGTGACCAGCTCCTCGGTGCGGTCCGGTTCGGTGGTGCGGAAGGTGGCCACCACCAGCATGCGGACATCGGCGCAGCCGATCAGCACATGTTCGAGCATCGCGAGGGTGGGCAGCTGCGCCCACTGAAGATCTTCGATCACCAGCGCGATCGGGCGGTCGACGCTCAGGCGCCGCAAGAAGCCGGTCAACGCGTCGAAAAGAGCCCGCCGGGGCGCCGCCACGTCGTCTTCGGCGGCGACACCGGGAAGATGGCGGTCGACCTCGGTTGTCAGCCGGCGCAGCTGGACTGCCACATCGGCCAGCAGCTCCCCCATCGTCTGCGGCGGACCGGCGGTCAGCAGCCGATCCAGCGCCTCGGTGAACGGCGCATACGGCACGCCCGCGTCGGCCGTCGAACTGCCCACCAGCACCGCCACCCCATGTTCGGCCAGCGTTCCGGCGACCTCGGCAACCAATCGCGTCTTGCCGGCCCCCGGTTCACCGCCGACGAACACCGCCTGACGGTTACCGCTTTCCACCCGTTCCCAGGCCTGCTCGAACACCGCGAGTTCCGGGTCGCGACCCACCATCGGACTGCCGCGACGCGCGATCAGCTCGGCTGGAAGCGGTGGCTGCTCCCACTGCGCCATGGTGTCAAGGTAATCTCGGCGTCGCGGCCGGTCGATAGTCAGATGTGACTATCGCGGGACGGCTCAACAATCCCTCGTTGTGGTCATGACCTGGGACCTCGGCACCTCGTAGCGTCTGTCATCAAGAGCTATCCAGCACCGAGGGAGATACCGACATGAGCCTCACCACGGAGACCGACGAACTGCGCACCCGGTTGGGCACGCAGCTGATCCTGCCCGACGACCCCGGTTACGACGAGGCCAGGTCGGTCCACAACGCGATGATCGACAAGCGGCCGGCGATGATCGCGCGCTGCCGATCCGCCGCCGACGTCGTGGCCGCCCTCGAGTACGCACGCACCGCCAACCTCGCGGTCGCCGTGCGCGGGGGTGGCCACAACGGCCCGGGATTCGGCACCGTCGACGGCGGCCTCGTCATCGACCTGTCGCCGATGAACCGGATCGACGTGGACGCCGACCGGCGGACCGTCCGGGTGCAAGGCGGCGCCACGTGGGGGCAGGTGGACGCCGCGACCCACGCGCACGGTCTGGCGACGCCGTCGGGCATCATTTCCACCACCGGCGTCGGCGGGCTGACCCTCGGCGGCGGCCACGGCTACTTGTCGCGCAAGTACGGCTTGACCATCGACAACCTGCTCGAAGCCGAGCTTGTGCTGGCCGATGGTCGCGTGGTGGCGGCCTCGGAATCTGAGCATCCCGACCTGTTCTGGGCGCTGCGCGGCGGCGGCGGAAACTTCGGCGTGGCCACGGCGTTTACCTTCCGGCTGCATCCGGTACCCACCGTGATCTGCGGTCCCACCGCGTGGCCGGCATCGGCCACGGCCGACATCCTGAGCTGGTACCGGGACTTCCTACCCGCCCAGGACGAAGATCTCTACGGGTTCTTCGCCGCCATGACCGTCCCGCCGGTGGCGCCCTTCCCCGAGGCTTTCCACCTGCACAAGGCGTGTGCGGTGGTCTGGTGCTACACCGGCGACCCGGCCGCGGCCGAGGAGGCGTTCGCCCCGGTGCGCCAGATGGAGCCGGCCTTCGACGGTCTGGGCGCGGCGCCCTACCCCGCGCTGCAGTCCACCTTCGACCCCCTGTATCCCAAAGGGCTGCAATGGTATTGGCGCGGCGACTTCTTCCGGACCATCGCCGACGGTGCCGTGCAGGCGCACGCCCGGTTCACCGAGGAACTGCCGACCATGCACTCCACCATGCACCTCTACCCGGTCGACGGCGCGGTGCACCGGGTCGGCCAGACCGACACCGCCTGGGCGTACCGGGATGTCAACTTCTCACAAGTCATCGCCGGTGTCGACCCGGACCCGGCGAACGCCGCGGCCCTGAAGCGCTGGACGGTGGACTACTGGGACGCCACCCACCCGTATTCGGCGGGCGGCGCGTACGTCAACTTCATGATGGACGAGGGCCAAGACCGGGTCCGCGCCACCTACGGTCCCAACTATCAGCGGCTCAGCCAGGTCAAGGCGACCTACGACCCGCACAACGTGTTCCACATCAACCAGAACATCGTTCCGGCGGGATGACCGGCACCGGATGGGTCACGTCCAGCCGAGGGCTTGCGGAACCATGTACAGCCCGAAGGCGATGACAACCAGGCACAGCGCACGGGCTTCCCGCACCAGCAGCTGCCCCAGCACGATCGGTAGCAGCAACGCGTTCATCACTTCGACGTCGACGGCCAGATTGACCAGGTCGACGCTGCCCAAGACCAGTGCCGCACCGACGAGGTGAGCAAGGGCGTAGGTGGTGTAGAACTTGGCGTTGGCCGAGTGGGCCGCTGGTTGAGGGTGTACTGCCACCCGAAGACCTGCGACAGCCTCCAGGCACCGGCCAGCGAAGCGACGATCGCGGCGACCAGGGCCTCGCCCAGCATCCCCAAACCGAACAACGCGGTGCCGCCGAATTCGCCCAGATGCGGGGGCAGGGCGCCGGCGATCTGCCCGACGGTTTGCAGATGCGCCGCGCCAGCAGTGCCCACCGCCCGCGGCCGCGCCCCGATCGTGGCGACGAACGCTCCTCCGACGGCCTGCTAACCCCAGTCACGGCTCGACCGACCCCTCGATCTGACGGCAACGCGATGCGCCATACCGGGTTCTTGCCGAAGCCGCACCGGCCTGCCGGTACTCCTTCGAAAGACTGCCAGCCAAGGCGGATGAACCACAACTCGCGCCGGTATCCCAGGATGGGTAAGCATGAACGACATCACGCCCGGCCGCCCGCTACTCGACGACCGGGTGGCGGTGGTGACCGGTGGCGGCGGCGGTATCGGCGCGGCGACCTCACGGTTGTTCGCCGAACACGGCGCCCGGGTGGTCGTCGCCGACATCGACCCCGACCTCGCCGAGCGAACCGTCGAAGAGATCGGTGACGCGGCCTTCGCGGTCGTCACCGATGTCCGTGACGCTGGCCAGATCGGCGCGCTGGCCCGGACCGTGCTCGACCGCCACGGCCGGGTGGATGTCCTGGTCAATAACGTGGGTCACTGGCTGCGCCACCCCGGCAATTTCGTCGACACCGACCCGGAATTGTGGGGCGAGCTCTACCGGGTGAACCTGCATCACGTGTTGTCGGCCACTCACGCGTTCCTGCCGACGATGATCGATCGAGGTGCCGGCGCGATCGTCAACGTGTCGTCCGTGGAGGGGCTGCGCGGTTACCCGGAGGATCCGGTGTACGCCGCCTTCAAAGCCGCCGTCATTCATTTCACCCGCAGCCTTGCCGTGCAGGTCGGCCGACACGGGGTGCGAGTCAACGCGATCGCTCCCGATGTGACGGAAACACTGCAGGTGCCGTATTCGCAGTGGTTGTCCGACGACGAAAAAGCCCAGTGGCCGCAGTGGGTTCCGGTCGGACGGATGGGTGTGCCGCAAGACCAGGCCCGGGTCATCCTCTTCCTGGCCTCCGACCTGTCGACATTCGTCACCGGCCACACCATCCCGACCGACGGCGGCACCGGCGCGGCCGGCGGATGGTTCCGCTCGGCGCGCCGACCCGACCGGGAATGGACGAACCGGCCCATCGCGCCGTAGCTTCGCCGGCACCCGGCGATTCCAATTCTTGGTGAACGGGAAGACTGAGCAGGTGACCGAGCCCGACGTGGAAGCGTTCGACAAGCTGGTGTCCCTGCTGGACTACCCGATTTTCGTCGTCACCGCCGCAGCCGGCGGCGCCCCGGCCGGCTGCCTGGTGGGGTTCGCCAGTCAGGCCAGCATCCATCCCCCACGCTTCCTGGTCGGCCTGTCCGAGCAGAACCACACGTTCCGGGTGGCGGCCCACGCCACCCATCTGGCGGTACACCTGTTCGACCGTGAGCATCTCGACGTCGTCGAGCTTTTCGGCAGCCGCAGCGGCGACACCGTCAACAAGTTCGACCGCTGCACGTGGCATCTCGGCCCGGCGCGGACGCCCATCCTCGACGACGCCGCGGCCTGGTTCGTCGGCAAGATTGTGGATCGGTTTCCGCTCGGCGACCATGTCGGATATCTGCTGGAACCGGTGGACGGCAGCCCGCCGCACCAGCTGGAACAGTGGGTGTCGTTCCGCGACGTTCGCGGCCTGCCGCCGGGCCATGAGGCCTAGCTTGCGCTGATCAGGCGCCCAGCAGAATGTCGATGCAGGCCCCGGCAACGGCCGCTCCGGCGTCGCGGGCCACGCCGCCACCAGCTACCACCGCCGGTTCACGCCCGACCAGGTGGGGAAACCGGGACGGGCTCGTCAACGGCTTGTGGAGAACCCACGTTATCCCAGGACGGTGTGCATCAACATCACGTTGTAAGCCGACCACAGCGACAGGTTGAAGTAGACGTCCTTGCCGGTCGACCAGGGATGCATCATCGGCGCGTAGATGCCGCCGGGCATCTGCCAGGACGACACGAGCATCTGCTCGGGGCTCCACGGGCCCTGCGGAGCCGGCGCCGTGCGCGCCACGACGTCATTCATACCGTTGGTGTACATCACCAGATATTGCTTCAGATAAGTGTTGTATTGAGCCGACATTTCGCCCACCGGCCCCGGGATAACCGGCGTCGCGGCATCCGGTTTGTTCGGCACCCAGGAATTCGAGTCACCGTTCCAGTATTGGTATTTGCTCAGATCCGGCACGAACTGCTGGGGAACTCGCGCCAAAAACGCCGAACCGCCGCGTCCCGGTGGGGTTCCGAACGAGTACAGATAGCCGTCGTTCGACTTGACGAACGCCCCCATCTGGAAGTTCTCATTTCCGGGCACAAACCGGGCTCGTCCGCTGTCTGGCCCGGATGCGCGGATGGTGCCGGGATAGACCCCCCAGTTCTGGCCGTTGTCCTTGGACACCGCGATGCCCGAGTAGTTGGTGGTCCATTCACCGTCGCGGCCCCAATCTCTGATGGACATGAAGTTGATGTATTGGGTTCTTCCGATGGAGATTCCGGAGGTCGGAATGATTCCGGTCTCGTCGGGCGCCCACTTGATGCTGCTGATGATCTGCTTGGAAAAGCCCGGTTGACGCACCGGCGATCCGGAGTACCGGTTGGCGGCGTCGCCAGGCGCGACGCGGATTCCGTCGCCCAGATCACGGTCCTGACTGCGGAACAGCGTGTTGTACCGCCACTGGTGTTCCTTGACCGCGCAATAGCCGAAGGTGTCGCCGAAGGCCATGAGTACCTGGTGGTTGGCGGGATCGCCGTTGTCCCAAAGGATTCCGAGGTCGGTTCCGGAAATGCCGAATTGTTCGAGAGTCTTGTTGGGGCTGTCGGGTCCGGTCACCCACTCGGCAAGCGACGTCGTGGCACCCCCGAGTGCGGCGCCAGGATCGGGTGCGCCGGGCGGCGGCACCGGCGCCGCATTGGGGGCCAACTGGGTGGCATTGGGAGACGGGTTGCCCGGGTTGGGCGGAGCGGGTGGGGGGACCGCCGCCTGGTGCGGCGGAGTCGCCGCTTGCTGCTGGATCGGCGCGGATCGAGGACCCGGATTGATCAACCGCGACAGGGGCCCCAACCTAGGTAACGGCGCCCGGTCGTTGGCACCACGAGGCCTCGGCCCCCTTGTCATCGGGCCGAGCGTGGTGCCCCCCGGGTTGGTCACAATGGCGTTCGGCGGCGGCGGGGCGTTGGCGGCGTCCCCGCTGCACGGCACCGCCGTTGCCACCGGCGCCAGGCCCACCACGCTGATGAGTCCCAATGCGGCCGCCGACGCCACCGATACCGACACGACTCGATGAATCGCCGACATGTCACAACCTTCCAGGGGCACAAACGTCGGATTGACGTCCGCAGTTGGCTGATGTGACGATAGTGATTCATGTGGACGTTGTGATCACGGATCCACGATAGGTATGCAGCTGTGACCGTGTCGCAATGCAATTCGCGCCCCGCGTAATTGGCCCGTGGCGGACGCGGAGGCTCGAGGGCACATGCTCAGCTCCCGAATCCCGCGTTCCGCAACGCCCGGGCCATCGAGCCGGCCGGCGAGTCGGCCGGCTGACGGCCAAAGTTCTTGCCATGAGCCGAGTTTGGCCGCTCTGGCCGGCTCACCGGCCGGCGTTGCGGGTCGTCGTTGAGGCGTAGGCTCAGTCCGATCCGCCGGCGTTCGACGTCGACATCCATGACCTTTACCCGTACCACCTGTCCGGACCGTACGACGTCGTGTGGGTCGGCAACGAAGCGCTCGGCCATCGCGGAGACATGCACCAGGCCATCCTGATGCACGCCGATGTCAACGAAGGCGCCGAAGGCGGCGACGTTGGTCACCACCCCCTCCAAGATCATCCCCGCCTCGAGATCGGCCATCTTCTGCACGCCGGCGGCGAAGGTGGCCGTGGTGAATGTCGGACGCGGATCGCGTCCTGGTTTCTCCAGCTCGGCGAGGATATCGGTGACAGTGGGGACGCCGAAGCGGTCGTCGGCGAAGTCAGCGGGCCGCAGTGATCTCAAAGCAGCTGCGTCGCCGATGATTTCGGCCAGCGAGACACCCGCTCGATCGAGAATGCGGCGGACGACCGGGTATGCCTCGGGATGAACACCGGACGCGTCCAGCGGGTCGTCGCCGTCGCGAATCCGCAGAAACCCGGCACACTGCTCAAATGCTTTGGACCCCAGGCGAGGAACGTCCAGCAAAGCCTGGCGACTGGTGAACGGACCTGTCGTGTCACGATGCGCGACGATCGCTTCGGCCAACGATTCCGTTATCCCGGAGACCCGCGCCAGCAGTGGGACCGATGCCGTGTTGAGGTCAACGCCCACCGCGTTCACCGCGTCCTCGACCACAGCGTCGAGGCTGCGGGCCAACACCGCCGGGGTCACGTCATGCTGATACTGCCCCACCCCGATCGACTTCGGGTCGATTTTCACCAACTCGGCCAGCGGATCCTGTAGCCGCCGCGCTATCGACACCGCTCCGCGCAGCGTCACATCGAGCTCGGGCAGCTCGTGCGCAGCGTAGGCCGAGGCCGAATACACCGATGCGCCGGCCTCGCTGACCATCGCCTTGGTGGGTGCGGGGGCCCCGGCGGCCCGGATGTCGTTGATGAGTTCGGCTGCCAGCGTGTCGGTCTCGCGCGACGCGGTGCCGTTGCCGACGGCGATCAACTCGACGCCGTGACGCGCCACCAGCGCGGCCAACGTCGCCTTGGCCAAATCCCATTGCCGTTGCGGCTGATGCGGGTAGATCGCACAAGTGTCCACCACCTTGCCCGTCGGGTCGACCACGGCAACTTTGACACCCGTCCGGAAGCCGGGATCCAGGCCGAGGGTCGTGCGCGCCCCGGCCGGGGCGGCGAGCAGCAGGTGAGTCAAGTTCTTGGCGAACACCGTGACGGCCTGTTCTTCCGCGCGTTGCCGCAGTCGGATCCGGGCGTCCACGGCCGCCGACGACATCAGCCTGGTGCGCCAGGCGAATCTCACCGTCGCGGCCAGCCACGGCGTCGCGGCCGTCTGCGCCGACAGGTCCACGCCAAGGCGAGCGGCAACCATCGCTTCGTAACCGTCGTCCGCGCCGCCGTCGAAGGTCAGGGCAAGGATCTTTTCCTTCTCGCCGCGCAGCAGGGCCAGCACCCGGTGTGACGGCATCGTCTGCAGTGACTCGGAGAACCCGAAGTAGTCACGAAAGTTCTGTGCGGCAGCAGTTTTGGCGACCTCTTCCGACCAAGGCGCGCTACCCAGCGAGCCTTGGGCCCAGAACTTCTCCCGGATGGCGCCGATCAGCTCGGCGTCCTCGGCGGCTCGCTCGACGATGATGTGCCGGGCGCCATCCAGCGCGGCAGCGACATCGGCGACATCGGCGCACACGAAGGCCGCGGCCGCGGCCTCGGGAACCAGGGCCGGGTCGGACAGTAATCGATCGGCCAGCGGCTCGAGCCCTGCTTGGCGGGCGATCTGCGCCTTGGTCCGACGCTTCGGTTTGTAGGGCAGGTAGATGTCTTCGACCCGCGATTTGGTGTCGGCGCGCAGCAGCGCAGCCCTCAGCTCGTCGGTCAGCTTTCCCTGTTCCCGGATAGACGCCAGCACCGCTGCCCGGCGTTGGTCGAGCTCCCGTAGGTACAACAAGCGCTCGGCCAGGGTTCGCAGCTGCCCGTCGTCGAGACCGCCGGTAGCCTCCTTGCGGTACCGGGCGATGAACGGGACCGTGGCGCCACCGTCGAGCAACCCGACCGCCGCGGCCACGTGGGCCTCCTCGACGGCGAGTTCCTCAGCGAGCCGGGTGGTTACGGATTTGATTGCGGTGCTTGGATTCACGCGCAGGAACCCTACCGAATGGTCCCGACACCGCTCGGGCAACCGGGCACGGCGCGTCGCAGACGTGCCCTCCCCGCTGGCCCCTCATGACGACCGTGGCCGGCCCGGCCTGGTCGAGGCACGTGCGGGCGCGGCGCTGTACATGGCAGCCCACACCGAACGCTCCAGGAAGCTGTCGGCGATGAACAGCATCTCGTCGCCGGCGCGGAGCACGTCTTCGGGCTGCGGAACTTTGACCGCGTCGCCGCGCAGCACGGTGACCAACGCGGTATTTGCCGGTAGGTCAAGCTCGCACACCCGTCGTCCCACCAGCGGATTGTCTTCGGGTAGTGTGAGTTTCGTCAAAGCCGCCCGGCCCTCGCGCAACACCATCATGCGCACCAGGTGACCGACGTCGATGGCGCCCTCGACACCGGCGATCATGGCGCCCGGTGTCGAGACCGCCACATCGATACCCCAGGCGCGGCCGAACAGCCACTCGTTGCGCAGGTCGTTGATCCGCGCCACCACCCGGGGCACCCCGAACTCGGTCTTGGCCAGCAGGCCCACCACCAGATTGGCCTTGTCGTCTCCGGTGGCGGCGATCAGCACGTCGCAGGTCTGCACCCCCGCTTCATGCATCGTCGACAGTTCGCAGGCGTCGGCATGCAACCAATCCGCGGCAGCAACCGTATGTGGTTCAAAGTTGTTCCGTTGCCGTTCGATCAACAAGACCTTGTGACCGCGATCCAGCAATTCCTGCGCGACCGAACGGCCGACCTTGCCCGCGCCGGCAATCGCGATGCGCATTTTTCCCGTCGCCACCCAGTCATCTTGTCTCATCGGCTGCCAGGGTCCGCAGTGTGCGGCCAACAGCGGGCCGCGCCTTACTGATTTACTGGCAGCACGCCGCCTCGCGCGCCGAGCTACCGCCGCCGAGATCACATCTGGACGGAAACCAAATGAGCTTGCAGCAGCTGTATCTGGCTTTGTTGATCGGTGGCCTCGTGCTGCTGGCAAGCATCGTGGGCACCCGGTTGGCGACTCGGGTGGGATTTCCCAGCATGCTGCTCTTCCTGCTGGTCGGCGTCGCCGTCGGGGAGGACGGGCTGGGGCTGAGGTTCGACGATGTCCAGCTGGCCAGAAACGTGGGCACCGCGGCGCTGGCCCTGATTCTCGTCGAAGGCGGATTGACCACCCGATTCACCGACATCCGCACGGTGCTGGGACCCGCGGCGACATTGGCCACCGTCGGCGTCCTGGTCAGCATGGCGGTTACGGCCGTTGGCGCGCACCTGCTGCTGCGCGTCGACTGGCAGGTGGCCCTGTTGCTCGGAGCCATCGTCTCCTCCACCGACGCCGCAGCGGTGTTCTCGGTCCTGCGGGTGCTGCCGCTGCCGCGGCGCGTCGCCGGACTGCTCGAGGCCGAATCCGGGTTCAACGATGCTCCCGCGGTGATCCTGGTGCTGATGTTCAGTGCGGTGCCCTTCGCCGTCGAGCCCGGGACGGCGATCGCCGATCTGCTGTTCGAGCTCCTCGCCGGCTCCGCGGTGGGCGTGACGATCGGCTACCTGGGCGCCTTCGCGCTGCGACGTATCGCGCTGCCCGCCTCCGGCCTGTACCCGATCGCGACCTTCGGATTGGGTCTGGTCGCGTTCGCGGCCGCCGGCGCCAGCCACGCCAGCGGATTCATCGCCGCCTATCTGGCCGCGGTGGTGTTGGCCAACTCGGGCCTGCCGCACCGGTCGGCGACCCGGTCGTTCGCCGAGGGCGTCGGCTGGCTGGCGCAGATTGGGCTGTTCGTGTTGCTCGGACTGCTGGTGGACCCTGGCGACGTGGCCCACGACGTGGTGGCCGCGATCGTCGTCGGACTGCTGTTGCTGCTGATCGCCCGGCCGCTGTCGGTGGTGGCGTCGCTGGCGGCGTTCCGGATCCCGTGGCAGGACCAGGTCTTCCTGTCGTGGGCAGGTCTGCGGGGGGCGGTGCCGATCGTGCTGGCCACCTTTCCGGTCGTCGCGGGCGTCGCGGACAGTTATCGGCTGCTCAACATCGTCTTCATGCTGGTCGTGGTGTTCACCCTGGTGCAGGGCCCGAGCCTGCGCCCGATCGCGCATCGGCTGGGACTGATTTCCCGCGAGGACACCCGCGAGATCCAGGTGGAAGCGGCGCCGCTGGACGTGCTCGACGCGGAGCTGCTGACCATGACGGTGCAGCCGCCGTCGCGCCTGCACAACGTCACCGTCCTGGAGCTGCGGCTGCCCGACCCGGCCGTGATCACCCTGATCATCCGCAACGGCCACACCTTCGTCCCGCTGCCCGACACACGGATCGAACGCGGCGACGAACTACTTATCGTCACCACCTCCAACACACGGGCGGCGGCCGAGGCGAGACTTCGCGCGGTGAGCCGGCGGGGCAAACTGGCCTACTGGTTCGACGAGTACGGCGAACCCGACTGACGCCCGGCCGGCATCGGCCGCGACACCAACCCGGAGCTCGTCCGCGCCGCCAGCAACGCCGCCAGGAAGCATCCCAGCGCTGTCCACCCCTCGACATCGCCGAGGCCGTTCTTGGCCAGCGCGACGAGCGCGACACCCGCCGCACATACCAGCGCGCCGGCGGCGACCGAACGGGCGCCGCCGGTGCCCTGAACCGGCCCGTCCCACCACGGCAGCCGCCGGTGCTCGAGCGGTGCGAGCAGCCGAAACACCCCGGCCATGACGATGGTGAAGACAATCGCGCGCAGTGCCAGCCGAGCCCAGAACCCGGGCGCGTGCACGTCGTATGCGTCGAGGCCCATGGCATGCAAGTAAACGGCCGCAACCGCGATCGACGGGATGTGCCAAAGGTAGAGCGTCATCGCGCCACCGTTACCCAGCGCCACCACCTGCCAGACACGCCGTCGCGCGGCCCATCGCCGGATGGCTCCCGCCGCGGCGACGAACACGCACGACATCCACGTGCAGTGCAGCGCAAGCAGCAACGTCGGCGGCGACACGTTGGAGATCCGTTCGGCACCGGTCACCACCAGCGAGACGTCGTAGGCGCCGGCGAGGGCGAGCTCGAATTGTGCGGTGAACGCGAAGCCGGCTGCCACGAGCGCGGCCCGCGGGCCGATCAGCCGCCGCGCATAGCCGACACCGATGACCACCGGGATCAGCCACACGATCACGAAGTTCGCCACGCCCGATTCGGGAGTGCCGGCAGCGAACCGTATCTGGTCGACCGCGGTTGCTGCCGCCAGCAGCGACGCGATCACGACCGCAGGTTGGCGATCCGGACGCCGTGGGAATCGATGGTGGCAAGCAGCAGGGCGCAGTGCCCGAACATCACGACGACGAGCGCGGCAAGCCGCGCCGCATCGACGGCGCGGTCGCGGTCAGTGGGTGTGTGGTGCGCGGTGGCGGCGGCATCGAATTGGGTCGCGGGCATGCGACCAGCATGCGGAACCGCACGCCCGCCGCGGATGAGTAGGACTGCCCCCGAAACCCCTACTTCTGCAAGGTGTACTGGTTGACGTCGATGTAGCCGTCGCGGAAGAGCTTGGCACAGCCGGTCAGGTACTTCAGGTAGCGCTGGTAGACCTCTTCGGACTGGATCGCGACGGCCTCGTCGTGGTGTGCCTCCAGGGCCTGCGCCCACAGGTCCAGGGTCCGCGCGTAGTGCAGTTGCAGCGACTGGCGCCGCGTCAGGGCAAAGCCTGCCGCAGTGGACTGCTCTGCCACCATCTCGATCGTCGGCGGATGGCCGCCGGGGAAGATCTCGGTCTGGATGAACTTCAGGAAGCGGGCCAACCACAAGGTGAGCGGCAAGCCGGCGTCGACCATTTGCTGCATGGTCAGTCCGGTGATGGTATGCAGCAGCATCACGCCGTCGGCGGGCAGGATCCGATAGGCCCGGGCAAAGAAGTCCGCGTGACGGTCGTGGCCGAAGTGCTCGAAGGCGCCGATGGACACGATCCGGTCGACGGGCTCGTCGAACTGTTCCCAGCCCGCCAGCAGCACCCGCCTGCTGCGGGGGGTGTCGAGTTCGTCGAAGGTCTTCTGGACGTGGGCGGCCTGGTTCTTCGACAAGGTCAGCCCGATGACGTTGACGTCGTACTTCTCGATGGCCCGGCGCATGGTGGCCCCCCAACCGCAGCCCACGTCGAGCAGCGTCATGCCCGGCTGCAGGCCCAGCTTGCCCAGCGACAGGTCGATCTTGGCGATCTGGGCCTGCTCCAGCGTCAGGTCGTCGCGCTCGAAGTAGGCGCAGCTGTAGGTCTGGGTCGGGTCCAGAAATAACCGGAAGAAGTCGTCGGACAAGTCATAGTGCGCCTGCACGTCGTCGAAATGCGGCGTCAGTTGTCCAGCCATTGAGTTTGTTACGCCTTTCCGGCCCGGAGACCACGTTTATGGTGCCCCCCGAATGTGCACCGACAATCTCCCCCAAGGCGTGCCCGGAAATGCTAGCCGATTCGGCGTCGCGTCGCTAAATCCAAGCGGCCCACGTCATCCGATCAGCCTGGTCAGCCAGCTCGAATTCTGCAGATCCACGGCCTTGGTGCCGTCCCACACGAAGGGGGTCCCATTGGCGTTGAACGTAGCCAGGGTCTCGCTGGCCGCGGCGGCCTTCGATTGGGCGGTGCCGAGGTCAGATCCGGCCTTGATGCAGCTGACCACGGTGGCGTTGGCGCCGACGGTCTGAGCCAGATGGGCCAGCTCGGCGTCGGTGCGATCGGATGCGGCGCCCTCCTGGGGTTGGAAGTCACTGCCGAACAAGGCCGAATAGAAGTTGGTGTACGTCTTCGGATCGTTTTGGCCGGCAACACAATACGAGGCCGCCACCGCCCGCGTCGAGTAATTCTTGGTGTGCGATTGGTCGTCGAGAAAGTTGAGCAGGTGATAGCGCACCGCAAGCTTCTTGTCGGCCACTCCAGCGTCGATGTCGCTCGCATACGACCTGATGAAAGCGCCGCACGGCGGACAGATGGGTTCGTTGAAAATGTCGATCGTTTTCACCGCGGCGGAGCTGCCGACAAATACCCCGTCATTGAGCACTCGGAGTTCCACCGCGTCGGCCGGCGGCGGTGGCGACGTAGGCGTCGGCCGCGGTGTCGACGACCGCCACGGCTGCGCGACAACGATGCCCAGTCCTGCCGCGACGGCTACCACGACGGCCACCGCAACGCCCACCCACAACCAGGGCTTTCCGCCGCCACCAGAGGGCTGGACCGGCGGTTGACCCCACGGTGGCGCACCGGCGGTCCCGGGATACCCGGTGCCCCATCCGGTGGCGCCGGTCCACGGTGTCGGCTGCGGCACACCCGTCGGGACCGGCGACCCGGGCGGCAGCGGCGCCGGCGGGGACCACCCGGTGGGCTGTGCCGCGGGAGTCGACGGCGCAGGCATCGGGGGTGCGAAACCCGCGGCAGGCTGGCCGACGGCCGCGGCCGGCAGTTGCGCTACCTGGCTGCGCTGCAAGATGTCGGTGGCCCGGTCCTGGTCGGGGGTGGCCAGGGCCGCGTAGGCGGCCGCGGACAGGTCGCCGCAGGTGGCGTATCGGTCGGCCGGATCCTTGGCCATGCCGCGGGCGATCACCTGGTCGAAGGCGGCCGGAATGCCGGGCCGTGCAGCGCTGGGCCTCGGGATGGCCTGACTCAGGTGTGCGCCCATGACGCTGAGCTGGTCGCCTCGATACGGTGGTGAGCCGGTCAAGCACTCGTGCAGCACGCAGGCCAACGCGTAGATGTCGGCCCGATAGGTGACCTCGGTATTGGCGAACCGTTCCGGCGCCATGTAGTAGAGGGTGCCGACCGTGCTGCCCAGCTGCGTCAGCTTTTCGTCGGAGGTGGCGCTGGCGATCCCGAAATCGACGAGGTAGGCGAAGTCGTCGCCACTGACCAAGATGTTTTCCGGCTTCACGTCGCGATGTGTCACCCCGGCAGCGTGCGCGGCGTCGAGCGCTGAGCCAATCTGGCGCACCACCGCCACGGCCCGCGGCGGGGTCAGCGGACCGTAGCGCTTCAATATGGCGGCCAGGTCCTTGCCGTCGATCAGGCGCATGTCCACGTAGAGCTGACCGTCGATTTCGCCGTAATCGTGAATCGGCACCACATGCGGTTCGTGTAGCCGCCCGGCGGTGCGGGCTTCGCGCTGCATGCGGGTGCGGAATACCGGATCGCTGGACAGCGTCGGCGACATGAGCTTCAGCGCCACGACGCGCTCGCGCACGGTGTCTTCGGCCTCATAGACGTCGCCCATGGCGCCGCGACCGACCAGCCGCCGCAGCCGATACTGACCGAACTGCGAACCCTCCCGCGAATCCGCGGTCGTATCACCCATCGCCGACTCCTCACCCGCCTTCCGCGTGCACGACTGAAAGCGCCTGGACGCGGTGACGTGCAGGCATAAGGCTAATCGGTTCGCCTGCCGGGAGGCGCGGTGGACAACGAGAATGCCGCCGCGACAGCGGGTCCTATCCGGTATCGACCCGCAGGTCGGACAGCTGCATCGACACCAGGGTCGGAGCGGGCAGCGGGCGATTGCCGGGGCCGATCGGGTAGACCCGCCGGCGCGTCTGGAAAACCAGCCCGCCGGCGTGAACCGGCTCGGTGCAGTAGTGCGCGGCCCGTGCCCAGTGGCCGACCACCTCGGCGACGTAGTCATGTCGACGCAACCGACCGCTGGCATCGAAATAGAAACTCTGCCGCGGCGAGTGGGTATGGATGTGCGCCGGGAACGTCGCGTTGAGCCGCCGCCAGGTCTCGCCGCCCTCGTGCCATGTCCCTGCCTCGTCGACTTCGACGTCGTCGCGCGTCAACAGGTAGGGCGTGGTCAGGTAATTCCACATGGCATAGCCGGCGAAGTAGACCGAATCCAGCGGATCCCACCGGAAGTTCCGCCGTAGGCCCGAGCGCCCGAAAAACGCCGGCCGCGGGTTCGCCCGCGAGCTGAGGACGTGGCCGTCGTGACTCTCGATCCGCACTATCCCGTTTTCGAAGACCCCGCGCTGCTCGTCAACCGGGAACGGGTCAATGACCGTGCGGGGTTCGTGGACGTCGACGGTGATGCGGTAGTCGGCAAACCGGTTGCCCGGGACGCGGGTACGGACCAGCAGCCCGCCGCTGCGTACCCGCGCATGGATTCTGACGGCGGATCGCCATGCCTGCAGCCCGCCGTGGGCTTCCAGCGCCTCATCCAGCAGGGTGCTCGTCATTGTCACGTCCTCGGCGGCGATCGGTGCTCATCGGAGTAATCGAACACCATCGTCAGCGTGCGCACGGATCTGCTGCGCGAATTGGTTGAGAGTTATCGTTGCGCAGTCGGATGGACGGCAACGTTATCGGCGACAGCCCCCGAATGCCGGTACCCCTGAAGGCAGCGACCGCGACTCGCTTCCGCGAGGAAATCCGGGTCCGCACGCGATCATGGTGGCCGGAACGGCCGCCGTCGCGTGTGACAGGCCGACACCTCGGGCTGGACAGTTCACCGATGCGCAGCGTCCCGAAAGCGATAAGTACGCTGTGTTACGGCAATCCGGCAATCCCGTTGAGGCCCGACAACAGCCCGGACGCACCGCCGGCCCCGCCGCTACCTGCGGTCGGGCCGGTTCCGCCGTTGCCACCATTGCCGCCGGTGCCGACCAGCACGGCGTTGCCGCCTACCCCGCCCGGCACCCCCGGTCGATCCGGCGAAAACGCCCGGTGCCACCGGCTCCGCCGATCCCGAACAGAAACCCGGCTTGCCCGCCGCTTCCGCCGGCGCCGGATTTGCCGCCTGAGCTGGCCCCACCGACCCCGCCGATCCCGCCGTTGCCGAGCAGGGAGGCGTTGCCGCCGTTCCCACCGGCCGCGCCCTTACCGGTAACCATTCCACCGTTCCCGCCGGCTCCGCCGCTGGAGAAGAGGAGGCCAGCGTTGCCGCCATTGCCGCCGGCACCGCTGGTCGCGGCGGTGATCCCGCCGCCGGGCCCGCCATCGCCGCCCGCACCGCCGCTGCCGAACAACAGGCCGGCGTTGCCCCCGGGCGCCGTCTTGCCCGGTTCGCGGAACCCCGTTGGCGCCGTTGCCGATCAGCGGGCGCCCGGTCAGCGCCTGGACGGGGCCGTTGATCGCGTTCAGCAGGTCTTGTTGCACGCTTTGCAGCGGATTGGACAACGAAGCGGCGCTGGCTGCCTCGGCAACGGCATAGGACCCGGCGCCAGAAACGCGCCCACCTGCTCGCTGAGGGCTTGATACGCCTGGCCGTGCGCCGAAAACAGTACGGTGACAGCCGCCGAAACCTCATCCTCGGCGGCGGCCAGCAATGTCGTCGTCGGTGTCGCGGCGGCGGCGTTAGCGGTGCTGAGCGTCGAACCGAGTGCCGCTAAATCCCTTGCCGCATCGGCTACTACGTCCGGCAACGCGATCAGAAAAGACATCTGATTGCTCCCAACAACTCAACCGGGCCAGCGGGTGTTTGATCACGTCGACGTGGTGCATCACATCGCGCGACCCGCCACCGTGTCTTTCGCCAGGTTGACCCCGATGCGGTGCGTTGCCAGCCGGCAACCCGAGTGCGCACACGTGTCGACGACAATCGGTTGGCGTTGCCACACCTGGGACCGGTCCTCGGTGCCGAAGAAAGGTCACGCTATCAGGCGTTCTCACGATTGTTGGGAGTTAAGGCATCTGCGGACCGCCGCGCGAACGAACCAGCGCGGCCCCGCCGTTGGGGTAAGAGTTAGACGGCAGACCCGCGGTACTGCTCGACGCGTGCGGCCATCTTCTCGTCCAGCTGCAGCACCGGGTTCCACGCTGTCGTGCGCAGCCGCCCATCGGACTGGTCAATGCCGATTACTCTTAGTGACGTTTTTGTTGAACAGGGGCTCCACTCGCCGGCTGGCCCCCCGTGACATCCTCCGCGCCGCCGTGGCTTTCTGCGTCGGCCACCGTCAGCGGCAACGCCAGTTCTTCCAGCGGGCGCCGCTCGGCCGCCACCCCGAGCCACAGTTCGACCAGGCCGGCGGCGGCCATCACCACGGCACCGATGAGGAACGACCAGAACACGTGGCTGCGCTGGCCGGAATTGATGAGCTGCCCGAACAACAGCGGGCCGCTGATGCCGCCGATCGCGGTGCCGACCGCGTAGAAAAATGCGATCGCCAACGCGCGTGTCTCCATCGGGAAGATCTCGCTGACGGTCAGGTAAGCGGCGCTCGCACCCGCCGAGGCCAGGAAGAATGCCACCGCCAGCACGCTGATGAATGTCCAGACACCTCCGGTTCGAGTCACGAACAGCGCCGCGAGCACCACGGCCACCACCGCCGACCCGATGTAAGAGAAGGTGATCATGGGTTTGCGGCCGACGGTGTCGAACAGCCGACCGAGCAGCAGCGGGCCGACGAAATTACTGAGTGCCCACACGATGAAGAACACCGGCACGTGTCCCGACTCGACCCCGTAGAAACCACTCAACAGCGTGCCCAGGTTGAACGTCACACCGTTGTAGAGGAATGCCTGCCCGATGAACAGCGCCAGGCCGAGGACCGCGCGGCGCGGATAGAGCGTGAACGCCACCCGGGCAATCTCCCAGAACGAAATCGTATGGCGTTGACGTACTTTGAGTGGTTTTCCGGGCGGCTCGGGCAACGGTTGACCGGTATCCCGCTCCACTTCCCCCTCGATTTCCCCGACGATCCGCTCGGCTTCGTGCTCGCGCCCGTGAATGAACAACCATCGGGGACTCTCCGGAACGTTTCGCCGGACCAGCAGAACGAAGATGCCGAAGATGGCCCCCACACCGAAGGCGAGCCGCCAGCCGACGTTCGCCGGAAAGTGCGAGGTGTCCAACAGGACCAAAGCGCCAGCCGCTCCGGCCGCCGACCCCAGCCAATAGGTCCCGTTGATCACCAAATCCACCCGACCGCGCACCCGCGCCGGGATCAGCTCGTCGATCGCGGAATTGATGGCGGCATACTCGCCGCCGATGCCCGAGCCGGTGAAAAAGCGGGTCAGGAAGAAATACCACGGCGCAAACGCGAAAGCCGTTGCCACGGTCGCGATCAAGTACACCGCGAGGGTCAGCAGAAACAGATTCCGCCGGCCGAACCTGTCGGTCAGGTGACCGAAGAACAACGCCCCCAGGCAGGCCCCGGCGATATAGAACGATGCCGCCAAGCCGATGTCTGCGGCGTTCAGCTCGATACCGCTACCGTGCTCGGTCAGGCGTGACGACACGTTACCGACCATCGTGACTTCGAGACCATCGAGAATCCACACGCCGCCCAGGCCGATGACGACGCGCCAGTGAAACCGCCCCCAGGGCAGTCGGTCCAGGCGTGCCGGCACCTGGGTGGTGATGGTTCCGGTTTGCGCGCTCGCACTCATGGCTGGCTCCGTTCTGGTAGGCGGCGACTGGCCCGCTACCGCGCCTAGAGGATGCCGACGGCGCGCCGGCACCAAACACCGTTCGCGACACTAACCAACCCATCGGCGAGACCCATACTCGGCCATGCCCGAGGCGCCATCCCCAAACCGAGTGGTTAGCTTCAGGAATGCAACGCAAACCCGAGCTTGCCCGTCAACTCTACGATCGCTTCGAACCGGTCCACGCCGTGACGTACTTCGCACCGGAGGCGCGTGCTGCCCTGACAAATCTCGGTTACCGCGGATTTTGGATGGGTTACTTCGCTGCTCGGTCGGCCCCGCTGGGCCAGGTGCCACCCGAAGTCGTGGCCGCGGTGTTCTACAACTTCGACCTGGGGCGGGTGGCCAAGGCGCTACCGACGGCGTGGGAAATCGCGGGGCCGCACCTTGCATTGCAAGCGCGCGCCGAGTCGGCGGTGGCGGCGCTGCGACGGTACGGACTCACCGACGACGAAAACGTGCGCACCGCAGCCCGATTAGCGGGTAGCGCTGCGCGGCGGGCGCGGGTCGACGGCCGGCCGCTATTCGCCGCCAACCGCGCCTTGCCCTGGCCCGAGGATCCGGTGGCCGCGCTCTGGCATGCGACAACGTTGCTACGCGAGCATCGCGGCGACGGTCATGTAGCCGTGCTGCTCGCCGCCGGTATCTCCGGACGAGAGGCCAACGTGTTGCACAGCGCCGCCGACGCGGTGCCCCGCGACTACATCATGCAGACCCGCCACTACGACGACGCCGAGTGGCGCGCATGCCAGCAGAGCCTGATCGACCGCGGCCTGCTCGACGAGGATGGTCGCATGACGCCCGCCGGACGCGATGTGAAGAACCACATCGAGGCCACCACCGACGCGCTGGGGTTGCACGCGTACGACACGTTGGACGACGGCGAGCTCGAGGCATTACTGCAGGCGCTGACCCCGATCGCGCGGACGGTGATCGACGGCGGTGACATGCCGGCCGTCACGCCGATGAGACTGCGACGGGATTTCTAAAAGGCCCGATACTCGCACCCACCACCCGGCTGAAAACTAGGGAATACGAACATGAGCGATGTCATTCGATCTTCGGCCCACGCGTCGACGACAGCCTCCGCGGAGGCGGCGGCATCCACCTGCGCCGAGGACGTCCGCACCGGAATGAGTTCGGAGGCTCTTCGCCAGGCCATCGAAGACCACCTGCGCTACTCACTGGGCCGCCCCGCCACCCTGTTGCAGCCGAAGCATTACTACCGCGCCTTGGCGCTGGCCGTGCGCGACCGGATGCAGCAGCGGTGGATCGAGACCACCCAGACCTATCTGGACCTTTCCCGCAAGGTGGCGTGTTATCTGTCGGCGGAGTTCCTGCTCGGCCCGCACCTGGGCAACAACCTGCTCAACCTGCAACTTGAGGACCAGGCCCGCACCGCGTTGGCCGCGCTGGGCCAAGACCTCGACGAAGTGCTGGCCTGCGAGGAGGAGCCGGGCCTGGGCAACGGCGGACTGGGCCGGCTGGCGGCCTGCTACCTGGACTCACTGGCCGCCCTGGAGCGTCCGGCCATCGGTTATGGCATCCGCTATGAGTTCGGCATTTTCGACCAGGAAATCCACGACGGCTGGCAGGTGGAGAAAACCGACAACTGGCTGGCCGACGGCAATCCGTGGGAGATCGCCAAGCCCGAACTGAGCTACCAGGTCGGCTGGGGCGGCCGCACCGAGTCCTACACCGACGAGCGGGGCAGGTACCGGGTGCGCTGGATCCCGCAGCGCGCGGCCAAGGGCGTCTACTACGGCACGCCCATCCAGGGTTACGGCGTCAACACCTGCAACACCCTGACCCTGTGGAGCGCCCGCGCCATCCAGTCGCTGGCCCTGGACGCATTCAACGCCGGCGACTACTACCGGGCCGTGGATGACCAGGTGGTGTCCGAAACCCTCACCAAGGTGCTCTACCCCAATGATCAGCCGGAAGTCGGTAAGCAACTGCGGCTGGCCCAGCAGTATTTCTTCGTGTCCTGCTCGCTGCAGGACATGCTGCACCTACTCGAGGACTTCGCCGGTCTGCCCGTCAGGGAACTCTCGAACCGGGTCGCGATACAACTCAACGACACCCACCCCTCGATCGCCGTCGCCGAGCTGATGCGGCTGCTCGTCGACGAGCGCGACCTCGACTGGGACGAGGCATGGCAGATCACCGTGGCCTCGCTGGGCTACACCAACCACACCCTGCTTCCCGAAGCGCTCGAAACCTGGCCGCTGTCAATGTTTCAGCGGTTCTTGCCGCGGCACCTGGAGATCATCTACGAGATCAACCGCCGCTTCCTCGACCAGGTGCGGGCGCGGTTCCCCGGTGACGAGGACCGCGTCCGGCGGATGTCGCTGATCGACGAGGACGGCGACCGGCGAATTCGGATGGCGCACCTGGCCACCGTCGGCAGCCATGCCGTCAACGGTGTCGCGGCATTGCACTCCGAGCTACTGAAAACCACTGTTCTCAAAGACTTCTACGAGATGTGGCCGGAGCGCTTCAGCAACAAAACCAATGGGGCGACACCGCGCCGGTTCGTCGCCCTGGCCAATCCCGGTCTGCGCAGACTGCTCGATCAGCGGCTCGGAGAGGGGTGGTTGCGGGACTTGGACCGGTTGCGTGCGCTGGCGCCCTTGGCGGGTGATCCCGCACTGCAGCAACAGTGGCGGGCCGTCAAGCGGGAGAACAAGACGCGGCTGTCGGACTATGTACGAGCCAACACCGGTATCGCGCTGGATCCGGACTGGCTTTTCGATATCCAGGTCAAGCGCATTCACGAATACAAGCGCCAGCATCTCAACCTGCTGCACATCATCACCGCCTACCACCGGCTCAAGCAGCGACCGGATCTCGAAATGGCGCCGCGCGCATACATTTTCGGCGGCAAGGCGGCGCCCGGTTACACGATGGCAAAACTCATCATCAAACTGGTCAACTCCGTTGCGGAAACGGTGAACGCGGACCCGGACGTCAACGACCGCATGAAGGTGGCGTTCATCCCGAACTTCAACGTGCAAAACGCCCAAGTGATCTATCCGGCAGCAGATCTCTCCGAGCAGATCTCGACGGCCGGCAAGGAAGCATCGGGCACCGGGAATATGAAATTCATGATGAACGGGGCGCTGACCATCGGCACCCTCGACGGCGCCAACGTCGAGATCCGCGAGCAGGTCGGCGCGGAGAACTTCTTCCTCTTCGGGCTGACGGTCCAAGAGGTGCGGCAGGTGCTCGGCCAAGGCTATCGGCCCAGGGACTACATCGCCGAAAGCGACGAGCTCACAGCGGTTCTCGGGCTGATCGCCGACGGCCGGTTCTCGCGCGGCGACACCGAGGTGTTCGCCCCGCTGATCACCAACCTGACCGACCACGATCCGTTTTTGGTCATCGCCGACTACGCCGACTATCTGCGCGCCCAGCAGGAGGTCGACGCCACCTGGCGGAACACCGAAAGCTGGACCCGCAAGTCCATCCTCAACTCCGCGCACAGCGGAAAGTTCTCCTCGGACCGGGCGATCGCCGAGTACTGCGACGACATCTGGAACATCACGCCGGTGCCAATCGGATCTCCGAGCGACTGACCCGGTCGGGACTCGTGCAACAAAAAGATCAAAAGGACTGCCACATGCGTCGCACACGCCACTAGAGTGCTGTGCGTGGGCACCGCCGCGTTAGCCAACGGGCGAGGCCGCTGGTTGGCAATCGCGGCCTCACTCGTCGTCTCTGCCGCCATGATCTACGCCCAAGCCACCGAGCGGCCGTGCTGCGTCCAGACCCCGGCGGCAACCCCCACAAGTACCGCGGCCGTGCCGCCCAGCGCAGCGCCCACCGCCAGTCCGGCGGAGGTGGACATGTTGACGGCGGCCGCACCCGTCGCCGGCCAAGACTTCCAAATGGCGTTACCTGCCGGCGTCGCATCCGAGCAGGGGCTGCAGATCAAGACCATCTGGGCGGCCCGCGCCATCAGCGTGCTCTTTCCCCAGATCAGCACCATCTACGGGTTTCGGCAGGATCCGTTGAAGTGGCATCCCAACGGGTTGGCGATCGACGTGATGATCCCCGGCCATGACTCCCCCGCCGGTATCGAGCTCGGCAACCAGATCGCCGGGTATGCCCTGGCGAACGCCAAACGCTGGGGCGTGCTCCATGTGATCTGGCGGCAGAAGCTCTACCCGGGCATCGGCGCCCCGAGCTGGACGGCGGATTACGGCTCCGAAACGCTCAACCATTACGACCACGTTCATATCGCCACTGACGGCGGCGGATACCCCACCGGGCAGGAAAGCTACTTCATCGGATCCATGCGGCCGATGCCGCCACGGTGATCGGCCAATTGATCAGCTGATCGATCAACATGTCTGGCGCCTCGGTCACGCAGCGTCCTCGGCGGTCGGGTAGCCGACTGCACGGTCCTGGTTGCCGGCCGCCCGGGTGTTTCGCGAGGTGGTATTGAGAGTCCCTGTGCCACTAGTGCTTTCGGGAAGCTGATGGTCCGGTCTGCGGGTGGCCACCGTTTCGTCGAGCACACCCGGCGGGTAGGCTTGGCCCGTCTATGACACGGCAGGACCTGGAACAGCGCGTCACGCGAGCGGCCGAGGCGCTGCTCGCGGAACGGCGATTGGTCAGCGCGATCGATGTGTTGGTCGGCTTGAACTGGCTTGCGCCGTCGCAGCTCGACATCTGGCGGCAGGGTCGGGTGGCAGCCTTGGAGCAACTCATGCAGGTCAAACCGGCCAAGGTCGCGGCGGCGATGGCGGCGTTGCGGCAGTGGGCGCAGAACCGCGGGCTCCAGCCGTCGGAAACCGATTACATTGCCCGCACCCGGGACCGCCGCGAGCTGCGGTTCAGCGTCACCGCCGATGCCGCAACCGAGCGCGCCTACCGTACGCGCTGGGTGTCTCCGTACCTGTCTCAGAACGCGATCAAGCGGCAGAGCCGGCCACCGGATCTCGTGGTGATCTCGCCGCTCAAAGAGTGGACCTGCACGGCCTGCGATGGCACCGGCGACCTGCTGTTCATGGAGGACGACGGGCCCCGCTGCCTGGACTGCGCGGACCTGGGCCATCTCGAGTTCCTGCCGTCTGGTGATGCCGCGCTTACCCGGCGGGCCAAGAAGATCAGCCGGCTTTCGGCGGTGGTGGTGCGGTGGAGTCGTTCACGCAACCGCTACGAACGCCAGGGCATCCTCGCCGAGCCGGAGGCCATTGAACGGGCCGAGCAGGGATGCCTCTCCGACGCCGAGTTGCGGCTGCGCCGCCGGGAGCGCGACAAAGTGCGACGGGCCGGCGAGGATGCGCGGTTTCAGGCGGAATTTGCCGGCGCGATCCGGGAGTTGTTTCCGTATTGTCCTGCGGACCGGGCCGAGTCGATCGCACGCCACGCGGCGGCGCGTGCCAGCGGCCGGATCGGACGAACCGCGGCCGGACGGGCCCTGGATCCGGACGCGATACGACTAGCCGTAGCGGCGTCGGTCCGACACGTCGACACCGATTACGACATGCTGCTGATGTCGGCGGTCGAACGGGAAACCGCGCGGCACCGGGTACATCAGCGTGTCGCGGACGTAATGAACGGCTGGCACGACGGTGGCATGGCGACAACACGGCAGGCTCGGGCTGTGACCGCATCGCTACCGGGTCCCCATTCGCTTCCGCGATGCAAGGCCGAGTCTGGCTAACGATCCTTGATCAGGTTCGCGAGGAAAGCCGGTAACCGGCCGGCGCCAAAGTCATAGAGCCGCGCCCAGCGTGGCTCGATCGAGATGCGCACCATCTGCTGATACGTCGACCGCACGTTGTGTTCGAACTCGGCGAGTTGGGTTTCGTCCATCGACCTCCTCGCCGCCGCGAGGTACTCGTCGGTGACGCCGTCGACGGTTTGCAGTGTGGCGAGGCCACGCACCAACAGGGCCTTCGCCTCTTCTGGGGTGGAGCCGGTGTCGATCGTCAATGCCACGTGCGGACGGCGCGAAAGCGCGCGGGCCTTGGGGGAGGTCGGTGCCGTGGAGACGACGATGCGGTCTCCGGTCCAGTAGAACCCGACCGGGATCACCCGCGGGAAGCCATCGTGTCCGTTGTAGGCGAGCCGGGCCATGGAGCCGGAGAGCAGCTTCTGGGCTTCCGGGTGGCCAAGCTCAGCGGCCAACTCTTGCTCAGTCATCACAACGGCAGTCCTACCCGTTCCGCCCCGGCCCGACACCCGCGGCTGCGGGTTGAGTGGTCGGCAGTTGAGATAAGAAACAGGGCACTCTGGAAACGCATCAGGGTCAAAGGCTCTTTACTGGAGACCGGGCGAAGCCGAACCTCATTGCCTACGAGCGCAAGCTCGGAGCACGTGATCTGGTTCGGCCGGCCGCGATGGTCGATGATTTCCCAGGAAGTCAAAACCGAAACGGAGGAGCTGATCGATCTGACGAGATTTCTGGAGCGCAATCGATGATTCTGCGCAGGTCCCTGCTGAAAGCAGCTAATTTAATACTGGCATTCTTCTTTCTTGTCGCCTCGGCCCCAATGTACACGCAATTCAGACAACCAGTAAATGCCGCACCCGAACGCCCATGGGAAAACAAATACCTCTCTCCTGATGAGCGGGCCGATCTGGTCATCCAGCAGATGACGCTCGACGAAAAAGTGCAATTGCTTCACGGCTTGGGATGGCGGACTCTCCTTGAGGGAACCACGTCAGTGCCTGGCGTGCGTTCTCTTGGGGGCGCGGGTTTTATTCCCGGTATTGAACGCTTGGGGATTCCTGACCTGCAGATGTCCGATGCCGCCGTTGGTGTTGCCCGTGGAGCACCGCGTAGCCGCTATTCCACGGCGCTGCCTTCCGGTGTGGCCGAGGCCTCGAGCTGGGATCCCGAAATCGCCTACGAATACGGCGACCTCATCGGCACCGAGTTACGCGACCAGGGCTTCAACATGTCGTTGGGCGGCGGTGTCAATCTTACCCGCGAACCGCGTAATGGCCGCACTTTCGAATACAAGGGCGAGGATCCGATTCTCGCCGGCACGCTGGTCGGTGAGGAAATTAAAGGTCTGCAGAATCAGCATGTGATCGGCAATATCAAGCACTACGCTGTCAACGATCAGGAAGACGGCCGCCACTTCGCCAACTCCATCATTGGCAAGCGCTCGATGCAGGAGTCAGACTTGCTCGCGTTCCAGATTGGCATCCGTAATTCAGACGTCGGCGCGGTGATGTGCTCCTACAACTTGATCAACGGCACGTATGCCTGCGAGAACGATTATCTACTCCGCGATGTCCTCAAGGATGCCTGGGGATTTAGGGGCTTTGTCGTTTCCGATTGGGGCGGAACGCACAGCACCGTGAACGCGGCCAGAGCCGGCCTTGACATTGAAATGCCGGGCAGCGACTATTTCGGCGAACCACTCAAAAAAGCGGTCCGGCGCGGAGAGATTTCCCAGCACCAGTTGAACTCCATGGTTCACCGTGTACTTCGCACTGAATTCGCCACCGGGGTCATCGATTATCCTGCGCATCCGAAGGTGGTCGACGTCATGCATGGCTTCAAGGTCGCGCAGCGGGTTGAGGAGGCTGGCGCAGTGCTTCTGAAGAATGCGGCGAGCCAACTGCCATTGGACGCGTCCTCGATTAAATCCATCGCGGTCATTGGCGGCCATGCCGACGGTGGTGTCATCTCGGGCGGCGGTTCGGCACAGGTCGATCCCGCCGGAGGCAATCCCGTTATCACGCCCGGCGTCAATAACGGCGATATCATGGCGCTCCCCCCGGAATGGGTCTATCACCGCTCACCACCATTAGACGCTATTATCCAACGAGTCCCGCAGGCAAAAGTTGAATATAATCCCGGGAATGATCCCGCCTCCGCAGCCGCGCTGGCAAAATCCTCCGAAGTCGCGATTGTCTTTGCTGTCCAGCACGAGTCTGAAGGTGCCGATCTCCCCAACCTCTCGCTCCCCAACAATCAGGACGCGCTGATTCAGGCCGTCGTTGCCGCCAATCCGCATACCATCGTGGTGCTTGAGACGGGAGGAGCGGTAACCATGCCCTGGCTGGATCAGGTGAGCGCCGTGCTTGAATCGTGGTATCCGGGCATACGTGGCGGACAGGCGATAGCCGCCATTCTTTTCGGCGATATCAACCCGTCAGGCAAGCTGCCGATCACGTTCCCGAAACGCGAGGCCGATATGCCGCATCCGGACGCGACGAAACCGCCGGCCGAGCCAGCTGCCCCCACCGGCCCCAAGGCCGGCGAAAAAGTCTTCGATGTGCATTATGACGAAGGCCTGAAGGTCGGCTACAAATGGTATGACGCGGAGAATAGGATGCCTCTGTTTCCGTTTGGATTCGGCCTGTCCTACACCACCTTCTCTTACTCGGAACTGAACGTCACCCCCGGAGTCGCGCTTGACGTCACCGTCCGCGTCACGAATACCGGCAAGCGCGCCGGAGAGGAGATAGCCGAAATCTACGCGGGTTTGCCAGAAAGTGCGCAAGAGCCGCCGCGCAGGCTGATCGGCTGGAAAAAGGTGGCACTCGAACCCGGTGAGTCGAAGACCGTCACCGTACATGTGGAACCGCTGTTTCTTTCCAGCTACGACGGTGATCGCAACGCATTCCGGCTCGTTCCCGGAGAATATTCGATATGGGCAGGAAACTCTTCGCGTGACCTGCCTCTGAAAGTAGCCGTAACCCTCCAAGGCAGGTAAATGCACCTCGGGAGTTATCTGCGGTGAACGAATCCGCCTAGTATTTGAGTACTGTGACCCCCGGAGCGGGACCGGAAGCGACGACGAATCACCGGACCGGCCGGAGTCCGGCCGCCTATCTCGCTATCGCCGCTGAACTTTGGCGACCATTTTGTCGGCTAACTGGCGACCTTCGTCGGCGATGCGGTATCCGCACGCATTGACGTCGATGACCACATTGGACACCGCGCTCAGCGCCCGCTGGCAGCCCCAGTTGTTATTGGCTCCGACTTGAAGCTCGTTGAGCGTGATTGTCGGCGGCTCGCCGTTGAGACTCGCCAAGGCCCACTTGACGGTGTTGCCGGCGGTGTTCGTGGCGCTGATCGTCTGGTTGGCGCAGCTTTTCCACTTGTCGGCCGAATTCTGCACGAATTGATCGGCCTTGTCGGCAGACGGAAACGTCACCGCCGCCTGGGTGACCCAGTGGGCATGGTAACGCCCCGGCTCATACACGAGTTGGACTCTCAGTGCGGTCTGGCCGCTGCCCGCATACACGAGGTCCTGCACGGCATAAAGCGCCCCCTGGCACTCCGGGTGCGACAACTTGATGGGTGTGGGGTCCAACCGGTAACCCGTTTCCATCGTTTCCATGGTTGAAGCACCCATGACGGCGTTGATCTCAGCCGCGCTGAGCAAAATGCCGTCCAATTGTTCGGGCGTCGTCAGGGGCGGCGGCGGTGACGTGCTCGGCGGCAGGACGGCCGACGGCGCCGGGGGCCCAGCAGTGTGGCCCGGCTGCGGCCCGCGCCGGTTTGTCAGTAGCACGGTGACCGTCACCACCACCAGGATCACGGCAACGCCAGCCGCGCCGACGGCCGCTATGACCGGCCACCGGATCACCCGCGGGGTCCTGACCTTCCCGAAGACCTTCTTGGCGACCTTCTTCGGCGGCTGCGGCACATCGTGATAGCCGGGAAACGCCTCGATCACCGGGGGTAGTGGCGGTCCGTTCGCGGCAGAGAAGTATTCCGGAGCCGGCTCGGGCTGCCCAGTTGTCCCGCCGGGCTCCACGTCGTTTGCGCCCGCAGGTTGCCGCGGTAATCCCTCGGATCTCAACTCGTCGAAGGGATTAGGCTGCGGCGCCGGCGATTGCGGATCCCCATCGTTGGACACTTACCATTCCTCCCACGCGCTGCATATCTCGGAACATATCGACGCGAACCCCGGCCGGCATGGGGAAACCTACAGGTGCCGGCGAGAGTCGCCAAGGCGGGCGTACCGGGTTCGCTCTGATTACGGGACGATTCTTGGGCGACCTCCCCATTGATAGCCATCGGAGCTGACCCGGCGCAGCGGATCCGTACAGCGGAATGGGCAACGCCGCGCACGTTCAAGCGGTTGCCATCCGGGGGCTGACCCAGCGCCGATACCACGATGTTGCGGTGCAGCAAAGGCATTCCTGTGCAAGGGTTTTCGGCTGCGGCCATAACCGAGCCACTTGCAGTCAAGGACCCTTGAGGCAATGCAGCCTAACCGGCACCACCACGATGACCTCGCAGTTGCTGACGTCCACGCCGGCCGCGCAGCGCCCCAGCGCGGTGGGAGCCGAACAACCTTGCGGGCCAAACGATCTCGGTATCCGAGTACGCGCTGATCCCGGTGGGCTATGACGCCTTCTGATGCCAGATGGGCTATCGCCGAGCGATGGAGCGCCGGGGCCTACCTTCAGCCAGCGGTTGCGGAGTCGAACGCAGGTCAGGTCGAGCATGACCGCCAATTCCGTGCGCCGGCATTCGGTCGCCCGGGCCGAAGCTGAGGGGCCACCGGCGCGCCGCAGCGAATTCTCAATTCTGCTCACGTGCATTGAGCAATCAACGCCTCTGACGCCGACACTAGCGGCGGCGGCACCGCACCCTGCACATTGCCCGGTGCCCGCCGGCCGCCGGCCGCCGACGGCCTATCGTGCTATTGCCCCTTAACTTTGGCGGCCATTTTGTCGGCTATCTGGCCGCCTTCATTAGTGATGAACCATTTGCAGGCGTCGACGTCGATAACCACATTGGACACCGCGCTCAGCGCATGCTGGCAGCCCCTGTTGTTACTTGCCCCCACCTGGACGCGGTTCAGCGTGATCGTCGGTGGCTTGCCGTTGAGGCTCGCAAAAGTCCACTTGGAGGGCTGACCGCTGACGAATGTTTCGGTGACCGTCTGGTTGGCGCAGTTCTTCCACTTGTCGGCCGAATTCTGCACGAACCGGCTGGCCTCGGCGACGGACGGAAAGGTCACCGCGGCCTGGTTGACATGGTAACTGAGACCATTACGGTCGTCGCCGGACACGAATTGACTTCGCACTGCGGTCTGGCCGCTTCCCGCATACAGCTCGTTCAGCACGACAAAAAACGCCCCAAGGCAGTCCGGGTGCGATAGCGTTACGCCTCCTGAGAGTTGCAGCTCCTTCAATATCCAGTTCGTTTCGTCGTGCATGGTTGAATCGCCCATCACGGCGCTGATGTCAGCCACGCTGAGCAGAATGCCGTCCAGTTGCTCGGGCGTCGTTAAGGTCGGCGGCGTTACCGGTGGCGCGGCCGGTGCGCCAGGATTCGGCGCGCGCCGGTGCGTGAGTAGCACGGTGATCACCGCCACCACCAGGATCACGGCAATGCCGGCCACGCCAATGCCCACTCCGACCGGCCATCGGATCACCCGCGAGCCGACAACCGTCGTGCCGACCTTCCGCGGCGGCTGCTGCCCACCCCGAGAGCCAGGAAACGCTTCGATCACTGGGGGCAGGGACGGGCCGTTCGCCGCCGAAAAGTCTTCCGGCAGGGGCTCTGCGGGTTGTGGGCCTATGGCGGCGTCGCCGAAGCTCCCGGACCCGGCGGACCTTACATTCTCGAAAGGATTAGGCTGCGGCCCCGGCGATTGCGGATCCCCATCTCCTCCCACGCAGCGCACAGCCGGATCATATCGACGCGAACCCGGCCGGCATGGGGAAACCCACTAATGCCGACACGAACCGCCAAGGCCGACATGTCGGGCTTGACCGAAACTACGGGGACGGTTTGTGCGCCCCCGTCGATAGCCACTGGATAAGGCGAGTCATTGCAGCAAGACCGCCGGGACCGTTACAACACCCCAAAGCTGGAGGTGACCCAGCGCAGCGGATCCGTGCAGCGGAACGGGGCAATGCCGCGCACGTTCAGGCGGTTGCCGTCCGGGGGTTGGCCCAGCGCCGATACCGCGAAGTAGCGATGCGGCAACGGCTCTCCGGTGGCAGGGTGTTCGACCGCGGTGACAACCGAGCCGCCTTGCAGCCGCAGCAATAGGCTGCGGACTTCCTCGTGGAGAAGTTGTCCGTCGGCATCGTCGTACTGTCTGTTTGCGGAGCTGTCACGCAGGTACGACGCGCCGGAGTTGGACATGACGTAGCTCCAGTCCGAGCCCTCGACGTCGCGTAGCGCCCGCAACGCGTCGAACTTCGACACGATGACCGCCAGTTTGGGCCGTCCCGCGCCGACCGCCAGCATCACGTTGCTCAGTACGGACCGCGGATCTCCGCCGGTCGACGACGGCGCCGGCAGCAAATCCTGCAGTTGATCACGAACTCCCTTGACTCGCAACGGGTCGAACATGAAAAACACGGCGTCCGCGTCGGCGAAGAATCGGAAATGCGGAGCGTAGGTATTGCCGGCCTCCAGGTCCTCGCCGGCCACGTCCCGCAACACCACGAAGCTCGGCACCCCAAGCCACGCCCCGACGCTGAAAATGAGTGGTTCGCGTTGAGGCGAAGCCTGTGTTCGCACTGTGGGGGTTGGTGGGATGAGCCCTCGCTGAACATACAGCGGCTGCTCGTAATTGACGGCGTACGCCTGGGCCGAGGCCTGGGTGGTGGGGCTCATCGACACGCTCAAGGTTTCGCAGAGCAGCTCCATCTGCTTGATCAAGACGGCGATATAGATGCTCTTACCCGTTGCCCGGGCCCCGGCCATCGCAATGCACACCGCCTGACCCTGACGCCATCCCCCGGGAAGTTCGAAGTGGCAGACAGGGCAGATCTCGACGACGGGCAGTCCGTTCATCGCGGCGCTGGCGTCTGCCGCCGTGTGCAGCCGACCCCGGTAGCCCGGCGGTCGCTTGGCGTCGTACACCGGCGGCGACGTGACGGCCGCGCCGTAGTAGGCCGATGCGGCCGCATCCGCATAACGGGGGACCCCGGCGACACGCGGGTCCACTATCCACGCGTAATGGTCATCGCCCAGGACCGAGAAGCAGCGCGGGCACTTCGTCACATCAGGCCCCGCACCAGTGAGATCGCGATGCGTTCCAGCACCGCCGGCTGGCTGAGCACCTCAGCGGCGGCGTCGGCACCCGGGCGGGGCGGACGCAGCACCGCGCAGTCGGTTTCCAGCCGCGGATCGTTCGAAATGGCAATGACCGGAAACCGTTGCCGCAGTGTCTGTGTCGGAAAGTCGGTGCACACCACGGTGCGCGCGCCGTTGCCGGCGATTGTCGACCATCGGGCACCGGCGGACCATCGGGGCTCCACGTTGCGAAGGGAATCCGCCAAGGTGCCGGCCGGTTCGGTCGGGACCGGTACGGGTTTCTCCGCGACCAACACGGCTGACACGTCGGTGATGCCGACCGCGTCGGCAACGCCAACCACGATGTCAGCCGCGGCCGAGACGCTTCCGTTGCTGAATGCCGAGCGCATTGAGGCAGAAGCATCCACCGCGATGACGACCGCGTGGCTCGACAGCTCGGATCGCCGCCCGACGACCTTCCGGGCGGCCGCGCGGGCGGCGGTCCCGAGCGGGTTAAGCGGCCGGTCGGCCACCGCGCTGACCGCGATCTCGATGCGGGTCCCGGTCGGTGTCAGCGTGGCTAGTTCGACGTCGCTGTCTCCGGAGACGTCGACCGGTTCGAAGACCACCTGAACGGGATCCACGCCGTCGGCGGTATCGGGTCCGATTGCCAGCTGGACCACGGTGTCCGGCCCGAAAAAGTCGCCCCGGGCCGGTCGCACGCTGACAACAAGCGGGCCGATGACGATCGGCAGGACCGAACGCTGCGACGAGGACCGCACCACGGGTTGATCGGCCGCGGCGTGGACATTCAACACCGCCTCGGCTACCGATCCGGTGATCGACAGGGCCAGTGCCTGACTGGGGATCGTCACGCTTCGGGTGCGTTCACTCATCAGATAGATGGGCATCAGTGCCTCCACTGCGCGGATGCCGCCATGGGATCCAGGTCGCTGGACTGACCGTGGAGCGCGTCGAGCACCATCTCGCGAAAACGTCGCAGCGACGCGGCGTCCGTGGCTGCGCTGATCTGGCCCATCACGTGCACGACGTCGTTGACCTCGTCGGCGTCCCAGGGGAACGTTGCCGCGATGCGGGCGGCCAACCGCCGCAACAGCGGCGCTATCGGATCGGTCCCGGCCGGATGCAGCAGGCTGACCGCGAGAGCCGCGTTGGCGGAGATCACGCGGGTCTCCGCCAAGGCGAATACCTGCTCGGTCACCTCGGTTTGCAGGCTCGGATCGGTCAGCAGGGCGGCGCACACCCGGGGACACGGCGTGCCGACAATGGCACCGACGACCGCCAGCACAAGCAGCCGGCGCGCGAAGTCGTGGTGAACGCGCTCCGGTCCGACCGCGTCAACCGCTTCGTCCCACCTGGGGGTATAGGCGCGCTGATATGTCATGACGTAGCCGCGCGCGACCCAGTCTTGCGGTTCATAAAGCCGTACCACCGCGCATGCGACACCTAGTTCATCTTTGTTGTCGGCAACGACCCGGGAGGCGAGCTCAAACATTTCCGGTGAGTCGGCCGCCCCAACCAGGCCGAGAATGAGTTCCCGAGTCGGCAGGCGCTCCACGACCCGGTCTTCGATCCGATCGAGTTGCGCCGACGGCAAACCGTGGACACGCCGCCACCACGCGTCCGCCTGCCGATCCTGTTCGGTTTCGGGGCCCAGTCGGTGCGCCCGGGCGGCGCGCAGCACAGCCCGGGTCCAATCCTGACTTCCCGGCCGGACCTCGGTCAGCTGCTCCGGCGACGGCGCCGTCACCCCGTCACTGAGCCACTCCAGCACCGAATCGTCGAGTTGCCCCCCGGGCTGATCCGGCGGCTCGCCCTGCCGCATCATCACCGACGCCACAGCCAAGCGACAATCAACGCCGATCCGCCCGCCGAGTTCGAGAATCAGGCGCCGAACCTGCCGTGGGTCCCGCAGCGCCGGCAGGACGTGTTCTTCGAACACCCTGGACAGGTCGTAGTCGATTCCCAACCGGACGAGGATGTCGACGACGAGGAGCACTCGGCCCGGACCCCGATCACCTGCCGCCCGCAGCGCTGCCGGAATCGTCCCCAACAGTTCGGCGGGAACCGCCCGGCCGTGATAGCGAGTCCGGCCCAGCGGGATCGGGCCTGGCCGATCTAGCCACCGGTCGTCGCAGATGGCGCGCGACAGGTACACGGCGTCGGCGACCTGCGCCGTCAGGCCGTCGGGCATCCGCCGTGCCGCTTCCAGCGCATCGGCGGTGCCCGTCCCGGCCGCGGAACGCACTACGTCGCTGATCGTTTGCACGATGGCCGGATCGATGACCGGGCCGGGCGGCGAATGTTGCGTGATCACCGACCGAGCCTCGTCTGCCGCGTCGACGAATCGCTCCCGGGTAGCGATGGACATCGCCATCGGCCACGCCGGGTGCAGGCCGCAATCGTTCACCCCGGCGGAGAACATGTCAATGTCGTTGAGCACCAGCCGCATTGAGTCGGGGTCCAACATGGCTACCTGCGCCATGGCCGACCAAGCGGTGACCTCGATCGGCTGTGCGGCCGCGGTCCGGTGCGGTTGGCCGCCGAATTCTCCCAGCGAAAGTGTGTCGGTCTCGTCGATTGTCACCGCCGCCGCCGGGGCCATCGGGAGGTCATCGCGCGGGATCGCGGTGAGATGTTGACCGATCCGCACGGCGTGCTCGAGCTGATCGGCGCGATCAAAGGTGGAGAAGTTCAGCGACCGCGCAGTTCCCGGCGACATCAGGAAGCTGATCAAACCGATCCATTGTGCGGCGGTTTCGTCCGACTCCGCACCCAGCACGACTGGCGGGCCGCCCTCGATCGCGGCTGCGACGGCATCCATCAGCCCGAACAATGTTGTGAGTCGCCAGGTGGTGGTGTCGTAAGCGAAATTGACCACGCTGCGGCGTGTCACAGTGTCGCCGGGCCCCGGTGGTTGTGCGGGCAGCGCTGCCCCAGCCACGGCCGCACCACCGTAGGGACAAAGCCAGCGCTGCGAACGCCACAGCTCGATAGGCCGATAAGAGTCCTGCGCTGTGCCGGCTTGCCGGTCCAGCATCGCGTGCACGAACACGTTGCCGGGCCGGCCGGTGTGGTCGCTTCCTGCCGGCACCGTGTGCCAATAGCAGGCAGTGTTTCGATTGATGCGGCGATACGCCAGCCGGTGCGGAATACGTTGCAGCTGCGCGGCTGCGGGGAAGGCCGGTATCGGATCGACCGGATTCAGCACAGTCCGGACGCCGGACACCAGCAGCGCTTCTTCTGCGTCGTCGAGGTCGCCGCTGGTTTGCTTCACCCGCCAGCCGCCGGCCGATCCGATGGCGTCGAACGACGTGTAGCTCAGTTGTCCATACCGGGCCGTCATGACGATGTCCGGGTGAGACGAAGCGCATCGACCGGCGGATCCAGCAGCGCCAGCCGCTGCAACCGCTTCGGGTCGCCCACGTCGGCGAAGAGCCGTATCCAGCCCTGCCGCCCTCTGACGTCGCCAACAAATACCTGGGAGGCGCCGTCGCTTCGCAGCGCCGGCCATTTGAATTGCTTTGCGGGCCGCGCGGCCACCGCACCCTGGTCGCCCAGCGGCGCCACGTCGAGCGGGTCACCGTCGGTGATGCTCAACGGGATTCGTTGAGCATTGTTAACCAGGACGAACGGCGGCGAACCGATGACGTCGTCGGTCTCGGCGCGAATCATGAGCGCGGCCGTGAGTGGGTTGCCGGCGCGGTCACGCGAGATCTTCACCAAGTACCACAGCCGTAACAGACCGACGTATTGCACGCTGGTGATCGGGCCCTGGATGCGGCGACCAGCCGAGAATGCCACCGGCGCCAGGTGCAGTGAACAGCCACCCGGGGGTAGCTCGTTCTTGGGAAACTGGTGTCCCCCGAATTTGTGGTAATCCTCGAACGAGACCTCGTAGTGCCGCCCACTGAGTCCCAATTGCGGGTCGTAGTCCTTGGGGGCGAGGTGGACCGACACCGCTGCCGCACCGGCCGGCCAGGCGAAGGTCAGCACCTGCTTGCTGCAGTACTCGGTGAGCTGGACGTCGGTGATCGACCCGGTGCGGACCGTTGAAATGGTCTTGCCCAACCGCGCCCTGCCGTCGAGGACGGTCACCGGGGTGAAGTAGGCACGACTCCACTCGCTGGGCCAGGGCACGCCGGCCATCACCGACCGCGGGCGGCCGTCGCTGTCACGGCGCTCGGATATCGGATAGTTCAGCCGCGATGCCAGGTGCAGCCCGGCGAGCTCGAGTGCGCTTTCAGGCAGCTCGGCTGATTCGGCTGCCTCGGGCAGGTCCTGGGTCCGGAAGATCAAGACCCGGCCTGCCGGCGGCGGGGTCCAGCTGAGGTCGAGCACCGCGCCGTCGTCGTGGGGGCTGAGCGACACGTCGTCTACCGGCGCCGGCATCGCGGAGACCTGCACCTCCGCCTGCACGGGGTCTGAGAGGCGCTCCACACCGTCGACGCTCACCTTGCAGCGCGCCCGGTATATATACCGCCGCCCGGGTTGCGCGTCGGTATCGACAAACCCGTCGAGGTTGTCGCTGTCGGCGAGGATCTGGTACGGCATCTCGTCGGCCGCGCTTTCCTCCGCCGGGATCCGGTAAAGGTGCACGGCGCTCACCCGCGGAAACACCGTCCACTGGCCGATCACACGGCCGGAATCCTGGCTTAGAACGACATTGTCGACCGGGCTGGGCCGTGCGCCTGCGGCATACAAAACCGGTTGAGCGGCAAGCGCTTCCGCGCGTGATGCACCGGTGTTCACCCACACCTGGAAGCGGCGCACGGCGCTGGTCGGCGGTCGGCTGTCACGTGTCGACGTGGTCGTGGTCACCGCGACCAGTTCCGCCCGATCCGGAGAATACGGCTCGTTCTCCTCGCTACTGACCACCCGGTACACCGTGCAGGAGTCCGATTCCGCGTTGCCGGATTGATAGGGCGGCCACGTTATTTCGAGGATCTGCTGACCGCTGGCAGGGTCGGAGACGGGGCGGACCACTATCTCGTGCGGCTCGACAGTCTGCTTGCGAAAGATGAACGGCGCGAAGCTATCTGGCGTGGTTTCGCGGGACAGCGCTGAATCGTCTTCTGGCACCGGCTGACTCGTCGCAACCCGGCCGGTATCGGCGGCGTGCGCCGGCCCGGTCGTCTCGGCGGCCAGTTCGTCGAGCACGCGTGCCATGTCCTCGGCATACTCGGCCACCGAGCCGGGCAACATCGCGCGGATTTCGTCGACGTCGCGGCGCCCGGACCGCAGCACCATCCGCACATGCGCTTCCTTGAAGCTGTGCGGGGACACCGCGCCCGAGGAGATGAGCTGCTGGCGCCACCGCAACAGAGCCGGTAGGCGCGGATCGCTGTCGAGTGCGTTCGGATTAGGCATCGTCAGAAGACCAGTTTTCCAGAACCGGGCGGTTCATCGTGGTCGGTCGTCGCGTCGGGGCTGGTGGCCATGCTGGTTCGCGGCGCGAAGACCGCGAAATCGTAGGGCAGCAGGCCGTCGCTGGCTTGCACCACGACAGCGCGGTAGCCCAATCCACGGCGCGTCATGACGGATTCGTCCAGCACCGCTGCGGAACGGCCGGCGGTGATGGCGGCGTCCGTGAACAGCGATCCGGCGAAAGGTGCGGCGCGCTCCGGGCGGTGGTCGGTGACTCCGGTGCTGAACTCAGCCTCGGGAACGGTCCGCCCGGACACCGGGACAAACACGGCACGGGTAATAGTGTCACCGACAGGGCCCGGCGATTCGGTGAGCATGTGCTTCACCCGCTGCCACAGCGCATCGGCACCCTTGGCCCGTATCTGGCCGGAGGCGACCGCGGCGGACCACTTGTCCAGCGCCGATCCCGTCCCGACGCCGGGCATGACGAACAGGGCCGCGGGAGCTTCGCGCAGCTGTTTTCCCGCGTCGGCCAGCATGTCCTCCCACGGCCGGGTGAGCCAGCCCACCGAGTACAAACCGTGCTCGATCCAGTCGATAGCAGTCTGCATATCGTCGGAACTCGGCATCGCGATGCCCAGGTGGGTCGACGTGGGCAGCCCGTCGACCAGCTGCCCGGACGGAGGGCTCGGCGCGGCAGCGGAACCGAACGGTGCCCGCAGCACCGCTCCCAACACCCGGCTCCAGGCCAGCAGTTGCCCATATGCGCCCGACAGCCGGCTGAGATCCTGCACCGCTGAGCGCAGATTGGAATGCATCGCGTTCAACCGAGCGGCTTGCGACTGGCGCAGATTCATCTCGGCAAACAGGTCCCGCTGGGTGAGCAGGAACAACGCCAGCGTGATCACCAGGTACAACGCCAGCAGTACCCCGCCGGTGACAAGCGCGAACTTCCACCCGCCCCAGCCCAGCGCGGCCGCCCCGGCCAGCAATGCCAGCACACCGAAAACGCTCCAGCCAAAAGTCTTGAGGATCATTCCGGTGGTGTGCTGGCGCTGGCTCAGCCGCTGCTCTACGGCGTCCCGGTTGCCCGTCGAGCGGATCTGTTGCACCAGGCCGGCCACCTCGCTGCGGGCCCGCTGCAAATAGTCGACCAGGATCGAGCCGACTTGCCAGGCATAGCTTTTCGACACCGTCTGCTGCCAGCCGTCCAGGGCCGCGGCGGCGCGGCGGGCTTCGACTCCGGCGGCCGGGTCACCGTAGGTGCGCTGCAACCGGTCTCGCAGCGCGGCCACCCCCAGCAAATCGGTTGCCTCCACCGCGCTAACCCCGGTGACAGCGGCCAATGACCCGGGGATGGCGGCGAACCGGTCGTCGGCGCTCGGTACGACATCTGAGCAGTTACGGACCACTCCGACGGCGGCACCCACCCGCACCGGTTCCAGGCTTTCCGATCGGCGGCCGCCGTCGGCCAGGCTCAGGGCGACATTGACGAAATCAGTCCACAGCCGGCTGAGGTCCTGCTGCGCGAGGTGTTGGCCACCCGAAGGTTCGGCCAGCGCATTGCCGAGGGTGTCGGCGCTACGGCCAAGATCTTGCCAGCTGGCCGGTTCTGCACCGGCGACCACGTCGTAGGCCGATCCGGAGCGGCCGAACACCGCAGTCTGCACCGTGGTGGCCACCACCGATGACACCGAGCCCAGCGCCGAGGACATCCACGCCGACGGCGCCCGCCACAGTGCCGAGGCGAGGAATGACAGAAACATCTTGAGAGCAGTTCCCATCGAAATCCGTTGGGCCCCTTCGCCGCCGAGGGACATTCGCGGACCGCGCAGCACGTCGCGGTGCTTGGTCCACAGCGCCCGCGCCATCGACTGTGTCGCGGTCGGCACGTCATCGATGAAGACGACCGGGACACGGTCGGCGCGGGGCAACGGCAGGCGACCGGTTGGATCGAACAGCTGCGCCCGCAGGCGCGCCTCAACGTCTGCGGTGTCGAGCTCACGGTAGAAGGCGCGCACCGTCCGGATGGTGAGCCCCGGCAGGACCGCAAGCGCGTCGAAAGGCGTCTTGTCGATGTCCACCCATAGGCCGGTGACACCGGCGACGACCGGTGCGACATAGCGTGCAACGTCGAGCGGATCGGTAAGCCGGTCCAGCGCGACGGCAGCCAATTCCGGACCCGACGGGTCCTCGGGCGCGATGAACAGGTTGTGCCACCCTTCCAGCACGAGTGCGGCGTCGGCCGTCAAGGCCGCGGCTGCGCCGGGGGTATAGAGCAGTCGCAGCAGGGTGATCGGCGCACCTATCGCGCTGGACCGCACCACCTGTTCCATGAACTGCTCCACGGCTAGCGGGATCCGGGATTGCAGGGGTGCTTCCACCGCCACCAGAACCGCGAGCCGAACCCGGTCGTATTTCCTTGCAGTCAGGACTTGTTGCAGCACAACCGGACTCATCTGGCCATCGGTCACCATGGTGGCGGGCAGCGCGGTCGCCGTGCCGGCGGCCGCATCCACCCAGGCGAAGCTGCGCAGCAATCCGACCGCGGAGTAGTCCGCGAGCACCGCGAGGATGTCTTCGGACTGCGCGTGCGGAGCCAGCACCACGGTAAGTGCGGTCATCGCTAAAAGGTTCCGCCGTCCGGTATCACAATCTGCTCGCCCTCGTCGCGAGTCATTGCCGCACTTGCGGATCGGCCGTCGACGGCCGTCGCCTTGATCTGGCCGACCAACTTGATCAGCATCTCGGCGGCCCAGAAGACGTCAGGCGCCAGGTCGCGGAAAATCGGCGTCTTCGAGGCCTTCGACCGGGTCGCGATCCTGGCGAAGGCGCCGGCACTCCCGGCCCTGGGCACACCCGGCGGTAGATACTCGGCGCTGGTGTCCCGGACGGTCGACAGCCACTCCTGCGCGGCCACGGCCCGATCGGTTGGTGTCTGGGCGGCCGCGACGCCCTCGATCCGCGACACTACGTCCGGGTTCGACCACCCGTTGAGGATGAAATCGCGTAGCAGGCCGACCCCGGAAAGCTGCACGATCCCGCCGGCCGGGTCTTGCGAATTGGCGTCATAGAGCGCACGCAGCACCTGATACGGGCGCAGGGAACGCATCACCGGCGGGTCTTGCGATTGCGCGATCGCCAGCAGTACCCCCTCCAGCACCGCTGGTAGCCAGTCGTAGGAGGCAGTGAAATTCGACGGCGGGGTCAACAGCGGACTGGGGAAACTCAGCCACTGCTCGGCGTCGCCGTCATAAATTCGGACCGGCTCGATGTAGGGGGATTCGGGTATCTGGATCCGCCCGATGATCTGGCCGAGCAGCCAGCCGGCGGTCATGGTGCGCCGTTCGGCGTCACCCATCGGCAGCGACGCCGACAACGGCCGCGAACGGCGATACCGCCAGAACTGGGTGCGGGCCGGGCCGGCGATCTCGGCCCACTGCTGGGCGGGGGGCCGCAGCACCGAGTCGAAGGCCAGCGGTGAGTAGTTCGGGTAGGAGCCGAAGATGTCGATGTGGGTGACGCCGTCATCGTCGGTGAGCGCTCGCGCGAAGTTGTCCTTGGTGGCCTGGTCGATGCGCGGGTTCGAGCGCAACGTGTCGGCCAGCGCCAGCCCCACCGGCTGGCCGGCGAATGGTATCTCGGAAAACTTGTAGCGGTATTCGACCTGCTGGCCAGGATGCACCCGGGTGAGTGCCTGGTCGTTCACGCTGGCCAACGGCCGCGCCAGCGACAAGGCCTCGGCGAACTTGGTGGCGATGTCGTGGCGGCGTGCGGTCAGTTCGGATTCCGGGGCTCCGGCCCCCTGGACATAGTCGCGCAGCGAAACACTGCAGAACTCGTCGAACGCCTCCCCGGGCCGCTCCACGTACAGCCGGGCCCGCGCGAGCAGCTCGGCGGGGCGGGTGTGAATATCGAATTGGGCGACCGACGGCACCCGTGAGCGACCGGTGTCCGGATCGGTACCCAGCGCCCGGGTGACCCAATTCGCGCTGCGTTCCACCAGACCGCCAGGCGCAACCATGCCACCGGTGGTTTGCCACACACCGAGGATCACCCGGGTGGTGGCCTCCCCGATCGCGGCCCGAAACGGCACCAGTGTCCGGCCGGCCGCGACCACCTTGACCAGATCGCCCTCGTAGCGCTGCTTGAAGGCCGACGAACTGATCAGCAGGACCTCGTTGTTGGCCTCGGCGAACCGGGCCGGGACGAACTCGTCGGCGTCGGCCGGCCACGCGGCGTACTGGTCGGTGGCCAGGCGGGCCAAACCGACATCGGACGGCGGCTCGGCCTGCGCATTCTCCAGCAGGATCAGCGCTTCGGAGAGCGCGTCGCGCAGCGGGACGAGCAGCTCGCCGCCGATTACGGCGAACAGATCCGCCAGCCGCGCCGCGGCGGTGGCATAGACCTGACGGCGCACGGCGCCGCGGAACCCGTCCAATGTCGTGGCCAGCACCTGGTCGGCGTTGCTGATCACGCCGCGCAGCGAGGTGAGCGCCGTGTCCACGTTGGGCGGCAGCGCGACAACGTCGGGTGGCCCCATCGAACCGAGCTGGCCCATCGGCGCGGTGAGCACGTCGTCAATGTGACGGCGAAGCTGGTCGACCAGTGCCCGGGCATACGGCAGTCCGAAGTCGGCGATCGCATTGCCGACGACGTCGTCGAGCCGGTCGGCGAAGGCCCGCTGCCACCCGAAGGCCAGCCGGTAGCCGGCGTCCGAACAAGCCTGTGTCAGCGCGTCACGACGGTTGGCGATCGCCTGCCGGAAGACCGGCACCCACTGGGCGGCGGTCATTCCTTCCGGGCTGGGCAGGTGGCTGCGGAGTTGCCGATCGATGATGGCGTTGACGGTGGGAGCCACCACGTGGGGTGGAAACGCGGCGTTGGCCACCCAGTTTCCGAGTGCGTTGATGTCCTCGCCACCGGCGGCGGCCAGCAATCCGAGCTCGCTGCAGATGGCTGCCCATTGGCTGGTCAACAACGACTCCAGCTGTTCGTTGCTGGACGCCGGATTGCCCGGCTGCATGTGACCGGAAACCAGCTTGTCGGCGCAGCTGCGAGCCAACCGCTGCGCGGCGTATTCGGCGTAGCGGTCTCGACCCATTCTGAGGCTGGAAAATCCGTATGTCCCCCACGGCAGCGGATCCCACACCGAGTTGCCCCATCCCAACAGGTCCCGGTCGCCGGCCGGGGAGGCGGTGTTGCCCAGATCGTAGGAGACGAACTGGTCGCTGGCCGTGCCGCTCATCACCAAACCGGCCAGGCCGCGGGCCAGTCCCCGGTATACCGCAAACGGCGAGCCGTCCCCGAAGAGGGTGCGGTCGGCGCCGACATAGCGTCCGACCGGGAAGACCCGGGCGAACGGGATCGGCTCACCCTCGCCGTGTTGCTGTCCAAGCGCCCGCAAAATCCGTACGTCGTGCTCCCTTGCGGCACCAGACTGGCTGGCGACGATCTCGCCGAGCATGGCCAGCGAGTTGGCCCGAACACCGGTCCGCGCGCTCTCCGGCAGCGAATCGAAAATGTCTGGCGTGACCAGGAATAGGCCCATCAATCTCGGGTCCAGCCCGGAGACCAGCGTCAACAACCGGCACACATCCAGGGCCATCGACGCGCCGGCCCCGCCGGCCATCGACGACACCACCAGCACCAGCGGCGGCTGATGCGGGTCGAACGGGCCGATGCCCGGCACCCGCGCCGTCGACATCGCGGAGATGGTCTCCACCCGAAACAGCTGATCCCAGGCGGCTTGGAGCTTCGACCGGATCTCGCCGGCCTTGCTCAGGATGATCATCCGCCCGATCGCGCGGTACTGTCCGGCGCCGGTCGAGATCGGGTTGGTCACTTCCTCCGGGTGGCGCGGTGCCCAGGTGGCGATGGTATCCAGCGCGGCATTGGCGGCCAGCCGCTGCGAAAGCGCCGCGTCCAGGATCGCGTAGCTGCTGCCCTGCGGCCCGCAGCCGATGTAGGTGCCGCCCTGCGCTGGAACGTTGCTCAGCCCTTCCGGTCCGTCCTCGGCTCCGCTGGGCACATCGATGAGGACGAATTGCCATCCGGGCAGCAGCCTTTCGATACCGGCCGCATGCAGTTCCGAGCGGAGTTGGTCCATCATGTAGGCCAACGTCGCGCCGCCCGAGCCGCCGCAACCAACAATCAGGAATCGTCGCATGAGGCTCCTTCGTCGAATGGGTCGAAAGGCCGGGAATCGAAACCGCCCGGCCGCGCGGTGTGTTCTGCCGTGGTGAATGGGTCCGACGCGGGTGTGGTCGCCTCAGGCTGGCCGTAGGGTGATTCGGGCTCGGATTCGGTGGGCCCCGCCAATCCCGCGTTGGCCGCCCGGTTCCGCAGTGCAGCCAGCAACTCGGGCAGCCGTCGACCGATGTCCTCGTAGATCCGCTGACGCGCCGCGTTGTCGGTTCGGCCCCCCGCGAGCAACAGCACGTCGGCCTTATTCGGTGGACCGCCGGGATCGTGCAACACCACCCACTTGTTGTGCACGGCAAGGGGAAGCACCGCCTTCAGACCGGTGCGATCCGTGCCGGGAAGTGCCGAGCCCACGCTGACCCTGCCGTCGACGTCGACGACGACGTGGCCGGTGCCGAAGGGGCTTCGTCCAACAGTCGCGGTCAAGGTAACCCCCAGCACAACCAGGCTTCGGGCGCCGCCGGCCAGGCCCGGCACCAACCTGAGCAGGTCGGTGTCGGCCATCGCGAACGGCGAGCCGTTACGGATCACGGTGTCGGAGTCGGGGTCCACCTCGAGGGGTATCCGCTCGGCAAGCATCGGCTCGCCGGGAATCTTGGCCGCATACCACTTGCCGGCATACAACAGCGCCAGCGGAATGCCCGGACCCAGCAGCAACGCGGCCAGGAACACCAGCACGAAGTTGGTCTTGCTGAGCGGTTTGGTCAACGACGCGGCGAACGGGACGTCGATGACCTGAGCGTCGCTCGGATTGGCCAATGGCGAAAGATGAACCGGCACAGTGCCACTCAGGCCGCCGCGGCCGTCGCGGTCGGTGCGCAACGTGACCGGCAGACCGGCGGTCTGACCCGCCGGCACCTTCAGGCAGGTTTCCGGCCCACTGGCCGGCGATGTGATGCGGGTGTTTCCGATGCCGTCAGGGGCGGCGATGACGTTGTCCTTGTCGTCTGCGGCGATCCACACGCATCCCGGCCCAGTGATGGCGAGTGAGCCGTTCGCGCCTTTGGCCGCCTGCACGGTGCCGAAGTCGATGCGGCTTGCCGGGGTGGGCAGTCCCAATTTGGGCAGAATCTGGATCGACATCTCGACGTCTTGGGGCGACAGCGTGGTTCCCGGGGCAATCTGGGCGCCGTTGCGATCGGTCGCCGGAGCGGTGGTGATGGTCAACGACATCCGCAGGATCGCATGTCCGGGCTTGACGGCGGTCAGGTCGGCGTCAACGGGTTTGCCGATGGCGGTTTTGGGCACCGACACGAGCAACGGAATCTTCGGAGCGCCATCGGGTTCCAGCGTCGCCGACATGGTCGCGCTGCCCGCCAGCTCGGCAGGCTTGACCGGATGGCCCTGCCCGTCGGCCAGACCGAAGATCAGACCCTTGAGCGCTTGTCCGCTATGCCAGGCGAGATTCGCGGCGTCGATGAGGACCGGAAATATGTCGGTGATGATGTGAATGCTGACCCGCGACACCGCATCGGGGTGCTGCCCGGTGGTGTCGACGTAGACGATCGCCCACTTGCCCGCCCAGTCGGTGCTGCCGCTGTTGCGGATCGTGATGGTTTGCGAGGAGTCCGAAAGCCACTCGTATTGGACTGGTGTGCCGGTGATTTCGGTGCTGATCTGGCCCGGCCTGTTCGGCAGTTCGACCTTCTGCCCGGACGGCGAGATCAGGTACGGGACGATGCCGGGCGTGCCACCGGAGCCCAGGATCTTGACCGACTTGATCGAGCGGTCCAGCACGAAGTCGTGGCGCGCCTCCGGGCAAACCTGCAACTCGCAAACCGGGCCTTTGCGCTGCGGCACACCGGGGTCGGGATACAGCGAATCGAAGGCGAACAGCATGTCGTCGATAGTGGTCACCCGGTAGAAATCGCCGGGGGTGGGTTCGGTGATATTGCCGCAGGGCATTCCGTTGAGTCCACGCCCGGTGCTGATCGCCGACATGACATCGAACTGGGACGCGCTGGCGGCATCACCCAGGCCCACCCCCAACATCACGATGCCGCGGGCGCGTAGTTGGTCGGCAAGCCCACCCGGCCGGCAGATCGATTCGGTGGCCTGCCGAACCGTTTCGGCCACGCCGTTCGGACTATCCAGGCGGACCCCATCGGCATACGGCTTGGTCAGCGGCCGCGCGGTGAAATCGATCTTGCCGTCGGAGAACCACGCGATCGCCTGGCAGCGGTCGGCGCCGCCGACACCGCTTCCGCGCGAGGCCAGCGCCTGGCGGGCGCCGTCGAGAGCGAGCCAGTAATCGGTGTCGATGCCAGCGTTTTTCGACGCCAGGGTCGACAGCTGATCGCCCACATGCTGGGAGGTGGCATCGGTCAGCGGTGTCCAGTTGTGTTCGGAGACATAGTTTTCGGCAAACCCGGCGATGGCGACGTCGAGCTTGGCCTGGATGCGGTCGGCATACCGACCCAAGGTGTGCACCAGGTACTTTGCCGCCTGCACCCGCGCCGCTTTGCTGTCGGTGTTCTGCAGGCTGCTTGACTCGTCAACCAGGATGAGTAAGTCTCCCTGTTTCTGCGCGGCCAGGCACGCGCCGTAGCGTGCTACCCCATTGTCGGGCTGGGCCTGGCTTGTCGGCATGGAATACCCCCACAACATCAGGGCACCGACCAGCGCCGCAACCGCTGTGATACGGCCTGAGATACCGACCAGCGCGCTTCTCGGGGCTTTGGGGTGTCGGCCTAGCTGGTAGCGGAACATCATCGGTGGTCCTACAGCCCGCCCGCCCAGATCGCGATGTGCCAGGCGCCGACGGCGATACCGAGCAGACACACGCCCAGGACCGCCCAGTACAGGATTGTGACCCAGCGTGGCGCCGAATACACCGCGTTGGCCCGGCGTTGGGTGTCCACCCGGGTGAACTCGGCGAGCACCCCGATCGCCACCGGACCAGCCAGCAGCCACCCGGCGAACGCGGCCGGCAACGAAGGCCCCCACAGCACTCCGATCACCACCCCCGCCACCGCCAGCCCGAGCGCGAGCGCGAAAAGCGCCACGGGAGGACGGGCGACCACCAGCGCGCCTCCGCCAAGCCCAGGATCAGACACGCCGAAGGCGTCGCCGGCGACTGGACGGGCCTGGTCGAAGGCCTGGTCGGCGAATGGATCAAAACCGGTGTCGAATGGACGGTTGGTTTCCCGCCCTGCGGATCGACTCGCCGCGGGAGCGCCAGGCTGCTGCGGCTGGCGGGCCGAGGGGGCGCCGAAATCGCTGAAATCGAACGGATCCGACGGCGCCATGTCAGCCAGAACCCCCAGGTGCGGATACGGTGCCCATAGCTTGCCTGCCGTCGGTCTCCATCGTCTCCATCCCCTCTCGGTCCGCGAACACCGCTCAGTACAGGTTCAAGCACACGGCGAACCCTCGATCCGGAGGCGCGGCGATGTATGTCGACTTGCACTCGTACTGGTTGCTTACCCGAGCGGTGACCACGTACACGCCTTCGCGGTGCTCGCAGTCAACCTTGAACAGATCAAGCTCATCCGCCTCGGTTCCTCGGCGCTGAATTTCCACGCAGGTGCCCACCGCGGCCTGGCTGAGATCGAGCTTCACGCGTGGCCGGATGGACGGCGGCACCGTCACTATCGACGTCGACGTTGACGTCGACGCCGGAAGCGACGGTGCGCTCGTGGTCGGCGTGGCCGCGTTCCGACTCGACGGTGAGTGAGCCGTCGATGCCACCCAGATTGCCCCGGCCACCAGCACCGCACACATCAGGTAACCGATTACCAGCCCCACGATGGCCGCTAATCGGCCGCGCTCACCCGTGCGGCGGATTCGGGGCAACGCCAGATGCCCCAGCACAACGGCCGCCGGGGGCATCGGGACGGCCAGGATCGATGACAGCACCGCATACGTGTCTAAGCTCGCCTTTTGGGCGGGCGGCGTGGGGAATGCACTTCCACCCACCTGCCATGGATCGCCGCCCGGCTGCGGGTAACTGAACGTGGGCGGCCCGGTGGTCGTACCGAACTGATCGGCACGATCCTGCTGAAACGGATCCCCAGCCTGCGTCACCGATGCAGTCTACCGTTCTGGTGTCACCCGTCGGCCCCGGTGAACAGATTCCGTCAACGACGTTGAGCAGCGACACCATTCGAGCTTCTCTTAGCCAGATGCTCTCGTCGGGTTATCCACGGAATTCGGAGACGCATGCGACGAGGGTCTCATCGGCGTTGACCAGTGCGTAGCCGGGGCACTGGTTCCGTTGGGTGGCGATCTTATCGACCCTAAACACCCCATCGCGGGCCTCGCATGGCACGGAGTAGAACAGGCTTATTTGGGTTTGATCGGGGTTCGTCGGGTCGGGGTATAGGTGTTGTATCTCCACGCAATCGCCAACCCGCATATCCTCAACCGGGAACGTTGGCCGCGTCGTAGACGGCGCAGTGACGACGCTGGTGACGATGCTCGTCGACGGGGTGGCTGTGGTCGGCGGTGTGGTCGAGGTGGTTGTCCCTCCTGGCGAAGGGCCCCTGCCAGCGCCCATGACCAGCCACACCACCAGGGCGACCACCGCGAAGAGGATGAACACATACGACAGCGTCAGGCCGATCAGCGCGCGGTCGCGACCCCGTTCTCCGGTACGGGAGATCCGTGCCAAGGCAACATGGCCCAGCACAACGCCGGCCGGGGCGAAGAAAAACGCGAACACCAGCGACAGGGTGGCCAGCGTATTGATCTCGCCCTGGGGGCGACTGGGCGGTTCGGGCGCCCCGGGGACCGAGCCGTCACCACCGAATGGGCCGGCGTCAAAGGAGCCGGCGCCGAACGGGTCTCCCGAGCCCCCGCCGTATCCGCCCGAGGTCATTTGCACCGTCCCGGTCCGACCGTAAGCACCGCTCTAGATTGCACCATCTTGCGGCTCCGAATCACCAATACTGCTTACCACCGGTCGGTGCGAGGCTGCATCGAACGGCGACACGACCAGAGACCTCTTGTCAGGTCGTGACCGTGGTCGTCAACAGCTGCCTCGGATGAGGGCCTTGTCAAGCCTCGGGTCTCGTTGGGCCCCATGGCTTCTCATGAGGACCGGCGAATCCCGGGTTTTTCTCTGCCGACCACGTTCGCACCACTACGATCCGAGATAGCGGCATGTGAAAGGAAAGGCAAGTGTCCAACGATGTCGATCCGCACAGGCCGGGAGACCAGCCTCAGCCGGTGAACGAGGTGATATCCGGCGGGGCGCCGATGCACCGTCAGGGTACAACCGGCGTCGATGCCGGCGACGCAGCCGCAGCAACGGGGAGTTTCGACGAAGTCGACTCCCGTTCACCACAAGCAGAGCCCCCGGTGTGGCAGGCTCCGCTGGTGGCGGTGCGGACAGGTGAGCTACCGCCCACCGTTACTGTGGCCGATCCGGTGACCATTACCGCCGCGCCGCTGACCAGCAGCCCGGTTCCACCGGTTGCGGGTGTGACTCCGCTACTCGACGGCACCTTCAGCGTGGAGTACGACTGGTCGAAGCAGACGGTGAACGGCAAGCGGACGGTTGGTGATATGTCGTCCAGCGTCGACTGGTGGGCCTTACGTTCGTTGTGCACATCGGCTGGATGCGTCGGCACGGGTGCCCAACTGGCCCAGGAAAACCACCAAGCGCCGGTAGGCGGCGGTATGGTGCTCCGCTTTGTCGATGGTCACTGGGCGCAGACACCTCACCTTGGGCCCGGACAGGGCTGCCCCGGAGGAACGAACCCGCAAATCGCCACCAGTGAGACCTTCGTGTGGTCATTAGAGCCGCAGCCTGACGGCACACTTCGAGGCATCCAGACCGACACCGCTATGAGCGACGAATGCGGCAATCGCGGATATGTGTATCGAACCCCGCTGTTGGTGACACGCAAAGGCGATGTGCCCACGGCAGTGGTCCTCGCCGATCCATCACTGTTCGAGCTGCCATCCGAGCCACCCAGCACCAGCCCCCACCCGTAGAAAATTGATCGGACCAACCCGATCGAGTCGATCATCGCGACGCCGGCGGGTCACCAAAGGCCCGGGCTCCCCCGCGGCCGGGATGGCGTTCAAACTCATCGGGTCCGCCTCACGCCGATATGTGTTGGCGCCGAAGACCATTCGTTGCTTCTCGTCGTAGGTAGCGGTCATGAGGCGCTCCTCGTGTGCGGTTGAAGGCGTGTCGGGGATACAGATTGGAACCCATGGCGAGACTGATCGCCCTTGTGCTTCCGGAGTCCGGCCGCCCGCTTCGACCCGGCGGGCGGAAATGAGAGCGTGTCACGCCGATCCGCAGATCTTGCCTATTGCGCACGGCAGAAGTGACGCATCAGATTTCGCCGACGCCGGTCACCGGTCACCGGGGTCAATACTTGACCACGTGGGTTCCGCCGGCGAACTCGTCATGTTTGCCTTGTTTGGTGGGACTCGACTGGATGGTCGCCGCGATCACGATGCCGCAGACGAGCACGAGCACTTCGCCCATGAAGGGGATGATCGCGAGCAGTGTGAAGAGGTTACGGACGGCGGACTGCCGCACGGTCGGTTTCTCGGCGCCGGCCGGTCCGCGCACCCGCATACCCAGCAGCTTCTTGCCCAGGGTCCAGCCCTGACTCACCTCGAACGCCACGAAGTAGCTGAAGGCAAGCAACCCGGAAAACAAGCCGGGGAATAAGCCGGTAGCCCCGATGTGAGTTTCCGCCAGCACGGCCAGCGGCACCGCGACAATGACGACCAGCAGGCCGTCGATCAGCCGGGCGAGAAACCGCAAACCCAACGGACCGGGCTGCACACCGGACGGCAGCGGCCCGGGTGACGGCTGAGCACCAGAACGGCGTCGGTCGACGACCGCAATTACGGACAGCAACGTCGTGATTCCACCGGCGAGTGCGAACAGAGCGCCAGTACCGAGAAAGGTGAGCGGGGTCGCCATATCGGTTCCGTTACCGACAGACAAGACCCCAAGTACGCAGCCGGCTAACCCGACGATGATTACCGCTGCCGCTTCGATAACGCTGAACATCGGGTGACTTGCGGGTCTTGTCAGCGAAAGGATGCCCAGCACCAACGCCCCGACACAGAGCGTCAGGATTGCCAGAAAGTAAGTGCGCCAGATGGTGTCGGCCCCCGCGGTGGCATATTCGTTCCAATGTGTAGGGCCTTCGGGTAAGGACGCCGAAGCAATGGACCCGAATAAGAGCGCCAGCAAGATCAGCGAGATTCCCCTGGTGACCGTCAGGCCGGAAGCTTCTCCACCTCGAGGGGTTCGATCGGATCTATCGGGTGGACGGTTTTCCACGACCATCATCGCGGCCATCGCGGCCTGATCCCGGGACGCAGGGGTGTATGGCGATGCGTCCCACACCGCGCCGTCCCAGTACCGGCGCCGGCTGGTGTCTACCGGATCCGGGTACCAACCCGGCGGCAACGGCGGCCCGGGGGGCGATCCGCCGAGTTCCGGGTACCACCAGGGTGATTGCGGTTTTTTCATCAGCGCCTTCTCCTGCGGGTCGAGGCATCAACTGTCGAGCCTGGGTGCGCGACGCGTCACCGATTTGTTCGGTAGGCAAAAGCTCACAGGTGCAGCGGTGCGTAAGTTGGCCGCTGCGTTCGGAATTGGGCGCGCCACCGCGTATCACTACCTCTCGGGGGAAGCTCTCTCCGATTTCTGCCGCAAATGTTGAGGCCGGTCGGCTCCTTGGGCGCTAGGGGACGGGCAGGTTCGGGCAGAGCCTGATGTAGGCGATGTCGGCGGACACCCAGTCGTGCCACTGTTTGTGGCTCATATTCGCGACGAGCTTGTCGCACAACAGATCAGGCCAGGCCGCGGGCCCCGGCCATAACCGCAGTGTCTTGTCGAGGCCGCCGGAGACGATGCGCCGCCCGTCGGAGCTGAACGCCACACTGAACACCGTGCCGGTGTGGCCGCTCAGTGCTGGTCCGATCTGCTCGCCGGTGCCCGCGTCCCACAACCGCACCGTGCCGTCGGCGATGCTGCCGCCGGAGACGATGCGCCGCCCATCGGGGCTGAACGCCACACTGGTCACCGAGTCGGTGTGGCCGGTCAGCGGGTCACCGATCGGCGCACCGGTGGCGGCGTCCCACAACCGCAGTGTGGTGTCGGTGCTGCCGGAGACGATGCGCTGCCCGTCGGGGCTGAACGCCACACTGGTCACCGGGTCGGTGTGACCGGTCAGCGGGGCGCCGATCGGCGCACCGGTGGCAGCGTCCCATAACCGCAGGGTCTTGTCGTAGCTGCCGGAGACGATGCGCTGCCCGTCGGGGCTAAACGCCACACTGGACACCGAGGCGGTGTGGCCGGTCAATGGGGCGCCGATCGGTTGGCCGGTGCCGGCGTCCCACAACCGCAGCGTGTCGTCGGCGCTGCCGGAGACGATGCGCCGCCCGTCGGGACTGAACGCCACACTGGACACCCACAGCGTGTGTCCGGTCAGCGGGGCGCCGATAGGTTGGCCGGTGCCGGCGTCCCACAACCGCACCGTGTCGGCGCTGGCGGAGACGACGCGCCGCCCGTCGGGACTGAACGCCACGCTGGCCACCGAGGCGGTGTTGCCGGTCAGCGGGGCACCGATGGGCTGAGCGGTGGCGGCGTCCCACAGCCGCAGTGTCTTATCGTCGCTGCCGGAGACGATGCGCCGCCCGTCGGGGCTAAACGCCACACTGGCCACCGCGCCGGTGTGGCCGGTCAGCGGGGCGCCGATCTGCTGGCCGGTGCCGGCGTCCCACAACTGCAGCGTGCCCTCGACTGGGCCGGGGGGTGTGCGTCGCCCGTCCGGGCTGCCGGAGACGATGCGCCGCCCGTCGGGGCTAAACGCCACACTGGCCACCGGGCCGGTGTGGCCGGTCAGCGGAGCGCCGATCGGCTGACCGGTGCCGGCGTCCCACAACCGCACCGTGCTGTCGGCGCTGCCGGAGACGATGCGCCGCCCGTCGGGGCTAAACGCCACACTGGCCACCGGGCCGGTGTGGCCGGTCAGCGGAGCGCCAACCGGCTGACCGGTGCCGGCGTCCCACAACCGCACCGTGCTGTCGGCGCTGCCGGAGACGATGCGCCGCCCGTCGGGGCTAAAGGCCACACTGAACACCGGCCCGGTGTGGCCGGTCAGCGGTTGCCCGACCGGTTGGCCGGTGTCGGCGTCCCACACCTGCACCGTGCCGGGCCCGACGTTGCCGACGGGGCCGCTGCCGGAGACGATGCGCCGCCCGTCGGGGCTGAACGCCACACTGTCCCACGGGCCGCTGTAGCCGGTCAGCAGGGCGCCGATCTGCTGGCCGGTGCCGGCGTCCCACAACCGCACCGTGCCGTCGGCGATGGTGCCGCCGGCGGAGACGATGCGCCGCCCGTCGGGGCTGAAGCCCACACTTTCCACCGGGCCGGTGTGGCCGGTCAGCGGGGCGCCGATAGGCGCACCGGTGGCGGCATCCCACAACCGCAGCGTTTTGTCGTCGCTGCCGGAGACGATGCGCCGCCCGTCGGGGCCGAACGCCACACTGAGCACCGGGGCGGTGTGGCCAGTCAGCGGGGCGCCGACGGGAGTGCCGGTGGCGGCGTCCCACAGCCGCAGCGTGTTATCGGCGCCGCCGGAGACGATGCGGCGGCCGTCGGGGCTGAACGCCACGGTGTTGACGGCGTCGGGCGCCGGGATGATCTTGATCGTGGATTGTCGCTCAACCACCGCGGTGAGCAGCGCGCTGATGTCGGTGCTGGGCGCGATGGCCGGTGCGGCGAGGATCTGCTGGATCCCCCGCATATCGCCTCCGGCGCGAACACCCGCGAGGATGGCCTGTCCCTGCGAGCTCAATTTCAAGGCGATCGCTTCCCTATTCCAGGTGTCCGCCAAGTGTTTGGCGTCGACGGCTCGAATGAACCCGACCACGGCCACGATCGCCCCGACAAGGGCGATCACGACGGTGCCGGCCAGGACGGCGCGCTGGATGCGGACGCGTCTGCGCAGGTCGGCGGCGTGGGCTTCGGCTGTTGTGAGGTTTCGCCGTTCGGCACGTAGCCAGCCGGCCAGCTCATCCCATTGATACAGCGGGCTTTCCGGCGCCACCTGCACGACCACCTGCCCGTCGCGTTCGTCGCGCACCAGCAGCCCCTTGTCCACCAGCGCGTCAATCAGTGGGCGGCTTGCCTCGGGCAGATCGGCCTGGCGCGCCGCCCGCCGCATCGGTTGATCGTCGTCGGGATTGATGGTGACCAACCAGGGAATGAACGCCGAACGCAATAGCTCCAATGCGGTCTGGCGCTGCTGGGGGTCGCGCGGGAGAATCTGCTCGATCTCGTTGTTGACCGCCTCGTTGCCGCTCATGGGACCTACCACTCGTATTCTTTCTTGATCTGAAGTCCGGGGCAGGCTTCGACGTAGTCGATGTCGGGCGACACCCAGGCCTGCCACAGCCTGCGGCTCATGTTGCTGGAGAGCTTGGCGCACAGTCCCGACGTCGCGTCGGGATAGTTGAGCCACAACCGGACGGTCCCGTCCTCACTTCCGGACACGAGGAAGTTTCCGTCCGGGCTGAATGCCACGCTCGTTACGTCCGCGGTGGGGCCCCGAAGCGGAGCGCCGACGGGTTCTCCGGTGGCGACATCCCACAGTCGCACGGTGCGATCCCACATATTGGAAGCGATCCGCTTGCCGTCGGGGCTGAACGCCATGCTCATGTCGGGTTTGAGCAGGCCCGGATCACTCATCACCGTTTTCGCCGTCATCGGCCGGCCGACGGGTTTGCCGGTGGCCGAGTCCCATAACCGAATCCTGTTGCCCCAGACGAGAACCTCGTCGGAGGCGATGCGCGTGCCGTCGGGGCTGAAGGCGACGCTCTCGACGCCTCTGGTCTCCGTGCCGGTGCTCACCATCGGGCTACCGATTTGCCGGCAGGTCGTGACATCCCACAACCGCACACCGTCGAGGCTGCCCGATGCGATGCGCGTGCCGTCCGGGCTGAATGCGACGCTTTTCACATCGGAACTGTGGCCGGTCATAGGGTCTCCGATTTGTCGGCCGGTAGCCACGTCCCACAGCCGGACGGTCTTGTCGTCCCCGGCGGAGACGATCCTGGTGCCGTCCGGGCTAAACGCGACACTTCGCACGTCCCAGTTCTCCACCGGGGCGCCCAAGGGTCGGCCGGTGCTCACGTCCAACACATGGACCTTCCCGTCACCGATCGCGGCGATCCGCTTGCCGTCGCGGCTCAACGCCACGAATTCTCCGTATCCGGTGATCGGGGTGCCGATGGCTTGGCCGGTGGTGGGGTCCCACAGCGCGATGCCGTTACCACCGGAGGCGATCCACCTGCCGTCGGGACTGACCGCCACTTTGACGTTCGCTAGCCAGCCGGGTGGCTGTGGGCTCCAGCCGGGCGGGGTCAGCGACTGGCCCACGAGTGGGCTAGGTTCGGCACTCCACAGTCGGACTGTCCGATCCCCGCCGCCGGAGGCGACTCGTTTGCCGTCGGGACTGAACGCCACGGTCGCGACCGTCCATCGGTGGCCTACCAGTGGCGGGCCGGCGGGCTCTGCGGTGTCGGCATTCCATAGCCGCACAGTCTTGTCCTGACCGCCGGAGACGATCCGCGTGCCGTCGGGGCTGAATGCCAGGCTGTACACGTTCCCCGTGTGGCCGGTCATCGGTGGGCCGACTGCCTGGCTCACGTCGGCGTTCCACAGCTGTATGGTGCCCTCGTCGTTGCCGGAGGCAATCCGGGTGCCATCGGGGCTGAACGTCACGCTGAGCACCGAGCCACCGGTCATCTGCTGACCGACGGGTTGACCGGTGGCCGCATTCCACACCCGCACCGTCTTGTCCCGGCTGCCGGAGACGATCCGGCCACCGTCGGGGCTGAACGCGACTGCGAGGACCGTATCCTGGTGCCCCGCAAGAAAATTACCGACGGTTCGGCCGGTGTTGAGATCCCAGATCTGAATGGTGCCGTCCTTCCTGCCGCAGGCGAGCCGTGCATTGTCCGGGCTGATCGCCATGCTGTACGCGACGCCGATGAGCTTCACTGGGTCGCCGATCGGATGGCCGGTTTCGGCATCCAATACCTGCGCTTTGTCCCGCAAGAGGGCGACGGCCCGCGTGCCGTCCGGGCTGACCACCACGTCTGGGGCACCGCGGAGGTGCTCCCGCTCGCCGACTGGCTGGCCGGTTTCGGCGTTCCAGGCAGCTACCCCCGAGTCATCGCCTGCGATGATGCGCCGCCCGTCGCGGCTGAACGCGACGGCGGTGACGCTATTGGGTGGCTGGAAGGATGTCTCGATGATTTTCAATGCCCGGTAGTTGTCTTCCAGCACGCTGCGTAACGGACCGTCATCAGGGCTTGGCGCAAGTCGCTGCGCCGCGACCAGTCCTTGAAAGGCGGTGATGTCCGTCCCGGGACGGGTACGGGCCAGGATCGCCTGAGCTTCGGCGACCACGCGAAGGCTGGTCGCCTGGCGAAGATTGCGATTCGCCTCTCGCTTTGCGTGAAACGCCATGACGAAGCCGACCACCGCGGCGACCAGGACGATGACGACGGTCACCGCGAGTCCGGCGATGAGCGCGCGCGGGCGCCTAGGCTCAGCGACCGTAGTCGGGTGTTCGGCGGCCTGCCGCTCTTCACCGGTGACCTGGCGTTCGGTCGTGTCTTCCACCGAGATCTCCTTTGCAGTGTCGAAGACATCACCCGGGGCCGGCTCTTGCCCTGTGAACCTCCGGCGCTATCGGCCGGGATCGACAACCGATGCCAACGTCGCGATCCCGACTACTCAGTCTCAGCGGTCGAGAGTTCTCCAAACAGAGCCTTTTGATTCTCCAAACAGAGCCTTTTGACCTCTTATCGGCCCAATTCGGATAGCACCGGCAATGTGCCTCCGTGGTAACGCGTGAGCGCCGGGTGGGCATGCTGAACTTGGCTGGCTCGCAAGGTCGCTGTCAGCGGCCGGCTGCGTCGCCACGTGAGCGGTTCGTCCCCGGCGGCCAGAGTCCCCTAATGCGGCTAAGCGGCGGGCGAATCAGCCGGGTAATACCGAACTGGACCACCATTGCCACAGGGCGTCGACGCCGCGCCCCGGCAGGCTATTGGTCTCGGATCCCCCTTGGGCCAAGGCGATGAGCGGACCGGAGTCGTTCGTCCACAGCAAGGCAGCGACGTCGCCTTCAACGATGCCGCAAGCGATCGAGCCACCGGGCCGGCCGTCCGGTCGAGTCCAAGAGGCCGGCGTGGCGCCCGATCCAGGGCAGTGGGCGGGCCTGAAGTGGTGTGAGTGGTACATGCTCGTGAAGGTTTTCTAGCGCGCTGGTATCGCGGAGCAGTGTGTAGCGCGCGCTTGTTGGGCCGCCCGGCAACGAATTACCGGAACATTCCACCATGGCTATCGCTCCCGGGTCCGCCATCGGCCCGTCCACAGAATGGCACGAACTTTCGCTGTAGCCCGGCGGCAGCCTGTCCATCAGGTCGACGACCGGGTCGGCACCGGCTGCCGGAGGCGCGACGACGGCGGCTGCCGCGCTGGCTGCTGCGCCGGCTACCGCGACGAGCACTGCGCGGTTTGATCTGAATGTAAGCCATTGTCCTGCAGGGAGTTTGGTTAGCGCACTCAACAACGCACCGGACGTTTCGTTCGCAAATCCGTTGGCGCTCAGTCGATGTCTGGTCGGTAAGGCAGCGTCGCGCCGCACCGCCGCACCTCGCCATTGTCGAGGTCGGCTCCGACGGGGGGCTGACGATGCGTGCGCGAACCGCGGCCGCCGCAGATCGTCCGGCATCGCGCAAGACATGTGGACCCGTTGTGGTGGATGCCATCGACGGCGAAGCGCAGTCCTTTTACGAGCACTACCACTTCACTGCGGTCAGGGATCGCGAACGTCGACTGGTAATGAAGGTGTCCACAGCGGCGAAAGCGCTCAGCGAGCGCTGTCATGAGTAAGTGTGGCGCAATTACGCCAACAATGGGGTCGACGCAGCCGTACTTTTCACACCCCGGCCCAGCGAGTGACGGCGCTCAGAGCCCCTTCGCTTCGAGCGCCTTCATCAGCGAGGGGCGCCTGCCGTATTCTTGCCGGACCTTGGCGATGTACGACGCGAAATCAGCGCTGCGACCGCCGGTTTCATACAGCTTCGCCATCGTCGCCAGCTTTGCGGCAATGCCCGGGTAGAGCTTGGTGTTGGGATGCCGCAGGTCGTTCTCGAGCTACGGTCGCTACAGATCCGCGGCGGCTACCGGCCGAGCCTCGGCGCCTTGGGTAGCGAGTTCCTGCCATGCCCATCCGGGACCGTAGCGGTCGGCGGCCTCCCACGCGGCGTCAACGTCTCCCTCACTCAGCGAGAGCCGGACCAGCACCCCACGAGCCAGTTCTCGCGGGTGGTCGAGCGCCCAGGCGCGTTCGGTGTCGGCGCGATGGATCGTGGCGGCAAAGTCCAGCAGCGACCGATAGGCGTGGACCGTAGGTTGCCGGACGAAATCGGCACGCAGACCGGCGATCGCATTCGTCTCGAAGAAGTTCTTCACGACGAGAGTAACTGTCCCGCAGCGGTTGTCGTCGACGGTGACCGCGCCGCGCCGCCTGAAGACTGCGGGCATTTGGTCGACGCCGAAAGCCTCGCCGAGGTGCTCCCTGACCCCGCGCAGGCCGAGCCGGAACGGGTCAACAAGGGGTTCAGCGACTCGCACTTCGTGCCGCATGAGGAAGGCATCGACGTGCGCGTTAAACGCTGACAACCTCACTATGGCTTCCTGCCGGGCACGACGCGGTAGGACTTGAGTTGCCACCCACCGCGCATAATGTGTGGTCCCAAACCGGTCCCCGCCTGGACGAAGTGTCTTGTCCGGCCGCGGACACGTGACCAGCCAACAGAATTCCCGGTGACACGGCATCATGGGTCAGCCTGGATATCCAACCCGGCATCTATCCAGCACTCACGGCAATCGGAGTTCGAGGGTGCATGTCTTAAATCGGCACCAGTCGGGTCGACTGGGCCTGGCCGGCCAATTTCCTATCGAAGGTCCACAATGGTGTCGCGTTCGACAATTCCGCATGCGTGGCCAGGCAGCAATCTTCGAACGACAGCTTCGGATGATCGGTGAAAAACGGCAGTGCGAGCTTGAACAGGACACGGTTGCAATCGATCTGGGTCAACGACATCAGGCCCTCGATCGCCTCGGCTGCCGCGGCACGGCTGAACTCGTAGTGGCGGCACAGAGCGAAGACCACCTCGATGATGGCGAAGTCCGACACGACGAATGGCGCATCGGCACGTTCAAGTAGTGCGACTGCCGCCGCGTGCTGGTCCGGAACATCGTTAAGCAGCAGGCGGAGAACGACATTGGCGTCAAGTGAACCGCCAAATGTGGGCGTCACACTACGACCCGCGCTCGGACTGGTAAAAGTCATCGACATCCAGCAGCGCGGGGGTGCCCGGCTTGATATGGCGACTAACGCGTTCGCTCAACTCGTTGACACTCGGCGGTTTGGTGATGATGAGTTCCCCGGTCTCCTCGTTCAGGTGTGCGCGCAACACTCCGCCCGAATCGGCCAAACCGAGCTTGCGACGAACGGCGACCGGAAGCGTCGTCTGCCCCTTGCGGGTCACGGTAATGGTTATGTCCATAGCTATTACTCTACCGTTCTGCATTACGTACACGCTGAGGTAATGGCTGTCTAGACATCCCAGCTCCGAAGGCAGCTCCGATGGCGTTTGATGCAGTCCCTCTCTGCCAACCTGGGTTGAGGCGCCCGCCCCCTGACTATTAGCTATTAGTGACCCGAGGGCGGGGATGGAGAGACTCCCCGAGATGACAAGCAAGGTAACGACGTTGGTTCCAGCGACCGGGATGGAACATCCTGGTCGGATCGCCGACGATGGAACGCCACGTCCCGATCCCGAGGTGCCCGAACGTGCCCGGCGCCGGACGTTCACTGCGAAGTACAAGCCGGAGGTACTGGCCGCCTACGAGGCGGCACCCGATGGCGAAAAAGGCTCGGCGCTACGCCGCGAGGGGCTGTATTCCAGCCACATCGTGGAGTGGCGACGAGCCCGCGACGCCGGAGCGTTGGCGGGGCTGGCTGCCCCACGCGGACGCAAGCGACGCGACCCGCAGGCCGAGCGGATCGCCGAGCTGGAAGCCGACAAACAGCGACTGGAGCAGGAGCTGGCCAAGTCCCGCTTCGTGGTGGATGTGCAGGCAAAACTACACGCTTATGCGGGTGATCACTGTCAAGTGCCGGCTGGATCGAGCCGGTTGAGCAGTTGGAGGTAGACGGTTCGGCGCGGTTCGTCGCGCTCGGTGGCGTTGGCGAGCTGATTGGTCAGGGTGTGACGGTGCTCCTCGGTGGTGGCGAAGTGAGTACAGGTTTCGCAGATGGTTTCGTAGCGGCAGTCCAGGGCAGCGGGTCGGGTGCAGTGTCCGTTGCCGAGCAGGCGGGTGGTCTCTCCTCGCAGGCGTCGCATGTTGGGGCCTTCGGCTTCGGCGGGCAGGGTGGCTGCTGTTTCGGTGTAGAGGTTTTCGACGTGTGTTGCGACGGCGAAGTATTCGTCGGCGACGGTGCGCTCGGAGATGCGGGCATAGGTCATTGTCATCGACATGGAGGCGTGTCCGAGCAGTGCTGCGATCGCTTCCAGGCTCATCCCGTTGTTGATGGCCTGGGTAGCCAGGGTGTGACGAAGTTGGTGTGGAGTGACGTGGCCGATTCCGGCCCCGCGGGCAGCGGCTTGCACGGCATTGTCGACACGGCGACCGGGGATCGGCCGGCCGCGGTCGGTGAACATCAAACTGCTGCCGGGCTGCGGGGGGTGGGTGGAAAGCCATTGCGCCAGAAGCTCGTCCACGCGGGGGTGCAATGGGATGTAGCGGTCGGTGTGGAGCTTGCCGACCGGAGTGCGAAGCCACCGAGCCTGGCCGATGACAGTGATCGCATCGCGGGTCAGGCCGAGAAATTCACCCTTACGCAGGTGGCCACAAACCGGAACTGGTTGCTTGCCAACCGAATTCGGTCTGGTCGTGGGACATCACCAAGCTGCACGGCCCGGCGAAATGGAACTACTACTATCTGCATGTCATCTTGGATATCTTCTCGCGCTATGTCGTTGGGTGGATGGTGGCCAGCCGCGAATCGGCCGCGCTGGCCGAGGTCCTGATTCGACAGACCTGCGCCAAGCAGGCGATTGAGCGCGACCAGTTGACAATCCACGCCGATCGCGGCAGCTCAATGACATCCAAGCCGGTAGCGTTCCTACTGGCCGACCTCGGCATCACCCAGTCACACAGCCGACCACACGTCAGCAATGACAACCCCTTCAGCGAGGCCCAGTTCAAGACGCTGAAGTACCGACCCGACTTCCCCGGCCGGTTCGACTCGATCGAGGCCGCCCGCACGCACTGCCACATCTTCTTCGGTTGGTATAACGACGAACATCGTCACACCGGACTGGGCCTGCATACCGCCGCTGACATCCACTACGGTCTGGCCGAGACAATCCGTGACAAGCGCGCCACCGTCCTGGCCAGCGCCTACGCCGCACATCCCGAACGATTCGTCCACAAACCACCCGAACCGCCCAAGATCCCCAACACCTCATGGATCAACCGACCCGACCAACCACAGGAGGAAACTCAGTAAATACCGCGCAACGGCACCTCACTCAGGTTGACAGGTTCCGCTGCCGCGCACCAAGCCTGGCCGCAGCGCTGTCACTTTCGCGCGCCACGACGGGGCGTCGTCGTATACCGGTCCGGATGCTCCGGATGCACCTCGATTACAGCGATCCAACGATCTGTCTACGGCTGGACCTACAGTCGAATTGCTCGCGTGTCCTTGACGGAAAGCCGAATGTACTGCCATTGTGAGTACATGACTTCGATGAAGGACGACCGTTTGCAGTTGCGGGTCGACGCCGCCGCCAAACGGCGACTAGAAGAGGCGGCAAGCGAGCCCACCTCAGTGTGACGGCGTTTGTGCTCCAAGCCGCTAGCCGTGCAGCCGACGACGTGCTCGCCGAACGACAAACCATCCACCTCTCCCCCCATGCTGCGGCCGCTTTTGCCGAAGCGCTCAACCGTCCCGCACAGGTCAACGAGAGGCTCGCAGCAGCATTGCAACGGCCGGCGAAGTTCACCTGGCTTGACTGAGGTGCAGTTCCACCGGCCAACATTACTCGACCTGGACAAACACCACCGAAACGAATTCACCTCGGGCGAAACAACATTAGACGAGTGGTTGCGTCGCTACGCCGGCCAGAATCGACGCGGCAACACCGCCGCGGTGTGGGTGATCACCGACGCCAACCACAACGTCGTCTGCTACGCGAGCTTGTCGATGACCTCCGTCGATCGCTCCACCAGTCCCAAAACTCTGAGCAAGGGCGCACCGCGGCAGATTCTCGCGCTGCTGATCGGCCGCCTGGCCACCGCAACCCGCGTGGCCGGACTCGGACTCGGGACCCAGATGGTCAAGCACATCCTCGCCACCGCGGCCGAACTGAATATCAAGGCTGCCTGTCGTGCGGTCGTGGTCACTGCTCTCAACGTCGAGGCGTTCCGCTGGTGGCAACGGTTCGGATTCGAACCACTCGATGCCGACGATCCAGCCAACCTGGACCTCTACCTGCTAACCAAAGACATCGCCGAAACCCTGGCCACCCTGTAAGACTCCAGCCATGGACAGCGCGGTTGAGCTGCATCTTCGCCAACTGATCTTCGAAAGACTCGCCGACATCGTGGCCGAGAACGGCGTAGTCAGTCGGGCCGAACTCGAACGACTTCAAGTCGGAGACCAACACTGGCGAGTCATTGACCGCAGCCGCGGCATCCGGAACCCCAATAAACTCCTAGCCACGTTGTCGGTGATCTCTAACCCAAAAGGACCGTACGCAGATACGCATGTAGGCGACTCGCTCTACGCATACGACTACCGGGCAGGCAGCACCGACGGCGATAACCGGAAGATGCGGCGCGCAATGGAACTCGGCCTGCCAATCATCTTGCTCCGCACCATCCGCCCGGGCATCTTTGTGCCGATATTCCCTGTCTATGTGGTCGCAGACGACACTGACAATCGACGATTCATCCTCGCCCTCGACGAAAGCCTTCGCTTCGTCTCCAACCCGCTGCAACTCAAACCCGCCGAACGCGAATACGCCGAACGAATCGTCAAACAGCGTCTCCATCAACCCGAATTCCGAGGACGCATCCTCCTCGCGTACCAAACACAGTGCACCATCTGCACACTCCGGCACGGCAAGCTCCTCGATGCTGCCCACATCATCGGCGACAACAAACAGCACGGCCTTCCGATAGTCCAGAATGGTCTGAGCCTCTGCAAAATCCACCACGCTGCTTTCGACGCAAACCTGCTCGGCATCTCGCCGGATTACGTCGTCCACATCAACCGCGCCCTCATGGATGAAATCGATGGGCCGATGCTCCGGCACGGCCTCCAAGAAATGGACGGCCGACTCCTCACCTTGCCAGCGCGAGCGTCCGACCGGCCCGGAGCCGATCGGCTGGCCGAACGATTCGACGAATTCCGCGCCGCTGGCTGACAGACCAGCGAACAACAATCCCCTACTTGCCAGCGGTCTAGTTGGGTAGCGCAGAGTTGATGGCGACCTGGTGCTTTCCACCGCGGAGTTGGCCGTTGCGCGGGCTCGACAACCCATTTTGGTCCCAAATCGACCCCAAATCGCCCCACGCATGGATGACTGGAGGTTTGCAGAAAAGAGCATAATTGCAAGTAAACCGATGTTTCAATGTTGTCGGGCTGACAGGATTTGAACCTGCGACCACTTGACCCCCAGACTCAAAATCTGTGTTTGCTGGCGTTCGCTAACGTCCGCTATCGCAGGTCAACGCCGCTTGTCGGTACAGGCGCGGACAGCCACGAACACCCGAGAACCAGACGCCGTTGCGCTACCCGTTGCGCTACCCCGTGCCCGGTGGCCGGGCCGGTGTCGCCGTCATCTGCTGAATCACGGCCAGCCGTGCCCGATTCGTCGGCAGATACGCAAGCTGCGCCGACACGAACTCCGACTGCGCCACCTCGTCGCTCGATGCCGGCCAGTCCGCCCGCCGGAACGCGCGCAGGCGCTCAGGCCAAGAATCGTCCGGCGGCCAGCTCGGGCCTGCGTCGATCTCGCCACGCAAACGCACCCTTAAACACCCCGAATCGCGGTCACAGAGCCCGTTTTCGGGCCATTCCAGCGCCGTTTAGCCGCCTTCCGCTGATGCCCAGACGGCCTACCGCTGCCCGCAGCGTCTGGCATAGACACCCCCAGCGATACCGCCAGCCGATCCGCCAGCTTCTGATGCTCCCGCAACGCACCCAGCAACGGATGCACCCGCGGCTGACCCGCAGACCCCGAAACGGTGAGCGGCTGACCAGTAAGTTCAGCCTCAATACCGTCGATCCGGTCCACACAGCGACACAACTCCGCAAGCACCGTTGACTCAACCGGATCGAGTTCGAACGACTCATGCACCGCACGCCACAGTGCCCGACCGCGGGCCTGTAGTCCCGCTGGGCAACGCGGAAACGTCGTCATAGAACACATCCTCCCAAAAAAACAGATCGAGCATCAGGTTGCGAAACTCCATCACCCGTGGCGGTCTTGGTACGACGGTGGGTACAACGATGCCGACCCACCCCCCTGGGTCCGCGCGGGCGTGCCGGTCAACGCCTCCCCAGGAACTCCGGCCCGCCCGCGCGGTTTCCCCTGACGTGGCCGGTCGACGGGGAAGGAGGACCCACACCTGGGCCACGTCAGGGAAGACTTAGGCCGTGGTGCTCACGCGCAGGACACGGAAGGCGTTGTCTACCAACACTCCTGAGCCGACCCTCAGCCACAACCATGCGCCACGTTCACCCCTTGGCCGGCGGTTGGCTCCAACCAGATGCGGTATCAGCTCAAGGGACGACCCGGTGCGCAGAGTGATTGCGAACTGACTGAAGTCCCCATACAGCAACACATGGTTGCTCTCGGTGGCTGCCGCGTTGATGGTGCCGTCCATGTTCGAGTTTTCGTAAACGTTGCGGCCCAACAACATTGGCGGATTAGCCGCCAGCTCGGGGAACTTCAACGCACCGTTGGTTGTCTCGAATTGGCGGATTAAGTTCAGTATGGCCAGATTGGCGGTCCATGATGCTCGCGGCTGGAACCGTGGCGGCAGCGCATTCTGAACCTTGTAGATGTCGCTTGCGGCAAGGACTTCGGAGCCGTCACCGCTGACCACCGACGCCGGGACATCGGCCAGCGTGGAGACGATGCCGCTGGGCTGGCTGATTCCGCTACCCGTAGTGAAGGCCGTGGCAAGCAACTGGTCGGCGCCGTCCTGCAACAGCCGCCCTAGTTCCTGCATGAGCGTGGTTGCATCCCCTTGCAGCTCAACGGAAAACGGCACGAAGACGCTCGCTTTGTAGGACGGGATGGCGGGCTGCGTCAGGGTCGGGCTGGCGTCGGCGGCCTCCGAGGCTTCCGGAAGCCATTCCGCCGTAACACCTTCCGATGTGACGCCGTGCCAGGTATCGGAAACCGTTGTTATGACACGGGATATCCGCATTAACGGGTTATTGGAGCCGTCGCTACTGAGCAGCACGGATGCGTCCAACTCGAAGGGCACCAAAAATCCGCCGCCGACGTCGGTCAGCGACATCGCCCGTTGTTCGTGTTGCAGTGCGGTCACCCGCTGCCAGCTCTCCTGTTCCCTGGCATCCCATTGCAGGTGTCCGCGGGTGGGGTCGGCCAGCATCTTGCAGAACGCGTTGCGGTAATGCTGCGAGCCCGTTTCAGTGACCCAGCGGGCCGCCCAGGAGCGCGCCGGGGCCGGACCGGACCCAACCAGCCGCTCGACCACCTCAGCGCCGCCAGCGGTCAGCAGGCCGTCTTTGTGGCTGCGGTCCACGGTGCGTAAGGCGGTGTCCCGCTGGCGGTCGACGGGCGGCCGGTCCTCGTCCCCGTAGTGCGACGGCGCGGCGTATCCGGGTAGCGGCGTGCCGTCGATGCGGCGCATGCCGCCAGGCCCTTCGAGGGCGAACCCAGGATCGCCGTCACGGAGCCGACGCACCATGTCCCCGGCCTCGGCGGCCCGCTGCGCCTGACGCTGCCGCAGCAGCTCGGCGCGGCGGGTCAACGCTTGGAAGCGCTCGGCGGCCGGGCCGGCCAAGTCGCCATCGGTGGAGTCGAGCAACCCTTGCGCCTCAGCGCGGCACTGCTCCACGGTCATATCTTGAATTTCAGTCATTGGTCTACCAATCGAGAAGGGATAGCCGGGCTTCGGCTATCGAACGGGGAATGACAAGAGATTGCGCTCGCACACCAGCGATTTCCGCACCGGGATAGGCCGGGATACCGGTCAAGCTGACCTCGAGCAACGCGGCTTCGACCCGGACCACCACGTCGCCTTCGCGGCGATCCCGGATAGGCCGGAACCCCACCGAGAAGGAGTCGACGACACCGGCGTTGACGTTGGCCAGGGCCTCGTCTCCGTCGCGGGTGTTGGCGATCTCGAACGCCGCGAACAGGCCGAACCGTTCCTCGCGGAGTTCCACAGCCCGACCAACCGGATAGCGAGTCCTCGCGTCGTGGGACACCAGCAGCTTCAGCTTGTGGCCCCGCTCGGTGATGCTGCGCTGGAAGGCGCCGGGTGCGAACCGCTCCCGGTATTCTCCATCGAAGTCACGGACGGTGATTTCCTCGCCGTAAGGGACAACGGTCCCGAAGACCTGACGGCCCGAACCTGGTTTCAGTTCAGCATTGCGAAAGAGGATGTTATTCAACGGCGTTCACCTTGGCAGACGTGCGGAATCGCTTTGTCGTCGTGCATGGTGACCCGTGTCCGGGCTGGCCGCCCTCTGGCGGCTCCCGGCGCTCCGAGATACCGAGCTGCACCAATTCTAGCAGCGGACAACCATATTCCGAAGCTATCCAGCGAACGGATCATCATCGTCGCCGGAATCGACTGGAAGCGACGCCAACCGGGCTTCGGCCGCCGGATGAAAAGGGTGGTGAAAACCTCGCGGACCTCGCGGACCTCGCGGACCTCGCGGATTCCGAGGAAACAAGTGGCTCCTGCACCTCGTCGCGATTCTTCCCGCGCTGAAACCGAACTCGCGCGCGAATTGCAAGACCGGCCGCTACCAGGACCACCCATGGTCAACCTCCTGATTTTTGGATCGGCTTTTCTGACTGCACACACAGAGGGACACCGTGGCGGTGTCCCGTGGAGCAGAATCCCAGAGTCACGATTCACCCCCGGTGGTCACGGCGGTCACGGTCGGCATGGTCAACAACACGCCCAACAAGGTGATCACTTCGACCAGCTCGTCTCGCGTGAGGGCGGCGGTCCAGTGCTGGGCGGCGACTGCGTAGTTGTCGCTCATGTGGCGCGCTGCGGTGACGACGCCGCGCACCGCGTCAATCGTCGCGCTGTCGATCGGGAGATCGATCTGGTCGCGCATCAGCGTGTCCATTCATCTGGGACGGTGTCGGGCGTCGGCTGGTCGTTGACAAGCCCGAATTGCATGGGGCGGTCGTTGTTGAGGGTGTCGGCGTGCACCATCGCGAGTCGTCGGCCGCCCCAGCGGAACTCGATCAGGCCATCGTCACCGGGGTGCATGCGGATGCCTGGGCAGTTGTTGTCCCGGCAATAGGTGACGCGGGCGGCGTAGTCCTCCGGAGTCAGGGCGGACATAGCGTGTTCGAGGACTGCGCGGACGCGCTGGGCGTACTGGTCGTCGGTGATGGTCATGACGGTCTCCTCTCTTTGGTTTTGGCTTGCCGGCGGTGTCCCCGGCCGCGAATGTCTATCGCCCCAGTCCGCCACAGACGCCACAGCGCGCGTTCGACTAATTCCGGCGGTGCGCCGGTGTATTGGCTGACTACGCCGACGATGGTCGGCCAGGGTTCCCATGTTCCCGTCGCGAGCAGGGTCAACACGGCCTCGCGGATGCGGGAGCGGGCCACGACGCCGGTGTTCATGCGCGCGGCTCTAACTCGGCTCGTGCATCGTTTAATTGGCGTTGCAGCAGCGGACAGCCGATGTCGGCGTTGTCGGGGTGCAACACACGGCTCAGCGCGCGATGCACGGCCGGTGCGCGTTGTGGTCCGACCGCGCGGAACAGATGGTGTGCCCAGGTGTCAGTTCCGCTCGCGTGGGCGTCCGATGGCCTGGTGACGCTATGGCCGTGCCCGACCAGCTCGACCGCCAACACCGCAGTCCAGTCGGGGTCGATGTACCAGCAGCGGGCCTGCGCACTCCATGAGCGGGCGTAGCGGGGCACGGTCGCCTTTATCAGCGCCACCACTGCGCGGTCGTAGCGGAAACGGACGCTGGCGCGGCAGCCACCGGCCGCGAGGGCGATCACGACGGCGGTCATGCGGCACCGCCCGAGTTAGCTGCGCGAGTCAAATGGCAGCGCTCGCAGTGGCCGCGAGCCACCGACGCCGGCGCGTACATGTCCTGCCCACATCGGGAGCACGGCGACGTGACCAGAGATGGTCCGTATCTGTGACCCGCATGACCCGCAGACCCGCGGAGATACCCCGCAGGCGGGTCTGACCCGCGCTCTGGCCCGCGCTCTGACCCGCGCCCGTCTATGTCGTCTGAGCTGCGGTGATGATGCTCGGTGCGGGTCTGCGGGTCATGCGGGTCAGATATCCGGGCCGTCTCTGGTGGCGCGATGGTCCACCGGGTCACCTTCGCGGTGCATCGCGTGCACACACCCCGGATGCGGGCTGAACGCATGTGCTCCGGGATAGGGTCGCGGCACTCGCGGCAATGCCCATCCATACCGTTGCTGCACATCCCATCACTGTGCGCGACATCCGCGACAACCGCGACATCTTCGAATAACTGCTGTTCAGGGGATGTTTCGGGTGTCGCGGACGTGTCGCGGATGTCGCGCTCACGGTTTATCCGCGACACATCCGCGACGGATTGACCTGCAATGTCGCCCTTGTCGCGCTTGTCGCGCATACCGGCGTGAGACAAGTACCGGTGCCAGGCTTGGCCGAGCCCATCGTCCTCGGCCACGGTGTAGCCCTTGGCGTTGCGCGTGCCGATGCGGACCTCTTTTGACCGCACCCCGTAGCGCTTCAATTCCGTTGCTAGACGACGTTGGTCGAGGGGCTTACCCCACAGGTCGCACCACTCCGATTCGGTGTCGCGGGTCAACTCGGCCACTATGTCGGCAGAGAACATCCGGTCCAGTTCACCGAAGACCGTCTTGATGTCTCTCAGCAGCCGGATACCAAGCGACAGCCTGTCCTCGGCCCCACTGTCGAGCACGAAGAATCTGCACGCCTCCCGCGCACGTTGGGACCAGTTCCCACCCGCCAGCTCTGCGATGGCAAGCAGCGCTTCCCAGACCTCAGCGGGGCGGTCGCGCACACCATCGGGCATCATCGGCCGCGCGGCCGACAGGATGTCCAGATTGCTGGTCGCCCATTGCTCCAGCCGCACCTTGAGCGCTGCGGCCTCGATAGCGGCGTCGCGTTCGCGGAACTCGGCGACATGCTCTTCGGGTGCCCGTCGCCTCATGTGCAGGGTGACGGCCCGGTCGGTGATAGTGGCCGGCATCTTGCCCGCCAACCCCGCCAGGGCCACCGGGGCGAACACCGGGAACTCCACCACCCGCATGTTCTTGGAGTCGCCTTCGCACCGGTCAACGGTGGCGCCGCGCTTGTATCCGGCGTTGAACAGCGCACGCAGGTCCTCGGCCTGTGGGTTGTTCGTCCGGCCGAACACCGCGTCCGCTTCGTCCTGCAGTACCGTCGGTGGCTGCTCGCCAGCGGCCGCGATGCGTCGATACAACGCGGCGGTGGTGGTCGACAGCGTGAGCTTGGCGTTGCGGCACAGCAGCGCAAGCACTTCCAGCACCCTCGTCTTGCCGCTGCCCGGCTCGGGTGAGTCGAGGACCAGCCGCGGCGTCACGTAAAACGCATTCACCGCCCATGTGTGCACAATCCACAACACGACGACCACCAGATGGTGCGCCGTCGGGAATGCCAGGAATTGCCCGGCGAAGCGGTGCACATCAGCGAGCAGCTCGGTGTCGCGAATCGGCTCACCGTCACGGTCTATCCACTCCGCGTCGGGATAGTCAGTGCCATAGGGGATGTCGGGCATCACGACACCCCCTGACGCGGGATGTGGGCGCCGTCACTGATGGCCCGCTGGCGCTGGCGGATATCCCGGCTGGCCTCAGCCCAATTGAGGGCACCCGAGACGGCGCGACCGGCGTCGGCCATAGTGGTCTGGCATGTTTCCAGCCGCAGCGCCCAGTGTTGAGCGCCGTCGTAGACGGCTGCCTTTTTGCGCGGGTCGTCGGGGTCGAGCGAGCACCATTCTGGACTGCCGAGCAGCGGCCAGGCGCCGACTGATTGGAGCAGCGGCAAGACGTACTGCCGCACCGACCACCAGGCCGTCTGCTGCGCGGCTACAATCTTCGTATCGACTTGCCCAGTCGTAGGTGCCGGTTCCCCTTGTGGGGCCGGCACTTCACTTGAGGGCGGTCCCGCTCCCCTCGCGCTAGTTACGCGGCTCATGCGGTAGCGGCCTCGCTGAGCTTGTCCACATATGCCGCAAGCGATTCCGCGGTGATGAACCCGCGGCGGCCAATGTTCACCTTGACGAGCTTGCGACTTTTGACCAGTTCGTAGACGGTCGTGCGGCTGACGCCACCGAGCTTTGTGCATACGGCTGGCACTGGTACGAGCAGCGGCCCCTGTTCAGCCATTTCGATACTCCCTGCCTTTGTTAGCGAGTGACCGCCTGCGTTTAAGCGGTCGTGGACAGCATCCCAAACAGATGCCATACTGTCCTCGTCAGCGGCTAGGTTTTAGATGACTAGGCTAGGAGGCATCCGGTGCCAGAGCTAGAGGAAGTTCCTTTGTTCGGCGGCCACGGCAGGGCCTTCTATGACGAGGGCGCGATGACCACCGTCGGCGACCGGCAAGTCCCACAGCAGATTTACGTAGAGGTACGCGGCGGTACGTCTGAACCCGACCTTGGCCTGAAAATCGAAGTACGCCAAGGTGTTCCGGTGTATACCGAATTGGTATTACGTGCACGGCCCGACGGCCCCGAGATACGAGACAAAGACCTCAGCTATGTGTACTTGAGCGACTGGCTTGAGGAAATCGTCGCCGCCTGCACATGGGCACAGGACCAGACAGGGCACTGGATGGTCCAGACCATCGGCGGAGAGAAAGGCAAAGGCGAGCGGGCCGCTGCTGTCGCCAATGTGAGGCGCGTCCGAACCGGCCGCTCCCGGATGTCACAGGAGCAATTGCAGAAGGTTGCCGAGGTCTACCGCGAACACATCGACACTCGACCCACCCAAGCCGTCGCGGCAGCGTTCGGCAAGTCCGACAGGATGGCGGCCCGCTACGTCGACCTGGCGCGCAAGGCGGGCCTACTACCCCCCACCAGCCCCGGCAAAAAGAAGGCATGACGATGGCACGAAACGCGAACGGCGAAGGCAGCATCTACCCGTGGAAAAAGAACGGCAAGCCTGCCGGATACAAGGGTGCTCTGTCGTACAGAGACGAGAACGGGCAGACGAAACGCTATGTCGCGTATGGCCGTACGCGGAAAATCGTCAAGGACAAGCTGGACAAGGCGCGGGAACGGCTGGACGCTGGCGCCCCGGTGCGCGACTCCAAGCAAACCATTGGTGAGTGGTTGGCGTACTGGCGGGCAACGGGCCTAGCCGCGTCCGACCGCAAGGAATCGACCCGCGAGCTGTACGCGCGCCTGTCCCAGAAGCACCTAGAAGCAGCACCATTCGGCGCTATCCGACTCGACCAGCTCAAGGCCAGCCATATCGACGCGATGGTGTTGGCGATGAAAGCTGAGACTAAGCCCGCCGCGACTGAGGGCGGCGAACCGCGACGGGCGTTCGCCGACTCGACTGTCCGGCAGGTGTACACGGTGTTGCGGGCCGGGCTTGACGGTGCGGTGCGTGACGGGTTGATAGCGCGCAATCCCGCGACACTGGTCGCGCGCCCAGGGGTCGAGCGCCACGAGGCTAGGCACTTGGCCGCGGGCGATGTCGCCGCAGTGCTCAAGGCCGCTGAGGGGTCGCGCTACTACGCGGCGCTGGCGCTCATCGCGGCCACCGGCTTGCGTCGTGGCGAGGCGTTGGCGCTGTCGTGGGACCGCGGCGTCGTGAACCTTGACGAAGGCTGGTTGAAGGTCCGCAAGACGCTCGGCCGGGTCGGCAAACGGCTGGACAGCTCCGAACCGAAAACGGAGCGCTCGCGGCGCACAGTGCCGCTCTCCCCCGCCCTGGTGGCGATGCTGCGGAAACACAAGGCCGCCCAGGCCGCCGAGAAGCTGCGGGCGGGGAACCAATGGCGGGACAGCGGCCTGGTGTTCACCAATGAGTTCGGCGGGCCGGTCGAACCCCGGAACCTGCTGCGGGTCGTCGAGGCTGCGGCTAAGGCTGCCGGCGTCGAGGGTGTCGGGGTGCATACCCTGCGTCACAGCGTTGCGGTTGCATGGCTTGAGTGCGGCGTTCACATCAGGGCTGTAGCCGACCTGCTCGGCCATTCCTCCATCGCAATCACAGGCGACATATACGGGCACACGTCCGAGCAAGCGGCCCGTAGTGCAGTCGACGGTTGGAGCGGAGCGCTCGGGCTGTGAACACTCTTTCGAGCCCGTTGCGCTACCCGTTGCGCTACTGGTCCCCAAATGGTCCCCAGCGGCCCGCGTCGCGTTCTGTCGACCGCGGCATCGCAGCAGGTCACCGCACTTTCCTCTTGTCGGGCTGACAGGATTTGAACCTGCGACCACTTGACCCCCAGTCAAGTGCGCTACCAAACTGCGCCACAGCCCGCTGCCGCCGAAACGACGCGGCGGCAGGTCGAAAGCCTACCGCAACCGAGCCCCAACCCCAGCCACCCCCTTAGGCCACCTGCGACCCGGCCCGCTCGGCACGCTTCCACACCAGAGACGAGTACACCGTCCGCCCGTCGGGCAAGGTCAATTCCGATGACAGGGTCAGCTTGTCGCCGTCGAGGTCGCTGTGCCGCAGATGAAACTGGCCCAGGTAGTTGGGAACCAGGGACAGCTTCGCCTCGTGACGGATATCGCCCGTGGCCTCGTCGACGAAGTACCGTCCGCTGTAGGCCAGATACCCCAGCGCCGCGGCCGCCGCCTGCTCGGTGGTGCCGCCGCCGGCCACGGGCCGGTCGTAGTCGGGTCGCCCGGATGACTGGATCTGCGCCGACATGTACCCGTCCGGGGTGTAGATGATCAAACCCTGCGCATCCGCGCCGTGGGGGTATCGCACCGGGCCGTCGAGACTGTCCCGCTCGACGTAGGACACCAGCTCCCAGGCTCCAACCAGCTTGTCACGCAATGCTTTTACCATTTCCAACCATTTCCAACCATTTCCAACCATTTCCAACCATTCCAATGCTCCTCATGATGCTTCGAACCAGCTGTTCACTTTCGCCACCCACGCCCGTAATGCCTGGGCCAGCTCTTCCTCGCGGCCGTAGAACCGCTGCGCCGGCACCGGCACGCTGACGGCCACCACCTGATCGGTCACGCCATGCAGCACCGTGCCGACCGCGCAAATGCCATCGGTCTGCTCCTCCCGGTCATAGGCGATGCCGTCGCGGCTGATCTGGGCGAGCTCCTCGCGCAGCGCTGCCCGATCGGTGATGGTGTTGGCAGTCAACGGCAGCAGCCGACTGGGCAGCGCCTGTGCCTGCCGTTCCGGCGGCAGTGTCGCCAGCAGCGCCTTGCCGTTGGCGCAGCAGTACAGCGGAAAGGACTCGCCCACCGCGCTCACCGCGCGCAACCGCCGCGGCGGAACCACCTGGTCGATGAAATCGGCGCGATCCCCGTCCAGAATCGACAAGTCCACCGTCTCGTCGAGTTCCCGCGACAACTGCGTCAGGAACGGGTGCAAGTCGGCCACCACGCTGAGCCGCACGGTGCTGGCCATGCGCGCAATCTCGGGCCCCAGCCGGTAGGGTCCCCGCGCCCCGCGCGAGGCCACCAGACCCTCGTCCTCCAATGCGTTGAGGATCCGGCTCACGGTGGACCGGGCCATTGCGACCCGCTCCCCGATCTCGACTTGGCTGAGCCCGCCGGGGTGAGCTTGCAGCACCCGCAATATCTCCGCCGCGCGGGCAATCACCTGGATGCCACCGCTGCGGACGTCGCTGTCTTCGGCCTTGGCGCTCATCGCCGAACTCCGGGCAGGCGCAGCAACGCCTCGGCTTCTTCAACGGAGGCGACGGGCAAATCCAGAGCCTGGACCAGACGCATGGTGCGCGTCACCAGCGCCAGGTTGCTTGGCGCCAGCTCACCCTTACGCAAGTACAAGGTGTCCTCCAGGCCCACTCGCGCATTACCGCCCAGGGCCAGGCCCATCGCGGTCAATTCCAGGTTGGCCCGGCCGATCGCGATGACTTGCCAGATCGCATCGGGAGGAAGCCGGCGCACCATCGTCAGCAGGTTATCGGCGGTGGCGACCATTCCGCCGCGCACCCCGAGGACGATGCTGAACTGCAAAGGTTCGGCCAGCAGGCCTTCTTCCCGCAATCGCAGGCAGGCCTCCAGATGCCCGGTGTCATAGATTTCCAGTTCCGGTTTGATGTCCAACTCGCGCATCCGTGCCGCCAATCGACGGACGGCATCCGGCGGGTTACGGAATTCGCTAGCACCGAAACTCATCGAGCACGGGTTGAGGGTGGCCATCCGCGGCCGCAATTCCACCAGCTTTTCCCGCTCCTCGAACGGCACCGACAGTCCGACTCCGGTCGACAGCTGGATCAGGATCGGGCAACGCTCGCCGATCAGGTCCATGGCCCGCCGCGCGATAGCGAGATCTGCTGTGGGTCTTTCGTTTTCGTCGCGCAGATGGATGTGCGCCACAGCGGCTCCGGCGTGATAGGCCTGGTCGACCGCGGTCGCGATTTCCTCCGGGGTGGTCGGCAGCGCGGCGTTGTCGGCCTTGGTTGCGATGGGCCCGGTGGGTGCGACGGTGATGACGACGCTCACGCCGCTACCTCCTGCGGATGAGCGATGGCCACCAGCAGCACCGCCGCACGCCCGGAACGGTTTTCCAGCGACCGCACCTCACCTTTGGCGAAATGCACACTGTCGAACCGGCCCAAGACCGTTTCGGTTCCGTCGGCGGTGACGACCAGCTCGCCGTCGATCACCACGTAGACGGTTTCCTCTCGGGCTGCGGCCTTTTCGGCGATCCCGCCCGGCTGGTAGGTGGACAGCCCCACCCAGAACCGGTCGGTGTGTCCGGCTTCGTGGCCCTGCAGCCGCACCGTGAGCACGTCACGGTGCAGCGCGGCAGTGTATTCCGGCGCTTGCGACACCCGGGTCACGTTCATCAGGCCCCCGTCTCGATGCGGTAGCTCCCGGTGGGGTCGACGATCGCGACCAGCCGAACGATGCAGCCGTCGCCACCCACCCAGCGCCAGGGGAAGGCGGCGAAGGTGACACGCTTGCCGGTGACCTTGTCCAGGTCGCCGCCGACGTTTTCGAAACCGTAGATGCCCTTCGACAGGATCGCACGGTGGCAGGGCTCCCACTCCGGGAAGTCGTCGAGTACCTTGCGACCGGTCTGCTGTTCGTATTCGCTTACCGCCCAAGGTAATAGGCCGCCTTGGGCTTCCGCGGGGCCATGCGGTGCGATCGCTGTGGCCAGCGGATGGTCCAGCGCCTGGGTGTCGGTGCCGACCGCCTTGACGCCCTTGGCCGCAAACCACTCCCCCGCTTCCTTGTAGAAGCCCGGCGAGTAGGCGTAGTACTCGGCGCTGTCGGCGTATTTGTGGTGCCAGCCGGTGTTGACGATGACGATGTCACCGCGCCGGATTTCCGGGCTGGCCCGCTCCAGATCCTCCGCGGTAACCACACCCCACTTGGTCTTGGGGATCGACACCACCACCCCGGTGCCGAAGAAGGCACTCAACGGGATCTCGTCCAAGAACGGCGTTCCCTCCACCACATGGGCCGGCGCGTCGATGTGGGTGCCGGAATGCATGACGGTGGTGATCTTTTGGGTCAGCACCCGGCTTTTGGCCATGCCGTGCAGCCGTTCGATCTTGACGTCTTCGAAATACGGCCAGGCCGGCACCCCGTGTCCCCACGGGTGTGACAGGTCGTAGAGCTCCAGCTTGGACTCGGCCTCACCGAGGGGCCACGTGAAAGTCATGGCTATTTACTTCCTTTCCGATGTGGGTCTTGGTCAAGTTGGGCACTGATGTGCTGGGAAAGTCGTGCCGCGGTGCGCTCGCGGGCGCCCGCGGGCCAGTCGAGGAACCCGTGTCCGGTGCGCGCCCCGAGTTGTCCCTCGGCGACCAGTTGGCGCAGCAGCGGACTGGGATGCGGGTCACTGTTGAGGCTGGGGATAACCGCGTCGTGGATGGCCAGGGTGAGGTCGAGGCCGATGTAGTCGGCATTTTCCAGCGGGCCCAGGGTGGCCAGCCGCAGCCCAATGGTGTTGCGCACCACTAGATCTACCGTCTCGGCGTCGCAGACGCCCTCAGCGACCAGCGCCATCGCCTCACGCCACAACGCATGCTGAAGCCGGTTGCCGATGAATCCGGGGACGTCGCGTCCGACCCGCACCGGCATCTTGCCGGCCTCGGTCAGCAGCGCCGCGATGCGTTCCACCGTGTCCGGCGCGGTTCGATCGCTGGGCACCACCTCGACGACGGGAATGAGGTCGGGCGGATTCCAGAAGTGCGTACCGATTACTCGGCTGCCGTCGTCGACCCGCTCGGTGACCGCCCCGATCGGCAGGACGGACGTGTTGGTGGCCAGCACCGCATGTGGGGCCAGGCCCGCCAGGCGTTGGAAGAGTTCCTGTTTGACGGCCAGGTTCTCGACGATCGCCTCGACCACCAGGTCGGTGTGGTGCACCGCCGCGGCCAGATCACCGGTGGGGGTAACCGATCCGCGTTCCGCGCCGGTCACTTCGGCGGCTTCCGCCGCTGCGGCATCGAGGATTTCGGCGTTGGTGTCGGTGATGGCGACCTCGAGCCCCGCCGAGGCTAGCACGCCGGCGATGCGCCGGCCCATCAAACCGGCGCCGACGACGGTGGCCCGAGAGAACCCGTGAGACGTCAGCATGCGGTATATCCGCCGTCCAGATACATCACCTGGCCGGTGTAGAAGCTTGACGCGTCGCTGAGCAGATAGATCAGCGCGCCGACGAAGTCTTCGGGTTCGGCGAAGCGGCGCAATGGGATCCGGGCGAACATCGCCTCGCGGGTGGCGCGTCCCCTCTCGTCGTCGGCGTACATCCACTCGGTCAGCTCGGACCGAAAAACCGTTGGCGCAAGGGCGTTTACCCGGATTCCGTCAGCACCCCATTCGGCCGCCAGGGATTTGGCCAGCAGATCGGTGCCCGCTTTCGACGGGCAGTAGGCGCTGTAGCCGGCGGGGTGACCCAGCGCTCCGCGGACCGATGAGACCAGCACGATGCTGCCGCCGTCGCCCTGCTCGAGCAGCACCCGCCCGGCCGCTTGGCAGACCAGCCAAGCGCCCCGCAGATTCGCATCCATCACCTTGTCGAAGTCCTCGACGGCCATCTCGGTGATCGGCGCGACATGGTTCATGCCCGACGCCACCAGAACGCCGTCGAGGCGGCCATGGTGGGCAATGGCCGCAGCCACCATGGCCTGGGCGTCGGCCGGAGTCTGGGGCCGACGCTCGACCACCAACGCGTCGTCGATGCCGGCGTCGTCGACCAACTCGGCCAGCCCGGCGGCGTTGCCGCCGGTCAGGGTCAGCCGAGCGCCCGCGTCCGCTAATGCACGGGCGGCGACGCGGCCCAGCGAACCGGTGGCGCCCGTGATCAGTATGGACTTGTCTTGCACGCTGAACCGCGTCAAGCCCGGATTTGGCGCTTGCTGTGCCATCGTCACCATCTCTCACCTTTTCCTGCAATGCGGGTTTATTAACCCGTTATGCGAGAGATCGTATGGGGTTGCCGCGAGGGCGTCAAACAGGTACTCCTGTGATGTAGGCCGCTGTGTCCGTATTGCGGGATTTAGCGTCAGCGTCGACCGGATGGGTTGCGGCGGTCCGTGGATCGCACGGCACCCTAGCGACGGCTCGTCAAAGACGCCGGTTAGCGAACTCAGCTGCCGCGATGGGGATACGCTGGTTGTTTCGCTCAGCGGCGCTTGACGCCCCGCTTTTCGCGCACTCGCACGTTGATCCGGATCGGACTGCCCTCGAAGCCGAATGTCTCGCGCAGCCGCCGCTCCAGGAACCGCCGGTAGCCGGCCTCCAGAAAACCGGTGGTGAACAGCACGAACGTCGGCGGCCGCGCGGTGGCCTGGGTGGCGAACAGGATGCGGGGTTGTCGGCCGCCGCGCACCGGGGGCGGCGTCGCGGCCACCACTTCCTTTAGCCAGGCGTTCAGCGGGCCGGTCGCTATCCTCGTGTCCCACGACGCCAGCGCGCTCTGAAGCGCCGGCACCAGCTTCTGCACCGCCCGACCCGTCTTGGCCGAGATGTTGACTCGCTGCGCCCAGCGCACCTGCACCAGTTCGCGGTCGATCTCCCGCTCCAGCAGCTCGCGCCGGTCCTCATCGACCAGATCCCACTTGTTGAAGGCCAACACCAGCGCCCGTCCGGCCTCGATGACCATCGACAGCACCCGCTGATCCTGTTCGGTCAGCGGCTGTGACGCGTCGACCAGCACGATCGCCACCTCGGCGGAATCGATGGCCGCGTGGGTGCGCACCGACGCATAGAACTCGTGTCCGCTGGCCTGGCCGACCTTGCGGCGCAGGCCCGCGGTGTCGACGAAACGCCACACCTTGCCGCCCATCTCGATCAGCGAATCCACCGGATCGACCGTCGTCCCCGCGACCTCGTGCACCACCGACCGCTGATCGCCGGCCAGCTTGTTCAGCAAGGAACTCTTGCCGACGTTGGGTTTGCCGACGAGGGCCACCCGCCGCGGGCCGCCGCCGGCCGAGGCCGATTCCCCCACTTCGGGCAGCGCGGCCAACACCTGGTCGAGCAGATCGGCCACACCCCGACCGTGCATCGCGCTGACCGCATGCGGCTCGCCAAGTCCCAGCGACCACAGCGCGGCCGCGTCGGCTTCGCCCTTCTCATTGTCAACCTTGTTGGCGGCCAGGAAGACTGGCTTACCCGAGCGGAGCAGGCTGCGAGCGGCGTCCTGGTCGGCAGTGGTGGCGCCGACACTGGCATCGACCACCAGAATCACCGCATCGGCGGTGCGCATCGCCACCGACGCCTGCTCGGCCACCAGTTGCTGCAGCCCTTTGGCGTCCGGCTCCCATCCCCCGGTGTCTTGGACCACGAACCGCCGTCCACTCCACAGCGCGTCGTAGGACACGCGGTCACGCGTCACGCCCGGAACGTCTTGTACCACCGCTTCACGCCGGCCCAAGATCCGATTGACCAAGGTCGATTTGCCGACGTTGGGCCGGCCCACGATCGCCACGACCGGCGCGGGCGCCGACTCCGACAGCTCGGTCAGATCCGAATCGTCGAGCTCCCAATCGCTTTCGTCGGACCAGGTGCCGTCGTGGGTCACCGCAGGGCTCCGCTATGCTGCGTCACCAACTCCACGAGATGATCGACGACTTGGGCCTCCGTCATATCGCTGGTGTCGACGACGATCGCATCAGCCGCCGCTCGCAGCGGCGACACCGCGCGGGTGGAGTCCAGATGGTCGCGCCGGCGCACGTCGGCGAGCACCGCGTCGTAGTCGTCTGCCAGCCCGACCGCGACATTTTGGTCGTTGCGGCGCCGGGCGCGGGTTTCGGCCGACGCGGTCAGAAAGATCTTTACCGGCGCATCGGGAAACACCACGGTCCCGATGTCGCGGCCCTCCACAACGATGCGGCCCGGCCCCTCGGCCATGGCACGTTGCAGCTCGACCAGTCGCTCACGCACCGCAGGCACCGCCGACACCGCCGACACCGCCCGGGTGACATCATCTCCCCGGATCTCCGCCGAAACGTCTTCTCCGGAAAGGTAAAAGCTGCTCGCGTGCGGGCTATAGCCAACCGACAACTGCGCGGCCGACGCACAGTCCCCGACCGCCTGCGCGTCTGCCGGATCGATTCCGGCGCGCAGCACCGCCAGCGTCACTATCCGGTACATCGCCCCGGTATCCAGAAAGCGAGCCCTCAGCCTATGAGCCAATCCCCTTGAAACAGAAGACTTTCCAGTCCCGGCCGGACCGTCGATGGCAATGACCGCCGCCGCCACAGGCCGACGACCCGCTTGGCTTGCATCACTCACAGGCCCACCGCTTTGTACAGCTGTCCGACCTCGTCGCGACCCAACGCCCGCACACTGCCCGGGCGCTGCTTGCCCAGTGTCACCGGGCCGATATCGGTGCGCACCAATGCCTCCACCGGAAACCCCGCCGCCGCCAGCAGCCGGCGCACGATTCGATTACGTCCTTCATGCAGCGTCACCCGCACCAACGTCTTGCCCGGGATCGCGTCCACCACCGCGAAACCATCCACCCGGGCGAGCCCGTCGTCCAATTCGATTCCCGCCCTGAGCTTTTTGCCCAGCCCCCGCGGCACCGTCCCGGCCACCGTGGCCAGATAGGTCTTGGGCACCTGGTGTGAGGGATGCATCAACCGGTGCGCCAGCTCGCCGTCGTTGGTCAGCAGAATCAGTCCTTCGGTGTCTGCGTCGAGCCGCCCGACATGAAAAAGATTCTTGTTGCCCCGGACCTTTCGCTCGATCAGGTCGCCGATACACGGCCGGCCGCGGTCGTCGGACATGGTCGAGTGCATCCCCCGCGGCTTGTTCAGCGCCAGGTAGACCAACGACTCGTCGACCACCACCCGGGCCCCGTCGACGCGGATCACCGAGACGTCCGGGTCCACCCGGGTACCCAGCTCGGTCACCAGTTTCCCGTCGACCTCGACACGGCCGTCGATGATCATCTTCTCGGCAGCCCGCCGGGACGCAATTCCGGCCTGGGACAACACCTTTTGCAATCGAATGCCCGGCGACTGCTCCAGCTCAACCATCAGTCGTTGTCCACGTCGAATGTCAGCGTCTGGTCGGATGGCTGGCCGCCGGCGAGTTTGATGAAACGCGGCTCGCTATCCAGAGAGGCACTCAGGTCATCGATCGTGTCGACGTCGGGAAGCAGCGGCGCGAGATCGGGCAGCTCGGACAATGACGTCAAACCCAAACGCTCCAAGAACAAGTCGCTGGTGGCGAATGTCACCGCACCGGTGTCCTCGTCGGTACCGACCTCGGTGATCAGGCCGCGCGCCAGCAAAGTACGCATCACGGCGTCCACGTTGACCCCGCGAACCGCACTCACCCGCGCACGCGTCACCGGTTGACGGTAAGCCACGACCGCAAGGGTTTCCAGCGCGGCGCGGGTGAGCTTGGTCCGCGCTCCGTCCAGAAGCAGCTTCTCGACGTAAGGCGCGAATCGGGCGCGGGTGTACAACCGCCAGCCTTCACCGCTGTGTCGCAAATCGATGCCACTATCGCGTTCGGCGAGTTCGTCGGCCATCAACCGCAGTTTCGCCGCGACCCGATAGACCGGTTGTTCGGTGGCCGTGGCCAGCGCCTCGGCGGTCACCGGGGTGTCGACGACCAGCAGCAGCGCCTCTAACACCCGTCCGAGTTCGTCGGGATCCATCTCGGTGGGCTCAGCGATATCCGGGATGCCCGATGACATGGCATACCCGAGGTAGGGGTCGGGAGCATCGTCAGTCACGCGCCGCTCCTCCGCATCTCATCCCGCCGCATCGTCACATCGTTGCCGGCGCGGGTCATCGTTGGTCTCGCGCTTCCACCACAGCTTCGTCCCCCGCAACCGGGCGGTGCCCCCCGGTCGGCTGTTCCCCGGTCCACGAAACCTGGAGCACCCCTAGGGGCTCTGACTGGTCGAATGCTACCGCCCGGGACCGATACAGTTCGAGCAGCGCCAGGAAGCGCCCCACCACCTCGATCGGCGCCTGACAGTCGGCGACCAGCTCAGAAAATGTGGCCCATTGGCCACCGCCGCGCGCTTGCAGCATCGCGAGTAGGTGTTGGGCCTGCTCGGCGACCGAGACGGTCTGCTCGTGCAGGTGTGCGGTCGCCACCGTGGGAGCCGGCCGGGGAGTCAGGGCGACCGCGGCGATCTCGGCGAAGCGCTCCGCGTCGACACCCAGCATCACTTCGGGCAACAGGCCGGCGAACCGGTCTTCCAATGACACCGCGCGCGGGTAACTGCGCAACGCGGTGGCCTCCAGCTCGGCGAACATCTCCGCGACGTGCTTGAACGCCCGGTATTGCAGCAGCCGGGCGAACAGCAGATCACGCACCTCAAGCAGGGCGAGATCCTCTTCGTCGTCGACCTGCCCGGCCGGCAACAGCCGGGCCGCCTTGAGGTCGAGCAAGGTCGCGGCGACCACCAGAAACGCCGTGGTCTCCTCCAGGTCCAGCTGGGCGCCAATGGCTTTGGTATAGGCGATGAAGTCGTCGGTAACCTGATGCAGGGCCACTTCGGTGACATCGAGCCGGTGGGCGAAAATCAGCTGCAGCAGCAGATCGAACGGACCCTCGAAGTTGGTCAGCCGGACCTGAAAGCCGTTCTGAGGTACGGTGTCTGGATTCGCGGTGTCGTTCACACGCCGAATCGGTCGATGAACTCGCGAGCCAGGGCACGATAGGCCACGGCACCGCCGGACTTGGGGGCCCAGGTCGTGATGGGTTCGCCCGCGACGGTGGTCTCGGGGAAACGAACCGTGCGGGTGATCACGGTATCGAACACTAGGTCACCGAACCGCTCGACGACGCGGGCCATCACCTCTCGGGCGTTGACGGTGCGCGGGTCATACCGGGTCAGCAGGATGCCGCTGATCTCCAGCTTGGGGTTCAGCCGGTCGCGCACCTTGTCGACAGTGTCGGTCAGCAACGCCAGGCCGCGCAGCGAGAAGAACTCACACTCGGTCGGGATGACCACACCGTCCGCGCAGGCCAGCCCGTTGACGGTGAGCAGACCCAACGATGGCTGGCAGTCGATGAGCACATAGTCGTAGCGGTCCAGCACCGGGTACAGCGCCCGGCCCAGGGTCTGCTCCCGGCCCACCTCGTTGACCAGCTGGATCTCGGCGGCCGACAGGTCGATATTGCTGGGCACCAGATCCATGTCCTTGACCCGGGTGTGAATCAGCACGTCGTCGATCGACACGCGCGGCTCCACCAGCACGTTGTGGATAGTCTTTTCCAGCTCGTAGTGCGGGACACCCAGGCCCGCCGACAACGCCCCCTGCGGGTCCATGTCCACCAGCAGCACCCGCCGGCCGTACTCGGCCAACGCGGCACCCAGGTTGATGGTCGACGTGGTTTTCCCGACGCCGCCCTTCTGGTTGCACATCGCCACCACCTTGGCCGGCCCGTGTGCGGTCCGCGGCACCGGGTCAGGAACCGCCCGCGGCGGCCGTCCGGTCAGGCCGACTTCGATGCCGCTGTCGGGGTGGTCGGTCATACCCGGTCGCGGCTGAGGGTGACGGGCGTCAGGATGGGCATCGCAGGAAAGTCTAACGGCTTCCTCCGCCTGCGCCGGGAGACCCGCGGGCAACTATGGGAGCTATGCCGTCGTCGGCAGCCCCAGGACCGCGGCGCTGTGACATGCTTCTCCGGCAAGCGCATTTCTTGGGAGCTGCTATGGACGACACGAGCACCGGCCGACGAAGCCACGCCGATCAACTCGACGCCCGGCTACTGCGGATCGCCGGGGTGTGTGTCCTGGGTTCGATGATGTCGATCGTGGACACGACGGTGGTCACCGTCGCGCAGCGCACCTTCGTCGCCACGTTCCACACCACTCAAGCCATGGTCGCCTGGACCATGACCGGCTACACCCTTGCTTTGGCAGCGGTGATCCCGCTGGCCGGTTGGGTAGCCGACCGGTTCGGCACCAAGCGGCCCTTCATGGGCTCGTTGCTGGCGTTCACCTTCGGCTCATTGCTGTGCGCGATGGCGCCCAACATCACTCTGCTGGTCGCGTTTCGGGTGGTACAGGGCCTCGGCGGCGGCATGCTGATGCCGCTGGTGCTGACCATCCTCACCCGAGAGGCGGGCCCCCGGCGGCTCGGGCGGGTGCTGGCCATCTTGGGCATTCCGATGCTGCTCGGCCCCGTGTTCGGCCCGGTGCTGGGCGGCTGGCTGATCGACAGCTATGGATGGCAATGGATCTTCTGGATCAACCTGCCGATCGGACTGGTCACATTGCTGCTTGCGGCAATCGTCTTCCCGGGGGATCAGCCGACACCGTCGGAGTCGTTCGACGTTCTCGGCATGCTGCTGCTTTCCCCCGGCCTGGCCACATTCCTGTACGGGGTGTCGGTTATTCCCGCGCGCGGAACGGTGACCGATCGCCATGTGTGGATACCGGCCGCGCTCGGTCTGGCGTTGATCGTCGGGTTCGTCTTACATGCCGGTTACCGCGCCGAGCATCCGCTGATCGATCTGCGGTTGTTCACTAACCGCGTGGTCGCACTTGCCAACTCGGCGATGTTTCTGTTCGCCGTCTCCTTTTTCGGCGCCGGACTGCTATTCCCGAGCTATTTTCAGGAGTTGCTGCACCAGACGCCATTAGGGGCCGGGATGAGCATGGTGCCGAGGGGAATCGGCGCCATGGTGACCATGCCACTGGCCGGATCCATGATGGACAAACGCGGCCCGGGCAAGATCCTGCTGGTCGGCGTGACGCTGATCGCGGCGGGCATGGGCATCTTCGCCTACGGGGTGGCCGGACAAGCGGCGTACCTGCCGACGCTGCTCATCGGATTGTCGATCATGGGCCTGGGCATGGGTTTGACGATGATGCCGCTTTCCGCCGCCGCGGTGCAGACCCTGGCCCCGCATCACATCGCGCGGGGTTCGACGCTGGTCAGTGTCAATCAGCAGGTGGGCGCATCGGTGGGAACGGCCTTGATGTCGATGATCCTGACCAGCCAGTTCAATCGCAGCGAAAACGTCGCCGCCGCACGCAAGATCGCGGACCTACAAGAGGATGCGGCCCGGCGCGGGGTACCGGTCGACCCGTCGTCGATTCCGCCGCAGGCACTCAACCCGGACTTCAAAGGCAATGTGCTGCATGACCTTTCGCATGCATACAGCGTGGTGTTCGCGGCAGCGGTGGTGCTGGTGGCGTTGACACTGGTCCCGGTGGCATTTCTGCCGCGCAAGCCCGCGGGTCAGATGTCACAGAGTGTGAAATAACCAGCCGCTCGTCTGGATATGCTTGCACGATGACTTCGCGGGAAGGACCGTCGCACATCGCCAGCGAGAATCCGCAACGGTTGCCGACGAAACGCGACGTGGAAATCAGCATTGCCGCAATGGCCGGTGTTGCCAAGTCCAACGGCCTCTCAGCAATCGATGAGAGCCTCCTGGAAGCCGCAAGCAGGTATCTGGCCGATGACGACATCGACTGGAGAAAGGTTGCCGAGCGCCCGGCCGACGACATATCGGCCAGGCTCGAATCCGACGTCGCTCAACGCTGCGCGTTGTTCCTGATGACCGCTGCGATTTTCGCCCACGGGAGCGTTCAGCTGCCGAGAGTCGAGGCGAGCCTGAAGATCGCGAGGACGCTCGGTTGCCATGAGGGGTTCCTCGATGACCTACTCGATATTGCCCGCGGGCGCGAATTCATCGGGGCCATGCGAATCAGGGCAAAGCTCATGAGCAGCCATGGCACCTCCCGCATTCAGGTGCTGAAGGGCTTCTGGGACAACATGTCGGGTTACCTCGGGCTTTCGACCGATCCGGTGCTGGCTGCGTCCTATCACAAGCTGGGCCTCCTCGAACCGGGCCTGCTCGGACGCGAACTGTGGGCCCACTATGTCCGGAACAACCTGAGGTTTCCGGGAGAGAAAGGCACCACGGGCGAGTTCATTGTTTCGCATGACGTGGCTCACGTTTTGTCCGCGTATTCGACGGAGCCTGCCGGTGAAATTCTTGCCGGAGCGTTCACGGTCGGATATAAGGCCCGCAACCCATTTGCACCGCTGCTGCTGGTGCTCCTGCAGTTTCAGGCCGGCATAAAAATTGACTTTCGGTCCGAGGCGCTGACCGGATCACTGGATCCCGCCGGCTATATGGATGCTTTTCGGCGCGGCCTGGAGTGCAAAGCCGACCTTACCTACGGGAGTTGGGACTGGCGACGCTACGCCGAGGTACCGGTGGTGGAGCTTCGCGAGCGGTTGGCGATTCCACCGCAAGCGGCGCCGGCCGTTGCGGGCGGCACCTATCAAGAAGTCTTATGAAGTTTTGTCAAGTCTGAGAGGTCGCTACCAGCGCTAATTGCCGGGAACCGACACGCGGGTCAGACATTAGACGAGCGGTGATTTTAATCTTCGTTAACTACTCCTACCGGGGGATTTAACAAAGCCGTAATTTCACTTCGGCCTGCGCGTCACAGGGACTGCGGATACAAACTAATGCACTGATTGCCGACATCTTGCCGACATCGTCGTCGCGACCGGCCGCGTCAGTCCCAAGCGCTAGGTGGTGTCGATGACCGTCAATTTCTCTGCCAACGACGTTGATTGCTCTCGTCGCGTCGCTTCCGCACGCTCAGGCGGGGTCGGCGGTCGGGCATCGGCCGTCGCGATCGGACGGTAGGCCGTGCCCGGCGTACAGATTTTGCCTGTTGCCGCAAGTCCGCCGGTGGTCGGCGGCATCGGCCCCGGGCTGCTGTCCGATTTCGCGGCGTTGCCGCCCGAGATCAATTCCGGGCGGATGTACAGCGGCCCCGGCTCGGGGCCACTGATGGCCGCCGCGGCGGCGTGGAACCGCCTTGCGGATGATCTGGAGACCGCGGCTACTGCTTACAGTTCGCTGATCCTGGAGCTGACCGCCCTGCCGTGGCGCGGTACGGCCGCCGATGCCATGGTGGCTTCCGTTCTGCCGTTTGTCAGTTGGCTCGGTTCCACAGCGGCACTTGCCGAACAGGCCGCAATTCAGGCCGGCGCGGCCGCAGCCGCATTTGAGTTGGCGTTTGCGCTGACGGTGCCGCCGCCGGTGATCACGGCCAACAGGGCGTTATTGACGGCGCTGGTCGCGACCAACTGGTTCGGGCAAAACACCCCGGCGATCGCGACGGCCGAAGCCCACTACGCCGAGATGTGGGTTCAAGACGCCACCGCCATGCACGAATACGCCGCCGCCGCGGCGATCGCCTCGGCATTGACGCCGTTCACCCCGCCACCGAAGGCCGCCAACCCCTACCCGACGTCGATTCCGTGGGACACCCTGCTCGAGTACTGGACCACGATTCTGAACGCCTTGGCCATCACGGAGGCGTTCGTTTACGACGGCGGCGGGCTGACCCTCAATGGCTTGCAGGTCGCCGGAGCGATGTTGTGGTCCAACGCTGCCAACGCCGAAGCGCCGGCCGCCGCGGC
>NZ_MWQA01000001.1:6056843-6142829 GCF_002086915.1 Mycobacterium persicum | reverse complement strand
GCCGCAGCGGCGGCCGGCGTGCCCGGCGCCGCCGCGGCGTGGAGCTTGTCGCAAGTGGGCGCCGGACCGGCGGCGATCAGTGCCGGTCTGGCCGTCAAGATCGGACCGATGTCGGTGCCACCGGGGTGGGACCCCGTGCCCTCGGCCGCAGGCGCCAAGGTGACGACGGTGTCGCCCCGTGGCGTCCGCGCCGCCGTCCGGGCCGGTGAAATGTCGGGCCTGCTGCCGGGCGTATCACCGTCACGGTCGCGAGCGGCTGAGGCCGGCGGCAACTTCGGCCGCCGGTATGGATCACGAATCCGGGTGACATGTCGCCCGCCGAACGCCGGATAACCGGTTCAGTGATCGACATGGCGAGCCGCCATTACGTAAGGAGCTCATAGCGATGGATTTCGGGGCGCTGCCACCGGAGGTCAACTCCGGACGCTTGTACGCCGGACCGGGATCAGCCCCGCTGGTCGCGGCGGCGTCGGCCTGGAGCGGGCTGGCTTCCGAGCTGAGTTTGGCCGCCGACGGCTACGAGCGGGTGGTGATGACGCTACACGCCGAAGAATGGCTGGGGCCGGCGTCGACGCTGATGATGGAGGCGGTCCTACCGTACCTGGGGTGGATGCGAGCCGCCGCCGCGCAGGCCGAGCAGGCCGCAACTCAGGCACGGGCGGCGGCGGCGGCATTCGAGACGGCGTTTGCCGCCGTCGTGCCCCCACCGCTCATCGCGGCCAATCGCGCTCAGCTGGCATCGCTGATCGCGAAAAACGTGTACGGACAATACGGCGCCGCGATCGCGGCCCTGGAAGCTCAATATGCCGAGATGTGGGCGCAGGACTCCAGGGCGATGTACAGCTATGCGGGTTCCTCGGCGAGCGCGGCGCAGCTGACCCCGTACACCCCGCCGCCGCACATCACCAGCCCCGCCGCGGCCGCAACCCAGTCCGCCGCGGTCACCCAAGCCGTCGCAACCTCGGCCGGGGCGGCGCAGAACACGTTGGCGGGGCTGATTTCTGAGCTGCCGAGCATGCTGCTGGGACTCGCATCACCCGTCTCATCGGTCCTGACCGCTGGGGGTTTGACCTCGAATCCGGGATGGCTGCAGTGGCTCATCGACTGGTATATGCCGATATCGCAACTCCTCTACAACACCGTGGGTCTGCCATATTTCGCCATCGGTATCGGCAACAGCCTGATCACGTCGTGGCGGGCGCTCGGTTGGATCGGACCGCAGGCCGCCGATGCCGCCGCCGGAGCGGCGTCAGCAGCGGCAACCGCCGCGCCAGCGGCTCTCGGCGGCGCCGGACCGGTAACCGCCGGTTTGGGCAACGCATCCGCCCTCGGCAAGTTGTCGGTGCCGCCCACCTGGTCCGCCAATCCGGGCCCGGGCCCGGCGGTCGCGGACGCCGCGCCATTGGCCAGCGACATCGTCAACCCGCCGGAGGCCGGTGCGCCGGGAAGTCTGCTGGGCGGATTGCCACTGGCCGGCCCGGGCGCTGCCGCCGCCGGCGCGGGACCCAAGTACGGGTTTCGAGTCACCGTGATGTCCCGGCCGCCATTTGCGGGATGACCGCCGCTGCGGTGGTGCACAATTCAATCCACCACGTGATGAGGACCCCACATGCCGCACCTGCAGCGCAGGCTTTCCAACCGTCACATCCAGCTGATCGCCATCGGGGGTGCGATCGGCACCGGCCTGTTCATGGGCTCCGGACGCACCATTTCCCTTGCCGGACCCGCCGTCCTGGTGGTGTACGCAATCATCGGGTTCTTCGTGTTTTTCGTGCTGCGGGCGATGGGTGAATTGCTGCTGTCGAACCTGAGCTACAAGTCGTTCGTCGATTTCACTGCCGACCTGTTGGGGCCTGCCGCGGCGTTTTATCTGGGGTGGTCGTACTGGTTCGCCTGGGTCGTCACCGGCATCGCAGACCTGGTCGCGATCACCGGCTACGCCAGGTTCTGGTGGCCCGCCTCGCCGATGTGGTTACCGGCGCTGCTCACCGTTGGCCTCATCCTGACGGTCAACTTGTTCAGCGTCGGCCATTTCGGCGAGATGGAATTTTGGCTGGCGTTGATCAAGGTCGTGGCGATACTGAGCCTGATCCTCTTGGGCGCATTCCTGGTGGTGACCAACTTCGTTTCCCCGCAAGGGGATCGGGCGACGATCGAAAACCTGTGGAACGACGGCGGATTGTTCCCTCAGGGCTTCATGGGCTTGGCCAGTGGCTTCCAAATCGCGTTCTTCGCCTACATCGGTGTCGAACTCGTCGGCACCGCCGCCGGCGAAACGGCCAACCCGCCCCGCACCATTCCCCGGGCGATCAATGCCGTTCCGGTGCGGGTGGCGATCTTCTACGTCGGCGCGCTGGTGGCAATCCTGGCCGTGGTGCCCTGGCGGCGCTTCGCCAGCGGCCAATCCCCGTTCGTGACAATGTTCTCGCTGGCGGGTCTTGCGGCAGCAGCATCAGTGGTCAACTTCGTGGTGACCACCGCGGCCGCCTCGTCAGCGAACTCCGGGGTGTTTTCCACCGGCCGGATGCTGTTCGGTCTGGCCGACGAGGGCAGCGCGCCGGCAGTGTTCCAACGGCTCAACCGCGGGGGGGTGCCCGCGTCGGCCATCGTGTTCACGGCTCCGCTGCTGCTGACCTCCATACCGCTGCTCTACGCGGGCGGTTCGGTGATCGGCGCCTTCACCCTGATCACCACCGTCGCCTCGCTGCTCTTCATGTTCGTGTGGACGACGATCGTCGTCAGCTACCTCGTATACCGTCGCCGGCACCCACAGCGGCACGCCGGCTCCCTCTACAAGATGCCCGGCGGCGTCAGCATGTGTTGGGCGGTCCTGGCTTTCTTTGTATTCGTGATCTGGACCCTCACCACCAAGACCGAAACCGCGGTCGCGTTGGCGTTGGTCCCGCTCTGGTTCATGACCCTCACCGGGGGTTGGCTGATGGTCCGGCGGCGCGCCCCGAGCGTGCCCGCCTGCCGTGAGCCTTCAGCACCACATCACGCACCGCGGTGACCGGCAGGGGCGCGGCCTGATCCGGCAGCAGATCTGGTGACGAGGTGATGATCAGCGGCGTGTCCTCGTCGCCATCCGGCAGCCTGCCGTGCGTGCCGCCGACATGCCTGCCGTTCAGAGCGATCACACCCATGGTGTATCGAAGGCCCAACGCCTTCTTGGCCAGTGCCGCGGCGGCTTTGGCTTTGACGGTCCGATCGTCGGGGTTCATCAGCAACTCGGCGGGGTCGTATCCCGGCTTGCGATGGATGTCCACGCACGGCGCGAACTCCGGAGCCCGGGCGTCGTCGAGCCAGTAGTAGTAGGTGAACCAGGCGCCCGGTTCGGCGACCGCCACCAGCTCACCTGCCCGCGGATGATCAATTGCCAAGCGCTGCTGCGCGTTTCGGTCCATGACCTGGTCCACCCCGTCAAGCGCTGCGACCAGGCCCGCTACCCGGGCGATATCGGACGGGTCGCGCACATAGACATGGGCGGCCTGATGGTCGGCGACGGCGAACGCCCGCGATGTCCACGGGTCCAGGTATTCCCGGCCCTGCTGGGTGTAGACATTCAGATACCCTTCCCGCCGGAGTTGACGGTTGATATCCACCGGGCGCTCAGCCGGTGCGATCCCGTACTCGGAGACGACGATGGTCGTCATGTCGTGCTCGGCGACCGCCGCCAGCAAGGGCGCCAGCGCCGCGTCGACGTCGGCGGCGGCGGTGATTGCCTGCGGTGACCGGGGACCGTAGCGCTGAAAGTCGTAGTCCAGGTGCGGGATATACGCGGTGAGCAGGGTGGGCGAATACCGTTGCAGGATTTCCAGAGAGGCGTCCACCAGCCAGCGCGACGACGTGATGTCGGCCGTCGGGCCCCAGTACTGAAAGAGCGGGAACACGCCCAGCTTGTCGGTCAGGATGTCGTGCAGATCCGACGGCACGACGTAGCAGTCCGGCGATTTGCGTCCGTCTTGGTGATACACCGGCCGCGGCGTGACGATCACGTCGTTGCTCGCGTTCATCGCATACCACCAGCCGACGTTCGCCGAGGTGTATCCGTCGAAGCGCCCGGCGGCGGTCTCCCAAACCTTCTCCCCCGCAACCAGCTTGTTGCTCTGGCGCCACAGCAGCACCTCGCCCAGGTCACGGAAATACCAGCCGTTGCCGACGATTCCGTGCTGGTTGGGCATCAGGCCGGTGACCATCGACGACTGCACCGAGCAGGTGACCGCCGGGAACACCGGTGCCAGTTGTCGCATCGCTCCCTGGGCGGCGAGCGCGGCGAGATTCGGCATCTGCCGCAGCAGCGGTTGGGTAAGCCCGACCACGTTGACCAGCAGAACTCGTCGGGTCATGCCGCGTCCCGTTCGCGCAACAGGTCTTTCAGCCAACGGATTTCGGCCGCGATATCCTCGGCCAGGCTGCCCTTCCGCAGCGACGACGGAAGAACTTCCCAGGTGTAGGTTTCGATTTCGACGTCGATGGGTTGAGGTAACGCCCCTTCGCCCAGCATTGCCATCACGTCGGCCAGTACGTGCGACGTGTTGCCCAATGGTGCGGGCGGAGCGAGGTGCAGCGGGACGTGGTAGTGCACCCGGGCGCTGCCGGTTCGCGGTGTCGACGGGTCCGCAAAGGACAGGTCGTCGCGGAACCACTGGCGCCCGTCGGCGTCGATGCCGTTGACCTGATGCAGATACGGGGAGCCCGCGAACTCGGCGAAGGCTTCGGCAACCCCGTCGGCGGCCAGGTCGTCGATCGCAATTGCGTTGGAGGCCTGGATCTTCACCACGTCGATGCCGATGTCGGCCAGGCCGGCCACCACCTCGGCCGGGTTCTCATCCATCACGGCCAGGTGGCAGGTGTCCAGGCACAGCCCGATGTAGCGGGTATCGACGCTGCCGCGGCCGAACCAACCGATGGCGTCACGGCATGATCCGATCACGCAGCCGGGCTCGGGTTCGATGGCCATCCTGATTCGATGCCCGGACTCTTCTTCGATGCGCCGCAGATCGTCACTGAGCGCCGCCAGCGTCTGCCGGGCCCGGGCATCGGCCGAGTCGTCCCATGGGGTGCTCCAGCCCAGCGGCAGTGTCGAGATGGTGCCGTGTTCGGCGCCGGCCAGCAGGTCACTGAGCACCTCGGCGCAGTGGCGGGTATATTCCAGCCGGGCCGGCGACGTCCAATCGGGTTGGTATACTTTATGTTTCACCGAGTCGCCGTGAAAGACCCCGTAGGGGAAAGCGTTCATGGTCACCACGGCAAGCCCGTTGTCGGCCAGCATCGCGGCCAGCCGGCTGCGCGCTGCTCGATCAGCGGCCAACCGGGCCATGGTGGCGGCCGGCAACCACAGGCCGACGCCGAGGCGTTCCAGACCCGCGCGTTGCCGAGCCGGCGCGAACACCGACAGCAGTCGGTGCTCCAGCGCCTGCACACTGTCGGCAGCGACGACGTTGCTGCAGTAGGACAGCATCAGCGCTTTTCGCCGCGGTTGATGGTGTTGCCGGCAAAGGCCGCCTGCTGCTCTTCGCTCAACAGGCGAAGTTGCCCGCTTTGGCCGTAGAACTCGACCGGGTTGCGCCACATTACCCGGTCGACGTCGTCGTCGCTGAACGAGGCCGCCAGCATCACCTTGGCGGTCTTGACCGTCTTGAGCGGATCGGATCGTCCCCAATCGGCGGCCGAGTTGACGATGATGCGTTCGAGGCCGAAACGCTGCATCAAGACGACCATTCGCGCTTCGTCCATCTTGGTGTCCGGATAGATGGAGAAGCCCATCCAGCATCCGCTGTCTCGGGCGGGCTCAATGGTCACCTCGTTGAGGTGGTCGAGCAGCACCATTCCCGGATCGATTCCGACCCGCTTCACCAGCTCGATACTGGCCAGTGTGCCCCCGAGCTTGTCCCGGTGCGGGGTGTGCACCAACGCGGGCAGGCCGTGCTCGGCGGCCATCTCCAATTGCGTGTGGAACACCGAGGTTTCCTCCGGTGTCATGGAGTCGTAGCCGATCTCACCGACGGCGACCACACCGCTCTTCGACAGATACCGCGGGATCTGCTCGAGCACGGCCCGGCAGCGGCTGTCGTTGGCCTCCTTAGGATTCAGCGCGATCGTGCAGTTGTGGGCGATACCGAACTGGGACGCGCGGTAACGCTCCCAGCCGATGAGACTGTCGAAGTAGTCGACGAACGATCCCGCGCAGGTGCGGGGCTGGCCCATCCAGAAGGCCGGCTCCACGACGGCACGCACGCCCGCGGCATACATCGCCTGGTAATCGTCGGTGGTCCGTGACGTCATGTGAATGTGCGGGTCGAAGATCCTCACTCCGGCACCTCCGTCATCGTGGCGGCCAGCTGCTGCAGCATCCGCACGTCGGCCGACACCGGCCGTCCGGCGGCAGTCCGTTCGCTGATGTAATCGGTTGCCATCCGGCTTAATTCCGCATCGGCCCGGATGCGCAGGCCGGGTACGGCACGCAACGGCACCTCCATGAAGATCAGCTTCATCACGCCATGACGCCAGGTGGGCTGGGCCAGGAACCGGGTTCCGAATCCGCCGAGCGCCGCGCCGACCAGCCGTGGATCGTTGCACCGCAACGCATCCTCGGCCAGCGTCACGCCGGCCGCTGTGGTAACCGGTCCGAAGTTGCCGTCCAGCGCCGCCGTCTCCAGGCCGCGCAGCACCGCCAGGCGTTCGTCGCTATCCCCCCACTGGTACAGCCTTTCGACGAGCGGACCCGCTGTCTCGTCGGGAATTTCGGCCACCAGCGTGGTCAGCAGTTGCACCCGGGCCATCAGGGTCGCGTCACCGGAAATCTGCGACATCCAGCGCTGCGCCTTGGGGAAGATTTCCAGGATCTTGTCCGGGCCGCTGCGGATCACGGCCGCGGCGTTGTAGATCCAGGAGCGTGCCGCGTTCGGCAGCCTGGCGCGATTGATGGCGGACATGCTGCGCCGCAGCACATTCGGTGCGTCGTGGGAATGACGTGGCAATTCGACCGAGGCGACACCGGCGAAGCCGCTGGTCTGCAGGGCATCCATCACCGCCCCGAGATCGAGGGCGCCATGGCCGAACTCGAGGTGTTCATGTTTGAGCGGTGTCATGTCGTCGAGGTGGACATTGACGAGCTTGTCGCCCAGGTCGGCGATGGCCGCGTGCGCACCGCCCGGCTCGGTCATCACGCAGTGACCGACGTCGAGCGTGATCCCCAGTCGCGGCGGATCGCCCAGTGCCCGGCACACCTCGAGGGCGTGTTCTACCGTCTCGACGAACATGCCGGGTTCGGGCTCGAATCCGAGCGTGACCGACTTGCGGTCCGCATAGTCGACCACCTGCGCCAGCCTGCCGACCAGCAGCTCCCGGGTGGTGTCGGGGTCGCTGTAGTCAACGGCATAGCCCGACCACAGCGACACGCAGGTGGCCCCGAGGTCCGCGGCAATATCGATTGCCCGCCGCAGGAATTCGACGCGGGGTTCGGCGGCGATATCGACCAGCGCAGGTTTGTGCTTGAGCCGCGGATCCAGCAGATAGCGTGCCCCCGTTTCGATCGCCACCTGCAATCCGTGAGTGTCCAGCAGCGCGCGCAACGCGCCCAGCTGCGCACCGAGATCGGAGTCGAACGGTCGGACATGCGGGTAGCCGATGGTCAGCGCGACGGCGGTATACCCGTGATCGGCGATCAGCGCGAGCGCGTCGGCAAGCGGGTGATCGGTCAAGCCATTCGTGTTGTAGCCAACGTGCATCAGGTCACCTCAGTGGGTCGGGGCGCAGAAACTTTGAACCGCAATCCAATTGCCAGCCCACACAACGCCAGCATGGTGCGCGGCGCCCGGGCGGCCAACATCGCCTGTACCGCGATCGTCGACGCGATGCCACTGCGCACCGCGCTGCGAAGAACCTCGGCGGTCGGTTGCTGCCACGCCTTCCACAAACCGGGGCCAAACGACCACGCGTACACCGCCGCGGCCGGTGCGGCGCGAAACCCCGGCGTGCTCACCATCGCCGCGGCGGCCACCGCCGTCGCCATACCACCGACGATCGCCGGCAATCTCGGTTCCGAACCCGTGACCTCACTGCGGGACAGCACCGTGATCGCCGTGGTGTGCCCGCCGATCACCGACGCCGGCACTAGCGCGCGCCGATAATTCGGGCCGGCGCCGAGCATCACATCGAGGAACCGGCAGCCCGCCATCACCAAGGGCCCCGCGGCGGTGTCCTTGGCAACCAGGTCATAAGCGGCGACGCACAACGTGATTCGGCCCGCGGCGGCCAGGCCGTGGCGGCCGCCGACCGCCGTTGCGGTCGCCAGCCCAGCCCCGGCCAGGCCGGCTGCGACCGACAGCGCCGTAGCGGCCGACACTTCACCCGACGGAATCGGCCGCTCCGGGCGTTCGACGACGTCGCGCTCCCGGTCGGCCCAGTCGTTGAGCACCATGCCGCTCCAATACAGCAGCGCCGACGCCAGCGGTAGCGCGAGCCGGCGTCCGGTCAGCGGATACCCCGCCCAGATGGCGCCCACCGCAGTGTCACCCAGCACGGTGAGCGCAGCAGGCGCCCGCATCAGGTCCAGGTATGCCTTGATCTTCACTGCCCGGCCGAAACCGGGTTCGCAAAGGACTTGGCCCAATGCACCAGTGCCTCGTATTGCGCCGCAAGTGAATGCGTCGACGAGCCCCATGGTTCCTTGAAGAAGAAGCCGAGTTGCCCGACGACACCGTGCGCACCGCGCATCCGGGCCATCGCGAGCAGCCGCGCCACGTCGAGAACCAACGGCGCGGCCAAAGCGGAATCCGGCGCGGACCAGATGGTTTGCAGGGTGATCTGACCGCCCAGAAATCCGGTGGCGTGGATGTGGTCCCACGCAACCTTCGTTTCCCCGAGATCGGGCACGTAGTCGATATGCAGCGGAGCATTGACGGCGCCGCCGAGCATTTGCTGGATGCCACGCTGCTTGCTGGCGAGCTTGGACTGCACGGCGACCGGGTCGGCGAGCGTGGCTCCGTCGCCGCCGCCGAGCAGATTCGTTCCCGCCCAGGAGTGCACCGTCATCGCCCGGCTGGCGAACATCGGCGCCAGCACGGTGCGCAGCAAGGTCTGGCCGGTCTTGGCGTCCTGGCCGGCGTAGAGAATGTCGGCCTCATCGGCCAAGCTGCGCAATGCGGGAACGCCCATGCTGGGCGACGGGGTGAAGCAGGAGTAGGCGGCGCCATTGCGGATCGCCGCCAGGGCGGTCAGCGCGCTCGCCGGCAGCACCATGCGGTCCTTTTCACACAGCGCGGCCCGCAAGAGGTCAGGGTCGTGGTACTCGGGGCGGTCCGGCACCGGCGGCTGCGTCGATGCCACGTCGATAACCACGAAGACGTCAAGTGCGTTGCGCGAGATGAACGAGCCCATCGCGTCGCTGAGCCGGTCGATCAGCTCGGCTTGGGTGCTGGCACCGACGGTGGACGGATCCGGCGTGGCCACGCAGGACGGACCGACGATCTCGTCTTCGGTGGCCGCCAGGCGATCTGACACCGCCGCGACCACTCGGTGCGGCAGCAGTCCCGCCTCGACCAGAGCCTCGGCGCGTTTGGCCAACGGAGCGGTCGAAAGGTCACGTCCGGCGACCACGAAGTCGGCATATTTCGGCAATGGGACGCCGGCGAAGTCGGCAGTCGCCGTCACGCAGCCGGTTTCGGGGATCAGACCGGCGCTGAGCGCATACAGACCCACGATCGACGTGGTCGCCACTGACCCCCGCGCGCCACTGAGCCACAGGCCGCAGCGGGGCTGCGCGGTCACCCGGGATGTGGTGTCGTCGTGGTCCATCGCGCCGTCCTCGATCGCCGAACGCTGCAAAAATCTGATGTCTCGCGCGTGACAAATTGGTTTTTCTAAGCAAAGGATGCTAACACCGCGCATTGGTCTCGGCTGATCAATGACTGTACGTAAGCTGGCAACGATGAGCTTCAGAGCACGCATGGCCCCGTTGCGGTGGTCGGTCTGGCGCATGGCACCCGGGATCCGCAACCTCACCAGGACGGGTCAGATCGGTGACGGTCGCGAAGCGGCCGCTGTCGACTACGTACTCCGGCACGCCCGTGCCGGCGACATCGACGACGTGCTGGCCACCATCGACAAGTTCGCCTATGAAAAGTCGATGCTGATCAATATCGGCGACGAAAAGGGGCCGATGCTCGACGCGGCGGTGCGGCGGGCCAACCCGGCGCTGGCGCTGGAGCTGGGCACCTACTGCGGCTACGGCGCACTGCGGATCGCCCGGGCGGCGCCGACGGCCCGGGTGTACTCCGTCGAACTGGCCGAAGCCAACGCCGCCAATGCCCGGCAGATCTGGGCTCATGCCGGCGTCGCCGACCGGGTGACCTGTGTGGTCGGCACCATCGGCGACGGCGGACGCACCCTGGACGTGCTGGCGCACGAACACGGATTCTCTTCTGGCACTTTAGATTTCGTGTTCATCGACCATGACAAGAAGGTCTACCTGGACGACCTGCAGGCCATCCTGGACCGCGACTGGCTGCATCCGGGTGCGATCGTGGTAGCCGACAACGTCCTGGTGCCCGGCGCGCCGAAGTACCGCGCCTACATGCGGCGCGAGCAGGGCAGGCTGTGGAACACCGTGGAACACAAGGCTCACCTGGAATACCAGACCCTGGTGCCCGACCTGGTGCTGGAATCGGAGTACCTGAGTTAGTCGCCCGGCGAGCAGTGTCGCCACACCCGAAACCTGAGCCTCATCCGCACCACTTTGCCTAGTGGGCGGGCGTGGCTATCGGTTTTTGTCGGACCGGGTCGTTACGGTGCGGGCGTGCAGTCACTGATGTATCCCTCGATCGACCTCGACGACGCCGAATCGCATCTGGGCGCCGACACCTACCGTCGCGGCCTGGCCTACGCCCGCGAAGGACGAGTGGTGCGTTGTCTGTGGAACCCCGGCGACGACAATCTCACGGGGAGCGTTCGTGGTAATCGGGGCCGCACCTATACCACCACCGCGCAACTGTCGATCGATTACGCCGACTCCTGGTGTCTCGAGATCGGGTTGTGCACCTGCCCCATGCAGGTGGATTGCAAGCATGTGGCCGCGATCCTCATCGCGGCCAGCGGGACGACGAAGACACGATCGCAACGCCCATCGGCCTTGCCCCCGGCTCCATCGCCGTGGCGCACGTCGCTGGACGCATTGTTCCCGACATCGTCGCCGGGCAGCGTCGTCGGCACGCCGCTGGCTATCGAGCTGAACCTGTCGGCGAGCGGCTTGGACGCGCGGGTGGTGCGCCCGGGTAAGCGCGGTGGCTGGGTCGCCGCCGACCTGAGCTGGGGCCGCTTGGCCGCGCTGCGGCACTACGGTTATCCCGACGCGCACATCCAGGTGCTACAAGAGTTCTATGCCGCCTACCGGACGTCAGCCCCGAATTCGACTGGCTACCACAGCTATTCGTATACCTCGTACGGGGACGTGAAGACAATCTCGCTGCTGAAGTTCGAATCGCCCCAGTTGTGGCCGCTACTGGACGAGGTGCGCCGAGTCGGCGTGCGGTTAGTGCAGGCGCAGGACCACCACGACGTGCTGCCGTATGCTTCGGCACGCCTGTCCTTGGATGTCACCGCCGACCCATCGGGCAACCTCACGGTCATGCCGTTGCTTGAAGTCGACGGAGCGGCCGCGCAAGCGGTGGCTTTCATCGGGTCGTCGGGCCATGGCGTGGTCTGCTCCGACGGCGGGCTGCGGCTGGCACGGATGGACCAGCCGGTCTCGGTGACGTTGCAGCGGATGACCCTTGGCGATCAGATCCTGACCATCCCCGCAGCTGAGGCGGCGCAGTTCACCGCCGAGTACTACCCGAAGCTGCGGCACATCGCGGCCATCACATCGTCGGACAGCTCGTTCACGCCGCCGACAATCACCGGGCCGACGCTGGTGCTACGTGCCGACTATCGCGGCGAGCACGAGGTCGAGCTGACGCTGCAGTGGGCGTACCGGGTGGGCGACAGCGAGTTTCGCGTCGGTGTGGACGCGTCTGGTGATCGAGGCTACCGCGACCCGGACACGGAGAATGGGCTTGCGCGCGGCATCGACGCCCCGCTGGAGCGGTTCGGGCTCCGCGCCCCCGACGGCAGGCTGATTGCCCGAGCCCAATTGTGCGGCTTGGAGACGATGCGGTTCACCACCGAACTCCAACCGCTGCTCACCGGGCTGTCCGACGTCATGCTGGAGGTGACCGGCGACCCCGTCGACTATCGGGAGGCCGGCGAGTCCCTGGTCATCGGCGTGGCCACGAATGCGGTGCCTGGACAGACGGACTGGTTCGACCTGAACATCACAATCAGCCTTGAAGGCAAGCAGATTCCGTTCGTCAGCGTGTTCACCGCGCTGGCCTCCGGCCAGTCACATGTGCTACTGGCCGACGGCGCCTACTTTGCGGTGGACAAGCCGGAGCTGGTGAAGCTGCGCCGGCTGATCGAGGAGGCTCGCGCGCTCACCGATGCCGACGAGGGTCCACCCCGGATCAGCCGGTTCCAGGCCGGGCTGTTCGACGAACTCGCCGCACTGGGAGTGGTCACCCAACAGGCCGACGAGTGGCGTCGGCAGGTTCGCGGACTGCGCGCACTACAGGGAGTTGAACCGGTGCCGATGCCCAGCGGCTTGCGCGCCGAGCTGCGGCCCTACCAGGCCGACGGCTTCTCGTGGCTTGCCACGCTCCACGCGCACGGGCTGGGCGGGATCCTCGCCGACGACATGGGCCTGGGCAAGACGCTCCAGTCGCTTGCATTGATCTGCCATGTCCGGCAAGAGGATCCGAGTCCGGCCCCGTTCTTGGTGGTGGCGCCCTCGAGTGTGGTTTCAAACTGGGCCGCGGAGGCCGCGCGGTTCGCACCGGAACTGTCGGTGGCTGCGATCAGCGATACCCTGCGCCGTGGCGGCATCGACCTTGACGAGTTGGTCGCCGGCGCCGACGTCGTCGTTACCTCCTATACCTTGTTTCGCCTCGACTTCGACGCCTACGCCGCCCAAATCTGGTCCGGCCTCATTCTGGACGAAGCCCAGTACGTAAAGAATCGGCACGCCAAGACCTACCAGTGCGCGCGCCGGCTACCCGCCCCCATCAAGGTGGCAATCACGGGTACGCCGATGGAAAACAACGTGATGGAACTGTGGTCGCTGCTATCGATCACCGCCCCGGGACTGTTTCCCAGCCCGACGAAGTTCGCCGACTACTACGCCAAACCCATCGAGAAGACCGGCGATCCGGAACTGCTCGCACTGTTTCGCCGCCGCATCAAGCCCCTGGTGAAGCGCCGCACCAAGGGACTGGTGGCGGCCGAATTGCCAGCCAAGCAAGAGCAATCGCTCGATATCGAGCTGCCGCCCAGACACCGCTCGCTCTATGACAAGCGACTGCACCGCGAACGCCAGAAGGTGCTCGGCTTGCTCGACGACATGCAGCGCAACCGATTCACGATCCTGAAATCTCTGACCGTGCTGCGCCAGATGGCGCTGCACCCTGGCCTTGTCGACGCTACGCATGACGCGATGACCTGCGCGAAAATCGATGTCTTGGTGGAGCAACTGCGCGACGTCGCCGACGGCGGCCACCGCGCGCTGGTGTTCAGCCAGTTCACTCGCTTCCTTGGCCGGGTGCGTGATCGCCTCGGCGCCGAGGGCATCGATTACTGCTACCTGGATGGGCGAACCCGCAACCGCCCCAAGGTGATTCAGCAGTTCAAGGAAGGGACTGCGCCGGTTTTCCTGATCAGTCTCAAGGCCGGCGGTTTCGGGTTGAACCTTACCGAGGCCGACTACTGCTTCCTGCTCGACCCGTGGTGGAATCCGGCCACCGAAACCCAGGCTGTCGATCGCACCCACCGCATCGGGCAGAAGCGCAATGTCATGGTGTATCGCCTTATCGCCCGCGACACTATCGAGGACAAGGTCGTCGCGCTCAATGCGCGCAAAGCCAAGCTCTTCGCCAGCGTGATCGATGACGGCAACGCCTTCGCCTCCGCGCTGACCGCCGACGACATCCGCGGACTGCTGAGCTGAGGTCCGGGCGTTGTCTTGCCGTACCCGCGCGCCATGACCGAATGCATGCGGCGCTCCAGGGTTTTCGTGCTGTTCAGGGCGGTTTGATTGGCTAATGCGTGTCAGCGCTTTATCGGTGAAGTGAGGGACGCGCACGCGGTGCGGCTCTAGGTTTCGGGGTTACCACACCAACCTCAATCCCGAGGACGCCCGCCCGGTACGCGTCAACACCGCATTTGACCGTCTGCCGCAGTTCTCGGGGCATGCGGCACTGGCTGATCGGCGGGATCCTCCAGATGGACTGTCCCGACTGCTGGATCCGCACCGAGTAACTGCCCTGGGCGCCCGCCCGGCGCGCGGCACACCCGCGACTTCGACATGCCTGACGTCAACCGGCTGCTGAACATGAGATCACGTGCTGCCGCGCAATGGTCCAAGCTGTCGTGCGACCGCCGCCGGTCCGCCCCGACATCCCTGGCTCCGAGAGACCACCGGTCCCGTCAGATATCGCGAATCGGCGAGCACGTATCCGCGAATCAGCGAAAGTACAGGCGCATATCGGCGACAATATGCTCGCAAATCGGCGAAAATCGGATACACGGTTGAGGTGAATCCGCCGTCTCGCATTGCCCGGAACCTGCTTCCGCGGGTTGACGAGGCACTCAGCGACACACGGATCGTCGTCGTTCAGGGCGCCCGTCAGGTTGGCAAGTCAACCCTTGCGGCCGAGATCACGCGCCGGCTCGACGGACGATTGGTCACACTTGACGATGACGTGACCCGAACAACAGCGGCCACAGATCCCTACAGTTTCGTTCGCCAATTCCCAGACGGACTACTCACGATCGACGAAGTGCAGCGGGTTCCGGAACTGGTTCTTGCGCTCAAGACCAGCGTTGACGCCAACGATCGGCCGGGTCAATATCTGCTCACCGGGTCCGCCAATCTCTTACAGCTCCTGGCGACCGAGGACAGCCTCGCCGGCAGGGCTGAGAGCCTTGAACCCTTCGGATTCAGCCAAGGCGAACTCGAAGGAGTCACTGAAACCTTCATCGACCGGCTATTAGCCGGCGACCTCTTCCTCGGTCACGAGAGTAACCTGGCACGTCACGACTATCTCGCCCGCGCTTGTACCGGCAGCTACCCCGAGGCTGTCAGCCGAAAGTCAACCAAACGCCGAAATGCGTGGCTGGATAATTACATCGACCGCATCGTCAAGCGCGACGCGATGGACGTCTCCAATCTGCAGCGCATCGCCGACCTGCCGCGCCTCATCCGACTCTTAGCCGCACGCAGTGCATCCGAACTCAACCTGAGCTCCCTAGCTGCCGACGCCGAGATCCCCGTGCGTACCCTGCCACCATATCTCGACCTTCTCGAGATCCTGTATCTCATCGACCGCATACCCTCATGGTCGACTAACCTTTCGAAGCGTGTCGTCGATCGACCGAAAGTCCTCCTCCTCGACTCTGGACTGGCCGCTCGCCTTGTCAACGTCTCACCTGCCGGAGTCGGACCAAATGCCAACCCAGACGCGGCAGGAGCCATCGTCGAAACTTTCGTAATCTCAGAACTCCGGCGACAACTCGGATGGTCGCAACAGTCGCCTCGAATGTTCCACTACCGCGATCGAGACGGCGCAGAAGTAGACCTCATACTGGAAACCGCAGATGGCCTCATTGCCGCGATCGAGATCAAGTCGGCAGCAACCCTCCGTGGCCGAGACACCCGCTGGATCACAAAACTCCGCGACAAACTCGGCAAACGCTTCGCCGCCGGCCTCATCCTCCACACCGGCCCACAAGCCCAGCCATTCGGCGATCGCTTCGCCGCCGTCCCTATCGACGTCCTCTGGTCCGCTTGAGGGTGGACATATGACTTGCAACAAATTTCAAGTGTTATTGCCGCAGCCAGCATCGCGCCAACGCTTTTGGGCGCCGGCGCGCACAGCAGTTGCCCGACGGCACCCGTCACGTCGCGCGGGGATGCGCCCCGGCCCACACCTCCCGCAATGCATGAACGGTGACCAGCGTGTAGATCTGTGTCGTCGTCACCGAGGCATGGCCCAACAATTCCTGCACCACCCGGACGTCGGCGCCGCCCTCGAGCAGGTGGGTGGCAAACGAATGCCGCAGCATGTGCGGCGACACACCCGCGGTGATGCCGGCACGCTCGGCCGCATCCTGCAGCACTTGCCAGGCGCTTTGCCGTGACAACCGGCCGCCGCGGGCATTGAGAAAAATGGCCGCGGTGCCGCGGCCCCGCCGGGCCAGGTCGGGGCGCCCGCGCACCAGGTAGGCGTCCAGCGCGTGCACGGCCGGGCGCCCCACTGGCACCAGCCGTTGTTTACCGCCCTTGCCGCGCAACAACACCGACCTGGCGTGCGTGTCCACGTCATCGACGTCGAGACCCACGGCTTCGGAGATTCGCGACCCGGTGGAATACAACAGCTCCAGCAGAGCCCGGTTGCGCAAGGTCAACGGTCCGTCGGCCGGGTTGTCGCCGCCGGCACCTTCCAGCAGAGCCAGCACCTGGTCGACCGTCAGACTCTTGGGCAGCCGCCGGCCCGGTGTCGGCGGCCGGACCGCGCGCGCCACATCCAGCTCGGCCAGGCCTTCGGCGGCGGCGAACCGATGCAGGCCGCGCACCGCGATCAGCGCGCGGGCCGCTGACACCGCGGACAGCGCCGTCGCCCCCGATTCAGGATCACCGCGCCGCAGTGCCACCAGAAACTCGCTGACGTCGTCCTCGCCGACGGCGGCCAGGTCGGTGATTCCCCGGTCTTCGAGGTGCTTGGTGTAGCGGCGCAGGTCGCGCCGGTAAGAACTCAGGGTGTTGGCCGCCACGCCCCGTTCGATCGCCAGATGGTCAAGGTAGCCCTGCAGTTGTGTGCCCAGGGGCAGCGTCGTCAACGCGCGTTCTTTCGCGCCATGAAGGCCGTCGGCTTGTCGATCCAGGGGCTGTCCACCGGACGCGGTTGAGCCAGCCCACCGGTCACGGCCTGCGCGGCCAAAATCCCGGCCACCGCAATGGCATTGACAATCTCGCCGCTGAACACCTTCCGCGCCGCCTCCGCGAGGGGAAACCACTGCACCGTCATGTCGGCTTCTTCGTGGTGCGCCTCGGGTTGCTCCGCCTCGCTGAGCCCGGTGGCCAGATAGACCCGCACCGATTCGTCGCTGAAGCCCGGCGTGGAGTCCAGGTCGACGAGCACCTGCCAGATAGCGGCCCGCAAACCCGCCTCCTCCCGCAATTCACGGGCGGCGGTGAGATGCGCCGGCTCCCCCGACGCATCCAGCAATCCGGCCGGCAGCTCCCACAGCCGCCGACCGAACGGGTGGCGGTACTGATAGACCAACGGGATGTTGCCGCCATCGTCGACCGCGACGACACCGACGGCACCGTAATGCTCGACGACCTCTCGCACGGCGATGGTGTCACCCGGCATTCGCACCCGGTCCCGGCGCAGCGCGAAAATCGCTCCGGTATGCAAGATTTCGGACGATATCGTCTCGAAGTCGTGCTCAGCCACGAGTCGCGGGCTCAGGTAGCGGCGGCGCGACGCCGTCTCGATGCTCGTTCCGCCGCTCGTTTCCGTTTGACACGGGCTCGGCCATCTCGGGGATGTCGACGGGCAGCAGCTCGCCTCCCTTATAGTCGATGGCCGCTCGGACGAATGCGACAAACAGCGGATGCGGGCGGGTGGGCCGGCTCTTCAACTCGGGGTGAGCCTGGGTGCCGACCAGGAACGGATGCTGGTCACGCGGGTACTCGACGAACTCGACCAACCGGCCGTCGGGTGAGGTCCCGGAAAACCGCAGGCCGCTTCGGGCGATCTGATCCCGGTAGGCATTGTTGACCTCGTAGCGGTGCCGGTGCCGCTCCGACACCTTCGTCGATTGATACGCTTGCGCCACAATGGAATCCGGCTCCAGCACCGCGGGGTAGGCACCCAGGCGCATGGTGCCGCCCAGATCCGCCTCGCCGGCCACGATGCGCTGCTGGTCGGCCATCGTGGAAATGACCGGATCAGGGGTGTCGGGTTCGAATTCCGCCGAATTGGCCTGGCTCAGACCGACCGAACGGGCGGCCTCGATCACGATGCACTGCAGACCCAGGCATAGTCCCAGCACCGGCAGGCCCCGAGCCCGGGCGTATGAGATGGCAGCGATCTTGCCCTCGATGCCGCGGATGCCGAACCCTCCTGGAATCAGCACCCCATGGACATCGCCCAGCGCCGCCGCGACACCGCCGTCAGTCTGGCAATCGTCGGAACCCACCCAGAGGATCTCGACTTTGGCCCGATGCTTAAACCCGCCGGCCCGCAACGCCTCGATCACCGACAGGTAAGCGTCGGATAACTCAACGTACTTACCCACCAAGGCGATTCGGACCGATTCGTGCGGTTCGTGCACCCTGCGCAACAAGTCGTCCCATTCGGTCCAGTCGACGTCGCGGAACGGCAGGTTGAGCCGGCGGACCACGAACGCGTCCAGTTCCTCGCGGTGCAACACCTTGGGGATGTCGTAGATCGAGGGCGCGTCGGGAGTGGAGATCACGCCGTCGATGTCGACGTCACACATCAGGGCGATCTTGTTCTTCAGCGCTTCGGGGACGTTGCGGTCGCTGCGCAGGATCAGCGCGTCCGGGGTGATACCGATGCTGCGCAGTGCGGCCACCGAGTGCTGGGTCGGCTTGGTCTTGAGCTCGCCCGACGGGGCCAGGTAGGGCACCAGCGACACGTGCAGAAAGAAGACGTTCTCCCGGCCGAGGTCGTGGCGCACCTGGCGCGCCGCCTCCAGAAAGGGCTGTGACTCGATATCGCCCACGGTGCCGCCGATTTCGGTGATGACGACGTCGGGGCGGTGTCCGTCCGGGTTGGGTTGGGCCATCGCCATGATGCGACGCTTGATCTCGTCGGTGATATGCGGGATCACCTGGACGGTGTCACCGAGGTATTCGCCTCGGCGCTCTTTGGCGATCACCGTCGAATACACTTGTCCGGTCGTTACATTCGCGGAGCCGGACAGGTCGCGATCGAGAAAGCGTTCGTAGTGGCCGACGTCGAGATCGGTCTCGGCGCCATCCTCGGTGACAAAAACCTCGCCATGCTGGAACGGGTTCATGGTGCCCGGGTCGACGTTGAGGTACGGATCGAGTTTCTGCATCGTGACCTGCAACCCGCGGGCGGTCAACAGCTGGCCGAGGCTACTCGCGGTCAATCCCTTGCCGAGCGAGGATGCGACCCCGCCGCTGACGAAGAGGTGCTTGGTGACAGTTTGCGGATGCTTGCGCACCTGGGCGACCTCCGTGAAGACGGGCAGGGCTTGCCTTTCTAGCCTGACCTAGCTGGGCCTGCCGACCCACGGAATCCCACCCTAACACCCGCGACGCCCGCTCGCGGCGAACACGCCCGACCGGTCGTAGCCGGTGACTATCGGGGACTACTGGGGAACCGTCACCGAGGTGGCCCCGTGGCCCGTGCCGTAGTTGGCCGGGTGACCCCCATTGATCAGGTCGTGTAGGGCCAGGATCGCCGTGATGCGGCCGGGCGCGGCGTCGACGTCGTCGACGGTGCTGATGGTGGCGGCCATGCCGGCATCTGCACGGGTGACCGCGACCGCCGCGCTGCCGGTCGACGAACCATCCCGGCCGGCGAGCACGGTGCCGGAACCGTGCGGCGCCAGCGCGGCGGCGAACCGCGCCACGCTGGCCCCCTGGTTGCCGGCGTCCGCGGGCAAGCCCCCGCCGGTGATGACGATCGCGGCGTTTGCCACATCGATGTGATCCGCGGGCTGATAGGTGATGAAGCCGGTCTCGCGCAGCGCCGCCAGCACGGTGCCGCGCTGGGCGTCGTCCACCGGCGGGGCCTGCGGATTGGTGGAGTTGGCGGGGGTCAGCATGGCGATCCCCAGCAGGTCACCGGCCTGTGAACCCTGGTCGACGAGCTTGGTGCTCAGCTGGGTACCGGCGGGCAGGATCGACGAATTCACCACCGACCGCAGCTTTTCCGCCGAGTTGGCTTCAACGAACTCCTGGGTCAGCGACACAGTGCCGACGACCGACCCTCCGGCCTGCCCCACAATTTTCGACACCATGGCGACGTCGTCGTCGTTGGCATCCGGGGTCCGAAAGATCACCACCGACTTGCCCGCCAACGCGTCGTGCACAATCCGCCCAAGCACCTGGTTATCGAAACTATTTGCCGCGCTGAGCTTTTCGTTGAGCGCGTTGCGCTGGTCGTTGAGTCCGGTGATCTGGGCGGCCAGGTCCCGCTTCTCGTTACGCAAGCTGGACAGCAGCGTGTCGGAGAAGAAGCCCGAACCGAGCACCACTCCAATCGCCAACGCCAGGAAGACGGCAGCCAGCGAAATCGCATGTTGACGTAACGAGATCATGAAGGCACCGTCCTCGAAGGGGTCAGGTCACCAGGTTCTGCACCCAGAGGGAGAAGCGGTTCCAGTAGTCAATGATCCAGTGCAGCACCACACCATCGGTGCGTGACACCCACAAGACGACGATGATGGCAATCAGCATCGTCAACGCCAACAGCGCAATGGCTCCAGCCGAAATGTGGTTGCGGTACAACGTCGCGACCGCCTTGGCGTCCACCAGCTTCTCCCCCACCCGCAGCCTGGTGAGGAAGGTCGACGGGTTGCTTTGCGCCCGCGTCCGGTCGAAGAACGTCTCGATGTTGGCGGTGTGGCCGGCGGTGACCAGCAGTGCGGCGCCGTGGTGATCGGCAAGCAGCAACGCCAGGTCGATCGCCGAGCCGGCGGCCGGGAACGTCATCGCCCCGACACCGAGATCCTGAATGCGCTCCAGGCCGGGCGCGTGGCCGTCGGCGTCGGCGGGCAACACCACCTGGGCGCCGCACTTGAGCACCTCGGTGCTGATCTGGTCGGGGTCGCCGACGATCAGCTGCGGACGGTACCCGGCCTTGCGCAACACGTCCGCGCCGGTACCGACGCCGACCAGCACCGGTTGGTACTCCTTGATGAACGGCTTGAGCGCTTTGACGTCGTCGGTGGCCCTAGGCTCTTCCCCGACGATCACCACGTGCCGGCGGCGCATGTCGACGTCGATGTCGGGGATGCCGATTCCGTCGATCAGCAGCGGGCTCTCGCTCTTGATGAACTCGATCGTGTTGCCGGCGAACGCCTCCAGATGGGCGGCCAGCCCGCTCTTGGCCTCCCGCATCAGGTCGGCGATGTCGTGGTCGCTGCGCTCGGTACCGCGGACCAGCCGGCGATCGCCCGAATACAGGCCGCCTTCGTACAACCGGATCTTCGAACCGTCTTTGACCTTCTTGAAGACCTCGGGCCCGGTCTCGTCGATCAGGGTGACCCCGTTGTTGACCAATACCTCGGGGCCCAGGTTCGGATAGCGACCCGAAACCGACGACGATGCGTTGACGACGGCGGCGACGTCAGCTTCCACCAGTGCGTCCGCGGTGATCCGGTCCAGATCCAAGATGTCGAGGACCACGATGTCACCGGGACAGACCCGCCGCAGCAGGCGGTCGATGTTCCGGTCGACGCGGGCGGTGCCGACCAGACCTGGCCGGGCGGTGTTACGAGACAGAAGTGCGGACATCTTCATGGGGGCGATTCTGTCGGGGATGCACGGCCGGAGCCGGGAGGCGCGCCGTAACATCAGCCCCATAAGTTATATAGAGTCACAACTGTCACACACGACGCCGCGCGGCGCCGAGTTGTTGGCCGATCGCGACCAGATGGCAACACGACGTCGACGTTGGGAGGCTAGATCTGGTCGTTCTGCGCGGCGTCGAGCAGCTCACGAGCGTGGGCGCGGCCGCTGTCCGACTCACCCAGTCCGGCCAGCATCCTGGCCAGCTCGGCGACGCGCTCCTGGTCGTTCAGCCGGCGTACCCCGCTGGCGCCGCCGCGTCCGGTGCTGTGCACCGTCAAATGCACGTCGGCATACGCAGCCACCTGGGGCAGATGCGTGACCACGATGACCTGATGGGTGCGCGCCAGCTTCGCCAGGCGTCGCCCGATCTGGACGGCCGCTCTGCCGCCGACCCCGGCGTCGACCTCGTCGAACACCATCGTGGTGCCGACTGTTTGTTTCCGCGAGGTCGCCAGCACCACTTCCAGCGCCAGCATCACCCGGGACAACTCACCGCCGGATGCGCTTTTGGCCAGCGGCAGCACGGTCATACCGCGGTGTGCGGCGAAGCCGAACTCGACGTTGTCGATGCCATCGGCACCGGCGCGGGCCGGCTCGCCCGAAGGCAACGTCAACGCGACGGGATCGTCGTGCTCGGCCAGGTCGGTGTTCACGCCGATGGTGAATTCGGCGTCTGCCATCGCCAGGGCGGACAGCTCTGCCGTGACCTCGGTGGCCAACTTCTTGGCCGCTTTGCGCCGAATCTTGCTCAGATCGACTGCCGCTTGGGCTAATTCGCGCTCCAGCTGCTCGGCGCGGCGTTCCAGCGCCGCCAAGCCCTCTTCGGAGACGTCGAGTTGGCCCAGCCGGTCCCGGGACTCCCGAGCCCACCGCAGCACCCCGTCGATATCGGCGGCATACTTGCGTGTCAGAGTACGCAATTGGGCTTGGCGGGCCAGTTTGGCGTCCAGGGTGCTGGCATCGGCCGGCAGCTCGTCGACATAGTTGCCAAGCTCCCCGGCCGCATCGACAATCACCGTCAGCGCCTCGCCGATTTGCTCGGCCAGCGCCCGCAGCATGGCATCGTCGGTCGATTCCAGAGCCGCCCGGGCACGCCCGAGGCATTCGGTGGCACCGACGCCGTACGTGTCGTCGGGCCCGCCGGCCAACGCCGCGCGCGCCCCCGACGCGGCTTCGCGCAGCGTATCCAGCTCGGAGAGCCGCACGATGTCGGCGACCAGCGCCTCGTCCTCGCCCGGCTGCGGGTCCACCGCGTCGATCTCGTTGAGGGCGAACTGCAAACGGTCCGCCTCCTGGGCCAGCTCGCGCGCCCGGTTACGCCGGTCAGACAGGTCCCGCCGCGCCGACAGCCACGCGTCGCGCAGCTTGCGGTAGCGCTCGCACGCGTGGCCGCTGGCCGCGAAGCGGTCCAGCGCGCCGCGTTGTTCCTCCGGTCGCAGCAACCGCAACTGGTCGTTTTGGCCATGCAGCGCCAGAAGTTGGTTGGTGAAACCGCTGAGCGACTTGGCGGGCACGCTGCGACCGCCGAGGTAAGCACGCGACGGGCCGTTACCGCTGACCGAGCGCAATGCGATCACGCTGTCGTCCTCGTCGCGCTGCGCCCCGGAGGCGTCCAGGATCTCGTCGAGCTTGGCGACCGTGGCATCGTCGAGATCGGTTGTGACGAAACGGCCTTCGACAACGGCGCGATCAGCCCCGGACCGCACCCGGGTCGGGTCGGCCCGCGCACCGCCCAGCAACTGCAACCCGGTGACCACCATGGTCTTACCGGCACCGGTCTCGCCGGTGAGCACGGTCAGCCCGCGATCGAACTCGGCGGTGGCGGTGCTGATGGCGCCCAGCGACTCGATTCGGATCTCAGTGAGCACCGGTTACTTCCCGCGCCAACCGGTCACCGGCAACTGGAACTTGGTCACCAGACGGTCGGTGAACGGCGCGCTGTCTAATCGTGCCCATCTGACCGGCGTGTCACAACGGGTCACCTCGAGCCGCCCGCCGGCGGGTATCAGCATTTCGCGGCGGCCATCGCAGAACACCAGGGCGTCGTGACCGTCAGCCTCGATCTCGATCGCGATCCGGGCATCCGGACTGGTGACCATCGGCCGGCCGAACAACGCGTGAGCGTTGTTGGGCACCACCAAGATCGCCTCGAGATCCGGCCACAACACCGGGCCGCCCGCCGAGAACGCATAGGCGGTGGACCCGGTCGGCGTCGACACCAGCACCCCGTCGCAGCCGAAAGCCGACACCGGACGGCCGTCGATTTCGACGACCACCCCCAGCACGCCCAGCCGGGGGCCCTTTTCCAGGCTCGCTTCGTTGAGCGCCCAGCCCTGGTCGATGACGCGGCCGCCGTGGCGCACCGCGACATCGAGGGTCAGCCGATCTTCCACCCGGTAGTCCCGTGCCACCACATGTTCGAGCACCAGGTCGATAGCCTCAGCCTCGGCTTCGGCCAGGAATCCGATCCGGCCCAGGTTGACACCCAACACCGGAATGCTGGCGTTGCGGGCCAGCTCGGCTGCCCGCAGGAAGGTGCCGTCACCGCCGAGCACCAGCACCAACTCGCAGCCATCGGCAGCGTGCGGGTCGGCGTTGACCACCTCGATCTGCACGCCCCGGGCTCGCATGTCGTCGGGAGCCAGCCGCAGCGATCCGCGGTTGACCGCCTCGGCGGACAGCACTCGAAGCCCAATATTGTTGTCGCCCAATACTTTCTCGACGCGACGCGCGGTTTCGGTCGCCTCGTCGCGTCCGGTGTGGACCACCAGTAGGACGGTGCGTTCGGTGCTCGTCTGTGAAGTCACTGCGGCCCCATGCTCATCGTCCGGCGCACCGCGGCCACCAGTTCGTCGCCGGCCAACCATCGATCGGTCTGTGCGCGCAACCACAGGAAGTATTCGACGTTGCCCGCCGGACCCCGAAGCGGGCTGGCCGCGACATCGACGGTGTGCCAACCCAGCTCGTCCGCACGCCGCGAGACAGCCAGCACCGCGTCCGCGCGCAACTGCGGGTCCGAAACCACCCCGCCCGGACCGACCTGCCCCTTGCCCACCTCGAACTGTGGCTTCACCATGGGAACAATATCTGCGCCCGGCGACGCACAGTCGATCAGCGCGGGCAACACCGTGCCCAGCGAGATGAACGAGAGGTCGGCCACGATGAGGTCGACGCAGCCGCCGACCGCCCCGGGCGACACGTCGCGCACATTGGTCCGCTCGACGACCACCACTCGCGGATCGCTACGCAGCGACCAGGCCAGCTGGCCGTAGCCGACATCGACGGCAACCACTTCGGCGGCACCCCGGTCCAGCAGCACCTCGGTGAACCCGCCGGTCGACGCGCCCGCATCGAGGCAGCGCCGGCCTTGAACGGGAACCGCGAAGGCATCCAGCGCGCCGATGAGTTTGTGGGCACCCCGCGAAACCCAGCCGCGGGCGCCATCCGCCGCGACGGTCAACGCCGCGCTGACGGCCACGGCGGTCGCCGGCTTGACCACCGGCAGGCCGTCGATGCGCACCTTGCCGGCTTCGATCAATTCCGCAGCCTGGTGACGAGATCGCGCCAGGCCGCGCCGCACCAGCTCGACGTCAACGCGGGCACGCCGGGCCACCGTTGCCCTCAGCCCTTCTCCGCCGACTCCAGGGCCCGCAACAGCACGTCGTGAGCCTCCGACAGACGGCGCGCGATGACCTCGAGCTCGGCAAGAGACGGCCCGTTTTCGGCGTCGTCGACATCGGGCAGCTGGGCTACCAGGGCTTCGATTTCCGAGCGAATCTGATCAGGGTCAATAGTCATTGCGCTCCCTACGCTAGTTGCCGCCTAGTCACCGCGCTCCAGGGACCAGCGGCGCAATGCGTCGCGGGCCACCTCGTCGCCGGCCCCGATACTGACGGGCCGTCCGTCCGGATGCGCGTCCCAGATCGCGCTCGCGACCGCACGTACCACCGAGAGATCATCCCCGTCCTGGTCACCGGTGGCGCTGACCGTTACCGTCGCGTCGGCGACGTCGACCCGCCAGCCCGGCTGTGACCCTATCGCCAGCAGCTCGCCATCATGGTGCAGGCAGCGCAGATCGTGGCCAAGATACGTGGGACGCTGCCGCGGTGGCGCGAACACCGCGTCCCGCGCGCTGTTGACCCCACTGAGCACCATCAGGCTCGGCAGCCCCGCGGCGTGGGCACCTTCGATGTCGGTGTCGAGCCGATCGCCGATCACCAACGGCGCACGGCAATCGCCGCGGGCCACGGCGTCGGCCATCAATTGCGGACCCGGCTTGCCGGCCACTTGCGGCTCGGCGCCGGTGGCCGTGCGCAGCGCCGCGACCAGTGACCCGTTGCCCGGCAGCAGGCCGCGTTCGGTGGGCAAGGTGGGGTCGACGTTGGCCGCCACCCACAGGGCGCCGGCCCGGATGGCCAGCGCGGCCTCGGCAAGCTCAGGCCAGCCGGTGGTCATCGAGAGACCCTGAACCACGGCAACCGGTCCGTCGTCCCAGCGACGCACCGGACGCAGCCCCACCGCGGCGACCTCGGCCCCCAGCGCGTCTGTGCCCACGATCAGCACGGGTGAACCTGCAGGGAGCTGATCGGCCAGCACCCGGGCGGCGCTCTGCGCGCTGGTGACCACGTCACTGCCGGCGGCGTCGAAGCCGAGCTCGCGCAGATGCGCCGCGACCTCGTCGGCGCTGCGCGACGCGTTGTTGGTGATGAACAGTTTGCGGCTGCTCACCTCCGCCAGCGATTGGACCGCGCCCTCGGTGGCCCGCCGACCGCGAAATACCGTCCCATCCAGGTCGATCAGCAGGCAATCATACTGCTGCGCAAGACTTTTCACCTGATGCTCAACCCAGCTCGGCGACCCGGTCTTCGGCGTCGGTGACGCCTTCCAGGTCAGCGTCGGCGGCGCGCAAGAACCATCGCATCGCCTCGTCGCGACGCCCGAGCGCCAACAGCGTCTCGGCATAGGCGTAAAACAGTCGCGCCGCCGTCGAGCCGGTGCGGGCCGGGTCGAGCTGGGGCGTCGACAACACGGTCAGCGCCTGCTCCAGCTGCCCGAGATCGGCACGCGCGCCGGCGGCGACAATCCGCAACTCGTCGGCGTCATCGCCGCTCAGCTGGGCCGCCTCGGGGCCGCGCGCAAGTTCGATAGCTCGCAGCGGGCGGCCGAGACCGCGTTCGCAATCGGCGATCAGCGCCAGCAGCGGGGATCTGCTGCCCATTCGCCGCGCCGCGCGCAACTCGGCCAGCGCCTGAGCCCACTCGCCGCAGCGGTAGGCGGCGATCCCGACAGCCTCGCGAACGACGGCGATCCTGCCCGAGCGGGCCCGGGCCGCACGCGCGTGGCTCAGGGCGGCTTCGGGATCCTCGTCGAGTAGCTCCCCGGCGGCCACCAGGTGCCGCGCCACCGCATCGGCGGTGGCCCGGTCCAGGGTGCTCAGCTCGCGCCGGATCTCCGGCGCCAGTTGCTTGGCATCCACTCCCGGCGGGATCGCCGGCCCGTCCCGAGACTCGCGGGTTACCTCGGAAGGTGCCGATCGCGGGTGAGCCGGGCGAGCCCGGCCCGGACCCGACCAGGGAACGTCACGCTTTCGCTGTGGACCACGCCGCGGTACACCACCCGATGCCGGTCGCGGCCTGCGTTCGCCGCTGCGGTCATGCCTGTCGTCGACCACCCGCTAGAGGTTACGGGCACATCCGATCAGCTCACAATCGGTCCTCACAATCGGTCTATGCCTGTAGCCGATTGGGCAACAGCGGGTAGATCACCGCCGGGCAATACGTCGCGATGGCGACAATGGTGAATGCGGCTGCCACATCGTGCGACATCCCGTTGTCTTCGGCCATTTTCGCGACGACGGATTCGAACGTCCCGTCCGGTTGGACTGCCATCGGGCATACCGACCGGCCGATCGCCATCGCCGCCGCCGGCTGCCCATATGAAATGCCGGCGTTGTTCAAGGCCGTCAGGAAGGCATTACCCATCATGTCGGCGTGCGTGGGTGCCGCCATGGTCGCGGACATGCCAAGCACCCCGGCAGCCGAGGCCAAGAGTCGAAGGGCCATCATCGATGCCGTCATCTCCGCCTTCTCATCTGTCGGTTCTTGGACACGTGCCACATAAATCGCTGAATACACTGCTGGGCGGCGGTCACATTCACAACACGGTGCGGTAAAGGTTTGCCCACTAACCCGTTTCGCAATCGATCTGCGTAGCCGCGAACGTCTAGAGACGGCGATTTCATGCGCACGTTCGCGCCGAGCACCCTGTCCCCCAATCGGGGGACACGCGGACCCCGCTACTGGGGGACCCAAATTTTCCCCCGGCTATTAGCCAGTTGTGGGATAGCAGCGGAGTGCCAAGCCTCGGAAGATTGGTCTCGGAGCGGGAACTGAAGCATCACGAACCCGCTCCGGAGGCCAAGGAAGCGAGGAGTTCTCCCAGATGTCCCAAGAACTCCTGCACCGCGCGACCGAGGCCGCCAACCACTAGAACTTCGGCGGGGGTCCCATCGCCTCCCACCCCCCAAGTCTGGGATCCCCGCCGAATCACCCGCCCAGCGGGGTCTCATCGCCGCCCCCCTCCCCCTCCGCGATGAGATCCCGCTGGGATTTTCTCTTGCACCCGTCGCAATGTCCCGCCGCAAACCCGGCAACTAAGTAGCGTGAAAAGCCATGTCGGAACTGTCCGGGCTCGGCACCCAGCCACTGATGAAAGCTGGACCCGACTGGTCACATTGGCCGCCACGAGTGTTGGGTCACGCCGACCCCACCACAATCGGATATCGGGCGGGCACTCACCGGGTCATCTCGCCCGATCAAACTTGGCAAGCCGTTCAGCCTGCGCTGGAGCGGGCCGGGATCACCCGCGTCGCCGACCTGACCTGGCTGGACGATCTCGGAATTCCCACCGTCCAGGCCGTGCGGCCCGCCTCGCTGACCTTGTCGGTCAGTCAGGGGAAGGCCACCACGTACCGCGCCGCCCAGGTCTCGGCCGTCATGGAATCGCTGGAGAACTGGCACGTGGAGAGCATCACTGCCGACCTTTTATCCAGGAGCACAACAGATCTCGCCCGTGAACTGACCTATGACCCGGCCGACCTCCACCGGCCCGCCGGAAGCTTCTACCATCCCGGCGCCAAGCTCGACTGGATGATCGCGACGACATTGCTGACCGGCCGCCGAACCTTTGTGCCGTGGCTGGCCACCGTCGTCAACGTGGCGATCAGCGACTCCTGGGGACCGCCGATGTTCGGGATGGACACCACGGGATTGGCTTCCGGCAACAGTTACCACGAGGCCACCCTGCACGGGCTCTACGAGATCATGGAGCGCCATGGCATGGCCACGGCCGCGCCGGGATCGACCTTGTTCGAGGTACCTCTGGACGACGTCGCCCGCTCGGAGTGCGCCCAACTGGTCGAGATGATTCAGCGGGCCGGAAGCGAACTGCGCGTTGCCCGGATCGGCAGCTGGGACGGGTTCTACTGCTTCGCCGCCGAGATCACCTCGCCCATGGCCGAGATTCCGTTCAGTGGCAGCGGGCTTCACCACGACCCCAACGTGGCGCTGTCCCGGGCGATCACCGAGGCCGCGCAATCGCGCCTGACGGCCATCAGCGGGGCTCGCGAGGATCTCCCTTCGGCGATCTACCACAGGTTCGCCCGGGTGCACACGTATGCCCCGGCTCGTCGATCGATGCAGTCGATGCCCGCCGCGCCCGCCACGCCCTGGCACATCGACCACAGCAACTCGCTGACCGAGCTGCTCGCCACGGCGGCGACCGCCGTGACCGTCCGGTCGGGCGTCGAGCCCCTCGCCGTCGTCTGCGACTTCGACGACGCCTGCGTCCCCGTGGTCAAGGTCGTCGCCCCCGGACTGTCGGCTTCCATACATTCGCCGATGCGAACCCCCCTACAGGAGCACGGATGACAACCAACGGCCGGGTCGTCGTCACCGCGGGACCAACGATCGGCGCCGACGATATCCATGCCGTGTTGCCCACTGCCGAAGTGGTGGCGCCGATCGCGTTCGGTCAGGCGCTCGGATACGGGTTGCGGCCGGGCGACACCCTGCTGATCGTCGACGGACTCTTCTTCCAGCAGGCGTCGGTCCGGCACAAGGAATTGCTGACCCTCATCGACGATGGGGTGCGGGTGGTCGGTTCATCGAGCATGGGAGCGTTGCGCGCCGCAGAGCTGCACCCGTTCGGCATGGAAGGCTACGGCTGGGTCTTCGAGGGCTATCGCGACGGGCTGCTCGAAGCCGATGACGAAGTGGGGATGGTGCACGGCGACCCCGAAGACGGTTATCCGGTGTTTGTGGACGCCCTGGTCAACATTCGCCATACCGTCGCGCGGGCCGTCGAATCCGGGCTGATATCAGCAATTTTGGCTGACCAGTTGATCGAAACCGCACGCAGCACCCCGTTTACCCAGCGTACCTGGAATCGATTGCTGGAGGCTGTCGGCGCTCCGGAAAGCCGCATTTTGGCAACACAATTGAGGTCACTGCGGGTCGACATCAAACACGCCGACGCACTCTTGGCGCTGCGCGAGGTGGTCCGCGGCAAAGGCGGCCGTTCCGTGCGGCCGGGCCCACCTCCGACGATATGGTCGGAGCGCTGGCGGCAGCGGTGGGCGCCTGCGACACCCGTTCCCGTCACCACCGACAGCGGAGCCCAGTCGGCCGTCGATGTCGGTGACCTTGACGTCCTTTCGCTGCTGAGCGTGTGCGCGATCGATCGATGGGCATATGTCCCGGCGCTGGAGCAGGTCGCCGCCTGGTACTGGAATCTGACGCACCCCGACGATGGCGGCGCGGTGTGCGAGCGGGCCGCCCGGGCCGTCGCCGAAGTAGCGGCCGACAGCTATTTGCGCTCGCTGGAGACCGTCGCCCACCGCTATGCGCAAGCCACCGGCATCATCGACGAGTCCGGCTTTCCCGAGCACGTCAGGGCACACTGGCTCACCGCCGAGGAGAACGATAGCCTGCGCGACGATCCGATTGCGGTCTCGGCGCGACTGACCACCCGCACCCTTTTTTTCGCCCGGTCGCTCCCGGCGATCCAGCACTTCCTCGAACTGCTGCGGGCAGACCCTCGGCTGCCCGAATGGCGCGCCATGGCCGCCCGCGCCCTCGCGCAGCGGGACGAATTAGCCCGTCAGAAGCCACATTTGAACGTGCGCCGCCCGGATCCTGGACAACTCAAGCGTCTATTCGGCAACCGATGGCGCACCGAGGTGAACCGAATCGAGCTGGCGCAGCGAGGATTGATGACCGAGGACGCGTTCTATACCGCCGCTACCCCCTTCGCGGTGGCGGCCGCCGACGACGAGTTGCCGTCCCTCGAGGTCGGCAGGCTCGGTTCTGGCCGCAGTATGGGAACCGGGTAACGCTTCGCCGTATAGAAGGCGGCCGAACCTCTTGGTAGGCAGCGACATCGATGCCCCGCGGCACTGCCCAAGGTCACCCCGGCAGCTACGCTGGCGCACGAGGTGACCAGCTTGCACCTGGATCAGCAACAAGCTGTGGAGGCAACCGATATTGCTGCAAAAGCAGCTTTTGGTGATACCGGCGGAATCGCCAACCTCCCCGATGGAACAAAGGTTGTACTGCCGGTGGCCCTACCTCAGCGAGTGGCAATGATGGTACATCCTGACGGATCGGTCACAGTCTTCAAAGGTGACCTTACCCAATTTATGCCCTACCTAGGTAAGTGAACGGATAAGTGGTGAATACAGCCTCGGTTGTCGCAATCTTCGAGTTCGAAGTGTACCTGCTCATGACGATGAAGATAAGAATGGTCAACAAAAAAGCTACAGTACTAGAAGCCAAACTAGCTGAATACGGGTTCTCGGTGAGCGACGCGGAGCGCATACATGCCCAGATGACCGAAACTCTTGGCGACAAGACGTCGCGATTTGAAACCTTGAAGAAGCTCCTGGGGGCGGGTCAGGACTCCACGTCACTGACATATAGCAGCGTATTGTGGCCTGAATTCGACTTCAACGCCACTGGCGAAGGCGGACTGCTTGCCTCGGCGCGGTATTGGCACGTTAGAGGTCATTCGCCAACAGTCCATTTGCCAACTGAGCTTCCCGCATGGAGCATCGACATAACAGAGTTCACGCAATATTTTGGCCCCATGACAGACGGCGATCAATGGTCCCTGTTCGATAAACTTCTCCCCGGATATGAGGAGTACCAATTCGAATGGCAGGGAACACGTTACGGTGCCGCATTTAGTTGGGGCTTATTCTTATTTGCGGCAGAGTTCTGGGAGTAAGCTAGGCAGTTGCGAGCTTCTCATGAAACCGTAAAGTATCGTAACTCTCGAGGTCCCATCGCATACGGTGCTGCGGCTGCCCATGTCGCTTGAGCGGTTCCGCGGTTGGAGTTGGAGAAGGCGATGGCGACCATTCGGGCGTTGTGGAACTCCGACGGCGAACCGGATTCATGGCATTTCCCGCTGCGCGATGCCGTGTTTGACCTTCCGCGCCTACAGGGGCACATGGCCGGAGATCTGAGTCGCCGCTCACCGCCCGCGCATTTTGTCGATAGCGTCCCGCGGAATGATGGACTTCGGATCTGACGTGGCTCACGCATGGTGATCAACGAGTCATGTTGAACACCAAGTGATTTGGTGTTGTTTGGCAAGTGCTGCAGCGGCGTGTTTGTTTAGCAATGACGGCGCGTAGTTCGTCCATGGAGACATCGGAGAGGTAGCGGCGGGTGACTTGCCATTCATCGTGGCCTTCGATGACCACCGCGGTGGACAGGCGCAAAAACGCTGCGGGGTTCGGGAAGATCTCCACGACATCGGCACGGCGCTCGATTTCCTTGTTGAGTCGTTCGATATGCGGTTGTTCGACCAGATCTTCTGCCGATGCGCTTTCGGGAACGCGGTGCACGCCAACACATCGGTCTTGGCCTGGCTCATCATGTCGGCCGCCTTCGGGAAGCTGCCCGCCAGGGTGTCGGTGACCCGGTCCCATAGCCAACCACTCCGGGGTGGTCAACGCGTCACAGTCCAGATCCGCCACCACATCTAGCGCCGCATCCAACCCGTCGAAGGCTGCCGTGATCGCTTCGCGCTCCGCCATAATGCCCAACCTATCGGCGGGCACCGACAAACCCCTGACAGAAAATGACTGCCCAACAACCGATTTCACGTTTCGCCCAGAGCGAACAGCAGCGCTTTCCGACGCGCGGCCACCCAGCTACCTATGCACGACGAAGCAGGGCACATCCAGCAGATCTCTCGCGCACGCGCAGCGATAGGCACTTGGCACATGTTGGCGTCACAGCGAGTAACTGACGGAAAGATCTTCTGCCAAAATGCAGGCTAGTACTGCAGCCGTAGATCGAGATCATTGGTGTTCGCGTTGTCGGTACTGGGATTGTCGGGCTCGGTATTGGTGTCGTCTTCGCCATCGTGACCAGGCCAGCAGGCTTGCCAGGGTGCGGTGGGTGACGAGCAGCAGTGCGTCGAAGAGGCGTCGAAACTCGTTGACGGTCAAGGCGCCGGCGCCGGCGGAGTGTGTCTGCCAGGCATGTGCCGGGATCAGCGCGGGCAGCGCATCGACGCGGATCGGGCCGGCATGGGTGGGCACGCGCCGGTTGGCCGCAACCGCCATCACGTAGCCCAGCCCGTGGCCTCGAATAGCGGCGCGCAGTCGTGGGTCGGCTCCATAGACTTCGTCGCCGGCCACCCACCCCGCGGGTACTCGGGCGGCCACAGCGCGGTCGATCAGTGTTACCGCCAACGTTGGTTTGGTCGCGAAACCCCGCTTGTCGGCAGGGATTCCGGCGTCGGCGCAGCGGTCATGGTCGTCGGCCCAGCTGCGCGGAAGGTACAGAGCCCGGTCGATCAGCGCGTGCCCACGCGGGGCCGCATACGTCAGATACACCGCCATCTGGGAGTTCTCGACACGGCCCGCGGTACCGCTGTACTGGCGCTGCACCCCGACGCTGTGCACACCCTTCTTGACGTCACCGGTCTCGTCGACCACCAAGATCGCACCCGGGTCACCGAACGCATCGACGATGTAATCACGCGGATCGTCACGGACCGCGTCGGCGTCCCAGCTCGCCCGTGCCAACAGATGCTGCAACCCATCGGGGGTGGTATCACCGCGGTGCTCGGCGATAGTCCAGCAATTCTTGCGGTCCAAGCCCGAGACCATCCCGGCCATGAGTTCACCGGCATGCCGCAACGGCTCGTAACGGGCAAAACGCGGCGCGATCCGATCCAGCACCGCCGAGTACTCCGCCTGCCACCGATCAGGGTCTGCGCTATGAGCCGCGGCGACCGCGGCATATTGAGAAGTTGTCACAAACTGAAACAATGCCGCGGTCACCGCTCTGACCAGCGCAGACACGCCAGCATCAGCAATCCCTATCTACGGCTGCAGTACTAACGGGGCTTCGCCCCAGCCCGACGAGGCATGTCGTGATCAGCTTGGGGTGTGGGGCTCCGGTCGGACGGGGTTGAGACCGTGACCGGCGGACCGATCCGGTGTATGAACCGCATAGCGCGGTTGGTTGGCCTGACTGGCCGCCCGTCCGATCGGAGCCTTGTGATGACCGTAGCGCGCGCGGTTGATGATGTCTTGTCCGAACATGTGGTTTTCGACGTCGAGTGCATCGACCGCATGTTCTGCAATGTCTATGTGCCGGGATTGCAATACCCAGCTGGCCTGGTGGGCTATGTGCATCGACGACTGGGGTTGCCCATCGCCTCGACCGCGCCACTGGTCAAGATCACCGACGCGTTCTGCACAGCGGTGCACCGGTTTGCTCGCGACAACGCCATCCCGTGGGTGAATTTCGCCAAGGGACAACGCAAAGACGACATCGCCCACGAGCACCTGGCCCGGTTCACCGGCACCGAAGGGGTGCTGTTCGTGGGTCGCGCGCAGGAAAAGACCAAGCTGTTTCGCACCGAGAAACGCCGCGACACCAACGGCGATTCCTACCCGTGGATCGTGCCAGCCAGCGGGCTGATCAACCACTTCTACTTTTATTGCTACGACGAGGACTTCGGCCCGTTTTTTATCAAGTTCTGCTCCTATTTCCCCTACAACGCGAAGTTGTGCCTCAACGGAAACCATTGGGCCCAGCGCCAAGCCGCCAAGGCCGGCATCGGGTTCACCCCGCTCGATAACGGGTTCGCCGCGGTCGAGGACCCCGCCGCGCTGCAAGCCATCTGCGACAGTCTGGGGCCCGAACACATCGAAGCGCTGCTGGACAAGTGGCTGGCGGTCCTGCCGCACCCATTTTCCGCAGCCGACCACGCCGCGGGCTACCGCTACGAGCTGTCGATCCTGCAGGCCGAATTCTCGCTGACCCAGATGCTCGACAAACCCGTGGCGGGCCGGATGTTCTTCGAACAGGTCATCCGCGACAACCTCGACATCGGCCGCCCCGACCAGGTCGCGTTGATCTTCGACCGCCGCCTGATGCGCCGCGGACCGCGCTGCACACCCGGGTCATTTCGCACCCGGGTGATCACCGCCGGTGTCACCCCCAGCCTGCACGTGGATTACAAGCACACCCGAATCAAGCAGTACCACAAGGAAGGAAAAGCCCTGCGCACCGAAACCACGATCAATGACACCACCGACTTTTCGATCGGCAAACGACTGACTAATCTGCCCGCCCTGCGGGAGATCGGCTTCTCGGCCAACCGACGTCTGCTGCACGTCCAACGACTCAGCCACGACCCGATCACCGGCGCCGAAGCGCTTGACACCATCACCGCCGCGGTCACTACCGCCACAGGCACTCGTATCCCCGGACTACGGCTGGCCCAGCGGCGCAGCCACGCCCTGCTGCAGGCATTGCTGACGTTCGGCTGCCAAACCAACGGCTTCACCAACCGCGATCTGCGCATCCTCACCGCCGAATTACGCGGACTGCCACCCGATGAGGTCACCGCCGGACAAACAACCTACGACCTGCGCCGACTCAAATCCCGGGGCATGATCACCCGCATCCCGCACAGCAACCGCTACACCGTCACCGACCGTGGCCTGCACACCGCCCACTTCTTGACCTGCGTGCATGACCGCTTCCTACTCACCGGCCTGGCCCACCTCTCCGACCACACCACGGCCCCTCCGCTACAGCAAGCTTCTCGCGCCTACAACGCAGCTCTCCAAACCCTCAGCCACACAACACTACTCGCCGCCTAGCACCAAACGCGCAGCGTTATGACGTCAAACTTGACTCGAAATTCCGGCTGCGCCGGATCCAGCCAAACTAGGTCAATTGAGCATATTCAAATACATTCAATTGACCTGATCCGAGGTTTGTATCCAACCCATCTGATCCCGAGTTGCCGTATAAGAGGCCGCCGATACCGCCTTTACCACCTGTCCCGCCACCTTGCCCACCGGCCCCGCCGGCACCACCATCGCCGACCCACCCTGCGGCGCCGCCGTTACCGCCGCTCCCGCCAACTATAGAAGTGCCACCAGCCCCGCCATCGCCGCCATTACCGCCGTTGCCGAACGTTCCAGCTTGCCCACCGTTACCGCCACTCCCACTGTCGCCTCCGCTACCGCCACTGCCCGTCACCGTTCCGCCTTCCCCGCCGTTACCGCCGTTGCCATACAACACTCCACCCTTACCGCCGTTACCGCCGTGACCACCGAAACCGGTTCCATTTTCGATTCCGCCGGCTCCGCCGTTACCGCCGTTTCCAAAAAGTCCGGCCGAGCCGCCGTTACCACCGGAACCGCTTCCGCCGTCTTCGCCACACCCGGTTCCGCCGGCTCCGCCGTCGCCGCCGTTTCCGAAAAGCCCGCCCTCGCCGCCGTTGCCGCCATGGCCGCCCGCTCCGTCATTACCTCCATCGCCACCTGCTCCGCCATGGCCGCCGTTGCCAAACAACCCTCGACTGTTACCACCGGAACCGCCACTGCCGCTGAAACCGGTTACGGAGTTTCCGCCTCGTCCACCGTCGCCGCCGTCACCGATAAGTCCGGCAGCTCCGCCATTGCCGCCGTTGCCACCTGTCGCGCCGCCGGCGGTGTTGCCGCCCGCTGCGCCGTTGCCGCCGTTGCCAATCAACAATCCGCCAACTCCGCCATTGCCACCGGCCCCACCGCCTCCGCCGGTTAGGGAATTTCCGCCCAGTCCACCGTTACCGCCGTCACCGATAAGTCCGGCAGCTCCGCCGTTACCTCCGGCGCCGCCGCCGTCTGGGCCAGCTCCGCCGTTGCCGCCTACGCCTCCGTTGCCGATCAGTCCGGCAGCTCCACCATTACCCCCGTAGCCGCCATTGCCCTGGGCGATGGTCGCGGTTCCGCCGGTGCCGCCTGCGCCACCATTACCAATGAGCAGCCCGCCGTGGCCGCCATTACCTCCGCCAGCCGCGGCCCCGCCGGTGCCGCCGGCGCCGCCGGTGCCGAACAGTCCGGCGTTGCCGCCGTTTCCGGCGGTGCCGCCGTTTGCGCCGGTTGTGGGGGCGGTGCCGCCGTTGCCGCCGGTGCCGCCGTTACCGATCAGGAGTCCTCCCTGGCCGCCGGTGCCGCCGTTTGCGCCGGTTCCGCCGGCTCCGCCGTTACCGCCGTGGCCGAACAGTCCGGCTGCCCCGCCGTTGCCGCCGTTTTGGCCTGCTGCGCCTGATCCACCGTTGCCGCCGTTGCCCCACAGCCATCCGCCGGCGCCGCCGTTTTGTCCCGTGCCGTTGAGCCCGTTGGCGCCGTTGCCGATCATCTGGCGCCCGACCAGCCATTCGCTGTCGGCGTTGGCTGTGTTGATCGCGTTGCGGGCGGCGTTGTCGATCTCGGTGGCCCAGTATTTCTCGGTGGTGCCGTTGAGCAGGTCAACAAACTGCTGATGCAGCCACTGGTAGTCACGGCTTAATGCCTGCCAGGTTTGGCCGTGAGCGCTCAGCAGGGCCGTCATTGCCATCGAGACTTGATCGCTGCCAGCGGCCAGTAGCCCAGTGGTGGAGATTGCCGCAGCAGCAGTTGCTTCGTTAAACACCGATCCGATAGCCGCTAAATCGGTTGCCGCGCATTCCAACGCGTTCGGCATGAGAGTCACATATGACACAGCGGGTCCTCCTATGATCTACCAATATCGTTGCTTGACAAGCGTTATGGGATTGACGCGGTGTCAACCGCTCCTACCGTGGGCGATCACGCTGGGTGGGGTGGCCAATGGCGGACTCAAACGACAGCAAAGTCTCCTGCAAATTCCGGGCCAATCGCTGCCACGCCAATCCCACCCCGGCCAACCCCCCAAGCCCGCACCAGAGTAAATCAGCGCCGAATTAACTTCCGGCGACATGCTCAAGAATTCCAATATTTCGCTCCTCAAAGCACCACTCAAGCGCCAGGCGTATAATCACAAAGCAGTCATCAAGAACATATGCAAGTCGAAAAGACGAGTCGTCGATCGGGCCTGATCCGAGCGACGACCATTGCACTGCTAATGGCCTTTCCTCGCGCCATCGATGATTACGGCAAAGTTGCTCATTTCAATTGCGCACTGAACTTATATCGAAACAATTATCCATGAAGAAATTACAAAGATTCAAATCCAAGTGTTTATCTAGCATTAAACAAAGTTTATCAACATCAGGACAAGAGCGCGGGTGAGCAACCAGCGCACTGCCTTGTGGATCAAGGCCCTAGCCGCGCTGACCCTGCTGCACTTCGGCGCTCACCCGCAGCTCGGCTGCCAGCGAATCTAAGACCCGACCCGTTCGACACCTGCGACATTGCGCTTGCCACGGCGCAGGACCAGCCAGCGGCCGTGCAGGAAATCCGTGCCCTGCGGCGTCCATTCGTCGGTTTCGACGCGAATGTTGTTGACCGAGACCCCGCCCTCGTTGACGGTGCGCCGCGCCGCCTTCCTGCTGTCGGCAAGGCCGGTGGCCACCAACAGGTCCACGATCCCGTCGGGAGTACCCGGTTTGAGTTCGGCGACCGTGGTTTCGCGCAGTGCGGCGGCCAGCGTCGGCTCGTCGAGCCGGCCCAGTTCGCCCTGCCCGAAAAGCGCCCGGCTGGCGTGCTCGACGGCCGCGGTCGCTGCTTCGCCGTGCACCAAGGAGGTGAGTTCGGTGGCCAGCCGTCGTTGGGCCGCACGTTGTTGCGGGCGCTCAACGGTCGCCTGCTCCAGTTCGGCCAGTTCGTCGGCCGACAGGAAGGTGAACCACCGCAGGTAGCGGATCACGTCAGCGTCGGCGGTGTTGACGAAGTACTGGTACCAGGCGTAGGGGCTGGTCAGCTGCGGGTCCAGCCACAAGCTGCCGCCGCCGGTGGATTTGCCGAACTTGGTGCCGTCGGCGGCGGTCACCAACGGAACGGTGAGCGCATGCACTGCGGCACCGAGCTTTTGGCGCACCAGCCGGACCCCGGCAATGATGTTGCCCCACTGATCGGAACCGCCGATCTGCAGAGCACAGCCGTGGCGCCGGTGCAATTCGACGTAGTCGTTGGCCTGCAGCAGCATGTAACTGAACTCGGTGTAGGAGATGCCCTCACCTTCCAGACGGCGCCGGATCGTGTCGCGGTCCAGCATCACGTTAACCGAGAAGTGCTTGCCGACATCACGCAGGAATTCGATGGTCGACATCGCGGCAGTCCAGTCGATGTTGTTCTCGACGATGGCGCCCGTCGGCGAACCCCCAGAATCCGAGAAATCGACGAAACGTTCCAGCTGCCCGCGGATCCGGTCGGTCCATTCGGCGACGGTGTCGGCGTCGTTGAGGGTGCGCTCGCCGACGTCGCGCGGGTCGCCGATCATGCCGGTGGCCCCGCCCGCCAGCACGATGGGCCGATGCCCGGCGCGCTGGAAGCGGCGCAACGTCAGCAGCGGCACCAGATGTCCGGCATGCAGGCTCGCGGCGGTGGGGTCGAAGCCGGCGTACAGCGTCGTCGGGCCACGTTGCAACTCGGCGGCCAGCGCGTCGAGGTCGGTGGACTGCGCGATCAGCCCCCGCCACCTCAGCTCGTCGAGGATCATGGTGCAAGAGTCTTCCAGGGTAAGGCGCTGCCGACCCAGCCGGGCTCCGGCCTGACGGGCCCTGATATTTCGGCGAAGATGTGGATCCTCGGCGTTGAGGTTGCGCCACAGAATGGGTAGCGGCGTACCAGGCTGCGGCGAGGCAAAACGGAGACGGGAATGCTCAACTCCGACGACGACCACTCGGCATTCGGTTACGATGGCGAAACCCTGATGCCCGAACGCGAAGTGAATGCCGGCTATGCGGTGGCGGCGCGCCCGTTACGGCAATGCGTAGACAATAGAGCCGACAGCACCGAAATTCGCTCTTCGGAAAGGACCGCAGCGACCGAGTTCGATGCCGTCGATCAAAATTTCCAGGTCGACCCTTATCCGGTGTACGCCCAATTGAGGGAGCATACGCCGATTTTTTACAACGAGGAGACCAGAAGTCGGGTGGTGACCCGGTACCACGACATCGTGGAGTGCTTGAAGAGGTCCGATTTGATCAGCCATGACCAGTTCTGGGACGAACCGGTCAGCCGCCATGATCGATCGGATCGCCGGCAAGCCTACGTCGTCAATGCCTTTTCCCACATGATGATGTACAAGGACGGCCGGCCACACGCGCGTATGCGCAAGCAAAGCAACCGGACATTTACCCCACCGCAGGTGAAAGCGCGCCAGCCGGAAATAGAGCGAATTTGTCGCACATTATTGGAGGAATGCCGCGAACGCGGAAGGTTCGACGACGCACACGACTTCGCTCAACCGCTGCCGAGCATTGTGATCGCAGACTATCTTGGGCTACCACAACAAGACCGGCAATGGATCCGCGCACTCGCCGATCGGTTTGCGGTCGTGTTCGAGCCGCTGCTGTCCGACCCGGAGCGAACCGAGATCCTGACCAGCACCGTGCCATTGGTCGACTATCTCTTCGAGCTCATTGACACGCGACGACGTCAGCCGGGAGACGACTTTGTGTCGTTACTGGTGGCAATCCGCCAGGAGGATGGCGGTATGACGGACGTCGAACTATGCGCAAACCTCATGCACCTGTTGGTGGCCGGCAATGAGACAACCACAAATCTGTTGGAGCACATGATCGTACAGCTGACACGGTTCCCCGAGATGCGCGCTGACATCGAAAGTGACCCCGAAAAGATCAGGGCGTTCATGGAAGAGACGCTTCGCTACGAGGCACCGATCCAGATAATCGCCCGCAAGACCACCGACGAGGTCACGCTCTATGACCAGCAGATCTTGCCGGGATCGTTGGTCGCCTTCGTGCTGGGATCGGGCAACCGCGATGAAGCCAGGTTCCCGGATCCGGACACCTTTGACCCGACCCGAGCCGACAAGGCGCATCTGTCGTTCGCCAGCGGGGCGCATTTTTGCCTCGGCGCCCCACTGGCGCGACTTCAGGGGAACCTTAGCGTCTAGTCGCTGGCGCCCGGGACCGGCGCTCGGGGGCTGCGCCGATAGGCCGACACCTCCGGTCGCCCCGCAAGCCACAATCGCCATGGCCGGTCGGCGGCCTGGCTGACGCCGACCCGGGGACCGGACAGCCCACGGTGCGTTTCGTTGAGGCTCAACGTCACCGGACTGTCCGGGTCGAACAGGTCAATCCCATTGTCCGCCATGGTGATTCCCAATGCTGAGCAGAGATTTCCCGGGCCACGCGCCAGCGCGGCGGTACGAACCAGTTCGCCGCGACGGGACCGGGCGACATCGATGCCGTCCTCGACGACGCAAGCTCGCAGCAAGACGGCGGCAGCCGTGCCGTCGGGGCCGCACGAGACGTTGGCGCAGACATGGATTCCGTGGCTGCGGTAGGTGTAGAGGTGGCCGGGCGGCCCGAACATCACCGCGTTTCGGCCACTGAGCCCGCGGTAGGAATGCGCCGCGGCGTCCGGCCACGGGCCGTGGGGCACCCCGCCGTAGGCCTCGACCTCGACGACGATGCCGCGCACCCCTCGTCCCGCGAGAGTGGCGCCCAGTAATCGATGCGCGGCAGCGACCGGGTCCACCAGGAGTTGCTCAGCGCTCACCGGAGAGATTGTGCCGTGCCTCTTGACAAGCACCGGCGACAGGTCGATATTCATCGTATGATGAGTTCATCGAGTGATGAATTACCTCGAGGCGGCGCCGAACCCGCGGTCGTCATCGAAAGCTTGACCGTCATCCGTGGCAAACACACAGCGGTTCAAGATGTTTCACTAGGAGTCGGGTGCGGAACCATCACCGGGCTGCTGGGCCCGTCCGGCTCGGGCAAGACCACGTTGATGCGCTGCATCGTCGGCTCCCAGATCATCACCTCCGGATCGGTGCGGGTTCTGGGGCTGCCGGCCGGATCGCTCCCCTTACGCCACCGCGTCGGATACATGCCTCAGGACCCGACCATCTACAACGACCTGCGGGTGATCGACAACGTGCGCTACTTCGCCGAACTCTGCGGAATCGACGGTCAAGCCGCCGACGAGGTGATCGACGCGGTGGACCTGAACAGCCACCGGACGGCGCGCTGCGCCAACCTCTCCGGCGGCCAGCGGGCCCGCGTTTCGCTGGCCTGTGCCCTGGTCGGCCGGCCGGATCTGCTGGTGCTCGACGAGCCGACGATCGGCCTGGACCCGGTGCTGCGGGTCGAACTGTGGGATCAGTTCACCGCACTGGCGCGGCGTGGCACCACGCTGGTGGTGTCCAGCCACGTGATGGACGAGGCCGACCGCTGCGGCGATCTGCTGCTGATGCGCGAGGGACGGCTGCTGGCCCACACCACGCCGGACGAACTACGGAAGGAAACGGGATGCACATCACTGGAGGACGCGTTTCTGTCCATCATCCGACGCACCACCACCGCGCCCGTAGCCGGCTGAGCCTGCAGAACTATACGGCCACTACCGCGAGGATTCTGCGCCAGCTGACTGCCGACCACCGCAGCATCGCGATGATCCTGCTGGTGCCGGTTCTGGTCCTCACGCTGATGTATTTCATGTTCGACAAGGTTCCGACCCGCCCCGGCGCTCCTTCCGGATTCGACACGGCGTGCATGGTCTTGTTGGGCCTTTTCCCGCTTTTCGTGATGTTCGTCATCACCGCGATCACCATGCAACGCGAACGGGCTTCGGGAACGCTGGAGCGCATCTTGACCACACCGCTGCGCAGAATTGATCTGCTCGCCGGCTACGGGACGGCGTTTTCGATCGCCGCGGCCGCCCAGGCCACGCTGGCCTGCATGGTGGCGTTCTGGTTCCTCGGCTTCGACACCGCGGGCAGTCCCGCGTGGGTTTTCGTGATCGCGATCGTCAACGCCATCTTGGGTGTCGGGCTGGGGCTGCTCTGTAGTGCCTTCGCCCGCACCGAATTTCAGGCCGTGCAGTTCATCCCGCTGGTGATGGTGCCGCAACTGCTGCTGGCGGGCATCATCGTCCCGCGGGCGCTGATGCCGACCTGGCTGCAGTGGCTCAGCAATGCCATGCCGGCCAGCTACGCCCTGGAGGCCCTGCAACAGGTGGGGGCACATTCCGAGTTGACGTACACCACGGTGCGCGACATCGTCGTCGTGCTGGCTTTCGCGGTCGCGTCCATGGCTCTGGCCGCGGCGACACTGCGACGCCGGACGCCATAGTGACGATGCGTCGACGCCCCGGCCGGCCGGCCGGCAACTCCGACACCCGCGAGCGCATCCTCGCGTGTGCGCGGGAACTGTTTGCGCACAATGGTATTGACCGAACCTCGATCCGTGCCGTGGCCGCGGCCGCCGGAGTGGATGCCGCCCTGGTGCATCACTACTTCGGCACCAAACAACAGCTCTTCGCCGCCGCCATTCACGTCCCGGTGGATCCACTGGACATCATCGCCCCGATGCGGCAAACCCCGGTCGAGGAGCTCGGCGTGAAACTGCCGACCGCACTGCTTGCGCTGTGGGATTCCGAACTAGGCCCACGGTTGATCGCGGCGGTGCGCTCGCTGCTGTCGGGCGACGGGGTCACCTTTGTGCGCTCCTTCTTCGAGGACATGGTGACCGCGGAGCTGGGTTCACGCGTCGACAGTCCCCCCGGGACGGGACGGATCCGCGCTCAATTCGTCGCCTCCCAGTTGATCGGTGTGGCCATGGCGCGCTACATCATCAAGGTGGAGCCTTTCGCGTCGCTGCCGGCCGAACAGATCGTGCGGACGATCGCACCGAACCTGCAGCGCTACCTCACCGGGGATCTGCCGGAGGGCCTGGCGCCGTGAAGCGGGCGTGCTCGTCGTCGCCGACGTCGCGGGCCTGCTCGACCAGCAGGACGGGGATGCCATCCTCGATGCGATAGGCGCGCCGCAGCCGCGGGTTGTAGAGCAACGGGCCGTCCGGGCTGGAGGCGAGCAGCAGCGGACCCTGGTCGGCCGGGCATACCAGGATGTCGAGCAGCTTGTCGTCAATCATCGGCGGATTGCTGGCCGCCCAACTCGGTGCGCGCCGCCGGGGTCAGCCGGCGAAACTCGCTGGCGGCAGGATCGAAATACCATGCCTGACGTCCCGGTTTGGGAATTCCGGCGGCCCGCAGCGCGCTGACGGTGGGCCGATAGGTGGCGCTGAGCGACAGCTTCGGCACCACGTGGACGATGTCGGGTCCCAGGCCGACCGGCATACCGGCGACGGCATCGGTCAGGTCGGCCGCGGTGATGGTCGCTCCCGGTCGCAATGTCACCGCGGCGACCGCGAGCTGACGACCGTTGGCCGAGACGTCGTAGGTGACCGCGAGATCGACGCCGTTGATGCAGCCCAGCGCATCGGTGACCGGCTCGGCATACACCATTCCCCGCGCGGTGCGCACCACCGAACCGCGCCGGCCCGCCAGCCAGTAGTCCCCGTCCGGGTCGCGGAAGAACAGGTATTCGGTGGAGATCCAGGTGTCGGCGGGGGCGAAAACGCCCCGCTTGATCGACGCGCTCGGGTCGATGGGTCCGCTGGCGTGCGCCAGCAGCACTCCGACCTGGTTGGCCGCGGCGACCTGGACGAACCCGCGGTCGTCTTCCAGGATCAGGTCCTGTTCGGCGTCGTAGGCGCCGAGTTCGACGCGTCCGGCGCCCGGCAACGGGCGGCCCTTGCTGCCGATCTTGGCGCCGGACACGTTGGCCAGCACCGCCTGTCCGTCGGTGGTGGCGAAGAACTCGACGACATGTGCCGGCGCGAACGTGTCGACGACTCGCCCCCACAATCCGGTCGGCATCCCCGAGCCGATGAACAGCCGCACGGGGTGGTTGCCGTACAGGGCAAAAGCCGGATCGTCGACCACGTCACGCAGCATCGCCCAGGTGTAGGACACGACGGTGACGCCGTAGCGGCGTACCTCGGCGACGAACCGGTCGGCACACAGTCCGCGCGACAGTGCGATGCGCGCGCCGCCGACGACCGCACCGCCCAAGCTCACCAGCAGCGCGGATTCGTGGTGCAGCGGCGTCAGGCAGTAGACGGTGTCCCGGCGGTCTAGGGCGGCCGTCGATGCGGTGCCGAAGGCCGACACCGCCCAGCGGTAGTTGGTGATCTGCTTGGCGACCAGCTCGCCGCCGACCGCGCTGAATGCAATGAACGCCAAATCCCTTGCCAAGCCCGGGTTTTGCCGATACCAGGCGGGCAACTGGACGGCATCGGGGTCGATCTTCTCCATGTCGATCACATCGGCGTCTTCGGGCAGATGCAGATCTCGTGACTCGCCGCCGCCCAGCACCAGCACCTGTCCGGGCAATTGGCGTGCCGCGGCGAGGTTGGTGGGATCGGTGATGATCTCGGTCGCTCCCCCGAGCCGGACCTGTGCGGCCAGGTCGACGTCTTGGCGCATCAGCACCACGATCGCCCCCAACCGGGACAGCGCCGCGATCGCGACCAGGGCGCTGGGCCGCGTCTCCATCAGCACGCCCACCCGGTCACCCTGGCGCACCCCGACGTCGATCAGGCCACGGACCACGTTGTTGATGCGCCGATTCACGGCCTCATAGGTGTGCACCCGATCGTCGAACAGCAGGAATTCGCCCTGCGGCGCGTCGTGGGCCTGTTCGTCGATGATCCGGCCCAGCGAAATCCGGGTGTGATCGTTGAGCTGCCCCAGCCGGGCCAGTCGCGGCAGCGTGCGGACGGTTTCGACAGCCAGGGTGCGCATGGACTTGTTGGCGGCGACCACCGCCTCGGCCGCACCGCGAGCCATCGCCAGGGCCGCCTCGGACATCTCTCCGATACCGTGCGCGACCCGGGAGCTGAATGCGACTCCGCTGTCGGTGTGTTCGGCCGGCTGCTCGACCATCAAGCTGATGTTGGCCGGCTTGTCACCGTCGCTGGAAATCCAGCGCACCCATTCGGCGACGGTGGGCCAGCTCTGGTGCGCCGCCCTGGATCCGACGACGAGACCGAAATGGCCGGTGCGGATGAGGCATTCGTAGACGTCGGTGTTGGGCGCGGCGCGCCGGATGCCGCGCACCGAAGCCGGCTGGCCGATGTCGTCGACCTCGCCGACGAAAGCCAGTATCGGACAGGTGATGTCGGTGAGTGTCACCATTTGGCCGCTGATGGCGAAGCCGCCGGTCATCATTCGGTTGTGGGCGATGAACTGCTTGAGCAGTTCTGAGATCGCCGGACCGGACCAGGCGATCCAGCCTTCGGATTCGAGGAATCGGCGCTGTTGCTCCCGCGGCAGCAGGGCCTCGCGGTCGTGGAGCTGCCGCAGGAAGTCGATGCGGGCCTTGGCCGTCTTGAGCGGATCCATCATCTGGAAACCGGTGCGTGCCATCCAGCTGGGGATGGCCAGCCGATTGAACACGTGATCTGCCATAAAGCTGGCGGCGGCCGCACCGAAGTTCGCCGGAATACCCATCGGCAAGGCTGCCAGGGTATCCACCGGCGAGCCGAACGCGACGACGCTGGCGACGTTCTTGGAACGCCGGTATGCCGCGGCCTGATAGCAGAACATGCCGCCCTGCGAATAGCCGACGATGTGCACGTCCTGGCCGGTGGTGTCATGCACCGTGTCGATGGCCTGACTGAGCGCGACGATGTGGTCGGCCAGATTGCGGCGCATACCGCCCTCGACCTTGTCGGGCGAGCCGAAGTCGATGACCCATGGATCCAGCCCGCGGGCGTGCAGGATGCCCACCGCGCCGTCCTCACGAGTGACGTCCCACATGTCGGCCGACATCATCATCGGGTGCACCATCAACACCGGCGGACCCACGGGCGCGTGTCCGGGCCGGGTGTCCGGCGGGAAGTAGCGTCGCAGCTTGTACATCGGTACGCTCTCGACGATCTGGGACGGAGACGGCACGCTACCGGTTTCGAGACCGCCCAGCCGCAGGACTTCAAGCCCATTCTGGGCCGTGGCCACCAGACGCTCGACCGGGCGTGTGACCATCGACAAATTGAGATCCACCACTGCTCCTGGGTGCCTGAGTGCTCCTGAATGCTGCTGAGTTGGCCTTGACCAGCGTGGACATCATTCCACATCGGAGCGGGGCGCAGGTCACGCCGTCGCAGACGACGCCGCCGGCGCCGCCGGGGTGCTGCGGCCCGGATGACGTTGCCCGGGCCGCAGGCCACCCCTATCCCGGGCGGCGATCAGCGAAAGAACTTGCCCAGCACGCTGGCCGCCCCCTCGTCGGCGTCGAGATAAGCACCGGCGGCTTTACGAAGACTGTCTGCTAGCTGTCCGTCGACCTGTTGAACGCACGCGCCGGTGGCACTGCGGATGGTCTCGAACCCTGCCAGGGTCTGATTGAACAGCGAGCAGAACGAACCGTGAGTGGTAGAGACCGACTGACTGATTCCGCTGACCATGTCGACCGCGGATTTCACATCGGCCGACACGTTGCCTTGAATCCGCTCCAGCACGCCCAGGAACTCCGGCACGACGTACAGAAAATGTCCCATGACTACTCCCCTCTGGTGAAAAATCTGGCTAACAGGTTGGCTCGCTAGGCTTTTGACACCCCGGCATTGACGAATATCGGCAGTTTCCCGGTCTTCTCAGCACTCGTTGGCGGGCCGTCGACGGGAGCCCGCTCGGCATCCGCTCCGCCCGAAGCCCCGCCACTTCCGCCGTCGCTCTGCGGTCGGCGCGAAGGGGCATGCGGTACAGATCCTGGCAACCCCGGCGTACCCGACGAGGATTGCGCGCCGGTGGCCAGCGCCGGGTTGCCGGCCTGACCAATACTGCCGATAGGGCCTACTTCCATTGGGAGCGAACGCATCTGAGTCATCGCTCCGCCGAGTCGACCCATCGCCGGCAAGCCGGCACCGCCGAGAGCGCGTACTGGATCGGACAACTGAGCAAGATCAGCCAAGTGGGTCAAGTCGGGCATGGCGGCCGCGCCGGCTGACGCCGACCTTCCCGACATCCCGGCGACGCCCGACAACGACGACAAGCTGGACAACATGGTTCCCAAGCCCATGTCGGAAAATATGCTGGCGATCTCTGACCATGCCGCGTAGAGAGCGGACTCCAATTTCGAGATGAATTGTCGTATATCGAACTCGATGTCCGACACGACGGCAATCACTTCCTCCTCGATCAGGGCTTCCAGCAGCTCGACCAATTTCCACAGCGCGGCAATCAATTTGGCGGTGTCTTCGGCCGTCTTGTACGCCAGGTATGCGAGCGCACCGGTGACCATACTCATCATCAGCGAGGTGATCGGAAGTTGAAACCCGTCCGAAAGCCATTGCCCGACGAGGGGTATATAGGAAATCACGACGGCGACCGGACGCGCGATCTCGAGAACTCGCTTTGCGAATGCCAGGACATCGCGGGTTTTCCGTACCGCATCCGCTTGATCCGTTACCAGCGTCCCGGTCATGTAGTCAAGGTCCGCCAAGATTTCTTCGCGCAGCTTCTGCAGCTCATTCTTTGCGGAGTATGCGTCCGCCGCGGTACCCATCCAGCGGTCGCCTGGGGCGGCGGAGGCCTGATCCTGGGCAGTTCGGGTGAACCATGACGAACTGGTGTTGAAAGCGTCTCCGGAAACAGGCAATCCGATTCCAAGCAACGCTTCGAAGCCATCGATGGTGCCGATCGCCGAATCGATGATCCATGCTCTGTCCATTGTGATTCGTCCTCTCGCAGGCTAATTCGTTTAGCGGTTGGCTACGGGCGCGCGAAAGGCGCTACCCGGTTATGCATGATCACCGGCTGATTGCCGGGATTTGAATACGGCACGCGCGCTCGCCGCGCCGCTTGGAAATCACTCCGCCAGATACGTGCTAGGCGCCATTCATAGCGCGGGCACGCCAAGTGAAAAGATGAAGCTGATCAGTGTTTTCGTCTAGCTGCCATGGACCGCTCCTAGGGCAAGGAACCAACAATGACGAACTGCCGCAACGTATCGCACCAAACAACACCGCTTTCGGTGCGCAAGTCAGCTGACAAACTGTTTCCCAGCCCGCTGGCCGGGGTTTACTTCCTGTCAACCTTTGCATGCGACACAAAAGCATTGCCATACAGTTGTATTACGCAAGCCACAGTAGGGCCCGACAGCCGTAAGCGCAAGAGCCAATTGAGATTTGCTCGTGACCAGTCTGTGACCAATCGCGCGCGACGGCCACCCACGCGTCGCCGGTGTGGCTTCGGCGGTCGGACTCGAGGAACTGCCGGGTTCAACCGATCGGTCGCGCGCCGGACACGACCGCAACAACCATGCATGCGGTCCGGCACTGAACTGAACCCTTTTGGCGCCCGGGCTTTTAGCCCGTCGCGTGCATCAGATGGCGCGCAGCTCCGAGAACACGCCTCTCATCGACTGAAGCATGTTGGTTTCGGCGCATCGGGCCGACTCCAGGATCGCGGGGACGTCCTCGAGTTTGGCGTGTATTCGCGCCAGCTGCTCAAGCACACCGAGCCTTCGTTGATTGACGTCGTCCAACATCCGCCGCGCCTCGGCCATGCGCTGCTCGACCTGCTCGTCGGCGAGGCGGACGCGCCGTTCGGCCTCGGCCTTGGCTTCGCTGAGCCGTTTGTCGCACTCCTGCTGCGTGGTTCGCAGCTGATCATCGATCTGGAATTGGGCGTCGGAGCGGAGCCTGATCAGTTCAGCATCGAGTTGCTGTTCCGCCTTCTCGCGGCGCCGGGCATCGGCAATGCGCATCTGGTCGATCTCTCGAACAGCTTGTGCCCTAAGCTCTTCGGCTTCTTCTCGCCCACGACGGAGCATCTCGGCATGCTCGAGATCGAGTGCACGTTGCCGCGCCTCCATCTGGGCCAGCATGTCTCTCTTAGTCGCGCGAGCCGCTTCGGCGTCATTCTTGGCCGCGGTGATCAACGCCGACGCCTCGGCACGCGCCTCGGACTGCATCTGAAATACCTCGTCGACAGCGAACCGAAGCATTTTCGCCAACCGGTCGGTGACCGCCGGCGCCGACGGCGAGGTGTCGCGCAGGACCGCGTTTTCGTCCCGCAGGGCGGCAATCTCCACCCTGAGTCTCTCGGTCTCGTAGTGTTGCGCCTGCCGCTGAACCATCAGTTCCGCGAGGTACTGGTTGACGGCAGCCGGATCGTATCCATTGCGCGTGCGTTCGAATTTCGGAGCGGGATCGTTAACGAAGGTTGTCACCTGGTACCCCTCGGACACGCCTCGCGATGGGCTGACGGCGGTTGGCCACGGCCCGCTTTCCGGTCGCTGACTGACGTGCGGATCCCCCGGGATGGCCGGACAACGATGCCAACACAGCCGCCGGTGCAAGGACAGACGTGACTGCGTGACTCACCGAAACTCCTTTACATCAGCGTGCGACTCGCCAGTTTGGTAAGCGAGGCAGACTATAGTGCACGTCGGCAATAATTGTTATCAGCAGTATTTTTTGGGGCTGGACGACGACGTCTCCAAGCCGCGTCCCACGGCTGGCGGAGCCATGCCATCGCGATGGCTGTCACCCAATCCGCTGCTCAAGAGGTAGCTGGCGTGGCAGCAGCAGCAGCCAGACGGCCACAGCGGCGGCTAGCGGCACCAGCGCCATCAACAGGCTGGTGGTACGCAACGCGGAAACGACGACTTCCTGAGTGGTCGCCATGACACGACGGGCTGACTCCGGATCAAGGACGCCGACGCCGCCCAGCTTGCCCCCGCCGTAGGAACGCGTCGCCTCCAACGCTTTGGCGGCCTGAGTGGGAGAGACGCCGCTGCCTGCGAACCGCTCCTGAGCTCGCGCCGTGTAGAAAGTCATGGCCAGCAGGGTGACCATGGTGGGCCCGAGTGAGTAAGCGGACTGGCCGACGCCGGGTTTGGCCGCGGCCACCGAGCCCTCCAAACCCGGTGGGGCAAAGCTCATCATGACGCTGGCCTGCGGTGGCTCGATGAAGCCCAGGCCCGCGGGCAGGATGGTTGGTCGGCACCGGTGACGGCGAATCCCAGTCCCATGGCAAGCACCGTCATCCATTGAGCGAGCGTCAGCTTGTCGTCGCCGGGTTGCGTTTCGATGCTGAGCGCGTCCATACCGGTGTGCCTCTGGTGGTGATGCGCGGTCGAGTCTAGGGATTGACGTTGGGTAGATGTTGTCCCGGAATGGTCCTGAACGGCCGAAAGTATTGGGTCCGCCGCCGCCCGAATCTCACCTTTGCCGCGGGCCAACGACAGCGCCCTCCCGCGCCGGTGCCACCGGTCGAGGACCGCGGCGCCGGGCGGCACCGCCGGCGCCGTTGACGCCAAAGGGTGTGGGTGCCGGTAGCCTCGGCCCGGTGGCACACCTGCTCGGAGCCGAGGCCGTGCACCTTGCGTACCCGGCCCAGGTGGTATTCGAATCGGTCACGCTCGGCGTCAACGACGGCGCACGCATCGGCATCGTCGGGCGAAACGGGGACGGCAAATCCAGCCTGCTGGGCCTGCTCACCGGCCAGATACCGCCGGACTCCGGACGGGTCACCCAGCGCAGCGGTTTGCGCGTCGGGGCGCTGAGCCAGGCCGACACCCTGGACCCCGCTCACACCGTCGGCTGGACGCTGGTCGGCGACCAACCCGAACACCATTGGGCCGGCGACCCGCGCGTGCGCGACGTGGTGGCCGGACTGGTATCCGACATCGCCTGGCGTGCAAAGGTTTCCGCCCTCAGCGGCGGCCAGCGGCGCCGCGTCCAGTTGGCTCGGTTGCTGGTCGGCGACTGGGACGTGATCGCTCTCGACGAGCCCACCAACCATCTCGACATCGAAGGCATCACCTGGCTGGCCGGCCACCTCCAGCAACGCTGGGCCCGCAACAGCGGCGGGCTGCTGCTGGTCACCCACGACCGGTGGTTTCTCGACGAGATCGCCACCACCACCTGGGAAGTCCACGACGGCGTCGTCGAGCCCTTCGAAGGCGGATACGCGGCCTACGTGCTGCAACGCGTCGAACGTGATCGGCTCGCCGCTGCAGCCGAGGCCAAGCGACAGAACCTGATGCGCAAGGAGCTGGCCTGGCTGCGCCGGGGTCCCCCGGCGCGAACCTCCAAACCCAAGTTCCGCATCGAGGCCGCCAATCAGCTGATCGCCGACGTGCCGCCGTTGCGCAACACCGTCGAGCTGGCCAAGCTGGCCACCGCCCGGCTGGGCAAGGACGTCATCGACCTGCTCGACGTGTCGGTCTGCTTTGACGGACGCCCGGTGCTTCGCGACATCGAATGGCGGATCGGCCCGGGCGAACGCACCGGAATCGTCGGAGCCAATGGCGCCGGGAAATCCACCCTGCTGGGGCTGATCGCCGGCACCATCGAGCCCGACTTCGGTCGGGTCAAGCGCGGCAAGACCGTCCGGCTGGCGGTGCTCGACCAGCAAGGTGATGCGCTGAACCCGTTCACGCAGGACCGGATCGCCGATGTGCTGACCAGGCTGCGCGGCGGCTACGAGGTCGACGGGCGCGAGGTGACCCCGGCCCAGCTGCTGGAACGTCTCGGCTTCGGTCGGGGCCAGCTGTCGGCGCGGGTCGGCGAGCTTTCCGGCGGTCAGCGGCGCCGGCTGCAGCTCATGCTGACGCTGTTATCCGAACCCAATGTGCTGCTGCTCGACGAGCCCACCAACGACGTGGATACCGACATGCTGACGGCCACCGAGGACCTGCTGGACTCGTGGGCGGGCACCTTGATCGTCGTCTCCCACGATCGCTATCTGCTGGAACGGGTCACCGATCAGCAGTACGCGATTCTGGACGGACGACTGCGGCATCTGCCCGGCGGCATCGAGGAATATCTGCGGCTGGCCACCAAACCGTCACCAGCACCGCCCGCCAAACCGGCTGAGCCCCAGGAGATCTCGGGCGCACAGCGCCGTGCCGCGGAGAAGGAGCTGGCCGCCGCCGAGCGTCGGCTTGCCCGGCTGGCCGACCGGATTGCCGCCAAGCACACCGAACTCGCCGAGCATGACCAGGCCGACCACGTCGGCCTGGCCCGGTTGACCCGGGAACTGCACGCCCTCGAAGACGAGGTTGGCGCGACGGAGGAGCTCTGGCTGCAGACTTCGGAGATGCTGGAATGAACGCCTACCGGACGGTGCCGTACCTGCCCGGGGAAGCGCTGCTGGCGCTCTATCGGCACCGCGGTGCGGTGGTCGACGCCGGCGTCGGGCGGCATGGCTTCGTGTATCTGTTGGGCGCCGAGGCCAACAAGTTCGTGTTCGCCAACGCCGACGCGTTTAGCTGGCGTGAGACGTTCGAGAGCCTGGTTCCCGTCGACGGGCCGACCGCGCTGATCGTCAGCGACGGCGAAGACCACCGGCGCCGCCGCAGCGTGGTGGCGCCGGGGCTGCGCCACCGGCAGGTTCAGGACTACGTGCAGACCATGGTGTGCACCATCGACGCCGTCATCGACACCTGGCGTCCGGGACAGCGGCTCGACCTCTACCAGGAGTTCCGTTCGGCAGTACGGCGCAGCACCGCCGAGAGTCTCTTCGGCCCGCGGCTGGCCGCCCATTCGGACTTCCTCGGTGCGCAATTGCAGCCGCTGCTGGACCTGACCCACCGGCCGCCGCAGCTGATGCGGCTGCAGCGACGGTTGAACTCCGCGGCCTGGCGACGCGCGATGGCGGCCCGCCGCCGTATCGACGACCTGGTCGACGCGGTGATCGCCGACGCGCGCGCCCGGCCCGGGCCCGACGACCATATGTTGACCACGCTGATCGACACGTTGAGCGACAACGAGATTCGCGATGCGATCGTCTCGCTCATCACCGCCGGCTACGAAACCACCAGCGGGGCGCTGGCCTGGGCGGCCCATGCGTTGCTCACGTTGCCGGGCGCCTGGGAGACCGTCGCCCGAGAGGTTGATCGCGAGCTCGGCGGCAACCCGCCCGCCGCCGACGACATCGGCTCACTGACCTACCTCAACGGCCTTGTGCAGGAAACACTTCGGCTGTACTCCCCCGGTGTGATCTCGGCTCGCAGGGTGATGCGCGACCTGGTGTTCGACGGCCACCGGATCAGGTCCGGACGGCTGCTGATCTTCAGTGCGTACGTCACCCATCGGTTGCCCGAAATATGGCCGGCGCCAAGGGAATTCCGTCCACAGCGGTGGGACCCCGACTCACCGGACTACCGCAAGCCCGCGCCACACGAGTTCATCCCGTTCAGCGGCGGGCTGCACCGATGCATCGGGGCGGTCATGGCTACCACCGAGATGACGGTGATGCTGGCTCGACTGGTCGCCCGAACGACGCTGCGCCTACCTGCCCAGCGGATCCGCGCGGCCAACTTCGCCGCGCTGTCCCCAAAACCCGGACTGACCGTCGAGGTCGCCGGCTCAGTGCCAGCGCAGTAATACCAGCTCGGCACAGAACCCCGGCCCCATGGCCAGCATCAGTCCGGGACTTCCGCTCGGCGGCCGTTTGGCGATGGTGTCGCGCAGGATGTGCAGCACCGACGCCGATGAGAGGTTGCCGATTTCGCCGAGCGAACGCCAGGTCAGCTCGAGCGCGTCGGAGGCCAGTTCGAGGCTGTTGGTGATGGCGTCGATCACCTTAGGACCGCCCGGATGGCTCACCCATGCGCCGACGTCATCCTTGGCCAGTCCATGCGTGGCGAGGAATCCAGTCACGTCGCCGGGCAGGTAGTGCTCGATCAGGTTGGGGAGGTCGGGAGAAAGCCGCAGCTGCAGGCCGTCAGAACCGACGTCCCAGCCCATGATGTGCAGCGATTCGGGGTACAGCCGGCTGCGGGAGTCGACGATGGTGGGCCCGCTGGTGCGCAGCTGCTCGGCGCGGCGGTCGCCGACGGCGACCACAGCGGCGGCGCCGTCGCCGAACAGCGCGGTCCCGATAAGTCCGGACACCGTCGGCTTGACCGCGGGGTAGGTGAGCGAACAGAGCTCGACCGCGATCAGCACGGCGACGTCGTCGGGTGCACCGCGCAGGTAGTCGTGTAGCCGGGCCACTCCAGCCGCGCCGGCCACACACCCCAGACCGAACAGCGGCACCCTGCGCACGTCGGGGCGCAGGCCCAGGCGGCCGGCGACCCGGGCATCCAGTGCCGGCACCGAGATACCGGTCACCGTCGTGGTGAGGATCATGTCGATGTCCTGCGGTTCCAGCCCCGCCTCGTGGAGCGCACCCATGAGCGCTTCGACGGCCAGATCGACGGCCTTGTCGATAAAGATCTCGTTCGCCTCGCCGAAGTCGGTCAGCCCCGGATATTGGTCCAGCGGAAGGACGAATTGGCGACTGTCGACGCGGGCGGCGGCGTGCAAGCGCCGGACGACATCTTCGTGTTCCTTCAGACCGGGAAATTCGACGAACGAGTCGGTGATCTGACTCTGGCTATAGCGATGCGGCGGCAATGCACCGCACACGCCAGCAACAACGCTCATGGCCCCCTGCCCTTGCTTGCTCACCTGCCGGCCAGCCCACCCGAAGGGAACTCAAATTTTAGGCGGCTTGGCGCGGTCTCGCAAAGTCCTGCGTATTCAACACATGTCGTATGTGGACATGGTCGGTGTTGCGGTAATTCGGCGTGCCCGGCAGGATTTCGTCATTGCAGGCTGTTGTCGTCGGACGGCTCGAGCGCCATCGCGACCAGGGCATCGGGGCTCAGCGAGTCGATGACGTCCTCGGTGACGGTCGATTCAGGCGCCGCGTCTTCGGCCCGGCCGGCCAACACCAGGAGTTTGCCCAGTAATCCGGTTCGCCGAAGCTCGCGCACTGGAATGCTTCTCAACAGCGGCCAAACCTGCTCATCGCCGGATTCGTCCAGATCGCTCGACGACAGTCGTTGACCCAGGTGACGGGCGACCGCTGTGGGAGTGGGATAGTCGAATATCAGCGTGCGCGACAACGTCAAATCGGTGGCTGCGGCCAGGCGGTTACGCAGCTCGATCCCCGTCACCGACTCGAACCCGAGATCTTCAAAAGGACGGCCCGCGTCGATGTCGCGGCTGCTCGAGTCACCCAACACCGCGGCCGCGTTTCGGCACACCAAATCGACTAGCTGACGGTGCTGTTCCGCCGGATCGAGCTCGTTCCAGCGGTGCCAGAGCATGGACCCGTCGGCGTGTTCGATGCCGTGACGGGCGCCCTCGCCAAGCCAAAAACGCTGCCGCGCAAAGCCGTAGGTGGGAAGCTCGACCGGCTGGGCACCCAGGCCGGCAAATGCCTTGGGCCAGTCTATGCTCACGCCTTCGGTGAACAGCTGACCCATTGCGGTGAGCAGGGATTCGGCTTCAGGATGGTCCTTGGCCAACAACGCCGGCGAGGTTGTCAAGCCGGCGCTGGGGCCGATCTCGAGAAACGTTGTGGCGCCTGATGACTCGGCCAACGAGATACCTTCGGCCAACCGCACCGGTTTACGCACATGCTCAACCCAATACGCCGCCGAGCCATAGTCGGCACCAGCCAATTGGCCGGTGACATTGGACACCAACGCGATCCGCGGCCGACTCACCGGTAGCCCCGCCAAGGCCGCGGCGAACTCCGCAAGCATCGGCTCCATCAATGCCGAATGAAACGCGTGCGACACCGGCAACCGGTGCATCCGCCGTCCCGTACCCGCCAGCCGGTCCGCGACCGCGTTCACCGCAGGCTCGGGGCCGGAAATCACCACCGAATCAGGCGCATTGACCGCCGCGATCTCAACTCCGGACGCCAGCAGCGGCGCCACCTCGTCTTCGCAAGCAGCCACCGCCACCATCGCGCCGCCCGCCGGCAATCCCGCCATCAGCCCGGCGCGGACCGCAACCACCCGCGCGGCGTCGGATAGCGACAACACCCCGGCCACCTGCGCAGCCGCGATCTCGCCCACCGAGTGACCCAGCACGATGTCGGGTACCGCACCCATCTCAGCCAGCAGCGCCGTCAACGCCACCTCCACGGCGAACAACGCCGGTTGGGCAAACTCGGTATTTTGCAACGCCGCCGCATCCGTACCCCACAGCACCCGTCGCAGCGGCAGCCTCAGGTATTCATCCAACGCCTCGGCGGCCGCATCGAAAGCCTTGCGGAAAACCGGGAACCGCTCGCACAGTCCGCGGCCCATGCCCAGGTATTGCACCCCTTGGCCGGGGAACACGAATGCGGTCTTGCCGACCGGCTGGGCCCGGCCGACCGCGACGCCGGTGCCCGGCTCGCCGGCGGCAAGTCCGGCAAGCCCGCTCAGCAGCTGCGCCCGACCGGTGCCCACCATTACGGCCCGGTGCTCGAACACCGACCGGGTGGACACCAGCGACCAGCCCACATCCGCCGCGCCCAGATCGGGGCGCTCGTCCATCCGGGCCAGCAGTCGCTGCACCTGGTTGGCGAGCGCCGGCGCCGTCCGGGCCGACAGCACCCACGGTATGCCGGCGGTCTGGTTGACACGTGGCATTGCCGCGCTGTCGGCGGCCGGGGCCTGCTGGAGCAACAGGTGAGCGTTGGTGCCGCCCATTCCGAACGACGACCCCCCGGCCCGCCGTGGCCGCCCCCGGTCCGGCCACCCCGTCGGCGTGATGTTGACTTGCAGCCCAAGGCTTTCCACATCGATAGCGGAGCTGGCGCTGACATAGTTGAGGCTCGGCGGAATCGACGCGTTTTCGATGGCCAACACCGTCTTGATCAGGCCGGCGATTCCCGCGGCGGCGCCGGCGTGGCCGATGTTCGTCTTCACCGAGCCAACCCTGACCGGATCATGCCGGCGCTGCGCGAATATCTGACCCAGCGCCGCGGCCTCGGCCGGGTCACCGATTCTGGTGCCGGTACCGTGCGCCTCGACGTAGTCCACCCCGGTGCAGTCCACGCCGGCCTGGGCCAGCGCGCACCGGATCACGTCGGCTTGCGCCGACGTCGAGGGCGCGGTCAGGCCGGCGGAGCTGTGCCCGGCGTTGCCCACGGCGCTACCCACAATGACTGCTCGAATTCGGTTTCCGTCAGCCAGGGCCGCGCGCAGCGGCTTCAGCAGAACCAGGCCACCGCCCTCCCCGCGAACGTAGCCGTCGGCGCGGGCGTCGAACGCGTAGGTGTGTCCGGAGGTCGACACGGCACCAAACTCGTGCTCCAGCAGGGCGGTTTCGCTTGCCACGTTGAGATGTACGCCGCCGGCGATCGCCTGCTCGGAGGTCCCGGCACGCAGGCTCTCACAGGCGAGCTGAACCGCCACCAGCGACGACGATTGACCGGAATCGACAGTAATGCTCGGACCGTGCAGGGCCAAGGCATATGAGATCCGGTTGGCGATCATCGCCCTACTCACGCCGGCAAAGGAGTAGTGATCGACGTTTTCGGAGCCGTCGCGCAGCGTCAAGAACGAATAGTCGTCGTTCATTGCTCCGAGGTACACCGAGACCTGCCGTGCCCGAACCGTTTCGGGAACGATGAAGGCGTCTTCGAAAAGCTCCCAGGTCAATTCCAGCGCCAGTCGTTGCCGCGGGTCCATCGCGGCGGCCTCGCGGGGCGAGATATCGAAGAACTCCGCGTCGAAATCGGCGCTACCGACCATGGGTCCGGCGGCTTCGCGGCCTTCGGAGAGCACTCGCCAGAATTCGCCGGGGCCGGCAGCAGCGGGAAACCGGCAGGCCAGTCCGATAATTGCGATGTCGCCCGGGTTCACGGGCCCAGTTCCTCGTCGAGAATGGCGAACAGTTCGCTTTCGCTGGCGGTGCTGATGTCGGCGTCGTGGCTGACGATCGCGGCGCTGGGCGTGGCGAGGCCGGCCAGCATGGCGCGCAGCCGGTCGGACACCTGGTCCCGCTCTTCTGAGGTCCAGTCGGGCCGGTTGACCAGGGAATCGAGTTCGCGCGCAACGGCGTCGAAGCGCGCCAACCGGTCAGGTTGCTCGTCGGCGAACACGGGGACGGTGGAATCGAGTTGCTGGGCAAGGTGTTCGGCCAGCGCGGCCGGGGTCGGGTAATCGAAGATCAGCGTGGGCGACAGGGTCATCCCGGTTGCGGCCTTGATGCGGTTGCGCAGTTCCACGGCGGTCAGCGAGTCGAACCCGAGATCCTGGAAGGGCTTATGGGCATCGATGTCGACGGCGCTGGAATGTCCGAGAACGGTCGCGGCGTTGGTGATGATCACGTCGACGAGTTCGCGGTGGCGTTGCTCGGGGCTCAGCGATTGCAGACGCGAAATCAGGTCTGGCATCGACGCGGCGGTGCCGGTGCTGTCGATGACGCGCCGCGACGGGCGGCTGACCAATTCCCGCCAGAGCGGCAGCACCTCGGCATTGGCGGTCATCACCGCGGTGTTGAGCTGGGCGGCGACGACGACCGGCCGGTCGCTGAGCAGCGCGGTGTCCAGCAGTTGCAGCGCGTGCTCGGTGGTCAGCCGATCCAGTCCGGCCTGCCTCATCCGGGCGAAATCTCGTTCCCCCAAGTGCCGTGTCATGGTGCTGGGCTGTTCCCACAATCCCCAGGCAACCGACAGCCCGGCCAACCCGTGCTCGCGCCGATGGGCGGCCAACCCGTCCAGGAACGCGTTGGCTGCCGCGTAGCTGCCCTGCCCCGGGGCTCCCGCGATCCCGGCCATCGACGAAAACATCACGAACGCCGCCAGATCCACATCCTGAGTCAGCTGGTGCAGGTTCCAGGCCCCGTCAACCTTGGCCTTCAGCACCGCCTCGACCCGGCTCGGCGTCAGCGACGCGATCACCGCGTCGTCGAGCACCCCGGCGGCATGGAACACTCCCTTGAGCGGAAACGTGTCCGGTAACCCGGTCAGCACTGCTTCGAGCGCATCTCGATCGGCGACATCGCAGGCGGCCACCGAAACCTGAGCTCCACCCTGCCGCAATTGGGCCACCAACTCCGCAACGCCCGGGGCGTGCTCACCGGTGCGGCTGACCAACACCACATACCCGACCCCGTAACGGTCCACCAGATGCCGCGCCACCGCCGCCCCGGCCATTCCGGTGCCGCCGGTGATCACCACGCTGCCCCCATGGAGAACCGACCGCGCCGCCCGCCCTTGGGGGATGGTCAGCACCACCTTGCCGACGTGGCGGGCCTGGCTGACATACCGGTACGCCTGCCGAGCGCAGCGCACGTCAAAAGCCCTGACCGGCAACGGTTCCAAGGTTCGGGTGGACAGTAACTCGAGGACCTCGGAAAGCATCTGCGCAATGAGATCAGGGCCGGCCTCCATCAAGTCGAATGCCCGATAGCCCACTCCTCGATGCTGTTCGGTCACGGCCCGCGGGTCACGCAGGTCGGTCTTGCCCATCTCGATGAAACACCCACCCGGCACCAACAGCCGTAACGACGCGTCGACGAACTCCCCCGCCAGCGAGTTGAGCACCACGTCGACCCCGCCGCCGCCGGTGGCCTTGCGGAACTTCTCCTCGAAGTCGAGCGTCCGCGAATCGGCGATATGCTCGTCGTCAAAGCCCATGGCCCGCAAGGTATCCCATTTGCCGACACTTGCGGTGGCGAAGACTTCCGCACCCCAATACCGCGCCAATGCCACCGCCGCCATGCCGACGCCGCCAGTGGCGGCATGCACCAGGACCTTCTGGCCGGCTCGCACACCACCCAACACCGACAACCCGTACCACGCGGTCAGGAACGCCACCGGCATGCCCGCGGCCGCAACCAGCGACCAACCCGCCGGAACCGCCGTGACCAACCGCTCGTCCACCACCGCTTCGGGGCTCACCACCCCCAGCAAGCCCATCACCGGGTCACCGACGGACAGCCCCGTGACCCCCGGGCCGACCTCGACCACCACCCCGGCGCCCTCGGCGCCCAGCTCGCCACCGCCCGGGTACATCCCCAAGGCCACCAACACATCCCGGAAGTTCACCCCGACCGCGCCCACGGCAACCCGCACCTGGCGGGCCGCCAGGTCTACCCGCGGACACGGCCGCGCCGCCACCTCCTCGAATGTTCCGCCGCCGCCAACACCCAACCGCCACAACCGATCCGGCAACGTCAAGCCCGAATTCACCACCGCCAGCCGGGCGCCGTACACCACGCCGGAGCGCACCACCAACTGCGGCTCACCGGCACCGACGACCGCGTCGGCGGCCACGGATCCGTCCGAATCCAGCAGGACCACCCGGCCCGGGTACTCCGCCTGGGCAGACCGCACCAGCCCCCACACCGCCGCACCCGCCAGGTCGCGGACGCCTTCACCGCCCAACCCCACCGCGCCGCAGGTCAACACCACCAGGACTTCGCGACGATCATCGGCCAACCAGCGCTGCAGCGTCTGCAGCGCCGCAATCACGCGTTCGGCGACACCACCGGCACTCGCGTCGGACGCCCACACGACCACCCCGGAGTCGGCGCCGCCGGGCGCCAACGTCATCGGCGACCATGCCAGTTCGAGCAACCGGTCACCGGCCACCCCACCGGCAGCCAATGCCGCCGCTGACAACGCGTCACCCGATACCGGACGAATCGCCAACTCGCGCACCGACAACACCGGCAGGCCCGCCGAATCGGCCAGCGCCACCGACACCGAACCGGCGTCTGCCGGTGTGATCCGCACCCGGACCCGGGACGCACCGGCTGCCTGCAACGACACCCCCTGCCAGGAGAACGGCAGCGTCAACTGGTCGGCAGCCGCGGCGAATCCCCACGCATGCAGCGCGGCATCCAGCACCGCCGGGTGGATGCCAAACCCCGCCACCTTGACGTCCTCGGAAGCCGCCACCTCCGCATAGATTTCGCGCCCGCGCCGCCACACTGCCCGCAAGCCGCGAAATGCCGGCCCGTAACCGTAGCCACGTTGCGCCAACCGCTCGTAGACACCGGTCATATCCACGACGGACGCACCCACCGGCGGCCACACCGACAAGTCCACTCCGTGACCGGGACCGCCGGCCCGTAGTACCCCGTCGGCATGTAGCACCCACGAATCGCCGCCTGCCCGTGTCGAATACACCGAGAGCGTCCGGCTCCCCGCCCCGTCGGCGTCACCGACCACGACCTGTATCCGCGTCGCTTCGCCCACCGGCAATGCCAGCGGTGACAGTAAGGTCAGCTCCTGCACCACCGGACAGCCGACCTCGTCACCGGCGCGCAGCGCCAACTCCACGAATCCGGCTCCCGGGAACAGGGTTACGCCGCCCACGACGTGATCGCCCAACCATCCCTGCAGTTCGGGCGACAGCACTCCGGTCAACACCACGCCACCGGCGTCGGGGCGTTCCACCACCGCCCCCAGCAACGGATGGCCGAGTCCCCGCAAGCCGACACCGCTCAGTGTGGTCTGGTCGACTCCCAGGTCCTTCAACCAATACCCGCGCCGCATGAAGGCATAGGTGGGCAACTCGACTCGCTGGGCGCCCAGGCCGGTGAATACCGTGCGCCAGTCCATGGACATGCCCTGGGCGAACAATTCGCCAAGCCCGGTGAGCAGGGATCGGGCCTCGGGCCGGTCCTTGACCAACAGCGGCGGCGACGCCGTCAGCCCGGCCCGCGGGCCCACCTCCACGAATGTCACCGCGCCCAAGGACTCGATCACGGCCACACTGTCGGCGAACCGCACCGGCTTGCGCACATGCTCTACCCAATACGACGCCGAGCCGTACCCCGAGCCGGCCAATTGCCCGGTGACGTTGGACATCAACCCGATCTGCGGCGGATCCGCTGTCAGATCGGCCAGGACCGTGCCGAAGTCCGGCAGCATCGGCTCCATCAATACCGAATGAAACGCGTGCGATACCGCCAACCGGTGCACTCGGCGCCCCAGCGGCACCAACCGATCGACGACGACGTCCACGGCGGCCGCGGGACCCGAAACCACCACCGAATCAGCCGCATTGACCGCCGCGATCTCGACGCCGGGTGCCAGCAGCGGTGCCACCTCGTCTTCGGAAGCCGCCACCGCCACCATCGCCCCACCGGCCGGCAACCCGGCCATCAACCGACCGCGCGCTACCACCACGCGCACGGCATCGGTCAGCGACAACACCCCGGCCAGATGGGCCGCCGTGATCTCGCCCACCGAATGACCCAGCACCACGTCCGGCACCACGCCCATGTCCGCTAACAGCGCCGCCAATGCCACCTCCACGGCGAACAACGCCGGCTGGGCGAATTCGGTGCTTTCCAGCAGCGCCGCATCGGTGCCCCACAGCACCTGCCGCAACGGCAATCTCAGGTGCCGATCGAGCTCGTCGGCGACGGCGTCAAATGCTGTGGCGTATAACGGGAACCGCTCATACAGTCCTCGGCCCATGCCCAGGTATTGCGCCCCTTGCCCGGGGAAGACGAACACGGTTTGGCCGGTCGGCCGGGCGCGGCCGGCCACCACCGCAGCACCGGGCTCACCGGCGGCCAGACCGGCCAAACCCGACAGCAACTGCGCCCGCTCGGCGCCCACCACCACCGCCCGATGCTCGAACACCGACCGGGTGGACACCAACGACCACCCCACATCCGCCGGTGCCAAATCCCGACGCTGCTCCACCCACGCCAACAACCGCCGCGCCTGATTGGCCAACGCCGGCCCCGAACGCGCCGACACCACCCACGGCACCACCCCGGCAACCGGCTCGGCCAGCTCACTGGCCGCGGCACCATCCAACGAGGGCGCCTGCTCGAGAATCACATGCGCATTAGTGCCACTGATCCCAAACGACGACACCGCGGCCCGACGCGGCCGGCCCTGCCCCCGACCCGCCGCCGGCTCAGCCGGCTCAGCCGGCCAGGGCCGCGACTCGGTCAACAACGACACCGCCCCCGCCGACCAATCCACATGCGGCGTCGGCACATCCACATGCAACGTCTTGGGCAACACCCCATGCTGCATCGCCAACACCATCTTCATCACCCCGGCCACCCCCGCCGCCGCCGACGTGTGGCCCATGTTGGATTTGATCGACCCCAACCACAGCGGCTCGCTGCGCCCCTGCCCGTAAGTGGCCACAATCGCCTGCGCCTCAATCGGATCCCCCAGCATGGTCCCGGTCCCATGCCCCTCCACCACATCCACCTCGGCCACCCCAAGACGCGCGCTGGCCAACGCCGCCCGAATCACCCGCTGCTGCGCCGGCCCATTCGGTGTCGCCAGCCCGTTGGAGGCGCCATCCTGATTGACCGCCGAACCCCGCACCAACGCCAACACCGGATGCCCCCACCGCCGCGCATCGGCGAGCCGCTCCACCACCAACACCCCGGCACCCTCCGACCATGCGGTGCCGTCCGCGGCCCCCGCATACGCCTTGCACCGACCGTCGGGCGCCAGCGCCCGTTGCCGACTGAACTCCACGAACGCCGCCGGGGTGGCCATCACCGTCACCCCACCCACCAACGCCAGATCACACTCGCGCGAGCGCAACGACTGCACCGCCAGATGCAACGCCACCAACGACGACGAACACGCCGTATCCACCGACACCGCCGGGCCCTCCAACCCCAGCACATACGCCACCCGACCCGACGCCACACTCAACGTCGAACCCGTCAGGCCGTACCCCTCCAGCTCACCCTTGACCTCGCCGCCGTAACCGGCATGAATGACGCCGACGAACACGCCGGTCGCCGAGCCGCGCAGCGTGGTCGGGTCAATCCCGGTGCGTTCCAATGCTTCCCACGACACCTCCAGCATCAACCGCTGCTGCGGATCCATCGCCAACGCCTCGTTCGGCCCGATACCGAAGAACCCGGCGTCGAAGTCGCCCGCGTCGGCGAGGAATCCACCCCGCCGCGTGTAGGTCTTCCCGGGCGCATCCGGATCCGGATCGAACATCCCCTCGATGTCCCAGCCGCGATCGGAAGGGAATTCCGAGATGACGTCGCGTCCGTCGATCAGCATCTGCCACAACGACTCCGGCGAGTCGGCGCCACCCGGATAGCGGCAGCCCATCCCCACGATCGCCACCGGCTCCGACAGCCGGTCCTCCAATTCGGCAAGCCGGCGCCGGGCGCGCCGCAGATCTGCGGTCAACCGTTTGAGGTAATCAACATGCTTTGCAGTGCCCGTCAAAGTCGCTCCTTGGTGGCTGGCTCAGGAGCCGAGTTCTTCATCGAGCATGGCGAAGAGCTGGCTTTCGCTGGCGGTGGCGATGTCGTCGTCGGCGGTGAGATGGGCCAGGATTGCGTGCAGCCGGTCGGCCAGCCGTGCCTTGTCCTGCGGTGCCCAGTCGCCGCGGTCGATCAGCCTGTCGAGCTCGCCGGCCATGTCGTTGCAGCGGGCCAGGAGATCGGGTTGGTCCGGGGTGGCGGCGGCCAGACGGCTGTCGAGATGTTCGGCGAGGGCGGCGGGGGTGGGGTAATCGAAGATCAGCGTGGGCGAAAGTGCCAGGCCGGTCGCCGTTTTCAGCCGGTTGCGCAGTTCGACGGCCGTCAGCGAGTCGAAGCCCAGATCCTGGAACGCGAGGCGGGCGTTGATGTCAGCGGTGCTGGAACGTCCCAGCACGGTGGCGGCGTTGCTACAGACCACGTCGACGAGTTCGCGGTGTCGCTGCTCGGGACCGAGTGAACGCAGCCTGGATACCAATCCCGTTGCCGAGACGGCGGTGTCGGTGTCGTCGACGACGCGTCGGGTCGGGCGGGCGGCTAACTCGCTGAGCAACGGTGATGGCGCGGTGCCGTCGGCGCCGAGCACCCGGGTGTCGAGCCGGGTGGCCACCACGACGGCGCGGTCCGCGACCATTGCGGCATCGAGCAACTCCAGCGCCTGCGCGGTTGACAGGGTTGCCAGCCCCGCCCGACTCATCCGGGCCTTGTCGCGGTCCCCCAGATGCCGGGTCATCGCACTGGCCTGTTCCCACAACCCCCAGGCCACCGACAATCCCGGCAACCCATGCGCGCGCCGATACGCCGCCAGCCCGTCGAGGAAGCTGTTGGCCGCCGCGTAATTGCCTTGGCCCGGGGTACCCATCACGCCGGCCATCGACGAAAAGAGCACGAACGCCGAGACATCCAGATCTCGGGTCAACTCGTGCAAATTCCACGCCCCGTCGACCTTGGCGCGCAGCACGGCATCCATCCGGTCGGGCGTCAGCGAGGCGATCAGCCCGTCGTCGAGGACCCCGGCGGCATGAAACACCCCCCGAAGCGGATACCGCGGCGGCACCTGCGCGAGCAGCGCCGCAACCGCGTCACGGTCAGCCACGTCACACGCCGCTACCCAAACCTGGGCACCGGCATCCCGCACCTCGGCGGCCAGCTCCGAAATCCCTTGCGCCCGGGTCCCGGATCGACTGACGAGCATCACGTGGGCCACCCGGTGGCGCGACACGACGTGGCGAGCCAGCGCCGCACCAGCCATCCCGGTCCCGCCGGTGATCACGACCGTGCCCCCGGCAAGCCCGGCGGCGCTGTCGGAAACCGTCAACACCACCTTGCCGATATGGCGGGCCTGGCTGACGAAGCGATACGCCCGCCGGGCCAGCATCATGTCGAAGGCCTTGGTCGGCAACGGCTTCAACTCTCCGGCGGCGAACATCTCCATCAGTTCGGCCAACATCTGCGCGATCCGGTCCGGCCCGGCTTCGATCAGATCGAACGCACGGTAACCGGCGCCCCGATACCGCCCGGCGATCGTCTCCGGGTCGCGAATATCGGTCTTGCCCATTTCGATGAAGCGTCCGCCCGGGCTCAGCAGCCGCAGCGACGCGTCGACAAACTCGCCGGCCAGCGAGTTGAGCACCACGTCGACTCCGGCGCCGCCGGTGGTGTGGCGGAACTTCTCCTCGAATTCCAGGGTGCGGGAGTCGCCGATATGGTCGTCGTCAAAACCAAGCTCCCGCAAGGTATCCCACTTGCCGCGACCGGCGGTGGCGAAAACCTCCAGGCCCCAGCGCCGGGCCAGCTGCACCGCGGCCATACCCACCCCGCCGGCAGCCGCGTGCACCAACACCTTCTGCCCGGCCCGCACCCCCGCCAAGTCCGACAGACCGTAGAACGCCGTCAGGAACACCACCGGGACACCGGCAGCCGTATCCAGCGGCCAGCCCGCCGGAACCGTGGTCACCAGCCGCTGATCCACCACCGCCTCGGGTCCCGCCACGCCGAGCAGCCCCATCACCGCGTCGCCGACGGCCACCCCGGAAACACCCGGCCCTATCTCGACGACCACCCCGGCGCCCTCGATGCCGAGCTCGCCCCCGCCCGGATACATGCCCAGCGCCACCAGCACGTCGCGGAAGTTCACCCCGACCGCGCCCACCGCTACTCGTACCTGCCCGGCGGTGAGCTCGCTTCGCTCACACGGGCCCACCTGCACGTCGTCGAGTGTGCCCGCGCCTCCGGGGACCAAGCGCCACCCCGACGGGACCGCGGGCGGCCGAAGCGTCGGGTCGGCCGGCCGCAGCCGAGCCTGATAGGCCACACCGCCGCGCGCCACCAGTTGCGGCTCACCAGAACGGGTTACCGCGCTGACATCCACCGACCCGTCCGAATCCAGCAGCACCACCCGGCCGGGATGCTCCGCCTGCGCCGAACGCACCAGCCCCCACACCGCCGCACCGGCCAAGTCCGTGACGTCCTCGTCCGCCAGACCCACCGCGCCATGGGTCAGCACCACCAGAACGCCGTCCTCGTCGCCGGACAACCACGACTGCAACACCGCCAGCACCGCATGGCTGGCCGCGCGCACCGATTCCACCACGTCCGCCTGCCGTGGCACCTGGGCAGCCAACTCCCACACCGTCGTGGGTGCCTCGGCAATACGGTTGTGCGCCAGCGTTATCGGCGACCAACCGACCTGGAACAAGCCGCCGTCACCACGCGCGACCGCGGACAGCGCCCGGTCGGGCAACGGACGAAACGCCACGGTCCGTACGGTCAAGACGGGCAAGCCCGCCGTATCAGCCAATTCCAGCGACACCGCGTCGGCACCCGCAGGAGCCAGGCGGACCCGCACCTGGGATGCCCCCGCGGCATGCAGCGACACGCCCTGCCACGAGAACGGCAGCACCGTTTTGTCCTGCGCGCCGGCGACGCCCACCGCATGCAGTGCCGCATCAAGCACTACCGGATGGATGCCGAATCCGCCGACGTCCAGGCCGGCGTGCTCGGGCAGCGACACCTCGGCGAAGATCGCCTCCCCCAGCTGCCACATCGCCCGTAGACCGCGAAACGCCGGACCATACGTGTAGCCCCGTACGGCCAGCCGCTCGTAGGCGTCGGCCACATCCAACCGGGCTGCGCCCGCCGGTGGCCATACCGATAGGTCTGTTCCCGGAGCGAGGACCCCGGGCGCCAACACCGCCTCAGCGTGTAACGTCCAGGCCGAATCCGGTTGGGCAGCACGCGAATACATCGATGCGCTGCGGCGGCCCGACGCATCTTCGTCACTGACCACGAGCTGCACCTGCGCCGCGCCGGCCGTCGGCAACAGCAGCGGGGCGATCACCGTCAGCTCCGCCACGGTGGCGCAGCCGACCTCGTCGCCGGCCCGGATAGCCAGCTCCGCGAATCCCGCACCCGGGAACAACGCCACCCCCGCCACCGCGTGGTCGGCCAACCATGGCTGGCTGGCCACCGATAGCTGGCCTGTCAGCACGACTCCGCCGGAGTCGGGCCGCTCGACTACCGCACCCAGCAAGCCGTGCGCGGCGCCGGTCAACCCCAGACGCCCCGCATCCAATCGCCCGGCATCGGTTTGGGGTAGCCAGAATCGGCGATGGACGAAGCCGTACGTCGGCAGCTCCACCCGGCGAGCGTGCAGACCGGCGAACGCCGCGGCCCAATCCAGCCCGACGCCCGCCACGTGGGCCTGTGCTGCCGACAGCCAGAATCTGTCCAGTCCGCCGTCATCGCGGCCCAGTGACGGGATGACGATCGGTTGGTCGGCGCCGGCGGAGTCGTGGTCGGTCAACGTCTCTTCAATGGCGGCGGTCAGGACGGGGTGCGGGCTCGACTCGATGAAGACCTGGTATCCGGCGTCGAAGGCGGTGCGGATGGCCCGGTCGAATTGCACCGTCTGGCGGATGTTTTGATACCAATAGTCGGCGTTGAGGCCGGCGGTATCCGTGAATTGACCTGTCACGGTGGAGAGGAAGGCGATGGACGCCGATCGGGGCTCGATGCCGGCCAGGGCGGCGGTGAGTTCGGTCCGGATCTCGTCGACGTGGGCGGAGTGCGACGCGTAGTCGACGTCGACCCGGCGGGCCCGGATGTCGGCCGCGTCGCAACGCCGGATCAGTTCCTCGACGGCGGGCACTTCTCCGGAGACCACGATCGTCGAAACACCGTTGACCGCAGCGATATTCAGACGGCTGCCGCAGTGAGACAGCAGCTCCCGGGCGCGGCTCAGTGGACAGGAGATCGACGCCATACCGCCGGCACCAGCCAACCGCACCAACAGCCGGCTGCGCAGCGCCACCACCCGAGCCGCGTCGTTCACCGACAGTGCTCCGGCCACACAGGCCGCCGCGATCTCGCCCTGCGAATGCCCGATCACCGCGTCGGGCACCACCCCGACCGATCGCCACAATTCGGCCAGCGACACCATGATCGCCCACAGCGCCGGCTGGACGACATCCACCCGGTCCAGCCCGGGCGCTCCCGGGGCGCCGCGCACCACGTCGAGCAACGACCAGGGTAGGTACTCACCAAGGGCTTTGTCGCAGCGACGCAGGTGCTCGGCGAAAACCGGTGCGGCGTCGAGTAACTGGGCCCCCATGCCGACCCACTGCGACCCCTGGCCGGGGAAGACGAACACGGTTTGGCCGGTCGGCCGGGCGCGGCCGGCCACCACCGCAGCACCGGGCTCACCGGCGGCCAGACCGGCCAAACCCGACAGCAACTGCGCCCGCTCGGCGCCCACCACCACCGCCCGATGCTCGAACACCGACCGGGTGGACACCAACGACCACCCCACATCCGCCGGTGCCAAATCCCGACGCTGCTCCACCCACGCCAACAACCGCCGCGCCTGATTGGCCAACGCCGGCCCCGAACGCGCCGACACCACCCACGGCACCACCCCGGCAACCGGCTCGGCCAGCTCACTGGCCGCGGCACCATCCAACGAGGGCGCCTGCTCGAGAATCACATGCGCATTAGTGCCACTGATCCCAAACGACGACACCGCGGCCCGACGCGGCCGGCCCTGCCCCCGACCCGCCGCCGGCTCAGCCGGCTCAGCCGGCCAGGGCCGCGACTCGGTCAACAACGACACCGCCCCCGCCGACCAATCCACATGCGGCGTCGGCACATCCACATGCAACGTCTTGGGCAACACCCCATGCTGCATCGCCAACACCATCTTCATCACCCCGGCCACCCCCGCCGCCGCCGACGTGTGGCCCATGTTGGATTTGATCGACCCCAACCACAGCGGCTCGCTGCGCCCCTGCCCGTAAGTGGCCACAATCGCCTGCGCCTCAATCGGATCCCCCAGCATGGTCCCGGTCCCATGCCCCTCCACCACATCCACCTCGGCCACCCCAAGACGCGCGCTGGCCAACGCCGCCCGAATCACCCGCTGCTGCGCCGGCCCATTCGGTGTCGCCAGCCCGTTGGAGGCGCCATCCTGATTGACCGCCGAACCCCGCACCAACGCCAACACCGGATGCCCCCACCGCCGCGCATCGGCGAGCCGCTCCACCACCAACACCCCGGCGCCCTCGGAAAAGCCGGTGCCGTCGGCAGCCCCCGCATACGCCTTGCACCGACCGTCGGGCGCCAGCGCCCGTTGCCGACTGAACTCCACGAACATCGCCGGGGTGGCCATCACCGTCACCCCACCCACCAACGCCAGATCACACTCGCGCGAGCGCAACGACTGCACCGCCAGATGCAACGCCACCAACGACGACGAACACGCCGTATCCACCGACACCGCCGGGCCCTCCAACCCCAGCACATACGCCACCCGACCCGACGCCACACTCAACGTCGAACCGCGCAGGCCGTACCTCTCGAGGTCGCCGGGCACCCGGCCCTGCCCGCCGTAGGAGCCGTGGAACACGCCGACGAACACGCCGGTCGCCGAGCCGCGCAGCGTGGTCGGGTCAATCCCGGTGCGTTCCAAGGCTTCCCAGGACACCTCCAGCAGCAACCGCTGCTGCGGATCCATCGCCAACGCCTCGCTGGGCGCTATCCCGAAGAACTCGGCGTCGAAACCGGCGACGTCGCTGAGGAATCCGCCGCTGCGGGTGTACGAGGTGCCCACCGCGTCGGGGTCGGGGTCAAACAGATTCGTCAGGTCCCAGCCACGATCACCCGGAAAGTCCGACACCACGTCCCGGCCGGCGGCCACCATCTCCCACAGGCTTTCGGGGCTGTCGATACCGCCCGGATACCGGCAGCCGATCCCCACCACGGCCACCGGCTCCGTCGTCTGGGCCAGAAAGTCGCGGTTGTCCCGCTTCAGCCGCTCGTTTTCCTTGAGTGTTTTGCGCAGGGCCGTGATGAGCTGTTCTCGGGTGCTGTCCATACCACGCGGTCTTTCGTACTACTCCAGGAATCGGCGCGACCGGCACGCCGCCTCCGTAACCCCCAGACCGAGCAGACAGTCCACGTCGACTAGTGCCAGCGCAGCAGTACTAGTTCGGAGCAGAATCCGGGGCCCATCGCCATCATCAGACCCGGACTTCCACTGGGCGGCGGTTTGGCGATGGTGTCGCGCAGCACGTGCAGCACCGACGCCGAGGAGAGGTTGCCGATCTCGCCCAACGAGCGCCAGGTCAGCTCCAACGCCTCCGGGGGCAGGTTGAGACTCTCGGTGATCGCATTGATGATCTTGGGGCCACCGGGGTGGGTCACCCAGGCGCCGATGTCGGTAGTGCTCAAGTCGTGCGCGGCCAGGAAAGTGCTGACGTCCTCGGCCATGTACTCCTCGACAACGGCCGCCAGATCCTTGGACAGGACGAGCTCGAATCCGGCGGAGCCGACGTCGTATCCCATGGTGCGCAGTGAGTCGGGGTAGAGATGGCTGCGCGAGTCGAGGATGTCCGGTCCGTCGGCACCGACGTGGTCGGCGCGACGGTCCCCCACCGCCACCACTGCGGCGGCGCCGTCAGCAAACAATGCACTGCCCACCAGACCGGCCAGCGAGGGTTTGTATCCGGGATAGGTGAGCGAGCACAACTCGACCGAAACCAGGGCCGCGATGCCGTCCGGCGCTCCGCGCAGGTAGTCGTGCAGCCGCGCGACACCCGCCGCTCCGGCCACGCAGCCCAGGCCGAACAGCGGCAACCGCCGCACATCCGGGCGCAACCCGACCCGGCCGGCGATGCGCGCGTCCAGCGACGGCACCGCCACACCGGTGACCGTGGTGGTGATGATGAGATCGAGGTCCTCGGGCTGCAGCCCGGCCACATCGAGCGCCCCCATCAGGGCTTCGACGCCAAGGTCTACGGCTTTGTCGATGAAAATTTCGTTGGCCTCGCCGAAGTCGTTCAGCTTCGGGTACATCTCCAACGGCAGGACCAGGTGACGGCTGTCGACCTTCGAATTGGCATGCAACTGCCGGACGACGTCTTCGTAGCCCCGGAAATCCGGGATGTTGACGAATGTTTCGGTGAGTTCCTGCTGGCTATAGCGATATGGCGGCAGAGCACCGAACACACCGGCGATGACGCTCACTGGTCCCACCCCTTTAACACGAACATCAACGCCGAAACGTTCGATTGGCTACCTAGGAGTCAAAGTCTAGTCTGCCGGGAACGGACCGGCGCGCGATTTCGCCAAGGGCGTCAATTTCTGGCGCAGCCGGTCGACGGCGTTGTTCACGGCGTTGAGCTGATCGGCAACCCGGCGCGGGGCGGTACCGCCCCGCGCGTCGCGCGAGGCCACCGAACCCTCCACGGTCAAGACGTCACGAACCCGCGGCGTCAGATCGGGGCTGATGGCGGCCAGCTCGTCGTCGGTGAGCTCCGGCAGCCCGACGCCACGCGCTTCTGCGGCGCGCACCGCCGCGCCGGCGGTCTCGTGCGCGGTGCGAAACGGAATTCCTTGGCGCACAAGCCATTCAGCAATATCGGTGGCCAGGGTGTAGCCGGCGGGCGCCAGTGCCGCCATCCGCTCGACGTGAAAGGTCAGGGTGCCCACCAGGCCGGCCATCGCCGGCAGCAGCAGCTCCAGCTGAGCGACCGAGTCGAACACCGGCTCCTTGTCTTCCTGCAGGTCGCGGTTGTAGGCCAATGGCTGGGCCTTCAGCGTCGCCAGCAGACCGGTGAGGTTGCCGATCAACCGCCCGGACTTGCCGCGGGCCAGTTCGGCAATGTCCGGGTTCTTCTTCTGCGGCATGATCGAGCTACCGGTGGACCAGGAGTCGTGCAACGTCACATAACCGAACTCCGTCGTGCTCCAGATGATGATGTCCTCGGCCAGCCGCGACAGGTCGACCGCGATCATGGCCAGCACGAACGCCGCCTCGGCGGCGAAATCACGGGCGGCGGTCGCGTCGACCGAATTGTCGGCGGCAGCCGTAAAGCCCAGCTCCGCGGCGATCGCGTCCGGGTCCAGGCCGAGCGACGAGCCGGCCAATGCGCCCGAGCCGTACGGGGACACGGCCGCGCGCTTGTCGAAGTCGACGATTCTTTCCACGTCCCGCAGCAACGGATGAGCGTGTGCCAGCAGGTGGTGGGCCAGCAGGATCGGCTGGGCCGACTGCAGGTGTGTCTTGCCGGGCATGATCGCACTCGGATGCGCGGCGGCCTGAACGGCCAGGGCTTGCACGACGTCGAGCACACCGGCGCCGACCCGGCGCACCGCGTCGCGCAGCCACATCCGGAACAGCGTGGCGATTTGGTCGTTGCGGGAGCGGCCGGCCCGCAGCCGGCCGCCCAGCTCGCGACCCACTCGTTCGATCAGTCCGCGTTCCAGCGCGGCATGCACGTCCTCGTCGGTGAGCAGTGGGCCAAAGCTGCCGTCGGCGACGTCGGCTGCGAGGCGGTCGAGGCCGGCCAGCAAGTCGTCACGCTGCTCTTCGGTGAGCAGGCCCGCTCCGAAGAGCACCTTGGTGTGGGCCTGGGAGGCTTTGATGTCGTAGGGGGCCAGTACCCAGTCGAACTGAGTGGACTTGCTCAGCGCGGCCAGTGCGTCGGAGGGGCCGCCGGCGAACCGCCCGCCCCACAGCGACCCCTCGTTGGTGCTCACTTTTTCTCCGCGAGCAGACACAGAATCGCACGCGGGCGGGCGTATCGGTGCGATTCTGTGTCTGCTCGGCGGGAACCCGTCACTGCAGGTCCCGGCGGGCGGACAGTTTTGACGACAGCCCGTGCACGTAGACGAATCCGCGGGCGGCCGACTGGTCGAAGGTGTCGCCCTCGTCGTAGGTGGCCAGGTTGAAGTCGTAGAGGGATTCGGCGCTGCGCCGCCCGTTGACCGCGATGTGGCCGCCGTGCAACACCATCCGGATCTCGCCGGACACGTGCTCCTGGGTCGTGGCGACGAAGCTTTCCAGCGCGATCTTCAGCGGCGAATACCACAGCCCGTCGTACACCAACTCGGCCCAGCGCTGGTCGGTCTGACGCTTGAACCGGCCCAACTCGCGCTCCAATGTCACATGTTCGAGTTCGGTGTGGGCGGTGATGAGCACCATCGCTCCCGGCGCCTCGTAGATCTCGCGGCTCTTGATGCCGACCAACCGGTCTTCGACCACATCGAGCCGGCCGACACCTTGCGCACCGCCGCGGCGGTTGAGTTCCTCGATGGCCTGCAGCACCGACACCGATCGGCCATCGATCGATACCGGAACGCCCCTCTCGAATCCGACGATCACCTCGTCGGGAGTGTTCCAGTTGACCGTCGGGTCTTCGGTATAGGCGTAGATGTCCTTGGTGGGGGCGTTCCACAGGTGCTCCAGGAAGCCGGTCTCCACCGCACGGCCCCAGACGTTCTGGTCGATGGAAAATGGTGAGCGTTTGGTGACGTTGATCGGGATGGCGTTTTCCTCGGCGAACGCGATCGCCTTCTCCCGGGTCCAGGCGTAGTCACGGACCGGCGCTAGCACCTCCAAATCCGGTGCCAGCGAAGCGAATCCGACTTCAAACCGAACCTGGTCGTTACCCTTGCCGGTGCAGCCGTGCGCCACGATCCCGCCGCCGTGCTCGCGTGCGGCCGCAACCAGGTGCTTGACGATCAACGGTCGGCTGATCGCCGACACCAGCGGGTAGCGGTCCATGTACAGGGCGTTGTTCAGGATGGTGGGCAGGCAGTAGCCCTGGGCGAACTCGTCGCGGGCATCGACCACAACAGCTTCGACGGCGCCGCAATCCAGTGCGCGCTGCCGCACCACCTCCATGTCCTCGCCGCCCTGGCCGAGGTCAATCGCCACCGCCACGACCTCGCGGCCGGTCTCCTTGCCGATCCAGCTGATGGCCACCGAGGTGTCCAGGCCGCCCGAATACGCCAGGATGACGCGTTCTGACATGAACCAACTCCTTTATTTCAGGTTTTCCAAAGCTTTTCCAACGCCGACGCCAGCTCAGCGCCGGTCATCGGCTCGCGGGCGGCCACGAACACGGTGTCATCGCCGGCGATAGTGCCGACGACGTAGGGTAGCGCCGCGCGATCGATGGCGCTGGCCAGGTAGTGTGCGCCGCCCGGTGGAGTGCGCAGCACGGCCAGGTTGGCGCTGGCGTCGGTGGACACCAGCAACTCACCCAGCAGTCGGGACAACCGTCCGGTGCCCCCGGTGACCCCGCGCACCGGGCTGCCGTCTTCGGGCACGACATAGACCCCGACCCCGCCGTCGGCGCCGCGCAGCTTGACCGCGCCAAGCTCTTCGAGGTCACGCGACAGCGTGGCCTGGGTTACTTCGATGCCGTCGCCGGCCAGCAACCCCGCCAGTTCGCTTTGGCTGCTGACCGGTTGCGTCGACAGGATCGCCACGATGCGGGCCTGCCGACCGGCGCGAGTGACTTCGGGTGTGGCCTTGGATCCGCCGTCGCGCGTCATCGCGACCGCTCCAACAGCCACACCAGCAGCGCTTTCTGAGCATGCAACCGGTTTTCGGCCTCGTCCCAAACCGCGCTGGCTGGGCCGTCTATCACGTCGTCGGTGATCTCGTCGCCGCGATGTGCCGGAAGGCAATGCAGCACAACGGCTTCCGAGTCGGCCAGACCCAGTAGTCGCTCGTTGACCTGGAACGGGCGGAACGGTTTGACGCGATCCACCCCGTCGTTCTCCTGTCCCATCGACGTCCAGGTATCGGTCACCAGGACGTCGGCGGCGGCGGCTGCGGCCTTGGCGTCGGCGGTCACCGTCACCGAGGCGCCGGTCGACTGGGCGCGCTTTTCGGCTGCGGCCAGCACGTTGCGATCCGGCAGGAAGCCTTCGGGTGCCGCGACGGTGACGTGAATACCTGCGGTGACCCCGCCGAGCAGCAACGAGTGAGCCATGTTGTTGGCGCCGTCGCCGAAATACGACAGCCGCAGGCCACGCAGTGACCCTTTGCGCTCGGCGATGGTCTGCAGATCCGCGAGCACCTGGCAGGGGTGGAACTCGTCGGACAGCCCATTGATCACCGGCACCGTCGCGGCACCGGCCATGGCGTCCAGGCGGTCTTGGCCGAACGTCCGCCAGACGATGGCATTAACGAAGCGGGACAACACTTTTGCGGTGTCCTGCAGAGTTTCGTCGCGGCCCAGCTGGGTGCTCTTGGCGTCGACGACGACGGCGTGGCCGCCAAGTTGCGCGATGCCCATTTCGAAGGAAAACCGGGTGCGGGTGGAGTTCTTGTCGAAGATCACCGCTACCCCGTGCGGCCCCTCTAGCGGGCGGCGGCTGAACGGGTCCTTCTTGAGCGCGGCGGCAAGCTCGAGGACCTCGGCCTGCTCGGCGGGCGACAGGTCGTCGTCGCGCAGGAAATGTCTGGTCATGTCTGTGCTCCGGCGGTGTCGAGGATGCCCGGCAGCGCGTGCACGAAGCCGTCGAGCTGAGCTTCGGTGATGATCAGCGGCGGCGCCAGCCGGATGACGTCGCGCGCGGCGGCGTTGACCAGGTAACCGGCGTCGCGGGCGGCCGCCTCCGCGGTTTTGGCCTGCTGGGCCGTCAACACGATGCCCAGCAGTAGTCCCCGGCCGCGGACGTGGTCGACCAGCGGGTGTCCCAGTGATTCGATGCCCTGGCGCAGCGTTTTGCCCAACACATCGGCGCGGCGGACCAGGCCCTCGGTCGCCAGCGTTCGCAGCACTGCCAGAGCCGCCGCGGTGCACACCGGGTTACCGCCGAAGGTGCTGCCGTGCAGCCCGGGGGTCATCAGTTCCGCGGCCGGCCCGACGGCCAGGCACGCCCCGATCGGCAGCCCGCCCCCGAGCCCCTTGGCCAGGGTCACCACGTCCGGGGTGATGCCGTCGTGCTGGTGGGCGTAAAAGGCGCCGGTGCGGCCCATTCCGGTTTGCACCTCGTCGAGCACCAGTAACGCGCCGTGTCGCGAAGTGATGTCGCGGGCGGCCGCCAGGTAGCCCTCAGGCGGCACGACCACACCGCTCTCCCCCATGATCGGCTCGAGAAATACTGCGGCGGTGCCGTCGTCGACCGCGGCGGCCAACGCGTCGACGTCGCCGTAGCGAACGTGGGTGACGTAGCCCGGCAACGGCTCAAACGGCGCCTGCTTGGCCGGCTGCCCGGTCAGCGCCAACGAACCCATCGTCCTGCCGTGGAAAGCTTCTTGGGCGGCAACCAGTTTCGTGCGGCCGGTGAGCCGGGACAGCTTGAATGCCAACTCGTTGGCCTCGGTCCCGGAGTTGCAGAAGAACACTCGTGCTCGGGTTTCAGCGCCCAGCAGCGCCACCAACTCTTCGGCCAGAGCGACCCCGGGTTCGGTGGCATACAGGTTGGAGGTGTGGCCCAGCGTTGAAAGCTGGTGCGTCACAGCCTCGATGACCGCCGGGTGGCGATGGCCCAGCACGTTGACCGCGATGCCGCCGAGCAGGTCGACGTAGGTTTTGCCGTCCACGTCGGTCACTACGGCGCCGTCCCCGCTGGCCAGCGCTATCGGTGGGGTGCCGTAGTTGTTCAGCATCACGGCCTGCCACCGTTGTTGCATGCTTTCGGTTTGTGTCACCCGCCCACCACCTTGGTGCCGGTGCCCTCGTTGGTGAACAGCTCCACCAACACACAGTGTTTGACCCGGCCGTCGATGACGTGCGCACTGGGCACGCCGCCGTCGACAGCTCGCAGACACGCCTCGACCTTGGGGATCATTCCCGCTTCCAGGGTGGGCAGCAGTTGCGCCAGTGTGGCCGTGTCGATTTCGCTGACCAAGGAATTACGGTCCGGCCAGCTGGTGTACAGGCCCTCGACATCGGTGAGCATCAGCAACTTTTCGGCTCCCAGGGCTTCTGCGAGTGCTGCCGCGGCCGTGTCGGCATTGATGTTGTGCACCACACCGTCGGCGTCCGGCGCCAGCGTCGAGACCACCGGAATCCGGCGTGCGCCAATGAGATCCACCACCGCATCGGTGTTTACCTTGTCGACGTCGCCGACCAGGCCGATGTCGGTGGCCACGCCGTCGACGGTGACGCTGCGCCGCACCGCGGTGAATAGTTGGGCATCCTCACCGGTGATCCCGACGGCATAGGGACCGTGCGCGTTGATCAGGTTCACCAGCTCGCGGCCCACCTGGCCGAACAGCACCATGCGCGCCACGTCGAGCACTTCCGGTGTGGTGACCCGGAATCCGCCCTTGAAGTCACCTTCGATGCCCAGCCGCCGTAGCATCGCGGTGATCTGCGGTCCCCCGCCGTGCACCACGACCGGATGGATCCCGCAATTGCGCAGAAATGCCATGTCCGCGGCGAATGCCTGCCGCAGCGTGTCGTCGATCATCGCGTTGCCGCCGTACTTGATCACAATGATCTTGCCGTGCAACTGCTTCAGCCAGGGCAGGGCTTCGGCCAGCACCTGCGCCTTGACCTGAGTGGTCAGTGCCTCGATGCTCATGAGCGCCGCTCTCCCCCGCATGCGGGTGGGGCCCCCACCTCATCGCTTCGTCCCCCGCACGCGGGCGGTGCCCCCACTGCATCGTCGCCGGCGCGGGTCATGAGCTGTAGGCCGAGTTCTCTTCGACGTAGGCGTGCGACAGATCGGTGGTCCGGATGGTGGCCTGCCTATCGCCGATATTCAAGTCCACGGTGATGTCGATGTCTTTTGCCGACAGGTCGACCTCGCGTGCCCCCGGAACACCCACTCCGTCGACGCAGACGGCTGCGCCGTTGAACGCCACGCTGATTCGATTGGGGTCAAGGGTGATCGGCGCCATCCCGACGGCGGCCAACACCCGGCCCCAGTTCGGGTCGGATCCGAACAGCGCCGTCTTGACCAGGCTGTCGCGAGCGATTACCCGAGCGGCGGTCAACGCGTCGTCGTCGCTGGTTGCTCCTCGTACCGTTACGGTGACGCGTTTGGTGACGCCTTCGGCGTCGGCTTGCAGTTGAGCGCACAGGTCGTCGCACACCTGCAGCACCGCGTCGTCGAGGTCGGCTTGCGACGGCGCGAATTCGCTTGCCCCCGAAGCCAGTAACAGCACCGTGTCGTTGGTGGAACAGCTGCCGTCGATGTCGAGCCGGTCAAAGGTGCGGGCGGTGGCTCGGCGCAGCGCGTGATCGAGTGCCGCAGGCTCGGCGACCGCGTCGGTGGTCAGCACACACAGCATGGTGGCCAGCGACGGCGCCAGCATGCCCGCACCCTTGGCCATCCCGCCGACCGTCCACTTCTGATGGTGCAGCGCAACCTGTTTGGGAACGGTATCGGTGGTCATGATGGCGTGTGCGGCGTCGTCGCCGCCGGTCAGCCCGCCGTGCATTTCATGCACAATGTCCCGAACGCCGTTGAGCACCTTGTCCATCGGCAGCCGGTCGCCGATCAGGCCCGTCGAGCAAACGGCGACCTCGATGGCCCCAGTCTCGGTTCCCCAGTCCGACAGCGCGGCGGCGACCGCTTCGGCGGTGGCGTGGGTGTCCTGAAAGCCGCCCGGACCGGTACAGGCGTTGGCGCCGCCGGAGTTGAGGATCACCGCGCGCAACTGGCCGGTGGTCAGCACCTGCTGGGTCCACAACACCGGCGCGGCCTTGACCTTGTTTCGGGTGAGGACCCCGGCGGCGGCATAGTCGGGGCCTTCGTTGAAGACCAGCGCGAGGTCGGGGGCGCCGGATGATTTGATACCAGCGGCGATGCCGGCAGCCCGGAAGCCGGCCGGTGCGGTGACGCCTTGAGCACGCAGCAACCTTGTGGCGGTTGGTGTTTCGGTCACGGTGCCACTCCCACGACTGACAGGCCGTCGGTTTCCGGCCAGCCCAGCGCCAGGTTCATCGATTGGATCGCGGCGCCGGCTGTCCCTTTGACCAGGTTGTCGATCGCGGCCAGGGCCACCAGCGTCTGGGCGTCCTCGTCCACGGCGACGGCAATATGCGCGGCGTTGCTGCCGATCACCGCGCCCGTGCGGGGCAACTGGCCCTCAGGCAGCAGATGGATGAATGGCTCAGCGTCGTAGGCCTTTTCGTACGCCGCCCGCAATTGGGCAATCGGCGAGCGGGTGCGCGCGGTACAGGTGGCCAAAATGCCGCGCGAGGTGGGAATCAGAACGGGGGTGAACGACACCGTGACGTCGCGGCCGGTGACCGCGCGCAGCCCCTGCGCGATTTCCGGGGTGTGCCGATGGGCACCGGCAATGTTGTAGGCCCGAGCCGACCCGATGACTTCCGATCCGAGTAGGTCCGTCTTGGCCGCGCGGCCCGCCCCTGATGTTCCACTGACGGCAACGACGGTCACCGCCGGCTCGATGAGATCGTCGGCCATGGCAGGCAGCAGGGCCAGCAACGCGGCGGTCGGATAACACCCGGGCACCGCGATGCGGCGCGCACCGCTGAGCTGCTCCCGCGCACCCGGCAACTCCGGTAGACCGTAGGGCCAGCTGCCGGCGTGCGGGGATCCGTAGAACCGCTCCCAGGCCGCCGCGTCCGTAAGCCGGAAGTCCGCCCCGCAGTCGACGATTAGGGTCTCCGGCTCGAGCTGCGCGGCCAGCGCCGCCGAATATCCGTGTGGCAGAGCGAGGAACACCACGTCGTGGTTGTCGAGCACGTTGCGCTCCGTGGGTTCGAGAATTCGCTCGGCCAACGGCACCAGGTGCGGGTGGTGTTCACCCAGCGCGCTACCCGCGCTGCCCGCCGCGGTCAACGCGCCGATCGTCAACCGGCCCGCGATGTGGGCTGGATGCCCGAGCAATAGGCGTAGGATCTCACCGCCCGCGTAGCCGCTGGCACCGGCAACCGCCACCCTCGTCACATCGGCCATTCGGCCGATTCTGCATGGTTATGCAGATCTTTGCAAATCCATTCCGGGGTGTGTCGGCCGGGCGCTGGTGCCGCCACGGTTGGGGGCGCACCACGACGCCGTCGGGCTACTAGGCACCGACCTGAACACCGAGGCTCGCGTTCAACGCCGCTTGGATGGCGAGTTGGAGGTTGGCCAGGGCAGCGCCGATATTGGCAGCGAGTCCAAGAGATGCATTGTCCAACGCCGTCAGGATGACCCATCCGGTCTGGGCGAGTCCGACGGTGGCGTTGGCGATACCTGTGGCAAGCGTCAGACCGACCTGGGACAGCCCCGGAAACCCGACGCCGAGGCTTGCCTCGACGGCGCCGCCGAGCGCACCGCCGATCTGAGCCGCGGCATTCTCCCAAATGGCCGCGAGGGCTTCGCCCGTCCGCAATAGTCCGGAAGCGGTTGCACCGAAGCTGCCGGCGAGCACTTGGCCCGTGCCGATGAGACCCGAGAGCCCAGCACCCAGACCGCCCGCCAGCATTCCACCGGTCTGTACCAGCCCCGACCCCAATGCGGACAAGGCGCCGCTGACGCTCGTCGCCAGGGCCGCACTGAGTTCCGCCGACAGGCTGCCGCTCAGGCCCGCCGACAAGGCCGCGGATAGCCTCGCCGCCAGCTCCGGCAAGCTTCCACCGAACGCTGCTCCCAGGCTGCCGACCAGATTCTGACCGGTTTGAATCACTTCGTTGAGCCCACCGTTGAGCGCGGCCACTACTTGCGGGAACGATCCGCCCAGGCTGGCCTGCAACATCGCAGTGAGCTGTGTGGCCAACGCCGGAGCATTGAAGCTGCCCGCCAAGCTGGCCACGAACGTCTGTCCGGTCTGAATCAGGGCATTTAACCCCCCACCGAAATTGCCGACCAAGCTGGTCGCCAACGACTGGCCGGTCTGGATCAGCCCGTTGAGGCCACCATTGAGCGCGGCCACCAGCTGTGGGAATGATCCGCCCAGGCTGGCCTGCAACATCGCCGACAGTTGTGCGGCTAGCGCGGGAGCACTCAACCCACCGGTCAGGGTCGCCACGAACGTCTGGCCCAGCTCAACGAGGCCGTGCAGCCCGCCGTTGAGCGCGGCCACCACCGCCGGGGCATTGAGCACCGCGCTCAACGCGGCCGTGAAGTTTTGCCCCACCTCGACCAGCCCATGCAACCCACCACTGACCGCGGCCACCAGCTGCGGCAACGACCCACCCAGGCTGGCCTGCAACATCGCCGACAACTGCGCGGCCAACGCCGGCAGACTCAACCCACCGGCCAAGCTGGCAACAAGACTCTCACCCGTTTGAATCAGCCCACTGAGGCCACCACCGAAGCCGCCCGCCAAGCTGGTCGCCAGCGACTGACCCGTCTGAAGCAACCCCGTCACACCACCGTTGACCGCCGCCACCAACGTCGGCAACGCCCCACCTAAAGTCGCCGAGAAGGCAGCATTGAGGTGGGCGGCAATCTCAGGCAAGCTGCCACCGAAGTTTGCCAATAGTGTTCCGCCCGTTTGGATGAGCTCACTAAGCCCGCTGCTGAAGCCTATGAGCACGTTCCCAGTCAGGGTTTGACCCGTGTGGATCAGTCCGGTCAAGCCACCGTTGAATGCCGCGATCAGCTCCGGTAGGCCAAGGTCGAGGCTGCCTGACAGCGACGCGCCGAGTTGAGCACTCAACGAACCGCCCAACGCCAATGCCTGTGTCAGGGCGGCACGTGCCTGGGCGCTCAGCCCAGCGCCGACGCCCGACATGAGAACGCCGAAATTCTGCAGGGAGTGGCCGGCCGCCACGATGACTTCGCCCGTCTGAACCAACCCCGTGCCGACACCGGACACGATGGCTCCTCCGGTCTGCAGGGCGAGACCGGAAGCTCCGGCACCAAACGCGGTCGCGAACGAGTTGGCAGCCTGGAGAGCCAGTTCACCATTGAAAGCGGCGGTCAGACCTCCGTTGAGCCCGCCGCCCACTGCAGCAGCGGCATTTTGGCCGGTGAGGACTGAAACAGCATTCGCTACCTCGGCTTCGACGTATGAAGACGCAGCGCCGTTCAACAGCTTGACGAAGTCTGCATGAAACGCCGACGCCTGGGCACTGATGGCTTGGTACTCCTGACCGAAAGTGCCGAATAGTGCTGCGATTGCAGCTGATACCTCATCTTCGCCCGCCACCGCCAACGCAGTCGTGGGAGCCGCCGCTGCTGCGGTGGCCTCTTCCAGCGCCAGGCGAATACCTGCGAGATCCTGGGCTGCCGCCTGGACAACCGCAGGCACAGCGTTCACAAATGACATGCTCATCGCCCCCACAACATGAACGGTTTGACCCGATGAGACCCGACCTCATCGGCAAAAAGAAACGTAATCCGCTGGGGCACACCAACAACGGAAAACGATCGTTTTCAGTTGATTGGGTCGAACGTATCTACGTGATTAGCAGCGAGGTAACACTTGACCGAAGGAGTTCAACTCCACTCAGGGCAGCGATCCGGCTGGGTCCGGTGCGGGACTGTAGTACGCGACGCTATTGCAAACAGCGAACTTGTTGCGCCATAGCAAATTTCGATTGGCTTGTCAGGAGACTTGCCGCCACGCGACGACAGCAATCGCCCGCGCCCTCGATGCACACCTACCAGCAGCCTTACCCAGCTAAACCGACTCAAGTTATTGTCCTGTTGTATAACAACGCATTTGAGCGCTACGACAGCGCTCGCCATGCATTCAAAAGCCAGTCGTTGTCGGATCGCTCATCATCGTCGCAATCCCGACCGACGAAAGGCGCTCGGCGGGAACCGCTTCCAGCGAGTGAGCACTTGAGGCGGTGATGACACCATCTCGTTAGCTGCAGTGAGGACCGGCGCCGAATGTTCAGATTGGAAGGCCACTGGCCTTACCCGGTGTTATGCCACCGCAAGCACCAGGCAATTACGTCGCCGGAGACATGCCAAGCGGTTAGTGTGGTTTGCCAAATCAGCCTAACCGCCGTCATTAGCATGCGAATTGGTCAAGGCAAATCACCTACGCCGTGGCACGATATGGCGCAGGCCGGCGCGTCCGTGGTCGAAAGTCGCACAAACCCGTGGGAAGCCACACATATATCCCCGCCGAGAGATTTGGTGATTATGAATTCATACTTGGTGAGCGGACGCACCCACCGACATGAACCGAATACGGACAACCTCGTCGGCGAAAACGCCGGCCACCGCGAGGTTGACACCCACGGCGGTCCGCTCACCAGGACAACGCCGGACGTCTCGACGTGGGCCGAACCATCCGCGACCCGATCGAGCGGGATCCCGCGACCGGCAGCCCGGACCCGACAGCGCCATCACCACCGCCACCACGCGCGGCAGCGAGCAGATGATGCTGAAACGGCTGCCCGGCCGGCACCAGCGTGTGACGCTTCAGCGCGGGCTTGCGGGACTAGCTGGCGAAATAGTCGCTATAGCTCTTCGCGCGACGCACAGCTCAGCAACTACGCCCCGATGGCGTTCGCGAGCTGTTGGGGCCAATAGTTCAGCAAAGCGGGAACGATGCCGCCGATCTGCGTGCCGTTGGTTGTGACGTTGAGCATGCCGCCGCTGAGCGGGTTTGGCGCAATAGCCGTGATGCGCTCGAGGGGGTGCAGGATCCCGTTGAAGGGGACGTTGTTCTGCAGCGTGATCGTTTCTGGCACGACGCCGATCAGGGGGACCACAAACGGAACCGTCAACGTCAGCGGCGTGGGCAGCACGTATTGGCCATTGAGGAAGCCATCTGCGATGACGGCGGGTGCGTCTACCAATGCGGTCAAAGCCAGCGGTATGTTGCCGGCCTGCACGGCTTGGGAAAATGCCGTGGCACTTTTTCCGGCCGCGGCGGCTGTGGAGAACGCCGGACCGACCAGCTCCAGACCCAATGCCACCGGGAACCCGAGCGTCTGGGTGGGAGCCAAGAAATTCGTGACATCCACCGATATGGTCGGGTCGGTAAGCAGCTTGACCACGTTGGCGAAGTTCTGCGCCGAGTCTCCGGGGATGGTCAGGATCGGCAGCAGGTCTCCAAGGGCACCGTTGACGACCGCGGTGAGTTGCGGGAAGTTGCCGGTCACGGTGAACAGGCTGGAGGTATCGACAAAGAGGCCGAACACGCCGGTCGCCACCTGCTGCACGGCACCGCTGACGTTGCCCGCCATAAGGTCGGAGAAAGCCGCCATCAGGTGTTGGGGCAAGTTAGACAAATTGCCAGTGAAGTCGGTGACGGCGGCACTGAGCGATTGGCCAGTCAGCTGGATGTAGCCCTCCAGGTTATCGGCGATCTGGTTCAGGAAAGGCGCCGGGCTGCCGGCAGAGGCAGCGCTCGTGCTGGCGAGATTCACAGCCGTATTCGCTACCAAGGCTTCATACGCGTTGGTGGTGCTCGGCGGCGGGGCCACCCCCCCGGCTAGGCCGGGACTGCCCAGCTGCCCGGGCGTGCCGCCGGTACCGTTGGTGCCGCCGTTGATGCCGCTGCCGCCATTGCCGCCATTGCCGATCACGGTGGTGGCGGCGTTGCCACCATTGCCGCCGCTGGCAGGCGTAATCAAGTTGAGAGGGGAATTGCCGGAATTGCCGCCGTTGCCGCCGGCGCCGACAAGACCCATGGCATTGCCCCCGTTCCCGCCGCTGCCGGCACCCGCGAGCGCGGCAAAGGTTGACCCGCCGAGGCCGCCGTTGCCGCCGCTGCCGATGGATGTGGCGTTGCCACCGTTACCGCCGGCCCCGCCGGCGCCGGTGCCGTTGACGCTGCCGCCGTCGCCGCCGGTCCCACCGTTGCCGAACCATCCGGCGGTGCCGCCGTTGCCGCCGGCCCC
>NZ_MWQA01000001.1:5754114-6056743 GCF_002086915.1 Mycobacterium persicum | reverse complement strand
CGCCGCCGTTGCCGAACACACCGCCGATGCCGCCTGCGCCGCCGCTGCCGGCGAGACCTCTGGTCGAGCTGCCGCCCGCCCCGCCGACACCACCGTTGCCAAAGAGCGACCCGCCGTTGCCGCCCGCACCGCCCGCACCGCTGGTACCACCGCTGGTCCCGGCGACGTTGTTCGTGGAGTTCCCGCCCTGCCCACCGGCGCCGCCGGTACCGAAGTACTGGGAGTTGCCGCCGGCACCGCCGGTTCCGCCGGTCCCGGTCGTGACGCTCCCGCCGGCACCGCCGTCGCCACCGCCGGCACCGAACACACCGCCGTCGCCGCCGGCGCCGCCGTTGCCGCCAAGTCCGGTGGTGGCGGAGCCGCCGGCGCCACCCGCACCGCCGTAGCCGAGCAACCCGGCACTGCCGCCGACCCCGCCGATACCGCCGTGGGCGTTGTTGACCGTGGTGCTCCCGCCAGCCCCACCAACACCGCCATTGCCGTAAAGCCACCCGCCCGCACCACCGGCGCCGCCGGTCCCGCCGGCGGTGGCGGCCGTGCCCGGCCCGCCGCTCCCGCCCTTGCCGCCGTTGCCCAGCAAGCCGGCGGTCCCGCCGGCCCCGCCAGTCACTCCGACGTTGGTGCTATCGCCACCGTTGCCGCCGTTGCCCAAGAGCCACCCACCGGGACCGCCGCCGGTACCGACGGGTCCGCTCGTCCCGTCGGTGCCGTTGCCGATCAGCGGCCGCCCGGTCAATGCCAAGAAGGGCTGGTTGATCAGGTCGAGCAGGTTCTGCTGGACGTTGGCGGCCTCGGCGCCGGCATAGGCGGCCGCACCCGAATTGAGGGTCTGCACAAACTGGGAGTGGAAAGCCACGACCTGCGCGCTCAGCGCCTGATACTCCGCCGCGTGCTGGGAAAACAGCGACGCAATAGTCGCCGACACCTCGTCGGCACCGGCTGCCAGCAGCCCCGTGGTAGACACTGCTGCCGCCGCGTTGGCCGAGCTGATCGTCGAGCCGATGCTCGTCAAATCCGTTGCTGCCAAAGCCACCATCTCCGGCATCGCAATCACCAACGACATCCCGACAACCTCCACTTCCCGTCCCGAATCAAGCTGTCGTCGCGTCGCGACGGCCGGTGAAAGCAGATGGTAGGCGTTTCGAGACGCGAATTCCGTGTTTTCCCTGACAATTTCACCGAAATAGTTCGGGGACCCCAACGAGCACACGGAAAGGCAGGACCCCACCGCGCGGCTAACTTGGCGCCCGGCCCACAGTTTCAGCGACGCAGCAAGGCGCCGACACGTTCCGCAGCCAGCTGTACCGCCGCGTCGCGGGCCGCGCTTGCGTCGTCTTCGGTCAGCGTGCGATCGGGCGCGCGAAACCGTAGCGCGAAGGTCAGCGACTTGCGCGCTTCGCCGATCTGCGGACCGGTGAAGACGTCGAATAACTGAATGTCCTCCAGCAACTCGCCGGCCCCGTCGCGGCCCGCATCCGCCACGACCTGGGCGGGGACATCCGCGGACACCACGAGGCTGACGTCCTGAAACACCGCGGGGAACGGCGACACCCTGGGAGCCGGCAGGGATTCCACGACTGGGATCGCGTCGAGGTTCAGCTCGATCGCGCAGGTGCCCTTCGGCAGGCCCGTCCGCTCGATCACGGCCGGATGCAGCTGCCCCGCGTGACCGACGGAGGCATCGCCGACGAACACCTCTGCGCAGCGGCCCGGATGCCAGGGCAGGTACCGGGCCGCGCGAAGGTTGACGTCAATTCCGCTGGCCCGGGCAATGATTCGCACCGCCTCGAAAGCGTCGGCGGCTTCGACCGCGCGGCCCGGACCCCAAGGACCGCGAGGCTCGCGCAAGCCGGCCAGCACCGCGGCGACGTGTTGCGGTTGCCGGGGCAGCGATTCGTCCAGCTTGGCGATCTCGCCTTCGGTGGGCCGGCGGTGCACGGGGATCAGCTCGATGCCGCGAGTCTGCTCGGTTGGCCGGACCACCTGCGCGATGGCGAACAACGCGACATCGGTCAGACCGCGGGACACGTTGCGCCCCAACGCTTCCAGCAGGGCCGGCAATAACGTGGTGGCCAGCTGCGGACGGTCGGCTTCCAACGGGTTGACCACACTGGTCGTGGTCCGGCGCGGGTCCTCGGCCACTAGTCCCCAAAGGTCGAAAATGCCGGCCGGCAGAAACGGCGTCGGCAGCACCTCGACGTAGCCGGACAGCGCCAGTGATTTACCGATCGCCCGACGGCGCCGTTGGGTGGCCGTGAGTCCGCGGCCCGCGGGCGCGGCAGGCAGCACCGACGGGATGACCTCGAGCCCTTCCAGCCGCATGACCTCCTCGACGAGGTCGGCGGGCTGCAGCAGATCGGGTCGCCAGCTCGGCGGCGTCACCTTCAGCACATCGTCGTCGGTGACCACCTCGGCGCCGATTTGCGTCAGCCGCCGAGCAGCCGTGCCCGGGGCGTAGGACACGCCCGCGAAGCGGTCCGGCAGGTCGGCTGCGATCCGGATCGGCGACATCGACCAGTCATCGACCGGCGGTTCACCCCGCCAATCGGTCAGCGCCGGGACGACTACTCCCCCGGCGATATCGGCCAGCAGCGCGGCGCATCGATCCAGGGCGGCCACCGAAATAGCCGGGTCGACTGCGCGCTCGTAGCGTCGGGCAGCCTCGCTGGGCAAGTGCAACCGCCGCTGGGTGCGCGACACCGCAGCCGGATCCCATATCGCCGCCTCCAAAAGCACGTCGGTTGAATCGGCGCGCACCTCGGTGCTGGTCGCACCCATCACGCCGCCGATCGCTGCGGTGGTGACGTCGTCGACGATCAGGACGTCGGCGGGTTCGAGGCGCCGCTCGACATCGTCCAGCGTGATCACGGTCTCGCCGGACCGGGCGAACCGCACTCCCAGGCTGCCGGTGATCCGGTTGCGGTCGTGCGCGTGCATCGGGTGACCGAGCTCGAGCATCACGTAGTTGGTGACGTCCACCGCCGGCGAAGTCGCCCGGATGCCGCAGAGCAGCAGCCGGCGTTGCAGCCACCAGGGCGATACCGCGGCCGGATCGATGCCGGTCACCGGCCGCAGGGCAAACCGGCGCACACCGGTGTCGGGATGCACCGTCAGCGGCCACGCCTCACCCTCGACCGGCAGCGCCGGCACCTCGGCGGGGTCCACGAATTCCAGGTCATAGGCGCAGGCGATCTCCCGGGCCAGCCCGCGCACCGACATGCAGTAGCCGCGGTCGGGGGTGATCGCCAGGTGGAGAACCACGTCGTCCAATCCGAGCACACCCGCGGCGTCGGCTCCCGGTTCGGCCGTTGCCGGCGGCAGCACCAGGATGCCGGAATGGTCTGTGGCCAAACCGAGTTCGGCCGCCGAGCAGATCATTCCCGCCGAAGTGCGGCCGTACGTCTTGCGGGCGGTGATGGTAAATCCGCCCGGCAGGGTGGTTCCGGGTAATGCTACGACCACCAAATCGCCGACCACGAAATTTGTTGCACCGCAGACTATTTCGTGCTGTACGACGTCGCCGAGGTCGACCAGGCAGGCCCGGATCGGCTTTTTGAAACCGGTGAGTTCCTCGATACCGGCTACCCTTCCCACGGTCAGCGGACCGTCGACCGGGCCGAGTGCGGTCGCTTCTTCGACTTCGTGGCCGATCCGGACCAACGTCTGCTCGAGTTCACCGGCCGAGACGTCCCAGCCCGGCGATCCGGCCGAAACCACCTCGCGCAGCCAGCTATACGGAACGCGCATCAGGCACCCACCCCGAACGGCAACGAGAACCGGATGTCGCCCTCGACCATGTCGCGCATGTCGGGAATTCCATTGCGGAACTGCAAGGTTCGCTCCAGGCCCATTCCGAACGCGAATCCCGAGTAATCCTCCGGGTCAATTCCAGCGGCCCGCAACACGTTTGGATGCACCATTCCGCAGCCACCCCATTCCACCCAGTCGGCGCCACCCTTCTTGTTGGCGAACCACACATCGACCTCGGCGGACGGCTCGGTGAACGGGAAGAAGTGTGGCCGGATCCGGGTGCGCGCCAACGGCCCGAACTCGGCGCGGGCGAAGGCGTCCAGCGTCCCGCGCAGGTGCGCCATGGTCAGCCCGCGATCCACCGCCAATCCCTCGACCTGATGGAACACCGGCGTGTGGGTGGCGTCGAGTTCGTCGGTGCGGAAGGTCCGGCCGATCGAGATGATGTAGACGGGCAATTCGCGCTGCAGCAGGGTGCGCACCTGTACCGGCGACGTGTGGGTGCGCAGCAGCTGCCGCGAATTCTCCGGCGCGATGTAGAAGGTGTCTTGCTCGCTGCGCGCGGGGTGATCCGGCGGGAAGTTGAGGGCATCAAAGTTGAACTGCTCGCTTTCGACCTCGGGTCCTTCGGCCAGCTCCCATCCCATTGCGATGAAGGTGTCCGCGATGTGCTCGGCCAAGATCGTGATCGGATGCCGGGCGCCGGTCGGCTGCCGGGTCGACGGCAGCGTGACGTCAATACCCTCGGCGGCCAGCACAGCCGCGTCACGTTCGGCCCGCAGCGCCGCCAGACGTTCGTCGTAGCTGCGTTGTGCATCGCGGCGGGAGACGTTCACTCGCTGGCCGGTATCGGCACGCTCCTCCTTGGGCAACTTGCCCAGTGCCTGCCGGGCCAGCGCCAACGGCGAACGGTCCCCAAGGTGCTCGGTCTTAGTGCGCGCCAGCGCCTCCAGACTGTCGGCTAACGCAAAAGCCTGCTGGGCGGCGTTGACCGCCTTGGCTAATGCCTCCGGCGACAGATCGACGGGTTGCTCACCCACGCGGCGACACTCTCCTTGCTGACGAGGCTAGGTATAACTGCCCGGCTCTCCCCCGAGGGGGACACCCACCTCGGTCCGTCACCCGGCCAGCGGGTGGGCCCTAACGTGGCTCACATCGTCGCGGGGTCGGTTCACGGCACGGGTATGACGCAACTGCCGATCATAAGTCATCGATCGGCTCGTTTTGGTGACGCCCACTGGGCAACGCCCCCCGGGGCCGGACCCTCCAGCCACCTCATCGAGACCATCCGCCCCCGCCCACGACAGCGATTCGACCGCATCGCGGTGGGGCCTTATCGTCCTATCGGGACGCCCGTCCGGCCCGGCCGCGCGTCATGCTTGAGCCGGTACGACCCGCATGGTCTTCCAGCGGACAAACCCGTAGGCCACGCCCGCGCCCAACGCGCCCACGGCAACACCGCTCACCGATGTCCAGCTGGTATGCGCCAGCAGCAGAAAGCCGAAACCGGACGAGACCATGAGCAACGCATACCGCGCCGGCGTCCAGCGAACCGGCCGATCGAACCGCATGGTCACCAACATGCCCAGCAACAGCGATATGGCGTGGCCGGAGTCGGTGAAATCACCACCGGCGATCGCGGTCGCCACGGCCAGCGACGCCCACCAGCCAATCCATGCCGACCGCCAGCGGCGAGAGATCGTCGCGGTGAGCGCTCCGACCACCGCAAGGGCGCCGTAGCTCATCCCGACGTCGCTGACCCGGGTGATCGACCACGGCAGCCAGCCGAACTCGACCGCGGCTGCCAACGCGGCCGCCACCAGCAAGGTGGCCCCGAGATGGCCGACGACGAACGCGAGGGTCAACCGTCCGGTGTGCAGGTGCAGTTCGGCAAGCGCGAGCAGACAGGCCAGACACGGCAGCCAGAAGTACAGCGGCCCCTCGGCGATCACGAAGGCGCTATTCCACAGAGTGCCCAGGCGACCGTGTGACAGGTTGTGCAGGTTTGTACTGGCATGCCGAATGACCTGCTCGTGGGCATGCGGACCGAGCATCAAGATCGCGATGCTGACCGAGCCAAGAGCTGCCAAGTAGCCAAGCGTGAACCGGACCCGGCCGAGCCGGTACAGCAGTGCCCAAATGCGATGAGTCATCGACATCTACTATGCCTGCTGTTCTGTTTCGGGACCGTCACCAAAAGCGGGCAGCTCCTTACGAGGTTTGAGGCGATAAATCGCCAAGTCCGGTGGAATGCCGGTGAGCTTGCTGGAAAACATCGGCCGACGTGCCCGCTTGGCGACGACACCCAATGCGTCCAACTCGCTTTGCGGGATCAGGTCCAGGGTGGGACTCGATATCATGATGCCACCTTTTGTGGCGCGTTCCATAACTCGAGCGGCGATGTTTACGTCGATACCGAGCCAGTCAGCGGCCAGTCGCTGCGGCCGGCCGGTATGGATGCCCACGCGCATCCGCGGCGTGTAGCCCGCCACCTCGACTTCGCTCAACGCCTCCCGAGCGGCGAGCACGGCGCGCACGGCTACAGCCGGATTGCGAAACACCGCCATGATGCCGTCGCCCATCCGTTTGACGATGTGGCCCCCGGCGTCCAACAGCGGGGGCTCGACGGCCCGGGCCACCCGGCGCAACAGCGCCAAGGTGGCATCATCACCGGCCTGCAGCGACCAGGTCGAGAAACCCACCAGGTCGGTGAAGACCAGCGTCACCTCGGGATTCACCGGACGGCGAGAAACTGCCTCAGTCAATGCCTGCCACAGTTGCAGCACACCCAGGCTGACCTCACGCGAGGCCGCATCACGATCCCCCAGCAGCCGGTCGGCAGCCCGTGCCGCGGCCCTCGGACCGCCGTCACCCGCAGTGGACAGCGGATCGCCGAATTCGGGATCGCCAGGCAACAGCCGTCGCGCCCGCCGGATGAACGCCACGACGCCCGGGCTGTGGTTGGTGGAGCGCAGCCACTGCCCCGGAGAACGCCGACGCGAAGCCGACGACGCGACCGCAGTCGCCGTCTCGTCGGGCACGCCGGACTCCCCTTCGCCAGCCCCGACCGCCACCTCGCAAGGGTAGGTGCTACGGGCTGAGCCAGGCAATCACAGTCGTCCTGCCGGCGCCCCGACGATCAGCCGGACAGCAACCCCAACAAGCCGGGAACGAGGCCGCCGACCTGTGTTCCGCCCAATGCAATCGAGGTGGGCGTTCCACTAGTCGGCGTGAGCGTCAGCGTGAAGGGCTGAAGCGGGGACAGCAGCCCGCCAACCGGAACGCTGAACGCCACGTCCGAGTAACCAAGCCCCGCTGGCGCCGCCATCGACTGCGTTATCGTGTCGTGGCCGAAAAGGAAGCTGTTTACGGCGTTGACGGGAGCAAAGAACAGCGTGCCTGCCGCCGCCAACGGATTCCCGCTTGATATCGCGTTGCCAAACGCTATGGCGCTATTTTGGAGCGCGGTCGTCGCGAGGTAATACGGACCCAAAGCATCAATGCCGAGCGCAAGCGGCGTAGGTAATGCGATGGAGCCGGAGGTGAGGGCCACTTCGAAGGTAGTCAGGTCCACGGTCCCGTTGAGTGTAAGCGCCACCGGACCTAACGGGGTGCTCGTATTCAGCAGCGGAACACTCACCGGAGCGGTCGGCCCGGCCAGCGGCAACATCGCGCCGCCGCCCGTGGCACCAGTGACCGTCGCACCGGTGGCCGTCGCACCGGTAGCCGTCGCACCGGTAGTCGTGGCACCGGTGGCCGTCGCACCGGTAGCCGTCGCACCGGTAGCCGTCGCGCCGGTAGCCGTGGCACCGGTGGCCGTCGCGCTGGTAGCCGTCGCACCGGTAGCCGTCGCACCGGTGGCCGTCGCGCTGGTGCCGCTGCCGGCAGTCGCTGCGCGTGCAGCAGAATCTGCGCCAGTTCCCAGCAACGGATGGCCAAGCAACGACAGGGCGGGTCCATTCACCGCGTTCAGCAGATTCTGCTCGGCATTGGCGATCTCGGCGCCGAGGTAGGCACCCGCGCCATTGCTCAGGGTACGGACGAACTGGTCGTGAAACGCCGCCATCTTCGCGCTGAGGGCCTGATAGTCCTGGGCGTGTGTCGCGAATACCGTCGTGACAGCCGCCGACACCTGATCTGCCGCCATGGCCACCAGGCCGGTCGTGGGCGGAGCCGCCGCCGCATTGGCCGCGCTCATCGCGGAACCAATTTCCGCCAAATTTCCCGCCGCCGCGTTCATAACATCCGGTACCACATTGAGAATCGACAAAGCCGGGCCTCCTTGCTTGACTCAAGAAGAAAATCACCGAGTAGTCTCCAGGAAAGAAACTCTACTCCCGGCAATCGCCTTTTGGTTAGCCCTTTTTCGGCCCTTCCAGCAACGCCCGGAGCTTCGCCGCACCAGCTCGAAATCAACGTGCGAGAAGCAAGCAAGGCAAAGACAACGTTGCGGTGGACGTCAAATCGTCCGATCGGAACTGTTTCGTGGCAGTCGGCAACATCCCGGTGGGCCGTCGCGGGATTATCCCATCCGGTCGGTCGCATCCGCAGCTCGGGACGCAGTCGACCACCCCCGGCCGCCGGGTCCCGGGGCACGGGCTCGCCGGGGTTCGCCCAATGTCACGCGCTGCGACAAACCTCCCTGATCACGCGAGCACCACGCCGCTATGGACGCCCGATAACAGCATGCTGGGGCACTCGCCGAAATCGTAGACAACGTGTGTTGTCACCGTTTATCGTGAGCGCACATCGAGCGCGTGGAGGCCGCGATGACTGCCACATCGACGACACCAGTCCAGCCACTCGGACCCGATTCGCTGACCTGGAAATACTTCGGTGACCTGCGGACCGGAATGATGGGCGTGTGGATCGGCGCGATCCAGAATATGTATCCGGAGCTAGGTGCCGGCGTCACGGAGCATTCGATCCTGCTGCGGGAACCACTGCAGCGGGTGGCCCGGTCGGTGTATCCCATCATGGGCGTCGTCTACGACGGCGACCGGGCGGCCCGGACCGGCGAGCAGATCAAGGGCTATCACCACACGATCAAAGGAGTCGACGCCGAGGGTCGTCGCTATCACGCCTTGAACCCGGAGACCTTCTACTGGGCGCACGCCACGTTCTTCATGCTCGTCGTCAAAGTCGCCGAATACTTCTGCGGAGGTTTGACCGAGGCCGAAAAGCGCCAACTGTTCGACGAACACGTGCGGTGGTACCGGATGTACGGCATGAGCATGCGGCCGGTCCCCAAGTCGTGGGAAGAGTTTCAGGAGTATTGGGCCCGGGTCTGCCGGGACGAACTCGAGATCAACCAGGCCACCATGGACATCTTCCACATGCGTATTCCCAAGCCGAAGTTCGTGCTCATGCCCACGCCCCTCTGGGACCAGATGTTCAAGCCCCTGGTTGCCGGTCAGCGCTGGATCGCGGCCGGCTTGTTCGATCCGGCCGTGCGGGAGAAGGCGGGCATGCGTTGGACCCCGGGCGACGAGGTATTGCTGCGCCTATTCGGCAAGCTGGTGGAGCTGGTGTTCCTGGCGGTGCCCGACGAGATCAGACTGCATCCCCGTGCGCTGGCCGCCTACCGCCGGGAAGAGGGCCGGACCCGAAGTGACGCGCCACTGGTCGAAGCGCCCGCCTTCATGGCACCGCCGCGGGACCGCCGCGGACTGCCGATGCATTACTTCCCACCGCGCGCACGCGGTTTCGCCCCGTTCCCGCTGGAGCCGGCCCGACTGATCATGGAGCGGGCCGGGTCGTTGGTGCACACCACGCTGTCGCTGGCCGGCCTGCGCCCCGCCCGGGGCCGGGCGGCTCGGGCCGCATAAGACACCGCATAAGACGCCGCGTCGATCTCAGCGAGCAGAGCGAAGCGACCGGGCGCTCTGGTACAGGCAGATGGCCGCCGCGGCGGCGACGTTCAGGCTCTCCGCTCCGCCGGACATCGGGATGCGCACCCGGTGGTCCGCCTCGGCGGCGATGTCAGCCGATAGCCCCCGGGATTCGGGACCGAACAACCACGCCGTCGCAACTCCCAGCAGCGGATCGGCATCGTCGAGGGACGTCTCACCGTCTACGGCAGTGGCCAGCACCTGCAACCCGGCGCCCCGCAACGACACGATGGCGGCATGGGTGTCCGCAACGGCGGCGACGGGAATGTTGAAGATGCTGCCCGCGGACGCGCGCAAACACTTGCCGTTGTACGGGTCGACGCTGTGTCCGGCAAGGATCACGGCCGCGGCCCCCATGGCGTCGGCGATGCGGATCAGTGTCCCGGCGTTACCTGGCTCGCTGATCTCGACGGCCGTTGCGATGAGCCGCGGTGAGCGGGTCAGCACATCATCCAGGCGGGTGGTCGGCATGTCGCACACCGCGACCAGTCCCGCCGGGGTAACCGTGTCGGACAAGGCTTTTGCGGCACGTTCGGTCACCAGATGGACCGGCGCGTCCTGTGCGCTCAACCAGGTCTCGTGCCGTTGCGCCGCGACCTCGGTGACAAACACTTCCCGCACCAGCCCGCGCGCCGACGCGGCCTCGACCAGGTTGGGGCCTTCGGCGAGAAATCGATCCGCACGACGCCGGCCAACGTGGCGATGCAATTTGACCGCGGCGGCTACCCTGGCCGAGCGTTCGGTAAGCACCGGAGCGCGGTGCGCCTAAGCGGCCTCTCCGGAGGGCGCGTTGACGTCTTCGGGCAGGGCCGCCCGGGCGACCTCCACGAGCGCGGTGAACGCCGTCGGATCGGTGACCGCGATATCGGCGAGGTTCTTGCGGTCCACCTCCACACCAGCGGCCTTCAGGCCTTGGATCAGCCGGTTGTAGGTGATGTCGTTGGCACGCGCCGCCGCGTTGATCCGCGAGATCCACAATTTGCGGAACTCGCCCTTACGCGCGCGACGGTCGCGGTAGGCGTAGTTCAGCGAATGCAGCTGCTGTTCTTTGGCTTTGCGGTAGAGCCGGGACCGCTGGCCCCGATAACCTTTCGAGGCCTTCAGGACGGAGCGCCGCTTCTTGTGGGCGTTGACTGCCCGCTTTACGCGTGCCATGGATGTTCCTACTCTCGTTCGGACTCGGACGTGCTTGGTCAGGTACCGGCGCCAGCCGGTCGTACGGGGCGCCGGCTAACCGTTCAGCAGCGAATTGACCCGCTTGGTGTCGTTGGCCGCCACCGCCGTACGGCCTTCCAGGCGCCTGGTTCGGGTCGACGGTTTGTGCTCGAGCAGATGCCGGCGGTTGGCCTTCTGCCGGACGATCTTTCCGGTACCGGTGCGGCGGAACCGCTTCGAGGCGCCGCTGTGAGTTTTGGCCTTGGGCATTTTTCCTCAGTCCTGGTGAGTTCTGGTTGGGCTAGCGGGTTAGTTCGATGAAGGTTTGAGTTCGCCGCCCGCCGGTCCCTCCCCATGCCGCGCCCGGGCGCGAGTTTTCGCGCCGCGGTGGGGTGCCAGCACCATCGTCATGTTGCGCCCGTCCTGCTTGGGCGCCGTCTCGACGAATCCGTATTCGGCAACGTCGGCGCCCAGGCGCTGCAGCAACCGATAGCCCAATTCCGGCCGCGACTGCTCGCGTCCGCGAAACATGATGGTGACCTTGACCTTCGATCCGGCCTCCAAAAAACGCACCACGTGGCCTTTCTTGGTTTCGTAATCGTGATCGTCGATCTTGGGCCGCAGCTTCTGTTCTTTGACGACGGTCTGCTGTTGGTTCCGGCGGGATTCGCGCGCCTTCTGCGCCGCCTCGTACTTGTACTTGCCGTAGTCCATGATCTTGCAGACCGGCGGCCTGGCATTCGGGGCAACTTCGACAAGGTCGAGATCGGCGTCCGCGGCGACGCGGAGTGCGTCTTCGATACGCACGATGCCTACCTGTTCCCCTCCTGGGCCGATCAAACGAACTTCAGGTACGCGAATGCGCTCGTTGACGCGGGTCTCAGTGCTGATGTGGCCTCCCTTGTTGGCTTTCTGCTGCTGCGGCCAGGGCCCGGACGGGCCGGAATCAGCAGTGGGATACACCAGTCATCAGCAAAAAAGCCCTGCCTAAGCAGGGCCCAATGCCGACCGATCGCGGCTCGAGACAACTCCAGCCGCCTGCGCCACGCGCAGAACAGGCATTGCACATATGCCTGTGACCGGACCGCACAACCTTGAAAAAGCGTTGGGCCTTTTCGTGGCTGGCGGTGGGAGTGGGACTCCACTTAACTGTTCCTGGCCTTCGCCGGGACGGTCGCAGCAGCCAGTCTAACAGCCAAGAACGGTCCACCGGGCAGCGCGCCGGCCGGCGCGCCGGCCCCAGCGCGCTGAGCAGGTGCAATCCAGCCACCCGGTCGCCAGGATTTTCCCGGTTTAAGGGAATATCCTCGCGGTTTGTGACCATCGCAAAGCCTCGCTCGATGGAGAGCAGGCCCGTCTCCCGGTATCACTGGGTTCCCGCGGCAGCAGGCTGGACCGTCGGAGTCATCGCGACGCTGTCGCTGCTGGCAAGCATGTCGCCGCTGATTCGTTGGATCATCAAGGTTCCCCGGGAGTTCATCAACAGCTACCTGTTCAACTTTCCCGACACCAGCTTCGCGTGGTCGTTCGTGCTGGCCTTGCTGGCCGCGGCGCTGACCGCACGCAAACGAATCGCGTGGTTGCTGCTGCTGGGAAACATGGTGCTGGCCGCCTTCCTGAACGCCGCCGATATCGCCGGCGGCGGCAACACCGCAGCCGAAAACTTCGGCGAGAACCTCGGTTTCGCGGTCCACGTGGTCGCGATTGTCGTGCTGGTGCTGGGTTATCGCGAGTTCTGGGCCAAGGTGCGCAGGGGCGCGTTGTTCAAAGCGGCCGCCGTGCTGTTGGCCGGTGGAGCCATCGGAATCCTGATTTCCTGGGGTTTGGTGGAACTGTTCCCCGGATCGCTTGCGGCGCCCGACCGGCTACCCTATGTGGCCAACCGGGTGATCGGATTCGCGCTCGCCGATCCCGACCTGTTCACCGGGCGGCCGCACGTCTTCCTCAACGCCATCTTCGGCCTGTTCGGCGCCTTCGCGCTGATCGCGGCCACCATCGTGCTGTTCCAGTCGCAACGCGCCGACAACGCGCTGACCGGCGAAGACGAGTCGGCCATCCGCGGACTGCTGGAGTTGTACGGCAACAGCGACTCACTGGGCTACTTCGCCACTCGTCGCGACAAGTCGGTGGTATTCGCGCCCAGTGGCCGCGCCGCCGTCACCTACCGCGTCGAGATCGGAGTCTGTCTGGCCAGCGGTGACCCGGTGGGCGACCCCCGGGCTTGGCCGCAAGCCGTCGACGCATGGTTACGGCTGTGCCAGACCTACGGCTGGTCCCCCGGCGTTATGGGCGCCAGTTCGCAAGGGGCTCAGACCTATCGCGAAGCGGGCCTGAACGCGTTGGAGTTGGGTGACGAGGCGATTCTGCGGCCGGCGGATTTCAAGTTGTCCGGCCCGGAGATGCGCGGCGTGCGCCAGGCCGTGACCCGGGCGCGCAGGGCCGGGTTGACGGTGCGCATCCGCCGACACCGCGACATTTCCGCGGCGGAAATGGAACAGACCGTCGCGCGCGCCGATGCCTGGCGCGATACCGAAACCGAACGTGGCTTCTCGATGGCGCTGGGCCGCCTCGGCGACCCGGCGGACTCCGACTGTCTGCTGGTCGAGGCGCTGGACCCGGACAACCGGGTGGTGGCGATGCTGTCGCTGGTGCCCTGGGGCACCACCGGTGTCTCCCTGGACTTGATGCGGCGCTCTCCGGAATCACCTAACGGCACCATCGAGCTCATGGTCAGCGACCTTGCGCTGCACGCCGAAAGCCTTGGCCTCAGCCGTATCTCGCTGAACTTCGCGATGTTTCGGTCCGCATTCGAGCAGGGTGCCCAGCTCGGTGCCGGCCCGGTTGCCCGGCTGTGGCGATGGCTGCTGATTTTCTTCTCCCGCTGGTGGCAGATCGAAACGCTCTACCGGTCCAACCAGAAGTACCAGCCCCAATGGGTACCCCGCTACGCCTGCTACGAGGATGCGCGACTGATACCCAAGGTGGGCGTCGCCTCGGTGATCGCCGAGGGCTTCCTGGTATTGCCGTTCACCCGGCGCAACAGGGCGCACACCGGGCACCACCCTGCCGTGCCGGAACGCCTGGCAGCCACCGGGCTGTTGCATCACGATGGCTCGGCGCCGGATATCACCGAGCTGCAGCAGGCGGACCTCACCGACGACGACGAAGTTGGGCGTCGCCTGCCCGAGCAGGTCCGAGTTCGATTGAGCAAATTGAAAACTCTGCGGCGCAACGGCATTGACGCCTATCCGGTAGGCCGTCCGCCCAGTCACACCGTCGCGCAGGCGATGGACGCGGACGACAAGGCCGCGCTGTCGGTGTCCGGACGCATACTGCGGGTACGCCATTACGGCGGCGTGTTGTTCGCGCACCTACGCGACTGGACCGGTGAAATGCAAGTGCTGCTTGATAATTCATGCCTGCAACAGGGCCGCGCCGCGGATTTCAATGCCACCATCGACCTCGGTGACCTGGTGGAGATGACCGGGCACATGGGCTCGAGCAAACGGGGAACCAGGTCACTGATCGTGTCCAGCTGGCGGCTGATCGGCAAATGCCTGCGGCCGTTGCCCAACAAGTGGAAGGGGTTGACCGATCCCGAGGCCCGAGTGCGGACCCGCTATGTCGATCTGGCGGTCAACGCCGAATCCCGTGACCTGCTCACCGCACGCAGCACGGTCCTGCGTTCGATCCGGGAAACACTGTTCGCCAAGGGCTTCATCGAAGTCGAGACTCCCATCCTGCAGCAGGTGCACGGCGGAGCCGCCGCCAGACCGTTCGTCACGCACATCAACAGCTACTCGATGGACCTGTTCCTACGAATAGCGCCCGAGCTGTATCTCAAACGGTTGTGCGTCGGCGGCGTGGAGCGCGTATTCGAACTGGGCCGGGCCTTTCGGAACGAGGGCGTCGACTTCAGTCACAATCCTGAGTTCACATTGCTCGAGGCCTATCAAGCACATGCCGATTACCTGGTGTGGCTGGACAGCTGTCGCGAGCTCATCCAGAACGCCGCCCTGGCTGCCAACGGTGCACCGATCGCGATGCGGCCCACCAGAGACGGCTTGCAGCCGGTCGACATCTCCGGAGTCTGGCCGGTCAAGACGGTGCACGACGCGGTTTCCGAAGCCCTCGGTGAGCACATTGACGCCGACACCAACTTGGCGGCGCTGCGCAGGTTATCCGATGCGGTCCACATCCCCTATCGGGCGCAGTGGGATGCCGGCGCCGTGGTCCTCGAGCTGTACGAGCACCTGGTGGAAAGCCGCACCGAGCAGCCGACGTTTTACATCGACTTCCCCACCTCGGTATCGCCGCTGACCCGGCCGCATCGCAGCAAGCTCGGAGTCGCGGAACGCTGGGACCTGGTGGCCTGGGGCATCGAGCTCGGTACCGCCTACAGCGAACTCACCGACCCGGTGGAGCAACGACGTCGTCTGCACGAACAATCCCTGCTGGCGGCCGGTGGCGATCCCGAGGCGATGCAGCTCGACGAGGACTTTCTACAGGCCTTGGAGTATGCGATGCCGCCCACCGGGGGCCTCGGAATGGGCGTCGACCGGGTGGTCATGCTGATCACCGGACGCAGTATTCGCGAGACGCTGCCGTTTCCGTTGGCGAAGCCGCATTAAGCCAGCATTAAGCCGGTCCGACAGCTCCCAGCGAATACACAGCGAACATTCAATGAACACGTTCCAGGACGGTTAACAAGCGATCACAATGGTTCTTGTGACAGCGTCGACGGCGTATCTTGCGCAACCGCTGGCCAGCGCCCATACCTCGCTGATGTACGGCTGGCTGCCCATCACGGTCCAGCTGGTGACCGCGACGGTGGTGCTGCTGGCGATCGGGTCGCGCTATCGCCGGTGGCGTCGGCTACCGGCCGCGGTGGCCGTCGGCGCTGCGACGGCCTGCGGGACCGGGTGGTATCTCGGCGGGCTCGCCAATGATTCTGCCCCGGCCGCGCTCTGGGTCTGGGCCGGTTTGACGGGCGTAGCCGCGACGGTGCTGGTCCTGGACTGGCGCAGCGCGCGCTGGTGGGGTCGCGGCGCATCGCTGATGGCGGTGCCGCTGTGTGTGCTCAGCGCGGCGTTGGCGCTCAACCTGTGGGTCGGCTATTTTCCGACCGTTCAGGCCGCATGGAACCAGCTCACCTCCGGTCCGCTGCCCGATCAGGCGGATCCGGCCAGCGTTGCCGCGATGGCCGGCAAGGGGACACGGCCGCCGCACGGCAGCGTCGTGCCGGTCACCATCCCGGCCACGGCATCGCACTTCAAACATCGCGGGGAACTGGTGTACCTGCCGCCCGCCTGGTTCTCAAGTGATCCGCCCCCGCGATTGCCTGTCGTGATGATGATCGGCGGCCAGTTCAACACCCCCGCCGACTGGGCGCGAGCCGGCAACGCCGTACAGACGGTCGACGAATTTGCCACCGCCCATGATGGTAATGCGCCGGTGCTGGTCTTCGTCGACTCCGGCGGAGCCTTCAACAACGACACCGAATGCGTCAATGGACGACGCGGCAACGCGGCCGATCATCTAACCAAAGACGTTGTGCCATATATGGTCTCGAAATTCGGCGTCAGCTCGCAGCAGCGCAACTGGGGCATTGTCGGCTGGTCGATGGGCGGGACTTGCGCCGTGGATTTGACGGTCATGCACCCCGATCTGTTCAGCGCATTTGTTGATGTCGCCGGGGACTTCTACCCCAACGCGGGAAACAAGGCGGAAACCATCGCCAGGCTGTTCGGCGGCAACGCCGACGCCTGGGCCGCATTCGATCCGACGACGGTGATCACCCGGCACGGCCCGTATACCGGGGTTTCGGGTTGGTTCGCCATCTCTGTCCCTGGTCAACCGGCGGGGCGTCGGGATTCCCCGATTGTCGACACCGCCGCCATGCGGGCGGCCGGGCGCGATGCCGCCGCAAATCCGAGCAACCAGACGGCGGCCGCCAATGCGCTGTGCGCGCTGGGCCGGACCAACGGCATCGACTGCGCGGTGGTCCCCCAACCGGGCAAGCACGATTGGCCCTTCGCCAACCAGGCGTTCGTGCTGGCGCTGCCGTGGCTGGCCGGGCAGTTGGACACTCCGGAGGCGCCGCGGATTTCGTTACCGGATACCGGCGGGGCGGCAGCGCAGGTCGTCACCGCCGGACGGTAGTTGCCGGTGCGGTCGGTCGCGCGGATTCGCCGGGCGGTATTCGCCCGACACTGCAATCCCTGGAGCGCCTGGACGCGCTGGGCAAGCACACCACTGGCGCTGGTGCCGATATGGACCCGGCGCTGGGGTCACGCCGCGGTGATCGCACTGTGGCTGGCGGTCAATCCGGTTGTCTTCGGCAAGCCGAAACACCATCGAGCATGGGCGACGCGGGCGATGTTGGGCGAGGAACTGTGGATCACCGAGCGTCCGCCCGACACGGCGATGCTGGTCAGCGCGCTGACATCGGCCGTTTCGCTGAGCGCGGTGATCGCCACCCGCCGCCGCCGACTCAAGCCGGCGGTTGTCGCGACCGCGCTGCAAATGACGCTGACCATGGTGTATTGGGAGCTGATGGTGCGTTACCTCCATCGGCGGGGCGGCGGTGATACACAGCAGCAGTAACGTGGCGGCATGCCCGACGAACCAGACGCCCCGGACGCGAAGGCCCCCGATCCCGGATACGACGACGCCGGTGTGCCGACCTTCGAATCGGTCCGCGACAAGATCGAATCCCGTTACGCGACGGCGATGGGTGCGGCCGAACTGGATGCCGAGACGACAGCGGGCCGGGCTATCGAGGACGAGTACGACGAGCGCCAACGCGCGGCTGCCGAGCGCTTGGCCCAGATTCGTGAGTCGATGGGCACCGACGGCTCCTTGCGTAAGTCTTAAAGCGCGGCATGCTTTGTCGGCGGGGTCGACCAAAAGCTGTTCAGCCAAAACCCGGCTCGCCGCTGTTAACGGCGATACACTGTGCGCCTGCCGATTCCGCATGATCCCAGCACGCCGCGGGTTGCCGTGCGGTCGTGGGAGGTGCGCGATGTCGTTTGTTTTTGTGACACCGCCGATGCTGGCGGACGCCGCGAGCAGCTTGGCGACAATCGGCTCGGCAATCACCTCAGCCAATGCGCTGGCGGCGGCCCCAACGACAAGTATGTTGGCGGCCGGCGCAGACGAAGTGTCCGCAGCGATCGCGGGATTATTCGGCGCACACGCTCAGGCATACCAGGTCCTCAGCGCGCAGACGGCAGCCTTCCACGAGCAGTTCGTGCAGACACTGAGGTCGGCGACGGGTGCCTACGCCAGCGCCGAGGCCGCCAATGTCGAGCAGAATCTGCTCAATGCAATTAACGCGCCTGCCCAGGCGTTCTTGGGGCGCCCGCTGATCGGCAACGGGGTCAACGGCGGGCCTGGCCAAGACGGCGGACCGGGTGGTTTGTTGTTCGGCAACGGCGGCAGCGGCGGCGCCAGCACCACCGCTGGGGTGGCCGGCGGAAACGGCGGCGATGCGGGGTGGTTGGGCCACGGTGGGGCGGGTGGAGCCGGTGGAGCCGGCGCATCAGGCGGGCGCGGCGGCACCGGTGGGCTGCTGTTCGGCAACGGCGGGACGGGCGGCATGGGCGGGGCCGGCGGTCACGGCGGCGCCGGCGGTAACGCCGTGCTGTTCGGCAATGGCGGGGCGGGCGGAGTCGGAGGGGCCGGCGCGAACGGCGCGCCGGGCGTCAACCCCGGATTGCTCCCCCCCACCATGCCGGCTGCCGACGGGGCAGACGGCAGCCTCTTGCCTAATGGCGTCGGCGGCGGCGGCCAGCCCGGCGTCAATGGCACCGCCCCCGGGCAGGCCGGCGGCAACGGCGGAGACGGAACGGTCGGGGACTTCGGCGGAAGCGGCGGTGGTGGCGCCGGAGGGGCAGGCGGCCCCGGGGCACGCGGTGGGGACGGCGGGACGGGCGGCATTAGCAGCTTCGGCGCGGGGGGCGGCGGAGGCGGCACCGGTGGCGCTGGCGGTGACGGCGGCATCTTCGGAGGGCCTGGCGGCAACGGTGGCGGCATCGATGGCGGCGCCGGTGGTGCGTCCGAGAACGCCAGCGGAAGCGGCGGGGGGGCCGGTGGCGGCGCAGGTTTGCCTGACGGTCGTGGTGGCGGGGGCGGTGCCGGCGGCCCAGGTGGAGCCGGCGCCCCCGGCGGGAACGGCGGCGACGGAGGCAAAAGCGGGGGTGGTGGCGGCGCCGGTGGCACCGGCGGTACAGGCGCTTTCGGTGGCAACGGCGGCAACGGGGGTGACAGCTTCGGTGGCGGTGGCGGTGTCGGCGGCAAGGGCGGTACCGGGGGCTTTGGCGCTGCTGGTGGTGCTGGCTTCCACGGTGGGGACGGTGGTGCCGGTGGCCGCGCCGGTCTGCTGGTCGGTGACGGTGGAGCCGGTGGTGTCGGCGGTATCGGCGGAGACGGCGGCAACGGTGCATCCGGCGGCAACGGTGGGCGCGGCGGGCTTGGTGGGTTCGCCAACGCCAGTGCCATCGGTGATGCCGGCGGCAATGGCGGCGGCGGCGGCACCGGCGGAGTCGGCGGCGTGGCCGGCTTCGGCGGGAACGGCGGCGCCGGCGGCGCCGGCGGTCAAGGCGGGCTGCTGATCGGCAACGGCGGCGCCGGTGGTGTGGGTGGTATCGGCGGCCTAGGCGGTGTAGGCGGTACCGGCGGCATCGGCGGCGGCGGCGGCTCCGGTACCTCCGGCAGCCCCCCGACACCGCCAAACAATCCGGCAGGTCCGGGAGGCAACGGCGGAGCGGGAGGCGACGGCGGCGTGGGCGGTATCGGCGGAGATGGCGGAAACGGCGGAAACGGCGGAGTAGGTGGCGGCGGCGGACTCATCGGCCGACCCGGCGTGTCCGGCGCCGGCGGCACCGGCGGCCTTCCCGGCGGTGGCGGCACAGGAGGTGTCGGCAATGGCGGCGGGGCGCCTGGCGGCGGCGCACCAGATGGCTCACCGGGCGCAACTGGTAGCCCAGGGGCGCAGGGCGCCACCGGGAAAGCCGGCGCGCCCGGGGCGCCCGGCTGATCAAGGTCACGTCCTCGGCTTCAAACGGGTTGTCGAGTTGACCGGTCTTCGCCGCTGCTACAGACACAAAACGACGCGTCCACCCCTGGACATGATCGCGCCTGGACCGCGGCATGCGCCGCCGCTATTTCGGCTCAGGCGCTGACTTTGCGCCGGCGGTTCGACCGGGGTGGGCCCGCCGGCTTCCCGGTGCCGACGACTTCCGCCAGGAACTTGCCCGTGTAGCTTTCCGGCACGGCGGCGACGTCCTCCGGCGTGCCCTGGGCGACAACTGTTCCACCCCCCGCGCCACCCTCCGGTCCCATATCGACGATCCAGTCCGAGGTCTTGATCACGTCCAGGTTGTGTTCGATGACGATGACCGTATTGCCCTTGTCGACCAGACCGTTGATCACCTTGAGCAGCTTGCGGATGTCCTCGAAATGCAGGCCGGTGGTGGGTTCGTCGAGGATGTAAATGGTGCGCCCGGTCGAGCGTTTCTGTAACTCCGAGGCCAGCTTGACCCGCTGCGCCTCACCGCCGGACAGCGTCGGTGCGGGCTGGCCGAGCCTGACGTAGCCCAGGCCGACGTCGACGAGAGTCTGCAGGTAGCGGTGAATGCCGGTGATCGGCTCGAAGAACTGCGCCGCCTCCTCGATCGACATGTCCAGCACCTCGGAGATGGTCTTGCCCTTGTAATGCACCTCGAGGGTTTCCCGGTTGTAACGGGCGCCCTGGCACACCTCGCAGGGCACGTACACGTCGGGCAGGAAGTTCATCTCGATCTTGATGGTGCCGTCGCCGGTACAGGCCTCGCAGCGGCCGCCCTTGACGTTGAACGAGAACCGGCCCGGTTGGTAGCCGCGGACCTTGGCCTCGGTGGTGGCGGCGAACAGGGTGCGGATCTTGTCGAACACCCCGGTATAGGTGGCCGGGTTGGATCGCGGCGTGCGACCGATCGGCGATTGGTCCACCCGCACCAGCTTGTCCAGATGGTCCAGTCCGGCGACCCGGGTATGGCGGCCGGGAACCTGCCGGGCGCCGTTGAGCCGGTTAGCCAATACCGCCGCCAGGATGTCGTTGACCAGTGTCGACTTGCCCGACCCGGACACCCCGGTCACCGACGTCAGCACACCGAGCGGGAAGGACACGTCGATGCCGCGCAGGTTGTGTTCGCGGGCGCCGACCACGGTGAGCTGTCGCCGCGGGTCGGCAGGTCGACGGATCGCGGGAATATCGATGCTTTCCCGCCCGGACAGATAGGCTCCGGTGATCGAGTTCTTGTCGGCCAGCAGTTCGTCGTACGGTCCGCTGTGCACGATGCGGCCGCCGTGCTCGCCGGCGCCCGGCCCGATGTCGACGATCCAGTCGGCGTGGGCGATGGTGTCCTGGTCATGCTCGACGACGATCAGGGTGTTGCCCAAATCCCTTAGCCGGGTGAGGGTTTCGATGAGACGACGGTTGTCGCGCTGATGTAGGCCGATGGACGGCTCGTCGAGCACATACAGCACCCCCACCAGCCCGGAACCGATCTGGGTGGCCAGCCGGATGCGTTGCGCCTCACCACCGGACAGGGTGGCCGCCGCCCGCGACAGCGACAGGTACTCGAGCCCGACGTCGAGCAGAAACCCGAGCCGCGACTGGATTTCCTTGAGCACCTGCCCCGCGATCGCCTGCTCGCGCGGACCCAGGGCGAGGCGCTGAAGAAAGTCCGCGCACTCGGCGATCGACAGCTCGCAGACCTCGGCGATCGACTTGGGGCCGAGCTCGCGTCCGGCCAGCGTCACCGCCAGAATTTCCGGCTTGAGCCGGGTGCCTTCGCATACCGGGCACGGCACGTCGCGCATGAAGCCTTCGTAGCGTTCCTTCATCTGCTCCGACTCGGTCTGCGACATCTTGCGTTCCAAGAACGCCAGCACGCCCTCGAAATCGGCGTAGTACGACCGGGTGCGTCCATACCGGTTGCGGTAGCGCACGTGCACCTGCTCGTCGCAGCCTTCCAGAATCGCCTTGCGCGCCTTGGCCGGCAGCTTGCGCCAGGGAGTGTCGACATCGAAGCCCATCGCCTCGCCCAGCCCGGCCAGCATCCGGGTGAAGTACTCCGCGGTGTGGCCCGTCGACCATGGGGCGACCGCACCCTCGGCCAGGGTGCGGTCCGGGTCGGGCACCACCAGCTCCGGGTCGACCTCCTTGCGGATGCCCAGACCGCTGCATTCGGGGCAGGCGCCGTAGGGCGAGTTGAACGAGAACGACCGCGGTTCCAGGTCGTCGACGGCCAGGGCATGCCCGTTGGGGCAGGCGAGTTTCTCGGAGAACCGCTGCTCACGGTGCGGCGCGCCGGGTTCGTGGTCGGGGAACTCCAGCACCACGATGCCGTCAGCCAAGTTCAGCGCGGTCTCCACCGAATCGGTGAGCCGCTGCTTGGCGGTGGCTTTGACGGTGAGGCGATCCACCACGACCTCGATGTCATGCTTTTCCTGTTTCTTCAGCTTCGGCGGATCGGTCAAGGAATGCACGACACCGTCGACCCGGACGCGGCTGTAGCCCTGGGCGTTCAGCTTGTCGAACAGGTCGGCGAACTCGCCTTTACGGGTGCGTACCACCGGCGCCAGCACCAGAAAGCGGGTGCCCTCCGCCATGGCCAGCACCTGGTCGACGATTTGCTGGGGCGTCTGGCGCGCGATCCGCTCCCCGCAGACCGGGCAGTGCGGCGTGCCGGCACGGGCATAGAGCAGCCGCAGATAGTCGTACACCTCGGTGATCGTGCCGACCGTCGACCGTGGGTTGCGATTGGTGGACTTCTGGTCGATGGACACCGCCGGAGACAGCCCTTCGATGAAGTCGACGTCGGGCTTGTCCATCTGCCCGAGGAACTGACGTGCATAGGCCGAAAGGGATTCCACGTAGCGCCGCTGACCCTCGGCGAAGATGGTGTCGAAGGCCAGCGACGATTTACCGGATCCGGACAATCCGGTGAAGACGATCATCGCGTCGCGGGGCAGGTCGAGGTCGACACTGCGCAGGTTGTGTTCGCGCGCACCCTTGACGATCAGGCGCTCAGCCACCCAGGCCCTTTCACTGACGGGTTCCTTCTCGAGTCGGAGTTCGTTCCCATGCTATGTGCCCGTACCGACAAGCATTCGGGGACCAGTAAGGTGACGCCTATGACCTGCGCCGATCGTCGCGGGTACCACCGCTTGCTGGGGAGAGTGGCGCACATGACCACCGTCGCTGACGACTACACCGGACACGTCGACCCGGGGACCGCGGCCCGGCGCACGCTACCCGGCGCCACCATCCTCAAGGCGTCGGTGGGGCCCATGGACAACAATGCCTACCTGGTGACGTGTGCTGCGACCGGCGAAACGTTACTGATCGACGCCGCCAATGACGCCGACGTGCTCATCGACCTGATCCAGCGGTACGCGCCTAAAGTGTCGTTGATCGTCACCAGTCATCAGCACTTCGACCACTGGCAGGCGCTGCAGGCGGTGGCCGAAGCCACCGGCGCCCCCACCGCCGCCCACCAAATCGACGCCGAACCGCTGCCGGTCAAGCCTGATCGTTTCCTGGCCAACGGCGACACCGTCCGGATCGGCGAGCTGACATTCGACGTCATCCACTTGCGCGGGCACACACCGGGATCGGTCGCGCTGGCACTCGATGGGCCCGCGACCGGCGGGGTCACGCAGTTGTTCACCGGCGACTGCCTGTTTCCCGGCGGGGTCGGCAAGACCTGGCAGCCCGGCGATTTCACCCAGCTGCTCACCGACGTCACCACCCGGGTATTCGACGTGTACGCCGACTCCACCGTCATCTACCCCGGCCACGGTGACGACACCGTGCTGGGCATCGAACGCCCTCACCTTCAGGAGTGGCGCGACCGTGGTTGGTGAACGACGCATCGCGGTGACGTAGGGCGGAACAAGGCCGGAAGACAGCGGCGGTAAGGACCTTGTTCCCTCGTCGGCGACCCGGCGGCGGCGCACAATCGCACACGAAGCCCGGCGCGAAGTGAGGTAGGCGCCGGTCGTGGCGCGAAGGAATGGAGTTCCGACGATGTGGGCACCGTCATCTATCCCGTTCTCCGTTTGGCGCAAGATCGCCATGGCCACCTGGCGTCCCCGAAAGGACCCGATCATCTGGGCGACGGCCGAAGTCGATGCTTCGCGGCTGCTGGACTACATCGCCCGGGTCCGCGAGGCCACCGGCCAGCATGTCACCCCCGTGGATCTGGTAGGCCGGGCGGCGGGAAAAGTCGTCGAAGCGCTGCCCGGCCTCAACGGCCGGGTGGTGTTCGGCAGCTTCCTGCCATCTCCGACGATCGACTGCTTTTTCGTCGTATCGCTGCGAACAGACGTGGTGACGGGAGTCGAAGCGGCCAGGACCGATCTTTCCGGCGCCGTCGTGCGTCGCATCAATGAGAAGCCGCCCTGGGTCATCGCCAAAGAACTGGCTGACCGTGCCGCACGGATCCGCCACAACGAAGATCCACAGTTCAAGCAAGCCAAGGCCATGGTCAAAGGCCTTCCCCCGTTGCTGCTGCGCCCGGTGATGGATGCGATCGCGTTCGTCACCGAAAGTCTGCAGCTGCCGCTGCCCTTCCTCGGGCTTGAGGCCCGCCCCTACGGTTCGATCCTCGTCAGCAATGTGGGCACCTACGGCCTGGACACGGCCGCCGCTCCCTGGCCGACGTTTTGCCACGTGCCATTCGGGATCCTGATCGGGGCGGTGACCGACAAGGTGCTCGCCGAAGACGGTCAACCGGTGGTCCGCCCGGTGCTGCCGTTGACGATCGGTCTGGACCACCGCTTCGTCGACGGGTACCAGGCGGCGACGATGGCCCACGTATTTCGCCAGTATCTGGACGATCCCGCCGCGTTCGACCCGGTCCCCCGTCCCGCGCCGCCGCGCAAGACGCGCCGGGCGCCCGTCGGGTCGAATGGGAAGCGGCCGGCGATGGCGTAGGCGCACTGTTCGCCGACAGCAGGAAATGCCATGGAGCTAGCGCAAAAACGGGTTCTGATCACCGGGGCTTCGCGAGGCATCGGGGCGGCTCTGGCACGTGCGTTCGCCGGTGCCGGGGCAAGCGTGGCGCTCGTCGCGCGGACCGACGGGCCCCTTCGCACGCTGGCGGGCGAGCTCGGAGGCTCTGCCCACGTTGCCGACCTGTCCGAGCCGGGCCAGGTACGCACACTGATCGCGCGCATCGAGGACGAGGCCGGGCCGATCGACGTCCTGGTCAACAATGCCGGCATCGACAACCAGACGGGTAGCTTCACCGACGCACCCGAGGCCGACTTGCGACGAGTCACCGAGGTCAACTACCTCGCGCCCGCCGAATTGTGCCGCTGCGCGATCCCTCGAATGCTGCACCGCGGCGGCGGGCATATCGTCAATGTCTCCTCGATGGCGGGCTGTGTAGCCCTTCCCGGATTAGTGACCTATTCGGCTTCCAAAGCGGCCCTTTCTCATTTCACCGCGGGCCTGCGAGCCGACCTTCGCGGCTTGCCGATCCGCACCACCCTCGTCGAACTCGGGCCGATTCCCACCGACCTGCTGGCCCATACCGAGGATTACCCGCCGACCGCCGATTCCTTCCGCCGCCTCTACCGGATGCACCTCATGGTCGACGTCACCCGCGAGATGGTTGCCGATCACGTCGTGTCCGCTGTACAGCAGGGCCGCAAACACGTCCGGCTGCCCAGGCGGGCAGCCGCCTTCTCGATGCTTGCCGAGGCTCCCAGGCGTACTGCCGAATTCGTTCTCACCGGCATTCCGCATCAAGCCAAGCGCCCAGCCTGGTCGCCGCAGCCCCCGGCCGGGGACGTCCGCGAGGGAGGCTAGGTGGTGTGCACGATGAGCACGTCGACTTTGGCCCGACGCGAGACGTTGGCCGGCACCGAACCCAGCAACCGCCCGGCGATCGTGCTCAGCCCGACATTGCCGACCACCAGGAGGTCGGCCTTCGCTTCTTCGGCGAGGCTGACCAGCGCGTCGACCGGAGCGCCCACGATGGCGCGTTCCTCGACGTTCTTCGCGCCGGCGTTGTGCGCTCGTTCCTTGGCGTCGTGCAGGATCTCGTAGATCGGGGCGGTGCCCGTCACCTTGTAGCTTTCGTCCTTCAGGACGTCGGCGGCTCGGGCGTCCTCGTGTTGAGGCAGGTACGCCGACGCGATGATCAACGTGGCATCGGCCCCGGCGATCTGCGCGGCCCGGTCCACTGCCCGCATCGACGAGTCCGAGCCGTCGGTTCCTACCACCACGGTCCGATAGGCGCCCATTTACCCTCCCAGTGTCGGTTGCTACGCCAACCCCAGACAGTATCGCTTTGCCTGATCCAGATGGGTCAGATTACCCACACCGCAGCGGCGTGGCGCAATCCGCATTTTGCCGGGCGGGCCAGCCGTAGCACACCGGCGGGTGACGGCCACGGCATCGAGGGGCCCGATTCGCTGTGAAAATAGCTGTGGTTCAACGATTTTCGCCAAATGTGGCGATCATGCGGGGTAGCCCTGGCGGCGGTGCGCCCCGACGCCCGGCCGGGTGGCGAGACGACGGCTGGTGACCGGAATCATCGCCGGCGACCTACAGTGACAGGCATCATGTCTGCACCGACACTCGATCAGGACGCGGCGCCGCTGGGGGGTGAGGCGGCGCGCCCGCAGGCCCGTGGCCGGCGCCTCGACCCCTGGGCTATCGCTTTGCTGGCGACGGTTGTGAGCGGAGCCTGGGCCAGTCGGCCGTCGCTGTGGTTCGACGAGGGGGCGACGATCTCGGCTTCGGCGCGGCGCACCCTGCCGGAGTTGTGGAATCTGCTGGGCCATATCGATGCCGTACACGGCCTGTACTACCTGCTGATGCACGGCTGGTTCGCGATCTTCCCGCCGACCGAGTTCTGGTCGCGGGTTCCCAGCAGCCTGGCCATCGGGGCCGCCGCCGCCGGCGTCGTCGTGTTCGCCAAGCAGTTTTCCGGCCGCGGCATCGCAGTGTGTGCGGGAGCGGTCTTTGCCATCCTGCCGCGGGTGACCTGGGCGGGCATCGAGGCGCGCTCCTCTGCGCTGTCGGTGACGGCCGCGGTCTGGCTGACGGTGCTGCTGGTCACCGCGGTGCGGCGCAACAAGCCATGGCTGTGGCTGCTGTATGCGCTGGGGTTGATGCTGTCGATATTGGTCAGCATCAACTTGGGACTGCTGGTGCCGGTGTACGCCGCGCTGCTGCCACTGCTGGCCCCGGCCCGATCGCGGAAAGCTCCCGCCATCTGGTGGGCGGTCGCCTCGCTGGCCGCGGTCGGCGCCATGACGCCCTTCGTCCTGTTCGCCCACGGACAGGTGTGGCAGGTCGGGTGGATCTCGGGGCTGAACCGAAACCTCTTCCTCGATGTGGTGCATCGCCAGTACTTCGACCACAGTGTTCCGTTTGCGATCCTGTCCGGCGTGGTCGTCGTCGCCGCCGTCGTGCTGCGGTTAACCGGCGCGCCGGGGCCCGGCCAGGGCGCCCGACCGCTGCTGCTTGCCGGCGTGGCCTGGGTCGTCATTCCCGCCGCCGTCGTTCTGATCTACTCGGCGACCGTCGAACCCATCTACTACCCGCGCTACCTGATCCTGACCGCCCCCGGGGCGGCGGTCATCCTGGCCATCTGCATCGTCACCGTCGCCCGCAAGCTCTGGCTCATAGCCGGCGCGGTGGTCGTCTTCGCCGTCGCCGCGTTCCCGAACTACTACTTCACCCAACGCGGGCCCTACGCCAAGGAGGGCTGGGATTACAGCCAGGTGGCCGACGTCATCAGTGCCCATGCCGCGCCCGGTGATTGCCTGCTGGTGGACAACACCGTGCCGTGGCGACCCGGGCCGATCCGGGCGCTGCTGGCCACCCGACCGGCAGCGTTCCGGTCGTTGGTCGACGTGGAACGCGGCGCCTACGGGCCCAAGGTCGGCACGCTGTGGGACGGCCACGTCGCGGTGTGGCTGACGACCGCCAAGATCAACAAATGCACGACGCTGTGGACCATCACCAACCGTGACAAATCATTGCCGGATCATCAAGTGGGACAAGGTTTGTCGCCGGGAACGGCGTTCGGGCGCACGCCGGTGTATCAGTTTCCCGGCTACCTGGGTTTCCACATCGTCGAGCGGTGGCAGTTCCACTACTCGCAGGTCGTCAAATCAACCCGGTGACCGGCGTGCGCGCCGGGTCGCCCGGTAGGAGGCGACGAATCCGACGGCGGCCAGCACGGTGAACACCGCGAACAACCAGCGAGCGGCCGTCACTTCGCCCCCCTCGGCTCTGTTGACCACGACACCGGCCAGGCCGGCGCCGAAGGCCGCCGAGATCAGCTGCACGATGTTGATGGCCGCCGCCGCGGCGCCGCTCTCGGCCGGATCGTCGACGGAATCCATCGCCCACGCCGACAGATGCGGCCAGGCGATCCCGATCCCGGTCCCGGTGATCAGCAGCGCCAGCGCCCACAGCGCGACCACCCTCAGAGGCGCATCGGCACGCTGGGTGACGGCACCCAGCGCCAAGCCCGACGCCATCACCAACGGCGCTGCCGCCACTACATGCCCGATCACCCGGGTGTTGTTCACCGATGCGCTGACGATCTCGCTGACCGTCCAGCCCAGCGCCAGTGACGCACCCAGGAATCCGGCCGCCACCGGTGTCAGATTGCCCAACCGCTGACCGAACAGCGGCACATAGGTGGTCACCATCGCGGCGACCATCTGCACGGACATGGTCAGGTAGATCCATTTCAACGGTCCGGGCCCAAACACGCTGTGCGGCAACACTGCTACGTGCATCCGCCAGTCGACGACCACAAAGATCCCGATCAGCAACACGCTGGCGGCGAGCAGGCCCGCGGTCTGCACCAGGTAGCGCGGGAGTTCGGCGACGCTGACGGCCAGGGCGGCCGCGCCCATCAACAACAACGACCACACCGGCACCTTGTGCGCGGGGGTCACCGGCTGCTCACCGCTTACGCCGGCCCGGCTGCTCAGCACGGCCAGCACCAACAGTGCCATCAGCCCGGACATTACCGCCATCGCGGCGAACGCCCACCGCCACAGCCCGAACTGTGCGAAAAGTCCGCCCATGGCCGGCCCCACCAGCGTCGCCACCCCCCACATCGCCGACACCAGCGCCGAGCCGCGCGTCCACAGCCGATGCGGCAGCGCGGCGTTGATCAGCGCGTAGCCGAGTCCGGCCAGCAGGCCACCGGCCACCCCTTGCAGGGTGCGTCCGGCGACCAGGGTCTCCATATTCGACGCGGCCGCGCACAACAGGCTCGCGACACCGAAGACGGTCAGTCCCATCAGATACGAGGTGCGGGCACCGACCCGCAACAGCATCGGGTTGACCGAGGTCGCCGCCACCACCGAACCGACCAGATACAGGGTCGTCACCCAGGCATACAGCCGGCTGCCACCGATTTCGGCGATGGTGCTCGGAAGGAGGCTGACGGTAAGGAACTCGTTGGTGGCATACAGCGCAACGCCGCCGGACAGCATGGTGGCCGTCCCCAAGTGCCTGCTCAGCAGTTCGCGCCAGCTGCCGGTCTCGCTCGCCGTATCGGTCACAGCTACACCGTAGGCACCGCGTGGTCAGCCCGAGTCACTTGAGCCCGGCAGCGTCCATTCCACGCAATTCCTTTTTCAGGTCGGCAATTTCGTCGCGGAACCGGGCGGCCAGTTCGAACTGCAGGTCGCGCGCGGCGGCCATCATCTGCTCGGTGAGGTCCTTGATCAGGTCGGCCAGCTCAGCGCGGGGCATGTTCGAGGTGTCTCGGCCCTCGACGACGCCGGCGCTGACCGCGCGGCCGGGGGCACCCTGGGCACGTCGGCCGCGGGACGCGTTGCGGCCCGACCCACCGACCGCAACTGCCTCGGTGGCGTCAGTATCCGCGGCCTCGCGGTAGACCTGGTCGAGGATGTCGGCGATCTTCTTGCGCAGCGGCTGCGGATCGATCCCATTGGCCTCGTTGTAGGCGGTCTGCTTTGCCCGACGCCGCTCGGTTTCGTCGATGGCCTCTTTCATCGAGTCGGTGATCTTGTCGGCGTACATGTGCACTTCGCCGGAGACATTGCGCGCGGCGCGGCCGATCGTCTGGATCAGGCTGCGCGACGACCGCAAGAAGCCCTCCTTGTCGGCGTCGAGGATCGACACCAGCGACACCTCGGGGAGGTCCAAGCCCTCACGCAACAGATTGATGCCGACCAGCACGTCGTAGTCGCCCAGGCGCAACTGGCGTAACAGCTCCACCCGCCGCAACGTGTCGACCTCGGAATGCAGGTAGCGCACCCGGATACCCATCTCCAGCAGGTAGTCGGTGAGATCTTCGGCCATCTTCTTGGTCAGCGTGGTCACCAGCACCCGCTGGTCGGCATCGGCGCGTTTGCGGATCTCCCCGATGAGATCGTCGATCTGCCCCTTGGTCGGTTTCACCACCACCTTCGGGTCCACCAAGCCGGTCGGCCGGATCACCTGCTCGACGAACTCGCCGCCGGACTGGCTGAGCTCGTACGGTCCCGGCGTGGCCGACAGATATACCGTCTGCCCGATTCGGGTGGCGAACTCCTCCCAGGTCAGCGGGCGGTTGTCGCACGCCGACGGCAGCCGGAACCCGTATTCGACCAGATTGCGCTTGCGCGACATATCACCCTCGTACATGCCGCCGATCTGCGGCACGGTGACGTGCGACTCGTCGATGACGAGCAGGAAGTCCTCCGGAAAGTAGTCCAGCAACGTCGCGGGTGCGGAGCCGGGCGGCCTCCCGTCTATATGTCGCGAGTAATTTTCGATGCCCGAGCAGAACCCGACCTGCCGCATCATCTCGATGTCGTAGTTGGTGCGCATTCGTAGCCGCTGGGCTTCCAGCAGCTTGCCCTGCCCCTCCAAGTCGGCGAGCCGCTCGGCCAGCTCCTCCTCGATGGTGGAGATCGCGTGCGCCATCCGCTCCGGGCCGGCCACGTAGTGAGTGGCCGGGAAGATCCGCAACGAGTCGACCTGGCGGATCACCTCGCCGGTCAGCGGGTGCAGGTAATACAACGCCTCGATCTCGTCGCCGAAGAACTCGATGCGAACCGCCAGCTCCTCGTAGGAGGGGATGATCTCCACGGTGTCGCCGCGCACCCGGAACGAACCGCGGGTGAAGGACAGGTCGTTGCGGGTGTACTGCACGTCGACCAGCAGCCGCAACAGCCCGTCGCGCGGCACCTCGCCGCCGACCCGCAACTCGACCGAGCGGTCCAGGTAGGACTGCGGGGTGCCCAGACCGTAGATGCAGGACACCGAGGCCACCACCACCACATCACGGCGCGACAGCAGCGCCGACGTGGCGGAATGGCGCAACCGCTCCACGTCGTCGTTGATCGAGCTGTCCTTCTCGATGTAGGTGTCGGTCTGGGCGATGTACGCCTCGGGCTGGTAGTAGTCGTAGTACGACACGAAGTACTCAACGGCGTTGTGCGGCAACATCTCTCGCAGCTCATTCGCCATCTGGGCGGCCAGCGTCTTGTTGGGTTCCATGACCAGGGTGGGGCGCTGCAGGCGCTCGATGAGCCACGCGGTGGTGGCCGACTTTCCGGTGCCGGTGGCGCCCAGGAGCACCACATCACGCTCCCCCGCGTTGATCCGGCGCTCCAGCTCGTCGATGGCGGCCGGCTGGTCGCCGGCGGGCGCGTGCGGGCTGACCACCTCGAAGCGGGCGCCGGAGCGCACCAACCCTTCCACGTCCTCTGCGGCTGGGCGGTATTCGGAATGGGCAACTACTGGGTGTTCGGTGGCAAAAGCCATGTCATCAGAGTAGAACGAGGCACCGACACGTCTTAGCCGTGACGGACCCACATGCGCCTGGTCGGGTCCGATTCGAGCAGGTAGCCGTCGTTGGGGGCGGATACGGCAGACGCGGGGATGACGCGGCGCTGCGACGCCGGATTTGTCTCCCGTAGCACCATCCGGCTGCGCCGATAACGGGCCGTCCCGGCCGGGTAGGGTGGCCTCATCCACCCACCCAAGCACGAGACGTTCGACCTGGCGGCCCGCACCAACACCGACCCCAAAGGCATTGTGCGGGCCGTCGATGAGTACACCGTGCGTCCATGGGGGCTCTATCTGGCCCGGCCCACCCCGGGCCGTGCCCAGTTCCACTACCTCGAGTCCTGGCTGCTGCCATCATTTGGGTTGCGCGCCACCGTCTTTCACTTCAACCCTGGCCATGAACGCGACTACGACCACTACCTCGACGTGGGTGAATACACGCCCGGGGACGCGGTGTGGCGCTCCGAAGATCATTACCTCGACATCGAGGTCCGCACCGGACGCGGGGCCAGATTGGCCGACGTCGATGAGCTGCTGGATGCGGTCCGCCACGGATTGTTGCCCGCCGAGGTCGCCGAGAAGGCACTGCAGCGGGCGGTGACCGCCGTCGACGGCCTGGCCCGCCATGACTACGACTTGGTGCGCTGGTTGGCCGCCTACGGCATGGCCCTCACCTGGCACTCCGGTTGATCGCCGACCGCCGCGGGTCATTTGCGGCCATCGCGGGTATCCGTGTCGTATGCACTTCACCGGATACCGGCGCATGGGGCTGCCCGGCGCCATCACCGTGCGCCGCGGCGCACCAGCAGGACGGCACCGCCCGAAGAAGCTGACGACCGAGCAGGGCCCACGTTTCGTCATCCGCCATCACGTGACACACAGCGACCACTATGACCTGTCCCTCGAGATCGACGGCATGCTCGTCTGCTGGGTGATACCCCGAAGCCCGTCGACCGATCCGAAGGACAAGCGGATGGCCCTGCGCACCGAGGACCGCCCGGTGCAATACGCCACATTCGAGGCGGCGCGTGGCGTCATCGTCTGGGACCACGGCAGCTACGCCAACATGACGGGGCACGCCATGATCAAGGGTCTTGAGCGCGGCCATCTTTGGTTCCACTTGCACGGCCGGACACTGCGCGGCTGCTACGCGCTCACCCGGATCCGCGAGGGCGAGGACGAGACCTGGCTCCTGACCAAACGCAACGACGCCGTTCACCACGGTGACGCCGACGCACGGCCCAAACTTGGGCTGAGCCAACCCGAATCGGTGCTATCCGGTGGCAAATTTGACAACTCGTCGTGACGGATTTCGCCAAACGTGCGATCCGCTGGGTGACCCGCGCACGGCGCGTATCGTCATCGATATGAGCTCCACCACGCAGAAATGGTCTACGATCGCCGCCATCACGGCCGTCGCGGTCGGCTCACAACTAGACCCCGCACTCGCGCTGGCCGATCTCCACAACGTCACCTACATCGCCAGGATCGACGGTGTCGCACCCGGTAGTCAGGCCACCTTCGTGCTCAACGGCGGCCAGACATCCACCGCCCCGCTGAGCCCGATGCCCGGCAGCGTGTTCGAGGCCAACGAGGTACTGGCCGATCCGCAACAGGCAGGGATGCAGGTGTCGCTGCACTGGCCCTACTCGGCGAATGTCCACTGCGAAATCGACGTCGACGACAACGTCGCCACCCAAGTCGACCAGTTCGTCAGACCGAAGCAAGGCAACAGCGATCCCGTGAGCGGGGTACTGCGCTGCGGCGCCCCGCTACCCGGCGCCTGACCGTCACCTCCGGAACGCACCGGGCCTTACGGACGCCAGCCGACGGAATCGGCCCAGTCCCAAGCCCGCCGGTAGGCGTCGAGAAGCCACGGCTCTTTGGCTGCCGCGTAGTGCACGATGTCGCCGGCGGCTGATGCCGCGCTCTCCTCGGCGGCCCGCTTGAGCGACAGGTAGTCGTCGCGTACGCCGGGATTGGCCCGTAGCCAGTCCACGAACAGCAGCGCGAACTGCTGATTGGGCCAACCGTCCACCCGGATATGTACATTCGTCGGCCGTCCGGGATCGGCCGATGCGTGAAAGCGCTTGTGCCACAATGTGGCATCCGAACTGTGGTCAAAGTGGTCCACGGTGCTGCGCGCATCGGCTTTGGCGACGTCCTGGGTGATGTGCTCCAGCCGCGGATAACCGGCGGATAGCAGCGCGTCGGCGAGTTCGTCTGCCATCGCCAGTGATTCGACGGTGATCTGGATGTCGATGACGTCCTTGGCGTCATAGCCCGGAACCGCCGTTGACCCGATATGGTCCACTCGCAGCCCCCGATGGCCGGCTGCCATCTTGAGCCGGTTGACGATGCGGCGGGCCTGGTCCGGCCAACTCGGATCGGCCGGCACCAATCGTGCCGCTGCGTGGGCACGCCGACGCTCACTGAGGTTGTGGGCGAACGGCAGTATCCGGTTGTACCAGACGTCGCGGGCCCGCTCGACCAAAGCGTCCACGCTGCCCGAGTTGTCCAGCCAGACATCGGCGACTTCACGGCGCTGCTCGTCGGTGGCCTGCGCGGCGATCCGGGCGCGGGCGTCGGCTTCGGACATCCCGCGTTGCTCGACCAACCGTCGCACCCGGTGTTCGGCGTCGGCGTGCACGATCACCACCAGCGGGAACAGCGGCGCCATCCCCGATTCGACCAGCAGCGGAATGTCTTCGACGACAACCGCATCCTGCGCTACCGCCGCAATGATCTCGGCGCGGCGGCGGGCCACCAACGGGTGGACGATCCCGTTGAGTTTCGTCCGCGCCTCGTCATCCCGAAAGGCCTTGGCGGCCAACGCCGGTCGATCCAGCGCCCCGCTGGGCAGCAGGATGTCGTCGCCGAACGCGTCGACCAGTGCCGCCAACCCCTCGGTGCCCGGCTCGACCACCTCGCGAGCCAGGACATCCCCGTCGACGATGATTCCACCGCACTGCGCGAACGTGGTGGACAGCACCGACTTGCCGGCGCCGATGCCGCCGGTGAGTCCGATGCGCAGCATCGGCGACTAAGCGTTGCCGGCGAGTTTTTCCCGCAGCGCCGCCAGCTGGGCATCGCTGGCCAGTGACCCACCCGCGGCCTTCTCCGCCGAGGCCGGACTGCCCGAGGGCTGCTCGCCACCGCTGTGTCCGGCCGCCTCGGCCGCGGCAAACTTCTCCATCTGCGCGGTGTGCATCTTGTGGCGCCGCTCGGCCTCGGCGTAGCGGGCTTCCCATTCGGTGCGCTGCGCGTCGAATCCTTCCATCCACTCGTTGGTGTCGGGATCGAAGCCCTCGGGGAAGATGTAGTTGCCCTGCTCGTCGTAGCTGTCGGCCATGCCGTACTTGGCCGGATCGAATTCCTCGGTGTAGTCCTCGTTGGCTTGCTTCAGCGACAACGAGATCCGGCGGCGCTCCAGGTCGATGTCGATAACCTTGACCAACGCATCGTCGCCGACAGCAACCACCTGGTCAGGCACCTCAACGTGGCGCTCGGCCAGCTCGGAGATGTGCACCAGCCCTTCGATGCCCTCCTCGACACGGACGAACGCGCCGAACGGCACCAGCTTGGTGACCTTGCCCGGCACGATCTGCCCGATGGCATGGGTACGGGCGAAGTGGCGCCATGGGTCTTCCTGAGTTGCCTTGAGCGACAATGAAACCCGCTCGCGGTCCATGTCGACGTCCAGCACCTCGACGGTGACCTCGTCGCCAACTTGGACCACCTCGGATGGATGGTCGATGTGCTTCCACGACAGCTCGGAAACGTGCACCAAACCGTCCACCCCGCCCAGGTCGACGAAGGCGCCGAAGTTGACGATGGAGGAGACCACACCCTTGCGGATGGTGCCCTTCTGCAAGTTGTTGAGGAATTCGCTGCGCACCTCAGACTGCGTCTGCTCCAGCCAGGCCCGCCGCGATAGCACGACGTTGTTGCGGTTCTTGTCCAGCTCAATGATCTTGGCTTCGATTTCCTTGCCGATATACGGCTGCAGATCACGAACGCGCCGCATCTCCACCAGCGAGGCGGGCAGGAAGCCGCGCAGCCCGATGTCAAGGATCAGACCGCCCTTGACCACTTCGATGACGGTGCCCTTCACAGCCTCGTCCTTATCCTTGAGCGCCTCGATGGTGCCCCAGGCACGCTCGTACTGTGCGCGCTTCTTGGACAGGATCAGCCGGCCTTCTTTGTCCTCCTTCGTGAGGACCAACGCCTCCACCTCATCGCCGACGGAAACGACCTCATTGGGGTCGACGTCGTGTTTGATGGAGAGTTCGCGGGCGGGGATAACGCCTTCGGTCTTGTAGCCGATATCGAGGAGCACCTCGTCCCGGTCCACTTTGACGATGGTTCCCTCGACGATGTCGCCATCGTTGAAGTACTTGATCGTTTTGTCTATTGCGGCGAGAAAGTCCTCGCTGGTGCCTATGTCGTTGACGGCTACTTGCGGCGAGGTGACGGTGGGACTCGGCATATTGTTGGGTTGCTCCGGACAGGGTTCATCGTAGGGACAATTGGGTTTACCTGATGAGGCTACTCGACGCGGCGCAAGCTGGACAAACTCGCGCCTGCCTCAGCCGAGAATCCGCGCGTGCGGCGGCGTGGTGCACGGCACTGGGTAAACGGCTTGACTCGTCGACGATACTCCGGTCATGCAGCATTTGATCCACGTCCTACCGTCATTCCTGCTGGCATGCGTCGTTCTCGCCGTTCTGCCCGGTCCCGCCACCGCGTTATTCCTGCACCGCTCGGTCCGCGACGGTCGTCCGTCGGGACTGGCGGCCGTTGTCGGCAACGAAATCGGGTTGTTGGGCTGGACCCTGGCCGGCGGCGCCGGGCTGTCGGTATTGCTGATGGCCAACCACGCGCTGTCGGTGGCGCTGCATGTCATCGGGGCGGTGATCCTGATCTGGCTCGGCATCAACGCCTGGCGTCACGCGCAGCACCGAACCGACGTCGAGGTACCCATCGCACCCCGCGGCAGGACACCAGGCGCGGCATTCCGTGCATCGTTGGTGTCGATCGCCGCCAATCCGAAAGCGGCCACGTTCGGGATCGTGGTGTTGCCGCAGTTCCTGCCGTCCAGCGGTTCGGTACTTCCCACACTTTTCGTGCTGGCGGCCATTCAGCTTGCGGTCGACACCGCGTGGTGTGTCGGCGTCGTGCTCGCCGCCGACCGGGCCCGCGAAATCCTTGCCAGAGTGCACGTGCGCCGGCGCATCGAACGGACGCTCGGCGCCGTCCTGCTGGCGTTGGGTGTCGGCGTGGCCGCCGACACCCGCTAGTGCGCAGCGGCGTCCCAGCTGCGGCCGTAGCCGACCGAAACCTCCAGCGGGACGTCGAGCGGGTAGGCGCCACCCATCTTGTCGCGAACCAGCGCCTCGAGTTGTTCGTGCTCGCCGGGCGCGATCTCAAACAGCAATTCGTCGTGCACCTGCAACAACATGCGTGATGCCAGTCCGGCCGCTTTGATTGCGTTGTCCACCTCGATCATCGCTACCTTGATGATGTCAGCAGCGCTGCCCTGGATCGGCGCGTTGAGCGCCGCCCGCTCTGCGGCCTCTCGCACCTGGCGGTTGCTGCTATCAAGCTCCGGAAGGTAGCGCCGGCGCCCCAGCACGGTGGAGGTGTAGCCGTCCCTGCGGGCCTGCTCGACGACGGCCTGCAGGTAGTCGCGGACCCCGCCGAACCGGGCGAAGTACTGGTCCATCTGGACCTTCGCCTCTTCGGTGGAGATCTTCAGCTGGGTGGACAGCCCATAGGCGCTCAACCCGTAGGCCAGGCCGTACGACATCGCCTTGACCCGGCGCCGCAGGTCGGCGGTCACTTCGTCGATAGGCACGCCGAACGCCCGGGACGCCACGAACGAGTGCAGATCCTCCCCGGTATTGAAGGCTTCGATGAGGCCTTCGTCCCGGGACAAATGCGCCATGATCCGCATCTCGATCTGGCTGTAGTCGGCGGTCATCAGCTCGCTGTATCCGGCTCCGACCACGAAAGCATCCCGGATTTGGCGGCCGGCGTCGGTGCGGATCGGGATGTTCTGCAGGTTGGGCTCGGTTGACGACAACCGGCCGGTAGCCGCGATGGTCTGGTTGAACGTGGTGTGAATGCGGCCGTCGGCGGCCACCGCTTGGAGCAGCCCGTCGACGGTCACCTTCAGGCGGGTGACGTCGCGATGCGCCAGCAGATGCTGTAGGAACGGGTGCCCGGTCTTTTCCAAAAGTCCCTGCAGCGCGTCGGCATCGGTGGTGTAGCCGGTCTTGGTCCGCTTGGTCTTCGGCATACCGAGTTCGTCGAACAGCACCACCTGCAGCTGCTTGGGCGAACCGAGGTTGATCTGCTTGCCGATGACGGCGTATGCGGCCTCGGCGGCGTCGCGGATCTGGTCGGCGAATTGGCTTTGCAGTTCGGCCAGCATCGACATGTCGACGGCGATCCCGGCGCGCTCCATATCGGCCAGCACCCGCTGCACCGGCAGCTCCATCTCGGCCAGCAAGGCCGTGGAGTCGATGCGGGCCAGCTCGGCGTCCAGTGCTTCGGCCAAGTCCACCACGGCCCGGGCGCGCAAGATCGTGGTCTGGACGGCCTGGTCGTCCACTCCCTCGATGTCGTCGAGTAGTGAAAGCTGTTGCTGCTCAGGTGTTTCCGCCCGCAATTCGCGGCGCAGGTAGCGCAGCGAGAGATCGTCGAGGGTGAAGCTGCGCTGCCCCGGCCGCACCAGGTAGGCCGCCAGCGCGGTGTCGGAGGTGACACCGTTCAGAGTCCAGCCGCGGCCGGCGAGGTCGTGAATGGCCATCTTGGCTTCATGCAGCGCTTTGGGTTTGGCGGGGTCGGCCAGCCAGGCCGCCAGCGCGGCGTCGTCGTCGGTCGTCACGGTCGCGGTGTCGAGGTAGCCGCCCTCCCCGTCGGCGGCGGCGATCCCCAGTGCGGTGGCGTCCCCGCCGTGGGGCAGATGTGTGCCCACGACCGCCAGGCCGGAGCGGCGCCCGTCGCTGGCGTGCTCGGCCAACCACTTGGCCACCGTGCCGGGCTCCAGCGCGCCGCCGCGGACGTCGAACCCCTCCTCGACCTCGGGTTCGGCGGCGACCAGGGTGTCGAACAGCCGGTCGCGCAGCACCCGGAATTCGAGGTCGTCGAAGAGCCGGTGAATGTGGTCGCGGTCCCAGGCCTGCAGCCGTAACGTGTCCGGGGTTTGTGCCAGCGGCACGTCGCGGACCAGGTCGGTGAGCTCGCGGTTGCGCACCACGCTGGCCAGGTTGGCGCGCAGCGCGTCGCCGACCTTGCCACGCACCGAGTCCACGTTGTCGACCAGCCCTTGCAGGGAGCCGTATTCGGCGATCCACTTGGTCGCGGTCTTTTCCCCCACCCCGGGAATGCCGGGCAGGTTGTCGCTGGGGTCGCCGCGCAGCGCGGCGAAGTCCGGATATTGCGCCGGGGTGAGCCCGTATTTTTCGACGACGGCCTCGGGGGTGAAGCGAGTCAGTTCGCTGACGCCTTTGCGCGGGTAGAGCACCGTCACGTCGTCGCTGACCAGCTGCAAGGAGTCGCGGTCGCCGGTGACGACCAGCACCCGATACCCCTCCTTCTCGGCCTGGGAAGCCAACGTCGCGATGATGTCGTCGGCTTCGAAACCCGGTTCGGCGAGCACCGTGATGCCCAGCGCGCCCAGAACCTCCTTGGTGATGTCGATCTGGCCGTGAAATTCGTCGGGCGTCGATGACCGGTTGGCCTTGTACTCCGGGTAACGCTCGGAGCGGAAGGTCTGCCGGGACACGTCGAAGGCCGCGGCGATGTGCGTCGGGGCTTCGTCGCGAAGAAGGTTGATCAGCATGGCGGTGAAGCCGTAGACCGCATTGGTGGTCAGCCCGCCGCGGGTCTTGAAGTTCTCCGCGGGCAGTGCGTAGAACGCCCTAAAGGCCAGCGAGTTGCCATCCAGCAACATCAACGTCGGCTTGGCCTGATCCTCACTGGCGGTGCTCACGGATCACACTCTATGCACCTGGTCCGACGCATATGCGGACGCCGGAACTGCAACACGTTTCAGTTTTGTGTGTCTGCTCGGTAGGCTGGGCCAGTGCCCGAGGTCACCAGCCAAGCACCGGCCATTGACGGGTGGTTTTCCACCGACGACGCCGGTGTCCCGCATCTAATCGGCAGTAAATGCCCGCACTGCGGCACGTACGTCTTCCCGCCGCGCGAGAACAACTGCCCGAACCCGGCCTGCGACGGCGACTCGCTGGAATCGGTCGCGCTATCGACGCGGGGAAAGTTGTGGAGCTACACCGAGAACCGCTATGCCCCGCCGCCGCCCTATCCCTCCCCCGACCCCTTCGAGCCGTTCGCCGTCGCCGCGGTGGAGCTGGCCGACGAAGGGCTGATCGTGCTGGGCAAGGTGGTCGAGGGCACGCTGGCGGCCGACTTGAAAGTGGGCATGGAGATGGAGCTGACCACCATGCCGCTGTTCACCGACGACGACGGTGTGCAACGCATCGTCTATGCGTGGAGGATTGCCCAGACATGAGCACGCCCGAACCGCTGTACATCCTCGGTGCGGGCATGCACCCGTGGGGCAAGTGGGGCACTGACTTCACCGAGTACGGGGTGGTAGCCGCGCGGGCCGCGCTGCGCGAGGCCGGCCTGGACTGGCGTCAGATCCAATTGGTGGCCGGGGCGGACACCATCCGCAACGGCTACCCGGGATTCGTCGCCGGCGCCACGTTCGCCCAGAAGCTGGGCTGGAACGGCGTGCTGGTCAGCTCCAGCTACGCCGCGTGCGCCAGCGGTTCGCAGGCCCTGCAAAGCGCCCGCGCGCAGATCCTTGCCGGTTTCTGCGATGTGGCGCTGGTGATCGGCGCCGACACCACGCCGAAGGGCTTTTTCGCCCCGGTAGGCGGCGAGCGCAAGAACGACCCCGACTGGCAGCGCTTCCATCTCATCGGCGCGACGAACACGGTGTACTTCGCGCTATTGGCGCGGCGGCGGATGGACCTCTACGGCGCCACGCTCGAAGACTTCGCTCAAGTGAAGGTCAAGAACTCCAAGCACGGGCTGAACAACCCGAATGCCCGCTACCGCAAGGAGAACTCGATCGACGACGTGCTAGCCAGCCCGGTGGTCTCGGATCCGCTGCGGCTGCTGGACATCTGCGCCACCTCCGACGGCGCCGCGGCGCTGATCGTAGCCAGCGCGAAGTTCGCCCGCGAGCATCTCGGCTCGCTGGAGGGGGTGCCGTCGGTGCGCGCGGTCAGCACGGTGACCCCGCGCTACCCTCAGCATTTGCCCGAATTGCCCGATATCGCAACGGATTCCACCGCGGCGGTACCCGCACCGGACCGGGTGTTCAAGGATCAGATCCTGGACGCGGCCTACGCGGAGGCCGGCATCGGGCCCGAGGACCTGAGCCTGGCCGAGGTTTATGACCTGTCTACCGCGCTGGAGCTCGACTGGTACGAGCATCTGGGGCTGTGCGCCAAGGGTGAAGCCGAGGCGCTGCTGCGCAGCGGCGCGACCACCATCGGCGGCAGGGTCCCGGTCAACCCCTCGGGCGGCCTGGCGTGCTTCGGCGAGGCGATCCCCGCGCAGGCCATCGCCCAGGTGTGTGAGCTGACTTGGCAATTGCGCGGTCAGGCCACCGGCCGGCAGGTGGAGAACGCAAAGGTCGGCATTACCGCGAACCAGGGCCTGTTCGGCCACGGCTCGTCGGTGATCGTGGCGCGTTAGACCCTGCCGGGCAGACACAGAATCGCACTCCGCTGCGCGGATCCGTGCGATTCCGCGTCTGCTCGCGCCGTTAGGTGGGCGTGTCCAGGGTCTCCAGGACGACTTCGGCCACCCGCTTCATGGTGGTCCGCCGATCCATGGCGGCGCGCTGGATCCACTTGAACGCCTCCGGCTCGGTCATGCCCTGCTTGGCCTGCAGCAGGCCTTTGGCACGTTCGACGAGCTTGCGCGTTTCCAGACGGTCGGACAGCGCCGCCACTTCTTGTTCCAGCGCGGTGATCTCACTGAACCGGCTGACGGCCAACTCAATGGCCGGGATCAGGTCGCTGGCGGTGAAGGGCTTCACCAGATAGGCCATGGCGCCGGCGTCGCGGGCGCGTTCCACGAGGTCGCGCTGGCTGAACGCGGTCAGCACCACGATCGGCGCGATGCGCTTACTGGCGATCTCCGACGCCGCGTCGATTCCGTCGCGGCGCGGCATCTTCACGTCCATGATCACCAGATCGGGCTTGTGCCGCTCGGCCAGTTCGACGGCTTCTTGGCCGTCGCCGGCCTCTCCGACGATGTCGTACCCCTCCTCTCGCAGCATCTCGGCGAGGTCCATTCGGATGAGCGCTTCGTCTTCCGCGATCAGGACACGGTGTGGCTTCGCGGCATCGGCGTCGTTGGTGGGGCCGGTCATGACGGACATTGTGGCGTGAGCGGCTGCGATGGGAAACCTTGGGGGGCGGCGAGTCGGGATCGGGGTATGAATCCGCTATGGTTGGAGGCTGCTCTGAGGTGGAAAGCCGTAGCGGAACAACCTCAGCCCTCGTATCCCAACTGGCAGAGGAAACGGACTCAAAACCCGTCCAGTGTGGGTTCGAATCCCACCGAGGGCACTCCGGAATCATGCTGTACACCATTGGCCACGGCGCCAAGACGGCCGCGCAACTCACCGATGCGCTGCGACAGCACCACATCAAGCTGCTGGTCGATGTCCGCAGTTTCCCCGGCTCGCGCCGCAACCCCGACGTGTCCAAACAAGTGATGCCCGACTGGCTGGGCGCCGCCGGGATCGGCTACCGGCACGAACCTGATCTCGGTGGGCGCCGCAAACCGCCCGCAAGCCCGGTACCGCGTGACCTCTGGTGGGAAAACCCGGCGTTCGCGAATTACGCGGCGCACACCCGTACACCCGGATTTCAAGCGACATACCAGCGGCTGCTACAGGATGCCGAAACCAGCGACGTGGCGGTGATGTGCGGGGAACCGACATGGTGGCGCTGTCACCGGCGCATGATCGCCGACCTGGCCGTCCGCGACGGACGCCGGGTGCAACACATCATGCCCAACGGCGACCTGTCGCCACATCGCCTCTCGGATTGGCTCACCCATGACGTCGCCGGCCAGTCCTGAGTCTTGGCAGCTGGCCGACAATATCGAGCTCGACGGCTACGCTTTTGATCGTGGCGGCTAAGAAACGCGGCGCCCCACGGAAACTATCCGAGGGCTCATCCCGCCACGACTGCGTCACGGTGGTGCGCGAGCAAACCCGCGAGTTCGACCAGCACTACGCCCGCAGCGCGGCACGCCGGGCCCGGCTGCTCAGTATCGCGGCCTGGCTGGCCGTAGTGGTCAGCGCGAGCTTTGTGCTCGTGCAGGTCCTGACCAATGGCTGGGTCTGGCCGCTGAGTTGGATCAACATCGCCGCGGCCGTGGTCTTCGCGATCGTCCCGATGCTGCACCGCTTCGGTGAGTTGGTGGCACCGCTGACGTTCATCGGAGCCGCGTATGTTGCGGTCTTCGCCAGTTGCTGGATCATCGGCACCGGTTCCGGCGCCCAGTTTTTCTTTCTCGTGGGCGCCTGCCTGGTGGTGCTGGTGCTGGGTATTGAACACATCGTGCTGGCCAGCGTGCTGGCGGCCCTTGCCACCGCGTTGATCATCGCGGTGGAGTTCCTGGTCCCGCGCAACACCGGAATCGAGCCCGCCTGGGCACAGTCGGCGGGTTTCGTCGTCACCACGGTCTCGGCCTGCGTAGTGGTGGTCGTGTCGGTTTGGTTTGCCCTGCGGGACACCGCCCGCGCCGAATCGATCATGGAAGCCCAATACGACCGCTCCGAGGCCCTGCTGGCCAACATGTTGCCGGCCAGCATCGCCGAACGGCTCAAGCATCCCGAACGAGACGTCATCGCCGACAAGTACGACGAGGCCTCGGTGCTGTTCGCCGACATCGTCGGCTTCACCGAGCGGGCCAGCAGCGCCGCGCCGGCCGACCTCGTCCGATTCCTGGACCGGTTGTACAGCGCTTTCGACGCGTTGGTGGACAAGCACGGGCTGGAAAAGATCAAGGTGAGTGGCGACTGCTACATGGTGGTCAGCGGTGTGCCACGGCCGCGGCCCGACCACGTGCAGGCGCTCGCCGACTTTGCACTCGACATGGTCGGCGTCGCAGCCGGATTGACGGACCCACAAGGCGGCCCGGTACCGCTGCGGGTGGGCCTCGCCACCGGTCCGGTGGTCGCCGGCGTGGTGGGTTCGCGCCGCTTTTTCTACGACGTATGGGGCGACGCGGTCAATGTCGCGTCGCGGATGGAGTCCACCGACTCGGTGGGCAAGATCCAGGTGCCGGATGAGGTCTACCAGCGCTTGAAGGACGACTTCGTGCTGCAGGAGCGCGGACACATCAACGTCAAGGGCAAAGGCGTCATGCGCACCTGGTACCTGCTCGGCCGCAGGCCGGCGGAGCAGCAGGCCGATGCGCCTGCCGAGGAGCCAAGCACCGCCGGCGTCTGACGCCTCAACCCACCGGGCGGGCACCGCCGGTTTCACCACTATGCCAAAACCCGTCACATGCGTCACACTGGTGCCATGCAAATCGCACCCGTCTCGGGCCCCGTCCCCCGCTTGTTACCGCATCTGTGGATTTCAACGCTGTTATCGGGACTTCTGTCGCTGATCCTCGGCGTCCTGATCCTGGTCTGGCCCGGAATATCGGTCCTGGTGGCCGCCGTCGCGTTCGGCATCTACCTCGTCGTGACCGGCATCGCGCAGGTCGTCCTCGCGTTCAGCCTGCACGTTTCGGCCGGCAGCCGGATCCTGGCGTTCATCAGCGGCGCGGCCTCGCTGATCCTGGCCGTACTGGCATTCCGCCATTTCGGCAACGCGGTCCTGTTGCTGGCCATCTGGATCGGCATCGGGTTCATCTTCCGCGGCGTCGCCACAACCGTGTCCGCGATCAACGACCCGACCTTGCCGGGACGGGGATGGCAGATCTTCGTCGGGGTTATCAGCCTAATCGCCGGCGTCGTGGTGTTGGCCGCGCCGTTCGAGTCGATCATCACGTTGGCCATCGTCGTGGGTGTGTGGCTGGTCATCATCGGGTTATGTGAGATCGTCTCGGCCGTCGGCATCCGTCAGGCGGCCAAAAAACTGGGGCTATGAGTCCTCCGACAAGCGTCACTCGACTCGCGTCAACTCCGACTGTCTACTACACTTCGTCGTAGCCCGCTTGTAAGGCCCGCGATCCCGGGAGATGACAGATGAATGTCGTCGATATTTCGCGCTGGCAGTTCGGTATCACCACCGTCTACCACTTCATCTTCGTGCCACTCACCATCGGCCTGGCCCCGCTGCTGGCCGTGATGCAAACGGTGTGGGTGGTCACCGGTAACACGGCCTGGTATCGGCTGACCAAGTTCTTCGGGAAGTTGTTCTTGATCAACTTCGCCATCGGCGTGGCGACCGGGATCGTGCAGGAATTCCAATTCGGAATGAATTGGTCCGAATACTCCCGATTCGTCGGCGACATCTTCGGCGCGCCGTTGGCAATGGAAGGTCTGATGGCCTTCTTCTTCGAATCGACGTTCCTTGGGCTGTGGATCTTCGGTTGGAGCAGGCTGCCCCGGCTGGTGCACCTGACCTGCATCTGGATCGTCGCGATCGCGGTCAACGTCTCCGCGTTCTTCATCATTTCGGCGAATTCGTTCATGCAGCATCCCGTCGGGGCGCACTACAACCCGGCCACCAAACGCGCGGAGCTGAACAGCATTTCCGCGCTGCTCACCAATAACACTGCGATAGCAGCGTTTTCACACACTGTCGCGGGTTCGCTGCTTACCGCGGGAACTTTTGTCGCCGCGGTCAGCGCATGGTGGCTGGTGCGTTCGCACAACGCCCCGGTGGGGCCCGGCACCCGCGCCATGTATCGCCCGGCGACCATCCTGGGCTGCTGGGTTGCGCTGATCGCCACCGTCGGGCTGTTCTTCACCGGTGACCACCAGGGCAAGCTGATGTTTGTGCAGCAACCGATGAAGATGGCGTCCGCGGAATCGCTGTGCGACACCCAGACCGATCCGGACTTTTCCATCCTGACGGTCGGCCGGCAGAACAATTGCGACAGCCTCACGCGGGTCCTCGAGGTGCCCTACGTGTTGCCGTACCTTGCCCAAGGCCGCACCACCGGTGTCACCTTGCAAGGCGTCCGCGATCTGCAGCAGGACTACAACCAGCGATTCGGCCCGAATGATTATCGGCCCAATCTATTCGTCACCTACTGGTCATTTCGCGCGATGATCGGGTTCCTCGCGATTCCGGTGCTGTTCGCATTGCTGGCCCTGTGGCTGACCCGCGGCGGACGGATCCCGGGACGGCGGTGGTTCGCCTGGATTGCGCTGTTGACGATTCCCGCACCGTTCCTGGCAAACATGTTCGGATGGGTGTTCACCGAGATGGGCCGTCAGCCCTGGATCGTGGCTCCCAACCCGACCGGTGACCAGCAGGTTCGACTCACCGTCGGAACTGCTGTCTCGGACCACGCGTTCGGCATGGTCGTCACCTCATTGGTGACGTTTACGCTGGTCTACGCGGTGCTCGCGGTCATCTGGTGCTGGCTGCTCAAACGCTATGTCGTCGAAGGCCCGCAGGAGCACGACGCCGAGCCGGCGGCGCCTGTGGCGCCCAGCCGCGACGAGGTGGCACCGCTGTCGTTCGCTTACTGAGAGCCACTGACCCAGAAGGGAGATGACCGGTGGGACTCCAACAACTGTGGTTCGCTGTCATCGGTGTGCTGTTCCTCGGTTTCTTGGTTCTCGAGGGATTCGACTTCGGTGTTGGCATGCTGATGGAGCCGCTGGCTCGGGTGGCCCCGGGCGATCCTGAAATCCAACGGCGAGCCGTACTGAATACCATCGGCCCGGTCTGGGACGGTAACGAGGTCTGGTTGCTCACGGCCGGCGCGGGAATGTTCGCCGCGTTTCCCGGCTGGTACGCCACCGTGTTTTCGGCATTGTATTTGCCGCTGCTGGCGATCTTGTTCGGCATGATCCTGCGTGCGGTGGCCATCGAATGGCGCGGGAAGGTCGACGACACCAAATGGCGGGCCTGGGCCGATTTCGGGATTGCCGCGGGGTCTTGGCTGCCCGCGGTGCTGTGGGGCGTCGCGTTCGCGATCCTGGTGCGCGGACTCCCGGTCGATGGCAACGGCCACGTACATCTGGCCATCGGCGATGTGCTCAGCGCCTACACACTGTTGGGGGGCCTCGCCACGGCGGGGTTGTTCCTGCAGTACGGCGCGGTGTTCATCGCCTTGAAAACCGCCGGGCCGATCCGCGACAGCGCCTACCGGATCGCGCTGTGGCTAGCGCTCGCGGCGACGGCGCTGGTTGGGGGGTTCGGAGTTTGGACCCAGCTGGCGTATGGCAAGCAATGGACCTGGGCGGCGCTGGGCGTAGCGGTGATCGCCCAGGTGGCGGCCGTACTGCTGGTATGGCGGCGCGCATCCGACGGGTTTGCGTTCCTGAGCACGCTGGTGGTCGTCGCGGCCGTTGTGGTCTTGCTGTTCGGCGTGCTGTATCCGAACCTGGTGCCGTCGACGCTGAACGAGCAGTGGAACGTCACGATCTACAACGCCTCGTCGACGCCTTACACCCTGAAGATCATGACCTGGGTGACGGCCATCTTCGCGCCGCTGACGGTGGTGTATCAGGCCTGGACGTATTGGGTGTTCCGGCAACGCATTTCGGCTGAGCGGATACCTCCGTCCATCGGTCTGGCGAGGCACCCGTCCTGAGCGCGACGGACAGGTCCGCCCGGGCGCCGCTGGATCCGCGGCTGTGGCGGGCATCGTCGGCCTTGCGCCGCTACCTGATCGCCGCGGTGGCGTGTGGAGTGGTGATATCCGGCTGCGCGATCGGCTCGGCGGTGGTCCTGGCGAGCATCGTCGCGCGGATCGTGGCCGATCCCTCGACGCGACATCTGGACCGCTGGCTGGAACCGCTGGCAATATTGTTGGTGCTGTGGACAATTCGCGCCCTGACGCACTGGTTGCAGGCACGTCTTGGGCAGCGGGGAGCCAGCGCGGTGATCGCGGATCTCAGCGGTCAGGTGCTGACGGCGGTAACGGGGCGCCAACCCAGGCAGGTGGCGGCACAGCGTGATGCCGCCGCGGTGCTGGTCACTCGCGGACTGGACGGTTTGCGTCCCTACTTCACCGGTTATCTGCCCACCTTGCTGCTTGCGGTGCTTCTGACACCGGCTACCGTCGCGGTCATTGCGGCTTATGACGCGAAATCGACGGCGATCGTCGTGATCACACTGCCCCTGATTCCGATCTTCATGGTGTTGATCGGGATGGCGACGGCCGACCGGTCGGCAGCCGCGCTGGCCGCGATGGGCGCGCTGCAGGCCCGGCTGTTGGACCTGATCGCCGGCATCCCCACCCTGCGGGCGCTGGGCCGCGCAGTGGGACCGGAGCGGCGCATCGCAGAACTCGCTGCCGCGCACCGCCGTTCGGCGATGGCCACGCTGCGGGTCGCCTTCCTGTCGGCGTTGGTGCTCGAATTGCTGGCCACCCTGGGTGTGGCCGTGGTCGCGGTCAGCATCGGTCTTCGCCTGGTGTTCGGTCAGATGAGCCTGGCCACCGGGTTGACGGTTCTGCTGCTGGCACCCGACGTGTACTGGCCGCTGCGGCGCATCGGTGTGGAATTCCATGCCGCCCAAGACGGCAGAGCCGCGGCCGCCCAGGCTTTCGCGCTCATCGGCGAACCGGCGTCCGCGACCGCGGGCACCCGTACGGTGGCGGCTCGCAGATCCTTGATCCGCATCGAAAACCTCAGCGTCGCAAGCAGAGACGGCCGCTCACCGGATCACCTGACCGCGGTGCTCGAACCCGGCCGGGTGACGGTGCTGACCGGGCGAAACGGCGCGGGCAAGAGCACCATCCTGCAGGTGATCGCCGGCCTCACCGTGCCGTCGTCGGGACGGGTCACCGTCGCCGGAATCGACGTCGGCGAATTGGAGCCCGCCTCCTGGTGGCGGCAGCTGTCCTGGCTGCCACAACGCCCGGTCCTGATTCCGGGAACGGTCCGCGACAACCTGGTGCTGTTCGGTGATCTGGATGACATTGAGAGTGCTTGCACCGCAGCAGGATTCGACACCGTGCTGGCGACGCTGCCGGACGGATTGGACACCGTGCTCGGCCGCGGCGGCGTCGGCTTGTCGCTGGGGCAGCGGCAACGCCTCGGGCTGGCCCGGGCACTCGGATCAACCGCCCCGGTACTGCTGCTCGACGAACCCACCGCGCACCTGGACGCCGCCACCGAGGGCCGGGTGTTGCGGGCCGTCGTCGACCGGGCCCGCCAGGGTGCGACGGTGGTGGTCGTCGGCCACCGGGCCCCCGTCGTGGCCATCGGTGACCGGGTCGTCGAGGTCACCGCCGGCAGCGAGGTCGGCTATGCCCCGGTCTGATCCGCTGCCGGCCGGCTATGACCTGCTGCGTCCGCGATTGGGGCGCATCCTGGCCGCGATTGTTCTGGCGGCGTTGTCACTGGGCAGCGGCCTCGCCTTGGCCGGCGTTTCGGCATGGTTGATCACCCGCGCCTGGCAGATGCCGCCCGTGCTGGACTTGTCCGTCGCGGTCGTCGCGGTGCGAACGTTCGCGATTTCGCGCGGGATTCTGCACTATTGCGGGCGACTTGCCACCCACGACACCGCGCTGCGCGCGGCCGGCGCAGCGCGCGCCCGGATCTACCACCGGCTGGCCGTGGGACCGCCGGCGGCGGCGGTCCGGCTGCACAGCGGCGAGGTGGTGGCCCGAGTCGGTGCCGACGTCGACACCTTGGCCGACATGCTGGTCCGTGCGGTGGTACCGATCGGCGTCGCCGCATTACTGGCGCTGGCCGCGACCACGGCCGTTGCGATCATCTCGGCGCCGGCCGCAGCGGTCCTGGCGATCTGCCTGTTGGTGGCCGGGGTCGTCGCGCCTTGGCTTGCCGGCAGAGCCGCCGTGCAACACGAGACGCTGGCCCGGCGGCATCATGGCGGCCGCGACACGTCGGCCATGGTCGCACTCGAGCACGCACCCGAGCTTCGGGTCGCCGGAGTCCTCACCGACACCATTGCCGAATCCCAACGGCAACAACGTGCTTGGGGTAGGGCTCGCGACGCCGCGGCCAGGCCGGCGGCGATCGCCGAGGCGATACCGACCGCGGCGATCGGGATCAGCGTGTTGGGTGCGGTGGCGGCGGCAATCGGCATGGCTCCCACGGTGGCGCCGACGACGCTGGCCGTGCTGATGTTGTTGCCATTGTCGGCCTTCGAGGCGACGACCGCACTTCCGGTGGCCGCGGTCCAGCTGACCCGGTCACGTATCGCGGCACGGCGGCTGCTTGACCTGACTCCGCCCGAGGACAGTCGCCCGGCCCGGGCCGCGCCAACACCAGCGGGGCCCCCGAGCACCGGCCGGCTATCCGCCGACGTCTGGTGCGGTCACTTGGCGGTACGGTCGTGCCAGGCGGTGCTCGACCTGCCACCGGGTGGTCGGCTCGCCGTCACCGGCCCCAGCGGCTCCGGCAAGACGACGCTGCTGATGACGCTGGCCGGGCTGTTGCCGCCACTAGACGGCCGGGTGCTCGTGGACGGAACCGACGTGAGCCCCTTCGATGAAGCCGAACTGCGAAGAGCTGTCACCTTTTTCGCCGAAGACGCACATGTCTTCGCCACCACCGTACGAGATAACCTGTTGGTTGTCCGCGGCGATTGCGGCGATGACGAATTGACGGCCGCACTGGCGAAAGCCGGCCTCGGCGACTGGCTGGCCGGCCTTCCAGAGGGCTTGTCGACGGTGTTGATCGGTGGCGTGCAAGGACTTTCAGCAGGACAACGCCGACGGCTGCTGCTCGCGCGGGCGGTGCTGTCCCCCGCCCGAATTGTGCTGCTGGACGAGCCAACCGAACACCTTGACGCGACCGACGCCGAGGCCGTCCTGCGCGACTTGCTGATGCCAGGCCCGGGGCCGATTCTGGGCGACCGGACGGTTGTGGTGGCCACCCACCACCTGCCCGACGACATTGCCTGCGCCCGACTCAGCGTCGGCTCACCGGCGTGCCCCTTCGGGTAGCCCGCGGCGCCGCGGCATGAACTCCAGGGAGAGCAACACCAGCAGCAGCGGAACGATCTGGGTCAACGAGACCAGCGCATAGCGCCGTTCGTCCAATGCGTGAAATTTACCCAGGTACCGGTACAAGGACTCCAGGGAGATGAACGGGTCGAGCAGATGGATCAGCAGATAGAACACGCGTTGCGGCCGGCTCCGGTGTGCCGCGTCGAAGATCTCCGGGAACGCCGCGAAGGCTAGCGACAGCCGCTGCGCGCCAGCCTCTTTGGCGGCGGTGATCATGTCGACGCTGAGCCGCTCGTCGATCCCGTTCGGGGCACCGCGGCGCCGCCAGGGCACGTCGAGGGAGAAATCACTGCCGCCACCCGCGGTCGTGAATCGGTCGAAGCCCTGCACCCGCCCCGAAGCGTCCCTGGCGATGATCAGCTGAACGCCTGGGTATTTGCCTTCCAGTACGCCGTCCAGGCTCATGCAGAAGCCGCGATCGGTACGCGCCCCTTTGGGGGACGCCAGCAGCATCTCGGTCAGCTCTGCGCGCTGCTTGTCGTCGAGTTCCTGTTCGGCCACGATTTCGGTGGTGATGCCGGCGTTATGGGTCCGTTTGACGGCCTGACGCAGGTTGCGGAACTTGCGGCCCACCATCGCGAAGTTGGGGACATCGATGACGACGTCCCGCCCGATGGGTACCGCCCGCAGCGACCGTCCCGGCACGTCGGGGTCGGTCCACAGGCTCAGCCGTCGCTCACTGCAGGCCAGCACCGCAATCCGCCAGCCGCGGGCATGACAGGTGGCGACGAAGTCGGCAATCAGCTCGGGAAACTGCGATTCGTCACCAATCGGGTCCCCGGCGACCACCGCAAAGCCCAGCCGCGTCCGGTATGCCAGCGCCGCGGTGCCGACCGCGCTGAAGTGGTAGCACTTGCCCGCCTGCATGGCGAACGGTGCCAACGGATCCTCGCTGGTGGCGTTGATCAATGCCCACACCCGGGGCAAGTCACCAGGTCGTGGATGCGACGACGTCGGCCACATCAACACCAACCCCGATCCGGCGATCAGCATCTCACCGGCCAGGTCGAAGGACAGCACATGCAGGCCCAGCCCCGCGACCAGGAATAGCGCGGCCGCAGCCGCATGCATGGCCGTGACCGGACGCCCGAGGAAGATACCCCGGGCTATCAACGCCACCGCCGCCAGGATCGTCAGCGACCAACTCAGCCGCCCGGCCGCCTGCCAATCCTCGTGCCGGTAGTTATGCGCGAGCAGCGCAATGAGCCAGCACGCCGCGCAGAACACCGCAAGGGCGCCGACAAGGCGAGCCCTGAATGTATCGACGTGCACGACGACGCGTTCGCGGGCACGGACCCTCGGCGCGACATCGACCGACGGTTCGTTCACACTCACCTCCCGCTGACCTGCCTCTCAGCTGCCGGACGGGTACCCGCTACCTGGAACGGTACGCCTGAGCGTGGCCGGGTTGAGCCGAAACCAGGCGGTTGTCCTGCGGTTACCCCACCTGTCTATCGGCGAGCCGCGGGAAAGTATTTCACGACGCCCTCCTGCACCACGGTTGCGATGAGTCGCCCGCCGCGGTCGAAGAAATGCCCGATACCCAGCCCGCGCGAATCCGCGGCCACCGGTGACGATGTCGAATAAAGGACCCAGTCGTCGAAGTCGACCTGCCGGTGAAACCACACCGAGTGGTTGGCGGAGGCGGCAAAGATGCGGTCGAAGCCCCAGGACAGCCCGTGGGTGGTGATCACCGAGTCCAGCACCGTGGTGTCCGAGGAGTACAACATCGTCGCAGTGTGCAGCACCGGGTCGTCGGGCATCGTGCCCAGCGCCTTGACCCAGACGCGGTTATAGGGCAGCCGATCACCCTTCTCCCGCATCACCCACGAGGGGTCGTTGGTATAGCGCCACTCGATCGGTTGCAACGCGTTGACGAAGTGCGGAACGGTTTCCTCATAGCCACGCAATAGCTCACTAATTGGCGGCCGGATGTGCGGCTCGTCCACCTCCGGTGGCTCGACACCGTGCTCGAGCCCGGGACCGCCGGACATGTAGGAGATCATCGCCGACGACAGCAACGTGCCGTCCTGTACCGCGTCGACACGCCGGTTGGCGAACCGCCGCTCGTCGCGCAACCGCACCACATGGAATTCGATGTCCTTGGTGGTGTCGCCCCCGTTGATGAAATGCACCGAGAGCGCGCTGGGCGGTAGCTCTTCGCGGGTCAGCGTGCGGGTGCTGGCGACGAACGACTGCGCCACCAGCAACCCACCGAAAGTGCGCATCGGGTTCTTGCTGGGATGAGATCCGATGAACCGGTCGTCGGCGACCCGGTGGAGATCCAGCACCGCCAGCAGCTCATCAAAATCGGACAACTAAACGTCGTCCTCACCGATCCGGTGCACGTGGATCAGGTTGGTTGAACCGACCGTGCCCGGAGGCGCACCCGCGACGATCACCACCAGGTCGCCCCGCTTGTAACGGCCGAGTTCCAGCAGCGACTTGTCGACCTGGCGGATCATGCCGTCGGTGGACTCCATCTTCGGAACGATGAATGTCTCGGTGCCCCAGGTCATCGCAAGCTGGCTGCGCACCTCGGGCCACGCGGTGAAGGCCAGCAGCGGCAGCGGGGTGTGCAGGCGGGCCAGCCGTCGCACCGTGTCGCCGGATTGGGTGAAAGCGACCAGGGCCTTGGCGTCCAGTCGCTCACCGATGTCGCGGGCGGCATAGGAGATCACGCCCCGCTTGGTGCGCGGCACATGCGTCAACGGCGGAGCCGCCGTCGAATTCTCTTCGACCGCACAGATGATCCGCGACATGGTCCGCACCGCCAACAGCGGATACTTACCGACCGACGTTTCACCGGACAGCATCAGCGCGTCGGCGCCGTCGAGCACCGCGTTGGCGACGTCGGAGGCCTCGGCGCGGGTCGGCCGCGAATTCTCGATCATCGAGTCCAGCATCTGGGTCGCCACGATCACCGGCTTGGCGTTCTCCCGCGCCATCTGGATGGCCCGCTTCTGCACCAGCGGAACCTCTTCCAGGGGCAGCTCGACCCCGAGATCACCGCGCGCCACCATAACGGCGTCGAAGGCCAGCACGATGGCCTCGAGGTTGTCGATGGCTTCGGGTTTTTCCAGCTTGGCGATCACCGGGACTCGCCGGCCGATCCGGTCCATCACCTCGTGGACTAGTTCGACATCAGAGGGCGAGCGCACGAAGGAGAGCGCCACCATGTCGATGCCCAAGTTCAGTGCGAATGTCAGGTCCTCGATGTCCTTGTCCGACAGCGCGGGCGCGGAAACACTCATGCCGGGCAGCGAGATTCCCTTGTTATTGCTGACCGGGCCGCCCTCGACGACAGTGCAGACCACGTCGTCGCCGTCGACGTGATCGACCACCAGCCCGACTTTGCCGTCGTCGACCAGCACGCGGTCACCGGCCGTCGCGTCCTGAGCCAACCTCTTGTAGGTGGTGGACACCCGGTCATGGCAGCCGTCGCAGTCTTCGACGGTGATCCGGACCGTTTCACCGTCAGCCCAATAGGTCGGCCCGCCGGCGAAGCGCCCCAACCTGATCTTGGGACCTTGAAGGTCGGCGAGCAGGCCGACGGCGCGTCCGGTGGCATCCGAGGCTGCCCGCACTCGTTTGTAGGCCGCCTCGTGATCCGCATAGTCGCCGTGGCTGAAGTTCATTCGGGCGACGTCCATTCCGGCTTCGACCAGCGCTCTGACCATGTCGTCCGATTGGGTGGCCGGCCCGAGAGTGCAGACGATCTTCCCGCGTCTTGTCACGACGACAAAGCATAGTCGCGGTCATGTGCCTTCGGTGCGCCTCGCCGATACCCGCGCATCGGGACCACGGCAGACCGTGGGCGTCGCAACACCGGTGCGCGCTCCCACTCTCCGCGCGATGCAAACGCGGACCGGCCGCGGCGGCGTCAGCCCGTCGATTGCCGTACGCGGGCAACTTTCCGCGTGCAAAAGGTGACGAAAATTTGCCAATTTGAGAAACTCCTCGTATGGACACCTTCCCCGCCGTGATTGCTTCTCCCGTCGTCCGAATCCTTGGTCCCGCAGTCGTCACCGCGTGGGGTATCAGCGCCTCCGTCCTTTCCGGCTTTGTGGTCCCGACGGCGTCCGCGGAGCCCTGCCCCGACGTCGAGGTGGTGTTCGCCCGGGGTACCGGTGAGGCTCCGGGTGTCGGACCCACGGGGCAGGCATTTGTCGACTCCCTGCGCTCCCGAGCCGGCGGCAAGACGTTCGGGGTATATCCGGTCAACTACCCGGCCAGTGACCAGTGGGACACCGGGATCGACGGCATCCGAGACGCTAGTGCTCATGTCGTTTCCATGGCGGGCAGCTGTCCCCAGACCAAAATGGTCCTCGGCGGATATTCGCAGGGAGCGGCCGTGATGGGCTTTGTCACGTCGGCCGCGGTGCCGGATGGAGTCGATCCCGCCAGCGTGCCCAAGCCGTTGGCGCCCGAAGTGGCTGACCACGTCGCCGCGGTGGTGTTGTTCGGGTTGCCCAATCACCGGGCGATGGACTTCCTCGGCCAGCCCCCGGTCGCTATCGGTCCCGCGTATCAGGCCAAGACCATCAAGGTGTGCGAACCCGAAGACCCGGTGTGCTCCGACGGGCTGAACTTCGCCGCCCATGACGCGTACGCAGGCGACGGGCTGGTGGTGGAGCAGGGGGTGGCCTTTGCCGCCAGTCGGCTTAGCGCGGCTACTGGTGCGCCGGGCCCGTTGACGGGCTTCGGCAACTGAGCTACCGGGCCGGCGCCGGCTGAGGTCAAACGCCCAGAACGGTTGGCACCAACGGGAAGCCGGGCAGGTTACGCAGCACGGTCCACACCACCGTCGCCACCGCAAGGGTGGTGATCGCGGGCGCGGGCAGCCACGACTGCCCATTGCGGCGGCGCCGCAGCATCCAACCGGCAAGCATGGGGATGCCGGCCAACAAGAAAACCAAGAAAATGTTGTCATTGACGGCGGCCGCGACATCACCGTGCAGCAGGTCGTGCGTCATCCGCAGTCCACCGCACGCGGGACAATTCCAGCCGGTGAGCAACTTGAACGGACATTGCGGGTACAGCGAGTGGCTGCGGTGCGGATCGACCACGCCGACGTAGCCCAGTGCGCCCACCAACAGCACGGCCGAGCCCGCGGCGCCGCAGAGATGACGAAGCCGCCGAGCGTGCTTTCCCCGCGCCCCCGATGCCGGGGCGGGCCGATCAGGTTCCATCGCGCAATGGGCGACCCCACGGGTCGCTCACTTTGTCAGTCAGGATCAGCACCGCGTCGATGACGCCCCAGATGACCGCGCCGACCCCGCACGTCAGCCAACCGACGAGCAGCTGTGCGATGCCCATCCCGGTGTGCCCGAGGTAGATTCGGCCGATACCGGCGATGCCGAACAGCCCCAACAGCTGTAACAGCCCAGCGACCGTCTTCGATTTGTCCGAAAGTGGTTGCCCGGTAACAGGATGCCGACCGAAGGGAGCTGACGGGTCGGCTGCCGGACCGAAGTAGCCGCCGGGCCGCGAGTATTCCGGATAGTAGGGCGGCGGAAAAGGCGGCGGATATCCCGGTTGCTGCTCCGGTGAACCGGGCTGCGCAGCCCACGACTGGTCAGTCACCGCTTCAGCATGCCAGATTCAGTGGGTCTGCGCCCGAGGCCGCTGGTGCCGGACCACGCCGGCGGCTACCGTCCCGGCCGCTGTCGCCGATTTCGCAACCGAGCCCGCCAGCCCTGCCGTGTCGAGCCGGTGTTATCCGGTGTCGGCGAGTTGGGAACGGACGGTGCCTGGTCGCCATCCAGGTGATCATCCTGGTCGTCAGCACCGCCGGAAGCATTCTCCGCCGCCGCCTTCGGCGCGGTGGTGTCCTCCGCGTCAGGCTCTGAGGCTTCGGCCTCTTCGGCTTCGGTCTCTGCAGCTGGCGCAGCGAGTTCTGGCTCCCCGGCCGCTGATTCGGCTTCAGCCTCTGCAGCCTCAGCCTCATCCGTCACCGACTCGGCCTCGGCCTCGTCGACGACGAGCTCCGATTCTTCGGCTCGAGCTTCGTCGACCTCGGGCTCCTCGGGCACGGGCACCGGCTCAACCTCGGCCTGTTCGGCTTCTTCCGCCCCAGCCGGCTCAGCCTCGGCCTGTTCGGCTTCTTCCGCCTCAGCCGGCTCAGCCTCGGCCTGTTCGGCTTCTTCCGCCTCAGCCGGCTCAGCCTCGGCCTGGGGGACCACCTCGGCGGCTTCCTCACCGGTTTCCGGCTCCTCGGTCTGCGCTTCTTGAGCGTCGGTTGTGCCGTCCTCGGACGCCGAGGTCTTCAGGGTTTGCGGCTCGGCGGGTTCGCCGGCTCGCTGGGTTTCCGCCGACGCAGTCGGTTGGTCGTCTTCGGCATCGGCAGCCCCAGCGACTGCGGTGACAGCCGCCGAACCCGAACTCACAGCCGCGGGCTCTGCCTCAGGCGCGGCGACTTCCGCCGGCTCGGCCGCTTCCTCGCCGACCACGGCGGTGCCACGCACCGTGGCCGGATCCTCCCGGCCCTTCGGCGCCAAGATCACATACACCACGGCGCCGATGAACACGAAAGTTGACGTGAACAAATTGATCCGGATTCCGGCGATGTGTGTGGCGGTATCGTCACGCATCAGCTCGACACCGAATCGCCCGACGCAATAAAGCGCGACGTAAAGCCCGAACAGTCGCCCATGGCCGATCGTGAAACGCCGATCCAGATAGATGAGCACGCCGAATACCAGTACGTTCCACAGCAATTCGTAGAGGAACGTCGGGTGCACGACGACCGCGAGCTGCCCGGTCGAGACACCGTCAAGGGAATGGACGTCGACAAATCCGGCGGGATCGCGGCGGTAGAAGATCTCCAGTCCCCACGGCACTGTGGTTTCGCGGCCGTAGAGCTCTTGATTGAAGTAGTTTCCGAGCCGGCCGATCGCCTGCGCCAAAACGACTGCGGGGGCGGCCGCGTCCAAGAAAGCCGGCAGCGGAATTCCGCGGCGTCGACAGGCGATCCACGCCCCGACGGCGCCGAGTGCGATCGCTCCCCAGATGCCCAGGCCGCCATCCCAGATTCGCAGTGCCGCGGCAAACCCGGCGCCGCCATGGCCGAAATATGTCCGCCAGTCGGTGGCCAGGTGGTAGAGCCTGCCGCCGATCAAGCCGAAAGGCACCATCCACAGCGCGATGTCGTAGATCACGCCCCGCTCACCGCCGCGGGCCGCAAAGCGTCGATCGCCGATCAGTAAGGCCACGATGATGCCGGTGATGATGAACAGCGCGTAGGCGCGGATGGGCAGCGGCCCGAGGTGCCAGACGCCGCGCGGCGGGCTGGGAATGTACGCGAGCCACATCGTGGTCATGAGGCCGGCCTTTCACGGACCCCGGCGGCAAGTTCCTCCGTCAGTGCACGCAGCCTCGGCAAGCCCGCACCCAGGGCCGACACCAACGCCGAGCCGACAATGACACCGTCGGCGTAACCTGCGATCTGCGCGGCCTGTTCTCGTGACCGCACCCCCAACCCGACCCCGACCGGTATGTCCGACACTGCCTTCACCCTCCCCACCAGCTCGGGCGCGGCCTGTGAAACCACATCTCGCGCCCCGGTCACCCCCATGGTCGACGCCGCATACACGAACCCACGCGACGCCTTGACCGTGATTGCCAATCGTTCGGGCGTCGATGACGGCGCCACCAAAAAGATGCGGTCCAGTCGATGTTCGTCGGATGCGGCGAACCAGGGCTGCGCCTCGTCGGGAATCAGGTCGGGAGTGATGAGCCCCCGCCCGCCGGCCGCGGCCAGGTCTCGGGCGAACGCGTCGACTCCGTAGCGCAGCACCGGGTTCCAGTACGTCATCACCACGGCATTGCCACCTGCCCGGCTGATCGCCTCGACCGCCGCCAACGTGTCCCGGACCCGCACTCCCCCATGCAACGCCGCCTCGGTAGCCCGCTGAATGGTAGGTCCGTCCATACCCGGGTCCGAATACGGAACACCGACTTCGACTATGTCACAACCAGATTCGACCAGCGCAGTCATGGCTTCGACCGACGTGCGCACGTCGGGATAGCCGGTGGGCAGATAGCCGATCAACGCCGCACGACCAGCCGCCCGGCACGACTCGAAAAGTGGCCCCAGCTTGCTCGTTTCACACTGCTCGACGGTCATCGTCAACCAGACCTGTCCGCGTCGGCGCCGGGTGACAATAGGCCGAACCATCTGGCGGCTGTCTCGACGTCCTTGTCTCCGCGTCCTGACAGGTTCACCACAATGACTGCGCCCCTTCCCAACTCAGCCCCCAGCTGGAGCGCACCAGCCACCGCGTGCGCGGATTCGATGGCAGGGATGATCCCTTCCATCCGGCACAGCAGACCGAACGCCTCCATCGCTTCGGAGTCGGTGATCGGTTGGTAGCTGACGCGTCCGGTCTCCTTGAGCCATGCATGTTCGGGGCCGACTCCGGGATAATCCAGACCTGCTGAGATCGAATGCGATTCGATGGTCTGGCCGTCTTCGTCCTGCAACAGATAGGAGTACGAGCCCTGGAAGGCGCCGGGCGAACCTCCGGTGAATGTCGCCGCGTGCCGACCGGTCTCGACACCGTCGCCCGCCGCCTCGTATCCGACCAATCGCACCCCCGGATCGTCGAGGAATGCGTGAAAGATACCGATCGCATTGGATCCGCCGCCCACACATGCGACGACCGCGTCCGGCAACCTGCCCGTCTGGTCCTGGATCTGGACGCGCGCCTCCATGCCGATGATTCGCTGAAAGTCGCGCACCATGGTGGGGAAGGGATGCGGACCGGCGGCCGTGCCGAAGCAGTAGTACGTGTTGTCGGCGTTGCTGACCCAATCCCGGAACGCCTCGTTGATGGCGTCCTTGAGCGTTTGGGAGCCGGTCTGCACGGACACGACCTGCGCCCCGAGCAGCCGCATCCGTGCCACGTTGAGCGCCTGGCGCGCGGTGTCGACGGCACCCATGTAGATGACGCACTCCAGGCCCAGCAGCGCGCACGCGGTGGCGGTGGCCACCCCGTGCTGGCCGGCGCCCGTCTCGGCGATCACCCGGGTCTTACCCATCCGGCGAGCCAGCAACGCCTGGCCGAGGACGTTGTTGATCTTATGAGAACCCGTGTGGTTCAGGTCTTCTCGCTTCAAGAACAGTCGCGATGACCCGGCATGTTCGCTGAGTCGGGTTGCTTCGTACAGCGGCGACGGACGGCCGGCATAGTTGGCTTGCAACGTGTCCAGGGTGTCCAGGAAGTCCTGGTTGACGCGTTCCTTCTCGTAGGCGACGGTGACCTCCTCGATCACCGCCATCAACGCCTCGGGAACGTAGCGGCCACCATAACCACCGGGGCCTCCGAAATGTCCGCCGGCATCAGGATCGTGGCTGGTGCGTTCGGCGATGGCAGCGCTCGTGCGCGGAAGCTCCGGGCGAGATTGATCTGCCATCACCGACGCTCGAGGTGCACGCGGGTCATCAACGACTAACGAGCCGGCTTCGGGCAGGACGGGTGGGTGCCCGCAGTGACCAGATCGGCGACCGCCGCACGCGGGTCACCGCTTTTCACCAGACCTTCACCGACCAGCACCGCATCAGCGCCCGCGCCGGCGTACGCGAGCAGGTCACCGGTGCCGCGGACCCCCGATTCGGCGATCCTGATCACGTTGCTGGGCAGCCCGGGCGCGATTCGGGCGAAGCAGTCCCGGTCGACCTCCAGGGTCGTGAGATCGCGGGCGTTGACGCCGATGACCTTGGCACCGGCCTTCAACGCCCGGTCGGCTTCCTGCTCGGTGTGCACTTCGACGAGCGCGGTCATACCGAGTGATTCGGTGCGGTCCAGCATCGACACCAACGCCGACTGGTCGAGTGCGGCGACGATGAGCAACAGCATGTCGGCGCCGTGTGCACGCGCCTCGTGAATCTGATAGGGCTGCACCACAAAGTCTTTGCGCAACACCGGAATCGAGACAGCCGCACGTACCGCGTCGAGGTCATCGAGGGAACCGTGGAACCGCCGCTCCTCGGTCAACACGCTGATGATGCGAGCACCGCCGTCTTCGTATGCCCGCGCCAGCTTCGCCGGATCGGCGATGGTCGCCAGCGAGCCCGCTGACGGGCTGGCGCGCTTGACCTCGGCGATCACCCCGATACCGGGCGCGCGTAGCGCCGCCATCACGTCAAGCGGCGGCGGCGCCGCGGCCGCGGCAGCCTTGATCTCCGGCAGGCTGATACGTGCTTCGCGCGCGGCTACGTCGGCCCGGACTCCCTCGAGGATGGAGTCAAGCACGGTTGCCGGACTCATGCCTGCTGCTTCCTTTCCCAACGGTCTCCAACGGTCTCCAACGGTCTCCAACCGTCACCACCGTGACCCACGCCCCGCAGCCGATTGCGATGACGTTCATGAAGGGTAGCGGCCCGCGGCGCGCGCTTCGTCACCGACCCTCGGTGTCAGACCCGTGCGGTCGATCGGTCGGGTCGACACCGCGGTCTAGGGCATCCCAAATCATTCGTTCCGACATGGGTCCGTCGTGGTCGCGACGCGCCGTAGCCTGGCGCGCCGCAGGTCCGGCGTACTTTGTAGGGCCCGGATGAGCCGACCCGGCAATCGACGCGGCGCGCAGCAGCACCGCGGCAGCCATCAGGATGCACACCGCAGCGCCGACCGCCACCGCAGCACCCCAGTAGTAACGTCCGCTGCCAACCAGGGCCGTCAGCGGGACATCGGCGAGTTCGGCGCCACGGGCCGCGACGTCGGGAATCACCCACAGGCTGATGCCGAGGTAGCCGACCGCAAAGCTCGTTGCCGCCAGCAGCGCGGCCAGCACCCGCAGCGGCCAGCCGCGCACCGCGAGTGCCGCTACCGCCGCGGCCAACAGCAACATCGCTACCGGCAGCAACGCAGTCGACCAGGTGGCACCGGTCAACGTCACCTGCCGCGGCGGCCCCAGCCCGTCGAACGAGCGAATGACGACCCACGGCAGCCGCGACGCCGCCCACAGCGCCGCGGCAGCAATCACCAGCAATAACTGGGCCATTCCCACCATCAGCCGACTGGGCAGCCGGCGGGACCGACCGGGCCGGGGGTCGTCAGCCACCACGCCCCGTGTCCGGGCTAGCTAGCGTCTCGGCGGCGGCAATCGCATTGAGCACCGCCCGCGCTTTGCTGCCGGCCTCGTTGTATTCGTAAGGCCCGTTGGAGTCGGCCACCACGCCGCCACCGGCCTGGACGTAGGCGGTGCCGTTCCGCATCAGCGCGGTACGGATGGCGATCGCGAAGTCAGCGTTGCCGGCGAAGTCGAGGTAGCCCACCACGCCGCCGTACAGCCCGCGGCGGGTCTTCTCCACCTCTTCGATCAACTCCATGGCCCCCACCTTCGGTGCGCCCGACAGCGTGCCCGCCGGGAAGCAGGCGGTCACCGCGTCCAGAGCGGTGTGATCGTCGTCGAGCAGACCGGTCACCGTCGACACCAGGTGCATGACGTGGCTATAGCGTTCGATGTGGCTGTAATCCTCGACCCGAACGGTGCCCGGCGTACAGACTCGGCCCAGGTCGTTGCGGCCCAAGTCGACCAGCATCAGGTGCTCGGCCCGTTCTTTGTCGTCGGCCAGCAACTCCTTTTCCAGCAGCTGATCCTCTTCCTCGGTGTTTCCGCGCCACCTCGTCCCGGCGATGGGGTGAGTTGTCGCTCGGCCCTCATGGACGGTAACCAGCGCCTCGGGACTGGATCCGACGATCGAAAAGTCGATTGCGCCAGCACTATTCGGTATCTGAAGCAGGTACATGTAGGGGCTCGGGTTGGTCACCCGCAGGATTCGGTAGACATCGATCGGATCGACGTCGGTGTCCATCTCGAAGCGCTGCGAGGGCACCACCTGGAAGGCCTCGCCGGCAGCGATTTGTCCGACCAGGTATTCGACGATCGCGCCGTACTCTTCGACGGTGCGCTGGGCACGGTATCGCGGCTCGGGCATGCTGAAGGTGGCGACCGTCGACGGTAGCGGTTGGCCCAGTGCCGCCGTCATCACGTCCAGGCGCGCGACCGCGTCGTCGTAGGCGCAGTCGACCCGCTCGTCGGTGCCGTTCCAATTCACCGCGTTGGCGATCAGCGTGATAGTGCCCTCGTGGTGGTCGACCGCCGCCACATCGGTGGCCAGCATCAGCAGCATGTCCGGCAGCTGCAGGTCGTCGACGGCGAGTTCGGGCAACCGCTCGAGGCGCCGCACCATGTCGTAGGCGAAAAAGCCGACCATGCCGCCCGACAGTGGCGGAAACCCGGGCTCGGACTGATTCGGGGCCGCTGTGGCAAGAAGGTCCAGGGTCGCCTGCAGCGCGGCCAGCGGGTCGCCGCCGGTTGGGGCATCCTTCGGGACGGTGCCCAACCACACCGCTTCGCCGTCGCGCACCGTCAATGCCGTCGGTGCCCCGGCACCGATGAAGGACCACCGCGACCACGACCGCCCGTTCTCGGCCGACTCGAGCAGGAACGTCCCGGGCCGGTTGGCGGCGAGTTTGCGGTACGCCGACAGCGGAGTTTCGCTGTCGGCCAAGACCTTGCGAGTCACCGGGACCACCCGGTGCTCTGCCGCCAGCACGCGGAAATCCTCCCGCGTGGTCGTGGTTGCAAGGTTGGCGTGCACCGACCTATCCAACCAGATTCGCAGATCAGCACCGGCCTGACCTCGTGGTCAGGAAGGCCGGACCGCTGCCGGCGCGGAACTCTGGATCGGACCGCAGCGCTCGGCGCGCCGCCTGTCCGCCGTCGTATCGCGGGTGAGCAAGGGGTGGCTTCTTGCCGGGCCCGCGCGGCCTGACCGAACCTTACGGCCCGAAGAAGTCCAATGCCGGCGGCAAGAACTTGAAGGTGGTCTTCAAGCTTCCCAGGGCATTCGCCGTGAGGTTGTTGGTGCCGGGGAGCAGGCCCGAGACCCCGGCCGCGTTGAAGTTGCCAAAGCCGGCCAGGGCCGAACAGCCGGTGCCGGCGTAGACGCCGGCGATGTTGGCGTTGCCAGAGCCCGCCTGGGCGTGGCCGTTGGTGGCGGAGACGGCGGCCGCGACGTTGGCGTTGCCGTCGATCGCATTGGCAAGGCTGTGGTTGCCGAGGAACACGCCGGCGACGTTGGCGTTGCTGGAGTTATTGGTCAGGGTCCCGGCCATGACGTTGCTGTTGTTCCCCTGCGCGAAGCCAAGATTGAGGTTGCTGGTGGCGCCGCCGGCGATAGCCGGGTTGCCGCCGGCCCTCACCGTGTTGTCGTTACCGAAGGTCACGGCCGCGTTGCCGCTGCCGGACCCGGCGAGAGCCGAGCTGTAGTTACCGGAGACGGCGGCGAGGTTGCCGATGTCGCGGTTGCTGAACCCGGCAGAAGCTCCAGAGTGGTCGCCGGTGACGAAGGCGGTGCTGCCGAGCCCGCCGAAGCCCCCGGTGGCATTGCTGTAATTGCCCAACACGGTTGCCGTGCACAGCGTGCCGTTGGCCACGGCCGTGTTGTTGTTGCCAATGGCAGTGGCAAAGGAACCTAAGCCCGGGGTGAGCATGGTGGTGTTGGCGGTGGCATTGCTGTTGGCGCCGACGGCAAGCGCAACACCCCCGAAACCGGAGGTGGCGTGCGCCGTGCCCGACTGGAACAGCGTCGTCCCGAACATCGACAAGGCGATGTCCGGACCCGCCGGGGCGGCCGCCGGGGCAGACGCACTGACCTGGCCGGGCAGGCTTTGCAGCATCCGCTGGAACGGGGTCAGCCGCGCGGCCACCGCCGAGGCGCAGCCGTGATAGCCGGCCATCGCGGCCACGTCCTGGGCCCACATCTGCTCATACTCGGCCTCGGCGCCTGCGATCGCCGGGCAGTTCTGCCCGAACCAATTCGTCAGCACCATCCGCACGAACGCATTGCGGTTGAGCGCCACCATGATCGGTTGCACTGTGGCGGCCTGGGCGGCCTCGAACGCGCTCACCATGGCCCGGGCCTGTCCGGCAGCCCCTCCCGCCTGCGCCGCCGCCGCGGTCAGCCACCCCATGTAGGGCGCGGCCGCGGCTGCCATCGCCGCCGACGCCGGCCCCTGCCAGGCGGCGCCCGCCAGCTCCGAGGTCACCGACGAAAACGAGGTTGCCGCGGCCTGCAGCTCGCCGGCCAGCCCGTCCCAGGCCGCCGCCGCCGACAGCATCGGACCCGGGCCTGCACCGACAAACATCCGCGCCGAATTGATCTCCGGCGGCAATACCGAAAAATTCATCACAGCCGTCCCTTCTTAGGTGGCCTGCCCGGGCTGCCCCCCAATCCACGGTGACGGCCGTGGCGATCCCAGTTAACGCGAGCAGTTCGGTACCAGAACTTTATGACAATCGCGGCCCGATATCCCGGTAGTCAGCAAACTGGCGCAGGTTTTTTCGGAAACGTCTTTCGGCCGCACCTCGTCGACCCGCAAACCACGAGCCGATCCAGCGCCGACCACCCCGATCCCCGCGACCCCCGGCTATCGCCGGCCCGTCGACACATCTGCGCGACCACCCCCGGTCGAGATCCTCGCCGAGCGGGGTCGGCCGGTCGGCGTAGCCTGACGGCCATGAAAACTGGTGACACCGTGGCCGACTTCGAGCTTCCCGACCAGACCGGCTCGCCTCGCAAGCTCAGTACGCTGCTATCCGACGGACCGGTGGTTCTGTTCTTCTACCCGGCGGCCATGACGCCGGGCTGCACCAAGGAAGCCTGCCACTTCCGCGACCTGGCGGCAGAATTCGCCGCCGTTGGCGCCACCAGGGTCGGCATCAGCGCCGATCCCGTCCACAAGCAGGCCAAGTTCGCCGACATGCAGCACTTCGACTACCCACTGCTGTCCGATACCGAGGGCACCGTCGCCACCCAATTCGGCGTCAAACGGGGCCTGCTGGGCAAGTTGCTTCCGGTCAAGCGGACCACCTTCGTCATCGACACCGACCGCCGGGTGCTCGAGGTGATCTCCAGCGAATTCAGCATGGACACTCACGCCGACAAGGCACTGCAGACGCTGCGCGCGCGTTCTTGACGCCGTTTCACGGGACGATCGAAAGAAATAGATACGCGGCCAGCAACACCAAATGCACCTCGCCTTCCAGCCTGGTGGCCCGGCCCGGCACCACCGTCAGCATGCTGACCGCGACGGTAAGTATCAGCAGCACCAACTGGGTCGGACCGAGACCGAGTAGCAGCGGGCCGCTCAACCAGAGCGAGGCCAGGGCGATTGTCGGGATGGTCAGCCCGATGCTGGCCATCGCGGAGCCGTACGCCAGGTTCAAGCTGATCTGCAGGCGACCCTGCCTGGCCGCGCGCGCTGCCGCCAGCGTCTCGGGGAGCAGCACCAACATGGCGATCACCACGCCGACGAACGACGGCGGAAACCCGACCGCCGCGACGCCGCGCTCGATGATCGGCGATTCCACCTTGGCCAGGCCCACCACCGTCACCAGCGCGACCAGCAGCAGCCCGAGGCTGCGCAGCGCCAGGCAGGCGCTCGGAGGGCCCGCATGGCGATCGTCATCGACGGCGCCCTTTTGGGCCACCGGCAGAAAGAAATCTCGATGCCGGACCGTTTGAGTGAACACGAAAAGTAGGTACAAGCCCAACGAGGCGACCGCGGCGAACGCGAGCTGGCTGGGGGAAAATTGCGGCCCCGGTTTGCTGGTGGTGAACGTTGGCAGTACCAGGCTCAACGTTGCCAACGTGGTGACCATGGCCAGGGCGGAGCCGCTGCCCTGGTCGTTGAACAGCGTCACGCCGTAGCGGCGGGGACCCAGCAGCAGCGCCAACCCGGCGATCCCATTGGTCGTGATCATGACCGCGGCGAATACGGTGTCGCGGGCGAGCGTGGCCGTCTCGTGTCCCCCACCAGCCATCAGCGTGACAATCAAGGCCACCTCGATCACGGTCACCGCGACGGCCAACACCAGTGACCCGAACGGCTCGCCGACACGGTGCGCTACCACCTCGGCGTGATGAACCGCAGCCAGGACCGCACCGGCAAGCAGCACCGCCACGAAGAGACCCATCAGGGTCCCGATTTTCTGGCCCCACGTCAATGCCAGCGCGATGAACGCAAGCACCGGCGCCATCACGCTCCAGGGCACCCGTTTGATCATCGACCGCCATTGTTGCCGACGCCATCGGCCGGCCGATCATCCCCTACGCCGGTTGGCGGGACTCGAAGTAGGCGCCTGTCATTTCGGAGACGGTATTCGCGGCGCACCGAATGGGCTCGCCGCGTGCCGAATTGCGGGCCCGACGCAATCAGCAAGCGCTCGGTATCGCCATGGCGCCGTCTCAGTAGCATGCTCACATGCCGACCAGCGCCGGCCAGAGCGAAGGCCTAGTGAAGGCGAGTTGTTCGCCGGGTACACCATCGTGTGCCGGCTCGGCGCGGGCGGGATGGGCGAGGTGTATCTGGCGCAGCACCCCCGGGCTGCCGCGGCGCGATGCCCTCAAGATCCTGCCCCGCGAATTGACCGGCGACCTCGAGTTTCGTCAGCGCTTCAACCGCGAGGCCGATCTGGCCGCGAGCTTGTACAACGAGCACATCGTCGGCATTCATGACCGCGGCGAATTTCAGGGCCACCTGTGGATCTCGATGGACTACGTCGAGGGAACCGAAGCCGCCCACCTGCTGCGCAGCCGGTACCCCGCCGGGATGCCGCACCCGGACGTCGTCGAGATCATCTCGGCCGACACCGACGCCATGCTCGCGGTTGCCACCGGCGGCCCGGCCTTCTCCTTCCCGGTGCCGGCTGCCGTCACCGCCGGGCGCGTCATCGACATCGAGGTCATCCGCCGCGACCGTATCGAGCCGGCGGTGTTCCGGCGCGAATGGACGCGTGCGGCGCTGGCCGCCGCCAATCGCCTGGACGTGGCTGCCCGCTAGCTCTCCGGCTCCTCGGGGGTCAGCAGCACCGCTGCGTCAAAGCAACTGTGGTCACCGGTGTGGCAGGCTGCGCCGACCTGGTCCACCGTCAACAGCACGGCATCCCCGTCACAGTCCAGGCGTACCGAATGGACGCGCTGGGTGTGCCCCGAGGTAGCGCCCTTGACCCATTGTTCGCCGCGGGACCGCGAATAGTAGGTGGCCTCACGGGTTTCCAGGGTGCGCGCCAATGCGTCGTCGTCCATCCAGGCGACCATCAGCACGTCGCCGCTGCCACGCTCCTGCACGACCGCGGTGAACAAACCGTCGGCGTTGCGCTTGAGGCGCGCGGCGATCGCGGGGTCGAGGCTCATCGCACGGTGATCCCTGCTGTTGCCATGGCGGCCTTCACCTGCCCGATCGTCAATTCCCGGAAATGAAAGACGCTGGCGGCCAATACCGCATCGGCCCCGGCGGCGACCGCGGGGGCGAAGTGTTCCGCTGCGCCGGCGCCGCCGCTGGCGATGACCGGCACGGTGACCGCGGCCCGAACCGCGCGCAGCATCGCGAGGTCGAAGCCGGCCTTGGTGCCGTCGGCGTCCATCGAGTTCAGCAGGATCTCCCCCACGCCCAGGTCGGCGCCGCGGGCCGCCCACTCCACGGCGTCGATGCCGGTGCCGCGGCGGCCGCCGTGGGTGGTGACCTCCCAGCCCGACGGAGTCGGGGGTGAGCCGACGGGCACGGTGCGCGCGTCTACCGACAAGACGATGCACTGGGAACCGAATTGCCTTGCCATATCACCCAGCAGATCGGGGCGGGCGATCGCGGCGGTGTTGACCGAGACCTTGTCGGCACCCGCGCGCAGCAACGCATCCACGTCGGCCACGGTACGCACCCCGCCGCCGACAGTGAGCGGAATGAACACCTGCTCGGCGGTGTGGCGGACCACCTCCAACATGGTGGCCCGACCCGACGACGACGCGGTCACGTCAAGAAACGTCAGCTCGTCGGCGCCTTCGGCGTCATAGGCGGCGGCGAGTTCCACCGGATCGCCCGCATCCCGCAGGTTCTCGAAGTTGACTCCTTTGACGACGCGCCCGCCGTCGACGTCCAGGCACGGGATCACCCGCACCGCAAGGCCGGTATCGGCGTACATGTCAGTAGTCCTCCGGTTCCCCGGTGCCGCGCAGCATTTCGAGGATCTCGTCGTGCACGCCGGGCGCCGCGGCCAGCACCGAACGCGCCGCCGGAGTCCACGGTTCGCCGGCCAGGTTGGTGACGATGCCGCCGGCGGCGCGCACCTGAGCCACGCCCGCCGCATGATCCCATACGTGGCCACCGAAACTTATTGCACCACCGAGGATTCCGTCAGCAACGTAGACCAGGTCGATACCGGTCGACCCGTGCATGCGCAACCGCGACGAGACCCGGCTGAGGTTCTCCAGCACCGCCAGCCGATAGCGTCCGGGGAATCGGCCCCGAGAATCCGCGCTAAACGTGCCGACGCCGATAAGGCTGTCGGCCAGCTTGGCGGGCGCCAACCGCGGACGTGCCACACCGTTTTTCATCAGGGGGCCGCCGGTGACTGCGGTGTAGCGCTCATCGATGAACGGCAACCAGGTCAAGCCGGCCACCGGATCGCCGTGGTGCAGCAGACCCAACAAGATCGCGGCCATCGGCGAACCCGCGGCGTAGTTGAACGTGCCGTCCACCGGATCCAATACCCACACCCAGGGCGAGTCGACGGGCGTCCCACCGAATTCCTCACCGTGCACACCGATTCCGGTGGCCGCCAGCAACGCGTCAACCACTTGGCGCTCGATCGCCAGGTCGACCTCGGTGGCGAAGTCATTGCCCTTCTTGCGGACCGCGGAATCGGCACGATGACCGTCCAGAAACCGCGGCACCGCGGCATCCAGAATCGCCGATGCCTGCTCGACCAACGGTGTCAGCTGCGCAGCGAAATCCATGGCAGGGCTACTCCCGTACCGCGGCCAACGCCTGCGGCAAGGTGAACCGCCCGGCGTAGAGGGCCTTACCGACGATGGCGCCCTCGACCCCGCGGCCGGCAAGGGTTGCGATGGCCCGCAAATCGTCCAGGCTGGATACCCCGCCCGAGGCGATCACCGGCGCCTCGGTGCGGTCGGCAACCTGCCGCAGTAGGTCGAGGTTCGGACCGCGCAGGGTGCCGTCCTTGCTGACATCGGTGACGACGAACCGCGAACACCCTTGCCTATCAAGGCGTTCCAGTACTTCCCACAGGTCGCCGCCGTCGGTCTCCCAGCCGCGTCCACGCAACCGGTGCCGCCCGTCGACGATGTGGACATCCAAGCCGACGGCGACCTTGTCGCCATGCTCGGCGATCACCCGCGCGCACCATTGCGGGTTTTCCAGCGCGGCCGTGCCCAAGTTGACCCGGGCGCACCCGGTGGCCAACGCCGCGGCCAGCGAAGCGTCGTCGCGGATCCCCCCGGACAACTCGACCCGCACGTCGAGCTTGCCGACCACGTCGGCGAGCAGTTCGCGGTTGGAGCCGCGCCCGAATGCGGCGTCGAGGTCGACCAGGTGAATCCACTCGGCGCCGTCGCGCTGCCAACCCAACGCGGCATCCACGGCCGATCCGTACTCGGTTTCACTGCCGGCCTTGCCCTGTACCAGGCGCACGGCACGACCGTCGACCACGTCGACGGCGGGCAACAGAATCAGTGGCATTTTCACAGTTCCCCAACCCAATTGCTCAGTACGACCGCACCGGCGTCCCCGCTTTTTTCCGGGTGAAACTGGGTGGCGGCCAACGGTCCATCCTCCACGGCGGCCAGGAACGGTACCTGATGGGTAGCCCAGGTCAGCAGCGCACCCGGGTGCCCCTCCCAGCGCTGCGCGGCATAGGAATGCACGAAATAAAACCGGGCGTCGGCGTCCAGCCCGCGGAACAACGTGCTGCCCGCGGCGGCGTTCACCACGTTCCACCCCATGTGCGGAATCACCGGGGCGTCCAGCCGCGTGACCGCGCCGGGCCACTGCCCGCAGCCTCGCGTCTCGACACCGAACTCGACCCCGCGCGCGAACATGATCTGCATGCCGACACAGACGCCGAGCACCGGGTGCCCGGCCGCCACCCGTTCGGCGATGATCCGCTCTCCCCCGATCTTGCGCAGGCCAGTCATGCACGCTTCAAAAGCTCCGACGCCGGGCACCAGCAGCCCGTCGGCAGCCGCGGCCGCCTTGGCGTCCGCGGTCACCTCCACCGCCGCACCGACCCGCTGCAGCGCACGTTGGGCCGACCGCAGGTTGCCGGAGCCGTAGTCCAGGACAACAACTGATTTCGTTGTCACAGAACGCCTTTGGTGGACGGCACACCGGAAGTCCGGGGGTCGGGTTCGACGGCTTGCCGCAGCGCGCGAGCGACGGCCTTGTACTGGGCTTCGGTGATGTGGTGCGGATCGCGTCCGTACAGGACGCGCACATGCAGGGCGATGCGCGCGTTCATCGCCAGCGACTCGAACACGTGCCGGTTGATGACGGTGTGGTAGGGCACCGAGCTGCCGGCGATCGTGGTGTGCTGCAAATGATCCGGCTCCCCGCTGTGCACGCAGTAGGGCCGGCCGGACACATCGACCGCGGCATGAGCCAGCGCCTCGTCCATCGGGATGAAGGCATCTCCGAAGCGACGGATACCCTTCTTGTCGCCCAGGGCCTGCCCGAGTGCCCGGCCCAGCGCGATCGCGGTGTCCTCGACACTGTGATGCGCTTCGATGTGGACGTCGCCGGTGGTACGCACCATCAGGTCGAAGCTGGCGTGACTGCCCAGCGCCGTCAGCATGTGGTCGTAGAACGGCACTCCGGTGTCGACGTCGACTTGCCCGGTGCCATCGAGATCCAGTTCGACGACGATGTCGGATTCGCGCGTGCGGCGTTCGACGCGGGCACGACGAGTTCCGTTGCCTGTCGGGGGGGCGGTCATGGCGCTCCTACGGGGCTGGTGGCGGGAACCAATTCGGTGGCAGCGATTTGCGCGCTCGCCCGCAGGAATGCGTCGTTCTCGTCGGCCAGGCCGGTGGTGGCGCGCAGATAACCGGGAATACCGACATCGCGAATCAGGACCCCGGCATCCAGGTAACGCTGCCAGGCGGCCGACGCGTCGGCGAATTTTCCGAACAGCACGAAGTTGGCATCACTGGGGACAACCCGGAAACCCATGCCGGACAAGGAGGTTGACACCCGCTCGCGTTCGGCGATCAGCGCGGCGACGCTGGCCAAGGTGTCGTCGGCGTGCCGCAACGCGGCGCGGGCCGCCGCCTGGGTGACCGCGGACAGGTGATAGGGCAGCCGCACCAGCAGCATCGCCTCTACCAACGCCGGCGTGGCGATCAAGTACCCGAGCCGGCCGCCGGCGAAGGCGAACGCCTTGCTCATGGTGCGGCTGACGACCAGCTTGGTCGGATACCCGGCCACCAACCGCACCGCGCTGGGCTGCGACGAAAATTCACCGTAGGCCTCGTCGACGATCAAGATCCCGGGCACCACGTCGAGCAGCCTGCACAGGTCACCCAGCGAAACACTTTGTCCGGTGGGATTATTGGGGCTGGCAATGAAGACAACATCCGGCCGTCGCCGGGCGACGGCGGCCACGGCGGCGTCGATGTCCAGGCTGAAGTCGTCGGCCCGCACCGTTTCCATCCACTCGGTGTGGGTGCCACCGGCGATGATCGGGTGCATCGAATAGGACGGGACGAAACCGATCGCGCTACGCCCCGGCCCACCGAACGCCTGCAGCAGCTGCTGCAGGATCTCGTTGGATCCGTTGGCGGCCCAGACGTTTTCGACGCCGAGCTGGACACCGGTTTGCGCAGTCAGGTACGCGGCCAGATCACGTCGCAATGCGACCGCATCCCGGTCGGGGTAGCGGTGCAAGTCGACTGCGGCCGCCCGCACCGACCGGACCACGTCGTCGACCAGCGCCTCGGTGGGCGGATGCGGGTTCTCGTTGGTGTTCAGCCGCACCGGAACCGCCAATTGTGGTGCGCCGTAAGGTGATTTACCGCGCAGGTCATCGCGCAGCGGCAACTCGTCAAGGGTGGGCCCTTGCGATGCGCCCGTCACCGCTCGAACCTCCGCCGTACCGCCTCACCGTGGGCGGGCAGGTCTTCGGCCTTAGCCAGGGTGATCACGTGCCCGGAGACGTCTTTGAGCGCCGCTTCGGTGTAGTCCACGACATGGATGCCGCGCAGGAAGGTCTGCACCGACAGGCCGCTGGAATGCCGGGCGCAGCCGGCCGTCGGCAACACGTGGTTGGAGCCGGCGCAGTAGTCACCCAGACTGACCGGCGCCCAGGGTCCGACGAAAACGGCCCCGGCCGAACGTATCCGACCGGCAACCTGCGGCGCATCGGCGGTTTGGATCTCCAGATGCTCGGCGGCGTACGCGTTGACGACCTTGATGCCCGCCTCCACATCGTCGACCAGGATGATCGCCGATTGCGAGCCGCTCAGCGCGGCCGTCACTCGCTCGCGGTGCACGGTGGTCTGCACTTGGGCCGCTACTTCGCTGTCGGTCGCGTCGGCCAGATCCGCACTCGGGGTGACGAGCACGCTGGCGGCCATCTCGTCGTGTTCGGCCTGGCTGATCAGATCGGCGGCGACGTGCGCCGGATCGGCCGTGTGGTCGGCGAGGATGGCGATCTCGGTCGGCCCCGCTTCGGCGTCGATGCCGACCTGAGAGCGACACAACCGCTTTGCGGCCGTGACATAGATATTGCCGGGGCCGGTGATCATGTCGACCGGCGCCAGCTCGGCGCCGTCGGTGTCGGCGCCGCCGTAGGCCAATAATGCCACCGCCTGGGCTCCGCCCACGGCCCAGACCTCGTCGACGTCCAACAGCCGGGCCGCGGCGAGGATCGTCGGGTGCGGCCAGCCGTCAAACTCGGCCTGCGGCGGACTGGCCACCACCAGCGAGTCGACACCCGCGACCTGCGCGGGCACCACGTTCATCACCACACTCGACGGGTACACCGCGTTGCCCCCGGGGACATACAGGCCGACCCGCTGAACCGGAACCCACCGCTCGGTGACCGTCGCACCGGGCCCCAGCGTCGTGGTGACGACGCTGCGCCGCTGGTCGGCGTGCACCGCGCGGGTCCGTTCGATCATCACCTGCAGTGCTTCCCGTACCTCGGGTGCAAGCTCAGCCAGCGCTGAGTCCAACGCGTAATCCGGCACCCGCACCGCCGCGGGGCGCACTCCGTCGAACGACTCGCCGAAGTCCAACGCGGCCTCGGCACCGCGCTCGGCCACTGCTTGCACTATCGGCCGGACGGTGGGCAGCACGGTCTCCACGTCGGCCCCGCCGCGCGGCAACGCCGCCCGCAGCCGCGCCGCCGTCAACTCCGCTCCCCGCAGATCGATACGGGCCAGCAGCGCGGGCGTTGTAGTCACGTGGACCATTGTCCCAGAGCAGCTCAAGTCGATATCCGGCCGGTACAGTGCCGGTAGAGCGGCTCCACCGACCGCGTTCGCGAAAGGCAGCCAACATGTCGGCAAAGGACCACCCGAACAACGCGCCGGGCGTCCCCATGGTGTTCCCGCCCTGGTTTGAGAATTTCCAGATCAAATACATCAATCCCGCGCTCAAACCGGTCGCCCGCTACCTGCCCGGCGCAGCGACCATCACCCACCGCGGCCGCAAATCCGGCAAGCCGTACCGGACCATCGTGACCGCCTACCGCAAGGGCAACGTGCTGGCGATCGCGCTGGGCCACGGTAAGACCGACTGGGTCAAGAACGTGCTGGCCGCCGGCGAGGCCGACGTGCTGTTCACCCGCCGTCATGTGCACATCACCAACCCGCGGATCCTGCCCGCCGGTTCGGACGGCGCGGGGTTGCCGTTCATGGCACGCATGCAGGCGGGTCGGATGGGGATCTTCGTCGCCGACATCGCCTGAGCTCAGCTGCGCGTGCGCCCCTGGGGTCGGGGCAAGCCGCGATCAGGGCCTGGCGAAGACGGTCTTTCCGGCCATCGCCGGCCAAGCCGACGGCGCGTCGTCCCAGGCCACGACGTGATCGACGGCGGGCGACAGGTCGCAGCCGCCGGCGATCACGTCCAGGATTTCCGGGATGACCGCACGCGCATTGACGCGTCCGGTCACAAACCTCACGCCGCGGGTATACATCGACAGCAACGGCATCTCTACCGTGCGTTCGTAGTAGATCCCGGTGTCGGTGCATACCCCGTCCGGCCAGGTGGCACGCAGCGTAGCGGCCAGCACAGACGCGTCGGCCGAGGTGTGCACCGTGACGGGATACGGGTCCCACTCTTTGGCCGGCTTCGGCCGGTCATGCGCGGTTGCCCCGAGCTTTTCGGCGACCGCGAGACGCTGCGCGTCGGTGTCGACGTAGTCGACGTGGGCTCCCAGCGCCGCCGCAAAGGCCGCGGCATACAGCCCGATCGACAACCGCCCGACCACTAAGACCCGGCGGTCGGCAGGCTCGAGCCCGGACAAGTCGTTCGTGAAGGGCCCCACGGTGCGCCAAGCGTCGGGAATGTTGTCCGACAGCGATGCAATGGCGATCAGGTCGCGGGGGTCGATGCTGGCAGGCGTCGCGACCAGCATCGCGTCGGCGTAGGGCACCAACACCAGGTCGGCCATGAATCCGCCGCCATCCAGACCGGCGATCGGACCCATGCCGTACATCGCCATCAGCGGCACCGAGTTGCACGAGCCCGTCATGCCGCGACGACATTCACGGCACCTGCCGCAGCTGATCTGGAAGGGCACAACCACCCGGTCGCCCACGCGGATGGTGCTGACGCCGTCGCCGACCGCCACGACTTCGGCCACCCCCTCGTGACCGACCGAATAGCCGGATGGCAGCGGTAACCGGCCAGTCACCACCGCGACATCGAGGTCACAACAGGCCACGACCAGTGGCCTCACCAGTGCTTGGTCCGGAGTGGTGAGCACCGGGTCCGGCGCCTCGCGCCATGCGTATCGCCCCGTCTCCTCGAAAACCAATTGTCTCATTCCGCTATTATTGAGTGATCACTCAAGAATTGTCAAGTATTTTTTACCCATGCCCAGACCAGACCACAGCCGTGCAGCGTTGATCGGTACGGCCGCAACGCTGTTCCGTCGTCAGGGGTACGCAGCGACCGGGCTGAAGCAGATCCTCGACGACGCGGGCGTCAGACCAGGGTCGCTTTACCACCACTTCCCCGACGGCAAGCAACAATTGGCCGCCGCGGTCGTCGGCACGGCGGGGGCCGCCATCGAGCAACTTCTGCGCAGCTTCCTGGCCTCCGACCGCCCGGTGGCTGACGTCGTCGACCAATGGGTCGACCTGTTGGTGGCGGGACTGGCCGGCGACCATCGCGACGGCTGCCCGATCGAGCCGATCGCCACCGAGGCCGTGCACGCCAGCCCATTGGTGCGCGAGGCCTCCGCACACGCATTCAAAGGATGGTCTGCCGCGATCGCGGAACGGCTTAACGCCGAAGGTTGGGCGGCCACCGACGCGGAATCGGTTGCGCTCGCGGTGGTTTCGTTGATCGAGGGAGCCTTGATCCTGTCCCGCGTCGCCGGTGATGCGACCGCGCTGCAAGCCGTCAAGCCGGCAGCACGCACCCTGCTGTCCGGCTAGCTTGGCTAGACCTACATGTCCAAACCGATATCGAGGACGCGCACCGAGTGCGTCAGCGCCCCCACCGCCAGGTAGTCCACTCCGGTTCGGGCGTAGGTCGCCGCCGTCTCCAGGCTGAGCCCGCCGGACGACTCGAGCAGCACGGTGGGTGCACGTGCATCGCGTCGCTGCACCGCCGTCTGGGTCTGCCACACCGGGAAATTGTCCAGCAGGATCAATTCGGGCTTTTCGGGCAACACCGCGTCGAGTTGCTCGAGCGAGTCGACCTCCACCTCGCAGGGCAGCTCGGGCGCGGCAGTGCGCACCGCCCGCAACGCCTCCACCACCGATCCCGCGGCAGCGACGTGGTTGTCCTTAATCAACGCCGCATCCCCCAGGCCCATCCGGTGATTGACGCCACCGCCGACGCGCACCGCGTATTTCTGCAATGCACGCAGACCCGGCAAAGTCTTGCGGGTGTCGCGGATCTTGGCCTTGGTGCCGTGCACCGCGTCGACCCAAGCCGCGGTCACCGTGGCGATTCCCGACATGTGGCAGACCAGATTGAGCATGGTGCGCTCGGCGGTCAGCAGTCCGCGTACGTCGGCCCGGAGGGTTAGCATCGGCTCGCCCGGCCGCAGCCGCACGCCGTCATCGACGCGGTGCAGCACCCGGTATCCGCCCTTGCCGATCACCTCGTCCAGCACCATCAGGGCCACGTCCACCCCGGCGATCACCCCAACTTCCCGGGGAACCATCGACGCTGTGGCCACCGCGCCGGCGGGCACCGTCGCGATCGTGGTGACGTCCGGCCCGAAGCTCAAGTCCTCATCGAGTCCGCGCCGGATGGTCTCCCGAGCGGCATCCCGCTCCCGATCAGACAGCGTCATCAGCTCACCGCAGCCAACGCCGGCACACCCACCGCGTGGTGGTCATCGGCCAACCGAACCACGATGCTGCGCGCCTGCTCCGGGGTGGCATCCGGGTACTCGGCGCGATGGTGACAGCCGCGGCTTTCGGTGCGCGCCAATGCGGCGGCAGCCACCACGCGCGCGGCAACCGCCAACGACACGTCTTCGAAATCCCGACGGCCCGCGACCCTGCGCACCGGTCCGGCCAGCAATCCGGACAGCCGCCGCAGCCCGTCGGCGGTGCGCACCACCGATGCTTCCCGACTCATCGCCCGTTGCAGCTCGGCACGCTCCGGGGCAGTGTGCAGGATCGACTCAGGCAAGCTCGCGCGGCGGCGCCCGACTACCGTCGCATGCGCGGCCGCCGCCCTTCCGGCCCGGCCGCCGACCACAAGGCCCTCGAGCAGGCTGTTGGAGGCCAGCCGGTTGGCGCCGTGCATCCCGGTGCGGGCAACCTCACCGGCGGCGAACAACCCCGGCATTTCGGTCTGGCCGAATACGTCGGTGATGACGCCGCCGCAGCTGTAATGCGCACCCGGGACCACCGGGATAGGTCGGCGGACCGGGTCGACGCCGACGGCGCGGCACGAGGCGGTGACGGTCGGGAACCGCGATTCGAAACCGTCGATGCCACGCGCGTCGAGGTAGACGCACGGGTCGCCGGTGGCCCTCATCCGTGCGTCGATAGCCGCCGCGACGACATCGCGTGGCGCCAGGTCGCCCATCGGATGAACGCCTGCTGTAATCGAACGGCCTTGGCGGTCAAGCAATTTCGCGCCTTCGCCGCGCAGTGCCTCGCTGACCAGGGGGCACCGACCGCCGCTGCCCACCGCGTAAAGCATCGTCGGATGGAATTGGATGAACTCGAGGTCGCTGACCGCCACACCGGCCCACAAGGCCAGCGCGATGCCGTCGGCGGTGGAGCCGTCGGGGTTGGTGGTCGCGCTGTACAACTGCCCGAGCCCGCCGGTGGCCAGGATCACCGACGGAGCACTGATGATGCCGACACCGTGCGGGCTGAGCACCAACACGCCGGTCACCGCGGCGTCGTCGTGGAGCACCCGCATGACCACATGGCCGCCGCGGATGTCCAGCGCCCCGGCCGCGTGATCGAGCGCCCGCTGAACTTCGGCGCCGGTGGCATCGCCACCGGCATGCACGATGCGTCGCTGCGAGTGCCCGCCTTCACGCGTGAGCGCCCAACGGCCAGCCGAAGTTTCGTCGAACCGCGCTCCGTCGCCGACGAGTTCGGTAACCGCGCGGTAGCCGTCGGCGACGATCGAGTACACCGCGCCGTCGTCGCACAAGCCGGCCCCCGCGGCCAGCGTGTCGGCGACGTGAGCGTCGACAGAATCGTCGGTGTCCGGCAACACCACCGCTATCCCGCCCTGCGCGTAATGTGTCGCGGTCACTCCGACCAGCTGGGCCGCCTTATTGAGCACCACAACGCTGCGGCCCGCGCGATGGGCCGCCAGCGCGGCGGCCAGGCCAGCCACGCCGGTACCGACCACAACGACGTCGACGGCATCGCGCCAGGCTGGCGCGGTCCTCATTCGCCACCGCCAGGTTGTCCGATTTCGATCATCCGCTGAACACTGCGCCGGCCCGCGGCCGCGACGTCGGGATCGACATGGACTTCGTCGGCCCCCTCCACCAGACAACGCAACAAAGCCGCGGGCGTGATCATCTTCATGAACTTGCACGACGCACGGTCGTTGACCGCCTGAAAGTCGACTTCCGGCGCCGCCCGCCGCAGTTGATGCAGCATTCCGACCTCGGTGGCGACCAGCACCTTGCGGGCACTGGTTTGGCGGGCCGCGTCCAGCATTCCACCGGTGGACAGAATCTTGACCCGCTCCTGGGGGAAGGCGCCTTCTCCGGCAAGGTAGAGCGCCGAGGTGGCGCAGCCACATTCCGGATGCACGAACAATTCGGCATCGGGATTGGCACGCGCCTGGCCGGTGAGCTCTTCACCGTTGATCCCGGCGTGCACGTGGCATTCGCCGGCCCATACGTGCAGATTCTGGCGACCGGTCACGCGGCGCACGTGGGCACCGAGGAATTGGTCCGGGCAGAACAGCACCTCACGACCGGGGTCGATGGAGGCGACCACATCGACTGCGTTCGACGAGGTGCAGCAGATATCGGTGAGCGCCTTGACCTCGGCCGTGGTGTTGACGTAGGAGACGACGACCGCGCCGGGGTGTTCAGCCTTCCAGGCACGCAATTCGTCAGCAGTGATCGAGTCGGCCAGTGAGCAGCCGGCCCGTTGGTCGGGAATCAGCACTGTCTTTTGCGGGCTGAGGATTTTGGCGGTCTCGGCCATGAAGTGCACCCCGCAGAAAACGATGGTGTCTTCGGGCGCATCGGCGGCGATGCGCGACAGTGCCAGCGAATCCCCGATGTGGTCGGCGACGTCTTGAATGGCGGGCAGCTGGTAGTTGTGGGCCAGTATCGTGGCGCCGCGCAATCGCGCCAGCCGACGCACTTCCGCGGCCCACTGCGCGTCACCGTCGACCCCGGTGTAGCCGGTTGGTGTATTGGTGACCCGAGCGGTCATGTCGGTGATGCCCGTGCCGAGCGTGTCCATGCGACTCAAGACCGTCACGGCGGCTCCTTTCGCGCCAGCAGGTTTTCGACTTACAATCGAAAACATGCCCCATGGTAACACCGCCCATGAAGTGCTGGCCGTCGTATTCCAGGTTCGCCTGGTCACCGTCGGCCCGGAACAACGGTCAAAGGCCGAAAAACCACAGCTCAACGTGCTGTTGTGGCAACGCGCCCAGGACCCGCAAAAGGGCGCGTGGTCGCTTCCGGGGGGACGGATGCGCAACGACGAGGATTTGACGACCTCGGTTCGCCGCCAACTGGCCGAGAAAGTCGATCTCCAAGAGCTATCCCACCTCGAACAGCTTGCCGTGTTCTCCGATCCGCATCGGGTGCCGGGCACTCGGGTGATCGCGTCGACCTTCCTGGGGCTGGTTCCCTCCCCCGCCACCCCCGAGTTGCCCGAAGACACCCGCTGGCATCCGGTGAATTCCCTGCCACCGATGGCTTTCGATCACGGGCCGATGGTGGCCCATGCTCGCGCCAGGCTTGTCGCCAAAATGTCGTACACCAATATCGGGTTCGCGTTGGCTCCCAAAGAATTCGCGCTGTCCACGTTGCGCGGCATCTACGGTGCCGCGTTGGGCTATCAAGTCGATGCCACGAATCTGCAGCGGGTCCTGGCGCGTCGCAAGGTGATCACCCAGACCGGTACGGTGGCCCAATCCGGGCGCAGCGGCGGCCGCCCGGCGGCGCTGTACCGGTTCACCGATTCGCAGCTGAGGGTCACCGACGAATTCGCCGCACTACGGCCCCCCGGCCAGGCCTGAAAGTTCCGGCAGGACGGGTTCGGCTTCCGCAGCTTTTCTGGGCCCCCGTGTCGACAAGGATCGCGGTCGCACCGCAGCTGATTGCCCAGCTCACTGATTGTGACAAGCGGCACGCCGCCTCCTTGTCGCTCCAGCGACCGACGATGCCGTAAGTTGCATAAGAACTGAGTAAGGCTATATAAGAGGTAGCTAAGAGGCGCTGGCCGCCATTGAGGTGCCGGCGCCTGACTATGACTGGGCTCATTGCGCTGTCTCCTGGTCCGGGACGCATTGATGCGCGAGACGCCAAGGCCGAGAAGGGAGCCTGATGGTTAGCATCGGCAATCTGGCAGATGCGCGCGCCGCGGAATGGATCGGCCGACCGTCGCATGAGGAGTTGCAGCGCAGGGTGCGCCCACTGCTGCCGTGCGACGATCCCTTTTATCAGCCGCCGGCGGGCTACCAGCATGCCGAACCCGGAACGGTACTGCGATCCCGTGACGTCGAGCTGGCGTTTCTGGGTCTGATACCGCAATCCATCACCGCGACTCAGCTGCTGTACCGGACGACCGATATGAATGGCAATCCCGAGGCGACGGTGACCACGGTCATCCTGCCCGCCGAAGTTGCACCGGGGCAGACCTGCCCGCTGTTGTCGTACCAGTGTGCGATCGACGCCATATCCTCCCGATGCTTTCCGTCCTATGCGCTGCGGCGCCGGGCCAAGGGCCTCGGATCATTGACTCAGCTGGAGCTGTTGTTGATCACCGCCGCCGTCGCCGAGGGCTGGGCGGTATCGGTACCCGACCACGAAGGCGTTCGAGGACTGTGGGGGGCTCCGTACGAGCCCGGCTACCGCGTGCTCGACGGCATCCGGGCGGCCCTGAATTCGGAACGTCTCGAGTTGTCCCCGTCGGCGCCCATCGGGCTGTGGGGCTACTCGGGCGGCGGCCTGGCGAGCGCCTGGGCCGCTGAAATGTCTGGGGACTACGCGCCGGAACTGGACATCGTCGGGGCTGTGCTGGGATCACCGGTCGGCGACCTAGGTAACACTTTCCGCCGGCTCAACGGCACCCTGCTCGCTGGACTGCCCGCGCTGGTGGTGGCTGCGCTCGCACACACCTATCCCGGGCTGGACCGGGTGATCAAGCAACACGCCAACGACGCCGGGGTCGACCTGCTCAAGCGGCTGGAGAGGATGACAACCATCGAGGCGGTCATCCGCACCGCGAACAAGGACTTGGGCGACTATTTGGACGAGCCGCTCGAGGACGTCCTGTCCACCCCCGAGATCGTGCATGTGTTCCAGGACATCAAACTGGGTGCCGCGGTACCGGCACCGCCGGTCCTGATCGTGCAGGCGGTCCACGACTATCTCATCGACGTTGACGACATCGACGCGCTGGCCGAGGCGTATTCGGCCGGCGGCGCCAGAGTCACCTACCATCGGGATGCCTTCAACGAGCACATGGTGCTGCACCCGCTGTCGGCTCCGATGACGCTGCGCTGGCTGACCGATCGATTCGCCGGGCGGCCGCTGAGCGAACATGTCATCCGGACTACCTGGCCGACCATGTTCAACCCGATGACCTACGCCGGGATGGCCCGACTGGCCGTCATTGCCGCCAAGGTCATCACCGGGCGTAAAGTCCACCGCCGGCCGCTCTGACGGCGGTCAAACCACCCCCGCTTCTGACACCGGCTCGGTCGACGCGTTTGCCGCCTGCTCACCGACCGGACAGCGCCCCAAGTCGTCACGTGCGGTCCCGGCCGCAATCAACGCGTACACCAGTGACGCGATGGCCGCCGGCGACAGCAGCGTGGCCGCCACCAGCGCCGGCCGCCAGGCAAAGAACACCGGCGGCGCCTGCGTGACGTACGTCAATGAATGATCGCCGCTTGCCAGCGGCACGGTGTCGAAATCCAGCGCGCCGTAACGCAACCGAACCAGCAGCGCCCCCACCGCCGCCGCTGCCGCGGCGGCGGCGATCAAGCCGAGCGAAAGCGCGACGACCATCCCCGGTCCCCGGCGTTCGCGCCACTGCCACACCAGCACTGCCGCCACCACCGCCACCACACCCGACAGTCCGAGCATCAAAAACGGGGCGATGAAGAAGTTCTGCGATTCTTCGCCCAAATAGTCATGCACCCGCTCGCCCGCCCGGGTGAGCGCCACAACCGCATGGATCGGTGGCGCCACCCATGCCCACAACGCACCGATCACCACACCGGTCAGCGACAAACCGAGCACCACGGTGAGCACCGCACTTTTCCGGGAATTGCGATCGGCGCCGGACTGCTCTGGACCGGCCGGCGCGCTGGCCGTCTGCGGCTCTAGCGGCGTCGGCGGACTCTGCGGCACAGATTCTTCGGTCACCGCTGCGCCTCCAGATCGGATGAATCCGCCTGTCCGTGGCGGGAGCATCGTGCCCGCCAACCATCGGGACGAACCTGCACGGTCATTCGCCGCCCGCACACTGCACAGAACCGTGGTGGCTCGAGACCCAATTGAGCGGCTGTCGGCGTGGCCGTACCCGCCGGTTGCCCGGTGTAGACGTTGTAGGCACCGCCACCGACCGGATCGCCCCAATTTTCGACCACGTCTGCCGCCTTCTCACAAGGTGGCGTTGAGCGCCTTGATCGGCATCTGTAGGTCGTCGAGCAGTTGCAGGTCGGCCTCGGCGGGGCGGCCAAGGGTGGTCAGGTAGTTGCCGACGATCACCGCGTTGATGCCGCCCAGAATCCCCCGCTTGGCACCAAGGTCGCCCAGAGTGATCTCGCGGCCGCCGGCGAAGCGCAGCATCGTACGCGGCAGCGCCAGCCGGAAAGCCCCCACAGCCTTGAGCGCTTCGCCGACCGGCAGCACCTCCAAGTCGCCGAACGGGGTTCCCGGGCGCGGGTTGAGAAAGTTCAGCGGCACCTCGTCGGGGTTCAGCTCGGCGAGGTTGGCAGCGAATTCGGCGCGCTGCTCCAACGTCTCGCCCATGCCGAGGATGCCGCCGCAGCACACCTCCATGCCGGCGTCACGCACCATCGTCAACGTCTGCCAGCGCTCCTCCCAGGTGTGTGTGGTGACGACCTTGGTGAAGTACGAGCGGGCCGTCTCCAGGTTGTGGTTGTAGCGGTGCACACCCATCGCCGACAGCTGCTCCACCTGCTGGGCGCTCAACATGCCCAGTGAGCAGGCGATGTTGATCTCGACTTCGTTGCGAATCGCCTCGATGCCGGCCGCGACCTGGGCCAGTAGCCGGTCGTCGGGCCCGCGTACCGCGGCCACGATGCAGAACTCGGTGGCGCCGGTCTTAGCGGTCTGCTTGGCCGCCTCGACCAGGCTGGGAATATCCAGCCAGGCACTGCGCACCGGGGAGCTGAACAGGCCCGACTGAGAGCAGAAATGACAATCCTCGGGGCAGCCGCCGGTCTTCAGGCTGATGATGCCCTCCACCTCGACCTCGGGACCGCACCACCGCATCCGCACCTCGTGCGCCAGCCCCAGCAGTTCCTCGAGCCGCTCGTCGGGCAGCTGCAGCACCCGAAGCACCTGGTCCTGGCTCAACCCCTCACCGCGCTCCAGCACCTGCTGGCGGGCCTCGGCCAAAATGTCGGCCATATTGTCGGCGTCGGGCACGCCATGTTGGCCGCCGTCGGTCGTCGGTCGAATCGGCGCTTGAGTCACCAGGTACTCCCCTACATCTTTGTCCTGTCCGAGCGGAACGCAGTTATGGTGCGGGGCCGCTTGCGAATACGCGGCCCCAACCAAACGGCATTCAGGCTAGGGTAACGGTCCGCGCGGGCCCAACAGCTTGTGGGCATGCCGCCGCGGCACCCGGAGCTGGGTATCGCACCTGCTTAGGCAGCGTTGGCGTGGGTACGGTGATCCTATTGGGCCATTTCGAATGGCCTCCGTGGCCGGCCAGCTGGCCATGGTCGGCTACACGTTCACCGGCTGGTCTCTGCTGTTCGGCGGATAGTCAGCAGATCGGGTGCTCGAGCCGTTTGTTGCCCTCCCAGCGGCGCAGGCCGGCGAAACTGCCGTTGAGCTGCGCCGGGCGTCCCGCGATGCGCAGCGCCCGTCCCAGCTGGCCGCCACCCACTCGGCGGGCCAGCGTGACGTGGGCGGTCCAGTGACCGGGCAGGCTATTGGACATCGGCGCCGGCGCCGTATGCGGCAGGCAGACCCGGTGCACCTCGGCATGCAGTGCCAGCAGCTCGCTCGTCGGCACCACCAGGCGGGTGAACACCACGTTGGCGCGGCCGAAGAGCACCGGAGCGCCGATCGCACAGTTCAGTGGCAGTTTGCCGGCTACCGGGCGCAGCAACGCGTCGACATCGGAGTCGATGTGGTCGGCAACGGCCAGCGTCACGTGCGGCCGGCTGGCGGGCGCCTGGCTGGGGATGCCGGCGGCCGCCAGCTCGGCCCAGATGCGGCGAACCGCCGCCTCGGTATCGGGGTCGAAGACCAGCTCGATCGAATGAACCATCAGACAACCAGCGTTCTCACCCAGTCGGGGTCAAACGCGGCCGCGCTGATGGCCGCGAAGTCTTCGGCCACGCCGGCGCCTGCTGGAAGTACTGCCCGCACCGGAGCCATCCGGGCCAGCGCTGACCGATTGGAGGTCTCGACCAGACCGGGATGGGCCGGCCAGCTGCCGATCACTAGCCCGGCACAGGAAACACCTTGGGCGGCTAGCGCTTCCAGGGTAAGCGCAGTGTGGTTGAGGGTACCCAGTCCGGCGCCGACCACCACCAGCACCGCAGCCGGCAGGGCGACGGCGAGTTCACGCAGTGTGACGCCGCCGTCGGCGAGGTCGACCAGCAACCCCCCGGCGCCCTCGACCAGAGTCAGCCGGCCGGGGCGATCCAGACCCCCGATGAGCTGCAAGACCTGATCGCGCTCAGGCAACGCCATCCCGGCCTGCTCGGCCGCCGCCGCCGGCGCCATGGGTAGCGGGTAGCGCGCCAACCCGGCCAGCTCGGTCACCCCGGACAACCGGCCCACCTCGGCCAGGTCGTCGTCGCCGGCGCCGGTGCCGGTCTGCACCGGCTTGCACACCGCGACGTCGATGCCGGCCTGGCGCGCATGTGACGCCAGCGCCGCACTGGCGATGGTCTTACCGACGCCGGTGCCGGTCCCGGTGACAAGCAGTACGGTCAACCGCGCGCCACAGCCAGAGCGTCGGTCAAGACCCGGCGAGCCAACTCCAGCTCGTCGGCACTCAGCGAGGCGCGCGCCGTCAGCCGCAACCGCGACGTCCCGGCGGGCACGGTCGGAGGCCGGAAACAGCCGACCTTGACGCCGGCGTCCAGGCAGGCCGCCGCGGTGGCCACCGCTACCTCCGGGTCACCCAGCACCACGGACACCACGGCCGATTCCGGCGGTGAGGGCACACCGCAGATCCCGGCCAGGCGGCGGGCGTGTGTGAGGACGGCGTCGGGCCGCCACGGCTCGGCCTTGAGCACCCGCAGGGCGGCGCCCGCCGCGCCTACCGCCGCCGGTGCCAGACCGGTGTCGAAGATGAACGGCCGGGCCGCGTCGATCAGATGGGCACGCACCGCCGCCGGCCCCAGAACTACACCGCCCTGGCTGCCCAGCGCCTTGGACAACGTCGTCGTCATCACCACATCAGGCGCGCCCGCCAGCCCGACTTCGTGCAACAGCCCGCGGCCGCCGCCGCGTACCCCCAGACCATGCGCCTCGTCGACCACGAGCAGTGCCCGGTGCCGACGGCACACCTCGTGTAGCTCGCGGATGGGCGCCAGGGTGCCGTCGGCGCTGAACACCGAGTCGGTGACGACGACGGCGCGCCGCTCGGCGCGCGACCCCAGTGCCGCGTCCACGGCAGCGAGGTCTCGGTGCGGGGTGACGACCACACGAGCCCGCGACAGCCGACAGGCATCCACCAGGGACGCGTGCGAGTAGGCGTCGGACACCAACAGCGAACCGGGACCGGTCAAGCCGACAACAGCTCCCAGGTTGGCGGTGTAGCCGGAGGAGAACAACAACCCTGACGAGGCGCCGACGTATTCGGCAAGCTCGGCTTCGAACTCCTGGTGCAGCTCGGTGTCGCCGGTGACCAGGCGGGAACCGGTGGCGCCGGCGCCCCACACACGCAGCGCCTGGACGCCGCCGTCGATGACATCAGGATGCTGGGACAGGCCGAGGTAGTCGTTGGACGCCAGGTCCAGTTCGGTGGCGACGGCAGGGCGTGGCCGAAGCGAGCGCCGCAACCCGGCCGCGCGGCGCTGCCGCTCGACCTCGTCGAGCCACGCCAGCGGTGACGTCTCGATCGGTGCCCGCGGGGAGGCGTTCATAGGCGTTCAGACTACGAGTCGCGCGACCTCGACCATCGCAGAGGTGATCTGCGCAATCTCAGCGGGCGGACAAATGTAGGGCGGCATCGCATAGATCAGGTTGCGGAACGGTCGCAGCCAGACACCATGGTCCAGGGCCACCGGGGTGGCGACGGTCAGATCGACCGGCCGGTCGCATTCAATGACGCCGATGGCGCCGCAAACCCGGACATCGGTGACCGCGGGCAACGCTCGGGCGGGCTCCAGTCCGGCGGTCAGTCCGGCCGCTATCTCGACGATCCGGGAGCGCCAGTCCTGTGCCAGCAGCACCTCGATGCTGGCCACCGACACCGCGCAGGCCAGCGCGTTGGCCATGAAGGTGGGCCCGTGCATCAGCGCACCGGCGGCACCGGTGCTGATGGTGTGGGCGATGCCGGTGGTACACAGGGTGGCGGCCAGGCTGAGATATCCGCCGGTGAGCGCCTTGCCCACACACATGATGTCCGGGCTCACCCCGGCATGGTCGGCGGCGAACAGTTCGCCGGTACGGCCGAATCCGGTGGCGATCTCGTCGAAGATCAACAGCACGTCGTGGCGACGGCAGATGTCGCGCAGGTCGCACAAGTAACGCGGGTCGTGGAAGCGCATGCCGCCCGCCCCCTGCACAACCGGCTCCACGACCACGGCGGCCAACTCGGCGGCATGCTCGGCCAGCTGCGCCTCGAACGCCGCGCTGTAGCCGGGGTCGTAGTCCCGCGGCACCTGCGGAGCGAACACCTGCTGGGCCAGGATGTCGGTCCACAGCGAATGCATGCCGCCGTCGGGGTCGCAAATGCTCATCGGCGTGAAGGTGTCGCCGTGATAACCGCCCCGCCAGGTCATCAGCCGGTGCTTGGCGGGCCGGCCGCGGCTGCGCCAGTATTGCAGCGCCATCTTCACCGCGACCTCCACCGACACCGAGCCGGAGTCGCTGAAGAATACCGTGTCCAGGCCCGACGGGGTGAGCTCGACCAGCAGCCGCGCCAGCCGGGCCGCCGGCTCGTGGGTCAGGCCGCCGAACATCACGTGGTTCATTGTGATCAGCTGAGTGGTCAAGGCGGCATCCAGAGCGGGATGGCCGTGACCGTGGATGGAGGTCCACCACGAGCTCATCGCGTCGAGGGCCCGGATCGGGTGGCCGTCGCGGATCAATGTGAGCCAGGCGCCATGGGCGGCGACCGCCACTACGGGCGGCAGCGCCTCGGCGCCGATGGCGCTGTAGGGGTGCCAGAGGTGGGCGGCGTCGATCGCGCTGATCTGCTCGGGCGTCAACCCGGGCGTTACCGCGGCAGCCATGGAGACCGAGAGTAATGCAGACGCCCCGCCGCCCATCGCGGTCGCGGGTCGCGGAAACCGCGGCCATCCGGGAGCATGCATGGCATGGCTGCGCCGCATCGTCCCGAAGACCGTCCCGGCTCCGGTACCGCCGACCCTCAGGTTCCGCGGGTGCTCAAGCTGCGGATCGTCCCGTGGGACGTGATCAGCACGGTTGTCGCATCGGGGTTGCTGCTTTATCTGGTGACGGCAACCAGTTGGCCGTCGCGGCTCTTCGCCTTCACCGACAACGTGTGCCTTTCCGAAGATTGTCCGCCAGTGCCCTACGGCGCCAACTATTACATCTATCCGCTGATGTGGGGCGGCATCGGCGCCGCCATAGCCGCGGCGGTCATCGGCCCGTTCGTGTCCATGGTGAAGGGCTGGTACATGTCCTTCTGGCCGATCATCGCCGTCGGTGTCATGACCGTCACGTCCGTGCTCGGGTATGCGCTGGCCGGCTTCAGCGAACGATATTGGCACTGATCGCCGCGTCTGGTTGATCACACGGCGGCAACGTCGGTGAGTGCGAAATCACAACTGCCCGCACAAGATTGGGCCAGCCCAGTCACCGTCCGGTCACGTTAAGACAAAAAATCCCGACTGGGCCTGGCGATCGTCCGCTTCTGTTGTCAAAGTGACTGTAGTGACTGGTGTGAATTAGGTGGCTTCGCCCGACTGATTCACGCGTCCGAGTTCATGCAGCGCCGGTAGGTCTCGATGTAGCGGCCGCCGCGTGAGTCATGCAACGGCGGCTGAGGCGCGAAGTCACCGCGCCGACGCAAGAAGGGCCCGTAAGGGTCCAGGAGGTTGGATCCCCATGAAACGCATCTGCGCCTTCGCCATCGGTCTGGCGATGATGGTCAGCCCGATGGCGGCCGTCCCGGGCCTCTCGGCCGCCGACCCCGGCCTGAGGTCGACCGATTATCAACAGGCCACCGACGTTGTCATCGCCCGCGGTCTCTCGCAACGCGGGGTGCCGTTCTCGTGGGCCGGCGGCGGTGTCACCGGTCCCACTCGCGGCAAGGGTTCGGGCATCTACACGGTCGGGTTCGACGCGTCGGGGCTGATCCAATACGCCTACGCCGGCGCCGGGATCAAGCTCCCGCGTTCCTCCGGCGAGATGTACAAAGTGGGCCAGAAAGTCCTGCCGCAGCAGGCACGCAAGGGCGACCTGATCTTCTACGGTCCCGAAGGCACCCAAAGTGTCGCGATGTATCTCGGCAACGGCCAGATGCTGGAGGTCGGCGATGTCGTTCAGGTGTCGCCGGTGCGAAGCAGCGGCATGACCCCCTACCTGGTCCGGATCCTCGGTATCCAGACCGCGCCCGGGCAGCAGCTGCCGGCGCAGCCACCATTGCCGCAGGCGCCGGTACAGCAGACACCGCTGCCGCAGACACCGCTGCAGCAGGCGCCCGCCACCCAGGCACCACTGCAGCAGTTGCCCGCCCAGCAGGCACCACTGCAACAGTTGCCGGCCCAACAGGCACCACCACAGCAGGCGCCGTTGCAGCAGTTGCCGGCACAGCAGGCACCACTACAGCACCTGCCGGCGCAGCAAGCGCCCGCGCAGCAAGCGCCGGCGCAGCCCACGCCCGCCGGCACCCCCCGGTAACCAACTCGACCCACCGCAACCCGCCACCGGTCCCCGCTGCTCAGCGCGGGGGCGGTGGCGGGTTTCGGTAAATTAGCGGTCGATCATGCAGACCCTGGCACCCCCTCATACACCGACCGCGATGGGGTCGCGGGCGGCGGGCTTTTATCGTCATGATCTCGACGGCGTGCGGGGTATCGCGATTGCGCTGGTCGCCGCGTTCCACGTGTGGTTCGGCCGGGTTTCCGGCGGCGTGGACGTGTTCCTGGCGTTGTCCGGCTTCTTCTTCGGCGGCAAAGTACTGCGGGCGGCCCTTGATCCAGCGGTGAAGCTCTCGCCGATCACCGAGGTGGTCAGGCTGGTCCGCCGCCTGGTTCCGGCGCTGGTCGTCGTCCTCGCCGGCTGCGCGTTGCTCACCGTGCTGGTGCAACCGCAAACCCGCTGGGAGACGTTCGCCAATCAGAGCCTGGCCAGCCTGGGCTATTACCAGAACTGGGAACTGGCCAATTCGCAGTCGGATTACCTGCGCGCCGGCGAAGCCGTCAGCCCGCTGCAGCACATCTGGTCCATGTCGGTGCAGGGCCAGTTCTATCTGGCATTCCTGTTGCTGGTTGCCGGGTGTGCATATGTATTCAGGCGTCCTCTGGGCCCCCGGCTGCGAACGCTGTTCGTCGTGCTGCTCAGCGGGCTCACGATCGCGTCGTTCGGCTACGCGATCGCCGCCCACCAGGCCAACCAGGCCAACGCGTATTACGACAGCTTCGCGCGGGCGTGGGAGCTGCTCCTGGGGGTGCTCGTCGGCGCGTCGGTGCCCTACATCCGCTGGCCAATGTGGCTGCGCACCGTCGCCGCCACCGCGGCGCTGGCGGCGATCTTGTCCTGCGGCGCGCTGATCGACGGCGTCAAGGAGTTCCCCGGCCCCTGGGCGCTGGTGCCCGTCGGGGCAACGATGCTGATGATCATGGCCGGAGCCAACCGGCAAGCCCATCCCGGTACCAGCCACCGACTGCCCCTGCCGAATCGGGTGCTGGCCATCGGGCCGCTGGTGACGTTGGGGGCGATGGCTTACTCGCTGTATCTATGGCATTGGCCGCTGCTCATCTTCTGGCTCTCCTACACCGGCCATCGGCACGCGAACTTCCTCGAGGGCACCGCGGTGCTTCTGGTCTCGGGTTTACTCGCCTACCTGACGCTTCGCCACGTCGAGGACCCGCTGCGGTACCGGGCATCCCCCACCGCCGCCGCCACCGCGCAAGCAACTCCCGCCGCGATGCGCTGGCAGTTGCAATTGCGCCGGCCGACCCTCGCGCTGGGATCAATGGTCGTGCTGCTGGGCGTCACGTTGACGGCGACGTCGTTCAGCTGGCGTGAACATGTCATCGTCGCCCGCGCCTCCGGCAAGGAGCTCAGCGGACTCAGCGCCAACGACTATCCCGGCGCCCGAGCCCTGACCAACCATGCCCGGGTGCCCACCCTGCGGATGCGTCCCACCGTCTTGGAAGTCAAAGAGGACCTCCCGGCGTCCACCCGGGACGGGTGCATCAGCGACTTCGTCAATCCGGCGCTGGTCAACTGCACCTACGGCGACGGGGACGCGCCCCGGACCATAGCGCTGGCCGGCGGGTCGCATGCCGAACACTGGTTGCCGGCGTTGGACCTGCTCGGAAGGCTGCACCACTTCAAAGTGGTGACCTACCTCAAGATGGGCTGCCCGCTGTCCACCGAGGAAGTCCCGTTGATCATGGGCAACAACGCCGCGTACCCACAGTGTCGCGAGTGGGTGCAGGCGACCATGGAAAAGCTCGTCGCGGATCGTCCCGATTACGTGTTCACCACGTCTACCCGGCCGTGGAACATCAAGCCCGGCGACGTAATGCCGGCCACCTACATCGGTATCTGGCAAACGTTGTCGGACAACAACATTCCCATCCTGGCGGTTCGGGACACTCCGTGGATGGTCAAGGACGGCCAACCATTCAAACCGGCGGACTGCCTGGCCAAGGGGGGCAATGGGCAATCCTGTGGGATCAAGCGGTCCGACGTGCTCTCCGACTACAACTCCACCCTGGATTTCGTGGCGCAGTTTCCGCTGCTGAAGCCCATCGACATGTCGGATGCGATATGCCGGCAGGATTTCTGCCGCGCGGTGGAGGGCAATGTGCTGATCTACCGCGACTCTCACCACCTGACCCCGACGTATATGCGAACCATGGCACCCGAACTGGGGCGACAGATCGCGACGATCACCGGCTGGTGGTGACCGGCGCCGCCCCGATGCGGCGTGAAATCGCCGGACACAAGCACGAATCACCGAACGGCGCCACACCGGACGCGGATAAGGTCATGCCATGTCGCCGAACAACACCGAACGCACAGGCGGGGCCGGGCCCACACTGCGTACCGTGTGGCCGGGCACCCCTTATCCGCTGGGAGCAACCTATGACGGTGCCGGCACCAACTTTTCGGTGTTCTCCGAAATCGCCGAACAAGTCGAACTGTGCCTGATCGCCGACGACGGGAGCGAAACCCGTATCTCCCTGGACGAGGTCGACGGATACGTCTGGCACGCCTATCTGCCGAACATCACCCCGGGCCAGCGCTACGGGTTTCGGGTCCACGGGCCTTTCGATCCCTCGGCCGGCCATCGCTGTGATCCCAGCAAATTGCTGCTCGACCCGTACGGTAAAGCCTTCGACGGCGATTTCACCTTTGGGCAGGCGCTGTTCTCCTACGACATGAGTGCACTGGATCCGGATGGCGATTCGGCCGACCCCGGCGTCCCGCCCATGGTTGATTCCCTGGGCTCCACCATGACCAGCGTGGTGATCAACCCGTTTTTCGACTGGGGGTACGACCGGGCACCGGTCACCCCGTATAACGAAACGGTCATCTACGAGGCTCATGTCAAGGGGATGACGCAAACTCATCCCGGCATCCCCGAGCAACTACGGGGCAGCTACGCCGGCCTGGCGCACCCGGTGATCATCGACCACCTCAAGTCGCTGAACGTCACCGCGCTCGAACTGATGCCGGTACACCAGTTCCTGCACGACTCCCGGCTACTCGACTTGGGCTTGCGAAACTACTGGGGCTACAACACTTTTGGCTTTTTCGCCCCCCACAACCAATATGCGTCGAACCGGCAACCGGGCGGCGCGGTGGCCGAGTTCAAATCGATGGTGCGCAGCCTTCACGAAGCCGACATCGAAGTGATCCTGGACGTGGTGTACAACCACACCGCCGAAGGCAACCACCTGGGTCCCACGATCAACTTCCGCGGCATCGACAACGCCGCGTACTACCGGCTCGTCGACACGGACCTGCGGCTGTACAAGGACTACACCGGCACCGGTAACAGCCTCAACGCCCGCCACCCACACGTGCTGCAACTGATCATGGACTCGCTGCGCTACTGGGTGCTCGAGATGCATGTCGACGGATTCCGTTTCGACCTGGCCGCGACCCTGGCCCGAGAGCTGCACGACGTGGACCGGTTGAGCGCATTCTTCGATCTGGTACAGCAGGATCCGGTGGTCAGCCAGGTCAAGTTGATCGCCGAGCCCTGGGACGTCGGTGAGGGCGGCTATCAGGTCGGCAATTTTCCCGGTTTGTGGACGGAGTGGAACGGGAAGTATCGGGATACTGTGCGCGACTATTGGCGGGGCGAACCCGCAACCCTGGGCGAGTTCGCCTCCCGGCTGACCGGGTCGTCGGACCTCTACGAGGCGACCGGCCGCCGCCCGAGCGCGAGCATCAACTTCGTCACCGCCCACGACGGCTTCACCCTCAACGACCTGGTGTCTTACAACGAAAAGCACAACGAGGCCAACGGCGAGGCCAACCGCGACGGAGAAAGCCACAACCGGTCGTGGAACTGCGGCGTCGAAGGACCCACCGACGAACCCGACATCACGGCGCTGCGCCGCCGCCAGATGCGCAACTTCTGGGCCACCCTGATGCTCAGCCAGGGCACACCGATGATCCTGCACGGCGACGAGATCGGGCGCACCCAGGACGGTAACAACAATGTCTACTGCCAGGACTCCGAATTGTCGTGGATGGACTGGACTTTGGTGGACAAAAACTCGGACCTGCTGACCTTCGCGCGCAAGGTGACCACGTTGCGCAAGAACCACCCGGTGTTTCGCCGGCGCCGGTTCTTCGAAGGCGAACCGATCCGAAGCGGCGACGAAGTGCGCGATATCGCCTGGCTGACGCCGGACGGCCGGGAAATGACCCACGAGGACTGGGGCAAGAGCTTTCACCAGTGCGTGGCGGTGTTCCTCAACGGCGACGCGATCACCGCACCCAACGCGCGAGGTGAGCGAGTCGTCGACGATTCATTCCTGTTGTGCTTCAACGCTCACGGCGAACCGGTGGATTTCGTGATGCCCCATGGCAGCTACGCGCAGGAGTGGACCGTGGAGCTCGACACCGACGACCCGTCCGGCGACTCCAACCGGGTCGTCAACGCCGGAGAGCAGATCTCGCTGCCCGCCCGTTCACTGCTCGTGCTTCGTAAGACGTTGTGACGCATGGCTTTACCCATCCTGTCCAGCTACCGGCTGCAGCTACGCGGTGCTTCGAGCGGGTTCGCGTTCACCTTCGCAGACGCCGAAAACCTGCTGGACTACTTCGACGACCTCGGGGTGTCGCATCTGTACCTGTCCCCGATCATGACCGCGGCCGCCGGGTCGAGCCACGGCTATGACGTCACCGACCCGACCGCGGTGTCCCCCGAGCTTGGCGGCGCCGAAGGGCTGGCCAGGTTGTCCGCGGCGGCCCGGGCCCGCGGCATCGGTCTGGTCGTCGACATCGTGCCCAACCATGTGGGCATCGACAAGCCCGAGCAGAACGCCTGGTGGTGGGACGTCTTGCGGCACGGCCGTTCGTCGGCCTACGCCAGCTACTTCGACATCGACTGGGATCTCGACGAGGACGGCCGGATCGTGCTGCCGGTTCTGGGCTCCGACGGCGACGTCGCCGACCTGAAAGTCGACGGGGACCTGCTGCGCTTGGGCGATCTGACGCTGCCCGTCGCGCCCGGCACCGCGACGGGCACCGGCCCACAGGTGCATGACCGCCAGCACTACCGGCTGGTGGGCTGGCGGAACGGGGTCTGCGGCTATCGCCGGTTCTTCTCGATCACCTCGCTGGCCGGGCTGCGGCAGGAAGACCGGGCGGTGTTCGACGCCTCGCACGCCGAGGTCGCCCGGTGGTTTGCCGAGGGCCTCGTCGACGGCGTGCGCATCGACCACCCAGACGGTCTGTCGGATCCGTGCGGATACCTCGCGTGGTTGCGCGAACTGCTCGGTCCGGCCGCATGGATCGTGATCGAAAAGATCCTGGCCGCCGACGAGGCGCTGGAGCCCACGCTGCCGGTGGCCGGCACCACCGGCTACGACGTATTGCGGGACATCGGTGGACTCTTCGTCGATCCCAGCGGAGCCGCCGAGCTCACCGCCCTGGTCGAATCCGCGGGAGTGAATTATCAAGCGATGCCGGAAATGTTGGCCCAGCTCAAGACCCGTTCGGCCACCGACACCCTGGCAAGCGAGTTGCGCAGGCTGCGCCGCGCCATCGTGGCCGCCGCCGGCGCCGATGATCCGTTGCTGCCCGGGGCGGTGGCCGCGCTGCTCACCCATATCGGCGTCTACCGCTGCGACTACCCGGGCCTGGCCGCGGTAATGCCCACCGCTTTGGCCGAAACCCAGGCGGCGGCACCGGAATTGGGGCCCGCGCTGCAGATCGTCGCCGCGGCACTGGCCGGTGGCGGCGAACCGGCCACCCGGCTGCAGCAGCTCTGCGGCGCGGTGACCGCTAAGTCGGTCGAGGACTGCTACTTCTACCGCGACTCCCGGCTGGTTTCACTCAACGAGGTGGGCGGCGAACCACACCGTTTCGGAGTGGGGGCAGCGGAGTTTCATCACCGCGCCGCCACCCGGGCCCGGATGTGGCCGCACACGATGACGACGTTGACCACCCACGACACCAAACGCGGTGAGGACGTGCGCGCCCGGATCGGGGTGCTCTCGCAGGTTCCGTCGCTGTGGGCCGAGTTCGTCGCTCGCTGGGAGATCCAGGCCCCCTCCCCCGACCCGGCGACGGGACAGTTCTTGTGGCAGAACATCTTCGGGGTGTGGCCCGTCAACGGCGAGGTGACCGGCGAGCTTCGCGACCGGCTGCACCACTACGCCGAGAAGGCCATTCGGGAAGCGGCCTGGCATACCTCGTGGAACGATCCGAACACCGATTTCGAGGATGCGATCCACCGCTGGCTCGATACCGTGCTCGACGGTCCGGTGGCAGAGCAGCTAACCAGGCTGGTGGCTCAGCTGCACCCGCACGCGGCAAGCGACGCGCTGGGTCAGAAACTGCTCTCGCTGACCGTTCCCGGGATACCCGACGTCTACCAGGGCACCGAGCTGTGGGACGACAGCCTGGTCGACCCGGACAACCGTCGACCCGTCGATTACGCCGCGCGCCGCGCCGAACTGAAGGCGTTGGCACACCCCAAGATTCGCGTCGTCACCACCGCACTTCGGCTACGGCGCTCCCGTCCGGACAGCTTCCTGTATGGCGGCTACGTTCCGGTGCTGGCCGATGGCGATGCCAGTGACCATGTGGTGGCGTTTCGTCGCGGCTGGGAAGGCCAGGACATCGTTGTCGCGGTGACCCGCTGGACGGTGCGGCTGGAGGAAACCGGCTGGGGTAACACCATGGTGCCGCTACCGGATGGGTCCTGGACCGATCGGCTTTCCGGCGCCATGGCAAGCGGGCCGACCTTGGCCGCCGAACTGTTCGCGGACCTGCCCGTCGTCCTGCTGGAGCGCAACCGTGACTGAATTTCGGGTCTGGGCACCCAAACCCGAGCTGGTGCGCCTTGACGTCGACGGCCGGGTGCACGCGATGACTCGTTCGGACGACGGGTGGTGGCACGCGGACGTGGATGCGCCCCCGCGCGCCCGCTACGGATATCTGCTCGACCAGGACCCCACCGTGCTGCCCGATCCCCGATCACCGCGGCAACCCGACGGGGTGCATGCGCGCTCGCAATTATGGGGTCCTGCCACTGCGACCTGGACCGACGGCGATTGGCCGGGCCGTTCGATCGAAGGCGCGGTGATCTACGAACTGCACCTGGGCACCTTCACCGGCGCCGGCACCTTCGATGCCGCCATCGAAAAGCTGGACTATCTGGTCGATCTCGGGATCGATTTCGTCGAGCTGATGCCGGTCAACTCTTTTGCCGGCACCCATGGGTGGGGATACGACGGGGTGCTGTGGTACAGCGTGCACGAACCCTACGGCGGACCCGACGGGCTGATCCGGTTCGTCGACGCCTGTCACGCACGCGGTCTGGGGGTCTTGATCGACGCGGTGTTCAACCACCTCGGCCCGTCGGGGAATTACCTGCCGCGGTTCGGGCCCTACCTCTCGTCGGCGAGCAACCCCTGGGGCGAAGGCATCAACATCGCCGACGCCGACTCCGACGAGGTGCGCCGCTACATCATCGGGTGTGCGCTGCGCTGGATGCGCGACTTTCACGCCGACGGGCTGCGGCTGGACGCCGTGCACGCGCTGGTGGACACTACCGCCATCGATATCCTCGAAGAACTCGCCGGCGAAACCGCTTGGCTGTCAGAGCAGCTGGGGCGGCCGCTGTCACTGATCGCCGAAAGCGATCGCAATGATCCGCGGCTGATCACACCGCGTGATCGCGGCGGTTACGGGCTGACCGCGCAATGGTCCGACGACATTCATCACGCCATCCACACCGCGGTGTCCGGCGAGCGCCAGGGGTACTATGTGGATTTCGGCTCGCTGGCCACACTGGCACACACCTTGCGGCACGGTTACTTTCACGCGGCCACCTATTCGTCGTTCCGGCACCGCCGCCACGGGCGGCCGCTGGATACCGCGACCATCCCGGCCACCAGGTTGCTCGCCTATACCTGCACCCATGATCAGGTCGGCAACCGCGCCCTCGGCGACCGCCCGTCGCAAAACCTGACTGGTGGCCAGCTGGCGATCAAGGCCGCGCTGGCTCTCGGATCACCCTATACGGCAATGCTTTTCATGGGCGAGGAGTGGGCGGCTTCGACGCCGTTCCAATTTTTCAGCTCGCATCCCGAACCGGAGCTGGCCCGGGCCACCGCCGAGGGACGCAAGGCCGAATTCGCCGAGCACGGCTGGGATGCCGACGACATCCCCGACCCCCAGGACCCGCAGACGTTTGCGCGCTCCAAGCTGAAGTGGGATGAGCCCCTTGCCGGCGAACATGCCCGCCTGCACCGCTTTTATCGCGATCTGATCGCGTTGCGGCGCAACGACCCCGATATGGCCGATCCCTGGCTGGAGCACCTGATCGTCGACTACGACGAAGACGGGCGGTGGATCATCGTGTGTCGCGGCCGGTTGCGCATCGCGTGCAACCTGGGCGCCGAGCCGGTGCCGGTGCCCGTCACCGGTGAGGTGGTGCTGGCGTGGGGTGAGCCGGCAGTCGATGCCGATCACACTGCGCTGGAAGGCCATTCGGTTGCCATTCTCCGCTGCGGATAAGGGCGCGAGCAGACGCAGAATCGCACTGTTGTGGCCACAACAGTGCGATTCTGCGTCTGCTGGCCCACCGTTAGCTCACACGCTGCGACGGCCGATGACGTGCATCGCCTCGGCAATCGAGTCGGCAAGGGGGTCGATCTCGCCCGCGGTCAGATCGGCGATGGTGATGCGGATTCCGGGCGGGGTCATAATCCGAAACCGCGACCCGGGCGCCGCGGCCCAGCCGGCGTTGAGCAGCCGGGTGATCGCCACCGTCTCGTCGGGCACCGGAATCCACACGTTCAGCCCGGATCGGCCATATGCAACGACACCGCGGTCGGCCAGGGCAGCGCGCAACCGTACGCGGGTATCGGCGTAGCGCCGTTCGGCCTTGCGGACCAGGCGCGTTGCGGCCTCGTCCGACCACAGCGTGACGGCCAGATCCTGCAGCAGGTGGCTCACCCAGCCGGGCCCGAGCCGCAGCCGACCCTGCACCCGCTCGACCGTCCGCTGGTCTCCGGCAAGGATGGCCAGGCGCAGGTCGGGACCATAGGCCTTCGACGCAGAACGCACGAAAGCCCAGTGGCCGGTCGAGCCCGCCAGGGTGTGCAGCGGCACGCCAGCGATGCCGGCGCAGTGGTCGTCCTCGACGATTAGCACGTCGTCGGATCGGCCCGCCAATAGTTTGCCCAGGGCGGCCGCACGATCCGCGGACAACGCCCCCCCGGTCGGATTCTGCGCACGGGTGGTGACCACCAGGGCCCGCACGCCGCGGGCCAGCGCCCGGGCAAGGTCGGCAACCAGCGGCCCGTCGTCGTCGACTCTTACCGGCTCCGCGTTAAGCCTCAGTGCCGCAAGCAGATCGAGCAGATTGGCCCAGCCCGGGTCCTCGACGGCGACCCGGTCACCGGGTCGCAGGTGTGCGGTCAGCGTCCGCTCAATCCCGTCGAGGGCGCCGCTGGTCACCGCGAGGTGATGGGCCGGGACGCCATCGGCGGTCAGCGCGGCGCGAGCATGGTGGACCAACTCGTCCGACATCGGCGGCCGTCCGTAGAGCACGGGCGGTCCGGGACGGGTCCGCAGTCGTGCAGCGGCGATCGGCAACAAAGCGGGGTCCGGGTTGCCGGTAGACAAGTCTCGGGCGCCTTCGGGGACATCGAGGCCGAATGCGGACCGCGGGGTGGTCGCAGGGCGGTTCCGCACCCGGGTACCGCGACGCCCGGCGGTCTCGACGGCACCGCGATCACGAAGGATGCGGTAGGCGGCGGCCACCGTATTGGGATTCACGCCGAGTTGGCCCGCGACGTCGCGGATCGGCGGCAGGGTGTCGCCCGGGGTGAGACTGCCTTGGGAGATGGCTTGTTCGACGCTGGTGGCTATGGATTCGGCACCCGTCCCCGTTATCCTATATTGTGCTGGCACAGTCATAATTATGTACTAGTACGGAATCGGGGGCAAACATATGTCCGTTGCATACCAACCAACGCCGCGCACCACCCCCTCTCGTTACCGCGAGCGTGCACGTTATGACAGCGAGACCGTCCACCGGATCCTGGATGAGGCGTTGTTCTGTCATCTCGGCTACGTCCGCGGCGGCAGGCCGGTGGTCTTGCCGACCATGCATGTCCGCTGCGGCGAGACGCTGTACATTCACGGCTCCACCGGCAGCGGACCAATGCTTGCCGCCAAGCCAGCCGGCCTGCCCGTCTGCGTCTCCGCCACCGTCGTCGACGGGCTGGTGCTGGCTCGCTCGGCGATGCACCATTCCCTGAACTATCGCTCGGTGGTCGTGATGGGCACCGCCCGTGTGGTGGACGACGATGCCGAGAAGTTGCCTGCCTTGCACGCGCTGCTCGATCACATTCGGCCGGGCCGCGCCGCCGACTGCCGGGCCCCCAACACCCGTGAACTGGCCGCCACCGCGGTGCTAGCACTCGAACTCGTCGAGGTTTCGGCCAAGGTGCGCCAAGACGGGCCGGTCGACGACCCGGAAGATCGAACGCTGCCACATTGGGCCGGGGTCATCCCACTGACCGTGACGGCGGGGACACCGCAACCGGCCGACGATCTCAACCCTGCTACCCCGCTGCCGGACTACCTGACCGCCGCGCGCAGACCCTGAGATGCCGGGGCGCTCACCGTTTGCGGCTACCCGAACCCGGCTCGGCGGCGCTCGCACGCCAAATGCTGTCCCACCATGTCCCGACCAGCACGACGACACCGCCCCAGGCCATGCCCAAGAGCCAGCCGGCCAGCACATCGCTGAGGTAGTGCACTCCCAGATAAATCCGTGAGAACCCGACCACGGCGGACCAGCCCATCGCCAAAGTCCACACGATGATTCGCCCGGTCCACGACATGATCGACCAGCGGGCCAGTAGCCAGCCTGAGAGCAACGTGACCGCGGCAGTGCCCGCCGCGTGCCCGGAGGGAAAGGAGTATCCGCCTTCGGCGATCGTTGCGAAAGGCAGGGCGGGCCGATCCCGGACCACCAGCGCCTTCGCAGCGAGAACCACCAGTGCAATACCACCACCACCGACCAGAGCAAGCACCACCGGCAGCCACGACCTGCACCGAAAAAGGACAGCAGCGCAGGTCAGCACGGTGAGCGCCGCCATCCCAACCGGACCGCCCGCAGCGGTCACCACCCGCAGCGTCGTGGTCAACCACGGGTCGCGGTGGGCCGCAAGCCATTCGGCAACCGGTTGGTCGATTCCCGCTATGCCGTCACCCTCGAGGACGTCGTCGAGCACTTCGGTGAAGCAGACCGCCAATGCCGTGACCACCGCGGCGCCGATGAGCAGCGCGACACCGGCGACCTCGGACACCGCCAGTCGTCGAGTCAGCACCCCTCCCCTGGCGCCGGCCCGCGCGCCTAGCCATGCCACCACGCGGCCGATCACGGCGACGTTGCACGCCCGCGCCCACAGTCCGCGAATCGGCGTCTCGTTCCGGGCGATCCACGCCGCCGCGGCCACCAGCAGCACCAGACACGCCACGGTCGCTGCGCTCACCAGACCGAAACCGGGCGTACCGGGTCCAGATGGCTGGCTCATGTTCTCACCCAACGTGCAAGGGAACGCGGCGGTCCGGGCGTCGACCAGCGGTTACAGCAAGTAGCGGTAGGCCGGCGAACCCGGCTCGAGGGCTTCGATGTGAAGGTCGGTCGCCCGCATTCGGGCCAACAGTCCGTCCAAGTCCGCGGCCGACCCGAGCTCGATACCTACCAGGGCTTCGCCGGTCTCGCGGTTGTTGCGCTTGACGTATTCGAACAACGTGATGTCGTCGGTGGGACCGAGCACCCCGTCAAGAAACCGGCGCAGCGCACCGGGCTCCTGCGGGAAGTCCACCAGGAAGTAGTGCTTGAGGCCCAGGTGAACCAACGAACGCTCGAGCACCTCGCCATACCGCGACACGTCGTTGTTGCCACCCGAGATCAGGCAGACCACGGTGGACCCGGGCTCGATGTCGGCTTCCAGCAAGCCGGCCACCGACAGGGCGCCCGCCGGTTCGGCGATGATGCCCTCGTTCTGATAGAGATCGAGCATCGCGGTACACACCGCGCCCTCGTCGACGGTGGTGATCGACACCATGTCCCCGGCGGCTGCCAGCGCCGTATACGTCAGCGTCCCGGCCCGGCTGACCGCGGCGCCGTCCACGAACTGGTCCACGTGGTCCAGCGTCACCGGCTCGCCCGCGGCCAGCGCGGCCATCATCGCGGCGGCCCCGGCCGGCTCGATACCCAACACCGCAGTGGTTGTCGTTCGCTCCGCCAGGTAAGTGGTAATACCGGCGATGCAGCCGCCGCCGCCGACCGGCACCACCACCAGGTCGGGCTCGTGGACGATCGGGCCGAGCGAGGCCAGGATTTCGACGGCGATGGTGCCCTGGCCGGCAATGGTCCGCAGGTCGTCGTAGGGATGTACCAGCGTGGCGCCGGTGCGGCGAACGTCTTCCAGCGCCGCCGCGGCGGCCAGGTCATAGGTCGCCCCGCCCACGATCAATTCGATGAACTCCCCGCCGTGGTAGCGGATTCGGTCTCGCTTCTGTTTGGGTGTTTTGGCCGGGACATAAACGCGGCCGTGCACCCCCAGTGCCCGGCAGGCGAAAGCGAAGCCCTGCGCGTGGTTACCCGCAGAGCAGCACACCACGCCGGCGGCCAGCTCCTCATCGGTCAGTTGCACCAGCAGGTTGTAGGCTCCCCGCAGCTTGTAGGAGCGCACCACCTGCAGGTCTTCGCGTTTCAGATAGACCGTCGCGCCGGTGATCGCCGACAACCGGTCACTGCGCTGCAACGGCGTCGGTGTGATGACCGGGGCAATCCGCTTCGCCGCACTGTCGATGTCGGCCGCCGACAGCAGCGGCAGGCTGCTCGGGCCCTGGCTCGGTTCAGCGGACACCGATCAATGGTGCCATGCCAGCCGCCGGGCGACTCAGCTCACCGGCGTCAGCACGAACACCGGGATCTGGCGGTCGGTCTTTTTCTGGTATTCGGCGTAGTCCGGCCAGGCCTGCACGGCCCGGCCCCACCACGTGGCCTTCTCGTCGCCGAATACCTCGCGGGCCTCGTAGTCACGTGTGACGGTGCCGTCCCGAAGCTCGACCCGCGGATTCTTCTTGACGTTGTGGTACCACACCGGGTTCTGCGGGGCCCCGCCCAGCGAGGCGACGATGGCGTACTCGCCGTTATGCTCCACGCGCATCAGCGGCGTCTTGCGGAGTTTGCCGGTTTTGGCCCCGACGGTGGTCAGCAGCACCACGGGTTTGCCCTGCATTTCGGTGCCTTCGGTCCCACCGGATTCCGTGTACTTGTCGGCCTGTTCACGCGACCAGTCGAGGGGGCTGGGCGCGTATTCACCATTCAACGGCATAAGCACACTGTAGAGAGGTATGCCCGTCTGGTCGCCGGTGACACCGCCGACATCGCGCCACCCGCCGCCAACTTCGGTGATCCGAAACCAAAGTCACCGGTATGCTGAATTTATGACCACAGCCGAGCGATTGCGCTCGTTCGCCGCCCCGAATAATGCGGACGTGCTGATCGCGGGTGTGCCCTGGCCGCGGCACAAGCTGTTCGCCGTGGTCGCCGGGGTCGTCGCCCTGGTAGTGCTCGGGGTGCTGACAACCAGCGCAGCCGCGTCGGTCCTGGGAGCCACCGCCGCCGGAATCGTGGTCGGACTGGTTTTGAAGGTGTCGATGCCGGCCCAGCGCTAACTGCGGTTCACCGCGTTCTGGCCAACTCGGCGATCGTGTTCACCCTTTTTATTGCGGTCGCAATCTCGTCAGCGAATTCACGCCGCCGTTGGGCGATGTCCTGGGCGTCGGAATAGCCGGCCTCATCCACCAGCTCACGATGGCGAGCCAGCCGAAGTGCGGTCTTGAAAAGCTCCATCGACCGCGACTCGGCGTTGGCGATTCTGCGCTGCAATTCCCACTGCTTTCCCACCTGCAGACACTCGGCAAGAAACGCCTGCTCGTCGAATATGACGTCTTCGCAGGCAGCCAGCCGATCGGCGACGATGTGGTAGGCGTCCAGGAACGGCCGCAACACCAGATGCGCCAGCAGCAGATCGGCCGACTCCAGCAGCCGCCGCACCTGCTCCGCGGTGGCCGCCTTGGTGGTGTCTTCCACCGGCCCGATCAGCCGTACTTCGTCGGCGAGGTCCTTCTCGAATTGCGCACGCGCCGAGAACAGGAACTCGAACTTCAGCAGCTCGCGAAGGCGCAGCGCCTCGTCGCGCACGGTCGCCGGCAACACCGAACCTTCAGCGGAACCTTCGGCGATCTCTGCGGCCGCCAGCAATGCCATCTCCGCGATGGCACGGTCGACAAAGATATGGATTGCGGTGTTGCGATAGAACGCGGCGACGAGGTGCTGGTCCTCACCGATGCCCCAGACCGCTTCGGTGCCGGCCTCGTAGACGCGAACCACCCCCGACGCCACCATTTGGTGCAGGGTCCAGCGGATCGTCGAGCGGTTCGTCAGGTCCGCCGCGCCGGCCACCGACCAGTGGCGCGCCGAGATGTAGCTGGCCAGCGGTTGCACCGTGGCCAGCACCTCGCTGATGGATAGCGAGCGGTCGGCGCCCAGCAGCGCCAGACTGACCACCGCCGTGGGGGTCACCGGCGTGGCACGATTGATGCGGTGCTCCACGTCGAGGGCGATGCGTTCGATCTCGGTCCCGGTCCCCGATTCGTCGGCCCGCAACTCCTCGAGGCGTTTGCGCAACGGCAGCGGCTCGCCGAAGTCCAGGTAGGCGCGGCCGAGCCGTTCACCCTGCTGGCGCGCGAGCCGGATCAGGAAGCGCAAGTCTTCCGGTGGTTTCACCGCACCGTAGGCCTCGGTGGTCATGGCCTCAACCTCGTGCAGCTGGTCGTACACGATGGATGTCGGCACCAAATACACTTCCGGACCGTCGATTTCGTCGACGGCGTCGGCGATGTAGCGCAAGATCCCGAACACCGGAGGGCGTAGTTTGCCAGTCCGGGTCCGGCCGCCCTCGATCGACCAGGTGAGGTTGGCATGGTTTTGCACCAGCTGTGCGGCGTAGGCGCGCAGCACGAACCGATAAACGGGAATGTCTTTGGTCTGGCGCCGGATGAAGATGGCCCCGGTGCGTTTGGCCCACGCACCCATCGGGAAGAAGTTCAGGTTTGCGCCGCCGAAGGTCAGCGCCGCTGACAGCCGATTGGCCAGGATCACCTCGGGCAGCAGTAAGCCGTCCAAGTACGAGCGATGCGAGAAGGCGAACGCCAGGGTCGCCCTGCGATCCAGCTTGCGCAGTGAGGCGATCTGGTCCTCGTCGACGAGCACGTCGTAGGCCCGCATAAGCCAGCGACTGAAACCCCGCCACGCCTCCACGGCCCGCTCGTCGAGCGAGGCCGCCATCTCCCGCAGGTAGCCCGCGGCTTCGGCGCGCACGCTGTCCGGATCACGCCCGAGTTCGTTGGCCAGCCTGGCCAGCCGGTCGTCGTACCACGGCGTACCCAGCAACTGGACGACCTCCGCCGGGTCGGTCGACAGCGGTGTGATCGATTCGTCGATAATTCCGGTGCGCTGCAGCAGCTTTCGCACCGCAACCCGACCCGCTTCGCGCGCCGTCACCGCCGCACCCCCAGCGATGCCGGTCGTGCGGACTCCGAGCCGGCCGGTTCGTGGACGTCCGGCCCCGGCTCGGCCGCGTAGAGTTCCTCGATCTCGGCGGCGTACTTGGCAAGGATCGGGCGCCGCTTGAGCTTCATGGTCAGCGTGATCTCGTCACCGCCGGGCTCCCACACGGTGGGCAGTACCCGGAAGCGCTTGATCTGCTCTACCCGGGAGAGTTTGGCGTTGCCCTCGGCCACGCCGGCCGCGATCCGGGCGATCACCTCGGGGTCGGCGGCCAGGGTAGCGGGCGAGGCGTCGGCCAGCCCGTGCTGGGCGGCGTACGGACCGACCGAGTCGGCATCGAAAACCAGCAGCGCGGTGTTGTAAGGGCGCCCGTCACCGATCGCCATCATCACGCCGATCATCGGGCAGGCTGCCAGGATGGTGTTCTCAATGTTGGCCGGCGACATGTTCTTTCCGGCCGCATTGATGATCAACTCCTTCTTGCGGTCGACCACCCGCAGGTAGCCGTGCTCGTCGACGTCGAAAATGTCGCCGGTGTGCAGCCAACCGTCGGCATCAATGGCCGCCGCGGTCTTCTCCGGCTCCTTGCGGTAACCCTTCATCACCAGCGGGCCGCGGACCAGATATTCGCCGTCGTCGGCGATCCTGCCCTCCAGCCCGGGCAGCAGCTTGCCGACGCTGCCCAGCCGCGCGTCGCGGGGGTGACACGCGGTGGCCGCGCAGCTCAGCTCGGACATCCCCCAAATCTCGGCGATCGGGATGCCGATGCCGGCGAAGAAACCCAGGGTCTCCTTCGGGATGGGCGCGGCGCCCGAGATCGCCCACCGAAGCTCCCCGAAACCGAGCCGCTCGCGAAGCTTCGACAAGACCAGCTCGTCGGCCCTGGCCCATTCGGTCGCGACCTCATCGGGGATCGGCATGCCGGCGAGCACCGCTTCGGCGCGTCTGGCGGCCACCGACATCGCCCACTGCAGTGCCTGTCGCTTCATCTCGTCGGTCTCGTGGCTGACCGTGAATTCGATTCCGGCTTTGAGCTTTTCCCATACCCGGGGTACCGCACCCCACACGGTGGGCCGCACGTCGGGCAACGCCGCCGCGATGGCGCGACCGTCGGAAACCACCGTGACCTGGGTGCCGAACATCTCCTGGAGGTACAGCGCGGTCATCCGGTCGGCGATATGCGCCGACGGCAGAAACGACGTGACCCGGTCACCGAACTCGATGCCGAGCACCTCATCGATGGCGTAGCCCTCGAACAGCAGATTGGTGTGCGTCATCTCTACACCCTTGGGGTTTCCGGTGGTTCCGGATGTGTAGATGAGGGTGACGACGTCGTCGGGCCGGACCGCGCGCCAGGCCGCCTCGAAGTCGAAGTCGCCGAGCGCGGCCGCGTACAGGTCATCCACCGAGAGCGTGTCTTCCGGTGAACCATCGATACAGACGATGTGCTCGATCGGCGCGCCGCTGGCCCGGATGCGGTCGACGTATCGCTCCTCGCAGAGCACCACCTTGGTGCCGGCGTTGTCGAACACGTAGGTCAGCTGCTCGGCGGGCAGCGTGTTGTAGACCGAAAACGACGTGGCGCCAACGTGTTGGGCGCCCACTTCCAGCGGATAGAACTCGATGCGGTTGGCCATCATCAGCGAAACCGTGTCGCCGCGCCCGACCCCCAGACCCGCAAGGCCGGCGGCAACGCGGCGCACCTGGTCCGCGTACTCGCGCCAGGTCAGCGTCTGAGCGCCACCGGGGGTCCGCAGTCCCACCGCATCCGGGTCGACGGCCGCGGTTTGCTGAAAAGCCTGGCACATGGTGGCCGGGCGCTCGGTCGTGGTCATCCGTCCCTCTCCTTCGCGGCTTCATCGTGTGCGAATCAGCGCTGCCCGCTCACATCGGTGAGCGTACGTCGGTGATCGCCGGGCATGGAAGCCCGCGCCTGGCGCCCGCACCCCAGGTTGAGCTGTGGGCGGGACGGATTCTGTTGGCCATCAAGGTATCTGGGAGATAGAAGCCGGGTGTGACTGACCATCCCCGGATCGAGCGCCCCAGTCGCCGCGGCCGGAGTGGCTGGTCGAGGTCTGTCCCGGCCGCACATATCGGCAATCCGACGCGCGATCGCTGGGTACGATTTTGCGGTGTCCGACCCAGGGGCAGAGCACTCGGAGCGGCCGGCGATCTGCCTCAACATGATCGTGCGAAACGAGGCACACATCGTCGCCGAGGCGCTCGACTCCGTGGCGCCCTACATCGGCTCATGGGTGATCGTGGACACCGGCTCCGACGACGGGACTCAGGACCTCATTCGCGACCACATGGCCCGGCTCGGCATTCCCGGTGAGCTGTACGAACGCCCGTGGCGCAACTTCGGCGACAACCGCACCGAGGCGCTGGCTCTGGCCCAGGGCCATGGCGACTACGTCTGGGTGGTCGACGCCGACGACTTGCTGGTGGGCACACCCGATTTCGCGGGCCTGGGCGCCGACGTCTACTGGGTGCGCTACCTGTGCAATGCCCACGGCTACTATCGCTCGCAGTTGTTCCGCGACGGGGTGCGGGTGCGGTGGGTGGGCGTCACTCACGAGGCCCCGATGTGGGACTTCGACCACTGCGTGGAGGCGCGCCTGGAGGGCCAATACCACGTCGAAGATCGTCAACGCGGTGCCCGCAACTTGTCTGGGCAGAAGTATGGACGCGACCGTGATCTGTTGCTGGCCGAAGTTGAACGCAACCCCGCGGACGCGCGGTCGGTCTTCTATTTGGCCCAGAGCTACTACGACCTTGGCGATTTCGCCAACGCGCGCACGTGGTATGCGCGCCGAGCCGAGATGGGCGGCTGGGAGGAGGAGACCTACTACGCGTTGTGGCGGGTCGCGGTGTCGATGGGCGAGCTCAACGAACCGTGGCCTGACGTGCGCGACGCCTACCTGCGGGCGTGGGAGTTTCGGCCGACCCGAGCCGAGCCGTTGTTTGCGATCGCCGCCCGCTACCGCACCGATGGGTGCTACCAGCTCGGCTACGAGTTCGCCAAGCGTGCCGCCGAGATCCCGTTTCCCGACCAGGACATGTTGTTTGTCCGCGCCGACATCTACAACTGGCGGATAGCCGACGAACAAGCGGTGTGCGCGTCCTGGATCGGCAAGCACGCCGAGGCGTTCACGCTGTGGCGGCGTGTGCTGGCCCGATCCGACATCCCGGAGAACGAACGCCAACGGATCGCGCAAAATCGCGACATCTGCGCGCCGACGATGATCGAGGCAGCGTCCGCCTACCCCGATCCCCCGCTACTGGCGTCCCTGCCGCGCCCGGGCCAACCCCACGCCGGGGCGGTCGTCAGCCTGATCGCCGGGCCGGATCTGGCTGCCACCGAGCACACACTGAACTCATTTCTGCGCTGCTGCACCGACGTCTCGCGGATCGGACGCTTCCTGGTCATCGATGCCGGCCTGTCCGGCCCGGATCGCCAAACACTATGCCAGCGTTACGAATTCCTCGAAGTCGTTCGCAACGGCGCTCAGCTCGGGCAAATCCGCGCTCAGATCGACGCACGGTTGTGGCTACACCTGGGCCAGGGCTGGCGATTCTTCGCACCCGAAAACCTGATCACCCGCCTCACGGCGGTGCTCGAAGCCGAACCGCTGGTGTATCAGGTGGGCCTCAACCTCGCCGATGCGGTCAAGCTGACCAGCGCCAGCGCACCAGAGCAGGCGGTGCGCCGAACACCCGAGGCCGGGCGATACCTGCTCACCAAGGAGACCGCGCACGGCCCGGCGATGTTCGACACCGCACGACTGGACCGGGCTGGTGTTATCGACTCGATCGCCGAACTCGGGCAGCGGGCAAGGGCGGCAGGGATGCGCACCGCCAGCCTCGACGAGGTGCTCTGCATCGCCGGCGACGGTAGCGAAGCCACGCTGTACACACCGGCGTTCTACGACGGGCAGGCCGCGGGATCGTCCGCCTCCGCCATGGTGATGGTGCCAATGTTGGCCGCGCTGACCCGGCCCAGCTCGGTCCTCGACGTTGGCTGTGGGGTAGGCGGTTGGGTCGCGACCTGGCTGGACAACGGCGTCGACGCCATCGGAGTGGACGGCGATTATGTCCCGCGCGCTCAGCTGTGCATTCCCGCGGACCGCTTCATCGACCATGACCTGACCACCCCGCTGGACCTGGGTCGTCGATTCGACCTGGTCACCTGCCTGGAAGTGGCCGAGCACCTGCGGCCGGAGGCCGCCGAGACGCTCGTCGACAGCCTGTGTCGACACGGCGACGTGATCGTCTTCTCAGCAGCAGTCCCCGGCCAGGGTGGGACCGGACACATCAACGAGAGGTGGCCGAGCTTCTGGGCGGCGCTGTTCGCCACCCACGGCTATCGGCCCTACGATCTGCTCCGCGGCCGGTTGTGGTGGGACACCCGGTGCGAGTGGTGGTATCGGCAGAACGTGCTCGTCTACGCCACCGACGAGGTCGCCCAGGAGCACGGATGGCCCGCCATGACCGGGCCGTTGGACATGGTCCATCCGGAACTTTTCGCGCTGCGATCCGGCTGCTAACTAAGCCCTAACCGCCCAGGCACCCCGGACCGAGCAGCTCCTTGAGGTCCCCCATCAATGCCGGCGAGGGCGTCACCCGCAGCGACTGATCGAGCTCCAGCGTGGTGATCCGGTCCCCGCTGATGAGCCGCAAGTGCACCTGCGAGGTGCCGGGATGACGCGCCAGCACCTGCTTGAGCGCACTCACCTTGTCGAAGGTGCACTGCCGGGTAGGCAGGCTGACGGCCAGCGGCCGCTGCGCCTGCGCGTTGGAAAAGTCGGGCACCACAAGCTCATTGGCGATCAACGAAACCCGGTCGTCACGGATCGCGACCTTGGCGTTGACCAGCACCACGGCGTCGTCGGCGATGTCGGCGCCGTAGCTGGAATAGGTGTGCGGGAAGAACATCACCTCGATTCCACCGGTGAGGTCTTCCAATTGCGCTGAGGCCCAAGGCATTCCGTTCTTATTGACCCGTCGGTTGACCGACGCCAGAATGCCGCCCACCCGCACCTGGGCGTCGTTGGGCACATCACCGTCCAGGATCGCCGGAATGGCGGTATCGACCTGACCGGCCAGCAGGTGTGCCACCCCGTTGAGCGGATGCCCGGACACGTACAGGCCCAGCATCTCCCGTTCCAGGGCCAGCTTGTGCTTGTCCTCCCACTCGTCGTCGGGGACCTTGATGGTGAACACGGGGTCCGCGCTGCCGGTCCCGTCGTCGTTGCCGCCGAACAGGTCGAACTGCCCCATCGCCTCGGCCTTCTTGGTGCCCAGCACCGAGTCCACCGCATCGGTGTGGACCAGGAAAAGACCCTTGCGAGCATGGCCCAACGAGTCGAACGCCCCCGCTTTGATCAACGACTCGGTGACCTTCTTGTTGCACGCCGAGATGTCGATCTTGTTCAGATAGTCCGAGAAGTCGGTGAATTTGCCTTTGTCGTTACGGGTTTGGATCAGCGAACCTACGACGTTGGCGCCGACGTTGCGTACCGCGCCCAGGCCGTAGCGGATGTCCTCGCCCACCGACGCGAAGTTCAGCCCCGACTCGTTGACGTCCGGCGGCAAGACGGTGATGCCCAGCTTGCGGCAGTCGGCCAGATAGACGGCGGCCTTGTCTTTGTCGTCGCCCACCGAGGTCAGCAGGCCGGCCATGTATTCGGCCGGGTAGTTGGCCTTGAGGTAGGCCGTCCAGTAGGAGACCAGCCCGTAGCCCGCGGCGTGCGATTTGTTGAACGCGTAGTCGGCGAACGGCAGGATGGTGTCCCACAGCGCCTTGATGGCGCCGGAGGAGAATCCGTTGGCCTGCATGCCCTGTGAGAAGCCTTCATACTCCTTGTCGAGCACTTCGCGCTTCTTCTTGCCCATCGCCTTGCGCAGAATATCGGCTCGGGCCAGCGAATAACCGGCCACTTTCTGCGCGATGCGCATGATCTGCTCTTGGTAGACGATCAGGCCGTAGGTCTCGGCCAGGACCTCCTCGAGGGGTTCCGCAAGCTCCGGGTGGATCGGCTTGATCGCCTGCCGGCCGTTCTTGCGGTCGGCGTAGTCGTTGTGCGCGTTCTGCCCCATCGGGCCGGGCCGATACAAGGCGAGCACCGCGACGATGTCTTCGAAACCCGTGGGCTGCATGCGGCGCAGCAGGTCGCGCATCGGCCCGCCGTCGAGCTGGAACACACCCAGGGTGTCGCCGCGGCCCAGTAGCTCATAGGTGGGTTTGTCGTCCAACGACACCGATTCCAGGTCGAGATCAATTCCCTTGTTGGCCTTGATGTTGTCGATCGCGTCGCCGATGATCGTCAGGTTGCGCAGACCCAGGAAGTCCATCTTCAACAGGCCGATCGCCTCACACGACGGGTAGTCCCAGCCGGTGATGATGGCCCCGTCCTGCGGCCGCTTCCACAGCGGGATGGCCTCGGTCAGCGGCTCGCTGCTCATGATGACCGCACAAGCGTGCACGCCGGCGTTGCGGATCAGGCCTTCCAGGCCGAGCGCGGTCTGGTAGATGGTGCGGACGTCCGGGTCGGTTTCGATCAGGCCGCGGACCTCGGCGGCTTCCTTGTATCGCTCGTGGGCCGGATCGGTGATGCCCGACAGCGGAATGTCCTTGGCCATGATGGCCGGCGGCAGCGCCTTGGTGATCCGGTCGGCAATCGCGAAGCCGGGTTGGCCGTAGTGGATTCTGGCCGAGTCCTTCAGTGCCGCTTTGGTTTTGATGGTGCCGAAGGTGATCACTTGGGCTACCCGGTCGTGGCCCCACTTGTCGGCGGTGTAGCGCACCATCTCACCACGTCGGCGGTCGTCGAAGTCGATATCGATATCGGGCATCGACGTGCGCTCGGGGTTGAGGAACCGCTCGAACAGCAGACCGTGCGGTATCGGGTCGATGTCGGTGATACCCAGGGCGTAGGCGACCAGGGAGCCGGCGGCGGAGCCGCGGCCGGGTCCGACGCGGATGCCCACCGACTTCGCGTAGCCGATCAAGTCGGCGACGATCAAGAAGTAGGACGGAAAACCCTTGGCGCAAATCACATCGATCTCGTAGTCCGCGCGGGTGACGTAGCCCTCGGGCGGTCCGTCGGGGAACCGTCGGCGCAGCCCGGCGGCCACCTCCTGGCGCAGCCAGGACGCGGGGTCGTGGCCGTCGGGAACCGGGAAGACCGGCATCCGGTCACGCGGAGTCCACACGTCGGCGTAGGACTGCACGCGTTCGGCGATCAGCAGCGTGGAGTCGCAGGCGCCGGGGACCTCGTCGTCCCAGATCTGTCGCATTTCGGCGGCGGACTTGAGGTAGTAGCCGTCGCCGTCGAACTTGAAACGATTGGGGTCCGACAGGGTCTTGCCGGTTTGGACGCACAGCAGCGCTTCGTGGTTGTGGGCCGCGTCGCGGGTCACGTAGTGGCAGTCGTTGGTGGCCAGCGGTGGAATGTTGAGGGTGCGGCCGATGTGGAGCAGTCCCTCGCGGACCCGCCGTTCGATGGTCAGCCCGTGATCCATCAGCTCGAGGAAGTAGTTGTCCGGCCCGACGATCTCGCGCCATCTGGCCGCCGCCTCCAGCGCCTCACGCTCCTGGCCGAGGCGAAGGCGGGTCTGCACCTCACCCGAGGGACAGCCGGTGGTGATGATGATTCCTTCGGCGTGCTCGGCGATGAGCTCGGCATCCATGCGCGACCACTTGCTCAGCTGGCCCTCGAAGGATGCCAGCGATGACAGCTTGAACAGGTTGCGCAGGCCGGTGGCGTTCTCGGCCATCATCGTCAAGTGGGTGTAGGAGCCGCTTCCCGAGATGTCGTCGGCCTTCTGGCTCGGGTCGCCCCAGAAGATGCGCCTGGTATCAAAACGAGAAGCGGGCGCGATATACGCCTCGACGCCGATGATCGGTTTGATCCCGGCCTGTGTTGCCGAGTTGTAGAACTCGCTGGCGCCGAACATGTTTCCGTGGTCGGTCATCCCGATCGCCGGCATCTGCAGCCGCTCGACCTCGGCCAGCATGGGAGTGATCTTCGCGGCACCGTCCAGCATCGAGTACTCGGTGTGGTTATGCAGGTGCACGAAGGACCGCGAAGATGAACCGCTCATAGGGACGCCAGTCTATGACTGAGCACCGACGGCTTTCGGGCGTGTCGCAGAGTGTGTCTTGTGGTCGTTAGGCATACAGCTCGACGAACTGCTGCAGCGACTTTTCCACGTCGCCCTTGACGGCTCGGGCCGCCGCCGAACCCACCGGCCCGAACAACGCACGACCGCCCAGCTCGAGGCGCAAGCCGAGGCTGGACCCGTCCTTGGTCGGCGTGACCGTGAGGGTAACGCCGTATTTGGCGCCGCCCTTCCCGGAGCCGGACAGCGCGAGTTCGTGCGGCGGGTCCCATTTGGTCACCGTCCACGTGACCCGGTTGCGCATGCCCTTGGCCCGGGCCACCCCCACGATTTCGACGCCCTCGCTCAGTTCGTCCGGCAGCTCGCTGCGCCATCCCTCGTGGATCACCAGCCAATCGCCCAACTCCGACAGATTGGAGACGTGTTCCCAGGTGTCGTGGGGGGTGATCGGAACGTCGGCGGTCATCTCAACAGAAGCCATCGGATGAGCCTAACCGTGGCCACGATGCGGGCCGGGCCGCCGCCCGCGGGGTGGCGCACCTGGGCGGACACGTGGACCCGTCAAGCTGTCGGATCATGCCTTCCGGTCAAGGCGTGGTCACATCCGCCACAGAAGTCGCCGCCCGCAATGGATCCCCTTCTTGCCGTGTGGTGTCGAGTGTGCGTCTGTGGCGTCGAGTGTGCGTCGAGGGCGTAAGAATTGCCCGATCACCGCCCTGTAGGCAATGTCGAAGCCACAGACGCACACTCGACGCCACAGAAGCACACTCGACGCTGCCAGCACACGCTCGGCGCCGCCGACGCACACCCGAGAACCCCCCACGGCACACTCGACGCCGCCAGGCGCCGCCCCAACCCCCACCGGCACGCGATTTCCTTCTCCCCACATCGGGCGCAGCCCCATGACCGCTGTGAGCGACAACCCGGCAGCGCGCGCAACATCCACGGCTGCCAGTTGTCGCGCGGAGGTGGGCAAATCGCATGCCTACCCGTTCAGCGACAGATGCGACCGGTGAGACCGAGCCGGCCTAGCTACCGGGCCCCCCGCGCAGCCGGTTGCCGATCCTGATCGCGGGCAGCAACAGGGTACGCGGTGCGAATCTGCCGCCGGTGCTGACCAACTTGGGCACCGCGCCCGGCACCACGGTGCGCTTACCGGCCAGCATCCCGGCGATCGCGGCTTCGGCCACGTCACGCGGCGACACTTGCGCGATGGGAATGCTGAACCGCTCGGCGCTGGCGATCTCGGCCCACTCGGTAGGCACCGGCCCCGGACACAACGCCGTCACCGACACACCGGTGCCGTGCAGTTCCTCGTGGACTGCTTCGGAAAAGGTCAGCACAAAGGCCTTGGATGCCGAGTACACCGCCATGAACGGAATCGGCTGGAACCCGGCGATCGATGCGATGTTGAGCACCGCTCCGGCGCCGCGGTCCACCATGCCGGGCAGTGCTGCGCGGGTGAGTTCCATGAGGGCCAGCGCGTTGAGTGTGACCTGCTCGCTTTCGCGTTCCGGGGACAGCTCGTAGAAGCGGCCGCTGGTGCCGAAGCCCGCGCTGTTGCACAGACCGGCGATCTCGTCGGCGCCCAGGCGATCGGCCAGCTGCGCTCTGGCTTGCGCATCGGCCAGATCGAGCGGCAAAACCTCGACCTCGACCGAGAACTCCCCGCGCAATTGATCGGCGAGTTCCTCGAGGCGCTCGCGGCGCCGCGCGACCAGCATCAGCGGAAAGCCGCGGCGGGCCAGACCGCGAGCCAGTTCGACTCCGATGCCGGAAGAAGCGCCGGTGATGACGACGGTGGCCTGCTTGTTCGGTTTGGGAAGACTCATGTTGTCACCAATGTATCCCTCGGGTCGCCTGGACGAACGTTTCGCTTCTCTTATCGAGTTCTGATGTGTCCGTTGGAGTTTCGCCGCCCTTGGCCGCTGCGGAATCCCGGAACATGCTGAACGCCCGGTTGCGTACCCGGTCCATGACAGCCGGGTTGACGGCGTCGGCCACAGCCGCGAACTGGCCGAATGGCGAGCTTGCCCGTCGCGGCCGGTGCACGATCGCGTCGGTGATCACACCGGCCGCCTGATCCGGGGTCAACGTGGGGAATTTGTCGTAGATCGTGGTCGGGCTGATCATCGGCGTTCGCACCAGTGCCATATGCACGGTGGTGAACCGCACGTTGTCGCTGACCGTCTCGGCTTGCAGCGCATCGCACAGGCTGTCCAAAGCGGCCTTGCTGGCGATGTAGGCGCCGAAGCGCGGTGCCCGAGTCTGCACCCCGACCGACGACACGTTGATGATCTGCCCGAACTTGCGCTCCCGCATGCCGGGAATGAACTTGAGGATGAGCTGGACCGCACCCAGATAGTTCAGCTGCATGGTCCGCTGGTAGTCGTGAATCCGGTCATAGGACAGCTCCAGCGAGCGCCGAATCGACCTCCCCGCGTTGTTGATCAGGATGTCGACCCGTCCCAGATCGGCGAGCACCTGGTCGGCCATCGTGGCGATGGCGTCCATGTCGGACAGATCGCACGGGTACACGTGCGCCGCCCCGCCATTGCCACGGATATCTTCGGCGACCTTTTCCAGGTTCTCCCGCGTGCGCGCCACCAGTACCACCGCGCCCCCGGCTTCGGCGATCTTCTTCGCGGCCGCCTCGCCGATGCCCGACGACCCGCCGGTGATGAGGACGATCTTGCCCTCAACCGCGTCGCGCAGTGTCCGGCCCTGCACGGCGTCGAGCAGATTCCTCAGATAGAAGGGCCGATATCGCCCGGCGGAGTTCGGCGTGTTGACGATGTTGGACACCGTCGCGAACGGCTTCTCAACGAGGTTCGCTAAGTCACCAAGATTCATCGGTCGTCGCTCCTGATGGCGGTGTGGTGGATGTGGCACTGGTCATGAAGCAAACCTAGGGCATCGGTCAATGACCGGGACCAACCCGTCGGCATGCGAGTCCGCCAGGCGCCTGGCCGAACCGCGGGACGCGTCGGCGTTCGACAGCAATCGACTTGTTACAGCTGATAATCCGGGCGTGATCGGTCCCTAACGGCCAGGCAACGCCGACGTGTTCCCCTGACGGGATGGGACTACTGTCACGTTTCCGCAAACGCGCGCCGATCACCATCTACGACCAGATCGGCGGATACCAGGCGATCGAGGTCGTCGTCGAGGATTTCTACGCCCGGGTGCTCGCCGACGTCCAACTCGCCGGCTTCTTCACCGGAACGAATATGAGCCGTCTCAAGGGCAAACAGACGGAATTCTTTGCCGCGGCTCTGGGCGGGCCGGAGCCCTATACCGGTGCGCCGATGAAGCAGGTGCATCAGGGCCGTGGCATCAGCATGCACCACTTCACGCTGGTGGCCGGGCATTTGGGCGACGCGTTGGCCGCGGCCGGCGTCCCCGGTGAGACGATCACCGAAATCCTGAAAACGATCTCGCCGCTGGCCGCCGACGTCGCGACGGGCGACAGCACCACTGTCAGCGTCTGAGCCGGCCCGAAACGTGGCAACCCAGCGATGAAAGGTCAGCGCCGAGCCACCGCCGCGAGTCGCCGCTGCAGGTATGCGACGACGCCGGCGTCGGTGCTCAGGTCGATGGCCGCGCGGTAGGCCGTGGCCGCCGCTGCGCGACGACCGGTTGTGACCAGCAGATGGGCGCGCGCCGCCCAGGCCGGCTGAAACCGCTCGACCGCCGGGTCGGCAATCGCATCGAGCGCGCTGAGCCCTGCGTCCGGGCCGTCGAGCTCAGCGTCCACCACCGCCAGCGCCACCGAGGCCCCCAACGACGGTGCGATCCGCAGCAGCGCGCGATGCAGCGTGCGCAGCGACTCCCAATCGACCTGACCGCCGTGTGCGCGGGCACAGTGAGCCGACTGGATTGCCGCCTCGTACTGGTAGCGCCCGGGACGGCCGATGCGGTGAGCTCGATGCAGCAACGCCTCGCCGCGTGCGATCATCGCCTGATCCCACAGCCGGTTGTCTTGTTCGTCGAGCGGCACGAATTCGCCCCGGCTCGTGCGCCGCGCGGCGCGACGCGACTCCGACAGGCACAGCAGCGCGGCCAGGCCCAGCACCTCGGGCTCGTCGGGCAATAGGTCGGCCAGCAGCAATGCCAGATGCAGCCCCTCGGCGGACAGGCATTTAATCGGTTCACCGAATGGTTGCACCTGCCAGTCGATGGCAACCGCGCCGTATACCGCCTCCAGAACCGCGGGCAGCCGCTCGTCGAGGCCGGCGCGGGCCGGTACCACGAAGGGAATGCGCGCGTCGCGAATCCGGCGCTTGGCGCGAACCAGTCGCTGCGCCATGGTTGCGGCCGGAAGCGAGAACGCCCGGGCGATTGCGGCCGCGTCGATGCCGAGGACGGTCTGCAGCATCAGTGGTGTGCGGCAGTTGGCTGCGATCGCCGGATGCGCGCACACCAGCATCAGCTCCAGGCGGCGATCCGGGATCGCCTCCGGGTCATCGAAGGGTTCGCCTGCGGCACAACCAGTTTCGTCGAGCGTACCGGTCAAGCGGTAACCGTGCGATTTCCACCGGTCGCGCAGCCGGTTGCGGGCCACGGTGAGCACCCAACCGTCCGGGTTGGCCGGTATGCCCTCGGCCGGCCATCGGATGAGTGCGCGCTCCAAGGCGTCGGCCAGGGCGTCCTCGGCCCCGGCGATATCGCCGGTTGGCGCGGCCAGCAGCGCCAACAACCGGCCGTAGGACTCGCGAACCAGCCCGGTGAGCCGAGCCTGCACCTCACTCAGGCTGGTACCAGCCCTTACCGCGAGCGTAAGTGACTGCGACAGACCGGATTTCGACCGATCCCCACTCGGCTGCGGGGCATCGCCGCGCCCACACCAAGGCCGCATCGAGGTCGGGCACCTTGATGACGAACACCCCACCGAGCCGTTCTTTGGTGTCGGCGAACGGCCCGTCCTGAATCTGCGGGACACCGTTGCGCGCGGTGAAGGTGGTGGACGCGTCGGCGGGCTGCAGCACCTGGGTTGCGATCAGCACGCCCGCGGCGTCGAGGTCGTCGGCATACTTCGCGAACGCCGCCCGCGCGGGGGCCATGTCTTGCTCACTCAGCCCGATCTCGCCGCCCTCCTGATAGTGCATGAGTAGGCAGTACTGCATGACGGTGTTCCTTTCCGACTCGATGGTGCCACCGGTATGACGATCGACGCGCCATCAAATCGACACCCGCACTAAGCCCGCGGTCACCCCTCGGCGCGTAACACATCCAACGCGTGCTGAAGATCCGGCGGGTAGGGGCTGACGATTTCGATCCGGCGGCCATCGGCCGGATGAGCGAAGGCCAGCGACCGGGCGTGCAGCCATTGCCGTTCCAGGCCAAGTCTTTTCGCCAGCTTGGGGTCGGCTCCGTACACCAGGTCGCCGCAGCACGGATGGCGCAGCGCGGCGAAATGCACCCGTATCTGGTGAGTGCGTCCGGTCTCCAGCTCGACGTCGAGCAGGCTGGCGGCGACAAAAGCCTCGATGGTGTCGTAGTGGGTCACGCTGTGGCGGCCGTTCGTGGTGACCGCGAACTTCCATTCGGGGCCGGGGTGGCGGCCGATCGGCGCGTCGATTGTCCCGCTGGACGGATCGGGGTGTCCCTGCACCAGAGCGTGATACCGCTTCTCGACGGTGCGGTGCTTGAATGCCCGCTTCAGCACGGTGTACGCCCGTTCCGACAGCGCCACCACCATCACACCGGAGGTGCCGACGTCGAGGCGATGCACAATGCCCTGCCGCTCGTGCACACCGGATGTGGTGATGCGGTAGCCCGCCGCGGCAAGTCCGCCGAGCACCGTGGGACCGGTCCAGCCCGCCGATGCGTGTGCGGCGACAGCCGCCGGTTTGTCGACGGCGACGATGTCGTCGTCGGAATACAGAATCGTCATGCCTTCGATGTCGACGGGTGTGTTTTCCAGCGGTGACGGCGCCTCGGGCAGCCGAACCTGCAGCCATGCTCCCGGCGCCAGCCGGTCGGACTTGCCGGCCGGTACGCCGTCCAGGTGCACGCCGCCGCCCTCGGCGATGGCCGCCACGGCGCTGCGGGAAAGTCCGAGCAGACGGGCCAGCCCGGCATCGACGCGCAGGCCCGCCAATCCCTCCGGGACGGGCATCGAGCGGTCCGCCATCAGTGCTGATCGGCCTTGCGCCGGCCGGTTTCCCCGTCGGCCTTGCCCCGACTGGGTGTGGCACGGTCGGGTCGGCGCCGGCCTACCGAGTCGAAATCGAAGCCCAGGATCGACAGGACCACCAGCAGGATCGCGCCACCGACCACCGACGGGTCGGCGACATTGAACACCGGCCACCAGCCGACCGACAAGAAGTCGACGACATGTCCCCGAAGCGGCCCGGGTGCCCGGAAGAAGCGATCTACCAGATTTCCCATCGCGCCGCCCAGAATCATTCCCAGCCCCAGCGCCCACCAGGGTGACACCAGCCGCCGTCCCATCCAGAAGATGCCCACGACGACGCCCGTCGCGATCAGCGTCAGTACCCAGGTGTAGCCGGTCGCCATGGAGAACGCGGCACCGGAATTGCGCACCAACGTCCACGTCACGGTGTCGCCGATAATCGAAACCGGCTGGCCGGGAGGCAACAGCTTGACGGCCAGCACCTTGGTGACGATGTCCAGGGCCAGCACGATCGCCGCGACCGATAGCAGCAGGCGCAGCCGCCTCGGAGCCGGCTGCGCGGAAACCTCGGGCTCCCCGGTATCTCCCGCCGTAGTAGGCGGATCGGCGTCAGGCACGAACACCATCATCCCCTAGTCCAGTGACTGCGCCCACATGCGGATGGCGGTGCCCGGCATCCGGGATGATCTCAGCATGAGCCGCCTCAGCGTGATCACTACCGGAGGGACCATCGCCACCAGCACCGGCGCCGACGGAGTGCGCCGTCCGTCGCGCGGCGGGGCAGAACTGACCGCGGCCGCCGGCGCAGACCTCGACATCGATGTCGTGGACCTGATGGCACTCGACAGTTCGCTGTTGACGCCGGCCGATTGGGATCGCATCCGCGCCGCGGTCCAAGCGGCCGTTGATGGCGGTGCGGCCGGTGTCGTCATCACGCACGGCACCGACACCCTGGAAGAAACCGCGCTCTGGCTGGACCTCACCTACTCCGGCGACATCCCGGTGGTCATCACCGGGGCCATGCGCAGCGCCGACGCCGCCGACGCGGACGGTCCGGTCAATCTGCGCGACGCGCTGACGCTGGCGGCCGACGCGACAGCCCGCGACCAGGGCGTGCTGGTGTGTTTCGCGGGCCGGGTGCTGCAACCGCTGGGCCTGCGCAAGGTGGCCGCCGACGACCTGAGCGGGTTCGCCGGCGAACTGCTCGGAACCGTCACCGAAACGGTGACGATCATCCGGGCCAAAACACGCCCGTACCTCGGTGAACTGCGCGCCGCCGAGGCGCCGCGGGTCGATATCGTCGCGGTCTATCCGGGAAGTGATGCCGTTGCGTTGGACGCGTGTGTGGCCGCCGGCGCCCGGGCCATCGTGCTGGAGGCATTGGGTTCGGGAAATGCCGGGTCGGCGGTGATCGACGCAGTGCGCCGCCATCGCGGCGAAGGGGTGGTGGTCGCGGTCTCGACCCGGGTTGCCGGCGCGCGGGTGGGCGCCGGCTACGGCCCCGGACATGACCTGGTGGACGCCGGTGCGGTGATGGTGCCACGACTGCCACCGTCGCAGGCCCGGGTGTTGTTGATGGCCGCGCTGGCGGCCGGGCTACCGGTCGCCGAGCTCGTTGACCGCTGGGGCTGAGAGGCCGGTCGGCTCGTCGACCCGTAGCCGGCCGACGTAGTCCAGCCAGTCCAGGCTGTCGACCGGGTTGGCGACGGCGAGCTCGCCGGTATCGATGGGAAAGGTCCGCGCCGGGCCCGGACCTGAACGGCGAGTCTCGAACCGGACGGTGACCACGCCGTGGCCGGCCCCCTGCACCCAGCCGTGCCCGAGTTCCGGGTGGGCTACGTCGTCGCCGATGCGCCATCCGGCGCTGTCCGGTCCGCCGAATTGCGCGGCCCGTATTGTCGGGAAGTCGTGCTGGGCTTCCTCGGCCGTATCCGGTGACAGGTCCAAGTCGGGAAACAGCGACTCCTGCTGCACCTCGCTGAGCCCCGAAAAACCAACGCCGAGAAGGCGAATCGGCCCGATCTCAACGGGGTCAAGCAGCAGCCGCCGGGCCACCGCGATCAGCGCTCCCGCTTCGGTGGTCGCGTAGGGCATTGTCGCCGAACGGGTCAGCGTGCTCATGTCGGCCTTCTTCAGCTTCACGGTGACGGTGCGAGCTCCGCGGCCGTCGCGCAGCAGGCGTTGATACGCGTGTTCGGCGATCGGGTCGATAGCCTCACGCAGCTGGTCGAGGGTGGTCAGGTCGGCGGCGAAAGTGGATTCGGCGCTGAGCTGCTTGGCTTCGGCTCGCTCGGCAACGGGCCGGTCGTCGATACCGCGGGCCAGCCGGTGCAGTGCGGGCCCGACGGTCGCGCCGAGGATGTTGGCCACCTCGACGTCGGTCAATGCGGCCAGCTGGCCCACGGTCTCGATGCCGAGTCGATGCAGCTTCTCCTCGGCAACCGGGCCGATTCCCCACAACCGCCGCACCGGCAAGCCATGGAGCAGCCGCTGTTCTTCCTCCCGGCGGACCACTCGAATGCCGTCGGGCTTGGCCAGACCGGAAGCGATCTTGGCGATCTGCTTGCCCGAGCCCGCCCCGACCGAGGCAACCAGTCCGGTCTCCTCACGCACCCGTCGCCGCAAGACTTCACAGAACGTCTCGACGTCCTCGGCCGCGGCCGCGCCCAATTGGGGCGGTTCCCCGAAGGCCTCGTCGAAAGACAGCTGCTCGACGACGGGAACCAGGTTGCGCACGGTCTCGAATACCCGGCGGCTGGCCACCCCGTACACCACACCGCGCGGCGGCAACACCACCGCCGTGACGCCGATCAGCCGGCGGGCCTGGTGCATCGGCATGGCCGAGCGGGCGCCGAAAACCCGCGCCTCGTAGCTGGCGCCGGCGACGACACCGCGCCCGCCGAGGCCACCCACCAATACGGGCCGGCCCCGGAGGGTAGGACGGGTGAGTTGTTCGACCGAGGCAAAGAACGCGTCCATGTCCAGGTGCAGCACCCAACGGGACTCCACAACGGGCAATGCTATTCACGGCTGCCGGAACCGTCGGTAGCGTCGGTCGTCTAACGTCAGTCGGTATGGCGATGAATCTGGTTCACCGGTTGTGCTGCAACTCCGACCGCTGGGCCAGGGAAGTTGAAAGCCAGGTCTTGCCATGGGTGCTCGCCGAGGTGGACCTGGGCGACAACACCCTCGAGATAGGACCCGGATACGGCGCATTTCTTCGGGTCCTGGTCGACAAGACGCCGAACCTGACCGCTGTCGAGATCGACGCCCCGCTGGCGCAGCGGCTGCAGGAACTGTACGGAGACCGGGCACGCATCATCATCGGCGACGGCACCGCCACCAGACTGCCCGCGGACGAGTTCAGCTCCGTGGTGTCGTTCACCATGCTGCACCACGTGCCGACCGTCAACCTGCAAAACCGGCTGTTCGCTGAAGCCTTCCGGGTACTGCGCCCGGGCGGCGTATTCGCCGGCAGCGACGGCGTGCCGTCGCTGGCGTTCAGCTTGTTGCACCTGCGCGACACCTGCAACCCAATCCCGCCAACGACCTTGCCGGATCGCTTGCGCACAGCGGGTTTTCGCGATGTCGATGTTGAGGTTCGCGCCCGCAGGCAACGCTGGCGGGCGATCAAACCCGCGGCGTGACGTCAGTAACAAGCGCTCGAGATCGTTCGGCGGCCCTTGTCGCTACCGGACCCACAGCACCGGCCAATCCCAACCCGAGTGGAGGAAACCCGTGACACACGACCCGACCAGCACCGTCGATCGGACCCGGCTTCCGTTGCCGGACACACCGACGGGGGGAAAGGCCGGTCGAACGGTTTCCGAGTCGACAATGCCTACTATCACTCCCATCCGCCCACCACAGAACGCGCCGAATGTGGTGATCGTCCTTCTCGACGACGTCGGATTCGGCGCCACGGCGACCTTCGGCGGCCCGGTGCCGACGCCAACCGGCGACGCGCTGGCACGGGAAGGGCTGCGGTACAACCGGTTTCACACGACCGCCTTGTGCTCCCCCACTCGCGCCGCACTGTTGACCGGCCGGAATCATCACGCGGTCAACACGGGCAACATCACCGAATGGGCCACCGGGTACGACGGCTACAACAGCATAATCCCGAAGTCTGCCGCCACCATCGCCGAGACCCTGCGCCAAAACGGCTACAGCACAGCAGCATTCGGCAAATGGCACAACACCCCGGTATGGGAGGTAAGTCCGGCCGGACCCTTCGACAGGTGGCCAACCGGTATGGGTTTCGAAGAGTTCTATGGCTTCATGGGCGGCGAAGCCCACCAATACAATCCCGGCCTGTATCACGGCACGACGCCGATCGAACGTCCCGAAGACGTTGAGAACTACCACCTTACGACCGACCTCGCGGATCGGATGATCGAATGGGTACATCGGCAACAGGCCATGTCGCCCGACCGACCGTTCTTCGTCTACTGGGCGCCCGGCGCCACCCACGCACCGCACCACGTGGCGCCGGAATGGAGCGAACCTTTTCGCGGCCGATTCGCCGCGGGCTGGGACCAGCTGCGTGAGGAAATCTATTCCCGGCAGCAGGAACTGGGCGTGATCCCCGCAGACGCCGCGTTGACTCCACGCCACGAATCGATACCCGCCTGGGACACGATGTCAGAAGAGCAGCAGCGCATCGCATCACGGCTTATGGAGGTGTACGCCGGATTCCTTGCCCATACCGATCACGAGATCGGCCGGATCGTCACCGCGCTCAAGGACATGAGCGTCTGGGACAACACGATGTTCGTCTACATCATCGGTGACAACGGCGCAGCTGCCGCCGGCGGGATCACCGGTGTCTTCAATGAGATGGTGACGTTGAACGGCCTCCAAGAAGACCCCGAGATCGTCCTGTCGAGGATCGACGATTTCGGCGGGCCCAAGGCCAGCAACGAATATCCGGTCGGCTTCGCCTGGGCGATGTGCACCCCGTTCCAGTTCACCAAGCAGTTCGCCAGTCATTTCGGTGGCACCCGCAATCCGATGATTGTGACCTGGCCGCAACGCATCAACGACCGCGGCGGGCTGCGCTCGCAGTTCCACCATGTCATCGACATCGCCCCGACGATCCTGGAAGCCGCCGGAATTCCAGCGCCCACAACGGTCAACGGCGTGCCACAGCAGCCCTACGACGGCATCAGCCTGGCCTATACCTTCGACGACGCGGCCGCCCCCGACCGGCGCCGCACCCAGTACTTCGAGATCAAGGGCATCCGTGGGATCTATCACGACGACTGGATGGCCTGCACCTATCACGGCAAGATCCAGTGGCAACCGGGTTCAGCGATGCCCGCCTTCTCCGACGACCGCTGGGAACTCTACGACCTGTCGCGGGACTACAGTCAAGCCGTTGATCTGTCCGCCCAGCACCCGCATCGGCTTGCCGAGTTGAAGGCACTATTCGACGCTGAAGCCGAAAAAAACCATGTCTTTCCCCTCGACGACCGCGGCCCCGCACGGGCGATCGGTGCGCGGCCGACCGTTCTGGGCCAGCGAACCTCGATTTCGTTGGGGCAAGGATCAATCCGAATGCCTGAGGACATCATTCGGTGCGCCTTCAACCGGTCCTACTCGATTACCGCCGAACTGGACACTCCCGGTGGCGACACCGTCGACGGTGTTGTCCTGGCGGCCGGCGGTTACTTCGCCGGCCTAGCCCTCTACGTACAGAATGGACTGGCCAAGTTCACCTACAACTATTTCGGGTCCAAGTACACGACCATCGCCGCGGCAACGCCCCTGCCCGCGGGAAACTCGACCGTCGCAGTCGAATTCGACTATGACGGTGGAGGTTTAGGCAAAGGCGGCGTCGCGCGACTCCTGGTAAACGGGTGCCAGGCAGCTGAATCTCGCATCGAGCGGACGGTTCCACTGGGGTTCAGCGCCGACGAAGGACTCGATATCGGGCTCGACGGCGGCACCCCGGCCGCCGACACCTACGAGGGCACCTTCCCGTTCAACGCCACCATCAAGGAGGTGACGATCCAGCTTCGGTGACACGCCGGCGGCCGGCTGTCCCCCGCCGTTGGGCACCCGCCGTTAGCCGGCCTTGGCGATCGCGACTCGTACCCCGTCGCCGATATCGACGCCGCCGGCCGGGTCGCCGAATTCGAAACTGGTGGCCAGGATTTCGCCGGCAATGAGATCGCGGTGGGTCTGCGCCCAGGCCTGACGCTCGGCAGGCACCGATATCACCACGCTGATCCGGTCGGACACGTCCAGCCCGGTCGACTTGCGCAGCTCTTGCAGTTCCCGGATGCGGTCTTTGGCCCAGCCCTCGGCCTCCAATTCCGGGGTCACCGTGCCGTCGAGCACCACCAGCCCGGCACCGCCGGGCAGTGCCGCGGTGGACTCCGGATCGGCGGCCACCAGCCGTGAGCTGTATTCCTCCGGTTGCAGCACCGCCGGTCCTGCCGTCAAGGTGCCGTCGGAATTGACGACGCCGTCGCCGGCCTTGACCGCCTTGATCGCCGCTTGCACGTCCTTGCCCAGTCGCGGCCCGGCCACCCTGGCGTTGACGGTCAGCTCGAACCGCCCGTAGGTGTCGATGTCGTCGGTGAGCTCGACCTGTTTGACGTTGAGCTCATCGGCGATCAGCTCGATGAACGGCTGTAGTCGTTGCGGATCATCGACTGCCACAGTCAGTTTCGGCAGCGGCAGGCGCACCCGCAGCTTTTTGGCCTTGCGCAGCGACGACGCGGCCGAGCACACTTCGCGGACCTGATCCATCGCCGCCACCAGGCCGGCGTCGGCGGGCACCGCATCGGCTCGCGGCCAGTCCGTCAGGGGAACCGAGCGCTCACCCGTCACCGCGCGCCAGATCACCTCGGTCATCAACGGCAGCAACGGCGCAGCCAGTCTGGCGGTGACCTCCAACACGGTGTGCAGGGTGTCGATGGCGTCGGCATCTTCTTCCCAGAATCGCAACCGTGACCGCCGCACATACCAATTCGTCAGCGCCTCGGTGAACAGCCGAAGCTGCTCGCAGGCTCCGGAGAGGTCGCACACCTCCATCGACCCGGTGAGGTCGTCGCGCAGCACCGCCAGCTTGGCCAGGATGTAGCGATCCAGTACATGGCGTGAATCGGTACGCCAGATACCCACTTTCGGCGCATACAGGGCCAAGAAGCTGTAGGCATTCCACAACGGCCGTAATACCTGCCGCACCCCGTCACGGATCCCCTGTTCGGTGACAATCAGGTTGCCGCCGCGCAGGATCGGCGAGGCCATCAAGAACCAGCGCATCGCGTCGGAGCCGTCCCGGTGAAACACCTCGTTGACGTCGGGGTAGTTGCGCAGCGACTTGCTCATTTTCTGGCCGTCGGAACCCAGTACGATCCCGTGCGCCACACACGTTTTGAACGCGGGCCGGTCGAACAGCGCAGTCGCCAGCACGTGCAGCGTGTAAAACCAGCCACGGGTCTGTCCGATGTACTCGACGATGAAGTCCCCGGGGTAATGGGCATCGACCCTCTTGCCGGAGTCGGCGCAATCGACTCCGTCGAACCAGTCACGGTTTTCGAACGGGTAGTGCACCTGGGCGTAGGGCATGGAGCCCGAGTCGAACCACACGTCGAGCACGTCCGGGATGCGCCGCATCGTGCTTTTGCCGGTGGGATCGTCGGGATTGGGCCGGGTGAGCTCGTCGATATAGGGCCGGTGCAAATTGTCCGGCCGCACCCCGAAGTCGCGCTGCAGCTCGTCCAGGCTGCCGTAGACGTCGATTCTCGGGTACGCCGGGTCGTCGGACTTCCACACCGGAATCGGGGTGCCCCAGTAGCGGTTTCGCGAGATAGACCAATCGCGGGCACCCTGCAGCCACTTCCCGAACTGGCCGTCTTTGACGTGTTCGGGATACCAGCTGATCTGCTGGTTGAGTTCGACCATGCGGTCCCGGAATTCCGTCACTGTGACGAACCAGGACGACACCGCGCGGTAGATCAACGGATTACGACAGCGCCAGCAATGTGGGTAAGGGTGTTCGTAGGATTCGTGGCGGATCAACACGGCGCCGCTCGCCGCCGCCGGACCACTTTGTTTCTTCAAGTCATGGATGATCTGGGCGTTGGCGTCGAACACATGCTGCCCCTGGTAGTCGGCAATGGTGTCGTCGAAGCGGCCCTTGGCATCGACCGGGGTTACCGGCGCGATGCCGGCCACCTCCGCGACCGCCATGTCGTCTTCCCCATATGCCGGGGCCATATGGACGATGCCGGTGCCCTCTTCAGTGGTCACAAATTCGCCCGAAAGTACGCGAAAGGCATTGGCAGAGTCCATAAAGTATGTAAACGGCGGCAAGTAGTGCAGGTCCAGTAGGTCGGCTCCGCGATAGATGCCCACAACCTCGGGCTCTTCGCCGAGCTCTCGAGCGTAGGCAGGCAGCCGTGCCTCGGCCAGCACGAAGCGCCGATCACCGGCCCTGACCTGGACATACGTCACGTCAGGATGGACGGCGACGGCCAGGTTCGACGGGAGCGTCCATGGTGTCGTGGTCCATACCAACAGGAATGCGCCGGCCAGCTCTGTAAGTGCTTGGCCACCCGGCACTTTGAATCCCAGCGTGATCGCGGGGTCCTGACGGCTTTGGTACACGTCGTCATCCATCCGCAGTTCGTGATTGGATAACGGGGTTTCGTCGCGCCAGCAGTAGGGCAGCACCCGGTAGCCCTCGTATGCCAGGCCCTTGTCCCAGAGCTGTTTGAACGCCCAGATCACCGATTCCATATACGACAGATCAAGCGTCTTGTAGTCGTTGTCGAAATCGACCCAGCGAGCCTGCCGGGTCACATATGCCTGCCACTCGTCGGTGTAGCGCAACACCGAAGCCCGGCAGGCATCGTTGAACGCGGCGATCCCCATTGCGTCGATCTGCGATTTGTCGGTGATGCCCAGCTGGCGCTCGACCTCGAGTTCGGCGGGCAACCCGTGGGTGTCCCAACCGAAGCGGCGCTCCACCTTATAACCGCGCATGGTTCGGTACCGCGGCACGATGTCCTTGACATAGCCGGTCAGTAAATGCCCGTAGTGCGGCAGGCCGTTGGCGAAGGGGGGCCCGTCGTAGAACACGTATTCCGGGGCACCGTCGCGGCGGGCGATACTGGCGCGGAAGGTGTCGTCGCCGGCCCAATACCCGAGGACCTGGTCTTCCATCGCGGGAAAGTCCGGAGAGCCACCACGGTGGTCGGCGCCCAGGTCGCTGCGCGGGTAGGCGCTGTCGGTCATGCCGTCTCCTGTGTCGCTTGTCACAAGACACGGGGACGACGACGCGCCGGAAGCGCGAGCACCGCGGTACCACCCCGCTTGCCGCACCTACGCACGGCCGCTCGTTGCAGGCTGTGACGGGCCCACCCGTTCGGTTCTACTGGGCTTTTGGGCTGTTCTTCCGAAGGCTCACCGGTGATAGCCGGATCAACGCCGTTGCGGCCGATCCTACCCGGCAGCGGGAGTGCGAACCCCACCCAGCCAACAAACTGCGACCCCTCAACCACGGGTTTAAACCCAATGCAGCGAAAACCGAAATTTAAGCACCAACCATCAACTAGGCTCAGCTCACCACCGCTAGAAACCTAAATACCCGGATGAACGGTCGTCACAACGTCGGGCATGGGGCAACCCGTACCGACGGCAATATGGTCGTGCCTTCGGGGAGGCACGACAAGTTAATGAGGGGGCATGTGAACACCACGATACCCGGCCTACCCAGTGCCGTCACGACCGCAGTCCGTTGGCCGGCCAGGGGCACCGACCCGTCCAACGTGTCCCGTGACGTGCGGTGGACCGGCACCGGTGGCGCAACCCGAAATCGTTACGGCCAAGACCTCGAACCCGGTTCACCGGGTTCCCTACACATGTCATCACCGTGCCGGGTTCTGTGGACCACCCTTGGCTCTCCGGTGCATCGCAACCTGCTGGGCGACTGGGAGGAAGAATGGTCAGAGTAGGGAAAGTAGAGGCCGGGACCATCCGCGATTGGGCTCCCGAGCCGGGCCTGCTGGTGTCGTGGCAACCGTCGCCGCCGTCGCTCGCCAAGGCGAAGCAAGCACCGATCAGCCCGGTACCGCCCAGCTATATGCAAGCCCATCACCTGCGTAACTTCCGGTCCTACGCCAGCCGCGGCCTGGAGATGTCGCGATTGCTGATCTCCGCCTGGGACATTCCCGGTCGATGCGACATCCGCACCATGACGCACGTCATCAATGCACATCTGCGTCGCCACGACACCTACCGAAGCTGGTTCGAGCACACCGAGGGCGATCGCTTCGTGCGGCGAACCATCAACAAAGCCAACGACATTCAGTTCGTCGCGACTCAGCACGGTGAGCTGACAACGCAAAGCCAGTGGCGGGACCACCTGCTGGCCACCCCGACCCCGCTGGAGTGGGACTGCTTCCGCTTCTCGATCATTCAGCGCGCAGACCATTTCACCTTCTGTGTGGCCATTGACCATCTTCACTGCGACGCCATGTTCGTCGGCGTCGCGTTCGCCGAGATCCACCTGATGTACGTAGCACTGGTCGGGGGCGGAGCGCCGTTGCGCCTGGCCGAGACGGGCAGCTATCACGACTACTGCACCCGGCAGCAGGAGCACCTGGCCGGGCTCACCTTGGACTCCCCGGTTATCCGCGCATGGGCCGAATTCTTCGAGACCAACGACGGTTGCCTTCCCAAATTCCCACTGCCGCTGGGGGACACATCTGCGCCGTGCGAGATGATGGGCGTCCGGCTGTTGGACGAGCGGCAGACACTCGCGTTCGAGTCCGCATGCTTGTCGGCGGGAGCCCGGTTCTGCGGTGGCGTACTCGCTATGTCGGCAGTTGCCGAACATGAATTGACCGGAACCGACGAGTTTCACGCCATCGTCCCCATCGACATTCGCCGCACCCAGACGGATTTCATGACGACGGGTTGGTTCACCGGCTTCGTGCCGCTCACCGTCCCCACCACCGGATCGTCGTTCGGTGAAATCGTCAAGGCGGCTCAGGAATGCTTTGATTCCGGCCGGGAATTGGCCGAAGTGCCGTTGGACCGCGTGCTGGAACTGGTTCCGTGGCTGCGGAAAGGCCAATGGGGAGCACCATTGCTCTTCTACCTCGACGCCGGCATTCCGCCGCTGTCGGCTCTGGCCAACTGCCACGTGGAAGGCCTACACGCCCGGCTGTGCCACGACGGCGGAATGATGGGGCAAATCGATATCCGGATTAACCGGTTCGAGAAAGAGACCCAGTTAACGGTGTTGTTCCCGGACAACCCGGTCGCCCGCGAGTCGGTCACCCGCTACGCGGAGACGCTGAAGGCAGCCTATGTCCGGGTAGCCGAGGGACGCGAAGTGATGCCGGCCCGGCGCCACAACGGCAGTCAGCTGCACCTCGCCTATAGCCGGCGCGCCTACGAACCCGCGACCGCGGTCCCCCCCTTGACCACCTGGCGCACCGGCTAGGCCGGAAATCCGGGTTTTACCAGGGAGTTTCGAATTGGCACGTTCTTCGGCCATGACGGACAACAGGATCGCCTTTCTCGACCACGCAGCCTTCCTTCGGTTGCGCGCAACCGGCGTTGACACCGTCGGCCAAGTTACCTGGATCTACGATCGTCCGGTTGACTTGGAAGCGTTGCGCCGGTTCAACCGCAACCTCGGCCATGGATGGCTCGGGCGCCGAATCGAACGTTCCCCGTTACCGTTTGGCCGTCCCCGCTGGGTCGCATACCGCGATGCGCCGGACATCGACGTCGCCCCGGCACCCCGATCTCGCGCTGAAATCATGGGCTGGCTGGATGAGCGTGCGCAGATTCCGGTCGACCCCGAATACGGTCCTTGCTGGCACCTGGGGGTCCTCCCGCTCCACGACGGTGGGACGGCGGTAACCCTAATCACGTCGCACTCGGTGGTGGACGGCGTCGCGTTGCATCTCGCTATCCACGAGGCCGTCAACGGCATCACCCGCGATTTCGGCTATCCACCCCCACGATCGCGCAGTCGTGGACGAGCACTGTTTGTCGATGCGTGGGACGCCGTTCGCGGATTGCCCCAGGTTTTTCGGGCGCTGATCGCCGGCATCATGCTCGTCCTCAACCGCGGCTCGAGTGCGAAGGCACCAACAGGCGCACCACCGGCTGCGTCGGGCCGCAGCGACGAGCCAATTGTCGTACCTTCTGTCGCATTTTCCTGTGGGCTGGCTTCGTGGGATGGCCGGGTACTCGAACTCGGCGGGTCCAGCAATTCGCTTTTCGTTGCTTTCGCGACCAGGCTCGCGCAACGCATGGGACGGCTGAGCCCGGCTGATAACGCTGTCACGATAACAATGCCGGTCAATGAACGCACCGCAGGTGATTCACGGGCAAATGCGCTGACGGCCATTACCTTCCAGGTCGACCCGGACCGCGTGGCGACGGATTTGCAGCTCATCCGCAACGAGATGAAACAGAGCCTGGCCGCACTCCACGAAACCCCAAACGAGCTGCTCAAACCGCTGCCGCTGGTCCCTTACACACCGAGGTGGCTGGCCAGGAAGATGGCAGCACTAGCCCTGGGTAGTTCGGATTTGCCGGTTTGCTGTTCGAATGTCAGGAACCTTAGTCACGATTTGAACCGTATCGACGGCACCGATGCCGACCATTTCTCCGCACGTCTGTTCAATCAGGGTGCGGCCAAACAGAATATCGAGCGGGAAAGCGGCCAGCTGTACCTGTTCTCCGGACGTCTGAATGGAAAAGTTTTCATCAGCGTATCCTCTTATCAACGTGGCGCGGAGAATTCGAACCGGCAGCTGCGCGGATTGATAGAACAAACGCTTGCAGATTATCGGCTAACCGCTGAGGTATTCGGATAGTTCGCAGTCACCGGACTGAGGTCGCCCGGGGGGCGGGAAGCAAAAGGTAGGGGACGCTGATGAAGTTCGCACTGGCGATCAACGGCACCCGCGGCGATGTCGAGCCCTGCACGGCCCTCGGTCGGGAGCTGCTGCGCCGGGGGCACGAAGTTCGCCTCGCGGTGCCGCCCAACCTGATCGATTTGGCCGAAGCGGCCGGACTGGATGCGGTCAGCTACGGACCGGACACTCAGGCGCTGCTGGACGACGAAGACAACTTGCACGAATTTTGGAAGCCGCAGACTTCGGTCAAGTTGGTGCGCGAAGGTATCGCGGACCTGCGTCAGGCCTGGGCCGACATGGCTGCGACCCTGAGATCGTTGGCAGCCGGCGCGGATCTGGTGTTGACCGGCATGATCCACCAGGGCATTGCCGCCAACATCGCCGAGTATTACGACATTCGGCTGGCGACCATGCACTTCATGCCCGCGCGGGTCAATGGCCAGCTCTTGCCAATCCTGCCGGCGCCGTTGAATCGCTCTCTAATTTCGGCGCTGTGGTGGGTGCACTGGCGCATCACGAAGAGCCCTGAAGACGTGCAGCGGCGAGAACTGGACCTGCCGAAGACAACCGCGTCGTCGTCGTCGCGCATTCTGGGCCGCCGGGCGCTCGAGATCCAGGCGTATGACGAGCTGTGCTTTCCCGGCCTGGTTACCGAATGGGCGCAATGGGCTGACAGGCGGCCGTTCGTCGGAGCGCTGACCCTGGAACTGCCAACGGATTACGACGACGAGGTGTTGTCGTGGATCGCTGCCGGCACGCCGCCGATCTACTTCGGCTTCGGCAGCATGCCGGTGGATTCGCCCGTCGACACCATCGCCATGATCAGCGCCGCCTGTGCGGAATTGGGCGAACGCGCGTTGATCTGCACCGGCCAGAACGACGTCAGCACTCTCGGGTGCGCGGACCACGTCAAACTGGTGCCCGGGGTAAGCCACGCCGCGGTATTTCCGGCCTGCCGCGCGGTGGTACACCACGGCGGCGCCGGAACGACCGCGGCGGGCATGCGAGCCGGCATCCCTACCCTAATCCTCTGGATCTGGATAGAGCAACCGATTTGGTTAGCCCAGATCAAGCGGCTCAAGATCGGCTCTGGACGCCGGCTCGCGGCCACCACGAAGGAGACGCTGGTCAGCGACCTCCGGGCAATTCTGGCCCCCGCGTACGTCAATCGGGCCCGCGAGATTGCAAATCAGATGACCAAACCTGGCGAAAGCGCCACGCGGGCAGCTGATCTTCTGGAAAATGAGGTGAGCCGGAATCAGTCCAGCCCGCAATTTCGTGACTGACTCCGGTGCGCACCGCCCACTCGAACAGGACGACATGACCGCGAAATGCTTCTTCAACGACAGAGCCCCGGGCGGTCGCCACCGCTTCCTATGCGTTGACGCAGTGTCGGTCAGCTGAAAGACGCGAACGGGAGGAGGGGGCAGATGTGGACCACAGTACTGATCCTCGCGCTGATCACAGCGACTGAGCCGGTGCGTCTGGGCGTTGCCCTCTTCTTGATCTCGAAGCCGCGGCCAATGGTCAACCTACTCGCTTTCTGGTTCGGCGGAATGGCGACGGGCGCAGCCGTCGCACTGGGTGTTTTGCTTCTGCTGCGCGACTTCGCACATGCCCTCGCCGACAATGTGACCTCCCTGGCGGCAAGCTCCACTGTCGGGCACATCCAAGTCGCGCTTGGTGTCGTGGCATTAGTGGTGGCCGCGCTGGTCGCCGCCGGAGTCTCGGTCCGTTCGCCCGCGCTGGTGTCCACCGGCGAGTCCTCGACGGTGCTGGTGCAGGAGCAGCCCTCCCGATTCTCGCGGCTGATGGCAAACGCCCAGAGTGCACTCGAGGGCGGATTTCCCTGGGTGGCGTTTGTGGCCGGCCTGAGCTCGGCGGGACCACCGCCGGTGGAGTACCTGGTGGTGCTCACCGCCATCGGCGCGTCGGGTGCGGCGTTCGGCACTCAGCTCAGCGCGACCGTCGCCTACCTTCTCGTGATGCTCGCGATCGTCGAGATCCCGCTTGTCAGCCATCTGGTCAACCCTGACAAGACCGAAGCCACCATGTTGCGGCTGCGCAACTGGCTACGGACGCATCGGCGCCAGATCCTCTCCGTTGCCTTCGCCGCGGCCGGGATCGCCCTGCTGGCAAGCGGCATGAACTGAACCCAGCATGCGGGGTTGCCAGCTGAGCCGATGACACCAGAACCCGGCCGCCTCGCGCGGTACTACCACCAAGCAGCGGCAGAGACGTTGCGGCTCATACCCACCGACGCACAACGGGTGCTCGATCTCGGCTGCGCGGATGGGTCGTTCGGCGTCACGGTCAAAGACCGAACCGGCGCCGAACTCTGGGGCATCGTGTCCGATGAGCACACCACCCGGCCCGCCAGCGCCGTCACCGAACGCGTCCTCACCGAAGACCTGGAGCGGGAGATCGCCCAACTGCCCGACGGCTACTTCGACGCGGTGATCTGCGTCGACGTATTGGAGCGGCTGGTGGAACCGGGCGCGGCGCTACACAAGCTGCGCACCAAGCTCAAGCCCGACGGCGTCGTCGTCGCCGCGGTTCCCAACTTCCGCTTTCTTCCCGCGCTGGGCCAGGTGCTGTTCCGAAAAGACTTCCCGCAAGAGGACTTTGGCCCTTTCGACCGCACCTACCTACGTTTTTTCACCCGCCGGAGCATTGTGCGAATCTTCAAGAAGGCGGGCTTGCGGATACAGCGGATCGAGGGCATCAACGCGTGGCCCGGCCCGCTGGGCGTGGCGATTGCCGTAGCCAGTTTGGGGTTCTTCGCCGACGGCCGATATCTCCACTATGTCTGTGTCGGGTCGCCGGCCGCGCCGAGGCCGGGGCTATTGACCGTGTTCAAAGCGGGCGCCCGCCAAGCTACGTGAAGCGCGTCGCACCGCCTCGGACGGGATCGGTCATCGGACGACCTTGTAGCCGCGGCGTTTTTGCAGCCGCCGCGGCAATATTTCGAAAGATGCCCACTGGAAATAAAGCCTCCAGTAACCAGTCGCATCGAAACGACGTGTCGAAGTGTAGACCGTAGGTGTCGGTACGTAGAAAAACTTTCCTAGTTTGCGCGCCTCCTTGATAAGCCGGACATCTTCTCCCATGATGAGATGCTCGTCGAATCGGAGTGCGGGAAAGAGTGATCGCTTCGCTATCTGGATGGCGTACGATCCACCCAACCGGTGCAATTGGTCGTAAATCGCGAACCAAATACGTGCGTCACGGCCGCCGCCGAGAGGCAAGACCTTGGTGGTGCCCACGGAGAGCGGCTTGCGCGATGCTCGCAGCCGAGCGTCCAGATCGAGAAGGAAATTGGGTTTCAGAATCGTATCCGCGTCCAAGAATACTACCCAGTCGCTACGAGGTGAAAGCCGGTCAATGCCGAGGTTCTTGGCGGCGGATACTCCCGCCTTATCATTCTCGAAGACGCGAACATTGCCGCCCTCGAATTGCTTTGCGATGTCAAGGGTGCGGTCCGAGGAGCCGTTCTCGACCACGATGACCTCAAACGATTCCTCAGGATAGGAAAGGCCTGTGGCGTGTTCGAGTGTGGCTCCGATATATTCCTCTTCATTGTGCGCAGGAATAATGATAGAAAAATACAGCTTCTGACCGCTGGCCATATCGGTATTACCCCCGGTTGAGACGTCACCCAACACGACACGATCGTAGCAGGGTTCGCATGGCGAAACGTGGATAACGGGCGCCCAGACCGCTCGGCGGTCCATTCTCGGGAACAGTTCGCGTGACAGGACGGCCAGGCATGCGCATCACAAGACAATCGCAAAATTGGACCTCGGATTACCATCCACACCGCCAGAGATGTTGCGGTCCGACGGCTGGGCAACGCGTACTTGACCTCGGCTGCGGGGTAAGGTGATATCACTCTAGCTGGTAAGTCGTATACGCGATCGAGTGTCGCGGTACCGCTTGCGGCAAGGTCCCCGGTGGAAATTGCTTGCGCCAATTACGACCATGCAATCGCCGCATTGCCCGCTCCATTGTCGAGTTTGCACCCAACAAATATCGAAATCTGCCAAAATGTGTATTGGCGGTCCTGCGGCCGAAGTGGTTGATATAACTCATCTCTGTTGTGTATAGCCCGAAATTAGCGGCTCGAGCCCGCAATGCCAGATCGAGGTCTACCCCCCACCCGTAGCGGCCGAACGTTCGCAGGTCCATTCCGCTCACGATCTGCCAGCATTCGCGAGATATCATGAGCGCCGTCCCCTCGACAGCACTTACCGCCCGATATTGCGATCGGGGAATGTAGTTAGCGGCGTCCGGCTTCTCGTCATCCTCCGCGCAGGGGAACCCATGATCGAACATCGGCCCAACAATTCCAGCATCAGCGGGCAGGCGTGGATCGAGCAGGCCGGCGATAAAACCCTTCGAGATGCGGGTGTCGTTGTTGAGTGTCATCGCGTGGGAGTAACCTTCGGAGAACGCAATTCGGAATCCAAAGTCGCTCCCCCCAGCCCAGCCGAGGTTTTCGCCGAAGGTCATGACACGTTCATTGCTGATCTTGGGATAATCGCCCCGGTTATCAACGATTAGATATTCAGCGCCTTCGCGCTCTAGGTCGTCGACGAGGGCATGGGTATACTCATGCTGCCCAAACACCGGGACAACAATCAGTACGGACATGAGGTTGACCGTACACCGGCGGGGGCCACCTCCCGAGCCATTCCGGGCAAGAGCGATGACGGAAAGCCGGTTCCGGCATGCTTGAACGTCGACGCCTCGGTGGAGGCCGTATACCGCAACGGGGCAACGGTGCAGCCAGGTTCCGGGGGGCTCAGTTGCTGATTCACGCAAGAATCGAAAAGATTAGTCGCCGTACAAGTTTGGGCTCCCAGCAGTAAACACACGCTGCTGGCCACCGGAGGGGCACTGGGGCGGTCACGTCAACGAAGCGATACGGCGGCTGGTCGGCCAGCCCGAGAGAAGCGCTCGCATCGGAGGCGCCGGCCAACACACCTGGCCGGCTTGCTGCGACGAGGCAGGCATTGGCCTCACTTCAGCCGGTGAGCCGACATTTCGTAACCGCCAGGGGCTCCAAGGTTTTGCCCAGCCGCGGAACACAGATAACTACGTCTGTTGCCGGCCAGCCCCTTGGAGCCAAGCGTCAGCCACGCCCGCTCCTGTGCAGGTCGAATACTTGCTATCCACCGGACTAGGCCCGGACTTCGAGCACACCGATCCGCCACAGCGCGGCGTAGACGTGCCGAATCGGAATGGTCAGCATGCGTGCCGCCCCGTCGACGAGGGGGTCTCCACCGGCGCCGAACGGCGGGTTGGCGACCCGACGCGCCACCTTCGCCTTCGCGGGCGCGGGCGTGGGCGTCTCAATCGGGGCACCCTCGCGCACCACCCGCAGCCGGGGAGCGGGGGTTGTGGTTACTACTTCGTCGTACAGAACAGCGGTCATGATCGGCTCCTAGAGGGGAAATCAAAGCTATGGACTGTTGGACAGACTTCGACAGGGGTAGTCCCGTCCCGTAGCGGTTCCGATCCAGCGGGGCTGATCTAGGTTTGACGACTCAGCACAGTACGTCGCGCCGGCGATCGGATCGGGACGAAACAGAGCCCGGATATCGGTCCGGACTGTCACCGGAACTCATGGGTCCCTCACCTCCTCGCGGTCGCGGCACGCGCGGCTAACCGCACGTTCTACGTGCACAACGGAGTATCGGAACGCCGACGATCGTCGGAACCCGCACCCCTCTCGTCAGAGCTTTGGCACCACACGACGTGTCCGGTATTCCGGAAGCCACCTGGGCTCAACCCTTAAGCCGGGAGGAGCTGTCCTGACCCGGGGCGTCTTTCGACGTTCGGGGTCAGTGGCCTGTGTTCGTGTAGCCGCCTCACCTAACGAGGTGCTTACCCGACAGATGATGCACCACCGATGCGAGTCGGTCAAACGAACCTGGCGCCCGTGTCCGAATCTTTACGCATTCACCATGGGCGTTGACAGGAATTCAGCAGGTTTACCTACTCTGAACTGGGCTTATACGATCCAAGCCGGCGTCTGTGGCGATGCGTCCGTCCGGCACCCGGCGCGGCCGCAGCCCGTCGAGCACCAGGGAAACGACGAAGTCCGCCACTTGCGCCGCGCTGACCCCGTCGTCGGTGCTCAGGCGCCGGTGCGCCAATTGGCCCACCAGCGCGGCCAGTGTGTAGGCAACCATCCGGGGCGGGGCCGCCACCACTTCGCCGCGCTCTTGAGCGGCGACGATGACGGTTTCGATGTCGTCGATGAACCGTTCGTAGATCCCGCCGAGGTGCTTTTCGAACCGGTCGCCGAGCGCATGGGCGTCGCGGAACAACAGTTTGACGGTGGCCTTGTCCGCTTCGAAGAACTCGAAGGTGGCCTGCACGCCGGCCCGGAACAATCTCTCTCCCCCGGCGCTGTCGGCGGACCCGCCGGCCGCGACCATTGCTTCGGCGAGATGCGTGCGCAGCGCATCCTCTTCGGCAGCCATCAGCGAGTGGAACAGGTCATCCTTGGACTCGAAATACCAGTAGATCAAGCCATACGCCAGGCCGGCCTGTTTGGCGATGTCCGCGATCGTGGTGGCGTGAAAACCGTTACGGGCGAATACTTCTTTGGCCGCGGCCATGATCTGGTCACGCCGTTGCGACTTGTCCTCGTCACTGACCGCCCGGCGCCGCCGGGTGGTGCTCACTTGTCGACCAGCCCCTCGAGCCGAGCGATGGTGTCGATGAATTCCTCGACCATCTCGAGCACCACCGCGCGGGTCGGCCGCACCCGGTTGAGCGAGCCGACGACCTGACCGACGAAGTAGGTTGCCAACTCCCCGGCCCGGTTGCCGGGCTGCCCGGCCGCTTGGTTGATGCGCAGCTGCGCCTCACCGATCAGGGCGGTCTGCAGCGGCATTCCGAGCGGATCGGGATTTTCCGGGCGCGCCCACTCGTCGGTCCAGGCGGTGCGCAACATCCGCGCCGGTTTGCCGGTCATCGACCTGGACCGCACGGTATCCGTGGAGCCGGCGGCCAGGAACTTCTCCTTGACCACCGGTGGCGTCTCGGCTTCCTCGGTGGTCAACCAGACCGATCCGCACCACACGCCCTCGGCGCCCAGGGCCAGGGCCGCAGCGATCTGGCGACCACGGGCGATCCCGCCGGCGGCCAATACCGGAAGCGGATCGACGGCATCGACGATCTCGGGGACCAGCACCATGGTCGCTACCTCGCCGGTGTGACCGCCGGCCTCGGTGCCCTGAGCGACGATCAGGTCGACACCCGCCGTGGCGTGCCGGCGCGCGTGTTGAGTGGTGCCGGCCAGCGCCGCCACCACGACGTCATGACCGTGAGCCCGCTCGACGAGGTCTGCGGGCGGCGGTCCCAGCGCGCTGGCGATCAGCCGGATGTCGTGGGCGAAAGCCACCTCGAGCAGCGGTTCATAACCCTTGGGTGAGATGTTGAGCCCTCCCCCGGGCGTCCGGGTTTGCTGCCCGGCGGGCTGGGTGATGCCGTAGCGGACCAGCAAGTCGTCGACGAATGCGCGATGCTCGGCCGGCAGCAGCTCGGCGACCTGCTGCCGGTCGATCCCGCCCTGCTCGGCGCCGACATACTTCGGCGGTAGCAGCAAGTCGACTCCATACGGTTTGCCGCCGGTCTGCTCCTCGATCCAGGTCAGCTCGCTGTGCAGCCGCTTGGGACTGTGCGCCACGGCTCCGAGGACCCCGAACCCGCCGGCGTTGGTCACCGCGGCAACGACATCGCGGCAATGGCTGAAGGCACAGATTGGAAACTCGACACCGAGCATTTCGGCGACTCTGGTCCGCATTTTTGTGACGCTAGGAGCTATTGATTGATATGTCAATCTAATGCGGTAGCCTAGCCGCCATGGCCGAGCCGTTGACCGCTGAACAGCAACACCAGCGCCGCCAGGCGGTGCGTGACCTGATGACCAGCACCCCGTTCATGGGCGGGCTGGGCATTGTGTTCGAACGGTATGAACCCGACGACGTCACGATCCGGCTGCCGTTCCGCGACGACCTCACCAACGACGGCACCTACTTTCACGGCGGGGTGATCGCGTCGGTGATCGATACCGCCGGCGCGGCGGCAGCCTGGTCCAACCACGACTTCGACAGGGGCATGCGGGCGGCGACCGTCGCGTTGAGCATCCAGTACACCGGCGCCGCCAAGCGCAGCGACCTGCTGTGCCATGCCCGCACCACCCGGCGCCGCAAGGAACTCACCTTCACCGAGATCACCGCCACCGATGCCGACGGCAGCGTTGTCGCCCACGCGATACAGACCTATCGGATCGTCTGATTCCCGACTATCTCGAATATGGCGCGCCTACGGCGAGACGCCGTCGGGCGGCCAGCTCGACACGCCGTCCTCCAGCGGGACTTCGAGGCTGTGCAGGATCGAAGCGACCATCCGCCACGCCCCGATGGCCGTCACGAGTTCAATGAGAACCGTTGTGTCGCCGTGTAATTCGCGTTCACAGGCGGCCCAGCTGTCGGCACTTACCGCGCCGTCGCGCACCACGTCGTCGGTGGTCGCCAGCACGGCCCGCTCGGCCGGCCCGAACCCGTCGTGGCGCTGCCAATCCCGTACCCCAATCAGATCCTCGGCGGACACGCCCAATCCCGAGGCGACGCGCCAATGCTGGGTCCACTCGTAGTCGCACCCGGTCAGCCAGCCGATCCGCATGATCGCCAACTCACGCAGCCGCGGGTCCAGAGCGCCATGCCAGAGCATGGTGGCGAGCAGGTCGTTGAAGGTGCGCGCCAGTCGCGGATGGTTCAGCAACACCTGAAAGATACTGAGCTCGGCCATGTAGTCGGGCACGCCGGCTTCATCGGCGGCCGCCTTGGCCTCGTCGACCGGCAACTGGGGTACCCGGGCTGGCTTCAAGGGTGGGGTCATGGTGTGAGCACTCCGTGTCGTTCAGAGGGATGCCATCGCGTTCGCCGGCCATGGTAGCCAGCAGTTCCGCAACATTGCCGCGGCGCGCGCAACGGCGTGGCGGCCACTGGTGCCGGCAACGACCGCGACGGGCCATGACCGGCGCGTCGAGCCGCGCCCGGGCCCCACACCACGTCGACATCTGCCGACGTGGCACTGAACCTGTTATTCCCCAAGGTATTTCGGCGCTGCAGGGGCTAATCGGGAGAGCCACTTGCGGACCGGCGTGACCAGGCACCTGCGGCACGGTCGCGCCCGGTGCCGGGAGGGGGCGTTCGGCGTTGTCCGACATACCAGCACACTATGGACGGCTGACAGGTCGGTCAATAGCGAGCAGTCATGTGCCCCCAGCAGGCCGGGATCGGTTGAACTCGTTGTGGCACAACGCTGAACTTCGCGGCCAGCCACCGGGGAGTCAACAGTACGACCGCCGGCGAAATCGGGACGCCCCGAAAAGCCAGCGGGGCTGCGGCGTTCGCCGTCGATGGACCCCGGCGAATTCGCAAAAACGTTAATGCGGACGCGGTGTGGCAGGTCTTCGAAGCCCCGGCAACCGGATACGCTGCGGTCACCTGAAGAGATGGCGATCGGGGGTCTCGCTGGGGAGGTGGCTGACCGTGGACGACACGTGTGCGGACCCGGTTGCGGTGATTGGCATGGCGTGCCGGCTACCGAAGGGCGTCGATTCGCCCGAAGCGTTATGGACGGCGCTGCTGCGCGGCGACGACTTGATTTCCGAAGTTCCCGCTGACCGTTGGGACGTCGACGAATACTACGACCCGGAACCGGGGGTACCCGGCCGGTCGGTGTCGCGCTGGGGCGGCTTCCTCGACGACGTCGCCGGCTTCGATTCCGAGTTCTTCGGAATCGGCGAGCGCGAAGCGACCGCGATGGATCCCCAGCAACGCCTGCTGCTGGAGACCTCGTGGGAGGCGGTGGAACACGCCGGTTTGCCGCCCAAATCGCTGGCCGGCACGCTGACCGGGGTGTTCATCGGCATCGCCCACAGCGATTACGCACACGTCACCGCCGAAGCGGGTGCCCTGGAAGACGCGTACGGGTTCACCGGAATTCCGTTCAGCATGGCCTCCGGACGAGTTGCATACGCCCTGGGGCTGCGCGGGCCCGCGGTCAGCGTCGACACCGCCTGTTCGTCGAGTTTGTTTGCGGTGCATATGGCTTGCCGCAGTCTCAACGACGGCGAGAGCGACCTGGCCCTGGCGGGTGGCTGCATGGTGATGTTGGAGCCGAGAATCGGCGCCTCCGCGTCGGCGCTGGGCATGCTGTCGCCGACCGGCCGCTGCCGCGCATTCGACGTGTCGGCAGACGGCTTCGTCCGTTCCGAGGGCTGCGCCGTAGTGCTGCTCAAGCGGCTTCGCGACGCGCTGCGCGACGGCGACCGGATCCTTGCGGTGCTGCGCGGCACCGCGACCAACCAGGACGGCCGCACCGAAAACATTTCGATTCCTTCGGCTCGGGCGCAGGCGCAGGTATATCGAGCGGCTTTGCGCGCGGCCGGTGTGGACCCCGCCACCGTCGGGATGGTGGAGGCGCACGGCACCGGCACCCCCGTCGGCGACCCGGTCGAATTCACAAGCTTGGCAAAGGTTTACGGGGTCGAGCGCTGCTGTGCGGTCGGCTCGGCCAAGAGCAATCTGGGCCACACCGAGGCCGCCTCCGGCGCGGTGGGGCTCGTCAAAGCGATCTTGTCGCTGCAGCATGGGGCGGTGCCGCCGATGCTGCACTTCACCCGGTTGCCCGACGAGGCGGCCGGCTTTAACACCAAATTGTTTGTGCCACAAGAAATTACATCCTGGCCCGAACAGGATGGCGCGCTGCCGAGACGGGCAGCGGTGTCGTCGTATGGGATGTCGGGCACCAACGTGCACGCCGTTGTGGAACAGGCTCCGGCCATCGCGACATGCCACCACCCGGCGGACTCGGCGGCGCCGTTGATGTTTGCGCTGTCGGCCACGTCGGCCGAGGCGTTGCGCGGCAGTTCGCGCCGGCTGGCCGAATGGCTGGCCGGACGCCAGGACCAGGACCCGGCGGCGTTGTCGAATCTGGCCTACACGTTGGCCCGCCGGCGCGGCCACCGGCCGGTCCGTACCGGAGTGCTCGCCCATAGCCGGTCCGAGCTGATCGAGCGCCTGCACCAGGTGGCCGCGGACGAACGCCCCTATCCTGCCGCAGTCGGCCACGACGACCGCGGCCCGGTGTGGGTGTTCTCGGGCCAGGGTTCGCAATGGACGGCGATGGGCGCCGAGCTGTTGACCAGCGAACCGGTGTTCGCCTCGACCGTCGCCGCGCTTGAGGCGGTGATCGCCGCGGAATCCGGCTTTTCGGTCAGCGACGCGATGTCCGCCCCGCACACCGTCACTGGCATCGACCGGGTCCAACCGACGCTGTTCGCCGTTCAGGTCGCTCTTGCGGCCACGATGTCGTCGTACGGAGTCCTTCCGGGCGCGGTGATCGGCCATTCGCTCGGCGAGGTGGCGGCCGCCGTGGTCGCCGGGGCGCTGTCGCTGCACGACGGGGCGCGGGTGATCTGCCGCCGGTCGCGGCTGTGTCTGCGCGTCGCCGGTACCGGCGCGATGGCCGCGGTGGAATTGCCTGTCCAACGGGTACGCGAAGAACTCACCCGCCGCGGCGCCGCGGCCCGTGACGTCGTCGTCGCCGTGGTGGCCTCACCACAGTCCACCGTGATCGGCGGGGCGGCCCAGACGGTTCGCGACCTCGTCGCGCAGTGGCAGGAGCGCGAGGTGCTGGCCCGCGAGGTAGCCGTTGACGTGGCATCACACACCCCGCAAGTCGACCCGATCCTGCACCAGCTGGGTATGGATCTGGGCGACCTCACCCCGAGGAAACCGACCATTCCTTACTACTCGGCAACGTCATTCGATCCGCGCGAACAACCGTTTTGCGATGCGCGTTATTGGGTCGACAACCTGCGTCATATGGTGCGTTTCGCCGCAGCGGTGCGAGCGGCACTGGAGGACGGACACCGGGTGTTCGCGGAGCTGTCACCGCACCCACTGCTGACGCGGGCCGTCGAGCAGACCGCTTGCGGCCTCGACATTCCGGTCGCCGCGGTGGCCGCCATGCGACGTGAGCAACCGATGCCATGGGGACTGCGTCCGGTGGTGATCGATCTGTACAGTGCCGGCGCCGCCGTGGACTTCGCGGTGCTTCATCCCCGCGGGCAGTTGGTCGACGCGCCGCTTCCGGTGTGGACACACCGTCGGATGCTGCTGAGCCCCGACCGGGTGGGCGGCTCTTCGCGCGTCAATACCGTTGCGGTGCACCCATTGTTGGGCGCACACGTGCGGTTGATGGAGGAGCCGCCGCGTCATGTGTGGCACGGCGAGGTCGGCACGGCGGCGCTGCCGTGGCTGCGCGACCACCAAATCCACGATGTGGCCGCGCTTCCGGGCGCGGCCTATTGCGAGATGGCATTGGCAGCGGCCCACACCCTCTTCGGCGAACAGTCGCAAGTGTGCGATATCCGCTTCGAGGAGATGCTGCTGCTGGACGAGCGGACCCCGATCGGCGCCGTCGCGTCGGTGCGGGAACCCGGTGTCGCCGGCTTCGTCGTCCAGACCGAGCAGCAGAACCATAAGGTGCGACGAGCCAGCGCAGTACTGCGGGCGGCATCCGCGCAAGACCGGCCGCCCGCCCATGACGTGGCCGAGATACTGCGGGCTTATCGGTGCCGCCACGACGGTGAGGAGGTGCGAAAGCGGTTCGAGGAGCGCGGTATTCGGTTGAGTTCGGCTTTCGCGGGCCTGGCCGCCGCCCACGTCGCACCGCAGGCGGTCAGTGCCGTGCTCGCCGAGGTCGGCTTACCGAGTGTGATCCGCAGGCAGCAGGCCGACTACGGGGTTCATCCCGCGTTGCTGGATGCGTGTTTCCAGTCGGTTGCGGCCCACCCAGCAGTCCGGCAGGTGGGCAATGGCGGCTTGCTGTTGCCGCTCGGTATGCGCCGGCTGCGCGTCTACGCGTCCACCCGCAACGCCCGCTACTGCCACACGACAGTCACCGCCTACGGCACCAATGTCGAGGCCGACATCGACGTCATGGACGAAGACGGGAGCGTGCTGCTGGTGGTGCGCGGCCTGCAGATGGGCACCGGGCTCTCGGAGAGCGCCGATCGCGATCGGCTGCTGGCCGAGCGATTGCTGACCATCGAATGGCGCGAGCGCGAACCGGCCGGCTGCGATGGTGTGAGTGCTGTCGACACCGGAAAGTGGCTGCTGGTCAGCATTTCCGATACCGCCGATATGTTGGCGACCGAACTCACCGATGCGTTGAAGCGCTACGGTGCCGAATGCGCGACACTGTGCTGGCCCCGACAGGCAGAACCCGCTACCAACCTCGAACGGTTGAGCAAGCAGCTCGACTGCGGCGGAGTCACCGGCGTGGTCGTGCTGGCGCCCGAACCTATGGGCGGTGACGATGCGCGAAGTCCGCGCCGCGGCAGCGAAAACGTCAAGCAGCTGGTACGCATCGCGCGCCGGCTACCCGAAGTCTCCGGTTCCGTCCCCCGGCTGTATGTGGTGACCCGCAACGCGCAGCGGGTCCGATCCGATGACTGCCCCAATCTGGAACAGGCCGGGTTACGTGGTCTGCTACGGGTGGTCGGCGCCGAACACCCGTACCTGCGCACCACGCATATCGATGTCGACGACCACACCGACGCCGAGCAGGTGGCGCGCCAACTGCTGGCGGGCTCCGACGAAGACGAGACCGCCTGGCGACAGGGACAATGGCTAACCGCCCGATTGTGCCCGGCGCCGCTGCGGCCCGACGAGCGGGAAACCACCGTCGCCGACCACGACCGCCACGGGGTGCGCCTGCAGATCCGGACGCCCGGAGACCTGCGGACGATGGAAGTCGTGGCGACCGAGCGGATACCGCCCGGTCCGGGGGAGATCGAGGTCGCCGTGACCGCGTCCAGCGTCAACTTCGCCGATGTCTTGATCGCCTTCGGCAGATACCCCGCCTTCGACGACCAGTCGCCGCAGTTCGGCGCGGATTTCGCCGGCGTGGTGACCGCCGTGGGTTCCGATGTCACTGATCACCAGATCGGCGACCGCGTGGCCGGCATGTCATCGGCAGGGTGCTGGGGCTCGTTCATCACCTGCGATGCCCGACTGGCCACCACGCTGCCGCCTGGGCTCACCGACGGGCAGGCCGCCGCGGCGACCACCGCCCACGCCACCGCCTGGTACAGCCTGGTCGACCTGGCCCGCATCGAAGCCGGCGACAAGGTGCTGATCCACTCGGCCACCGGTGGAGTGGGACAGGCCGCGATTGCGATCGCGCGCTCCGCCGGTGCCGAGATCTTCGCCACCGCCGGCAGCCCCGAGCGTCGAGAGCTATTGCGCGACATGGGGATCGAGCATGTCTACGACTCGCGCGGCAGCGAGTTCGCCGACCAGATTCGCCGGGACACCGACGGCTACGGCGTCGACGTCGTGCTCAACTCACTGACCGGCACCGCCCAGCGCGCCGGCCTTGCGCTGTTGTCTTTCGGCGGGCGATTCGTCGAGATCGGCAAGCGCGACATCTACGACGACACCCGGCTCGCGCTGTTCACCCTGCGGCGCAACCTCACCTTCCACGCCGTCGACCTGGCACTGATGACGATCACCCACCCCGCCCGGATCCGGGATCTGCTGACCACGGTCTACCGGCTGGTCGCCGACGGCGCGTTGCCGATGCCGAAGCGCACACATTATCCGGTTACCCAGGCCGCCAACGCGATCCGGATAATGAGCGCCGCCGGGCATACCGGCAAACTTGTCCTCGACATCCCGCACACCGGGCGCAGCACCGTGGTGCTCCCGCCCGAACAGATCCCGGTCTTCCGGCCCGACGGCTCCTACATCATCACCGGGGGCCTCGGTGGCCTCGGGTTGTTCCTGGCGGAGCAGATGGCCGCCGCCGGCGCCGGCCGCATCGTGCTCAACTCGCGTGCCCAGCCGAATCAAAAGGCCCGGGAGACAATCGATCTGGTCAAGGCCACCGGGTCGGACGTGGTGGTCGAGTGCGGCGATATCGCCCAGCCCGCAACCGCGGGCCGGTTGGTGGCAACCGCAACAGCGACCGGGCTGCCGGTGCGCGGGGTGCTGCACGCAGCCGCAGTCGTCGAAGATGCCACCCTGGCCAACGTCACCGATGAGCTGATCGAGCGGGATTGGCGGCCGAAGGTCCACGGTGCCTGGCACCTGCACCAGGCGACCGCCACCCAACCACTGGATTGGTTCGCCGTGTTCTCGTCGGCAGCTGCCCTACTGGGCTCACCCGGTCAGGGCGCCTATGCGGCGGCCAACAGCTGGCTTGACGCCTTCGTCCAGTGGCGGCGAGCTCGTGGCCTGCCGGCGACCGCGATCGCCTGGGGCCCGTGGGCCGAGGTCGGCCGGGGTGCACGCCTCGCCGAGAACGGCGAGACCACGATGATCGCTCCCGACGAGGGCGCTTACGCGTTCGAGGCGTTGCTTCGACACACCCGCGCCTACAGCGGTTATGTCCCGGTCGTCGGATCACCCTGGCTGACGGCCCTGGCCGCACGCAGCAGGTTTGCCGAGGGTTTCCACTCCGCTATCCGGAATCGGCCTGGTGAAAGCACATTCCGTGCGGAGCTGCTGGAACTGGCGCACGAAGAGTGGCCGGGACGGCTTCGACGACTGATATCCGAACAAATCGCTGCGATTTTGCGTCGCAGTGTCGATCCGGATCGCCCGCTTTCCGAATACGGGCTGGATTCGCTGGGCAATCTGGAGCTGCGGACCCGTATAGAAACCGAGGTCGGGATACGCTGCAGCCCCACCGATGTCACCACGGTTCGCGATTTCGCGGATTACCTGTGTGAAAAGCTGGCCGTCAAAGAAACGATCCGGTGACGATGTGCGGCATATTCGATGACATGAAATATCCTGGGACCGGGCGTTGAGCCAAAGGAGTTCAATTGGTTGTGGTGGGCAATCTCGGTCTGGATAACGTCAGGAATTGGCTGCCCGAGCCGGGTGTTGTCTGGCTGTGGCAGCCGTCGCCGGCGACTGTGGCGAACGCCCGGGACGCACCGATCAGCGCCGTGCCGCCGAGCTACATACAGGCCCGGCATCTGCGCAGGTTTGCTGAGCAAACGGCCAAGGGCCTCGACATGTCACGGCTTTTGGTCATTGCCTTCGATATGCTCGGTCACTGCGATATCCGCACGATGACCTACGTCATCAACGCCCACCTTCGTCGCCATGACACCTATCGCAGCAGGTTTGCGATCAGCGGCGCGCGTCAGATAGTCCGCCACACCATGACCGATCCCGGTGCTATCGAAATGCAACCGGTTGAGCGCGGTGTGATGACGCCGAACCAATGGCAGGAATACATCTTGAGCACCCCGAGTCCCCTGGATTGGGATTGCTTCAGATTCGGCGTGATCCAGCATGACGACCACTTCACCGTCTGCATCAGCATTGACCACATACATTTCGATGCGACATTTCTCGGCACCATCTTCTTGGAGATCCGCGAGATGTACAACACTCTCATGGACGGCGGTGAGCCTATTCCGTTGTCGAAGGCCGGCAGCTACGCCGAATACTGCCTGCGCGAGCACGCATACACCTCCGCGTTGACATTAGATTCGCCGGAGGTACGTCAATGGATCGAATTCCTGGAAAACAACGACGGATCCTTCCCCGCCTTCCCACTGCCGCTGGGCGACACGTCGCGGCTCACGGCGGGCGAGGTGCTTTCCCTGCAGCTGCTGGATGCCCACCAGACCGCCGATTTCGAGGCCGCGTGCACCCGGGCCGGCGTCAGGTTCAGCGGCGGAGTCTTCGCGTGCGCCGCCCTCACCGAATACGAACTCGCCGGTGCGGAGACCTATTACGCGGTCACGCCCACCGGCACCCGAAGCACGCCGGCGGAGTTTGTCACCAGCGGATGGTTCATCGGCCACCTTCCGCTTGCCGTGCCGGTCGGGGACTCGTTCGGTGAGACCGCGCGCGGCGCACAAGCCGCTTTCGACTCGCGCGCCCACCTGGCCAGAGTGCCGTTCGAACGCGTGCTGGAGCTGGCGCCCCGGCTCGCGGCGCCGCTGTCGCGAGGATGCTTTCCCATGCTGTCGTTCCTCGACGCCGGGGTACCGCCGCTTTCCGCGGTGTTCGCGCCACATATCCGAACAGCGAATACCAGGGTCTTCAGTGACGGTCGCATCGCGGCCCGGGTGTGCATGTGGGTCAATCGATTCCACGAAGAGACCACGGTAACGGCATCCTTCCCGGATAGTCCGATCGCCCACGAGTCGGTGCGGCGCTACCTGGAGGCCATGAAATCGGTGTATGTGCGCGTTGCCGAGGGCCGCGGCGATGTCCGGCAACGTCGTGCCACCGCGCTCAGCTTCAGTGGCAACGGAAATGACGGCCTGTTCCCCGGTTGATGGGCGTCGGAGTGAGCGGTGCCCGGACCGCGGCCTCGCCGAGTGGCCCAGACGCCGGGGCAATGCGCTGTTTACTGTCAAGTCAATAGCCGGGGTGTGCTGCCGGATTACCCGAGAACAGCCGACTTTCTGCACTTCGGACAAAAAATTTTTGTACGTTGGCACGATTTTTCCACGGGCCGAAGATCAACGGGCTACCCTGTGGTGCACTAGCAGAATTGAGGATGCCCGGCCGTTGCGGACCGAGATGTTGGGGGGCTGAGTCGACGTGCGATGCCCCCGGACCGGGCGCCTGAACACCACCGAAAAGAGGTGGCTGGACGTGAATAGAACCGCTGCCAATCCAGCCACTTTCGTCAGCCCACGCGACCAGTTGTCGGCGGTGCACTCTGCGGATCGGCTTGACGGGCTTTATCGGCCGAACCGCTGTGGCGTGGAAGGGTGTCGCGACTGATGAGCGATTCGGAAGCAGCCCGCCCCGGCGGAGTTTTCGACCGACTCGGCCAATTGGTCGTTCGGGCTCCGGCGCTGGTCATCGCATTCTGGATTGCGCTGGCAGCGGTGCTCGCTGTGACTTTCCCGCCGCTGATGGAAGTAGCCGGTAAGGCCGGCGGAGACGCTTTGCCCGATGATGCCCCGACGATGGTCACCGGCAAAGAGATGGGCAAGGCCTTCGGCGACAGCGGCAAAGGCTCGCAGTTGTTGGTGATCCTGACCGACGAAAACGGGCTGAGTCCCGCCGACCTAGAGACTTACCACACGCTGGTCGACAGGCTGCGCCAGGCAGACCTGTCGGTTCAGGACTTCATCAGCACGCCCGGCTTGCACGACGTTTTGTCGAGCAAGGACAACAAAGCCTGGAACGTGCCGGTGATGTTCCAGACCGACCCGCAGGACCCAGCCACTATCGCGGGGTACAACAAGACCCGAGAGATCGTTAGCCAGACCCTCGCCGGTTCGACACTGACCGCCAACTATGCCGGCGGTCTGGTCACCATGTCCGACCTCACCGCCATCGGTCAGGAAGACGCACATCTGATCGAAATCGGCACCGCGGTCAGCGTGCTGATCATCCTGCTGATCATCTACCGAAACGTGGTCACCATGTTGGTGCCGCTGGCCACCATCGGTATCTCTATGGGGACCGCCCAAGGCACGTTGTCCGCGCTGGCAACAATCGGTCTGGACGTGCAAACGCAGACGATCATTTTCATGAGCGCGGTAATGATCGGTGCCGGAACGGATTATGCCGTCTTTCTGATCAGCCGATATCACGACTATGTGCGGCAAGGCTTGGCTTCGGATCTGGCTGTCCAGAGAGCGTTGATGTCGATCGGCAAAGTGATCGCGGCGTCGGCGGCGACCGTGGCGGTCACATTCATCGTGATGGTCTTCTGCAAATTGCCGGTCTTTTCCACGGTGGGCCCGGCGATTTCGGTATCGATCGTCGTCAGCTTCGTGGCTGCGGTGAGCCTGCTGCCTGCCATTCTGGTGCTGATCGGGCGCCGCGGCTGGATCAAGCCCAGACGCGACCTTACCCATCGCTTGTGGAGGCGCACGGGAACACGGATCGTACGGCGGCCCCGGATCCATCTGGTCGCCAGTCTCGTCGTGTTGGCAGTCCTGGCGGGATCCAGCTTCTTGGTGCGCTTCAATTACGACGATCTGAAGGCATTGCCGTCCGACGTCACCAGTGTCGCGGGATACGAGGCCATGAGTCGCCACTTCCCGCAGAACATGATGACGCCGATGATGCTCTTCATTAAGTCACCGCGTGACTTGCGGAACCCGAGCGCGCTCGCCGATCTCGAGATGATGTCGCACCGGATCAGCCAACTACCCGACATCACCGCGATACGCGGGTTGACCCGGCCCAACGGCGAACCGCTGCAGCAGACGAAGGTGTCCTATCAGGCCGGCGAGGTGGGCGGCAAACTCGACGAGGCCGGGGATGCGATCAGGGACCATGGCAGCGACTTGGACAGGCTGGTCAACGGCTCCAACGATTTGGCCGGCGCCCTGGCTCAGGTGCGCGACCAGGTCACTCAAGCCGTCGGCAGCGCCGGCACGCTGGTGAGCGTCCTTACCACGATGAAGCAACTGATGGGCGGCGACAAGACGCTCAACGACCTCGACAGGACGGCCAAGCTGGTGGGCCGCATGCGGGCGCTCGGCGACGCCCTTAGCGCCAACATGGTGGATGTGGCGAATACCGTCGCCTGGGCCAGTCCGCTGCTGAAGGCGCTGAACTCGAGTCCGACCTGCAATGCCGACCCGGCCTGTGCGGCCTCGCGGAGCCAGCTGCAGGCGCTGGTCCAAGCACAGACCAGCGGAACCCTCAACAGCATCACCGATCTGGCTCGCAGCCTGCAGCAAACGAAAGAGGTGCAGACCGTCAGCCAGACGATCGACAAGCTGCAGCAAAACCTGAACCAAGCGGTCAGTACGTTGCGGTCGATCGACGGACTGCAGAACCGGCTGAATCAGATGCAGCAGGGCGCCAATGCCCTCGCGCAAGGCAGCCGTGCGGTCGCCGACGGCGTTGCCGCACTGGTCGACCAGACCAAGAAGATGGGCAGTGGACTCGACGAGGCGTCGGCCTTTCTGTTGGGCCTCAAGCACGACGCCGAACGACCGTCCATGGCCGGCTTCAATGTCCCGCCGCAGGTGCTGGCCGCCGACGAGTTCAAGAAGGCCGCGCAGATTTTCATATCCAGCGACGGGCACGCGGCACGGTACCTGATCCAAAGCTCGCTCAATCCGTTCACCACCCAGGCCATGGATCAGGTGAATACGATCCTGTCGGCGGCGCGGTCCTCACAACCGAATACCGAGTTGTCGGACGCGACGATATCGTTGGCGGGTATTCCGACCGGGCTGGCAGATACTCGGGACTATTACAATAGTGACATCAATTTCATCGTGTTGGCCACGATCGTTATCGTCTTCTTGATCCTGGTCATGCTGCTACGAGCGATTATTGCGCCGCTATACCTCATCGGTTCGGTCCTGGTTTCCTTTTTCGCGGCCCTGGGCCTGGGTGTCATCGTTTTCCAGCTGATACTCGGCAAAGAATTACATTGGAGCCTGCCCGGGCTGTCATTCATTCTGTTGGTTGCGGTTGGCGCTGACTACAACATGCTGCTGATCTCGCGTATCCGTGACGAATCACCCCATGGCGTGCGGGTCGGTGTTATTCGCACAGTCGGTTCGACGGGCGGGGTGATCACCTCCGCCGGCCTCATTTTCGCCGCGTCGATGTTCGGCCTGCTGGCCGCCACCATCAGCACCATGGTGGAAGCCGGCTTCATTATCGGCGCCGGGATCTTGATCGACACTTTCATCGTTCGCACCGTCACCGTGCCGGCGTTGGCTGCGCTGATCGGCCAGGCCAACTGGTGGCCGTCGAAGCTCGCTACATCTAGCAAGAAGCAGCAGGCGAGCCGTCGCAAAAAGACGCGGGGCCAAGCTCAGCCAGCACGGGCAAAGGCCGTCCCCGCCCGTAAGACCGGCGGCGCGACGCGCCCACCGTCGAAGGTTCGTGCCGTTCCAGCCGGCGATACACCCAGAGTCGTACGCCGCCGTCCCGGCAAAGACGTGCCGCTGCGGAAGTTGGACTTCCCCATCGCGGCTAATGGCAAGGACCCGTTCGCCGATCTCGGCGAGCACGCTCTTCCGCTATTCGGTTCCGTCGTGCTGCGGGCCAAGTCGGCCACCTCGAATGGGCACGAAGCAGACGTCGCCGATGGTGGCGGCGATCGCATCCAACACTCCCTGCCGCTGTTCGGCCCCATCGAACTGCCGGCCCTGATGACCAATGGCAATGTCCACACCAATGGCAACGGCCATGGCAACGGCCATAGCAATGGCCACGGGGTCGCCAACGGCAACGGCCACACCAACGGCAACGGTCACACCAACGGCAACGGTCACACCAACGGCAACGGTCACACCAACGGCAACGGCCACACCAACGGCAACGGCCACACCAACGGCAACGGTCACACCAACGGCAACGGCAAGCAACCCGTCGACACGGGAAGCGCCGTTCCCGACAGGTCAGCAATCACCTAATACCCTGCTCGTTGTCCGCCGTCGGAATGATATAAGGACCGGGATCGGGTCTATCTGAATCACTGCCCACCCGAAGGCGCCGAGTGTGAACCATACGACGCGACACGCCGAGAAAGCGTCGTGAGATTCACGCTCGCCGCCGCAACTCTGAGCGAACGTCAGCAGCAAACGGGTGAGCGCGAAAGATTAAGCGTCCAGCCGGGTGAACTCGTCGTGCCGATACAGCTCGACACATTGCGCCCGTCTGATCTTGCCGCTTGTGGTTATCGGAATCGAGCCGGGCGAGACCAGAACCAGATCCGCCACGCTCAGCCCATGCGACTTCGAAATTGCCGACGTGACTTCCCGCTTGACGACCTGTAACCTGTCAGCCAAATCCTCGTCCGTGTCCGGGCGCTTCTTGAGCTCGATGATTGCGACCAGCTTCTCAGCGCCACGGTCCGGAACCGATATTGCCGCGCATCGACCCGGAGTGACCTCCTGGATCGTCGCCTCGATGTCGTCTGGAGAGTGGTTGCGGCCGTACACGATCAAGAGGTCTTTGATACGGCCGATGATGAACAACTCTCCGTCGAAGTAGAAGCCGGAATCACCAGTTCTGAGCCAGGGACCTTCCGGGGTGCCGGCCGAAGGGTTGACAATGCGCGCCTGGAAGGTGCGCTCGGACTCGACCGGCTTCTGCCAGTAGCCGGCGCCCACGTTGGGCCCGTGCAGCCAGATCTCGCCGACCGCTCCCTGCGGGCACTCGACACCGGTGTCGGGGTCGACGATTCGCACTGTCATCTGCCGCGGGTGGCCATAGCTCACCAACCCGGTACCGGTTCCGGGTGCGCACCGCTCCGCCTCACCCGCGGGCAGTTTCGCGGAATCGAAATACACGACTTTCGGCGGTTCGCCCGGTTCACGAGTCGCGATATAGACCGTTGCCTCGGCCATCCCGTATGACGGCCGAACCGCCGCGGGATCAAGGTTGAATTTTGCGAACCGGTCGGTGAAGCGCTTCACGGTGACGGGCTGCACTCGCTCACTGCCGCTGAGGACATGCAGCACTTCCCCGAGATCGAAACCGTTCATATCGTCGTCGGAAGTCTTGCGCGCTACCAGGTCGAACGCAAAGTTTGGCGCCGCCGTAAATACCCGGCCACTAGTTGCCATCAATTGCATCCACCGAGCCGGTCTCTGCAAAAACCCCGCCGGACTCGTCAGGACCACGGGAATGCCCGCAAGAATGGGAATGATAATTCCAACAAAGAAACCCATATCGTGATAAAACGGCAGCCAGGACACCACACCACTGCCGGGCGGGGGAACCTTCCCGTACTTCGCGTAATAGCCGTCCATGATTTGTCCGAAATTGACGAACAAATTCTTATTCGAGACCACCACCCCCGCCGGCGTGCGGGTGGACCCGGAGGTGTACTGCAAATACAGCGCATCCGGCATCTCTGCGCTACGAGAGCCCGGCCGGACCGACGAAGCCGGGCGAGCGTCCAGGTCCAGCAGATCGATTTCGACAACTGCGGGTGCAGATTGTCCGGGTTGCGGTTTCGCGTACCCGGAGACATGGTCGCTCACCGAGGAAGTCGTCAGGATGACCGAGGGTGACGTATCAGCCAGCACGGAAGTGGTGCGCTCGTCATGAACACCGGAATAGGGAACCGATAGCGGAACGGCGGTCAGCCCGGCCTCGAGCGCCCCGAGGAAACCGGCGATGTAGTCGAGGGTCTGCGGCGCAAGTATCACTGCCCGATCGCCAGGCGATCCGCATTGCCTGAGGCGCTGACCAACGTTGAGCATGCGCCGATGCAGCTGCGCCCACGTCAGCCTCTCCGGGACACCTTCCCAATCCTGCTCGTAATCAATGAATGTCATCGCTGTGTCGTTGGGCTGCAAGCTCGCACGCTCGCGCAGCACAGCGGGAATCGAAGACTCAACCACGGGCCTCACACTACCTCGGATGCTCGTAGCTGGTGCCAAATCTGCTCGTCACAGGGGTAACACGCGGATTGTCCGCCGCCGGCCCGGCCACACGGTTCTCGCCGGCCCGCGGGTTGCCGTCGCGCTCAGGTCATAACTTCTGCCACCTCGATGGCTCTCGATATGAATGCAAACGGCGGCCGCATACGGGGGTGTTGGGCGCATATATAGTCGTCAATTGGGCGCGCTGGCGGAGAGCCGAGTAAAGCGCCCGGACACTGCTTTTTGCGGACATCCGGCGTCACTCTTAAGCCATCGACCTGCCCTTTCGCCCTTATTCGACAGAATTTTTTGTACGTACGCACAGTTTTCCCACATTGGTGAAGCTGAGGGGCTACGCTGCTGTTCACCTGACTAGTTGGGTCGGATGCGATCAGGGGGATCATGGCGCGGTGCACGATGCGCCGGCACCGACAGCCCGGATCGACATTCGATGAAGTCTCCTTGAGACAGGGGGAAAAGAAGAGGTGACGGCGGTGAACGAACCAGGTGTGACTCCGGTGGCTGTGATCGGGATGGCATGCCGGCTTCCTGGAGGAGTCGACTCCCCGAAAAAGCTGTGGGAGGCGTTATTACGGGGAGACGACACGGTCACCGAGGTTCCCGCTGACCGCTGGGACGCCGACGAATACTACGACCCCGAGCCCGGCGTGCCCGGCCGGACCGTCTGCAAGTGGGGTTCCTTCCTCGACAACGTCGGCGACTTCGACCCCGAGTTCTTCGGGATCACCGAAAAGGAAGCAACAGCGATCGACCCGCAACACCGCTTGCTTCTGGAAACCGCCTGGGAGGCCATGGAACACGCCGGTCTGACACCGGAGAAGATGGCCGAGTCGCTCACCGGCGTCTTCGTCGGTCTCAATCACGGCGACTACCAGTTCGTGCACATTGACGCGGAGGCTTTCGACGGGCCGTACGGCAACACCGGAACCAACTCCTGCTTTGCGTCGGGACGGATTTCCTATGCTCTGCGGTTGCACGGGCCCGCGGTCACGGTGGACACCGCATGCTCGTCCAGCTTGTTCGCAACCCACCTGGCCTGCCGCAGCCTCACCGACGGCGAAAGCGATCTGGCCTTCGCGGCTGGCGTCTACGTGATGATGGAACCGCGCAGGTTCGCCTCGGCGTCGGCGCAGAATATGTTGTCGCCCACCGGACATTGCCACGCATTCGACGCCGCGGCGGACGGCTTCGTGTCCGGCGAGGGCTCGGTGGTGCTGTTGCTCAAGCGGTTGCCGGACGCACTGCGCGACGGCGACCAAATTCTGGCCGTCGTCCGCGGAACGGCCGCCAACCAGGACGGCCACACGGTCAGCATCGCGACGCCGTCGGTGCAGGCCCAGTCGATGGTGTACCGCGCGGCGCTGGCCGCGGCCGGAGTGGAGCCGGGCAGCGTCGGCCTGGTAGAGGCGCACGGCACCGGCACCCCCGTAGGTGACCCCATCGAATACGAAAGTCTGGCTGAGGTGTACGGCATCGACCGGCCCTGCGCGCTGACATCGGCAAAGCCCAATTTCGGACACACCCAAGCGGCCGCCGGGGCACTCGGGCTGATGAAGGCAATTCTCGCGCTGCAGCACGGTGTGGTTCCGCGAAACCTGCACTTCACCCGGCTGCCGGACGATATGGCCCGAATCAACACCAAACTCTTTGTGCCACAGGACATCACGCCGTGGCCCACGAATGGTGAGCAGCTACGACGTGCGGCGGTGTCGTCGTACGGCATATCCGGGACGAACGTGCATGCCATCGTCGAGCAGGCACCCGAAATCACTGCTCACGACGACGTGCCGACCACCCCGGCTGAAGGCGAGCTGATCTTCCCGCTGTCGGCGACGTCAGCCGACGCATTGCGGCAGACGGCCGGGCGGCTCGCGGACTGGGTCGATGCGCAGGGCCCGGAATGGTCGTCGGTGTCGGACCTGGCCTACACCCTGGCCCGGCGGCGCAGTCATCGCCCGGTGCGGACGTCGGTGCTGGCCAGGGGTGCGGCGGAGCTTTCCGCGGCCTTACGCGAGATCGCCGACGACGAGACCCCCTACCAAGCCGCCGTCGGGCAGGACGACCGGGGCCCGGTATGGATATTCTCCGGCCAAGGTTCACAGTGGGCGGCGATGGGCGCCGACCTGTTCGCCAACGAACCGGTTTTCGCCGCAACCATCGCGGAGCTGGAGCCGTTGATCGCGCAGGAGTCCGGATTCTCGGTGACCGAAGCGATGACCGCACCGGAGACCGTGACCGGAATCGACCGGGTGCAGCCGACGCTGTTCGCCATGCAGGTGGCGCTGGCCGCCACCATGAAGTCCTACGGGGTGCGCCCCGGCGCAGTTATCGGGCACTCGCTCGGAGAGTCGGCGGCGGCCGTCGCGGCGGGCGCGCTGTCACTTCAAGACGGGGCGAAGGTCATCTGCCGCCGCTCCCGGCTGATGACCCGCATCTCCGGTTCCGGAGCCATGGCCTCGGTGGAACTGCCTGCCCAGCAAGTGCTTTCCGAACTGATGGCCCGCGGCGTCAACGACGTCGTGGTCGCGGTCGTCGCTTCGCCGCAGTCGACGGTGATCGGCGGCGCCACCGAGGCCGTTCGCGAGCTCGTCGCGGCGTGGGAGCAGCGCGAGGTGATGGCCCGTGAGGTGGCCGTCGACGTCGCGTCGCACTCCCCACAGGTGGACCCGATCCTCGACGACCTGTACGAGATTCTGGCCGATCTCGAGCCGCTGACGCCGGAAGTGCCCTACTATTCCGCGACACTGTTCGACCCGCGCGAGGAACCGTACTGCGATGCCAACTACTGGGTGGACAATCTGCGCCACACGGTGCGCTTCGGCGCGGCGGTGCAAGCGGCGCTCGAGGACGGCTTCCGGGTCTTCGCCGAACTGGCGCCGCATCCACTGCTGACCCGTGCCGTGGAAAAAACGGCCGAGAGCCTCGACATACCGGTGGCGGCGTTGGCCGGCATGCGGCGCGAGCAGCCGCTGCCGCACGGGCTGCGCGGCCTGCTGGCAGATCTGCACAGCGCGGGCGCCGCGGTGGACTTCTCCGTGTTCTACCCCAGCGGGCAGCTCGTGGAAGCACCGCTGCCGACGTGGACGCACCGATCGCTGTTGTTGAACCGCGCCGGTCACGACCACCAGACCCAAGGCGGCTCGTCGGTGGTCGTGCACCCGCTGCTGGGAGCTCATGTGCGGCTGCCGGAGGAACCGGAGCGGCATGTGTGGCAGACCGATGTCGGCACCGAGGCGCTGCCCTGGTTGGCTGACCACCAAATCCACAGTGCCCCAGCGCTTCCGGGCGCTGCGTATTGTGAGATGGCGTTGGCGGCAGCTCGCACCATCCTCGGCGAGGCGTCCGAAGTCCGCGACATGCGCTTCGAGCAGATGCTGCTGCTGGATGAAGAAACCCCGTTGTCGGTGGTCGGATCGGTGAAATCGCCCGGGGTCGTCGACTTCGTGGTGGAGACCTTCCAGGAGGGCGGGTCGATCCGGCGCGGCGCGGCGGTGCTGCACGTCGTCGAGGACGAGGACCAGCCGCCCGCCTACGACGTCCCCGGCTTGTTGGCCGGCCACCTGCGCACCGAGGAGGGGACCGAACTACGGGAACGGTTCGATGAGCACGGCGTGCAATACGGTCCCGCCTTCACCGGACTGGGCGCCGCGCACATTGCCGACGGGGCTGTCAGCACGGTGCTGGCCGAGGTCTCGCTGCCCGGCGCGATGCGGTCACAGCAGCGGGCTTATGCCATCCACCCCGCCCTGTTGGATGCCTGTTTCCAGGCCGTCGGGGCTCACCCCGACGTGCAGGTCGCGGGCAACGGCGGTCTGATGTTGCCACTGGGTGTAGGCCGGATCCGTGCCTACGCCTCCACTCGAAATGCCCACTACTGCTATGCGCGGGTGACAAACGTCGACGCCGCCGGGGTAGACGCGGACCTCGACGTGCTCGACGAGCACGGGACCGTGCTGGTGGCCGTGCGTGGGCTACGGCTCGGCACAGGGGTTTCCGAGCAAGGCAACCGGGATCGGGTACTCGGCGAGCGGCTGCTGACCATCGAATGGCAACAGCGTGAGCTGCCCGAGCCGGACCTCGCCGACGCCGGAACGTGGCTGCTGATCAGCACCACCGACGTTGCGGACCTATTGGCGACCGAGTTGACCGACGCGTTGAAGTCGCACGGCGCGCAGTGCGCAACCATGAGCTGGCCGGAACACACCGACCATGCCGGGGCCGCCGAACGGCTGCGAAACCAGCTCAATGCCGGCGGTTTTCACAACGTGGTCATCCTGACCGCGCCGGACAACGGCGATCGCGACGAGAAGAGCGCGGTCCGCGGCGTCGAGTGCGTCCGGCACCTGGTGCGGATCACCCGCGAGCTGCCCGAAATCATGGGCGAGGCCCCTCGCTTGTTTGTGGTAACCCGTAATGCGCAGACCGTGCTCGCCGCAGACAGCCCCAACCTCGAGCAGGCCGGGCTGCGAGGTCTGTTGCGGGTCGTCGGTGCCGAGCATCCACACCTGCACACCACCCACATCGATGTCGACGAGCACACCCACGCCGAACACGTAGCGCGCCAACTGCTGTCCGGCTCGGAAGAAGACGAGACTGCCTGGCGAAACGACGAGTGGCACACCGCACGCTTGTCGCCCGCGCCGTTGCGTCCCGAAGAGCGCAAGGCGACCGTGGTGAATTACGAATCCGCCGGCATGCGCCTGCAGATCCGTACCCCGGGCGATCTACAGACCATGGAATTCGTTGCCTTCGACCGGGTTACGCCGGGGCCCGGCGAGATTGAAGTCGCGGTCACGGCGTCCAGCATCAACTTCGCCGATGTCCTGGTCACATTCGGTCGCTACAACTCTCCGGACGGCCGGATGCCGGAGCTGGGCACCGATTTCGCGGGTGTGGTCACTGCCGTCGGGCCCGACGTCACGACGCACCAGGTCGGTGACCACGTCGGCGGCATGTCACCCCACGGCTGCTGGGCAACATTTGTCACCTGCGACGCGAACCTGGCCACACCGATTCCGCAGGGCCTGACCGACGCCCAGGCAGCGGCCGTGACCACCGCGCACGCCACCGCCTGGTACGGGCTGCACGACCTGGCCCGGATCAAGGCCGGTGACAAGGTGCTCATCCACTCCGGAACCGGCGGCGTCGGCCAGGCCGCGATTGCGATCGCCGGCGCGGCGGGAGCCGAGATCTACGCGACCGCGGGCAGTCCGAAACGCCGGCAATTGTTGCGCGACATGGGGATTCACCACGTCTACGACTCGCGCAGCATCGACTTCGCCGAGCAGATCCGCCGCGACACCGACGGCTACGGCGTCGACATCGTGCTCAACTCACTGACCGGCGCGGCTCAGCGAGCCGGGCTGGAATTGCTTTCGTGGGGAGGGCGTTTCGTCGAGATCGGCAAGCGTGACATCTACGGCGACACCAAGATGGGCCTCTTCCCGTTCCGGCGCAACCTGTCCTTCTACGGTGTCGACCTGGGAATGATGTCGCTCACCCATCCGCAGTACATCCGCGAGCTGTTGAGCACGGTGTACCGGCTGACCGCCGACGGCACGCTGCCGATGCCCGAGAGCACCCATTACCCGTTGGCCGATGCTGCCACCGCGATCCGGGTGATGGGTGCCGCCGACCACACGGGCAAGCTCATCCTCGATATTCCGCGTGCCGGGAGCAGCAGCGTGGTCTTGCCGCCCCAGCAGGTGCCGGTCTTCCGTGGTGACGGCTCCTACATCATCACCGGTGGCCTGGGCGGCCTGGGACTGTTCCTGGCCGAGAAGATGGCCACCGCCGGCGCCGGGCGAATCGTACTCAGCTCCCGGTCTGCGCCCAGCCAAAAGGCGTTGGAGACAATCGAACTCATCCGCTCGATCGGATCCGATGTGGTGGTGGAGTGCGCCGACATCGCCCAGGCCGGCGCCGCGGAGCGGCTGGTGGCCAACGCCACGGCCACCGGACTCCCGCTGCGCGGTGTGCTCCACGCGGCTGCCGTGGTCGAGGACGCCACCCTGACCAACATCAGCGACGAGTTGCTCGACCGGGACTGGGCGCCCAAGGTGTATGGTGCCTGGCAGCTGCACCAGGCCACCGTCGATCAGCCGCTGGACTGGTTCTGCTCGTTCTCGTCGGCGGCGGCGATGCTGGGCTCGCCGGGCCAGGGCGCCTATGCGGCGGCCAACAGCTGGTTGGATGCCTTCACCCATTGGCGGCAGTTGCAAGGTCTGCCCGCCACCTCGATCGCCTGGGGTGCCTGGGCCGAGATCGGGCGCGCCATCGCGCTGGCGGAGAGCACCGATGCCGCGATCGCTCCCGAGGAAGGCGCCTACGCGTTCGAGGCGATGCTCCGTCACGACCGCGCCTACACCGGCTACTCCCCCACCGTCGGCGTGCCATGGCTAGCCGCGTTCGCGGAGCGAAGCAAGTTCGCCGAGGCGTTCAAGGCATCGGAGCAAGGGCGTTCGGGTTCAAGCAAATTCCGCAACGAGCTGGCTTCCGTGCCGGTGGAGGAATGGCCGGGCCTGCTGCGCCGCCTGGTCTCCGAGCAGGTCAGCCTGATCCTGCGGCGCACCATCGATCCGGACCGTCAACTCTCCGAGTACGGACTCGACTCGCTGGGCAACCTGGAACTGCGCACCCGCGTCCAGTCGGAGACGGGGATACGGATCAGCTCCACCGACATCACCACTGTGCGCGGTCTGGCCGACCACCTGTTCAACCAGTTGGCCCCGGAAGAAGCCACCACGTCTTCGTGATGCCGCTGAGAAGAGCTGCGGCCCAGGATAGTTCGTCCTGCGAGGTGGCTGAGTGATGCGAATCTTGCCGGAATCCAAAAGCGTCACCGAGTACTACGGCCACAAACGGCCGGAGATGCTGAAGTTCATCCCGGCCGATGCGCAACGCGTGCTCGAACTTGGATGCGGGCAAGGAGTTTTCAGCGCCCAACTCAAGAAAAGCCGGAGCGCGGAGGTCTGGGGCATCGAGTACAACGAGGAAGCGGCCCGACGCGCCGGCGCCATCCTCGACCATGTGCTGGCCGGAGACGCGAATGAGCGGATTGCCGAGCTGCCTGACGGCTACTTCGACGCGATCGTCTGTAATGACCTATTGGAGCACCTGGTCAATCCGCTCGAGACGCTGACGCAGCTTCGGGGCAAACTCAAGCCTCAAGGCGTCGTTGTCGCCTCGATTCCCAACATCCGCTACCTGCCCGCGCTGGGCAAGGTGGTGTTCCGAAGAGACTTCCCCCAAGAGGACTTTGGCATCTTCGACCGCACCCACTTGCGCTTCTTCACACGGGGCAGCATCGTGCGGATGTTCGAGGACGCGGGCTATGCCATCCAGCGCATCAAAGGCATCAACCCTTTTGTGGGGCCCTTTGGCGCGTTGTTCATCGTGCTGAGCGGGGGGTTCTTCGCCGACGGGGTTTTCCTGCAGTACGCCTGTGTGGCATCGCCGGCGGTGTGAGGTCTACCGGCGGCATAATTGCTACGGCAATTACTCCGTCGGCGGGGCACTCGATGCGCCCGGCTCACAGCGACAGCGGGAGTATAGGCGCCGCGAAAGTGCAAGAGGAAATGTATTTTGGAGTACCTCCGCAGATACATTCGCGACACTTTTCGCCCACAAGTGGTGGGTGCACGGCGGCGCACCTGACTTCGAAGCGTTGGCTGCCTGCCGTGCCGCGTCCGTGTGTCAGTCCAGCACCGCATAGGAAATTTGCGGCGTAAAAGGAAAGCGCCTGATACGGAGATTCCTGATCCCGGCCGACTCCAGTACGGCAAGGGTTTCGCCGGGCCAGTATTTTTGGTTGAGCTCGTCGAAAGCGAGTACGGCACCTTTGGGCATTCTGGGCAGGAAAGTCCTGATCGCCGCCAGGGTCGGTTCGAACAGATCAAAGTCGAGGTAGAGAAGCGCAACCACCGTGTGCTGGTTGTCTGACAGATACGCAGGGATCGTCTGTTGTGCGTCACCCTTGACGAGTTCGACTCGATCGATATGCCCCAGTGGACGATTGAGGTCGTACAACGAGACTGCGTGCCGAATGTCGTCCTCGATGCCTTGAACCGCCAAGCCACCGACTTTGGCGAATGACAGACTCGCGTCCTCGGTAGTTGCGTCTTGATCCGCGAGGCTGGGAAAACCGGCGAAAGTGTCGAACCCCACGATTCGTCGTGTGTGATTGTAGGGCTCGTAGATCGCCGAGAGCTGCGCCCACGTCATCAAGCCGCCCCCCATGAAGACGCCACACTCAATGATATGGCCGTGAACATCCACGATTTGCTTGAAGATCTCGTTCTTGGCCAGGAACGTCGCCATTGTTTGGCGCGGAACGAACTTCGCGAAGTTCTTCAGTTTGGCGAGAATGTCACCTTCGCCGGCGCTGAAGAATTCCTGGATTCTCGTGGCGTATTGCTCATCTGCGGAGGTTTGTGTGCGCGCGTCGAGCATCGAAAAGCGGTTATCCATTACTCACCTTTTCCGGTCTGTATTTCGGGTGAAGCGGCGCACGCAAGCGCGCGGCGCAGCCCGTCACTTAGGGTGGTCGTCGGCCGCCAGCCCAATTCTTTCTCCGTTGCTGACCAATCAAGGAAAACGTTCGCAACGTCGTCATCGATGTTCGTCTCCTCGATCGCAGCATGGCACCCGAGGATCTCACCTATTTTGCCGATGATTTCGCGCGGTTCATGAAAGAAATTGCCACCCAGATGATAGATCGGAGCGTTTCGTTTCTTTTCGATAATTCTGGCAAGCCCCTCCACAGCGTCATCAATATAGAGCAGCTGCAGGCTAGGCAACCCGTTGCGATAGCGGTGGGTCACGATCGGTCGTCCTTCTTTCAGGCGGAGATGCGCGAACCTTATCAAGCGTGGCCGCAAGCTTTGCGGACCAAAAGTCGGTGAGATTCGAACGACAGTGGAATTGACTTCACCGTTGGCCCGCGCATTTTGTACGAGGACTTCTTCGAGAAATTTTGTTTCGCCGTATACCCCCCGAGGACGCATCGTTGTGTTGACGTCCGCAATCATCGAGCTCGACCTGTAGGCCGAGAACACCACGGCGCCTGACGGTAGGACAAGGTGAATTCCGAGCGATTTGCAGACGTCGAGAATCCCCCGCAGTATGGTCAGGCTCTGGCCCATAGCATCGTTGTTGGTGTAGATCCGCGGGTAGGCGAGATGAATGATCTTTCCTATTTCGTTGTCGCGGCAATAGCGGTCAAGGTGAACTACGGGACCTAGTAGGTCTACCGTCGCACGGTCGGGCGCGACGACACGATGTGAATCAGCGAGGCGGTCACGCAGGGCAGTGCCCAGAAAGCCGCTGCCGCCGGTGATAAGGATGCCGTCCTGGCGGACCGACGTGGCAGACTTGCGCAGTACCGCGCGCAGCGAGTCAACCATCTCAAGCTTGACGGCCTGCTCTCCGGTCGTCGCGATGACCTGGGCCACCGCCGCGTCAAATTCCATGCCACGCCATTCGGCGAGAATGCCGGCCGCGATCGTGTTGCTGCGAGACACGCCGAAATCGCAGACGACCACGACGGAGCCGCCACGCTCGAGCTCCGCGACGCCCTCGCGGATCGTGGCGAGCAGCTCATCAGCCGAGTTGCCGCGCTTGTCGACCATGGCTCTGGTATCAACCACGTGATACGGGCCGCCATGCGCGATGCTGTCACCCGGCGCGGTCCCCAGTCGGCCTTGGACGATCCATCGGATCATTTCACCACCTGCCCGAGCGGAACGGCGACCTCGCTCAGCGTTCGCAAATACCATCCCGGGATGATGCCGAGTGCACCCGGCGGCGCCAGGCCGAGAAGGTGTCGGACGTACCAATCGACCTCGTTGAAGCCCGCCAGTGTCCTCAAGTAAGTGCTGGCGGAGAACCGGGCGTTGATTTCGAAGGGAACGAACGCGCCGTCGGCGGCGACGCGCCCCTGGATGTTCAACGGGCCGGTGCTGCCGAGGCGCCGGGCGATCAGTTCGGCGGTCTCGCAGATGGCCGGATACTCGTCGATCAGACCTTGGCTATATCCGCTCGAGATGAGGAAATCCGGGCCACGCATAGAGACGGAAAGCTTGCTGTGAAACGCCCGCTTGAGGGCTATCGCTCCGGCGCAGCTGCCGTCGGGCAACGAAAGAACGCCGACCGTGAACTCGCCTCTGTCCTCTGGCAGATACTCCTGGAGTAACGGGGTACGGCCATTGTTGTGCAGGTAGGTGCAGTACAGGCGTGCTTCCTCATGGCTTCTGACAAAGAACACAAATACGCTGCCGCCGCTCGCCAACGCCGGCTTTACGATGCATGGCATCGGGAAGCCGCTGATGTCGGTCCCCGGACCCACCGTTTGGGTCCGGGGCGTTCTGACACCGACGCTCTCAAGAATCTCGAAGCAATGACCTTTGTGAGCAAGGCGCTCGGTGAGCCCCGGGTTGTTTTGCCCGAGCCGTATCCCGGCACGCGCGAAAAGCTCGTGGTCTCTGCCTATGAGGATGGCCGGCTCGTCGCCGCCCGCGATGATGCAATCGACCTGCTCGCGGACGCAAAGGTCGAGCAGATTTTGAGCGTAGCCTTCGCGATCGACGAGGAATGTCGAGGCGAAACGCTCGTCATAGTGCCCGAAAGCAAGCGGGGAGATGTCGCATCCGAGTACGTCATAGCCGCCGGCATGGTTGAGGGACTTGGCAATCTCAGTCCCAAGCGAGGCACCCGCGATTCCGGCGATAAGCACTCGCGGACTCTTCTCATGCAACGCAAATCTCCCGGACAACTTGCACGACTCGACACTGCTCGATCTCGGTGATGTCATGGAAACTGGGAACATTGATTGCACGGCCCGAAATATTGCCGGCCCATTTGCCTCCAGGCGATCCCGCAAACGGAGGGGTCGTGGATAGCGGATGAAAGAAAACCCGGGCGTCAATGTTTTCGGCCGCGAATGCAGCGGTAAGACGCTCGGTCGTTATTCCGGTCGACTCTTCGAATACGACAGTCGGCATCCAGAATCCATTTTGCGTCCCCGCCGGCTCAGGGTTCATCGATACCCCCATCACGCCGGCCAACCCACCCTTGTATGCCCGAAATATCTGTCGCTTTCGTGCAATCAGTTCATCGACACGCTCCATCTGCGCGCAACCAATGGCTGCCTGGACGTTCGACATTTTGTACTTGAAGCCCACCATATCCGGCCAGAACTGCTTGGTCTGACTGCGAGCGCGGCCGTGGTTGCTGAGCGTAAGAACTTCCTCGTACAGGTTGTCGTCGTTGGTGACGAACATGCCGCCCTCACCGGTGGTGACCGTCTTGGTGCCGTGAAAGGAAAAGGTCCCAAAACGACCCAGGGAGCCGGCGCGCTTTCCGTGGTAAATCGAACCAATCGCCTCGGCCGCGTCCTCGATTACCGGGATACCGTGCTTTTGACCTACTGCCAGGAGACGGTCCATCTCGCAAAGATTGCCATACAAGTGCACAGCGACAATGGCCTTGGTGCGCGGAGTGATGGCGGCTTCGGCCAGTTCCGGGTCAATGCACCAACTCTCGGGCAAGATGTCGACAAAAATGGGTCTGGCGCCGAGATGAACGATGGGCGCTGCCGTGGCGATCCAGTTGGTGTCGGCCATGATGACCTCGTCGCCCGGGCCTATTCCGAGCGCGGCCATACCCATGTGCAGCGCGCCGGTGCAACTCGAGGTGGCGATCGCGTGCTCGACCCCGAGGTGTGCCTTGAAGGCGCTTTCGAAGCGCTTGATGTAGTCGTAACAATGCTCGCCCCAGCCGTTCGCGGCGGCATCGGTGGCGTAGCGCACCTCCAGCTCGGTGATCGAGGGCTTGGTGTAAGCGATGCGGGGCTTCACAGAAAGCTCAATTCGGGTACCGCCATCACGAAACGTGTGCCGCTGTTGACAAGGTCAGCTAACTGGGTCCGCACCTCATGGGCGATGTTCCAGGGCAAAATGATCACGTCGTCTGGCGGGTTCTCGCGCAGCACCTCAGGCGAATGGATGGGAATGTGGCTTCCTGGCATAAATTTTCCCTGCTTGGACTGCGCGGCATCGCAAACGTACGGAAGCAGGTCGGGCCTGACGCCTGCGTAGTTCAACAAGGTATTACCTTTCGCCGCGGCACCGTAGGCCGCCACACGCCGACCAGCACGCTTTTGTTCGATGAGGAAGGCCACGAGGTCATCCTTCACCCGATCCGCACGAGACTGGAAGGCTGTGTAGATGTCGGGCCGGGTCAATCCGAAGGCGTCCTCCCGCCTCAGCAGCGAAGCCACGCGGTCCGTGGTGGAGTTCGCTGCCCCAGCATGGCAGCCATACACTCGCAGGCTGCCGCCATGGGTAGGCAACTCTTCCACGTCCCACACACGCAAGCCGGCCTCGGCAAAGATGCGCGCCACGGTCGTCAGCGACAGGTACGAGAAGTGCTCGTGATAGATGGTGTCGAACTGGGTCCGGTCGATCAACGGCATCAGATGGGGAAATTCCAGCGTGACGGTGCCTTCGGGCTTAAGTACGGCGGCCAGGCCACGGGTGAAGTCGTTGATGTCGGGCACGTGAGCGTACACATTGTTACCCGCCACCAGATCCGCCGACCATCCTTCACTGGCCAGTCGATGCCCCACGGCTTCCCCGAAGAATTCCCGCTTGACCGGGATGCCCAGTGCCTCGGCGGCATCGGCCGTGCTCGTCGTCGGCTCGATGCCCAGGCAGGGGATCCCCGCTGCCATGAAGTTCTTCAGTAGGTAGCCATCGTTGGAGGCCACCTCGATGACAAAGCTCTCAGGCCCGAGTTGCAGCCGTTCGGTGATCATGGCCGCATAGCTGGCCGCGTGCTCGAGCCAGGTGCTCGAGGTGCTGGAGAAGTAGGCATAGTCGGCGCTGAACAGTTCATCGGGACGGGCATAGTCCTCGGTCTGCACCAACCAACACCGGTGGCACACCAGCACACGCAGGGGGTAATGCACCTCCGGGTGACGCAGGTCCTCGGCATGCAGGTAGGCGTTGGACGGTGGCGCAAAGCCCAGGTCCACGAAACTGTGTTCCACGGGTGCCCCGCAGTGTCGGCATTTCACAGCGCGACTCCGGTGAAATCAGCATCCAGCAGCGGATGGGCCAGATCACGAGGTGACAGGTCTTGCGGCGGCAATGGCCACGTGATCGCAAGCCGCGGATCGTCGTGACGCAGGCCGCCCTCGGAAGGCGGGTGATAGAAAGCCGTGTGGAGGTATAGCAATTCGCTGTCACGCTCCAAGACCTGGAAGCCGTGGGCGAAGCCTTCGGGGATGATCAGCATCTGCGCGTCGTCTGCCGCCAGTTCCTGGGCGTGCCACCGAAGAAAGGTCGGCGAGCCGGACCGCAGGTCCACCGCGACGTCCCATACCCGGCCACGAAGGCAGCGGACCATTTTCATTTCCGCATGCGGAGGATTTTGAAAATGCATCCCCCGCACGGCCCCTGCATGGCTGGTTCTGGAGTGGTTGATCTGCGCGATCTGGCGGTGGCCCAGCAGGGACTGAAGTTCGTTGGCGCAAAAGAGCCTGACGAAAGCTCCGCGGGCATCACTGTGGGGCAGGGACGTCACAATCTTGAGATCGGAGATCGGGGTGTCGAGGATATTCATGCCGTGGCCCACGTCAGTTCTGAAGTGACTGCATCGGTCATGTAGGCGTCCAGTTGGTCGGCGCTTCGCACTTCACCAAGTTCCAGCCATTGGCGATACCAGTTGGCTGTGTGGCAGATCGCTTTTTCAAGATCCCAGACGGGACGCCACCCGAGATGCATTCTCGCCTTGGCACTGTCGAGTTGCAGCAAGCCCGCCTCGTGCGGCTGTGGATCGGTTGTCTCTTGCCACCGAAGCTGCGGCCACGTGCGAGCAAGGTCACCGAGCACCTGCTCTACCGTACGGTTTCCTTTCTCATCGGGACCGAAATTCCAAGCATCAGCGCAAGTTTCGTCGCCCGCCAGGAGTCGCTGGCCCAGTAGCAGATACCCGCTGAGGCAGTCGAGCACGTGTTGCCAAGGGCGCGTGGCGCGCGGCGACCGAATGACCAGTCGCTCGCCGGCGACGACGGAGCGCACTAAGTCGGGGATCAGCCGGTCCTCAGACCAGTCGCCACCGCCAATCACGTTGCCGCCCCTAGCGGTTGCGAGCAGCGGGGCCGGCGAGTGTTGCAGAAAGGCAGTCCGGTAGCTCGCCGCCGCCAACTCGGCCCCGGCCTTGGACGCACTGTAAGGGTCGTGGCCGCCCAGCCGATCTCTTTCTCGGTAGGCCCACGGCCATTCGCGATTCTCATAGCACTTGTCGGTCGTCACGACCACCACGGCGCGCACATCTGGCGTGGCACGGGCAGCTTCGAGTACATGCACGGTACCCATCACGTTGGTTGCCCAGGTGGCCACTGGCTCGCGGTAGGACCGGCGCACCAACGGCTGAGCAGCCAAGTGGAAAACTACCTGCGGACTTTCAGTAGCGAAGATCCCACGGACCGCAGCTTCATCGCGAATGTCGACGCGATGATCGTTGATCGATAGCTTGAGCAGGCCCCAATGGTTCGGCTCGGACGCCGGGTCCAAAGCAAGCCCGGTCACCTCAGCGCCCAGAGCATGTAGCCACAGACACAACCAGCTGCCCTTGAAGCCCGTGTGGCCGGTGACGAGGACCCGGCGCCCGCGATAAGCAGTTCCGAATGCGTTCAATGCCAGCATTTCCACGGCGCTTTGCCGCTACTCCACAGTTCTTCGAGCAGGTTCTTCTCTCGAAGCGTGTCCATCGGCTGCCAGAAGCCGGAATGCTCGAAAGCCATCATTTCGCCGTCGGCTGCCAGACGAGCCAAAGGTGGCCCCTCCCATGCGACTTGATCGCCGTCAATGTAATCAAGTACTGCCGGAGACAAGACGAAAAATCCGCCGTTGATCAGGCCGCCGTCGCCACGCGGCTTCTCGGCGAAGCCCGTGACTTGGTTGCCTACGCACTCGATGGCGCCATAGCGCCCCGGCGGAAGCACCGCCGTAACCGTGGCGTGACGACCATGCTGACGGTGGAATTCGACGCTCGCGCCGATGTTCACGTCGCTGAGTCCATCACCGTAGGTGAAGCAAAACGCCTCGTCATCTTGGATATAGGTAGCCACCCGCTTCAGCCGCCCACCCGTCATGGTTTCGTCGCCAGTATCAACCAGCGTCACCCGCCAGGGTTCCGCGTGGTGCCGGTGGACTTCCATCTTGTTGAGGGACATATCAAAAGTCACGTCCGACATGTGCAGGAAATAGTTAGCGAAATATTCCTTAATGACGTAACCCTTATAGCCACAGCAAACGACAAAATCGCGAATACCGTGATGCGAGTAGAGTTTCATGATGTGCCACAGGATGGGTCGCCCGCCGATCTCCACCATGGGTTTGGGGCGGATCGTGGTTTCCTCACTCAGGCGAGTACCGAGACCCCCGGCCAGGATTACGGCTTTCATTGTGCTCGCTTGTGTTTGGAAGGATACCAAAGCAACCAGTTCCTTGGCCGATCTGTTAATGCATGAGAGCAACTCAAGTTACCTTCTAATATGGCAGTCATATACTCCAATACATCGGCAGGAGCGTTTGGATACTTGTCCCGTAAGATGACGAATAAGAAAGAAAGACCCCCAACGGTTAGATACCTTGCGCCCTCGCACTCAGGTCGCCTTCGAGCGCATGAGTCTACTCTGGCTGCCCGGCACCGGGACCGTAATCACCGGGACGCGCGGCGTTACGCCGGCGATCTCCCAGCCGACGGCCGGACCCGCGAGGCAGAACCACAATTGGCATCACTTTCCCGCTTATCCATCGGTACAGTCACTTCACTGGAGCCGTATGTTGGGGAGGCAACGCGTGACTGGTGACCGTCAGTTGGGCCGTGTGGATTCGGTCAGCGTTGTGATCCCGGTCTATAACGGAGCCGCGACTTTGCCTGGTGTGGTGAAGGAGCTCGCGCAGCTGCGTTCGACTCAGCAAACCCGCGACGGTCGTGAGTTCCGCGTCGACGAGGTGCTCCTGGTGTGGGACCGGGGCATTCGCGGCAGTGAAGAAGTCGTTCGTGAGTTGGCTGGGCACGACGAATGGGTGCGCCCGGTGTGGTTGTCTCGCAACTTTGGGCAACATCCGGCGACACTTGCGGGCATGACCTCGTCGGGCGGGGACTGGATCGTCACGATGGACGAGGACGGGCAGCACGACCCGGGCTATATCGGTGACTTGCTAGACACGGCGTACCGGGACCGCACACAGCTGGTGTATGCCTCGCCGAGAAATCGACCGCCGCATGGGGTGTTGCGCAACGCGGCGTCTCGGATAACGAAGTGGTTGTTTGTGCATGTCTTGGTGTCGTCTGACGGGCCCAGTGCATTCAACAGTTACCGATTGGTCCTGGGCGAGGCCGGACGAAGTGTCGCAGCCTACGCCGGCGCGGGCGTGTTTTTGGATGTCGCTCTTTCTTGGGTTGTCGCCAACCCGTCGACCTGTCCGGTGATGATGCGCCAAGAAGGACGACCTGCAAGCGCCTACACCCTGCGTCGCCTGGTGTCGCATTTTTGGCGGCTCGTCATCTCTTCGGGCACCCGGCCGCTGCGTTTCGTGTCAATGATGGGCATTTTGTTCGCCCTTCTCGGTTTTGCTGTGGCGATCTACAGCATGATTCAGAAGTTGGTCGGCGATATCACCGTGCAAGGGTGGACATCGGTGTTCGTGGCTGTGCTTGTCGTCGGTGGGGCCACCTTGTTCGCCCTGGGGATCATCGCCGAATACATCGCCGCTTCAGCCACCATGGCAATGGGCAAGCCGGTGTACGTCATTGTGCGAGATCCCGCCGACATATTCGACAGTCCGGCGGACTGACGGATGCTTACCTGGATCGTCGGTCGTGGCGGACTTCTCGGTAGCGCCGTGTCGCGGGCGATCGGTCCGACGTTCCCGCATCTTTCGGTGCCGTGGACGGATCACGATGCGGCGGTCGAGGTGCTCGATTCCGACCTCAAGCGATTCATCCGAACGGCCCAAAACGACGATTGGTCGATTATCTGGGCCGCCGGCAGCGGCGTGGTCGGTTCCACGGCCGACAAACTCGCCGCGGAAACGCGCATCATGTCGCATTTCGTCACAAAGCTGCGAGACATGCGGCCGGCTGGCAACGGCGCGTTCTTCCTCTCATCCTCCGCGGGCGGCGTCTATGCCGGGTCGACTCAGCCCCCGTTCAGTGAGTCGACGAAGCCACGGCCGCTGAGCCCCTACGGCGAGACGAAGCTCGCTCAGGAGGAGATCCTGCGGATGACGCTTAAAGGCTGCGTCCCACTCGTCATCGGGCGGTTCTCAAACCTCGCCGGGCCCGGTCAGAATCTTGCGAAACAGCAGGGTCTGGTCAGTCAGCTATGTCGAGCCGCGGTCACGCGACAATCGTTGAACGTTTTCGTGCCGATGGAGACACTGCGCGACTACTTGTACGTCGATGATGCCGCTGCGATGGTGTGCGCGTTGGTCGAGAATGTGGTGCGTGACCAGCCCTCGGAGCCGGTGCTGCGCAATATCTCATCTCAACGACCCGTCTCGGTCTGTACTGTCGTGCGGACGGTTCAGCAGGTCGCACACCGCTCCGTCCGCATCGCACTCGGGACCAACCCGTCCTCGCGCTATCACGTTCGGGACCTGAGGATTTGCACAGACTTTCCGCGCGAATTCCAAAGCGTGGGAATCACGCCGTTTCCCGTGACAGTCAAGCGCGTTTATGAGTCGGTACTAAGGCAACAAGCAATGTGCTAGTTGCCAAGCCGACCGCCGACTGCCACATTCGATCCCCCAGTACTACGGGGAAACGTCGCCTCAGGCAGTGTATGGGCAAGGGAAGGGCAGGAATTCGTTTCCACAGCGGTCTGCCATTTCGGTTCCACCCAAAGGGGTTAACGCGTCTTGTCGACGTCGTGCTGGCTGTCTGCAGCGGGGGGCGCGGGGCGCATTCGCCGCCCAAGCCAGCGATACACCACGTGGCGCCCGAGGGCGTTCATACGGGCTCGCGCGCTACCGACGGCCAGGTACCGGTGCTCGAGCAACCCGGGGTGCTCAGCTGCCAAAGCGCGAAAGAACCCGATCACTTCGCCGGCCTGGGACTGTATCTGCGTTCCAACACTCGCCTGGGCACCGCTTATTCGAAATGCCCAGAGGGGCCGGGGTACCGCGACAAGACTGCCATTGCTATGAAGTAGCACCGCGCAGTAGGTCGCCAGATCCATGAGAAAAGGGAAGCGAACGTCCCAACCACCGGCGTCAACAAAGGCCCTGCGCCTGAACAAGGCCGACGGCGGTTCGCCGAAAATGTTGGTGCCAGCGAGCACGCTGCGCCGGATAGCGTCAGGACCGGCGATTTCACCGCGGAGTCCGGCCAATCCGCGGTTGCGAAGCACGATCCTGCCCGTGGCATCGATAACATCTCTGGAACTGACGGCCACCACCGCTGAAGGGTGAGCCGTCAGCTCTTTCACCTGCACCTCGAGGTTGTCCGGATACAGCACGTCATCGGCACAGACTGCCTTGATGAATTCGCCAGTGGCTAGGTCGGTGACGGTCTTGAAGTTCACAGTTGGTCCAACGTTAGAAGCGTGTCGGATCAAGCGGACCCGGGGGTCGACGGTGTAACGCTGCAGTGCCTCCCAGGTGCCGTCGTTGGACATGTTGTCCGAAACCAGCAGTTCGAAGTCGCGGAATGTCTGCGCCAAAAGCGACTGCATCGTTGCATCAATCGTCGCGATTCCGTTGTACACCGGCACGACCACCGATACCAATGGCGTCACGACACCGTCTCCCGCTGCTCGACGAGTCGGCAGTCGGTGGAATCACGCCGAAACGAAGAGCCCCGATGAATGCACCAGTTGTGCAGGACGGTCGCGGCGACGATGACCAATCGCGACAGCGAGTTGAAAACCGGCGGAAAATCCACCACCGCCGGCAGCGCCGGGGCCAGGACCGCGGTCATGGGCAGCAATTTAGTTCCTAACTTACTCGGGCGCTAGGCTTCTCACATATTGCGCGGCACGTCCGCGATCGTGGACCAACATAGTACGAATATGTGTCTACACCACCGTAAACACCGCTTGCTAATAACGGAGAGCGAGTCATGATCACTTTGAACCCGGTTAGCGTGGCGGCGGCGGTGAAAGCCCGAGTGGGGCGACCTGTGCTGCTCAACCTGCGCCCGCCACGCGACCGACGCGCTGACCAGGCGGGCCGTTGCGTGGTCTGCGGCGCCGATACCAGGTTCACCTTCAATTCCTGGACCATCCCGGACGATGTGCACGCCTTTTGGGCAGATCCCACCGTGTCGCGGGCCAATATCTTGCGCGAGAGCATGTTCTGCCGGTTCTGCTGCAGCAACCTGCGAGTGAGGAGGATCGCCGAGGTCCTCATCGCTCTCTACGGTCCACCCGGGTGTGGGTCGTTCGCTGAACTGATCGAGGATCCGGCGTTTCGCGCCCTGGAGGTCGCTGAAGTAAACACGATCGGCTCGCTCGGATCGCTGCATGCCCTGTTGCGTCGGCTGCCGCGGCTGTCCTTCTCCGCCTACCGGGGGCCGCTCCGTCTGGGCGAGATCATTGACGGCGTCCGCAACGAAGACATGTGTCGCTTTACCTACCCCGATGCATCCTTCGACCTCGTCCTGTCGTCTGACACTCTGGAACATGTCCCCGACTTCCGAACCGCACTGGCCGAGACTCGGCGGGTGCTGCGTCCTGGAGGCCGTCATGTCTTCACAGTTCCGGTCGTTTGGACGCGTGCGACTACGGAAACGCGCGCCCGCGTACGCGATGACGGCGAGATCACGCACCTGATGCCGCCCCTCTACCACGGCAGGGGTAGCGGGGCGTACCGGTTCATTCCGGTGGGGGAGGATTTGTTGGCTTTCACCGAGTTCGGCCGAGACATCGTCGATTACCTGCGCGAGGCGGGCTTCGAGGCCGAGGTCTACGACGTCACCGACGACGGCACAGGCGCCCAGACTGTCTTCGCTGGGCACGTCCCCGGGTGACCGGGTTGCCTGAAGTCGAGATGATGGGGTACTTCGCATGTTTTGCTGTGAGGAGCGCTCCGACAACGGGGTGAGGGTGGAATGGCACGGCTGGGATAACGGGCTGACTTGGGCGATGCCGTGGCATGAATGACCGACCGGGAGGGGCGTACGCATGTCGACGCCGACGCTTACGGGTGAGCCGCAAGCACTGCCCCGGCGGAAGGCGTCGAATGACTGAATTCGACCTGCCGCCCGAATCGGCGCCGCCGGGGCCGTTGATCCGGCTTATCCGCGACCAGCGGGTCGCATTCCTGGTGGTCGGTGGAGTCAACACCGTCGTCGGCTTCGCTATCTTCGTCGCCTGCTCGCAGACCGTCGGCCACCTCGTCGACCGCCGGTTCGGCACAGTCGCCGGGTCACTGGTGACGGTCGGCGTCTCGCACGTACTGAGCGTGCTGTTCGCGTTCGTGATGCATCGTCGGTTAGTGTTCCGCGTTCGCGGCCACGTGCTGCGTGACCTCGTGCGGTTCGAGAGCGTCTACCTCACCACGTTTGGCCTCAATGCCGTCGCCCTGACTGTGTTGGTCGAGCTCGGCCTGCACCGCATCCCGGCGCAAGCGATCATCTTTGTGCCCATCCTGGTGCTCAACTACGTTGGCCACCGGTACTTTTCCTTCCGGCGCGGCGTCGCCGACGCTCACATCGTCGACGCTCAGGACGAGACTTCGCGCACGTAGCGCGTGCTGCCATTACGGCCGGCGCCAACCTCGTTGCAGGAGAGGCAGGTTCACTTTCCATCCGCCGGCGACACCGCGGCCGGTATGGGTTCGCCCACCGCCGTAGTGGTGGTAGGGATATTCGCCTCGTCGCTGGCCGCCGGTCTTCGCACATACGAGACGATGATCGCCGCGCATGCGATCAGCCACAACAGCGGCGCCAACTCCGCCGTGGTGTGCACAATCGGTGTGTAGCCGACGATCCCAACCGCGCCCAGCTGACCCGCGAGCGGCGACATCATCGGCGGGCCAGGCAACGGGATGCGGACGATGGAGAGGGCCGCGGCGAGGCTCACACAGATGCCGATCGCGCGGCGGCGGTCACCCAGAGCCGCGAACCCATCGAAAATCCCGGACTCCGGCGGCCCTTGGGGATCGCGGACCACCAACGCCGCGATCGGTAAGGCGAACACCAGGTAGTAGTTGAATACCAGACCCGGAAACAGACAGGCCGTGGTGAGCAGCGCGATGCCCCCCATGACCGGGGGGATGCGTCGCCCGAGAGCCAGCACGGAGACTACGACCAACAAGAGCAGGACATAACCGATCAGCGATCGGGTGACATCAAGAAAGTCGTTCGACACATAGCCCCACCGGGGGTCTTTGAGCTTATCCGGAATGAAGAAAATTCCTCTTGCGAAAGACACATTATACGGGCCTACGAGCGTGTCGACCGAACTGCTGTAATTAAGGAGACTGCGGGCCGACTGCGCGATGGTTTCCGGAAAGTCGCGGGGCCACAACAGATATGGGACAAAGTTGGAAATCACAACCCCGACGGCAGCGATGCCGCCCATCCGCCATTGTCGAGCCGCTAACAACGCCACACCGAGTAGCACGAACTGTGGTTTCAACAGCGCGGCGAGAACCACCATGATCGCCACCAGTCCCCACCGTTGACGGCGCAGCGCCACCAGAAAAACCAGCCCGATCGGCGCTATGAACCCCACTGAGTTGCCTCGATCGATCACGCCCCACACGGGAATGGCCATGGCGCCCAACGCCACAAAGACCACCACCCGCTCCAGTCCGCGAGCGCCGCGCGCCGCCCAGACCGCGGGGGTAAAGACAGCGCCCGTCAACAGCAGCTGGTAGCCCCAGAACCCCAGCCGGGGGGCGTGCAGCCATTTACCGAGGACCCCGAACAACATTTGCGACAGCATCCCCGCCGGCGGGTAACCCGCCCCGCCTCCCGCCTCGTAATTGTTCCAAGGTAAGCGCAACGGGTAGGGATCCCAGGGATTGGGCCGCATCCCGAAGCCCACGGTCATTCCGTAGTCGCTGAAGCAGTGCGTGCCCATTTGCATACCCCAGTCAAGCCAGCAGTCCTTGGCGGCCATAAAGAGAGAGGTAAGCACGTCGATCGAGTAGTACTGGGCCAGAACGAAGCCCACTACCGCCGATAACGCCGACCCCAACAAGACAGTGCCGAGCAGGAGCGTCCGTTCGGATTGGCGACCGACCGCCAACGCGTGTTCTCGAGTCGCGGTAATCGCGCCCCGCAGCACCTCGACAAATCGACTCACGCGCACTCCCCTCGGTTCCGGGCGAAACTGCAGCAAAGCGAGCTGCCGAGCCTACCCCCGGAGACAAATATAGTGAATGCGTTGTCCCGCTACCGAGAAAGAGGAGTATCGGCTGACAGCGTTCCCCCAAATCGCAGTCGTTCCGTCGCCGGCGAGCAACCACTCTGAACGGCGCGGCTGGGCCGCGGGCTACGGTCCAACGCCCATCTCATAAAAGCGCAGTCGTGCAGTGACTAAGGGCTCATTGAGGTTTACGGTGCGGCCGACACCAATGGTGTGGGCGTGGATCTGCAGATTCGTGTCAGCGACCGAAGCCGGGGTGTTGACCAGAAACGGCTCAGGGGCGTTCTTCCCGATCAGGCGGTAGGTGACCCCATCGACCACGAGCGTGAAGGTGCTCAGTGGCGCAATCTTTCCGTGGAAGTACCGGTCGCCGAAGGTCTCATCCAGATCGATTGCAACGAGCACCGCCCTATCCGGTGCGCTGGGGGCGGGAATAGGAACCGCATGGTCTTCCCGCACGGGTGCGTCCGACAATTTGGTGAGCGGTCCGCAGTGGGGGCCGGTGTGTTTGAACAGCGCCCAGCGGTTTTCGATGCCGCTCAGCGTGTAGTTGCACAGCAGCGCACGCGAATACAGCGGGGATTCTTGCACGCCAAGCCGGCCGTCGATACCGACGGCGGGCAGCGCCGGCGATAGCCGCGACAGCACGAATTGCGGCCCGTTAGCGAGTGATTCGCCGTTCAGAGCATCGAGCATGGGGGTGAGAGCCTGATATGTCTGGAAGACCGGTGTCGGGTGCCACGCGAGATCGTAGGCCCACACCGCCGAAATCTCGTGGGGGTCGACATGGACCGTGCTCGACCCAATGGTCTGGATGAAATGGTCCGGGATGCCATACAGCGCACGCTGGCGTGCCTTGGCTTGTTCGATTTTGCGCTGCACATGACCCGGCGAAGCGAACGCGACCATGCGGTCCACCGCTTGCACCGGTGCCCGCATCGCCAGCACCCCGCGGTCGGACAGTGCGGGAATCCCCCCGAGGTCGACCACGACAACCAGAGCGACTGCCACCGCAGCCAGCACCAATGCACGACGGCGAGCCCGCGGCCATGGGGTGATGGCCAGCGCAACAACCATCACCCCGACCAGAATGGCGAAGTGCCACGGTTCGAAGCGTCCGAACGCGGCCTTTCCCGCGATCAGGGTCGCGAGTCCGACAAGTAACAGGTAGCGGCGCGGTATGTTGTCTCTTCCGCGAACGAACACCACGCAGAGCCAACCCATCCAGGCGACGCTCAATACGACTGACGGTAAGGCCCACTGTGGGAGGGGCGCGGTCGCCATTCCGTCGGTGTAACCCGACGCAATCGCGGCGCTGCCCCGAAGCCATGCCGGAAGATTGCCCGGCCGTTGGCCGGCAAGCACCCACGAAACAACGGTAGAAACCGCGAATCCGGCTACCGTTGCGCAATGCCGGCCGACAGCTTTCCACCCGAGCAGCACCGACGTGGCCAACGCAATGACCATGATCGCAAGGCCGGTGTTGAATTTCATTAACAGCTGAAACCCTGCGGCGGCGCCGAGCACGACGCAGGTCGTGAACACCCTCGACCGCTTGGGCTCGCGCTGCAACAGGGGCACGCTCGCCCAGACGAACGCCGCGAGAACCCCCAACTCGGGGTACATCATTTCCAGGGAGGAAGAACCTCGCAGGGCCAAACCATGACCGAGGTGCAGGACGGTGAGGATGCCGGTCATCACGAACGCGCCGACAAGCGACGGCAGCGGCGGGTGGCGCAGGCGCAGGGCTGACGCGATGCCGAGGAAGAGTGCGGCGATGACGATCAGCTGGGAGATCGTAGCGAGCAGCGACTGCTCGAACGAGTAGTAGGCGCTGGTCCGCAGGAAGCCAAGCGGCCCGTACGTAAATACCAACTCGCGACCCCACGCAATATGGTCAATTCGCGCCAGAGCGAGCCCAGCCTGCCAAGACGGATCGAGCCCAACACTGGGATCGACCGATGGCTGCGGCCAGAAGACGACAGCAGCGATGGCAGCCACCAGAACTCGTTGCCACAAGGCAGAGCCCCATGTTGTCGTCGAGAACCACGTTCGCACTCGCCGCGACGCCGCCAAGGCACCGACGAGACCGCGGCCATGCCCGCGAACTACCAACGAGTCCAAAGTAATTCGCAGTTTTTTTCGGTCGTCGCGACGATCTCCAAGGAGTTCGTCGCTGCGCTGCGGGCAACTCGTCTCCGAGTTGTCCGGCGAGCTACCAGCACACTGCTCACCCGCATTTGTGGGGCCCGCCTCGCGGGCCGCATCAACGGCCATCGGCAAATACCCAACTAATCGGGGCACAGCGCGACACGCTGACCCAGGAATGGATCGTCACCCGAGTCCCGTGACGCTCGGGACATGCACCATCTGCCAGGTACCGCAGTTTTGCGTCAAGAACGCGGTGTCACTCTCCTGGATCTGGATTCGTTGCGGACCGCTGCCCTTCCAGCTATCGATAATGTCGCCCGTATCAAGGCTTCGCAGCCGCGCCCAACTACATATCGCCCCACCGGTTGTGTGATACATCCCGGGCATGATGTCCACCCCGACCAGATACGTGCCGTCCTTGTCGATCACACCGGTATATGTGCCGAAGGGGTCAATAACTGTCTTGGAACCCGTAGGTGGCGGCGGCTTGAGACCATCCACCGGTTGCGGGGGGGCGGCCTGCACGGTGACAGTTTGCGTGACGGTCACCGTCGAGGCGGTGGGGTGAGCGCCTCCTGCGCACCCTGAAAGCAGTAGTGCACCGGCAACCACCGCGACGGGCTTCATGCAGATGAAGTGTAGACGGAGCCAACTAGAAATATGGCCACTTTCTGCTAAAACAGTTGACCATTTAGCCGGCAGGAAACGAGCAATTACCCGCATGACGTGGCGGTGGTTGGCACCGCTGGGAGCCCCCTTGGGTTAGCCTCAATTCCCTTTAGCCACGGGGCTTTTCGTGTTGAGCTCGGTCAGAGTCGCCCAGTCGATGTCGGCGCACGAGCTGTGCGGCTGCGATCGCTGCCAGCCCACTGCCCGTCCAACGCAACACCGGTCGCCGCATGGCCAGCCCGTACCAGTGCAGATAGGAAGGCAGCCAACCTACCAAGTCGAACTTGCTGGTGCCGGCTGTTCGGTCCTCCCAGCTGCTGGGCACCTCGTCGACCCGATAGCCGAGCAGATGCGCCTTCGTCGTAAGTTCCAGACCCACCTCGAACCCCCGCAGACTCTCCACGGGAACGTCGTCGAGGAAGCGGCGGCTGTACGCGCGGAAGTTGGTCGTCGCATCATGCGTCGGCACACCACCGACGTAATGCAAGCTCAGCCCGGCCGTGCGAGACATCAGGGTCTTCAACCGCGGTCCGCCGGTTTGCGAGCCGCCGGGCATGTATCGCGATCCGCTGACAATGTCGGCGCCCTCGTCCCGAATCTTTGCTGCCATCAATGGAATTGCCGCTGGCGGGTCCGACAAGTCGGCCATGCTGGTCACCACGACATCCCCCCGCGCGGCCGCAAAGCCCGCGATCAGCGCGTTGGCCACGCCCTTGCCGATGGAGTTGCGAACCAGCCGGACGGTGGCCGGCTTGTCGGGCATGGCTGCCAGCGCCGGCAACGTGGTGTCCTCGTCGAAGTCATAGCAGACCAACAATTCATGAGGCAGGTCCGCGAGCGCCGCAGCGAGTCTGCGGACGCAGACCTGAATGTTCTCGCCCTCGTTGTAGACCGGGATGACCACACTGACCAGCCGCTCGCTTGTGGCCGCTACCCGTGCCTTGCGAGCGCGGATCACGAACTGCTTACCGAAGATCGGCCAGGCCATTCTGGAGCGCAGGTACAGCTGCACCAGTACCGGCGCCTGCGGCCACGGCGACCTCGACGTGTACGGCAGGAACCGGTCATAGGTGTCGACGATCTTGAGCTGGTTGGATTCCAGCAGCTCGATCAGCGAGCGGTCGCTGATCGGCACGGTGTGGTCCCAGAAGTCCCAGTAGTCGCCGCCGACGAAGCGAATATTGGGTCCCATGGCGATGAAGTGCCCACCCGGTTTCAGCACCCGGCGAGCCTCGGCGATCGTGCGTTCGACTTCGGCCTTGCTCGGCAGATGCTCGAGCAGGTTGCTGGTGAAGACCACATCCACCGAGTCATCGTCGAGGAAGCTCAGATCATCCGCACTGCCGTGGTGGAACTCGACGCCGGCCTCGAGCATGCCGGCACTGTCGGGGTTCAGGTCGACGCCGATCCGGCGAGCGGCACTTATCTGGTTGAGGAATTCGCCGTAACCACAACCCAAGTCCAGGACCGTGTCGCTGCGCCTGATCCATGCCTGGAAGAAGTCGCGGACCAGCACGCCCCAGATGGCCGATCGCGCTTCCCGGGCATGTCCGAAACGGTTGCGGTAGAGCTGTTGAAGATCGGGCTCACCCGCGATACGCATGGCGTCCTTGCGGATACAACCCACACACGTCAGATGGTCCCCGCCTTGACGGCGTCGACAACCCAGGGTATGACCTCGTCGAGCATGGCATCCAGGGTAGTTGTCGCCTCGAAGCCGAGTACCTCCGACGCCTTGTGGACGTCGGGCGAGCGCAGCTGCACGTCATGCTCGAACGGCGGATCGCTTTCGTAGCGAAACGGGGTGTCGGGCCGCATTTTGCGCCAGATCACCTCGGCCAGTTCCAGCACCGTGGTGGCCTCGGGCGTGGACAGGTTGAAGTCGCCGTTGAGCGCGGCCGGGTGCTCCATGCAGATGCGGATGCCGCGCGCCAGGTCACCACCGTAGGTGTAGTGCCGTATCTGGGTACCGTCGCCGAGAATGTGCAGCGGATCCTGACCCTTGGCCACCTTCTGGATCAGATCCGGCACCACATGGCTCATCGCGAGTTTGACGTTCCCGCTGGGGATTTCGTGCCCCCCCAGCGCCCGCTGCTCGCCGGTGCCGACACAGTTGAACGGGCGGATGATGGTGTACGGCAGCCCATACTGCTCGTAAGCACCGTGGGCGAAGTACTCGCAAGCCAGCTTCTGGAACCCGTAAGTGCTTGTCGGAGGCGGGCATTCGGTGATGTGCTTTTCCGGCGTCGGGAACACGGTGGCGTTCTCGAATACCATCGACGAACTGATAACGTTGATCTTCTTCAGCCAGCCCTTGCGATACGCGTAGATCGCGGTATCGAAGTGGGCGGCCGCAATTCGCTCATTTTCGGCCAGCAGGTCGTAGGCGTACTCGTGGAAATAGGTGATACCACCGATACGGGCCGCGCTGGCCACCATCTGATCGCAGCCTTCGACCAGCCGGAACATCAGGTCGACGTCTTTGACGTCACCCTCGACGAAGTGGTACCGCGGGTGGTCGTCGTAGCTTTTCGTAACCGGCCCGTATTTCGAGTAGTTGTCGATCCCAACGACATCGTGGCCGGCGCGCAGCAGCTCTTCGACGACATAGCCGTTGATGAATCCGGCGCTGCCGGTTACCAGGATCTTCACCGGGCCACCGCTTCCGGCCCCAAGGTAGCCAACTGGACTCCGTTGAGCGCTTCGGTGTCAAGCTCGCTCACATCCAGGCATCCCCAGACATCTTCGACGATCTTGCCCCGCGGTACCGAAAGGCCTCGGTAGGCCGAGTGGGGAACGCCGACCACGATGACGTCGGCACGATCCACCACGGTGTCCAGCGGGTAGTAGTCCTTGCCCTCCAAGAACGGATCGTGCAGCAGCACGTCCTTGGCTTCCAGCATCAGCAGATGCCGCAGTTTGAAACTGAGCGAGTCGCGGGTGTCGTCGCAATCGGCCTTGAACGTCATACCCAGGATGCCAACGGTCTTGTCGCGCAGGTTAACCCGGCGCTTGAGCATGTTGACGATGAACTGCGGCTGGCCCTCGTTGATGAGCATGGCCGCATGGCCGAGCATGAAATTGTTGTTGCTGAACGCCGCAAGCTGCATGGTGTCCTTCAGCAGACACGGGCCGGCCGCAAGCCCGGCCCGCGGCAGGCTGTCGACCCGAAAATTCTTGTAGGTGGCCGCATGGTGGACTCGGTCGAAGTCGAGCCCGGCTTCGCGGCTGAGCAGATAGAACTGGTTGGCAACCGCGAACTGGATATAGCGGTAGCTGTTGCAGAACAGTTTGGCCAGCTCGGCTTCCTGCGGCTCCACCTCGATGATCTCACCGGTGATTCGCGAGAAGAGCTCGCGCACCACCCGCCGACCCTCGGCGTCGAACCCGCTGATGACCTGCGGAATGATCCGCAGCTCCCGGATCGAATGTCCCTGAGCGATCCGCTCGGGACAGAAGGTGACGTGAACGCCGATCCCACGCTCGGTGAACATGTCCTGGACGCGCTGACTCAGTCCCGGGTAGACCGTGCTTCGCAGGACGAGCGTCTGGCCGTCGTGGAAGTAGGGGCTGATCTCGTCGATAATGCGAAAGAACGTGTGCGCCTGCGGTGTCAGGTATTCGTCGACCGGTGTGCCGACGACGCAGATCACGATGTCGGCATTCCTGACCACCCAGGAATCGGTGCTCGCGCTGATCCGCCCGGTCGGCAACAGCCGCTTGAGCAGATCCTCGGCGCCATTCTCGATGAAAGGCATCCGGCCGGCCATGATGGTCCGCAACGCCTCGGCGTTGGTGTCCAAGATGTCGACGGTGAAGCCCTCGTCCGCCAACACCAGCGCCAGTGGTAATCCGACATGCCCGGCGCCACCGACAATGCAAATACGCTCAGCGGGTTGAGTCGTCACGTGAACCGTCGCCTCCCCTTCCTGTTCCCGGTCTGGTCCGGGGTGCTGGACCATAACACCAACTGTCGTCTGTATAGATGGTGTTGGAGCCTACGAGACCAACGCCCGATTACGCGGTATTTCGCACGAACTAACAAGGCCGATCCCCCGCGGCTCCGTTGACGGCGGCAGCCTTTCGCCACAGCATTTCACGTAGGCGTCGACTTGTCTTTTGAATGACAAAGTTCCGGCACTCCGATTCTCTGGTTCTGTCCCGAGGCGACGCGAGCCCTAGTACCTTGGTCCACCATGGAGCTCGCGGGGGGCTTGGTAGCGCACACCAACACCGCCTATACCAACGAAGCGCGCAAGAAGTTGCGCTACACGGCCGTAGCGCTGGTCTTTCTGCCCATCGGACAAGGTCTCATCCAGGTCTTGGGTCCCTGGCTGAACAGCTACACCATCGCTTCGCTGCTGGCAGCAGCCATCGCCACGGTTCCCAACTTCTTCGCCAACAAGCACTTCGTCTGGCGTGTGGCGTCGGGCAAGAAGTCCGCGATGAACCTCCATCAACAGGTGCTGGTGTTCTGGACGGCGGTGATGCTGGCAGTCGGACTGGCCACCTACTTCACCTATCTGGTCGACAACGCGATGGCCGGTTACAGCAGACCCGTCCACGGCAGCGTGGTTTTCCTGGTTCAAGTGCTCGGCTTCGGCCTCGTATGGATCGGCCGCTACCTGATCCTGGATCGATGGCTGTTCCGCGAAATCCGCACCTGAATCGATAGCTTTCGGGAATGGTGACAACGCGCGCGGGACGCGTCAAGACATGGTGTTCAACGGCCGGTTGGGGGTCGGCTCGTTGGCAACGGTGCCTCGCCGCGCTGGTGACCGCCGTCCTGTTTTGGCCGCAGTCGTCGGTCGACGCCGATAGTGGGCTCGATCCGTCCTGGGAGGCCGCGGTCGCGCTGGCCCGGATCCACCACCTCGCATGGGGCCCCGAGATCGTTTTCACCTACGGGCCGCTGGCATTTCTGCAGAACACCGGCTATTACTCGACCCAGCAGGCGGTGCTCGCCACGCTTTACCAGGTAGCCGTCATCGCCGCGCTGTTCCTCGGTGTCACAGCGGCCATGCGTCGGCGCTACCCGGCGGCGACGGCGCTTCTCGGCGCATTCGTGACGACCGGAATCACTGCCATCCTGTTGGGTTCGATGTACCCCGAGGTGGTTGTTCTAGCCGCGTTCGCGTGGTCCGCACCGCTGCTCTTGGATGATGACGTGAAGCGGTCGACGACATTCATCACTTGTGTCGTGGTGGCCGCGGTCGGCGGCTTCGAGCTGCTGGTGAAGTTCAACACCGGACTCGTCATCGCGGCCATCGCGCTGACGGCGTCAATCTTGCGGGACTGGCGAGCCGTGGGGCGCCACTGCGCCACGGTGACCACTTTCGCGGTGTCCATCCCGATCTGGTGGCTGCTGGCGGGTCAACGACTGGGTAACCTGCCGGTCTGGCTTCGATACAGCGGCCAGATCGTCTCCGGCTACATCGAGGGGCAGGCCGTACCCATCCCACTCGATGCCGTCGGCGCGGTGCTGCTCACCGTTGCATGGCTCGTGGTGGTTTGCGCAATGCTGGTGCACGGCGGCCGACGGATCCCGCGCAATTACGCGGTGCTCGTCGCGGTCACGTCGGCGCTGATCGCCAAGAGCTCGTTCGGACGTTACGACACCAATCACTTTGCCGCGCTGTTGGGCCTGATGGTTGTCACGGTCGCCATCACCCCGCTCTACGGAATTCTCCGGCCTCGGTTCGAGATCGCCGTGGTGCTAATCCTCGTCGTGTTCCTTGCCGGGACCCTGGTCATCGAACAGCGGCCAGTTGCGGTGCTACAGGCTCCCCTGCGCGCCATGGATCGCCTGGCTACGCTCGCTTTCCCCGGTCGCGCGGCGGCGCACATCCAGCACAGCAAAGCACGCCAGCGCCGGCATTACGGCATTCCCGAGCGCTTCGTCGAGACCATCGGGTCTGCGCCAGTCCACGTTGACCCCGACGAGGCTTCGGTCGTATGGGCGTATGACTTCGACTGGCGCCCCGCACCCGTTTTCCAGACCTACTCGGCCTATACACCCGCGTTGGACAAACTGAACAGCGGAACCCTGGCAGACGGGCCACAATTCGTGGTGTCGCGACAATCCCCGACCTCGCCCACCACCGGCATCAACGGCCGGCTCGGCGTGCAGGAAAACCCGCTCTATTCGCGTGCGCTGCTGTGCGACTTTGCCGTACGCGGCGCGGAAAACCACTGGGAGCTGCTGGCACGCAGTCAACCCCGCTGCGGACCGCTCGTCTCGCTCTCGGAAGTCATTGTGCGCGACGGTAATCCGGTTACGGTGCCGGCACCGACCGGCCCCCAAATGGCGGTTTTAGTGGGCATCGACCTGGATCGGACCATCGTCGACAGGCTCTTCATGGGATCGCTCATACCACTGACCACTTTCACGGTGGTGCTCGACGGGGCCAGCTACCGTCTCACCGCCGGCAACGCCGCCGAGCCGTTTCTGGTCAGCACACCCGGCTTGGTCGATGCCACCAACCTCGAGATCCACTCTCGCACTATCAGCGTCGGCCGTAGTCGATCCTTGGGTCAGCACAGCCCCACCGCCCGCCTGCGCTTCTACGAAATGCGCATCGGCCCGTAATCACCACCTGTCCAGGCCTGCACACCGTCAGCGGCCGAGTTCGAGGCTTCTCCTCAGCGGGCAGGCGCGTCGGCACCGCACCCGGCCGGCAGTGCAGCAAGATGATGCTTCGAGCCCTCGGGGCCTTCAGGACCTTCAGGGGCGCCGTCAACCACCGAACACAAGGGGATGCGATGAGCAATCACACCTACCGCGTTATCGAGATCGTCGGAAGTTCACCCGACGGAATCGACGCGGCGATCCGCAATGGTCTGGATCGAGCGGCACAGACCATGCGCAGCCTGGACTGGTTCGAGGTCGAGTCGGTGCGCGGCCACCTGGTCGACGGCGCCGTCGGCCACTTTCAGGTGACCATGAAAGTCGGCTTCCGCCTGGAAGATTCGTAGCTACTAGCCTGCGACGGCTCCCGGCTCGGGCGAATACGGCGCCCCGAATCCCATCACCGGCTGGTAGCCGTGCTTGCGCGCCTTCTCGACAGCCTGCCTGATCAGGGCGTAGACGGCGACGAAACCGGCGTGGTCGGTCGCTACCAGCGGGGTCAGCAATCGATTGTGCACCAACGCGAATGCCACCCCGGTCGCCGGGTCTGTCCACCCGACCGAGCCGCCCATGCCGACATGCCCGAACCCCGGCATCAGATTGCCGATCGGGAAACTGTGATAGCCCAGGTGGAAGGCCATCGGCACGAACAGATTCCGATCCGGCCGAAGCCGCCGTTCACCTGTCAGCCCGGCGACCAGTTCCCGCGACAGGAATCGGGTGCCGTCGATCTCACCGCCGTTGGCGATCGCGCCGTACATCTTGGCCAGCGCCCGGGCAGTCACCACGCCGTTGGCGGCGGGGATCTCGGCGTCCAGCATGGGGGTGTCGCCCTGGACGGTGGCCAGGACGCCCGGGAAGTACATCGAGCGGAATCCGCCGGAGAACTGGTTGGCGATCTTGTGCATCGCATAGGTCAGCACCGGGTTGGCAGCGACATCCTGCGGCATGATGATCTGGGTCTCGCGGGTGGGTGATCCGGCCGGCGGTCGACCCAGATGGAAGCCGTCGGTGTCGAGTGGCTCGGCAAGTTCCTCGCGGAACAGGGTACGCATGCTCTTTCCGGTGACGGCCCTGGCTAGCCCGGACATCAGCCAGCCGAAGGTCAGGGCGTGATAGGCCGATTTGCCCAGCAGGCGGCCGGGAGCCGCGGCCGCCAGCCGCTCTTCCATCACGACGTGATCCATCAAATCGTCCAGGGTGGCGCCGCGCAGACCTGACAGACCGGCCTGGTGCCTCATCACGTCGCGGACGGTGAGCTTCTCCTTGCCGTTGGCCGCGAACTCCGGCCAATACGCGGCGACCGGGGCGTCGTAGTCGATCAGCCCGCGATCGGCCAGCCGGTGAATGACCGTGGCGGCCATGCCTTTGGTTGCCGAGAACACCATCGGCGCGCTGTCAGCCGACCACGGCACCTCGCCGCGCCGGTCGGCCCACCCTTTCCAGACGTCGACGACCGGCTGGCCGTCCAGATACACCGTCAGCGCCCCGCCGCCGGTCCGGCGGGACGGGAACATGCTGGAAAAGAAGCGAACGACGCACGCAAAGTGGGAGTCCGCCGCGCCGGACAGTCGATGACCTGCGTCAGGGTCATCGCGCTGAGGAACCGCGCGTCGATTGACTCCGATGTCTACCGTCACACCTTTGAATTTACTTGGATTTCACAGAGGGCAATGTCAAACCGGAATTATATTTACCGTTCCGTTAGGACGATGCTGCCTGGAGTATTTGCTGGGCAGCCAACGCCGGGGTCAACTCCCCGGCTCGGACCTGGCATTCCACAGCCGTGCGAATCTTGCGCACCTCCGGGTGCGACAGCACCCGGTCCAGCACCGCGTCGCGGACCAGCTGCCACGTCCAGTCGACCTGTTGCTCGCGTCGCCGGGCTTCGAACTCTCCCGCCTCGGTCAGCACCCGGCGATGTCGCTCGATGGTTTCCCATAGTTCGGTCAGACCCGTCCCCTCCACTGCGCTCATCGTGAGAACCGGTGGGCGCCAGAGTGTTTCATGGGGGTGGATCAATCTCATCGCCCCGGACAACTCTCGGGCAGCGATCCGCGCATCGCGCAGGTGCTCGCCGTCGGCCTTGTTCACCACCACGACGTCGGCGAGTTCCAGCACACCCTTTTTGATGCCCTGCAACTGGTCGCCGGCACGCGCCAGGGTCAGCAGCACGAAGGTGTCGACCATGTTGGCGACCGCGACCTCGGACTGGCCGACGCCGACGGTTTCGATCAGGATCACGTCGAAACCGGCAGCTTCCAACAGCACGACCGTTTCCCTGGTGGCCTTTGCTACTCCACCCAACGTGCCCGAGGTTGGTGAGGGCCGGATATAGGCATCCGGATGCATGGCCAGCCGCGCCATCCGCGTCTTGTCTCCCAGGATCGACCCACCGGTGCGCGTCGACGACGGGTCGACCGCGAGCACCGCCACCCTGTGCCCCCGCTCGATCAGGTACATCCCGAGCGCCTCGATGGCGGTCGACTTGCCCACGCCGGGAACGCCGGTGATGCCGACGCGATGCGCCTTGCCGGAATCCGGCAGCAACGCCAGCAGCAGCTGTTGCGCCCGCTCACGGTGGTCCGTGCGGGTGGACTCCAGCAGGGTGATGGCCCGTGGCAGCGCGGCGCGGTCGCCGCGCCGGATGGCCTCCGCGAGTTGTTCGGTGGTCACCGGGCCCGCCTCGTCGCAGGCGCCGAACGTAACGCCACTGCGAAAAAATGAGCCAAATTTCGCCGTGACGTCACGCTCGCGGGAAGGATTTGGCCGGCCACTAGTCCAGGTCGTATCCCAGACGTTCGGCCAACTTGTGCAGCAGGCCGATGGCGGCGTCGGCGATCACCGTCCCGGGCGGGTAGATGGCGGTCGCCCCGGCGGCGTAGAGCTCGTCGAAGTCACCGGGCGGGATGACGCCGCCGACCACGATCATGATGTCGGGCCGACCCACCTTGGCCAGCGCGTCGCGCAGCGCGGGCACCAGCGTCAGGTGGCCGGCAGCCAGCGAGGACACGCCGACGACGTGGACGTCGTTGTCGGCGGCTTGGCGGGCCACCTCCTCCGGCGTCGAGAACAGCGATCCGACGTCGACGTCGAACCCGATATCGGCGAATGCGGTGGCAATCACCTTCTGACCGCGGTCGTGGCCGTCCTGGCCCATCTTTGCCACCAGGATCCGCGGCCGGCGGCCGTCGGCATCGGCAAACTTCTCTACGAGTTCGGTTGCGGCAGCGATATTAGGGGCCCTTCCGACTTCGTCACGGTAGACGCCGGCGATGGTACGGATCTCGGCCTGGTGACGGCCGTACACCTTCTCCAGCGCGTCGGAGATCTCGCCGACGGTGGCCTTCGCGCGAGCGGCGTTGATGGCCAACGCCAGCAGATTATTGGCCAGCCCGTCTTCTCCGGCACGGCCGTGGGCGGACGCGGCGCGAGTCAGCTCGGCCAGGGCAGCCGCGACCACGGCGTGGTCGCGGCCGGCCCGCAGCTCCTGCAGCTTGGCCAACTGCTCGGCGCGCACCCGGCTGTTGTCGACCTTGAGCACCTCGATCTGTTGCTCCTCGTCGACCCGGTACTTGTTCACCCCGATCACCGGCTGCTGGCCGGAGTCGATGCGAGCCTGGGTGCGGGCGGCCGCCTCCTCGATGCGCAGCTTGGGAATGCCGTCACTGATGGCCTGCGCCATGCCCCCGTGCTCGGCGACCTCCTCGATGTGGGCCCGCGCCCGCTGGGCGAGCTGATGGGTCAGCCACTCCACGTAATACGAACCGCCCCAGGGGTCGATGGGCCTGGTGGTACCCGACTCTTGTTGCAGCAGCAGTTGGGTGTTGCGGGCGATGCGCGCCGAGAAGTCGGTGGGCAGTGCCAACGCCTCGTCGAGAGCATTCGTGTGCAACGACTGGGTGTGGCCCTGGGTTGCGGCCATCGCCTCGATGCAGGTGCGGGCCACGTTGTTGAACACGTCCTGTGCCGTCAGCGACCACCCCGAGGTCTGCGAATGAGTGCGCAGCGAGAGCGATTTCGGGCTTTGGGGCTCGAATTTGGCCACCAGCTCGCTCCACAGCAGTCGGCCGGCACGCAGCTTGGCGACTTCCATGAAGAAGTTCATCCCGATGCCCCAGAAGAAGGACAGCCGGGGCGCGAACGTGTCGATGTCCAAGCCGGCATCCAGGCCGGCCTTGATGTAGTCGACACCGTCGGCCAGGGTGTAGGCCAGCTCCAAATCTGCTGTGGCACCGGCCTCCTGGATGTGGTATCCGGAAATCGAGATGGAGTTGAACTTCGGCATTTTCGCGCTGGTGTAAGCGAAGATGTCGGAGATGATCCGCATCGACGGCTTGGGCGGATAGATGTAGGTGTTGCGGACCATGAACTCTTTGAGGATGTCGTTCTGGATGGTGCCGGCCAGCTTCTCCGGCGGCACGCCCTGCTCCTCGGCCGCGACCACATACAGCGCCAAAATGGGCAGCACCGCGCCATTCATCGTCATTGACACACTGACTGCGGACAGGTCGATTCCGTCGAACAACTGCCGCATGTCGAGGATGGAATCGATTGCCACGCCAGCCATTCCGACGTCGCCCTGCACTCGTGGGTGATCCGAGTCGTAGCCGCGGTGGGTGGCCAGGTCGAAGGCCACCGACAGGCCCTTCTGGCCGGCGGCCAGGTTACGGCGATAGAACGCGTTGGAGTCGGCGGCGGTGGAGAAGCCCGCGTATTGCCGGATGGTCCAGGGCTGGTTGACATACATCGTCGGATAAGGGCCACGCACAAAGGGGGGCTGGCCGGGAAAGCTGTGCAGCGGGTACCCCTGCGCGGCGGCGGCACGGCGATCGGCGGCGATGTAGACCGGTTTGACGTCGATGCCTTCCGGGGTGTGCCAGTGCAGTTGGTCGGGCTGGTAGGAGTGGGCGGCCGCGGCGGCGGCGACGAGCTCGTCCACCGCCTGTTCGGTGGCGGGATGCATGGCGCGATCGCCGTGCAGCGGGACATCGGCGAAACTGCCGATAGCGGGTACGGTCGTCGTCATCGTGGCTACGCTCCCAACCGGGTGAGCAAGTTCGACAAAGCTTCCAGCGCATTGATTTTCGCGGTAAGGAACTCATCGGGCCGATGAGTCGCCGGGTCCCCCAGCGCCGTTTCGGGGCCGGCCAGGCAGACGCGCTCTATGCCGGCGTTCCTCGCGGCCTGGGTCACGTCGACGGCCTCGTCTCGGTAGCGCCTGTCGGTACCGCAGATCACCGCCACTGTCGGCGACCCCCACTCCGCCACAACCTTTGCCACACCGGCCGCGTCGACTGTTCCGGGGTTGAGCGCCTCGATGCCGCCGGAGGCCAACAGGTTCGCCGCGAACGTCGTCCGGATGTTGTGCTCGGCCAGCGGACCCAACGGCAGCAACAGCGCTCGCGGTCGTGACCCGGTGCGGGCCAAGAAGCTATCCGAGCGATCGCGCAATGCTTCGAACCCGGCGGCATAGCGCACCACGGTTCCGCCGTTGCCCCGCGAATCACCTTGTAGCAGCGGGGGTTCCTCGAGATTCGCAAATTCGTTGACGCCGGTGATCGCGAGACGGCGATGCGCAATGTCGTCGGTGCGGCGGGCCGCAAGCTCGGCGATCCGGCCGGCGAGATAGTCGTGGGCGGCGACGAAACCGCCGTGCGCCTCGATGGATTGGAAATGTCGCCAAGCCTGCTGTGCCAGTTCCTCGGTGAGATCCTCGACGAACCACGACCCCCCGGCCGGATCCAGCACCCGGCCCACGTGTGATTCCTCCAGCAGCAATAGCTGAGTATTGCGGGCGATGCGGCGCGCGAAGCTGTTCGGGGTGCCGGGAAAGCCGCCGGGAATCGCCACATCGAACGGATACACCAGCACCGTGTCGGCGCCGCCGACACCCGCGCCGAAGGCTGCCAGGGTGCAACGCAGCATGTTCACCCACGGGTCTCGCTGGGTCATCATCGGCAGCGACGTCTCCGCGTGCACCCTGACCGCGCCGCCGTCCGGGTCCCCGGCGACCTCGGCGACGCGGGCCCACAACTGGCGGGCGGCCCGCATCTTGGCCAGCGTCATGAACTGGTCGTCGTCGGCGGCCAGCCGCAGGCTGATCTGCCGCAATGCCTCGCCGACCGGAATCCCGGATTCGGTGAGCAGCCGGAGATAGGCCACCCCCGCGGCGACGGTGGCGGCCAGTTCCCAGGCCGCGGTCGCGCCCAGGTTGTGAAAGGCAGGCCCGTCGACGGTGATGGCTCGCATACCCCGGTCACCCGCGACCCGCGCGGCGACCGCGACGATGTCCTCGACAGTCGGTACGGAACGGTCACTGAAAGAGGCTGTCAGCGGGTCGCCGCCCAGGTCGATCGACACGGTGGCGCGCTGGTCGGGCTCGAGTTCGGCCACCAGCGCGAGCATGGCATCGCAGGCCGCCGGGTAGTCGGCGCCGGCATCGAGGATGACCGGTGCCAGGTTCAGGTAAACACCGGCGAATAGCCGCTCGAGCTTGTCCGGTGCCACACCACCAGTACCCACCTTGATCAGCAGCGCGCTCACACCCTCGCCGAGTGCGGCCAGCACCGCCGCGTTGGCGTCTTCGGTGTCCGGGGCGTGCGCGTCCGGAAACGTCTCGGCGACCTTCCAGCCGGAATTGACGTCGCGCAGCACGTCGCTGCCGCGCACATAGGGCCATCGGCCGGGCAGGGAGGGCTCCGGCAGCTCGTCGAAAGCGGTGTAAAGCGCCCGAATGGCGAACCCGTCATAGGTCGGGGTGTCCAGCAAATGCTCGGGGTGGTCCCCGAGTTCTGTCGGGTCACGGCGAGTGGTCTTGGACAGCACACCGGAGACCGCAGTGCGCCAACGCTCGCGAACCTGTTCTAGGCCGGCGAGCCCGGGTACATCAATGGACACCGACTGCTCCTATTTATGCAGCAACTGACAACTTTGTTTCTGGTTGCTTCAGGACCGCCACTAACTAACAAGGCTAATTGATTGCGGCCGCCGCATAGGTGTCAAGGTCTGGCGACCGAGGCCGGAGCGTGACAAGAAACGCCAGCCAGGGGAAACGAGATATTCATGTTGACCCCGTACGCTTGGACAGCGTGACGGCTGCCGCCATGTGCAAAACCACCGATACGGTGCGCGGTATAGCGATCGCGCTCGGTGCGGCTGCACGCCAGGTGTCGTTAACGCGGATGGTGGGCACCGTGGTGGGAATCACAACATTGGTTGCGGTGGCGCTACTGGTTCCGCTCCCCACAGCGGTGCAGATGCGGGACTGGGCAGCATCGGTAGGCCCGTGGTTCCCGCTGGCGTTTCTGCTGGTGCACATCGTCGTCACGGTGCCGCCATTCCCGCGCACCGCATTCACAGTGGCCGCCGGCCTGTTATTCGGGCCGGCGTGGGGCATATTGATCGCGATCACCGCCAGCACAGCCAGCGCGGTCATCTCGATGCTGCTGGTGCGCGCGGCCGGATGGCGGCTCAACCGCCTGGTGCGCCACCGGGCGGTCGACCGGCTCGACGCGCGGCTGCGGGAGCGGGGCTGGCTGGCGATATTGTCGTTGCGGTTGATTCCGGCGGTACCGTTCGCGGCGCTGAACTACGGCGCCGGCGCATCGGCCGTGCGGGTGGGGCCGTACACGCTGTCCACGCTCGCCGGTCTACTCCCCGGCACTGCCGCGGTGGTGATTTTGGGCAATGCGCTCGCCGGGGACGGCAACCCGCTGGTGGTCCTGGTGTCGGTGTGCACGGCGGCGCTGGGCATGGCCGGGCTGATCTTCGAGGTACGCCACTATCGGCGCCAGCACTGCCGCGGCGTACCCCGCTACGACGACGAGCCCATACGCGAGCCGGCCGTCGCCCGCTGAACCGGCGACTGCATCAGAGCGTTCCGAACGCGCTGTAACCAGCGCATTTCATACCTGGATCACCTTCTCCGAATACCCGCGCCCCAACATTGGTGGCGTCAACAAGACGGTCCTCGACTGTGTCAGCGCTGAGGTAGCTCCGGATGTCATTGGTGATCACATCACCGGAAATGCTGGCGACGGCCAGCGCGCAGCTGGTGAGAATCGGTTCAGCCATTAGCGAGGCCAACGCGGCGGCCGCACCACCGATAACGGCAGTGCTGGCCGCGGGCGCCGATGAGGTGTCGGCGGCGATCGCAGCGATGTTTACCGCGCACGGTCAGGCATATCAAGTAATCAGCGCTCAAGCGCAGGCATTTCACGACCAGTTTGTGCAGACCATGGCTGCCACTGCGGCCGCCTACGCGAACACCGAAGCTGCAAATGTCGCGCAGACCCTCCTGAACGTGGTGAACGCGCCCTCGGAAGCCCTCACGGGGCGCGTATTGATTGGCAACGGCGTCGACGGAACCTCGCCAGGCCAGTCCGGCGGGAACGGCGGGTGGCTGTGGGGCAACGGGGGCGACGGGGCGCCGGGTGCCCCGGGCCAAGCGGGAGGTCGCGGCGGCGATGCCGGACTGTTCGGCAACGGAGGAAACGGCGGGGCCGGAGGGGCGGGGCGTAACGGAGGATCCGGCGGCGCGGGCGGAACAGGCGGCTTGATCGCCGGCAATGGCGGTCATGGCGGAGCCGGCGGAGCCGGAGTCAACGGCGGAAACGGCGGTCAAGGCGGCAATGGCGGCGCCGCCGCCGGACTGTTCGGCCACGGCGGCGACGGCGGCGGTGGCGGCGTCGGCGGCACCGGAACCGCCGGGACCAACCCGCCCAGCAACGCGGCCCCCAGCGGTGCCGACGGTGGCCAAGGTTCGCCGATTCCGTTCGGAACGGACGGCGGATCCGGCAGCGATGGCACCAGCTACGGGCAGGCCGGCGGCTCCGGGGGCCGAGGCGGGGACGGGGTCGGGCTGCCGGGTGGCGACCCAGGCCCCCACGGAACGATCGACGGACTGGCGGGGGGCAATGGTGGCGCCGGAGGTGACGGCGCCATGGGCGCGCCCGGCGGCATGGGCGGAATGGGCGGCAATGGCGGTGCCGGTGGCCACGGCGGGTGGCTCGTCGGCAACGGCGGCTTCGGCGGGCGAGGCGGTGCCGGCGGTACCGGCGGCGACGGCGCTGTCGGCGGTCAGGGCGGCATGGGCGGCAATGGCGGTGCCGGCGCCCAATTCGACACCGCAGGAGCAAACGGTAACGGCGGAGACGCCGGTGATGGTGGGCAAGGCGGTGCCGGGGGCGACGGCGGCCACGGCGGAAATGGCGGCGCCGGCGGCGCCGGCGGGATCTTCGGCCACTCCGGTGATGCCGGCGAAGCCGGTGGCGGCGGTACCGGAGGTTCCGGTGGCGCCGGCGGGGCCGCCGGCCAGGCCGGGGCGGGTGGCCATAGCGGCAATGGGATCCCCGACGGGAAGGCGGGCGCGGATGGCAAAGCCGGTGGCCTCGGTCCTAACGGCACCGCCGGTCAACCCGGAATGACCGGCTGATCCGGCTAACGCCGCCCATCGCGACATGGCAATAGCCACCCGCTAGCCCGCGTTCGGGTCCAGCCGACCGGTTCAGCTACAGCAGCGCGGGTCCAGAACCGCGCACAGTGCCTGCAGGCCCTGCGGGCGTGCGCGGTGGAAGACATACATGCCGCGACGGTCGGAGATCACCAGGCCCGCATTGCGCAACTGGGCCAGGTGATGGCTAACCGTGCCGTCGGACAGGCTGAGGGCCGCGGCCAACGCGCCGCTGGTCTCCTCCCCCGCGCTGGAGCTGAACAGGTACGACATGATCTTGACCCGGGCCGGGTCGGCCAAGGCCTTAAGCCGCAATGCCACCTCGAGGGCGTCGTCGTCGCTCATCGGCCCCGCGGCCACGGGAGCGCAGCACACCGGTTGGGAGATATCGATCACGGGCAAAGCTTTAGGCATGATCCCACCATGCCAGATTTCTTGACATATATCAAAAAGGTGGCATCATGGGCACCGGCATCAGTTCGATATATGTCTAACCCATTGGAGGTTGTTTCCGATGTCCCGTGTGCAACTGGCTCTCAACGTCGATGACCTGCAGAGCGCGATCACGTTCTACTCCAAGCTGTTTGGCGCGCAACCGGCGAAAGTGAAGCCGGGTTACGCCAACTTTGCGATCGCCGATCCGCCGCTGAAACTGGTGCTGCTGGAAAACCCCGGCTCCGGTGGCAGCCTGAACCATCTCGGCGTGGAGGTCGACTCCAGCGCAACGGTGCATGCCGAAATCGGCCGGTTGACCGAGGCCGGCATGTTCACCGAGGAGGAGATCGGAACCACCTGTTGTTTTGCCACCCAGGACAAGGTCTGGGTCACCGGCCCCGGCGGGGAACGCTGGGAGGTCTACACCGTGCTGGCCGACTCCGAAACCTTCGGCGCCAGCCCCGCTCACCCCGGCGACGAGGACGCTACGTGCTGCGGCGCCGAGGCCGCGGCGACGTCGTGCTGCTGACTTCCCGACTGCCCGGTTGCGCCTTGATTCGATAACTGTCAATATCGACGTATGTCGAAGCAGGCTGAGCCGTCTGGCGTTGGCGATCCCTGTTGTGAGGTCAGCCCGCTGGTGGCCGAACCGCTGAGCGCCCCGGCGGCAGCGGTAATGGCGGCCCGGTTCAAGGCCCTGTCCGATCCGGTACGGCTGCGGCTGCTCTCGGCGGTAGCCAGCCACGCCGGCGGGCAGGCCTGCGTGTGCGATATCACCGATGGTCTCGACGCGCTCGGGGTTGGTCAACCGACCATCTCCCATCACCTCAAGGTGCTGCGCGGAGCCGGGCTGTTGACCTCGCAGCGCCGCGGCACCTGGGTTTACTACGCCGTGGTGCCCGAGGTGCTCGCCGAGCTTTCGGAGCTGCTGGCCGGTGTCCCCGCGACCGCAGTGGCGACAGCCCGGTGACTGATACAGCCCGGCTTTCCACGCTGGATCGATTTCTGCCGGTGTGGATCGGGTTGGCGATGGCCGCCGGGCTGGCACTGGGCCGGCTGATCCCCGGCCTGGGCGGGCTGCTCAGCACTGTGCAAGTCGATGGCATCTCGCTGCCCATTGCCGCCGGGCTGCTGATCATGATGTATCCGGTGCTGGCCAAGGTCCGCTACGACCGGCTCGACGCCGTTACCGCCGACCGTCGGCTGTTGGCCGGTTCACTGCTGCTGAACTGGGTGGTCGGCCCGGCGGTCATGTTCGCCCTAGCCTGGCTGCTGCTGCCGGACCTGCCGCACTACCGGACCGGGTTGATCATCGTCGGGCTCGCCCGCTGTATCGCCATGGTCATCGTCTGGAACGACCTGGCTTGCGGTGACCGCGAAGCCGCCGCCGTCCTGGTCGCACTGAACTCGATGTTCCAGGTCGTCATGTTCGCCGTGCTGGGGTGGTTCTACCTTTCGGTGTTGCCCAGCTGGCTCGGCCTGCCGCAAACCGGCATCGATGTCTCGGCGTGGCAGATCGTCAAATCCGTGCTCATATTCCTCGGTATCCCCCTGGCCGCCGGATACCTGACCCGTCGGCTCGGAGAACGCGCCAAGGGCCGGAAGTGGTATGAGACCCGGCTGCTGCCCCGACTTGGGCCCTGGGCTCTGTACGGACTGTTGTTCACGATCGTGATTCTCTTTGCCCTGCAAGGTGATCAGATCACCACCCGGCCATGGGACGTCGCCCGGATCGCGGTACCCCTGCTGGCCTACTTCGCCGTCATGTGGGCCGGGGGCTACGGGCTGGGACTGGCGTTGCGGCTTGGCTATGCCCGAACTACCGCGCAGGCATTTACCGCCGCCGGCAACAACTTTGAGCTCGCCATCGCGGTGGCGATCGTCACCTTCGGCGCCTCGTCCGGTGAGGCGCTGGCCGGGGTGGTCGGACCGCTGATCGAAGTGCCCGTGCTGGTCGCCCTGGTGTACGTCTCTTTGGCGCTGCGGCCGCGGCTCTTCCCGTCACCGCCGGCCCCGACCCGTCCGGCGGAAAGCTTGCCCTCATGACCGACCCGCCTAGCGTGTTGTTCGTCTGCGTACACAACGCCGGCCGCTCCCAGATGGCCGCCGCCCTGTTGACCCGGCTGTCCGAGGGCCGCATCGAAGTCCGTTCGGCCGGAACCGAACCCGCTGACCGGATCAACCCGGTCGCTGTGGTCGCGATGGCCGAACTGGGCATCGACCTGACCTCGGCAACCCCGAAGGCGCTCACCCCTCAGGCCGTGCAGACCAGCGATGTGGTGATCACCATGGGCTGCGGCGACGCGTGCCCGTACTTCCCCGGGGTGTCCTACCGCGACTGGAAACTCGAAGACCCCGCCGGCCAGCCCCTCGACGTCGTGCGGGCGATCCGCGACGACATCACCGCACGTGTTCGTGCACTGATCGCCGAACTACTGCCGGCACCCACAACCGGGTGACGACCCAGACCGCCGGTGTGCCAATCGGTTTCACGCCGACGCCGGCACGGCCCGTAGTACCGAGCCAAACGCCGCCCTGATATCGCCGGTCGACGCCCCTCGCCCGTCTAAAGGTCGGCGACCGCAGCCAACGTGAGCCGGAATTGCGCGCCGCCATCATGCGGCAAGCACACCAGGTCGCCGCCGTGTGCCCGAGCCAGCGCCCGCGCGATCGGCAGGCCCAACCCGGCGCCACCGTGGTCTCGGGCGCGTCCAGCGTCCAGACGCACCAGGCGTTCGAAGATGCGGTAGCGCTCGTCATCGGGGATGCCGGGGCCGGTGTCGGTGACGGTAACCTCGGCCACTTTGCCGCCGGCGCTCAACTCAACGGTGATGGACCCGCCCGCCGGGGTATACCTGCGGGCATTGTCAAGCAGATTGGACAGTATCTGCGCCACCCGCGTCGGATCCGCCGCGATCGTCAGCGAGCTGAGCCCGGTCCGGCTCACCGTGAGGTTCGGCGCCAGCATGGCGGCCCGGTGAACTTCGGCGTCGACAATGCCACCCAGGTCGGTGTCGTGCACATCCAGCGATAGTCCGGCGTCGATACGGCTCAGATCCAGCATGTCGGCGACCAACCGACCGGCCCGGCGGGCCTCCGACAACAACAGGGTGGCGCGGCGGTACTGACCGCGCGCCACGGCGTCGGACTCGTGCCGGCTGGCGCTGGCGGCCAGTTGTTCGGCGGCGGCCTGGATTCCGGCGATCGGGGTGCGCAGTTCATGAGCGGCGTCGACGAGGAATTGCCGGGTCGCGCTCTCGGCTCGCTGCGCCGATACCGCGGCTTGCCGGGCCCGCAGTTCGGAAGCTTCCAATGCGTCCAGCATGCCGTCGAAAGCGCTTGCGGCCCGGCCGAGTTCGGTATCGGTGCGATCCGGGCGCAGTCGACGACCGCGGTCGCCGGTGCTGATGTCCTGGGCGAGCGCAGCGAGTCGGTCCAACGGCCGCAGCGCCGCCCGGCTGACCACGACCAGCAGCAGCGCCGCCACCACCAGGGTTCCCAGACCGGCAGCGATCATCAGCTGACGCAGCTGGCGGGTCACCTGGGTGGTCTGCGTGGTGTCGGCAACCAGGATCAGCCGGGAACCGTCCGGCAACGGGTGGACCACCGCCGTTGCGGTGGCGTCGGGTGGCAGGCCGGGCGGCGGCCCTATCGGGTGAGGCGGCGGCGGGCCGGGCGGCGGGGGATGCGGGCCCGGCCGAAGGGGCGGCGGGTAGCCGGGCGGCGCCGGAACCACCGGGCCCGCGGTGGTCGCGGGGCTGATGCTGCGATCACCGTAGGCGCTGCCGTCGGCGGTCACCAGCAGGGCCCGCACGCTACCCCCGTTGAGCTGGGCGGCAAGCAGTTCGGGTGACGTGTGCGCGGCCACCAGCGCATCGGCGCGTGAGGTGGCCGCCACGAGCCGGTCGTGCAGATTTCGTCGAGCCTGCAGCCCCAGGCTGACGTCGATGGTGACACCCAGCACCACCAGCAGCCCCGCCAGCAGCGCCACCACCAGCAGCACCACCCGGCCCTGCAACGACGGCGTCGGGGTAGCCGGATCGACCGCGGGTCCCGTCGGGGTGGCCGTCATGACCGTGGTTGTTGGAGCCGGTATCCGATGCCGCGAACCGTGTGCAGCATCCGCGGGCCATGGGCCTCGAGCTTTCGCCGCAAACTGCTGACGTGGACTTGCACCAAATTGGTGTCGTAGGCGTCGTAACCCCACACCGCGTTGAGGATCTGACGGGCGCTGACAATCCGACCCCGTTGCTGCACGAGAAAGTCGAGCAGCCGAAGCTCGGTGGCGGTCAGTTCCAGCTGATGGCCGTCGCGTACGACGACTCCGGCGTCGACGTCGACTATCAGATCGCCGACCTGGACCACGCGCGGTAACCGGCCCCGCCGCCGCAGCACCGCGCCCACCCGTGACACCAGTTCGGCGAGTTCGAAAGGTTTGACCACATAGTCGTCGGCGCCGCCGTCAAGACCGCGCAACCGGTCGGACAGGCCGTCGCGGGCGGTGATCAACACGATGCTGATGTCGCCCCACGCCTGGATGACGTTGATGAGGTCGAAGCCGTCGCGGCCCGGCAACATCACGTCGAGCACCACCAGATCCGGCCGCAGGCCCTCCAGGACCTCTTCTAAACCTTCACCGTCGCAACGGGTTTCGGTGTGGTAACCGACATCTGCCAATGCCTCACCGACCATTTCCCGGATGGTCTCGGAGTCCTCGACCACGAGCACTCGTGGTGCGCCGACACTGAACCGACCGATGCGCCTCGCCGGACGACCTGCGACGCGGTTCGGGCGCGAACGATCGGTCATGGCTCCATTGTTAACGTGCGGTGCTGAGATCAATCCGAAGCACGCACGTTTGTCCCAACCAATTTCACCGACATGGGAGCCAGCATGACCGCCCACCACACCAACCCGCCACCGCCACCGGCGACCGGAGCCGCAGCCGGGCGGCGCCATTCCACCGGCGTGGTGATCGGCGCCACGGTCGCGGGTTTGGCGATCGGCGCACTCGCCGTCTTCGCGGTAACCGGCGTCACCTGGAAAATTCGGGTCGAGCTGCCTGCTCCGCTATATCCGCCCGGGCTGTCGTCGACGCCACCGGTGAGTAATCCCCCGGCACCGCCGGCAGCGCCGACCACGGCGGCGACGGCTACGCCGAGCAGCTCCCCTGCAGCGCCGCCGGCGCCGCCCTTGCCGCCGTTGCCGCCCGGTCAGTAAACCGCTCGAGCAAACACGTTTCTTCAGGTCCACTTCAAGTACGGCCGTTACCGTCGCGATTACCGAGCACACCGATAGAAATCGACGACGTGAGGAGCCGTATGACCGCCGACGAAAACACCAGCACGACCGGCCCTGTCGCAACTCCCGCACCTGTCGCACCCCCGCCGGCGGTGCTCGCCGACCCCGGACGCGAGCGCCGCCGCTTCTCGCTGGCCGCGCTGATCGGCGCCGGGGTTGCGGGCCTGATCCTGGGCGCAGCCGGCAGCGTGGCTGCGATCGCATTTGCCTGGCTGATCAGCGTCGGGCCACCGCCCCCTCCCCCGGGGTCGGGGCCCATGCCAATGCCGGGGCAAGCATTCAGCCACGGCCAACCGCCTCCTCCCGGTCCCGGCGGCCCACCTGGACCGGTCGCGGGAGGTTTCCGGCCGATGCCCGGGCCATTGGGCGTGCCGCGGGGTCCACGACCGCCGGCGCCACCCCAGGCGGGGCCTTTCGGCCCCGGCCAACCGCCGGGAGCGCCGGGCCAGCCACCCGGACCGCCGCCGTCCACGCAAACCTCGCCGACACCCCGCCCCTGAGCGGTCGCCAAGCAGCACCCCAAGAATCGTCGGCGTAAACGATCGTTTATAATTGTAAACGTGCGTTTACCTCAGCCGGACGACCGCACGGCGCGAGCCCGAATCCGTGACGAGGCGCTGCGACTGTTCGCCGCGCGCGGCCCCGCCGCGGTCACGATGCGCGACATCGCGACCGCGGCGGGAGTGTCGGCGGCCTTGGTCATCCGCCACTACGGCTCGAAGGACGGTCTGATCGAGGCCGTCGACACTCAGGTCGTCGCGACCTTCGACGTGCTGCTGACCGAAATCACCGACCAGACCGGGGCATCGGACCTCGGCCCCGCGGCGGTGCCCGGTCTGCTCGACGGCCTGGCCCGCCACCTGCCACCCGATTCGGCCATACCGGGATACCTGAGCCGGATGCTGATCGACGGGGGTCCGGCCGGGTCGACGCTGTTCGAACGCCTTTTTCTGCTCAGCAAAGCCGCTTTGGACGCCATGGTGGCCGCCGGCACCGCCAGTCCTGGCACCGATCCCGAGATACGGGCCGCCTTCCTACTGGTCAACGACCTGGCACTGCTGACCCTACGACCACGGCTGATCGAGGTGCTCGGCGTGGACCCGCTCGCCGCTTCGGGGATGCAGCGCTGGGCGGGGGAGGTGCTTTCGATTTACCGCGACGGACTACGCGGTACCTGATGGAGGAATGGAGGGGAACAATGTCCCTATTAGCCAGGGCCGGCGCACGGCTGTTGCGCTCCCGCAGGCTCATGCGCGCGCCCATCTGGATTTATCGCGCACGCGCAGGCGCCCTGTTCGGATCGCGGATCCTGATGCTCGAACACATCGGCCGAAAGTCCGGTGCCCGCCGCAATGTGGTGCTCGAGGTGGTCAATCATCCCGATCCGCACACCTACGTCGTCGCGTCCGGCTTCGGCCGGAAAGCCCAGTGGTTCCGCAACATCGAGGCCAATCCGCACGTGCGGGTCTACGCCGGTAGCCGCGCCCCCGCTGCGGCCACGGCGCGTGTACTCGACCAGGCGCAGGCCGACCGGGCGCTGGCCTCCTACCGCAACCACCATCCGCGGGCCTGGCGACGTCTGAAGCCGGCACTCGAGCAGACTCTCGGCACGGCGATCACCGACACCGGCACTCCGCTGCCGCTGGTCGAGCTGCGCCTCGGCTAAACCCGGTCCGGCCCCTTGGCCGTCATCACCGCGAACACCGCCAGAAACATGGCCGCCGGAATCGCGGTGACACTGAAGTCGCGCGCCCGAACATGGGCGCCCAGCGCCAAGACGAAGTACACCGTCAGCATCGCCGTGGTCAATCGCGCCAGCGCGGGAAACCGGGTGGCCGAGAGCAGTCCGACGGCCGCGGCAGCCTTGGCCGCGGGCAGGACCGGACGAACGCCGGCCGGCACACCCAGGTCGTCGAGCAACTTCTCGATCGGTGCCAGTGGGATCGCGCATGCCACCGCATCGCCGGCCTGAAACACCGCCAGCGCCGCATAGGTTTTCGGTGAGGTCACAATGCCCATCAGCTGCTCCTAACGCCGCAGCTCCGGCGGCGGACCCAACGGATTTTCCACCGGTGTGCGAGCTATCGCCTCGGCCTTGGCCACGGCTTGGGCGATCGTCGGGTCGGGCTGGGTGGAGAACCACTCGGCGACCTCGTCGTCGTCGCCGTCGGCAGCGTGCTTGGGCAGGTCCTCGATTGGAGACGGCTCGAACCGGAACACCCCGTCCTCCCCCGGCGTCCCCAACAACCTGGTGAAGCCCTGCAGCGCCGCGCTGAAATCGCTGGGCACCACCCATACCTTGTTCGCGTCGCCGCGGGCCATCTCCGGCAGCGTCTGCAAGTACTGGTAGGCCAGCATCTCGGGGGTCGGCCGGCCAGCCTTGATCGCCGCGAACGTCTTCTCGATGGCCTTGGCCTGCCCCTGCGCCTGCAGATAGGCCGCGGCTCGCTCACCCTGGGCACGCAATATCCGCGACTGCCGGTCGGCCTCGGCGGCCAGGATCGCGGCCTGTTTGGCACCCTCGGCCGCAAGAATCTGCGCCTGCTTCTGCCCCTCCGCCTGCTTGATCGCCGCTTCCCGGGTGCCCTCGGCGGTCAAGATCATCGCCCGCTTTTCCCGGTCGGCCTTCATCTGCTTTTCCATGGATGCCTGAATGGACGGCGGCGGGTCGATGCTGCGCAGCTCTACCCGAGCCACCCGCAGGCCCCACCGGTTGGTCGCCTCGTCGAGCACACCGCGCAACTGGCCATTGATCATGTCGCGGGAAGTCAGCGTCTGCTCCAGCGTCATGCCGCCGACGACGTTGCGCAGCGTAGTGGTGGTGAGCTGCTCGACGCCGACGATGTAATTGCTGATCTCGTACACCGCGGCCTGGGGAACGGTGACCTGGAAGTACACCACGGTGTCGATGTTGAGGGTCAGGTTGTCCTCGGTGATGACGGGCTGCGGCGGAAACGACACCACCCGCTCACGCAGGTCCACCCGGGCGCGGACGCGGTCGATGAACGGCACCAACAACGTCAGCTGCCCACTGACCGTGCGACTGTAACGACCCAACCGCTCGATCACCGCGGCCTCGGCCTGCGGGATCAGCGCAACCGACTTGGCCACCACAATGATGGCGAATATCACCAAAACGGCCAGAAACACCAGGCCGGCAACGGCACCTTCCACCGGGATTCCTTTCTCCAGTTGCTACGCGTCTTTGAAGACGACCGCGGTGGCTCCCTCGATATGCACCACGGTCACCGAATCACCCGGTTCGAACACGTCGCCCTCGTTCAGGGGACGTGCCGTCCACACCTGGCCGTCGATTTTGACCTGGCCTTCATCACGGGCGACCCGATCCAGCACCAGAGCGCTCTTGCCCTCCAGCGCCTTGACGCCCATCGGCACGCCTTTGCCGGGGGTCAGCCGCCGCCGCAGCCCGGGCCGAACCAGCACCAGCAACAGAACCGACACGATCAGAAACACCGCGCCGTCGGCCCACACCGGCCAGTCCATCAGCCAGCTGCTTCCCGCTGCCGCCAGCGCGCCACCGCCGAGCATCAGCAAGAACATGTCGCCGGTCAGCGCCTCCGCGCTGGCGAGCACCAACGCTGCGATCAGCCAGATCAGGGCGACGGGCATGCGCACAGAATACGCGTGATCCCCGACAACCGTGCCCAACAACTACACTGCGAGATCATGTGGTGTCCCAGCGCAACGCTTTCGATGTGGGCCAACGCCTGGCTCGCCGGCAAGGCTGCGCCCGACGATCTTCTCGATGCGTTATCTCTCTGGGCGCCAACGCAATCGGTAGCGGCATATGACGCGGTCGCGGCCGGCCATACCGGTCTGCCATGGCCGGACGTCGATAGCGCGGGAACGGTGTCGCTGTTGTCAACGCTGCGCGCCGCCGCAGGCCGGGGACGGACGTCGGCGCCGGGCCCGCCGGATCGGTTACGCGCGACGATCAACGTGGTGTTGCCGGTGCCGGGCGATGTGCGCGGGCTATCCGCCGGAACACAATTCGAGCGGGACGCGCTGGCCGCCGGTGAAGCCATCATCATCACCAATCCCGATGATCCCGGCACGGCTATCGGGCTGGTCCCCGAGTTCTCTTACCGCGACACCGAACAGACTGCCGACGACGATGCGGCCCTACCCGAGTTGGGTGCGTTGTCGTGGATGGTGTATTCGCTGCCCGGTACCCCGGTGTTGGACCCCTACGAACTGGGCGACGCCGAATACGCCCTGCGGACCGCGGTGCGCTCGGCTGCCGACGCGTTGGGCGCTATCGGCACGGGCCCTAGCGCCGCCGGCATCGCCAACCCGCGCGGCCTGGTCGAGCAGTTGCTGGAATCCGCACGGCAACACCGCATTCCCGACCATGCGCCGTCGCGCGCACTGCGGGTGCTAGAGAACGCCGCACACGTCGACGCGATCATCGCGGTCAGCGCCGGCCTCAGCCGATTGCCCGATTCCGCCGCGGACCGCTTCACCCCGCGCCTGACGGCCGGTCTCGAGCCGATCCAAGCGCAGTCGTCATCCGAAGTACAGACTGCGTTCGACGCGCTGCGGCCGCTGACCGCGGTGGTGCGCTCCGCGCGGATCGCGGCCGTCAGCGCGATCCTGCATTCGGCTTGGTCGGACTGAGCTCCAGTTCGCGCGCAACGCAATGCGGCGGCCGGCAGGGCTCACCGTTGATGCCGGCCAGGCAGCCGGGCACCGGATCGGGGCCGCTGACCCGCGACGGCGCGCGACCATAGCGAAGTTCGTCGATCAAATCCGCAGCCAGCCGGGCGAACCGCCGATCGGCGTTGGGAGTGCCGGCCCGGGCGAACTCGATGCCCAATGCCTGTGCCTGTAAACGCAATTCATGGTCGAGATCCCACACCACCTCGATGTGGTCGGCGACGAATCCGAGGGGACAGACGATCACCGCGGTGGTACCCGCGTTCGCCAGCGCGGTGAGGTGGTCGCCGACGTCGGGCTCCAGCCAGGGAACCTGCGGCGGACCGGAGCGCGACTGCCAGACCAGGTGATAGTCGCCATATCCGGCGGCATTTGCGACAAGGGTTGCGGCATAAGCGACTTGGCGGCTGTAGAGACGAGGCCCCCAGCGCTGGTCGGCGGCCACCGGGATGGAATGCGCAGTGAACACCAGTCTTGCGTCAGCGGGCACGGTCGCCGCAGCCGAAGCAATGGCAGCGGCGAACATCTCGACGAACAGCGGATGGTCGAAGTAGGGCCGCAGCTTGACCAGCTCGGGCGCATTTGGGCCGGCCGCCCGGCGTGCCCGGGCTACGTCCTCGGCATACTGCGCGCAGCTCGAATAGCCGCTCCACGCCGATGTCGCGAATACGGCGGCACGACGAATCCCGTTGTCGCGCATGGCTTTCACGGTGTCTTCGACGTAAGGTTCCCAGTTGCGGTTGCCGAAATACACCGGCAGGTCCAGTTCGGCTTGTAGCTGGGCGATCAGCGCTCGGTTGATGCCGTTGATCGGTGAGACGCCACCGAAATGCAGGTAGTGCTCGGCCACCGCATCGAGGCGTTCGGGCGGCACACCGCGGCCCCGGGTGACGTTCTCCAGGAACGGCCGCACCTGCTCGGGCCCCTCCGGCCCACCAAAGGACAGCAGCAGGACAGCGTCAAATTCCATGCGGGCTAGAGCAACTGGGTGTGTGCGCCGCCGTCGGCGAAGATGATGTCACCCGTGGTCGCGGGCAGCCACTCCGACAGCAGCGCGCAGACGGTCTTGGCGACCGGCGTCGGGTCCTTCATGTTCCAGCCGATGGGAGCGCGCTGGTCCCAGCCCTCCTCGAGCAGCTGGATCTGCGCGCCGGCCTCCTCGCCCAGCGCACCGCCGACGATTGCCGCCATCGCCAGCGTCCGGATCGGCCCGGCGGCAACGAGGTTCGAGCGCACACCGTACTTACCGGCCTCGCGGGCCACGAAGCGGTTGACCGACTCCAGTGCGCTCTTGGCGACCGTCATCCAGTTGTAGGCCGGCATCGCCCGGCTCGGGTCGAAGTCCATGCCGACGATGGAGCCACCGCGATTCATGATGGGCAGCAGCGCCTTTGCCATCGAAGCGTAGGAGTACGCGGAGATGTGGATACCCTTGGACACGTCCTCGTAGGGCGCGTCGAAGAACGGGTTGATACCCATCCCGCTTTGCGGCATGAAGCCGATCGAGTGGACCACGCCGTCGAGCTTGTTGCCGGCACCGATCACCTCGACAACCCGATCCGCGAGCGTCGCGAGGTGCTCGTCGTTTTGCACGTCGAGTTCCAGCAGCGGCGCCTTCTGCGGCAACCGGTCGGTGATCCGCTGGATCAACCGCAACCTGTCGAAACCGGTCAGCACCAGCTGCGCGCCCTGCTCCTGGGCCACCCGGGCGATATGAAACGCGATCGAGGAGTCGGTGATGATCCCGGACACCAGGATCCGTTTGCCCTCCAGCAGTCCTGCCATTGTTTCGTCCCCTCTTGCTCTTAGTGACCCATGCCCATGCCGCCGTCCACCGGGATGACCGCACCGGAGACGTAACTCGCGTCCTCCGACGCCAGGAAGCTGACCACGCCGGCGACCTCGGCGGCGGTGCCGACCCGCTTCGCCGGGATGAATTGCAGTGCCCCCTCCTGGATCCGCTCGTCCAGGGCTCGGGTCATATCGGTGTCGATGTAACCCGGGGCGACCACATTCGCGGTCACGTTGACCTTGGACAGCTCTCGGGCGATCGAGCGGGCCATGCCGATCACACCGGCCTTGGAGGCCGCGTAGTTCGCCTGGTTGCCGATGCCCCAACTGCCGGAGACTGAACCGATGTAGATCAGCCGGCCGAACTTCTTCCGCTGCATGCTGCGAGCTGCCCGCTGAGTCACCCGGAACGCCCCGGTGAGGTTGGCGTCAATGACCTTCTCGAACCGCTCCTCGGTCATGCGAATCAGGAACGCATCCGCGGACACGCCGGCGTTGGAAACCAGCACCTCAACCGGACCCTGGTGCTCCTCGACCTCTGTGAAGGCGCGATCGACGGCGTCGCTGTCGGTGACGTCGCACTCGACGGCGAACAGCCCCTCGGGCGCCCCGGATCCGCGGTGCGTCACCGCCACCTTGTGGCCGTCGGCGGCCAGCCGTTGCGCGATCGCCAGTCCAATCCCCCGGTTTCCGCCGGTGACCAGGACTGACCGGGATACGAAAGGGGGTTTGCCGCCGTCGGTGGCGGCCTCGCTTGTGGTGTCGGTGGCTGCGTCAGTCACCCCGTCAACCTAGCGCCTCGTTGAGGCAACACCGAAATCGGCTCATCGCATGTCGCGAACGTGACGCCAGGGCGAGATCCGGCGCGATTTTTCGCCGTGGCGTTACGGTCGGCGTGACGTCAGGTCGGCAGCCGGCGGTTGATCAGCAACGCGGCCAGGCCGGCCAGCGCCAGCACCAGCGCACCCAGCCGCAGCCAGCCCGCGCTGGCGTCACCTTTGATGGTCTCGTAGCCGATCTGCTGCTGCAGCGACGTGTACACCGCCTTCAGCTCGGCCAATGTTGCTGCGTTGTAGGCGTTTCCGCCGGAGAGTTGGGCCACCTTCTTCAGGGTCTCGTCATCGACCGGTACCGGCTGGCGCTGGCCGTTGATCTCCACGAACCCGTATGGGGTGCCGAACGAGATCGTCGAGATCGGCACGCCCTGGTCCTTGGCGGTGCGAGCGGCGGTAAAGGCGCCCTTGGGGTTGTCCGGATTGGTCGGCATCGTCTCCTTGCCGTCGGAGAACAACACGATGCGCGCCGGCGGCGGCGTGTCGCCTCCACCGATCACCGCGCCGACGGTGGCGATGGCCTGCAAGGCGGTGAAGATCGCCTCCCCGGTGGCCGTGCGATCGGCGAACTGCAGCTTGTCCAACGCGTTCTTGGTCGCGTCGCGGTTGGTCGTCGGCGACACCAGCACCGTCGCCGTGCCCGCGTACGCGATCAGTCCGAGATTGATGCCGGGGGTGAGCTCGTCGGCGAACTGCTTGGCGGCCTCCTGCGCGGCGACCATGCGGTTGGGTTCGACGTCGGTCGCGCGCATCGACTGCGAGACGTCGATCACCAGCATCACGACCGCCCGGTTGCGCGGAATCCTGACGTCATGCGTCGGTCCGGCCATCGCGGTGGTCAACAGCACCAGCGACAACGCCAGCAGGATCGCCGGAACATGCCGCCAGCGGGAGGGCCGCTTGGGCGCCACACTCTCCAGCAACGCCATGTTGGCGAACCGCAACATCCGCTTCTGGCGCGCCAGCTGCAGCACGATGTACAGCGCCACCAGCCCGACGACGACAAATAGGAACAGGAAGAACCACGAGTGTTCGAAGCCGGACAGCGTCATCGGCCCGAGCAACGGCAGTGTCATATCAGACCCGTCATAAAAGATGCGAGCAGGTGTGTCACTGAACCCCCGCCATGGCACCACGTCGCCGGGAGGCGACGAAGCGGACGATGTCTGCCAGCCAGTCGCGGTCGGTGCGAAGCGTCAGCACCGGTGCGCCACAACCGCGGAGGGTCCGGGCCACGTCCGCGCGGTGCGCCGCCGCGGCCCTGGCGAAATCGTTCTGCAGCTGGGTGTCGATGGTGAATTCGCGGGTGACGCCGCTTTCGGCGTCCTGCAGGATCACGTCGCCGATATCGGGCAGCTCGACATCGCGCGGATCCAGGACTTCGATGGCCAGCACCTCGTGGCGGGCCGCGATCGCCCGCAGCGGCCGCATCCAGTTGATCGGCCCCAGGAAGTCGCTGATGACCACCGCCATCCCGCGCCGGCGTTCCGGTCGGCGCAGCGCGTCGATGGCCACCGCCAGGTCCCCGCGCACCCCGGCCGGAGCCTTGGGCATGGTGGCGATGGTGCGCAACATGGTGTGTTGATGCTGGCGGCCGGTGCGGGCCGGCACCCGAGTCATCGTGGCGCCGTTGGCGACCAGGGCGCCGATTCGGTTGCCGCCACCGCTGTTGAGGAAGGTGATGGCGGCGGCGGCCGCCACCGCGAGGTCACGTTTCTCACAGACCGCGGTACCGAAGTCCAGGCTGGCCGACATGTCCACCACCAGCCAGGTTTCCAGTTCGCGGTCGGCGATCATCTGCCGCACGTGGGGGTGCGTGGTCCGGGCGGTGACCGCCCAGTCCATCCGGCGCACGTCGTCACCGGGCTGGTACAGACGCGACTCGCCCGGCTCCGTGCCCGGCCCGGGAATCAAGCCGAGGTGATCGCCGTGCAAGACACCGTCGAGCTTGTGCTTGACGGTCAGCTCCAGAGTGCGCAGCGCCGCCGACAGCTTGGGGTCGTCGATGTCGCCACGTAGCAACGACGGCGGATGGACGACCGCCGGCGCCTTGCTTTCGGTCACCGGCCGCTAGCCGCAGCCGCCGCCTGCATTACCGGCGGTACCGAATGGCCTTGTTGCGGAACGGCATTCACTTGCGGCAAGGCGACGGTCTGCAACACCCGGTTGATGATGATCTCCGGGGTGATCTCGTCGGCCAGCGCGTCATAGGTGAGCACCAGCCGGTGCCGCAGCACGTCGGGGATGACTTCGATGACATCCTGCGGGATCACATAGTCACGCCCGCGCACCAGCGCCAGCGACCGGGCCGCGGCGATGATGCCCAGCGAAGCTCGCGGGGATGCGCCGAACGCGATCCAGCTCTTGACGTCGTTCATCCCGAGTTGTTCGGGCGCCCGGGTGGCGAAGACGACCCGCACCACGTAGTCGACGAGCGCGTGGTGCACGAAGTTGTTGGCCGCGATTCCCTGTAGCCGCACCAGGTCGCCGGTGTTCAGGATCTGTTTGGGCTGCGGCGGGGTGACGCCCATCCGGTAGATGATCTCGCGCTCTTCCTCGGCCGAGGGGTAGCCGACGTTGATCTTGAACAGGAATCGGTCGCGCTGCGCCTCGGGCAACGGGTAGACGCCCTCGTGTTCGATCGGGTTCTGCGTCGCCATCACCAGGAACGGGTTGGGCAGCGGGAAGGTCTTACCACCGATGGACACGTGACGTTCCTGCATCACCTCCAGCAGCGCCGATTGCACCTTGGCAGGGGCACGGTTGATCTCGTCGGCGAGCAGGAAATTGACCACCACCGGGCCGAGCTCGGTGTCGAATTCCTCCTTGCCCTGCCGGTAGATGCGGGTTCCGACGATGTCGGTGGGCACCAGGTCGGGGGTGAACTGGATGCGGGCGAACGTCCCGCCGACGACCCGCGCGAAGGTCTCCACCGCCAGCGTCTTGGCGACCCCGGGCACGCCTTCGAGCAATACGTGGCCCTTGGAGAGCAGGCCGACCAGCATCCGCTCCACCAACTGGTCCTGGCCCACGATGATCCGCTTGACCTCGAAGATGGCCCGCTCGAGCGTGTGTACCTCGGCGGCCAGCCCGTCAGAACCACCGGGAGCACCCGGGGATGCCTCATGGGCCGGCGGGCCGGATTGCCCGCCCGGACCCGGGTAACCGCCACCTGCTGCTGTCATCGACAACCCTCCACCGCTCGATCAGACACGACTGCTGACACGACCAACGCCGCGGGGCAGCGACGTGCCCGCGTTCAACTATTCCAGGCGCCGTGGATTCCGTCGACGCCGCGGTTCCTGCCCGGCCACCCTAGACCCTCCGGGCAGGACGCAACCGTCCGGGGGAAGCCGGACGAGGCGCCCCGACAGTCGCCGGAGCCGCACCGGCTCAGTACTCGATGATCCTGGTCACGAATGGTGTCATGCCGGCCTTGCGCACCGGACTCACCGTGACTTTGCCGGCAAGGCTGGACGCTTCCAGCATCTGACCGTTGCCCAGGTACATGGTGACGTGCTGGCTACCGCCCGGGCCGTAGAAGATCAGGTCGCCGCGCCTGGCCTCGTTGGGCGGGATGTGGCGCCCCGCGTTGTACTGGTCACCGGAAAACCGCGGGATCAGCACGCCCACACCCGCGAAGGCGTAGCGCATCAACCCCGAGCAGTCGAAGCCGACGGTCCCGGCGCCGGAGTCCACGCCCTTACTCGGACCCTCCAGAGTGCCGCCGCCCCAGGAATAGGGGACTCCCATCTGTGATCCGGCCCGGCGGATCACGTACTCGATGGCTTGCCGGCCGTTGGCACGCGGAATCCGGCTGGGGCTGGTGTTGGCGGCACCGGCGGCGGGACTGCCGCCGAGGTTGATGCCCAGTCCGCCCAGAAACTGGCGGCCCAGATCGAGGGTGGTCTGGGTGGCCTGGGCGGTGGCTTGCAGCGACGCGTTGGCGACGGCGAGCGCATCTCCGGGTGCCCCCGCGCTGGCGGTTGCCGGCAAAGTCGGGTCCCACGGACCGGGATCGGCGTCGGCCGGCGCCGCTACAGCAACCAAGAGCCCGGTCACCATCGCGGTGATCCAGGCCAGGTTGATCAGGCGAAATCGCTTGTGCCGCATAAATCCCCGTTCACCACTCGATGTAGCGCACCACGAAGGGCGTCATGCCGCTGGTGCGCACGGGCGCAACTCGGACTTTCAGGCCGATGTCGGGCGCCTCGAGCATCTGACCGTCGCCCAGGTAGATCGTCACGTGCTGGCTGCCGCCGGGGCCGTAGAAGATGACGTCGCCGCGACGCATCTGGGAAGACGGGATCTTGCGGCCCAGGTTGTATTGCGAACCCGAGTAGTGCGGCAGCTTGATGCCGACCCCGGCGAACGAATACAGGACCAGCCCGGAACAGTCGAAGCCGGTGATGCCCGCCCCGGAGTCGATGCCCTTACTGGGGCCCGCGGCGTTGCCGCCACCCCAGGAATACGGCACCCCGATTTGTGACATGCCCCGACGGATCACGTACTCGCTGGCCTGACGTCCGTAGACCCGCGGAATCCGGCCGGCATGCGTCGAACCCGCCGGGGCATTGGTGATCCCGGTATCGGTGGGTTTGAGGATGCCCAGCTGCTGCAGGAAATTTCGTCCCATCTGTGCGGTGACCTGTGCCGAGGTCGCCGAATAACCCAACACCTGGTTGACCACCGCGATCGGGTCGCCGGGGATGTTGGCGCTGGGAATCTGCGGCAACGAGGGGTCCCACCCGTCCCAGCGGCGGCCGCCGCCGGGTCCTGCACCCGGGTCCCACATCTCAGCGGGCGTGCCCTGGCCGCCGGCCGAGGACCAGGCGACCAGCCTGGCCGCCTGGAGCCTGGCCTGCGCCTCGTCTCGTTCTGTGGCCAAACGGTTGACTTCCTCGCGCTGTTCGTCGAACTTGCGCTGGGTGTCGGTGAGGGCGGCCACCGCCGCGTCCTGGCTGGCTTTCGCCTCGGCAGCGGCCTTGTCGGCCTTCTGCTTGGCCAGCCGGGCCGCCGATTCTTTGTTCACCTGTTCGGTTCGGGCCCGCTGCAGGTTGGCCATCACCGTCTGGGCGCTGGCGGTCATCGCCCTGGTCGCGGTCGCCGCGGCGATGATGTCGTCGGGGCTCTTGGCTGTCAGGTAGCTGTCGGACGGGCCATTCATATAGGTGGCCGCCGCGAAGCTGTCGAATCGGCGTTGGGCTGCAGAGATCGCCGCGTTGGCGTCCTTGACTGCCTGCTGACTGAGCTCGAGCTCATGTTCGGCAGCGGTGGCCTCGTCACGAGCGGTCTCCACGGCGACCATCGCCTTGTTGACGCCCTCCTGCTCCATCTCCACGGCGGCGCTGAGATCCTCCAGCCGCTGGTTGGCCTTGGCGACCTCCGCGATCAGCGCGGCGATGGGGTCAGTGCCGGGAGCGGCGGACGCCAGTCCAGGAGTCGATACCAGCAACAGCACACTCAAGACCGACGGAATGGCCGGCCGCACCAACCGTGCTGCCGATCGTGAAGCAGAGCCACCTCGGATCCGTCTCATCGACTCTGATCTCCTATGGCTCAAACCGGACGGACGGCAGTCAGCGCCGAAAGCGCTAATGGCATCACAATCATCATTTGCACCGTACGTCACACCTGACGCTAAAGAAACGTATGTCACAAAGTGCACCCTGGACGTGCAATTAATGTGACCGAATGGTGATGTGAAGCGTTTGCCACCGGCCAGCCACATGGCCGGCGAACTACCCTCTGTCGAGCCTCACCAAGCTGGCTAGATACCCTGGCCGGCTTGATCCGACGTCGTCCCAGCACTGTCACCCGAGGTTGCTGACCGCCGGGCGCGCAGCTGCATGAACCGGGTGCCAACGGCCGCGGCAAGCACCGCAATCAGCAAAAAAATGGTCAATCCGGCCCAGGGAAACTCAGGTGTGTCCAGCTCGTGCAAGAAATTCTGCGCGGACTGCACCGGGTTGCCCGTCTTGGAATGGTCCTCCCCCGCCTCCAGGGTGACCCGCGGATATTGCGTGCTGTAGCTGCCGACGTAGCTGGGACTGAGCACCAACACCGTCGCGTCCTGGTAGTCGGCGCCCACGACGGTCGCGATATCCCGCAACGGGGTGTCATTGGGCGGGTTGTGGTCCAGCAGGACGATCTTGAGGTTAATGCCCTCGTCGTGTGCGTGGTTGACCACCTCGAGCAATCCCGGCACGGCTGCCGGTGGCGCGCTGACGCCGACCGCGGCGACTTGTGCCTTGACCGCCGTCATGTCGACGTCTTGTGGAATGTAGGCCGGCAGGAACGGGATCGTCTGGGGTGACGGCAGCTGGCCTGCGGTGTCGTGCCCGGTCATGGTCTCGCTCCTCTCACACCTCCCGCGGTGCTACAGGCACCGTACGCGCTGAGGATGCGTCCGCGCCGATCAGTGTGCCCGTAGGGACGGCAGTTTCGCCGAGCGTCGATATCCCCGCCAGTCCAATCGGCGAGGGGCTTTTCAACTCGCGCCCGCCACGACAAGACTGAAGGGTACGGGTACCAACCGTAATGCAGGACAAACGTACTGTTAAAGTTGGCTGAGTATGCGAAGCCCCGTCGACACGGCCCGTCGGCGGCAGAACTGAATCCTCGGGAGTTGATGTGACCAGCAAAGATTCTGTGAACTCGTTCGGAGCCCACGACACGCTCAAGGTCGGCGACCGGAGTTACCAGATCTATCGCCTCGACGCGGTCCCCAACACCAAGAGACTCCCGTACAGCCTCAAGGTCCTCGCGGAGAACCTGCTGCGTAACGAAGACGGCAGCAACATCACCAAGGATCACATCGACGCCATCGCGAACTGGGACCCCGAAGCAGAGCCCAGCGTCGAAATCCAGTACACGCCCGCCCGGGTCGTCATGCAGGACTTCACCGGCGTGCCCTGCATCGTCGACTTGGCCACCATGCGGGAGGCCATCGCCGACCTGGGCGGCAAGCCCGACAAGGTCAACCCGCTGGCGCCGGCGGACCTGGTGATCGACCACTCGGTGATCGCCGACCTGTTCGGACGGGCCGACGCGTTCGAGCGCAACGTGGAGATCGAGTACCAGCGCAACGGCGAGCGCTATCAGTTCTTGCGTTGGGGCCAGGGCGCTTTCCGCGACTTCAAGGTGGTGCCGCCGGGCACCGGCATCGTGCACCAGGTCAATATCGAATACCTGGCGAGCGTCGTCATGGCCCGCAGCGACGACGCGGGAAATATCACTGCATACCCCGACACCTGTGTGGGCACCGACTCGCACACCACGATGGTCAACGGCCTGGGGGTGCTCGGCTGGGGCGTGGGCGGCATCGAAGCCGAGGCGGCCATGCTGGGTCAGCCGGTGTCGATGCTGATACCGCGGGTGGTCGGCTTCAAGCTGACCGGTGAGATCCAGCCCGGCGTCACGGCCACCGACGTCGTGCTGACCGTGACCGAGATGCTGCGCAAGCACGGCGTAGTGGGCAAATTCGTCGAGTTCTACGGCGAGGGCGTCGCCGAGGTGCCGCTGGCCAACCGCGCCACCCTGGGCAACATGAGCCCCGAATTCGGTTCTACCGCAGCCATTTTCCCGATCGACGAAGAGACTATCAGCTACCTGCGGTTCACCGGCCGCAACGACGAACAGTTGGCGTTGGTCGAGGCTTACGCCAAAGAACAGGGCATGTGGCACGACCCGAAACACGAGCCCGCGTACTCGGAATACATCGAACTCGACCTGTCCGACGTGGTGCCGTCGATCGCCGGACCCAAGCGCCCGCAGGACCGCATCGCGTTGTCGGCCGCCAAATCCACGTTCCGCGAGCAGATTCCGAACTACGTCGGCGACGACCCCGACAAGAAGGACTACTCGAAGCTGGACGAGATGGTCGACGAGACGTTTCCGGCCAGCGACCCGGGGGCACTGAGCAACGGCCACGCCGACGACCACACTCCGGTGGAGTCCGCCGCCAAACACGCCAAGGGCAGGGTGAGCAACCCGGTGACGGTGAAGTCCGACGAACTCGGCGAATTCGTGCTCGACCACGGCGCGGTGGTGATCGCCGCGGTCACCTCGTGCACCAACACCTCCAACCCGGAGGTGATGCTGGGCGCGGCGCTGCTGGCGAAAAACGCCGTCGAAAAGGGGCTGGCCGCCAAGCCGTGGGTGAAGACCACCATGGCCCCGGGCTCCCAAGTGGTCAGCGACTACTACGACAAGGGCGGCCTGTGGCCGTATCTGGAGAAACTCGGCTTCTATCTGGTCGGCTACGGGTGCACCACGTGCATCGGCAATTCGGGCCCACTGCCCGAGGAGATCTCGAAGGCGATCAACGACAACGACCTTTCGGTGGCGGCGGTGCTGTCGGGCAATCGCAACTTCGAGGGCCGCATCAATCCCGACGTGAAGATGAACTACCTCGCCTCACCACCGTTGGTGGTTGCCTACGCGTTGGCCGGGACCATGGACTTCGACTTCGAGTCACAGGCGTTGGGCACCGATAAAGACGGCAACAACGTCTACTTGAAAGACATCTGGCCGTCGCAGAAAGACGTCTCCGACACCATCGCGTCGGCGATCAACCAGGAGATGTTCACCAAGAACTATGCCGACGTGTTCAAAGGTGACGAGCGCTGGCGTAACCTGCCGACCCCGAGCGGCAATACCTTTGAGTGGGACCAGGATTCGACGTACGTCCGCAAGCCGCCGTATTTCGAGGGAATGTCGGCCGAACCAGAGCCGGTGGGCAACATCACCGGGGCCCGGGTGCTTGCGCTGCTCGGCGACTCGGTGACCACCGACCACATCTCCCCCGCCGGCAGCATCAAACCGGGCACCCCCGCCGCGCAATACCTCGACGAGCACGGCGTCGAGCGCAAGGACTACAACTCCTTCGGCTCGCGGCGCGGCAACCACGAGGTGATGATCCGCGGCACGTTCGCCAACATCCGGCTTCGCAACCAACTGCTCGACGACGTTTCCGGCGGTTACACCCGCGACTTCACCCAGCAGGGCGGGCCGCAGGCGTTCATCTACGACGCTGCGCAAAACTATGCGGCACAAAACATTCCGCTGGTGGTGCTCGGCGGTAAAGAGTATGGTTCCGGCTCCTCACGCGACTGGGCGGCCAAGGGCACGTTGTTACTGGGCGTGCGGGCGGTGATCGCCGAGTCGTTCGAGCGCATTCACCGCTCCAACCTGATCGGCATGGGGGTGATTCCGCTGCAGTTCCCCGCGGGGGAGTCGGCTTCGTCGCTGGGACTGGACGGCACCGAGGTCTTCGACATCACCGGAATCGAGGCGCTCAACGACGGCAAGACGCCGAAAACGGTGCATGTGAAGGCCAGCAAGGACGGTCACGACGCAGTCGAGTTCGACGCGGTGGTACGCATCGACACACCCGGCGAGGCCGACTACTACCGCAACGGCGGCATCCTGCAGTTCGTGCTGCGCAACATGCTCAAATCGGGTTAACGCCAAGGCGACCACAGCCCTGGCCATGCCAAAAGTCAGCGAGGACCATCTGGCGGCTCGCCGCCGCCAGATCCTCGACGGCGCGCGCCGCTGCTTTGCCGAATACGGCTACGACAAAGCCACGGTCCGGCGTCTAGAACAGGCGATCGGTATGTCGCGGGGTGCGATCTTCCACCACTTCCGGGACAAGGACGCGCTGTTTTTTGCGCTGGCGCACGAGGACGCCGAGCGCATGGCCGATGTCGCGTCGCGCGAAGGCCTCATCCAGGTGATGCGTGACATGCTCGCCGCGCCCGAGCAGTTCGACTGGCTGGCCACCCGGTTGGAGATCGCGCGCAAGCTACGCACTGACCCGGCGTTCAACCGCGGCTGGGCGGAGCGCTCCCTGGAACTGGCCGCCGCGACGACCGAACGACTGCGCCGGCAGAAGCAAGCCAAACGAGTGCGCGACGACGTTCCCAGTGACGTGTTGCAGTGCTACCTGGATCTGGTCCTCGACGGATTGGTGGCCAGGCTTGCCTCCGGCGAGGACCCCCAGCGGCTCTCCGCCGTACTGGACCTGGTGGAAAATTCGGTGCGCCGCGGCTGATTTGGACCGTGCGGCGTCATGCCACGGCGAAATCCGAATCCGGCCGTGGTGTTACGTTCGCGCCGGCCGGGCGCGATGATTTGGTCCTCCGCGGCTGCGCATCGTGGTACCGGATTCGAGCAGCATGCTGTGAACCGATCCGTACGATCGCCCGACGCTGGCCGCCAAGTTGCGGATGCTGGCTCCGCCCTCATAAGCGTTGCGCAACTCGTGCAACAACTGATCGCGCGTCTTCTTCGACTTCCGCTGGGTTCTCACCGGCTGCCTCCCACGCATGGTCACGATCCCCGGCTTCCAGGGTAAGAACCGGCCGGCGATGGCGGGACCGCTTTGGCCGAAAACGCTTGCGATTTCTCAGGCCAGCTCGATGAGGTCGCGATACTCCTCGGACCAATAGTCCTCGGTGCCGTCCGGCAACAGCACGACACGTTGCGGGTCGAGCGCCTCGGCGGCACCGGGGTCGTGGGTCACCAGCACCACCGCGCCGCGGTAGCTGCGCAGCGCGTCAAGGACCTGTTCGCGCGAGGCGGGATCGAGGTTGTTGGTCGGTTCGTCGAGCAGCAGCACGTTGGCCGTGGAGGCCACCAGCCCGGCCAGCGCGAGGCGCGTCTTTTCGCCGCCGGACAGTGTGCCGGCCGGTTGCTCGAGCTGTGGACCGCTGAACATGAACGCGCCCAACAGGCCGCGCAACTCCTGGTCACCGGTTTCCGGTGCGGCGTGCCGGACGTTCTGCCAGACAGTCGCATCGTTGTCCAGCGTGTCGTGCTCCTGCGCGAAATAGCCGATGCGCACCCCATGTCCGGGCTCCAGCGCCCCGGTGTCGGGTGTTTCGACACCGGCCAGCAGCCGCAGCAGCGTGGTCTTGCCGGCACCGTTGAGTCCGAGCACGACGACGCGCGAGCCCCGGTCGATGGCCAGGTCGACACCGCTGAACACTTCCAGCGATCCGTAGTTCTTACTGAGCCCCTTGGCCACCAGCGGGACGCGGCCGCAGGCGGCCGGGGTGGGGAACTTGATCCGGGCCACCTTGTCGGCCACCCGTTCCTCGTCGAGTGCCGCCATCATCCGATCGGCCCGACGCAACATGTTCTGTGCCGCAACGGCCTTGGTGGCCTTGGCGCCCAGCTTGGCGGCCTGGGTTCGCAGCGCGGCGGCCTTGCGTTCGGCATTGGCGCGTTCCCGACGACGACGTTGCTCGTCGGTGGCACGGGCATCGAGATATTTCTGCCAGCCCATGTTGTAGACGTCCATCTCGCCGCGCACCGCATCCAAGAACCACACCCGGTTGACCACGTCGGCGATCAGGTCGACGTTGTGGCTGATCATCACCAGCCCCCCGGTGTGCGACCGCAGGAAGTCCCGAAGCCAGCCAATCGAATCCGCGTCCAGGTGGTTGGTCGGCTCGTCGAGCAGCAGCGTGGTCCCCGAACCGGCGCCGCTGTCGGAAGCGGCGAAGAGAATCCGCGCCAGCTCCACCCGGCGGCGCTGGCCTCCGGACAGGGTGCGCAGCTGTTGGGTCAGCACCCGTTCGGGCAAGCCGAGACTCGCGCAGATCCGGCCCGCCTCGCTTTCGGCGCCGTAGCCGCCCAGCGCGACGAAGCGCTCCTCGAGCTGACCGTAGCGGCGGATCGCGCGATCGCGCGCTTCGTCGTCGGCGACCTCGGCCATCAACGCCTGCTGCTTCTCCAGATCGGTGAGCAACACGTCGAGACCGCGAGCCGACAACACCCGGTCCCGAGCCAGCACGTCAAGGTCTCCCTCTTTGGGATCCTGTGGCAGATAACCTATTTCGCCGTTGCGACTAACCGATCCAGCATACGGTTCGCTCTCCCCAGCCAGGATGCGCAGCGTGGTGGTCTTGCCGGCACCGTTGCGGCCCACCAACCCGATGCGGTCGCCCGGCTGCACGCGCAAGTCCGGGCCCTCGGGCGAGAGCAGGATGCGCGCACCAGCTCGGACCTCGAGGTCCGTTGCCGTGATCACAATCGCTCTCCTTGGTGGCCTGCTTGGTTGTGCCGCTACTTGTCGTCGGTGAAGACCGGGGGCCGCTTCTCGGCGCGCGCGGCAACCGCCTCTTCGAAATTGGCTGTCAGCAGCCGGACGAAAAGCTGTCCCAGACCCTCGGCTTGCATGTGCCCTTCCAGGCTGGCGGCGTCTAGTCCACTCCACAGTGTACGTTTGGTCAACTCAATTCCCGGCCGGGAGAATGCCGCCATCCGCGCCGCGATCGCATAACAGGTGTCCAGCAGCTGGCCGTCGGGCACCCTGCAGGACACCAGCCCGATGCGCTCGGCTTCCTCGGCGCTGATGTCGCGCCCGGTCAGCATGATCTCGAAAGCACGCGAGGATCCGATGGCCCTGGGCAACAGGTAGCTCAGCCCCAGTTCGCTGGCCGTCAGCCCGTTGTTGATGCCGGCCGCCCGGAAATATGCGCTGGTGCAGGCCACCCGGATGTCCGCGGCGAGCGCCAGGCACAGCCCACCGCCGATGGCCGGGCCGTTGACCGCGGCGATCACCGGTTGGTGCAGCCGGCGCAGCTTCAGGATGACCTCGTCGAGCAGCTCCATCGAGCGCAGCGCATAGGTCGGCCGGGTCAGGCCCTCGACATTCGGCACCGCACCTGCGGACTTGTGATCCGCACCGGAGGAGAAGCCGCGCCCCGCCCCGGTCAGCACCACCACCCGCACCGAGTTGTCGTAGCTCACCGTCTCCAGGGCCTCCTTGAGCGGCACCATGACGTCGAAAGCCATGGAGTTCATCCGCTCCGGCCAGTTGAGGGTGATCAGCGCAATATCTGGGCGCGGGTGTTCCAGCAGGACCAAACTCACCCGTGCACGGTATCGCGTAGGACGGTGCGCCCGGTTGTCAGCGCCGCCGGATTTCCGAAGGTCTAGGCGACCTCATAAGCCTTGAGCTGCTGTACCAGGTCTTCCAGAGCAGCCGGGGGCAGGGCACCGGGTTGGTTGAACAACAGTTGGCCCTTCTTGAATGCCATCAGCGTGGGAATCGACCGGATCTGGGCCGCTGCCGCCAGTTCTTGCTCTTCTTCGGTGTTGACCTTTGCGTACACCACGTCGGGGTGTTTCTCCGACGACGCCTGGAACGTGGGCGCGAAGGCGCGACACGGACCGCACCAGGAGGCCCAGAAATCGACCAACACCATGTCGTTGTCATTGACGGTTTCGTTGAACTGCGCAGCAGTGAGGTCTTTGGTTGCCATGACTGCCCTAACGCCTCGGGCCGGCGAGTTTGTTCCAGGATGTCTAGAGCAGGCCCCGCTGCCGGGGTGGCGAGTCGACCCGGTAGGCCTGCAGCTGGCGCACCAGGTCATCCATGGTCGCGGAATTAGCGACACCGGCCTGCTTGAACACCCGCTTGCCCTTCTTGAGCGCCATCAACGTGGGCAATAGCTTGACCCCGGCGATCGAGACCAACTCCTGCTCGGTTTCGAAGTTGACCTCGCCGTGCACGATGTCGGGATGCTTGTCCGACGAGCCCTCATACGTCGGCGTCAACACCGCACACGGGGCGCACAACGGCGCCCAGACGTAGACGAGCACGTTGTCGTTGCCGTAGACGGTCTGTGTGAAGGTCTCGGCGGTGAGATCTCGAGTCGCCACGTGTCCCCTTGTTAGCTCCGGGCCCGGTGGGTCCGGCGACGTCGAGCGTACGTCGAGCACAGCCGGAGCCGCTGCGGATCAGGCCGTTGGTGCGCCCATCGATGCCGCCGCACGCCAGGACCGGTTGGTCAGCAGCCGCATACCGTTGAGGGCAACCAGCACCGTGGATCCTTCATGGCCGGCCACACCCAGCGGTAACGGCAAGTGCCCCAACAGATCCCACAACACCAGGACGCTGATGAAGGTGCCGGCGATGATCAGGTTGACGGTCACCACGTGGCGGGCTTGTCTGGCGAGCCCGATGATCGTCGGGATGACCCGCAGTTCGTCCCGTACGGTGACGCCGTCGGCGGTCTGCAAGGTCAGGTCGGCGCCGGCGCCCATCGCGACGGACGTGCGGGCCGCGGCCATCGCGGGAGCATCGTTGACACCGTCGCCGACGACGAGAACCCGATGACCGCTGGCTTGCAGATCGCGGACCGCCTCGACCTTCTGCTCGGGCAACAGCGCGGCCCGTACATCGCTGATCCCGGCGCGCCGGGCCGCCCACCGGGCCGCGCACCCGTTGTCCCCGGTCAGCAGGACCGGCGGCGCCGAGGTCAGTGCGGTCAAGGACGCCACGGACTCCGCGGCATCGGGGCGCACCTGGTCGGTGAGCCCCAGCACGCCGGCCGCGACACCGTTGAGCATCACGATCGCCGCCGTGGCGCCCGCGTCGTGGATCGGCGCGAGCTCGAGTAGCGGCGGCCCCTGATAGCTTTGCGGACTGCACACCTCGACGAAATCGCGACCCACGGTGGCCCGCACTCCGCGGCCGGGCACTGCACGGAAATCCTCGGCCGCGGGGATGGTGATACCGCGCCGGCGAACTTCCTCGACAATGGCCCTGCCCAGGGGATGTTCACTGGGTTGCTCTGCAGCAGCAGCTAATTGGAGCAACTTTCGGACACCCACCACATCCGGGCGCAGCGGCTCGACGGTGGTCAATTGCGGCGTGCCACAGGTCAATGTGCCGGTCTTGTCCAAGGCGACGATGCTGGTGTCGGCCAGATGTTCCACGACCACAGCCGATTTGACCAGAACCCCGTGTCGACCGGCATTCGCGATCGCCGAAAGCAGCGGCGGCATGGTCGCCAGCACCACCGCGCACGGCGAGGCCACAATCATAAATGTCATGGCGCGCAATAGAACTGGTTGCAGTGATGCGCCCAGCAGCAACGGAATGACGATCAGCGCGAGGGTTGCCACCACCATGGCCACCGAGTACCGCTGCTCGATCTTTTCAATGAACAACTGGGTTTTGGCTTTGGTGGCCGACGCCTCGGCGACCAACTCGACGATGCGGGCCACCACTGTCTGCGACGGGTCCCGGGTGACCAGCAGTTGTAACACCCCGGACCCGTTGACTGTACCCGCGAACACCTCGTCACCACGGCCCTTGGCCACCGGGATGGACTCGCCGGTGATCGAGCATTGGTCGACTTCGGAGCAGCCCGACAGCACGGCGCCGTCGGCGGGTATGCGCTCGCCCGGGCGCACCAGTACCCGGTCACCGACGACCAGGTCGCCCGCCGCAACCACCCGCTCGTGACCGTCGCCGTCGACGACCACGGCCTGATCCGGCGCGAGGTCCAGTAACCCCTTGACCGAATCGGCAGTGTGTTTGGTGGCCACGTCGTCCAGGGCGCCCGATGTCGCAAAGATCACGATCAACAGGGCACCGTCGAAGATCTGCCCGATTGCGACCGCTCCGATCGCCGCCACCACCATCAGCAGGTCTACGTCGAGTGCCTTGTTCCAAAGCGCTTGTGCCCCAGCCCATGCCGAACCCCAGCCGCCGGCGAGGTAACAGGCCAGATACAACGTCCACCACACGGACTGCGGTGCGCCGTTCAGCTGAGCCGCCAGCCCCGCAAGGAATAAGGCCAACGCGATGGCGGCCCAGCGAACCGACATGACCGACCACAGCGCCGCACGCCAACTCAGCGGCCGCGCGACGGCGACGGGCATGTGGTCGAAAGAAACCTCGGAGGTGCACGCTTCAGCAGCGGTCAAGGTCATTCCGGCGGCCTCACAGAGGGGGGAGTTCGTCAGGATGAACCGAGTCTAGGGACGCCGGCGATCGCCGAGTATCTCGATTGCATTGCGGTATGCGATTGAATTGGTCACTGGCACAAGGTAAGCGGTTTCGTCGCCCTCGACGCCGACAGTGCCGTGGACTGCGGTGGCGGGTAATCCGCAGGTGGGTGAAATTTGCATCCCCGCGGAAAAATTCGTGTGATGAAATTGCTCGGGAAATGGCCAATCACAGCTGCCGAAATCGCGATAGGATTCGTCAGTCGCTGACGCTTTACTGTGGAGGTGCGGGATGTCGTTCTTGGTCACTAATACGGAGTATGTGTCGGGGGCAGCCGGGAATCTGGCGCGCCTCGGTTCGGTGATCAGCGAGGCCAACTCGGCGGCGGTGGCCCAGACGACCGCCGTGGCGGCCGCGGGCGCCGACGAGGTGTCAGCCGCCATCGCGGCGTTCTTTCGAGCACACGGGCTGAGCTATCAGACGCTCAGCGCACAGGCCGCGGCGTTCCATGACCAGTTCGTGCAAAACCTGTTTGGCGGCGCGCAGGCCTACGCCAGCGCTGAGGCCGCCGCGGCGAACCCGTTGCAGCCGCTGCTCGACGTGATCAACGCGCCCGCCCGGGCGCTGCTCGGGCGTCCGCTGATCGGTGACGGCGTCGACGGCGGGGCGGGAAAGGCCGGCGAGGACGGCGGACTCTTGTTCGGCAACGGCGGTAGAGGCGGAGATGGAGTGGCTGGCCAGGCCGGTGGCCGGGGCGGTTCCGCGGGCCTGCTCGGTTTCGGCGGCGCCGGCGGCGTGGGCGGAGCGGGCGCGAACGGCGGCGCCGGCGGCACCGGTGGGCTGTTCTTCGGCAACGGCGGCGCGGGCGGCAACAGTGGCGGCGGCGGCGGTGCGGGCGGTGTCGGCGGCTCCGCCTTACTGTTCGGACATGGCGGCGCCGGCGGTATCAGCCCCAACGGCGCGGGGGCCGGCGGCGTGGGCGGCAACGGCGGTGTGCTGTACGGAAACGGCGGTGGTGGCGGCAGTAGCTTCCTCGGCGGCGGCGGCAACGGTGGCAGGGCCTTCCTCCTCGGCGACGGCGGCACCGGCGGGGACGCTCTCTCCGCCGGGACCGGCGGGGCCGGCGGCAGCGCCGGGTTCTTCGCCGGTAACGGCGGTGCCGGCGGCAACGGATTCAGCAATGCCAGCGGCGGGGTCGGCGGCCAGGCCGGGTTGATCGGCAACGGTGGTACCGGCGGCAATGGCGGAACCTTTCCGCCAGGCAACGGCGGCAACGGCGGCAACGCGCTGCTCATCGGCAACGGCGGCAATGGCGGCCACGCCACGGCCATCGGCAGCACCCCTGGCACCGGCGGCCTGCGGGGGCTGCTGTTCGGCCAAAACGGCGCGAACGGCTAGCCGTAGCGGCAGGGCAGCGCACCGTGCCGGTGGGTACGGGTGCGTACGTTTTCCTCACTCGGGGAAACTGGGCCCGGTCAAAACCCGGCCAAGGATCGAGCCGCCGAAGTGAAGGGAACCGCATTGGGCCACTACATCGCCAACGTCCGCGATCTCGAATTCAACCTCTTCGAGGTTCTCGATGTCGGCGCCGTCCTCGGCACCGGGCGTTATAGCGAGCTCGACGCCGACACGGTGCGCACCATCCTGGCCGAGGCGGCCCGCTTGGCCGAAGGTCCGGTCGCCGAGACCTTCGCCTACGCCGACCGCAACCCACCCGTCTTCGACCCGGCCACCCACTCCATCAGCGTGCCCGACGAGTTGGTCAAGACGGTGCAAGCGATCAAAGACGCCGAGTGGTGGCGCCTGGGTTTGGCCGAAGAGATCGGCGGCATGCCCGCACCCGCACCACTGGTCTGGGCCGTCAATGAAATGATCTACTGCGCCAACCCTTCTGCGGCCTTCTACAACCTGGGTCCGACGCTGTCCCAGTCCCTGTACGTCGAGGGCACCGATCAGCAACGACAGTGGGCGGCAATGGGTGTCGAACGCGGTTGGCAGGCCACCATGGTGCTCACCGAACCCGACGCGGGCTCCGACGTCGGTGCCGGCCGGACCAAGGCCGTCGAACAACCCGACGGCAGCTGGCACATCGAGGGCGTCAAGCGGTTCATCTCCGGCGGCGACGTGGGCGACACGGCCGAAAACATCTTCCACCTAGTGCTGGCCCGGCCGGAGGGCGCAGGTCCGGGGACCAAAGGTTTGAGCCTGTTCTACGTGCCCAACTACCTTTTCGACCCGGACACCGGTGAACTCGGCCCGCGCAACGGGGTCTACGTCACCGGCCTGGAACACAAGATGGGACTGAAGTCCTCCCCGACGTGCGAGTTGACCTTCGGCGCCACCGACGTGCCCGCGGTCGGCTACCTGGTCGGCGGAGTGCACAACGGGATCGCGCAGATGTTCACCGTGATCGAGCACGCCCGTATGACCATCGGCGTCAAATCCACGGGCACGCTGTCCACCGGCTACCTCAATGCGCTCGCCTACGCCAAAGAACGGGTGCAGGGCGCGGACCTGACCCAGATGACCGACAAGACCGCGCCGCGCGTCACGATCATGCGCCACCCCGACATTCGCCGCAGCCTGATGACCCAGAAGGCCTACGCCGAGGGCCTGCGGGCGCTGTATCTGTATGCCGCCGCACACCAGGACAACGCTGTGGCGCAACATGTTTCGGGCGCCGACCCAGACATGGCGCACCGCGTGGACGATCTGCTGCTGCCGGTTGTCAAAGGCGTCGGCTCAGAGCGGGCCTACGAGGTCCTGACCGAGTCGCTGCAGACCCTGGGTGGTTCGGGCTTCTTGACGGACTATCCCATCGAGCAATACATCCGCGACGCGAAGATCGATTCGCTCTATGAGGGCACCACCGCCATCCAGGCGCTGGACTTCTTCTTCCGCAAGGTCGTCCGCGACCACGGCCAGGCGCTGCAGTTTGTGACGGCTCAGATAACGCAGACCATCGACAACATCGATGAAGCGCTGAAACCGCAAGCCGCGCTGCTGCAGACCGCGCTCGACGAGGTCACCGCAATGACGGGCGCGCTGACCACCTACCTGATGTCCGCCGCGCAGCACCCGACCGACATCTACAAGGTCGGGCTCGCATCGGTGCGATACTTGCTGGCCGTCGGCGACCTGATCATCGGCTGGCGGCTGTTAGTGCAAGCCGGAGTCGCCCATGCGGCGTTGGCCAACGGACCGTCCAAGGACGACGAGGCGTTCTACCGAGGCAAGGTCGCGGTTTCGGGTTTCTTCGCCAAGAACATTCTGCCCAAGCTGTCCGGAGTCCGGGCCGTCATCGAATCCGTCGACGACGAGATCATGCGCATACCCGAAGCTGCCTTCTGACGGGCCGTGGGCGCCGAAGCCCGCGTGCGGCTATGACCGGGGCAGCGCGCGGTGCAGTGCGTTCATGGTGATGTTGGCCCTGCCACGGCGGGCAGGAGGCAGGCCGCTGACCACCTGCGGTGAGTCAGCGGTGGCCCGGGTGCGGTCGTGGAGTCGCATCGCGGCGCTGCGACCGATACCGACCATCGGCGCAGCGGGAATTCTTCTGGCCAGGCAAGCGCACTGCGGACAGGCGGCGCTGTCGGGCACTGAGGCCATCGGATGCTGCTCGACAAATTTCGGACAGCCCCGCGCGCAGCGGAATAGGTAGGTCGGCACCCCGCCGACTATAAGTCGTCGGCGGCGACATGTAGACCGCCGCCGGCGTTGTCGTGGGCGGTTTGCAGAAGATCATCAGCACCATCACAGTTACCAGTCATCTTGGGCTGCAAGAGTCGTCATGTGCAGAGAGTGCGACGTGCCTGAATTACTGTTCCCGCTGGATTCCACCAAAAAATTCCATCAGCAACAGATAATCGGCCACAATCGCTGGCATCCGGATATCCCCCCGGCCGTCACCGTCAAGCGCGGTGCCACGTTCCGCGCACACTGCCGCGAATGGTTTGACGGCGCCATACACAACGACGATTCGGCCGAGGACATCCTCACCGCTCCCCTGCAGAATGTGCACTGCCTGTCCGGACCGTTCGCGGTCGACGGCGCCGAACCGGGCGACCTGCTGATCGTGGATATCCTGGACCTCGGTCCCATTCCGCAGGAGGACTCGGGCCCCCTGGCCGGACAGGGCTGGGGCTATACCGGGATATTCGCCAGACACAACGGCGGCGGCTTCCTCACCGATCAATTCCCCGACGCCTACAAGGCGATCTGGGACTTCGCCGGACAAACGGCGACCTCGCGACACATTCCCGGCGTCAAATACACCGGCATCGTGCATCCGGGCCTCATGGGAACGGCCCCGTCCGCGCAACTGTTGGCGACCTGGAACAGACGCGAGGGGGCTCTCATAGCGACGGATCCCAATCGGGTGCCGCCCCTTGCCCTGCCACCGGAACCAGACGGCGCCATTCTGGGTGCGCTGACCGGCGACGAGTTCAACCGCGTCGCGGCCGAGGCCGCCCGCACCGCTCCGCCCCGCGAGAACGGCGGCAACCAGGACATCAAAAATCTCACCAAAGGTACCCGGGTGTTTTATCCGGTGTTCGTGCCCGGCGCGAACTTGTCGTTCGGCGATTTGCACTTTTCTCAAGGCGATGGCGAGATCACCTTCTGCGGCGCCATCGAAATGGGTGGCTTCATCGACGTCCATGTGGACGTGATCAAAGGAGGCATGCAGACCTACGGCGTCCATGAAAATGCCATCTTCGTCCCGGGCAATACCGCCCCGCAGTATTCGGAGTGGATCGCTTTCTCGGGCACGTCGGTGACCTTGGACGGCGAACAGAAATACCTCGATTCGGATCTCGCCTACCAGCGCGCCTGCCTGCATGCGATCGACTACCTGACAAAGTTCGGCTATAGCCCCGAGCAGGCTTATCTGCTACTCGGGTCGGCCCCTATCGAGGGACGCCTGTCCGGAGTGGTCGATATTCCCAATTCGTGTGCCACCGTATACATTCCGACTGCGATCTTTGACTTTCCGGTGACGCCGTCAGCATCTGGACCGCATCGGATCGACCCCGGTATGGGGGCGCCCCGGGCCAGCTTCACCGGCACCCTGGAAATCAGACGGTGAAGCCGAGCGCGCGCAGTTGCTCGCGGCCGTCGTCGGTGATCTTGTCCGGACCCCACGGCGGGTTCCACACCCAGTTGATCCGTATCTCGTCGACCAGACCGCTGCCGACCAGCGCGCTGCGCGACTGATCCTCGATGACATCGGTGAGCGGGCAGGCCGCCGAGGTCAAGGTCATGTCGATCAGCGCGACGGTTCCTTCGTCGCCGTCCGCCACGTCCAGCCCGTAGACCAGGCCCAGGTCGACGACGTTGATCCCCAACTCCGGGTCGACGACGTCGCGCATCGCCTCCTCGAGATCGGCGAGCAATTCTTCGTTGGGAGCGGCGGTTTCACTCATTGCTGACCTCCTCCAGGGCATGACTGGCCTGAGCCAGCGCATCTTTGCAAGCCATCCATCCGAGCAACGCGCATTTCACCCGTGCGGGGTATTTCGCCACGCCGGCGAACGCGATTCCGTCTCCGAGAACGTCCTCGTCACCGTGCACCGTTCCACGTGAGGACACCATCTCGGTGAACGCGTCGATGATCTGCAACGCTTCGGCCACGCTGCGGCCGATCACCTGCTGGGTGAGCACCGACGTCGACGCCTGGGAGATGGAACAACCTTGGCCGTCATAGGAGACGTCGGTGACGGTCGTGCCGTCGTCGGACAGCGCGACCCGTAGGGTGACCTCGTCGCCGCAGACGGGGTTGACATGGTAGACCTGCGCGCCGAACGGTTCCCGCAGCCCGCGGTGCTGCGGATGCTTGTAGTGATCCAGGATGACGTCCTGATACATCTGCTCTAGTCGCAACGTCAGGCTCTCCCAAAGAACTTCAACGACCGTCGCACCCCGGCCAGCAGCCGGTCGACTTCGTCGAGCGTGTTATACACCGCGTAGGATGCTCGTGCGGTGGCGGCCACGCCGAACCGTCGGTGCAGTGGCATGGCGCAGTGGTGTCCGACCCGCACCGCCACACCTTCGTCGTCGAGAATCTGGCCGACATCGTGGGCGTGCACCCCGTCGACGACGAATGCGACCGGGGAGCCGCGGTTTTCCATCGTTGTGGGCCCGATGATGCGGACACCTTCGATAGCGGACAGCCCCTCGATGCTCGCCGCGACCAGCTCACGTTCGTGAGCCTCGACGGCGTTCATGCCGATAGCGCCCAGATAGCTTGCGGCGGCGGCCAATCCGACCACCTGGGAGGTCATCGGGGTGCCGGCCTCGAAGCGTTGCGGCGACGGCGCATAGGTGGACGCTTCCATGGTCACCGTCTCGATCATCGAACCGCCGGTAAGAAACGGGGGCATCGCGGCCAGCAGCTCGCGACGGCCATATAGCACGCCGATCCCAGTGGGACCCAACATCTTATGCCCGGAGAAGGCGGCGAAGTCCACGCCCAGCGCGTGAAGATCCACCGGCTGGTGCGGCACCGACTGGCAGGCGTCCAGCACGGTCAGCGCGCCGACTTCTCTTGCTCGGGACACTAATTCGGTTACCGGCGCCAGCGCACCGCTCACGTTGGAATGATGACTGAACGCGACCACTTTCACGCGCTCGTCGAGTCGCAGCGAATCCAGGTCGATACGCCCGTCGTCAGTCACGCCATACCAGCGCAGGCTGGCCCCGGTGCGCCGGGTGAGCTCCTGCCATGGCACCAGGTTCGCGTGGTGCTCGAGCTCCGTCGTGACGATGACGTCACCGGGACCGACGGCGCGCTCGAACCGCTTGTCGCCCAAGACATATGGCACCAGATTGAGCGCTTCGGTGGCGTTCTTGGTGAATACCAGCTCATCGGCACGGGCACCGACGAACGCCGCGATGTCGGCTCGGCCCTGCTCGTAAGCGTCGGTGGCCTCTTCCATCAGCTGGTGCGCACCACGGTGCACCGCGCCGTTGGAGGTGATGAGAAACTCCCGTTCGGCGTCGAGTACTTGCAGCGGCCGCTGCGACGTCGCGCCGGAATCCAAGTATGCCAACTGGTTTCCGCCCCGCATGACACGCTGCAGGATCGGGAAATCGGCACGGATCGCGGCGAGATCCAATGGCGTCGCGGAGATGGTCATGCCTACGCTCCAGCGGCCGCCGCTTGGGTAAAACGCACGTAGCCGTTTTCCTCGAGTTCGTCGGCCAGTTCGGGGCCGCCGGATTCGACGATGCGGCCGCCGACGAATACGTGCACGTGTTGCGGATGGATGTAGCGCAGGATTCGGGTGTAGTGGGTGATCAGCAGGACGCCGCCGTGCTCGGTTTCGGCGTAACGGTTCACCCCCTCGCTGACTACCCGCAACGCGTCCACGTCCAAGCCCGAATCAGTTTCGTCGAGGATGGCGATCTTGGGTTTGAGCAGCTCGAGTTGCAGGATTTCGTGACGCTTCTTCTCGCCACCGGAGAAGCCTTCGTTGACGTTACGTTCGGCGAAGGCCGGGTCGATGTCGAGTGCGGCCATCGCCGCCTTGACCTCTTTGACCCAGTGTCGCAGCTTCGGCGGCTCGCCGCGGATGGCGGTTGCCGCCGAGCGCAGGAAGTTCGACATCGAGACGCCGGGCACCTCGACGGGATACTGCATGGCCAGGAATATCCCCGCTCGTGCTCGCTCGTCGACGCTCATGGCCAACACGTCGGCGCCGTCCAGCGTGATGGAGCCCGAGGTCACCTGATACTTGGGGTGGCCGGCGATGGCGTAGGACAGCGTGGACTTCCCCGAGCCGTTGGGACCCATCAAGGCATGTGTCTCACCGGAATTCACGGTCAGGTCGACACCGTTGAGAATGGGGATTTCTCGCTCCCCGTCGGCGGCGTTGGGATTTTCGACACTGACATGCAGGTCTTTGATTTCCAGGGTCGTCATGAGGCTGTTGATCTCGATTCCGTAATTTCCAGTTCGTGTTCGATGGCTGTGATCAGTCGTTCGCGTATCTCGGGCACTGCGATCTTGGAGATGATCTCGCCGAAGAAGCCGCGGATCACCAGCCGGCGGGCCTGCTCTTCCGGGATGCCTCGAGAGCGCAGGTAGAACAGTTGCTCGTCGTCGAAACGTCCAGTGGCGCTCGCGTGTCCGGCCCCGGCGATCTCGCCGGTTTCGATTTCCAGGTTGGGCACCGAGTCCGCGCGCGCCCCGTCGGTGAGCACCAGGTTGCGGTTGACCTCGAAGGTGTCGGTGCCGGTAGCCGCGGCGCGGATCAGCACGTCGCCCACCCACACGGTGTGCGCGTCGGGCCGCGACGATTCCGGATCTCCTTGCAGCGCACCCTTGTACAGCACGTTCGACTTACAGTCAGGGTGCGCGTGGTCGACCAGCAGCCGCGATTCCAGGTGCTGGCCGTCGTCGGCGAAGTACAGCCCGAGCAGTTCGGCATCACCGCCGGGAGCATCGAAGCGCACATTCGCCGCCAGCCGCACCACCTCCCCACCCAGCATGACGGCGACGTGCCGCAGCACGGCGTCCTTGCCGAGCCGGGCGTGGTGGGCGCTGAGGTGAACAGTGTCGTCGGCCCAGTCGGCGATCCACACAACCGTCAGCCGAGCGGCGTCATCGACAACGAATTCGACATTGTCGGCGTAGGTTCCGCTCCCCCGGTTGTCGATGATGACGACGGCTTCGGCAAGCTCCTCGACCCGGATCTGTAGGTGCCCGTAAGCGGTTGCGCCCTCGCCCGGGCCGGTGACGCTGACATTCACCGGCTCGGCGATGTGCGTGTCCCGCCCGATGGTAACCAGCGTCGCCGAGTTGAACGACGAAAACGCTTGCGCCGCAACCCGGTCGGCCGGAACACCGGCTTGACCGAGCCGCTCGTCACCACGGCGCACGGTTTCCACGCCGATGCCGGGGTGCTCGCTGACGCTGATCTGGGCAACGCCGGTGGCCGGCGCGGAGCCGTCGTGCAGGCCGCGCAGCCGCTTCAGCGGCGTAAACCGCCAGAGCTCGTCGCGGCCGTGCGGAACCTCGAAAGCGTCGACGTCGAAGGACGCGAACAGCTCACCCTTGTTCAATACGGGAGCGGACGTCATCCGACCGCGCCCTCCATCTGCAGCTCGATCAGCCGGTTCAGCTCGAGCGCGTACTCCATCGGCAGTTCCTTGGCGATCGGCTCGACGAAGCCGCGCACCACCATCGCCATGGCCTCGTCCTCGGTCAGCCCGCGGCTCATCAGGTAGAACAGCTGGTTTTCGCTGACCTTGGACACGGTGGCCTCGTGGCCCATGGTGACGTCGTCCTCGCGGATGTCAACGTAGGGGTAGGTGTCGCTGCGGCTGATCGTATCGACCAGCAGCGCATCGCATTTCACGCTGGACTTGGATCCATGCGCGCCCTTGTTGACTTGGACGAGTCCGCGGTAGGAGGTGCGGCCGCCGCCGCGGGCCACCGACTTGGACACGATGTTGCTCTTCGTGTTGGGAGCCAGGTGCAGCATCTTGGCGCCGGTGTCCTGGTGCTGGTCTTCGCCGGCGAATGCCACCGACAGCACTTCACCTTTGGCGTGCTCGCCGGTCATCCAGACCGCCGGGTATTTCATGGTCACCTTGGACCCGATGTTGCCGTCGATCCACTCCATGGTGGCGCCGGCTTCGGCGCGCGCCCGCTTGGTGACCAGGTTGTAGACGTTGTTCGACCAGTTCTGGATGGTCGTGTAACGGCAACGGCCACCGGGCTTCACGATGATCTCGACTACCGCGGAGTGCAGTGAGTCCGACTTGTAAACGGGCGCAGTGCAGCCCTCAACGTAGTGGACGTAAGCGTTCTCTCCGACGATGATCAACGTTCGCTCGAACTGTCCCATGTTCTCGGTGTTGATCCGGAAATAGGCCTGCAACGGGATGTCGACGTGCACGCCGGGCGGAACCATGATGAAGCTGCCGCCCGACCATACGGCCGAGTTCAAAGCGGAGAACTTGTTGTCCCCGGCCGGAATGACCGTGCCGAAGTACTGCTTGAAAATCTCGGGATGCTCGCGCAAACCGGTGTCGGTGTCGAGGAAGACGACTCCTTGCTTTTCAAGGTCTTCCCGGATCTGGTGGTACACCACTTCTGAGTTATGCACCACCAGACCTTCGGCAACGAAGTTGTGCGGCCCGTCGACTTCGATGTCGTACACCGGTTCCACCGCATAGGGTTCAACCGACTTGACTCGCTCGAAACCGAGCCAATCGTTGCAGTGCACCCGGATCGTCGTCCCATGCGAATTGTTGGACGAATGCATGTAGCGACGACGGCCAAAGCGATCGGTTCGCTTGGGGTTCCGGCATCCGAGCCGCTCAAAGTCACCCGAAATGCGCAGCCGCCAAGCGATTTGCATCCGCTCCGGCGCGTGCCGATAGGGCTGCGTGAACGACCAGGGTCCGTCTGCCCGCAATCCGGCCAATTCCACTAGTTCACGCGCTTGACCGATCAGGCTTTGATTGGCGCACGTCAGTAAGAGCGAACCGCTCTTGTCCGGCGTCATGTAACCGTCGGCGTCGACCCAACCGCCGAGGAATGCCAGTCGCTGGTCGACCGGCAAGCCGTAGACCCAGTCGGGCACTCGCTTAGTCAGAGACAGGCCCCCGAAGCCTAAGGCAACGATCCACTCGGTCAGCGCTTTCGAGTTCACCACGATGCGGTACTCATCAGCTTCGATGCACCGCAGGCCGAACAAGTCCTTCACGACGCGGGTCAATTCGGCCCGCAGTTCCACATCGGTTGCCGCGATAGCGAACTGAACGCGGTGGGTCCTAGTCGACAGATGCAGGTTGCCGTCGCCGATGTAAAGCCCTAACAACCACATGAGGTCAAGCGAGCTCGCTTGTGGTGAATTCAACCCGACAACACTCGGAAGTTGAGCTGCGACACCAACATCGGGGATGCGGCGCGGCACCGCGATCAAGTCACCCGGCTTGATCGCACCGACGGTGACCCAACGCCGGGCATACCGGGCGCATTGGCTACCCTCCTTGCGTTCGTCACGTAGTACCAGCATCGGGTGGTTGTCGGTCGCGCGGATGCTGCGCCGGGTCGTCTTGACCGCATAGGTAAGGCGGGTGTCCGTCTGCGCCGATGCCTTAACCGGCGCAACGACGAATCGCTCAGCACCTTCGTCGTAGGCGAACACACGATCGCCGAACTCGATCTCTTTGATCGGGATCTGCCCGCGGTTGGCGGTCCACACCAAGGTGTCACCGGCCAGACATTCATACTGGGCGGCTACACCAGCAACCAATCTTTGCTTTTCTGCTTCGGGAATTCCGAGCCGGTCATAAGTGTTTTTGATGTCCTCGGGCAAATCATCCCAGGTCGCGGCCTGCTTCTCGGTGGAGCGCACGAAGTACTTGATGTTGTCGAAGTCGATGCCGTCGAGGTTGGAGCCCCAGCGCGGCATGGGCTTGCGCTCGAAGATGCGCAGCGCCTTGAGCCGGTTCTGCAGCATCCACTCGGGCTCGTTCTTCTTCGCGGAGATGTCGCGAACCACCGCCTCGGACAGCCCGCGCTGAGCGCTGGCGCCGGCGACATCGGAGTCGACCCAGCCGTAGCCGTAGCGGCTCAGCGAAGCAATTGCCTCCGCCTGGGTCAGCGGCTCGGCAGCGGTCTTGCTGGCCTCGATGGTCATACGGACGCTCCTTTGATGCTCGTAGTGTCGCGGCGCGGGCTGGGCGCCGGGGTTAAAGGCACATGGGTGGTGCAAGCGCAGTCGCCGTTGACGATGGTCGCCAACCGCTGCACGTGGGTTCCCAGCACTTCGGCCATGGCCTGCTGCTCGGCTTCGCACAACTCCGGGAATTCCTCGGCAACATGGGACACCGGACAGTGATGCTGGCAGATTTGCACACCATGGATGGGCCCACCCACCCGGGTGGTGGTGGCGACGTAACCGGCTGTGGTCAACGCGTCGGCGATCCGCTCCGCGGCCGCTTCCACCGCGGCGTCGCCGGGCCCGTCGGCTCGGGCGACATCGGCCAGAATCGCGTCGATGCGTCGCCGCGCGAATGTCCGCACCGCGTCGTCGCCGCCGATCTCCCGCAGTTGCCGCATGGCCGCCGACGCCAAGTCGTCATACGAGTGGTCCAGCTTGGCCCGGCCGGCCGAGGTCAGCCGGTAACGCTTCGCCGGCCGTCCGCGTCCCGCCTGCTGCCACGGCGCGGCCGGTACGGACTCCGCATCGCCCGCCTCGATGAGCGCATCAAGATGACGCCGCACACCGGCGGCCGACAGCCCCAACCGGTCGCCGATCTCACCGGCGGTGATCGACCCGGATTCCACCAGCAAGCGCACAATGGCGCGACGGGTATGACCGTCGGGGACCGCGGCTGGGACAGCAGGAGTAGCTGCCGAGATTTTCACAACACAAGTGTGACGTAATTCCAGGGAGCTGTCTAGCGAGGGTGCCCTCACGCCGCAACGCGGCGCGCCAAGCCATCCCAAGTCGCCGGGGCTAGGCTGCTCTGATGGCAGCCCGCCACCACACGCTGAGCTCGTCGATCGCCAGCCTCCACGGTGACGAGCAGGCGGTGGGGTCGCCGCTGAACGCTGCCGAACTGACTGCGCTCGCACGCACCCGGCTGTTCGGCGCCACCGGCACGGTCTTGATGGGCATCGGGGCCCTGGGCGCCGGCGCCAGGCCGGTCGTGCAGGATCCCACCTTCGGGGTCCGGCTGCTCAACCTGCCGTCGCGAATCCAGACCGTGTCGTTGACCATGACCACCACCGGTGCGGTCATGATGGCGCTGGCCTGGCTGATGCTCGGCCGGTTCGCGCTGGACAAGCGGAAGATGTCGCGCGGCGACCTGGACCGCACCCTGCTGTTGTGGATGCTGCCGCTGCTCATCGCCCCGCCGATGTACAGCAAGGACGTCTACTCCTACCTGGCCCAAAGCCAGATCTCCCGCGACGGACTCGACCCCTACCGAGTGGGCCCGGCGTCCGGCCTGGGTCTGGGCCACGTGTTCACGCTGTCGGTTCCCAGCCTGTGGCGGGGGACGCCGGCCCCCCACGGTCCGCTGTTCCTGTGGATCGGCCGCGGGATCTCCGCGCTGACGGGGGGAAACATTGTCGCCGCGGTGCTCTGCCACCGGTTGGTGGTGTTGATCGGCGTGGCGCTGATCGTGTGGGCCACGCCGCGGCTGGCCCGGCGCTGTGGTGTTGCCGAGGTCAGCGCGCTGTGGCTGGGCGCGGCCAATCCCCTGCTGTTCATGCACCTGGTCGCCGGTATCCACAACGAGGCACTGATGCTCGGGTTGATGCTGACCGGCGCCGAAATCGCGCTTCGTGGCATCGATTTGGCCGACTCGGGGGAAACCCCGCGCCTGATGCCCGCATCATGGCGCCCGGGCGCGGACTGGGAACCACTGGTCCTGTTGCTGGGCGGATCGATCCTGATCACGCTGTCGTCGCAGGTGAAGCTGCCTTCGCTGCTGGCGCTGGGCTTCATCACGATGGCCTTGGCTTACCGCTACGGCGGCACGATCAAAGCGCTGCTGCTGACCGGCGGCGGCATGGCGACACTGTCGACGTCGGTGATGGCCATCGTCGGATGGGCAAGCGGGCTGGGCTTCGGCTGGGTCTACACGCTGGGCACCGCCAACGTGGTGCGCAGCTGGATGTCGCCGCCGACACTGCTGGCGCTGGGCACCGGGCAGGTGGGCATTCTGCTGCGCTTGGGAGATCACACCACCGCGGTGTTGTCGCTGACGCGTGCCATGGGCGTGCTGATCATCATGGTGATGGTCTGCTGGTTGCTGCTGGCGGTGTTCCGCGGCCGGCTGCACCCGATCGGCGGCCTCGGGGTCGCGCTGGGCATCACAGTGTTGCTGTTCCCCGTCGTGCAGCCCTGGTATCTGCTCTGGGCCATCATTCCGATGGCGGCGTGGGCGACCCGCACCGGATTTCGGGTGGCCGCCATCGTCATCACGCTCATCGTCGGCATCTTCGGGCCGACGGCCAACGGGGACCGCTTCGCGTTGTTTCAGATCATCGATGCCACCCTGGCCAGCGCGATCATCGTGTTGGTCCTGATTGCGCTGACCTACCACCGGTTACCGTGGCAAGGACTGCCGACGGGGAACGGCGAAGCGAAACACCAGATGCTCGTCGACCCGGTGCCCGCAGCTGAGGCTTCGGTGACCCCACAGACGACGTCGGCGCCGGGCGCCTACGCTGACTCCACGTGAGCTCGGCCCCCCACGCATCCCCAGGAGACTCCGTCGTAGTCCGGCTATGTGGAGTGACCAAGCGGTACGGATCCCTGACGGCCGTCTCCAGCCTCGACCTCGAGGTGCGGGCCTCCGAGGTACTGGCGCTGCTGGGCCCCAACGGTGCCGGCAAGACGACAACCGTCGAGATGTGCGAGGGCTTCGTACGCCCGGACACCGGAGCCATCGAGGTGCTCGGGCTGGACCCGATCGCCGACAACGCGCGACTGCGCCCCCGCATTGGCGTGATGCTGCAGGGCGGCGGCGGATATCCAGCCGCACGCGCCGGGGAAATGCTGAACCTGGTCGCCGCCTATGCGGCCGACCCGATTGATCCGCGGTGGTTGCTGGACACCCTGGGGCTCACCGAGGTTGCCCAGACCACTTATCGGCGGCTCTCCGGAGGGCAGCAGCAGCGACTTGCGCTGGCCTGTGCGCTGGTGGGGCGTCCCGAGCTGGTTTTTCTCGACGAGCCCACTGCCGGCATGGACGCCCACGCCCGGCTAGTGGTATGGGAGTTGATCGACGCTTTGCGCCGCGACGGCGTGACGGTCGTACTGACCACCCATCAACTCAAAGAAGCTGAGGAACTCGCGGATCGGCTGGTCATCATCGACCACGGCGTCACGGTGGCCGCGGGGACCCCGACCGAGCTGACACGAACCGGCGCCAAAGACCAGTTGCGGTTTACCGCACCACCGCGGCTTGAGCTGTCGCTGCTGGCCTCCGCGCTGCCGGAGGACTATCAAGCCTCCGAGTTGACGCCCGGCGAGTACCTCGTCGAGGGCCCGGTCAACCCGCAGGTACTGGCAACCGTCACCGCCTGGTGCGCGCAGATCGACGTGCTGGCCACCGATATGCGGGTCGAACAACGCAGCCTCGAGGACGTGTTCCTGGATCTCACCGGCAGGAAGTTGCGACCGTGACCGACAACACGCTGTTCCCCCCGGGAACCTTCACCCCGAACCCGCGCCCCAATGCCGTATCCCGGATGCTGGCCGCACAGTTCGGGCTGGAACTCAAACTGCTGTTGCGCAACGGCGAGCAGCTGCTGCTGACCATGTTCATCCCCATCACCTTGCTGGTCGGGCTCACGCTGCTGCCGCTCGGCTCGTTCGGGCAGCACCGCGCGGCCACGTTCGTACCGGTGATCATGGCGCTCGCCGTGGTCTCCACCGCGTTCACCGGCCAGGCCATCGCGGTCGCGTTCGACCGCCGCTACGGCGCACTCAAACGACTCGGTGCGACGCCGCTACCGGTCTGGGGAATCATCGCCGGCAAGTCACTGGCCGTGGTCGCCGTGGTATTTCTGCAAGCAATCATCTTGGGCGCAATCGGCTTTGCGCTGGGCTGGCGACCGGCACCGGCCGCACTGGCCTTGGGGGCGGCCGTCATCGCGCTGGGCACCGCGGGCTTCGCCGCGCTCGGGCTGCTGCTGGGCGGCACGTTGCGGGCCGAGATCGTGCTCGCGGTTGCCAACCTGATGTGGTTCGTGTTCGCCGGGTTCGGCGCACTCACCCTCGAAACCACGATGATCCCGATGGCGATCAAGTGGGCGGCCCGGCTCACCCCGTCCGGCGCGCTCACCGAGGCGCTGTCGCAGGCGATGATCCTGTCGGTGGACTGGTTCGGGCTGATCGTCCTGGCGACGTGGGGAACGCTGGCGGCGCTGGCGGCGCGTCGCTGGTTCCGCTTCACCTGATCGGGCCCCGGTCAGCCCGTCGATATTGCCGCCATGGTCGCCGGCCTAGCTGAAACCACAGCCATAGCGGCAATCTCGGCGCGACGCCCGCTTCTACTACGTGACGTAGTTGTCGTTACGATCGGGCGGTGGCCGTCGGACGAACGCTGATGCGGTTGGTGGACCTGCTCCCCGACCCGAGTCTGCGGGTGCAGCGCGCAATTGCCGCCGCCGTCATCGTGACCCAGGGCGGTATCGCGGTCACGGGCACGATCGTGCGGGTCACGGCGTCGGGCCTGGGTTGTCCGACCTGGCCGCAGTGCTTCCCCGGCAGCTTCACCCCGGTAGCGGTTGCCGAAGTGCCGCGGATCCACCAGGCGGTGGAGTTCGGCAACCGGATGATCACCTTCGCGGTCGTGATCGCCGCGGCGGCTGCCGTGCTGGCGGTCACCAGGGCGCGCCGGCGTCCCGAGGTGCTGGTCTACGCATGGCTGATGCCCGCGTCGACGGTGGTGCAGGCGGTGATCGGCGGCATCACGGTACGCACCGGGCTGCTGTGGTGGACAGTGTCTGTTCACCTGTTGGCATCCATGACGATGGTGTGGCTGTCGGTGTTGCTCTACGTCAAGATCGGCGAGCCCGACGACGGGATTGTTCGCCGGCTCGTGGTCCGACCGCTGCGCGCGCTCACGGTGTTGAGCGCGGTGAATCTGGCCGCGGTCCTGGTCACCGGCACGCTGGTGACAGCCGCCGGGCCGCATGCCGGTGACAAGAGCCCCACCCGCACGGTGCCGCGGCTGAAAGTCGAGATCAACACCCTGGTGCACCTGCATTCGTCGCTGCTGGTTTCCTACCTGGCGTTGCTGGTCGGCCTCGGATTCGGGTTGTTGGCTGTCGGTGCGGGACGGCCGATCCTGCGGCGCCTCGCCGTGCTGCTCGCCCTGGTTTTCGCGCAGGCGCTGGTGGGCATCGTGCAGTACCACATCGGGGTTCCGCCGGCGCTGGTCGCCACCCACGTCGCCGGGGCCGCAGCGTGCACCGCAGCCACCGCGGCGCTATGGGCGTCGATGCGAGAACGGGCCCAGCCCCACCCGCTCCAGAGCTGACTCCACGCACCCCGCGAACCGCCGCTGGCCCCGATCGCGGGCCGATGCGTCCAATCGCCGCCACCCCAACGACGGGTCCACCAGCTGCAGTTCCAGCAGCCGCGCACCGACCAGGTGGGCCCGCGCGCAGAGCAACTCACCGATGCCGACGCCGCATGCGGCCGCGGCGGCGCCCAGCGCGGCGGCGCCGATCTCCCAGGTTTCGAAATCGGGCTCACCCTGGCGCAACACGTCATCGTGCGAAGTGAAGGCGTGCGACGGCTGGCCCCCAAGGAAGATCAGCACCGTTTCAACGTCCGGGCCGGCCGTCTGCACCACCACCGAATGGCCGCCTTGCCGGCGTTCGGCGATATAGGCCGCGGCCGGCGAGGGATCACTGAACCGGCGGGCGCCGGTGCCGACCGTCGGGCTGATGAAGACCCGTCCGGCATACGGCAGCCGGATCTGCTGGCCCGGCGCGGATACCTCACCGGGCACGGTCGGCACTCCCCGACTGTCCAGGTCTTCCAGATAGCCACGGTCGGCGTTCCAGGCGACCACCGAAGGGGCATTCAGCAGATTGGCCACGCTGCTGGTCCAGGGCAGGAACTCGTCGAGGCGCTCGGCGTAATCGCGGGTGGCCCGCAATATCACCAGATGCGCGCGCGCCACGTCGGGATCGTCCCAAGGTAACCAATGGGCGTGTAACCCACGGTGGCGCAACGCCGCAACCAGCCCGACGTCGTCGCCGTCACCGGCGGGCTGCCGCGGCCAACCCGCCAGCACGACGCGCGGATGGAAGATATCCGGCCGGGCAAGCTTCATTGCCGGGCATGATAACCAGATGCACGCAATCGAAGTCAGTGAAACCGGCGACCCCGAGGTGTTGCGCTACGTCGAGACGGCACAGCCCGAGGCGGGCGACGGCCAACTGTTGGTCAAGGCCGAGGCGATCGGTGTCAACTTCATCGACACCTATTTCCGTTCGGGGCAGTACCCACGACCACTGCCGTTCATCATCGGCTCCGAGGTGTGCGGCACCGTGGTGGCCATCGGTGAAGGAGTCGAGAGCGCCATCACGGTGGGCGACCGGGTGGTCAGCGCTTCCGCCAATGGTGGCTACGCCGAATTCTGCACGGCGCCAGCGTTTTTGAGCGCCAAGGTACCGGACGGCGTCAGCTCCGAGGTGGCGGCGTCGGCGTTGCTGAAGGGCCTGACCGCCCATTACCTGCTGAAGTCGGTGTACCCGGTGCAATCCGGCGAAACGATCTTGGTGCATGCCGGCGCCGGCGGTGTCGGGCTGATCTTGACGCAGTGGGCCACTCACCTGGGAGTGCGGGTGATCAGCACCGTCTCGACCCCGGAGAAAGCCAAGCTGTCCCGGGAAGCCGGTGCGGCCGAGGTTCTCGACTACCCCACCGATGCCGGGCAGTTCGCCGATCGGATCCGGGCACTGACCGACGGAGCCGGTGTGGCGGCCGTATACGACGGCGTGGGCGCCACCACGTTCGACGCCAGCCTGGCCAGCCTGGCCGTCCGCGGGACGCTGGCGCTGTTCGGCGCCGCCTCCGGTCCGGTTCCGCCGGTCGACCCGCAGCGCCTCAACGCGGCCGGGTCGGTGTATCTGACCCGCCCATCACTGGTCCACTTCCTGCGCACCGGCGAGGAATTCGGCTGGCGCGCCGCCGAGCTGTTCGACGTCATCGGCGGCGGGGTGGTCAACGTGGAGATCAGCGGTCGGTATCCGCTGGCCGAAGCTGCCCGGGCACATCAGGACTTGCAGGGCCGCAAGACCACCGGCTCAATAGTGTTGCTGCCGTAAGTCGCTGACCCGCTGCGTGAATCGACGGAGATAATGTGAGCCCGGCTCATCACCCCCAGGTCAGACGGATGTTTGATCAGGCCGACGTCGTGATGTCTCTTCTGGACCAGCAGGTTCACCGGATGGACGCCGAGGCGTTCACCGCCACACATCAGACAGGCGCCGTCGAGGTGACGGTTAATGGGCATCGACGCCTCATCGGACTCAGCATCAACCCGGGGATACTTGGCATGGGCGCCCACGACGTTGCTCGGATGATCAACGAAACCATCAGCGCGGCAACTGATTACGCGCAGGAATGCATGGCCGATGATGTTGCGGAGCTAGCGGACAGTATTGCCGACGCCCTGGCGGCGATGCGAGACCTGCCGCCTCCGGCGTAGGGACGTCAAGACACCCAGATGCGTGGATCTTCCCGGTGAGCCGAGGGTGCCTCAAGCTGATAAGCGCCGTCGGCGCCGCGGGTGTAGGGGAAGATCAGCCCGATCGCCACACCTTCGCGGTGCTCAACGCTGATCTCGATACCGTCCTGATTCGCCTCGGTCAATCTGACGTTGACCGCGACGGCGGCGGCCCGCAGGCTGTCCTTCAAGTCGGTGAGCGCGCGCCACTGCGTAGCGATCTGCTCTGCTATCGGCAGTTCACGACCGCGGGGATAGTTAGGCGCGATGGCTTGTCGTTCGCCGCCGTTGGACACCGCGAGGGCGAACGGCAGAAATTCACCCGCCGAGGCGACCCGCTCGAGCGCGAACCCGGTTGCGGCGTCGACCAACTCGTCGAGGTCGGCTTGTGCTTCCTCGGTCACGCTGTCGCGCCAACCGGCCATAGCTCGCCATCTCCGCTTCGTTCTAGTCGCGTGTGGACCGCCTGTGACAGTAGTCTGCGGATACGACGTCTTTTCGAGGGGTGGTCAGCATGGCGGCCGAAGAGCTTCGCGTTTACTGTGCAGAGCTGGCTCACGCGTCGAAGACCACGACGGGCGCTGCCGACGAGATCGATGGCCTGCGCGACAAGCTGGGCGGGCAGACGGACGGCCTTGCCGGCACCTGGACCGGTCAGGCAGCCAGTGCCTATCTGGATGTCTGGGCCGAGATCGACGACGAGTGCGGCCAGATGCTCGCCGACCTGCGATGGATCGGGGAATCGCTGGCAGCCGCGGCCGCCGGCTACGCCCAGATGGAGCACGCCGCGGCCGATGCTTTCGGCAGCATCAGGCCCGCTGGCCCGGTTGACGGGCGCTGATCATGGCGCGCCGCACCGTCAACGAGCATGACTTGGTGGACGCCGCCGATGCGATGCGGCAGTTTTGCCTGGTGATGAAGGATCGCCTCAACGAGGTGGCCACCGAATTGCGTGGCCTGCAACATCATTGGGAAGGTGTGGCGTTCGACGCATTTCTGGAGCGGGTGCAGCACTGGCAGGGCTGGGCGGACGAGATGAGCGAGGTGGTGTTCGACATGCACCTCAACGCGCACATCGCGCATCGCAACTATGTGCATAACGCGGAGGTTAATACCGCGATGTGGGGCGGTTAACCCTGGTTGAGGCGAGGGCGGATCGCCGCCGGGCTGTTCATGGGAGTGTTGCTAGGCCCATATTCCGAAGGGATGGCCGTGACGCGCAGTGACGCCGGGAACGGATCGGGCAGTCCGGCGAGTTGGCCGCGATCGGTGGGTTCCTCGGTCGGCGCGTATAGGGCGCCCTCGTCGTAGTAGGTGGTGTGTTCGGGCGGCAGATAATCGCGGACCAGTGGCAGGTAATCGTTGCCCAGCCAGGTCCACCAGACTGGGTTGGCCGGCAGACCCAGGATCCCGCCGGGGCCGCGCAGTGAGCCGCTCAGATCCCAGCTGGTGTCTGGGGGTCCGGACAGTTTGTGGTTGCGTAGCACTTCGCCGGTGGCCAGCACGCTGCCGCGCCGGCGGGCGTACTCGACGAAGAAGCGCTGCACGGTGTTGCGCCACGGTGGGTCGTCCAACGGTTGGGCCACCATTTTGAGGGTGTCAATCAGGATGCCGTCCCATGGCTCGAGGTACAGCCCGCCGTCGATGCACGGCAGGGTGGCCTTGAACCATGCGCCGTGGGAGGCGAAGGTTGCGATGAATTGGTCGTCTCCATCCCGATCCAGCCGATACCGCAGCGGGTAGACATTGCCGAAGCGACGTGGCAGCGCCTCGGGCAGAAACTTTCTTGCCAGCTCCAGCCACAGGGTCGCCGCGTCGGGCGCCGACTCCGGTGAGTGCCACTGCAAGTCAACGATGCGGATCAGCTCCGAACCGGGCGAGGCGATCTGGCGTGCCCTCTTCGCGCCGAGAATCTCCTCGGTCTGCTCGTCGACCGCAACACCCCCCGCGGCCCAAGCCAACGCCTTGGCGAACCGCCGGGCGGGCCGCACTTCGGCCGGATCGCTGCCCTCGATGACGATCTGCCAACTGGTGGTCGGGTCCAGCACATGCGGCACCACGTCGTCCGGCACGTCCTCGGGCTCGATCTCGTGCGGCCCGAAGACGGTGAACGAGTACTTTTCTTGCTTACCGCGCAGCACGGTCATCTCATGGTCACCGCTATCGCCGACCGACAACCCGGGGACCGATGCGACGATTTCTTCCAACTGCTCGTCGTCGATGCTGGACGCGGCGTAGACGGTCAGGTCATAGGACAATGGGGTCAGCCCTTACTGTCGTCCGAATTCACCCGAAATCACCGAACGCCAGGTTGCCATACAATCGATCCGCTAGCGCGGGAGGTGGGCGGGGCGGCCATGACTGACGTTGACCCGGAGTTGTTCTACGACGCGGCCGCGGCGTACAAGGAAAACAGCGACCACGCCGGCGCCGCGCTGCGCAAGCTGGCCGGGGTGGATGCCGCCGGAGCGGCCGGAACCCACGGGGTCGGCCCGCAATGGGCGAGTTCCTACGACGCCGCGGCCGAGGAGGCCGGCCAGGTCGCCTACCGGTTGGTCAACGTGTTCCACAATTTGGGCAGCCTGCTACGCCAAAACGGCATCAACCACGACCAAACCGAGGAAGCCTCGACCCTCAACCAGCGCGATGCCTATGGCGCGCCGATCACCCCGCCGGGTGAATCCGCCGGCACCTTCATCGACGCGGCGGTGGCTGTGAGTTCGGTGGCCGGTGGCGGCGATCCCGAACCGCCGCACTGGAATCTGGTCGCCGACCGCATCGTGGACGGCTGGCCCGACGGGCATCCCGATCATGCGCTGGCGGCCTCGGCGGCCTGGGAAACCTTCGGCCACGACCTCGTTCGCATCGACGATCAACCCGGCCCCGAAGAGCAACGGCTGATCGTCGATGTGGAGGCCGCCGAGATTGCGCCGCTGGTCGACCGGCTGGAGGAGGCGCGCGGTGTCAACACCGATATCGCCGGCGCTTGTGGCGATTTGTCGCGTGCGGCAAAGGATTACGGCAATAAGCTGAAGTCCGTCAAGGACGACATGGCCTTCGTCGTCAACCAGTTGCATTGGCTGATAATCATTTTGGATAGCTACCCGCCGGTGCTGCATCGACTGACCGGGCCGATCAAGGAGACCTTCATCGCCGCGGCCGTTACCCAAATCAACGGGCTCAACGCCGCGCTGCGCACCACCGCGACCGCGTCGATGACCGATTTGACGGCGGCAGGCAGCGCCATGGGCACGGCATTGCCCGCGGTGAAGCGGCTGTTGGATCTGGTGCCGCGTCGGGTCAATCCGACACCGACGCATGGGTTAAACGACAACCGCCGCAAAGGCCGCCGCGCCGAGGACATCGCCGGCATCGACCAGTCAAAGAAGGTGCGGATCCCCGTCAGGAACCCGAAACCTGGCCGCCCCAGGTTCAGGATCCCTGATGAAATCGACGATGAAAATCACGTAGTGCGTGAGGTCAAAAATGTTAAGAAGCTCGACACCACCCAGCAGATCCGCGATATCGCAGAGTGGGCGCGCGACAACGGCTACAAGCTGGTCATCGTGGTGGACAAAGGCCGGACGGACGCCGGAAGCGTAGAACAAACATTGGAACGCGACTTTGAAGGACTGGATGTGGTAATCGACGACAGCAAGAACCTGTCATGAACCAGAAGTACGGCGACGACCCCGCAACCTGGCCGGAATACCGACGAGCGATGAAACACGAACTCAACGCCGCTGGCATCCCTGAAGACACCATCTTCCAACTTGTCAACTCCCGCTACGACTACCCTCAGGCAGTGCCGATCATGGTGGACTGGCTGCAGAACCTCGACGAACGCATCCCAGCCGAAGAAGATCGCCGCGCCTGGCGAGTCGCCTTGATCCGCAACCTGATCACCAAGAACGCCAAAGGCAACCGTGTTGCCGCCGACATCTTATTCCACCAATTCGATATCGACCCGCCGCTGAGCGGCTTGGAACTCGAAGTCACCGGGTTTGCCCTGGCTGAAGTCTGTGATGGCTCCGACTTCCCAAGGGTGGCCGCGTTGCTTCGCTCCGGCAAGGACTTCTCAACAAAGTTTGAGTTGGTGCGCTGGCTCGGCCGATTCAAGACCGAGGAGGCCAAGGAGCTAGTGGTTAGCCAACTCGCCGATCCGACAACTCGGGCTGACGCTATGGCGGCCCTGGTGCGCCAACGCGCCACCGGGGTACGGGTGACCGTTGCGAGGTACCTCAACGACGAGGTCTGGCGCAAGGAAGCGCAAAAGACCCTCGACAAACTGCCCCCGGACTAGTCCTGTCCCCCGCCTCACCCGCGGCTCGCGCCGGTCGAGCATGCCCACGCCCGCAGCCACAACGCTCACCCAGCCGGCCCTAGGTGAATCGGACGACGCTGCCCGGTACCAGGAGTTCCACTCGTCCGCGGCATTCGATTTGTACCGGCGGCACATCACGCGGTTCGACGCTGATCTCCGCGCCCTTGCCGCTGACCCGCAGGTGCAGGTGGTTGCCGCGGTAGTGAATCGGAAAGCCAAGCGCACCAAGGTATTCCGGCCAGAGCGGAGACAGCACGATGCGATCTCCACGAATCTCGAGGCCAGTGAAGCACCGTTGCACGAAATCGACACTGCCGGCCATGGCGGCGAGGTGGACGCCTTCCGAAGTGGTGCCACCCTGGATGTCGGCGATATCGGACTTGAGCACTTGCTGGAAGAACTCCAGCGCCCGATCCCGGTTGGCCCTGGCCAGCACCCAGCCATGGACGACCGCGCTCAGCGTCGACCCATGTGAAGTACGCGCCACGTAATAGTCGACCATCTCCGGAATCCGGCGCGGATCCAAGTGGTAGTCGAGCCGGTCCAACAGCTCCCGCAATTCGTCGGCCGACAGCAGGTAGAGCAGCATCAGCACGTCGGCCTGCTTGGACGCCCGGTATCGGTTGACGTCGTCGTCCTCGGCTTCGAGGATGCGGTCGAGCCGCTGAATATTGCGGTATCGCCGTCGGTAAGCGTCCCAATCCAGTTCCAGCAATTGCTCGTATCCTTCGAACTGGCTGATCACACCATCGTGGAACGGAACGAACATGCGCCGGCTGACGTGGTCCCAGTGGGCGAGCTCCTCGTCGGTCACGCCCAGCTCTTCGCACAGGTCCAGCCGGTTGGGCAGCGGCATCAGCTGCAGCGCGTCGATGGCCCGCAGGATCACCCAGACCGCCATCACGTTGGTGTAGGCGTTGTTGTCCACGCCGTCGTATGGCCGGTCCGGGTAGCCGGAGTGGAATTCGTCGGGCCCGATGACTCCGTTGATGGTGTAGCGGTCGCGGTCCCGGTCGTAGGTGGCCCGGCTCACCCAGAATCGGGCGATCTCGGCCATCATCTCGGTGCCGTAGTCGATCATGTACGCCAAATCACCGGTGACCTGGTAGAAGTTCCATACGTTGTAGGCGACGGCGATGCCGATGTGGTGCGCGCGATGGCTGGCATCGGGTCGCCATCGCCCGGATCGCGGATTCAGGTGCTGCTCCGGGCTTTCCTCTCGCCCGTCGCTCCCGGACTGCCATGGGTACATGGCGCCGCGGTAACCGGCCAGCTTGGCCGCGCGCCGAGCCTCCACCAGGCGCCGATGCCGGTACCGGAGCAACGACCGGGTGACCGTGGGAACTCGCAGGTTCAGCACCGGAAAGATGAACAGCTCGTCCCAGAAGATATGGCCGCGGTATGCCTCGCCATGCAGCCCGCGGGCCGGGACGCCGACATCGAGTTCCTCGCTGTTGTAGGACACCGTCTGCAGCAGATGAAGCAGATGCAGCCGCAAGACTCGCAACTCTTCGGTGTGGTTGCTGAATTCGATCGACAACCGCTCCCACAGATGCGCCCAGGCGAGCCGATGGGCAGCACAGATGTCGGCGAACCGCCCTTGGCGGGCGAGCCTGCGCTCGGCTCCGGTCGACGGGTGTGACGTGGCAACGTCACGCCCGGTCACCAGGGCGACGATCTTCTCCACGGTCAGCGGCTGACCCGGTTTCAGGTCGGTGAAGATCTGGTGGCCGATCTCGAATTCCTGGTCGAGCAGTCGATACGTCGCGGGCGCCGGCGCATCGCCGTGCCACACGCTGGTCCGCGCGGCCAGCGCGACCGGGATCTTCGACTGGGTGGTCTCGACGGCCATCAGCACCGAATTCTCTGACAGCGCAACCTTTTCCAGTACCTGGAGGTGGTTGCTGGCCAAGTCCCGGTAACGCTCCACGCCGGAGTTGCGGACGTCGCCGTCCAGGGTTGACCGGATCTCGATTGTCCCCTCCCAGTCCTGGGCCACGATGGTGGTTTGCAGCGCCGCCACGTGCGCCTGGTTCATCGCCACGAACCGGTGCTGCGTTATCGAGGTGGTGCGGCCCGCGTCGTCGCGGTAGGTCAGCTCCCGAGCGAGCACCGCACCGCGCAGGTCCAGGGTCTGGCGGTAGGACAGCAACGTCACCGCGTCGACGTCCAACCAGTCACCGCCGTCGATGCGGAAGGTCAGCGGAAGCCAGTTGGGCAGATTCACCAGGCTTTCGTGCGCAGTCCTGGTACCGGCGACCAGATCATCGAGCCGGTTGTAGACACCGGCGGCATAGGTTCCCGGATAATGGACTTGCCCGGCCTTCGATTCCGGAGCTGCCCCTCGGGTGGCGAAGTAACCGTTGCCCACCGTGCACAGGGCTTCACGCAGCTTTTCGCTCGGCGGATCGTAACCCTCCCAGGTGAAAGTCCAACCGCGAGCGCGCGTCTCCCGGTCATAAGCCAGCCACCTGGCGCCACGCCGGACGAAGTCACGAGCTTCGGTGGGGCTGGTCAGCGTGAAGCTGGCAGCGGTCGGGCGGTCACCGTCCTCGTCGTGCCGGACCACGACCCCGATACCGCTGAACCGCACGGCGTCGAAGGCGTCCTCGTCGGTGAGGTCGCCACCGATGTAGATCGGCAGCACCCGGCCCGGTTGGGCCCCCGATTCGACCCCCGATTCGATGACGTGATTGCGGATCCAGGCAAGTGCGGTGCCCTTGTCCCAGTCGACATCGGGGCGCAGTTCGACAACGCCGCGGGCGGTGGTCAGCCGAAGGCCGTGTCGTCGGCTCTGCCGGTGCGCTGCCCCGACCACCGCGGACACCTGCTCATGCGCGACCTTGCCATAGTGCACGCGGACGACGAACCGGGTGTGTTCGACGAGCGCACCCGATGTCGGGTCCAGTTCGTCGCGAAGTGCGGTGGCCGCGCTTGCCAGCACGGGGACCGCGGCGGCCGCCGCGTCATGCTGATACCGAGTGCCGTCGGGTGCCATCAGGTCAAAACCGTGGCCGCCGGCATACCAGATGCCCGGCAGCCCCACCCGGTTGCGAATATCCGCCAGATCCCGGCCGGACAGCATCGCGACCGGACACTGCATCGCCAAATCCGCAAGCGCCTCGGCCGCACCGTCGACCAGCGTGGCGAGGTCGGGGTCCGGCACGGTCTCCGACAGCGTGCTGTCGTAGTTCACACAGACGAACGGCTGCCGGCCGGAGACCATCCCGATGACCTGACCGTAGGAATCCAGCGCGTTGGGGCGCCGCGACATGCATTCGTCGCCGGTGCGGACCATGACGTCGGAGAGATTGGCGACGACGACGTCGGCGCCGCAGTGCAGTAGCTCGTCGGGATGCCCCTCCTCGTCGAGACCAACGACGTAGGCGAAGCCGCACTCACGGGCCGCCGCACCCCCGCCGCTATCGCCCGCAATCACCGCCGATCGCTCCGCGGCGACTCCCAGCTTGCCGGCGGCCGCTAACAGGCCGATGCAGTAGCGCTTGGTGGGCAGTTCCGGTGCCCCCGCGGGGGCTCGCTCGACCCGGGCGGTGAACGGTTCGGCGATCCCCGTCGCCTCCAGAACTCGGATGCTGTGGCCGGCCGGCGTGTAGAGGGCGGTGACCAATCCGGCTTGGCGGAGCCGATGGGCAAGCGCGAGGGTCGACTCCATCACCGAGTCGTCAGGCTCGGGTCTCATCGGCACGGCAGGAGTGTCGAGAACGAAGATCACCCCGTCGTGCCGACGCGGATCGATCGTGAACGACTTCATCGCGGGGATCCCCCTTGGCCCGGGTACTCAACGTCCAATGGTCGCGCGCATGCGCAACGGCGAGAACCTTTTCCGGGTGATCCGAGCATTTCGGCAGCCGATTGGTGACAAAGGTCCCGTCGAGCGAAGGCAGCTAGGCCATGGCGGCACGCCGTACGGAAACTAGAGCAGCGCTTGGAAACTAGAGCAGCGTAGGTAGGCCCAACGCCGAGTCGACCGCCAGTGCGCAGAAGACCAACGCCAGATAGTTGTTCGACTGCAGGAACAGGCGCAGCGGTTTGACCGGCTCACCGGCGCGGACACCCGCGTCCAACTGATGTGCCATCGCCAGGAACCACGCACCCGCCACCACGGCTACCGCCGCGTACAGCCATCCGGTCGCCGGTGTCAGCGCCAGCGTCGCCAACACGGTCAGCCAGGTATAGATCAGGATCTGCTTGGTGACCTGACGTTCGGTCGCCACCGCGGGCAGCATGGGCACGCCGGCCTCTTGGTAGTCCTCCTTGTACCGCATCGCCAACGCCCAGGTGTGCGGCGGCGTCCAGAAGAAGACGATCGCGAACATCGCCAGCGCCGGCCACGCCAGGGTGCCGGTGACCGCCGACCAGCCGATCATCACCGGCATGCAGCCGGCCGCCCCGCCCCACACCACGTTCTGGGAGGTGCGGCGCTTGAGCAGCAGCGTGTAGACGAACACGTAGAACGCCACCGTCGCCAGGGCCAGCAGCCCCGACAGTAGGTTCGTCGTCCACCACAGCCAGAGAACGGAGACCACCGTCAGCGCCAGACCGAAGGCCAGCGCGCTTCTGGTCGGCACCGCCGCACGCGCGAGCGGCCGACGCGCCGTCCGCTTCATCACCTTGTCGATGTCGGCGTCGGCCACACAGTTGAGGGTGTTCGCGCCGCCGGCGGCCATCATTCCGCCGATCAGCGTGTTGAGAATGACGAACGGATGTACGCTGCCGCGATCGGCAAGCAGCATCGCCGGGATCGCGGTGACCAGCAGCAGCTCGATGACCCGCGGCTTGGTCAACGCCAGGTAGGCCAACGCTGTTGCGAGCGCGCGGCTCCTCTTCGACGTCGCGATGTTCGGCGCGTACTGCCGCCTGGCCATGCCAGGTATGCCAGGTATGCGGCCCGTCGCGACGCGGCCACGAACGCTCACGAAATAACTCCTTGGGGAACGGCCGCGCACAGCTTCTACTACGCACGATGGTAGACGGCGTGGCCGCGGCAGCAGCGCCGCAGGGTCGATTCACAGCAATTTTTCCGGCCTTGCGGCACTGATTGCACAGCCTACGCAGCCGGCAGGCTATTTTCACAGTGCTGTTGGACGCTTTGCTACAGGCCGCGATGGTTACTCCAACTTGGGGCCTGCAACCGCCGGCCATCCCGCACTAGGGTGGGATTGATCAGTTTGATGACCCTGGACTGCGGACTGAACTGAGGACTGAATCTGTGACCACACTCGAAGAGATCTCGACGCTTACCCAACCGCGCCACCCCGACGACTGGACCGAGATCGATTCGGCTGCGGTCGACACCATCCGGGTGCTTGCCGCCGACGCCGTCCAAAAGGTCGGCAATGGTCACCCCGGGACGGCCATGAGCCTGGCTCCGCTGGCCTACACCCTATTTCAGCGCACGATGCGCCACGACCCGAGCGACACCACCTGGCTGGGCCGCGACCGGTTCGTGTTGTCGTGTGGGCACAGCAGCCTGACCCTCTACATTCAGCTCTACCTGGGCGGCTTCGGCCTCGAACTATCCGATATCGAGTCGCTGCGCACCTGGGGTTCCAAGACTCCCGGACACCCGGAATTCCGGCACACCCGAGGTGTGGAGATCACCACCGGCCCGCTGGGTCAGGGGTTGGCGTCGGCGGTCGGAATGGCCATGGCGTCGCGGTACGAACGTGGTCTGTTCGACCCGGACGCCGAGCCGGGCACCAGCCCCTTCGACCACCACATCTATGTGATCGCCTCCGACGGGGACATCGAGGAAGGAGTGACCTCCGAAGCGTCGTCGCTGGCCGCCGTCCAGCAGCTGGGCAACCTAATCGTGTTCTACGACCACAACCAGATCTCGATCGAGGACGACACGGACATCGCGCTGTGTGAGGACACCGCCGCCCGCTACCGCGCCTACGGCTGGCACGTACAGGAGGTGGAGGGCGGCGAGAACGTCGTCGGGATCGAGGAGGCCATTGCCAACGCGAAGGCCGTCACCGACCGGCCGTCGTTCATCTCGCTGCGGACCATCATCGGCTACCCGGCGCCGAATCTGATGAATACCGGGAAGGCGCACGGTGCGGCCCTCGGCGACGACGAGGTGGCCGCCGTGAAGAAGGTGCTGGGATTCGATCCCGACAAGACTTTCGAGGTTCGCGACGACGTCCTCACCCACACTCGGGGTCTGGTGGCTCGCGGCAAAGAAGCCCACGACCGCTGGCAGGTCGAATTCGACGCCTGGGCACAGCGCGAACCGGAACGTAAGGCGCTGCTGGACAGGTTGACCGCCGAGCAGTTGCCCGACGGATGGGACGACGACCTGCCGCATTGGGAACCCGGGTCCAAAGCGCTGGCCACCCGTGCGGCCTCAGGCGAGGTGCTGTCTGCCCTGGGACCGAAGCTGCCGGAGTTGTGGGGTGGGTCCGCGGACCTGGCGGGCAGCAACAACACCACCATGAAGGGCGCGGATTCCTTTGGCCCGCCGTCGATTTCGACCAAGGATTACACCGCGCACTGGTATGGCCGAACCCTGCACTTCGGGGTCCGCGAACATGCGATGGGCGCCATCCTGTCCGGCATCGTGCTGCATGGCCCCACCCGCGCCTATGGCGGCACGTTCTTACAGTTCTCCGATTACATGCGCCCGGCGGTGCGGCTGGCTGCTCTGATGGATATCGACACCATCTACGTCTGGACGCACGACTCGATCGGGCTGGGCGAGGATGGGCCGACCCACCAGCCGATCGAGCACCTTGCGGCGTTGCGGGCGATTCCCCAGCTCTCGGTGGTACGTCCGGGCGACGCCAACGAGACCGCATATGCCTGGCGCACGATCCTGGCCCGCGGCAACGGCAGCGGTCCGGTCGGGTTGATTTTGACCCGGCAGGGCCTACCGGTGCTCGAGGGCACCAGCGCCGAGGGCGTCGCCCGTGGCGGCTATGTGCTTGGCGACGTCGGCGATGACGAGCCTGACGTGGTGATAATCGCTACCGGCTCGGAGCTGCAGCTCGCGGTCGAGGCCCAGCAGTTGTTGGCGGACAAGGACATTATCGCGCGAGTGGTGTCGATGCCCTGCGTGGAGTGGTTCGAGTCCCAGCCATCGGACTACCGCGACAGCGTGCTGCCGCCGTCGGTGTCGGCCAGGGTCGCCGTCGAGGCCGGTGTCGCGCAGTGCTGGCACAAACTGGTCGGGGACACCGGCGAGATCATCTCGATCGAGCACTACGGCGAATCCGCCGACTACAAGACGTTGTTCCGGGAATTCGGCTTTACCGCGCAAGCGGTTGCCGCCGCCGCGGAACGAGCACTCGACAACTGAGAAAGGGCGTTTCCATGAGTCAGAACCCCAACCTCGCCGCGCTCAGCGCCGTGGGCGTATCCGTGTGGCTGGACGACCTGTCCCGCGACCGATTGAATTCGGGCAATCTGCAGGAGCTGATCGACACCAAGTGTGTCGTCGGCGTGACCACCAATCCGTCCATCTTCCAGAAGGCGCTGGCCGAAGGCGATGCCTACAACGGCCAGATCGCCGAGCTGGCCGAGCGCGGAGCCGACGTGGACGCCACGGTGCGCACCGCCACCACCGACGACGTGCGCCGGGCTTGCGACGTGTTCGCCCCGGTGTGGGAGGCTTCCGACGGACTGGACGGCCGGGTATCGATCGAGGTGGACCCGCGACTGGCGCACGACACCGACAAGACGATCCAGCAGGCCGTCGAGCTGTGGAAGATCGTCGACCGGCCGAACCTGTTCATCAAGATTCCGGCCACCAAGGCCGGCCTGCCCGCCATCACCGCCGTTCTGGCCGAGGGGATTTCGGTCAACGTCACGTTGATCTTCTCCGTCGAACGCTACCGTGCGGTCATGGACGCCTTCCTCGCCGGAATCGAGAAGGCACGAGAAGGTGGCCAGGACGTATCCAAGATCCATTCGGTGGCATCGTTTTTCGTGTCCCGGGTGGACACCGAGATCGACAAACGGCTGGAAAAGCTCGGATCGCAGGACGCGCTGGCATTGCGCGGGCAGGCCGGGGTAGCCAATGCCCGCCTCGCCTATGCCGCCTACCAGGAAGTCTTCGGGGGCGGCGACCGTTTCCGAGCCCTCAAGGCAGACGGCGCCCGCGTACAACGACCCCTGTGGGCTTCGACCGGCGTCAAGAACCCCGACTACGCGGACACTCTCTATGTCACCGAGTTGGCGGCTCCCGACACGGTGAACACCATGCCGGAACCGACGCTGGATGCTGTCGCCGATCATGGCGTGATCACAGGAGATACCGTCAGCGGCACCGCATCCGACGCCCAGCAGGTATTCGACAACCTTCAGGCGGTCGGCATAGACCTGGACGATGTGTTCATCGTGCTGGAGAACGAAGGCGTGGCGAAGTTCGAGGCGGCGTGGACGGAGCTGCTCAAAGAGACTCAGGCGCAGCTCGACTCCGTCACCAAATGAGCGCAGCTCGCAACTCCGCCGCCACGCAGTGGCACAACCCGCTGCGCGACAAGCTGGACAAGCGGCTGCCCAGAATCGCCGGTTCCTGCGGCATGGTGATTTTCGGCGTCACCGGCGACCTGGCCCGCAAGAAGGTGATGCCGGCGATCTACGACCTGGCCAACCGCGGGCTGCTACCGCCGACATTCGCCCTGGTGGGATTCGCCCGCAGAGACTGGGACACTCAGGATTTCGGCCAGGTGGTCTACCAGGCGGTCAAAGAACACTGCCGGACCCCGTTCCGGCAGGAGAACTGGGATCGGCTGGCCGAGGGGTTTCGTTTCGTACCAGGCTCTTTCGATGACGAGCAGGCGTTTGCGCGGCTCGCCGAGACGCTGGACAAACTCGACGCCGAGCGCGGCACCGGCGGCAATCACGCCTTCTATCTGGCGATCCCGCCCAAGTCCTTCCCGGTGGTGTGCGAACAGTTGCACAAATCTGGACTGGCCCGTCCGCAAGGTGACCGGTGGAGCCGGGTCGTCATCGAGAAGCCGTTCGGTCACGACCTGGACAGCGCCCGCGAGCTGAACAAGGCTGTCAACGCGGTCTTCCCGGAGGAATCGGTCTTCCGCATCGACCACTACCTGGGCAAAGAGACGGTGCAAAACATCCTGGCGCTGCGGTTCGCCAACCAGTTCTGGGATCCGATCTGGAATGCGCACTATGTCGACCATGTGCAGATCACCATGGCCGAAGACATCGGCCTGGGTGGTCGGGCCGGCTACTACGACGGTATCGGTGCGGCCCGTGACGTCATCCAGAACCACTTGATGCAGCTGCTGGCGCTGACCGCGATGGAAGAGCCGGTCAGCTTCAAACCGTCTGCGTTGCAGGCGGAAAAGATCAAGGTGCTCTCGGCGACTCGGCTCGCCGAGCCGCTCGACGAGACCAGCAGCCGTGGGCAATACACGGCCGGCTGGCAGGGCGGCGACAAAGTGGTGGGTCTGCTCGACGAGGAAGGTTTCGCCGAGGACTCCACCACCGAGACGTTCGCCGCGATCACGCTCGAGGTCGACCCCCGCCGCTGGGCCGGTGTGCCGTTCTATCTACGCACCGGAAAACGCCTGGGCCGCAGGGTAACTGAGATCGCGTTGGTCTTCAAGCGGGCGCCCCATCTGCCGTTCGACGCCACCATGACCGACGAGCTCGGAGCCAACGCTTTGGTCATCCGGGTGCAACCGGACGAAGGGATGACCCTGCGGTTCGGATCCAAAGTCCCGGGCAGTGCGATGGAAGTCCGCGACGTCAACATGGACTTCTCCTATGGCTCGGCGTTCGCCGAAGACTCACCGGAGGCCTACGAGCGGCTCATCCTCGATGTGCTGCTCGGCGAACCGTCGCTGTTTCCGGTCAATGCGGAGGTCGAATTGGCCTGGGAAATACTGGATCCAGTCCTCGATTACTGGGCGGCACATGGCAAGCCTGACCCCTACGAGGCCGGCACGTGGGGCCCGGATTCGGCATTCCAGATGCTGCACCGCACCGGCCGGGAGTGGCGGCGCCCGTGATCCGCGCCGGCGACGATGGATTGCGAAGCGATGAAAAGGAGCGACGCCAATGATCGTCGATCTGCCCGAAACCACCACCACCGCGGTCAATAAGAAGCTCGACGAGCTACGCGCAAGGATCGGCGCTGTCACGATGGGCCGGGTCCTGACGCTGATCATCGCCCCGGACAGCGAGGCGATGTTCGAAGAATCCATCGAAGCCGCCAACTCCGCCAGCCATGAACATCCCAGCCGGATCATCGTGGTGATGCGAGGTAATCCGTACGCCGAGAAACCACGCCTGGACGCCCAACTGCGGGTGGGCGCCGACGCCGGCGCCGGGGAGGTCGTGGTGTTGCGACTGTCCGGCCCCCTCTCCGGCCATGCCCACAGCGTCGTCATCCCGTTCCTGCTGCCCGACATCCCGGTAGTGGTCTGGTGGCCCGACATCGCTCCGGCGGTACCTGCCCAGGATCCCTTGGGCAAGTTGGCGATTCGGCGCATCATGGACGCCACCAATGGCGTCGACCCGCTGTCGGCGATCAAGAGCCGACTACCCGGTTACACCACCGGCGACACCGACTTGGCCTGGAGTCGCATCACCTATTGGCGGGCATTGCTGACCTCTGCCGTCGACCAGCCGCCCCACGAACCGATCGAGTCGGCGCTCGTGTCGGGCTTGAAGACCGAGCCGGCGCTCGACATCCTGGCGGGCTGGCTGGCCAGCCGGATCGACGGTCCGGTGCGCCGCGCGGTCGGCAAACTCCAAGTCGAGCTGGTGCGCAAGAGCGAGACCATCGTGTTGAGCCGACCGCAGGAAGGGACCACCGCCACCCTGAGCCGGACGGCCCGGCCCGATGCCCGGGTTCCGTTGGCGCGCAGGGTAACTGGGGAATGCCTGGCCGAAGATCTGCGCCGGCTGGACCCCGACGAAATCTACTTCGCGGCATTGGAAGGCATCAAGAAGGTGCAGTACCTATGAATCTGGACGTCCAGACCTTTCCTGACAGCGAGATTCTGGTCGAGGCCGCCGGCCAACGACTGATCCGGGCCATCGACAACGCGGTGGCGGCCAGGGGGCAAGCACTGATCGTGCTGACCGGCGGCGGGAACGGCACCGCGTTGCTGCGCTATCTCGGTGCGTCCGGGCCGCGGATCGACTGGTCCAAGATTCATCTGTTCTGGGGTGACGAGCGCTACGTCTCCGAGGACGATGACGAGCGCAACGACAAGCAGGCGCGTGCGGCGTTGCTCGATCACGTCGACATCCCACCGAGCCAGGTGCACCCGATGGCCGCCAGTAATGGTGAGTTCGGCACCGATTTGGACGCCGCGGCACTGGCCTACGAACAGGTGCTGGCAGCAAATGCGGCACCCGGTGATCGGGCACCGAATTTCGACGTACATCTGTTGGGAATGGGGCCAGAAGGCCACGTCAACTCGCTGTTCCCGCACACTGCGGCCGTGCGTGAGGCCACTCGTCTGGTGGTCCCCGTCGACGACTCGCCCAAACCCCCGCCCCAACGAATCACCTTGACCCTACCGGCGATACAGCGTTCCCGCGAAGTGTGGCTGATCGTTTCGGGCCGGGCCAAGGCCGACGCGGTGGCCGCTGCCATCGGCGGCGCGGACCCGGTTGCGGTGCCGGCGGCCGGAGCAGTCGGACGGGAGAGCACACTGTGGCTGCTCGACGAGGAGGCCGCGGTCAAGCTCGGCTGACAACGCGGTCGGCAGACTCGAAGCCGCGTCGGCTCCAACTGGCGCAATAATGGCCGTCATGGCAGACAGAAGCGTGCGCAGCGGGGCGGAGCGTAGCCGGATCAAGACCCTCACCCAGGCGGCGCTGAACGCCGACAAGACGGTGGAGCAGGTCGAGGACGTCCTCGAGGGACTGGACAAGACGATGAAGGAGCTGAACAGTTCACTGTCGGCTCTCAACACCACGGTGGAGCGGCTGGAGGGTGGCCTGGACCACCTCGAGGGCACATTATCCAGCCTCGACGATCTGGCCAAGCGGCTTATTATGCTGGTCGAGCCGGTAGAAGCCATCGTCGACCGGATCGACTACATCGTGAGTCTGGGCGAGACCGTGATGTCGCCACTGTCGGTCACCGAGCACGCTGTCCGCGGCGTGCTGGACCGGCTACGCAACCGCGCGGTCCACTGAGCGCTGACTCGGCAGCGGTGACGGGGTCGGGCCGCAGTTGGCGATCACACTCGCGACGCCCGCCGCTACCCGCTGTTTCGCAGCGCGCTGGCCAGCCCGTTCATCGTCAGCAGGATGCCGCGCTGCACCAATTCGTCGTCTTCGCCCGAGCGGTAGCGACGCAATAACTCCACCTGGAGGTGATTCAGCGGCTCGAGGTACGGGAAGCGGTTGAACACCGACCGCGCCAGGGCCGGGTTGTCGGCCAGCAGATCGTCGTGGCCGGTGATGCGCTTGTACAGGGTGATGGTGCGGTGATGTTCGTCGACAATTTTGTCGAAAACCCGGCGCCGCAATGATTCATCGGCGACGAGTTCGGCGTAGTGGGCGGCCAGGCCTAGATCGCTCTTGGCCAGCACCTGCGCCATGTTGGACAGCACGCTGCGAAAGAACGGCCACCGCTGGTAGAGATCGTGCAGAACGTCGAGTCGCTCGGCCTCACCTTCGGGGCCCGCCGCGATCCATTGCTCGAACGCCGTGCCGGCGCCGTACCATCCGGGAAGCATCACCCGCGACTGGCTCCACGCCAGCACCCATGGAATGGCGCGCAGGTCCGCGATCGACGAGGTGGGCTTGCGGGACGTCGGGCGACTGCCGATGTTCAGCGACCCGATCTCGCTGACCGGCGTGGACGCCATGAAATACTCGACGAAACCCGGTGTCTCGTGGACCAATTCGGCATACGCACGCTGCGACAGGGCGGCGACCTCCTCGAGCACCCCGTAGGCCGGCGCCGCCGTGTCACCGAGACCCTCGACATCCAGCAGCGTCGATTCCAGGGTTGCGGCCAACAGGCTCTCCAGATTGCGCCGCGCCATCTGCGGCTCGGCGTATTTGGCGGCAATCACCTCGCCCTGCTCGGTAAGACGCAACGAGCCGCTCACCGCGCCCGGCGGCTGCGCCAGGATGGCTTGATAACTCGGGCCACCACCGCGGCCGACGGTGCCGCCGCGACCGTGGAAGAGCCGCAACCGAATTCCCGACTTGCGGGCCGTTTCGACCAGGGCCAGCTCGGCGCGATACACCGCCCAGTTGGCGGCCAGATACCCGCCGTCCTTGTTGGAGTCGGAGTAGCCGAGCATCACCTCCTGTATGTCACCTCGGGCCTCGACCAGCCCGCGATAGAGCGGAAGGTCCAGCGTCGCTTGCAGAATCGTCGCGCCGTTGCGCAGGTCGTCGATCGTTTCGAACAGTGGCGAGATACCCACCGGGCAGTACGGTTGCGGTGCCGAGGCGTCCAGCAAGCCGGCCTCTTTCAGCAGGATCGCCGCCTCCAACATGTCCGATACCGACCGGCACATGGAAATAACGTAATTGGGCACCGCCTCGGGACCGTAGGTCTGGACCGCGTGGGCGGCGGCCGCCATGATGTCCAGCTCGCTACGCGCCAGGTCGGACAATTGTGCCCAGCCGCCGATCAGCGGTCGCCGGGTGCTGAGCTCCCCGACCAGCAGCGCAACCCGCTCGTCTTCGGGCAGCGAGCCATAGTCGGGATGCACCCCGGCCCATGCCAGTAGCTCGCCAACGACCTCCTCGTGTACGTCGGAATTTTGCCGCAGGTCCAGGCCGCACAGGTGAAAACCGAAGACGTGCACGGCTTCTCGTAACAAAGCCAGCCGGTCGTCGGCCAACAGCGCGCTGCCGTGGGTGCGCAGCGATGCATCGATGACGTCGAGGTCGGCCCGCAGCTCACCCGGCGTGGCGTACGGCGGCAATCCCAGGTCCAGCTGGTGCTGCGGTTGTTGGTCCAGGATCTCGGCGCCGGTGGCGCTGAGCCGGGCGCGGATCACGCGCAGCGCCCGCCGGTATGGTTCGTCGTCGCGAGCCTTGTCACGGCAGCCGTCGGCCAGCGCGGACAGCTCGGGTGTGACGGTGAGCAGCCGCGACGACATCGACAGCTCCTGCTCGAGCTGGTCGAGCTCGGCCAGGTAGTGCGACAGCGCGGTGTAGGCGGCGCCGCCGGTGGCCAGCCGCACCACCTCGGCGGTCACGTTGGGGTTGCCGTCACGGTCGCCGCCGATCCATGATCCCGGTTTCAGAATGGGCTCCGACAACAGGTCGGTGTCGGGCCACCGGTCGCGCAATGCCCCCCGCACCTCGGCATTGACCTGCGGGACGACCTTGAAGAACGCCGACCGGTACAGCCGCAGCCCGACGGCGATCTCGTCGCTGATCTGCAGTCGCGATAGCCGGATCAGCGCGGTCTGCCACAAGGTCAGAACCTGGCGACGCAGCTCCAATTCGATGCTGCGGCCGTCGTCGGTCTCGCTGTGGCCCTCGGCATGGAGCCGCATCAACTCGGTGATCCGGTGCTGGGTGACGAAGATGGTGCGCCGGCGGATCTCGGTCGGATGGGCCGTGATGACCGGGGAAACCAGCGCGCCCTTCAACGCGTCGGCAACGGTGACCGAATCCAGCTCGGCCGCTTCGAGTTTCAGGTACGTGGCGGCTAGGCTGCTGTCTTGCGGCGGCTCCCCGGCGGCGATGTGACCGGCGCGGCGGCGTTCCCGGTGGATGTCTTCGGCGACGTTGGCCAGCAACGCGAAATGGCTGAAGGCCCGAATGACCGGAAGCGCCCGGTGAATGTCGATACCGTCGAACATCCGCGCCATCTCGGTTCGGTCGATCTCGGAGCGACGCACCCGGAAGGCTTCCACCCGTGCTCGCTCGACGAGTTCGAAGATCTCGTCGCCGTTCTGTTCGCGAACGGTGTCGCCCAGGATGGAGCCCAACAACCTGATGTCGGCGCGCATCGGCTCGGTCGCCTCGCGCCCCAGCCGGGTCCGGTGGACATCGCCAATCGGTTCCAGCGCGGCATCTGAAACCAGGTCGGTAGCGTCACCCATGAGTCCCAGTATCAGCGACGGGCCGTAGGGCAACGGCGTGGACCGCACGTTTGCGGGCTGATCTGCCCTACGGGGCCGTCGTGCCGACGCATGGACCGCGTAGCCGTGGGGCGACAAGTGTGGCTCCGGCGTCTTTGGCGATTTCACCGGATAATGGCGACGCAGATGCGCGACGCCCTGAACGGCACTGGTCCTCGTGCAACACCCGTTCGCAATCGCCCCCTCGTGATGGCGGCTCCCCCGCCCGCAGGCTCGTCGGCGCTCGTCGCCGGGGAGTCTGAACCTGCTGGTCCCAGGCGCAAACTGGCCGCCGGGGCGATGATCGCTCTACTCGTGCCAGCGATCATGGTGATGGCATGGGATCCGCCGTTCGCAGCGCCGCCACTACCAGCAAGCCGTCCACGGCACCGGAGGCGGCGACGTCGCCGACAGAGGCGACATCGCCCGTCAGCATCCCGGCACCGCCACCACGGCCGCCGCGGGGGCCATGGCAAGAACCCCAAGGGCCGACCAGGCGACTAATCGGTCGGGCAGTCGCCAACCCGATGCCCGACGCCACGCAATCGTTTCCACCACCGTGCGGTGATCGCGAAACGCCTGCCGCCTTGACGACCGCCGGCATCAACGACCCGACCGCCCGCCGCCCGCTATCGGCCGGACATTCGGTAGGCTGCCGGTCATGGAGTTGGCCCTGCAGATCACCTTGGTGATCACCAGTGTGCTGGTGGTGTTGCTGGTGCTGTTGCACCGCGCGAAAGGTGGCGGCCTGTCGACCCTGTTCGGCGGCGGTGTGCAGTCCAGCCTATCCGGGTCGACCGTTGTCGAGAAGAACCTGGACCGGTTGACGCTGTTTATCACCGGGATCTGGGTGGTGTGCATCGTGGGCGTGGGTTTGCTGATCAAGTACCGCTGACGCGCCCGCGCAGCCCAGCGCCGCGACGGGTCGTCTGGTAGCTTTCAGCCCTGGTGTTCGTCCCTATCCTGGTAGCCGGCGTCGGTGTCTGAGCTGGTGCGGTTCACCGACGCGTCGGGGCATGGGCCCGGCCACGGCGTCGCGGGACCGCTGGCCCGGTCGGAACACGACCTGGTTCGCGGCACCGGCGCCTACGTGCGATGCGGTTCGACGGCGAGGCGCACGGCTGCCTGGTGCGCTCCCCGTTGCCGCATGCCCGGATTCGGCGCATCGACAGCTCGCGGGCAACGAGCGCGCCGGGGGTTCTGACTTCGGAGTCGTTGCAGTCCGATACTCAAGACCGCGGGCACATCACCGACGCGGCGATCGCCCTGGACAAGGACGGCCGCTTTCTGGCGTTGTCGGTCCGGTCGACCGTCGACTTGGGCGCCTACCTGTCGCAGCTCGCGCCGCTGACCGCGACCGGCGTCGGCGCGCCGGTACAGGCCGGCGCCTACCGCTTCCGGGCCGTCGAAATCAACGTACGAGCCATGTTCGCCAACAACGTGCCGATCGACGCTTTCCGCGGAGCGGGCCGTCCGGAGGCGACCTACGTGCTGGAACGACTGATCGACCCGAGCGGCTCAATAACTGGGCTTCGATCCGGCCGCGCTGCAGGCCCGCAATCTGCCCGCCACCCAGACCTGGTCCCTGACCGCGGCCACCGGGCTGGTCATCGACGGCAGCCGGTTTCTGGACAACCAGATTCGGTGTCCGGAGTGGCCGACCGTGCCGGGTTCGAATCGCGCCGGCGAGAATCGGCGGCACGCGGCCGGTTGCGTGAATGCGGCTTTGCCAACTACCTGGAAGCCAACGGCGGCCTCCAGGTCGCCGAGGCCATGCGCACCGGCGCCTTTCCCGTCGAGTGCGCCGCCCTGACGTTTTCCGGCGACGGCTGCCTGGACATTGCGGACGGGACCCAATCGAGCAGGACCATGCTGTTCCGCTTCAGCAGCTGGCTGCCGAGCGGCTCGGTATCGATCCGCGGCACATCACCGTGCGCGCGACATCACCGCCGGTGGCACCGAGGTCCGTATCGGCGCAATGGCGACCCATACCCGGGTCGCTACCGATGCCCTTGTCCGGCAAGCAATTCCAACACTGGCGCTGCCGGCTTCCCAAATCGCAGATCTGCAGGTGCGCAATCACGCCACCATCGGCGGGTCACTGGCATACAACGATCCAGTCGGCGACTACCCGGCTGGCTGCGTCGGAATGGGCGCCACGGTGAGCACCGACCGGCGGCGCATTCCGGCCGAAGAATTCTTCACCAGCGCTTTCAGCACCGCGTTGGCAGAGTCGGAAGTCATTGTCTCACTGGCCTTTCCGAAAATCCCCCAACTATTTCGGGCGGCGTTCGTGCGGCTGCCCGATCGAGCCGCGCGCCGTGCGCTGGTAGGGGTGACGGTGGCCGAGACGAAAGCACCTGGCACGGACACTGACCATTCGGGCGGTGCGGTCGTTGACCACATGACCTCGCGATCGACTATCGAAGAGCGAGTGCGGCCGCGCATGCCGCACCGAGGCAGGCCACTACCGCGACTCGGGGATCTCCGACGAGCACTCCGACACCGCCGCTCAACGCCGCGGTGGCCATCGCCCAGGCCGCCGGCTCGACCACCCAGCGCGCTTGGGCCGGCCGACCGTCGAGCTGAGCTACCCCGCCCGCTACTACGCACCGTCGCAATCGAAATGCAAAGCATGCTAGAGAATCGGCCGCTTAGAATTTCGATAACGCGCCTTCGAGTATATCGTGTGGCGCCGCATTCTGCCGGATGCATAAATTGCTCCCGATGATGTCCGGTGCATACCGCGCCGGACGTCGCGAAGTGCGATTAAAACGAACGCAATAGCAGTTCCCGCACCCGGCCTGCCATCCCTTGTCTGGTGTACAAAGTCTCTACATCCATGTTGTCACTCCGCACATCGCGCCCTGATGTCGAAAACTTGTGCAGCGCACCCGGAACCAATCACCGGTTCGACAGGGCAGGTGATTACCAAAACCGCTCGTCAACGGGAAATCGCGGGCGAATTTAAATCACCGACATAGTTATTGTTGACGATAGCTATATTCCCTGGGATTCATTGGTTCCGCCGGAGATTCGGCCGGCCTCCGAGTCGGCGTGAATGTGATCTGGGCCTGCCGGTGAAGAGCTGCACCAGAAAGGTTGGCTAATGGCGTTAGGGCTGAGTGATAAAGGTTCCACAGTGGCTAACGGCCTCCCGATATTTCAGCGCGGTCGTTGTATCCGATATTCGCCGGCCCGGCCCGAGGAAAGACCTCAATGCTGACCGTGACGTTCATGGTCCACGAAAGCTAGGAACCTTTCCTACCCGCGCAGCTTCGGCACCGCGATACTGATCGGTTTTGCCGAGAGCCGCCGCCGAATGCATTAGCCGCCGCAGTTCGAACAAATCACCCGCCAGCACCGGACACCGTAGCCCGGGCTTCATCAGGCCGGGCCCCGGTTCGCATGCACCGAACCGCGTCGCCTTAGTCGCCTCGACCAGCCAAGGAGGTAGCACATGTTCACCAATTTTGCGTTACTACCGCCAGAGGTCATCTCGACCAGGATGTATAGCGGTCCGGGATCAGGCTCGCTGCAAGCCGCGGCGGCGAGCTGGCAGCAGTTGTCTGCTGAATTGCAGACCAGCGCCCAGACGTACCGATCGGTGGTCTCGGACCTCATCGCCTGGCATTGGGTGGGCCCTTCGTCCGCTGCGATGGCGGCAGCAGCCACCTCTTACGCGGAGTGGCTGGAGGCAACAGCCATCCAGACATGGCAGACCGGCCGGCAGGCCGCGGCCGCGGCGAGCGCATTCGACGAGGCGTTTGCCATGACGGTGCCCCCGTCGATCGTCATCGCCAACCGCGAGCAGCTGCACTTGCTGATAGCGACGAATTTCTTCGGACAGAACACTTCGGCGATCGCCGCCTTGGAGCTGGCCTACGCCGAAATGTGGGTCACCAATAGCAGCGTGATGCAGGATTATGCCGTCACTTCGGCGGCCGCGACGACGCTGACGCCATTTGCTTCCCCGCAGCAATCCACCAACCCCGCCGGTCTACCGGCGCAGACCGCCGCGGTGGCTCAAGCCACGGCCGGAGCCGCCGCTGACGGCGGTAACTGGCTGGGGAATCTCTTGGAACAGATCGGGATCGCCCTGCTGCCGATCGCACCCGAGCTGACGCCGTTCTTTCTGGAGGCGGGTGAATTCATCAACGCCATTCCTTTCCCGTCCATCGTCGCGGACGACTTCACGTTCCTCGACGGCGTGATGGCGTGGTACGCAACCGTCAGCTCGATCAACAACATCAGCTCGCTGGGCACCGGTATCATCGGGGCCGAGAAGAATCTGGGCATCCTGCCCAACCTCGCGGCACCGGCAGCCGATGTTGTCCCCAGTGAGCTTGCCCCGCTGGTCAATTCGGTCAAGAACGTAGCCGACGCGGTGGCGAAGGGCGGACCAGGAATTGGCGAGGTGTCCGCAGCTTTCCGCGGCGCCGGTTCGATCGGGCAAATGTCGGTGCCGCCTACCTGGACCGCACCGGCAGTCACCACGGTGAAGACGTTCCAAGGTACGCCCCTGACTACGCTGCCAGCCGGCGACGGAGGGGCCGGGATGCCGGGGATGCCAGGGATAGCGTCTGCCGGGACGCGGCGCGGCGGGGTGGTGCCCCGGTACGGTTTGACACCTCGAGTGATGACACGCCCCCTCTCCGGAGGGTAGCGCGAGCGTCGATTGCCGTGCGGTGGCTACGGAAGCGGTCCCCCGGCGGCGATGGCCGCCAGCGTCGCGAACTGCTCCCCGTCCAGCGACGCGCCACCGACCAGCCCGCCGTCGATGTCGTCTTGGGCAACCAGGTCGGCGACGTTCTTCGCGTTCATCGAGCCGCCGTAGAGCACCCGCACCGTCTCGGCGATCTTCGCTGATGCCAGCGACGCCAATTCCTTTCGGATCGCCGCGCAGACCTCCTGGGCGTCGGCGGCGCTGGCCACCCGCCCGGTGCCGATCGCCCAGACCGGCTCATAGGCGATGACGACGGACCCGATCTGCTCAGCCGACAGCCCGGCCAGCGAACCACGTAGCTGTTCGACGTTGTATGGCACGTGGTTTCCCGCTTCCCGCACGTCGAGGTGTTCGCCGATGCAGACGATCGGCGTGAGCTCGTGCTTGAGCGCGGCGGCGGCCTTGGCGGCGACCAGGGCATCATCCTCGTTGTGATAGGTGCGCCGCTCGGAGTGTCCGACGATGACGTAGCTGCAACCCAATTTCGCCAGGAACGCCCCGCTGATGTCACCGGTGTAGGCGCCGGAGTCGTGTTGTGACAGGTCCTGGGCACCATAGGTCAACCGGAGCTTGTCGCCGTCGACCAGCGTCTGCACGCTGCGCAGATCGGTGAACGGCGGGATCACCGTGACGTCCACCTTGTCGTAATACTTGTCCGGCAACGCGAACGCGACCTTCTGCACCAGCGCGATCGCCTCGAAGTGATTGAGGTTCATCTTCCAGTTGCCGGCGATCAACGGCTTGCGGCTCACGACTGTCCGCCTCTCTTGTCTTGACCGGGCTGGACCTCACCAAGGACCTCGATACCGGGAAGTGCTTTGCCCTCAAGGTATTCCAGCGACGCGCCGCCGCCGGTGGAAATGTGCGAAAAGTCGCTTTCGGCGATGCCGAGCGCGCGCACCGCGGCCGCCGAGTCGCCGCCGCCGACCACGCTGAAAGCTCCTCTACCCGTCGCGGCGGCGATCGCCTCGGCGACGCCTCTGGTGCCCGCCGCGTAGCCGGGGAATTCGAACACGCCCATGGGCCCGTTCCAGAAAATGGTCTTGGCGTTGGACAACAGCGTGGCGAAACGTTTGACCGATCCCGGGCCGATGTCCAGGCCCATCAGCTCGTGCGGGATAGCGTCGGCGGCGACGGTTTGGGGCGGGGAATCGGCGGCGAACTTCTCGGTCACCACGATGTCGACGGGCAGCCGCAGTACGTCGTGGTAGGTGTCGAGCAGCCTGCGGCAGGTGTCGATCATCTCGCCTTCCAGCAGCGACGTGCCAACCGAATAGCCTTGCGCGGCAAGGAAAGTAAAACACATTCCGCCGCCGATAACGATGCTGTCAGCCTTGGTGGCCAGCGACTCGATCACACCGAGTTTGTCCGACACCTTCGATCCGCCCAGCACCACCGCGTAGGGCCGCTCGGAGGAGCCGGTCAGCTGCTCGAGTACCCGGATCTCCTCGGCCACCAACTCGCCGGCATAGTGCGGCAGCAACGTCGCCACGTCGTACACCGAGGCCTGCTTGCGGTGCACCACGCCGAACCCGTCGGAGACGAAAGCACCTCCCGGAGATACCAATTCGGCAAGCTGTCGAGCCAGGGCGAGGCGCTCACCGTCGTCCTTGGCGGTCTCGCGCTTGTCGAAGCGGATGTTCTCCAGCAGCAGGATGTCGCCGGCCGTCAGCCCTTCGGCGCGGGCTAGCGCGTCAGCACCGACGACATCCCCGGCCAGCTGAACGTGCCGACCCAACTGCTCACCCAGCGCCGCGGCCACCGGCGCCAGCGACAGCTTCGGGTCGGGGCCGGCCTTGGGGCGACCCAGGTGCGCGGTGACCACCACCTTGGCGCCGGCATCGAGCAGTGCCTGCAATGTCGGTACCGACGCGGTGATGCGGCCCGGGTCGGTGATGGCGCCGTCCTCATCGAGCGGAACGTTCAGGTCGGAGCGCACCAATACGCCGCGACCCGAAACGCCTTCGGCGAGAAGGTCTTCGAGGGAATGGATAGTCACGGCTGCCTGAGTTTACAGGGACTTGCCGACCAGGGCGACCAGGTCGATGAGGCGGTTGGAGTAACCCCACTCGTTGTCGTACCACGACACGACCTTGGCCTGGCCTTCGATCACCTTGGTCAACCCGGAGTCGAAGATCGAGCTGTGCGGGTCGGTGACGATGTCGCTCGAGACGATCGGGGCGTCGTAATACTTCAAAATTCCCTTGAGCCTGCCCTCGGCGGCCGCTTTGTATGCGGCGTTGATCTCTTCGGCAGTGGCAGACTTGGCCAGGTCGGCGGTCAGGTCGGTGACCGAACCGGTGGGGATCGGCACCCGCAGCGCGTAGCCGTCGAGTTTGCCCTTGAGCTCGGGCATCACCAACCCGATGGCCTTGGCGGCTCCGGTCGAGGTGGGGACGATATTGAGCGCGGCGGCGCGGGCGCGCCGCAGGTCCTTGTGCGGGCCGTCCTGCAGGTTCTGATCCTGGGTGTAGGCGTGGATGGTCGTCATCAGGCCCCTGACGATGCCGAACTCGTCGTTCAGCACTTTGGCCAGCGGTGCGAGGCAGTTCGTCGTGCACGAGGCGTTGGAGATGATGTTCTGGCTGCCGTCGTACTTGTCGTCGTTGACACCCAACACGATGGTCAGGTCCGGGTCAGTCGCGGGCGCCGAGATGACGACCTTCTTGGCACCGGCGTCGAGATGACCCTTGGCTTTGGCGGCGTTGGTGAACAGGCCGGTGGATTCGACGACCACATCGACGCCGAGGTCGCCCCACGGCAATGCGGCCGGCCCTTCGCGAACGGCCAGCGCCTTGATCTTGGTGCTGCCGACCACGATCGTGTCCTCGCCCTCGAGGCTGACGTCCTGGGGCAGCCGGCCCAGGATCGAGTCGAATTTCAGCAGGTGAGCCAGTGTATGGTTGTCGGTGATGTCGTTGACGCCCCCCACCGCCATATCAGCGGTGCCCTGCTCCTGTTGAGCCAATAAGGCCCGGTAAAAGTTGCGGCCGATTCGACCAAAGCCGTTGATGCCTACCCGGACCGTCACTTGCCTCTCCCTGCCTTTCGCTGTCCACTCATGAGTCCGCTTACGAGCGCCTTGCCGCCAGCCTAGATCAGTGACGGGCGCCCCGACGCCCCGCCAGTAAGAGTGCGGGACCTCCGCGGCGCGAAAAGCCGGCGCGGGTCGAGCGCGGGTTGCGACAGAGGTGGGTGAGAGCACCGATGGTCCTGTTCGACGGCGCACGGCTGGCCCCCGCCGCCCTCCTTTGCAAGGAAAAGTGATGGCGAACGTCACCATTTGGAAACGGCGCGGTGCGGCGCGCCTCGTCTTTCCCGTCGGCTGCCGAAAATTGTGCCGGTCGGCTAGACACGAGTGCAGTAGGGCTAGCTCTGCTGCTGCACGTTTTGATTGCGGAAATGCTGGGTGCCAATAAAGAGGAGTCGGCGTGATGACGGTCTTCGATCGGTTCAACTTGAAAGTGGTTGCCTGCGCTGGCTTGTGCGGGGCCGCCATAGCGTTGAGCCCGAATGTAGCTGCCGCCCCGCTGAAGACCGGCGGCTACGGCTGCGTGCAGGGGATGGCGGGCGAGGGTGCGACGCCGGCGGCCGCTGGTGCGGCCGCGGCCGCATCCGGGGCGTGCTGCGCGCCGGGAGGACCGGCCGCCGGCGGAGCAGCAACCGGAGGCGCACCGGGCGCCGGCGGAGCAGCAACCGGGGGCACACCGGCAGCCGGGGGCGCACCGGCAGCTGGGGGCGGACCAGCCTCCAGTGCCGAGATATGCGCGGCTAGCGCTGCGCTCACTGACATGTCTGGTGTTCCGATGGTTGTCCCCGGACCGGTTCCGGTGCTGCCGGCTGGTGCTCCGCTGATTGACCTTGGGCCGGCCGTTGCCCCGGTGCCCGCCGTTGCCCCGGTCCCCGCCGCGGCCCCGGTACCGGTGCCAGCGGCCGCTCCGGTACCCGCCGTGGCCCCGGTTCCCGCCGCTGTTCCGGTGCCGGCCGCTGTTCCGGTGCCCGCTGCTGTTCCGGTGCCCGCCGCCGCCCCAGTGCCCGCCGCTGTTCCGGTGCCCGCCGCTGTTCCGGTGCCCGCCGCTGTTCCGGTGCCCGCCGCTGTTCCGGTGCCCGCCGCTGTTCCGGTGCCCGCCGGCGCCCCCGTCGTTGCGCCGATGCCAGCTGGTGTTCCGTTGATCGCACTCGGGCCGGTCGCGGCTGGTGCTCCGCTGGATGCGCCGGCGCTGGCTGGGGCTCCGATCATCGACATGTCTGGGACCGGCAAGGGTGCGCCGACTGGTCCCGCACCCGCGGGTGGGCCCGTACCCGGTCAGCCCGTTGCGCCGGGTCCTTCCGGTGCGGGCGCGGGCTGAGATTCGGCTCTTTCGGTCAGCTCTTCGGGTTTGTGCTGACCCACTTGGTACCAGCAGCGAATGCGGTAGCTGCCGCTGCTGGCCGGTATCTCGTCGGCGGTCTTGACCTGGGCCCGACGCGGTGCAGGTAAGTGCGCCGTCAAGGATGGAAGTTCAAGCGCCCCTGAGCAATTCGATTAGACCCAGCGCCCTCTGGCCACGTCGAGCCGACTCGGCGGCGTGATTGCCCGCCATCCGGCCAACCCCGTTGTAACCCGGCATCACCGCAGAATCTCCGGCAACCAGGAAATTGCGGTTCATAGTTTGCGTTAATGAACCGAACATGAAAATGAATTGCCGAGATGTTGTCGGCATAGCGCCGCATTGGTTTTAATGGAATCTCGTTTCAATCGAAGCACGCAACGCGCAAAGGCAGCGAGGCGCGGCGGTGTAAACCGAAGGATTAGCGTTGACGCAACGAATGTTTCCTGCGGGGCTGATGACCCATGGCACGGCCGCGCACACGTTCACTCTTGGCCGGAGTATCACACATGTCGCCGCGACACCAAGGAATATCACGGCGACGTCCGCAACAGGCGAACAATTATTGCCGGTTGCCTCGGTGAGATTCACCGGTTGCCGCGATATACCAAATGCGCGCGCAGGTAGCTCACAATGACGGCGCCGATATGGATGGCAGCGCCACCGGAGGCGCATTCGGCGCTACTCAACGCGGGGCCAGGACCGGACTCGTTGCTGGCCGGGGCGCAGGCCTGGACATCACTGAGCTCCGAGTACGCGTCGGTGGCCGAGGAACTGACCGCCATACTTGCCGGGGTCCAAGCCGGCACCTGGGACGGTCCCAGCGCAGAGCTCTGCGTGGCAGCCTACGTCCCCTATCTGGCGTGGTTGGCAGGCGCCAGTGCCGTCAGCGCGGAAACCGCTGCAGCCCACCAGAATTTGGCAACGGCCTATGTCGGTGCGGTAGCGGCGATGCCGACGTTGGGCGAGTTGGCGGTTAACCATGCCACCCACGCGGTGCTGGTGGCCACGAACTTCTTCGGTATCAACACCATCCCCATCGCACTCACCGAAGCCGACTACGCACGGATGTGGATCCAAGCCGCGACCACCATGAGTGTGTACGACGCGGTTGCTACTACCACGCTGGCCGCCACCCCACACACCGTCCCGGCGCCGTTCATCATCAAACCCGGCGCCAACATCGTGGCCGGCATCGCCCAGGCCGTCACCGAGACGCCGATCGAACAATTATTGATTGAGTTACTTACCCTCGTTTTAGCCGAGTATCTCAATGTGCTGGAAATAGTTATCGGCATCCTCATCTTGCCTACACTGGGACTGAGGATCCCGTTATTGGCCCTTTTGGACTTCTTGACCCTGCACTTTGCCGCCGGCTTTTTCATGCTGTGGTATTACGGCTTTCTCTGGTATCACTTCGTCGTCGCGCCGGCGTTCTGGTTCGTGGCCGATCCGTTGTTGGTCGTCGGTGCGGTGATCGAATGGATTCTTGGGGGTGGTGCGGGTCTTGGCGCTGTCGGGGCTATGGCGACTCCGTTGACTGACGCGGTGGCGTTGGCGGCCACCGGTGCGGCGGCTGCTTCCGCCGGCGCGAACCTGGGCGCTATGAGTGCCATGCCCGTCGCCGATGTCGCCGTTGGCGCGTTAGGGCCGTTGGCTGGCGCATCTGCGGTTCAGCCACTAGCACAATTCACGGCGGCGGCGGCGCCGGCGGTACCGGCGTCGGTGATAGCTGCTGATCACGGCGCCGGGGTGCTGGGGTTTGCCGGGACCACGCCCGGTGCGACGGCCATGCCGGCCGCAGGATTGACGACGCTCGGCGGCGGCGAGCTTGGTGACGGGGCACGGGTACCGATGCTGCCGGCCAATTGGGAGCCCACCTTGGTCGGCGGCCCAGTCGAGAACCCGTGATAGTTGGGGTGATCCAGCTGGCAAGCTCGAAAGGTGACCGCGAGATGCGGTTTGTCGCTGCGCGAATCGACCCGCGGCCAGTGGGTAACCGTCGGCTCGAATTGCACAGCTGCGTGGGCCTTGTCAGGTCGAGCGCACGTGACGGTGATCGCGCCGGGTGCCGTCAGCGTCGCCTACGCAGCCACCGCAACGCTGATTCTGCGGCGTAGTACCCACACAGTCCATGGATGCCAGCACCCGGCGGGGCGGATTGCGAGCAGAGGTAGACACCAGGCACCCCGATCACATAGGGATCGACGGCGACCCGTGGCCGGAAGATGACCTGGAGCCGGTCATTGGCACCGCCGATGATGTCACCACCGATGAAGTTTCGGTTGTAGGCCTGCAATTCGGCGGCGGATTTGCTGACGCTGGTGATGACGCGGTCGCGGAAACCGGGGGCGAACCGTTCGATCTGGTCGACGACGGCCGCGGTGGCGTCACCGGTATAGCCGAACGGCACGTGGGCGTAGGCCCAGACCGGATTGACGTCACCCGCTGAGCGGCACCGGTCGGCCAGGTACTGCTGCCCCACCAGAACAAACGGCCGTTGCACCATCTTGCCTTGTGCGCGTTGCCGTTCCGTGTCCGCAATCTCGGCGAAGGTGCCGCCCAGATGGACGGTCCCGGCGCGCCCACAGTCTGGATTTGTCCACGGAATGTCGCCCTCGATGGCGAAGTCGACCTTGAACGCCGACGATCCGGCGCGGTAACGCCGATAGGACGACTTGATCCGGCCCGGCATCACATCGCCGTAGAGTTCCAGGACGCCCGCCGGGCTGAGATTGAGCATGACGATGTCTGCGTCCGGGATGTCGCGGCGGCTGGTGACGGTCACGCCGGTGGTGATGTTGCCGCCGTGCGCCCGCAGCGCCGCATCCAGTGCCTGCGTGATCGACCCCGATCCGCCCTGGGCTACGGGCCAGCCGTACCGGTGGCCACTGGCCAGGATCATCAGACCGAGCGACGCGGTCAGCGGCCGGTCCAGACGCGTATAGACGTGTGCGGCGGCCCCGCCGAACAGCGCGCGTGCCTGCTCGGTACGAAACCAGCGCGCCATCACGGTGGCCGGCAGCGCCGCACGCGGACCAAAGGCCGCAAGACGAAGCGGGTGCCGCGGCACATTGATCACCGGCCGGAGCAAATCGCTTGCCAGGTCATCGAATCCGACCGCCAGATCCCCTACCGCGCGTCGCCAGCGGCCGCCGTCCGGTCCCATCCGCGCGGCGGTCGTCTCGATCGACTGGAACAGCACGGCGGCGCTACCGTCGTCGAGCGGATGCGCGCAGTCGATCTCCGGCCACTTCCAGGTGAGTCCATAACGCTGCAGGTCGATCTCCTGCCAGAACGGCGAACCGACGCCCAGCGGGTGAAACGCCGAGCAGTGGTCGTGGATGAGCCCGGGAACGGTCAGCTCGCCCGAACGCGCTCCGCCGCCGATGGTGTCGCCGGCCTCGAGCACCTGCACGTCGATACCGTGGCGGGCGAGTTGGATCGCTGCGGCCAGGCCATTGGGTCCGGAACCGACGACGATCGCGTTGGTCATCGCATCGGGCGTTGAGTCGTCACCTGGACGAGCTTAAAGGTCGGCCAAGACCGGGCCCGCAACGCCAGCTATCGGCGGCCCTCTGTCGATGCCGACTTCTTCACCGGCTTCTTCACCGGCTTCTGGGTCGGTCCGCGACGCGGCGAGGGCGGCTGCGGCGGCTGAGCCCACTGCGCGCCGGTGGCCTCGAACAGCCGGGTGATCTCGGCCACGTGCATGTCGGCCAGGTCCCAGACGTCGGGAACGAGCTCGCGGTCGACGATGAAGCCGAAGTCGAGCCGGTCCAGATAACTCACCACGGTGATGTTCAGCCCCTGCCCATCAGTGACGATCGAGACGGGGAACTGGTGACACAGCTTCGCGCCAGCGAAATACAACGGCTGGCGGGGCCCGGGCACGTTGGAGATCACCACGTTGAACGGCTGGGAGACCCGGTCGGCCAGCCGCAGCCGCGACGCCAGCCGCACCGCCGCCGTGGAGAGCACCGGCGGCGAGTAGCGGCTGAGGTCGACCAGTTCGTCCGCCGGCACCAGCTGGTGGGTGCGCTTGGCGTCCTGCATGGCCTTGCGGCAGCGCGCGACCCGTTCCACCGGATCAGCGCAGTCGGTGGGCAATTCGGCGACGATCGCCGACACCCGGTTGGTCCACGGGTCCGCCTCGTCTCCGGTCCGGATCGACACCGGCACCATTGCGCGCAGCGGGCGGTCCGGCAGCGCGTCATGGGCCAACAGATACTCCCGCAGCCCGCCGGCGCAGATCGCCATGACGATGTCGTTGACAGTGCTGCCGGTGGCGTCTTTGAGCCGCTTGACGTTGTCCAGCGAGGTGGTGCGCATGGCGAAGCGGCGGTGGCTGGTGATCGTCTTGTTCCACGGCGTCGGAGGTGCCGTGACGGCGGGCAACGAGAGGTTCGGCCGGCTGCCTCTATTTCTGAGGCCCAGTTGGGCGACCCATTTGACCGCGTCGCCGGCCCGGCCCGCAGCACTGCTCACGCCATGGATTCCGGCGGCGTCGGCGAGCCGACCGACAATGCGGGCCTGCACCCGCAGCGCCCGGAACGGGTTGCGGGCCAGGTGGCCCGCCGTTCGGCGCAGTACCTCGGCGGTGGACGGCAATGCCTCGGGTTCCCACGACGGGCCCTCTCCCGGCGGCGGCGCGTCGGGCTGCGTGTCGGTGACGATCTGCAGCATCAGCTGCCCGGAAGCCCCGTCGATGGTGGCGTGGTGATATTTGGTGAGCAGCGCCCAACGACCGTCGGCCAGGCCGTCGATGACGTACACCTCCCACAGCGGCCGGGTGTGATCCATCGGCCGCGCGATGATCCGGCACACCTGCTCGGCCAGTTGATCGACGAGACCTGGACGGGCCAAATGCAATTCGCGGATATGGTAGTCGAGGTCGAAGTTCGGGTCGAACACCCAGTACGGATGGTCGAGCCCGAACGGCACTTCGACCAGGCGCCGCCGCAACGGTTCGAGCTCGCCCACCAGCGAGGCGAACTTGGCGTACACCGCCGCATACGGGTCGTAGTCAGGATTGGGACGTTCGAAGATCATCAGGCCGGTGACGTGGCCGAAGGTCGTCGGCGTCTCCAGGTAGAGGAACGCGGCGTCCAGGCCGGAGAGCTGCTTCATGGATGGTTCCTTGGTGACTCGGGCGCCGGTACTGAAAACTGTTCGCGCAGAACGCGTTTAAGTGCCTTGCCAGTGGGGGTGCGCGGGATGGCATCGACAAAGACCGCCCGCTTGGGCAGTTTGTAGCGCGCTAGTTTGCCCTCGCAGTGCGCCAGCACCGCCGCCTCGTCGAGTTCCGGGTTAGCGCGCACCACCACCGCCAGCGGCGACTCGCCCCATTTGGCCGACGGGATGCCGACCACGGCGACGTCGGCGATGCCGGGATGGGATAGCAGCGCGTCTTCGACCTCGGCCGGGTAGACGTTCTCGCCGCCGGAGATGATCATGTCCTTGATCCGGTCCTGGATGTAGACGAAGCCGTCGGCGTCGCGGACCGCGATGTCGCCGGTGTGCAGCCAACCGTCGATGATCGTCTCGGCGGTTGCGTCGGGACGGTTCCAGTAGCCGGCCATGATGTGGCGACCGCGTATCAAAATCTCGCCCGGCACCCCGGCTCCCACCTCGGCGCCCTGCTCGTCGATGATGCGAATGTCGGTGTGGAAGAACGCCTTGCCGGTCGACCCGATGTGCGACATCGCGTCGTCGGGGCCGATCACACAGCCCGGACCGCACGATTCGGTGAGCCCGTAAACCTGATGCACCTCGAAGCCGAGGTCGGCGTAGGACTTGATCAGCGACGGCGGCACCGGTGACGCCCCGCTCATGATCCAGCGCAGCGCCAGCGACTCCCGCAGCTCGGGCTGATATGTCGGCAGCATGAAGTTCAGCATTGCCGGTACGGCCAGGGTAGTGGTGATCTGTTCGTCGCGGAACACCTCCCAGATGCGCTTGGGGTCGAACTGGCGCAACATGACGATGGTCGCACCGCGGTAGACACAACCGACCAGCGGGGCAAGTGCGGCCACGTGGAACAGCGGCAGCGAGATCAGGTAGCGGTCCCGGAACCGCATGTCGACGCTGGCCAGCATCGTCAGCAGGCACCACTGCACGCTGTCGTGGGTGTGCACCGCCCCCTTCGGCAGCCCGGTGGTGCCCGAGGTGTACATGATGAACAGCGGGTCGTCGTCGTCGCCGACGACCGAAACCGGTTGCGGCGCAGCCTGATCCACCAGCGCGTCGAAGTCGGTCGCCCAGGCCGGGCCGTCGGCGCCGACGCGCAGCCAGTGGGCCACCGGTGTGCGGTCGTTTCCGTCACGCTCATGCAGCTCGGCGACGACGGCGTCGTATTCGGCGTCGAACACCAACACCGTCGCGCCCGAGTCGCGCAGCATGAACGCCAGCTCGTTGGCGACCAGCCGCCAGTTCAACGGCACGACCACCAGCCCGGCTCGCGCCGCCCCGTAGAACACCTCGACGAACTGGTGGGCGGTGGGCAACAGCACGGCGACCCGGTCGCCCCTGCCCAGCCCCAGCCCGGTGAGCACCCGGGCGGCCCGGTTGGCGCGTTCGTCGAGTTCGGCAAAGGTGAACCGCCGTCCGGCGGTCTCATCGACGAGTGCCTCCAGGGCGGGATTCAACTCGGCCCGTTTGCGCAGATGCGATCCGACGTTCACGACTGCCTTTCTCAGAGTCGGTGCGGTCAGGAGGTGAGCAGGCCGCCCTCGACGGGCAGCGTGATACCGGTGACGTAGCTGGCGGCGTCGCTGGCCAGGAAAACCATTGCGGCGGCCAGTTCTTCGGCCAGTCCGACACGGCCCATCAGGGTGCGCGGGATGACCGTGGTCTCGACGTAACCGGCGGGAAATTGGTCGGTCATCTCGGATTCGAAGAAACCGGGCGCCAACGCGTTGACCCGGATGCCCTTTCGCCCGGTCCACTGCTGGGCCAGATCGCGGGTCAGACCGATCAGCCCGGCCTTCGACGATGCGTAGGCGGCCTGCGGCAAACCGGCGGTTGTCAGGCCGAGCACGCTGCTGATGTTGACGATCGAGCTGCCGGGCCGCATGACCTGCGCGCAGGCCTGCGCCATCCAGTAGCAACCGTTGAGGTTGAGCTCGACCACGGAACGGAACTGATCGGGAGTCTCGCGGGTGGCGGGCACCGCGGTCCCGACGCCGGCGTTGTTGACCAGGATGTCGACCCGACCGAACGTGTCGACCGCGGCGTTCACCAGTGCCCGGCACTGCTCGGGATCGGTGACGTCGGTGCGCACCGCGACAGCGCTGCGCCCCGCCGCCTCGACGAGCGCACGGGTGCCGGACAGCCGGTCTTCGCGCCGTGCGCCCAACACCACGTCGGCACCGGCCTCGGCCAGTGCCCGGGCGAACGTGACGCCGAGGCCGCTGGATGCGCCGGTAACGATCGCCACCCGGTCGTCGAGTCGGAAGCGGTCGAGGATGCGCATCACGGGGCTCCGCCAAGCGAGGGGAACATCATGGCTGCACCATATCTAGATATGTTGCATGCTTGCAACCAAACGCGACGTATCTCACTGAATTTCTGTCTACGTAGGCATTATATGCTGTTGAGCAGGATCTAATAGCTTCCCGACGAATAGAACCGATGCAACACATGCTAATCTGTCGCAGAAGCGAGACGTTAGGTGATTGACGGTTATTCTCACCGGCCAGGAGGTGCGACATCGGCGAGACACAGCTGGCTCGGCTGCTGGCGGCGACGGACCGCCGCCCCGATGCCCTGACGGCATTCCGCATCGCCCGCCGGTGGTTTATGGCCGGTCGGCGGATCGAGATGCAGGAGCTGGCCGCCGAGCTCGGCGTGAACCGCGCCACCTTGTTTCGCTGGGTCGGCAGCCGCGAGGAACTGCTGGCCGAGATTCTCTGGTCACTGGCCGAACGCACGCTGGAACTGGCCGTCAAGGACGCGCCCGGGTCCGGCGGCGAGCGCATCTCGGCCATCATCGGCAGCTTCGTGGCGTTGCTGGACGACGCGGCGTACTTCCGCGAGTTTCTGCGCCGAGAACCGGAACGGGCGCTGCGCATCCTGACCACACAGGCCGGTACGGTCCAGGCGCGGCTGGTCGCGGCCGTCGAAACCCTGCTCCGCGAGGAGATTACGCGCGCCCGGCTGCACCCGCCGTTGCCGCCACACGACCTGGCGTACCTCATCGTGCGGATCGTCGAGTCCTTCCTCTACTCCGACATCATCACCGGCGAACAACACGACGCCGCCAAGGCGGCGCTGGCGGTGACCGCACTCCTCGGAAGCGATGCGCCGCCGGCGAGTGCCCCCGCCTAACCGCTATGGCACGGCGCGCTGAGTCGTGACGTGGACCGGGAATTCGTCGCCGGGTTCCGGCCACGGCTGACGCGACAGCATGTCCTCGACCTCGACATAACCGGCCTCGAGCACCCCGGCTTTGGCGTCGACGATGCGGTACCACTGCTTTTGGACGTGGATCGGTTGCCCTTCCAGGATGACGACGCGGATGTCACCCTCCTCGAGATGGCACCGCCGCTGCACCGCGGCCAGCAGTTGCTCGTTGTGCAGATGGCCCTCGCCGAAATTCCAGCCGACCAGCGGCCCGGCAATCAGTTCGCCCTCACGCACGCTGTAGTCGGTTTCGTCGACGTCGCCCCCCACGGCGCGGGAAACCAAGCCGTTGAGCGCTCTGCCGTGGGTATGCATCGCCCGGAACGCGGCCGTCTTGTCCATCATGATTTCCGCGTTGTCGGCGCCGTAGAGCCTGGTCAGCTGATTGACCACCAGCGCTGAGCTTTTGACGACATTGGCCTCGAGCTTGTCCTCGACCCCGGGACGGAAGCACCACACGCTGGTGGCCCAGTTGCCGGCGTAGTAACGCATCCCCGGCAGGAACGAAATCATTTCGGGGAAAAGGTTTCCCGCAACGGCCACGGCCACCGCGGCGAGCACTATCGCCAGCAGCAGCGGTGACTGCAGGTCGGTTGCCTGGATCGCGCCGTAGTGGCCGAACAGATAGAACAGCGAAAAGATGAAGAACACGTTCCACTCCAACGGCACCCCCATCGGAAGGTTGGACAGGATGTTGAGGTGGAAGATCACCATGAACCCGATGAGGAACCATCGCCAGGGATGACCGTCGGCGACGAACACCAGCACCCCGGGGACCAGGAATTCCGCGGTGGTCCCCCCGACATGGGCCATCAGCTTGGGCAGCCAGGACGGGCGCAGGTCATTAACCGGATCGAGGTAGAGCAGGTGCTTGAGCCAGTTGAACAACCTGCTGCGCAGGAGCGCGTTGTTGCTCGTCATCACCGAGACCACGTACGGGAAGTGGTGGTTGAGCTTGGACGTCGCCGCGCCCCACCACAGCGCGAGCATGATGAGCTTGAACGCCGCGATCTGATCGGTGAACGGGAAGAAGAACACGAACAGCTTCAGCCAATAGTGTTCACCGCGGGCCGCAAGGAAGATCGTCTTGTCGCGCAGACCCAGCAGCGCCAGGGCCACGATCGTCGGGATGACCAGCACCGGGTCGATCAAGCCGACGTCGCCGGCCCCGGCGACCGGTCCGCCGTGTCCCGGGGACAACAATGCCCACACCCCACCTGCCAGCACGACGGCATAGAGGATGACGTCGCCGACGGTACGGCTATCGCCACGGGTGAACGGGACTTTGTCCGGCCACGCTGGCAGTCGAATGGTCTTGGGCCGCAACCAATATAGGAATCCGCCGACCGGCGGCAGGAAGCGGCCGGTCAGCGGACCGGACCCGCAGCCGAAGCCCATCACCTCGAACAGCAGCGTAAAGATGATCACCTTCTGGTACACGATCGGTTGGGTCCACCAGTCGGCGATGTGGCCAAGTCCGCCCAGCCCGGGCGTGAGCGAGATGATCGCCGCGGGCGCGGCGATGTAAACGCCGATCTTGAACAGATACAGCAGATACGCGGCGTACGGGGTTCCGAAGCCGTGCTCGACCCAATGCCGGGTGACGATTTGCAGCCTCGTTGCCCGGGGCAGGGTCTGCCAGGTGGCGGGGTCGACGTCCGGAAGCTCCGGTGACATGAAACCCATGACGGCCTTCCTGATTGGTCCGGTGTGAAATCAACTGACGGGCAAGGTGAATCGGCGTCGATCAACTCGGTGGTCGGTCCTGCGCATCGTTGGCCCCCTCGGTGCCTCTGATATAGATGTTCGCACCACCGCCGGGCTTCTGGCGAGACCGTCGTGCCGGCCTCTGCGTGATCGTCGCCTTCACACCCCGATATTCGGAGTCGTCGGCGTCGCGGATCAGGTCGGAAGCGGCTGGCCGCTCAAGATCGCCGCACCGATACGGGCCACATCCGAGGCCGCCGACGCGATCATGTCCGGCTCGGCCACCACAAACGACCTTCCCGCCACTACCACCCTCCGGTGCCGGTCTGGTCGGCGTCGGTGCCGCCCGCGGTGGCTGGATGGTAGCCAACGAGTCGCGCGACTGGGCTCGAAACCGGCCCAACCCGGCGTGCGCCCGCCGGGTCCGCCCCCCTCTGGCGGACCCGGCCCCGTACCTTCGGGCTACCGCTCGGCCGGGCGGCGCTGCCTCGGCCGGCTCGGGCTCAGCCATGCGCGACCCCTCAACACGCACGGACGGTTACCCGCTGCCGCCTCGGACAACTCATCGCAGACCCCTTGCAAGACTGGTCGTGCGAATTGATGTGCGCATACGTTAAAGACCCCAGGCGGATGGACACCATATGCGCCCGCACTGAAGCTCAAGATCACTTTGGTGCGCGCAGCATGAAAGGCTGCCAGTTGTGGCCACCCCCGGCCGGGCCCATTACCCGGCCGGGTCACGTCGTTCTACCTCAAACATGCTGCGGCATACGCTGTTTCGCACGTGTTGCCTATGTGTCAACGAGCGCGCCGGGAAACCCCCGCGCGGGGGTCGGGGCCTGGGCCGATCGGGGATCAGCTGTCCTGCCCCACGCTTTGGCCCGGCCACGCTGGCCGCGGGACCGAACTGAATCCTCGGACCAGCGGATTCAAATTGCCCGGGTGGGGTACTGCCAGAGGATGCCCGCCCACACACTCCCCCGACCGTTGGTCGATGCGTTTGAACGAGCCCGGGTACTGGACACCCCCGCGCAGGCAATTGCCAAGAGAGTCCGCCAGCTACTGGCCCAGCCGACATTGAAACAAGCCATCAGCGGAACGTGGCTCGGTCATCCGGTCCATCCGCCGTTGACCGACGTGGTCATCGGCTCGTTCCTGTCGGCCTCGCTGCTGGATGTGATCGCGCCCCGCTCCGGCGGGACAGCGGCACGGCGGCTGATCAGCGTGGGCATTGCCGCGACCTTACCCACCGCGCTCACCGGCATCAGCGACTGGGCCGACACCGAACTTTCCGACGAACGGGTACGCCGCGTCGGTTTGGTCCATGCCGAACTGAACAGCGTCGCACTGCTGCTCTACACCGCCTCATTGAGAGCCCGTCGGCACGATCGGAGGCTATCCGGCATGCTGCTCGCGCTCGCCGGGGCCACCGCGCTGGGGTTCAGCGGATACTTGGGCGGCCACATGTCATATGTGCGCGGGGTCGGCGTCAATCAAACCGCGTTCGACCCTGGTCCGCCGCAGTGGACGGCGGTGCTTGACAGCACCGAGCTTGGTGACGGACAGCTGCACGGCACGGACGCCGAGGGCGCGCCGGTACTGCTGGTGCGCCACGACGGCGGGCTCTATGCCATTGACAACCGCTGTAGCCATCGCGGCTGTCTGCTGAGCGAGGGCAAGCTGGAGGGCGCGGTGATCACCTGCCCATGCCACGGGTCACAGTTCGATGTTCGCGACGGAACACTGGTGCGCGGCCCCGCCACCGCCAGCCAGCCCCTGTTGGACGTGCGGGAAACCAACGGGCGCATCGAGGTTCGCGCGGCCACCCGGGGCTGAGCGTTGCGGCCCGAGCCCGCGACAACGATCCTTGCTTACGGAGCTCCTAGCACCGCCGGGGCCATCCACCGGCAGATCTCCAACGCGACCTGCACCCTGAACGCGGCATCGGGATCGTCGAAGCTGCCTCCGCACAACTCCATCGCCTGAGCCACCCGGTACTGAATGGTGTTGCGGTGCAACAGCATCGCTTCGGCTGTCGCGACGTAACTGCGATTGCGCACCAAGAACTCGCGCAGTGTCTCGCGTAGCCACTCATTGCGCTCTTCGTCGACGCTGAGCTCACCCAGCACCTCTGCGACGTAGCGTCGCAGCGCATCCACGTCGCCGGCGATCAACGCTATCGGCGCCACGTCGTCGTAGCAGACAACACGGGCGCCGCGACGGGCTCCACCGGCATGCACCACCGCTTTCACCAACTCGGCCTGTTTCAACGATGCGCGGAAACCACGCAGCCCGTCTGCCGTCTGACCGCAGGCCAGCCGCGCCCGGATGCCCGCCGACTCGAACGCGGCGCGCAGCCGCGACGGATCACCGGCGCGGTCCTCCCAGACCGAAAACCACAGCCGCGCCTCCCGTTCGTCGGTCGGCACCAGCAACGAGCCACCCACCAAACCCAGCTCGGTGATACTGGCCTCCCACATGTCCAGCATCCGGCTGTCGTAGTCGAGCCCCTGGATTTCGTTTTTCATGGTGTCGAACACCTCCGCGATGAACTGGTCGCGAATCATGTCCATCTGCCGGGCTATCACCGCAATAGAGCTGCCCCCGACCTCACCACCGACCTGGACCACCTGTGCGTCCCTCCTGGGCTGTGCTCTCATCAGCACCGTTGATCAGTTGCCCGGCCGGAAGCGGGCATCAATGACCACTGTGCCCGCCGACAGGCCACAACGGAGCGGTTTCGCCGCCCATGCCGGCGCGTCGGTCCGACATCGGTCGCTACCATCGAGGGACTCGACGGCAACGCAGCCCAGAGACAGCCTCCAGGGAGGAACGTGAGCACCGACAGCCCCGACATCGGAGGTCCCGAGATCGACAAGTGGGATCCCGGCCTGACCAAGCGGTTGATGAGTGTCATGCGCCCGATCTTGAAGACGTACTTCCGGTGCGAAGTGCATGGACTGGATTCATTTCCGCCCGGCGGAGCGCTGGTGGTCGGCAACCACTCGGGCGGAATGTTCCCGATGGACGTTCCCATCTTCAGCATCGATTTCTACGACAAGTTCGGCTACGACCGGCCCGTCTACACGTTGAGCCACGACATTCTGTTCATGGGGCTGACCGGGTCGCTGTTCCGGCGCACCGGCTACATCCGGGCCAGCCGGGACAACGCAGCCAAGGCGCTGCGCTCCGGCGGCGTGGTGATCGTGTTTCCGGGCGGTGACTACGACGCCTACCGGCCCACGTTCGCCGAGAACGTCATCGACTTCAACGGCCGCAAGGGATATGTCAGCACCGCGATCGAAGCCGGCGTGCCCATCGTGCCCGCCGTGTCCATCGGTGGTCAGGAGACGCAGCTCTACCTGTCGCGAGGCACCTGGCTGGCCGAGCACCTCGGACTAAAGCGGCTGCTGCGCAGCGACATCCTGCCGCTCTCGTTCGGTTTTCCGTTCGGGTTCAGCGCCGCGATTCCGCCTAACCTGCCGCTGCCGACCAAAATCGTCACCGAGGTGCTGGATCCGATCGACATCACCGCACGCTTCGGCGAAAACCCCGACATCGACGAGGTCGACGCGCATGTGCGGGCGGTGATGCAGGAAGCCCTCAACAACCTCGCGGCCACGCGTCGCTTCCCGATTCTGGGCTGAGCCATGGCATCTCGCGTCAACGAGGCTTTCGGACTGATCGCGACGATGCGGCGCGCCGGGATCATCGCACCGATGCGGCCGGACCGTTACCTGAAGATTGCCGCCGCGATGCGTCGCGAAGGTCTGGGATTCACCGCGGGTTTCGCCGGCGCGGCCCAGCGATGCCCGGACCGGCCGGGGCTGGTCGACGAACTGGGGACGCTGACCTGGCGACAGCTCGATGAGCGCAGCGACGCCTTGGCCGCCGCGCTGCAGGCTTTGCCTGCCGGTCGCCCGAAGGTCGTGGGCATCATGTGCCGCAACCATCGCGGGTTCGTCGAGGCACTCATCGCGGCCAACCGGATCGGCGCCCACATTTTGTTGCTCAACACATCGTTCGCCGCCCCCGCGCTGGCCGACGTGGTGGGCCGGGAGAATGTCGACACTGTCATCTACGACGAAGAATTCACCGCGACGGTGGATCGCGCCTTCGCGGCCAAACCGGAAGCCACTCGCATCCTGGCATGGGCCGACAATCAGCACGAGCTGACCGTCGAAAAGCTGGTCGCCGCGTACTCCGGCAAGCGGCCCCGGCGGCCCGGCGCCAAAGGCAAGCTGATCCTGCTAACGTCTGGCACCACTGGGACACCCAAGGGCGCCAAGCACTCCGGCGGAAGTGGCGGAGTTCGCACGCTGAAAGCTGTCCTGGATCGCACCCCATGGCGCGCCGAGGAGCCCATCGTGATCGTGGCACCGATGTTCCACGCCTGGGGGTTCTCGCAGCTGGTGCTGGCCGCGTCGCTGGCCTGCACGATCATCACCCGACGCAAGTTCGACCCGGAGGCCACGCTGGACCTCATCGACCGCCACCGGGCGACGGGTCTGGCGGTGGTGCCCGTGATGTTCGACCGGATCATGGAGTTGCCCGCCGAGGTGCGTAATCGCCACAGCGGCAGGACGTTACGCTTCGCCGCCGCATCCGGCTCCCGGATGCGACCCGATGTCGTCATCGCCTTCATGAACCAGTTCGGCGACGTGATCTACAACAACTACAACGCCACCGAGGCGGGCATGATCGCCACCGCGACGCCGGCCGACCTACGCGCCGCGCCCGACACCGCGGGCAGGCCGGCGCAGGGCACCGAAATCCGGATCCTGGACCCGGAATTGAACGAGGTACCGGTCGGCGAAGTCGGCAGCATCTATGTCCGCAATGACAGTCAATTCGACGGTTACACCTCCGGGACCACGAAAGACTTCCATGCCGGGTTCATGGCCTCGGGCGACATCGGGTACCTCGACCAGAACGGGCGGCTGTTCGTGGTCGGCCGCGACGACGAGATGATCGTCTCCGGCGGCGAGAACGTCTACCCGATCGAGGTGGAGAAGACGCTGGCCGCACATCCCGACGTGGCCGAAGCCGCGGTGATCGGTGTGGACGACCAGCAGTACGGCCAACGGCTCGCGGCGTTCGTGGTGCTCGAGCCCGGCGCTCATCTCGATAGCGGCGCGGCGCCCGAGGCCCTCAAACAGCACGTGCGCGACAACCTGGCCAACTTCAAGGTGCCCCGCGAAATCACCGTTCTCGACGAGCTGCCGCGCGGCAGCACCGGCAAGATCCTGCGTGCCGATCTGCGGGCGAAGGTCAGCGGCTCATGAGAGGCGAGCGACTGCTGCGGCTGGCGCGCCGTCCCCGGCCGCTGACCCGCGGAGCCGTCGAACTCGTCAACGCCGCCAACGGATTTCATCCGATTACCCGGCACCCCTACGCCTCGGCCCTGGTGTTCTGGTTCGGCTGGCCGGCCTCGGAGGTGCCGGGGCTGTATCTGAGCGCCTCGGTGCTCGACGCGGTGCGGCGCGGCCGCCGCGGCGATTTCGCCGGAATTAAAGGAAAGGCGGCGTTGGCGCTGACCGTTGCGGCCTGGACGATCTTGGGGGTGATCCGCTACCGCGGCATCACCACTCCGGGCCCGGTGCTGGAAACGGGACTGACCGAAGGACTCGGACCCGACTACGCCACCGAGCTGGCCGCGCTGCCGACCGAGCCGACGCGCCGGGGGCGGCGTAACCTGCCGCTGCGTACCACCGTGGCGCGTCGTCGCTATGTCGAGAAGACCAACATCGTAGCGTACGGCCCGCACCGGCGTGCCAACCTTGCCGACATCTGGCGTCGCCGCGACCTGCCCCGCGACGGCAAGGCGCCGGTGCTGGTGCAGGTGCCCGGCGGTGCGTGGGTGCTGGGCTGGCGCCGCCCGCAGGCATATCCCTTGATGAGCCACCTGGTTTCGCGGGGCTGGGTCTGCGTGTCGCTGAACTATCGGGTCTCTCCGCTGCACACCTGGCCCGCGCACATCGTCGACGTGAAACGTGCGCTGGCGTGGGTCAAGGAGAATATCGCAGCCTACGGCGGGGGCCCCGACTTCGTTGCGATCAGCGGGGGGTCGGCCGGCGGGCACCTGTCGGCCCTGGCGGCGCTGACGCCCAACGAGCCCAGGTTCCAGCCCGGTTTCGAACGGGCCGACACGTCGGTGGTGGCGGCGGTCCCCTTCTACGGGCGCTACGACTGGTATTCCATCGACGCCGACGGTCGACCCGAATTCATCGGGCTGCTCGAAAGGTTCGTGGTGAAGCGGAAATTCAGTGAGCATCGGCAGATTTTCGTCGATGCGTCACCGATCCATCACGTGCGGGCGGACGCGCCGCCGTTCTTCGTGCTGCACGGCGCCGACGACTCCCTCATCCCGGTCGTCGAAGCCCGGGAATTCGTCGACGAATTGCGCGCGGTGTCGAAGTCCCCGGTCGCCTACGCTGAATTGCCCAATGCCCAACATGCTTTCGACATCTTCGGTTCCCCACGCGCACATCACGCCGCCGAAGCCGTAGCCCGGTTCCTGTCCTGGGTCTATGTGACGAACGGGCCCGGCGCGCGGTAGCTGCGGCGGTCCGACAACGCAACGCGGGCATCGAATTTCGTCGCTGCCAGGGTTCGGGGGCGCCAGGCGTGCGTTCATGGCGTCGAGTGTGCGTTCATGGCGTCGAGTGTGCGTTCATGGCGTCGAGTGTGCCGCCAGGGCGGTCCCAGCGCGAAGTTGCCGCCGCCCTGGCACACTCAAAGCCGCCACCGCACACTCAAATACGACGGCATCACAGTCGCCCGGTAAAGCGCGGCCACGGTCCACTGACCAGACCAGTCGCCCGACAGCTAACGCGGCGACAACCGCGTCAGCGCAGGCCGGCGGCGTGCTCGAGTTCGGTCAGCGCCGGCTCGATGGCGTCGGCCATCTGGTCGATGTCGTTGGCCACTTCCGGGGTCGTCACGAAACCGAAATCTAGGTACTCCATGTACGAGAAGCAGGTGACGTTGAGGGCGACATCCATCACCGGTGGCCCCAACGGCACCAGCGAATCCAGTTTGGCGCCGGCCATGTACAGCGGGAACTGCGGACCGGGCACGTTGGAGACGACCAGGTTGATCGGCGCCAAGTTGTGCGATAGGCCGGTGGCCGTATACGCGCGGGCGGCCAGCTGCAGCAGACCCGGCGGGGTGGTCTCGGTCAGGCCCATGATCTGATGCGCCGAGAGCGCCTTGGCCATTTCCTTGGCGCTCCGGGTGCTGTCGTGGATCGCCTTGAGCCGCTCGGCGGGGTCCTCGATGTGGGTTGCCAGTGAGGCCGTCATCGAGCTGATCTGATTGCCCACATCGGATTTCGTCTCGTCGGTGCGGGTAGAGACGGGAATCTGTGCGATCAGCGGCTTGGTGGGCAGTTCATCGTGCTTTTGCAGGTATTCCCGGGCCGCCCCCGCCACCAGCGCGAGGACGACGTCGTTGAGCTTGACCCCGAAGGTGTCCTTGACGGCTTTGACCCGGGCCAGCTCCACCCGCGCACCGGTAATCCGCCGGTGCGGCGAAACCGACGCGTTGAACCGGGTCTTGGGGGCGTCGAAGTAGCGCGGCGGCTTGGTGCGCACACCCAAAGCAGCGATCTGTTGTCGCACGGTCTGCTCCACCAGCCGCGCGATGCGGAACGGTGTCATGATGCCGACGTTGATGAGTGCGCTGACCGCACGCCGCTCCAAGCCGGGAATCTGAAATCCCACGAACCCCACCGTTTCCTGTTGCGGTGCCCGCGGTTCGGGCGTGACGTCCAACAGGATTTCACCCAAACCGGCACCGGAGACGCCGTCAACGATCGCGTGGTGCATCTTGGTCAACGTGGCGATCCGGCCGCCCTCGACACCCTCGATGACCCATAGCTCCCACAGCGGCCGGGAGCGGTCCAGCTTGTAGGACATCAGCCGGCCGACTAGCTCCTCGAGTTCGCGTCGTCCGCCCGGACCCGGAACGCCGATACGACGGACGTGGAAGTCGATGTCGAGGTCCTCGTCCTCGACGAACCAGGGCCGGTCCAGGCCCAGCGGGGCGCCGGTGACCTTCCACCGCAATTGCGGCAGCTCCGGCAATCGCTCGACGAGCAGTTCGCGGAGCCGCTGAAAGCTGTAGTCGGGCGCGTCAGTGGGATCGCAGATCGCCAGCGCACCCACATGCATATGCCAACCTGCGGTTTCCGCAGACCAAAACGCCGCATCGACACTCGAGAGCCGCTTCATTCCGAGACCATAGCCCGCACCTACCGGCCGGGGCCAGCTATCCCGAGAATCTCACATCGCGCCGACCGGCCGGTTAGGCGTCCTCGAGCAAGTCGGGCGTCACCGCCGACTCGGTATCGGGGATCCCGTCGACCTTAGCCTTGCGGTCGGCCATCGACAGCAATCGCCGGATCCGGCCTGCCACAGCATCTTTGGTCATCGGTGGTTCGGCGAGGCGGCCCAGCTCCTCCAGCGATGCCTGCCGGTGCTCAACCCGCAGTTTGCCGGCCGCGGCCAGATGGTCGGGCACGGTGTCGCCGAGGATCTCCAGCGCACGCTCCACCCGAGCCGCCGCCGCGACCGCCGCCCGGGCCGAACGGCGTAGGTTGGCATCGTCGAAGTTGGCCAGCCGGTTGGCCGTCGCGCGTACTTCGCGACGCAGCCGGCGTTCCTCCCATACCAGCCGGGTGTCCTGCGCTCCCATCCGGGTCAGCAATGCACCGATCGCCTCGCCGTCGCGCACCACCACCCGGTCGGCGCCGCGCACCTCGCGGGCCTTTGCGCTGACCCCGAGCCGACGTGCCGCACCAACCAGCGCGAGCGCAGCCTCCGGGCCGGGACAGCTCACCTCCAGCGCCGACGAACGTCCCGGCTCGGTCAGCGATCCGTGGGCCAAAAAGGCTCCGCGCCAAGCGGCTTCGGCGTCCGCGACACTGCCCCCAACTACCTGCGCCGGCAGGCCGCGCACCGGACGCCCACGCACATCCAGCAACCCGGTCTGGCGAGCGAGCGCCTCACCGTCGTTGGCGACCCGCAGCACGTATCGGGTGTTCTTGCGAATGCCGCTGGCCGACAACACGTGCACCACCGCGTTGTAGCCATACAGCTCGAAGATGTCCTTGCGCAGCCGCCGGGCGATGCTGCCCAAATCCACCTCGGCCTCGACGACCACCCGGCCGCCCACGATGTGCAAGCCGCCGGCGAACCGCAGCAGGGAGGTGACCTCAGCTCGCCGCGCACTGACCGATTTGACCACCAGACGACTCAACTCGTCCTTGACTTCGGTCGTCATCGCCACGCGTCGTCACCCCTCGGTCCGTTGCCGCCCAGCGCCGTGCACGCCGGTCTGTTGACGTCCACCCTCGATCGGTATCTCCTGTGTCGTCACCGGAGTCGCCGCCGGGCCTCTGTCCCGCGCCCGCACCGCGTCGAGGACGGCCGCCAGCTTGCCCGGGTCATGTAAAGGTGTACCAGGTCTGGCGACGTCGGCGAAGTGCACCTCGGCCTGTAGCAGCGTCGCGGTCCGGCGCAGTTGCTCGCGCTCCCGCTCGCTGGGCACTCGTTCGGCGTCGATGATGATGTCGTGCACGGTGAACCCCGGGGCATGCTGGGCCAGCACGTGCAGATGACGCTCAACCGAAAAGCCCGCCGTCTCCCCCGGCTCGGCCACCAGGTTGAGCACCAGCGCCCGCTGGGCGGTGGTGGTCTGCAGCGCCGTGAGCAGTCCGGGCACCAGCACATGCGGGATCACGCTGGTGAACCACGAGCCGGGTCCCAGGACCACCAGGTCGGCAGCCATGATGGCGTCGACCGCCTGGCGGGTCGCCGGCGGGTCCGGGGGCAGCAACCGCACCCGCCGCACCTTTCCCGGTGTGGTGGCGATCGCCACCTGCCCGCGGATCAGCCGGAACATTCGCGGGTCGGACTCCAGGCCGGACACGTCGGCCTCGATCTGCAGCGCGATCGGGCACATCGGCAACACCCTGCCCTTGACGCCCAGGATGCGTCCGAGTTCGTCGAGCGCGGCAACCGGATCGGCAAGGACCTCCGACAGGCCGGCAAGAATCAGATTGCCGATCGGATGTCCGGCCAGGGCGCCATCACCACCGAATCGATGCTGCAGAATGGTCGCCCACAAGCGCCCGTGGGGGCTGTCAGATGCCAAGGCCGCCAACGCCATTCGCAAGTCTCCGGGCGGCACCACGCCGAGTTCGCTGCGCAGCCGGCCCGAGGAACCACCGTCGTCGGCGACGGTCACGATCGCGGTGACGTAGGGAGTCAGCCGGCGCGCCGCCGATAACGTCGCATACAACCCGTGTCCGCCGCCCAGAGCGACGATGTTATGGCTTGACTGCGGGCCGGTTGGCGTGTTCATTCGCGACCCAGATCCCGGTGCAGCACCCGTACCGATAGCCGCGGATCGGAGCCGAGCAGCCGCATCAGCGCTTCGGCGATCGCCACACTGCGATGCTTGCCGCCGGTGCAGCCGACGGCAACCGTCATATAGCGCTTCCCCTCCCTGCGGTAGCCCCCGACGACCAGCGACAGCAGCCGATGGTAAGTCTCGAGGAACTCGGCCGCGCCGGGTTGCTCCAGCACATAATCGCGCACCGCGGGGTGTTGGCCGGTGAGTGGCCGCAGCTCGTCCACCCAGTGTGGGTTGGGCAGAAAACGCACGTCCATCACCATGTCGGCGTCCATCGGCAGCCCGTATTTGAAGCCGAAGGATTCGACGGTGACGCTGGTGGTCGCGCCGCCGTCGCTGCCGAACGCGCGCTCGATGCTTTCCCGCAAGCCTCGTACCGACAGCGTCGAGGTGTCGATGATCAGGTCCGCGTTGGCGCGCACCGGCGCCAGCATTTTGCGTTCGGCGGCGATGCCCTCGGCCAGCGTCTGCTGGCCCTGCAGCGGGTGGCTGCGGCGGTTATTTTCGTAGCGGCGCACCAACATGTCGTCCGAAGCCTCCATGAACACCACCCGGGGGGTGATGTTGCGGGTAGCCAGTTCGTTGCGCACCTCGTCCAGGTCGCCGGTGAATCCGCGGGACCGCACGTCCATCACCACGGCCAGTTGGGTGATCCGCGATCCCGCTGCCAGCCCGAAGTCAACCATGCGGGTGATCAGCTGGGGCGGCAGGTTGTCTGCGACATACCAGCCCAGGTCCTCCAGCACCTTGGCCGCCGTGCCGCGTCCGGCTCCGGACAACCCGGTCACCAGAACCACGTCGATATCGGGCGATGCATGATTTTCCGGGCCCGCTGAGCTGTCCCCGGTCATTCCGAAGCTTCCGATCGGTCAGGGCGCAGCGCCTCGAGGACAGCCGTAGCCGTGGCTACGCCGATACCCGGAACGGCGGTGATCTGGTCTACGGTGGCCTCCTTGAGGCGCGCGATCGACCCGAAATGGGTGACCAGCGCCTTGCGACGGTGTTCTCCCAATCCGGGCACCCCATCGAGCGCCGACGCCGTCATTCGCTTGGATCGTTTGCTCCGATGGTAAGTGATGGCGAATCGGTGCGCCTCGTCGCGCACCCGCTGCAGCAGATACAGACCCTCGCTGTTGCGCGGCATGATGACGGGGTCCGGCTCGGACGGCACCCACACCTCTTCCAGCCGCTTGGCCAGGCCGATCACCGCGACGTCGCCGACACCCAGTTCATCGAGGACGGCTTGGGCGGCATTGACCTGCGGTGCGCCCCCGTCGACGACGTAAAGGTTGGGCGGGTAAGCGAACCGCCGTGACTTCCCTTCCGGGCTAAGCAGATTCGGATCGATTTGATCACTGAGGTGGCGCAGGAAGCGTCGTCGGGTCACTTCCGCGATGGAGGCGACGTCGTCGGAGCGTCCCTGGCCGGCGGCCTCCCGGATCCCGAAGTGGCGGTAATCCGACTTGCGCGGCAAACCGTCCTCGAAGACCACCAGCGAGCCCACCACGTCGGTGCCCTGCACATGGCTGATGTCGACACACTCGATGCGCAGCGGCGCGTCGGCCAACCCGAGAGCTTCCTGAATATTCTGCAGTGCAGCCGATCTGGCGTTGAAGTCACCGGCTCGCTTCAACTTGTGTTGCTGCAACGCCTCTTTCGCATTGCGCTGCACGGTCTCGGCCAACGCCCGCTTGTCGCCGCGGCGCGGCACCCGCAGCGTGACCCGAGAGCCACGCAGACCCGACAGCCAGCTGGACAACTCCTCGGAGTTGGACGGCAGACAGGGCACCAGCACCTCACGCGGAACCGGGTTGACTGATTCGTCTACGGCGCTACCCAACTCGGCCTGCTCGCCATAGAACTGAGTGAGGAACTGTTCGACCAACTGCTCCTCACCGGAATCCCCAGGGTCTCCTGACTTTTCGACGATCCAGCCGCGCTGACCACGGACCCGGCCGCCACGGACGTGGAACACCTGCACCGCGGCTTCGAGGTCGTCGTCGGCGAAGGCCATCACGTCGGCGTCAATGCCGTCGCCGAGCACCACGGCCTGCTTCTCCATGGCCCGCTTGAGCGCCGACAGGTCGTCGCGAAGCCGGGCGGCTCGCTCGAAATCCAGCTGCTCGGCCGCGGCGTTCATCTGACGTTCCAACTCGCGGGCATAGCGATCGGTCTTACCCGACAGGAAGTCGCAGAAGTCCTCCACAATCTGGCGATGCTGCTCAGCGCTGACCCTTCCCACGCACGGAGCCGTACATTTGTCGATGTAGCCGAGCAGGCATGGGCGCTCGATTTGCTTGTGGCGCTTGAACACTCCGGCCGAGCAGGTTCGCGCGGGAAACACCCGGGTGAGCAGATCCAGCGTTTCCCGGATGGCCCACGCGTGCGAGTACGGCCCGAAATAGCGGACACCTTTGCGCCGTGGACCGCGATAGACCATCAACCGCGGAAATTCCTCGTTGAGCGTGACGGCCAGCGTCGGATACGACTTGTCGTCGCGGTAGCGAACGTTGAAGCGGGGGTCAAATTCCTTGATCCAGTTGTACTCCAGCTGCAGCGCCTCGACCTCGGTGTTGACCACCGTCCACTCGACCTTGGCCGCGGTGGTCACCATCTGCCGGGTCCTCGGATGCAGATGCGCGACATCGGCGAAGTATGACGTCAGCCGGCTGCGCAGACTTTTTGCCTTGCCGACGTAGATCACCCGCCCGTGCGGGTCCCGGAACCGGTAGACGCCGGGCTCGACCGGGATGAACCCGGGCGCGGGGCGGTACGTTGCGGGATCTGGCACGTACCCAGGCTAGTAGTCGTGAGAAGCGCGTCTAGAAAGGCGGGGGCTCGTCGGGATCAGGTGGCAGTTCCGGGGTGTCGTGCGCACCGACGTACTCGGCTTGAGCCTCGGCGGCCTGGGTGGCCAGGCGGTTGTGTCGGCGTTCGGCGATGATGCGTTTCGCGCGGTTTTGAGCTCGGGTGCTGCTGCGGCGGGGCATCATGACTTCGCGGTCTTCGCTGCGCCGGTGGGGACCAGGCGAGGCGGCCGGCGCGTCGCCGGTTGGCGCGCACAGGTTCGGAAAGAGCAGTGCACTGCCCGGAGTGGTCACGTAGGTATGTCCGTCGGGAAGAAGCCAGATCACTGTCCCGTCGGGCAGCTGCATGTCGCGCCAGCCCCAGAACGTTTTCAGCAAATGATGTTTTCTACAAAGGCATTTCAGGTTGGTTACAAGTCGTTGATCTACCTGCTTCTTGCCTGCATTCTCCCAGTATGGCGCTGGTGAGCGTGAGCAAAGCTGGGTGAGCGTCAACGTACGTACTGAAGCCCGTACACGATCTATGGGGTTGTGCCGCCTCCTCTGAGTGAAGTCTCTTCAGATGTTGTCATCGCCTGTGGAGCATGCAGCCAATGACGATCCGCTTGGCCTGCTCGTACACGACCTAGGCGGTCTAGTGCTCCCGCGAGGGTGAACTTGCGCCGCCCGACGCAGGCAGCGACCACAGGCCCAGAGTTCGCATTGCGCCTGGACTATCCAACTATCCAACGGCTCTTCCCGATCGCGTCCGGAATTACTGCCATGCAGGCTTGTCGGCGTCGGTGCCTGGCTTGTTTACTCCCAGTGAGCCGTGGAGTTCTTGTGAGGGATCGGTAATCAATCGTACGACGAGTGCCGCGATGCTTTTTCGGGATACCTCGGTGCCTTTGAAAGGTTCTCCTTTCTGGGTGATCTCGTAGTCCACTTCGTCTTTGTCTGTAAGCCATGCGGGTCTGATGATTGTGTAGTCAAGGCGCGAAGACTCGATCACTTTCGCCGCTGCGGCGTAGGTTTCGAGATAGCCGCCGTCGAGCATCCGGTGGTTCCAACGGCCAAACTCGCCGGGGACTTCGTCGTAGATCCCTAGCGTCGAGATCCAAATGAGCCTTCGCACGCGAGCGCCCTCAAGCGCAGTGACGACCCCACGCGCTTGGTCCACGATATCTTTACCGCCAAGGTTGGCATAGACGATGTCCTGTCCCTCGACCGCTTGTTTCAGGAGACTTCCGTTAAGGACATCACCTTCTACTGCCGTTGCGCGGAGGTCGGGCAAGTCGTGCAAGCGTTGGTCGTTCCGTAGGTAGAGGGTGAGATTCACGCTCTCGTCGTGGAGCAGTTCGCGTACTACGATTTGCGCGATTCTGCCTCCGGCACCAAGTACAAGAACTCGTGTCATGAATGCTGCTCCTTCCGTCGTCGTGTCTGGTGGGCGTTATAAGCGGCCATCAAGGTATTTCCTACTCGGCCAAGTCCGGCACGACAGATACTGGCGAGCTGGCGGCCCCTCGGTTGTGCTGATCGCATGCTGCGGGAGAGCACGTGCCTATCGTGCAGGTAACCCGTCAGCTCTAGCGACTATCCCGCACTGCTCCAGCAAAGGGGAGTTAGCGATTCACGTCAACGATGATGCGGCCCCTCACTCGGCCCTCAAGAAGATCTGTTGAAGTGGAGATAGCGTCAGTGAGGCCGATCTCGTGGCTGATCTCTCCTAGGTGTCCGGTGTCGAGGTCCCTGCTCAGCCGGCCCCACGCTGTGACGCGTTTGGCGTGGGGCTGCGTGACACTGTTGATACCCAACAGGCTCACTCCGCGCAGGATGAATGGCGCAACAGTGCTTGGGAATTCCATGCCTTGAGCCATGCCACACGCGGCGACGGCTCCCTCGGCACTGGTGGTGGCACACACATTAGCCAGTGTGTGGCTGCCCACGGAGTCGATAGCGCCGGCCCAGCGCTCGCTGCCCAAGGGGCGGCCCGGTTCGGCGAGTTCGGCTCGGTCGATCACCGTAGCCGCACCCAACCTCCGCAGATAGTCTGCCTCAGCGAGGCGGCCGGTTGCCGCGACGACCGTGTAGCCGTTGCTCGCGAGCAGCGTGACCGCGATGCTTCCGACGCCGCCACTGGCACCGGTGACGAGTACTTCACCGTCACTAGGGGTGACCCCGTGTTGTTCGAGTGCCATCAGGCAAAGCATCGCTGTATAGCCCGCAGTGCCGATGGCAGTGGCCTGCGCCTCGGTGAACGAGGGGGGGAGTGGCACTAGCCAGTCCGCCTGGAGCCGAGCGATCTGTGCAAGCCCTCCCCAGTGGGTCTCGCCCAGTCCCCAACCGTTCACCAGAACGTGATCACCGGGTTTGTAGCGCGCGTCATTGCTGGCCTCAACGACGCCGGCTAAGTCGATTCCCGGGACCATCGGGAAGCGACGGACGACGGGGCCCCTACCGGTGATGGCCAGGGCGTCTTTGTAATTGAGGCTGCTGTATGCGACCCGGACGGTCACTTGCCCCTCAGGTAGGTCGTCGCTGCCGATCCGCCGCATTTCCGCACGGTAGTCCGTGTTGGTCTTCTCAACCACAATCGCGCTGAACATCGTATTCCCTTCTCCTACGCGCGGGCACATGCGAGGAATCCACTGAAAAACACGTCGAGCGGTTCGACTGTCCGAGCGAGTTTGGTGCGCAATACCGCTCCCTCCCAACCGATCCAGAAGAACCGTGATAGCGCGGCGCAGTCGGTGTCGGCCGGAAGATCTCCTACGTCAACGGCCAGTCGCAGGCAGTCCTGTAAGCGCTGCTCCCAGTCCTCAAGTGTTTCTTCGAGTTTCGTGCGATAGCTCTCGGGAAGTGTCCGAACTTCTTGCCCAAGATTGCCAACAAGGCATCCACGATCAAACCTGTGTCTGGCCATTCCGGCTTTCGCGTCCTCGACGAAAAGGGTCAGACGTTGCAGTGGTGGCAGACTGTCGTCCAACAGCCAGCGATCAAGTTTGCGCGCGAAATACTCCGCGTAGCTCTGCAGCACCTCCAGACCGAATGCGTCTTTGCTGTCGAAGTAGTGATAAAACGAGCCCTTCGGTACATCGACGCGCTTGAGCACCGATTCAATACCTGTCGCAGTGAGGCCCTGAGCAGTCAGGATTTCCATCCCGCAGCGAAGCAATGCTTCCCGCGTGTCTTCGTGGTCACGGCTGACTTTTGGCGGCCGTCCACGACGAGGCCGGACAATGGAAGCGCTCATGTGATGAGATTAGACCGATTGTCTCTAAATGTCCACGGGGGCGTTCAGCGCCCGGTGAGTTCGTGCTGCGCAATGGCGCACAAAAAATGCTCACTTGACCGGATATGTGCGTCTGGACGCGCGTGGTCGAGTTGGTGCCGTGCACGGCCAAGGTCCCTGTTCGGTCAGTTACTCTGCTCCTGTGCCTCGCCCGGGGAACCCGGATATCCGCAGACGGTTACTCGCTAGTGGACTCGAGCTCTTCTATGCCCGTGGCGTCAACGCGACAGGTGTCAAGGAAATTGCCGATCGTGCCGACGTACCGAAGGCGGCATTCTACACGTACTACGAGAGCAAAGAAGCCTTTGTTGTCGCAGTGCTAGGCCAGTACTGGCTCGAACTTCAGGACCGGTCGGGATCCTTGCTGCTAGGTCGCGGGACACCGGTTCGCCGCCTGCAACGCTACTTCGCGGTGATTGCCGACGAGCACGAGCGCCACACCTTTATGCGCGGCTGCCTAATTGGCAATCTCGCGCTCGAAGTCTCAGCCACCAGTGCGTCGGTCCACGAAAAGCTACGCGGCATTGTTTGTGTTTGGGAGCACGAACTGGCCGCTGTTTTCACAGAGGGAACGCCTCAACGGCGTCGCGAAGTCGCAGGTTTGATTATCGAAGCGTGGGAAGGGGCAGTGCTTCGCGCCAGGATCGATCGCACCCGCGCTCCATACGACCGTTTCTCACGAATAACCTTGCCGCAGTTGGTGGGTTTGGTCGGCACGTCCTGAAGTCCCGCCTCCATCATCGAGGTCCGAAAGGCCGGACTTGTTGATATCCGACCGGTCGTCTATTTATACTTTCCGGGCGCTGCCGTGTGTCGCGCACTAGCGCCCGATAGGAAAGGGACTCCCATCCAATGTCGACTTCATCCGTGTACGACGAGCCCGCAGAGCCCGGACTTCCGCCATCTGGCTTCCAGCTTGACGTGACGCACGCTGCGCTCGTCGTGACTGACCCGCAGAACGACTTTCTCAGCCCCGATGGTGCAACATGGTCGGTGTTCGGCGCCAGCGTCGAAGACAACGACACTGTCGAGCACATCGACCAACTACTGTCAGCTGCCAAGAGCGCGGGGATCACGGTTGCGATCTCTCCGCACTATTACTATCCATCCGATCAGGACTGGCAATTCGGCGGACCGCTTGAGCGCTTCATGCACAGTGTCGGTATGTTCGCGCGGACGCATCCGCTGCAGCTGGAAGGGTTCGACGGTTCGGGCGCGGACTATCTCGAGCGGTACAAGAACCGCATCCTGGACGGAAAGACGGTGGTCGCTTCTCCCCATAAAATCGTGGGTCCGCAGTCCAACGATCTCGTACTTCAGCTTCGCAAACGCGGTGTGACCCAAGTTCTTCTGGCTGGAATGGCCGCGAATCTGTGCACCGAAAGCCATTTGCGTGAGCTGATCGAACAGGGTTTCGAGGTTGTCGTCATCCGTGACGCGACTGCGGGTGCACGGTTGCCCGAAGGCGACGGATACTTGGCCGCCCTGATTAATTTCCGATTCCTCGCCTCAGCTATCTGGACCACCGATCAAGCGGTGGCTGAGTTGGCGCAAGCCACCTAAAGACCGATGGGCGCTGACGGCAGCAAAGTTGGTGTATCCATTGTTGCTGAGCTGAACTCGGTTGCCCTGCGAAGCTCAGCGGCGCCGTTGGTGAAAGTGCGCCGATAACGTATCGCGCAGCGTGCGCTTGAAGCCGGCCACGGGGATCTGATTCAAGATTGCGATCGTCGATATGTATTGAGTGCGATAGTTTGCGCATCCGTCGCACTCGGACAGGTGCGTTTCGAGCCTCACGTGGTCGCTCGAACCGAGCGAGTCGTCCAGGTATTCGGTGAGTAGTTCGGCGAGTTCGTTGCATCTCATCTGTCTGCATCCTTTCATGTAGTACATGAGCGACCGGCTCGCCGGCGACCATGCTCCCCGGTGCTTGAGGAAAAATTCCCGAGGATGGCTTCGTTGCTCCGACTCCTCGTCCAGTTTCTCGTCGCCAAGGGACTGCGACCTTTCCTCCTATGAAAGTTCGCAGACAGCTCTGTGAACCTAGGTGACTGATCCTGGGAAGAGCCGATTCCTTTGTGTAAGAGGCCTTCCTGTAGGGGGCCTTCGGCGATCGGTGTCCTGACGTAGTCGCGTGCGAGGCGTGGCGTCGTGGGGCTTGCAAGTCGACAACTTGCACGAAGCCGCCCTCGTCACCCGCACGAAGCGAGGTG
>NZ_MWQA01000001.1:5706701-5754014 GCF_002086915.1 Mycobacterium persicum | reverse complement strand
AAGCGAGGTGACGAGGGCGGCTTCGGCCTCAGCGGCGTGTGAGTGCATCGACCAGCGTCCAGGCAGAGATTCCGAGCAGTGCGACGTCCTTGATCAGGAACTGACCAGTCGACGACAACACCGGGAAACCTCCTGCTGATGCTTCGAATGCACCAGGCGTACTGAGCACGAATGTCAGTGTTGTGGCGAACATGCCGATGGCCATGAGGCTACCGATCGCTGAGAGTCGAGGGAACCACGGTTTGACGGCGAGCAAGACCGCGATTGCGATCTCGACTACACCGAGTAGCGACGAAAAGGTGGTGATCGAGAAAATGTCGTACAGCCAAGACATGAAAGGGCTGTTCGACACGAATGGCGCGATGCCGTTGGCTTCGTACTCTGTGAACTTCAGCATGCCGATCCAGGCGATGACGACGACCAGCCCGTACCGTGCCAGGCCCGCGCCGCCACGTGCTACTGGCGACTCTGGGCGCACGCCGGCTTGAATCTGCTCGCGGATGGTAGCGATCATGATGACTCCCTTGCTAGTTGGGTTGACTACACCACTGAGTGCTATGCACTTCGGAAAGCGTTACAGCGCTTCCGTTTAGGTGGGTGTGCCGTACGTCATAGTTCCTGCGGGGATCTTGTGGGTCGAGACCGACGACGCGGATTGCGAGGTCTCGCCCTCGACCATTTGGGTGCCCACGCCCTTCCGCGCGGCGCTGCGGTCGTCGACGCCAAGTTCCTTTAGTCGCGGTAACCCCAGAAGTCGGCTTATCCGCCCCGTGTCGGCGCAATCGACCAGCACAGCACGGACCATTTAGCAGCGCAGCGCGGTCAGGGAAAACGCCGGCGTGGTCTGTCGGCCCTCGTAGTGCCGATTTGCTGTGTCGCGACTAACGGCCGAACAGATTTGGCGACCAATCTGCTTTGAGCAAGGCGATGAACGCAACCCTAAACGCACTGACCGCCACCAGACAGTGCTGGGTCTCTCCAGTTTTGGGCGACCTTGAGAGGCTATCGACGGCTAGGAGCGATGGTCCGACCATGTTGCGCAGCAACCGTTTCAGGCGGTAGAACACCGAATGCAACACGGTGCACACCCTGGCGAGAACGACCGCGAGTGTTCGCACTGCAGGTTCATCGGGTTCTGCGCCCCATCGGACTACTTGCCGGGTGACCTGCAGGCCAAACCGCCGATGCTGACCGGGTTACAATGATTCTTGCCTTGGCTTAGGCATGGTACACATGACGAGGTCGACGATGCTCGGCAAGCTTGCGGCGTTGCAGCAGACCTCGGCCCAGGAAGTAGACGCTGCGCGAGAATCGATCAAGTGGCCACCGCACCGCCGGCTTGGCACCGCCTCCCAAGCACTTTGAACCACCCCGGGTTTGATGCGCGTCAAACCTGGGGTGGTTCACGGGTTTTCGTATCGTTGCCGATTTCATTCGACTGCGGGTTCCTGGCCGGATGGCACGGTCGAACCTGCGCAGTTCGGCGAGTCCCTATTGAGTGGGGATCGTCCGAGTTAAGCCGCGCAGCAGAGCGCACCTCAAGCACGGTCACGCACCGACGGCCACCAACCAGCCGACCCGGCGGTGTTAGCGCAGGAAGACACCCCCTTTACGCCCATCTGAATATCGCGCTATTGGGATATTGACGTATCTCGATATCTAGGTTAGGGTTGGTGGCACCACGTCGTCAGGGGTGGTGAACAACGAAATCACGGAAGAGGTTGAGCCGGTTGTACTTCCGGCCCGCCCGCCAATCAGAAGGAGAAGCGCGCCATGTCCACGTCCCAGTATGCTCCGGACCGCAGCTACGGAATGTTCATCGACAACCAATGGGTGGACGCGGAGTCCGGGGAGACGATCGAGAGTATCAATCCCGCGACGGGTGAGGTGCTGACTCGTATTCCTAGTGGAACAGCCGCTGATGTCGATCGCGCGGTCCAGGCGGCGCAGCGTGCGTTTGCGGGCTGGAGGGCGACCACGGTGACGGAACGGGCGAACGCGTTGAACAGGATCGCCGACCTGCTGGAGGCTGACGCCGAGCGTTTCGCGGTCCTGGAGTCGCTGGATGTGGGCAAGCCGATTCGCGAGTCGCGCGTTCTCGACGTGCCCATCGCCATTGATCACTTCAGGTACTTCGCCGGAGTGATTCGCAGTCACTCAGACGAGGCGGCCGTGCTTGATGAACAGACCCTCAGCCTCGTGCTGAGCGAACCGCTTGGTGTGGTTGGTCAGGTGATCCCCTGGAACTTTCCGTTGTTGATGGCAGCCTGGAAGATTGCCCCGGCAATCGCCACAGGGAACACCGTGGTGATCAAGCCATCGGAGATGACGCCGGTCAGCATTTCCGAACTGGCAAAGATTTTCGCGCAAGTTCTTCCCCCCGGTGTCGTCAACATCGTCACCGGCACAGGGCCGGTTGCCGGCCAGGCCGTGCTGGATCACCCGACGGTACAGAAGCTGGCATTCACCGGTTCCACCCGAGTCGGCTACACCGTCGCCGAAGCCGCAGCCAAAAGACTGGTACCAGCAACGCTGGAGCTGGGCGGCAAATCGGCGAATATCGTTTTCCCCGACGCGAATTGGGACAAGGCCGTCGAGGGGGCAGCCCTGGCGATTCTATGGAATCAAGGCCAAGCCTGCGAATCCGGAGCTCGCCTCTTCATTCACGAGTCGATCTACGACCGTTTTATCGACGAACTAAAAGCCAAGTTCACCACGGCCCGCGTGGGGGATCCCCTCTCACCAGACACCCAGGTGGGCTCGTTGATCAGCAAAGCCCAGCTGGAGCGCGTGTTGGGCTATGTAGAAACCGGTCGTGCTGAAGGTGCCACGGTTTTGACGGGTGGTCGCCGGCTCACTGGCGGGGACTACGATTCCGGATTCTTTGTCGAGCCGACAATATTGGTCGATGTGCGCAACGATATGCGCGTTGCATCGGAAGAGATCTTCGGCCCCGTTCTCGTTGTTATCCCATTCAAGGACGAGGATGAAGTTATCGCCTTGGCCAACGACTCAGAATACGGACTCGCCGGCACAGTGTGGACCCAAGACATCAACCGTGCACTTCGCGTGGCACGCGCGGTGGAGACCGGTCGGATGTGGGTGAACACGGCCCATGAGATCCCTGCGCATGCACCCTTCGGGGGCTACAAGAAATCCGGTCTGGGCCGCGAAGCCTACAAATCCATGCTTGACGCGTACACCCACAAGAAGAACATCTACGTGAGCATGAACGAAGCTCCGCGCGGACTGTTCTAAATCGCGTATCCCATCGCTGCACAAGATTGAAACCATCACACCAACACCGGAAAGAAAAGAAATGAAAGACTCAGTGCTGTTCACCGCTACCAAGCTCGGCCCCTATGAGGTCAAGAATCGCATCGTTCTTCCCCCGTTGACCCGTTCGCGCAGTTCGCAGCCCGGCAACGTACCCAACGAACTCATGGCGGATTACTACACGCAGCGCAGTGGTGCCGGGTTCATGGTGACCGAAGGTACGCAGATCGAACCGCGCGGGCAGGGCTACGCCTGGACACCCGGGATCCACAACCTTGAACAGGTTGCGGGTTGGCGCAAAGTCACCGATGCGGTTCACACCGCCGGTGGGGTGATCTTCAACCAGCTCTGGCATGTGGGACGGGTGTCGCACACCTCGTTGCAGCCCGACGCCGGCGCACCGGTCGCCCCGTCGGCCATCACCGCGGACGCCGTGAAGGTTTTCGTCGAAACGGGCCCGGGAGCCGGAGCGCTGGCGCCGCCGTCGCCGCCGCGGGCTCTGACGACCGGCGAGGTCAAAGACGTCGTGCAGCTCTACGCCGACGCCGCGCGCAATGCTCTCGACGCCGGATTCGACGGGGTGGAAATCCACTCAGCCAACGGGTACTTGGTCAACCAGTTCATGTCCACCCATACCAACCACCGCAACGACGAATACGGCGGTTCCCTGCAGAATCGCCTCCGGTTCCTGCGCGAGGTGGTCGAGGCAGTTGCCGGCGTCGTCGGTAAAGACCGTCTGGGTGTGCGGTTTTCGCCATTGTTCACCACCACTGGCGAAGACCGTGTCTACCTTGGCCTTGTCGAAGATGACCCCCATGAGACCTACATCGAGGCGGTAAAGATCCTCGAAGAGGTTGGCATCGCATACGTGTCGTTGGCCGAGGCCGACTGGGACAACGCTCCCGAAATGCCGGAAAGCTTCCGTGTCGCAGTGCGCGAAAACTTCAGCGGAACCATCCTACTGGCGGGCAAGTACACCGCCGAACGCGCAGTCCGTGCCATTGAGGCTGGCTGGGCCGACTTGATCGCCTTCGGCCGACCGTTCATCGCCAACCCAGACCTGCCCGAACGGATCGCCAACGACTGGCCGCTCAACACCCCCGACCCGAGCACCATGTACGGCGGCACCGAGAAAGGCTACACCGATTACCCCACCTACCGTAGCTAGTAACCGAACCACGTCTTGCCGTGCAGTCGATCAGGCTGCACGGCAAGACGAGTCGCACCTCGGATGCTCCGCGGCCCAGCCGAACCGCCTACGAGAAACGTTTCATGCGGACCCAACCGCGAAGCCGCCAACGAGGTACGACATGCGCCGACGACGATCACCGATGGGCCGCGCAGCGTTCTGGCCAACTACCCAGCGCATCGGCACAAACTCGCAGGTACGCTAGTCCCTATACACGACAGGATCCGCAACATGTCTGTTCTCCAGCTCCCGGTGTGTCGAACTAGCAACGCCGCCACTGGATGTAGGCCCACGTTTACTAACTACTGTGCAACATCCTTCAGATCGGCGGCCCACCCGCGTAGCATGACCACGAAAGGGATCATAAAATGCTGAGCACTTCACCTGAACGTACTAATTCCCAGAATTCAATAAGTATTGATGTCAACGAGGCATTGAAAGCCCTCGATAACCCTACCCGATTAACGATACTCAGTTGGCTCAAGGATCCGCGAAAAAATTTTCCCGAACAGGATATCGATCCACAAGAAGTCGGCGTGTGCGTGAGTATCATTCAAAAACATGTCGGCTTATCACAGTCGACAGTGTCGTCATATATGGCAGTTCTGCAACGCGCGCAATTGGTAACCTCCCGACGGATCGGGCCCTGGACATACTACAAAAGGCACGAAAAGAATATTGAGTCGCTGCTGGAAGCCTTGAATGCGCTGATTTAACCGCTGCGCGCTCTCCTTCGCTGACCAACTGAGCACGAGCCAGCCAGGTAATAGCCTGCGGTAAAATCGACAGCCGTCATTTCACTTTTAACTGAACACGCGAGGACGCGGGGCTACCATCATTAACTGAGACGGCTTGATATTGCTTCGCGCAGCCCAGCCCGGCATCCACGTCAACGCCATACCGTTACAGAGGCAACTCCACTATGTCACCAAGTTCTGACAAACAGATCGGCGCCGCCCCAATCGCTCTTCCCGAACGTTCTCGATACATCCGGCACATGCGGCAGGTCAGTCATTTCGCGGAGTATCGATGATGCCAACGCCTGTAGTATTCAGCGACCTGGACGGTACGCTATACGTTGGTGACGAGCTCGTTCCCGGCGCGCCTGAGGCTGTGACAAGACTCCGAAACATGGGTTGCACGCTCCGTTTTCTCACCAACACCGATACTGTGCCACCACAGACCCTCCAAGAAACACTGCGCGAGCGCGGATTCGACGTTCGTGTCGGCGAAGTTTTCACCCCCGTATCCGCTGCCCTGCAACTCTTTGAAGCAACGCGCGGCCGGATCAACGTATTGCCGGTGGTGTCAAGCGCCTTGCTTCCGACATTTGCCCCCTACCGCCACGCCGGCGGTGCGATCACCCATGTCGTCGTCGGCAACACTCACGACACGCTAACGCATCAGCTACTCGACTTGGCGTTTCGCGCTCTCGAGCGCGGTGCGACCCTTATAGCACTCCAAAGAGGGAAGTATCGAAAACGCCCCGACGGCAACCATATCGACACCGGTGCGATCACGGCAGCACTTGAGCACGCCACCGGCGTCACCAGCAAACTCCTCGGCAAACCATCACCAGAATTTCTGCGATCCGCCGCAGCGAGCGTGCCCGTCAAGCCGAACGCACTCTGGCTGATCGGCGACCAACCCGCCAACGATATTGCCATGGGAAACGCGGTAGGCGCACACACAATCCAGGTACGCACCGGCATGTATGCCGACCAAATCGACCTTACCCAGACACATCCCGCAGAAACCACTCTGGACTCCATCGTTGACATGCCCGCTTGGCTAACGCGCAACGAGCACCAGCACTGATAGCCATCTAGCCGTACGACGGTGCCTGCGCTGTGAGTGTGGTAGTAACCGGTGTACGCGGCTTTACGGCCCGTGCCGCCAGACGTGCTCATCCACCCCGCGCACCGCCACGCCATCCAAGCGGGCCTGGTCAGCGATGAGCAAACCGCTGGCCCACCGTCAGTTCGGCTGGGAGCGCCCCGCGGCGCCTTCGGCTCACACCGGACCGCCTATGACCGATCAACCGAAAGGACCGCTGGCACTGGGAAGCCCGTCCCACCCGGCGCCACGAGACCAGCAACCGCGACCCGCCCACAAGCCTGACCCCGTCAACTGCGACCCGGAGTCCGGCGACCATCGCCTTGGACGGAAATCGAGACTAAGACGCCCCAATACCATCTTCCTAGATATAGCGATATCGCGATATCTAGATTAGAATCGTAGGAGTGACGCTCCGATCGGCAATTAATCTGCGAGGGCCGCAACTGACGCGGTGCCCAGCGAAAGTCGCCCAGCTGCTACTTGCCGGGTCGGCGTGCGTCGCTGCGATAGTATTCGCCGCAACGGCGACAGCTGAGGATTCTGCTAGCGATGCTGGAGCTGAATCGCCCAGCATCAGAATGACACTCGGCGAGACGACGACCAAGACGACGGCTCCTTCTGAACCTCGCACGCCGTTCGCTGAGCCAGCCGTCAAGGCAATGGTGCCCTGCGGATTCACATTCGGCTGCTGAGCGTGCCCAAGAGACTGCCAAGCTCGTCCCAATCGATCCAAACGACAGACCCAGTCTAGCCACCCGGATCTTTCATCCGAAACCCGTGAAGTGAAAGGTGTTTCGTGATCAGCAAGGACATGCCTGAGGCTGGGCGCCCGTCGCTGATGGCCATGTCTAACGATTTGACCACCAAGGTGGCAATCGCCTTCGAGGCTATCGGTCAGCCGACGATGCTGCGACTGACCATGTCGATGACAGCGCAGCAGTGCAACAGCCTTCGATGCTGCGGTGTTGGACATATAGCATTGACCTGCAACTTATTTGGAACGAGATGCTGTAGCAGGGGCTGACCAGATAATCGACTGTGACCACACCGCAGTGGACGTTGGAGCCACTCTGGTCCGGGCAAGTGTAGATGCCGGTCAGCCGTATCAGGGACCGACTTGGTGCGAGGGCTCCCTCGTCGGGACACCTTGGCGCACTTGGTGTTCGATGTCGTCTTTCTTGGTCCACTGAGAAGGGTGACCGGGTAGATGCCCAGATTGCCGGCGGACTAGCTCGGTGAAGTTCGCCGAGAGCGTGGAGGCATCGACAATAGGGGTCGAGATGCCAGGGAAACGGAAGAAGTACGACTAGGAGTTCCGTGAGGGTGCGGTCCGGATCGTCGAAAAAACGGGTAGGCCGGATCGCCCAGGTTGCTCGTGACCTGAGCCGTATGAGGGCACGCTGGGTAGCGCGGACACGGGCGGCCCGCGAGGGTCGCGGTGAGCTGACCCAGTCTAGCTGTATGTATCGCGCCAGTGGATCATATCTTTGAGTTCGCGAAAGTCGAATCCGTCTGCGTTCGGGTGGATTTCAGTGGTAAAGAACGTTACCCCCATACTCGCAAATGCGTCGGCGTCGGCGCGGCCTGTCCAGTGCACTGCGCGTTCAATCGCCGACTCATCGCGCCCTACTACCTGTGCCAACTCGCCAAGCAGTGCATTCTTACGCCGGTACTCGGCGGGGCTGGCGAACGTATGCCAGATGTCGGCGTACCGTGCCACCAAAGGCAGCGTGCGGCGCACCCCCATGCCGCCGATGAGAATCGGGATGCTGCGTGTCGGAGCCGGTATCAGTTTGTCGAGCCGCTCGCTTATGCGTTTCAGGCTGCTCTCGAATAGGTCCATCCGTGACTTGACGGTACCGTACTCGTAACCGTAAACGACGTAATCCTTTTCATACCAACCGGATCCAATCCCCAGAATCAGGCGGCCATCGCTGATGTGATCGACTGTGCGGGCCATGTCAGCGAGAAGATCCGGATTGCGGTAACCGACACCAGTTACGAGCAAGCCGATCTCGGCGCGTGAGGTGATCTCGCCCCATGAGGCCAGCGACGTCCAGCCTTCGAAATTATTGACGTCGGGCTGCACGGGTAGGAGCTCGGGCAACCCGTCGGAGGTCGGGGCGGTTGCGGGCTTGTGGAAATGGTCGTAGCCGAAGATTGCGTCTACGCCGAGTTGTTCGGCGGTGATCACTGCGTCGCGCCAGGTGCGGTAGTCAGGGGTGTCTCCTGGCCACAGCTGCACACCGACGCGAACAGGCAGGTTCCGACGGTTAGACATATTGACATACCTCATATTTCAATGGGATGCGCAGGACACGCACTAATCGATGCGCGCCGCATTCGGCGCCCGTGTGATCGGAATTGATGGCAGCATGGACTGTGCAGTTAGCTGGTGTTCAGACGGCGGTGCGGCCGCCATCTACAGCGAGGGTGACCCCGTGGATGTAGCTGGCTTGGTCGCTCGCCAAGAACACAATCGAGTTGGCGATTTCTTCAGCCTGCGCGGGACGGCCCGCGGGAGCAGGGCCAACCAGTCCGCGAAGCCCCTCACCCATAGCAGCGGTGCCTTCGGTGAACGTCGGTCCGGGGCTGACCGCATTGACCCGTATGCCCCGCGGTCCGTACTCGGCTGCCCACGTTTTGGTGAGGGATACGACCGCGGCCTTGCTGGCGCCGTACAGGCTGGTTCCGACGTTTCCGTACTCGGCAACCATCGTTGTGACATTGACGATCACGCCATTGCTGCGTTCGGCCATCTTGGGGGCTAGTTCGGCAACCAAGAAGAACGGAACGCGGACGTTGAGATCGAACACCGCGGTGAAATCTTCTTCGGTCATCGATTCGGTGGGTCCGAACGGATAGACGCCGGCGTTATTCACCAGCACATCGACATGGCCGAGCCTTGTAATAGCGTCAGCAGCGAGCAGCCTCGCGGATTCGGCGTCGTGCAGGTCACTGCTGAGAAACTCGGCCTTGCCACCCGTGGCCTCGATCTCTCCTACTAGCTGTTGCCCACGCTCCGCGCTCCGGCCTGACACGGCCACTACGGCACCGTGACTAGCCAGAGAGACGGCAACAGCCCGCCCGATTCCGCTAGTTCCGCCGGTGATGAGAACGCGTGCCTCGGACAGTTGCACAGCCATCGTTCATCCTGCTTTCTTATGGTCGACCGGATTGTGTGCCGCGGCCAAGGTTTCTTCGTACGATCACATGCGACCAATGAGTGTGCGGACGACGGTCAAGCGTTACAACTCTCGGCCGTCCCGCAGAGTGCTATAGGGTTCAGCGTGGCGATGCTCGCGCTGGAACACCGTGTGTGCAGGGTCTGCTGGCAAGCCGATCCCGAGTGGAAGGACAAGTATTGCGTTCGTCGGGCTTAGCACCCCGCCCCCGCGATCTGGACACCGCGGGCGGACTGACACATCCGCCAGTTCTAGAAATGAGGAGGTCGTCCCGATGAGCAATTCAGAGCGCGTGACGTTCGCTGGCAGTAGCGGCTCGCTGTCTGGGCGACTGGAGACTCCAGAACAGCCACCCACGACGTGGGCGGTATTCGCACACTGCTTTACCTGCGGAAAAGACAACTCGGCTGCGGCGCGAATCTCTCGTGCCCTCACCGGCAGTGGTATCGGCGTCCTACGCTTCGACTTCACGGGGTTGGGGGACTCCGAGGGCGACTTCGCCGCGACAGGATTCAGTTCCAATGTCGATGACTTGGTGTGTGCAGCCGACTTCATGCGAGCGAGCCACGGTGCGCCAACGATGCTGATTGGGCACTCCCTCGGTGGGGCTGCGGTGCTTGCGGCGGCGTCGCGAATCGATGACGTCAATGCCATTGCCATCATTGGTACACCGGCAGATCCCGGTCACGTAGCGGGCCTGCTGCGCCAGTCATGCGACGACATCGCGGCAGGTGAGGCGACTATATCTATCGCCGGTCGCGAGTTCCGTCTGCAGCAGCAGTTCCTCGATGACATCGCAGCACAGCCCCAGCGGGAACGTATCCGAGCGGCCGACGCTGCACTCCTAGTGTTGCATTCGCCGACCGACCAGGTGGTCTCAGTCGACAATGCCCGAGAGATCTTCGACATCGCGCGGCACCCCAAATCCTTTGTGGCACTTGACGGCGCTGATCATCTGCTCAGCTGCCGTGACGACGCCGAGTACGCCGCTACTGTGATAGCTGCCTGGGCTGGCCGTTACCAGAAGCACCGTGCGAGCACAGGTCTGACTCGCAGCGACCCTCCGCCGGGTGACGACGGTGTCGTACGGGTCGCAGAGCGGGGTGATGCGAGAAATCTCACCCAGGACATCACGGTCGGTTCTCACCGCCTTGTTGCAGACGAACCTCGTCCGATCAGCGACGACATGGGCCCCACCCCGTACGACCTATTGCTCGCCGCGTTGGGAGCCTGTACGTCGATGACGATCAGGATGTACGCCGAACGCAAACAATGGCCACTGGAAAGCGTGGTTGTCGATGCCCGCCATTCCCGTGTCCACGCGCAGGACTGTGCCGGGCTCGACAAAACGAAAGGGTTCATCGATCGCATTGAACGCAACATCATGTTGCAGGGACCACTGAGCGCCATCCAACGCGACAGGCTCATGGAGATCGCCAGCAGGTGCCCAGTGCACCGCACTCTCCGCTCCGAAGTGGACATTCGCACGACCGGGCGACTCCGTGATAGTAATCATTCCCAGCTTTGACCAGCATCCTCCATCATCGGCGGAGTCGCCCGCGGAGCCCGAAGCACGAATCGTGGGGGCCGCGAACGCTTCATCGCATGAGCCCATTGCGTCCCGTTGGCGTAGTGCGGATTAATGTCCGGTACAGAAGTGGTAACAGGGTAGTTTGCGCGAATGCGCATCCGACCGGGCACCGTGGTGCGCCGGAACCCGCCCACAGGTAGCCTGAACCCCGCGGCGATGAGCTCGAAACGACTCACTTGTGTTGCTGTGCCGCAAAGTACGCCGATACTTTTTTTCACGAACGCGATATCGCGTTACTTCTCGGCGATCCCCGCACGCAACCGGGTGCCAACTCGGCACGCTCGACCGCGGTCAGTCACCATCCGGTGAAACCTGTGCGCATCGGTGGCAGCGCCGTCCCGGAGCCATTCGGCCGCCACCCATTTACGTAACAGGTGCTCGTGAACATTGAGTTCCCGGCCGATCTCGGCGACCGGCTGGGCCACCATCAATCACCCGCCGAGCGGTTTGAACCTTGAACTCCGCCGTAAACGACCGACGAGTCCTGGACATACCCCATCCTCCCAGCGGAACCCCGTGCCCCCGCTATCTCGGGTGTCCACTGAAACTGGGGAGGCTCACCACACGCCAACGCCCGGGTGACCAAGAGCGCAAGCATGCAAATAGTTGCGCACGAATAGGTTTGGTCAAGTTAATCCCGACGAAGCCCGCTGTGACCTTCGCAAGCCGATGCCCGAGTCAAACAGCGATAAATGCTACCAACAACTGTAGGCGCCAGCCCCGCGCGATCGCGCGTGCTTGCCAGGCGCTAGGACTGCATCATTTGGCGCGCAGGTGGCACTCTGTGGTTGTAACAGGGCGTCACCGCCAATCCTTGAAAACCTCAAGTAGCTGCGCGCGGAATTCCGGTGCCAACTCGCTTTCACGGATCCGGCCCAACGTGCCGATAGTGACCCGAAACTGCTGCAGGTAGTTATCGCATCCGTCGCATTCGAGCAGGTGCTCATCGAACCGTGCCCGCGTTTCGAGGTCGAGTGAGCCGTCCAGATAGGCAGTGACAATTTCGACGAGCTCGTTGCAATCGAGTGGGTTCACGACGCATCTTTCAGATAATTTTCGAGAGCCGCTCGAATCACCGCACGGCCACGATGAAGCAGTACCCGCTGGTTCGCAGCGCTGATCTCGAGTAGTGCACAGACCTCATCGGAATCGAGACCGAGCATGTCGCGCATCGTCACGACAATGCGCTGACGCTCGGGCAGCGTATCGAGATTGCGCTTGGCGACGTCGGTGAGTTCCCTGCTCAGAGCCGAGCCCTCAGGGGTGTCCGGGAAAGGCGTCGGTGTCTCCTCCGCCTTCCAGTGCCCGGGCAGCTCGTCGCCAGCAGCACGGAACCGCTCGGGGTCAACTGTGCCGCCGGTGAACGCTTTGATCTGAGTGTCGACGTGCCTGCGTTCCTTGAGCCCTCTAGCCTTGGCGATATTGACAAGAACCGTAAAAAGCCAAGTACGTAGGGACGACCGTCCCTCGAATCTGTCCAAACCCTTAAGGAGCGCGATCCACGTCTCCTGCACGACGTCCTCGGCATGCTGCTCACTCGGCACGTAACCACGCGCCACCCGCAGCATCGCCGGAGTGTGACGATCGACCAACCGAGCAAAAGCTCGATGGTCGCCGGCGCGAAGTGCAGCGACCAAAGCGCCCTCGTCTTCCGAAACCGTGGCTGCGGTCATGGTCACTCAGCGACTGTACTCTACCGGTATAGCGATGGCGCTACCGTCGGCTCAGCCATACCCGTCATACTTCTATTGACCGGGATTCCCAATCAGGTGCGAGCTGAATTGCCTACATTTCGGCAGAACTGCGCTCTCGAACGACTTGGTGAAATACCTGTAAAGTTCGGCCGGACGATGCGGCCGCGAGGTCTCGCCCTTGATAGCAGTAAAGAAAATTCTCACATCGCAGGTCATGGGTGGTGTTGATGGTTGTGCAGACGAGCACCGTCGAGCGACCTCGGCTGCGGACGTGGTGCGATCGTTGGCCCCCGGTGATGCTGCTGTCGCGGTAATGGTTGGCATTCGGGGTGACGGACAGGGATCGCGGCCCCGCGTTCGATCGTGTGGCGGCGGACGGAGGGCCAAGCGTAGTGACCGGCGCGGACGGGAGCGCCAGCGGACGGGAGCAGAGGGAGCGAAGCGAAGCCCGCAGGTAGCCGCCCCGGAATTCTGACAGCTGGTGTGGCTGCTGGGCGTGGGCCTCGTCGGGCCGACCAGGTAGAAAAGCGATGTGCAGGAGCGTATGAAGGTGCCCGACGGTGAGTGAACGCGTGGCCAGTCTGGCGAGGGCACCGTGTTCTGGCTCGGAGTGTTGACGCGCCTCGGGCGTGTGGGGATGCTGGTGGTGATTGAGTGCGGCCGCACCATCTTGTCCTGGTGTCCGCCCACAGGCATGCCCGTCGTGCTCTCGGGCAGCAGTGTCTGGCTGTTGCGGTCTGAGGCTTGTTTGAGTCGCCCCCTGTCGTCAAGGCTGAGGGCGACGCCTCATTTCGCAGGACGCACTGGGGACGTGTCGGAGCTTGCGCGTTGCAAGGGTTATGCGGTAGGGCCGCCGCGGTGTCTAGGGTCGGTCTGGCCCGGTGAGGATGTCGATGAGGGCGGCGGCGTTACGCCCGAGGTGGTCGAGTGCGGTGCGGCCTTTGGCTTGGCTGGCCCGTGAGGGATAGCCGATGACGCCGGTGGTGGTGTAGGCGGTGATGCCGAGAGTGGTGAGGTAGCGGCGGTCGACGGCCGTGTGATCGTCGTCGGGCCAGCCGTCGCGCAGGTAGTCAGGATGGGCGGCGAGCAGGATGGAGGTTTCCAGTTCGCCGGCGTGCATATCGTCGTGACTGCTGGTGGTGATGGCGGCGGCGGCGCGGGCCTCGGTCCAGTCTTCACGGCTGGGATAGAGCCCTACCCGCAGCGGACCGGCGTGCTGGTTGGCTTGCTGCACAACATTGGTCAATACGGCGTTGCCTCCGTGGGCGTTGACCACGATCAGCCCCCGTGTGCCGTGCGCGGCGAGGGACTGGCCGATGTCGGCGATGATCGCGGTCAGGGTGGTGGCGCTGATGCTGATGGTGCCGGGGAACGCGGCGTGCTCGTGCGAGCAGCCGAACGTTACCGGCGGCAGCGGCAAAACACTGTGGTGGTCGCTGATGGCGGTGGTGATGGCGCAGGCGATGAGGGTGTCGGTGCCCAGGGGCAGATGCGGGCCGTGCTGCTCGAACGCCCCGACCGGCAGCACCGCGACAGTACTGGCCGTGGCGGGGTCGGTGGTGGTGAGGTCGGGAATGATGTCGCGACTCACGACGAGGCTCCTTGGGTAGCTGTTGTGATGCGGGCGGCGAGTTCCTGCAGTACCGGGTTGGGGTCGTTGCGGCGGCGGTTACGCACGAGGGTGTTCGCCCGGGCGAGGTGGCGGTGCGCACGTTGCGAGGGCGCTGACTGGTAGGCCGGGATTGCGGTGTCGGCCAGCACCAGGGCGAGGCGGTATTCATGCACAGCGATGTAGGCGTGCAGCAACCGCATATCGGCCACGGCGCGGTCACGGTGCTGCTGCGAGGTCCAATGCGCGTGATGGGCGGCCAATAGCTCCAGCGCCTTCTGGTTGTTGCCGAGCCGCAAATGCCCGGCAGCGATATCACTGGCCACATAGGCCGCGTGAGCATAGGGGGCCCGATCACCGTCCACAGGGGCGATATCGCCGAGATCGAGCGCGGCGGCCGCATACCGGTAGAAACCCCGTTCGTCGCCGTTATGCAAGGCGGCCAGAGCCTGTTGGCGCGCGATGCTGGCCGTCAACCGTCCAGCATCGCGGCCCTCGACGAGTTCAGCGGCATCAGCGGCCAGATCGACAGCAAGGCTCGCCTCATTGGGGGCCAGGATGTTGGACTGGCGCATCAAGATCATTGCCTGGGTCTCGGGGCTGGCCATCCGCAGATGCAGAAACGCCTTATGCGTCAACGTTTGAGCGGCGGCCTGATCTCCGAGATCTTGAGCGATCCAGCCGGCCACTTCCGCGATGGTGCCCGCCGCTTCGGTGACTGCGCGTTTGAGCCGACGGGGTGCTGATTTGATGAGGGCTTCGACGGTGTCGAGATCGCGTTCCACCAGCGGGCGAGCATGCTGCGGGCCGAAGGCGTGTTCGGCGCGGATGTGGGCGGAACGCTGCTCGGTGATCACTGCGAGGACGTCCTCGTCGACAGGTAGCCGCAGCAATAACGGGTGTGGTAGCGGTGAGGCGATCGGCACGCTGAACAGTTCGTCGGGCTCGCGGCCGAACACTGCCGCCAGGTCGGTGCGCCACATGTCGCCGAACGCGCCACCACGTTCGATGCTGATGATCATCTGACGCAACGATTCGCGCGGCGGGATCTCCTCATCACCGCGTAGCCGGCGAACGTTTTCGACCTCGACAGCCAGCTCATTGAGGCTGAACCCGTACTCGATGCGCGCGTCGCGAAGCCGCTGCGCGTTGCGCGCGCGGTTCGGATCGACTGCGGCCATCTTTCGATCATGCCCGACACATCACCGCAGCTCAGCCCTGCCGTGCGCGTGTCGGGATGTTACCGGCTGTTACTAGCTGTCACTTTCGAGCCCCACCACCGGCGCGCTGTCCTGGGATCGCGGCACACACGACCGCACACCACAACCCAGAAAGGGACCACAGGACAATGCGTTTGAGAATCGATACGTCAGGTACCCGGTTCATCGTCACGCGGGCGGCCGAGCCGCGGCTGAACTTCGAGACGGGCAGCCCGAAAGTCGACACGGCCACGGGGATGCCGCTGTTCGCCACGCAGGTGTTGGCGTTGGATGACACCGGCGGTGAAGTCCTCAATGTCACGGTGGCCGGCGATCCGAAAGTGACGGTGACCCAACCGGTGTCAGTGGTGGGCTTGGTGGCCATCCCGTGGGCCCAGGGCGATCGCAGCGGGGTGGCCTTCCGCGCCGACGCGATCACGGCCGGCACGTCAAGTGCCGCGCCCAGTGAGCAGGCACGTCCGCAGAAGTAACCCCTAAGGGGGTGTGGGGCGCGGTGAGCAGAGATCATCGCGCCCCACCCCAGGGATTCCCGTCTGCGACACCACCCTTACGGAAGGCGCGCCTGTCATGGCATCAAACACGAAGAACACCAACAACACTGGATCCAATGACGATGACTGGCTGGGGGATCTGGTCATGTCACTGTTCACCGCGGCCGGATATCTGCTGTGGTGGGCCGTGCTGTTCCCGGCCATCAGCCTCCCGATCATCGCCAGCCTCGCCCTCGGCATCACCCACGGGCCCCGCGCGGGCCTGGTCTGCGCCGTCGTGTGCAGTGTCGCGTATGCGGGTTGGGCGTGGCTGGACCCCGTCTGGTTTCGCGCGTGGGTGACCGAACCGGTGCGCCGACGGTGGCTGACCTGGTCGCGCTACACCCGCGCCTGGGAATCGACCTGCACCCTGCACGGCCTGGCCGCCACCCTGGGCGACCGCACGCTGACCCCGACCTTGCGCATGGTGACGATCGGCCGGACCACCGATGTGCTGGTGGTGCGGATCGTCACCGGTCAATCGGTGGCCGATTGGCACAAACAGGCTGACGCGCTGGCCGCCGCGTGGCGCGCCGACCGGATCACCATCACCAGCACCGCGCCCGGCGAACTCAAGATCACGTTGATGCGGGGGGATGTGCTCGCCGACCCGATCGCGCTGCCGATACCCACTCCGGCCACCCCGGTGAATCTGGGATCGGTGCGGGTCGGGATCACCGAAACTCGCCACAGCTGGCAGCTACCGCTGCTGGGGCATCATGTGCTGATCGCCGGGGCGACCGGCGCGGGGAAAGGCTCGGTGTTGTGGTCGCTGATCGCCGGCATTAGCCCGGGGGTCAAGACGGGGCTGGTGCGGCTGTGTGTCATCGACCCGAAAGGCGGCATGGAACTCGGGGCCGGGGCACCGATGTTCACGGCGTTCACCCACGACGCCACCGACACCACCCTCGAATTGTTGCGCCAACTCGTGACGGTGATGCAAGCCCGCGCCAACCGACTCCGCGGCCACACCCGCTTGCACACCCCGACACCGGCTGAGCCGTTGTTCGTGGTGGTGATCGATGAAATCGCCGCACTGACCGCCTATGTGACCGACCGCAAGATCCGCACCGAAATCGAACAACTCCTCGGCTTACTCCTGTCGCAGGGCCGCGCGGTGGGGATCAGTGTGGTGGCCGCGGTGCAAGACCCGGCCAAAGACACCCTGCCGGTACGGCAGCTGTTCACCGTGCGGATCGGGTTGCGGCTGACCGAAGCCACCCAAACCACCATGGTCCTCGGCCAAGGCGCCCGCGACGCCGGTGCGGAATGCGACCGGATCCCCGACACCACCCCCGGTGTCGGTTACATGCTGATCGACGGCACCGCTCAGCCGCAGCGGGTGCGGGCCTTCCACGTCACCGACCTCGACATCACCACCCTCGCGCGCCGCTTCCGCCTCCCCGCCAGCCGACCCAACAGCACCCGCCCGTCGTACACCACTGACACCGGGCCACACCCCGAGCGAGGCGAGCGGTGAATAACTCGACACCGTCAGCGCAACTCGCACTGCCGGGAGTACCCGCAACAGTCGACACCGCGAAGGTGATCGGCGAGATGGTGCGCCGCGCCTCCTCAATGGGATACGAATCATGGTGGCGGCGAGCCGAATCGGTCGGATTCTGCGCCCACCCCATCCAACTGGTCGGTGCCGATGAGTACGGGCGGGCGCGGGTGGTGTGGACGCGGTGCAACAATCGCCGCGCCCACATCTGCCCGTCCTGCTCGGACCTGTATGCCCGCGACACCTGGCAGCTGGTCCATGCCGGTGCCGCCGGTGGCCACCACGACATGCCCACCACCGTGGCGGACCGACCACAAGTCTTCGTCACCCTCACCGCCCCCAGCTTCGGGGCCGTCCACACCGTACCGAGACAAGTAAATAGCACAGAGACAGCGTGCCGAGATCACCACCGCCTCGGCGGCTACCGACGCTGCCCGCACGGAAAACGGTTGTGGTGCAGCATTGTCCACGACAATGGCGACGACCTGGTGGGTCAGCCGATCTGTGCCGAGTGCTACGACTATGTCGGTCATGTGTTGTTCACCTGGCACCTGCCCGAACTGTGGCGCCGGTTCACCATCGCCCTGCGACGCGCACTGCGACGACAACTGAGAACCACAGATGTGGATGCGGATGCGGTGCGGGTCAGCTTCATCAAAATTATCGAACTGCAAGCCCGTGCCATCCCCCACGTCCACGCTCTGATTCGGCTGGACCCACGCGACGAACCTGATGAGTCTGACTGGGAATCACCGGTCAGTGCAACTGAACTCGCCACCATCATCCAACACGCCGCCCGCACCGTCACTCTCACCGTCGACGATCCGTGCGCTGATGGCGCAGTGCGCGTGATCGGCTTCGGCACTCAAATCGACACCCAACCCGTCACCGCGCCCGAGAAAGCGATGAATGACACCTCACCACAAAATGATTCGTCACAGGGTAGGTCGCTGTCCGGCCGGCGGGTGGCTCGCTATCTCGCTAAGTACGTCACCAAATCCTTGGCCGACCTCGGAATCAGCGCACGCCGCCTCTCGACCGAAGCCATACCGGACCTGGCGGTGTCCGACCATGTGCGAGCCATCCTGACCACCATCAGCCACCTCGCCGACAACGGACTATCCGGGATTCGACGCTGGTTGCACACCCTCGGGTTCCGCGGCCACATCACCAGCAAATCCCGCCGCTACTCCACCACCATGACCGCCCTCCGTGAACGCCGCACCACCTGGACCCGCGAACAACGCTCGAAAAACACTGCACACCAGCATCATCCGCCGCGCTGGGACGATGACGCCGATGATCTGGTGGCGTGGGAATTCGACCGCGCCGGCCACGCCAGCCTCGGTGAGCGCACGCTGATCATCAGTGCCTCCCTGCGGCGCATCCAGCAGCGTCATACCGCGCGCGAGGCGCGACAACAGCAGCGTCGTGATGCCCCCAGCGAGGTGCCCGATGGCTAGCGTGCAGGCATACACGGCGGACGGGAGGAACGAAAAATATTATAGTCGTGACGAATTCACCGCGTGGCTCACGCAATCGTGCGAACGTCAACAGCTCGCGGTGACCATCACCAACCCCGCCGTCCTCGCCGATATCGCCACGCTGCTGCGCTAAGACTAAGCCACGGCCGACACCTCCGCGCGTTGGTGCCACGCATCGTTGGCCAATTGACGATGCTCCTCGCCTGGTCACATCAGCGCAATCACGTTGGCTGACAGTTGATGTCAATGTCGGCGTCGGGGGCGGTCAACCAAGGGTTGAGCCTTGACGCCAACTGCCAGCCAGCGCACACTCAAACCGCGACCAGCCAGGAGCGCAAACTGTTCTTCGCGGGCCGGCACTCTCCGCCAGAGATGTGCTCCTATCCGCTCACGATGCTCGGCCTCGGTGGTTGTGTCACGAGCCCCTGGTTTAGCGCCGGCTTTCGTTGGCGTCAGCCCTGTACCCGCCCGCGGGCACGGTCACGGGCCTGTTCGCGCAGCCTGGCTCGCACCTCATCGTGGATGGTGGTTGAGGTTTGCTCAGCAGTCTCGACAGAAACGACAAGCGCGTATCGAACTTTCTTGCCGGCCCGGAGTCGTTGAGCGTCGTCCATGCACTCGACATGGATGGGGAACATATCTCCTTCGCCGAACACCATTGCGCTTGTGCCCTGGATGATCTCGTGCTGAAGACTGCCCCTCCTGACGGTGTTGTGCTCGGCGCCAGTGCGATCTCCGCCGGCGAGGTCAGTATCAGGGGTGGCGAAGTACACTTTTGCGCCCCGGTACCGGGTGAGCTGGCCGACGGTGGGCACCATGTATGCGAGGGTGATCGTAAAGCGGTGCCATTCGGCTCGTGCCCGAAGAGATGGCGGCAGCGGCAACTGGTAGGTGTGACGCTCGTTGCGTGCTATGAGCCCGCCAGCGGTGAGTACTGCCCTGTTCGTTGCGGCCGTGCCGAGTCGCGCGACGTCTACTCGGCCGTAACCGAGAAGCGCAGTCAAGTGACGGCGCGCCTGCTGATTATCCAGGCCGAGTTCGCGGCGGAGCCTTGCGTCCCACTCACCCCAGCTACTCGCGTGGGCGAGCATCGCCCGCACGAGCAATGGATGGTACTGCCCGTCAGGTAACGGCGTTTCCTCAGCGCCGAGCTCCACGGATTCGAGGATGTCGAACAGTCGGCTGGCTTCACGGGTCACCAACGCTGTGGCGTTACTCGTGCCCGTGGTGAACACGGTGTTGTTCGTCGCGCCCGCGCGGCCGGGGGCTGCGACCTGAAGACCGGGTCCTGTGGCGGCTGTGGAGGCGATCTCAACGCCGACCGTTTCTTCGCCGGAAAGGGCGATTGGACGTGTGTAGAGCGCGCGGCCGCCAACATGGTGAAGATCCGGCTTAACGGAGCGATCGACACCAGGTCCGGTCGCACCGTAGTGGGCCGGAGCTCCCGGCAGCGTGATATCCCAGACCGTGTCCGGGATATCAATGTCGCCGAAACCGTCGTCATGGGTTGCACCGACGGTCAGCACATTGAGTGCATCCCCTGGAGGCAGAATGCCTCGCAGGATGGTCGCGTCGTAAACAGCACGTGTGGCGGCGATGCGTGCAGTGGCGGGATCGTCGGCGGAGTCGGCAGGGATTGTGATTGGGTCCAGGTGATTGCCCGCGCTGACAACAAACAGCAGGTTGTAGGTGTGGGCCAGCCAGTCGAGCAGGCGTCCCACCGGACTCATTCGCCGTACGAGCGCCCTGGCCTGGGCGCCGATGGAAAGGTTGATGATGCGCACACTGGGCGCGGTGGGATCGCCGCCAGCCTCTCCTTCAACGATGCGCCGGACTGCTCGGTGGAGCAGATCAATGAACAGACGGTTCGGGAGTAGCTCCTCAGATCCTGCGGCAAGCTCATGGGGACGCATGATGGGCCGCACGTACAGCGGTCGATCTAGCGGCTCACCGGGCACAGACAGATCGCCGTGAATTATCAGCGACGCCATCGCAGTGCCATGATGACGTGAGGACAATGGGTAATTCTCGCCAAGTCCGTCGGGGTCATCGACCAACAGCCTTCCGGCCAGCACGGCGTGATTGGAGAACGGCAGCCCGTCCATCAGCGCGATCCGAGGAAGCCCATCGACACGCTCACCGGGCGGCAACTGCACCGCCGCCACAGGGTCAAGAGTAGGCGGCGTGACACTCATCGGGATAAACGGACTGACGAACATGACCTCGTCAGTGGTGAGCAGCCGGATCGACTCGGCACCATCGTTGAGCACAGAATGAACCTGCTGTACGGGCAACTCGGCCAGCAGTGCATGATAGTGGATGTCAGCAATCTGGGCACGGTCGAGGATGTGCCCGCCGCTCGTTGTGATGGTCTGTGCCACATGGGCCTCGGCCGTGGCGCGTTGGGCGGCATCCTGCCGATACCACAGCTCCGCTTCTACCAAGACTGAGCTCACGGACTCGCCCACGACCTGCAGGGTTTCTTGCCACCGCTCCCGCAGGCCGGTCTCACGGATCCGATCCTCAGGCCCCCAGCGGCGGATCGCGGTTAACTGCTGGAAGGCATCCTTGAACTTTCCCAACCCGCGCTCGAACGACGCCGACGGATCGCGCTGCCACAAAGCGAACAGCCGCAGCAACTCATCGATGGCCCTGGCGTTGGACATCACCAGATAAAGCGAATGTGAGACCGGCTTGTCGGTACGACCCACATCGCGTTCGGTCATGTAGAAGTCATCGTCGGGATCAGTCCGCTCGCCGAGCAGCTCCGAGAGAAACTCTAAGCCGTCGATCTGGTTGATGGCGTTACGAAAATCTTTGACGCTGCCTGCAAGATCGAACACAACGACCAAGGCGGGATCGACCTCGTCAGGGGTATCCGCGCCCAGACGCGCACGCTCGGCATCGAATGCTGCGACCAGTTCACGGAATTGCGGTGTCAGACGCTGTCCCTGCCGGCCCGCACCCGGTTTGGACAGGCGCGGCATGTCCCGCGTGGGCTGGGCAGGCCGCTCAGAAACAACCGGCGGACCGAAAGCCAGCAAGGGACGCCGCTGTCCAGTCACTCGCCGACCTGACCACGCCGGTGCTCAAGTCGTTCTTGAACGATGCGGCGCAGATTGCTGTCCGGCAACTCCAATACGGCCCGACGCCGTACGTCCAACGCGAACTCCTCCAGTTCGGCGTAACTCGCCCCAGCGAGCTTGTCCGCGAGTGTCCTCGGCGTAAAACCCAAGTCGCCACCCAGGCGCACGGCCAGCCGCTCCAGGAACCGAGTGGCTTGAGAGCGGCTGGGCGCTTCGAGCTCGGCGCGAATCTGGAAACGCCGCCACGCCGCACGATCGAGCAACTCGCTGTGATTGGTCGCACCAACGAAGAGCACATGCGCCGGGAGCCCGTCGATCTGAAGCAACAACGTAGAAACAACCCGTTTGATCTCGCCTGTCTCGTGGGCGTCAGAGCGCTCCTTAGCAATCGTGTCGAGCTCGTCGAAAAACAAGACACACCGGCGAGTACGGGCGAATTCGAAGGCACTGTCAAGCCGGGCGGCGGTCTCGCCGAGGAAACTCGACACGACCCCTTCGTAGCGAATCACGTAGAACGGAAGCATCAACTCCGCCGCGATTGCTTCGGCGACACTGGTCTTACCATTGCCCGGCGGTCCGGACAGCAGCAGCCTGTTGCGCGGTTCAATCCCATAGCTGCGCAACAGCTCGGCCCGCTTCTGCTCCTCAATCAGCTCAGACACAACACGCTTCGGGACAGGGGCGAGCTCCAAATCGTCCAGTCGACGGTTTGGTACGACTTCATGCACAAGGTCGCGAATCGCCGCGGCACGATCGTCGCGGACCAGGCCCTGCCCAGTAGTGGTGATGAGCTCAGAAAGGCGATCGGCGAGCAAATGGTGCTGGTTGGCGCGTTCTTCAGCGATCACGGCCTCGACGAGAACGCGGAAGCGATCCCGATCGCCACGTCGCTCGGCCTCGACGAGGTCAAGCAGGAGGTCAGCACGCGCCATCTCGGCCTCCTTCAAACCCTCGAACGCCGCCTTTGCCTTGATCCTATCGCCGGTACTTTCGACGCTATCGCGCCGCGCCGACAACAAGCTGCTCCAAGCCGCCGCACCACGCAGGCGGAAGCACGAACGATCGCGGAGATAACTTCCCTAGGCGTACTGCGTCGATGGAATGTTTCCACCTCAAGAACGTTCGAACACTGAATCGCGGACACCGCGATCGTCGGGCTGTACCCTCCAAATTCGGCTGTAGATTGTCGATGGGTGCAGGACCGATCAAGCGCAGTTATACGTAGGTCCGGGTTTGACTCAGTCACTGTTTGTCGGATATTTCTGGGCGCTGGGCTTGCGGGCGTGGGTCGGGCGAGTCGGCTGCAGGAAGAGTCCTTTTCACCGGTCGGCGCGACTTCCCGCGAAGCCGTGGATGATCAGGCGCAAATCCGTTGTCGGGCCGCGCTGGTAGGAAGTCGCATATGAGCGAATTCACGATTCGAGAGGCGCATGCCGCCGACGTGGGTCAACTGAGCAAAATGACGCTGTCTTATGTTGGTTTGGATTATCCATGGGACTTGCTCCTAGGAGGCGGCCGCAGGGCCGATGAACCACTGGCGCTGGTTGGTAGCGACAGAGAGGGAGTCTGCGCCATGATCGCAGTCGGACCACCCGTAGCAGACGTGCTGTGGGAACGCGCTCCGGGGACTGTCGATGTTGGCGATGCGCCATGGTGGAAGGTCCGCGTCCTCGCATCGCATCCTCGCCGCCGCGGGAGTGGCGTCGCACGAGCATTGCTTGCCGAGACACTGCGGCGGCTACCTCGCGGTCACATCGGCTTGTACGGCAACGTTGAGACCAGCAGGCGTGATGCTATCGCTTGGTATCGGCGCCAGGGTTTCTATATCGGGCCGGTATCAGGTTTAACGTTTGTCGAGCGACCGGGTCGCCCGAACTCAATTCGCATTATGCCCACTCCTAACGAGGTCGTCTTTCGGGGCTACCGCAGCGTTCTTTGTGATGCGGTAGACGGCCACCCGCGGCGTGACTGGGAACTTAAGACTGCTCGGGCGGAATATCGGTTCACTGTCGATATCTACGCTCGGAGTTCGCAGCCAGCGCGCGATCTAGGGTATCGGTTATATGCCCGTCGCATTTCCAGCAATGGAAGCAGTGCGGCATGCGTGCATGCCCTGATGGGGCCACGACCCATGTTTGTGTGGGGCTGGGATCCTGACCACGCCCGCGTCTGTTACGACTGTTCGACAGATCACTTACACGCCGTTCAGAAATACGACACCGCAACGTTATGTGACGGCTGCGGCCGGCACGATTCGGATACCCGGGTCTCGTGGGCGACCGATGATGAGCACTTACTCATCGTCGCATCTGGCTTATGTCCACGATGTCGCGCTGGCGACTAAGCGACCGGGTATTCAGACGGCAGTGCCGACTCCCATCCGAAGAGGTGCACTCTTGTCGATTTGCGGCGTCTGTGTCTGTCATCGCCCTGACCGTGTGTTGGTGGTCGGCTGGTCGAGGGTGTGTTGGCAGTGCTAGAGACACAGCCGTTGTGTGGGATTCGTTGTCACAGGCGCCACTGGGGTTGGACACGGTTGATGTCCAATTTGCGGGAGCCGGGCGTGCCGGGTGCGATGACGGCGTGGTCGAGCACGGATTTGATGATGGCTTGTTGGCGGTCGATGTCGAGGTCGTCCCATTGGCCGCGTAGCATCTCGCCGGTGCCCACCAAGTCCACCACGGAACTGGTGTCGGTGGCTTTGGCGATGTCGCGGCGGGCTTGGGTGATGCGGTCGGTGATGGGGTCGCGGGCAGCGATCCATTCCCGCGCCGACACCGCCCCCTCGGCATAGAGTGCAGCGAGCTCATCCAGGCGGGCCTGGTCAGCTTCCAGTTGCGCGGCCAACGCAGCCACGTCGGCATCGACTCTGGCTTTACCGTTCAGGGCGTCGGCTAGCTGCGGGGAATCCAACCGGGTCAGCACCGCGTCAGTCAACAGTTCCTCGACTGGTCGCGCGACCACCGTCAGTCGTCCGCAGCCGCCGTGGTCGGGGCCCTTCAAACACACGTAGCGCCGCACCCGGTTGGTCGGATTGTTATGGCGGGCTTGGGAAAACAAGCGGTTCCCGCACCGTCCGCAGCGCAGCATCCCAGACAGCAGGTAAGTGCGTGGGGCGCGCGTCTTGGTCACCGAGCGGGCAGCCATCCGGGCCAGGATGCGGTCACGCTCGGCGGGGGTGATGACCGCTGGCCACGCCGCGGGACCGATCACCTCCCCGTGATGCTCGCGCAGCCCGGCGATCCGCCCCGAGGCCAAAATGTTGCGGACCGTGGTGGTCTGCCATGACGTGGACGCAGGCGGGGCGATCCCGGTGTCGTTGAGCCAGATCGTCAACGACCGGATCGACGCCCCGGCCAGGTAGCGGTCGACCATCTCCCGAATGACTTTGGCTTCGGCGGGGCGGACAGTGATTTTGTCGTTCTCGTAGCCGAACGGCCGCGCGGGGCCGTGCGGTAATCCTTGTTCGGCGTTCTGCAGCATTTTGCGGCGGATACGGGCGGACTTGCGGCCGGATTCTTTGGCAGCGAACGCGGCGAAAATCCGGGCCATGAACAACCCATCATCGTTGCCGAGGTCGATGTCAGCGGTCACGGTAGCGACATCGCGCACCCCGACCGACTCACACAGGGTGACGAAGTCTTCCAACTCGAGCGGGCGCCGGTGCAACCGGTCAAGGTTGTAGACGATCACCGCGTCCCGCGCACCGGATTTCAGGTCATCGAGCATCCGGGCGTACTCGCGGCGCGGCTTACCCGAATACGCCGACACGTCGTTGTCGACGTACTCATCACCGACCGGCCAGCCCCGGTCGGCGGCGAGTTTGCGGCAGTCCTGCACCTGCCGGGCGACCCCCAGCCCGGTGCCCTCCGCATCGGCGGAGATGCGGGCGTAGATCGCAGCCGACCGCACCCCGACGCGCTGACCAGGAGTCTTCGCCTTCGCCATGAGGGTAGTTTAGCGACATTTCAGCTTCGACGCCTGGGTACGACCGCCGTCGCCGTAAGCGACGGTATGGTCCAGGTCGCAGGCGACCGCCGGCTGGTCACAACCGGGCGCCCGGCAGGTCAGATCGCGACACCGCACGAAGTCGGCGAGTTGGGTCGACGGGCGGTATCCCGGTTCGGGGTCTTCGGCTGGCCGCGCCAACGGCCGCAACTTGGCGGACTTGGCCAACTCGGCGACCAGCTCGGCCGGAATAAGCCCCTCGGCGCCGGCCAGCACCCCCGGGTTGGTCCCCGTACCGTCGACCGTTGACTGCTCGGCGACAACGTGTATAACCACATTGCTGTGCGCCGGTATTGCGGCGGCGCAGTCGGCGGATCCGCAGCCGCACACCAACCGGTCGCCACCCGCAGCCATTGCACCCAGCGCGTCGGCGCGACGCTGCTCGAGGGTGCGCGGATCAGCGTGGCACACCGTGCGGGCCAGCTCGTCCAGGCGGCGGTCAAAAGCCTGTCCGGCTGTAGGCAGCACACTGCCGGTCAGGGCGGCCATCCCGCAGCCTTCGATGTCGACATCGACGAACCTGCGGTCGGTGGCCGCCTCGGCGGCCCGGCGCACAGCATCACGGTCGACGTTGGCCACCACCTTGTCCACCGCGGCGGCCAGCCGGCCTCGAGTCACCGAAGGGCATCGCGACAACAGCACCGCCAGCTGGGCATCCACCTTCGCCAACGCGTCGTCATCTTCGATCAAATCGGTGCGATACACGATCGTTTGGAACGCCCGGTAGTCGATGTCGCCGGCTTGGAACGCCTGCCCCACCTTGGGCAGTCGATTGCGCATCGCCACCGCGTAACGCAGATAGCTCGAGCCCATAGCCACGCTGGTCCGCATCGCGGCAGCGACTTGAGCGGCAACCGCTTCCCAGGTATCTGTCCCCCAGTCCGCACGTTCTCCGGAATCCCGGCAACGTAGGACGAACAGCTCTCCGATCGCAACCAGCCGCTCGGCGGCGGCCTGAGCTTCCCTTCGTGACACGTTGCGCACCCGGTCGAGCAGGGCTTTCGACTCCGGCGTCGGACGCGAGGCGTACCACGATTCGAACATACTTTCGATAGTAACACGCCATGCCGACATTGCTCGCCGTAGTTGCGCGGCGACGGCCTCAACTCCCCTCGGCCCCCGGTCAGGACCGGCTGCCCTCGCCCACCGGAAGCGCTGCCTTGACGTCACCAGCCGCTCAGGGTGCACCAAAGTCCGGTCGGTATTTGGCCACCAAGGTTCGCACGGTGTCCATGGCGGCCACGGCGCGTTCCTTGTCCACCGCCTGAATCGCCATCACCGGGATGTACTCGTCATCGGGCAAGTCGATCCGCGCCCATCGGCTGCCACCCGGAAAGGACACACCGACTACGTCCGGCCAGGCAATCAGCTTGTAGCCCAAGAGATTGCGTACCGAAAACCCGGCCGGCCCCACCCGCAGCCGTGGTCGGGTCAACAGCAGCGTGGCACCGGCAAAAATCAGCCCCAGCGCGCCCATCGCCACCTGGTCAGCCGTCCGCAGGACCACGCCGGTGGTCCCGACCTTCAGCACCATACCCACCGCGATGTGCACCGCGACAATCAGGAAGGCTGCGACGCAGGCGAATATCGGGGTCCAGTAGGGACGCAATACCACGTCCCAGTCGTCTTGCTGCGGGTCGGCCGTCACGACTGAACACGTAGCTCGCGCAACGTCAGCGCCGTGGTCAGTGCCGCCGCGGTCGCTTGCGCGCCCTTGTCCTCCGCCGACGTCGGGAGCCCGGCCCGATCCAGGGCCTGCTCCTCGGTGTTGGTGGTCAGCACCCCGTTCGCCACGGGTGTGGACTCGTCCAGTGAAACCCGGGTCAGCCCCTGGGTCACCGCGTCGCAGACATAGTCGAAATGCGGTGTCTCACCACGGATTACCACTCCCAGCGCGACGACAGCATCGTGCTGCCGGGCCAATTCCTGTGCCACTACCGGAATCTCGATTGCACCCAGTACGCGCACCACCGTGGGGTTGTCGATGCCGGAGTCGGCAGCCACCTTCCGCGCGCCGGCAAGCAACGCGTCGCAGATTTGGCTGTGCCAGGTGCTGGCCACAATCGCCAGCCGCATACCGGACGCGTCGAGCGCCGGGATGTCCGGGACGCCGGCCCCACCGCTCACAAAGCACCACCGAATTCGCCGGGCAACGGGACCGATTCCTGGAAATTGCCGAATTCGTCCAGCCCGACCAGGTCGTGGCCCATCCGGTCGCGCTTGGTCATCAGGTAGCGAATGTTTTCGGCATTGGCGCGCACCGGCAGCGGCACCCGCTCGATGATGTGCAGTCCGTATCCGTCCAGCCCGACCCGTTTGGCCGGGTTGTTGGTCAGCAGCCGCATCGACCGGACCCCGAGGTCGACCAGGATCTGCGCACCGATCCCGTAATCCCTTGCGTCGGCAGGCAACCCGAGTTTGAGATTGGCGTCGACGGTATCCTCGCCGGCGTCCTGCAACTGGTAGGCCTGCAATTTGTGCATCAGGCCGATGCCGCGGCCCTCGTGGCCGCGCATGTACAGCACCACGCCACGCCCCTCCCGCGCGACCATCGCCATCGCGGCGTCCAGCTGAGGTCCGCAGTCACAGCGGCGCGACCCGAACACGTCGCCGGTCAAGCATTCGGAGTGCACCCGGACCAAGACGTCGTCGCCGTCGGCGTTCGGGCCGGCGATCTCGCCGCGCACCAGCGCCACGTGTTCGACGTCCTCATAAATGCTGGAGTAACCGATGGCGCGAAACTCGCCATGCCGGGTCGGGATCCGGGCTTCGGCGATTCGCTCGACATGTTTTTCGTGCTTGCGGCGCCATTCGATCAAATCGGCGATGGTAATCAGCGCCAGACCATGCTCATCGGCGAACACCCGCAACTCGTCGGTCTGGGCCATCGCCCCTTCGTCTTTTTGGCTGACGATCTCGCAGATGGCGCCGGCGGGTTGCAGCCCCGCCAGCCGCGCCAGGTCGACGGCCGCCTCAGTGTGGCCTGGGCGGCGCAACACGCCGCCGTCCTTGGCCCGCAACGGAACAACGTGACCGGGACGGGTGAAGTCGTCGGCGATGCTGGCCGGATCGGCCAGCAATCGCATGGTGGTGGCCCGGTCGGACGCCGAAATGCCGGTACCGATACCTTGTCGCGCGTCGACGGTGACGGTGTAGGCGGTGCCGTGCTTGTCCTGGTTGACCGCAAACATCGGCAACAGCCCGAGCCGGTCGCAGATCGAGCCGTCCAGCGGTACGCAAAGGTAGCCGGAGGTGTAGCGAACCATGAAGGCGACCAACTCCGGAGTGGCCTTCTCGGCCGCGAAGATCAGATCGCCCTCGTTCTCGCGGTCCTCGTCATCGATGACGATGATGGCCTTGCCCGCCGCAATGTCGGCAACCGCCCGCTCGACGGAATCCAGCCTCGTCATCGTTGTTACCTTTGCTGTCGGTGAGCCGGGCAGTAATGCCCGCATGTCGCATTCAGTATGAACCACGCTGCCGTCTCGGACGTCCCCTTATTCAGTGAGATGGCTCATTCGCGTGCCTGCTGATCAGGCAGTCGGCAATGCCAAGTCTGGGCGACCGAAGGTTGCCGACTTTATTGGGTTATTCCGCTATCGGTGTTTCGCCGCCGTTGGAAAAGCGCGACCAAACTCGAACGGGCAAGCGATAATCGTGGCCGTTTTCCTCATTGATTGATTCACTGCCATCGCCCGATTCACCGGACTCGCAACGTGGCATACCCGTAGCGCTCGCCTTGCTAAGCGGTGTTCCCGGTTGCCGCCGCGCTTCCGGCGTCGGCTGTTCGGTGGGCCTGCAGCAACCGCTCAACATACTTGGCAAGCACGTCGACCTCCAGGTTCACCCGCGTCCCCACCGGCGCCGAACCCAGCGTGGTCAACTCCCGAGTCGTCGGAATCAGCGAGACCTCGAACCAGTCCCGCGGCGGGCCGCCAAGCCCGGAAACGGTCAGCGAAATGCCGTCGACGGTGATCGATCCTTTCTCCACGATGTAACGAGCCAACGTCGCGGGAACCTCGATCCGGACCACTTCCCAATGCTGCGACGGCGTCCGGGCCACGATCTCGCCAGTACCGTCCACATGCCCCTGCACGATGTGCCCGCCGAGCCGGCTGCTGAGCGCGGCAGCTCTCTCCAGATTGACCCGGCTGCCCTCTCGCAGATCGCCGAGGCTGGACCGGTTGAGCGTCTCGGCCATCACGTCGGCGGTGAACTGGCCGTCGGGCAGCACTTCCACCACCGTCAGGCAGACGCCGTTGACAGCGATGGAATCTCCGTGGCCGGCGTCGGAGGTGACGACGGGACCGCGGATGGTCAGGCGCGCCGCGTCGGCGAGGGTGTCCCGCGCGATCACCTCGCCGAGCTCCTCGACAATTCCGGTGAACATCGCACCAGGCTAGTGGCCCCGGGTGGGCTAGTGGCTCCGGGTGGGCCGGTGGCTGCGGGTGGCCCCGGATTCGCCGGTACAACCGCGGCGCCCCGACCGACCGCGGGCCCTGCGTTGCCCGGTGCGGTCACCGGCACCCTCTACGATGCTGGGTATGCAACCCCCCAGACGTCTCTTCGCTGTTGTCGCCGCCCTCAGCCTCGCCGCCACGGTGGTCGCGGGCTGCTCGTCGGGCAAGAAAGACAGCGGCGGACCATTACCCGACGCGACGGCATTGGTTAAGCAGGCGACCGACAAGACCAAGACCGTCAAGAGTGCGCATCTGGTCCTGACGGTGAACGGCAAGATTCCGGGATTGTCGATGAAGACGCTAACCGGCGATCTCACCACCAATCCCACCGCCGCCAAAGGAAACGTCAAGCTCACCCTCGGCGGGTCCGATGTCGATGCCGACTTCGTCGTCTTCGAAGGGATCCTGTACGCCACCCTCACACCCAACAAATGGAGCGACTTCGGTCCGGCCGCCGACATCTACGATCCCTCGCAGATCCTGAACCCTGACACCGGGCTGGCCAACGTGCTGGCGAACTTCACCAACGCCAAAGCCGAGGGGCGCGACACCATTAACGGACAGACCACCATCCGCATCAGTGGGAAGGTCACGGCGGACGCGGTGAACCAGATCGCGCCGCCGTTCAGTGCGACCGATCCGGTGCCGGGCACCGTGTGGATCCAGGAGAACGGCGACCACCAGCTGGCCCAGGTTAAGTTGGATCGGGGTTCGGGTAATTCCGTCCAGATGACTTTGTCGAATTGGGGCGAGCAGGTGCAAGTCACGAAGCCGCCGGTGAGCTGATGGCTACGCAGACGAGCCGCCGGGTAGCGATCAGCGCGGGCAGCCTCGCGGTGCTGCTGGGTGCCCTCGACACCTATGTCGTGGTCACCATCATGCGCGACATCATGAACAGCGTCGGTATCCCGGTGAACCAGCTGCAGCGGATCACCTGGATCGTCACGATGTACCTGCTGGGCTACATCGCCGCGATGCCGCTGCTGGGCCGGGCCTCCGACCGGTTCGGCCGCAAACTCATGCTGCAAGTCAGCCTGGCCGGATTCGCCGCGGGTTCGGTGATCACCGCGTTGGCCGGACACTTCGGCGATTTCCACATGCTGATCGCCGGGCGCACCGTCCAGGGGGTTGCCAGCGGCGCTCTGCTGCCGATCACGCTGGCGCTGGGCGCCGATCTGTGGGCACAGCGCAACCGAGCCGGTGTGCTCGGTGGCATCGGCGCCGCGCAAGAACTCGGCAGTGTGCTGGGTCCGCTGTACGGGATCTTCATCGTCTGGTTGTTCCATGATTGGCGCGACGTGTTCTGGATCAACGTCCCGCTCACCGCGATCGCGATGGTGATGATCCACTTCAGCCTGCCCTCCCACGACCGCAGTGCCGAGCCGGAACGGATTGACGTGGTCGGCGGGCTGCTCCTGGCCACGTCGCTGGGTCTGGCGGTGATCGGGCTCTACAACCCCAACCCCGACGGCAAACAGGTGCTACCGAGCTACGGATTGCCGCTGGTGATTGGCGCGGCCGTGGCCGCGGTGTTGTTCTTCGTCTGGGAGCGCATGGCCCGCACCCGGCTGATCGAACCGGCCGGTGTGCACTTCCGGCCGTTCCTGTCCGCGCTGGGCGCATCGGTCTGCGCCGGCGCGGCGTTGATGGTCACCCTGGTCAATGTGGAGCTGTTCGGTCAGGGTGTGCTGGATATGGACCAGGCCCAGGCGGCCGGGATGCTGCTGTGGTTCTTGATCGCCCTGCCGATCGGGGCGGTGGTGGGCGGGTGGGTCGCCACGCGGGCCGGCGACCGGGTGATGACCTTCATCGGGCTGCTGGTGGCCGCCGGCGGCTACTGGCTGATGCATTATTGGCCCGTCGACCTGCTGGCGTATCGCCACAGCATCTTCGGCTTGTTCACGGTGCCGGCGATGCACGCCGACCTGCTGGTCGCCGGGCTGGGGCTCGGTCTGGTGATCGGGCCGCTGTCTTCGGCGGCCCTGCGGGTGGTCCCCTCCGCGGAGCATGGCATCGCCTCCGCGGCGGTGGTGGTGGCGCGGATGACCGGGATGTTGATCGGGGTGGCCGCGCTGAGCGCCTGGGGGCTGTACCGGTTCAACCAGATATTGGCGGGGCTGTCGGCGGCTGTCCCGCCCAACGCCACGCTGCTCGAGCGCGCCGCCGCGATCGGAGCCCTGTACCGACAGGCGTTCGCCCTGATGTACGGCGACATCTTCAAGGTGACGGTGGTGATTTGTGTGTTCGGAGCGCTGCTGGGTCTGTTGGTCAGCGGCCGCAAGGAGCACGCCGAGGAGCCGGAACTACCCCGGCAGCAGGCCGTCGCCCCCCGGCAATGAACCGCTAACGCGGTATCAGGCTGAGCAACAGATCCGGTCCCACCTTTTCGACGCTGTCGAATTGCCACCGCAGCGCGTGCGCGATGCTGGACACCCCCACATCGTCGACCGCGGTGACCGGACCGCCCAGCAGGATCGGCGCGACATAGGCAAGGATGCGGCTGATCGCCCCACACCGCAAGAAGGCGCCGGCGAGCGTGGGACCGCCTTCCAGCAGGACGTCGGTGTAGTCCAACAGCGCCCTGAGCACCTCCACCGGCTCGTGGGTACGCAGCACCATGGTCCGTGCGTCGTCGTTGAGAACCTTTGCCTCCGACGGTATGTCACGGGTGCCGACCACCACCCGCAGCGGCTGTTTTGCCGCCAGGGACCCGTCCGGCAGCCGGGCGGTCAGGGCCGGGTCGTCGGCCAGTACGGTGCCGGTGCCGACCACGATCGCGTCGGCGATCGCGCGCCGGCGATGCAGGTCGGCGCGGGCGGCCTCGCTAGAAATCCACTGGCTGGAGCCGTCGGCGGCGGCGCTGCGGCCGTCGACGCTGGTGGCGTACTTCCACGTCACGTGCGGTAGCCCGGTGCGTTGCTTGTGCAGCCACTCGCGCAGCGGCCCGGCCGCCACGTGGTCGGCCAACACCCCGGAGCGCACTTGCACGCCCGCTGCCGACAGCCGCCCGGCACCGCCCCCCGCGATGCCGTTGGGGTCCGCTACGCCATAGATCACCGTGCCCACCCGGGCTTCGATCAGCGCGTTCACGCATGGTGGGGTTTTGCCGTAGTGGTTGCAGGGCTCCATGGTGACCACCGCAATGGCGCCGGCGGCCAAACCGCCGGCCCGGCGCAGCGCCACCACCTCGGCGTGGTCGCCGCCGGTGGGCTGGGTACCACCGACGCCGACCACCCGGCCCTCGGTGTCCACAATGACCGCCCCGACGGGAGGGTTCGGATACGTCGAGCCCTTGACCAGGTAGGACTGGTCGATGGCGAGGCGCATGGCGTCCTCGATGCTCTTGACCTGCTCGACAGTCATCGGCTGCTCACCGGCCACGGTGGTGTGACGCGGCCCTGGCCCGTTGCCGAAGTGCCTCTACCGCCCTTGCCGGGTCATCTGCCCCGTACACCGACGATCCGGCGACAAAGCAGTCGACACCCGCCTCGGCCGCCTGCTCGATGGTGTCCGCGTTAACGCCGCCGTCGATCTCGATCAGGATCTTCAACTCCCCCGAATCGACCATCTTGCGTACCGTCCGCACTTTACTGAGCACCTCGGGAATGAACTTCTGGCCGCCGAAGCCGGGCTCCACCGACATGACGAGCAGGGTATCGAAGTGCGGCAGCATCTCCAGATACGGATCCAGCGGCGTCCCCGGCTTCACGCTGATACCCGCTTTGGCGCCCGCTGCCCGGATGTCGCGGGCCACCCCGACCGGATTGGCGGCGGCCTCGGCGTGAAACGTGACGTTATGGGCGCCGGCTTCGGCGTAGGGCGGAGCCCATCGGTCCGGGTTCTCGATCATCAGATGACAATCCATCGGGATGCGGGTTACCGCCAGCAGGCTTTCCACCACCGGCAGGCCGATCGTCAGGTTCGGCACGAAGTGACCGTCCATCACGTCGACATGCAGCCAGTCGGCTCCGTGCACCGCGGCTGCTTCGTCGGCGAGCCGGGCGAAATCGGCAGCCAGGATCGACGGCGCAATCATCGGCCCCCCCGTGCTGCAAGACATGAGCGACAGACTACTGAGCCCGGCGGCGCGGCGTGCGACGCCGCACCGGCGCGTCACGCGAGCCGTTGCAGCGCGGCAGCGAACATCGCGTCGGTGCCGTGCCGGTGTGGCCACAGCTGAACGTACGGTCCGTCGCCGAGCCCTTCGGTGACGGGTTCGAACAACGGCCGGGTGTCCATCGCAGCCACCGGATGCCGACGCAGGGCGTCCGCCACCACCCCCACGGTTTCGGCGAGATGCGGTGAGCAGGTCGCGTAGAGCACCACGCCACCCGGCCGGACCAGCGCAATCGCGGCAGCCAGCAGCTCACGTTGCAGCCTGGCCAGCGCGGGCACGTCCGCCGGTTGCCGCCGCCAGCGCGCCTCCGGACGGCGGCGCAATGCGCCCAGCCCGGTGCACGGGACATCGACCAGCACCCGGTCGAAGCCGGGGTCGAGCCCGCTGTGCCGACCGTCGGCCTGCACAACCTCAACCGGCAGCCCGGCGGTGTTGGCCCTCACCAGGCCGGCGCGCTGCGGTGACGGCTCCACGGCGGTCACCGCGGCCCCTGACGGCACGCCAAGCGCCGCCAGCAACGCGGTCTTACCCCCTGGTCCGGCGCACAGATCAAGCCACCGGCCGCGGTCGTCGTCGACGGGAGCCAGCGTCAGCGCCCGCGCCACCAGCTGGCTGCCCTCGTCCTGGACCAGGGCCTGACCGTCACGCACCGGTGCCAGCTGCGCCGGGTCGCCGCCGGGCAGGCACACCGCGTACGGCGAGTACCGGCCGACGGCGCCGCCCACCGCGGCGGCAAGTTCGGCGGCGGTCAGCACCCCGGGGCGAGCCGCCAGGTGCACTTGCGGGCGTTCGTCGTCACTGGCCAACACCGCTTCGAGCTCCGCGGCCGCTGCGCCCAGGGCGTCGGCGAATGCCTGAGCGATCCACCGTGGGTGGGCATGCACGAAGGCGGCGTGTCCGATCGGGTCGCTATGTGGGTCGGGAGCCAGCTCGTCCACCCAGCTCCGCTCGTCGCGGCCGGCGATGGTTCGCAGCACACCGTTGACGAATCCTGCTCGGGCAGAATCGAATTCGATGCCCGCCTGGTCGACGGTGGTGGACACCGCGGCGTGAGTGCCGACTCGAGTGCGCAGCAGCTGATAGGCGCCCAGCCGTAGCAGATCGAGCAGGACCGGGTCGATCGCCTCCGGTGCGCGTCCGGCTGCCGCACCGATGACCGCGTCCAGCAACCCCCTGGTCCGGCAGGTGCCGTAGGTCAGCTCGGTGGCGAAGGCGGCGTCGCGGCCGGTGATGCCGCGTTCCCGTAGCAGCGCCGGCAGCGCCAGGTTTGCGTAGGCGTCCCGGCTGGTTACCGCGCGCAGTGCGTCGAACGCCGCGGCGCGTGCCGGGTCCAGTGGCCGGCGGCGCCGGCCTCGTTCGCCGGTCCGGGAACGTTGGGGCCTCGCGGTCATGAGGCCCGCACGCCGGGGTCGAGCCGGGCACCGCGCGCCCAGTCGGCCGCCTGCATCGGCTTCTTGCCGGGTGGCTGAATCTGGCCCAGCCGCACCGGTTGCGAGCCGGTGCCGATCCACACGCTGGTGCGGTCTGCGCGTATAGCGCCGGGTGGTAACGGTTCTGGAGGTTTCGGCGCGCCGTCGAGGTGTACCGGTCCGAGCTTGACCCGCAGGTCGCCGATGAGCGTCCAGGCGCCCGGGTTGGGCGTGACGGCACGGATTCGGCGTTCGACGACCGCCGCCGGAAGTTCCCAGCGCACCCGCGCCTGCTCCACCGTGATCTTCGGCGCCAGGCTGACTCCGTCGGCAGGCTGTGGTCGCGGGGTCAGCGTCTGGTCGGCGATGCCGTCCAGTGTGGCAGACAGCAGGTTAGCACCCGAAACGGCAAGTCGCTCAAGCAGATCGCCAGCGGTGTCGGTCGGCCGAATGGCCTCGGTGACCACACCGTAGACGGGGCCGGAGTCCAGACTGGGCTCGATCTGGAAGGTCGTGGCGCCGGTAATGGTGTCGCCGGCGGCAATCGCGGCCTGCACCGGCGCCGCGCCGCGCCAGGCGGGCAGCAGCGAGAAGTGCAGGTTGACCCAGCCGCGCGGTGGAATCGCCAGCAGCGCGTCGCCCAGCAGCGCCCCGTAGGCGACCACCGCGCAGCACTGCGGCGCCACCTCGGATAGTTCGGCGACGAACTCCGGCGAGTTGGGCCGCGACGGCCTCAGCACCGGTATGCCGCGATCGAGTGCCTCGCGGCCCACCGGTGACGGCTCCGGCCTGCCTCGCCGCCCGGATGCGGCGTCGGGCCGGGTCAGCACCGCGACCACCTCGTGACGGGGTGAGTCGATGAGGCGACGCAGTGCCGGCAGCGCGGGTTCGGGCGTGCCCGCGAAAACGATGCGCACCGCAACAGTCTAGGTAGCCGGCCAGCTGCACCAACGTGTCGCGGGCCACAATCCGGACCCGCCAAATTCTCAGCCAGTTATAACCTTGCTAATGCATACTATGTCCTACAGAAATGATCTGTCCCGCGAGTTTCCCACCGCGCCAGCGACGACGAGGTCGAAGTAACCCAGCCCTTCCCCTTCCCCCAAAGGAGCTCTCCATGACTATCGACACTCCGATCAGCGAAGACGCGACGCTCGCGGCCACGCACCGCGCGATGTGGGCCCTCGGTGACTATGCCCTGATGGCCGAGCAGGTGATGGCCCCGCTCGGCCCGATCCTGGTCGCTACCGCGGGCATCGGGCCAGGTGTGCGGGTGCTCGACGTCGCGGCGGGTTCCGGCAACATCTCGCTGCCGGCGGCCAAGGCCGGTGCCACCGTCGTTTCCACCGATCTCACCCCGGAGCTGCTGCAGCGGTCCCAGGCACGCGCCGCGGAGTTGGGGCTGACCCTTCAGTACCAGGAAGCCAACGCGCAAGCCCTGCCGTTCGCCGAGGACGAGTTCGACGCCGTGATCTCGGCGATCGGCGTCATGTTCGCTCCGGATCACCAGTGCTCGGCCGACGAGTTGGTCCGGGTCTGCAAGCCGGGCGGAACCATCGGCGTGATCAGCTGGACCCCGGAAGGCTTCTTCGGCCGGATGCTGGCCGCCATTCGGCCGTATCGGCCGAGCCTGTCGGCGGCGTTACCCCCGTCGGCCCTGTGGGGCCGGGAAAACTACTTCCGCGGCCTGCTGGGTGATCGAGTCACCGATGTCAAGACGCGTCGCGAGCCGTTGAAGGTCACGCGGTTCGGCACCGCGCAGGACGTCCACGACTATTTCAAGACTCACTACGGCCCGACGATCGAGGCCTACGCCAACATTGGCGACAACGCGGTACTGGCCGCCGAACTCGACGCCCAGCTGGTCGAGCTGGCCGCGGAGTATCTGACCGGCGGCGTCATGGATTGGGAGGTCTTGATCGGCACCGCGGTCAAGATCTGAGTCGGGTCACGGCCGTGACGGGCCATCGGCCGCCCGGGCGGCCGGCCCGCCACGGTACTGCGGCGTGCTATAGCTCCATGTCGACGTGCGCGTCGGGTTCGCCGCCGGCGGCGGTAAACGCCGTCAGGGCACGCACCAACCCGTGGCGTTCCGCCTGCGGCATCTGCTCGACGATGCGGGCGATCTCGGCGCGCCGAAGCGCGGTGACCCGGCGGACCAGATCCCGGCCCCGCTTGGTCAGCACGGCCAGTAGTTCGCGCCGGGAGTTCGGGTGCGGCTGACGGTCGATCATCCCCGCGCCGACCAGCCGGTCGACCATGCGGCCGGTCGCCGACGGCTGCACGCCCAGCAGGGTCGCCAGGGTGGCCAAGTTGATCGGACCTCGATTGGACAGAATCACCAGGGTCCGGAACTGCGGGATGGTGATCGTCTCATCGATCTGTGCGATGGAATGAGCCGAGATGGCTACCAGCAACCGGGACGCCGTCAGTAGCGAATCGGTGATCGCATCCACCGACTCCTCAGCTGCCGTCGCGTTTTCCGTGGACATCATGGCCCCCTTCCCCGGTCCACCGGGTCGTCAACTTCGTCGTCGCTCTTACACGGGCTGCAGCAAAATGAGTCTAACAGCGTCCGATAGTCGTAGACATGGATTATTGATCAGATGCATATTTTCTTCCGGGCATGATCGGATTCGGTTGCCGAAACCTCCTCGCCGACGACGTCGCTCTGTCGGCTGTGCGTTGGCAGGAGGTGTCGGCAGGAGATCCAGCGAACTCAGCCGCTAACCGAGGACTAACCGATATGCAGCGGGTCGATCTGCACCCGCACCGGCTCGTGGGTTTGACGCGCGCTGAGCACCGAGACCGCGCGCCGCAGGCAGGCTGCCAGTTCCAGGCCGTGGTCGCGGCGAACCCGCACCAACATCCTGATGGCGGGCGCTGCGGCGGGGATGCCGGCCGGTCGGCGCACGCCGGGCGGCAGATCGACCGGGCCGAGCAACTCCGCTTGCAAGCATTCCGGGTCGGGCAGCCCGGCCTGGTCAAGCAACGCCATGACCGCCGCGGCGGTGCCGTCGAGCGCAGCGATGTGCACGCTCGGCGGCAACCCCACTTCGCTGCGGGCCATCAGCTCGGCCTCGGCGTGGCCAACCGGGTCCCAGCGAATCAGGGATTGCACCGTCGGAATGGCTGATTCGGCGACCACCATCACCACGCCGCCGTCAGCCCGAGACCGCACCAGCGCCGCCGCCGCCATCCAGCGCCAGAGCGCGTCCTCGGCGGCGCGCAGGTCCTGTCGCCCCAGCAGCGCCCAGGTGTCCAGCAGCAACGCCGCCCCGTATCCACCGGACGCCCGGGGTTCGGCTCCGGGGGTCGCGACCACCAACGCCGGGCGGGCGGCCACCTCGGGGACGACGGCATCGCCCGACGAGGTGATCACCGCCGTACCCGGGAACGCCCGGCCGAGTTCTTCGGCAGTGCGCCGGGCCCCGACCACCACGGCGCGCACCGCATCCGATCCGCAACGCGTGCAGCGCAGCGCCGGCTCGGCGCGGCCGCACCAGCGGCACACAGCGCCCGACCCGCCACGCTCCTGCAGCGACAACGGGCCGGTGCAGTGCCGGCAGCGGGTGATCGCCCGGCAACGCCCGCAGGCCAGTGACGGCACATAGCCGCGGCGGGGGACCTGAACCAGGACCGGCGTTGCCGCCGCCAGTGCCGAGCGGGCGGCGCGCAGCGCAATGGATGGCAGTCGGGCGGTACGAGCGGCCGGGTCGTGTTCCTCGGCGTACCCAGTGTCGTCGAGGGCGACGACGCGCGGGCTGCGCGCGCGCACCACCGGCCGGGCCGCGACGATGTCGTGGGCCCAGCCGCTGCGCACCAGCGCGTGGGCTTCGGCGGTTCGCGCGTAGCCGCCGATCAGCGCCGCGCACCTGGCCTGATGGGCGCGCAACATCGCCACCTCCCGAGCATGGGGATATGGTGCCCGCGGCTCGGCCAGGCTGTCGTCGCCGTCGGCCCAGACCATGACCAACCCCAGGTCGCTCAGCGGCGCGAACACCGCGCTGCGGGTGCCGATCACCAGCCGCGCGCTGCCCCGCAGCGCGGCCAGCCACCTGCGGTAGCGGGCGGCCGGTCCCAGGCCGGCCGACAACGCCACCACGCTGGGCTCGTCGATCCGGGCCGTCGCGGCCTGCCACAACGTGTCCAGATCGCGCTGATCAGGCACTATTCCCAGAACCGCGCGGCCGGCGCGCACCGTCTGCGCGGCGGCCTCGGCGAAGCGATCCGCCCACCGCTCCCCCGGCAACGCCTGCCAGACCGCGCGCGCGGCCCGAGCCTGGGCGAGAGCGGCCAGGAACTGGCCGCCGCGGCCGTACACCTGCCACTCCGACGGGTCGACCGGGTCGACATCGGGCCGGTCGGCGATCAGTCCGGGTTCCCGTTCCACCCTTGCGTGCCGGGCCGGAATCGCCAGCCGCAACACGTCGGCCCGGGTGCCGGCATAACGGGCGGCCACCGCATCGACCAACCGGCGGATTTCCGGGGTGAGCACCGGTTCGGCCGACACCACCCGGTCCAGCCAGCCCAGCTTGCCCTGGTGGTCGGTGTCGTTGCGGCGCTCCAGCACGAACCCGTCGACCAGCCGGCCGTGAAACCGCACCCGCACCCGCACCCCCGGCTGGGCATCGTCGGACTGCTCGGCGGACACCAAATAGTCGAATTCGCGATCCAGGTGCGGCACCGACAGCATCGGCAGGATTCGAGCGATCGGCTCGACCTGGATGGGGGTCCGGTCGAAACCGCGAGATACGTTGCTGGACAATCCGCTTAGCGGTCTGCGGACGCAGCTGCGCCGGGCCGGATTTCCCGCCCGAAGAAGAACCCGGCGGTGATCAGGATTTCCGCGGCGGCGTACGACCACCAGATCGGGACCGCCAGCGCTTCGTTGCCCAAGACGAATCGGCTGATCGCGATCATCGAATCCGATACCGCGAAACTCAGCGCCCCGACGGCCGTCCAGATCGTCGGCAGGCGCGCCAGAAAAGCGGTGCACACCATCGCCGTCAGCGCCAGGATGTAGACGGTCACCGGAACCGTCAGCTTCTCCTGGCCCAGGTGCGGCCAGAACCAGACCAACAGCGATATCGCCCCCAGACACATCAGCACCACCGGGGCCAGGCGCGCGCGCGACGGGGCCCGCCCCATCGCCAGGGGCAGCATTGCGCCCAGAAAACACAGGTGCGCCAACAGGAATGAACCGAGCCCGAAGACGAATGACTGTGTCCACCAAGGGATAGCCAACAGCCAGTCACCGGCGGCAGAGAACAGCAGTGCCGGCACCAGCCACCGCCGCTCACGCGCAATCGGGTGGGCAACCGCCGCCAGCGCCAGCAGCACCGCCATCGACGCCTTGAACGGCGGCTGCAGAATCCAGTGTCCGGTCAACTCGGTGCCAGGCGGGCGGCTCACCGCAATCACGGTCAAGTACACGCCGTAAGCCAGACCGGCCCACCCAGCCACCACCCAAGCACCGGCCACCAGACGAGATGCGTACGGTACCTGCATGCCTAGCTTGGACCAGACCGCCGACGAACGACCCGCTCTCGACTCCATCTTGCTGAAGGTACTGGATGCGGTTCCCTTTCGGCTATCGACCGACGACGGAATCGACGCCATGCGCCAGCGGATGCGCGATTTGCCGCGCCGGCCGGTGCACCCCGACCTACGCGTCGAAGACCGGTCGATCGACGGGCCAGCCGGCGGCATCGGCATCCGGATCTATTGGCCACCAACCGATGCCGCTCAAGGCAGTGCCCCGCCGGTGGTGCTGTACTTCCATGGTGGCGGTTTCGTGATGGGTGATCTCGACACCCATGACGGCACCTGCCGTCACCATGCCGTGGGTGCCGGCGCGGTGATCGTGTCGGTCGACTACCGGCTGGCGCCCGAGCATCCCTATCCCGCCGCCGTCGAAGACGCCTGGGCCGCAACGTTATGGGCCGCCGAACGGGCTGCCGACATCGGTGCCGACAGCACCCGGCTGGCGGTCGCCGGCGATTCAGCTGGCGGCACCCTCGCCGCGGTGATGGCTCAGCAAGCTCGTGACAATGCCGGACCGAACCTGGCTTTCCAGCTGTTGTGGTATCCCTCCACGATGTGGGATCAGTCGCTGCCGTCGTTCACCGAGAATGCCACCGCGCAGATCCTGGACGCCAAGGCGGTGGCCGCGTTCTCTCGTTGGTACGCAGGCGGAATCGACTTGTCCGACCCGCCGGCGGGAATGGCGCCGGGCCGGGCGGAGAACCTGACCGGGCTGCCACCGGCCTACATCGGCGTCGCCGGATACGACCCGCTGCGTGACGACGGCATCCGCTACGGCGAGCTGCTGAACGCCGCCGGCGTGCCCGTCGAGGTGCACAACGCCGAGACGATGGTGCACGGCTACGTCGGCTACGCCGGTGTGGTGCCGGCGGCCACTGCCGCGATGGATCGCGGGCTGGCGGCGCTGAAGCAGGCGTTGCACGCTTAGCTGCCGCGTCCTAGCTTCGCTGTGGATACGCGCTGGGCGCCACGCCGTACCACCGCTTGAAGGCGTGCGAAAACGTCGAGACCTCGGTATAGCCCAGCCGCCGCGACACCTCTTCGGTGGTCAGGCCGACAGTGCACAACAAGTCGACGGCCACGGTGGACCGTGCCTCGTTGCGCAAGGCGCGAAACGACGTGCCCTCCTCGGCAAGCCGGCGCCGCAGTGTGCGCGGATGCAGGCCGAGCTCGGCCGCGACGTCGGGCAGTGTCGGAAACAGTCCGGAATCACGAAACAACTTGGTGCGCACCAGCGCAGTGATGCCCCGGCGTTGCTCATTGCGCTGCATCAGCACGTCACACTGCGCCATACACACTTCCAGGGTGTGCCGATCTGCTTGCGGCAACGGCTCGTCGAACATGGCACGCGGGAAGTGCAACCTGTTGTGGGCCCGGCCGAACGCGACGTGATGAATCGGCACCAGTTCGAGCAGCGGCCGCAGCAACCACTCGTCGACCGCCACTTCCGCCGACACCTGCTCCGCATACTTGGCCGCCACCGGCAATGCGAAACTTGTTGTGGTGGCTAGTATTCCGGCGATATCACGTTCGATGAAAAACCGCCGCACGTCGGCCGGCAGGTGACCGGCGTCCAGCTCGAGCAAACAGTCTCCGGCCGTTTCGAACAACCGGACGTCGATGTGCAACATCGTCAGCGCGAAGTAGCGCATCGCGATACTGAAGAGTTCGCGCAAGGTGGCACAAGACATCACCGCAAAACCGAACAACCCCAAGTGGGTGAGCATGAACCGGCTGCCCACGTCGACGCCGATCCCGGCGGAGTCCGGCAACCGGGCCAGCAATCGGCGGACGGCAAGGATCTCGTCGCCGGCACTGATGACGGCATCGGGATCATCGAGATCCGCCGGGCCGATCGCGGTGCCGGCAAGCACATCGCTGGTGGAGACCCCGTGTTCGTTGGCCACCTCGCACAGTACCCGGGTCGCATAGACCCCGTGACTCACCTCGGCTTGCACGTGTTCCATGACCTGTCCTAAATTCCCAACTGTTTGTCCCATAGTCTCATTACCGGCGGCCGACGTCGCCCATACAGTGACCCCATGGCCAGTGTGATCGCCGAGCGACCCTCGAATAGACCAGCCAGACGCCTGAGCACCTGGACGATGACGCGGGAGGCCCTCACCGTCGGATTCGATGCCGGCGACGGATTCCTGGGCCGGGTACGCGGCCGCGATATCGTCCGATTTCGTTGTGGTGGAAGACGTTTCGTTTCCATCACGCATCCCGGCTATATCGACCACGTGTTACACGAGGCGCGGCTGAAATACGTCAAGTCCGACGAATACGAGCCGATCCGCGCGGCCGCAGGCATCAATCTGCTCACCGACGAGGGCGACTCATGGGCCGCGCATCGCGGCGTGCTGAACCCGACGTTCGCCCGGCGTCACCTCACCGGCCTCGTCGACCTGATGATCGACCCGATCGAAGACGTCACCGCTACCCTCGTGCCCGCCAGGCCGTTCGACATGCACGAGACGATGGTCCGGGCAACCCTGCGGGTGGTCGCCAATGCCCTGTTCAGCCAGGATTTCGGGCCGCTGGTCCACAGCATGAACGATCTGGCTACCCGCGGGCTGCGCCGGGCCGAGAAGCTGGAGCGACTGGGCCTGTGGGGGCTGATGCCACGCCCCGTCTACGACGCACTGATCTGGTGCACATTCTCCGGCGTCCACCTGCCGCCGCCGTTACGGGAGATGCAGGACATCACGCTGGCGCTGGACGCCGCGGTCAACGCGGTGATCGACGACCGGCTGGCCCATCCGACCCACTCCGAAGACCTGCTCAACGTGCTGCTGCACGCCGACGACGGAAACTGGCCGCGCCAGCGGGTCCGAGACGAGGCGCTGACGTTCATGCTCGCCGGCCACGAAACCACCGCGAACGCCATGTCGTGGTTCTGGTATCTGATGGCGCTGCACCCCGATGCCCGCGAGCGGATGATCGCCGAGGTTGACGACGCGCTGGGGACCAGCCGCCCGACCGCCGACGACCTGGGCAAGCTGCCGTGGACGACGGCCTGCTTGCAGGAATCGCAGCGCTACTTCTCCTCGGTGTGGGTGCTGGCCCGCAAGGCCGTCGCGGACGACGTCATCGGCGGGCACCACATCCGCCGCGGAACCACCGTCGTCATCCCGATCCACCACATCCACCACGACCCGCGCTGGTGGCCCGACCCGGAGAAATTCGATCCCGAACGGTTCCTCGGCCTCGGAGCCAAGGACCGTCCCCGCTCGGCCTATTTGCCGTTCGGAGGGGGCCGGCGCATCTGCATCGGACAGAGCTTCGCCCTGATGGAAATGGTATTGACCGCGGCAATCATGAGTCAGCGCTTTGCCTTTGACCTCGAGCGGCACTACCCTGTCGAACTTGAGGCGACGCTGACCCTGCGACCCAAGCACGGGCTGCACCTCGTCGGAAGCGAGCGCTCATGAAGCCCGACTACCAGATACTGATCGTCGGCGCCGGATTCTCCGGGATCGGCGCGGCGATCGAGCTCGACCGGGCCGGGTTCCACGATTACCTGCTGATCGAAGCCGGCGACGGAGTCGGTGGAACCTGGTACTGGAACACCTATCCCGGTATCGCCGTGGATATTCCGTCGTTTTCCTACCAATTCTCGTTCGAGCAGAGCCCGCGCTGGTCGCGCACCTACGCACCCGGCCACGAACTTCGCGCATACGCCGAACACTGCGTCGACAAATACGCCATCCGGTCCCGCATCCGGTTCAACACCAAGGTGCAGGCCGCCGAATACGACGACGAGCACCGGCTGTGGCGAATCCAGACAGACCCCGGTGGTGTGATGACCGCCAGGTTCGTGATCAACGCCAGCGGCGTGTTGACCGTACCGAAACTGCCCGACATCGACGGAGTGGACTCGTTCGACGGCATCACCATGCACACCGCGCGATGGGACCACAGCCAAGACTTGACCGGTAAGCGCGTCGCGATCATCGGCACCGGCGCTTCGGCGGTCCAAGTCATCCCGGAGATCGCACCAATTGTCAAGCACCTCACTGTTTTTCAGCGAACGCCAATCTGGTGCTTCCCGAAGTTCGACGTGCCGCTGCCGGCGGCGGCCCGCTGGGCGATGCGCATTCCCGGCGGCAAAGCTGTCCAGCGGTGGCTCAGCCAGGCCTTCGTGGAAGCCACCTTCCCGATCTCGGCGCACTACTTCACGGTGTTTCCGCTGGCCCGATGGAGCGCGGTACTGGGACGGCGGTATCTGCGCCAGCAAGTCGAAGACCCGGTGGTACGCGACCAACTCACGCCGCGTTACGCGGTGGGCTGCAAACGGCCGGGCTTCCACAACAGCTACCTGTCCACCTTCAACCGCGACAACATCCAGTTGGTCACCGAGCCGATCGACAAGATCACCCCGACGGCGGTCGCCACCACCGACGGCGCCGACCACGAGATCGACGTGCTGATCCTGGCGACCGGCTTCAAGGTGCTCGACACCGACGACGTGCTCACCTATCCGGTGATGGGGCGCGGCGGCCAGTCCCTGAGCCGGTTCTGGGACGAACACCGGACTCAGGCCTACGAGGGTGTCAGTGTTCCGGGTTACCCGAACTTCTTCACGGTGTTCGGCCCCTACGGCTATGTCGGCTCGTCGTATTTCGCGCTGATCGAGGCGCAGACCCACCACATCCTGCGCTGCCTCAAGCGGGCCCGACGAGACTCCGCGACCTGTGTGGAGGTGACCGAGGAAGCCAACGCCCGCTATTTCGCCGAGGTGATGCGCCGCCGGCACCGCCAGGTCTTCTGGCAGGACAGCTGCCGGCTGGCCAACAGCTACTACTTCGACAAGAACGGCGACGTGCCGTTGCGCCCGACGACGACCATGCAGGCCTACTGGCGCAGTCGCCGCTTCGATCTCGACGACTACCGCTTCACCAGTTAGCTTCACCGGTGCTCGCGTAGGCTCGATGTCTATGGCGAAGGTGTTCTCCCACATCGACGAATCGCTGCGGGAGTTCATCGGCAACCAGGCGATGTTCTTCGTTGCCACCGCGCCCTCGGACGGCGGTCGAGTCAACCTCTCCCCCAAGGGGTATCGGGACACCTTCGCGGTGCTCGACGACCACACCTTCGCCTATCTCGACTTGTTCGGCAGCGGCACCGAGACAATCGCCCACCTGCGTGACAACGGCCGGATCACCATCATGTTCTGCTCGTTCACCCGCAATTCGCGGATCCTGCGACTGTTCGGCACCGGACGAGTGGTACGCCCCGATGACGCCGAATTCGACAGCCTACGAACGCATTTCAAGGCTCTGCACCCCGGAACCCGGGCCGCCGTCGTCGTCGACATCGACCGGATCGCCGATGCGTGCGGTTTCGCGGTGCCCTACTACGAGCTAGTCGACGAACGGCCGGTGCTCGACGCCCATCTCGCCAAGGCATCCGAGGAAACCTACGTCCGCCTGGTCGAGCGCAATCAGCACAGCATCGACGGCCTGCGCGGGTTGGAGCCCGACCACCCGATGCCGCCCTGCGCCGAAAGCTGACGCCCCCGGCTCGCGAGCAGACACGGAATCGCACGCGGGAGCCCCCCGC
>NZ_MWQA01000001.1:5701279-5706601 GCF_002086915.1 Mycobacterium persicum | reverse complement strand
GGAGCCCCCCGCGATGCGATTCCGTGTCTGCTCGCGCCGGGAACTAGATGGCGCGCTTGAGGTCGTCGACCTTGTTGAGCTGCTCCCACGGCAGTTCGATATCGGTGCGGCCGAAGTGTCCGTAGGCAGCCGTCGGCGCATAGATCGGGCGCAGCAGGTCCAGGTCGCGGATGATCGCACCGGGCCGCAGATCGAACACCTCACCGATGGCCTTCTCGATCTTGACCGGGTCAACCGCCTCGGTGCCGAACGTCTCGACGAACAAGCCGACCGGGGCAGCCTTGCCGATGGCGTAGGCCACCTGCACCTCCACCCGCTCCGCCAGTCCGGCCGCGACGACGTTTTTGGCGACCCAGCGCATCGCATACGCCGCCGAGCGGTCCACCTTGGACGGGTCCTTGCCGGAGAACGCGCCACCGCCGTGGCGGGCCCAGCCGCCGTAGGTGTCGACGATGATCTTGCGGCCGGTCAGCCCCGCGTCACCCATGGGTCCGCCAAGCACGAACTTGCCGGTCGGGTTCACCAGCACCCGCACCTGCGAGGCATCCAGCGTCTGGTGGGCCAACTCGTCGAGCACACTTTTGAGCACGTGCTGGCGGATGTCAGGATCCAGCGTCTTCTCCAGGTCGATGTCGGCGGCGTGCTGCGTGGAGATCACCACGGTGTCCAGCCGCACCGGGACGTTGTCCTCGTAGGCGATGGTGACCTGCGTTTTGCCATCAGGGCGCAGGTAGGGCAGCACGCCGTTCTTGCGGACCTCGGTCAGCCGCCGCGACAGCCGGTGGGCCAGCGCGATGGGCAGCGGCATCAGTTCAGTAGTGTCGTTGATCGCGTAGCCGAACATCAGCCCCTGGTCGCCGGCGCCCTGAGCGTCCAGCGGGTCCGCAGCACCCTCCACGCGCGCCTCGTGGGCGGTGTCGACGCCCTGGGCGATGTCGGGAGACTGCGCACCGATGCCGATGTTGACACCACAGGACGCCCCGTCGAAGCCCTTGTCCGACGAGTCGTAACCGATCTGGAGGATCCGGGCCCGCACGGTGTTGGTGATGTCGGCGAACGCCGCCTTCGCCGAGGTGGTCACCTCGCCCACCACGTGCACCTGCCCGGTGGTCACCAACGTCTCGACCGCGACACGTGAGCGGGGATCCTCCGCCAGAAGCGCGTCGAGGACCGAGTCGCTGATCGCATCACAGATCTTGTCGGGATGTCCCTCGGTCACCGACTCACTGGTAAACAGCCGACCCTTTTCGCTCACTCTGCGTCCTTCCAATAATTAGTTAGCCGAATTATATTCTCCGGCAACAATTTCACTTCGTCCACTCGGGCAAGGGATCGTCCAGCACCTCTTCAGCCGCCGTACAGGCCTACACCCGCCGATCCGCTACCCGGTACAGCCATGCAAAAACGCGACGATCGCGTCAACGATACGACTGGCCATCAGCGTCTTGGAACCGTGCTGCAGTGCGGACTCGGTTCCGTCGGAAGCCAGCAGCCAGCCATCGTTGTTGTCCACCTCGAAGGCCCGGCCGTCACCGACCGCGTTGACGACCAGCAGATCGCAGCCCTTGCGCCGCAGCTTCTCCCGAGCGTGAAACAGCACATCGCCATTGGCGTCGCCGGTCTCGGCCGCGAACCCCACAATGGCGCGCATCTTGGGCAACTGCCCGTGCTCGCGGGCGCGCACCACGCCGGCCAGGACGTCGTCGTTGCGTACCAACTCGATCGTCGGCGGCCCGGTCTGGTTGTCCGGACCTTTCTTGATCTTGGCTGCTGATACCTGCGCGGGCCGGAAGTCGGCGACGGCTGCCGCCATCACCAACACGTCGACCTCGGGTGCGTGCTTGGACACCGCGTCGCCGAGTTGCTGCGCCGAGCTCACGTGCACCACGTTGACACCGGCGGGGTCGATGAGCCCGGCCGTATGTCCGGCGATCAGCGTAACCTCGGCGCCACGCTGGGCGGCGACCCGCGCGACCGCATATCCCTGCTTGCCCGAGCTGCGGTTGCCGATAAAACGCACCGGGTCGATCGGCTCGCGGGTGCCGCCGGCGGTCACTAGGAGTTTGCGGCCGGCAAGGTCGTAGTGCAGGGCGTCGTGCCGCTCCAGCAGCAGCTGGGCAAAAGTGGTGATCTCCTCGGCCTCGGGCAATCGTCCCGGGCCGCTGTCAGTGCCGGTGAGGCGCCCGAATGCGGGTTCGAGCACCACCGCACCACGACGGCGCAGGGTGGCGACGTTGTCGACGGTAGCCGGGTGCAACCACATCTCGGTGTGCATCGCCGGCGCGAACAGCACCGGACACCGCGCCGTGAGCAGAGTCGCGGTCAGCAGATCATCGGCGCGCCCGTGAACCGCCCGGGCCAGCAGATCGGCGGTGGCCGGCGCGACGACGACGAGGTCGGCCTGCTGGCCCAGGTGAACGTGCGGGACAGCAGGCACGTCGTCGAAAACGTCGGTGCGAACCGGCTGACCGGAGAGCGCCTCGAAGGTCGCCGCCCCGACAAAGCGCAGCGCGGATTCGGTGGGGATGACCCGGACATGATGCCCCGCCTCGGCGAGCTGACGAACGACTGTGCAGGCCTTGTAGGCGGCGATACCACCGGAGACGCCGACTATGACCTGTTTGGGGATCCGCTTTCGGTCCATCCGGGGCCCGGCCCTGTTACTCGCCCTCGGTGTGCTCGAGCAGGTCGGCGTGGATCTCGCGCAGGGCGATGGACAGCGGCTTTTCCTGCAAACCGGGCTCGACCAGTGGACCCACGTACTCCAGGATGCCCTCGCCGAGCTGGTTGTAGTAGTCGTTGATCTGCCGGGCACGCTTCGCCGCGTAAATCACCAGCGCGTATTTGCTCGAAACGCGGTCCAGCAACTCGTCGATGGGCGGGTTGGTGATGCCGAGCGGGGTGTCGTAGGCCCCGATTCCGGCGGATGCCGGATCGAACTGATCGGAACCGGAACCGGCTGGCGGCGCGTCTGACTGCGGAATACTCACGAAAGACTTTCTCCTGGCGGCGTAGAGCGGTGCGAAAGCGGCAAAATCTCGATTCTGGGACTCATGCAGAGCCGGGCAGAGCACTAACCAGCAAGGATACCAATTCGGCGCACGCAGACTCCAATCGACGGTTCACCACGACCTTGTCGAAGTCATGTTGGGCTGCCAATTCGATGCGTGCGGTGTCCAGGCGGCGACGGATGACCTCCGGCGTTTCGGTGCCCCGGCCGACCAGCCTGGCCTCCAGGTCTTCCCAGCTGGGCGGCGCCAGAAACACCGTGATCGCCTCGGGCATCGCCTTCTTGATCGCCCTGGCCCCGGCGAGGTCGACCTCGATCAGAACCGGCTCACCCGACGCTGCGGCTTGGCGCACCGGCTTGGCCAGAGTGCCCGACCGGTGCAGGCCGCCGTGGATCTCGGCCCATTCCAGCAGTTCGCCGCCGTCGATCAGTTGCTGGAAACGGGCGGGGTTGACGAAGTGGTAGTCGACGCCGTCGACCTCACCCGGGCGTGGCACCCGCGTCGTGGCCGAGACGCTGAAGTGCAGGTTCGGGATCCGCTCACGCAGGCACCGGACCACGGTGGACTTGCCGACCGCGGAGGGACCGGACAACACGACTATGCGTCCCGTGCCCGGTCCCTCGCCGGCACTCACCGATGTCGATGCCCCTGGGCCGGCACCCCGTACAGGCCGTTCGGACTGCATTTCCGGGGGTCGGGCCGGGCGGCCCGCCTCGCCCCCGCACGCGGGCGGAACACCCACCTCAGGCCCTCCGGCCTGCATTGTCGGCGGGGGCTGGGCTAGGCGGAGCCGAACTTTTCCAGCAAGGCCTTACGCTGACGGTCGCCCAGACCACGCAGGCGGCGAGTCGGCGCGATCTCCAGCTCGGTCATGATTTCCTGCGCCTTGACCTTGCCCACCTTCGGCAACGCCTCAAGCAGCGCGGACACCTTCATCTTGCCCAGGACTTCGTCGGTTTCGGCGTCCTTGAGCACCTGGGTGAGGTTGGTGCCGCCACGCTTGAGCCGGTCCTTGAGCTCTGCTCGCGCTCGACGTGCGGCAGCAGCCTTCTCCAACGCGGCCGCGCGCTGCTCGTCGGTCAACTGGGGAAGGGCCACGATTCCTCCGTCTCTCATCGATATCAATCGATCTTCATTTGTCTTGGCCGGGTATTCCAGCCAGCGCAGACGACCGTACTCACGCTCTCTGACGAAATCTAACCCGACCCCCCGGTTACGGCGACGAATGCCCAGCGTGGGACCACGCGTGGGGCATCTGCCGGCGGCCCGCCAAGTGGCGCTGAAAGCGGTTTGACATGACCTCACATTCGCGGCGACACGCCCAGTTTCTGGATCGGCATAACCCCTGTCTAGCTGCGGTTTTAGTGCTGGCAAGGCAACTCGCGCGGTGCCGTGTCCGCCCACGACGAGCGGCGGCAGCGGGCACCGGGACATCCACGTGATTGGGACCACGCATTTTCCTGGTGTGTCGCGCGTGTCGCGCCGCGGCATCAACCAGAACAGCCGCTGCTCGCCGGTCTTGAGGATCGGCGACAACACCGTCCGTCGATGGACCGGCCGAAGACAGGTTGACGGATCAATCAAGACTCGTCCGGCTGGAGTCGTAGCTATTCCCAAGCTGTTTGCTAACAGCCGGACATGATCGCCATCTGCGACCGGCCACGTCCAACCCAGCGACCAGCAAACGCGCCGATCCTTCGCCACCGAAAGGCGGGTTCGAGAAATCCCGAATTACCTTGCGCGGCGCGCGATACGATCCGGCCATCGTCGGGCTGGACTCATCGATCAGGACTCAAATGTTCGGAGGCATGAGATGTCGTTTGTGACCTCAACACCCGAGGCACTGCTAGCGGCGAGGACGGATCTGGCCGGTATCGGTTCGGCCCTCAATGCAGCCAACGCGGCCGCGGCCGCCCCGACGACCAGCGTGCTGGCAGCGGCCGCCGACGAGGTGTCGGCCGGGATCGCCGCGTTATTCGGGTCGCATGGCGCAGCGTATCAGGCGGTCAGCGCTCAAGCAGAGGCGTTTCATCGCTGGTTTTCCCAGGCGTTGAGCGCCGCCGCCGGCTCATATGCCAGCGCCGAGGCCGCCAATGTCCAGCAGATCCTGACGAGCGCGCTGACTGGCGGCTGGGCGCCGGCGGCCGCGCAGCCCCCCAACCTCGGGCAGGAGTTGCTTGACCTGGTGAACGCGCCTACCCAGACGCTGTTCAACCGCCCGCTGATCGGCAACGGCGCCAACGGCGCACCGGGAACTGGGGCGCCCGGCGGGCCGGGTGGGTACTTGTTCGGCAACGGCGGGGCCGGCGGG
>NZ_MWQA01000001.1:5679179-5701179 GCF_002086915.1 Mycobacterium persicum | reverse complement strand
CCGCCGGTGACGGAGGCGCCGGCGGCGCCGGCGGCGCAGCTGGCGTGCTCTACGGCAGCGGAGGCGCCGGCGGGGACGGCGGGTTTAGCTTCAAAGGCGATGGCGGTATCGGCGGGGCCGGCGGGCACGGCGGCTCGCTGATCGGCAGCGGCGGCGCCGGCGGGTACGGCGGGACCGCCGACTCCAATTTCGGTGGGGCCGGCGGTAACGGTGGGCACGGCGGGTTGTTCGGCAACGGAGGCGACGGCGGCAATGGCGGGCCTAGTCCTACCGGCGTCGGGGGCGCCGGGGGCAACGGAGGGTCCGCAACGCTGTTCGGTTCCGGCGGGATGGGCGGCGACGGCGGGGCCTCCTCCAAAGGCAGCGGGGGGTCCGCCGGTAATGGCGGCGACGGCGGCCGATTGTTCGGCTTCGGCGGCGACGGTGGTGAAGGAGGGCATAGCGCGACGGGCACCAGCGCCGGGAACGGCGGGTCCGGCGGCAACGCCTACGGGTTCGGCTCCGCCGGTAGCGGCGGCCCCGGCGCGGTCGCCGGGGCAGGTCTCGGCGGGGCCGGTGGAGCCGGCGGCAACGCGTACGGGTTTGGCGACGGCGGCCACGGCGGGACCGGCGGGTTCAGCGGCGGCGCCGGTGACAACGGCGGCAAAGGCGGGGCCGGCGGCAACGCACGTCTCAGCGGCGCGGGCGGAGCCGGCGGCGCAGGCGGGGCCAGCGCCCTGAGCACCGGCGGGGCCGGCGGTAATGGCGGGTGGGCCGGCGCGTTCAGTGGCAGTGGCGGCACGGGCGGTTCCGGCGGGGCCAGCGAAGCCGCCGGTGGCACAGGCGGGGCCGGCGGGGATGGTGGCACCGCACTCGGTATTTTCGGCTCCGGCGGTAGCGGCGGGGTCGGCGGCACCGCCACCGGCACCGGCGCCACCACCGGCGGGGCCGGCGGGGCCGGCGGCAAGGCTGGGCTGATCGGCGACGGCGGGAACGGTGGTAACGGCGGTGACGTCACCAGCGCCGTCGGCACCGGTGGCGCCGGCGGTGCCGGTGGCGACGGCGGGAAATTGATCGGCCCACCCGGCTTCGCCGGGCAGAACGGGGTGCTGTTGTAGCCGGCGGGGCGGGAGCGTCGCTCGGCCCGCAATCACACCGCCGCGAGGTAGGCGACGACGTCGCGCATCCGTTCGGCCGCCGCGCGCAATTCCGACACGCGAGGGCCCGCCCGCAACACCTCACGCGACACCGCGGGCAACAGCTGGTCCGGCGCCGCCCCGCCCAGTCCGCCGAGCGCCTCGGGCCGCCCACCCTGCACCCCGACACCAGGGACCAGCACCGGTCCACTCAGGGCGCTCAGGTCGGGGGGCTGCACCACGGTCGCCCCGACTACCACGCCGACGGATCCGGGCCCGGGTTTGGTCGCCTGGTTAGCTGCCGCAACGTGGTCGACGATCAGCTGCGCCACCGTGCGGCCGTCGGCGTCGGCACGCTGCACGGTCGCACCCTCGGGATTGGAGGTCGCCGCCAACACGAACACGCCTCGGTCATGAGCCGCAGCGACCTCCAGCAGCGGCCGCAGCGACCCGAACCCCAGGTACGGCGACGCGGTCACGGCGTCGGCGGCCAACGGCGAGTCGCCGGCCCAGGCCGCGGCGTAGGCGGCCATCGTGGAGCCGATGTCGCCGCGCTTGGCGTCGGCCAGTACCAGCACCCCGTGGGCTCGTAACGCGGCAATGGTGCGTTCCAGCACCGCATATCCCGCGGCGCCGTAGGACTCGAAGAACGCCACCTGTGGCTTGACCACTGCGAAACCGGCGTAGGCCCGCACGCAGATATCGCAGAACACGGCCAGGCCGTCGGCGGTGGCCGGCAGATCCCAGGCCCGCAGCAGCTCGGGATGGGGATCGATGCCCAAACACAGCGGCCCCCGGCGCGCCTTGGCCTCGGCCAGCCTGGTGCCAAAGCCGGTCACCGGTCGGCGCTCCGCGAATCGATCGCGCGGTGCAATTCTTGTAGCGACCGGACTCCGATGTCGCCGCGAATTCCGGCTTCGATGCCCTGCACCGCGGCCGACGCGCCCTGCACCGTGGTGATGCACGGAATGTTGACGGCCACCGCGACCGAGCGGATCTCATAGCCGTCGATACGCGGACCGGAATTGCCGTAGGGGGTGTTGATGACCATGTCGACCTCGCCGGCCCGGATGGCGTCGACGGCCGACATCTCGGGGCGGCCCGGCTGCGGCGACTCGAAATGCTTGCGTACCTCGTCGCACGGAATCCCGTTGCGGCGCAGCATCTCTGCGGTCCCTTCTGTAGCCAGAACGCGAAACCCCAAGTCGGCTAGTCGTTTCACCGGGAACACCAGTGAGCGCTTGTCGCGGTTGGCGACCGAGACGAACACCGTCCCGTGCGCCGGCAGCGAGCCGTAAGCCGCCGTCTGACTCTTGGCGAACGCACTGCCGAAATCACGATCGATGCCCATCACCTCACCGGTGGATTTCATCTCCGGGCCCAACAGCGAGTCGATGGCCGCACCGTCGGCGCGGCGAAACCGGTGAAACGGCAGCACGGCTTCCTTGACCGCGATGGGGGCGTACGGGTCGGCGTTCCCGCCGTCGCCCGAGGCCACCAGCATGCCTTCGGCACGAAGTTGGGCGATGCTGGCGCCCAACATGATCCGCGCGCACGCCTTGGCGAGGGGCACCGCGGTGGCCTTCGAGACGAACGGCACCGTTCGGCTGGCGCGCGGGTTGGCCTCCAGGACGTAGAGGACGTCGTCTTTGAGCGCGTATTGCACGTTGAGCAACCCCACCACCCCGATACCCTGCGCGATGGCTTCGGTGGCGTTGCGCACCTTCTCGATGTCGCTGCGGCCCAACGTCACCGGCGGCAGCGCGCAGGCCGAATCGCCGGAGTGGACCCCGGCTTCCTCGATGTGCTCCATGATTCCGCCGATGTATACCTCGGCGCCATCGCACAGCGCATCCACATCGATCTCGACCGCATCTTCGAGGAAACGGTCAACGAGCACCGGATGTTCGGGCGAGAGCTGGGTGGCCCGCGTGATGTAGCCCTTCAGCGTCTCCTCGTCGTAGACGATCTCCATGCCCCGACCACCCAACACATACGACGGCCGCACCAGCACCGGATAGCCGATCTCGTCGGCAATCCGGCGGGCCTGGGCGAACGTCGTCGCGGTGCCGTATTTCGGCGCCGGCAGGCCCGCGGTGCATAGCAGATCGCCGAAGGCGCCCCGGTCCTCGGCCAGGTCGATCGCTTCCGGGGGGGTGCCCACGATCGGGACGCCGGCGTCGGCAAGGCGCTGCGCCAGCCCGAGTGGGGTTTGGCCGCCGAGTTGGACGATGACGCCGACGACTCCGGGACCGCCTTCGGCAGATTCTGCTTCGGCCCGATACACCTCGAGGACGTCTTCGAAGGTCAGCGGCTCGAAGTACAGCCGGTCGGCGGTGTCGTAGTCGGTGGACACCGTCTCCGGGTTGCAGTTGATCATCACGGTCTCAAAACCGGCCTGGCTCAACGTGGTTGCCGCATGCACACAGCTGTAGTCGAATTCGATGCCCTGCCCGATGCGATTGGGACCCGATCCCAGGATCAGTACCTTGGGTTTCTCGGTCTGCGGCGCCACCTCGGTCTCGGCGGCCGGGTCCAGCTCGTAGCTGCTGTAATGGTAGGGCGTCTTGGCCTCGAACTCGGCCGCGCAGGTGTCGACCGTCTTGTACACCGGATGGATGCCCAGTCGCTCGCGCAGTGATCGGACCCCGGCCTCCCCCGCCAATTCCGGTCGCAACGACGCGATCTGGCGATCCGACAGTCCGCTGTGCTTGGCGCGTCGCAGCAACTCCGCGTCCAGTACCGGCGCGTCGACCAATTCGGCGCGCAGCGTGACCAGCTCGCCGATCTGGGCGACGAACCAAGGGTCGACACCGCTGGCTTCGGTGGCTTGCTCCACCGAAGCACCCAGCCGCAGCGCCAGTTCAATGTCGTAGAGCCGGCCTTCGGTGAGGGTTTGCAGCCGGGTCAGCACCTGATCGATGTCGCCGTCGGGGTCCGGGCCCGTCCAGAACCCGGCACGGGTGGTCTCCAACGAGCGCATCACCTTACCGAGCGCCTCGACGAAGTTGCGGCCCAACGACATTGCCTCGCCCACGGATTTCATGGTGGTGGTCAGCGTCGGGTCGGCGCCGGGGAATTTCTCGAATGCGAACCGCGGCGCCTTGACCACCACATAGTCGAGGGTGGGCTCGAAGCAGGCAGGGGTCTCCTTGGTGATGTCGTTGACGATCTCATCGAGGGTGTAACCGATGGCCAGCTTCGCGGCGATCTTGGCGATCGGGAAGCCGGTGGCCTTGGACGCCAACGCACTTGACCGCGACACCCGCGGATTCATCTCGACCACGATCAGCCGGCCGTCGCGCGGGTTGACCGCGAACTGGATGTTGCAGCCGCCGGTGTCCACCCCAACCTCACGCAGGATCGCGATGCCCAGATCACGCATCCGCTGGTATTCGCGGTCGGTCAGCGTCATCGCCGGCGCGACGGTGACGGAGTCACCGGTGTGCACCCCCATCGGGTCGACGTTCTCGATGGAGCACACCACCACCACGTTGTCGTGGCCGTCGCGCATCAGCTCGAGCTCGAATTCCTTCCAGCCGTAGATCGATTCCTCGATCAGCACGTTGGCGCTGGGTGAGGCTGCCAGCCCGGCGCCGGCCATCCGATCCACCTGGTCGGCCGAGTGCGCCATCCCCGAGCCCAGTCCGCCCATGGTGAACGACGGCCGCACCACCACCGGCAGGCCGAGCTCGTCCACCGTCTCGCGGACCTCGTCCATGGTGAAACACACTCGGCTGCGGGCTGATTCACCGCCGACCTTGGTGACAATGTCCTTGAACCGCTGCCGGTCCTCGCCGCGCTGGATGGCGTCGAAGTCGGCGCCGATCAGCTCGACCCCGTAGCGTTCGAGTACCCCGTTCTCGTACAGCGCGACCGCGGTGTTGAGCGCCGTCTGGCCACCCAAGGTGGCCAACAGCGCGTCGATCTTGTTGCCGCGCTCGGCCTGTTGGGCGATCACCCTTTCGACGAAGGCCGGGGTGATGGGCTCGACGTAGGTGTGGTCGGCGTATTCCGGGTCGGTCATGATGGTCGCCGGGTTGGAGTTGACCAGGCTGACCTGCAGTCCCTCGGCGCGCAGCACCCGGCAGGCCTGGGTGCCGGAGTAGTCGAACTCACAGGCCTGTCCGATGACGATCGGCCCCGAGCCGATGACCAGGACGTGGTTGAGGTCCGGGCGACGCGGCACTAGCAGTCCCCTTTCTGGGCGCGAGCGGATGCAGCTGTACCCCTGTTACGACGTGTCGCTGTATCGACACCCGCCCTCACCATCACCGGCCCTCCATCAGCTCGACAAATCGGTCGAACAGGTACTCCGCGTCATGCGGCCCGGCCGCGGCCTCGGGGTGGTATTGCACCGAAAACGCCCGTCCGTCAGTGAGTCTGACGCCCTCGACCACTCCGTCGTTGGCGCAGGTGTGGCTGACGACGGCCCGGCCGAACGGCGTGTCGAAGCGCTGTCCGGCCTCGCCCTCTAGCGCGAAGCCGTGGTTTTGCGCGGTCACCGCCACCCGCCCGGTGGCGTGGTCGATCACCGGGATGTTGATCCCGCGGTGGCCGAAGACCATCTTGTAGGTCGACAGGCCCAGCGCCCGGCCCAGGATCTGATTGCCGAAACAGATGCCGAACAACGGGATTCCGGCGCCCAGCACCTCGCGGGTGAGCGCGACGACGTGGTCGGCGGTCGCCGGGTCACCGGGGCCGTTGGAAAGGAACACGCCGTGCGGGTTGATGTCGGCGATCTGGTCGAAACTCACCGACGAGGGCAGCACGTGACTGCGGATCCCACGCCGGGCGAAGTTGCGCGGCGTGTTGGTCTTGATACCCAGGTCGAGTGCGACGACGGTAAACCTGGGAATTCCCGATGGCCCTTCGGGTTCGACGACATACGGCTGCGGGGTACTGACCTCGCCGGCGAGATCGGCGCCCAGCATGGGCGGCTGGGCGCGCACCCGCTCGATCAGCGTTTCGGGCTCGGCGAGCGCAGCGCCCGAGAACACCCCTGCCTTCATCGACCCTCGGCTGCGCAGATGACGCACCACGGCCCGGGTGTCGATCCCGGCGATGCCGACGATGTGCTGGCGGATCAGCTCGTCTTCGAGGGTGCCGGTGGCGCGCCAGTTGGAGGCTCGCGGCGACGGGTCACGCACCGCGTAGCCGGCGACCCAGATCTTGTCGCCGCGGCTCTCGGCGTCCTCGCCGTTCCAGCCGGTGTTGCCGATCTGCGGCGCGGTGGCCACCACGATCTGGCGGTGATAACTGGGGTCGGTCAGCGTCTCCTGGTAGCCGGACATGCCGGTGCTGAACACGGCTTCGCCCAGTGTTTGGCCGACGGCGCCGAACGGCGTTCCGGTGAAGACGCGGCCGTCCTCGAGTATCAGCAGGGCCTTGGTCACGCGGCTCCTTCCACCCAACCGTCGTAATCATCGCGGTTGTCCGCCCGGAACCCGGTGTCGATCTCGACGCCCGATGGCAGTTGCCACCGGATCGCCAAGATCCCGTCCCGGGCGGCGACCTTACCGGCGACGCCGCGCTCGGTACGCAGCGCGGTAATGGACTGCCATGGAATCCAAAGCGACTGCGCCCCAATACGTTCCAGCATAATGCCGTCCTGGTGGCGGGTCAGCACCGCCTTGCTGCGATACCCGAGATCGCCGACCGCTACCCGGTCGTTCCACGACGGCGAGAGCGTGCAGCCGACGTAGACACCGCGGAGGGTGGCGGTCGCGGCGCCCACCTGTCCGGGAACGTCGGGCAACTCGCCGATTTGCTGCGCTTGCTGCTGCGCGCGCCGCCGCCAGCCCCGCATCATCAGCGCGATCACCACCGCGATCGCCGCCACCAGCACCGCCGCGAAGATCACCGAGCCCACCAGCGTGCCGGTGTTCATGCGGGACTCTTTCCGTCCCGGGCGGTGACCTTTCCGCGCAGCAAGGTCATCGTCACGGTGGCCGGCAATGTCATCGATTCGTAAGGGGTGTTGGCCGACCGGCTGGCCAACTCGGCCCCGGTAACCGTCCAGGTGGCCTCGGGGTCCACCACGGTCAGATTGGCCGGCTCCCCCACCTGCAGCGGACGCCCATGATCAGGCAGGCCCACGATCCGCGCCGGATTCTCGCTCATCACCCGCGCCACGCCGCGCCAGTCCAACAGGCCTGGCCGCACCATCGTCTGCACCACCACCGACAGCGCGGTCTGCAATCCGAGCATGCCGGGGCGCGCCGCGGAGAATTCGACACACTTCTCGTGTTCGGCATGTGGGGCGTGGTCGGTGGCCACACAGTCGATGATCCCCTCGGCCAGCGCGTGGCGCAGGGCGCTGGCGTCGGCGGCTTCGCGCAGCGGCGGGTTGACCCGGTTCACCCCGTCATAGCCCGACAGTCGGCCGTCGTCGAGCAGCAAGTGATGGGGGGTGACCTCGGCCGTGATCGAAATGCCTTGGTTCTTAGCCCATTTCAAGATCTCGACGGTACCCGCGGTGGAGGCGTGGCAGATGTGCACCCGAGCGCCCGCGTCGCGGGCCAGCAGTGCGTCGCGGGCGACGATGGATTCCTCGGCGGCCCTGGGCCATCCCGACAGCCCAAGCCGCGCGGCGTTCGGACCTTCGTGCGCGACGGCCCCGACGGTCAGCCTGGGCTCCTCGGCGTGCTGAGCGATCAGCACGCCGAGACCGGTGGCATATTCCAGGGCGCGGCGCATCACCAGCGGGTCGTGCACACAGACACCGTCGTCGGAGAACATCCGCACCGCGGCGGCACCGGCGTTCATCATGCCCATCTCGGTGAGTTCGGCCCCGGCCAACCCCACCGTCACCGCGCCGACCGGGTGCACGTCGACCAGGCCCACCTCCTGACCGCGGCGCCACACGTGGTCGGTGACCACCGGGCTGTCGGCCACCGGGTGCGTATTGGCCATCGCGAACACCGCGGTGAAGCCACCCAAAGCCGCTGCGGCCGAGCCGGTTTCGATGTCCTCGGCGTACTCACGGCCGGGCTCGCGCAGATGGGTGTGCAGGTCGACCAGGCCGGGCAGCAGCACCTGGCCGGTGGCGTCGATGACGTCGGCCCGCTCCGGGATGGCCAGCCCCGCGCCGATGTCGGCGATCTGGCCGTCATCGACCAGTACGTCGACGCGCTCCCCCTCGCCGTACAGCCGGACTCCGCGGATGAACACGGTCACGCCGCACCTTCTTTCCCGGCCGCATCGGCCCCCACCAGCAGATGGAACAACACCGCCATCCGCACGTGGACACCGTTGGAAACCTGTTGCAGCACAGCCGATTGGGACGAATCGGCAACCGAAAAGGCGATCTCCATGCCGCGCAGCATCGGCCCGGGGTGCAGCACCACGGCATGGCCGGGCAGCATCGCCTGCCGCCGGTCGGAAAGGCCGTAGCGCACCGAATACTCGCGCGCGGACGGGAAGAAACCGCCGGTCATCCGCTCGGCCTGGACCCGCAGCATCAGCACCGCGTCGGCGGCCGGTAATTCGGCGTCGAAATCGTAGGACACGGTGACGGGCCAACCCTCGGCCCCCACCGGCAGCAATGTCGGCGGCGCCACCAGCACAACCTCGGCGCCCAGCGTGTGCAGCAACATGACGTTGGAGCGCGCCACCCGGCTGTGCAGGATGTCGCCGACGATCACCACGCGACGGCCCTCGATGCCGCCGAGCCGCTGCCGGATGGTCAGCGCGTCCAGCAGCGCCTGGGTGGGGTGCTCGTGGGTGCCATCGCCGGCGTTGATCACCGACGGGCCGTCCTCGCCGTTTCTGGTCCAGTCGGCCAGCAGACGCGCGGCTCCCGAGGCCGGGTGCCGGATGATCAGGGCATCGGCGCCGGCCGCACGCAGGGTCAGCGCGGTGTCGCGCAGCGACTCGCCCTTGCCCACCGAGGATCCGGCGGCGCTGACGTTGATCACGTCGGCGCTCATCCACTTGCCGGCCACCTCGAAGGACACCCGGGTTCGCGTCGAGTTCTCGTAGAACATCGTGACGATGGTGCGGCCGCGCAGCGTCGGCAGTTTGCGGACCTCGCGGCCGACCAGAGCCTGCGCGAACCGATCGGCGTCGTCGAGGATGGCGGTGGCCTGGTCGCGGCTCAGGTCGCCGGCGGCCAGCAGATGCCTACTACTCATGACCGGTCCTCATCGCGAGATCACCACGCCGTCGTGCCCGTCGTGTTCGCGGAGCTGCACGTGCACGCTCTCGCTGCGGGAGGTCGGCACGTTCTTGCCGACGTAGTCGGCGCGCACCGGCAGTTCCCGGTGGCCACGGTCGACCAGCACGGCCAACTGCACCGCGCGCGGCCGGCCCACATCGCGCAGCGCGTCCAGGGCGGAACGCACCGAGCGACCGGAGTACAGCACGTCGTCGACCAGAATCACCAGCGCGTCGTCGATACCCCCGGCCGGGATCGCCGTCTCCTCCAGCGGCCGCGGCGGTTTGCTCATCAGGTCATCGCGGTACAGCGTGATGTCCAGCGCGCCATCGGCCACCTCGACACCGCTGTATTCGCGGATATGGGTTGCCAGCCGCCGGGCCAGGGTCACGCCGCGGGTCGGGATGCCCAACAGCACCACTCGCGGCGAGTCGGGGCTATCGAGTGCGGTTTTTTCGATGATCTGGTGCGCGATGCGGGAAATGGTGCGACCGACGTCGGCGGCGGACATCAGTTCTCGGGGTTCGCCGCCAACGGCGGCAGCACCCGCGGTACCCATGCGAGATCGTGACCTCCTTCTCCGCCTCTCTGGACGGATCGTTAAAGGATGTCGGCTGCGGGGCAGCGTAGCACCTGCTTCGGGTACGGGGGTGACGCGGGCGGCGTGGCGGACTTCGCTGTCGCGTGTCTTGTCACTTCCGCCACAGTGGCCTCTGGAGCGAAGGGATGCGCGTTGTGCCAGCTCACAGCGACAGCCCGCGGCCTGCCAGAGTTGTCGCTCTGGGCGGTCATGGGGCTGACGGTGTCGAGTGTGAGCTGACGGTGTCGAGTGTGAGCTAAGGACGCCGAGTGTGAGCTGACGGCGCCGAGTGTGCCGTCAGGGCGGCCCTGAGCGCGGTTTTCCCGCCCTGCATACACCCTCAAATACGCCACCGCACACTCGATGCGGCAGCATCACAACCGACTCGGCGAGGCCGTGAGCTTTCCGCCAAACACCCGCCATCACAAGAAGTTGCATCGATGACCAGCAGCTCCTGGTCGCCCCGAATTTTCCGGTGAAGTGGGCGCGTCGGGTATCGGCTCAGCCAGAGTGCTGTGGCATCTGTGACCAAAGTGACGCTGACCGGCCGGTGGGGTCACGCTCGTCGGCAAGGGTTCTATCCTGGCGAAGGTGACGGATCCCAGCCCTTCCGCAACCGAATCCGGCCGACCGCGCATAGATTTCGACGCCCTCTACCGCGGCGAAAGCCCGGCCGAAGGCATCCCGCCGGTGACGACGCCGCCGTGGGATACCAAGGCGCCCAAAGAGAGCGTGATCGCCTGGCAGACCCGTAGCTGGGTCCACGGTGAGGTGCTCGACATCGGCTGCGGGCTCGGCGACAACGCGATCTATCTGGCTGGGCACGGACACCGCGTGACCGCGTTGGACATTTCGCCGACCGCGCTGATCACCGCCGAACGCCGCACCGCCGACGCCGGAGTTGACGTGAGGTTCGCGGCAGCCGACGCCACCACGCTCGAGGGCTACACCGGCGCATTCGACACCGTCATCGACAGCGGCATGTTCCATTGCCTCGACGACGACGGCAAGCGCAGCTATGCCGCCGCCGTGCACCGCGCCACCCGTCCCGGCGCCACCCTGCTGATCAGTTGCTTCTCCGACGCCAATCCGCCGAGTGAGCAATGGCCACGACCGGCGGTGTCCGAGCAGACGCTGCGCGACGTGCTCGGCGGCGCCGGCTGGGATGTCGAATCACTGGAGCCCGTCACCGTGCGCCGCGACATGGACGGGAGCGAAACGGAAATGGCGTTTTGGTACGTACGAGCGCAACGGCGCACGTCGGGCTGACCGTCACCGGGCCGGGTCGCAGCCGCGGCGGCCCTCGTGCGCCCAGGCCAGCAGATCGGGCGGGGCGAGCTGGTTGATCCGGTGGTTGTAGCGGCGGTGCTCGTCGTGGGTGAAGTACTGCTGCCAGTCGCCGCTGCGGCCGCGACGGAAGAATTGCTCCTCGCTGTGCCAGATGCCGTCGGTGGTGTTGGGGGCGATCTCCGCCGCGCGCGATCGCATGGCGTCCAGCGACGCGTGCGCGACCAGTTCGCGGGCACGATCGCGACTCAGATCGATGCCGAGTACCGCGGCAAGCCGCATCAGCTCGGCTATCAGGTCCAGCTGATAGTCGGCGTAGTGGAACAGCGCCACATTCGGCAGCTGCCGCCGCTGCCATGCCGTGCCGAAGTGGTGCAGCACGTTGGCCAGCGTTCCGATCCCTTTGGGAGGCGCGAACCCCACTCCCGGCGGCGGCAGCGCCGGACCCTCCATCCAATCGCGGAACTCCTCGGCCGGACCACGCCCGCCAGCCGCATGGCCGGGCTCCGGACCCGGCGGGCCCGATCGCAGCTGCGGCGGCACCGCCGCCTCATGCAATTCCCGCAACCGCTCGGCGTCGACATTGGCCACGTGGAACAGCATCGACACCGCGGCATCGCGCGGATCGCGGCCCACGCAGATATAGGTGACCCGATCATCGAGCACCAGGCCGTCCAACGGCGTATGGGTTTTGATGAACCGGCGGTGATCCTGCGCGTCGAGGACGGCAACAACCTCCTCGATGGGCCGGATGGTTTGGTCGAGCCACGGCGACACCGTCGACAATGGTCCGGGCAGCTCCGGTCCGTCGAAGATCAGCAGGGACACCAGCCGTTGGGTCCAGGTCATCCCGCACTTCGACGGTGTCGAGATGACGATGTCGCCGGCGCGCAGTTGCAGTGCGTCCCAACGTGAGTTGTCCGTCATCAGCGAGCGGTATGCGACGCGATCGTTCGCCGGCGCACTTCCCCGCTGCGGCTCGTGGGTATCGGTCATTTGCCGCCTCGCACGACGTCGAACAGCATGCCTTCAACGGTGACCCCGGGCGCGAACGCGAACGCCACGCCGGTCGAGAGAGGTTTCTCCGACTCCGCCTGCTGCACCATCATTTCCAGCACGAAGATCAGCGAGACACTCAGCATGTTGCCGTAGCGGGCCAACACGTCCCAGCTGGGCGCCGCGCATTCGACTCCGATGCCCAACGAGCGCACCGACTGTTCGATGATCTTGGGCCCACCCGGATGGATCGCCCACAGATCGATATCAGATTGTTGTAATCCGTTGTCGTACAACATGTTTTCGACTACCGGCGCGACGCCTCGGTAAATGTAGTCGGGCAGGTTCTCCGACAGCTCGCAGGTGATGCCGTCATGGTTGACGCCCAGCATGATTCCGTCTTCGGCGTCGTCGAGCAGCTGGCTGAAGTTGCTGCGGATCACCACACTGCCCGCCGGCAACTGCTGCTGCACCTGGCTAGCACCGATCAGCAGCGCTGCGCAGCCATCGCCGAACAGGCTGTGGATCACCACATCGTTGACATTGTCGGCGAAAACCGCATTCACCGAGCACAATTCGATGCACACCAGCAACGCCTTCATCGCCGGATGGGCACGGACGTAGTTGGTGGCGGTGCGAATGGCGTTCATCGCGGCCGCGCATCCCATGAAATTGATCACGACTCGCGAAATCGCCTGCGACAGGCCGAGTTCCTTGACGATCGCCACATCAACGCCCGGAGCGACGAACCCGGTGCTGGTGACGAACACCAACAGCCCGATCTCGTCGGCGCCATAGGAAAGCCGGTCGAGCGCACGCCGGCTCACCTCGACCGCCAGCGGCACCGCATGCCGGTAGAACAGGCTCATCCGGTCCCGGATGGTCGCGGGTTCGCGCCGGAACGCGTCGAACTCGGCGTCCAGCGGGTCGACGGCCATCCTGCGCGTATCGATGCGGGTCTTCTCGTAGACCCGCGAAACCCGTTCCCGCTGTTGCGGATCGACGAACATCTGAGCCACCCGCGCCGCGGCGTCGGACTGGCGGACCACCCGTTGCGGCACACCGGTCGCCATGGCTTCGATGACGGCCACCGTCGTCGGCGGAGCCGGCGGCAACTGGGCAAGGTCATAGTGGGGTTGGTAGCCGGACGCGTCGGCCACCGGGTGCAAGGCACCGCCGTCGGCTGCGCTGCTCATACCGACCCGATTCCGACGAAGCCGGCGACCACGTAGCCGGCACTGGCTTTCCAGGCCGCCGGCGAGCAGTGTTCCCGAAGGAAACCCCACTTGTGCTCGCTGGCTTGGCGAGACGGCGAGAGCAGGTAGGTCCGGCAGAGCTTCGGCAGCCGATCGATTACGAAACGCTTCGCCGGAACCCACTCGACGCCGGACTTCGCGGCTTCTTCTCGTAATACGTCCTCGGTGACGATATTGGCGAAACCGCTGCGCTGGAACGGCAATACATGGTGGACGCGGTGGGAACTCAGGCCGGCCGACAGGAAGCAGTCGACGTAGCGATTCCCGACCACCGCCAGGTCGTTGGCGTGCACCACCTGATCCACGCCCCAGTCTTCACCGGTTGCGGCAGCCTCGTCGGCGTCGTCCTCGAACTCGTGGCTCGCCACTACCAGGAAGGTGCTGACCCACAGGGTGACGACGAATTGCAGTGCCCAGGCCCAGAAGTCACCGGCGAGTGCGAAAACCACCATCTCGGTGACCAGCAGCAGACGCACCCCGGACGACCCCAGGAAGTGCGGCAGCGCGTTGCGCCAGCTTCCGTAGCCCTCCTCGACACCCACCTTGCGGGTCATATTCCATACGTCGGCGATGCGGATGGCCATGCCTGTGACCAGGTGGCCGAACTTGTGAACCGTATGCACCGGAACCCGATACAGCCGCGGCAACTGCATCATCATCGTGAAGACGTTCTTCTTGATGTCGACGTCGCTTTGCGTGTACGGGTGATGCAGCAACGTGTGCCCGTCGGCGACCACCAACGACAACGCCACATAGTTCAGGTCGAAGGCATTGGCCAAGAACCGATTAGGGCCGCGTTGCGCCCGATGCAGTGCGTAATGGCCGTACCCGACCAGTGAATTGCGCAGCAGCACCATCGCAATGACGAAGGCCCACAACGGCATCCACCGTGGTTCGGCCAACCGCACGGCCTGGACCGCCAGATAGCCGACGGCCAGGAATGCCACCACGATGTTGAACAGCCGGTCCATCCGTGTGATTCGGGCGGTCAGCGCCGGCTCGGTCAGGCGTGCTTTGACGCGGTGCATCAAGTCGTTCGGGTTGTCGAAACGGTACTTCGGGGTGTCGCGCCAGCTGTTGAAGTCGTCTTTGAAGAGAAACGGCGGCGCGTTGTGTTTGGGATGAATGTCGCGCGGTGTCGCGTCGCGGCCCAATGCATAGCGCCGCTCCAAGATCCGTTCGACCTTGGCCGGGTCACGATGGTAGGAGTTGATGATCGCGGTGATGTCGCGGTTCTTGGTGCGCCCGATGAAGAAGGCGCCGCCGGGGTGCTTGGATATCCAGTCGCTGAGGTCGTATGCCCGGCCGTTGTAGACCCACACGTCTGACAGCGGTGGCCCGCCCGGAGGAGGCGCGGGGCGCAGGCCGGGGCCGCGCTCCCGCACGTCTGGGACGTCGTTCGTCATTCGTATTCCTCCAGGTCTGATCGGTGAGATCGGGTGCTAGCCGCCGTTTCCGGCGAAGTGACCCCAATGGTGCCCCGACGCTGCCCCAACGGTGCCCCAATGGTGCCCCAATGGTGCCCCAATGGTGCCCCAATGGTGGAGGTATGGCCTTGGAGAATTCTCAACGGAATTCCGGGCGGGTAATCTGCGCCGCTGGTGCACCAAATCGGTTGCGCCCCAAGGGGGCAACCGCGCGGGCGGGGAAACCGGTCCGCAGACTGCCGGCAGCGCTGGCCGCCTGGTGGCAGTTGCGGGCCGGTTCCCAATCCGGAATGCGCCCGCGCTGGTTATGCCGTCGGGTTAGGAATGGTGACCGGCGCGCCCCAGGCGGACAGGTTGATGGTGACGTGGCCCTGGTCCTTGTCGATGACCATCCGCACCAGGTTCGGGCTGGCCGTGGGAGCAGGCGGTCCCGACGTCGCGGTGGTGCCGCCACCCGCGGCCTTGACATCGACAATGTACAAGGTGATCGGCAGCGTGCCCCCACCCTTGCCCAGCTGAGGCACCAGTGGATCGATCACGGCGGCGTCGATGGTTCCGGTCACCTTGACCGTGGCGATACCGTCGATCGTTTCATTTCCGGCGATCTGCGGACTCTGGACCTTGGCGATCACGTTGCCCAGCCCCTTGTCCTTGTCGAGAACGATGCCCGGGTCGTAGATTTTCTCCGCCGGCCCCATCGAGGTGTACTTTCCGGCGTCGTCTTTGGTGTACATGGTCTTGTTGGTGACCAGGAATTGTTTGGGCACCGCAGGAGCTTTCGGCTGCAACCTGATCATGGCATCACCGACGGCCTGACCGTTGCCCTCGGGCTGATTGGTCACGTCGGCGTTGACGCTCTCCATCGGGAGCGTCGTGATGTTGGTTGTTTGCAAACTGACATGAACAGAGTGCAAGCCCTTGGTCGCTTTGGAGCTGTCCTGCAGGAGTTGCTGGGCTTCCGGTGAGGGGGCGCCGGATGACCCGGACGCGCTGGTCGCGGCGGAGCTTCCGGATGCCCCGGAAGTCTGGGAGGTTGACGTGGCCGATTTGTGGCCGCATCCGGTAATGACCGTCGCGATCAGTGCTGCCGCTAACAGCATCGCGGCCGACACCGGTAACGAGGGTCGATGGGTGACACGTCGGTGGGAGGTTTGCGCTTGTGAGATCAAGCCATTCATGGCCAACCTTTGCTGAGTTATCCAACCGGTGGTAAAGAGCAGCGGGTCGCTAGCTTCATATGGCATGAACGCAGGCCGGCACGCCGGTCCGCGTCCGCAGTTGCGGGTCTTGGTGACCGCTCCCCGCACCCTGGTTCACCGCAACAGTTCGGTTGCCAACCGCATGCCGTTGCTCCCACAGCCTGTTCCCCAGATCACATTGCCGGAGAGCGCGACACTAACACGCCATGGCCAGGTCGTAAGGCTTTTCGCACAAGTAAACAACCGCTCGCAAGGAGCCCCGACCCGCGGTTGATCGCCCTGGGCCGATAGGCGGTCCCACGGCCGCGCCCGCCCACGTCCGGCGACTAACCTAGGGCCGGTGAAGCTCGACGGCAATCAGGCATCCATTCGCCAAGTCTGTGACGCCGGCCTGCTTTCCGGCGCGGTGACCGTGGTCTGGCAACGCGGAGAGGTGCTGCAGGTCAACGAGATCGGCTACCGCGACGTCGATGCGGGCCTGCCGATGCAACGCGACACGCTGTTTCGCATCGCGTCGATGACCAAGCCGGTGACGGTTGCCGCGGCCATGAGCCTGGTCGACGAGGGCAAGCTGACATTGCGGGACCCCATCGCGCGCTGGGCGCCGGAGCTGGCCGACCCGCGGGTGCTGGACGACCCGCATGGCCCGCTGGACCGCACACATCCGGCCCGGCGTCCCATCGTGGTCGAGGATCTGCTGACCCACACCAGCGGCCTGGCCTACAGTTTCTCGGTGTCCGGGCCCATCTCGCGGGCCTACATGCGGCTGCCCTTCGGCAAGGGCTCGGACACCTGGCTGGCCGAACTGGCCGCCCTGCCATTGGTTCACCAGCCCGGCGACCGGGTGACCTACAGCCATGCGATCGACGTGCTGGGCGTCATCGTGTCCCGGGTCGAGACCAAGCCGTTTCATCAGGTGCTGAACGAGCGCGTGCTGGGTCCGGCGGGCATGACCGACACGGGCTTTTTCGTCGCAGCCGAAGCGCGGGGGCGCGCCGCCACCATGTACCGGCTCGACGAGGACGACAAGTTGCGCCACGACGTGATGGGGCCACCACAGGTCAGGCCGCCGTCGTTTCCCAACGCCGGTGGCGGGTTGTGGTCGACCGCCGACGACTACCTGCGGTTCGTGCGAATGCTGTTGGGCGGCGGGAGGGTCGACGGAGTCCGGGTGCTGTCGCCGGAGTCGGCACGGCTGATGCGCACCGATCGGCTGACCGACGAGCAGAAGCGCCACAACTTCTTGGGAGCACCGTTCTGGGTGGGTCGCGGGTTCGGGTTGAATTTGTCGGTGGTGACCGATCCGGCGAAATCGGCGCCGCTGTTCGGTCCGGGCGGGCCGGGAACATTCAGCTGGCCTGGCGCATACGGGACATGGTGGCAGGCCGACCCGTCCGCCGACCTGATCCTGCTGTACCTGATCCAGCACTGTCCGGATTTGTCCGTGGATGCCGCGTCGGCGGTGGCGGGCAACCCCGCGCTGGCCAAGCTGCGGACGGCCCAGCCCAGATTCGTCCGCCATACCTATCGCGCCCTCGGGCTCTAGCGGTGCGCGCCGTGGCCCGGTTCCCGCCCGAGTACCTCGAGGGCGCACGGTTGCTGCTGCGCCCACCCGTGCTCGATGACGCCGAAGCGTTGTTCGACGGGATTGCCGGCGATTCCGAGGTCACCCGCTACCTGCTGTGGTCGCCGCATCCCGATGTCGACGAGACGCGACGGGTGATCACCGAGCATTTCAACGCCGACGGCGGCGAGCGGACCTGGCTGCTCGTGCTCCGCGACAGCGGCGACATCGTCGGCCTGATCAGCTGCCGAAGCCGGGTGCGTCACTCCGTCGAAATCGGCTACTGCCTTGGCCGGCGGTGGTGGGGCGCCGGTCTGATGTCCGAAGCGCTGGGTGTGCTGCTGGGCGAGCTGGCCGCCGACCCCTGCGTATACCGCGTCTGGGCCACATGTCACGTCGACAACACCCGCTCGGCGGGGTTACTGCGGCGAGCCGGATTCGTGTTGGAAGGCCGGCTGCGCCGCCACTCCGTCTACCCGACCATCGGGCCCGAACCGCACGACAGCCTGCTCTACGCCAAGATTCTGCGCTAAGTGAAATAGGTTCAGCCGCTTACCAAATGCGACCTTCCTGATCAGCGGCGCGAGTTTGCCGGCCCGGCCCTCGCGTACTTGCGACGGCTGGTCTTGGGGCCCGAGGAGCGCTTCGTGCGGCCAATGGACGACGCCTGGTTCAGCGCGCCCGATGCCGTCGGCTGGACGGCTACTATCTGATGTGCCAGGCCCCGCGGTCTGAACGTGTCGAGCCGCCCGTCGCATAACCCGGTGATTCCAAGGCGGGATTAGCGCTTCGGTCGGAACCACTCAGTTACGACCGCGGTGACCTCGCCTTCTAGCGCGATTTGCTGGCCGCCCGATTGGCCGGTGCGGCTTAGCACCGATGCGCAGGTCGCCGCCGCCTGCGAGGCCGGCGACTTGCACTTCGATACGTTTCACGCCGCATCGCCGTTTTGAAACTTCTGTGCCGAGCACTGCCCGATCCACGTCGTGTGCGCCTAGTGGTGTGTCTCAGTTTTGGCTGACTACTTGTTCGAGTTTGGTACGTGCTCGCTGAACTTTGGCGAGGATGGATTCGGAGGTGGCCGTCCAAACATAGGGCGTGGGATCGGCGTTGTGGGCGTTGAGATATTGCTCGATGCTGGCGATCAGATCGGGCACGCTGGCGAAGACCCCGCGACGCAGGTTCTTGTCGGTCAGATCCCGAAACCAGCGCTCGACCTGGTTGAGCCATGACGATGAGGTCGGCGTGAAGTGCAGGTGAAAACGCTTGTGCCGGTTGAGCCACCGGTCGACCTCGGCGTGCTTGTGGGTGCTGTAGTTATCCAGGATCAGATGGACCTGTAAGCCCTTGGGTGTCTCGCGGTCGATCGTGTTCAGAAATTTCAGGAACTCGGTGTGACGGTGACGAGGCAGGCATTGACCGATCACCCTGCCGGTCAACACGTCCAGTGCCGCGAACAACGTGGTCGTCCCGTTGCGCTTGTAGTCATGGGTCATCGTTCCTGCTCGACCGGGGATCATCGGCAACGACGCCTGAGTGCGGTCGAGAGCCTGAATCTGGCTCTTCTCATCCATGCACAACACGATCGCCTTGTCCGGCGGATTCAGATACAAACCGACGACATCGACAAGCTTGTCCTCGAACTTCGGATCGGTGGACACCTTGAACGTGTCCACTCGATGGGGCTTGATGCCCAAATCGGACCAGATACGTTGCACCGCAGAGTGACTTACTCCCACCCGGGTGCCCATCGTGCGGCATGACCAATGCGTGTGGCCGGGCGGGGTCTCCTCGGTGGTCAATCGCGCGATCTCAGCGACCTGCGCGTCTGAGATCGTGGCTTTGCGGCCGCGTCCTCTACGTACCTGTCCCAGCTTGGCCAGCCCGTCCTCGCTGAACCTTTTGCGCCAGCTACGCACCGTCACCGGTGTCACCCCCACCTCCTCAGCGATGCGGGTGTTCGCCACGCCGTCAGCAGCCATCAGCAACGCACGCGCGCGCATCACCTGCCGATGCGGCACCGAATCAGACCGCGCCAACCTCTCCAACGTTTCACGCTCGCCAACCGACATGGCCAAAGCAACTGCAGGTGATGCGCTCACCGATCCAGAATACCGAACATGCAGTTAACTATTTGCGTGACACACCACTAGGGTCATTTGTCGAGCCTGATCTTTCGAATCATCGGCGCCGCAGAAAGTCATCCAACGCTTGACAACCTTGTCGATGGTGTGAGCCGTGGGGTCGATTCCGATCCTCGACGCCGAACAAAGCCCGGTGCCGCGGTGGGTCGGTGTGGCGGCCAGGTCGGCTTCGCGGATGTTCCGATCCTCGGCGCCGAGCAAAGCCCGGCGCCGCCGCCGTGTGCGGTATCGCTGGACACTCGGGTCAAAAGTTCCGATCCTCGGCGCCGAGCAAAGCCCGGCGCCGCTCCATCATCGACCTACTCCGCATCGCCGCCTGAAAGGTTCCGATCCTCGGCGCCGAGCAAAGCCCGGCGCCGCCGCGACGAGGATCTTGCGTGGGTCGGCAAGCACCGGCAGTTCCGATCCTCGGCGCCGAGCAAAGCCCGGCGCCGCCAGGCAACTCGACGGGTCGGCTACTCGCGTCGGTGTTCCGATCCTCGGCGCCGAGCAAAGCCCGGCGCCGCCGCAGATCGACGATGTGATTCGTGACGTTATTCCGTTGTTCCGATCCTCGGCGCCGAGCAAAGCCCGGCGCCGCCTAATTCGGCAGGCCCGGTGTCGTTGGAGATTAATGAGTTCCGATCCTCGGCGCCGAGCAAAGCCCGGCGCCGCGTCCACGGCGGATCCCGCGGCGGAGGAGTTACGACGGTTCCGATCCTCGGCGCCGAGCAAAGCCCGGCGCCGCCCCACTCGGCGGGCTCACCCGCGGGGGGTTAGCCGTTCCGATCCTCGGCGCCGAGCAAAGCCCGGCGCCGCCTACGCGCCCGGATCTCGACCGCGCGCCGACGACTGGTTCCGATCCTCGGCGCCGAGCAAAGCCCGGCGCCGCCGGCGGTGGTGGAGCGGGACTGCTACATGGCTCAACCTGTTCCGATCCTCGGCGCCGAGCAAAGCCCGGCGCCGCTCCTGGTCCATGGTCCGGGTGATGTGCAGGGCCAAAGTTCCGATCCTCGGCGCCGAGCAAAGCCCGGCGCCGCCTCGGCTACATTCCAGCCGTCGCGTGTCTCACCGCTGTTCCGATCCTCGGCGCCGAGCAAAGCCCGGCGCCGCCGACGTTATCGTATAAGCCTTATAGCTCCGGGCTGGTTCCGATCCTCGGCGCCGAGCAAAGCCCGGCGCCGCCGGGCGCGGCCCCATCTCTGACGTCTGTCCACCGGAGCGTTCCGATCCTCGGCGCCGAGCAAAGCCCGGCGCCGCCGCGCCGGCAGATGGTGGACCGGATAGTTGGGTATCTGGTTCCGATCCTCGGCGCCGAGCAAAGCCCGGCGCCGCTCTGGACCCCACGACGTCTTGCACGCACCACACCTAGGTTCCGATCCTCGGCGCCGAGCAAAGCCCGGCGCCGCCATCTTCCCTCGCTTTCCCTGCGCTCCCACACCCGGGTTCCGATCCTCGGCGCCGAGCAAAGCCCGGCGCCGCGTGCAAAGACGGAACCAAAATGGGCGTCGGCTCACCCGTTCCGATCCTCGGCGCCGAGCAAAGCCCGGCGCCGCCGCCGCGGTTTGGCCGGGGGTGGCTTCGGTCGGTGCGCCAAGGTTCCGATCCTCGGCGCCGAGCAAAGCCCGGCGCCGCACCCAATAATGGCCATGGGAGTTTCCTTTCTCAAATGTTCCGATCCTCGGCGCCGAGCAAAGCCCGGCGCCGCCATGCGCGGACCACACAATCAGCGGCTGATCAGTGATGTTCCGATCCTCGGCGCCGAGCAAAGCCCGGCGCCGCTTGGTCTGCTTGTCCCACGCGAAAGCTTGTACTTCGGTTCCGATCCTCGGCGCCGAGCAAAGCCCGGCGCCGCTTTGACCACAGTTCAAGATTCTCTAGCCGATTATCTGTTCCGATCCTCGGCGCCGAGCAAAGCCCGGCGCCGCCCGGCGCAAAGGTGCTTGCTATAGCGGCGTCTCGGATGTTCCGATCCTCGGCGCCGAGCAAAGCCCGGCGCCGCCACCGATCTGGATGGCGCGTTCGGACGGGTGGTCGTAGTTCCGATCCTCGGCGCCGAGCAAAGCCCGGCGCCGCCGCTTGGCGCACCACGGCCGGCCACGGATGAGATTTGTTCCGATCCTCGGCGCCGAGCAAAGCCCGGCGCCGCCATTCATCTCAAACGATACCGGCCCCGGCGAATTGGTTCCGATCCTCGGCGCCGAGCAAAGCCCGGCGCCGCGTCTGCGCTGGTGCCGATGATGAGCTTGAACTCGTGTTCCGATCCTCGGCGCCGAGCAAAGCCCGGCGCCGCCG
>NZ_MWQA01000001.1:5631076-5679079 GCF_002086915.1 Mycobacterium persicum | reverse complement strand
GCGGAAATGGTGGCCCAGCCGGGGGACACTGTTCGGTTCCGATCCTCGGCGCCGAGCAAAGCCCGGCGCCGCAGGCCACCAACGGCGCATCGTTACGCAGCAGCGTGTTCCGATCCTCGGCGCCGAGCAAAGCCCGGCGCCGCTTTTTGGCTGGCTGGGTGGTGCCGCCTTTGTCGGGGAAGTTCCGATCCTCGGCGCCGAGCAAAGCCCGGCGCCGCCTGGTCGGCGTACAGCTGATCGGTGGCGTCCTCGTCGTTCCGATCCTCGGCGCCGAGCAAAGCCCGGCGCCGCCCTTCGCGAACAGCTATTTTTCGGCGACCGCGACAATCATCAACTTATCAACAAACCGTTCTGCGCTTTGGGAGCCCGAATCCTCGGGCGGATCTACTACGGGTCGCACGTCTAACCCGGGTCCGCCCCTTCACAAAATGACTGGGTGCCGCCAGTCGACCTCTGGCCCACGGCCAAGGGTCACCACGTAGCGACGGTACGGCTCACGCAGTCTATAGACGGCTACCCGATCGGATTTCGGGTCGATAACCTTCTCAACGTCATTTATCAGCAGGCGGACTTCGCGCATTTCCAGCTGACATTCGAAAACTGACTTTTGGACACGCTGACCGTACCCCTCGCAAACCTTCGCTATCCCGCGAAGACGACGCTCCCCGTCAGGTGACGCCGTGCTGATGTCATAGGCCACTAGTATCTCCATCTCACCGCCCTGTCGTTCTATATGGGAAATAATGCGTCAGATCGCCGCGAAGGTGCCGTGCCAGAAGAAGCGCCTGAAGTCCCGGCACTTTCCGCCGTTCAACGTCCTGGTCGACCACGCGATGCGGAATTGCCGTCCGTAGATGAGAGTCGAAGGCAGCAAGAAATGTTGTACGACTGTCGTCCCTCAGCCGCCATGCACCAGTGGGATCAACGCTGAAGGACTTCGTGCTCAACTGCCGGCGGTTGATGAGGGTCAGAACCAAACGATCAACGAACGGGGCCCGCAGTTCCTCCATCAGGTCGAGCGCAAGCGATGGCCGTCCGGGCCGGACTGGGTGAAGGTAACCAACCTGTGGGTCGAGCCCTACATGCTCAGCTGCGGCCACACACTGAGTCCGAAGCAATGCATAACCAAAGGACAAGAGCGCGTTGACAGGGTCCAGTGGCGGATGCCGTACTCTACCCGGGAACGTGAAGCCTTCGGGTGAAAGGAGACTGGACCATTCCGCGAAGTATCGTTTAGCTCCGATGCCCTCAATCCCTCGAAGCGAATCGAGATCGCCTGCAAATCTTGCCCTTTCGGCAAATATAGCGAGTTCGTCACCAGCCTCACGAAGCGCCTTGCTATGCGATGATCTATCCTTTGCCGCGTCAAGCAACACAACACGGGAGTTGAGCAGTTTAGCCGCAACGATGGTCCGCGCGATGTCGACGGATCGGTCGGTATCCACTGCAGCACGCCACTGCTCCATTCGCAGTAGGACATTTCCATGAGTGGGCGCACATAATCCGAACCGGAATCGACCACCGCTCGTCAACCACGAAACGTCAATTCCGTCTTCAGCACACCTGGCCATCACCGCTGTAGACAACGTGATATTTCCGAAGCAGACAATTGACTCGATGCTGCGCACTGGTGCCCGCACCGTCGGCTGGTCGGGCCGACGTACCTCGAACGAGTCGTGGTCGAGCGCGACAAACGTCCCCACCGTGGTGAGATAGAGACTGCGGCGCTTGTCGGCGATCAGGGCCACCAGGTCGCTCCGTGAAGACCACGCTGACGGTGTGAATCGCCAACCAACCTCGGCATGCACCACGCATTCAGCGAACATGCCGGGCACCGAGCATCATTCGCCGGTCGAGGAAGCGACTTCTGTTCGCAACGTGCGTCGCGGATCTCAGCCGCCGCGCGGTGTACGGCGGTTCTCAGCTCCTCGCTGGAGGTATCGACATCGCAAAATGTGTTGGTCGCGGCCAGGTAGATCCGTCCATACATTATTGGTATCGCGAGCATCTCCTCCAAGCAGATCGCCTGTCCCACAAGCTGTATCGCCGCCGCGTGATGTGACCGCCTTCCCGACTTGTGCTCGATCGGAATAGCTCGCTTGCCCTCCACTACGATGCGGTCACAACGGCCACGCAAATGGTGAACATGTGACGCAACCGCCACGGCCCAGTAAACCTGGACGCCGTGGCGGCTCTCATGGCCAACGGTGTCGACACGTTGATGCTCAAGATGGCCACGGGTCGTGTCATCGTTGTCGGTGAAGTGCTGCTCGTGATGGATAATGGCCCACTGACGCGGACAGTAGACCCAATGCTCGATTTCAGATAGCAGCACCCAGTCGCCGTCAATCACCGATCAGTGTATGGGTGACGCCAAGTGAATCGAGACCGTCCACGTCCACATCGACTTTGTAGTCGCTGAACTGACGTGCGGGGCCTTCCACCTTGCGTGTGATTGATATACGACCGAACAGCCGGTCGGGATGGCATCGCCCGTAGCGGTCTTCATGGCTGAAGATGTGGATTCCCCGGCAACCCGTCATACCCCGCGACGACGACCGATCGAGTGACCACATGCGCTGCAGCGCATCCCAGAAGACTTCGAGGTCTTCCTCGCCGAAACCCGTCTTGTCAGCAAGCGAGGGAGTTACGAACCCCTGTACGCGGAAAAGCGCGTACGGCACGATGTGTTTCGAGCCCATCTCACGATCCTTGCCGCCCTTCTCGCCGGTAGCAAGCTTCTCCAAATCCGATTCCTTTGTCACCGCGACCCGGGTAATCGTCAATTCAGATGGCAGAACGGGTTCGACGCTTCTGCTGATACCGGTAATCTGAATCGGGCCGCGAAGCTGACCCGCAGGATGGTCGCCTGTCGACATTACAGCGCCGAAGGCGCGGACATCGTAATAGCGCCGGGCAAGTTCAGCACCAACTTTCTGTTGTTCGGCCGCAGGGCGCTTGTTATTCGGCTTCATGCCAAGAGCTTCCGATGCGACGCGGTGCCGCTGATTGAGGGCAACTGCCTCGCCGACATAGATTTCGAAGCCCTCGCGGCCTACATAAGCATCCCCAATGAATGATCGGACTTTGCGCTTTACCGCCACATCGCTGACCCAGGCGTAGCCGGTTTCGGGATCACTGCGCGGCGCATTCCCATTGTCCGGGTCTCCGTTTGGGTTGCCGCCGGTGACGTCATATAGCATCAGGAAATCGTGTCGCCTCCCGATATCGAGATGAGCGGGCTTTGTCATATCACTCCTCCTTAGCGGTTGTTTCATCGGTATCTGCCTGCGCGCGATGGAAGCGCGCTTGTCGTTCGTCCCAATAGCCGAGCGCGAAGTCGGCTTGTTCCTCCAGCCTGAGTGTGACAGGCCAGCCCCCCGCCTCGATCAGCAATGCGACCAGGTCCGCTAACCGGCGGGAGATTGCGATCTGGGCGCCCTTGCCGCGGTCCGATCGACCGGCCTTCGCCAGATGGTGATTGGCGGTTTTGAAGAGACCTGCGAAGACTCTTTTCGGCGTCGTCGAGGCGCTGGCATAGTAGCGGTCGACGATCGTGCGGTTAATGTCGTAGCCGAGTGCGGCGTGCTGCGCAGCTTCGAGCTGTGCAAGCATTCGGCCGCAAAGCACCGCAGCCGTGTTGGGTTCGCCCATTCGATCCTCCTTCAGGTTCACGTAGAGATTCAGACATGCGAGGCGGCCGCCGACCGCAGTCCAGTCGATGTTGTCGCCGTTGCGAGGGGCTGGTACGGCCCTGCAACGGTCAATTAGCGCCGCCAACACGGAGCGCGGCAGTGGCGTCCCGGCCACTGCTGCGCGGACGAGCGCTTCAACAACCCGGTCCTTACGCGCCTTTCGCGCACTACCTTCGCCGGGCGGAACAGCAGCCTCGGCAAGATGCCAGATCGCGGGCCACCATGTGTGTCCGTCTCGCCCAGGTCGGGCGATGAGGTCAAGCCAGCGTTGTGTGCGCCTCTCGATCTCGGCGAGCGTGCTGACATGGTCAAAGCGGACAACAACACGACCCTCGGTCAACGACAGCCCAAGTAGGCGAAAACTATCCGATGGCGCGAGTCCAGGCCGGCCGGTCCAGGGTCTGCCGAGCAGAGCCGCGACATCGTCTTCATGCGGCGCGGCGATGATGTTGAACGGATCGAATGCCACGTCGGCGGCCAGCCACCATACGAATGTCAACTCGCCAATTCGCCTGTGGTGATGGTCATCCGCCAACAACCAGTTGAGTGCCTGGTGGCTGCGGATCGCCACGGGAACGGAGATCTGAGACCCACTGGACTGCTCGGCGTTGTAGCGCAATGCGGAACGAAAGTTTGCTGAAATCAGCTTTTGCGCCGTTCCACGCTTTACGAAGACATCCGGCGTTTTCCTCACCAAGGCTGAGTAGGTGTTCGAAACCTGGCATACGCCCTCGGTGCCGCCGCTGAGGTCGCCGCTCGTGATTTCCGCCCACCAATTACGGACCGTGGCCAACTCGTTCGGATCAACGCCGTTGACTCTGAAGCTGATAAGGGCGCTCGCTTCCTTTCTCTCGCCTCTGGAGTCGGCCTCAAATCTGAGACCCCGACTGAGAAACTCACCAATCGCGCGGTCGCGGTCAGAGACAAAACGAGCAATCGCATCAAACACGTACGCTACTGAGCTGTCTTGGTTCCGTAGCGCTTTCGCTGCTTCATCGAGCCGATCGATGAATGCGACACGAGCCTTCTGCGCGTTGCTCTTTGCCCTCTCGCTATCGTTCTTCGGCAGGCCAAGGACGTATTGGCCATTGTCGCATGCCAACAATGCGCGGATGCCACTCGTTCGGCCCAGCTCTGGAACAACTCGCACCGTTTCATCCGGACCGGTGTCGGTGATGCCCAAGCACCGCCCCGCGCTGTCAAGATCGACGATGAATCGAACTCGCTTGCGCTGATAGCCGATTGGAGGCAATCGATCCTCAGCTACAAGCCGACCGTAAAGATCATCAAGGCTTCGCAGGAGCATCATCGATCCTTCAGCCGCAGTGGAACCGGAATTTCATCAAGCACCCCATCGGTAACGGTCGCATTGAAGAACTCTGGCTTGGTTAGACTTCCGTCATCGCCGTGATAGCCCAAGTCGAGGCTCATCGGGCCGATTGGAATGGTCAGGCCCGAAAGTGGTCGCGTTATAGTCAGATCCGCAGGAGCAAACGATGCGGCGTACTCACGTAACCCGAGATATGGCGGCGAAAAGAAGGCACCACGCTCAACCCGTCGACGGAACTGGTCACGGTACTTGGCAACTGGGTCTGATGTGTGGGCCCGAAGGGATGGCCTCGCGAAGATGACATAGTCGACGTCTCTGAGGAAAAGGTTGTGTCGTTGTGTCCGGTCTTCCAGCACATCGATTCTGCCGTCGCGGCTTGCGCGCTTCTTCACCTCGTTGCGGGTCATCGAAACCCATTTCGGCTCGGCGAGCACCCAGATCCTGGTTACAATCCAGTCGAACTCTGGCTTCCAGAAAATCGATGAGAGCACACCTACCGCAGCGGGTGGTGTCATTACTGGGTAGGACACTCGTTCCGTGGCGTACTCGGGCCGCGTGAAGCAGGCAAACGGACCCCATACACGTACCGCGACTTCAAACGGATGACGGTTCACCAGATCAAAGCCTCCATTTCCTTATCGACCGAAAGCCCAAAGACACTGTCATACGGGCCATGCCAGACCAACACGCCAGCTTCGCGTTCTTCCACGAGCCCGGTTTCTTTGCAGCGGTTCAGCTCTCGGTCGCGAAGCGATACTGTGAACGGCTGGTGCTGCCTCAGAAAATGGCGCCGCGATGGTGGATCGTCCGGTAACATGATCGCCGTCGGATCGAAATCTCCATAGGGTACGAGCACAGGGGTAGTTTCCTGGGCGATCACGCGGTAGCTCTCGGCTACCTTTGTAAAATTCAGCGACTCGCGCTCGCGTTGAATTTCCAGTCTGTCCAGCTTGTCACGCGTGGCATGAATCAGCCGGTCGTAGTACGTTTCCAGCGTCTCGGGCGCGAATGGGTCGGCCCCCGAACGCAGAAGGTCGCGGGTGATTTGCGTGCCGATCTTGTATTCGTCAGGCGGAACATGGCCGTCGACCGGATCGATGAGAACCAGCTCGCCCCGGTCCGCGAGCCCATGCCGATTAACCCGCCCTGCGACCTGCACAACGGCAGGCAACGGCCCATACGCCCGGATGGCAACCGGGAAGTCGACATCGATGCCTGCTTCGACAACCTGCGTCGACACCAACGTGCACGGCCTACCTTCTCGAAGTCGCGCCAGGACCGCGTCGAGCACGTCGACCCGATGTTTCGGGCATAACCGACTCGAAAGGTGGGCCAGCCCAGCCCGCCCAACTAAGCGGCCACAGACCTCCCGGGCATCCGCGATGGTGTTAAGGACGACAAGACATTGCCCGCGGTGTCCGTCGCTCTCCGCGGCAACTCGTGACGCAAAGTCGTCCCATGAGAGCCGATCTGGGACAACGTGCGCGTCGGTGCGGTCGAAGACTTTGTTCCGATTTGCGACGTCGAGCAAGGCTCGGCGCTCGACTCCCTCGGCACTGCCAATCTTGTGGAACGGCGGCTGTGTTGCCGTTGTGAGGATAACCGAGCATCCGTACAACCTGACGAGTTCTCTGAGGACATCGAGCGTTGGGTCAAGCAATCGCCACGGCAACGACTGCACCTCGTCCAAGACGATGACGGATCGCGCCAAGCGATGCAGTTTCCGAGTCCGACTGGGATTGTTGCCGAACAGCGACTCCAACAACTGGACTGTCGTCGTCACGATGACGGTTGCGTCCCAATTCTCAGCCGCGAGGCGAGACCAGAGGCCGGTGCCGGATTGCGACTCACCCCGTGCGAACACTCCGGTGTGATGTTCAAGGACCACGGGCGCACCAGGCCCATCGTCAAGCAGTGTGCGGTAGACGTTTGCTACCTGCTCGGTCACCGAGACGAAGGGAACGGCGGTCACCACACGGCGAAGTCGGTTGACGTTCGCATGCCGCAGAGCGAACGCCAGCGCTGCAATCGTCTTGCCCGAACCCGTCGGTGCTGTGAGCTCGAACCATCCCGGGGGGGCAGAAGCCTTCGACGTCACCTCGCCGAACATCGCGGTTCGCGCCGGGGTCACCGGGTCGTGTTGACGTTCCGCCAGCGTGAGTTTGCGCCTGGCCTCGCAGCGATCGTCGAGAGCGCTGAGCCCGAGTGGCTGTGGGAATTCCCACCGGCCCCCCCGAAAGTGCTCCTCGGTGTCGAGCCTGTCGGCATCCACCAACGCAGAGAACACCATGCGAAGCCAGAACTCCATCCGCCGCATGCCAACCGCATCAGCCCGGGATCCGGGACGGAACTGCGGCGGTATTAGCGCCTGCGCCTCGGGACGTGTCAGGCCGAGCGTCTCGACGTGGTCGATCGCGGCTTGCTGGCCCACAGTCGGCTCATTACCCATTCTCGAGCCCACATCGGTCGCGTCCGGTATCCCACCGTGATGACCGACGATTACGGGCGCGAATGTTCCTAGTCCCCAAGTGGTGCAGAGGAATGCGCCCGCGTGCTTGTGATCGACCGTCGACAGTTTGTTCCCGGCATCGGCCGCAGCAAGGTACCGCTGCCACGCAGGATCAGCTTTGCCAAGATCGTGCAGCTCCCCCACCAATCGGCAGGCATCAGCCGAGCCGAATGCCTCGCCGAATGCGCCAGCCCGTCGCCCGGTTCCCACCAGATGGTCGGCCAACGAATGCCACAGGCCGCTGTCATTGCGCGAGTGTGCCGCGAGCACAGGTGGCGTGTGACCGTGCTCGGCTGGCCCGCCCATGGTTGGGATCGTTTGAGCCATGGCCGCAGCGTAAGGCAAGGGTGTGACAAGTCGTGCCGGATTCGCCTGGGCCGGGTTTCACCAGGTGACGGCGCGGAGAACGTTCGATCACACCGCTGGCGGCTCGATCCGCTCGATCGTGGTGCTCCGGTCGATAGACCGCTCGAAGGACGCGACCTTGCCGACACCGGTGCTCTCAGCGCGCGCGACGAGGTAGGCCTGCGCGACGTCGATGCGCTCGCTCTCGTAGACCTCGATCGCGCGCCGCAACAGGGCCGGAGTCCACGCTGAGTATCGAGCCGTTGCCGACGAGCGACCGTATCGCCTGAGCAATCTGGTCACGCGGCGGTTCATAGAACGACTCCACCACGTCCACCGTTTCCGCGACCACCAGGTCGGTCAGGAGTAAGCCCGGTTTGGTCGCCAGGTAGGCAGTCGCGCGTGCCGCTATGCCTGGCGGGTCGCCAGTCAAGTGTCGGACCACGACGTTCGCGTCGACGAACGCGCTCAACGTCGACCCGCCGCCCGTTTCGTCCTGGTGCGGCGGATCACCGCATCCCAGGCAACATTGCGCTTTGCCGCGGGTACGCGGATCGTGCCGGCCAGGGCGAGAAAGTCCGGTGCGCGGGCAACCACCGCTCGACGGCCCTCAAGCCGGAAGACGACCTGATCGCCCGGCTTCAGGGCCGAGCGCATCACCCACCGCTTGGAGAACCGTCACCCGCCCTTTCGACGTCATCGTGGCCGCAGCGTCCATCGCGCTTACCTAACCAATAAAGGTAGGGATACCTCCCCGCGATACCCGCCCCCGAGCCACCCGTACCCTCATAACCTGTGGAGCTGCTCGTCGCTGCCAATCCCGACACCGGTTCCCGACTTCCGTACCTGATCCGGGTGCCGGTGGGAGCGGGCCTGGTCTTCGCCACGTCGGATGTGTGGCCGCGCACCAAGGCGCTGTATTGCCATCGGCTCGACATCGCCTGGCCCGACGACGCCGTCATCGTCGACCGGGTCGAGCTGCGCAGCTGCAGTCGCCGCGGCGCGGCCATCGACGTCGTCGCTGCCCGCTCGCGGGAGAACCGATCCCAACTGGTGCACACGATGGCTCGCGGCCGCGAGGTGGTGTTCTGGCAAAGCCCCAAGACCCGCAAACAGTCCCGCCCGGGCGTGCGCACCCCCGCGGCCCGCGCCGCCGGTATCGAAGAACTCGACATCATCGTCGATTCCCACGAACGCTATCCCTACACGTTTACCGACAAGCCCGCGCGGACGACACGCGAAGCCCTTGCCTGCGGCGACTACGGACTCAAGGTCGCCGGGCAGCTCGTCGCAGCGGTCGAGCGTAAAGCGCTGTCGGACTTCACCTCTGGCGTGCTCGATGGCACGCTGAAATATCAGCTCACCGAGCTGGCGGCGCTGCCCCGGGCCGCGGTGGTGATCGAGGAGCGGTATTCGGAGATCTTTGCGCTGAGCTATGCCCGCCCGGCCGCGGTCGCCGACGGACTCGCCGAGTTACAGATCAGCTTCCCGACGGTGCCGATGGTGTTCTGCCAAACCCGCAAGCTCGCCCAGGAATACACCTACCGCTATCTTGCCGCCGCTCTGGCCTGGTTCATCGACGACGCCGGCGCCGCAACGGTTTTCGAGCCGGCCCCGGCCAATCCCGAGCCGAGCAGTGCCGAACTGCGCGCGTGGGCGATAGCCGTGGGTCTGCCGGTGTCCGACCGTGGGCGGCTGCGCCCGGAGATTCTGCGGGCGTGGCGGCAGGCTCATGAAGGGTCAGTCGCCGCCACCAGCATCGGACTTCGCGGCTGATCCCGTGGTTCTCGGGCCCACCGCACCATGCAAGAACTCGTCGAAAACAGCGTCGTGCTCGACGGCGAAGGCCTGCTCGAACGTCGCGCTGGGGCTGCTGGTCAGGTACCGCTTTGTGCACTCGAGCGCGGCCTGGGGCGCTTCGATGATGGTGCGTGCCATAGCCAAAGCGTCGTCCAGCACGCGGGCCGGTTCGCTGATGCGGTTGACGAGGCCGATGCGCAATGCCTCATGGGCATCGATGCGTCGTCCGGTGAGACACAGGTCGCGTGCGATGCCCATGCCAACGATCCACTGAAGCGGCGTAAACAACGGCGGTGCACCGAATTTGATCTCGGGATGTCCGAATACCGCACTGGCCGAAGCGATCCGAAAGTCACATAGCACACAGAGGTCCATGCCGCCGGCCACCGCCGGCCCGTTGACGGCGGCCACCAGCGGCTTGGGGAAGTGCCACACCGCCAGGTGGTAACGACGCGAGCTGTCCCGGATGCGCGCCGCAAGGTCGGCTTTCGCGAACTCGTCGAGGTCGAAGCCAGCGCAAAAGGTCGATCCCGCGCCGGTGAGCACTACCGCACGGATCGCCGGATCCGTCGCCCAGCCATCGAGCTGTTCGGTGATCTCGTTGCGAAGCTCGATCGACAACGCGTTACGCCGCTCTGGACGGCTCAGGGTCAGCGTCGCGACGCCGTCGTCGGCTAGCTGGGTGACAATGTGCCGGGTCATCGCTCCTCCACAGGTATCTAAACTTGCATCATGCCACTTGGGAGTGACTACCAGGGTCAAGATTGCGCGCTCGCTCGGGCGCTGGCGATCCTCGGCGAGCGCTGGACGCTGCTGATCATCCGCGACGCCTTCCACGGATTGACCCGCTACGACGAGTTCCTGCGCAGTCTCGGGCTGGCAACCAACATCTTGAGTGCCCGGCTGCAGAAATTGCTGGAGCACGGCGTGCTGGAGCGGACGGGGCCACGCGGTTCCTACCACCTGACCCAGAAGGGCCGCGACCTGTTTCCGGTGGTGTTGACGCTGATGGCCTGGGCTGACCGCTACGAGCAGGGACCCGCGGGGCCCGAGGTGGCGATCCTGCACACCGGCTGCGATCAGCCGGCCGGCGGCGGGCTGCGGTGCGAGCACTGCGGAGATCCCATCACCCTGCGCGATCTGCGGGTGGTGCCGGCGCCCGGCGCGGTCGGACCGGACGGCCGGCCGACCACCCTGACGCCGCCGCAACTGGCGGCGTGGGGGGCTCGTCCGGCACCAGATTGAATCCTGCGCCGCGGGTTGCCCTTTAGCTTGCACCATGCAAGTATTGGAGAACAACGACCACCGCCCGGAGAAGCTCATGTCGATCAGTCCACAGCTCGGCCGGGCGCACCGCGTCGACGTCCCGGCGGGCACGATCAACTACCGCGACCGCGGTAGCGGCTCACCGATGGTGTTCGTCCACGGCGTAGGCGTCAACGGCGACCTGTGGCGCCACGTGGCGCCACGGCTGGCAGCCAGCCACCGCTGCATCACCCCCGACCTGCCGTGGGGCTCCCATTCGATCCCGCTGAAACCCGATGCCGACCTGTCCTTGCCCGGCATGGCGCGAATCACCGCCGACTTCCTGGACGCCCTGGACCTCGACGACGTCACGATCGTCGCCAACGACACCGGTGGTGCCGTCGCACAAGCGCTGGTGAGCAGCCACCCCCAGCGAATCACCCGCCTGATACTCACCTCGTGCGACGCGTTCGAGAAGTTCCCACCCACGCCACAGAAGTACCTGAAGCTGACGTCACGCTCGCGGCTGCTCACCTGGATCGTGGCATACACCGTGCGGTTCAAGCCAATTCAGCGACTTCCGACCGCGTACGGGTTTGTCACGTCACGGGCGATGCCCAGCGACATCATGCGCTCCTTCACCGGCCCGGTGCGCGCCAACCCCGGCGTCAGGCGTGATTTCCGGCGCATGCTCCGATCGGTCGACACGAGATACACCTTCGAAGCCGCGGCTCGACTCGCCGGCTTCGACAAACCCGCGCTGGTGTTGTGGGCCAGCGACGACAAGATCTTCCCGCGCCAGCATGGACAACGGCTGGCAAAGCTGTTGCCGCAGGGCCGATTTGACCTGATCGCCGACAGCCGCACCTTCATTCCCGAAGAGCAGCCCGACCGGCTGGTCGCCGCGATCGAAAACTTCCTCGCCGCACACCCGGTTGTCGCCGAACCGCGGTCGGGCTAGCGCCGACCCGCAGCGACCTGCGCGCCCGCCTACCGCCGGGTCTCACGCTTCCTCGGCGATGGCCCCCACGACGCCGTCGCCGTTCAAAGCCGACGCGTCCGGCGGCACCTCGAACGACGGCAGTGCGGCTTCGGCCGAGGCAAACGCGTTGCGCGCCGCCTCCATCCGCTTCAGCGCAGCGTCGGTGAACACCGACAACCCGAGTTCGTGGTTATAACCGTGAATTTCTTTGACGTCGAGCTGGGCCAGGAAGTAAACGATCTCCTTGGACACCACCTGCCCCGGCACCAGCACCGGGAATCCTGGCGGATAGGGCACCACGAACGTCGTCGACACCAGCGTCCGTCCTTCAGCAAGCCGCCGCCCGGCCATGCCGATCTGCACGTATTCCCGGTCGGACTCTTCGTAGCCGGCGTAGAAGGCGGCTCGGGTGTCGCCGTAGACACTGTTGTCGTCGGGGCGGAAGGCCACGTCGAACTCGCTGAAGTCGGGTAGGTGCGGCAGATCCTGGGTGACCTCCTCGACCCGGCGCTGGTGCAGCGCCCAGTCGGCGGCGCTGGCCGCCTTCTGGGTCCGGTCGAAGTCGATGGCTATCCGGCGCAGCACGTCGAGCAGATAGTGCACACTCGACCACGTCACGCCGATGGTGAAGATCAGCAGCACACTGTTGATCGACGTCTTGTTGATCTGAATACCGAACCGCTCCATCAGGATCTTCTCGCGGAAGTCGTACCCGTTCATCCCGGTCGCACCGATGAACAGGGTGACCCGCGTCGCGTCCAACACGAACTGATCAGACCGCCACGCCTCGTTCCATTCGGCCAGCGCCCCTTGCCGGACCTGGCGGTAGGAGCTGACCGAGGAGGCCCGGAATTCCTCCGGAACCAGGTCGGACTCGTCGAGGATGCGGAACCACTTGCTGATCAGCCGGTCTTTGCGGACCCGGTGCCGAAAGACCAGCGCCATGTCGTAGACCTGCCGGACCAACTGGAAACCCTCGATGTCCACCTGCCGGCGCGCCAGATCCAGCGAGGCCAGCAGCTGCTGGTTCGGCGACGTCGAGGTGTGGGTCAAGAACGCCTCACCGAACGCGTCCCGGGCCAGTGCGTTGAAGTCCTGATCGCGGACGTGGATCATCGACGCCTGCCGCAGCGCCGACAACGACTTGTGGGTGGAATGCGTCGCATACACCCTTACCCGCGCGCGAGCAGGGTCGGGCAGCAACCGGCGATCCAGCCACTCCGACCGGTCGACCCCTTCCATCGACGCCGACCATTGCCGGTATTCCTTGGCGTATTCCTCCGAGGCCAACATGTCCTCGAGGTGCTCGGCGGCCACCATCGCGGTCCGTTGCCGGGCCCACGGCACGGCGGTGGCAAACGCGTACCACGCCTCGTCCCAGAGGAAGCAGATGTCCGGCTTGATCGCCAGCACCTCCTCCATCACCCGCCGCGGGTTGTAGACGACACCGTCGAAGGTGCAGTTGGTCAGCAGCAGCATGCGCACCTTGTGCAGCTGCCCGGCCGCTTCCAGGTCCAGCAGCGCCTTCTTGATGGTGCGCAGCGACACCGCTCCGTAGATGGCGAACTGCGGCAACGGATAGGCGTCCAGGTACAGCGGGTACGCGCCGGCCAGCACCAGCCCGTAGTGATGCGACTTGTGGCAGTTTCGATCGATCAGCACGATGTCGCCGGGCCGGGTCAGCGATTGGACGACGATCTTGTTGGCCGTCGACGTTCCGTTGGTGACGAAGTAGGTGTGGTTGGCGTTCCAGGTGACCGCGGCCTTGTCCATCGCCTTCTTGATGTTGCCGTGCGGGTCCAGCAACGAGTCCAGGCCGCCTGAGGTGGTCGAGGTCTCGGCCATGAAGATGTTGCGGCCGTAGAACTCACCCATATCCTGCAGCGACTTGGAGTTGAAGATGCTGGCGCCGCGCGCGACGGGCAGCGCGTGGAATTGTCCGACGGGCGCGGCGGCGTAGGCGCGCAGCGCGTCGAAAAACGGTGTCGCGAACCGATTCCGGAGCCCGGCAAGCACCGTGCTGTGCAGGTCGGTGACGTCGTTGAGCCGGTAGAAGGTCCGGTCGTAGACGTCGGGCTCGTCGCCATCGCCCGCCGCGATGGACTCGTCGGTGAGCAGGTAGAGGTCGATGTGGGGCCGCAGCTCCCTGATCCATTCACCACATTCGATCCAGTCATGCGGGCGATCGGGAATCACTACCGCGCCCTCGGCGTCGTTAGGCCCCAGCAGCGTGTTCATCAGCGGCAACCGGTCCCGGGACCGCAGCGGCAGGTCGTGGCGGATGATCGCGGCCTGGATCTCGCCGTTGAGCGCAACCGCGGTGATGGCGTCCTCGACGCTGGGGGCCACCAGGATCTCGAACTGGACGTCGTCGGCGGGGTTGCGCAGCTCCCGCAGACACTCGACGAGGCTCTCCGGAGCCGTGGGGGGCGCGTCGTCGGCCAGCAACACCGTGTAGAACTGCTGCTGTTTGGCCTGGGCCACCAGTTCCTGATCGGCCAGCGGCGCCGAGATGTCGAACAACGCTGTCCGGTCGCCGTACTCACTGAGCAGGCGCACGGCCAGCGATACCTCTTCGGTGAGCCGCACGGTGGACTTGCTCTCGAGATGGGCGCGGAAGGTCGCCAAATTGTCCGCGCCCGGATACAGCCAGTACCGCTCGTAGGCGCCGATGCGGTCCATCAGCCGCTTGACCTTCGCCATGTCGTGGGTGATGTCCAACCCGGCGAGGTCCACCTCGGCCAGGTGGCGGCACGCGTCGTCGAGCAGGTTCCATGTGTCGATGCGTGCGTACGACGGGTTGGCCACTGCCGCCAACGCCGAGACGCGAAGTCGTCGCGGGCGGGAGCTGTCTCGGTACATGTCGTCACCTGTTCTTGTGGTGCGGTAGCGCCATTCGGTGCAACTTGTCATTATCGCGCGCGGGACGGACATAGTGGCCGGTACCAACACACCGGCAGTTCGACGGTGTCCGACTGCGGCAACGCATGCCGCGAGGTTACGCCGAAGACGCCGCCGGCGGGAGGGCATTGCCCGCCGTGGCGGCTCGCGAACCGGCTCCGGTGGCCGCGTCAATCCCCACGGCGCGAACAGTCCGCCGACGTCTCGTAACCACTTGAGCCGTCTACTGTTTGCTTCAGGTGGCCCCGGCCATGTGGACACCGTATGGTACAGCGCTCACGAGCGTGACCGTCAAGGTGGCGCCACCGGGCAGGGTGAAGCTGCGTTGCTCACCGGGGAGCGCACCGGTGACCGCGGCGCCCAGCGGGGAGCGGGGCGAGTAGACCTCCACGTCGCCGTGCTCGGCGCCGCGGGCGCCCAGCAGGAATGTTTCGGTGTCGCCGGTGTCGCCGGTGTCGCCGGTGTCGTGGTAGCGGACCGTCAAAACCATGCCTGGTTCGGCGATCCCGTCGTCGGGCGGGTCCTCGCCGACGTCGGCCCTGACCGACAGGTCGTGAATCTGGCGAATCCGGGTTTGCCACGCTCGGTGCACGTCAGGGGGACCGGCCCGCACCGGTTCGCCCAGCCGGGGGCCGGCCAGTTGCGGAAACTGTGCGCCGGTGGCGATCACGGCGGCCTCGGTCATCAACGGTGCGCGGCGGCGCCCGCGCACCGCAATACCGTTGGCTGCGTTGACAATTTCGGCTACTTCCAGCGTGCGCAGCGTCGCCCCGCGGTTCAGCACCGCGCGACCCAGAGCCGCCACGAAGCGGGCTGGGTCGATGAAACGCTGTCCGTTGACGCTGAGCCCGACCCGGACCGCCCGGGACGCCAACGGCACTTGCTCCCGCAGTGCCGCACCCGTCAATACGGTGATATCCGTTGTCTGGCCGGCTTTTCCGAGCTCCTGCAGGTCTTCCCGGAATCGTTGTGCCGCTGCGGTCGAGTCGAATACCGCGGTGTCAATCCGCTCGACGCCGGCCATCACACACCTCCATGAACTGAACTCCTGCTTGGTATTTCCCATGCTGGCGGAACGGGCGCCGCGGCACTTGGCGTAGCCGGTCAATCACCCGAGGAGCCATTGCGGTTCTGCGACAACACGCCTCAACGAAGCGCGGCCCTCGGACCGATACGGCGACAGCTCCTTGCCGACGGCTGCGGCCGGCCGGAGGGTGCGCGGTCGGCAACCACCCAGACGCCGGCCAGCAACACCGCTGTCACGGCGGCCATGCTCAGCCACGCCGACAATCCGGCCGCCACCGCATCGTCCAGCGCGGTCCTGACTGGCAGGCCGACGTGGTAACCGTTCTCATCTACCCAGATGTCAACGGAATCACCGGCTTTCACGCCCCGCGGCGCATCCACCGGACCTGCGTGCTCGACTCCCCCGGCAACCCAGCGGGCCGGCACGCTGACCGTCTGCGGATCGGCAAGCTCCTGATGGTCCGCCTTGTCGCTGGTGACCACCGCGGTGACCGACTGACGGGTTTGCGCCTGCTGGGCGTAGAAGCGGCTACGGGATTCGTGCTCTTCGGTGCCCACGGCCACCGCGATCGGCAGGCCGCCCAGCACCACCACCGCGACCCAAATCGCAAGCAGCACCTGGAATCCGCGGCCGGTAGGCATGCGACGGGCCCACGCCACAAGCGGGTGCGGCCGGCGCAGGATGTAGGTGTCCATCGAGGCGTCGGCGCCTGATGCACGGCCGGCGAGCCGGCGCCGGTCGGAACACGGGGTGGTCATCGGACATTCCTATCGACGGGTTTGTCGGAGGGTGACAACTCCAGGGTGGCGTCGACAGGCGCCGCACTGTTTGCCGAAGTTCGACAACCAGGCCGGCGCGCGTTGTCGGGTTGCTACAGGGGCTGGTCAGGATCGGTGGCCGCCAGCTCGATCGTCATGGCCAACCGCTTCTTGGCGTCGTCCAGCGACAACGTGGTGATCTCGGCCATCTTCCGCAGCCGGTAACGCACGGTGTTCTCGTGCACGCCCAGACGCTCACCGGCCCGTGCCGGGTCGCCCTGCTCCTCCAGCCAGGCCCGCAGCGTGGGCACGTACTCGGTGGCGTTAGCTCGGTCGTGGCGGCGCAGCTCGGCCACCGGCCCGCGGTCCGGCAACCTCCCGGACCTGGCCGCGGTGCGCAGCCGTTGCAGCAGGATGTCATCCCAGGACTGGTCGTATGCCGGTGAGGCGGCGCTGTCCGGGGACAGCTGGTGCAGCGCCAGACACTCGTCGGCCTCCTGGCGCGCCGCGACGAGATCGGCCACCTCGGCCGGTCCGCTGATGCCGGCCCACACCCGCATCCCCTCGGGCAGGGCCGCCCGGACACCGCTGACCCAGCGCCGCGCGGTTGCCGGCTGATCGCCGGGCAGCACGGTATAGACGGTGTTGCCCGCCAACGCGCTGCGTCCCGGCCGAGACCAACCGAACCCCGTGGTGGCCCGCTCGAAAGCCAACAGCAGCGCGGCATCACGGTCGGCGCCGACGAACGCCCGCAACGCAACAACCCGCAGCGGACCGCGCGGCAATCCCAGCCTGCTGGCGACCGTGGCGGCGTCAATGGTGCCCTCCAGCAGTTGAATCACCAGTTCGGATTCGACCTGGCGCTCCAAGTCGGCGCTGGCCCGCGACCGCAGCAGGTGCAAGGCCACGGTATGCGCGCCGTCGGTCAATGCGGCGCGCTCGGCGCCGCTCAACGGAGCCGAACACGCCACCCATACCGACCCCAGGACTTCGCGTCCGGAGCGCACGGCCACCACCATGCGCCCGGTCAGGCCATGTTCGCTGTCTGCGGCAACGTAGAGCGGATCCCCGGACGTGGCCAGGTGAGCCAAAACTCCGTGCTGGTCCAGGAGCACGCGCAGCTGCTCCGGCGTCTGGCGCCCCAGGATGGTGGCGACCCGCGCGGGGTCGGCGCCTTGCTGCAGCCGCGAGTACGCCAGTACCCGCAACAGCCGATCTTCGATGGTCACCGCTCCACCGGTAGCCTCGGCCAGGCTGTCGGCCAGCGCGAACAGATCCGTGGGACCACGACCAGACGCTGTTTCGCGGCCCTCCAACACCAACCCGTAGACGACCGCGGCGACCTCGCTCCAGGACAGCGACTCGTCGAGCACCATGACCGCTCCCGCCTCGAGGTCACCCTCCAACGTCATGGGCCGTTCGCCGTCACGGGTCAACACCACCACAGCCCGGGCCGACGCCGCCCACTGAACCGCTTCCCCGACGGAGCTCGCGCCGATCGCCAGCAACACATCGCCGACTACCGGACGGGTCGCGGCTGCCTCGTGGATCACCACACTGCGCAATTCCGTCGACCTGGGCAATGACGACCACCGCAGCCGGACCCCGTAACCACCCAAGACGTTCACCAAGCGGTCCAACGTGATCACGAGCCGCCCCTAAATTCGGACTGTTCACTCAGCGTAATTCGGAATCGAGCGGATCCCGAAAATGGCCTGCACATAGGATTTCGGCCATGGCGGCCGACCAACAGGAACAGACATGCGACCAGACATTCGACGTAGTGGTACTCGGGGCGGGGCCGGGGGGCCAGAATGTCGCGGACCGCGCTCGGGCGGCCGGCCTGGACGTCGCAGTGGTCGAACGTGAGCTCGTCGGCGGCGAGTGTTCATATTGGGCCTGCGTGCCCAGCAAGTCGCTGCTGCGTCCGGTCCGCGCGGTCTCTGACGCGCGCCGGGTCGAGGGGGCGCGCGAGGCGGTCACCGGTTCGATCGACCCGGCCGGTGTCTTCGGCCGCCGCGACCGCTATGTGAACGACTGGGACGACACCAGCCAGATCGACTGGGTGGCCGGTATCGGAGCGACGCTGGTCCGTGGACATGGACGGTTGGACGGTCCGCGACGAGTTGTGGTCACCACCCCCAGCGGCAGGGAGGTGGCGCTGGCCGTCCGGCACGCGGTTGTCATCTGCACCGGAAGCCGGACGGCGATTCCCGACTTGCCCGGCCTGGTCGAAGCTCGACCCTGGACCAACCGCGAAGCCAACGACAGTAGCGATGTCCCGAACCGGCTCGCCGTTGTCGGGGCCGGCGGCGTGGGCGTCGAAATGGCAACGGCCTGGCAAGGATTGGGCTCAAAGGTGACCTTGCTGGCCAGAGGCTCGCGGCTGCTGCCGCGGATGGAGCCATTTGTGGGAGAGCTTGTCGGCCGCGGTCTGGCAGCGGCTGGTGTGGACGTGCGCACCGGTGTGACAGTCCGCGAACTCAGCCGGGCATACCCCTACTGCCCGCTGGCGCTCGCGTTGACCGACGGCACCGAGCTGGAGGTGGACGAAATACTGTTTGCCACCGGCCGAAAGCCCCTCACCGACCATATCGGCTTGGAAACAGTCGGATTAACCCCCGGCAGCTGGCTCGATGTCGACGACACCTGCTGCGTGCACGCCGTCGACGATGGTTGGCTCTACGCGGCCGGCGATGTCAATCACCGTGCGCTGCTGACCCATCAGGGCAAATACCAAGCGCGCATTGCCGGCGCGGCCATCGGCGCCCGTGCCGCGGGCACGCCGTTGGACACCGCGCCATGGGGCGTTCATGCGACCACCGCAGACCATCACGCCGTGCCGCAGGCCCTCTTTACCGACCCCGAAGTCGCCGCGGTCGGGCTCACGGAGGAACGGGCGGTGCAGGCCGGGCATCGAGTCAAGGCCATCGACGTCGAAATCGGGGACGTCGTCATGGGAGCCAAGCTGTATGCCGACGGGTACACGGGCCGGGCGCGGATGGTGGTCGACGTCGATCGCGGCCACCTGCTCGGTGTGACCATGGTCGGCCCGGGTGTCACCGAGCTACTGCACTCGGCCACCATCGCCGTCGCCGGCCAGGTGCCCATCGACCGGTTGTGGCACGCCGTACCATGCTTCCCGACCGTCAGCGAATTATGGCTGAGACTTCTTGAGGCCTACCGCGATTCGTTTTTCGTGGTCGTTTGAGAGCCGAGCCGACAAACCGGGGCGGGTCAGCGGTCCAGCTCGTCGTCGCTGTCGATGATCCGCCGGTTGCCCAACGTGCTGTCGACCCAGCGCAGCATCGGAAGCTGTGGGAATTGCGGAAATTCCCAGCGACGCGCGGGCAGGTCGGTGACGTCGCCCAGAGATCGCACCACGGCCTGGGTCAGGCCCATGATGGCCGCCATCACCGGCAGCAGCGGCTGCAGCGGCTTGGCCGCCGAGCGGACCGTGCTGATCCGGCGGGCCAGGATCAGGCGCTCGATGCTGTGATACAGCCAAGCGCCGACGCCCAGCGCATAGATCGACAGCGCCGAGGCGACAATGGCCCAGCCGTAGGCAGCGCAGATCACCGCGCCCAGCACCACCGCCGCGGCCATCCAGGCGGCGATCACGACGCGCAATTCGAGTCTGCTCATGAACACGATCCTTGGTTTTCCGGCAGGCGTTCCGCATCTCCAGGCACCGCCTGGCGGACCGCGTGAGCGGCCGCGCGGATCTGCGGCGTCACCAGCATGACTTGCCCCAGCACTCCGTTGACGAAGCCGGGCGACTCGTCGGTGGACAGTTCCTTGGCCAGCTCGACGGCCTCGTCGACGGCTACCGGTTCGGGGACGTCGTCGGCATGCAGCAATTCCCACACCGAGACCCGCAGGATGGCGCGATCCACCGCAGGCAGCCGATCCAGCGTCCAGCCCTGCAGATGCGCGGCGATCAGGTCGTCGATGTGGGCGGCATCCTCACTGACGCCGCGCGCCACCGCTGCCGTGTAGGGATGCAACGGCGCGACTTCCGGCTTGGCTGCCGCCAGTGCGGTGCGGGACTCGACCACCTCGAGCGGGCTCATGCCACGCGCCTCGGCCTCGAACAACAGGTCCACCGCGCGCTTGCGGGCCTGATGGCGTCCTTTCACCGGCTTTCCCGGTTTTGCGTCGGGCATGCTCAGGCGTTGACCCTGCCCAGGTAGCTGCCGTCGCGCGAATCGACCTTCAGCTTGTCACCGGTGTTGATGAACAGCGGCACCTGGATCTGGGCGCCGGTCTCCAGCGTGGCCGGCTTGGTGCCGGCGCTGGACCGGTCACCCTGCAGGCCCGGCTCGGTGTGGGTGACCTCGAGCTCGACGGTCACCGGCAGCTCAATGTACAGCGGTGCCCCGTTGTGGAAGGCCACCTGCACCGGCATGCCCTCCAGCAGAAACCGCGCGGCGTCGCCGACCAGCGACTCCGGCAGCGGGTGCTGCTCATAGTCCTGACTGTCCATGAACACGAAGTCCGCGCCGTCGCGGTACAGGTAGGTGGTGTCGCGGCGGTCCACGGTGGCGGTTTCCACCTTCACCCCGGCGTTGTAGGTCTTGTCGACGACCTTGCCCGACAGCACGTTCTTCAGCTTGGTGCGCACGAACGCCGGCCCCTTGCCCGGCTTGACGTGCTGAAACTCGACGATCTGCCACAGCTGCCCATCGATCGCCAGGACAAGTCCGTTCTTGAAGTCAGCGGTGGTCGCCACGGTCTGCTAAATCTCCTACAAAATGGCCAGTTCCTTGGGGAACCGGGTCAACAATTCCGGGGTCTGTCCGGCGGTTTCTGAGGCGCCTGGCGTCTTGGAGGGCACTACCAATGTGTCCTCGATGCGGACACCGCCGCGGCCGGGTAGATAGACGCCGGGCTCCACGGTCACCACGGAGCCCGCAAGTAGTGTACCGGCGGATGTCGCCCCGATGCCCGGCGCTTCGTGTATCTGCAGGCCAACGCCGTGTCCCAGACCGTGGCCGAAATTGTCGCCGTAACCCGCGTCGGTGATCAACTGGCGCGCGGCGGCGTCGACCTCACGCAGCTCGGCACCCGGGCGCAACGCCTCGCGACCGGCCCGCTGCGCCTGGGAGACCAGCTGGTAGAGCTCCAGCTGCCAGTCGGCCGCCTTGCCCAGCACGAAGGTGCGGGTCATGTCGGAGTGATAGCCGGCGACCAGCGCGCCGAAGTCGATCTTGACGAAATCACCCGTGGCCAGCACCGCGTCGGTGGGGCGGTGGTGCGGGATGGCCGAATTCGGTCCGGCCGCCACGATCGTCTCGAACGACACCGCGTCGGCGCCGTGATCGAACATCAGCGCTTCCAGGTCGCGGGCTACCTCCCGCTCGGTGCGTCCCGGGCGCAGACCGCCGCGCCGCACCAGGTCGGTCAGCGCGGCGTCGGCCGCTTCGCAGGCCAGCCGCAGCAATGCCAGCTCACCGGCATCCTTGACCTCCCGCAGCGTCTCCACCGTCCCGGAAGCCCGGACCAGCTCGGTATTGGTGTCCTGCAGACCGGCCGTCAGGGCATCCAAACCGTCCACCGTGACCACATGGCTCTCGAAACCCAGCCTGCCGACGCCGCATTCGGCCGCCCGGCAGCTCAGCTGACGGCCGAGCGCCCGCTCGATGACCACCTCGAGGTCGGGGGCCTGCTGGGCAGCCTGAGTCCGGTACCTGCCGTCGGTGGCCAACACCGCTTCGCGTTCGTCGGCGAACACCAGCAACGCGCCGTTGGAGCCGCTGAAACCGGATAGATATCGGACATTTATCAGGTCGGTGACCAGCAACGCATCCAGTCCGGCGGCAACGATTTTGGCTTTCAGGTTGTGTCGACGCTGGGAATGTGTCACGACCGTTGACGGTACAGCTACGCTGAACTCCCATGACTAACTGGATGCTGCGCGGACTGGTGTTCGCCGCCGCGATGGTCGTTCTACGTCTCTTTCAGGGGGCGCTGATCAACGCCTGGCAGACTCAGGCCGGATTGATCAGCATGGTGCTTCTCGCGTTGTACATCATCGCCGTCGTGGTGTGGGGGCTCGTCGACGGAAACGCCGACGCCAAAGCCAATCCGGACCCCGACCGCCGCCAAGACCTGGCCATGACCTGGCTGCTGGCCGGCCTGGCCGCCGGAGTGCTCAGCGGCGCGGTGACCTGGCTCATCGCCGTTTTCTACAACGGCGTCTACGCCGGCGGTCTGATCAACGAGCTGACGACGTTTGCGGCCTTCACCGCGCTCATCGTGTTCCTGTTCGCGATCACCGGGGTGGCCGTCGCCCGCTGGCGTATCGACCGCAACGCGCCCCCACCCCCCGCGCACGACGGATCCAGGGGTCGTGGCGATACCGACGTATTCTCCGCGGTGCGCGCCGACGAGACACCGACCGGAGAGATCCAGGCCCCAGGGGCGCAGGCGCAGGCCACCGCCCCCACCGCCGTTGCCACCGTCGAACGCGAAGCACCCACCGAGACGATCGCCACCGCAGAGCACGAGTCACCGACCGAGGTGATCCGGACCGGCGAGTCCGAGGCGCCCACCGAGACGATCCCCACCAGCGACTCTGAAGCACACACCGAGGCGATCCGTCTCGACGACGACCAGACCAACCCCGTTCACAAGCCCAAACCGGACTAGCGCTCGGCGGTGTTCGCCAGGTAGCGCAGGGCGAGCAGGTAGCCCTGGACACCGAGGCCGACGATCACACCGGTGGCGACCGGGCTGAGGAAGGAGTGCCGCCGGAACTCCTCGCGGGCATGGACATTGGAGATATGCACCTCGATCAGGGGTGCGCTCAATTCCGCGCAGGCGTCGCGTAATGCCACCGAGGTGTGCGTCAGGCCGCCGGCATTGAGAATCACCGGTTCTGCGGCGTCGGCGGCCCGATGGATCCATTCCAATAGTTGAGATTCGCTATCGCTTTGTCGCACAACGGCTTTGAGTCCGAGTTCGGCGGCTTCCCGTTCGATCAGAGCGGCCAGCTCAGCGTGGGTGGTGCTGCCGTAGACGGCGGGCTCGCGCTGGCCCAGCCGGCCCAGGTTCGGACCGTTGATCACGTTCACCGTCACACTCATGTGGCACAGACTCCCGCATAGGCGCTCACCAGCAGTCCCGGGTCCGGCGCCACCAACCGCCCCGGCCTGGCCAGTCCGTCCAGGACCACGAACCGAAGCACACCGGCCCGCGTTTTCTTGTCGCCGGACATGATCTCCAGCAACTGCGGCAGCGCGTCCGGGTCGTAGCTGACCGGCAGCCCCAGCGACGACAAGATCGTGCGATGGCGTTGCGCGGTGGCCTCATCCAGCCGTCCGGCAAGCCTGGCGAGCTCGGCCGCGAACACCAACCCGACCGACACCGCGGCGCCGTGCCGCCACCGGTAGCGCTCCCGCCGCTCGATCGCGTGGCCCAACGTGTGGCCGTAGTTGAGGATTTCGCGCAGCTCGGATTCCTTCTCGTCGACCGCGACGACCTCGGCCTTGACGAGGACCGCCCGGCGGATCAGCTCCGGCAGCACCTCGCCCTTCGGGTTCAGGGCAGCCTCCGGGTCGGCTTCGATGAGGTCCAGGATCACCGGGTCCGCGATGAACCCGGCCTTGACGACTTCGGCCATCCCGCAGGCGATTTCGTTGTGCGGTAAGGTCTGCAGCGTCGCCAGGTCGGCGAGCACGGCAAGCGGCTGGTGAAACGCCCCGACCAGGTTTTTGCCCGCATCGGTGTTGATGCCCGTCTTGCCGCCGACGGCCGCGTCCACCATGCCCAAAAGCGTGGTGGGCACGTGCACGATCGACACGCCACGCAACCAGGTGGCCGCCGCGAAGCCGGCGACGTCGGTGGCGGCTCCCCCGCCGAGGCTGACCAGAGCGTCTTTGCGGCCGAGTCCGATGCGGCCCAACACTTCCCAGATGAATCCGACGACCGGCAGGTCCTTGCCGGCCTCGGCGTCGGGTATTTCGATACGGTGTGCGTCGATGCCCTTGTCGGCCAGGCGGTTGCGGATGGCCTCGGCGGTGTCGGCCAGCACGGGTTGATGCAGGATGGCGACCTTGTGCCGGCCGGCCAGCAACTCGTCCAGTTGCGTGAGAACGCCGGTGCCGATCACCACCGGGTAGGGCGGGTCGACGGCAACATGCACCGTCGCGGACGTGCCGGTTTCGGTCATGTTGCCGCCTGAGTAGGTGTCTGACTGGGCGTGTGCAGCCGCGAGACGATGTAGCGCACCACCGCCCCGGGGTTGCGGCGGTTGGTGTCCACCCGGATGGTGGCGACGCGGCGGTACAGCGGAACCCGTTTGGCCATCAGGGCCCGGTACCGCTCGGCCCGGTCGGGCCCGGCCAGCAGCGGCCGCACGGTGTTGCCGCCGGTGCGCCGCACCCCTTCGGCCGCGCTGATCTCCAAGTAGACGACGGTGTGGCCGGCCAGGGCCGCACACACGCCCGGGCTGGTGACCGCGCCGCCGCCCAGCGACAACACTCCGTCGTGGTCGGCAAGTGCCGCGCGCACCACGTCTTCCTCGATGCGCCGGAACTCCTGCTCCCCGTCGGCGGCGAAGATGTCGGCGATGCTGCGCCCGGTCTGCTGCTCGATGGCTGCGTCGGTGTCGAGCAGACCGACCCCGAGGGCTTTGGCCAGCCGCCGGCCGATGGTGGACTTGCCGGATCCGGGCAGTCCCACGAGTACTGCTATTGGTGCCATCTGATTACCTACCTGGCTATCCCGACACTCGGGCGGCCGGTAACTGGCGGTCGGCGACCGCGCGCTGGTAGGCCTCGATGTTGCGGCGGGTTTCGGTCAGCGAATCGCCGCCGAATTTCTCCAGGGCCGCGCGCGCCAGCACCAGCGCCACCATCGCCTCGGCCACCACTCCGGCGGCCGGTACGGCGCACACGTCGGAGCGCTGGTGAATGGCGACCGCCTCGTCGCCGGTGGCCAGGTCGACGGTGGCCAGTGCCCGCGGCACGGTGGAGATGGGCTTCATCGCGGCGCGCACCCGCAGCGGCTGGCCGTTGGTCATCCCGCCTTCCAGCCCGCCGGCCCGGTTGGTAGAGCGGACCACACCGTCGGACCCGGGGTACATCTCGTCGTGGGCGCGGCTGCCGCGGCGGCGCGCGGTCTCGAACCCGTCACCGATCTCCACACCCTTGATCGCCTGAATGCCCATCACGGCCGCGGCGAGTTGGCTGTCGAGCCTGTTGTCGCCGCTGGTGAACGATCCCACCCCCACCGGCAGCCCCAGCGCCACCACCTCCACCACGCCGCCCAGGGTGTCGCCGTCTTTCTTGGCCGCTTCGATCTCGGCGATCATGGCTTGCTCGGCAGCCTTGCCGAATGCGCGGACCGGGCTGGCATCGATGGCGGCCAGGTGTTCGGGCCCGGGCGGCGGGCCGTCGTAGGGCACCGACGGGCCGATGGAAATCACATGGGACAGCACATCGACGCCCAGCGCTTGTTTGAGGAACTGCCGCGCGACGGTTCCGGCGGCCACCCGAGCGGCGGTCTCACGGGCACTGGCGCGCTCGAGCACCGGCCGGGCGTCGTCGAAGCCGAACTTGAGCATGCCGGCGTAGTCGGCGTGGCCCGGGCGGGGTCGGGTGAGCGGCGCGTTGCGGGCGCTGTTTTCGAGCTCCGCCGGGTCGACGGGATCGGGGGCCATCACGGTTTCCCACTTCGGCCATTCGGTGTTGCCGATCTCGATGGCGATGGGCCCGCCCAGCGTGCTGCCGTGGCGCACGCCGGACAATACGGTCACCGCGTCCCGTTCGAAGGTCATCCGGGCGCCGCGGCCGTAGCCCAATCGGCGGCGGGCCAGCTGATCGGCGATCTCGGTCGAGGTGACGTTTACTCCGGCGACCATGCCATCGACCACGGCCACCAACGCCCGGCCATGGGACTCGCCCGCGGTGATCCAGCGCAACACCCGAACATCTTCCCATGTGGACGCGGTGTGCTCGCTGACCGGCTGGAGGCCGTATGTCGCCGACAACTGTCGGTTCCGACGACTAGCGGACTGCGCCGGGCGATGCGATGATCAGCCCGACCTCGAGGCAGCCGGCCAACAAACGGCGGTCATAGGTCACAAACGCGGTCAGCTCCCGCTTGATCTGCGTGGCCGCTGCGAGGTGAATCGCGTCGAGCGAGCGCAGGGTGGCCGGGCCGATCGTTTCGGCGAGATTCATCACCGGCGCGGTGAGCGGAAGAATATCGAGCCCGTCCAGTAGGTAGCGTGCACGTTCGACGTGGGCCGGGTCCCCGTACCGGGCAACGACTCTCATCAACTCGACTCGTCCGAGTGCGCTCGTCGCCGCGAATTCGCCCTGTTCTCGTTGCGAAGTCAGCCAGCTGCGCAGATCGGCCGTCTCCGGTTCAGCGATGAGCAATTTGGTCAGAGCCGACGTATCCAGGTAAATCACTGCTCGTCGCGCATCTCGTCGAGAACATCGGACAGAGTGCGCTTGCGATCCGGCGCCGGTGTTGCTGTCACCTCGAAAAGGTTCTGCGGGCGTGGGGCCGCAATCACGGTGCCTGATTCGATCAGGGCTTCGCGAGAACGCTCTGCCGCCCGCACCGGAACAAGTCGGGCGACGAGCCGCCCGTTATTGGTGATGCCGAGTTCCTCGCCAGCTTCCACCCGGGCGAGATACCGCGATGCGTGCTGCCGGAGCTCTCGGACCCCAATCACTTCCACGGCTACCCATGGTAGCACTCAATGTGCTACAAATCCGGTTGGGCGCACGCAACCCCCAGCTCACATCACTACCAGTGCCAGTGCGCCGGCGGTGGCCAGACACATCGACGGGCCGTGCGGCAAGGTGGCGGCGCTGTCGGCGCCGCCGATAATCCGGGCAACCAGGCCGCACACCGCCGTGAGCAGCGGCGCCGCCAGCGCCGCCAGAAACCACACGTCGGCACCGAAGCAGCCGGTCAACCCGCCCACGCCGAACGCCAGCTTGACGTCACCGGCGCCCATCGCCGCCGGGGTGACCAGGTGCACCAGCAGGTACACCCCGGCCAACGCGGCCGCGCCGGCCAGCGCCGGCACGCCCCGGCCCGCAACCAGCGCGCCGAGCAGGATCACCGCGGCCCCGGGCACGGTCAACGCGTTAGGTAACCGCCGCTCCCGAACGTCGTAGCCGCACAGCGCCCCCATCCACAGCGCAACCGCCGCCCCCAGCGTGCCCATCCACATCTCGGGGCACGCTAGTCCAGCTCCGCCAATGCGCAAGTCATCGCCTCACGAGGCGCGGGCATCCCGGTGAATTGCTCCACCTGAGCGAACGCCTGATGCAGCAGCATCTGCAGTCCACTGATCGCCCGGCCGCCAGCCTCCGTCACCGCAGCGGCCAGCGGTGTGGGCCACGGGTGATAGATCGCGTCCAACAGGACGGGGACGCCGGCCAACGTCGGGGTGTAGCGCGCGGCTACGTCCGCCGGCAGCGTGCTGACCAGCACTTGCGCGGCGGCGACCTGGTCGGCCAACCCGGCGTCGTCCAGGGCGCAGAACCGGCTGGTCACGCCGGCCTGCCTTCCCAGGTCGACCAGACGGGCCGCTTTCCCGGGATTGCGTGCCACCACGGTGATGCCGGTGACGCCGAGTTGGGCCAGCCCGACGACCGCGGCCGGGGCGGTGCCGCCGGACCCCAGCACCACCGCGTCTCCGGAAGCCGCGCCGAGAGCGCCGGTCACCCCGTCGATGTCGGTGTTGTCGGCCCGCCACCCGCGCGGCGTGCGCACCAGCGTGTTGGCCGAACCAACCTGCTCGGCGCGGGCGGTTCGCTCGTCGGCGAACCGCAGGGCGGCGAACTTGCCCGGCATGGTCACCGATACGCCGACCCACTCCGGCCCGAACCCGCCGACCACGGCCGGCAATTGCTCGGCCGTGCACTCGATGCGCTCATAGGTCCAGTCGTTCAGACCCAGCGCGCGATAGGCGGCCAGGTGCAGTTGCGGGGACCGGGAGTGGGCGATCGGCGAACCGAGAACCCCGGCTTTCCTGGCTTTTCTAGCGGGTGCTGTCGAGGACACCGTTGTGTTTAGCCAGTTCGATGTTGGCCAGATGCTGCTGATAATCCCGGGTGAACAGCGTCGTGCCCTGAGAGTCGATGGTGACGAAATACAGCCAGTCCCCGGGTGCCGGATGTTCGGCTGCGTGCAGCGCGTCCACCCCGGGCGAGCAGATCGCGGTCGCCGGCAGCCCCTCGGCCATGTAGGTGTTCCACGGCGTGCGCAGCGCGCGGTCGGCGTCGCTGGTGGCCACTTCCCGGCGATCCAGCGAGTAATTCACGGTGGAGTCGAACTCCAGCGTGCGGTGTTCGTGCAGGCGGTTGTAGATGACCTGCGCCACCTTCGGGAAATCCTGGACGCTGGATTCCTGCTGTACCAGCGAGGCCACCACCAGGATGTCGTAGGGTGACAGGCCCAGCGACGTGGCGGTGTCCACCAAACCCGCCTTGGCGTATTCGACGGCGCCGGCGCTGATCAGCGACGACAGGATGGCGCCCGCCGAGGCCGACGGATCGACGTTGAAGGTGCCCGGCGCGATGAGCCCCTCGATGCGGCGATGGTCATCGCCGAGCTCGATCACCGGCTCAACCGCCCACGGCGGCACCGAGAGCATCGCCGGGGTGTTCTTGGTTGCCGCGGCACGCAGGTCGGCCACCGCAACACAGTGTTTGTTCCCGTCGAGATCCACACACGTCGCCCGCGAGATCAACGTGAGGATTCCGGGGGTCACCACGTTGGTCTTCATGTCGGTGGTGTCGTCGAGCTGACGTCCTTCCGGGATGACCAGCCTGCCCACCCTGCTCTTCGGGTCGGCCAGCCGCGCGACCGCGTTGGCTGCCGGAATCTCGGTGCGCATCCGGTAGTAGCCGGGCTGAATCGACGAAATCGCCTCGTTGCCGTGCGCGGCGTCGACGAACGCCCGAACCGTTTTCACCACGCCGTGCTTGTACAGCGTCTCCCCGACCGCCGTGGTCGAGTCGCCTGCCTCGATCTGAATCACGAGGTCGCGCTTGCCGGTTCCGGTGTAGTCGTTTCCGGCGCCCAGCATCAGGTGCCAGAGCTTGCCGCCGAAAATCACGGCCGTCGCCACGACCGCGACCAGCACGCTGAAGGCCAATCCGCCCAAGATGCGCCGCCGTCTTCTGCGGCTGTGGCTGCGCTTGCGCCGGTCTGCTCTGCTCATCCGGTGCCGGTGCGGCCCCACCGCCACCGGCTCGGCCCGCTGACGGTCGACGTCCTCAGCCATCGGCCACGTTCCCGGTTACCGGTCCGGGCGCGGTACTGCGGCGTTGATCCAGCCACGCCTGCAGGATTGCCACGGCGGCCGCCTGGTCGATCACCGCACGTTGGTCTTTGGCCCGAATGCCCGCCTGGCGCAGTGATCGCTGCGCGCTCACGGTGGTCAGCCGCTCGTCGGCAAGCCGCACCGGTATCGGGACAATGCGCTGTGCCAGCGCATCGGCCAGGTCGATCGCATCCTGGGCGGCGGGGCCGATGCGGTCGGCCAGCGTGCGCGGCAGTCCGACCACCACCTCGACGGCCGGCAGTTCGGCGGCCAGCGCCACCAGCCGGCGCAGGTGCTTGCCGGAGCGGTCGCGGCGCACTGTTTCCACGGGAGTGGCCAAGATGCCGTCAGGATCGCTGCACGCCACACCGATCCGCACGCTTCCCACATCAATGCCGAGGCGTCGTCCCGGTCCGGGGTCTGAGTCGCCGGGCCGGTCGGGCTGGCGGTGAAGTGGGGCGCTCACTCAACCGACCCGGGCTATCGCGGCGATCTCGGAGCGGACCGCGTCGAGCGCGGCGTCGATGCCGGCCGGTTTCTTTCCGGAGCCCTGGGCCAGGTCGGCCTTGCCGCCGCCGCGGCCGTCGACGGCCACGGCCAGCTGTTTGATCAACTCGTTGGCGCGGATCCCCAGGTCCTGGGCGGCCGGATTGGCGGCGACGGCATAGGGCACGCTGTCGTTCTCGCCTTCGGCGATCAGCGCGATCACCGCCGGATCGCTGCCCAGCCGGCCGCGGATATCGCCGACCAGGGAACGTAAATCGGCCGAGGTGATGCCGCCCGACATGCGCTGTGCCACCACCCGGACGTTACCGATGCGTTCGGCGCCGGCGGCGGCGTTGACCGCGGCTGCCCGCGCATTCGCCAGCCGGACGCGTTCCAGCTCCTTCTCGGCGGCCTTGAGCCGATCCACCAGGTTGGCCACTCGCGTGGGGACTTCGTCGGAGGGCACCTTCAGCGACGAAGCGAGCCCCGCCATCAGGGCGCGCTCCTTGGCCAGGTGACGGAAGGAGTCGAGCCCGACGTAGGCCTCCACCCGGCGTACCCCGGAGCCGATCGACGATTCGCCCAGGATGGTCACCGGCCCGATCTGCGCCGAGCTCTCGACGTGGGTGCCCCCGCACAGCTCCAGCGAGAACGGCCCACCGATTTCGACGACCCGGACTTCGTCGGGGTAGCTTTCGCCGAAGAGCGCCATCGCGCCCATCGCCTTAGCCTTGTCGAGCTGCTCGGTGAAGGTGTGCACTTCGAAATCGGCCTGCACGGCTTCGTTGGTCACCTCTTCGATGTGGGTCCGCTGGTCTTCGGTGAGCGGCCCCTGCCAGTTGAAGTCGAACCGCAGATAGCCCGGTCGGTTCAGCGAGCCGGCCTGAACCGCGTTGGGCCCCAGCACTTGTCGCAATGCGGCGTGCACCATGTGGGTCCCCGAGTGACCTTGCGTGGCGCCTTTGCGCCAGCCAGAGTCCACCGCGGCGATCACGGTGTCGCCCTCGACGAATTCCCCGGACTCCACGTTAACCCGGTGCACGTGAAGGGTTTTGGCGATCTTCTGCACGTCGGTAACGGCCGCGCGGGCGCTGGCCCCCGAGCCGGTTCCGCTAATGGCGCCGGCGTCGGCGACCTGGCCGCCCGACTCGGCGTACAGCGGGGTGCGGTCCAACACCAACTCCACCCGATCGGCCGCCACAGCGTCGCCGTGGGCGACGACCGGAACCCGCTTGCCGTCGACAAAGATGCCCAGGATTCGTGCCTCCGAGGCAAGTTCGTCGAATCCGGTGAATTCGGTGGGTCCGGCGTCGACCAGTTCCCGATAGGCGGTGAGGTCGGCGTGCGCGTGTTTGCGCGCGGCTGCGTCGGCCTTGGCTCGGCGACGCTGCTCTGCCATCAGCTCGCGGAAGCCGCTCTCGTCGACCGCCAGCCCGGATTCGGCCGCCATCTCCAGGGTGAGCTCGATCGGGAAGCCGTAGGTGTCGTGCAAGGTGAAGGCGTCCGCACCGGAAACCACCGTGGCGCCCTTGGCTTTGGTGGTGCCGGCGACCTCGTCGAACAGCCTGGAACCCGACGCCAGCGTGCGATTGAAAGCCGTCTCCTCGGCGACGGCGATGCGGTTGATCCGGTCGAAGTCGCTGACCAGTTCGGGATACGACGGACCCATCGCGTCGCGCACGGTGGCCATCAGTTCGCCGACGATCGGGGTATCGATGTTGAGAAGCTTGGCCGACCGGATGACACGGCGCAGCAGCCGGCGCAACACGTAGCCGCGGCCGTCGTTGCCGGGGCTTACACCGTCGCCGATCAGGATCGCTGCGGTGCGGCTGTGGTCGGCGATGATGCGGTACCGCACGTCGTCGGCGTGATTTCCGGCGTCGTAGGGGCGCGAGGCGCGCGCGGCGACGGCATCGATGACCGGTCGCAGGAGGTCGGTCTCGTAGACGTTGTGCACGTCTTGCAATACCAGCGCGACCCGCTCGACCCCCATGCCGGTGTCGATGTTCTTGCGGGGCAGCGGACCCAGGATCTCGTAGTCCTCTTTGGTGGTTCCCTCGCCGCGCTCGTTCTGCATGAAGACGAGGTTCCACACCTCGAGGTAGCGGTCCTCGTTGACGATCGGCCCGCCTTCGGGCCCGTAGTCGGGACCGCGGTCGTAGTAGATCTCCGATGACGGCCCGCACGGCCCGGGAATGCCCATGGACCAGTAGTTGTCGGCCATGCCGCGGCGCTGGATCCGCTCGGGCGGCAGACCGGCGACTTCCCGCCACAGGCCGGCGGCCTCGTCGTCGTCGAGATAGACTGTGGCCCAAAGCCTTTCCGGGTCCAGCCCGTATCCGCCGGCGGCAACAGCGTTGGTCAGCAGCGACCAGGCCAGTTCGATCGCCCCGCGCTTGAAGTAGTCGCCGAACGAGAAATTGCCGGCCATCTGGAAGAAGGTGTTGTGCCGGGTGGTGATGCCCACCTCGTCGATGTCGGGGGTGCGGATGCACTTTTGGATGCTGGTGGCCGTGGGGTACGGCGGTGTGCGCTGTCCCAGGAAGTAGGGCACGAATTGGACCATGCCGGCGTTGACGAACAACAGATTGGGGTCGTCGAGGATCACCGATGCGCTGGGCACCTCGGTGTGACCGGCCTTCACAAAATGATCGAGGAACCGTTTCCTGATCTCGTGTGTCTGCACTGTGGTCGCTTCCCTAAGTTTCCTCGGTCGGATTCAATACCAGCCTATTCGCCGGTCTATTAGACGGCTTTCCAGAGAACGCTTGGTGCCCGGCTTAGCCTTTCACAAAACTCAAACGCACCGAGCGTCGCGGATTATCCCGGTTCAGGTCGACCAGAACGACGCTTTGCCAGGTACCCAGCAGCGGCTCGCCGCCCGCGACCGGCACCGTTAGCGACGGGGCAACCAGGGCCGGCAGCACGTGGTCGGCGCCGTGACCGGCAGATCCGTGCGCATGCCGATAGCGGTCGTCGCGCGGCAGCAGTCGTTCCAGGGTGTCGACCAGGTCATCGTCCGAGCCGGCGCCGGTCTCGATGATCGCGACTCCGGCCGTCGCATGCGGAACGAACACGTTGCACAACCCGTCACCGTGCGACGCGCAGAAGCCGCGCACCGCGTCGGTGAGATCGACAATGCGGCGACGCGCGGTGTCAACGTCGAGCACATCGGTATCCACCCGCCTAGCCTACCGGGACGGATTTCACGGCCCGGCGATCCAAGTGACGATCGGAGGAGGGGCCCAAGATTTTATTGCCACGGCTGTTCGGTAGGAGGAAGGTATTCGGTGAGACCGGTGGCGCCACCGGGGCGCCGCCCCGACATAGGAGGGGCCGATCGTGTACGCACGCTCTACCACCATCCAGGCACAACCCTTGTCGGTCGACATTGGAATCGCGCACGTTCGCGATGTCGTGATGCCCGCTCTGCAGGCGATCAACGGATATGTCGGGTTGTCGCTGCTGGTTGACCGACAGTCGGGTACCTGCATCGCCACCAGCGCCTGGGAGACCCTGGAGGCAATGCGCGCCAGCGCCGAGCGGGTCGCTCCCGTCCGGGATCGGGCCGCGATGATGTTCTCCGGCAACGCGCGGGTCGAGGAATGGAATATCGCCATGCTGCACCGCGACCATCACTCGCATCCCGGAGCATGCGTGCGGGCCACCTGGCTCAAGGTGGTGCCCGATCAGATCGAGCGATCGCTGGACTTTTACGGCATGCATGTGTTGCCCGAGATGGAGGGGTTGGACGGGTTCTGCAGTGCCAGCCTGATGGTTGACCATCCCGCCTGCCGGCGCGCAGTGTCATGCACCACGTTCGACACGATGGACGCGATGGCCCGCAACCGCGACCAGGCGACCGAGTTGCGCAGCAGGCGGGTCCGCGAATTGGGCGCCGAGGTGCTTGACGTGGCCGAGTTCGAGCTGGCGATCGCCCACCTACGCGTACCTGAGCTGGTCTGACGTCTGACCCGGCGTCGAGTGTGCGCCGGTGGCGTCGAGCGTGCGCCGGTGGCGTCGAGCGTGCGCCGGTGGCGTGTTCAGGGCCCGTCGGCCGCCGTAGTTACACTTTGAAAACCATACGCGCACACTCGAAGCCGCGGATGCACATTCGATGCCTGCTCGATCCCTCCGCGCTGCCGTCAAGGCAGGGCGTCACCCGGAAAGCCTCGGCAAGGGTGTACCTCGTAGGTGAATACGCCCGCGGCGACGCCCGGGTCATCGTTCATGATCGCCGCGGTGTCGTCCACCGTCGCCGCGAACACCCCGATGCCGCAGACGTCAGACCCGTCGGTGACCGGCAGCACCACCGCCAGCACACCCTCGTCGCGCAATCCGAAGTTGCGGCGCCCGTGCTCCCAGACGATGGCCGGCGCCGCCCCGTCACCGAACTTCGGTCCCTGCTTGAGGATGACGACGCTATAGGGCTTGGCGGTGGGCAGCAGTTGGTTCATCTCGTCGTCGGTGAAGACCTTCATGCCCGTCCCCGTTTCTTGCGGATGATCGCCCGTAGCCGGTCCAGCCGGCCGGCCATATCCCGTTCGCCACCGCGACCGGTGGGCCGATAGTAGTCCACACCCACCAGCTCGTCCGGCGGATACTGTTGAGCCACAACACCATCCGGGTCGTCGTGAGAGTACTTGTAGCCCTGCGCGTTGCCCAGCGCTGCGGCACCGGAGTAGTGCCCGTCGCGCAGATGAGCCGGGACCAGGCCGGCTTTGCCGGCCTTGATGTCGGCCATCGCCGCGGCCAAGGCCGTGGTGACCGCGTTGGACTTCGGCGCGGTGGCCAAGTGCACCGTGGCGTGGGCCAGCGTCAACTGAGCCTCCGGCATGCCGATCAGTGCCACGGTCTGAGCGGCAGCGACCGCGGTCTGCAGCGCGGTCGGGTCGGCCATGCCGATGTCCTCGCTGGCCAGAATCATCAGCCGCCGCGCGATGAACCGGGGGTCCTCGCCGGCGACGAGCATGCGGGCCAAATAGTGCAGTGCGGCGTCGACGTCGGAACCGCGCACTGACTTGATGAAGGCGCTGACGACGTCGTAGTGCTGGTCACCGTCGCGGTCGTAGCGGACGGCGGCCCGGTCCAGGGAGTGTTCGATCGCCTCGACGGTGACCTGCTCGGTGGCCTCAGCAGCCACCTCCAGCGCGGTCAGCGCCCGGCGCGCGTCCCCGGCGGCCAATTGCACCAGCAACTCGACGGCCTCGGGCGTCACCACCATGCGCCCCCCGAACCCGCGGGGATCCTCGATCGCACGCTGCACGACGATCCGAATGTCGTCGGGGGTCAGCGGCCGTAGCTGCAGGATCAACGATCGCGACAGCAGCGGGGCCACCACCGCGAAGGAGGGATTCTCGGTAGTCGCGGCGACCAACAACACCACCCGGTTCTCCACCGCCGACAGCAGTGCGTCCTGCTGAGTCTTGGAAAACCGGTGCACCTCGTCGATGAACAGCACCGTTTGCTCACCGGCAAGAAGCCCCCGCCGCGCCTCGTCGATGACGGCCCGGACTTCCTTGACCCCGGCCGACAACGCCGACAGCGCCTCAAACCGGCGTCCGGTGGCCTGCGAGACCAGCGCTGCCAGCGTCGTCTTGCCGCTTCCGGGCGGACCGTAGAGGATCACCGACGCCACGCCCGACCCCTCGACCAGGCGGCGCAGCGGCGACCCCGCCGCCAGCAGATGGTCCTGCCCGACGACTTCATCGAGCGACGCGGGACGCATCCGCACCGCCAGCGGCGCGCCGGCTGACACGTCGAGGCCATGATCGGTCGGCTTCGGTGCGCCGGGCAGGTCGAACAGACCGTCGGACACGCTTCAGACATACCACGCGAGCACTGAGGAAGCCGAGGCGTCGCACGCGCCGGGTCGCTACCCGAAAAAGAAAAAGGAGCACCACCAACCCGCGCGCCTCCGGCCCACATTTGCTAAGTTCCGGTTTGCTAATTCCACGCGCATACCAGGCGAGAGCGAACGACCAGCCACTTAGGACAGCGATGAGCCAGCCGCCAGAACACCCAGGCACTCCGGCCGACCCCCAGGGCGGCGAACACAGCACCGCGGGCTACCCGCCGCCTCCCCCGCCGCCGGGTTACGGGACCACGCCGCCGCCGCCGGGTTACGGCGCGCCTCCGCCGCCCGGTTACGGCGCACCGCCACCCGGTTACGGCGCACCGCCTCCCCCACCACCCGGTTATGGCCCGCCGCCCGGCGGCTACTCGGCTCCCGGCTACAGCGCCCCGCCCCCGCCTCCCGGCTATGGCCCGCCGGGAGCACCTGCGCCGGGCTACCCGCCTCAGCCGGGTTTCGGGGGACCGCCGAAGTCGGGCTTCAACGTGGGCGAAGCGATCAGTTGGGCGTGGAACAAGTTCACCAAGAACGTCGCGGCGCTGGTCGTGCCGCTGGTCATCTACGGCCTGGCGATTACCGCGGTGATCGGTATCCCGCTGGCGATCGCCTTCGCGACCGCGCAAAAAACGTCGACCACCGTTGTCGAGTACGACTACAGCTACCACAGCACGTCCGCAGAGTTTTCCGCGATCGGCTGGATCCTCACGATCATCGGCTACATCGCCGTGTTCTTCGTGGTGGCCTACATGCATGCCGGCCTGGTCAGGGGCTGCCTCGACATTGCCGACGGCAAGCCGGTCAGCATCGGAACGTTCTTCAAGCCGCGCAATGTGGGCACTGTGGTGCTCACCTCATTCCTGCTGGCCGTCGCGGCCATGGTGCTGTCGTGCACCATTGTCGGGCCGTTGGTCTTGGCTTTCTTCGCCCAATTCGCGATTGCGTTCGTCGTCGACAGATCCCTGTCGCCGATCGAGTCGATCAAGGCCAGCATCGCGACCGTTCGGGGCGAACTCGGAAACAGCGCGCTGTCCTGGCTGGTGCAGTATGCGGCCGTGCTGATCGGCGAACTCGCATGCTTGGTAGGCTTGGTTGTCGGCGTTCCGGTTGCCGCGCTGGTCCAGGTCTACACCTACCGCAAGCTGACGGGTGGCCAGGTGGTGCCGATCGAGCAGTCGGCACCCCCGGGCGGCTATCCGCCCGCACCACCGCCAGGGCAGCAGTACGCATAAGCCCGGCCGGAACCAGCGGGTTCGGCGCAGCGAACGCTGTGTAGGCGAGGGCAGTCCCTGATGTTGCGACAGTAATGGCGCCCGCCGACGTGACGTGGGGAACGGGTCGAGCGGTGGCCGATGCCGACCACCTGCTGGACGGTTACCGCACCGCGCGAGCCCAGCAATCGCTCTTCGACCTGCGTGACGGTCCGGGAACCGGCTACGACGAGTTCGTCGACGCCGACGGGAAGGTGCGGCCGGCCTGGACGGAGCTGGCCGACACCGTCGCCGAGCGCGGCAGAGGGGGGCTGGACCGGCTGCGCACGATCGTGCACAGCCTGATCGACCACGACGGCATCAGCTACACGGGGGCCGATTCCACCCGCGACGAGCACGGCGCCCACGGCCTGGAGCCCGGACCTTGGCGCCTGGACACGCTGCCGCTGGTGGTGTCAGCCGACGACTGGGCCGTCCTGGAGGCCGGCCTGGTGCAGCGGTCACGCCTGCTCGATGCCGTGCTGGCGGACCTCTACGGACCCCGCAGCCTGCTCACCGAGGGCGTGCTGCCCGCCGAGTTGGTATTCGCCCATCCCGGTTATGTGCGCCCGGCTAACGGGATCACGGTGCCGGGGCACCAACTTTTCCTGCACGCCTGCGATCTCAGCCGGATGCCCGACGGCAGCTATCGAGTCAACGCCGACTGGACGCAGGCGCCCTCGGGGGCAGGTTATGCGCTGGCCGATCGGCGGGTGATCGCCCACGCGATCCCGGACTTGTACGAAAGGATTGCGCCGCGGCCCACGACCCCGTTTGCCCAAGCGTTGCGGCTGGCGTTGATCGACGCGGCTCCCGACGTCGCCCAAGACCCGGTGGTGGTGGTGCTCAGCCCGGGCATCTATTCCGAGACGGCCTTCGATCAGGCGTATCTGGCGACGCTGTTGGGTTTCCCGCTGGTGGAAAGTGCGGACCTGGTGGTGCGCGACGGCAAGCTGTGGATGCGCTCGCTGGGAACCCTCAAACGCGTGGACGTGGTGTTGCGCCGCGTCGACGCCGACTACGCCGATCCGCTGGATCTGCGCGCCGATTCCCGGCTCGGCGTGGTCGGTCTGGTGGAGGCCCAGCACCGCGGCACCGTGACCGTGGTCAACACGCTGGGCAGCGGCATCCTGGAAAGCCCCGGCCTGCTGCGGTTTCTGCCCGAGCTGGCCCGGCGCTTACTGGGCGAAGACCCGTTGTTGCCGACAGCTCCGGTCTACTGGGGCGGCATCGCCAGTGAACGCTCACACCTGCTGGCCAATCTCTCCTCGCTGCTGGTCAGATCCACGGTTGGCAGGAAAACCCTCGCCGGGCCAGCACTTTCGTCTCGGCAGCTGGCCAAGCTGGCGGCGTGTGTCGAGGCGATGCCGTGGCAGTGGCTCGGCCAGGAGTTGCCGGCGTTCTCCTCGGCGCCCACCGACCACGCCGGGATGCTGACCTCGGCCGGCGTCGGCATGCGGTTGTTCACGGTCGCCCAACGCGGCGGCTATGCGCCGATGATCGGCGGCCTGGGCTACGTACTGGCGCCCGGCGCGGCCGCATACATGCTGAAATCCGTTGCAGCAAAGGATGTTTGGGTGCGGCCGACAGAGCGGGCGATTGCTGAGGCGGTGACGGTCACCACCTGGCCGCCGTCGCTCCTCCCGGCCAAGACCGGCGCGGGCACCCGTGCGGTCAGCTCCCCGCGGGTGCTCTCGGACCTGTTCTGGATGGGGCGTTACGGCGAGCGCGCCGAGAACATGGCACGGTTGCTGATCGTGGCCCGGGAGCGCTATCACGTCTTCCGCCACCAGCAGCACACCGAGGAAAGCGAGTGCGTGCCGGTGCTCATGGCCGCGCTCGGCCAGATCACCGGAACCGACACCGGGGCCGCTCACGACCACGCCGAGATGATCGCCGTCGCCCCCTCGATGCTGTGGTCGATGACCGTGGACCTGGAGCGGCCGGGATCCCTAGTCCAGTCGGTGGAAGGGCTGGCGCTGTGCGCCAGGGCGGTGCGCGACCAGCTGTCCAACGACACCTGGATGGTGCTGGCCGGCGTCGAGCGCGCCGTCGCGTTGCGGTCGGACCCGCCGCAGTCACTCGCCGAGGCCGACGCCCTGCTCGCCGAGGCTCAGGCGCAGACCCTGGCCGGGATGTTGACGCTGTCCGGGGTGGCCGCCGAGTCGATGGTGCGCGACGCGGGCTGGACGATGATGGACATCGGCAAGCGGATCGAGCGTGGCCTCTGGCTGACCGCGCTGTTGGCGGACACGCTGACCACGGTTCGTGGCGTGGCCGCCGAACAAACCATCATCGAGTCGACGCTGGAGGCCTGTGAGTCCTCGGTCAGCTACCGGCGCCGCACCGTGGGCAAGGTCAGCGTCGCCGCGGTCACCGACCTGATGCTGTTCGACCCGCAGAACCCGCGGTCGCTGGTGTATCAGCTGGAGCGGCTGCGGGCCGACCTCAAGGACCTTCCCGGCTCGTCGGGATCGTCGCGTCCCGAGCGGATGGTCGACGAGATCAACATCCGGCTGCGCCGCTCGGATCCAGCCGAGCTGGAGGGCGTCGTCGACGGGCGCCGCGCGGATCTGGCCGACCTGCTGACCGCAATACATGCCGCGTTGCGCGACGTTGCCGACGTGATCACCGCGACACAGTTGAAGCTGCCCGGGGGCATGCAGCAGCTGTGGGGGCCCGAGGAACGGCGGACGATGCCGGCCTAATTCGCCTGTCCCATTATCGAACGGGTAGTGGCAATCCCGAAAGCTGGACCGCGCGAAGGGATAGCATTTCCTGCCGATTGGTCGATGGCGATGGCGCAACCGCGCGCCGACATGCTCCGGCACCGGTTAGGAAATCAGCAGCCATCGGTCGGGATTCGCCTCTCCCCATTCGGGCGACCGCTACACTGCGCTCCACCGCGCATCATGTGGGTTGGCTGGCTCTGGCGACGCAACAGCCCGCGTGCCTGCAAATCCGGATGGGTTATCCGTTGACGGCGGATTCGTCGATGACGGTGTGGATGAACTGCATCTTCGCCAAAACCGCGGCCGGCAGCACAAAGGGGTACAGGTCGTCGCGGCCCATCGACCGGTTCACCATGTTCAGCGACCAGGACAACGGCAGCCACATGTCGATGATGGCGGGAAAAGCGCTGGGGCCCAATGCCGGCCGGTCGAAGGTTGCCGACGCCGGGGCAAAACCGCACCAGGCCGCGGTGTCCAGGGCATCGCGGATGTGCAGGTAGTGGGCAAACGTCTCGGCCCAATCCTCGGCGGGGTGCATGGTCGCATACGACGACACGTAGCCGTCCTGCCAACCCGGCGGCGCGCCGTCACGGTAATGCCGGTCCAGCGCCTGCTGGTAGTCGGCGTCCGGGTCGCCGAACAACTCGGTGAAGCGCGCCCGGTGGTCGCCGGACGGGTCGATCAGCCGGTAGAAGTAGTAGTGCCCGATCTCGTGACGGAAGTGGCCGAGCAGGGTTCGGTACGGCTCGTCCATCTCCACCCGCAGCTGTTCGCGGTGGACGTCGTCGCCCTCGGCGAGGTCCAGGGTGATGACGCCGTCGGCGTGCCCGGTGATCACCTGCTCGTGCGCACTGGACAAGAGCCGGAATGCCAGCCCGTGGTCGGGATCCTGGTCGCGTCCGACGATCGGCAGCTTCAGCTCGTGCAACTCGGCGATCAGCCGCCGCTTGGCCGCCTCGGCTCGGGCGAACCCCGCCAGACCCACGGTGTCGACGTCGTTGGGCCGCTCGACAGTCAGCGCACACGACGTGCACAACCCATTGGGCTGGTTCACCGGAACCAGCCAATTACATTGGGCGAGGTGCAAATTGGCGCACAGTTGATACTCCTCGGCGGGCACCGCCCCGGCGTGCCCGGTGGCGCCGCGCTCGGCGATCACCAACAGTGCCATCTGGTCGAGAGAAAAACCCAGCGCACTGCCGCAGGACAGGCACACGGAGTTCTCGAAGGTCAGGCGCTGGCCGCAACTGGGACAGTGAAAGTCACGCATCGAGCGCTTCACCGCCGAAGGGCACGACGTCGACCCCGACGTCGATCACGGTGTGCTCGGAGTTGGTGTAGATAATGCCGCGCAACGGCGGCACATCTGCGTAATCACGGCCACGGCCGACCACGATGTAACGCTCGTCGATCAGTTGGTCGTTGGTGGGATCGAGACCCAGCCATTCGAACTGGCCCGGCTGTTGGGGCGTCCACACCGCCGCCCAGGCATGGGTGGCGTCAGTACCGATCATCCGATCCTTTCCCGGCGGCGGGTCGGTAGCCAGATAACCGGACACGTAGCAGGCTGCCAGCCCGTTGGCGCGCAGGCAGGCGATCGCCAACCTGGCAAAGTCCTGGCATACCCCTTCCCGGGCAGTCAGCACCTCGTCGACCTTGGTGGAAACGGTGGTCGACCCGGAACGGTAGGTGAAGTCGGTATAGATCCGCGTCGTCAGCTCGCGCAGTACCTCGACCAACGGGCGGCCCGGAACGAAGCTGGGAGCGGCGTACTTTCGCACCTCGTCGGTGATCTCCGGCGGGTCCAAGTCCAGCGCGAAGTCGACTGCCAGCGCACCGCGCGGCGCACCCGGCCGAGCGGCCTCCCACGGCTGCAGCGCCGGACCGCTGGTATAGAGCCCGGATGCCGGCGGCGCCACGTCGACGATGGAGTCGCCGGTAATGGTCAGGGACCGGTGCGGTTCGGTGACATGGAAATAAGAGCTGATGTTGCCGTAGGTGTCGCGGCTGGTGGAGCTGTCGGCGGGGGCGGGATCGATGGTCAGCCGGTGTGCGACACAGCGCTGGCGCGGCGAGCTGCGCGGGGTGAGAAACCCGCGGCCGTAGGAGCTGGTCACCACGTCGGAGTAGCGGTATTCGGTGCGGTGCGTGACTCGATAACGCTTGACGGCCGGCGAGTCGAACCGCGCGTCAGCAGGCCCATCAAACGGCAGGGACAACAACTCACTCCTGACTTCTCGACGCCCAACCCGCGACCGCCACGCCGGCCACGGGACGAATCCCGCACCACCGGCACCCTATCGCCGAACACCAGCACGCCGTCCCGAAGGAGCTGGCAGACCTTACTTTCGCGGGCTGGGGAGGTCGATCAGCTCCTGTAAGTCGTCGGCGCAGGCGCACACGATGTCGGCCAGCACCACCTGATTCTTGTCGCGGGCCCCGGCCTCCAGTTCCGCTGCGCGGTCTCTGGCCGCGCTGGCATGGGCGCCGGCCGCTGCGGGTTCGTCGTCGGCAACGGCCATACCGGCGGAGAGCTCGGTCAGGGCGATGTGCAGCGGACCCGGGACTTGTCCCCGGTGGAGCCGGGTGACCGCACGAGATAGCTGCAGCACGCCGCTGACCAGCATCGCCAATCGCGCCGACTGTTGTTCGATGCCGAGCAGGGTGTTGCGCGCAATCCAGCGGCGCGGAGCCCGGGTGGCCACGACCGCGGTGGTGCGGGCCTCGGCCAGCCTGCTGAGCTGGTCATGCAGCCGGTCGTAGGCCGACATCGGCCAGTCCGGAGCGGCGCGGGAAGGATCATCCAGCACGTCGGCCACCTCGACCAGCGTCTCGCGCAGTGCCGCCAACACATCGGCGCGGGCATCGCACAGGATCTGCACCGGGTCGGGCGGAAACAACAACACCGCGAACACCAGAGCCAAGCCGCCGCCGATCACCGCGTCGAACAGGCGCTCGGCTACGACACCGGCGGTACCGGCGAATACCAGCACCAGCACCGACGAGACCGCGGTCTGGTTGACGAACATCAGGCCTTGGGCGATGAAGCCGCGTCCGCTCAGCACCGCGACGCACAGCGCGACGAAGACCGCCACCGCCATGGTGGTCGGTCCGGCGCCCAGCAGGGCGTGTACCCCGGCTCCGAGCACGATCCCCAGCGCCACCCCGATGATCATCTGCGCCGCCCGTCGGGCCCGCAGAACATTGGTCGCCGACATGCACACCACGGCCGAGATCGGCGCGAAGAACGGCTGCCGGTGGTGCAGCACGTCGTGAGTCAGATACCAGGCCAGGCCGGCCGCCACCGAGGTCTGGGTGATCGGCCACACCACGGCGCGCAGACGCTGCACCGCCGCCGGGCCGCCGTCAGCCACCAGGGCAAGCCGCGAAGTCCTCATCAGGGTTGCTTACCGCAGGACGGGATGCGCCGCGCACCCGCCTCGGGCGTGTCTCCTAAGCGCGGTCAGCCGGTTTGGGCTTGGCGTCAATTCCGGATTCCTTGCGCTGCTGGGCGGTGATCGGCGCGGGCGCGTTGGTCAGCGGGTCGACGCCGCCGCCGGTCTTGGGGAACGCGATCACCTCACGGATCGAATCGGCCCCGGCCAGCAGCGCCGTGATCCGGTCCCAACCGAACGCGATCCCGCCGTGAGGCGGGGCACCAAACATGAAGGCTTCCAACAGGAAACCGAACTTCTCTTCGGCCTCCGCCTTGTCCAGACCCATCACCGCGAACACCCGCTCCTGGACGTCGCGGCGGTGGATACGCACCGAGCCGCCACCGATCTCGTGGCCGTTGCAGACGATGTCGTAGGCGTCGGCCAGCACGCCGCCCGGATCGGAGTCGATGCGGTCCTCGAACTCGGGCTTGGGCGCGGTGAACGCATGGTGCACCGCTGTCCACGCCCCCGAGCCGACCGCGACGTCACCGGCGGCCGTGGCGTCGTCGGCGGGCTCGAACAGCGGCGGGTCGACCACCCAGACGAAGGCCCAGGCGTCGGGATCGATGAGGTCGAGCCGGTGGGCGATCTCGCTGCGCGCCGCCCCCAGCAGGGCCCGCGACGACTTCGCCGGGCCCGCCGAGAAGAAGATGCAGTCGCCGGGTTGGGCCCCGACGTGGGCGGCCAGACCGTCGCGCTCACCGTCGGACAGATTCTTGGCCACCGGCCCACCCAGCGTGCCGTCCTCGCCGACCAGCACGTAGGCCAGCCCGCGGTGCCCGCGCTGCTTGGCCCACTCCTGCCAGCCGTCCAGCGTCCGCCGCGGCTGCGACGCTCCGCCGGGCATCACCACGGCGCCGACGTAGGGCGCCTGGAAGACCCGAAATGTGGTGTCTTGGAAGAACTCCGTACACTCGACAAGCTCGACACCGAACCGCATGTCGGGTTTGTCGGAGCCGAAGCGCCGCATGGCTTCGGCGTAGCTGATCCGCGGGATCGGCGTCGGAATCCGGTAGCCGATCAACTCCCACAGCGCGGTCAGGATCTCCTCGGAAATCGCGATGATGTCCTCGGCGTCAACGAAACTCAGCTCCATGTCGAGCTGGGTGAATTCGGGCTGGCGGTCGGCGCGGAAATCCTCGTCCCGGTAGCAGCGGGCGATCTGGTAGTAGCGCTCCATCCCGGCCACCATCAACAACTGCTTGAACAGCTGCGGGCTCTGCGGCAAAGCGTAGAACGAACCCGGGTGCAACCGGGCCGGCACCAGGAAGTCGCGCGCCCCTTCCGGGGTGGAGCGGGTGATCGTCGGGGTTTCGATCTCGACGAAGTCGTGGCGCGCCAGCACGTTGCGGGCTGCGGCATTGACCTTGGAGCGCAATCGAATTGCCGATGCCGGGCCGTCGCGGCGCAGGTCGAGGTAGCGGTACTTCAACCGCAGTTCCTCCCCCGCGGGCTCGTCGAGCTGGAACGGCAGCGGCGCGCATTCGCCGAGCACCGTCAGGGCGGTGGCATTGACCTCGATATCGCCGGTGGCGATCTCGGGGTTGGCGTTGCCTTCCGGACGGATCTCGACCACGCCGGAGACCGTGATGCAGAATTCCGCGCGCAGCCGATGCGCCTTGGCCAGCACCTGAGGATCGCGGAAGACCACCTGCGCCACTCCGGAGGCATCGCGCAGATCGATGAAGATGACACCGCCGTGGTCGCGGCGCCGAGCCACCCAGCCGGCCAAGGTCACCTGCTGCCCGGCGTCGCGATCCCGTAGTGAACCAGCGCCGTGGCTGCGCAGCACAAGACTCCCTTTCACGCGGTTGGAATGACTGCCCAGTCTAAATGGCCGCCTCCGCGGGCCAACGAACCCGGTACTTTATGGCTCATCGCCTCCAACATCGCTGTGGTCGGTCCCGGCGCCGTCGGCACGACGGTCGCCGCGCTGCTGCATTCGGCCGGCCACCGGGTGCTGTTGTGCGGCCACACCCCTCGCGGCGGCATCGAACTGCGGCCCGACGGCGCGGATCCCATCGTGGTGCCCGGTCCGGTACACACAGATCCCGACGACGTCGCCGGCCCGGTCGAGGTGGTGATCCTGGCGGTCAAAGCCACCCAGAATGACGACGCCCACGACTGGCTGGCCCGCCTGTGCGACGAGCACACCGTGGTGGCCGTCCTGCAAAACGGGGTGGAACAGGTCGAGCAGGTGCAGCCGCACTGCCCGTCGTCGACCGTCGTGCCCGGCAGCGTGTGGTTTTCCGCGGAGACCCAACCGGAGGGCTGGGTGCGATTGCGCGGCGAGGCCGCACTGGTGCTGCCGACCGGGCCGACGGCGGAAGCCGTGGCCGAACTGCTGCGCGACGCGGGCGCCCGGGTGGACTGCGACCCCGATTTCACCACGGTGCTGTGGCGCAAACTCGTGCTCAACGCGCTGGCCGGATTGATGGCGCTGTCCGGGCGACGGTCCGGAATGTTCCGCCGCGACGACGTCGCCGCGTTGTCGCGCCGCTATGTCGCCGAATGCCTGACGGTCGCGCGCGCCGAGGGTGCCCGGCTCGGCGACGACGCGGTCGAGGAGATGGTGAATCTGTTCCGGTCTGCCCCCGAGGACATGGGCACCTCGATCCTGGCCGACCGGGAAGCCCATCGGCGCCTGGAATGGGACTTGCGCAACGGAGTGATCGTCCGCAAGGCCCGCGTCCACGGCCTGGCAACCCCGATCAGCGATGTCGTGGTGCCGCTGTTGGCCGCGGCCAGCGACGGCCCGGGCTGACCGGTCGGTCAACGTAAAGCGCCGCGCGATAAGCTTCGGTTATCGTCCGAGTCAAAGAAGCGATCGTCTTCGTCGCGGTGAAAGCTGGTGCAACTCGGTGGGTTTCGGGCACCATCGAAGCTCGATTACTCGGGCGGACGGCGCCGAAGGCAGCACCGACATCAGCCACGCGAACAGCAGCACCACATGACGGATCGCAAGATCGGACTCAAGCCGGTCGGAGCCGGGATCGCCATCGCCGCCATGGGCGTCGCGGCCGGCGCTGTCCTCGGTCACGACGAGGGCGGCCGCACACACGCGATAACGCACGAGGTTTTGTTTCAAGAGTCGCACGCCTCGATCCACTCGGCGTGCTTCACCATCGTCGCCGACCACATCCCCGACTAGGGCACGTAACAGCATTTGCCGCTCAGCCGGCTATCGGCCGGCTATGGCGATCCGTTCTTTCCCGGGGTGCCCAGCGTGCCGGCGCTGCCGCCTTTGCCTCCGCTTCCGCCGTTGACGCCGTTGCCGCCGTTGCCGCCATCGCCGTATACGGACGGGGCGAACATGCCGTTGGCCGCTATTCCGGCGTTGCCGCCGTTGCCGCCATTAGCAGCCCCGACGCCGCTACCCGCGTCGCCGCCGTTGCCACCCGAGCCGATGATGCCGCCGCCGTCGGCGCCGGCACCGCCATCGCCGCCGGTACCGGTGGGAGCCGCGCCGCCGTGCCCGCCGGCCCCGCCCATCCCGACCCCACCCCCAACCGCAAAGCCGCCGTTGCCGCCGGCGCCGCCGGTGCCGCCGGTTCCGGTGGCGGCCCCACCATCCCCACCGGCGCCGCCACCGTAGAAGCCCCAAAGCGTGGTGACGCTACTCCCGTTGCCTCCCGCGCCGCCGGTGCCGCCGATCCCGCTGGCGGCCCCACCATCCCCGCCTGCGCCGCCGTAAAACAGCCCAAACCCGAGGATGTCGAAGAAAGGAGGAGTGAGACCGCCGCCACCGCCGGCCCCACCGATTCCAGTGGTAGCTGCGCCGCCGGCACCGCCGTCGCCCGCCAGCACTATGGCGATCGCAGCGATGCCGTAAGAAGCGCCGGCACCGCCGAAACCGCCGTCGCCACCACTAGTTCCGGCACCGCCGTGCCCGCCGTCGCCGCCGATGCCGACGCCGGCTACCACGGGGCTGTAGGCGATGCCCAGGCCGCCGTTACCGCCGCCTCCGCCGCCTCCCGTGGAAGCATCGCCGCCATGCCCGCCGGCTCCGCCCACCGCCGCGAACAGACTCCCGGCGGTGCCGCCGCCACCGCCGCCACCGCCGAATCCGCTGGTGCCCGGACCGCCGGCGCCGCCGGCCCCGGCAAAGGCCGCGAGTGCGCCGGAGGCGTCGCCGCCGTCACCTCCCTGACCGCCGTTGACCCCGGCGCCCGTGCCGGCGTGCCCGCCTTCACCGCCCACTGCAACCAACAGACTCTCTCCATTTCCGCCGTCGCCGCCGAACCCGCCGGTACCCGGGCCTCCGGCACCTCCGGCCCCGCCAATTGCTGCGAGTACGCCGTAAGCGCTGCCGCCGGCACCTCCATTGCCGCCGCTGACCGCGAGGCCGATGCCGGCGT
>NZ_MWQA01000001.1:5592559-5630976 GCF_002086915.1 Mycobacterium persicum | reverse complement strand
CCAGGGCCGCCGTTACCACCAAAGCCCAAGAACAGGGCGTTGCCACCTGCTCCACCGGCCCCGCCGCCGGTGCCGCCGGCCCCCCCGGCACCGCCGTTACCCCACAACCACCCTCCGGTGCCGCCTCTGCCGCCAGACGCGCCGGCACCCCCGACGCCGCCCGCCCCGCCGTTGCCGAACAATCCGGCGGCCCCACCGGCACCCCCAGCCTGCCCGGGGGCCCCTGAGCCACCATTGCCGCCGTTACCCAACAGATAACCACCAGGCCCACCGGGTTCCCCTGTCCCCGGGGCCCCATTGGCGCCGTTGCCGATCAACGGGCGGCCCGCGATAGTAGGGGCAGTGATCGCACCAAGTAGGACTTGCTGGAGAGTCTGCAGCGGCGAGACATTTGCCGCCTCAGTGGCCGCGTATCCTTTCGCGGCATCCGTCAGCGCCCGCACGAACTGGCCCTGTGACGCCGCCACCTTAGCGCTCAGCGCCTGATACTGCTGGGCGTAGCTGGAAAAGGCCGCAGCAATTGCCTTCGATACCTCATCGGCGGCAGCAGCCGCCAACCCACTTGTTGGGACCGCGGCCGCGGCGTTGGCTGCAGTCAGAGCGGAACCGATATCCGCCAGGTCTTCCGCCGCCAGCGCCACCACGTCCGGCGTTGCGATGACAAACGACATCTGGCACCTCCGTCAATCCGCGCAATCTGACTGTCGTCGGCATCGATAACTTCCAGCAGAGCGTATATTTCGCCGACGCATTTTCGAGGCCATTTGCCGGCCATTTGTGGGCTTGTGTCAAAGCCGGTGCGGCCCAGGCCGTCGCCAGCCCGGACGATTGCCCGCGTCCCAGGCGCCGAAGGCGCCACCCCGGTGCCCGCGGCGTGCCCGGAAGCGCTGCCATGATACGAATGCTGGGCAGGCCTGCAAATTTCGCAGACCTCATTGAGCAGGATGCGCAGGCGCTCCGGCCCGCATGTCGCCGGCGGCGAAGTCAGCCGCTTCACGCCACGCGAAGTCGGCGGGTTAGCTGGCCGGCTTTCTGGCGGCTTAATGTCTGTAGTCATGTTTCCCTGCGAGCGCGTCGAGCTGACCTTTCTCGACCCGGATTCCGGTGAGGCGCCATACCTGTTCCGCAACAGCGTCGACCTTGCCATCACCCCCGAGCAACTGTTCGAGGTGCTCGCCGACGCGGACGCCTGGCCGCGCTGGGCATCGGCCATCAAGAAGGTGACCTGGACCAGTCCGCAGCCCTATCACGTCGGCACCACGCGCTCCGTCGACATGCACGGGGGCATGGAGGTCAATGAGGAGTTTCTGGTCTGGGAGCCGGTGCATCGCATGGCATTTCGGTTCAACGAATGCTCGACCCAAGCGGTCGCCGCGTTCGCCGAGGATTACCGGGTCGAGGTCATTCCCGGTGGCTGCCGGCTCACCTGGACCATGGCGCAAAAGCCCGCCGGCCCAGCGGTCCTGGGCATGTTCTTGTTCCGGCCGCTGCTGAACCTGGCCCTGCGCCGATTTCTTGCCAACCTGCGCAGGTACACCGACGCGCGGTTCGCCACCGGGAAGCAGGGTTAGGCTGGTTCGACCCGGTAGGCGGTCCGGATTGGGGAGCACGCGATGACCTTCAACGAGGGTATGCAGATCGACACCAGCACCGCGTCGTCGTCGGGCGGTTTCCCGGGCGGGCGGATGGCCATCGGCGGCGGCATCGGCGGGTTGTTGATCGTGGTGGTCGCCCTGTTCCTGGGAGTCGATCCGGGCGGCATCATGAGCCAGCAACCGGTCGACAGCCGCGAGGCCGTGGCACCCGGCTTCGACTTGAGCCGGTGCAAGACCGGCGCCGACGCCAACAAGTACGTGCAGTGCCGGGTGGTGGCCACCGGCAACTCCCTGGACGCGGTATGGAAGCAGCTGATGCCCAACCGCTACACCCGCCCGCATCTGCGGCTGTTCAGTGGTCAGGTCAGCACCGGTTGCGGACCGGCCAGCAGCGACGTGGGGCCGTTCTACTGTCCGGTGGACAAGACCGCGTATTTCGACACCGACTTCTTCCAGCTGCTGGTCACCCAATTCGGTTCCAGCGGTGGACCATTCGCCGAAGAATACGTCGTAGCCCACGAATACGGCCATCACGTGCAAAACCTGCTGGGGGTGCTCGGCCGCGCTCAGCAGGGAGCGCAGGGCGCCGGTGGCAACGGGGTGCGCACCGAGTTGCAGGCCGACTGCTACGCCGGCGTCTGGGCCTACTACGCGTCGACCGTCAAACAGCAGAGCACCGGAGTGCCGTACCTGCAGCCATTGAGCGACAAGGACATTCAAGACGCACTCTCGGCCGCGGCGTCCGTCGGCGATGACCGCATCCAGCAGCAGGTGAACGGACGCACCAACCCCGAGACGTGGACACACGGCTCGTCGACGCAGCGGCAAAAGTGGTTCACCGTCGGCTATCAGACCGGCGATCCCAACAAGTGCGACACCTTCAAAGCCGCCGACCTGGGATAGAGCCGGGTTGATCAACCACCCGATCACGGTAGGGACGGCGGAGTTCAACGCCGACCAGCACCGGTACTACGACTGGATGCGCCGCAATGCTCCGGTCTACCGGGGGCGGCTGGCCCTGCGACCACCCGACCGGGATGTCTATTTCATCTCCCGTTACCAAGACTGCGTGGCCGTGGTCACCGACCCGCGGATCCGGCGCGTCGTGGAGGGCGCCGAACATCTCCCGTTGCCCGACGCAATCCGGATGCTCACCAGCGGCACCATGGTGTATCAGGACGATCCCGCGCATCTGCGGCTGCGCAAGCTGGTCAGCCGGCCGTTTACCCCACGCGCGATCGCGCGCCTTGGCGATCGAGTACAGACCGTCACCCGTGCTGTGCTCGACGGGTTTGCGGCAGGGCAGCGGATCGACCTGCAACGCGACTACGCGTTGCCGATCCCGACCACGGTGATCAGTGAGATGGTCGGCATACCCGCTCAGGATCGGTCCGCCTGCTACGACTACATCGACTCGCTGTTCGAGATGATGTTGGCCGGCGGGGCCGAGGGCGCAGCACGGCGCATGGACGACTTCGTCGACTATCTGCGGGATCTGGTCCAACAGCGTCGCGGCGACCCGGGGCAAGACATCATCACCGCGATGATCGAGGCCAGCGAGGACGGCGACCGGCTATCGGACGACGAGATCATCGCGATGGTGTTCCTGCTCATCACCGGCGACTATCAAACGACCCCGAACGTGATCACCAACGGAATCGCCGCCCTGCTCACCCACCCCGAACAGCTCAGCCTGCTACAGCGACGACCCGAGCTCATCGGCGGCGCCGTCGAAGAGGTCCTGCGTTATACCGGCACCGTTGGCAGCACCGAGGCGACCACGTTCGCCGCCGAGGACATCGTCGTGCACGGCGTCAGCATTCCGCGCGGAGCGATGGTGGTGCCGCTGCTGACGTCTGCCAACCGCGACCCCGCCGAGTTCGACAATCCCGACCGCTTCGATATCACCCGCAAGCCCAACCACCACCTGGCCTTCAGCCGAGGCAGTCACTTCTGTCTGGGCTCACATCTCGCGCGGATGGAAGCCCGCATCGCGATCGCCGGCTTGATCACCCGGTTCCCCGGTCTCACCCTGGCTATCGCCGCGGAGGAGCTTCGCCTCGAACCGATCCCGCTGCTCAATCGATACGCCGAGCTTCCCGTCATGCTGGGATAACACTCACCCGTGCGACGGCACCCGCCGTGTCCCCCATCTGGGGGACACGTGTCCTACCCAGCCAGGGGATACACATTTGCTCAATGTGTAACGACAATCGGAGACGTTGATAGACACAGATTATTGAGCAAGAAAGGAGATTGATCATGTCCCACGAGCTCTTGTTCAATGCACACGAGACGCCCTATGCGTTGATCTCGTTCGTCGTCGACGACATCGTCCACTGACGGGTGACCATCGGTTGGATCCACTAGCCGACACGGCCAGCGGGAGTTTGATCAGCAGGTCTGCATCACTCCCGCTGGCCCGGCGGCGCACGACAGGACAGCAGGTACATCGCATGCGCGGCAGCGCCGAACCGGGTTCCGGCGGCCCGATAACCTCCGACGGCAGCGTGGTCGAGATCTACCGCCGGGTGTCGGGGGACGCCGAGGTGCAGGTCATCGCCGCAATGCTCAACCCGGCAAGCACGGTGTTGGACTTGGGATCCGGGGTCGGCCGAATCGCTAATCCGCTGTCCGAACTGGGCCATCAGCTCACCGCGGTGGACGACTCCGCCGACATGCTTGCCCATGTCCGCCCTGGGCGAACGGTCCAGGCCCGCATCGAGAACGTGCGGCTTGCCGAGAAGTTCGACGCCGTCCTGCTGGCTAGCAGCTTGATCAACTATCCGGGTATCGAATTCCGCAGGCGCCTACTGGCGACCATCGCCCACCACCTCGAGCCGGACGGCAAGGCCATCATCCAGTGGCGACCATTAGAGTGGTTCGCCCAGCGACCACCGGGCAGCTACCAGCGCTCCGATGGTCAGATGTTGCAGACGATGACGATCCTGAGCAACGAGGACGGGACTGTCGTTGGCGAGTTCACCCTGGACTACGACGACAAAAGTCTGACCCAATCGTTCGAAGCCCACCACGTGACAACCGACGAACTCAAAGCCCTGCTCAACGAGGTGGGCATGCGACTAGACACCGCCGACCCGGACTCGTCGGAATGGTTGGTGGCCACACCACGAACGGAATAGTCCCGCATCGTCAGGGTCAGCGGTTCCTCGATGCCAGCCCCGTCGTAGCCGGTTGATGAACGAAACGACATGGCCGTTGTTCCACCGCGTCCCTGCCAGCAAGCGCCAGAGCCCTAATTGCGCAACGCAAAACTCTTGCAGCGCTTGGCAAATCAGTTCTGGCCCGTAGTCCATGCGCACCGGCGGAGGCCAAGCGCGTCGGTTCGCGATCGCCGCTTAGCATACGGTCGCGCCGTTGCCGCGCTGCGGTAGGGGCGGCCAGGCACGGCAGCGGAAGCCGCTGCATCTATTCGGCGGCCTGGCCCTAAACCGCTGATTCCGCTGGCTTCGGGTTGACTCTGGTAGCCGCGTGGAATCTGATGACATCGATGACGGCGAATCCTTACCCGGCCGCAGGCCGCAGGCCGCAGGCCGCAGGCCGCAGGCCGCAGGCCGCAGGCCGCAGAAGAAGGGACGCTAACTCATGGTGACGTGCGAGAACGGTCACCAAAACCCCGACGACTACCGCTTCTGCGGGGAGTGCGGAGCCCCGATGGTGCCCGCTATGGTGCTCTGCCCAGCGGGCCACCTTACATCGGTGAACCGGCCCTTCTGTGATGAGTGCGGTGCCCCGATCATCGGTGCGGCGCCATCAGTCGCGGGCGGCATCATTTATGCGGACCTCCCTGAGTCCGGCAGCGGGCCGTCGTTTCGGATGGTATGGGGGTCGTGGAAGAACGCCAAGATCAGGCGCGCAGCCATGATTGTTGGGAGTCTGCTTCTTGTGGGCGCGCTTGCCGTGCTTGGGTTTTCGGTGCTCAACTCCGGCCACGACCGCGTCGGCAGCACAACCACCGGACCGGGATCGACGACGCCGGTGACGCACACTGTCACCGCAACCGTGGCCGTCGGCTCTCTCCCCAACGGAGTAGCGGTCGATTCTGGCACCCGCACCATCTACACCGTCAACCACACGGTCCGCGGCAGGGTGTCGGTGATCGACGCAAAGACACACAAGGTCACGGCCACCGTGCCCGTCGGCGGCTCTCCGGTCGGGGCAGCGGTGGATCCAGACACCCACACCGTCTACGTCACCAACAACGACGACGACACGGTGTCGGTGATCGACGGAAAGACGCACACCGTCACCGCCACCGTGCGGGTGGGCCACGGCCCGTTCGGGGTGGCGGTGGATCCGGAGACCCACACCGCCTACGTCACCAACGCTTTCGACGCTTCCGTGTCGGTGATTGACGGGAATACGCACACCGTCACCGCCACCGTGCACGTCGGCTCCGGCCCGTTCGGGGTGGCGGTGGATCCGGAGACCCACACCGCCTACGTCACCAACAGCGACGACGACACGGTGTCGCTAATCGGCGGGTCGACACACACCGTCACGGCCACCGTGGCTGTCAGTAAGCGACCGTACGGAGTGGCCGTGGATCCTGGCACGCACACGATTTACACCGCCAACCCGGACGGCCATACCGTGTCGGTGATCGACGGAAGGACGAACACGGTCATCGCCACCGTGCCCGTCGGCACGAAACCGTGGCAGGTTGCGGTGGATCCGGTGACGCACACCGCCTATGTCACCAACTACGACGAGGACCCCACACTGTGGGTGATCAACGGACAGGCGCACACGGTCACGGCCACAGTGGCCGTCGGTAAGCACCCGTGGGGGGTCGCGGTGGACCCAAACATCCACACCGCATACGTCACGAGCTACCTCGATGGCACGATGACGGTGATCGAGTCCAGATAGCCCGCAGCCCGACCTTCACTGCCGCGCAACCGCCCGGTTGGCCTCACCGTCGCGCTTGGCTTCAAACACCAACCGCAACAACGCGTTCGACATCGACGGAGGCGATGAGGTCAACAATGACTTCCGATGGTCCGCGACGCACCGACTGCCGGCATAGAGTCGAAAGTCGCCTCAGCTGCGGCACCAAAGTCGCGACAAGCATTACCCGCCCGCCAGCAAGTCCCACAACTCGGCACGCGCCCGCTCGTCGAGCGGCAGCAACGGCGCTCGCGGATCCCCCACCGGGAAACCCAACAACTCGAGACCGGCCTTCACCGTTTTCGGCAGGCCGCCGGCGACGATGAACTGCAGCAGCGGCTTCAGGTCGTCGTAAAGGAGCTGGGCCTTCTCGAGGTCGTCGCGGCGCACCGCCTCATAGAGGTCGATGCAGGGCTGCGGCCGCAGGTTGGGGGCAGCCGTACACCATCCGGCCGCACCGGCCCGTAACGCGTCCAGCACCAGCGGGTTGCTGCCGTTGTAGAAGGGCAGCTGGCCGTCGCTGAGTTGGGCGATGCGGTGCATCCGGGACAGATCGCCGGTGGATTCCTTGACCATGGTGAGGTTTTTGATGTTGTCGAACATGGTGACCAACAGTTCGGGGCTCATGTCGACGCCGCTGGTGGCCGGATTGTTGTAGGCCATGATCGGGATTCCGATCGCGTCGCCGATACTGCGGTAGTGTTGGGCGATCTCGCGTTCGGTGAGCTTCCAGTAGGACACCGGCAGGATCATCACCGCGTCGGCGCCGGCCCGCTCGGCGTACCGGGCACGCCGAATGGTCTTGGCAGGGGTCACACCCGACACGCCGACAATCAGCGGCACCCGCCGATCGACGGCCGCAATGGTGGTGTCGACCACGGTGTCGAACTCTGACTCGTCGAGGTATGCCAGTTCACCGGTGCTGCCCAGCGGGGCAATGGCGTGCACGCCGGAGCCGACCAGGCGATCGACCAGGGCCGCGAGTCGGGTGGTGTCGATACCACCGGTTGCGTCGGGCGCGAATGGCGTGACTGGGTAGGCGATGATCCCGTGGATCTTGGGCGCGGCTGGTTGGGCCACAGCGGGGCTCCTCCGATTCTGTTGGCGGATAACGGATTAGCTACTCAGTGCATCGGGATGACGCGCCAGGGCGCGACGGGCATAGTAGCCGAAGTTGGCCCGGCTGCGCGCCGGCGTCAGCGTCCAGTCGTGGGCCTCTCGGGCCAGCTGCCCGGGCAGCTCGGCGATGGTTCCGGCGGCCATGGCGGCCAGCTGCAACTTGGCGGCACGCTCGATCAGCACCGCCAGCGAGCACGCCTCCTCGACGCTGGCCCCGGCCACCACCTGCCCGTGATGGGCCAGCAGCACCGCCTTCTTGGAACCCAGTGCGGCGGTGATGATTTCGCCCTCCTCGTTGCCGACGGGAACGCCCGGCCAGTCGGCGAGAAATGCGCAGTCGTCGTAGAGCGGCGTGGTGTCCATGTGCGACACGATCAGCGGGACCTTCAGCATCGACAACGCCGCCACGTGGAAGGCGTGGGTGTGCACGATGCACTGTACGTCGGGACGCGCCCGATAGATCCAGCTGTGAAAACGGTTGGCAGGATTGGCCATACCGTCTCCGGCCAGGACGTTGAGGTCCTCGTCGACCAGCAGCAGGTTGTCTTCGGTGATCTCGTCGAACCCCAGGCCCAGCCGCTGGGTGTAGTACGTCCCGGGATCTTCGGCGCGGGCGGTGATCTGCCCGGCCAGGCCGGAGTCATGGCCGGCGTCGAACAGGGCGCGGCAGGTCAGCGCCACCTTCTGCCGGGTCGTCAACGCCGCTTCGGCCGTCTCGGCGCGCAGCCGCTCCTGGGCACGGCGCATCAGTTCGGCCTTGGAATCGGTAAAGGTGGTTGCCATCAGCGGCTCCCCGGTGTCGCGAGCGTATGACACAATAGTAGCACTATAGGAAACCTTGTGTCCCCGGGTGTCGAGGCGAAGGGAGTTGTCCGTTGACAGCACTGTTGCGCGCCGTTCGCAGGCATCGCGGCCTCACGCTGGAACAGCTCGCGGAACAGACCGGCCTGACCAAGAGCTACCTGTCCAAGATCGAGCGCGGGCACAGCACACCGTCAATCGCGGTGGCGCTCAAGGTCGCTCGAGCGCTCGACGTCGATGTCGGGCGGCTGTTCTCCGACGAGACGGCCCAGGAGAAGATCACCATCGACCGGGCAGGCGATCGCGCCGGCCCGGTACCGGGACGCTATCGGGCGCTGGCGTCGACGTTGCTGGGAAAGTCCATGTCGCCGTTCCTGGTTTGCCCTGCCGGCAACCCCGCCGACGATCCCCATCCCGAGCACGCCGGCCAGGAGTTCGTATTCGTCCACACCGGCAGTGTCGAACTCGACTACGGCGACCAGACCATCACACTCGACACCGGCGACAGCGCCTACTTCGACGCGTCGGTCGGTCACACCTTGCGGGCGGCCGGCGTCGGGGGCGCGGAGGTCGTCGTCGTCACCCACGCCGGTCTCTGATTACGCTGCGGCGATCGACGTGGCGCTGTTAGCCTCGCCACATCAGGAGTCGCAGTGAACGGAGGCGATATGTCCTACGAAACCCTGTTCCGCGAGGAAGAAGACCCGCGTTCGTCACGGTGGTTCACCGTCGACGAAATCTCCGACTGACAGCGCGTTACCCCAGCACCTGCGGGGGGACCACCTTGGGCCGGACTCCGTATCGCGGTCCCGCGCCGTAGCCTCCCCGTCCGGCCCAGGCAACCGCCGGCGTACCGGCCGGCAACGTTGTGGCCTGCATGCCCTCTTCTGCGGGGACGGCCCAGCCCGAGCCGGTCAGCCCCGCGGCAGCATCGTCAACCGGGACCGCCGCGGACCAGGCGGCCGGTACCGACAACTTGCCGACCGCGGACGCCGAAGCCATCCCCGCCAGCACCGGTGTTCCACCCAAGCCCGCGGGGCCGGCCGTCGCCCCGACGACACCGGCGCCCGTCCCCGCGGCGGAAGCCGCAGCGCCTGACGCCGGAACGGTGTTTCCGTTGAGGATCGAGGATGCGACGACGGCGAACATGTTCCACGCCACGGTGTCGAAGACCGCTTGCCCGATATTGATCACCAGATTGTTGTTGAAGAAATCGTCCAACGGGCTGGTCACCGACGAGACGGCCAACGGTGCCGCAAGTGATTGCATGGCGGCGGGCAGGCTGGACACCAGCCCGCCAAACCCCGAGCTGCTTGCCGCGGCTTGAGATACCGCGACGGCCTGGGCCCCAGTCCACCGGGATTGGTGGTCGGCGGCGGAGAGGTCAACGGGGTCAACACCCCGGCGCTCGCCGACGAACCGGCGTAGCCGTACATGGCGGCGGCGTCCTGGGCCCACATTTCGGCGTACTGCGCTTCGGTGGCCGCGATCGCCGGGGTGTTCTGTCCGAGAATGTTGGCAGCGACGAGAGCCGCCAGCCGAGCCCGGTTGGCCGCAACAACCGGCGGCGGCACCGTCATCGCGAAGGCAGTTTCATATGCGGCCGCCGAGGCGACGGCTTGGTCGGCCGCGTGCTGAAGTTGCCCGGCTGTGGTCTGCATCCATGCCACATAGGGCTCGGCCCCGCCGGCCATCGCCACCGACGAGGCTCCGATCCACTCGTCGCCGGTCAGCTGGGAGATCACCGACCCGCAGACGCGGGCCGTCGTACTCAATTCATCGGCCAGGTTGCTCCAAGCCGCCGCGGCCGCCATCATCGGCCCCGCCCCGGCGCCGGTGTACATCCGGGTGGAGTTGACCTCCGGCGGCTGTGCTCCGAAATCGAAAACCATCTCTGCGCTCCTGTCCGTGGTCGGGGCTGCTAGGTGACTGTCGGCTTGGGCATCACCGTGGGCTTGGCGCCGTAGCGTGGCATACCCAAGCCAAGGCCTGCTCGCCCGGTCGAGGCCGCCAACGGCACACCGGCCGGCATCGCGGTGACCGGCGCATTCGGCGGTGCCGCGCTGGTCCAGCCGGTGCCCGCCAACGTCGTCGGGACCGAACCGGCCGGGCCGGCGGCCGTGACCCAACTGGGCGGCACCGACATGGCGCCGATTGAGGGCGCCTGCCCCGAACTGGCCAGCACCGACGCCGAGGCGGGGCCGGCCGAGCCCGCCGGTCCCACCGCGGCCGCGGGCAGCCCGGCTGCCACGCCGTCCATCGAGTCGGCAGCGGCGACGTTGCCGGAGTCGGCTCCGTGTTGCCCGGGCACGACTTGGACCAGGTCCGAGGCGGCGGCGCTGAAGTTCTGAGCCCACCCGATTGGGGTTCCGATGGTCGCGCCTGACGATGACGACAAACCAGAGCCTCCGGTGGCGAGCCCGCCGAGAAGTCCCGACAACGATGTCGAACCGGCCGCGGTGCGGTTGGCGGCCTCGGTCTCCGCATACGAACCCGCGCTGTTCCCCAGCGTGTTCACCAGCATCTGGTGAATCGCCATGGCTTGGGTGCTGACCTGCTGATACCAGCTGCCGTAGGCCGCGAACTGTGCGGCCTGCAGCGCTGAGACCTGGTCCGCGGCCGCGGGAGCGACGCCCGTGGTGGGCGCTGCCGCCGCCGCGTTCTGGGCGGCCATTGACGAACCGGCGGTGTGTAATGCGCTCGCGGCGGCGGTCAACGCCGCGGGCCGCGTGGTCACGAAGGACATGTGCGTCTCCTTGGAAGCGGGCCGGCCCACCAGCCGGCGACGTGGTTGTGCCCTGGCTAAGTACCCGCAACGGCGGGCATGTCACAGCACATCGAGGTCGCCGGGGGGCGCAGCCGGGAACTCCAGGGGGGCGCCGCGGCCGATTCGGCCCCGGTGGCCGACGGCACTACATGCGGCTTGCGCTCAATGAATTGCCTTGCGCCAAAACAGCTTTACTACGGCCCGGTCACCACGGCCGCGTCGAGCAGGAGACTCCGCTGCCGCCGTTCTGCGACACCACCACCTGACCGTCGACGGCGATCTCACAGTGGAACTCCGGGTTGACCCGCAGCCCGCCACTGGCGGTGACGATCGCCCACTGGTTCGGGTTTGCCAGCGTGGTGGTGTAGACCAGCGGCTGGCCGCCGGTGATCGGGGCGTGCACGGTGGTCATGTACTTCGACGAGTCGGCGTTGAACGCCGCCTGGCTGGGCGGATCGGCGTTCATGTACTGGATGTTGGCCATCAGGTCGCTGGTGGTGGTGACGGTGTAGGTCACCTGATGCCCGGCCGGGTCCGCGTGCGAGACCGCCGGCGTTGCCGCAATCCCCGATACCGCCAAGGCCGCCGCGGCCATTGCCACACAGCCTGCGGCCGCGACCGCGCTTACCGTCTCCCGCACGTCCGTCATATCGAAAACGCTACCGGATTCGTTACGGACGGTAGGGATTTGCGATCTCGCCGGAAGCCGCAGCCGCGGTGGCAAAAGGTCCTTAGTATCCATCTGTGACCACAGCGTTCGTGTTCTCCGGCGGCGCGAGCCTCGGCGCCATCCAGGTCGGGATGCTGCAGGCCCTGGCGGATGAAGGCATCAGACCGGACCTGATCATCGGCACCTCCGTCGGCGCGCTCAATGGCGCCTGGATCGCCGCGCGGCCCGGTACCGACGGCATTCGGGAACTGGCCAAGGTGTGGCTGTCGCTCAGCCGCAAAGAGGTGTTCCCCACCCACCCGGTCGCCGGGTTGCTGGGCTTCCTCGGCCGCCGTCAGCACCTGGTGCCCAGCGCGGGTCTGCGGCGCATCCTCACCCGGGAACTCGGTTTCGCCAGGCTCGAGGATGCACCGATCCCCTTCCACGTCGTGGCCACCGACGTGATCTCGGGCATCGACGTGCTGCTGTCGTCCGGAGACGCGGTCGACGCGATCGCGGCCAGCGCGGCCATCCCGGGCATCTTCCCGCCGGTCAACATCAATGGGCGCGATCTGATGGACGGCGGCGTGGTGAACAACACCCCGGTATCACACGCGATCGCCCTGGGCGCCGACCAGGTCTGGGTGTTGCCGACCGGCTACTCATGTGCCCTGCCCACGTCACCACCATCGGCGGTGACGATGGTTTTGCACGCGATATCCCTTGCCGTGAATCATCGCCTCGCCCTCGACGTCGAGCGCTTCGAGCAGACAGCGGACCTGCGCGTCATCCGCCCGCTGTGTCCGGTCTCCATTTCCGGTGTCGACTTCTCGCATGCGGCAACGCTCATCGAGCGGTCACACGAGGCGACTCGCCAGTGGTTGGCGGCCGGCCCCATGGCCACCGGCCAGGCCGCACTGCTCGAACCGCACCTGCATTAGCCGGGAGCGCCGTGGAAGCAACGTGGCACCTGTCAGGCTAGGTTCCCCAATCGGCGACGTCGTCCAGTGATGCGCTCACCGTGGTTCTGGTGGTCGCCGTCTCAAAATAGGGTTGGCTGAACGGACTTGGGCAGTATCGCCGCTTCGGCCGCGGCCGAGGACTCGCGGTGCTGACCGCCCAGGCGGTACTTCGCGATCAGCGGTGCCGCCCGTTTTCGCAACATCTCGCGATAGCTCGGCGGCAGGTAGGCGCCGCGACCGTAGAGTTCGCGGTAGTTGTCGGTGAGTTCGGGGTGCGCCCGGCCGAGCCAGGACAGGAACCAGCCGCGTGTCGAGCCGCGCAGGTGCAGGCCAAAAACCGTCACGCCGGTGGCGCCGGCCGCGGCGATCTGGCCCAGCAGCCGGTCGAGGTGACCGACGGAGTCGGTGAGGTGCGGCAGCACCGGCGCGACCATAACATGGCAGTCCAGGCCCGCCGCGCGGATTGCGGTGATGAGCGCCAGACGCGCCTGGGGTGTCGGGGTGCCCGGCTCGACGTCGCGGTGCAGCTCCGGATCGGCGACCGCCAGGGATACCGCCACCGACACCGGCACTCGTCGGGCCGCCTCGACGAGTGCCGGCAGGTCCCGTCGCAGCAACGTTCCCTTGGTCAGGATCGACAGCTGCGTACCGGATTCGGCAAGCGCGCCGATGATGCCCGGCATCAGCGCGTAACGTCCTTCCGCGCGCTGGTAGGGATCGGTGTTGGTGCCTAGCGCAACGGTCTCGCGCTGCCATGACGGCCGGCGCAGTTCGCGGCGCAGAACCTCGACGACGTTGGTCTTCACCACTACCTGGGTGTCGAAGTCGGCGCCGGGGTCGAAGTCGAGGTACTCGTGGGTCGGACGGGCGAAGCAGTAGCGGCAGGCGTGCGAGCAGCCGCGGTAGCCGTTGACGGTGTAGCGAAACGGCAGGGCCGCCGCGTTCGGCACCCTGTTCAGGGCGGACTTGCACAACACCTCATGGAACGTCATGCCCTCGAAATGCGGTGATCGCACGCTTCGGACGAAGCCGATCCGCTGCAGCCCGGGCAACGCTCCATCGTCGAGCGGCGCCCCGTTGACCGCTACCGCCTGACTGGTCCAGCGCATGACTCTATTCGAACAATAGTTCGATACCGAGTCAAGCTTCGAACGGCGCTAGAAGGGTGGTGGCTCCCCGTCGGGTGGGGCGAGGCCGTCGTACCAGGCGTTTTCGGTGTGCCCGGTTTGACGGATGTGGCGGTCGTTTCGGCGTTCGGTGGCCACCCGATAGGCGCGGTCTTGGCTACGGGCACGGCACCTGGCGATCCTCGATCAGACCGGTGCGATAGACGATGGTCTGAAACAGTCGGTAGTCGATGTCACCGGCTTTGAACAGTTGTGCCACTCGTGGCAGCCGCTCTTTCATGGCTCGCGGGTAGCGCAGCCGGCTGGCCGCCAGCCCCTAACTGATCCGCAACGCCGCGCCCACCTCGGCCGCTACCGCCGCCTCGGTGTCAACCGCCCAGTCCTCGGTCGCCGAGCAGTGTGCGAGCCGATACGCGAACAGCTCCCCGATGGCGGCCAGCTGCGCGGCGGCGGCCCGGTTTTCGCACCGCGCCGCCGCTCCGACGCGCTCCAGCAATACCGCCGACTCGGCCGTCGTCGAGGGGTGGCGCCGCTCGAACAACTCATCAAACCGGGCAATCACCTCCGGCGGCGACCCATCTTCGAACAAATGTTCCCTTGGGTTGGTCGTGTATTCACCGGTCATGATCAGGGGTTATGCGTTGCGGACGGTGTCCTGGACGCGGTAATTTGTCCGGCTCTGCGTTGACCGTGTGCGATAGCGAGTTCAGTTCGGAGTTGCTGGTTTTCTTTGATGAGTTCTTTGATCCGCTGGTGGGCGAGCTCGATCCGTTGCTGCCAGGATTCCTCGCTGGCGCGCGTGCGAGGGTTGGCCGCCGCGCGGGGTGACGCCGGCTGGGTGTTGATTCGGTCGAGCAGGTCGGGCTGGGTGTAGATCCAGGAGCGGGCAACGCCGGCGGAACGCGCGAGGCCGGCGACGGTGACGGCGGCGCCGGTGCTTTGGAGGCGGTCGAGGGCGTCGGCGGCTCGCTGACGTGTGCGTTCGCGGCGGGCCGCGGCGGCCTTTTGGAGGTGTGCGGTGTTGTCAGCTCGCATCGTCGGTGTCCGAACCTGTTGGGGGTGAGGGGTTTTCGAGGCTGGTGATGATGGTGAGCAGGTTGTCGGCGGTGCGTTGGTTCATTTCGACGACCCGGAGCTGACCGCGTTGGCGGGCGCGCTCGATGATGCCGCGGGTCAGCTCGAGTTGCTCGCGATGTTGGGGCAGAAACTCGGGGGTGGTGATGAAGACGGGGCAGGTCAGACAGGCATTGGCGTGGGGGCAGGTCTGCTGCAGCGGCAGTCCGCAGTAGCCGTTGGGCAGCGCCATGGTGGCGCGGGCCAGGTGCTGTTTGGCCCACTGGGCATCGGCGAGCGGGCTGTCTTGGTCAATGGTGATGGTGTTGCCGTGGATGTCAACTTTGCGTGCTCGTTCCCAATGCCGGCGCACGGTGACATCGTGCAGGCGCGCATAGTGGGCGGTCATCTCCAACGAGGTGTGGTCGAGGATCTTGCGGACCACTTCCTGGGGAACGTCGTTGTTTATCAGCCGAGTTCCCAGGGTGTGACGGAATTGATGGGCAGTGACTCGCATGGGTGCGCCGGTCTCGTCGACGATGTGGCACTGCTGTATCCAGGTATCGAGCGCGGTCCGGTGGGCGTAACTGCTGACTGGGTGGCGGCCGTCGGGGTTCATGGTGTGGCGGGGGAACAGCACCGCCTTGGCTGAGTACTGGGTGCGCACCCGTGCGGCTTGTTCGTTGATTGCTGCCGCCATTTCCGGCGAGATCGGCACCAGCGCTTCACGTTTTGCTGGTCGTGGATGACGCAGTCCTGCGGCAGGTGTAGGGCATCGTTGAGCCGCAGTCCGGTCTCCATGAGCAGCGGGAATAACAGACGCCAGCGGGGGTCGGTGAGTTTGGCGAGGTCCTCTGGGCTTTCCAGCTGCGCCATGACCGACGCCGGCAAGGCTCTCGGTGAGAGTTTGGTTTCTTTGGGGAAGTCTTCGGAATACAGTGCCGCACCGGCGGGAACCCCGGCGATCCAGTCATGCTGGCGGGCGATCTCCAGGAACCGGCGCACCGACGATAGTCGTTGGCGGCGTGCATTCGGTGGGTGACCCCGCTCGGTCAGAACGGTCAACAACCGGGTGATCACGGCACGGTCGAACTGTTCAGGCCGGGCGTTGGTGCCAGCGCATTCGATCATTGCCGACGACAGCAGCGTCAGCACGGTGAGGTCGCGGTGCATGCCGCTGGGGCTGTGGCCGGTGTCGTGGCGCCAGCGCAGGAACTGTTTGACCGCAGCGCGTAGCCAGCCCTGCTGAATATCACGGAAGTCCAGCCGCCAACCGCCGGGAACCCCGGTGACGCCCAGCCGCCGCAACCGCCAGACGTCTCGGGCATATTCATGCTCGTGCCCGAACTGGCCGCGTAGCCGATCGAGCTCGTCGATGGTGAATGTGAAGAAGCCGACCTTAAGGGTGCCTACTGGCTTGGGCATTCGGCCGTGACTCCGGCGGCCCGGGCTGGGCCACCGGTCTTCATCAGGCTCAAGCAACGAGCGAATACCGGTGTCGGCGAGGCCATCTATCGCGCCCTGCAGCGAGACCAGCCGCAACGACGGCGGGTTGGGGTGTTGTCGCGCTTGGACGATGCCGTAGGCGATCTCCCGGCGCAACGGCGGCGGAAGCCTGCCCAGGAGCACCGACTCAGGGCCAGGACATGGCCCCGGATCGTCCCAATGGTCGAGATCGGGCTTTCCCCCGCCGCAACCCAGCGGTCGTGGTGAACAGCACATACGGTCGCGTCGCCTTTGCGCGATCGAGGGCAACCCGCCACTGCGCAGGCCGGCCCACCTCCCACCGGGTCATCGGCCGTGACAAAGACCCGGCAGTCGTCGACCAGAATCGACGCCACCAGCTCACGAAGCTGATCCTGCAGCGGCAGCGGCGAAGTGCGCTCGGCGTCCCCAGCAGGTCCGACAACCCTCAGCGGCGTGGTCATCACTGGCCCTCTACAGCGCGGTCCAGGCAGCCTTTGTCGCGCAGGACTCGCCGGAGGTCTTCGACCTCCAGGTGCGCATAGGTGCTGGCGGTGGTCGTCACTGAAGCATGGCCGAGGAGTTTCTGGACAACCTCGGCCGGGACTCCGCGCCGGAGCAGTCCGGTGGCGTAGGTGTGGCGAAATGCGTGGGCTGAGAACGCGACTCCACTGCGTTCGCGTAGCCGGCCGACGAGGTCGGTCACGTTCCAATACCGCCAGGGTGTGCCGACCGATCCGCCCCACAGATTGACGAACACATAGTCGCAATCCAGCTCGCCGTACTCGTCGACGAGATAGTCGGTATAGAGCCGAATCAACGACGGGGCGACCGGAATCTCGCGTTGCCCCCCCTTGACCCGCGCGCCGTTGCTGTTGCGGCGGGCCCGGATTCGAATCAGGGTCGCGGCGGCGTCGATATCCTCATGCCGTAGCCCGAGCGCCTCCCCGATCCGCATGCCGGTGCCCGCGAGCAGTTCGATTAAGAACCGGTCCCGCAACCGATCACACGCATTGACGATCAGCTGCACCGACTCCTCTGGCAACGTCCGGGGCAGCCGACGGCGGGTCTTTAGCTTGATCGTCCGGCGACGTTGGTCACCAGCAGAACCCAGGTGGGCCAGAAATGGTCGCCACGAACCTCGCGCCCCGCCGGCTTTCATCGTCGACAGCAGCTCGCCGCAGTCCACGCCGTGTCGGTGATGGAACATGTAAAACGAGCCCACGGCCGCGAGCTTCCGGTTGATCGTTGGCGCCGAACACTGCGCCTCCATCGTCGGAAGCGACGTCACTGATGCATTCCGCATCGTCGGTGGCAGACGTAACCAGCCGACGAACCGGCCGAGATGTTCCAAACGCACTGTCCGCCAATTAATCCCATGGGCAGTCAAAAACTCGAAGTAGTCTCGGAGATCGAACGCATAGGCCCGGACCGTTCCGGGCGACCGCTCAATCGCTGTCAAATGAGCCAGAAACACATCCGCTGGCTCGACCACTGCGAACCGCTCATCCACCACTGTCCACGACTCCGGACCGCCGCCCGGCGCCAGGACCTGCTGCACCCGCAACGCCGCCCCCTTCTGGTCTCAGCCATCGAGGAATTACCTATGGCGACGCTAACGACCCCCACCGACATTTCGTTTTCTTGCGTCGCCCGGCCGCGAATTCCGTTCCGTCCGATGGCTCAACTGAGGCTGAAGGTAACGAGATCGTGGACGTGTCGGACGGGCTGCAGCCCGTGCTCGGCGTCAGCGTCTGTTGAAAGGCGCGAAAGTCCCTCGTTGATTTCGTCTTCAGTCATGTGCTCGAAGGTTGAGATCGCCCGGTACCCGAGCCTGCTGCGGTAGGAGGCAAGGCTGTCAGCGACCTCGTGCTCGACCTCGTCGAACCCGGTGATTGTGAGTCCCGTTTTCCCGAAGGTGCGAGCGACGTCCTCAAGCTTTGGAAACAACTCCGACTCAATCTCGCGCGCACGCGGCAAGTAGCGGTAGTAGGTGCGCGGATGTAGCCGCTCGGAAAAGCTACCGGCGACGAGTACGCGACCGCCGTCGCGCAGGACACGCGCCAGCTCGCCGGCGGCAGCTTCGAGATCGGCAACGTGGTGCAGGACAAAGAACAGCACGGCGGCGTCGCAACTCGCTGCCGCAAGCGGGATGGCCTCCGCGCGACCGGCGAGGCAGTGCACCCGGTCGTGGCGGTGTTCTGCAACCGCGATAGCTCTCATACGGTGCGAGGGCTCGACCGCATACACCCGACCGCCGCCAACGTCGGCAATAAACCGGCTGAATCGTCCGGTGCCAGAGCCCAGCTCAAGAACGGCCAGCGGCCGCTGGTGCGGAAGCCAGCGGGTAAGCGCCGCGCGCCATGCCATTACGGCGTCCCACGAGAGCCCCCGACCTAGTTCGTAGCCGCGATGGAGCCCGTCGTCATAGTCGACCGCCCGGAACATCTGTCCAGTGTGTCCGATCAGAAACGCCGGTCAAGGCGCTACCGACCCCATCGCCTGCAACAGACCCGAGATAACACCAGAGGACCGGACTTGAAGCCGACCTTCACTCCGGTTCACTACATCGAGGACACGGTCCCGAAGACCCCGGGGAACATATTTTCGATTGTAGCAGCGTGCTGCGACACTGATGGCGTTCGTCAGTGGTTGAAAGATGCTCAAGACTTACCAAGTCAATCGTGAAATCACCTCGGCGACAACAGCATCCGTCGGCACCGAGACCTGGCCACCGGTCGTGAGGTCCTTCACCCCCACCGTGGCCGCCTCGATGTCGCGATCGCCGACGACCAGCGCGATCCGCGCACCGGACCGGTCGGCCGCGCGCATCGCGCCTTTGAGCCCGCGGTCGCCGTAGGCCAGGTCGACGCGCACCCCGGAGGCGCGCAACTGCGCGGCCAGCACCGCCAGTTTCAGCTTGGCCTGCTCGCTGAGCGGCACGCCGAATACGTCGCAGCGGGTCGTCTCGCCCACGCTCTTGCCTTCGGCATGCAGGGCAAGCAGCGTCCGGTCGACGCCCAGCCCGACCCCGATACCCGACAAATCCTGTCCGCCGAGCTGGCGCATCAGGCCGTCGTATCGGCCACCGCCGCCGATACCGGACTGCGCGCCCAACCCGTCGTGGACGAACTCGAACGTCGTCTTGGTGTAGTAATCCAGCCCACGCACCATGCGCGCATTGATCACATAGGGCACCCCGAGCGCGTCCAGGTGCGACAGCACGGTGTCGAAGTGCTGCTTGGCCGTATCGGACAGGTGATCGAGCAGCACCGGCGCATCGGCCGTCAGTGCCCGCACCGCCGGGCGCTTGTCGTCGAGCACCCGCAACGGGTTCAGCTGGGCGCGGCGCCGCGTTTCCTCATCAAGGTCGAGCCCGAACAGGAACTCCTGCAACAGCTCCCGGTACTGCGGCCGACAGGTCTCATCGCCCAGCGAGGTGATTTCCAGGCGGAACCCCGCCAGGCCCAGCGACCGGAAACCGGCGTCGGCCACGGCGATCACCTCGGCGTCCAGCGCCGGGTCGTCGACGCCGATCGCCTCCACGCCGACCTGCTGCAACTGCCGATACCGGCCGGCTTGAGGCCGCTCGTAGCGGAAAAACGGCCCGGCGTAACTCAGCTTCACGGGCAACGCGCCGCGGTCCAGTCCGTGTTCGATCACCGCCCGCACCACCCCGGCGGTGCCCTCCGGCCGCAGCGTCACCGACCGGTCGCCGCGGTCGGCGAAGGTGTACATCTCCTTGGACACCACGTCGGTGGACTCACCCACCCCGCGGGCAAACAGCGCCGTGTCCTCGAAGATCGGCAACTCGATATACCCGTAACCTGCCCGGCGAGCCGCACCGAGCAGGCCGTCGCGCACCGCGACGAACTGCGCGGAGTCCGGTGGGTAGTAGTCGGGGACTCCCTTGGGAGCCGAGAATTCGGTCACGGGCTCAGGCCTTCGAGGAACGGGTTGAAGCGCCGCTCGGCGCCGATGGTGGTGGCGTTGCCGTGGCCGGGCAGCACCACGGTCTTGTCGTCGAGCACCAGGAGCTTGTCGACGATGGAGCGCAGCAGGTCGCGGCCGCTGCCGCCGAACAGGTCGGAGCGTCCGATCGAGCGCTCGAACAGCGTGTCGCCGGTGAACACGACATCCCGGTCGTCCTTGCTGGCCTGCAACACCCGGAAGCACACCGATCCGCGGGTATGCCCGGGCGTGTGGTCGACGTTGACGGAAACGTTGCCGAGGTCGATCTTGTCGCCGTCGCGGTCCAGTTCGACGACTTGCTTGGGCTCCCGGAAGAACGCCCCGGCGACCAGCTGCGCCACCCGCGGCCCCAGGCCGTAGATCGGGTCGGTCAGCATGAACCGGTCCTCGGGGTGGATGTAGGTGGGGCAGCCGAAGGTGTCGGAGACCTTCTGGGCGGACCACATGTGGTCGATGTGCCCATGGGTGATCAGTACCGCGGCGGGGGTCAGCCGGTTTTCGTCCAGGATGCGACGCAGCGGGCCCAGCGCACGCTGGCCGGGGTCCACGATGACGGCGTCAGTTCCGGGCCGCTCGGCCAGCACGTAACAATTGCATGCCAGCACGCCGGCGGGGAATCCGGTGATCAACACGGTCACCAGTCTCCCATTCCCGGCGTCATGGAAAGATATCGGCCGTGCCGACCAATCAGCAGCGACGTGCCACCGCCAAGCGCAAACTCGAACGCCAGCTGGAACGCCGCGCCAAGCAGGCCAAGCGGCGCCGCATCGCAACAATCATCGGGGCTTCCGTGGTCGCGGTAGCCGTGGTCGCCGCGGTGGTGTACGTCATCTTCGTCAACAAGGACGACCACAAAGGGACCACGTCAGCCAGCCCCAGCAGCTCCGCGCCCAACTCGCCTTCGGCGACCGGTCTGCCGCCGGTGCAGCTTGGCAACGCCGTGCCGATGCCGGCATTCAAGGCGCCGGCCAATCTGGGCGCCAACTGCCAGTACCCGCCGTCGCCCGACAAGGCTGCCAAAGAGGCCAAGCCGCCGCGCACCGGCAAGGTGCCCACCGAGCCGGCGCAGATCAGCGCCAGCATGATGACCAGCCAAGGCAAGGTCGGCCTGATGCTGGCCAACAACGAGTCACCGTGCACGGTCAACAGTTTCGCCAGCCTGGCCCAGCAGGGCTTCTTCAAAGACACCAAATGCCATCGGCTGACCACCTCGTCGTCACTGTCGGTGCTGCAGTGTGGTGATCCCAAGGGTGACGGCACCGGCGGGCCGGGCTATCAGTTCGCCAACGAATACCCGACCAACCAGTACCCGCCGAACGACCCGAAGCTCAAGGAGCCGGTCATCTATCCGCGGGGCACCCTGGCCATGGCCAACGCGGGACCCGACACCAACAGCAGCCAATTCTTCATGGTCTATCGCGACTCGGCGCTGCCACCCGAGTACACCGTTTTCGGCACCATCCAGGCCGACGGACTGGCCACCCTGGACAAGATCGCCGAGGCCGGTGTCGCCGGCGGCGGTGAGGACGGCCCGCCCGCCCTCGACGTCGTCATCAAGTCGTTGCTGCTCGACTAGCGATAACCTCGCAGCAGCCCGGCCCATCTGCTGGCCGTCGCGCCGAGTCGAACAGGCGCTTGCCGAGACTGCGCTGAGTGCTTGACCTTTGGGCGATCTAGCGCAGTAGGCGCAGGTTCGGCGCCGTGAGCGCAGACTCGGCAACTGAATTGCGTGGATCCCGGACGCTTCTAAGCAGCGGAAGTCACCCGGTACACGTCGTAGACGCCTTCGACATTGCGGACGACGTTGAGCAGATGGCCGAGATGCTTGGGATCACCCATCTCGAAGGTGAACCGGCTGATCGCCACCCGGTCACCCGAAGTCGTGACCGACGCGGACAGGATATTCACCTTCTCGTCGGCGAGCACCCGGGTGATGTCCGACAGCAGCCGGTGCCGATCGAGCGCCTCGACCTGGATGGCGACCAGGAACACCGACGTCGGTGAGGGCGCCCAGAGCACTTCGATGATGCGCTCGGCCTGCTGCTGCAGCGACGTGGCATTGGTGCAGTCGGTGCGGTGCACGCTGACGCCGCCGCCGCGGGTGACGAACCCCATGATCTGGTCGCCCGGCACCGGGGTGCAGCACTTGGCCAGCTTGGTGAGCACACCCGGGGCACCGGGCACCGACACCCCGACGTCGTCGCTGCTGCGCTGGCGGCGCGGCATCGTGGTGGGCGTGGACCGCTCGGCAAGCTCCTCCTCGGCCTGGTCGATCCCGCCGAGCTCGGCCAGCAGCCGCTGCATGACATGGCGGGCCGACACATGGCCCTCACCGATCGCGGTGTAAAGCGCGGACACGTCGGCGTAGTGCAGTTCGCGTGCCACGGCCGCCATGGATTCGCCATTGACCAAGCGCTGCAACGGAAGTCCGCCGCGACGCACTTCGCGCGCCATCGCCTCTTTGCCGGCCTCCAGCGCCTCCTCACGCCGCTCCTTGGCGAACCATTGGCGGATCTTCGTCTTGGCCCGCGGCGACACCACGAACTGCTGCCAGTCTCGCGACGGCCCGGCATTGGGCGCCTTGGAGGTGAAAACCTCGACCACTTCGCCGTTTTCCAGCTTGCGTTCCAGCGCCACCAGCCGGCCGTTGACCCGGGCGCCGATGCAGCGGTGACCGACCTCGGTGTGAACCGCGTAGGCGAAGTCCACCGGTGTCGATCCGGTGGGCAAGGTGATCACATCGCCCTTCGGAGTGAACACGAAAATCTCTTGTACCGCAAGGTCATAACGCAACGACTCCAAGAACTCGCCGGGGTCGGCGGCCTCGCGTTGCCAATCGAGCAGCTGACGCATCCAGGCCATGTCGTCGATCTCGGCGGCGGCATGCGGATGCGGAACGCCGTTGCGGCCCTTGGCTTCCTTGTAGCGCCAGTGTGCGGCGATGCCGTATTCGGCGGTGCGGTGCATATCGCGGGTGCGGATCTGCACCTCCAGCGGCTTACCCTCGGGCCCGACGACGGTGGTGTGCAGCGACTGGTACACCCCGTATCTGGGCTGGGCAATGTAGTCCTTGAACCGTCCGGCCATCGGCTGCCACAGCGAATGCACCACGCCCACAGCGGCATAACAGTCCCGGATCTCGTCGCAGAGGATGCGGATGCCGACCAGGTCGTGGATGTCGTCGAAGTCGCGGCCCTTGACGATCATCTTCTGGTAAATCGACCAGTAGTGCTTGGGCCTACCTTCAACGGTCGCCTTGATTTTCGAGGCGCCCAGGGTGTTGATGATCTCGGTGCGAACCTTGGCCAGGTAGGTGTCTCGCGACGGCGCGCGGCCGGCGACCAGCCGCACGATCTCCTCGTACTTCTTGGGATGCAGGATCGCGAACGACAGGTCTTCCAGTTCCCATTTGACGCTGGCCATACCCAGCCGATGCGCAAGCGGCGCAATGACTTCCAATGTTTCGCGGGCCTTGCGGGCCTGCTTCTCCGGCGGCAGGAAGCGCATGGTGCGCATGTTGTGCAGCCGGTCGGCCACCTTGATCACCAGCACCCGCGGATCGCGCGCCATCGCGATGATCATCTTGCGGATGGTCTCGCCTTCGGCGGCGCTGCCGAGCACGACGCGGTCCAGTTTGGTCACCCCGTCGACGAGATGGCCCACCTCTTCGCCGAAATCCTCGGACAGCGCTTCGAGGGTGTAACCGGTGTCTTCGACGGTGTCGTGCAGCAGTGCGGCCACCAGGGTGGTGGTGTCCATACCCAGCTCGGCGAGAATGTTGGCGACGGCCAGCGGGTGGGTGATGTAGGGATCTCCGGAGTGTCGAAACTGGCCGGCATGTCGTTGATCTGCGACCTCGTAGGCCCGCTGCAGCATCGACAGGTCGGCCTTGGGGTAGATCTCCCGGTGCACCGCCACCAGCGGCTCGAGCACCGGGTTGATGGCACCGCTGCGAGCGGTCATCCGTCGTGCCAGCCGGGCCCGAACCCGGCGAGAAGCGCTGCTGCTGGTTTTGAGGGTCTCGACCGGCGACGACTCGGGCGCTTCGATGACCGGCGGCGCTTCGACCGGCGACGCCACAGCTTGCGCTGCGTTTTGGTCATCCGCCACAGTCGTCACCTCCGACCTTGAGGATATCTCCTTCAATCGTGGTACAGGGCCTGTCCTCAGGCCGCTGAGCTAGGCCTGGCTCAAGCTGTGCACCGGCAACGGCGCGATCGCCGCACGCCCACCCAGTGCCGTGAGTTCGACGACCACGGCCACCCCGGTCACCATGGCACCGGTGCGCTCGAGCAACCGTGTTGCCGCGCTGAGGGTTCCGCCGGTGGCCAGCACGTCGTCGATGAGCACGACGTTGCGGCCCCGCAACTCCAGGCTGTCGGCGGGAATCTCCATACTGGCCGCGCCGTATTCCCGGTCGTACTCCTCGGTAAGCACCGGCGGCGGCAGCTTGCCGCTCTTGCGGATCGACAGCACGCCGGTGCCCAGCCGCGCGGCGAGGGCCGCCGCGACCACAGAACCACGCGATTCGATGCCGGCGACCAAATCCGCGCCGGAGGCGACATCAGCGAGCGCGTCGATCACCGCACCCATCGCCTCGCGGTCGGCGAACAACGCGGTGAGGTCCTTGAACTGGATTCCGGGCGTCGGAAAATCCGCGACATCACGGGTCAGCGACGCGATCACGTCGGCGACGGGAGCGCTCCCCCTGACAGTCATCACTGCAGCCTCATTGCATTAGCGCCCATCGGTCCATATTCCAGCCCGCACCCCAGCGGGTCGGATTTCTGCTCACGGCATACATCTTTTTCGACATCAACAACGTGCGCTGCTGCCGGCACAACGGCAACGTCGGCATTTCAGCCCACAGTACCGGCGCCGCCTCGGCGAGCAATCTGACACGCTCGGCGGGGTCGGCGGAAACCGCCAACGCCCCGATGATGTTGTCGATCTGCGGATTCGCGTAGCCCGACAGGTTGTTTCCGTTGCCGCTGTGCAGGTCATAGGCGTCCATAGCCGACGATCCGGTGGACCCGCTGCCGGTTGCCCCACCCGTGCTGGCCAACAGCACATCGATCTTCCCGTCCCGCAGGGCCTGTGGACCCGATGTGTCTAACGTCACATCGGCAACGGTGATTCCTGCCGGCGCGCAGGACTTGGCGATCGCCCCGACGATGGCCGCCAGCCGCGCATTGGGCCCGCGGTAGCCGATCCGCACCGATAGTGGCGAGCCCCCCAGCGCATCGCGGGCGGCGGCGGGATCACCCTTGATGAACTGACTGGCCTCGGCCGCGCCGTCGGCCGCGGCGACAGCATCCTCGGTGGCCGGGGACAGACGTGAGTTGGCGACCGCAACCCCGGCATCCCGGGCGATCGCCTCCCGCGGCGTACACAGGGCGACGGCGCGGCGGGCGCGGACGTCGGCCAGCGGCCCGCGCGGCGCGAAGATCAGCTGTTCTATCCCGTCGGACGGCGAGTCGGTGCGCTGATAGTTGTCCGGAGTGGCCAGTGCCCCTGACGATCCGGCCGCCACGTCCACCACGTCGACGTTGCGGTTGTTGACCCGATCCTGAATATCGGCTCCCTGCGGCCAGACGGTGACCCGCTTGGTGATCGCCTTGGCGCCCCACCAACGGTCATTGGTGACAAGCACCACCGCGCCACCATCGAGGACGGATTCGATCTTGTACGGGCCCGATGACGGGAAGTGCTTCGAAATCTCGTCGGGTTTGAGGCCAGGCTTGAGGTCCCACGTGGTATTCCACAGTCGCGCAATCTGTTCCACCACAGGCACCTTGTTGGTGAGCAGCGCCGCGGTGATATCGGTGTTGAGCTGCTCGGCGATCACGTGTGACGGCATCAGCGACGTCGCGCCGAACAGCTGCGTGTAATCGACGACCCCGCGATCCGGGATGAACGACACCCGGGCCTTCTTTTGGCCCGGTGTGCACTCGATATTGGCGATGTCGATATAGCCGGCCTGCGTGGCTGCGTCGAAACCGGGAAACCGCCCGGATTGCGCGGCCCAACTCAATACCAGGTCGTCGCAGGTCACCGGCTTGCCATCGGAATAGACGGCGTTGTCAGCGATCTGATAGTCGAGCACCAGCGGCGAGCCGCCCACCACCGAGATGGTGCCGAAGTCGTGGTCGGCGACCACCTGACCGTCGGGCCCGTGATAGCCGAAGCCGGTGAGCACCCGGGCAAACGCCTGCGCTCCGGCCGAGGCGGCGCCGATGACGGTGTTGGTGTTGTAGGTCGGCAGCGCACCGTCGACGACGTAATCGATCTGACCGGCGGCACTCCCCGAACAGGCGGTCAGCGTGGCGGCCACCGCCACCGTCGCGGCGGTGCCAACGGTCATCCCGACGACATTGCCGCGCAAGGCTTTCCGCAATCCGGACCACTGGCCGAAATTGCCTCCGCCGTGGCGGCGCCAGGTGGCCATGACTCCTACCGCCGACCGGCGTTCCGCTTGCCGGTCGGACGTTGCTTGGTGCCGGAGGGCCGCACCGGCCGGGCACCCGGTGCCGGCTTGGTCGACACCGCCGGTTTGCTGTCCGCCTTCTGTGGATGGTCGGATGCCTGCGGTGAGGCCTCGAGGGCGGCGGATTCAGTCAGTTCTGCGGCGGTGTCCTCGCCTTGCTCGCCAGCCGCCGGCGAGGCGGCAGCGCGGCGTTTGAGCACCCGGCGGGTATGGGTGCGTACCAGGTCAGTGCGTTCCCGCAAGGTGACCAGCAGCGGCGTTGCGAAGAAGATCGACGAATAGGTCCCCACGATGATGCCGATCAGCTGTACCAGTGCCAGGTCCTTGAGCGTGCCCACGCCCAGCAGCCACACCGCCACCACCATCAGCGCCACCACCGGCAGCACCGAGATCAGGCTGGTGTTGATGGAGCGCATGAAGGTCTGGTTGACCGCCAGGTTGGCCTGCTCGGCGAAGGTGCGCCGGGTGGTGTGCTGGAAGCCGTTGGTGTTTTCTTCGACCTTGTCGAACACGATGACGGTGTCATAGATCGAGAACCCGAGAATCGTCAGCAGCCCGATGACGGTCGCCGGGGTGACTTCGAAGCCCACCAGCGCATAGACGCCGGCGGTGACGGTCAGGTCAAAGACCATGGCCGCAATGGCGGAGATGGTCATGTACCGCTCGTAGCGCACGGTGATGTAGATCGCGACCAGAACCAGGAACACCACCAGCGCAATCACCGCCTTCTTGGTGATCTGGTCGCCCCAGGTCTCCGATACCGCCGCATCGCTGATGGCCTTCTTGCTGGGTTTGCCGTCGGCGCCTTGGGGGTGGAACGCGTCGAACAGGGAATCGCGCAGCTTTTCCGTCTGGGCGTTGGACAAGGTCTTCGAGCGGATCTGCACCGTCGCCGAGGCTCCCTTGCCGACCGTCACCACCGATTCGGGATCGCTGCCCAGGGTCTTGTGGAACACCTCTTCGACCTCGGTCACTTTCACGTCGCCGCGGGGAAACGACACCGTCGTGCCGCCCTTGAAATCGATCCCGAAAGTGAACCCGCGCACGATGATGCTCAAGATGGCGATCGCGACGATCGCACCGCTGACGCCGTACCAGAGCTTGCGGCGTCCCACCACCTCGAACGCACCCGTGCCGGTGTAGAGCCGGGACAAAAAGCTGCGCTGCACCCCGCTGGTGGCCCGGTCGGGGTCGGGGCCGCTGAGCTCTACCGCGCCTTGGGCCGCGTTGCCGGTGTCGGTTTCGGTCTTGGTCTTGGTCTTGGACGTCATGGCGTTATCCCCGTCCCGTCTTGGCGGCACCCGCTTGAGCCCGGCGCTCGCGCGCGACCTGCTGCACGGCTCCCAGTCCGTTGTAGGCCGGCTTGGCCAGCGTCGACGACTTGGAGGCCAAGTACACCAGCGGCCAGGTCACCAGGAACACCACCACCAGGTCCAGGATCGTGGTGAGACCCAAGGTGAATGCGAATCCCTTCACCTGTCCGATCGCCAGGAAGTACAGCACAGCAGCGGCCAGGAAGGTGACCGCGTTGCCCGACACGATCGTCTTGCGGGCCCGGGCCCAACCGCGCGGCACCGCCGATCGGAACGAACGGCCTTCGCGGATCTCGTCTTTGATGCGTTCGAAGAACACCACGAACGAGTCGGCGGTGGTACCGATACCGATGATCAGACCCGCGATGCCCGCCAGGTCGAGGGTGTAGTTGATATAGCGGCCGAGCAGCACCAAGATCGCGAAAACCATTGCGCCCGAAGCGACCAGCGACAGCGCCGTCAGCAGGCCCAGCACCCGGTAGTACAGCAGCGAATAGACCAGCACCAGCGCCAGACCGATCCCGCCGGCGATCAGGCCCGCTCGCAGCGACGTCAAACCCAATGTCGCCGAAACCGTTTGGGCCTCCGAGGATTCGAAGGACAGCGGCAGCGACCCGTATTTCAAGACGTTGGCGAGCTGGCGCGCGGCCGCCGCGGTGAACGGCGGGTCTCCCCCGCTGATCTGGGTCCGGCCGCCGGGTATCGGCTCCAGAATCTGCGGCGCGCTGACGACCTGCGAGTCCAGGGTGAAGGCGGTCTGTTTGCCCAGGTGGGCCGCGGTGTAGCGGGCCCACTCGTCGGCGGCCCCGCTCTTGAATTGCAGATCGACGACGTAGCCGACGCCTCGCTGGTCCATCCCGAAGCTGGCGTCTTGAATCTGGTCGCCGCTGATGATCGACGGCTCCAACAGGTAAGCGGTCTTGTGGTCGGTCGAGCAGGTCACCAGCGGCAGCTTGGGGTCGTCGTTGCCGGCCAGGATGTCCTCTTTGTCGCAGCGGGTGGCCTCGAATTGCAGGGCGACCATCTGGATGTAGGGGCTGGTGCTCTGCCGCCACTTCTTCTCCTGCGCGATGCGCTCGGCCAGGTCCTTGCGCGGATCCGGGGGTGCCGGCTGCTCACCGGGCGGCAGGTCGGCTGGCGGCGCCCCGCCGGCGCTCGGCGGAGCGGGGCTGGCACTCGGAGTCGGCGCCGGAGCAGGTGACGGCGGCGGCTCCTGAGGGTAAGGCCGCGGTTGCGCCGGGGCCCCTGACGGTGGTGCGGCCGGGGCCCCCGATGGCGGCGCGGCCGGCGCCCCGGGCTGGCCGGGTGGCGGCGTTCCCGCGGGCGGCTTGGGCTCTTCCTGCGCGGGCTGTGCCGGCATCGAGTTGAGCACCGGACGGATGTAGAGCCGGGCGGTCTGGCCGAGGTTGCGGGCCTCGTTGCCGTCGTTCCCGGGCACCGTGATGACCAGGTTGTCGCCGTCGACGACGACCTCGGAGCCCGACACGCCAAGACCATTGACCCGGGCGCTGATGATCTGCTGAGCCTGGTTCAACGCCTGCCGACTCGGCGCCGTGCCGTCGGGGGTACGCGCGGTCAACGTGACGCGGGTTCCGCCCTGTAGGTCGATACCCAGTTTCGGGGCGGCCTTCTTGTCGCCGGTGAGGAACACCAGCAGGTAAACGCCGATGAGTAGCACCAGGAATACGGACAGGTAGCGGGCAGGATGCACCGGCGCCGAAGACGATGCCACGTTCCGTATGTCTCCTTGAAAGTCGGTTCTTACCCCCAACAGAGCCTACGTGGCGCTCCGGGGCACGTCGCGCAACCGGGCTTGTCGGTCTGGTCAGCAGTCCGGTCGGGAACCCTCAGGACTCCTTGGTCGCTCGGCTCTCGTCGCCGGCTGGTACCTGCTCGTCGTCGTCCGGGTGGGCCGGTTCCTCGTCCAGGTCCTCGTGGGTGTCATCGTCGTGATCCTCATCGGTGTCCGGCAGGATCCGGTCGCGGATCGCCAGCTTCATCCACGTGGTCACCACGCCAGGGGCGATCTCGAGGTCGACGGTGTCGTCGGTGATGCCCACGACGGTGGCTTCCATCCCGGACGTGGTGTGCACCCGGTCCCCCGGCTCCAGCGACTCATGCAGGTCGATGGTGGCCTGCATGGCGCGTCGCTGACGCCGCGACGCGAAATACATGAACCCGCCCATGATGAGCAGGAACGGCAGGAATAAGACCAAACTCTCCATCAACACGCCTGTCTTTCGTATGCGGTATCCCTCGACATTTCGAGGGCGGCGCCGAACTCGACTCGGAAGCTCGCACGCCTCGTAACCGTCCAGTCTGCCATTCCCGCAGGTCGCGAACGGACCGGCCCGGCAGGGCCGTACCGCCGCGGCGAACCGATAGGCTTTACCCGCGAACATGACCGCCGCGCCGCGAGGAGAGGAGGACGCGTGGCCAGCCTCGAGCAGACACGCCACCTGGTCACCGAAATCCCGGGTCCCGCCTCACTGGAACTGAACAAACGGCGGGTCGCGGCGGTGTCCAGTGGCGTAGGGGTCATGCTGCCGGTGTTCGTCGTCCGCGCCGGCGGGGGAATCCTCGAGGACGCCGACGGGAACCGGCTCATCGATCTGGGTTCCGGAATAGCGGTCACCACGATCGGCAACTCTTCTCCCCACGTCGTGGACGCGGTGCGCGCGCAGGTGGCGCAGTTCACCCATACCTGTTTCATGGTGACGCCCTACGAGCAGTACGTAGCGGTCGCCGAACAGCTCAACCGGATCACCCCGGGCGCCGGCGAGAAGCGCTCGGCGTTGTTCAACTCCGGCGCCGAGGCGGTCGAGAACGCCATCAAGATCGCCCGCGCGTACACCCGCAAGCCCGCGGTGGTCGCGTTCGACCACGCGTATCACGGCCGCACCAACATGACGATGGCGCTGACCGCCAAGTCCATGCCCTACAAGAGCGGCTTCGGCCCGTTCGCTCCGGAGATCTACCGGGCACCGCTGTCCTACCCCTACCGCGACGGGCTGCTCGACAAGGAGCTGGCCACCGATGGTGAACTGGCCGCCGCCCGGACCATCAGCGTCATCGACAAGCAGGTGGGCGCGGCCAACCTGGCCGCCGTCATCATCGAGCCCATCCAGGGCGAGGGCGGTTTCATTGTTCCCGCCGACGGGTTCCTGCCCGCGCTGCTGGACTGGTGCCGTGCCAACGACGTGGTCTTCATCGCCGACGAGGTGCAGACCGGCTTTGCCCGCACCGGCGCGATGTTCGCCTGCGAGCACGAGGGCCCCCGCGGCCTGGAGCCGGACCTGATCGTCACCGCCAAGGGCATCGCCGACGGCCTGCCGCTGTCCGCGGTGACCGGTCGGGCCGAGATCATGGATGCACCGCACGCCAGCGGTGTGGGCGGCACCTTCGGCGGCAACCCGGTCGCGTGTGCGGCCGCGCTGGCCACCATCGAAACCATTGAACGCGAGGGCCTGGTGGAACGGGCCCGGCAGATCGAGCAGCAGATCATGGACCGGTTGTTGCGGCTGCAGGCGGCCGACGACCGAGTGGGCGACGTGCGTGGCCGCGGCGCCATGATCGCCGTCGAACTGGTGAAGTCCGGAACCGCAGAACCCGATGCCGTGCTGACCGAGAAACTGGCCGCCGCGGCCCACCGCGCCGGGGTGGTCCTGTTGACCTGCGGCATGTTCGGCAACATCGTTCGGCTACTGCCGCCGCTGACCATTACCGACGAGCTACTGGCCGAAGGCCTCGACATCATGTGCGGGATCCTGGGCGACCTCTGACCAGAAGCCGAGCAGGGTTCGCGCGATCAGCTCGGCGTCCAGCAGCAGTGGCGCCACCCTCGCGCTACCGGACAGCTGGCCGGCGCGGGCGTTGCGCATGGTGGCGCAGGCAGCCTCGGCCTGCTGCAGCGGCCAGCCTTCGTCGTCGTCGCGGGCGGCCAGCATCAGGGTGGGCGCGGCCACCCGCGGCAGATACTCGCTCAGGTCGGGTCGCTTCAGCATCATCGAGCGCATCGCGTGCAACATGCCGGAGCGGTCGGCGCGACGAAATGCGTCGATAACCGCCTGAGCCTGATCCGGTTGCGCGGCAACGGCATCGGACCCCAGCAGAGCATCGGAAAGCGCGCCGCACAGAAACCGCGTCGGTCCCGACCACCGATACAGCGCCACCAACGGCCAGGCCTTGGTCCAGCGGAACCGGGTGCTCAGCGCCGGCACCGGGGTGCCGATGGTGGTCAACGTGCGGATCCGCCGTGGTTGGGTGGCGGCCAACAGGATGCCGACGTGTCCGCCCCAAGCGTTGCCGACCCAGTCGACCGGTTCGGCGATGCCGAGCCCGTCGAGGACCTCAACCGCGGCGCGGGTGCATTCGTCGAACGTGAAGTCGCGGCGCAGCGGTTCGCTGGGTCCGTGCGATGGCCCGTCGACAGTGACCACGGCGCGGTGCGGCGCCAGCGTTTCCAGGGCGTCGGTCAGCGGCGCCCACGATCGGGAATCCAGAAACAAGCTATGCCAGAAGGCGGTGACGGGTCCTGTCCCCCGTCGCATCACGTGCAGCCGGCCCAGGGCGGTCGGGACGAATTCATCGGTGCGGTCTGCCATGAGAGCCTCCAACTAATTCGGAACCCGAAACTTCGGTAACCGTAGTATCCTCCTCGGCTATGGCGGCGTCAATGGAATTGCCGGCGGACCGGCAGGCAGTGGGTCAGTTGTTGGTGCGATTGACCCGGCAATTTCGCCGCGAGCTGGCCGAACCCCGCGCCGCGCGCGGCTACGGCGATGTCCGTGATCCGCACCTGCAGATCTTCGGCAATATCGGCACCGGCGGTGTCCGGCTCACCGAACTGGCGGCCCGCGCACAGCTCAGCCTCGCGGCGACCTCGGAGTTGGTAAACGATCTATGCGCGTTGGGGTACCTGACCAGGCGGGCCGACCCCGACGACGGGCGAGCCAAGCTGATCGAACTCACCGACCGCGGACATCGGTTGCTTGCCGACGCGGGCGAGCGGGTCGCCGACATCGAGGCGCGATGGTCGAAACTGGTCGGCACCGGCGACTTCGGGCATATGTGTGACACCATGCAACGACTGCTCGACAGCCTCGATCCCGACGAAGCGCGCCGGTAACCCCGCCCACCGACGTGCGCCATCTCACAGTGCGGGCGGATGCCGACCGTTGTGGAATACCGTTAGTTTCGCTAACGTTCTAGTTGCTCAGCGCAGCGTGGCGCGAACCATCTTTCGCCTCAGTGACCGCAAGGAACTGTCATGTCGACTACTACTCGTGACAAGCACCTCGAACGCCGCATCGAAACCCTGATCCACGACGACGCACAGTTCGCCGCCGCCAAGCCGGACCCGGCAATCGCCGCCGCCCTGGAAAAACCCGGCCTGAGCCTGCCGGAGATCATCTGGACCGCGCTGCAGGGCTACGCCGACCGGCCCGCGCTCGGGCAGCGCGCTGTCGAGTACCTCACCGACGCCCAGAACGGCCGCACCTCGGTGCGGCCGCTGCCCCACTTCGAGACCATCACCTACCGTCAGCTAGGCGACCGGGTCGGTGCACTGGCGCGCGCCCTCACCCACGACTCGGTGCGCGCCGACGACCGGGTCTGCGTGCTGGGCTTCAACAGCCTCGACTACACCACCATCGACATGGCGCTGGCGATGATCGGGGCGGTGTCGGTGCCGCTGCAGACCAGTGCGGCGGTCACCCAGCTGCAGCCGATCGTGGCCGAGACCGAGCCCACGATGATGGCGGCCAGTGTGAATCAGCTGTCGGATGCCGTGGACGTGCTGTTGAGCGGTCATCTTCCGGCCAAGCTGGTGGTGTTCGACTATCACCCCGAGGTGGACGACCAGCGCGAGGCGCTCGACACGGCGCGGGAGCGGCTGGCGGACACGGCGGTGGTGGTCCAGACCCTAGAGGATGTCCTGGACCGCGGCACAACGCTGCCGGCGGGGCCGGTTGTCGAGCCACCGGCGGTGTCGGGCCACACCGACTCGCTGGCGCTGCTGATCTACACCTCCGGCAGCACCGGCGCGCCCAAGGGTGCGATGTATCGACAGAGCAACGTCGGCAAGATGTGGCGCCGGTCGAGTAAAAACTGGTTCGGGCCCACCGCGGCCTCGATCACCCTCAACTTCATGCCGATGAGCCACATCATGGGACGCGGAATCCTTTACGGCACGCTGGGCAACGGCGGCACCGCGTACTTCGCGGCCAGGAGTGACCTCTCGACGCTGCTGGAGGACCTGCGGCTGGTGCGGCCCACCGAGTTGAACTTCGTGCCGCGGATCTGGGAGACCTTGTACAGCGAATACCGGCGCGCGGTCGACCAGCGCTCGATTGATCCCGGTGACCCCGCCGCCCGCGAGGCCGTCGAAGCCCAGGTCATGGCCGAGCAACGCCAGGACCTGCTGGGTGGGCGCTACATCTTCGCGATGACGGGCTCAGCGCCCATTTCCCCGGAGCTGCGGAACTGGGCGGAAGCGCTGCTGGAGATCCCGCTGCTCGACGGTTACGGCTCCACCGAGGCCGGGATGGTCTTGTTCGACGGTGAAGTTCAGCGTCCTCCGGTGATCGACTACAAGCTGGTCGACGTTCCCGATCTGGGCTATTTCAGCACCGACCAGCCGTATCCGCGGGGCGAGTTGCTGGTCAAGACCGAGAACATGTTCCCGGGCTATTACAAGCGGCCGGAGGTTACGGCCGGCGTGTTCGACGCGGACGGCTACTACCGGACCGGAGACGTCGTGGCGGAGGTCGCTCCGGACCGGCTGGTGTACGTGGACCGCCGCAACAACGTGCTGAAGCTTGCCCAGGGCGAGTTCGTGACCGTCGCCAAGCTGGAGGCGGCGTTCGGCAATAGCCCGCTGGTGCGCCAGATCTACGTCTACGGCAACAGCGCGCATCCCTACCTGTTGGCCGTCGTAGTCCCCACCGAAGAAGCGCTGGCGAGCTCGGCGGGCACTGACATAGCGGCCTTGAAGCCGCTGATCGCCGACTCGCTGCAGACCGTGGCGAAGGAGGCAGGCCTGCAGTCCTACGAGGTGCCGCGCGACTTCATCATCGAGACAACGCCATTCACGCTGGAGAACGGTCTGCTCACCGGTATCCGCAAGCTGGCGTGGCCGAGGCTGAAGCAACACTACGGCGATCGGCTCGAACAGCTGTACAGCGAGCTGGCCGCGAGCCAGGCCAACGAGCTGAGCGAGCTGCGGCGCAGCGGCGCCGATGCGCCGGTGCGCGAAACAGTGAGTCGGGCGGTGGTGGCCCTGCTGGGCGCGGCGAGCACCGACTTGTCACCCGACGCGCACTTCACCGATCTAGGTGGAGACTCGTTGTCCGCGTTGACATTTGGCAACCTGCTGCGGGAGATCTTCGACGTCGACGTGCCAGTGGGTGTGATCGTCAGCCCGGCGAGCGACCTGGCAGCGATCGCCGACTACATCGAGGGCGAGCGGCAGGGCAGCAAGCGGCCCACGTTCGCGGTGATCCACGGCCGGGACGCGCTGGAGGTGCACGCGAGCGACCTCACCCTAGACAGGTTCATCGACGCATCCACCCTGGTGGCCGCGCCCGCGCTGCCGCGCCCAAGCGCCGAGGTGCGCACCGTCCTGTTGACCGGCGCGACCGGCTTTTTGGGCCGCTACCTGGCGCTGGACTGGCTGGACCGCATGGACCTGGTCGACGGCAAGGTGATCGCCCTGGTGCGGGCGAAGTCGGACGACGATGCCCGGGCACGCCTGGACAAGACGTTCGACAGTGGCGACCCCGAGCTGCTGGCGCACTACCGGCGGCTGGCGGCCGACCACCTCGAGGTCCTCGCGGCCGACAAGGGCGAGGCCAACCTCGGTCTGGACCCGGCGGCCTGGCAGCGGCTGGCCGACACCGTTGACCTGATCGTCGACCCGGCCGCTCTGGTCAACCACGTGCTGCCCTACAGCGAGCTGTTCGGGCCCAACGCGCTGGGCACCGCCGAACTGATCCGGTTGGCGCTCACCACGAAGATCAAGCCCTACACCTACGTGTCGACCATCGGGGTGGGGGATCAGATCGAGCCGGGCACGTTCACCGAGGACGCCGACATCCGGCGAATCAGCGCGACCCGGCAGATCAACGACAGTTACGCCAACGGCTACGGCAACAGCAAGTGGGCCGGCGAGGTGCTATTGCGCGAGGCCCATGATCTGTGCGGGCTGCCGGTCGCGGTGTTCCGCTGCGACATGATCCTGGCCGACACCACGTGGGCGGGTCAGCTCAACGTGCCGGACATGTTCACCCGGATGATGCTGAGCCTGGTGGCCACCGGCATCGCACCCGGTTCGTTCTACGAGCTGGATGCCGACGGCAACCGCCAGCGTGCACACTACGACGGCTTGCCGGTGGAGTTCATTGCCGAGGCCATCGCGACGCTGGGCGCCCGCGGCGGGGGCGGCTTCCAGACCTACCACGTGATGAACCCGTACGACGACGGCATCGGGATGGACCAGTTCGTCGACTGGCTCGTCTCCCCGACTAATGGGGCCGGATGTGCCATCCACCGCATCGACGACTACGGCGACTGGCTGCGACGATTCGAGACCGCGCTGCGCGGCCTGCCCGAAAAGCAGCGTCAGGCGTCACTACTGCCGTTGCTGCACAACTACCAGAAACCGGCGCCGCCGCTGCACGGGTCGATGGCTCCGACCGACCGGTTCCGAGCGGCCGTGCAGGACGCGAAAGTAGGCCCGGATAAGGATATTCCGCACATCTCGCCGCAGATCATCGCGAAGTACCTCAGTGACCTGCGTTTGCTCGGACTGCTCTGAATAGCCGGCAGTGACGCGGGCCCTGCCCGCTGGCTTACACGCCGGCACGGTGTCGGCGCAGGAACCGGCTGCGGTGCTCGGTGCTTGCGGCTTCACCGCTCGCCGCCGGCATTTTTTGTTCCCGCGGCATGGTGAGGGCTTCGGAATACTTTGCGTCCGAATACGGTTCTGGCGACGCCCCGGCCGCGGGTTCGTCCGCCGCAGCGACCTGTTCGTCAGCCGGCGGCGCGGCAGGCACCGGCCGGACATCACGGGCCAGCCGCACCGCCAGGCGAGACAGGACCGCGCCGGCCAGGAAGACGATCAGCACCCCCAAGCCGGAGAAGTAGGCGAGCTCCAACGCAGCGCGCTTGCGATCCGTTACGGCGACCGGATCCCCCACCGAGCCGATCCGCAACAGCGGGGCGAACTGGGTGCCGACCACGAACCATGCACCGGCGAGGGCGGCCAGCCAGCCACCGAGCATTGCGATGGCGCGATTGCCGGAAATGATCAGCAGCAGACCCCCGAGCGCCGCGGCGACGCCCGGCAACACCTCGAGCCAGCCCCGCGCGGCGGTCCACACCTGACCCGGGGTGTAGGCGAAATCGAATCGGGGACCGATGAACGGAATCAGCGCACCCCAGGCGCCCAGAATCACTAGGAGCAATCCGGTCACCACTCCGCGGGAGCGCGGCATCCGCAGCGTTGCGGGGCGGTCTTCTGTGTGCTTCATGGCAGCCTCCTCGTTAGGTACCGGCTTGGGTACCCCGACGCTCTGGCGATGTAACGCCCGGGCGCGCGATGACCGCTCGATCTGGCGAAACCGCTGACAACGTTTGCCGAAACGTTGACAATTACCTCCGGCATTGCTTACAGCCGTGGCGTACGTCACGTAACGGGTCTCGGGAGGGTTCGATGTCGTTTGTGTTCGCAGTTCCGGAGTTTCTGACAGCGGCAGCGCAGGATGCGGCCACCATCGGCACGTCGCTGAGTACGGCAAACGCCGCGGCGGCATCGTCCACGACAGGAGTGCTGGCGGCCGGTGCCGACGAGGTGTCGCAGGCCATTACGGCACTGTTCAACGGCTACGCCGCGCAGTATCAGTCGGTGAGCGCCCAGGTCGCGCAGCTTCATCAGAGTTTCGTCCAGACGTTGAACGCGGCCAGTGGGGCGTATGCGGGCGCCGAGGCGGCTAACGTCACGCCGTTGCAGACGTTGGAGCAAAGCTTGTTGGGCGCCATCAACGCGCCCGCCCAGACGTTGTTCGGGCGGCCGTTCATCGGCAATGGCGCGGACGGGACGGCGACAAGTCCTAACGGCGGGGCCGGGGGCATTTTGTACGGCAACGGCGGCAACGGTTTTTCCCAGACGACGGCCGGGCAGCCCGGCGGTGCGGGGGG
>NZ_MWQA01000001.1:5582776-5592459 GCF_002086915.1 Mycobacterium persicum | reverse complement strand
CGGCGGTGCTCGTCGGTGCGGGCATCGGCGGCGGCGGCGGCCAGGGTGGGTTCGGCGTGACCACCGGGGGTGCCGGCGGCCAGGCCGGCCAGGGCGCGGCGCTCACCGGCCTGGGCGTCGGCGGTGTCGGCGGATTTGGCGGCGACAGTGTCACCGGCACCGGCGGTAACGGCGGTGCCGGTGGCAACGCCGGGGGCTTCCTCGCCCTCAACTTCGCCGGTAACGGCGGCAACGCCGGCCAGGGCACAGGCGGTCCTGCCAACGGCGGCAACGGCGGCAACGTCGGCCTCGTCGACAACGGCGCCTTCACCCCGACGCTGTACGGCTTCGGCGGTAACGGCGGCAACGGCGTCAACGGTGGCACTGGTGGCACCGGTGGCACCGGCGGCATCCTTGGCGGCGCCAACGGAACCAACGGATCGCCCTAGCGTTTCGCTTAGTCGAACAGCCCCGGTTGGCCCAGCCCGCTGACGCCCGCCGGCGGGGTCATGCCCAGGTGCGTCCAGGCGAGCGCGGTGGCCACCCGGCCGCGCGGCGTACGGGCGATCATCCCGGCACGCACCAGGAACGGCTCGCACACCTCCTCCACCGTGGCCGCCTCCTCACCGACCGCGACCGCCAGCGTCGAAACCCCGACCGGGCCGCCGCCGAAGCTGCGGGTCAGCGCGGACAGCACCGCGCGGTCCAGCCGGTCCAGGCCCCGCTCGTCGACGTCGTAGACCTCGAGCGCCGACTTGGCGACGTCGCGGGTGATGACGCCGTCGGCGCGGACCTCGGCGAAGTCACGGACGCGCCGCAGTAGCCGGTTGGCGATCCGCGGCGTTCCCCGGGAGCGGCGGGCGATCTCCGCCCCGGCCTCGGCACCCAGTTCGATGCCCAGAATGCCGGCCGAGCGGGCCAGCACCCGCTCCAGCTCGTGCGGCTCGTAGAAGTCCATGTGCGCGGTGAAGCCGAACCGGTCCCGCAGCGGGCCGGTCAGCGCCCCGGACCTGGTGGTGGCACCGACCAGGGTGAACGGCGCGATCTCCAGCGGGATCGAGGTGGCGCCGGGACCCTTGCCGACCACCACGTCGACCCGGAAATCCTCCATCGCCAGATACAGCATCTCCTCGGCGGGCCGGGCGATCCGGTGGATCTCGTCGATGAACAGCACGTCATGCTCGGCCAGGTTGGACAGCATCGCGGCCAGGTCGCCCGCACGTTCCAGCGCCGGCCCCGACGTCACCCGAAGCGACGTCCCGAGCTCGCCGGCGATGATCATCGCCAGCGACGTCTTACCCAGACCCGGAGGGCCGGACAGCAAGATGTGATCCGGTGTGCCGCCGCGGTTTCGGGCTCCCTCGATGACCAGCTGGAGCTGTTCGCGCACCCGGGGCTGGCCGATGAACTCGCGCAACGAGCGGGGCCGCAGGCTGCCGTCGATATCGCCCTCGCCCACGGCTAGCGCCGGCGATACGTCGCGGTCGGACGGTTCGTCGCTCATCGGGCCTTACCCAGCAGCGCCAGGGCGGCCCGCAATGCGCCCGACGTCGTGGCCTCGGCGTCTCCGGCCAGCACCTTGTCGATGGCCTCCTCGGCCTGCTTGGCGGCAAAGCCGAGCCCGACGAGGGCCTCCACCACCGGTGCGCGTACCGCATGACCGTTGAGCGCCGGAGCGGCCGTCTCCGCCGGACCCACTTTGTCGCGCAACTCCAGCACCATCCGTTCGGCGCCGCGTTTGCCGATGCCGGGCACCCGCGTCAACGCCGCGACGTCGCCGTCGGCCAGCGCCCGGCGCAGCGCCGCGGCGTCATGTACGGCCAGCGTCGCCATCGCCAGGCGCGGCCCGACACCGGAAACGGACAACAACGTCAGGAACAGGTCGCGGGCTTCCCGGTCGGCAAATCCGTACAGCGTCATCGAATCCTCGCGCACGATCATCGCCGTGATCAGCCGCGCCTCGGTCCCTTGCCGCAACGTCGCCAGCGTCGACGGCGTCGCGTTGACCCGGTAACCAACACCCGCCGCCTCGATCACCACGTGATCAAGGGCCACCTCCAGCACCTCACCGCGGACCGAGGCGATCATCGCGCGGCCTTCAGCTTGGCCAGATAGGCGTGACGCTGCTGGGCTGCCAGCGCCTCGGCCCGCGCGATCCGGGCCATCATCGGCGCCCTCCAGCAATGGCAGATCGCCAGCGCCAACGCGTCGGCCGCATCGGCCGGCGTCGGTTTGGCTTGCAGCGCAAGGATTCTGGTGACCATCGCGGTGACCTGAGCCTTGTCGGCGCCACCGTTGCCGGTGACCGCGGCCTTGACCTCGCTGGGAGTGTGGAAGTGTACGTCGATGTCGCGTTTGGCCGCTGCCAGGGCGATCACCCCACCGGCCTGCGCGGTACCCATGACCGTCGTGACGTTCTGTTGGGAGAAGACCCGCTCGATGGCCAGCACGTCGGGACGGTGGGTGTCCAACCAGTGCTCGACGGCGTCATTGATGGCCAGCAGCCGTTTCGGCAGCGCCGTGTCCGAGGGGGTGCGCACCACGTCGACATCGAGCGCGACGAGGTCGCGACCTCGTCCGCTTTCCACCAGGGACAGCCCGCACCGCGTCAACCCGGGATCGACACCCATTACCCGCACCGCATCGCCCTTTCACGGCCCTTTCACGGCCCTTTCGTACCGAACAGCTGTTCGATAGCCTAGCGGTTGGGTGTGACAGGGCCGGGCAGGACACGCGGTTGAAACGCAGGTCCCGCGGTGACACCGACGCGTGCCTCTTATCGGGACCCGCTCCGGTGCAAAGCTGTTACGTTAGGGCGCACATCGGCTCGCCGTAGGGAAGGGTTGGGGTGGGATCACTGCTGGTGGTGCTCGCGGTGGCATTGTTCATCGCGTCGCTTCTCGTCCTCATCGTCGCTCTCAAGCGTCCTAAGACCCCGGCGCCCCCGGGCAACCGGCAAGATCCCCTGTCTTTCAACGCGATGCCCCAGTTCGGCCCGCGTCAACTCGGCCCCGGCGCCATCGTCAGCCACGGCGGCGTCGACTATGTGGTTCGCGGATCGGTCACCTACCGGCAGGGACCGTTCGTCTGGTGGGAGCACTTGCTGGAGGGCGGCGACCAGCCGATGTGGTTCAGCGTCGAAGACGACGACGGGCGCCTCGAGCTGGCCATGTGGGTGAAACGCACCAACCTTGCCATGCAGCCCGACGGCGACCAGGTGCTCGACGGCGTGACGTTCCACGAATCGGAGCGCGGCCATGCCGGCTACACCACCGAGGGGACGACGGGCCTGCCGGCGGGCGGCGAGATGGACTACGTCGACTACACCAGCCCCGACGAGACCGCGTTGTTGTCATTCGAGCGCTGGGCGCCCGACATGCCCTGGGAGATATCCACCGGCAAAACGGTGCTGCCCGGTGAGCTGACCGTCTACCCCGCTCCCCCGGCGTCCGCATAGGACCATCGGTGCCGCTTCATCAGCTTGCCGTTGCTCCGGCTGACGTATCGGGGGCCCGGTTGCGGCTGGCCATCAACGCGCCGCCGCCCCGGCCCCTGGCCACCTATCGGATGAAGCACCCCGACGGCGGCACCCTGCTGCTCGGCGTTCTGGGGGCATCGCATGTGGTCACCGTGAACCACGGTGGCACGAACTTTTCCGAGCAGATCTCGTGTTCGGCCCGCAACCAGGGTGCGAGTCTGCCGGCACACACCGAGGCGCCCGGCTACCGCCTGGAATCCCGTAACGACACCTATGACGAGCCGACGTTTCGCCGCCTCGCACACGAGTTGCGCCAGCGGTGCGCGCGCGACGACGGTTGGCTGGGCGGCATGTTCCCCGGCGACGACGCCGCGCTGACCGCGCTGGCGGCCGAACCCGTCGGCACCGGCTGGCGCTGGCAGACCTGGCACCTCTACCCCACCGGCTCCGGCGGGTCGGTGGTGTACACCGCAAGCCGGTGGCAACCGTGAGCCGCAACCGCCTGTTTCTGATTGCCGGGGGGCTGGCCGTCGCAGCCACGGTGTCGCTGGTTTCCGGAGTCGTGCTGCTGAACAGGAACATCGGCTCGTATATCGCGTCTCACTACCGCGAAGAATCCCGCGACGCCAACGGAACCCGGTACCTGTGCACAGGGTCCGCACATCAGGTGGCCGACACGCTGGCCCGCTATCAGGCCCCCGCGGCCCGCGCGGCCAGCGGCGACAACGAATACCTGCGCTACCGCAACAACATCGTGGTCGTTGGCCCCGACGGCTCCTACCCGTGCAGCATCCGCGTCGAACCCCTGAGCGCCGGCTACAGCCACGGCTCCTTCGTCTTCCTCGGCCCGGGATTCACCCCCGGGTCTCCGTCGGGCGGCTCCGGCGGCAGCCCCGGCGGGCCTGGCGGCAGCAAGTAGGACGAGCACCCAAAGGAGACAGCCATGCGCCAGTTGTATGCGGCGGGAGTCGATTTCGGCACCGTCAATCTCACCCCGATCTTGCATGGCGTGGTGGCGACCATTTTGTACTTCCTGGTGGGTGCCGCCGTTCTGGTCGCGGGTTTCCTGATGGTCGATGTGCTGACCCCGGGCAATCTGCGCCGTCTGGTGTTCATCGATCGGCGGCCCAACGCCGTCGTCCTGGCCTCGGCGATGTATGCGGCTTTGGCCATCGTCATCATCACCGCCATTCACACCAGCTCCAACCAGCTGGGTCAGGGGCTGGTCGACGTCGCTGTGTACGGGGGCGTCGGGGTGACGCTGCAGGGGGCGGCACTGCTCATCCTCGAGATCGCCGTGCCCGGTCGCTTCCGCGAGCACGTCGAGGAACCGACGCTGCATCCGGCGGCATTCGCTACGGCGGTGATGATGCTGGCCGTCGCAGGTGTGATCGCCGCAGCGCTGTCATGACGTCGACGCAGCAGGCGGCGGTTGCGGCCTCGCCGCGCTGGCGTGCGGTGCTGCTGGCCGCCGTCGCGGCGTGCGCGGCCTGCGGCATCGTCTACGAGCTCGCGCTGCTTACCCTGTCGGCCAGCCTGGACGGCGGTGGCATCGTCGCCACGTCACTGATCGTCGCTGGCTACATCGCCGCGCTGGGCGCCGGCGCGCTGCTGGTCAAACCGCTGCTGGCGCACGCGGCCATCACCTTCATCGCGGTCGAGGTGCTGCTGGGCATTGTCGGAGGGTTGTCGGCGGCGGCGTTGTACGTAACGTTCGCGTTCATCGGCGGATCGTGGTGGGTGCTGGCGCTGGGCACCGCGCTGATCGGCGGTCTCGTCGGCGCCGAGGTGCCGCTGCTGATGACACTGCTGCAGAGCGGCCGGGTGGCCGAAGCGACCGATACCGGCCGGACGCTGGCCAACCTGACCGCGGCCGATTATCTGGGCGCTTTGCTCGGCGGGCTCAGTTGGCCGTTTCTGCTGCTGCCGCATCTGGGGATGATCCGCGGCGCGGCGGCCACCGGCATCGTCAACCTCGTCGCCGCGGCCGTCGTGTCGATCTTCCTGCTGCGGCGGGTCGTCGGTGCTCGCCAATTGGCGACGGCGCTGGGCGCGCTGGCCGCCGCGCTTGGGCTGCTGGTGACGCTGTTGGCGAATGCGCGCGGGATCGAGACGACCAGCCGGCAGCTGCTCTACGCCGACCCGATCATCGCCTACCGGCATACGGCATATCAGGAGATCGTGGTGACGCGACGCGGCGACGACCTGCGGCTCTACCTCGACGGCGGATTGCAGTTCTCCACCGTGGACGAGTACCGCTACACCGAAAGCCTGGTCTACCCCGCGCTCGGCCGCGGTGCCCGTTCGGTGCTGGTGCTCGGTGGTGGCGACGGGCTGGCCGCCCGCGAGCTATTGCGCCAACCCGGCGTGCGGCAGATCGTTCAGGTCGAACTTGACCCCACGGTCATCCAATTGGCACGCACCATCATGCGCGGGGCCAATGGAGGTTCACTGGACGACCCGCGCGTGCACGTCGTGATCGACGATGCGATGAGCTGGCTGCACGGCCCGGACCAGGGGCCCTTCGACGCGGTCATCGTCGACCTGCCCGACCCGGACACACCCGTGCTGGGCCGCTTGTATTCGGCCGAGTTCTACACCCTGGCCACCCGCGCACTGGCGCCCGGGGGGCTGATGGTGGTGCAAGCGGGTAGCCCGTTCTCGACGCGGACCGCGTTCTGGCGCACCGTCTCGTCGGTGCAGACCGCGGGGTACGCGGTGACGCCGTACCACGTTTACGTGCCCACATTCGGCGACTGGGGCTTCGTCCTGGCGTGCCTGGGTTCCACCGCCCCCACGCCCACGCTCCCCGGTGATGCGCCGCCGCTGCGTTTCCTCAACCAGCGAGTGCTGGATGCGGCCACGGTGTTCCCGGGCGATGTGGCGCCACGCCCGCTCGAGCCGTCGACCCTGGACCATCCGCGGATCGTCGAGGACATGCGGCACGGATACGACTAACCGCCGGAGCGGCTCACTCCTCGTCGAGAGCCGCCAACACCTCGTCGGACACGTCGACATTGGTCCAGACGTTCTGCACGTCGTCGCTGTCCTCCAGCGCGTCGACGAGCTTGAACACCTTGCGGGCGCCATCGACATCGACCGGCACACTGACCGACGGTTGGAAGCCGGCTTCGGCCGACTCGTAGTCAATCCCGGCGTCCTGCAACGCGGTGCGCACCGCGACCAGATCACCTGGTTCGGCGACCACTTCGAACGTGTCGCCCAGGTCGTTGACCTCCTCGGCACCGGCATCCAGCACCGCGGTCAGCACGTCGTCTTCGGTCAGGCCGTTCTTGTCCAGGGTGACCACGCCCTTGCGAGAGAACAAATAGGACACCGACCCCGGATCGGCCATGGTGCCGCCGTTGCGCGTCATGGCCACCCGCACCTCGCTGGCGGCCCGGTTGCGATTGTCGGTCAGGCACTCGATCAGCACCGCCACGCCGTTGGGCGCATATCCCTCGTACATGATGGTCTGCCAGTCGGCGCCACCGGCCTCCTCACCGGCGCCGCGCTTGCGGGCCCGCTCGATGTTCTCGTTGGGCACCGAGCTCTTCTTCGCCTTCTGGATGGCGTCGTACAGGGTCGGGTTACCCGCCGGGTCACCGCCGCCGACACGGGCTGCGACCTCGATGTTCTTGATCAGCCGGGCGAACATCTTGCCGCGACGGGCGTCGACGACGGCCTTCTTGTGCTTGGTGGTAGCCCACTTGGAATGGCCGCTCATCGCTGTGGTGCACCTCTTCTTATTGGGTTCTGTTTTCGCCAGAAGAGTCTACGTGGACCGCAGGTGGTGGTCGCCTGGCCGGCTCCGGCCCACCGAGCCTGTAATTCTGCAGGGGAAGTTCGAGTGCGAGGCTGCACAATTACAGGCTCGATGATGCTGCGCACCTGAAGGCGCCCGATGAGACGTCAGCGCCGACCCCGGACGATGTCGACGAACAGCTGATGAATACGACGATCGCCGGTGATCTCCGGATGGAACGCCGTCGCCAACACCGCGCCCTGCCGCACCGCGACGATGTGGCCCGCGGCCCGGGCCAGCACCTCCACATCCTCGCCGGCCCGCTCGACCCATGGGGCCCTGATGAACACCGCACGCACCGGGCCGTCCAGGCCCGCGAACGCGATATCGCCCTCAAACGAATCGACTTGGCGCCCAAACGCGTTACGCCGCACCGTCATATCGATCCCACGCAGCGGCACGGCCTCGCGGCCGCGGGCGCCAGCATCCAAAATTTCGCTGGCCAGCAGGATCATGCCGGCACACGCGCCGTACGCCGGAAGGCCCTCGGCCAGCCGCGCCCGCACCGGCGCCAGCAATTCGAAGTCACGCAGCAGATGACTGATGGTCGTCGACTCGCCGCCCGGAAGCACCAGCGCATCCACCGCGTCCAGCTCGTCGCGGCGGCGCACCGGCATCGCTTCGGCTCCGGCTTCACGCAATGCCGCAAGGTGTTCCCGGGTGTCCCCCTGCAGTGCCAGGACGCCGACCTTCGGCGGGCTCACGGCTGGTATCCGTGGCGATAACGAGTCAGCCCCTCCTGCATGACGGCCGCAACCAACTCACCGCGCTGGGTAAAGATCTTCCCGTGGGTGAGGGCGCGACCGCCGCCGGCCGACGGCGAGGACTGGTCGTACAGCAACCATTCGTCGGCGCGGAACGACCGCATGAACCACATCGCGTGGTCCAGCGATGCCACCTGCAGATGCTCGCGCTCCTTGAGGTGGGTGACCTGCGCCGAACCGAGCAGCGTGAGGTCACTCATGTAGGCGAGCGCGCAGATGTGCAGCACCGGATCGTCGGGCAGCGGATCGTGGTGGCGAAACCACACCTGCTGCTGGGAGGCCTTGCCGGGCAAACACTGCAACTGCTCCCGCGGCACAATCCGCACGTCCCACTCCTCGAATTGCCGGAAGCCGGCGTCATCGAAGACCCGCACCGAGCGCAATCCGGGCAGATCGTCAGGCGGCGGCGCTGCCGGCATCTGGTCCTGGTGGCTGATGCCGTCCTGATGGGTCTGAAAGGACGCGCCCATGCTGAAGATGATTTCCCCATGCTGGATGGCAGTGACCCGCCTGGTGGCGAAAGATCCGCCATCTCGAGTGCGCTCGACCAGAAAAACGGTGCGCTCCTTGGCATCTCCGGGTCGAAGAAAGTATCCGTGCAACGAGTGGACCCGGTACGACGGGTCGACGGTGCGCACTGCAGACACCAGCGATTGCCCCGCGACATGGCCGCCGAACGTGCGCTGCAGAAAACCTGACTCCGGACTGAAGACGCTGCCGCGATAAATGTTGACCTCAAGTTGCTCGAGGTCGAGGATCTCTTCGATCGCCACGGAAGGTTCTTACCAGCCGCGTTCGGCGAGCCGGTGCGGCTGGGCGATCTGTTCGACGTTGATGCCGACCATCGCCTCGCCCAGCCCCCGTGACACCTTGGCCAGCATGTCGGGGTCGTCGTAGAAGGTGGTGGCTTTGACGATCGCGGCGGCCCGGTGTTCGGGGGCGCCGGACTTGAAGATGCCCGAGCCGACGAACACACCTTCGGCGCCCAGCTGCATCATCATCGCCGCATCGGCCGGGGTGGCGATCCCGCCGGCGGTGAACAGCGTCACCGGCAGCTTGCCGGCGCGGGCCACCTCGGCGACGAGTTCGTAGGGCGCCTGCAACTCCTTTGCCGCCACATACAATTCGTCCTCCGACAACGACGTCAGCCGACGGATTTCGCCGCTGATGGCCCGCATGTGGGTGGTGGCATTGGAGACATCGCCGGTGCCGGCCTCGCCTTTGGAGCGGATCATGGCCGCGCCCTCGCCGATCCGGCGCAGCGCCTCACCGAGATTGGTCGCCCCACACACGAACGGCACGGTGAACTTCCACTTGTCGATGTGATGGGTGTAATCGGCCGGAGTCAGCACCTCCGACTCGTCGATGTAGTCCACGCCCAGGCTCTGCAGGATCTGCGCCTCCACGAAATGACCGATGCGCACCTTGGCCATCACCGGGATGGTCACCGCGGCGATGATGCCCTCGATCATTTCGGGGTCGCTCATCCGCGACACCCCGCCGTGAGCGCGGATGTCGGCGGGCACCCGCTCCAACGCCATCACCGCGACCGCGCCCGCGCCCTCGGCGATGCGCGCCTGCTCCGCGGTGACGACGTCCATAATCACGCCGCCCTTGAGCATCTCGGCCATACCACGCTTGACCCGCGCCGTACCGG
>NZ_MWQA01000001.1:5513756-5582676 GCF_002086915.1 Mycobacterium persicum | reverse complement strand
GCTCGGTCAGCAACTCGTACTGCTCGAGAATGCCGAGCTTGTACTCCGCGGTGAACGTCCGCCGTTTCGGCCGCTTCTCACGCGGCCCCTTGCCGCTACCCACGTTCCCATCATCGGCCACCGCCACCGCGGCGGTATCGGCCAGTGTCATCGTCACGGAATCAGAATCCAGTCCTCGCCCTGCTTCTCAACAGAAGACTCATCTACTTCAACGTCTCACACAGGTTAGACAGAGAGGGTGCCGCCGGCGCAGCTGGACCTCGATCGAGTGCGGCCCGAGTACTACACGTGGGACTGCGTGGTCGAAGACGACGGCCTCGACTGGTTCACCGTGCATCCTGGTCCGCTCTTGGATCAGGCCATGCATGCCCGTTACCACGCCATCCGGGCCTACCTGGACAACGGCATGAACGTGATCGCCGACGAGGTGATCTGGAAGCGGGAGTGGCTGGTGGACGCCCTCCGAATTTTCGAGGGCTGCACAGTGTGGATGGTCGGAGTCCATGTCTCCGACCAAGAGGGTGCTCGCCGGGAGCAAGAACGCGGCAACCGCTACCCCGGCTGGAACCGGGGCAGCGCCCGCGCCGCACATGCCGATGCCGAGTACGACTTCGAACTGGACACCACGGCCACCCCGGTCCAGATGCTGGCCCGAGATCTGCACGATCGCTACCGGGCCTGCCGCGAGCCCACCGCCTTCAATCGGCTACACAAGCGCTTTCTGTCCTGAGCCCGACGCGTTAAAGTTTTTGTGTCACTTGATCTTTCGCCCAGCGATAATCGGCCTTGCCCGACGGCGAACGTTGCACCCGGCTGCAGAAGACAATGTCCTTGGGAAGCTTGTAGCGCGCAATGTGGCGCGCGGCCTCGGCGATGATGCTGTCCGGGTCGGCATCCCGTCCCTGCGCCAATTGGACGATCGCGACGACTTCGCTTCCCCACCGGACACTGGGACGACCAGTCACCACGACGTCGTACACGGCGGGGTGCTCGGCAATCGCGGCCTCGACCTCCTCGGCAAAGATTTTCTCCCCGCCGGAGTTGATGGTGACCGAATCACGGCCGAGCAACTCGATTCCGCCATCGGCGGCCCAGCGGGCCCGGTCACCGGGAACGGAATGGCGAATCCCTTCGATGACCGGAAACGTTCGCGCGGTCTTCTCCGGGTCCCCGAGGTACCCGAGCGGAATCAGACCCTGCTGAGCCAACCAGCCGATTTCGTCGTCCCCGGGCGACAGGATCCGGGTCATGTCTTCGCTGACCACCACCGCCCCCGGGTTCGGAGCGAACCGGCCGGAAGCACCCTGCAGGCGAGTGGACACCTGGCCCATCTGTGACCCCGACTCCGAGGATCCGCCCGCGTCCAGGATTGCCAGTTGCGGCAGCAATTCCACGAAGCGCTGCTTGATCGGCGCGCTGAGCGCCGCACCGCCGGTGACCAGAATCAGTAGCCCGGACAAGTCATAATCACCGGACTCGAGTTCGTCGATCAACGGCCGGCCGAACGCGTCGCCGACAATTGACAGCGACACCACCTGTTCCCGGCTGGCCAGCGCCCACACTTCGGCAGGATCGAAGTGGGTGGTCGTCGGCGCCATGACAAACGTCCGTCCGCCGCACAGGTTGATGAATGCCGCCCACTGCGCCGCGCCGTGCATGAGCGGCGCCGCCGTCATCGAGCCCGGCCCGTCCGGCCGTGACCGCTCGACGATCTCCTGCAGGCTGGTGGCCAACTCGCCGGTGCCGAAAGCCCTTCCGCCCATTGCGTTCATGTAGATGTCGTGCTGACGCCACAGCACCGCCTTGGGCATTCCGGTGGTGCCGCCGGTGTAGAGCACGTAAAGGTCGTCGGGCGACGGGGTCACGTCGAGCGGCTCTTCGGACGTCCCAGATATCGACGCCAGCAGTTCCTCGTAGCGCACCGCCCCCGGCAACGGATCGTTTCCCGAATGGTCGTCGACATGGATCAGGCGCGGGAGGTGGTCGTATCTCTCCAAGGCCTCGGCCAGCGTCGGGCCGAACCGTGCGTGGTACATGACGGCGTCGGCGGCGGCATTGCCGAGCAGATACACCAGTTCGTCGGCGACATAGCGGTAGTTGACGTTGAACGGGGCGACCCGGGCTTGGTAAGCCCCGATCATCGCCTCGAGGAACTCGTTACCGTTCGCCAGGTACAAACCGAGGTGACTTTGTCCCGATTCGTAAGGTGCCAACTCGGAGCGTTCCCGACGAACGCCGAGCCCCCACCGGTGTAGGGCGCGGGCGAAACGTCGGGCGCGTTCGTCGGTCTGCGCGTAGGTGAATCGCCGGTCCCCGAACACGATGCAGTCGCGATCCGGGTTGGCCGCCGCCACCGCCGAGAACACCTGCGCGATGTTGAATTCCACTAACGGCCTCCTGGCGATGTGACGGCCGAATATACGCCATCCTGGGGGCCCTCCCGTCGCGGGCGTCGACGGCACCCGGGTTGGGCACTCCTGGGGCAGATGTGACGACAAATTCGGCGCCGGCCCGGTCACAAGCCTGGTTACACGGCGCGGTGAGCATGCGTCAGGCATCCTTTAGCAATGGATGTGGAAGCGCTGCTGCACTCGGTCCCGCCGCTTGCCGTCTACCTGGTAGTGGGCGGCGTGGTCGGGGTCGAGAGTCTGGGCATTCCCCTTCCCGGGGAGATCGTGTTGGTCAGCGCGGCGCTGATGTCGTCGCATCACGATCTGGCCGTCAACCCCATCGGTGTTGGCGTTGCCGCCGTCATCGGCGCGGTAATCGGTGATTCGATCGGTTACTCGATCGGCCGCCGATTCGGCATGCCGCTGTTCGACCGGCTTGGCCGGCGATTTCCGAGGCACTTCGGCCCCGGACATGTCGCGCTCGCCGAGCGGCTGTTCAACCGCTGGGGAGTTCGCGCGGTGTTCTTCGGTCGCTTTATCGCGCTGCTGCGGATCTTGGCCGGGCCGCTCGCCGGCGCCTTAAAAATGCACTACCCACGATTTCTGGCCGCCAATGTGTCGGGTGCCATCTGTTGGGCCGGTGGCACTACCGCGCTGATCTACTACGCCGGGATGGCGGCGGAACGCTGGATGCAGCGCTTCTCCTGGGTCGCGTTGGTCGTCGCCATCGTGGTCGGGATCATCGCGGCCATCCTGCTGCGCGAACGCACGTCGCGGGCGATCGCCGAACTCGAGCAAGAGCACTATCGCAAGGCGGACACGGCGGCCTGATAGGCGACTGAGCCAGTGCCCCGCCGCGGGTGCCGGGCGACCAGCGGGCACGCCATTTGCTGCCCCGCGACTGGCGGCGCCTGGCAATCGTCTTCCAGGCCGACAGCCGGCGAACGCTAACCGGCCGCTTCGGATTGGGGACGATGCCGTTCGATGAGAACGCGGGCCATCTGCTGCGCACGGTGAGCCGCCTCGGAGTCCCCGACGGCCGCCATGATGATGGCGCCCTTCATGAGGATGTGCCACGAACAGGCGAAATCCTCCACCTCGAGGAGACCGGCTACCACCGCACGTTCCCGCACGACGTCACGCACATGGTCGATGTGGGCGACGCAAGCCTGGCCGACGGGATGATCACGCCCCAACTCGAGCAGCACGTTGATGAACGCGCAGCCTTCATATCCGTCGCGACTTTGGAACCAATCGTGCAGGACGTCGAAGATCGCCAGCAATTGTTCCTCGGGGGTGTTGCCCAGCTCGCGCGAGTGCGCCTCGATCAGACCGTACGTCCAGAGTTCCTCACGCCGCTGCAGGACCGCCAGCACCAGGTCGTTCTTGGTCGCGAAATGCCGGTACAGCGTGGCCCTGGCCACACCCGCCCGCTCGATCACCTCGTCGGTGCCTACCGCCCGGATACCGCGCCGGCTGAACAGTTCGTAGGCGGCCCCCAGAATGCGGTCACGAGCCGGTGCAGCCGGCGTGGCGGACTCCGGTACGGCCATAGCGAACCCTAACCATACTCTCAGACCCCGGATGTAGACAGACCGTCCTGTCTCGTTATACAAATGAGACCTAACGACGAAGTCTGTCTTCAGACGCGCAGGACGGGCATCCATCGCGGCGCTGCGGCGCCAGTCGATTAGGAGTGCGCCATGAGCGTGGTTACAGCAGAACCGATCACCCCACATCTGATGCTCAGCACGCGGCTTGTCAGCGAGTTGGGCGACCCGCGGAGCACCTTGCGGGCGACCACCGACCGCAACGGAGCGGCGGTGTTGATACACGCGGGCGGCGAGGTCGATGCCTGCAACGAGCACACGTGGCGCCAGCTGATTACCGAGACGGCCACCAGCGTCCCCCGGTCGGGGTTGTTCGTCGTCGACGTCACCGGCCTGGATTTCATGGGCTGTTGCGCCTACGCCGTGTTGGCCGAAGAGGCCGATCGGTGTCGTCGCCGCGGCGCCGAGCTACGCCTGGTGAGCCCGCAATCGACCGTCGCCCGGATCGTGGCGGCCTGCGGGTTCAACGACTTATTGCCCGTATACCGGACGGTGGAATCCGCTCTGCGGCCGAGCTGGTAGTCCCAGGCAGCCCTGACGTCGCGTGCGCGGGGCTCCCCACGTTCACTCGCGGGGCCTTAGGGGACTTCAGCCTCTTCTCTTAACCGGTGCACTGGTGGTGCGATCCCTGGGTGAGCGACTCACGCTTGGGAGGTTGAGATGACCGAAATGACCGGTGGCGAGCTCTTCGCCCGTTCGCTTCAGGCCGAGGGGATCGAGTTCCTCTTCGGGCTGCCGTCCCCGGAGATCGACCCGCTGTTCGCGCAATTGCAGGCGTACGGTATCCGGCTAGTGCCGGTGCGTCACGAAGCGGCCGGGGTGCACATGGCCGAGGGCCTGTACAAGACGACGGGCAAAGTCGCGGCTGTGCTGGGCAATCCCGGCCCCGGCTCGGCGAACCTGCTGCCGGGGGTGGTCACCGCGCTGCACGAAGGTGTTCCGGTGCTGGCCATCACCTCCCAGCACCGGCTCGGCATCGTCTATCCCTCACCGCCTTCGACCTTCCAGGGCCAAGACCAACTCGACCTTTTCCGGCCCGCGGTCAAATGGGGCGGCCCGATCTTCGAATGGGCACGCATACCCGAGGTGCTACGGCTGGCGTTCCGCGAGATGCACAACGGACGGCCAGGTCCCGTCCACGTCGAGCTGCCGGCACCGATTCTGTATGAGACCGGCGATCCGCGGACGGCGCCGGTATGGTCGCCCGTCAGCTACCGCGTCGGGCCGCCGCAGCCGTCGGACCGCCAGCTCGACGAGGCCGCGGTGCTGCTGGCGGCCGCCCAGCGTCCGGTGGTGATCGCGGGCCAAGGCGTCGACCGCGCCGACGCCCGGGGTGGTCTGCTGGATATCGCCGAACTGCTCGGCTGCCCCGCCATCGCCTCGATGGCCGGGCGCGCGTGCGTCCCGGCCGATCATCCCAACTACGTGTTCGGGTTCGGCCCCGCCGGTGACCTCGCGCGCAGCGAGGCCGACGTGTTGCTGGTGGCTGGCTCCCGGATGGGAAACCTCGACGTCCCCTACGACAGCTACTGGGGCGACCCGGCGGGCAAGCGGCTGATCCAGATCGACATCGACCCAAGGCATTTCGGCGTCACCCGGCCACTGCACCTGGGCATCCTGGCCGACGCGCGAGTCGCGCTCGACGGCATTGCCGCGCGGCTGCGTGCGACGGATCTCGGCCCCCGCGACGGCGCCGACCTGGCCCGCTACCGGCGGCTCGACGAGCAGGTCCGGATGCAACTGGCTACCCCGATACTCGAATGGCAGGGCCCGGGCATCCACCCCGCGCATGCGGCCGGTGTGATCGGCGCCGCGTTCGGTTCGGATGCGGTGTACACCGTCGACGGTGGCAACACGTCGCTGTGGGCCTACAACGTACTGCCCCCGACACGGCCGCGGTCCTATCACTCGATCCTCGAGCTCGGGATGCTCGGCACCGGGATCCCGTCGGCGATCGGCGCCAAACTCGGCGCACCTGAACGCGAGGTGGTCTGCGTCACCGGCGACGGGGCCGCCGGATTCAACATCATGGAGTTACAGACCGCCGCCCGTGAGGGCATCGACGTCACCGTCGTGGTGTTCGCCGAGGGCTCCTGGACGATGGAGGAGCTGAACGAACTTCAGTTGTACGGAACAACATTCGGCACCGCGCAGGGCGAGATCCGGTGGGACATCGTCGCGCAGGGACTCGGCTGCCACGGCGAATACGTGGAGCGGATCGAGGACCTCGACGGCGCCCTGCGGCGTTCTCGCGAGCACGGCGGCCCGAGCCTGGTGTGTGTGCGGACCGATCACGCCGCCAACCTCGCCATCCCGGCCGAGATGACGGCCCGGTTCTTCGAGGTCTACTCCGGCCCCGCCAAACCCGCCGTTGTCTGAGGTCGGCGTCGTTGGCCTGAGCGAGTGATGCGAGACTATCCAGATCCTCCGTCGTCGGATTGGTTGGCGATGCAGGTCCGGTAGGCCTCCCAGCACATCGCGGCAGCGTCCGGCGGCACATACCTCTCCCCGTAGATGCCTATTTGCACGCTGGCCGACATGCAGGCCTGCTTTTCGCTGGTACAACTCGTTGTGGGCGCGTCCTGTTGCTGCAGCGGTAGGGTGCCCAGGTCTCCGGCGGTCTCCCCGCTGATGCAGGGTGTTGTCGGCGACTCGGCCGCCGCTGGGCTGGCTAAGACGCCGGCGATCGGGCAGAGCAGAACTGTTGCCAACGCCAGCCGGGCAACGGGTTTGAAAGACATCAGCGACTCCTCACGACAGAAATGTCAGGGGTTTCAGAATTGCGCCCGTCGTCTTGTCGGGTTAGGGCATTAGTGCCCACAAGGCGGGGGAAGAAGTCCCTAAGAGCTTCGCCGGTTACCGCGGATCCGCCGGGCAACCCGATGGGCATGCTGCCCGCGGACAAAGAGCAACACAAGCGTGCTCGTTATCGTCCCGGGCGTCGAGCATCGCGGCCGGCGCCTGTGCGGGGTGAGACGGGCGCTGAGCGGTGGCGTGATGACGATTTGCCATCACGAATCCGAGGGAACACAGCAACACAGCGATCACCGCTATCAGCACCGCCGCTTTGCCAGCCCGTGCCCTTGCGGCGAACCTGCCGGGACGGCAAGCCCGTTGGACATGTGGGAGCCACCCCGGCCCGGCGGCCTGGGTCGCCTCGGATTGGCGCGCTGCGGCTGAATCGCTTTGGACGGCAGGGGGATTCGCAAACCGCAGACGCGGGGCGCAGCCGACCGCCGAAGCAGCGCGTACCGCCCGGGCGAATTCGCCCGCAGTCTGGTAGCGGTCACCGGGGTCTTTGGCCATCGCGGTGGCGACGACGCCGTCGAGTGCGACCGGCAGCCCGGCCACGTAGTCGCTGAGCCGGGGCGCGGGGTGCTGGATGTGAGCCATCATCACCGCAGCCAATCCGGGTCGGTCGCTGAATGGGGCATGACCGGTGAGCAGGTGAAACAGCGTGCACCCAAGGGAGTAGATGTCGGTGCGGGCGTCGAGAGGCCAGCCCTGCAGGAGTTCCGGGGAGGCATAGGCCACCGTCGTGATCACGTCGCCGGTGCGGGTCAGCCCATAGTGGTCATCGCAGCTGCGGGCGATGCCGAAGTCGGCCAGCACCACCCGCTCGGGCTCCCCCGGCAGGCCAGGAGATAGCAGGATGTTCGCCGGCTTGACATCGCGATGAAGCAGGTTGCGGCGATGCAGATGATCGAGGGCCATGGCCACCTCGCCGACGATGCGCTCGGCCCGCGCCGGCGGCATCCGCCCGGCAGCGGTTTCGACATCGGCGTCCGTGCCGCGCACATACTCCATCGCGATCCACAACGCGCCGTCCGGCGTGTCCCCGCGATCGTAAACCGCAACGATATTGGGGTGATGCAGCCCGGCCGCCAGGTCGGCCTCCCGCATGAACCGAACACGGAAGCGCGGATCCCGGGCGAGCGGACCGTCGAGAATTTTCAGCGCGTCTCGCCGAGGCAAGCTTGGATGACGGGCCAGATATACCGTGCCCATGCCTCCCGACGAGACCACGGCTTCGACCCGATAGTTGGCGACCTGCGTGCCCACCCGCCGTGCCGGATCTGCGCTTGCGCACGTCGTGCCACGCGTGCTGGGTGCGTACACGGTTGCCAATGCCGACGCCCGCTGCATCGGCAAGCCGGCGATGGCGCGCCGCGTCACCCGATCACCGCCGCCCCCATAACCGAGTACGGCGACCATGGGAAACCGAAACTGGGTGCGGCTATCCCGCGCCGAGGGCACGATCGGTGGCTTGCGGAACGCTTCGACGCGACGAGTCTTCATCGGCGAGATCTTCCGGACGCGGCGCCCAACAAGCGGTCAGACCACCCGGACAGCCAGATCCTCAACAGCTGGACACTCGCCGCGGAAAATTGCTCCAGCCAGACCGCCGGGCCGGTCTGCACCACGACGAACCGGGCCAGCAGCACCAGCATCCACACCGCGCCCGTCGCCGTCCCCAACACGAGCACCTCCCAGGGCGGTGCTTGAGACACCGGAATGATCGCCTCAGCCACACCACTGATCATGTCGAGGTACAACCGTGGACTGGACACAGCCGCATCACCTCCAACGTGATGTGCATCCAAGCAAGCGCAATTCCTTGCCCGCTGCCGAGACGAATTCCTTGCCGCTGCCCACAATGCGGGTGAGGCGTTCGGAAACCGTTTGCAAACTATGAAATGCGCAGGTAAAAGGGCATTATTACGGCACCCGACGGGTTCCGGGGGCTACTGCAGCGGGTCCGTAACACCGCTGCAGGCTCGACCGTGCCCGCGTCACCGCATCGGAAATGCCGGCAGGTGCGCTGAGCGCGTCAAGGCGAGCAGCGCCCAGCGAATCGACGAGCACCGCCATCTGGGCCGCGGCCAGCGGCATAGGCTTGCCGGCATTGACGAAGGCCCAATACAGGACGGCGGCGTCCTCGTGGCAGCCGAGCCGGACCAACAGCCGGGTGATGTAGCGCAGCGTAAGCCACTGCTGGGTCAGGTCGGCGAAGCGTTCCCAGTGCTCGAGCACGCCGATGAACATCTGCGCGGCCACCCGTGGATCGCCGTAGACGGCACGGATGGCAGCGGCCTCCATCAAGGCGCTGCCGTATACCCAGAAATTCTGCACGTCGGCGGCCAGCCGCGCCGAGTCGTCGAACAGAGCCAAGGCGCGCTCCGGTTCGGACCTCCTCAGCAGGTAGCCGAGCACGAAATAGGCCATTGACTGTGCGGTCGGGTTGCCGGTGTCGTCGGCCGCCCCGACGGCCTCCTGCGCCGCAGGTATCGCAGCCTCGTCATTGCCGAGTACGCCCTGGCAGATCGCCAACGTGAACAGCGTCCACCCCAGGCGAATCGGATCCGCGTCACGGCGGGCACGCTCGGCCTCAGCCGTCCAGTAGGCCAGCGCCGCCTCTGGATGCCCTTCGAAAAGGGCGACATCGGTAAGAACATCGACGGGGTTGACCACGCGGGCGCTGCCCCTCGCCGGAGTCCGTCCGTGCGCCAGCGATGCCAACGACTTGGCCCGCGGGAAATCAGCCCGGGCCCACGCAACCCGGGCTGCCGTCCCGACGACCGCCGGGAACAACGGATGGTCAGGATCGGCGACGGCGATGACGCGCTCGGCCCATTCGGCTACCTCGTAGCCCACCCGCCAACCGATCAACTCCGGTACCGCAGCGACGATCCGCATCGCAAGGCCGATGTCGTGCTCGTCCATCGCGTGTCCGAACGCTGCGCGCAGGTTGTCGTAGTCGGGCAGCGCCCGCTCCACCCAGTTCCGCTCCTCGGCGGTGAGCATGCCAGCTCCGGCCCGCTCGGCCAGCCCGGTGTAGTAGCGCGCATGCCGGATCGAGCATTGGCGCTCAATGCCGTTTTCCCGCAACCGATCTCGGCCATATGCCCGCATCGTTTCCAAGACGGCGTAGCGGGCTCGTTCCTCGATGCTGCGCACCACCACCATGGATTTGTCCACCAAACCCGTCAGCAACTCCAGTGTGTCGGCCTCACCTGCGCCGTCGAGCCCGCAGATTCCGTGGGCGGCGTCCAAGTCGAAGCTGCCGGCGAACACCGAAAGACTGGCAAATAACGACTGTTCGGATTCGGTGAGTAGCCGATACGACCACGCGATCGTCTCGGACAGACTCTGCTGTCGCGGCAGCGCGCCCCGGATCCCGCCGCGCAGCAGCCGCAAGAAATCCGGGCGCCGGGCCACGTCCATACTGCTCATCACCCGCATCCGCGCCGCTGCCAACTCCACCCCCAGCGGCAGGCAGTCGACCCGTCGACAGATTTCGACGACGGCGCCCATCGGCTGGTCTTCGAGCGTGAAGTCCGAACGGCTTGCCAGGGCTCGGTCGACGAATAACTCGGTCGCGTCCGCCTCCTCCAACGGAGGCACGCCGATAATTCGCTCGCCTTCCAGGCCGAGAGGTTGCCTGCTGGTGGCCAGCACCGATACTCGCGGGCAATGCCGCAAAATCTGGTCGATGAATTTCCCGGCGGCTTCGAGCACGTGCTCGCAGTTGTCGAATACCAGTAGGACTTCACGTGACCTGAGGTACTCGATCACCGATTCCTCGATGTCCATGCCTTGCTGTTGCCGCAACCAGACACTCGCCGCCACGGCGTGCCCGACGGCGCCAGCGTGCTCCAACGGTCCCAGTTCGCAGATCCATATGCCGTCGCCGAACCGCTGTTGCACACGTTGTGCGGCCTCCAGACCCAGCCGGGTCTTGCCGACACCACCGACCCCGACCAAGGTGACCAGCGGGCCATCGCTCAGGGCGTCAATCGTTTGCGCCAATTCACGCTGCCGGCCAACGAAACTCGTCACCCGGCGCAGCAGCCCCGACCGTGGCCGGTGCATGCCCAGCGGCGCGGGCGCGGCGACCTCGTGTGAGACCGGCTGCGGCACCGGGATAGCGGCCTCGCCGGTCAGTATCTGCTGATGCACCTCGCGCAGGCTGGGCCCCGGATCGATTCCGAGTTCGTCGACGAGTTGCTCGCGAACCCGACGATAGGTTTCCAGCGCGTCGGCCTGGCGTCCACAACGGTACTGGGCCAGCATCAACTGGCCGGCCAACCGCTCGTCCAACGGATGCGCAGCCTGGGCAGCCGAAATCTCAACCAGCAGATCTGTGTGTTTACCGATCCGCAGGGCCGTGTCGTTGCGGTCCAGTTCCACCGAAAGCTTTTCGGCCCGCAAGGCAGTGCGGATGTCGTTCACCCACGGGGTGTCCAGGGTCGCGAACGGCTCACCGGACCAAATCGCCAACGCCTTGTCGAACAGGAGCGCGGCCTGCTGGGGGTCATCGGTCGCTCGGGCCTGTGCGGCCACGCGGCGGAAGCGGTGCAGGTCCACCGTCAGCGGATCGGCGGCAAGGACATACCCGCCCGGCTCGCGCGAAATGGAAGCGCCTTCGCTTTGGGCGAGCAGATTCCGCAGCCGCGACACATACCCGGCTAGCGAATTGCGGGCACGGTAGGGTGGACGGTCCGACCACACGCGATCGACCAGTTGACCGACCGGAATGGGCCGATTCACGTCGATCAAGAACGCGACCAGTACACAGCGTTGACGGGCATGACCGATTTCTAGCCGTCGCCCGTCAACTCGGGCTTCGACGTCGCCGAGCAACGTGAACTCGACCGTCATCCAGCAAATCCCATCTGCCGAATCGCAGCGAACGTCGCGTCCGTTCGGTGGGTAGCATACGACGGTCGGGCAGGCGCCCTTTGATGCGACAGAGGGAGTGCGTCATGGCCACCGTGCCGATCCAGGGGAACGATCGCGCCCACGATGAAGGCGGGTGAGCGGGCAAATTACGGGTGGTCCCGGCTGGGATCGAACCAGCGACCTTCCGCGTGTGAAGCGGACGCTCTTCCACTGAGCCACGGGACCGGCGCCGAGCGGCAACGAGGTCGAAGACTAGCACGATCCCCGGCTGCACCGAACGTGCTACCTCAGCCGGTGATAGCCAAAGCGCCCCAAAGAACCTGGAGATTTGTGTGCGCCGGGTCACGTGGACTATCGTCGTGCTTCGCACCGGGCGACGATCTCGTCCGTTGCGCGCGGATGTAGCGCAGTTGGTAGCGCATCACCTTGCCAAGGTGAGGGTCGCGGGTTCGAATCCCGTCATCCGCTCGAAGGTGCAAGTGGCATCAATCCCCCGCGGTGGAGTGGCCGAGTGGTGAGGCAACGGCCTGCAAAGCCGTGCACACGGGTTCGATTCCCGTCTCCACCTCCAGATTGCAATCCCCGGCGCGATTAGCTCAGCGGGAGAGCGCTTCCCTGACACGGAAGAGGTCACTGGTTCAATCCCAGTATCGCGCACCAAGGTTTATGCAGGTAAGGGTGCGTTTATGGCCCCGGCACGTCGAGTCGGCATGCACATGAAGCACGAATCGGCACGTCGGCACGCGCAACGGCCAGCCGAAGCTGCTGGCCGATGATCACGGCTTCGGCCCTACGGCCAAGCCGCTGCAGGCATTCGTGGTACCCGTGCAGACTCCAGACGTTCCCGGGGTGCTGGCATGGCCTGGCCAACGTGGGGTCCAGACCGAGGTCGGCGGCGTAGACGGCGGCCGCTTCTTCGACGTGCCCCTGCTCGAGCAGCAGCGCACCATACGCGTGCCGAGTGGGCTGCATCCAGCCCCACGGCTCGTCGTAGGGCAGCGTGTCGTCCAACTCGACGGCGCGTCGCAGGTGGCGGAACGCCTCGTCGAAGCGCACTTCGCGGTAGGCGATTTCACCGTCGAGCATGGCCGCGGCCACGGCCAGAATGTCTCGACTGGTGTTGTTGAACAGGTAACGCGAGCCCGGTATCCGCGCATAGGCCCTGGTGAACGCGCCGCGCTCGGCGTGGGCTTGCGCCAGTCGGCCGGTGGCTGCCAGCGCAACGCCGCGTCCGTAGTGGATCGTCGCGGTGGTGGTGCAGTACAGGTCCTGGTCGTCCGGCAGCGGCTGCGCGATCAGCTCGTCCCATCGGCCGAACCGGACCAGCACGTGGGTTCGTAGCGGTACGAAGGCCTCGAGCCAGTCGGCCATCGGCGGGGATTCGATCGACAGCAGCTCGGCCGTTAGCTGACCGGCGAGTTCGTCGGCGGCCTGCAACGCCATCTGCAGCTGCCCTGCCAACATCGCCGAATAGACGATGAAGTGCAGATCGTGCGCCCGGTACAGCGAGTAGAAGTTCAGCGGGCCCTCGCGGCTCACAAAGCGCCGGTCTGCTTGTACCGCAGCAAGATTGGCCGTCACCGAGCTGCGATAGTCGCCGCACAGCACGTCGATGTGGCTGGGCATGTGCTGCAGATGCCCGGCGTCAGGCACCAGGCCGCGCAACAAGTCCGCCGCAGGCAGGGCGTCCTCCGGAGTGGCCGACATCTCCATGGTGTGCAGGTACAGATGCAGGATCCCCGGGTGTTCGCGACCGGCCGGCGTGGCCAGCGCCGCATCAAGGATCCGCTTGGCCTCCAGCACCCGCGAGCCTGCCGCCGGCTTGCCGGTCGCGGTGTCCCACAGGGCCCACGCGGTGACGTTCACCAGCGCGTCGGCGGCCAGCGCTTGCACGTCGACGTCGTCGGGGTAGCCAGCGGCCAGCGACGTCATCGCGTCGGCATAGGCGATGACGCCCGCAGCCAGGTCACCGGCGGGAAAGCGGGTCCGCAGCGCGGCGATCAGGCCTTGCTCCACCGGAGTGGCCCGGCCACGCTCGGCCAACTGGAGTTCCGCACACGCGCGGGCCAGCGACCCGCTCAGGTCGACCGGGTCGAACGCCTCCCACGCCTTGTTGTAGTTGGGTCCGACCGCATAAGCGATTCCCCACCGCGCGATGGCCAGCTCCGGGTCGAGTGCCAGAGCTCGCTCGAAGCACCGCACGGCCTCTTCGTGGTTGAACGCATACGCCCAAACCAGCCCGCGGTCGAACCAGAGCTGTGCTTCCGCGAAAGAGGTCTCGATTGGCCGGTGATAGGAGCCGAGGTCGAAGTACTCGGCAGTCATTCCCGCACCCTAGCGCGCCCCAACTGCCAAAGCAGCTCCCGTCGAACGTGCATGCGACGACGCCGCAGCCGGTCGCGGCCGTTCAGCCGCCGCTGTCGGGTTTGCTGCTCGCGGGCAGTTGCTCGGGGCAGTAAACCCCGGCCGCGATCGCGGTGAATCTGGCAGCGTTGGACCGCGTCAGCTGTGGACTGAGGCCTTGCAGGTAGGTGACGACCTCGATCGCCGATTTGCCGTCCTTAGCCATATCGCACACCTTCTTGCCGGTGGCGATCGTGGCGTCGGCGTTCTGGTAGGTGATGCCGGCAGCCCCCAGTGCGACCAGGAAGGCTTGATCTTGTTTGGCATCGGCGCGCGCAGGCGCTGCCAAGCCGATGACGGCGGCGACGCCGGCCAGCACCAGTAGGAGTCTCATGACCTCGGAATTGTCCCAAAGCCACCGAGAGCATGCACGTCGCGCGGCGAATGGAAGGTGAACTTTGCATGATTTCGGGGCATCGCGAGCGTCAGCCCGCCCCGGCAGCCGGCCCCTCCCCTACCCGTTACGGCATGTGCGATCATGCGAAGGTCCCCGAACAGGGAGCCGAGGAGGCACCGATGCAGCGCTGGCTGATCATCCTTTCCACCTTCCTCGTCGCCGCAGCGGGTGTGCTCGCGTCAATCGCCCCCCGCGCGTGGGCCGGCGACGCACCCATCGGCCACATCGGCGACACGCTGCGGGTGGACACCGGCACCTACGTCGCCGACGTGACCGTCAGCAGCGTCGAGCCCGTCGACCCCCCGCCCGGCTTCGGCTACACCCGCAGCGGCGTCCCGGTGAAGAGCTTCCCCGGCAGCGCGGTCAACCGCGCCGACGTGACGGTCCGCGCCGTCCGGGTGCCCAATTCCTACATCATGGCGACCAACTTCAGCTTCGACGGAGTCACCCAGTTCGCCGACGCGTACAAGCCACGACCCTGCGACGCACCCGATTGGCTGGACGCCGCGCTGGGCAACGCCCCGCAGGGCGCGATCGTCCGCGGCGGAGTCTATTGGGATGCCTACCGTGACCCGGTCTCCGTTGTCGTGCTGCTGGACCGCAAGACCGGCCAGCACCTCGCCCAGTGGAACCTGTGACCTGAACGTTCAGATCACCCCGACGGATCCCGCAGACGCGGCCGAGTTGGCGGCCGTTGCCGCACAGACCTTTCCGCTGGCCTGCCCGCCGTCGGTGGCCCCGCAACACATCGCGTCCTTCATCGACGCAAACCTGTCCGCGCCCCGGTTCGCCGAGTATCTGACCGATCCGGGACGTGCCATTCTGGCCGCCCGCGACCAGGGCCGAATTGTCGGTTACGCCATGCTCGTTCGCGGTGCCGACCGTGATGACTCAGCCGAGTTGTCAAAGCTGTACGTAATACCCGACTTTCACGGCAAGGGTGTGTCCTCGTCGTTGATGAATGCCGTGCTGTCGACGGCCGCCGGGTGGGGTGTTCCCCGGGTGTGGCTGGGAGTGAACCGGAAAAATGTTCGCGCCCAACGTTTTTACCTCAAGAATGGCTTCATCGTCAGCGGGGCCAGGACGTTTCAGCTGGGCGATCACCAGGAACACGACTACGTCATGAGCCGACCCGTCACCGGGCGGTCAGCGCTAACAGGCGTGACGTGGCCCGCAGATACTTCTTCCGGTAGCCACCAGCCAGCATCTCCTCGCTGAAGATGGTGTCCAGCTTCGTCCCGGAGGCCACCACCGGGATGCCGGCGTCGTAGAGGCGATCGGTGAGCGCAACCAGCCGCAGCGCGACGTGTTGGTCGTCGATGCCGTGCACGCCGGTCAGGAATACCGCAGACACCCCCTCGATCAACGTCAGATAGCGCGACGGATGCATGGTGGCCAGGTGCGCACACAGGGCGTCGAAGTCGTCGAGGGTCGCCCCCCGGACGGAGGCCGCCCGCGCGGCGACGTCCGCATCCGACAACGGCGGCGGCGCCGGCGGCAGGTCACGATGGCGGTAGTCCGGACCCTCGATCCGTACCGTGGTGAAAATGCTTGCCAGCGTGTGGATCTCGCGTAAGAAGTCCTGGGCGGCAAAGCGGCCCTCGCCCAGTTGCTCGGGCAGCGTGTTGGACGTGGCGGCCACCGACACACCGCGTTCGACCAGCGCGGAGAGCATCCGCGAGATCAGCGTGGTGTTACCCGGGTCATCCAGCTCGAATTCGTCGATGCACACGGCGGTGTAGTGCGCCAGCAGATCGATGCATTCGGCGAAACCGAACACCCCGGCCAGCTGGGTCAACTCCCCGAAAGTCGCGAACGCCTTGGGGCGCTCCCCCGGCAGTTGGTAATAGGACGACGCCAGCAGATGGGTCTTGCCCACCCCGAACCCGCCATCCAGGTACAGGCCTACCCCGGGCAACACCTCACGCTTGCCGAACAGCTTCTTGCGGCCCGCCCGCCGCTCGACGGCGTGCCGGCAGAAGTCCTGACAGGCGAGCACGGCGGCAGCCTGAGTCGGCTCTGCCGGATCGGGCCGATACGTCGCAAAGCTCACCTCGGCGAAGGTGGGCGGCGGCCGCAGCTGGGCGATCAGCCGTTCCGGCGACACCGAGGGATGCCGATCCACCAAGCGGCCCACCCGGCCGCCGGCGCCCGCAGGGGTGGACCCGTGCATGCTGGCACTGTAGCGGCGTGCTGCAATCACACTCATGCCCGACTTCGGGGCCGGCCCGGCCGCCGGCCGATCCGCCGGCATCCGCCTGACGCTGCTCGGATCGGACCGCACACTCGAGGAAGCCGACCTACCGGAGCTCTACGGATACCCGGCGGACACCGACCGCACCTGGGTACGGGCCGATTTCATCAGCAGCGTCGACGGCGGCGCCACCGTCGCCGGCACCAGCGGCGGACTCGGCGGCCCGGGTGACCGGACAGTGTTCCGGCTGCTGCGTGAACTGGCGGACGTGGTCGTGGTGGGCGCGGGCACCGTGCGCGTCGAGGGCTACTCCGGCGCTCAGCTCGGCGTCGTCGCGCGCCGCCAGCGACAGCTGCGCGGCCAAAGTGAGGTCCCGCCACTGGCGATCGTCACCAAGTCCGGTCACCTCGCCCGGGATCTCGGCGTGTTCACCCGCACCGAGGTGCCACCTCTGGTGCTCACCACCACGACGGTGGCCGACGAGACACGACGGCGCCTGACCGGCCTCGCCGAGGTGGTCGACTGCTCCGACACCGATCCCGCCAAGGTCGACGAGGCAGTGCTGCTGGCCAGGCTTGCCGAGCGTGGTCTGCGTCGTATCCTCACCGAGGGCGGGCCGGTACTGCTCGGATCGTTCATCGAGCGCGGCTTGCTCGACGAGCTGTGCCTGACGATTGCACCGTTCGTGGTGGGCGGTCTGGCCCGGCGCATCGCCACCGGACCGGGGCAGCTGCAGACCCGAATGCGCTGCGCCCACCTGCTCACCGATGACGCCGGTTATCTGTACACCCGCTACGTCAAAGCCTGACGTTACTGTGGTCGGCATGAGTCGGCGCATCACGTCCGCAACAGTCCTGGTCTCGATGGCCTGCTCGGTGACCACGGCGCTGACCGGCTGCGTCCCGGTCCTGGGCGCCAACCCGCGCTTTGCCACCTATAGCGGCGCCAAACCCCAGGGCGTCGCCACCACCACACCACCTCCCAGTGGCCCGCCGCCGATCGCCGCTCCCAAAAACGATCTGTCCTGGCGCGACTGCACGTCTCAGGTCTACGGAAACGCGGCAATCCCCGCCGCGCCGGGCATCAAGCTGGAATGCGCCACCTTCGACTCCGACCTCGACCCGGTCAACGGTGGGTCCGGTTCGGTCACCATCGGCGTGGTCCGCGCTCGCTCGGGCCAAACCCCGCGTGACGCGGGACCGCTGGTTTTCACGACCGGTTCGGATCTGCCGTCGTCGACGCAATTGCCGGTTTGGTTGTCGCATGCGGGCGCCGACATACTGCGCAGTCACCCGATTGTCGCCGTCGACCGCCGCGGCATGGGCATGTCGAGTCCGATTGACTGCCGCGACCACTTCCAGCGCGACGAGATGCGCGATCAATCGCAGTTCCAGACCGGCGACGACCCGGTGGCCAACCTCTCGGCGATCTCGAATGAGGCCACCACCAGCTGCACCGACGTCATCGCACCCGCCGATTCCGCCTACGACAACGGACACGCCGCCTCCGACCTCGAGCGACTGCGCAATCTGTGGGATGTGCCCGCACTGGCGCTGGTCGGCATCGGCAACGGTGCCCAGGTGGCGCTCACCTATGCCGGTTCCCGCCCGGATAAGGTGGCCAGGCTGATCCTCGACTCCCCGGTCGCTCTGGGTGTCAGCGCCGAGGCCAAGGCCGAGCAACAGGTCAAAGGCCAGCAGGCGGCACTGGACGCGTTCGCCGCGCAATGCGTCGCGATCAACTGCGCACTGGGCCCGGATCCGAAAGGCGCCGTCACCGCGTTGCTGAATACGGCTCGCTCGTTGCGGGGTCCCGGGACCTCGGTCGCGTCGATCGTCAACGCGATCACCACCACGCTGGGCTTTCCGACCGGCGACCGCATCAGCACCACCACCACGCTGGCCAACGCATTGGCGGCTGCGCGCGCCGGTGACATGAATCAGCTGTCCAACCTGATCAATCGCGCCGACGGCCTTCAGGACACCGACGGCCAATTCGTCAATTCGTGCAGCGACGCGGTCAACCGCCCGACCCCGGACCGGGTACGCGAGCTGGTGGTGGCCTGGGCAAAGCTCTATCCCCAGTTCGGCACGGTCGCCGCGCTCAATCTGGTCAAATGCGTGCATTGGCCAACTGGTTCGCCGCCGCAATTGCCCAAGGAGCTGAAGGTCGACGTCTTGCTGATGGGCGTGCAGGACGACCCGATCGTCGGCGTCGACGGGGTTGCGCAGACGGCGGCCACCGTCATCAACGCCAACGCCGCGAGCAAGCGGGTGATGTGGCAGGGCATCGGCCACGGTGCCAGCATCTATTCCTCCTGTGCGGTGCCGCCGCTGGTCGGCTATCTCGACGACGGCAAGCTGCCCGGCACCGACACCTACTGTCCCGCCTGACACCTGCCGGCCGGCAGCCCCGGTGTACGGTGCGCTGGTGACGGCAGCTGACTCCACTCGAACCCGCCTCCGCGAATCGATGTTGGCCGCATTCCGTCCCCGCACCGGCGCACCGAGTACGGCGTCGATCGTGCGGGCGGCGCTCTGGCCGGCAGCCATTCTGTCGGTGCTGCACCGCAGCATCGTGTTGACCACCAACGGCAATATCACCGACGACTTCAAGCCGGTCTACCGCGCGGTGCTGAACTTCCGGCATGGCTGGGACATCTACAACGAGCACTTCGACTACGTCGACCCGCATTACCTCTACCCGCCCGGCGGCACGCTGTTGATGGCGCCGTTCGGGTATCTGCCCTTCGCGCCGTCGCGCTACCTGTTCATCTCCATCAACACCGTGGCCATCCTGGTCGCGGCGTACCTGTTGCTGCGGATGTTCAATTTCACGCTGTCCTCGGTGGCCGCGCCCGCCTTGTTGTTGGCCATGTTCGCCACCGAGACGGTGACCAACACCCTGGTGTTCACCAACATCAACGGCTGCATCCTGCTGCTCGAGGTGCTGTTTCTGCGGTGGCTGCTCGACGGCAGAGTCAGCCGTCAGTGGTGGGCCGGGTTGGCCATCGGGCTGACGCTGGTCCTCAAACCGCTGCTGGGTCCGTTGCTGTTGCTGCCCGTGCTGAACCGCCAGTGGCGGGCAGTGGTGGCCGCCATCGTGGTTCCCGTCGTCGTCAATCTGGCCGCGCTGCCGCTGGTGAGCCACCCGATGGACTTCTTCACTCGCACACTGCCCTACATCCTGGGGACCCGCGACTACTTCAACAGCTCGATCCAGGGCAACGGCGTGTACTTCGGTCTGCCGACGTGGTTGATCGTGTTCCTGCGGTTGCTATTCACCGCACTCGCCGTGGGTGCGCTGTGGCTGCTATACCGCTACTACCGCACCCGCGACCCGCTGTTGTGGTTCACCACCTCGTCGGGCGTGCTGCTGCTGTGGTCGTGGCTGGTGATGTCGCTGGCCCAGGGCTACTACTCGATGATGCTGTTCCCGTTCTTGATGACAGTGGTGCTGCCCAACTCGGTGATCCGCAACTGGCCGGCATGGCTGGCGATCTACGGGTTCATGACGCTGGACCGCTGGCTGTTGTTCAACTGGATGCGGTGGGGCCGCGCCCTGGAGTACCTGAAGATCACCTACGGTTGGTCGCTGCTGTTGATCGTCACGTTCACCGTGCTCTACTTCCGTTACTTGGATGCCAAGGCCGAAAACCGGCTGGGCGGTGGTATCGACCCGACCTGGCTGACGGCCGAGCGGGAGCGCGCGCGGTGATCGCAAGCGCGGGGGACGCAACGGGTCACCGCCATTGGCGCTAGCGTGGACGTATGACGCGTCCGAAGCTGGAACTGACCGACGACCAGTGGCGCCAAAGGCTCACCCAGCAGGAATTCGACGTCCTGCGCAGGGCCGGCACCGAGCGACCCTTCACCGGCGAGTACACCGACACCAAAACCGAGGGCATCTACCAGTGCCGGGCCTGCGGTGCCGAATTGTTCCGCAGCACAGAGAAATTCGAGTCGCATTGCGGCTGGCCGTCGTTCTTCGACCCGGCGAGCTCCGAAGCGGTCATCCTGCGTCCCGACCACTCGCTGGGGATGACGCGCACCGAGGTGATCTGCGCGAACTGTCACAGCCACTTGGGTCATGTGTTCGCCGGTGAGGGTTATCCGACGCCAACGGATCAGCGTTACTGCATCAACTCCATCTCGCTGCGGCTGGTCCCGACGGGCTAGCTTTCGCCGAGGCGGTAATTTTGCAGACCCTTACTCGCACTTTCACTGCAGAATTACAGTTTCGGCGGATCCGCCCAGCGGCATCCGTCAGTCCAGCCGAGTGGCGTGCACTTCCCAGAACGGAGCGTGTACCCGGCCGCCAACCAGCCATGGTTCCATCGCCCGGAACCGTTCCAGCATGGGCCGCACCTCGTCGGCCATGTCGGGATTTCGCGCGGCCATCATCTCGATCGATTCGACGCTCAGATTGATCTGGTAGCTCGTCGGCCCCAGGTAGGTGATCACCCAGCCGCCGACCGGCAACACGTCGCGAAAGTCGCTCTCCGACAACGACCGCGCCATGGTGAACCCGTTGATGTCGTGCTCGCCGAACTCGAACATGTACAGGCGAGCGCCCGGTTTGGTCGCCCGGTGCAGCGCCTGCACATAGGACTTCTGTAGCTCCGGCGCGGTGCTGAAGGTGTGGTAGAAGGCGCAGTCGACGACGGTGTCGAACCGGCCGTCCAGCCCTTCCAACTTGGTGGCGTCGGCCACCCGGAAGTCCACCGACACGCCGGCGTTGCGCGCGTTGTCCCGGGCACGCTCGATGGCGGCCGCCGAACCGTCGATGCCGGTGGCCGAGAGGCCCTTGGCGGCGTAGTAGATGGCATGGTGGCCCGGCCCGGTGCCCGGGTCGAGCACCTCCCCCTTGATCGCGCCGAGGGCGACGAGCTGCTGGACCACCGGCTGCGGGCCGCCGATATCCCACGGCGTGGCCGCCGGAAGGCCGTGCGCGACGCGGTCGTCGCGATACATCTCCTCGAAGCGGGTGGGATCGGCCGGGTCAGGAGCGGTCATGGCAGCGATCCCACGAGCTGCTCCACCGGCACCCGCGGCCCGCTGAAAAACGGCGTCTCGGCGCGGGTGTGCCGCCGGGCGTCGGTGGCCCGCAGCTCCCGCATCAGGTCGACGATGCGGTGCAATTCGGGGGCCTCGAACGCCAGGATCCATTCGTAGTCGCCCAGCGCGAACGCCGGCACCGTGTTGGCCCGCACGTCCTTGTACTCGCGGGCGGCCATGCCATGCTCGGCGAGCATCCGGCGACGCTCCTCGTCGGGCAGCAGATACCACTCGTAGGACCGCACAAAGGGATATACGCAGATGTAGGCACCCGGCTCCTCGCCGGCCAGAAACGCCGGAATGTGACTCTTGTTGAACTCCGCCGGCCGGTGCAGCGCCACACTGCTCCACACCGGCGTGCAGACCCTTCCCAGGGCGGTGGTGCGCCGGAAGTCGGCATAGGTGGCCTGCAGTGCTTCCACCCGCTCGGCATGGGTCCAGATCATGAAATCGGCGTCGGCGCGCAGACCGGCGACGTCGTAGAGGCCGCGCACCACCACGCCGCGTTCCTCCTGCTGCTTGAAGAACATTGCGGCGTCATCAATCACGGCGTCGCGTTGCTCACCGAGTTCGCCGGGACGCACCGCGAACACCGAGAACATCAGGTAGCGGATGGTCGCGTTCAAGGCGGCAAAGTCTAGTTTCGCGTCTAGTTTCGCGTCGGGGCGTGCCATGGCACCTATCGTGCCACTTGTGCGACCGGGCCTGCCCCGGGCCTCACAAGGCGTCGACGATGCCGGTGACCGCCCGGCCCGCGGCCGCCACACAGGCCGGCACCCCGATCCCGTCGAGGTAGCTGCCCGCCACGGCCAATCCCGGAGACAGGCCGGCACGCACCTCGGCGACCAGATCCGCGTGACCCGGCCCGTATTGCGGCATCGCCTGGATCCAGCGCTGCACGCGATATTCGATCGGGTCCACGGTCACGCCGAACACCGTGGCCAGGTCGTCGACTGCCCAGGCCAGTAGCTCCTCGTCGGACTCGCGCTCGGCCAGGTCGTCGCCGAAGCGGCCGAACGACAGCCGCAGTAGTTGCGTGTCCCCACGGGGGCCCCACTTGCGTGACGACAGCGTGATCGCCTTGGCGCGTAACCGCTCGCCGCTGGCCACCAGCACACCGGAACACTGCGGAAACGGGGTGTCGAGCGGCACCGCCAGCGCCACCACGGCCGACGAGGCACTCCTGATCCGGCGGGCGGCCGCGGCGCTACGCGGCGCGATGTCGTCGACCAATGGCACCAGGCGCGGCGCCGGGATGGCCAGGATCACCGCATCGGCGTCCCAACGACCTCCGGTGTCGTCGTGCAATTCCCAGCCCTCACCGCTTCGGCCGATCTCAACCACCGCGGCGCGCACCCAATTCAGTCGGCTACCGGCGACCAGCTCGTCGACCAGCACCCGGTAGCCACCGTCCAGGGCACCGAATACCGGTCCAACACCGGCAGGCGGCAACGCCTGCCGAACCGCGTCGGTCACGCTGGCGGCGCCGCGATCGAGCGCCGCCGCCACGCCGGGGGCCGCGGCGCGCAACCCGATCGTCGCCGCCGAGCCCGCATACACCCCGCACAGCAGCGGATCCACCGACCGTGCCACCGTCTGCTCGCCGAACCGGTCGGCCACCAACTCGGCCACCGCGGGATCGCTACCCGGACGCCAGCAAAACGGCCGACCGGGCTCGCTCTCGATGCGTGCGATCGTGGCCTCGTCGACGAGGCCCGCCAGCGACGACGCCGACGACGGAATTCCCACCACCGTGCCCGACGGCAGGGCATGCAGCTGCTGCCCGCTGTAGATCAGCGGCCGAGCACCGGTGGTGGCCCGTTGCCGGCCGGCCAGGCCGAGCTCGGCCAGCAGCGCCGGCACCTCGGGCCGGCGCAGCACGAACGCTTCGGCGCCCAGATCCATGGGTTGTCCGCCGACCAGCTCGGTGCGCAGTATCCCGCCGAGCCGGTCAGCGGGATCGAACACCGTGATCGTCGCGTCGTCACCGCCGGCCGCCCGCAACCGATAGGCCGCCGTCAAACCCGAAATACCGCCGCCCACAACACAATATGTGCGCCGACTCATAGCGAGTGGACCAGCGAGACCAGTTCGGTCAGTACCCCCGGATCGGTCTGCGGCAGCACTCCGTGGCCAAGGTTGAAGACGTGCCCGGCGGCGCCCGCGTCGACGGCACGGCGTCCGTCGTCGACGACGGCGCGGGCGGCGCGTTCCACCACCGGCCAGCCCGCCAGCAGCAGCACCGGATCGAGGTTGCCCTGCAGCGCGGTACCCGGCTGCACCCTGGCGGCCGCGTCGGCCAGCGCGGTGCGCCAGTCGACGCCGACGACGGTCGCCGTTGCGGGTTTGAGGGCCTCCGACATGGCGCCCAGCAGCTCGGCCGTGCCGACCCCGAAATGCGTCATCGGCACGCCGTGTTCGGCCAACGTGGCGAACACCCGTGCGCTGTGCGGCAACACGTATTGGCGGTAGTCGACCAGCGACAACATTCCCGCCCAGGAGTCGAACACCTGAATGGCGTCCACGCCGGAGTCGATCTGTCCATGCAGAAACGCGATGGTGAGGTCGGTCAGCTTGCTCATCAGCGCATGCCAGCTGGCCGGCTCGGCCAGCATCATCGCCTTGGTGCGGACGTAATGGCGGCTGGGTCCACCCTCGATCAGGTAGGACGCCAGTGTGAACGGCGCACCGGCGAAGCCGATCAGCGCGACGTCGCCCAGCGCCGCCACCAACAGCCGAACGGTTTCCATCACCGGCTGAATCGCTTGTGGGTCAAGGGGTTTGATGCCGTCGATATCGGCGGCGGTGCGCACCGGGTGGGCGATCACCGGACCGACGTCGGCGACGATGTCCAGCTCCACGCCGGCCGCACGCAACGGCACCACGATGTCGGAGAACAGGATCGCCGCGTCCACACCGTAGCGCCGTACCGGCTGCAGAGTGATCTCGCAGGCCACGTCCGGCTCCAGACAGGCGTCCAGCATGCTGTGGCGTTGGCGCAGCGCCCGGTACTCGGGCAGCGACCGGCCGGCCTGCCGCATGAACCACACCGGCACTCGGCTGGGTTTGCGGCCGGCCACCGCCGCCAGATAGGGCGAATGCGGAAGCTCGCGTCGGGTACGCGCAGGAGTATTCACTGGCCCCAATGCTGCCATGACGGGCCCGTAGGCAGGTGTGCCCTCCGGGTTGTTTGGGTACTGCCCAATACGGCGGTCGCCGCATTGCGCGGAAATCCGCCCCTCGAAGACCCATAGATGGCAGGCAAGGAGACGGGTTCATGTTGCTGACTCGAGATTCGGCACCTCGCGGGCATGTGGTCGAGGAGGCGGAGTATTTCGTCGACCGGGTGTTGCGCAATATCGCCCACGGTCGCTTCGAGCGGTCGCTGTCGGGCTTGACGGCGTTTGCGGCTCTGGTGACCACCGCGGAGGTGTACTTCGAGCACTATCGCGCCAGCTTCGGCAACAAATGGATGTGGAGCCCGATCGTCGTCACCCCGCCGGTGGTGGTTGCCGGGGTGGGCGGAGTGTTCTCCAAGCGCTGGGCCAAGCGGTGGCTGCCGGTGACCGCGGCGGTATATGCGGCGAACGGCCTGTTGGGCGAATACTTCCACGCTCGCGGTGTGGCGCGCCGCCCCGGCGGTTGGCGGCTGTACAACTACAACGTGCCGATGGGTCCGCCCATCGCCGCGCCCGGCCTGATGAGCATCGTCGGGGCGATGGGTCTGCTGGCGGCGGTCCTGCGGCGGGAGAAGTAGCGCCGTGCCTGACATCTCGGACGGGCACCACCTGCCCAAACTGCGACCGGACGGCAAGCCGCTGCATCCGTCCTGGCTGCCGCGCCAGCGCCGCGGCACCACCCCGCAGATGATCGGCCGCTATCCCGACTACGACGTGCTGTCGACCGCCGACACCTGGGACGAGGCCACCCGAAAAGTGGTGCTGGCCCGCCTGGAGAAACCGGGGCCGTTACGGTTCTTCGACGAGTCGCAGGAGTCGACGCTGCGCGCGTTCTGCGACACCGTGTTGGCTCAGGACGCCGAGCCGCGGATACCGGTGGCCGAATTCGTCGACGCCAAGCTCGCCGATGGCCGGCTGGACGGCTATCAATACGCCGACATGCCCGACGACCGCGACACCTGGCGGCTGGTGCTCTCGGGTCTCGACGAGGCAGCCCGCGCCGCGGGCGCGGAGTCGTTCGCGGCGGCCGACCTCGCGACCCGCGAATCGGTGGTGCAGCGGTTCGCCGACGGCGAGCTATCCGGCGGCAGTTGGGAGAAGTTGAACGTCTCCCGGGCCTGGTCGGTGGTGATGCGGATGACGTTGAGCGGCTTCTACAGCCATCCGTGGGCCTGGAACGAGATCGGCTTCGGCGGCCCGGCCTATCCCCGCGGCTTCATGCGACTGGGCGGAGTGGGCAGCCGTGAGCCCTTCGAAGCCCCGGGAGCCACCTCCGAAGACCCCGTCAGGACCGTCGAACAGGAACACATCAATGGGTGATTTCTGGCGCGGGCTGCTCAAGGGCTCGCTCGGGCCGCGCGACAACGATTCGCGGTTCCTGCTCGACGTGCACTCCCGTGATCTGCCCGGCGAGTCCACCATGCGCCGCTACTCCGACGACGAGGAGGTCGATCTGGTGGTCGTCGGGGCCGGCGCGGGCGGTTCGGTGCTGGCCCAGCGGCTGGCGCGGGCCGGCTGGCGCATCGTCATTTTGGAGGCCGGCCCGTTCTGGCACCCGGACGAGGACTGGGTGTCCGACGAAACCGGCTCCCACGAGTTGTACTGGACACAGAAACGGATCATCGGCGGATCGGATCCGGTCGAGCTGGGCAAGAACAACTCCGGGCGCGGCGTCGGCGGGTCGATGGTGCACTACGCCGGCTACACGCCGCGCTTCCATCCCAGCGACTTCGAGACCTTCACCCGCGACCGGGTCGGCGCCGACTGGCCGATCAGCTACGCCGACCTGCGGCCGCACTACGAACGCCTGGAACTCGAGCTGCCGGTGGCCGGTCAGGACTGGCCGTGGGGTGATCCGCATCGCTATCCGCATGCGCCGCATCCGGTTTCGGGCGCCGCGATGAAGCTGTGGGAAGGCGCGATGCGCCTCGGCATCGAGATGCGGGTCGGCCCGGTCGGCATCGTCAACGGCACCTTCGGCAACCGGCCGCACTGCATCTACCGCGGTTACTGCCTGCAGGGGTGCAAGGTCAATGCCAAGGCCAGCCCGTATGTCACTCACCTACCCGACGCGCTGGCCCACGGCCTCGAGATCCGGGCGAACTGCATGGCCAGCCGGATCGAGCTCGACGCAAACGGAAATGCAAGCGGGGTAACGTATTTCGACGAGGTCAGGGGCCGTGAGCGGTTTCAGAGGGCCAAGGTGGTCGCGGTGGCCTGCTATTCGATCGAAACTCCGCGGTTGTTGCTCAATTCCACCAGTGCGCGGTTCCCCAACGGCTTGTGCAACAACCACGACCAGGTGGGCCGCTACGTGATGGTGCAGGGCGCCTCGCAGACCGCGGGCCGCTGGCCGGAGGAACTGCGGATGTACAAGGCGCCGCCGCCGGAGGTGTCCTCGGAGCAGTTCTACGAAACCGATCCCGACCGCGGTTTCGCCCGGGGGTTTTCCATCCAGACCGTCTCGCCGCTGCCGATCGGCTGGGCCGAGCATGTGCTCGCCGACGGGCATTGGGGCGCCGCACTGCGCGAATACATGCGTGACTACAACCACTGGTCCACGATCGGTGTACTCAACGAGCTGCTGCCACACGAAGACAACCGCGTCACCCTCGCCGACGAGACCGATCAATACGGGCTGCCCGTGGCCCGATTCGACTACAACCTGTCGGACAACGACAAGGCCAACATGGAGTACTCCACCCAGGTGATCACCAATATCCTGCACGCCGCCGGCGCACAGGACGTGCTGACCATCCAGCGTTTCGCTCACCTCATCGGTGGTGCCCGGATGGGCAGCGACCCCGAGAGCAGCGTCGTCAACTCCGACCAGCGAAGCTGGGCGGTGCCCAACCTATTCATCGCCGACGGTTCGGTGTGCCCCACCCAGGGCGGCGCCAACCCGGCGCTGACCATCATGGCGCTGGCCTCGCGGCTGGCCGAGCGGATCGTGCGCGGTGACGTGCAGGCAGACACCCTGGTCGGCAGCCGATCGGCCCGTGCGTAACATCCAGGTATGTCAGTGCGCCACCCGCCTGTCGACTACGGCGAGTCCCCAAGTCTGCAAATAGAACCCGCCGATAACGGCGTCCTGAACCTGGTTCTGGACTCCCCCGGACTGAATTCGGTCGGGCCGCAGATGCATCGCGACCTGGCCGACATCTGGCCGGTGATCGACCGCGACCCGGCCGTGCGGGTGGTGCTGGTCCGCGGCGAGGGCAAAGCATTTTCCTCCGGCGGCAGCTTCGACCTGATCGACCAGACCATGGGCGCCTATGAAGACCGGGTCCGCATCATGCGCGAGGCCCGCGATCTAGTGCTCAACCTGGTCAACCTCGACAAACCGGTGGTCTCGGCGATCCGCGGTCCGGCCGTCGGCGCGGGTCTGGTAGTGGCGCTGCTGGCCGACATCTCGGTGGCGGGCCGGACGGCGAAGATCATCGACGGTCACACCAAGCTCGGGGTGGCCGCCGGCGACCACGCCGCGATCTGCTGGCCGCTGCTGGTGGGTATGGCCAAGGCCAAGTACTACCTGCTGACCTGTGAGCCGCTTTCCGGTGCGGAAGCCGAGCGCATCGGCCTGGTCTCGACGTGCGTCGACGACGACGACGTGCTTGCCACCGCGAGCCGCCTTGCCGAGAATCTGGCGCAGGGCGCCCAGCACGCGATTCGCTGGACAAAACACAGTCTCAATCACTGGTACCGCATGTTCGGGCCCGCCTTCGAAACGTCGCTGGGCCTGGAATTCCTCAGCTTCAGTGGCCCTGACGTGCGCGAAGGACTGGCCGCGCACCGCGAGAAGCGCCCGGCGCGATTTGGCGCCGGTTCCGGGGGCTGAGCATGATTCGGCGCGCCTGTCTGCGCGTGTCGGACGTTAGGTCTACCGTCGGATTTTGTGACCCGCGCCGACGATATTGCGGAGCGCAGCGACGAGCAGGAGCCAAGCTCGTGACCGCAGCCGAACCGGCCCCCTTCCGCGAGGCGGTCGCGGCTATGAACGCTGTCACAGTACGCCCGGAGATCGAGCTCGGCCCCATCCGTCCGCCGCAGCGGCTGGCGCCCTACAGCTACGCACTGGGCGCAGAGGTCAAACATCCCGATCTCGACATCGTCCCCGAGCGGTCCGAGGGCGACGCGTTCGGCCGGCTCATCCTGCTCTACGACCCGGAGGGCTCCGACGCCTGGGACGGCACCATTCGCCTGGTCGCCTACATCCAGGCAGACCTGGACTCACAGGAAGCCATCGATCCGTTGCTGCCCGAGGTGGCGTGGAGCTGGCTGGTGGAGGCTCTCGAGTCGCGCACCGAGCACATGACCGCTCTGGGCGGCACCGTCACCGCCACCACCTCGGTGCGCTACGGCGACATTTCCGGACCGCCGCGCGCCCACCAGCTCGAGTTGCGGGCGTCGTGGACGGCGACCACGCCCGAGGTGGGCAGCCACGTCGAGGCGTTCTGCGATGTTCTCGAGCATGCCGCGGGCCTACCCCCAGCCGGGGTCATCGACCTGAGCTCGCGGTCACGCGCCTGACATGTGCCCCGACCCGTCTCCCGCGGAGACCGAACCGTCGGGCAGCACGGCATCCGGGCCCACGCCGCTGCTGCGGCCGGCGCACGGGATGCCGGACCTCTCGGTGACCGTCGGCCAGATCGAGGCGGCCGCCGAGCTCTTGGACCGCGGCCACGGGCCTTTTGCGGTGGACGCCGAGCGGGCATCCGGTTTTCGCTACTCCAACCGGGCCTATCTGATCCAGATCCGGCGGGCCGGCGCCGGCACCGTACTGATCGACCCGGTCAGCCACGGCGGCGACCCGCCGGCCGTGCTGGCACCGGTCGCCGAGGTGCTCAGGGACGACGAGTGGATTCTGCACTCCGCCGATCAGGATCTGCCGTGTCTGGCCGAGGTCGGCATGCGACCCTCGGCGCTCTATGACACCGAACTGGCCGGACGGCTGGCCGGATTCGATCGGGTGAACTTGGCGACCATGGTCGAGCGGCTGCTGGGGATGGGGCTGGCCAAGGGCCACGGTGCGGCCGACTGGTCCAAGCGTCCGCTGCCGCCGGCCTGGCTGAACTATGCCGCCCTCGACGTCGAGCTGCTCATTGAATTGCGCGCAGCGATCTCGCAGGTGCTGACCGAACAAGGCAAAACAGGTTGGGCCGCAGAGGAATTCGAGCATCTGCGGACATACGAATCGCGCACGGCCCCGGCGGCGGCGCGGCCGGACCGCTGGCGCCGCACCTCCGGTATCCACAAGGTGCGCGACCGTCGGGGTTTGGCCGCGGTTCGCGAGCTGTGGCTGGCCCGCGACCGAATTGCCCAGTTGCGCGACATCGCGCCGCGCCGGATCCTGCCGGACTCGGCCATCATCGAGGCGGCCGTAGCCGACCCGAGATCGGTCGAGGACCTCGTCGCTTTGCCGGTGTTCGGCGGGCGCAACCAGCGTCGCAATGCCGCGATCTGGCTGGCGGCGCTGGAAGCGGCCCGGGAAAACCAGCATCCGCCGGAGGTCACCGAGTCGGCCAATGGGCCGCCGCTGCCGGCGCGGTGGAGCAGGCGGAAACCCGATGCGGCCGCACGGTTGGAGGCGGTGCGGGCGGCGCTGGCAGAACTGTCGCAGCGGGTGCGGGTACCGACGGAAAACCTTGTTGCACCCGAGTTGGTGCGACGGCTGTGCTGGGAATGGGCCGGCCCCCGGGATGGCGCCGCCGACGCGATCGACGAGTTCCTGCGGGCCGGCCACGCGCGGGCGTGGCAGCGTCGACTGGTGGTGCCGGTGCTCGCCGCGGCGGTGGCCCGGGCCCATGCCGAACCCTCGAGCGACGACAGCTAGTCGAGATGCTCGCTGATCTCAGACGCCGGCCCGAGCGTCCGGCCGTACCCGCCCGTTTCTGAGTTCCCCAGCGCGGCGACCCAACCGGTGATGCGCCGGGCCACGTCCTGGTCGGTCAGCCCCAGATCGGCCAGCACCTCACCCCGTGAGGCGTGATCGAAGAACTCCTGCGGCAGCCCGACGTCGCGGCATGGCACGTCGACCTCCGCGCGCCGCAACGCGGCCGACACCGCCGAGCCGACGCCGCCGTTGACCCCGTTGTCCTCGAGCGTGACCAGCAGCTTGTGCCGCACCGCCAGCTCGCGAACACTGTTGGAGACCGGCAACACCCAACGCGGGTCGATCACCGTCACCCCGATGCCCTGAGTATGTAGCCGCTTGGCCACCGCCAACGCCATCGAGGCCAGCGGTCCCACCGCCACCAGCAGCACATCGTGGTTCAGGCTGTCGGCCGGCACCGCCAGCACGTCCACCCCGGCCCGCCGCTCCAGGGCCGAAATATCCTCGCCCACATCGCCTTTCGGGAACCTGAGGGCCGTCGGCCCATCACTGATGTCCAGCGCCTCACCCAGTTCCTCACGCAGCCGGGTGGCGTCGCGAGGTGCGGCCACCCGGATGCCGGGCACGATGTTAAGCATCGACAAGTCCCACATGCCGTTGTGACTGGGGCCATCCGAGCCGGTGATGCCGGCGCGGTCCAGCACCATGGTGACCGGCAGCTTGTGCAACGCCACGTCCATCATGATCTGGTCGAATGCGCGGTTCAGGAACGTCGAATAAATCGCGACCACTGGGTGCATCCCGCCCATCGCCAGCCCGGCGGCCGAGGTGATCGCGTGCTGCTCGGCGATACCGACGTCGAACAACCGATCCGGAAAGCGCTGCCCGAATGCCGTCAGCCCGGTCGGCCCGGGCATGGCCGCGGTAATGGCAACGATGTCGCGGCGTCGCCGGCCGTAGTTGATCAGCGCGTCGGAAAAGGTGGCCGTCCAGCCCGGGCCGGCCGCCTTGGTGGCTTGCCCGGTGACCGGGTTGATCGGGACCGTGGAGTGCATCTGCTCGGCCTCGTCGGCTTCGGCCGGGGCATAACCCATGCCCTTACGGGTGACCACATGCACGATCACCGGGCGGCCGAAGCCACGCGCCTTGCGCAGCGCGACCTCCACCGCCCGTTCGTCGTGCCCATCGACGGGTCCGACGTACTTCAGTCCGAGGTCGGTGAACATCAGCTGCGGCGACAGCGAATCCTTGATGCCGGCTTTGACGCTGTGCAGGAAGTGGTAGCACACCTCACCGACCAGCGGCACCGCCCGCACCACGTCACGGCCCTTCTCCAGCATCTGCTCGTAGGCCGGCTGCAGCCGCAGCGTGGCCAGATGATCGGCGACGCCGCCGATGGTCGGGGCGTAGCTGCGGCCGTTGTCGTTGACCACGATGATCACCGGCCGGTGCGACCCGGCGATATTGTTCAGCGCCTCCCAGCACATACCGCCGGTGAGCGCGCCGTCGCCTACCACCGCGACCACGTGCCGATTGCGGTGCCCGGTCAACTCGAACGCCTTGGCCAGGCCGTCGGCATACGACAATGCCGCGCTGGCATGGCTGGACTCCACCCAGTCGTGTTCGCTTTCGGCGCGGCACGGATACCCCGACAACCCACCCTTTGTGCGCAGGCTTTCGAAATCCTGGGCACGTCCGGTCAGCATCTTGTGAACGTAGGCCTGGTGGCCCGTGTCGAAGATGATCGGGTCGTGCGGTGAATCGAACACCCGATGCAGCGCCAGCGTCAGTTCCACGACCCCCAGGTTCGGCCCGAGGTGTCCCCCGGTCGCGGCAACCTTGTGGATCAGGAACTCGCGGATTTCCTGGGCCAGCTCCCGTAGCTGGGCCTGGGAAAGGTGCTGCAGATCGGCGGGCCCACGGATCTGTTGCAGCATCTCGCCAGTGTACGCAGCAAGGGCCCATTTAGCCCTCGTGCGCGACCTTGATAACGTCAGTGGCCGGTGAGCCGGGAAGCCTGGTCGGCGTCGAGTGGTACCAGCAACGTCCGACGACGCGAAAGAACATCATGGCCACAACAGAGCTGACCGCGACCAGAAAAGCGACGTATCGTCGCCATATGCGGGCCGAGGATATCGCCGAAGATTTTCCGGTTATCGACATCAATTCGAACGCGCTGGACGCGGCTCGCCTGCTGGCCGAGCACGGCCTGCCCGGGCTGCTGGTCACCAAGCCGTCGGGCACGCCCTACGCGGTGTTGCCGGCCTCCCAAGTGGTGCGATTCCTGGTGCCCCGCTATGTCCAGGACGATCCTTCGCTGGCCGGCGTGCTCAACGAATCAATGGCCGACCGCTGCGCCGAAAAGTTGAGCGGCAAGACGGTTCGCGATGTGTTGCCCGACCACCTGGCCGAAGTTCCGCCGGTCAATGCCGACGACACCATCATCGAGGTGGCCGCGATCATGGCCCGACTGCGCAGCCCGTTGCTCGCGGTGGTCAAGGACGGCAAGTTGCACGGGGTGATCACCGCATCGCGCCTCCTAGCAGCGGCGCTGCAGCGTTGATCGCACGGGATTCGGCGACAGCACAGGCAACTATCCGATGAGCGTGTTCGCGCTCGCGGTCTTTGTGGTTGCCTACGCACTGATCGCCAGCGAACGCGTCAACAAGACGCTGGTGGCACTGACGGGCGCAGCAATCGTGGTCGCGCTGCCGGTCATCAACTCCGAGGACGTCTTCTATTCCCACGAGACCGGAATCGATTGGGACGTAATCTTTTTGCTGCTGGGCATGATGATCATCGTCGGTGTGCTGCGCCAGACCGGGGTGTTCGAGTACGTGTCGATCTGGGCGGCCAAGCGGGCCCGGGGGTCGCCACTGCGAATCATGATCCTGCTGGTCCTGGTCACCGCGATCGCTTCGGCCCTACTCGACAACGTCACCACGGTGTTGCTGATCGCCCCCGTCACGCTGCTGGTGTGCGACCGGCTGGCAATCAACGCCGCTCCGTATTTGATCGCCGAAGCGCTCGCCTCCAACCTCGGCGGCACCGCGACATTGGTCGGCGATCCACCCAACATCGTGATCGCCAGCCGAGGAGGCCTGAGCTTCAACGACTTTCTGATCCACTTGGCCCCGATCGTCGTGATCGTGGTCGCGGTCTTCACCCTGATGCTGCCGCGGCTGTTTCCCGGTGCGTTCGCCGCCGACCCGGATCGGGTCGCCGATGTCATGCAGCTGGAAGAAAAAGAGGCCATCCGCGATCACGGGCTACTGATCAAGTGTGGTGTCGTCCTGGTCGCGGTGTTCGCGGCGTTCATCGCCAACGAACCACTGCATATGAAGCCGTCCATGGTGGCGCTGGTCGGCGCCGGGATCCTGGTCGTCGTCTCCCGGCTGGAGCAGTCCGATTATCTGTCCAGCGTCGAATGGGACACGCTGTTGTTCTTCGCCGGCCTGTTCATCATGGTCGGCGCTCTGGTGAAGACGGGTGTCGTCAAGCAACTGGCGGAGTTGGCGGTCACCGCGACCGGCGGCAACGCGTTGTTGGCCACGATGGTGATCCTGGCCGCTTCGTTGCTGATCAGCGGGGTCGTCAACAACGTTCCCTATGCCGCGACCATGACCCCGATCGTCGCCGAGCTGACACCGGTGCTCATCGACCGGGGAAACCCGGACGTGCTGTGGTGGGCCTTGGCGCTGGGCACCGACTTCGGCGGCAACCTCACCGCCATCGGCGCCAGCGCCAACGTCGTCATCCTGGGCATCGCCAAGAGGGCGGATAATCCCATCTCGTTCTGGGAGTTCACCCGCAAAGGCATTGTGGTGACGACCATGTCGCTGGCGCTGGCAGCGCTATACCTCTGGGTGCGCTACTTCGTATTGGGATGACCGAATCGGAGCGGAAACGATGAAGGACAGCCGATGAGCGTCATCGCCATCGCGATATTCGTGGTCGCCTACGCGCTGATCGCCAGCGACCGGGTCAGCAAGACCCTGGTGGCGCTGGCGGGGGCCGGGGTCATGCTCGCGGTTCGAGTCGTCGGCTCGCACGACGCGTTCTATTCGTCGGAGACCGGGATCGATTGGGACGTCATCTTTCTGCTGCTCGGCATGATGATCATCGTCGGTGTGCTGCGCCAGACCGGTGTCTTCGAGTACGTGGCCATCTGGGCGGTCAAACGCGCGAAAGGTTCCCCGCGCCGGATCATGATCCTGCTGGTGCTGGTCATGGCGGTCGGCTCGGCCATGCTGGACAACGTCACCACGGTGTTGTTGATCGCGCCGGTCACGCTGCTGGTATGTGACCGGCTGGCGATCAACGCGTCGCCGTTCCTGATGGCCGAGGTCTTCGCAGCCAACATCGGCGGCGCGGCGACGCTGGTGGGCGATCCACCCAACATCATCATCGCCAGCCGAGCGGGGTTGACGTTCAACGACTTCCTGATCCACATGGCGCCGATCGTGCTGATCGTGCTCGTCGTCTTCGTCGCCCTGCTGCCCGTGCTGTTCGGCTCCATCGCGGTCGCTGCCGACCGCGTCGCCGACGTCATGTCGCTGGACGAACGGGAAGCCATCCGCGATACCAGATTGCTGATCAAGTGCGGCGCGGTGCTGCTGCTGGTCTTCGCGGCGTTCGTCGCCCATCCGGTGCTGCACATCCAGCCGTCGGTGGTGGCGTTGCTGGGCGCCGGCGTCCTCGTCGTGATCTCGGGACTGGGACGCTCAGACTATCTGTCCAGCGTCGAGTGGGACACCCTGTTGTTCTTCGCGGGGTTGTTCGTCATGGTCGGCGCTTTGGTGAAAACGGGCGTCGTCGACAAGATGGCGCGGGCCGCGACCGAATTGACCGGCGGCAACGAAACACTCACGGTGTTTTTGATCCTGGGCGCCTCAGCGCCGGTGTCGGGCATCATCGACAACATCCCGTATGTGGCCACGATGACCCCGATCGTCACGGAGTTGGTCGCAGCCATGCCGGGTCACGTCCACCCCAACACGCTGTGGTGGGCGCTGGCGCTGGGCGCCGACCTCGGCGGCAACCTGACCGCGGTGGGAGCCAGCGCCAACGTCGTCATGCTCGGAATCGCCCGGCGCGCAGGCACTCCCATCTCGTTCTGGGAATTCACCCGCAAAGGCGTTGTGGTCACTGCGGTTTCGATCGCGTTGTCGGCAATCTACTTGTGGCTGCGTTACTTCGTGCTGGGTTAGCCGGGGGCCAGTGAGCGCCCGCCGAGACTGTACTGATGGCGTCGAGACCGCGCCCACGGCGCGCCAAGTGCCTTGGCGCGCACGCTCATCGCAGTCTCGGCGCGGGATCGAGCCTCGGCAGCGCAATGACGACTACCGGTGCGGTTTGCGATCTTCTTGTTTGACACGAGTTGCTTCTCGGCCGCGCTGTCCGGTTCGACCGATGCGCCGCGTCTGAATGCGTGCTCCACTGATTCGGTATCTGGACATTGACCGGGTTTAGTGTGCCGGTCAGCGGGTATCTCACTCACCCTAAGCGTGCAAGGGCAGCACGGCTGCCCTGGTTGCACGCGGTGCCGAGCGATAGGGCATGGGGGCCGATAGTGTGCGAGATGGCAGAGAAGGTACGGCGGGCGATAGCGGCCTATTCCGGTTCTCGGTACTCGCCGTCAACAGCGTGGCGCGCTGGAGTTCAACACAACCGCAACGTTGAAGGGTATCTGCAGCGGCGGCAACACCGGCCATGGCGTAACCGCGGATCATGACGTAACCGCGACCTTTACGCCGTCGACAAACGCAAGCACTTTGCTTTGCCGACCCGCTTATCACTGTTGGCATCACACCGCATAGTGGTTCACTCACCGACCGACGGGCTGGCCAGACTCACGCCGCTGCGGCGCCAAGCTGGACGCAAAACATCGTGATGACTTAAACGCCCTGGGCCAGAAGCTGTTTCGGCTATGTGCGGGTTGTTTCACATCACTTAGCGGGAACGACGCTTGCCCGCACACGCCGAACCGAATCGCAGCCCATTCGCTAACCGGAGGTTGCAAAAATGGATTTTGGGTCGTTGCCTCCCGAGGTCAATTCCAGCCGCATGTATGCCGGCCCCGGATCGGGACCGATGGTGGCCGCGGCCACGTCCTGGGACACGCTCGCCGCCGAACTGCGCTCGATGAGCACTGTCTACCAAGCGGTGATCTCAGCGCTGACGAGCCAGGGGTGGCAGGGGTCGGCATCGGCCGCGGTGTTGGGCGCGGTCGAACCATATATCGCATGGCTGTCCGCCACTTCGGCGCAAGCCGAACAAACCGCCGCTCAGGCCAGGGCCGCGGCGGCGGCCTACGAGACGGCGTTCATGCTGACGGTGCCGCCGCCGGTGATCGCCGCCAACCGGGCACAGCTGGCCACGCTGGTGGCGACCAACTTTTTCGGCCAGAACACTGCCGCGATCGCAGCCACCGAAGCCCAATACGGCGAGATGTGGGCCCAGGACGCGACCGCGATGTACGGCTACGCCGGCTCGTCGGCAACGGCGGCGAAGGTGACGCCGTTTACTGCGCCCCCGCCGACCACCAACCCAGCCGGCCTCGCGGGCCAGGCCGGCGGGGTTACCCATGCGGCGAGCATGGCTGCGGGCAGCCACCCCCAGCTGCTCTCCAGCATGCCTGCGGCGTTACAGGGACTTGCTTCGCCGACGGCGCCTGCGCCCAGTTCACCGTCACCGTTGTCGATGCTGAAAATGCTGGAGACCGCGGTTTCCATCGCTGTCTCGGGAACCGCTGCAGCGCTGACGGCGACCGCGATCCCGGTCGTGCTAACAAATGTCGGTTTCGTGTCAACCAATATCGGACTCACGTCACAGAGCGTCCAGCAAAAGGAGCAGCAACAGCGTCAACAGTCCCAACCGCCTCCCGGGTCAACGTCAGCTTCGGAAAGCAGGCTGGTGTCGGGAGGCTCGGCGGCCAGCAATAGCGCGGCGGGCATGGGGCGGGCGAAAGTCGTTGGCGCGCTATCGGTGCCGCCTAGTTGGACCACGGCAGCGCCGGTCAGACTGCTCGCGGCGGCGTTGCGGGACGCCGGACTCAGCGCCGCCCCGGCCGCATGGGTACCCGACCTGCCCGGTGGCCCGGCTCTTCCGATCGCGGGCATGGCCGGCGCCGGCCTCGGCGGTGCCGCCGGGGGCAGCCTGGCTGCAGCAGCGCGCGGCGACAAGTCGGGCGGCCGCAACGATTACCGCTCCGCAATCGCTGCCACCTTGGGGCTGCCGGCGGAGCGGGCCGGCGATGCCGCCGCCCCGGATTTCACCGCCGGGTCCGCAGGGAACCAAGATCCCGAGAGCGTGATCCTGACCGGATTCGAACGCGAAATCGTTGCGCTGGCGCGCCGTTACACCGAAGGCCATCGACCATGACGCGCCGGGCCATAGATAACACCGCCGAAATCACCGTCGAGATCTGTTGATGCGATCCGAATGGAGTCTGAAATGTCCTTTGTCAGCACGCAACCGGAGAGTCTGGCAACAGCGGCGGGCGATTTGCCGGCCATCGGGTCTGACATGGCCGCTCGGAACGCGGCGTCGGCAGGTGCGTTTCATCCTTTGGGTACGTCGCCTCGTTGACCCGCCGGTGCGGGTGCTGATCCGCTGTGGTCACGTTGATCAACGCAACTTAAGACGTTGCAGGCTCACCCGCGACGACCTGGACCCGATCCTGCGTGAACATGGTCACGACACAACTGATGTCATTCAGTTGGCCCTTTTCGAGACCAAGGGAGTGGTGTCGATCCTCACCGACGACCACTGTTCACATGGGCCCGCGTAGGCAGCGGTACTGTCTTGTCCCCACCAGCGATGGTCTGCCGCCAAATGAGAATGGTTCTGCCGTATGGACTTTTGTGGCGTCGCTGTTCGCGCCAGACGGACCGATCAACCGCAACCAAGTCGGTGCGCTCGCGCCGCGGCAGTCGCACCGAGCTCATGAGTCGCCGAGGTCGCCAGCGCGGCCGCAGCCTACCGCCGGCCGAGCGGAGCAAACCGCCGGCCAAGCCATGGCCGCCGCTACCGCCTACGAGGAGGCGTTCGCGACGACGGTCCCGCCCGCCGTGATCGCCGCAAACCGCGCCCACCTGGCCGTGCTGATGGCGACAAACCTTCTCGGCCAAAACACTCCGGCGATCGCCGCTACGGAAGCCGATTACGCCCAAATGTGGGCCCAGGATGCCGCCGCCATGTACGGCTATGCCAGCAGCTCGGCCGCCGCCACGGCGTTGACGCCCTTCACCCCGCCAGCCCCGGCCACCGACCCCGGAGGAGTGGCCGGTCAAGCTGCCGCGGTAGCCGATGCCACGGCTACCGGCGCCACCACCCAAACGACCGCCGTGCCTATCTCAGCCGTGCCGCAAGCGCTGCTGAGCCTCGCATCGCCTGCGGCGTCGACGGCCGGGTTGCAGCAGACACTGCTCAGTGCGACGTCGATTCCGGCAGTGGGTGCGATGTCTTCCTTGGCGGCACCGGCCGCAACCGCCGACCCGGCTTTGACCGTAGCGCTGATCGGTTTGGGGGTAGATCTTTTCGGTGCGTTCATCATCAATTCGGCCGGCTCGTTCGGTATTGATTCGGCCGGCTCGTTCGGTATTGATTCCGCTGGCATAGGAATCGCCTTGCAGGCAGCAGAGATCGAGACAAAGGGCGCATTTCCGGGCTTGGGCATGCCGACCGCGGCGAGTGTGGGTCAGGCCGTCCCGGTCGGCGCGTTGTCCGTGCCGCCTGGATGGGCCACGGCAGCCCCGGCATACCGGCCCGTTGCCCTGGCGCTACCGGCCAGCACCGCCGGGCTTGCCAGCAACGTGGCGGCAGGCAGCTCGGCAGGCCCGCTCAGTGACATGGCGCTGGCCGGTATGGCCGGCCGGGCTCTCGGCAGGACTGCCGGTTTGCGCCGCCGTGATCGGGGGGTGTTGAGTGCTGATGAGCCCGCGGAACCCAGCTACCGGGCAACCGAAAGCCCGATAACCGGCATCGCTGCCGAACTGCGCGAGCTGGCCGGCCTGCGGGATTCCGGAATCCTCACCGATGAGGAATTCGCCCGGCAGAAGCAACGCCTCCTCGATCGGTAAGCCGTGTTCGCGGGCGAGGACATGTCATGAGGCCGACGACCAACTCCCCAGCGAGGTGACGACCGGACTGCTGGACTTCCACTAGCCAAAGCTGATGCATTTTGCATAGAAGCGCCAAAACAGCACCCAGGCGATGACCACGTTATAGCCAGCACCCGCAACGAGATACGGCCACCAGATGCCGTGGTCACATGCCACCCAAAACGCCTTGGCGGCCCAGTACGGCGGCAAGACTCCGAACGCGATATTCCAATACGAGTGGACAAACCAAGCCAGACAGGGCAAACCCGCGATCAGCATACCCAGTCCACGAACCGCGGCCAGACCCTGAATCTTGTTGTGCGCCAAGCTCAGAATCAGCAGCAAGGTCACGACCGCCGAGAGCCCGGCCAGCAGTCCGATCGGGATCAGCGACGGCACCAAGCCGGGCTCGAGTATGCCACTGAACGACAGCGTGACGATGACATAGCCGGTGGTTAGCACCATGACGGTCGCTGCGCGATAGGCGAGGAAGGCCCACAGTGGGACCGGGGTCACCCGCAGCGCGGTCAGGGTGCCGGCGTCGAGCTCGTCCAGGACCAGGAACGCCGCCAGGCCGCCCACGATGATGATGCTCGTCAGCAGCAGGAAGCCGGTCAAGATCAGCGGGTAGTAGGGGACCAAGTCGAAGCCGTTGCGGTTGGCCAACATAGCGGTAACTCGCGGAGTCAGCAGCGCGACAGCGCTAGTCCAGATGACCGGAGCGACGACGATCATCACCAGCAACGGATCGCGGTAAGTACCACGAAGGTCGTTGCGCCCGAACGCTACCAGCGCCCGTGCTGCCTGGGACCGCGCCGTTACCATCCGCCGGCCGTTGCGACGACGTAGCGGCCGAACATCGCATCGGCCGCCCAATACAACGCAGCCACGCAGGCCGCCGGGTACACCACCGCGTACCCGATCTGCCAGGGCGCCAGCCGAAGCTGATCGAAGGCCGCACCCAGCAACAGCAGCGGTCCCTGGGTAGGCAGCAGATACAACACCGGGTTTGGCCAGACACCCGAGTAGTACAGAACGGGCAGGTTCATCACCGCCAGCGGGATGGTCGCCACCAGAAACCAGTCGCTGATCGAGGCAAACGGCAACGAGCTGACGAAACCTACCAGCAGCATCAGCAACGTCCCCAGCCCCACCCCGACGATCATCGGCGCCGGATGATACGAGAACCCGTGCACGATAGTGGCTACCACTACCGCCACCCCAAGCGAGATCATCAGCAGGACAATAAGTTTGGCAGCCAGATACTCGCTGAACCGCAGCGGGCTGGCGACAACCGCGCTCAGCGTGCGTTCCTGTTTCTCGAAGAAGACGGTGCCGGCGATGAAAAAGAACCCGATGATGGTGATGTCGCCGGCGAGCACATAGGGCTCGGCGACCGCACGCAGATGCTCTGACATCGGCAGCAGCACCGCTAGCCAGATCAACCCCGAAAATATCGCCGCGTGCAGAAACCGTTGCCGGGTCTGCAGCGTCACCTCCAGCCGCAACGCCTGTGCCAGCCGCATCACAACAACCGCCGGCCGGTGACTTCGACGAAGACGTCGTCGAGGCTGGCTTCCCTGCTGTGGATGGTCTCCACGTGGTGGTCACGCAGCACCGCGTAAAACGCTGGGTCGTCGGCCAGGGTGTCGAGCGGAAACTCGGCAGCGCGCAGGCCGCCGCCGTCGCGTCGATACTCGACCTTGACCAGGCGCCGGCTCCGGGCGATCTTCAGCTCGGCGGGGCGGTCCAACACGACGATCCTCCCGTCGACCACGAAGGCCACCCGATCACACAACTCGTCAGCCGTCGCCATGTCGTGCGTGGTGAGAAACACCGTGCGGCCACGTGCTTTCAGATCCATGATCAGGTGCTTGACGGTGCGGGCGTTTACCGGGTCCAGGCCGGCGGTCGGTTCGTCGAGAAAGAGCAATTCGGGGTCGTTGATCAACGCCCTGGCGAACGTCAGGCGCATCTGCATGCCCTTGGAATACTTGCCGGCCCGGATATGGGCGTGGTCGGCCAGACCGACGGCATCCAGCAGCTGCATGGGGTCCAGGGTGGGCTGTGCATACAACGAAGCGAAAAACCGCAAATTCTCCAGTCCGGTGAGCTTCTGATAATGGTTGGGCAGCTCGAACGACACGCCGATGCGTTCGTAATAGTCAGATCCCCAGGCTGCCGGGTCCTTTCCCCAGACCGCGACCTCACCGCCGTGCCCGCGCAGCAGGCCGATGAGAATCCGCTGCGTCGTCGACTTACCCGCGCCGCTGGGGCCTAGGAATCCAAAGATTTCCCCGCGGCCCACGGTGAAATTCATCCCGCGGACCACCGCGGCGGACGCTCGGGGATAGGTATAGGTGAGCCGACGGACCCGGATCACCTCGCCCACAACATCCGACACTGCCGGCTCGGGGTCCCGCATGCGCGTCCTTCCGTCGTACCGCGTCAATACGAATACGAACATCCGACCAGACTTCCCGGAGCGCCGTCGCCAGCATAATCAAGATTGCGGCCGCTCGGCATGGGCCTAGCAGGTCAACAGCGCAACGCATTCCACGTGATGAGTCAGCGGGAACGCGTCGAACACCCTGATCTTCTCGACCAGGTAGTCATGACTGCGGTAAAGGCCGATGTCGCGCGCGAAAGATGCTGCCTCACAACCGATATGCACCACGCGCGGAACCCGCGCGGCGGCCAGCAGGTTGATCACGTCGCGTCCGGCCCCGGTGCGCGGCGGATCGAGTACCGCGATGTCGGCGCCGGGCGGTTGCCCCTCGAGCACCCGCCGCACCGAATCGCTGACGACGGCTACCTGCGGCAGATCGGCCAACGCGGCATGGGCCGTCCTCGACGCCGCACGCGCGCTGTCGACGGTCCATACCCGTCCCGACTCCCCCACCGCCTCACCCAGCACCGCGGCGAAAACACCGGCACCGCCGTACAGATCCCACGCCGTCATGCCGGGAGCAGCCTGCGCCCAATCGGCGACCAGGCCGCTGTACACCTCCGCCGCATCGCGATGCGCCTGCCAAAAGGCCGTCACCGGCACCCGCCAAATTCGCCCGCCAACCCGCTGCACCGCGCGAGACTCACCCTCGACCGCGCTGGTGGCGACCCGCCGGCCATGGCGCACCGTGAGCATCACGTGACGCTGGCCGTCGTCGTCGAGCACCACGTTCACCTGGCCGCCCGGTGGCCAGGCACGACCCGAATTCAAGCCGTCCAGCATCCTCGCGGGTAGCTGCCCGCAATGCAGATCGGTCACCAAGGAGCTGCTGTGGTAGCGGTGAAATCCGACGCGACAGTAGGGTCCCACCTCCAGTCGCACCCGGGTGCGCCAACCGGTGGGACCGGCATCCGAGAGCGGTTCGACCGCGCCGAACCAGTTGTATCCGCCGAGCCGTTTCAGTTGATCGGCCACCACCTGCGCCTTGAGCGCCCGCGCCGCTTCCGGGGCGGCAAAAGCCAGATCACAACAACCGGCGCCAGTCACCCCGGCAATCGGGCACAACGACTCGATCCGGTCCGGGGACGGATCGAGAACCTCGATAACCTCTGCGTGCCAATAGGATTGACGCTCGGCGGTCACCCTTACCCGCACCCGCTCGCCGGGTAAGGCATAGCGGACGAAGACCACCCGGCCTTCGTGGCGCGCCACACAGCTACCGCCGTTTGCCGGCGCACCGGTGACCAACGTCAGTTCGGGTGCCAAGTTCAATCGAAGATGCCTCGCCGCGCATCGCCGGGAGCCACATGTGGCTGCAGCGTCTTCACCCGCTCCGACGAAGTCAGTTGCCAGGGAACCGATGTCACCATCACCCCCGGCATGAACAGCAACCTGCCCTTGAGCCGCAGCGCGCTCTGGTTGTGCAACAGCTGCTCCCACCACCGGCCCACCACGTACTCCGGAATGAACACCGTCACCACGGTCCGAGGGGATTCCTTGCTGACCCGTTTGACGTAATCCAGAACCGGACGGGTCACCTCACGGTAGGGCGAAGCGATGACCTTCAGCGGCACGCTGATATCGCTTTCCTCCCACTTGTGCACCAGGTCACGGGTTTCGGCGTCGTCGACGCTGACCGTGACGGCCTCGAGCACGTCGGGACGGGTCGCCCGCGCGTAGGCCAGCGCACGCAGTGTCGGTAGATGCAACTTCGACACCAGTACCACGGCATGATTGCGGCTGGGCAATACGATTTCGTTGTCCTGGGCTGCGGCCTGTTCCGCCAATTCCCGGTTGACCGCGTCATAGTGGCGGCGGATCAGCTTCATGAGCATGAACAGGGCGCCCATGGCGACGATCGCAATCCAGGCGCCCACAAGGAATTTCGTGACCAGGACGATCAGCAGGACGGTGCCGGTAGACACCAATCCAACCGAGTTGACCACCCGCGAGCGGATCATCTTGCGCCGGCCCGCGGGATCGGTCTCGGTGCGAAGTAACCGAGTCCAATGCCGGACCATCCCGATCTGGCTCAGGGTGAACGAAATGAACACACCGACGATGTAGAGCTGGATCAGCGCGGTGAGTTCGGCGCGGAAGGCCATCACCGCGGCGATGGCGGCTGCCGCGAGGAACAAGATCCCGTTGGAGAACGCCAGCCGGTCTCCGCGGGTGTGCAGCTGGCGCGGCAGGTAGCTGTGCTGCGCCAGCACCGAGCCGAGCACCGGGAAGCCGTTGAACGCGGTGTTGGCGGCCAACACCAAGATGAGCGCGGTGACCGCGGCGATCAACAAGAACCCCACGTGGAAGCCGCCGAACACGGTCTGCGCCAATTGAGCAACCAACGTTTTTTGTTGATAGCCCGGCGGGGCGCCGGTCAGCTGCGTCTCCGGATCGTCGACGACCTGGACCCCGGTTTCGACGGCGAGCAGGACCATGGCCATCAACAAGGTCACCGCGATGGTGCCCAGCATGAGCAGTGTCGTGGCGGCGTTGCGGGACTTGGGCTTCTGGAAAGCCGGGACCCCGTTGCTGATTGCCTCCACACCCGTCAGTGCCGCGCAGCCCGAGGAGAATGAGCGGGCCACCAGAAATGCCAGTGCGGCACCGACGACTTTGCCGTGTTCAGCGTGCATTACGAATCCGGCGGACTCGGCGCGCAGCGGGTTGCCCAACACGTAGATCCGGAACAGCCCCCAACAGAGCATTGCGCCGACTCCGATGATGAACGCATAGGTCGGAACGGCGAATGCCAGCCCGGATTCGCGGACTCCCCGCAGGTTCATCGCCGTCACCAACACAATGGCGCTCACCGCGAAGAACACCTTGTGCTCATACACGAAGGGGATCGCCGAACCGATGTTCGACATCGCCGATGCGATCGAAACGGCAACCGTGAGAACATAATCGACCATCAGGGCGCTAGCGACCACGAGACCGGCGGTGGGGCCCAGGTTGGTGCTGACGACCTCGTAGTCGCCGCCCCCGGATGGATACGCGTGCACGTTCTGCCGGTAGCTCGATACCACCACCAGCAGCACAGCGGCCACCGCCAGTGCGATCCACGGCGCCATGGAGTATGCGGCGAGACCGGCCACCGACAGCATCAGAAAGATCTCTTCGGGGGCGTAGGCCACCGAAGACATCGCATCCGAGGCGAACACCGGCAACGCGATCCGCTTCGGAAGTAGCGTGTGGCTGAGCCGGTCGCTGCGAAACGGCCTGCCGATCAGCAGCCGCCGCGCGGCGGTGGAAAGTTTGGACACGAGAGCCAAGGGTAAGCCCCGACGGCTTTGACGGTAGCGTTCCCTGGGCGAGAATTTTGCACACCCGAATCAGCTACAGCCGAGAGGACGTCACGTGCGAGTGGTAGTGATGGGGTGCGGCCGGGTCGGCTCGTCGGTGGCCGACGCGCTGTCCCGCATCGGCCACGACGTCGCGGTCATCGACCGTGACAGCACCGCTTTCAACCGGCTCAGCCCCGAGTTTGCCGGTGAGCGGGTGCTCGGCCAGGGATTCGACCGAGATGTGCTGCTGCGGGCGGGCATCGAAGGTGCCGACGCATTCGCTGCGGTGTCCTCCGGTGACAACTCCAACATCATCTCGGCACGGTTGGCCCGGGAAACCTTCGGTGTGCCGCGAGTGGTCGCCCGTATCTATGACGCCAAGCGCGCCGAGGTCTACGAACGCCTGGGTATTCCCACGATCGCCACGGTGCCCTGGACCACCGACCGGCTGCTCAACGCGCTGCTCCGGGAAACTGAGACCGCCAAATGGCGCGATCCCACCGGTACCGTCGCGGTCGCCGAGGTCATCTTGCACGAGGACTGGATCGGCCACCGGGTCACCGACTTGGAGCAGGCCACCGGCGCCCGGGCGGCGTTCCTGATCCGATTCGGAACCGGGGTGCTGCCCGAGCCGAAGACGATCCTGCAGGCCGGCGACCAGGTCTACGTCGCCGCCATCTCCGGCCGGGCGGCCGAGGCGGTGGCCATTGCGGCCCTGCCGCCCAGTGAGGACTTCGAGTCAGGGCCGCGCAAATGACGCGCGCCGACGACGAAGACCCCGGCTCGGCCCGGCTTCGAGCCGGGGTTAAGGAGTGGCGCAAATGAAGGTAGTCGTCGCCGGGGCCGGCGCCGTCGGCCGCTCAGTCACCCGTGAGCTCATCGGAAATGGGCACGACGTGACCCTGATCGAGCGCAATCGCGACCACCTCGACCCCGATGCCATCCCGACCGCGCATTGGCAATTGGGCGATGCCTGCGAGCTGAGCCTGCTGGAGTCGGTACACCTCGAGGATTTCGATGTCGTGGTCGCCGCTACCGGCGACGACAAGGTCAACGTGGTACTCAGCCTGCTGGCCAAGACCGAATTCGCGGTGCCGCGGGTGGTGGCCCGTGTCAACGATCCCCGCAACGAGTGGCTGTTCACCGACGCCTGGGGCGTTGACGTGGCCGTGTCGACGCCGCGCATGCTGGCCTCGCTGATCGAGGAGGCCGTCGCCGTCGGCGACCTGGTACGGCTGATGGAATTCCGCAAGGGCCAGGCAAACCTGGTGGAGATCACGCTGCCCGACGACACACCCTGGGGCGGCAAACCGGTGCGCAGGCTGCAATTGCCGCGGGATGCGGTCCTGGTCACGATCCTGCGCGGACCGCGAGTCATCGTGCCGCAAGCCGATGAGCCGCTGGAAGGGGGCGACGAATTGTTGTTCGTCGCGGTCACCGAGGCAGAGGAGGAGCTGAGCCGGCTGTTGCTGCCGCCAACTTCACCGGCGGGCGAGCCCGGTCCTCGAGCGTGAGCTAACGCTTCTCCCGGTGCGGCCCACGACTGCCCAGTCGGTAGCGTCCCCCCAATGAGCGCCTTCACCACACCGACAAACGAGCGCACACCCGCAACGCGCTAGAACTCGCGACCGGCGTCAGTATCGAGGTCTGCCACCCCCGCCACCGCAGGGCCTTCGACGATCGGCATCGCCCGCTGAGCGGCCTTTATCGCGGCGTATGTCGCCAGCGCCGCCATCGCGGTGAGCGGCCAGCCCATCCCGATGCGCGCGACGCCCAGCCAGCCGGTCTTGTCGGCATCGTAGAGGAGCCGCTGGACGATGAACCGGGCGGCGAACACCAGCGTCCAACCCAGCGTGGCGATGTCAAACGCGTAGCGGGCGCGGGCTACGTCGCGCCAGCCGCGGTCCCGCCCGGCGGCCCAGCTCCAGAGGACACCGACGGCGGGCCGGCGAATCACCACCGACAGGGCGAAAATCACCGCCCATAGCAACGACATCCAAATGCCCAACAAGAAATAACCCTTGGACTGACCCACCAGGTAGGCGATCAGTGCACACACGGCGACCCCGAAGAACCCGGAAACGGCGGGCTGCGTGGACTCCCGCCGAATCAGCCGCAATAGCAACACCAATGCGGCCACACCCACGGCAGACCCGATTGCGGGCAACAATCCGGCCACACCGGATACCGCGACAAAGACGATCACCGGCAGCGACGAATAGACCAGACCACTGACGCCACCGGCCTGTGCCAGCAGGCGCTCTGCGCTGATGCGGTGCGTACTCATGCCGGGGCCGCTGCCGCTAGCCGGCTCAAGACTGCGTATCCCAGACAAACCCGGATAACGGAAATGGTCACCGCTGAATTTCGTAGTGCGGGTTGTAGATGGCCTTGCTCCCGTTTTCGAGCTTGCCCAGCCGGCCGCGTACCCGCAGCGTGCGGCCGGAGTCGATGCCGGGGATCCGGCGCTGGCCCAACCACACCAACGTCACGGTGTCGCTACCGTCGAACAACTCCGCGCGAACACCGCCGGCGCAACCCTTGCCGTTGGTTTCGACACTACGCAGCGTGCCCACCATCGTGACTTCCTGACCACGCTGGCAATCTATGACGCGCTGCGCGCCGGTAGTGAGGACTTCGTCCGACAATTCTTCGACGTCGCGCTGCTCCGGATCTTCCGTCAATCGACGGGTCAGCCGGCGCAGATAACCTTGGGCGCCCATGCCCTCTCCTGACACTCCAACGTCGTAACGGAAGCTCTTCTTGCGATCAGCATTCCACCTATGCCAACGGTCACCGTAGACCTGTTGGTTCCCGTCCGCCACACGTATCGATGCACCGGGGTCGGAGTACCCGCGATGGCGGAGCACTATCAAGGAATGCCAGTCGATTTTCGCGGAGTCACGGCCGTGGTGTTGCCCGGAACCGGTTCCGACGACGACTACGTCTACCGGGCGTTTTCCGGCCCCCTGAACGCGGTCGGTGCGACGCTGCTGACACCTGCACCACAACCAGAGCACTTGATCGCCGGGTACCTGTCCGCCCTGGACGACGCCGCGCGGGCAGGCCCGGTGGTGGTCGGCGGCATCTCGATCGGAGCCGCCGTCGCCGTCGCGTGGGCGCTGGCCCATCCCGACTTGACCCTGGCGGTCCTGGCCGCGTTACCTGCGTGGACGGGCCCGCCCGAATCAGCCCCGGCCGCCCACGCGGCGCGACACACGGCCTCACAGCTGCGCCGTGACGGCCTGGCGACGACGACGACGCAGATGCGGGCATCCAGCCCCGCCTGGTTGGCCGACGAGCTGGCCCGATCCTGGCGGGTTCAATGGCCGCAATTACCCGACGCCATGGAGGAAGCCGCAGCCTATATCGCGCCTGGCCGCAGCGACCTCGAGCGGCTGACCGCGCCGTTGGGGGTCGCTGCCGCCATCGACGATCCGATTCACCCGCTGCAGGTCGGTGTTGACTGGGTGACCGCGGCGCCGCATGCCGCCCTACGAACGGTGACGCTCGATGAGATCGGCGCGGATCCGGCCGCACTGGGAGCTGCCTGCCTGGCCGCGCTGGCCGAGGTCCGAGACGCCTCCTAGAACGCTCGCCAAGTCCTAGCCGCTGGTGCTGCTGCGCAACTGCCGCATCGCCGACCCGCCGGCGCCGCGTCGCGCCGCCGGCTGGTTGGATTGTTGCTGCTCCAGCTCCTGCGCCTGTGCCTGCGCCTGTGCGGCCGCGGCCTCGCGCAGCTGCTCCACCATCGGCTCGGGCAACTGCACCGGCAACGGGGTACGTACCGGCAGGGGGGTGTCTCCGCGGCGCACAACGGTGTCCGCCAACGCCTCGCGAGCCTCGTCGGTCAACGCATCGATCGTCTCGTGCGGGCCGTTGACCACACATCGGATCATCCAGCGGTAGCCGTCGACGCCGATGAAACGCACCACGCCGGAGGCCGTGCCGATCACTTCCCGACCCCATGGGCCGTCCTTGATGGAAACCTGAGCGGAGTCCTTGCGCAGCGAGTCGGCCAGCTCGCCGGCCACCTCACGCCACAGGCCGGCGGACTTGGGCGCCGCGTAGGCCGCGATGGTGAAGCGGCCGTTGGGCGTGACAATCCACACCGCGCTGGGGACGCCGTTCTCGGTCAGTTCGACCTGCACCTGGCCTGCCGTCGGCATCGGAATCAACACCGAACCCAGGTCGAGTCTGGCCAACTCCGCGACCGAAGGGTCGTCGAAGTCTTCGATGTCGAACGGTCCCACCAACTCGTCGCCGTCTTCGTCGGCCAGTTCCGATGCTTTCGGCGCGGCGGCGGCCGGTGCTTCCGGCTCAGCCGAACTCGATCCGCTGTCCCTGTTGCGTGTGCGTCTACCGAATGCCATCACAAACTCGCATGTCCGCCGGAGGAGCCGTGGCCACCATCACCACGGGATGTCTCGGCCAGCCCGGCCTCGTCGAATGACGCGACCTCGACCAGCTCGACTAACTCGACCCGCTGCACCAGCAGCTGGGCAATACGGTCACCTCGATGCACCACGATCGGCGTGGCGGGGTCGAGGGTGATCAGCGCGACCTTGATCTCGCCACGGTAACCCGCGTCGATGGTGCCGGGGCTGTTGACGATCGAAAGACCCCCCCGGGAGGCCAAGCCCGAGCGCGGATGGACCAGCCCCCCCACCCCGAACGGAATGGCAACCGCCACGCCCGTCGGCACCAGGGCGCGCTGCCCGGGGGCCAGCTCCACGTCTTGCGCACTGTAGAGATCTACTCCCGCGTCGCCGTGATGAGCGCGGCCGGGCAGCGGGAGCCCGGGGTCGAGACGGACAACGGCCAGACTGGTCGACACGGGGCCACAGACTACTCTCGATCGAATGTCGGGTACCCGCGTCGCGCCGCACAGTGTGCGATACCGCGAACGACTCTGGGTGCCGTGGTGGTGGTGGCCGCTGGGGTTTGCGGCGGCGGCGCTCATCGCTTTCGAAGTCAACATGGGTGTCGCCGCGCTGCCCGACTGGCTGCCGTTCGCGACGTTGTTCGCCGTCGCGGCTGGCACCCTGCTGTGGCTGGGCCGGGTGGAGATCCGAGTCACAGCCGACCAGACCGGCGTCGAACTGTGGGCCGGTGCGGCGCACCTGCCGGTCGCCGTCGTGTCCCGATCGGCCGAAGTGGCGCGCACCGCCAAGTCAGCGGCACTGGGCCGACAGCTCGACCCGGCAGCATTTGTACTGCATCGCGCATGGGTCGGCCCCATGGTTCTGCTGGTGCTCGACGACCCGGAAGACCCCACCCCGTACTGGCTGGTGAGCTGCCGTCACCCCGAGCGGGTGTTGTCGGCCCTGAAAAGCTGAGTGCAGCGATCACGCCGCGCAGTCGGTACAGATCATCACGCCGTTCTTCTCGCTGGCCAGTCGACTGCGGTGTTGCACCAGGAAGCAGCTCGAGCAGGTGAACTCATCCGCTTGCTTCGGGATGACACGCACCGACAGCTCTTCACCGGACAAGTCGGCGCCAGGCAGCTCGAATGACTCGGCGGACTCGGACTCATCTACGTCGACCACGGCCGACGCCGCCTCGTTCCGTCGAGCCTTCAGCTCCTCGAGCGAATCCTCCGACACATCGTCGGCCTCGGTGCGCCGTGGAGCGTCATAGTCGGTAGGCATTATTCCGTCCCCTCGCATGCCCTCTCATAAGTTCAAGCATCGCTTTGTACCAGCGTCGAACGCATCCACCAAACGATTCGTGCCCAGAACTCGGCTCAATCAACTGTGATTTACGTCACACTCTCTTCGGCGGCCTCGTGATCGGGCCTCAACGCGGCAATCCAGGCGCGGACTACAGTGCACGTGTGGTCGCACAAATCACCGAGGGCACCGCCTTTGACAAGCACGGTCGGCCATTTCGGCGGCGCAATCCCCGCCCCGCGATTGTCGTCGTGATCCTGCTGGCGATCGCGACGGCGGTGGCGTGGACGGTGGCCCTGACCCGACCGGCGGACGTCCGCGAGGCCGCGACGTGCAATCCCCCGCCGCAGCCGGCCGGGTCGACGGCGCCGCCCAGGCTCGGTGAGCCGGTGTCGCGGACCGAAATGACCGACGTCGCCCCGGCCAAGCTCAGCGAGACGAAAGTGCGCGTTCTCAACGCCAGCGGACGAGGAGGTCAAGCCGGCGACATCGCCGGGGCCATGCAAGATCTCGGTTTCGCCCAGCCGACGGCCGCCAACGACCCGGTCTATGCCGGCACCCGGCTGACCTGCCAGGGCCAGATCCGGTTCGGCACCGCAGGTCAAGCCGCGGCCGCCGCGGTATGGCTGGTGGCGCCGTGTACCGAGCTGTTCCACGACAGCCGTGCCGACGACTCGGTCGACCTCGTCCTCGGCACGGACTTCACCACGTTGGCCCACAACGACGACATCGACGCGGTACTCGCGAGCCTGCGGCCCGGTGCCACGGAGCCGACGGATCCCACGCTGGTGGCCAAGATCCACGCAAGCAGTTGCTGAGCAGCTCAGTCCGGCATCGGCTCGAGAGCATCGAATCGCGTCAGCACCGCCACCAGCTCGTCGGCAATGCCGGGCGCGGCGGCGAGCACCAAGCCCCCTTCCTGGGCATTCGCGGCGGGTAACAGCACCCGGGCTCCCGCTTCGGCTGCTATCAGGGCGCCCGCCGCTCGGTCCCACACCTGCAGCCCGTGCTCGTAGTAGGCATCCAGCTGGCCGGCGGCGACCATGCACAAGTCCAAGGCCGCAGACCCGATCCGGCGCACATCTCGGACCACCGGCAGCATCCTGGCCAGCAGCGCTGCCTGGGTAGCGCGGCGCCGCGTCGAGTACGCGAAGCCGGTGCCCAACAGGGCCATCGACAAACTGTCGACAGCGGTGCAGCGCAACCGACGAGTCCCGTGCTGGTCGGTGACACGCGCGCCCAGCCCGGCGGCAGCCGAATACACCCTGCCGCCGACGACATCGGCGACCGCGCCGGCCACCGACACGCCGCCGACTTGGGCTCCCACCGACACCGCGTAGGCCGGAATGCCGTAGACGAAGTTCACGGTGCCGTCGATGGGGTCAAGCACCCAAGTCACGGCGTCCGCCGCGGCCGTCGAGTCTGCTGGGCCCCCGCCCTCCTCCCCCAAAATCGGGTCACCGGGCCGAAACTGAACCAGCCGTTCACGCAGCAGTCGCTCGGTATCGGTGTCGACGACGGTCACCGGATCGGTCGGAGTGGTCTTGGTCCGGACCGCGTCACCGGCGTCCGTGACCGCATGCAGACCGAATATCTCGGCGCGCCGACCACGGACGAACTCGGCCGCCTCCGCGGCGAGCGTCTCGGCCACCGCACGCAGCCGCGCGGGCTCGTTGTCGGATCGTGTCACCGCACTATCGCATCACAATCGCCCGGAGACGCGCGCGTCGTCGCCGGGCCGAGCCATAATCGCCCGGCTCCACAACAGGCCTCAACAGACAGAGCGCGCATCGTCGCCGAGCCGGGCCAGAATGCCCGGTCTCGGTAAGCATGCGGGCTAAGGTATTCGGACACATATGTCTCGCCGAGGAGAACCGATGACCAGCGCCGACCCCCTGCCCCACACCGCCGATGACACACCACAACGTCGCGGGTTCGGCATCGATGTCGGGGGTAGTGGCATCAAGGGCGGAATCGTCGACCTGGACACCGGCCAGCTGATCGGGGACCGGATCAAGCTACTGACTCCCCAACCGGCCACGCCGTCAGCGGTCGCCAAGACCATCGCCGAGGTGGTTCACGGCTTCGGCTGGACCGGACCACTCGGAGTGACCTATCCCGGCGTGGTCACGCACGGCGTCGCGCAGACGGCGGCAAATGTGGACAAGTCATGGATCGGCACCAACGCCAGCGAAGTCATCGCCGCCGAACTGGGCGGTCAAGCGGTGACGGTTCTCAACGACGCCGATGCGGCCGGGCTTGCCGAAGAACGCTATGGAGCCGGCAAGGACAACTCCGGGCTGGTCATCCTGCTCACCTTCGGAACAGGTATCGGGTCTGCGGTCATCCACAACGGCAAGCTGATACCCAACACCGAGTTCGGGCATCTCGAGGTCGGGGGTAAGGAGGCCGAGCAGCGGGCCGCGTCGTCGGTCAAGGAACGGAAAGGCTGGAGCTACGAAAAGTGGGCCAAGCAGGTGACGCGGGTTCTGGTCGCTATTGAGAACGCGATGTGGCCCGACCTGTTCATCGCCGGCGGCGGCATCAGCCGCAAAGCCGACAAATGGGTGCATCTGCTGGAAAATCGCACCCCGGTAGTGCCGGCAACCCTGCAGAATGCCGCTGGGATAGTTGGCGCAGCAATGGCCTCCATCAGGGATGTGACCCACTGAATTTTTCCCGCTCGGGCGGTACGGGCGCGCGGTGAAGTTACAATGGTCGTCGGCGACCGCCCGACTGATAGAGCGCACGTTTTCACGCCGATATCGACGCCGACATTCGACATAGCAGACACTTTCGGTTCAGCACGCCCAGACTCATACCGGAAGCGAGTACCACCGAAGGGGTGTATGTGGCAGCGACCAGGGCCAGCCAGGCGACCGGTGAGCCGGTGAAGCGCACCGCCACCAAGTCCCCGGCCAAAGCCGGCGCCAAGCGACCGGCGGCAAAGACAGCCAATGGCGCTGCCCCCGCGAAGCGGGCCACTAAGGCGGCGGGCCGGTCCACAAAGGCGGCCGATGCCGCCAACGACGCCGAGGACCCCACCCCGAAGAAAAGCCGTACCGCGGCCAAAGCCGCAAAGGCCCCGGCCCGTGACGCCGGCACGTTCGGCGACGAACTTGCAGGCGCGGCCACCGACCCGGCGGCTGCGCTCGATGCCGCCGAAGACCTCGACGATGAGCCCGACCTCGACGTCGACGCCGTCGAAGACCTCGACCTCGATGCTGGTCTGGGCCTAGACGACCTGGGAGACGACGTGGAAGACGACGTCGTCGCCGCCGTCGTCGAGGACACCGACGAGGTTGAATCTCCGGCTGTCGCTGCGCCCGGCAGCGCTGTCGATGACGAGGAGGAGATCGCCGAGCCCACCGAGAAGGACAAGGCCTCAGGCGATTTCGTATGGGACGAGGACGAGTCAGAAGCGTTGCGCCAGGCACGCAAAGACGCCGAACTCACCGCCTCCGCGGACTCCGTTCGCGCCTACCTCAAGCAAATCGGCAAGGTGGCGCTGCTCAACGCCGAGGAAGAGGTCGAGCTGGCCAAACGGATCGAGGCCGGCCTCTACGCCACGCAGCTGATGGCGGAGATGGCAGAGCGCGGCGAGAAGCTACCCGCCGCGCAACGTCGCGACATGATGTGGATTTGCCGCGACGGCGATCGCGCGAAGAACCATCTGCTGGAGGCCAACCTGCGGCTGGTGGTTTCACTGGCCAAGCGCTACACCGGGCGCGGGATGGCGTTCCTGGACTTGATCCAGGAGGGCAACCTGGGCTTGATCCGGGCGGTGGAGAAGTTCGACTACACCAAGGGTTACAAGTTCTCCACCTACGCGACCTGGTGGATCCGCCAAGCCATCACCCGCGCCATGGCCGACCAGGCCCGGACCATCCGTATTCCGGTGCACATGGTCGAGGTGATCAACAAGCTCGGCCGAATCCAGCGGGAGCTCCTGCAGGACCTGGGCCGCGAGCCCACCCCCGAGGAGCTCGCCAAGGAGATGGACATCACCCCGGAGAAGGTGCTCGAGATCCAGCAATACGCTCGGGAGCCGATCTCGTTGGACCAGACCATCGGCGACGAGGGCGACAGCCAGCTGGGCGACTTCATCGAGGACAGCGAAGCGGTGGTGGCCGTGGACGCGGTGTCGTTCACGCTGCTGCAAGACCAGCTGCAGTCGGTCCTGGACACGCTGTCCGAGCGCGAAGCCGGCGTGGTACGGCTGCGCTTCGGCCTCACCGACGGCCAGCCGCGCACCCTCGACGAGATCGGCCAGGTATACGGCGTGACCCGGGAACGCATCCGGCAGATCGAGTCCAAGACCATGTCGAAATTGCGCCACCCCAGCCGCTCGCAAGTCCTGCGCGACTACCTGGATTGAGCGAGCCCGCCGACGTGGTGGGACCGTGCGGTTTCCACCTATGTCTCGTCGGCAAGTTGATCCCGAGTCTGCTGCAGACCGGGCGCGTCCGGGTCGTCGCCTTGGTGCTGCAGCTTTTCCTGCAGGTCGCGTTGCTCGTCGGTCGCCTTCCTGGCGTCGTAGGGTTTGGGCGACGGGTTCGTGTTCTGATCCATGAGAAATCCTCGTCTCGAATCGAGCCGTCAATCGAGGATCTCCGACATTTCATGCGACGAAACCGGTTGGGTCCGGGCAAAGTCGCGACAACCCGGGCTGCCTAAGACACATGCCTCGACACGGCATGCTTCCCGACGGCCGGAACACCAGATGCCCGCACCCAACGGCGGCGCATCGCCCGCCACCGTCGTACTGTCACGGCATGTCAGCAACCCGCAGGTGTATCTCCTCCGGATCCGACTTCGAATCGGTCGTTGGCTATTCGCGCGCGGTGCGCGTTGGCCGGCATGTGGCAGTGGCCGGCACCACCGGCAGCGGCAGCGATATCGCCGCGCAGACCAGAGACGCCCTACGCCGCATCGAGGCCGCACTCGGACAGGCTGGCGCAAGGCTCGCCGACGTGGTCCGCACCCGGATATACGTCACCGATATTTCCCGCTGGCGGGAGGTCGGCGATGTCCACGCCGAGGTTTTCGGCGGAATCCGACCCGCGGCGACCATGGTCGAGGTTTCGGCGCTGATCGCACCCGGCCTGCTGGTTGAGATCGAAGCCGACGCCTACGTGGGTGCCTGAGGGCCCGAAACCGGCGGGAAGGTGCCGTCTGCAGCCGAGGGGTAGGCGGCGACGCTGATCACCGCGCGTGCCGGAAGCTCGCCGTACAGGTGCGGGAACAGCATCCAGTCCGGATCGGCGACCGTTCCAGGCTCCCAACGCACGGGCGAATCGAGCGCCGCCGGGTCGATGTACAGCAGGACCATGTCACGACGGCCGTGGAATAGACGATTGGCCGGCAGATGTATCTGCTCAGGCGTCGACAGATGGATGAACCCGGTCGCTGATCCGGGACGGAAGCCACCGCGGCGGCGGGCGGACGACCATTCGGAGGCGGCACACATGTGCACCAAGACCGCCGGAGTGGACGACATACTAGCCAGCTTGCCCGACTCATTGTCGCCAAATCCGTGAGAAAGGACACACCTGATACCACCCGGGGAACAAGGCGAAAACGGGGAACGTCTGAGACAGTGAACTTACCGAGATATGGAGAAGCCATGAACGCGACGTTGACCAGTCCCGAGCTGACTAGAGCCGACCGCTGCGACCGCTGTGGCGCAGCAGCGCGGGTGCGCGCCAAGCTGCCGTCCGGTTCCGAACTTCTCTTCTGCCAGCACCACGCCAACGAGCACGAAGCGAAATTGATCGAGCTGTCGGCCGTGCTGGAGGTCAGTGGAAACTAGTTCGCCGAAACTCGCTCGCCTAAAGTCGGGTCCAATGTGCCACGTGTGACCGATCTTCGGTAATGCTGGACCGGATGAGCGACCAAACGCCAAAGCCGTCCCGACACCACATCTGGCGAATCAGCCTTCGGACGCTCTCCAAGAGTTGGGACGACTCGATCTTCTCCGAGTCAGCGCAAGCAGGTTTCTGGTCGGCGCTGTCCCTTCCCCCCTTGCTGTTGGGAATGCTGGGCAGCCTGGCCTACGTGGCTCCGCTATTCGGTGAGGACACCTTGCCCGCCATCGAAAAAACGATCCTTTCCACCGCCCACAGCTTCTTCTCAGCCAGTGTCGTCAACGAGATCATCGAGCCGACCATCCGCGACATCACCGCCAACGCACGCGGCGAGGTGGTGTCGCTGGGTTTCTTGATCTCATTGTGGGCAGGATCGTCGGCCATCTCTTCCTACGTCGACGCCGTGGTGGAGGCTCATGACCAGACTCCGCTGCGCCATCCGGTACGGCAGCGGTTCTTCGCGCTGTTCCTGTACGTGGTGATGCTGGTGTTCCTGGTGGCCGCGGCGCCGGTCGCGGTGGTGGGCCCGCGTAAGGTGAGCGACCACATTCCGGCCAGCTTGGCCAATGTCCTGCATTACGGCTACTACCCGGCTCTGATCGGGAGCCTTACGTTGGGGGTGATCATCCTTTACCGCGTCGCTCTGCCGGTACCGCTGCCGACACATCGACTGGTCATCGGCGCGGTGCTGGCCACCACGGTGTTCCTGATCGCGACGCTGGGTTTACGGTTCTATCTGAGGTGGATCACCAGTACGGGCTATACCTACGGCGCGCTGTCCACGCCCATCGCGTTTCTGTTGTTCGCGTTCTTCGGTGGTTTTGCGGTCATGATCGGAGCCGAACTCAACGCCGCGATCCAAGAGGAATGGCCGGCGCCGGTCACACACGCACATCGGCTGCGCAACTGGCTGAGGACCCGCACTGCCGCCATCACGGGAACGGCCGACTAGGCGTCTGACTGGGCGGGGCCAATCGACAGGGGCCCAGGTCAAGCGATGAATTCCATGGCATTGTGGGCGCCACATAGCAAGACAATCGAAAAACACAATTGTCCGCGCATTGGCGGACACCGAAGAATGAATGCCATGTCCTACAGCCGGTGGAACCCATGTCCACCGGGAAAGTTGATTGGACAGCGATCAACTTACGAAAAGCCTTGCACACCATCAGTATTCACATCGTAGAAACCGTCGAGCGGGCTAGCCTAATACCAAAGCAACCTGAAAGCTCAAGACGATTGTCGAGGTTCGAGCGACCAAGGATGGCTACGGTAGATAACTGCGCCTATGGCGCCTGAAGTAGCGCGAGACAAGGGGTTGCAGCCGCAATGAATAAATTACAGATGATAAGCGGTGTGCGCCGGGGCGTTGCCGCGTCTGCGGCAGCGTTCGGCGTCGCGCTGCTAAGCGCCGGTGTGGCAAGTGCCGACGACGACACATTCCAGTTGAGGAGCCGGCTGGGCAACTTCTGTCTGGACACCCCCAGTGGGAACGTCTACACACCAACGGTGATCAACCCCTGCGATGGATCGCCGACCCAGCGCTGGCATGTTGCCCCACTCTTGCGGATCGAAAGCGTCGCCTTCCCCGGGGCATGCCTAGGGGACATGCTGTTTAGCCAGTGGGTATCCGTCAACCGCTGCTATATGAACGACCAACCTTGGATCATCCAGCCCAATGGCCAGGTCACCGGCAACCTTTTCGATACACCCTGCCTCAACGTTGACGGCGGCGTGGCGAATCCTGGGACTCATGTGATCGTCGCGCTGTGCGCCCCAGATAACCCCGCTGAGGAGTGGGATACCATTTCGTGACCAGGCTTGCTGCGCGCCAACACCGCGACGGTCTCGCGTGGTGCCGATCAGCCCTTCTTGAGCTTGTCGTAGATCTGCTTGCAGTCCGGGCACACCGGTGAACCCGGCTTGGGTACCCGGGTCACGGGAAATACCTCACCGCATAACGCCACCACATGGCTTCCCAGCACCGCGCTCTCGGCGATCTTGTCCTTCTTGACGTAGTGGAAGTACTTCGGGATGTCGCTGCCGGTCCCGTCGTCGACGCGTTCCTCGGTGTCGGTGCGTTCGATCGTCTGCGTCTGCATACCAGACATTGTGCCCCCTGACTCGCTCCTGCCGGAATCGACTGGATGTGGGAGAGTAGAGAAATGAAGCGCGGCTTCGAGCTGAGTTTCGACGACTTCGATGAGCGGGGCCGCCCGGTACTGATCACCGCCGCCGCACCGTCCTACGAGGAACAGCACCGAGCGCGGGTACGCAAGTATCTGACCTTGATGGCGTTCCGCATTCCGGCCCTCATCCTGGCGGCCGTCGCCTACGGGGCCTGGCACAATGGTCTTGTCTCATTGCTGATCGTCGCCGTCTCGATTCCGTTGCCCTGGATGGCCGTGCTCATCGCCAACGACAGACCGCCCCGCGGCGCCGATGAACCCCGTCGGTTCGACGACGCCCGACGACGCACTCCGCTGTTTCCGACGGCCAAGCGTCCGGCGCTGGAGCCTCGGCAAGACCCTGCGTCCCGATCGGACCCCCCGGACTTCGACGGCTGGTCCAATCCCGGTTAAACCGGCTGCCGCGGCACACTTCTCAGGACATTCTCAGGTCGCTGGCACATTTCTGCACGTCACGGTGTGTGAGATGACAGCGCGGCGGGAACTCTGTGGTCGAGCCTGTCGTTAAACCCCGTGACAGGACAAGCCGATCGGGAGGGCGCTATGGCACATGCCACCACAAGCCGGGCTGACAGCGATCTGGATGCTCAAAGCCCCGCAGCGGACTTGGTGCGCGTATATCTGAACGGCATCGGTAAGACGGCGTTGCTCAACGCCGCCGATGAAGTTGAGCTGGCCAAGCGCATCGAAGCCGGGCTGTATGCCGAGTATCTGCTCGAAACCCGAAAGCGGTTGGGCGAGAACCGCAAACGCGAATTGGCGGCCGTGGTACGCGACGGCCAGGCAGCGCGCCGTCACCTCCTCGAGGCCAACCTTCGGCTGGTGGTGTCACTGGCCAAGCGCTACACGGGCCGCGGAATGCCGCTGCTCGATCTCATCCAGGAGGGCAACCTGGGCCTGATCCGCGCGATGGAGAAATTCGACTACACAAAGGGATTCAAGTTCTCGACGTATGCCACCTGGTGGATCCGCCAAGCCATCACCCGTGGCATGGCCGACCAGAGCCGTACCATTCGTCTGCCCGTTCACCTGGTCGAGCAGGTCAACAAGCTGGCGCGGATCAAGCGGGAGATGCACCAGAACCTGGGCCGGGAAGCCACCGACGAGGAACTCGCCGAAGAGTCCGGCATTCCGGTTGACAAGATCAACGACCTGCTCGAACACAGCCGGGACCCGGTGAGCCTGGACATGCCGGTCGGCTCTGAGGAAGAGGCGCCGCTGGGTGACTTCATCGAGGACGCGGAAGCCATGTCCGCGGAGAACGCCGTCATCGCTGAACTACTGCACACCGATATCCGCAGTGTGCTTGCCACTCTCGACGAGCGTGAGCACCAGGTGATCCGGCTGCGCTTCGGCCTGGACGACGGTCAGCCCCGCACGCTGGATCAAATCGGCAAGCTGTTCGGTCTGTCGCGCGAGCGTGTGCGCCAGATCGAGCGGGATGTGATGTGCAAGTTGCGCCATGGCGAACGTGCCGATCGGCTGCGGTCATACGCCAGTTGAGAACCGGCCGGACGCCCAGCGGAAGGCACTAAGAAAAGCGCCAGAGAACGGCGCTTAGAATCTAGGTACAAGACAGTGTGCCCGCCGCGGTGAGCGGCGGGCACACTGCTGTCGGGGGCGTTTTGGGCCAACCACATGCACAGCTGGCCAAGTAGACTCGGCGGCGACGGAGGATGCTGAATGAACGACTTGGTCGATACCACCGAGATGTACTTGCGGACGATCTACGACCTCGAGGAAGAGGGCGTAACGCCGCTGCGCGCCCGGATAGCCGAGCGCCTGGAGCAGAGCGGGCCCACTGTCAGCCAAACCGTTTCCCGGATGGAGCGGGACGGATTGCTTCGGGTGGCCGGGGATCGCCACCTCGAACTCACCGACAAGGGCCGGGCGCTGGCGATCGCCGTGATGCGTAAGCACCGCCTCGCCGAACGACTCCTCGTCGACGTCATCGGGTTGCCGTGGGAAGAGGTACACGCCGAGGCATGCCGGTGGGAGCACGTGATGAGTGAGGATGTCGAACGTCGGCTGGTCAAGGTGCTGAACAACCCGACGACGTCTCCGTTCGGCAATCCGATTCCGGGCTTGCTGGACCTGGGCGTGGGCCCGGAATTCGGCGCCGAAGACGCCAACCTGGTGCGGCTGACCGAGTTGCCGGCCGGTCCGCCGGTGGCAGTGGTCGTTCGCCAGCTCACCGAGCATGTTCAAGGCGACATCGACTTGATCACGCGGCTCAAGGACGCCGGCGTCGTGCCGAACGCCCGCGTGACGGTCGAAACCAGTCCGGGAGGCGGAGTGACCATCGTCATCCCGGGGCACGAGAACGTCACCCTGCCCCACGCGATGGCGCACGCCGTCAAGGTCGAGAAGGTCTGATTACCCCGCACATCGGCCGGATTGGCCGGATGGGCCGAACGCCCGTCGCGGCGGTAGCCGCACGCCGAGTTGCCGAGCCAGCCGATAGCCGGTGGTCGCGAGTTCCCGGATATGCTCCGGCCGAAGCCCCGACTGTAACGCCGTGTCGAGCATGCCGGCCATCCGATGCCCTGGCGAGCAGCGCAGCGCGGCCTCCAGGGACACCCCGGCCAGTGGACCGTCTCCGCGGGCGTAGGCACTGAACGCGAGCAACACCAGCGCCTCCACCCGCCACGGCTCGGGTAGCGCGCGGGCCAGTACTGCCCACAACGACTCGGCCGGGCCGGAGTTCTCACCGACCGCCAGGGCATAGAGCGTGTCGCGCACCCGCACGTCGGTCAGCGCACAGCCCAACTGGGCCAGCTCCACGTCCGATAGCGGTTGCCCGTCGGCCACCCGCGCGGCAGCGGCCATCGCCTTCTCCACGTCGCGACGGCTGCAGCCCAACGGGTCGGCGTGCTCGGCGATCTCACGCTCGGCGGCCTCTTGCCTCACGGTGGCGGCCAGTGTGTCGGTGCGCACCCGGTCGTCCACCGCGACCACGGCCTCGAGGTCGGCACGCCGCGGGTACAGCCGCCGACCGTCGAGCACCGCCGCCACCGCCAGCGGCGACGCCGCCGGGTCGTCGATGACGCCCCCCGAACCGCAGCCGTCGACGCAATGCCAGCGTCCGCCAACCGCGATGCGGTCGACCATGTGGGCCGCCCAGAGCACGATGTCACGCTGCGCCAGCGCCTCGGTCAGCGCATCGCACGCCCGCCGGTACTCGTCGCTGCATCCCGGACACTGCGCTCCGTCCGCGTCGACGATCACGGCGATCGCGGCCTCGGGGTCAGCCGCGGCGGCGACCTCCGCGAGTTGCTCGACCTGGTGGCCAAGGTCTTCCGACAGGTCAACGCGCATCACCGATCCCAGTTCACCCTCGGCCACCGAGACCAGGACCAGCGATTTTTCCGGCACGAAGCCGAGGATGGCCGGCAGCGCCGCGATCAGTGCGCCGGGGCGATTCAGTTCAAAGTCAGGTCGATGCTTCGTCATAGGCGTCAACGCTGACGACCGGCACCGTCAGCCGGTGCGCACGACGGGCATCTGGGCCGCGATCCTGTGGACGAAGTCGCCACTGTGCGTTCTACTGTCTATCTCATGGGGTCGATGCGCGAGTACGACATGGTGGTTCTCGGCTCTGGGCCTGGCGGCCAGAAGGCGGCCATTGCCTCCGCCAAGTTGGGCAAATCCGTTGCGATCGTCGAACGTGGCCGAATGCTGGGCGGCGTCTGCGTCAACACCGGCACCATCCCATCGAAGACGTTGCGCGAGGCGGTGCTCTACCTCACCGGCATGAATCAGCGCGAACTCTACGGGGCCAGCTACCGCGTGAAGGACCGGATCACCCCGGCCGATCTGCTGGCCCGGACCCAGCATGTGATCGGCAAGGAAGTCGACGTGGTACGCAATCAGTTGATGCGCAACCGGGTCGACCTGCTGGTGGGGCACGGCCGGTTCATCGATCCGCACACCATCATGGTCGAAGACCAGACGCGTCGCGAAAAGACCACTGTCACAGGCGATTACATCGTCATCGCCACCGGAACCAGGCCAGCCCGGCCGTCCGGCGTCGAATTCGACGAAGAACGGGTCCTGGACTCCGACGGGATCCTGGACCTCAAGTCGCTACCGGCCTCGATGGTCGTGGTCGGTGCCGGGGTGATCGGTATCGAGTATGCCTCGATGTTCGCCGCGCTGGGCACCAAGGTGACCGTCGTCGAGAAACGGGAAGACATGCTCGACTTCTGCGATCCCGAGGTTGTCGAGGCGCTCAAATTCCACCTGCGCGACCTGGCGGTGACATTCCGGTTCGGTGAAGAGGTCACCGCGGTGGACGTCGGCTCGGCGGGCACCGTCACCACCCTGGCCAGCGGCAAACAGATTCCCGCCGAGACGGTGATGTACTCCGCCGGACGCCAGGGCCAGACCGACCACCTCGACCTGTCCAATGCCGGCCTGGAGGTCGAACGCCGCGGACGAATATGGGTGGACGAACAGTTCAAGACCAAGGTGGACCATATCTACGCCGTCGGCGACGTCATCGGCTTCCCGGCCTTGGCCGCGACCTCGATGGAGCAGGGCCGGCTGGCTGCCTACCACGCGTTCGGGGAGCCGACCGACGGCATCACCGACCTGCAGCCGATCGGCATCTATTCGATCCCCGAGATCTCCTACGTCGGCTCCACCGAGGTGGAACTGACCAAGGAGTCCATTCCTTACGAGGTGGGCGTGGCGCGCTACCGGGAACTGGCCCGCGGCCAGATCGCCGGCGACTCCTACGGCATGCTCAAACTGCTGGTGTCCACCGACGATCTCAAGCTGCTCGGCGTGCACATCTTCGGCACCAGCGCCACCGAGATGGTGCATATCGGACAGGCCGTCATGGGATGCGGAGGAACCGTCGAGTACCTGGTCGACGCGGTTTTCAACTATCCGACATTCTCCGAGGCCTACAAGGTGGCCGCGCTCGACGTGATGAACAAGGTGCGGGCGCTCAATCAGTTCCGCCGCTAATACGTCACGAGGCCGTATCGTCGGAATCGGTCGGCCTAGGATCGCCGTAACATCACCCGGGCGCCGACTCGGCCTCGGCCGGCAGCGCAGGGCGATGCTCGTCGGACGACCGGCGCCGGTTTGGTTGTTTGCCTGGGCGTCCAGGGTCGCCCGTCGCGGTTCGCTGTGAATATGGCGTGCAGCTTTTCGCGTTATGAAGATGTGCGCATAAGTGAGATGTTCGTTGATTGGGGCCCGTTGATTTGAGACACACTGATCAGGGCGCCCCGGTTGAACCCCCGAGAGGAGGCAACACCCATGACGCACGATCAAGACCGGGATGACGCGCAGGACTACCAACCCGGACAACCTGGCATGTACGACCTCGAGTTCCCGGCGCCGCAATTGTCGACGTCGGATGGCCGTGGTCCGGTGTTGGTGCACGCCTTGGAGGGTTTCTCCGACGCGGGCCACGCAATTCGGCTGGCCGCTGCCCACCTGAAGGGGTCACTGGACACCGAGCTGGTCGCGTCGTTTGCGATCGACGAATTACTGGACTATCGCTCCCGGCGGCCGCTGATGACCTTCAAGACCGACCACTTCACCAGCTACGACGACCCCGAGCTCAGCCTGTACGCACTGCGCGACAGCGTCGGCACCCCATTTCTGCTGCTGGCCGGTTTGGAGCCGGACCTGAAATGGGAGCGATTCATCACCGCCGTGCGACTGCTGGCCGAACGCCTGGGGGTCCGGCAGACCATCGGCCTGGGCACCGTTCCCATGGCCGTACCCCATACCCGCCCGATCACGATGACCGCCCATTCCAACAATCCGGAACTGATCGCCGACTTCCAGCCGTGGATCTCCGAAATCCAAGTCCCGGCAAGCGCGTCCAACCTGCTGGAATACCGAATGGCGCAGCACGGTCATGAGGTCGTCGGGTTCACCGTGCACGTCCCGCACTACTTGACGCAGACCGACTACCCCGCGGCCGCGCAGTCCTTGCTCGAGCAAGTTGCCAAGACGGGATCGTTGGAACTGCCATTGGCGGCGCTGGCAGAAGCCGCGGCGGAGATCCGGGCCAAGATCGACGAACAAGTCCAAGCCAGCGCGGAAGTAGCCCAAGTGGTGGCCGCTCTCGAGCGCCAGTACGATGCCTTCATCGACGCTCAGGAAAACAGATCGTTACTCACACGTGACGAGGATCTGCCCAGCGGCGACGAGTTGGGTGCGGAGTTCGAGCGATTCCTGGCCCAGCAGGCAGAGAAGAAGCGCGACGACGACGACCAGGCTTGATGCCTCCAACACCGCCCCCGAGAAAGCCGTAGGCGGCCCGACAACGAGGTTGGCGAATGACCGAGCGGAAGCGCAATCTTCGCCCAGTGCGCGAAATTACTGCGCCTTCGCTGCAGTTCCGCACTATTCACGGCTACAAGCGCGCGTTCCGGATCGCCGGGTCGGGGCCAGCGATCCTGCTGGTCCACGGCATCGGGGACAATTCGACGACCTGGACCGGCATCCACGCAAAGCTTGCGCAGCGGTTCACCGTGATTGCTCCCGACCTGTTGGGTCATGGAAAGTCCGATAAGCCGCGCGCCGACTACTCGGTGGCCGCCTACGCCAACGGCATGCGCGACCTGCTCAGCGTGCTCGACATCGAGCGGGTGACCGTCATCGGTCATTCCCTCGGCGGCGGCGTGGCGATGCAATTCGCCTACCAGTTTCCCCAGCTGGTCGACCGGCTGATCCTGGTCGGCGCCGGTGGCGTCACCAAGGACGTCAACGTCGTGTTCCGGTTGGCCTCACTGCCGATGGGCGCCGAAGCACTGGCATTGCTGCGGTTGCCGATGGTGCGTCCGACGGTTCAGGTGGTCGGGCGGGTGCTGGGGCTGGCGATCGGCTCGACCGCCATTGGCCGCGACCTGCCCAATGTGCTGCGAATCCTGGACGACCTGCCCGAGCCGACGGCGTCGTCGGCGTTTACGCGCACCCTGCGCGCCGTGGTGGACTGGCGCGGCCAGATCGTTACCATGCTGGACCGATGCTATTTGACCCAAGCCATCCCGGTGCAGATCATCTGGGGCAGCCGCGACGTCGTGGTCCCCGTCCGCCACGCCCGGCTGGCACACGCCGCGATGCCCGGCTCGCACCTGGAAATCTTCGAGGGCTCCGGGCATTTCCCGTTCCATGACGATCCCGCCCGCTTCATCGACACCGTGCAACGCTTCATCGACAGCACCGAACCTGCCGAATACGATCAGGCGGCGCTTCGGGAATTGCTTCGTAGCGGCGGTGGTGAAGGAACTGTTTCCGGCCCGGCCGATACCCGCATCGCCGTGCTCAGTGCGATGGGTTCCGACGAACGCAGCGCCACCTGATCAACCCGGCCGTCATCGAATCTCGCGGCGTCGTACAGTCGGGCCATGGGCATCGAGGTAACGGTGTTGCGAGTGTTCACCGACTCCGAGGGGAACTTCGGCAATCCGCTCGGCATAGTCGATGCGAGCCGGGTCCAATCCCGCGACCGGCAGCAGCTGGCAAACCAATTGGGCTACAGCGAGACCATTTTCGTCGACCTTCCGGCCGCCGGCTCGCACACCGCCCATGCCACCATCCACACTCCCCGCACCAGCCTGCCGTTCGCCGGACATCCGATCGTGGGTGTGTCGTGGTGGCTGCGTGAGCGGGGAATGCCGATCAAGACACTGCACGTGCCCGCCGGTCTGGTACAGGTCAGCTATGACAACGATCTGACCGCCATCAGCGCACGGGCCGAATGGGCGCCCGAACTGGCCATCCATCATCTCGACTCACTCGATGCCCTGGCGGCCGCCGACCCCGACGACTTCTCCGACGACACCTCGCATTACCTGTGGACCTGGACCGACGAGCCTGCCGGCGCCCTACGGGCTCGGATGTTTGCGGCCAACCTGGGGGTCGAAGAAGACGAAGCGACCGGTTCGGCGGCCATGCGGATCACCGACTACCTCAGCCGCGACCTGACCATCACGCAGGGCAAGGGATCGGTGCTCACGACGACCTGGAGCGCCGAGGGCTGGGTCACGGTTGCCGGATTGGTCGCCGATGACGGTGTGATGCAACTGGTTTGACGTCAGCGCTGACGGTGCAACAAGGCGGCGACGTGATGCTGTAAGGGTTGCCCGACCGCGGCCATCCGCAACGAGTGCGAGAGTTCGTCGCCGGCGACGCTGAACGAACGGGTGATCGCCGTAACCTCTTTTGCGGTGGGAGTCAATCCGATGGTTGTGGTGGCCAACTCCAGGTGCACGGCGTCGTCGCCCACCGAATACGTGCCTAACTCGATTTCGGCGATGCCGCTGGGGTGCGCCAAGACCAACTCGGCGTGGCCCGGTTGGGGAACACGCAGGTAACCGGTCTCGGCATGCAATGGCCTGCCGTCGTCCGCCGCACGGGTCTTATGCCCGTAAATGAGAAACGGCTTGCCGACGTGTGAGAACTCGATCTCTTCGAAATAGTCGAACGGCTCGATCGTGGGATATTCCCCGGCGCCCCGGCCCACCCATGTGCCCAGCAATGGCTCCAAGGGCCCAAGATCGGGGTGCAACTCCGCAGGCATGACAGGGATCCTATCGGCGTCGCGCCCGAATCAGCGTGAGGTCGATAGCTTGCGGTGCGCGCGCAGTGCCTCGATCTCCCGTTCGAAATCCTCGGCCGACGAAAAGGATCGGTACACCGACGCGAAACGCAGATAGGCAACCTCGTCGAGTTCGCGCAGCGGCCCCAGGATGGCCAGGCCGACGTCGTGACTAGGCACCTCGGGCGAACCCGCGGCCCGCACGGTGTCTTCCACCTGCTGGGCGAGCAGGTTCAGCGCGTCATCGTCGACGTGGCGGCCCTGACACGCCCGGCGCACCCCGCTGATGACCTTTTCCCGGCTGAACGGTTCGGAGACCCCGCTGCGCTTTACCACAGCCAGAACCGCGGTCTCCACGGTGGTGAAACGTCGCCCGCATTCCGGGCACGACCGGCGCCGCCGGATTGCCTGGCCCTCATCGGTTTCCCGTGAGTCGATCACCCGCGAGTCGGGGTGCCGGCAGAACGGACAGTGCATGGCCGCTCCTTCGCCGTCATGGCATCCCGGTGTTTCAGACCACTCCGAGACTACCTGCGCACTCCCACGCACTGCCAACGCCGTTGCCATCCACGCACGTTCGATTTCGCGGCCTCTCGGAAACTTTGGCGCGCAGTGGCTTTCGCTGCCATCCTGCATGATGTCGTCAGCCGACCGGCGCGATCAACGTCTGCCCGGCGACAGGCATCGACGAATCCAGGTCGTTGAGTTCTCGGATCCGTTCGACAACCTGACGCACCGGCGTATCGGGCGCGACCCGGGCCGCCACGTCCTGCAACGACTCGCCGGCCGCAACTCGCACCACGGCAAGCCGGTCCGGCATGCCAGACGAATCCGCGGAATTGCCGTTGACCAGCTCCCCGAAATGCGCCATCAGGCCCAGCCACAGCGTGATCATCCCGGCAAGCACCGCCAGACCCACCGTGGTCGCCACCGAGGCAGGACGCCTGCGATGCGGAGCCGTCGAGATCGCCACGCCAGTGCGCGGGTAGCGCAGCGCCGCGCCGCCCGGCCGGCACGGCCCCGGCCGCCGCCGCGGC
>NZ_MWQA01000001.1:5470295-5513656 GCF_002086915.1 Mycobacterium persicum | reverse complement strand
CGCCGCCGCGGCGCCGTCCCGCCCCGGGCCCCAAGGGGCTCGCGAAGAGGCCTGTAGACCGGCCTGTTTCCCGGCAGTGGCACGCCACGGGTACGCGCCGGGAATGCCTGCATGAGTGTCATGTTCGTTCCTCCGCCCGAAAATTCGTCGCTCATGTGTTCGACACCTTAGTCGATTGTGTGTTCGATTGCCGAACATCTGATCGAAGCGTGTCGTGCAAACGAAACGCTAGCCCGTGCCACCGACAAGGCCGGTCGGTCGCCATCACTGCCATGGGGCACGGATACCCGATCGCGCGAATAGTGACGCGTTTGTAATTCAGCACCTCAGCGGGTCAGCCCAGCTCCGGCTGGGCTGGGATTGAACCGGCATCACCGTCAAGCCCGCTCCGACACACCGGTCGAACACATGTTTGATTCTCGGGCGCCGTCGGGTTACATTCAGTGCCATGAGCGACAGCAACGCCCCCGCAGTCGGTTCCGTGGACCCCACACTCACCGAGCGGCAGCGCACCATCTTGAACGTCATCCGCACCTCGGTCACCAACCGCGGATATCCCCCCAGCATCCGCGAGATCGGCGACGCCGTTGGTCTCACGTCGACTTCGTCGGTAGCCCACCAACTGCGCGTTCTGGAGCGCAAGGGCTATCTGCGGCGTGACCCGAACCGGCCGCGTGCGGTCGACGTCCGCGGCGCCGAAGACGTCGTGACACCAGCGGCGGTCACCGAGGTAGCCGGCTCGGACGCGCTGCCCGAGCCCACCTTTGTCCCGGTTCTCGGCCGCATCGCCGCCGGCGGCCCGATACTTGCTGAGGAAGCGGTCGAAGACGTGTTCCCGCTGCCGCGCGAGCTCGTCGGCGAGGGGACGCTGTTCCTGCTCAAGGTCGTCGGCGACTCGATGGTCGAAGCCGCGATCTGCGACGGCGACTGGGTGGTCGTGCGACAGCAGAACGTCGCCGACAACGGCGACATCGTCGCGGCCATGATCGACGGCGAGGCAACCGTCAAGACCTTCAGACGAGCAGGCGGTCAGGTGTGGCTGATGCCCCACAATCCGGCCTTCGACCCGATACCAGGCAACGACGCAACGGTGCTGGGCAAGGTCGTCACGGTGATCCGCAAGATATAGGACCCGGCCGCCACCCGGCAGACATCGCCGGGAGCCGGACTTCTAGTCCGCCTTGATGAAACCGTTGGCTTGGGCGGCTTCCTCGCTGGCGAACCAGATCTCGGCGAGCGTGTCGTAATAGAGCGCACTGCTGGGGGTGTAATACAAGCCGAACCGAGCACTGGCTTTGATCGGATACCCCGCTGGCGCCTGGTATGGGTCGTGGTCCAGCGGCATGTGGATGGTCGGTCGCACAGCCGGGCCCGGCCCGGAGGCAACCGTCGGCGTCAGAGCCGATTCCGGCGCTTGCGGCTCGTCCTGGGGCTCTGCGGCAGCGTGGCGCCCCGTCCTCCCCTGAGGACCCGAAACGTCCGGGAAGACTTCCGGAAACGCCTCCGGAGCGACCTCCGCGTAGCCTGGCTCGGCATCGGCGAAGGCGGCGCGCGGGGCGAAAGCATCCGGGAAGGCGGCATCGGCAACCGCGGTCTCCGGCACACCTACCTCGGGAGCCGCTGCCTCTGGAACCGCCGCTTCCGGCGCATATGTTTCTGGTACCACAGGTTGCCCGGTCACGGTTTCTGGAACATCGGGCTCGGGAACCGCCGCCTCCGCGAGATCGGCGCGGGTCACGATGGGCGTCGGCGTGGTATCCACCGCGTCGGGATTTTCTTCGTCAAACTCGAAGCCCATATCCGACGCGCGCAGTGCATCGCCGCCGTATTCGCCACTGCTAGAGGCATATTCGTCGACACCAGCGCCGGTCGCGGCGCCCCGTGGCCAGCTGACCCGCGACGCCGCCCCGGCATCCGGACCGCGATGTTCCTGCAGGTGCTGGTCGTCGGCCGGGAAGTCTTCGGAGCCGAAATCGATGTCGTCATGCGGCCAGCGCCCACCGGCGGCGTCATAGCCGGCCTCCACATCGCGATCCTGCTCGTGCTCGTAGCCCTCGTAGGCGGCGGGTTGGCCGGTGCGCCGCCGGCGCACGCCCAGCACAACCAACACGAACATCACGATCAGCAGCACGACGGGGACCACGGCCACCAGCCACCACCAGTGCCAGGTGAACTTCTTGCCGTGCGATGGAGCCGCCGACGTACTGGGCTGATTCTGCCCGGACACCTGCAGCCCGGATAGCAGCGGCGCCAGGTTCGCCGGGTCGGTGGTGAAGGTGTTGCTCGAGCGGTTCCAGGACACCTTGCCGCCGGTGAACTTCTGCGACACCACGTCGCCGTCGACGGTCTGGTCGGCGACCGGCGCACCGAGTTTGCCGGTGGCACCTTTGAGCTTGTCCCAAGCGGCCTTCATCGCTCCGCGCACCACAAAGGCGCCGTGATCAGGGGTCCAGAAGATCACCGGCTTGTCGGCGGCGGAGAACGCCGCGATCCGGCTGGTCGGCGTGATGCCGCCGTCGGATTCGTTGGCGATGGGGAAGCCAAGGTCGCTGCTGACCGGACCGCCGAGCGACTCGTATTTGGCCAGGATCGCGCCCTCCACGGCGTTCGCACCGGTGGCCGGACTGAAAAAGATCTTGCCGCCGACGAAGTCCTGGGCGATACCGTCACCGCCGATCGGGTAGGGCGCGCCCTTCTTGGCACCCAAGGCGCCGGCGGCGCCGCCGGCGGCGCGCCAGGCCATGTTGATGGCGGCGGTGGGGTCAAGCGCCACCTGCAAGCCCTTCAGCTGATCAGCCAATACCGCCGGGTTGGTGGTGAAATCTTTGGTTTTCTTGTTCCAGGAGACTTCGCCGCCGGTGAACTTCTGGGACACGACGTCGCCGTCGTAGGTTTCATCGGCTATCGGGGCACCCAGGACGCCCCCAGAGCTGCCGAGCTTGTCCCACGCAGCGTTCATCGCGCCGCGCACCACGAATGCGCCGTGGTCGGGCGTCCAGAAAATCACCGGGTTGTCGCTGGCGGAAAAGGTGCTCACCCGACTGTCGGGGCCGGCGAGGCCGGGAACCTCGTTGATGGTCGGAAATCCCAAATCGCTGTCGGCCGGCCCGCCCAGCGCCTCGTATTTTGCCAGGACCGGGCCGTACAGGTATTTGGCACCCGTATCCGTGGTGTAAAACATCTTGCCGCCGTCGAAGTCCAGGCCGAACCCATCCCCGACGGGATAGACGTCACCTTTCCGGGCGCCGAGCGTCGATGTCTCGCCCCCTGCCTTCTCCCACGCGGCCATCATGGCGGCTTCCGCATCACCTATCGGAGACGCTGCCGCAGTAGGCGCCAGCAGCCCGACAGCCAGCAACGTAGCCGCCAAGCTGAGCACCGCACGCCCGACCAGCCTGCTCAATTGACCTCTCTGCCCGTTCACCAAGCCTCCCAGCCGATGCCCTGCCCGCGCCGCGAGCTGGCGGATTTCCCACCTGTGGGCCGTCCCCCAGCTACGTTCCGCATCGTCGCCGGGCCCGCATAACTTTGCTCTAGCGAACGACAAATGCGAAGTCAAATCGTAAATATTCCGAAAACGGATACCCAGCTGATTCCGAAATGATGCCGGATCGCGTGCGTGTCGCGAGGAACCGCGACTCGGCCCGCACCGGTCGTACGCTACCGTGCCCCAGAGCCCAGCCCGACTCACCCCACGAGAGGATACCCGGCTGACATGGGTGTTTCCGCAGTTGTCTGGGTCCTCACGATCGTCATGATCACGGCCCTCATGCTGATGGATTACGTCTTCCACGTACGACACACGCACGGCCCGACGCTACGGGAGTCCGCGCTGTGGTCGGCGATGTTCATCGGTATCGCCGTGCTGTTCGGTATCGCGGTGGCCGTGTTCGGCAGCGCTGCCATGGGAATCGAGTACTTCGCGAGCTACCTGAGTAACGAGGCTCTGTCCGTCGACAACCTGTTCGTGTTTCTGGTGATCATCAGCAGCTTCGGGGTTCCGCGGGTCGCCCAGCAGAAGGTGCTGTTGTTCGGTATTGCGTTCGCGCTCGTCGCACGCACCGGATTCATCCTGCTGGGGGCCGCACTCATCGACACCTTCAACTGGACGTTCTACGCGTTTGGCCTGGGTCTGTTGGTCATGGCGGGCAACCTCGCCAAGCCGGAACCGCCCGAATCCCGCAATGACAACCTGATCCTGCGGTTGGCCAACCGATTCCTGCGGACATCCCCGGACTACAACGGCGACCGATTGTTCGTCGTCGAAAACGGCAAGCGAGTGATGACGCCGCTGCTGCTGGTCATGATCGCCATCGGCGGCAGTGACGTGCTGTTCGCGTTCGATTCCGTGCCGGCGCTGTTCGGACTGACCCAGAACGTCTACCTGGTGTTCGCCGCAACCGCCTTTTCGCTGTTGGGGCTGCGCCAGTTGTATTTCTTGATCGACAATCTGCTGGACCGGCTGATCTACCTGTCCTATGGGCTGGCCGCGATCCTGGGCTTCATCGGCGTGAAGTTGGTGCTGGAAGCGCTGCACGACAACAACATTCCCTTCATCAACGCCGGCAAACCGGTGCCGATCGTAGAGATCACGACGGCGACGTCGTTGACGGTGATCGTCGCCGTCCTGTTCATCACCACCATGGCGTCGTTGTTCTCCGCCCGCGGCCGCAGGCAAAACGCCGTCGCCCGGGCACGCCGACACGCACTGGAATATCTTGACCTGCATTACGAGGCAGATCCGGCCGAACGCGAGAAGATCTTCGCGGCACTGCTGGCCGCCGAGGATGAGATCGACTCGCTCTCAACAAGGTATCGCGCACCGACCAAGCAAGAAGAAGAGCTGACGGCGTTGTTGCGCAGCGCCCACGACGCACACGAAGCGCACGGATGAGCCGCCGGGGCGGCTAGACACCCAGACCGCGGCCGATGATCTCCTTCATGATTTCGGTCGTGCCGCCGTAAATGGTCTGCACCCGCGCATCCAGAAAGGCGCGGGCGACCGGGTATTCGCGCATGTAGCCGTAACCGCCGTGCAGCTGCAGACAGCGGTCGTTCAAGTACACCTGCTTCTCGGTGGAATACCACTTGGCCATGGCGGCCTGCTCGACAGTCAGCTTGCCTTCGAGGTGCAGGGCGATGAACTCGTCGACCATGATCCGCACCACGGTGGCCTCGGTGGCCAGCTCGGCCAGCACGAACCGGTTGTTCTGGAAGCTGCCGATCGGCTTGCCGAAAGCCTTGCGTTCCCTGACGTATTGCAGCGTCTGCTCCAGCACGGCCTCCATCCCGGCGGCCGCCATGATGGCGATTGAGATGCGTTCCTGCGGCAGGTTCTGCATCAGATAGATGAATCCCATGCCTTCTTCCCCGAGAAGGTTTTCGGCCGGAACCTTCACATCGGTGAACGAGAGTTCGGCGGTGTCTTGCGCGTCCAGCCCGATCTTGTCCAGGTGGCGGCCGCGTTCGAACCCCTGCATCCCACGCTCGACCACGAGCAGCGAAAAGCCCTGCGCGCCCTTCTCGGGATCGGTCTGGGCGACCACGATCACCAGGTCGGAGTTGATCCCATTGGTGATGAATGTCTTCGAGCCGTTCAGCACGTAGTGATCACCGTGCTTGACCGCGCGAGTCTTGATGCCCTGCAGGTCACTTCCGGTTCCCGGCTCGGTCATCGCGATCGCCGTGATCAACTCGCCGCTGCAGAACTTCGGCAACCAGCGCTGCTTCTGCTCTTCGGTGGTCAGTGCCAGCAGGTACGGCGCCACGACGTCGTTGTGCAGCCCGAAGCCGATGCCGCTGTAGCGTCCGGCGCTGGTCTCCTCGGTGATGATCGTGTTGTACCGGAAGTCGGGGTTACCGCCGCCGCCGTACTCCTCGGGCACCGCCATGCCGAGGAAACCTTGCTTGCCGGCCTCCTGCCACACCCCGCGGTCAACGATCTTGGCCTTTTCCCATTCATCGTGGTACGGCGCCACGTGGCGGTCCAGAAAGGCCCGGTAGGACTCGCGAAACAAGTCGTGCTCGGGTTCGAACAGCGTGCGCTGATACTTGATGGCACTGCCCATGAAAACCTCCGGCGAAGCGAACTCTGCTGCCCAACATATACCAACCAGCCGGTTGGTCGGCAGCCGCCGACGGTCTGGTGCTTCAGCGGACGGCGAACTCCTGCAGGCGCCCGGCCAACGTCACCGGAACCCGCGCCTTGATCCGGGTGCCGTGAGCGCTGTGCTCCTGGTGCTGGACGCGCCCGTCGGAGTGCAGGCGGGCCACCAGATCGCCGCGATCGTAGGGGATCACGACGTCCACGGCGGCGTCGGTGGGAGCTACCAGCTCGGCCATCCGGCGTCGCAGCGCCTCGACACCGTCTCCGGTGCGGGCCGAGATGAATACCGCGCCGGGCAGCGCGTGACGCAGTTTGGCCAACGCCAGGTCGCTGGCAGCGTCAACCTTGTTGACCACCAGCAGTTCCTGCGGCGCGTCCCCGCCGTCAGCCCCGTGGTCGGCGATCACTTCGGAGATCACCTGACGCACCGCGTTGATCTGGGCCAGGGGGTTCGCGTCAGCGCCGTCGACGACATGCACCAGCAGATCCGCGTCAACGACCTCTTCCAAGGTGGAGCGGAACGCTTCCACCAGCTGGGTGGGTAGATGCCGGACGAAGCCGACGGTGTCGGTGAGCAGGAAACGGCCCGGCCGGCCCAAACCGTCATCGAACTCCGCGCGCCGGGTGGTCGGTTCCAACGTCGCGAACAGCGCGTCCTGCACCAGCACCCCGGCCCCGGTCAGCGCGTTGAGCAGGCTGGACTTCCCGGCATTGGTGTAGCCCACGATGGCGATCGAGGGCAGGTCGCTGTGCACCCGACGGCTGCGCCGGGTGTCGCGGGCCTGCTTCATGTCCTTGATCTCGCGTCGCAGCTTGGCCATCCGCTCGCGGATCCGGCGCCGATCGGTCTCGATCTTGGTTTCACCCGGACCGCGCAGCCCCACTCCGCCGCCACTGCCGCCGGCGCGGCCACCGGCCTGCCGCGACATCGACTCGCCCCAGCCCCGCAGCCGCGGCAGCATGTACTCCATCTGGGCCAGCGACACCTGAGCCTTGCCCTCCCGGCTCGTGGCGTGCTGGGCGAAGATGTCGAGGATCAGCGCGGTGCGGTCGATGACCTTGACCTTGACCGCCTTCTCCAGCGCAGTCAGCTGGGCTGGAGAGAGCTCTCCGTCGCAGATGACGGTATCGGCTCCGGTCGCCACGACGATCTCGCGGAGTTCGGCCGCCTTACCGGAGCCGATGTAGGTCGACGGGTCCGGCCGGTCGCGGCGTTGGATGATCCCTTCCAGTACCTGGGAGCCGGCGGTTTCGGCAAGCGCCGCCAATTCCGCCATGCTGGCCTCAGTGTCGGCGGCGCTGCCCTCGGTCCAGACGCCTACCAACACCACGCGCTCCAGGCGCAGCCGGCGGTACTCGACCTCGGAGATGTCGGCCAACTCGGTCGACAACCCCGCGACCCGGCGCAGCGCCGACCTGTCCTCGAGGGCAAGTTCGCCGGTGCTGGGCTCCAACGGATCTTGAGGGGGAAATTCGGGATGTGTCATAGGCAATTAGCAATAGTGCACGCTGAATCGGTGTCGTGCACCTCAATTAACGCTGCTGGGCGTGCCACCATTCCCCGCTGACTTCGCCGTTGGCCACCAGCACCGACGGCCCACGCAGGAAGCTGGTGGCATCGGTGACGGTCACCGTGACCGCGCCGCCGGGAACCCGCACGATGAGCGTGCCGGTCTCGGTCCCGTCGTCTGCCAGCGCGGCGACGGCGGCTGCGACCGTCCCGGTACCGCAGGAACGGGTTTCACCCACCCCTCGCTCATGGACCCGCATGCTGACCACGCCGTCGACCGGAGCCGTCAGCACCTCGACGTTGACCCCGTCGGGGAACTGCTCCGGGTCGAAGCTCACCGGCGCCGCAACATCCAAAGCCGCCAGGTCCGCAACGGTTAACCGGGGATCGAGGCAGGCCAGGTGCGGATTGCCCACGTCGACGGCCAGGCCGGGAAACCGCCGAGCCCCGACGACAGCGGTCCCCGTGCCGATCCGGTTGGCCTTGCCCATATCGACGGTGACGTCGGCGTTGCTCGCATCGACGCTGTGTACGGTGACCGGCCGGGGGCCGGCCAGCGATCCGACGACGAACTCGTCTCGGTGCTCCAGACCGCTGGCGCGCAGGTAGTGGGCGAACACCCGCACGCCGTTGCCGCACATCTGCGCTACCGACCCGTCGGCGTTGCGGTAGTCCATGTACCAATCGGCCGCACCGACGCCGTCAGGTAGCCGGTCGAGCACACCGGCGGCCACCGCGGCTTCGGCGATGGTGACCCGCAGCACCCCGTCGGCGCCCAGTCCCCGGCGGCGGTCACACAAGGCGGCAATCTGGCCCGCGCCGAGCGACAGCTGCGCCTTGACGTCGGGTAACAGCACAAAGTCGTTCTCGGTGCCGTGGCCCTTGGCGAACATCACCAGATCAGCCTACGTCCCGCCAGGCGCGGATCGCGTGGTCGACCACGCTGTCGGCCGAGTTCACATCCAGCCAGTGCACCCGGTGGTCGCGGCGGAACCAGGACCGCTGCCGTCGCACGTAGCGACGGGTGCCCACGTAGGTCTGCTCGCGCGCATCGCGCAGCTGGGCAGCGGTCCCGCCGGCGTCCAGCGCCGCGATCACCTGGGCATAACCCAGCGCTCGTGCGGCCGTGACGCCGCCCCGCAGGCCCTCACCGAGCAGCGCGCGAACTTCGGCAACCAGTCCCTGCTCGAACATCGCGTCGGTTCGGCGCTGTAATCTTTCATCGAGAATTGTTGTGGCACAGTCTAATCCGACGATAACGGTGCCCCACCGGGACTCTCGGATGCGCGGTGCGGACGCGGCGAACGGGCGCCCGGTGAGTTCGATCACCTCGAGCGCCCGCACGGTTCGGCGCCTATCGGTCGGCAGGATCACCGCGGCCGCGGCCGGGTCACGACGAGCCAACTCGGCGTGCAACTCGCCCACCCCGACTTCGGCAAGGCGCTGTTCCCATCGCGCGCGCACCGAGGGATCGGTGGCCGGAAACGTCCAGTCGTCGAGCAACGACTGAACATAGAGCATCGAGCCGCCCACCACGATCGGCAGCGCTCCCCTGCCCAGGATGTCCGCGATGTCGGCTGCGGCGGCCTGTTGATAGCGCGCGACGGTGGCCTTTTGGGTGACGTCGAGGACGTCGAGTTGATGATGCGGGATGCCGCGGCGGTCTTCGACGGACAGCTTCGCTGTCCCGATGTCCATGCCGCGGTAGAGCTGCATAGCGTCGGCGTTGACGATTTCCGCGCCCAGCTCGCCGGTGAGCCGGTCGGCGATATCGAGCGCGAGTTGCGATTTGCCGGTCCCCGTCGGCCCGATGATCGCCAGTGGCCTCATGGCAGCCAAACGCCGACGAAGTACCCCACCCCGTAGGGCGCCCCGCGGTAGAGCTCCTTGGCCGATTGCGGCCCGGATCCGGTCAAGCCCGCCAATACCTGAAATGCCGCCCGCCCGAGGACCGTTGCGGGCAACGTGCGCAGCGCCGCCACGTCGCCGGCTCCCAGCGCGTCGTCGAGGGCCAGCTGGACGTCGGCGCCGCCGGGGTCGTAACCGCCCGGGGCCTGGGACGTCAGGGCGTTGACGCCGTCGGCCACCACCAGCACGCCGATCGGATCGGGCACTCGGTCGATCTGGGCCCGCAGGTCTCTGCCACGCGCCAGCGCCGTATCGACATCGTGGTCGCCGGCATAAACGCGGACCTCGGCAGTGGCCTCCGGCCGTGCCCGGCCCCGTATCCAGGCCGTCATCAGCGCGCACAGCGGCAACTCGGCCGGCAGTCGCAGTCCCGGCTCGTCGTCACACAGCGGCGAGAGCCGGACGCGGACGTCAGTGCCGAAACCCGCGAAGGAGCCGACGGCATCGCGGTCCACGACCCCGTCGGCGGCGCCTACCCCGACGGCAACCCACCGCGGCGGCAACATGGCCGCCGCCGCGGTCACCGCCGCACCGATGTCGGCCACCTCATCAGCCGCCGCCCCGGCGAGCTCGGCAACGAGCACCGGCGCGGACGGAACGATCGCAATGGCGCCCAGCACGCCACCAAACTAACCCGTCCGGCGGTGGACCCAGGCGGGCACGCGGGCCCGCGGCAACCCCATCGCGGGGATTACACAGAGGAAGATCCCCAAACCGGACCATCGACCACCACGACGGGATCGGCGATCTGATCGACGCCGGCATCGCGCTTGGCCGACGACGTCGGCGGCGCTGTCAGTATCCTGTCGCGCCCGGCCTGAGCAACCATGGTCGCGGCCTCGCCACGGGCCAGCGCCACGGTCGCCGCGATCACCGCCGCCACCGCGAGCACCAGCACAATCGCCTCCGGACCGCTGGCTTCCAAGGTCTCGCCCAGCACGGTAACGCCCAGAACCGCCGCCACCACGGGCTTGGCGACGGTGATCGTTGGTAGCGAGGCGGTCAGCGCACCAGCGCGAAAAGCGGACTGCTGGAAAATCATGCCGGCCAATGCCGCCAGGAGCCAGGGGTAGAACTCCGGTGCTCGCAGCACCGCGCCCAGTCCGTCTTCGGCGACCTCGACCACTCCCTTGGTCAGTACGGCGAACAATGCCAGCGATGCACCCGACACCACCGCCAGCAACACCGCCGCTTGGGGGCGCCCGAGGCATAGCCGGGCCGCAAGCACGCACAACACCAAAATCGGGCCCAGGACCACACCAACGATGACCCAGGTGTGCAGCGGGGCGCGCTGGTGGCCGGCCGCCGGGTCTCCGACGATGATGACCACCGCCAACGCGGCCGCCAAGGCCACCGCCCACATCCACTCCCAGCGGGTGATCCGGTGATGCGCGAACCGCGCGTAGATAGGCAGGGCGAACAGCAGCGCGGTGACCTGCAACGCGGTCACCAGCATCACCGACGCCCAGGCCAGTGCCAATGCCTGCAGGCTGTAGTTGAGAGCCGCGGCCGCGCCGCCCAGCCACCACCGGCCGTCGCGCAGGGACAGGCCGAACAACCTCAGGTGACCGACCTGCTGGTCGGTAATCTCCTGGGCGGATCGTTGGCGAATAACGTCGCCCACCGCCGATGCCAGCGCCGCGCACAATGCGATCAGCGCGGCAACCTCAACCTTGGACATGGCCGACCCTCCACCTCTTCGCTCGGCTACCAGCGTTCCCCCGGTCAGCTGGACGTACACCCGTTGTTCGCTAGCAGTTCACTGAAAATCCTATGGCGCCGCTCACACTTTCTTGTGCTCGTCTTGGTGCTGGTTGCTTATAGTTCGCCTCCGAATACTTCCGCAACGACCTATGCACGACCTGTCATCAGCTATGCGGCAGCTGTGAAACCCCCATGATCGACGGCGCCCGATATCTCTGCCTCGCGCGTTAGCGCCAGGCGAAGCGCCCATCCCCCCCCACTGACCCCCGCTGGTCTGGCCCAGGCGGCCATGCCGCCGATCCGCCGATGTTCTGCGCCACGTTACCGGCCATGGGCAGGTCGTCACGCGTACCCGCCCAACGACAACCGAACTGTTACCGCCCTCGTGGCCGATGGCGTCAAAATCGGGGCGGCAAAAGCCTTTACGAGACCGCAAGCTGGCCTGGCACGTTCAGATCGCCGACAGGTGCGGCCATCATGGCCGCCTCGTCGCGGGCCAGTGCCACCGTCGCGACGACCACCACCGCCACCGCAACCGCCAGCGTGAACAGCTGCCCTTCACCCGAGTGGACCACCTCGTCGAGCACGGTGATTCCCAGCAGTGACGCGATCACCGGTCTGGCCACCGTAATCGTCGGCAGTGATGCCGTCAGCGAACCCGCCCTCAGCGACGATTGTTGCAGCATCAGCCCCGTCGGCAGGACCAACATCCAGCCATAGAACTCAGGAGTCCGAACCATCGCCTCGAACCCGTGCGGCAGTTCGGCGACCACTCCCTTGGTCAGCACGGTGAACCCCGCCAAAGCCGCCGATGACGCCAGCGCCAGCAACACCGCCGCCGCCGGACCCGGCCAGACACGCGCGCCGACCACACACAGCAGTACCACCGGAACGATCACGATCGCGACCACTGCCCAGTCCGACAGCGGAGCACGGGCGTGGCCGGCCGTCGGATCCCCCGCCAGGACGATCACGGCAACCGCCCCGGCCAGCAACACCGCCCACATCCACTCCCTGGCGGTGCACCGGTGGTGGGCCAGGCGAGCGTCGATCGGCAAGGCAAACAGCAACGCCGTAGCCTGCAGGGACTGCACCAACACCACCGACCCCATGGTCAGTGCCACCGCCTGCAGACCGAAACTCCCCAGAGCTGCCAGGCTGCCCAGCCACCACAGGGTGTGGCGCAGCGAGAGATGGAACAACGTGAAGTGGCCGACTTCCTCGTCGGTGACCTGCTGAGCGGACCGCTGAAGGGTCACATATCCGACGCCGGCCAGCAACGCAGCGCCCAGGGCGAGCAATGTCGCGAACTCGACGTTGGCCAAGGTGACCTCCCTGCGAACGGCCGGAAGCGCTCAGACGAACGTCTGCTACACAGTTGTTCAATAATGACTCTTGTGCGGCGGTTAAGCATCACAACGGGACTTTCCGTTGGAAATGGCTCATTTGCCGCCGGCGTCGCACTTTGCGGACCACAAGGCACCGATGTTCGCGACGATGCGAATCACGGTGCCGGCATTTCGCGCCTGGCTCCGCGGCCGGAAATCCGGCTCGGGCAGCAAAGCGACCCGCGGGCAGCGCCCACGGTGAGCAACGCCGCTGACAGCTACGATCCGGGCCCCACGCCGATCACCGTCGAACACCACAAATCGGGCGTCTGTCGTGCTGCACGCACACACCGCACGGTCGGGTTCCGGCACCGCGGTGCCGATCACCCGTGCCCACCCGCTACCGACAGGCGGGCACCCCAGCTAACGGAACGATTGCAGCTGTGGGACGGATGCTTCATTTTTGGTGCGCCCGCTATAGCAAGCAATTACCGTCATGATTGCTAGGCCGGGTGTGCGGTCAGCAGGTCGGCCGGTGAGTATGGCTTGCTGGTGCGATTACCCGTTGGTTTGAGGAGTCGGCGATGAGTGCCTCCACGCGAGGTTCGCGAGTGGGTACCCGGTTCGGGCCCTACTACCTCAAGCGGCTGTTAGGTACCGGCGGGATGGGCGAGGTCTATGAGGCCGTCGACACCGTCAGGCAGCGAGTCGTGGCGCTGAAACTGATGTCGGAGTCGCTGAGCCACGATCCGGTGTTCCGCATGCGGATGCAACGCGAAGCCCGCAACGCTGGCAGGCTGCAGGAACCGCACGTGGTGCCCATCCACGATTACGGAGAAATCGACGGGCAACTGTACTTGGACATGCGCTTGATCGAAGGCACCCACCTGGCACTGCTGTTGGAACGATTCGGCCCGGTCACGCCCCCGTGGGCGGTGGCCCTGGTGCATCAGGTGGCCTCGGCGTTGGACGCCGCGCATGCGGCCGGGGTGATGCACCGCGACGTCAAGCCGGAGAACATCCTGGTCACCCGCGATGACTTCGTGTACCTGGTGGATTTCGGGATCGCCAGCGCGGCAACGGACGAGAAGCTGACCCAACTCGGCAGTGCGGTGGGGACCTGGCGGTATATGGCCCCGGAAAGATTTTCCGATGCCGAGGTGACGCACCGCGCCGACATCTATTCCTTGACGTGCGTGCTGCACGAATGCTTGACCGGGACGCCGCCTTATCGGGCCGACAGCGCCGGCATGCTGATCACCGCCCCCCTGATGGCACCGATTCCACGCCCCAGTCAGTTACGCCCCGGGATCCCCGCCGCTTTCGACGCGGTGATCGCACGCGGGATGGCCAAACGGCCGGAGGACCGCTACGCAAGCGCGGGCGACCTGGCGCTGGCGGCTCATCAAGCACTCAGTGGGCCCCACCAGGCCCAGGAGTTTCGCATCCTCAAGCGCAGCGAGGAGGCGGGTGGGCTGTACAGCGACGTCCTGGCTGAAGACATCACCGGCGTCAGCTACGGGAGTCTTTCGACCTCCACCCCATCGGCGCCCACCCCGGTGGCGGCGACGCCGCAGCCGGACCTCAATGTGTCCGGGCCGCTGGCACTTCCGTCACTTCCGACGTCGGAGGTGAACGTTTCATCGTCCAACCCGCAGGCCAGCTCCTGGCCCGGCGTGACCAGCACCCCACCACCGCCGTCGCAATCGCCGCCGCCACCACCGCAGAAAGCCGATGCCACCCCACCTTCCGGCCGGCGCGCGCCGTCATTTTCCGGGCGGCTGCGCAACCCGTGGATACTGCTGGCGGCCGCGGCTCTGGCGGTATTGCTGGTGTTTGCGGCACAGGGGATCTGGCTCACGGTCCGGCCGAACACGGCGTCGGGCCCCCGGACGGTCACGGCCTCACCGTCACCGACATCTCCCACTTCGACGGCGTCCGCAGACGCGTTGGCCCGGCTGCTCAGCCTGCTGCCGTTGGGGTACGCACCAGGCACCTGCAGGCCTTTCCTGCCGCCCAAAGACGCACTGGCCAGGGTCATCTGCGACAAGAACGTCGACGCCGGCGGACCATCCCGGGCGATTTACACGCTGTTCGGCGAAACCGCCACCTTGCGTCAATTCTTCGACGGACTGCTGCGAACCGACATCATGGTCAACTGTCCCGGGGAATCCAAGTCGCCGACGGGTTGGCATCGCCCCGAGAGCCCACAAGTGGGCGGCATGGTCTTCTGCGCGGTCCAGGAAAGCAGCCCGACGGTGGTATGGACCAACGAGGCCCAACTGATGATCTTCCTCGCCCAGGGGGATCCCGAGGGGCCCAACCTCGACCAGCTCTACGCCTGGTGGAAAAAGCACTGGTGACCGGACCGCCCGTACCGCGGCACCGAATAAGGTGGCGGCGCACGGCCCGGCAAGCTGCTTCAATACTGTTGGAGCCGGTCGGAAACCCTGATGACGCATAGGGCCCATCAGACCTGCCGGCCGTACGGTGCCGCTTCGCGCGGCCGATGCGCGGGTATCCAACGCGCGAAAGGGTGCAAAGGGTAGGTGACGAGCACATGACGGCTGACGAGCCCCGCAACAGCGATCCGCACCCGCCGGTGCCGGGGCCGGTTTCCAGGCCGGTTCCAGGCCCCGTGCCACGTCCGGGACCGCGCCCGGGTCCGGTGTCGCGGCCCGTCCGGCACCCGGTGGCACTACCCCCGCACAGCGATCCGCACCGCTTCGGGCGTGTCGATGGCGACGGCACGGTGTGGCTGATCACCTCGGCCGGCGAGCGTGTTGTCGGCACCTGGCAAGCGGGCGATCCCGAAGCCGCATTTGCGCATTTCGGCAGGCGGTTCGACGACCTGAGCACCGAGGTCACGCTGATGGAAGAGCGGCTGGCCTCGGGCACCGGGGATGCCCGCAAAATCCGGGCCAACGCCGTGGCGGTGGCCGAGACCTTGCCCACCGCAAGCGTGTTGGGCGATGTCGAGGCGCTCGCGGAAAGGCTGAACTCCCTTCGGGAGCGCGCCGAGGCGGTCATCGCGGCGGACCGCTACAAACGCGATGAGCACCGTGCCACACAGACCGCGCGCAAGGAGGCACTGGCCGCCGAAGCCGAGGAGTTGGCTGCTAACTCCACCCAGTGGAAGGCCGCCGGTGATCGGATGCGGGCGATCCTCGACGAATGGAAGACGATCACCGGTCTGGATCGCAAAGTCGACGACGCACTGTGGAAGCGGTATTCGGCTGCCCGCGAGACCTTCAACCGCCGGCGCGGATCCCACTTCGCCGAACTCGACCGTGAGCGATCCGGTATCCGTCAGACGAAGGAACGGCTCTGCGAGCGCGCCGAGGAGTTGTCCGGCTCGACTGACTGGACCACCACCAGTGCGGAATTCCGCAAGCTGCTCACCGAATGGAAAGCCGCCGGACGGGCCAGCAAGGACATCGACGACGCATTGTGGCGCCGTTTCAAGGGCGCCCAGGATGCGTTCTTCAGCGCCCGCAACGCCGCGACCGCAGAAAAAGATGCCGAGCTGCAAGCCAATGCTGCGGCCAAAGAAGCGCTGCTGGTCCAAGCCGAAAAGCTCGACACCAACAACCTTGACACGGCCCGGGCCGCGCTGCGCACCATTACCGACAAGTGGGACGCGATCGGCCGTGTACCGCGGGAGCGATCAGCCGAGTTGGAGCGCCGTTTGCGCGCGGTGGAGAAAAAAGTGCGCGACGCCGGCGAATCGGATTGGGCCGACCCGCAGGCCCAGGCACGCGCCGAACAATTCCGCGCCCGTGCCGAGCAGTTCGAACAGCAGGCCGCGAAAGCTGCCGCCGCCGGCAGGACCAAGGAAGCCGAAGAGGCCAAGGCGAACGCCGAGCAGTGGCGGCAGTGGGCCGAGGCTGCCGCCGACGCGCTGAGCCGCAGGTCCTAGCGGTCCCTGCCGTTGGCAGCGGTGCCGTCACCGGGCTGGTCGGGCTCGTCCAGGCTGTCCAACAGCGTTTTGGATTGTTGCTGTGCCGCCGAGCGGCGACGCTGTTCCTCGGCGGCGAGTTGCACGATGGTGCGCTGCCATACTACCCGCGCCCAGTGAAACGTCAGAAGCATCACGGTGATCCACGACACGATCAGCCCGATACCCGGCCCGGGGTGACCCGCGGCGACAGTCTGGCGCGACCACACCGCCAACAGGCCGGTGGCGCTGGCCAGTGCCGACCCCACGAGCGCGATCCAGGCCAGCGCCCAGCGCCTGGTCATCAAGGCGAGCATCGAGAAACCCACCCCGAAAACCAGCGCCAACCAGGCAAAGACCCGTGACGGTAACGCCACCGCAGCGGCGGCGGCGCCGTGGCTGCTGAACAGCACGTCCCATCCCCGCACGCTGCCGGTGTGCGGCAAGATGAACGATCCCACCAATACGAACACCAGGATCGCCACCACGAAACCCCTTGCGCCAGGCTCGATCTCACCTGCTACCCGGCGCTCGGCCGCCTCGATTTCGGACCGGTAGGCATCGAAGTCGGCCACGTCAACTGCTCCGTTCATCGCAAGACCCGTTACCCGGATCGTCCGTCGGGCCGCACCCGGAGCCGCATCCCCCGGAATCGGCGGCCACGGGCCGTCCCACACCGGGGATGCCAAGCCCGACGCCGGGTGATCGCCCTCCGGCGGCGTAGGCGTCGCCGGCGCGGGTGCGGCGGTGATCAATGATGCCCGCGTCGGCGATGAGATGGTGCGGGGCGGCGCCGGTGATCCGTGTGGTGATGATGTCGCCGGGACGCACGTGCTGAACGCCCACTCGGAAATGGACCAGTCGTCCGTCGCGTGCCCGCCCGCTCATCCGGGAAGTGCGGCTGTCCTTGCGGCCTTCACCGGTGGCGACCAACACCTCGACGCTCTGCCCGACGAACTCCCTGTTGCCCTCAAGCGAAATCTGCTCCTGCAACTCGATGAGCCGCTCATAGCGTTGCTGCACAACGGCTTTCGGCAATTGTTCGTCGAAGTCGGCGGCCGGAGTGCCGGGGCGTTTGGAGTACTGGAAGGTAAACGCCGCCGCGAATCGGGCCTGCCGCACCACATCGAGGGTGGCCGCAAAGTCCTCCTCCGTCTCACCGGGAAAGCCTACGATCAGGTCGGTGGTGATGGCGGCGTGCGGCATCGCCGCACGAACCCGTTCAATGATGCCGAGATAACGGTCGGATCGGTAGGACCGCCGCATGGCCCGCAGCACCCGGTCCGACCCGGATTGCAGCGGCATGTGCAGCGCGGGGCAGACATTGGGTGTCTGCGCCATCGCCTCGATCACGTCGTCGGTGAACTCGGCGGGATGCGGGGAGGTGAACCGGACGCGCTCCAGGCCCGGTATACGGCCGCAGGCGCGCAGCAGTTCGGCGAACGCGCCCCGGTTGCGCGGCAATGCCGGGTCGGCGAACGAGACGCCGTAGGCGTTGACATTTTGTCCCAGCAGAGTGACTTCGAGCACACCGGTGTCCACCAGCGACTGCACCTCGGCCAGGACGTCGGCGGGACTGCGGTCGATTTCCTTGCCCCGCAGCGACGGCACGATACAAAAGGTGCAGCTGTTGTTACAGCCTACCGAGATGGAAACCCAAGCAGCATAAGCGGATTCGCGAGCGCTCGGTAGCGACGACGGGAACTGCTGCAGCGCCTCGGCGATTTCGAGTTGGGCGACCTTGTTGTGCCGGGCCCGGTCGAGCAATGTCGGCAGCGAGCCGATGTTGTGGGTACCGAAGACGACGTCGACCCACGGCGCCCTGCGCAGCACCACGTCGCGATCTTTCTGGGCCAGGCAACCGCCGACCGCGATCTGCATGTTGGGATTGGTGCGCTTGCGCGGGGCCAGATGGCTGAGGTTGCCGTACAGCTTGTTGTCGGCGTTCTCGCGAACGGCGCAGGTGTTGAACACCACGACGTCGGCATCTCCAAAATCTGAGCCGTCGGCCGCACGCTGGTAGCCGGCAGCTTCGAGAAGGCCGGCCACACGCTCGGAGTCGTGGACGTTCATCTGACAGCCGTAGGTCCGGACCTGGTAGGTACGTGCGGCAGTGGGCGCAGCCTTGCCCGCCACATTCGCAGCATCGGCCCGCTGCGCCACCGTCGAAGTCACGGGGTCATGGTACGGCGACCGGCCGGTTGGCGCCGGGCCGGATGTGCGGCCGCACGCCTAGCAGGGCGCGTCGCGACTCGGCGCGGCCCTAGACGCGCCGGCGCTCCCGTTCGGCGGCCAGCTCGGCGGCCACCACCTCGCACGCCACCGTCTGGCTGTAGCCGCGGCGGGCCAGCATAGCCACCAGCCGGCGGCTGACTCGCGTTTCATGCCTGTTGTCCTCGCCCAGCGTTTCCCGCCGCAGCCTGGTCCGTACCAGTTGCTCGGCCCGTTCCCGCTCGGCAGCGCCATCGATCCCGGCCAGCACCGTGGTGATTACGTCGTTGTCGACCCCCTTGGTGTGCAGCTCAGCAGCCAACGCACGCTTGCTTTTTCCCGCGTTGGCCCGCCGGGACTGCACCCATTGTTCGGCGAAGTCAGTGTCGTCCACCAGACCAACGGCGGCCAGCCGATCCAAGACCCGGTTGCTGATGTCGTCGGGGTATCCGCGCTTGGCCAGCTGGCCGGATAACTCAGCGCGAGTTCTCGATCGCGCGGTGAGCAGGCGCAGGCACAACGCCCGCGCCTGCTCTTCGCGGGATGGCTCAGAAGTCGACGGGGGCGGGCAAGACGTCGGCATTTGCGGGGTCATCGGTCACCACTGCGCCAATGCCAAGCTTTTCCTTGATCTTCTTCTCGATCTCGTTGGCCACGTCGGCGTTCTCCATCAGGAAGTTGCGGGCATTCTCCTTACCCTGGCCGAGCTGCTCGCCCTCGTAGGTGAACCAAGCCCCGGACTTGCGGATAAAGCCCTGGTCCACGCCCATATCAATCAGCGAGCCCTCTCTGCTGATGCCCTTGCCGTAGAGAATGTCGAACTCGGCCTGCTTAAACGGCGGCGACACCTTGTTCTTGACGACCTTGACCCGGGTGCGGTTGCCGACCGCGTTGGTGCCGTCCTTGAGCGTCTCGATCCGTCGCACGTCCATGCGCACCGACGCGTAGAACTTCAGCGCCTTTCCGCCGGTGGTCGTTTCGGGCGATCCGAACATGACGCCGATCTTGTCGCGGAGCTGGTTGATGAAGATCGCCGTGGTTCCCGAATTGTTCAGCGCGCCAGTCATTTTCCGCAGCGCCTGGCTCATCAGCCGGGCCTGCAGTCCGACATGGCTATCCCCCATCTCACCTTCGAGTTCCGCGCGCGGCACCAGCGCCGCCACCGAGTCGATGACCACGATGTCGAGCGCGCCGGAGCGGATCAGCATGTCGGCGATCTCGAGCGCCTGTTCACCGGTGTCCGGCTGGCTGACCAGCAGGGAATCGGTGTCGACGCCGAGCTTCTTGGCGTACTCGGGATCCAGCGCGTGCTCGGCGTCGATGAACGCCGCGACGCCGCCGGCGGCCTGCGCATTGGCCACCGCGTGCAATGCGACGGTGGTCTTGCCCGAGGACTCCGGGCCGTATATCTCCACCACCCGGCCACGCGGCAGGCCGCCGATACCCAGGGCGACGTCCAGGGCGATGGATCCGGTCGGAATGACCGAAATCGGCTGACGCACCTCGTCACCGAGGCGCATCACCGAGCCTTTGCCATAACTCTTCTCGATCTGGGCCATCGCCAGTTCGAGAGCCTTCTCACGGTCGGGGGCTTGCGCCATGGTGCCTCTCCTATAGTCGGTGTTCGGTTGACCGGTATCGGTCGGTTGGCCGTGACACTAGAGAAGGCCACCGACAAGTCGACATCTTCGCCAATGCCCACCACAGTAGCCGAACATCTGTTCGACTCAAGTTGACACGCCGAACGCGCCAACATCGCTTGCTACCGAAGGACACATGAACATCGCCGCGGAACTGACCGAAATATCCACCTACGGTGGGTTTTTCGCGCCGGTCGTGGGCGGTGACGCCACCGGATGGCATCCGGTAGCCCACTTCTACGCCGCCGGGTTCGCGGACCTGATCGACACCACCCTCACCCGTTACCGCACCACGGAGTTGCGGATCGGCGCCTCGCTGGTTCACCTCGGCCACGCCGCCCGGCTGTGGTCACCCGTTCTCGCCTGTGCGCTGGCCCACGGCGTCCTTCCGGACCTCCGCGACCTGCAACGCGCTGACGACGGAGCGCAGCTACGACTGCCCGAACCTGCCGGAGCAGCTGTCCCGTCTTTCCCGGGGCTCCCGGCCAGGTTGTACCGCCTTGTCGTACAGGACCATCTGGAACCGTTCGCGGCCGGCCTGCGGGTCAAGGTTGCGCCCGTCCTGCTGGCCGGCAATATCGCATCAGCCCTCGTCGGAGCCTCGCGGGCGTTGCTCTCGGCACGGCCTGACTTGCGTCAGCCGATCGTCGAGACCACCAACCGCCTACTGGACACCGGCGTTCTGGCCGGAACCGGTGTGCTCACCGGGCTGGACTTCAGGCGTCGCAGCTGCTGCCTCTTCTACCGCGTGCCGGGTGGCGGCACCTGCGGCGATTGCCCGCTGTAGCGAGGCGAGTCTGCGGCCAGCGCATCGAATCTGCGGTGAGCGCGCGCTTTCGCCGCTCGGACGCGCTGCACGCAGACTCGAAACCCACAAACTCACCACTGGTCGCGGGGGACGTCGAAGTCGGCGCACAGCGCCCGCCACACATCGCGGGGTTCGACACCGTCCTCGATCGCCTGGGCCGCGGTACGACCCCCGAAGCCGGTCAGCACATGGTCCACCAACACGGATGTCCCATAGGCGGCACCGAATCGCAGGGTGACCCGCTCGTGGAACTCCGTCAACCGCACGCCAGTCAAGATACCCAGCGGATCACCACGCTATAGCGCCTCATGGCACACCCGGACCGGATCGGCGACCGCGGCGGCACCGGCGGCGGCCTGCTGCGCGGCCCGGCGGTACCCGGGCGACGACAACACCTCGTTCACCGCGGCCACCAGCGCCTCGGCGGTCAACGGCCGGACCAACCGGCCGCTGCCCTGACGCACCACCCGGTTGGCGATCTCCCACTGGTCCCCGCCGCCGGGTACCACCACCAGCGGAACCCCGGCCAGCAGCGTCTTGGCCACCATCCCATGACCGCCGCCGCAGATCACCAGGTCGGCATGCGTCAACAGCTCGGCCTGGTTTCCCAGCCCGACCACCGCCCAGGCCGGCACCGGCAGATCCCCGCCACCCAGCCGGGAGACCACCACCCGCGAACCCTCCGGCAGCGTGTCACCCGGCGTCAGGCACCCCAGCGCGACCTCGACCAGTCCGGCGGTCCCGGTCACCGCGGTGGACGGCGCGACGACCACCACCGGCCCCGACCCCGGAGGAACCGGTAGCACCCGATCGGTCGGCTCGAAATGCAACGGACCCACCACCACGGCCTCGGCCGGCCAGTCCGGACGAGGCACCTCCAGCGCGGGCAGCGTGGCGATCAGGCGCCGCAGCGGCCCGGGATCGCGTGCCGGCAAACCGATCTGGACCCGGACGGCGGCTCGCTGTCGCAGACCCGCACGCCAGGACCGCCCCGTCAGCGCCCGCATGGTGGCATCGCGCAGCCGGCCGCGGATGCCGGTGCCCCGTGCCAGCCCGCTGCCGATCGGCGGCAGACCTTTCGAGGGCAGATACAGCGGATGCGGGTTGAGTTCGATCCAGGGAATGCCCACCAGCTCGGCGGCCAGGCCCCCGCAGGCGGTGATCACATCGGAGACCACCAGATCGGGCGCCAGCTCGCGCAACGCCGGCGCATTGAGCACCGCCATCTCCGCGGCTCTTCGATGAATCCTCGCCCCGGCGTCCAGATCCTCGTCGGTGGCCGTCAATCCGTCCAGCTCGACGGCGTCGACCCCGACCGCGTGTGCGGCGTCCAGCCATTCCACCCCGGTGAACAACGTGGGTGCGTCCCCCGCCGCTTGAAAGCGTTGGCACAGCGCGATCGCAGGAAACGAGTGCCCGGGATCCGGCCCGGCGACCACGGCGACGCGCATCGGCCCTACCCTGCCACAGCGCCCGGCCACACGCTCGCCCATGCTCGTTCGTGCTCGCCTAGGCTGGCAACCATGACCGAGCTGACCCAGATCACCCCCGAAACCGCAGACAACATCCGCACGGTCGAGGGTTTCCTGAACGCCCTGCAGAACGCGGACTTCGACGCCGTAGCAGCGGCATTCGACGACAACCTCGTCTATGAGAACGTCGGATTCTCCAGGATCCGCGGCGGCCGCCGGACGGTGAAGCTGCTCCGCAAGATGGAAGGGCGCGTCGGTTTCGAGGTCAAGATCCACCGCATTGCCGCCGACGGCGCGGCGGTACTCACCGAACGGACCGATGCGCTGATCCTCGGACGGCTGCGGCTGCAATTCTGGGTCTGCGGCGTGTTCGAAGTACACGACGGCAAGATCACGCTCTGGCGCGACTACGTGGATGTCTACGACATGACGAAGGCGCTGCTGCGCGGTCTGGCCGCACTGGTGATCCCACAGCTCAGGACGACGTTGTAGGCAGCGGCAAGCGCTACCGGCGGGGCAGCCCGCCGAGTTCGTCGAACGCCTGCGCCCAACCGACCAGACGATCGGTGGCACCGGCCAGCTCCTCGCGGTAGCGCTGTTGCGATCCCGGCTCACCCACCGCGCCGCCATTGGCCGACGAGACCAATTGCGCTGCGGCGGTAACCATTTCGTTGTACTGACGGACGCCGGAACTGAGCTGCGCGGTGAACGCGTTGATGGTGGGCACCAGATGCGACCGCGACGATTCCGAACACTGCGCCGCCCGCTCCATCGACACCACTTCGGCCGCTGTCGCCGCCATCGCCGCCGAGGTCTGGTTGGCAGCGGCCGTCAAGTCAGCGACCTCGTCGGCCGGCAGCATCGCGCCCCGCTCGATCACACCCAACAACGAGAAGAACCCCCGTTCGGAGGCGCCCAACGCCGACATCGCGGGCCGGGCCGCCGAACCGGGCGGGGGTAACCGGCGGGTGTTGGCCGGCCGCGGCGTCGGCAGCGGCTCCGCCCGCAACCAGCGATAGCGGAAGAACAGCAGCGTCGCGGGAATGACCTGTACCACCGCGATCGCTCCGGTGACCTGCAGCAGCAGCGCGAACCAGCCCCAGGCCGCCAGCACCGCCGTCACCGCAGCCCAGAACACGCATCCGGCGCTGAATATCAACGCCCAGCGCAGCGCACGGCGGCGGCGGCGAAGCAACCGAGCCCGCGGGTCGGTAACGGCGCTGATCTTCCGCGCGGCGAAGTCGAAGATCTCGGCGATCATGTCGAGCCAGCGCTGCAGCAACGCACGCCGCCCACGCCGAGCCGACTTGACCGCCATCTCAGGTCCTTACTGGCCGAACGGTTTCTCGGTGATCTGCCCGCCGCCCTCGGCGGCGGGTGTGGCCGGGGTGGCGGCCGGACCGGCGGAACCCCCGGCCGGCAACGCTTCTCCGCGCATCGACGCCCGGATCTGCTCCAGCCGGGAATGACCGGCCATCTGGATGCCGGCCTGCTGCACCTCGAGCATGCGGCCCTGCACCGACGATTGCGCAAGCTCGGCCTGACCAAGCGCGGTGGCGTAGCGACGTTCGATCTTGTCGCGTACCTCGTCGAGGCTGGGCACATTGCCGGGGGCGGCGAGCTCGCTCATCGACCGCAGCGATGCGCTGACCTGCTCCTGCATCTTCGCCTGCTCGAGCTGACTGAGCAGCTTGGTGCGTTCGGCGATCTTCTGCTGCAGCACCATGGAATTCTGCTCGACGGCCTTCTTGGCCTGAGCGGCCGCGTTGAGCGCCTGGTCATGCAGGGTCTTGAGGTCTTCGACGCTCTGCTCGGCGGTCACCAACTGCGCGGCGAACGCCTCCGCGGCATTGTTGTACTCGACCGCTTTGGCCGCGTCGCCGGCCGCGGTGGCCTGGTCGGCCAGCGTCAGCGCCTGACGGACATTGACCTGAAGCTTTTCGATGTCGGCCAGCTGCCGGTTGAGCCGCATCTCCAGCTGGCGCTGGTTGCCGATCACCTGCGCCGCCTGCTGAGTCAGCGCTTGATGGGTGCGCTGCGCTTCCTCGATGGCCTGCTGGATCTGCACTTTGGGGTCGGCGTACTCGTCAATCTTGGAGCTGAACAGCGCCATCAGGTACTTCCACGCCTTGACGAACGGATTGGCCATCGGTTAGCTCCGCCTTCGCTTTCTTGTGTGCCGGATGGGCTCTGCATCGCCCACCGCTTACCCTGCCGCTCAATTTATCGGGTCAGGCCCGATCTCCCCACCCGTGGTTGCCCAACTGGCCGGCACCAAGTTCCGCCCCGGTGATGCTCAGGCCACCGCCAGCGACGCGACCGCGGGGATGACCACCTTGGTGCTGACGTCGATGCTGGCGCCAGCCACCGACGGGACACGCTTCGCACGCTCCTCCCCGGCCAACCGCTCCCCAGCGACGATGAGGACCTCCGACAGCGGGACCTCCAACGCCTCGCAAATGGCGTTGAGTAGCTCACTGGAAGGCTCCTTGCGGCCGCGTTCGACTTCCGACAGGTATCCGAGGCTCACCCGCGCTGAATCGGACACTTCCCGCAGCGTCCGGCCCTGCGAAGTCCGAGCCCCGCGCAACACGTCGCCAATGACCTCGCGCACCAATGACGCCATCGTGGTCTCCTTCATCCGGTCACGCCCCGATATCTCAACCACATCCGATCGCAACCCGATCGCAATGGTCCTTTGGTCAACGCCGAGCGGGCTGATGCGGTTCCCAGAGGCGGAGGAGCACGGGCGCCGGAATATCCCGAAGTACCCCGATTACTTGGCGGGGCTACCCGCGCGAATCTCCCTGACTGTGGATGCCACGTAATCGACACCGGTCACCACGGTAAGCACGATGGCAGCGGCCATCACCACCACCGCCGCCGTGTGCAGCGCGCCCGACAGCGGCAACACGAACAAACCGATGGCCACCGCCTGGACAACGGTCTTGAGTTTGCCGCCCCAACTGGCGGGTATGACACCGCGGCGAATCACCGCCAGCCGCAACACCGTCACCCCGATCTCGCGGGCCAGGATCAACACCGTGACCCACCAGGGCAAGTCGCCCAACATCGACAGGCCGATCAACGCCGCCCCGATCAGGGTCTTGTCGGCAATGGGATCCACGAAGGCGCCGAATTCGGTCGCCATGCCGTAGTTGCGAGCCAGCAAGCCATCGAACCGGTCGGTAATGCTGGCGACGGCAAATATCGCCCATGCCGCGACTCGGGCAGGCGTTTGGTGGCCGCCGTCATAGAACAGTGCGTACAAGAAAATCGGTACTAACACCAGCCGCAGGCCGGTCAGAATATTGGCGAGGTTGGCAATACGGGCGGTTCCTGGCATCTGACCTGTTTGCGGCTGCCCGGGCACGGCAACAGAATAACGGTTGACCAGCCCACCCGATACTGTTCCCACGTGACTGAAAGTCCACGAGATTTCCGACCGGTAGTCCGGCGCGCCCGCACGTCCGATGTACCTGCGATCAAGAAACTCGTCGACACCTATGCGGGAAAGATCCTGCTGGAAAAGAATCTGGTAACGCTTTATGAAGCGGTGCAAGAGTTTTGGGTAGCCGAACATCCCGGCGTCCCGGGAAAAGTGGTCGGCTGCGGCGCGTTGCACGTGTTGTGGTCAGATCTGGGCGAAATCCGCACCGTGGCAGTCGACCCCACAGTGACCGGCCTCGGCGTCGGCCATGCGATCGTCGATCGGCTGCTCGAGGTCGCGCGGGAACTGCAACTGCAACGGGTGTTCGTGTTGACTTTCGAGACCGAATTCTTTGCTCGACACGGCTTCACCGAAATCGAAGGAACGCCGGTTACCGCGGAGGTGTTCGAGGAGATGTGCCGTTCCTATGACATCGGGGTCGCGGAATTCCTCGACCTGAGCTACGTCAAGCCCAACATCCTGGGCAACTCGCGAATGCTGCTGGTTCTATAGCCGGGCGAGCAGACGCAGAATCGCCCCGACACGCCGGGAAATCGGACGACTCTACGTCTGCTCGTCGAGGTCGTCGGCGCTCACAGCCCCGCCTCGGATCAATGCCAGCGTTCCCGCCAGCTCGTCGGGCTTGACCAGCACCTCACGCGCTTTGGAACCCTCGCTGGGCCCGACGATGCCGCGGGTCTCCATCAGGTCCATCAACCGGCCGGCCTTTGCGAAACCCACCCGCAGTTTGCGCTGCAGCATCGACGTCGAGCCGAACTGACTGGACACCACCAACTCCACGGCCTGCAGGAAGACGTCCATGTCGTCACCGATGTCCGGATCGACGTCGGTGCGCTCAGCGGTGGGCTTGGCGGTGGTCACGCCCTCGGTGTACTCAGGTTCGGCCTGGTCTTTGCAGGCGCTGACGACGGCGTGGATCTCCTCGTCGGTGATGTAGGCGCCCTGCAGCCGGATCGGCTTGCTGGCGCCCATCGGCAGGAACAGGCCATCGCCCATGCCGATCAGCTTTTCCGCGCCCGCCTGGTCCAGGATCACCCGGCTGTCGGTGAGCGACGACGTCGCAAACGCCAGCCGCGACGGCACATTGGTCTTGATGAGCCCCGTCACCACGTCCACCGACGGGCGCTGGGTGGCCAGCACCAGGTGGATGCCGGCTGCCCGCGCCTTCTGGGTGATCCGCACGATGGCATCCTCGACGTCACGCGGGGCGGTCATCATCAGGTCGGCCAGCTCGTCGACGATCGCCACCACGTAGGGGTAGGGCCGGTACACCCGCTGGCTGCCCAGCGGCGCGGTGATCGCGCCGGATCGCACCTTGTCGTTGAAGTCGTCGATGTGGCGCACCCGCGACGCCTGCATATCCTGGTAGCGCTGCTCCATCTCCTCGACCAACCATGCCAGCGCGGCGGCGGCCTTCTTCGGCTGGGTGATGATCGGCGTAATGAGATGCGGGATGCCTTCATACGGTGTCAGTTCCACCATCTTCGGGTCGATCAGGATCATCCTGACCTCGTCGGGGGTGGCCCGGGTCAACAGCGATATCAGCATCGAGTTGACGAAGCTGGACTTGCCGGATCCGGTGGAGCCGGCGACCAGCAGGTGCGGCATCTTGGCCAGGTTGGCCGAGATGAAGTCGCCTTCGATGTCCTTGCCCAGCCCGATCACCAGCGGATGATGGTCGCGACGGGTCGACGGCGCCGTCAGCACATCGGCCAGCCGCACCATTTCCCGGTCGGTGTTGGGCACCTCGATGCCGACGGCGGACTTGCCGGGGATCGGGGCCAGCATCCGCACACTCTCGGTGGCCACGGCGTAGGCGATGTTCTTCTGCAGCGCGGTGATCTTCTCGACCTTGACGCCGGGCCCCAGTTCGACCTCGTAGCGGGTGACGGTGGGCCCGCGGGTGCAGCCGGTGACTGCCGCGTCCACCTTGAACTGGGTGAGCACGTCGCCAATGGCGGCGGCCATGTGATTGTTGGCCGCACTGCGTTTCTTGGGCGGATCGCCGGCCACCAGCAGCTCCAGCGAGGGCAGTGTGTAGGTGCCTTCGACGACGCGGTCCAGTGCTTGGGTGTCCCGCTTCTTGGAGCCGCGCTTGCGACCGCGCCCGATCGCCGGTTCGGGAACGGTCGGTACGTCGTCGTCAGCCGGCGGGCAGCTCTCGGGCCCCGGCGGGACTTCGTCGTAGTAGCCGTCGGAGAAGTCCTCGCGCGCAACCTCGACGGTGTCCGCGTCGTCGCCCGCGAAGTCGTCACAGCCCTGGTCGTATTCGTGGTCGTAGTCGTGGTCTTCGAGGTACTCACGCTGGAATAGCCGGGTGCCGAAGATGCGGCGCAGCGCGTCGGGCACCTCGCGGACCGTGGTTCCGGTCAGTAGTAGCAGCCCGAACAGCGCACCGATGAACAACAGTGGCGCGGCGATCCACGCCGTCAGCCCGTCCGACAACGGCCCGCCGATCGCAAAACCGATGAACCCGGCCGCATGCCCGCGCAACGCCGGAGTTTCCGGCGAACCGGCCCACAAATGCCGTAATCCCAGGAAAGACGATGCGATCAGGCTGGATCCCAGGATCAGCCGCGGGCGGGTGTCAGGATTGGGCTGGGTCCGCATCAGCACTACCGCCGCGGCGACGAGGACGATGGGCAGCAATACGACGGCCGAGCCGATGAGCGTCCGCAGCACCGCGTCGACCCACGCCCCGACGGGCCGGGCGGCGTGGAACCACGAACCGGCGGCGACGACCACGGCAAGGCCCAGCAGGACCAGCGCCACACCGTCGCGGCGATGTCCGGGTTCGATGTCACGCGCGCGCCCGATCGACCGCGCCGCTCCCCCGGTGCCCCTGGCCGCCATCAGCCAGGTCGCGCGCAGGGCCCGGCCGCAGGCCAGCCCGGTCGATGCCAGCAGGGATTGGTTGCGGCGCCGCGGGGGCCGGCTCACCCGCTTGACCGACCTGGCCGGGCTCTTGCTGCCCGTCCTGGGCGCAGCCGATCGCGCACTGCGCGTCGCCCCCCGCGAAGTGGCTTTTGACCTGCTCGTTCTGCTTCCGGAGCGGGCAACGGTCCGATTCGCCATGCCGGCAAGCGTAGTCGCAAATACATCTTCTGCACCACATGCCACACTGGTAACGCTCGCTTGTCCAACCCGTGCTCGCCTCGAGATCGGCGGTCGTGAGTAGGGTGGCCAGAGGTGACAACCGTCATCCGCGGTCATCCGCGGTCATCCGCGGTCACGCCGCGTCACGCCGCCGATAATCAGCCACGGTCCCAGGAGGCCCCAGCATGCCCGTCGTCGTCGTCGCCACGCTGACCGTCAAGCCCGGATCGGTCGACACCGTCCGCGACATCTTGACCACCGCGGTCGAAGAGGTGCACGGCGAACCCGGCTGTGAGCTGTACTCGTTGCATCAAGCGGGTGAGACATTCGTCTTCGTCGAGCAATGGGCCGACGCCGACGCACTCAAAGTCCACAGCACCGCTCCCGCAGTCGCCAAGATGTTCAAGGCGGCCGGTGACCACCTGGTCGGTGCCCCCGACATCAAGATGTTGCAGCCCATCGCGGCGGGCGATCCGGGCAAAGGGCAGCTTCGGCCCTGATGGCACGGTCGTCGCAAGTGCCGCTGAGCGGCCGGGTCGCCTTCGTCACCGGAGCCGCGCGCGGTCAGGGTCGCGCCCACGCGGTTCGGCTGGCCGCCGACGGCGCGAACGTGATCGCGATCGACCTGTGCCGCCAGATCGCCAGCGTGCCCTACCCGCTGGGCACCGCCGACGACCTGGCACACACCGTCAAGCTCGTCGAGCAGACCGGCGCGCGCATCGTGGCACAACAAGCCGACGTCCGCGATCGCGCGTCGCTGGCCGCCGCGCTGCGGGCCGGTCTCGACGAGTTCGGCCGGGTCGACATCGTCGTCGCCAATGCCGGGATTGCGCCGATGCAGTCGGGCGCCGACGGCTGGCGCGACGTCATCGACGTCAACCTCACCGGCGTCTACCACACCGTGGATATCGCGATACCTGAGATGATCTCCCAAGGGGTTGGGGGCTCGATCGTGCTGATCAGTTCGGCGGCGGGGCTGGCCGGCTTCGGCAGCGCCGATGCCGGCTCCATCGGCTACACCGCCGCCAAACACGGACTGGTGGGGTTGATGCGGCTATACGCCAATTTGCTTGCACCCCATAATATTCGAGTAAACTCCGTGCATCCGTCCGCGGTCGGCACCCCGATGATCGACAACGAGTTCACCGCGCAGTGGCTTGCCGACCTGGCCGCTCAGAGCGGCTCGGCGACGGGCTCGGGCAATGCGTTGCCGGTAAAGATCCTGCAAGCAGAGGACGTCGCCAATGCCGTGGCATGGCTGGTCTCCGACCAAGCCCGATACATCACCGGCGTCGCGTTGCCGGTGGACGCGGGTTGTGTGAACAAGAGGTAGTTGATGGCCCGAAATCCCGCTGCACAGACCGCATTCGGCCCGATGGTCTTATCGGCCGTCGAACAAAACGAGCCACCCGAGCACCGGCTGGTGGACGACGACCTCGCGGACCTGTTCTTGCCCAGGCCGCTGCGCTGGCTTGTCAGCGCCACCCGGCCGACCACACTGCGGCGCCTGTTCATCGCGGCGTCGGAGTGGTCAGGCCGCGGGCTGTGGGCAAACCTGGTGTGCCGCAAACGATTCATCGCCGACTTGCTCACCGCGGCACTCGACGACGTCGACGCGGTCGTCATTCTCGGCGCCGGATTGGACACCCGCGCTTATCGGTTGACCCGGCAGGTACGCATCCCGGTCTTCGAAGTGGACCTGCCGGTCAACATCGCGCGCAAGGCCAAAACAGTCCGACGGGTGCTGGGCGAGTTGCCGCTGTCAGTTCGGTTGGTAGCCTTGGATTTCGAGCATGACGATCTGCTCACCGCACTGGCCGAGCACGGCTATCGCACCGATTACCGGGTCTTCTTCATCTGCGAGGGCGTGACCCAGTACCTCAGCGAACGCGCCGTCCGGCGGACGTTGGACGGACTGCGCGCCACCGCACCGGGTAGTCGGCTGGTATTCACCTACGTGCGCCGCGACTTCATCGACGGCAGTAACCGATACGGCACCCGGACGCTGTACCGTGCCGTCCGGCAACGGCGTCAGTTGTGGCATTTCGGCTTGCTGCCCGAGCAGGTGGCCGATTTTCTCGCCGAGTACGGATGGCGGCTGGTGGAACAAGCCGGGCCCGACGAACTCGTCCAGCGCTATGTCGCGCCCACCGGCCGCAAACTCAAGGCCTCGCAAATCGAGTGGTCGGCCTATGCGGAGAAGATCTAGACATCTACCCTGTCAGCAGTAGAGCCAGCCGCTAGACGATCGCGCCGCTCAGGCCGAACTCCGTCAGCGTTTCCGCCGCCAGCTCACGCAGGTCAGACGTGGAATTCAGGTCGAGTTGGTAGACGACGACGGCGAGAGAAACCTTGCCGCCGATGCGGCCGCCCGACACGGCGGTCATGCCACGCACCTGCTCGACGATCTGTCGCGTTACCTGCTGCGTGACCCCTCGCACGAACAATGAATCCGCATCGCTGCCGTCGGGCCGGCCGATCAACGGGTCGATGTCGCCAAGGTAGGAACAGCCCACCGCTGGAGTCGCCAACAATGTGCCCGTCATTCGTCTTGCCAGCCACTCCGGCGTCAACGGGATCAACGGTTGCAGCTGCGCCGACTTAGCAACTGCCTCCGGCAAAGCGGCGAGAGCGCGTTTGATGCTCGCCCGTAAACCGGATAAATCCGTTGTGAGGCCACTCGGGTCGACGTCGACGGTCGCCAGCGAGAATGCGTTCGCACGCATGTCGCCCTCGGAGCGGTCGTTGACGGTGATACCCACCCGGATCCGGCCGTCGTGGGCACGTCGACTTCCCACTCGCTCGGCAAGTTTCGCGGCGAACGCTGTGAACAGCGAATTACTCGTGCCGCCAAGAGCTTTCGCCCGGTGATCCCAATCGTCAGGATCAACAAAGATGACGATAGCCGGTATCGCAACAGCGTCACCCTTGCCAGCACCGATGACGAGCGGCCGCGATGACCCTGACGGGGCAATGTTTCGCTTGCGACGCCGGGCAAGCTTGGTCGCCGCCACCAGTGCCCGGGCACCCTCGGGCAAGCCTTGCACGGTTTGGCGGGCATCGGACAGCGCTGCGACCAGTCGAGTACCTGAACGCGGCGGCGGGTAGCCGAGATCGCCCACATTGCCTCTGATCGCATCGGCAATCGCGAGACCGCCACCGACCCCGTCGACCAAGCAGTGCGAAGCCACCAAGCTGACGCCCGTCGAGCCGTCGGAAAACGGTTGCACGCCGAGGTGCCAACCAGGGCCCCGTTCCGGATCGACAGGCAGTTGTGCCCGTTCGTCGGCCCACTCGATTAACTCCGCGCGCGGACGGGAGTGCCGCGCGATATCAATGTCCGACGAGACCCTTGGCGAGATCCACCGATGCCGGGCGAATGGCAGCGCAGAACGCTCGATCCGCCGTCCCAACAACCCGCGACCGAGATTGCGCTGAAAACGCCTCAGACCATCCAGGTCGACGGGGCGCTGGTAAACCCACACCCACTGAGCCACCGGTGCCAGACCGGTCGCGCGCGCTGCGAGAAACCTCGCTTGATCATTGAACGCGAGTCGATTGTCTAGCGGCATAAGGCATTTCATCTGATGTCAGGCATCGCCGGCGCAACGCCAGCGGATCGACGCCCCGTGCCGCGCTCTGGAATCGGACACGGGACGTAGCGAGTGCATGCTTTCCGTACGCCATGCAATGAAGGCGGGTAGCTGCCGCCCGCTAACCGACGGCGTTCCTGCTAACCGATGACGTCAACCACGAAGACGGGGCTCGAGTATGTGGTTTCCACTTGCCGGAAGAGGGACTCGTGGCAGACGGTGTTGCGGGACATATCTCTCCTCGGCGTGGAACTACGGCATGAAAATAGGACGTAAGACTGGAAAAGCCTTCCGGCACAATGTCATCAAGCCGGGAGCCAACTGTTACCGCTAGCAACAGTAGTCATTGTAGCTTTCCTTCGTTGCATGGTAGGGCAGGCAAGCGGGAAACGCCAATCGATGTCGTGCGGCGTGGTTTGCCTGCTCCTCGATCGAGGTATGCGCGGTAAGCCCGGGCAGTTGGGCCGCTCGAATGGCCACCTGCTACGACGAGGTTCGAGTGTCAGACCTCGATCACCGTAGGCACGATCATCGGCTGACGGCGGTAGGTTTCGCCCACCCACTTGCCGACCGTGCGACGCACGCCCTGCGCGATCCGGGTGGGATCGGTGACGTTGGCGGCGACCAGCGATTCCAGCTCCGCCTCGACCTTGCGCACGGCGGGTTCCAGCGCCTTGGGATCTTCGGAAAAGCCGCGCGAATACAGATGCGGCGCCGCCACCGGGCGGCCGGTACCACGCTTGACGACCACGGTCACCGCGACAAAGCCCGACGACAGGATCAGCCGTTCACCCAGAGTGATTTCGCCGACGTCGCCGGTGATCAGCCCGTCCACGAACATCTTGCCGACCGGCACGGCACCGGCGATCGATGCTCTGCCACCGACCAGATCGACGCTGACCCCGTTCTCGGCCAATAGGATCGACTCTTCCGGAACTCCGGTGCCGGCCGCGAGCTTGGCGTTGGCGCGCAGCATTCGCCAGGTCCCGTGTACCGGCATCACATGGCGGGGCCGCACCCCGTTGTACAGAAACAGCAGCTCGCCGCTGTATGCGTGTCCGGAAACATGCACCCGCGCTTGGGCATTGGTGACAACGCGGGCTCCGATCTTGGAGAGCTCGTCGATGACGCCGTAGACCGCCTCCTCGTTTCCGGGGATCAGCGACGACGACAACACGATGAGATCACCCGAAGTCAGAGTGATACTGCGGTGTTCGCCACGCGACATCCGGGACAACGCCGACATCGGTTCGCCCTGCGTGCCGGTGGTGATCAGCACCACCTGCTCGGCTGGCATCATCTCCGCGGCGGCGATGTCGATCAGATCGGAATCGGCCACCCGCAGGAAACCCAATTCCCTTGCGATACCCATGTTGCGCACCATCGACCGGCCCACGAATGACACTCGTCGGCCCAAAGCCACTGCGGCGTCGACGATTTGCTGCACCCGGTCCACATTGGAGGCAAAGCATGCCACGATGACCCGGCCCTCGGCGCCCCGGATCAACCGGTGCAGCGTCGGACCCACCTCGCTTTCTGATGGCCCGACACCGGGAATCTCGGCGTTGGTCGAGTCGCACAAGAACAGATCCACGCCGGCGTCGCCCAGGCGCGACATGCCGGGCAGGTCGGTGGGACGGCCGTCGAGCGGCAGTTGGTCGAGCTTGATGTCGCCGGTGAACAAGACCGTGCCTGCGCCGGTGTACACAGCGATGGCCAACGCATCCGGGACGGAGTGGTTAACCGCGAAGTATTCACACTCGAAGACCCCGTGTCTGCTGCTCTGCCCCTCGGCCACCTCGACGAACACCGGTTTGATCCGATGCTCACGGCACTTGGCGGCGACCAGCGCCAGGGTGAAACGGGAACCGACGACGGGAATATCGGGACGCAATTTGAGCAGGAAGGGAATGGCCCCGATATGGTCCTCGTGCGCGTGCGTCAGCACCAGTGCTTCGATATCGTCGAGGCGGTCTTCGATATGACGCAGATCAGGAAGGATCAAGTCGACGCCCGGCTCGTCGTGGGTGGGGAACAGCACCCCGCAGTCGATGATCAGCAGCCGGCCCAGATGCTCGAAAACCGTCATGTTGCGGCCGATTTCGCCGACGCCGCCCAGCGCGGTGACCCGTAGTCCGCCCGCGGCCAACGGAGCTGGCGGCGGGAGGTCTTCGTTCACGGGTGACTCGCCCTATCACTCACCGAAGCACCGAAACCGCACGCATGTCGGCGGCCAACGCGTCGATCTGTTCCGGTGTTGCGGGCATCTGCGGCAGCCGGGGGTCTCCGACGTCGATGCCCTGCATCCGCAGGCCCGCTTTGGCCATGGTCACGCCGCCCAGACGGCTCATGGCCTTGCACAACGGGCTTACCGCGACATTGATCTTGCGTGCGGTGGCGATGTCGCCCGACTGGAAGGCCGACAGCAACTCGCGAAGCTGACCTGCCACCAGATGACCGATCACGCTGATGAACCCGATGGCGCCCATTGCCAGCCAGGGCAGGTTGAGCGCGTCGTCGCCGGAGTAATAAGCCAGCCCGGTGTCGGCGATGATCTGGGCGCCGCTGGGCAGGTCGGCTTTGGCGTCCTTGACCCCGACGATGTTGGGGTGCGACGCCAGCGCGCGGATGGTCTCGGGCTCGATCGGCACGCCGGACCTGCCCGGGATGTCATAGAGCAGCACCGGCAGATCGGTCGCGTCGGCAACGGCGGTGAAGTGTGCCGTCAGCCCGGTCTGCGGGGGCTTCGAGTAGTACGGGGTGACCACCAGCAGCCCGTGTGCACCTTCGGCAGCGCAGGACTTGGCCAACCGGATGCTGTGCGCGGTGTCGTAGGTGCCGGCGCCGGCGATCACCCGGGCCCGATCCCCCACCGCCTCCAGGACGACCCGCAGCAACTCGAGCTTCTCGTCGTCGGTGGTCGTCGGCGACTCACCCGTGGTACCCGAAACCACCAGGCCATCGCATCCCTGGTCCACCAGGCGATTGGCCAGACGCGCCGCCGCGGCGGTGTCCAGGGAGCCATCGGCGCCGAATGGTGTCACCATCGCGGTCAGCAGTGTCCCCAAGCGCGCGGGGACGTCGAATCCGACGGTGCTCACGTTGTCCAAGGTTACCTGGCGCCGCCAAGCTTTTTGGCAGCAGCGTCAGCGCGCGTGCCGGGCCGAAGCTCAGGCTTCGGTCGCCAACGGACTCGTCGCCACCTCGCTGCCGTCGGCCAGGGTCGTAACCTCGAAGTCGGCGAACACCGCGGGGGCAACGTCGGTGAGCTGACGCAGGCACTCGATGGCCAGCCGCCGGATCTCCACGTCGGCATGCTCGCTGGCCCGCATGGCGATGAAGTGCCGCCACGCCCGGTAGTTGCCGGTGACAACGATGCGGGTCTCGGTGGCGTTGGGTAGCACGGCACGGGCGGCCTGGCGTGCCTGTTTGCGCCGCAGCACGGCGTTGGGCTGGTCGGCGAACTTGGCCTCCAGCTTGGTCAGCAACTCGGTGTAGGTGGCGCGGCTGGCGTCGGCGGCGGCAGCCAGGATCTGCTGCAGTTCGGGGTCGTCCTCCATTCCCGGGGGCACGACGACCTGCGAGTCACCTTCCGGCACGTAGCGTTGCGACAGCTGCGAGTAAGAGAAGTGGCGGTGCCGGATCAGCTCATGGGTGCATGACCGCGAAATTCCGGTGATGTAGAACGACACGCTCGCGTGCTCGAGCACCGAGAAATGGCCGACGTCGATGATGTGCTTGAGGTAGCCGGCATTGGTCGCGGTCTTGGGGTTGGGCTTGGACCAGCTCTGGTAGCACGCCCGGCCGGCAAACTCCACCAGCGCCGAGCCGCCGTCGGCGTCGGTGGTCCACGGCACGTCGGGCGGCGTCAAGAACTCGGTCTTGGCGATTAGGTGTACGCGTAGCGCGGCGGTTTGGGCCACGGCGCTCACCCTAGCGGGACGACCTGGTGCGTTTTCGAGTGCGCCTCGAAGGCGTATTGAGGAGGCGGGCAATCAAGCCGGCCCGCCGAGTGTGCCTCCAGGGCGCCCAGTGTGGGTCCAGGGCGCCCAGTGTGCGTCCAGGGCAATCCCAACGGCGCGTCGCCGCCGTGTGTACACCCTCGAAGCCCTGGACGCACACTCGTGCTGGCTGGCGCATCCGGATCGCTCAGCCACGGGTATCCAGGTCCACATCCGCCGGATCACCGCGGTGAATGCGTTTCGTCGAGGCTGGCATTGAACAAACCCGACGGGTCGTGACAGGCTCCGAGATTGACAGGCCCTCCATTTCTCGCGAGGCGTCCGATTCGTCGTCGTCCCTGCTTGCGGCAATCGATAAATCAAGCTGCCGGCAATGCAATAACCTCTTCCGCAATGGCGCTGTTTGCAACGTCGATCCACGGGAGCGGGTGTCCAAAAGCAGTGACCAAGACCGACGCGAACCATTATGATCCCAAGGGATTTCGCGGCCGTCGAAACGATGTGCGGCGCTCATCGGTACTCCGATACCGAGATTGCCGACGAGGACTCCAGCCCACCACCCCTTCACCGGATAGGAGGACGACGGCACGCATCTCGAACGGAAACATGACCGTCGAACCGATGGATTAGCAGCAGTGTCGACATCGACAATGCCGCCACGCTGGCCGCGGAACCAAGCTCATGGGCGATGGGAACAATCGCGAGCGGCGCGAACGATGCAGCCATCGAAAGTGCCTGTGATAGCCCAGGGCCCGCGCGTTGCCGGCACATCCCACTCGACGTCTTCCGGCAGCGCCGGCACACCAGTCATGCCCCTTTGAGCCGCCCTGAACTCAACCAACTTCAACCCGAGTTGCCTAGCCGCCGCCGGCACGAGCGGTACAAGGAACAGGCCAAGATTCTCCGTATGAATGTTCAATATCAAATACGGATGCCCATGCTGATCAGATCCGGTATTGAACGAATACATTTGCGGCATAAGCTGGACCGGTTCCGGCTCGCCATTGCGAATAACACTGCCATTCACCGCATACTCCGATTCACATTCGCGTAAGCCCGACGCACACCAACCCCCACCGAACGCAACGCCTCCACCTTCTCGCTTAGCACGCGTCAATATCGCGGGCATCTTGTACGGGCGCCCGACCGGTGAGTAGCCGCATCAGCACGGGACTCCTGTCAGCTCAACCACGGTGGTCGCCGATGTGGACGACAACCACAACAGCCCTTGTCCACGCGGCCGAAGTGATTCATGGCAACTGGTAACTCATTCTTCGCAACGCGGAGTTCGCTGTCCAACACTTGTCGCCGCTTGACAGATAATCGCCGATTATCACGACCGTCATTGTGGCGCCCCGGATACCGCTGCGGGACCTCCCCTTCACCAATCGCTAACCACGGCGACGAGTTCACCACGCATTGAGCCGCTTCAACTGATTTCGCAACTCCGTCTCCAGACGCGCCGACTCGTCCAGCGCTGTCAACAGCTCCGCCGTCAACCGTGTGATTTCGCCGCCGTTCGGCTCACCCTCGCAACCGATTTCGGGAGCGTCGACGTACCGGCCCGGGGTGAGCACATAGTTGGCAGCCCTTATCTCCGCCACCGTTACCGATTTGCACAATCCGGAAACATCCTGGTATGCAATGCTTTTCGAGTCAGCCGAATATGTTCCGCGCCACGCATGGTAGGTATCGCCGATAAGCGTGATTTCTTCTGCGGCCAATACCCGCTCGGTTCGGTCGACCAGCTGGCCGAATTCGCGCGCGTCGATGAACAGCACCTGGCCGGAGCGGTCTATCGTGCCTTGCCGACCGGCCTTCTTATCCGTGGCGAGAAACCATAGGCAGACCGGAATCGCGGTGCTGCGAAACAGCTGAGCCGGCAGTGCGACCATGCAGGCAACCAGATCTTCCTCGACGATACGAGCGCGAATTACGCCTTCGCCGTTAGAGTTCGACGACATCGAGCCATTCGCCATCACCACCCCGGCCCTGCCGCCCGGTGCCAGCTTGGACAAGATGTGCTGAATCCATGCGTAATTGGCGTTGTTGGCGGGCGGAACGCCGAAACGCCACCGTGGGTCTTTCTCGTTCCGCGCCCAGTCTTTGATGTTGAACGGCGGATTGGCCATCACGCAGTCCATCTGGACGTCCGGATGCTGGTCGCAGACGAACGTGTCACCCCACTTGAGACCGTTGTTGTCGATACCGTGGACGGCGAGGTTCATCTTTGCCATTCGCCAGGTCTCCTCCACGCTCTCCTGGCCGTAGATGTAAATATCGTTGACGTCGCCGCTGTGCTCGTAAGCGAACTTCTCGGTCTGCACAAACATGCCGCCGGACCCGCAGCACGGGTCATAGACCCGTCCGCGTGACGGCTCCAGCACCTCGACGATCAGCTTGACCACGCTCGCGGGAGTGAAGAACTCCCCTCCCCGCTTCCCCTCCGCGCGAGCGAAATTGCCGACAAAGTACTCGTACACCTCGCCCATCAGGTCCCGGGCGCGATGTTCACCCTGGCGACTGAAACGTGCCGTGCTGAACAGTCCGATCAGCTGACCGAGCCGGCGCTGGTCGATGTTGTCCCGGTTGTATATCCGGGGCAGGCTCACGGCGAGCGTCGAATTAGCTTGCATCACAGCGTCCATCGCCTCGTCGATGAGCACACCGATGCTTTTCGCCGGCTCACCGGCGACCACCGACTTGCCTTCTGCGTGTGCGGCCAGGAACTCCCAGCGGGCGTTCGCTGGCACGGTGAACGCACCGCGCTTCGCTCCGGACGACGCCGTCCCGATTGCGGTGCGCTGCTCGGTATCCGCGTCTGACAAGCACTTGAGGAACAGCAGGCCAAGGATGACGTCTTTGTATTGGCTGGCCCCGATCGACCCCCGCAGTTTGTCGGCGGCCTTCCAGAGCGTGTCCTTGAGCTCCTTGAGCGTCGACGGTTCCTGCTTCTTACCGGGAGGCATCCGTGGGTTCCTCCATCTCGATGTTGCGCCGCAGTGCCAGGCCACCGCCGGCCGATGAGTACCTCAGTTCCGCAGTGTGCGGCATCGGCGTGGCATCTGTGACATTGACGTCGCCGCACACCAAGAGCGGAAGCATCGCGTCGCGGCCCACCGCCAGCCGCACCGATTCGGCACGTCGGCCATGGCACAGAGCCCCCAGGCCGGATATCGCCGTCGCTTGTGCGGTGGTCAATCGCCGCACATCGCGCACCGGTGCGTGCAGAAGCTCACCCGGTTGAATGCGTTGACGGCTTCCTGTCACGCCCGCCACCCGACGCCGGAGCCTGGCCCCGACATCGGGTTGTCGCAACGCCGACCACAACGCCGACGTATCGACTCCAACGGGATGCAGGACGACGAACTCCGTACTCGTCAGCGCTATTTCCGCTGCGAGGCTGGTGACATTCCAGATTCGCGGGATCCTCGGATTCAGCTTGGAAAACAATACGCACGGCTGCGTCAAAACGGACTTGACGCTCTTGATCGTGCGGCTATCGACGACGGCGGGCACGGCGCCGTCGTCGAACGCGGGAAAGCTGTAATATGCGACGCTGCCGTCGAATTCCTGGGGATGACGACACGTGGCTGACCTTCTCGCCAGGGTCGACAGCGGCACCCGATCAGAAACGCTTTGGACGATCGCCAGCATCAACCCCTCGGCGGCTTCGATAACTCGGCTGTTGGCAGCGATCTTGTCGTCCAGTGCTCCAAGCACGTCACCAATTCGGGAACGGTCAGGTGCGGCGGCGGCACGCGTCGAAACGTCGCGCAGGATCGTCTGACTGAGCAGGGGCTGACCCGAGCCGGCGCGATACCGATTGAGTCCGCAGCCCTGCAGTGCGTAATACCAGTAGCGCGTTTCCTCGGGGCGCTTGGCGCGGCAGGCGAGTGCGTTGTCGGTGACCCACACATCGCCATCGTGGTAATGCACGCTCCCGCAATACGAACCGACGCGCCCGATGACGATCAACGGCCCCCGGGAATTGGGTTGGTCCGCGTAGCCGATGATCCCGTTGGCGCCACAGACCGGAAAGCCGCCGGCGGACAGCCGCGTCGGCAAAGCACGTCCGTGGGCGAAATCGAGATGATCGCCCAGTCTGACGCGTCCGGTCCTCATCCGCCGGCCCGCTTGGCGGCAATGCGAAGCGGCTCGGCCAGGTCGCCGCGCCCGGACACGCCGACACCGGATAACCCCAGCCAGGACGCCATCGACGCCAGTTCGCCGGCCAGCGCCGCGGCGACCCGCGTCCGTGGCGAATCGGGCTCACCGAACACCCCCAGCACGCGCAACGAATCGGCGGCGCGGTCGGTTTTGAGGTCCACCCGCGCGACCAGCTGTCCGTCCAGCAGCAGCGGCCACACGTAGTACCCGTACTGACGCTTGGCCGCCGGTGTGTAGATCTCGATGCGGTAATGAAAATCGAACAGCCGCTTGACCCGTGGCCGGAAGAAGATCAACGGGTCGAAGGGACATAGCAGCGCGGTGCCGCGGTCGCGGCGTGGCACAGTCTGGCCGGCCCGCAGGTACGCCGGCACCGGCCAGCCCTCGACACGCACCCGCTCGATTTCACCCGCGGCCACCAGCTCTGCGATCACCGGCTTGATCTGTTGGGCGGTCAGCCGAAAATAGTCGCGGAGATCGGCCTCGGTGCCCACGCCCAACGCGGTGGCGGCACGCAGGGTGAGCTGCCGGACGGCTTGGTCGTCGTCGACCTCCCGCGCCAGCACCTCGGCCGGCAATACTCGCTCCACCAGGTCGTAGTGCCGGGCGAAGCCGACGCGGGTGGCGGTTGTCAGCGCACCGGAGGCGAACAGCGCCTCGGCGACCCACTTGGTGTCGCTGCGATTCCACCACGTTCCTTTTCGCATGCGCGGCTCGGCGGCCAGGTGGGCTTCGATCTGACCGGCGGTGCTGGGTCCGAGTTCGGCAACCGCGGCGACGATGTCGTCGGCCAGCTGCGGGTTGGCCTTGACGATCTGGGTTCCCCAACGTCCATGCCGATACTGACGCATCCGCCAGCGCAGCAACGGCCAGTCGTCGACGGCCATCAATGCGGCTTCGTGCGCCCAATATTCGACCAGTAATCGCGACGAGCGCGGGCCCCATGCGGCGCGGTCCAGCACATCGCGGTCGTAGGGTCCTAGGCGGCTGAACACTGGCGCGTAGTGCGCGCGCACCGCTACCGACACCGAGTCCAGCTGCAGCACCTGAATCCGCGAGATCAGCCGCCGCAGATGTGCGCGGGTGATCGGCCCGGCTGGTTTGGGCTCGGCGAAGCCTTGCGCCGCGACCGCCACCCGGCGGGCCTGCGCGGCAGTGAGGGCGCTCATCACCGGTGGTAGCTGTGAAACCGGTAGCGCAATCCGGACCGGCTGACCAGCCACTGCCGGGCGTCGCCATGCCATGTCGCGTCAAGCAGCGGGGCCAAGACGTCGTCGTCGTCGCGGTGCAGGTCCACGTCGACCTCGGTGACCTCACACCTGATGGCCCGCGGCAGGGCAAGGGCGTAGATCTGCGCGCCGCCGATCACCCAGGTGTCCTCCGGGCCGGTGAGGGCGTCTTCGAGCGAACCGACCACCTCGGCTCCCTCCGCTACGAAGCCAGGCTGGCGGCTCAGCACCACATTTCGCCGGCCGGGCAGTGGCCGGGCTGCGGCCGGCAGCGAGTCCCAGGTCCGCCGGCCCATCACCACCGTGTGGCCCAGGGTGACCCGTTTGAAGTGGCCGAGGTCTTCGGGTACCCGCCACGGAATGTCACCGCCGCGGCCGATGACACCCGACGTTGACTGAGCCCAAATCAGGCCCACCGTCGTCATACGGCTACTGGGGCTTTGATCGCCGGGTGCGGGTGGTAGTTCTCGACGAGAATATCCTCGTAGGTGTAGTCGAAGATCGAATGTCTTTGGGCCAGAACCAGTTTCGGGTATGGTCGGGGTTCACGGCGCAATTGCTCGCGGACCTGTTCGAGGTGGTTGTCATAAATATGGCAATCACCGCCGGTCCAGACGAACTCGCCGACGTCGAGGTCGGATTGCGCGGCCATCATGTGGGTGAGCAGCGCGTAACTGGCGATGTTGAACGGCACGCCGAGGAACAGGTCGGCGCTGCGCTGGTAGAGCTGGCAGCTCAGCCGCCCGTCGGCGACGTAGAACTGGAAGAACGCGTGGCACGGTGGCAGCGCCATCTGCGGGATATCGCCGACGTTCCAGGCCGACACGATGATCCGGCGGGAATCGGGATCGGTGCGCAGTAAATTCAGGGCGGCGCTGATCTGGTCGATGTGCTCACCCGACGGGGTCGGCCAGGAGCGCCATTGCACACCGTAGATGGGACCGAGATCGCCTGTGCTGTTTGCCCATTCGTCCCAGATGGTGACTCCGTGCTGGTGTAGCCAGCCGATGTTGGAGTCCCCGCGTAAGAACCACAGCAACTCGTAGGCCACCGACTTGAAATGGACCTTCTTGGTGGTGAGCAATGGGAAGCCGCGGGACAGGTTGTACCTGATCTGCTGGCCGAACAGGCTGCGGGTGCCGGTGCCGGTACGGTCGGATTTGGCCGAACCCGTTTCAAGCACCAGGCGCAGCAAGTCCTCGTAGGGAGTCGCAATCGGCACCACGCGGCCAGCTT
>NZ_MWQA01000001.1:5462309-5470195 GCF_002086915.1 Mycobacterium persicum | reverse complement strand
CGGCGGGTCGACGCCAAACAACACGCGAGAAGGCCGCAGGAGTACAACGGAGGCCATGGCGAAATTCACCGATACCGTCACGACGCCCGACGGCAGCTGCCCCGTCCACCTGTTTACTCCCGACGGTGCCGAAGGCCCCTGGCCCGGTGTCGTCATGTATCCCGACGCCGGCGGTGTGCGGGAAACCTTCTACCAGATGGCTGCCAAACTGGCGGGCTACGGCTATGCGGTGCTGCTGCCCGACGTGTACTACCGCGAGGGCGCCTGGGCCGCATTCGATATGAAGACCGCGTTCGGCGACGCGAAGGAGCGGGCGCGGATCATGTTCATGATCGGCACCTTGACCCCGGACCGAGTCACCCGCGACGCCGGCGCGTTCTTCGGCTACCTGTCCGGCCGCCCGGAGGTGAGGGGCCAGCGATTCGGTGTGTGCGGCTACTGCATGGGTGGACGGATCTCGCTCGTGGTGGCCGGTCGTCTTCCGGATGGAGTCGCCGTCGCGGCGTCGTTTCACGGCGGCGGCTTGGTCACCGACAGCGCGGACAGCCCGCATCTGCTGGCCGAGCGGATGCGGGCCACGGTCTATGTGGGCGGCGCGAAGAATGACCCGTCGTTCACGGCTGACCACGCCGAACAGCTGGACAAAGCTCTGACCGCGGCCGGCGTCGAGCACATCATCGAGTGGTATCCCGCCGCTCACGGGTTTGCCGTCCCGGACAACCCGCCCTACGACGAGGCGTGCGCCGAAAGGCACTGGGCGGCAATGACGGACGTCTTCGCTTCGGCACTACCGCACTGATCCGGCGAGCAGACACAGAATCAGCCAAATCCTTGGCGCCTCATGCGATTCTGTGTCTGCTCGCCCGACTCTTGCCGACGTCAGGTGACCGGTAGGTTGACCAACCTGGCCAGTCGAGCGCGGTGCCGGTAGGCGGTCCCGAGGGCCAACTGGTCGCTCTTGGCCCGCTTCAGGTACAGGTGCGCGGGATACTCCCAGGTCATTCCGATCCCGCCGTGCAGCTGCACGCATTCCTCGGCGGCGTGCACCGCAACCCCGCTGCAGTGGGCCTGCGCCAGAGCCGCCGCGACGGCGGCGTCAGCATCGCCGCGGGCACAGGTGTCGGCGGCATAGCGGGCCGCGGCCGTCGCCGAACCGACCTCGAACCACAAGTCCGCCAGCCGGTGTTTGATCGCCTGGTAGGAACCGATGGCCCGGCCGAACTGCTTACGTTCCTTGGCGTAGGCCAGAGTGGTGTCAAAGCACCACCGCGCGATCCCCAGCTGCTCGGAGGCGAGCAGCGCCGCTGCGGTCTGCAGCGCCTCGGCCAGCGCCGCTTCACCCGGGCCGGTACCGATCCGCGACGACGTCGCACCCGAAAACTGCACGTCGGCAAGGGGTCTGGTCATGTCGAAGGTCAACATCGGCGAGACCTCGACACCGGCCGCGTCGCGCGCGACGGTATGCAGCTCCACCCCCTCGGGCCCGGCGACCGGCACCACCAGCACGTCGGCTTCCCTGGCGCCCGCAACGCTGCCGACCCGTCCGGTCAGTCCGTCGGCGCCATCGCTCACCCCGGTCACCGGATCACCCGGTGCGGTGGATAGCGGCACCACCAGCGCCGCGGTGACGGCACCACCGGCCAGACCCGAGAGGGTTTCGGTCTCGCCGGAACGCGACAGCGCGACGGTAGCAAGCACCGCGCTGGACAGGAACGGCACCGGCGCGACGGCCCGACCGATCTCCTCCATCACCACCGCTGCTTCACGGGCAGTTGCGCCCGCTCCGCCCAGCGACTCGGGAACCAGCAGCCCGGCCACCCCCAGATCGGCGGCCAGCGTCCGCCACAGCTCCGAAAAGTCTTGCAGCGGAACATCATAGGCCCGCACCACCAGCTCCGGCGGACACCGATCGGCCAACAGTTGCCGAACGCTGTCCCGCAGCGCCTCCTCGGTGTCGGAGTACAGTAGGTCCGCGGCGCTCATCGCGGCAAATCCTTCCAGGCGACAGTCTTGTCGACCCGGTGTTCACCGGGCAGGCCCAAAACCCGCTCGGAGATGGTGTTGCGCAGGATCTCCGAGGTGCCGCCTTCGATCGAGTTGCCGCGAGCCCGCAGGTAGCGATAGCCCGGGCCGCGACCAATCAGATCGACGGTCTCCGGCCGGCGCAGCGTCCAGTCGTCGTATCCCAGGCCAGTTTCGGGGTGCAGTTCCAGTTCGAAGCCCGAGATCTGTTGCGCCAGACGGGCAAACGCCACTTTCATACCGGCGCCCTCCGGCCCGGGCTGACCGGTCTCGGCCTGCTGGCGCAATCGTTCGCCGGTGAGCCGCAGCACTTCGGCTTCTACCCACAGCCGCATCATCTCGTCGTGCATCGCGGGATTGCGCAGCGCCGGCTGGTCACGCCAGGCCTCGGTGACCCTGCCGATGTGGCCGCCCTCGCGCGGGATTCCGGTCCGTGCGCCGATCGCGACGCGTTCGTTGTTGAGGGTGGTGGTCGCGACCCGCCAGCCGCCGCCTTCCGGGCCGAGCCGGTTCGTGTCGGGCACCCGGACGTCGGTGAGAAATACCTCGTTGAATTCCGCCTCGCCGGTGATCTGACGCAGTGGCCGGATGTCGATTCCCGGTTGCCTCATGTCACACAAGAAGTAGGTCAGCCCAACGTGTTTAGGCACGTTCGGATCGGTGCGGGCGACCAGGATGGCCATCTGCGCATGCTGGGCCATCGACGTCCATACCTTCTGCCCGTTGACAATCCAGCCATCCCCGTCGCGCACCGCACGAGTGGCCACCCCGGCCAGATCCGATCCGGCGCCCGGTTCGCTGAACAGCTGGCAGTAGAGGTGCTCACCGGTGAACAACGGGCGCAAGAACTTACGCTTCTGGTCTTCGGTTCCGAACACGGCGATCGTCGGAGCCGCCATGCCGATGCCGATGATGTTTCGCCCGCCACCGGCCGGCGGCGCTGCTGCCGCCGACAATTGCGCGTCGACCTGTGCCTGATAGGTGCGCGGCAGGTCGAGTCCGCCGAAGCCCACCGGAAAGTACACCCAGGCCAGCCCCGCGTCGAACCGCGCGCCGAGGAATTCCCGCGCGTCGGTGGTGGCCGGGTCGTGCTGGTCCAGCAGCGCCCGCACCCGGGTTGCGAGGTCCTCCTGAATGCTCATTGCGCGCCTCCGGAGTTCGCCGGAAAGCCCCTGAACCCTTGGGCATTGCCCAGCAGCAGGCCGCCGTCGATCACCATGGTCTCTCCGGTGATCCAGCCCGCCGCATCCGAGACCAGGAAACCGACGGCTTCGGCCACGTCGACCGGTTGGCCAATGCGCCCGAGTGCGATGGTCGCCGCCAGCGGGTCTTCATGGTCCTTCCACAGCGCCTCGGCCAGCCTGGTGCGCACCACGCCGGGGCAGATCGCGTTGACCCGCACCCGCGGCGAAAGTTCCAGGGCCAGTTGCTTGGTCACATGTATCAGGGCGGCCTTGGTGGCGTTGTACATTCCCATGGCCGGGGATTGATGCATACCGCCGATCGAGGCGGTGTTGATGACGACACCGCCGCGTTGGCCCATCCATGCCTTGACGGCCAGCGAGGTCCACAGCAGTGGGGCCCACAGGTTGACGTCGAAGATCTTGGTGAAGCGGGCGTGGTCCTGTTCGATCAGCGGACCGAACGCCGGGTTGGTGCCCGCGTTGTTGACCAGGATGTCCACGCTGCCGAAGCGCTCGAGGGCCAGGTCCACACAGCGTCGGGCGGCTTCCTCGTCGACCGCGTGAGCACCGACGCCCACCGCGCGCTCGCCGACCTCCGCGGCGGCCGCCTCGGCGGCCTGCTGCTTGCGGGCGGTGAGCACCACGTTGGCGCCGGCGGTGGCCAGGCGTTGCGCCGTCGCCAACCCGATTCCCCTGGAGGCGCCGGTGACTATGGCGGTACGGCCGGTCAGATCCAGTGAGGTCATGGTCGTATGCCTTCAGTCGTCGGTTGGCCGATCTCTCGGAAGCGTTTTGTACACGTGCGTAACGGGTATACGAGGCGCATGTTAGCGAAACTAAACCTCATGAAACCACTAGTCGTGGCCGGGTGTATCGCTACCGCCATCGCCGTCGCGCCAACGGCCTCCGCCGGGGCTTTTGCGGTGGTTCCCACCACGACTGCCTCGGCCTCCAGCCACATCGTTGCGGTCAACGTACCCGGCGGTGGCGGCTGCGACGAAAACGGCAACTGCGGCCAGGGCGGCCAGAATGGCGGTCCCGGCGGCGGTCCGGGCGGTAGCGGTTGCGCTCCAGGCGTCGGTTGCGGCTCAGGAGGGGTCAACGCGGGACCTGGCGGAGTCCCGGGCGGCGCCGGCTGCATCCCGGGCGTCGGATGCGGTTCCGGTCACGCGTAGCAGCCTGCTGATCCAGGTCTGCGACTCCGCCGGATCGATGACGTCGTCCAGTTCGAATGTGGTGGCCGAGCGCAACGCCTTTCCATGCTGATAGGCCGCAGCCAGCAGCCGGTCGAAAAGCGCTTGGCGTTGCACCTCGTCCGCGGCGGCGGCCAACTCCTTGCGAAACCCGAGCCGCACCGCCCCCTCCAGCCCCCTGCCGCGATCTCCCCGGTGGGCCAGGCGATCGTGAACTCGGGCGCATGGAAGGAGCCACCGGCCATGGCCATCGCACCCAACCCATAGCCCTTACGCAAGATGATCATTCCGAGCGGCACCGTCAACCGCGCGCCGGCGATGAACATCCGGCCGAAACGCCGGACCGTGGCTTCTTTCTCCGCGTCCGGACCGACCATGAATCCCGGGGTATCGCACAGCGAGATCACCGGCAGCCGGAACGACTCGCACAGCGCCAGGAAGTCGGTAGCCTTGTCCGACGCCTCGGCGTCGATGGCGCCACCCAGATGATGGCTGCTGTTGGCGATCAGCCCGTAAGCCGCACCCTCGACGCGAACCAGCGCGGCGCCCACCTCGCTACCTTCCGGCGCGACGTCCACCACCGCGCCGGCCAGTTGGGCACGCAACGCTTCTTCACCGGGGTAAAGCTCGACCGCGGCCACCCGATGGGCGTGGTGGGACAGCGCCGCGGCCGCCAGGTCGGGCAGCTTTTCGTCGAAGAAACTCGTCGTGACGATGCCCGATTGAACCTTGTTGTCCGACAAGAGTTCTTGCAGCAACGCCAGGTTGGTGGCGACGCCCTCGATGCTGAACTCCGATAGCGCCGTGCGCGCCTTGCGCACCGCCGCGCCGAAGGTTGACCCGGATACGTGGGTGATGACCTTGGCCAGCAGCGAGTCATAGCGTGGACTCACCGACAGCCCCGCCCGGCCGTAGGTGTCGACCCGGACCCCGGGGCCGCTCGGGGGTGAAAACACCGTCAGAGTGCCCGCTGCGGGCAGGACGGACCCGGCTGCCGCCATGGTTTCAGCGTTGACCCTAGTCTGGATCGCGATGCCTCGCGATCCAGGCGGGATCACCGGCGACTGTGGTTGCCTCGCAGGAAATTCCGGCCGGCAGCCCCAGCTGGTCGTAGGCCGCACCGCCGGCAATGGCCAGCTGCAGCGCCACCAGGTCCAGACCGGTCACCGCCTCGGTGACGGTGTGTTCAACGAAAGGCCTTGGGCGGGAGCGATTTCGACCAGCTTCTGGTGACGCCGCTGGATGCTGCAGTCACGATCGCCCAACGCCAGCGTATGCGGTGGCTGGCCGACGACCTGCACCTCCAGATGGCGTGCCGCACCCAGATATACCTCGGCGCATAACGCCGGATTGCCGAAGGCCAGTTGCGCTTCCGCGGCGCACTGACGGTAGGCATCGTCGATCTGGCCGGCGCTCGTCACCTTGCGCATGCCCCGGCCACCACCGCCGGCAAGCGCCTTGATCATGACCGCGCCGCCGCCCTGAGCGGCGAAGAATTCCTGGATGTCGCCGAGGCTGCTGGGGCCTTGGGTCGCCGCCAGCACCGGCACCCCGGCGGTGACGGCGGCCGCGCGGGCCGCAGACTTGTTCCCGACCAACTCCAGCACCGCGGCGTCGGGTCCCACGAACGTGTACCCGCCGGCCGTGCAGGCCCGCGCGAATTCGGGGTTCTCGCTGAGGAACCCGTAGCCGGGGTGGATCAGCTCGGCGCGGGACGCCTGGGCCGCGGCCGGGATGGCCGCGGCGTCGAGGTAGGCGTCGATACCGTTGCCGGGCAGGGCGATTGCCTGGTCGACCGCGTGCACGTGCGGGCTGTCGGCGTCGTCCGCGGCGTAAACCGCCACCGTGGGGATCTCCAATTCGGTTGCCGTGCGGATGATTCGAAGCGCTATCTCGCCCCGGTTCGCGATCAGCAGGCTCATTCGGACAACCCGGCCATCGTGACGCGCGACCACATACCGGCCACATTACGGCCCGGCCGGTCGGATCAGACGACGACCTGTTTGGGCATCACGGTCGGCCGGAAGCCGTACCGTGGCCCGGCGTAACCACCGCCGCCCTTCGACGCGGCGGCCATCCCCGGCCCGCCGGGCATCGCGGTGACCGGTCCGGCTTCCTCGGGTACGGCCCAGCCGCTGCCCTCCAACGCCGTGGTGCCCGAAGGCAACGCCGGAGCGGCACTGGACCAGCTCGCCGGCACCGCCAACTTGCCGACCGCGGACGCCTGGCCCATGCCGGCCAGGACCGAGCCCGCGCCCGCGGGTGCCACGGCGTTCGTCGTGGCCGCCGGTCCCGCGATGGCCGGAACCAGCTCGGCGGCGGCAGCAGCCCCGCCCGTGGCGTTCACGGCATCCAGGGCATGTCCCAGGAAGACCGCGTTGGGGATGGTGGCCATGACGAACCAGGCCGCAGTGTTGACCGCACCGTTGATGGCGTTCTGCACGAATGTATTGCCGAGCAGGTCATCGATGATTCCGCCCAGCGCCGTCGCGTCGAAAACGGACGCGGCCGGCGACGCGAGCCCCATGACCGTGTTGGGCACGTTGGTGATCAGGTTCGCCAGCCCCACCTGCTGTGCCGTGCCGGCCTGGCCCACCGCGGCCGCCTGCGCGGCCAGCCCCGCCGGGTTGGCGATCCGCGACGGCGTGGTCAACGGGTTCAGCATCCCGGCGGCCGCCGACGACGCCGCATAGCCGTACATCGCCAATGCGTCCTGCGCCCACATTTCGCCGTAGTGCGCCTCGGTGGCCGCGATGGCGGGTGTGTTCTGGCCCAGGATGTTCGTCGCCACCAGCGCGGCCAGCAGCGCCCTATTGGCCGCAACCTCAGCCGGCGGCACGGTCGCGGCGAAGGCCGCCTCGAAGGCGGCCGCGGACGCGGTGGCCTGCGAGCCCGCATGGGCAGCGGATTCGGCGGTGTAGCTCAGCCAGGCCAGGTAAGGCTGAGCCGCGGCTGCCATCGACATCGACGCCGGACCCAACCACTGCTCCGTGGTCAGCTGGGTGATCGCCGATTCGACCGAGGCGGCCGTGGTGCTCAACTCGACGGCCAGCCTGTTCCATGCTGCGGCGGCAGCCATCATGGGTGCCGCCCCCGCACCGGCGTACATGCGTGCGGAGTTGATCTCAGGGGGTAAAGCGCCGAAATCCATTGTTGTCCCACTCCTTTGGTTTGGTCCGGTTCGTATCGGATGCAGGTGCTCTAGACGGCTTGCGGCTTCGGCATGACGATGGGCTTGACGCCGTAGCGCGGGGCACCGAAGCCGGCGCTGTTGCGCGTCGCCGACGCCAATCCCGGCATGCCGGGGATGACGTTGCCGGGCGCGGCCTGAGGTGCGGCGGCGGTCCAGCCGGCACCTTGCAGCGTGCTGACTTGCGTGCTCGACACCAAGGTGGCCGTCCCGGCCCAGGTCGGCGGTGCGGCTGCGCCGATCGAGGACACCGCACCCAGGCCGGCGGCGACCGGCGCCGCGCCGACCGCGGCCTCG
>NZ_MWQA01000001.1:5454190-5462209 GCF_002086915.1 Mycobacterium persicum | reverse complement strand
CGGCGGCGGCGCCGCCCACCGCAGCTTCCGCGGCGTCGGTTCCGGCGGCCTCGGCGGCAGCCGGCAGAAGCGCACCGCTGCCCAACGCCAGCAAGTCCGACGCGGCCGACGCCCAGTTGCCGGTCCCGATGTTGAAGATATTGGCGAGATCCGTGAGCCATCCGGGAGTCTGGCTGGGCAGCAGCGCGCCGAGGATGTCCGACAAGGGCGAGGCCGCCGCAGACGAATTGGCAGCCTCCGCGGCCGCATAGGTCCCGGCGCTGACGCCGAGGGTATTCACCAACATCTCGTACATTGCCGCGGCTTCGGCGCTGATCTGCTGGTACAAGCTCCCGTAGGCGGTGAACATCGACGCCTGCAGCATCGACACTTCGTCGGCCGCCGCCGGTATCACACCCGTGGTGGGGACTGCCGCGGCGACGTTCTCCGCTTCCATCGTCGCGCCGATGGTCTGCAGCTTGCCCGCCGCAGCGGCCAGTTCGTCTGGCTGTGTCGTCAGGAATGACATCTGTGCTCCTTATGTTTCGAAACATGCCGACCGGTTGCGGCGGCCACTTCCTGTGGATTTGCTGGACAGCTTCTGGTTATTTGCTGAACAGTGTCTGTGCGTCGAGGATAAGGCTAGTGATCCACACTCCCGCCGTCGCAATCCGAAGGCGTCAACGATGAGTCCCGTTACGGTTTCTTAACGCGAACGCCGGCAGTGCTAACACTGTCCTGTCGAGCGTGACACCTTCCGGTGATCAGCGGCATCGAAATGGGAGGCGTGGCGCACATTTCTACGCCGTGTGGCGACGGCGCCAACCACCGGTCAACGCACCGGCGAACCCCACCGGACCTGTTCGCGGAGCTTTCCCTTGAGCAGTTTGCCGCCGGCGTTGCGCGGCAGTGCTTCGGTCACCACCGTGACGTACTGCGGAACCTTGAAGTCGGCCAGTTGCCGGCGGCAGTGTTCGAGAACCGCCGTCACGTCGATCGGGTCCGCGCCCGCGTAGAGCACCGCGCCGACCTTCTCCCCCATAACGTCGTCAGGCACCCCCAACACACAGGCATCGGCGACGCCCGGGGCCGACAGCAGCGCGGATTCGACCTCAACGCTGGAGACATTCTCGCCGCCCCGGTTGATGATGTCCTTCAGCCGATCGACGATGTGCACCCGGCCCGCGTCGTCGACACGTACCACGTCGCCGGTATGCAACCAGCCGTCGACGATCGTCGCCGCGGTGGCTTCCGGCCGGTTCCAGTAGCCCGTGGTCACGTTCGCCCCGCGGACCACCAACTCGCCCATCATCTCGCCGGGGTCGGGCTCGTCGCCGCGATACGGAACCACCCCGAGATCCACCGAGGGAACCGCATAACCGACCGAGTCGGCGTGTTCAGCCGCATCCCAATCAGGCAACACCGTCATCAGGGAGGCCGACTCGGTCATGCCGTATCCGTTGAACACCGTTGCGTGCGGAAACGCGTCCTTGACCGAGCGCACCAACGACGGGGCGATCGGCGCACCTCCGTAGCCGACCCAACGCACCGAGGAGGCGTCGATGCCGGGAAAACCCTTGTGCCGCAGCACTAACGAGTAGACAGCCGGAACCGTCACGAGGAGCGAGATGCGCTCGGCGGGAAGTGTCACGAGGAACTGGTCGAGGTTGAGTGCGGGCATGATCACCGACGCCCCGCCGACGCGGGCGGCTGCCAGCAGCTGCGAGTTGCAACCGGTCGCGTGGAACAGCGGCACCGAAATCAGGGTGCGCAGCTCGTCACCGAGATCTGGTGATAGCCCGAGACATCTGGCCCCGTTCTCGGTGTTGGTCACGAATGCCTCGTGGGTGGTCGGCACACCTTTGGGGTGGCCGGTGGTTCCCGAGGTGTAGAACAGCGCCGCCACATCGGATGGGCCGAGTTGTTCGGTCACGAACGGGTCGCCGTCGGGCAAAGCGGTATCCGCGCTCAGGTCGATCCGGGCCCCGGCATCGGACAACACGAAGTCGACCTCCAGCTGGGTGGAGCGGGTATTCACCGGCACCACAACGCCACCGGCCATCACGGTGCCCCAGAACGCCAGCACCCAATCGACTCCCGCGGGATAGCGCACGCCCACCCGGTCGCCGGCGCGCAGCCCACCCGCGCGTAGTCCGCCGGCGACTCGCGATGCACGATCCCACAACTGCCGGTAGGTCAGTCGCGCAGCGTCGAGCTCGACCACGGCTTCATTGTCGGGACGACGGTCGACCTGCTCGGCAAGCATGTGCAGCAGGGTGGGGGGGATCTCGTCGTAGTGCGGGACGCCGGCGCGATCGAGGCGGATTCCTGTCCGCGGGAACGGGTTGTGGTTCCTGGAAATCTCGATTACGTCAGGCACCTGGTCACTCCACGTCACTCCAGTTCGACGACGGCGACCGCGGCGCCGACGGTGTCGTTGTTGCCTTGTACCCACACACCGTAGGCACGGCTGAAGATGTGGTCCAGGCCCGGGTAACTGTCATGTCGACCAAGCTCTTACACCCGGGTGACGCGTCCGGATGTTTCCGTGGTCCCGGATCAGCCGAACACATGCCTGGGCATAACGGTGGGCTTGACTCCATACCGCGGGCCCGCGCCGGCGCCTGCGCCGTTGGCGGCGACGACCATTCCAGGCGCAGGCGGCACTGCCGCTATCGCTGCGTCCTCCTGCGGAACTGCCCACCCGGTGCCAGCCGTGGAGATGTCGGCGGTCACCGCTGGTGCGGCGGTAGACCAGCTCACCGGCACCGACAGCCGACCGACCGCGGATGCAGTGCCCACACCGGCCACGATCGGTGTTGCGCCGACCGCGGGGCTAACCGTGCGGGCCGGTGCGGCTGTCGAGGCGGCAACCGAACCCGCCCCGCTGGCGGTGACCCTGGTGGCGGCGTCGGTCCCGTCATTGCTGGTGGTCAAGGCCATATCAAAGTCCGCCATTACGCCCGAGACGCCGTGCCATGCATGATCGACGAACAACGGGTTGGGGTTGGTGAGGAATGACAAGACCGCATTGAGCCCCGACACCTGGGCCTCCGACGGTGCCGGTGAGGCGAGGCTCATAACTGCGTTTGGCAGGTTGCCGATCAGGTTGTTAAGACCGGTCTGCTGCGCGGAACCGGTGGCGGCCTGGCCGACGATCCCGGCTGGATTGGTGACGGCCGCCGGCCCGATCAGCGGGTTCAACCTGCCGGCTGCCGCCGAGGCGGCCGCATAGCCGTACATGGCCGCAGCGTCTTGCGCCCACATTTCCCCGTAGCGCGCCTCGACGGCCGCGATGGCCGGCATGTTTTGCCCGAAAATGTTTGTCGCTACCAGTTGGGCCAACTGGGCCCTGTTGGCCGCAACCTCGGCCGGGGCTACCGTCATCGCACGTCCGGCCTCAAAGGCGGCCGCAGATGCCATGGCTTGTGCCGCCGCGAACGCCGAGGATTCAGCCGTGTCGGTCAACCAGGCCACGAGGGGCTGCGCGGCGGCGGCCATCGACAGCGAGGCGGGACCCAACCACGGCTCGGTTCTCAGCCGGGTGACGATTGACTCGAAACAGGACGCTGCAGCGCTCAGCTCAACTGCGATGCCGTTCCACGCGGCCGCAGCCGCCACCAGCCCCGCCGCGCCCGCGCCGGCGTACATGCGCGCGGAATTGACCTCCGGAGGCAGGGCTCCAAAATCCACCGCGGCATTCCGTTTCTTAGCGAGTTCCTGGCGAGCGTGGGGTGCTTGAGTTGACGCAGCCCTTATTGCATCATGATCGCCGCCATCGTGCCTCCCAGTTGGTAGGCGCGCTCGCGCGCCGCGGCGTCGACGGCACCGACGACCTCGCCCGAAAGCGGACGACATTGTGACCCTGCCACGCCAGGCCATTATTGACCCACTGGACTCGTACGGGTCGCCAACCTACCCACGAAGAGGCCATCATGACGGAGCTCCGCACGTTTCTCTGGAATGAACTGCTGACTGACGACCAACTGACCGCCGGTGAGTTCTACAGCCAACTCTTCGGCTGGCAGCGCCGAGAAGTCGATGCCGGTCCACTCGGGACCTACACCGTCTTCCAGTGCGACGGACGCGACGTCGCGGGGATGATGAATCCCACCGCCCGTGACTACGCCGGGTCCCCGCCGCCACGATGGATTGCCTATATCGCCGTCGACAACGCGGCCAAGATCGCGGCCCGAGTGGCCGACCTCGGCGGGACGGTGCTCGAACCGCCCCACCATGTATCCGGGGTGGGAACGATCTGCATGTTCAAGGACCCTGTCGGTGCCGTCATCTACATGATGGAGCCCGATCGAACCCCAGCCGAGTGACCGACGACGGGGCACCCAGCCGCCCGATCGAATTCGAACAGCCCGACGCGATATCAGCACTCAGCCCATGAGCTGAGCGGCAACTGTCGCGCCGAGGTTCCAGCACGCTTCGACGTCGGCCCTGGTCGGCTTGCCCATCACCACCACCGTCTCGGCAACCTGCGCCCAGCCCAGCCCGGTCGTGATGGCGGCCAGACCCCGCTCCGCTCCCTCGGTGCCCTCGTTGCCGTGAATGTAGACACCGAACGGTCGCCCCCGCGTCGAGTCGAGGAGCTGGTAGTAGGCGCAGTCGAATGCGTGCTTCATGGCACCGCTGAGGTACCCGAGATTTGCCGGCGTACCCAGCACATAGCCGTCGGCCTCCAGCATCTCGACCGGCGATACTGTGAGCGCTGGGCGGCGGACGACCTCGACGCCCTCGATATCGGGGTCGGTCGCACCGGCGACGACCGCCTCGAACATCTCCTGGCAGTGCGGCGACGGCGTGTGGTGGACGATCAGCAGACGCGGCACTAGCTGGCCTTTCGCCGAATAGAGGGGTATCCGCTCACATAGTCCGTGGTGCCGAACAGGTGGCCGTCGGCGTCGAGCATGTCGGGAAGCGTTGCGGCCAGGGCCGGCCTGGCGATCAGGTGGACGCCCTCAATCTCGGGGTCGTGGGCCCCGGCCGGCACCGCCTCCAGCAGCTCGCGGATGGTCGGCGACGGGGTGTGGTGCACGATGAGCAGGGTCTTGGTCATCGCCGTGCCGGCGGCTCCTTTCTAGGCTCAGGGCCGTTTTCATGGCTTCGCGGGCCCGGCGGCGATCCCCCGCGTAGTCGTAGCCCCTGGCCAGCCGGTACCAGCGACGCCAGTCGTCGGGGTCGTCATGCAGTTCGGCGCGCACCATGTCGAACAGCGCGTCGGCCGCGGCGCGTTCGATGCGACCCGATGGCCGCCGCGGCAGTGCGCTGACGTCAAGTTCCATTTCGTCGTCGGCGATCAGCCTGGCCAGCTTCTGGTGCGCGAATCCGGCCCGCAGGGTGGCGATCATCGCCCACAGTCCGATAGCGGGCGTGACCAGCAGCGCCAGTCCCAGGCCGATGGCGGCAGCTCGGCCCGAGCCGATCAGCGCGACGGCGATGCGGCCCAGCAGGACGAAGTACACCAGCATGGCCGCACACAGGAAAGCGATCAGCAGCTGAATGCGCACGGTTCGCGCCATGCCCGTCATGCCCATCGCTGTAGCGTCATTGCAGGTCGAGCAACGGCTCGATGCCCAGGGTGAGGCCGGGACGCTCTCCGATGCGGCGCACCGACAGCAACACCCCGGGCACAAACGAGGTGCGGTCGAAGCTGTCGTGCCGGATAGTCAGCGTCTCTCCCTGGGTGCCGAACAGCACCTCTTGGTGAGCGACCAGCCCAGCCAGCCGCACCGCGTGCACCGGGATGCCGTCGACGTCGGCGCCACGGGCTCCGGGCAGGCTGGTGCTGGTGGCATCGGGATTGGGCGGCAAGCCTTTTCGGGCCTCGGCAATCAGCATGGCAGTACGGGTCGCCGTGCCCGACGGGGCATCGGCCTTGTTCGGGTGATGCAACTCGATGACCTCGGCCGAGTCGAAGAACCGGGCCGCCTGTTTGGCGAAATGCATGCACAGCACCGCCCCGATCGCGAAGTTCGGCGCGATCAGCACCGACGTCTCGGGCTTGTCGGCCAGCCACGACTCCACCTGCTGCAGCCGCTCCGCGGTGAAGCCAGTGGTTCCGACCACGGCGTGAATCCCGTTGGCAATCAAGAACTTCAGATTGTCCATCACGACGTCGGGGTGGGTGAAGTCGATGACCGCCTCGGTGTTGCCGTCGGTGAGCAGACTCAGCGGATCACCGGCGTCCACCTCGGCCGACAGGGTCAGATCTGCGGCGGCCCGGACCGCCGCCACCATCGTCGCTCCAACTTTGCCCTTGGCTCCCAGCACACCTACCCGCATTTGGTGAAGCCTACTGCGGCCGATCGATTCGCTCGCCCGCCAAGGTCCGACACCGGCCACGCACAGGACGATCAGGCAGGTGCGCCCACCGTTCGCTGGTATCAGGTCAGGGTTGCAGCCTGTCCAGCCGGCCGTTGCTGATACGGATCCGGTTGTGCAGCCGGTTCTCGCGACCCTGCCAGAATTCGACGACGTCGGGGGCGATACGGTAGCCACCCCACTGCGGCGGCACCGGAATCTGGTCCTGGTCGGCGAACCGACGCGTCACCTCCGAGAGCTGCGCGTCGAGCTCGGCGCGGGAACCGACGGGTCGCGACTGCTGCGATGCCCACGCGCCCAGCTGAGCACCGCGGGGCCGCTTGGACCAATACTCGAAAGTCTCGTCGGCGCTTACCTTGGTGACCGCACCGCGCACGTGGGCCTGGCGGCCCAACTCGTACCAGGGGAAGGTTGCCGACGCATACGGTGTCGCGGCGAGCTGCTGACCCTTCTCCGACGCGTAACTCGTAAAGAAAACCACACCCGACTCGTCCAGTAATTTGCAGAGCACCGAACGGCTCACCGGCTTTCCGTCGGCAACAGTGGCCAGCACCATCGCATTAGGTTCAATGACGCCGGCACGTTGCGCATCGCTCATCCACCGGCGGAGCAGCACGTGCCAGCCGACGTCGAGCCAGTGGAAGTCCAAATCGTCGCAACCGTCCTTTTCCGGACCGTATTCGCCACGCATCCTTGCCAACTCGTCGTCGTTAAGTTCGACGACCTGGGAGTTATCGTCCATCCCGACCTCCGGTGCTCCGCGAGCTTATCGCGCAATGGTCACATAAGATTTTTGCTACCGACCGTGCTGCCGGTAAGCCGAAACGGCACTCATGGGATCACATAATCGATAACACGGAATTCCTATCATATGATGAATTGATGCAGTCGCCGAAGGCACCGGATTTGTGTTACTGCTGCACAGTGTTGTGGTTTGTTCGGTAACGGTTTCGCCGCCGTTTACATTGACTGCTTGTCGGTAGCGACACGAGGCGCGCGATGGCAGTCGTCGTGGAGATTGGAGACACCATGGATGGTGCAGGTAGCCCGGCGACCGGTACGGCGCGGGTCAAGCGTGGTATGGCCGAGATGCTCAAGGGCGGCGTGATTATGGACGTCGTCACCGCGGAGCAGGCGCGCATCGCCGAGGGCGCGGGCGCGGTCGCGGTGATGGCGTTGGAGCGGGTGCCCGCCGACATCCGCGCTCACGGCGGGGTGTCGCGGATGAGCGACCCCGAAATGATCGAGGGCATCATCGCCGCGGTGACCATCCCGGTGATGGCCAAGGTGCGCATCGGTCATTTCGTGGAGGCGCAGATCCTGCAGAGCCTGGGCGTGGACTACATCGACGAGTCGGAGGTGCTGACTCCGGCCGATTACACCCATCACATCGACAAGTGGAAGTTCACCGTGCCGTTCGTGTGTGGGGCGACCAATCTCGGTGAGGCGCTGCGCCGGATCGGCGAGGGCGCGGCCATGATCCGCTCCAAAGGCGAGGCCGGCACCGGCGATGTCTCCAATGCCACCACCCACATGCGGGCCATCAGCGGCGAAATCCGTCGGCTGACGTCGTTGTCGGAGGACGAATTGTATGTGGCGGCAAAGGAGTTGCAGGCGCCCTACGAACTCGTCGCCGAGGTGGCCCGCGCCGGCAAGCTGCCGGTGACGCTGTTCACCGCCGGCGGGATCGCCACCCCGGCCGATGCG
>NZ_MWQA01000001.1:5414652-5454090 GCF_002086915.1 Mycobacterium persicum | reverse complement strand
CGATGCGGCGATGATGATGCAGCTGGGCGCCGAAGGTGTGTTCGTCGGCTCGGGCATCTTCAAGTCCGGCGCCCCCGAACACCGGGCCGCCGCGATCGTCAAAGCCACCACCTTCTACGACGACCCCGACATGCTGGCCAAGGTGTCACGGGGGCTGGGCGAGGCGATGGTCGGCATCAACGTCGAACAGATCGCCCAGCCGCACCGGCTCGCCGAACGCGGCTGGTAAGACGCCCCACGATCGGTCTACGTTGTGAATCGACCGGCAAACCCGCGTAATGGAATGTCGGCGCTGGTGATCAGTCCGGGCCGCGCCGCGACGACCGACCTGATTGAGTTGAGCGCCGGCATTCCGGTGACCGTCATGCCGATGGAGGCGAAGTTGTCCGGGTTGGACAAATCGATGCCGGGCTTCGGGAAGATCATGTGCTTGTTATAGACACACGGATCGCCCTGGATCCGAGTGATGTAGCAGCCCTTGATCTTCCAGCTCGGGTCGGTGTGCGGAGTCATCTGCCACTCCAGGTGGGTCTCGACCCGCGCCACCCCGTCGACCAGGCCCCGGTATTTGATGTAACTGCCGCCCACCGAACCTTTCGGCAGCGTGTACCAGCCCAGGTCGACGTCTTTGGTGCAGGCTCCCAGTTCGTAACTGAACGTCACCTCGTCAAGCGGCAGGTCGAAGCAGTCGGCCATCATCAGCACGCTGTCGGCGAAGACCCTGGTGTACTTTTCCAGCTTCGCCGGGATTTCCGGGTCGTCGACCGGTTTGCCGTAGCCGACTTCGATCCAGGTCTCCTTGGAGTGATGGCAGGACACGTCGACGGACTCGATGGTGGTGATGTTCTCGATCTCGGCGACGTCGGCCGAACACACCACCCCGAGGATGTGGTTCAGGCCAGGGTTCATGCCGGTGCCATAGAACGTCGCAGCACCCTTCTCGCAGGCCTCGGCCAACAGCTGGGTCACCGGCCTGCCGGATGGATGCGGATGGTTATGGTCGCGGTGCCACCCGGTAATCCAGTCGGCGGTGGTGACGACATTGATCCCGGCCGCGAGCACTTTCATGTACAGGTCCTCGTCGGGAAACACCCCATGGAAGGTCAGCACGTCCGGCTTGGCGGCGATGATGTCGTCGACGCTGCCGGTTGCCGTGACGCCGATGGGCCCGATACCGGCGAGTTCTCCGGCGTCGGCGCCGACCTTGTCGGGCGAGTAGCAATGAACTCCGACCAGTTCCAGGTCGGGCCGCGTCTGCAGTCGCCTGATCATCTCGCGACCGACATTGCCGGTGGCGACCTGGAAGACGCGGATCGGGCGAACCGGGGAATTCATTGGCGTCCCGCTGCCCGCGATGCCGCATACCCGTCGGCGATGCTGCCGCCGCGACCGTCGGGATAGAACTGCTTGGCCCAGGTGCGAATTGCGGTGAAACCCTGGAACTCGTCGGGGGTCAAAGCGGGTCGGTCGGAATAGCGCTGGTGAGCCCAGATGTCGATGTCCTGCTCGAACTGCCGGATCACTTCCTGCCCGAACTCGCGCGCCTTGAGCTCGGCGCGGGCCGGATCCTTGCCGGCCGTCCGGCCGATGTAGACCATGAACCGGACATCGGAGGTGGATTCGTCCACCGGCGTGATCGCGGAGATGGTGCGGTTGTCGACCATGCCCCAGCTCTTGGTCACCGCAACTCCCAAGCCGCCATTGACGGCCTGTACGCCGCTGTTGACGTCCTCGATCTGCTGACCGTCGTCACCCTCGAAGGTGATGGTGAAGTCGACGAAGGAGACCGGGGCGGCGAAGTCGTGGCGGGTGAAGACCGGCACGATCGGGGTGTTGTGCACATACTTGAAATGCGCGAAATCCACCCCGTTTTCGAGCACGTACTGCGGATGGAGTTCCAGCGCCGGCCGGTACAACCGCTGCGGCGGGTAATAGTCCGCGGCAGCGCCCTCGCCGAAGCTGGCGAACACGTCCGGTGCGTCGAAGAACGGTTCGCGACCCTCGACGTCGTGCCAGATGTACACCGACTCGTTGCGCTCAACCACCGGATAAGTGGCGATGCGCCGCCCCCGGTTGGGCCGGTCCTGATACGGGATGCACACGTTGCGGCCCTGCTGACTCCACTGCCAGCCGTGGAAGGGACACTGCAGCACCTCGCCGACGACCTTGCCGCCGTAACCCAGGTGGGCGCCGAGGTGTTCGCAGTAGGCGTTCATCACGGTCAGGCGGCCGGACTCGGCGCGCCAGGCGACCAGCTCCTGGTCGAAGTACTTCATCCGGAGGACGTCACCGACGCCGATTTCGTCACACCAGGCGACCTGGAACCATCCGGTCGGCTTCATCGACAGCGGCGGCTTGGCCATCTGAGCGGTCCTCCTTGGTACGAATGATAAGCGGCCCCGCCGGAAAAGCACAGTCCCCTCTACGAAAACTTGACGTGCCGCGCCCTCAGCCGTCGATGACCACCCGGCGGCTCTTCGCCCGGGACACACACACACCAGCATCTCGTCGTCGGCTTCCGCTGCGCGGCCGCGGTGATCCACTTGTCCGGCAAGGACTTTCACCTTGCACGTGCCGCAGAAACCCTGCTGGCACGAGTACGCGGTGGTCGGATCGCTGTCGCGCATGACGTCCAGCGCCGTCCGGTTCGCCGGAACGGTCAGCACTCTCCCCGACCGCCCGAGTTCCAGCTCGAATGGAATTCCGTCGACAACCGGCGGCGGGCTGAACCGCTCATAGTGCAGCGGTGCGTGGGCATGCCGGGCGCGGGCCGCGCGCACCGCCTCCAGCATGGGAGTTGGCCCACACACGTAAACGGCGGTCCTCGGCCCGGCACCGTCCAGGAGGTCGTCGACCGAGGGGCAGCGGCCGCGCTCGTCGTCGGCCCACACCGTCACCCGCTCCGGCGCCACCGACACGACCTCACCGAGCAGCGGCATCTGGTCTCGGCTTCGGCCGGCATAGACGGCCCGCCAAGGGGTTCCGCGCTGCTGAGCCGCCTGGATCATCGGCAGGATCGGTGTCACTCCGATGCCGCCGATCACGAAAAGCAGGTCGGGCTCGGCCGTTCCGAGATGGAACGCGTTGTGAGGCCCTTCGAAAACCAGCGGGTCACCCACGTCGTAGGCCTCGTGCATCTCTACCGAACCACCGCCACCGTCGGCGATGCGCCGGATTGCGATGCGGTAGTCCGTGCGACGCCCGGGCCGCCCGCACAGCGAATACTGCCGGCGCCGGCCCGAGGGCAGGTGCACGTCAATGTGAGCGCCGGGCGTCCAGGACGGCAGCAATCCGCCGTCCGGGTCGGCCAGGGTCAGCGCCACCACGTCGGGTGCCACGAGTTCGCGTCCGACGACGGTCGCCAGATGTGTCCGTCGCACCGGGCTGACCCGCGACGGGTCCCATCGCGAGGCCGACGCGAATCCGCCGAACAGCGTGCGGACACCCCACAACGCAGTGGCAAAGCGGTCCCGCCGGCCACCGTCGTACAAATCCGTGGGTCGACTCGCCCAAATGCCTTCCGCCACAATGGAATTTGACTGCGCACGGATCCGATTCACCGCCGGGTCCACCATCGGGTCAGTACGACGCCCGGGCGGCGGGTGACACGGCCAGGTAATCGACCGCCCTCTCCAGGCCGCCCAGCTGCGACGGGTGAAAACCCGGCCGGTAGTAGCGGCCGACGACCCGCAGTAATCGCCACGGGCCCGGCAGCAATCCCCGGCGCGCCGCATCGAGGTAGTCGCGCCAACGTGGCCTGACACCCGGCGGCAGGTAGGGATCCACCGAGTACATGAACCGCACTCCGCGGATCCACAACAGCAACAGCACCGGGGTGACGGCCAGCTGGGCGCGCACCTGCCGCCAGTATCCGGCGCGCAGATGCTTCATGGTGTCGAAGGCCACCGCCTTGTGCTCGACCTCTTCTGCGCCATGCCACCGGAGCATGTCCAGCATCACCGGATCAGCGCCGACGGCGTCGAGCTGCGGGGAGTTCAAGACCCATTCGCCCAAGACGGCCGTGTAGTGCTCGATCGCCGAGATGAACGAGACCTGCTCCAGCAACCAATTGTGCTGTCTGCGTAGGCTTTTCCGGGGATTGTCGGCCAACAGCTTCTGGAACAGCCAGCTGATCTGGTCGGTGAACGGCGTCACGTCCACGCCTCGGGCATCGAAGTGGGCCAACACGCCGGAATGTGCCTGCGAATGCATCGCCTCTTGCCCGATGAATCCCTGTACGTCCCGCCGCAGTTGATCGTCTTTGATCAGCGGCAGCGTCTTCTTGAACACTTTGACGAAGAACTCCTCGCCGGCCGGCAGCAGCAGGTGCAGGACATTCATGAAGTGCGTGGCCAACGGTTCGTTCGGCACATAGTGAAACGGCAAACGCGCCCAGTCGAACTCGACGTCGCGTGCCTCGAGGACGAGATGCTCGTGGTCGGCGCGAACCGGCTTGGCGCAGTGCAACCCCGCTGCCTGCTCATCGACGGTGAACATCAGGCCCCCTTGCCTCGCCGTTTACATCAGCACCGAAATGTCATCCTCGTGGACACCATGTGCCGGTAAGTATAGGCGTCGCGTCGGCTACTCGGCCTCAGCCCGTTGCTTCAGGCGCCGCAGGGTCAGCTGGATGTGCTCGGCGTTTGCCGCCGCCCGATCCCCAACCCCGGTTGCCATGCCGGCGATCTTGCGAAACCAGCGCGGCCGCCGGTCCCAGGTGCTCTCGGTAACCCGGCAGCCGCCGCCGGACGCGACGATGTCGTATTGCCACCGCGCCACCGGAATGACGGCACTGCGCACGTCGAATGCGAAGGTGCGGCCCGGCTCGGCGTCGGTAACGGTGCACGTCGTGTGCCATCGACGGCCGCCATTTTCGTTGTGGCCGACGAACACGGCGCCTTTGCGGACTCCGTCGCCCTTGCGCAATTTCATCGACACCGCCTCCTCGGCCAGCGAGGCCAGTGTCGGCAGATCGGTGATCAGCCCATACACCCGCTGCGGACTGGCATTGATCTGGACAGTGGCCGACACCGAAGGCTCAGTCATTGGCTGATCATAGCCAGCCCGAAGCACCGGCAGCACTACCCGCTACGCGCGCAACCTGTTACGTGCTAGCGCTACAGCATCCGCAAGTCGGGAGCCAACGATGCGACGATGTCGGCCGCCGGGCCCGGGCGGGCCTGCCGGTAAGCCGTTCCCGCCCAGAGGTTGGTCCCGTGCGGGTCGTCCGCCGCGACCGCTGCCGCGCGTATCGGCTTGGTCATCTGATTGACCTCGGGATAGCCCAGTGGCGCGACGCGATCGAGCAGTCGGGTGAAGTTGTTCGCCAGCCCGCGGGCGTAGCGGCCGGAAAATGCCCGGGTGACCAGGGTGGAGTCGAACTCCGGGTTCTTCAGCGCAACCCGGTGCGCCGGGTTGGTCCCCGCTTCGTCGGTGAGCATCAGCGCGGTACCGACCTGGGCGGCGACCGCTCCCCTGCGCAGGACGGCCGCGACGTCCTCGGCGGTGCCCAGGCCGCCCGCGGCGATCAGCGGCACCTCGTGTGCGCTGCCGATCCGGTCGAGCAGCTGGTGCAACGACTCCTCGCCCGGTTCCATGTCCGGTGCGAACGTGCCGCGATGCCCGCCGGCGCCCGGGCCCTGGACCACCAGGCTGTCGGCGCCGGCCGCGATGGCCACCCCGGCTTCATAGGGCGACGTCACGGTGACCGACACCAGCAATCCCAGCGCGCTCAGCCGGCGAATGACGTCCGGCGGCGGCGCGCCGAACGTGAAGGACACCACCTCCGGTCGCACATCGGCCACCACTTCGAGTTTGCGATGCCAGTCGTCGTCGTCACCGTGGATCGGCTGGCCGACCTCACAGCGGTAGTACTCGGCGACCTCTTCGAGCTCTTCTGCGTAGTACTCCAGCTGCATCCAGTCGGCGACGCTGGGCTGGGGCACAAACAGGTTCGCCCCGATCGGGCCGGTGGTGGCGGCACGCGCGGCGGCGATGTCGTCAGCAAACTTGTCCGCGCTGACGTAGCCGCCGGCGACGAAGCCCAGCCCGCCCGCATTCGACACCGCCGCGGCCAGGGCCGGTGTACCCGGCCCGCCGGCCATCGGCGCACCAACGATGGGTACCGCGATGTCCCAGAAGCCCAGCACCATCGGGTTAATTTACCATCGCTCGAAGTTGTTGCGGCAGCTGTCGTTTCGAGCCGTAGGGACCCAGAACGGCAGCGCCGTAGCGTTTGCCCAGCAGCCGGCGGGCCACCATGTTGACCTCCTCGACGGTGACCCGCTCGATGTGCTGCAGGGTGTGCTCTATGCTGCGGTGCTTGCCGTAGTTCAATTCGCTGCGACCAATGCGGCTCATCCGTGAACTGGAATCCTCCAGGCCCAGCACCAGGCCGCCGCGTAACGAACCCTTGGCGATCCGGCATTCCGCCTCGGTGATGCCGTCACGTGCCACCGATTCCAGCACCTCGGCGGTCACTCGCATCACCTCGGCGAAACGTTCGGGCAGGCAGGCCGCATACACCGACAGTGCGCCACTGTCGGCGAAAATGTCCAGCGCAGAGTAGACCGAGTAGGCCAACCCGCGGGCCTCGCGGACCTCCTGGAACAGCCGCGAGCTCAGGCCGCCGCCCAACGCGGTGTGCAGCACCGACAGCGCCCAGCGATGCTGCCAGCCGCGTCCAGGCGTGCGGATGCCCAGCGAGACGTGCGTCTGTTCGGCGTCGCGCTCGGCCAGCGTCAACCCGGGCATCCCGTTCACCCGGCCGGCACCCTTGCGTGGTGCGACGGGCCGGCGCCCGCGGACCAACCGCGGCCCGAAGTGCTCCCGCACCAATGCGACCACCTCGTCGTGATCGACGTTGCCGGCCGCCGCGAGGACCATTCGCTCCGGTGTGTAGCGCCGCACGTGAAACGACTGGAGTTGGGCTCTGGTCATCGCCGATACGGATTGGGCGGTGCCGATCACCGGCCGGCCCACCGGGTGGTCGCCGAACAACGCCGAGAGGAACAGGTCGGCCAGCGCGTCCTCGGGATCGTCGTCGCGCATCGCGATCTCTTCGAGGACGACGTCGCGTTCCAGCTCGACATCGTCGGCGGCGCAACGCCCGTTGAGTACCACATCGGAGACCAGATCCATGGCCAGCGACAGGTCAGAGTCGAGCACATGGGCGTAGTAGCAGGTGTGCTCCTTGGCGGTGAACGCGTTCAGTTCGCCACCGACGGCGTCCATTGCCTGCGCGATGTCGACGGCGGTGCGGGTGGGTGTCGACTTGAACAGCAGGTGTTCGAGGAAGTGCGCGGCGCCGGCCACCGTGGTGCCCTCGTCGCGCGATCCCACGCCGATCCAGAGCCCGACCGAGGCCGAACGCACCGCCGGCAGGTATTCGGTAACGACGCGCAGACCGCCCGGCAGTGTCGTGCGGCGCACTGCCTGGGCCGCCGCTGGCTCAGCTGCTGGCCGTCGCGGCATCGGCTGGCGCTGCAGGGGCTCCGGCGGCCGCGTTGGCGGAGTCTTCCTCGGCCACCAAGACGAGCGAGATCTTGCCGCGCTTGTCGATATCGGCGATCTCCACCCGCAGTTTGTCGCCGACGTTGACCACGTCCTCGACCTTCGCGATGCGCTTGCCCTTGCCGAGCTTGGAGATGTGCACCAGGCCGTCGCGCCCGGGCAGCAGTGAGACGAAGGCACCGAAATCGGTTGTCTTGACCACTGTTCCGAGGAACCGCTCCCCTACCGTCGGCAACTGGGGGTTGGCGATGGCGTTGATCTTGTCGATGGCGGCCTGCGCCGAGGGGCCGTCGGTGGCGCCGACGAACACCGTTCCATCGTCCTCGATGGAGATCTGTGCACCGGTCTCCTCGGTGATGGCGTTGATGACTTTACCTTTGGGACCGATGACCTCACCGATCTTGTCCACCGGAACCTTGATGGTGGTGACCCGCGGCGCGTACGGGCTCATCTCGTCGGGCCGGTCGATGGCCTCGGCCATGACCTCCAAGATGGTCAGCCGGGCGTCTTTGGCTTGGGCGAGAGCACCTGCGAGAACCTGGGAGGGAATGCCGTCGAGCTTGGTGTCCAGCTGCAGCGCGGTGACGAAGTCCTTGGTTCCGGCGACCTTGAAGTCCATGTCACCGAAGGCGTCTTCGGCGCCCAGGATGTCGGTCAGGGTGACGAAGCGCCGCTCCGTTCCCCCACCGGCCACCTCGATGTCGTCGGACACCAGGCCCATCGCGATGCCGGCCACCGGCGCCTTCAGCGGCACCCCGGCGTTCAGCAGCGCCAGCGTGGACGCGCACACCGACCCCATCGACGTCGAGCCGTTGGAGCCCAGTGCCTCCGACACCTGGCGGATGGCATAAGGGAACTCCTCGACACCGGGCAGCACCGGCACCAACGCGCGCTCGGCCAGCGCGCCATGGCCGATCTCTCGGCGCTTGGGTGAACCGACCCGTCCCGTCTCGCCGGTGGAGAACGGCGGGAAGTTGTAGTGATGCATGTAACGCTTGGTCGTCTCCGGCCCCAACGAGTCGATCTGCTGGGCCATCTTGACCATGTCGAGCGTCGTCACACCGAGGATCTGGGTCTCACCGCGCTCGAACAGCGCGCTGCCGTGTGCCCGCGGAACCACGGCGACCTCGGCCGACAAGGCGCGGATGTCGGTGATGCCGCGGCCGTCGATGCGGAAGTGGTCGGAGACGATGCGCTGCCGGACCAGCTTCTTGGTCAGCGCGCGGAACGCGGCCCCGATCTCCTTCTCCCGGCCCGGGTAGGTGTCAGCGAGCCGCTCGAGCACCTGGCTCTTGATTTCATCGGTGCGCTGATTGCGGTCCGCCTTACCCGCGATGGTCAGCGCGGCGGCCAACTCGTCGGTGGCCACCGAGGACACCGCGTAGTACACGTCGTCGCCGTAGTCGGGGAACACCGGGAAGTCGCCGGTCGTCCTGGCTGAAGCCCCACACGCGTCGGCAAGTTCCTGCTGCGCGGTGCACAGCGCGGCGATGAACGGCTTGGCTGCCTCCAGCCCCTGGGCCACCACGCTTTCCGTCGGCGCCGCGGCACCGCCCTCGATGAGCTCGATGACGTTTTCGGTGGCCTCGGCTTCGACCATCATGATGGCGACATCGTTTTTCTCAGGGCTGCCGCCCGCGTCGTCGGTGCCGACGATGCGGCCGGCGACCACCATGTCGAACACCGCACGCCCGATCTGTTCGACGGTGGGAAACGCAACCCAGGTGCCGTCGATCAGCGCCACGCGCACCGCGCCGATGGGGCCGGAGAAGGGCAGTCCACCCAGTTGGGTGGAAGCCGACGCGGCGTTGATCGCCAGGACGTCGTAGAGGTCGTTGGGGTCCAGACTCAGGATCGTCACCACGATCTGGATCTCGTTGCGCAGCCCGTCGACGAACGACGGGCGCAGCGGCCGGTCGATGAGTCGGCAGGTCAGGATGGCGTCGGTGGAGGGTCGTCCCTCACGACGGAAAAACGAACCGGGGATGCGGCCGGCCGCATACATCCGCTCCTCGACGTCGACGGTCAGCGGGAAGAAGTCGAAATGTTCTTTGGGGTTCTTGCTGGCCGTGGTCGCCGATAGGAGCATGTTCTCCTCGTCGAGGTAGGCGACCACCGCGCCGGCCGCCTGCAAGGCCAGCCGGCCGGTCTCGAACCGGATGGTGCGGGTGCCGAAGCTCCCGTTGTCGATGGTGGCGGTCGCTTCGAACACGCCTTCTTCAATTTCAGCTACAGACATGACGTCCGTGCGCCCTCTCTGGATTGTTCAACTGTTTCGCGTTGTCACGGACAACCCGAGGGTTCGCAGGGCCGACTCGCGGGCCCGGACGGACCTGCGAGCCGCCCTGGGAGCGTCCCTGATGAAAGAGAGCCTGAATGCGGCTACGGCCATCGATCGAAGCGGCCGACCTCCCCAGATCCGGGGAGCCCGGCAGCCACTACCGAAGACCGCCCGATACAGGCCGGGCTGCTCCCTCGGACATACATAGTGACTCGCTGGAGCGGTACACGCGGATCTACGTGGACCGCACCATGTGCTCGGGCCGAACCGGCCCAGAACGTCATTACTGTACACCGGCTAACTCCGGGTACCGGGAAGACCCGGATGCCCGATATGTCCGACCACTATGTCCGCGATCCGTTGGTGACGTCCTCGACGCACACGGCGAACCGCCGCTGGGTGTAGGTGTAGCCGACGCCGCTGGCACATTGGTCGGCGGTGACGGGTGGCTCCAAGTTTTCCAGGATCTGCGTGGCCCGCTGCCGATGCGGCGCCGACGCGTCGTTGCAGTCCACCCGGAACGGTTCGGTTTTGTGCGCCGGGTCGACGCTCATGCAGCCGCCGACCACCCAATCGACGTCCAGGCATAAGGTGCTGTTCTCGCCGGTTACCGAGTTGTGCACGGAATACGAAGAGTCGACGTCGGCCGGGCATTGCGCGCGCTCGGCCCCGGGCTTCACCACGGCGACGACCTTGAAAGTGGAGTCCGGGCTACCGCACACCGCCTTGGTGGCCTCCGGTCGATCCGGTGTGCCACCAAGCTTGAGACAATCTCCCACCTTGAGGTCGGCGAGGTTGGACGCTGACGAGCACCCCATCAGTACCACGCACGCGGTCACCACCACGGCCGTGAAAGCGACCAGGTTGAGGGCGCGCATCGCGCGAGAGGTCAGCGACGCAGACCCAGCCGCTCGATCAGCGAGCGGTAACGCTCGACATCGATCTGGGAGATGTACTTGATCAGCCGTCGCCGGCGGCCCACTAGCAGCAACAGCCCCCGGCGCGAGTGGTGGTCATGCTTGTGCACCTTCAGATGCTCGGTCAGGTCGGCTATCCGCTTGGTCAGCAGCGCGATCTGCGCTTCGGGGGATCCGGTGTCGGTCTCATGCAGACCGTAGGTCTTGAGAATTTCCTTTTTCTGCTCGGCAGTCAGCGCCACGAAACATCTCCATCAATTGGTCCGCGATCAAGGAACTTTGCGGGCACGGCCGCCGCGAACCGCAGCACGCGCCGATTAACGACGGGCAGTCTAACAGCGGTTCAGCCCAGCGGCATAACCGTCAGCCCCCGGCCAACAACGCGCGGGTGCGCTCGGTGTCCGCGGCGATCTCGGCGACGAGGTCACGCACCGATTCGAACTTCTTCTGGCCACGGATCCGAGCGACGAAGTCCAGGGCCACATGTTGGCCGTACAGGTCTGCGGTGGTGTCCAGTACGAACGCCTCGACGGTACGGGTACGCCCGGAGAACGTTGGATTGGTCCCGATGGACACCGCGGCCTGGTAGCGCTCGCCGGGAATCACCGCCCCGGCCGCCGGACCATGGCCCAAGACCGTGAACCAGGCGGCGTACACACCGTCGGCGGGGATAGCCGAATACATCGGGGGCGCGATGTTGGCGGTGGGAAAACCGAGCTCGGCCCCCCGTCCGTACCCGCGGACCACGACGCCTTCGACGCGATGAGGGCGGCCAAGTGCTTCGGTGGCCGCCATCACGTCACCCGCGTCCACGCAGGAGCGGATGTAGGTGGACGAGAACGTCACGGTCTCGTGGCTGTGGTGCTCGGACACCAGCGACATCGCCTCCACCGCGAACCCGAACCGCTCGCCGGCCCGCCGCAGGGTATGCACATTTCCGGCCGCCTTCTTGCCGAAGGTGAAGTTCTCACCCACGACGACCTCAACCACGTGCAGGTGCTCGACCAGCAACTCGTGGATGTAACGGTCCGGGGTGAGCTTCATGAAGTCGGTGGTGAACGGCATCACCAGGAATACGTCGATGCCCAGCTCTTCGACCAGCTCAGCGCGGCGAGTCAGCGTCGTCAGCTGCGCCGGATGACTGCCGGGGTACACCACTTCCATGGGATGTGGATCGAATGTCATCAGCACGATCGGCACGCCGCGGGTACGGCCGGCTTTCACCGCGTGCGCGATCAACTCCGCGTGCCCGCGATGCACGCCGTCGAACACCCCGACCGTCAGTACGCATCTACCCCAGTCCGTGGGGATCTCGTCTTGGCCGCGCCACCGCTGCACACAGGCAAGCCTACGATGCCGGTCGAGCCGTGGCGGGCAAGATCGGCGCGATATCGCTGGTTTGCGCAGCTCTCGCCGAGACTGCGCTGCTCGCGCCGAGACTGCGTTGCTCGCGCCGAGACTGCGTCCACAGTGTCGATCGCGGTCTTGCTGGGCGCGCTCACCGCAGACTCGACGGCGGTACCGGCGATCCCTGGTGATCGCAGCCCCGGTTTCAGCTCAGATCCGCCTAAACTTTCAGGTTGTGAGGGCTGACGAAGAGCCTGGCGGTCTTACCGCGGTTGCTCAGGACTACCTGAAGGTGATTTGGAAGGCCCAGGAGTGGTCGTTGGACAAGGTCAGCACCAAGATGCTGGCCGAGAAGATCGGGGTTTCGGCCAGTACGGCCTCGGAGTCGATCCGCAGACTCGCCGAACAGGGTCTGGTCGACCACGAAAAATACGGCGCGGTGACGTTGACCGAAGCCGGCCGCCGCGCAGCGCTGGCGATGGTGCGCCGACACCGGCTTCTGGAAACGTTCCTGGTCAACGAACTCGGCTACGGCTGGGACGAAGTGCACGACGAGGCCGAGGTGCTCGAACACGCCGTATCTGATCGGCTGGTGGCCCGGATCGACGCCAAGCTGGGATTTCCGCAGCGCGATCCGCACGGCGACCCGATTCCGGCCTCCGACGGGCAGGTGCCCACGCCGCCGGCCCGGCAATTGTGGGAGTGTCGCGACGGCGACACCGGCACGGTGGCCCGCATTTCCGATGCCGACCCGGAAATGCTGCGGTACTTCGACAGTGTCGGCATCAACCTGGATTCCCGGCTGCGGGTCGTGACGCGACGCGAATTCGCCGGCATGATCTCGGTGGCGATCGAGTCGGGCGACGGCGCACCGACGCCCGTCGACTTGGGCAGCCCGGCGGCACGAGCGATCTGGGTGGTGGCCTAGCGTCAGGCCAGCAGGCCCTTGGCGATATGAGTCACCTGAACCTCGTTGCTGCCGGCATAGATCATCAGCGACTTCGCATCGCGGGCAAGCTGTTCCACGCGATACTCGGCCATGTAGCCGTTGCCGCCGAACAACTGCACGGCTTCCATCGCGACGTCGGTGGCGGCCTCCGAAGAATAGAGCTTGATCGCCGACGCCTCGGCGAGCGACGGTAGCTTTCCGGCCTTGAGCCGTTCCAGAATTTGAAACACCATGTTCTGCACGTTGATTCGAGCAATTTCCATCTTGGCAAGCTTGAGCTGGATCAGCTGGAACTGCCCGATGTTCTTGCCCCAGAGGGTGCGGGTCTTCGCGTACGCCACACACAGCCGGTGACATTCGTTGATGATCCCCAGCGCCATCAGCGCAACCCCGAGGCGTTCCGCGGCAAAATTGGCCCGGGCGCTGTCGCGCCCGTCGCCGTCGGTGTGCTGCTCCTTCTCCCCCAGCAGACGGTCCGGAGTCAGTCGCACGTTGTCAAAGAAAAGTTCGCCGGTCGGCGACGACATCATGCCCATCTTCTTGAACGGCTTGCCCTGCGTCAGGCCCGGCATTCCGGCATCCAAAACGAACGTGAGCACCGGCCGGTTGCGCCGGTCGGAGTCGGAGCCGCCGGCAGTGCCGTCATCGAGTTTGGCGTAGACCACCAGCACGTCCGCGTCCGGGCCGTTGGTGATGAAGGTCTTCTGCCCGCTGAGAATGTAGTCCGCACCGTCGCGTTTGACGTGAGTTTTCATGCCGCCGAACGCATCCGAGCCCGAGTCCGGCTCGGTGATTGCCCACGCCGCGATCTTTTGCAGCGTCATCAGCTCGGGCAGCCAGCGCTCCTTCTGGGCCAGCGTGCCGCGGCTCATGATGGTCGCCGCACCCAGCCCGATGCTGACCGCGACCGTGCTGATCAATCCGATGCTCACCCCGGCGAGTTCGGACACCATGACCGCGGCCATCGATGCCTGAGCACCGAACGCTACTGAGCCGCGGGAGCTTTCACCATTCGCGCGCTGCTCAGCCCGCTCCCGGTCCAGCATCGACTTGACCGATTCGGTGGCCAGCACGTCGAGGCCGAACTGGCTGAACAGCTTGCGCGCGATCGGATATGGCGACAGCGCACCGGTTTCCAGTTCGTCCAATTTTGGACGGATCTCTTTGTCGATGAATTTGCGAACCGCGTCGCGCATCATCAGATCGGTCTGCGACCACTCGATCACGGCGCGCTCAGTTTCAGCGCTCGGCGCGCTGGTACGCGGTGACGACGGCGGCGCCGCCCAGCCCGATGTTGTGTTGCAGCGCCGCGGTCACATTGACGACCTGCCGCTTGTCTGCGGTGCCGCGCAGCTGCCAGGTCAGTTCGGAGCACTGAGCTAATCCGGTCGCGCCCAGCGGATGGCCCTTGGAGATCAGGCCGCCGGACGGGTTGACCACCCAGCGTCCGCCATAGGTGGTGTCGCCGTTGTCGATCAGCTTGGGCGCCTCACCCGGGCCGCACAGGCCCAGCGCTTCGTACAGCAAGAGCTCGTTGGCCGAGAAGCAGTCGTGTAGCTCGATCACCTGGAAGTCCTCGGGCCCGAGTCCCGATTGCCGGTAAACGCGCTGCGCCGCTTGAACATTCATGTCGTAGCCGATGAGGTTCTTGGCGCTGCCGTCGAAGGTCGAGGCGAAGTCGGTCGTCATGGCCTGGCCGACGATCTCCACGGCCTGCCAGGCCAGTCCGCGGCTGTCGACGAACGACTCGGAGGCCAGGATGGCCGCCGCCGAACCATCGGAGGTCGGCGAGCACTGCAGCTTGGTCAGCGGGTCGGAGATCATCCGCGACGCCAGGATGTCGTCGAGGGTGTAGGACTCCTGGAACTGCGCATACGGGTTGTTCACCGAATGCTTGTGATTCTTGTAGCCGATCTTGGCGAAATGCTCCGCCGTGGTGCCGTACTGCCTCATGTGCTCGCGGCCGGCGGCGCCGAACATCCACGGCGCGACGGGCATCGCGAACTCGTCGATCGCGGCCAGCGCCTTGACATGCCTGGCCATCGGCGATTCGCGGTCTTGCGCGCCACCGCTGAGCGAGCCGGGTTGCATCTTTTCGAAGCCGAGCGCGATTGTGCAGTCGGCGATCCCGCCGCGGATGGCCTGGGCCGCCAAGAACAGCGCCGTCGAGCCGGTTGAGCAGTTGTTGTTGACGTTGACGATCGGGATGCCGGTCATGCCCAGCTCGTAGAGCGCTCGCTGCCCGGACGTCGAATCGCCGGCGACATAGCCGACGTAGCCTTGCTCGACGTCGTTGTAGTCGATGCCGGCATCGCGCAGGGCGTTCGTCCCCGATTCCCTGGCCATGTCGGGATAGTCCCAGCCTTCGCGGCGGCCGGGCTTTTCGAACTTGGTCATGCCGACGCCGATGACAAATACCTTGTTGGCCACCTTGGGAGACATGCACGCCCCTTCCCTCCGAGCAGCGGCCGATGGACTTACGCCACGGTCGTGACTCCCAGTGTGCAACCTAGCCGCAGATGGATAACCGCCCGGGTACCCCTACAACGTTGCCGGGCGGATCACCACCACCGACTTGGTCCGCGAGCCCGCGTCGCGCAGCAGCGCAATCACCCGCCCGTCGACGTCGGTGGCAGCGTATGTGCCGTCGATGCCGGCCGGCGCGAGGGGCCGGCCGTTGGCGGCGGCCTCGGCCTCCTCGGCGGTGAGCTCGCGGCGCGGATACATCAGTAGACACGCTTCGTCGAGACTCAGACTCAGCCGCGGACGCTGCGCCAACTCGTCGAGCGAGCACGCCTGCTCCAGGCCGAAGCGACCCACCCGGGTGCGCCGCAACGATGTCAGGTGGCCGCCCACCCGAAGTGCATCGCCGAGATCGCGGGCCAACGCGCGGATGTAGGTTCCCGACGAGCAGTCGACCTCCACGTCGAGGTCGACCACGCCGTCAACGGTGCGCCGCGCGGTCACGCTGAACCGGTCGATACGTACCGGGCGTGCCTCGAGCTCAACCGAATGGCCCTGTCGGGCGAGCTGGTAGGCACGACGGCCACCGATCTTGATCGCGCTGACCGTCGACGGCACCTGGGTGATGTCGCCGCGGAACTTGGAGATCGCGGCGGTGATCTGCTCATCCGTGCGGTGTGCAGCCGAAACAGATTGCAGCAGTTCGCCTTCGGCGTCGTCGGTGGACGTGGTCTGCCCCAGCCGGATGGTGGCGGCATACGACTTCGAGGTCGCGGCCAGCAGGCCGAGGATCTTGGTGGCGCGGTCGATCCCGATCACCAGCACGCCGGTGGCCATCGGGTCCAGCGTCCCCGCATGCCCGACCCTGCGGGTGGCGAAGATTCGGCGGCACCGCCCCACCACGTCGTGACTGGTCATCCCGGCCGGCTTGTCGACGATCACAAGTCCGGGGCCGGTCGGGCTTTGGCTCATAGCACGATGGCGGTCAGCACCAGGCCACGCTCGACCGACCATCGACCGCGCAGCCTCGTCAGGGGCGGACCCGATAGCGCCGACGGGTCGATCAGGATGCGGGACGTGAAGCGGCCGGTCAAGCCGGAGGGGTCGGCGTCGAAGGTGATGTGCGCGTCCTCGAAACCCAACCACCTCTCGGTCAGCGGGAACCACGCTTTGTACGTTGCCTCCTTGGCGCAGAACAGGATTCGGTCCCAGCGCAGCTCGTCGGGCATGCTGCGCGGTAGCTCGACGCGCTCGACCGGCAGGCTGATCGCGTCCAGCACGCCGTTGGGCAACACGTCATGCGGTTCGGCATCGATGCCCACCGAACGCACCGCGGAGCTGCGCCCCACCACCGCACCCCGATAGCCGGCGCAGTGGGTCAGACTGCCGACGACACCGTCGGGCCAGCAGGGTTGTCCCTTGTTGCCCTTGAGGATCGGTACCGGTGGCACGCCGAGTTCACGCAGCGCGACGCGGGCGCAGTGGCGGGCGGTGATGAACTCGTTGCGCCGCTTGTCCACCGACTTGGCAATCAACGGTTCCTCGTCTGGCAACGGACTCAGGCCTGGCGGGTCGGAGTACATCTCGGCATACGCCAGGTCCTCGATCACTCCGCCGGGCAACACCGACGACACCAGCATGCTCGTCGTCACCGCCGTAATTGCCGCTGCCGCAATCTTTCCCGGAACTGGGCGGCTTGGGCACGCATCTCGGGAGTGATGACAAAGTGACCGCCGAAGTCGTTGAGATAACCCGGCGCGTACTGCGGGTCGGGCAGGACTTGGCGCAGCCAGCTGTATGGCTTGCGACGGCGCCACTCCCGCGGGTAGCCCACCGACACCTCTTCGAAGCGCACCTCGTCGTGCCAGGTGGTGCGGGGAATGTGGAGATGGCCGTATACCGAGCACACGGCGTTGTAGCGGGTGTGCCAGTCGGCGGTCTTGGTGGTTCCGCACCACAGCGAGAATTCGGGGTAAAACAGCGCTTCGCAGGGCTCGCGCACCAGGGGAAAGTGGTTGACGAGCACGGTCGGTTGCATCCAGTCGAGCTGTTCCAGACGTGCGCGGGTGCTGGCGACCCGTTCGTGGCACCAGGCGGTCCGGGTGGAGTACGGCTCGGGTGAGAGCAGGAATTCGTCGGTGGCCACCACATTGCGTTGCTTCGCGATAGCCATGCCCTCGGCTTTGCTGGTCGCGCCCTGCGGCAGGAAGGAGTAGTCGTACAGCAGGAACATCGGGACGATGGTGGCCGGGCCGCCACGTTCGGTCCACACCGGGAACGGGTGCTCGGGGGTCACGACGCCCAGTTCGTCGCACATATTGACCAGGTAGTCATAGCGCGCTTTGCCGAAGATCTGCGCGGGGTCGCGGTTGGTGGTCCACAGCTCGTGGTTGCCGGGCACCCAGATCACCTTGGCGAATCGGCGCCGCAGCAGGTCCAGTGTCCAGCGGATCTCGTCGGTGCGTTCGGCGACATCGCCGGCGACGATCAGCCAGTCGTCCGGCGACGATGGGTGCAGCGACTCGGCGACGGGCTTGTTGCCCAGGTGACCGGTGTGCAGGTCAGAAACGGCCCACAGCGTCGGCTGTGCGCCGCCGGTCTGCTCGTGCCGTGTCACGGTTAACCACCCTAACGATTCGGCGTGGTGCAGACGAATTGTTCCTCGTCACACGCTTTGCTGCGGCACGCTACGGGGCGGGCGTGGGTTTGGGCGTGTCGGTCTGGCTGATGCGGCAGTCCGATTGCGCGGTGAGCGATGACGCAACCTGGGTGCCGAGCTTGAATATGCCGCCAGCTCCGGAAATGTATATGTCGTGGTCACCCGGCTTGTCTTTCATGACACCAAAGTTGGTCACGCCGAATTGTTTTGCCCCGTCCTTAACGATCTGAACGGCCTGCGGCCAGTTGTCGTCGGGGATTGGTCCACTAAACCCGACCATGAAATAGGCCGCTTTGGCCCTGGTCCACTCGTAGTCACCGCCGCAGCCAGTCCAGGTATCCATGTCCATCGACCAAGTCAACCCAGGCACCAGGGCCGTTATCGCGTTGGCCATCTGAGTCACCGCGGCCCGGTACTGATCCTTGGCGGCCTCTAGCGGCGGCTTAGCCCGCAGCGGGTTCTCCAATTCGGCCACCTTTTCGGGGCTCAACGGCCCCTCCTCACCACGACCGGTTCCATGACCGATGCGACCACAGCCCACGGCCACCACACAAACCACGGCCAGCCAAGCCACAAGCCATCGCATGTCGGGAACCTGCGTCACTAGTCTTTTGCCACGGTCCGAACCGCTATGGGCTCGGCGAGGGTTTCGGCGTATCGGTTTGGCTGATGCGGCAGTCCGACTGTGCGGTGAGCGATGAAGCGACCTGGGTGCCGAGCTTGAATTCGATACCACCGGCACCGGAAATGTACACGTCGTGGTCTCCCGGTTTATCCTTCATGACACCAAAGTTGGTTGCGCCGAACTGTTTTGCCCCGTCCTTAACGATCTGCACGGCCTGCGGCCACTTGTCGTCTGGGATTGGTCCGCTGAATCCGGCCATGAAATACGCCATCTTGGCGTCGGTCCATACATATTCGCCTCCACAGTGATTCCAGCTGTCCATATCCATCGACCAAGTCAACCCAGGCACCAGGGCCGTTATCGCATTGGCCATCTGAGTCACCGCGGCCCGGTACTGATCCTTGGCGGCCTCTAGCGGCGGCTTGGCCCGCAGCGGGTTCTCCAATTCGGCCACCTTCTCGGGGCTCAACGGCCCCTCCTCACCACGACCGGTTCCATGACCGATGCGACCACAGCCCAGCACCATCACACAAACCACGGCCAGCCAGGCCACAAGCCATCGCATGTTGGGAACCTGCGTCACTAGTCTTTTGCCACGGTCCGAACCGCTACGCGCTGGGCGAGGGTTTCGGCGTATCGGTTTGGCTGATGCGGCAGTCCGATTGCGCGGTGAGCACCGCCGCCTTCTGAGTGGATAGCTTGAACTCGACTCCGCCATGGCCCGCGATGTAGACATCGTGATCGCCAGGCTTGTTTTTCATCACCCCGAAGTTGGTGGCGCCGAATTGTTTACCACGGTCTTTGACGATCTGCACGGCCTGCGGCCACTTGTCGTCCGGGATTGGTCCACTGAAGACCACCATGAAATACGCGGCTTTTGCCCTGGTCCATTCATAATCGCCACCGCAGCCCGTCCAGGTATCCATGTCGGTCCTCCATGTCAACCCGGGCACCAATGCTGTGATTGCATTTGCCATTTCGGCCGCCACAGCCCGGTACTCGTCCTTCGCTGCTTCCAGCGCCGGCTTGGCGCGCAATGCGTTCTCAAGTTCGGCGACCTTCTCCGGGCTCAACGGCCCCTCCTCTCCACTACCGGTCCCATGACCGCTGCGACCGCAGCCCAGCACCATCACACAGACCACGGTCAGCAGCCACGCCATCGGCCACCGCATCAGTGCCCCCCTTCCGGTACCGGGCCCGGCGCGCCGGGCATGCCACCGCCCAGAACCGGCGGAAGCAACGGCGCCTCCACCTTGTTGCCGGGCAGCCCGGCTGCGATCGCCGCGAAGTTGTAGCCGGACATCCGCAGCTGCGGCTGGCCGGCGGCGTCTTGGAAGACGCGAGGATAGTCGCCATGGGCATATACCCCGTCACGCCAAATGCCGCTCCGATCGAAGCCTGCCTGTGACGAAAGTTCCGTCAGGCCGGGGGTCAGGTAGGGGTCCGGACCCCAGCCGTGCAGTGGTGCCACCGGGGCCACGAGATCTGTGATGAGGTCGTGCGGAGCCTGCATGACGTAGGCCTGCCCGTGGTCGAGCCCGAGCTGCGCCGGGCTGTACAGTTCCAGGCCGGGCGAGCCGTAGAACACCACATCGTTGACCGGGTGGGCGCCCTGGGCGTTGAGGTCCTGCAAGGCCAGCGACGCGGTTAGCGACCCGTAGGAGTGTCCCAACACCGTCAGGTGGCCATTGGGGTTGGTTGCTCGGACCTGCTGCAGATACTTTGATAAGTCCGCAGCGCCCGCTCGTGCCTGCTCGTCGGTCATGGTCTGCCACAGATCGCCCGCGCTCCCGGTGTCGAGCGGGTTAGGCGGCGGGGTGTAGCCCATCCAGGCGATGGCAGCAACTGACGCGGGCTTGCCGGCGGCATTGAGTTGCCGGATCTCTTCCGACCGCAGATTACGGGCTTCGCTGACCATGCCGGGCAAGGTACTTCGCAGCGTGGAGCCCACCCCGGGCACGGTCACCGACACGTTGGCCGCAGTATCCGGATTGCCGACGGCCACCGCCGCCAGCACCTGCTGGTGCGGGTCGTCGGGAATCTGCAGCTGGGCGAGGTAGGTCTCCGGCGCTCGACTCAGCGCCTGGTCGACGGCGTCAAGGTCGGCCAGCCGACCCTTGGCGGCACTGAGCTGACCATCAAGGGCGGCAAGCTGGCCCAACGCGTCGCTGTTCAGGATGCCGTTGTTGTAATCTCTGGCAGCCTGTGCCGCAAGGTCGTCGTATCGTCCCTGCAACTGTCCGATACGGGCTTGCAGCTTGGCGCGCTCCTTGCGCAGCCGCTCCTCGTTGGCGTCGCTGGCAAGCTGTGTCGGTGTCAGGCCTTCGGGACCGACCGGCGGACCGGACTCCGCCGGGATGGGCGCATCTCCGTCAGCCATGTTGACCGCTGAGGCCAATTGCTCGTCGACGGCGTTGGCCTCGGCAACGATCACATCGAGCTCGGCCTGCAGCTCCGCTTGCTTGGCCAGCATCCGCGCCCACTCGGCCTCGGTATACCGCAGTCCGGGGACCGGCACCACCTTGTTGGTGAGCGCGTCGACCGTCAGCTCGGCGGCCGCGGCGGCTTTGCGTAGTGCGGCCAGGTCCGATTGAACCTTCACAATACCGTCCGCGGCCCTGTCAGCCGCGCGGGCAACGGCCAACGCCTCGTAACCGTGGGCGTCGAGATCGCGGCGAAGCCCCTCGTTTTGGTGTGCCGCCGCCTCAGCGGTCTTGCCGCCGGAGCTCGCAAATATCGACAACGTCGCCAACTGACGGGACGCGTCCAACGTCACCTCGGCTCGGGACTTGGTGGCGTGAAACACCTCCCGGACCGCTTGCGCGTTCCACCGATCGATATCGGCCACCGTCAAGGACACCGATCACACCTGACGCGTCGTACCGACGGCTGAAGCGCCGACCCGCGCTAACGCATGTGCCCTTTCCTCCTCCGCCGCCGCGTGCCGGACAGCGGCCTCGTGCAGGCCGCGTGCGTGGTCACCGACCCGGGTCAGCAGCGCCCTGGACACCTCTAACCAGTCGCCCAGTTTGGCATCGAGCGCCGTCGCCGAGGCGCCTTGCCAGCCCACCTGCGCCGACTGAAGCCGATAGTCGGACGTCAAATGCGCTGTCGCCAACCCCTCACCCTGACCGGTCACGTGCACCGCCGAGGACATCCACTCCTCCGGGCTGAGCTGAAACATCCCAACCTCCTGATGCCATGTGGAGACCCCAGCATGCCAAGCGCCTCATGGGTGCACAACTCAGCGAACCTCTGTGACGGCCGCGGCGAGGACTTGTACACTCCCGGCAAAGGGACCGCCAAAGGCAGGGGGTGTGGTGTTCGCCAAGGTGCGTCTGGCCGGAGCGCTCGGTGCGCTGGTCACAGCTGCCGTAGCGGGGACCGTGGGCTGGCATGGCGCCTCGGCGTCGCCGGCCGACGGCAGTGTCGAGTTGCGGTCAACTGCAGAACCGATGTCGACCACCATGAAGAGCCCCATCGTGGCGACCACCGATCCGAGTCCGTTCGACCCGTGCAACGACATTCCCTTCGACGCAGTCCAGCGCCTCGGCCTCGCCTACACACCGCCGGAAGCCGAGGAGGGGTTGCGGTGCCACTACGACGCGGGCAACTATCAGCTGGCCGTCGAGCCCATCACCTGGCGCAGCTACGCCCAGACTCTGCCGGCGGACGCCATCGAGACCACCATCGCCGGCCACCGCGCCGCGCAGTATTGGGTGCTCAAGCCGACCTACCACAACAGCTTCTGGTACTCCTCGTGCATGGTGACGTTCAAAACGAGCTATGGGGTGATCCAGCAGTCGCTGTTCTACTCGACGGTCTACTCCGAGCCCGACGTCGACTGCCCGGCCACCAACCTGCAACGGGCCAACGATCTGGCTCCGTATTACAAGTTCTAGGTCGCGCACAGTGAGCACCACCTCGCCACGGTCCGAGCAGCGCGGCCCGAGCAGGCGAGGCGGCCGCGCCGTCCCGGGGGCGGTTGGCGCCCTGCTGGGTCTGCCGCGTGCGACCACGCGCTACACCGTGAGCCGGGTGCACGTCCCCATGCGCGACGGGATTCACCTGGTCGCCGACCACTACGCGCCCACGACGTCCGAACCCGTCGGCACGCTGCTGGTCCGCGGCCCCTACGGGCGGGGACTTCCGTTTTCTTTGGTGTTCGCCGGGCTCTATGCCGCGCGCGGCTATCACGTGGTGTTGCAAAGCGTGCGCGGAACTTTCGGGTCGGCCGGCGAATTCGAACCGATGGCCAACGAAGCGGCCGACGGCGCCGACACCGTCGAGTGGCTGCGGCGCCAACCGTGGTTCACCGGCCGGTTCGGCACCGTCGGCCTGTCCTACCTGGGCTTCACCCAGTGGGCGCTGCTGCACGATCCGCCGCCGGAGCTGGCCGCGGCCGTCATCACCGTAGGGCCGCACGATTTCCGGGCCTCGGTGTGGAGCACCGGATCATTTGCCGTCAACGACTTCTTGGGCTGGAGTTATCTGGTTTCGCGTCAAGAAGAATCGGGGCCGCTGCGAGGCGCGATCCGCCAGCTGCTGGCGCCGCGCAAGGTGAAACGTGCCATCGCCGGGTTGCCGATGAATTCGGCGGCCCGGACACTGCTGGGCGAGGGCGCGCCCTGGTTCGAATCCTGGGTAGAAAACGCCGACCACGATCACCCCTTCTGGGAATCACGGCGTTACCCCGCCGCGTTGGACCGTGTTGAGGTTCCGGTCCTGCTGCTGACCGGGTGGCAGGACATCTTCCTGGACCAGACGCTGCACCAGTATCGGCAGCTACGCAACCGAGGCGTCGAGGTGGCGCTGACCATCGGTCCGTGGACCCATACCCAGACGATGAGCAAGGGGCTGGCCACCTGCGCTCGGGAGTCGTTGGACTGGCTGGACGCCCACCTGGGCAACGCGCCCGCCCCGCGCCGCGCGGCTGCGGTCCGGATCTTCGTGAACCGCCACGGCTGGCGCTCCCTGCCCCAGTGGCCGCCGGCCACCACCGAACAGGCGCTGTACCTGCAGCCGAACGGCCGCCTCGACAAGACGGCGCCGCCGGCCGGCGCGCCACCGGCGACTTTCCGCTTCGATCCCACCGACCCGACACCCATCACCGGCGGTCCGCTGCTGTCGAAGGGCGGCTACCGCAACGACAGCCGGCTCGCGCGCCGCGACGACGTGCTGTGCTTCACCGGTAACCCTCTCGCCGACGATCTATACGTCTACGGAAACCCCGCCGTCGAATTGACGCACTCCTCGGACAACCCCAACGTCGACGTGTTCGTCCGGGTCAGCGAGGTCGACGCCAACGGCCGATCCCGCAATGTCAGCGACGGCTACCGTCGGCTCGGGGACGCGCCGGAGACGGTCCGCATCGAACTCGACGCCGTCGCCCACCGGTTCAAAGCCAGCTCCCGTATCCGCGTCCTGGTCGCCGGCAGTTGGTTTCCCCGCTACGCACCCAATCTCGGCACCGGCGAACCGGCGCTGTCCGGCCGGCAGACGAAGCCCGCCACCCATTCGGTGCATTTCAGCAATTCCCGGCTGGTACTACCCGTCGGCCCGTCAGCCGACCGCATCGCGGACCCGGGCGGCCACCTCCGCTAGCACATCACCGTCATGCACCGGCGTCGCCAGACTCGCCGCAATCGGCAGCTGAACCCAGCTGGTGCAACCGCCGTACTCGGGGATGCGGGTGACCTGCACCGGCTCAATAAGCGGCATCGCAGACACCACCAGGACGGCCAGCTTGTGCTTGGGCCGGAAGTCGAGCCGGTCCGCGCGGATCGACGCGGCGGTCCAGATATGCAGATCCTGAATGTCGTCCAGCCCCTCAGGCCGGTTAACCTGCAGTGCTGCAACGACTTTCGCCGCAGCCCGGACCACCAGTCGCTCATCGGTGCTGTCGGCGGCCGCGGCCGGCAACAAGTCGCGATGCTCGGGACGAACCCGCTGCGCGTGGCTGTGCGCGACCGTCGGGAACAACAAGAACTCTCCGGCCGCCACCTCGAACCGCTTCTCCCCGATACCGCCCTTGCGCAACAGCACGGTTTGACGGCCGTCGAGCAGCGCGTGCACGGCCGCACTCCATTCCTTCAGCGCGGGCGTCACTGGGATCTCGCCACGCGGGCCAACACTTCGGGCCGGCGCAGCGGCGGCAGACTCTTGGGTGGCTGACGCCGCGCCGGCAACGCGGCCAGCAGCCGCGTCGTCGTCGCCGTCACTTCAGCAACCGCGGCTTCGAACGCTTCGGCATTGGCTGGCGACGGACGGGTGATACCGCTGACCTTGCGCACATATTGGCGCGCGGCGGCCGCGATCTCCGCAGACGTGGCCGGGGGTTCCAGGCCGCGCAATTCGGTGATGTTTCGGCACATGTCTCAACGATAGGGCGCGGTATCCCCCGCTACCCGGCAGACGGGGAGCGCTGCATCACCCGATACCGGAATCCGTATCGCTGATCAGCCGCGGCGGCGTGCTTGCCGGCTGCTGTCATCGGCATGCCCTGCAGGTAGGCGTTCGCCTTCGCGTTCGCCAGGGAGCCGATGATGTCGAACTCCTGATCCAAGGGGACGGTGTGAAACGCCCGAACGCTGGCGTCCCAACTGCTCGGTGTCGACAAGGGCCCGATCGACCCGGCCTTGCCCAGCACCGCCGACACCGGCCTGGCCAGACGATCGAGGCGTTCCCAATACTGTTCGGGCACCGCTGCCGCCCCGCCCGCCCCGGCGCCCGGCGGCGCCCCTAGGCGAAGTTTGGGACCCCAACTGTCAAGAACCGAAGACCCTGAGTCGCCGGCGCCGCCGGGGGTCCCCGGTATCGTTTGCTGTGCGATCGAGGCAATGAACTGTGCTATCCCCATCCCGAAATAGCTCAAGCCGGCCAGCCGCACCAGCGCCGTCCGTTCCGCGGGAGTGATGTCGGGCAGCAGCGCCTCGAGCCATTGTGCGAATGCCGCATATCCCGGGAACAATGTGTTCGACGACAGTCGCGCCAGTGCGTGCCATATCGCCGGACTGGAGGCGAGCCCCCCAAACTTTGCCGATAGTGCCGTCCCCGCAGATGTCGCGGCGACTTCGGCCACCGCTGCTGTTTGCTGAAGCGGTCCGCTCAGTCCGGTAGTCGTCGGCGGAGGGTTAAACGGAGTCAGCGCGGTGGCGGTTGTCGACGAACCGGCATAGCCGTACATCGCGGCTGCGTCTTGGGCCCACATCTCGGCGTATTCAGCTTCGGTGGCCGCGATCGCCGGCGTGTTCTGCCCGAAGAAGTTCGTCGCGACGAGCGTCAGCAGCAAAACGCGGTTGGCGGCAACCGTCGGCGGGGGCACCGTCATGGCGAAGGCAGTCTCGTAGGCAGCGGCGGCCACCCTGGCCTGGCTCGCGGTGTGTTCGGCCTGGATTGCGGTGGCGCTCAGCCATGCCACATACGGGGCGGCAGCGGCGATCATCGAAGCCGCCGCCGGACCAATCCATGCCGTGCCGGTCAGTTCGGAGATCACCGACGAGTAACCCGACGCCATCGCGCCCAACTCACCTGCCAGCGCATCCCAAGCCGCGGCTGCTGCCAGCATGGATCCCGCACCTGGACCCGCATACATCCGCGCGGAATTGATCTCCGGAGGCAGCGCCCCGTAATCGCCGAACATCATCGGCGTCTCCGTGACTGCGGATCGACACCCGCGGGCAAGACCCGCAGCCGCAGAATTGCCACAGCACAGGCGTTGACCCGCGGGCCAGGTTTTCGGCCGCTCGGTGCCTTATCGGTAGTCATCAGTGTTATCCGGCAAACGGCGGACGCGCCATGACGGTGGGCCGAACACCGTATCGCGGACCGGAACCAGCCGCGCCGTGCCCCGCCGGACCGGTGAGCGGCATGCCACCCAACAGGTTTCCGGCACCGGCGCCGTCGGGTGCGAATTTGAACGTTTCGACCGGCATACGCGCCGGGATGGACTCGACGTCCGGCAGGGCCTGCGCCCACGAGGGTGGAACCGACAACCGGCCGCCGATCGACCCGGCATGGCCCAAACCGGCCGATACCTGCCCGCCGCCGCCCACCAGGCTTCCCAAACCCGCTAAGCCGCCCTGCGCCGCGCCGCCGGCGGCGGCCGCGGCCTGGGTGGCGCCGCCGAGCAACCCCAAAGTCTTGCTCGACTGAACAAAGTTGTTCGCCATACCGATGCTGAAATAGGGCAAGCCCTCGGTGTTGTAGAGGAAGCTGGCGTATGGCTGCAAGTCGGTCAGCAACGCCGCGATCGACGTGGGAAATGTGGACGTTCCGAACAGGATCTGCCACAGCCACGCCAGCGGTGAACTCGACACCGCCGAAGCAACCGGCGTAGCGAGCCCTTGCAACATCGTGGGAATCCCCGAAATGAGACGGGCAAGGGCTGACTGGCTGGCGCCGGCCGAGGTGGCAGCGGCCTGAGTGACCGCAGCGGTTTGGCCGGATGCGCCGGCCGGGTTGACGATGTGCGGCGGCTGCTTGAACGGAGTCAGGGTGGTGGCGGACCCTGTGGCGGCGGCGTACTCGTACATGGCGGTGGCGTCCTGGGCCCACATCTGCCCGTACTGGGCTTCCAAGGCCGCTATCGCCGAGGTGTTCTGACCGTAGACGTTCGACTGCATCAACTCGGTCAACTGCAGACGGTTGGCCAGGATCGCTGGCGGTGGCACCATCGCGGCAAAAGCGTTCTCGTAGGCGGCCGCCGAGGCTCTCGCCTGCATGGCCGTCTGCTCGGCGTGCGCGGCGGTGGTCCGCATCCAGACAACATAGGGAGCGACGGCGGCGGCCATCGCCGTCGATGCCGGGCCCAACCACCCTTCCCCGGCCAGCTGGTTGACCAGCGTTTCATAACCGGCTGCCGCGGAATCCAATTCGGCTGCCAGCGCGCTCCATGCCGATGCCGCGGCAGTCATCGACGCCGACCCCGGGCCGGTATACATTCGCGCAGAGTTGACTTCCGGTGGTAAACCGCCATAATCCATTCGCGTCGTCTCCTTAGCGAGGACGTGGCGGCATCGGTGTTGGTGCTTGATCCACCGCCCATCCCACACAGTGAGCAAAGTCACACTGTTGCGTACACAACAGTTGTTACTTGCACTTGTTAATCTGTTGAAGCGAAGCGTAGCTTTCCCCGGACCGAACGTCCAAGCCGGTTGACAATTGTTCATCGGACGTACATTGCCCAGCCATTCCCGGCCATTTACGGGTGCAGCGGTACAGCCCGACGCCCGCAACTGGCTACGGTTGCCCTATGACCGACGACATCCTGCTGATCCACACCGACGAGCGGATCCGCACCTTGACCCTTAACCGCCCCCAGTCCCGCAATGCGCTGTCGGCGGCGCTGCGGGACCGCTTCTTCGGGGCGCTGTCCGAAGCCGACGCCGACGACGACGTCGACGTCATCATCCTCACCGGCGCCGATCCGGTGTTCTGCGCGGGACTGGACCTCAAAGAGCTCGGCGGCCATTCGGCATTGCCGGACATCTCACCGCGCTGGCCGGCCATGACCAAGCCGGTGATCGGGGCCATCAACGGCGCGGCGGTGACCGGCGGACTCGAACTGGCGCTCTACTGCGACATCCTGATCGCCTCGGAGCACGCCCGCTTCGCCGACACTCATGCCCGGGTGGGCCTGCTGCCGACCTGGGGGCTCAGCGTGCGGCTACCACAGAAGGTGGGCGTGGGTATGGCCCGCCGGATGAGCCTTACCGGCGACTACCTTTCCGCCGCCGACGCGCTGCGGGCCGGCCTGGTTACCGAGGTCGTGCCGCACGACGAACTGCTGCCCACCGCCCGCCGCGTCGCGGCGTCCATCGTCGGCAACAACCAGAACGCGGTGCGCGCCCTGCTGGCGTCCTACCACCGCATCGACGACGCCCACACCAGCGCCGGACTGTGGCTGGAGGCCATGGCCGCCAGGCAATTTCGCACCAGCGGCGACGACATCGCCGCAAACCGGGAGGCCGTGCTGCAACGCGGACGCTCCCAGGTGCGCTAGGACCCGACTCGGCTTGTGTCGGGGTTCTGCTGGGATTGCGTTCATCGAGACTGAAACCACCGCGACCGCCACCGGCGTGTCGTCTGCATGGTTGCAGTGTCGCGGCTACCAGCGGCAGTCGATCCTCAGCGGATACGAGTCCCGGTCCGGCTGTCGAAGAAGCACACCTCCTGCGGGCGCGGCAGGATCCCCAGCGTGTCGTCTACCCCGACCGCGGTGTGGCGGTCGGTGCGGACCACGACCCGCGGCGCACGTGACGCCCAGCCCTCCTGCTCGAGAGGGCTTGCATACACAAAGGATTCGAACCCCAACTCCTCCACCAACTCGGCCCGAACACTCAACGATCCCGCGGTCCCGGCCGGCACAACATCCCAGGACTCCGGCCGGATGCCGACCAGCACCCGCCCGACCGCCCCGCGTGGAACCGGAATCGCCAGCCCGGGCGACGTCAGCGCACCATTGCTCACGGTGGCCTCGATGAGGTTCATCGCCGGGGCCCCGATGAACGTTGCCACAAAGGTGTTGACCGGGTCGTCGTACAGCGTGCGAGGACCGTCGACCTGTTGCAGCACACCGTCTTTGAGCACGGCAACCCGATCACCCATGGTCATCGCCTCCACCTGGTCGTGGGTGACGTAGACGGTGGTGGTGCCCAGCTGACGCTGCAGCCCGGAGATCTGCGACCTGGTGCTCACCCGCAGCTTGGCATCCAGATTCGACAGCGGTTCGTCCATGCAGAACACCCGCGGCCGCCGCACGATCGCCCGTCCCATCGCCACCCGCTGACGCTGCCCACCGGAGAGCTTCGACGGCTTACGATCAAGCAGCTCAGTCAATTCCAGCATGTCAGCGACCTCGAGCACGCGCTGCCGAGTGGCTGCGCGCGACATCCCGCCGTTTCGCAGGGCAAACCCCATGTTGGCGGCCACGGTCATGTTCGGGTACAGGGCATAGTTCTGAAAAACCATCGCTACGTCGCGTTCCCGTGGCGGCAGATGCGTCACGTCCACACCACCGATAGTGATCTGGCCACTTTCGACCGATTCCAGCCCGGCCAGTAGCCGAAGGACTGTGGACTTGCCGCAACCGGAGGGGCCGACGAGGACCAGAAATTCGCCGTCGGCAATATCGAGGTCCAGGTTGACGACGGCTGGCACGTCGGCGCCGGGATACCGATGGGTCACTGCGGAATACCGGATGTCAGCCATGACCGGGTAGCTTTCGCTTGATTTGCCGGTCGAGGATGATTTTCAGTTGCTGGTTGATGTCGGCGAAGGTTGACGTGACGTCGGCTCCTTTCAGCCCAATGGATTCCAGTCCGGTCGAGATGATGCGGTTTCCGCCGGGCAGGAAAACGCGTGCGTAATCTTGCGGGCGGGTGTGCGGAAGCTGGTCCAGCGCCACTCGGGCGCGGGGGTTCGCCGCCAGGTATTGCCGCTCGCTCGGGTCGTCGACGGCGGACTTTCGCACGGGCAGATAACCAGTGCGCTGACTGAAATACGCGGTGTTGGCCGCATTGGTGATGAATGCGATGAACTTGAGCGCGTTCACTTTTCGTTCGTGGGATAGCTTGGTGGGAATCGCCAGCCCGGCCCCGCCGGTCGGGCAGCCGGGCGCTCCACCCGGGCCGGTGGGCAGTGGCGACACGCCGAAATTGAAGCGGGCAGCTGCGGTGATGCCGACTAAGGCGCCGGTCGATGCCAGCGCCGAGGCCACGATGCCGGTGGCGAACTCATTGTTGATATCGTTGGCGATCGCCGCATACCCCTTGCGATGGATAGAATCCCGATAAAAGTTGCCGGCCGCGATGGTGGCCGGGTCGGTGAACTTCAGCGTCCACTCGTCAGAGTAGGCGCCGCCGAATGTCCAGTTCGGCCCCTGGAACGTCCAGGAGATGAGCGTGTCGTTGGCCCAGCCGTGTGCCCAGTTGCCGGCGGTGACGGCACGCTGCAGGTCGGGACCCCACTCGTCGAATTCTTGCCAGGTTTGCGGCCCACGGTCCGGCAGGCCGACGCGGTTCCATACCGCCTTGTTGTAGTAGAACAGCGGTGTCGAGCGGGCATACGGCAAGGCATAGTGTCGGCCGTTGAACTCGTAGTCGGCCAGCAGTGAGTCGACGTAGTCGATTGTGTCCACCCCGACTTCGTCGAACAGGTCTTCAAGCGGGGTGATGACACCGCTGAGGGCGAAATGGAACCACCAGATGTCGTCCAACAACACGACATCGGGGACATCGGTTCCGATCAGCGCCGCGTTGAACTTCTGCACGACTTCCTCGTAGTCCTTGCCGGCGTCGATCAGCTTGACCGGCAAGTCCGGAAAGCGGCGCTGAAATCGATTGATCAACTCCTTCTCCACCGCGGTGGATGTGCCGGGATGACAGGACCAGAAGGTGATTGGACCGGAGCCCGACTTCACCCCGCCGCTGCCGCCCATCCCCGCACACCCGGCTGTCGCTCCCGCGGCGGCGGCACTTGCCAGCGCGAGGAACCGTCGGCGGCTTACCGGATCCATGGCACCCTAACCCTTGACCGCACCTGACGTCAGACCCTTGATCATTTGGCGTTGCAGGACAATGAAAATCAGCAAGATCGGCAACATCGCCAGCAGCGTCACCGCCATCACCGGACCCCAGTTGGTGATGCCCTCGGCCTGTTGGAGGAAGGTCAGCCCCACCGGCAGGGGCGCCACCGATTCGTCGTCAGACATCAGGAACGGCCACAAGTACTCATTCCATTCATTGACCACAGTAATGATGCCGAAGGCCACCATGGTGGGCCCCGACATCGGCAACACCACCCGCACAAGAAGTTGCCACCAGCGCGCGCCATCCATTCTGGCCGCTTCGATGATCTCGGGAGGCAGCGACAGAAAGTGGTTGCGCATCAGGAATGTTCCGAAAGCGACACCGGCCAGCGGCAAGATGATGCCGGGAAAAGTGTTGCGCAGACCCAGTTGTGAGATCAGCGCATAGTTGGAGATCACGGTGATCTGGTTGGGCACCATCAGCGCGGCGATGATCACCAGGAACACCACATTCTTGCCCGGAAACCGCACGAACACCAAGCCGAACGCGCTGAGCACGCCGAGCATGAACTTCACCCCCGCCAGCACCGATGTGATGACCACCGAGTTGCGTAGGAAGGTCCAGAACGGAATCTGCTCAGTAGCGGTTCGGTAGTTCTGCGGATGCCAGCACGGTGGCCACCAGGTCGTGGGCTGCGAATAGATGTCGGGCTGGTCCTTGAACGAGGTGAAGAACACGAACACCAACGGCCCGGCGATCACTACCACGACCAGCGACATCGCGGCATAACCGAGCAAGCGCGCGGCGGCGCGACGGCCTGGTGATGTCACTGCCGCTGCCCCCGATCCATGACTCGCACCTGGTAATAGGTGATGGCCAGCAGCACCAGGAACATGATGGTGGCGACGGTTGCGCCGTAGCCGGCCCGGAAGTTGCGGAACGTCTCCAGATACACCTGGTAGACCATCGTCGTGGTACCGGTGCCCTGCGGGCCGCCACGGGTCATGACGTTGATCACGTCGAACACCTGCAACGAGTTGATCAGCACGGTGATCGACAAAAAGAAGGTGGTGGGGCGCAGCTGGGGCAACAGCACCCGGCGAAACGTGGTCCACCGGCTGGCGCCATCGATTTCGGCCGCTTCCAACAGATCTCGGCGCACCCCTTGCAGCGCCGCCAGATAGATGACGAAGGTGTATCCGAGGTTCTTCCAGACATAGGTGACGGTCACCATGAACATCGCCCAGTGCGCATCCTGGTAGAAGTTGGGCACTTCTGCTCCGATGCGCGCCAGCAAGTCCTGTACCAGACCAAAGTGCGGATCGAAGACGAACTGGGCCGCCAGGCCGACGGCCGCCCCGGAGATCACGAAGGGCGCGAATACCATCGAGCGCACCAGATTCCGGCCACGCAACCGTTGATCGAGCAGCATGGCCAGCACCAGCCCCAGCGCCATCGAGCCCACCACCGCGGCGGTGGTGAACACTGCCGTGTTGAGCACGATCTGGCGGGTGTCGTCGCGGGCGAACCACTCGGCGTAGTTGGAGAACCCGACATAGTCGGCTTTGGGGTCGGAGACATTCCAGTCGAAGAACGACAACCTGATGTTGTCGGCCAGTGGGCGGTAGATGAAGAGCAGCAGCAGCCCGACGTTCGGGCCCACCAGGACGAGGAACAGCGCGTAATCCCGCCACGGCCGGTGGCGCGATCGACGCGCGTCCGGGAGACGGGGGGTCACCGGCGCAGTGTATCGGCCGGTTGAATACACGGACCCAACGACAGCCATCACGGCAATTCCGGCGCGTCAGACCGTCCCCGTCAATGCCCACCGGCCACTGATCGTCCGCCATCCGACGAAGAGCAGCCGCAGCGCGACGAACGTGGCCAGGCCCGACCAGATACCCGCCAGCCCCCAGCCATACACCAACGACAACCAGGTCAGCGGCAGAAAACCGATCAGTGCGCTGACGACGGTGGCGGTGCGCATGAAGGCAGCATCACCCGCCCCCAGCAACACCCCGTCAAGAGCGAAAACAATTCCGGCGAAGGGTAATTGGGCTACCAGGAACCACCACGGCACCGCGATCGCGGCAAGCACCGATCGGTCATGGGTAAACAGCGAGGGCAGCAGCGGGGCCCCTAAGCCTAACGCGGCGGCGAGCACGCCCGCCGCCAGCAGCGACAACACCGTCACCCGCCAGGCCACCGACTTCGCATGCGCCACGTCACCGGCACCCAGGGCCGCGCCGACCAGCGCCTGCGCCGCGATGGCCAGCGAATCGAGAACCAGGGCAAGGAAACCCCACAATTGCAGCACCACCTGGTGTGCCGCGAGCGCGGCGGCGCCGAACCTCGCGGCCACCGCCGCAGCCGAGACGAAACACACCTGAAAAGCCAGACCCCGCACGATCAGGTCACGAGCCATCACCAGTTGTGCGCGCAACACCGGCCAATCGACCCGCAGCGGAACCCGCTCGGCCAGCAACGCACCCCCGAACAACAGCGCCGCCAGCCACTGACCAACCAGATTGGCCACCGCGGAACCGGACAACCCCAGCCGCGGCATACCCAGCCAGCCGTAGACCAGCAGCGGGCACAGCAATGCCGATACCCCGAAACCGGCGACCACATAGCGCAGCGGCCGCATGGTGTCCTGCACCCCACGCATCCAGCCGTTTCCGGCGAGCGAAACCAGAATCGCCGGTACCCCCAGAATCGCGATCCGCAGCCACGGCAGCGCCGCTCCCGAAATGCCCGTGCCGCCGGGCCCGGCGATCACCGACACCAGCGGCACCGCCGCGGCTTCGACCACGACGACCGTCAACCCGCCGAGACCCACCGCCAACCAGGTCGCCTGCACGCCCTCGGTGACGGCCGCCGCCCGATCGGCAGCCCCGAAGTGGCGCGCCGAGCGCGCGGTCGTCCCGTAAGACAGAAACGTCGCCTGCGAACCGACCATGCCGAGCACCAGGCTGCCGATCGCCAGACCCGCGAGCGACAACGCCCCGAGCCGACCCACCACGGCGGTATCGAAGAGCAGGTACAAGGGCTCGGCGGCCAGCACACCCAGCGCCGGTAGGGCAAGCGCCGCGATTCGCCGGGCGAGAGCGGGTGACCGTCCGGCGTCACTCAACAATTGTTAGCCCGTGTTAGCCCCAATACCGTTCAGTTAAGACGGTGGATGGTGATGTTTGGTGAATGCTCGGGTTGGAGCCAGTGGGCGTAGTCGGCGCGTTTGACGTGCCACTTGGACATTTTGCGTTTGACCACCCGGGGTGCTGCGCGGTGGCGTCGGGCCGGGTTGAGGCGGTCGAGCAGTCGGCGCAGGAAGGCGCGCCAGTGCCGGTCAGGCGTTTCGGGGTGGTCCGGGGGGAAAAGCGCCCTGCTGGGCGACGGATTGACGCGTGATGCTCAGTGCGGCAGTGAAACTGACGCGGTCGGGGTCATGTCCGGCGTGTTCGGCGGCCTGGGTCATCAAGGTACGGATGGCGTAGTGGCAGCACAGGTGTCCCCAGATTTCTTGCTGGACCAGGTCGGGGGATTTGGAGCGCAGCACGATGCGAGGTCCACGCTGGTGGGTTTTGAGTTCGTCGAAGGTGTTCTCGATCTCCCAGCGCTGGGCGTATGCGGCAGCCAGCTCGACCGCTGGCGCCTGCTCGGGGTCGGTCAGCGTGGTCAAAAGCCGGTAGACGGTGGGGTTGTCGCGTCCGTCGTCGAGGGTGTAGTCGATGACGCGGGCCAGCATCGGGGTGCTGGCCCGATCGGCGCTGGCCCGCAGGTGAGCCAGCCAGGAACCGTCGGGAAGGTCTTGCACATGGGCCGGTTCCGGGGCACGCCAACCGGTGCGTACCCGCCACAACAAATCGGCCCCGGTCGCAGAGGCCTTGCGCCACAACGCATACGAGAAGAACCCGCGATCAGCCAGCAGCAACATCCCCGTGGTCAGGGTACCCAGCAGTTGTTCGGCGAGTTTGGACTCCGAATCGCGGTAGGCCCCGATCTGCACGGCAAAGACCGCGTGTGTCGCACACTCGGCCACCCCAACGACCCGAACCTGCGGGAAGGCGGCCTTCTCACCCTTGCTGGCACCGGGCCGGCCGAAGTACTCATCATTGGCCGCTGTGTCGGCCACATCCAGACAGGTTCCGTCGATGGCGACCAGTCGCCGCCCGGCCAACCACGCTCCCGGCGTGGTTGGCCCGGCCAACGGGCGGGCCACCCGCGAAAACAAGCTGGCCAGCGGTGCTGACCCCAGCCGCTCACGGGCCTGAAAGATCGCCGACTTACCTGGTAACCGGTAGCGTTCACGCCACCCCGACGCCCACGCCAGACCATCGGTGAGCTGGGCCAGCACATCCTCATAAGAGCCCTCCGCATACAGGCCCATCGCGATCGCGAAATACGCCATCACCCGCGCAGGCAGCGACCGATGCCGCTGCTGGGTGCGGCCCGCCTCCGCGATCACCTCATCCACCAGCGCCGCAGGAAACACCCGCGTCAACACCCCCACCGATACCAGATCTGACAACCGGCGATCCGACTCAGGCTTGCGCCAACCCGCACGAGGCATACCCTACAAACTACACCCATGTAGTCTTAACTGAACGGTATTGGGGTTAGCCCGCGCTTAGCCCAGGGCCGCGAGCAGTGACGCCACAACATCGTCGATCGAGCCGCTGGTCGAATAGCCGGCGGCAAGCTGGTGGCCACCGCCACCGAACCGCGCGGCGACGGACGTCAAGTCAATGTCCTTCTTGGCCCGCATCGACACCGACCACTGTCGTGGTTCGACCTCCTTCAGCACCGCGGCCACTTCGGCCTGCTGGGTGGTGCGCACGATGTCGACAATGCTCTCCACTTCTTCCTGACGCGCCCGGAGGAATTCCCGGTTGTCGACGACCACGTAGACCAGCCCCCGGCCACCGACCGCGCCTGACACCAATTGCGCCGAGCCCAGCACCCGCGACAGCATCGGCAACCACTCGAACGGGTGGGTGTCCATCAGGATCCGGCTGACGGCCGCATTGTCGACGCCAATCTCGACCAGGCGCGCCGCCAGTCGATAACCGCGCGCACTGGCCCACCGGAACGACCCGGTGTCCGTGGTCAATCCGGCGTAAATGCAATGAGCGACGTCCACGTCGATCGGCTTGCCCCAGGCGTCGAGAAGGTCGGCGATCATCATCGTGGTGGAGTCTGCCGACAAATCGATGAAGTTCGCGGTGCCGAACGCATCGTTGGATGCGTGGTGGTCGATCACCAGCACATCCCGACCGGGACCGGCCAGGTCGCTCAGCCCGCCGAGCCGCCGGACACTCGGGACGTCCACGGTCACGGCCAAATCGACATCGCGACACATCGCATCCGGGTTCACCAGCAAGTGGCACCCCGGCAACGACGCCAGCGACTCCGGCAGTGTCGCCGGCGCCGCGAAACTCACCTCGACCTGCTTCCCGCACTTGTCCAACACCAAGGCCAGCGCCAATCCGGCGCCGATGGCGTCAGCGTCGGGATGAACGTGGGCAATGACCGCGACGCTGGCGGCGGCCGACAGCAACTCGACGGCGCCGAGGGCATCGACACGCACCCCCGGGCAGCTCGGTACCTCGGCCAGCTCAGTCCCTCGATCGGTCGTGGTCACCGGTGTCCCCAGCCTCGATCCGATCGCCATATCCCCCGGAAGCCCCGCCATCACGGTACGGGTCGGCGTCACCGGCCGGCTTGGCGCCCTGCCGAACCCGAGCCAAGTCGGCGTCGGCGGCGCGGGCGCGCGCCAACAACTCCTCCATCCGATGCACCGTGTCGGAGGTGGTGTCTCGGGTAAACGTCAAGGTCGGCGTGAAACGCACCCCGGTACCGGCTCCGACCTTGGTGCGCAGCACACCCTTGGCCCGCTCCAGCGCGGCGGCCGCCGCAGCGTAGTCCGGCTCGTCGTCCAGCGTGGGGCCCATCAGCGTGTAGTACACGGTCGCGTCGTGCAGGTCCGCGGTCACCTTGGCGTCGGTGATCGTCACCCCGGCAAGTCGCGGATCCTTGATCTCGTACTCGATCGCCGACGCAACGATGGTGGTGATCCGTTTGGCCAGTCGGCGTGCCCGTGCCGGGTCAGCCATCCGCGCGGCCCGTCACGATTGCACCGCCTCGCCGCCCCCGCACGCGGGTGGTACCTCCCTCTGGGGCCGTGCCCCCACTGCATCGTCGGCGGCGGTCACGAGCGTTCCTTTTGAACCAGCTCGTAGGACTCGATGACGTCGCCTTCCTTGATGTCGGAGTAGCCGAGCGTCAAACCGCACTCGAAGCCCTCGCGAACCTCGGTCACGTCGTCCTTTTCCCGCCGCAGCGACTGGATCGAGAGGTTCTCGGCGACCACGATATTGTCCCGCAACAGCCGGGCCTTGGCGTTGCGGCGCACCACACCCGAAGTGATCATGCAACCGGCGATCAGGCCCACCTTTGACGACCGGAACAACGCGCGGATCTCGGCACGACCCAGCTCGACCTCCTCGTAGATCGGCTTGAGCATGCCGCGCAGCGCCTGCTCGATTTCGTCGATCGCCTGGTAGATGACGGAGTAGTAGCGGATCTCGACACCCTCGCGGTTGGCCAACTCGGTGGCCTTGCCCTCGGCGCGCACATTGAACCCGATGATGATCGCGTCGGAGGCCGAGGCCAGGTTGACGTTGGTCTCGGTGATGCCACCGACGCCGCGGTCGATGACGCGCAGCGCCACCTCGTCGTCCACCTGAATACCCATCAGGGCCTCTTCCAGCGCCTCGACGGTACCGGCGTTGTCGCCCTTGAGGATCAGGTTGAGCTGGCTGGTTTCCTTCAGCGCCGAGTCCAGGTCCTCCAGGCTGATCCGCTTACGGCTGCGTGCGGCCATGGCATTGCGCTTGCGGGCGCTGCGCCGGTCGGCGATCTGGCGCGCGATCCGGTCCTCGTCGACGACCAGGAAGTTGTCGCCGGCCCCGGGCACCGAGGTGAAGCCGATGACCTGGACCGGACGCGACGGCAGTGCCGCTTCGATGTCGTCGCCGTGTTCGTCGACCATTCGGCGGACCCGGCCGTAGGCGTCGCCGGCGACCACCGAGTCGCCAACCCGTAGCGTGCCGCGCTGCACCAGCACCGTGGCCACCGGTCCGCGGCCGCGGTCCAGGTGCGCCTCGATGGCCACACCCTGAGCCTCCATGTCGGGGTTGGCGCGCAGGTCCAAAGCGGCGTCGGCGGTCAGCAGCACCGCTTCCAACAGCTGTTCGATGTTGGTGCCGTTCTTGGCCGAGATGTCGACGAACATGGTGTCGCCGCCGAAGTCCTCGGCAACCAGGCCGTACTCGGTGAGCTGAGCCCGGATCTTGGCCGGGTCGGCGCCCTCCTTGTCGATCTTGTTGACCGCGACCACGATCGGCACGTCGGCGGCCTGCGCGTGGTTGATGGCCTCAACCGTCTGCGGCATCACACCGTCGTCGGCCGCGACCACCAGGATGGCGATGTCGGTGGCTTTGGCGCCGCGGGCACGCATGGCGGTGAACGCCTCGTGACCCGGGGTGTCGATGAATGTGATCAGCCGCTCACTGCCGTCGAGGTCGACGCCCACCTGGTAGGCCCCGATGTGCTGGGTGATGCCGCCGGCCTCGCCCTCACGGACATTGGCCTTACGGATGGTGTCCAGCAGCCGGGTCTTACCGTGGTCGACGTGGCCCATCACGGTCACCACCGGCGGCCGAGTCTGCAAATCGGTCTCGTCTCCGGTGTCCTCGCCGTAGGAGAGGTCAAACGACTCCAGGAGCTCGCGGTCCTCGTCCTCGGGGCTGACCACCTGGACGTTGTAGTTCATCTCGCTACCCAGCAGCTCGAGCGTCTCGTCGCCGACCGACTGGGTGGCGGTCACCATCTCGCCGAGGTTGAACAGCGCCTGCACCAGCGCGGCCGGGTTGGCGTCGATCTTCTCGGCAAAGTCGGACAGTGACGCACCGCGGGCCAGCCGGATCGTCTCGCCGTTGCCGTGCGGTAACCGCACGCCGCCGACAACCGGAGCCTGCATCGAGTCATATTCCTGGCGCTTCTGCCGCTTGGACTTGCGGCCACGCCGGGGTGCGCCGCCCGGACGGCCGAACGCGCCGGCCGCGCCGCCGCGCTGGCCCGGACGGCCACCGCC
>NZ_MWQA01000001.1:5368185-5414552 GCF_002086915.1 Mycobacterium persicum | reverse complement strand
CGGCATACTGCCGGGCGAGGCGCCCGGACGCGGTGCCCCAGGTCGCGGCGCCCCGGGGCGCGGAGCCGGCGGACGCGGGATGGGCCGTTCGGCCGGTTGCGCCGAGGAGAACGGGTTGTTGCCGACACGCGGGGCCCGGACGCCGGGCTTGGGAGCCGGTCCGGGACGCGCGCCGGGAGCCATGCCGGGGTGGGGCGCCGGGGAGCTGGGCTGTCCCGGCGGCGGCGTCACCGGTTGTCCGGGTTGCGGCGCCTTCGGAGGCGCGGGAGTCGCGGTGGCAGCCGGCGGGCGGGGCGTGGCTCGGGTGGGCGAAGTTGCTGTGTTGCCCGAGTCGGCGGCCCTATCGGGTGTGACGGCCGTCGGCGCGCCGTTGCCGGCCGCCTTGGCAATCGCCTTGTCGAGGGCTTGGTCAAGGGACTGGTCTGCGGCTTTGCCACCATCTGTGCCCGGTCCGGCCACGGGGGCCTTGGCGACAGCCCGATCGGGGCCTTTCTCCGGGCCCTTGGCGGGGGCCTTTTCGGGGGCCGGCTTGGCGCCACCGAACGATTCACGCAGCCGGCGGGCGACCGGCGCTTCTACTGTCGACGATGCGGATTTGACGAATTCGCCCTGTTCACTCAGTCGGGCGAGCACTTCCTTGCTGGTAACACCGAGTTCCTTGGCCAACTCGTGTACGCGGGCCTTACCTGCCACTACATCTCCTGTCTATGAGGCGACGACAGTTGTAGGCCGCGCCTCGGGTTTAGCTATGACACATTGTCATCGGGACTTCACGGTGTGCTCATGTTCGTTGCTGCCTGTTCTGTTGCTCAGTGGGAAATCCACTGATGTGTTCGACCACCGCTGAGATATCCGGCGCACCGGTGATGCGCAGCGCTCTGGTGAAAGCCCTCCGCCGAATTGCTTGTTGTAGGCACTGCGGTTCGGGATGCAGCCATGCACCCCGCCCCGGCAGCCTTCTGCTTAGGTCAACGATCACGGCGTAGTTGCCGTTCCCCGTTGACTCAGCCACCACTCGAAGCAGTTCGACGGCCAACTCTCGCTTCCGGCACCCGACGCACGTCCGCACCGGTCCGCTGGGACGGTCGGAACATCTGTGCGCCGCCACCGAAGGCTCGCGCTGGATCACGGCTAAGTCTAGCGTCACCGAACCGGCCGCCAGAACCACCCGGGGATGGCGTTATGGTTCCGACGCCGACGCTAGCGATCGTGTGCCATTCCGCGGCTGGCGCCCTGCTCAGGGTGACCCGCCGGGTGTCCCGGTGAATCGCCGCGGATGTCGATGCGCCATCCGGTGAGCCGAGCGGCCAGCCGCGCGTTCTGCCCCTCCTTACCGATTGCCAGCGACAACTGGAAGTCGGGCACCACCACGCGGGCGGCCCGCGCATTCTGGTCGATCACCGACACCGAGACCACCTTCGCGGGCGACAACGCGTTGGCCACGAAGCGCGCGGGATCCTCGTCGTAGTCGATGATGTCGATCTTCTCGCCGGACAGTTCGCTCATCACGTTGCGCACCCGCTGGCCCATGGGGCCGATGCAGGCACCTTTGGCATTGAGACCCGGGACGTTCGAGCGCACCGCGATCTTGGACCGATGGCCGGCCTCGCGAGCCACCGCAACGATCTCCACCGACCCGTCGGCAATCTCGGGAACTTCCAGGGAGAACAGCTTGCGTACCAGGTTGGGGTGGGTGCGCGACAACGTGATCAGCGGCTCGCGGGCACCACGGCTCACGCCGACCACGTAACAACGCAGCCGGTTGCCGTGCTCGTAACTCTCGCCGGGGACCTGTTCGGCGGCGGGGATCACGCCCTCGGAGGCCTTGGTCTCGCTTCCCATCCGGACGATTACCAGACCGCGGGCGTTGGCCCTGCTGTCGCGCTGAATCACACCCGCGACAATCTCACCCTCCCGGGTCGAGAACTCGCCGTATGTGCGCTCGTTCTCGGCGTCGCGGAATCGCTGCAACATCACCTGACGAGCTGTCGTCGCCGCGATGCGGCCGAAACCCTCCGGGGTGTCATCCCATTCGCTGATGAGGTTTCCCTCGTCGTCCAGCTCACGGGCGATCACCCGGACGACGCCGCTCTTACGGTCGATCTCGATGCGAGCGTCGGTCTGGTGACCCTGGGTGTGCCGGTAGGCGCTGAGCAGCGCGGATTTGATGGTTTCGAGCAATTCGTTGACCGAGATACCCCGGTCGACCTCAATCGCGTGCAGCGCGGCCATGTCGATGTTCATGATTCGGCCTCCGTACCAGCGGCCCCGCCCGCCGTCGCCAATTCGAGCTCGGCTCGGGCCGGCGGTGAAAACTCCACTTGGACAACAGCTTTCAGGACCTGCGCCAGTGGAATCTGGCGCACCGCCCAGTCCCGGCCCTGCCGGACCACCAGCGCCACGGTGTCACCGGTCAGTTCGCCGACCCGGCCGGTCAGCCGGGATCCGTCGGACAATTCGAGTTCGACCTTGCGACCGCGGGCGCGGCGGAAGTGTTTTTCGCTGGTCAGCGGTCGTTCGACACCGGGCGAGCTGACTTCGAGAACGTACCTGTCGCGGATGGTGTCCAGGCCGTCCAGCAAAGCCGACGCGGAGCGCGACAGGGCGGCGATGGTGTCCAGGTCGAGTGCGGCGTCGCCATCGGCGACCACCGTGATCCGCGGTGGGTGGGCGCGGGTGTCGATGACCACGTCCTCGATCTCGTAGCCGGCGCACGCAAATGCCCCACCGAGTAGCTCGATCACCTGCGTCTGCGAAGGTAGCCCGGTGGTCACGGCGAGCTCCTCATCTTGAGTTGTCCGGTCATCTGGCGGATTTCGCTGCCAGGGCGGTTCCCCCGGCCCGCCGGCGCCCAATCGTCGGCGATCCACAGGGAACCAGCTATCCACGATACGCCAGGAACCGCCGATGCCGTCGTGATCAGGTCGTGGAGGTTTCACCTCCCCGGATCGTGGTCCTCCCTTGTCGTGCGCAGCTCGTTGGTGATGGCAGGATGTTGCTGTGCCAAGAGCAGTACCTGTCGTCAACAGGCGGGGCGTGCTCGCCGGCGGTGCCGCTCTCGCGGCACTCGGGGTGGTCGTGTCCGCCTGCGGCGAGTCCGCCCCCAAACCGCCCGCGGTCGATGAGCTCCTGGCGCCCTTGGAGCAGGCCCGACGCGACAGCGCGCTGGCGTCGGCCGCCGCGGCCGCAATCGGCAATCCACCGCAGGTCGCCGCTGCGCTGACGGTGGTGGCCAGCCAACGCGGCGCGCATGCCCGGGCCCTGGCCACCGAGATCGCCCGAGCCGCGGGCAAGCTGGTGTCCGCCACCAGCGAAACGAGTAGCTCGAGCGCCAGCCCCAGCCCCACGGGCACCGAACCCCCGCCACCGCCACCGCCGGTGTCCGACGTGGTGGATTCGCTGCGCAAGTCGGCCGAGGACGCCAGTCGCCTGGTTGCCACCTCATCGGGCTACCGCGCGGGTCTGCTCGCCTCCATCGCCGCTTCCTGTACGGCGTCCTACACGGTGGCCCTGATGCCCGGGGGACCCTCCATATGACCTCGTCCGAACCGAGCTTCGGGGCCAGCCCCAAACGGTCGCCCGCCGGCAAAGATGCCGACACCGCGGCGCTGAGCGACGCCCTCGCCGTCGAGCACGCGACCATCTACGGGTATGGCATTGTGTCGGCGCTCTCGCCGCCCAGCGTCAACGACTTGGTGGTAGAAGCGTTGAACCAACATCGCCAACGCCGTGACGACGTCATCGCGATGCTGGCCGCCCGCAAGGTCGCCGCGCCGGTGGCCGCGGCGGGTTACCAGTTGCCCAATGACGTGGGCAGCCCAGCCGATGCGGCTCGGCTGGCCGCGCGCATGGAGAACGACGGCGCGACCGCGTGGCGTGCCGTCGTCGAGCATGCCGAGACAGCCGATGACCGGGCGTTCGCGTCGACGGCTTTGACCCAGAGCGCGGTGATGGCCGCCCGGTGGAACAAGGTCCTGGGAGCCTGGCCGATCACGGCTTCGTTCCCGGGCGGCAACGAATAGCTAACCGCTGATGGCTGCCGCGATATCGGTTGCCAGCGAGGCGCCAGCGGCCAGCGCGCGGGTCTGACCGGTGAACCGGTCGCGCAGCTCGACCACGCCATCCGCCCAGCCGCGCCCCACCACGACTATCTTGGGCATTCCCAGCAGTTCGGCGTCCTTGAACTTGACACCGGGCGAGGCCTGACGGTCGTCGAGCAGCACCCCGACCCCCAGTTGATCCAGTTCGGCGGCCAGTGCGACGGCTCCGGTGCGCGCCTCCGCGTCCTTGTTGGCGATCACCAGGTGAACATCGAACGGCGCGATCGCCGGCGGCCAGCGCAAGCCCAGCTCGTCGTGGTGTTGTTCGGCGACGACGGCGACCAGCCGCGATACCCCAATGCCATAGGAGCCCATGGTCAGCCGTACCGGCTTGCCGTCTTCGCCGAGCACGTCGGCGCTGAAAGCGTCGGTGTATTTCTGGCCGAGCTGGAAGATGTGTCCGATCTCGATGCCGCGCGCCATGACGAGCGAGCCAGCACCGTCCGGAGAGGGATCGCCTTCGCGCACCTCGGCAGCCTCGATGGTGCCGTCAGCGGTGAAATCACGACCCGCAATCAGGCCGACGACATGCCGGCCTGGTTCGTCCGCCCCGGTGATCCAGCTGCTGCCATCTACCACCCGCGGGTCGACCAGATAGCGAATATTGTTGTCGCGCAATGCCTTAGGTCCGATGTAGCCCTTGACCAGGAACGGGTATCTGGCAAAGTCGTCGTCGTCGAGCAAGGCGTATTCGGCCGGTTCCAGGGCCGCGCTCAACCTCTTGTCGTCGACCTCGCGGTCGCCGGGCACTCCGATGGCCAGCAGCTCCCAGTCCTTGCCGGGTTGGCGGACTTTGACCAGGACGTTCTTCAGGGTGTCCGCGGCGGTCACCGTACGGCCCAGGTCGGCCTGGTTGGCCCAGGCGACCAGTGTGGCGATGGTCGGGGTGTCGCCGGTGTCGTGGACCACCGCTTCGGGTTGTCCATCGATCGGTCGGGTCTCCGGGCGCGCGGTGATGACGGCTTCGACGTTGGCGGCATAACCCGACTCCGGACACCGGACGAAGGTGTCCTCTCCGACCGGGCTTTCGGCCAGGAACTCTTCGGAGGCGCTGCCGCCCATGGCGCCCGAGACCGCCGAGACGATGACGTAGCGCACTTGCAGCCGCTCGAAGATGCGCTGGTAGGCCTCACGGTGTGCGTGGTAGGCGGCCTTCAGGCCGGCGCTGTCGATGTCGAAGGAGTACGAGTCCTTCATCACGAATTCGCGGACCCGCAGGATGCCGGCGCGCGGGCGGGCTTCGTCGCGGTATTTGTTCTGAATTTGATACAGGACCAGCGGAAAATCTTTGTAGGAGTTGTATTCGCCCTTCACGGTCAGGGTGAACAGCTCCTCGTGTGTCGGCCCGAGCAAGTAGTCATTGCCGCGGCGGTCCTGCAGCCGGAAAACACTGTCGCCGTATTCGGTCCACCGGTTGGTGGTCTGGTAGGGCGCTCGTGGCAACAGCGCGGGAAACAAGATCTCCTGCCCGCCGATGGCGTTCATCTCTTCGCGGACGACCCGCTCGATGTTGCGCAGTACCCGCAGCCCCAGCGGCAGCCAGCTGTAGAGTCCCGGCGCGACGGGCCGGACATATCCGGCTCTGATCAGCAGTTTGTGGCTGGGCACTTCGGCGTCGGCGGGGTCGTCACGCAGGGTGCGCAGGAACAGCTGGGACATCCGGGTGATCACAGGCGGCAAGCCTAGTGACCGCTATGGCGGCCGGACCCGCGCGGTTGCCGTATAGGTGCGTTGGCTTCTCCCGGTTTTGCAGCGCAATGTCTGCCGCGCTGCGTCACATCGGCATTCGCATTGCGCCATGGCCAGTGGAGCGTCCGGCTGTCCCGCGCACAGTCCGTTTTGCGGGCGCAACGGCGAAGCCAATTCCTTGGACGGGGCGGGTCAGCCGTCTGGGCCGGATTGTCCGGCGGCGCCCGCGATACCGTCTGAGCCGGCGCCACCGCTTGAGCCACCACCCAGCCCTTGGCCACCCTGACCCCCGGTGCCGGCCGCGCCACCCGCCCCGCCTGTCCCGCCTGGACCGCCGGCACCAGCAGAGCCGTCGGCGCCGGGTAGGCCCAGCAAGAACCCGGCGCGGCCGCCCACTCCGCCCTGTGTCCCGCCGGTGCCACCCGCTCCGCCATCACCGCCACCGCCGCCATCGCCGCCGGCACCGCCGCCACCGCCGCTGCCGAAACCGAGGAAGCTATTGCGAGCTTCTGTACTGCCGCCGACCCCGCCGTTGCCGCCGGCACCCCCGGCGCCACCGGCACCCCCGGCGCCGCCAACACCGGCGTTCCCGCCGGCACCGCCGTTGCCGATTAGCGGCGAGGCGGCGCCGCCGTTACCGCCCATACCCCCGGTGCCACCGAGGCCGCCGACACCAAGCGCGTTGGCGCCGTCACCACCGTCGCCGCCGACTCCGCCTGCGAGGGTGAATGGATCATCGCGTTGGAAAGCCAACGCAGTGGCCGAGTCACCGCCGGTGCCGCCGGCCCCGCCCGCAGCGCCCGCGCCGCCGGTGCCACCCACACCTCCGGCGCCACCGGCACCGCCGTTGCCGTACAGCAGACCGCCGGAGCCGCCGGCGCCGCCGGTCCCGCCGGTGCTCCCGGCACCGCCGGATAACGCGCTGCTTGCCCCGTCGCCGCCGTTACCGCCGGCGCCGCTGCCGGCAAAACCATTCGGGAGTTTGCCGCCGACCAGGGTGGCCGCTCCGCCGTTGCCACCGTTACCGCCGGCGCTGCCGGGCGCGACGCCGTTGCTGCCGGCACCACCCAGGCCGCCCGCGGCGAAGACGTTGCCGTCGCCGCCTTGGATCGTCGCGTTGCCGCCGTTGCCGCCGTTGCCACCAGCCCCGCCGGCAGCCGCGATACCCGCGTCTCCGCCGGCGCCGCCGAAGGCCCTCCCGACAAAGTCAGAGTTGCTTGTGGCGCTGGCGCCGTTGCCGCCGGAACCGCCGGTGGGCGTGGCTGCCGTGCCCGGGAAGCCGGTGCCACCGGCCTGCCCGGTTTGAGTGCCAGGGCCGAATACATTGGCTGGCGTCACCCCTGCCGTGGCCGCGGGTCCGGGCGTGGGGTTGACCGCGTCGAGCCCGGCCGCGCCGACGCCACCCTGGCCGCCCGCCCCACCATCGCCGACCAGACCGGCGTTGCCACCGATACCGCCGGTTCCCCCCATGCCGCCGTTAAGGCCCGCCACACCAACGCCACCCTGCCCACCCACACCGCCATTGCCCACCAGCATCGCCCGCCCGCCGTCACCTCCGGCAGCGCCAGATCCACCGATGCCGCCGGCCCCGCCGTTGCCGTACAACCACCCGCCGGACCCGCCCGCTCCGCCGGCCGCGCCGCTACCGCCGGCGCCGCCAACTCCACCACTGCCCCATAACCCCGCGTCCCCGCCGCGGCCGCCGGCCTGGCCCGCCACACCGGCCCCACCGGCACCGCCATTGCCCCACAACAAACCGCCAGCTCCACCCGGCTGACCCAGCGCCCCAGCGGTGCCCTCGCCAATCAACGGCCGCCCCAACAACGTCTGGGTGGGCGCATTGACCACAGTGAGCAAAGCTTGCTGAGCGTTGGCGGCCTCGGCGGCGACATAAGAGAGCCCGCCAGCGCTCAAAGCCTGCACAAATTGGTCATGAAAATTTGTCGCCTGGGCGCTCAGCGCCTGATATTGCTGGGCATACGCCCCGAACAGGGCCGCAACGGCCGCCGACACCTCGTCGGCGCCGGCCGCCAGTATTCCCAGGGTCTGGCCAGCCGCCGCCGCGTTGGCGGCATTGATCGCCCCACTGATACCCGACAAGTCCGAAGCCGCCGCAGCTAGCATCTCTGGAGTCGCAATCAAAAACGACATCGCAGGCCACCTCTGCATCCCGGTCATCCGGCGCCCAGACCCGTCGCCACGCGCACTGTCAGACCAGCAATTGTATTGAGATCCAGATCACACTGGAAGGTTTCCTCCCGAACCGATCGCCGACTTTGTCCGCGGGGCAAACCCCGGCGCGGTCGAGACGGCCGTTCCGCTGACTGAAAGATTCAGTTATTCCTCAGCTGCAAGAGATACTTTGTCGCGCATGAACGCGGCGCTGACCAGGACTGAGCCCGAGTATCGGGACGGGCCGGTGGTGGCGGCACTGGGAATGCTGTACTCCGCCGAACTAATCGGGCTCGTTGGCGCCGCAGCCTTCGTCGCCAAATTCGGGCATGAGCACCTTGACCGCGGTACGACGGTGCTTGCGGTAGTTCTCGTGGCGGCGGCGGCCGTGGCTGGCTGGCACGCGATCCGCCTGCTGCAGGGTGCGCGCGTGCTGACGGTGACCGGCATGGCGCTTCAGTCGGCGATTCTGATCACCGCGATAGCGGTCGCCACCGTACGACCGATCCTGGGAGTGCCCGCTGTCATCGTGTCGGCCGGCGTCCTGGTTGGGTGGGGCAGGCTGGCCAGGATTGGATGGCCAGTAGCCGTGGCCGACCGCCCGGCCATCGTCGCGAGCGCCGCTAATTCCGCGTCGGTCCCCCCCGCTGAGGATCGTGGATCAGACGGAGTTAGTCCCGGCGGCATTGCTTTGATGCTGGTCACCTCGACGCTGGTGCTGGTCGCATTGAGCGTGCGCAGTGAAATGGCGGTCAAGCTGGCAATCCTGGCGATTATCTTCATCCCGCTCGAGCGGCTGTTCGCACTTCGCCCGCTCCACGTGCTGCGCCGGGGATGGCGCACCGATGTGGTGCACTATCTGGTCAATGGGGCCGCGCGCAAGGTTGGCCTCGTCGGCGCGGTCGCGGTGGTCGGCACCGTCCTGCAGGCCCTGGTACCGGCAGCCTTTCGCGGCAACGTTGCCGCGGCTCCGGGTTGGGTACAAATCGTTGCGGCCCTGGGGATTACCGCCGTTGGCGGCTACGCGGGGCATCGCGCCATGCACGAGGTTCCGGTGCTGTGGCGATTCCACCGCGTCCACCACAGCGTCCGTGAGATGGACTGGCTTGCCGCCGGTCACCTGCACCCCCTCGACCAGATAGCCATCCGTTCGGCCGCGGTGGTGCCGCTGTACCCGTTCGGGTTCGGTCGGGTCAGCCTCGGCGCGATCGTCATCCTGCTGACGTTTCAAGACATCTTCATCCACGCCAACCTGCGAATGACGTGCGGCCCACTGCGATGGCTTATTGCCACCCCACAGTTCCACCACTGGCACCACGCACGCCAGCCCCAGGCTTACAACACCAACTATGCCGCGGAATTCCCGATCATCGACGCGCTGTTCGGCACTCTGTACCTACCAACGGGCCGTTGGCCCGCCGAGTACGGCATCGACGATGACCAACCTGACGGCTATCTGCGCCAGCTCGTGTGGCCGCTGCGCTGACGTTGGCAGAGTCAGAGCTCTCCGGCGTCGATGGCTTCCTTGACCTCTTGAGCGTGGGCGACCTGCGCCGGGGTGTAGCCGATCAACACCGCAGCCCCGCCGACGATGACGGCCGCTCCGGCGATCCACAGCAGGCCATAGGTGTAGCCATGGTCGAGCGCAGCCAGCTGAGCGTCGTTCATGAACTTCACCGGGCCGGTGGTACCGCCCAGGTACAGCGTGCGCGACGTGATCACGGCCTGGACGACGGCCAGCACCAGCGGCCCGCCCAAGCTCTGCAGCATCAGAGTCATCGCCGATACCGGGCCGATCTGGTCGAAACCCACGCCGGCGATCGCCGACAGGGTCAGCGGGACGACCGCCATGCCGATGCCGACCCCACCCACGACGATGGGCACTACCAGGTTGGGGAAGTACGCCACGCCACGGTGCATGAACAACCAGCCGTACAGCATGGCCAGAACTAGCAGGTATCCCCCGGCGATCGTCAGCACCCGGGGCGAAAACCGCGACACCAATTGCGAGGAAATGCCCAGGCCGATACCCATCGCGATGACGAACGGGATGAAGCCGACCCCGGCGCGCAGCGCGCTGTAGCCCAGGATGTCCTGCACGTACAGGCCAATGCACACCGTCAGCGTGAACATGACACCGCCGGCCAGGAAGATCGCGATGAAGGTGACCAACCGGTTGCGGTCGCGGAACAGGTGAAACGGCACGACGGGGTTCTCGGCGGTGCGTTCCACCACGATGAACGCGAGTGCGGCAGCCAGAGCCACCGCGCCCGAACCGATGGTGGTCACCGAGATCCAGCCCTTCTCCGGCCCCATCGAGAAGGCGAAGACCGCAGCGGTGCATGCCAGCGTCGCCAGCATCGCGCCGGCCGCGTCGAGCTTCATCCGCTCACGGTTGGTTTCCCGCAGTGCGGTGCGGGCCAGGTAGATCATCACCAGGCCGATCGGCACATTCACCAGAAACGCCAGCCGCCACGAAACCTCGGTCAGCGCTCCGCCGACCACCAGGCCCATCACCGAACCGATCGCCGTCATCGCCGCGAACACCGCCGTGGCGGCGTTACGCGCCGGTCCCTTCGGGAACGTGGTCGCCACCAGCGCCAGACCGGTCGGTGAGGCGATGGCCGACCCCACGCCCTGAGACAGTCGAGCGATGACCATCGTGGCCTCGTCCCAGGCGACCGCGCACAGCACCGAGGAGATGGTGAACAGCGCGACGCCGACGATGAAGGTCCGCTTGCGCCCGATGGTGTCGCCGAGGCGCCCGCCGAGCAGCATCAACCCGCCGAAGGTCAGCACGTAAGCGGTGATCACCCAGCTACGGCCGGCGTCGGACAGGCTGAGTTCGTTCTGGATCTTAGGAAGCGCGACGATGGCGACGGTGCTGTCCATGGTCGCCAAGAGCTGCATCCCGCCGATGGCGATGACAGCGGCAATGAAGCGACGGGAGGGCAGCCAGGTTGGGTAATACCTGGTGATGCGCTGCGAGGCGGTCTCCGCCGAGCGCGCCGGGCGAGCCGACGCCGGACGCTCCTGCCGTCCGGACGTCCAATTGTGGGCAGCCCGCTCTGTGTCGTTGAGAGCCGTCATAACGGGTTACCTTACAGTAATCTTAAGAATTGTTTAAACCCCGAACGCTGCTACAGCCCCGATGACGACGATCGCGGGAGGTCGGATCCCCTCCGCGCGGACCATTTCCGGCGTGTCGGCGAGGGTCGCCCGCAACGTGTGCTGAGCCGGCGTCGTTCCGTGCTGAACCACCAGCACCGGCGTTTCCGCAGGTCGGCCGCCTTTCAATAGCGCGTCGACGAAAAGCTCGATGCGTTCCACCGCCATCAGCAAAACAATGGTGCCGGACAATGCTGCCAAAGCATTCCAATTCACTAACGATTCGGGGTGACCGGGCGGGAGATGGCCGCTGACCACGACAAACTCGTGGTTTGTGGCCCGATGCGTGACCGGAACACCCGCGGAAGCAGGCACTGCTATGGCGCTCGTCACACCTGGTACCACAGTCACCGGAATGCCGGCATCGGCGCATGCCAGTACTTCCTCATAGCCCCGGGCGAACACGAACGGGTCGCCGCCCTTGAGGCGGACGACAAAGCTGCCCGACTTGGCCCGTTCGATCATGGTGGCGTGGATTGCGTCTTGGGCCATGGCCCGGCCGTAGGGGATCTTGGCGGCGTCGATGACTTCCACATGCGGGGGAAGCTCGGCGAGCAGCTCCGGTGGCGCCAGGCGGTCGGCGATCACGACATCTGCCTGGGCAAGCAGCCGACGACCCCGGACGGTGATCAATTCGGGGTCGCCGGGTCCGCCACCGACCAGCGCTACCCCGCCGCGGACGACGTCGGAGCTGACGGGGCTTTCCACGGTGATGACGCCGCGTTGCAACGCCTCGCGGATCGCAGACCGGATAGCAGCCGAACGGCGGTGTTCGCCGCCGGCCAGCACGCCCACCGACAGGCCCGCATAGCTGAATGTCGCCGGGGTGACTGCACTTCCTTCGACGGCGATGTCGGCACGGACGCAGAAGATCTGCCGACGATCGGCCTCGGCGACGACGCTCGCATTCACCTCCGGGTCGTCGGTGGCCGCTATCGCGTACCAGGCCTCTTCGAGGTCGCCGTCGCGGTATTCGCGCAGCGCCAACGTGATGCCTTCCATCGCCTCGACGGCGCGGGTGAAGCTACGGGAAATCACGTGCACGTCCGCGCCGCTCGCGATGAGAAGGGGTAGACGGCGTTGGGCGACACTGCCCCCGCCGACCACGACCACCTTCTTGCCGGCCAGTCGCAATCCGACGAGGTAAGGGCTCTCGGTCACCCGCCAAGCTTAGTGGTGATCGCCAGCCCGGCGGAGCCGGGCACAGCGGATCACCACCCGTCGAACACCGTGGTGATCGCCAGCCCGGCGGAGCCGGGCACAGCGGATCACCACCCGTCGAACACCGTGGTGATCGCCAGCCCGGCGGAGCCGGGCACAGCGGATCTTGCCGGGCGTCTACGATCGGGCGGCGGCATGTGCGACGAAGCGCGCTACTGCTTCCGGCGTCGCAGCCGGATGCGTGTGCAGGTAGGACGCGTGCACACCGCCATGCACGACGCCGTCTCGCACGGGGTGATCGTCAAGCCCGGAGCCCCGATAGACCCACGCCGGCTGGTAGCTGTCGGCGAACGTGACGGTGGTGCGGTGGAATTCGTGTCCGGCTACCCGCCGGCCTACCGAGTACAGCGGCGAATCGGCGACCGCGACGGCGTCGCGGTATCCCAGGGTGAGGCGCTGGGTAAAGCGTGCCGAACCGGCCAGCACGCCGCACATCGGGTATCCATCCAGTTCGGATACCAGATAAATCAGTCCGGCGCATTCGGCGTGTACCGGGGCGCCCGCGGCCGCCAGGTGTTGGAGCTGGCCGCGGACCAGCTCGTTGGCGGAGAGCTCTGCCGCGAATTGCTCCGGGAATCCACCCGGCAGCAGCACGGCGTTCGTTCCTTCCGGCAGTGCCTGATTGAGCGGGTCGAACTCGACGACATCGGCCCCGACGGCCCGCAACAGCTCGGCATGTTCGGCGTAGGCGAAGCTGAAGGCCTTGCCCGCCGCCATCGCAACGGTCGGGCGCCCATCCACTGGCCCGCCGACGGCCGACACCGGGTCCCACGGCGGTGCGACGACGCGGCTTGCGGCGGCCGCGACCATTGCGCTCAGATCGATGTGCCGAGCGACCAATGCCGTCATCGCCTCGACTGCCAGCCGGGCCTGGCGACCATACTCAACGGCGGTCACGAGACCCAGATACCTTGTCGGAAGCTCCAATTCAGCGATGCGGGGGATGGCGCCCAGCACGGGGACACCGGCCTGCTCGCACGCCTGTCGCAGCACACGCTCATGCCTGGCCGTCCCGACCCGGTTGAGGATGACGCCGGCAATCCGGGTCGCTGAGTCGAAGGTGGTGAAGCCGTGCACCAGCGCGGCAATGCTGTGGCTCTGGCCGCGCGCGTCGACCACCAGGACCACCGGCGCCGCCAGCAAGCCTGCGACGTGTGCGGTGGAGCCCGCCGCCGGGCCGCTCACCGCTTCACCGGTGCGCCCGTCGAACAGGCCCATCACACCTTCGACCACCGCGATGTCGGCGCCGACGGTGCCGTGCGCGTAGAGCGGGCCGATGAGCTGCTCCCCCACCAATACCGGGTCCAGGTTGCGGCCGACCCGCCCTGAGGCGAGGGTGTGGTAACCGGGATCGATGAAGTCGGGACCGACCTTGAAGGGCGCGACCCGGTGACCGCCTTGGCGTAGGGCCCCCATCAAACCCGTTGCGATGGTAGTCTTTCCGCTGCCCGAGGCGGGTGCGGCGATCACCAGGGCCGGTGTCGGGGTCACGGTTTCACCACTCGATGCCCTGCTGACCCTTACGGCCAACATCCATCGGGTGTTTGACCTTTGTCATCTCGGTCACCAAATCGGCCGCCTCGATCAATCGAGGTGGTGCGTCGCGACCGGTGATCACGACATGTTGGTGGCCGGGCCGTGCCAGCAACACCTCCACCACATCGACGACGTCAAGCCAACCCCACTTCAACGGGTAGGTGAACTCATCCAGCACATAGAAGTTGTGGCGTTGCTCCGCGAGCCGGCGTGCGATTTCGGCCCAACCGTCCGCCGCCGCGGCGGCGTGATCAACGTCGCTGCCGGCCATGCGCGATTTGCGCGTCCACGACCAGCCCGCTCCCATCTTGTGCCATTCGACGGCTCCGCCGATCCCTTGTTCGTCGTGGAGCCGACCGAGCTGATGGAACGCCGCTTCTTCGCCCACTTTCCATTTGGCGCTCTTGACGAACTGGAATACCGCGACGTCGAGCCCGACGTTCCACGCGCGCAGCGCCATTCCGAAGGCTGCCGTTGATTTTCCCTTGCCGTCACCGGTATGTACCGCCAGCACCGGCAGATTGCGCCGGGCCCTGGTGGTCAGACCGTCATCGGGGACAAAAGTCGGATTTCCCTGCGGCATAAGCGGTTACCTTTCCAGCCTCAAGTCCCGGCTTCAAGCCACGTTACGGACGGCCCGCGTCAAGTTTTCGGCGTGCAGCTGCTCGAGCCGAATCGCCGGCGCTCCCAGCTGACGGGCCAGCTGCCCGGCCAATCCGAGCCGTACGTAGGATGTTTCACAGTCGACGACCACGGCGGCCACGCCCTCAGCGGCCAGTCGAGCCGCGGCAATTCGACTGCGGCCCAACGGGTCCAGCCCGGATGTAGCCCGTCCGTCGGTGAGCACCACCACCAGGGCGCGGCGAGCGAGGTCACGGGCCTTCTCCCGGACGACGAGCTCGCGCGCGGCCAACAGACCTTCCGCGAGCGGGGTTTTGCCGCCGGTGTCGAACCGGGCCAGCCGCCGGCCGGCGATGTGCGCCGACGACGTTGGCGGCAGCAACAACCCGGCCGCGTGCTGGCGAAACGTGATCACGGCGACCTTGTCACGCCGCTGATAGGCGTCGCGCAGCAGCGACATGGTGGCGCCGCTGACCGCGGCCATGCGATCGCGGGCGGCCATCGATCCCGAAGCGTCGACGACGAAGATCACCAGGTTGCCCTCGCGTCCCTCGCGGACCGCGCGGCGCACGTCGTCCGGCTGCAGCCGCAATGGCCCCGCGCTCGACGCATGCTCTGCGGCCGACAACACGGTGGCAAACAGATGCAATCCATGGCCGCCGGCGTGGCTGCCATCGGCGGCTGCGACCACACTGCCAGATGCGTTGCGGGCCCGCGATCGTCGTCCGGGTGCGCCCTCGCCGACACCCGGAACAGTCAGCGCGCGAGTACGGAAAATTTTCGACGGTGGTGCGCTGGGCTTTGGCGGCTTTGGCGCTGCGTTCGAATTCGGTTGGGACGCGGAGTTGTTGGTGGACTGACCACCACCGGGCGGGTCAGGCTCGGGTTCGGGATCGACACCGGCTTCCCCGCTCGCGGGTGGCGCCCCCAGCGCCAGCGCCTCATCGAGCTGGTCGCGGTCGAGACCGTGATCGTCGAAGGGGTCTCGACGGCGTCGATGCGGCAATGCCAGTTCGGCGGCCACCCGGATGTCCTGTTCCGCGACAGTGCCTGCACCGCGCCAGGCCGCGTGCGCGACTGCCGTGCGAGCCACCACCAGATCGGCGCGCATGCCGTCGACGTCGAAGGCAGCACACAATGCCGCGATGCGCCGTAACTCGTTGTCCGGCAACATAACCTTGTCGACGAGAGCGCGCGCCGCAGCGATCTGGCGGGCTAGTTCGGCGTCGGCTTCGACGTAGCGTTCGGCGAACGCGTCGGGATCGGCCTCGTATGCCATCCGCTGCCGGATCACCTCCACGCGCACGTCGACGTCTCGCGACGCCTGCACGTCAACGGTGAGACCGAACCGGTCCAGCAGCTGCGGACGAAGTTCGCCCTCTTCGGGGTTCATGGTGCCGATCAGGACGAAGCGGGACTCATGCGAATGCGATATGCCGTCGCGTTCGACATGTACCCGTCCCATCGCGGCGGCGTCGAGCAAAATGTCGACCAAATGGTCATGCAGCAGATTGACCTCGTCGACGTAGAGCACGCCGCCATGGGCACGGGCCAGCAGGCCCGGTGAAAACGCGTGCTCACCGTCACGCAGGACCCGCTGCAAGTCCAGTGAACCCACCACGCGGTCCTCGGTGGCGCCCAACGGCATCTCGACGAGCCCGGCGCCGGCGCCCCCGGTCGCCGCCGAAAGCAGCGCCGCAAGCCCGCGCACGGCCGTCGATTTCGCGGTGCCCTTCTCCCCACGGATAAGAACCCCGCCGATCTCCGGGCGAACGGCGCACAACAGCAACGCACGACGCATGTGGTCATGTCCGACGATCGCGCTGAACGGATACGGCTTCACGAGTGCGCCGCCGGACCGGATGCGGGCCGCAGCATCGGCACATGCGGGATACCGTCGTCGATGAAATCATCACCGTCGCGGACAAATCCGTGCTGCGCGTACATATCTGCCAGATAGACCTGGGCGTCGATCCGACACGGGTAGTCACCAACCTCGGCCAAAGCGGCACGCAGCAGCCGGGTGGTATGCCCCTGACCGCGCGCGTCACGTCTGGTACATAGCCGGCCGATCCGGAACGTCTTCTCGCCTCCGGCGTGCTCCTCCATCAGCCGTAAGGTGCAGATCACCTCGCCGTCAGGGATTTCCAGCCAGAAGTGCCGGGTCTCGGCGAGCAGATCGCGGCCGTCCAGCTCGGGATATGGACAGGCCTGCTCGACCACGAAAACCTCCACCCGCAGCTTGAGCAGCTCGTAAAGGGTTCGTGCATCAAGGTCTTTGGCCCAGGCTCGGCGCAGCGCCTCGCTCATAAGCGTTGCCCTACCCCGCCGGCGTGGATCATGCGGCGTCCAGCTGCAGCGCCTTGGTGGTCCAGGACCACACTTCGTCATACAGCGCGGGCTCTTGGGAGAGCTTGGCTCCCAGTGACGGCACCATCTCTTTGAGGGTGGGCAGCCACGATTGATACCGGTGGCCAAAGCAGCGCTGCAGAACCTCGAACATGATGGGCACTGCCGTCGAGGCACCCGGCGAACCTCCCAGCAGCCCGGCGATGCTCCCGTCGGCGGCGCAGACCAGTGTGGTGTTGAACTCGACCACCCCACCTTTGCGCTTGTCGCGCCGGATCACCTGCACCCGCTGACCGGCTACCGTCAGCTCCCATTCGGAATCCGCTGCGCTGGGGGCGAATTCACGTAGCGCGTCGATGCGGTCCGGTGCCGAGAGCAGCAGCTGACCGAGCAGATAGTTCAGCAAGGTCAGTTCGGTCACGCCGACGCCGAGCAGCGACAGCAGATTGTCGCGCCGGATCGACCGGAGTAGATCGCTGAAGCGGCCGTGTTTCAAGAACTTTGGCGACCAGCCCGGGTACGGCCCGAACACCAGCCAGGGCGTACCGTTGACGAACCTCAGGTCGAGGTGCAGCGCTCCCAGAGGCGGCGCGCCCGGCGACGGAAACCCATAGACTTTGGCCCGGTGCGCGGCGGTGAGCGCTGGATTGTCGCTGCGCAGGAAGCGGCCTCCGATGGGAAAACCAGCGAAGCCCTTGATCTCCGTGATGCCCGACCTCTGTAACAACAACAGCGCGTCCCCGCCGGCCCCGACGAAGACGAATCTGGCGTTCAACAAGTGCTTTTGGCCGCTACGGCGGTTGCTGACTGTCAATGTCCAGCTGCCGTCGTGCTGGCGGTGAAGGTCACGGACCTCGTGGCCGAACAGCGCGGCGGTGCCGTTGCGTACGCAATAGGCGATGAGCTGGCGAGACAGTGCACCAAAGTCGACGTCAGTGCCGTCCCGAGCCCAGTTGAGCGCGACCGGCTCGGAGAAGTCACGTTGTGCGGCCATGAAGGGCAGCCGGCCGGCGAACTCGTCTGGGTCCTCGATCAGTTCGGCGCCGGAGAATAACGGGTTACCGGCAAGCGCATCGTGGCGGCGCCGCAGGTAATCCACGCCGTCGGCGCCATGCACGAAACTCACGTGCGGGACGGGATTGAGAAAGCCGCGTACGTCGGTCAACACGCCGTTATCCGCGGCGTAGGCCCAGAACTGTCGGGTGACCTGGAATTGCTCGTTGATCAGGACCGCTTTGCTGACGTCGATGGCGCCGCCAGGACCGACCGGGGTGTAGTTCATTTCGCACAGTCCCGCATGGCCGGTGCCGGCATTGTTCCACGGACTGCTGCTCTCGGCACCAACGGCGTCGAGCCGTTCGATCACGGTGATCGACCAATCGGGTTCCAGTCGTTTGAGCAACGCCCCCAGCGTCGCGCTCATGATGCCCGCGCCCACCAGCACGACATCAGTAGCCCTGGCCAGCTTTGCCACCGGATTGTCGGTCCTTCCCTCGGGTGTGCTGGTCCCAAGGTTATCCCGACGGCCGGGCTCACCGACGTCCCCTCCGTCCGGCGACGGGAGCCACCTGGCATCGTGGCCGGAAACGCACTCATCGCCGCGCACGACGTTCGCCGGAATGCCGTGCGCCGGTCCGGCTAGCCGGGTTGGTCAGTCTTTCGTCACGTTGCGTGCGTGCAGAGCCGGGGATTCGCTATCCAGTCCCCACACCAGGATCCGCCGGGGATGAACGCGAATCATTGCACCGCCGGCTCCCTCCTGCGCGCCGTCCACCGACAGCGCCTCGGCCCGCCCGCGAATCTCGATCCCTCGAGGGCGCCACGGATCGATGGAGGCGAGGTCATCGATGACGAAGGACACCCTGGGATCGTTCTCGACGTTGCGAAGCTTGCGGCTGCCGGCCATCGCGCGTCCGCCGATGTCGATGGTGTCCAGCTCCGCGTTGTACTGGAAGCGGACCGGCCGCACCTGGGGTGATCCTTTGGGGGCAAGCGTCGCAAGCCTGCCGAGCCGCTGGCTGGCCAGATAGTCGATCTCGACGTCGGTGAACACAGTCACAAGCGGTGATCCTCACCTCGCGCGGTTGGACGGTTATCCCAAAGACAAGCGGACCGGACGCCAGTGTAGAACAGCAAGAGGCGATCAACCCGCTAATCAAGTTAGATATTGTTCGTCGCTTACCTTCTCGAGCCAGTCGACGAAGCGCCCATCGACTTCCTCTTGAATGGCCCCATCAAAGAGATGTGGGTCATCTCAACGCTTGGGGTAGCTCCATGCCAGTGTTTGACTCCCGGCGGCGTCCAGATCACATCGCCGGGATCGATGTGTTGCCTAACGCCGCCCTGTTGCTGCACCCAGCCGGTGATGGAGGTGACAATCAGTGTCTGCCCGGCCGGATGAGTGCGCCATATACGGCGGGCACCCGCGGCGAAGGTGAGCTGGTGGCCACCGCGGCGGGTGCCGCCGGTGCCAGTGGGCAGGTGTTCAGCCAGAATGGTATCCGGGGTCTGCTGTAGCCGGTTGCTTACCGCCAGATAGCGATTGGGTGGCGAGCAGCAACTCGTTCGCGAACTACATCAGCCCAGATAATGCTCGTCACTCACCTGCTCCATGCAGTCGATGAAGCGCCCGTCGACCATGTCTTGGATGGCGATGTGGGTCATCTCGCCGCTGGTGGTGGCTCCATGCCAGTGCTTGACGCCCGGCGGGGTCCACACCACATCACCCGCATGGATCTCCTGTTTGGCGCCACCCCATTCCTGCACCCAACCGGTGCCGGAGGTGACGATCAGCGTTTGTCCGGCGGGATGAGTGTGCCAGAGGGTCCGGGCACAGGCGGTGAAGGTCATCTGTCCACCCAACGTGTTCGAGGAGCCCACCGGCCCGAACAACTGCTTCATGATGACGTCGCCGGTGAAGTATTTCTGCGGTCCGGGACCAGCCGGGCGATCACTATTGCGGGAGATTCGCATGCCGCCCTCGGTCCCGGCAGGACTGGCCTTGAAAACGGCAAGCCGGGAGTATGCGGCAACAAACGCCGGGAGAAGCCAGATGCCTCGCATGTCACGCCTTTCACCGGATCGGTAAGCGGATCGTAGCTAAGCTGCGAATGATGATCAATGCGGTGACGACGTGGCCCGTGCCGCCAAGCCGTGGTGCGACCTCGATCGCGTGAAAGCCATTGCGCTGCAAGAATTTTGGAGGACATACCGTTACCCGGCGTCCCGGTCTGCGCAGGGATCGAAAGATCTACCACGAGGTTGCCGGCATACCGGGATTTGCCCGCACTCCGGGCCAGCTCCCCGCATAACCCACCAACGAACAGGCGGCGCGGTAGCACCGCAACTCCGCCAGATGAGCCAAAACACTTGACCTCCAATACTTTTGGAAAGGGCATCGCTTGTACCACGCGGTTGAGCTGGCCGTAACCGTCGGTCCGACGGCCGCGGCGGAAGTGATTGTCACGCCGCTGCAAGAGACGTCGCCAGTATCGGGTCGGTGATCACCGCCGCCAACGCCGAGGAGGCGGCCCGAACGACGGAGCTGGTCACGGCCGGCGCTGACGAAGTTCGGCCGCCATCGCGCCGCCGTGTGACGCACCCGGCCAGGGCCGATCAGGCGACGACGTTCGACAACCAGCCCATGCAAACCTGGCCGCCGGTGCAGGCGCCTATGCCAGCGCTGAAAGCACGAGCCCCTCGCCGTTGCCGCTTCGTCAGCAGCAGCTGCTCGGCGCGGTCAACGCACCCACCGGGCGCTGATTGGGGCGGCCGTTGAAGGGTAAGGGCGCCGACGAAACCGCCAGGCGGCGGGCCTATCCAGGCCACCGGCGCGGGCGGCCGCGCGGGGTTGATCGGCAACCGCGGGGGAAAATCAGCGCGGCCGGCGGCACCGGCGGCTCCGGCGGGCGCTCGATGGCATCGGGCGAAGCCGGCGGCACGGCGGGGCCGCGGTGACCCGACGTCAACAGTGGCAGCGCCGGGAGCGGGGAACTGACAACGCCCGGTGGTTCGGTTCCGGCGGAATCGCCGGCAGCGGCGGCCAAGCCGAGGTCACCACCGGTTCGGCAAAGCCTCCGCAGGTCCCGGCCGGAACGGGAGTGCCGCGGATGCCGGGAACGGCCGGCGATGGTGGGGCGGGCGGCAGCGGCGGTATCGGCGGCTGGTGCGTGCGGAGCGGCCGGGACCGGAGCAACCTGCGAGGGCAACTCCGGCGCGCCGTCCCGTCCAGCGCCACACGACATCTCGGCCGACCACGCTCTAAGCTGACCCCGTGACTGGCTGGATGCCCGACGTCCTGCCCGGCTATTGGCAGCACCCGATCCCGCTCGGACCGGACCCCGACGGTGAAGGCGACGTCGTCGCGACCCTGATCCGCCGCGGAGATCCCGTCCAGACCGATCACGCTGTCCTGGCCGTGCACGGCTACACCGACTACTTCTTCCACACCGAACTGGCCGATCACTTCGCGCGCCGCGGCTTCGCCTTTTATGCGCTGGACCTCCGCAAGTGCGGCCGCTCCCGCCAGGGCGGCCAGACCCCGCACTTCACCACCGATCTGGCTCACTATGACGCCGAACTCGAGCACGCCCTGCGGATCATCGGCGAGCAAACGCGGACCGCCCGGATTCTGGTGTACGCACATTCCGCCGGCGGGCTGATCGTCTCGCTGTGGCTGGACCGGTTGCGCCGGGGCAGCACGACAGCGCACGCGGCGGTCGGTGGCCTGGTACTCAACAGCCCCTTCCTCGACCTGCACGGGCCGGCGATCCTGCGTTCGGGCCTCACCGCGGCTGCGGTCGCCGCCGTCTCGCGGATGCGGCCCAAGAGGGTGATCCGGCTACCGCGTGAGAGCGGATACGGCACCACCCTGCACCGCGACTATGACGGTGAGTTCGACTACAACCTGCAGTGGAAGCCCGTGGGCGGCTTCCCGATCACCTTTGGCTGGGTCCATGCCACCCGTCGCGGCCAGGCACGGCTACATCGCGGGCTCGACGTCGGTGTGCCCAACCTGATCCTTCGTTCCGATCACACCGTGCGCGAAAACGCCGATCCGGCAGCCCTGCAACGCGGCGACGCGGTGCTCGACGTCACCCATATCGCACGCTGGGCGGGTTGTATCGGCAACCGCAGCACCATCATTCCAGTGCCGGACGCCAAACACGACGTGTTCTTGTCGCTGCCGGAGCCGCGCCGGCTAGCCTATCGCCACCTGGACAACTGGTTGGACCACTACCTCAGCACACTGGATGACGCCGGCGCCTCGGCATCGTCGGGGAAAGGGTGAGCGCCTCAATGGAAACCTACGACCTGGCGATCATCGGAACCGGTTCGGGCAACAGCATTCTCGACGACCGTTATGCGCACAAACGGGTGGCGATCTGCGAGCAGGGCACCTTCGGCGGCACCTGCCTCAACGTCGGGTGCCTACCGACCAAGATGTTCGTCTACGCCGCAGACGTGGCCAAGACCATCCGCGGTGCCAGCCGGTACGGCGTCGACGCGCACATCGACGGGGTGCGCTGGGACGATATCGTCTCCCGGGTATTCGGGCGCATCGATCCGATCGCGATGGGCGGCGAGCAGTATCGGCGCTCGGCGCGCAACATCGACGTGTACCCCGCCCATACCCGGTTCGGCGGTGTCCAGGCCGACGGGCGCTATCTGTTGCGCACCGACGGTGGTGACGAGTTCACCGCCGATCAGGTGGTGGTCGCGGCCGGCTCGCGGCCGGTGATTCCGCCGGCGATCCTGGCCTGCGGCGTCAGGTACCACACCAGCGACACCGTCATGCGCATCACCGAGTTGCCGAAGCATCTGGTGATCGTCGGAAGTGGTTTTGTGGCAGCAGAATTCGCGCATGTCTTCTCGGCGTTCGGGGTTCGCGTCACCTTGGTGATCCGGGGCGGCTGCATGCTGCGGCATTGCGACGACACGCTGTGCGAACGGTTTACCCGCATCGCGTCGACGAAATGGGAACTGCGCACCCATCGCAATGTGGTGGCCGGGGAAAATGGCGCAACCGGCCTGTCGCTCACGCTCGACGACGGGTCCACCATCGACGCGGATCTGCTGCTGGTGGCGACCGGCCGGAGGTCCAACGCCGACCTGTTGGACGCCGACCGGGCCGGCGTCGACGTGGCCGACGACCGGGTGGTGGTCGACGAATACCAAAGGACTTCCGCTCGTAATGTCTTCGCGCTCGGTGATGTCTCGTCGCCCTATCAGCTCAAGCACGTCGCCAACCACGAAGCCCGCGTCGTGCAACATAACCTGCTGTGCGACTGGGACGATACCGCGTCGATGGTCGTTACCGACCATCGCTACGTACCGGCGGCGGTGTTCACCGATCCCCAGCTGGCTGCTGTGGGATTGACCGAAAACGAAGCCGTGGCAAGAGGTTTCGACATTTGCGTCGCAATACAGGACTACGGCGACGTCGGTTATGGCTGGGCGATGGAAGACACCACCGGGTTCCTCAAGCTGATCGCCGAACGCGGCAGCGGGCGCCTGCTGGGGGCTCACATCATGGGCCACCAAGCATCGTCGATCATCCAGCCGCTGATCCAGGCGATGAGCTTCGGACTCACCGCAGCCCAAATGGCTCGCGGCCAGTACTGGATTCACCCGGCGCTGCCCGAGGTCGTCGAAAACGCATTGCTGAACCTGCGCTGACGTCAGCGCCGGCGCTGCGCAGGATCGCGCCGCCGGGGAGGGCGCGGATCGGTGGCGTCGCCGAGATCCTGCACGATGTCCTGACACGCCGGGCACAGACCGCGCAACGTCAGACCGGCCCGCTCCGACAGCGCGAACGAGCTGCCCGCCATCGCGTGCTCCAGCGCCGAGCTCAGCTGCCGCGCGGGCACTTCGATGATCGCCTCACACTGGGTGCACACCGCATGGTGGTGTGGCGCCGTGGCCAGCCCGTAGGTGGTTACTCCGCCATCGAGGGTCAACGCGTGCAACACTCCCTGGTCGACCAGGGTGGTCACGGTGCGGTAGACGGTGGCCAGGTCGGGCGGCTGGGTCTCGGCGGGCAGGCAGGCGATCAGCCGTTGATGAATCTCGGCCACCGACAGGTGGCCGTTGACCGGTTCGAGGACGGCCAACACCTGAATCCGCGAGGGCATCCGCCGCAGGCCGTGGGCACGCAGGAGCCGACCGATCCGTTCAGTGACGGCCGGGTCCAGGCCCGACGGCTTTGACGTCACCCGTTCAGTGTCGCGCCGCAAGGCCGGGTTCGCCAGTATCCGGTCCGGCTCGGGGTGGCGAGGAGTCAGCTGATCGCGACACCGCCCGCGCGTCGGGCGGAACCGCCACCACGGCCCCGGCTTGGCCCGATGCCGACACCGACTGCCGGGGGCCGGCGATCTCGCGGGGCCGCGCACCCGGGCCCGCGGGGCAGATCCGACGCGAGGCAAGGACGATGGTCACAGCCACAAGGGATTTGAAGCCTCTCCGGTGGTGACAATGGGCCCTAGGCGCTACCTGCGGCCCTTTCATAGTGTCGCGACAACGCCTGTTCGACACCGCTCTATCCCCGCACCAGCGGGACGTGCATGACAGGGGTTGAGTCGTCGGCGAATCTGGCGCGGACGCGCACTTGGTCGCGGGCACAACAGGCCGTTCGAAAAGTTCATCTGTTGACGCCGGTCGCAAGCGTTGGGGGAATCTCGTGCCAAAAATCCGGAGCGACGCCGCCCAAACCGGCGCCATTACTGCAGTTCACCGCCTTCCCTGCGGCTCGGACGCCGACGCCCGGGCCGCGTGGGTGTCCAAAGCCCGGTGCCGCGACATCGACCCGGAGGAATTGTTCGTGCGCGGCGCCGCCCAGCGGGAAGCGGCGACGATCTGCCGGAACTGCCCGGTGATTCTCGAGTGCGCGGCCGATGCTCTCGACAACCGCGTCGAATACGGGATCTGGGGCGGCATGACAGAACGCCAGCGACGTGCCCTCCTCAAGCAGCACCCCGAGGTGAAGTCCTGGGCGGCGTTCATCGCCGCCCGGCGCAACCACCGCGCCGCGGCATCTGGGACCGGCGCAGCCAGCGCGTAGCACGCACCGCGCTTTTCACCGGCAACCACCCCGGTGCTTCTGCAAGTGACTTGCAATAAGGCGGGGCGACACCTACAGTCGTGCCTGTTGCGTTCCGCCCGCCGTTGCAAGGACCAACATGGCCCGTAGCGAACTCGACCGGGGCCCGTCACATCCCTCACAGTTGACAGGTTTTTCCCGGGTGCTCGGCGTACTGGCGCCAGCGGAGTGGTGGCGCCTGGGATCGATGTTGGCCGTCATCGTCGCACTGCACCTGGTTGGTTGGATCACCCTCGTCGCCTTGGTGGAGCCCGCACAACTTGCCTTGGGCGGCAAGGCATTTGGCATTGGCATCGGCTTGACTGCATACATGCTCGGCATGCGGCACGCTTTCGATGCCGACCACATCGCCGCCATCGACAACACCACCCGCAAGCTGATGAACGACGGGCAGCGGCCGCTGGCCGCGGGGTTCTTCTTCTCGCTGGGCCACTCCACCGTCGTCTTCGCTCTGGCGGTATTACTGGCGACCGGAGTCAAGACCATCGTCGGACCGGTTCGGCAAGATTCGTCGTCGTTGCACCACTACACCGGCCTGATCGGCACCGGCGTGTCCGGAGTGTTCCTGTATCTGATCGCCGTGCTCAACGTCATTGTCCTGGCCGGCATCCTGCGGGTGTTCGCCCGGTTGCGTCGTGGCGAGTTCAATGAAGCCGAGCTGGAGCAGCAGCTGGACAGCCGAGGACTGATCAACCGATTCCTCGGGCGGTTCACCAAGGCGATTACCAAGTCCTGGCATATGTATCCGGTGGGGTTGCTGTTCGGGCTGGGCTTCGACACCGCCACCGAAATCGCGCTGCTGGTACTGGCGAGCACCAGCGCGGCAGCCGGGTTGCCCTGGTACGCCATCCTGTGCCTGCCGGTGTTGTTCACCGCGGGCATGTGCCTGCTGGACACCATCGACGGTTCGTTCATGAACTTCGCCTACGGCTGGGCATTCTCCAATCCGGTGCGCAAGATCTACTACAACATCACCATCACCGCACTGTCGGTAGCGGTCGCGTTGCTGATCGGCAGCGTCGAACTGCTCGGCCTCGTCGCCGACGAATTCGGCTGGCGGGGCCCGTTCTGGAGGTGGATCGCCGGATTGGACCTGAACGTGGTGGGCTTCGCGGTCGTCGCCATGTTCGTGGTCACCTGGGCCGTCGCTCTGCTGGTATGGCGCCTCGGCCGCATCGAAGAAAAGTGGGCGCCGGCGGTCGAGCGCGCGGCCAGCAGCGCAACGTGATTCCGTGCGTAGTGTGGCGCCTCGGCGGCGCCGCGGCCAGTCCGAGTAAACGTCATGCAAACGGCGTCCCGAGTTACGACCCAACGTTGTACGCCTGTCGTAGGACCCTGGGGATTCGGAAACTGACGGCAAGCGCCGTCTTGTCGGTGCAACACCACGTGTCCACTCGTTAAACCCTGCGCCTGGGCCATGGGAAGGTCTGTCCGCCCCGGCGGATGCGCCATCATGCCGCCCGCGGCGGCCCGGCTGGGCCCCGTGCGTCTCGCAGCTCACCCTGCCGTGGTCCTGCTCGCCGGCGTCCCGCATCGGGGAACGCAGATCCACCGCGGAGCCCGCCTAACCCGGGAACTATATGGTAATGATTTTCATGTTCAATAGTAGGCTACGCGAAGTTGATGCGCGAAGATGGAGGGAACGTCGTGACGTTGAGCGTTGTTCCGGAAGGGCTGATCGCCGCGAGCGCGGCCATCGAAGCACTGACCACACGGCTGGCAGCGGCGCATGCAGCCGCGGTTCCGCTGATCACCGTGGTGGCCGCGCCGGCTGCAGATCCGGTGTCGGTGCAAAGCGCAGTCGAGGCCGGTGTTCGTGGCAGCGCACACGCTGCCGTGGCGGCGCAGGGCGTCGAGGATCTCGGCCGCTCAGGTGTCGCGGTAGCCGAGTCCGCTACCACTTACGCAACCGGCGACACGGTGGCGGCCGTCTCCTACCTCAGCGCGGGACTATGACCGCGCCGGTGTGGCTGGCCTCTCCTCCGGAGGTGCATTCAGCGTTGCTGAATAGCGGCCCGGGTCCAGAGCCGTTGCTGACGGCCGCGGCGGGATGGTCCTCACTGAGCGACGAATACGCCTCGGTAGCAGCAGAACTGGGAACGTTGTTGGCCGCGGTGCAGGCCGGGGTGTGGCGGGGGCCCAGTGCCGACGCATTCGTGGCCGCCTACGGTCCCTACCTGGCCTGGTTGACGCAGGCGAGTGCCGACAGCGCGACAGCGGCCGCCCGCCACCAGACCCTGGCCGCGGCATACACGGCCGCATTGGCGGCCATGCCAACTCTGCCTGAATTAGCCGCCAATCATGTCAGCCACGCAGGTTTGGTGGCGACAAATTTCTTCGGGATCAACACCATCCCCATTGCGCTCAATGAGGCCGACTATGTGCGTATGTGGATTCAGGCCGCAACGACTATGGCGACCTATCAAGCAATATCCGGAAGCGCGGTGACATCGATCCCACAGACTGGGCCCGCCCCGCCGATCCTGAAATCGAACACACCGGCCCAGGAGTCCGGGAAGGCCGGCGACTCAGGCCACGCCACCCCGATAGACAACCTCATCGCCGAAATTCTGAAAGTGATCAGCGGCGGCCGCATCATCTGGGACCCCGCCAACGGCACCCTCAACGGGTTGCCCTACGACGCGTACACGAACCCCGGACAACCAATCTGGTGGTTAGCTCGCGCCCTCGAATTCTTTCAGGACGGCGAGGAATTTTGGCGGCTCCTCTTCACCAATCCGGTGGCGGCGGTTGAGTTCCTGTTCAGTATCTTGGTGTTCGATTTGCCAACGCACATCATGCAGATCGTCACCTGGCTAGCCCAGTCCCCGCAGCTGTTGGCGGTTGCCCTCGGCCAAACCATCGCCACCTTGGGGGCGGCAACGGGCTTCGCCGGACTTGCCGGCCTGGCTGCCACCCAGGTTGCCGCGATCCCGGTACCCGGTCCGGAGCCGGTGCTGATGCTACCGATGACATTGCCGGTCGCCGGGATAGCTCCAACGCTTCCGACGGCCACCGCCTCGGCAACGGCTCCGGCCTCGGCGCCAGCGCCACCTGCCGGCATCGCCGCGTCGACCCCTGCGCCGACACCAGCGGCCGGTATCGAAGGGTTTCCCCCCTTCGTCGTCGGCGGCCCGACCATCGGGTCAGATTCGCGACTTTCGACCCGTGCCCAGACGAAGGAGCCAGCTTCCGATTCGGCCGCGGCCGCCGCGGCCGCGCAGGCATCGGATCGGCGGGAGGCTCGCGCTCGTCGGCGCCGACGGACACCGACCAACGAACGGGGACATCGCGACGAGTTCGCCGAGATGGAGCTCGATGGGAACCTGGCCGCTCCCCGACCCGACGAACTGCAGGTTTCGGGTGAGTCGGCGTGGGGTGCGGGGCCGCTGGGATCCCGCGGCACCGCCCGCACCCAGACACTCGTCGAAGCGGCGGGTTTCGCCACGCTTGACGGCAGCGGCCTCGGCGACGGCGCACGGACGCCGATGATCCCCGGGACCTGGAATGCTAAGGCAGACAACGGAACAGACGATCCACACCACAATCAGAAGCAGTGAAGACGAATAATTGGATCGATGGGGTTCGGCGAGACGGCCTCGCAGGTCATTGACCAGGCGCAATCCTTTGCGGTACGTGATGTCGCTCCGGCGTCAGCGTCGATCTGAAAGCCGGTCCTCGCCATTGGCGATAGCTTGATTGACCGTGGACGGTGTAGAACATGCTCATGAGCACCGTGGTGCTTCGGCCCCCCCGTCGACGCTGCGCCGAGCACGGTCATGCATGAACTCGCCCTGTGCGAAGCGATCGCCGGCGTGGTCAAGACGCATTCCGACGGACGCCACGTCGACGTCGTCCGGGTGCGAGTCGGCGCGCTTCGGCAGGTGGTTCCGGAGTCGCTGTCGTTTTGCTGGACGCTGGTCCGCGACTCGGCGGACATGCCGGACGCCGAGCTGGAACTGGAATGTGTCACCGCCGAGGTCCGCTGCGGTGCCTGCGGCCGGCAGTCGGAAATCACCTCGGCCTGGTCGATCTGGTGCCCGCACTGCGACAGTCCCGACGTCGAGGTGGTGCGCGGCAACGAATTTCTGGTGACGTCGCTCGATGTCTCGTGAAAGGTGTTGGAAATGGGTAGATTTCACCGCCACGACGACGGCACTGTGCACATCCACGAGCATGACCACGGCGACCATGACCATGACCATGACCACGGGGACCACACCGGATACCAGACCGGCGCTGCACGCATCGACGTCCTCGAAGACATCTTCGCCGAGAACGACGCGCGCGCCACTATCAACCGGGTGGCATTCGACAGCAACGGCATCCGCGCGCTCAACCTCATGAGCTCCCCCGGGTCGGGAAAGACCACCGTGCTGCAGGCCACGCTCGACGAGCTCGCCGGCGAGTTCGCAATCGGGATCATCGAGGGCGACATCGCCACCGACCTGGATGCCGCCAAACTCAGCGGCCGCGGCGCCCAGGTGTCACTGCTCAACACCAGCAACGGTTTTGGCGGCGAATGCCATCTGGACGCACCCATGGTCAACCGCGCCCTGCCGGGTCTGGACCTGCCCGGCCTGGACCTGGTGATCATCGAAAACGTCGGCAACCTGGTCTGCCCTGCCGAATTCGACGTCGGCGAGCACGCGAAGGCCATGGTCTACTCCGTCACCGAAGGCGAGGACAAACCGCTGAAGTATCCGGTGATGTTTCGCTCGGTGGATGTGGTGCTGCTCAACAAGATTGACCTGGTGCCCTACCTGGACGCCGATGTGGAGGCCTATATCGCCCATGTTCGCCAAGTGAATACCACCGCGGCGATCTTGCCGGTCAGTGCGCGCACGGGTGCGGGGATGGCCGCCTGGTTCGGTTGGCTACGCCGGTTCGCCCGCGGCGCGCCCCCTGGAGAGGATGGCCTAACGCGTTGACGAATCGTCAACTGCAAACTATTCGCAACGATCAAGCGCCTAGCCGAATTGCGAATTCCGTTCTGGCACTGACGGTAAAGAACAAAGACAGGCTATGCAACAGCCGTCGACCAAATGCCGAATCGGTTGCCACCTGCGAACCATTGACAAGGCACAACGACACGGAGTAGACCCAGAAATAGCGCTGCGCAAGTGGGCCGACGGTCGACTCCGGCAGCGTCAGGGGCTTCAGCTCACCCCGGAAAGCTGCACTATGCCTACAGAAGCAGCAGTCAACGCAGAAGAAACGTTGATTCACGTTCTGTGGATCAACGCAGGTCTCAGCTGTGACGGCGATTCGGTGGCGTTGACTGCCGCCACCCAGCCCAGCGTCGAGGAAATCGCCCTGGGAGCGCTTCCCGGCCTCCCCAAGGTCGCCGTCCACTGGCCGCTGATCGATTTCGAATGCGGACCGACCGGCGGGGCCGACGACTTCCTCGCCTGGTTCTTCAAAGCCGATCGCGGCGAGTTGGAGCCCTTTGTGCTCGTTGTCGAAGGGTCGATACCCAACGAAAAGATCAAGGACGAGGGCTATTGGTGCGGGTTCGGCAATGATCCGGCCACCGGCCAGCCGATGACCACCAGCGAGTGGCTCGACCGGCTGGCACCCAAGGCCACCGCGGTCGTCGCCGTCGGGACCTGCGCCACCTATGGCGGCATCCACGCGATGGCCGGCAACCCCACCGGCGCGATGGGTGTTCCCGACTACCTCGGCTGGGACTGGAAGAGCAAGGCCGGTATCCCGATCGTGTGCGTGCCCGGCTGTCCGATCCATCCCGACAACCTCTCCGAGACGCTGACCTACCTGCTCTACATGGCCACCGGCCAGGCGCCGATGATTCCGCTCGACGACGCGCTGCGGCCCAAGTGGTTGTTCGGCCAAACCGTGCACGAGGGCTGCGACCGAGCCGGCTACTACGAGCAGGGTGACTTCGCCACCGAATACGGTTCGCCGAAATGCATTGTGAAGCTTGGGTGTTGGGGTCCCGTTGTGAAATGCAACGTGCCCAAGCGCGGCTGGATCAACGGTGTCGGTGGGTGCCCGAACGTCGGCGGCATCTGCATCGGCTGCACGATGCCGGGCTTCCCGGACAAGTTTATGCCGTTCATGGACGAGCCGCCGGGCGGCAAGGTGTCCACCACCGCGTCGGGTCTGTACGGAACCGTGATTCGCAACCTGAGGGGTATCACGGCGCGCACCGTCGACAAGGAACCACGCTGGCGCCACAAGGGCACCCAACTCACCACTGGAGCCCGGAGAACCTGGTAGGCGCGGCGCCGCAACTCAACTCAGCATCTCGGACGGAGAGATTTCGATGACCACTATCGTCCCCGAGCCGACCACCGCCAAGCGCGAACCCGGCCAGCTCGTCGAAATGTCCTGGGATCCGATCACCCGGATCGTGGGCAGCCTCGGCATCTACACCAAGATCGACTTCGAGAACAAAGAAGTCGTCGAGTGCCACAGCACCTCGTCGATCTTCCGCGGCTACTCGATATTTATGAAGGGCAAAGATCCCCGCGACGCCCACTTCATCACCAGCCGCATCTGCGGCATCTGCGGCGACAACCACGCCACCTGCTCCTGCTACACCCAGAACATGGCCTACGGGGTCAAGCCGCCGCACCTCGGTGAATGGCTGATCAACCTCGGCGAGGCCGCCGAATACATGTTCGACCACAACATCTTCCAGGAGAACCTGGTCGGCGTGGACTTCTGCGAGAAGATGGTCGCCGAAACCAATCCAGGGGTGCTGGCCAAGGCGGAGAAAACCGCGGCGCCGCACGCTGACGCGCACGGCTACCAGACCATCGCCGAGATCATGCGCTCGCTCAACCCGTTCAGCGGCGAGTTCTACCGGGAGGCCCTGCAAGTCAGCCGCTGGACCCGCGAAATGTTCTGCCTCATGGAGGGTCGCCACGTACACCCGTCGACGCTGTACCCGGGTGGCATCGGAACCACCGCCACGGTCCAGCTGATGACCGACTACATGACCCGGCTGATGCGCTACGTCGAGTTCATGAAGAAGGTCGTACCGATGCACGACGACCTGTTCGACTTCTTCTACGACGCCCTGCCCGGCTACGAGAAGGTCGGCCTGCGCCGCACGCTGCTGGGCTGCTGGGGCTCGTTCCAGGATCCCGAGGTGTGCAACTTCGCGTACAAGGACATGGAGCGTTGGGGTAACGCCATGTTCGTCACCCCGGGCGTGGTGGTCGACGGCAAACTGGTCACCCACTCGCTGGTGGACATCAACCTGGGCATCCGAATCCTGTTGGGCAGTTCGTATTACGACGACTGGACCGACCAGGAGATGTTCGTCAGGACCGACCCGCTGGGCAACGCTGTGGACCGACGCCACCCGTGGAACCAGCACACCAACCCCCATCCGCAGAAGCGGGATATGGACGGCGGCAAGTACAGCTGGGTGATGTCGCCGCGCTGGTTCGACGGCAAGGACCATCTGGCTCTGGACACCGGCGGCGGCCCGCTGGCCCGGCTGTGGGCCACGGCGCTGGCCGGCCTGGTCGACATCGGCTACGTCAAGGCGACCGGCAACAGCGTCAAGATCAACCTGCCCAAGACCGCCCTGAAGGGTCCGGTCGAATTCGAGTGGAAGGTGCCCAGGCACGGCAGCAACACCATCGAACGTGACCGGGCGCGCACCTACTTCCAGGCCTACGCCGCCGCGTGCGCGTTGCACTTCGCCGAGAAGGCGTTGGCGGAAATCCGCGCCGGACGCACCAAGACCTGGGAGCGCTTCGAGGTGCCCGACGAGGCCATCGGCTGCGGCTTCACCGAAGCGGTGCGCGGCGTGCTCAGCCACCACATGGTGATCCGCGACGGCAAGATCGCCAACTATCACCCGTATCCGCCCACCCCGTGGAACGCCAACCCGCGCGACAGCTACGGCACACCGGGCCCCTACGAAGACGCGGTGCAGGGTCAGCCGATCTTCGAGGAGAACAGCCGGGAGAACTTCAAGGGCATCGACGTGATGCGCACGGTGCGCAGTTTCGATCCGTGCCTGCCCTGCGGCGTGCACATGTACCTGGGCAAGGGCAAGACGCTGGAGAAACTGCACACGCCGACGCAGTCACCCATCGAGGCGCGATGATCGATAGCGCGGCGAAGCCGGGCGCTGGGGGCACCTCCGGCTTGCGGGGGCCGGGTCATCACCATCAAAAGGAGTGACGCATGGCCGATCGCCCGGATACCCCCGACAACGACACACATTGGCGCACCGCGGGCGATCGAATCCAGACCTTGCTGGATTCGTGCGCGGCGGGCGGGACGGCCGCGCACGAACGCGCCCAACAGCTGGTCCGCGAGGTGGTCGGGCTTTACGGAGCCGGGCTGGAGCGGATCATGCACGTGCTGGACGACCCCGGTTCGGCCGAGCGGCTGGCCACCGACGACCTGGTGGCCAGCCTGCTCCTGGTACACGGCCTGCACCCGCATGACGTGCACCGGCGGGTGACCGACGCGCTGGAGCGGGTGCGACCCTACCTGGGTTCCCACGGTGGCGACGTCGACCTGCTCGAGGTCACCGATACCGTCGTCCGGTTGGCGTTCACCGGGAGCTGCAAGAGTTGCCCGTCGTCTGCGGTGACGCTCGAGTTGGCAGTGCAGGACGCTATCCGGACGGCCGCCCCGGAGATCTGCTCGATCGAGGTGGTCGCCAGCACCAAGCCCGGCACCGTCATTGCGGCCGAAACCCTCTTGGCGCGAGTGCATTCCAACGGCCATGACGCCACCTCCTGGCACCCGGTGCCGGAGCTGGACGACCTGGCGCCCGGCGAGGCCGGCGGTTTCCTGGTCGACGGAACCACGTTGCTGGCGTGCCGGGTCGGCGACCAAACCTTCGCCTATCGCGACCACTGTCCGGTGTGTGACGACACGCTGGCCGGCGCGGAACTGTGCGACGCACTGCTGCGCTGCCCACGCTGCGACACCGGATTCGACGTGGTGCGCGCGGGTGCCGGTGCGAACGGGGCCCACCTCGACCCGGTGCCGCTGCTGCCCCGCGACGGCGTGCTCTCGGTGGCACTACCCTGCGCGGTGACCGAAGCCATGGGAGCTCCGGCATGACGAGTCCCTATGACGTCCTGGCCCGGATCAGGACCAATCAGCGGGCCCCCGAGCCGGCCGACGAACGATGCGAGATGTGTTCGGAGCCGATACCCGACGAGCATCAGCATGTGGTGAATGTGGCTGGGCGACAACTGATGTGCGTCTGCCGCGGCTGCTATCTGCTGTTCACCGACTCCGAAGCCGAGCTGCGCTACCGCGCCGTGCCCGACCGGTATCTGGCGTTCCCCGATTTCGCGCTGGGCCGGCGCACCTGGGAGGCCCTGCAGATTCCGGTCGGGGTGGCCTTCTTCTTCACCAACTCCGCCCTCGGCCGCACCGTCGCCTTCTACCCGGGTCCGGCCGGCGCCACCGAATCGGAATTGGACCTCGACGCCTGGAACGCCCTCGGCGGGGCCGACCCCCGGCTCAGCCTAGTGACCGACGATGTGGAGGCGCTCTTGGTGCGGGTCCCCGAATCCGGCCCCCCGCAAAGCTTTCTGGTGCCGATCGACGCCTGCTATGAATTCGTCGGCCGGTTGCGGTTGCTGTGGCGCGGCTTCGACGGCGGCCAGCAGGCGCGGGAATTCATCGACGGCTTCTTCGAGCGGGTCGCCGCGCAAGCACGGGAGACGCCGCGGTGACCCAGCCGATGGACCTGATGTTCGCCGTACTCGACGTGGCGCCGGAGCCGTACACCGTCAGCCCGGTGCTCACCGCCCGCATCGACGTCGCCGCCGGCTACGACGACCCGGTGCACGCCATCGCGCTGCGCTGCCAGGTCCGCATCGAACCGCTGCGGCGTTCCTACTGCGACGACGAAGCCGCCGGACTGCTCGACTTGTTCGGACCCCGGGAACGCTGGGCACACACCCAACGCACCTTCCTGTGGCAGCATTGCACCGCCATGGTTCCGGGTTTCACCGGCCACACCACCGCGGCGCTGCCCTTGGATTGCACCTACGACTTCGAGGTGGCCGCGGCCAAGTACCTGCACGCGCTGCGCGGCGGCGCCATCCCCCTCCAATTCCTGTTCAGTGGAACGGTTTTCGTCAAATCTGAGCGCGGCTTCTCGGTGCAGCACGTGTCCTGGGACTGCGAGGACCGCTACGACATGCCGGTCGCGGTCTGGCGCGAGCTGATGGCCCAGCACTACCCGAACACCGGGTGGCTGCGGCTCAGCCATGACACCATCAGCGCGCTGGCCCACTACAAGTCGGAGCGCGGCCTGCTCGACCTCGACCACGCTCTCACCGCGCTATTGGCCGAGGCATCGCAACGGGAGGCGAGCCCGTGACCTCCAGCTGGGACCGCGCCCGCGCCGTCGCCGACGCAGTGCTCTACGAAGGCTACCTGCTCTACCCGTACCGCGGGACGTCGAGCAAAAACCAATCCCGTTGGCAGTTCGGCGTTCTGGGACCACCCGGGGCGGCCGGCGCCGGGCTGGGCGAAGACGACACGATGGCGGCGCAGTTCCTGGTCGACAGCGCCCGGGCGATCACCCTGGTGGTGAGATTCCTGCAGCTGCAGCACCGCCGCGCCGAGCGGGCAGGTGCCGGCGGCGGCTTCGAACCCGTGGCCGAACTGACCACGGCGTCGGGATCGTGGCTGTCCTGGGACGAAGCCGTCGAATGTGAAAGGTCTTTCGGCCCGCTGGCATTCGAGGACCAGCCGTGGACGCTGCCGGTGCTGGCGCAGCAGGCGACCGACGTCGAATCCGTCGACGGCGGCCGTCTGGTTCGCCACCGCCGGGCGGTGCGTGGCGAGCTCAGCGTCTGCAGCGAACCCGACGGTGAGCTACGCCGGGTCTCGGTACATATCGCCAACGTCGGTCCCAGCCCTTGCGACAAGAACGATGCGATGGCGCGGTCGCTGATCGGTACTCATATTATCGTCGAAGTCGTTGGCGGCCAGTTTGTTTCGTTGCTCGAACCACCGCCGGCCGCATCCGGGGCGGTGTCGCGGTGCACCCAGCACCGATGCTTCCCGGTGCTGGCCGGGCCACCGGGCAGCCACGACCTGTTGCTGATTTCGCCGATCATCCTCTACGACCACCCCGAAGTCGCCGAACAGAGCAGCACCGAGCTGTATGACTGCACCGAGATCGACGAGATCCTGACGCTGCGCGTGATGACCATGACCGACGAAGAAAAGGCTCAGGCGCGGGCCACCGATCCGCGGGCCGCCCGGATCATCGACCGGTGCGAGGCCATGTCGGCGCAGGACATGGCCCGGTTGCACGGCGTGCTGCGGGATCCGCACGGGGTTGCCGGGCTGGTCCCGGAGGTGCCCGTGGGGCTCGACTGGTGGGATCCGCTGGCCGACGACGCGGTGCGTCCCGAGATCGACGCGGTGCTGGTCAACGGAGTCCGGATCGCCCGGGGCAGCCGGGTCCGGTTACGGCCGAGGCGCAACGCCGACGCGCAGGACATCTTCGTCGCCGGCAAGGCCGCCCGCGTCGCGTCGGTGCACCAGGACGTCGACGGCAACACGCACGTCGCCGTGGTCGTCGACGACGATCCGGCGGCCGAACTGCACGAGTGGTACGGCCGCTACCTGTACTTCTCCCCCGACGAGGTGGAACCGCTGCACACTCACAACATGTGAAAGGAGTTCGCCATGGACGTCTTAGGTTGGGTGTTCATTGCCCTCATCGCGCTGGTGGTGGCCGTCGCGGTGGCGTTGGGTGTGACATCACTACCAGATGCCCGCCGCTACTTGAAGCTGCGGCGGATGTAGCCGGCCCGGTCAACCCATGACAGCGCGCATCCTGGTCGCCGGAATCGGCAACATCTTCCTGGGGGACGACGGTTTCGGCTCCGAGGTGCTGCGCCACGCCGAGATTCCGCAGCACGGTTCGCAGGTGCGTGTTGTCGACTACGGCATCCGCGGCATGCATCTGGCCTACGACCTGCTCGAGGGCTGGGACACCCTGGTGCTGGTCGACGCGGTGCCCAGCCGCGGCAATCCGGGCGCCCTGCACGTCTTCCAGGCCGATCATGACTGGTGGTCCGACCCGACGAGCCTGGACGCGCACAACATGGACCCGGCCACCGTCTTCGCCAACCTGCGGGCGCTGGGGGGCACGCCGCCCTACACCGTCGTCGTCGGGTGCGAGGCGGGTAGCGTCGAAGAAGGCATGGGGCTCAGCGAACCCGTCGCCAAGGCCGTCCCCCGCGCCGCCCGCGCGGTCGAGGAGATTGTCGCGGCGTTGCGAACGACCTCGGCCCCGGAAGCGATCCGAGAGGAGTGCTGATCATGTGTCTGGGCATACCCGGTCAGGTGATCAGGATGCTCGACGGGTATGAAGGGCAGCTGGCACTGATCGATGTCGCCGGCGAGCAGCGCAAAGTCAACGTGGGCATGCTTCCGGAGGAGACGTTCGCACCCGGTGACTGGGTGATCATTCACATGGGCTTCGTGGTCGAGAAGACCGACCGGGCCGGAGCCGAGCAGGCGATGGCCGGCCTGGAGCTGATGGGGCGGGGCCGCGATCCCGATGGCGATTGACATGACCGACACGCCCTTGTTGCAGCGCTCCGACGACCTTCGGCGGCGCATCACCGTCACCGGTGTGGTCCAAGGGGTCGGTTTTCGTCCGTTCGTCCACGTGCTGGCCACCGAGCTCGGCCTGGCCGGGTTCGTCGGCAACGATTCCGGCGCGGTCTTCGTGGAGGTGCAGGGTGGGCGCGCCCAGCTCGACGAGTTCGCCCGCCGGTTGGGTGCGCAGGCGCCGCCGCTGGCTCGGATCAGCTCGGTCTCGGTGACCGAGATCGCAACCGAGACAAGCGCATCCGGATTTCGGATCGTGGCCAGCCGGACGGTCGGCGGTGCCACGACACCGATTCCGCCCGATGTCGCGGTGTGCGACGACTGCATCGCCGAATTGTTCGACCCGCACGACCGCCGCTACCGGCACCCGTTCATCACCTGCACCAACTGCGGGCCACGGTTCACCGTCATCCGCACGCTGCCCTATGACCGCCCGGGTACCACCATGGCGGGGTTCGCCATGTGCGAGCGCTGCGCCGCCGAATATCACGACCCCTCCGATCGCCGGTTCCACGCACAGCCGATCGCCTGCCCGGACTGCGGGCCGTCGCTGTGGTTCCGGTCAGCGGCCGGGCGGGTCACCGGCTCCGACGCGGCGCTGGCGGCCACCCAAGAGGCGCTGGCAGCTGGAGCGGTGGTCGCCATCAAGGGGATCGGCGGCTACCACCTGGCCTGCGCGGTCGACGACGACGCGGTGGTGCGCTCGCTGCGGTCACGAAAGGCGCGGGGCGCCAAGCCGTTTGCCATGCTGGTGCGCGATCTGGAGGTGGCCCGCCGCTACGCCTACGTCGACGACACCGAGGCGGCGGTGTTGTCCGGCCCGGCCCGGCCCATCGTGTTGCTGCGCCGGCGTGACACCGCCGCGGTCGCCGATTCCGTTGCGCCCGGCAGTCCGCTGCTGGGGCTGATGTTGCCCTACTCCCCCATCCATCACCTGCTGCTGGCGCCGGTGCCCGGTGGCGGCGGCCCGGTGCCCACCGCGCTGGTGCTGACCAGCGCCAACCGCTCCGACGAGCCCATCTGTTTCACCGACACCGATGCGGCACAGCGACTTTCGCCGCTCTGCGATGCGGTGCTCGACCATGACCGTCCCATCCAGGTGCCCTGTGACGACTCGGTGGTGCGGGTGGTCAGCGAGGGAGGGTCCGGGCGCGAGCTGCCGATCCGCCGCTCCCGCGGCTACGCGCCGCTGCCGGTCGAGCTCCGCTGCGACGGCCCGGCCGTCCTGGCGGTGGGCGGGGAACTGAAGAACACGTTCTGCCTCACCGATGGCCGGCGCGCGTACCTGTCCGCTCACATCGGCGACATGGGCACCTGGGAGACGCTGTGCGCGTTCGAGCGCGCGGTGCGCCAGCTCAGCGAAATACGTGGTGCGCCAAGGCGTTTGGCCGCCGATCTGCATCCTGGGTATCACACCCGGGGTTGGGCGGAGCGGCACGCCGGCGATCGGCCGCTCGATCTGATCCAGCACCACCATGCGCACGTGGTGTCGCTGCTGGCCGACCACCGGCGCCTCGGCGAACCCGTCGTCGGAGTCTCCTTCGACGGCACCGGTTACGGCTGCGATGCCACCATCTGGGGCGGGGAGATCCTGGTCCTCGGCCGCGACAGCCACCGCTTCGTCCGGGCCGGGCACCTGTTGCCGGCGCCGCTGCCCGGAGGCGACGCCGCGGTGCGCAATCCCTGGCGGATGGCGCTGTCGCAGCTGTGGCTGGCCGACCTCGACTGGACCCCGGATCTGGCGCCGGTCGCCGCCGCGACACCCGACGAATTGCGGCTCATCCGTTCGCAATTGGAGAGCGGCACCGGCTGTGTGCCGTGTTCGAGCATGGGCCGGTTGTTCGACGCCGTCGCGTCGATACTCGGGGTGCGTCACCGGATCGACTACGAAGGCCAGGCCGCCATCGAACTGGAAGCGCTGGCCGAGACGGCCGGTGACCGGCCCGGGCCCTCGCTGCCCTTGACGGTACGGGCCGACGGGGTCATCGATCCGGCCACCATGGTGCAAACCCTGGTGTCGGCCCTGCGTGCCGGCACCCAACCGGCGCTGCTGGCCGCATGTTTCCACCAGGCGGTCGCCGACGCCGTCGCCACGGTGGTCGCCCAAGTGGCCGGCGGCGTTCGCCTGGTCGGCCTGACCGGTGGGGTGTTCCAGAACGTCCTGCTGCTGCGTGCGTGCCGGGAACGGTTGCAGCGCAAGGGTTTCGAGGTGCTGACCCACCACACAGTGCCGCCGAACGACGGTGGGTTGGCGCTCGGTCAGGCCGTGATTTCGATGCTGATAGGAGCGGAGGCGGCCGAGCAATGACCATTCCCACCGGCATCGATCGTGGACTCACTGCCGAGTTGGCCGCCGACCTGGCAGCCGCCGCGTTCACGCTGGCCAAGCGGTTCGCCGCGGGAGCCACCCTGTGGTCGATCGCGCCGTCGTGGGAACCGCATGCCCTGCACATCGCGGTCGAGTTCGTCCATCCGGTGATCATGGGCAAACGCGCCCTGCCCGCGGTGGCCCTGACCGGACCCGACCTGGTGGATCTGGTGCGGGTATCGGTGCGGCCCGGCGACATCGTCGTCGGGGTCGCCGGCGCCGACCAGCCCGACGTACTCTCGATCATGCGACGCAGTCCGGCCTGGGGTGCCACCACGCTGTGGATCGGTAGCGGTGAGCGCCCGAAAGCCGGTGCGGCCGATCACGTGTTGTGGCTTGACGACCCCGACCCGCGGGTGCCCGCAACCGGTGGCTTCGTGCTCTTCTACCACGTGTTGTGGGAACTGACCCATGTATGTTTCGAGCATCCAGGGCTACTCAAACCTGAATGCGCAGAAGAGGTTTGCGTCACCTGTAGCGACGAGGGACGCCTGGGCGAGGTGGTGACCGCTTCGGCTGAGGGGCTGGCCGCCGTGCGCACCGCCCGCGGCGTTGAGCATGTGGTGACCACGCTGGTCGGCCCGGTCGCGGCCGGCGATCTGGTGCTGGTGCACGCCGGCACGGCCCTCAGCCGGCTCGAGGAGCACATCTGATGAGCGACGAGCCGACCAACTTCCTGTATCCGTTCATCGACGCACAGGAGGAAAACCCCGAATCGCTGCTGGCCGACCTGGCCGCGTCGGCGCGGGCGAAGGCCGCCGAAAGCCTGGCCCTGCGCCGCGCCACCCTGGACGCCAACGCCGACCTGCTGACGGCGGCCGCCACCGAAATGGCGCGCCGATTCGCGGCGGGCGGGCGACTGTTCACCTTCGGAAACGGCGGCAGCTGCACCGATTCCACCACCCTGGCGCGGCTGTTCGCCCGGCCGCCAATCGGCACCCCGCTACCGGCCTGGTCGTTGACCGCCGACCAGGCGATCCTGACCGCCCTGGGCAACGACGTCGGATTCGACCTGGTGTTCGCCCGCCAGCTGATCGCCCGCGCGAAGGCCGGCGACATCGCGATCGCCATGTCGACCAGCGGCAATTCGCCCAACCTGCTGGCCGCGCTCGCCGAGGCGCGCCAACGGGGCCTATACACCATCGGCTTCGCCGGATATGACGGCGGCGCCTTCGCCGACAACCCCAATGTGGATACCTGCTTCATCGTTCGGTCCCAAAGCGTGCACCGGATCCAGGAATCGCAGGCGCTGCTGGGCTATCAACTGTGGGTGGCGGTCCACGAACGGGGCGGCCGGGATCGAGGGGCCGCATGAGCACGTCAGCAAGCGAATACCGTTCGTCGGGGCCGCGTTTCGCCGAGGGCGAGGTCATCGAGCGCATCGAGTCGTTCCGCCGGCGACGGCCCCGGCTGCTCGACGAGCACATCACCCTGGCCCACGGAGCCGGAGGCAAGGCCTCGGCGGCGCTGGTCGATGCGGTGTTCGTGGAGGCGTTCCGCAACCCGGCACTGGAGTCGCTGGGCGACGCCGCGGTGCTCCCGCTGCCCAGCGGCGAACGGGTTGCCATGTCCACCGATTCATTCGTGGTGGCGCCCAGGCGTTTTCCCGGTGGCTCGGTCGGCGCGCTGGCCGTGCACGGAACCTGCAACGACCTGGCGATGGCCGGTGCCGTGCCGTCCTGGATCTCGGTGGCCTTCGTGCTCGAAGAGGGCTTCCCTATTGCCGAGCTCAAAGAAATCGTCGCCGACATGGCGGCCGCCGCCGCAAAGGCCGGGGTGCAGATCGTCACCGGCGACACCAAGGTGGTGCCCAGGGGCGCCGCCGACGGCCTGTTCGTCACCACCACCGGAGCCGGGATCATTCCCGCCGGGCGGCGGCTGTCCGCGGACGCGGTGCGCGCCGGCGACAAGGTGTTGCTGTCGGGGTCGATGGGCGATCACGGCATGGCCGTCATGCTGGCCCGCGGCGATCTGGCGATCGAGGCCGACATCCGTTCCGACACCGCCTCGCTCAGCCCGTTGGTGGAATTGCTGCTGGCGGCCGCGCCGTCGACCCGCTGGCTGCGCGATGCCACCCGCGGCGGAGTGGGCACCGTCTGCAATGAACTGGCCCAGGGCTGCGGGCTGGGGGTGCTGCTGGAAGAACAACGGATTCCGGTGGCGCCGATGGTCAACGGCGCGTGCGAGCTGCTCGGCATTGACCCGCTCTACGTCGCCAACGAAGGCAAGTTCGTCGCCGTCGTCGCACCGGCGGAAGCCGAAGCCGCGCTGGCCGCGGTGCGCTCGCATCCGCTGGGCGCCGATGCGGCCGAAGTAGGCGAAATCGTCGCCGAACCGGCCGAAACCGTAGTACTGCGTACCGGATTCGGCGGTACCCGGATTGTCGACATGCTGGTCGGCGATCCGTTGCCGCGAATCTGCTGACCTGAAGGAGCCGATATGTGCTTGGGCATTCCGGGGCGGATCGTCGAGATCACCGACCCGGCAAACTATCTGGCGAAAGTCGACGTCAGCGGAGTGCAGCGGACGATCAGCGTGCGACTACTCGACGACGACCTGCCCGAACCCGACGACTGGGTGCTCATCCACGTCGGTTTCGCGATGGCCAAGATCGACGAGACCGAGGCGCTGCTCACCCTGGACGCGATCCAGAAGCTGGGCGACGCCTACACCACCGAAATGGAAGCCTTCGATTCGTCGGCGATCATCTGAACAGGGGTGCCACACCATGAAATTCGTTGACGAATTCCGCGACCCGGCCGCGGCGCGCAAACTGCTGACGGTGATCGAGCATCTGGCCGGCTCCGGCCCCGAACACTTCAAGTTCATGGAGGTGTGCGGCGGGCACACCCACACCATCTACCGGCACGGGATCGAACATCTGCTGCCCGACAACGTCGAACTGGTGCACGGCCCCGGCTGCCCGGTGTGCGTGATCCCGATGGGCCGTATCGACGACGCCATGTGGCTGGCCGGCCAGCCCGACGTCGTCTTCACCTGCTTCGGCGACATGATGCGAGTGCCCGGCTCGGCCGGCAGCTTGCTGGACGCCAAGGCTCGTGGCGCCGACGTGCGTTTCGTCTATTCGCCGTTGGACGCGCTCAAGATCGCGGTCGACAACCCGGACAAGCAGGTGGTGTTCTTCGCGATCGGCTTCGAGACCACGGCGCCGTCGACGGCGGTCACCCTGGTGCGGGCCCGCGACCTCGGGTTGCCCAACTTCACTGTGTTCTGCAACCATGTGACAATCGTGCCGCCGATCAAGGCCATCCTGGAATCACCGGACCTGCGACTGTCGGGTTTCATTGGCCCCGGCCATGTTTCGACCGTCGTCGGCAACCGACCATACCGGTTTGTGCCGCAGGTGTACGGAAAGCCGTTGGTGGTCTCCGGGTTTGAGCCGTTGGACATCCTGGCGTCGGTCGCGATGCTGCTGCGCCAGATCCGTGAGGGCCGTTGTGAGGTGGAAAACCAGTACAAGCGGGTGGTGCCTGAGCAGGGCAACCCGGCCGCACTGGCGCTGATGGGCAAGGTGTTCGCATTGCGTCCGCACTTCGAATGGCGCGGGCTGGGTTTCATCTCCCAAAGCGCGCTGCGGCTGCACGACGATTTCGCCGACTTCGACGCCGAGCTGCGGTTCGCGATGCCCGGGGTGCGGGTGGCCGACCCGAAGGCGTGCCAGTGCGGTGAGGTGCTCAAGGGTGTGCTCAAACCTTGGGAATGCAAGGTTTTCGGCACCGCGTGCACCCCGGAGACACCGATCGGCACCTGCATGGTGTCCCCGGAGGGAGCATGTGCGGCCTACTACAACTTCGGTCGCATGCACCGTGACGCCGTCAAGCTGGTGGGGTCGTCGGGGCGGGGGTGACGGTGGCCGACGCGATCAGCCGCGATCTCGAGTCGGGCACCGAGATGTTCGCCCGGTACGCCTATGCCCCCAACGCACTGGGCTATTGCGGTCCCCCTCTGGGAGCCACCCTGCGAGACGGCTCGGCCGACGACGTGCGCGTTGCGGCGACGAAGTTCTCCGGGGCTTGGCCGTACCTGCGGGTGCTGTCACGTCTGACCGGCATCACCGACCCGCTGGACTACCGGCTGGTTGAATCGTATTGGCTCGGCGGCGGCGTCGGCGCGGAACTCGATCCCGCCCGGTTCTTCGCGGAACTGCTGGCCATCATCGGGCCGCAGGCGGGACGCTACTGGTCGCACCTCACACCGCAGCTGGCCGACGAGGCCGCCGCCAATCACTGCTTTCATGTGTTCGGCGTCTATCCGTGGACCCGGTTTCTGGGCCGGGGCATGGACGAGCACCCGGTGAGTGTCTTGGACAACTGCCGGATCACCTGGGGCACAGTCCTTTCCCACACCGGCGATGCCGTCGAAATCCACTGCCGAAAGCTGGTTTGGGACGGCGCGACGCTGGGTTTGTCCGAACCCTCGCCACGGGTGCTGGACGTCTGGGCGGACGGGTACAGCGCGGTGCCCGACGTCGCCGCCGGTGACGACGTCGCCGTGCACTGGGGTCGGCTGTGCGGGCGACTGCGGCCGCACCAGGTGCGCGCGCTGGCCGACAGCACCGACCGACAACTGCGGGTGACCAGCCGGCGCCTGGCGCCGGTGTAGCGTGGCGACCGGTTCGATCTGCGACGTGCTGCCCGCCGCGGGCACGCTGCTCGGGATCCCCGGGGCGATCGACGAGCTGGGGTTGGTGGACCGCGCCGGCCGTGTCGATCGCGTCCTGGTGATCCTCGTCGACGGGTTGGGCTGGCACCTGCTGCCCGAATTGGCCGGCGACGCACCACTTCTGGCCGCCGTCCTGGCCGGTTCCGCCGGGCGGCTCCACCGGCTCGACTGCGCGTTCCCGTCCACCACACCCACCAACCTGGTCTCTTTGACCACCGGAGCCCAGCCCGGCGAACATGGCATCCTGGGCTTCACGCTCAACATCCCGGGCACCGGCACGGTGCTCAATCACATCCGGTGGCGCGACGATCCGCCGCACACCCAATGGCAACCGCTGCCGACCTGGTTCGAGCGACTCACCGGGGCCGGCGTCGAGGTGCGCGCCGTGTTGCCGCAGTGGTTTGTCGGCAGCGGGCTGACCGCCGCGGCGTATCGGGGGGCGCAACTTCGCGCCGCGCATCAGGACCACGACTACGTCGAGCAGGTTGTCGGTGAGTTGGCCGCGGCGCCCGGGCTGGTCTACGGCTACACCGCCGAACTCGATACCGCGGCGCACCTATTCGGCATCGGTTCGACGCAATGGCACGCCGCGGCGAGCAACGTCGACAAGCTGCTGACCCGCCTGGTCGAGGCGCTGCCCACGGATGCGGCGCTGCTGGTGACCGCCGACCATGGCGGGCTCAACGTGCCCGCGGGTGCGCGGCTCGACCTCGATGCCGACCCGCGGCTGACGGCGGGAATCCGGGTGGTGGCCGGCGAACCGCGGGTGCGCTACCTGCACACCCAACCCGGCGCCACCGCCGATGTGCTGGCCACCTGGAGAGAATTACTAGCCGGCCTGGCGGACGTGCACAGCCGCCAGGAGGCGGTGGCGACGGGACTGTTCGGCCCGGTGACCCCGCGGCACCTGCCGCGGATCGGCGACATCGTGGTCATCTGCCGCGGCGAAACGGCCGTGCTGGCAACCGCCCACGAGCCTCCGGAAACGGCTCGGCTCATCGGTTTTCACGGTGCGGCGACAGACGCGGAGACGGCCATCCCGCTGATCGCCTTCGGGGTCTGACCGCCTGGCGACAACCATTGGCAAATTTGTCCTGCGAACCGATTGCATCTGGACGGCGACTGTAGTTATGTATTTTCTAAGAGCATGCTTCCGACACTTGAGGTGAAGCCATGGCCGGTGCTCCGTTTCGCCGGCGCCCGCCGCGCCCATGCCGATGCTTGAGCGGGCCGACGGGTAAGCCACCGCGCCGGTTGGTCCCGACGCCCCGGCTGAGCGGTGTCGACCAAACGGCTTGGGTCTGCCTCAAGCCGCGATCACCACCGCGCTGTCGCCGGTTTGACGACAGGTTGGCCTGGCAACCGTTGCACACCAGGGACTTTCAGGCAGAAACCCGCTGAACGGACACGTCGCCCCGCCGCGGGATGAATTGGCCTCAACTGCCTGCTGAGCTGAAAAATCTTTCAGTGCGTCATGTTTCACGCGCGTCGACCTGTCATCGTCGTGCGTACAGCCGTGCGCTCCAGCCGTCCGCACAGACGCCGGCACCCTAAGAACCGGAACCACATTCGAAGGAAGCAACCCATGCCATTCGCCCACATGATACCCGAAACACCGCCCGCAGCAACGCAATCACTCGGGGTTACCGCGGCCGCCGCCGCATGAGGAGGTGTCGCAATGGATTACGCAGCGCTGCCACCGGAAGTCAACTCGGCACGCATGTACACCGGTCCGGGCGGCGGCCCGATGCTGGCCGCGGTAACCCCG
>NZ_MWQA01000001.1:5354309-5368085 GCF_002086915.1 Mycobacterium persicum | reverse complement strand
GCCTGGGACAGCTTGTCCAGTGAATTAAGCTCGGCTGCAAAGGAATACGGAATAGTTATCGCCGGCATGACAAGCGGGCCGTGGCGGGGTCCGGCATCCTTCGCCATGGCCGCGGCCGTCGAACCCTATATCGGGTGGCTGGCGACCACCGCTTCGCAGGCACTTCAGGCCTCGGGCCAAGCCACAGCCGCCGCGGCGGCATACGAAGCTGCGTTCGCCATGACGGTGCCCCCGGCGGTGATCGCGGCCAACCGCGCCCAGTTGGCATCCCTAGTCGCAACCAATCTGCTCGGCCAAAACACCCCGGCGATCGCTGCCACCGAGGCGCTCTACGGCCAGATGTGGGCCCAAGATGCCGCAGCCATGTACGGCTACGCCGCCTCCTCGGCCGCGGCATCACAATTGGACCCGTTCGCCGATGCACCCATGACCACCAGCGCCGGCGCGGGCGCCCTGGTCCAGGCCGGCTCGGCTACCGGCGCGGCGAGCCAGGGTGGGCTGTCGCAAGTCATGCACACCGTCCCCACCGCACTGCAGGGCCTGGCCGCCCCCGCCGGGGCGAGCACCACCGGTGCCGATCTGTTCGGATTGCTGGGGTCCGGCGTCCAGGATTGGATCGGCCTCAGCGGAGCCGACCTATCCAGCCCAGCGGGAATTCTCGCTTTCTTGTCGGGAACCGATGGGTCGCCACTTGGCGTCGCGCTCAGCAGCGTCTACTTCAACGCCCTGTCTTCCGGTTTCTATACGCCCGGCAACTTCTTGGGGACGCTGGCCGACGCTGTCGGATTGCAAGGCGCCGAGGCGGTCGAGGAGGCGGCTACCGGCGTCGCCGAAGCCGCCGCGAGCGAGCTCGGCGCCGCCGCGGGCGGAGTCGGTGGCGCCGTGTCGGCGACAGTGGGGAATGCGGCGACGATCGGCCCGCTGTCAGTGCCGCCGACCTGGACCGCGACGTCGTCGCTCGGTGCCGCTGCGTCGGCGTTGCCGAACGCCGCCGCCACCGCACCGGGAATTGCCGGAGCAACGCCCAGCATGCTGGGTGGGATGCCGTTGAGCGGCCTGGGCGCGCGCAGCTTTGCCGAAGCCCCACGCTACGGGTTCCGGCCAACCGTGATGGTGCATCCCCCGGCCGCCGGATAGCAGCCCGGACAGCGGGCGAAAACCGGTCCCGGCAGCTACCGGTCCGCGTACCCGCGGGCCGCCGCCACCAGTCCGGCGAACAACCGCAAGTCGTCCAGAGACTTCTCCGGATGCCATTGCACCGCAAGCACAAATCCGTTTCCCGGCAATTCCAGCGCTTCGACCACGCCGTCGGCGTCCGTCGCACTGACCACCAGGCCCGCAGCGACTTCGCCGACCGCCTGGTGGTGATAGCACGGCACGTCGGCGGACTCGCCGATCAGCCCGGCCAGCCGAGTGCCCGGCACGGTGCGGACCGGCAACGGCGTGAAAACGGCGTTGCCCGCGCAATGCCCGCCGTGGCCGATGACGTCGGGAAGGTGCTGATGCAGCGTGCCGCCGAGCGCTACGTTGAGCAGCTGCACGCCACGACAGATCCCCAACACCGGCAGCTCGCGGGCCAGTGCACCCTTCAACAGCGCGAATTCCCAGGCGTCGCGGTCGGCTCGCGGCCGGTCGGTGGCCGGATGCGGGTCCTGGCCGTATGTGGCGGGATCGATGTCGTAGCCGCCGGTGATCACCAAAGCATGCAGGCCATCGAGCACTCGGTCGGCATTCTCCGGGTCCACCGGCTGCGGCGGCAGCAGTACCGCGTTACCACCGGCCATGATGATGGCGTCGGAGTAGTCGGCGGGCAGGTAGCTCGCGGGTACGTCCCAGATTCCGGCCTGCACCTGTTCCCGATACATCGTTAGTCCGATCACCGGCCGCCGGCCCCACGAGCTGTTCGAAACCACGCTGGCTCCCCAATCGATCACCGCCGCGGTGAAATGCGGCGAGCTTCATCCGAGCATTGTGGTGCACGACGGATCCTTGCCGGCCTACCGTGTAGCCCGGGGGCAGGCACCGCAGACACCCACACAACCGCCCGCTCGGCTGCCGGTGGCGAGCACGTCAGCGGAAAGCATTGTGGGACATGCTAACCGGACCGCCGGCGGACCGCTGCACCGGGCACCTCGACCATTTGCGCCGAACTCGGCGTCACGGCACGCTGGTCGACGCCGCGCTACCAGCCGCTGGTGCGCAGCACGATCTCGGTGGCCAATTGCGCGGTCGAGTCTTGTGCGTTGCGCCTCGCCGGAAGGTCCACGACGCGGTAATCGGCGTAGACCAGTCGCTGGCTGTCGCGAGCAACTTTGCGCGCGGCTGGAGAACTCACCAGCACGGTGGTGCTGATCTCCACCGGTGGGCAGTGGTCGTCACGGACCACGCCGTTGACATCGGCCACCCGTGGATGCCCCCGATCGATGGCCACCAGACCGGCGAACCGCCCCAGCCTGGTCGCCGCCAGTTCCCAAGCGAGCTCACCGCCGGCCCGGTCACCGACCACCACCGCCCAGCCGATAGCCAGGACGTCGAGGATGCCGATCACGGACTTGGCGGTCAGCCGCGGGTCAGCGCCGATAACGACGGTCCGAAGCGATGCGGTGTGCAGGCGCTCACAAATGGCGCCGTAGGCCGCGACCGCACGCTGTTCGTCGCCCAGAATGGTGACGACGACGCCCGTTGCCGGACCCGATACCGCTACCGGAACCGGAAATCCGTCGAGCGTGGTCATCATCGCGGACACTTACGCCAAAGTACAGGGAATTGGGCTGGCTGCGCACCGGTTGTGCGGCTTATTCACAGACCCGTCAGCGTACCGAAGATGAGGTTGGCGACGTAGAGGGCGCGGGGCACATAACCGATGTCCGCGGTACCCGAGGTGTAGATCCCGAGGTTCTTGACGCCGGACAACAAGGTGCCGAAGTTGAGCAGGCCGGAATTGGTCGCACCGAAGTCCAGCAAGCCCGAAACCCCTGCGCCCAGGCTCAGCGCTCCGGAGTTCCCGAAACCGGCCAGCAGGCCACCCGAGTTTCCCGCACCCGGTGTCAACAGGCCCGAGTTGCCCGCACCCGGCGTCAGCAACCCCGAGTTGCCCAGGCCGAACGCCAGGTAGCCGGAGTCCCCGGCGTAGATGTTGAGCAGCCCCGAGCTGCCCGCGCCCGGGTTCAGCGTCCCAGAGTTTCCGGCGCCGGGGTTGTAGCTCCCGGAACTGCCGAAGCCCAGGTTCTGGTTGCCGGAGCTGCCCGCGCCCGGGTTGTCGGTGCCCGAGCTGCCGGCGCCGATGTTGCCGGTGCCCGCGTTACCGGCACCCGGGTTGTTGGTGCCCGAACTGCCGGCCCCGATGTTGGTCGTGCCGGAGCTGCCGAAGCCGATGTTGCCGGTGCCGGCATTGCCGCCGCCGATGTTGCTGCGGCCCGAGCTGCCGGCTGATCCGTTGTTGTTGAAGCCCGAACTTCCCGCGCTTCCCGCGTTGTCCTTGCCCGAGTCCCCGCCGGTGCCCGAGTTGCCCGAACCCGAGCTGCCCTGCGCCGCGATGTTGCCGGTCCCCGAGCTCCCGAAGGTCACCGCATTGTTGCCGGTGCCCGAGTTGCCCGCGCTGCCATTATTGTTGAAGCCCGAGTTACCGCCGCTGCCGTTGTTGTCCCGGCCCGAATTGCCGGCGGTTCCGTTATTGCCCGAGCCGGAGCTGCCGCCGGAGGCGTTGTTGTTGGAGCCGGAAGTCCCTGCGCCACCGTTGTTTCCGGTGCCGGACTGCCCGCCGCTGCCATTGTTGTTGAAGCCGGAGTTGCCGGCGCTGCCGTTGTTGCCGGTGCCTGAACTTCCCCCGGCCGCGGCATTGGTGCTGCCCGAGCTTCCGAAGGTTGCCCCGGTGTTGTTGCTGCCCGAGTTGCCGCCGCCGCCGCTGTTGCTCTGGCCGGAGTTGCCCGCGCTTCCGGCGTTGCCGGTGCCCGAGTTGCCGCCGCTGCCCGAATTACCGGTGCCGGAATTTCCGCCGGCCGCGAAATTGCCGGAGCCGGAGCTTCCGAAGGTGACTCCGGTGTTGTTGCTGCCCGAGTTGCCCGCGCTGCCGCTGTTGTTTTGGCCGGAATTGCCGGCACTTCCGGAGTTGCCGCTGCCCGAGTTGCCCGCGCTGCCGCTGTTGCCGGTGCCGGAGTTTCCGCCGGCCCCCCCGTTGTTGTGCCCCGAACTTCCGGAGGACCCGTTGTTGTTGGTGCCCGAGTTTCCGGCGCCTCCGCTGTTGCCGGTACCCGACTGGCCGGCGCTACCGCTGTTGGCGAAGCCCGAGTTCCCGCCGGCCGCCGAGTTGCCGACACCCGAGGTTCCATTGCCGCCGGTGTTGTTGCTGCCGGCGTTGCCACCACCGGCCGTACCGTTGTGGTCACCGGAATTGCCGCCGCCGGCACCGCCGTTGGAGGAACCTGAATTCCCACCGCCGGCAACGTTATTGCTGAAACCGGAGTTACCGCCGCCGGGGCTGCTGTTGTTTTCACCCGAGTTGCCGCCGTTGGCGAAGCCGCCGTTGTTTTTGCCGGAATTGCCCGAACTGCCAGCGCCACCGTTGTTGGACCCCGAGTTTCCGCCGCCCACGCCACCGTTGTCGGACCCCGAGTTCCCGCCGCCCACGCCGCCGTTGTTCGAGCCGGACCACCCGCCGCCCAGGCCATTGTTGTCGTGACCCGATGAGCCGAACGATAGGTTGTTCGAGCCGGACGAACCCGCGAGGTTGCCCGTACCCGAAGCCAGCACCAGGGGCCCATCGCCGCTGTTTCCGTTACCGATGTTGTAGTTGCCCGAATTGTTGTCGCCGGTGTTGAGGTTCCCGGAATTATTGTTGCCGGTGTTGGTGTCGCCGGTGTTTCCGTCACCGGTGTTGGTGCTGCCCGAGTTGTTGTTGCCGGTATTGGTGCTACCGCTATTTCCATTGCCGGTGTTGGTGTTTCCGGAGTTGAAGTCGCCGGTGTTGGTGTTACCCCGGTTTCCGTTGCCGGTGTTGGTGGCGCCCGCGTTGTTGTTACCGGTGTTGGTGCTGCCACTGTTCCCGCTGCCGGTGTTGGTGTTTCCGGAGTTGCCGTTCCCGGTGTTGGTGTTGCCCGAGTTGCCGTCGCCGGTGTTGGTGAAGCCGGCGTTCTTACTGCCGGTGTTGGTGTTACCTGAGTTGAAGTCGAATCGGTTGGTGTTGCCGGAGTTCGCATTACCGGTGTTGGTGAAGCCGGAGTTCTTGTCGCCGGTGTTGGTGTTGCCCGAGTTGGCGTTGCCGGTGTTGGTGTTGCCCGAGTTGCGGTCGCCGGTGTCGGTGAAGCCCGAATTGTAGTTGCCGGTGTTGGTGTTGCCCGAGTTGTAACTGCCGGTGTTGGTGTTGCCCGAGTTGTACCCGTCCGGCCGGCTGGGATCGCCATAGGTGTTGGTGTTGCCTGAGTTGAAGTTGCCGGTGTTGGTGTTGCCGGAGTTGTGGTTGCCGGTGTTGGTGTTGCCCGAGTTGTGGTTGCCGGTGTTGGTGTTGCCCGAGTTGTGGTTGCCGGTGTTGGTGTTGCCCGAGTTGTAACTGCCGGTGTTGGTGTTGCCCGAGTTGTACCCGTCCGGCCGGCTGGGATCGCCGTAGGTGTTGGTGTTGCCGGAGTTCAGGTTTCCGGTGTTGGTGTTGCCGGAGTTGTGGTCGCCGGTGTTGGTGTTGCCCGAGTTGTGGTTGCCGGTGTTGGTGTTGCCGGAGTTGTAGCTGCCGGTGTTGGTGTTGCCCGAGTTGTATCCGTCGGGACGACTTGCGTCCCCGTACGTGTTGGTGTTGCCCGAGTTCAGGTTGCCGGTGTTGGTGTTGCCCGAGTTCAGGTTGCCGGTGTTGGTGTTGCCCGAGTTCTGGTTGCCGGTGTTGGTGTTGCCCGAGTTCTGGTTGCCGGTGTTGGTGTTGCCCGAGTTCTGGTTGCCGGTGTTGGTGTTGCCCGAGTTAAGGTCGCCGGTGTTGGTGTTGCCTGAATTCTGATTGCCGGTGTTGGTGCCACCGGAGTTGTAATTGCCAGTGTTGGTGCCACCCGAGTTGTAATTGCCGGTATTGGTGCCACCTGAGTTGTACAGGCCCGTGTTGGTGCCACCGGAGTTGTAGCTGCCGGTGTTGGTGCCACCCGAGTTGTAGTCACCGTAGTTGGTGCCACCCGAATTGTAATTGCCGGTGTTGGTGCCACCCGAGTTGTAGCTGCCGGTGTTGGTGCCGCCGGCGTTGTAATTGCCGTAATTGGTGCCACCGGCGTTGTAGTCGCCGGTATTGGTCCCGCCGGCGTTGTAGTCGCCGGTGTTGGTGCCACCGGCGTTGTAGTCGCCGGTATTGGTGCCACCGGCGTTGTAGCTGCCGGTATTGGTGCCGCCCGAGTTGTAGCTGCCGGTATTGGTGCCGCCCGAGTTGAACAGGCCGGTGTTGGTGCTGCCGGAGTTGTACAGGCCGGTGTTGGTGCTGCCGGAGTTATACAGGCCGGTGTTGGTGCTGCCGGAGTTGAACAGGCCGGTGTTCGTATGACCGGAGTTGTACAGGCCGGTGTTGGTGTTGCCCGAATTCAATAACCCGGTGTTGAAGTTGCCGGAGTTCCAGAAACCCGTGTTGTAGTTGCCGGAGTTGGACGCCAGCGTGTTTCCGACGCCGGAATTCCACCAACCGGCGTTCCCGTTACCCGAGTTACCGAAGCCGATGTTGTAATTACCTGAATTCCCGATGCCGATGTTTCCGCTGCCCGAGTTGCCGAACCCGATGTTGAAGTTTCCGGAATTCCCAAGGCCGAGGTTGAACCAGCCCGAGTTCAGACCGCCGATACCCACCTGATTGTCGCCGATGAGTCCCAGCCCGAAGTTATTGTTGCCGCTGTTGCCGAACCCGACATTGTTATTCCCGGTGTTGCCCCAGCCGATGTTGTTGGTGCCATTGTTCCCGCCACCCTGATTGGCACTGCCGATGTTGCCCATGCCGGGATTGTTGTTGCCGAGGTTGCCGCTGCCGGTATTGCCGTCACCCCGGTTACCCTGGCCGGTATTTCCGGTGCCGTAGTTACCGGCGCCCTGGTTGGTGTTGCCGAAGTTGCCGCTGCCGGAGTTGCCGGTGCCGGTGTTGCCGCTGCCCGAGTTGGTGTTGCCGATATTGCCGTGGCCGACGTTGCCACTGCCCTGGTTGCCGTTTCCCTGGTTGTTGTCGCCGGTTCCGAAGAGCCCGCTACCGCGGTTGCCGCTACCGGAATTGTTGTTGCCGATATTGCCGTCGCCCGTGTTTCCGCTGCCCTGATTCCCGCTGCCCTGGTTGTTGTCGCCGGTCCCCAATCCGATACCGCGGTTGCCGCTGCCCGAGTTGCCGCTGCCGATATTGCCGTTACCGGTGTTGGTGTTGCCGATATTGCCGCTACCGACGTTGCCGTTGCCCAGATTGCCCGAACCCTGGTTGCTGTCGCCCTTGTTGCCGTAACCGGAGTTGCCGCTGCCGAAGTTGCCGTCGCCGGTGTTGTTGTTGCCGCGGTTGCCCAGTCCGGAATTGGCGTCCCCGAAGTTTCCGTTGCCGGTGTTGTTGCTGCCGGTATTCCCGTTGCCCTGGTTGTTGTCACCCTTATTACCGAAGCCGGAGTTGCCGTTGCCAAGGTTACCGTCGCCGGTGTTGTTGTTACCCGCGTTGCCGAAGCCGGCGTTGGTGTCGCCCTTGTTGCCGTCACCGGTATTCCCGCTTCCTACGTTGCCGGTGCCGCGGTTGTTGTCGCCCTTGTTGCCGTCGCCGACGTTGGTGTTGCCCAGATTGCCGTCGCCGGTGTTCGTGTCGCCCTTGTTGCCGTCGCCGACGTTGGTGTTGCCCAGATTGCCATTACCGGAATTGGTGTCGCCCTTGTTGGCGTTGCCGGTGTTGCCGCTGCCCAGGTTGCCGTCACCGGAGTTGTTGTCGCCCTTGTTGCCGTCTCCGCTGTTGCCCAGCCCCAGGTTGCCGTCGCCGGAGTTGGTGAAGCCCTTGTTGCCGTTGCCGATATTTCCGTCGCCGAGGTTTCCGTTGCCGAAGTTGTTGTCGCCCTTGTTCCCGTCGCCGGAGTTGCCGCTGCCGAAGTTGCCGTCGCCCGGGTTGCCGACGGCTGGGTTGCCGCTGTTGTTGTTGCCATCACCGGCGTTGTTGTTGCCGATGTTTCCGTCACCGTCGTTGTTGTCGCCCGTGTTGCCACTGCCCACGTTGTTGTTGCCGCGGTTGCCGTCACCGGCGTTACCGGTCCCCTGGTTGCCGTTACCCTGGTTGGCGCTGCCGGTATTGCCGCTACCCGGGTTGTTGGAGCCGGTGTTGCCGTCGCCCTGGTTCCCGTTGCCCCGGTTACCGTCACCGGCGTTGAAGTTGCCGGTGTTACCGCTGCCCGGATTGTTGCTGCCTCGGTTGCCGTCGCCGCTATTGCCGCTGCCCTGGTTGCCGCTGCCCTGGTTACCGCTGCCGGTGTTACCGCTACCGATGTTGTTGGCGCCGAGGTTTCCGTCGCCCTGGTTTCCGCTGCCCTGGTTGCCGCTGCCCGCGTTGTTGTTGCCGATGTTGCCGTTGCCGGGGTTGTTGTCGCCCCGGTTTCCGCTGCCCAGGTTGTCGCTGCCCTGGTTGCCGTTGCCCTGGTTGCCGCTGCCCTGGTTGCCGCTGCCGGTGTTTCCGCTGCCCTGGTTGCCGACTCCTGAAAGTGCCAGCGGTGCAGCAGCATTCACACCGACCGCACGCGCCGAGGCCGCATCGCCGGCCGGGCTGACGCTCTGGGCGGAATTGCTGGTGATCGCGGTGGCCCCGGACGAGTCGGCCTTGGCGGCGACAGCGTCGGCACTGGTCGCTGGGGCGCGTCCGGGGCCGCCGACAAGGCCGCGTAGTGGGCCGGCCAGGTTGTGCAGCGAACGTTGCCACGGCATCAGCCGGCCAGCCGCGGCCGAAACCCCGGAATAGTAGCCAGACATGGCCGCCGCATCCTGGGCCCACATCCGCTCGTAGTCGGCCTCGGCGGCCGCGATCGCCGGGGCGTTCTGCCCGAACAGGTTTGAGAACACCAGCGACAGCAGCCGAGCCCGGTTGGCCACCAACGCAGCCGGATGTACCGTCGCGGCCTTAGCCGCCTCGAACGCGCCGGCTGCGACGCGGGCCTGGCCCGCGGCCTCCTCGGCCTGTGACGCCGCGGCATTCAGCCAACCCAGATAGGGGGCGGCCGCGCCGGACATCGCCGCCGCCGCGGGGGCCCTGCCACGATTCGTTCGCCAGTCCCGACGTCACCGAACCGAAAGCCGCTGCCGCCGAGGCTAATTCGAAGGCCAACCCGTCCCAGGCCGCGGCCACCGCCAGCATCGGGCCAGACCCGACGCCGGAAAATATTCGCGCCGAGTTGACTTCTGGCGGCAACACCAAGAAATTCATCGAGGGCCTTCTTCCAGCCTTACCTGCGCGGCCGCAGGTCCTCGACTCCCCGCACCCTGGTAGACAGCAAGGTTTGCGCCGCCACGTTCATGCGCGTCTCCAAGCACCAAGCACCGGCAATCGTCGTGATCCCAGAAAGCTACAGCAAACGCCCCCGCGATATCGGCATTTCCGCAAACGACGGCACGGCCGGTATGCCCGGCGCTGTAGACGGCTCCGCCGGAATGGTGCAGACCCGGTCTCGGCCTAGACCCGCAGGTCGCTGACCAGATAGGGCCGCTGCGGCGGCGGCCCGGCGAGCAGGCCGAGCACCGCCTGCACGTCGACATGCGACGCCAACAGATCAGCCATCAGATCAAGCTGAGCGTCGCGTCGGGCCGCCACGTTGACGCCGTCGGCGACGACGAATCCGCTCCGGCCGGCGGCGGTGGCCACCTCGGTGAGCCAGTCGCGACGGAAGTCGTCGTTGTCGAGCAGGCCGTGCCAGTGGGTGCCGAAAACCACGCCGCACCGCACACCCTGTACCTCGGAGTCGACGTCGAACCACCCCATCTCGGCGCAGCGGGCCAGTCGCCCGTGATGGATTTCATAACCGGTCAACGCCGACTGCCAGCGCCGCAGCCTCTTGTCCGCGGCGAACACGATGTCGACGTCCAGCAACCCCAGCGCGGCCACCGCCCCGGCCCCGGACTCAACGGTGTCTTCGATACTGCGGCACAGCATTTGGAAGCCGCCGCAGATTCCCAGCACCGGCCTGCCGGCCCGCGCGTGGTCGACGATGCCGCCGGCCAGGCCACGCTCGCGCAGCCAGCACAGATCTGCGACCGTGGCCTTGCTGCCGGGCAGCACGATCAGGTCGACGTCGGCCAGGTCGGCGGGTTCGGTGATCCAGCGCACAAGCACGCCGGGCTCACACGCCAGCGCCTCGACATCGGTGGAGTTGGAGATCCGCGGCATCCGCACCGCCGCCACCCGCAGCCACTGGTCGCCGCGGGGCGGCTCGGGCGTGCCGACGACGCGGTGCGCCACCACCGACAGCGAGTCCTCGGCGTCGAGCCAGAGCTCGTCGGTGTAGGGCAGCACCCCGTAGGTGGGGCGGCCCGTCGACTCCAGCAGCTGCCGCAGCCCTGGCTCCAGCAGCGCGGGGTCACCGCGAAACTTGTTGACAATGAAGCCCGCAATGTGTGCCTGGTCGTCGGGGTCGAGCACCGCGACTGTCCCGAACAGATGGGCCAGCAAGCCGCCGCGGTCGATGTCGCCGACCACGACCACCGGCAGGTTGGCCGCGCGCGCCAGCCCCATATTTGCCAGATCCGTTGCCCGCAAGTTTGTTTCGGCTGCGGATCCGGCTCCCTCGCAGATCACTGCGTCGAACTCGGCTCGCAGACTTGCCAATTCGTCGAGAACCACGCCGGCTAGCCGATCGCGATGCCGCAGGTAGCCGGCCGCCGTGACGCTATCGGCGACTCGGCCCCGGATGACCAGTTGCGACGTCCGGTCGCTGCCCGGCTTGAGCAGGATGGGGTTGAATCGCACGCTGGGCTCCAACCCCGCCGCGCGAGCTTGGATGGCCTGGGCACGGCCGATCTCGCCGCCTTCCACGGCGACGGCGGAATTGTTGGACATGTTCTGCGCTTTGAACGGCGCCACCCGAACGCCGCCGCGGGCCAGCAACCGGCACAGGCCCGCGACCACCACGGACTTGCCGGCATCGGAGCTGGTTCCGGCAACCAGCAGGGCGCCACTCACCGTGTGGTGGCGAGCAGACACAGACTCGCACCGTTGCGGCGACGATCATGCGAGTTTGCGTCTGCTCGCGGTGAGAAAGTCACGGCAACGTGAGGATCTCGACGCCGGTGTCGGTGACCAGCAGCGTGTGCTCGAACTGCGCGGTCCACTTGCGGTCCTTGGTGATCACCGTCCAGCCGTCGTCCCAAATCTCGTAGTCCAGGGCGCCCAGGTTGATCATCGGCTCGATGGTGAAGGTCATGCCCGGGTGCATGATCGTTTCCACCGCAGGCTGGTCGTAATGCAGCACGACCAGCCCGTTGTGGAACGTGGTGCCGATGCCGTGACCGGTGAAGTCGCGAACCACGTTGTAGCCGAACCGATTTGCGTAGGACTCGATAACCCGCCCGATGATCGACAACGCGCGCCCGGGTTTGACGGCGTTGATCGCCCGCATCGTCGCCTCCCGGGTCCGGTCCACGAGCAGGCGGTGTTCTTCGGCGACGTCGCCGGCCAGGAAGGTCGCATTGGTGTCGCCGTGGACACCGTCGAAGTAAGCGGTGACATCGATGTTGACGATGTCACCGTCGGCGATCACCGTCGAGTCGGGGATCCCGTGGCAGATGACCTCGTTGAGCGACGTGCAGCACGACTTCGGGAAACCCTTGTAGCCCAGCGTCGACGGATATGCACCGTGGTCGACCATGTACTCATGCGCGATCCGGTCCAGCTCGTCGGTGGAGACCCCCGGCGCCACGGCCTTACCGGCCTCGGCGAGGGCGCCGGCCGCGATCCGGCCGGCGACGCGCATCTTCTCGATTACCTCCGGGGTTTGCACCCACGGTTCGGTCCCCTCCTTGGCCGTCGGCTTGCCGACGTATTCGGGGCGCGCGATCCACTTGGGCACCGGCCGCGTCGGGGACAGGGCGCCGGGAGAAAGCGCGGTGCGAGCAGGCATCCCGCTAGCTTAGTCGGGGCCCTGCGACGGCCCGTCACTTGCGCCCCACCGGCCGCCTCCCGGGGACGGGCGCACATCCCGGCGACACCGGCGAGGCGTGCGGTGCACCGACGGAACAGCCGCTGCCACTGTGACACACGGCGGCGCGATCAAGCCTGATGGCGGCGCAGCAACGCCCGGCGTGGGCCGCGAATCACCACCGAACCGCAGACCACCCGGCCGGTCAGCACCACATGCGGCGTCCCCTCCGCCGGTGCGTCTTTGCGGCGGTCGCTGGCGCTGCCCACATATACCTCGACGTCGTCGATCGAGGCGCTGGCGCCGTCGGGCAGCCGCAGGTCCAGTGAACCGAACTTCAAGTCGAGCTCGATGACCACCACCGGCCCGGCGAAACGGGCCTTGGTGAGGTCGAGGTCGATCGAACCCAGGCGGCGCACCAGCGCCAGCCGGGTGGGCACCATCCATTCGCCATGGCGCTTCAGCGATCCGGCCCAGCCACGCAGTTGCACCCGGTCGGCTGCGGACGTGACGATCGCGCCGGGCCCGGGCAGGTCGCAAACCAGCCTCTCCAGTTCGCCGTGGGTACGTGCAAAGGACACCCGAGACGAGCGCTGCTCGAATTCGTTGATATCGATCAACCCGAGCGCGACGGCGTTGTGCAACCGCCGCATGGTGCCGTTGCGGTCGGCGTCCGAGACCCGCAGTGTCACCATGTCCCCACCGCTGTCCGTCATGACCTTTCCTGATCGTCGTGTCGTCGCCTCACCCTCGCAACTTACCTCCATTACCGGGACGGTGCGGCCGGGCGAGTCGGCTGCATCGTTGGCAAACACCCGGTCCCGCCAATGCGATCGCGATACGATCCTTCGGTCGCGGCTTCGGCTTGGGGTGAGGCTCAGATGTGGCGAATCTGCGGATCGCCACGACGCAATGCGAGGTGTACATGTCCTACCTGATCGCCGCTCCGGACTCGATCTTTGCGGCGGCCTCGAGCGTATCCGGCATCGGGTCGACGATCACGTCCGCCAACGCGGCGGCCGCGCCCGCCACCCTCGAGGTATTGGCTGCCGGCGCCGACGAGGTGTCGGCCGGCATTGCGGCCCTGTTTTCCGCTCACGCCCGCGCCTACCAGACGCTCAGCGCGCAGGCGGCGACGTTTCACGACCAATTTGTCCGCGCCTTGACGACCGGCGGCGCCGCGTATGCCGGCGCTGAGGCCGCCAACGTGCAACAGAACCTGCTCGACGCCATCAATGCACCCACGCTGATCCTGTTGGGCCGCCCGCTGATCGCTAACGGGACGGCCGGCGCCCCGGGATCCGGGGCAAACGGACAGGACGGCGGACTGCTGGTCGGCAACGGCGGCGCCGGCGGCTCCGGCGCCGTCGGCCAGCGGGGCGGCAACGGCGGGGCCGCCGGGCTGTTGTTCGGCAACGGCGGCAACGGCGGCAACGGCGGCGGCTCGGCAGCCGTCATCGCCGGTGACGGCGGAAACGGCGGTGCCGGCGGGCTGTTCGGCACCGGCGGGACGGGCGGCACCGGCGGCTTTGGCCTCAACGGCGGTGCCGGCGGCGCCGGCGGGGCAGCAGGCCTGTTCGGCACCGCCGGGTCCGGCGGTGCCGGTGGACTCGGAGTGGTCGGCTCCCCGGGCAACAGCGGGGCCGGCGGCGCCGGTGGCGCCGGCGGATTGTTCAGTCCCGGTGGTGCCGGCGGGACC
>NZ_MWQA01000001.1:5348312-5354209 GCF_002086915.1 Mycobacterium persicum | reverse complement strand
CCGGAGGCAGCGCCGGCTCCGGCGGCCACGGCGGCAAGGCCGGGTTGATCGGCGCCGGCGGCGCTGGCGGCGCGGGCGGCGAATCGGTTGACGGGCTCAGTCCCGGTGGTGACGGCGCTCCCGGCGGCGACGCCTGGCTGCTGGGCAGCGGCGGCAACGGCGGCAACGGCGGCAGTGGCGCGCCTGCGGGCAAGCCTGGCGGTGGCGGCGCCGGCGGTCTGATTTTCGGACAAAACGGCTCGTAGTCACGACGTGCTACGCGAGGTATCCGGGCGGCAGGATGTCGAACATCATCTTGGTCATCCGCACCGCGTACTCCGAACTGCCGCCCCCGACGATCAGCGACGCGAACGCCAGATCGCCGCGATACCCCGCGAACCAGGAATGCGATCCGCCCGGGAATTCGGCTTCACCGGTCTTTCCGAAAATCTCACCGCAGCCGGCGATCTCCTTGGCGGTGCCGTTGGTCACCACCAGCCGCATCATGGGCCGCAGCGCGTCGATCATTTTCGGGCTGATCGGCGTGCCGTCGCCCTCCACCGCCGTTGGCCGGCCGACGATCAGCTGCGGCACCGGAGTCTTGCCCGCCGCCACGGTCGCCGCCACCAACGCCATGCCAAAGGGGCTGGCCAGGACCCGCCCCTGACCGAACCCGTCCTCGGTGCGCTCGGCCAGGTCGACCGTCGGCGGCACCGACCCGGTCACCGTGGTGATGCCTTCCACCCGATAGTCCAGGCCGATCCCGTAGCGACTGGCCGCCTGGGTCAGACCACGCGGCGGTAATTTGCTGCTCAGTTCTGCAAAGGTGGTGTTGCACGAACTGGCGAACGCCCGCGACAACGGCACCACGCCCAGATCGAAGCCACCGTAGTTGGGAATGGTGCGGTGTCCGATGTCGAGGTGGCCCGGGCAGCCCAGCATGGTGTTGGGGGTGGCGATATCTCGCTCGACGGCCGCGCCGGCGGTGATCATCTTGAACGTCGACCCCGGCGGGTAGAGGCCGGTGGTGGCGATCGGGCCGTCGGCGTCGGCGCCCGCGTTCTGTGCGATGGCCAGAATCTCGCCGGTCGACGGCTTGAGCACCACGATCATCGCCTTGCCGCCGCGGGCGTCCACCGCGCGCTGGGCGGCGTTCTGCACGGTCCGGTCCAGCGTGATCGTGATCGACGGCGCCGGTGACGGCTCGACTTCGTGCAGCACCGCGACGTCGACCCCGTTCTGGTTGACGCTGACCACCCGCCAGCCCGCCTGTCCGTCGAGCTGGTCGATCACGGCCTTTTTCACCTCGGTCATGACGACCGGCGCGAAATGGTCGTCGGTGGGCAGCAGGTCGGCCTGCGGTGTGACCACGACGCCGGGCAGTTGTCCGATCGCGCCGAAGACCCGATTGCTGTCGTCGGCGCGCAACGTGACCCCCAGATCCAGCGGATGGGTCGACGAGCTGGCCCGTTCGGCGAGCAGCTGCGGGTCGTTCAGCGTGTCGTTAAACGGGTGCAGGGCCTCTACCACCGCGTGTGCGGTGCCGATCAGGTCTGAGCCGGCCGTGGTCGCATCCAGCGAGTAGTGGTACAGGTAGCCCGGCGCCAGGACGTCGGTGCCGCCGAGTTCGTTCACCGAGGCCCGTCTGGGTGGATCCGACCGCAGCGAAAAGGTCTGGTGCTCACCGAGTTTCGGATGCAGCCCGGTGGTGGCCCAGCGGACCTCCCAGTTGCCCTCGTCGCGGGCCATCTTGAGCTGGCCGTCGTAGCTCCAGGTCCGGTTCTTGGGCAGATGCCAGGTGAAGCGATAAGCGACGGTGCCCATATCCTCGGCGTATTTCGAGCTGAGGAGCTGGGCGTCCAGGTGGGTGGCTTGCAGTCCGGCCCAGGCGGCGTTGAGTGCTTCGCGGGCTTCGTTGGGGTTGTCGGTGAGTTGGGCCGCGGTAGCGGTGTCGCCGATAGCCAATGCGGCGAAGAACTTCTCGGCGGCCGGGCCGGGGCCTTCGGGTCGGGGAGTGCACCCCGGCAGTGCGACCACCGCGACCAGAACACCTGCGACAACTGAGGCTAACGTTATTCGAGTTACCATCGTGACTGATGTTAAGAGGCTGACGGCAGCGGCCGCGCAGACACACCGAGACCCAACCGTTATTGAGCCCCGCCAGGGCCGTGGCGTTACGCTCGCGGATCGGAGTCAGTCGAGCAGCACGGTGGCGAAGGTGCCCACTTCCCGAAAGCCGACGCGGGTATAGGCGGCCCGGGCGACGGTGTTGAAGCTGTTTACGTAAAGGCTCGCGATGCGGCCGCTACCGACGATCACCGCGGCCACCGTCGCAGTGCCGGCGGTGCCCAGACCCAGGCCGCGTCGTTCCGGATGAACCCACACCCCCTGGATCTGCCCGACGGACGGAGACTGCGATCCCACCTCGGCCTTGAAGACCACCTCGCCATGCTCGAATCGGGCCCAGGCCCGTCCGGCCGCTATGAGGCTGGCCACCCGACGGCGGTAGCCGCGGCCACCGTCACCCGTCCGCGGGTCGATGCCCACCTCGCCGATGAACATGTCCACCGCCGCCACCAGGTAGGCGTCCAGTTCCTCCGGTCGCACCTGTCGTACCTCGGTGTCGATCGAACAACTGGGATGGCTGTTGATGGCCATCAGCGGTTGATGGTCGCGGACGTCACGCGCGGGGCCCCAGGTTGACTCGAGACGCTGCCACATGGGCAACACCAGGTCGGCCCGGCCGACCAGCGACGAACACCGCCGCGCCGTGCTCTTGGCCTCGTCGGCGAAGGCGTTCAGATCGATCAGCCCGCCGCGCAGCGGAATGAGGTTGGCGCCGGCGAAGCACAACGACTCCGCCACGCCGCCACGTCGGGTCCACAATTCGCCGCCAATCGAATTCGGCTCGATGCCATAGTCGGCGACGCGGGCGGCGACCATGCACGATTCGACCGGGTTTTCATCGAGCACCTGCCATACCGCGGCGGCATCACGCACCACAGCCACCCGTCGTTCGCCGACCAGGCGCAAGATGGGCGGAGCCGACATCTGAAGAACTCTCTATGGTGCGAACCGAAACCAGGACCGAGGGCTGGCGTCTATCAGCTTACGGTCACAATCGGCGAACCGCTCGATGTCGCGCCCGGATCCTGTTCGGCGTCGGCTGCCATGTCGGCGGCCAGCCGCATCGCCTCTTCGATCAACGTCTCGACGATCTGCGCTTCGGGCACCGTTTTGATCACTTCGCCCCGAACGAAGATCTGTCCCTTGCCGTTTCCGGAAGCAACGCCCAAGTCGGCCTCGCGCGCCTCCCCCGGACCATTGACCACACAGCCCATCACGGCCACCCGCAGCGGCACCTCCAGCCCGTCGAGACCCGCGGTCACCTCGTTGGCCAAGGTGTAGACGTCGACCTGGGCGCGGCCGCACGACGGGCAGGACACGATCTCCAGCGTCCGCGGCCGCAGGTTCAGCGATCCGAGGATCTGATTGCCGACCTTGACTTCTTCGACCGGCGGGGCCGACAAGGACACCCGGATGGTGTCGCCGATGCCCTTGGACAACAGGGCCCCGAAGGCGACGGCGGACTTGATGGTGCCCTGGAATGCGGGACCGGCCTCGGTGACGCCGAGATGCAGCGGGTAGTCGCACTGAGCGGCCAGCAACTCGTAAGCGCGGACCATCACCACCGGATCGTTGTGCTTGACGCTGATCTTGATGTCGCCGAAACCGTGCTCCTCGAACAGCGAGGCCTCCCAGAGCGCCGACTCCACCAGCGCCTCCGGCGTGGCCTTGCCGTGCTTCTGCAGGAACCGCTTGTCCAGCGAGCCGGCGTTCACGCCGATCCGGATCGGGATACCGGCGTCACCGGCGGCCTTGGCGACCTCGCCGACCCGGCCGTCGAATTCCTTGATGTTTCCCGGGTTTACCCGCACCGCAGCGCAGCCCGCCTCGATGGCGGCGAAGATGTACTTCGGCTGGAAATGGATGTCGGCGATCACCGGGATCTGGCTGTGTCGGGCGATCTCAGCCAGCGCGTCGGCGTCCTCCTGACGCGGGCAGGCCACCCGGACAATGTCGCAGCCGGCCGCGGTCAACTCGGCGATCTGCTGCAACGTCGAGTTGACGTCGTGGGTTTTGGTGGTGCACATCGACTGCACCGAAATCGGGTGGTCGCTGCCGACGCCGACGTCACCCACCATCAGCTGACGGGTGGGGCGCCGAGGGGCGAGCGTGGGCGCCGGCGGTTGCGGCAGGCCCAGGCCAACGGTCACTATCGGTCCTTCTCTCTAGGTCGCTAGGTCGCTATTGGAAAAGCCGGATCGGGTTGACCAAGTCAGCGGTGACGGTCAAGAGCATGTATCCGACAACGAAGAACAGGACCACATAGGTGGCCGGCATGAGTTTGAGATAGTTCACCGGCGCCGCGGCAACCTTGCCGCGGGCGGCCCGAATCATATTGCGGATCTTCTCGAATATCGCGACAGCGATATGACCACCGTCGAACGGCAGCAACGGCAGCAGGTTGATCGCACCCAGGATGAGGTTCAGCTGGGCCAGGAAGAACCAGAACGCCACCCACAACCCGTGGTCCACGGTGTCGCCACCGATGATGCTGGCGCCTACCACGCTCATCGGAGTCTCCGGGTCACGCTGCCCGCCACCGATGGCATGGACCAGCGCGCCGACCTTGGTCGGGATGGCTGCCAGCGCCTTGCCCACCTCGATGGTCAGGTCCCCGGCGAACGCGAAAGTCGCCGGAATCGCGGACAACACGCCGTAGTGGGTAGGACCGGGACGGACGGCCCCGACCCCGATGGCGCCGACGGTGGCGGGCTGGACTTGACCACCCTGTCCGGTGGGCAACCAGCGACGGGTGGATTCGATGGTGACGTTGGCAGTGATGGTGGTGCCGTTCCGCTCCACGACGATGGGCACGGTGCCGTGCATTGCGCGGACCGCAGCGGCCATCTCGTCGAAAGTGGACACCGGGGTGTCGCCGACCTTGACGACGACGTCGCCGGCGCGCAGGCCCGCCAGGGCGGCCGGGCCGGGCCCGACGCACTGTTCGAGCTTGCCCTGGCTGGTTTCGGCTGCGACGCAGCCGGTTTCGCCGATCACGGCCCGGGTTGGCGGATGCAGGTTGGGCAGGCCCCAGATCACCGCGATCGCATAGATCAGCATCAGGCAGATCACAAAGTTCATCCCCGGGCCGGCGAACAGCACCGCGATCCGCTTCCAGGTCGCCTGCTTGTACATGGCGCGGTCACGTTCGTCGGGAGCGAGCTCCTCGACCGGGGTCATGCCGGCGATGTCGCAGAAACCGCCCGCCGGAATCGCCTTGACGCCGTATTCGGTTTCGCCGCGGCGCGTCGACCACAGGGTGGGACCGAAGCCGACGAAATAACGACGCACCTTCATCCCGGTGGCGCGCGCTGCCCACATATGGCCGCATTCATGCAACGCCACCGAGATCAGGATGGCGAGTGCGAACAGCACAATGCCGATAACGAACATCATCAGCCTGTATGGACCTTTCTCACGCTTGTCCGGAGACCTTTTCGTAGGCACCGGCCGGCCTTGCTTTGGCAACCGCGCGCTGCGCGCGTTCCCGCGCCCAGCGCTGCGCGTCGAGTACGTCATCCACGGTAGCGGGTGGCAGCGCCCATTGGTCGGCATCGTGCAGCACGTCGGCGATGGTCCCGACGATGGCCGGAAAGCCGATGCGGCCGGCAAGGAACGCTTCGGCCGCTTCTTCGTTGGCGGCGTTGTAGACGGCGCTCATGCAGCCGCCGGTTTCGCCGGCGTGCCGGGCCAGTTCCACCGCAGGGAAAACATCGCTGTCCAGCGGCTCGAACTCCCAGCTCTGCGGGCTGCCAAAGTCGCAGCAGGTGGCCGCGCCGGGCACCCGGCGC
>NZ_MWQA01000001.1:5035269-5348212 GCF_002086915.1 Mycobacterium persicum | reverse complement strand
GGGCGACTCCGAAGGGCCAACAATCCTTCATCTCCTGCACAGCACCGCTTCGGAAAGCTCTACCTACATCGAACTCCCTTCCACGCTCGGGACACACCCGCCACTGCACACTCGATAGGGCGGCATGCCAGCCGATAACGGTGAGCACCTGAGGCCTCTCCCGAACGCCTGCCATCACGAGCGATTTGAGCCAAGGTGCGGTATCGGCATGCCGAAAACGCCGCCAAGGTGTGCCGAAAACAGAGCCAGGCATCCAAGGCTGCGCAAGAGGACATCGTTGACCAGCCGCATTCGTGGTCACCATGAATTTCCGAGTGAGGTGGGCACCTCGGACACCCCACCGGACCTAGAGGCTGTTGAGGCGGGTGTGATCAGCGTGACCTGGGACCGACATACGGACTGTCGCGCCCGCCGAGGAGCCGGGTTAGGCCCGGGGATGGGCCTGATCGTGCACCGCCCGCAGCCGGTTTACCGCGACATGGGTATACAGCTGCGTGGTGGCCAGACTGGAATGGCCCAGCAACTCCTGGACAACCCGCAGGTCGGCACCGCCTTCGAGGAGGTGTGTGGCTGCACTGTGCCGCAGCCCGTGCGGCCCGATATCAGGCGCGCCGTTCACCGCGGCGACGGTCTGGTGCACCACAGTGCGCGCCTGCCGCACGTCGAGCCGCCGTCCCCGCGCTCCCAGCAGTAGGGCCGGCCCAGACTCGGCCGTGACGAGCGCGGGACGGCCGTTGGCCAGCCAGGCTTGCAACGACTCAGCGGCGGGCCGTCCGTAGGGCACGGTGCGCTGCTTGTTGCCCTTACCGAGCACCCGCACCACCCGATGCCCGGTGTCGACGTCGTCGATGTCCAGGCCGCACAGCTCGCTCACCCGAATTCCGGTGGCATAGAGCAATTCGACGATCAACCGGTCCCGCAGGGCCAGCGGATCACCCTGCTTGGCGCCGGATTTCGCGGCCGTCATCGCCGCCAGCGCCTGATCCTGACGCAGCACGGCGGGCAACGTGCGGTGGGCTTTCGGAACCTGCAACCGGGCGGCCGGGTCGCCGGTCAACAATCCGCGCCGGAGCGCCCATGCCGTGAATGCCTTGACCGCCGAGGTGCGCCGGGCCAGCGTGGTGCGTGCGGCTCCGGCGCCGGATGCGCTGGCCAACCATGCCCGCAACAGCGGCAGGCTCAGTGATTCCAGCGCCGATCCGCGGTCGGCCAGAAAGGCGAACAGCGACCGCAGGTCGCTCAGGTATGCCCGGCGGGTGTGCGCCGACCGTCCGCATTGCAGCGCCAGGTAGTCGTCGAACTCCTCGAGGATTACGTGGTGCTTATCCGACACGCCCCCACCGTCGCAGACCCGGCGCGGCGTTTCAGTTGACGCGCCGCAGTGTGTCCGGGGTGAGATCTTTGCGCGTCGGGTAACCGTCGACGGCCATGATCAGGTCGGCTTCGGCAAGCATCATGCGCAACACGTGCACAATGCCGTCGGCTCCGCCCAGCGCCAGACCGTAGGCGTAAGGGCGGCCGACACCGACGGCAGTCGCGCCCATCGCGAGCGCCTTGATGACGTCGGCGCCGCTGCGAATCCCCGAGTCGAACAGCACCGGCAGCCCGTCGGCGGCCTCGACAACGGCCGGCAAACAGTCCAGCGCGGGCAGCCCGCCGTTGGCTTGCCGACCGCCGTGGTTGGAGCAGTAGATGCCGTCGACGCCGCCGTCCCTGGCACGCCGGGCGTCATCGGGGTGGCAGATGCCCTTGACGATCAGCGGAAGTTCGGTCAGCGAACGCAGCCAGCTGAGGTCGTCCCAGCAAAGCGGCTGCCCGAAGACCTGCGCCCAGCGCAGCACCGCACCCTGCCGGTCCTCTTCCGGCGGGCGCGGCAGGCCGGCGCGAAAAACCGGGTCGCTGGTGTAGTTGGCCAGGCAGTAACCACGCAGCTGCGGGAAATTCGCCGTGCTGAGGTCGCGCGGCCGCCAGCCGGTGACCCAGGTGTCGAGGGTGACGACGATGCCTTTGAAGCCGGCCGCTTCGGCGCGGCGTACCAAGCTGGCGGCCAACTCGCGGTCGGTCGGCGTGTACAGCTGAAAGAACCCGGGCGTATCACCGAACGCGGCAGCGACGTCTTCCATGGGGTCGACCGTGAGTGTCGATGCGACCATCGGGACGCCGGTGCGGGCCGCCGCGCGTGCGGCGGCCAAGTCGCCGTGCCCATCCTGGGCGCACAACCCGATGACCCCGATCGGCGCCATGAACAGCGGCGACGGCAAGGTCAGGCCGAACATCTCGACGGACAGGTCGCGCTTGGCGGCGCCGACGAACATCCGCGGCACCAAACCCCAGCGATCGAAGGCCTCGCGGTTAGCCCGCTGGGTACGCTCGTCGCCCGCTCCCCCGGCGACGTAGGACCACACCGACGGCGGTAGTGCCACCCCGGCCTTGGCCTCCAACTCCGCGAACACCATCGGCAGCGGCGGCACCACCCCGGCCAGGCCCTGGAAATAGATCTCGTTCTGGTAGTCACCGAAGTGGGGCCGGTATGCCATGGGATGAGAATGCCAGCCGGCGTTCATCCGCCGGCTTCGGCCTCAGCCAGTTCCTTCTTCCATTGCCGGAAGGTCTCTTCGGTACGTCCGCGCCGCCAGTAACCGGAGATCGATGACGCCCATTTGGCTTCCACGCCGCGCTCTTTGCGAATGTAGGGCCGCAAGTTGTGCATAACGGCTTGCGCCTCACCATGGATGAACACCTGTACCTGACCTGGCAGCCACTGCGCGGTGGTAACCGCCTCGATCAGTGGTGCGTGATCGCCCGCACGGTCCTCGGGAACCAGATCCGCACGACCGCCGCGGTAGACCCAGTGCACGTCGACCGACTGCGGTGAAATCAATTCGATCTCGTCGTCGGGGCCGGCCACTTCGATGAAGGCCTGGCCAATTGCTTTGGCGGGCAACGCTTCCAGCGCGGCGGCGATGGCCGGCAGCGCGGATTCGTCGCCGGCCAGCAGATGCCAGTCGGCGGCCGGATCAGGTGCGTAAGCTCCGCCCGGCCCCATCAGGTACATCGGCTGACCGGGTGCAACCGCAGCCGCCCACGGACCGGCCACCCCGTGTTCGCCGTGCACCACGATGTCGATCGCGATTTCGCGCGCCGCGGTGTCAACTCGGCGGACGGTCATGGTGCGTACCGAGGGCTGCTTGGCGGGCGGAAGACCGGCAAAGCTGTCCAGGGTCAGCGGCCGGGGCAGTTCCGCAACATCGACATCGTCGGCGACGAACACCAGCTTGACGTAGGAGTCGGTGAAATCGTTGGGAACGAATGTGTCGAAGCCGCTGCCGCCCAGCCGCACCCGGACCAGATGCGGCGCGAGTTGCCGGGTGCCAACGACATCGAAGGTGTGCAGTGGTCGACCTGCCACGTATCCTCCTGTCCAAACCCGACCCTTCGTCGACTATACGAGCCGGCCCGAGGAACCCGCCCGGGACCGATCGCCACGGACGATGCGCCACCGGCCCTCGTCGCGCCGAGCCAGCCCAGTCACCTCGAGGATCGCCAGCTGTCCCAGAACCTGCTCGGCCAGCAGCCCCGATGCGGCGGCGATCTCGTCGACAGTCGCGGCGCCGCGGCCGGGCAACGCTTCGTATACCCGCCGTTCGGCCTCGCTCAGGCCGTCGAAGAGAGTGCTGGGCCGCGGCTGTTCGGCGGCCAGCTCACCCATGTGACCGACCAGCTCGACAATGTCGTCGACTCGGGTGATCAACTCCGCGCCGTCGTGCAGCAGCACATGGCAGCCGGCCGAAGCCGACGACGTTACCGGCCCGGGGACCGCCCCCACCGCACGGCCCAACGCCCGGGCCCAGGCCGCGGTGTTGGCCGCACCGCTGCGCAGGCCCGCTTCCACCACCACCGCCGCTCCCGCGACGGCGGCCACCAGCCGGTTGCGGGTCAGAAACCGGTAGCGGGCCGGACGCGCACCGGGCGGGTATTCGGTGATCAGCAGCCCGTGCTCGCCGATGCGGTGCAACAGCGACGAATGCCCAGCCGGATACGGGACGTCGATCCCAGCGGCCAGCACGGCGACGGTGGTGCCGTCGCAATTGAGCGCCGCGCGGTGGGCCGCGCCGTCGATGCCGTACGCGCCGCCGGAGATGACGGCAACGTCACGCTCGGTTAAGCCAGCGGCCAGATCTGCCGCGATGTGCTCGCCGTAGGCAGTCGCGGCCCGGGTTCCGACGATAGCGGCGGCGCGCGACACCACCTCGTCAAGACGCGCGGGGCCCCGTGCCCACAACACCATCGGCGCTCCGCTGTACGGCTTGGCGCGCGCTGCAGAGCCACCGAACGCGGCAAAGGCGAGCACCGGCCACTCGTCGTCGTCGGGCGTGATCAGTCGTCCGCCGCGGCGCATGAGCAGTTCGAGGTCTGCTGCCGCCCGGTCGATTCCGCGCCTGGCCTGGGTGTGGCGCGCCAAGTCGCCGTCGACGTGCCCGCGCCGCACCCGATCTGCCGCCTCCAACGGGCCGACACAGCGCACCAGGGCGGCGAGTTCCGCACAGGGCGGCTCTGCCACTCGGGACAGGTAGGCCCAGGCCCCCAGCACGTCGGCCACTGCAGTCATCGCAAGACTCCCGGTTGCCGAAAGCTCAGCGCGGTGGCGACATCCTCGAGGCTCGGCGAGACTCGCCCGGCCAAGTCGGCCAAACTCCACGCGACCCGCAACGTGCGATCCACGCCGCGAATGCTCAGCAATCCACGGTCCAGGGCCTTGCGCAGCGGCTCCATCGCCGCATTGCCGGGCCGGAATTTGCGCCGCAGCAACGGTCCGCTGACCTCGGCGTTGGTGGCGAAGCCATGCGGTCGCCACCGCTGCGCGGCGGCGTCTCGAGCGGCCGCCACGCGACCGCGAACCTGCGAGGTCGGCTCCCCGTCGACGGCCGACATCGCCCCCGCCCGCACCGGATGCATCTGCACCCTCAGGTCCACCCGGTCCAGCAATGGTCCGGACAGCTTCCCCAGATAACGCCTCTTGACGGCGGCCGCGCAGATGCAGTCCGCCGGATCCGCCGGCGCACACGGGCACGGGTTGGCGGCCAGCACGAGTTGAAACCGGGCCGGGTAGCACGCCACGCCGTCGCGCCGGGCGAGGCGAATCTCGCCGTCCTCCAAGGGAGTTCGCAGTGCCTCCAGCGCGCTCACGCTGATCTCGGCGCACTCGTCCAAGAACAACACGCCGCGATGGGCCCGGCTGACCGCTCCCGGACGGGCCATCCCCGAACCCCCGCCGACCAGGGCCGCCACGCTGGAACTGTGATGCGGCGCCACGAACGGCGGCCGGGTGATCAACGGCGTGTTCCCCGACAGCAGGCCGGCCACCGAGTGGATCGCGGTGACCTCCAGCGACTCGCTGTCCGACAACGGCGGCAGCAATCCCGGAAGACGTTGCGCCAGCATGGTTTTGCCCACACCAGGCGGGCCGGTCAACATGACGTGGTGGCCGCCGGCCGCGGCCACCTCGACCGCGAACCGCGCTTGCGATTGGCCCACGACATCGGCCAGATCAGCCGACCGCTGCTCGACAATGGCTGCCGGCGCGACCCTTTCGCCCAAACCGCCTGAACCGTTCAGCCAGCTCTTCAATTGGCCCAGGCTATGGACACCCCGCACGTCGATACCATCCACCAGGCAGGCTTCAGCGAGGTTGTCCGCCGGAACAACGACGGCCGGCCAGCCGTCGCGCTTGGCGGCCAGCACGGCAGGCAGCACGCCACGCACCGCCCGGACCCGACCGTCCAACGACAACTCCCCCAACAGCACGGTCTTCTCCAGGCGGTGCCACGGATTCTTGCGCTGCGCCGACAGCACCGCGGCCGCCAGGGCCAGGTCGTAGACCGATCCCATCTTCGGCAGCGTCGCAGGCGACAGCGCGAGCGTCAGCCGCGCCTGGGGCCAGCTTTTTCCGCAATTGGTCACCGCGGCACGGACCCGGTCGCGCGACTCCTGCAGGGCCGCGTCGGGCAAACCCACCAGATGTGTACCCGGCAGTCCTGACGTGATGTCGGCTTCGATCTCCACGATTTGGCCGTCCAGCGCGCACACCGCCACCGAAAACGCACGTCCCAGCGCCATCAGCCGATCCCCTTGAGGTGGGTGAGCTCCGGTACCCGCCGCCGGCCGATCCGCACCCCGATCACATCGATGCGGACCGCGGCCCAGCGTTGGTCCTGCCCGGCCAACCACAGCCCGGCCAGCCGACGGAGTCGGCGAACCTTCGGCTGGGTCACCGCGTGCGCCAACCCGCCATAGCCGTCGCCGGTGCGGGTCTTGACCTCGACAAACACCACCGACCGGGCGCCCGGATCGCAGGCGATCACATCGAGTTCGCCGTACCGGCAGCGCCAGTTGCGATTCAAGATCCGCAACCCCAGACCGGTCAGATGGTCCACGGCCAGTTGCTCACCCAGCGCCCCAAGCTGGGCCCTCGTCAAAGTCCTCTGCGTCGTCATGCCGGTCAATCTGCATGCCACTCCCGACAGCCAAGGCACCACCGGACCCCGCGGCACCCCGGAATGGCGCAGTTATCCACAGTCGCGCGTTCATCCCCAAGAACGCCGATCACATCCAGCTAAGTGATGCGGTCGGGCCGGGTATAGACGTTCATCGAGTCCTCCCGCAGGAAGGCCACCAGCGTGATCCCGGACTCCTCGGCCAGCGAAACCGCCAGCGACGACGGCGCGGAAACCGCGGCCAACACCGGAATCCCGGCCATCAGCGCCTTCTGGGTCAGCTCGAACGATGCCCGGCCGCTGACCAGCAGCGCCGACGCCGCCAGCGGCACCCGGTCCTGTTGCGATGCCCAGCCGATGACCTTGTCGACCGCGTTGTGCCGGCCGATGTCCTCGCGCACGGCAAACATGGTGCCGTCCACGCCGAATAACGCCGCGGCGTGCAGCCCGCCGGTGCGGGCGAACACTTTTTGGGCAGCGCGAAGTCGGCCGGGCATCGCCTTCAGGGTCGCGACGGTGACGGTGGCGGGATCGTCACCCGGCGAGAACTGGCTGATCAGCCGCACCGCTTCCAGAGAAGCCTTGCCGCATACGCCGCACGACGAGGTGGTGTAGAAGTTGCGGGTGACGTCGAGGTCGGGCCGGCGCACCCCGGGTGCCAGCGTCACGTCGAGAACGTTGTAGGTGTTCACCCGATCCGCACCGCGGCCATCGCAGTACCGAACCGTCAGCACATCGGCGCGACCGGCAATCACGCCTTCGGTAAGCAAAAACCCTTGCGCCAGTTCGAAATCCGAGCCAGGCGTGCGCATGGTCACGGTCACCGGCACACCATCGACGCGAATCTCCAGCGGCTCCTCGACCACCAGGGTTTCCGGTCGGGTGCCCACTTGATCGGCGGCGAAGCGCTTAACCCGCCGGCGTGCCGTTACGCGCCTCACCGGGCCATTTCAGGTTCCGCTGACGCCGCGGCCGAGCGCGCAAACACGGCCTCAACGTACCCGATCCACGGCCGTCGCCCCCGCCAACCGGCGTCAGACGGCGGACGCCAGCGCCGCCAAGGTCTCCGCCGAGGAGTGCGTCGGGCGCCAACCGAGGTCGCGTTTGGCCTTGGTGGTGTCCATCACCACCGAGGTTCGTGCGACATGCAGCCATTCGAACAGCGAAGGGACCAACGGCAATCGCGAGATTGCCGCCGAAGCCGCCGAGGCCGCGGCGGCGGGCACCCGTACCGGGCGCCCGCCCAGCGCCTTGGCCACGTCCGTCACCGTCACCGTGCCGTCGGCCGCGATGTTGTATGCCCCCGGCGGTACCGGAGCGGTGGCAGCCAACGCAATAGCGGCCGCGACGTCGTCGTGGTGCACCAGCTGCAGCGGAAAACCGGGATCGGGCACGATCGGCTTCAACATCGGTAGCGCCTTGCTCAACGCCCGCACCGGGGCCGGCAGCTGGTTGCATGGCATCGCCTCGGCCAACGCGTGAGCCTCGGGTCCGGCGACGATGCATGGCCGCAGGACGAACACCTGCAGTGACGAGCCTTTGGTGATTTCGGCCAGTTCAGCCTCGCAGGCCGCCTTCTGCTCGGAGTAGTAGTGCTCGGGCGATCCGCGGGCGGGCGTGTCCTCGGTCAGTGGTACCGGGTTGTCGGAGTGGTAGCCATATGCGGCCACCGAGGACGTATAGACCAGCCGCCGCGGCCGTCGCGCGGCAACCGTGGCCTCGAACACGTTTCGGGTGCCCTCCAGGTTGACCCGGGCACTCTCCGCGCGTGAGCCCATGATGATGAACGCCAGGTGGACTACCACATCGGCCCGTGCGACCAACGCGTCCACCATGTCGCGATCTAGGATGTCGCCCTGCTGATAAACGGTTTTCGTCCATCCGTGCACTGCCGGGTCGAACGGCCGGCGCGCCATCCCGACAATCTTCTCCACCGCGGGTTCTCGCTCGAGCGCCGTCACCGCCGAGATGCCGATCTCTCCGGTCGGCCCGGTAACGGCGACGGTAACTCCCATGACCTCGGATTCCCCCGTGACGCCGGCGCCCAAACGCTCGACCGGTCCGGCTGATGTCCGACTAATGTGTGCCACACGCTGCGGGTGGCTATCCCGCGTGTACAGGCCTACCGCGGGAGACGGATATGAAGCTGATAACACCGACCGATTCGATGTTCCTGCTCGGCGAATCGCGCGAACATCCGATGCACGTCGGGGCCCTGCAACTCTTCCAGCCGCCCGAGCATGCTGACGAAAACTTCGTCACCGAAGCCTACGAAGCCATGCTTCAGTGCACCGATATCCAGCCGATGTTCCGCAAGCATCCGGCGTTCTTCAGCGCTGTCACCAATCTTGCGTGGACTTTCGACAAGAACGTCGAACTCGACTACCACTTTCGCCGGTCCGCGTTGCCTCGGCCGGGCCGGGTACGCGAGCTGCTGGAGCTGGCCTCGCGGCTGCACGGCAGCCTGCTCGACCGGCACCGGCCGCTGTGGGAAGCACATCTGGTGGAAGGCCTCAACGACGGCCGCTACGCGGTCTACGTCAAGTTCCACCATTCCCTGCAAGACGGTGTGTCGGCGCAGAAGTTGATGCAGCGGGCATTGACCACAGACCCCGACGACGACGAGATCCGGGTGCCGTGGACGCTGAAGCCGCGAGAACGCACCAACACCGGCCGGAAATCTTCACCGCTTAAGCTGCTCACCCAGACGGTCGGATCGGCGGCGGCCCTGGCGCCGTCGACGCTGTCATTGGCACGTGCCGGCTTGCTGGAGCAGCAACTCACGCTCCCGTTCCGGGCTCCCAAGACCATGTTCAACGTCCGGATCGGCGGCGCGCGGCGGGTCGCGGCACAGTCATGGTCGCTGGATCGAATCAAGGCGGTCAAGAACGCCGCCGACGTGACCGTCAACGACGTCGTGCTGGCCATGTCGGCCGGCGCCCTGCGCGCCTATCTGATCGACCAGCACGCACTGCCCGACACGCCGCTGATCGCCATGGTCCCGGTGAGCCTGCGAAAGGAAGGCGACGCCGAGCGCGGCGGAAACATGGTGGGCACGGTCTTGTGCAACCTCAGTACCCATGTCGAGGACCCCGCGGTGCGTCTGTACGCCATCAACCAGTCGATGCGCGACAACAAGGAAGTGTTCAGCCAGCTGCCCCGCGTCCAGCAGCTGGCATTGTCGGTTTTCCTCACCGGCGGTCTGGTCTTCGGCCTGATTCCCGGGTTCGTTGCCACCGCTCCGCCACCATTCAACATCGTCATCTCGAATGTGCCGGGTGCCGCCGAACCACTGTATTGGCGGGGCGCACAGCTGGTCGGCAATTATCCGCTGTCCATCGCCCTCGACGGTCAGGCAATGAACATCACGGTCACCAACAACGCCGGTAATCTGGACTTCGGGCTCGTCGGGTGCAGACGCAGCGTGCCACATCTGCAGCGCATGCTGGGCCACCTGGAGACATCGCTGAAAGAGTTGGAACGTGCTGTCGGAGCCTGAGCAGATAACCGCGGCCGGTAGTCTACGGCCAGCACGCCGGGGCGGGGGTCTCGGCGGCTGATGTGAGGGAGGGACGTGGCGGGCGCACCGAAGCGCAGCTCCCAGGGCTCGACATCGGGCGCGACGATGGCCGATCCGGCCACCGTCTTTTCCGCCTTGGCCGAGATCATCTATCAAGGGGCAAATCCGTCCGAAATCTACGCCGCCATCTGTGTCGCGGCGACATTGATCGTTCCCGGCTGCGACCACGCCAGCATGCTGGTCAAGACCAATGACCGCTACGTCACTGTCGGCGCCAGCGACCGGTTGGCACAGCGCATCGACGAAATCGAACGGCGCGCCGGCGACGGCCCGTGCATCGACGCGATCGAGGAAGAAACCCCGCAGATCGAAACGGACCTGACCACGCCCAGCCAGTGGCCCAAGTTCGCGGCCGCCCTGGTCGCCGATACGCCGGTGCGCGGCGCCATGGGCTTCCGGCTGCAAATCGACAAACGCAAGGCCGCCGCACTCAACCTGTTCGCCGATGCCCCCAACCGCTTCGACACCGAATCCGCCGGGCGGGCGGCGGTGCTGGCGTCGTTCGCCAGCGTGGCCGTCAACGCCATCGCCCACGGGGAAGACGCCGCCAGCCTGCGCCGGGGGCTGCTCAGCAACCGCGAAATCGGCAAGGCGGTCGGCATGCTGATGTTGCTGCACGACATGACCGAGGACCACGCGTTCGACGTGCTACGGCGCCATTCCCAGGGCCTGAATATCAAATTGGCGGACGTGGCGCGCAAGGTCATCGAGAACCGGGGCCAGCTGCCGCCCCACGATCAGTAATCCGCGGTCTCTGCCGAAGAGCCGCGCGGCCACACCGCGGTTATTCAGCGGTTATTCAGGCAGCCGCAGCTCAGGCTTCTCGACTTCCTCGATGTTGACGTCCTTGAAGGTGACCACCCGCACCTGCTTGACGAACCGAGCGGGCCGGTACATATCCCATACCCAGGCGTCGGCCAGCCGCAGCTCGAAATACACCTCGCCGTCGGCGTTACGCGGCACCATCTCCACACTGTTCGCCAGGTAAAAGCGTCGCTCCGTTTCCACGACATAGCTGAACTGGCCGACGATGTCCTTGTATTCGCGGTACAGCGAGAGCTCCATCTCGGTTTCGTACTTTTCGAGATCCTCTGCACTCATCTGCCACTCATCTGCTCAGACGTCCTTCTCCCAGCCAATATGCCTGACTTCCCGGCCCAGGGTCCCGCCGAGCCCTGAGCGCTACACGGCGCGAAACGTCGCCGCGTCGAGAACTCGCGCACCATCTTTCCTCACCGGACTTCGCCACGCTCTTCCGGAGGGTCCGGATCGCACTCGGCCACCACCCGGACGTCCGATCCGTCCGCAACCCGGCGGACGTTGACAAAGGAGTAACGATGCTCCGGGCAGGGACCCAGCCGGGCCAGCGCGAGGGTGTGCGCGGGTGTGCTGTAGCCCTTATGCTCGGCGAAACCGTATCCCGGGTACTGCGCGTCCATCGTGACCATCAATCGGTCTCTGCTGACCTTCGCCAGCACGCTGGCCGCGGCAATGCACGCGGCCGCCGCGTCGCCCCCGATCACCGGCAGCGATGGCATGGGCAACCCGGGCACTCGGAAGCCGTCGCTGAGCACGTAGCCGGGTCGCACCGCCAGCCCGGCGACCGCGCGCCGCATGCCTTCGATGTTGGCCACGTGCACACCGCGCCGGTCGACCTCGACCGACGGGATGAACACCACGTGGTAGGCCAGGGCATAGCGGCAGATCAATGGAAACAGCTTCTCCCGCGCCTTCTCGGTAAGCTTCTTCGAATCATCCAGGGCGGCAAGGCTTTCCAAGCGATTCGGGCCCAGCACGCACGCTGCCACCACCAGCGGACCGGCGCAGGCGCCGCGCCCCACCTCGTCCACCCCTGCGACCGGACCCAGCCCGCTGCGGTGCAGTGCGGATTCCAGGGTGCGCAAACCCCCAGCTTTGCGGATCACCGTCCGTGGCGGCCAGGTTCTATTCATAGTCCAGCCATGGCTACTGCCCTTGTTGCGGGTTCACCGACCGCACCACACCCCATCGCGACGGCGGCCACACGATGAAGCGGGCCTTGCCGATCACGTTGGATATCGGCACCGTGCCCGCCATGGGATCCCCGGTGCACATCATCGGACAGTGCGCGCGGGAATCCGCCGAATGGGTCCGGTTGTCGCCCATCACCCACACTCGCCCGGGCGGAACGGTCACCGGGCCGAACTCGCTGCCCAGACAGGGGTAGACCGACGGGTCGGCCATCATGGTGGAGGGATCGAGGTACGGCTCCTTGAGGGGTTTGCCGTTGACTGTCAGGCCGGTGTCGGAGCGGCACTGGACCGTTTGTCCACCGACCGCGATGACGCGTTTCACCAGGTCGTTTTCGTCAGGAGGCACGAAACCGATGAACGACAGCGCGTTCTGCATCCAGCGCACCAGCGTATTGCTCGAGCGAATCGACTTGTAACCAACGTTCCACGAGGGCGGTCCTCTGAAGACGATGACGTCGCCGGGTTTGGGCGAGCTGAAGCGGTAGGTGAGCTTATCCACCAGAATGCGGTCACCGACGCAGGTCGAACACCCGTGCAGGGTGGGCTCCATCGATTCCGAAGGAATCAGATAAGGACGCGCCACGAACGTCAACATGACGTAGTAGAGCACCACCGCGATCACCGTCAGCGTGGCAAGTTCCCGCAGCGTCGACTTCTTGGCCGGCTTGGCTTGACCGTTGTCGGCTTCTGCGGACTCGGCCGCGCCGGCCGGCGGGGCTGTCGCGCCGGTGGTGTCAGATTCGGGGCCAGACGCCTTCGATTCCGGCTGACCAGCGCCGGGCTCGCGCTCAGACGGGGAGTCCGTGGTTTCGGTCACGGGATCAGCGTAGCCAGCACACGCCGCGTCCTTTGCGACTGGCGTGTCGGGGCCGCCCGGTCACCACGGCAGCGCCGGTCAGCGCTTCTCCTTGATCTTGGCCTTCTTGCCGCGAAGCTCCCGCAGGTAGTACAGCTTGGCGCGGCGAACGTCGCCGCGCGTCACCACCTCGATGTGGTCGATGGTCGGCGAATGCACCGGGAAAGTCCGTTCGACGCCGACACCGTAGCTTTCCTTACGCACCGTGAACGTCTCGCGGATACCTCCGCCCTGCCGGCGGATCACCACGCCCTTGAACACCTGGATACGCTCCTTGGCGCCCTCGATGACCTTGACGTGCACGTTGATGGTGTCACCCGGGCTGAAGGCCGGGATGTCGTCGCGCAGCGACGCCTTGTCGACGAAGTCCAGCCTGTTCATGGAAAGACACTTCCTCCGGTTCGCGGCCTGGTGAACCGCCGACACGCGGGCGTGAGGCGCTTATCAAGCCGATGGATACGGGCTTATGGCTGTATACCGCAGCAAGCGAGGACACTCGGCCTGCGCGGACAACTGGTCAATTGTGCCAGACGCCGTGCGTGCCATGAAAATCACAGGAAATCCGCGCGGTTCACGCCCGCCAGCAAGCACCGGCGAATGGTACATATGAACGGGGTCAAACCGCATGAGTCGGACCCGCACTTTTGCGTGATGCCCGGGCACATGGCAATGCGGCCGCCCACCTGCACGTCTTCGCGATGCCGGAAGATGCAAGAGGAGAAGGATGCGAGCACGGCCGCTTACGATGCTGACCGCCGCGGCGGCGGTGGCATTGGTCGTGGTTGCGGCGTGTGAGGCAAAGGTACAGGCGAAGGCATACAGCACGCCTGATCACAGCGCGTCGCATTACCCCGCCCAGCCGCAACAGCAGCTCGTCGAGCTGTTGTTGCGGGCGATCGCCCCGCCCGGCGCACCGGATGCGCTGCTGCCCGGCGCCGGGTTGAGCGGAGTGCAGGAACGCATCCAGCAGGCGACCGACGAGGCCGCGGCTAAGGGCGCCACGTTGTCGGTCGCCGTTCTCGATCGCGCGACCCGGCAACTGGTCTCCAACGGCAACAACTCGATCATCGCGACCGCCTCGGTGTCCAAGCTGTTCATCGCCGACCAGCTGCTGCTGCAGGAATCACAGGGCAAACTCACCCTCACCGCAGACGATCACCAGGCCCTGGACCTCATGCTGCGGTCATCCGACGACGGCGCCGCCGAGAGGTTCTGGAATCAGCTCGGCGGCGACGCCACCATCACCCAAGTCGCCGCCCGATATGGCCTGACGTCGACCATGCCGCCCAGCGACGGGCGCTGGTGGAACACGATCAGTACCTCACCCGACTTGATCCGTTACTATGAGATGCTGCTCGACGGCACGGGTGGACTGCCGCTGGACCGCGCCGGCTTCATCGTGAACGACCTGGCCCGGTCCACCCCGACCGGAGTCGACGGCTACCCCCAGCGGTTCGGCATTCCCGACGGGTTGTACGCGGAGCCGGTCGCGGTCAAACAAGGCTGGATGTGCTGTATCGGGGCGAGCTGGATGCACCTGTCGACCGGTGTGGTGGGCTCTGACCGCCGCTACATCATGGTGATCGAGTCGCTGCAAGCTTCCGACGAGGCCACCGCGCGCGAAACCATCACCCAAGCCGTCAGGACGATCTTCCCCAACGGCCGTATCTGATCCGCTCCGGCGCTCGGGCATTCGCTGGGGGCGCGAGCAGACACACAATCGCATAGCTGCGGCTTCCCGTGTGCGAGTCTGCGGCTGCTCGGCAGCCTCAGCTCGGTGGGGTCTCAGTCTGGTGGGGCCAGTTCGGGTCGCCGCTCGCGAGTGCGCTGCAGCGCGACCTGCCGACGCCAGGCGGCAATGCGGGCGTGGTCACCGGAGAGCAGGACCTCAGGCACGTCCAGACCACGCCAACTCGGTGGCCTGGTGTAGCTGGGCCCCTCCAGCAGCCCCTCCAGACCTGGCGAGTGCGAATCAAGCTGGACGGAATCGGGATTGCCCAGGACTCCGGCCAGCAGCCGCAGTACGGTTTCGATCATGACCACGGCCGCCGACTCGCCACCGGGTAGTACGTAGTCGCCGATCGAGACCTCTGCCACGCGCATCCGCCGGGCGGCATCCTCGATGACTCGTTGGTCGATGCCCTCGTAACGGCCGCAGGCGAACACCAGGTGCTGCTCAGCGCTCCAACGCTGCGCGGTAGCCTGGTCGAACAGCGCACCAGCGGGCGTGGGAACTACTAAAAGCGTTCCGGCAGAACATATTTCGTCGAGCGCCGCCCCCCATACCGGCGCCTTCATCACCATTCCCGGGCCGCCGCCGTACGGCGTATCGTCCACCGAGCGGTGCACGTCGTGCGTCCACCGCCGTAGGTCGTGCACCTGCAAGTCGACCAGCCCTGACGCAATTGCCTTGCCCGGCAACGACTGCCGCAGCGGATCCAGGTAGCCGGGGAAGATGGTGACTATGTCGATTTTCATATCGATAGGCCTCTTGCTAGCCCAGATCCAACAAGCCGTCTGGTGGATCGATCTGCAGCACACCGTCCTCCAGCGACACCGAAGTGACGATGGCGCGGACGAACGGCACCAATACCTCGCCCTTCTGGCTGCCTGCCGCACGCCGCACCGCCAATAGCTCGCCGGCAGCGGTGTGTAGCACCTCGGCGACGACGCCGACGTCCTGGCCCGTCGACGTGCGGACTCGCAGACCCTCCAGCTGGTGGTCGTAGTAGGTGTCGGCCTCCCCGATCGGCGGCAGATCGGCGGAGTCGATGACGAACACGCTGCCGCGCAACGCGTCGGCCGCAACACGGTCGGTGACACCGGCCAAACGCACGAGGAGCCGCACGCCATAGTCGCGCACGCTGTCGATCACATAGCTGCGCCCCTGGCCCGGGTCGCGGGAACTCTTGGCGCGCAACAGCGTTCCGGGGGCGAACCGGATGTCCGGATCGTCGGTGCGGACTTCGACGACGAGTTCGCCGCTGATACCGTGCGCCTTCACCACACGCCCGACTACCAGCTCCATGGGCGCTCCATGAGCATGGACTCAGCTACTGGTCGGTGTCCACCACGTCGACGCGGATGCCCCGGCCGCCGATACCGGCAACCAGCGTGCGCAGCGCGGTCGCGGTACGCCCCCCGCGGCCGATCACCTTGCCCAGGTCGTCGGGATGCACGTGAACCTCCACCGTTCGTCCACGACGGCTGGTCACCATATCCACCCGCACATCGTCGGGATTGTCCACGATCCCGCGGACCAGGTGTTCGACAGCGTCGACTACCACGGTGCTCATGGCGCCGGTCAACTTTCGGTCGGCTCGGATTGTTCGGCACCCTCGGCAGGCGCTTCTGTCTTCTCGGCCGCGGAACCGGCCTCAGGGGTGGCGCCGGCTTCTTGGGCACCCTTGACGGCCTTCTTGGCCGGCGACTTCTTCTTCGGTTTGGCGGCCTCGGTGGTGGGACCGCCCTCTGCGGCAGCCAGCGCGGCGTTGAACAACTCGAGCTTGCTGGGCTTGGGCGGGGCAACCTTCAGCCGTCCCTCCGCACCCGGAAGTCCCTTGAACTTCTGCCAGTCGCCGGTGATCTTGAGCAGCTTGAGGACGGGTTCCGTGGGCTGAGCACCCACCGACAGCCAGTATTGGGCGCGCTCGGAGTTGATCTCGATCAGGCTCGGCTCTTCTTTGGGGTGGTAGCGGCCGATGACCTCGATCGAGCGGCCGTCGCGGCGGGTGCGGGCATCGGCGACGGCGATGCGGTACTGCGGATTGCGGATCTTGCCAAGCCGGGTGAGCTTGATCTTCACAGCCATGATTAAGCGACTTCTCCTGTGTGTCACGCTGCAATTCAGCGACCAGGGCGGGATGCCGGGGTCCGGTTTTGCCTCGCGTGTCTAACCGCCGTGCGAGCACTTCCACAGAAGTGGGTCGCGCGCCGGACAGCCGCCTATTGTGCCAGAAGGCGCTGACCCCGGGAAATCCGTGGCGATCGCAAGCGCGGCTCGGTGTGTCCAGCCGGGCGCAGCGGGTCGCCACGCTCACAGCACCCTCTGGAACACCTTCGATTCGACGCGGCGCGTCATCCGCCAGCCCTTGGTGGTGCGCAGGAACTCGTCGTCGTACCACAATCCGCAGAACAGCACCTGCTGCTGGTCGCCCGGCAGCACCATCGGGTTGAAGCAGATCACCCGCGACGACGCGGTATCGCCGTGGATTCGCACCGAGAAGTTGCCGAGCATGTGCGCGTACACGGGAAAGTTCGGCAACACCTCGGCCAACCACTTCTTCACTTCGGGATAGCGGCCGTCGATACCGCCCAGCGCGCGGTAGTCGATGTACGCGTCGGGCGTGAACACCGTGTCGAGATCGTCGAATCGGCGCAGGTCGATCGCTGTGGAGTAGTCCACCAATAGTTGCTGGATCTCCAACCGGTCAGAAATTTCGGCCAGGCTCAACACGGTTTGATTCAACACCGCAGACCCGTGCCTTGGGATGGGAATGTCTGCCACGACTCCTGCTGGGGCTCCTACGCCGTCCATGACGGTGGCACCAGAGCCTTCTACTCCCGGCGTGGCATGCCGTGGCCGTAGGCATTCCCGCTGACGCGCCGGGCGCCCACCGAATTGGGCGTCACGTAACACTGGACGATAAACTCTGCGCTCATGCGGAAGCTTATGGCTGCGGCCGCAGCGTTGCTCGCGGTCGCCAGCGTCAACGCGGCCGCCACCTCCCCGATCTCGAGAGCAGATACCGACGTCCAGCCTGCCGGCTCGGTACCGATCCCTGACGGTCCGGCCCAGACCTGGATCGTGGCCGATCTCGACAGCGGCCAGGTACTGGCCGAACGCGACCAGAATGTCGCCCATCCGCCCGCGAGCACGATCAAGGTGCTGCTGGCATTGGTTGCACTGGACGAACTCGACCTGAATTCGACGGTCGTCGCCGACGTCGCCGACACTCAGGTCGAATGCAATTGTGTCGGCATCAAGCCGGGCCGCACCTATACCGCGCGGCAGCTGCTCGACGCGCTGCTGCTGGTTTCCGGTAATGACGCCGCCAACACATTGGCGCAAATGCTTGGCGGTCAGGACGTCGCCGTGGCCAAGATGAACGCCAAAGCCGCTGCCCTGGGTGCGGGAAGCACCCATGCGGCTACCCCGTCCGGCCTGGACGGACCCGGCGGTTCCGGCGCCTCGACGGCGCACGACCTCGCGGTCATCTTCCGTGCCGCCATGGCCAACCCGGTGTTTGCTCATATCACGGCCGAACCCACGGCGATGTTCCCCGGCGATAACGGTGACCAACCGATCGTCAACCAGGATGAGCTGCTACAGCGCTATCCGGGCGCGATCGGCGGCAAGACCGGGTTCACCAACGCCGCGCGCAAGACATTTGTCGGCGCCGCCGCACGAAGCGGCCGCCGGCTGGTGATCGCCATGATGTACGGGACGGTCAAAGAGGGCGGCCCCACCTATTGGGATCAGGCCGCCAGCCTGTTCGACTGGGGATTTGCCCTCAGCCCGCAAGCCAGCATCGGCTCCCTCTAATACCTCCGGCACCGCGAGAAGACGAAAAATCGTCGCCATTTCAGCGAAATGGCGCGATTTTGCGTCTTCTCGCGCTCACAAGGCGCCGGTCAGCAGGGCGGTGAGCACCGGGATCCGCCGCTCCTCGATCTCCGGCTGTGGCAGTATCCCCTGTACCACGGCGGCTCCGTCGAACACGTTTGTCAGCAGTGCCACGATGACCGGAAACGTCTCCTCCGGGAAGCTCTCGGCACCCGGCAGCGACCGGGCCGCATCGTAGATCTTCGCTGAATACTGACCGAGTTCCTGCTGCAATGTGTCTCTGAGCTTGTCGTCGGTGCGCGCGGCGATCAGCAGTTCGTACAGCACGGCGTTGGTCGGACCAATGGTGATGTCCCGCAGGATTGCCAGCGCCGATTCCAGCGCCGGCCGGTCGGCCGGTATCTCGGCGACGCGCTTGGTGAATGTCTCGAGCTGACGGCGCAACACCTCCGAAGCCGTGGCCGCCATGAAGTCGCCCATCGTGTCGAAGTGGCGGAACAGTGCGCCTACCGACACCCCGGCGCGCTTGGTGATCATGGCCGCGGACGCCCGGGCATAGCCCACTTCGATGATGGTGGCGATACCGGCGTCGAGAAGCCGTCCGACGGTTTCCTCGCGGCGTTGCTGCTGGGTGCGCGCCATCTCAGGCGCCGACCCTCAGGGCTTGGCGCTCACCGGCTCGCAAGTACCGTCCCGACGGCACGGTCAGCCCGTAACCGTCCCGGAACTGACCCTCGCGGAACACGACGGCGCCATTGACCCCGGTTGCGACGACGGTCGCGTCGTTGCGATTGACCATGCGCCGCAAGCCGCCGTAGAAGGAGGCCTCCGCCTCGTGGTAACCGTCCACCGATTCGTCGAGATGGACCGGGTCTATCACCACGAAGTCGGCGCGGTCGCCTTGGCGCAGCGTGCCGGCGTTGATGCCGAACCACTCGGCCACTTCACCGGTCAGGCGATGCACCGCACGCTGGATGGACAGGAATGGCTTGCCGGCCCGGTCGGCGTCGCGCGTCCGCTTGAGCAACCGAAGCGGGAAGTTGTAGAAGGCCATGTTGCGCAGGTGCGCACCGGCGTCGGAGAAACCCATGTGGACGCTCGGGTCGGCGGCGAGCTTGTTGAGCTCGTTAGGCCGGTGGTTGGCGACGGTGGTGGTCCAGCGCACGTTGCGTTCACCGTTGTCCACCAGCACGTCGAGAAACGCGTCGAGTGGGTGTAGTCCACGCTGGTCGGCGATTTGCCCAAAGCTCTTGCCGATCAACGATTTATCAGGGCACTCGACGATCACCGCGTCGTGGAAGTCGCGATGCCACAACGTGGGTCCGAGCTTGATGCGGTCGAACTCGCGCCGGAACCGCCGGCGGTAGGACTCGTCGGCCAGCAATTCGTTGCGTTCCAGTTGTTCACGCAGATGCAGCGCCGCCGTGCCGGCGCCGAATTCTTCGAAGACCGGCAGATCGATTCCGTCGGAGTACAGCTCGAACGGGACCGGCAGATGCTGAAAGCGCACACTGGCACGCAGCAGCTTGTTGAGCACGCGGGTGCCGAGGCCGAAGGTGTGCACGGCCAGCGGCATCGATTTGGCGTCGGCCGAAACCAGCATGCTCATCCGAACCCCCTTGCGGCGATTGAGGATTCGGCTGCTGGCCAAGAAAAAGAGCAGTCCGGTCGCCGGCCTGTCGAGGTCGGGCGCGCTCTGCAGGATGCGGCCGCGCTTGCGCAGCACCGAGATGAGCTTGCGCCGTTCACGCCAGGTCGCGAAGGTGGACGGCAGCGCGCGGGACCGGAAACGGTCGCCGTCGAGCTTGTCGATCGCCGCGTCCATCCCGGACATGCCGAGCATTCCGGCGTCGAGCGCCTCGTCGAGCAGTCTCGCCATCGTCTCCAGCTCGGCATCGGTGGGCCGGACGGTGGCATCGGTGGCGCGGTCAAGCCCGAGCACCGCCGCCCGCAAATCCGAATGGCCAAGCAGCGAGCCCACATTCGGGCCCAGCGGCAGGCTGTCGATGGCCTTGATGTATTCGGCCGCCGTGGACCACGTCCGGTTGGTGTCCAGCGCACGGTAGACGAACTCGCGCGGCACCGCTTCGACGCGGCTGAAAAGGTCGGCGGCGTCCTCGGAGTTGGCGTACACCGTCGACAGCGAACAGTTGCCGAGCAGCACCGTGGTGACGCCGTGGCGCACCGATTCGCGCAGTCCCGGATCGAGCAGCACCTCGGCGTCGTAGTGCGTGTGCACGTCGATGAATCCGGGCACCACCCACTTCCCCGCCGCGTCGATCACCTCCGGGCAGCCGGTTTCGTCCAGCGGCCTGTGGGACACCGTGGCCACTACTCCGTCGCGAATGCCCAGGCTTCGGGTCTGCGGCGCGGCGCCGGTGCCGTCGAACCACAGTCCGTTGCGAATGATTACGTCGTAGCTCACAGTTCCTCCGGGTCGTCGAGTTGCCACCAGCCTAACATAGATAGTGATCACTCGCAATCTTTTTTCTAGGCGCGCGATTCTCCCACCGAAGCGGCGGCGGACTCAGCGGCCCGGGCCGGACGGCGACGTGGTTGGCGTTGTGGTTGCCGGCGGGTTCGCGGGAATGGTCACGGGATCCGGCACGCTGACGGCGGGCGGCAGATCACCGCTGCGGCTGGCCACCGCGGGAATGCGGATGACCGCTCCCTGTTGGCCGCATTCGTTGCTGTGCACGGTGACCACCATCTCGCCCACGAGATCCCCGACCGGTTGGGGCCGCAACGACAGCACCTGGGTGGTGGCCTGGGTGCTGGCCGCGCCATTAGGACCTATACACCCGAACTGCACCTCCTCGGGCCGGGACTTCCACTGGCCTTGGCCGAACTCCAACACCAGCGGGCGAACGCTTGACTTTGCCTGGGTGTGGTCGTTGTCGTCGAGCATGGTGGCCGCGGCCAGACAGCCCGTCGGGGTGCACGAAGACCGGATCGCCCACCAGGTGTTGACGTCGGGAGGCTGCGGGCTCGGGGTGTAGTCGTAGGTCTGCTTCGAGCGTTGGACCTCGATTTGATAGGTGCCGTCGAGGGGGGCCGGCGGGGCGGCCGGGTCGCTGGTCGCCGGCACGCTGGACGCAGCGGATGAACTGGTCTGCGGTCCGGCCGCCTGAGGATGGTCGCCGGTCGTCTTGCGGCCGATCGTGATGCCGACGGCGAGCAGGCCAACGAGCACGACCACCAGGGCCGAGCCGAGCAGGATCCGGCGCGATCTGCGCCTGCCCGGTTCTTGCGTTGATTGGGAGAACGCGTCGAGGCGCCGGGCCAGCACCGCGGCGGCCGACTGCAGCGGGGTGCCACGCCGTTGCAATGTCACCGGTTCGGGGGTCGGTGGTGCTGGTGGGCTCTGCGGCCAGTCGTAGACCGGGTAGTCGACGACATAGGCGGGGTCGGCAACGGGGGCGGCCGACCAGGCCGTCGCTGCATCTAAAACTTCGGGGCGCTGGTCGACCGGCCTGACCCCGGCCTGCTCGTGGAGCGCATCGGCGAACTCCCGGCAGCTCCCGAAACGGCCGGCGGGATCGGCGTTGAGCGCCCTGGACAAGGCGGTATCGAGTCGCGCCAAGTCCGGTCGCAGGTCGCTGAGTCTGGCCGGCACGTCGACCGGCGACGTGCCGGTGAACAGCTCAAAAGCCGTAGCCGCCAGGGCGTACTGGTCAGCGCGCCCGTCGGCCTCGGCTCCCAGCTGAGCCGGCGCGCGCCCCGCTATCCCGAAGTCGCTCAACAGAATCCGCGGCTCACCCGGCCCCACGTCGGTCACCAGGATGTTGGCGGGCTTGACGTCGCCATGCAGCACGCCACGCTGATGGGCGTAGTCGAGTGCGGCGGCCACGGCACTGACTATGGCGAGCACCTCGCCGACCGCTAACACCGCCGGAAACCGCTTGCGCATCAGCTGCCCGGCGCTGATGCCGTCGATGTAGTCCATCGCGATCCACAGCCGGTCTTGGAACTCGCCACGGTCGTGGACCTCGACAATGTTCGGGTGATAGAGGTTCGCGGCGGCGACGGTCTCCCGGTGGAATCGCCGATGGAACTCGGGGTCCGAGGACAGTGCCGGCGAGAGAACTTTCAGCGCCGCCCACTGCGCCGAGCGCGGGTCCTCGACGAGATAGACCTCGCCCGTCGGGCCCGACCCAAGAAGTCGCACGATTGTGTAGGCGGCAAAGGTCGTGCCGCCGGCCAACGCCATTCCGCGATGGTAACCGCCGCCGCGACAGCACGCCCGGCAAGCGTCGGGCTAACAGTCGGTTAACACTCGGCCCGAAACATTCTGCCGCGCAGGATTATCACATCGGGCCGGTTCAGCACACCCGGTCCCTGCCGCGGGTCTTCGACGTAGCACAACAAGTCAGCCGATGCGCCGTGGTCCAGGCCAGGCCGGCCCAACCAGCGCCGAGCGTCCCAGCACGCCGCGCCCAATGCATCGGTGGGACTCATCCCGATCTTCGTGAGGGCCTCAACCTCGTCGGCGATACGTCCATGTCGGACCGTGCTACCGGCATCGCTACCGGCATACACCGCAACTCCGGCCTCCCGCGCCGCGGCGACCCGAGGGTAGGTGCGGGCATAGAGGTCACGCATGTGGGCGGCATAGATCGGATAGCGGGTCGCCGAATCCGCGATACCGGGGAAGTTTTCGACGTTGATCAGCGTGGGTACCAACGCGGTGCGGTGTTCGACCATCAGCGCGATGGTGTCGTCGGTCAACCCCGTGCCATGCTCGATGCAGTCGATTCCGGCGTTGATCAGACCCGGCAGCGCATCCTCGCCGAAGACGTGGGCGGTGACCCGGGCCCCGTGGGCGTGTGCGGCAGCGATGGCCGCCTTGAGGACGTCGTCGGACCACAACGGCGCGAGATCGCCGACTTGGCGGTCAATCCAGTCGCCGACCAGCTTGACCCAACCGTCGCCGCGGCGAGCCTGCTCGGCCACCGCGGCCGGCAGCTGCGATTCGTCCTCGAGTTCGACGGCGAAACCGGGGATGTAGCGCTTGGGCCTGGCCAGATGCCTGCCGGCGCGGATGATGCGCGGCAGGTCGTGGCGGTCGTCAAGACTGCGGGTATCGGTTGGTGAGCCGCAATCACGCAGCAGCAGTGCGCCCACGTCACGTTCGGTCTGCGCCTGGGCTGCCGCCTCGTCGAGGGCAATGGCGCCGTGTTGACCCAGCCCGACGTGGCAGTGCGCGTCTACCAGCCCCGGCAAGATCCAGCCGCCCTCCAAGACGGTGTCGGCGCCCCTCACGGGCTCGATGCTGAGGTGGCCGTCGACGACCCACAGGTCGATCGTGGTCTCGTCGGGCAGCGCCAGGCCTCGCACGTGCAGGGGCACGGCGCGGCTACTTCTTGCCGGGGTTGCCCGGGAACTTGAGCTTGGAAAGGTCGAAGTCGGCCAGCCCGGGCGGCAGCTCGTCGAGGCCTTCAGGCATGTGCGACAGGTCCGGGAATCCTGCCGGCATACCCGGCATACCCGGCATACCCGGCATGCCCGGCATGCCGAAGGGGCTCTTGACCTTCGGCGGTGTCGGTCCGCGGGCGCCCTTCTTGCCCTTCTTGCCGGCTTTTCCGCGGGCAGCCTTGGATTTGCGCGTCGCGGATTTGCGTCCCAGACCGGGGATGCCCATGCCGCCGAGCATCGAGGACATCATCTTGCGGGCTTCAAAGAAGCGGTCGACGAGCTGGTTGACCTCGGAGACCGTCACGCCCGAGCCGTTGGCGATGCGCAGCCGCCGCGACGCGTTAATGATCTTGGGGTCGGCCCGCTCTTCGGGGGTCATCCCGCGAATGATGGCCTGCACCCGGTCGAGTTGCTTGTCGTCGATCTCGGCCAGCGCTTCCTTCATCTGACCCGCGCCGGGCAGCATGCCCAGCAGGTTGCCGATGGGGCCCATCTTGCGGACGGCGAGCATTTGCTCGAGGAAGTCTTCCAGGGTCAGCTCGCCGGCCCCGATCTTGACCGCGGCTTCCTCGGCTCGCTGCGCGTCGAAGACCTGCTCGGCCTGTTCGATCAGGCTCAGCACATCGCCCATTCCCAGGATGCGGCTGGCCATCCGGTCCGGGTGGAAGACGTCGAAATCCTCCAGCTTCTCCCCGGTGGAGGCGAAAAGGATTGGCACACCGGTCACTTCGCGGACCGACAGCGCCGCCCCGCCGCGGGCGTCGCCGTCCAGCTTGGTCAACACCACACCGCTGAAGCCGACGCCCTCGCCGAACGCCTGAGCGGTCGCTACCGCATCTTGACCGATCATCGCGTCCAGGACGAACAGCACCTCATCGGGGTCGATGGTGTCCCGGATGGCGGCGGCCTGGGCCATCAGCTCCTCGTCGATGCCCAGCCGACCGGCGGTGTCGACGATCACGACGTCAAAGTGTTTAGCCCGGGCTTCGACCAGCCCCGCAGCGGCGACGGCCACCGGGTCGCCGGGACCGGACTCCGGTGATGCGCCCGGGTGCGGAGCGAACACCGTCACCCCGGCGCGCTGGCCGACGACCTGCAGCTGATTGACCGCGGCCGGGCGCTGCAGGTCGCAGGCCACCAACAGCGGGGTGTGTCCTTGGCTCTTGAGGCGCGCGGCGAGCTTGCCGGCCAGCGTCGTCTTACCGGAGCCCTGCAGGCCGGCGAGCATGATGACGGTTGGCGGCGTCTTGGCGAACACCAGTTCGCGGGTCTGGCCACCGAGGATGCCGATGAGTTCGTCGTTGACGATCTTGACGACCTGTTGGGCCGGATTGAGTGCCCCGGATACTTCGGCGCCGCGGGCGCGTTCTTTGATCCGGTGGACGAACGCCCTGACCACGGGCAGCGAAACGTCGGCTTCCAGCAGCGCCAACCGGATTTCACGCGTCGTGGCATCGATATCGGCGTCGGTCAGGCGACCCTTGCCGCGTAGCCCCTGAAGGGCACTGGTCAACCGGTCGGACAGCGATTCAAACACGCCTGCCAGCCTAGCCGGGCGACGATACGGGCCTCACCATCCAGCCCCGTGGTGAGTGCCAGCCCCGCGAAGCGGGGCGCAGCAGCTCACCACCATCCAGCCCCGTGGTGAGTGCCAGCCCCGCGAAGCGGGGCGCAGCAGCTCACCACCATCCAGCCCCGTGGTGAGTGCCAGCCCCGCGAAGCGGGGCGCAGCAGCTCACCACCATCCAGCCCCGTGGTGAGTGCCAGCCCCGCGAAGCGGGGCGCAGCAGCTCACCACCATCCAGCCCCGTGGTGAGTGCCAGCCCCGCGAAGCGGGGCGCAGCAGCTCACCACCATCCAGCCCGTGCCGCGCCACCTACACCACCGCGACGACACGCCGGAGCAGGTCGCGCCGACGTCAATCTCGGTGAGCGCGTCCGGCCCGAGGTGGCCGAGCCGAGCGCGGCGGCTCGCGATGGAAGGGCCTTGGTCGCTGCCCATTACCAACGATTGAAGGCGGAGCGAAAAGGATAATCAGGTCGCATGGTTGAGTTTCGAGTGATCGACCCACACGGCGCGATTGTCGCAACGAAAAATCTTGCCAGTGCCGAAGCCGCGCACGCCTGGTTTGTCGACTCCGTCACGGACAAGTCCGAGCTGGGATGGCGTATGGAGGTCAACGACGCCGGGGCGTGGGCGTTCTTCGACGACACCGGAGGTTTTACCGCGCCGGCGAGCCGCCATCCCACACGACACTGAATTGCCGTCTGCGGGCGACACCCGGATTCTCCCATTTCTCGTCCGGGTTCACAGACGGCGGCTGGCGCCATCATCGTGCCGCCGATACGCCGATTCGTGCGATGGGCGGCTTGATGTTCATTTGTGCGGACCAACTTCAATCTTTGCTCTGCGGTGGCAATCGCCCGAGCTTTGACGGGCCTCATGGGGCGACCAAACGCGCAAGCGTGGTGCCCTCGGAGGCCAGCAGGTAGAGCTGACCTGGTGGGCCGGTCACGCTACGAGTGCGATCCAGGGCGGCCTGCACTCCGAACTCGACCCGCATGACGTCCGGATCGCACATCTTCTTGGTGTATGAGAGCTCCGTAAAGGTGAGGATGGCTCCATCCAATTCGTACCGCCCGACAAAGTGGTTGCACCCCGAGAACCCCACCGCCGCGCCATTTGACAACAGCCCCAAGGTGGCCGCGGTCGTCATCGGCGTGGCCGCACCCATAACTTCGACGAATCGCCACGTTGTCCCCACCACTTCCGGAACGGCGGGCTCGTCCAACGGCACCGTGCCCGGCAGACGCGCCTGTCCACCCGACGCGGTGCGACTGGCCGACGCGGCGATGCAACCGACATCGCAGCCGCGCAGCGGGCCGCTATCGGCGGCCGCGCGGACCGTACACGTCAACGCGGCAAGAAGGGCTGCGGCCGCACATGCGACCAATCTGATCGCGAAACCTGACCGGCCATTGCCAAGCGCGGACACGCGGCGACGTCCGAGATGTTCGGAGCTACCCAGGACGCTGAAAGCGACGTTTTTCACCGCCCCCGCGTGGGCCTCCAGCCCAGCTGCGCCCGGTCGCAACACATCCCCCGAGTGCCACCTGAAATCATCACCGGCAGAAACGATCTGCTTACCGTCGCGACTGAAAACCACACTCTCCGCCGCGTGGCAGCCGGTCATCGGGACGCCGGGCCAACCAATACGTCTGCCGGCCGCAGGTCGCACGCCGATGACGTGGTCCTTGCGGACGGCCCGGACGCCGACCCGTTCTCCCACCGACTCATCTCCTTCTTCCCGCTAAATCATTCCAGATCAAAGCAATTCAGCCGAGGGCTGTCCTTGCCCGGCGTGCCTGCGAGAACTTCGATGCGTCGACTCTGGCCTTTCCAGCGATGTGGCGACAGGGCCTTTCGACTCTCATCCGGGTCTACCGCCCATCATGGGCCGGGAAACGGCAGAGATCGACGACGTCGTCGGCACGGGCACGAGCCTCGGCATCCCGGGGACCTTTGGCCCTACCGCGCCGGTTTGCGGGCGGCTATCGTTAGCAGCAGGGAGACTGTTCCACGCTGGATTTCGCCTGCATACGGTGAGATTCGCATCCTGAACCCCGCGGCTCAAGGAACGGAAAGTTGGAGGGAGTTAACGTGACCGGCAAGCTGATTCTGGAATTGCCGCCTTTCCTGATGGTGGAGAAACTTCAGGAAGATCCTGGCGATGAGGAACGGGCTGACAGCAACTTCCAAAGCTCCATTATCTACAACTGCTGCAGCCAATTTCCCTGTACGTTCTCGAAGTCCCGTTACTAGGCTCGACGGCACCGAGTTCAAACGTTGCCCAGGCGATGCCGTCCAGGCAGCGGGTTGTTGAAGCGGGTTAGCCCAGAAGGCTCGGGGCTGCTGCCGTCGGGGGTGATCAACACGTGCAAGTGATAGGGCCGGCGACGCGGCCCGCGGCGGAATTGAACCATGCGGAGCGCGTCGCATTGGTGTCCCGAGCGAGTTCCCTGCGCGAGCGGATTTCGCACCCAGATGCCTTCGACCCGGAAGGGGTTTCGCGCAAGGCAGCGGCACGGCTGAAGAAGTGGTGCGAGATCGTCGCCGACGGCGACGCGGACCAGTTTCGCCGCCGGTTGTCGCTCGACTCGATCGAACTAGAACGGGTACGGGCATTGCTCGGAGACGTGGCGAGGCCGGAAGTCTTTGGCCTGCCGACATGGACTGAGGTGCTGGACGAGGTGTTGCGGGCGGGCGCTGCCGGTGGGACCGGTAGCGGAGGCGATCGCGAGTTGCCCTTCCTGCACACGGATGCGCCGGTGCCGTTCGAGGAACTGCTGTTGCCGTTCCTCGCCGTTGCCGAAAACCGCTTGGACGAAGCCGCCAGCGACTACCGCGCGCTGCCGGTCCAGGTTCGCGGCAGCATGGAACATTCTCTGCTGCAAGCCCTCTCGCGAATTTCCTCGCGGGTGCTGGAGTTGGAGTTCCGCACTTTTCTGGCGTGCCGTCAACTCGACGGGCTGCCCTGTCCGGACCCGGCACGGGCACACGAGTCACGGACGGCGTATCTGGAGTTTGTCGCGGACATCCGCAGAACCGGCTGGCGGCCCTTGTTCGCAGAGTATTGCGTGATGGCAAGGCTGATGGCGGTCGCGGTGCTGCAGTGGGTGGCCAACAGCGCCGAATTCCTCACCCGGCTGCGAGCCGACCGAGCAGACATCGGCCGGATCTTCGGTGTCTGTGATCCTGGTGATCTCGCGGCCATCAAAATGGATTTGTCAGATCCCCACTTCGGCGGCAAGTCGGTGGTCGCCATTGAGTTCGCCGGTGGGGAAATGCTGATCTACAAGCCGAAGGATCTGGCACTGGAAGCGGCGTACTTCCGCTTCACCACGTGGCTGAACACACTCGGTGCGGATCCCACCTTTCCGGTGCTGAAAATGCTCGAGCGCGACGGATACGGGTGGGTGGAATTCATCGACAACCGGGCTTGCGAGTGCGACGACCAGGTTAGGCGCTTCTACCGCAGGTCAGGCGCACTCCTGTGCTTGCTCTATGCTTTCAACGGCACCGACTTTCACTTCGAGAACCTGATCGCCTGCGGGGAATATCCGGTGCCGGTGGACCTCGAGACCATCTACAGCCATCCGATGGCCACCGACGATTCTGAACTCACGGATGAAGTCGCGCGGCGGCTGGGCCGATCCGTCTTGGCCACCCACTTCCTCCCGAATCCGGTCAAGGGCCAACACCGCCATTACGACATCTCGGCGATCGCGCGATCTGCGGATGAAGAAGGCGAATATGAAGTCTTGACCTGGCAACACATCAACACCGACGGATTGGGATATCGATACGGAAAGGTCAAGGCCAAGCAGGGGGACAACCTGCCGCGTTTCGAAGAGCAATACCTGTCCCCGGACAGCAATGTGGAGGAAATTGTCGACGGTTTCCAGTCGGTCTACGAGCTGTTGACAAACCATCGGGAACAACTTCTGGCGCCGGACAGCCCATTTCACGAGATCTTCACTTACCCGGCACGTTTCATCCTTCGTAACACCATGCATTACATGTCCGTCCTCAACAGCGCCTGCCATCCCGACTGCCTGCGTGAAGGCATCGACTTTGACATCCAGCTGGACGTGCTGTCGCGGCCGTTCCTGCATGACAAACGGCGGCTTGAGCTTTGGCCGCTGGTCCGCGAGGAGGTGGCGGCATGCTGGCGAACCGATGTACCGAAATTCACCGCGCCGGGAGACAGCGATTCGCTGGTACTGCCGTCGGGCGAAACGGCGCATGCGTGTTTCACCGATTCCGCAGTCAACCAGTCGCAGCAGAATTTATCGCACTTCGGCGACGATGACCTCTGCTGGCAGGTCAAGCTGATCAGGGGGTCGATGGATGCCCGCGATGCCAAGAGATTCATCTGGTATGCCCCGCCCGGCGAGTACGACGACGAGCAGATGGAGCCTTTGGACCGAGCGCAACTGGTGGAACAAGCGGTCGCGTTGGGGCGCGGTCTGGAGCGCGCGGCAATTCGCCAAGCCAATGGTGAGCCGGGGTGGCTGGTCCTGAAGAGCCTGCCGCAGGGCGACGAATTCGCCTTGCGGGCAATGGAATTGGAACTCTACAACGGCCGGTGCGGGGTAGCGTTGTTCTTCGCCGCGCTCGAGAAGGTGGCCCCGGATCTCGGATTCGGCGAGTCGGCGCGGGCCGCCCTGGCGATCGTGCGCCGCTGGCTCGCCAAGGCCGACAGCCACGACATCGCATCGCTGGGGATCGGCGGACTGCTGGGATTTCCCTCGGTGACCTACGCCCTGGCGCGCGTCGGGGTCCTGCTCGAGGATGGCGGGCTGGTCGACGAAGCCGTCGGCGCGGCCCGCCGGATCGGCCCGGAGATGGTGAACGGGGACAAGGCATTCGATGTCCTCGGGGGTGGGGCCGGAGCGATCTTGTGCCTGCTCGCGTGCTGGCGTGCCGGCAGCGATCCGCAATTGCTTGCCATCGCCGACGCCTGCGGCCGACATTTGCTCGACGCGCGCAGCCTGACGCCCTCCGGGCACCGGACCTGGGCCACCCTTGCCGGCAAACACCTGACCGGCATGTCGCACGGAGCGGCGGGCATCGCCTACGCCCTGGCTGCACTGTTCAGCGCAACGGACGAACGGGAATTCCTGGAAGCAGCCAGGGAAGCGGTGCGCTTCGAAGCTTCGGAGTTTTCTCCCGAAGTGAACAATTGGCACGACCGCCGGGAGGTCCGCTACTCGGGAATGACGATGGACCAGCCCGGGTTTGGCATGTTCTGGTGCCACGGCGCCCCCGGGATCGGCTTGGCACGACTGGGTGGCCTGCCCGCACTCGACTCCCCTGAGATCCGTCGTGACATCGCGGCCGCGTTGGCAACCACCGGCGCTTGCGGTCTGTTGCCTCGCGATCACATTTGTTGCGGCAACATGGGTTTGGTGGAGACACTGCTGACCGCTGGTCAGGTGCTCGGCGACCCATCGTGGACCCGGGAAGCGCTGCGGATCAGCTCGCGCGTGGTAGCACGGGCCGGGCGCATCGGGGATTTCGCGATCACTTTCCGCCATGGCTTCCGAAGCCCGAACTTGTTCATGGGCGCGGCCGGAGTCGGCTATGAGCTGCTGCGCGTTGCCTATCCCGACGATTTGCCGGCGGTTCTGCTGCTGGCGTGATCACCGGCCGGTCACCACCGGAGCACCCCGAGACCAAGAGCGCCCAGACCGGAGGAGCGAAAATGGACGATCACCCGACCCTGACCGAGGACGAATTGCGGTCCGCGGTTCGCCAGGTGTTCAAGCGCGCCCAGACCGACTGGGAATTCCGGCAACTGTGCCTGTCCGATCCCGCCGCAGCGATTCGTGAGATCAGCGGCAAGTCGCTGCCGTCCGGCTTCGCACTACAGTTCACCGACACGCGAGAATCCGTCGGCTGAACTTTCGCGTGCCCCACATGGAACTCTACGAAGTTGTCAGAGATGCGGTGAACCCGCAGATGCTGCAACTCATCAAAGATTCACTGGTCATCTCCAAAGATGCTGACTACGCCATGAACGGCGTGCCGTTGTCCGACACCCAGCACTTCGGGGACCGTCAATGCCCGGACAGCTGGGCGCGTTATAGCCACCCGGTTTGCGAGGCACTGCTGCTCGCGGTCGCGCCGGTGGTAGCGCGGGTCAGCGACAAGGAACTGGTGCCCACCTATAGCTATTGCCGGATCTATTGGAACGGCGCGGTGCTCGAAAAGCACACCGACGGTGCGAGTTGCCAATACAGCGCATCGCTGTGTGTTGACGTTGACCCCGAGCCGTGGCCTCTTTACCTGGCAGACACCGAACTAGTCTTGAACCCCGGCGATTTGGTCTGTTACCGAGGCATCGACGTGGTGCACTGGCGCAAGGCCTACACCGGCCATCAGCAGATCCAGGTCTTCTTGCATTACGTCGACAAGAACGACCAACACGCGGCGTGGGCCTTGGACAAACGGCCCACGCTGGGCTTCGACACGAAGGCCGCCGAAATCCGCACCCTTGACCTTGTCCGGCGAGCGCTGGCCGCGCACCGGCAGGGCCGTTCGGATGACGCTCGAGCCACGTGCGAAGAAGCCCTGCGCATCGAGCCGCGTCAGTTTGATGCCCTGCACGCCTTAGGTGTGATTGCACGCGAAGCCGGGCAGCCAGAGCGCGCGCTGGAGTTGATTTCACAAGCAATCGAGATTTACCCGGAGGACCCGGCGTTCTATCTGAACTTGGGCAAGACCCACCAAGACCTGGGCAACACAACTGCTGCGATCGCCGCCTTCGAAAGCGCACTGCAGCTCAAACCTGACCTCGAGGCCGCGAAAGCTGCGCTTGGGACTGCTCGAGAACAACCGTTGGGCGGGTGATGCTCGCGATGAAAGCCGCGTCTGTTGAGGCCGTTTTCGGCAAGCTTGGCCAGGGCATCGAAAGACAATGGCGCAGTCTGGACTATGACCAGGACGCCTTCAGCGCGATCGCGGTCGAGATGCTCGCGTCCGCTGAGATCGTCGGCTCGATCGGGTCGCAAGACATCCTCGACTGGGCCATGGCGGCGCGTCAGCTACCCGCGCAACACGACATCGCAGCATCTTTCGGGCAGCCGCCGTTGACCATGTACCGGACCGAGCGCTTTCACGTGTCGGTGCTCTTCTGGCTGTCTGCGACCGTGTCCATTCACGAGCACGGCTTTGAAGGCGCGTTCGGCGTCCTCGACGGCTCCAGCATCCACTCGAGCTGGACTTTCGAACAGACGCTGCCGATCAGCACCAACCTCAAGCTGGGCACGGTGCGCCGTAACTCGACCGAGCTGCTGGAGATTGGTGCGATCCGCCCGATACTGGCGGGACAGTCCGGCGCGCACTCCCTCGTGCATCTGGATACGCCGTCGGCGACGGTGGTGATTCGCACCTGCGCGGACCCCCGTCATCACCTTCAGTACAACTACCTGGCGCCCGGTGTGGCCATCAATCCCGAATATCGGGACCCGACGCTCGTCAAGAAATGCCAGCTGGTCAAGCTGATCGCGTCCTACTACCCGCAGCGCCTCGGTGCGCTCATCGACGCGTCGTTGACCGGTGCCGACCCGCTGTCCGAACTCGAATTGCTCTCGGCGGCAATCACGACCGGCCCGTTTCGCCGCTGGTTCCCGAGTGCCAACGCGGCGACCCCGGCGCCCGCCGCGAGCGCGCCATGGATCCAGTCGGTCGTCGACGAACGGCGCCGGGAAAGCATGTTGATGTCCCTGCGCAGCCGCAGTCAGGATCCGGCCCAGCGGTTGGCGCTTGCCATCATCATGAACCACCTCGATGCCGCTACCGCCATCGAGCTCTTTGCTCGCAAGGGTTTCGCCGACCCGGTCGCGAGGATGGCGTCGGCAATCACCGAGCTACTGGTCAAGGGGCCATTCAAGGAGGTCGAAGACCCTCCGGCGGCAACGCTGCTGCACGACGTGATATCCAGGCTGATCGATCGCTGGAGCCTGGACCAGATCCGATCGTCGTTCGCGGACAAGCCAAGTGGCACCACCACGGACCAGGAACTCCTAGCACTCGCCGAGATTCTTCGGCGCACGACCTTCCTGGCCGACCTGATCCCGACCGATCGGCTCATGTCGCAACAGCGTTGCGCCGGGCCGATCGCGGCGCCATAACCCCCTGCACCCCACTACGGTGTTGTGCGACAGTAACCGGATGCTGGCGGGACTACTACGGCACTATGCCTGGCCGTATCGATGGCTGATCGCGGTCGTTGCCGGCCTCCAGCTGATCAGTACCCTTGCGTCGCTGTACTTGCCGACGGTCAATGCGTCGATCGTCGACGACGGCGTCGCCACGGGTGACACCCACACGATCATTCGGCTCGGTGGGCTGATGCTGGCGGTGACCGGCCTGCAGGTGGTGTGCGCGCTGGGCGCGCTCTACGCCGGGTCACGGGCCAGCATCGGGTTCGGGCGGGATCTACGGTCGGCGATGTTCGATCACGTCACCGAGCTCTCGGAGCCGGACACGGCGCGCATCGGAACACCGTCACTGCTGACCCGCACCACCAACGACGTCCGGCAGATCGAGGTGGTGGTGCAGATGACGAGCACCGTGCTGATCACCGCTCCGATCATGTGTGTCGGCGGCGTGGTCATGTCGATCCACCAGGATGTCGGCTTGTCGCGGCTGTTGATTGTCAGTGTTCCGGTGTTGACGGTGGCGAGCTACCTGATGATCTCCCGAATGCTGCCGCTGTTCCACCGCCTGCAGAGCCTGATCGACAACATCAATCGCGTCATGCGAGAACAGCTTTCGGGTATCAGGGTGATCCGAGCCTTCGCCCGGGAACGTTTCGAGCAGCGGCGGTTCACCAAGGCCAACCGCGACGTGTTCGTGACCGCGCTGGCGGTCGGTCGGTGGCAGGTGCTGATGGCGCCGGTGACGATGCTGGTGATCAATCTGTCCAGCGTGGCACTGACGTGGTTCGGCGGCCTGCGCATCGAAGCCGGGCAGATGCAAGTCGGGTCGCTGATCGCATTCTTGTCGTACTTCCTGCTGATCCTGATGTCCGTGCTGATATTGATGGAATTTCTCGAGCTGTTGCCACGTGCGTCGGTCTGTGCCGGGCGCCTGGGCGAAGTGCTGTCGACGACTCCGGCTATCACCAGCCCGCCGGACCGAAAGCGGCCGGCATACGGCATCGAAGGGGCGGTGCGGCTCGATCGGGCGACGTTTCGCTATCCGGGCGCTGATCGCCCGGCGCTACAGAATGTTTCGTTGACCGCGTCGCCGGGGACCGTGACGGCGATCATCGGTAAGAGTGGTTCGGGCAAGTCGACGCTGGTATCGCTGATCTGCCGGTTCTACGACGTCGCCGACGGCGCGGTGCTGGTGGACGGCATCGACGTTCGCGACTACGACACCGAAGAGCTTTGGTCGGCGATCGGTCTGGTGCCCCAGCGCGGTTATCTGTTTTCCGGCACCGTCGCAGACAACCTGCGCTTCGGCAGGCCGGGCGCCAGTGAAGCCGAGATGTGGGAGGCGTTGCGGGTGGCCGCCGCCGACGATTTCGTCCGCCAGCATGCCGATGGCTTACACATGCAGCTGGCTCAGGGCGGCATCAATCTGTCCGGCGGGCAGCGGCAGATGCTGGCGATCGCACGCGCGGTGATCAACCGGCCCGCCGTCTATCTGTTCGACGACGCATTCTCCGCCCTTGACGTGCAGACCGACGCCCAGGTGCGCACCGCCTTGCGTGAGGTGGCCCCGGACTCGACGGTGATCATTGTGGCACAGCGTATTTCGACAGTGGCCGCGGTTGACCAGATCGTGGTGCTCGACGCTGGCGAGGTGATCGGCGCCGGCACGCATGATCGGCTGCTGGCGACCTGCCCGGCCTATGCCCAACTCTCCGAACTGCAGTCGCTGCGCGCCGATGCGGTGGGCTGGCAATGACGTCGACATCGGCTCCCGTCCAAGGACAGCTCGAGGATTCCCGCGAGAAGCCGCAAAGCTTCACCGCCTCGGCGATACGGCTCGCGCAGCGCCTCACGCCGCACGCCCGATTGATCGCGGCGGTGCTTGCCGCCGCTGTCGCCGGTATCGCGTTGGCGGTGGTCGGCCCCCGTGTTCTCGGTCACGCCACCGACCTGTTGTTCAACGGTGTGATCGGCAAGCAGCTGCCGCCCGGGCTCACCAAGGAGCAGGCGATCGCGGCCCTGCGGGCCCGCGGTGACAACGGTTTCGCCGACCTGGTATCGGGGATGAATGTCGTGCCGGGCCAGGGCATCGACTTCGGCGCGGTGGCACGCACGCTGATGGTCGCGTCCGGCCTCTATCTGGCGTCGGCGCTGCTGCTGTGGGCCAAGGGACGCCTGCTCAACGTCATCGTGCAGCGCACGATCCTGGTGCTGCGCGCCGACGTCGAGGACAAGCTCTACCGGCTGCGGCTGTCGTATTTCGACTCGCATCAGCGCGGCGAGTTGCTGAGCCGGGTCACCAATGACATCGACAACATCGAGACCTCACTGTGGATGACGATCAGCCCGTTGCTGACCGCGGTGCTGACGGTGGTGGCGGTCTTGTCGATGATGCTGTCGATTTCCTTGTTGCTGACCGCGATTACGGTCCTGACCGTGCCGCTGTCCATCTGGGTCACCCGGGTGGTCGCGCCACGTGCACGGCGGCTGTTCGTGGAGCAGTGGGCCGTTATCGGGCGGCTCAACGCCCACGTCGAGGAGACCTACAGCGGGTTGCCGTTGGTCAAGACCTTCGGTCAGCGCACGCGTGCCCAGGAGCGGTTTCGCGACCTCAACGCCGGGGTCTACCGTGCCAGCTTCGGCGCCGAATTCCTGTCCGGGCTGATCTCGCCGGCGGCCGAGTTCATCGCGAACCTCAACTACGTTGCCGTTGCCGTGCTCGGCGGTATGCAGGTGGCGTCGGGACACATCACGCTGGGCAGCGTGCAGGCGTTCATTCAATATGTGCGCCAGTTCAACCAACCAGTCATCCGGATCGCCTCGATGTATTACGTCGCTCAGTCGGGGGTGGCCAGCGCCGAGCGGGTCTTCGAGTTGCTGGACGCCCCCGAGCAGGAGCCCGACCCCGCGGCGACGCTGCCATCGGCCGTCGAGCCGGGACCATCCGGGCGGGTGGAGTTTCGGCAGGTGAATTTCAGCTACCGTCCGGGCATCCCGGTGATCAAGGACGTTTCGCTGGTCGCCGAACCGGGAACCACGGTGGCGATCGTCGGACGTAACGGATCAGGTAAAACCACGCTGATGAACCTGCTGATGCGGTTCTACGAAGTCGATTCGGGTCGAATCCTGATCGACGGCGTGGACATCGCGACCGTGAGCCGGCCGTCGTTGCGTTCCCGGATCGGGATGGTGCTACAGGACACCTGGCTGTTCGAGGGGACGATCGCCGACAACATCGGCTACGGGCGTCCACACGCCGGCCGCGACGAAATCATCGCGGCCGCGAAAGCGGCCTGCGTGGACCGCTTCGTCGAGACGCTGCCCGACGGCTACGACACCCGGATCAGCGACGAGGGTGGTGACGTCAGCGTCGGCGAAAAGCAACTGATCACGATCGCTCGGGCATTCCTGGCCCGCCCTCAGCTGCTGATCTTCGATGAAGCCACCAGTTCGGTGGACACCCACACCGAGGTGCTGATTCGGCGGGCGATGTCTGAGCTGCGCCGTGGACGTACGAATTTTATTATCGCTCATCGCCTTTCAACTATCCGCGCCGCCGATATGATCCTGGTGATGCAGGGCGGGGAGATCATCGAACGCGGCACCCATGCCGAGTTGCTGGCGCGCGGCGGCGCCTATTATGCGATGTCCCGGGCCTGAACCGAAACGTGCGGCCTATCGGGGACCAAAGGCCCTTGTAGGGATTTGCGGCTGCGGCCGACAGTAAACCTCTATGTCAGATCCGCGCGATACCCGAGCAGCAAGGCGAATCAGAAGGGGTAGAACCATGGACGACGTCAGGACCGACATGCGGCTTGCGGACGATGTTTTCGTGCAAGCTGTTACCGATGACGCGTTGGAAGCCGCGGCGGGCAGTAGGTGGATCGGTTCGAAGAAGACCGATGCGGGTTCGGCGTGGTGTTGCGGGGACGAGACTATTCTGCACACCTGCGGAGGCTAGTTGGCACCTCACGCAGCTGCGGCTATTCCCAGACCAAGACGTTGGGAAGCGAGCCATCGATCCGGCGCAGCAGCGTGTAGCCGACGCCGGCCAGCCCCTGGAACATTCCGGGGTTGAACCGTCTGGTACCGCCGCTCCATCGGTAATCGCCGCGGCTGGCGGCGGTCGAGATGACCTCGGTCAGGTGCCGTGCTGCCAGTTCACGCAAATTGTCTCGTCCCAGGACGGCTCCGGCTTCGCTGAGAAATTCGATGCTGCCGAGGGTGCCGCAGCACAAGGTGTCCCGACGTATACCGGCCCAGCTGTCTTCCACGGCGGTCAGAGCGCGTGTTATGTCGTTGTACAGCAACGCGTTATCGGCGCATTGCAATCCGGTCATGGCGATCCGCGCCACACCGATGCCGGGAGATCCGTGACACCACTTACACGGCCACACCTTTTCTCCGTTGCTGTCCAGATCGGCCCAGGCGTGGCGGTGCGGGTCGAAGTTGGCGTTTTCGAACGCAATGCATTCCGCGGCGGCGCCGGCGAATTCGTCGATTCCGGTTGCCTCGGCCAACGAGGCGAGGGCGTAGGCGTAACCCGCTGCGCCGTGCGAAATGCCGTTGAGGTCCAGTGACCCCGATCCCTGCCCGCTCCAACTGCGGCGCCCCGCCGATCCGATACGCGGTTGATGCAATAGGTGCTCGCCGCAGCGGGTTGCACGGTCGAGCAGATCGCGAGATCCGGTGTCGCGGTGCAGACGAAGCAACCCGAGGATGGCACCGGCGCTGCCGCCGATGACGTCGAGTTGATTGTCCGCCGCGATCAGGTCGTCGGTGAGCAGTGCCGCCGCAACCTGCGCATCGGCGAGCAGGCCATCGTCTCGCAGGCATGCCGACATCACGGCAAACGCGTAGATGACCGACCCCAGGCCGCCACCGGCGCCCACTCCCAGCGAGCGGGCGAAGCGGGCCGCGTTGCCGCTGTTGAGTTCCTTGCGAACGTGGGCCAACCCGGCCAGCGCCAGTTCCGCCGAGCGGGCGCAACCCGTCACCGCCGCGTGCGCAGCCAGGAAGACCCCGATACCCGACACGCCGTTGTAGAGGCCGGGGCCCAGACAGATCAGTTGGAAGAGTTCGGAATCACCCAGCCAGTCGAGCGCGATCCATGCTGCGCTGCGTCCACGGCGAATCGCGTACCGCGACAAGTCCGCGGCGATCCGGTCCGCCTCGCAGCGGAACATCTCTGTCACCGGCACACCGGTTACGTCGGGGCTTGCTGTCGGTTCCAGCCCGAGCGCTTCCGCGGATATGCGTCCCCGCGCAAACGATTCCATGTTCTGCCGGATGATGGTGACCTGCCACTCGGTCCCCGCGCCGTCGAGGCCACCGGCCAGGGCCAGCGCGTGGCCCAGGCCGGAAACGCCGGCGGCATGGACCGAAGTGCCGGTGACGTCGCGAATGTCGGTGGTGTCACTGGTCATCACAAAATACGGAATGTTCAACGCCAGCAGCGCTGCCCGTTCCGCCCGCACCAGCGGCGACTGCGGATCGATGTCCTTGTCCCAGTCGGACAGCCGGGCAACAAAGTCGGCCTGCGCAGACCAGATGACGCCGTCGTCCATGCGCCGTGGATCCTTCAGCCGCTGCAGCAGCAGCGCATAGAACCTCGTGGGACGCAGTAGTTTTCGTACCGGCAGGCCGGCGAAACCATCGAAGAGCCCGCCTGTCGCGGCGTCGGCGCGCCACTCGGCCAGGAACCCCGCATAGGCTCGGAAGCCCTCGATGAAAGCCTCGACGTGGTCGGCGAACTTGGCGTAGCGGCCGCCCACGTGCGGCAAGTTCGGTGTGCTGCTATCGGTTTGACGAGGTCTGGCCGGGCGCATCGCGTCGGTGTTGACGTCGGTCCAGCGGATCCCGTCAGCGGGCGCCCAATCCGACAGCAACCCGCCGATGGCCCCGACCTCGTTGTCGGGATAACGCAGGTAGGACGGGATCAGGCGGACCATCATGACGGAGTTGGCGATGGTCTCCACGGCGGCCCGGTGGGCGTCGCTCTCCGGGTCGCCGGCATCGGGCCGATCGATGGTGGCCTGCAGGATGGTTTCGATGTCGATGGGTACCGGGTGGGCGCCGGCTGCGATGATGTTCTCCTGGTGCATGTCGCCGGCGGCAAAGCAGTAGAACAGCGCCAGCCAGGCACCGGCCCGGGTGAAGTAGGCCTCGACGTCGCGATCATCGGCGCAGGGCCCATGCTCGATAAACTCGGTCCACCCGTAACCGTCGCGGGCCAGCGCCCGCACCGCCCGCAACCTGACCGGCGCCACCGCGTTGAGCCGCTCCACCACCGCACACCACGCGACGTCGACCCGTAAATCCTTGGGCTTATACACAATTCGAGAACCATCCGCGAACACCACGACCTGCACCGAACGACCACCATTGTGCAAATCACCAAGCCCACCCTCGACACCGACCACCCGACCGACCACCGGCGCACCCAACAACTGAGCACCGATCACCGCCACATCCGCACCCAAGCGCACCACCAACTCCGCGCTGGCATCGATCCACTGCCGAACCACAACCGCCATCAGCCGCAACAACACCGGCTTGGCCTCAAACAACCGTCGAAACCCCTGCCCCCGCATCTCCACCACGAACTGGCCATAACTCAACGACCCCGCACGCGCAGTATCGAACAACGCATACAACGCCGGCGCACACAACTGCGACAACTGCGCCACCAACGCCCCACGCAAACTCGCCCGCCCATCCTCACCAAACAACCCGGCCACCGACGCCGCCACCGCCGACCACAACCGCGCCTCAGCCTGCACCACCACCGGCATCAACAACTGCTCAAACGCACACCCCACCCCCCCGCCACCGGCATCCACCCCCCGCAACGCCGCCTCGATCCACACCGCATCGAGCAACCACCCCGGCACCGGTGCCGACGAAACCCGCCGCGCACCGCCAAACCGCTCCAACACCAACGCAAAATCCCAACCATCGCGAGCCAACCGCCGAGCAAACTGACGCCAATCACCACTGGCACACGACCGACACCACGCCGCCAACCGCCGCCCCGCCCGATCAGCATCCGACTTCTGCCCCGGCACCGACTCGAAATCACCCGACAACAACTCATCAACACTGGCCGCACCCACCAACACCCGCTCAAAAAACGTGTCCATCCCGTCCCTTTCGCCGCCACCCGGCGTAAACCCCGCCCCACCACCATAATTGGCCACCACACTCACCAAAACACCCAACGACCATCAGCGCCCACCTTGAGGACCAAAGTCCCTACAAGCCCACCACCACTACGACAGACAGTAAAAGTCCACCATCAACCCATACCCAGAAAGGACCACCCCGATGAACCACACCATCCAACTCCCCCAACTCGACGACGACATCTTCGCCTTCAACTTCTCCGACGAAGCCATCGAAGCCGCCGCCGGCATCAGCAGCGGCATCGAAGACACCACCCAATGCACCTGGTCAGTCACCACCCTGTGCAACCCCTGCAAAGAATAAGCACCCCAACACCATTCACCATCTGGGTGCGGCCTGATCACTCGCCTGCCGAAACAGCTTGATTCTCTTGGCAATCGAGCTTCCTACAGCTATCGGCGGGGTCTCAGAAGTTCACCGGAACCTCGTAGACGTTGCGGTGGGATCCGTCCTTCATGCTTACTTCCCAGACGGTGACACGGCCCAGGCCAGGGCGTTGCGTCGAGTAATTCGAGGTGAATGCGAAGGGGCCCCAGTTTCCCCATTCCAGCCCCGTCACCGTGGTGAAACCCTGGTCTAGCTCGGCGCCGTCCGGGGCGTTGACCGAATACGTGACCGTTCCCTCGAAGACGTTGGCGATTCCGGAGACCTTCAACGGCGAGGTCACAGCTTGCCCGGGCACCGGCGACTCGATCAGAATCCTCGGTAGCACGGCGTCGATGTCGGCGCGTTTGAGGTTGGCCGCCCCTTCCAACGGCTTCCCGGCGACGGTGATGGTTACCTGGTCGACGCCGGCGAACTGGGTGAGCGTGCAGACGACCTCGGCGACTCGCAGCTGCATCGGGGCGCCCGGCAGCGCGGCGCCGTCGGCCCGGAAGTCGTTGGACAGGTCGACGGTCGCGGTGCCGCCCGCGACGTTGAGGCCCAGCAGCGTGGTGGCGGCCGGAATCTCCGTCGACAGGCCGATTCCCCGCTCGAAGTCGTCGGGCCCCGCCAGTAGCGCCCGGACCGCGAGTTCGGCCGCCATGGATGAGTGCGGATCGGCCGCGTTCCGCCCGGCAGTGGCGACCTTGCCGGCCCGCACGAAGTAGACCCGAAGGGCAACGCCGGTACCGGGCATCGTCGTCGGCGCCATCGACGTCGCACCGGACTTCGACGACGTGGTCGCAGCCGGCGGCTGGTGCGTGGCGCATGCAGCTCCCGCGTATAACCAGCCGATGGCCGAGATCAAGCACAGTGCCCGCCGCATGGGCTGAGAGTGCCACCAGAACGCGGTGGTGCGCCAGGGACGAATGGCCTCTCCAGGTGCCGCGGCCGTCGCTCGCTGCAAAAGCCGCACCCGCGGATCGGGTCACCTCATTGGTAGTCGGGGGCGCGGTGCTCAGTGAGCCCGTTTCCCCTTCCCCCTTTCAATCCGTGCGTGCGGTTTTCCCGCACACGGCTTACCGATGATCTTCTAGACATGGTTACGCTGCCTTCGGGTAGCGGATGGTGCCACGAAGCCGGTGCAGGCCGTGCCCGTTAAACCACTCTTCGGTCCACTGATCGGCTTGGCCGGCACGCAGATTGCGGCCCCGCTTTTGAACCATCAAGCGGAACAGCCGCCATCGGACGTACCGGTCGATCTGGCGGAACTTCTTGGCGGCATTGCCGGTACGAAAGTAGTTTCCCCAGCCGCGCAGGATCGGGTTCAGATCCGCGATGACGTCCCGGATATCGAGACCGACCCGATTGCCCCCGGTGCGGTCACGCACCTTGGCCCGTAGTCGGGCCATGGCCGTTTGGCTGGGCCAGCGGTGCAGGTAGTAGCGCACAATGCGCTTCTGTTCCCACAGCCGCCCCGACATGCGAGCTCGGAAATGACAGCCCAGAAAGTCCAGGCCCTCACAACCTGCCCGTAGGTCGACCACCTTCGTCTTATCCGGATGCAGCCGCAACCCCAACGACGCCAGGATTTCTCCTACCGCCGCTAGAGCGTGCTCGGCTTGTTCCGCCGTACGGCACAACACCACACCGTCATCGGCATAACGCACCAACTCACCTACCCCACGGGCAGCGAGTTCGGTGTCGAGCACATGCAGATAGACGTTGGCCAACAGCGGCGAGATCACCCCGCCCTGCGGAGTGCCCGCGACCGTCCGCTGGGTCACCCCCTCGACCAACACTCCTGCTTGCAGCCACAAACGCAGCAGTTTAAGCACCCGCCGATCCGAGACCCGCCTACCCACCTCCGTGAGCAGCCGGTCGTGGTCGATCTCACCGAAGAAATTGGCGATATCGAACTCGACCACAAACACCTGACCCTGGATGAACCCGGTCCGCAAGCGTTCCTTGGCCATCACCGCCGACCGCCTCGGCCGAAACCCGAACGAGCACGACAGAAAATCCGCCTCGAAAATCGGTTCCAACACGATCTTGGCCGCCGCCTGGACCACCCGGTCTCGCACCGTGGGAATACCCAACGGCCGCTTACCACCTCGTGGTTTCGGGATCTCCACACGCCTAGCAGGCGCGGGACGATACCGACCTGTGCGAAGGTCATGGCGCAACTCACGCAACATGCGGTCCACGCCGTAGTCCTCCACCGCGGCCACGGTGATCCGATCCACCCCGGCCGCGCCCTTGTTCTTACGCACCCGCTCCCACGCCTCCCACAGGACGTCACCCCTGTAGATACGGTCATACAGGGCGTGGAAACGCCGACCCTCAGACTGCTTGGCCGCAGCCCATAGCACCCGTTGCAGTTGTTGCACTTTCACCGGCGAGGCCACCAACGGCTCGTCGTCGGCTACGGGCAAGCGATGGCTTACCGGGGTAGTTGGACCGAGTCACCTCGGTCATGCCCTCACACTTACCCGCTTCGCGCGCGTGATCAAAGCAGGGGCCCTTCCCTCCCGGCGTGTCTCTCACACCGATCAGCGGTACTACGACCCCCTCGGACTCCCGCTGCCCTCCAAGGGATTTCACCATCGGCTTATACCCTTGGTCTTTGCCTGACGCAGGCTGAGCAGACCGACCTCTCCCCTTCCGAACCAGACTGTGTGCACGTGCCGCTCCCCATACCCCGGAAGGACCCGCCGAGCTAACCCCGGACCAGGGCTCGACAGACATAGGCCTTCGCCGTGACATGAGCGGCTCGGCTCCTCCGTTGTAAATTTGACGAGGCTGCAGGACTCGCGCCTAACGGCACTACGGCCCGCGCACTTGCTCCCTCCAAAGAGGCTCTCGACACCCCGCTTAGCCCGCCGCCTCTCAACGACGAACCGGGGCCTGCTACCCGGCGCTCCGGTGCCTACCGGGACGGGACTTACACCCGCAAGCCTGATCCAGCTTCTAGGACGCACCATGCGGCCCACCGTAGAACAGCCCGCGGTTATCGGTTGGCTTTCCACCAGGTGTACAGGCCGGCGAGGTCGGGTCCGCTGGCCAGAGCCAGCAGCAGGTCGCGGTCTTTCGCCCACAACTGACCCATGTCGCGACTGCACCCAAAAGTGTTGCCATGCTAGATTTCACACTCGCCGCCCAGCCGCACTGATTCGACCCGCAACACTTTCGTCGCGCCCGCCGGTGTGCCGACAACGGCTCCCCGCGTGTTATGCCGCGACATGCCAGCACGTCGGGTCGGCGTGCGGAGGCAGGTGACGGCGTGAACGTGAACCGCCACGCGCGGGTGAGCATCTGGGGGGCAGTGTTCGATGCAGCAGGTCAGTCACGCCGACGCCGACGGCAGTCGGCCGTTGCGGGGCTGGCAGCGCCGGGCAATCGTCAAGTACCTGGCCGCCGAGCCGCGGGATTTTCTGGCCGTGGCCACCCCCGGGTCGGGCAAGACGACGTTCGCCCTGCGGATCACGGCCGAATTGCTGAGCCATCGCGCGGTCGAGCAGGTCACCGTCGTGGTGCCCACCGAGCACCTGAAAATTCAGTGGGCACAGGCCGCCGCGCGGCATGGGCTGGCCTTGGACCCCAGGTTCACCAACTCCAACCCCCGGACCTCACCGGAGTACCACGGCGTCGTCGTCACCTACGCCCAGGTCGCCGCGCATCCGACGCTGCACCGGGTGCGCACCGAACAACGCAAGACGCTGGTCGTTTTCGACGAGATCCACCACGGCGGCGACGCCAAGACCTGGGGCGACGCCATCCGGGAGGCATTCGGCGACGCCACCCGCCGTCTCGGCCTGACGGGCACACCGTTTCGCAGTGACGACAGCCCGATCCCGTTCGTCAACTATGCCCCCGACGGGGACGGCGTGCTGCGTTCGGAAGCCGACCACACCTACGGCTATGCCGAAGCCCTTGCCGACGGCGTGGTCCGGCCGGTGGTGTTTCTCGCCTACTCCGGGCAGGCGCGCTGGCGCGACAGCGCCGGCGAAGAGCATGAGGCACGCCTGGGTGAGCCATTGTCGGCCGAGCAGACCGCACGGGCCTGGCGCACGGCGCTGGACCCTGCGGGCGAGTGGATGCCTGCGGTCATCACCGCCGCCGACCAGCGGTTGCGTCAGCTGCGCGCCCAGGTGCCCGACGCCGGTGGCATGATCATCGCTTCGGACCGGACGGCGGCCCGAGCCTATGCCGGGTTGCTGACCACGCTGACGTCCGAAGCGCCCACCGTCGTCCTGTCCGATGATCCCGGATCCTCTTCCCGCATCGCGGAATTCGCCTCCAGCACCAGCCGGTGGCTGGTCGCGGTGCGGATGGTCTCCGAAGGCGTCGACGTGCCCCGCCTGTCGGTGGGGATCTATGCCACCAGCGCCTCGACGCCGCTGTTCTTCGCGCAGGCGGTTGGCCGGTTCGTGCGGTCACGCCGACCCGGTGAAACCGCGAGCATCTTCTTGCCGTCGGTTCCCAGCCTGCTGCAGCTGGCCAGCGAGCTGGAGGCGCAGCGCAACCACGTGCTGGGCAAGCCGCACCGGGAATCGGGCGACGATCCGCTCACCGGTGACCCGGCCACCAGGACACAAACCGAACCGGGTGAAACCGGCTTCACCGCACTGGGAGCCGACGCCGAATTGGATCAGGTCATCTTCGACGGATCGTCGTTCGGCACCGCCACTCCGGCGGGAAGCGACGAGGAGGCCGACTACCTCGGCATCCCCGGGCTGCTCGACGCGGAGCAGATGCGCGCCCTGCTGCACCGTCGCCAAGATGAGCAGCTGCAACGGCGGGCCCGGCTTCAGCAAGGGGCCGCGCAAGCAGGCCCCGCCCAGCCGGCCACCACCCACGGCCAACTCCGCGAGCTGCGCCGCGAACTCAACAGCCTGGTGGCGATCGCGCATCATCGCACCGGCCGGCCGCACGGCTGGATCCACAACGAACTTCGCCGCCGCTGCGGCGGGCCGCCGATCGCCGCCGCAACCCGCGAGCAGCTCAAGGCGCGCATCGAAGCCTTGCGCCAGTTGAACTCCGAGCAGGCGTGACCGCGGGGGCGGGTCAATCGCCGACGGGCTCGTCGACCAATACGTCGGCGGGGGTACCCAGCACCGCCGACAGCTGCTGCTCGACCGCGGCGGGTACGTCGGACTCCCCGGGAACCATCACGCAGAAAACGTCGGCCGCGGTCGACCCGAACGTGTTGACCTTGGCCCACACGATATCGACGCCCGCGCGCTCCAGGGCGTGCGCGAGCAGCGCGAGCAATCCCGGTCTATCCATGGCACGAACCTCCAGGATGAGCTGACCGGAGCTGGCAGATTCCAGCCACATGATGCGCGGCGGGGCGGCCGAACGCGTGACCGGCACTCCGGCCACCACCTCACCGGCTCGCTCGGATGCGAAACTGCTGGCCTCGCTGTCCCGCTTTTCCACCATGGCCAGCACATCGACGTCGCCGCCGAGGGCACCGACGAATTGCTGGCGCAGCAGTTCGGCCGCCGGCGGCGAACCGAACAGCGGGGACACCACGAATTCGGTGATCGCAACACCGTCGTGACCGTTCACCGCCGCGGAATGGACACCCAGCGAATTCAACGCCAGCACGGCAGCGGCTTTGGAGACCAACCCCGGCTTGTCCGGGGCGACCATCACCACCTGGTACATCCGTGCGCTGTCGCCGGGTCCGATCTCCACGTGCACGCCGTGATCGGCGGCCAACGAAAGATAGTGCGGAGCAAGGGGTTTCGCCTGAGGCAGGGCCTCGCCTGCCATCACCATCCGGCAGCGTGACACCAGTTTGTCGACCAGCGACGCCTTCCATTCGCTCCACACGCCCGGGCCGGTGGCCTTCGAGTCGGCTTCCGTCAGCGCGTGCAGCACCTCGAGCAATTGCGGGTCCCCGCCCAGGGCCTCGGAGACACCCTCGATGGTCTTCGGGTCGTTCAAGTCGCTGCGGGTGGCGACGACGGGTAGCAGCAGGTGATGGCGGACCAGCTTCGAGAGCACATCGACGTCCGCCGGCGGTAGACCCAGCCGCTCGCCGATCTGCATGACCATTTCGGAGCCCAGGACACTGTGGTCGGCGCCCCTGCCCTTACCGATGTCGTGCAGCAGCGCGCCAAGCGCCAGCAAGTCGGGTCGGGCCACCCGGGTGGACAGCGGCGCCGCATGGATCGCGGTCTCGATCACATGCCGGTCCACGGTCCATTTGTGGGCGACATCGCGGGGCGGGAGGTCGCGGATGCTGCCCCATTCCGGCAGCAATCGGCCCCATAACCCGGTGCGGTCGAGCGCTTCGATCGTCCCCACCGCGGTGGGGCCGGCCAGCAGCACCACCAGCAGGTCGTCCAATACCTCACGCGGCCAGGGCGTCGGCAGCTCCGGAGTGCAGGTGGCCAGCCGGCTCAAGGTGGCGGCGCCGATGGGCAGTCCGGTGTCGGCCGCGGCGGCGGCCACGCGCAGCATCAGTCCCGGATCGCGTTCGGGGTGAGCGTCCCGGGCCAGCACGATTTCGCTGGCGTACTCGACGACGCCCTCGTCCAGCGGCCGCCGCTTGGGCCGGTGTCGTAGGGCCGAGATACCCCGCCGCGGCAACGCATTGGCGGCGGTGCGCAGTCCGGTTTCGGAGTGGTAGGCGATGGTGCGCCCGGCGCCGGACAGCATCCGCGCCAAGTCGAATCGGTCGCCGAAATGCAGGGCTGCGCTGATGTCATCGGCGTGCTGGGCCAGCAGCAGATCGTGCCCGCGGCCCGATACCCGGTGCAGTTCGGTGCGCACGTCGAGCAGCGTGAGGTAGGCGTCGTCCAGCGAACCCACCGGCAGGCCCGGAGCGGCCATGCCGTGGCGGTCGATGAGCTGCGCGATCGCCAGCGCGTTGAGCAACTGCACGTCGCGAAGGCCACCGCGACCCGACTTGAGGTCGGGTTCGGCGCGGTGGGCGATGCGACCGTATCGCAACCAACGATCATGCGTTATTTCGACGAGTTCGTCCATGCGCGAACGTATTCCGCTGCGCCATTGCCGCCGCACGCCTTCGATCAACCCGTCCGAAAGTCGCTTGTCGCCGGCGATGTGACGGGCTTCCAGCATGCCCAGGGCGGCCACCAGGTCGGAATTGGCCACGCCCAGCGCGTCAGTAACGGTTCGCACGCTGTGGTCGAGCCGAATGTTGGCGTCCCACAACGGGTACCACAGCTTGTCGGCGACCTCCCCCAGCACCTCGGCAGGCTTGCCGTCGTGCACCAGCAGCAGGTCCAGGTCGGAATGCGGCAGCAGCTCGCATCGGCCCAGCCCACCGACCCCGACGATCGCGAAGCCGCTGTCGTCGGTGATCCCGATTTCCGCGGCCTTGGCGGTCAGCCAGGACTCGTGCAGGTCCAGCCAGGCCTGTCGCAGCTCCGCGGGATCCGGTGCCCGCTGGTCGTCGGACAGCAATTGGCGCCGTGCGGCAACCAAATCGCTTGCCGGGCAGGCGGTTCCGGCCTGGTCGCGCTGGTCGGGGGTCATACCGGGTGGGGCCGGCGCGTCCCAGATCGGTTCAGCAATGCGCGACGACTCTCACAGCGCGTCCGGTCCGCGTTCACCGGTGCGTACCCGCACGATGGTGTCCACAGGGCTGACCCACACCTTGCCGTCGCCGATCTTGCCGGTGCGCGCCGCCCGCACGATGCTGTCGACCACCTTGTCGACGATGGAATCGTCGACGACCACTTCGACCCGGACCTTGGGCACGAAATCGACCGAGTATTCGGCGCCGCGGTAGACCTCGGTGTGGCCCTTTTGCCGTCCATAACCCTGGATTTCGCTGACGGTCATCCCCAGGACGCCGGCGTCCTCGAGGCTGGCCTTGACGTCGTCGAGGGTGAACGGCTTGACGATCGCGGTGATCAGCTTCATTTCGGCTCCGCCTCCACTTTCTCGCTCACTCGCTCTTCCAGGCCGTTACGCGAACCCAGCGCCGGGCCGGGACGGGGAAGAACCGAACCGCTGGTGACCGCGAAATCATAGCCGCTCTCGGCGTGCTCAGCCTCGTCAATACCCGCGTATTCTGCCTCCGCACCCAACCGCAGCCCGATGGTGTACTTCAGGATAAGAGCCAAGATAAGCGTGACGACGCCAGAGTAGACCAGAACGCTGAACGCGCCGACCGCTTGCCGTTCCAACTGCGCAAACCCGCCGCCGTAGAACAACCCCTTCGACACCCCGGCCACGCCGTTGATGGCCACGCTCTCGGGTGCGGCCAGTAAACCGATCAGCAACGTGCCCACCAGACCGCCGACCAGGTGTACCCCGACCACGTCGAGCGAGTCGTCAAACCCCAGCTTGAATTTCAGGCCGACCGCCAGCGCGCACAGCACACCGGCCACCGCCCCGACCGCCAGCGCGCCCAGAACGTTGACCGACGAGCACGACGGGGTGATGGCGACCAGTCCGGCGACAATGCCCGAGGCCGCGCCCAGCGTCGTGGCCTTACCGTCGCGGATGCGTTCGGTCAGCAGCCAGCCCAGCATGGCCGCGGCGGTGGCGACGGTGGTGGTGATGAACGTCGACCCGGCGGCGCCGTTGGAGCTGGTGGCCGACCCGGCGTTGAATCCGTACCAGCCGAACCACAGCAACCCGGCCCCGAGCATCACGAACGGCAGGTTGTGCGGCCGGAACAGCGTCGTGGGCCAGCCCTTGCGCTTGCCCAGCACGATCGCCAGCACCAGGCCGGCCACACCGGCGTTGATGTGGACCGCGGTGCCCCCGGCGAAGTCGATGGCGTGCAGCTTGTTGGCGATCCAGCCGCCGTGCGCGGAGGCGAACTTGTCGAACGCGAAGACCCAGTGCGCCACCGGGAAGTAGACGAACGTCGCCCAGAGCCCGGCGAAAGCCAGCCAGGCACCGAACTTGAGCCGGTCGGCGACCGCTCCCGAGATCAAGGCCACCGTGATGATCGCGAACATCAGCTGGAATGCCACGAACACGGTGGCCGGCAGGGTGCCGGCCAGCGGAATATTCACCGCCGCGGTTTGCGTCGCGGGATCGGCGGCCACCGCGTTGCCCCCGATCAGGCCCTTCAGGCCCCAGTATTCGGTCGGGTTGCCGGCAATGTTGCCGACGTCGTCGCCGAACGCCATCGAGTAGCCGTAGAGCACCCAGAGCACGGTGACCACGCCCATCGCACTGACGCTCATCATGATCATGTTCAGCACGCTCTTGGCGCGCACCATGCCGCCGTAAAAGAAAGCCAGGCCCGGCGTCATCAACAGCACGAGGGCAGAACTCGCCAGCATCCAGGCCGTATCGCCGGTGTTGGGTACGCCCATGATCGGGAATTGGTCCACTCGCTATCACCTCCAGTCAGCGTTGGGAGGGCCCCAGGACTATGACTGGCGACCTGATCCAGAACCATGCGCAGTAGTTGTTGCGGCGATGGTGCGGTGATGTTTCGTCAGGATTAACGTAAAACTTGCTGTGTAAGAGCTGCTAGCCGAGCAGCGCGTCGACGAAGGCGGCCGGTTCGAACGGCGCCAGGTCGTCCGGGCCTTCGCCGAGCCCGACCAGCTTGACCGGCACGCCGAGCTCCTGTTGGACGCGGAAGACAATGCCGCCCTTGGCCGTTCCGTCCAGTTTGGTGAGCACTACGCCGGTGATGTCGACGACTTCGGCGAAAACCCTGGCCTGCGCCAGTCCGTTCTGCCCGATCGTGGCGTCGAGCACCAACAACACCTCGTCGACGGCGGCGCGGCGGGTCACCACCCGCTTGACCTTGCCGAGTTCGTCCATCAACCCGACCTTGGTGTGCAGCCGGCCGGCGGTGTCGATGAGCACGACGTCGGCGCCGTGGGCGATGCCCTTGTCGACGGCATCGAAGGCCACCGATGCCGGGTCGGCGCCTTCGGCCCCGCGCACCACCTCCGCACCCACCCGGGCCGCCCAGGTCTGCAGTTGATCGGCCGCCGCGGCCCGGAAGGTGTCGGCCGCGCCGAGCACCACCCGCCGGCCGTCGGCCACCAGCACCCGCGCCAACTTTCCGACGGTGGTGGTCTTGCCGGTGCCGTTGACACCCACCACCAGCAACACCGAGGGATGGTCGGCGTGCGGCAGCGCCCGGATCGAGCGGTCCATGACCGGCTGCAGTTCTTTGACCAGGACATCTCGTAGCACGGCCCGGGCATCCGCCTCGGAACGCACATCGGCGCTGGCCAGCCTGCTCCGCAGCTGCGACACCACCGACGCCGTGACCACGGGGCCCAGGTCGGCGACCAGCAAGGTGTCCTCGACGTCCTGCCAGGAGTCCTCGTCCAGGTCGCCGCCGCCGAGCAAGCCCAGCATGCTGCGGCCGAAGGCGTTCTGCGACTTGGCGAGCCGTCCGCGCAGCCGCTCCAACCGCCCTTCCGGCGGCTCGATCGCCTCGACTTCCGGCGCTACCGGCGGCGCAACGGTCTCGGGTTCGGGCTTGACTTCGGGGAGATGGACATCAGAGATGGTGCGTTTGACGGCGTCACGCGGGAGGGTCGCATCGTCGCCCACCGCGGGCAGTCCGCTGGTGTCGATCCGATCGGCCGGTTCGACGGTCTCGACAGCCGAGGGCGTCTGGCTGAAGGTGATGCCGGACGACGCCGTGTAGCCGCCCGAACGGTCGATTACCCCCGGTTTCGGCTGGGTCGACAGGCGGATCCGGCGACGGCGATAGCGCACCAGGCCGATGACCAGCGCGGCGATGACGACCAGGACGGCGACGACCGCGATGGCGATCCACAGACCTTCCGACACACTGACATCCTTCCAGGGGCTTACCGGGGCGCCCGGTCCCCACGCTACGGGTCACCGTCACGAAGAATTGGCGACCAGCTCATCCAGCTGCTGACCCCGCATTCGCTGCGAGATCACCGCGGTGATGCCATCACCTTGCATGGTCACGCCGTAGAGGGCATCCGCGACTTCCATCGTCGGCTTCTGGTGCGTGATGATGATGAGCTGAGATCGGTCGCGCAGCTGTTCGAACAGGCCGAGAAGCCGCCGCAGGTTGGTGTCGTCCAGGGCGGCCTCCACCTCGTCCATGATGTAGAACGGCGACGGTCGGGCCCGAAAGATCGCCACCAGCATCGCCACCGCGGTCAACGCCTTCTCCCCACCGGACAGCAACGACAGCCGGGTGACCTTCTTACCCGGCGGACGGGCTTCCACCTCGATACCGGTGGTCAGCATGTCGTCGGGTGCAGTCAGCCGCAGCCGGCCTTCGCCGCCGGGGAACAGCGAGCCGAACACGACCCGGAATTCGCGTTCCACGTCGACGAACGCGTCGCTGAAAACCTGCAGGATGCGGGCGTCGACGTCGGCGACGACGTCCAGCAGATCCTTGCGGGCGGCCTTGACGTCCTCGAGTTGGGTGGACAAGAAGTTGTAGCGCTCCTCCAGCGCCGCGAACTCCTCGAGGGCCAGCGGATTGACCCTGCCGAGTTCGGCCAGGTCCCGCTCGGCGCGTTTGGCCCGGCGTTCCTGGGTAACGCGGTCGAACGGCATCGGGGCGGGCGCGACCACCTGCTCGCCGCGTTCGCGGGCCTGCTCGAACTCGGCCATCTCCAGCTCGGTGGGCGGCAGCGGCACTTCGGGACCGTACTCGGCGATCAAATCGGCCGGCGCCATCCCGAACTGCTCCAGCACCATGTGTTCGAGCTGCTCGATTCGCATTGCCGCCTGGGCGTCTGCCACCTCGTCACGGTGTAGCGAATCGGTCAGCGCAGCCACCCGCGCGCTCAACGTGTTGGTCTCCTCGCGAACCGCCGCCACGGCCGCCAACCGCTGCCGGCGTTCGGCGGCGAGCTCGTCACGAAGGTGCGACGCCGCGGCCACCACCCGGTTCAACCGCCCCGCCAACAGCCGCCCGGACTCGGCGACGGCCGCGGCCACCGCCGCCGAGCGCAGTCGCGCTTCCAGCGCCTGCTGGGCCCGCAGCCGCGCCTCCCGTTCGGCCGCAGCCGCGCGGCGCAGCGAATCTGCTCTTCCCCGAACGGCATTGGCGCGTTCCTCGGCGGTCCGCACCGCCAATCGCGCCTCCACTTCAACGGCCCGCGCACTTTCGGTCGCAGCCGCGATCGCTTGCCTGGCTGCTGCCGTGCTGGGCTCGGCCGCCTGCACGTGTTGGGTCTGCTGGGCGTTGCGCAGCCTGGTCTCGAGCTCGATGACCTCCTCGAGCGTCTGCGCCCGCCCGGCCTCCAGTTCCTCGCGCTGCCGCAGCAGCCTGGTCCACTCTTCCTCCGCCGCGCGCGCGTCCTGACCGAGCCGGCCCAGCTGCTCGTAGGTCGCCGAGATGGTGGCGTCGGATTCGTTGAGCGCGGCCAGCGCCTGGTCGGCCGAGTCCTGGCGAGCCGCTTGTTCGGTCAGTGCGCCGGACAGCGCCGCGCTGAGGTGAGCCACCTGCGCCTCGGCCGCGGCCAGCTCGCTGCGGGCCTTGTCGATTTCGGAGGTGATCTCCAGCGTGCTGGGCCTGCGGTCGGACCCGCCGCTCACCCAGCCCGCTCCGACCAGGTCGCCGTCGGTGGTGACGGCTCGCAGCTGGGGCCCAACCGCCACCAGATCCAGCGCCTCGGCCAGGTCGTTGACCACCGCGACGCCGGAAAGCATCGCGGTGATCGCCCCGCGCCAGCGCGGTGGCGCCTCGATCAGATCCAGTGCCCACCGCGCGCCGCCGGGCAATGGCGGGGCCGGGTTGTCCGGGGCCGGCCAGTCACTCAACACCAGCGCCGCCCGGCCGCCGTCGGCCTCCTTGAGCGCGCTGACGGCGGCGCGAGCCGCGCCGGGGCCGTCGACGGCCAGCGCGTCGGCCGCCGCTCCCAGCACCGCTGCCAGTGCGGCCTCGTAGCCAGGACGGACCTTGACCAGCTGGGCGATCGGCCCGAGAACTCCCGCGCCGCCGTGGTTGCGGGCTAGCCAGGCCGCGCCGTCCTTGCGGTCCAGTCCCACCGAGAGGGCGTCGATGCGGGCCCGCAGCGACGCCACCCGGCGTTCGGCGTCGCGTTCAGCCACCTGGAGTTCGGCCACCCGCTGGTCGGCCAGCCGCAACGCGGCCACCGTCCGCTCGTGCTGCTCGTCCAGGCCGACCTCGCCCTGGTCCAATTCGCCGACGCGGCCCTGCACGGCTTCGAATTCCGCGCGAGCCTGCTGAGCACGCGCGGCGGCCTCTTCGATCCGTTCGGACAGCCGCGCGACGCTGTCGTCGGTCGACTCCACGCGTGCCCGCATGGTTTCCACCTGTCCGGCAAGCCGCGCCAGGCCCTCGCGCCGGTCGGCCTCCGCCCGCACCGCCGCCAGATGGGCCCGGTCGGCCTCGGCAGCCTGACGCTCCCGTCCGGCCAGCTCGGCACGGGCGGCATCCAGGCGGGTGCGCGCGGCGGCCAGTTCCGCCAACAGCTGCTGTTCGGCGGCGGCCACCTGCTCGGCCTCGGCTTCCAGCTGCTCGGGCTTTCCGGGGTCGGTATCGGCGCTGGTCAACGGCTCGACGTCGAGATGCTGAGCGCGCTCGCTGGCGATGCGTACCGTCGCGCCCACCCGCTCGGCCAGGGCGGAAAGGCCGAACCAGGTGTGCTGTACCGCCTCGGCCCGTCGGGAGAGTTCGGTCAGCGCGGCCTCGTGCGCGGCCAGCTCCTCGGCGGCCACCGACAGCCGCGCGGCGGCCTCGTCATGTTCGCGGCGCATCGCGTTCTCGGCGTCCAAGATCGCTGCGCGCTCGGCGCGCCGGCCGACCAGATCGTCGGCGGCCAGCCGCAGCCGCGCGTCGCGCAGGTCGGCCTGGATGGTTGCGGCGCGGCGGGCGACCTCGGCTTGGCGGCCCAGCGGCTTGAGCTGGCGCCGCAGCTCGGTGGTCAAGTCGGTGAGCCGGGCCAGATTCGCTGCCATCGCGTCCAGTTTGCGCAGCGCCTTCTCTTTACGCTTGCGATGTTTGAGCACGCCCGCGGCTTCTTCGATGAAGGCCCGGCGCTCCTCGGGCCGCGACTGCAGGATCTCGTCGAGCTTGCCCTGCCCGACGATCACATGCATCTCGCGGCCGATCCCGGAGTCGCTCAACAGCTCCTGCACATCCATCAAACGGCAACTACTGCCGTTGATTTCGTATTCGCTGGCGCCGTCGCGGAACATCCGCCGGGTGATCGACACCTCGGTGTACTCGATCGGCAGCGCATTGTCGGAGTTGTCGATGGTGACGGTGACCTCGGCCCGGCCCAGCGGAGCACGCGACGACGTGCCGGCGAAGATGACGTCTTCCATCTTGCCGCCGCGCAGGGTCTTGGCCCCCTGCTCGCCCATCACCCACGCCAGCGCGTCGACCACGTTGGACTTGCCGGAGCCGTTGGGACCGACGACGGCGGTGATCCCCGGCTCGAACCGCAGAGTCGTTGCCGCGGCGAAGGATTTGAAGCCCTTCAGCGTCAGACTCTTGAGGTACACGAGCAGCCAGATTACCGCTCGCTGAACCCGGCGATCCGCTCCGACGCCTCCGACCAGTCGGCAACCACCTTGTCGACGCGACCAGGGGTGGCGCCACCCTGCAGCAGCCGCAGCAACTGCTCCCCCGACTCGCGCGGCCCCTGGGCGACCACCAGCACCCGGCCGTCGGCCCGGTTGGCCGCGTAGCCGGTCAGGCCCAGCTCCAGCGCCCGGCAGCGGGTCCACCAGCGGAAACCGACGCCCTGGACCCGGCCGTGCACCCAGGCGGTCAGCCGCACATCAGGTGCCGACATCGGTGACCTCGACGGTGACCGTGGTGCCCGACTTCAAGGTGCGCCCGACGGTGCACACCAGGTCGATGGCCCGGTCGACGACCAACAGCAGGCGCTCCTTCTCCTCGGCGGCCAGACCCGACAGGTCGAGCTCCAGGGTTTCCTCGAGCAGCGGATAGCGCTCCTGGTCGCGGTCGGCCGCACCCGATACCTTGATCACCGCCTGGTAGTCGTCGCCGAGGCGACGGGCCAGCGGCTGATCACTGGACATGCCGCTGCAGGCGGCGAGCGCGATCTTCATCAGCTCACCGGGGGTGAACACCCCGGCGACGTCTTCGGAGCCAACGAGCACCTGCGCTCCGCGCGAGCTGTATCCCGTATAGCGGCGAGTGCCGGTGCGTTCGACCCACAGTTGCGTCATGGCTTCTTTGTACCGGTTCGTGCCGGGGGTCCTCGCGCCGAGTAACGCCGATCTCGACGCGTCACCGCCGCGGCCGCGGCTGGCATCGCGGACAGTAGAACGACGAGCGGTTCATGAACTTCTCCCGGCGAATCACCGCACCGCAGCGCCGGCAGTTCCGGCCGTCGCGGCCGTAGGCGTCGAGCGATCGGTCGAAATAACCCGACTGGCCGTTGACATTGACGTACAGCGAATCGAACGACGTCCCACCCTGAGCCAGCGCGTCACGCATCACCTCGGCGGCGGCATCAAGGACGGCGCCCAGTTGCCGGCGGGTCAGGGGTGTTGCCAGCCGGGCGCCGTTCAGCTTGGCCCGCCACAGCGCTTCGTCGGCGTAGATGTTGCCGATTCCGGAGACCACCTGTTGGTTCAGGAGCTGGCGCTTGAGTTCGGAATGCTTGCGCCGCAAGACCTCAACGACGGCATGGGCATCGAACCGCGGATCGAGCGGATCCCTTGCCAGGTGGGCGATCGGCGCCGGCACCACGCTGCCGTCCACGGTCACCAGGTCAGCAAGCAGCCACCCGCCGAAGGTGCGCTGGTCGGCAAAGCTCAGCACGGTCCCGTCGTCGAGCAGGGCGGAGATCCGGACGTGGTCGGAGCGCGGCACTGCTCCCAGCAACATCTGCCCGCTCATGCCCAGGTGCACCACAAGCGCGCTATCCGGGCTATCCAGCGTCAACCACAAGTACTTGCCGCGCCGGTCGGTTCCGGTAATCCGCGCGCCCAGCAGCCGCGCCGTCAGGTCGGCGGGTCCGGCCTCGTGGCGCCGAACCGCCCGGGGGTGATGGACCCGGACCGCGGTCAGCGTCTTGCCCACCACATGGGCCGCTAAGCCCCGCCGCACCACCTCGACCTCGGGTAGTTCGGGCATCTAGGGCGAAGGTTTCCCAGCCGTGTCCAGCGCGTCCAACGCCTCGAGCGCCTTATAGGCGGCTGACGCGGCTTTCTGCTCGGCTTCTTTCTTGGACCGACCCATACCCGACCCGTACTCGCCGTCCATCACGACGACCACCGCGGTGAACTCCTTGTCATGGTCCGGGCCGGTGGAGGTGACCAGGTAGGACGGGGTGCCCAGCCCGCGCGCCGCGGTCAGCTCCTGCAAGCTGGTCTTCCAGTCCAGCCCGGCGCCCAGCGTCGCCGCCGCGTCCAGCAATGGTCCGAACAACTTCAGGATCACCTTGCGCGACACCTCGATACCGTGCTCCAGGTAGATCGAGCCCAGCAGCGATTCCATACCGTCGGCCAGGATGCTGGATTTGTCGGCTCCACCGGTATTGGCCTCGCCGCGGCCCAGCAGGATGTGCACGCCAAGACCGTTATCCGACAGGTTGCGCGCGACGTCGGCCAGCGCCTGGGTATTGACCACGCTGGCTCGCAGTTTGGCCAGGTCGCCTTCGGAACGGTCGGGGTGGCGGTGGTAGAGCTCGTCGGTGATGGTCAGCCCCAGGACCGCGTCGCCGAGAAACTCCAGCCGCTCGTTGGTCGGTAGCCCGCCGTTTTCGTAGGCATAGCTGCGGTGCGTCAACGCCAGTGACAGCAGTTCATCGGAGAGGTCGACACCGAGCGCGTCGAGCAGACTCTGCCGTGACGCTGTCACCGCTCACCTCGATCCGCGGTGTCGGGGCTCTGCGCGGTGGCGATATCGGCCAGCTTCGCCCACCTGGGGTCGATCTGGTCATGGTGATGGTCGGGATCGGTGTCCAGCGCGACACCGCACCGTGGGCATAGCCCGGGGCAGTCGGGGCGGCACACCGGAGAAAACGGCAGTTCCAGGCCGACCGCGTCGACAATCGACTGCTCGAGATCGATCTTCTCGTCGACGACGTGCCCGACCTCGTCATCCTCGGTGGTGGCCGCGGTGGTGCTGTTGGGATAGGCGAACAGTTCGGTCAGGGCAACCCGTACCCGGCCCTGAATCGCGGTCAGGCAGCGGGAGCACTCCCCGGTCGTGGGGGCGCTAACCGTCCCGGTGACCAACACTCCCTCGGAAACCGACTCCACACGCAGGTCCAGGGAGAGCGGGGCGCCCCGCTGGATGGCAATCAGCTCCACGCCGATGCGGGTGGGGCTGACCACGGTGTCCTGCACGGTGAACATGGCCCCGGGGCGGCGCCCCAACCGGGCGATGTCAATCGCCATCGGCGCGGTCAGACGTCCGTGGGCTGTCTGGCTGTGCTGCCTCGCCATAGGAGAGATCCTACGGCGCGCGCCGGGCTGCGGCGGGAATCCCCGCCTGCCGCGCCGAACCCATCGCCGCGGCGGACCCTCCCGCGGCGGGAACTCGACTAGCGCGTTGCGTAGTCGTGCGTACCGGCAGCGGTACGAAGCTGATGACGGCCTCGTCCGACGGAGCGGAGTGTGCCGTTGAGCATTTCCTCGAACTCGGCAAGCTTGGTGTCCACGTAGACGTCGCATTCGCCGCGCAGCCGGTCGGACTCGGCGTGCGCCGTGTCGATCAGGCGGGTGGCTTCGGCATTGGCCGCCTGCACGACCTCGTTCTGCGACACCAGGCGCTGCTGTTCCTTGATGCCCTCCTGCACCGCCTTCTCGTAGGAGATGTTGCCGCTTTCGATCAGTCGATCGCATTCGGACTTGGCCCGGCTGATGCTGGCCTCGTACTCCCGCTTGGCTGAGGCGGCAATGCGCATCGCCTCCTCCCGGGCGTCCGCGACCATCCGCTCACTGTGCTGGCGCGCTTCACCCACCATCCGATCGGCCTGGGATTTCGCGTCGGACAGAATCCGGTCCGCCTCCGCGCGGGCATGGTTCAGCATCGAGTCCGCCTCGGTGGTCGCCGCGGAAACCATGGAGTCGGCATGCGCTTTTGCTTCGTGCAGCATCGAATCGCGGGCGTCGAGCACATCCTGCGCGTCATCGAGTTCGCCGGGGATCGCGTCCTTGATGTCGTCGATCAGCTCGAGCACGTCGCCGCGCGGCACCACGCAGCCCGCCGTCATCGGCACGCCGCGGGCTTCTTCGACGATTGCGCTCAATTCGTCGAGCGCTTCAAAGACTCGGTACACGGCCATATCCTCCCGGCATCCCTGGCATGACTTGTTGTTACCAGTGTGCCTGCTGTTATCCCTGTGACGCTGGTGGCGACGTCGGTGTGTCGGCCCGTTTCCGGGCTTCGGCCGACCGCGGGCCGCACCCGCTCCGCCGACGCCGCCCGGGCCGGCATGGGTATCCATGGGTATTCCGTGGGCGGTGTACTCGATGGCTCGCCGCCCCTCGGTCGAGTTAACCGGCGTCGATGTGCGCGTTCGGCCACGGTAGGGTGGCGCCGTGCACGCCCGCTCGAACGACGGCAAAAGCCCTACGCTGTATATCTTCCCGCATGCCGGTGGAACCGCAAAAGACTATGTCGCATTCTCTCGCGAGTTTTCCGGTGACCTGAAGCGAATAGCTGTCCAGTACCCGGGACAGAACGACCGGTACGGCCTGCCGCCGCTGGAAAGCATTCCGGGTCTCGCTGACGAAGTGTTCGCCATGATGAAGCCGACCGCCCCGATCGGCGATCCGGTCATCTTCTTCGGTCACAGCATGGGCGGAATGCTGGCCTTCGAAGTCGCATTGCGGTTTCAATCAGCCGGTTACCGCATCCTCGCGCTGTTTGTGTCGGCCACCTCGGCGCCGGGCCATATCAGGTACAAACAACTCGAGGGTTTCTCCGATAACGAGATGCTGGATTTGGTGGCCCGGGCGACCGGCACTAATCCGGATTTCTTTGACGACGAAGAATTTCGGGTGGGCGTGCTACCCACATTGCGGGCCGTCCGCGCCATTGCCGGCTACACTTGCCCGCCGGAGACAAAAGTATCGTGCCCAATTTATGCATACATCGGGGATAAGGATTGGATTACCACCCGCGAAGACATGGAGCCGTGGCGTGACCGAACGACGGGAGAATTCGCGATCCGCGTCTTCCCAGGAGATCATTTCTATCTCAACAAGAATTTGCCAGAGCTCGTAGGCGACATCGAGGACAGGGCACTCCAGCAGCTCCACGAAGCTTAGCTGCGGCAAACCTCCGCCCACCTGGCCCGCACCTCACGCACCAGGTGGCGCCATTCCTGGCGCCCGGCTGCCGAAGTTCGCCACAGCTCGGCGCCACAGCCGGCCGGATGCCGCATCGCGGACCTCTGCCGGGCCCCGGGCCGGGTTGGCAGAACGACCGCCGCGCGCCCGCCGGCGCAGCATCCCAGGCAAGGCTGTGAACTTTGTCACAACGAGACGCCGGTCCCAAAGTGCTGGCACCAGCGTGCCAGAATCGACATACCAACTCTCACTGCACTAGTCATCTGTCACTGATGTATCAAATGTCACATCTGCCACCTCGGCTCACAGCGGACTGCCTGGTACAAAGGCTTAATGCACGTCGGAACGGTGCCATAGCAGGCGGTAGCATTGGCGGACGCTGTGGGGAAAGTGTGGATTTTCCCAATACCGCCCGCACCCGTCCCGAGAGGTGGTTACCTTACGTAGACCGACTAGTCGTATGGGGAACGGGGTCATTCTGGGGGCGGTCAGCATAGGCACATCGGTGTGCTTTAACAGCGAAAGCTGCCTCCGCGTCATAGCGAACTAGTCAGCTCAGACCCGCGGGTTCCATGATGCTGGTCAGTCGCACTGTGCCAGGGATTCACAGGTGCAACACACAATCAAACCGACAAGCCGATGGGAGTTAAGTGCGATGCCGGTGATCGACTCTTCCGTCCCTGCTTTGCTGAAGCAGCGGGCGGATCAGCAGGCTGACACCACCGCGTATACATTCATCGACTACGGATTGGACCCGAAGGGGTTCGCTGAGAGGTTGACGTGGTCGCAGGTGTACGGTCGCGCCTGCACCATCGCTGAAGAGCTCAAATTATACGGGTCACCGGGTGATCGCGTGGCTATTCTGGCGCCGCAGGGCCTGGAATACGTCATTGCATTCCTCGGCGCCCTGCAGGCCGGATTTATCGCAGTTCCACTCTCCACGCCGCAGTATGGTATTCACGACGATCGCGTTTCCGCGGTATTGCGCGACTCCAACCCGGTCGCCATTCTGACGACGTCGTCGGTCGTCGCCGACGTCACGAAATACGCAAACGCGCAAGACGGACGACCCGCGCCGTTCGTCATCGAGGTCGATCTGCTTGACCTGGACTCGCAACCTCAGCTCGCGGCGCCGCCGCGGATGTCGACCGGAGCGGCTTACCTGCAATACACCTCCGGTTCGACCCGCACGCCGGCCGGCGTCATCGTGTCGCACCAGAACGTCATAGCCAACGTGACGCAGAGCATCCATGGCTATTTCGGCGCTCCCGAAATGCCGACTGACGCGGTGCTGCTGTCGTGGCTGCCCTTGTTTCATGACATGGGCCTGATTCTTGGAATATGCGCGCCACTGGTCGCGGGCCGAAGCGCAGTCCTATTCAGTCCGATGTCGTTCTTGCGCCGTCCGGCCTGCTGGATGCAATTACTTGCCACCAGCGGACGCTGCTTCTCCGCGGCACCGAATTTCGCCTTTGAATTAGCCGTGCGGCGAACGTCCGACGAGGACATGGCTGGGCTCGACCTCGGCGACGTGGTCGGAATCGTCAGTGGCAGCGAGCGAATCCACGTGGCCACCGTGAAACGCTTCACCGACCGTTTCGCCCGGTACAACCTCAGCCCGACGGCCGTGCGGCCCTCCTATGGGCTCGCGGAAGCGACCCTCTACGTGGCGGCTCCCGAGCCGGGCACCGCGCCCAGGACCATTCGTTTCGACTACGAACGATTGACTGCCGGGCAGGCCAGGCGCAGCGGAACCGACGGGTCGGTCGGCACCGAACTCATCAGTTACGGTTCGCCGGATCCGTCAGCGGTGCGCATCGTCGACCCCGAGACCATGATCGAGAATCCGCCGGGGACGGTCGGTGAAATCTGGGTGCACGGTGACCACGTTGCGCTGGGATATTGGCGCAAGCCGGAGCAGACCACGCGCACGTTCACCGCCAAGCTGGTCAATCCCGCCCCGGGAGCGCCCGAGGGGCCATGGCTGCGGACCGGAGACCTGGGCGTCATATCCGAGGGCGAGCTGTTCATCATGGGCCGCATCAAAGACCTTCTGATAGTCGATGGCCGCAACCACTACCCCGACGACATCGAGGCGACGATCCAGGAGATCACCGGGGGCCGCGTCGCGGCGATCGCCGTCCCGGACGACATCACCGAGCAACTGGTCGCGATCATCGAGCTGAAGAGACGCGGGGCCTCGGCCGAAGAGGCCATGCGCAAGCTGCGTTCGGTCAAACGTGAAGTCACCTTCGCCATTTCGAGATCGCACAGCTTGCGCGTGGCCGACCTGGTTCTGGTCTCCCCCGGATCGATTCCGATCACCACCAGCGGCAAGATCCGCCGTTCGGCCTGCGTGGAAAGGTACCGTCGCGACGGCTTCAAACGCCTGGACGTGAGCGCATGACGGCGAGTATCAATGACGAAGCCGACCTTCGCCATTGGCTTGTCGACTACTTGGTGACGAATATCGGCTGTACACCCGACGAGGTCGATCCCAATCTGTCACTGGCCGATCTCGGGGTGAGTTCGCGTGACGCGGTGGTGCTGTCCGGTGAATTGACCGAGTTATTGGGCAAGACGGTATCCCCGATCGACTTCTGGGAACATCCGACGATCAACGCCCTGGCCGCATATCTCACCGCGCCCGAGACCGATTCCGAGTCGGACGCGACGCTCAAGCGCCCCGGTCGAAGCTCGCTGGAAGAGCCGATCGCCGTGATCGGCATGGGGTGCCGATTTCCCGGGGGGATCACCAGCCCAGATGCGTTGTGGCAGTTTCTTTGTGACCGCCGCTCGGCGATCGGGAAGGTCCCCGACGAACGGTGGGAGCAGTTCGACGACGGCTCACCGGAGGTACGGGCACTGCTGGACCGCACCACGCGGTGGGGCTCATTCCTGCCCGACATCGACGCATTCGACGCGGAGTTCTTCGAGATCTCCCCCAGCGAAGCCGACAAGATGGACCCCCAGCAGCGCCTGCTGCTGGAAGTGGCCTGGGAAGCGTTGGAACACGCAGGAATTGCGCCCAGCGCGCTGCGACGCTCGCAGACGGGAGTGTTCGCCGGGTCGTGCTTGAGCGAATACGGCGCGATTGCCTCCACCGATCTGTCGCAGGTCGACGGTTGGAGCAATCCCGGCGGCGCGATGAGCATCATCGCCAACCGCCTCTCGTACTTCCTCGACCTGCGCGGCCCGTCGGTGGCGGTCGATACCGCATGCTCGTCGTCGCTGGTGGCGATCCACCTGGCCTGCCAGGGCCTTCGGACCCAGGACTGCAACCTGGCCATCGCCGCCGGAGTGAATTTGTTGTTGTCCCCGGCCGTATTTCGCGGCTTCGACCAAGTCGGCGCGTTGTCGCCCACCGGTCATTGCCGCGCCTTCGATGCGGCAGCCGACGGTTTTGTGCGCGGCGAGGGCGCCGGGGTGGTGGTGCTCAAGCGGTTGACCGACGCGCAACGCGACGGCGACCGGGTGCTGGCGGTCATCTGCGGCTCGGCAGTCAACCAGGACGGCCGCTCCAATGGGCTGATGGCCCCCAACCCGGCGGCTCAGATGGCCGTGCTCCGCGCGGCCTACACCAACGCGGGGATGCAGCCCAATGAAGTCGACTTCGTCGAAGCTCACGGCACCGGAACGCTGCTGGGCGATCCGATCGAAGCCCGCGCTCTCGGCACCGTGCTGGGCCGCGGACGCCCCGAGGACGCTCCCCTGCTCATCGGCGCCGTGAAGACCAATCTCGGCCACACCGAGGCCGCGGCCGGCATCGCCGGCTTCATCAAAACGGTGCTGGCGGTACAGCATGGCCGGATTCCACCGAACCAGCGCTTCGAAAGCCCCAACCCACACATCCCGTTCGCCGACCTGCGGATGAAAGTTGTTGACACGCTGACGGAATGGCCGGCTACCGGCCATCCGCGGCGTGCTGGTGTGTCGTCATTCGGATTCGGCGGCACCAACGCGCACGTGGTGATCGAACAGGGCCAGGAACTGTCACCGTCACCTGAGCGCGACCCGGATCCGGCGGTGTCGACGCTGGTGGTGGCGGGTAAGACGGCGCAGCGGGTGGCCGCGACGGCAGGGGTGCTGGCCGACTGGATGGAGGGCCCCGGCGCGGAGGTGCCGTTGGCCGATGTCGCCCATACCGTCAATCATCACCGATCCCGGCAGGCCAAGTTCGGCACCGTGGTCGCGCGTGACCGTACGCAGGCGGTCGCTGGATTGCGTGCGCTGGCCGCCGGTCAGCACGCGATTGGTGTGGTCGGCCCCCAGGAGGGTTCACCGGGGCCGGGCATCGTGTTCGTCTACTCCGGTCGCGGCTGGCAATGGCCCGGCATGGGCCGCCAACTACTGGCTGAGGAGCCCGCTTTCGCCGAGGCCATCGCCGACCTGGAACCGGTGTTCGTCGAACAGGCCGGCTTCTCGCTGCACGACGTGCTCGCCGATGGCAAGGAACTGGTCGGTATCGAACAGATTCAGCTGGGCCTGATCGGCACGCAGCTGGCGCTGACCGCGCTGTGGCGCTCCTACGGTGTGCAACCCGACGCGGTGATCGGCCACTCGATGGGCGAGGTGGCCGCCGCCGTGGTCGCCGGAGCGCTGACACCTGCCGAGGGCTTGTGGGTGACCGCGACGAGGTCGCGCCTGATGGCGCCGTTGTCCGGGCAGGGCGGCATGGCCCTGCTCGAACTCGACGCCGCCGAGACCACATCACTCATCGCCGACTACCCGCACGTGACCCTGGGGATATACAACTCGCCGCGTCAGACCGTGATCGCCGGTCCCACCGGGCAGATCGACGAATTGATCAACCGGGTGCGCGCCCGGGATCGGTTCGCCAGCCGCGTCAATATCGAAGTGGCCCCACACAATCCGGCCATGGATGCGCTGCAACCCCAGATGCGTTCGGAACTAGCCGATTTGAGCCCGCGGACGCCGACGATTCCGGTCATCTCCACCACCTACGAAGACGTCGACACCTGCCCAGTGTTCGATGCCGAGCACTGGGCCACCAACATGCGCAACCCGGTGCATTTCCAGCAGGCCATCGCACGGGCCGGCGGCAACCACCACACCTTCATCGAGATCAGCGCACACCCGCTGCTGACTCAGGCGGTCATCGACACGCTGCGCAGCGCCCAGCACGGAACCCGATACACCAGCATCGGCACCCTGCAACGTGACAGCGACGACACCATCACCTTCCGCACCAACCTCAACACCGTGCACACCGACCACCCGCCGCACACGCCACACCCGCCCGAGCCGCACCCGCCCATCCCGACCACTCCCTGGCAGCACCACCGCCACTGGATCACCACCAAACGCTCGACCCACGTGGCCGCTGCGGCCCCCGCGGCGGGCACCCTGCTCGGCCAACACATTTCGGTCCTGTCGAGTCCGCCGTCTCACCTCTGGCAAGCCAGGCTGGCGCCGGATGCCAAGCCGTACCGGGGCCGGTATCGATTCCACGGGGTCGAACTCGTGCCAGCCTCTGTTGTGCTGCACACCATGGTCTGCGCCGCAACCGAATTGGGCTATGGCGCGCTGACCGACATCCGATTCGAGCAACCCGTTTTCGCCGACCAGCCGCGACTGATCCAAGTGGTCGCCAACAACCTATCGATCAGCCTGGCCTCGATTCCGGCTGCCGAAGGGTCGTCGAACCGGTGGACACGGCATGCGACGGCGCGACTTTTGTCGTCACCGGCGGGTTCGGCCCTTCCCGGCTACGGATACCACCGTCAGAATGTTCACCGCGACGAGATTCCCGACGTTGCAGCGTTGTTCGCCGCCCATGGCGTCGACGGTCTGCCCTTCACCTGGTCGGTGGATTCATGGACACCGGAAGCCGCCGGGCTCACCGTCGGGATCGAGCTTCCTGAGGCACTGCCCGAGGGCTCGAGCGCACCGCTACTGGACGCCGCAGTGCACGTCGGAGCGCTGGCCGACGACACCGACCCGCGGCTCTACGTGCCGGCCGCGATCGAGCAGATGTGGTTCGGCGACTCTGTCGGGGCACCGCGCGCCTCGGTGAGGCTCACCCGAACCGCCCGCGACGGTGACGGGATCACCGTCGATGTCGACATCACCGCCCCGGGCGGCGCAGCCAGCATGTCGATGCGCTCACTGCGCTACCGGGCGCTGGACTTCGGCGACGGGCAACCGGCCGCCGAGAGCACCGACGCCCGCAGCTTCGTGCACACGATCGACTGGCAACCACGCGCCGATGTCGTTGACGCGCAAGCCCACCCGGCGGCCGGTCGGGTGACCGGGCCACAGCCTATCGCGGTGATCGGTGATGACGGTGCCCCGCTGCGGACACATCTCGAGAACGCCGGATACCCGCCCGCAGCGGTGTCGGATGCCCGGTACCTGCTGTACGTCGCGGACTCCCAGCCGGCAACCGCCGACGAGACCGACGTCGACTTCTCCGTCCGGGTAACCGCCGAAATCGGCTCTCTGGTAAAGACTTTGGTGACACGAGATGCCGACAAGCCGGCCGCGCTGTGGATCGTCACCCGCGGAGTCCACGAATCGGCGGCCCCGTCGGCGCTGCGCCAGAGCTTCCTGTGGGGGCTTGCGGGCGTCATCGCCGCCGAACATCCCCAGCGGTGGGGCGGGCTGGTCGACCTCGCGGCCGACGCCGACGTGGACGAATCCGCGCCGATACTCATCGATCTGCTTGCGGCACCGAGCAAGTCGATCCTGGTGTCACGAGACGGCGTGGTACTGGCCCCCGCCCTGGCCCCGGTGCGGGGCACGCCGGTGCGCCCGTCTTTGCAGTGCCGGCCCGATGCGGCCTACCTCATCACCGGTGGGATGGGAGCGCTGGGTCTGCTGATGGCCGATTGGCTCGCCGACCGCGGCGCGCGTCGCCTGGTGCTGACCGGTCGTACCCCATTGCCACCACGGCGAGACTGGGAACTCGACACCCTCGACCCTGGACTGCGAACGAAGATCAACGCCATCCGTGCGCTGGAAATGCGGGGCGTGGCGGTGGAAGCCGTCGCCGTCGACGTCGGATGCCGCAATGACGTGCAGGCCCTGCTGGCCAAGCGCGATCGGGACGGAGCCGCGCCGATCCGCGGGATCATCCACGCCGCGGGTGTCACCAACGATCAACTGGTGACGCAGCTGACCGACGATGCGGTGCGACAAGTGATGTGGCCCAAGGTCGCCGGCAGCCAGGTGCTGCACGAGGCGTTCCCGCCCGGCAGCGTGGACTTCCTCTTCCTGACGGCTTCGGCGGCCGGCATTTTCGGCATCCCGGGACAGGGTTCGTACGCGGCCGCCAACTCTTATCTGGATGCGTTGGCACGGGCCCGCCGCCAGCAGGGCTGCCACACCATGAGTCTGGACTGGGTTGCCTGGCGGGGGCTTGGTTTCGCCGCCGACGCGCAGATCGTCAGCGACGAGCTACAGCGCATGGGTTCGCGGGATATCACGCCGTCGGAGGCGTTCACCGCGTGGGAATATGTCGACGGCTACGACGTCGCGCAAGCCGTCGTGGTGCCGGTGCCCTCACCGGCCGCCGGGCCCGCGTCGATCGGTGCAGCCGCGTACCTGAAGCCGGCGCAGGACTGGTCGCAGATGTCGGCCGCCGAGGTGCGCACCGAGCTCGAGAAGGGACTGCGCGGCATCATCGCCGCCGAGCTGCGGTTGCAGGAGACAGAACTAGACACCGACCGACCGTTCGCCGAACTGGGGCTCAACTCGTTGATGGCGATGGCGATTCGGCGCGAAGCCGAGCAATTCGTCGGGATAGAGCTTTCGGCGACCATGCTGTTCAATCATCCGACGGTGGCATTGCTGGCCCAGTACCTCACCAAACTCGTCGCACCACAGCAGGATTCGACTGCCGACGAGATGGCCGCGTTGTCCGCCTCGGCGGGAAGCGTGTTGGACAGCCTGTTCGACCGGATCGAATCGACCTCGACCGAGGGCGAAAGGTGATACGCACCGCCTTTAGCCGGATCTCCGGTATGAGCGCAGAGCAACGCGCCACGCTGGCCGAGGAGTTCACCAAGATCTCCCGGATCGCGGTGGCCGAGCCCGTCGCGGTGGTGGGGATCGGCTGCCGGTTTCCCGGCGGCGCCACCGATCCGGACAGCTTCTGGGACTTGCTGGTTGACGCGCGCAACGCAATCTCGCGGGTGCCGGCCGACCGGTGGGACGCCGACGCGTTCTACGACCCCGACCCGTTGACACCGGGCCGGATGACCACCAAGTGGGGCGGATTCGTGCCCGACGTCGCCGGCTTCGACGCCGAGTTTTTCGGCATCACCCCGCGCGAAGCCGCCGCGATGGACCCGCAGCAGCGGATGCTGCTCGAGGTGTCCTGGGAGGCCCTCGAACATGCCGGCATTCCGCCGGATTCGCTGGCCGGCAGCCGGACCGGCGTCATGATGGGCGTGTACTTCAACGAATACCAGTCCATGCTGGCAGCCAGCCCGGAAAACGTGGACGCCTACAGCGGCACCGGAAACGCACACAGCATCACGGTGGGCCGGATCTCGTACCTGTTGGGGCTACGCGGTCCCGCAGTGGCGGTGGACACCGCGTGTTCGTCGTCGTTGGTGGCGGTACACCTGGCCTGTCAAAGCCTGCGGCTGCGGGAAACGGACTTGGCGCTGGCCGGCGGCGTCAGCATCACCCTTCGCCCGGAGACGCAAATCGCGATATCGGCCTGGGGATTGCTGTCCCCACAGGGCCGGTGCGCCACCTTCGACGCGGCGGCCGACGGGTTCGTGCGCGGCGAGGGCGCCGGCGTGGTGGTGCTCAAGCGGTTGACCGACGCGGTGCGCGACGGCGACCGGGTGCTGGCGGTGGTCCGCGGCTCGGCGGTCAACCAGGACGGCCGCTCCAACGGGGTCACTGCGCCGAATACAGCGGCCCAGTGCGACGTGATCGCCGATGCGTTGCGATCTGGTGACGTCGCACCCGAAAGCGTGCACTATGTCGAAGCCCATGGAACCGGCACGGTGCTGGGCGATCCGATCGAGTTCGAGGCGCTGGCGTCGACATATGGCCGGGGCGAGGGTTCGTGCGCGCTGGGGGCGGTGAAGACCAATATCGGGCATCTGGAGGCGGCGGCCGGGATCGCGGGGTTCATCAAGGCCGCGTTGGCGGTGCAGCACGCCACGATCCCACCGAATCTGCATTTCTCGCAATGGAATCCAGCCATCGATGTCGCGCCGACGAGGTTCTTCGTTCCCACCGAGAACACCGCGTGGCCGGCCACGGCGGGTCAGGTCGGGCCGCGGCGCGCGGCGGTGTCGTCATTCGGACTGGGCGGGACCAACGCGCACATCATCATCGAGCAGGGTCCCGAACAGGTTCCGGTATCGGGTCGCGGCACTGAAACCGGCACGGAAACCGACGCCGATACCAGCACCGAGGTGTCGACGCTGCTGGTGACCGGCAAGACGCCGCAGCGGGTGGCCGTCACGGCGGCCGTGCTGGCCGACTGGATGGACGGCCCGGGCGCCGCGGTGGCGCTGACCGACGTGGCCCACACGCTGAATCACCACCGGGCCCGGCACGCCAAGTACGGCATCGTGGTCGCCCGCGAACGCGCCCAGGCGGTGGCCGGGTTGCGTGCCCTGGCGGCCGGGCAGCACGCCACCGGCGTGGTCGGCCCCCGGGACGGCTCGCCCGGGCCGGGCACGGTGTTCGTCTACTCCGGCCGCGGATCGCAATGGGCCGGGATGGGTCGCCGATTGCTCGCCGACGAGCCCGCTTTCGCCGCCGCGGTCGCCGAATTGGAGCCGGTTTTCGTCGCGCAGGCCGGCTTCTCGCTGCACGACGTGCTCGCCAATGGCAAGGAACTGGTCGGCATCGAGCAGATCCAGCTGGGCCTCATCGGCATGCAGCTGACATTGACCCAGCTGTGGCGCTCCTACGGGGTGCAACCCGACCTGGTGATCGGCCACTCCATGGGCGAGGTGGCCGCTGCCGTGGTCGCCGGAGCCCTCACCCCCGCCGAGGGATTGCGGGTCACCGCCACCCGTTCGCGGCTGATGGCCCCGCTGTCCGGGCAGGGTGGCATGGCCCTGCTCGGCCTCGACGCCGCGCAGACCGAAGCGCTCATCGCCGACTACCCGCAGGTGACTCTGGGGATCTACAACTCCCCGCGCCAAACCGTGATCGCCGGGCCCACCGCTCAGATCGACGAGCTGATCACCCGGGTGCGGGCCCAGAACCGCTTCGCCGGCCGGGTGAATATCGAAGTGGCCCCGCACAATCCGGCCATGGATGCGCTGCAGCCCCGGATGCGTTCGGAACTGGCCGATCTCACCCCGCGGACACCAACCATTCCGATCATCTCCACCACTTACGAAAACCCGCCTACCCAACCGGTTTTCGACGCCGAGCACTGGGCCACCAATATGCGCAACCCGGTGCGCTTCCAGCAAGCCATCACGCATGCCTTCGACGGCCCGGACGGCCCCCACCACACCTTCATCGAGATCAGCGCACACCCGCTGCTGACCCAGGCCATCACCGACACGCTGCAAGCCGCACACCCGGACGGCAGCGGGGGCACCTTCGCGACTATCGGGACGCTGCAACGCGATACCGATGACACCGTCACGTTCCGCGGCAACCTCTACACCGCCCTGGACCACCCACCGCAGACCCCGCACCCGCCGGAGCCGCGCCCCGCCATCCCCCCCACCCCGTGGCAACACACCCGCCACTGGATCAGCGCCGCGGCGGGCGCCGAACGTCCGACTCCCACCAAGGTCGTGGCGCCCGGAGAAGTGCACTCCGGAAACCGCCCGCTCGACGATTGGTGCTACGAACTGGCCTGGCCGGCCTGCCCGGCGCCGCAGGTCGACCGGTCAAGCGCCGCGCGCTGGCTGGTGGCAGCCGATGACGAATTGTGCACCGAGCTGCGCCGGGTCGCGGGTGCGGATTGCCGGGTCGAGCTCCTGCCGTTGACCGCGTTCGCCGGCGACGGTGACCTGCGCGCGCTGCTGGAGGCCCTGCCCGCGCTGGACCATGTGCTCTACGCGCCGCCGGTCTCCGCCGACCCCCTGGACGTGGGACATGCCTACCGGGTATTCCACGCGACCCGGCGGCTGGCTGCCGCGATGAGGGCCAGCAACTCGCCGGCGAAGTTGTTCGTCATCACCCGTAATGCCCAGCCCGTCGCGGAGGGTGATCGGGCCAACCCCGCGCATGGGGCGCTGTGGGGGCTGGGTCGGTCGCTGGCCCTGGAGCATCCCGAAATCTGGGGCGGGCTCATCGATCTCGACCACTCCACGCCGGCAGCACTGGCGGTGCGGCAGGGGCTGGCCGCGGTCCGGGGCGCCGACGCGGAGGATCATGAAGATCAGGTCGTGTACCGGCTGGGCGCCCGCCGCGTGCCTCGGCTGCAGCGGCGGCCGGTGCCCACCGACGCGGTCACCCTCAGTTCTGACACCAGCCAACTGGTGATCGGGGCTACCGGCAACATCGGGCCGCACCTGATCCGCCAATTGGCCCAGATGGGCGCCACCACCGTCGTCGCGGTATCACGCAACCCCGGTGACCGGCTGCACGCACTGGCCGAAAGCCTTGCCGCAGTTGGCAAGAACCTCGTCACGGTGGCCGCGGATGTGACCGACGAAGGCGCCATGACGGCGCTGTTCGACCGGTTCGGCGCCGACTTGCCGCCGCTGGAGGGCATCTACCTGGCCGCCTTCGCCGGCCGGCCGGTCTTGCTCAGCGAGATGACCGACGATGACGTCACGTCCATGTTCGCGCCCAAGCTGGACGCCGCAGCCCTGTTGCACCGGCTGTCGGTGACGACGCCGGCGCGCTATTTCGTGCTGTTCTCCTCGATCTCGGGCCTAACCGGTTCGCGGTGGTTGGCGCACTACACGGCGACCAGCGGTTACTTGGACGCCCTGGCGTACGCGCGCCGGGTTATGGGCCTGCCGGCCACCGTCGTCGACTGGGGTTTGTGGAAATCCCTTGCCGATGCGGAGCATCAGGCCAACCAGGTGAGTGTGGGATCGGGGCTGCTGCCCATGGACGACGAAGTCGCCATCGGGGCGCTGCCGCTGGTGATGAACCCGGCGGCCGGGGTGCGCACTGCCGTGGTGGCCGCGGATTGGCCGCTGCTGGCGGCGGCATACCGCACCCGGGGATCACTGCGTATCGTCGACGACCTGTTGCCGGCGCCGGAAGATGTCACGTTGCCGGAAAGCGAATTCCGCCAAGCCTTGCGCAAATGTCACCCGGAGCGCCGACAGGACATGCTGTTCGACCACGTCGGCGCATTGGCCGCCGCGGTGATGGGAATGCCCGCCACCCAGACGCTGGACCCCTCGGCGGGCTTCTTCCAACTCGGCATGGACTCGCTGATGAGCGTCACTCTGCAACGGTCGCTGTCGGAAAGCCTCGGCGAGTTCCTGCCCGCATCGGTGGTTTTCGACTACCCGACGGTGTACAGCCTTACCGACTATCTGGCCACCATCCTGCCCGAGCTCATCGAAGCAACGGAGGCGACCGGAGCGGCAACAGCAGCGGTCACAGCCGGCCAGCCGGACCCCGACACCTACGAGGACTTCACCGAAGACGAACTCCTGGAACAGCTTTCCGAACGACTAAGGGGAACGCGATGACCGCCGCGACACCGGATCGCCGAGCGATCATTACCGAGGCGCTGCACAAAATCGACGACCTGACGGCGCGCCTGGAACGTGCCGAAAAGTCCAGCACCGAGCCCGTCGCGGTGGTGGGCATGGGATGCCGGTTCCCGGGCGGGGTGAACAACCCCGAACAGTTCTGGGAGTTGTTGTGCGACGGCCGAAGCGGCATCGTCCGGGTTCCCGCCGAGCGGTGGGATGCCGACGCCTTCTACACCGACGACCACACCGTGCCGGGGACCATTTGCAGCCGTGACGGCGGATTCCTCACCGACTGGCAGCCCGACGAATTCGACGCGGAGTTCTTCTCGATCTCGCCCCGCGAAGCCGCGGCCATGGACCCCCAGCAGCGGTTGCTGATCGAAGTCGCCTGGGAAGCGTTGGAGAACGCCGGCGTGCCCCCGCATTTGATCCGCGGCACCCAAACCTCGGTATTCGTCGGCGTCACCGCCTACGACTACATGCTGACTTTGGCCGGCCAGCTGCGCCCCGAAGAGCTCGACGCCTACATCCCGACCGGGAACTCGGCGAACTTCGCCGCCGGACGGCTGGCCTACATCCTGGGTGCTCGCGGTCCCGCGGTGGTCATCGACACCGCCTGCTCGTCGTCGTTGGTGGCGGTGCACCTGGCCTGTCAGAGCCTGCGTTCGCGGGAAAGCGACATGGCGCTGGTCGGTGGGACCAACCTGTTGCTCAGCCCCGGACCGAGCATCGCGTGCTCGCGCTGGGGGATGCTGTCGCCGGAAGGTCAGTGCAAGACCTTCGATGCGTCCGCCGACGGATACGTCCGCGGCGAGGGCGCCGCGGTGGTGGTGCTCAAGCGGTTGGACGACGCGGTGCGCGACGGCGACCGCATCCTTGCGGTGGTGCGCGGTTCGGCCGTCAACCAGGACGGCGCCAGCAGCGGGGTGACCGTCCCCAACGGGCCCGCCCAACAAGCGCTGCTACGCACCGCACTGACGTCGTCCAAATTAGCGGCTGCCGACATCGATTACATCGAAGCCCACGGAACGGGTACGCCCTTGGGCGACCCAATCGAACTCGACTCGCTGAGCAAGGTTTTCGGCGAGCGAGAGAGTTCCCCTCCGTTGGTGATCGGCTCGGTGAAGACCAACCTCGGTCACCTGGAAGCCGCGGCGGGTGTCGCCGGATTCATGAAAGCCGTACTCGCCGTGGGCAACGGCTACATTCCGCGGCACCTCAACTTCCGGCAGTTGACACCGCATGCGAGTGAGGCCGCGGCCCGGCTGACCATCGCGGCCGACGGCATGGCATGGCCAGCAACCGGCCGGCCGCGGCGCGCGGGCATCTCGTCGTTCGGCGTCAGCGGGACGAACGCGCATGTGGTGATCGAGCAGCCGCCCGCCCCGGCGGCCGGTGCGCCGCGCGACCCGGCTCCGGCGGTATCGACCCTGGTGGTGTCGGGCAAGACGACGCAGCGGGTGGCCGCGACGGCATCGGTGCTGGCCGATTGGCTGGATGGCCCGGGCGCCGGAGTGTCGCTGGCCGACGCCGCGCACACCCTCAACCATCACCGGCCCCGGCACGCCAAGTTCGCCACGGTGGCCGCCGTGGATCGGGGCCAGGCGGTGGCGGGGTTGCGGGCGCTGGCCGCGGGTCAATCCGCCCCGGGCGTGGTGGCTCCTCGGGAGGGCGCGGTGGGGCCGGGCACGGTGTTCGTCTACTCCGGACGTGGGTCCCAGTGGGCCGGAATGGGCCGCCAGCTGCTGGCCGACGAACCGTCATTCGCTGCCGCCGTCGCCGCACTGGAGCCGGATTTCGTTGCACAGGCCGGGTTTTCGCTTCAGGAGGTAATCGCCGGCGGCAAGGAGCTGGTCGGCATCGAGCAGATCCAGCTCGGGGTGATCGGCATGCAGCTGGCGCTCACCGCGCTGTGGCGCTCCTACGGGGTGCAACCCGACCTGGTGATCGGCCACTCCATGGGCGAGGTGGCCGCCGCGGTGGTCGCCGGTGCGCTCACGCCGGCGCAGGGCCTGCGGGTCACCGCCACCCGGTCGCGGCTGATGGCGCCGCTGTCCGGGCAGGGCACGATGGCGCTGCTGGAACTCGACGCCGCCGAAACCGAAGCCCTCATCGCCGACTATCCGCAGGTGAGCCTCGGGATCTACGCCTCACCACGCCAAACCGTGATCGCCGGACCGCCGCAGCAGATCGACGCTCTCATCGAGACGGTGCGCCAACGGGGCGGCTTTGCCACCCGGGTCAACATCGAGGTGGCCCCGCACAACCCGGCCATGGAAGCGTTGCAGCCCCACATGCGTTCGGAACTGGCCGATCTCACCCCGCGGCCGCCGACCATGCCGATCATCTCCACCACCTACGCCGACCTCGACAGCCAACCGGTCTTCGACGCCGAGCACTGGGCCACCAACATGCGCAACCCGGTGCGTTTCCACCAGGCCATCGCGCACGCCTTCGACGGCCCGCGCGGCCCCCACCACACCTTCATCGAGATCAGCGCACACCCGTTGCTGACCCACTCGATCAGCGACACCCTCGCGAGCACGCATCACGACGCCGAGTATCTGAGCATCGGCACGCTGCAACGCGACACCCACGACACCCTGACGTTTCAGACCAACCTCAACACCACGCACACCGCGCGCCCGCCGCACACCCCGCACCCGCCCGAACCACACCCCGTGCTGCCCACCACCCCGTGGCAGCACACCCGCCACTGGATCAGCGCCACTTCGCACTCTGGGTCCGCATTACACCGGGCAGGCATCCACCCGCTGCTCGGCGTCGGTGTCACCGACCCCACCAACGGCACCCGGATTTGGGAAAGCGAGCTCGCCCCGGACCTGCTGTGGCTCGGCGATCACGTCATCGACGATCTCTGCGTGCTGCCCGGGGCGGCGTACGCCGAGGTCGCGCTGGCCGCCGCGACAGCGGCCTTCCCGGTCGAGCACGACGGGCCCGAGCAGCCCTGGATGATCGGCGAGCTCGACCTCCACCAGATGCTGCACGTGACCGAAGGCACCGTGCTGGTCACCACGCTCACCGGCGACGAACAACGATGCCGGATCGAAATACGCTCTCGCAGTGGGTCTTCGGACTGGACCACCCATGCCACCGCCACCGTTGCCCGCGTCCAGTCAGCCGCGCTGTCGAACGGCGAGGCACCAGCTGCGGCGGTCGGCGACACGGCGGACGAACTCGACCCCGAGGAGCTGTACCAGCTGCTGCGCGGCGCCGGCCAACAACACGGACCGGCATTTCAAGGCATCGTCGGACTCGCCGTCGAGCAATCCGGCGCGGCCCGCGCCGACGTGCGGCTACCCTCGTCGGCCAGGCCGGGTTCCCGCGACTTCTCGCTGCATCCGGTCATGATGGACATCGCGTTGCAGACGCTCGGCGCCACCCGGATGGCCACCGACCTGGCCGGCGGGCGAACCGCCCGGAAATCCCTGGTGGTGCCGGTACGTTACGCGGGCGTACACGTATACGGCGACGTCACCCGCGGCGTCCGCGCCGTCGGCACCCTCGCCGCACGCGAGGGTTCGGAGCGGCTGGTCGGCGAAGTCGTCCTGACCGATCCGGATGGCCGGCCGCTGCTGGTCATCGACGAGGTCGAAATGGCCGTCCTCGGATCCGGCGGCGGCGCAACCGAACTCACCCAACGCCTGTTCACGGTGGAGTGGGAGCCGGCGCCGCTCACCAAGGCGGACCCGACATCCGCGGGCCCGGACCGGCTGTTGTTGATCGGCGACCCTGCCGCGGGCGATCCGCTGCTGCCCGCGTTGCGGTCGTCGCTGTCCGACCGTACCGAGGTGGAACAGGTCTCGCCGCACGACGAAGCGGCGCTGCGCGCGGCGATCACCCGGTCCGGCTCCGGGTGGGACGGCATCGTCATGGTCTGTCCGCCCCGCAGCGTCGACGAATCGTTGCCCGACGACGCTCAGCTGGAGCTGGCGCGGGCGCGCACCCTGCTGATCGCGCGTGTGGTGGAGACCGTGACACGGATGGGCACCCGTAAGAGCCCGCGGCTGTGGATCGTCACCCGCGGCGCCCAGCAGTTCGATCCCACCGACTCGGTCACGTTGGCGCAGACCGAGTTACGTGGAATCGCCCGGGTGTTGACGTTCGAGCATTCCGAACTCAAGACCACCCTCGTCGACATCGAACCCGAAGGCACCGGCTCACTGGCTGACCTGACCGCGGAGCTGCTCGCCGGGTCCGAGCACGACGAGGTCGCCTACCGCGACGGACAGCGCTACGTCAACCGGCTGGTGCCCGCGCCCACCACCGCGAAGGGTGAGCTGGCCGCCGAGTCCCGCCGCACCGTCGTGAACCTCGACGGCACAGGGCCTTTGGGCGGAGCCGTCCGGCTGCAGATCGACCAGCCCGGCCGGCTGGACGCGCTCACGGTCCACGAGGTGAAACGGCCCAGGCCGCAGGGCGATCAGGTCGAGGTCCGGGTGGTCGCCGCGGGACTCAACTTCAGCGACGTGCTCAAGGCGATGGGCGTGTATCCGGGGCTCGACGGCGCCGCGCCGGTGATCGGTGGCGAATGCGTCGGCTACGTGACCGCCGTCGGCGACGACGTAAGGTCCGGGGAGGCCTCGGTCGAGATCGGGCAGCGCGTCATCGCCTTCGGTCCCGGCACATTCGGCACCCACGTGGGCACGCTTGCCGATCTGGTCGTCCCCATCCCCGACACGCTGCCCGACAACGAGGCGGCCACGTTCGGCGTCGCATATCTGACCGCCTGGCATTCACTGTGCGAGGTCGGGCGGCTGGCCCCGGGCGAACGTGTGCTCATCCACTCCGCCACCGGCGGCGTCGGCATGGCGGCGGTCTCGATCGCGAAGATGATCGGCGCCCGCATCTACACCACAGCCGGCTCGGACGCCAAACGCGACATGCTGTCTCAGCTCGGCGTCGAGTACGTCGGCGACTCACGCACCGTGGATTTCGCCGACGAGATCCTCGAGCTCACCAACGGCTACGGGGTCGATGTTGTTCTCAATTCGCTTGCTGGAGAAGCAATCCAGCGTGGCGTGCAGATCCTGGCGCCCGGTGGTCGATTCATCGAGCTGGGCAAGAAGGACGTCTACGCCGACGCCAACCTGGGGCTCGCCGCGCTGGCCAAAAGCGCGTCCTTCTGCGTGGTAGACCTCGACCTTAACCTGAAGCTGCAACCGGCGAAGTACCGCCAGCTGCTGCAACACATCCTGGAGCACGTGGCAGCCGGCAGCCTGCCGGTGCTGCCCGTCACCGAATTCAGCCTGCGCGACGCGGCCGACGCATTCCGGCTGATGGCCTCCGGTAAGCACACCGGCAAAATCGTCATCTCGATACCGGACAGCGGCAGCATCGAAGCGGCCGCGTCGCCGCCTCCGCTTCCATTGGTCAGCCCCGACGGCGGCTACCTGATCGTCGGCGGCATGGGCGGTCTCGGCTTCGTCGTCGCCCGCTGGCTGGTCGAGCAGGGCGCGGGATTGGTTGTGCTGAACGGACGTTCGGCTCCCGGTGACGACGTCGAGGCGGCCATCGCGGAGCTGCGCGCCGCGGGTCACCGGATCGAGGTGGTCACCGGTGACATCGCCGAACCCGGCACCGCTGACCGGCTGGTGCAAGCCGTCGAAGCGGCCGGTTTCCGGCTGGCCGGTGTCCTGCACAGCGCGATGGTGCTGGCCGACGAAATCGTGTTGAACATGACCGATTCGGCTGCCGCGCGGGTTTTCGCTCCGAAGGTCGCCGGCAGCTGGCGGCTGCACCAGGCAACGGCGTCGCGGGACGTGGACTGGTGGCTCACCTTCTCCTCGGCCGCCGCGCTGCTCGGCACACCCGGGCAGGGCGCCTATGCCGCCGCGAACTCCTGGGTCGACGGCCTGGTCGCGTACCGCCGATCCCGCGGACTGCCCGCGATCGGAATCAACTGGGGCCCATGGGCCGAGGTCGGTCGCGCACAGTTCTTCGCCGATCTGGGCGTGTCGATGATCACCGCCGAGCAGGGCCTGGCCGCGATGCAGGCGGTGCTCGCCGCCGATCGGGCGCGCACCGGTGTGTTCAGCCTGGACGCCCGGCAGTGGTTCCAATCCTTCCCCGCCGTGGCCGGGTCGTCGTTGTTCGCAAAGTTGCAGGAGTCGACGGCGCCCCAGCGAAGCGGCGGCGGCAAGGTCCGGGCGCAGCTGGACGCCCTGGACGCGGCCGAACGGCCGGGCTACCTGGCGTCGGCGATCGCCGACGAGATCCGCGGGGTGCTGCGCTCGAGCGATCCGATCGACCACGACCGGCCGTTGGAGACGCTGGGGCTCGATTCGCTGATGGCCCTGGAATTGCGAAACCGGCTGGAAGCAAGTCTGGGCATCACCTTGCCGGTCGCCCTGGTGTGGGCCTACCCGACGATCACCGATCTGGCGGCCGCACTGTGCGAACGCATGGACTATGCGCCGCCGGCCGCTGCGCAACACACGGCGGACGCGGAACCCGAACTGTCTGACGAGGAGATGGATTTGCTCGCCGATCTGGTCGAAGCCAGCGAGCTGGAAGCCGCCGCACGAGGTGAGTCATGACGAGCCTGGCAGAACGCGCGGCGCAACTGTCGCCCAACGCCCGGGCCGCCCTGGCGCGCGAGTTGGTGCGCGCCGGGACGGCCTTCCCCACCGACATCGCAGAGCCGATCGCGGTGGTGGGCGTCGGATGCCGTTTCCCGGGGAATGTGACCGGACCGGAAAGCTTTTGGCAACTGCTTCTCGACGGTGTGGACACCATCGGCGAGGTGCCGCCGGATCGCTGGGATGCCGACGCGTTCTACGATCCCGACCCGTCGGCGTCCGGGCGAATGACGACGAAGTGGGGCGGTTTCGTTTCCGACGTCGACGCTTTCGACGCCGACTTCTTCGGCATCACGCCCCGCGAAGCGGTGGCGATGGACCCGCAGCATCGGATGCTGCTCGAGGTTGCCTGGGAAGCGCTCGAACACGCCGGTATCCAGCCGGATTCCTTGAGCGGCAGCCGAACCGGCGTGATGATGGGGCTGTCGTCGTGGGACTACACGATCGTCAACATCGAACGCAGAGCCGACATCGACGCCTACCTGAGCACCGGTACCCCGCATTGCGCGGCCGTCGGCCGGATCTCCTACCTGCTGGGATTGCGCGGTCCGGCCGTCGCCGTGGACACCGCGTGCTCGTCGTCACTGGTGGCGATCCACCTGGCCTGTCAAAGCCTGCGGCTGCGCGAAACCGACGTCGCACTGGCCGGCGGGGTGCAGCTCACGTTGTCGCCGTTCACCGCGATCGCGCTGTCCAAGTGGTCGGCGCTGTCGCCGACCGGTCGCTGCAACAGCTTCGACGCCAACGCCGACGGATTCGTGCGCGGCGAGGGCTGCGGTGTGGTGGTGCTCAAACGGTTGGCCGACGCGCTGCGCGACCGGGACCGGGTGCTGGCGGTGGTCCGAGGTTCGGCAACCAACTCCGACGGCCGCTCCAACGGCATGACCGCACCCAACGCGCTGGCCCAGCGCGACGTGATCGCCTCGGCGCTGCGGCTCGCCGATGTCACCGCCGACAGCGTCCAGTATGTCGAAACACACGGCACCGGAACAATATTGGGCGATCCCATCGAGTTCGAGTCGCTGGCGACCACGTATGGCCTTGGTGGTAAAGGCCAGAGCGAGAGCGCGTGCGCGCTGGGCTCGGTCAAGACCAACATCGGTCACCTGGAGGCCGCCGCCGGGGTGGCCGGATTCATCAAGGCGGTGCTGGCGGTCGAGCGCGGCCAGATTCCGCGCAATCTGCACTTCACCCGGTGGAACCCCGCCATCGACGCGTCGGCGACGCGGCTGTTCGTGCCTACCGAAACCGCCCCGTGGCCCGCGGCATCCGGACCTCGCCGAGCCGCGGTGTCGTCGTTCGGGCTCAGCGGGACCAACGCGCACGTGGTGCTCGAACAAGGCCCGGACCAGGCGCCACCGGCGGCCGTCGAAGCATCCCCTGTCACCACCGTGACGGTGTCGGGTAAGACGGCGCAACGCGTGGCCGCCACGGCCGCGGCGTTGGCCGACTGGATGTCCGGCCCGGGCGCGGCGGCATCGCTTGCCGACGTGGCGCACACCATCAACCATCACCGGCCCCGGCACGCCAAGGTCGCCACCGTGATCGCGCGTGACCGCGCGGAGGCGATCGCAGGCTTGCGGGCGCTGGCGGCCGGACAGCCGCGGGTCGGTGTGGTGGGTTGTGATCAGCGTGCTGGCGGACCGGGCCGGGTATTCGTGTACTCGGGTCAGGGCTCGCAGTGGGCCGGGATGGGCCGGCAGTTGCTGGCCGACGAACCGGCGTTCGCCAAGGCGGTAGCCGAGCTGGAGCCGGTATTCGTTGCCCAGGTTGGCTTTTCGTTACAGCAGACACTTTCCGCGGGCGACGAGGTGGTCGGCATCGACCGCATTCAGCCGGTGCTGGTCGGGATGCAGCTGGCGCTGACCGAGTTGTGGCGGTCCTACGGCGTGACACCCGATGCGGTGATCGGGCATTCGATGGGTGAGGTGGCCGCGGCGGTCGTGGCCGGCGCATTGACACCCGAGCAGGGCATGAAGGTGATCGCCACCCGGTCGCGGTTGATGGCCCGGCTGTCGGGTCAGGGCGCGATGGCGCTGCTCGAACTCGATGCCGATGCCGCCGAGTCGCTGATCGCCGACTATCCGCAGGTGACGCTGGCGGTGTATGCATCGCCGCGTCAGTCGGTGATCGCCGGGCCGCCCGAGGCGGTGGACTCGATCATCGCCGCGGTTGCCGCACAGAATCGGCTGGCGCGACGCGTCGAGGTCGACGTGGCCTCCCATCACCCGATCATTGACCCGATCCTTCCCGAATTGCGAAGTGCGCTGCAGGATTTGACTCCGCAGCCGCCGCGCATCCCGATCATCACGACCACTCGCCCAATCGACGAATACTCACACCCGGTGATGGATGCCGACTATTGGTCGGCCAACTTGCGCAACCCGGTGCGATTCCACCAGGCTGTCGCCGCGGCGGCCGACCGTCACGGCTGTCATGCCTTCATCGAGATGAGTCCGCACCCGGTGCTCATCCACGCCATCACCGAAACCCTGGAGAGCGCCGGCGACCAGATCGTCACGGGGGCGATGAACCGCGACCACGACCAAACGCTGTTCTTCCACACCCAACTCGCCACCGTCGGGGCGACCACCCCGGACGACGCCAACGGACGTCTCGTGGACGCACCGCCCACACCGTGGCAGCACAGCAGGTTCTGGGTCACGGATCGGTCCGCGATGTCGGAACTGGCCGCCAGCCATCCATTGCTCGGCGCCCACATCCAGATGCCCAGCGGCGGAAACCACGTCTGGCAGGCCGATGTCGGCACCGACGTATCCCCGTGGTTGGCCGACCACAAGGTGTTCGGCCAACCGATCATGCCGGCCGCGGCGTTCGCCGAGATCGCGTTGGCCGCGGGCGCCGAAGCGCTGGGCGTATCCGCTGAGTCGATCGGCATGACCCAGTTCGAGGTCGAGCAGATGCTCCCGCTCGATGACCACACCCAGCTGACGACCCAGTTGATTCGCAATGGGGACAGCCAGATTCGGGTCGAAATCTATTCCCGCTCGCCCAACGGCGACTTCCGCCGGCACGCCACGGCCAGGGTCGAACAAGCACCGCCCGACGTCGCGCGCACCCGTCCCGAGGCGCATCGTGCTGCCACCGCGGCAACCGTGTCGCCCGCCGATTTCTATGCCCTGCTCCGCCAGACCGGTCAACACCACGGTCCCGCCTTCGCCGCGCTGAGCCGAATCTCGCGTTTGTCCGACGGTTCCGCCGAAACCGAGATCACCCTTCCCGACGAGGCTCCGCGGCACCCCGGATACCGGCTTCATCCGGCCATGCTGGATGCGGCCCTGCAAAGCCTGGGTGCCGCAATACCCGACGGCGAAGTCGCGGGATCCGCCGAAGCGAGCTATCTGCCGGTGTCCTTCGACAAGATTCGGGTCTACCGTGACATCGGCCGCCACCTCACCTGTCGAGCCCAGCTGTCCAACCTCGACGGCGGCGCCGGCAAGCTGGGCAACGTCGTCCTGATCGACGACACCGGGCAGGTAGCGGCCGAAATCGGCGGCATCTACCTGCGACGGGTTGAGCGCCGGGCGGTGCCACTGCCGTTGTCGCAGAAGATCTTCGATGCCGAGTGGATCGAAAGCCCGATCACGGTCGAGGCCGGTCCAGCGGCGGGATGCGAGGCCGCACCCGGCAGTTGGCTGGTGCTCACCGATGTGACCGCGGATAGCCAAACCCGGCTGATGGCCGACCAGTTCATCGAACGGTGGCGTTCGGTGCGGCGGGTGCTCACCGCCGATCTCGGCGACGAACCGGCGGTGCTGGCCGCATTCGCGGAAACGGCGGGCGATCCGGACCACCCGCCCGTCGGCCTGGTTGTCTTCGCCGGCGGCGCCTCGACCGGATTGGACGACGGACTGGTCGCGGCGCGAGACCGGGTGTGGTCGATCACGACCGTGGTTCGCGCGGTCGTGGGCACCTGGCACGGCCGCTCACCGCGGCTGTGGTTGGTCACCGGCGGCGGACTGCCCGTTCACGACGACGACCCGGGAGCCCCCGCAACGGCATCCTTGAAGGGTCTGGTCCGGGCACTGGCCTTCGAGCATCCCGACATGCGCGCCACCCTGGTCGACCTGGACGACATGCCAGACCCGCTCGCCAAGCTGACCGCGGAACTACGGGACTCGGGCACTGACGACGTGATCGCGTGGCGGGGTGACCGCAGGTTCGTCGAACGCCTGTCGCGCGCCACCCTCGATGCACAAGCGGGTCATCCGGTGGTCCGCCCCGGAGCCTCCTACGTCGTCACCGGTGGTCTCGGCGGGCTCGGGTTGGTGGTCGCGAAATGGCTGGTGGACCGCGGCGCCGGCCGGGTGGTGCTCAATGGCCGCAGCGAACCCACCGACGACCAGCGCCAGGTGTTGGCCGCACTGGAAGCCCGCGCCGAGATCGTGGTCGTCCGCGGCGACGTCGCGGCGCCGGGAGTGGCCGAACGTCTCATCGAGGCCGCAGGACAAGCAGGGGCTGAATTGCGCGGTGTGGTGCACGCCGCCGCGGTCATCGAAGACAGCCTGGTGTTCTCCATGAGCAGGGACACCCTCGAGCGGGTATGGGCACCCAAGGCGGCCGGAGCACTGCGGATGCACCACGCCACCGAGGGCTGTCAGCTCGACTGGTGGCTCGGATTCTCTTCCGTCGCTTCACTATTGGGCTCTCCCGGCCAGGCGGCGTACGCCTGCGCCAGTGCCTGGCTGGACGCGCTGGTCACCTGGCGCCGAGCGTCCGGGCTGCCAGCGGCGGTGATCAACTGGGGGCCGTGGTCGGAGGTGGGCGTGGCGCAAGCCCTGGTCGGCAGCGTCCTGGACACCATCACCCCGGCCGAGGGCATCGAGGCCCTGGATTCGCTGCTGGCCGCCGGCCGGGCCCGCACCGGTGTCGCTAGGCTGCGCGCCGACCGGGCGCTGATCGCCTTCCCGGAGATCCGCGGCATCAGCTACTTCACCCGGGTGGTCGACGAGTTGGACTCGGCGGGCGATCTCGGCGACTGGGCCGGACCCGACGCGCTTGCCGACCTGGACGCGGCCGAGGCGCAGCGGGTCGTGACCGAGCGGATGCGTGCGCGGATCGCTGCGGTGATGGGCTACGCTGACCGGTCAGCTGTCGATCCCGCCGTACCGCTGACAGAGCTGGGGCTTGACTCTCTGATGGCGGTGCGGATCCGCAACGGCGCGCGGGCCGACTTCGGCGTGGAACCGCCGGTGGCACTGATCTTGCAGGGGGCGTCCCTGCATGACCTGACCGTCGACCTGATGCGCCAACTCGGGCTCTCGGGCCCCGACCAGACGCTGGAAAACCAAAAAAGCATGGCCACCGTTCGCGACCGCGCGCAGCAACGCGCGGCAGCGCGACATGGAGCCGCGGCACGGCGGCGGCCAACACCCCCCAAACCTCAAGTACACGGAGGACAAGACTTGTGAGCACACCCGACAACGCCATCGCGGTCGTCGGCATGGCCGGCAGATTCCCGGGCGCGAACGATCTGTCGACCTTTTGGAGCAATCTTCGGCGCGGCAAGGAGTCGATCGTCACCCTGTCGGAACAGGAACTGCGCGACGCGGGCGTCAGCGACAAGACGCTGGCCGACCCGGCATACGTGCGTCGCGCGCCGCTACTGGACGGGATAGACGAATTCGACGCTGACTTCTTCGGATTCCCCCCGCTGGCCGCGCAGGTGCTCGACCCGCAACACCGGCTGTTCCTGCAATGCGCGTGGCATGCGCTCGAGGACGCCGGCTGTGACCCCGCCCAGTTCGACGGCTCGATCGGCGTGTACGGGACCAGCTCTCCCAGCGGCTATCTGCTGCACAACCTGCTGTCGCATCGAGACCCGAACGCCGTGCTGGCCGAGGGACTCAACTTCGACCAGTTCAGCCTGTTCCTGCAGAACGACAAGGATTTCCTGGCGACGCGGATATCTCATGCGTTCAACTTGCGCGGCCCGAGCATCGCGGTCCAAACCGCCTGCTCGTCCTCGCTGGTCGCGGTGCACCTGGCCTGCCTGAGCCTGCTGTCCGGCGAGTGCGACATGGCACTGGCCGGCGGGTCATCGTTGTGCATCCCGCACCGCGTCGGTTACTGGAACTCGCCGGGATCGATGGTATCGGCGGTCGGCCATTGCCGGCCCTTCGACGTGCGCGCCGACGGCACCGTCTTCGGCAGCGGTGTGGCGATGGTGGCGCTCAAGCCGTTGCAGGCGGCCATCGATGCCGGCGACCGCATTCACGCCGTCATCCGCGGATCGGCGATCAACAACGACGGATCGGCGAAAATGGGCTACGCGGCCCCCAATCCGGCCGCCCAGGCAGACGTCATCGCCGAAGCCCACGCGGTGGCGGGCGTCGATTCCTCGACCGTCAGCTATGTCGAGTGCCACGGCACCGGCACCCCGCTGGGTGACCCCATCGAAATCCAAGGGCTGCGAACGGCATTCGAGTTCTCCGAAACGCCCCGCCCGGGCCCGTGCGTGCTCGGCTCGGTCAAGTCCAACATCGGCCACCTGGAAGTCGCCGCCGGAATCGCGGGTCTGATCAAGACGATCCTGTGCCTGAAGCACAAAGCAATCCCCGCAACATTGCACTACACCAGCCCGAACCCCGAGCTGCGGCTCGACCAAAGTCCGTTCGTCGTGCAAAGCAAGTACGGCCCGTGGGAATGGGACGGCGTGCTTCGCGCCGGGGTGAGCTCGTTCGGGGTCGGCGGCACCAATGCGCACGTCGTTTTGGAGCAGGCACCCGCGGTTCCGGCCCACACCGCAACCACCGGACCTCAGGTGCTGCTGCTGTCCGCGAAAACTACTGCCGCGCTGCGGGAGTCGCGCAACGCCCTGGCCAGCGCGCTGGAACGGCCGGAGTGCCCGGACGTATCCGACGTGGCCTACACCCTCACTCGGCGCCGCAAGCACAACATCACCATGGCCGCCGTAGTCCACGACCGCGAACACGCCGTCAAGGTGTTGCGGGCGGCCGAGCACGACAACGTCTTCGTCGGCGACTCCGGCACCGGCGGTGCCGCTGAAACAACCACGTCGCCGGCGTCGGACCGGGTCGTTTTCCTCTTCCCCGGGCAGGGCGCACAGCACGTCGGCATGGCGAAGGGGCTCTACGACACCGAGCCCGTTTTCGCCGAATACTTCGACACCTGCGCCGCCGGATTCCGCGACGAGATGGGCGTCGATCTGCATGCCGAGGTGTTCAGCGGGACCGCAACGGATCTGGAGCGCATCGACCGATCGCAACCGGCGCTGTTCACGGTGGAGTACGCGCTCGCCAAGCTGGTCGACAGCTACGGGGTGCGTGCCGGCGCCTACATCGGCTACAGCACCGGCGAATACATCGCGGCCACTCTGGCCGGGGTATTCGACCTAGACACGGCGATCAAAACCGTCGCGCTACGGGCTCGCCTGATGCATGAGTCCCCGCCCGGCGCCATGGTCGCGGTGGCGGTGGGCCCCGACGAGGTCGCGCAGTACCTCTCACCAGGGGTGGAGCTCTCCGCAGTCAACGATCCCGGCAACTGCGTGGTCGCCGGCCCGAAGGGCGCGATTCGCGAGTTCACCCAACGTCTCAACGAGGCCGGGATACCCGTTCGCCGGGTCCGCGCCGGGCACGCGTTTCACACCAGCGCGATGGATCCGATGTTGGATGAATTCCAGGCATACCTGTCCCGGCAGCAGCTCAGTGCTCCGCGCACGCCGTTGCTGAGTAACCTCACCGGAACGTGGTTGACCGAGCAGCAGGTCACCGATCCGGCCACCTGGGCACGCCAGATCAGTTCCGCGATCAGGTTCGCCGACGAACTCGACGTGGTGCTGGCAGATCCGGGTCGAGTCCTCGTCGAGGTCGGTCCCGGCGGGAGCCTCACCGGTTCGGCGATCCGGCATCCGAAGTGGTCGGCCACGCATCGTGCTGTCCGGCTCATGCGTCACCCGATTCAAAACGCCGACGACCGCGACACCTTCCTGCGCGCCCTGGGTGAGCTGTGGTCCGCCGGAATCGAGGTTGACTGGACGCCGCGGCGTGCGGCCCAGCCGCAGCTGGTTTCCCTGCCCGGTTATCCGTTTGCCCGCCAACGGCATTGGGTGGAACCCAAGCACATGGTCTGGTCGCAGGTTCCCGCCGGGAGCAACGGCTCGCCGGTGGGTGCGGGGACTGGCGCGGGCACCGCCGAAGTGGCGCAGAACGGAGAATCCCAGACCGAGACCACGTTGCGTCGAATCTGGGAGCAGTGCATGGGTGTCAGCTCCATCGATCGAAACGCCAATTTCTTTGACATGGGCGGCGATTCCCTGATGGCCATCAGCATCGCGATGTCCGCCGCCAATGAGGGCCTGAGCATTACACCGCAGGACCTGTACGAATACCCGACCCTGGCCGCGCTGACGGCTGCCGTCGATGCCTCGTTCGCGGCGAGCGGTTTGGCCAAAGCCCCGGTGACTGACGCACATCCGGCGGTTCCACCGAATATCGCGTACTTCCTCGACCGGGGACTGCGCGACACCGGTCACTGGCGCGTCCCGATGATCCTGCGCCTCGACCCCAAAATCGGCTCGGAGGATGTCCGGGCAGTGCTGACCGCGGTGGCCAACCACCACGACGCATTGCGGCTGCAGCTCGTCGACAATGCCGGAATGTGGGAGCAACACATCGCACCATCGGCGGAGTTCACTCGGCTTTCGACGGTGTCACTTCCTGATGACGTGGCCGCCGGCAGCCCGGAGGAACGAGCTGCGGTGTCGAAGATTCTGGCCGAATTGCCCTCAGATCAAGGTGATTCGGATGTGCCGCTGGCAGCAGTGCATATCACCGGTGCGCACGGCGGTCCGCACTACCTGGGGCTGGCCGTGCACGAGACGGTCAACGACGATGTATCGCGTCAAATCCTGGGACGCGACATCGTCACCGCGTTCGAGCAGCGGTTGGCGGGCGAGGAGATCACGCTGGAGCCGGTCACCACCGGGTGGCGGGATTGGTCGGTTCGCTGCGCGGCCCTCGCGACGCATCCCGCAGCCCTCGACACTCGCTCCTACTGGATCGAAAACTCAACCAAGGCAACCTTGTGGCTGGCTGACCAAGACATCACGCAACCGCCCAGCACCGAGGATCTGACCAAGTTCTCAACTACGCTGAGCGTCGAGCAGACATTCGAGCTCGATGATGCTCGGCGCCGGTTCCGGCGGTCGATCCAGGAGATCGTGCTGGCCGCGCTCGGCCGAACGATAGGCAAGACGGTCGGTGACGGTGTGGTGGCCGTCGAACTCGAGGGCGAGGGGCGCTCGGTGCTACGGCCGGACATCGACCTGCGCCGGACCGTCGGCTGGTTCACGACGTACTACCCGATTGCGCTGGCCTGCGCGAGCGGACCGGGCACGTCGGCGATTCAACAGCTGGACGCCGTTCACAACACCGTTAAATCCGTTCCGCACTATGGGATTGGCTACGGGCTGCTGCGGTATCTGTATGCGCCGACCGGACGCATGCTCGGTGCGCAGCGCACCCCCGACATCCACTTCCGGTATGCGGGCGTCATTCCCGAGCTGCCGAGCACCGATGCACCGGTACAGTTCGACTCCGACATGACGATGCCCGTGCGCGAGACGATCCCTGGGTTGGGCCATGCGATCGAGCTCCGGGCGTATCGCTCCGGTGGCTCATTGCATCTCGATTGGTGGTATGACACCCGTCGTATCCCCGCAGCAACGGTGGAAACGCTGGCACGGAGCTTCCCGGCCACACTGAGCGGATTGATCCAGGAGGCCATCGCGGCCGAGCATGACGAGATCGAAACGATTGGGGCACCCGAAGCGGGTGCCCTGGTGGACTTGTCCAGCCTGGATGCGGGCTGAGGAGGATCGGAATGCGCAACAACGACATGGCAGTAGTGGTCCGCGGGATTCACAAGGCGTTCGGCACGGTAGTGGCCCTCGATGACGTCAGTTTCGAAGTGGGCCGCGGCGAAGTGATCGGGCTGCTCGGTCCCAACGGAGCCGGCAAGACCACCATGGTGGACATCTTGTCGACGCTGACCCGGCCCGATGGCGGCTCGGCGACGGTCGCCGGCCACGACGTCGTTTCGGATCCGGCCGGTGTGCGCCGCTCGATCATGGTCACCGGACAGCAGGTGGCCGTCGACGACGCCCTGACCGGTGAGCAGAATCTGGTGTTGTTCGGTCGCCTGTACGGGCTGAGCAAGTCCGAAGCACGTCGCAGGTCGCAGGAACTGCTCGAGCAATTCGGGCTCATGCATGCCGCGAAGCGGCGGGTGAGCACCTATTCGGGCGGGATGCGTCGGCGCATCGACATCGCGTGCGGATTGGTGGTCCAGCCGCAAGTGGCTTTCCTCGACGAGCCCACCACGGGACTGGACCCAAGAAGCCGGCAGGCGATTTGGGATCTGGTGGCCAGCTTCAAGAAGCTCGGCGTCGCCACCTTGTTGACGACACAGTATCTCGAGGAAGCGGATGCGCTCAGTGACCGGATCATTTTGATCGACCACGGCACGATCATCGCCGAGGGCACCGCGAATGAGCTCAAGCACCGTGCCGGCGACACATTCTGCGAAATCGTGCCGCGAGATCTCAAGGACCTGGACGCCATCGTCGCGGCGCTCGGCTCGCTGCTGCCCGAGCAGAGCAGGGCCATCCTGACACCCGAGTCAGACCGGATCACGATGCCGGCGCCAGACGGCACGCACACCCTGATCGAGGCCGCGCGCCGAATCGACGAGGCGAACATCGAGCTGGCCGACATCGCGCTACGCCGGCCGTCGCTCGATGACGTATTCCTGTCCATGACAACAGATCCCAGCGAGTCGCTGAGTCATCTAGCGTCGGCGGGCATGCGATGAGCGCCGCGGCCACCGTTCCCACCCCGGCACCGGCCTTCAAGGGGTTCAGCCCGACCGTGGAGAAGCTGAACCAGTCGACGCTTCGGCAATGGCGGGTGCTCATCAGTCGCTTGTTCTTGCGCACGAGCATCGGCGAGTTGCTCACCACCGCCGGCGCGCCGGTGGTTTTCATGGTGGGCTTCTACATACCCTTCGCCATACCGTGGAACCACTTTGTCGGGGGTGCAAGCTCCGGCGTCGCCAGTAACCTCGGGCAGTACATCACGCCGTTGGTCACACTGCAGGCCATCTCGTTCGCCGCCATCGGGTCGGGCTTCCGGGCGGCAACCGACTCGCTGCTGGGTGTCAATAGACGGTTTAGCTCGATGCCGATCGCCCCGGTGACGCCGGTGCTTGCCCGCGCGACGGTCTCGGTGTACCGGTGCTCCATCGGTTTGGCGGTATCGCTGGTCTGCGGCTACGTGATCGGATTCCGGTTCCACCGCGGGGCCCTCTACATCGTCGGCTTTTGCTTATTGGTGCTGGCGATCGGGGCTGTGCTGTCATTCGGCACCGACCTGCTTGGCACAGTTACCAAGAACCCCGACGCCATGCTGCCGCTGCTGACCTTGCCCATTTTGATCTTCGGACTATTGTCGGTCGGCCTGATGCCGTTGAGGCTGTTTCCTCGGTGGATCCACCCGTTTGTCCGCAACCAACCGATCTCGCAGTTCGTTGAGGCGATGCGGGCGCTGGCCGGAGATACCACCAAGAGAGTCTTACCGGTGACGTGGCCTGTGATGGCACCGACGCTGGCATGGATCGTCGGTTTCACACTGTTGTTGGTGCCCATGTCCGTCGTCGTATTGTCCAGGCGGCGATGATGCCGGCCACAACTGAGGAAGTCGGGCTCGCGCCGGCGCGCTCGCAGAACCCGGAGAACTCTGTTCGCCTGCTCGTTGAGCAAACTCTCTTGCAGACCAAGCGGTTACTCATTCGGTGGGCGCGTGACTATGTCACCGTCGTCGGAGCGATCGTGTTGCCGATTCTGTTCATGGTGGTGTTGAACATCGTGCTCGGTAACCTGGCTTACGCCGTGACCCACGACAGCGGGCTCTACAGCATTGTTCCGCTCATCTCGATCGGTGCCGCGATCACTGGCTCAACATTTGTCGCGATAGACCTGATGCGCGAGCGCTCCATGGGTTTGCTTTCCCGATTGTGGGTGGTGCCGGTGCACCGGGCATCGGGTCTGATCGCTCGAATTCTGGCGAATGCGGTACGGACGCTGTTCACCACTTTGGTGATGCTGGGCACGGGCGTTGTGTTGGGTTTCCGGTTTCGGCAGGGCGTGATCCCGAGCCTCATGTGGGTAAGTGTCCCGGTGATACTGGGCATCGCTATCGCCGCCATCGTCACCACCGTCGCGCTCTACACCGCGCAGACCGTCGTGGTTGAAGGCGTGGAGCTGGTGCAAGCGATCGCGATTTTCTTCTCCACCGGCCTGGTACCGCTCAACTCTTATCCAGGCTGGATTCAGCCGGTCGTCGCCCATCAGCCAGTCAGCTATGCCATCGCGGCGATGCGAGGCTATGCGATGGGCGGCCCGGTCCTGTCTCCGATGATCGGGATGCTGGTGTGGACCATCGGTATTTGCGTCGCATGCGCGGTACCGATGGCCATCGGTTACCGACGGGCCAGCACGCACTGACCGAGCATGCGCTGGCCCGGCATGCAATGACCAGTAGGGGTTCTTGAGGTGTTTTCCGGATCCGTGATTCGAAAGCTGTCACACAGTGAAGAAATCTTTGCGCAGTACGAGGTTTTCACGTCGATGACAATCCAGCTGCGCGGCGCGGTCGACGTCGACGCGCTGTCGGATGCTTTCGATGCCCTCCTCGAGGCCCATCCGGTCTTGGCGGGTCACCTCGAGCCAAGCCCCGATGGCGGTTGGAATCTGGTTGCCGACGACATGCTCCACTCGGGGATCTGTGTCGTCGACGGCACCAACGGGGCGTCTTCGGGAGACTCACAGATCCGGCTCGACCAGAGTGTGTCGTTGATGGATTCGCGGCTGACGCTCAACGAGGGAGGGGCCGAGCTGACCCTGTATGTCCATCACAGCATGGCCGATGGTCACCACGGGGCCGCTCTCGTAGACGAGCTGTTCTCCCGGTACACCGATGCGGTAACTACCGGTGATCCCGGTCCGATAATCCCGCAGTCCGCCCCGCTGCCCATGGAGATCCTGCTCGAACAGCGGGGCGTCAAGAAGCAAGGGCTATCGGGAGCCGAGCGTTTCATGTCGGTGATGTTCGCCTATGAGCTTCCTGACACCACCAAGGCGGCTGTCCTCGCCGATCCTGGATCACCCCAAGCTGTTCCAGTGAGCAGACTCCTGCTCTCCAAGCTGGAGACATCGGACCTCGTTGCATTCGGGCGTGAACATCGACTCAGCGTCAACGCCGTGGTCGCGGCGGCTATCCTGCTGACCGAGTGGCGGCTGCGCAACACCCCGCACGTCCCGATCCCCTACGTTTACCCCGTCGACTTGCGATTTCTTCTTGCGCCGCCGGTGGCGCCGACCGAAAGCACGAACCTGCTCGGGGCAGCCTCCTACCTTGCGGAGATCGGCCCGGATACCGACATCGTCGATCTGGCAAGCGATATCGTTGCCACCCTGCGCGCTGATTTGGCCAATGGTGTGATCCAGCAGTCGGGGCTCCACTTCGGCACAGCATTCGAAGGAACTCCTGCCGGGCTGCCGCCACTTGTCTTCTGCACCGACGCAACCGCGTTCCCAACTATGCGCACACCACCGGGTCTTGAGCTGAAAGACATTCGGGGCCAGTTCTATTGCTCCATCAGCGTCCCTCTCGATCTGTATTCGTGTGGCGTCTACGATGGGCAACTGATCATCGAGCATCATGGGCACCTGGCGGAACCGGAAAAGTCCCTCGAGATGATACGTTCCATGCTGTGCACTGTTCCCTCCGAGTATGGCTGGGTTATGGAATAACCGGATGTCAACGGCTGCAGAGTAATTCGTCAACCAGCCGGGGAGCTGGTGTCTCGTGGGTGATGCAGGTAGCGGCGGCGTTGCCGGATAACCGGTTTGCCGACCACGCCGGACCGGCGCTTGACCCGCGTCATTGAGCCAATCCAATCCCTCGCAACATCCTGGGAACCTTGTCCGGTGTGCCCCAAGGTCTGGCGCCATAACGGCGTCCAGCGTGCGACATCACACCGACGCTTTCCACGTATTCTCCACCGTGATGATGATCATAAGAAAGCTCACTTTCATTTGCAGGACGGGCGGGTGCGCTAACTTCGAAAAGGGCCGATGCCAATCGCATTAACCCGAATTTGCCGTCAATCGCCGTACCAACGAATGCGGGTATCTGCTACGATCCTGCGGTGCAGTGGCCGCCTCAGAACATCTTGAGCCGGTAGGCCGGGTCGCGCTGACCTGGCACTGAGCCGGAGAGAGGCAACTCACGGAGCCAACTAGGTTGACAACATGCGGGCCTGAAGGATCGCCATACTCGAGTCCGCGCCGACACCATAGGTTCCGTCCGGCAACTGGTCAAATGGCCAATACTTCAATAACCGCGGACTGGCTAGTGAGGAGATGACGGGATGGACGTGGCGGGCACATTCATGCGACTGATGGACGTGTTGCGGAAACTCACCAGCGCTGTGGCCCAACTGATTTACCGACCGACCGGCTCCGCGGCGGAGGAATACCATAAGTGGTACTACAGCAATTTGGTGTGGAATCAGACTACGTGGTTGGGCGTCCAGTGCTGGAAGTCCGTGAGCGATATGTGGAATTACCAGGAGATCCTGTTCGACTTGAAGCCCTCGCTGGTCATCGAGTTCGGCAGCCGCTACGGCGGTTCGGCGCTGTTCTTCGCGAACGTCATGAGACACACCGGCCAACCGTTCAAGGTGGTCTCAGTCGACATCTCACACAAGGCCCTCGATCCAATGGCCCGTCGGGATCCTGACATTCTGTTCATTGAGTCCTCATCCACCGTCCCAGCCGTTGCCGAGCACATCGAACGACTCAAAGGCGAGTACCGCGGCACCATCTTCGCCATCCTGGACAGCGACCACTCCATGGATCACGTACTGGCCGAGATGAAACTGCTGCGGCCCCTTCTCTCCTCCGGCGACTACCTGATAGTCGAGGACTCCGATATCAATGGGCATCCCGTCCTCCCGGGGTTCGGACCCGGCCCATACGAGGCCATCGAGGCTTACGAGCGTGAATTCCCAAACGATTACAAGCATGACGTGGCGCGGGAGAACAAGTTCGGCTGGACATCTGCTCCTAACGGGTTCCTGATCCGCAACTAAGCGGTCCGCCAGCAGAATTGGATGGCCGAGGCCGTATGCGCGGCAGGTGCCGGGCATGCGAGCGACCGGCGCGGCGGCTGATCCGTTCTGCCACAGATGCCAATTGCGCTGTGCCGAATAATTTCCCGGGTTCATCGGATGGTCGGAGACGACGCCGTGGACATTCTCCACGGCTGGGGCGCGCTGGCCGAATGCCCCCGACATGCTCGGTCCACCGCCCCGGCAGTGTCCGGCCGACTGGCTGAGGCTTTGCGATGCCGCCAGACGGGTACGCGGCCAGGCCGGTTGATCGCATGCGTCAACCTGCCGTTGCGTAGTGTCAATCAGCACTCGACACCCTCACGGGCGCAACGAGTTTGTCGCCCACAAACTGCGCGGCGCAGACAACCCGAAGCCCCGGTGACGCCGCGGCTGGCGGAATCGGCTCGCCGTGGTACCAACCGTTGAGGGGCAGCGGTATCAGCGGTATCAGTAGCGGACATAGCGGCGGAGGCGTGGCAGACCGCTCCGGCGGTCACCGAGCGGACCATTTGGACCTTGACCGGCGGCCTGTCATACTCCGCATATGGCACTCAAAGACCGCGTGTACGACGTGGTTCTCCCGGTCGGCTGGAAGCTGAATCAGAAGGCCCAGAAGTACATTTACCCTTCGTTCACCAAGCGCGTCGCCACCGATGAGCTGGTGTTCCTCAACATGGGCTACGAAGAGGATCCACCGATGGCGATACCGCTGGAACCCGCTGACGAGCCCGACCGGTACTCCATCCAGCTTTACCACCGTGTTGCGGCCCAGGTGGATCTCACCGGCAAACGGGTGCTGGAGGTCGGTGCCGGACACGGCGGCGGAGCCTCATACCTCACACGTACCCTGCACCCGGCGTCCTACACCGGATTGGACCTGAACCCGGCCGGCGTTGCGTTTTGCCAAAAGAAACACCATGTTCCAGGCCTCGATTTCGTGCAGGGCGATGCTCAGAACCTGCCGTTCGCCGACGAATCGTTCGAGGCCGTGATCAACATCGAATCCTCACTCTACTACCCTGATTTCCCTCGTTTCCTCGGCGAAGTGGCGCGGGTCCTGCGTCCGGGAGGCCATTTCCTGTACACCGATTTCCGGCTCCCGTTTGGCATTGCCGCCTGGGGGACGGCGCTGGCCAACGCGCCAATGCGAATCGTTTCGCAGACCGAGGTCAATGATGAGATCCTGCGCGGATACGAGAAATTGTCGCCGTCACTGAAGGCGCTTTACGATCGCAATACGCCGCGGCTGCTACGGGGCGTATACGCAAAGCTTTTCGCAGTGGATGGCAAGACCACACATCCCCTGAAAAGCTGGGGATTCTCTTACCGCGTCTATTGCTTAACCAAACCCTGAGGCGGCGTCGGAGACATTGACCGACCGCAGGCGTCCCGCGGGATACCGCTGAACCAGCGGCTGATCCAGGCCTCGTCTTCGAAACCGCTGACGCTGCGTCGCCGCGACAGCGCCCATGGGGGGTCCTGAGAAAACGTTGTCCGGCCAACAACTTTGGCGGCCGGGTAGGAGGCACCGGGGACGACCAGCGAGTCGTCCCCGGGGTCAACCAAGCTCCGGCCTTTATGCCGCCGGCGTCGCCGCTTCTTCCTGGGCCAGCGTGTCCGCCAGGTGCTGGGCCAAGGCGCGCGCGGTGTTGTGCGTCGCGATGACCTTGGGAGACAGGCGGATCCCGGCCTCGGCCTCAATGTGAGTACGCATTTCGAGCATCCCCAAAGAGTCCAGACCGTACTCGAGGAATGGGCGGTCGGCGTCGACTGTGCGACGCAGGATCACGCTAGCCTGCTCGACGATCAGACGCCGCAGTCGGGCGGGCCATTCATCTTGCGGCACCGACATCAGCTCGGTGCGGAATTTGCTTGGGCCCCTTGAGCCTTGGCCAGCTGATTGGAACATTTCACCCCACGGGCTGCGCCGGACAAGGTCGGGCAGCCAAGGCGCCCCGATGATGGGGATGTACCCGGTGTATGCGCGGTCATAGCGCAGCAATGTTTCGAAGGCGTACGCACCTTCATCCGGGGTGATCATGACTTCGCCGCCCTCGGCCAGGAACGTGGCGCGACCTACCTCTGCCCACGCACCCCACGCGATCGCGCAGACCGGCAGTCCTTGCGCACGGCGCCAGTGAGCGAAGGCGTCGACCCAACTGTTGGCCGCGGCATAGGCACCCTGCCCGGGCGACCCCAATAGGGCCGCACCCGAGGAGAATAAGCAGAACCAGTCCAGCGGCTGTCCACTCATGGCGCGGTGCAGGTTCCACGATCCGAAAACCTTCGGGGACCAGTCGCGGTCGATCAGCTCATCGGTGATGTTGGCCAGCGTGGCATCCTCGACCACCGCCGCCGAATGCAGCACGCCGCGTACCGGAAGCCCGGTGGCGGTTGCCACGCTCACCAGGCGATCACCGGTCTCAGGTTCGGCGATATTGCCGCACTCCACCACGATGTCGGCACCGGCCGCGCGAAGACTCTCGATGGCCTGCCGCGCCTTGGGGTTTGGCTGGGAACGAGCGGTCAGCACGATCCGACCACAGCCCGCCGCAGCCAGTTTCGAGGCGAAGAACAGGCCAAGACCCCCTAGGCCACCCGTGATGATGTAGGCGCCGTCGCGGCGGAACACCGGCACCCGCTCCGGAGACACCACGGCACTGCTGCGCCCGCTGCGCGGCATGTCGAGCAGCAGCTTGCCGGTGTGCTCGGCATTGCTCATCGCCCGGATGGCATTGGCAGCGTCGGCCAGCGGGTAGTGCGTGCACTCCGGTGCGGTCAGCACACCGTCCGCGGTCAGTTTGAACACCGTGGTGAGCAACTCGCGGACGCGGTCGGGCTGCAGCACGGACATCAGCGCCAGGTCCAGGTAGTAGAACGTCAGCCCGCGACGGAACGGGTACAGACCCAGCCGGGTGTTGCCGTACACGTCGGCTTTGCCGATTTCGACGAACCGCCCACCGAACGCAAGCAGCTCCAGCCCGGCCCGCTGAGCCGCACCGGTCAGCGAGTTCAGCACGATATCCACCCCGTACCCGTCGGTGTCGCGCCGGATTTGATCGGCGAACTCGACGCTGCGGGAGTCGTAGACGTGCTCGATGCCCATGTCGTGCAGCATGGCGCGCTTGCGCGGATTGCCGGCGGTCGCGAAGATCTCCGCTCCGGCGGCACGCGCGATGGAAATGGCCGCCTGTCCCACGCCACCAGTTGCGGAGTGGATCAACACTTTGTCACCGGCCTTGATCCCGGCCAGGTCGTGCAGCCCGTACCAGGCGGTGGCGTTTGCGGTGGCCGCCGCGATCGCCTGTTCATCGGCCAGCCCGGGTGGAAGCGTGACTGCGAGGTTGGCGTTGCACGTGAGGAAGTTGCGCCAGCAGCCTCCTTCGGAAAAGCCGCCGACGCGGTCACCTACCTGGTGGTCGACTACCCCTTCCCCGACTGCCGTCACCACACCGACGAAATCCATGCCCAACTGCGGCTCGCGGTCGTCGATGATGGGGAATTTTCCGAACGCGATAAGAACGTCGGCGAAGTTGATGCTGGAGTGGGTGACAGCCACCTCGATCTGCCCGGGCCCGGGCGGAACGCGATCACAGGCGGCGAGTTCCAGTGTTTGCAGGTCGCCGGGCGTGCGAACGTGCAGCCGCACACTGTCGTGTTCATGGTCGACAGTGGTGGTTTGTCGCTCGTCATGGCTCAGCGGGCTGGGGCAAAGGCGCGCCACATACCAGTCACCATCGCGCCAGGCGGTCTCGTCCTCATCGGAGCCTCCCAGCAGTTGCTGGGCCACCTTTTCTACTTCCGTGTGTTCGTCCACATCGATGTGGGTGGTGCGCAACAGCGGGTGTTCGCTGCCGATCACCCGCAGCAAGCCACGTAGCCCGGCCTGCTCCAGGTTCGCCTGGTCGTCCGACCGAACGATCTGGGCTTGCCTGGTCACGACGAACAGGCGAGGAAGCTCACCCTCCAATTCCGCCAGCTCCCGGATGATCCGAACCAGATGACGCACCTGCTCGCGGCCCTCCAACAGGCTGTCCTGGTCCGGCTCGCCGCCGCGCGGCCCACAGAGGATCACGACACCGTTGTTCGCGCGAGCACGCAGCTGACTGCCGAGCCTTTCCAGCGTGGTTGCCGCCTCGACCTCCCTCGGCAAGTGCAGGGTGCTGCATTCGGTGCCTTGGGGGCCGTGGGTTTTCAGGGCGTCCGTCAACGTGGAAGTCAGCATGTCGGCGCCGTCGGAGGCGTCGATCAGCAGCCATGATCCCGCCTCGGCCGCGGTGGCCTCGGGCAGGTTTCGCTGCTGCCACGCCAGGGTCAGCAGCCGCTCGCTGAGCACGCGGTTGCGCTCGGCGCTTTCGGACGTACCGGTTCCCATGTGCAGGCCTCGCACCGCCAGCAGCACGGTCCCGTGCTCGTCCAACACGTCGAGGTCAGCCTCGCCCCCAGTGACCCCGGCCTTGGTCAGCCGTGTGTAGCAGTAGCGGGCATTGCGTGTTGGTCCATAGATACGCAGGCTGCGCACACCCAGTGGCAACAGCAGACCACCGCTGCCGGCGGCATCGACGCCGGCACCGACCGACTGGAAACAGGCATCCAGCAGCGCGGGATGAACGTGGTAGGCGCCCTGTTGGAAGCGGATCGAAGCGGGCAACCCGACCTCCGCCAACACGGTGCCGGCTCCGGCCTCCGCGGTGTGCGCGGTGGCCAGACCGCTGAACGCGGAACCTAACTGAACGCCACGCTTGGCGAACGATTCCCGCATCTCGGCCCCGTTCACACTGGACGGGTGCGCCGCCAACAGGGCGGCGATGTCGTAGGCCGGCGGCAACAAATCGTCCGCGACGGCATGCAGCGTCGCGGTGGCGTGCCGCGTACTCTCACCGTCCTGATTAGACGCCACCGCGAAGTTGACGACACCTGGCGCATCGACCGAGGCGATTGCGTCGATCGGGGTCTGCTCGTCGAGCAAAAGCATTTGCTCAAAGGCGATGTCGCGGACCTCCGACGCCTCGCCGAAAACCTCCCCCGCCGCGGCCAACGCCATCTCACAGTAGGCTGCGCCGGGCAGTGCGGCCACGCTATGCACCTGGTGGTCGCTGAGCCAGGACAACGTCGCGGTACCGATATCGGCCTGCCAGACGTGGCGCTCCGGCTGTTCGGTGAGCCGCACATGCGAGCCCAGCAGCGGATGCACGGTAATGGTGCAGGCGCCTTGCGCCCTTTGTTCTTGCCCTTCGCCTTCGATGTACAAGTGCGGGTGGGTCCACGCCGGCAACGGCGTATCGACGAGCCGGCCCGCGGGATACAACACCGAAAAGTCCACGGCGGCACCCGCGCTGTGCAGATCAGTCAGCAATCCGCGCAGCCCCAGCGGCAGCGGCTGCTCACGCCGCATGCCCGCCAGAGCCGCCGCCGACATGTCGAGACTGCGGGCGGTCTGGTCGACGGCCCGGGTCAGCAACGGGTGAGGTGACAACTCGGCGAAGACCCGGTAGCCGTCCTCCAGCGCAGCCTGCACCGCCGCAGCGAATTGGACCGTATTCCGCAGATTGTCCACCCAGTACCGGGCATCGCACACCGGCCGCTCGCGCGGGTCGAACAACGTCGCCGAGTAGTACGGAACCTTGGGTGTCATCGGTTTGAGATCACCCAAGGCCGCGGCCAAGTCGTCAAGGATCGGGTCGACTTGAGGCGAATGCGATGCGACATCGACGGCCACCTCCCGCGCCATCACGTCACGCTGCTCCCACCGTGCGACCAGATCGCGCACCGTTTCGGTGGCGCCGCCGATCACCGTCGACTGCGGCGAGGCCACCACCGAGACCGCGACATCGTCGATTCCGCGTGCCATCAGCTCCGAATTCACTTGCTTGGCAGGCAGTTCCACCGACGCCATCGCGCCGGCCCCGGAAATGCGGCACATCAACTTCGAGCGGCGGCAGATGACCCGCGCCCCATCTTCCAGCGACAGCGCTCCAGCGACCACGGCTGCGGCCGCTTCGCCCAGCGAGTGTCCGACCACCGCGCCCGGGCGGACTCCGTAGGACTGCTCCATCGTGGCGGCCAACGCGGTCTGCATTGCAAAGATGGTCGGCTGCACCTTGTCGATGCCGGTCACCGTCTCTGGCGCAGTCATGGCCTCGGTGACCGAAAAGCCCGATTCTTCGGCAATGACCGGCTCGAGCGCCGCGATGGTGGCGGCGAAAACCGGTTCGCTCGCCAGCAGGTCAACGCCCATCGCCGCCCACTGCGAACCCTGACCGGAAAATACCCACACCGGTCCGCGGTCGCCCTGCCCCACCGCGGCCTCATACGGGAGCTCGCCATCGGCGACCTCACGCAACCCCTGGACCAGCTCGGGCAGACCGCTGGCCACCACCGCGGTGCGCACCGGCCGGTGCGCGCGCCGCCGCGCCAACGTGTAGGCCACATCCGACGGCACCACGGAGTCCTGGTGGTCTTCCACCCATTCGGCAAGCCGGCGTGCGGTCTGTCGCAGCCCTTCGGTGGAGCTGGACGAGATGGGGAACAGCAGCGGCCCCCCCGCCTCGGACGCCGGCGCGGAAACTACTGCGCGGCCTGGTGCCTGTGCTGGTGCTTGCTCCAGGATCGCGTGTACGTTCGTTCCCGACATCCCGAACGACGACACCGCGACCCGCTTCGGCGCGTGGTCGTCGCCATTGGGCCACGGCGTAACCGCCTGCGGCACAAAGAGTCCCGTCTCGATCCCGGCAAGTTCATCGGGAAGGCGGTTGAAGTGCAGCAGCGGCGGCAGCACCCCGTGCTGCATGGACAGAATGGCCTTGATCAGACCGACCGCCCCCGCCGCGGCAGTGCTGTGGCCCATGTTGCTCTTGGCCGACCCGAGCGCACACCGGGTGCCGGCGCCGTACACCCGCGCCAGGCCCCGGTATTCGATCGGGTCACCGATTGGTGTGCCGGTGCCGTGCGCCTCGACCGCGCCGACCGTTTCGGCCTCCACGCCCGCTGCCGCCAACGCCGCGCGGTACACGGCCACCTGGGCATCCTCCGACGGCATCGTGAGCGTCTCCGTGCGACCGTCCTGATTGGTGGCGGTGCCGCGCACCACGGCAAGAATCCGGTCGCCGTCGCGCAGCGCATCCGGCAGCCGCTTGAGCAACACCATCGCGCACCCCTCGGAACGCACAAACCCGTCCGCGTCGGCGTCGAAGGAGTGGCAACGTCCGGTCGGTGAGAGCATGCCCTGACCGGATGCCGCCACGCTTGCGTGCGGCTCCAGCAGTACCGCGCAGCCGCCCGCCAACGCCAGGTCGCTTTCGCCGTCGTGCAGGCTGCGACAGGCCAAGTGCACCGCCATCAGACCCGACGAACACGCAGTGTCAAACGTCAACGCCGGACCATGCAGGCCCAGTGCGTAGGCGATCCGCCCGGATGCCACGCTGTTGTTCAGTCCGGTCACCACGTAGGGGCTCGCCAAGCCGCTGGCTCCATGGGTGACCACCAGGTAGTCCTCATGTGTCAGACCGGTGAACACCGCCGTCGATGAGCCGGCCAGCGACGCCGGGTCCAGGCCGGCATGCTCGATCGCCTCCCACGAGGTTTCCAGCAATAGCCGGTGCTGCGGATCGATCGAGATCGCCTCCCGCTCGCTGATCCCGAAGAACTCGGCATCGAATCCGGCGACGTCGTCGAGGAACGCACCCCACCGCGACACCGTCCGCCCAGGCACTCCGGGCTCAGGGTCGTAATAGTCGTCGGCCTCCCAGCGGTCTGGTGGAATCTCGGTGACCAAGTCGTCGCCACGCAGCAACGACTCCCACAGTTTCTCGGGCGAGTCGATTCCCCCCGGAAGCCGACATCCCATGCCGATGACCGCAATGGGAGTGACACGTGTTTCCATTCGCTCTCTAACCTCGTCTCAGCTCAGCTCAACGGGAGTTCCCCGACGACATCCCCGAATTTTTCACAACAGGCAGCGAGCTGGCCGCACCGCCGCTCTGCCAGTCCCCAGCCCGGATCTCGACACCAAGGCAGGTCTCGGAGAGACAAGCTTAGACGGCTGTACAAGATTCTGAGGACCAATGGGGCGAATTCCTCCGGTTTCCGCTGCGGTTAGCTGCCTGAGCAGCGCAAATGAAAATCACCGACCGCCGACCGACGCTCGTGACGAGGGTGGTCCCCCTGTGCAGCCTGGTTCGCCTCGGCAGCAACCTGACGTCCATAACGTCGAGATGACGCCATGACGAGATGACGCCATGACGTGCCAAACGCTGCGATGGGTTCCCCGGCGGCCACAGTGCCGAGCCCGGCAGGTCCGCATGGCGCGACCAGCGTGTCGACATCGCCTCGCTGCGCCTGCTTCATCGGCGCCGGGCCCCGCTGAATCGGCGGTTGTGACCCTGCAGCCCGCTGGGTCCTAACCCTGCGGATGCCGTCTCACAGCCGTCATGACGGCCGGACGGTAACGTGATAGCTCATGAGTGTGCGTTCCCTGCCGGCTGCGCTCCGCGCGTGCGCCCGGCTACAGCCCAATGACCCAGCGTTTACCTACATCGATTACGAAAAGGACTGGGCCGGTGTCCCCGAAAGCCTGACGTGGTCACAGTTGTACCGGCGAACGTTGAACGTTGCACGCGAGCTGAGTCATTGCGTTCCGGCCGGTGAGCGCGCGATGATATTGGCCCCCCAGGGACTCGATTACATCACCGCTTTTCTCGGCGCGTTACAGGCCGGAGTTATCGCGATTCCGCTTGCGGTCCCTCAGGGCGGCGCCACCAATGAACGCGTTGATGCGGTACTGCAGGACGCGTCGCCGGGTGCCATTCTCACGACATCTTCGGTTATCGACGATGTCAGCCAGCACGTTACCGCGCAGCCCGGTAAGTCCGCGCCCTCGATCATCGAAGTTGATTTACTGGACCTGGATTCTGCGAGTGGATCCAGTGCCGGCGACGATAACCACCCCTCGATTGCGTATCTGCAATATACCTCCGGGTCGACCCGTACCCCGGCGGGCGTCGTGATGACACATCAGAACCTGCGGACTAATTTCGAACAGCTGATGGCCGGCTACTTTGCCGACACTGACGGGATCCCCCCGCCAGGTTCGACCCTGGTTTCGTGGCTGCCGTTTTATCACGACATGGGTTTGGTTCTGGGAGTTTGTGCGGCAATTTTGGGGGGATATCCCTCACTGTTGACCAGCCCAGTCGCGTTCCTGGCACGTCCGGCACGGTGGTTACACATGCTGGCCAGCACTCCGCACACATTCTCCGCAGCGCCGAATTTCGCCTTCGAACTGGCGACAAAAAGGGTATCTGACGAGGAAATGGCCGGGCATGACCTCGGCGAAGTACTCACCATCCTCAGTGGCAGCGAGCGGGTGCACCCGGCGACGATCAAGCGCTTCGCCGACCGATTTGCGCGCTTCAATCTGCAAGAAAAGGTGATCCGTCCCTCGTACGGCCTGGCAGAAGCAACTGTCTTCGTGGCCACCAGCAGGCCTAACCATCCGCCGAAATTTGTCGATTTCGAAACCGAAAAATTGACCGACGGCGAAGCAAAGCCCTGCAATAACGGAGACGGCACAGCGCTAGTCAGCTATATTTTGCCGCAATCACCCATCGTGCGAATCGTGGATCCGGAGACTAGCACCGAATGCCCGGAAGGAACGGTCGGTGAGATTTGGGTGCATGGCGACAACGTCGCTACCGGCTATTGGCAAAAGCCGGAAGAGAATGCACGCACTTTCGGCGCAAAGATTGTGAACCCCTTGGCGGGAACACCCGAAGGTCCTTGGCTGCGAACCGGAGACTCGGGTTTCGTCAGGGACGCCGAATTCTTCATCATCGGCCGGATCAAAGACCTGCTGATCGTTTACGGGCGCAATCACTCTCCCGACGACATCGAGGCGACGATCCAAGAGATCACCCGGGGCCGCTGCGCGGCAATAGCAGTCCCCAGTGATCGCAGCACCGAAAAGCTGGTCGCCATCATCGAACTGAAAAAACGCGGCGACTCGGATCCCGATGCGATGGAGCGGCTGGGCGCCATTAAGCGTGAAGTCACCACGGCTTTATCGGCTTCGCACGGCCTTAGCGTCGCGGACCTGGTGTTGGTTGCGCCGGGCTCGATCCCGATTACCACCAGCGGCAAGGTCAGGCGAGCAGCATGCGTCGAGCAATACCGCCAAGATCAATTCGCTCGCTTAGACGTTTAACAAGGCCGGCCGTCATCCCCAGAATTGGTACATCCGTGTGAAAACGTCGTGCCCGGACACCGACGTCAGTACGATCGCGAGCGTGCCCGGCGACGAGAGCCATCGGCGATCTCGGGTCGCCCGCCTACTTGTTGTCGCCGCTTGGATTGCCGCAGCGGTGATCGCCAACGTGGTTCTTGCGCTGACACACGCGAAACCCGGCGATACCGCCTCGGCGCTGCTGGCCCCGGACGCCACGACGGCGGCAGCCAACAGCCGGATCGGGCAGTGGTTCCCGGGCAGCGGCACCAACGCCATCGCCTACCTGGTGGTGGACGGCCGCGACCAGCTCGGGCCGGCCGACCAGCATTACTATGACGCCGCGGTGAGCGCACTGCGCGCCGACACCGCCCACGTCGGATCGGTCCTCGACTGGTGGTCTGACCCCCTCACCGCGCCGCTGGGAACCAGTCCCGACGGGCGCTCCGGCGTCGCGATGGTGTGGCTGGTGGGCGAGGCCGGTAGCGACAAGGCGCGCGAATCGTTCGATGCGGCCCGAGCGGTGGTGCGTAAGCTACCGCCGAGTCCGGGGCTTCGCGCCCGCATGGTGGGCGCGGATGCCATCAACCACATCCCGCTGCGCATGCAGGTGTGGCAGGGTGCGGCGGTCGCGGTCGCCGCGGCGGTGCTCGCCGTGCTGCTCCTGCTCCGATCGCGGCAGTCCCCGCGTTCGGTCGCGATGGTGCTGCTGGCCACCGGACTCTCATTGACAGTGGGGTGGCCGCTCGCCGCGATGGTGCCGCGAAGCAGCACGGCGCTGACGGTGTTTTCCGGGACCCTCGCCTTTGTCTTGACGATCGCCACAATGACCGCAGCCACCCTGCTTGCTGCCCGGCTCGGGCCCGACGGCAGTGTTGCGGTGACGGACCGGCACGCATACCGCGCTTTGCTGCCCCGGTTGGCGCTGCCCGGAGCGTGCGTCGCGCTGGTCACCGGCCCGCTGCTGCTTGCGCAAACACCCGCGCTGCACAGCGTCGGCAGCGCCGCACCGGATGTTGCGGTGGCACTTGCGGTTTCGTTGACACTTCTGCCTATCTTGCTCGGCTTCGCCATGCCTCGCGGGCTGTCAGGGCCGCAGACCGGCGGCCTCGGCTGGGCTGGCCGGTTGCCAAAGCCCGGCTTCTCCAACCCCATTGCCGTGGCTGTCGTGGTGCTGGCGATCTGCGCGCTACCCGTCATCGGAATGCGCTGCGGTATCGACGAATCCCGGGCAAACCCACCCGGGACCAGCGCCGCGCGACTGCTGCCCGGAAATCCCCTGCCCGACGTGGTGGTGGTCAACTCCGCCGCGGATCTTCGCCAGCCGGCAGGGCTCATCGCCATCGATCAACTCAGCCACCGACTGATGGAGATTCCCGGGGTGCGCAAGGTGGAGTCGGCGGCATGGCCGGCCGGTGTCCCGTGGGCCGACGCCTCGCTTACCTCCGCCGCGGGCAAGCTCTCCGATCAGTTGAACCGGGGGGCCGGGTCGTTCATGCCGCAGCTGAATGCCATCAAGTCTCTGGGAGCCACGATCGATCAGGTCAGCGCCGCCGTCGACGAGCTGGACAGCAGCGTGAGAATCGGTCTCGCCGGGGCGAATCAGATACAGCAGAACATCAACCGCGTCATCTCTGTCACGCAGAACCTCCGGGGCAGAGCTGCCGAAGTTTCGCAATACCTGAACCCGTTCCGGGACTTGATCACCGGCGGTACGTATTGTCCCGACGAGCACCTGTGCTCGGTCGCGCGGCAGATCGTGGGACCCCTGGACCTGGTGGTCGCCGATGTGGCCGCGCTGACCAACGGCGCCGACCGCATGGCCGCGGTGTCGAACCAAACAATGGGCGCCTTCGCCTCGACACCGCACGTGGTGGGGGAAATGCGGTCGACGCTGAGCCAGCTGCGCTCCTTCGTGCCAAAGCTCGAATCAAGTATCCAAGAGATCCTGCCGCAACTCGTGCAGGTGTCGGCGTTCCTGAAGAACATCAGCGTCGATTTCGCCGACACCGGAGAGGGCGGTTTCCACCTCACCCGCAAGGAACTGGCGGATCCGTCGTATCAACACGTGCGCCAATCGATGTTCTCGGCCGACGGCACCGCGACCCGGCTGTTCGTCTATTCCGACGGGAACGGTCTGGACCTCGGCGCGGCGGCGCGGGTGCAGTCGCTCCAACTTGCCGCGGGCGCGGCAATGAAGTACGGAAGCCTTGTCGACAGCCAGATCACGGTCGCCGGGGCCGCGCAAGTAGCCGCAGCCGTCCGCGGCGCCCTCACCCATGATGCCGTGCTACTGGCCGTGACGATGCTCGCGGTGGCGGCCTTGATCGGCCTGTGGCGCGGCGCGGTCAGCGGACTGGCGGCCGGCCTGGTGGTGGCCGCGTCCTACCTTGCCGCGCTGGGGATTTCGGTGGCGCTGTGGCAACACTTGCTGGATCGCGAGCTGCAGGCCGCGGTTCCGCTGGTGTCGTTCGCTATCCTCGCCGCGTTCGGCGTCCCGCGTCTCGCCGCCACTTTTCTCGCCACCGATCGTGTGGGGACCGTGACGCTTCGGAGCGCCGTCGCCCCGCTCACCGGCCTTGGTGCCGTTTTCGCCGGCGGCCTACTGTTGGTGTCGGCCGCTTCCCCCGACGCTCTCACCCAGCTCGGTACCGTTGTGCTGATCGGGCTGGGCGTGCTGACCGTGGCCGTGCGCGTGGGCATCCCGGCCGTGATCACCAGGGGCCGCACTCAGCGGCCGGCCGAGCAGCCGCCGGCCGTCGAGCCCACAGCGGACAGCTGAAACGTGTTGGCTCCCGGCGTTGCTAGTCGACTTACTAGTCGACGTTGAGGGGTTCGTTCCATTTCGACAGGGTCAGCTCGACCGCCCCGGACCCGATGTCGATGTTTGCCCGCACGAGGCGGTGCGACCCGTCCGAGGCGATCCACACGGTCGCGGGCCTAGGCTGCCTGGCTGCAGGATCCAACATCTTGACGGTGTCCGTCGGCACGGTTCCGCTGATCTTGGTGGTGGGAATTCCGTCGATCACCTCCGAGCCTTGCGACTGCAGATTGGTGATACCCGCGAGCACCTTCGCCACCCCGTTGCTGGGATCAACCACCCGTGAGGCTGCCAACTCGGAGACCGAGCCCAGGTTGGTCCAGTCATCGAACAGCTTCACCGAGATGTTGTCGTCCTTGGTGCGGAACGGGACGTCCGGCTGGCCCTGATAGGTGCACACCCCCTTCGCGGCGAGCGGATTGGCCCGGACATCGACGTCGGCGCTGGTGATACCGAGCAAGCTGTCGACTTTCCCGGACGTTCGAATCGCCAGGTGCACGCTCGTCAAGGCCTTTGTCGCCTCGAGCGACTGCTTGACCTCGGTCACCAGCGCGGGGTCGCTCGTCGTGCTGACCGAACTGTGCGCCTCGGATTCGGGTTTGTCGGCAGCGCAGCCGGATAGCCACAGCATCAGCCCGGCGGCCACCGCCACCACGAGGGCGAAAGTCACCGGCGGTTTCCGATCGTTCATTGCTCATCCTCTCGATGATGTTTCGCCCGAACCGCACGCGACGCGTGCGGCATCGACCCAACACACAGACCAGTCAAGCCACCACAGCTCAGCAAGGCAGCGACGACGTTCACCGGTTCAGTGCCTTGTCCCGGCCCTGTCCCGGCCCTCTCCGGCCCCCGTGATCCGCCGCGTGTGGCTGATCAACCCAGCCGACTATAGGTTCGTTGCGTCCACACTAGTCCGGCGCGGTAACGCCCGGGCGCCCGTCGCGAACCCGGCATCCGAACGGTACGACGGGCCGTCGGCACCCGGGTGCTGACGGGCCGATGCCGCGACCCTGCCGGTGCCGGCCGGACCGTGCTACGCATGGACCGAGACCTTCTCCTCGTCCTCTTCGTCGCGTTCGGCATGCGGTGACTGGTCACCATTGGACTCGGGATGGATTTGCCGGGCGATGTAGTCGGCGACGGCCGTCGGGGTGGGGTGGTCCAAGATCACGGTGGGCGGCAGGGTCAGCCCGGTGGCGTTCTTGAGACGGTTGCGTAGCTCGACGGCGGTCAGCGAGTCGAAGCCCAGGTCTTGGAACCCGCTGTCGGGGTCGATGTCCTCGGGAGCGGGACGACCCAGCACCGCCGCGGCCTGCGCCCGCACTATCGCGACCAGCAGGCCGTGTTGCTCGTCGGGGGCCAGCCCGTGGAGGCGTTGGGCAAGCGCCGACTTCGATTGGGTGGCATCTGCGGTGTCGTCGATTTGGCGTCGCCGGGGGCGGCGGGCGAGCCCGCTGAACAATGCCGGCAAGCCGCCGGCCTGGGCCCGGGCGTTGAGTGCGGCGCGGTCCAGGCGGGTCGCGACCATGACGGGGTGATCGATCGTCAGCGCGGTGTCAAACAACTCCAGCGCCTGCTCCGGGCTCATGGCGACCAGCCCGCTACGACTCATCCGGGCCAGATCACGCTCGCTCAAATGAGCGGTGATGGCACTGGTTTGCTCCCACAACCCCCACGCCAGCGATGTTCCCGCCAGGCCCGCGGCCTGCCGGTGAGCGGCCAGCCCGTCCAGGAACGCGTTCGCCGCCGAGTAGTTGCCCTGCCCCGGAGAGCCCACCGTTGCCGCGATCGAGGAGCACAGCACAAACATCGACAGATCCAGACCTCGGGTGGCCTCGTGCAGGTTCCAGGCGGCGTCCACCTTGGCCCGCAACACCGTGTCGATCCGATCCGGCGTCAGCGAGCTGATCACCGCATCGTCGACCACACCTGCGGCGTGAATCACCCCGCGCACCGGCGGCCACTCCGCCGCAAGCTGCGTGAACAAGCCTGCGACCGCGTCCCGATCGGCCACGTCGCAGGCCACCACCTGAACCCGGGCACCCGCGTCCGCCAACTCGGCGGCCAGCTCGGCAGCCCCCTCGGCGCGATCGCCGCGCCGACTGGCCAGCACCACATGACGCACCCCGTACGCGCGGACCACGTGGCGGGCCAGGACCGCACCGACCATCCCGGTGGCACCGGTGATCAGCACGGTGCCGTCGGTGAGCCCGTCGGCCAACGCCGAGGGCATGGTCAACACCACCTTGCCGATATGGCGGGCCTGGCTCATGAACCGGAATGCCGCCGGCGCGCAGCGCACATCCCAGCTGGTGACCGGCAGCCGATGCAGCACCTCGGTGTCGAACAGCTCCTTCACTTCGCGAAGCATCGCCTGCATGCGCACCGGACCGGCCTCCGAGAGGTCAAACGCCCGATACCGCACGCCCGGATAGTTGGCGGCGATCTTCTGCGGATCGCGGATATCGGTCTTGCCCATCTCGAGGAACCGCCCGCCGCGGACCAGCAAACGCAGCGAAGCGTCCACGAACTCGCCGGCCAGCGAGTCCAGCACCACATCGACCCCGCGGCCTTCGGTGACCGCCAAGAACTTCTCCTCGAACTCGAGCGTGCGGGAATCGCCGATATGGTCGTCGTCGAACCCCATGGCGCGCAACGTGTCCCATTTGCCGCGGCTGGCGGTGACGAAAACTTCCACTCCCCAGTGGCGAGCCAGCTGCACCGCCGCCATGCCCACGCCGCCGGTGCCGGCGTGGATGAGCACCGATTCGCCCCCCTTGATCTCGGCCAAGTCCGACAACCCGAACAAAGCCGTCAAGAACCCCCCCGGCACCGCCGCAGCCTCCGCGAACGACCAGCCGCGGGGCGCCCGGACAACCAGTTGCTGGTCCACCACCGCCAGCGGACCGGCTCCACCCAGGAAGCCCATCACCGCGTCGCCGACGGCCACACCGGTCACGTCCGGGCCGGTCTCGATCACCACTCCGGCGCCTTCGGCACCCAGCGGTGGCGCCTGGCCGGGATACATCCCCAGCGCGGCCACCACATCGCGGAAATTGACCCCGACGGCTGCCACAGCCACCCGCACCTGCCCGGCCTGCAGCGGCGCCCGGGCCTCCGGGCAAGGCTGAATCACCAGATCCTCCAGAGTGCCGCCGCCACCGGCGGCCAACCGCCACGCCTCTTCGGCGGGCAGCGCCAGCAGTGGCGGCGCCGGAGCCAGCCGGGCGTTGTGCACCACGCCGCCACGCACCACCAGTTGGGGTTCGCCGACGGCGGCCAGCGCCACCGCATCCACTCCCTGATCCACCGGTGCGTCGGTGTCGACCAGGACGATCCGGCCGGGTTGCTCGGCCTGTGCCGAGCGAACCAGACCCCACACCGCCGCGGCAGCCAGATCGCCGACATCTTCACCGGGCAATCCCACGGCGCCGCGGGTCAGCACCACCAAGGTGCCGGCCCGGTCGGTGCCCAGCCAGGACTGCAACACCTGCAACGCGGCGTGGGTAGCCGCATATGTCGAGCCCACCGCGTCCGCACCGGCAGAACCGCACTCCCACACCACCACGGCGGCATCGCCGGCTCCGGCGCCATTGCCGTTGACGCTCGCCGACGTACCCGCAGCAGCGGCGCAATAGTCCTCCCACGACAGCGCCGACAGCACCTCGGGTCGGTCAGGGTCGTCAATACTGTTGTGGTTCACCGGCATTGGTGACCAAACCACTTCCAGCGGCCCCTGGTCCGGCCCGCGGCCGGCCGCGCTCACGGCAGCGCGCAACTGCTCGGCCGTCGTCGCCCGAGTCACCAGGGCGCCGACCGTCAGCACCGGCAGCCCCTCGGCATCGGCGATCTCGACCGAGATGGCGTCGGCACCCGCCGAGGCGAGACGGGCCCGAACCCGCCCGGCGCCACCGGCGTGCAGCGACACCCCGCGCCAGCAGAACGGCAGCATCGTCTCGGTGGTCTCGATAGCCAGTCCCAGGGCATGCAGCACCGCGTCCAGCACGGCCGGGTGCATCCCCATACCCTCGACCGCCACCCCGTGCTGCGCGGGAGCAACCACCTCGGCGAACAGCTCCGACTCGCGCCGCCAGACCGCCACCAGCCCCTGAAATGCCTTGCCGTAGGCATAACCGCGGGCGGCCAACCGGTCGTAGCCGTCGGAAATATCGACAGGCTCGGCACCCTCCGGCGGCCACACCGACAAGTCCGCCGAGGCCTGCGCGGGGCTCTCCCCGACGGTGCCCATGGCATGCAGCAACCATTCCCCGTCGCAGTGGTCGCCGCGGGAATACACCGACACCGCACGGGTTCCCGCATCATCGGCGGCGCCGACCACCACCTGCACCCTGACCCCGGCGCCCGGGTGCATCACCAGCGGCGCGGCCAGGATCAGCTCGTCGATGACCGCACAGCCGACCTCGTCGGCGGCGCGGATGACCAACTCCACAAAACCCGCCCCGGGGAACAGCACCACCCCGCCGACGACGTGATCGGCCAGCCACGGTTGATCGGCCAACGACAACCGGCCCGTCAATACCACTCCGTCGGAGTCGGGCCGCTCGACCACCGCACCCAGCAACGCATGTTCGGTCGGGCCCAGACCCAGACCGACCGCGTCGGCGGGCCCGTCGCCGCCCGGCGTCTCCCAAAACCGCCGCCGCTGAAAGGCATACGTGGGCAAGTCGACGCGCCGTCCACCCGAGCCGGCGAACACTGCCGGCCAATCCACCGGCACACCAGTGGTGAACAACTGACCGGCCGCACCCAGCGCAGCGGCCAATTCGGGACGGTCTTTACCGAGCATCGACACCACGACCGCCTCAGCCGGGGCCAACGACTGCTCGATGGAGCTCGTCAAACCACTGCCGGGACCGACCTCGATGAAGTGCGTCGCGCCGAGCTGCTGTGCATGGCGCGCGCTGTCGGCGAAACGCACCGGCCGCCGGACATGGTCGACCCAATACGACGCTGACCCGAAATCACCTGTGGCGCCGGCTAATTCGCCCGTGACGTTCGACACCAGGCCGATTTGCGGCGGCCGCGGCTCGAACCGGGCCGCAATCCGGGTGAACTCGTCGAGCATCGGCTCCATCAGCGGCGAATGAAAAGCATGCGACACCGCCAACCGGTGCACCCGCCGACCCTGCTCGGCGAAGCGATCCGCGATCGGGCTCACGGCGGCCTCGGCGCCGGAGATGGTCACCGATCCGGGCGCGTTGATCGCGGCGATGCCCACCCCCTCGCCCAGCAGCGGCGTCACCTCATTTTCTGAAGCGGCCACCGCCACCATCGCCCCGCCCGCCGGCAGCGCCTGCATCAACCGCCCCCGCGCCACCACCAACATGGCCGCGTCCGCCAGGGTCAACACCCCGGCGACGTACGCCGCCGACAGCTCCCCCACCGAGTGGCCCATCACGAAATCGGGCTGCACACCCCAGCGCCGCAACACCGCGAACAACGCCACCTCGACCGCGAACAGCGCCGGCTGAGCAAACTCGGTGGTATCCAGCAACGCCGCATCGCTACCCCAGACAACTTCGCGCAGCGGCAATCTCAGATGCTGATCCAACTCATCGGCCACTTCGTCGAAGGCTTCGGCGAATACCGGCAGCCGCTCGTACAACTCGCGGCCCATCCCGAGGCGCTGAGAGCCCTGCCCGGGAAACACCACCGCCGTCTTGCCCGGCGGACCCGCTTGACCCACCGCGACGCCGGCGCCCGGGTCACCATCGGCCACGCTGGTCAGCCCCGCGATCAACGCCTGCCGGTCGGCGCCGACCACCACGGCTCGATGCTCGAACACCGACCGGCCGGCAAGCGCGCAGCCCACGTCGAGCGGATCCAATCCCGGGTTGGCCTGCACATGGGCCGCCAACCGGCCCGCCTGCGCTGTCAACGCCTCAGCCGATCTGGCCGACACCACCCACGGCAGCACCGACAACCGGTGTCCGTCCCCGGTGGTGTGGTCCGTCGCGACGGGGGCCGGCGCGGGAGCCTGCTCCAGGATCACGTGGGCGTTGGTGCCGCTGATCCCGAACGAGGACACTCCGGCCCGGCGCGGACGCCCGTCGACGGGCCAGTCCCGGGCCTCGGTCAACACCGACACCGCGCCGCTTTCCCAATCCACCCGCGGCGAAGGCGCATCCACGTGCAGCGTCGCCGGCATCAGGCCATGCCGCATCGCCTGCACCATCTTGATGACCCCGGCCACGCCCGCCGCGGCCTGGGTATGACCCATGTTCGACTTGATCGAACCCACCCACAACGGCCGCTCCGCAGGACGGGCTTGGCCGTACGTGGCCAACAAGGCATTCGCTTCGATCGGGTCACCCAACGTGGTGGCCGTCCCGTGGGCCTCCACCACGTCCACGTCTGCCGCGGTCAACCCGGCGCTGCCCAACGCCGCCCGAATGACCCGCTGTTGGGCCAGCCCGTTGGGCGCGGTCAAGCCATTGGACGCGCCGTCCTGATTGATGGCGCTACCGCGCACCACCGCCAGCACCGAGTGCCCCAACCGCAGCGCATCCGAGAGCCGCTCGAGGACCACCACGCCGGCGCCCTCACCCCAGCCCGTCCCATCGGCCGCCGCGGCGAACGCCTTGCAGCGACCGTCGGCCGCCAGTCCCCGCTGCCGGCTGAATCCGACGAAGATCGACGGCAACCCCATCACCGTCACCCCGCCGGCCAACGCCAAGTCGCACTCCCCCGAGCGCAACGACGCCATCGCCCAGTGGATGGCCACCAGCGACGACGAGCATGCCGTGTCCACCGACACCGCCGGGCCTTCCAGCCCCAACACGTAGGAAACTCGACCCGAGGCCACGCTGACCGCCGTGCCGGTCAACCCGTACCCTTGCAGCCCCCCGGTTTCCTTGCTGCCATAACTCGGCGCGAAGATCCCGGTGAACACCCCGGTCGCCGACCCCCGCAACGACAGCGGGTCAATTCCCGCGTGCTCCAACGCCTCCCACGAAACCTCCAGCATCAATCGCTGCTGGGGATCCATCGCCAACACCTCACCGGGGGCGATCCCGAAAAACCCGGCGTCAAAACCCGCGGCATCGTCTAGGAACGCGCCCCAGCGCGTATAGGTCTTGCCCTCGGCATCGGGGTCCGGATCGAACAACCCCTCCACATCCCAGCCGCGATCCGTCGGAAACTCCGACACCAGATCCCGACCCTCGGCGACCACCTCCCACAACTTCTCCGCGGAATCGACCCCGCCCGGAAAGCGACACCCGATACCCACCACCGCCACCGGTTCGGTGGCGCGCTGTTCGTAATCCCGCAGCCGCGCGCGTGCCTCATCGAGCTCGACAGCAACCTTTTTCAGATAGCGGAAGAGCTTTTCGCTCTGCTGGTCGGCGCCTTCCATGCTCGTCGTCATCGCCACTTGCTCCTCTTCATGATTCGCCCAACTCCGCATCGATCAGCTGGAAAATTTCGTCCGGAGTCGAGGCGTCCTGGATCCGTTTGCCCAACCGATCACCGGCGTCGGTGATGGTGCCGAGGATGGCACGCAAACGGTCGGCCACGCGCTGCTTGTCGCCGTCCCCGATCGTCAGTACCAGCTCATCGATTCTTGTCAATTCCTCGTCGACTCGCCCCTTCGCGTCGATATTCGCCGACAGGGGCATGGCCGCCCGGCCCCCACCGGACAGTTCGGCCTCCAAATATTGGGCCAATCCCGATATCGAGCCGTAGTCCCACCCGACCGTTTCCGGGAGCCGCAGGCCGGTAGCCGCGGCCAGCCGATGACAAAGTACGACCGTCATCTGGGAGTCAAACCCTAGCTCGGAGAACGCGACATCCCGATTGAGCGACTGCGGATCCGGCTCACCCAGCATCTTGGCGGCCTCGGCAGACACCGCCTCCACCACCAACCGGTGACGCTCCTGCTGCAACGCGCTCAGCCGTTCCTTCAGCGTCACCTCGCCGGCGGTCCGCCCGGCAGCCGAGTGGTCGTCGAGCCGTGGGTCGGTGTCAGGCCGGGGCTGGGCCGACGAGAGTTCCCAGATCGGTTTCGCTGGGCTCTTGGCACGAAGCGCGCTCCGCAACAACTTTCCGTTGGCGGTCCGGGGAAGCCGTTCCACGACGGCGAGTCTGTGCGGGACCTTGAATGCGGACAGTCTGGTCAGCAACCCCCGGTGGATGTCTCGCATCACCGATTCGTCGATGACCGCGTGGCCTGCCGGCACCAGAAATGCCTGCAGTGCCGAGGCGCCGGTGGACTCCTTCACTCCGACAACGGCGACCTCAGCCACCGCGTCGTGCTCGACCACGAGTCGTTCGACTTCCCGCGGATTGACGTTGACGGCTCCGACGATTTCCGTGTCATCCGCGCGGCAACGGTACGAAACCCAACCCTCGGCGTCGATCCAGACCGTGTCGCGGGTGTCGAGCCACCCGTCATCCTCCAGGATCGGTTCGGGACAGTTCCAGTAGCCGGTCGCGATCGATGGTCCGCGGACCCATAGATTTCCGTCCACCCCGGGTTCTGCGGGTGCGCCATCCGGTCCCAGAACACGAATCTCGTAGGGCGGAAGAGCCTTTCCCATAGTTCCCGGACGCCATTCGTCGACGGTATTCGAGACGAAGGTCTGGCCCACCTCCGTGGATCCGATTCCGTCAAGAATGGGGATACCGCCGAAAAATTCGACCAGCCGCTCGGCGAGTCCCCTGTCGAGGGCCTCGCCCGCTGACACCAGGCACCGGAGCGTCCGAAAAGACTCCGAAGAACAGGTGTCGACAACCCTGGCAAAGAAATTCGGCACGCCATAGAGCACGGACGGCTCGAATCTCTCGCACAGCGTGGCGGCCATTTCCGCACCCACCGGCAATGGATTGATGACCGCGGAACCGCCGGTCGCAAGGGGGAACCAGACCGAATTACCCAGGCCATAGGCGAAATACATGCGTGCGGTGCTCAGCCCCGTGTCGTCGGCCGTGAGCCGCAGCGCCTGGTGACACATGGCGTCAACAAATGTCAACGGGTCGGCGTGCCGATGGATGGCCGCTTTCGGCGGCCCGGTGGTACCGGAGGTGTAGGTCGCATATGCGTCGGCATCGCCCTCGAGCCGCTCGTATTCCGCGGGCTGGGCCCGCGCCGCCGCCGACAACAGCTCGGCGGCATCGACCACACCCGACGGGCGAAACCGGCCGCACAACGGGCCGGAGGTGACGACCAGCGCCGGCTCGGTGTCGCGCTCCAGAAACGCATGATCGTCGCGATGCAACTCCGGATTCGCCAGAAACGCCATGACGCCTCGAGCCAGGCACGCCAGCAAGAGCTGCACCAGCTCCGGTGAATCCGGAAGGCACAGCAGGACGCGATCCCCGGCGCCGAGGCCGCGTTGTCGCAGCACCTGCGCAAGCCGCGCGGCGCCGTCATGGATTTGGCCGTGTGTGACGATCTCCGGCGCATGGTAGGCGGGCCGGTCGCACCATCCCGCTTCCGAAGCCCGCTCAGCCAGGAACCCTGCCAGGTTGCCATTCCGCATTAGTAGGTGACCGCCCTAGCGCGCCGCAGTGATGACGTTCGAAAACTGGCGGCAATCGGCTTCCTCATGCGGGACATCTTGGAATACGGTGCGGAGGAAATACTCGGTGATAAGCATGATCGGCTGACCGCCCGACAAAATGCGGTAGCGGCGCGCGACGGTTCTGCGGCGCGAATGCTGGTATCCGTCGAGAGCGAGCCAGCGGGGCGAGGCTCCGACCCAGACTTTGGCCGCCTCCTTGAATGTCTCGATGTAGCTGGCTGCCATAACCTCGCCAATAGGGTGATCCGTTCTGGTCAATCGCGCCACTATTTCGGCGGGCAGCAGATCAATGGCGACCAACGACTCCGCGGCCACGAACACGTTGCCTGAATTCCGGCCCTTGAGCAGAATATTGCGGTGCAGAACCCGGCTTTCCGCCGATCGGCCGAGTTCGACCATTTTTGGTGCGGCCCGCCGAATATGTTGATTGACAATCTGCATGACGATCTCTTCGTTGGCCACCACGTTAAGAATCCGTGTCAGGGTGCCATTGGTTGCGATGAGTATCCGAAGATCGCGATCGAGGTGTCGGATCTCTTCATCAGATAGCGTGCAGTCGGTCATATTCCATGTCTCGGGTAACGCGCAAACCCCCATACGTGTGCCGTCATGCGGCACCGTCCACGCGGGTGAATTCCTGGTTCAGGTAACGCTCGACGCAGGTTGAACGTCGGACCTTACCGCTGGTGGTGACGGGGATCGAGCCCGGAGCCACCATAACGACATCCGCGACACGTACCCGGTGTAAACGCGATATCGCGGACGTGACGTCACGTTTGACCGTGCGCAGCCTATCCGCTGCCGCGTCGTCGGGGTGACCCCACGTCGTGACCTCGATGATGGTGACCAGCTGCTCGGTGCGGTCGTCGGGCACCGCTATCGCCACCACCCGGCCACCGGTGATCTCCTGGATCGTCGCCTCGATGTCGTCGGGATAGTGGTTGGACCCATCCACCACCAACAGATCCTTGATACGGCCGGTGATGAACATTTCGTCCTCGAACATGACGCCGAGGTCTCCGGTCCGCAGCCACGGACCGACCGGCGTGCCGGCCGAGGGATCGACGAGCTTTGCCCCGAAGGTCCGCTCGGTGAGTTCGGGGTTTCGCCAATAGCCCATGGCGACGTTGTCGCCCTGCACCCAAATCTCGCCGACGGTTCCCTGGCGAGTCTCGGTCCTGGTGTCGGGATCGACGATCCGCACGGTGGATGCCCGCGGCGTACCGTAACTGACCAGCTTGGCGCCTTCATCGCCGTCGCTCTCGCAGCGCTTCGCTCGGCCGGCCGCCAAATGCTGGTAGTCGAAACAGACAGTCTTGGGCGGGCGTCCCGGTCCGGCGGTCGCCACGTACACCGTCGCCTCGGCGAGTCCGTACGAGGGTCGGATCGCGGTCTGGCTGAGGTTGAACTTGGCGAACCGGTCGATGAAACGCCGGACCGTGGCGGGGTTTACGCGTTCGGCGCCGGTCGCGATCGCCCGCACGTGCCCGAGATCGAGACCGGCCATATCCTCATCGGATGTTCGGCGCACGGCCAAGTCGAAGCCGAAATTCGGTGCACTGGAAATCTGTCCACGATGTCGGCCCAGCAATTGCATCCAGCGGGCCGGCCGCTGCAGAAATGCCATCGGGCTCAGCAACACTGCGGTGTCCTGGTTGATCATCGGGAGAATGACGCCCAACATCAAGCCCATGTCGTGATAGAACGGCAGCCACGACACCGCGGTGGACGGAACCTTTTCCGTGTCCCCGAGGTAATCGGACATCAGCTGTACGCAATTGCTGATGACGTTCTTGTGCGACAGGACAACACCGGCCGGCGAGCGGGTCGACCCCGACGTGTACTGGATGTAGGCGGTGCCCGGATGTGCGGGCGCGGCGGGGGTCAGTTCCCGCGGCGAGTCCAGGTCCAGCGAGTCGATCGCGACGACGACGGGTTCGCGGCCCTGCGGGGCGCGGGCATGCGGCACATACTTGACGACTTCGTCGACAGCCGACGACGTCGTCAGAATGACCGTCGGCAGGGAATCCCGCAGGGCCGCGGAAATTCGTTCGTCGTGGATGCCGAACTGCGGTACCGGCAGCGGAACGGCGATCAGACCGGCCTGCAGCGTGCCCAGGAAGGCAACGATGTATTCGAGTCCCTGGGGGGCCAATATCGCCACCCGATCACCGCTCGACCCGCAGATCCTCAGCTCGTCCGCGACGATCGTCGCGCGCCGATTGACCTGCCACCAGGTGAGGGTTTCGGTGAATCCCTTCGGATCTACCTCGTAGTCGATGAACTTGTACGCGGCACGGTTGGGGTACTGGCTGGCTGCCTTCTGCAGCAGATCAGTGAGCGACGATTCGCTCATCGCGAATCGCGTTGCGGTCCCGTTCGACGGTTGCACCGCTTGCGGATCCGCGATCCGTTCGGTTTGCGTTGCCACCTCGCCCCCAGCCTGAAATGACAAGTTCGTCTGCATGATCATCCTTCGGCTCTTGACGGAAGAGACTACGGACGTTTTGCTGCCGTGTCCTTCGAATCGGAATCGGCGCATATACGGCTCGTAGATTGCCCGGAGGCGCAATGCCACGTCGATGAGGCCCCACGACAATAACAGGTCTTGGCCACTGTGCCCGCGGCGCAGAATTAACCCGATGGTCAGCGGCGCTTCGGCGAGCTGACGCCCAGCTTCCTGAGTCCGCGCAGCACCTGGGCGTGCGGCAGGCTCGCCGCGACCGCCTTGCGCAGGCTGGGATTGACCAGACTGCCATTGATCACCAGCAGGTACTCGAGGCCGTGATCGCGCCATTGGGCTACTTGGTCGACGACTTCCTCGGGGGTGCCGCTGAAGACAACCTCTTTCATGAGCGCGGGCGGGACTTTCGCGGTGTATGACAAGACCGTCTGCTCGTCCATGGTTTGGGGAATGACATCCTGGACCCCGGCGAAGTCGGCTCCCATCGGATGCTCGACACCGTGGCGGGCCCAGGCCGTACCGGGCACCCCCAGCGCGGTCATCTTCACGACGACAGAGTCCAGCGCCTCCTCGACGTCGTCGCGATCTCGGCCGGTGATTACGCCGCGCACCGCCGAGGGGATGATCGACATCGGGTCACGACCGGCGTCGGATGCCGCGGTGCGCACGGCTTCGAGGGCCGTGCTGTAGTCGCCGGGACGCACGAGCACAATCGGAACCCAGGCATCGGCGTAGCGTCCGGTTGCCCGCAGCATCCGCGGACCGTGCGCGGCGACCCAGATTTCCGGCCATTTTCCCCGGTATGGTGGCAGCTCGAACGCGGCGTTATGCAGCGGAAAGTACGCCGATTCGCGCGAGACAAGCTCCCCGTTCGCATTCCACAACGCACGTATTGTGGCCAGCGCTTCTTCAAAGCGCGCCACCGGTCTGGTCCACTCCACGCCGTAGGGCTCGTTGCCTTCACGTTCCCCGACACCGATGCCGAGCATGGCGTTACCCCGGGTAAGCAGTTGCAGGGTCGCGGCGGCCTGGGCCGTGACCGCCGGGTTGCGGCGACCGGCGTCGGTCACGCATATGCCGAGCCGCAACCGCTTGGGTCTGCCATAGGCGAGGTTTCCCAGCATCGTCCACGGCTCGTAGTTCGCGTCGACGCTGGGCACCAGTTTCGCCGCGATTCCCAGATATTCGGGTGTCGCGATCGAGCGCGGCACCAGCCCGTTCAGATGGTCACCCACCCAATAGGAATCGGCACCGGTCAGCGTGGCCGCCACCATACTGGACCGCGCCAGCCAACCGGGCCGAAACCGCGAGTGCACCAGCGAATCGACAAAGCCGAAACGAAATCCGCCCCCGCTCACTGCCCGCATTCCGCGGTGTTGATCACTGACATGCCGGGGAGGCTACCTCAGCAGGCCGCTTCCGGCGGGCCGGCCGACGCCGGACCGGCGGCGGGCAACGGTCCAGAGCTCAACGCGGTCGACGCAGTTCCCGCAACGGACTCGCTCGTCTTCGGCGTCTGCCATACTGCTTGCCCATGCCCTTCAGTCCCACCCACAGCCTGCTTGCCCGCGCCGGGAGCACCGCGCTCTACAAGCGAGTTTGGCGGTTCTGGTACCCGCTGATGACGCGCGGGCTCGGTAACGACGAAATCGTGTTCATCAACTGGGCTTATGAGGAAGATCCGCCGATGGCCCTGCCCCTGGAGGAATCCGACGAGCCCAACCGAGCCCACATCAACCTGTACCACCGCACGGCGACCCAGGCCGACCTGACGGGCAAACGGGTGCTGGAGGTCAGTTGCGGCCACGGCGGCGGAGCCTCCTACCTGACACGCACCTTGGCGCCGGCCTCCTACACGGCGCTCGACTTGAACCCGGCCGGTATCAGACTTTGCCAGAAGCGACACCACTTGCCGGGTCTTGATTTCGTGCGAGGCGACGCCGAAAATCTGCCCTTCGACGACGAATCCTTCGACGTGGTTCTCAATGTCGAAGCCTCGCACTGCTATCCGCACTTCCGCCGCTTCCTCGCCGAGGTGGTGCGGGTGCTGCGTCCGGGAGGGTACTTCGCCTACGCCGACCTGCGCCCCGGCAACGAGATTCCCGACTGGGAGGCCGATCTGGCCGGCGCCCCGCTGCGGCAACTGTCGCAGCGGGAGATCAACGCCGAGGTCCTGCGCGGCATTGAAAGGAATTCCCAGAAGTCACGAGAGCTGGTCGAACGCCATCTACCGGCCTTTCTTCGTTTCGCGGGCCGGGAATACATCGGGGTGCAAGGCACCCAGCTGTCCCGCTACCTGGAAAGCGGCGACATTTCCTACCGGATGTACTGCTTCGTCAAGGAGTGAGACGGCCAACCGCCCGCCCCAGGGGCGCAGCGATGCTCGGGTAGTGTCACCCGGATGAGTCCGGCCGAACGCGAGTTCGACATCGTCGTGTATGGCGCCACCGGCTTCTCGGGCATGTTGACCGCCGAACACCTAGCGCGCGCCGGGTCGAGCGCACGGATTGCGCTGGCCGGCCGCTCCAGCGAAAAGCTGCGCGCCGCGCGGGAAACGTTGGCCCCGGCCGCCCGTGACTGGCCACTGATCGTCGCCGACGCGTCACAACCGGCGACTCTCGAGGCAATGGCCACCCGGACCCGGGTGGTGCTGACCACCGTAGGCCCCTACACCCGCTACGGCCTGCCGCTGGTGGCGGCCTGCGCCAAGGCCGGAACCGACTATGCCGACTTGACCGGTGAATTGATGTTCTGCCGCAACAGCATCGACCTTTACCACAAGCAAGCCGCCGACACCGGCGCCCGGATCGTGCTCGCCTGCGGATTCGATTCGGTGCCTTCGGATTTGAGCGTCTATCTGCTGTACCGCCGGGCGATCGAAGACGGCACGGGTGAACTCTGCGACACCAACCTGGTGCTCCGCTCGTTCTCTCAACGCTGGGTCTCCGGCGGCTCGGTTGCAACGTATTCCGAGGCGATGCGCACCGCATCCCGTGACCCGGATGCCCACCGGCTGGTCACCGACCCGTATACGCTGACCACCGATCGCGGCGCCGAACCCGAACTGGGTGCGCAGCCGGATTTTCCCCGCCGCCGCGGACGCGACCTGGCGCCCGAACTTGCCGGCTTCTGGACCGGCGGGTTCGTGCAGGGCCCATTCAACACCCGGATTGTCCGTCGTAGCAACGCATTACAGGACTGGGTCTACGGCCGGCGGTTCCGCTACTCGGAGACCATGAGTCTGGGACGGTCGTTCGCAGCGCCGGTCGCATCCGCCATCGTCACCGGCGCCGTCGCGGGCGCCATCGGTTTGGGCAACCGGTACTTCAGTCGACTGCCCCGCCGGTTGGTGGAGCGCGTCACGCCGAAACCGGGCACCGGTCCAAGCCGCAAGTCCCGGGAGCGCGGCCACTATCGATTCGAGACGTACACCACCACCACGACCGGCGCCCGTTACCTGGCGACATTCGCGCACGATGTCGACGCATACCAGTCGACCGCGGTGTTGCTCGGGGAAAGTGGTCTGGCACTGGCGCTCGACCGCGACAGGCTTTCCGAATTGCGGGGCGTTCTTACCCCGGCGGCGGCAATGGGCGATGCACTGGCGGCACGTCTGCCGGGTGCCGGGGTTTCGATGGGGACGACCCGGCTGAACTGACGCCGACCCGGGTGGGATGGCTACCGCGCCCCGCCGACCGGCTCGGGGCATCCCCAGCCCACCGTACCGACGAGCGAGAACTCCGACAGCGTGCTCGAAAGATCTTGGCGCAACTCATCATTCGAGTTCGACCGGCCCGGCTGATAGGAAAGCACCGACACGAAGACCTCGGCGGGCGTGCGTCCCGACAGCAATCCCAGATATCCGCCGCTGCGATCCATGACCGATGTGCTCACTCCCCAGAAACCCGTTACGGCGAAGTGGTCGGCGTCCGTTCCGTCCGGACGGCAGGCGGCCGGGTTGACCACCCCGATGTTGGACGAGACATTGCCGGCCGCCGCGCCGACCGTTCGCCGGACCAGCCACCGCGGCAACAGCGGTACCAGGGGCAGCAGCACCGACTGCTCGTTGGGGAACTGCTGACGGCGGATCAGCGCTTTCTTTGTGGCGGCGCGGATTTGGCGCAAGTCCGTCGCCGCGGAAGCGGGGTCGACGGTGATGTCGACCTTGGTGACCGCGTTGGCGCGAGTGTCACCGGCGGTGCGTTCGCTGACGGGGATGGCCACAATGACCGAGCCGTCCGCGGCGATCCGTCCCAATCCCCGGGCGAGACGCACCGCCAATCCGGCTAGCAGGGTGTTGCTGGTCCCGCCCAGCGATTGCGCGCGAGCGTCCCATTCTTCGGCATCGACCAAGATCGTCGCTGCCGGAAATTTGAACGTTCGGTCCGCTGCGGCGGGCCCTGCGACGGGTCGGGTACGTCGCGGCGCCGCTGTCGGCGGATGGCGGCGGTGATTCCGGGCCATCCGTGCTGCGTCGGCGGCGGTGCGGGCGATGCCGGGGATGTCACGCACGGCCTGGCCGAAGTCTTCGCGGATGGCTTCCCAGCGCCGGCGTGACCCTGCTGCCGGCCAGCTGATCTGCTGGTCGCGGCCGCAGGCCGCGTCCGCCACCGCCTCGCACAGCCCGACGGCGTCGGTGAGGCAATGGGAGATGACCAAGCTGACGCCCGCGCCGCCGCCGACGAACGGGTGCACCGCGAGCCGCCATTCGGGTCCCCGCTCGGCGTCCAGAGGCGCGCTGGCCTGCTCGTTGACCCAGGTGTCGAATCCTTCGCGAGGCCGCGGCACCGCGACGATCTCGAGGTCGGTCGGACCATTGGACGAAACCCAGCGATGACGGCCGAACGGCAGGGGTGAGCATTCGATTCGGCGGGCCAACCGTCCCCGCTGCAGATGGTGATGAAACTGGCGCAGCCGGTCGATGTCGACCTCGCGGTCGTACACCCAGACACACTGCAGCACGTTGAAGGTTCCGGTCGCTCGCTCGGCGGCAAAGAACGTCTGGTCGAGTAGATCGACCACGTTGCTCATGGCGACAAGTCCCTTCGCTTTAGCCGCACCCGGTCCGAGCCCACCGCATCCCCTCCGGCGGCCGCCGCACGCAAGCCCAAGTACCACACCATGATTGAACGACGTGCGGGCGACTCGACGCCGCGTGACGCGGTGCCGCCAACTCGAGGGCAAGCTCTCAATCTCCTCGCGTTGCCGCGGTGTAGTCTAGCGCGCCTCGCCGCTGGAGCGGTTCGCCATCAACGGGGTGATCGCCCTTCGCCGTTCGTCGACAAGCACCCGACCACCGGCCGCGCAGCCCCCGCTCCGGCCGGGCGGGTCAGGCCGACGGGCATGTTAGTGTCACACGGTGCATTTGTCGGACCTTGCTCGATTCATCGTGCGCAGCGCCGCCTTCGAGGTGCCGCGCCGTTATTCCGAGTGGGACCTGCGGCACCAGTTTGTGAAACAACTCGAATTGCGCCGGGTCGATGTCGTTTTCGATGTCGGAGCCAACACCGGGCAATACGCCAAAGGCCTCCGCCGAGCGGGATACAAGGGCCGCATCGTCTCGTTCGAACCGCTATCCCGGCCATTTACCGCTTTGGAAAGAAAAGCGGCAACCGATACGCTTTGGGATTGCCGGCGGTGTGCGCTAGGCGATGCCGAGGGGACGGTCTCGGTCAATGTCGCCGGAAACGCCGGTCAAAGCAGTTCGGTGTTGCCGATGCTGACGCGTCACCAGGAGGCATTTCCCCCGGCCAACTATGTCGGCACCGAGGAGGCGCCGATTCACCGACTGGATTCCGTGGCACCCGAATTTCTCCGGCTGAACGGCCCCGCTTTTCTCAAGGTCGACGTGCAGGGATTTGAAAAACAGGTACTCGACGGTGGCAAGTCTACGGTCAATGACCATTGTGTTGGGCTGCAACTCGAACTCTCCTTCGCGCCATTGTACGAGGGCGGCATGCTCATTCCGGAAGCATTCGAGCTCGTGTATTCATTGGGCTTCACATTGACCGGTTTACTGCCCTGTTTCATCGACGCGCGTAATGGTCGAATGTTACAGGCCGACGGTATCTTCTTCCGCGATGCCAATTGACTGGAACCGCTACGCGAGGCCGGCTTGACCGCTGCTGAAACAACGAAAGCCGCCATGTCCGCACCAATGTTTTCCCTCATCATCCCCACCTTGAACGTGGCCTCGGCGCTAGGAGTTTGCCTCCAGAGCATCGCCTGCCAGACCTTTCGGGACTTCGAGCTGATACTGGTCGACGGCGGCTCGACGGATGCCACCCTCGATATCGCGAACAGCTTTGCCCCCAACTTCGGCGCGCGACTGGTCGTCCGTTCCGGCACCGACCGCGGGGTCTACGACGCGATGAACCGCGGCGTGAGCCTGGCTACCGGGACGTGGTTGCTGTTTCTGGGCGCCGACGACGCGCTGTACGAGGCGGACACCCTGGCCCGGGTGGCCGCCTTCATCGGCGAACATGAGCGCAGCGATCTGGTATATGGCGACGTGCTCATGCGCTCAACCAAATTCCGCTACGGTGGCGCCTTCGACCTCGATCGCCTGCTGTTCAAGCGCAACATCTGTCATCAGTCGATCTTTTACCGCCGCGAGCTCTTCAGCAGCATCGGCCCCTACAACCTGCGCTACCGGTCGTTGGCGGACTGGGACTTCAATATCCGCTGCTTCTCCAACCCCGCACTCGTCACCCGGCACATGGACGTCGTCGTCGCACGCTTCAACGAGTTGGGCGGACTCAGTAATACCTTCGTAGACAGGGCTTTTCTCAAGCGGCTGCCGATCACCACCAGATTCGGCATCAGGCTGGTCATCATTGCGGCGCGCTGGTGGGTGAAGTGGCGGGCACGCGGTGATTGAGTCCGGCCAGGGCCGAGCAGGGAGCCAACCCTGTTGCCGCCCAAGGTGATTCGGCCAAACACCGCTGCGAACGACATCACCACATCGGATATGGCTGTGGCTCAAAGTATTTCGCGATAGATTCGGGCCGTCTCCGCCGCGTTCTTGTCCCAGGAGAACGCCGGGAGCCGTGCGTAGCCACGCTCGCGCAGATCGGCGCGCAGGCTTTCGGTGGTCACCACGCGCTCCAGAACCGTACGCAGCTCCTCGGGGTTATCCGGATCGAAGAAGACACCGGCATCGGCGACCACCTCTGGAATTCCGCCCGCATTGCTGCACACGACCGGGCAGCCCTGGCTCATCGCTTCGAGCGGGGGGATCCCGAAACCCTCGTACTGCGACGGATAGACAAAGGCGGCGGCTGTCCGGTAGCGCGCCGCCAGCTCCTCGTCAGACCCGGACTCGAAGCGCACCCGGTCAGCGACTCCCAACCTGCTGATTTCTTTCTGCTCGTCGCGCAGGAACGGGGGGCCGCCGAAGGCGATCAACTCGAAATCCCGCAATACCGGCGAACTGCTGTAGGCGCGCAGCAGGGTGGCAAAGTTCTTGTATCCCCCGCGACGCCCTACATACAGGATCGTGGGCCTGCGCCCGCCGCTGTCGACTGTCGTGGTGTTTTCCTGCACGGGCAGCGAACAGGCAAGGTGCACAACGCTGGCGCGGGCCGGGTCGATGCCATAGAGACGCACGAGGTCGTTACGCGCGCTTTCGGAGACGCAGATCACATGGTCGGCGCGATTGACAGACGCGCGTTTGGCGGCGATCGCGAGTTTGGCCATGGGCGGCTTGAACAACTCGTGGATCATGTCGAAGATCGTCACCACCCGGCGCCGCGCCTTACCGACGGGCTTGAAGGGGTGCCAGGTCTCGTGCAGGATGTCCGCGTCAGACTTCGACCACACGAACGGCGCCGCAACCTGGTTCGCGAGTTCGACGAGGACCGGAGCACCTTTGAACGTGTACGGCACATACTTGCCATGGGTGAAGCCGCGGGCGGATTCAGCGGCCAGATAAGCGTTCATGTAAAAAGGCGCGACGACGGACACCTCCGACACCGTGTCGGCAGGTAGGCGGCTTGCCAGCTCGAAAAAATAGCGCGACACACCGCCGTATCGCTGGATGGCGAAGATTTGGTGATCGAATGCGACTTTCATCAGCGCTCGGCGCCCACCGCTGCCTCCACTGCCCTGAAGACAGCGCTCATCCGGCACAGCACAGTATCGAACCTCCTGGATATCTCCCGCGGCATCGTCAAGCCCGGAAGAATGACAATCAGAAGGTACGCCACGCTCACGGCGATGAACGAGCCAACCCACCCGGCCGCGACACCCGCGGCTTCACGTTGCCCGCCGCGTCGCGGGTGGGTGCCCCCGGATTCTCTGCCGCAACTCCCGGCGGCACCCGCACGCAAACGGCGGCGCTGCGGCAAAGCCGCGCGGCCCGGGGCGTGCTGCGGCCAAGGTAGACGCCCTCCGAGGGTCGGTTACCATCTGCGGATGGATGTGGACGCAACGCGATGAGCTATCGCCTTTTGTTGAGGCAACTCGTACTGGAGCTCTCCTACCGTACGGTTCGTCATTGGTTCGGAACGCGTGAGGTCATCCGCGACGTACAAGGCGTTTCGCTGGCGATGCCGTGGTATCACCGGCTTCCGGACTACGCCCGCCTGTTCCCCACCTACGGTCAGAATCTGATCGACCTGGCGGTTGGCCTCGCCGAGACCGACAAGCCGTTGGGCGTCATCGACGTCGGAGCCAATATCGGTGACTCGGCCCGGCAGCTCCTCGCCAAAGTCGACGCCCGCATCCTCTGCATCGAAGGCGACCCGGAGTACCTGCCATACCTGGAGCGCAACGTCGGCTCGGACGACCGCTGCGTGATCGAGTTCGCCCTGCTGCTCACCGACGCTGCCAAGGCCTCCGGTCTCGGCGCGGTCCGAAAGGGCGGCGACACCCGCTTCGCCCAGGGCGGCACCGGCGGCGCGGCCGCCGCGCTGACCGTGGCCGAGTTGCCGAACCGTCACCCCGAACTGCCGCCGATCAGGCTGGTCAAATCGGACACGGAAGGCTACGACACGATTCTGGTCCCGGCGCTAGCGCGGGCCTACGCGGATACCCGCCCGTTGCTGTTCTTCGAGTATTTCCCGGACCTGATCCGGATGGCCGGGGTGCCGGACCCGACCGTGGTGTGGGCGGAGTTGCAGACCGCCGGGTACTCCTACGTGGGCATTTGGGACAACTTCGGCAGGCCGATTCAGGCTCTGCCGATCGAGGAGGTGCCGGCTGCGGCCACGGTGCTGGACAGACGGTTTGCCGACCGTGAGTATCACTACTGGGACGTCGCGGTCGTACATGCCGACGACCGCGCGGGTCAGGCCGTCCTGGACCGGCTGTTCGCCTCCGCCCGGTGAGGGACAGCCACGTCACCGCCGCTACCGGCACGCACTCTCCTCACCGATAGGGCTCTCCCCCGCGACTGCCGTACCAAGCCGTTCCCGCGCCCTTCCCGCGCCCTTCCCGCGCCAGGTGCTAGCGTCGGTCCGTGTCTCGACAGGTCCGGATCGGTATCCTGGGCGCCGCTCGTATCGCACCCTTGGCGCTTGTCAAACCCGCCAAGGGAAATGCCGAGGTTGTGGTGGCTGCGGTGGCCGCACGCGAGGCATCGCGTGCTCAGGCCTTTGCCGCCAAGCACGACATTGCCCGGGTGCACGACAGTTACGACGCGCTGATCAGCGATCCCGACCTGGACGCGGTGTACAACCCCCTGCCGAACAGCCTGCATGGTCGGTGGACCCGGGCCGCGCTGCAGGCCGGCAAGCACGTGCTGTGCGAAAAGCCGTTCACCGCCAACTCCGCCGAAGCGCGAGAGATCGCCGAACTGGCCGCGAATTCCGGTCGCGTGGTGATGGAGGCATTCCACTATCGCTATCACCCGCTGACCCTGCGCGTTGAGGAGATCATCGCCTCGGGCGAACTTGGCAAGCTGCAAAGGGTGGAAGCCAGCCTGTGCTTCCCCCTGCCAAAGTTCTCCGATATCCGCTACAACTACTCACTTGCCGGCGGCGCGACGATGGATGCCGGGTGCTATGCGGTCCACATGGTGCGCACCTTCGGCGGTTCAACGCCGGAAGTTATTTCGGCACAAGCCAAGCTGCGCGATTCCCAGATCGACCGGGCCATGACGGCCGAGTTACAGTTTGCCGACGGGCACACCGGCCGGGTCCGCTGCTCGATGTGGTCGACCAATCTCATCCAGATCAGCGCTCGCGTGCTCGGCGATCAAGGCGAACTGCACGTGCTCAATCCGGTATTGCCACACTCTTATCATCGGCTCTCGGTCCGATCAGCCGACGACAGGCGAACGGAGCGTTTCCCGCGCCGCCCCTCCTACGCGTATCAACTCGACGCGTTCGCCGGCGCGGTGCTGCGCAGCGAACCGGTAAAGACAACCCCCGAAGACGCGATCGAGAACATGACGGTCATCGATGCGATCTACCGTGCCGCCGGCCTCCCGCTGCGCGAACCGGCCTGACGCCTACCGTGCATCCGCCCGGACGAGGCGCTCATGATCTGCCCACGTCCGCGACCCAAGCACAACCCGTGGCAATACGTAAAGGAGACCCGCGACAGGGAGCGAGGTAAGTATTCGCAGCGCCAAAGGATTGAGCTTCTGTCGTGTCCAGATGTGCAGAATACCGGAGCTGTAAAAGTGCATTCCGAAGCGCTTTCCGATGAGCTCCAGGGTCGATTTTTGATAGAAGGTAATGTGTTGCCCGGTGGCGAACGTGTAGTACCACCACGCCTCCGGCGCCGGAGGCCCACCCGCAAAGAGCTCCGTCGTAAAAATAATGGTATCGGTACCCGTATTTTCAAGCAGCTCCGCGACAAAACCAACCGGATCAGCGAGGTGCTCCATCACTTCGAAGGCAGTGACCGCCGTGTAAGGGCCTCCTGGACCCGATTCGGCTTCGAAGCCCCGTGCGGTCAAATTAGGGCAGTGCTTGTCCGTCCAGTAATAGTCGAACCCGACGTCCCGCATCAAGCGGGTGAAAATGCCATAACCCCCGGCCGCATCGAGAAACCGGCCACGACGATCAAATAGAACGAGGAGCACCGCCGACGTCAGCCGCGCCAGGTAGTTGTTCCGAAACACCAGGCCGGTATCGGCAGATGTCACCGGGCTCGCATACGCCTCGTCTAGCCAATGCGGATCTTCGGTCTGCAAAACACCGCAGTTGTCGCAGAAGTAATATTTGCAGTCGTATTTGTGAAGGACTTTGCGAGTAAACGCATGCCGAGTACTTGAATCACAGATTCGGCACCGCATAGAGCCCAGACCTCCAGAGAATCTTTCGCAATGACTGCAAGACGTTCAAGCTACTGTTCAAGCCTCCGATGGTCAAGGGTGCGCTGGTGCCCGGCCAGTCCGCTGCCGTCAATTTCCAGAAGGCTTCCTGCTTTAGCGAGACCTGAACTCCCATCGGAGTCAACCATCCCACCACAGCTTGGCAGGTTTCAAATCGTTAAATTGATCTTGCAATAGTTAGACCTTATCAGCGGCGGGACCGCTTGGCGCCGGTATGCGGCCCACCACTAGCTAACGAGGCCACGAGATATGGCTATAGTCAGACCGTTTCTTGTCGCCGACTCAAGCCGGCTGTAGCGTCTGGGCCGTGTCTCGACAGGTCCGGATCGGCATCCTCGGCGCAGCCCGTATCGCGCCCTTGGCGCTTGTCAAACCCGCCGGGCAAAACGACGAGGTGGTGGTGGCCGCGGTGGCCGCACGCGATGCATCGCGCGCCCGGGCCTTTGCCGCCAAGCACGGCATCGAACGGGTCCACGACAACTACGACGCGCTGATCGCCGACCCGGACCTCGACGCCGTATACAACCCCTTGCCGATCAGCTTGCACGGCCGCTGGACCCGGGTCGCATTGGCCGCCGGCAAGCATGTGCTCTGCGAAAAGCCGTTCACCGCCAACGCCGCCGAAGCGCGCGAGATCGCCGAACTGGCCGCGCAATCGGACCGGGTGGTGATGGAGGCGCTCCACTATCCCTATCACCCGCTGGCGCGCCGCGTTGAGCAGATCATCGCCTCGGGCGAGTTGGGCAGGCTGACCCGAGTCGAAGCCAATCTGTGCTTACCGTTGCCCAAGTTCTCCGACATCCGCTACAACTACTCGCTGGCCGGTGGCGCGACCATGGAAACCGGGTGCTATGCCATCCACATGGTCCGCACCTTCGGCGGATCCACTCCCGAAGTCGTTTCCGCACAGGCGAAACTGCGCGATCCCCATATCGACCGCGCCATGACTGCCGAGCTGCGGTTCGCTGACGGACACACCGGCCGGGTCCGCTGCTCTATGTGGTCGACCGACCTGTTACAGATCAGCGCGCGGGTGGTCGGCGAGCAAGGGGAGCTGCGGGTACTCAATCCGGTATTGCCGCAGACTTTTCATCGCCTGACGGTCCGGTCAGCCGACGGCAAACGAGTGGAACGTTTTCCACGCCGAGCCTCTTACGCTTACCAGCTCGACGCGTTCGCCGCAGCGGTGCTGCGCGGCGAACCGGTGAAGACGAACCCACAAGACGCGGTCGGAAACATGACGGTCATCGACGCCATCTACCAGGCTGCCGGCCTTCCACTGCGCAAGCCCGCCTGAACCTGCATCCGGGCGGCTCGAATGGCGCCATCGTCGGTGCGCAGTGTACGTTGTGCGACGTGGTTGCGTCCCGGGTCGTTGACTCATTCCTCAAATTTGTCCCAGTGCCTCTCCTGATCAAGGCCGGCCTCTTTGTGCGGTACGCCCCGAGCGATGTGCTGGACAAGCTCAACGGCCGTAGCGACCCGCTGGTCCCGCCTCGCCGCATGGTGGGCGGCGGGTCTCGAAACCCCGCGGCACCTGGCCCATTTCGCGAATCCGGTGACGAGTTCTTAGGACTGCTGCGCGACTACGGCCAGCTTGAACCGCACTACCGCGTGCTTGACATGGGTTGCGGATTGGGTCGCGCGGCCCGTCCGCTGACCACCTTTCTCGACCCGGACAAGGGGCGCTACGAGGGCTTCGACATCAATACCGCCGAAGTGCGCTGGTGTTCGGAGCACTACGCGTCGCATCCCAACTTCCGCTTCCAGCGCGCAGACATCTACAACAAGATGTACAACCCGAAGGGCACGGTGCAGGCCGAGAAGTTCACCTTCCCCTACCCCGACGCGAGTTTCGAGCTGGCGTTCGCGTCGTCGCTGTTCACCCACATGCCCATCCCGCAGGTTGCTCGCTACCTCGCGGAGACTGCACGAGTACTTGCCCCCGGCGGGCGCGCGCTGCTCACCCTCTATGTGTGGAATCAGGAATCGCGGGAGTTGGTTGCGCAGGGCAAGTCGGCTCTGCCGTTTCGTCCACACCAGGATCTCATCGTGATCACCCCGTTCGTCCCGGAGGCCGCCATCGCACTTCCGCAGGAAGACTGGGATCAAGCCGTCCGCAACGCCGGCCTCGAACAGGTTGGTGATGTGTTATGGGGAAGCTGGTGCGGCCGAACGGCTTCCACCGCCTACCAAGACATGGTTGTGCTGCGTAAGCCGGAGTGACCTGCGTTCATCAGAGCCGCTCTTCTTCGCCCGTCCGGGTGTTGACCACCGGCGCCCCGCGCAGTGCGGCCAGCCGCTGCTCCCCGCGCAGGTGGTTCAGCCGACCCTTGGCGTCGCGGGAATCAACGAACTTCGACACCACATAGCCTTCGGCGGCAGTCAGCGGTTCGAGGCCGTGGGGGAGGTCGGATCGGATGAAATATGCGTTGTTGCCCGCGCTGTTGCTGCCGACGAAGTCGTATCCCTTGGATTCGGCCAGGTCGCAAAAAGCCAACAGGGATGCGCCAAAATATTGATTCATGTAGCGCCCTCTGGTGAAGTTCGGATCGTATGGGATGGTGATCGGGCGCTCCGCTCCGAATACGCTGTTGTATTCGACGATGACGATTGCGGGCCTCACGACTGTTAAGCCGCTCCACACCCAATAGTCATTGCCATCGATATCGATGTGCAGAAGTCCGATGTCGCCCTCGAACCCATGCTCCGATATCAATTGGTCGACGTTCTCGGCTGTGACGCGTGCGCATTTGCTCTGTAGGTCATAGAGCACTGAAATCCGATCGCGCTTGATGGCATCGACGTTGCGTTTGGAGCTGTCCATGACCAGCCCAGTCCAGTTGTCGTTCAACAGTAGGAATCTGGTGTTGGCCTCCTGGTAGCACCCTACGCCAAACTCGACGAACGTCTCACTGATGCCCGGCAGGCGGTGAATCAGCCATTGAATAATCCCATCATCGCCAAACTGGCTGAATACCGAGAACTCCACTTCGGCGATTGTGTTTATCGATTCCAGCTCTCGCACCCGCCAAGCCAACTCCCGTCCGATGAGAACGCGTTGCTTGCCCTCACCGCTGCTCAACAGCTCCACCCACATAGCAACCTTGCCGAGAAGATTCACCTATTTCCTATCTCGTCGTCAGGAATGTCGTGGTCCCGGGTCAGAAGTCAGCGTTCAAGATGACAACGACACAACGCCGGGCCGCTGAGTGGGAACCGTCCGGAGAATGGGCGCGAAGGCAGGTTTTCAGGCCCTCCACCTCACCGGCTCGCAACTACGAGCCAGTCAACATTCATTTTCTTGCCACGCCGGCGTTGGCCCGATACCACGCGACCGTGGAGTCGATGCCCTCGCGCAGCGTAATCCGGGATTGCCAACCCGCCTCCCGTAACACCGACACATCCAACAGTTTTCGGGGGGTTCCGTCCGGTTTCGTTGGATCCCACTCGGTTTCGCCGTTGTAACCCACCGCGCCGGCCACCATCTGGGCGATCTCGCGCACGCTGTGGTCGACGCCGGTACCCACGTTGACGGGACTGGGTCCGTCGAAGTGCTCCAGCAGGTACAAACATGCGCTCGCCAGATCGTCGACGTGCAACAGTTCGCGGCGTGGAGTTCCCGTGCCCCAGTTCGTCACCTTCGGCACGCCGCCGGCTCTGGCCTCCTCGTACCGGCGGATAAGCGCCGGCAGCAGGTGCGACGTGGACGCCGAGAAGTTGTCACCGGGTCCATACAGGTTGGTTGCCATCGCTGAGATCCAGGCCAGGCCGTGTTGGCTGCGGACCGCCTGGACCTGAAGGAGGCCCGCGATCTTGGCGATCGCGTAGGTGTTGTTCGTCGGCTCCAGCGGCCCGGTGAGCAGCGCGCTTTCCTTGATGGGCTGCTCGGCGAACTTCGGATAGATGCAGGAGGAGCCGAGGAACAGCAGCCGCGGCACCCGCGCGGCCACCGCGGCGTCGAGCAGGTTGACCTGGATTTGCAGGTTTTCGGACAGGAAATCAGCGGGATAGGTGCTGTTGGCCAGGATGCCACCGACCTTGGCCGCGGCGTCGATGATGACCTGAGGCCGCGACTCCATGATGAAGTCGAATGTCGCGGCCCGATCCGTCAGGTCGAGTTCCCGGTGGGAGCGCAGCACAAGATTGGTGAACCCCTCGGCCTGAAACTTGCGTAACAGCGCGGACCCGGCCAGCCCGCGGTGCCCGGCGATATACACCGGAGCGGCACGGTCAAGGACGCCGGTGAAGGTGTTCATTCTGGTCCGCATGCCCGGTCGGTGAGCGTCGGCTTGTCGATCCACGGCTTGCCCTCACACTCCAGCGCCGCGATGTCCGCGTCCACCATGATCCGCGCCAGTTCAGCGGTGTGTATCGACGCCTTCCACCCCAGCGATTGGGCGGCCTTGGTCGCGTCGCCGATCAGCGAATCCACCTCGGTGGGACGTAGATAGCGTTCGTCGAATCGCACATGCTTCTCCCAGTCGAGCCCGGCATGGTCGAAGGCGGTCTGGGCGAACTCGCGCACCGTGTAGCCGCGTCCGGTCGCCAGCACGAAGTCTTCCGGTTCGGACGTCTGCAGCATCGCCCACATTCCGTCGACGTATTCGGGTGCATACCCCCAGTCGCGAACTGCGTCGAGGTTGCCCAGGTAGACGTGCGACTCGAGACCGGCCTTGATCCGCGCCACGGCTCGGCTGATCTTTCGGGTCACGAACGTCTCGCCGCGCCGCGGTGATTCGTGGTTGAACAAGATGCCGTTCACCGCGAACAGTCCGTACGCCTCTCGGTAATTGCGCGTCACCCAGTACGAGTACACCTTTGCCGCGCCATAGGGCGATCGTGGGTAGAACGGCGTCTGCTCGCTCTGAGGTGGCGGCGACGCGCCGAACATCTCCGACGAGGACGCTTGATAGAAGCGGCATTCCACCCGGGAAAGCCGAATGGCTTCGAGCAGCCGGATGGATCCCATGCCGGTGGTGTCGCCGGTGTGCACCGGTTCGTCGAAGCTGACGCGCACGTGCGACTGGGCCGCAAGGTTATAGACCTCATCGGGGTCGATGGTGCTGAGCAGCGTCACCAACCGGGTGCCGTCGGTGAGATCGCCATAGTGCAAGAACAATCGCGCGTGCGGGTCGTGCCGGTCGACATAGAGGTGATCGATCCGCGCCGTGTTGAACGTCGAGGCCCGGCGGATCAGCCCGTGGACCTCATAACCCTTGCTGAGCAACAATTCGGCGAGGTAGGAGCCGTCCTGGCCGGTGATCCCGGTGATCAGCGCCCGCTTCACCGGATTGCCGCTTCCGTTGGTGCCTGCTCGTCACCACATTTCCGGCATCCCATCGTGGCCGTCTCCACTCCTTGTTATGCCTTGGCCGCTGCGGCGGGGGTCGCCGTCAGCTTGATGCGGCGTGCGTTCGCAAGACCGTCGTCGTGCCCGCTTCAAGGTACAGGACATATTCGGCCGCGCGAATCAGGTTCCCGACCCTAGTTCCATTGACCGCGGCAGACAAGTTCTGACCGTGCCGGGCGGCTTCGGCCCGGCAATCGATCGCAGGGACGGGTCGTCTGTCACCTCGCTGCGCCCTACGGTTGTTGGGGCAGAACACAGTTGCCCCTACCGCCCTTCGGTCGCGACGCCTCGGGCCGCGTTCTCGGGCCTGAGGTGCAAGGCGGTGTGGACGTGCTGGGCGAAACCGTCGAAGTCGCGGCCCAAGGCGTCGGCGAGCTGCAGGGCGGCCTGCCGATAGCCGGGGTCACCGAGGGCCTGCTGCACGGCGTCGGCCACCCGCCGGCGGCTGAGCCGTTCGGTTCTCAGCAGCATCCCGGCGCCGGCGCGCTCGAGGGCCTCCATGTTCAGGTGCTGGTCGAGGTTGCTGGCGATCCCGACCACCGGCACCCCGGCCAGCAAGGCCTGCTGCGTCGTCAGGCTGCCACCATTGCAGACCACCACCGCCGAACGGGCCGCGGCCGCCTCGCCCGGCAGGTAATCGGCGACAAACGCGTTGGCCGGCACGTTGCTCAAGTCGCTGCGATCGGCCGTGGCCGCGATCACCGTCACCGGCATATCAGCCAGCGCGTCCAGCACCACCTGCAACAGGTTCGTGCCGCCCGAAGTGCCCAGGGTCGCATAGCCGATCGGCCTGCCGGGCGGCAGCGAATCCCACCAGGGCGGCGGCCGCACCGCGGGCGACCACAAAACCGGACCCAGATACCGATGGTTGGCCGGCAGATCATAGGTCGGCACCAACTCGGGCACGTCGGCATACAGCGTGTAGTCCCCATCGGTGAAAATGCGGCACAGGTTCCACCCCAGAGTCGGCAACCCATGCCGGCGCCGGACCCAGTTGAGCGGCAGACAGTAGAGGGCGAAGATCAGCGGGCGATACAACCAGAACAGGAATGTGACCAGCCTGACGCCGAGCAGGCGCGTCCACAGCGTGTCCGGAAGCGGAAACCGGCGACGAGCGTAGGGACTCCAATAGGCGTTCGCGATGGCGATATAGGGGATGCCAGCCAACCGGGCGCTGGCCGAGAGCGACAGCCGGTTGTCGCCGACGACCAGGTCCGGCGCGATCTCGGCCAGCACCTTGCGGTCCTCCTCGACGTAGCGGCGCAACGTGCGCGTGTTATAGAAGAGTCGGCCCTGAGCGATCTTGGCCAGCACCCGCTCGCTGGGGATGGTGTAGATCGGGTGGTGCTGAAACGGGAGCGGGCCCAGCAGCTTGTTGAATCGTGGGTCGCAGGCGAAGTGGACCTCGTAACGGCTCGGGTCCAGCGACCGCGCCAGCATGTACGGCCGCACGACGTGGGACAGGGTCGCGGCTTCCCCGATGAACAGGATCCGCAGCCTGCGGGCGTCAGGATCCGAATCGTTCGGTTCGGTGCTCACCGGTGCACCATCCTCATCGCGCCCTCCAGACACCGCTCAACGACCCGACGCCACTCATGTTCGCGTCCGTTCTCACGCTGTTGGCGACCGTTGATCGTTACCCCGGGGCCGCGGCCGTAGAGTACACGCCCGACGCGTGCCCCCGAAAATCCGGGCAAACCGCGGACAGCCGGCGGCCCGGGGTGGTCGGTGGCGCTAGCCGGTCCGCAGATTTCGCTGCCAGCCGGTCGGTGACGTCACGCTGTCGGGCCTGAGGTGCAAGGCGGTGTGGACGTGCTGGGCGAACCCGTCGAAGTCGCGGCCCAAGGCGTCGGCGAGCTGCAGGGCGGCCTGCCGATAGCCGGGGTCACCGAGGGCCTGCTGCACGGCGTCGGCCACCCGCCGGCGGCTGAGCCGTTCGGTTCTCAGCAGCATCCCGGCGCCGGCGCGCTCGAGGGCCTCCATGTTCAGGTGCTGGTCGAGGTTGCTGGCGATCCCGACCACCGGCGCCCCGGCCAGCAAGGCCTGCTGCGTCGTCAGGCTGCCACCATTGCAGACCACCACCGCCGAACGGGCCGCGGCCGCCTCGCCCGGCAGGTAATCGGCGACAAACGCGTTGGCCGGCACGTTGCTCAAGTCGCTGCGATCGGCCGTGGCCGCGATCACCGTCACCGGCATATCAGCCAGCGCGTCCAGCACCACCTGCAACAGGTTCGTGCCGCCCGAAGTGCCCAGGGTCGCATAGACGATCGGCCTGCCGGGCGGCAGCGAATCCCACCAGGGCGGCGGCCGCACCGCGGGCGACCACAAAACCGGACCCAGATACCGATGGTTGGCCGGCAGATCATAGGTCGGCACCAACTCGGGCACGTCGGCATACAGCGTGTAGTCCCCATCGGTGAAAATGCGGCACAGGTTCCACCCCAGAGTCGGCAACCCATGCCGGCGCCGGACCCAGTTGAGCGGCAGGCACTGAAGAGCGAACAGCAACGGACGTTCCAGGCGGTACAGGATCCTGACCAGCCTGACGCCGAGCAGGCGCGTCCACAGCGTGTCCGGAAGCGGAAACCGGCGACGAGCGTAGGGACTCCAATAGGCGTTCGCGATGGCGATATAGGGGATGCCAGCCAACCGGGCGCTGGCCGAGAGCGAAACGCGAAGGTCGCCGACGACCAGGTCCGGCGCGATCTCGGCCAGCACCTTGCGGTCCTCCTCGACGTAGCGGCGCAACGTCCGAGCGGCGTAGAAACGGCCCTGGGTCAAGTTGCCGAGGAACCGCTCGCTGGGGATGGTGTGGATCGGGTGGTACGGAAAAGGCATCGGCCCCAGCAGCGTGTTGTACCGCGGGTCGCAGGCGAAGTGGACCTCGTAACGGCTCGGGTCCAGCGACCGCGCCAGCACGAACGGCCGCACGACGTGGGCCAGCGTCACCGCCTCGGCGATGAACAGGATTCGCACCCTGCGAGCGGCAGGATCGGGTGCGTTCGATGCGATGCTCATGCCCGCGTTCCTTCTCACGTCGCTGGCGACCGTTACACGTTACGCCGCACCCCGACGCCGTAGCGTACACGCACGACGACTCCGCGCTCGGGGAAATCCGAACAAATCCACACAACGTGGGCCCGGGCGGGTCGGTCAGCGTTCGGGCCGGCGGGGCCGACCCGCGATCTCGGTGATGGCGTTGCGAAATCCGAAAAATTCCCGGCTGCCCGTCGCCGGCGACGACGGCGGTACCCCGGCCAGGCGCGGCAACCCGGATCCCGATGCTGCCGGCGAAAAGCCATCGCGCTGGGCGTGTCGACAGAGCCTATCTCGTTGCACGCCAACGTTTTAAGAGCGGCGATGCGATGTCGGGAGCCGCGGTCCCCAGCCACCGGACGGAACCCTTGACATATACCCCATGGGGGTATATGGTCCTCAGGTGGGCGTACCCGCCCATATGATCGCCCGAACATGCAATCGAAGCGGAGGACCGGGTGGTGGACCAGGTGGTAGCAGCGGTGGACCATGCATTGGCGCTGGCGGGATCTATGACGTGGGAAATTCTGTGGGCGCTGATCCTTGGCTTCGGTTTGTCTGCGATGGTGCAGGCCGTGGTGCGCCGCGAGACGATTGTGGCCCTGATGGGCGACGACAAGCCCCGAACATTGGCGGTAGCGGCCGGGCTGGGGGCCGCGTCGTCGTCGTGCTCGTATGCGGCAGTGGCGCTGGCGCGGTCGCTGTTTCGGAAAGGCGCAAACTTCACCGCCGCCATGGCATTCGAGATCGGTTCCACCAATCTGGTCGTGGAGTTGGGCATCATCCTGGCGTTGTTGATGGGCTGGCAGTTCACCGCCGCGGAGTTCGTCGGCGGCCCGCTGATGATCATCGTGCTGGCCCTGTTGTTCCGGCTGTTCGTGCGCTCCCGGCTGATCGATGCCGCCCGCGAGCAGGCCGACCGCGGACTCGCCGGCTCCATGGAAGGTCACGCCGCGATGGATATGACGGTCGGCGGAGAAGGCTCGTTTTGGCGGCGGCTGTTTTCCGGGCGGGCCCTTACCTCGGTGTCGCACGTGTTCGTCATGGAGTGGGCGGCGATCCTGCGGGACCTGATCGTGGGCTTGCTGATCGCCGGAGCCATCGCGGCGTGGGTTCCCGAAACCTTTTGGCAGCACTTCTTTTTGACTGACCATCCGGTCTGGTCGGCGCTGTGGGGACCGATCGTCGGCCCCTTCGTCGCAATCGTTTCATTCGTCTGCTCGATTGGCAATGTGCCACTTGCAGCGGTGCTCTGGAACGGTGGCATCAGCTTTGGCGGCGTCGTCGCGTTCATTTTCGCCGACCTGTTGATCTTGCCGATCTTGAACATCTATCGGAAGTACTACGGGACGAAGATGATGCTCACGCTGCTCGGCACCTTCTACGCCTCGATGGTCGTCGCCGGATACCTTGTCGAATTACTTTTCGGCACAGCCAATCTCATTCCGAGTCAGCGCAGCGCTGTGGTCATGCACGCCGGCATTTCGTGGAACTACACCACCTGGCTCAACATCGTCTTCCTCGTCATCGCAGCGATCCTGGTGATCCGGTTCGCCGCCACCGGCGGGATCCCGATGCTGCGTATGATGGGCGGCTCCCCCGACTCGCAAAGCCATCAGCACGACCACAGCCATCACTGCCACTAACGCTGCGGGCGGCGTATCCTGGCCTGCGGCAATGTCTGATACCTATCCGCCGCCGCCTGGCGGTCCGCCACAGCCGGCCGATATCGGCCGGCTGTTGCTGCGTTGCCACGACCGCCCCGGAATCATCGCCGCGGTGAGCGGGTTCTTGGCCCGAGCCGGCGCGAACATCATCTCCTTGGACCAGCACTCCACCGCGCCGGAGGGCGGAACATTCTTGCAGCGCGCGATCTTCCATTTACCCGGGCTGACTGCGGCCATTGACGAGTTGCAACGCGACTTCGGCGAATCCGTGGCCGGCACGTTCAACATCGATTACCGGTTCACCGAGGCCGCCAAACCCAAACGGGTCGCCATCATGGCTTCCACGAGTGATCACTGCTTGTTAGACCTGTTGTGGCGCAACCGTCGCGGCGAGCTGCAGATGTCTGTCGTCATGGTGATCGCCAACCATCCTGAGCTGGCCGACCATGTTCGCCCGTTCGGGGTGCCGTTCGTGCACATCCCCGCCACCCGCGACACCCGCGCGGAAGCCGAGCAGCGGCAGCTTCAGTTGCTCAGCGGCAACGTCGATTTGGTGATACTCGCCCGGTACATGCAGATACTCAGCCCAGCATTCCTGGCCGCAATCGGCTGCCCGCTGATCAACATTCACCATTCGTTCCTTCCCGCCTTCACCGGCGCGGCCCCCTACAAGCGCGCACGGGAACGCGGCGTCAAGCTGATCGGCGCGACGGCTCATTACGTGACCGAGGTCCTGGACGAAGGCCCGATCATCGAACAAGACGTCGTTCGCGTCGATCACAATGACACCGTCGAAGACCTGGTGCGGGTCGGCGCCGACGTCGAGCGCGCGGTGCTGTCCCGCGCCGTCCTCTGGCACTGCCAGGACCGGGTCATCGTGCACCACAACCAGACCATCGTCTTCTGACCACCCGCTGGTCCGTGCGGTAACCGTACGCACGGTGACCGGCCTCCGCGGACCCGGGCGCCGTCGGGGTGCGGCGACGCGTCCAAGGATCCCCCAAGGTTTCGCCAAGCGGCCGCCGTCAGTCTTTCTGCAACGGCCACGGCCGCCACCCGAAATCGCATTCAAGCAAAGACAACAACGCAAAGAGAGGTATCAATGTCGACCACCCGTCTCCGCGCCCTTGCCGGAATGTCCCTGCTGGCCTCGGCCATCGGCCTGGCCGCGCTGGGAGCCAGTGTCGGCGCCGCCGACCCGGCGCCCAGCCACCAGGCGTACGGCACCTACACCTGTTACGACTACGCGACGCAGACGTTCTACGAATGCTTTGACCCCAGCTAGTTATCGCCAGCCCGCACGCCGACGGGCCCGGTCCGCTCCCCGGGCCGGGCCCATTTGGGTTCAGCCGGAGAGCTTTTCGCGCAGTCGCCGGTTCACCGGCTCGGGCAGCAACTCCGACACATCGCCGCCGAGCATCGCCACCTCTTTGGCTAGCGACGACGACACGAACGAATACCGCGGCGCGGTCGCGACGAAAAAGGTGTCGACGCCGGCGATGTGCTTGTTCATCTGCGCCATCTGCAACTCGTATTCGAAATCGGTGCCGGTGCGCAGACCCTTCACGATGGCGTTCATCCCCCGGGACCTGACGAAGTCGACCACCAGGCCCTGTCCGGCCTCCACCCGCAAGTTGGGCAGGTGCGTGGTCGACTCGTTGATCATCGCGATCCGCTCGTCCAGGTCGAACATGCCCTTCTTGGTGGGGTTGGTCAGGATCGCGACCACCACCTCGTCGAACTGGGCCGCGGCGCGTTCGAAAACGTCGATGTGGCCCAACGTGACCGGGTCGAATGACCCCGGGCATACCGCGCCGCTCATGACCCGCGCCGGCGACGAGGCAGAACGACGTGATGCCGAGAAGCGGCGCCCATGAGACGCGGCCGGCGACGAGGCAGAACGACGTGATGCCGAGAAGCGGCGCCCATGAGACGCGGCCGGCGACGAGGCAGAACGACGTGATGCCGAGAAGCGGCGCCCATGAGACGCGGCCGGCGACGAGGCAGAACGACGTGATGCGGCTGAGCGGCGCCCATGACACCAGACGCTAGCAGCCAGTTCAGCGCCGCTCGGCCAACTCCAGCCGGGTGTCGCCGTAGACCCGCTCGGGCCACCCGGTCCAGCCCACCGGCCAGGTCAACGGCGCACTCGTGACCGGTCGCTCCACCACCGCGATGGTGCCTTGCCGGACCCAGCCGTGGGCGCCCAACAGGGCCAGTACGGCATCGATATCCGCGGTGCCCACGTCATAGGGCGGGTCCGCCAGCACCAGGTCCCTCGGAGCCGACGTGCCCGCTGCCAAAACGGTGGCCACCGTGCCGCGGCGCACCGTCGCACCGGCCAAACCCAGGGCCTCGATGTTGCGCCCGATGACGGCCGCGGTGCGCTGGTCGACCTCTACGAACAGTGCCGACGCGGCCCCGCGCGACAGTGCCTCCAGCCCGAGTGCGCCCGAACCGGCATAAAGGTCGAGCACGGCCAGGCCGGTCAGCTCCCGGCGGGCGCTCAGCATATTGAACAGCGATTCGCGCACCCGATCGGTGGTGGGCCTGATCCCCCTCGGGGGTACCGAGAGGCGCCGTCCCCCGGCGACTCCGCCGATGATCCGGGTCAGCTCACCACCGCCAGCAGGTCTCCGCCCTCGACCTGAGCGGTATCCGAGACCGCCACCCGCTGCACGGTGCCGTCGTTGGGGGCGGTGATCGGGGCCTCCATCTTCATCGCCTCGATGGTGGCGACGGTCTGGCCGGCCGTGACCTGGTCGCCGGCGGACACGGCGACGGTGACAACCCCGGCGAACGGCGCGGCGATATGGGTCGGATTTCCGCGGTCGGCCTTCTCGGCGGCCGGGACCGCGCTGGCAATGCTGCGGTCGCGCACCAGCACCGGCCGCAATTGGCCGTTGATAATGCACATCACCGTTCGCATACCGCGTTCGTCGGGCTCGGAGATCGCCTCCAGACCGATCAACAGTTCCACACCGCGTTCCAGCTTCACCCGGTGCTCTTCGCCCTGCCGCAACCCATAGAAGAACTGGTTGGCCGACAACTGCGAGGTGTCCCCGTACGTCTCCCGGTGTTCCTCGAATTCCCTTGTGGGACCGGGGAAAAGCAACCGATTCAACACGGCCTGCCGTTTGGGTCCCGGCACCGCCAGAGCCGCCTCGTCGTCGCCCGTCAGTTGTCCGGCGGGTTTGGCCGGCGCCCGGCCGGCCAGCGCCGTGCTGCGCAACGGCTCGGGCCACCCACCGGGCGGATCGCCCAACTCACCCCGCAGGAATCCCAACACTGAATCCGGGATATCGAATCGTGCCGGATCGGAGGCGAATTCGTCGGCGCTTACCCCGGCACCGACCAGGGCAAGGGCCAGATCACCGACGACCTTCGACGACGGGGTGACCTTGATCAGCCGGCCCAAAATTCGGTCGGCGCCGGCGTACGCCTCCTCGACCTCCTCGAACCGGTCCCCCAGACCCAGGGCGATCGCCTGCTGGCGCAGATTCGACAGCTGACCGCCCGGGATCTCGTGGCGGTAGACCCGCCCCGTCGGCCCGGGAAGGCCGGATTCAAAGGGCGCATACACTTTTCGCAGCGCTTCCCAAAAGGGCTCCAGAGCGCAGACCGCGGCAAGCGACAAACCGGTGTCGTAGTCGGTGTGTGCGGCGGCGGCCACGATCGAACTCAGCGCGGGTTGGCTGGTGGTGCCCGCCAGCGGCGCAGCGGCCCCGTCGACGGCGTCGGCCCCGGCGTGCCAGGCGGCGACATAGCTGGCCAGCTGACCGCCGGGAGTGTCGTGGGTATGCACGTGCACCGGCAGGTCGAAGCGACTTCGCAACGCGGTGACCAGCTTTCGGGAAGCGGGGGCCCGCAACAGCCCCGCCATGTCCTTGATGGCCAGCACGTGGGCGCCGGCCTCGACGACGGACTCGGCCAGCCTCAGGTAGTAGTCGAGCGTGTACAGCCGCTCACCGGGGTCAGCCAGGTCGCCGGTGTAGCACATCGCGACTTCGGCTACCGCAGAACCGGTTTCGCGCACGGCGTCGATCGCCGGGCGCATCGACTCGAGGTTGTTGAGCGCGTCGAAGATCCGGAAGATGTCGATGCCCGTGGCGGTGGCCTCGTCGATGAACGCCGACGTCACCACCTCCGGATAGGGGGTGTAGCCCACGGTATTGCGGCCCCGCAGCAGCATCTGCAGACAGATGTTCGGGATCGCCTGGCGCAGCGCGGCCAGCCGCTCCCACGGGTCTTCTTTCAGAAAGCGAAGGGCCACATCGTAAGTCGCACCGCCCCAGCACTCCACCGACAGCAGCTGCGGCATGCTGCGGGCCAGATAGGGCGCCACCATCATCAACCCGCTGGTGCGCACCCTGGTGGCCAGCAGCGACTGATGCGCGTCACGAAATGTCGTGTCGGTCAACCGGACTGCCGCCGATTCCCGCAGCCAGCGCGCGAAACCTTCGGGCCCCAATTCGGCCAGCCGTTGCTTGGAGCCAGCCGGCGGCGGGGTGTCCAGGTCGACGTCGGGCAGCTTGTCCTGCGGGTACACCTTCGACGGCCGGGTGCCATGCGGTTTGTTGACGGTGACATCGGCCAGGTAGTTGAGAATCTTGGTGCCCCGGTCGGCCGACGATCGCGCGGTCAGCAGCTGTGGCCGCTCGTCGATGAACGACGTCGTGATGAGGCCGGCCTGGAAATCGGGATCATCCAGAACCGCTTGCAGGAAACCGATGTTCGTCGACACCCCGCGAATCCGGAACTCCGCCATGGCCCGGCGCGCCCGGTTCACCGCGGTCGGGAAGTCACGGCCCCGGCAGGTGAGCTTGACCAGCATGGAATCGAAGTGGGCGCTGATCTCGGCGCCGAGGTTGGTGCTGCCGTCCAGCCGGATACCGGCGCCGCCGGGAGCGCGCAGCGCGCTGATCCGGCCGGTGTCCGGCCTAAATCCGTTGGCTGGATCCTCGGTGGTGATCCGGCACTGCAGGGCCGCGCCGTGCGGCTGGATGGCCTGCTGCTCAAGACCCAGGTCGTCGAGCGTCTCCCCCGCGGCGATGCGCAGCTGGCTGGAGACCAGGTCCACGTCGGTGATCTCCTCGGTGACGGTGTGTTCCACCTGAATCCGCGGATTCATCTCGATGAAGACGTAATCCCCGCTTTGGTCCAGCAGAAACTCGACCGTTCCGGCGCCGCTGTAGCCGATGTGGCGGGCGAACGCGACGGCATCTGCGCAGATTTTCGTCCGCAACTCGGCGGGCAGGTTCGGGGCGGGCGCCAGTTCGATGACCTTCTGATGGCGACGCTGCACACTGCAGTCCCGCTCGTAGAGGTGGATCACGTTGCCGCGGGTATCCGCCAGGATCTGCACTTCGATGTGGCGGGGACGCAACACCGCCTGTTCGAGATAGACCGTCGGGTCCCCGAACGCCGATTCGGCCTCGCGACTGGCGACTTCGATCGCCTCTGGCAGCGCGGCGCTATCGCCGACCCGGCGCATACCGCGGCCGCCACCTCCGGCAACCGCCTTGACGAACAACGGAAACCGCAAGCTCGCGGCGGCCGACACCAACTCGTCGACCGAGTCCGACGGCGCCGACGACGTCAGCACCGGCAGTCCCGCTTCCCGGGCGGCGGCGACGGCCCTGGACTTATTTCCAGTCAGCTCAAGCACTTCGGCGCCGGGGCCGACGAAGGTGATGCCCGCGGCCGCACATGCCCTGGCCAACTCGGGGTTCTCCGACAAGAACCCGTAACCGGGGTAGATCGCATCAGCGCCGGCGCGGCGGGCGGTTTCCACGATCTGGTCGACCGAAAGGGAGGCGCGCACCGGATGCCCGATTTCGCCGATCTGGTAGGACTCGTCCGCCTTGGACCGATGCAGCGAATTGCGGTCCTCGTAGGCGTAGACGGCCACCGTGCCGATACCGAGCTCGTAGGCCGCGCGAAATGCCCGGATCGCAATCTCCCCGCGATTGGCCACCAGCACTTTGGCGATCACGCTCGACCCTTCTCAGATCAGTGTCGACCAATAATTCCAGAAACGGACCATGATCTGCAGGAACACCGCGGTGAACCACAGCGTAGCGATCGACCATCGCCATTGGAAGAGCACCCGCACGACGGCGCTGTCGCGCTGTTCGAGCACCGGACGAAACGCGATCGACGCCACCACCACCAACAGGGTGATGGTGACGACCCAGACCAGCATGCAGTACGGGCACAACGCCCCGATGCGGTAAAGGCTCTGAAAGATCAGCCAGTGCACGAACCCCGTGCCGACCAGGACACCCACCGTCAGCCCGGTCCAATACCAGCGCGGCAGAGGCACTTTCGTCACCGCCAGCACACCGGTGACCACCACCACGGTGAACCCCACGATGCCGACCACCGGGTTGGGCAGGCCCAGCAGGGTTGCCTGCGGGGTGCCCATCACCGAGCCGCACGACATGATCGGGTTGAGGTTGCACGACGGCACGTAATCCCGGTCGAGCAGGACCCTGATCTTCTCCACCGTCAGCGTCATCGAAGCGAGCAGGCCGAACGCGCCGGCGATCAGCACCCACCACGCACTGGGCGCGGGTACCTGCACCCCGCCCGCTGGGTCCGGAGGCAGATCGGCGGGTTCGGCTGAGACCATCGTGGTCAAGCTGCCGGGGCGGTTGCCGCCGTGTCCATGCCCGGAATGTCGCCGACGATCTCTTTGATCTTGGCCACCAGCGCCTCCGGCGTCGACCATTCGTATTCGGTGCCGTTGATCTTGACGGTCGGCGTCGCGTGGATGTTCGCGGCCGCCGCCAGCCCGTCGACCTTGGAGAGGTACTTTCCGCTGTTGATGCAGTCGGGCACCTTGCCGACGACACCGGCTTCGCGGGCGAGTTCGATCAGCTTTGCGTTGTCGGGAAAGGTCTTGCCGACTTCGGACGGCTGGATGTCTTTGCTGAACAACGCGGTGTGGAACCGGCGGAACGCATCGATGGACTCATCGGCGACGCAGTACGCCGCGGCCGCCGCGCGCGCCGAATAATTGTCGTTGCGCGGGCTGGAAAGGATATCCACCATGGTGTAATCGGCCGCGATTGCGCCGATGTCAATGAGCCTGGATACGGTCGGCCCGAATCCGCGTTCGAAGTTCCCGCACGCCGGACACAGGAAATCCTCGTAGAACGACACCACGGCCTTGGGGTTGCTGGTTCCGGGCTGGGTGACCAGCTTGCTGGACGTCACCCGGACCGCAGCGGCCGTGGCACCGCCGCCTTTCTTGTCGTGCGAGGTGACGATGTAGAACACCAGCACAACGGCGAAGAGCACAACCAGCGCGGTGCCACCGATCTGCATCAGCCGGCCGAATTTGCCGTCGGGCGACTTCAGATCGATCCGCGGAGGGCGTTTGTTTTTTTCGGCCACGGGTTCGCGATCCTCACTTGGTGAATAGCCTGCGCTGCTGGCGCCTCTAGAGTACCGGCGGCCGTCCGGATAGGGCTCAGACCCGGCTCAGGTGCGCACGCAACGCCGAAATCAGCTCGCTCGTCGCGGTGGCACTGGCACCGCCGAGCGGAAACAGATTGAGGAAGCCGTGCGTCAGCGAACCCTCGCAACGCAGATCCACCGCGGTCCCGGCGGCCCGCAACGCCGACGCGTACTGTTCGCCCTCATCGCGCAGCGGGTCGAATCCGGCGACCACGATCAGTGCCGGCGGCAGACCTGACAGCGACTCGGCCCGCATCGGCGACACCCGCGGATCGGTGGGGTCGATCCCCGAGCCGCGCAGGTAATTGGCTTGGAACCAGTCGATATCTCGTTTGGTCAGCAAGAAGCCACGGGCGAACAGGCCCAGTGAGCGGGTCTGCGCGGTGAAGTCGGTGCGCGGATAGATCAGCCACTGCAACACCGGAGCCGGGCCTCCGCTGTCTTTGGCCAGTTGACACACGACGGCCGCCAGGTTGCCGCCCGCGCTGTCGCCGCCCACCGCAATCTGCCCGGGGACGGCACCGAGCTCGCCGGCGTGCTCGTAGGCCCAGGTGAAGGCCGCAAACGCGTCGTCGATCCCGGCCGGTGCGTGATGCTCCGGAGCCAGCCGGTAGTCGATCGACAGTACGTGGATCCCGGCATCGCGGCACGTCAAGCGGCACACCGCGTCGTGGGTGTCCAGGTCGCCGATCACCCAGCCGCCGCCGTGATAGAAGACCAGCAGCGGTGCGGCGACTCCGCCGGGCGCGCGATAGTGCCGTGCCGGGATGTCCCCGGCCGGCCCGGGCAGCGTGAGTTCGTCGACCTCCACGTGAATCTGCGGACCGCCGAATCCCAGCATCGCCTCACGCATGTTGGCACGCGAGGCGTCGGGGTCGTCGTCGATCACCAGGCCGTCGAGGCCGACGGCCCGCATGCCCGACAGCATCAGCTGCAGCGTGGGATCAAGGGTGTTGCCGTCGATCACGACGGAACGACCGCGCGTGAGAAGCCGCTTGGCCGGCCCCGGAATCCACGGGATGACTTTGACGCCCGCACCGGTGACGGTGCTCTGGATGCGACGCGTCCACCGCATCGGTACGCAGGTCACCTCGGATTGAAGGTCCGGCGTGCCGGGCAGACTTCTGGTCATGGGTTTCTCCTATTTGACGTGCTCCCCGGCATGAATGCCGGGGATTCCCGAGCGGCTACGCCGCTGTTGGAGTGCTTCCTGCTTCATTGTCTCGTGCCTTCCGAGTGGTGGAAGGACTTACCGGGGCTCCACCGGAACCGCTTTCGCGATTTCGCCCACTTTCGGGGGAGGCGTTTATTCTCTCCCCCGCCAGGCGGCGAGAATGACCATGGCGGCGGTCCCGCCGGGCGCGAGCCACTTTGCCGTGCGCGATGGCGACCCTGCGCCTGCCGATTCAACTCGGTAATATCGTGATCCCCAAGTGGGTGACCCAATACGGATAGCGAGCAACTTCGACGTGTTCGACTTCGAGCTCAGCGCCTCGACCCAGCGGCGCCATGGCCTCGAGCTCGTCGCCGATGGCGTAACCCGGCTTGGCCCTGATCCGAGAACCTTCAATTTCACAGGCAGGTGAGATGCATTGACCGGCGAGTCGGGCGCCATGATTCCCTCAATAGCTCTAAACGACGAGAACACGATGCCGGTTCTCGGCCTCGGCGTCGCGGAGTTGTCCGAGGACGAAACCGAACGGGCGGTGTCGGCGGCGTTAGAGGTCGGCTGCCGGCTTATCGACACCGCCGCGGCGTACGGCAACGAGGCAGCCGTTGGCCGTGCGATCGCCTCGTCCGGTATTCCACGCGCGGAGTTGTTCGTCACCACCAAGCTGGCCACCGCCGATCACGGTTTCAGCATGTCGCAGGAGGCTTGTAAAGCCAGCTTGGAGCGACTCGGACTGGATTACGTCGACCTGTACCTGATTCATTGGCCGGCCCCCGCGGTGGGTAAGTACGTGGATGCCTTCGGCGGCATGATCCAGTCGCGCGGCGAAGGCCATGCCCGTTCGATCGGGGTGTCCAACTTCACCGAGGAACATGTGTCGAACATCATCGACCTCACGTTCGTCACACCCGCGGTCAACCAGATCGAGTTGCACCCGCTGCTCAACCAGGCCGAGCTGCGCAAATCGAATGCGCAGCACAACGTCGTCACCCAGTCCTACACTCCGCTGGCTCTCGGCCGGCTGATGGACAACCCGACCGTGACGTCGATCGGTGGTGAATACGGCAAGACGCCCGCACAGGTGCTGCTGCGCTGGAATCTGCAACTGGGTAATGCGGTCGTCTTCCGCTCGTCGCGGCCCGAGCACATCGCCGGCGACCTCGACGTGTTCGATTTCGAATTGGCTGCCGAGCACATGGATGCGCTCAACGGGCTCAACGACGGCACCCGCATTCGCGAAGACCCGCTGACCTACAACGGCACGTAACCTCCGGCTCGCTTACCGACCGTGAATTGACGACGGCTCGTCGCTGTGGTCCGAGTTATCCGGCCGGCCACGGCTAACCCGTCGGGCAGGTGGCCGCGGCGTCGCGCAGGACGCCGGCCGACGCCTGGTCTACTGGCAGCGCGTAGCCGCGCAGCACCGCGATGAACTGGATGGCGTACTGACAGGCGAATGCGGAGTTGGGCGGCATCCACTGGGCCGGGGGAGAATCCCCTTTGTCCTGATTGGCCTGTCCCTGCACCGCCAGCAAGTTGGCCGGATCGTTGGCGAACCGCAGCCGCTCCGGAGCCGGCCAGTCGTAAGCGCCCATGTCCCACGCATAAGACAGCGGAACGATGTGGTCGATCTGCACCGATTCGCCGAACTTGGCGCCGCGCTGGAAGGCGATGGTGGTGTTGGTGTACGGGTCGCGCAGGGTGCCGGTGGCCACGGCATTCGGGCACCGCTTGGTCGGCACATAGGTCTTGTCGACCAGGTCGCGGTCGAGGATGTCGTCGCGGGTGTCGCAGCCGTTGTGCCCGCCAGGCGCGTCGTTGTCGTCGTCCCAGGCGTCGCCGAACGCGGCCCTGCGATAGTCGTAACGGTGGGTGCGCTGCGGCAGCACGGCGACCCCGGCGAGCACATCGGTACCGGGTTGGACCGTCGGCACGTCAGCGCGCGCGGCGAACTGCTCCGCGTGCCTGGCCGCCGATGAGTCCAGTGTCTGGTACGCGACCACCAAGGCCAGCAGCGCCGCCGCCGCCAGGCCCAGCAGCGTCTTGCGGTTCATGATTTGTCCAGGTATTCGATGCGGTCGGTGTCGGTGAATCGCGCTGCCAGCGACTGCAATCCGGGATGCTTGTCGGGGTCTTGGTACGCGCGGACGCAGAAGTCCCGGGCGGCCTCGAGGTACTCCCGGTGCTCGGCCAGCGATAGCAGCCGCAGGGTGATGGCCTTGCCGGACTGGTTGCGGCCCAGCACGTCTCCTTCCTTGCGCTCCTTGAGGTCGAGGTCGGCCAGGGCGAACCCGTCCATGGTCTCGGCGACCGCGCGCAGCCGCTCACCGGCCGGTGAGGACGGCGGCATCCAGCTGGCCAGCAGACACAGGCTCGGATGCGCGCCACGCCCGATGCGGCCACGCAACTGGTGCAACTGGCTGATACCGAACCGGTCGGCGTCCATCACCAGCATCACCGTGGCGTTGGGGACGTCCACACCTACCTCGATGACGGTGGTACACACCAACACATCGATCCGGCCGGCCCGAAAGGCCGCCATCGCGGTGTCCTTCTCGTCGCTCGGCAACCGCCCGTGCATGAGTCCCAATCGCAGGTTGGCCAGCTCGCCGGAACGCAATCGCGCGTACAGGCCCTCGGCGGTCTCCGAAGGTCTCGAGCCGGCGGGCTCTTTCTCCGGCTCATCGCTCTCGTCGATGCGGGGCGCCACCACATAAGCCTGGCGGCCGGCCGCGACCTCCTCGATGATGCGTTGCCAGGCCCGGCCCAGCCAGGCGGGCTTGTCCTTGACGAAGATGACGTTGGTGGTGATCGGCTGGCGCCCCCGCGGAAGTTCGCGCAGCGTGGAGGTTTCCAGGTCGCCGTAGACGGTGAGCGCGACCGTGCGCGGTATCGGCGTGGCGGTCATCACCAGCAGATGCGGGGTGATTCCGGTACGCGCCTTGCTGCGCAATTGATCTCGCTGCTCGACACCGAACCGGTGTTGTTCGTCGACCACCACCATGCCCAGGTTGTGAAACTCCACGGCTTCCTGCAGCAGCGCATGGGTGCCGACGATGATGCCGGCCTGGCCGCCGGCCACCTCGGCCCGGACTTGCTTTTTTTGCCCCGCGGTCATCGAGCCGGTCAGCAGCGTCACCCGGGTGGCGGTATCCGCCCCGCCCAGCTGGCCGGCCATTGCCAGCGGGCCCAGGACATCGCGGATCGACCGTAAGTGTTGTGCGGCAAGAACTTCCGTAGGCGCAAGCAGTGCACACTGATAACCCGCGTCGACCATCTGCAGCATCGCCAGCACCGCCACGATGGTCTTGCCCGAACCGACCTCACCCTGCAGTAAGCGGTTCATCGGGCGGGTCGCCGCGATCTCCTCGGAGAGGACGGCGAGCACCTCGCGCTGGCCCGCCGTCAGCTCGAAGGGCAGCCGGCCCAGCAACTCGGCCGCCAACCCGTCAGCGCGCGGCGGCGCCGGCGGCCCTGATTCCGACAGCTCACCGTGCCGGCGGGCGACCAGCGCCCACTGCAGCCCGACGGCTTCGTCGAAGGTCAGGCGCGCGCGGGCGCGTTGGCGTTCGGACTCGTTCTCGGCGAGGTGAATGGCCCGCAGTGCCTCGTCCTCCGAGACCAGGTCGAGCGCGGCGCGCAGCTCAGCGGGCAGCGGATCATCCACCGGGTCAAGGACTTCGAGCACCTGGCGGACGCACCTGAAAATGTCCCAGCTCTGCACTTTGGTGCTGGCCGGATAGATCGGGAAGAAGCGACGCTCGAACTCTTCCATGGCCAGTTCGCCGCTGATGGCCTTGGAGGCATCGGCGATGCTTTTCAGTGACCTGGTGCCGTGGTTTTTTCCGTCCGGCGAGTCCAGGATCAGAAACGCCGGGTGGGTGAGCTGCATGACGCCCTTGAAGAACCCGACTTCCCCGGACAGCATCACCTTTGTGTTCTTGGTGAGGTCCTTCTTGATGTAGTCCGCGTTGAAGAACGTGGCGGTCACCTTGGCGCGGCCGGTGCCGAGGGTGATGCGCAGGCATTGGCGCTTCGGCGTTTTCTTCATGGGAAACGTCATCGTTTCGGTGATGACGTCGACGATCGTGATGTGCTCACCCGCTTCGGGCCGCTCGTCGCCGGCGCCGCGCCTCGTTCCGCCTTCGACGTAGCTACGCGGGTAGTGGCGCAGCAGGTCGTCGACCGTCCTGATGCCGAACTCGTCGTCGAGCGGCTTTGCCGACGGAGCGCCCAGAACGAAGACCAGCCGGTCGCTCAGTGACACCACGGCTACTCGACCCCGATCAGCAGCACGTCGCCTCGATGCCCGGTGCGATAGGTCACCAGCTCGGTGCCCGGATGACGGTCGTGCATGTGCTTTTCCAACAGCTCACGCAGCGCGCCGGCTTCCTCGTCGTCGAGCTTTGCGCCCAACAACACCGTCACCAGATCGCCCCCGGATGCCAGCAGCAGATCGAGCAGACCGATCGCCGCCGCGGCGATATCGCCGGCGACGATCAGCACCTCGTCGCCGGCGATGCCCAGCCCGTCGCCCGGTTCACAGGTGCCGGCCCAGGTCAACGCCCGCTCGGTGGCGGTGCGCACCGAGCCGTGCCGGGCAGCACCGGCGGCGCGGGCCATGGTGTAACCGTCGTCGACGGCCTGGCTTGCAGGGTCGTGCACGGCCAGGGCAGCCAGCCCCTGAACCATCGACCCGGTCGGGACGGGCACCACGTCGACACCCCAGCCCAGCGCTGCGGTACAACCCGCCACCAGCTCCTCGACGGCGACATACCCGTTGGGCAGCACCATCACCTGGGCGGCACCGGTGTCCACCACCGCCCGCACCAACTGATGGGCGCTGATATCGGCCGCAGGTGCCGAGCCATCCGGGCCGGGTCGCAGCACGCAGGCCCCTTCTCCGGCGAACAGCTCGGCGGCGCCGTCGCCATCGACGACGGCCAGGACGGCCCGTTCCCGGGTCCAGCTGCCCGCCGGCAGCCCGTTGGCACCGGAGCTCAGCGCCGAGATCACGATCCGGCTCAATTGCCCCGCTGCAATTCCCGCTTCGACAGCGGCGCCCGCGTCGTCGGTGTGCACGTGCACCGAATAGCTCTGCGACGGTGCGGCCGCGATCGCCACCGAATCCCCCAGCTCCGCGAGCCGGTCGCGCAGCATGTCCGCCGCCGCCGCATCACAGCCGGTCAGCAGGTACATCACCTCGAACTGTGGTGCCGGCCGTCCGGCGGGCGTCTCGGCGAGCAGCTTTCGCGGCGCCGGCTCGTAGACCGAGCGGGCGGGTTTGTGCCCGGTGAGCGTCGCACGCAACGCGTCCAGCATGACCACCAGGCCCCGGCCGCCGGCGTCCACCACTCCCGCGTCGGCGAGCACGTGGAGCTGCTCGGGCGTCTTCTCCAGCGCGACGACGGCGGCATCACCGGCGGCGGTCACGGCCTGCGCCAGGGTCTCACCGGCGTCGGCGCACTGCTCAACCGCGGCGGCTGCGGCCCGCAGCACCGAAACTATGGTTCCCGCGACTTCCTCGCCGCCCATCGATGCGACGACCAGCTCGACGCCGCGCCACAAAGCGGCGGCCAGCTGGGCCGCGTCGACGGCCGACAAGGCACCGGCCGAGGCCGCTGCCGCGGTCGCGGTGACGTCGGCGATGCCGCGCAGAATCTGCGACACGATCACCCCGGAGTTCCCCCGTGCCCCGTTGAGCGCGCCGGACGACAGGGCGGCAGCGAGCCGGGCGACGTTACCCGCATTGCGGCCGTCGTCGGCCCCGGCCACCGCGTCCGCCTCGGCGAGCGCCGCGCGCATGGTGAACAGCATGTTCGCGCCGGTGTCGGAATCGGCGACCGGGAACACGTTCAGCCGGTTGATTTCGTCGATGTGGGTGATCAGGTCGCTGACGACGGTATGCGCCCAATCCCGCAGGGCCGACGCGTCCAGCGGGCGACCTGGCGTGTCCACCGTGACCCCACCTCCTCTGCGCCAGCTCCCGGTGGGCGCCAGCGTAGCCCGGCGACACTGTGGACAGTGTGCGTCGGCTGCTGTTCTGGACAGGCCATCGAGCCGGGACGACAAAGCTGCATTGAGCCTAGCCAGCGGGGGTGACAGTACTGGTCGCGGCGGATGGCGTTTTGGTGCTCGCCGACGACCCCGGCTATCCTGGGACGGCCTGGGCCAGCCGGGCCGTTCCGCCCGGGTCGCCGGACCCCCAGCAACCGACTTGAGGAGTTTGAACAATGGCCGCTGTGTGCGATATCTGCGGGAAAGGCCCCGGCTTCGGCAAGTCGGTGTCACACTCCCACCGCCGCACCAGCCGTCGGTGGGACCCCAACGTTCAGACCGTGCGGGCGGTGAGCCGTCCCGGGGGCAACAAGAAGCGCATCAACGCCTGCACGTCCTGCATCAAGGCGGGCAAGGTCAGCCGCGGCTGACCGGGTGCCGCGCGTGCCGCTGCATTTCGGCCCGTCCCGATCGGCGCGATGGATTGCGCCTCGATGAATTGCGCCGCTGCCGAAGCCTTCAGGTAAGAGCCCGCGCTAACGGGTGACCCTCCGCGCGTCAGTCTGGCGTGCGCTCTAAGCCCGGCGCCTGTGCCGGATGACGGCCCCATCGTCAAAGAAATTGCGCCACTAAAGGACTGACGTCGCGCCAGCGCCGAAAGCCAGCGGCATCAAATGAACCCACTGTCAATCGCTTCTGCCCATTGATTGATAGTGGATAGCTATTTGACAACAACCTTTGTCACCGACATCTTTTTGGCGTGTCGCCGATCACATCTCAGTAACGCCGGGAGGCGGTACACGAGACAACACCAGGCCTGTCCACCGGTAGCCGAGCGGTGGTCAAACATGGTGTGCCCGTGCGTGATCGGCCCACTGAATGCCCGTCGCAAGTAGAGGTCCAGAAATGTTGTGGGAAGAGGTTCGGCGGTGACGCTGTGCGTGGATGAAACTTTGGCCGCCGTTGCGGGTGCACCGCTGTGGCTGGCTTCGCCGCCGGAGGTGCATTCGGCCTTGCTGAGCACCGGCCCGGGAGCAGCCCCGTTGCTGACGGCCGCCGCGGAATGGGCGTCGTTGGGCGTCGACTATGCGTCGGTGGCTGAAGAACTCACCGCGGTGTTGGGCGCGCTGCGGACCGGGGCGTGGCAGGGCCCCACCGCGGAGATCTGTGCGGGGGCCTACGGGCCGTATGTGGCGTGGCTGGTTCAGGCCAGTAGCGATAGCGCCGCGGTGTCGGCAGCGCATCAGGCGGTGGCAGCCGCCTATGTCAGCGCGGTCGCAGCGATGCCAACGCTGCCGGAGCTGGCCGCCAACCACGCCACCCACGCGGTGTTGCTGGCAACGAATTTCTTTGGCATCAACACCATCCCGATAGCACTCAACGAAGCCGACTATGCGCGGATGTGGATTCAGGCCGCAACCACGATGAGCGTCTATGACGCAGCCGCCGCAGCCGCGCTGGCGTCGATGCCGCACACCCCACCGGCGCCAATCATCATCAAACCCGGCGCCGGTGTGGCCGGCGAGATCGTAGCCGGCGCTACGCACGCCGTCGGCTACCAGCCCTTTCCGATATGGCAGATTTTGTGGGACCTGATCAAACTCGTTGGCACGGAGATTCTCGCCGTTCCGTCCCTTGCAATTTTCACGCTCATGATGGCTTTCTACACACCAATTGTCTTGTTGTTTATTGGATACTTGCTCTTGATCGGCAACACCCATTTGGCGGCTGAAGCCCTTGGCTACCTAGAACTCGCATGGCTCACTGCTGGAATAGAAACCTTCGCTACTGTATTTCTTCCTTTTGTCTTCGGCTATGAAGTCGGCAATCAGGTGATCGGATGGATCAGTCAATGGATCATGGGGCTGAACCTTGGGCTTCTCCCCACTCTGCTGGGTCCGTTAGCCGCGGCGACGGCACTGCCGGTTTCGGCTGCTGCCGCCGGCCCTAGCGCGAGCGCTGCGGCGGGTATGGTCGCCACGCCTGTGGCGGGGGTAGCGGTCGGCGCGGTGGAGCCGTCGGCAGTGTTGCCACCAGCACAGTTGGTGTCGGTCGCAACGGCCGGCAGCTGCCCGCAGGCGCCGGTGCCGGTAGCGGCTTCGGATCACGGTGCGGGCGCTCTGGGGTTTGCCGGCAGCGGGCCATCAGGAGACGCCGCGCGCCCTGCCGGGTTGGCCACGTTAGGTAGTAGCGAGTCGGGGAGCGGCCCCCGGCTGCCGATGTTGCCGAATTGTTGGAATGCAAGCCTGGTCGGCCTGACCAATGTGGGATGTGTTTAGCGTAGAGAAAGAGGGCCCAACCACGGCGCCCGCAGCTCGGTCACGGCAGCCGCCAATCGATCGGGTCGGCACCCATCCCCGCAAGCAGCTCGTTGGCACGGCTGAACGGCCGCGAGCCGAAGAACCCCCGCGACGCCGACAACGGAGACGGATGCGGCGATTCGATGGCGACACATGTGCCGGCGGCCAACATCGGTTTGAGCGTCGACGCGTCGCGTCCCCACAGGATGGCCACCAGCGGCTGCGACCGTGAGACAAGCGCTTGAATCGCGCACTCGGTCACCACTTCCCAGCCCTTACCCCGGTGCGAGGCCGGATTACTCGGGCGCACGGTCAGCACTCGGTTCAACAACATCACGCCGCGCTGCGCCCAGGGCGTCAGATCACCGCACGAGGGCTGCGGATAGCCCAGGTCGGCTGCGTACTCCTCGAAGATATTGGCCAGGCTGCGCGGTAGCGGTCGCACCTCGGGGGCCACCGAAAAGCTCAGTCCCACCGCATGTCCGGGTGTCGGATAGGGGTCCTGCCCGACGATCAGGACCCGCACCTGTTCGAATGGAAAAGTGAAGGCGCGCAATACGTTCGGCCCCGCCGGCAGGTATTTGCGGCCGGCCGCGATCTCGGCGCGCAGAAACTGCCCCATCCGGGCCACCTGGTCGGCCACCGGGTGCAATGCGGCGGCCCAGCCCTGCTCGACGAGTTCGCTCAGCGGACGCGCGCTCACTGCAGGCCTTGCGCCAGCAGCACCACCGTATCGGCGCCCGCCCAACGATCTTGCGAAATCTCTTGGTACTCAGGCGATTGTGCCCAGCCATGGAATGCGGCCTCATCGGGAAACGACATCAGCACCACTTTCTGATGGTCCCACCGCCCCTCGATCACCTGGGGTGAATCGTCGGCAGCCAGCAACGTTCCCGGATGACGACGAAACACTTCCATGAACCTGGTCTGGTACCGGTCATATGCTGCCCGATCGGTGAATCTCAACTGGGCGATCGCGTAGACGGTCACCGCGTCACCCTACTCAATGGCGAACTCAATCGAACGACTGCCAACCCGCATATCCGCCCCAGTCGTTGCCGTCGACCAGCACCCGGGGCGGACCGTCGACCACCTGCCCGATGACGCGCCAGCCGGCCGGCACCGCGCCGGCGAAACACGCCGCCAGGGCGTGGTCTTCGCCGCCACCGAGCACCCAGTGCCACGGATCGGCGCTCACGGCGTCGGCGGCCGCGGTCAACGCGGCGTGGTCGGCAGCCAGGGCCGCGGTCGACACGTCGATACCGACCTCCGACGCCTGCGCGACATGGCGCAGATCGGCGACCAGGCCGTCGGAGATGTCGATCATGGCCTGAGCCCCCGCGACGGCGGCCGCCACGCCCTGCCGATACGGCGGCTGCGGCACCAGATGACGCCGCCGCAGCTCGTCTAATCCGTCAATCCCGTTGTGCCACAATTGATATCCGGCGGCCGAGCGGCCCAAGTCGCCGGCCACCGCGACGACCGAGCCGGGTGTGGCGCCGCGGCGCCGCACCGGTGCGCGTCCCTCGAGGTCGCCCAGCACCGTCACCGACACCACCCACTGCGGGCAGCGAACCAGATCGCCTCCGACGATGCCGGCTCCGATTCGGTCCGCCTCGTCCCACATCCCGTCGACCAGGGCGCTCACCTGGGCCGCGGGTGTGTCGGTGGGCGCCCCGAAGCTCACCACGAACGCGGTGCAGCGCGCGCCCATGGCCGCGATGTCGGCAGCGTTCTGGGCTATCGCCTTGCGGCCTACGTCGTGGGGTGTCGACCAGTCCAGCCGAAAATGCCGGTCCTGCACCAGCATGTCGGTCGACATCACGACGCGGCCGTCGCGGGCGGCGACCACGGCGGCGTCGTCGCCGGGCCCGAGCTCGACGACGGCAGGCTGACGGCGACCGGCCACCAACCGGTCGATCACGGCGAACTCCCCGAGCTGTTGCAGCGTCGGAGACTGCTCCGACGCTTCCCCCGATAAGTCCTCGCGCACGCCACCTCCTGCGGGACGTCTCACCCGGGTCCTCTGCCCGCCCGGGTGGACCGCGTTAGTCTATGAGCTCGGGCGACCCGAACATCCGGGCGGGACGTCGGTGGCCCTGCGACAGCCGGGCGGTCAAGGTGAGTCGGAGGTGGCCGGCGAGGTGACGGGCGACGCCCTTCCCAACCCCGGCGCCGACGCAGACGGTCCGCCACGCATCCTGATCATTGCGGCTGTGGTACTGGCCGTGGCGGCGGTCGGGGTGATCCTGGTGATCGCGGCGACTCGCCACCCCCGCCAACAACCCGTCACCGTTGCGGCCGTGCCGGCCCCCCACGCCGGCAGTCCGGCCTGCCATGCGCTGACGGCAGCGCTGCCTCAGCACCTGGGTGACTATCAGCGAGTGACGATTGCGCAACCGGCCCCGGAAGGCGCGAGCGCCTGGAGCTCCGGGCCCTCCCGCGAGCCGGTCATCATGCGGTGCGGCCTCGATCGCCCCGCCGACTTCGTCGTGGGCGCGCCGATCCAGATCGTCGACCGGGTGCAGTGGTTCCGGGCGACCGACGACACCTCATCCGACGGCCGGTCCACCTGGTACACCGTCGACCGTCCGGTATACGTCGCGCTGACGCTGCCGGCAGGGTCGGGGCCGACCCCGATCCAGGAGCTGTCCGAGGTCATCGACCGCACCATCGCGGCGGTGCCGATCGACCCGGCGGCAACCGGTTAACGCAGGCCCACTCCCCGGGCCAGCGCCGTCTCCACCATGGTTGCCAGCAGCGTGGGATAGTCGACGCCGCTGGCCGCCCACATCCGGGGGTACATCGAGATTGTGGTGAAACCCGGCATGGTGTTGATCTCGTTGATCACCGGGCCCTCCTCGGTGAGGAAGAAGTCCACCCGGGCCAGGCCCTGGCAGTCGATGGCGTGAAACGCTCGGATCGCCAGGTCGCGCACCGCATCGGCGACGTCGTCGTCGACCTTGGCGGGCACATCCAGCTCGGCGGCGTCGTCGAGATACTTGGTCGCGAAGTCATAAAAGGCGTCCTCGCGTCCGCGCACCCCGGCCACCCGGATCTCCCCCAGAGTGCTGGCCCGCACCGTGCCGTCCGGGAACTCGAGCACACCGCATTCCAGCTCACGGCCGTTGACGGCGGCCTCGACGATCACCTTCGGATCGTGACGGCGCGCCTCGGCGACCGCGGCGGGCAGCTCATCCCAGCTCGACACCCGGCTGACCCCGATCGATGAGCCGCCGCGCGCGGGTTTGACGTACGCCGGCAGCCCCAGCCGCTCGCATTCGTCGAGACTCAATGCCGGCCGCGACGGACGCAGCACCGCGTGCGGCCCGACCGGAAGCCCGTCAGCGGCCAGCAGCTTCTTGGTGAATTCCTTGTCCATGCCGGCTGCACTGGCCAGCACCCCGGCCCCGACGTAGGGCACGCCGGCAAGCTCGAGCAGTCCCTGGATGGTGCCATCCTCCCCGTAGGGACCGTGCAGCACCGGGAACACCACGTCGACGGAGGCCAACACCTCACCGGCGCCCGGGGGCAATGACACCAGTCGGCCGCCCCACTGCGGGTCGGCCGGCAACGCCAGCAATGTGCCCGATTGGGAGTTGACCGCGGGCAGTTGCCGGTTGGTGATGGCCAGGGCGTCGGGGTTGCCGTCGGTGAGCACCCACGAGCCTTGCGGCGTGATACCGATCGCGATCACCTCGAACCGCTGCGGGTCGAGGTTGCGCAGGATGCTGCCCGCCGACACGCAGGAGATGGCGTGCTCGTTGCTGCGGCCGCCGAACACGACGGCAACCCGGGCACGCCGGTCGCTGGCACTCACAACCTTCAGAGGCTACCGGGTGCGACGCTAGGACTGCCGGCTCCCGCCCTCCGCGTGCTCGATGACGATACGCCGAGCCTGTAAGTCCGCAGCGGAAGTTCGAGTAATGGCCTGCGTAATTACCGGCTCGACGACATGTGGCAGCCTGCTTACTCGGGTTTGGTGCTGCGCCCCAACAACAGCGCTATCGCCTCGTTCACCGACAGTCCCTTATGGCACACCTGGTGCACGGCGTCGGTCAGCGGCATCTCGACGTCGTAGCTGGACGCAAGCGCCAGCACCGCCTCACACGAGGTGACCCCCTCGACGACATGGCCGTCGCGGTGCTGCAACGCCGATTCCATGGTCTCGCCCCGGCCCAGTCGCTCGCCGAAGGACCGATTGCGGGAATGCGGTGAGGTGCAGGTGGCCACCAGGTCCCCCACCCCGGCCAGCCCGGCCAGTGTCGCGCCTTTGGCGCCCAGCGCGATGCCGAGCCGCATGATTTCGGCCAGCCCGCGGGTGATGATGGCCGCCGCGGTGTTTTCGCCCAACCCGACGCCGACGGCCATCCCGCACGCCAGCGCGATGACGTTCTTGCAGGCGCCACCGATCTCGGTGCCGATGACATCGCTGTTGGTGTACGGACGAAAGTAGCCACTGTTCAGCGCACGCTGCAGAGCGACCGCCCGGCCGGAGTCGCTGCACGCGACGACGGTGGCCGCCGGCTGACACTCGGCGATCTCGCTGGCCAGGTTGGGCCCGGAGATCACCGCGACGTGTGCCGGGTCTACTCCGGTCACCGAGGTGATCACCTGGCTCATCCGCATCAGGGTGCCGAGTTCGATGCCCTTGGCCAGACTGACCAGGGTCGCGTCCACGGGCAACAAGCCGGCCCACCGCTCCAGGTTGTCGCGCAGCGTCTGCGCCGGAACGCCCAGCAGGACCGTGGCTGCGCCGCTGAGTGCCTCCTCGGCGTCGGGGGTGGCGCGGATGCCGGGCGGCAGCGACGTGCCGGGCAGATAGTCAGGGTTGTACCGGGTGCTGTTGATCTGCTCGGCGACGTCGGCTCGTCGAGCCCACAGGATGACCTCACCACCGGCGTCGGCCAGCACCTTGGCCAGCGCGGTGCCCCACGCGCCGGCCCCCATCACCGCAACGGTTCCCGTGCCGGCCATCCGCCCACACCCCCTTGTTGTCCGTTATGGCAGCTGTAGCCGCTACACAGTAGACCCGGCAGCTGGCCGCCGCCATGTTCAGCCCGACGCTCGCCGTTCACCCGGAAACCGGCGCTGGCAGGATGACCTCTATGAGCGGCACACAGGCCGACGGTAACGGTGATGTCGGCTTGATCATCGCCGTCAAGCGGTTGGCGGCCGCCAAGACCCGGCTGGCCCCGGTGTTCTCGGCGCGGACACGGGAAAATGTGGTACTGGCCATGCTGGTCGACACAGTGACCGCGGCGGCTCGCGTGCGCGCATTGCGCTCGATCACCGTCATCACGCCCGACGACGCTGCCGCGGCTGCGGCCGCCCGGCTCGGCGCCGAGGTGCTGGCCGACCCGACGCCGCAAGACGACGCCGACCCGCTCAACAACGCCATCGCCGTCGCCGAACGCACGATGGCCGGATCGTTAGCGAATCTTGTTGTGCTGCAAGGTGATTTGCCGGCACTACAGCCGCAGGAGCTTGCCGAGGCGATCGCTGCGGCACGCCAGCATCAGCGCAGCTTCGTCGCCGACCGGTGCGGAACGGGAACGGCCGCGCTGTGTGCCTTCGGCGCCGCACTCGACCCGCGGTTCGGGGCGGATTCGTCGGCGCGGCACCGCCGTTCAGGTGCGGTCGAGCTCACCGGAGCCTGGCCCGGTCTGCGGTGCGATGTCGACACACCGGCGGACCTGGCGGCCGCGCGCCGCCTGGGCGTCGGGCCGGCGACCGCGCGAGCCATCGGTCACCGATAGCCCGGCCCGAGCCTGTCCGAAGGTGAACGGCACACCAACGGCAGATTGATGTCGACCGGGTGCTGGCAACGTCACCGGGTGATAAGCAATGATCGCTGGGTGACCGAAACCGAAACCAGTCCAATCACGGAGGCGCAGCCGGACGAAGGCGCATGGCATCCAGGCGACTCGGCATTGACGGCACCCCCGGCTGCGACACCCGCGGCGATCACCGACCAGCTGCCCGAAGACCGCTACCTCAACCGCGAGCTGAGCTGGCTGGATTTCAATGCTCGGGTGCTGGCGCTTGCCGCCGACAACTCCATGCCGTTATTGGAGCGAGCAAAGTTCTTGGCGATCTTCGCGTCCAACCTCGACGAGTTCTACATGGTTCGGGTGGCCGGTCTCAAACGCCGCGACGAAATGGGGCTCTCGGTGCGTTCCGCCGACGGTCTGACACCGCGTGAGCAGCTGGGCCGCATCGGCGAGCAGACCCAGCAGATCGCCGGCCGGCACGCGCGGGTGTTCCTCGATTCGGTGCTGCCGGCGCTCGGTGAAGAGGGTATCTACATCATCACCTGGGCCGATCTGAATGAGACTGAGCGCGAGCAACTGTCGATCTACTTCAACGAGCAGGTCTTCCCCGTCCTGACCCCGCTGGCCGTGGACCCCGCGCACCCGTTCCCGTTCGTCAGCGGGCTCAGCCTGAACCTGGCGGTCACCGTGCGCCAACCCGACGACGGCGGTCAACACTTCGCCCGGGTCAAGGTGCCCGACAACGTCGACCGCTTTGTCGAGTTGGTCGGCCATAGCGATGGCGAAAGCGGCGAAGGTCAAACGGTGCACCGGTTCCTACCGGTGGAGGAACTCATCGCGGCCTTTCTTCCGGTGTTGTTCCCGGGAATGGAGATCGTCGAGCATCACGCGTTCCGGATCACCCGCAACGCCGACTTCGAGGTCGAAGAGGACCGCGACGAAGATCTTCTGCAGGCGCTCGAACGCGAACTGGCGCGCCGCCGGTTCGGATCGCCGGTGCGGCTCGAAGTCGCCGACGACATGACCGAAGGCATGCTGGAGTTGCTGCTGCGCGAGCTCGACGTCCATCCCGGTGACGTCATCGAGGTACCGGGGCTACTGGACCTGTCGTCGTTGTGGCAGATTTACGGCCTGGACCGTCCGGCGCTCAAAGACCGGACATTCGTTCCGGCCACCCATCCCGCGTTCGCCGAGCGGGAAACACCCAAGAGCATCTTCGCGACGCTGCGTGAGGGCGACGTGCTGGTGCACCATCCCTATGATTCGTTCTCCACCAGCGTGCAGCGGTTTATCGAGCAGGCCGCCGCTGATCCCGACGTGCTGGCGATCAAGCAGACGCTGTACCGCACCTCCGGGGATTCCCCGATCGTCCGGGCGTTGATCGACGCGGCCGAAGCGGGCAAGCAGGTCGTCGCGCTGGTCGAGATCAAGGCCCGCTTCGACGAGCAAGCCAACATTCGGTGGGCACGACAACTCGAGCAGGCCGGCGTGCATGTGGCCTACGGGATCGTCGGACTCAAGACCCACTGCAAGACCGCGTTGGTCGTCCGCCGCGAGGGCCCGTTGATCCGACGGTACTGCCATGTGGGGACCGGCAATTACAACAGCAAGACCGCCCGGCTGTACGAGGACGTCGGCCTGTTGACGGCCGCGCCCGATATCGGAGCCGACCTGACCGACTTGTTCAATTCGCTGACCGGTTACTCACGCAAGGTCTCCTACCGGAATCTGTTGGTGGCTCCGCACGGGATTCGCACCGGCATCATCGAGCGCGTCGAGCGGGAGGTGGCCGCACACCGGGAAAGCGGTAACGGACGTATCCGGCTCAAGATGAACGCCCTTGTCGACGAACAGGTCATCGACGCGCTCTACCGCGCATCGCGGGCGGGAGTGCCCACCGAGGTGGTAGTGCGTGGCATCTGCGCGTTACGCCCCGGCGCCGAAGGTTTCTCGGAAAACGTCACCGTCCGTTCCATTCTCGGCCGCTTCCTGGAGCACTCGCGAATCCTGCATTTCCGCGCCATCGACGAGTTCTGGATCGGCAGCGCCGACATGATGCACCGCAATCTCGACCGGCGTGTTGAGGTGATGGCTCAGGTCAAGGATCCGAGGCTGACCGCACAGCTGGATGATTTGTTCGAGTCCGCGCTGGACCCGGCCACCCGCTGTTGGGAGCTGGGCCCGGACGGACAATGGACGGCGGCGCCCCAGGATGGCCACAGTGTGCGCGACCACCAGGTATCGCTGATGGAGCGGCACCGCAGTCCCTGACACCGGGGGACTCCCGCTGATGTGCCCTTCCACGACCGCGAGCGGCCCAGGCCGAATTGACCTGCAGGAGTTAACGTGTCGATCCCCAGCACGTCCGCCCGCCGGTCCGCGCAGGGCAGGATCGTGCATGCCGCCGGCGCGGTGTTGTGGCGTCCGGGAAAGGGCAAGGGAGCAGTCGAGATTGCCGTGATCCACCGTCCCCGTTACGACGACTGGTCGCTACCGAAGGGCAAAGTGGATCCCGGGGAAACCGCGGCGGTGGCGGCGGTGCGCGAGGTGTTCGAGGAGACCGGTCAGCGGGCGCACCTGGGCCGGCGCCTCGTCATGACGAGTTACCCCGTCGACCAAGGCGTCAAGAAGGTCTACTACTGGGCTGCGCACCGCGTCGGCGGGGAATTCGCAGCCGGTGCCGAGGTGGACGATCTGGTCTGGCTGCCGATCGCCGGCGCCATGGAGCGGCTCGACTATGCACAGGATCGAAAGGTCTTGGCCCGGTTCGCCAAACAGCCGGCGGACACCAAGACGGTGCTGGTGGTCCGGCACGGTACCGCCGGCAGCAAGTCCCGCTTCCGCGGCGACGACACCAAACGACCACTGGACAAAAAGGGACGTGCGCAGGCGGAGGCGCTTGTCGGGCAGTTACTGGCCTTCGGCGCCACTACCGTGTACGCCGCCGACCGGCTGCGCTGTCATCAGACCGTCCAGCCGCTCGCCGAGGAACTGGGTGTGAGCATTCACAACGAACGCGCCCTCACCGAGGAGGCCTACGCCAAGAACCCCAAACGGGGCCGGCATCGGGTGCTGCGAATCGCCGCACAGCCGGGCACGCCGGTGATCTGCACGCAGGGCAAGGTAATTCCGGATCTCATCGCATGGTGGTGCGAGCGCGACGGCGTGCGCCCGGACAAATCCCGCAACCACAAAGGCAGCACCTGGGTGCTGTCGCTGTCCCGCGGGCGGCTCGTTGCGGCCGACCATATCGGCGGCGCGCTGGCCGCCAACGTGCGGGCCTGACGCACAGATACCCTTTGGGCGGCATCGTTGCCACCCAAAGGGTATCGGCGGTGTACCGAGTTACTTGCTTACTTGCGACCGCGCCTGGTGCTCGTCGCCTTCTTGGCCGGCGCCTTGGTGGCCGGCCGCTTCGCCGCGGCCTTCTTGGCCGGGGCCTTGGTGGCCGCCTTGCGCACCGGCGCCTTGGCGGCGGTCTTCTTCACCGTTGCCTTGGTCGCCTTGGCGGGCGCCTTGGTCGCGGCCTTCTTGGCGGGCGCCTTGGTCGCGGCCTTCTTGGCGGGCGCCTTGGTCGCGGCCTTCTTGGCGGGCGCCTTGGTCGCAGCCTTGCGCGCGGGCGCCTTCTTTGCCGCCTTCTTGGCGGCACTCGTCCCCACGCCACGCTTCACGGCGGGACCTTCCGCCGGGAGCTTTTGTGCGCCAGCCACAACCGCTTTGAATTGGGCACCGGGCCGGAACGCCGGGACAGAAGTCGGCTTCACCTTTACCGTCTCGCCGGTCCGGGGATTGCGAGCCACACGGGCCGCGCGGCGGCGCTGTTCGAAGACGCCGAATCCGGTAATGGTTACGCTGTCGCCCTTGTGCACGGCGCGCACAATGGTGTCGACGACATTCTCGACGGCGGCGGTCGCCTGGCGACGGTCCGAGCCCAATTTCTGTGTGAGCACGTCAATGAGCTCTGCTTTGTTCATCCAACCCTCCGAAGCTAGTGGTCCTCGTTAATGGAACCGACTAGTGGACACGGTAAACCCTCACCTGGCAAATTGCCAAGAGCCACGCGCAATTTCGGGACCCTGGAACGGCAATTTTCGCAATCCGATTGCCGCCCTTGACCGGTGGCGCGGCCTCCAATTGAACCCGGCTTGCCCGCCTTACCCAGACTTGCGGCAGGCGAAATTCCACATCGATGGGTCCTTCACAAGCCGGGCAGGGTGCGCGGTTTCCACGCCGGGTAGGCCGCTTCATAAGACTCGATTTCGTCGAGTTTTCGCAGCGTAAGGGCGATATCGTCAAGGCCTTCAAGCAGTCGCCACGCGGTGTGGTCGTCAATCTTGAACGGCAGCACCACTGTTCCGGCGGTGATATTTCGATCTTGAAGATTGACAGTGATTTCCAACCCGGGACACTGCTCGATGAGCTTCCAGAGAAGTTCAACGCCGTCTTGGTCGACTTCGGCCGCCAGCAGCCCCGCCTTGCCGGCGTTGCCGCGGAAAATGTCACCGAACCGAGACGAGATAACCACCCGGAATCCGAAGTCCATCAGCGCCCAGACCGCATGCTCTCGCGAGGATCCCGTGCCGAAGTCCGGCCCGGCGACCAGGACCGAGCCGCGGTCAAAGGGGCTGAGGTTCAGCACGAACGACGGATCCGACCGCCAACTCGCGAACAAGCCGTCTTCGAAACCGGTTCGGGTGACGCGCTTCAGGAAGACCGCGGGGATGATCTGGTCGGTATCGACATTGGACCGTCGCAGCGGCACACCAATGCCGGTGTGAGTGTGAAAGGCTTCCATGCTCTTCCCCTAACCCGTTGAGTTCAATTCAAATCGGCCGGCGCGGAAAGGGTGCCGCGAACAGCGGTCGCGGCGGCAACGGCCGGTGAAACCAAATGCGTACGGCCCCCTTTTCCCTGTCGCCCTTCGAAGTTGCGGTTGGACGTCGCGGCGCAGCGCTCCCCGGGAGCGAGCTGATCGGGATTCATTCCCAGGCACATCGAGCATCCCGCCTGCCGCCATTCGGCGCCTGCGGCGGTAAAGATCTCACCCAAGCCTTCCGCTTCGGCCTGCGCGCGAACCCGCATGGACCCCGGAACGACGAGCATCCGCACGCCCGACGCCACCTTGCGGCCGCGCAAGACATCGGCCACCACCCGCAGGTCTTCGATGCGGCCGTTGGTACACGACCCGACGAACACGGCGTCGACGGCGATGTCGCGCATTGCCGTTCCGGGCCGAAGGTCCATATAGGCCAACGCTTTCTCAGCAGCCTGGCGCTCGGCGTCATCGGTCATCAGCTCCGGGTCGGGCACCGCGCCGGCCAGCGGCACTCCCTGTCCGGGGTTGGTTCCCCAGGTGACATAGGGACTCAACGTGGTGGCATCGAGGTACACCTCGGTATCGAAGACGGCCCCGGGGTCGGTCCGCAATTGTCGCCAATAGGCCACAGCGGCGTCCCACCGGTCACCGGTTGGCGCGTGCGGACGCCCGCGCAAGAACTCGTAGGTGGTTTCGTCCGGTGCCACCATGCCGGCTCGGGCACCGGCTTCGATGCTCATGTTGCAGATCGTCATGCGAGCTTCCATGGACAGCGATTCGATGGCGGCTCCCCGGTATTCGATGACATGACCCTGTCCGCCGCCGGTGCCGATCTTGGCGATCAGCGCCAAGATGATGTCCTTGGCCGATACGCCCGGCGGCAGGTGCCCTTCGACGTTGACGGCCATGGTCTTGAACGGCCGCAGCGGCAGTGTCTGAGTTGCCAGCACGTGCTCGACTTCGGATGTGCCGATACCCATTGCCAATGCGCCGAATGCGCCGTGGGTCGAGGTATGACTATCACCGCAGACGATCGTCATTCCCGGTTGGGTGAGTCCCAATTGCGGTCCGACGACGTGCACGATGCCCTGCTCGATGTCGCCCATCGGATGCAGGCGGATACCGAATTCGGCGCAGTTGCGCCGCAACGTCTCCACCTGGGTGCGCGAGACCGGGTCGGCGATCGGCTTGTCGATGTCGACGGTGGGCACGTTGTGGTCCTCGGTGGCAATGGTCAGGTCGGGACGGCGCACTCGGCGACCGGCCAGCCGTAAACCGTCGAACGCCTGCGGGCTGGTGACCTCGTGCACCAGATGCAGATCGATGTAGATCAAGTCCGGCCCGTCTCCTTGTTCAGCGGCGCCACCGGACACCACGATGTGGTCGTCCCAAACCTTCTCCGCCAACGTGCGGGGCCTGCGAGTCTGAACTGCCATCTCGGATTGCCTCGATTCACTCAATAGCGGCTCACTGAACCACCAGGCTTTGATCTCAGAATGTGAGACGCTAGTATCTTGATGTGAGACAGCATAGCGGCATCGGGGTGCTCGACAAAGCCGTGGGTCTGCTGCACGCGATCGCGGAATCTCCGTGCGGCCTGGCCGAACTCTGTGACCGAACCGGCCTGCCGAGGGCAACCGCATATCGGCTGGCAGCCGCTCTCGAGGTGCATCGCCTGCTGGGGCGCGACGAGGAAGGCCGGTGGCGCCTTGGTCCCGCGGTGTCCGAACTCGCGGCCCAAGTCAACGATTCGCTGCTCGCCGCAAGCAACGCGGTGCTGCCGAAATTGCGGGAGACCACCGGCGAGAGCGTGCAGTTGTATCGGCGCGAGGGTACGACGCGGGTTTGCGTGGCTGCGCTGGAACCGGCTGCGGGCCTTCGCGATACGGTCCCGGTTGGAGCAAGATTGCCGATGACGGCCGGCTCGGGGGCCAAAGTGCTGCTGGCCCACAGTGACGCGGCGATCCAACAGGCGGTGTTGCCGAATGCGAAATTCGGCGCACGGGTGCTGGCCGAAGTGCGTCGGCGGGGTTGGGCGCAAAGCGTGGCCGAACGGGAACCTGGGGTGGCCAGCGTTTCGGCGCCGGTGCGCGACCGCCGCGGCATGGTGGTCGCCGCCATCTCGGTTTCCGGCCCCGTCGACCGCATGGGGCGGCGCCCGGGCTCGCGTTGGGCCGCCGACCTGTTGGCGGCGGCCGAGGAGATCACTCGCCGGCTCTAAGAGTTAACCCGTAAGCGCCAGGTACAGACCGTGTGCACCGTGGCCCAGCAAAAGCTGCCTCCAGCGCCGGGCCGCCCCTGGAGTCTGCCGCCGGCGGTGCGGGTCCTGTTGGTGCTGACCCACTTGCGCACCAACCTGACCACCCGGGCGCTGGCCGCGCTGTTTCACACCAGCCAATCGACGGTGGACCGGACCATCCACCACCTGGTACCGGTGCTGGCCAACGCGCTGCGCCCCGCGCCTAACACCAGCACCCACCCGCGGATCATCGACGGCACCCTGATCCCAGTACACGACCAGTCGATCACCGCAATCAGCAAAAACTACCGCCGCAGCGTCAACACCCAAATCATCATCTGCGCGCACCGGCGCAGCGTTGTTGCGGTCGGGCGCTGCTGGCCCGGCAACCGCAACGACGTCATCGTCGCCCGCGCCACCGTCGCACATCTGCTCGGCAACCACGAGACCCTCGGCGACGGCAGATGCCGCGGCATCACCACGATCAACAGCCCAGCACGCGACAACACCGGACTCATCATCCGCGACGACACCTACCGAGCGCACCGCAAAATCAGAGCCCGCGTCGAACATGTCATCGCCAGACTCCAAGACTGGCAGATCCTTCGACAGTGCCGCCGCCACGGCAACGCCATCAACCAGAACCTCCAGATCATCACAGGACTCTGGAACCTCAAAACCCACAAGCAATTACGGGTCAACTCTTGGGGGCCTTGCCCCCTGGGCGCCCGCCCGACCGGCTGACGCCGCCGCGTGGGCGTCACGACCACCTGACACACTGACGCCATGGGAACCAACCAGCGCGCGCAGATCGTTATGACCGAGGCAGAAATCGCCGACTTCGTCAACAAGAGCCGCACCGGCACGCTGGCCACCATCAGTCCGGATGGCCAGCCGCACCTGACGGCCATGTGGTACGCGGTGGTCGACGGCGAAATCTGGCTGGAAACCAAGGCAAAGTCGCAAAAGGCTGTCAACCTCAAGCGGGATCCTCGGGTGAGCTTCCTGCTCGAGGACGGCGACACCTATGACACGCTGCGCGGGGTGTCCTTCGAGGGCGTCGCGGAGATCGTCGACGAGCCCGACGCCCTGTTCCGCGTCGGAGTCAGCGTGTGGGAGCGCTACACCGGGCCCTACAGCGACGAACTGCGGCCCATGGTCGACCAGATGATGAACAAGCGCGTCGGCGTCCGCATCGTCAGTCGCCGCACCCGCTCGTGGGACCACCGCAAGCTGGGACTGCCACACATGCCCGTGGGCGGTTCAACCGCACCGGCCGTGCTGGGGACCGGTGCGGCTGAAAAGTAACTCTTGTAGCCCCGATGGGATTCGAACCCACGCTACCGCCGTGAGAGGGCGGCGTCCTAGGCCGCTAGACGACGGGGCCAGAACCGATCCGAGCTGTCAGCATAGCTCACCGCGGTAAGCCCACCTAATCACTCTGCATCCGCTTTGTGTCAGTCGGACTTTGCTGGGGTACCAGGACTCGAACCTAGAATGGCTGAACCAGAATCAGCTGTGTTGCCAATTACACCATACCCCATCTGCCGCCTAAAACCGCTGGTCAGAGCGGGTTCCGGGAACCGGAGCCAGGTCTCCGCGGACCGCTGCTGCCAGCCGTTGTAGGCCGACGTGCAGACTACCAAAAACTAGCCCGGCTGGTCGCACGCCCGGGTTCAATTCTGCGCCACGCCGCAACTAGGCGACCCGACCGCGCGCTGAACGAAACCGCGCCAGGCTGCGGTCGCGGCCGAGCAACTCCAATGACTCGAACAGCGGCGGGCTGACCGTGGTCCCGGTGGCGGCCACTCGGATCGGTCCGAAAGCCTTGCGGGGTTTGAGCTCCAGGCCTTCGATCAGCGCGGCCTTGAGCGCCTCCTCGATGCGGGCCGCGGTCCAGTCGGACACCCCTTGAAGCGCGGCCACGGCCGCGTCGAGAACCGGAGTCGCGTCGGGACCCAGTTCCTTGGCGGCGGCTTTGGGGTCGATTGCATATTGGTCGTCGCTGAGGAACTTCAGCAGATCCCACGCGTCGCCGAGCACCACGATTCGGGTCTGCACCAACTCGGCGGCAGTGGCGAACGCGGCGTCGTCCAACTCAATGCGATGGCCGTGCGCGTCCAGGTAATCGCGGAGCCGGCGGGTGAAGTCGTCGACGTCGAGCATCCGGATGTGCTCGGCGTTGAGGGCGTCGGCCTTCTTCTGGTCGAACCGCGCCGGATTCGAGTTCACGTCGGCCACGTCGAACGCCGCCACCATCTCGTCGAGGCTGAACAGATCGCGGTCGTCGGCGATCGACCAGCCGAGCAGCGCAAGGTAATTCAACAACCCTTCGGGAATGAAGCCGCGGTCGCGGTGCGCGAACAGGTTCGACTGCGGGTCGCGTTTCGAGAGCTTCTTGGTGCCCTCCCCCAATACCGTTGGCAGATGGGCGAACTCCGGAACGCGTTCGGCTATCCCAATTCGGATCAAGGATTGGTACAGCGCGAGCTGTCGCGGCGTCGACGGCAGCAGGTCCTCGCCGCGCAGCACGTGCGTGATCTTCATCAATGCGTCGTCGCACGGGTTGACCAAGGTGTACAGCGGATCTCCGTTTGCGCGGGTCAACGCGAAGTCGGGCACCGATCCGGCCGCGAATGTGGTGGGCCCGCGGACCAAGTCGCTCCAGCTGAGATCGGTGTCGGGCATCCGCAGTCGCACCACCGGCTGACGACCCTCCGCCAGATATGCCGCGCGCTGAGAATCGGTCAGGTGACGGTCGAAATTGTCGTAGCCCAACTTGGGGTTGCGCCCGGCGGCGATGTGGCGGGCCTCGACCTCTTCGGGCGTCGAAAAGGCGTAGTAGGCCTCGTCTGCCGCGAGCAGCTGGGCGATGATGTCGCGGTAGATTTCGGTGCGTTGTGACTGGCGGTATGGGCCGTAGGGTCCGCCGACCTCGGGCCCCTCGTCCCAGTTCAGGCCGAGCCAGCGCAACGCGTCGAGCAGTGCCAGATAGCTTTCCTCGCTGTCGCGCTGGGCGTCGGTGTCCTCGATGCGGAAGACGAAGGTGCCGCCCGTGTGGCGGGCGTAGGCCCAGTTGAACAGCGCGGTGCGGACCATGCCGACGTGGGGAATACCGGTGGGCGACGGGCAGAATCGGACCCGAACGCGGGTTGCTTTCTCTTCAGGAGCAGCTGCAGTCACGACTTTCCTTTGCGCACTACGGGATTGGTAAGGGTGCCGATGCCTTCCACGGTGATGGAGACGGTGTCACCGTCTTCGATGGGACCGACTCCGGCCGGCGTTCCGGTGAGAATGAGGTCTCCGGGCAGCAACGTCATGACCGCCGAGATCCATTCCACGATGGCGCCGATGTCGTGGATCATCAGCGACGTGCGGGCGTGCTGTTTGACTTCACCGTTGACTTCGGTGCGCAGTTCGAGGTCGGCGGGATTCACGTCAGTGACGATCCACGGGCCGACCGGACAAAATGTGTCGTGGCCTTTCGCCCGGGTCCATTGGCCGTCGGCCTGCTGCTGATCGCGGGCGGATATGTCGTTGGCGATGGTGTAGCCGAGGATGTTGTCGGCGGCCTGGGCGGCTGGGACGTCCTTGCACGGCCGGCCGATCACTATCGCCAGCTCACCCTCGAAGTGAACCGGTGATGCGTTGGCGGGCAACCGAATCGGTACGTTGGGACCGACGATTGCGGTGTTGGGTTTGAGGAATATGACCGGGTCGGCGGGAGCGGAGCCGGTTTGGCCGCCCATTTCGGCGATGTGGTCGGCGTAATTCTTGCCGACGCACACCACCTTGCTGGCAAGTATCGGTGCCAGCAGCCGGACATCGGCCAACGGCCAGGATCGGCCGGTAAAGGTCGGCGTACCAAACGGGTGTTCCGCAATCTCCCGGACGGTCATCCCCCCCGGGTCGTCCAGTAAACCCTCGATGCTGACGAACGCGACTCCGTCAGGACTGGCGATTCGACCAAGGCGCATTCGGATGAGCCTAACGACGGGCGCGAGCCCGGCGTAGCCGGGCGCTGCGGGCCGTCCCGCTGGTCTCCGAGAAATTGCTCGACAACGGAAGGCACCCGCGCAATGACATCTGTGCGAGCATGGCTTGATGGCCACGGAGCCGGTCAGCGCAACGCTGCGCTGGTCGATGGTCGCGATTGCGCTGACGGTAACCGCCAGTGCGTTCTCCTTTATCAACGCCGTTCCGTTCATGATTCCCGCACTGGAAGCCGCGCGGGGAACCGCACTGGCCGAGGCGGGTCTGCTGTCGGCGATGCCGAGCCTGGGCATGGTGGTCACGCTGGTCGCCTGGGGTTATGTGGCGGACCGCATCGGAGAACGCACCGTACTCGCCACGGGTGCGGCGCTGACTGCGGTCAGCGCGTTTGCCGCGGCATCGGTTAACTCGCTGGTGGCGATGGGAGCACTGTTGTTCTTGGGCGGGATGGCGGCTGCCAGCTGCAATCCCGCGTGCGGCCGCCTGGTGGCGGGGTGGTTTCCGGCGCATCAGCGGGGGCTGGCGATGGGAGTTCGCCAGACGGCGCAACCGTTGGGAATCGCCATGGGCGCCTTGGTGATTCCTCGGCTTGCTGAGCACCGTCCAAGCTTGGGACTGCTGTTTCCGGCATCAGGGTGCGCGGTGTCGGCCGTGGTCGGCGCCCTGATCGCGCACGACCCGCCGCGCAAGTCACGGACCGCGGCCGCCGAAGCCGAACTCGTGAACCCCTATCGCGGCAGCGCCGTGCTCTGGCGGATCCACGCGATTTCGGCACTCATGGTGATGCCGCAGTCGATGACGGTGACCTTCATGCTGGTGTGGTTGACCGGCAACCACGGGTGGTCGGTGCGAGCTGCGGGTGCGCTGGTGACCATCACTCAACTATTCGGTGCGCTGACCCGGATTGCGGCCGGCCGCTGGTCGGATTGTGTGGGATCGCGCATGCGCCCGGTCCGCATCGTCGCGCTCGCCACCAGCGTCACGTTGCTGATGCTGTCGTTGGCCAATCAGCTCGATTCGCCGCTTGCGGTGGCATTCATGGTCTTGGTCTCGGTGATCACGGTGATGGACAACGGCCTCGAGGCCACTGCCATCACCGAATTCGCCGGACAGTTCTGGAGCGGGCGGGCGCTGGGCGTTCAGAACACGGCCCAGCGGCTGATGACCTTGGCCGGCCCGCCGGCATTCGGAGCGATGATCACGGTCGGCGGATATCCATTGGCGTTCGCATTGTGTGGGCTGTTCCCACTGGCCGCGGCACCCCTAGTGCCCGTCGGCGTGCTCCCGCCCTGCGCGGAAGACCGCCCGGCCGCATATCCTGTTGGCCAGCTTCACCGGAAACCAGTTCGTGCCCGTCGTTAGCAGCCGCGGGCGGCGGCCGGGCGGTCGGACGTATCGGACGGACGGTCCGTCAAGACTGGCGAATCCACCAACGCGCGTTCGGATGAGCCAAAATGGGAGGATTCAGACCCGCATCGCACCGATGAAAAGCCAGGCATCTCCAAACATTGTTGGCGCACAAGCCTGGCTGCGAACGACCGTCGGCGTCCTACCGCGCTGCGCCTCTCGGCTAGGGTTCGGGCCGTGAACGGCGAATTGATGGATTGGGAAGCCGCATACCGCGAGCATGGTGTCTTCGGGGGACCGCCGCCGTGGAACATCGGCGAACCGCAGCCGGAAATCGCGGCACTGATACAGGCCGGCAAGATCCGCAGCGAAGTACTCGATGCCGGTTGTGGGGTCGCCGAGCTGTCGCTGACGCTCGCCGCACTCGGGCACACCGTCATGGGTGTCGATGTGTCTGGCACCGCGATCGACAAGGCCAGGCAAGCCGCAACTGATCGCGGCCTCAGCACCGTCACGTTCGTGCAGGATGACCTAACGTCACTTCGCGGCTACGACGGCCGCTTCAACACGATCATCGACAGCACCCTGTTCGAATCGCTTCCGATCGATTCGCGCGACCATTACATCCGCTCAGTGCACCGCGCCGCCGCGCCAGGCGCGTCCTACTATGTCCTGGTGTCGACCGCGACCGCGCTCCCGGCCGACATCGAGCTACCGCCCGACGCGCCCGCGGCGCCTCCAAATCTCGTTACCGAATCAGAATTGCGAGAAGCTGTTTCGCGGTATTGGGAGATCGACGAGGTCCGGCCGGCGTTCATCCATGTTCACTTGGCAGAGGTGCTATCTCGGATCCCCGGCGTCTCGTTGGCTGACTACGAGGTCGACGCGAAAAACCGGCTAAAGGTGTCGGCGTTCTTGCTCACCGCACACAAAGCCGGGTAGCGCACTGAAGTCGCGAATGACCCGCGCTTGGCGTGCTTGTGCGAGCATGAGCCAATGCCGCGTCAACCGAGCGACCCAGGCGAATTGAGCTTGTTTGCACGCTGGTCGATCGTGGTCGTCTCGCTGCTGGTGACGGCGAGTTCATTTCTCTTCATCAACGGCGTTGCCTTCCTGATCCCCCGCTTGGAAGCGGCGCGCGGCACCCCACTGACACAAGCTGGTCTGTTGGCGTCGATGCCCAGCTGGGGCATGGTGGCAACGCTGGTGGCGTGGGGCTACGTCCTGGACCGCGTGGGTGAGCGGATTGTGATGACGGTGGGCTCGGCTCTCACCGCCGCAGCCGCCTATGCCGCCGCGTCGGTGCACTCGCTGACGCTGATGGGCATCTACCTGTTTCTGGGCGGCATGGCGGCCGCCAGCTGCAACAGCGCCGGCGGTCGGCTGGTATCGGGCTGGTTTCCGCCTCATCAACGAGGGCTGGCGATGGGAATCCGCCAGACCGCCCAGCCGCTGGGAATCGCGCTGGGCGCGTTGGTCATACCCGAGCTGGCCGAACAAGGCGTCCATGCGGGGTTGATGTTTCCCGCCGTCGCGTGCACGGTGGCCGCGGTGGCCAGCCTGATCGGAGTAGCCGACGCGCCGCGCAAGTCCCGCAAGGTCGCCACTGACGAGGAGCTGGCCAGTCCGTATCGGGGGTCGTCGGTGTTGTGGCGCATCCACGCGGTATCCGCGCTGCTGATGATGCCGCAGACGGTGACCGTGACGTTCATGTTGGTCTGGCTGATGAACCATCACGGTTGGTCGGTCGCGGCGGCCGGCGGTTTGGTGACCGTTTCGCAGCTGCTGGGTGCGCTGGGTCGGATCGCGGTCGGCCGCTGGTCTGACTACGTCGGCTCACGCATGCGGCCCGTGCGCATTATCGCCGTCTCTGCCGCGTCGGCCCTGTTCCTGTTGGCGCTTACCGACAACATCGGTTCGCGATATGACGTGTTACTCATGATCGCCATCTCGGTGATCGCGGTACTCGACAACGGGTTGGAGGCAACGGCAATCACCGAGTTCGCCGGACCCTATTGGAGTGGGCGGGCGCTGGGCACCCAGAACACCACGCAGCGCCTGATGGCGGCCGCCGGGCCCCCGCTGTTCGGTGCGCTGATCACGACGGCGGCCTATCCGCTGGCCTGGGCGCTGTGCGGGTTGTTTCCGTTGGCGGCGGTGCCGTTGGTGCCGACTCGCCTGCTGCCGCCCGGCTTGGAGACCCGAGCGCGGCGGCAATCGGTTCGGCGGCATCGCCGGCGACAAGCCATTCGCGCCCGCGAGCTGCCAACCAGGCCACGGCTGCCAGGCCCGCCTGGGTCGGCCAGCCGCGGCCGAGGCGGACGAGCACCGACATGACCGCCCGGTGGCGGCGCCTCGGCGAGGTTTGCCAAAGTGCCGCAACGAGAACTATCAATAGGTGCAGACAACATCGACGCGGCGTTGGTCGCTGCTCGCAGTCGCGCTCATCGCGACGTTGTGCGCGACCGTCTTCATCAATGGCATCGCTTTTCTGATTCCCGCACTCAACGACGTGCGCGGCATCAGCCTGTCCGAAGCTGCCCTGCTCTCGGCGATGCCCAGCTTCGGCATGGTCGTTACCCTGATCGGCTGGGGATACGTGCTGGATCTGGTCGGCGAACGGATAGTGCTCACCGCGGGTTTGGCCCTCACCGCGACCGCCGCCTACGGCGCCGCCGTGGTACCTCAGTCGATGCTCGCCGAAGGCGTTGCCCTGTTCGCCGGCGGGATGGCCGCGGCCAGCGCCAACACCGCCAGCGGCCGGCTGGTGACCGGCTGGTTTCCCGCCGAGCAGCGCGGCCTGGCGATGGGGATCCGACAGACGGCACAGCCGCTGGGAATCGCGTTGGCCGCACTGGTGCTCCCTGAGCTGGGCGAACGCTCCATCTCGGTTGCGCTGCTGTTCCCGGCGACGGTGTGCGCCCTGTCAGCGCTGCTGTGCGCGGTTTGGGTGCGCGACCCGGCGCGGCCGGCGCGGTCGGCCGCTGACCACAGCGAGTTGTCTAGTCCCTACCGCGGCACCGCAGTGCTGTGGCGAATCCACCTGGCGTCTTCCCTGCTGATGGTTCCGCAGACAGTGGTGTTGACGTTCATGCTGGTTTGGCTGATCCACAGCCACGGCTGGTCGATCGCGGCAGCAGGCATCTTGGTGAGCGTCTCGCAACTGTTGGGCGCGCTTGGCCGCGTCGCCGCCGGGCGGTGGTCCGACCACGTTGGGTCCCGAATGCGGCCCATCCGGATGATCGCCGTCGCCGCTGCCCTGGTGATGATGTTGTTGGCGGTGACCGATTACCTGCACTCGGCTGTCGCGGTGGCGCTGATGGTCGCCGCGTCGGTGGTCACGGTGCTCGACAACGGCCTGGCGTTCACCGCGATCCCGGAGGTGGCCGGGCGTTTCTGGAGCGGACGCGCGATGGGCGCCCAGAACACCACCCAGCGACTCACCGCCGCAATCGGGCCGCCGGTATTCGGCGAGGTGATCGAAGCGTCCGGTTATCCGCTGGCATTCGCGGTGTGCGGACTATTCCCGCTACTGGCCTGGCCGGTTGTGCCGCAGCACGCGCGCGCACACGCGCGGGCGGCGGGCTAGAGCGCCGCGACTATCCGGTCACCGACCGCCGTGGTCGGCAGCCGTTCGTCGCCCCGAGTCGCCAGGTACTTCTCGACCGCATGGTCCACCCGGCCGGCGGCGTCGTCCTCGCCGACGTGGGCAAGCAGCAGCGCCACCGACATGATCGCCGCGGTCGGATCGGCGATGCCCTGACCGGCGATGTCGGGCGCGCTGCCATGCACCGGCTCGAACATCGACGGGTTGGTCCGGGTCGCGTCGATATTTCCACTGGCCGCCAGGCCGATTCCGCCGCACACCGCCGCCGCCAGGTCGGTGATGATGTCGCCGAACAGGTTGTCGGTGACGATGACGTCGAAGCGACCGGGGTCGGTGATCATGTGGATGGTGGCGGCGTCGACGTGCTGATACGCCACCTCGACGTCGGGATACTTCTCGCCGGTCTCCTGCACGGTCCGCCACCACAGGCTTCCGGCGAACGTCAGGACGTTGGTCTTGTGCACCAATGTCAGGTGCTTGCGGCGCCGGCGGGCCCGCTCGAACGCGTCGGCGACCACCCTGCGGGCACCGAACGCGGTGTTCACGCTGACCTCGGTGGCCACCTCGTTGGGCGTGCCGACCCGAATCGCACCACCGTTACCGGTGTAGGGGCCCTCGGTTCCTTCGCGCACCACCAGGAAGTCGATGTCGGGGTTACCCGCCAGGGGGCTGTTCACTCCCGGGTAGAGCCGGGCCGGCCGCAGGTTGATGTGGTGGTCCAACTCGAAGCGCAGTCGTAGCAGCAAGCCGCGCTCCAGGACACCACTGGGCACCGACGGGTCGCCGATCGCCCCGAGCAGGATGGCATCGTGCTCGCGCAGTTCGGCGAGCACCGTGTCCGGTAGTAGCTCGCCGGTGGCGTGGAACCGCCTGGCACCGAGGTCGTAGCCGGTCTTCTGCACGCCCGGCAGTACCGCGTCGAGAACTTTGACGGCTTCGGCCACCACCTCGGGACCGATGCCGTCGCCTGCGATGATAGCCAGCTTCATCGGCGCCGCTCTCCCCCCCAAGCGGGCGAAGCCCCCATTGCATCGTCGCCGGCGCGCTTCACGACAGGTCGACCACTTCGAGTTTGTTGGCGCCGACCGCCGCGACGATCGCCGACCGGACATCGTCGGGCACAGTCTGATCCAGCCGCAGCAGGATAGTCGCACGCGGACCCTCGATATCCTCGGACAGTTGTGCGGCGTGGATGTTCACCCCCGCCGCACCGAGCAAGCTGCCGATCTTGCCCAGCGCTCCGGGTTGGTCGACGTAGTGAATGATGAGGTTGATCCCTTCGGCGCGCATGTCGAAGTGGCGGCCGTTGATCTGCACAATCTTTTGGGTCAGTTGCGGGCCGTACAGCGTGCCCGAGACGTTGACGACCGAGCCGTCCGCGCCCACTGCACGAACGTCGACGACGCTGCGGTGGTTCGGGCTTTCCGAGGCCTTGGTGATTTCCGCGGAGACCCCACGCTCGGCGGCCAGCGCCGGGGCGTTGACAAAGGTCACCGGCTCGTCGATCACCGCCGAGAACAGACCGCGCAGCGCCGAAAGCTTCAGCACCTCAACCTCTTCGGAGGCAAGCTCGCCGCGAACCTGTACCGACAACGACACCGGCGCGTCGTCGGACAGCGCGGCCGACAGCACACCGAGCTTGCGCACCAGGTCCAGCCAGGGCGCCACCTCTTCGTTGACCACTCCGCCGCCGATGTTGACCGCATCGGGAACGAATTCCCCTGCCAGCGCCAGCCGGACGCTTTCGGCAACGTCGGTTCCCGCCCGGTCCTGGGCTTCCACGGTGGACGCCCCGAGGTGCGGTGTGACGACCACCTGCGGCAGCTCGAACAGCGGGCTGTCGGTGCATGGTTCGCTGGCGAACACGTCGAGACCGGCCGCGCGCACGTGGCCCCTGGCGACCGCGTCGGCCAGCGCCGCCTCGTCCACCAGGCCGCCGCGGGCGGCGTTGACGATGATGACGCCGGGTTTGGTCTTGGCCAGCGCTTCTTTGTCGATGAGACCTGCGGTCTCGGGCGTCTTGGGCAGGTGCACCGAGATGAAGTCGGCGCGGGCCAGCAGGTCGTCCAGGGGCAGCAATTCGATGCCGAGCTGCGCAGCGCGGGCAGGCGAGACGTACGGGTCGTAGGCGACGACGTGGGCGTCGAACGCGGCGACCCGCTGCGCGACCAACTGTCCGATGCGGCCCAAACCGACGACGCCGACGGTCTTTCCGAAGATCTCGGTGCCGGAGAACGACGACCGCTTCCAGGTACGCTCGCGCAGCGTGGCATCGGCGGCCGGGATCTGCCGGGCGGCGGCCAGCAGCAACGCCAACGCGTGCTCGGCGGCGCTGTGGATGTTCGATGTTGGGGCGTTGACCACCAGGACGCCGCGCGCGGTGGCTGCGTCTACGTCGACGTTGTCCAGACCCACGCCGGCGCGTGCCACGATCTTCAGCTTGGGAGCCGCGGCCAGCACCTCGGCGTCCACGGTGGTGGCCGACCGCACCAACAGCGCGTCGGCCTCGGGCACCGCGGCCAGCAGCTTTTCGCGATCCGGACCGTCTACCCAGCGCACCTCGACCTGGTCTCCCAGAGCAGCGACCGTCGATTGGGCAAGTTTGTCGGCGATTAACACAACAGGCAGGTTCACCCGGACAGCGTAGCGGCGACCGCGAGCGCGGCGGAGCCGGGCGCTGCGGGTCGACGCCATCGAACCAGCGGCGACCGCGAGCGCGGCGGAGCCGGGCGCTGCGGGTCGACGCCATCGAACCAGTCGGTTGTAATCGACGGGTGGACGTCACCGTCGTCGGCAGCGGGCCCAACGGGCTGGCTGCCGCCGTCATCTGCGCCCGAGCCGGCCTGAAAGTACGGGTGCTCGAGGCCCAGCCAACCTTTGGGGGCGGCGCGCGCAGCGCGGCCGACGTCGAATATCCCGGGGTCGTGCACGACGTGTGTTCGGCGGTGCATCCGCTGGCGCTGGCGTCGCCGCTTTTCGCCGAGTTCGACCTGCCCGCGCGAGGGGTGACACTGGCCGTACCGGAGATCGCGTATGCCAACCCGCTACCGGGTCGGCCAGCGGCGATCGCTTACCGTGACCTGACCCGCACCTGTGCCGAGTTGGACGACGGTGCGTCCTGGCGACGACTGCTCGGCCCGCTGGTGACGAATTCCAGTGCTGTCGTTGACCTTATGCTCGGTGACAAACGTTCGGTGCCCGCTTCGCTGGCGGCGACCGTGCATCTCGGGTTACGCATGCTGGCCCAGGGCACGCCCGCGTGGCGATCGCTGGTAGGCGCGGACGCCCAGGCATTGTTCACTGGCGTTGCAGCCCACGCTATTTCGCGGCTGCCGTCGCTGGTGTCGGCAGGTGCGGGTCTCATGCTGGCCACCCTCGCGCATTCGGTCGGCTGGCCGATCCCGGTGGGCGGCAGCCAGGTGATCGCCGACGCGCTGATCGCCGATCTGCGGGCCCACGGTGGTGTGCTGACCGCGGGCGTCGAGATCACTTCTCCGCCTTGCCCTCCGGGCGAAGTCGTGGTTTTCGATACGGCGCCGACCGCACTGTTACGTGTCTACCGTGACACGATTCCGGATCGGTACGCTAAAGCGTTACGCCAGTACCGGTTTGGATCGGGTGTGGCGAAAGTCGACTTCGTGCTCGGCGACGAGATTCCGTGGTCGGATACCCGGCTCAGCCGGGCACCGACACTTCACCTCGGGGGCACCCGCGAGCAGATGGCGCGCGCCGAGGCGGACGTCGCGGCAGGGCGCGACGCCGACTGGCCGATGGTGCTGGCCGCAAGTCCGCACCTCGCCGACCCCGGCCGCGTCGATTCCGCCGGTCGCCGGCCCTTCTGGACTTACGCCCACGTACCTTCCGGCTCGCGAGTCGACGCGACCGAGGCAGTCACCCGGGTCGTCGAGCGATTCGCACCCGGCTTCCGCGACGTCGTCGTCGCAGCTCGTGGCGTGCCCGCCGCACAGCTGGCCGACCACAACGCCAACTACGTCGGCGGCGATATCGCGGTGGGCGCTAATTCTGTCTGGCGTGCGATTGCCGGACCGACGCCACGTGTTAACCCTTGGCGCACACCGATTCCCAAGGTGTACCTGTGTTCGGCGGCCACTCCCCCCGGCGCGGGGGTGCATGGCATGTCCGGTTATTACGCGGCGCGCAGCCTACTGCGGCATGAGTTCGGTATTCGAGACGCCCCTGGACTGGCTCCTTGATCGCGTCCGACTACTGTTCCGGGGCGAGAGACCTGGTGCGGCAATCGCTAGGAACGCCGTGACTATCGCCGGCGCACCGCTTGCCGCTCGTCGACCGCCGGGTCAGGTGTCACCGCGAAATCGGTGACAACAGTTCATAGTTGACGCCCAGAACGCGATATGTCAGTTCGGCCCGGCGGTCGCAAGTTATCAGTGGCAGCTTGTGCTTGCGCGCGGCAGCGCCGACCAGACCGTCGTAAACCGCGCCGCCGGCCAAGCCCAGTTCGGCAAACTCTCGCAACAGGTCTTTTGTATCCGTCGCCGACAGGAAGCGGGACTCCGGAAAATTCGTCTCCGCTAGGCGCAGTGCCGCTGCAGATTTGAGGCGGTGTGGCGGCGGCAACCGGGTGAGGACCGATAGCAGCTCCACCGCGGCATGCCCCGACATTCCACGCCGACATGCCAGGAGCCGCGCTCGGGAGGCCAGATGAAACGGATTCTCACGCTGCGCCAGCGCAAGCGCTGCGCTGGTGTCGACCAGGACGTGTTCAGCGTTGGTCGGCAAGGCGCAACTTTCTGACCGCCTCGGCGTCGATCTCTGGCCCACCACTGGGCAGCAGCAGAAGTCCGTCCTCTTCGACGAGGTCGTCGGTCGCCACGCTTTCGATCCGGATCGCAGCACCGTCGACGAAAATTTCCACCTCACCAGAGGTAATGCCCGCCTGTTCACGAAGCGACTTCGGAATTACCAAGCGTCCGGCGTTATCGATGGTAGTACGCATCCCATTAGGATGCCATCATTTTGGTAGTGAAGCGATGCGTGGCCTCGATCGCCAAGTCATCGCGGCCGGCGGCGTTACCGTACGGGGACATACGCTGACCCCATGACGAAACTCGCAGTCATCTACTACTCAGCTACCGGCCATGGAACGACGATGGCCACACGGGTCGCCGCGGCGGGCGAGGCCTCCGGCGCCGAAGTCCGCATTCGCCACGTGACCGAGACCCGCGACCCTACCTCGTTTGCGCACAACCCGGCCTGGACGGCGAATTACGAAGCAACGAAAGGTCTTCCGGCCGCCACCGGTGACGACATCGTGTGGGCCGACGCGGTGATCTTCGGCTCCCCCACCCGCTTCGGTTCGGTCGCCTCCCAGCTGCGTGATTTCCTGGACGGACTCGGTGGTCTGTGGGCTGAGGGCAAGCTCGCCGACAAGGTGTATGCGGGCTTCACCTCGTCTAACACCCTGCACGGCGGTCAGGAGAGCACGCTGCTGACCCTGTATGTCACGCTGATGCATTTCGGCGGCATCATCGTGGCACCCGGATACACTCACCCGCTGAAGTTCGTCGACGGCAATCCCTATGGGGCAAGCCTGGTCTCGACTCACGACAATATCAACGAGTTCGACGGGGCGACCGGTGACGCGTTGGAGCACCTGGCGCGCCGGGTAGTCCAGGTCGCCGACCGGCTCACGTCGTTGGGCTCCTGATCATCGCCCCTCAGGAAGCAGTGATGCGCGAAAGCGAATTGATCGGCACAGCGCGGTTAATCGGATCCGTGCCGAACACCGTGGCACCGGTGTTCGGCACAGGCGACATTGAGCTGTACGAAGTGGACCCGCCGCTGTGCGGTTTCCGAGTAATCGCGGCCTCACAAACGCTTTGGGCGATCCGTATTCATACGCCGCCGACGCCACCCGAGGATCCGGTCTCGACGGCGCTGTACGGGGTGACCGGTGGCGAGGGCCTGAACATCCTCGCGGAGCAAAACCTACCGGGAAGTGCCGATGGCAGATCACCAGCCCGAGCTCTCGCCGGGATCGGATACCGGGTGTTGTGATCGCCGACTTACCGGACGTGGACTCAGGACGAAAGATGGGCCGCGCGAATTTGGTCTCGACCCACCAGACAGCAAGGAATTCGACAACGCGACCAGCGACCCACTTGTCCTGTCGTAAACATCGACCCACTCCGGCGCAGTGCCCGAATTCGGCGGCCCCATCCCGCCCACGCCGGCGCTGTAAGGCATATGGCGCTTATCGCCAGGTTTTCACTTAGTCTTAGTTGACGAATCTAACGGCGCCGCCGGCGGGGAGTCCTTGGCGCCACCCGCAAGTGCTTGGTACCCGGCCGCGGTTTGCCGCAAGGTCGCCGACGCAGCCCGGTACTGGGTCTCAGTCGTTTGCAGCTGGCCCTGCATCGCTGAAAGGTGTTGATCCATCGCCGCCATGATCAGATGCGCCCCCGCCGGTGAGCAGCCCAACGCCGCAGTCGAAGCCGCCACCGCGCGGGCCTGATCCCGGATCACCCCCGAAGCCAGCCGGCCCTGCGCGGCGGCTTCCCGCAGCTCCTCGTCCAGACCCGCAGCACCCGCACGGGCCTGCTGATACGAGCCCGCCGCCCTCGTCACACCCGCCTGCAACCCGCCGACAGCTTCAGGTGACCCCGGCACCGACCCACCACCCGAGGCCGGCAACGACTCACCCGCGCCACCAGCCGGATACAGCTCATGCGCACGCGACAAAATGCGGTCCACCCGCCACAAACGCCGCAATACTCACCCAATGAACTAAGGGCTCGCGCAGTAATTGCTTAGGTTTTTCTGTTTGGTTTGTTCACACTTGTGGTATGACGCTGCTTGCTGTGGACTCCGATCGGGTCGCCGCCCGTTTGTCGTTGATCCGCCCGCATCTCGATGAGCGGGCGTGGCGGTTGTTGCTCGGCGCGGAGGCCACGGTGTTGGGTCGGGGTGGAATCAAGCTGGTCGCGGCGGCCGGTGGGGTGCATCCAGACACCGTGGCGCAGGGTGCGCGCGAGTTGGATTCCGACGAACCGATTCCGGGGCGGGTGCGCCGGCCAGGTGCGGGGCGCCCACCGATAGCGGTGACCGATCCCGACCTGCTCACCGCGCTGGATGCGCTAGTGGATCCGGTCTCGCGGGGTGATCCGGAGTCACCGTTGCGCTGGACGATCAAATCGACGGCCAAGCTGGCCGCCGAGCTAGCCGCCAGGGGGCATCGGGTGTCTGCGCGCACGGTGTCCAAGCTGCTCAAACAGGCTGGTTACAGCCTGCAGGCGAACTCGAAAACCATTGAAGGCGCCCAGCATCTGGATCGGGATGCCCAGTTCGGATATCTCAACACCCTCGTCGAACGATTCCAGGCCGGCGGGGATCCGGTGATCAGCGTGGACACCAAGAAAAAGGAACTCGTCGGAAACTACAAAGCCGCTGGCCGCGAATGGGAGCCCGCCGGGTCACCGCGCGAGGTGCAGGTGCACGACTTCGCCGACAAACAGCTGGGCAAGGTAGCTCCCTACGGGGTCTACGACGTCGGCGCCAACACCGGCTGGGTCAACGTCGGCACCGACGCCGACACTGGCCAGTTCGCCGTGGAATCGATCCGCCGCTGGTGGACCACGATGGGCGCCATCAGCTATCCCGGATCAAACAAGCTGCTGATCACGGCTGACTCCGGGGGCTCCAACGGATCCCGGCTGCGGCTGTGGAAAACCGAACTCGCCGCCTTCGCCACCGAGGCCGGACTCGACATCACCGTCTGCCACCTGCCGCCCGGCACCTCCAAATGGAACAAGATCGAACACCGGCTGTTCTCCGCGATCAGCCGTAACTGGCGCGGACGACCCCTGGAATCCCACGAGGTGATCATCGAAACCCTCAGGGCAACAACCACATCCACCGGACTAACCGTAAACGCGGCACTCGACACCACCACCTACCCCCGCGGCATCAAGATCACCGACAAACAGATCGCTGCCCTGCAAGCCACCCAGCTACACCGCCACCAATTCCACGGCGACTGGAACTACACACTCACCGCCCACCACACCCCGACACGCCCGACACCACCTACCTAATTACTGCGCGAGCCCTAACCCGACCAACCCAGGCCGGGCCACACCCAAAGCACGGTAAGGCGCCACCGGGTCGTCAGCGATGCCCCAGCTGGCCCAGGTCGTAGCGCAGCTCCTTGTCGCCGACCGATGACGACCAGCTCCGCTTGCGCGCCGGGGGCGTGGATGTAGCTCGCGAGCGTCATCCTCCGAAGCCAAGGTAGGCGGTGACGACTTCGCGTACTTTTGCGAGCACGGTTGGGGTTACGTATCCACATCGTTGTTGCAAATTGCGTCGGAGGACTGTGACGATCGTGTCTGCCTGGATCATGGACGGTTCGGTGAGTCCCGTCTGTTGGCTTGCCGGGATGGGGATGCGAGTAAATCCCTCGGTGTGGTCTGTCGTTATTAGCAGTACCGTCACGAAGTCGAAGTCGGAGAAGACGTCACTTGTGATAATGAGTGCGGGCCGCGGTTTGGTGGTCAGCTTGCCGCCGCCTCCGGCGAGCGTCCAGAGGTCACCCCGTTTTGGCTCGACCTTCATTGCTCGGTGATCGTCTCGGCTTGGATGTCGTCAAGGAACTTCGCCGCGTCTTCGCGCTGGTCGGCCTCATTTAGCGCCGCTGCCTCATTGTGAATTCGCTGGATGAATTCAGGGCTGGTGACATCCGGCACCCAGTACCGGACCTCCTTGTATCCGCGCTGCCTCATCCGCGCCCGGTGCTCTGCTACTCGGTTCCTCACACCACGATGTTACACGTAACACTACTGCGTTGCGCGTAACAACTGCGCACAGGAAGGCCGGCCGTCAGCCAAATCATCTGATGTCGAACGGGTTTCGCTCATTAATGGACTGGTAGCCTCAGCGGTGCCCGTATGCCGGCGACCCACGCGGCGTACACCACATTGAGAAGGTCGGCGCCGTGGCGCTCCCAGCACAGCAGCACCTCCAACTGCCGACACCCCACGAATTCCCTTGTGCAGCTGATCGTTTGGTTGGGATTCTCCGGCCCGCTCAACCCCGGCCGCTGACATGCCATCATCACCAGCGCGTCCTCGTGTTCCTCCCCGAGCACTGCCCACTCCTGGGCAGTCCGGCCAACGTTGGGCCACCAACGCCTGCGCAACCGACTGCACAGCCGGCGACAAACCCTTCCCCCGCAACGCCAAACGCCAACTGGCAGAACAACTCACGGCAGTAATCACGCACCACCGATTCATCCGATCCCACCAAATCTGAATACAGCGCCGCATCCACGGCCTGCAGACGGTGCGCCCGTGCCGTCGACAACGTCGCCGCCGCGTTATCAGGCCGTCATTCGGTTTCACACCGGTCGCTACTTCCGGCACCGGCTGCTCGGCTAAATACTCAGACGGCATCGGCCACGACGTCGCCACGGCGCTCACCGTATCCCCGAACTCCCGGGCCGCCCGCACCGCCTTAGCGGCCGGATTCACCCACCCGAACCAACGGGCATCAAACTCCTCACTATGCCCGCCAGCCACCGACATCGTCTTACGCAGAAACACCCCGGCGGAATGTAGGCAGCACCATCATTAGTCGCCACCCAATACGTTAATGCGGGGGCCGGCCGGGCCGCCTCCGGCGTTCGGGTGGTCCAGACCGCCGACCGCCTGCGCCGACACTGAACCTACGCACGCGACACGCCGACGCGCGTGTGCGCAGATTCAGTCTCGACGCGCCGAAAGCTACGCCGTCTCGGTGATCGGCCGGTCCACCCAGCTCATCAGGTCGCGCAGTTTTTTGCCGGTGACCTCGATGGGATGCTCAGCATTCTCCTTGCGCAGCTGCTCGAGCTCCTTGTTGCCGCCCTCGACGTTGGCGACCAGCTTCTTGACGAAGGTGCCGTCCTGGATCTCGCGCAGGATCTCGCGCATCCGCTCCTTGGTGCTCGCGTCGATGACGCGCGGGCCCGACAGGTAGCCGCCGAATTCCGCGGTGTCGGACACCGAGTAGTTCATCCGCGCGATCCCGCCTTCATACATCAGGTCGACGATCAGCTTGAGCTCGTGCAGCACCTCGAAGTACGCCATTTCCGGCGGGTAGCCCGCCTCGACCATCACGTCGAACCCGGCCTTCACCAATTCCTCAGTGCCGCCACACAATACGGCCTGTTCACCGAACAGGTCGGTCTCGGTCTCGTCCTTGAAGGTGGTCTTGATGACGCCGGCGCGGGTGCCGCCGATGGCCTTGGCGTAGGACAGCGCCAGCGCCTCACCGTTTCCGGTCGGGTCCTGGTCGACGGCGATCAGGCAGGGCACACCCTTGCCGTCGACGAATTGGCGGCGCACCAGGTGGCCCGGGCCCTTAGGGGCGACCATCGCGACGGTGACGTCGGCGGGCGGCTTGATCAGGTTGAAGTGAATGTTGAGGCCGTGGCCGAAGAACAACGCGTCGCCGGGCTTCACGTTGGGCTCGATGTCGGCTGCGAAGATCTCCGCCTGGGCGGTGTCGGGGGCCAACAGCATGATCACATCGGCCCACTTGGCAACCTCGGCCGGTATGTCGACCTCCAGGCCTTGCTCTTCGACCTTGGCCCGCGACTTAGAGCCCTCCTTCAGCCCGACGCGCACTTGCACGCCAGAGTCGCGCAGGCTCAACGAGTGCGCATGGCCTTGGCTGCCATAGCCGATGACGCCGACCTTGCGGCCCTGGATGATCGACAGGTCTGCGTCGTCGTCGTAGAACATCTCTAATGCCACTGTTGCGTTTCTCCTTGTTGGTTATTTAACAGTGCCGATACACCGCGGGCCGCGGGACAACGACACCATTCCGGATTGAGCGATTTCGCGGATACCGAAGGGCTCCAATACTCGCAGCAGCGCCTCAAGCTTGCCGCGGTTACCGGTGGCCTCCACGGTCAGGGATTCCGGCGATACGTCAATCACGTTGGCGCGGAAGAGGTTTACCGCTTCGATCACTTGGCTGCGGGTACCGGCGTCGGCACGGACCTTGATCAGCGCCAATTCCCGGGACACCGAATGATCCTCGTCCTGTTCGATGATCTTGATGACGTTGATCAGCTTGTTCAGCTGCTTGGTGACCTGTTCGAGTGGGGTCTCCTCGCAGGCGACCACGATGGTCATCCGCGACATGTCCTTCTGCTCGGTCGCGCCCACCGCCAGCGATTCGATGTTGAAACCGCGCCGGGAGAACAGCGCCGCGACGCGCGCCAGCACGCCGGGTTTGTCTTCGACCAGGACCGAGAGCGTGTGCGTCTTAGGCGACCCGTTCACCATTAGGCGTGCCCTTCACTTTCGTCGTCGAACAGCGGACGGATGCCGCGGGCGGCCTGGATCTCGTCGTTGCTGGTGCCCGCGGCCACCATCGGCCACACCTGTGCGTCGGCGCCCACGATGAAGTCGATCACCACCGGGCAGTCGTTGATCGCCCGAGCCTGGTTGATCACGTCGACAACGTCTTCCTCACGCTCGCAACGCAATCCGACGCAACCCAAGGCCTCGGCCAGCTTGACGAAGTCGGGGATGCGGTGCGAGTGGGTGGCCAGGTCGGTCTGGGAGTAGCGCTCCTCGTAGAACAGGCTCTGCCACTGCCGCACCATGCCCAGGTTGCCGTTGTTGATCAACGCCACCTTGATCGGTATGCCCTCGATCGCGCAGGTGGCCAGTTCCTGGTTGGTCATCTGGAAGCAGCCGTCGCCGTCGATCGCCCACACCTCGGTGTCGGGCAACGCCATCTTGGCTCCCATGGCCGCCGGGATGGCGAACCCCATGGTGCCCAGCCCGCCGGAGTTCAGCCAGGTCCGCGGCTTTTCGTACTTGATGAACTGCGCCGCCCACATCTGGTGCTGGCCGACGCCGGCGACATAGACGGCGTCCGGGCCGGCGATCTCGCCCAGCTTCTCGATCACGTACTCCGGACTGAGGCTGCCATCGCTTTGCGGTCCGTAGCTCAGCGGATAGGTCTTTCGAACCCCGTCGAGATACGCCCACCAATCGCTTAGCTCGAGGGTCCCGGGAATGTCATAGTGGCGCAGCATCGCGATCAGCTCGGCGATGACGGCCTTGACGCAGGCCACGATGGGGACATCGGCGTGCCGGTTCTTGCCGATCTCGGCCGGGTCGATGTCGGCATGGATGACCTTGGCCTCCGGGGCGAAGGAGTCGAGCTTTCCGGTGACCCGGTCGTCGAAACGGGTGCCCAGCGCGATCAGCAGGTCGCTACGCTGCAGTGCTGCCACGGCGGCCACCGTGCCGTGCATGCCCGGCATGCCCAGGTTCTGCCGATGGCTGTCCGGAAACGCTCCGCGGGCCATCAGTGTGGTGACCACCGGGATGCCGGTCAGCTCGGCCAGTTCGCGGAGCTGCTCGGTCGCCTCGCCGCGGATGACACCGCCGCCGACATACAGCACCGGCTTACGCGCGGCGGCGATCAGCTTGGCGGCCGCGCGGATCTGGCGGTTGTGCGGTTTGGTGTTGGGCTTATAGCCGGGCAGATCCATCCGCGGCGGCCAGCTGAACGTGCACTGGCCCTGCAGCACGTCCTTGGGGATGTCGACGAGCACGGCTCCGGGACGACCAGATGCCGCGATGTGGAATGCCTCGGCGATCACCCGGGGAATTTCGTCGCCGGTGCGGACCAGGAAGTTGTGCTTGGTGATCGGCATGGTGATGCCGGAGATGTCGGCCTCCTGGAAGGCGTCGGTGCCGATCAGCCCGCGGCCGACCTGACCGGTGATGGCGACCACCGGGATCGAGTCCATCTGCGCGTCGGCCAGCGGCGTCACCAGGTTGGTCGCACCCGGGCCCGACGTCGCCATGCACACCCCGACCCGGCCAGTGGCGTGCGCGTAGCCGCTGGCGGCGTGGCCCGCGCCCTGCTCGTGGCGGACCAGCACATGGCGCAGCTTCTGGGAGTCGAACAGCGGGTCATACACCGGCAGGACGGCGCCGCCCGGAATCCCGAAGATGACGTCGACGTCGAGTTCCTCCAGGGCCCGGATGACCGCCTGCGCCCCGGTAAGTTGCTGCGGCGCAACATGTCTGGGTTGGGGCACCGACGGTTTGGCGCCGTTTTCCCCGCCTTGCGATGTCGGTGAGTGTGGCTTCGCTGGTGCGCTCACTGTCGTGTTAATCCTTTATTGCGGTGGCGGTCTCGTTGGTGGGCAAGAAAAAACCCCCGCCAGCTCAGCTGCTGCACGAGGGTTGCGCGTTGGTGCTCGGTCGACCTAGTCAGGCACCAACGCGCCGACCAAGTACTACAAGCATTGTGGGGAGCATTCCGGGCTCTCCGGCGGTGTCCATAGCGTCTGACGGTAGCCTTCGCACAGCTCAACCGTCAAATCCGGTGCCATAACACGCCCGCATGTGCGGGCGGGACCGCGCGGCCGCGGCACAGCGCGCGCACGGTGGAATGATACGAGGGTGGTTACTGGCTCACCGGTGGTGATCAAGGTGTCACCGATCGCGCACCTGGCCGTGGGATTTGCGACCCTGGGACTACTCATACCCGTGCTGGCGTGGCCGCCGAGTGCGCTGCTGCTGCTCATCCCGGTGTTGTTGTCGGCATTGATCGTCAGGCTGCGCACCGTCGCCGACGACGACGGGGTGACGGTGCGGACGCTGCTGGGTAGCAGGACAGTGCGCTGGGACGACATCGACGGCCTGCGGTTCCACCGGGGTTCGTGGGCGCGGGCCCGACTCAAGGACGGTACCGACCTGCGATTGCCCGCGGTCACGTTCTCGACCCTGCCGCAATTGACCGAGGCCAGCTCGGGGCGGGTTCCCAACCCCTACCGGTAAGGATGCTCAGGCCAGCGGGTTCACCCCGTTGAGGAACACCCACACGGCGATCCCGGCGGCAATGCCGGCCAGTAACGCCACGAATGACCCGATGAAGGGGCGTTGTGCCCAGCCGCGGCCCGCGTCGAGGCCGTAGCGGCCGGGGCCGCTCAAGATGACCGCAACAGCCATCACCACCAGCGAGATCTGGTATTCGTTCCCGTCGGGCAGGAAGTAGGTGAAGTGCGACTGCGGCCGGGCCGAGACCATCGCGAGCAAACCATTGATCAGGAACGCCAGTGCTCCCGCCGCCGCTAGCGGGGTGAACAGGCCCAGCACCAACAGCACTCCGGCGACGATCTCGCCGCCGGCACCCACATAGGCGAGGATGTCGGCGTGCTGATAGCCGACGTCGGACAGTGAGTTCTTGAATCCGGTGACCCCGGAGCCACCCCACCAGCCGAACAGCTTCTGCAATCCGTGGGCGATCAGGACCGCGCCCAGCCCGACGCGCAACACCAGCAGACCCAGATGCTGCGTGCCGCGCCGGCCGGCGGCGCGTACTCGCTCGTCGTCCTCGTCGATGTCGATCGCGGGTGCTGATGTCATCGGCCGCACGGGCGGCTGCGGCTGGGCGTATGGAAGTGGCTCCTGCGCCTCGACCAGGTGGTATCCCGAGTTGACGACACCGGAATTGGCGGGGTCATAGGGCGGGATGACCGTGGTGGTACCGGTATTTCCAAAGTCGCCCGAGTAGCTGCCGGGGCTCAAATCGTCTTCGGGGTCGACCAGGCTTGCCGAAACGGGGCGTCCCGCGGTTGGCCCCGGGGAACCGTCCGGCCGCTGCCAATGTGAATCATTCGAACTGGTCACTCGTGCCAGGGTAAGGGCATTTAGTCCTGAATTTGGGATTTGAGCGGCGCTTTCGCCTGTTGAGTCGGCAGTTCGTGCGCCGTGAGCCCCGCCGCAGGCCCCAAATCGGGCTCCGGCAGACCACCCATGGTTGATTGAGCCTGCGATGCGGCGGTGGCAGGTGGCGGGGGCGCAGCCAAAGTCCGTAGCCTGTCGGTCATGCGGATACGGCGGTCGGTTCGGTGCGCACTCACCGCGTTGTGTGCGGTGATGCTGGTCGCGAGCGGCTGCGCGCGGTTCAACGATGCCCAGTCGCAGCCTTTCACCACGGATCCCGAACTTCGGCCTCAGCCCAGCTCTACGCCTCCCCCGCCGCCGCCGCTGCCTCCCACGCCATTCCCGAAGGCATGTCCGGCGCCAGGCGTCATGCAGGGCTGTCTGGAGAGCACCAGCGGCCTGATCATGGGGATCGACAGCAAGACCGCCCTGGTCGCCGAACGCATCACCGGCGCCGTCAAGGAAATCTCGATCAGCGCCGAGCCCAAGGTGAAGATGGTCATCCCGGTCGACCCGGCCGGTGACGGCGGCTTGATGGATATCGTGCTGTCGCCCACATACTCGCAGGACCGGCTGATGTATGCCTATATCAGCACGCCTAGCGACAATCGCGTCATCCGGATAGCCGACGGCGACGTCCCGAAGGACATCCTGACCGGCATCCCCAAAGGTGCTACCGGTAACACCGGGGCGCTGATTTTCACCAGTCCCACCACGCTCGTTGTCATGACCGGCGATGCGGGCAACCCGGCGTTGGCCGCCGATCCCAGTTCGTTGGCCGGCAAGGTGCTGCGCATCGAACAGCCCACGACCATCGGGCAGGCGCCGCCGACTACGGCGCTGACCGGGATCGGCTCGGGCGGCGGCATGTGCATCGATCCCGTCGACGGCTCGCTCTACGTCGTCGATCGCACGCCCGGGGCCGACCGGCTACAGCGGATCACCAAGAAGTCGGAGGTCTCGACGGTGTGGACCTGGCCGGACAAGCCCGGTGTGGCCGGGTGTGCGGCCATGGACGGCACCGTGCTGGTCAACCTGATCAATACCAAGCTGACGGTCGCGGTCCGGCTCGCGCCGTCGACCGGCGCGGTGACGGGCGAACCCGATGTGGTCCGTAAGGACACCCACGCACATGCCTGGGCCCTGCGAATGTCGCCGGACGGCAACGTCTGGGGTGCGACGGTCAACAAGACCGCCGGTGACGCGGAGAAGCTCGACGATGTGGTGTTTCCGTTGTTCCCGCAGGGCGGCGGATTCCCACGCAACAACGACGACAAGACCTAGCCCGGTCAGCACAAACTCACGCCTGTCACAGCAACCACACGAGCCTCCAGGAGCCTCTGACGGTGCTGGTGCGCGTCGCACCCGACTATCAGCGACAAATCCCTACCGCCGCAACGTGGCGCGCGACGGCGCTGATGTGATGATGCGCTCAGCAGGTGCTCATGGCACGTCGAGGGTGAACCGCACGCCGTACCGGCGGGACACCTCGGTGGGTCCATAGAACCGCCCTGTGGGTTCCTCGTGGCCGGGGTCGAGGTCGTCGATGTCGGAGAGGTAAAGCAGTTCGTCGGAGCACTCGGGAGCCCAGACGCTCACCGGCTCCAGCAGGTAGCACACGTGGTCTCCGACATCGCTGCGACTCACTGTCCTGCCGACGAACCACGCCACCGCGTCATCGAGAATCGGCATCCCAAACGGGCCGGCGCGCCATGAGCAGCGAGCGAATTTGTCGGTGTCGTCCGCCGTTTGAGTGGCGAACAGTTCGGCCAGTGCTCGATGGTGCTGCGCCAACAAATGCACCGCCACATGGTCAGATCGGCCGGCTACCTCGGCGGTGCGATTACTCCTGGGCATGCCGATCATGAAACTCGGCGGCTGCACGCTCGTTTGCGTGGCGAAGCCGACCAGACAACCCGACGGATGACCATCGGCCTGGGTTGTCACCACGAATACCGGGGAATCCAGCATCGTCATCAGGTCGTCGAACGATTCATCGATCACCCCAACATCATGAATCGCGGCGACCTCTTTCGACACCTTTCGTAGCGAACTCGTAGAGACCAGTCAGCGAACCGGCTAACCCTGACCGCAGGCCGCCAACACCAACTCGCGCACCCGGGCCGCGTCGGCCTGCCCGCGGGTGGCCTTCATCACCGCGCCGACGATCGCTCCCGCCGCAGCCACCTTGCCGCCCCGAATCTTTTCGGCCACATCGGGATTGGCGGCCAGCGCCTGGTCAACAGCGGCCTGGGTCACCGAGTCGTCTCGGACCAGCTCCAAGCCTCGGGCGGTCATCACCTGCTCGGGTTCGCCTTCGCCGGCCAGCACACCTTCGACGACCTCGCGGGCGAGCTTGTTGGACAGCTTGCCGTCCTCGACCAACCGCACGACGGCCGCGACCTGGGCAGGCGTGATGGCCAGTTCGTCCAGCCCGATACCGGCCTCATTGGCCTTCTGCACCAGGAAGTTCCCCCACCACGAGCGCGCCTCCTTGCTGGAGGCTCCGTGCTTGACGGTCTCAGCGACCAATTCGACCGCGCCGGCGTTCACCAAATCCCGCATCACCTCGTCGGAAATGCCCCATTCCTGCTGAATTCGCTTGCGGCTCAGCCACGGTAACTCAGGAATGGTGTGGCGCAGTTGCTCGACCAGCTCACGGCTGGGTGCGACCGGCTCCAGATCGGGCTCAGGAAAATACCGATAGTCCTCTGCGGTCTCCTTGGTACGGCCGGGGCTGGTGTAGCCGGCCTCGTGGAAGTGCCTGGTCTCTTGGGTGATCTGGCCGCCGGCCACCAAGATCGCGGCCTGACGCTGCATCTCGTAGCGCACCGCGACCTCGACGCTCTTGAGCGAGTTGACGTTCTTTGTTTCCGTTCGAGTACCGAATTCCGTTGTACCCCTAGGCTTTAGCGACACATTGGCGTCGCAGCGCATCGATCCCTGGTCCATCCGCACGTCGGATACGTCCAGTGCCCGCAACAAGTCTCGCAACGCGGTCACATAGCCGCGGGCGACGTGCGGCGAACGTGCTCCGGCTCCCTCGATGGGTTTGGTCACGATCTCGATCAGCGGCACACCGGCGCGGTTGTAGTCGATGAGCGACGTCGTCGCCCCGTGGATGCGGCCCGTCTGGCTGCCGATGTGGGTCAGCTTGCCGGTGTCTTCCTCCATGTGAGCGCGCTCGATCTCGACCCGCCAGGTGGTGCCGTCTTCCAGCGGCGCTTCGAGGTAACCGTTGATGGCGATCGGCTCGTCATACTGCGAAATCTGGTAATTCTTCGGCATGTCCGGGTAGAAGTAGTTTTTCCGGGCAAAGCGGCACCAGGGAACGATCTCGCAGTTCAGCGCCAAGCCGATGCGGATCGCCGACTCGACCGCGGCCCGGTTGAGCACGGGCAACGAACCGGGCAGCCCCAGGCACACCGGACATACCTGGGTATTCGGCTCTGCACCGAACGCCGTCGCGCAGCCGCAGAACATCTTGGTCGCGGTGGACAGCTCAACGTGAACTTCCAGTCCGAGAACCGGATCGAAGCGCGCGACGACGTCGTCGAAGTCCAGCAAATCGGCCCCTGAAGCCCGGGCGGCAGCAGTCATGGGCTCGATCCTAGTGCCGACCCGGAGACCCCGGAGCCGGACATCTGCCGCTACATCCGCTTTGGGACCCGCTTAGGGAACATGTCCGCCAACGTCGCCGCCAGCTGCAGGTAGGCGCGCCGGCTTTCCTTGCTCAACCGGTCCAGACCGATTTCTTTGCCCGCATGGACGTGCCGGTCGAACGGCAGGACCACGGTGGCCGCCACGTCGGCCGACAACTGCTCGAGCTCCTTACCGGCCACAGTGCTCGGCCGGCCCGGTTCGGTGTGGTTGATCGCTAACACCGCCGTCGCGAGCATCGTGTGATACCCGTTGTTACGCAACCATTCCAACGTGATTCTGGTCTTTCGTATCGCGTCGATGGAAGTGCTGGTAACGACCACCAGGGCCTGCGATTCCGGCAACACCGCTTCCATTGCGCTGGACTCGAGCGCCTTGACGCAGTCCACGAGTACCACCGAGTAGTGCTTGCGCAGAATGGAAAACACTTTGACGACGTCGCTGCGCTCCACTCGCCAATTGCTCTTCGCATATTCGGGCAGGCCGAGCACTTCCAGCCCGCAGCTGTTCATATAGGTATGCGCCCGCACATCCGGATATCTGGTGACCGAATCGTCCATGAGCAGGTCCACCATATTCAGCCGGCTGCGACGGCCATGCCGATCGGACAAATCGCCGCCGTCGATGTCGACGGCAACCACCCGGTCGTTGCGCACCTGCGCGAAAGTCGAGCCGAGTGCCTCGACCACCGCGGTCTTGCCGACCCCGCCTTTGAGGTTGAGCACCGCAATGGGAAACGCGCTGCCGACCGGGGCGCGGACGCGGTCGCGCAGCTCACGTTCGTAAGCCGGGCCTTTGCCGGGGCCGAAGTCTCCGCGGCTGATGCGCCAGATCAGGTCTCGCCAGCTGAAACCGATCGTGTCGTCGGTGTGCTGCTCGTCAAGAACGTCAAGTGCCATCCCACCGGGGGCCCGCTCACGAGGAGGCGGCGGGGCGATCGGTGTCGCTGCGGGGGTCCGAGCCGTCGACCAGGGCGCAGACGAACGGTAGGCAGGGGCTTGGCGGCGGTAGACCCGCGGGTCCGTGGTGGACGCCCACTCGGCCGGAGGGCGGCGGCAGGGCGGGGCGGTGTGCCAGTTCGGCGCCGATCGCGGCGTCGGTGGGGTGGCCTGAGGCAGGTCTCCGCGAGCGGGATCGCGGTTGCTCATACCCCACGGTATAGCCGGGCTGATTTGCCCGAAAACCGTAAATAAGGGGGATCCTGGAAATGCAAGCAGCAGTCAAGCAAGAATTATCCTGGCGTTCAGCCCGCGCTACCGGATGTTCGACGAATTTCGAGCGATCGGTGCGAAACGCCGGCGTCAGCCGAAGAAAGCGGCGGCGTCGTCGTAGCGGCTCTGCGGCACCAGCTTGAGTTGGCGAACCGCGTCCGCCAGGGGAACACGGCCGATGTCTTGTCCGCGCAGCGACACCATCTGGCCGTATTCGCCCGCGTGTGCCGCGTCGGCGGCGTTGACACCGAAGCGGGTGGCCAACACCCGATCGTAGGCCGTCGGGGTGCCACCTCGCTGGACGTGCCCGAGCACGGTCACCCGGACATCCTTGTTAATCCGCTTCTCCACCTCGGCGCCCAGCTGCGCGGCGACCCCGGTGAAACGCTCATGGCCGAACTCGTCAATCCCGCCTTCGCGTAACTGGATGGAGCCGGCGACCGGTTTGGCGCCCTCGGCGACCACACAGATGAAGTGCGAATCGCCGCGCTGGAAGCGCTGTTTGACGAGCCGGCACACCTCCTCGACGTCGAAGGGCTGTTCGGGGATCAGCGTCATGTGAGCGCCGGAGGCTAGACCGGAGTTGAGCGCGATCCAGCCGGCGTGGCGGCCCATCACCTCCACCAGCATCACCCGCTGATGGGATTCGGCGGTGCTATGCAGGCGGTCGATGGCTTCGGTCGCGACCGTCAACGCCGTGTCGTGGCCGAAAGTCACGTCGGTGCAGTCGATGTCGTTGTCGATGGTCTTCGGCACGCCGACCACCGGCACGTTCTCCTCCGACAGCCAGTGCGCCGCGGTCAAGGTGCCTTCCCCGCCGATCGGGATCAGCACGTCGATGCCGTTGTCGTCCAGGGTCTGCATGATCTGGTTAAGGCCGGCGCGCAGTTTGTCCGGGTGCACGCGCGCGGTGCCCAGCATCGTTCCGCCTTTGGCCAGCAGCCGGTCGTTGCGGTCGTCGTTGCGCAATTGCATGCGCCGGTTTTCCAGCAATCCGCGCCACCCGTCCTGGAACCCGACCACCGACGAGCCGTACCGGGCATCGCAGGTGCGCACCACGGCTCGGATGACGGCGTTGAGGCCTGGGCAGTCGCCGCCTCCCGTGAGAAGTCCAATCCGCATGCCATCATCTTGCACCGCGGCTGGCTCGGGCCGCGAGCAGACGCAGAATCGCATGCGCGGGGCCCGCGCAGTGCGATTCCGCGGCTGCTCGCGCCTAAATCGGTGAGGGCAGCGGGCCGCGGGCTGCCTCGTAGGCGGCTCCTACTCGGTAGAGCCGGTCATCGGCCAAGGCGGGCGCCATGATCTGCAACCCGACCGGCAGCCCGTCGTCCGGGGACAGCCCCGACGGCACCGACATGCCACAATGTCCCGCCAAATTCAGCGGCAATGTGCACAGGTCGAACAGGTACATCGCCAGCGGGTCGTCGACCTTCTCCCCCAGCGGGAACGCGGTGGTGGGAGTCGCGGGCGAGACCAGCACGTCGACCGATCGATAGGCCTCGTCGAGATCGCGGGCGATCAGCGTGCGCACCTTCTGGGCCTGGTTGTAGTAGGCGTCGTAGTAACCGGCCGACAGCGCGTAGGTACCGATCATGATGCGCCGCTTGACTTCCGGGCCGAAGCCGGCGGCGCGGGTCATGGCCATCACTTCCTCGGCGCTGCGGCTGCCGTCGTCGCCGACCCGCAGTCCGTAGCGCATCGCGTCGAAGCGGGCCAGGTTGCTCGACACCTCCGACGGCAGGATCAGGTAGTAGGCGGCCAGCGCATGATCGAAGTGCGGGCAGTCGACCTCGCTGACCTCGGCGCCCAAAGCGGTCAACTGCTCGACAGCGGCCTGGAACGACGCCAGCACTCCCGGCTGGTAGCCCTCACCGCGGAGTTGCTTGACCACCCCGATGCGCACTCCGCTCAGGTCGCCTTTAGCGCCGGCCTTCGCGGCACCGACCACATCGGGCACCGCCGCATCGACGGAAGTGGAGTCGCGGGGGTCGTGCCCGGCGATCACCTGGTGCAGCAGCGCGGTGTCCAGCACTGTGCGTGCGCAGGGGCCGCCCTGATCCAGCGACGACGCGCAGGCCACCAGCCCGTAGCGCGACACCGTGCCGTAGGTGGGTTTGACACCGACGGTCGCGGTCAGCGCGGCCGGCTGGCGGATCGAGCCCCCGGTGTCGGACCCGATGGCCAGCGGCGCCTGGAATGCGGCCAGCGCCGCGGCGCTGCCACCACCCGAGCCACCGGGCACCCGGTCGACGTTCCATGGGTTGCGGGTGGGGCCGTAGGCGGAGTTCTCGGTCGAGCTGCCCATCGCGAACTCGTCCATGTTGGTCTTGCCGAGAATCGGGATGCCGGCCGCGCGCAACCGCAGCGTCAAGGTGGCGTCGTAGGGCGACCGCCAGCCCTGCAGGATCTTCGAACCGCAGGTGGTGGGCATGTCGACGGTGGTGAACACGTCTTTGAGCGCCAGTGGCACGCCGGCCAGCGCAGATGGCAGCTGTTCGCCGGCGGCCAGCGTCTGGTCGACGGCGGCTGCCGCGCTCAAAGCCTGGTCGGCGGCCACGTACAGGAATGCGTGGTACCGGTCGTCGGTTGCCGCGATCTGGTCCAGGCAGGCCTGAGTGAGTTCGGTGGACGACAGCTCCTTGGCGGCGATCTTGGCACCCAGCGTGGCGGCGTCGGAGCGGATGAGGTCGCTCACTCGGCGTCCCCCAGGATCTGCGGGACGGCGAAGCGGCCGTCCACGGCCTGCGGCGCCGCGGCCAGCGCCTGCTCCTGCGTCAGGCACGGCGCGATCTCGTCGGGGCGCGTGACGTTGACGTCCTTGAGCGGATTGCCGGTGGCTTGCACGCCGGTGACGTCGACGGCCTGGATCTGGCTGACGTGCGCCAAGATGGCGTCGAGTTGACCGGCGAAGTGGTCGAGCTCATAGTCGGTCAGCGCCAGACGGGCCAGCCTGGCCAGGTGGGCCACCTCGTTGCGGGAGATCTGGGACACGAGCGAAAAGCCTAATGGGGAGCGTGCGGCTGGTTCACTCGAGTCGCTCTGCTCTTGCCGACATGCCGCGGGCGCGTGGCTGTGTAACAGTGTTGGCCGTGCCGTCGTATCTGTTGCGCATCGAGCTGGTCGACCGTCCAGGCAGCCTGGGGTCGCTGGCGGTTGCGCTCGGGTCGGTGGGCGCCGACATCTTGTCGCTGGACGTCGTCGAGCGCAGCGCCGGGTACGCGATCGACGACCTGGTGGTCGAGATGCCGCCGGGCGCGATGCCGGATCGGCTGATTACCGCCGCCGAGTCGTTGCCCGGCGTCCGGGTGGACAGTCTGCGTCCCCACACCGGGCTGCTGGAGGCGCACCGCGAGCTGGAGCTGCTCGACCACGTCGCCGCGGCCCGTGACAATGCGTCCCGATTGCAGGTGCTTGCCAACGAGGCGCCCAGGGTGCTGCGGGTGAGCTGGTGCACCGTGTTGCACAGCTCCCAGGGCGCGTTGCACCGGCTTGCCGGGAGCCCGGGCGCCCCGGAAACCCGGGCCGATTCGGCACCGTGGCTGCCGATCGAGCGCGCCGCACCGCTCGACGGTGGCGCCGACTGGGTGCCGCAGGCCTGGCGTGACATGGACACCACGATGGTGGCCGCACCGCTGGGCGACCCGCACATGGCGGTGGTGCTGGGGCGGCCGGGCCCGGAATTTCGGCCCTCGGAGGTGGCCCGACTGGGCTATCTGGCCGGAATCGTGGCCACCATGCTGCGCTGACCCATTGCGGCGTATCAGCCGCCGGGTGCAGGGTCGCCTCGCCGGCTGGTCAGCGAACGGGCGACACGCATGGTGGCCCAGAGCCCGTAGCGAGCCGCACGCCGGGACACCAGACCGGATACGGGTGCCAGAACCACGTGGCGCATCCCCGCGTCGCCGAAGGCCCGCAGCTTGGCCAGCACCTGCCGCGGAGTTCCCCACAGCAACGGCCCCTCGGTCATCACGGCGTCCGGCACCGCGGCGATGGCATGCTCGACCGCCCGGCGACCGTGGCGGTCGGGCACGAAGTCGACGAAGGTGTCGAAGTGCGCCCCGAGCGGGTGTACGGCCCCGGCCTGCCGCCACACATCGGCGGGCGCAACAAGCCCAAGCATCCGGACGGCCCTTGTGTCCAGCATCGCCCGCGCCTCCCGTTCGGTCGCGCCGATCACCGCGAAGCGATGCAGCGCCGGTGTGATCGACTCTGCGTCTCGCCCAGCCTCGGCGGCGGCCGCGCGCACCGCCGCCAACTTGGCCGCGTACTCCTGGGGCGAGACCACCGAGACGGGATACCATCCGTCGCCGTAGCGTCCCGTCAGCCGCAGCATCCGCGGACCATGCCCGCCGACCCAGATCTGCGGTACCCGCCCGGGCGGAGCCTCCAGGTCCATGGTCGCCCGGTCGAGCCGAAAGTGCTTGCCGGAGAACGTGATAGGACCGCGTGCCGACAGGCACAGCCGGATTACCTGCAGGGCCTCCTCCAGTCGGGTGACCGGCTCGGAGAAGTCGAGTCCATACGGGTCGACATTCATCCGCTCGCCCGCGCCGATACCCAGGATGGGCGCGCGGCGGGTGAGATGAGACAGCGTCAGCATCGCCTGGGCGATGAGGACGGGGGGCCGCCGGATCGCCTCGGTCACCCCGACGCCCAAGCGCACTCGCCCGGCCCGGGACGCGAGATATCCCAGCAGAACCTGGTAGTCATAAAACTCGTGTGGGCTCTGATCTTGCGCCGCAAGCCAGGTGAGGTCTTTGTTCCAGATGGCGCGGGGCACACCGCTCTGGAAGTGGTCGATGAGCATCACCGACTCCAGCCGCGCCACCCGCGCCGCAAGCAATAACGCCCGAGCGCCGCTCATTGGCGGCTGCGTCCCGATCTGCAGCCCCACCGAGATCGCCGAGTTTGTCATGATCCTTCGCGCCTCAGGTCAACCCGTGCGCCGCTCACTGCGTTGCAGCTTCGGGGTCGGGAGGGCCTTCGGCCAACAGCTTGCGAAAGCCGTCTTCGTCGAGGATCGGCACGCCGAGTTCGATGGCCTTGTCGTACTTCGATCCCGGCGAGTCGCCGGCGACGACGAACGAGGTCTTCTTCGACACCGAACCGGCAGCCTTGCCGCCGCGCGCGACGATCGCCTCCTTGGCCTCGTCGCGGGAAAAGCCGGCCAGCGAGCCGGTGACGACGACGGTCAACCCGGCCAGCGTGCGCGGCACATTCTCGTCGCGCTCGTCGGCCATCCGCACCCCGGCGGCCCGCCACTTGTCGACGATCTCGCGATGCCAGTCGACGGTAAACCATTCCGCGACCGCCGCGGCGATGGTTGGTCCCACACCCTCGACGGCGGCCAGCTCCTCGGCGGATGCCGCGGCGATCGCATCGAGCGTGCCGAATTCGGTGGCCAGCGCGCGGGCCGCCGTCGGGCCGACATGGCGGATCGACAACGCCACCAGCACTCGCCACAGCGGTGCGGCCTTGGACTTGTCGAGGTTGGCCAGCAGGCGTTTGCCGTTGGCCGAAAGCCCGCCGGCCTTGGTGCGGAACAGCTCGGTGCGCAACAGGTCGTCTTCGGTCAGCGCGAACAGGTCGCCCTCGCTGGTGATCACACCGGATTGCAGCAACGCGACGGCCGCCTCGTAGCCCAGCACCTCGATATCCAGAGCACTGCGGCTGGCGACGTGAAACACCCGCTCCCGCAGTTGCGCCGGGCAACGCTGGGAGTTGGGGCAGCGGATGTCGGCGTCGCCCTCCTTCTCCGGGGCCAGCGGGGTGCCGCATTCGGGACATGTTGTGGGCATGACGAATTCGCGTTCGGACCCGTCGCGCAAATCGACGACGGGCCCGAGCACCTCGGGGATCACGTCGCCGGCTTTGCGGATCACTACCGTGTCGCCGATCAGCACCCCCTTGCGTTTGACTTCCGAGGCGTTGTGCAACGTGGCCTGCGCGACCGTCGACCCGGCGACCTTCACCGGCGTCATGAACGCGAACGGGGTGACCCGCCCGGTGCGCCCGACGTTGACGCGAATGTCGAGCAGTTTGGTCTGCGCCTCCTCGGGCGGGTACTTGTAGGCGATCGCCCAGCGCGGGGCCCGCGACGTGGAGCCCAGCCTGCGCTGCAGCGCCACCTCGTCGACTTTGATCACCACACCGTCGATTTCGTGGTCCACCTCGTGGCGGTGCTCACCCCAGTAGTCGATGCGCTCCCGGACCCCGGCCATGTCGTCGACCAGCGTGGTGTGCTCGGACACCGGCAACCCCCAGGCTTGTAACGCCAGGTACGCCTGGTGCAGGGTGGCCGGGCGGAAACCTTCGGTGTGGCCCAGCCCGTGGCAAATCATCCGCAGGCGCCGCCGGGCCGTGACGGACGGGTCTTTCTGGCGCAGTGAGCCCGCCGCGCTGTTGCGGGGGTTGGCGAACGGCGCCTTGCCCTCCTCGACCAGGCTGGCGTTGAGCGCCTGGAAATCAGCGACCCGGAAGAACACCTCGCCGCGGACTTCGAGGACGTCGGGAATCGGGTAGTCGTCGGTGGTGCGCAGCCGTTCCGGAACGTCGTCGATGGTGCGGGCGTTGAGCGTGACGTCCTCGCCGGTGCGGCCGTCACCTCGCGTCGAGGCACGCGTCAGGCGGCCTCCTTGGTAAACCAACGACAGTGCCACGCCGTCGATCTTGAGCTCAGTGAGGTAGCTGGCGGCGTCACCGATTTCGGCGTGGATGCGGGTGGCCCAGGCGCCGAGTTCCTCGGCACTGAACGCGTTGTCGAGGCTGAGCATTCTTTCCAGGTGGTCAACCGGCTCGAACTCCGTCGCAAAACCGGCGCCGCCGACCAGCTGCGTGGGCGAATCGGGCGTACGCAGCTCCGGATACTGTTCTTCGAGCGCTTCCAGCCGGCGCAGCAGCTGGTCGAATTCGGCGTCGGTGATGATCGGCGCGTCGCGCACGTAGTAGCGGAACTGGTGTTCGCGGACCTCCTCAGCCAGCTCCTGCCATCGATGCAACACGTCGGGCGGCGTGGTGTCGGCTTCGGACGAACTCCCCCTGGCAGGCTAGCTGAGGGGTCTGACCCGCCGAGATTGCCGTGATGGTCGGGCTAAGCCGGCCATGCGCGACCGTGACGGCAATCTCGCGAAGGTCAGCCGAAATCAGATGGCGTCCGGGTCCTCGGCGAACGCCTCGGCAGCCCTGCGGGCCAGCTCGATGGCGGCGCGCGCCCAGCCAGGCGTCGCGCTCGCCAGGCCGCAGGCCGGGGACACCCCGACGCGGTCGCGCAGCGCCGAACGACCGAAGCCGAGCCGATCGGTCACCGCGACGACCTCGGCGGCGACTTCCTCGACCGCCGGTCGCCGCTGCGGCGCGCTGGCGGGGACGACGCCCAGTACCACGGTGCGGCCCGACTCGACGAAGGCCGCGATGCCGTCCAGGTCCGCCGCGCGCAGCGTGCCCGCATCCACCGACACCGCACCAATAGCGCTGCGCGCCAACAGCTCCCACGGCAGCTCCGGCGCACAGCTGTGCACCATGACGTCCGCGCCGGCCGCCGCGGCGCAGCTGTCGAGCAACGCGCCGGCCACCGCCTCGTCGAGGGGGGCCACCGGGTTCAGTGCGGTCACGCCGGTCAGCCGGCCGCCCAGGGCCGCCGGCAATGACGGCTCGTCGAACTGCACCACCACCGACGTGTCCAGCCGGCGGGCCAGCATCGCCCGGTGCGCGGCGACGCCTTCGGCCAGCGAGGCGGCCAGGTCACGCACCGCACCCGGGTCGGTGATCGCCCGGTGGCCGTTGGCCAGCTCCAGCCCCGCGCTCAGCGTGATCGGTCCGGGCGCCTGCACCTTGACCACGCGCCCGCCGCCCCGCAGACCGGCGCTCTCCCAGGCCTCTTCGAGGGCGTCCATGTCCTCGTTGAGCATGCTGACGGCTCGGCGGGTCACCGCGCCGGGCCGGGCGACGATGCGGTAGCCGCGCGGCACGGTGTCCACCGCCAAATCGAGCAGCAGGGCGCCGGCCCGGCCGAGCATATCGGCGCCCACTCCCCTGGCGGGCAGCTCGACGAGATGCGCCAGGGCATCGGCCAGCTCGCCGACGACGACCTCGGCGGCCGGCCGCGCCGCCGTGCCGGGCCAGGATCCGATGCCGGTGGCCCTTGCGAACGGCGGCGCGAAAGGCGGCGCGAAATCACTCACTTGTCAACCGTATTCGAGGGCTGTTTAGCGGCCGGGCGCACGGGTAGGTTGCAAACACAGAAGGGTGGCTGATGGCAAGACGGATCCGGCCGCTGCTGTGGTGCTGCGCGATGGCGCTGACGGCGGCGTGCACACGCGTGGTGGATGGCGAAGCACTGCCCCCGTATGGCGCTTACCCGCTGGATGTGCTCAACGTCGACACCGTGCTGTTGGACCAATCGAGGATGCGCGCGATCACCGGTGCCGGTGACGACCTGACGATCGTGCCGTCGACGGACGGCAAACACCCGATCGACATCGACGCCCTCGCAGACACCCTGCCCCGGGAATGCCGGTTCATCTACGCCGAGACGGCAATCTTCGGGCCCGACATCGCAGGTTTCCACAAAATCACCTTCCAGGACCCGCCCGAAGGTGCCCTGATCTCCGAGGGCGCCGCGGTGTATCGGGCGCCCGACATCGCCCGGCATGCCTTCGAGTCGCTGGTGGCGGCCGTGGGGAGTTGCGCAAACAGTTCCAGTGGCGCGCTGCTGGTCAGTACGTGGCATGTCGACGGCGACTCGCTGCACATCCGGCCCGGCGACTGCGGCCGCGACTACCGCGTGCTCTCGGTGACGCTGCTGGAAGTCACCTTCTGCGGTTTTCCGGAGTCGGTGCCCGACATCGTGATGACGAACATGGCCGCCAACGTGCCGCATTAGAGTAGCCGATCACTCTTTTGAGTGGCGCTTCGGAGCGATAGGCTCGTCGCTAATCGCGCGTCATACGTAAACGAGTCGGGTCCGTGGCAGCAGCATCCATACCTCTGGGCCGACGCGCCCGATTTGCTGATCTCAGTGACCGCGCGATAGGTGGTCAATGGCCTTGCCGCTCAAGCGATTACGTGGGATCATCGGCGGGCCGAGGATTTTCTGCTCTGAATCGGTAAGGGACGGGCAGGCAACGATGGTGACGATCGGGGACGACCTTTCCGGCGCCGATTTCCTCGGCACCAGACACCGGGTTGACGGTGGACGCATGGTCGACGGAGACGGCAAGAGGCAGTTTCGGCCCGGAGCCGACCTTTGCAGGCCCCCGGGTGGCGGTGAAATGAAGCGGGATGAATACCACCCGGACACCATCGAACTGCCTTGTGCCGTATCGGAAGCCCCGTGTCGCAGCCGCTGACCGAGCACGGGACCGGCGCCGCGGCGCCGCTGGCGCTTCCCAAGGGCGGCGGGGCGATCCGCGGCATCGGTGAAAAATTCGGGGCCAATCCCGTCACCGGATCCGGCAGTCTATCCATTCCGATCCCCGCCAGCCCTGGGCGCGACGGCTTCGGGCCCAGCTTGACCCTGACCTACGACAGCGGTTCGGGCAACGGCCCGTTCGGCTTCGGCTGGACGCTGCGCCTTGCCTCGATCACCCGGCGCACCGATCGCGGGCTGCCTCGATACCGGGACGCCGAGGAGTCCGACGTGTTCGTCCTGGCCGACACCGAAGACCTTGTTCCGGTGCTCACCGACGCCGGTGCGCGCTGGGAGGACCGCGCCAGCGCCCCCGGCTACGTCATCCATCGCTACCGGCCCCGGTTGGAGGGCCTGTTCGCGCGGATCGAACGCTGGACTCACCGCAGTGACGGCGACGTGCATTGGCGCTCGTTTTCCCGAGACAACGTCCTGACAATCTACGGCCGCGACGACCGGTCACGGATCCGCGACCCGGCCGACAGGCGCCGCATCTTCTCCTGGCTGGTGAGCGAGACCCGCGACGACAGGGGTAACGGCATCCTGTTCGACTACGTCGCCGAGAACGGCGCCGGGGTCCCACTCGAGCGGGTGCACGAGCGCAACCGCGGCGACCGCGCCGACGCGGCCCGCGGCGCCAACCGCTACCTCAAGCGGGTACGGTACGCCAACCGCACGACGCTGCTCGACGAAAATGGCGACCGCCCAACCGATCTCACCCAAGCTGTGATCGATACGACGGTGTGGATGATGGAGGTGGTCTTCGACTACGACGAGGGTCACTTCGAAACGCTGCCGCCCGCCCCCGGCGTACCGGTACGCGAGCAGCACGCCCTGGTTCGCGCCAGCCCGCAGCCGGCGCACGCGTGGGCGCCGCGGCCGGACCCGTTCTCGACGTTTCGGCCCGGATTCGAAATCCGCACCGTCCGGCGCTGCCGGCGCGCACTGGTGTTCCACCACATTCCCGACGTGGCCGGCATGGCCGAACCCGTGCAGCCCGGTTACGACGGCCTCGTCGCCGCCACCCACTTCGACTACAACGACCTGAACCTGCCCGCCTCCGTCGCCGTGGAACACGCGCACGAAGGAAGCACCCGCTACGGCTCCTTTCTGTGCGCGGTCACCCAGTCGGGATATCGCCACGCCGACGCGCCCGGCACCGAACTCGAGCAGTCGCTGCCACCGGTGCAGCTGCGCTACAGCCGCCCGGCGATCCAGGAGGCCGTCCGCCAGCTCGACGCCGCCGACATCGCCGACCTCCCCGCCGGCCTCGACGCGCGGCGCCGACTCGTCGATCTCGACGGGGAAGGACTGCCCGGCATCCTCGCCGACGAGGCGGGCTGGTGGTATTACAAAGCCAACCTCGGCGGGGGCCAATTCGATGCCGCCGCAGCGGTTTCCAGCCAGCCGCGGTCGGGGCGCGACCGGTTGATCGATCTCGACGGGGACGGGCGCCCAGCCCTGGTCTGCCTCGACGGCCCGGTGCCCGGCTACTACGAACGGGCACCGGGTGTCGGCTGGGAAAACCTGCGTGCCTTCGAACAGCTTCCCGCTCTGATGTGGGACGACCCGGCGCTGCGCTTCGTCGACGTGGACGGCGACGGCCGACCTGACGTCCTGGTCACCGAAGACGAAGCGCTGGCATGGTATCCGTTCCTGGGCGACGAAGGATTCGGCGAACGGGTGCGGGTGCCCGCGGCACTGGACGAGGAGCTGGGCCCACGCGTCGTCCTCGCCGATGCGCTGGAATCCATCCAGCTCGCCGACATGAGCGGCGACGGGCTGGCCGACATCGTCCGGATCCGCAACGGCGATGTCTGCTACTGGCCGAACCTGGGTTACGGCCGCTTCGGCGCCAAAATCACCCTCGACGACGTCGCACCCTTCGACGACGCCGAGGCGTTCGATCAGCGTCGCATCCGGCTGGCCGATATCGACGGATCCGGCACCACCGACCTCATCTACCTCGCCGACGACGGTATTCGCCTGTACTTCAACCGCTCCGGCAACAGCCTCAGCGAAGCGCGCCCGCTCCCCCCGCTCCCGCACCTCGACGACGTGGTCAACGTCATGGCCGCCGACCTGCTCGGCAACGGAACCGCGTGCCTGGTGTGGTCGTCAGCGCTGCCGGCAGACGCCGCCGCACCCATTCGCTACCTCGACCTGATGGGCGGCGCCAAACCGCATCTGCTGGTCGCAACGACCAACAACATGGGCGCCGAAACCCGCGTCGAATACGCGGCGTCGACCCAGTTCTACCTCGCCGACAAGCGGGCCGGCGTGCCGTGGCCGCTCCCGCTGCCGTTCCCCGTACACGTCGTGGAGCGGATCGTCGTCGTCGATCACATCAGCGGCAACCGATACGGCACCCGATTCGCCTACCACTACGGGTATTTCGACGTCGCCGAGCGCGAATTTCGCGGCTTCGCCAAGGTCGAACAATGGGACAGCGAGGCCTTCGCCGCGCTCGATCCCGCCGGCGCGGGCCCAGGCATCACCAACCTCGAGGCGTCCTCGCAGGTGCCGCCGGCACACACCGTGACCTGGTTTCACACCGGCCAGTGGGAGCAACGCGCGGAGTTCGACGCCGCGCTGGCCCGCGACTACTACGGCGATCCGCAGTTGGGTGAGCCGGTGCTGCCGGCCGGGCTTTCCGTTGACGAGGAGCGCGAGGCCCGCAGGGCGCTCAAGGGTTCGCTGCTGCGGCGCGAGGTCTACGGCCTGGACGGAACCCGCCGCCAGCCGCACCCCTACTCGGTGACGGAAAGCATCAGCACCGTGCGCTGTCTGCAGCGCCGGGCCGGCAACCGGCACGCCGTCTTCCATACCGCGCAACGTGAGACGGTCACGCTGCACTACGAACGTGAGCCGGACGACCCGCGGGTGCAACACGACCTGACCTTGGAAGTCGACGACCACGGCAATGTCGTGCGCGCGGCGCAGGTGGTGTATGGGCGGGCAATACCCGACGGTGCGTTGCCACCCGAGGAGCAGGCCGCACAGGCCGCGGTGCATGTGCTGCTCGCCGAAAACCGGATGACCGACCCCCTCGACGAGCCGGCCACCTACCGCGAGCCGGTGCCCTGCGAGCAGCGTCGATTCGAGGTGACCGGGATCCCACCCCCGGCCGCTGCGACCCGATACGGGTTCGACGACCTGGCCCGCCGGACCGCGCACGCCGCCGAAATCCCTTTCGAGGCAACGCCGACCGGCGCCACGGCGCAGAAGCGTGTGGTCGACCACCGCCGCGCCTACTTCCGCCGCGACGACCTCAACGGCCCCGCCCCGTTGGGCAGTACCGGTCGCCGCGCGCTGCTACACCAGCGCTACGCGCTGGCGTTGACGCCCGGTCTGGTCGACCAGGTATACGGGACCAAGGTGACCGCCGCGCTGCTCGACGGCACCGGCCGCTATGCGCACCCCGACGGCCACGCCGGCTTCTGGACCTCGTCGACCCGCGAGCTGCTGTCGCCCGGCGCAACCGACAGCCCGGCACAGGAATTCGCTTACGCCCGTGCGCATTTCTTCCGTCCGCTGCGCCTTCGGGACCCGTTCCACACCGCCGTCACCAGCACCGAGTCGTTCACCGTGCTCGACGCGCACGACCTGCTGGTCTTCGAAACCCGCGATGCGCTGGGCAACACCACCCGCGCGGTCGGTCTGGACTACCGGGTGCTCCGCCCGTCGCGCCTGGCCGACCCGAACGGCAACGTCAGCGCCGTGGCCTACGACGCGTTCGGCGTGGTCGCGGGCAGCGCCGTCATGGGCAAACCCGCGCCCGCCCCCGCCGAGGGGGACACTTTGGACGGCTTCGTCGCCGACCCGACACCGGCGCAGGTGCAGGACTTGCTGGCCGATCCGCGCGGGCCGCTGGCGGCCACCCTGCTGGCGGGCGCGACGACACGAACCATCGTGGACCGCAATGCTTTTCTCCGGACACCGGCGGGTCCGCCGGTCACCGTGACCATCGTCAGGGAAGTCCACGTGTCCGAGCTGCCCGCCGGGGCGGCCAGTCCACTGCAGGTCCGCCTGGCCTACTCCGACGGCCTGGGCCGGCAGGTGCAAACCAAGGCGCAGGCACGGGCCGGGCCGGTTGCGCAGCGCGACGCCGCGGGCGCGGTGATCGTCGGCGCCGACGGGCAGCCGGTGCTCACCGCGGCCGACGCGGACCCGAGGTGGGTCGCCAGCGGCTGGACGGTGTACAACAACAAGGGTTTTGCCGTCCGCCAGTACCAACCCTTCTACACCGACCGCCATCAGTTCGAATTCGATGTCCGGGTGGGGGTCAGCCCCATCACGTTCTACGATCCGCTCGGCCGCACGGTCGGGGTGCTGCATCCCGACCACACCTGGCAGAAGACCGTCGTCGGCGCGTGGCGTTCGGAATCCTGGGACGCCAACGACACGGTGGCGCTGGTGGGCGCCGCCGACGACGACGTCGGTGGGTTCTTCGAACGCCTGCCCGCGGCGGCGCACGTCCCGACCTGGGCCGCGCTGCGCACCGATCCCGCGCTGTCGGCCGCGCGCTGGCCGGATCCCGGTGACCGGGCGGCGCACCGCCGCGCCGCCGAGCAGGCGATGGTACACGCCGCGACACCGACTGTCGCGCATAGCGATTCGCTCGGACGCGCGGTTCTGACGGTGGTGACCAACCGCTACAAATACTCCGACGCCACACCGGCCGACCCGCCGACCGAGCGCAGCTACCGCAACCGGGACGTGCTCGACATCCTCGGCCGGCGCCGCGCGGTGATCGACGCGCGCGGGCGGACCGTGCTGCGCGCCGCATTCGACCTGCAGGGCAACCGGATCCACGAAGCCAGCATGGAAGCCGGGGCCCGCTGGAGTCTGACCGACGCCATCGGCGGCGCGCTGGTCTCCTGGGACGACAAGGGGCGGCGCTTCACCACACGCTACGACGTGCTGCGCCGGCCCACCGGCACCGTGCTGACCGACGGCGGCGCCGACATCCTGGTCGCCGACACCATCTACGGCGAATCGCGGCCCGACCCGCAGGCGGCCAACCTGCGTGGGCGTGCCGTCGAACTGCGGGACCAGTCCGGCTCGGTGACCACCGACCGCTTCGACTTCGCCGGCAATCCGCTGCGGGTGGAACGCGCGTTGGTGGCCGACTACCGCAGCGTCATCGACTGGTCCGGTCCGGTCGACCTGGAAAACGAGCGCTACCTCAGCGCCACCCGGTTCGACGCGCTGAACCGGCCGATTCAGGTCATCGCGCCGCACAGCAGCCAGCCCGGCGCCGCGGTCAAGGTGCTGCAGCAGCAGTACGACCAGGGCTCGCTGCTGCGCCGCCTCGACGTGTGGATCGACGAATCCGATGAGCCCACAACGCTTCTCGACCCGGCCAGCGCCGACGTCCCCGCACTAGCCGACGTCCGCTACGACGCCCAGGGGCGCCGTATCCAGGTCGACCGCGGCAACGGTGTGCGCACCACCGCCCGCTACCACCCGCTGACCCAGCGGCTCGCCGAGCTACAGACCCGTCGCACCTCAGCAGCTTTCGCCGACTGCCCGGACCCGCCGCCGGCGGGATGGCCCGGATGCCAGCTGCAGAACCAGCGGTTCGTCCATGATCCCAGCGGCAACATCGCCGCGGTGCGCGACCTCGCCCAGCAGGCCATCTTCTTCCGCAACAGGCGCGTCACCGCGGACAGCGACTACACCTACGATGCCTTTTACCGGCTGATCGAGGCGACCGGCCGCGAGCACATCGGCCAGGCGGCGCCCTCCCCGGCCACGTACAACGATGTTGCGCGCCTTCGTATCCCGCACCCAGCCGACGGCAACGCGATGGCACGCTACCTCGAGCGCTACACCTACGACGACGTCGGCAACCTCCAAGCGGTGGCGCATGTCGGCACCGATCCCGCCAATCCGGGATGGACCCGTACCTATGCTTACGCCGAGGCCAGCCTGCTGGAGCCGGCCCAGCACAGCAACCGGCTCACCAGCACGACAGCGGACGCCGTGACCGACGTCTACGAATACGACGAGCACGGCAACACGCTGAAAATGCCGCAGCTGCAAGCGATTCAGTGGGACTTCGCCGACCGGATGCGGATGACGCGGCGTCAGGCAGTGAACGCCGGCGACGCCGACGGCACCGCCCACGCCGGCGAGCGGACCTATTACGTCTACGGCGCCGGCGGCGAACGGCTGCGCAAGGTCACCGTGACGGCCGCCGGCGTCGTCGTCCAGGACCGCATCCAGCTCGGCGGCGTGGAGATCCTGCGCCGCGCCGGCCCGTCACCGATGACCCAGGAGATCCTGCACATCCCCGACGGTTCGGCCACCCTGGCCATCGTCGAGACGACGCTGTCCGGCGGGCCGCCAGGGGCGCCGAAACACCTTGTGCGACATCAGGTCCGCGACCAACTCGGTTCGGCGGCGGTCGAGCTCGACGACCAGGCGCGGATCCTCAGCTTCGAGGAATACACACCCTACGGCGCCACCACCTACCAGGCGGTGCGCAGCCAGACCGAGACACCCAAGCGATTCCGCTTCCTGGGCGCCGAGCGCGACGAGGAATCGGGCCTGCAGCACCTGGGCGCCCGTTACTACGCGCCCTGGCTGGGCCGGTTCGTCTCGTGCGATCCGATAGGCATCGAGGGCGGCACCTGTCTGTACGCATACAGCCGCGCCAATCCGGTTACCCGCAAAGACCCGGGCGGCATGGGCGACGAGCCGACGGCCGCCGGCGGTATCACGATCACCAGCGGCGGCAAGGTCAGCGCGGGACCCTTTGTGGTCAACCGGGATCCGTCGAAATACGTCGTCGCGTTCGGACCGGGAATGGGCTACATGGATCGCGCCGAGCACAACACCGGGCTCATTCCGCTCAACATTCAAGACAAATACAACTGGGGACGGCCGGGCACGGGACCGCCGGCGTTCTTCCCGTCCGGTCCGGAGCTGGAGAAGCAATTTCAGGTACCCAACTCCCAGGGCCAGCGACGCGACCTCTACCCCATGTTCTCGGCGCTGATGACCGAGGAGGCGCTCGAGGGCAAAGTCGCCAGCACGGTCCACTTCGACATGCGCAAGGTCAACCCGACACCGAAGATGCCGCCGCTGGTGCCCGGTGACCCGGAGGCTTCCACGCCCGGGTACTCGTGGGCCGACTTCCACTCTTCCGCCGAAGCTCGCCGGGTGCTGGCGCACCTGGCCGACACCGCCCCCGGCGACCGCAAGGTCGACATCTTCATCGAACACGAAGACGGAATCTCGATCATTCGCAAGGGCTCCGGCGCGGTCGAAGGCGCGCCGCTGCCGCAGCGGCTGGCCAAATTCGTGCCCAACCTCAACAACGGCGGCACCCGCGGCAGCGGCGGCGGAACAGGGACGGCGCCGACCGGCGGCGGTGCGCCGGGCGGGGCTCCAAGGGCGGCGGTTCGCGCGGCGGGCCCAGCCTGGGTCAGCGGGTCGGCGGTGCGGTCGCCGGTGCGGCCAAGGTGGCGATCCCGGGCGTCGTCGAAACGGAGGCCATCGTGGGCAGTAGCGCCCTGCTGGCCTACGGCCTCGGATATCACACCGCGGCCGCGACATTGCTGACCGTGGCCGAGGCGGTACCCGTGGTGGCGGCTGCGGGCGCGGGCGGCGCGCTCGCCGGACTGGCGGCACGCAACGCCGCCAAGGAATACCTGGGCGCCACCCAGCAAGAGGCCGACACGATCGGCTTGCTGGCCGCGGTCGGCGTGGGCGCCGCCATCGGATCCGTCATTCCCGGCGTGGGCACCGCCGTCGGCGCGGCAATCGGCGCCGCGGTGGCGGGCATCGCCTACCTGTTCAGCATCTGGTGACCGAAGGGACCCGGACATGCCGCTCGACAGCAAACTCAAACTCGACGACATCGCGCGCCTGCAGACCCCGGGGGCCGCGCCGACCAAACACCGCGTCGAACTGTTGCATCAAGCGCTCGGCACGCTCGGCTTGCCGGTCGACCCCGGCGAGGTGGACGAGGCCAAGCTGGGGAAAACCACCACCGCCGCGGTCAAGGTGCTGCAGGAGCGCGCCGGCCTCGACCAGACAGGCAAGTTCAATAAGTCCACCGTCGACGCGCTCAAGGTCCACGTCGAAGACCAGCTGCTGACCGCAACCAGCTACCGCGCCGGCCGAATCCAGCAGCTGTTGACCGACGCCGGGGTGACGGTCGAGGCGGGCGAGCTGAAAACGCGTACCTTCGGCCCCTCGACCCGCGACCAGCTGAAGGAGTTCGCCACCCAGGCGGGGCTGCGCGATGACGGCCTGGTGACCCAGGACGTCATCACCGCGCTGCGCGCGCACGCGTTGACCCGCAAGCTCAGCAGCAAGACGCAGACCAGCAAGCTGCAGAAGACGATGCTGCGCGCCGCCTGGGCCCGCAACATCGACCTGCACATCGACGGCACCGAGATGCGGACCAAGGAATTGGGGCCGTCGACGCAGGCCGCGATCCGCACCCTGCAAGCGCGGTTCGGCCTACCGGCCACCGGCACCGTGGACCCCGAAACCTTCGACCGGGTGCACGCCGCCGCCGCCAGCAAACCGCGCAAGCCGGTGCTGGTGTCCGCGCCGGACCCGACCGCGCTGAAGCCGATCCCGCGGGCGTTGCGCCTCAACGCGACCAACAAGGACGTGCCGGTGCTGCAGCGCACGCTTGCATTCCTCGGCCACGGCGTCAACGAGACCGAGTTCAAAGAGACCCGCTTCGGGGCGTCCACCCGCGGCGCGGTGCTCGCCTTCCAGAAGTCGGCGGGCCTGCCGGAGACCGGCCACGTCGACAAGGTCACCCTCGCCGCGCTCAACCAGGCGGTCATCCGCGCCAATCCCGCCGCCGCAGCCACCACGGCCCGCATCCGCGGAACCGTCCGCGACACCGCGTGGGCCGGCATCAAAGGCGCGAGCGTCGAACTGCGCACCCGCGCCATCGGTGACGCCGGCGTCGTTCTGGGGCAACGCACCACGCTGGCCAATGGCTTCTTCGATCTGCCGTACACCCCACCGGTCGACGCCGCCACCGGCAAGTCGGTTTCCCCGCTGTTGCTGACGGTCATCTACCGCGACCCCGCCGGCGCCGAGATCGGGCGTAAGAACTTGGTGAACCCCTCGCCCATGGCGTGGGCCAACTTCACTCAGGGCGACCGGCCGTACGCCGGGCCGTCCGATTACGAGGTTCGGCTCGCGGCCATCAGCGCCGCGGCCAAGGGCGCCCCGCTGATCCTGCTTACCGAAACCGCCGATCATCCCGATATCAGCCACGTCGCGCTGGCCTGTGGCCTGGCGCAGGACGACGTGATGCGGATGGTGCTGGCCGCCCGGGTGTCGTCCAAGCTCGCCGGCGGTGCGCTGGACATCGCGGGGGTGTACGCCTTTCTCGAGCAGAGCCTGCCGCCGAGCCTGCCCGCCGAGCTGTTGGCCAGCACCAACGAGTGGGAGCTCATCGACCAACTGGTGGAAAGCACCGCCAACGGCATCGTGTTCATGGAAAGCCCGTTGCAGGAGGCGGCGCTGGACAGCGCGCTGGCGGAAACCCTCACCCCCGCCCCCGTCGGCGCCCGCCGCGCCGCCATCACCGCGGCGCTGGCCGCCAACCGCACCGCCTTCGCGCTGCACAAGCCGTTGCTCGTCGGCAACGGCAACTTGGCGTCGGTGCTGGGGACCAGCAGCATCCCCGCGGACCAGTTCGACACGGTCGCCGAGGTGTTCGTGACCTCCCGCGGTTTCGGCGCCCAGTTCTGGGCCGACGTGAACGCCGCACTGCCGGGCCTGGACACCCAGGTCCAGGACTTCAAGCAATCCGTGGACGTCGGGTTGGTCGTCAAGAACCACCTGCCGACGATGACCTTCATGAAAGAAAAGATCGCCGATCCAGCCGACACCCGGGTCAACTCGGCGCGTGACCTGGCCAAGCTCACCCCCCAGGAATGGAGCGACTACATCTCGGCCAACGGGAACGCGATCCCGGACGGCACCGACGGTGCCTCGCTGCCGGCGCGGCGCGAGACGTTCGCGCGCACCCTGGCCGCCCAGAGTGAGCGCATCTTCCCCACGGTCGCGTTCGTCGCCGAGGTCGGCCGCAGCACTCAGACCGCGCTGACCAAGGTCGACCAGGTCGCGGCGTTGGTGGACGCACACGAGGAGCTGAACCTTCGCACCGACAACGTGGACGGGTTCGTGGCCAGCAACGCTATCGCCGTCGACGACGACGTACGGGCCGATCTGCGCGTCCTGCAGCGCGCCCACCGGCTGGCGCCCACCGCGGCCACCGGCCGGGCACTGCTGGACAACCACCTGCACAGCTCGATGCAGATCCTGTCGGTGGGTAAGGCCGAACTGGTGACCAAGCTGGGCGCCAGCGGCGTCGACCAGCCGACCGCCCTGTCGATCCACGGCTACGCCATGTTCCAGTACGCCAACGTCCTACAGCGCCTCGGCGACTTCCGCGCCGAGATCCACCAGAGCGATCCGGCCGCGGTGGTTCCGCAGGCGGTCACCGCCGCGGAACGTGCCGATCTGCTGGGCCAAATCCCGGACCTGGAGCTGCTTTTCGGCCCGCTCGACGTGTGCGATTGTGCGCACTGCGCCTCGGTGTACGGCCCGGCCGCCTACCTCGCCGACCTGTTGCGTTTCCTGGACGCGCATCCGTCGCAGGTCGCGGGGCGCACCGTACGCGAAATCCTCACCGATCGCCGTCCCGACCTGGTGACGACAAAGCTCAACTGCCCCAACACCGAGACCGCGGTGCCCTACATCGACCTGGTCTGCGAAATCCTCGAGGCCGCCGTAACCGGAGCGGACCCGGACGGGCAGACCACCCGCCCGGCCGAGGAGCTGCGCGCGGTCCCCGAGCATCAACGGGACGGCGCCTACGACACGCTGCGCACCGCCGACTTCCCGATGACGGGTGTCTTCGATCTGTGGCAGGAAGACACCCGCATGCTGCTCGAGCACCTGGGTGTCCCGCGCTGGCGGTTGATGGGGGTGTTCGGCGACCCCGACGCCGACGCCGCGTCGATCGCGGCCGAGCAGCTCGGCATCTCCTCGCACGAGACGTCGATCATCACCACCGCCGCGGCCACATCGGTTGCCCAGCAGAAGTTCTGGGGCCTGGACCCCGACCGGGCAGAGATCCCGGTCCTGGATGTGATGGGCCACGCCCACCTGCGCTACCAGCAGATCCTGGTATTGCGGACGCTGACCTGGATCAACCCGCCGGGGGCGCCGGCGCCCCTGCAACTCGCGCGTCCGGTCGGCAGCGCATCCCTCGACGACCAGCGGTTGACCGGGATCACCGTCGACACGCTGGACCGCATCCACCGGCTGCTGCGGCTATGGCGCCACGTGCCGTGGGATCTGTGGGAACTCGACCTGCTGGTGCGCACCGCACGCATCGGCGGCGGCGCCGTCAACGGACCGGCGCTGGTCGCATTGCGCGACGCCGCGCAACTGCAGAGCCACCTCAATGTGCCCGTCGAGACGCTGGTCAGCTGGTTCGGCGATTTGCCCCGGCAAGGGCGTCCCGACCCCGCCGACCCCACGGAAGCGGCGATGTCGGCCTACGCCGCGCTGTTCTGCAACCCCGCGGTGCTCAACCCGCCGGACCCCGCCTTCGCGGCGCCGGGGGGCGGCGCGCTCGCCGCCGATCGTCACCCGGCCCTGCTGGCGGCGCTGTCGGTGACCGAAAGCGAGCTCACCCAACTGCTGGCCAAGGTGGGCGCGACCTTCGATGTCGAGCACCTGAGCGCACTGGTGCGCTGGAGCACGCTGGCCCGCGGCCTGGGCATGCGGGTGACCGAGCTGCTGGCGCTGGCCACGCTCGTCGAGTCCGTGGTCGCGGACCCGTTCGCCGCCCCCGCGGCGCTGCTGGAATTCCTCGACGTCCGCGACGTCATCCGAACGGTCGGCATCGCGCCCGCCGAACTCGACGCGCTGCTGCACGCCCGGCCGGACTCGCCGTATCTGCCCGGTGACGACGCCACCACCGACGCGGTGCGCACCCTGCGGGAAAGCCTGCGCACCGCGGCGCCGGACAGCCGCGCCGGAGCGGCCATCAGCCACGTCGCCACCACCTTCGGGGTGCCCGCCGAGCACGCCGCGCTGCTGATGAACGGCCTCACCGTGACCGGCGAGCCGCTGGCCACCCGGTTCACCGACGCGGCGATCGACGCGCACGACGACGCCGGCAACTATGTCACCGAGCTGAGCGCCGCGGCCCAGCCCGCGTTGTATACCTCATATGCGTTGCTGCACAAGGTGGTTCGTCTGATGCACGTGCATGGCGTCACCGCGCTGGACGACCTGCGGTGGCTGCTCGACAACGCCGCCGACGTCGGTGTGCTGGCGTTCGGCGATCTGCCGGTATCCGCCGAGCCACCGGCCGATCGCTTCGGCGACTGGCTTGCCCTGGCGCGGCTGCGGCTGCTGCGCGCGACGGTGCCGTCGGCGCCCGAGGTGCTGCGCCTGGGCAGCAAGCCCGCCTCGACACTGGCACAGTTGCGCACGGCCGCCGCCGGCTTCGGCCTCAGCGCGGACGATCTCGCCAAGCTCGATGGCGGTCGCCGCGCGCCCTACCGCGACCTGAGCTTCCTCAACCGGCTGTGCGCGGCCGCGGCACAGATCAAACGCCTCGGTGTCTCTGCCACAACATGTTTCGCCTGGGCGGACCGCGACACCGACGCCGTCCAGGCGGACATCGCGCGGCAGGTACGTCAGGCGGCCAAGTCGAAATACGAAGCCGCCGCGTGGCTTTCGACCGTGACGCCGATGCAGGACAACCTTCGTGAGCGCAAACGCGACGGCCTGCTGGCCCATCTGATCGAGAAGTCGCTGCGCGCCGAATCCCCGTCGGTCACCGTCGACGGCAAGGTGTACGTCAACCGCAAGTACTGGCGCAACTCCGAGGATGTCTTCAACTACTTCCTGATCGACGTCGACATGTCGGCCTGCCAACTGACGTCGCGCATTCAGGAGGCCATCAGCGCGGTGCAGACGTTCGTGCAGCGCTGCTTGCTCAACGTGGAGAAGCCCGAGGTGCTGATCTCCGGGGCCGAGCGGGCCGATCAGGTCTCGCTGGACGCCTGGAGCCAGTGGAAGTGGATGAAGAACTACCGGATCTGGGAAGCCAACCGCAAGATCTTCCTCTACCCGGAGAACTGGATCGAACCCGCACTGCGCGACGACAAGTCGCCGTTCTTCGTCGAACTGGAAAACGAACTGCTGCAAGGCGACATCACCGACGCCCGCGCCGAGACCGCGCTGCGCCACTACCTGGAGAAGGTGCACGAGGTGCACGACCTCGAGGTGGTTGGCATGTACCACGACGTCGACGACGACTCGCCGTTCGACAACCTGCCGCCGTCGATTAACCGGGTACATGTCGTCGGGCGCACCAGAACCGATACCCCGTCGTACTTCTACCGAAGCTTCGACCTCAACACCGGGGCGTGGGCGGCCTGGGAGCGCATCGACCTCGATATCACCGGCGAGCACGTCGTGCCGGTGGTGTATAACCGTGCGCTGCACCTGTTTTGGCTGGTGATCACCGACAAGCCGCAGAAGGTGCGGCGCCAGCCCGCCGCGCAGCAGACCACGTCGACCAGTGACGCCCCCGAGCCGCCCAAGCAACTCGAGATCAAACTCGCCTGGTCGGTGCGCCGCGAAGACGGATGGAGCCCGCGGCGGGTCACGCCGAACCCGCTGGTGCATCCGTGGCAGCGGCCCGCCGGCAGCTACACGCTCAAACCGCGCTACAAGAGCCGCGAAAACCAGCTGTGGCTGGACCTTTACGTGTCCACCAGCCTCGAATTCAACAACACCAAGTTCTACGACCCCTACACCGGTCAGTTCGCCTACCTGACCGGGACACGGTTCGACGAGACGGCACGGCCGTGGCACTCGTCGTCATTCGTGTTCGACGGCAATGTCGTTGCGACCAAGCTGAAACCGCTGCGCGGCCACTACCACGTGCTGGACGCCGCCGGGCTGGCCTCGCCGACCCTCACCCAGACGACGTCGTATCAGTACGTCCACGACGCCGCCGACGACCGCGGCCGCATGGTGCTTGCCCTCACCGGCGGCTATGAGATCGCGCCGCGGATGGCCCTGCCCGAGGGCATGCACTTCCAGACCAACCGTCTGGTCAACAACACCTACAAGATGAACAGCGGCCGGTTGTCGGTGCTCGAGTCCGGGGCCTCGGTCGCGCTGCTCAACGCCGCACGCACGCCGTTCTCGCTGTCGTTTTCGACGCATCACGTGCAGCTGGACACCGCCGCCTACGAACGCAGCCCGTTCTTCTACTCCGACACCGGCCGAACATATTTCGTGGAATCGGAGTGGGTGACGGTCCAGCAAAGCTCCACCGAGGCGGTGCAGCGGCTGCGCTACCGGTTCGCGCCGTTCTCGCACCAGTACACCGCGCTGTTTCTGCGTGAGTTGAACCGCGGCGGCGTCCCCGGCCTGCTGAGGCGGGCCATCCAGCGCTTCCCGCAGACGTTCTACCCCACCAATTCCTTCAACTTCGGGAGCTACCAGCCCACCAGCGCCGCCATCGCCGAACCGACCGCCCAAACCGACATCGTGGATTTCAGCCCGCGCGGGGCGACGTCAATCTACAACTGGGAGCTGTTCTTTCACGCGCCGTTCCTGATCGCCTGCAAGCTCACGGCCAACCAGCGCTTCGAAGAGGCCATGAAGTGGTTCCACTACGTGTTCGACCCGACCGACACCGAGCAGCTGTCCGCGCCGCAGCGTTTCTGGGTGACCAAGCCGTTCTTCGACATGGGCGACGCCGAGATACGCAAGCAACGGATCCAAAGCATCTTGGACAACGTCGAAAGTCATGCCCCGGAGGTACGGGCCTGGAAGAACGATCCGTTCAAGCCGTTCCTGGTGGCGCGGACCCGGCCCGTCGCCTTCCAGAAGGCGGTCGTCATGAAGTACATCGACAACCTGATCGCCTGGGGTGACCAGCTCTACCGGATGGACACGCTGGAGTCGATCAACGAGGCGCGAATGCTGTACGTGCTGGCCCACGAGCTGCTCGGCCGCCGGCCCGAACACGTCCCGGCCGCGCCGCGCGCCGACCAGTCCTATGCCGAGCTCACGGCGAGCTCGCCGCTGGATCCGTTCGGGAACAAGCGGGTGGACGTGCTGCTGGAGAACTTCGTGGCGCGCCCGGCCACCGTGGTCGATGCTCCGCCGGGGACACCGCCGCTGCCCGAGCTGCCGCTGCTGTATTTCGGCATCCCGGCCAATGATCAGCTCGAGCAGTACTGGACGACGGTCGAGGGCAGGCTGTTCCAGATTCGCCATTGCATGAATCTGGCCGGCCAGGTGCGTCAGCTGCCGCCGTTCGCGCCGCCGATCGACCCGGCGGTGCTGGTGCGCGCGGTGGCGGCCGGCGTCGACCTGGACAGCGTGCTGGCCCCGTCCGGGGCCGCCGCCAGCCCGTACCGCTTCCGCACGCTGGTGGGTAAGGCGCTCGAAGTCTGCGCCGAGGTGCGGGTGCTGGGCCAACAGATGATCGGCGCCCTGGAGAAGCGTGATGCCGAGGCGTTGGCCTTGCTGACCGCGGGAAACGACGTTGCCTTGCAGGACGCGATCACCCTGATCCGCAAACAGCAGATCACCGAGGCCAACCTGGCGGCCGCCGCGATGGAGAAAGGGTTCGACGCGATCGACGAACGCATCGCCTACTTCGGCGGCATACCGCGGATGAACGACTGGGAGACGGCCGGTGTGGTGGTGCACGGCCTGGGCCTCATCTCGGAAATCCTGGCCACCGTGCTCAGCGCGGTCGCCGGACCCTCCCACCTGATTCCGCAGATCGAAGCCGGCGCAGCGGGTTTCGGCGGCTCCCCGACGCTGACGGTGAAGTTCGGCGGCACCAACGTCGGCAGCGCGGCCAGCAGCTTCGCGGCATTGTTCAACGGCCTGGCCGGCATCCTGCACCAGGGCGGCCACATGCTGGAAACGCAAGGCATGTACACCCGTCAACACGACCGCAACCAGCACGAATTCACCGTGGCCCAGAAGGATCGCGCGCACCTGAGCGCGCAGCTGGAGGCGTCGAAGGTGCGCATCACCATCGCCGAGAAGGAGCTGGAAGCTCACGAGCTGCACATCGACCATGTCGGCGCCACCGCCGAATACCTCAAGTCGAAATACACCAATCAGCAGCTCTACGACTGGATGGTCGGGCAGCTGGCCACCGTGTACTTCCGTGCCTACCAACTTGCCTTTGACCTGGGCAAGCAGGCCGAACGAGCGTTCGAGTACGAGCTGGGCGCCGACCCTTCCCGGCCCACGTTCGTCCAGTTCGGGTACTGGGACAGCCTGAAGAAGGGTCTGCTGGCCGGTGAGCGCCTGACCGCCGACCTGCGCCGGATGGAGGCCGCCTATTTAGACACCAACCGGCGCCGGTTGGAGCTGACCCGGTCCTTCTCGCTGGCGGCGATCGACCCGATGGCCCTGGTTGCGCTGCGCAGCAGCGGCAGCTGCAACGTCACTTTCGGCGAGTGGCTCTACGACCTCGACCATCCCGGCCACTTCCAGCGTCGGCTGCGTTCGGTCGCGATATCGGTGCCGTGTGTGACCGGGCCCTACACCAATGTCAACGCGACGCTGACGCTGACCGGCAACGGTGTCCGGCTGATCGACGATCCCGGCGGGGACTACGGCGATCCGTTGGTGACCGAGGACGCCCGGCGATTTGCCGCGGAGAACGTGCCGGTGACGATGATCGCCACCAGCCATGGGCGCGCGGACAGCGGCATGTTCGACGTCCGTGGCGACGACGACCGCTACCTGCCCTTTGAAGGTGCCGGCGCGGTGAGCAAGTGGGCCATCGCGTTGAAGAAGGAGCACAACCAGTTCGACCTCGCGACGGTCACCGACGTCATCCTGCATATCGAGTACACCGCACTGCCGGGAAGCGCCGCGCTGGCGGCCGCGGCCACCACCGCGTTGAATACGAAATTGCCCAAGAATGGCGCCCGGCTGCTTGCTCTTGACGCTGAATTCGCCGGCGCATGGTACCGATTCGAACACCCCGATGCCGGTGCGGAGCAGATCTTTGCCATTGACGTCGGCATGCAGCAGGTGCCATTTGCCATTCGGCGCGCGGCGGGATCAACCGGCCTGGTCGTCACGCGGGCCGACCTGGTGGTGGAAAGCGCCGCTACCCAGCCGTTCGACGTTCGCGTCGCCGGGCCGGGAAACGATTTGGGTGACAGCGTGCCGCTGACCGTCGACGGTAGCTTCGGTGACTTGTTCCATGCGGTGGTCACCCCCGGCCCCGGCACCCCGGTGCTGGGCGCCTGGCAACTGTCGATCAAACGTCAGGCCGACGACGACTTCACCTCTCTGCCCGCCGGCCTGGTCACTCACGCCTATCTCGTCCTGCAGTTCGGTACGCCATGATCCGCGCGGCAGCCGCGATGGCCGAACTCATTGTCCGAGCGTGCGATCCGGAGGAAGTCCTGCTCTTCGGATCGTTCGCGAAAGGCCGGCAGCGCGAGCACAGCGACATCGATCTGCTCGTCATCACCGCCAAGCGCGCCTCCGACGCGCTGCGCCACGAGTTGCGGGATCTGCTGCTGTCCTTCCCGGTCTCGGTGGACGTGCGGTTGCTAACCCCGGACGAGGCCCGGGCCGCATGGGCCGACCGCGGGTGTTTCCTACAGTCGATCCTGTCCAGCGCGGTGCCACTGTACGTGCGCGGTGAGCGATCAATCGTGCGGGAATTGGCCGCGAATCCTTGACCCGATGACTTTCCGCGTTGTACTTTGAAGGTCCGGAGGAACTTAAAGTCATTGTATTGGGGTGTTGAATTAGTCGCAGGACAAATTGCACTGTCATAAAAAGCCTTCGTTACTAGATTGAGACCTCGCTCGCCGGGGCTCTTTCGCTTTTAGGGCCAAAATCGAGCGCGGCCCGCGGCTCTTCGGCACCCGAAACGGCGCTCGGCGCCTAGTTCAGCTTGCGGTTTGCCGCCGACGTTGCCGTGATGGTGGCGCTGCCGAGCACCTCGTCACCGGCGGGATCCGGCCGATAGAGCACCACCGTCTGGCCGCGGGCCACGCCGCGCAGCGGCGCATGCAATCGCACCATCAGCTCATCACCAACCAATTCGACTGTCGCACTTACCGTTTCACCGTGGGCACGCACCTGCACCGCGCACTCGAGCGGACCTGTCGGTGCGGCTCCGGCGGTGAACACCGGCGCTCGTCCGCTCAGCGCGTGCACGTCGAGCTCGGACACGTCCCCCACGCGAACGGTCGCGGTGTCGGCGTCGATCGCGGTGACGTAGCGCGGGCGGCCATCGGGACCGGGTCCCGGAATACCGAGGCCTTTGCGCTGGCCGATGGTGAACCCGTGCACTCCGTCATGGGTGGCCAGCACGGAGCCGTCCGCATCGACGACGACGCCGCGGCGAACGCCGATGCGCGCACCGAGGAACGCCCGGGTGTCGCCGGAGGGAATGAAGCAGATGTCGTGGCTGTCGGGTTTGTCGGCTACCGCCAGGCCGCGGCGGGCCGCCTCCGCCCGAATCTGCGACTTGGGAGTGTCCCCGATCGGGAACAGCGCATGGCGCAGCTGCCGCGCGGTCAGCACGGCCAGCACATAGGACTGGTCCTTGTCGCGGTCGACGGCGCGCCGCAGCCGCCCATCCGACAGCCGGGCATAGTGGCCGGTGGCCACCGCATCGAAGCCCAGCGCCAGCGCCCGGGTCAGCAGTGCCGAGAACTTGATCCGCTGATTGCATCGGACGCAGGGATTGGGTGTTTCGCCGCGGGCGTAGGACGACACGAAGTCGTCGATCACGTCTGCGCTGAACTTCTCGGCGAAATCCCAGACATAGAACGGTATTCCGAGTACATCGGCGACCCGGCGGGCGTCCGCTGCGTCCTCTTTGGAGCAACAGCCCCGCGATCCGGTGCGCAGCGTTCCGGGCGCCGTCGACAGCGCCAGGTGCACACCGACCACGTCGTGTCCGGCATCGACCATGCGGGCGGTGGCGACCGACGAGTCGACACCGCCGCTCATCGCGGCGAGAACCTTCACCACGAGGCTCCCGCGGCTGCCAGGGCGGCGCCGCGAGCGCGGGCCACCGCACCGGGCAGGACCCGCAATGCCGCATCGACATCCGCGTCGACACTGGTGTGCCCCAGGGAGAGACGCAGCGACCCACGAGCACTGGCGGGATCGGCGCCCATCGCGACCAACACGTGCGACGGTTGCGCAACGCCAGCTGTGCAGGCCGATCCGGTTGAACACTCGATCCCGTTGGCGTCCAACAACATCAGCAGCGCATCACCCTCACATCCGCCAAAGGTGAAGTGCGCGTTGCCCGGAAGCCGCAACGGGTCGCGAGCACCGTTGAGACACACGTCGTCGATTTCGGCGAGCACCCCCTCGACCAGGCGGTCGCGCAGCAGCCGCAGCCGCGCGCTGTTGGCCTCCAGGCCGTCCACGGCGAGTTGCGCGGCGGTGGCCATTCCCGCCGCTCCGGCGACGTCGGGAGTGCCGGAGCGGATATCGCGTTCCTGGCCCCCGCCGTGCAGCAACGGCACACAGGCGACGTTGCGGCGCAGCAACAGCGCGCCGACGCCGGGCGGACCGCCGAACTTGTGCGCCGCCACACTCATCGCCGACAATGTGCTCGCACCGAAGTCGACCGATACCTGTCCCACGGCCTGAATCGCGTCGCTGTGCATGGGCACGCCGAACTCGGCGGCGACGGCGGCCAGTTCGGCCGTCGGCATGATGGTGCCGACCTCGTTGTTGGCCCACATCACCGACACCAGCGCGACGTCGTCATGGCTACGCAGCACCTCACGCAGCGCGGATGCCGACACCGAGCCGTCGTGCGCGGTAGGCAGCCAGGTCACGTCGGCGCCCTCGTGCTCGACGAGCCAGTCCACCGCGTCGAGTACGGCGTGGTGCTCCACCCGCGAGGTGACGATGCGCCGACGGCCCGGCTGCTCGTCACGGCGCGCCCAATAGATCCCCTTGACGGCCAGGTTGTCGCTCTCGGTACCGCCGGCGGTGAAGATCACCTCCGAGGGGCGGGCGCCGAGCTTGTCCGCGATCAGCTCCCGGGATTCCTCGATCCGCCGGCGCGCCGTCCGCCCCGTGGTGTGCAGCGACGAAGCATTGCCGACGGTGCCGAGCGCGGCCGTCATCGCCTCGATGGCGGCGGGGTGCATCGGGGTGGTGGCGGCGTGATCCAGGTAGACCATGACCCGGCCCACGATACCGGCCGGGCCCGAAGACCCGGAATTTTCGGGAAGCCGGCAACCGCGGCGGACCGGCAACCGCGGCGGACCGGCGACTGCGGCAGCGTCAATCGACCTCGGATAGTCCGAATAACCGGGCGGCGTTGCGCCAGAGCCACTGTTCGAGGGTGCCCGGGTCCAAAGGAAGTGCCCGCATTTCGTCGCAGAGTTGCCGGTGCGGACGGTTCAGCAGGAACGCTCCGGTGCCATAGAGCACCTTGTCACGGATCGTGTTCTGCCCGAATCGCATCAGTGCCTCCCAGCCGGCGCCGGGCGCGGCGAAGTACTTGGGTCGGTGCGCAGCGAGTTCGAGGTACACATTGGGATGTTTCCAGGTGATCAGGCATGCCTCGAGCACCCATGGGTAGCCGCCGTGGCTCATCACGATGGTCAGTTCGGGAAAGCGGCACGCCACATCGTCGATGTGGCGGGGGTGTCCGAGGTCGCTGGGCCGGGTCCGAGTCCAGTTGGCCGACGTGTGGATGCTCAGCGGCACCCCGAGTTCGACACACTTGGCGTAGTACGGAAAGTATGCGGGGTCTGATGCCGGTCGACCGATCATGAAAGGCCGCAGGCTCAGTCCGCGGAATCCACGGTCGGTGATCCAGCGCTCGAATTCGTCGAGCGTCGCGGCGCCGCCCATGATGTCGGCGCCGGCGAACGGGATGAACCGATCCGGGTGTCGGGCGGCGAGCGCGGCCACTGACTCGTTGTGCACGAACGTCACGCCGCAGGTGGAGCGTTCGTCGAAGCCGGTGATAAGACTCTGGTGGATGCCGGCGGCGTCGAGCTGGGCAAGGATGTCATCGTCGCTTCGCCGAAGCGATTCCGCGTAGGCGTTGAACTGCTCGGCGGTGAGTGGCGTCTTGGTGAACACTTCGAGATACCGGAGTTGTTCGGACGGAAAACCGGCACGCAGGTCGTCGATGATCTCGGCAGCCGGCACGATCGGCGCCCACATGTCAATGACTTTGTCAGCCAACGTCTTCCCCTTCCGCGACAACAGTTGGGCGGCGAACGGCGCGCTTCGCCAAACCTACCCTGTGGCCGCGGTTCTCGGCGTGTCACCGCAACCGGTCAAGGCGTTGCGCTCAAGGCCGCGAGCCACCAGCGCCGGCCGGTGACCCGGGAGCTGTGCCCCCGCATGTACCGCAGACCGGCACCGTGCGGCCAAGGTTCGGCGATCGGTACCCGGCAATTGCAGGGACCCGACATGCACCCGGGTCACCGTGCGGCGCACGGCGAGCACCCGGCACACCGACCGTGCCAACGTGTCCTGGCCTACGTAGGCCGGAGTGGTCGACACGCTGCCGTCGACGCGGTGATACGTGAGCCATAGGGGCTGCACCGGACGCCCGGCGTCGACGGCGGCCTGAAACATCGCCGGGTAAAAGCTGCCCGACGCCAGCCCACACCAGGTAGTGCCCTCCGGGAAGGCCACGACGATCTGACCGGCGCGCAGCCTTCGGGCGACGGTGTCGACCACCTCTGGCAGTCGGCGTAGGCTGGCCCGCTCGATCGGGATGATCTTCAGCAGGCGGGCCAGGATCCCGATCGCGGGTCCGCTGAACATGTCGGCCCGGGCGACGAACGACCCGGGCAATACCGCACCGATGGCGAAGACGTCGAGCCACGACATGTGATTGCTGACCACCAGAACGCCGCGCAGGTTGCGAATCGGGTTGCCCGACAGGGTGATCCGGACGCCAAAACAGCGCAGCACCAACCGGCAGTAGGCGCGTTGCACGTGGGTGCGACCGGGCAGTGGCACCCCGAGCAGGGGCAGGCCCGGCGCCAACAGCAGCGCGAGCGTCAAGCGCAGTGCCACCCGCAGCCGCGCAAGACTGGCGGTGTCGCCCTGGCCCACGCAGCTGACATCACATGATGCGCGAGGCAGCCAGCAGTGCCCGGCAGTGTTCATCAGCGCGCCCCGCCGGCCATCTCTGAGGCCGCCGCCGCCGATCGCAGCCGCTTCAGGTAACGGGTGTCGGCGTGACGCTTGTCCAGCAACACGCAGAAATCGCCGACTCCGAAGGCCGGGTCGTGCGCGGGCTCGCCGCATACCCTCGCGCCCAGCCGCAGGTAGCCCCGCATCAGCGGCGGGACCGTCGGACGCCGCGGCGGGGCAATGTCGTCCAGGCCGCTGCCCGCGATGCGCACCGGCCGGTATGGGTACACCCGGTACTGCGCCGCGTGCCGGACCCGGACGAAGTCGCGCACCCCGCGGATCTGGGCTCCGGGTGGGTGACCTTCCGGACTCTTCGGGCCCGCATCGACGGGCACCGACACGCAGCCGGTCACGTAGTCGTAGTCGCAGCGGTCCAGGTAGGCCAGGATGCCCGCCCACATCAGCAGCACCACCGCGCCGTTGCGGTGACCGTCGCGCACCGCCGCGCGGCCCATCTCGACCAACGACGGCCGCAGCGGGTCGAATGCGCGGACGTCGAATTCGGTGGCGGTGTACAGTCCTCCCGCGGCGATGGCACCCGCCGGCGGCAACATCCGGTAGCAGCCGACCAGCTCACCGGTGTCGTCGTCGCGGACCAGCAGGTGGTCGCAGTACTCGTCGAACCGGTCGACGTCGCGGTGATCGATGGCCGACGGCACCGCGAACCCGGGCGTGCTGCTGAAGACGTCGTATCGAAGTCGTTGCGCGGCCTCGATCAGGGCGTCGTCGGTAGTCAGCAACAGGGAATAGCGTGGTCCCGAGGATGATCCGGTCGCCGGATCGTTCGGCTTGTCGCTGGGTATGAGGACAGAAGCGATACTCATGGCACCAACGTGGCGTAGCCGGTCAGCTAATCGGCATCGACGCTGTGACGGGCCGGTGCACGTCAGGTGACAACATGTCGCAGCACCGAATCCTTGCCGAATTTTGAAAATTGATCCAGTATCTTGTGCCATGGCTCACGTTCCCGGATACGCAAAACGTCACCGGACGCGCGCCTCGATTTTGGACGCCGCGCTGGCCGAGGCCAGTGAACGCGGACTGCACCGCGCATCGGTCACCGGAATCGCCGCACGGGCCAACACCGCGGTGGGAAACCTGCACTACCACTTCGGTTCGCGCGCCGAGCTGTTGCGGGCGACGATGCGCAAGCTCGTGTCGGATTTCTTTGCGCGGCTGGCCGCCTTCGAAGAGCAACCCGCGCAGCACGGCGGTGATTTCTTCGAACGTCACCGCACCGGCTTGCTGGCCTATGTCGACTACGTGCGCAGCAACCCCGGGCATATCCGGTTGGTCGACGAGATCAGGTTTCTCGAGCCCGAGTTGTATCGCCAAGGCATCGACGCCTGGGTCGAGCTGATTTCGGCGCGGCTGCGCGACGGCATCGCGGCCGGCTCGGTGCGGGCGATGAACGACGTCGAGATCGCCGCGCAGGCACACTTTTTGGTCGGGGCCCACCGGTTCCTCGAGGACCTGGTCACCGACGCGGGCCGGGAGGCAGAAGTCGTCGACGCCTATCTGCGATTGGTACGCCGCGGGCTGGCCGCAGAACCCCAAGACACCCAAGACAGCGGAGAGGTCGATCATGAGTGAGTTCGCCGGGAACGGATTCGACCCCGATGCGCTGCGCGCCAAATACCAACAGGAACGCGACAAGCGCCTGCGACCGGACGGGATACGCCAATATGTGGAAGTCGCGGGCGCATTCGCCCGTTTCGGCGACGACCCGTGGGCTGATCCCGACTTCTCCCGCGATCCGATCACCGAAACGACCGACGTGGCGATCATCGGCGCCGGTTTCGGCGGACTGCTCATCGGTGCGCGGTGCCGACAACTCGGCGTGGACGATATCCGGCTCATCGACAAGGCGGCCGACGTCGGCGGCACCTGGTACTGGAATCGCTACCCCGGCATCGCTTGTGACGTCGAGTCCTATATCTACCTGCCGCTGCTCGAGGAGCTCGGTTACGTCCCGACTGAGAAGTACGTCAAGGGAGCCGAAATCTTCGCCCACTGCCGGCACATCGCCGAGCACTACGACCTCTACCGCAACGCCCGACTGAGCACCGAAGTCACCGAGATCCGTTGGGATCCAAGCGATTACCGCTGGATAATCGCCACCAACCGGCATGACACGATCCGCGCCCGGTTCGTGGCGATGGCAAACGGATACCTGCAGAAACCGAAGCTACCCGGCATCGACGGCATAACAACCTTCGGCGGCCACGCATTTCACACCAGCCGGTGGGATTACACCTACACCGGTAAAAATCTCGAGAGGCTCTCCGACAAGCGGGTGGGCATTATCGGCACCGGCGCGACGGCGATCCAATGCGTGCCCCGTCTGGCTGAGGCCGCGCAGCGGCTGTTCGTCTTCCAACGCACCCCGTCAACGGTGGACGTGCGGGCCAATCGGCCGACCGACGCGGACTGGGCGGACTCGTTGCAGCCGGGCTGGCAGCGGCGTCGCATCGAGAACTTCCAAATCCTCACCGCCGGAGGCGAATGCGACGAGGACCTGGTCGACGACGCGTGGACCAGCCTGACCAAGAACCTGCCCATCGTGCGCCACAACGCGTCCGCGGGGCCCGGCCAGGCATCACCGTTGGAGCTGGCCGATTTCGCGAAAATGGAAGAGATCCGGGCACGTATCGACTCGATCGTCACCGATCCCGCCACCGCCGAGGCGCTCAAACCCTGGTACGGGTATTTCTGCAAGCGGCCCTGCTTCCATGACGAGTACCTGCAAGCCTTCAACCGCGACAACGTCACCCTGGTCGATACCCACGGGAAGGGTGTCGAACAAATCGCCGAGCACGGTGTCATCGCCGAGGGCGTCGAATACCCGCTCGACTGTTTGATTTTCGCCACCGGGTTCGAGGTCGGAACCGAGTATTCCCAGCGAACCGGCTTCGAGGTGATCGGTCGCGACGGCCTGACGTTGACCGCCAAGTGGGCCGACGGTATCCGCACCTTCCACGGCCTGCACGTGCACGGCTTTCCGAACTGCTTCATCGAAAGCATTGCCCAGTCCGGCTTTACCGTGAACTTTCCGTACCTGATCGACACTCAGTCCCAGCAGGTCGCCTGGGTGATCGCGTGGGCGCTGCAGCACGATGTTACCGAGGTGGAGGCGACCGCCGAAGCCGAACAAGCCTGGGTGGACGCGGTGGTGCAGCGCTCGACCGTGATCGCCGGACGGCGGGAGGCGTGCACCCCGGGCTATTACAACCGCGAGGGCCAGGTGAGCGCCAGATTGCGGCAGGACAGCTTTTTCTTCGGCAGCCCAACGGAATACACCGACATCCTCACGGCGTGGCGGGACGCAGGCCAGCTCGACGGTCTCGCCAAGCGGACGTCGTCGCCCCTCAAGCAGGAAGTCGCGTCATGATCGACGGCACGCTGGACGCCTCGCGGTACGGCTCCCCAGGCGCCCGGATCACCATCGACCCGGTTCGCACCTGACCGCCGTGGGCCTGCAGATCGACCAGGAAGTGCTCGCCGAGCTGGCGTTGCTGAAAGCGGGCGGGGCCGAGTCCGAGCCGCCGCCGGTAGGCGATGTGGCGACCCGGAGGGCCAACAGCAAGCGCACCGTCGATCAGCTCATGGCCACCCGCCCGCCGATAGCTGGTGTGGAGGTGCAGCACCACGCGGTAGCCACCGACGACGGTGCGACACTGACGTTGCACTGGTACCGCGCGACGACGGAGCCCCCACCCGGCAGTGCCGTGCTCTATTTGCATGGCGGCGGAATGATTTTCGGCATGCGCGAACTGGGCGGCCTCTACGACTGGCTCGCGCGACGCTACGTCGCCGACTCCGGTGTGCCGATGTTGCTCGTCGACTATCGCACCGCACCGGAGGTTTCGCACCCCGTCCCGGTGCACGACTGCTTTGCCGCCTTGGAATGGCTGCACGGCCACGTCGACGAATTGGGCATCGATCCGGCCCGGGTGGCCGTGATGGGCGACAGCGCCGGCGGCGGGCTGGCCGCCGCGGTGTGCCTGATGGCTCGCGATCGCGGGGGCCCCGCAATCGCCCAGCAGCTGTTGATCTATCCGATGCTCGACGATCGCACCTGCCTGCCCGACCCCGAACTGGTGCCGTTCGTTACCTGGACCTACGACGACAACATCACCGGCTGGCAGGCCCTACTGGGCCAGAGCGCCGGCACCGATGACGTCAGTTCTTATGCGGCTCCGGCGCGGGTGAGCGATGTTAAGCAGCTGCCGCCCACCTACATCGACGTGGGTGACCTCGACATCTTCCGGGACGAGGACGTCGCCTACGCGCGCCGCCTGGCGGTGGCCGGCGTGCCAACCGAATTGCATGTGTATCCAGGTTGTCCGCACGCATTCGAAAGCATGGCTCCCAATGCCGCGGTTTCCCGGCGGGTGATCGCCGGCCGCGTGCGGCGGTTGCGGACCATCTAAGGCACTTTGCGATCGTCCGCTTGCGCCGGGATCGCCAAGACCCGGCGGGTTGCTAACCCTTGCGGGCCTTGATCGCCTCGGTCAGCTGCGGAGCGACCTTGAACAAGTCGCCGACCACGCCGTAGTCGGCGATCTCGAAGATCGGCGCCTCCTCATCCTTGTTGACCGCGACGATGGTCTTGGAGGTCTGCATGCCCGCGCGGTGCTGGATCGCTCCGGAGATGCCCAGCGCGATGTAGAGCTGCGGCGACACCGTCTTGCCGGTCTGACCGACCTGGAACTGGCCCGGGTAGTAGCCGGAGTCGACGGCGGCACGGGATGCGCCGACGGCGCCACCGAGCGAGTCGGCCAGCGCCTCGACCACGCTGAAGTTCTCTGCGCTGCCAACACCGCGGCCACCCGACACCACGACGGTGGCCTCGGTCAACTCCGGCCGGTCACCGGCCACCGCGGGCTGGCGGGAGGTGATCTTGGTCGCGTTCTCGGCGGGAGCCGGCACTTCCACGCTGACCTGCTCACCCGCGCCGTCGGCCGGCTGCGCCTCGATGGCGCCGGCGCGCACGGAGATCACCGGGGTATCGCCGTTGGCCTGCGCCTCGACGGTGAACGCGCCACCGAAGATGCTGTGGACGCCCACTGCACCCTCTCGGACGTCCACCACGTCGACGAGCAGGCCGGACCCGATCCGGGCGGCGAGCCGGCCGGCGATCTCCTTGCCGTCGGCGGTGGCGGCCACCAGCACGGCGGCCGGGGCCGAGGACTCGGCCAGCGCCGCGAGCACGTCGACATACGGCGTGATCAGGTAGTGGTCGACGACATCTGATTCGGCGACGTAGATCTTGGCGGCACCGGCCGCCTTCAGTCCGTCGACCAGCGGCGCGGCGGTGCCCGGGGCGCCGACCACGACGGCCGCCGGCTCGCCCAGCGCCCGGGCGGCGGTGATCAATTCGGAGGTGACTTTTTTCAGCGCACCTTCAGCGTGCTCAACGAGCACCAGTACTTCAGCCATGGGTTATATCGCTCTCGTCTCGGAATAGCGCTGGTTTAGATGATTTTCTGGCCGACCAAATACTGCAGGATCTGGTTGCCACCCTCGCCCTCGTCGGCGACCTTCTCACCGGCCGTTTTCGGCGGCTTGGGCGTCGAGGACAACACCGCGGTCCCGGCATTGGCCAGCCCCACCTCGTCGGCCTCGACACCGATCTCGGCCAGAGTCAGCACGGTGACCTCTTTCTTCTTGGCGGCCATGATGCCTTTGAAGGACGGGAAGCGTGGCTCGTTGATCTTCTCGTTGACGCTGACCACCGCCGGCAGGGTGGCCTCGAGGGTGAACACACCGTCATCGGTCTCGCGCTCACCGACAACTTTGCCGCCCTCGACCGACAGCTTGCGCAGATGGGTGAGCTGCGGCAGGCCCAGGTACTCGGCGATGATGGCCGGCACGGCGCCGCCCACGCCGTCGGTGGACTCGTTGCCCGCAATCACCAGCTCGGTGCCTTCAATGGTGCCCAGGGCACGCGCCAGCGCCCACCCGGTCTGGATGACATCGGAGCCGTGCATCCCGTCGTCCTTGAGGTGCACGGCCTTATCGGCACCCATGGACAACGCCTTGCGAATCGCCTCGGTGGCACGCTCGGGGCCCGCGGTCAGCACCGTCACCGACCCTTCGACGCCGTCGGCTGCCTCCCGCTCCCGGATCTGCAGCGCCTCTTCCACAGCGCGCTCGTTGATCTCGTCCAGGACCGCATCGGCGGCCTCACGGTCGAGCGTCCAGTCACCCTCGGTCAGCTTGCGCTCCGACCAGGTATCCGGGACCTGCTTGATCAGGACCACGATGTTTGTCATGAGTGTGGCTCGTCCTCCTCGAAGGCGTCCGGCAGCGCTCGTCAGCCGGACTCGGTCACGCGGTTTCGCAACCGCACAGGCATGTTACTAGGCGGTAACTTTTTGCGGTCTGCCCCCACACCATAGCGGGTCGTACTTGCCGGATTGCCCGGTCACCCCGGCAAACGGGGCCCCTCGGCTCGCTGGTCGGCACCTGCCGCATCCTTGCCGGGCCGCCGCTAGCCGGTGCGCGGTTCGCGAATCGGGCGCTACGGGTTAGCCTGCCTTAGCAATGAGCGCATTCGTCCCCGGCCTTCCCCGAAACACCCCGACCGACTCCCCGCCGGCGGTCTCTCCGACGACCCCGACGGTGCTCACCTTGACGGGTGAACGGACCATCCCCGACCTGGACGTCGAGAACTACTGGTTCCGCCGCCACGAGGTCGTCTATCAGCGGCTGGCGCCCCGCTGCGCGGGCCGTGACGTGCTGGAAGCCGGGTGCGGCGAGGGCTACGGCGCCGACCTGATCGCCACTGTGGCCCGTCGGGTGGTCGCGATCGACTACGACGAGGCCGCCGTGGCACATGTTCGCAGCCGCTATCCCCGGGTCGACGTGATGCAGGCCAACCTGGCAGAGCTGCCGCTGCCTGACGCGTCGGTGGACGTCGTGGTCAACTTCCAGGTCATCGAGCATCTCTGGGACCAGAGCGGTTTCGTTCGGGAGTGCGCCCGGGTGCTGCGCCCGTCGGGCCTGTTGATGATGTCCACCCCGAATCGGATCACCTTCTCCCCCGGTCGCGACACCCCGATCAACCCCTTCCACACCCGCGAGCTCAACGCCGACGAACTCACCGAGTTGCTGGTCAACGAGGGCTTCACCGAGGTGGCCATGTACGGGTTGTTTCATGGGCCGCGGTTGCGCGACATGGACGCCCGCCACGGCGGTTCGATCATCGACGCCCAGATCGAGCGGGCGGTCGCCGACGCGCCGTGGCCCGCCGAGCTGGCCGCTGACGTCGCGGCGGTCACCACGGACGACTTCGACATGGTGAACCAGGACGACAGCCGCGACATTCACGACAGCCTGGACCTGATCGCAATCGCGGTGCGGCCGTGAACGCACCCGCAAGCCGGGTGCCCGGAATGTTCACCCTGGTGTTGCACACCCACCTGCCCTGGCTGGCCCACCACGGCCGGTGGCCGGTCGGCGAGGAGTGGCTCTACCAATCCTGGTCGGCCGCCTACCTGCCGTTGTTTCGGGTGCTGCGGGAGTTGGCCGGCGAAGACCGCAGGGGCTTGATCACTCTGGGCATGACCCCGGTGGTCAACGCCCAGCTCGACGACCCCTATTGCCTGAGCGGGATGCACCACTGGCTGGCCAACTGGCGCTTGCGCGCCACCGAAGCCACCAGCGTGCGGGGCGCGCCGCGCTCGAAATCGGCGCACTATCAATCATGCACGCCGGAAGCATTGCGGCCGTTCGGTATTCGCGAGTGCATCGAGGCGGACCAAGCACTTGAGCACTTCGCGACGCTGTGGCGTCACGGCGGCAGTCCGCTGCTGCGCGGCTTGATCGACGCCGACGCGGTGGAGCTGCTCGGCGGGCCGCTGGCGCATCCCTTCCAGCCATTGCTGAATCCCCGGCTGCGCGAGTTCGCGTTACGCGAAGGCTTGGCCGACGCGTGCTTGCGGATGGCGGCACGCCCGACCGGAATCTGGGCGCCCGAATGCGCCTACGCCCCGGGCCTGGAGCACGACTACGCCGCCGCGGGAGTCAGCCACTTCATGGTGGACGGGCCGTCGCTGCACGGGGACACCGCGCTGGGCCGGCCGGTCGGCGACACCGACGTGGTGGCGTTCGGGCGTGACCTGCAGGTCAGCTATCGGGTGTGGTCGCCGAAATCCGGTTACCCCGGACACGCGGCCTACCGCGATTTCCACACCTACGACCATCTGACGGGTCTCAAGCCGGCCCGAGTCACCGGCCGCAATGTGCCCTCGGAGGCCAAGGCGCCCTATGACCCCGAGCGGGCCGATCGTGCGGTCGACGTTCATGTCGCCGACTTCGTCGACCTGGTGCGCGGGCGGCTGATCGCCGAGTCGGAGCGGATCGGGCGGCCCGCCCACGTCATCGCCGCCTTCGACACCGAATTGTTCGGCCATTGGTGGTATGAGGGGCCGACATGGCTGGCGCGGGTGTTGCGGGCGTTGCCGGCCGCCGGGGTGCGAGTCGGCACGCTGCTCGACGCGCTCGATGACGGGTTCGTCGGCGACCCGGTCGAATTACCGCCCAGCTCTTGGGGTTCCGGCAAAGACTGGCAGGTGTGGAACGGCGAGAAGGTGGCCGACCTGGTCCAGCTCAACTCCGAAGTCGTCGACACCGCGTTGACCACCGTCGACAAGGCTTTGGCGCAGACGGCATCGCTGGACGGGCCGATCCCCCGCGATCATGTCGCCGATCAGATCCTGCGCGAGACGCTGCTGACCGTCTCCAGCGACTGGCCGTTCATGGTGAGCAAGGACTCGGCCGCCGACTATGCCCGGTATCGCGCGCATCTGCACGCCCATGCGACCCGAGAGATCGCCGGGGCGCTGGCTTCTGGCAGGCGCGACAACGCGCAGCGGCTGGCCGATGGCTGGAACCGCGCCGACGGTCTGTTCGGCGCTCTTGATGCCCGAAGGCTGCCCCGATGACGGCTTTATCGGGTCCGCCGGGCCGCCGAGACTGCGCTGGCCGCATCCATCCTGCGCTCAGCGTCTATTCGGGGGTCGAAGCCGCGCTGTGGTTGCAGTTTCGGCGACGGAATGGGGGGCCGTTTCGATGAAAATCCTGATGGTGTCGTGGGAGTACCCGCCGGTGGTGATCGGCGGGCTCGGCCGCCATGTGCACCATCTGTCGACCGCATTGGCCGCGGCCGGTCACGACGTCGTCGTGCTGTCCCGCCGGCCCGCCGGCACCGACCCCAGCACCCACCCGTCGTCCGATATGGTCAGCGAAGGGGTGCGGGTGATCGCGGCCGCACAGGATCCGCACGAATTCAGCTTCGGCAGCGACATGATGGCCTGGACCCTGGCGATGGGTCATGCGATGATCCGGGCCGGCCTGTCGCTCAAGAGGCACGGCACCGACCGGCCGTGGCGTCCCGACGTCGTGCACGCCCACGACTGGCTGGTGGCGCATCCGGCCATCGCGCTCGCCCAGTTCTACGACGTGCCAATGGTTTCCACAATTCACGCGACCGAAGCCGGGCGGCATTCCGGCTGGGTCGCCGGAACGATCAGTCGTCAGGTGCACGCGGTCGAGTCGTGGCTGGTGCGCGAATCCGATTCGATCATCACGTGTTCGGCGTCGATGAGCGACGAGATCACCGAGCTCTTCGGTCCGGGCCTGGCTGAAACCACGGTGATCCGCAACGGTATTGACGCGGCGCGCTGGCCATTCGCGGTCCGACGCGCGCGCACCGGGGCGCCCGAGCTACTGTACGTCGGCCGGCTGGAATACGAGAAGGGTGTGCACGACGCCATCGCCGCGCTGCCGCGGATCAGGCGAGCCCACCCGGGTACCACCCTGACTATCGCCGGCGAAGGCACCCAACGGGATTGGCTGGTCGAGCAGGCCCGTAAGCACCGGGTACTCAAGGCAACCACGTTCGTCGGACACCTCGACCACACCGAACTATTGGCGGTGTTACACCGAGCGGACGCGGCGGTATTCCCCAGCCACTATGAGCCGTTCGGGCTGGTCGCCTTGGAAGCCGCCGCCGCCGGCGCCCCGCTGGTGACGTCGAACATCGGCGGCCTGGGCGAAGCGGTGATCAACGGGGTGACCGGGATATCGTGTCCGCCCCGCGATGTGGCGGGGCTGGCCGCCGCGGTGTCCGCGGTGCTCGCCGACCCGGCCGCCGCGCAGCAGCGGGCCCGCGCCGCCCGCGACCGGCTCACCTCCGACTTCGATTGGCGGACAGTCGCCGAAGAGACCGCTCAGGTGTATCTGGCGGCCAAACGCCGCGAACGGCAGCCACTGCCCCGGCTGCCGATCGCCGAGCACGCCCTGCCGGACCGCTAGTCCACACCATCCAGGCCGATCGCTGTCGCGCAATACCGCCACAGCACATCGCGATCGCGGTCACTGGAACGGGTCCAGGGCAGGTAATGCTCGGGTCGGAGCCGGCGATCGTGCCAAAAGGTGCCGGTCGGTGGTGCGGGACTGGTCGCGGCGAGCCACACGGCGGTGTCGGCGCCCTCCTCCAGGGTGCGCAGCAGCGGCCCGGTGACGGCGCGAAAACCCGGAAGTGACGACGCTACGCCCGGAGTATCGGCCCAACCCGGATGCATGGAATACACGCGGATGTGCCGGTCGGCCCAGCGGCGGGCCAGGATCGGGGTGAATGCCACCTGCATCCGTTTGGTGCGGGCATACGCGACGGCGCCACGGTAGCGACCGATGCGATATTCGGGGTCCTCGACGGGCAGCGACTGGGTATACATCCCGCCGGAGGACATCAGGATCACCCGCGGGTCGTCGGAGGCAGCCAGCATCGGAGCCAGCAGCTCGGTCAGCAGTATCGGCCCCAAAACATGTGTGGCCAAAGTGATTTCGTGGCCATCGGCGGCCTCGTCGCGGGTCGCGGGCAGCAATCCGGCGTTGTGGATCAGCACGTCCAGCCGCGACACCCGGGTGCGCAGGTCGGCGGCGAAGGTGCGGACGGCGTCCAGGTCGGAGACGTCGCACACCTCCACCCGCACGTCGGCGCCCGATTCGGCGACGATCTCGTCGCGGGCCCGCTCACCGTTCTCGCGGTCGCGAACGGTCAGCAGTACGGTCGCGTCCAGCCCGGCCAGACCCGCGGCGATGGCCTTGCCCAGGCCGCGATTGGCGCCGGTGACCAGCGCGGTGCGGCCCCGCAGCGCACCCGGCGGCGGGTCACCGGACCAGCCCGATCGGCGAAGCCGATAGCCGATGCGGGTGTAACCGGGCACGATCGTCCGGTCGAGGGCCGTGTCGAGCAGCGGGCGCAGCCGGCCGAAAACGCTCATACCGCCCCATACTTCCCTATCCCCCGTGGCAGCGGCACCCGCCGGCGGCTGCGCCGGCATGTCGGCCGTCACGGCTTCGCGCGTAGGCACGGCCCCGTAGGTCCGCCAGCCATCCCGGAAACAGCCGCAACCCGGGCACGGTGTTGACCACCGGATCGAACGACACGTCGTTACCCGGGCCCGGACTGGCGACACTGGTCAGCCTCAGGTGCGCCACCTTCTCGAAATTGGCTCTGCCGCAAGCTTGGTCGAGGGCCAGTTCGACGCCACCGTCGTTGATTCGTTCCCGAACATCGCCGAGAGACAGGCCGAATCCATTGATATCGGTCAGTATTCGCGCTCGTAGCCACCAGTACTTTGCCCGGTAGCGCAACGGCATGAGGGTGGTCATGGGTGGGCCCGTCCACGATGTGACCGGCCGCAGCGCCAGCGCCCGGCTCAGGACACCAGATCCCGCGGAGACCAACAGGATGTCCCACGGTGTCGCGTCGACCCGCGGGGGCGCGACCCGCAGAGCCAGCCCGATGAAGTCGGGCAGGGACCCGGGCGTGCCGCCTGCTTTTGACACCCTGACCACGACGTCGGACGACGGCACCGGAAGCCCGGTGGACGCCGGCGCAACGCGTTCGATCGAACCTGACGCGATGACGCCGACCGGGTGGAAGATTCGACTACCGCGGATCGCGGATCCCCACTGAAAAGGCCGAGCGACGAAGTCGGAAACAGTCATCCGCGCCGGGTTCCCCTTCTCGGGATTGCGAAACCAGCACTCGGGGCCGGCCGGTCATCGTTGCCGCGCAGCTACTTTCGGGTCTGTCCCGGTTCGAACTGGGTCGTTCACCGGCCGATGGTGTGTCCCAAGGGCGGCTGTATCGGGCCAGCCGACCGTGCGTCGATGTAGAGCTGCCGCATGACCGCCTGCCAAGACTGGGCCCACAGCGTCGAGCCGCGCGCCCCGTCGAGCAGTCCGACAATGACGGCGCGGTTGTCGTCGGTCAGTGTATATACCGGCCCGCCCAGCTCGCGCTGGTCTGCGGTCATGTCGGCAATGGCAAACCCGTCGTTACCGACCGAGCTGACCCGGCCGCAGACGTGCCCGGAGGATATTCCGCCATGGCACACCGGCAGCGCCGGTTGCACGCTGAATCCCGGGATGGACTGCAGTTGACGGCCGCCGGGCAACAGCTCTGAGGCGATCACCTCGGGTGCCAGTGTGATGACTTCGTATTCGACGCCCGCTGCGGAGTCGGCTGCCGCGGGTTCGTTGACGGTGTCGCGCCGGGCGAGCATCACGCTACCGACCACGTTCCCATTACTGTCGGTCACGGTGGCCCCCTCGTCGCAGCGGCCGGCGCTCACCGCGATCCGCAGCCGCGGTTCGACGAACCCCACCGTGCACACCACGGCGCCCTGATGAATTTCCATGCCCGGAAATACCGTGACACCGGGTTTGGCCGCAGCGGGCGCCGGTGTACTGAGCACCACCAACGCGATCGCTATAGCTACCGCGGAATGGCGAAATCCGTACCACACGGTTTCCATTTGGCCGCTACCATTCCTCGTCTCCACAAGGGCAACTTCCGCAACCGTCAATTCCAGGCTGTACAAGCCGCCTAGCGGGCTCAGATTACCCCTTTTCCGGCGCGGTGAAACCCAAATATCGCAGAAACACCAGGGCGGTGGCGAGTACATTTTCCGGCGGCGATCTGGTCGCAGAGCGGTCGGTTACGGGCCCGCGGTCGAAGGTCAACAGGCGAAGTGGTTAGGGGGGCAGTAGCCGAAAAGCGAAGACTCGGCGTGGTTGCCCGACCTCGGCGGCTCTGCCGAAATCTGTTGTGCCGCTGGCATTTAATCGCTGCCCCGGGCTTCGCGTCGGGTCCGCCTACGGCCACCGCGCCGCGGCTGCCGGCATTAGGCTTTTCGACGAGGTTGAGTTCACAGCTGACCACCGCGGGGGCGGTGTCCCAAAGGCTGTAGCTCCCGCGCCCACCACCACACTCGATGGGCTCGAAGAATATGACTGCTTTAGGGGCTATCAGCCCACCAGAACAACCCCGCTGCCGCTATGTGGTCGACTGCGCAGGGGCACGACTGTGCGTTTACGCGCGCAGCCTGGCCACCATTGCGCGCATCGACGGAGAGATCGACGCTTCGAACGCCGAGCGCATTGCCCACGAAATTCGGCGCTTCGCGCGGGTGAAGGCGCCGTTGATACTCGATCTGAGCCACCTCGAGTTCCTCAGCGTTGACGGTTTTCGGGCTCTTTTGGTGCTCAACGACGAACACCACAAAGCCGGCCTGCACTGCAGCGTGATCGCGGGTCCTGCGATGCGTCCGCTACTGCGGATTGTCATCAATCACGGTCTGCCTGTTGCCGATTCGGTTGCCGAGGCTCTGCAGTTGATCGAGGACGTCATCCGCTCGCGCCGTCAGTTCCTTGCCGGACTGGTCAAACAACGCGAACCGCAGCGCCAAACCCCGCTCGCGCAAGTCTCCGGAGATCGTCGCTAGAACTGCCCGCGGCGGTCACCGCCTCGTCACCGGTACGGCAACTTCGTTGCGGCGCAAGCATGGCAGCGTCCACGGTGGGTCATAAAACCACGCCACCGGAGCACCGGCCGGCGCGTACTCGGTGCCGTCGAGCAGCCCGAGCAATTCGTCGGTGTGTGCGGCGACGGCGCCGGGTCCGCGGTCACCGCTGAAACGCAGCACGGCATAATCCTGCGCCGGTACCGAGACGAGTTCGACGGATTCGTCGTCCGGCGTGGGTAGGGTATCCAGCCTCCATTTAGCCGGCATGAAAAACCGGATCACCCAGGCGCCGTCGCCGCCCGCTTGCTGTGCTACCGGGGCCGTCATGGCGATGCGCATTCCCGGGCCGGCTGCTCCACCGGCCCGTTGCTGACTGACCGGAGCCGTCATCGCGATTTTCGAATTCGCATGATTCGCACCGAAGATGTAGCCCGCCAGTGCACGGAATCCGCGATTGCGGGCACCTTCCTCGGTATCGGCGACGACGACTTCGGCCGCGATTCGTGGGCCGTAGCGGCGGATCTGAAGTCCGCCGTGGAGCTGCTCTACGGTATGGGGCGGTTTCTCGGTCCCGACCCGCACCCCGACGACCGAGCCGGCCGCCTCGACGACCTGGGTCAGCAGTGGCGCGACACATCCCAGCATGCTGCGGACCTACCTTTCGTGTGCTTCACGGCCTAACGGCGCGGACCAGCCCGACGTGTCGGCTCTGAAAATATCGAATGGCAGTCTCTTTTTCCGCAGCAATCCTATTTTCCGGCAAAACGCCGCGCACCGCGCCGGAGCCGGTGTAGACCACGATGCGACGGCCAGTAGCCTCGGTACGAACAGCGGTGGCGCGAAGGCGCAAGACGGGAGCCGGGCAATGAAACCGCAGAACCGGGGACAACACTTTCCCTATCGCTACGATCCTCGCCTTGCCGCGATGTGGCTTCCGTTTCGGTGGCCGGGACGCCAGGGCGTGACGCTGACGGACGACGGCCGTTTTCTGGCTCGCTACGGGCCATTTCGTGTCGAAGCGCCGTTGTCGAGCGTCCGCGACGCGCATATCACCGGTCCGTATCGATGGTGGACCGCGGTCGGCCCCCGGCTGTCGATGGTCGATGACGGACTCACCTTCGGCACGAACGCGCGGGCCGGGGTGTGCGTCCACTTCGAACCGCCTGTTCACCGGGTGCTGGGACTGCGCGACCACTCGGCCTTGACGGTGACCGTCGCAGACCCTGAAGGGCTGGTGGCCGCGCTCAAGGGCATTCGGTAGCCGCGGCGGGCCGGGCCGCCGCGGAAGGGCTTTCGGACCGGCGCTGACGAGACGTCCGTTGCCACATCGACCATGCCGCCACGGATACCACGATTGCCGTGGTGATCGCGGCCGCCGGAAGAACCAGCTGCGCCAACCACAGTCGCCGTTGCACCCGCAGCACGGTGCGCTCTGCGCGCCGGACGCGCCGGGCTGCCTCTCCCGCGTTCACCCCACCCACATACCCGCTAGCAGCAGCGCGAAACTCCGGCCGGAGCACCGCGTTCACCGGCGGGCCGGCCGGCCGCGGTCTTTCAGGGTCGCGCCGGAGACGACGATCACCCTGCCGCACCCGTCTGCGGAGCTCCGCCGGCATTTCGCTGGCCTCGACGGGCGACCCGGGGGTCCGCGAAGGTTTCCTTTCGAGACTTAACGGGAAACTGAGGTCGAGGGCGGGGTAATGCCGCCGAATCGAGAAATCAGCGGGAGGCAGAAATGGCAAGCAGAAGTGGACCCCTGGAAGCCGTCAGCGGCATAGTCGAGGGCGTCAAGGGCGCGATCAAGCAAGTCATCGGTTTGGTGACCGGCAATGATCGGCTTGCGCAGGAAGCAAAAGCCCAGCAGGACAAGGCCGACGCCCAACGCCAGGCCGCCAAGAAGGAGGCTGCGGCCGAATCGGCCCGTGCCGGCGCGAAGGCGGCAAAAGAACGGCAGCAGGCCAACCAGTAGTTCGTCGACACGGTGGGCCCGGCCGGAATTCCTGGCCGGGCCCACCGTCGATTTACATTGGCGTACAACGTATTCGAGCATTGTTCTGCGGTCGCCGCCACGCGGCCGGACCCGGGCCGCCATAGTGGTTAGTTTGCTTAATACTTAAAAAATTGAAATGCTTGCCGGCGTGGTGTGGGACGGGCTCGCGGCTGCGGTGACCGGTAGGCGGTCATGGCTGATCACCTTGGGCGTTGTCCTGTTCGGCGTCGGCTTCATGGTGTTGATCGGCCCCAATGCCGCGGCGGGTCAGGCACCGCAATCGCTGCCGAGCAACTCCGCGTCGGCCAAAGTCGAGGCGCTCTCGGCTCAGTTCCCCGGCGGCGACCGCGCTCCGCTGCTGGTGGTCCTCACCCGCCGCGCCGACGGCGCCGTCCTGGACGGCGCCGATCTCAAAGCCGCCGAACAAGTCCGCGATCGGATGCGGGCGGCTGCCCAACCGGGCGCGCCGCCGGCACCGCTGCCCGTGCAGGTATCGGCCGACGGCAAAGCGGCCATCGGGGTGGTGCCGATCAGCACCGGCCTTTCCGGGTTGGAACTCACCGACGCGGTCACGTCGCTGCGCGCCGCCGCGCACCGCGGGCTGCCGGCAGATCTCGATGCCCACGTCACCGGAGGCCCGGCGTTCGGCGCCGACATCGCCAACGCGTTCTCCGGCGCCAATGTCACCTTGCTGGCTGTCACAGGAACCGTGGTCGCGCTGCTGCTGATCGCGACCTACCGATCGCCGGTGTTGTGGCTGCTGCCGCTGCTGGTGATCGGGTTCGCCGACCGACTTGCCGCGGCTGCCGGGACCGCGGTCGCCTCGGTGACCGGGCTCAGCTTCGACGGGGCTACCTCCGGGATCACCAGCGTGCTGGTCTTCGGCGCCGGCACCAACTATGCGCTGTTGTTGATTTCGCGTTATCGCCAGGAACTTCGGCGACACGCGGAACACCGCGGCGCCCTGCGCCGCGCGGTGCGCATGGCCGCGCCGGCGATCGTCGCCAGCAACGCCACCGTGGTGCTGGCGTTGCTCACGCTGCTTTTTGCCGCTACTCCCAGCACCCGCAGCCTGGGTGCGCTGGCGGCCTGCGGACTGCTCGTCGCCGCGGTGTCGGTGCTGGTGGTGCTGCCGCCGCTGCTGGCGTTGAGCGGCCGGCGACTGTTTTGGCCCTTCATCCCGGAGCCGGATGCCGGCGCGACCCTCGAATCGGGACTGTGGCACAGCGTCGCCGAACGGGTTGCCCGCCGCCCCGCCCTGGTCGCGGCGGCCACCCTCGCCCTGCTGGTCCTGCTGGCCACCGGGTTACTCGGCACCCGCACCGGTTTGTCGCAGACCGAGCAATTCCGGGTCAAGGCCGATTCGGTGGCCGGGTTCGACATCGTCGACCGGCATTTTCCGGCCGGACTGGCCAGCCCGACGATCGTCGTGGCCCCCGCCGCACAGGTGCCGCAGGTGCAACAGGCGATCAGCGCCACACCCGGAGTGGTATCGGCGACCGAGTCGGCTAGGTCGACGACCGGGTTGGCGAAATGGTCGGTAGTGATCGATGCGCCGCCGGCATCCAAGAAGGCGTTCAGTATCGTTGCAGCACTGCGCGATTCGACCGCCGCGGTATCCCCCGGTGCGTTGGTGGGCGGCGCCGACGCCCAAGCCCTCGACGTCGGCGACGCGGCCGCACACGACCGCAGGGTGCTGATTCCGGCGATCCTGATGGTCATCCTGCTCGTGCTGTACGTACTGCTGCGAGCCGCGTTGGCGCCGCCTACCCTGCTGGCCGCGACCATTCTCGGCGCGCTGGCCGCACTGGGACTGGGTGGCTGGGCCAGCATGCACGTCTTCGGATTCGCGGCACTGGACAACAGCACCCCGTTGTTCGCTTTCCTGTTCCTGGCCGCGCTCGGGGTCGACTACACCATCTTCTTGGTCACCCGCGCCCGCGAGGAAGCCGCACACCACGGCGCCCGCGACGGAATGATCCGCGCGGTGTCGGCCACCGGCGGCGTCATCACCAGCGCGGGAATCGTATTGGCCGCTGTTTTCTGCGTCTTGGGCGTGCTGCCGCTGATTGCGCTGACCCAGATTGGGATCATCGTGGGGCTGGGAATCCTGCTGGACACCTTCGTCGTGCGCACGCTGGTGATCCCGGCTGTGTTCACCCTGATCGGTGATCGTATCTGGTGGCCAAATTTCCCGAATATGGCTAGATATCAACATGATTCAGCCTATTCACCGGCGAATGGAGGATTGGATGAATAAGTCGACACTGACCGCTACCGGGCTGGCCGTCACCGCGGCGGCGGGTGCCGGAAGCATCGCCAGCCCGGGATCCACCGCCGGGTGGTACGCGCGGCTTCGCAAGCCCGGGTACCAGCCGCCAAGCATCGCCTTCCCGATGGTCTGGACCACCCTCTACGGCGACATCGCCCTCAGTTCCGCGGTGGCCCTCGACCGGTTGCGCGCAGCGGGACACCACGACAAGGCGCGCCGCTATGTCGCCGCGCTGGGCATCAACTTGGTGCTCAACGGCGGATGGAGTTGGCTGTTCTTCCGGTTCCACAAACTCGGCGCGTCCGCGGTGGGCGCCGCGGTCTTGGCGACCAGCAGCGCCGACCTGGTGCGCCGGACCGCCGGAGCAGATCGACGCGCGGGGCTGGCGATGCTTCCCTACGCAGTGTGGACGGCCTTCGCCACCGTGCTGGCCACCCACCTCTGGCGGCTCAACCGCTGACCGCCCGATGACGCGGGCGCTCTTGTGGTTTCGTCGCGACCTGCGGTTGCGCGACCATCCGGCGCTAGCCGCTGCCGCCGCCGACGACGAGGTGCTCGCCTGCTTTGTCCTCGATCCGCGTCTGGAGGCGTCGTCCGGCCGGCGCCGCCTGCAGTATCTGGGCGATTCGCTGCGGCTATTACGCGACGATCTGGGCGGCCGGCTGCTGCTGACCCGCGGGCGGCCCGAAGAACGGATTCCCGTAATCGCCAAGGAAATCGAGGCATCGGCGGTACATATCTCCGGGGATTTCGCGCCGTTCGGCCGGCGCCGCGACGAGCGGGTGCGCGCGGCGCTGGGCTGCGTTCCGCTGGTGGCGACGGGATCGCCGTATCTGGTGCCACCCGGGCGCGTCGCCAAAGACGACGGGACGCCATATCGGGTGTTCACCCCGTTCTTCCGCCGGTGGAGCGAGGCGGGGTGGCCCTCGCCGGCGCGTACCGGCCACGACTGTGCGCGCTGGCTGGATCCGGCCCAAGTGCCCGTCGAACACTGCGAAATCCCCGACCCCGGTGTGCCGCTTGACCCGGCTGCGGGCGAAGCCGCGGCTCTTCGGGAGTGGGGAGCCTTCGTCGACGACGGACTGGAACGCTACGCCGAGGATCGCGACCGGCCTGACCTCGACGGCACCAGCCGGATGTCGGCGCACCTGAAGTTCGGCACCATACACCCCCGGACCATGGTCGCCGGCCTGGACTTCCGCGGTGCCGGTGCCCGAAGTTACCTGCGCGAGCTGGCTTTTCGCGACTTTTACGCCGCGGTCCTGTTTGACCGCCCGGCCAGCGCCTGGCGCAATTGGAACAGTGACTTCGATTCCATCCAGACCGACACCGGCGCCCACGCCGAACGAGTCTTCGAGGCCTGGAAGGCCGGTGAAACCGGGTTTCCAGTGATCGATGCGGGGATGCGGCAACTGCGCGAGACCGGGTTCATGCACAACCGGGTCCGGATGATCGCCGCATCGTTTCTCGTCAAGGACCTGCATCTGCCCTGGCAATGGGGGGCGGCCTGGTTCCTGGAGCAGCTCACCGACGGCGACATGGCCAGCAACCAGCACGGGTGGCAGTGGTGCGCGGGATGCGGTACCGACGCCGCGCCGTATTTCCGGGTGTTCAACCCGACCACGCAGGGCGAGAAGTTCGACCCCTCAGGCGATTACATACGCCGCTGGGTGCCCGAACTGCGCGCGGCCGCCGACGTCCACCTCCGGACAGGCAAGCGCCCATCGGGGTATCCGCCGCCGATCGTGGACCATGGCACCGAGCGCGCCGAGGCGCTGCGCCGCTACCGTGGCATCGGCTGACCGGCGCGCGGTATTTCCCGGATTCGCTTTCGGAGAAGCTGTTTGGCATGTCATTATCAGCCGATTCACAGTTGTCCCAGTGTTCCAAGCAGGGAGGCGATATGGCTCACTCGATCGTTCGCGCGTTGCTGATCTCAGGCGCTGCCTTGGGGCTGATGGCCAGCGCCGGAGCCTGCTCATGTTCGATCGGATCGTCGTCGCATTCGGTGAGCAAGAGCGACGTCGCCGACCAGATCAGAGCCAAGATGACCGACGCCGCCGGTAACAAGCCCGAATCCGTGACCTGCCCGGGTGACCTGCCGGCCAAGGTCGGTGCGCAGCTGAACTGCGAGATGAAAGTCAAAGACTCGACCTACAACGTCAACGTCACCGTAACCAGTGTCGAAGGCAAGGACGTCAAGTTCGACATGGTGGAGACCGTCGACAAGAACCAGGTCGCCTCCATCATCAGCAACAAGCTGACGCAGCAGGTGGGCCGACGACCTGATTCGGTGACCTGCCCCGACAACCTCAAGGGCGTCGAGGGAGCCACACTGCGTTGCCAACTCACCGACGGCAGCGATAAGTACGGCGTCAACGTGACCGTCACCGGCGTCGACGCCGGCGATGTCAACTTCGACTTCAAGGTCGATGACCACCCCGAATAGGCCGGCTTAGTCTCAGGCGGCTATTTCGGCCTGTTGAACCGCCTGACCGACGCCACCGGCGAAGGTCCATGGGTCGCCGTGGCCGGGCAGCAGAGCGTCATCCATGTAGGGAGTGAGGTGTCTCAGTACGGACACCGTCGCCGCATTGTTGGCGGTGTGCTCGGCGAAGACGATCGGGCGGTCGTGACCGAAGAACATGGGATCGCGGGTCATCAGCGCGTCGCCGGTGAATAGCGCCGCTTGTCCGGGCAGATGAAATACGACGGAGCCGGCCGAATGGGCGCCGACGAACAGCGGCACCGGTCTTCCCGGTACATCCAACGGTGAGCCGCACCCTACGCGGTTTACCGATTTCAGCAGCGGCTGAACGAATACACCGTCACAGGCGGCTTCACCGAGCAAGCCGAGTGCTGCGGGCCTCCAGATGCGTCGCCGTAACCGCTGTGGGGGCAGTCGGCCCCGGGAGCTCTGCGCGAAGGCGGCATCGGCGTCGTGCAAGTAGACGGGAACGCCCTTGCGCCGCAACCGCTCAGCGAACCCGACATGGTCGGCGTGACCGTGCGTCAGGATGACTGCCTCGACGTCGGACTGCCGCCTACCTGTCCTCTCGAGCCAGGCGGCCAGGTAACGGCGGTGTCCGTCGAACCCGCAGTCCACCAGTGTCACCGCGTCACCCTCGGTGACGGCGTAGAAGTTCACTCGCCGAGTCCCCAGCAGATGGATGCCGGCCAACACCTCATCACCGGGCCGTGGCGAAGCGAATGGATTGTGCTTGATCAACATGACAGCTACTCCTACGGCGGAATGTATTTTGCTACTGTTTCGCAATAAAATTGCGTTGTCAATATTTTCGAGCGGATCGGTATGAAAAACATCTCGCCACGGCGCCCCCGGGGACGACCGCGTCAGTTCGACGAGCACCGAGTGCTGGAGGCGGTGCTGTCGGTGTTCTGGGAGCGCGGCTACTCCAGCGCTTCCCTCGACGATCTGGCACGCGCGGCTGGCGTCACACGGCCGAGTCTGTACACCGCTCTGGGCGACAAGAAGTCGATGTATCTGGCGGCGCTGGACCATTTCGGGCACCGGATGCGCACCGAATTCACGGCATCGCTGAACGCTGGTGGGCAGCTTCGCGACGACCTGCTGGCCGCTTACCTGTCCAGCGTCGACCTGTACACCACTCAACCAGGACCGGGCCGCGGCTGTCTGGCGGTCTGTACCGCGTCGGCAGAGTCGTTCAGCGACAAAGATATTCGTGACCGACTCGCAGAAATCTTGAGTGCCATCGATGCCGCTTTCACCGAGCGTTTCGATGCCGCGATCGCCAGCGGGCAGCTACCGCCGACCACCAATGCCGCCGCGCAGGGGCGGCTTGCCGGAGCGGCTTTGCATAGCCTGGCGCTGCGCGCCCGCGCAGGAGCCGACCGTCGGATTCTCGAGGAATTAGCCCACACCGCTGCCGAAGTCTTGAGCATGTCAGCGAATTGCGCCGCCGCGAGCACGGATGGCGAGTCAAAGCCGTTGCCCGTGAGTGATCTTTAGTGGTCACGCGAGCTGCACCGAATCACGCGATCGAACGAACTCTTACACCACGTCTGCGGGCTTGGCGCCGCGCCGCCATGGTCCACCTCTGGGCAGTTCGCAGTGAACTCATCGCATTCGCCTGGCCGCTCACCAGTTATCCAAGGCGCTCTGATCGGCATCAAGCGCAGCATCGAAGCGGCGCGTACGGTTGTTGCCGCGCGATCTTTCTCGCGTCCTCGTCCGCAATAGGAGCCCCGATGGATTCTGCTGAGATGGTCAACAACCCGGATGCGATGGGTGACTACAACAGCCGCAACATCGAAGAGTTTCGCGCCAACCGCGGCAAGGTCGCTGCCTTCGGCGAGGCACCACTGCTTATTCTGCACTCGGTCGGAGCGAAGTCTGGTCAAGAACGCCTCAATCCGGTGGCATATCTGCCTGTCGGCGACGACTGGGCCATATTCGCCAGCCGAGCCGGCACACCCAGGAACCCGGATTGGTATTACAACTTGAAGGCGCATCCCGCGGCGGCGATCGAGATTGGCACTAGCGACGGTGTCCAGACGATCGCAGTTACGGCGCGCGAACTGACCGGCACCGAACGCGACGACATATGGAATCGCCAGAAGGCGCTGGCTCCCGGCTTCGCCGACTATGAGCAGCAGACACAAGGCCGCGTCATCCCGGTCATCTTGTTGACCCGACGAAGCTGAAAAACCGGACCCAACGAGGTTCCGTGCAGCGATGCGACTTTGATCGATGGCGATTTCTTAGCCAACTGAGCGGCAATTCGGAGCGCCGTCGCGTGACCCGGTGCGAGCGAGCGGTACCCCGATGAAGCGCTGTTGGCGCCACCTCATCTGGCCGCCTTCTTGCGTTCGATATCGGCCAGTGCGGCAGCCAGTTCGGCGCGCTGCGCGGCCGACGCATCCCAGGCCACCCGCCGGTTCTTGACCACCTTGGCGGGAGCGCCGACGGCGATCGAATAATCGGGGACGACGCCGCGGACCACGGCGTGCGATCCCAGCACGCAGCCGCGTCCGATAGACGTGCCCCGCAGCACCGTCACCTTCACACCGACCCACGTGTCGGGCCCGATACGGACCGGCGACTTGACGATCCCCTGGTCCTTGATCGGCAACGTGATGTCGTCCATCCGATGGTCGAAGTCACAGACGTAGCACCAGTCCGCCATCAGCACCGAGTCCCCGATCTCGATGTCGAGATAGCAGTTGATGACGTTGTCCCGGCCGAGCACCACCTTGTCGCCGAAGCGCAGCGAGCCCTCGTGAGCGCGAATGGTGTTCTTGTCGCCGATGTGCACCCAGCGGCCGATCTCGAGCTGGGCCAGCTCCGGCGTCGCATGGATCTCCACACCCTTACCGAGGAACACCATGCCCCGGGTGATGATGTGCGGGTTGGCCAGCTTGAACTTCAGCAGCCGCCAGTAACGCACCAGATACCACGGGGTGTAGGCGCGGTTGGCCAGTACCCATTTCAGCGATGCCAGCGTGAGGAATCTGGCCTGGCGCGGGTCCCGCAATTGCGCACCACGCCAGCGGCGATGCAGCGGCGCACCCCACATGGACGTCATGGCCGGAAGCCTAGCCTGACGACGCGGAGCTATCGAGCGGGACGCGCAGCGTCCGGATGTGGGGGCACGGCACACCCGAGCCGCCACGGGTTACCCTCACCTGTACCCGATGGCCGCTATGCCGAACGGCCGGACCCGGCTGCCGGCGACCAACGTTGCGGAAGGTATTGGGGAACCCTGCGTAAGGACTGCGAAAGGTCAAGGTGCGTGCGCGACGTCTCCTGACAGCCATGTTCGCCGCCGTGCTCACGGTCGGGCTCAGCGGTTGCGGCAACACAGATTCCTGGGTGGATGCGGCGCCGGCGCTGGGCTGGCCCGCGCAGTACGGCGATGCCGCCAACAGCAGCTACACCGGCACGAGCGGCGCCAGCAAGCTCAAGCTGGCGTGGACGCGTTCGGTGAAGGGCAGCCTCGCGGCCGGGCCGGCGCTGAGTGCGCGCGGCTACCTGGCGATCAACGCGCAGACCCCGGCCGGTTGTTCGCTGATGGAGTGGGAGAACAACAACAACGGCCGCCAGCGCTGGTGTGTCCGGCTGGTGCAGGGCGGCGGGTTCGCCGGCCCGTTGCTGGACGGCTTCGACAACCTCTACGTCGGACAGCCGGGTGCGATCGTGGCCTTTCCGGTTACCCAGTGGACACGCTGGCGCCAACCGGTGATCGGGATGCCGACCACTCCCCGATTCGTCGGGCACGGCCACCTGCTCGTCGCAACCCACCTCGGACAGATACTGGTGTTCGATACCCACCGCGGCAAAGTCGTCGGCAGCCCGGTGGATCTGGTCGAGGGCGTCGACCCGGCCGATCCGATGCGCGGATTGGCCGACTGCGCGCCGGCGCGGATGGGCTGCCCGGTCGCCGCCGCCCCGGCATTCTCGGGGGTCAACGGGACCGTTGTGCTCGGTGTCTGGCAGCCGGGGGCACCGGGAGCGGGGCTGGTCGGCCTCAAACTGCGTGACCAGCAGCTGGTCCGTGAGTGGGCCAGTGATGCCGTCAAAGACGGGGTGCTCGCCAGTCCGGTGCTTTCTGCCGACGGAGCGACGGTCTACGTCAACGGCCGCGACCAACACCTGTGGGCCCTGCACGCCGCCGACGGCAAGGTCAAATGGTCGGCGCCGCTGGGATTTCTGGCGCAGACACCGCCCACGGTCACCCCGGAGGGCCTGATCGTGTCCGGCGGCGGTCCCGACACCCAGCTGGTGGCCTTCCGCGACGCCGGCGACCATGCCGACCAGGCCTGGCGACGCGACGACGTCACGCCGTTGTCGACGTCCAGCCTGGGCGGGAGCGAGGTCGGCTACACCGTGGTTGCCGGTCCACCCCACGACGGCGGACCGGGTTTGTCGTTGCTGGTTTTCAATCCGGCCAACGGTCACACGATCAATAGCTATCCGCTGCCGGCGGCCACCGGATATCCGGTCGGCGTCTCGATCGGGTATGACCGCCGGGTGGTAACCGCCACCAGCGACGGCCAGGTCTACAGCTTCGCGCCGGCTTAACGGCCATACTTGGTCGATGTCTACCGACGATGCGGCCACGGCGAACGCGGCTCTGTCCAACCGCCGCAACCCCGCCCACCGGGCGCTGGATATCACGGTCGCGATCCTGCTGCTGGCGCTGCACGCCCTATTGTTCGTGGCGACGATGCTGGTGCTGGGCATGCTGGTGATGGGCACCGACCCGTGCGGTGCTCAGCCCTGTGGCGATCCGGCCTGGGTGGACCGCGCCATCAGGTTGGGATTGTGGGCCGGCATCGCGATCTTCGTCGCCGACCTGGTGGTCACCGTGTCGCGTCTCGCGCGGCGCACCGTGGCCTTCTTCGTACCGATCGTCGGGTGCGTGGCGCAGCTGGCGTTGGGCGGCGCGGCGGCAGCGATGGAATCGCTGGCCGGCCCGGTGTAAGCCTCAGATCGCCAACGCCGGGATAGCGTTGCGCGGCACCTGGACTTGAGTTGCTCCGGCATACGACGGCAGCAGCTCGCCCTGGGCGAAGTAGAAAATCACGTCGTCGTCGGTGATGGCGAAGTTCTGGTAGTGGCTCGGATCGAGCCCGCTGGAGGGCGTCACCACTGAAAGCCCGGTCTGGTGTTCCAGGTCCCGTTGCACGATCGGAAAGATCGCGTCCAGCGGCGTGGTGCCGGGCACAAACAGCGTGTCGAAGGTGATGGGTTGTTTCGTCCCGAGGTTGTAGTTGAAGGCCTTGTACCAGGTGAACGGATGTGCGCCACCGAGATCCTGGAAGAACTTGAGCACCACGCTGCGGGTGTTGTGTGGTGGCTGGCCGGCGCTGTGTTGTTCGGCGGTGGCGTCCATCTGGTAGGGCCGGTCGCGGCGTGGCGACCCCTGCGCCACGTTGACGAATCCGTCGCGGTTCTGCGTGATGTAGTCGGTCAGCGCCTGTTGGTCCGGGTAGTCGACGGGGTAGGTGATGTCCAGTGTGTAGCTGGAGCCTGTCGCATGGATGTGGCACATCTGCGCTGCCTCGACCGAACCGCCGAGGCTGGCACAGGTCGGCGGTGCTGCGGCCGCCGGGCAAACCAACAGGACCGCAGCAGCCAGCACTGCGACCGCTATCAGATGACGCATTGTCGAATGTTCCTCGCAGACCTTCGGGCAGTGGCGCCGCCAAGGGTGATCGCCGCCAGCGTACCCGGCCACTACCGAGACGGGCAGCATACGAAGGCGGTCCCACGGCCGGCGGCCGCCGAACCGATCCGGGTGATGACCACCGACAGCGGTCGGCCACCACGCAACCGCAGCCGTCGCCGCAGCGCGTCGGGATCCACCTGCACGCCGCGGACCAGGATCTCCAGCGCCCCGCAATCCAGCGCAGCCAGTGCCTGGCGCAACCGGCGCTCGTCGAACGCCAGCTGCTCGAGCACCTCGAAACCGCGCACGCCGGCGGGCAGCCGGTCACCGGACAGGTAGGCGATGTCGGGGTCGAGCTGCCACAGCCCGTGCCGGGCGCCGTAGTGGCGGACCAGGCCGGCCCGGACGACGGCCCCGTCGGGATCGACGATCCACCGCCCGGCGGGTCGCACCCCGCAATCGTCGGGCTCACTGTCGGTGACCTGTTCGCCGCTGTCGAGGATGCTGGCCCGACGCCGCACGCCCGGCGCAGCCAATCCGCCCGACCACAGGCACGCCTCCCGGACCGAGCCGCGGTAGGCGGTCACTTCGATTTCGCCCTCGAATCCGAGCCGGCTCAGCTGATCGAAACCGATTCCGGGAGCGCACTTTACGACGAGCTCCCGGCCGCGGTAGGTCGCCAGCAGCGGGCCCAGCGCCGGTTGGTAGTCGGCCGGGCGCAAGCGCCGGCGCCCGCCACGGCGACGCGCCGGGTCGACGACGACGACCGCGTCCCGGGTCACCGGGTGCAGGGCGTCGGCGCGACACAGGTCGGCATCGGGTCCCAGGTTGTGGCGCGCCATCGCCAACCGGACGGGGTCGATGTCGCTGCCCACCGCCCGCGCCGACGTCCGGCGCAGCGCGGCCAGCTCGGTTCCGACGGAACACGTCGCGTCGTGCACCACCCGACCGGCCAGCCGCCGGGCGCGATGCAGCGCCACCGCCGCGACCGTGCCCTGCTGCAGCGCCTCATCGGTGAACAGCCAATTGGAGACGTCGCCCAGATCGGCCAGCTTGTCTGCAGCGCGCCGCCGTAACAGCGTGGTCTCGACCAGAATCGGCGCCCGCTCGCCGAACCGGGCGCGCACCGCGGTGGTGTCGGCGACCCGGGTGGCGGCGCTCAGCTCGAACTCGGCGACCGCGGCCAGCGCGGCAGCACCCGGCTCCGAGCGCAGGTAACCGACGTCGTCAGAAGTGAACGCAAGGCCGACACTCAGGACGGCTTGACCCCGGTGACCATCACGTTGTAGAACCAGCCCTTCGGCGCCACGTGCCGCCACAGGGTGGCGTCCACCCAGCTCAGCGCCTTCCAGCCGGTGAAGGCGAACTTCGCCCAGCCCCAGCCCAGGCGACCGGGCGGCAGCGAGGCCTCGAACGTCCGGACCGGCCAGCCGAACATCGCGGCGGTGAACTCCTCGCTGACGGTCTGGACCTGCGCCGCGCCGGCATTGGCGGCCATCCGCTCGAGGTCGGCCGGGGTGAACGTGTGCAGGTCGACGATGGCCTCCAGCGCCGCGGCGCGTGAGGATTCGTCGAGCTCGGCCTGGGGCCGTCGCCAGCTGCCCAGCCCGGGCAACCTGGTGACGTTGGTCGCGACGCGCCACGTCAGGGTGGACAGGGCACGGGCGTATCCGTTGCCGACGGTGGTCGGCTCGCCCGCGAAGACGAAGCGGCCGCCCGGCTTCAATACCCGGATCACTTCGCGCAGCGACAGCTCCACATCGGGAATGTGGTGCAGCACCGCATGCCCGACCACCAGGTCGAAGGTGTTGTCGTCGTACGGGATGCCCTCGGCGTCTGCCACCCGGCCGTCGATCTCCAGCCCCAGGGACTGCCCGTTGCGGACCGCGACCTTGACCATGCCTGGTGAGAGGTCGGTGACCGACCCACGCCGGGCAACCCCCGCCTGGATCAGGTTGAGCAGAAAGAACCCGGTGCCGCAGCCCAGTTCCAGCGCCCGGTCGTAAGGCAGTTCGCTCAACACCTCGTCGGGCACGATGGCGTCGAACCGGCCGCGGGCGTAGTCGACACAGCGCTGGTCGTAGGAAATCGACCATTTCTCGTCGTAGTTCTCGGCTTCCCAGTCGTGGTAGAGGACCTGGGCGAGCTTGCTGTCATGCCGGGCGGCTTCCACCTGTTCGGCGGTGGCGTGCGGGTTGGGCACGACGTCGGTCGAACTGCTCGTCATACCGGGAAGCCTAACGGCCGGCGTCGTCGCCGTTGCCGCCACCGCCTCGACTTTCGGCGAACACCTCGACGTAACGACGCCGTTCGGCGGCGGGTCGCAGCGCCGGTTCCAGTTCGAGGACGTCGTTGATGACGGCCTTGGCGGCGGCCATCGCCAGCGGCGGGCCGTCGATGAAGCGGCGCGCCCAGCCGACGGCGGCGTCATAGACGTGGTCGGGCGCCACCATGTCGTCGATCAGCCCCAGCGCCAAGGCCTCCTCGGCGTCGAAGAAGCGCCCGCTGAACACCAGCTCCTTGGCCCTGCTGGGACCGGTCACCTGGGTCAGGCGCGCCATGCCGCCGCCGCCGGGGATCAGTCCGGCCAAAATCTCCGTCGCCCCGAACTTCACGTTGTCGCCACTGACCCGCCAGTCGGCGGCCAGCGCCAGGGTCAGACCGGCGCCCAGCGCGTACCCGGTGATCGCGGCCACCGTCGGCTTCGGGATCGCGGCCACGGCGTCGATGGCCTGGCGCCGCACCCGCGCGGCGGTATCGGCCTCCGCGGCGGTCAGTGTGCGCAGCTCGGGCATGTCGTCGCCGGCGGAAAAGATCTCATGGCCGCCGAACACGATGACTGCGGCGACGTCCTCGCGGCGGCCCAAATCATCTGCCGCGGAAGCGATTTCCCGGTAGAGCTGACGGGTCATCGCGTTGGTCGGCGGTCGCGACACCACCAACGTGGCCAGGCCCTCGTTGGCGACGACGCCGACGAACTCCCTCACAGCGGCCACGCGGTGAATCCGCCGGAGCGCCGGGCCTGGTTGTAGCGGTCGGAGTCGAAGAACTCGATCTCCCAGTTGTCCCCCTGCAGCGCGAGGTTGGGTTGCACCGGCACAATCGTGCGCTGCACGGCCAGCACGTCGGCCACCGTGCGGCCTGCCAGCGCGTCGAGTTGGGTCCAGGTGGGCGGCAGCAGGATGTTTCGCCCGGCAGCGAAGTCGTCGATGGCGTCCTGGGGCAGCGTCCAGTCGGCCCGGTCGGACTCGGTGTTCTCACCGTCGGCACGCTGTCCTTCGGGCAGCGCTCCGACGAAGAAATAGGTGTCGTAACGACGGGTGAGCTCGGCCTCCGGGGTGACCCAGTTCGCCCAGGGCCGCAGCAGGTCGGAGCGCAGCACCAGATCGTTGCGGCCCAGAAAGTCCGCGAAGGACAGCGTGCGGTCGGCCAGGGCGGCGCGGTACTCGCTGTATACGGAGGCGTCGCGGACAATGCTGTTCGGGTCATCGGCCGGTCCGGCGAACAGCACACCCGATTCCTCGAACGTCTCCCGAGCCGCCGCGCACACCAACGCCTCGGCAAGATCGGGCTCGGTGCCCAGGCGCTGCGCCCACCACAGCGGCGGCGGGCCGGCCCACGCCCGCTGCCCGCCCAAGTCGGCATTGCGGTCCCGGTCGTCGACGCCGCCGCCGGGAAAGACCATCACCCCGGCCGCGAAATCCATGGCGGAGTGCCGCCGCATCAGGAAAACGGACAAGCCGGCCCCCGAGCCCGGCTCCGCGTCGCGGACTAGCATCACGGTCGCTGCGGGCCGGGGTACCAGGGGCCCCTGCTCCGACGGTGAGTTCATGGCTGCCTCCGATGGGCTGGGCGGGTGCGGACCCGCCGGGCGAAGTATCGCCCGTCGACGACGTCCACGGCGATCTGCTGGCCGAACGCCGTGGACAGGTTTTCCGCGGTCAGCACGTCGGGCAGCAGGCCGGACGCGACCACCTGGCCTTCGGCCAGCAACAGGCAGTGGCTGAAACCGGGCGGGACTTCCTCCACATGGTGGGTGACCAGCACCAGCGCGGGCGCGTCCGGGTCCGCGGCGAGGTCGGCCAGCCGCGCCACCAACTCCTCGCGGCCGCCCAGGTCCAGGCCCGCGGCGGGTTCGTCGAGCAGCAGCAGTTCCGGATCTGTCATCAGCGCACGGGCGATCAGCACCCGCTTGCGCTCACCTTCGGACAGCGTGCCGTAGGTGCGGTCGGCAAGGTGTTCGGCGCCCAGGCTCTCGAGCATGTCGACGGCACGCCGGTAGTCGAGGTCCTCGTAGCGCTCCCGCCACCGGCCGAATACGGCATATCCGGCCGAGACGACGAGGTCGCGCACCACTTCGTCGGTGGGCACCCGCTGCGCCAGGGCCGACGAGCTCAGCCCGATCCGGGCACGCAGCTCCGACACATCAACTCGGCCGAGCCGTTCACCGAGCACGAATGCGACTCCGGTCGACGGGTGCTCGGCTGCCGCGGCGATGCGCAGCAGCGATGTCTTGCCGGCCCCGTTGGGGCCGATGATCACCCAGCGTTCGTCGAGTTCGACAGCCCAATCCAGCGGCCCCACCAAGGTGCGCCCGTTGCGGCGCAGCGAGACATTCCTGAAGTCGATCAGCAGGTCTGGATCGGCTGTCTCCTGGTCAGCTGGTGAGCCGGATTCGGGCACCCGCCAATCGTGCCGCACCGCCCTCGTGGGGTAGCTGTCGGGTCGCCCCGCCCCCGCGAGCAGACGCGGAATCGCATCGACATCGCTGATTTCGTGCGATTCTATGTCTGCTCGGCCAGTCTGCTCGGCCGCTAGAGATCGTTGCCCGCATAGGACAGGTTGAAGCTCTTGTTGGCAAGCGGAAAGTCCGGGACGATCGTGTCGGCCATGGCGACCGGCAACGCGGGCCAGTTGAACCACGAAGGGTCGACGATCTTGCATCGGGTGATGCGGCCCGCGTCGTCGACTTCCACCCGGTGTACGACCGTGCCGCGCCAGCCTTCGACGATGCCCACCCCGGAGTTGCCGGGTGTCGCCGTCAGCGACGCGTCGCATCGCAACGGGCCGCGGTGATCCTCGATCAGCGTGCAGGCCAGCGCGACCGATGCGGCGAATTCGTCACGCCGAATTGTGTAGCGGGCCAGTACGTCACCGCCGCTGCCGGGTACCGCGGTGACCGGCAGCGTGGTGGTCGGGTGATCGAGGCGCGAATCGGTGGCGATGCCGCTGGCCCGAGCGACATACCCGAGACACCCGACGGCATCCGCGTCGTCACGCGTCAGCACAGCGGTATCGGCGAACCGGTCATAGACCACCGTGTTGCGCAGTGTCAGGTCGCTGATTTCGGCGACCTCGTGTGCCAGCGCACGCAATTCGTCGGGTTCGGGAAGCTCTTGCAGCACCACGCCGCCGGGCCGGATCGCGCCACGCAGCAGGCGATGTCCGGTGACCCGCCGGTTGATCCGCAGCAGCCGTTCCCGAACGCGCTGGGCGTGGGCGTTGGCCAGGGCAAAACCGACGTCGTTGGCCAGCGCACCCAGATCGGTGGCGTGATTGTAGAGCCGTTCCAGTTCGACCAGCAGGGCCCGCAGCCGGTGCACCGGCTCGGGCGCGTCGAATCCCAACGCGTCCTCGACGGCCAGGCTGTACGCCAGGGAATGGGCAGCCGCGCTGTCACCGCTGATCCGCTCGGCAAGTTCGACCGACCCGATGGCGCCGAGCGCGTTTCGTGCCTCGAAGAGTTTCTCGATACCGCGGTGCACGAACCACAATCGAGCCTTGAGCCGCAACACCGATTCGCCGATGACCGAGAACCGGAAATGCCCCGGCTCGATCAAGCCGGCGTGCACCGGCCCGACCGGTATTTCGTAGACGCCCGGCCCGTCGACGGTCAGGAACGGAAACCGGCCGGCGTTCGGAAACGGCGGCGGCTCACCGGCGTTACGGCGCATCGGATACCACTGCTGGGGCCAATGCCCATGCCGCACCAGCCGCCGCGGTTGCGGATGTCCTTGCGGCACAACCCCGTACAGGTCCATCATCTCCCGCTCGAAGCGACCCGCGGGGATCGACAGGTGCCCCAGGGACGGAGCCCACGGGGTTGCCGCGTCGGTGGTCAAGGTTAGCTCCACGCGGCGGTCCGGCTGTCCCGCCAGCAGCAGGTAGACGATCCTCAGGGTGTCGCCGTCGTCATGCGCGGCCACCAGGGCCAGACGATAGCCGGCCGCCAGCAACTCGCTCACCGCCCGGGCGAGTTCGTCACCGGATACCTTTCGCCGCACCATGGTTCGCTGCATCAACCCGTCCCGAACTGGCCGGCGGCCGCATTGAACAACCCGGCAAGCGGGCCCGCCGTAATACCCAGCGCAACCGACGCCATGACGCCGGTCGCCAGCGCGGCCGCCACCGTGGCGGGCACGGCGATCCGCGCAGCCCCGGCGCTCGGCACTCCGAGCAGGATCCGCTGCGCGTTGCCCGCCACAGCGGTGAAAGCCACCACCATCAACAGCAGCGCGACACCGAGCACCCAGGACAGCCCGGCATTGGCGAGCGATCGAGCGATCGACACCTCGCTGGCGAACGTCGCGAAGGGCGGTAACCCCAGCAAGGCGATGACGCCGACGGCGAACGACCACCCGACCAACCGGGACCGCGACAGCACCGCGGTGATGTCGCCGATTGCCGTCGAGTCGTGCGCGGCCTGCAACTGCCCCCCGGCCAGAAACAGCACCGTCTTGCCGATGCCGTGCGCAAGCACATGCAGCAGCAAAGCCGCGATCGCCAGTTTGGTGCCCGCGGCCGCCGCGATCGCGATCAGCCCCATGTTCTCCATCGACGAGTATGCCAGCATACGCTTGAGATCCGTTGTGACAGTGAGCAACAACGCTGAGATAAGGACTGTCGCGAGGCCGGCCGTCAGGAGACCGGAGCGCAGGAAGCCAGGCCCCGTCGCGGCGTCGATGATCGGCCGTAGCCGGATCAGCACCGAAAAAGCTACCGAGAGCAGCACTCCACTCATCAGCGCCGACACCGGTGCCGGCGCTTGGCTGTGCGCGTCGGCCAGCCATCCGTGAAACGGAACCAGCCCGACTTTGGCGCCATATCCGATCAGCAGCAGCCCGCCGGCCAGCCGGGTAACGGCCGGGTCGAGGTGGCCGGCGTGGGCCGTCAAGACTTCGAGATCCAGCGCCGTCGCGCCGACGGCGCCGGCGTGCCGGGCCGCGAAATACAACAGGACGGTACCGAGAAACGCCACGGCGATACCGACCGAGCAGATCACCACGTACTTCCAGGTGGCCTCCAACGCGGTGCGGGTACGACGGTGCCCGACCAGGAAGGCCGTGATCACGGTGGTGGCTTCCACCGCGACCCAGATCACGCCAATGTTGTTGGCGCACACGGCGACCGCCATCGCCGACAGGAACGCCGGCGTCAGCGCACCGTACCGCCGCGCGTCACGGAGGTCGGTGTGACCGTGCTGGAGTTCTGAGTCGAGGTATCCGATGCTTGCCCAGGTGGCCAAGGTGCCGACCACGCCGATGACGATGAGCATGGTCACCGAGAGCGCATCGACGCGCAGCATCCCCGCCAGCACGACCCTCGGTCGGGCTGCCGTCTGAACACCAAGCGCCACACCCGAGGCGAGCACGGCCACCGCCGACAACACGGTCAGCGTTGCCGTCCACCGGCGCCAACCGCCTGCCATCGCGATGACGGCCGCGAACAGCGGCGCAAGTATCGGCACCAGCATCAGAACAGTCATCAGTCTCGCAATCTCTGCAGCCGGTCCAAATCGGTGCCACCGAACATCCGGCGCAGTCGTCCGGTCAACACGCCGAGCACAATCAACGCGAACAGCACATCCAGAGAGGCGCCCAATTCGACGATCAGCGGCACCCCGGCGGTCAGCAAGAATGTGGTAGCCGCAATCCCGTTGTCCAGCATGAGGAATCCGGCGGCCTGCGAGATGGCGTGCCGTCGGGTCACCATCACGAACAAGGCGATCAGCACCACCGCCAGGCCCGCCGGGGCGGCGCTGACCGCCGCATCGGAGTCCAGTGCCACCACCGGTCGCGCGACTGCCAGCGCGACCACCGTCAGGCCCGCCGCGATCAGTAGCGACGCCGTGGTGTTGATCAGCGGCGTCGCCTCGCGCGGCGCATCTTCGGCACCGAGCGCGTTGGCCAGCAGCGCCGGCAGCACCGCCCCGCGCAACACGAGCAGCGCGACCCCGACCCCGACCAGTTCCCAGTCATGGGAGTGGCCGCCGACGATGATCGGAATCGCTGCCAGGGCGACGCCCTGGGCCGCCAGCAGCCGCACGATGGAGCGCAGGTCACGCCGCCATACGATCAGCACCGCGGTCAGTATCAGCCCGCCCGGCGCGAGGTCCAGCACGCCCGCATAGTTGAGCTCGGTCATGCCGTCACGCCTGGGCCGTAAAGAAGTTGGCCGATGTCACGGCCAACAGGGCCAACAGGAACGAGCCGGCGAGCAGCTCGGGCACCCGGAATAGTCGTAGCTTGACGATGAAGACCTCCGCGCCGGCCAGGACGACCGCGGCCACGGCGACCTTGATGCCGACCGCCGCGACGCCTATCGCCACGCCGATCAAGCTCGGCCTGTCACCTGCGATTCCCCAGGGGAAAAAGAGGTTGGCCAGCAGGGCCAGCAGCACGGTGAGTCGCATGCCGCTGGCCCACTCCACCAGCGCAAGCTTTGGTCCGGCGTATTCGAGCACCATCGCCTCGTGCACCATGGTCAGTTCCAGGTGGGTGGCGGGATTGTCCACCGGGAGGCGTCCGGTTTCGGCGATGACGACGATCACCAGGGCGACGAATGCCAGAATTCCGGCCAGCGACACCACTTCCGCGGGATTCTGGAGGCTAAACGCGACGATGGCGCCGAGGTTGGCCGACCCCGCGGGGATGGACAGCGCGAAGACGGCAAGCAGAATGGTCGGTTCCACCAGGGCCGCGATGGTGATCTCCCGGCTGGCGCCCATACCGCCGAACGAGGTACCGGTGTCGATTCCCGCCAACGTCAAGGCGACGGTGCCGAGGAACAACAGGCCCACGACCACGAACAGGTCAGCGACCGGGTCAAGGGGTGAGCCGGTCGCGGCCAGCGGCGCAATCGCCGCTATCAGCAAGGTGGTGGCCGCGACCACCGCCGGTGCCGCCGCGAACACCAGCGTGGTGCCGTCCGGGGTGACCTGTTGCTTGCGCAGCTGTTTACGCAGATCCCGCCAGGGCTGCAAAACACCTGCACCGCAACGCCCCTCGGCTCGGGCCCGGACTTGCCGCATCAGTCCCACGACCAGTGGTGCCCCGGTCATGACCGCACCGATCTGCGCTGCGCCGGCAACCGCGGAAAGAGCATTCATCGCGCGACCACCAAGACGACCAGGACCCCGAGCGCTCCGTAGCCGAGGTAGCGGTGCACGCTTCCGTTGTGCGCGCACCGAATCGCTTGTGCGCATCGTGCGACGGTCCGCAAGACCGGCGCGTAGACGTGATCCTCGATGGCATCGGACAATTCGGCACGGTAGGCGATCTTTTCCACGTGGTAGCGGGTGTGCTCCAAATGAGTCACCTCGATGCCGGTGTCGGGCCGCAACACGTCGTCGAAGACCCGCTGCAGTGGTTGGGCGAACGACGTCGCCGTGTATTGCATGCGCGAGCTGAGTTCGTCGGCGCCGCAGGCCCATAATGGCGACCTCACGGAGTCCGGGCGGCGACGCGAGCCCCAGCGGGCAACCGCCAGTACGATCAGGACGGCGAGGGCCAGGGCCACCGCCAGCAGGCCCGGCGCGATCGAGCCGTCAATGCCGGGCAATCGCAGCATCGGACCCAGGCCGGTGAGATCGGCGTGCTGGGACGCGGGCAGGGTGTCGAGCACCGACTGCAGGGTGTCGGCGAGGAAGAACGGCGCCACGGCAACCACGACACAGCCAACGGCGGCGACTGCCATGCCGGCGAGCATGCTGGGCGATGCCTCGCGCGCGTGAGCCGCCGCCTCCGAACGCGGTCGCGCCAAAAATCCGGTGCCGAACGCCTTCACCATCGCGGCCACACCCAAGCCGGTGGTCAGCGCCACCGCGCCGACGCCCAGCGGAGTCACCAACCCCACGACGGTGTTGTGCTCGGGACGTGCGTGGATCAGCGACTGCACCAGCAGCCATTCACTGACGAACCCGGCGCCCAACGGCAGCCCCGAGGCACCCAATGCGGCAATGCCGAAAAAGACTGTGGTGTAAGGCATTTTCCGGGCCAGACCGCCCAGCTTATCGAGGTCGCGCAGTCCAGTTGTCAGCAACACCGACCCGGCCGCCAAGAACCCGAGACTTTTGAATGCGGCGTGGGCGGCCAGGTGCAACAGCGCCGCGGTCATCGCGATCACGGCCGCCGCGGCGACCCCGGCCGCCGACAACAGCGTGGCTGCCCCAAGAGCAAGGGTGACCAGCCCCATGTTTTCGATCGTCGAAAACCCAAGCAGCCGTTTGAGATCGGCGGCCACCGAGGCCTGCAGCACCCCGTACAACGCGGTGACAGCGCCGACCGCCAGCAGGGCCACGCCCCACCACCTCGGGCCGGGTCCCAGGAGCTGCACATCGACGCGGATCAGGCCGTAGATGCCCAGGTTGACCATGGCGGCGCTCATCAATGCCGATGCGGGGCTGGGCGCTTCCGGGTGCGCTCTCGGCAGCCAGGCGTGCAGCGGCAGCAGGCCGGCTTTGGAACCGAAACCCACCAGCGTCAGCACGAACACGGCGTTGCGTACTCCGTCCGGGATCTCGGCCATGTCGGCGAACCGATCCGTTCCGGCGGCTGCCGCCAGCGCCATCAGGGCCAGCAGGATCGCGGCGAAGCCCAACTGGGTCATCACCGCGTAGTACATTGCGGCGCAGCGAACTTCGCTACGGCGATGATTCGTAAGCAGCAGGACGAGCGAACTGAGCGCCATCAATTCCCACGCCAGGAGGAAGGTGGTCACCGAGCCGGCGGCCGGAACGAGCAGCATCGCACCGACGAAAACGGGAAGCGCCGTGAGCGCGACGGCGCCGGCCCGTTCCAGGCGTGCGTATCCGATGCTGTAAACGCCGACGACGACGGCTACCGCACCGGTCAGCGCCATAAAGAACGCGCCCAACCGGCTCACATCCAGGTCGACGCCGATCATCGGCACCAGCCACTCGACCCGCGCTCGTGGCAGCGCACCGAACACGCCGTTGAGCCCCAACGCAATTCCCAATATACCGAGGGCCGTCGTTACGGCGCCCGCGGCTAAGGCGCCTATTGTGTTGCGGCGCAACGTCACCGAGTGTTCGGGCGGCGCGTCCGCGAAAGTCGCGGTCACCTGCGCGTCACCGACCGCAGGGCCATGACCACCTGGTCAGGCGAGGGTGGACATCCCGGTATCTCGACGTCGACCGGGATGACCTCACCGACGGAACCGACCACGCCATACGCGTCGCCGAACACACCGCGGTTGAGCGCGCAGTCACCGCAGGCGATGACCAGGCGGGGCGCCGGTGTCGCAGCCAAGGTGTTCCGCAGCGGCTGGGCCATATTCCGGGTCACTACCCCGGTGACGAGCAGCGCATCGGCATGGCGCGGCGAAGCCACCAACCGGGCGCCGAACCGCTCGGCGTCATAGACCGGTCCGAATGCCCCGGAGATTTCCACCTCACAGCCGTTACACGAGCCCGCGTCGACATGGCGCACCTGCAGGGAGCCGCGCACCCCGGCTGGCGGGCCGACGGTCGGCTCAGGCACCGGTCCCGCGTTTTCGGCCACGCGGCCGAGTCGCATGATTCTGCCGATCCAACCCATGCCCGGACCTACTGCCGGTCCGCCGCCGGGCCGCCCGCGCGCAGGTCTTGGAGCATTGCTACTTGGCCGCTGAGCATCCCGGTCAGCACCCGGCGGGCCACGGCCATCAGTTCAGCGATCAGCGGTGAGGTGATCGAGTAGATAACCGTGTTGCCGTCCTTGCGTGCCGTCACCACCCCCGTCCGGCGCAGCACGCCCAGCTGCTGAGACAGGTTGGACGACTCCAGGCCCACTTCGAGCAACAGCTCTGCCACGGCGTGGTCTCGTTCGGACAGCAGTTCCAGAATCCTGACCCGGGCCGGATGCCCCAGCGTCTTGAAGAACTCGGCCTTCAGCTTGTATAGCGGCTCCGACACCTGACCTCACATCGACTAAAACTTTTGCAATTCAGACATACGTCAATTTAACAATTGAACACTTTATCAACTGTTGGGCGGCACCGCTCGCCGAGGCGATCATCTGTCGGGTCGCCCTGCCCGGCGAGCAGACATAGAATCGCATCGAAATCGCTGATTTCGTGCGATTCTATGTCTGCTCGGCCAGTCTGCTCGGCAGCACCTAATCCGGCGGGATCTCGACGCGGCGCAGCACGCCGTCGAGCGCGTCGGCGGCTTCGATCTCACCGCGGGTCACGCCCAGCAGAAACAGCACCGTGTCCAGGTACGGGTGGCTCAGCGAGGCGTCGGCCACCTCCCGCAGCGCCGGCTTGGCGTTGAACGCAATGCCAAGCCCGGCGACGGCCAGCATGTCGATATCGTTGGCGCCGTCGCCGACGGCGACGGTCTGCTCCATCGGCACCCCGAACTGCTCGGCGAAGTCGCGAAGTGCCGTGGCCTTGCCCGGTCGATCGACGATGGGGCCGACCACCCGGCCGGTGAGTATCCCGTCGACGATCTCCAGCTCGTTGGCCGCCATGAAGTCCAGGTTCAGCTCCCTGGCCAGTGGCTCGATGATCCGTCGGAAGCCGCCGGAGACCACGCCACAGCGAAAACCCAGCCGCTGCAACGTGCGCAGCGTGGTCCGCGCACCGGGCATCAGCTGCAGCTGCGCGCCGACGTCGTCGATCACCGACGCCGGCAATCCCGCCAACGTGGCCACCCGCTGGTGCAGCGACTGCGCGAAATCCAGCTCGCCGCGCATGGCGGCCTCGGTGATCGCCGCCACCGCTCCCTCGGCACCGGCGCGCGCCGCCAGCATCTCGATGACCTCGCCCTGGACCAGCGTGGAATCGACGTCGAAAACGATGAGCCGCTTGGTGCGCCAGGCCAGCCCGTAGTCCTCGACCGCCACGTCGACACTCTCTTCGGCAGCCACCCTCGTCAGGGCACTCTGCAGCGGGCCATAGGCTCCGGGCGGCACCGATACCCGCAACTCCAGCCCGGTGACCGGATAGTCGGAGATGCCGCGGATGAAGTCGATGTTGACGCCCAACGCCGCCACCTCCCGGGCCACCGCGCCGAACGCCCCGGCGGTAACCGGGCGGCCGAGCACGAAGATCACGTGGGTCGACGGTTCCCGGATGATCGGCACGTCGTCGCTGCGCTCGACCGTCACGTCCAGGCCTATCCGGTGAATGGCGGCTTCGACGTCGCCGCGCAACGCCGCATTGTCGGCGACTTCCGGTGCGCAGGAAACCAGGACTCCCAGGGTGAGCCGGCCGCGGATCACCACCTGTTCGACGTTGAGCAGCTCAACACCGTGTTTGGCCAGTACCTCGAAGAGCGCAGACGTCACACCGGGCTGATCATGGCCGGTGACCGTGATCAGCACCGACACTTTGGGCGACGTGGTCACCCGTTGCGGCCTCCGGTACCACGCATCAGGAGCGGACGCTGACGTCGTCTGCTCTGGTGACGTCGCCGTCCTCCGGGCCGTGGGCGCGTCCGACATGGGCTTCGGCGCGAAGCCGTTCCACCATGTGCGGATAGTGCAACTCAAACGCCGGACGCTCCGAGCGGATACGGGGCAGCTCGGTGAAGTTGTGCCGCGGTGGCGGGCAGCTGGTCGCCCACTCCAGCGAGTTGCCATATCCCCAGGGGTCGTCGACGGTGACGACCTCGCCATACCGCCAGCTCTTGAAGACGTTCCAGACGAACGGGAACATCGACGCGCCCAGGATGAAAGCCCCGATCGTCGAAACGATGTTCAGGCTGGTGAAGCCGTCGGTGGACAGGTAGTCGGCGTAGCGGCGCGGCATCCCCATGTCACCGAGCCAGTGCTGCACCAGGAATGTGGTGTGGAACCCGATGAACGTCAACCAGAAGTGCAGCTTGCCCAGCCGCTCGTCGAGCAGCCGCCCGGTCATCTTCGGGAACCAGAAGTAGATACCCGCAAAGGTGGAGAAGACAATGGTGCCGAATAGCACGTAGTGGAAGTGGGCGACCACGAAATAGGTGTCGCTGACGTGGAAGTCCAGCGGCGGGCTGGGCAGCAGAACTCCCGTCAGACCGCCGGCCAGGAAGGTGACCGCGAAGCCGACGGAGAACAGCATCGGCGTCTCGAAGGTCAGCTGCCCCTTCCACATGGTGCCGATCCAGTTGAAAAATTTGATCCCGGTCGGTACCGCGATCAGATACGTCATGAAGGAGAAGAACGGCAGCAGTACGGCGCCAGTGACGAACATGTGATGCGCCCACACCGCCACCGACAACCCGGCGATCGAGAGTGTCGCGTAGATCAGCGTGGTGTAACCGAAGATCGGCTTACGGGAAAACACCGGGAAGATTTCGCTCACGATTCCGAAGAACGGCAGCGCGATGATGTACACCTCGGGGTGGCCGAAGAACCAGAACAGGTGCTGCCACAACATGACTCCGCCGTTGGCCGCGTCGTAGACGTGCGCCCCCAGGTGACGGTCGGCGGCCAGCCCGAACAGCGCCGCGGTGAGCAGCGGGAACACGATCAGCACCAAGATGGACGTCACCAGGATGTTCCAGGTGAAGATCGGCATCCGGAACATCGTCATCCCCGGTGCGCGCATGCAGACCACCGTGGTGATCATGTTGACGGCACCCAGGATGGTGCCTAGACCGGCGACCCCCAGGCCCAAGATCCACAGGTCGCCGCCGGCACCGGGTGAGTGGACGGCGTCACTCAACGGCGTGTAGGCAGTCCAGCCGAAGTCGGCCGCCCCGCCGGGTGTGATGAATCCAGCCATCGCGATCGTGGCGCCGAACACGAACAACCAGAACGACAGGGCGTTCAGCCGCGGGAATGCCACGTCGGGCGCGCCGATCTGCAGCGGCAGCACCAGGTTGGCGAAGCCGAACACGATCGGGGTGGCATAGAACAGCAGCATGATCGTGCCGTGCATGGTGAACAGCTGGTTGAATTGCTCGTTGGACAGGAACTGCAGACCGGGCACCGCCAACTCGGTACGCATCAGCAGCGCCAGCAGACCGCCGATGAAGAAGAAGACGAAGCAGGCGACGCAGTACATGATGCCGATCAGCTTGTGATCGGTGGTGGTGACCAGCCTGTAGACCAGGTTCCCTTTAGGGCCGGTACGGGCCGGATATGGACGGATGGCCTCGAGTTGTCCCAAGGGCGGCGCTTCGGCAGTCAACTGCTCCTCCAAGAATCCCGGCGCGGATAGGGTCTTAATACCTCACTTTGACAGGAATCTTAGCCCGCCACCACGCCGCCGGCAGGCCTGGTCCTACAAACTGTCGTAATCGGTGTCCGGGTGCCTCGAAGGCGCTTGGGCAGACCCTTCCCGACTGGCCGGGTGTTAACGTCGGACGCGTGCAATTCGGCGCGGTGCGACGGGGTCTGGCCGCTGCATCATTGGCGGCGCTGGTTGCGACGTGCACCGGTTGCGGCGCCGACCAGCCCCCCACAACGGCGACGCGATCAATGGTCACACCCACGACCCAAATCGCGGGCGCCGGGGTGCTGGGAAACTCTCGGAAACCCGACGAATCGTGTGCGCGGGAGGCGGCCGCGGCCGATCCCGGGCCGCCGACTCGACAAGCCCACAACGCTGCCGGCGTGACCCCGGACGTGGCGCAGGTTCCCGCCGATCCGCAACGCATCGTGGTGCTCTCCGGCGACCAGCTCGACGCGCTGTGTGCGCTGGGACTGCAGACACGGGTGGTCGGTGCCGCGTTGCCGGACGGCTCCTCGAGTCAGCCGTCCTATCTGGGCAAGACGGTGCACGACCTGCCCGGGGTGGGCACCCACAATTCCCCGGATCTGCGAGCTATCGCCGCGGCCCGGCCGGACTTGATTTTGGGCTCGGTGGCGGTGACACCGAACTTGTACCCGCAGCTGGCGGCTATCGCCCCGACCGTGTTCACGGCAGCGCCGGGCGCCGCGTGGGAGGACAACCTGCGCGGCGTCGGGGCTGCCACGGCCCGCAGCGCCGCGGTGGAATCGCTGCTCAGCGCGTTCACCCAGCGGGCGCGGGAGGTCGGGGCCAAGCATGACGCGACCCACTTCCAGGCGTCGATTGTCCAGCTGACCGCCAACACGATGCGGGTATACGGCGCCCGCAACTTTCCGGCCAACGTGCTGAGCGCGGTAGGAGTGGACCGGCCGGCGGCGCAACGGTTCACCGACAAGGCTTACATCGAGATCGGCGCCACCGATGCCGACCTGGCCAGGGGGACGGACTTCTCCGCTGCCGACGCCGACATCGTCTACGTCTCGTGTGCGTCGCCGAAGGCCACCGAACGCGCGTGGACCATCCTCGACAGTGACTCCTGGCGCAAGCTGTCCGCCAATCGCGACAACCGGGTCTTCGTCGTCAACGACGAGATATGGCAGACGGGCGAGGGCCTGGTGGCCGCCCGTGGCATCGTCGACGACCTGCGCTGGATCAACGCACCGATCAACTGAAGCTGCTCGCCCCTGGACGTGATCGCCGTCACCTAGTCCGAAAACCTTAACTTAGCTAAGCTTTTTACGGCCCCAGCTGGACCTTGATAAGGATGTCGTATGAGCACTGTTTCCGCCTATGCCGCCTTCTCGGCGACCGAACCGCTGACCAAGACCACGATCGACCGGCGGGAGCCAGGCCCGCACGACGTGGTGATCGACATCAAGTTCGCCGGTATCTGCCACTCCGACATCCACACCGTCAAGGCCGAGTGGGGCCAGCCGAATTACCCGGTGGTTCCTGGGCATGAGATCGCCGGCGTGGTGACCGAGGTGGGCTCCGAGGTGTCCAAATTCCAGGTGGGCGAGCGCGTCGGCGTGGGCTGCTTGGTCGACTCCTGCGGCCAGTGCAGCAGCTGCCTGGCCGGGCTCGAGCAGTACTGCAAGCCCGGAGCGACCTTCACCTATAACTCGATCGGCAAGGACGGCCAGTCCACACAGGGCGGGTACAGCGAGGCGATCGTCGTCGACGAAAACTTCGTGGTGCGAATCCCCGACGCGCTGCCATTGGACGCCGCGGCGCCACTGCTGTGCGCGGGTATCACGCTGTATTCGCCGCTACGGCACTGGAAGGCCGGCCGCGACACCCGGCTGGCCATTATCGGCCTGGGCGGACTCGGCCACATGGGCGTCAAACTGGGCGCCGCCATGGGCGCCGAGGTGACGGTGCTGTCGCAATCCCTGAAGAAGATGGAAGACGGGTTGCGGCTGGGCGCCGGACACTACTACGCCACTTCCGACCCCGACACCTTTCGCACGTTGCGTGGCAGCTTCGATCTGATCCTGAACACCGTCTCGGCGAACCTGAACCTCGGCGACTACCTGAACCTGCTCGACGTCGACGGCACCATGGTCGAGCTGGGCATCCCCGAACACCCCATGCCGGTGCCGGCATTTGCGCTGGCGCTGATGCGGCGCAGCCTCTCCGGATCGAACATCGGTGGCATCACCGAGACCCAGGAGATGCTGAATTTCTGCGCCGAACACGGCGTCACGCCCGAGATCGAACTCATCGAACCGGATTACGTCAACGAAGCCTACGAGCGCGTGCTGGCCAGCGACGTGCGCTACCGCTTCGTCATCGATATCTCACGCCTGTGACGCAACCTCCTCCGCTGCCTGGGCGTTGTCATCGCCGGGAACGACCTCGCTGACGTCGATGCCGGCCAGCGGCCAGCCCGCAGCGGCGAGCCTGCCGGCTACTCGTTGAATGTTCTCCGGCCCGGCGTCGTGGTGCGTCACGCCGGAGATGAATTCGGCGATCTCGTCACGGTTGATCACACCGTCGGCTGTGGCCGGCGATCCGTCGGCGGTGAGGTCGCGCACCACTTCCTTGACCTGCTCCTCGGTCAACGGCGTGCTGCGCAACAACGCCAGCAACGGCACCCGGTCGGGTCCCGGGACGCCGTTGGGGTAGCCGGTCTGCAGCCACCGGATGACCGACCGCAGAAAATGAGGATGGGCATGCGAGGTTTTCGTCACCCAAACAGTGTCACGGTAGGTGTATCACCGCGCCACCGTCAGGCGATGACGTGCCGACAATTCATCCGCCGTTCACGGCCAGCACATGTCCGGCCTGAGAACTCCCAGTCGTCGTATCGCGCACTGTTGACCCGATGCCCGCAAGCCATCCGTGATCGCGGCCCGCCGGTCTACATCAGCCCCGTTATCCCCGGCAAGCCCAACAGCGTTCCACCGGTGCCGCCGGTGCCGCCGGTACCGTTGCCACCAGCCCCAATTCCGGCGTCACCTCCGCCGCCGCCGTCACCGATCCACTGGGCGTTGCCGCCGCTACCGCCGTTCCCGCCCTTGCCGGCGGCGTTCGAGTTCTGCCCGCCGACTCCGCCGGCGCCGCCGGTGCCGATCAGCGCCGCGGTGCCGCGGGAAGGACCGGGATGCGCTGCCGTGGCGGCCGCGACGGCACCCACCTCAAACGGACGCACCCCACTTCGGGTGGCTCGCCAAAGCGGTCACGAGGTCGCGAGCGCCGCGCGTAACACCTCACTCTGCGCCACACGGCAGCCAGCCCGGCGGTGTCGGCGTGGCCAATGTCAAAGCGATGCAGAAAATGCCTGGCCATGCCTCGGTGGCGATGACGCTGGACATCTACGCCGACCTATTCGACGACGACCTAGAGACGGTCGCGATCGCCTTGCACGAAGCGCGCCGGATCGCTGCCGACGCGACAGGTTGAGGTTCGAGAAATTCCAGTAACAGAGCGCACCGCCCGCCATGAACTCGTCGGTGAGCGTCAGTACTGTTACGACATGACCTGCCAATTCGCGAAAACCACGCGAATGGTGGTAGACAGTGCAATTATGGTGTAGTTGCGCACGCAACCACGCATCGTAATGGTAGGGGCCCGCCGGGAAGGGCGTTGGAGCACCCCATCCCGACGGGCCGTTTCAACTGACAGGTACGCTACGCGGCTTGTGGAGGCTCGTTGTAGCGCATCCAGTAGGTGCACTCACCTTTCTGCTTAATAGGCGGGAAGGTTGAGTGTGCTAACAGTTCGATGATGCGACCAAATTGGTCAATCCACGATCCGTCAGCTGGACACCTTTGCCCCTGCTTCCAGGAACCTTCGGGGCCTAGCGGCCCCCTCGGGCGAATGGCCATAGCCATCCTCCTTCGCATGTAATTCGAATTTCAGATTTCCCACGTCACAGGCAACCGTCAAGGTGGACTGCGCGCCCGAAATCGGATTACAAGCGGTGGGCTCCGGCATGGCGGATCACGTCCGGCATATGAACGGTGATCGAGGAAGTCACGGCTCGACGATGAAACTGGGTTAACGCATATGGGCTCGGTCACAGAACGCCTTTGCGGTCACGAGGATCGAGCTGGTAATCATTGCGACTCCCTCGGTTGAAATGGCATCAGAAAGGTGTGGTGTTTGACACACTACCCTTTGGGTACGACAAGCCTGCCCAACACGGCAAGTTGTTTTCGCGTGTCGCGCAAAAAGGAGACCCCACTCGAAAGCGGGGCCCCTTGCTGGTTTTCCGTGTCGGCACCACACCTAGCCACTTCAACAACCGCATGCACAGCCTGACAGCAGCAGAACAACCCGTCAATCACCAATATCGGCGAGTTATCCACAATTTCCACCGTGGGGTTGTGCCAGACGCTGCAGGCTGACCTTCCAAGGTCGCCGACACAGAATGTGGGCAAGATGTGGGCGCGGACCGGGCGCGACGCCCGACTCGGCCGGTCCACCGATTTGCTGGATCCGCGGTCGGAACCCGCGATTGTGCGGCTTGAGCTGGGCGTCTAGAACTCCCAGTCCTCGTCCTCGGTGACGACGGCCTTGCCGATGACGTAGCTGGAACCCGAGCCGGAGAAGAAGTCGTGGTTCTCGTCGGCGTTGGGTGACAGCGCCGACAGGATCGCCGGATTCACGTCGGTCTCGTCACGCGGGAACAACGCCTCGTAACCCAGATTCATCAGCGCCTTGTTGGCGTTGTAACGCAAGAATTTCTTGACGTCTTCGGTCAGCCCGACCTCGTCGTAAAGATCTTGGGTGTATTCGACCTCATTGTCGTAGAGCTCGAACAGCAGCTCGTAGGTGTAGTCCTTGAGCTCGGCACGTTTTGCCTCGTCGACCAAAGCCAGACCGCGCTGGAACTTATAGCCGATGTAGTAGCCATGCACGGCCTCGTCGCGGATGATCAGCCGGATCATGTCGGCGGTGTTGGTCAGCTTGGCTCGGCTCGACCAGTACATCGGCAAGTAGAAGCCCGAGTAGAACAGGAAGCTCTCCAGCAGCGTGGAGGCGACCTTGCGCTTGAGCGGTTCGTCTCCGCGGTAGTACTGCAGCACAATCTCCGCTTTGCGCTGCAGGTTGGGGTTTTCCTCCGACCAGCGGAAGGCGTCGTCGATCTCGGCCGTCGAGCACAACGTGGAAAAGATCTGGCTGTAGCTCTTGGCGTGTACCGATTCCATGAACGCGATGTTGGTAAGCACCGCCTCCTCGTGGGGGGTCAGCGCGTCCGGGATCAGGCTGACCGCACCCACGGTGCCCTGGATGGTGTCCAGCATGGTCAGACCGGTGAAGACCCGCATGGTGAGCTGCTTCTCATGGGCGGTCAGCGTGCCCCAAGAAGGGATGTCGTTGGACACCGGCACCTTCTCGGGCAACCAGAAGTTTCCGGTCAGCCGATCCCAGACCTCGGCGTCCTTTTCGTCTTGCAGCCGGTTCCAGTTGATCGCTGAGACCCGGTCGATAACCTTCACTGTTGCCTCCCAGAACGGCCGCTCTACTCAGGCCTCAAACACTACCCCTGGGGTCCGACAAGCCGGCGCAACACAAGAGGTTGTGTTTGCGTGTCGCATGGCGTGCCGGCGTGATGGCCGGGTGCCGCGACCAACCGAGTCGCTATTTCGCCGCGGCGACCGTCTTCCGGTTCTCCGCCGAGCCGTTACCGACCCCCAAGAATTGGTATTCGTCGGTTTTGACCGAGCGGGTGGCCCGCCAATACTGCCAGGTGTAGCCGCCCCAGAGCACGGTGTTCTTGCCATGCTCGTCGAGATACCAGCTGCTGCAACCGCCGCTGTTCCACACCGAGCCGGCCAACTTGCGTTGCAACTCGTCGTTGAAACGATCCTGGGCGGCGCGCGTGGGAGCCAACGCCTGCGCGCCCAACTTGTCGCACTTGGCGATCGCGTCGGCGACGTAGTGGATCTGCGACTCGATCATGAACACCACGGAGTTGTGCCCCAGCCCGGTGTTGGGGCCGAGCAGGAAGAACAGGTTGGGCATCTCGGCCACGGTGATCCCGCGATGCGCCCCGATGCCCTCGCGATTCCACCGGTCGACCAGATCCTCACCGTGGCGGCCCTTGATCTGCACGTAGGTGTAGGAGTCGGTGACGTGGAAGCCGGTGGCGTACACGATCACGTCGACACCTCGGGAAACCTCACCGCCGGCGCCGTCGGCGGTGACGATCCCGTCGCGCGTGATTCGGGTGATGCGGTCGGTGATCAACGTGGTCTTGGGGTTCGCGACGGCTGGGTAATAGGTGGAGGAGTTGAGGATCCGCTTGCACCCGATGCGATAGTGCGGGGTCAGCTTGCGGCGCAGCTCGCGGTCTTTCACCGAGCGGCGAATGTTGTATTTGGCGTAGGCCTCGATGAACCTCAGCGCGTTCGGCCGCTTGGTCATGCCGAAGGCCAGCGCCTCCTGCGCCCAGTACAAACCCAGGCGCGCCAGTGCACGCAGCCCGGGAACGTTCTCCATAGCCTGGCGCAGCGCCGGCGGGATCTCGGGGTTGGAGCGCGGCACCACCCACGGCGGAGTGCGTTGGTAGAGCTGAAGTTCGGCGACCTGGTCGACGATCTCCGGCACGATCTGGATCGCGCTGGCGCCGGTCCCGATGATGGCCACCCGCTTGCCGGTGAGGTCGACGCTGTGGTCCCACTCCGCGGAATGGAAAGCGGGGCCGGCGAATTCATGACGCCCGTCGATGTCGGGGAAGGACGGGATGTGCAGCGCTCCGGCTCCTGAGATCAAGAACTGGGCCACGTACTCGCGCCCGTCGGTGGTGAAGACGTGCCAGCGGTATTCCTCGTCGTCCCAGTAAGCGCGATCGACCAACGAATTGAATTCGATGTAGCGGCGCAGCCCGTACTTCTCGGTGACGCCCTTGAGGTAGTCCCAGATCTCGGGCTGATAAGAGAACGGGTTCCTCCAGTCGGGCTTGGGCTCGAACGAAAACGAGTACAGGTGTGACGGGATGTCGCAGGCACAGCCGGGGTAGCTGTTGTCGCGCCAGGTGCCCCCTACGTCGTCGGCCTTCTCCAAGATGATGAAGTCTTGGCCGGAGAAGCCCTGCTTCTGCAGTGCGATCGCCATGCCCAGACCGGAGAATCCGGTCCCGATGATGACGGCGCGGGTGTGCACCGGCGGCTGGGCGGACTGCGGCGCCGGGCCGGCTTCTGTGACGGCATTGGTCATGGTGGATCGGTCTTTCCTAGTGAGGCGAGCTTTGGGCCGCCCGGCCCAAGTACCCAGTACCCAGGGTATCGGTTAGAACGAGTGTTGACGATCCTCGCGGCGATGTCAACGCAGCCTGCACTCAGCTGACAGCGCGATTGCTGGGTACCGCGTCGTGGATCGGCTTGTCGGGGTCCATGGTGATGCCCAGCGCCTCGGCGGTGCCGACGATGACGCCCATCATGATCGTGGTCAGATGCGCGACGAATTGCTCTCGCGGCATCCGTCGCGGGCTGTCGGGCTCGGGACCCAGCCACCATTCGGTGGCCGAGGCGGCCGCTCCGAACGCGCTGTGCGCGGCGAGTTCGAGCGCCGCTCGATTCAGGTCCATCTCACGCAGTTCGTTGTTGAACAACTCGGCGAAGGTCAAAGTGATTTCCCGGCCTTCATTGAGCGTGCGCACCGTCGCCTCGGACTGCTTTGCGGAGCGGCCCTGAATGAAGACTCGGAGCACATTGGGGTGCTTGTCGACGAGGATGACGTACTCCTCGACGCTGCGCCGGATGACCTCGCGGGCCGAGTCGGTGGCGAGGTTGATCGACGGGAAGATCGCGGCCCACAGCATGTCGCGCAGCCGCTCCCCGATCGCGACGAACAGGTCGGACTTATCGGTGAAATGCCGGTAAATCTTGGGCTTGGCGGTGCCGGCTTCCTCGGCGATTTCCCGCACACTCAGCTCGGGCCCCAGGCGGTCGATGGCACGGAAAGCCGCTTCGACGATTTCGTTGCGCACCTTCTTGCGGTGTTCGCGCCAACGTTCACTGCGCGCGTCGACTTTGCCCCCGGGCTTCACGCTAGGGTGGGGCCGGCTGATTCTCACCACGTCAAGCACCTTACCCCGTTGCGGCCGCTGACCTGGGCAGACTGCTCGCCGTGGCGACTTCAGGGCCGGCTTGCGCGCCTAGAGCATGCAGGACACGCACCCCTCTACTTCGGTTCCTTCCAGGGCCATCTGCCGCAGCCGGATGTAGTAGAGCGTCTTGATTCCCTTGCGCCAGGCGTAGATCTGCGCCTTGTTCACGTCACGGGTGGTGGCGGTGTCCATGAAGAACAACGTCAGCGAAAGCCCTTGATCCACATGCTGAGTGGCCGCGGCATAGGTGTCGATGATCTTCTCGTAGCCGATCTCGTAGGCGTCCTGGTAGTACTCCAGGTTGTCGTTGGTCATATACGGCGCCGGGTAGTAGACCCGGCCGATCTTGCCTTCCTTGCGGATCTCGACCTTGGACACGATCGGGTGGATCGACGACGTCGAGTGGTTGATGTAGGAAATGGACCCGGTGGGTGGCACCGCCTGCAGGTTCTGGTTGTAGATGCCGTCCGCCTGCACCGATTCCTTGAGCCGCCGCCAGTCGTCTTGAGTAGGGATGTGAATGTCGGCGTCGGCGAATAGCCGGCGCACCTTCTCGGTTTTCGGCTCCCAAATCTGCTCGGTGTACTTGTCGAAGAACTCCCCCGACGCGTATTTGGACCGCTCGAAGCCCTTGAAGTGCGTGCCTCTTTCTCTCGCGATCCGATTCGACGCGCGCAACGCGTGGTAGAGCACCGTGTAGAAGTAGATGTTGGTGAAGTCGATGCCCTCCTCGGACCCGTAAAAGATGCGCTCCCGCGCCAGGTAGCCGTGCAGGTTCATCTGACCCAACCCGATTGCGTGGGAGTCGTTGTTGCCCTGCTCAATTGAAGGTACCGACGTGATGTGGGTCTGGTCGCTCACCGCGGTCAGCGCGCGGATGGCCACCTCGATCGTCTGGGCGAAGTTCGGCGAATCCATCGCCTTGGCGATGTTCAGCGACCCCAGGTTGCACGAAATGTCTTTGCCCACTTTGGCATACGACAAATCTTCGTTGAAGTATGACGGCGTGGACACCTGCAGGATCTCCGAGCACAGGTTCGAGTGGGTGATCTTGCCCTCGATGGGGTTGGCCCGGTTCACCGTGTCTTCGAACATGATGTAGGGGTAGCCGGACTCGAACTGCAACTCGGCCAACGTCTGGAAGAACTCCCGCGCCTTGATCTTGGTCTTACGGATCCGCGGGTTGTCGACCATCTCGTAGTACTTCTCGGTGACCGAGATGTCGGCGAACGGCACCCCGTAGACCCGCTCGACGTCGTAGGGCGAGAACAGGTACATGTCGTCGTTGCGCTTGGCCAACTCGAAGGTGATGTCGGGAATCACCACGCCCAGGCTCAGCGTCTTGATGCGGATCTTCTCATCGGCGTTTTCCCGCTTGGTGTCCAGGAAGCGGTAGATGTCGGGGTGATGCGCATGCAGGTACACTGCGCCGGCGCCCTGACGCGCGCCCAGCTGGTTGGCATAAGAGAACGAATCCTCGAGCAGCTTCATGATCGGGATGACGCCGGAGCTTTGGTTCTCGATGTTCTTGATCGGCGCGCCGTGCTCGCGAATGTTGGTCAGCAGCAACGCAACTCCGCCGCCGCGCTTGGACAGCTGCAGTGCGGAGTTGATCGATCGCCCGATCGACTCCATGTTGTCCTCGATGCGAAGCAGGAAACAATTGTGCACGACAGTGCCGCGAATCGTGTACGTGTGCGTATTTTTGACGTGGAGGTTGTAGACCTTCGTTGGGGCTTCCTGCGTGCGCCGCAACTCACGGATCCCGTACACGTGCCGCCCGTGCACAACCTGATAGGTCGTGCGCGACGACCCTTTCTGGCCGATATAGTTGTGCAGGTTCTTGCCGACATCGAAGATGAACTCTTCGTTGGCGCCGGGCAGCCCGGGCACGAATAGCTGTCCCGTCACGTTGCCTGCCCGGTTAACGTACTGGCGGATCCTGGAGACAATCCCGATTCGGCGCAATAGAAGCTGCACCTGATCAATCAGTTCCGGGCCCAGGTCAAACTCCGGGCCAAGGTCGAGCACCATGCCGCCGCTGGTACTGCAGCCGTCGCCGCGAAACAGTCCGGCAAGCAATCCACGCTGAAACTCGTCATCGGCCGTTAAGACGTCGTGGGACAACCGCTTCAACCGATATCCCGTGCCCACCAGGGAGAGGAACAACGACGCAACGACCTCGCTGTTGCAAATCATACGAACCGACTGGTCCGACACACTCTGGTGTATGGCTAGGTCCGCGGCAAACACTCGTTTGAATGCCGCCGCCAACTCCTGCTGGTAGTCGAGTTCGTGTGTGCCGACCGCGAAGTGGATGCCATTGGGCGTTCGGTCCGCGGGTCCCGATCGCTTGGAGATATGACCTTCGGCGAGGTACCAGCCAAGGACGAGGCCAAGATCGTACGACTCCTCGACGTAGCGATTCACCGATACAAAGCTCATATGGTGGCGCTGCTTGTTGCGGTGCTTCCGATCAGAGTTGACCTTACGTATGAGCCCATCGACCTCTTCGTATTCGCCCGCGCCGGTGTGTTCCATCAGGTCGTAGACCCGTCGCGTCCGCCCCTCCATCGGCGCTGCCGTCACGATGAAGTCCGAAGGACGAATGTCTTTGGCAGCCAACCACACGAAGCCGTTGAAGGGGTCCGCGCCGTCACCGTCGATAAGTGTCTGCACATCGCGCGTGGTCCACACCAGGATCGGATGCTCGGGGGTGCACAGGATCGGTTCCCGGTGTCCGAAGTGCGAGATCGAAATGAGTGCTTGGTCATTGGAGTTCTCGACGACGGCCTCGACGGCGGCGAAGGACCCGTCATGGGAGAGCACCCGGTCGCCCACCTGCAGAGTTTCGATTGCCTTAGGGCCGTCGGGGGTATCCACCGGGGTTCCGGCCGGGAAACAACTCACCGGCTCACCGCGCTGTTTCTTGCCTGAGTTCAAAAACGTCGGGGTGGCCGGCTGGAAGCGGCCTTCGATGATCTCGTCGACCAGCTGCTCGGCCAGCGTGGTGTCACCGCCGGCCAACGTGAGCGCAACCATGACCACCCGGTCCTCGAAGCGCTCCAGATAGCGCTTCCCGTCGAAAGTCTTCAGGGTGTAGGACGTGTAGTACTTGAAGGCGCCCAAAAACGTGGGGAACCGGAACTTTTTGGCGTAGGCACGGTCCAGCAGCGACTTGACGAAGTTACGCGAGTACTGGTCGAGAACCTCACGCTCGTAATAGTTCTCGCGGATCAGGTAATCGAGCTTCTCGTCCTGGTTGTGGAAGAAGACGGTGTTCTGGTTGACGTGCTGCAGGAAGTACTGGCGCGCCGCGAGTACGTCCTTGTCGAACTGGATCTTGCCGTCCGCGTCGTACAGGTTCAGCATCGCGTTCAGCGCGTGATAATCCAGTTCTGCCTGCCCCCCCGAAAGGTGCGAGTGCGCCCCGGAGGTTACAGGCTCTGCAGTGACGGTTGGTGACACGTCTGCTCCTTCCAAAATTCAGCCAGGCCCGCACGGACGGCGGCCACGTCGTCCTCGGTGCCCATCAACTCGAAGCGGTAAAGGTAGGGAACGTCGCATTTGCGCGCGACGACGTCACCGGCGTAGCCGAACTCCGGACCGAAGTTGGTGTTGCCGGCCGCGATGACGCCGCGCAGCAGCGCTCGATTGCGCTCGTTGTTCAAAAAGGCGATGACCTGTTTGGGGACATAGCCGCCGGCATTCAGTTTGGGTGTGACCCGGCCGCCGCCGTAGGTGGGCAGTATCAGTACGTAGGGCTCGTCGACCTCGATGCCGCCGTGCAGCGGTATCCGCGTGGCGGGCAGACCCAGCTTCTGCACGAAGCGGTGGGTGTTCTCCGACACGCTGGAGAAATAGACCAGGTTGCACGGCCTGATACCCATGGCACCGCTGTCTCCTTGCCTAGCGCCTGCTCGTGCTATGCGCTCAGCGAAGCCAAGGCGAGCGCCTTGATGCGGTCGGGCCGGAAGCCGGACCAGTGGTCGTCCCCGGCCACCACGACCGGCGCCTGCAGGTAGCCCAACGCCATCACATAGTCCCGCGCCTCGGAATCCAGACTGATGTCGATCTTCTCGTAGGCGATGCCGATCTTGTCCAGCGCCTTGTAGGTGGCGCTGCACTGCACGCATGCGGGCTTGGTGTAGACGGTGATGGTCATGGGCGTACCGCTCCTTTGCGGGAATCGGGGAACAGGAACTGGCAACGACTCAGGTGGTGCATCTTCGCTATGTTCAGCGGCCCGGCTTGCTCCCAGATTCCCGTCGTGGGCCACCATGCTGATCGGACATGGCGATGCCGGTTCCGGGAAGTTCAGCGGGCCCCGTGAACCTGGTGGGACCCGGTGAACCTGGGATCTGCCGGTGCCCGAAACACTACACCTAGGGGGTCCGGACGAGAAGAGATACAAGATGTTCTGAATGACATTCTTGAAATTCGCAGGTCGTGGGCATGTGCCCGAGCCGGTCTCGGCGTGTCGCAGATCACACAACCCGGCCGTGGTATCCATGTCGCCCGGTATATCACCGACCACCGACAAGCTCATGAGTCATCGTCGGGCAAGCCGAGCCCAGCAAAGGCGCAATTCCGTGCTGGCCAGGGCCGTCGAGGGTTGGCGGAGCGCCGTGCGGGCCCGCCCGCGGTAGCCGGGTCAGCCCACCTCGGCAGCCAGCTTGCCGACGATGTCTCGCAGATTGGCCGACATCTCGGAGCTGTCCGCGGGCGCCTGGCCCGCCAGGGACTGGAACGGCACCGACAGCTTGATCGCGTCGATCACCCGCGCGCCGGCGATGGCGAACGACTTGCGGGTCTCGTCGTGGGCCCATACCCCGCCGTATCGGCCCACGGACCCGCCGATGACGGCCAGCGGCTTGGCTTTCAATGCGCCGTCACCGAACGGGCGTGACAGCCAGTCGATCGCGTTCTTGATGACAGCGGGGATAGTGCCGTTGTATTCGGGAGTGACCACTAGAGCCGCATCCGCTTGCGCCGCGGCCTGTCGCAACGCGATCACCGCTCCGGGAACGCCATCGGGGGTATCGATGTCCTCGTTGTAGAACGGCAACTCCGCCAGCCCTTCGAACACCGTCACGCTGACGCCGTCGGGCGCAACAGCGGCCGCCAACTCGGCGATCTGGCGGTTGACCGAACCGGTGCGCAGGCTTCCCACCAGCGCCAAGACTCGGATACCGGAGAGGCCGGAGAAATCGGAGAAATCGGACATAGTGCTTCCCTTCGCGTTGGTCTCATCTTTGCACGACTCAACCGGACTCTGGTCCGCTTTATTCCCTCCGGGTTACTGTTCAGGGGTGAGTGACGAGTTGCCGGCGTCGACTCGGCCGGAGCGCGGTGACGCGGCGCGCAATCGCGCCCTGCTGCTGGACGCGGCGCGCCGGCTGGTCGCCAATCGTGGCGCCGATGCGATCACCATGGACGACGTCGCCGCCGCGGCCGGTGTCGGCAAGGGCACGCTGTTTCGCCGCTTCGGCAGCCGGGCGGGTCTGATGACGGTATTGCTCGACGAGGACGAGCGGGCCAGTCAGCGGGCATTTCTGTTCGGCCCACCGCCGCTGGGCCCGGATGCGCCGCCGTTGGACCGCCTGATCGCGTTCGGCCGGGAACGGATCTGCTTCGTCCACGCCCACCGCGAGTTGCTGTCGCAGGCCAACCGGGACCCGAAGACCCGTTACAGTGCGGCGGCGTCGGTGCACCGCACCCATGTGCGGGTGCTGTTGCGCTCGGCTCACACGACCGGCGACCTTGATGTCCAGACCGATGCCCTGCTGGCCCTGCTCGACGTCGACTACGTCGAGCACCAGCTCAACGACCACGGTCACAGCCTGCAAACGTTGGGCGACGCGTGGGAAGGCCTGGCGCGCAAGCTCTGCGGGCGGTGACCGATCCCGATGCCGCGATGGATACTGCATGTCGACCTCGACCAGTTTCAGGCGTCGGTGGAGCGGCGCCGCCATCCCGAACTGGCCGGGCTGCCGCTCATCATCGGCGGCAACGGCGATCCCACCGAACCCCGCAAGGTAGTCACCTGCGCTTCCTATGAGGCTCGCGAGTTCGGCGTGCGGGCGGGAATGCCGTTACGTGCGGCCGCCCGCCGCTGCCCCGGCGCCGTATTTCTGGCGTTGGATCCGCCCGCCTATGACGCGGCCTCTGACCAGGTGATGGCGTTGTTGCGCGACCTGGGGCATCCGGTCGAGGTGTGGGGCTGGGACGAGGCGTATGTCGGTGTGGCCGCCGGGGATCCCACCGACGTCGCCGAACAGATCCGCGCTGTGGTCGTCACGGAGACCGGGCTGTCCTGCTCGATCGGCGTCAGCGACAACAAGCAACGCGCCAAAGTCGCCACCGGTTTTGCGAAACCGGCCGGCATCTTTGCGCTTACCGACACCAACTGGATGGCTCTGATGGCCGACCGTCCGGTCGACGCGCTCTGGGGTGTGGGTCCGAAGACGGCGAAAAAGCTTGCGGCCCTTGATATCACCACGGTCAGAGTGCTCGCGAACGCCGACGCCGAGGAGCTGACGTCGGCGTTCGGCCCGAGAACAGGGCTGTGGCTGCTGCTGCTCGCCAAGGGCGGCGGCGACACCGAAGTCAGCACCACCCCGTGGGTTCCGCGCTCCCGCAGTCACGTCGTCACCTTTGCGCAAGACCTCACCGAACGAACCGAAATGGAATCAGCGTTAAGGGAATTGGCCCGCAAGGCACTCGACGAGGTGGTGACCTCGGGGCGGCTGGTCACCCGGGTGGCCGTTGTCGTACGCACCGCGGCTTTCTACACCCGCACCAAGATCCGCAAGCTCGATGCGCCCACCACCGACGCCGACGTCGTCATCGGCGCCGCCCTGCGGGTCCTGAACTTGTTCGAGCTGGACCGCCCGATACGGCTACTCGGCGTGCGCCTCGAACTCCAGATGCCCGCCTAGCTTCCCCTGGCCCAGGCGCCGATACAGCGACCGCGAACTGCGCATTTCACGATTCGCGAAGGCTTGCCGAAGCATGGCCGGGCACAGTCGGTCGTGACAACAAACTGCTCACGAGTGGACAACTTCCCCCGACGGGTCCTCATGGTCCGCGGTTCACCATCCGGTGAGCGTCACGGCCGGTCGGGATGCGGTTGGGGCTTGGTCTGGGCAGCCCGACGGCGCCCGTTCTGACGGGCGCACGAGGAAACACCGCTTGACGGAGGACGGCCGCATGAATTTCTTGATACTGCCACCGGAGATCAATTCCGCGCAGATCTTCGCCGGCGCCGGCGCGGGCCCGATGCTGCAGGCGGCGACGGCCTGGGACGGGCTGGCGACGGAGTTGCGCATAGCGGCGGACTCGTTCGGGTCGGTGGCCTCTGGTCTGGTGCACGGGTCGTGGCAGGGTGCGGCCTCGGCGGCAATGGCGGCCGCGGCGACGCCCTATGTGGCGTGGCTGCAGTCGGCTGCGGCCCAAGCCGAGCAAGCGGCCGGACACGCGAAAATTGCAGTCGACGTCTACGAGGCGGTGCGCACCGAGATGGTGCATCCGGCGTTGGTCGCAGCCAACCGTTCTTCGCTGGTGCGGCTCGTGTGGTCGAACCTCTTCGGCCAGAATGCCCCGGCAATCGCCACGGCCGAGGCCCAGTACGAGGAGATGTGGGCGCAAGACGTCGCCGCGATGCTTGGCTACCATTCCACGGCTTCCACGGTCGCCACCGCGTTGGCGCCGTTCACCCGCCCGCTGCAAAGCCTGGCGGGCCAAGCGATGGGCCTGCTAAACGGTGGCAGCTCGATAGCTGCCGGCGCGGGCGCGGCCCCGGCGGCAGCTGTTGCCGCGCCCACCGGGCTGCTGCCACCTGGCGTGTCGAGCATCTTCAATATCGGCTTCGCCAACTTTGGCGGCCTGAATTTCGGCAACGCCAACCTCGGTGATCTCAACCAGGGCAACGGCAACCTCGGCAACCTCAACTTCGGCTCGGGCAACCTGGGCAGCGTCAACCTGGGCTCGGGCAATCTGGGCAACTTCAACGTCGGCCTCGGCAATCTGGGCAGCAACAATTTCGGCTTCGGCAACAACGGCGGCTTCAACATCGGCTTCGGCAACACCGGCAGCGGCAACATCGGAATCGGCAACACCGGCAACGGCAACATCGGCTTCGGAAACGGCGGCTTCGGGGGCGACAACAACATCGGGATAGGTCTGGGCGGCAGCAACCAGCTGGGCTTCGGCGGGCTCAACTCCGGCACCGGCAACACCGGCCTGTTCAACTCGGGTAGCGGCAACACCGGATTCGGAAACTCCGGGACCGGGAACTGGGGTCTGGGCAATTCCGGCTCGTTCAACACCGGCTTCGGTAATTCCGGTAGGGCTAACACTGGCTTTTACAATGCCGGCATCGTCAACACCGGCATCGGCAACGTCGGTAACTACAACACCGGCAACTACAACGTCGGCGACTTCAACACGGGCGAGTTCAACCCGGGCGACACCAACACCGGGTCCCACAACACCGGCAACATCAACACCGGCTGGGCCAACACCGGCGATCTCAACACCGGCGCCTTCAACATCGGCGACATGAACAACGGCTTCTTCGCCAGGGGCGACGGCGCAGCAAATGCCGGGTTCTCCTACACCATGACGATTCCAGAAATTCCGATAAATCTGCCGTTGAGTGTTCCCTTGCATATTCCTGTCGAGGGTCGCACCACAGAAATCGTGTTAGCACCGTTCAAGATTCCCGCAATTCCATTAGATTTTCCCGCGCTAAGCGGCACTGTCGGTCCAATACAAATGCCTCCCATCCGAGTATCGGGGCCGTTCATTTCGATTACCGTGGGAAGCCCAGAAACGAGGCTAGGCGTTTCTGTTGCCGGGAGTGTCGGCCCTATCAACATCCCGATCATCAATATCCCGGCAGCACCGGGTTTCGGAAACACGACCGACGCGCCTTCGTCAGGATTTTTCAATAGCGGCCGAGGGGGCACGTCGGGGTTCGGCAACTTCGGACCCGACACCTCGGGCTTCTTCAATTTCACCCGCAACCTGGGCAGTTCAGGCGTGCTGAACGCCGGCCTGCTGCAATCGGGTATCCACAACTTCGGCAACTCCATCTCCGGCTTCGAGAACACCAGCAATCTCGACCTAGAATTCCGTGCCCTGAATTCGGGATTGGGCAATGTCGGCAACCATCTTTCGGGAATTTTCCACAACAGCGGGGGCGCATCGACGTTCAACTTCGGCTACGCCAACGGAGGTGGCCTTAATTTCGGCAGCGCGAACCTTGGGAGCTTCAACCTGGGCAACGGAAACATCGGCGACTTCAACATCGGCGATGCAAATCATGGCATCGCAAACTTCGGCTTCGCCAACTTTGGGGACAACAACTTTGGTTTCGGTAACCTGGGCGATTTCAACCTGGGCTTCGGCAATACCGGTGTCGGTAACATCGGCTTCGGCAACACCGGTGACTACAACATCGGGTTTGGCAACACCGGCGGCGGAAACATCGGCTTGGCCAATACCGGAAACGGGAACTGGGGTGTCGGTTTCAGCGGCAGCAACCTGTTCGGCTTTGGTGGGCTGAATTCGGGATCCAACAATACTGGACTGTTCAACTCCGGCGACGGCAACACCGGCTTCTTCAACTCCGGCAAAGGCAACTTCGGCATCGGCAACACCGGCAGCTACAACACCGGCATCGGTAATACCAGCAGCGCCAACACCGGCATCGGCAACACCGGCTCGTTCAACACCGGCCTGTTCAACTCCGGCAGTTTGAACACCGGCCTGTCCAACGCGGGCAGCACCAATACCGGTAATCTCAACACCGGCGGGGTTAACACCGGCGATTTCAACACTGGAAGTGGCAATACCGGCTCCTACAATAATGGCAACCTGAACACCGGATCGTTTAACTCCGGAAACCGCAACAACGGCTATTTCTGGCGCGCCAACGACCGGGGACAGTTCGGCGTCGACTTTGGCATCACCATGCCCGGAATCCCCTTGAACATTGGCGTTAACGTCGATCTGGCGATACCCGTCACCGGCTTTATAGACGGCATAACGGTCCGGGAGTTCAGCATGGACGTCCCGATAGACCTCAATCTATTCATCGATTTACCTAGCCCTATTCCGAATGTAACCATTCCGCTGGGCGAGGGTGAGTCAATCACGGTCGTTGTACCCGAAATTGTTATCAACCGTTTCGACTTGACGGGGTTCAACGTAGGAAACGTAGGCGGCATACCATTCAGCAGGATGCACATTGAAATCATCAACAGCGTGGGCCCGATCTCAGTCCCGATCCTTCACATTCCCGCAGCACCGGGCGTCGGCAACTCCACCATCAATCCAACGTCGGGCTTCTTCAACAGCGGTCCGGGCGGCGGCTCGGGATTCTTCAACGCGGGACAGTTCTTTTCCGGGTTCTCCAACGACGGTGGGCGCTTTCTCTCCGGATTCGAAAACATCGGCCAACTGACGTCGGGCATGGGAAACATCGGCAGTATCGTCACCGGCTGGTACAACAGCAGCACCGCAGGGTTGACCGGCGCGTTCCTCTCCGGCATCGGCAACGTCGGCAGCAGGCTCGCCGGCTTCTTGCTCAGCGGCACCGGCCAGTAACCAGGTCAGCGCTGCGATGGGCCGGGCCGCAGTGCGCGGGTGAAGATCGCGTTGACCTGGCGCATCGCCACGCTGTAGGGCCACCACGCCAGCCGCTTGAACGCGTACAGCGCCCGGATATCCGGCGACGTGTAGATCAGGTACCGGTTCTTGGCCACCCCGGCCAGGATCTTTTCGGCAGCCCTTTCCGGCGAGATGGCGTGGCCGCTGAAGCGGTCGACCCAGCGCTTGATCTGTGGGTCGTCGCGGTCCACGCCGGCGATCTCGACCGTGTTGACCAGTGGTGTCCGCACGGCGCCCGGGACCACGACCGACACCCCGATGCGATGTCGTGCGAGATCGAAGCGCAGCACCTCCGAAAGCCCCCGTAGGCCGTACTTACTCGCGCTGTAAGCCGCATGCCAGGGCAGCGCGACCAGTCCGGCCGCCGAGGACACGTTGACCAGATGGCCGCCCCGGCCGGCTGCGACCATCGGCGGAACGAAGGTCTCGATCACGTGGATGGGACCCATCAGGTTGATCGCGACCATCCTGCTCCACTGGTCGTGGGTCAGCCGGTCGACTGTCCCCCACGCCGAGACGCCGGCGATGTTGAGCACGACGTCCATGCTGGGGTGGCCGGCATGGACGTCCGTCGCGAACGCGACCACCTGGGCGTAGTCGGAGATATCGAGGACTCGATGCTCGGGCACCAGCGCGCCGAGAGCACCCGCATCGGACACCGTCTGCGCCAAGCCGTCCGCGTCGCGGTCAGTCAAATAGAGTTCGGCACCCTGCGCCGCGAGCCGCAATGCGGTGGCCCGGCCGATGCCGCTGGCCGCACCGGTGACCAGGCACCGTTTCCCTGCGTAATACCGCGGTTGGGCCATGGCGGTGACGATACCGGCGGCTCAGGCCTTGGGGGCACCGCCCCACAGCGCGGTGAGCCACATCTGTTCGAGCACCCGCACCCGGCGGTCGGGGTCGCTGTCGCGGCCGACGAGCAGCGGGTCGCCGGTCAGCACGAGCGCGGTGGTGCCCGCCAGGGTACGAATCAATGTCGGTAGGTCATCGCTGATCGGGTTGGCGGTGCCGGCTCTCATTTCGGCCTCGACGACGCCGACGATCTCGCGCAGCACCACGTCGAACTGTCGCTCGAGGATCTCGCGGATCTCAATGTCGGTGTGGCGGGCCGCATTACAGGCCATCATCACCGGGTCGTTGTGCGCGTAGACAACGGCGGCGCTACCGACCATCCGCTTGGCGAACTGCTGCGGCGACTCACCCGGCTGGCGGGGGGCGAAGTAGTGGGTGAGTTCTTCGAGTTCCTCGGCTGCCTCTGCCAATATCTGGGCCAGCACCGCGTATTTGGAGTCGAAGTAGAAGTAGAACCCGGAGCGGGCTACCCCGGCCCGGTTGCTGATGGTGCTGACCGACAGTTCCGCGAACGGCCGCTCCTGCAGTAGTTCCCGCACCGCCTGCAGGATCGCCTGCCGATGCTTGTCGCCACGCCGCCGCAATGCCGGCACAGCCTGCTGGTCGGGGGCGTGCTCACTCACATGCTGACCATGCACCAAGCCGCGCGAAAAGAAAACTTGACAGCCGTCAAGTTCATTCCAAGGATGGATCTAGGTAGTGATGGCCGCCACAACCGGTAAGGAGCGTCATGGCCACGAGCAGGGCGACGATCAGCACCCCGGCGTATCTCCTTGACCAAGCCCAGCGCCGGCTGACCCCGTCGTTCAACAACTTTCCCGGCATGGGCCTGGTGGAGCGTTGGCTGCTGAACACTCAATTTCCGGAGAAGAAGCTGTCCGACCCGCCGCCGGGCAGCGGGCTCAAGCCGGTCGTGGGTGACGCGGGGCTGCCGATCATCGGGCACATGATCGAAATGCTGCGCGGCGGACCGGACTATCTGATGTTCCTGTACAACACCAAGGGGCCCGTCATCTACGGCGACTCGCCCGTCTTGCCGTTCGTCGCGGCGCTGGGCCCGGACGCCGCTCAGGTCATCTATTCCAACCGCAACAAGGACTACTCGCAGCAGGGCTGGGTCCCGGTGATCGGCCCGTTCTTCCGGCGCGGGCTGATGCTGCTCGACTTCGAGGAGCACATGTTCCACCGGCGGATCATGCAGGAGGCGTTCGTCCGGTCCCGGCTGGTCGGTTACGTCGAGCAGATGGACCACGTGGTGTCGAAGGTGATCGCCGAGGACTGGGTGATCAACGATGCGCGCTTCCTGCTCTATCCGGCGATGAAAGAACTCACCCTCAACATCGCCTCGATGGTGTTCATGGGCCACGAACCCGGCACCGACCATGAGCTGGTCACCAAGGTGAACAAGGCGTTCACGACAACGACCCGCGCCGGCAACGCCATCATCCGCACCAGCGTGCCACCGTTCACCTGGTGGCGAGGGCTCAAGGCCCGGGAACTGCTCGAGCACTATTTCGCCGAGCGGGTCAAGGAACGCCGCGGCCACGAAGGCAACGACCTGCTGACGGTGTTGTGTCAGACCGAGGACGAGGACGGCAACCGGTTCTCCGACAATGACATCGTCAACCACATGATCTTTTTGATGATGGCCGCCCACGACACCTCGACGTCGACGGCCACCACGATGGCCTACCACCTGGCGGCTCACCCGCAGTGGCAGCAGCGCTGCCGCGATGAATCGGACCGCCTCGGCGACGGGCCTTTGGACATCGAATCGCTGGAGAAGCTGGAATCGCTCGACCTGGTGATGAACGAGTCCATCCGGTTGGTGACGCCGGTCCAGTGGGCGATGCGGCAGACCGTTCGCGATGCCGAATTGCTGGGCTACTACCTGCCCAAGGGCACCAACGTCATCGCGTTTCCCGGCTTGAATCACCGGCTGCCCGAATTCTGGACCGAGCCAATGACATTCGACCCGGAGCGATTCACCGAGCCACGCAACGAGCACAAACGACACCGCTACGCGTTCACGCCCTTCGGCGGCGGCGCACACAAGTGTCTTGGGATGGTATTCGGCCAATTGGAGATCAAGACGATCCTGCACCGGTTGCTGCGCCGCTACCGGCTGGAGCTGCCGCGGCCGGATTACCACGCGAGCTGGGACTACGGCGGTATGCCGGTCCCCAAGGACGGCATGCCCATAGTCCTGCGCCCGCTGTGACCGTCTGAAGCCGGCGAGCAGGCACACAATCGCACGCAGCGAGCCGGCGACATGCGATTGTGTGTCTGCTCGCGGTCATGGGGTGAGCCCATTGCCCACTCGCTGGCGATCCCCCACTGCCGCAGGCGCCAAAACACCGCGCCGTTCGGTGCTTTGGCGATAGCATCTGATGCGGCGGAATCGCCAACTACGGGTGCGGTCCAGCAAACGAAAGGCACGGTCGATGAGCGCAAAAGAGACCAGCAGGACGGTGCAGGCGGTCAAGACGGTGGTCGTAGTGCTGGCCGCGGCATTCGCGGTGCTGGCGGCCGGGTGCGCCGCTGAACACGAGCCCGCCAACCCGATGACGAGCGTGGTGCCAGAGTAGCGGTTGGCCCGCGCCGGGTTTCGATCACGCCGCCACGCGCACCGGCAATTGCAGATTTTCGACCAGCCGAGATCAGGACCTCGGCGACAGATTGCGACATACGCCGGGTAGCGCATTTCACGTTCGATAACTGGCGAGCAGCTATCACGCGGCGCAAACGCGCACGAACTAACCACATCCTCGACTCGGTCGGATGGTCGCAGGTAAGTCCAGCGGACACTTCCCCCGACCCATATCCCTCAGGGTCGCTCCCTGCGGGTTTGATCTTGCGGCAGGCCAGAGCCATTAAGGCAAAACGGCCCGCCGCGAGAAGCGACGGCATAACATCTTCAGACAGTCATCGTTGGAATTCACATCTGCGCAATGGCAATCGAAAGGCACCACCGATGAATGCAAAAAGCAAAGGGTCCCGGGCAGTTCGGATAATCGTCGCGGCGCTGATCGCGGCGTTTGCAGCCACCGCGGCGGTGAGCTGCAACAGCACCGATGACTGCAAGACCACCACATGCACGATTCCGGCGGTGCCGGCACCGAGCGGGTCGCTGGGATAGGTTCGACGCCCGGCCGCTGCGGACCTACCTCCCGGACGGATTCACTAGCCCACGGAAGCCGCCGACGGCTCGAGCCGAAGGTATGCCTGAATGGTGGTGCCGTTTGCCGTGGTGTGGGTACGCACCAAATCCGCCATGGCGTTGACCAAAAACAGCCCGCGGCTTGCGGTTGCGCCGGTGCCCGGGAGTTGACGTCCGACGAGCGGCTGATCGAACCGTCCGCTATCGCGCGCCTCGCAGACCAGGTGCTCATCATGCCGCCAGAAGGCAAGCTGGCATGCGCCATCGGCGTATTGCAGGCTGTTGGTGGCAAGCTCGGTGGTGATCAATCGCAAATCCTCCAGGCCGTCTTGCGACAGTCCGACCCATCCGGCGTAGTCCACGGCAAACGAACGCGCACGGCGCAGGTCTGTGCTTTCGCGCACCAGATAGGTCACGGCGCCCGGGTTACGCGGTAGCGGCTGATTGCAGCGCGCCAACGTCTCCTCCGGGGCGTAATCGGCGCTGCGATACGCCGACCCGCACTTCCACAACAACGGATGGGTGGCACGGGCATCCGCCAACAATTCGTCGTCGAGCCGCTCGGCGTCGAACAGACACAGCGCCATCACGCTGTGACGTGCCAATGCCCGGTTGACCAACGCCTCATGCTGCACGCAGGCCAGACACTCGTCGGCGGTGCGGCCGGGCCAGACGAGGTGGCTGACGATCCGGACCCGCCGATCGGGGTATTTCGCCGCGAAGGAACTTGCTATGGCCAGGAATCGGCTCGGATTGCGTGCGACACGCGCGATGTCGATCATGCGCAGCTCCGCCATAGCGCGACCGCAGGCACCCAGTTCGCCGCGCAGCAATGCCAGTCGGTCCGCTGGTACCGCGACCAGAACCGGCTCCCCCAGCGCCAACCCGTCGGCCACGAAGCGCCCGACGAAATCCAGATACTCCCGCTGGGAGTGGTACAGCAGCGCGGAATGGACGAAGCCTCGTCGCTCGGTTTCCGTGCCAGTCGTCATGTCAGCGCTCCCGCCCCTGCGCCGGCACCCTGCTGGACCGGCTTTTCGTTCAGGTAAGCATGTACCCGCCGGGGGTGTTGATTATGCGCGAATTTGGCTCGACCGAGTTCTAGAGCCACCACGACGTCGCCGCGTCCAGATGGCGACGGATGCGGTAGCGGGCCAGGCTGTCGTCGCCGCCGCGGATCGCCTGCAGAATCCGCAGGTGGGCGTGTTCGACCGCGACGACGTCGGCCGCGGTCGGTGGCTGACCTCCGGTGCTGGACCAGTGCCGGCGAAATAGTTCGGCGATTATCCGCAGAAACAGCTCCAGCAGCGCATTACCGGCCAGCTCAGCCAGCCCGATGTGGAACCGGAATTCCTCGACCGCGGCCTTACGCACTCGGCCTGCGGCCGCGTCGGCGGCAAAACCCGTGGACGGGTCCAGCGTGTCGAGCATGTCCGCCACCTCTGGCTCGTCACGACGCTGCACGACTCTTGCCACGTTGGCGATTTCAATCGCATCCCCCACGCAGCGCAGGTCCTCGCGACTCGGCTTGCGGTACTGCAGGTACAGCGCGATGGTGTCGATGCTGGCCCGCGCCTGGGGGCGGGTGACGACCAGCCCACCGCCGGGGCCCCGACGCATATGGGCGATCGTGTGGAATTCCAGCAGCCGCACCGCTTCCCGCAGCACCGCGCGGCTCACCCGATAACGTTCCAGCAGTGCGGCCTCGGTTCCGAAAACCGAGTCGACCTGCCAACCGCTGGCGGCGATGTCGTCGGCGATCGCGGCGGCCAGCACTTCGGCCAGCTTGCCGCGGGGCGCCTCGGGGTCCGGCCGCCGTACCTGTCGGGGGTGTGCCCGCCCGGACCGGTCGCCGCGCCGATGCCGCTGCAGCCAGGCGGTTACCGCTTGCACGTGCCGCTCACTGAGCGCCGTGGCGCGCGCGGAATCACCGGCGGTGACTGCCGCGACGATTCCCGAATGGTCGTGGTGCAGCCGGTCCAGCGCCTCCAGCGCCTCGGTCGCCGAGTCGGTCCGCGAGGCCAGCGCGTAGCGCCTGGTCAGTCGCATCGAGACTTCGATAAACAGCTGTAGGACAGGGTTTTTCGATTGCTGTGCCAGTGCCACATGGAACTCGTCGCGGGCGCCGGGCAACCCCGGCTGCCGCTGCTCGGCAGCCAACACCGCCCGCAGCCGCTCGATTCCGGCTTCGTCGATCTGTTCGGCGGCAAGAGCGGCGGCCAGCGGCTCGAGCACCAGGCGCGCCTCGAGCAGGTCGTCCAGGGTGGTGCCCCGGTATTCGAGATAGATGACGACCGCGCGGGTCGCCGGTCCGGCATCGGGTGCACAGATGAGCAGGCCGCCGTTGGGTCCGCGACGCATCCGCGCCACCTGATGGTGCTCGACGAGCCGAACGGCTTCGCGCAGCACCGACCGGCTGGCGCCGTATCGCTTTTGCAGAGCGCCTTCCGAGCCCAGCGATGCCCCGACTGGCCAGCCGCGGCGGACGACCTCGGTCTCGATGCAGCGGGCGATCCGCGCGGCTCGCTTGTCGGTGCGGGCTGCCGGTGGCTCGACACTCAATGGAGCTGCCCCACAACGATGTTCAGCATGTCAGCAGCATGCATCCGGCCACCGGACCCCCGCCCACGGACACCACGCCGACCTCCGGGCGCCGAGCCACCTGGCGCTCCCCCGCATCGCCGCGCAACTGCAGACATCCCTCGTGCAACGCCCAGTAGCCGTGCATCCGCCCCGCCGAAAGTTGGCCTCCGTAGGTGTTCAACGGCAGCTCGCCGTCCCGGGCGATCCGCGCCCCGCCCTCGACGAACGGGCCGGCGTCGCCGTCGGCGCAGATGCCCAGCGCCTCCAGCCAGGCGATCGTCAGGAACGTAAAGCCGTCGTACAGCTGGGCGACGTCCAGGTCGGCCGGTGTCAGTTCGGTTCGCGACCACATCTGCGCCGCCGCGTCCGACATCGCCATCTTGGGATAGTCGTCGCGATGAAACCACCCACCGGCGCCGGAGGATCCACCGATCGCCTCGACCGCCACGGCCCGGTGCGGGCAATCGCGGGCATACCCGGCACTCGAGACCACCACCGCGATGGATCCGTCAATGGGCACATCGCAATCCAGCAGCCCGAATGGCGTCGACACCGGCCGCGTGCCCAGATAGTCGGCCATCGTCATAGGTTCGCGGTAGACCGCCAGCGGATTCAACGCCGCGCTGCGCCGGCCGTTGAGGGCAACCCAGCCCAACTGCTCCTTGGTGGTTCCGTAGAGCTCCATGTGCCGGCGGCAATTCAGCGCCAGCCAGTTCGCCGCCGAATAGGCGTGTGCGGCAATCAGATCGGTGATGTCGTCCATCGGCCCGACGGCGGGCCGCGGGGCGCCTTCGGGGAGGTCCAGCATCCGCGCCAGCGGCGGGGCCGGCGCATCGTCTTGCGGTCGCACCGGGACGTTGCCGCCCAGCATCTGGATGGTCCGATAGACCAGCACATGGCGGGCGCGCCGTTCGGCGACCACCCGGCACGCCGACATCACCGGATTCAGCAACCCGCCCGTGCCGAAGCCGGATCCGCAATCCCCCGCGTCGATCCGCAGCTCGGCGTTGACCTCGGCGGCGGGGGTGTCGCCCAGGGTCGCGATGCCGTCGATGTCGGCGGCGACCAGACCGGCGTCGTCGATGGCGGCCCGCACCGCTTCCATGGTCAACTCGAGCCCCGGGATGCCGGTGCGCCGCCCGATGCGCGAAATGCCCAGGCCGGACAGGATCGCGTCCTTCTCGAAATAATTCACGTGCACCGCCCGCCAGGCCATCCGTCCACGAATCAATAGAGTGTACTGTATTGAGCGTGTCTGGCCAGCCGCTGCTCATCGAGCACTGTGACCACTGCGCGCGATGGGCGCATCCGGCGACCGGTGAATGCCGCGGCTGCGGAGGCCCGCTGGTGGCACGGCCGGTGTCCGGGCGCGGCACGGTGTTCACCTACACGGTCAACTACCACCCATACAACCCGGACATCCCGACCCCCTATGTGATCGCTCTGGTGGAACTCAGCGAACAGAGCGGGCTCCGTGTTGCCGCCAATATCGTTGGGTGTGAACCGGATTCGGTGACGTGCGGAATGCCCGTCGAGATCCGGCCGGAGCGAGGTTCCGGCGGGGCCCCGCAGTTCGCGCCCCGCACTTAGGGCACCGGGAGCCCCGCGAGCCCCGCGAGCAGACGCAAAATCGCCCAAAATCCGCGATTTTGGGCGATTTTGCGTCTGCTCGCGATCGCAGGCCCTGCCCCGCCGAGCCCTAGTTGATCAACGGGTCGCGCGGCATACCGAGAATGCGCTCGGCGATCTGGTTGCGGGTCACCTCGGAGGTGCCCCCCGCGATCGCCATGCCGCGCGCGCCCATGACCATCCGGCCGACCACCGCACCGGGACCGTCGAGCAGCGCGATCTCGGGCCCCAGCAATGCCGCCGAGAGGGCAGCGCCTTCGATCATGTGCTCGGCCAGCTTCAGTTTGGTGACATTGCCTTCCGGTCCCGGGCCGGCACCTTCGACGCTGCGCGCCGCGCGGCGCAGGTTCAGCAGCCGTAGCGCGTGATCTTCGGCCAGGAAGTACCCGACCCGAACCTCGGCTCCCGCCAACCGATCTGCTCTCCGATGGGCCAGCTGCACCAGTTTGGCTGCCAGCCCTTCGTAGAACGACCCGCTGCCGCCGATACTGACTCGCTCGTTGCCCAGCGTCGCCCGTGCGACCGTCCACCCGGAGTTGGGCGCTCCGACGACGTCCTCGTCGGGAACGAACACGTCGTTGAAGAACACCTCGTTGAATTCCGAGCCGCCGGTGATCTGTCGCAGCGGGCGCACCTCGACGCCGGGCGATTTCATGTCGATGATCACCGTGGTGATGCCGGCGTGCTTGGGGACGTCCGGGTCGGTGCGCACGGTGGCCAGGCCGCGGGCGCAATACTGGGCCCCGCTGGTCCACACCTTCTGCCCGTTGATCTTCCAGCCGCCGTCCACCCGGGTGGCGCGGGTCTTGACCGACGCGGCGTCCGAGCCGGCGTCGGGCTCGGAGAACAGCTGGCACCAGATTTCTTCTTGACGCAGCGCCTTCTCCACGAATCTTTCGATTTGCCAAGGTGTTCCATGCTGGATCAGGGTCAGAATCACCCAGCCGGTGATCGAGTAGTCCGGGCGTTTGATGCCGGCCTTACCGAACTCCTCCTCGACCACCAACTGCTCCACCGCATCCGCGGCGCGGCCCCACGGCTTGGGCCAGTGCGGCATGACGTACCCGGTCTCGATCAGCGTGTCCAGTTGCGCCTTCTTGTCCAGAGCCGCGATCTCGGCGGCGTCGGCGCGGATCCGGGTGCGCAACTCCTCGGCCTCGGGCGGCAGGTCCAGGCTGTTGACCCGACTGGCCCCGGCCGCGGTGCGGTCGAAGACATCGCGGGCCGGCGCGTCTCCGCCGAGCAATCCAGCGGTCATCAGCGCTCGGCGCAGGTGCAGATGGGCATCGTGCTCCCAGGTGAACCCGATGCCGCCGTGCACCTGGATGTTGAGCTCGGCGTTGCGCGCATAGGCAGGAAACGCCAGCGCCGCCGCCACCGCCGCGATCAGGCGGAACTGCTCTTCATCTTCGGATGCCGCACGGGCGGCATCCCACACCGCGGCAATGCCGGACTCCACCGCCACCAACATGTTGGCGCAATGGTGTTTGACCGCTTGGAAAGTCGCGATGGTGCGGCCGAATTGCTGGCGCACCTTGGCGTAGCCGACGGCGGCGTCGACGCAGTCGGCCGCGCCGCCGACCGCCTCGGCGGCCAGCAACGTCCGTGCCCGGGCCAGCGCCGATTCGCGTGCCCCCGCCAGGATGTCGTCGGCGCTGACGCTCACCTTGGTCAGCCGAACGCGCCCGGAGCGCCGGGTGGGATCGAGGTTCGCCGGCACGTCTACCGACACACCCGCCCGGCCGCGGTCGAGCACCAGCACGTCGTCCCCAGCCGTGACCAGCAGCAGATCGGCCAGCCCGGCACCCAGGACGACACCCGCCTCGCCGTCGGCGACGCCATCGGTGACCTGCACCAGGCCGTCGAGACCCACGCCGGCGGTGACGGTTCCGTCGATCAGGCCCGGCAGCAGCCGGGTTTTCTGCTCGGCGGTGCCCTCGTTGGCGATCACCGCCGAAGCGATGACGGTGGGCACGAACGGTCCCGGCGCCACCGCGCGGCCGAGTTCTTCGATCACCACCACGAGTTCGGGTAGCCCGTAGCCGGACCCGCCGTGCTCTTCGTCGATGTGCAGACCCAGCCAACCGAGTTCGACCAGCTGCGGCCAGAAGGGCGGTCGCTGTTCGTCGGCCGCGTCGAGCAGTGACCGCGCTGCCCAGCGGGCCTTCTGCGCCGTCAGAAACCCGCGGGCTACCTCGGCGAGTTCGCGGTGGTCGTCGGTGAGTGCGATACCCATCAGGGCCTCCTCGCGGCACTGCGCGGCCCCGCGCCGTCGCGGGTGCTGCTGATTTTCTAAAGAGTGTACTCAATCCAGGCGGGGGCCCGGGCGGCTCGGTCGGTCACTTGGGCGCGAAACGCTGGCCGGCGTCCAGCCGGATGCACTGACCGTTGAGCATCGGGTTGTCCACGATGGCCGCCGCCAGCTTTGCGTACTCGATGGGCCGGCCCATCCGCTTCGGGAAGGCCGCGTCTTTGACCAGCTGGGCCGCCATCTCGTCGGGAACCATGGCGGTCAGCCCGGTCAGGAACAGGCTGGGTGCGATGGCCAGCACCCGGATTCCCATCGATCCCAGGTCACGGGCCATGGTCAGGCACATGCCGGCAATCGCGGCTTTGGCGGCGGTGTAGGCGACCTGCCCGATCTGACCCTCGAAGGCCGCGATGGATGCGGTGTTGATGATGACGCCGCGCTCCCCGGTTGCTTCGGGGTCCTCGGGTTCGTTTTTGGCCATGTGCGCGGCCGCCAGCCGGCTGATGTTGAAGGTGGCGATGAGGTTGAGATCGATGACCGACTGGAAGGATTCGAGGTCGTGGGGGCCGGACTTGGTCAGGGTCCGCTTGGCGATGCCGCCGCCCGCGGTCGTCACCGCGACGTGCAGGCCGCCGAGGTTGTCCACCGCCGTTTGCAGGGTCTCTTCGGTTCCGGTGAAATCGGTGACGTCGACCGGGTAGAACGCGCCGCCGAGCCCCTCGGCAACAGCCTTGCCGTCGGAGTTCTCGCGGTCGAGCACCGCGACGTGTGCGCCACGTTCGGCCAGCAACTCGGCGGTGGCCCGACCCATCCCCGACGCACCGCCGATGACCACGACCTTCTTGCCGCTGATCTCCATCCGGACCTCCCTATAGTGGCTTGTCAGAATTCTGGCAATCTGTAACGTTATCTAGGCACGCTAGCGTGTCGGCCCGCAACGGTTGTCGGCGAGTCATGCCAAGCTGAACCGTGCTCCTTCTCGACGTGGCCACTACCTCACTTGACGTGGGCGCCACCTCGTCGCGGCTGAGGAAGGTCGAACGCATCGCCGACCTGCTTCGCCGCGCCGCACCCGACGCCGAGCTGGTGGCGATCATCGTGGCGTGGCTTTCCGGGGAACTGCCGCAGCGGCACATCGGGGTCGGCTGGGCGTCGTTGCGGTCGCTTCCGCCGCCGGCCGGGCATGCGACGCTGAGCGTCGCGGGCGTCGACGCGGCCTTCTCCGAGATCGGCGCCACCTCGGGTAGCGGCTCACAGGCGCGCCGCGCCCAGCTGGTCTCCGAGTTGTTCTCGGCGGCAACAGAATCCGAGCAGATCTTCTTGCTACGGCTGCTCAGCGGTGAGCTGCGCCAGGGTGCGCTGACCGGGATCATGACCGACGCCGTCGCCAAAGCGGCCGCGATCCCCGCCAGCGCGGTGCAGCGCGCCGCCATGCTGGCCGGTGATCTGCCGGCGGTCGCCGCCGCGGGCCTGGCCGGCGGGGTGGCAGCGCTGGACGCCTTCACCCTGCGGGTGGGCCGGCCGGTGGGCCCGATGCTGGCGCAGACCGCGACCGGTGTGACCGACGCGCTCGAACGTCATGACGGCACAACGATATTCGAGGCAAAGCTGGACGGCGCCCGAGTACAGATTCACCGCGCCGGCGACGACGTCACCGTCTACACCCGAAGCCTCGACGACGTCACCGCCCGGCTGCCGGAGGTAGTGGAGGCAACGTTGGCGCTGCCGGTGCGTGTGCTGGTGGCCGACGGTGAGGCGATCGCGTTGCGACCCGACCACCGTCCGCATCGCTTCCAGGTCACCGCGTCCCGGTTCGGTCGATCGGTCGATGTTGCGGCCGCCCGTGCGACCCAGCCGCTTTCGGTGTTTTTCTTCGACATCTTGCATCGTGACGGCGACGACCTGCTGGACGCGCCGACCACCGAGCGGCTAGCCGTGCTGGACGCCGTGGTGCCCGTCAGACACCGGGTGGACCGGCTGATCACGTCCGACGCCACGGCCGCGGCCGCCTTTCTGGACGCGACACTGGCCGCCGGTCATGAGGGCGTGATGGCCAAGGCGCCCGCAGCGCCGTACCAGGCGGGGCGTCGCGGCGCGGGATGGCTCAAGGTCAAGCCGGTGCACACGCTGGATCTGGTGGTGCTGGCCGTGGAGTGGGGTTCGGGCCGCCGTCGCGGCAAGCTGTCCAACATTCACCTCGGGGCACGGGACCCGGCCAGTGGCAAATACGTCATGGTGGGCAAGACCTTCAAGGGAATGACCGACGCCATGCTGGACTGGCAGACCGCCCGGTTCACCGAGCTGGCCATCGGTGGCACCGACGGGTATGTCGTCGCGCTGCGCCCCGAGCAGGTGGTCGAGGTAGCGGTGGACGGGGTGCAGGGGTCGTCGCGTTATCCAGGCGGAGTCGCGTTGCGGTTTGCCCGAGTGCTGCGTTATCGAGACGACAAGGGCCCCGACGACGCCGACACCATCGACGCCGTACGCGCGCTGTACTGATCCACGTTGCACGACAGTGAATCCCGTGACGCGACACTCCGGTGATGCGTCGCCACATTCACACTCACCCGGCTATAGCCTGGCGAATTGCGCTCTGTCCTCGGTGAATTCGGCCAGCATCGCCGTCGTCAACGTCGGCCGGACCTCGCCGATCGCGGTGAGATAGTCCTCGGTGGTCGCCGGCTCCCCGCGGCCATGCGCCATCTCGCGATCGAAGGCCACCTGCGCTCCCTTGCGGGCGGCGAACTCGATGTCGGCCGGAGTGAACAGCTCGGTGGCCGCGACCAGCCGGTCGATGTCGATGCCCGAGTTGGCTTGGCCCAGATAGCGTTTCCATACCGCCAGGCGCGCCGGCGGATCCGGCGGGCCGACCGGTATGACGTAGTCGAAGCGTCCGGGCCGCAGGAACGCCGAGTCCAGCGAGTGCACGGAATTGGTGGCGCAGACCAGCAGCCGCCCGTCGTGCTCACGGAACGACGGGATGAGCTTCAGCAGTTCGTTGGTGACACCGGTTTCGACGGTGCTGGCACCGGCGCGTGCACCGCGATCTGCTCGACCTCGTCGATGAACAGCACCAGTTCGTCGAGTTCGTCGAGTTCTGCGAACACTTCCCGAAGGGATGCCGCCAGACCGCCCGGCGCCGCGGCGGCCAGCCGCGACGGGAACAGCTCCACGAACGACGACCGCGGGCTGGCCCGCCCGAGCCGCCGCCATCACCTCGGCGACAGTGAAAACCGGTTCCGGCGATCCCGCAATGCGGCTTTGGTCCCACACCTGGATCGCCTGGTCCAGGTCGTTGTCGCCGTAGTCACGCAATCGCCATAACGGCATCATCCAGCGGTATGCCTGTTGCCGGGCTGCGCACAGCACCGTGGTAATGCGAGGATCACCGGGAACACCCGAGCGTGCACCATTGAGGGAGGGCCGGTGGCCGGCGACGTCAGCTACATCCGCACCGACGCCGACCTGCCGCCCGTCGCCGTCGTTGACCGCTCCCCGATCACCCTCAAGCACAAGATCTTCATCGCCGCCGTCGCGGTGATCGGTGCGGTCGCCTGGGCGATCCTGGCGTTGGTCCGCGGCGAAACGGTCAACGCCGTATGGCTGGTGGTCGCCGCGGGCTGCACCTACGTCATCGCGTTCCGGTTCTATGCCCGGTTGATCGAGGCGAAGATCGTCCGCCCCCGCGACGATCATGCCACCCCGGCCGAATTCCTCGACGACGGTATGGATTACGTGCCGACCGATCGGCGGGTGCTGTTCGGCCACCATTTCGCCGCCATCGCCGGGGCCGGGCCGCTGGTCGGTCCGGTGCTGGCCGCCCAGATGGGCTACTTACCGAGCACGCTGTGGATCGTGCTCGGCGCGGTATTCGCCGGCTGCGTGCACGACTATCTGGTGTTATGGATCTCCACTCGGCGCCGCGGCCGTTCCCTCGGGCAGATGGTTCGCGACGAACTCGGCCCGACCGCCGGTGTAGCCGCCCTGATCGGGGTTCCGGCCATCATCGTCATGGTCATCGCCGTGCTGGCGCTGGTGGTGGTGCGCGCTCTGGCGCAAAGCCCGTGGGGTGTGTTCTCGATCGCCATGACCATCCCCATCGCCCTGTTCATGGGCTGCTACCTGCGGTTCCTGCGGCCGGGGCGGGTGGCGGAAGTGTCGATGATCGGGGTGGCGCTCCTGCTGCTCGCCGTCGTGTCCGGCGATTGGGTCGCCCAAACATCCTGGGGCGCAGACTGGTTCAGCCTATCGCCGGTAACGCTGTCGTGGCTGCTGATCGGCTACGGCTTCGCGGCGTCGGTGTTGCCGGTGTGGTTGCTGCTGGCGCCACGCGATTACCTGTCGACGTTCATGAAGGTGGGCACCATCGCACTGCTCGCCATCGGGGTGTTGGTGGTCCGGCCGGTCATGATGGCTCCGGCCGTGTCACGGTTCGCCGGCGCCGGCAACGGGCCGGTGTTCGCGGGGTCGCTGTTCCCCTTCTTGTTCGTCACCATCGCTTGCGGCGCACTATCGGGATTCCACGCGCTGATCTCGTCGGGAACGACGCCGAAAATGCTGGAGAAGGAAGGCCAGATGCGCCTGATCGGCTACGGCGGCATGATCACCGAGTCGTTCGTCGCGGTGATCGCGCTGCTCACCGCGTCGATCCTGGACCAGCATCTGTACTTCGCGCTCAACGCCCCGGCGGCCCAGACCGGCGGCACCGCGGCCACCGCCGCCCAGTACGTCAACGGGCTGGGCTTGCGGGGGAACCCGGCCACCGCGGACCAACTCAGTCAGGCCGCCGCCAGCGTGGGCGAACGCTCGATCGTCTCCCGCACCGGCGGGGCGCCGACGTTGGCCTTCGGCATGTCCGACATGTTGCACCGGGTGTTCGGCGGCATGGAACTCAAGGCCTTCTGGTACCACTTCGCGATCATGTTCGAGGCGCTGTTCATCCTGACCACCCTCGACGCCGGCACCCGCGCCGCGCGTTTTCTGGTCTCCGACGCGCTGAGCAACCTTGGCGGGCCGCTGCGCAAACTGCGAAATCCCAGCTGGCGCCCGGGCGTCTGGTCGTGCAGCCTGGCAATGGTGGCCGCCTGGGGCAGCATCCTGCTGCTCGGCGTCACCGATCCGCTCGGTGGCATCAACACGCTGTTCCCGCTCTACGGCATTGCCAACCAGTTGCTGGCGGCGATCTCGCTGACGGTGATCACCGTCGTGGTCATCAAGAAGGGCCACCTGAAGTGGGCCTGGATACCCGGGCTGCCGTTGCTGTGGGATCTGGCCGTCACGCTGACGGCGTCGTGGCAGAAGGTGTTTTCCGCCGACCCGGCGGTCGGCTACTGGACTCAGCACTATCAGTATCTGGCGGCCAGAAACGCCGGCAAGACGGCGTTCGGTTCGGCGGCCAATGCCGACCAGCTCGACGACGTCATCAGAAACACCTTTGTCCAGGGCGCCCTGTCGATCGTCTTCGCGACAGCCGTCGTGGTGGTGTTTGTCACCGGGGTTATCGTGGCGCTCAAGACAATTCGTGGAGCGGGCCGGGCGCTGGCCGAGGATGAGCCGGTGCCGTCGAAGCTGTTCGCGCCCGCCGGCCTCATTCCGACGGCCGCGGAACGCGAGTTGCAACGAAGATGGAACGAGCTGCCCGGGTCTGCCACGAAACCCCTTGGTGCTCGCAGGAATTGACCTCAGACCGGATCGAACCCGGAGATCAGCCAGCGTCCGTCGACCTTGTCCAGCGTCACCCGGACGCTGGATGCGGTGTAGCTGGGCGCTTCGGTGCCCACAATCGTGGTCTGGTTGACGAACAGCAGCACCACCCCGTGATTCGGCTGGGCCGACACCGCCGCCGCGGCCGGTACGGTGACAACCGCCGAAATCTGTTTCCGCTTGGCGCCGGGGATGACCACGTCGCGGGTGAGCGACGTGTATTCGTCTTTGAAGTGACCGGTCAGCCGGTCACGTGCGGCACCCAGGTCGCGCTCGGCCGTGTCGGGCCGGTAGGACAGCAACTCGACCGTCGCTGCCCGCGCCGCCTGGATCACCTCGATGCGGCCGGTGCCGTCCGGCGCCGACGGGCATTGCCACTTCAGGAAACCGGCCGCCAGCGCGAGCGACAACGCCAGGCCCGGCAGCACACCGTAGGCCAACAGCCGCGGCCACCGGGTCCGGCGGTGAGCTTCGGTGGTGGCTTCAGTGGCGGCTTCAGCGGCGGCGTCGGTGGTGGTCGCGGTGTCGGATTCGGCGGTTACCGGCGGCGGCGTGCTCACGGCACGAACTCCACGTTGGAGACCTTGGCCTGCGCCCCCCCCCGCCGCACCCACAGCCGCATCCGCCATGCTCGCGATTCCTCTTGGGCCGCATAGATGCTCGACGTTTTCACGGTCACGGCAACCAGCACCCGCGCCTGGTCGCCGGACTGCGATTCCAGCGCCGCTTCCGTCACCGTGCCGACCGATCTCGACTGGGTCCGCACCACGACGTCGAGGTACGGCTGCGATCGCTGGGCGAAGTTGTCGTAGAGCTGGCCCGTCGCCCCATCCAGGATGCGTTGCACGTCGGCATTGGCCTGGTGGAAGTCGATGGTGGTGAGGTTCAGCGCCCCCTGGCGACCGGCCTGTAGAAAGAGCCTGCTCTGCTGCTCGGTCTGCCGCTCGGTCTGCTGCGACTGATGGACGCGGAATCCCAGGAAAACAACCAGCCCGGCCAACGCGAGCACCACCGCCAGCATGGCCAGCACCGCCGGCCGAGCGGTGGCCCGACGGTTGGGCGGCGCCTGCGCCAACTCGCTCAATTCGGGGGCAGCAACATCGACTGCCATGTGCGCTCCTTCCCGCGGGCCGCAGCCAGATCGGACTGGGTGTAGACCTGCCCGTCCGGGCCGAGGTAGCTACCGGTCGCCGGGTCGTATTCGGCGGCGGCTATCGGAAACGGTGCCGGGACCGGCGCCGGGATGCCCGGTGCGGGCGGTGCGCCGGGGGGCAGCTGCGGAACGGGTTGGCCCGACAGCGTGGCGTTCGGGTCGCCCTTCCAGTTGTAGCCGTCGTTGAGCGGAACATAGCTTTCGTCGCTCTCACACATCGCGACCGTCGGCGCGCGTTTGCCGGGCTGGCCGACGCACGGCGTATTGCGAACGCCGCGAACGTTGTTCGGCGAGTCCTGCGGTACCCGGCAATACAGGTCCCCGGCGGGGCGGTCGGGGTAGTCCTCCCAGGACGGCACGCGGCGCTGCTGGGCCGGCAGGTAGCCGGTGGTGCACGGCGGCGGCAGGTTGAGTCGCATGTTGAAACTGAGGAAGACGCCCTTGTAACCCTGCTTGGTGTTGCGGTTGGGCACGCCGATCGCCTGGATGGTGGCCACTGCCTGGGGCAGCAGCACCAGCAACTGCTCGATGCCGGGGTGATAGGTGACCGCCACCTGACCGACGCCGATCAGGTTGGACAGCAGCACCGGCAGGGTCGGGTTGACCCGGTCGAACAACTGCCGGACTTCCGCGGCGGCCGGGCCGGCTTGTTGCAGCACGGTCCGGACGGCGGTGTCGTCGCGCTGCAACCCCCGGCTGAGGTCGGCCAGATGCGCGGCCCACAGTTGTACCGCATCCGGCGAGTCGGCCTGGGCGTCCAGCACCGGCTTGGACTGGTCGATCAAGGCGAGCAACGGATCCAGGTTCCGGCGCGCTTCGATGGACAGCGAACCAGCTCCGGTGACCAGCCGGGCGATATCCGGCCCGAGGCCGCCCACCGCGGTATAGGCCTCGTCGACCGTCGTCTTCAGGCTGTCGCGCGGGATCGACTCCATGCCCCGGTTCACCGTATCCAGCAATGTGTCCAGATCCGGCGGCACCGAAACACGTTCGGCCGGAATGACATCCCCGTCCTTAAGCGGTGGGGACTGCCGGCGCGGCAGCAACGTGACATACTGCTCACCCACCGCCGACTGGCTGTGCACCTGGGCGTCGACATCGGCGGGGATGTCGACACCCGACTTGAGCGAGAGCACCGCCGCGACACCGGTATCGGTGAGCCGCACGCTTTCGACCCTGCCGACTTCGGTTCCGCGATAGGTGACGTTGCCGCTGGGGTACAGGCCGGCGGCTTGCGGCAGCTGCACGGTGACCCGGTAGCGCCCGATACCGAACATCGCCGGCAGCTGGATGTAGTTGAAGATCATCACCGCCGCGCCGACGAGCGCGACGATCACGAAGATGGCCAGTTGGACGAGGATTCGTCTCGACAACGGCGGCATGTCAACGCCCCTGATCCCAATGGTACGGAGCGACAAGCGGATTGCCGGCGGTGTAGGGACTTGGCATCTGGCCGATGGTGCGGCCCCACTGCAGCTCCAGCTCGGTCAGGTTGCCCTCCCACCGGGTGCCGGTGAGGAACGAGGCGTCGAGCCGGCTCAGCGTCAGGTAGATGATGGCCGTCAGGTTGGCGTAGTCCCCGCGGGCCCAGTTGCTGATCGTGTCCTTGGGAAACGGGTAGGTGGTGAGCAAGCTCAGCGAACGGGTCAGGGCCGGACCGGCATTGGCCAGCGATTCCACCACCGGCCCAAGATCTTTCAGCTGCTTGACCAAAGCGTCCTTGGTCTGGTTGGCGGAGTCGGCGGCCAGCGCGCTGAACTTGGCGAATTGATCGAGCGCATCGACCAGCTGCTGCCGTTCGTCCGCCAGCGTCCGAAGCGCGTCCGGGATGGTCCGCAGCGCGCGGTCCACCACCGGCTGTTCCTTCGCCAACTGGCCGACCACGTTGTTCAGGCTTTCGGCCGCGGCGATGATGTCGCCGGTCTGGTCACCGACCAGGCCGACATAGCGGTCCACCTGTTGGATCAGGCTACGTAGGTCGGCGGCCCGTCCGGCCAGCGCGACGCTCAAGGCTTCGGTGATGTCCTGAATCTGGCCGATACCACCACCATTGAGCAGCAGCGAGACTGCGGCCAGGGTCTGCTCGGTCGACGGGTAGCTGCCGGCCGACGACAGCGGGATCAGGGATCCCTGCGTCAACTTGCCCCGGGGCGCGACGTCGGTGGGCGGGGCCAGTTCGATGTGCAGCGAGCCGAGCAGGCTGGTTTGGCCGATGGTGGCGGTCGCGTTGGCCGGCAGCTCGACGTCGCCGTCGAGCCGGATGGTCAGCAGCGCATGCCAGCCCTGCCGCTCGATCTTGGTGACGTTGCCCACCGTGACGTCGCCGACCTGCACGCGGGAGTTCTGCTCCAGGGTGCCCACGTCCGGCAATTGCGCCTGAATGGTGAACGAGCCGGGGCCGCGGCCCGCGGTGCCCGGCAACGGGATCGAGTTGAGGCCTCGCCAACCACAGCCGGCCAGACCGGTCACAGCCAGCACCGCCAGCGCGCACACCGCGCCCAGACGCCACACCGCACCCATCAGGAGCCTCCTTCGAAGGGCAGCAGCAAGCCGCGCAGCCCGGCGGCGGGATCGGTCGGATGCACCTCCGCCGGTAACGATGGAATATCAACGGTTGCAGGTGAATTGGAAGGCGGGGGAACATAGTCCGGCCGCATCCAGTCCTCGCTGTAGGTGACCTCGTTGGGCCGCGCCACCGCACCGACGATCAAGTTCTCCCCCAACGGGGGGAAGTTGTATTGCCGATTCTTGATGATCGGCGCCAGATATTGGACGCACAGCTTCGCCGACTGCTCATAACCCAGCCGCGACGCCGCTTGGATCGCCCCGCACAAGAAGGCAATCGGGTTCGCGAAGTTGTTCAACGCCGGCGCTCCGCTGAGGGTGCCCTGCGCCGGCTGGTAGATGTTCATGAAGTTCTGCAACTCGGTCGGGGCGATGTGCAGCGCCTGCTTGATGTCGTCGAGGCTGTCGTTCAGCGCCGTGGACACCGACGCCAGCTTGTCCGACGTTTCGCCCAGCGCCTCCCGGTTTTCGGCCACGAAGCCGCGGACGTCGCCGACGATGTCGGCCAGCGCCGCGACCGCGTTGGCAACCTCATCGGGGTCGTTGGTCAGCAGCCCGGTCACGGTGGCCAGGTTCTGGTTCAGCTGACGCATCAGGTCGGTGCTGCTTTGTAGCGCCGACACCAGAATCGACAGGTTCCTCACCGTGCTGAAGATATCGTTGCTGTGGTCGCCGAGCGCCGAAACCGCCTGGGACAGTTTGACAATGGTCTCTCTGATGGTCGCTCCCTGGCCCCGCAGGTTGTCGGCGGCGGTGTTCAGCAACGCTCCCATCGCGCTCACCCCGCCGGGTTGGCTCGGTTGCAGCATCTGGGTGAGCTTCGCCAGGTCCTGACGTAGGTCGTCCCACTCCACCGGGACCGCGGTGCGCTCCATCGGGATCACCGCGTGGTCGGGCAGCTGCGGCCCGCCGGTATAGGCCGGTGTCAGCTGGATAACACGCGCGGTGACCAGCGACGGGGACAGGATCACCGCCTTGGCATCGGCGGGCACTTGGTATTTGGCGTCGTAGGAGAAGGTGATCTTGACCCGCTCGGGTTGCGGCTCGATCTTGTCGATCGCGCCGACGGGCACCCCGAGGATGCGCACTTCGTCGCCGACGAAAATGCCGTTGCTGTTCTTGAAGTAGCCGACCACCGTTGTTTTGCGGGTCGCGGCGGCGGCCTGCCATGCCACCACCACCCCGGCGACGAAAGTGAGCACGAGCAGAGCGGCCACGCCGATGCGGGCATTGCGGCGGTTCACGGCGCGGTTCATCATTGGCCCGCTTGCTGACCGGGTCTCGCGGGCCGGGGAGGTTCGCCGGGCGCGGGAACGTACACCGGCGGCCGCGTCGGCGGCGGCGGCGGCGCCGTCTCGCCGGGGGCCAGCGCCGGCGGTCCCGGCGG
>NZ_MWQA01000001.1:5016197-5035169 GCF_002086915.1 Mycobacterium persicum | reverse complement strand
CCCGGTGGCGGCCCCGGCGGCGGCTCGCGGTAGGGATAGCGGGGATCGCCGGGATTGCCGGTGATCGCGTCCGGAAGGTTCAGCCGCGGCTCGCCACCCTGCCCGGTGCGCGGGAACGGTACCGGCAGCGCGGGTGTGCCCGGCTGACCGAGCTGCGGATCGGTGAGCTGCGACGGCAGCAGCACATTGGGATCCAGACCGAGATCGGAGAACGCGGCGTCGACGAACGGCTGGATGAACTGACCGGGAATCAGGTTGGTGATGTAGAAGTTGAACCACGGGCCGGTGGACATCGACTCACCCAGTGACAGCGCGTAGTCGTTGAACTTCTTGATTGCCAGCTGGATTCGCTGTTTGCGGTTGTCGACGATGGTCAGAACCCGGTCGAGCTTGTCCAGGATCGGGCCGAGGGTCTGCCGGTGATCGGCGATAAAGCCCTTGATTTGCCGGCTGATCGCCGAGATGTTGCCGGAGATCGCATCCAGCGCGCGGCTCTGGCTTTCCAGCTGGGCAAGCATGGCGTTGCTGTCGGCGACCAGCCGGGCGATCTGCTCGCTGCGCTCCGACAACACCGTCGTGGCTTTGTTGGCGTTGGCCAACAGATTTCGCAGTTGAGCGTCGCGCTCGTTGAGCGTCTGGGAGAACCGCGCCACACCGGCCAGCGCAATTCTCAGGTCGGGTGCGGTACCGGAGAAGGTGTCGGCCAGCACGGCCAATGATTCCGACAGCTTGTCGGTGTCCAGCCCGCTGATGGTGGCGCCGAGATCGCCGAGAGCGTCGGGCAGCTGGTAAGGCGACGTCGTGCGTTCGAGCGGAATCGGCCCGTTCAGCCTACCCTCGCCGCGGGGTGTGATTTCCAGGATCCTGGCGCCCAGCACGCTTTTCGTCTTGATTGCGGCCTCGGTGCGGCCGCCGAGCCGGATATGTTTGTCGACCTCGAAGCGGACCAGCACCTTGGGTCCGTCCAGCGCGATGCTGTTGACCTTGCCCGCCTTGAGGCCCGAAACCTGCACCGTGGTGCCGGTCTGCAGGCCGCCGGCCTCGGCGAAGTAGGCCGAATAGTCCCTGCCGGCCTTGACGAACGGCAACCTGTCATAGGTCAGCGTGGCCAGCACCGCCGCGGCCACCACCACCAGGCCGACCACGCCGACGACCAGCGGATTGCGTTCGGAGAACGATTTCATCGCGGCGTGCACCTTCCCGAGGGCTGGCCGATCACCTTCACGTAAATCGGTTGGCCGCCTTTGCCGTTCAGCTTCAAGAGCAGGTCGCACATGTAGAAGCTGAAGAAGTCGCCGTAGAGGCCTTGCCGATTCAACATCTGGTAGGCGTCCGGCAGCGTGTTGAGCAGATCGTCGAAATAGTCGCGGTCGGCAAGTATGACCTCCGCTATCCGCTCCGACTGGTGAATGATGTCGGCCAGCGGCGCGCGGCCTTGCGCCAGCAGATCGGCGATCGATCCGGCAGCCGCATTGGCATAGCCGATACCGGTGCTGATCTGCTGCTTGTTGTCGGCCAGGGTGGCCAGCAACTGCGACATTGAATCGACCGCCTTGGCGAATTGGGAACCTTGGTCGCCCAGTGAGCCCAGCACGGTGTTCAGGTTGACGATGACCTGCCCGATCAGCTCACCGCGGTCCGCCAGCGTGTTGGTCAGCGCCGCCGTTCGCGCCAGGAACGAACTGATCGTCGCGCCCTCACCCTGGAATGCCTTGATCAGCTCGGTCGACAAGGCGTTGATCTGATCGGGATCCAGCGCGTGGAACAATGGCCGGAAGCCGCCGATCAGCGCGTCCAAGTCCAACGCCGGCGATGTCTGCGCCAGCGGAATGATGTCACCGGGCCGCAGTTGTCTGCTGCCGCCGCTCCCTTCCTCGAGCGCCAGATAGCGGCCGCCGATCAGGTTCTGGTAGCGGATCACCGCTTTGGCGCCCTCGGTCAGGACCACGGAGTCATCTGTGCCGAACTCGACGATCGCGGTTCCGTCGTCCTGGATCGAGATGCGTTTGACCTGGCCGACTTCCACGCCAGCGATGCGCACGAAGTTGCCGCTCTCCAGTCCCGACACGTTGCTGAAGTGCGCCCGGTACGGCTTTTCGTCCCCGAAGCGCAGGTCGGCGAAGATCGCCAACATCGCGATCAGCCCCAGCGTGCACACGACCATGAAGATCGCCAGCCGCCAGATGGCGCCGCCCAGGTTTTCTCTCATCGCGTTGGCTTCTCCTCCGGAGTCACGGCGACGGTGTCGCTTCTCGCGGGAGCGCCGGGGCCGGTGTCGGCTGCAGCTGTGCTGGCGCCGGGACGACGAACGGCTCGGATCCCGGTGGCGGGGGCCCTGGTTCGCGCGGGGCGCCGGGCGGCGGCGCCGGTGGCAGGCCCGGGTACAGCGGGGTGCCGTCCGGTGCGTACAGCGGCGCGCCGTAGGGCGGCGCACCCGGGTACGGGATGGGCCCGGGGGCCGGCCCGCCCGGATAGCGTACGCTGGGCGGTTCGGGCTGTCCCCGGGTGACCGGGAGGTAGTCGGCGTATCCCGGGAAAGCGATTCCGGGGTTGGGCCGGATATCGAGCCCCGTTCCCCAGCCGGTGTTGGTAATCAGTTGGCGCAGCGGCCAGTTGGCGGCGACGTCGGGCAGCGATCCGCAGCCCGGCTTACCGCCGGGTCCACCTTTGGCGCCGACGATCGGCAGGTTCTGCGGAAAACGGTATTGGTCGGCGCCGAACAACGGAGTGCTGTCGATGATCAGTGAATAGCCATTGGCGCCGCCGGTGGCATCCAGATAGCCGGTGTCGAGGGCGATCTTGGCGCCGACCAGCATGCACGTCAGGACCCCGTGGTACTTCGTCAGCAGGCTGGTCGTCGGGTCGAGCAGGTTCACGGCGGTGATCAGCCTGTCCTTGTTCGCACCCAGCAGCGCAATACCGCTGCGCGACAGGCCGATCATCTCCGCGAGCAGCGAATCCAGCGCCGGCGCCTCCGCGGCAATGGTGGCGCTGGTGACGGTGGCCGCGTCGAGGACCTTCAGGATGTCTTGTGCCGCAGCACCATAGGTGTCGCTGAGACGGGTCACCGCCTGCGTGTCCGCCCGGACCGTCTCGGCGCGCGGATTGATCGCGAGCAGCACCTGGTTGGCGTCGGTGATGCTCTGACCGACCGTCGCACCGTGCCCGCGCAGACCTTCGGCCAGCGCGGACAGCACTCCCTGCAGCTTCGCCGGGTCGATCTGGCTGAGCACCTTGACCAGGTTGGCGAACATCGTGTTGACCTCGGTGCCGACATTCTCGGCCCGAAGCACCGTCCCGGCGGCCAGACGCTGCGGGCTCGGGTAACGCGGGTACACCAGGTCGACGTATTTGGCGCTGAACAAGGTGGTGGCCCGGATCCGGGCCCCCACGTTGGCCGGGATGTATCTGATCTGCTCCGGCTGGATGGCCAACGTCAAGGTCACGTAGTCTTTCCCGGCGGTGATCTCGCTGACCCGGCCCACCTGCACTCCCCGCAGCTTGACCTTGCCGCCGCGATCCATCACCAGGCCGGCCCGGTCGGACAGCACCGTCACCGCGACCGATGACTTGAACGACCCGGAGAACAGCGCGGCGGTCAGCGCGACGATGCCGATGATGGCAATCACCAGCACGAGCGTCCACCGCCCGGGATGCGTTCGCTGCGAACGTGATTCCGACATGGTCGCGGCTCCCCTGGCTACCCGGCTATCCCGACAGATTGAAATGGCCGGACTGGCCGTGCACCGATAGCGAGATCGCCAGCACGATCAGCGTCAACACGATCAGCGAGGTGCGCACCGAGTGGCCGACCGCCGCGCCCACTCCGGCGGGCCCGCCCTTGGCGGTATAGCCGTAATAGGTGTGCACCAGCATGATGGCGATGGCCGCGGCGATCACGGTGAGAAACGACCAGAGCAGATCCGTCGAATTGAGAAAGGTGCGGAAGTAGTGGTCGTAGACGCCGGTGGACTGACCGTAGACCCCGGTCGTACCGAACCGGGCGGCCTGGAAAGCACATACCACCGCGATGCAATACAGCGGGATGACCACGACCACACCGGCCACCACCCGGGTGGAGACCAGGTAGGCCACCGACCGGACGGCCATCACCTCGAGCGCGTCGATTTCGTCGGCGATGCGCATGGCTCCCAGCTGCGCGGTGGCGCCGGCGCCGATGGTGGCCGCCAAACCGACACCGGCGACCGCCGGTGAGATGATGCGCACGTTGACGTAGGCGGAGATGAAGCCGGTCATGGCCTCCACCCCGATGCCGGACAGCTGGTTGTAGCCCTGCACGGCGATGACGGCGCCGGTGGACAAGGTCAGGAAGCCGACGATGACCACCGTGCCGCCGATCACCGCCAGCGCACCGGTGCCCAGGCTCATCTGGGCGATCAGTCGGATGATCTCGCGGCCGTAATGGCCGAACGCCGTTCGCATTTCGGCGATGGTCCGGCCGTAGAAGGCCACCTGGGAGCCGACGCGATTCCAGCCGGCCGCCAAGCCGTTCGCCCGGTGGCCGATCCAGGAGAGCCGCTCGACGGGCGGGTTGGCGCTCATTGCGGGCCTACGTAGAAGACGGCCGTCGCGACGATGTTGATCACGAACAACGCGATGAAGGAGTAGACGACCGTCTCGTTGACGGCGTTGCCGACACCCTGCGGGCCGCCGCCCACCGATATGCCTTTGTAGCAGGCGATCAGGGCGGCGGCCATGCCGAACAGCGCGCCCTTGACCAGTCCCAGAATCAGTTCGGGAAGGTGGGTGATCAGTGTCAGGCCCGCGGCGAAAGCTCCCGGCGTGACGTGTTGGACGAACACCGAGAACACGAACGAGCCGGCGAGGCCCACCAGGGTCACCAGCGACACCAACGACACGGCGACCACGGTGGCCGCCAATACGCGCGGCGCGGCCAGCCGGCGAATCGGGTCGACGCCCATCACCCGCAATGCGTCGAGTTCCTCGTGAATGGTCCGGGCGCCCAGATCGGCGCACATCGCGGTGGCTCCGGTGCCGGCGACGACGAGCACCGTCACCACCGGCCCGATCTGGGTGACCGAGGCGGTGGCTGCGCCGGTGCCGGAGAAATCGGCGGCGCCGAACTCCACCAACAAGATGTTGAGGGTGAATACCACCAGTACGGTGAACGGAATCGCCAGCAACAGTGTCGGAACGATGGAAACCCGTGCCACGAACCAGCTTTGCAGCAGAAACTCCCGCCACGGGAAGGGCAGTTTGAACATCGCCACGAAGGTGTCCAGCGACATGGCGAAGAATTCGCCGACGGAACGCAGCGGCTTGGTGACGGTGTCCGATGAAACCATCAGCGCGGCTTCCCTTTCCTGTTGCGCTCTAGTGCGCTCGAGTGTGTTGCTGCGTCCTTGAAGGGACTATGGTCGCAACCACGCGCTCGAGGAAGAGTCGTTTGTCAGAAGTGTGTAGACGAAGGTCCTCTGCGGATGGAGCACCGGACATGCTCACCAACCTGCCGGTGGAACGTATCCGGCGGCCGTTTGCCGCAACTGCCAGATCTGGGCCGGGCACAGTTCGCCGACCGCCTGGCTGATCAGATAGGAGGCCTGATACTCGTCGGAGGTGTCAAAGTCGCTTTTGACCTCGGCGATGATCTGTGGGTAGCGCTCGCCGGCCCGCACCTTCTCACAGATGCCGTTCCCGTATGCCAGCGCGGTCGCGGCGTCGGGAAAGTTGTAGCCCGGGCGCACAGTCACATTGACCAGGTAGGCCACCGCGTCGGCATGGGCCGCGGGTGCGCCGGTGGACATCACGACGACCGACCCGACGGCGGCCATCGTCAGGCTGATCCCCTTGGCGCCGAGTGGTCGGCCGGTGCGCCGTACACGGCGACGACCACGCTGCGGTCCAGGCTGTTCTCCGACCACACGCCCATCTGCGTATAGGCGCAGTTCTGCATGATCGCCAGGTATGCGGGGTTGTAGTACCACTGGTTGATCACCTCGATGCCGCTGATCGCCAGGGCCGGGTTGATAGCCACCGTCTCGGCGACGCTGCCGCGATAGCCCGCGGCGGTCGCGCGGTCCTGCACGGTCGAGCCGTCAGAGCCGAGGTCACCGTCGAGGGTGCGATTGTTGAGCACGTCGACGGTGTGCCATTGCGCTGCGAGTTGCAGCTGCAGGTTGATCCGCACATCGTTGGTGCACCCGGCGTTGTGCTGCACGGTGTAGACGTTCGCGACGACACCGTCGTTGAGCCGCTTGTTGTCCGCGTTCGCGGGCGGCGTTGCGGCGAGCGCTGCGGCCGCGAGTGCGGCGGACAAAATCGGGCGAACCGCAGTCACTCGTGCGGTTCGGCGATCCATTTGCGCGCTTCGTCGACATCGGCGTTCGAGAATGCGCGGTACTCGCCGGGCCACAGAAAGCCGAAGAACTGGCTGAATTTCGCCACATGCGCCATCCATTCCACGTCGGTGACCAAGGCGGCGCGTTCCCAGTCGAAGAAATGACCGAAACCGAACTTCGAATCCTCCCAGACCGCGCCGGGATCGAATCTCTGGAAATCAGAAGGTATTTCACAATAAATCCGCACCTTCCGATGGCGGGCCAACCTGTCCTCGAAGTCGGGCACCAGTACGTCGTCGTAGTCGGTTTTCGTGACATGCCCACGGAAGGCGAACGCGGCGACGTTGTCGGGAAAGCCCTCTAGGCGCTCGATCACCATGCCTCCTCGTGTCCGCCCACCCGATGCAATTGCGGTGTGGTCATCGTCGCCTCGCCGGGCGCCGTGGTGTAGAGGCCAAAGTCACCGAAACGCAACCCGGTGCCGCCACCGACGGCACGCCGGCGACCGCGGGTAGTGCCGCACTGCCCGGCATCGGGCCTAAAATTGGGCGCGATGAGAGTCGGTATCGACTTCGGCACCACGCACACCGTCGCCGCGGTCGTCGACAGGGGCAACTACCCCGTCGTCTCCTTCGACGGGGTGGAGGCTTGGCCGTCGCTGATCGCGGCGAACGCAGCCGGGGAGATCCGGTTCGGGCTGGACGCCGCCGCCGTGCGCCGCGAGCCGGGATGGTCGGTGCTGCGCTCGTTCAAACGTCTGCTCAACGACGCCGGACCGCACACCGAGGTGAAGCTGGCCGGCCGCGATTACCCGCTGGCCGAGTTGCTGACCGGCTACCTGGCGCGGTTCAAAGACGATCTTCGGCATCGCTCCAACGCCGGACTCGAGCCCGCCGAACCCCTTGAGGCCGCAATCAGTGTGCCGGCCAATGCGTCCAGCGCGCAACGCTTTATGACGCTGGACGCCTTTCTCGCGGCGGGCTTTCACGTCGTCGCCATGCTGAACGAACCGTCTGCGGCCAGCCTCGAGTATGCCCACCGATACCGCTCCACCATTACCGCCAAACGCGAATACGTCCTGATCTACGACCTCGGCGGCGGCACCTTCGACGCCTCGCTGCTGAAGATGACGGGCCCTGTGAACGAAGTCGTCGTCAGCGAGGGCATCCAGCGTCTGGGTGGCGACGATTTCGACCAGGCGATACTGCAGCTCGTCGTGTCCGGCGCGACGCTGCCGAGAGCTGCCGAAGCATCCGATCTGCTGAGGGAGGAATGCGCCGCACGCAAGGAAGCCATCGGGCCGCAGACCCGCCGCTTGCTGGTGGACCTGACGGTGGTCGACGGAATCGACCGGCCGCCGTTCGCCTGCGGCATCGACGAGGTGTACGCGGCCTGCGCGCCGCTCGTCGACAAAACCATGGACGTGCTCTCGCGCGTGCTGCGCGACCCGGCGGCCACCGGAAGCGGCGTCGCCTGGTCCGAGGTGGCAGGCATCTACCTGGTGGGCGGGGCCGGCAGCTTTCCGCTGATTTCTCGGATGCTGCGCGCCACCTTCGGGGAGAAACGGGTGAAACGCTCGCCGCACCCGTTTGCCGCGACGGCCATCGGGCTGGCGGTCTTTCTCGACGCGAGAGCGAATTTCCAGTTATCCGAACACTTTTCGCGGCATTTCGGTGTCTTCCGCGAGGCGTGCGCCGGCGCCGACGTGGTGTTCGACCCGATCGTGCCCAAGGACGCCTCGCTTCCCGCCGACGGGCAGTCGCCGCTGATCATCAGGCGAAACTATCGGGCGGCCCACAACATCGGACATTTCCGGTTCGTGGAGTGCAGCCGCCTGGTCGACGGCCGTCCCGACGGGGACGTGACTCCCTACGATCCCGTCTACTTCCCCTTCGACCCGGCCCTGTATGACCGCCACGACCTGGGGCGGCAACCCGTCGGCCGGTGCAATGACGGGCCCGATGTCGAGGAACGCTACGTCGTCGTCCCCGGCGGCGCGGTGGAAGTGACCCTGACGACCCAGCCCACCGGCTTCCAGCGCACCTTTCGGCTGGAACGACACGCCCCTGCGGAGCTGTGACCATGGAGCTGTACGACGTCATGCGAACGACGTTCGCGGCGCGCAAGTTCACCGACGATCCGCTGCCCGACGAGGTGTTGTCGCGCGTCTTCGACAACGCCCGGTTCGCCCCCAGCGGCGGCAACCGCCAAGGCGCCCATATCACCGTGGTGCGCGACGCCGACGTCCGTCGTCGCCTGGCCGAGTTGGGCATCCCGGCCGCTCGCCGCTACCTCGCGCAGTTGACGGCCGGTGAAAATCCTTGGAACTCCATTCATCCCAGCGGGGTGCCGCAGGAGGTTGTCGACAGCACAGAAGTTCCGGACGCATTCGTTGCTTCGGTTACGAAAGCGCCGGTGGTACTGGTGGTTTCCGTTGACCTGGAGGTGGTCGCGGCGCTGGATCGGGACCTGGACCGGGTCGGCATCGCCGCCGGCGCCTCGGTGTATCCGTTGGTGTGGAACATCCTGCTGGCCGCTCGAAACGAGGGCTACGGCGGCACCATCACCACCATGGCGATCGCCGGGGAGGAGCAGGTCCGCGCATTGCTGGGCATTCCCGCCAATCACGCGGTCGCCGCGATCGTGCCGCTCGGTAGGCCCACCCGCCAGCTGACGAAGCTGCGCCGCCGGCCGGTGGCCGAGTTCGTCACCCGGGAGCGCTTCGGCGGCCCGGCATTCGACGGCTAAGACGCGGCGCCTCAGTCGATGGCGTCCCGGTAGATGTCCAACAGCCGAAACCTGGTGGCGTCGAGATACTCTCCGAGTACGGCAATGACACGCTTTTGCAGTTCGTAGCCGAGTTCGTGGTCCTCTTCGCATTTCTCGCGCAGGCACTTGCCGTCGAAGACGATCGCCCGTGTCATCCCGGCGGCGCGCGCATCGAAGCGCCAGTGGTAGGGCGGCACCAGCCACGACCATCCGAGGATGTCGCCGTCGCCGAGTGTCTGCACGACCAGGCTGCCGTGGCCGGGAGAAGACGTTTCGAGCGCGATCTTGCCGGCGCGAATCAGGTAGAAGTGATCCGCGTGCTCACCTTCGCGGCAGATCAGCTCGCCGGCATCGAAGCGCACATTCGCCGCACACCCGACCGCCAACTGCAGATAACGAGGGTCCATCCCGCTGAAGAACCGATGCCCGGCCAGCACGCCTTCCAGGGTCCGCACTGTGAATTCCTTTCGTTGGTGCCCCGTCAGGCAACGAGCCCGGCGGCTTCCTCCAGTTGCGTCAGCGCGGGCTCGATCGCATCGGCGAGGTCGTCGATATCGTCGGCGACCTCCGGGGTGGTGACGAAACCGAAATCGATGGACCCGCGGTAGCTGAAGCAGGTGACGTTCAGGCCCACCTCCATGGTCAGGGGGCCGATGGGTATCAGGCTTTCCACCACCGCGCCGGCCAGATAGATCGGGAAGTCGGGGCCGGGAACGTTGGAGACGACGAGGTTTATCGGGGCGACGCGGCCGCCGATATGGCTGGCGGTGTAGGCCCGGACGGCCAGGGCCAGCAGACCCGGCGGTGTGGTATCGGTCAGGCCATGATCTGATGGGCCGTAAGCGCTTTGGCCATCTCCTTGGCGCCCCGGGAATTTCGGTAGATGGTGTTCAGCCGCTCGGCGACATCGGCGACGTTGGTGGCCAGGCTCATCGTCATCGACGCGATCTGGTTGGCGGATTTTGGTCAGGGTCGCGGCACGACAGCCCTCGAGACCCTCGATGAACCACATCTCCCACAGGGGTCTGCTGCGCTCCAGCGGATAGGACATCAGGCGGCCGACAAGCTCCTCCAGCTCGCGGCGTCCGCCCGGTGAGGGCACCGCCACACGCCGGATGTGATAGTCGATGTCGAGCTTGGTGTCCTCGACCCACCACGGCCGGTCCAGGCCAAGGGGCGCGCCGGCGACCCGGCACCGCAGCAACGGCAGCTCCGCAAGTCGGGCAGCCATGAGGTCTTTGACCACATCAAAACTGAAATCGGGCGCCTCGGAGGGATCACAGATCGCCAGACCGCCGATGTGCATTGGGCAGGTATGGGTCTCGGCGAACCAGAACGCCGCGTCCAGAGCGGACAACCGCCTCACGACGACAGCGTAGAGCGTCGCCGGCCAGGCAACCTCGAAAACACCCCTATCCGCCGAGATTGGTTTGACCGCGGTCGGGGTCGGGTTTGGTCCCAAGAGTTCTAGCGCCAGTGGCTTCAGCGCGCGGTAGTCGACCTTTGCCGAGCACGGTGCTCGGCACCCGGTCGACCATCGGCACCACTCATGCCGACCTGGCCGACCGGGCAGGGCCGCGGCTGCTTGTCGACCACAGCGCGAAGCGGGCCAGCGCCGAGCGTGTAGCTGCTGCGAGATTTCGCACGAAATCTCGCAGCAGCCTCACGCTCGGCGGATCACCTGCCGACGCCGCCGGCGGCCTACCGCGTTGTGCCAAGGTTGTCTCGACCGAAAGGAGACATTCTCAATGTCCACATGGCTTATCACCGGCTGCTCGAGCGGGCTCGGGCGCGCGCTCGCCGAAGCCGTCATCGACGCCGGCCACAACGTCGTCGTCACCGCACGCGACGTCACCACGGTTGCCGAGCTGGCCGACGCGACGCCCGACCGGGTGCTCGCGGTGGCTCTCGACGTCACCAAACCCGACCAGGTCAGCTCCGCGGTGCGCGCGGCCGAAAACCAGTTCGGCGGTGTCGACGTGCTGGTCAACAACGCCGGCTACGGATACCGATCCGCGGTCGAAGAGGGCGACGACGCCGACATCCGCGCCCTGTTCGAGACGCATTTCTTCGGCAGCGTCGCGATGATCAGGGCCGTACTACCCGGCATGCGGGCCGCCCGCTCCGGCTCGATCGTGAACATCTCCTCGATCACCGTTCAGCTGACCCCGGTGGCCTCCGGCTACTACTCCGCGGCGAAGGCCGCCCTCGAGGGCATGAGCGGGGCGCTGCGCGGTGAGCTTGCGCCCCTTGGCATTTCGGTCATCGTCGTCGAACCCGGGGCATTTCGCACCGACTTCGCCGGCCGCTCGCTGACCCAGTCGGCCACGGTCATCGACGACTATGCCGCCACCGCCGGGCAGCGCCGCATCGAAAACGACACCATGCACGGCAACCAACAGGGCGACCCCGCCAAGGCCGCGGCGGCCATCATCACGGCCGTCGAATCACCCACGCCGCCAGGGTTCTTGCTGCTCGGACCCGACGCGCTGATGGCCTACCGCTACATCGCCGACACCCGTGCCAACGAGATCGCCACCTGGGAACAGCTCAGCGCCGGCACCGATCTCGACTGCTGAAACGGCGATCACTGCGATATGGCCCGCCGCACGGCATACAGCCGAACCTCGCCGTGAATCCCCCTGAGATGGCGTGCGCCGACGAACGACCAGTCGAGGCCCGGCGCGTCGCCCATCACCTCGCGTGCGGCCTCGTCCAGCCACACCGCGCCCGAAGGCGCCGCGTGGGTGATCCGGCTGGCCAGGTTGACCGGGCTGCCGTACCAGTCTCCGGAACGGCTGATGGCGCGTCCGAACGCGAATCCCACCCGCAGCCGCAGGATTTTCTCGGCGGCCGCCGCCTCGACCAGGTCCAGCACCGTGGTCAGCAGTTGCGGCGGTTCGGCGCACACCAGCATCACCGCGTCGCCGATCGTCTTGACGAACTGCACCGGACTCGCGGTGACATCGTGAGCCAGATCGCTGAGCCGAAAGGCGATCAGTCCCAGGTCATCGGGCGGCAGCTGCTCCCCCAGCCGGGTGAATCCGACGAGATCGGCGAAAGCAACCGCCACGTCCCGCGCACCCGGCAAGGCGCCGGCGGCGCGCTCGGCCACGTTGATCGCCTCGGTCTCGAACGAATGTCGTAGCACCAGCCGCAACAAGTCGTCGACCATCGGGCCAAGCAGCGGCTCGGCCTGTTGCGCCAGGTGTTCGAAGGCCTTCGCCAGGTCGAGCTCGGTGGCGCCCGGGCTCAGCGAAGCCCGCAGGGCGGCCCGGCGCAGCGCCACCGCCGGGCCGGTGAGGCCCTCGACCAGCAGTCTCACGATCAATCCGACCCGTGCCGGATCCAGGCCCAGGTCGACCAGGCGCGCGGCGTTGAGCACCGCCTCCGCGTCGGCGCGGGACCGCAGCGGCGAATCGGGGTCGTAGACCCGAACCAGCCCCGCCGCGCGGTGCAGCCGTTGCAGCAGTTCGAGGCTGACGCCACTGGACTCCGAAATCTCGCGGGCCGACACCGTGGTTCCGTCGTCGCCGATCGCGCGATTGGCCGGCAACAGCATCGGAATGAACGCGTCGCGGATCTGGTCGACGTCGAACCCACGATCCAGCAGCCAGGCAATGAGCTCGGCACGCTCCTGACGCGCCCGGCCGTCGAGGTGATCGAGCAGCCCCAACGACTCGACGTCGTCGTTGTCCGGCTCTACTGACACCGCGTCAACGTACAACAAGCTGGGGCCTTCCGACCCTCGTACGCCGCACCGCAGAGCCCTAGCATCGGGTCATTCGGGAGACCCACCGTGCCCTTCCCCGAGTCGAGGATCCGACCATGACCACTACGCACACCGAAAAACCCGCCCCCGTCGACGCACCCGCGGTCGACGAGCAGCGCAGACGCGAGGTCGACGCCATCGTCGACGCGGCGGCGCAGGCCGCCCGGGAATTCCGCACGCTCGACCAGCAGCAGGTCGATGCGATCGTCGAAGCGATGGTGCGCGCCGGAGTCCGCGCGGCGGGGGAACTGGCCGGTGTGGCGATCGAGGAGACCGGATTCGGCGTCTTCGAGGACAAAGTGGTCAAGAACTACGTGGCCACCGAATTCCTGCACGACTACCTGCGCGACAAGAAATCGGTGGGGGTCATCGACGAGGATGTCGAGCACAACATCGCCTACGTGGCCGAGCCCATCGGGGTGGTGCTGGCCATCACCCCGGTGACCAACCCGACCTCGACGGTGCTGTTCAAGGCGATCGTGGCCGCCAAGACCCGCAACGCCATCCTGTTCCGGCCGTCACCGTATGCGGTGCGTTCGTGTGAACGCAGCCTCGCTGTCCTGCGCACGGCGGCCGAGGCGGCGGGGATGCCGCCGGGGGCGCTGCAGGTCATTCCCGACGCCGCCCACGAGGTGACGCACTACCTGTTCAAACACCCGCAGGTCGATTTCATCTGGGTGACCGGTGGCCCGAAGATCGTCGCGCTGGCGAATGCGGCCGGAAAGCCGGGCCTGTCCGTCGGGCCCGGCAATGCGCCCATCTACATTCACAAGACGGCGGACCTCAAGGGCGCCGTCGTCGACATCCTCATCTCGAAAACCTTTGACTCCTCGGTCATTTGCCCGGCCGAGCAGACCTGTGTCATCGACGACGAGATCTACGACGAGGTGATCGCCGAGTTCGAGCGGATGGGCGCCCAGCTGCTCACCCACGAGCAGGCCAAGGCGGTGGCCGAGTTCGCGTTCGGCTGCGGCGACAAGATCTCGCTGGCGGCGGTCGGGCAGAAGGCGTCGGAACTGGCCGCACGGGCCGGGTTCAGCGTGTCGCCGACGGTGAAGGTGCTGCTGGCGGCACTGCCGTCCGACCTGGACGAACTCGCCGCGCACCCGTTGGTGCAGGAAAAGCTGATGCCCGTACTCGGGGTGGTGCGTGCGCGCAGCGTCGCGCACGCCATCGACGTCGCCGTGCTGGTGACCGAGCACGGCGGTCTGGGTCATACCTCGGCGGTCTACGCCAACGACGAAAAGGTGATCGAGGCATACGGTTTGGCGGTTCGCACCGGCCGCATCCTGGTCAACGCGCCTACGTCGGTCGGGGCGCTCGGAGGCGTCTACAACAACCTGACGCCCACGTTCTCGTTGGGCTGCGGCACCTGGGGCGGGTCGAGCACCACCGAGAACGTCAACTACCGGCAACTGCTCAACATCAAGACCGTCTCGCGCCGCCGCACCCCGCCGCAGTGGTTCCGCGTCCCGTCCAACACCTACTTCAACGAAGGCGCGTTGGACAACCTGCGCGAGCTGGACTGCGAAACCGTCGTTGTGGTGACCGATGCCCTGACCGAGGAGCGCGGCGTGATCGACACGCTGCGCTCCAAGTTGCGCACCAACCACGTGCAGGTGTTCGCCGAGGTCACCCCGGAGCCCGACGAGTCGACCATCCGCCGCGGCGTCGCGCTGCTGGCGCGGGTGCAACCCGATCTCCTGATCGCCGTCGGCGGCGGCTCGGTGCTGGACGCCGGCAAGGCGATCCGGCTGTTCTACGAACACCCGGAGAAGAGCCTCGACGAGCTGACGATGCCGTTCCTCGACCCCCGCAAGCGGGTAGCCGACTACCCGGTCGATCGTCATCGCGTCCAATTGGTCGCCGTCCCAACGACATCGGGCACCGGGTCGGAAGTGTCGCCGGCGGCGGTGTTGACGGTGCGCGGCAAGAAGGAGACGCTGGTCGACTACAGCCTGGTGCCCGATCTGGCGATCGTCGACCCGGTGTTGACCTCGTCGATGCCGCGGCAGCTCACCGCCGACACCGGCATCGACGCGCTGACCCATGCGCTGGAGGCCGGCGTTTCGATCTTCGCCTCGCCCTATACCGATGCGTTGTGCGCCCAGGCGGCGCGGCTGATCTTCGACGCACTACCGCGAGCGTATGAGCATCCCGACGACCTGTCCGCGCGCACCGCCATGTCCAATGCGGCTACCCTTGCCGGACTTGCGTTTTCGAATGCGTTTGTCGGCACCAACCACGCGCTCGCCCATGCCGTCGGCGCGAAATTCGGGATCTCGCACGGCCGGGCCAACGGCATTTTCCTGCCCCATGTGCTGCGCTACAACGCAAGCCTGCCAACCAAATTCATGCCGGCGCCCGGATATTCGGCGTATATCGCCCCGGACAAGTACGCGCAGCTGGGCCAGCTGATCTTCGGCGGCCACGAGCCCGACGAGTGCCGCCGCCGGTTGTTCCAAGGGGTCGACGACCTGCTGGACCGCCTGACGATGCCGCGGTCGTTGCGCGAGTTCGGCGTCGACGAAGAGGTGTTTCTCGCGGCGCTGCCGGCGTTGGCGATGACGGCCTTCGAGGATCTGAGCAACCGCACCAACCCGCGGATGCCGTTGGTCGGCGAGATCACCGCATTGCTTCGGCTGGGCTACTACGGTGACGGCGGCCTGGGGCAGCCACCCGGCCGCGAAGATCGTGACGGTCATGGCGACTCTCGGTAGCCGGACCGCAGCTGCATGCGTTGCTCACCGGCAACCCGTTGCAACCCCGGCAGCGGGCGCGCCTTGGCTTGCGTGCGTTTGCTGCATGACAATTAACCGCGTTTCATAGCGAAGCGCCGCACGTTGGCAGGTCTAGCATTCTGTTTGATCGCTCGGGCGATGATCCGTGCTGGTCGCGCCCGGTGAGGTTCCACCAGTTGGGTTCGGGTTCGTCGTCAAGCCAGGAGTATCGGTATGCCAGCAAGCTTTGAGTCCTATCGCGATGCGTTCCCGAACGCGCGGCTAACGCGTGACGAAGCGGGCGTGCTAGAGATCGCGTTGCACACCAACGGGGACAAATTGGTGTTCAACGGTTATACGGATGAGCAATTCGTCGACCTGTTCCATCAAGTCGGCCAGGACCGGGAAAACCGGGTCGTCATCTTGACCGGGTCCGGTGACGCGTTCATGGATACCGTCGACACCGAGGGCCTCGACTTCTTCTCGCCGGCCGGCTTCGACAAGATCTACCGTGCGGGCAAGAAAACTTTGATGAACATCCTCGACATCGAGGCCCCGATGATCGCCGCGCTCAACGGACCGGTACTGCTGCATTCGGAATACATATTGCTGTGTGACATCGTGTTGGCCACACCCCAAACCGTATTCCAGGACAAACCGCATCTCGAATTCGGATTCGTGCCGGGAGACGGCGTAAACCTGTTGTGGCCGGAGGTGATCGGGAGCATCCGTGGTCGGTATTTTCTGCTGACTCGCCAGGTGCTGGACGCGCAGACCGCCCAGTCGTGGGGCGTCGTGAACGAAATCGTGCCCGGGGAGCAGCTGCTGAGTCGAGCCCACGAAATCGCCGCCGGCCTCGCGAAACTACCGCCGCTGACCAGCAGTTACACCCGCACGGCGTTGACCCAGAGGCTCAGAAGGATTATCGACGAGAACGTCGGCTACAGTCTGGCGCTGGAAGCAATTAGCGCCGCCGACGTCGCACGACGCGCGGCTGGTCAACACTGAGCCGAGCGGTCGCAGGCAATCGCGGCAAGGCACCTGGCGACAATTTCGAGTCCGGCACACATGGCGTAACTCCCCGCTAACGGCGCTGCCTATGGCGGCGTTACGCCGACGCCCCACTACCTCGGCGCTGCCTGCAACGAGATCCTGTATCGCAATTCGCTTGATTAGGTGCGCTTTTCGACGCGTGACCGCGATGCCGACGATCCCCAGCGCCCAGACGGGATATTGCACCGTCCAGGCCAGCCGGAACCAATTGAACGAATAGTCGTCGGCGATCTCGAGGATCATTCCCATCGCCTGTATGACCACCAGGCCAGCGAAGGAGCCGGCCATATTGACAATGCCCTTGGCGGTGCCCAGGGTCGCACTGGTGTTGAACGTCCGCGCGAAGTCCAGCCCGATCATCGACGCCGGACCGCCGACGGAGATGACGACGACCAACACGACCAGCAACCACAGCGGAGCGCGCCCCGGCAACGCCAGCACGACGGTCCAGACCACGACGTTGCCGGCAATGATGCTCAGTGCCATGGTGGACCGCCGGTGCGGGTAGCGGCCGGTCAGGATGCCCACGACGAGCCCCGAGGCGATGGCCGCGACCACCGATACGGTCAGTAGCGTACCGGCGAGTTGAGTCGAAAGCCCTTGGGCCTTGGTCAGATACGGCACACCCCACATCAATGCGAACACCGCGAGCGAGAACGGGGTGGTCATGTGGGTGAAAAAGCCCAGCCGGGTGCCCGGGCGCGACCATACCGTCTTGATGCCGGCCACGGTGTCGCGCAGCGTGGCGCGTTGGTTCGCTACCGGATGTCCCTTCGGGGCGTTGCTCACCAGCGCCAGGCTGAGCGCTGCCGACATCACGCCCAGGGCGGCAGCCGACGCGTAAGCGGTGGTCCAGCCGTCGCCGAGCAGTATCGCCAAGAACGGCACGGCCGACAGCACCTGCCCGAGCTGACCGCAGATGTAGGTCAGCTGGGTGACGAGTGGGACACGTCTGGGCTCGAACCAGTACGAGACCAGGCGCAGCACGGAGATGAAGATCACCGCGTCGCCCAGGCCGACAACCGCGCGCGCGGCAATAGCCGTCGGCAGCGACCCGGTGAACGCCAAGACGAACTGGCCAGCGGCCATCAGGGTGGCGCCGCTGACGATCAGCGCGCGGGAGCCGAATCGGTCGAGCAGCACTCCGGCGGGAATCTGGGTGCCCGAATAGACCACAACCTGCAGCACGGCGAAGGTCGACAGCACTCCGGGACTGGCGGAAAAGCGCTGTGCCGCTTCCATACCGGAGACGCCCAGCGTCGTGCGGTCCAGGACGGCGACAATGTAGGCCACCAGCCCGACAGCCCAGACGATCCAGGGACGCATCGCCCCAGTGTCGCGTATTGGGGCCCGATACACCAAAACTAGATATGTAATGTACATTTGTACATGTACATTCGTACACGAGGAGGTGTGTTGGCTTATCTGTTTCTGTTCTGCGCAATCTTCGCCGAGGTGGTGGCGACCAGTCTGCTCAAGAGCACCGAAGGGTTCACCCGGCTGTGGCCGACCGTGGTTTGTCTGGCCGGCTACGCCGTCGCGTTCGCTTTGCTGGCGTTGTCAATCGCGCGCGGCATGCAGACCGACGTCGCCTATGCGTTGTGGTCGGCGATCGGCACGGCCGCCATCGTGCTGATCGCCGTGCTGTTCCTCGGCTCGCCGGTGTCGCTGGCAAAGGTCCTGGGCGTCGGGCTGATCATCGGCGGGGTGCTCACGTTGAACCTTGCCGGGGCGCATTGACCGCGGAATCGCACCGCCGTCCCCGCGACCCGGTCGGGCGCCGGCAGGCGATCATCGAGGCAGCCGGGCGGGTGATCGCCCGCCACGGCCTCGGGGAACTGACGCACCGCCGGATCGCCGCGGAGGCCGATGTTCCGGTCGGGTCGACGACTTACTACTTCAGCGACCTCGGGGTGCTGCGCGAAGCCGCACTCGCCCACGCCGCGACGAGCGCGGCAGATTGGCTGGAGCTGTGGCGCCGCGATCTCGACCGGGCCACCGATCTTCCGGTCACCCTGGCGCGGCTCACCGCCGAATACCTGACCGACCCGGACCGGCACCGCACGCTGAGCGAGCTGTACGTCGCGGCAAGTCACCGGCCGGAATTGCAGTCCCTCGCCCGGCTGTGGCCGGAGGGCCTGGTCGCGCTGCTCGAACCACGCATCGGCCGACGAGCCGCCGAAGCAGTCACGGTGTTTCTCGACGGCGCCACCGTGCATTCGCTGATCACCGGCACGCCGCTCAGCGTCGAGGCCCTCACGGATGCGGTCGCCCGGCTGGCGGCCGACACATGAGCGCGCTGCGTCGAACGTGACGCCAGCGTCACGCTCGGAGCCGA
>NZ_MWQA01000001.1:4840024-5016097 GCF_002086915.1 Mycobacterium persicum | reverse complement strand
GCGTGACGCTGGCGTCACGCCGAGCGCCGCCACCACCGGCCGAGCGGTCCGGCGGCACGCGCGGGCGCATCGAAGCATGGATCAGCGTCGCAGTTTTTCGCTCATGCCTAATTGGGAACTCTCCATCCATGAGCACCCCACCGGAAGTAAGGAGACTCATCGACGCCCTCGCCGAGGATATCTACGACGCCTACTACGGCATCGAATATTCCGGACCTCAATACACCAGGGGGCAGGGAATGCAGGCTGCACGGTATCTGGCGAGAAGGCTGATTCGCCGGGGCTGGCGAAAAACCGCTGACCACAGCCTCCCCTATTGCCCGCATGGGACCCCGACGTGTTACGACCCTGCGCCACACGAGCGCTGCGAGCTGTAAGCGACAACTGACTCTCGCCGGGCGCACGTGCCTCGGCGTCGCGGTCACCATGACGCCTTGCGACCATTAGGTACATAGAGCTGGGCGGTTGCTCGCCGCGGCACAACCACGTCAACGGCAATGGGGCAGGGCATGAACACAGACAGGATCGGCGATGAGAATAGCGGTGCGGCGACCGAGCACTCGAGGTCCTCCGCGATTCCCGGCGACATCGAACAACGTCCCGTTCTGGTCCTCGGAGCAGGTACGCTCGGCGCTCGTATCGCCCTGATGTTCGCCCTCGGCGGCAGCCGGGTACACATCTACAACCGCACCCCGGATCGCGCCGAATCAGCCAAGCGCTTCGTGGCCGACCAGCTACCGCAGGTGCGCGACATGCTCGCCGTGACCGGGCCGCCGGGAACCGTTGAGGTCGTCACCCCGCTCGAGGATGCCGTTCGCGGGGCATGGCTGATCATCGAGTCGGTGGCAGAGGATCTCGCGATCAAGCGGAAGCTGCTGGCCGCCGTCGACGAACTCGCCGACCGGGACACGATCGTGGCGACCAACTCGTCGTCGTATCCGAGCAGCCAGATGGCCGGCGCCGTCAAGCACCCCGAGCGGCTGTTGAACATGCATTTCCTGATGCCCCCACTTGCCAACAGTGTCGAATTGATGTCCTGCGGGGCGACCGACAGCACCATCATCGACGCGCTGAAACAACTTCTGCCCCGATACCGGCTGGCGCCGTTCGAGGTGCGGCGGGAAAGCGTCGGCTTTATCTTCAACCGCATCTGGGCCGCCATCAAACGTGAGGCGCTGATGGTCGTGCAGGAGGGAGTGGCGACGCCCGAGGAGGTCGACCGGATCTTTCAGGACGTCTTCCGCTCACCCGCCGGCCCATTCCGCATGATGGATCAGGTCGGCCTCGACGTGGTGCTCGACGTCGAGGAGCACTACGCGCAGGTCCGCGACGGCATACCCGAAGGCCCGCGCCTGCTGCTGCGCGAATACCTGGCTCGCGGGGACTTCGGAGTCAAGAGTGGCCGCGGGTTCTACTCCGACTATGGCGCCGTGCCGTAATCCACTGTGCCCAAACGGCTTTCGAGCTACTTCGGTGCACGGTTTCGGCCTGAAGGAGCGCGAGGCGTGTGGTTGGGATTTCGCAGCGCAGGAGCCCAGCCGGCGGCCAGGGTGGCGACGAGCTTGCCGTACGGTTCGATGTCGCGGCGGGTGAATCGGGTGGCGGGACCGCACAACACCAGTGCCCCCACCGGCTGGCCTCCCGGACCCAGCAGCGCCACACCGACGGCGCGGGTGTCGTCGCTGAGTTCGGCGTCGTTGACCGCCCACCCCCGCTCGCGGGCCGCCGCGAGTGCCTTTTCCGTCAGCCCCGGGTCGACCTGCCGGTAGACAGCCAAATCCGCCGGTGAGGCATGTGCGGCCAGGATCCGCAGCGCCGAACTGCTGCGGGCCGGCATTTCCACTCCCGCTCGGACGGACACCCGCAGCGTGTGGTGGCTCTCCGCGATCGCCGCGATGAGCAGGCGCTCCCCGTCGGGGATGACGAGCATCGCCGTCTCTCCGGTCTGGTCGCGCGCGCGTTCCAGCAGCGGCCGCGCGGCTTCGGTCAGCGAGCGCGTCGCCGACTTCGGAAGCGTGCCGGACAGCATCGGTGAGATGGTCCAGCGAGCCTCGGCGGTGCGGTCCAGCCAGCCCGCCGCATTCAGGGTGACCGCGAGGCGATGCACCGCGCTCTTGTCGATTCCGGTCGCGCGGGCAATGTCGCTGACGCCGACGGGCTGGCGGCTCGCAATGAATTCCAGAACCCGACAGGCATTGCGCACGGATTGGATTTCCTTGACCGAAGACGCCATGCTCCGTAGTGTAAAGAAAAACATCTGTGTTGCTTAGTAACACGGAGGGCAAATGGGAACGGACCGGGCCGGCACCGGGCTGCCGTGGGTCGACGCAATCGCGGGCTCGTTTGCGCCCTACTCGTTCACCGACTTCCACCTCGCGCAGCTGCCCGCCCTCAACAGCCGGCATGGGTTCATGGTGGTCGACGACCTCGCGGGCGCGCCTCCCCTGGCCTTCCGCATTCCCGACGGCACCACCTTCACCTGGCGAGCAATACCGCACGGAGTCGAAGCCGTCGCCGGTGACGCTGAGGCCGCCACCCTGGTCCAGTTGGACGAGGCGACCTTCTCGGAGTTCCTCCATGCCCTGCTGACCGCCAGCGGATCGGTGCGCACCGACCGGGCACGGGTCATCCGCGGCTCGGTGGACGGCTGGCGGCGCTGGGAGCCGGCCATCCGAACGCTGTTGAGCGGCATGCCGATCTACAGCGACGCGGTGTGGGACTCTCTCGTCGGCGCCGACGGCCGACCGCTGGATCTGCACCGGTCGTTTGCCCCCGACGACGACGAGGACGAGATGCAGCACTTCTTCGAGGTTGCCGGATACCTGCATCTTCGCGGCGTCTACACCGCCTCCGAAGCCGAAACTCTGGCTGTGGAAGTGGAGCAGGCGCGGGCCCGCGCCGAACCCGGCGATCCGTTCTCGTGGTGGTCGGTCAACGCCGACCGCCAGGAGGTGGTGACCCGGATCAACTACCTCGGCCGGTATTCGGATGCGCTGCAACAACTCTGCTTCGACGAGCGCCTGACCCACTTCGCTCGCTTGGCCAACCCAAACCTGAGAGTATGCGACGACCGCCTCGACGGCCCGATGGTCTTCATCAAGAACTCCCACGTAGTCCAGGGCGACGGTGACCTCGGCTGGCACGTCGACGACGGCATCGGCGGCCACCCGGTGATGTGTCCCCTGGTTCAGGCGGGCATACAACTCGACGTCGCCGACGCCGTCAACGGTCAACTCATGGTGCTGGCCGGCTCGCACCGCTACACCAAGCACTGGATGCAGTGGGGTCAGGAGGGCGCACTTCCGGTGGTCAGGTTGGAGACCCAGCCGGGCGACCTGACATTGCACTACGGCGACACCATGCACAGCACACCGCCGCCCACCGGCGCCAACGCCGGCCGGCGGGTGCTGTATTACAAGTTCGCCGAGGAGAAGACGTTTCACTTCGTGCCGGCGGGATGCCATTACAACGACGCCCTGTTCCGGACGGACTCCAGCGGCAAGGTGGCCACCCGTGCCGCCACCTACTGAGATGCACGACGTCCTCAGACAGGAAGTCCGCAACGGCGTGGCCGTGCTTACCCTGAACCGACCCGACGCGCTCAACGCCTACACCCCTGAGATCGGCCGCCGGCTCGGCGAAGCCTATCGCTGCTGCGACGGGGACGACTCGGTGCGCGTCATCGTGGTGACCGGATCGGGATCGGCGTTCTGCGCAGGCGCCGACATGAGCGACGCCGATCCGTTCGACTCACCTACGCACAGCGACTTCTCCGCATCTCCGGTCCAGCCGGCGGCGTTCGAGCTTCGCAAGCCGGTGATCGCGGCCATGAACGGCCACGCTATCGGCATCGGGTTCACCCTGGCGCTTCAGACCGACATCCGCGTCGTCGCCGAGGAAGCCAAGTACGGAGTCGTCCAATCGCGGCGTGGCGTGATCGGCGACTGCATGTCGCATTGGACGCTTCAGCGTCTGGCCGGGCTGGCCACCGCGGCCGACCTGTTGTTGACCGGCCGAACAGTCCGCGGTACCGAAGTCGCCAGAATGGGCATCGCCGTTGCCGCCGTGCCGGGTACCGAGGTCCTGAAACATGCCATGACCATCGCGGCGGACATCGTCGAGAACGTGGCGCCCATGTCCGCCGCGCTGTCCAAGCGGCTGCTATGGGACACCGCGACCAATGGCTATGCGCCACGGCAGGTGGCCGGGTTGGAGACCCACCTTCATCGACGACTGATGGGGCGTGATGACAGCAGCGAGGCGGTTGCGGCCTATCGGGCGAAGCGCTCACCGATGTGGACGGCGTCGGTTCCGGCCGATTGGCAGGATCTTCCCGACCAGCGGGCTGACGCGCCGATGAAGCGTCACTTCGCCGAACTTCTCGGCTTCCGGTACGGGCCATCCGACGAGCAGCAGGCCGTCGTGCAGGCGATGCCGACGGCAGAGCATTGCAATGAACGCGGAACGGTCCACGGCGGATTCCTCGCGGCCCTTCTGGACGCGGCCACCGGACTGGCGGTCCATTCCGCACTCGATGAACAGCTGACGGCTCCGCATTTCGACTTGACGATTCAGTACCTGCGGCCCGCGGTTCCCGGGACACTGCTGACCTGCGTTGCGCGCACCACCAAGGCCGGTCGCCGCGTCGTCGCTTCGGAGGCGGAGGTTTTCCAGGACGGCAAAATGGTCGCCCGAGCGATCGGCAGTCACGCCGTCGTGTAGTGGACGGCACGCTCCAGGTCTTTGAGTGACGTCTCCAGATGTGCCAGCATCCGCTGCAGATGCGGCATGGCATTGCGGCATCCCACCAGACCGAAGTCGAGGCTGTCGGCGCTGCTGACCAGTGTGATGTTGAGCGCTTGGCCATTTGCCGCGATCGACATCGGATAGTTGCTCTGCAGACGAGCGCCATTGGCATACAGCGGGTTTCGGGAACCTGGCACGTTCGAGATGCACACGTTGAATGGCGGTCGCGTCGCTGACATTCCCGTCACTCCGCCCAGCACCACCGGCGAGAGCAACATCATTCCCAACGCCATCGCCTGCGGCCTGGGCATCTCGGCGAGGACTGCCTTGTTCTGCTGCATGGACGAGCTGATTGCGGCCAGACGCTGAGCGGGGTCGTCGACGTGCGTGGCCAGATTGGCCAGCACCGCCCCGACCGCGTTGCCGCCTGCGGCGTCGCCGGCAGTGCGCAGACTGACCGGAACCATTGCCACCAACGGCTTTTCGGGCAATGCGTGCTGATCGGTCAGATACCCGCGCAGAGCGCCCGCACACATCGCAAGCACCACGTCGTTGACGGAGACGCCCGCGGCATTCTTGACGTCTTTGATGCGCTGCAACGACCACGACTGGGCAGCGCAGCGTCGGGCGCCGCCGATCGGGACGTTGAGCATGGTTCGCGGCGCCTGGAACGGCAGGGTCATCTGCTGTTCGAGCACAGCGGAACGCGCCAAACGGAGGGTCGAGGCTCCAAGGCGCGGGGCCGATTTGATTGTGCTGGCCAGGGTTTGCAGCTTTGACGAAGCTCCGGCGTGCTCGTCGGTTCGAATGGGCGACGCCCACGGCGCACGGATCTCTCGGTCGAGTGGATCCGCACTGAGCGAATTCTGGAGAAAGTTGATGGTCGATATCCCATCGACGAGGCCGTGATGGATCTTGGTGTACACGGCGAAGCGTCCGTCGGCGAGTCCCTCGATGACATGGGTTTCCCACAACGGACGGTGCCGGTCGAGCATGCCGGACTGCAGACGCGATACCAGTTCGAGCAGTTCCCTTACCCGCCCGGGGCCGGGCAGTGCCGAGTGCCGCACGTGGTAGTCGAGGTCGATGTCGGTCGCCGACGACCATGCGGCACTCAGCCCTCCTGGCAGCGTCGCTGGACGCCTGCGAAAAAGAGGCTGCACATCGTCACATGCCCGGAGCCCTTCGTAGTACTCGCGGACGAATTCCCGCCCGGTGTCCTGCGGCGGATCGAACAGCTGCAACCCGGCGACATGCATAGGGTGGCCGGGCGACTCGGCGAGAAACATCATCGACTCGACAGGTGACATCAGGTTCATGGCGTGTCCTTGCGTGGGTAGTTGTTCGAAGGCCCAGACCACAGGCGCGGCGGCGGCGCCGTGCTTGATCATGGGCGAAAAAGCTAGCCGCGCAACGGCTATGAAAGCTCGTGCCGGCGCGCCAACAGCGATCCCGAAGATTGTGAGCGGATTACAAACGCGCCCCCCGCGGTCCCGCTTTTACCCCCGGGCACCGAGGATGGCGCAAAACAGGTTCTCTCGGATCACTCCAGCTGTGCAGACCCAACCTGTTCATCGCATTCGCGCACCCGGTCCCGGTGTCACGACTGTCTGTCCTTCATCGCGTCGGCTGGGCTTGACCACAAGGTCTACCCGGCTGAACCGGGCGATGGCGGCGTCGGCGAATCGTGTCATCGCTCGGCGTCGGATACGTCGACACGCCGCGGCGGGCGCCGGCTCGTTCCTCGCACCAACATTGCCGATCTCCGTTGTGACGTAGTCACAACGGAGTATGTTAAGCCGCCATGGAACCCGCGTGGGAACCACTACGTGAGCCAGACGCCGAGAACGTCTGGAAGGAGCTGCTGCGCCCGATAGCCGCCGAACTGCGTGCTGCCGCCGCGGAATTGGCGCAACGGTGCGTCACCCAGATGCAGACGGAGATGCCGGTCCTATTTCCCGACCCGCAGTCCGTCAGGGAGAACACGGTCAGCACCGAGGCGGGCATCCGCCAACTGGCCGACATCATCGACGTGGCCGGTGACCCTCGCGACGTCGAATTGCCCGCACCGACCCTGGCCATTGCCCGAGCAGGCGTGGTGCGCCAGATTCCGCTGGCCAATTTGATGCGGTTTTACCGGCTGGCCCAAACGTTGCTGTGGCAGTGGATGTGGGACCGGATCACGGCGGCCGCCACCGACCGGACGCAGCAGGCATTGGCGTTTCGACTCGCCACCAGTTGGATGTTCGGCTACGTCGACGCGGCCTTGAACCGCGCGGAGCAGGCCTATGAGGCCGAACGCGAGATCTGGCTGCGTAACACCGCCGCGGCCCGCACGGACGCCATCGACGACATTGTGGCGAGACGCGAGCGTGACCCGCAGCGGGCGTCCAAACGGTTGCGCTACGACGTCAATCGCCACCACGTCGGGGTGGTCGCCTGGGTCGATTCGGCACCGGAGCACCGCGACGCTCAGTCACCGCTGAACGGGGCGCTCACCACGCTTGCACGCGAGATGCGGGCCGACACAACCCTGATCCACCCGGGCGGCTCTCTGGTGGCATTCGGCTGGTTTAGCTGGCGAAGCGACATTGGCACAGCCGGTTTTGACACCACAGGCGTCTCGACACGTCGGCCCACACTTCCGGATGGTGTTCGCGTCGGTATCGGCGAGCCCGGACATGGACTGAAGGGCTTCCGCCGCAGTCATATCGAAGCATCCAATGCCCGTCGGGTCGCGTCGCTGGCCGGCGCCCGCGCCGGCACGCTGACGCATTACCGGGACGTTGCGGTCGCCGCGCTGGCCAGTTGCGACGCCGAACACGCGGCGTCGTTCGTCCATCGGGTGCTTGGTCCGCTGGCCACCGACGACGAGGCGACCTACCGGGTGGCTACGACGTTGTCGGTGTACCTGCAGGAGAACCGCAGCCGGGTCCGAACGGCGCAGCGGCTCACCGTGCATCCCAACACGGTCAGCTACCGCGTTGACCAAGCCGAAAAGATCCTCGGTCGCAGCATCGACACCGACAGCCTCGACCTCGCGGTGGCCCTGGTGCTACTGCCCACGCTGCCGGGGCTCATCCGCGAGCGCCGCGCCGCCGAACCGTGACCTGCCTCCGAGCCGTTCACCACAACCAATTGCCCTCGGGTGTAAGAGATTCCGCGGCAGGGCAGTGCACCTCGTGGCGCCGCGCCACCGGTTGACCAGCCGCTCGGGCAAAGCATCCTGAGCCTTCGTCACGGGTGAGCAAGCCGGCGTGGCTCCATCCGCTCGCACTGTGACGTGAACACAAGCGGGCGCACCAACCTTGGCGTCGCGCGCCAAGGAATTAGCCGCAGCCGCCCTTACCGTTTCAGTCAGTTGGCCGATTGGCCACCAACGATGAAGAAGCAAGGAGCACCCCGATGCAAACGCTGCAAGAGCTCGACGTCAACTACATGAGCGGCGCCGACAATCCCTGGATCCCCTTCACCCCGCTCACCGACAAGGTGTTCCTCAAGTACTGGAAGGTCGACCCGGTTCGCGGCGAGATCATCGTCTCGATGAAGTTTCCCGGCGGGCTCGAGCTGCCCCCTCACTACCACACCGGCATCGTGATCGGGCACACCGTATCCGGGGCTTGGTGCTACCAGGAAAACAACTGGGTCTCCCGCGCCGGCGACACCGTCTACGAGGTGGCCGGCTCCAGGCACACCCCAGAGAGTGTGGAGGATACCGAGGTGTTCTTCGTCATCGTTGGCGAGTTGCTGTTCATCGACGAGAACAACACCATCCTGTGGCAGGAGAACCACAAGACCTCCATCGAGCGCTACACCAGCTACTGCGCCGACCACGGCATCCCAGCCCGCGACCTGACGAGCTGGGACGCGTAATAGACCGGGCGGTCGGCCGAAGCCCTGCTGCAACACCGCCAGTAGGCGGCGCAGGGCGGCCGGCCGCATCCGTGCTAACGAGGTCAGGCCGGCGGCGGAACTTTCCGCCCAAAACTGAGACAATCGCCTCGTGCCCACCGAGCCCCCCAGCCCACGACCGACCGCGCCGAAACCGCGGCAGCACGTCACGGCCGAGGATCTGGAGAGGTTCGGCGACGAGGAGCAGGTGCGCTCGGCGTGGGACGAGAGCCGGCTCCGCGACGAGCAACCGCCGCATCACCATTAGCGTGCCGCGCCGACCCCATCCCAACCGCCGGGGCTGCGCGGAGGCTACCGTGCGCGGCGTTCGATTCGGCCAGTATCCCGGGCCTGCCCGCGTTCGCCGCATCAAAGACCGCGAGATGGGCAGACCGACTCGCACCTCGCGACCTCTGGGACCTCTGGGCGCTAAGCCGGCTCGGCGCAATCGACGCGACCGCTGCCGAGCTGTTCCGCCGATACGGACCTACCGACAAGCCCCCGGCGCCGCACCTGTTCAACCGCGCCGCGTCCGACGCCGACTGGCAGTCACAGCGGGCCGGCCAAACCCGCCTCAGCATCTCCGCGGTGGAAGCGCTCACAGCAGTACGTGAGGCTTGGCGGCAGGCGTTGCTACCCACAGGAACCCTCATCAACGACGAATAGCCGATGACGTCGAAAACTCAGTCTTGAAAAGCATTCTCAGCAGGCGAGGGACCGCCACCAGTGCCGCGCGGCGACCGAGAGCTGTATGCCACGATGGCCCGGGGAACTGGAGCCGACATCGCCGGCTGCCGCGGGTGGACTTCGAGTCAGCCGCGATTCCGCGCCCTAGACGGTTGAGACCTTAAGCGATGCCGCCATATTCGACGCCGCCGTACTTGACACGAAATCCCGGACACACTGTGACGCCGGATCGGAGGAACTGAATTCCTCTGTTGCCGCGGTGTCCTGCGCGAGGCGGAGCAGCTGCGGTCCCTCGTCGATGAGCAATCGGCTAAATCCAAGCGCGGCACAGGTTCTCAGCGCTGGCGCTAGGACGCGCCGCGCTTCGTCGGTCTCGCCAGCTGTCGAGAGGCAGAGCGCCAATTGGAGCGTGGCGCCCAGGTGTGCACGCGGGCGCTTGCCCTGGTCGACATGACGAAGTTGGGCGCGGGCCCGCTCGCAAGCTGCACTGAGCGCCGAGTGGCTGCCGTCGCGCAGGAGCAGTCGGACTTGTGAGTCTTCCCTGAGTTCGGCTGTCTCGTAGCCGATTCCGTCGAGTGCTTGTGCACTTTGACCCATGACTCGCGCAGCGAGCCCCTCGTCGATCTCGTCGGTCGACATCGCGGCTAATCGAACCCGCTCATAAATGAGGCGAGCTTCGAGTCGTGGTAGTCGCGCTGCGGCTGCAATTTCCAGGCCTTCGGCGATACGACGGTCTGCGGCGGGCTTGTCGCCGCGCGCCATTTTCAGCCGTGCTCCCGTCCCGAATGTCGCGAACATGATGTCGACGATTCCACCCTCGGCGCCGAGTTCGTAGGCGTCGTCGAGCAATGCCTCGGCTTCGTCGAGTTGACCGCGTTCGTAGAGAAGCTGCCCCAGCAACGAGCCGGCGAGCTTGGCGATATAGGTGGGGCGACCGGACGGCAGCAGCGCGATTCGGATGCCTTGTCGCAGGTGCGCTTCGGCGCCGGCGACGTCGAGCCGCTCGTTCGCGGCGATCGCGGCAAGACAGTGTCCGTAGGTAACGCTGAGTGCGCCGGAGGTCTTCTGATGGAATGGTCCTGCCCACTTCTGCCAGCGAAGCGCGTCATCGAAGTCCCATACTCGAAGCGCACAAAATGAGGCGAGATCGGCTGCGCGGCAAAGAATCCAGGGGCGCAGTGTATCGGCCCGGTCCACACATGCCTGTACCGCGACATCGGCAAAGGGGTGGACGCGATCCTGGAAGGCGGCGAGTATTGCGACAAGGAGGTCCAATTCGGCGCGCAGGTCGCCGGCCTGATCGCTCGGAACCGAGTCGACGGCGTTCTCAGCCAATCGAAGCGCTTCCAGCACCCCCGCCGAGCGGCTCAGTGCAACGTTCGCCCAGGCAAGGTCTGCCTGCAGCCTGGGGCGCACCTCGGCGTATTGCGCCGGCAACTTGGCCGCAAGCCCGATCAACGTATGCATCTTGTTCTGTTCGTGCAGATCCCCGGCCGCCTGCTCGACAGCGTCGACCGCTTGCCGTGCGTCGCCGGCGAGCAGCAACTGATCGACGGCCTGGCTGAGCATCTGGTGTTCGATAAACCACTGCGCGGCTCGGCGGCGTAGCCCCGGTATGCGGTCAACCGCGTCACGCTCGAGGCGATGCAGCAGGTACTCGGCGAACAGGTCATGATATTGAAACCACGATCCTTTAGCATCGATCCTGCGCAGGAATAGATTGCGCTTTTCAATCTCTTCGAGGAGGCCCTGGCTGTTGTGGTTATTGGTGAGCGCCGTCGCCAACCCGCTGCAGATCTGGTTGGTGACGCAGGTCGACATCAGGAAATCGAGGAGATCCGGCTCAAGGCTGTTTAAGACGTTGGACGCCAAATAGTCGTCTATTGCTTCGTGTGCGTCATGTCGCCCGGACAGATTCTCGATGAGCGCGGCCGGGTCAGCCTGGTCGCGAAGCGACAAGGACGCCAGTTGCAGGGCGGCGGCCCGTCCGCCGGTGGACTCCTCGAGTTCGGCGACATTGGCGGGCGTGAGTTTGAGACCGCGTCGCTTGACCAGCAGCGCCCGGGACTCGTCGATATCGAACTTGAGAAGTGACTCGTCGATTTCTGTGAGCTCCCCCTGGGCCGCCAACCCGTCGAGCGGAAGGCCAGAACGCGTACGACTTGTGACAACCAAATGTAGGTGATGGCAGCCATTCTCAATTAAGTACGCCAATGCGTTCATCGTCTCGCTGTTGTCCACCAGATGCCAATCATCGATCACCAGCGCGAGGGTTTGTTTATCGGAATGTAGGCCATGGAGCAAGGCGTAAAGGACATGTTGTTGTACATTTTCCAAATGCCCTTCGAATTCTTGCTGTAGCGTGTCAGCAAGTTCTGGGAGGGTAGCGCGGACCGCCTTAATCAGGTGAGTGAGAAACCAAACCGCGTTGTTGTCGTCGCTATCTATAGCCAACCATGCGGTCTTCACTTTCTGCTTGGTGAGAGTTTTGACCCACTGCTTGGCGACGGTGCTCTTGCCGTAACCGCCCGGCGCGTGGATCAGGACCAGCTTTGGTCGTGGCCCCGACCCGAGCCGGTCCAGGATTCCTTGCCTCGGCAGGTCTGCGCGCCTCCAGTCGGTGTACGCGTGGAACCCGCTGATGAGTGCCGCGATGAGCACCGGACTCAGAATCGCCAGGGTAAAGCCGATGATGGTCAGGTAGGAGCCGAGAACCGCGGCCATGGTGGGAATCTCTTTCTCCGTACGGCGGATCGGGTGAGCCTGGTGTCGGCGAGGAAATCGTCGACTAGCTCGTCGCAACAGACGGCATGGCCGAAAGATATCGCGGTCATCACGTCGATCGCTGCTCCCCGAAGGGGGTGCTTTTGTCTCCTTTACGGATCATTGCCCAGACCGACACAGCGGTGCACAAGCTTGTTTCCGGCAGGTGAGTTACCCGAACCCTCCGTTCGGGCGATGGTGCTTCGCGGTGCCGCCCCTGTTGACTTGATCCCGACTTGAAATCGGAGGCGTCAACGTGGCAACGGACATCAAGCACTATCAAATGTTCATCAACGGAAAGCATGTCGACTCGGACGAGATGGACGAGATCCGCGACCCGGCGACCGAGGAAGTGTATGCCACGATAGCCCGGGGAACGGCCGAGCACGCCGACGCCGCGGTGGCTGCGGCGCGCGCGGCATTCGAGTCAGCCTCATGGTCGCGGTTGGCTCCAGCCGAGCGATCGCGGGTGCTGACCCAGATCGCCGAGCGCCTAGGCAACGAGATCGAGGACCTCGTCGAGCTGGAGATCCACGCCAACGGCGCCACGGTGCGGCAGGCGACGGGTTTCCATGTCGGCTACGCGGCGCCGCACTTTGCGTACTTCGCCGAGCTTGCCGCCTCTTACCAATGGGAGCGGCAGGTGACGACGCCCGCCTTTCCGACGCTGTCGACGAACGTGATACGCCATGAGCCGCTCGGTGTCTGCGCCGCGATCGTGCCCTGGAATTTCCCTCTGCTGCTGGGCATTTGGAAGATCGGCCCAGCGCTGGCGGCCGGCAACTCGGTGGTCATCAAGCCCGACGAAAAGACTCCGTTGACGCTGCTGCGCCTGTGCGAGATCGCCCACAAATGCGGGGTACCCGACGGTGTCATCAATCTTGTCACCGGTCCCGGCGCAGAAGTGGGGGCCAGGTTGGCCGAACATCCTGATGTCGACAAGGTGGCGTTCACCGGGTCGACCGCAGTCGGCCGCGAAATAATGCGCCTGGCGTCGGGAACCGTGAAGAAGGTCTCCCTCGAGCTCGGCGGCAAGGGCGCGCAGGTGCTGCTCGACGACGCCGACCTCGACGTCGCCATCGACGGGGCACTGTTTGGCTGCATGCTGTACTCCGGCCAGATCTGCGAATCGGGCACCCGCTTGCTGGTGTCCGACAAGATGTACGACCTCGTCGTGGACCGCCTCGTCGACCGCGCGTCGGCGCTCAAGCTCGGGGACACGACCGACTTCAATACCGACGTAGGACCGGTCATTTCCGCCAGACAGCGCGACCGGGTGCTGGCGTTCCTGGACAGCGCGAGGCAAAGCGGCGCCAAGGTCGCTCTCGGTGGCGGCGCGCCGCTGGGAGAGCGGTTCACGAAGGGCTACTGGATCGAGCCGACAATCCTCGCCGAAGTCAGCAATGACATGGAAGTCGCGCGGGAGGAGATCTTCGGGCCGGTCCTGTGTGTCCTGCGCTATACCGATGAAGCCGACGCGATCCGGCAGGCCAACGATTCGCCGTACGGCTTGAGCGCCGGGGTGTGGAGTACCGACTACGAACGTGCGATCGCAGTCGCATCGCAGCTGCGCGCCGGCACAGTGTGGATCAACAACTGGCACCAGATCGATCCGGCACTGCCGTTTGGCGGTTATAAGCAAAGCGGTTTGGGCCGCGAGCTCGGCCCGCACGCGCTCGACGAGTACACCGAGACCAAGCATGTGCATATCGATCTCACGCAGAAGGTCGAGCGCCACATCTTCAATGCGCTGCTGTCGGAGCCACGCGCGTAGCAGACGCTGCCGGGCAGACGCTGCCGGTTCTCGTCGTGACTGCGCGCCGGACGCCGCGGACATTGATGCCACGGTTTGCGGAGCGCCGTCCCAGTCGTCACTTCAGTAACGCGAGCTGGGCGGCACTCGGCCGTGAAACGCGATATCGCCCGCGATATCAACAGGTTTGGGCCTTCGCGCCGATCAGAACATGTCGGTGCCCCCTCGTAGAATCCGGGGTATGTCAGCGAGCACGCGTGAGGAGATCGTGGCAGTCCTTGATGCGTCTGACGACTCCCAGGACCAGTTGTGCGAGTTGACGTTTGATGCGCTGACCACTCCGGAGCTGCTGCGGGTGATGGAGCGCCTGGAACGCCGGGAGCGCCGCTCACGATCGGTGCGCCATGTGCTGATCAACCACCTCGCCACCCGCGCCGGCGAAGAAGAACTCGGCGGCAAACTCCCAGCGGCATTGGCCGATCGGCTGCGCATCACCAAAGCCGAAGCCAACCGCTGGATCGCCGAGGCCGAAGACCTCGGCCAGCGCCGGGCGCTGACCGGGGAGCCGTTGGCGCCGAAGCTGACGGCGACCGCGGCCGCCCAACGCGCCGGGATGATCGGGGACGCGCACATCCGGGTGATCCGTGACTTCGTCTCCCATCTGCCCGCCGCGGTGGACCCCGGCACCCGCGAGGCCGCCGAAAAAGACTTGGCCGGCAAAGCGTGTGACTTCCGCCCCGACCAGGTGGCCAAGTACGCCCATGAGTTGATGGCGCTGCTGCACCCCGATGGCGACTACGCCGAGGAAGAACGGGCCCGCAAACGCGGCCTCATCCTCGGTCGACAGGAATACGACGGTATGTCGCGCCTCAGCGGCCTGATCACCCCCGAACTACGGGCGTTGCTCGAAACCGCCTGGGCCAAACTGGCCGCGCCCGGCGCGTGCCATCCCGAGGACGACACCCCAGTCTTGGAGCCCGACCCGGGCCGCCGCGACACCCGCAGCCAACCCCAACGCCAGCATGACGCCCTGGCCGCCGGTCTGCACGCGCTGTTGGCCTCCGGGGACCTGGGCAGCCACAACGGGCTACCCGTGTCGATCATCGTCACCACCACGCTGAAAGATCTGGAAGCCGGCGCCGGGCGGGCCCGCACCGGCGGGGGGACCCGGGTGCCCATCACTCAGCTGATCCGCTGGGCCGCCACGTCGCATCACTACTTGGCCGTCTTCGATCAAGCCAAACCGCTGGCGTTGTTCCACACCAAGCGCTTTGCCAACCTCGCCCAGCGAATCATGCTGGCGGCCAAGGACGGCGGCTGCACCCGCCCCGGCTGCACCGCCCCGGCCTACCACAGCCAAGCCCATCATGTCAGCGGCTGGCCCAACACTTACTACACCGACATCGGCGACCTGACCCTGGCCTGCGGCGTCGATAACCGCCTCGCCGAAAAAGGTTGGACGACTCGCAAGAATGCAAAAGGTGACACCGAATGGCTCCCACCGGCCCACCTCGACTACGGCCAACCGCGAGTCAACACCTTCCATCACCCCGAGAAACTCTTCGCACCCGACGAGGATGGCGACCCTTAGGTTCAGCCATCAACAGGACCTCCCGCGGCGAATCCGCATGCGCACAACGACTTCGAGCAAACCGAACCGCCGGGCCTTGGTGTGTGCGATCCCCGCACACGTCCACCCCATGCTCTGCTCGACCGCCGGCAGGGCGCCGCAGCGCGTGCTCGTCGCGATCAGCCTGACCTCCGACGAACTTATGGGCGCGGCGTGGCTCGTGCCTAATCACGTTGAGCCGCATGGCTGTCCAATCAAGTCTTGGTGGACTTTTTGGCGACGACCGGCCGCCGGCCGGGCAGCTGCCCGTCGGAGAGCAGTTTGCGCAGCTCCTTCTTGTTGAACTTGCCGACGCTGGTTTTGGGAACCTCGACGATGTAGGCGTACTCGTCGGGAAGCTGCCACTTGGCGAACTGGGCCTTGAGGTGCTCGTTGAGCGCTTCAGGCGTTGCGGCTTCGGCGGCGTCGACCACTACGCACGGCAACGGTCGTTCGGTCCAGCGCTCATCAGGCTTCGCGATCACCGCAACCTCGAGCACCGCCGGGTGCGACATCAGCGCGTTCTCCATCTCTATCGACGAAATCCATTCGCCGCCAGACTTGATCACGTCCTTGGCGCGGTCGGTGATGTGGATATAACCCAGGGGGTCGATTGTCGCGACGTCTCCGGTGCACAACCAGCCGTCATGGAATTTCTCGAGCCCCGCCTGCTGGTCGAGGTAGTAGCCAGACGCGATCCAGGGGCCCGCGAGCTCCAGCTCGCCGCTCTGCTCGCCGTCCCATGGCAGCTCGTTTCCGGATGGGTCGACGATCCGGGCCTCGACAAGCGGGCTGATGCGTCCCGTCTTTGATCGATAGCGCCACAGCTCCTCGCCGGTCGCACCGGCCGGCGCTTCGGCAACCGCTACCAGCGGACTGGTTTCGGTCATGCCGAAGCCCTGGATGAGCGGCGTGCTGAACGCCTCTTCAAACCGTTCCATCAGCGATCTCGGCACAGCCGCCCCGCCGCAGACGACCCGTCGCAGTGTCGACAGTGCCGCCGGCTTGTCCTCAGCTTTGCGCAGCACGTCGCTCCAGATTGTCGGCACCGCAGCGGCATACGTCACACGCTCGGATTCGATCAGCTTCACCAATGGGTCGGCCTGAAGAAAACGGTTCGGCATGATCAGCGGCGCGCCGATCATCCCGCAGGTATACGGCAGGCCCCACGCGTTGGCATGGAACATCGGAACGACCGGAAGGACACGATCGCTGGAACGCACGTCGAGGGTGTCCGTCAGGCACTCGGCCATGGCGTGCAGCACCGTGGAGCGGTGCCCGTAGAGCACGCCCTTCGGGTTGCCGGTGGTGCCGCTGGTGTAACACAGGCTGGCCGCAGCCCGGCCGTCGAGCTCGGGATAGTCGTAGCCGTCAGGCTGATCGGAAATCAGCTCCTCATACCGGCAGACGTTGGGAAGGCTTCCGCTGCTGCCGTCGCCGATGACAATGAACCGCTCGACGCCGCCGATCTCGGGAAGGACCTTCTCGAGCTGCGGAACAAGCGAATCGTCGACGATGATCACCCGGTCTTCCGTGTGGTTGACGACGTAGGCCAGCTGCTCGTCGGAAAGTCGAATGTTCAACGTGTGCAAGACGACACCCATGCAGGGCACCGCAAGATAAGCCTCCAAGTGCTGCTGGGTATTCCACGCGAACGTTGCCACCCGGTCGCCGGGCCGCACACCGAAACCATGCAGAGCGTTGGCTAGTCTGTCGGCTCTGCGAACCACGTCGCCGTACGTGGTTCGAGTGGTGTTCCCGTCGGCGTCGAGCAGTGTGACGACTTCGATCTGGGAGTTCATGGTGCGCATGCGCCGCATGACGTGTTGAAGAGTGATCTCGAACTCGTTTTGGACTAGCGATTCCAACATCGGATTCTTCTCCTCCGGACACAGCGAAGCGGCTCGTCCATGCAAGTCAACGCTATGGACCACCTTGCTCGTGGGCGATCTCCCATCCGTAGGAACTGCCTCTCCCGACCGGCTTTCCAGCCCCAAAGTGGCCTCCTCCGGCAGGTAACGTCCGCGCCGGATGACTTCACAGAGGAGACCAATGAGTACACGCCCAAGTCAGGAGCAGGACTTGGAGACGCGCTTCGTCGACGTCGCCGGCCGCCGAGTGCGGATCGCGGTACGAGAAGGCGACGGGAGCCGTCCCCCGCTGCTGCTGTGCAACGGACTCGGGGTGAGACTCGAGGGACTCCAGCCGTTCGTGGACGCGCTGCGGCCGCAGACGGGTGTGATCCGCTTCGACGTCCCAGGGATCGGGGAGTCGCCGACCCCGTTGCTACCGTATCGGATGTGGGGAATCGCGCGGCTGACAAGCCATTTGCTCGACGTCCTCGAAGTTCCCCAGGTGGACATTCTCGGCGTCTCCTGGGGAGGAGCTCTGGCACAACAGTTTTCGTTCCAACATCGTCACCGGTGCCGCAGGCTGATCCTGGTCAGTACCGCTCTGGGTGTGTTGGGAGGTATACCCGGCCGCCCGCGGGTGATCCCGGAAATGCTTTCCCGCCGGCGTTTCGACGACCCCGAACACGCCCGGCGGATCGCACCGAAAATCTATGGCGGCAAGGCTCGTTCGGAAAAGCAATCAATTCCCATCTTCACGCACATGCGCAATGACCGGCGCGGTCTGTTCTACCAGCAGCTCTCAGCGCTGGGCTGGACCAGCCTTCCGTTTGCCCCCCTGATTCGCCAGCCGACGCTGATCCTGACCGGAGACGACGATCCGGTCATTCCAGCGGTGAACGGCAGGATGCTGCGCCAGGCGCTGCTGAACTCTGAGCTCAAGATTTTTCACGACGGTCACCTGGGACTGGTGACGAGTGCCGACGAGCTCGCCCCTATCGTCGAGGAATTCCTTGATCGGCGATAGCGCGCGAATAGTCGCCTTCGGGGTATAGCGGTGCAACTTCGGCGACCGCCAGCCTGATCGACCGACCAACCGGTCGCAATGACCCGTTACCGCAACCCACCGCAGGGAGAAAAATGATGAATTCCGTTCGCGGCCAGCAAGAGCCGGACTTCTCGACGAGCTTCGTCGAGGTCGACGGCCGTCGGCTCCGGGTCGCCGTCCGAGACGGCGACGGTAGCCGCCCACCGTTGCTGCTGTGCAACGGTCTTGGGGTGAGCCTGGAGGGACTCCAACCTTTCGTCGATGCCCTGCCGCCCCAGACCGGCGTGATCCGCTTCGACGTCCCAGGGGTAGGCGAGTCTGAAACACCATCACGGCCGTATCGGATGCGCGTGCCGGCAAAGTTGACGAGCCACCTGCTCGATGCGCTGCACGTGCCGATCGTCGACGTGCTCGGCGTCTCGTGGGGAGGAGCGCTGGCACAGCAGTTCGCATTTCAATACGGTCACCGGTGCCGCAGGCTGATCGTGGTCAGTAGCACTATGGGCCCCCCGATTCCAGGCGGGCTGGGTGTCGTACGCGAAATGCTTACCCGGCGCCGCTTCGACGATCCCGCCCACGCCCGTCAGGTTGCGCCCACGATTTATGGCGGCAAGGCCAGGACGGGATCCCCGACACCTGCCATCTTCGAGCACATGCACAACGATCGGCGCGGTCTGTTCTACCAGCAGCTCGCCGCGCTGGGTTGGACAAGCGTTCCGTTCGCCCGGTTGATCCGGCAGCCGACGCTGATCCTGACAGGGGACGATGACCCGATCATTCCACCGGTGAACGGAAGACTCATGCGCGCACTACTTCCGAACGCAGAACTGCACGTCTTCCACGATGGTCATCTCGGGCTGGTGACGAGTGCCGACGAGCTCGCCCCGATCGTCGAGGACTTCCTCGATCGGCCCTAACCCGCGAATACTCCCCATTCGGGGTATAACGGTCCATCCTCCGACGGCTTGTCGTGCAATCTCGCACGTCGCACGCTTCGATGACATGCGGTTAGTGATCGTGTCAAAGGAGTTCGGGTGAGCCAAGTTCCGCAGATGCAGGAGCGCACGGTCGAACTGATCGTCGCCGAACGCGAAGAACTCGCCGACGACGTTGTTGGCCTGGTGCTCGAAGAGCCGTCCGGTGGCGACCTGCCGGACTGGAATCCCGGCGCGCACATCGACTTGATATTGACCGACTCGCTGGTGCGACAGTACTCGCTGTGTTCGAGCCCGCTCGACCGGCAGCGATGGAAGGTAGGCGTCCTGCTCGATCCGAACGGCCGCGGCGGATCCAAGCACGTTCATCACGAACTGCACAAGGGCGCCAGGATCCAAGTTCGCGGTCCCCGCAACCATTTCCCTTTCCAACGGGCGAAGCGATACCAGTTTATCGCCGGAGGCATCGGCATCACACCGATGATGCCGATGATCGAGGCGGCTGAGGCGGACGGAGCTGACTGGCACCTGCTGTATGGCGGGCGACAGCGATCATCGATGGCCTTCGTGGATGAACTCTCGAAATACGGTGAGCGGGTCACGATCTGGCCCCTGAACGAGCAGGGAATGCCCGACCTTGCCGGCGTCCTCGGCAGCCCGCGTGACGACACCCTGGTGTACTGCTGCGGGCCCGAAGGCTTACTCAGCGCCGTCGAACAGTTCTGCCAGTCCTGGCCGAAAAACGCTTTGCACATCGAACGATTCGCGGCCAAGCCAGATGCGCACACGCCGTCCGAAGACGCCCTCGACAACTTCCAGGTCGTATGCCAGCGCTCCGGCATCACCGTCGACGTCGGGCCTGGCGAATCAATCCTCGAGGCGATCAAGGCGAAAGGGGTCAGCATGCTGGCGTCGTGTATGGAAGGCATCTGCGGTACGTGCGAGGTGGCCGTGCTGGAAGGCAGCCCCGATCACCGCGATTCGGTGCTCGATGATGACGAAAAGGCCGAGAACGATTGCATGATGATTTGCGTGTCGCGCTCGCTGTCGGAAAAGCTGGTGCTCGACGTATGACCGCGAACTACCCCCGGGACTGCTGGTACGTGGCGGCCGTCAGTGACGAGATCGGCAGAGCGCCCCTTGGCCGCCGGCTGCTGGATCGCCGTGTCGTGCTCTACCGGCAAGAGTCAGGCGAGATCGTTGCGCTGGCCGACCAGTGCGGCCACCGCGGTTATCCGCTGTCCAAGGGACATGTCAAGGGCGACAACATCGAATGTGGTTACCACGGGTTCCAGTACGACCCGACTGGGGCTTGTGTAAAGGTTCCGTCGCAGCCCCACCCGCCGTACGGAGCGTGCGTTGCGCGTTATCCCGTCCGTGAAGTTGCTCCGTTCGTGTGGATTTGGCTCGGCGCGCCCGGGCACTCAGAAGGCCGGCCGCTGCCCGCGCTGCCATGGTTGACCGGGCAGGATTGGGCTTCGTCGGGCACATCGCTTCGCGTGAACGCCAACTACCTGCTCGTGCACGAGCACTATCTCGACCTGACGCACATCCCGTGGGTGCACCCGCAGGAGACGCCGCCGACCATCGGCTCGGTGGCCCCCCTCGACGAAATCGAGGTATCCGAGACGTCGGTGACGTTCTCCCGCGGCATGCCTGTGGCGCCGTTGGCCGACTGGGAAGCGGCGGCAACGTGCCTGCCGCGTGATCGCGATTACCACCGCCGGCATTACGGCACGTTCATCTCGCCCGCCGTGCTGGTGGAAGGGTGGGATCTCTTCGGTGCCGACGGCCAGGCTTTCGGGCAGGTCCGGATTCAAGCCGTGACGCCTGAAACGCCGTGCAGTACTCATCTTTTCTGGCAGTTCGCTCGCAACTACAGCCTCGACGACGAGCAGGTCGGACAGGGGTTACACGAGGTCTTCGAGCGGGTCATGCGGGTCGACGTCGGCGTCGTCGAGACGATCCAGGACACCGTTGGTGAGGCGGGAGCCGCGAATGGATTCCGTGTGTCGGCCGACGCGGGAGTCTTGAAAGCGCGCGGCATCGTCGAGTCGATGCTCACCCAGGAGCGCCAGTACCGCTCCCCCACCGCCGGGACACCGGCGCAAACATGAAAGCGATCAGCACCTGCCTGTCGCCGGAATTGCTCAGTGGCACATCTGCTTTCATCACCGGTGGTGGCAGCGGCATCAACCTGGGCATCGCGCGCTGCTTCGCACAGGTGGGCGCCGACATCGCGATCTGTGGCCGCACCCGGGAGCGGCTGGAGGCGGCCGCCGAAGAACTCGGTCAACTCGGGGCAAGGGTGTCGATATCGGTGGCCGACGTCCGCGACTTGGAGGCGATGTCAGCCGCATTTATTAAGGCGCGCAATGATATCGGTCCGATCTCCACCGTGGTATGCGGGGCCGCCGGCAACTTCCTGGCTCCCGCGGAGAAGATGTCGAGCAATGGATTCCGAACCGTCGTCGACATCGACCTGCTCGGCTCGTTTCATACGGCGCATGCGGCTTTCGATCAACTCAAGGAAACCCGCGGCAGCCTGCTGTTCATCTCGGCGGGTCAGTCCGACGCGCCGTATCTGTATCAGGCACACGTCGGCGCCGCCAAGGCGGCGATCGACAGCCTGGTGCGACACCTCGCCCTGGAGTGGGGTCCGCATGGCATCCGTAGCAACGCCATCGTCCCCGGTCCGATCGAGGGTACGGAAGGAATGAAACGGCTGGCCGCGCAGGCTGGCCGCCAGGCCTGGACCGACGGCATCGCGTTGGGCCGGTTCGGCACGGCCGAAGAGGTCGGAGCCATGGCGGTGGTTCTGGCATCGCCGCTGGCGTCATTCGTGACGGGCGCGCGCATCGTGGTGGACGGTGGCCTGGCGTTGTCCGGGTCGGGCATCTTCAATCACGCGCTCGCGGTGGCGTCGGCAGACCGCACGCCGGCAGGTGATTGATGATGTCGCAATGTGCCTATCGCCATCAGGCACCCCCAACGAGAGATGTGCTTCCGCCGTGTGCCGGATCGTCAGGCGAATCGGCCGGTGGCAACCTGCTTTCATGACCAGATTTGCCGAACACCCCCTGATGATCACGGACCCCGAATTGGACCTAGCCGCCAGGTCATTCTGGGAACAGGACTTCGAGCAACGGGATAAGGCATTCGCGCGATTGCGCACGGAGCAGCCCGTTTCTTATAGCCGGCCGTACGAGTCGACATTGCTCCCGCCGGATGAGAACACGCCCGGATTCTGGTCGGTCACGAAAGCCGCGGATTGTCGCCACGTCTCCCGCAGCAAGGAACTGTTCTGCTCTGGCCTGGGCGTGTTGATGGAGGACATGCCCATAGACGCCATCAGGGCCACAGCGTCGTTTCTGGTGATGGATGGCGAGGACCATCGCAGGCTGCGCGGCCTGATCCAGCAGGCCTTCACCGCGCGCAATATCCGGAAATTGGCTGACTGGGTAGCCCAGACCGCACGGGAGCGCTTGGACGAGATCATCGACCGCGGTGAGGGCGACTTCGCCGATCTGTACGCGAAGTACGTCCCCGGCCGAATCTTCGCTCACTTTTTCGGCGTCGAACGCGACAGTGAAGAGCAACACGTCATCATGGAGGCGGCCGAGCGGATGCTGGCGTGGGACGACCCGCGGATGGCGCTGGGTCGTGACGCCCTGACCACGCACGTAGAGGAAGCCATGCGCATTCAGGCTATCGCGCTCGCGCAGGCTCAGAAGTGCCGCAAGGATCCGAAGGACGATCTGATGAGTTGGGTCGCCAACGCGGAGTTCGAGGGCAAGAAGCTCGACGACCAAGAAATCATGTCGTTTTTCTCGCTGCTGGGTTCGGCCGCCAACGACACCACCCGCCACACCATCGCACACGCGGTGCGGCTGTTCGCGCAGCACCCGGACCAGCGCGATCTGCTGGTTGAGGACCTTCCCGGCCGGCTGGGCACTGCTGTGGAGGAGGTCGTCCGCTACAGCAGCCCGGTCATGCATTTCCGGCGCACCGCCACGGCGGACACGACGATCGGCGACGTTGAGATCAAGAAGGGCGAACACGTCGTGATGTGGTACTGCTCGGCGAACCGCGATGCTGAGGCGTTCGAGAATCCGGGCACGTTCGACATCCTTCGCAACCCGAACGATCACCTTGGCTTCGGCGGCGGCGGCCCGCATTTCTGCCTCGGCAATACCCTTGCGCGTCAGATGCTTAGCGCGGTCTTCACCGAGATTTATACCCGCATTCCCGATATCACGCTGGCTGGTGAGCCCCAGTTCCAGATCAACAATTTCATCCACGGCGTGCACTCGCTGCCGGCGCGCTGGACGCCTCCAACCCGTCGCTGACAATAACCGACAGCAACCGCGCGGCTTTCGGGCTGGCGGGGGGCGCAAAAGTGCTACGGTCACGTTGTCTATGCGATCTAGGGGCGTAATTGGCTCAGGACCTCGTACACGTCGCAGCTCAGGAGGCCGCCGCGGTCGCGGCATCGATTGACGTGGCCGAACTAGCCGAGCGCATCGGCCTGCGCGCGGTGGCGGTGGTCGCAGAACTGCACCAGCCCGAAGACAAGGACCTCGAGCAGTTGACGGTCGAGGCCGCATTGCCCAACGTGCAGGCGGTACTGCGCGGGTTCGCTGCCTGCGAGTCGCCGTCGGCGGCACAGGCCCCGGAGGTGACCCTCAACTGGGTGTCCACCTTGGCGCAGCGAGGCATCAGTGTCGCGGCGATTCCGCGCTGCTATGTGACCGGGTTGGGGTTGTGCGACGCGGCACTACGTGAGGCGGTGCAGCGGCTGGATGTCCCCGAAAAGGTGAAGTGGCAGTTGGCTAATTCCGCCTCCCGGTACCTGTACGGACTCTGCGAAAAGGTCTGCGGTGACCTCGTCGATTATTACCAGCGGGAACGCGAGCTTTGGGTGCGAAGCGCCGACTCGGTTCGCGCGGAACTGGTCCACGCGATGGTGGCGGGGCGTCCAGTTGATCTGCATGCGACGAGCGCGGCGCTCGGATACACCCTGGAACGACGACACGTCGCGTTGATGGTGTGGGTTGATCCCCGCTCGCAACACAAACCGTCGCTGCAGGCATTGAAAGGTGCCGCCGCCGCGGTCGCGCACAAACTCAAGGGCGTCGAGCTGCTGGTCGTTCCGGCGGGCCCGTCGGTGGTTTGGGCTTGGACGGGCGGCCCGAACGTGACCGATTCCCCGCCCGGCGCATTGTCGGTCGACTCCCCGCTGCTCGCCTCGGTCGGGGGAATCGGCGACGGGCTGGACGGGTTTATCCAGTCTCACCGCCAAGCGCGTGACGGCCGCCGCGCGAGCGGTGTGTTTTCCTACGCGGCGGGCACCGTCGCCCGCTACCACGACACGGTGCTGAGCGCTCTGCTGACCCAGGATCTGTCGGCCGCGGGGCAGTTCGTCAAAGCAGAGCTTGGCGAGCTGAGTTTGAACACTGAGCGCAGCCGTAGGCTTCGTGCGACACTTGTCGCCTTCTTCGAGGAGGGGATGAGCTGGTCGAAGACTGCCGAACGGCTGGGCGTGCATCAAAACACCGTGATGTACCGCGTCGAACAGGCGAAGGACCTGCTCGGCCGTTCGCTAGGCGACCGCCGACTCGAGCTTGAGGTGGCGTTACGCCTGGCTGATGCCAGTGCCAACCTCAGCCCCGGCGGGCTGGCCAGTGCGGGCCAATCCGACACGCAAACGTCATAGCGCCGCCCTGTGGCCGGCTTCCAGTGCCCAGTTCGAGATTTGGAAGCGGCTTCCATGTTGAAGGGGCGCACGTCGCCGTAGCTTTGGCCACATGAGTACCGCCACCTTAAATCCACCCGGCACCGCCGATTTCTGGCCCCGATCCGGTGAAAACGTGCTGCGTTTTCCGGAAGTTTGTTCCATCCGCGTTGCCGACGCTGGGGATTGGTCTCTCGTCGGCGAGCCCCTGCGCGATCAGCCATTGAGGGACCGCGTGGTCTCCGCGCTGCACGAGGTCGCCACGCTACCGGGATTCGACAACGTCGGCGCACTCGACGACGACCGCAACTTCATGAGCATTCAAGCGGCCCTGAAGTCGGCCTACGACCGCCTCGCCGAAGTCGCCACCACCAACTCGACAATGATCGCGTTGCTCACCGAAATCTGCCATCTGCAAGTGGAGGTCGCCCAAGCCCAAGGTAGGCAGAAGCAGGACCGTTACGCTGCCACCCGCTCCGCACTGTCGCGATTGCATGGTGTCGACTCGATCGAGCAAATGCTCGAGCGTGCGCCGGCCGAGCTGTGTCGGTGCGGCTTTGACCGCGCCATCGTTTCGCGCGTCGAGGAGTCGACGTGGCGGGTGGAAAGCGTCCATGTCAAGGCCGACGCCGAGTGGGCCAGCGAAATCGCCAGGGTGGGGCGCGCCCATCCGGTGCACATCGACCACATGCTCATTGAAAGCGAAATCATGCGTCGCCGTGCTCCGGTGCTCGTCCGAGACGCGCAACATGCTCGCCGCACCAATGCCGCGATCGGGCAAGCGTCGCTGTCGCGATCCTATGTCGCCGCGCCGATCATGCCCGACGGACGGATCATCGGCTTGCTGCACGCCGACTGCTACGTCAGCCGCCGGCACGTCGATGACGAGGACTTGGCGGTGCTGTGGATGTTCGCCGAGGCGTTCGGCTACGCATTCCAGCGCACGGCGCTCAGCGAGCGATTACGCTCGGCGCGCAACGAGATTCAACGGATGGTGCGTGGCATCGCGACCGCCGCCGATGACCTGTGCACGGCCCGGACCGAGCTCGGCCGCCCGCAGCCACAGACTGATGGTGTCACCGCGCCACCCCCCATCGCCGCATCACTGGCCGCCAATTCCGGCATCGAGTCGCTGCTATCACGCCGTGAAATCGAAGTGGTGGCGCTCATGTCCCAAGGCAAGAGCAACGGTGCGATCGCAACGCACCTGGTGATCTCCGAGGGCACCGTCAAAACGCACGTCAAGCACATTCTGCGAAAGTTGAAGGCATCCAATCGAGCTGAAGCGGTGTTTCGGTACATGCGGCTCAGCGCCGTGCATGGATCCGCACCGCCAGTGCAGGGACGCCTATCAGCCGTCGCGCGCTAGCGACCCGCGCGTTGTTCGAGCTCACCGACGCGCTGCTGTACGCCGACGGGCCGGTGGTCTCGCTGCCCACGCTGGCGCTACCCCACACGTGTCATCAGCTGGGGCCTCGGCGACTCCTGAGCACCGATCTGTTTCGCGAGGCACGGCCATGCCGATAGTGATGCATCATGATGCGGTTGCCGCTATTATCGGATTCGTGCGGACAACGGTGGTGATTGACAGCGATGTCGCCAGTGAGATCGAGCGCCTTCGCCGCGAGGGGATGGGCCTGAGCGAGGCCCTGAATCTCTTGGCGCGCAGAGGGATGGCTCGGGGGGCCCCACCCAAGACGGTTGTGTACAAGCATCGGACCTCGCGTATCGGCCTGAAAGTAGACGTCACGAACGTCGCCGACGTGCTCGATCTGCTCGACGATGATCGTTGACGCGAATTTGCTGCTGTATGCCGTCGACGAGAGCAGCGCCCATAACGTCGCCGCCGCGTCCTGGCTAGAAGAAGTGCTTGACGGCGATAGCCGAGTCGGCTTGCCCTGGCAGACAATTGGTGCGTTCTTGCGAATCGCTACCCATCCAAGAGTCGCCGAGAATCCGTTGTCCGGCCCCGCCGCTTGGAGATACGTAGCGGAGTGGCTCGCCGTCCCAGTGGTGTGGATCCCACCCGCGACCGAGACCACAGCGCGGGTCTACGCGAGACTGTCCGAACAAGTCGAGATCACGGGTAATCTCGTGCCAGATGCGCAACTGGCCGCGCTCGCGGTCGAACACGGGGTCGAATTAGCCTCTGCCGACCCAGATTTCATGCGTTTCCCCGTACTTCGCTGGATTAACCCGCTGAGCGCATAGCTGTCCGCCGGATGAGCGGGTTTGCGGGACAACACTTTCCATAGACTTCCCGGCAAGTATTGGGCTCAGATAGCACTGTCTTGGTGGTTGTCGTGAGGAGCGAGGTCGGGTGGTTCAGTCGCATTGCTGGGCAATGGCTCTGAGGAAGGCGATCGTTTCGATTTCCCGGTTGGTCGACTCGTCGGGAGTGGTGCCGTAGGCGCGGTTGGCGGACAGCTTGACAATGACCACGTCGCGGGAGGGGTCGACGTAGACGAATTGGTTGTAGATGCCGATCGCGGAAAATTCGCCGTGGTCGCCGTCGGGCAGCCACCACTGGTAGCCGTAGCCGAGCGGGACGGCGTGGTCGTTGAGGATGACGCGGCCGGGCTTCAGGTGCGGCGCGCCGGCGGTGATCGAGGAGCGCACCCACGCAGCCGGCACTACCTGCTGACCGCGCCAGGCGCCCGAGTTGCGGAATAGCTCTCCGATTTTGGCGAAGTCTTGCGGGGTGAGCATGAGACCGGCGAAGGCCATCTCCATACCGGTGCTGTCGAGCAGCCAGTAGCCCGGTGCGGCGATGCCGAGCGGCTCGATGAGCTTTTCCTGCATGTATTCCGACAGTGAGCGGTTCGTGGCGTGCACGAGCAGGGAGCCGAGCGCCTGGGTGTCGGTCGAGTTGTAGCGGCACACCGTTCCGGGTTCGCTTTCGCGAACCATGTTGGCCACGAAGGCTTCCAGCGTGCTGATGCCGGCCATCACCGCGCCCAGACGGATGATGTCGGACTCCGGGTCGGAATAGTCCTCTTTCCACCGCGCCCCCGATGACATCTGCAGGACGTGGCCGATGGCGACTCCGTCGTAGGCCGACCCCGGGGACACCGGGATGTAGTCGCTGATCGGATCGTCGATGTCGCCGATGAACCCCTCGTCGATCGCGATACCCACCAGGGCGGAGATGAAGCTCTTGGCGACCGACCACGAGATCCACTGCGTATCAGGCCCGCCGGTCAAGGCATAGGTTTCGTGTCGCACTGCCCCGTTCTGCATGACGAGCAGGGCGGCGGTATCGGTGTCGACGAAGAAGTCGTGCATGGATTTCGTCGAGCCCTCGAAGTCATAGGTGGCCGGCAATTCGACCGGCTCGCCGTGCGGAAAGGTGAATGGCGCGCGGGAGGGCGTCATCTCCCGCGAGGCCACGAAGTCTCTGAGGCGGGGGAAGTTCTGGTGCTGCGGCGCGCCGGTGAACAGGCCGAGGTCGAGGAGCGAGACAGAAGGGGTATTGGGTTCCATGCTCGACCATACTAGCCGTACCAAATGGTTTGTCAACCGTTTGGTACGGCTAGTGTAGGATCCGCGTCATGACAGAGCCGGCATCGCGCATCGACGGCCGCGCGCTGCGCTACCAGCACCGCCGCCCCCAGCTATTGGCAGCCGCCGCCGAATATGTCCTCGACCACGGCATCGCCGACTTGTCGCTCCGACCGCTGGCTCAGGCACTCGGCGTCACTCATGCGACGGTGATCCGGCACTTCACCTCCAAGGAAGCACTGCTCGCCGAGGTCGTCGAGCATCTCCGCGCTGAGCTGCTGACCCAGATAGTTCGCGACGGCGACCTGAGCGCCGCATCCACCGCCGAGCTGCTGCGAGCGTTCTGGCGTCGACTCGATGACCCCAAAGAACGCCGGCAGTTCCTATTGCTGGCCGAGATCTACGGACTGGCCCTGCGCGATCGCAGCAAGTACGCCGGCATCCTGGAGTCAACCTCGCACGCATTCATCACACCGATTGAAGACAGGCTCATCCGCGAGGGATTCTCGCCCAGCCGCGCGCCTGCCGTCGCAACAGCGCTGCTCGCCCAGATCCGCGGCCTTCAACTCGACCTGGCAGCCACCGAGGACCATGACCGCATCGACGAAGCATTCACAATCACACTTGATGCGCTCCTGACAACGCACCAAAATCCCTAAGCGCGACTGGCCAAGTGCCGTGTCCGGAGCCGGACCGCGCGCACCCCGGCCTATTGACCGGCAATCGGAAGAAGACAACGGCGATCACCGCCTGTGCCACCATGCGCCTGCGGTGCAAACAGATTGGCCACGCGCTCGGCGACGAACTTCACGACGGTGACCGCTGGATCGCGAGCCGCCCCCAATCGACTCGGCAGGCCGCTCGTCTCGCATGGCGGGCTCTTCGACTCGACGGAGCGCCCGGGTTTGAGGTCATCACCGCTATCGGCGACGAGTAGCGCCCGACCGTAGGAATCGAAGCGGTCCGTGAGACAAACCGCCTCTCGATCGCCGTGAGACAACTGGAAGTGCCACAGGTCAGCGGACGCCGGACATGTCGTCGAGGATGGGAACCTACAGCGACCGCCTTTGTAGGCTCTCAAGTTTGACTGCACTTTCTCAAGTTCGGCTGCACCAGCGCTGCACTTGTGCATCGAACTTGAGACACCCTGGCGTGGACGGGCTGCCCCAATTTCGACACTGTCATTCGTCCGTAGCCGGGGGCTACTCGATGCTTCCTGCGGGCACGACCCATCGGCAGAGTTGGCCGGTGACCGAGGCGATGAGATCGAAGTCCGCGTCGTAATGCAGAACAGGGATGCCGAGTTCTTCGGCCGCGGCAGCGACGAGCAGGTCGGGAATCTTTCGTCCCCGCTGGCGGCGTGTAGCGAGCAGCCGCTGAACCTGCAACGCTCTATTCACATGAGCGGCAGTTGTTTCCAATGCGTCGAACGCATCGAGGGATCCCACGAGGAGATCCCATTCGTCGGCATTGCGGGCCGAGTAGCCCACTTCGAGGTCGCAGATGCGGGGCCGGCCGAGTTGCCCACCGAGGGCCAGTGGCTCGACGACCTCACGGACCTCGGGCCGTCCGAGCCGCTTGACTACGCTGGTGTCGAGTACGAAGCTCAGCGCCACGCTTCGGAGCGATCGTCGAGGCTGGCCTTTGCGAGCACGTCCATAGCCGCTGTGATCCGGTGTCCGCGAACGGCCGTTGCGCGGCGCAACGCCTCGTTCACCGTGTCCTTTATCGTGCTGGTGCCCAACTCGGCGCGGGCAGCGCCCAGCGTCTCGTCGTCGATGTCGATCAGATGCTTCGTCATCGCACTAGTATATATGTTACCGGTGACGTATATATTCGTTCGGATAGGATAGAGAGCCGGAACCCCTCGCGACCAGCCGCGTGCAGCAATCCGCCTAGGAAATACGGCAATTCGTGAGACAAACCGGCCGGCACCGTCGTGAGACAACTCGGGTAAAGCGCTGCTCGCGGCCGTGGCGAGATGCCATCCGTGGTGAGAACCTACACATATGTAGGCACATATGTAGGTTCTCACGGATCCTGGCGGAATCTCACGAATGATGGCGGAGTGATGGCGGATCCGCCAAGTTCGTGAGACACGCCGGTTACCATGGGCTCGAAGTCCGGGTGTCGCAGAGATCGCGGAGGGCTCGAATGTCGCTCAGCGCCAGCAGTTGAGTGCGCTTCGACCCGACCCAATTCACACGTCGCCGCGATTCTTGTCACGTGCCGCCTTCGCGCTTGCCGGGCGTGAAGGTGACCGGCATCGAGGTCAGTTCGTTGGAGAAGTTCGATGTCAAGCGGGTGATCGGGCCGGCGAATTGCATGTCGGGGGTCCGTCGCATCAGTTCTTCGAAAAGTACCCGCAGTTCGAGGCGCGCCAGTGCGTTGCCGAGGCAGAAATGTGCGCCGCCGCCGCCGAAAGCTTGATGGGGAGGTTTGTGCCGAGACACGTCGAAACGGTCGGGGTTGTCGATTGCCTCCGGGTCACGCGACCCGGCCGGATACCACATCGCGACCCGTTCGCCCTCCTGTAGACGGCGTCCACCAACTTCGGTGTCGCACTGTGTCGTTCGAGTGAAGTAGACGATCGGTGTGACCCAGCGCAACATTTCCTCCACGGCGTTCGGGATGGCGTCGGGGTTGTCGACGAGCTTTAGGCGCTCGCTTTCGTTTTCGATCAGGGCGCGCATGCCACCGGACGCGGTGTTTCGGGTGGTGTCGTTGCCGGCGAACATCAAGATGCCGAAGAAGAAGGTCGCCTCGGCCTCGCTGAGGCGCTCGCCGTCAACTTCCGCGGCGATCAACCTGGACACCAGGTCATCGCCGGGATTCGCCTTGCGCTGCGCGGTAAGTCCCGTCATGTATCCACCGATCTCGATCAAGGCGCCCAACCCCAACTGCGGGTCGGCGGTCGCCGCCGCACGAGACAGGACGTTCGTCCATTCGAACAGCTGCCGGCGGTCGTCCTGCGGCACGCCGAGCATGTCGGCGATGATCCGCAGCGGCAATTCGACGGCGATGTCGTCGACGAAGTCGCAGGCACCCTTTTCGATCACGTCGTCGATGAGCGTCGTGACGGTCGCGCGGATGTTCTCCTCTTTCTGGCGGATCAGCTTGGGAGTGAAGGCAACCTGGACAATGTTGCGGTGTTTGGTGTGACGGGGCGGATCCATGCCGAGGATTGTCTGTGCCAGCATCTCTGGCGGCACTGCCCCCTGCGTGGTCGTGAATACCCCGCCACGGGCGGACGAAAATGTCGCCGGGTCGCGGCTGATGGCCGCGATGTCGGCGGCCTTGGTGAACGACCAGAATCCCGGCTCGTCACCGGTGAGCGCATTCCAGTGTGGGCTTGCTTCGCGGCGCATGCGCGCGAACAGCTCGTAGGGCGGGCCATCGGTGAAGTACGAGAGATCGGTCAGGTCAACCCGGGATAGGTCGACGTTGGCCAGATTAACTGTCGTGGTCATTTTCGGCTCCTTTCACGGCCGTGATGGGATACAAATTCAGTTGTTGACAGGGTTTTTCGCTGTTGCCCAGCCGGGGCGAAGGGCGGCGCGACCCGCTTCTTTGGCGAGCATGACCGCGACGATGTGTCGCGCGCGTAGGGCCGCGGCGTCGGCTTGGAACTCCACCCCGGACCGCCAGCCGTCGTAGCCGGTATGGGCGGCGACTCTTTCCAGGATGACCCGGTCTCGCTCGACGAGCGTGTCGACGACTGATCGCAGCGTGGCGGCTACCGTTTCGTCATCTGGGGCATAGTTGTATGACGCGTACATGAAGACGTGTGTCGCCGTGTCGGTTTCGGGGGAGATCGCATGCGTGCGAACGTTGAAGTAGTTCTTGGCGCCGACCTCCAGGTCCCACCGCTGGATGTGCATCGCCGGTGAGGCGAAGGTCCCGCTTTCGCGGCGGGTGCAAGAACCTGCGTGATCCAGTCCGGTGGCCTCGGCCTCCCATTCCGCGAGCGGCGCCTGCGGTAGCAGACGACTGTAGGAGACGGTGGTCTCGCTGACCTCGACGTCGTTGAACGCCGGCAACCGCCGCATCCCGGGCGGTACCTGCTGGCGGTAAACGATGGGCGCGTAGGAGAAGTCCAGGTAATGCTCGTGCACCATCAGGTAGTTGGCCCGCACCCGCCAGGCGTCGTTGAAGGACGACCATCCCGCCTCGTGCAGCCATGGGGTGCGCGGTGGTCGACTCAGTGCGGCGGCCGCAGGCGGTCCGAGCCAGATCCAGATGAAGGGCGGTTCCTCCAGTATCGGGAACGACCGTACGCCCATCCGCGCCGGAACGTCGGATTGTGTTGGAACGTGCACGCATTGGCCGTCGGCGACGTAGCAGCAGCCGTGGTATCCGCACACCAGGCGGTCGCCATCAACATGGCCGTCCGACAGTGGGAAGCCACGATGCGCGCAGCGGTCGTCGAATGCCACGGCCTGGCCGTCGTGCGATCGCCATAGAACGATGTCGCGGTCGAGCAACCGACGCCCTAGCGGAGCACCCGCAAGCTCCTCGGAGGTGGCGGCCACATACCAGCACTTGGTGGGATAGTTCGCGGTCATAGATCTAACACCAACTTCTCGCTGCACGAACGGGATACACACGTGAGGATCTTGTTGCCGCAGGCCCGTTCGGCCTCGGTCAGCATGGAGTCGCGATGATCCGGTGTGCCCTCCAACACCGTTGCCTCGCAGGTGCCGCAGATCCCTTCCAAACATGACGACAGGATCGGGACTTCAGCGCCCTCCAACGCCTCCAGGATCGACGTATCCTCGGGCACCTCTACGGTCACACCGGAGCGCTGGCACACCACCTGGAATACCTCCAGGGCCTCGACGCGGGGTTCGGCGACTTGCGCCTTGGCCGCGAATCGCTCAATGTGCAGGCTGCCCTCTGGCCAAGGGCTGCACTCCGCCTCGACCGCAGACAGCAGTGGTTCAGGTCCGCAGCAATACACCAGCGTCTGATCCGCGGGCTCGCTGAGCGCGGCCTTGAGGTCGAATCGCCCGTTCTCGTCGTCCGGCCAAAGGGTGACGGGGTCACCGTAGGTGTCGGACAGCTCTGCAGCGAACGCCATCGTCGAGCGGCTTCGCCCCAGGTAGAGCAGTGTCCAGTCGCCGCCGGCACTGTGCGCGGAAGTAATCATCGACATGATCGGGGTGATCCCGATGCCGCCGGCGATGAACAGGTATCGGGGTGCGTCCACGAGCGCGAAATGGTTGCGCGGCCCCCGGACTCGCACTTTGGTGCCTTCGAGAAGGTGGTCGTGGACGTGGCGTGAGCCGCCGCGGCTTTGGGGGTCGAGCAGCACACCGACCCGCCAGGTTTTCGCATCGCGCGGATCACCGCACAGGGAGTACTGGCGGACCAGCCCCTCGTCGAGCAGTAGGTCGATGTGGGCCCCGGGCTCCCAGGCCGGCAGCTCGCCGCCCTGCGGGTCCACCAGGTCTAGCGCCACGACCCCGTCGGCCGCCGTCTGCCGTCGGCGCACGACCAGGTCGGTGGTGAATTCGTGCACCTTTGCGGCGGAGGCGAGCGCCGGCGCTTCTTGAGTCCAAGTCATCAGCTTGAACTCCCTTCTGTGGTGACCAACCCGGCCAGTTCGGCCAATTCCAGGCCGATGTCGTGCATCAATTCCCATGCGTCCGGTAGTGATTGGGCGTCTGCGACGATCCCGATATCGAGTCCGTTGCGGTAGCTGGTGACCGTGATGTTGAGGGTGAATCCGTGGAACACCAGGCTCGTCGGGTAGTGTGCGAGCAGCGGCGCGCCGCAGCAGGTCAGCTGCACCGGCGACCCCGGCACGTTTGAGATGATCAGGTTTACCGGGGGGCGCACGAATCGGGACGACACCAATTCCATCAGCCCTTTGGCGGCGACGCCGAAGATCGGCACCGGGATGGGTTCGTTCACGTCGCTCATCAGCGTCGGCGGCGCTTGGCGTGAGCGCTCCTTCCCGCGCGCCAACGTTTCGTGGGTGAATCTGAGGCGTTCACGGGCGCAGGCCAGGTGGGTCGGGATCGGCGCGATGATCGAGGAGATCGCGTTGCCGTAGCGGTCTTTCGCGTCCGGCAGCCTGGTCGACACGGGAATGTAGGCGACCAGCGGTTCTGCCGGCAGATCGCCGGTCGAGGTCATCCTGCGACGCAAGGCACCGGCACACAGGGCGATCACGACGTCGTTGACGGTAACGCCCAGCTCGTACTTTATCGCCTTGACGGTGGTCAACGAGATGGTGCCGAACGCAACGGAGCGTCGGTCCGAAAGCTTGGCGTTGAAGCGAGTCCGGGGTGCGTCGAGCCGCTTGGCACTCAGGTCACCCCTTCCGATCCGCGACAAAGTATGGGTCCCTGGCAGGGACCGCAACACCGGAACTTGATCCAGATGCGCCAGGGTGCCGGGGAGAGACCGCAGAGCGCGGATTCGCCGACCCGGAATGGCTGCAATACCACGCGCCACCAATGCGGCCCTGTTCGGCGCGGCATCAGCGTGAATCTCGCTGGGGTCCGAGGATATTTCTGCCGGCCCGTCGAGCAGCGTCGCGAAGATCTCAGCCGCCGCGACGCCGTCCGCCGCGGCATGATGCAGCGTCATGACTACGGCGGTGCGTCCTGGCATTCCATGGAACACCCGCAGGCTCCACAATGGCTTGTTGCGGTTCAGCGGCGCCGCGAGCATCGTCGCTACCTCGCCAGCCAGCGCCACTTCGTCGGCGGGCGCGGCCAGTGTCGTCTCGGTGACGTGATGGTTGAGATCGACCTCGGTGTCGACAAACACCGGGTGGTCCAGACCGAGCGGAACCATGACCACCTTCCACCGCAGGGGTGGGCAATGGCCCAACCTCGTGGCGAACCGTTCCCGCATCGTCGCGGCCGTGATCGGCTTCGCCTTGCCGGTCTGATAGATCGCGATCCCGCAGTAGTGCGAGATGGCATTGCCGCTCTCGGCGGCCAAGAACTGCGCGTCCAAGCTTGAAAGGCGATGCATCAGAAAATCTTTCGCATGACCTGGACCGCGTTCCTGGTGTACGGCGGATACACCATCTGCAAATCGGGCCGGGCCCGCTTGGCCAGGACCGCCCTGCGGTGACTCATCGCCTCGAAGCCCCAGCGACCGTGGTAGGCGCCCATTCCGCTGGCGCCGACGCCGCCGAACGGCAGCTGTGGCACCATGCAGTGCATGGCGACGTGGTTGACCACCGCGCCGCCCGACGGGATCCGGTCGATGAGTGCCCGCGCAACACGTCGCGAGCCCGTAAATACATATAACGCCAACGATTTTGGCTTGCCGTTGACGAAATCGGCGGCTGAATCGAGAGAGTCGACCGCCATGACGGGCAGGATCGGGCCGAAAATCTCGTCGGTCATCACCGCGTCGGTGTGCGACGGACCGACGACCACGGTGGGTTCGATGCGTAACGCGGAGCGCTCCGAGCCGCCGCCCGTGACGATCTTGCCGTCGGTGGCCGCGAGCAGGGAGACGAGACGATCGAACTGGCGCGCATTGACGATCCGCAGCGACGGATCGCTGTGGCCGGAACGGAATTCGCGGATGTTGGCGACGATCTTGTCGGTAAGCTCATCGGCGATGGACTTCTCGGCAAGCACATAGTCGGGAGCGATGCAGGTTTGGCCGGAGTTCAGTAGCTTCACCCAGGCGATGCGCCGAGCCGCCACGTCGATGTCGGCGTCGGCCGCCACGATGACCGGGCTCTTGCCACCGAGCTCGAGCGTGACCGGCGTCAACGTCGGGGCGGCGGCGGCCATGATCTTCTGGCCGACCTCGGTGCCGCCGGTGAATAGGGCGTGGTCGAAACCCTGAGCCAGCAGCGCCTGGGTGACCGCCGCGTCGCCCTCGACGACCCGTACCGCCTCGGGATCCAGGTACCGCGGCACGAGTCGCGCCAGCAGAGCCGAGGTGGCCGGCGCGAGTTCCGACGGCTTGACCACGGCGCAGTTTCCGGCGGACACCGCCGCCACCAGCGGTGCCAGACTCAGGTACAGCGGGTAGTTCCACGGGCCGATCACCAGCACCACCCCGAGCGGGTCGTATTGCACCCAGGCTCGCCCGGGTAATTGGTTCAGCGGCAGCCGAACTCGGCGGCGACGCAGCCACCTCTTCAGGTGCTTGCGGGCATACGTCGCCTCCGCCTTGGTCGAGGCGATGTCGCCGAGCCACGCCTCCACCGGCCCGCGGCCCAGATCCTCGGCCAGGGCCGCGGCGACCTCCGCTTCCCGCTCGTCGCAGAGCCGCTCAATCCCACGTAGTTGGTTGAGGCGCCATGACAATTCGCGGGTGCGCCCGCTGCTGAACACCCGTTGTAGTTCGTGGAGCGCGGTAGCGGCGTCGACGGACGCGGTCTGGCTTGGCATGTCAGATCTCCGGCGCCGGGATGACCCCGGTGAGCACCGCTCCGGTCGCCCCGCCGTCGACGACGAGGGCGTGCCCGTTGATCCACTGCGCCTGCTCGGAGGCGAGAAAGACGATCACGCCCGCAACGTCGTGCGGAGTGGCGTGACGCCCGAGGAGGGCCTTCAGGCCGTCGAGGGTGGCCTTGCCCATGGTGTCCTCGAAGTCGGCCAAGATGGGCGTCTGCACCGGGCCGGGCAGCACCGCGTTGATGCGAAACCCGTTCTGAGCAACCAGAATTCCCATGGACATCGCGTACACGGTCGCGGCTTCCTTGGAGAAGTTGTACGCGTTGCCCTGCTGGGGGTTCGCCTTGAACCAAGCCGCTCCATCGTCAAAGCTATTGGTCGCGAGCAGCTCTTCGATCACGTGCAGCCGCGCGGGCCAGCCGAAGCCTGCCGTCGACGACACGATCGTCACTGTCCCCCCGGGCTTGAGCCGCGCGAACATCGACTCGGACAAGTGCCGCACGGCGAGGGTGTTGACGGCCAGCACGACGTCGGCGGGTGCGGTGCCGGGAACACCGGCCACGTTCATCAACCCGTCGAACTCGCCGTCGAGTTGCTCCACGGCCGCGTCGATGCTTTGTGGGTTCGCCAAGTCGACATCAATGTGGCCGGTGACCGTGGCCGTCGGGCGGTTGCGGTCCAGCGAGTAAACCTGGGCCCCGACCGCGAGCAGCCGCTCAGCCACCGCGTGGCCGATCCCCGATGCCGCGCCGGTGACGACGAAGCGTTTGGTGGCGAACTCAGACATGGGTGCTTCCCCTTGTGTAGCGGTCGGCAAGGACTCGTTTGACCAGCTTTCCCGTTGCCGACCTGGGTAATTCGGTGACGAAGTCCACCGACTTGGGCGCCTTGTAGCGCGCGATGCGCTCCCGGACGTAGGCGATGATCTCGGCTGCCAGGTCGTCGGACGGTGCGATGCCGTCCCGCAGCGCCACGACGGCCTTCACCTGTTCACCCATCTCGGGATCCGGCACGCCGATCACGGCGACGTCGAAGATCTTCGGGTGCAGGGCGAGGACGTTCTCTATCTCCTGGGGGTAAATGTTGACCCCGCCGGAGATGATCATGAAGCCCTTGCGATCCGTCAGGAACAGGTAGCCGTCCTCGTCGAGGTAGCCCACATCGCCGACCGTGCACCAGTTGTCATGCGCGGGATGCCGTGACGCCGAGGTCTTTTCCGGGTCGTTGTGGTATTCGAACGGCGCGGCGTCGCGCTCGAAGTAGATCGTGCCGATCTCGCCGGCGGTGAGGTCATTGCCGTCGTCGTCGCAGATATGCAGCACGCCCATCGCGGCCCTGCCGACCGACCCCCGTTTGGTCCGCCATTCGTCGGTCGTGATGACCGTGGTGCCGTGCTGCTCGGTGGCGCCGTAGTATTCGACGAGAATCGGGCCCCACCACGAGATCATCGCGTCCTTCACCTCGGGTGGGCACGGCGCGGCGGCGTGCACGGCCAGTCGCAGGGAGGACGTGTCATATGCGGTCCGGGTCTGTTTGGGCAACTGCAGCATTCGCACGAACATGGTGGGCACCACTTGGGTGGCCGTGACCCGGAACCGCTCGATCGCGGCCAGCGTTTCCTCGGCGTCGAAGCGTTCCATCAGCACGACCGTTCCGCCCAGAGCCTGGACCGCTGCGCACCACTTCAGCGGTGCGGTGTGATAGATGGGCGCCGGCGAGAGGTAGACGTCGTTCTGGTTGATCCCGAACGCGCTCCCGAGGAGCGCGACCACCGGGTCGCCCGGCTCGTCGACGTCACCGGGCAGCCGACGGGGCTTGATGCCCTTGGGCCTGCCGGTGGTGCCCGACGAGTACAGCATCTCCGCACCGCGGGGCGCCTCGGCAAGACGTGGCCCCGCGGTCGCCAGCAACTCGGCGTAGGGCTGGTAACCGGGTACTTTCCCGCCGAACACATACCAATGACGAACCCCGGGGACCAGCGAGACGATGGGTTCGGCCACAGCCCGGACTCCGGCCGAGACGATCACGGCTCGAGCGCCGCTGTCACGCAGGATGTAGGCGGCCTCTTCCGGCGACAGGTGCCAGTTCACGGCCGTGATGTACAGCCCGGAACGCAGTGCGGCCCAATATACTTCAAACGCCTCGGCCGAATTGTCGGAGATCAGGGCAACCACGTCGCCCGGACGCAGCCCGAGGGCGTGCAGGGCCGCCGCGAGGCGTGCCGAGTTGTCGTCGAGCTCGCGGTAGGTCAACGTCTTGCCCGAGCCGGCCATCACGACGGCTGGACGCTTGGGCGCGGTTGCCGCGTGGCTTCCAGGAAACATAGTGGTCTTTCGTGATCAGGCTGACGCCGGCTGCGGCTCGGCGACGAGTGAAAGCAGTTCTCTTGTTTGCAATCTGGCGTTCGAATTTCGCCGTCACCGGAAACGTTATGGAGGGCGACGTGGTCTCACTACGTCGTCCGTCGACCAACTTTCGACCGGCATTCATCGAATCGTTGTCGGCCACCCACAAAACTGGCGTCCAGCCTCATTGCATGGAGTTCGGGCGCAGCGCGCCATAGAGTCGACCAATGGCAGGCAGATGCCCCGAGGACGAGGCGCTGGTCGCCGAGTCGACTGCGCTGATCGTCGGCCGGCTCGATGACAAGCTGGCCGACATCACGCGATCTCTGCAGGAGGTGCTGGTCAGCGAGCTGCCAGAGATTGGCGGCGACGGTGAGCTGCTGGCGTTGGTGCATGACTCGGTGAAGGGAAACCTCGACACCTTCTTTCCGGCCATTCGCCACGGCATCTCCATCGATCGCATCGCGCCGCCCGCGGCGGCGCTTGAGCATGCGCGGCGTTTGGCGCAACGCGAAGTGGACGCCGACTTCTTGGTGCGGACCTACCGGCTCGGTCACCAGTGGTTACTGCGAATCGTCCTCGAGGAAATTCGCGCCGCGAAGTTGGATGCCCACCACGCGCTCGACGTGTTCGAAGAGATCACCTCAAGGTCGTTTCGGTATATCGACAGGGTGTCGCGATTGGTGTTGGCCGACTACCACAGTGAACGGGACCGGTGGTTGGCGAATCAGAACCGGGTGCGGGCACTGCGCGTGCGTGAGGTCATCGATGGGAGCGAGGTCGACGTCGACGAGGTGACGAATTCCATTCGCTACCCGCTGCACAGAATTCACCTGTCTCTCATCCTGTGGTGCGACGAGTCCGACACTGCAAACGAACTCGTCGGGATGGAGCGAACTGCGAACGAACTGGCGAGTGCGTTGGGCTCGAATGAGCGGCCGTTGTTCGTCGCCGCGGACCGCGTCACCGGATGGGCATGGATACCGCTCGCGGTCGAAACGGCACGAGGTGTGAAGGGCCGCATTCGCGAATTCGCCGAGGCGCGCACGGACGCGCCCTGGATTGCGGCCGGTGATCCGCTGACCGGCGTCGACGGCTTCCGCCGCTCGCATCGGCAGGCACAGCTCGCGCGCGCTGTGGTGCTGGCGTCGGGATCACACCCACGCGCGGTCACGATGTACAACGATCCCGGCCTCGTGGTGGCCGCCCAGTTCTGCGCTGACCTCGAGCACACCCGGGCCTGGGTCCGCGACGTGCTGGGACCTCTTGCTTCCGCGACGGACAGCGACGAACGGATGCGTGAAACACTGCGGAGTTTCCTGCGCACCGGATCCAGCCTCAAGGCCACCGCCGACGAGTTGCACTTGCACGTCAATTCGGTGAAGTACCGGGTGCAGCGCGCACTCGAACGTCGCGGCAAGCCGATCACCGACGATCGACTTGATGTGGAAGTCACTCTGCTCCTCTGCAATTGGTTCGACACTGCGGTTCTGAGCTAGCGACCGCGATGCGCTGCAGGCGGCGATGCTCACGGCTCAAGCAGGATCTACCAACACGCGAAGATCGACATCGTTGAGGGCGCGAAAGAGGTGCTGCAATGCGGCATTGCTCGGCCCTTGACCGCGCCATCAAGACGCTGCCGGAGGCCGTCGCCGTACTCAACGACCGTGGACGCCTTCCGCACCCGACCACTGGGCGCCGGCCCTATACGTTCGTGGCCGCCGACGCGCTGGTGCTCAAAGTCAGCGCTGGCGGTCACACGTCTTCCACGACACCCGACCGAGCAGGGCCACCCCCGCGGCACTGACTGCCTGAACCATCACATCGAAGAATCACACGACGACGTCTTTTACCACGTCCGGGGACTTGACCAAGCGGGGCAGCCGCCTAACGGCTCCGCAGGCCCGTGTGCTGGCCCACACCATCGAACAGCTGGTGCGCGGCCGATTATTCACAGATGCACCGACCGGCTGGCACAGCAACCAAGCTTGACACGAACGACGGTTGGAAGTGTGTGCGGCCTCTAGTCACTGGCGGCGCCCCACACATTTTCTCGTCCAACGTTGGCAGGCGTCACCGACAGCAGCCGATTTGGGGTGGCAGGTAACCCGTTTGAGAGATCGACCCCCGCCAGGCCAGGCGGTTTACTGGCAATCTGCCCTCGAGCAGCGACGAGGTAGTCATGGCTTTCGTGATAGCAGCACCATGTGTGGCCGATTATTCATGCCTGGAGAGTTGTCCGGTCGGGTGTATCCACCCCGCTCCCGATGATCCGGCGTTCGATCGGGCCGAACAGCTCTATATCGACCCCGCTTCATGTATCGATTGCGCGGCCTGTGTTGAGGCGTGCCCGGTCAACGCCGTGTTCGATGCCGCACAACTCCCCGAACGGTGGCGCCACTACATGGACGTCAATCGGGACTACTTCGGAGCTGATGCACGTGGCTAGTACAGAGAGGCTTCGGATCGCCGTGGTGGGGGCGGGACCGGCGGGTGTATATGCCGCCAGGCATCTACTCGGCGTCGACGGCGGCACCTATGTCGCCGGGCGCACAGCGCCGTTGACCGACCGCGCGGTCGAAGTCGACCTGTTCGAAAGGCTGCCGACTCCGCATGGACTGGTTCGAGCCGGTGTGGCTCCGGACCACCCGGAGAAGAAGTTGATGGGCCAGCTGTTCGATGCTATTGCCAGGCGTCCGGAATTCAGATTTTTCGGCAATGTCGAGATTGGCCGGGACGTTACCGTCGGGGAGTTATCCGACTGGTACGACGCGGTGGTCTATGCGGTCGGTGCCGCGAGCGACCGCGCTCTCGGCATCCCTGGCGAGGATTTGCCGGGTAGCCCGAAGTTGCGACCGTCTGGATAGGTGATTTGGGCTTTGACGTGGGGTTTTGATGGTTTTGGGTGTTTTGGGTCTGACTACGCTGCGATGGCGAGGGGGATGGTGGCCTTGATGAGGTCGAAGGCGCGGCGTTGGTCGTGGGTGGGTTCGGTGAGAGTCTCGATTTCGATGTTGGTGTCCTGGTAGCGGATTCGGTTGCGGGTCAAGGTGGCCAGGTGATCGAGCAGAGCGCGGAAGCTGCGCAGTGGGGTGGCGTCGGTGGTTTGGTGGCGAGATGCTTTGGTGTGCGCGTGTGGTGAGCGTTGTGCGGGTGCGACGGGGTTGTCGCGGGTTGGTGGGTGTTCGTCGGTGTAGGTCAGCGGCGCCCAGGCTTTGCGTAAGTGCCAGGTCACATAGCAGGCCAGCAGGCAGATCAGTACGTGGGCTTTGACGCGCTCAGACAGCCGGTGGTGGATGGGGCGTAGGTCGAGGTCGTCGGTTTTGATGCTGCGGAAGTCGCGTTCGACATGGGCCAGGTTTTTATACCCGGTGACCACGGCAGGGGCGTTGAGGTCGGTGGCGGGCACCGAGGTGCGCAGGACGTAGATGCCGTCGAGGGCGGCTTCGGCGGTGATGGCTGCGTGGTCGCGTTCATAGGCGAAGCTGGTGTCGGTGATGGTGCGGTGAAAGTGCTTGCTTACCTTGTATTTGTTGACGATCTGCCCGACAGCTTCGCCGATCTTGCCGGCCCCGGCCAGGCTGCCGCGCTCGACCCGTTCGGCGATGCGCGCGAGGGCGGTCTCGGTGGCGGCCAGCAGTTCATTGCGTTTGCGGGCCCGTTCGGCGGCCAGGGCGGGGTTGCGGCAGGCGATCAGCCGTTCGTGTGGGTAGTCGGGGTGGGTGATCTCGGCCAGGTCGTGGGTATCGAACAGGCTCATCTGCAGCGGCCCGTCGTCGGCGGCCAGTTTGGCAATCGCTGGCGCGCGCAGCGCGGTGATCCACCCGAAATCGGTTCCGGTGTCGTTGAGTTCTTTGATCGCGGCGATGCGAGCGGCGGTGATCATGCCGCGGTCGCCGACTAGCACCAGCCGGTCCAGCCCGAAGCCGGTGCGGATGACCTCGACGATGTCGGTGAAGGCGACCGGATCGGCGGTATCACCGGCAAAGACCCGCACCGCCACCGGCCGGCCGGCGGGGTCGGTGAGTACCCCGTATTCGATTTGCGGTAAGCCCTTTTTGCGGTCGCGGGAATAGCCGCGCTTGGCCAGCTCGCAATGGCGGCCCGTCACCCACGATGAGGTCAGGTCAAACAACGCCATCCGTGACGGATTGGCTTGTGGACCAAGGTGTTTAGCGGCGAGCCTGTTTTCGATGCCGTCTTGGCGGTCGCTGAGCCAGTCCATCGCCGCATAGATCTCGTCGGTGGATGCGTCGGCGATCTGCAGGTCTGCGCCCAGGGTGCAATCGGCCCAGCGCGACAGCGTCGAGAGCTTGGATGCCGGATTGATCACCCGCGAGACGATCAGCCCGTAGATCAGATCGCGGGACCGACACGGCGACCCCAGCAGGGCGGGCAGTCCCAGATGGCGGGCCATCGCCGCGACCGCGGCTACATGCCCATGCGGCAACGCGCGTAGCACCGTCAACTCCTGACCAGCGGGCACCAGGCTGTGTCCCTTCAGCGTCGCCTCCAGCGCGGCGATCGCCGCCTCGGGCAACATCGACAAGTTGGCCACGGTCTCGTTGCGCACCTTGGGCCCGTCGCGGAAGGTGCGGCGCAACAGCACCGACTGATAGACGCGCTGTTTGCCCTGCTTATCCACATGCGTCTTTTTAACTCTGACTACGTGAGCTTTGCCCTGGTTGCGCGGCATACAAAGCATCATAGACTGATTGCGCCGATCAGACACGAATGACACACACATATTCGTGACTACACATCAGGACGAGACAGCAGCCCATATCGCCAGCTCAGAACACTAATCCCCAGTCAGAACCCGTCGTAACTTCGGGCGTGGCGGCGCGTCAGTTCGTCGGCTGGTACAACGGCCATCCCGATCACGCCGACCTTGACGTCGACCTCGGCAGCGAGCGGGCAGTGATCATCGGCAACGGCAATGTCGCTCTCGACGTAGCGCGGGTGCTGTGCCTGCGCCCAGAAGAGTTGCGGCACACCGACATAGCTCCGCACGCCCTAGCGGCGCTGGAAGACAGTCGAATTCGAGAAGTCGTCGTCATGGGCCGTCGAAGTCACCTTCATGCCGCATTCGCCAACGCCGAGCTGGAGGAACTCGGCCGACTCGACGACGTCGAGATCGCCGTGGATGCAGGCGAGTTGGCGCTCGCCGAGGACACGCCCGGCCATGGGCCAGTCCGGCGCAAGCACGACCTCCTGGTCCAGTACGCGGCCAACCGTCGTACGAACGCACGCCGACGGATAGCACTGCGCTTCCTGTGCACGCCGACAGAGGTCATGGGCGCCGACAAGGTCGAGGGCTTGCTTTGGACGCGGACGAAGGCCCAGCCCGCTGCCACGGACGTCATCCCGACGGGCCTGCTGATCAGGTCCATCGGCTATCGGGGAAATCCCCTGCCGGGGTTGCCGTTCGACGACACTCACGGCGTCATCGAGCACTCCGATGGCCGCGTAGTAGGGCGCCCGGGGAGCTACGTCACGGGATGGATCAAACGCGGACCCACAGGCGTGATCGGGACCAATAAGAAGTGCGCCCGCGACACCGTGCGGGCACTGCTGGACGACGCCGATGCCGGTCTGCTGTCCACCGACCGCTCACTCGATCGGCCTGCGGTTGCTGCGCGGCTACGGCAGCGTAGACGAGACGTCGTGGATCTGACCGGGTGGAATGCGATCGATCTCAGCGAACGCCGGGCCGGCCGCGCCGAGGGACGCCCGCGTCACAAGCTCACCCGGGTGCCAGAGCTGGTCGCGGCCTCGCAGGACAGCCGCTCCGGCAGTCCTCGCCGCTACGACGTCATCGTGGTCGGATCGGGACTGGGCGGTTTGTCCAGCGCGGCGTGTCTTGCGGCGTCGGGCAAGTCCGTTCTGGTGCTCGAGCAGCATGAGATTCTCGGCGGATGCTCCCAGGTGTTTCGACGTAAGGGCAAGTGGGAGTTCGATTGTGGCGTTCACTACGTCGGCGGGTGCGTGCCCGGTTCGGATGGTCTCATTCCGACGGTTCTTCGGGGCTTGGGAGTCGAGGACCGCATCGAGTGGTCTCGGTTGGATGACGACGGGATGGACACCGTCGTGCTGCCGGAGCACACCTTTCGGGTGCCGACCAACTGGGACGGATTCGCCCAGAACCTGGCCGAAACCTTTCCGGCGGACGCCGCCGGGCTCCGCAGCTGCGTCGCGGAACTGCGCGTCATCGGTGAGGGCGCCGACCGCATCAACGACGTCCCGCACTCGGTACGGGTCGTACTACCTCTGGCCCGACGCCCGCGCGAGTTGGCTGTCATCGTGCGGGCACTGGAGCAGCCGATCGGCCGCCTGTTCGACCGCCACCGGCTCGGCCCGCATGCCCGCGCCGCGCTGCTGTCGTTGATCCATCTGCACAACACGCCGCCGTCACGGACGCCGGCGTTGCTGGTGGCGGTGCTCTTGCGGCACTACTTCAAGGCCGGCGCGTACTTCCCCACCCAGGGCGGTCAGGTGCTCGCCGCCAACCTCGTCGAGGTGATCCTCGGACATGGCGGAACGGTCCGCACGAAGGCACGGGTGCGCTCGATCGACGTCGAAGGGGGCCGGGTTACCGGTGTCACCTTGACCGACGGCGAAACCATCCGCGCCGACGTCGTGGTCAGCAACGCCGATGCCCATCGCACCTTCCAGGACCTCATCGCACCTCAGCATCTGCGCCGCCGCACACTTGACCGAATCCGGAACTTGCGGCGCCCCCATTCGATTTTCTCCACCTACATCGCCGCCGATATCGACATCTCCGCAACGCGGCCGGCGACGAACTACCTCCTCCATGACCGCTACGACTTCCAGACGACCTACGACATGCTCGACGCGGGGCAGTGGGATCCGCGGGGCTGGTTGGCGATCAGCTCACCGACGCTGAAAACCGGTGGCCGTCGACACTTCGGAGCGGCCGGTCACAGCAGTATCGAAGCCTTCATGGCCGTCCCCGCGGAATACGAGTTCTGGGGCGGTGGTGATCCCATGAAGGGCACCGACTACAAGTGGTCGCCCACCTACATCAAGCGCAAGGCGGAAATCGAGGAGACCGTCATGGAGCGGCTTCTGGACACGCTGCCGGAACTGAATGGCCATGTGGTGTGGCAGGAATCGGCCACGCCGCTGACCCATGAGCGCTTCACGCTGTCGCGGATGCCGTACGGACCCGAGCTCGCCAAGGACCAGATCGGACCCGGGCGCCGTCTGTCGGTGCGCACCGAGATCGACGGTCTGTTTCTGGCCGGTGCATCGACGGTGTACCTCTTCGGCATCGCGTTCACCCTGCGCGGCGGTGTCGGCACCGCGTCGCACATTCTCGGACGCGACCTGCTCAAAGCCTTCTGGGCCGGCGAGGTCATCAGCGATCCTGCCGCGCTGCCGGCACACGGTCCTGACTGGGATCCGTTCGACGTCTGTCGTAGTCATGCGCTCAAGGGGAGCCGGCGGGAGCACCAGCTGTCAGCGGCCACGCTCACCGGGGCGTAGCGCGGCGCTTCGGGCACTGCGCTCGTATCTGTAACTCATCTGGGCACAGCGTTCCCTCCTTGAGCGACAAACCGCGATCAGAGCACGCTTGCGGGACTTAGGCATCCAAGTTGAAGGCGAGCCCCCGCCCGCCCAGGTCCGGCAGGCCCACAACCGAACCGAGGGCTGCCTCCGAACGGCAATTCCCCTCCTGCCGAGGGGAACCCGGAGGTGGGACCGGCCAGTCGCCCTAGCGAAAAGCCCCTCGGCGGCCAGAGCCTCTGGGACGAAAACGGTGGCGAATGGCGCTACTTTCCTGGAGATCGATAGCCCAATGCGCATTGGGATTATAATCCTCATGCCACCGCGAACTCTCGGTGGCAAACATTCCTATCGGAGATCTCCCATCTCCCAAATGATTGGAGAAGAATGGCCGTCTTTCGCGTGAAAGCCGATAGCTACTGTGGCGACGAAGCCATTCTAGCTTATGCGGATCGTGCGGGAATGCGTATGTTTAATTCGGCTGTGATCTCAGCGCAAAAAAACGGCCAAGCGAGTTTCGAGGTCGATGGAATTGAACATCAAATAACCCGGCAAGAAAATGCGGCCGATATCGAGCAGTGGTCGCGAACCGTAGTGTGGCGACTCGACGATGCAAAACTAGTGGAACTCCTTGATCTAATAGAACCCCTGATTGATGCTGAGGGCCGTGGTCATCAATACTTAGACATAAATAGCCCAGCTTCAACACTCACCTTATCCGTTGACGAGTACAACTTACTTGATCCAGACCACCCGGTGGGGGTCCCAAGGCGAAATGGTTCGAGCAGGCGTTAGGTTTCACCCGCCAGAATGAATCCGACCTTGCCAGGCAGATCGTTTCTAACGATAGCAAAGCTGTACAAACGGGTGTGACACAATATGGGATAAATACAATCAAGTAATCTCAATCACGGGAGCGAATGGAAAGATTATTGACGTAACACTTGCATGGATACGCGGCAATGACGGAGTCGTGCCTTTGGTGACGGCGATTCCTGCCAGTAGATGAGAGAACGACAGACATGAAACCCAAAGAACACGATGTAGTCCAATTGCGGCGGCCACTGTTGGAGTACAACCTTCCGGCCGGTTCAAGGGGGGCAGTCGTGTTGGACTATACGAAGTCTTCGCATGGCGACCTGCCCCCTGCTTACGAAGTGGAATTCTCAGACGCCGACGGTATCACCCAAGCCTTGGTCACAGTTCGCGAAGAGGACCTGGAGGTCGTCTGGCGTCCAGATCCGGACAAGTAGCCGTCCGCCCCGACTCAGCTTTTGTGTTCTCGTGCCTTGGTTCTGTCTGCTCAAGATATTCGATTCCGCTCGCGCGGCCTCCTTCGCCGTAACTGAATACCGGGTACGCGAGAGCGCCGAGGTTGACGAGGTGCAGTCATCGGCAGAGAGCGAATGAGTCATTTCGCAGGGGTCAAGGCCACATCGCCGTATTGTGCTGTGCCACAGCCGTGTAGTTGCGATGCGCTAGTTCAGTATTTTTCCGCAGCGCGGAAAGCCGTTCGCGCATCTGCTGGTCGGCTGTTACCCACTCCTGGTGATATTCACGTTCGGCCTCAGCGCCCTGACCCTGCCAGGTGCCGTGCAGCTCAGCTACGCATTGGTCTACGGCCGTCGCAATCTGTTCGGCTTGCGAATTGAAATTGGCCAAGGCGCTCCTGCATGTCCAACCACAAATCGGCCATACCGCCGGACACCGTTCCCACCTTGCTCGCGGGCTGGACCGGTCACGATCTGGCCGCCCACATCGTGTCGCGCGAGCGCGGTCTGGCGGCCGGCGTATGCATTGTGCTTGTTTCGCGGCAGTTTTCGTGAGTCAAGCCGGGCACTTGCGGTTTGGCGCTCCTGGCGCCAATATAGCGCCATGCCCAGTGTGCAGATCAAGGACGTTCCGGAGGACACTCACCGAGTTCTGCGGGAGCGAGCCGCACGCGCACATCAATCCCTACAGGAATACCTCCGAAGTCGGCTGATCGCCGACGCGAATCAACCCACGCTGGATGAGGTGTTCGACCGCATCACCACACGTCGCGGCGGCCGCGTGTCTTTCAGAGCCGCCGTCGATGACGTTCGGGCTGATCGTGATCGTCGTTGATGCGAGCGTACTGGCCGTAGCGCTGGGCGACGACGGGTCGGACGGCCGGCTCGCGCGGGAACGTTTGGCGCACGAGACGCTGGTTGCTCCGGAACTCATCGACCTCGAGGTGGTCTCGGTGTGGCGCCGCCACGTCGCGGCAAAACGGATGCCGGCTCGCAGGGCCGCGAGCGCGGTGGCGGACCTGACGGATCTGGCGCTGCGTCGGTCCCCACATCAGCCATTGCTCCACCGGGTATGGGAACTGCGGCATGTCCTGACAACCTACGATGCCGCCTACGTTGCGCTGGCCGAGGCTCTCGACGTCGTACTGGTCACCGCAGATGCACGCCTTTCCGGGGCTTCGGGCACCCGTTGCGAGATCGATGTTTTGGGCAAAGTCGGCGACTACTGACAGCCGTCGCGGGGTCTGCTGGAGACCAGGCCCGCCACCACAATGGACGATGGCGGGACGGCGTTGATCTGGTTGCCGCGCTCACCGGAGTCCTGGTGCGCCAGTCACATTGGTAATATCGGTTTTCGCCGAACCGGTAGGCAATTTGCCGGGCTCACTCGGAAGTTCATGGTGACCAGTAGTTGGTGGGCCGGCTGCCCGCAGGTGTTGGGCGGCGTCGGTGGGGTTGGTGGCGGCGCCGACGGGCGTGTGGGGGTGCCGGTGAGATTCGTGCGTTCGAGCCGCAACGATGGCGGTTCGCCCGGCGGCGGATGGCTGATCCGACTGTCATTCCGCCGTATCGACTGTGCGGTGGCGGCTTTGAGTGTGTGTGTAGGGCGGCACCCAAGGCGGGACCGAATTTTCGCCATGAGTACACGCTCGGCGCGGGTCTACGTGTGAACGATCGGCTTGTGCTCATCGGTCCGACGTGGGCGACACGGGCGGCTACCGAACCGATCGCACCCGGCGGACGCGCTTTCGGGTCTCGAACAGCCCTCAGTCGCAACATCGTCCGCATCCGGCCACCCAAGTAAGCTGCTAACGGACCTCGATGACGGCGTTCGATAACACCGGCGTGCCGCGGTCCTTGCAGAGCGCTTCGACGAACACCGCCTCGGGTTCCTGCCACATCCGAACGGTGATCGTTTCCCCGGGGAATACCACTCCGGCGAATCGGGCGCGGTAGCGTCCGACCCGGCCGACATCTCCGTCCAGCGCCGAGTCGACCACCGCCTTCAAGACCATCCCGTAGCTGCACAGGCCGTGCAGAATGGGCTGATCGAAACCGCCCTTGCGGGCGAACTCGGGGTCGGCATGGATCGGGTTCATGTCACCGGACAGGCGATAAAGCAGCGCCTGTTGCGGCAGGGTCCGGCAGTCAACTTCGAAGTCCGGCTGCCGGGCCGGTGGAGCCGGCGGCGGTGATGCCGATCGCGCACCATCGCCTTGGCCAAACCCTCCCTCACCCCGAATGAACGCGCTGAACCGGTTGGTGACCAGAGGCTGATCGCTCTCGGCGTCGCGGGTGACGGTCTCGAGCACCACCAGCGCCGCCTTGCCCTTATCCACGACGTCGCGAATCCTTGCCGACGTTCGAACCGCGCCATTGATGGGCAGAGGTCCGTACAGTTCCATCTCCTGCTCGCCGTGCAGAAGCTTGCTCAGGTCGACGTCCATGCCGGGCAGCTCCAGCATGTCGAACAACATTGGGGAGGCAGGGATCACCCCGAATGACGGCAGAACTTTGAGCTGGCCTTCATAGGTATAGGCAAGCTCAGCGGGATCGGTGGGCGGAAAGCCGGCGCCCAAACCCAGGTGGTAGAGGATGACATCGCTCGCGTTCCACGAGCCCTGCCGCTCCGCGAGCTCTGCGCCAAGGACCGAATCGACATCAATGGGCATGTCATCAACCCTGGGACTGCTTGAAGACGTACGTGCCGGGAGCCGGGTCGAGCGGCGTGTACCGACTATTGCCGAGTCGGTCTGGTGCCGTTGTCTTCTCGCCCGCCCGCTCGGCGAGCCACGGCGCCCAGTCCTGCCACCAGGTGCCCTTGTGCACCTGCGCGGACCGCAGCCATTCCTCCGGCGTCGGGCACAACTCGTCGCCAATGCGGTAGGCCGATTTCGGATTCCCGGGAGGGTGGATGACCGCGGCGATGTGGCCGCTGGTCGACAGAGCGAAACGTGTCTTGCCGCCCAGCATTTCGACGCTGCGATAGCAACTCGGCCAGGGCGTGAGGTGGTCGGTTTCGCCCGCGGCGATATAGGCGTCGCAGGTGATCTGGGCCAGATCGATCGGCGTGCCGAGCACCCTGAGGGCACCCGGGTTCGCTAACGGATTGGCGAGCGCGAGGTCCACCAGATCGGCGTGCAGCCCCGCCGGCATGTTCATCGAGTCCAGATTCCAGAACAACAGGTCGAGCGCCGGCGGTTTGTTGCCGAGGTAGTAGTTGTTGACAAAGTTGTTCCACACCATGTCGTTGGGTCGCAGCCACGCGAAAGTTCGCGACAACTCTGTTCCGGCGAGGTAACCCTTGCGCTTGATTTTCGCTTTGGCCGCTTTGGCGACATCGGGCGAGGCGATGCTGAGGATGGGACCGCCGCGGCGGACGTCAAGCACGGTGACCATAAGGCTCAGACTCGCGACCCGATCGATGTGGCCCAGCGCGGCCAGATGCGCGACGGCGGTAGTGGTGGCGATTCCGCCAGCACAGAAGGCCACCACGTGAACCGCGTCGGCTCCGGCGATCTCGCGTGTGGTCTCGATCGCCTCGACGATTGATTCGAGGTAGTCCTCGAGGTTCCAGCCTGCGTTGTCGCGGGTCGGGTTCGCCCACGACAGTGCGAACGGCTGCAGCCCGCGGTCACCAAGAAACTCCACCATGCTCTTGCCCGGCGAAAGGTCAACGACATAGAACTTGCTGATCATTGGTGGGATGAGCAGTACCGGGACCTTATGCACCTCTTCGGCTCGCGGCTCGTACTGGATGAGTTCGAAGCGATCATCGCGGCGCACCACGGCACCGGGCGATGCGGCCATCGTCTTCCCGACTTCGAACGGGGTGCGATCGACACTAGCCGGCAGCTTTATCGGGGAACGGGCATCGCGCACTGCGGCGCGTGCGCCCGTGACGAAGTTCTCTCCTCCGCGATCGATCGTCGTCTTCCACACGGTGGGGTTGGTCAGCGGAAAGTTCGTCGGGGCCAGCGCGTCGATCAGGTTGTCGACCACCAGGCGCAGGCGTTCGTGGTCGGCCCAGTCCAAGCCTGACTCATCGGCCAGAGCGCGCGCGTAGTCGCTGATGCTCAGATACCCCTGGCAGATCCGACGAAATAGCCAACTTTGCGTCCAGGCGGGATCGCGGAATCGTGAATCACCTTTTGGCGGAGTGCGTCCGGACCGACCCGCGATCACCCGGGCAAGATCGGCTGCGACCGTCGCGGTTTGGTTCGCTAGTAGGCGGGGCCGCAGCGCAAGCCCACCGGCCGCCTTGAGAAACTCCGCGCCGGGGACGAACCGGCTCTCGGCGCTGGCAGCCTCGGTCAGCAGCTGGTCGAGGCCGACATTCTGCACCTGACCGCTGCGATCGGTGATCTCCGGCCGCACGGCCCCGGATCGCGCCTGCGCCGGCGGCCCACCGTCGTTGTCGGACCTCGATGATCGCGTTCCCGCTCTAGACTTCGGCTCGGCGCCGTTCGTCCCCGAAACGGGAGTCGCCCTCGAAGCACGGCTTCTTCGCGTTGGTGCGTCCATAGCAACACGGTATGAACCTCGCGAAGTGTTGGGGACCTCCCGTTCGCCGTAACTACCTCTCCCAAATGGGCTTTCGCGAGCCGAAGCAGCCCCAATCCTGGGTACCGTTCATGTCGTGCCATGTAATTCGGCACTGTTCTTCGCATCGAAAGGAGTTCGCGTGCCTGTCGATCGCCTGCTGCCCACCGACGAGGCTCGCGAGCTGATCCGTCTCACGCGGGAAATCGCAGATAAGGCGCTCGAGCCGATCGTCGACCACCACGAGCGGATGGAGACCTATCCAGAGGGGGCCTTCGCGATCCTCGGCGCCGCGGGGCTGCTGAGCCTGCCGTATCCCGAGGAATGGGGGGGCGGGAATCAGCCGTACGAGGTTTACCTGCAAGTGTTGGAAGAGATCGCCGCACGATGGGCGGCGGTCGCGGTGGCAGTGAGCGTCCACAGCCTGGCCTGCCATCCGTTGGTCGCGTTCGGCACCGACGCGCAGAAGCACACATGGCTTCCAGAGATGCTGAGCGGCAACATGATCGGCGCCTACAGCCTGTCCGAACCACAGGCCGGCTCCGACGCGGCCGCGCTGCTATGCAGTGCTGCTGCCGTGGACAATGGGTACCGGGTTAACGGCGCCAAGGCGTGGATCACGCACGGTGGTATCGCCGACTTCTACACCCTGTTCGCGCGCACCGCCAAAGGCGCACAAGGCATTTCCTGCTTCCTGGTGCCCAAAGACGCCGAGGGGCTCACCTTCGGCAGACCCGAAGAGAAGATGGGCCTGCACGCGGTGCCGACAACGACGGCGCACTACGACGACGTGTTCATCGCTGTTGAGCGGCGCATCGGCAACGAAGGACAGGGCCTACCAATCGCGTTCAGCGCACTGGACAGCGGACGCCTCGGAATCGCCGCCATTGCCGTCGGATTAGCGCAGGCCGCGCTCCATGAAGCGGTCGCCTATAGCCAGCAGCGGACCACCTTCGGCCGCAAGATCATCGACCACCAGGGCCTGGGATTCCTGCTGGCGGACGCCGCCGCAGCGGTGGATTCCGCACGCGCGACGTACTTGGACGCCGCCCGACGCCGCGATGCGGGGCTACCCTACTCTCGGCACGCGTCCGTCGCAAAGCTGGTCGCCACCGACGCCGCCATGAAAGTCACCACCGACGCTGTCCAGGTGTTCGGCGGCGTCGGTTACACCCGTGACTACCGCGTGGAACGCTACATGCGGGAGGCCAAGATCATGCAGATCTTCGAGGGCACCAATCAAATCCAGCGACTGGTGATCAGTCGCAGTCTCGCCAGTCACTAGGCAGCTCCCGCAAGAGGAGCCGCGGGCGCGAACCGCACTGAAACGAAAGGAGATGCCGAGTGGAGACCAAAGACGCGGTGGCCGTAGTCACCGGAGGCACGTCCGGCCTCGGTCTAGCCACCACGAGGCGGCTGCTTGACGCAGGTGCGCACGTCGTCGCGCTCGATCTGAAGGGCGAGGAGGTGCTCGCCGAGCTCGGCAGCGATCGTGTCCAGTTCGCCGGGGGCAGCGTCACCGACGAGGTGGCCGTGGCCGCGGCGCTAGACGCCGCGGAATCGCTGGGCCCGCTGCGCATTGTGGTCAACTGTGCCGGGGTGGTCAACGCCGACGAGTACGCCGCGTTGGCCGTCCACATCGTCGAGAACCCCATGCTCAACGGCGAAGTCATTCGCCTCGACGGCGCGATCCGGATGGCGCCGCGATGAACGTTTCCGAGAAGAGCGAAGCAGAACCGATGCCTGCGCCCGCGATCGCCCGATGGCTCGAGTTCATGGAGCACGGAAAGATAGACGTCCTCGACAATTTGCTCGCCGCAGATGCCGTCTTCTACTCCCCAGCTGCATTCGCCCCACAAGAGGGTCGGGCGAAGGTAGCCGGGTACTTGCGCGCCGCAGAGCTCATGTTCTGCGACGCCGACTTCCGCTATGTCGCACAGTGGTTCGACGATCGCTGCGCCGTTCTGCAATTCACCGCGAATCTCGAAGGCGTGCATATCGGCGAGTTGTTAGCGCGGGACGAACGGCAATGAAGGTCTTCTCGCTGCTCGACAGGCCATCCGGGACAGCTAGTCCAACTGTGGAGCATCGAACGCCGCAGATTAGGAAGGAGACAACGAATGCAAATCTCAGCTGCGGTGGTGCCAGAAGTGGGCGCGCCGTTCACTCTCACCGAGGTCGAACTTCAAGACCCAGCACCTGATGAGGTGCTAATCGAGATCGCCGGAGCCGGCATCTGTCACACCGACATCGCGGTGCAGCACGGGCAATTGCCGTTCCCGCTGCCCGGCGTCCTGGGCCATGAGGGCAGTGGAACCGTGGTGCAGGTCGGCGCCGACGTGAAGTCGCTCACCGTAGGTGATCAGGTCGCTGTCAGCTTTAACAGCTGCGGCGCATGCCCCACTTGCGCGACAGGTGAACCCGCCTATTGTCAGGACTTTCTCGCATACAACTTTGGCGGCGTGCGCCCCAACGGATCCTCCGGGTTAGCCTCTGCCGGAACAACATTGGGGGCCAACTTCTTCGGCCAGTCATCGTTGGCGACGCACGCGCTGGCTCACGAACGCAACGTGGTGAAGCTACCGCCGGGTACCCCGGTCGAACTCGTGGGGCCGCTCGGATGCGGCATCCAGACCGGGGCCGGCGCAGTGATGAATTCGCTTGACGTCCAACCCGAATCGACGGTGGTAGTCGCCGGCGCGGGGGCGGTCGGCCTGTCCGCGGTGCTGGCGGCCGTGGTGCGCGAGGCCACGTCCATCATCGCAATCGATCTGCACGAGAGCAGGCGGAAGCTGGCCATCGATCTTGGCGCCACCCATGCTATCGACCCGAACGCTGGCCCTCTGGCCGACCAGATTAGAGAGATCTCACCGGCGGGCGCCGGTTACGCGATTGACACTACGGCGGTGCCGCCCGTCACCGAGCAGCTGCTTGCCTGCCTTGGCGTGCGGGGCAAGCTGGGGTTGCTGGGCGTGCCTGCCAGTCCGGAGGCCGTCTTTTCGGTTGGGCTATTCCAGCCACCCCTGCTCGGCCTCACTATCCGAGGCATCATCGAAGGCGACGCCGACCCGCAAGTCTTCATCCCCTACCTGCTCGATCTGCATCGTCAGGGCAAGTTCCCGTTCGACAAGCTGATCACCACGATGCCGCTGGCCCAGATCAACGAGGCGGTGCAGGCACAGCACCGCGGCGAGATCCTCAAAGCCGTGCTGACTCCGTGATTGGAGTTGCGCAATGACCGAATACGAGGCCATCGTCCTTGAGTCATCCGGGCCGATTGCCCGCATCACCTTGAATCGCCCCGATACCGCTAACGCGATGAATGACACACTGCTCCGCGAGCTTGCTGATGCGGCCAAGCGCTGCGATCGCGGTGCCACCAAGGTTGTCGTCCTCACCGGTGCTGGACGATTCTTCAGCGCCGGCGGAGATCTCAGGGCGATGGCATCGTCATCGAGCACGCCCGGCGACTACGTCAAGGCGATGGCCGACGACCTGCACCGCGCCATCTCCACGTTCGCCCGGATGGACGCGGTACTGATCACCGCCGTCAACGGGGTTGCGGCTGGAGCCGGTTTCAGTCTGGCGGTGACGGGCGACCTGGTGCTTGCGGCAGAGTCGGCGTCGTTCACGATGGCTTACACCACAGCCGGTTTGAGCCCCGACGGCAGCTCGTCGTTCTATCTGCCCCGGCTCATCGGCGTCCGCAGGACGCAGGAGTTGATGTTGACCAATCGAGCACTGTCCGCGGCTGAGGCGTTGGCGTGGGGCTTGGTGACGGAAGTCGCCGAGGGTACGGAGCTGGCTGCCCGCACGGATGCGCTCGCGGAGAAAGTCGCTTCTGGCGCAAGGCAATCCGCGTCAGCAGTGAAGAAGCTGGTGTTGATGTCGTTCAAAAACGGCCTCGAGGAACAGATGGAGTTGGAGGGTCGGCTCATCGCCGAATGCGCCGATTCCTCCGACGGAAACGAGGGCATCAACGCGTTTCTCGAAAAGCGCCGACCGCAGTTCGCACATTAAGCGCCGAGCGACTGGACCGAATCTCCACGCAAGGAAACCGGCTGCAGCTGCTGTCGGGTCGAGACCTGACCCGCACACTGCCAGGAGCAGCCAGAATATTTGATCAGGTACGACGCTGACGTTTCCGCTGTATTGTCGTCAATTCGGCGGAGCCCGCCCGGATGCCGCCGCGGTGTGCAACGCGTTGACGGCTACGGCCCTAGCGCCGAGATCGGCAGGACGTGAACCCCGTCGGTTCGTTTCCCACCACCGCCGGTCGCAGTCACGACAACGAGAGCAGACGGGTTGCCATGCTTCGAGGCATCCACGTCGGTCGCGAAGTGTAGGAGGCCCTTCGCCGCGCTGTCGATGACGTTTTGGTCGCCCGTCAGCTTCACCTCGAATGCGGCCCAGCCGTCCGGTGTGTCGACGATCGCATCAACCTCCTTGCGACCATGAGACTCGCGCCAGGAGTACATCGCGCCGCCGAGCGGCTGGGCATAGATGCGAAGGTCGCGGACTGCCATCGCCTCGAAGTGGAATCCGGCGGCCTCGATGTCAGCAAGCAGATCCCGCGATCCAACCTGGAGCGCGGCGGTGCCCAGTGACGGGTCGACGAAGTAACGAACCGGCGCCTCGCGTAGTTCGGTGCGCGAACGCATCTGGGGCTTCCACGCCGGCGAGTTCTCGGTCAGCTTGAGTCGGTCAAGCGCGTCGAGGTAGGAGTTCACCGTCTCCTTTGCCGGAGCCCGGTGATCGTCACCGGCGATGTCTGCGCCTAGTGCGGTGACTTTGATCGCCGTCCCGACGGATCGCCCGAGCGACGCGAGTGCACGGCGAAGTCGGTCCGGAGTGCGCTTGCCGGTGCCGAGCTCAGGAATGTCGATGTCGACGACTTGGGCAAGGTAGTCGGCAAGCCACCCCCGCGCAGTGCGCTCGGACTGATCGAGCAACGCCGGCCAGCCGCCGATGACGATCCGCTCCATGAGGCCCGGGACCGTCATTGCGGTCCGCTTCGCTTGCTGGTCTTCGCCGCGCAGCAGAGCAGCCAGCGAAACCTCACCCGTCGAGTGGCCGGATTCGAATAGGCTCATCGGCCGCATCCGGAGGGTGCCGATCCGACCCGCGCCGGAGTGCAATTCGCGCTCATATCTCGGAGTCGCCGATCCGGTCAAGATGTACAGGCCACGGCGGCGCAGATCGTCGACATGCCGCCGTACCTGGTCCCATATCTCCGGCGCGCGCTGCCATTCATCGAAGAGAATCGGCGTTTCTTGGTCGAACAGCTCGTCCGGGTTGAGTCCCAGTAGCGCCCGCGCGTTCGGGTCGGTATCGAAGCGAACTGAACTCTTCGCCTGCTGGAGGGCGGTTTCCGTCTTGCCGCAGCCCTTCGGCCCATCGATGAGAACAGCACCGATCGAGGTCAGCCGCTCGGACAGCTCGGCGTCGAGGACGCGTGCGCGATAGTCGAACATGACGCCAGTCTACGTTTCCGACAACTTTCATTCGCTGTTTTCGACAGTTCATCCTCGCCGTTTTCGACAGTCTAGATTCGCCCGTTCCGGCAACCGCGGGCGATACATCAAAATCCATGAAGTAATCCCGCCAGGAAACCGGACCATGTCCCCATGCCTGAATGCGCGACACCCTAACCGCTCGTTGTCGCCAAAAATCGACCCAGACGACCCGAACAGCTAACGTCGTAGCGAAGAGTAAGGCGCGGTCAGGATGGATTGATCACTGGTGGAGCTAAGGGGACTCGAACCCCTGGATCTGGTCCTCGTCAACCCCACTAGCTGGGCCTTTGACCTTACTCGATCGATTTCAGTGCAATTCGTCACCTGCGGTTTTCGGTTCGGCGCGTTGACGGCGTCAACACAGCGCAACGTCTCCATTGTTTCAGCGATGGTCTCAGGCTTGGACCGAAAAAATAACTCGACCATCGCCGAACACCGCGGGTGCTGCCACCTGTCACACGGACACCACCCCCGACGACCTGCACCTACTGGGACAAGGCCGGCTGGGATGCCGAGGCCGTGCGCGACGATCTGAGACAACGTCGTCTTAGTGGCCCCGCCCGTTATCAACGGGTAGCAACACGCTCGAATCTATGTATGCGACAAGGGGGCTGATGCTGGGCAAGTCATCGTTGTTGCCGGTTCATGGGCTGGCGAAGCAGCACGCCTGGACCGTGATCATGTCGACCTCGACGCCGGTGTGGTGCGCATCGCTAACTCGAAATACGACAAATCCAGGCAGATCTTGCTGCACCACACCACAATTGCGGTGCTGCGCGATTACAGCCAGCTGCGAGAGCACACCGCCGGCACCGAGGGGTGGTCAGCGTTTTTCGTCTCGGCCAGCGGCCGATTGGTGGTCAACACGATCGACTACACCTTCGCCGATCTGCTCGGTCCCGCCGGAATCCATACCACCACCGGCCAGCCGCATCCGAGGGTCGGTGATCTGCGTCATTCCTTCGCAGTGCGCACTCTTCTGGAGTGCTATCGCGGTGGCGCCGACGTCCAAGCGCAGCTGCCGCTGCTATCGACTTGGATGGGCCATATTTCGCCACGAAGGTGGGCCTCCGCTGCTGATCGGGGCGGGGGGACGCCACGAATCGACGGGTCGTCGAGTTCGGGGGCGGGTGGATTTCTGGTGGTGGCGACGTGGAGCAATTCGCTCAGACCGCGCGCGGAGTGCGAACTGCGTAGAAGGAGGCGGGTCGAGACGGTTCGCCTCGGCTGGTCGCATTGGGCTATTTCGCGCTCGGGGATGGTGCCGCCGTGGCCGCGAGGACCTACCTGGGTCACTATTACGGCTTCAGCGGTGAGTATGCCAAGCACGTGATCTCGGGGGCGATGAAGAGCCGCGATGAGGTGGTCGAAGCCATCGGCGCCTTCAGCGCGGCGGGCTGCGACGAGCTGATCATGTTTCCGTGCATCGCCGATCCCGAGCAGGTCGATCATCTCGCCGTCGCTGCGAACCTCAAACCGGGCAGCACCCAGTGACAGTGCGTTCGCTCACGACGCCATCTCAGCCGAATACCAAGACGCAAATAGCGGGGGATTTCATGACGAATACCAGTAAAGATCCCATCGTGGTCATTGGAGCGACCGGCCAGCAGGGTTCGGCAACGGTGGACGCATTGGTCGATCGTGGGATGGCTGTCCGCGCTCTTACGCGCAGCGTCGACAGCGCTGCAGCGCGGGCGCTGGCCGGACGTGGAGTGGAAGTCGTTGAGGCCGAGTTGGATGCGCCGGACTCCATCCGGCGTGCCTTCGAGGGCGCCGGAGCCGCTTTCGCGATGACGAGCTTGTTGGGACCGCGCGGCGTCGACGGTGAGGTCGCGCACGGCAAAGTTATCGTCGAGGCGGCGCACGCCGCCCAACTACCATTTCTCGTGTACAGCTCGGTTGGTGGTGCCGAGCGCAAGTCCGGGGTGCCCCATTTCGAGAGCAAGAGGCGGGTCGAGGAGTTTCTGATCGGCGCGGTGCCCGCGAACATCATCCGGCCGGCGTTCTTCATGGAGAACCTGTTGGAGATGATCGATAGAAAGGATGGCAAGCTGGCGTTCAGCATGGCCATGCCCGGAAACGTTCCGCTGCAGATGATTTCGGTTCGCGACATCGGTAGCGTGGCCGCGACTCTACTGGTTCGCCGCGACTCCGCCGCTGCGCCGGTGGAGATTGCCGGCGACGAAGTTAGCGGCGAGCAGATCGCCAACCTGGTGGCTCAGCGGTTTGGTGAATCTGCCACATTCGTTGAGCTGCCGCTCGATGTATTCGGCGACGATGACGACGGCAGAGCTATGTTTCGTTGGTTCTCCGATCCGCCTTCCTATCGCGCCGATTTCGCTCGTACTCGCGACCTCGGCGACGACGTAGAGGATCTGTCGCGCTGGCTGGCGAGGCAGCCCAGCCCGTACTCCGAGGCTCAATCCTAGGATCTGAAAACTCTTCCGCCCCAACGCGGTTGATCGGGCCACCCACTCCGCAGGGCCTGTGCTCCCGAGATATGAGCATCATTCGTTTCGCGCCTCACCAAAACACCCGTGTCACGGGCCTGAGGAAAGTCCGACACGCTTCTGAGCTCGTCTATGCGGCTCGGTATACCTTGTGCTGCATGCCCAGTCGGTTGTCGCCGGCGGGGAGTAGACGGCCTTCGCCGATAAAGACTGCACGGTTGACCCAGTTGTAGCGCGGATCGCCGGTGGTCAGCGTCCAGGTGGTGCGAATCGATTGGTCGGTGAATTCGGTTGGTGTGAGCGATTGGACGGCCTGTAAGAAGGCCTCGGTGGGTTCGACGAAGCCTTGGTACGCGACGTGGATGAGTGCTCCGTCGTCGGTTTGCATCAGGACGCGCACGTCGATGGCGGCGTAGCCGTCATCGAGTTGGCGGAACAGGTCGGTGCCGGGGTGAACGCTGTTTGCGTTCAATCGGTCACCGATGAGCCGTGCCGAGGGAAGTACATGGTGGTGAAGCACGCCGTTGTCGAGTCGACCTATGTCGGAGGGCTGTTCGGCCGCGACGGTCCACTCAAATTCGTAGGTCAAACGCATCGATTTCTCTCCTCCCACCGCTGACGGTTAGTTAATTATCGATGATCTTCAGGACATCAATTACCGCAGAGCCCGGATCGATGAGAGCGCCGAATTCTTTGATGGACGAACGAAAGTGCGCGCTTTGTTCATGCTCGGCGACCGCGGCGATCGAGGCCCACCGATCATGGAGGTAGAAGGTGAGGCCGTCTTCGCCGCGGCTGACGGTGTATAGAAGATTGCCCGGTTCCGCGCGTGACGGGACGGCCACGGCTCGCAGGACCTCGGCGAGTCTGTCTGCGGCTTGCTGGTCTTCGCCCGCACGATCGTCTGGAGTCCGAAAGGGCTGTTTTCACCGATGCTGCGCCGTATGCGCGCCGGCAAGTCGTCGCCTTGGTCGTGTTCACTCATCGCGGTGCGTCCTTTTCTGTCGTCATTTCGCCCCGATAGCAACGGCCGGGCCGGCACGCAGTATCGCCGGCGCCAGGTTCTGATATTCGCCGCCGAAGTTGTGTTTCCCGACCTGGTGGGTCAATACCCCGAGCTGCTCGATGCTGCGGGCGGCCGCCGCGTGCCCGGTATCAAGTGCTGTGAAGCCAGCATCGCGGGCCAGCGTGGCCACGACCGCTTTGGCTGCAGTATCGTCGCCGGCCAGAAACACCGGCGGCGGGGTGGGCGTGTCATGCCAGAGCCGAATGTCGAGAAGTTGTGAGGGCATGGTGCTGAACGCTTTCACCACCCGAGCGTCGGGCAATTCGCGTTGCAGCTTTTCGGTCGTCGACGAGCGGGCCATGAACTCGAGATCGTGGCTGTGCTGGAAATGCTCGTCGACCCGCAGCGGGTTCATGGTGTCGATGACGATTTTGCCGGCGATCGGACCGGTCGCCGATAGCACGGCGGGTAGCCGCGGCCAGTACACCGAGAACAGCACGACATCGCCGAAGGCGACAGCTTGAGCCGGTGTGCCGCGACGTGCGATCGGATGGTCGACGATAAAATCGTCGAGCTTGCGTTGGCATCCGTCCTTGGCGAGCAGGAGATCATGACCCGCGCGAAGCCACGCCTGCGCTAATGTCCGACCGATGTTGCCAGCGTTGACGACACCGATGCGCACTACGGATTCCTCATCTGGTGGCGACCAAGTCGAATCCACCGCTTGCCTCAATGTATTGGCCGGTAATCCAGGCCGCCTGGTCAGAAGCCAGGAACGCGGCCACGGCGGCTACGTCGTCGGCTTGTCCTAACCGCCGCAACGCGCTGATCTCCGAGATGGCCTGCTGATTGTGCGGGTCGCCGAGAAATTCTGAGCTCAACTCGGTCACCGTCCATCCTGGTGCCAATGCGTTAACCGTGATGCCACGCGGGCCCAGCTCGGCGGCGAGCATGACTGCCAAGGTGTCCACTGCCGCCTTGGCCATGCAGTAGGCGGCGGTAGACACCAGCGGGCGTTTCGACCGCCCGGAAGAAATGAACACGACTCGGCCAGCATCGCGTAAGCGTGGGATGGCGGCCTGAGTAACGAAGAACGGTCCTTTGACATTTGTGGCAAAGACCGCGTCGAAGTCGGCTTCCGACGTGTCCGATGGGGTCCCTGCCCGGCCGGTGCCGGCGTTGTTGATCAGGATGTCGAAGCCAGAATCGTCACGGCGGGAGGTCAGCTCGCCGTCTAAGGTGTCAAACAACGCACGGATACCGGCGTATGAGCTCAGGTCGGCCTGCACGGTGAAGGCTTCACCGCCCGCGGCCGCGATGGCGGCAACCACCGCCTCGGCCGCGGCGGCGTTGGACATGTAGTTGATAGCAACCAGCGCACCGTCGCCGGCTAGCCGCAGCGCGATAGCCCGACCGATGCCCCGCGAGCCCCCCGTAACGACTGCGACCTTGCCGTCCAGCGGCTTGCTCACGGCATATCACCGCCGCAGTTGTGGAACACGATGACCGGAAAACACGATGGCTCACCACATCGGGTGAGACCGCGCATGCCATATCTCACTCACTTTTGATACCCGATGACAGTCACCACGATCTTGTACGTTTCGCGCTTCAGTTGCGCGAGATCCGAGCCCAGGCAGCCGGGGTGGCGCCGACTTGCCGACGAAAATGGCGGCTCAGATGCGCTTGGTCGGCAAACCCGCACAGCGATGCCGTTGCAGCGACTGACATCCCACTGCGCAGGGCGATCTGGGCGCGCAGGACACGGCGTTCCAACACGTAGCGATACGGGGAGCACCCGACGGCCCGCGAAAACAGACGGGTAAACCAGGATGCTTCCACACCAGCCAAAGCAGCAAGGTCGATGACCGAGATGGGGTCGGCGAGGTTTTCTTCAATCCAGTCGGTCACCGCGCGCACGCCGTCCGGCCGCAGTGCCCCGGTGGGTGGCTTCATGGTTCTGCGAGAACCAATGCCGACCCGCAGTAAGAGCCGCTGAATGAGGTGTTGAGATCGCAGCGGTTCGGCACCGGCCACGGCCTCCATACGCAGCAGCTCCAGCAGATGGCGAACAAACCGGTCATCGAACAGACACAGAGCAGGCACCTCGACATATGAACGCCCTAGACGGTCGGCCGCCAGTAGGTCAGCCACACGCGGATTTACTGAGACGTGCAGTGCCTGGACAGGACCCTGCCACTCCCACAACATGGGAAGTCCCGCCGGCATAATCGACATCTGGCCCGCCGACATGCTCCCCTCGCGACTCGAATCCACCCACACCTGCCGCGCAGACGCCACGGGGATCGATTGCAGCACAAACACATGCGCCGACGAATTCTGCTGCTCACATTGCCCGCTCAATTGCGCGCGTTCCTCCACTACCACACCATCGGTGACGACCCTCGCCGCAAACGGATTACCGACTCCCCCGGCAAAAAGATGGCTATTCACACATCCATAATCCGCTCGGTCGATCAAACAGGTCGCCGAGCCCCCGCCGGCATCACCTCAAGATCATTGAGCGTCGCACCGGGTGCGTGTTGTCACCGCTCATCGGTTTGCCGCGCAGAGTGTGGAGGATGGTTGTTCCAGGGTGATGTGGGTGTCCGCGGCTCCGGAGATGAGCCCGTAGTTCTCGGCGGCCGCCTGTCGGCCGATATTCTTTCCCCGCAAGGGGCCGGCAAGCGCCCAGAGTTGGAAGTCGTCGGTGAGCATGTTCAGCTGAGGCTCGAAGTTGCCGGTGTCCCCGTTGCGCAGCGCGGTTGCTACATCGACCGTCGATTGGTGGTCCCCTGTGTCGGTGAAGGTCTCGACGCGGGGGGATAAAAGCGCCGTGCGGGGTGGAAGGTCGCAGCATTCATGTTGATGCCCAACGTTTTCCAGTACCCGACGCGATCCAGTGACTCGTCGGCGAAACGCCGCATCATTCCGCTTTGTGCGTGACTGAAGGCCGCCTGATCGGTCCACTGCGCCACGTTGACGTAGCGGAACCGGGCCTCTTCGCCATTGGCGTCGTCGGTCATCGTTTGGCAGGAGCGCCGCAGTTGTGGTCGAGGTAGTCGGCGAGTGTCCACTGAGGGGGCAGACCGAGTTGCTCAACGACGGGTGCGGAGTCCCAGTGCGGCTGGTACTCGGCGACGAACCCCATGAGCGCGAAAATGTTCGCAGCTGAGGGGGAGAATGGTCGGGCGAGGGTCTGATTGAGCCAGGCCACCCCAGCCGGCAGCGGGATGATCCGCACCTTGCTGCGTCCGGTCGTGGCGGCGATGGTGTCGGCGATCTGCCGCCAGGTCAGCCATTGCGGTCCGTTGGCTTCGATGAGGAGGTCCTCGCTGCCGGTATAAAGTGCGGCGCCGGTAATCATCTCGGCGACATCGCGGGTAGCGATGATCGGGGTGCCGTGCGAGGCGCCGCCGGGAGCCAGAAAGAAGCCGTACTTCTCGGCCAGGTTCCCGGTCAGGGATCCCCAGAATTTGGTGAAGCCGTGGTTGCGGAGCACGGTGGCGTGAGCAGAGGAGTCGACGGCCCCTTTGAAGCCGCCGAATACCAGGAAGACGTCCATGAACGCGGCGTTGCGCACGATGACTGATTGCATGGGCGATTGTTGGAGGCGCTGCTCGAGCCGGCGCTTGCCGGCCAACTCGGGTACTCGCTGCTCCCGCGGATAGCTCGGGGTCGACGATTGGACGAAGCGCTGGACGTCCGCCTTCTCGCAGATCTCGATGAATCCCAGGGCGTGGTCGTTGACGCTGGCAGCATTGTCGGATTTCTTCTGCGGAACAACACCGTTGGCCGTTGAGACAACGACGTCGATCCCCTCGACGGCTTTGGCCATTGACGCATCGTCGGCGAGGTCGCCTGTGACGTAACGGATGACACCGTGGTACGGGTCGCGGATCTTGGCCCCGTCACTGCGCACCAGTGCGGTGACGTCGAATCCTTTGTCCGCCAGAAGGATGGCGATTTTCGAGCCGACGTGTCCGGTGGCTCCTACCACGAGAAACTTGGTTTGAGTGGTGATCTTGACTGGTTCGGCAGCGTTGGTAGTCATCGTCGTGATTCTTTCGTGGTTTTGGGGACGGGAATCGGCGGAGTTGTTGTCAGGGTGTGGTTTTGGTGAAGCAGCCGCGATAGACACCGAGGGTGCCAGCGGCCAAGGCGGCCCCGAAGTTGACGGTGCGGGTGAATCCGTCGTCGATGACCATCGGGATGCCGGGGCCGGGGTGCAGCCCCGCACCGAAGGTCTGGGTGACCCAGTCGCGAACCCATCCGGACTCATCGACCCACTCCAGAGTCTCGAATCCAGCGCCGGTGATCGCCGTCTGCACCTGTTCGGGAGAGTCGAGGTGGCTGTCGGTGCCATCGATCGACCAGGGCATCGGAAAGGTCACGGGGCCATCGGTGATGCGGACGACGTCCCAGATCCCGAACTGATCGCCGTCGCAGAGTCGGTCGGCGATCGCGCGGTACCAGCGGGGCTTGTCGGCGATGTTCATGCAGACGTGCATGCTGATCGCGGCGGTGTAGGGCCGTTGGGGGTGGTGATCCTCGATAGGGTTGTGTTCGAACGTGACTCGGTCGTGCAGACCGCACCGGCGGGTCAGCGTCGTGGCGGTGTCGACATAGCCTGCGGTGATGTCGACGCCGTGCACGCTGGCCCCCGTCGATTCGGCGATCCGCCGGGCCGGTCCGCCGAAACCCGATCCGATATCCAGCACCCGATCGGCCGCCGTCAGGTGCATCGGGCCGATCGTGCGGTCGACGGCGGCCATACCACCGATGTGGTACTGGTCAAGGAAATTCAGCTGCTCCGGGGACAGTGGGCCGGTCAGATCGGCTTCGGCGAGTAGCCGCTCTACGGTCTGCTGCACGCCTGTTTCGGTGTAGGTCATGTTCTTGCTCCTCGTTCGTGATGAAAATGGCCGGTCACCGCGCCAGTTGACGGTCCGGATTGTGGGTGGCATGCCAGGTCGGCGAGTCGACGGCCAGCGTTTCGATCTCCTTGCCGTCCTGGAACATTCGCAGATACCGGTCGGTGTTAGGAGCGGGAGCGGGCATTGCTTTGGTCAGCGTGGTTATCGCACTGGCCATACCGGAGAGTCCGCGGGTGGTGCCCGGCATGGTGGTCGGGCAACGCCGGGCGATGGTCTCCATGGATTTCGGTGCTCGTCCCGTGAGTCGTTGCACCCCGCCGCGGTCGCGTAATTCCGCGGCGCGTGCATCGTCGTGATGCACCATCGCCCGCACCGGAAATCCTTTGTCTAGCAGGGCCATGGCGGTGTGGGGGCCGGTCTTTCCGGCAGCTGAGGTCACCAGGACGGTTCCCAGGCGTCGTACCAGGTGGCGATGGTCTCAATACGGGTGAGGAATTCCCACACTTTGTGCGGCGTGGCGTTGATGCTGATCGACTGAGTCGGCGTGCGGCTGCGCGTGGTCACCGTTGTCAGCTAGCGGGTACAGACTGCAGCGGGCGGGAATTCATCATGGCGGTGTGCTCCTCGCGCCAGCGGGCGTCCTGGATCCCCAGTGTCGGATTGGGGGGAATGGGCAGGTCCCACTGACGATCCAGACGGCGCAGGTTGTAGCCCGGCAGGAACGGGACGGCCATGAATTTCGCCATCGCCGCGAGTCGGTTCGCCGCGGTCTGGCGGGCGAACGGCATCGCCGAATAGCGGCGTGCCGTCGCCAGGAAGCTCTCGGCCGGTGCGCCGGTCAGCTCTTGGAGGGTCTCGGTCACGCCGCCTTCGAATTCGAACACCCCGGCTTTCATGTCGCCGCCGATGTAGCGCAGGTACACACTCGCCGATAGGGGGTCGACACGCTGCTGGCGGGCGACCTTGGTAAACAGCGAATAGGGCAGCGACACCGGGATGACACGGTGGCCCACCGCCTCGGCCACCACAGCGGCCATCTGCTTGCCGGACAACAGCTCCGGGCCGGTCGGGCGGTAGGTCTTGCCGACGTGACGGCCGGGATCCCGCAGGACCGCGACGACAGTGCGGGCGATGTCCTCATTGGAGACCGGTGCCGCCTTCGCGTCACCGCTGAGGACCGGATAGATGCCGAGCAGAGCGGCAAAGTCGATGGTGCGCAGGAAGTTGTCGGCGAACATACCGGGGTTGACTATCGTGTGGGCGATCCCTGGCAGGTCGGCGAACACCCGGTCCATCAGCCAGGTCTGCCGCGTGAAGTTGACCGGGTGGCTGCGATGAGAGGTCCATTGGCTCATCTGCACGATCGACTCCAGGCCGGCGTAGCGTGCGCTCACGGCGAAGGCGACGGCACTCTGCAAGGCATGCGGATGGAAGGGCGCCATGAAGTAGGCGCGCTGGGCGCCCCGCATGGCGGCGACCAGCTGATCCGGGTCGAACAGGTCGGCCACCGCCAACTCGGCGCCCACCCCCCGTAGTGCCTCGGCGCGCCCGTCAAGGCTGCGGACCATGGCACGGACCGGGAATCCCTGGGCGAGCAGGGCATTCACCACGGCCCCGCCGGTCTTTCCGGTCGCCCCGGTGACCAGGATCGTAGGCTTGATCGCCATCGCAGTCTCCTTTTAGATGTTGGTAGTAATCCAATAAGGATTATGTCTATACTCCAAAATGTCAAGCCGAATCAGACGGGAGTCGATGGACATGCGGATGTCCCAGGCGGAGAAGGACAAGAGCCACGCCCGGATCGTGGCCAGTGCGTCCCGGCTGCTACGCGAGCGCGGCATCGACGGTGCCAGCGTCGGAGAGGTGATGAAGGACGCCGGCTTGACCCATGGGGGGTTCTACAAGCACTTCGCCAGCAAGGACGCTCTCGTGGAAACCGCGCTGCAGACGGCCTTCGCGACGTTCACCGAGATACTCAGAACTGGTGGACCGGGCGCGGTGCAGGCTTGGCGGGACGTGTACCTCTCCGACACGCACGTCCACAACCCCGGAAACGGTTGCCCGGTCCCGGCGCTCGGTATGGACGTCGGCCGCGGAACAACTCAGATCAAAGCGGCTTTCAGCCGCGGCGTCGAGGACACCGTCAACGCCCTCGCCGCAACCATGGACGGTGCACCCGAGGAGCGCCGTACCGCCGCGTTGCAACAGTTCAGCATGCTCGTCGGCGCCGTCGTCATCGCCCGCGCCAGCGACCCGGACCTAGCCGCCGAAGTCCTGGCGGCGGCCTCGGCTGCTGTCGAGTGACCGCGACGGCCGCTGACTCCAAAACGGCCGTGGCCCAGCCGCTCCAACTTCTCGGCAGGCGGCAAAGACCCGTACGGGGGCGACTTGCCGTTCAGCGCATAGGATCCACGGCCAATGACCGCTGAGGGCCACCGGATTGGCGATGCAGGCCCGCGATGGGACACCCGCCTGCCGCCTTCACCCCGTCGCCGCACAGGCAGAGGTTGTCAACGTCGTTAGTGTTCCAAGTGACCAGCGCAACGCCGAGGGTAAAGGCGGTGGCAGCCAGCGATCATGGTGGCCATGGCGCCGCCACGAGGGCTGCGGACCGGGGCTCGTAGAGGTGCGCACTGCGGAAGGTGCTGAGGCAGTCGGCGCGGTCGAGGTCACCGCGCCGTGGGTCAATGACCCTTCAGAACTTAGAGATAGTGTTGCGACCGCCCTCTGAAACCACCTTGCCGCCCGCTGGTCCGTTCTCGGTTGCCGTTGACATGTAAGTCCTTTGAGGTCTTTGCGTTTAATCCACACCTGTCACCGCGGTCATTGATATCGGTTAATTCGTGACCACAGTGCCATTCGGCACCCAGCACGAAGTATGTCGAGTCACATACACGTGCTGATGCAGGCAGAACCGTACTCCGCGGCCCATGACGCCCGTCGGCCTGGCCTTTATCGCGATCTCGTAATTCTACGCCGAGGGCACGGCGATCCCGTCGAGACCGAATTGTCCCACCACCGCCAGCGTAATTGGCTGCGCGGCCCACATGTCGCCGCCCGCTGTGCCGTGACACCGCCTACAGCTCGTGCTTCATTTAGCGGAACCGGTATTACTGGGCTAGGCGTGGGCGTTCAACTTACCGTTCTACGGCGCGCCGCTGTCGCGTCATACATCGTCGCCCATCACTTCGGCGAAGGTACCAGCCAGCTCCTCGAACATTTTCTCTGACAATCGATTGTCCCGGAGCGGATCGTAATGGGAAGGGGTGGTGACGCGGCTCAAATAAGCGCCAGCCGCGATCGCTGACCAAATCGTCACCGCGCGACGCACGCGCCGATCAGCAATACAAACACCCATCCTGTCAGCAAGTGCCCAGCCTAAAACTTCCTTCCGAGCTGCTGACGCTTGCCTCACAAGCCTAGGACTCGTTGCGACGACATGAGCCATCGCCAGCATCCGTTCTCGCGTAATCACGCCTCGCCCATCGATAATTGCGGTCAAGACCTCGGTGGTGGCGACCAGAAGAGCAATTTCTGGACTGGCCGTGGGCCTAACCTGCCCGAGCGCTGCGGCGATGCGTTCTAAGACCGAATAAACGACGGACATCACGATCGCATCCTTGGAGGCGAAGTGACGCGCAAGCTGCTCTGGTGCCACTTCGGCGCCGGCGGAAATCGCGCACAGAGTTGTAGCCTCGAAGCCGTATCTCTCGCAAAGATCGAAGGCGGCGTCAATAACCCGCTCGCGGTCGTCTTGCTCCCCCATCAGCGCAGTCACCCTATGCTCTGGCTAGCCGAGGTTGTTGACACTGACCTGCTCATCCCGGCATGCAATTCGATCTCCGTATCACTGCCGTCGGAGAAGCGTCGCGCTAGGCACCGAACTGCCGCTGCACTCGACGCTTGAATAGCGGCTCGCCAGCCCTCGGAGCGTTCTTCGCAACATAGTCCAACTGGCTGCGCAGAAGAGGCCGCGTCGCCTCGCTGTCGTTGACCTACCATGCCAGTCAAAGACTCGCGGTGCGTCGCAGTCGTGTCGTTGATCTGCTGCAGTGCTTCAGGAACGGATGCCGCGAGGGGCAAGCCGTGATCGGTGATGACCCGCAGCGGCGGTTGCATCGCTGAACCGGCGATGACGCTAAATTGTAGACGGGATTTACGTCGGAAGTCAGCGAGCTTCAGGAGGGCTCGGAATCCGGCGATCTCCAGAAATTGCACACGGCAGTAATCCACAATGAGTGGAGACCCGAGTCGCGCGAAGCGCAGGACCTCGCGATCGACAATCTCGGTGTTCGCGGCGTCAACCTCTCCATCGACTCTCACTACGATGGCTAAGCTGCGCGCGGGAACATCCAGCTGCGCCCCCGCGCAGTCGATTAAGGTATGGCGGTGGATGCGACGAGAGCCGACTTTGCTGCGCAAGGTCACAAGAAACGCCCTATCGGTTCACGGTGTCGCAACAAATCCAGCAAAACTAACAGAGCGCCGGGAAAAGACTATCGGGCTGCGAATTCAACTTGCGGCAACAGTAACAGGCGCCAGCGGCATCAGCTAGCCTGACGGAGCGGCCGACAACACCGGTGTTGACCCGTAATCGTATGACTGCCTTGGTCTTTGACACCCTGAAACAGGCGCGCGGGGTGGTGATGTGTTCGTTTTGCGGATGTCGAGCGCACTCGGGTTCGCTTGGCGACTTCCTGTGGTCGCGCGGCGAGCACAGTAACGGTGTGCTTGGCCGCCTGCACGCGGGCTGCGGTTTCCAAGACTTGCAGGATCAGCTTGAGCGACCTGCGCGTCTCATGATGTACTTTCCGGTACAGTCTGTGGTAGGCGAAGCTGGGACGTCGAGGCCGGTCGATCCGCGACGCGATGGTGAAAGGATGTTTGTCCATGCGTGTCCTGCGAACGCCGAATTCTCGTTTCGAGGGGCTGCCGGATTACGAGTTTGCACCTCACTACGTTGCGGTCGACCGCGGCGACGGCGTGGCGTTGAGAATGCACTACCTCGACGAGGGTCCGCGGCGCGCTCCGGCCATCTTGTTGTTGCACGGCGAACCATCATGGTCATATTTATACCGACACATGATTCCGGTGTTGGTCGACGCAGGATTGCGGGCGGTGGCGCTGGACCTCGTGGGATTTGGCCGCAGTGACAAGCCCGCGATGCGTTCGGACTACACGTACCTGGCGCACGTCAATTGGGTTAAAGAAGCCCTCGACACAATCGGCTTGGACGAAATCACGTTAGTAGGCCAAGACTGGGGTGGATTGATCGGCCTGCGAATCGTCGGCGAGGAGCCCGAGCGTTTTAGCCGTGTGGTTGCCGCAAACACGTTTCTACCGACGGGGGAACAACGGGGCAAGGCCTTTCTGGCATGGCAGCGCTACAGTCAAGAAACACCGTCTTTCGATGCAGGCAGGATCGTCAACGGCGGCTGTACGACGAATCTGACTCCCGACGTCATTGCAGCATACGACGCGCCGTTTCCCGGTGACTCCTTTAAGGCTGGGGCGCGCCAATTTCCGATGCTGGTTCCCACCTCGCCCGACGATCCCGCCGCGCCGGCCAATCTCGCGGCGATGGCGGCGCTTGGCCGCTTCACGCGGCCTTTCCTGTGCGCATTCTCTGACCAGGATCCCATCACTCGGGGAGCTGACGCGGTCCTTCGCGAGCACATTCCGGGCGCGAAAAATATTGCTCCGGTCACTATCTCCGGGGCCGGGCACTTCCTCCAAGAAGATCGCGGACCCCAACTAGCCCAAGTCATTGCCGAATTCGTCCACGATTGACAAGCGTTATGCGAGCCGGTGGACATACTTCTCTCAACGCGGTCGGACATTCATGGATACTCAGGTCGATTGGCACTGCCTGTGCTACCGCACTCACCCGTTGCTTTTCCTGGGCGCTCAGCGCGCGATAAACGTTGTGGCACTGACGTTTTGGTCTGATGGTTGGTTTAGGAGGAACCGTCAGATCGCGGTTCAGGCGGAGTTTAGACAGTGGCCAGAACCGTAGTAAAGAACCTGGATGGCGCGTGCATGCTGCGCGAAACCGGCTGGTCCGGTTTGTTGCTGAGGAGGGTACCTGCTCATTTGGACACCGCACAGAGGTGGGGGCAGCGTGAAGTTTGAGTCGATGCGTCGCTCGTGGGCCTGGACATTCGACCTACCGCCAGATGAACTCTGGCCGGTCCTGGCCGACACGAAGCGGTTCAACGAGGCGCTAGGTCTGCCGCCGTACACCCTCGAGGAAACACCGCAACCCAACGGCACGATCCTGCGCCGCGGACGGGCCAAAGCCGCGGGTTTCGCGCAGGAGTGGGAAGAAAAACCCTACGAATGGATCGCGGGTCGACACTTTCGCCAGCGGCGAGTGTTCAGCAAGGGACCATTCCGCCGCTTTGGCCCGGTCTTCGATGTCGAGCCGGACGGCCGAGGCGGTTCGCGTGTGTCTTATACCCTGGAGTGGGAGCCGCTGAACTTGGCGGGGCGACTGTTCGGCACACGACTTGCCGTGCAGGCCGGGAAGAACGTGAAAAGGCGGATCCTGGAGGCAGTCACGTTCGCGCACGGCGCCGCCGAACCCGAGCGGCTGACCCCGTTCGTGCTTCGGGAGCCGGTAATGCCTCCGAGCGCACGTGAACGGGCCACCGCGATGGCCCGCGACATCGACAGTAGCCCGTATGGGAACGGACTCGGCGACCGCCTCGTCGAGCGGGTGCTGAATGCCATGGCGGCCGATCTCGCCAGGCTGCGGCCAAAGGTTCTGGCCGGCGAGTTGGGGGTGCCGCCGCGAGCGGCGACCGAGGCCTGTCTCGCCGGTGTGCGGGCCGGACTGCTCGGCATGAGGTGGGATCTGTTGTGCCCGAACTGCCGTGGGGCCAAGGCCAGCGTTCCGACACTCGCCGAGCTACCCCACGGCGCGCATTGTTCATCGTGCAACATCGACTACGATCGCGACTTCGAACGTAATGTCGAGCTGACCTTTACACCGTCGCCGACGGTACGTCCCCTGCCAGAAGGCGACTTCTGCCTGTCCGGCCCGATGAGCACCGAGCATGTGGCTGTGCAAGTCCTGCTACGCCCGGGAGAGCGCCGCACCGTTCCCGTTGACCTGCCAGCCGGTTCCTATCGGCTGCGCACATTGCACCCTGGCCACGCTGTCGAAGTCGATTATGAAGCGGGCGCCTTTCCCGGTTTGCACATCACTGCAACCGGTGCAGAGTTGCTTGCGACATCTGAGCCGACCGACCGGCCCGGGACCGTGACGTTCGTCAACGACGCTGGCTTCGAGTTGGCAGCGCTGATCGAGGAACGGACCTGGACACGCGAGACACTTACTGCACCGGAAGTGCTTTCCTTGCAAGTCTTCCGCGATCTGTTCGCCGAGGCAACGCTGCGACCGGGCGATGATGCAGGCATCAGCCAGGTGGCACTGCTGTTTACCGACCTGCGAGGCTCCACGGAACTCTACGAACGCGTCGGCGACGCCACTGCCTACAACCTAGTTCGCGAGCACTTCACATTACTCGCCGAGGTCGTACGGGACCACGATGGCGCGGTCGTGAAAACGATCGGCGACGCCGTGATGGCGTCCTTCGACGACCCCGCACAAGCGGTACGGGCGGCGTTGGCTATGCAGCACCGGATCGTCGCGGCAGCATCCGGCGCCGAGCCGCTGGTGTTGAAGATCGGCGTTCATGCCGGACCGAGCGTCGTGGTGACGTTGAATGACCGCCTCGACTATTTCGGCTCCACGGTGAACATGACGGCGCGCCTGCAAGGTCAGAGCGCGGGTGGGGACATCGTACTGTCGCAAGCGCTTGCCTGCGATCCCGCGGTGCGAGAGATGTTATCCACCGTGACCCAGCGCCGCGAGACGGTGGCACTTAAGGGCTTTACCGAACCCGTCGGATTTGTTCGGCTAGTGAGTTGTGAATCCACTGGAATAGCCGATTTGGATCACACGGTCGAATCCTCTTGACCGCGAGAAGAACACCGCAAAGCCAGCGCGTGCAAATTAGTGTTTGACGGTGCTTCCCACGGCGGCAAGCACGGCGATCATCCGCGAGTGAATGCTGCGTACGTCAGTCACGAGGAGTCCCGCGGCGTCGGCTACGGTCCCAAGAGCACCTGCCCCCACTCGCGACCACCGAAACCATGGACTGGTGTGGTCTGTAGTCTCCCAGCGCAACATTTCATGGCTAACTGCTAAGGGGCGAGGATCGACTTCGACAATGACAATCCCTTGCGGTGCGAGCATCTCGGCGGCGCGCTGTAGCACTCGGACAGGGTTGCCACCGATGCCGATGTTCCCGTCGACCAAAAGCACCTGCTGCCAGCACCTCTCGGCTGGAAGCGGACCGAAAAGGTCGGTGCAAATTGCCGCTCCTCCTCGCGAACGCGTCAGCTCGATGGCAGCGACTGACATGTCGACGCCGAGTGCAGGCGATCCGCGGTGATGCAGCGAAGCCGTGAATCGTCCTGGTCCACAGCCCAAGTCAAGTGTTGGGTGCTGCGAGCAACACGCAATAACGTGTTCGTCAACAATACGATCAGAAGCGGCGATTTCAGACGAGCCCATGAAGCGCGCCATTGGAAGCTCCCGTACCTGTCCACGATCATTACGCACCCAACAGCGCGTACCTTGGGCAGCGGCTCGATAAATGACGTCAATCGTGCCAATCATACTGAGGTCAGCTGTCATCGATCTTTCCACTTGTTTGGCCCAAGTTACGCAAAGTCTGTCGCGGACTTGACGACCAACGATGCACCCGTCGAAAAGATAAGGCTGTCAACCAGATCACATTCAGAGGCCAAAATCTGTCTGGTCATGACGACATGCTGCGTAAACCTGACCCTCCTGCGCATACAAGCATCGGCCCAGCTATCGTAGGGGATTTGACTGTACCAGATAGCACACAGACGATGTATCCCAAGCTCGCGTCGCCGGATCACTATTGCCGACCATCTGGATCGGCGGTTTGCGGCCATATCGCTGGGACGACTGGTGCTCATTGATGTTTTCAGCGAGTGACGTTAAGCCTTTGCGCCGCAAAGTCGGCGGCTTGGTTCGTCATCCCGTTGACGGGGTAAGCACGGTGGGCGGCGCGATCGGTGCCTGTTGGCGAACACACTGGGTCTGCGGGGGCACACAAGTCAATGGTCTTAGCTGCAAATAGGTTACCGATCGTCAGGGGCGGCGCGCCGCCGTCTATTAGCTGCACAAACGAGTCCCGTGGTTTGCCGAATAGTGCTACCACGGCGACGTGCTGCGCGACTCCTGACGGTAGGGGTCCGGCGAGCCCGTCCGGAAGCACGTAACCTGCTGGGACAGCATCCGTTGTGGTGTAGACCGCTACGGCGGCGCCTTGCGAGTATCCACCCATCACAATCCTGGTGGCGGGACAGTCTGACGCCAGGGTGACGACTTCATGGCTTGCATCAACAACCCCTTCGGCAACACGCCAAAAATCCAGTGATGCAGGGTAATCGACAGCATAGGGTTCCACTGTCAAGCCACCAAGGCGCGTCCTGAGGGCGTCGAGAAATGCCTCCCCTGTAACACCTATCCCCGGTGGCTCGAAGGTGCCGCGCGCGAACACGAGAGCGACATTAGGACACTGTGCAGCCTGGGCCTCGGGAAGAGGCTGCAGAAGCAGCCCGAGCCCTACCACTGCTGTCAGCAGGGCTGGCCATCGGAGTCCGCATCCAGTAGTCCATCGCAGGCACAACGACCGCTTGGGGTTCGACTCCGCAGTCCTGAGGATCCCGACTTGCTCTCCTACAGGACAGTGTCGCACGCAGTTGGGGTCGACGCTGCATTGATGCATCGGAGCTCCTTTCGGTCCATGCGCAAGACCCGCTGGCCGTTGATCGTCGCGAACTAGTACTGTACCGATCGGTACTTCGAGCATGAATCCGCCCCGGTGCACGGCCCTACTCGCCGACTACGTAGCAGCCTCCGATCGTGGGACTGCGCAATCAGTGGGTCACGGTTTCCTACATGACAGTTGGGTATTCCCTGAGCGTGCCGCTTCGCGACCGATGACGAAACCGTTTCGGGTTGGCCTTGGCGGACGATAGAGAGGAGCTCGATGTCGATTCAACTGCTCGTCGCTTATGACACCTCTGATGGGCATTGCGCCTATGCCGGTCAACATCTGGCCCGGGGAGCGCGCGCTGCCGGTGCCGATGTTCGACTCCGCCAAGTCACAAGCTGTCACCGCAGCGATTTTCGTGACCTTGACGGCCTGATCTTGGGGTCGCCGGTGCACCAACGCGGAATGAGCTGGCCGATGAAGAAGTTCATCGATGAACTGTGCGAGCCCTCGTGGTTTTACGACGACATGGTGGGCAGGGCTTGCGGCGTGTTCACTACTGGCGGCGGGCACGGAAACGTTGGTGGCGGATGCGAAATGGCGCAGCTGTCCATGCTGGCCAATCTGGCAGCAATGGGCTGCGTCATGGTCCCATTCCCGAAATGCACCCGAGGTTTTGACGTTGCCGGAATGCATTGGGGCCCGCACATCCGCGTCACTTCTGACGACATGACACCACTGCAACCTCACGAGTTGCCCGAAGAGGCGCTCGACGCGGTCTATCACCACGGGGCGGCAATCTGCCGTATCGCCGAAGCCCTCAAGCGACGCGCGCTTGATGGGCAGCTTTTCGACGCGGGCGGACGATTTCCATCAAGGGAAGTCCTTTCCGTCCGGTCCGATCATGACGGTGACGCCGGCGCGCAAGGTTCGCGCCGTTGACACATTCAGTCGGGAAAACGGACTAGCCCCCGTCTGATTGCGATCCGCATCGCTTCCGTACGTGTCGATGCCCCCAACTTCGCAAACAGGTTGTTGGCGTGCAACTTAACGGTGCTCTCGGCAATGAATAAGGCGCCGGCAATCTCCCGATTGGTTTTTCCTTCCGCCATCAACCTGAGCACGTCGAGTTCGCGGGCCGTGGGCTGCGCACGCTGAAGCCGCTCGGCCAGCTTGGTGGCCACCGCGGGCGAAACGCACATCTGACCTGCGGCCGCCCTTCGAATGCCCTGCACCAACTCGATTTCTGCGACATCCTTTAGCAGAAAGCCTTTGGCCCCGGCTTGCAGAGCGAGTTGAATGTCGGCTTCGGCATCGAACGTCGTGAGGATCACCACGCGCGCGTCTGCATCAATTTCGCGGATCCGGCTAACACACTCCACCCCGTCAACGCCAGGCATCCGCAGATCAATGAGAGCAACGTCGGGACGCCGGGCCGCATACATTTCGACCGCCTCGTGCCCATTAGCTGCTTCGGCGACCACTTCCATGTCAGCTTGGCGATTGACCATAAAAGCTACGCCAGCTCTAACCACCTCGTGGTCGTCAGCCAACAACACCGCAATCCGAGCCGCGCTATTACTCATGTTCCGGTCTACCGCAACCTAGCGACGGTGTGCTCGTCCCCCACCCGACATCGTCCACTCCCTCGGACTGTACCATCAAGTTCACTAAAGCTCCCCTGCCGGGCCCGACTTGTCTACCCGTTGGTGCTACCCGAGACAATTTGGGGTCTGCCTCACCTTTAGTTCTAGGCGCAGGCGCAACCAACGACCAGACTTGGTCCAAGACCAGCAGCGTTTTCGTGCCACCGCACATACCATGTCGGTGGTGAGACAGACCGCCTTCGAGGGAACTACTCGCGGCACGACCGAATGCCCCACGCGCAGCCAAGCGTCCGACTTGTCTGCGGCAAGACTTCGTCAAGCAAAGATGCGGTCAGCGATCGGCGATGCCGTTACGGTCCTGACCGAGGCTGACGCGACAGAAGAGGCGTTGCAGAACGCCCTGGCAGCAATCGCTGACGCGGGCGAATTTTCCTCAGCCTGCGTCATCGAACTCAATGACCAAGGTGGGGCAGCACGACCGCGTCCGCAACTCCTAGCCGGATGGGGTGCCCGGGACCGAACACCTCTCGGTAACTCGTTGGCGTTACTCGACATGCGTCCATGGATCGACGCATCGATCCACAGTGACCACCCTCTGGATGCGTTGATCGGCGATCTACCCGACAAAACACTTCGCGGTGTGCTGAAGGAAGCGAAAGTGGCATACGTGGTTTGTTGCCCCATCCAAGTCAACGAAAACTATTGGGGGTGGGTACGATTCGACGATACTACTTCTCGTCGCTGCGACGCGTCGGAAAGGCAGATTCTCCAGTCGGCGGCGATCATCATGGCTCGCGTCGCACGACGTGGTCAGTTACGGCGCAATTCTCGGGATCAGGCGACCGACGCCGAGGGCGCCGGCCATTCCGCCGAGCCGGCGCCTAATGACGCGTCACTCAATGCCCTGCTCTTTCGACTCTCTAGTGGCTCCGATCTCGATACACTTTCGGATGCGTTGTCAGTCGAGGTGACCTCACGGCTACACGCGGACGGCAGTCAGCTTGTGCTGTACGACGAGGCCAAGGACGAGCTGTTTACCGTCGCGGGCGTGGCCAAGAATGAACCCGAGCGATTCCAATTTCCGGCAACAATTCAGGCCAGCGGCGCGGGATGCTTCGAGGTGCTCCGCGATCGTCGCACGCCCCGTTACTTCGACCTTGACCGCGAGCCCCAGAACTTCTGGCCGGGAACAGTCGAGTATCACCGTCGCTTCGGCTCGCAGACGGTGTTGGTGACACCTCTCCATTACGGCGACCGCTTTGCCGGGTTTCTTGGCGTTGCATTTCTTCGGCGTCGCGAACTCACGCAAGACGAACTTGATCTGCTGCAGTCTCTTGGCCACCAAGCCGCATTGGCAGTGCAGCTCATCCGGGCGGGCAAGCACGAGCGTGAGCTGGCGGTGACGCGCGAACGTGAGGCCGCGACGCAGGCGCGGGCGGCAGAACTGGAAGTTGCCAACGTCGCCTTGCAGCGTCTGGTTGACGCGACAGCTAGCCTCGACGGCCTTGAAGGTTTCATCTCGAAGGCCTTGCGCATTGTCGCCGAGGCCCTTAATGCGTCCGGTGCGGGTTACTTCGAGCACCCTGCCGATACCATCTTTCTGCGCTTCTGGCTCGACCACGGCGTCGTCTACGGGCCGGATGAGCTACCCAGCCTCAACGGCGACGACTTGACCACTGTTCGTGAGATGGCGTCCGGGTTCACCGTGTCGCCTGCGCACCTAGGCGTTGACTACCGACGGCGCAGTTCGCCCAGTGTCGTGCACCATACCAAGGCGACCGCGTCGCCAGCACTACACAACTTCTGCCGCAGCCGCGGGTGGGCGTGGGAACTTAACGTGCCGTTGATGGTTAACGGCGTTAGTTGCGCTGCAATCACGTTGCACCGCGATGAGCAGCAGCCCTTCAGCACCGGGGAGGTTGCCCTGGGGGAAACGCTCGGCAAGCAAGTCGCACTCGCCATCCAAGTCAACCGTCTGGCCGAGCGTGATCGCGAGGCCGCTATCGCGGCCGAGCAGGCCGCCGAATTGGCCCGCGCCAATGCGGTCTTGAGTCGATCGTTAAGTCACGCCACTGTGGAGGAAACGACCGACGTGCTCATGGCCCGCATGGTCAAAGAGATCGGTGACATTGCTGGGGCACAATGCAGCGCCCTGATGCTGGAAGAGCCCGACAGGGGCCTCACCATGCCGCTGCTTTTCCTCGACGGCGAGCCGGTGGACCCTCAGAGCGATCGGGCTCACCCCATGTGCCGGCAGACGTGCCAGTGGTCTGACTTTCCGTCCGGCGTCGCACTGTCGGATGACCAATTGGTAGCCGAAGAACTCGACGCGCTGGCGCCGCGGCTCTGGCCGCCGAGCAACGCCTGGCATTACGCCCAGGGCCACCAGGCGCTGGCCATGGTGCCGCTTCGCCACGGTGACCGAACGATCGGCATTCTCGGCCTCGGTTTCGTGCACAGCCCAGTGTTTGACAGGCGGACCAGTGCGTTGCTGCGCGCGCTGGCCAATCAGCTCGGTTTGGTGGCAGCGCTCGAACAGGCCGCGGCGAAGGCGCGAGAGGCCGTGGTACTGCGGGAGAGAGAAAGCGCCGCCCGCCAGCGAGCTGATACCTTGGCCCAGGCCAATGCCGCGTTGACCCGCTCAACCGCCCAGCTCGCGTCCGGCGAGGGCTTATCCGACTTTCTGACCGCCGTGCTGATGGAGGCGATCAACGCTGCCGGCGCCGTGAGCGGAGCGGTGTTTATCCATGACGCCGCAAAGCAGACGCTGAGTGCTGAAGCGTTCATTATGCGTGGTGCAGTTGTCAACGTCGCTACCGATCCTTTGGGCGCTGCGTTCCGCGCTCCCCGGTCGACAGCGGATGATCCGGCCTGGGGCGCAATGGCCGTCGACAAGAAGGTGTTGTGGATGGACTACGACAACCCTTCGCCAATCGATTGGCCGGAGGCGCTGCAATTTCATCGCGCGTTGGGCCACCGGTACGTCGCTGACGTGCCGATGATCTATCGCGGCACCGCTATCGGGTTCCTCGGGTTGTGTTTCGACAAATCGGCTGAATTATCTCTCGATGAAAACACACTCGAGGTAGCGCAGGTCCTAGCTCAACAAGCCGTGCTCGCGGTGCGCCTGACCCGATTGGCCGAAGACGCCCGCACCGCCGCTCTCGACGTCGAACGTGGCCGGGTGGCCGGCGAGATTCACGACGGACTCGCGCAGGGATTCACGGCAATATTGATGCAGGCCCGCGCAGCACTGCTTTCTGACGAGGACTCGCACCGCCACCTTTTCCTCCGCAGGATCGAAGCGCTGGCAGCCGACGGGGTCAGCGAAGCGCGTCGCTCCGTCTTCGCACTGCGCTCGGTGACGTTAGAGGCTGACGGGCTGATCGCCGCATTGACACGCTTAGTCGACAACTGCGCTATCACCGGTCAAATCGACTGCCAGTTGCAGTCCCACGGTCCCCTTCTGCATCTGACACCCGCGCTGGAAGATTCCGCTTATCGGATCGTGCAAGAATCGCTGCAGAATGCCCTCAAATATGCTGACGCGCGCACCATCGTCGTCCACGTCGGCGCTACCCAGGGTCAACTCACCGTCACTGTCGACGATGATGGCACCGGGATTGCCGAGGACATCATTTCGCAGGCCAGGGAACGAGGAGGCTTGCGTGCAATGCGCGAGCGAGCAGCGACTGGCGGCGGCGTTCTCACCGTGACGCGGGTGCAGCCGCACGGAACGCGAGTTTCGGTTAGTTACCCGCTGCCGCCGCCATGATCGCAGACAACGCCGACGCGTGCTTAAGGGTAGTGCTCGCTGATGATCACGTAGCTTTTCGGCAGAGCCTGCGAAGTATTCTCGAAACTCTCGGGGGCACCGACGTGGTTGCTGAAAGCAGCGACGGCGAAGGCGCATTGACCGCTTACCTGTGCCATCGGCCTCACGTGCTGGTCCTCGACTTACGTATGCCTCATCTTGACGGTTTGCAAGTTGTCTGTCGCGTGCTGGCGGCTGATCCGACTGCCTGCATTCTCGTGCTGACGACTAGTGCCACCGACCATCAAATTCAGCGCGTCCTGGCTGCCGGGGCGAAGGCGTGCCTGTTCAAAGATGTTGCTCCACAAGTTCTTCTGCAGATCCTGCGCAGAGTAGCTGCGGGTGAAACCATTCCGCCCACCGCAGCGTGGGGAGAATCGAGTTGCGCCGCAACACCATCGGCCGACAAGCACGGTCAGCGAGAAGAACCGACCGGACCTTGAACCAGGGTTAGAGCGGTTTAGAGCCCGTATCGCAGAATCACGCCGCCGCAAGAACCCGTGACATGTCGGCCCTGTTGATCGGAGCCTGGTGAGTGAGCATGCGACCTTCCTCCCAGAGAGTGATTGAAAACGTCGGGTCTGCTGCACGATCAGGTGACAGTTTCGGTCACGCGGCCTGACTGGCCGGTGTGGTCATGATGGCTTCGAATTCGACGGGGGTCAACCGGCCGAGGCCGGCTTGGCGACGCCGGCGGTGGTAGGTCCGTTCGATCCAGGTGACGATCGCGATGCGCAGTTGCTCGCGGGTGTCCCATCTCTATGTCAACCTGACTCAGGACCACTGTGACGGCTTGATTCGGGACCACCTCGGCGAGGAGGTGGTGGCTCAGGCGTCTTCGTAGGCTGTGATCGCGAGCTGCTACCGCGGGTATGGCTGAGCCGGTATGAGGTGGTGCCGGTTTCGATGATGGTGCCGTGGAAGGTGAGTCGGTCGACGATCGCGGCGCAGAGTCGGGGGTCGGTGAAGGTTTTGGTCCAGCCGGAGAAACTCTCGTTGGATGCGATGGCTACTGACGCCTTTTCCTCGCGTTCAGTGAGTACTTGGAACAGCAACTCCGCGCCCCGGCGGTCGAGTTCCATGTAGCCGAGTTCGTCGATACATAAAAGATCGACGCGGCCGTAGCGGGCGATCGTGCGGGCGAGTTGCTTTTCATCGGCGGCCTCGACGAGTTCGTTGACCAGTTTGGTCGCCAGTGTGTAGCGGACGCGGAAGCCTTGCTCGGCGGCGGCGGTGCCCACACCAATGAGCAGGTGGGACTTGCCGGTGCCCGAGTCGCCGATCAGGCAGAGCGGGTCGCCTCGGCGTATCCAATCGCCTTGGGCGACGGTATGTACGGTGGCGGCGTTGATGTTTGGGTTGGCGTCGAAATCGAAGTCGCCCAACCATTTCTGACGTGGAAACCCGGCCGCTGCGACTCGCCGCAAGGTGGATCGGCGGTCCCGGTCATCGCATTCGGCCAGGAGCAGTTCGGCGAGGAAGCCGTGGTAGGTGAGCTGTTCACGCTCGGCGACTTTCACTGCTTCGTCGATCACCGCACGCACGGTCGGCAACCGCAGGCGTCGGCATGCGGAATCGACGGCGGCTTGGGCCGCTTGTGGGGTCATCCCGCGTTGGCGGCGCAGGGTGTTGGTGACTTTCGTGGCCGTGCTCATGATCCAGTCGTTCCTTCCATTCCGTCACCGGGTGGCGGTGTTGGGGGTCTGCGTTGGAGCAGCTCGTCGTAGGCCGCGACGTCAGGCAGCGGCCGGGTGTCGGGTGGCAGGCCGGCGATCACGGTCGCTGGATCAGCCAGGCGGCGCTGGGTCAGACTGACGACCCGGTAATCGACGGTATTGGCATGGTTACCGGCGTGACGGTCTGATTCGAGACCACCACCGGCGGCATGCAGGCGTGCTTCGACCGCGACCACATCCGCTGAAACGGCACCGACCGACAGGGCGGCGTGGATCCCGGCGATCACATCGGTAGCGCGCATGCTGCGGTGCAGCAGCAGCACGTCGATTAGCGAGCGAGTCCCGCCAGCATCGCCGTCGACGCGGCGGGCCTGCTGCCAGAACGCCTCGTGCGCTGCGGTGAAAGTGCCGGCGGCGCGGGCCTGAGCAAGCGCGGTGGAGCCGGGCAACGCGCCGGGTTTGCAGTGCAACACCTCCAGATAGTGGTCGAGGTTGATCGATTGCCCGTTGCGGGTCGTGACGCGTTCATGGCGTGCGGCGATAGTGCGGCCGTCGAAGACGACCAACTCCGAGGCCCGCAGCGACACCCTGACTTTGCGTCCGATCAACCGGGCGGGAACCGAGTACTTCGCCGACCGCGCCGTGATCAGCGCCGACCGGTCCACCCGTGGATGCAGCACCAGCCCCGGGTCGAACCGCTCGGCAGGCAGAGCGGCGAGATGTTCTCGTTCGGTCTGGAAGTCCTGGCCCACGGTGTGCAGCCGGCCGGTGACCCGCCGATGATCCTCACGTGCTTCGCAGCGGCGGATGTAGTCGTTGAGCTCTGACAGCGAGTCCACTTCCGGCATGGGCGTGAGCCAGGTGCGGCGGAAACGTCCGATCTCGCCCTCGACTCCGCCTTTCTCGTGGGCGCCTTTCACTCCCGGCTGGCAGTAGAACGGGTCGAACCCGTAGAACGATCTGAACAGCACCCACCGGTCGTTCTCGACCCTGCCCCGACCGCGGCCGAACACCACCGAGGTGACCGCAGACTTCAAGTTGTCGTAGCGGATATGGCGCACCGGGATGCCGCCGATCACGTCGAATGCTTCGATGTGGCCTTCGAGGAACGCCTCCTGCGACTGAGTCGCATACACCCGATGGACTGCCTTGCCGGACATCGACATTCGGAAAACGAACATGTAGCAGCGGGTTCTGACACCAGCGAGGATGACGTGAACCTCGCCGAAATCAACCTCAGCTTCAGCGCCGGGCGGGTGTTCCTGCGGCACGAACGCTTCCTGCGCCTGCTTACCGGACTCGGCGATGATCTCCGCACGACGGACCCGGACATAGTCACGCACCGACGAATACGACACATCCTCAACGCCGTGTTCATCGGCCAGACGATTGCAAATCCTTGTCGCAGTGTGGCGTTGCTTGCGGGGCGCATCCAGATCGGTCCGCAGCATCGCATCAATCGCAGGTTTGAGCGGGCCCAGTTTCGGCGACTCCCGCACCGGTGTCTTCCGCCTCGGCGGCTCCGGATTCGCCAACGCGTGCCGGACCGTATCCCGGCCAACCTTGTACTTACGAGCAAGCGCCCGAATACCCAAACCCTCGACCCGGGCGTCCCTACGTATCTGGGCGAACAGCTCCACACGACTTCCCATCCGGAACCCTCCGACAGCGAGCCAATAATCGACACGCCAACCGTCGAGGGTGGTCCTGAATCAAACCGTCACAACACACCGGTCTGAAAGAAGGTGGTCCTGAATCAGGCCGTCACACCGGTCCTGAATCAAACTGTCATAGCCAGTCCCAGCGGCGGCGGTTCAAGACGTTCTTCTGCAGCAAGGAAAAGAAGCTCTCCATGGCGGCGTTGTCACCGGCCGCCCCGACGCGGCCCATGGATCCGACCATCTCGTAGCGACCCAGCATATGCACGAATTTGCTTGACCTGAACTGAGATCCGCGGTCGCTGTGCAATATGCAGCCGGCGACCTCACCACGACGGGCCACCGCACTGCTGAGAGCCTGGACGGCCAGACGGGATTTCATCCGGGAGTCGATGCTGTAGCCGACGATACGATTGGAGAACACATCCTTGATCGCACACACGTAAAGCTTTCCCTCGCCGGTGTGGTGTTCGGTGATATCGCTGAGCCACAATCGATTTGGTGCATCAGCGGTAAAATCGCGGCCCACCAAATCGTCGTGAACGGGTGGACCGGATTTGCCGTTCTTTCCGCGTTTGCGCTTGCCGAACGCGCTCCACCAGCCATTGCCCGAACAGATCCGCCACGCCGTCCGCTCGGCCATGGCCTGGCCGGCGTCGCGGGCCTCATCAACGAGGTAGCGGTAGCCGAATTCCGGATCGTCACGGTGCGCATCGAATAAGGCGTTGGCGCGGTAGGCCTCGACGAGTTCGGCGGCGGCGACCGGCTGGGTCAACCAGCGGTAATACGGTTGGCGAGCGAGCTTGAGGACCCGGCACGTCACCGCCACGGGAATCCCGTCGGCGGCGAGCTCTTTCACGAGCGGGTAGAGCCTTTTCCCGGAAGGTTGGCCTGCGACAAGTAGGCCGCGGCCCGGCGCAGGACTTCGTTTTCCTGCTCCAAGAGCCTGATCCGGCGCCGAGCATCGCGCAGCTCACCGGACTCTCCGGTGGTCTTGCCGGGCTTGGTGCCCTCGTCGATGTCGGCCTGGCGCATCCACTTGGTCAGCGTCATCGGGTGGACACCAAAGTCGGTCGCGATCTGCTCGATCGTCACGCCGTCTTCACGGTTGCGGGCGACCCGGACGACATCGTCGCGGAACTCCTGGGGGTAAGGCCTGGGCACAAACACATCCTTCCAGCCTGCCCCTGCTGGGCAAGCCAACTCAGATGTCACCTATTCGTGCAGCAGACCCGTCCGCGGTGTAGTGAGCTGGGAAGTCCCTCAGCGTTAGGCATCTGCGACGAAGTGATCTGCGCGCCTGGCCTCATCGACGCGTGGCTTGTTTCGAGAGCCTATCGCTGTGTCCTAGCGGTTGCCTGGATGTCGAAGTCGATTGCCTGTTTCGCGCTCAGAGACCTCCCAGCGTGTGGTCGCGGCTCGCCGGTTCAGCGATCGCCCCATCAGCGGACGGTGTGCACGGCGGCTCCGTTGTTAACGAAACGAGGAGCGTAAAGTTGCCCGCTGCGGGCCTTCGGGTCGGTCGCCGCCCGCAGCAAGGGACGTGCGCCGTTCGCTGCGGACATGCCCGCCGCCCCGGCGAGGTTCTTGAAAAACCGCTGCGAGAAGCCGCCGCTCTGAGCCGCGCTCACGGTCTGCAGATCGGTGTTGGACAACCCGGGGTGCGCCACCAAGCTGGACACCGGTAGACCCACGGCCGTCAGACGTCGATGAAGCTCGACCGCGAAGTGCAAATTGGCCAGCTTGGACTGGCCGTACGCCCGCCACGGCTTGGCTCCTCGGTCGTGTCGCGGGATGGCCACGTTGCAGAGCCACCGGAGCCAGTTTGAATACTGCCACCCTCGATACGCCGAGGCCCTCAACCGGCGTTACGGACATGCCCGAGTCAGATCCGAACAATGAGGAACCGGCAACGGGCCTCGACACCGCGGAGTCAAACACCGACTCCCCGCCGTGCTCGCGAAACCATCTACGGGTCAGGAACTTTGCGGAGTGAGCCGAAGTACAGGGATAGCGCGAAGTCCGTCGGTGTTCGCGGCATACGCCGAAAAATTTGATGTATATCGCTCAGCAAGCGCGTATAAGCGGTTACGGTCCTCTCCCTCGGCCGCGCGGGCGATGAAGTCGCCGCCCCGGTCGGGACGGCCATCGGCGAACACCTGGCACTGCGCATTCTTGAGCAAGTTGTGGTACCAGCTCGGGTGGCTGGCCTGGCCGTAATTCGAGGCAATCACGATGACGTCGTCTTCATCGGTGAAGTAGGTGAGCATCACGTCTCGCGACAATCCCGACTTAGCTCCGGTCGTGCGAACCAAGACAAGGGGGATGGCTCCTTTCGCGAAATGTGCGCGTCCGTGAGTAAGCCGAACTAGACGGTTGTCGAGCGGCGCCAAGAGCCTGCGGTGGATCGCTGATCCCGTGTGCGTGGACATGAACCGGCCGATAGCGCGCCGCATCACACCCGGCCTTGCAGTGGGATCGACTCGCGGGATGCCATACAGCCGATCGCTCATGAGCAGAATGGTACGTCTTGTTGCCGCGAGCTGGTAGATGCTCGATCGCGTTCGCGCGTCAACCGGTGACTGTACCTTTCGGTACTTTTCTGGTATGCCTACTTTGCAGAGTGTTGGTGGCTGCCGTGCAGCATCCTGGACACCCGAAACGGAGTTGAACTCTTGTCGAATCTACTTTTCTTGCAAGCCTCCCCGCGCAAGAACGCGTCAAAGTCTATTCAGATCGCCCAGACGTACCTCAATGCGTTGCGGGTGAACAACCCGGACCTGAACATCGATATTCTTGAACTCTGGGAGACCGATCTCCCGGCGTTCGACGGCGATAAGGTGGCAGCCAAGATGAACGTCATCACTGAGCAAAACCAGAACGACAAGCAGCAGACGGCATGGGATCAAATCGTGGCAGTGGCAGCCAGATTCATTTCTGCCGACCGCTACCTAATTGCCGCGCCGATGTGGAACGGCGGCGTCCCGTACCGCCTCAAGCATTATATTGACCTGATACACCAGCCCGGCCTCCTGTGGGGACTCAACCCAGAGACCGGTTACTACGGACTTCTGAAGAACAAGCACGCAACACTTGTGCTGACCTCAGGCGTCTACGCTCAGGGCGTTCCCTCATCGTTCGGCGTTGACCACCACTCGACCCATCTGCGCGCGTGGCTCAACGAGGCGGGGGTGACAGAAATCGACGAGCTGCGATTTCAACCTTCGTTGCTGACCCCTGATCCCGACGGTGGCTTCGACAGAGCCCGTGAGCGAGCGGTCGAGCTGGCAGCTGCCCACGGCCGCGTCTGATTACATTCCCGTATTGTTTCGCGTCATCGACGTCTAGGACTTCGGTTCTGACGCAGCGATATTCGATCGAAGTCCGCCAGAGCACGGACGACCGCGTCGAACAACGATTCCGGAACAGCACGGTAAGCCGCGTTGGCGCAAGGGGATATCACAGTTCGATAGGCCTTCTACATCCCAAGCTCGAGTCCGACCAAAGCCTCGGGGATTCCCGACTTCGACGGTACGTGACCAACGCCTAATGATGGCGTGGAAACGCTGCCAGTGCCGACCGAGAACGACTGGCACGACTTTATATTAGTCGCAATGGATTTCGTCGCCGCCGTGGGATTCGGGTGGTAAGTCTTGGTGTGTACGTTCAGGAGTCAATCTCAGGAACGACAAATCGCTGCGGGCTGCGCTTCGCGTGCGTCTGGTGAATACGCGAGAGAAAAGACTTCAACAATTTCAGATGTTACAGACAACTCTTGGTCGAACGCGTGATGCGGCCGGAGTAGCGGGTTGCAGCCGGGTGCCAATGGGGCAGCGCGGACGGTTCATGCTGCAACGATTAGGAATTCGTTGCAAGTCTTCGTCGCGCAAAAGTCCTTCCCCTCACCTCACCGGAGACTCCTTCCGCGCCGGAATGCGCCGCAAACTGCTCGGAGAGAACCGATCAGCGACGGGCCTTTAGGCGCGGCTGCCGGTACCCGCCGTGAACAAACTGCGCATGGAGGCCTTGATGACGGAGCCGATGTGTTTCGCAGCCGTTCCAAGAGGCCATGGACTCGCCGGCCTGTGACTCGGCCGCAGGGTATTACGCTCAGCCCGGGATCACCTATCGCCTCCTGAAACTGCCGCACAGCACCGTCGCCGTCGCGTGGCAGCCCAAGCTCAGACGATGAGTTGATCGACGCCTTGGCGTCCACGTGTTGCCGCCAAGCGCGGCTCGAGCGTTGCGCCCGTAGCCGCGCGACGGCATGCAGTCCAGATGCGTCCAGGGGCTAAACACCTGACGCCGTGGGCGAGGGCGAAAGGAAACGGTGTATCGCCTCCATCGCGGCGTCCTGGCGTGCTTCGTCTGCGAAGTCGGGCATAATCTTGGCTTGATCAGTTAGCGGTCCGGTCAGGGCGCTGGCCGGGCTCGCGTAGAACCCGCCGCTGAGCAGTGCGTCGTCAATCAGCCCTCGGATCAACCGCTGGGTCCCAGTCTGAAGCGTGTGCGCGATGCCGAACGCAGGCAGGACAAAAGGCATGAGCAACCCGCCCATCAACAGCCGCACGATCGGCGTCATATCCCGGAGGACGTCGGTGCCCGCCGTGTTGCCGGGACTGACGGTGAGCAGACGCGACTCTGGGTGCCGTCGCGCCATTGCGCTCATATAGAGGGCGCCGACATGCTTGACCGCGGCATATGCCGACATCACGCTGCCGCCACGCGACCAGAAAGAACCGTCGGCAACGGATGAATACTCGGCGGCAGAGCCCACGTGGAAAATCGGTCTCGGGATACGCAGCTTCGGCGCACCGCGGGCCGCCTCGCTGCCGACGAGTACGGCAGTGCCGCCGAACGCCCCGCGCTGCATCAGCCCCTCTAGCAAAGCGGCATGTCCCAACACGTTTGCCGCGAAGATGTGAGTAACGCCTGCGGTCGTCCGCGCGTTCGGCGTCGGCCCCCCGGTTCCGCCAGCATTCATGATAATGCCGTCCACAAAGTCATCGAGGCCGTCGATCGCAGCGGTCACCGACCTAAGTTCAGTGAGATCCATCATCAGCGGTTGATAGATCTGCCTGCCGGCTATCCGGCCCAGGTTATCGGCGGCCTTGTATGCCTTTTCCTCAGATCGACAGCTGACGTAGACGCGCTCGACGCCGTCGACGCGAGCGAGCGTTCGCGCCACTTCCCTACCCAATCCCGTATTTGCCCCGGTAACTAGTACTGCTGCGAGATGTGACGTCACGTCGCCCGTATCCTTTCAAGCTCGGCACGGTCATAGTTGTACTGTACGCTTTGGTACACTGCGAGGCGCAGTCGGTGGGCTTCCCACATGGACGTGACAGCCGACACATCGTGACGAAGACGATCATTGCGAGATAGGGAATTCAATCCGGACCTGCGATGGCAGCCCGAATGAGACAGGTCTACGCTCACTGCAATTCACGCCTTCCTTCAGTCGGAGTCGCTGTTGCACAACGAATCCCGCGGATCAGAATTGTTCTGCTTGGTCGACCCGGGCTGTGACGGGGCAATTAACCCGATCAACCCGGAGGTGTAATGCTCTGATGACCCGTCCCTTGAGTGCCGATGCTCATCGGAGCCGCCCCACAACCGCGGTGAGGTCGGGCGTGGTAGTGGCGACGCAGCAGTGCACTGGACCGCATCTTGCGGAGGGCGGACGCAAGAAACGCCAACAAATCAGTGCGCGAGAAAGTTTCACGGCGCATCGTCGGTCGATTTGCTCGTGTTCGGGTGGCACATTAAGTGTACTCTTTGGTACATTGACTGGGTTCGCATTGCAGTAATAACTTGTCAGATCAGCTTCGTTGGCGCGTCAGGATGTCTGCCTGCTCTGCGGCGAAAATGCCGCTATGGCCCCTCCTTCCCGCCACAGTACGCAGTACACAGTGAACTGCACTACCGTTGTCAAGCAGCATCTTTGCGCGGCGGGCAGAGCCGCGATAGCGGATATGACTGGCATACACCCTTGCGAGGCGCATGATGACTGGTTTCGACATCCGCGCGGCGGGCTCGACCGAGCTTACGCGCCTGCTGACCTTGGCTGCCGCCTTCTACCTCGAAGACGGATTTGCGACGCCGGTTTCACAGCTCCGTGACAACCTGGCCTTTCTGCTGCACAGCCATGCCGCCCGCGTCGCCGTGGCGGGCCGGCAGCACGACATCGTTGGCTTTGCCATCACAACCCTTAGCTTCGGGCTTGAATATGGTGCTATCGCTGAACTTGAGGATCTGTTCGTCGCACCGGCCTCAAGGGGATCGGGAGTCGCGACCGCGCTCATTGACGACAGCTGCGATTGGGCTCGGTCTCGCGGTTGCCAGGCCCTCGAAGTGGTCGTAGTGCCGAAGGCCAACGACGTCGCGCATCTTGTCAGCTATTACGCGAAGAGGAATTTTGCCGACCAGGGTCGAAAAGTATTGACCCGGGACCTCACCCGGTAGGGCATGCCGCAGTCCGCGAAATCTATTTTTCATACAGACCTTTCGGATCCGGAGGGTGTTGATGCTGCGGCGTGCAGCTAGAGGCCTCTCCGACGCGCAGGTGATGTACCCAATCATGCCGGGCGAATCGTTTGCCATTAGCTGCGATAGCTTCGGCAAAGTCGCGGCTTACGATCCGATTGGTTGTCCTGGTTTCCCCGGAGAATTTGGTCTATCCCGCGCTCACGCTCAACGGTGTTGTCATACTTGGTTTTACGCCACGGGGTCGGTGGATTGTAGGAGCAGTTCGAGCTCCCTCGGAGTGCGTATGCCGAGCGCGGAGTGACGCCGTTGGCGCTTTAGGACGTTCTCTTGGAACTCGAAGATCGCGTTGGCCGACTCGATACGCGTCCTCCACCGATGGCGGTTGCGCAACTCCGTTTGCGTTCTACTCGAGACGGACTCGATAATTGCCGTCGGCTCGGCCTGCTCAGCCCGGTCGAGGTCGGACAGCCAACCGCATTCGATGAGCTCTTGTTTCGCGTAGTGCTAAATGGTCCGATCGCTACGGCCCATATCGGCAGGGCTCTCGGCGCCGGGGCGCCCGGCGGCACACCAGAGGCTGACCCCAAGCAGAACGGACTTTGGACAACCCGGCACATCATCCGAAAGCGGCCCGTTGACGCGATCGTGGCGACACATGCCACCGCCGAATTGGGGCTTTACAACATCGCTGGTGAAGTTCGTAAGCCGCCTGCAGGTACCTGATCGTCAGACTCATGTAGCGCCGACTCGATCGGACTAATGCGCGACCACCTTTTTGCCGAGCACTGGCGAGCCGGATTTCACCAGCCGGCCTAAATGTACCTACCAGTACAATGTGTCTCGCGGTCGAAGATGTTGTTGTGGTAGTCAAAATTTTGCATCAGTCGTGAATACCGAGGCTGGTATTCACCCCTTGACGGCGGAAGCTCCGCTGCCCTAGGCCATAGGTAGGGTCTGTGATATCGAGCAATCTGGTGGTCGTCTTGGCTTTCGGGGCCGTCGTGCCATTCGTCTACACCATGACCGGTAAGTTGCGACTGCCCGGACCGGTCCTGGAAATGCTAGCCGGTATCTTGATTGGTCCTGCGGCGCTCGGCTGGGCCAGGCCGGATGAACTGGTAAACACGCTGGGAACGTTGGGATTGTCGTTCCTACTGTTCTTGGCCGGCTTCGAAGTCGACGTGCGTCGCTTCAGGACGAGGATCGGACCCAAGGTGATGATGTCGTTGCTCATCTCGATGCTGCTCAGCGCCGCGACGATGGTAACGATGGATGCGAGGATCGGTCAGGGCAGCCTTCTGGTCGGTATAGCCCTGCTGGCGACCTCGCTCGGAGTTGTAGTGCCCGTCTTGGCAGACGCTGCGGTGGCCCGCCAACCTGTAGGCGTCATCACCGTGTCATGCGCGTCCGCCGGCGAAGTTGCAGCAGTAGTGGCGTTCTCGTTAGGGGTGGCCGGATCGCCGACCCCCCTCATCGGACGACTGCTCCTTCTCGGTTTGCTCTTGACCCTTGTCGGCGGAGTCGGCACAGTTCTAGCAGGTGCCAGACATGCTTCGCGCATCGTCTTTCTCATTCAACGGCTCGCTGATACCAGCGCCCAAATCCGGATTCGTCTTACCGTGTTGGTGGTGACGGGAATCGCCTTCGCGGCAGCACGTCTGGGCTTCGAATCGATCCTCGGCGCATTCTTGGCCGGGGTGCTGGTCCGTACCGTCGACCCCGAACCCCAACGTGCCCACCCGCTCTATCGCATCAAGATCGAAGCGATCGCCTTTGGACTACTCGTGCCGGTCTACTTCATCCGCAGCGGAATGGCGCTCGACGTGGAAGGCTTGACACAGCAGCCCGCGACCCTGGCGGAAATGGCTCTGTTCCTCGCAGCACTGTTGGCGGTGCGGGGTCTGCCTGTCGTCGTGTTCTGGCAGGAGTTATCCAAAACTCAGTTGCTCGCGTCTGCCCTGTTGCAGGCAACTTCGCTGCCATTTCTTCTCACAGCCGCCCAAGTTGGTCTGCAGATGGGTTTATTGTCTCGGTCGACATCCACCGCCATTGCAGGCGCGGGGATGTTGTCCGTCCTAACATTTCCACCGATAGCGCTGCGGCTGCTGGCCCTGCCCCAATCAGGCCCTCGACGTCGACGCTTGCGCAGGCGACCAGGGAGCGCCGACCAAAACCGACCTCCCTGATCGAATGGTGCTCGGTGCGGCCCCAGGCACACATACACCTACTGGTCGTTCAATCACCGCGCGCCGCGACACCGCAGCTCCGAAATCGCACAGCACGCGTTCATCACAGCTGTCGCGGCACGGTGTCGCCGCCAGCCCGCGAGCCCTGATGGTTGGGAACCCTGACCGATGTCACACACACACCCACACGGTTGCAGGATATTTCGGCGACAAGCTTCCCTGTACCGATAAGTACATATAGGCTGCTGTCGTTATGGCGCTCACCGAAAGGACTTCACGATGCGATTGACCGCACTCATCTCCGCAGCACTGTTGTCGGTAGCCCTGCTGTTAAGTGGATGCAGTTCCTCGAGCAAAGGGGGCCAATCGAGCTCGTCATCCCAGTCGAGCGTGACGGCTCCCCAGGGGTCTGCCGCGTCGCGTTCAGGCACATTCACCGGGCTCAACGGTAAGCAGGTTGCGGGCAAAGTCACAGTGACCGACGGCCAGATCGTGTTGTCGAACTTTTCCTCCGACGAAGGGCCGGATTTGCACATCTACCTGGCTAATGGCACTGACGAGAGCGCCGTCGCCGCGGGCAAGGTGATCGCCAGCGTCGCTTTCGACAAGAGTTCGCAGACATTCCCGCTCAGCGGCCTCGACGAATCGAAGTACACCACCGTAGTGATTCACTGCGACAAGGCCAAGGCATCCTTCGGGGCCGCCACGCTCTCATGAGTTCTCAGGCACGCCCTGCCGCGCTGTTGGCATGGATCGCCTTCGGCGCGGCAAGGGCGGCGCTAGGCATCTTATGGCTGCACGAGGGCTGGTTCAAATATCGCGCACACTTTGGTCGCGCCGACATCTTGCTCGTTGTCGACGGCGCGAAGGCCAATAGCAGGGTCCCCGACTACTTCACAGCTCTCTCGGAATCGGTGCTTCGCGACAACGCAGGCTTGTTCGGGGTAATGATTCCGCTACTCGAAACCACGTTAGGAATCGCGCTGATTGTCGGAGTGCTCAGCTTGCCTGCGGCGATGGGCTCGATACTGACCCTACTTTCCTACTGGAGCTCCGACCAGCTCATTGCTCAATATCCAATTATGGCAGCGCTTTCCGTGATCGTCATCGCGTGGCCAGCTCAGTCAACGCGCCTGTCCGCCACATCATTAGTGGTACGGACATTGCATCGTCGCCAGCGCGGGCAACGACTGATCGAAGGACCACTGCGACGCTGGCTGTAGTGGTCCTTCGATGCCAAGCGTGATGCCCCGGCTTGATGCGATAGCCGCGCCCTACATCCAGCCGCCCGCGGCGTCGATGGTTGCTCCTGTGATGTATGACGCGTCATCCGAGAGCAAAAATGCTGCGACCGAGGCAATTTCAGCTGGCTCGGCCCATCGGCCCAGCGAATTCATTGACTTAACGACGACCTCGGGCGCCAAGTCGCGCAGCACTGGCGGTGTGTAGCTTGCGGCGTGCTTGGCTGCCATGTCGGTGTTCGTACCTCCTGGGGCGATCGCATTGATGCCGATGCCGCGTTCGGCCAGTTCTGGCGCCAGATTCAGCACCATCGCTGAAACCGCGGCCTTACTGGCTGCGTACAGCGTGTGCTGATACACCGCAATCCGAGCGCTGATCGACGAGGTGAGCAAGATGCGGCCGCCCTGCGTCATCGCCGCGACCGCCGCCTGGGTCGCGAAAAGCTGCCCTGCAACATTGACGTGAAACACTCGATCTACATCGACCGGCGTAATTGATTCCAAAGGCCCGAAATGCTCGACACCAGCGTTGCTAGCCAACAGGTCTAACCCGCCGAACGCCGCCACTACCTGAGCAACCAGATCAGCGGTCTGGGCAGCATCGCTTACGTCGCCCTGGACCGCAAGCGCCCGATCACCCCCGCCCAGCTCACGGATCAATGCCTCAGCAGAGGCCGCATCACGCACGTAATTGACCGCGACTCGTGCACCCTCGCTTGCTAAGCGTCGCGCGATCGCGGCACCGATACCCCGGCCGCCACCGGTTACCAACGCACGCTTTCCTGTCAACCGTCCAGAATGCGACATGGCTCGAACTCCCTGTAGATCGGCGAAGACTGACACCTTCGTGTTAACAACTTTCGTGGAATCCTTCCGCAAGGCAAGACTTCTGGCTTCGTTGCGTACCCACCGCTAGAGGTGCCGAACCCATCGCGCAAAGACGCAAGGCCGCCACTACGCGTGGCCACCTTCTGATCGCCGAAGTCGCGCGCGGTGGTGTGTTCACAGACTTCGGCTCTGTGTTGGAAACGGCGTGCTCCCGAGGCCCTTCGCTGTTCAGCCACCACTTCAGCCTTTCCCACAAACACTGCCTGCACCATCGCCTGTACGTTGAGCCCCCGCCACCGTCAGACAACCGGGCTTGACCCTGCCCATCCGGACAGGTCCGTCGGTTCCGGCGGAGAATTGAGCAGTCCGAGTTGGTTTCCAGGCGCCCTCGCAATACTTCTCCTGATTCCTGAGGATGTGGTGACAGCATCGCCTCGGGTGAAGACGGGGCCGGCGGCGAGTCGGTGTAGGCGGCCTGCCAGACGTCAGCGCCTCATGGCACTGCGGCCTCGCGGACGGAGCGTGGAAACCGCAGCATCCCCCAGCAGTTCTCGACCTACTGCACGGAGCTTGTTGGCAGCGTTGCGCTATTGGGTCGGCTCGATGCCAGCCCGCGGCTTGTCAATCCTCGCAGAGGATTACCAGCACACGCCGGCGCCGCTCTACCATCCTGCCGCTGGACAATGACGCAGTCGAGCCGACCTTCAATCCAAGACTTTAGGATTCGCCCAGGGTGCCGGGAGGGAGTCAGCTCAGCCCCAGTAGGGCGTTCTCCACCACTTCGGGCAGCGCGGGGTGGATCCAGTACTGGCCGCGGGCCATCTCGTGGGCGGTGAGGCCGAAGCTCATCGCCTGGATCAGCGGCTGAATCAGCGAGGACGCCTGGTAGCCCATGAAGTGCGCGCCTAACAGCTGGCCGGTGCTGCGCTCGGCGATCAGCTTGACGAGTCCGGTGGTGTCCTCCATCGCCCACCCGTAGGCGATAGCGCCATAGTCCTGGATCTTGACCAAGATGTCGAACCCGTTTGCCACGGCTTGGTTTTCGGTCAATCCGACGCTGGCTAACTGGGGATCGGTGAACACCGCCGACGGAACGAACCGGTGATCGGTGACGGCCATCGACCCCGTGTCATCCCAGTCGCAGAGCAAATTTCGCTGCACGACACGGGCCTCGTGGTTGGCGACATGCTTGAGCTGAAACGGCGAAGACACGTCGCCGAGTGCGAAAATCCCATGGGCGGAGGTCCGTTGAAATTTGTCGACGACGACGCGGCCGTACTCGAGGGCGACTCCGGCCTGCTCTGCGTCCAGCAGGTCGGCATTGGACACCCTCCCTGTTGCGACCAGCAACGCGTCCGCATCCAGGATGCTTCCGTCGTCGAGTTGCAGCGACACACCCGAGTCCCGATTCTGTCCGCCAACGACATTGCGGTGGGTCCGCAGTTCCCACTTGTCCGCCACCACGCGGGTGAACCGTTCGCAGATGGTGTCATCGCAGTGCCGCAGCAGGCAACTGCCACGGACCACCAGTGTCACGCGTGAACCTAGGGCGGAGAAGACATGGGCGAACTCGGCCGCTACGAAACCACTTCCGACAATGACCAGGTGCTCGGGCAGCGCGGGTATCCGCATGATGGTGTCGCTGGTGTGGTATCTGAGCCCGGAGGCGGTGATTGCCGGCGGAACCGTCGGTCGCGAACCTGCGGCGATCACCACCTGGTCGGCGGTGAACTCCTCGCCGACGTTCGTACGCAGCAGATAACGCCCATCGGCAGCGACCGGCCCGAAACGCGTATGGCTGCGGTAGACGTCGATGTTGGGAGCCGACCGGCGGTAGTCTTCGCCGCTGGGCCCGATCGGATCGATCCGCCCAAACACCCGCGACACGATGTCCGTCCAGCGCACCCCGTCGATATGCGCATCCACGCCATACCGGGCCGCACCCCGGATCGTTTTGGCCACCTCGGCGGCGTAGACGAACATCTTGGTCGGAATGCACCCGACGTTCAGACACGTACCGCCGAAGGTGCCCTGCTCGCAGATCGCCACCCGCTTGGCCGCATAGTGTTCGTTGTAAATACTGTTGCCCGAACCGGTTCCGATGATCGCGAGATCGTAGGTCTCCATCGATACGTCACCCTTTCCCCGACTGGCTCTCGAGCGGGACCGAGGCGTCGGCGTCATTGAGCCTGCTGAGATGTTCGTCGAGCCAGCGGTCCACACGGCAGCAGGACTGCCGGTGCGGATCCGAAAGCCACACCGTACGCGGGTTTGGCCGGCACTCCGCGCGTTCAGCCGACCGAAGCACGTTCGAGCATGCCGGGCGGTTCATCGGCACCGTTCCGATCCATCCGTCCGCCGTAGCCCTTTGACATGCCCGACTGCAGAAACTGGTCGCATGTGGATGCTCGCGTTGCTTGTTGCATGGCCGACGCGGCGATCTGCCATGGCGACCGACCGCGCGGCGAGAGCTGTCACAGCCTACCTTTCGATCTCAAGCCGACGATCCTGCATCGGGCTGCGGGGTCGGGCCAATGACACACGGTATATCTCTGTGGTGCGCGCGAAGTTCGGACGTTCCACCGATACGCTACGGTAGCTTAGACTGATCAGTACAGTGCGGCAACGCGCTGCCCGCGTTGGCTCGCGTGATGGCCTCGCCATCTCGACGGGCATGCGCTAGGTTGACGGACCCGTGAGTTTGAGGAGACCTCTGATGCCGACGGTGCGCCAGCGGACCTACGACATGCTGCGAGCCCACGGAGTGACGACATTCTTCGGAAATCCTGGGTTCACCGAGTTGCCTTTTCTCACCGACTTTCCGGCGGATTTCACCTACTACCTAGGTCTGCAAGAAGCGGCCGTCGTAAGTATGGCTGACGGCTATGCGGGTGTGACGGGTATGCCGGTGGTTGTGAATCTGCACAATGCACCAGGTGTGGGCAACGCGATGGGCAATCTCAAGACAGCGTTTCACAACAAGACGCCGCTGATCATCACCTGTGGTCAGCAGCGCCGTGATATGTGCCTTTACGAGCCGGGCTTTTACAACCGGGACGCCCGCGACCTGCCTAAGCCGTATGTGAAGTGGTCCTACGAACCTCAACGCGCGCAGGACATTCCCGCCGCCTTCCAGCGCGCGATCCACATCGCCTGTCAAGAGCCGCAGGGGCCTGTCTTTCTGGTGCTGCCGGTAGATGATTGGGAGCGCGAAGCAGACCCGTTGCCACTCGTCATTCGTCGGGTCTCTACCCGCGTTGCGCCTGACCCGCAGGCATTGGCGTCAGCCGCAGGGCGTATCGCGGCCGCCAGAAACCCCTGTTTGATCGCTGGGGCCGCGATTGACCGAGCGGGAGCGTGGGATGAGATGGTCGCGCTTGCCGAAAAGTTGCGTGCCGCCGTGTACGGCGCGCCGGCCGCGAGTCGTGCGGCTTTTCCCGAGAACCATCGACTCTTTCGCGGTGCTTTGGTGTTTGACCGGGAACTGCTCCGTCATTGGCTTGAGGATCACGACTTGCTAGTCGTGGTCGGCGCAGCGGTTTTCGACTTCGACATGGGAGGCATGGGTCCGGTCCTGCCCGAAGATAGCGACTTATTGCTGTTCACCGATGATCCCGAAGAGGCCGCCCGCGCGCCCGCAGGCGACGCTGTGCTGGGCAACGTCAAGTTAGCGCTTACGACCCTGGCCCAGGCGGTGCCGGAAACGACTGCCACCTGGCCGCAGACAACACCCAACATGCCAACCCCGGCTACGGGGGATCCGATACAACCGCACGCCTTATTCGCTCTACTGGAAGAACTTCGACCAAAAGATGGTGCCGTGGTGTTGGAGGCGTCTTCTCACGCCTCGGCAATGCACATGCGAATGCCGATCACCGTGCCACAAGGTTTCTTCTACGCCGGCGTGGGCGGTATCGGCAATGGCTTGCCCACCGCGGTAGGGGTGCAACTTGCGCAACCTGACCGCCGCGTCATTTGCGCAACCGGTGACGGAGCGATGCTCTACACGTTGCAGGCTTTATGGACGGCAGCCCAACATCAGGCGCGCATAGTCGTGGTAGTCCTCGACAACGCAGGTTACGCCGTTCTCAAGGAATCCGGCGATTACCTCGGCGTTGGTCATGACCAGCCGGGATTGGACACACCCGGCGTAGACCTGGTCAAGCTGGCCGAAGGATTCGGCGTACCCGGCATCCGGGTGGAACAGTACGCGGGGCTGCGCTCCGCGTTCGAGCAAGCCCTTGCCGCTGACGGGCCAATGCTGTTGAGCGTCAGGGTCGATCCGACCCTGCGACCGCTTCTGTCGTGACAACGCACGCTCTGGCCACAAGCCTTATGCGTTCCGTGCTGGGTTGTCCCGCAGCGTTTTACAGCTGGGAGGAAGCACCGGATTCGCCGAGCTGTGCGCAGTGTCGTTGGATAACAGTCTCGGCTCCGGTTTCGGTTGTAAGGTGCGGCTCAGCTGTGCAACAGCACAGCGGTCCTCCTCTACAACTTTTGGATAGCGCGCGGTTAGACCGATCGATGGGGTCAGCTGTGACCGTCCGGGCACTGGCAGGTTGGCGGCATCAGGCGCACGCTTGATCTGGCCGTGCAGATGCAGGCGCAGAAAAAATTTGGGAATCCGACGTCAACGAACGGAGTTCACCCCATGTCGAGCGGAACGCAAGCCGATGCTTTCACCGGGTACGTCCTGCCCCCGTTGCCCTACGGCTACGACGCGTTGGAACCCTACATTGATGCAGCCACGATGGAGCTGCACCACAACAAGCATCACCAAACTTATGTCGACAAACTCAACGCCGCGATCGCCCCGTACCCACAGTTGCACGGACTGATCATCGAAGATCTGCTCCGCCGCCTCGATGAGGTGCCAGACGAGATCCGCCAGACCGTGCGCGAACAAGGTGGTGGACACGCCAACCATCAGTTCTTCTGGAAGGTGATCGGGCCACCGCGCGACACGACACCGCAAGGTGCTTTGGCCGACGCACTCAAGCGCGACTTCGGCGGTCTTGACGCATTCAAGGAGCAATTCGCGACCGCCGCGGCCAAGCAATTCGGTTCGGGCTGGGCATTTCTCGTGATCAACCCCGGCACCAAGAAGCTGGAGATCCTCACGCTTCCTAACCAGGACAGCGTCTTGCTCTACGGTCGACCCGGTTTGCTGGCTTGCGATGTGTGGGAGCACGCCTACTACCTGCGATATCAGAACCGCCGAGCCGAGTATTTGGACGCTTGGTGGAATGTTGTGGCGTGGGACGTCGTTTCCCGCCGACTGGACAACTTTAACGCCGGTAAACAACAACTCTGACGGTGACGCCGAAGGACATTGCTTCGCGCTGGGGCGGTGTTGGCGAGACACACGATAGTAAGGGTGAGTTCTCAGACTAGGTCGACCGCGCCGAGGCATCCAAATCGTCCTCGCGGCCGGAAGCGGTGGGGCGGAGTCACAGAGCGTAGCTGTCCCGAGTCACTCCAGTTACCCGTTGATGGGCGTCAGCCGAGGCGCTTGTAGAAGACGATCTTGTCGTCGCCGTCGTCGTAAAACTCGCGAATGCGTGCTTCCTCAGTGTAATTGAGCGTGCGGTAGAAGCGGCGGGCACGCTCAAACTCCGGAAGCGATGATGTCTCGACTAGCAGAATGCGTTCACCAGCATCGGCGAGAGACCGCTCGAGATGACCCATGAGTTCAGCGCCAATGCCTCGCCCGTGAAGCTGCGGCAGGACACCGATTGCGAGGACATTCCACGTACCGGTTGTCATTCGTTCGGGTTCGCAGAACGCAAAGCCAGCAAGAAATTGACCGGCTTGGTGTCCAATCCAGATCTGCCGATTGTCGGGTCGTGTGAAGTAGGGCTCGATCATCTTCTCGAGCATCGTCGACGGGAACAGACCGACCGCCTCGACAATGCGCTTGATTTGGGCAACGTCGTCACGCCGGATCGGGCGCACTAGAGAGCTCATCGTGAGTAACGAAGTGTCACATAGTTTGTCGGCGCGGCCGCTAACCATCTCGGAGGCCGAGTCGCGACAACGTGTCCGCTCTGCTGCGCAGCAGCGGCGTGTTCCTTTGCTACAGAGGGCAATATGTTCCTTTCGATGGAGACGATCGACGGCAAGCAGAGACTAGACTCAACAGTACAACTCGTTGTTGCTGTTGCCATCCTCCCGAGGCCGGAACTTTGCATTACTGATTGCTGCTGCCCAGCGTTGCAGGCAGCCGAGCACCGTTACGCTTCCGTGCTCGAAATACCCGCAGTGCTATTCAGGCGCCGACTCGACGCGGCGACCAAAGCCTTCCACTTTCGACCCGACGCAGATGGCTGCATGACTACGTGGTCGGCGGCGACAGCGGAGCCTCGCCCCTGCCCTCGTCGAGCGGGAAGAGTTAACCCCGCGAACCGCCTTTAGGCGTCCCCGGCGTGACCCGAAAGCAGGAGCGGGCCAGTTGCGCGAGCTTGCGGGACCTGGAATAGTGACCGACTGGTCGGTCACTTAGGGAACGCGTGGGAAGGAATTTTTATGAATCGGCAGTCGGTCAGGTGCGCGCGGCCCGCTTCCGGAGGACTCGCAGCCGGCATTGCTCTGAAAGCTGCCGTGGGCGCAGCGCGCCCAGTCGAGATCATCGACGCCTGTGGCTCATCCGTAGCCATCAAGCGGTGGGGTCACGGCGTACCAGTGTTGTGTCTGCACGCGATAGGTCACGGCAGCGGAGACTTCGCGTCTATGGCTTCCCGTCTAGGCAACCACTTCGAAATCGTGGCAGTCGATTGGCCGGGGCACGGCCACTCACCCGACGACGGCCGACCCATGCGCCCCCAGCACTTCGCCGAACTTGCACTGGCGGTCGTGGATCGGCTCCAATTGACGCGTCCGATCGTTGTTGGCAACTCGATCGGTGGTGCGGCGGCGCTTATTGCCGCCGCAACCGTGCCCGAGGCGTTCGCGGCGGTCGTGCTATGCAATGCCGGTGGACTGGCGCCGGTCGATCGGACCGCTCGGCTGGCCACCTCGCTGATGGCCTGGTTCTTCGAAGCGGGCGCGCGCGAAGCCAAATGGTTCCCAGCAGCTTTCGGCTTTTATTATCGATGCCTCGTCCTACCGCGTGCGGCGGCCAAGGAGCAACGTCGCAACATCATCAGCGCCGGGAGCGCCGCTGCGCCTCTGCTGGCCGACGCGTGGCGCGGTTTTGGCGAGCCTGACGCCGATCTCCGGGCGCTGGCACCCCACGTGGCGGCGCCGGTGTGGCTGGCGTGGGCCCAACGAGACCGATTTGTGTCGTGGCGTCGTTCCAGAGCCGCCGCTGAGACGTTCCGCCGCAGGCGGGTCACGCAGTTTAACGCGGGTCATTCTGCCTTTATGGAGGAACCCGACCGATTCGCTGCAGAGTTCGCTCAATTCATCGCCGAAACGGTACAGGAACGGCAATGACGGACTTCAACAGAATCATGGCGTCGTACGAATCGATTCACCGTTCACCGGCCAATCGGGCGTTGCATGCAATCGGTATTCCCATGATCGCAATCTCGGCGCTGGGCATGCTCAGCCTGGTACGGATGTCTGATCACGGCGCAGCCACGTTGATCAACGGGGCGGCCGTCGCAGTAGCAGCGGCCTCGTTGGTGGTAACGCGCTGGTCTGTGCGTGCCGGAATAGGCTTCCTCGCCTTTAGCACGATCTCCTGCGGAATAGCGGACGCCATGGCGACCCAGTGCGAAACAGCCTATGCTGTAACGAGTTTCGCGGCCACGTTTGTAGCTGGGTGGGCGGTCCAGTTCGTCGGACATGTATTCTTCGAACGAAGGGCCCCGCAGTTCACCCGGCGGCCAGAAAATCTGTTGCTTGGTCCGGTGATGATTGTTGCCGAGGTGTTTCCCGCGCTGCGCCGGAGTGATCCGGCTATGTGTTCAGCGAGCGCGAGCTCTGGCGAGGACTCCGACGTTGACCGTCTTGAGCACGCGCCTTGCCGGGATCTGTGAACTTCATTCCTGCCGAGGAAGCGTGAACGCATATTGCAGTGTTCGACGAGTCGCGAGGTCGGGTCCGCCTGCCTCCAACTCGATTAGGGCGCACTCGCCGGCAGCGGCGACCCACAAATCGGCCGCTCGCTGGGGCTCCGGCCAGCCCATGGCGGCAAAGTCCGTCGCGACGAACGCTGCGCTGAGCTTCGAACGCGCTCGCACCTCATCCTGGATCGCCAGCGAACCGCGGGCTTCTAGGATCAATGCGCGCACTCCGTGATTCTCGAGGCAGTAATCCAGATACACCGTAGCCATCCGGTTAAGACGGTCCGGGCCGGCGGGCAACGTCGTCGCCACGGACCGCACCTGCTCGAACATTGCGTCGTGGAAGTGACGGTGCAGCGACACGAGGTATGCCCCACGATCGCTGAAATGGTGGAAAAATGTTCCCTTTGAGACGCCTGCGTATTGGACTACAGCATTGACGCTCATGTCATTCAAGCCGGTGACTTCCGCCATGCGCAGTCCGGCCTCGATGAGCCGACGCCGCGTGCGCTCAGCACTGGCGCGCCGCGCGGGCTGAGATTGCTGAAACGATGCCATGGCTCCCTACAATGTCTGCGAGTGTTGTCAAAACTTGGCGTCGATTATGACTGGAAGCCAAACACACAGGTCAAGCAATGACGGTAGCGCTATCGATGGCCGCCGATGGACTACGACCGGCCTATCCCGTGCCCTAAACCGTCTCGTGGGCAACTGTCTCATGGGCAACCATCGTTTCGGCCGAGCGAAGGACATCTGGGGCTGGACTTGGCGGACCGCAGACCCTCGCATGTCGAACGTCCGCCAAGCCCGGCCAGATGTTACCTCTGCTTACTTGCCGTGCTCGCCGACTAGGCCGGGCCAGTTTCCGTCGGCCTTGGCCAGGTTGCCGTCATAATCCTTATCGAACTCGCTGCGGAGGCCTGCGTTCAAGATCACCGTGAGTTTGCCGTCCCGCACCTCCCAGGTGTTGATGATGTCGGCCGGGAACAGGGCGCCCACCGAGACCCCGAATGCGCAGAAGCCGCCAAACTGTGGGACGTACCTGTCCGGGTTGGCGTTGAACATCTGCTGGTGTGCGCTGGTGGCAAACATGTAGCGCGCGCCGTGATGCTCGGCGGTGATGCTCGGATCACCGTTGACGGGCTCGTTGTCAGTGACAAAAGCGACCGGATCAAAGCCGTCGAGAGCGAAGCCGCTGGCCCCGGCAATGTTGACGAGGGCGCGCGAGTGGGTGGACATGGATCTCTTTCTCCGTTCATTTGTTCGGACTCGCCGCCCAACTGCGACGAGCAGAGATTAGACATCAAAGACCCCCGCCCCGTTACAACCATCGAGCAACTTCACCCACAAAGTTTCAGTCGCCTTCCGGTGACGGCAACTTTCCCGGGGGCCGACCGACGGCCTCTCGTGAACCACTCAAGCGTTGCTGTGAGAATCGTGTTTGCCGCTGGGATTCGTCAGCCGCAAATCGCCGATCGGTCGGCAACCGCGTCAATCGCTCCGGTAGCGCTTCGACAGATGGGTCATCTATCGGCGCTTCTGCCGTATATACCAGGCCGCCAACTGACTCGGGTGAGTTGCGCATGCCGTCATTCGCTAGTCGTGACTATGTCGGCGAAACTCGTCCATCAGCGCGTCGAAGTTGGTGGGACGGATCTCGATCGACTCCTGCCGCGCCGCTCGCGTAATCCATATCGTCCGTCGAATTTGGTCTACGTACACTCTGCACGCTTCGCACAGGCTCGTGTGCTGCTCGAAGCGAGCCAAGTCTGTTGCCACTAGGGCCGTTTCGAGATAATCAGTGACCAACGCGACGGCGTCCGCGCAGGCAATGCGCAAGTCGTTAGCGATGAAGGCGTCGTCAGCGCTCATCGAGGTACACCTCCAGCAAGTTGCGTAGTACGGCGCGGCCTCTGTGCAACAACACACGTTGGTTCGCCGCTGATATGCCGAGCGCCTCGCATGTCTCCTCGCTCGACCAGCCCTCGATGTCACGCATCGACACCACCTCACGTTGAGCACTCGGCAGCCTGCGCAGCCCATCAAGTACCACCGCACGAACCTCCGCCGACATCAGCCGCTGCTCGGGTAAAAGGTCCCACCGGCCAGGCACATCACGCCAGTAGTGTGCTCCGAGTTCAGGATGGGCCATTCGATCCGGATCAACCGACGGCCGCACGTCGGTTTCGGGCCCGGCCGTCGCGTACGGCACCGTATTGAACTGACCCCGCGCGAGGCTGCGCACACGGTTGAGGACGACGCGCACGATCCACGTGCGGAGGCTCGCGCGACCTTCGAACTTACCGATGGACCGCACCACCGAGAGCCATGCATCTTGCACTGCGTCCTCGGCCATCGCTGCGTGAACATAGACGCTGGCCATCCGCACCAACGGAGCGTGCAGGGTTTCGACAAGGGCGCTAAATGCTTGTGCATCGCCGGCTTTCAGCGCCGTAATCAGATCGGCCTCGGTTTTCCACCGATCGTCAGGAACCGTCCGCGTTTCGACCACCACCTCGGTATCGAACTCCTTCATCTGCGGCTGTAACGGAATCGGACACGATCGTCACTACACAGTATCCGCTGCGCCAACTGCGCCGCGGTTCCCGAAAGATTCACCCGCTGAAGGAGAACATCATGAGCAACCTGCCCCTCGTAACCGACGCCACTGCGGCTCCCGACCAAGCAGCGGCCCTATCCGCGGTCAAGAAAGCCATGGGCGCAGTCCCCAACCTGACCCGCGCGATGGCACACAGCCCCGCGCTGCTGCACGGCTATTTGGGCCTGGCAGGCGGCCTCGACCGCGGCACGCTCGACAGGTCCACCCGCGAACGATTGGCCATCGCGATCGCCCAATCCAACGCGTGCTCCTACTGCTTGTCGGCGCACACCTACCTCGGGCAGAAGGTCGCCGGCCTCAGCGCTGAGCAGGTGGCCGCAGCGCGCAAGGGCGACGCCGACGACGCGAAGACCGCAGCACTTCTCACGTTTGCTGTGACTGTCAACGAACACCGCGGACAGATCGATGACTCTGCCCTTGCCGCCGTACGTCACGCCGGCGCAAGCGACGCTGAGATCGCCGAAGTGATTGGCCACGTAGGGCTCAATGTCCTGACCAACTACTTCAACAATGTCGCCCACACCGACATCGACTTCCCTGTCGTGTCAGCGTGATCGTCGCCTCGGCTCGACGAAGCATCTGCTTGGCAGGCTTCGTCGAGCCGAGGCGTTGTGGGTCAGGACCAGCACTGTACCATTACGTACAGAAAGAAGAGCCGACGCGAAGTGAGGCCCGTTATCTCGTCTGAAAACAGCCTCGCTTGAGTGGCCGCGATGCACCCCGAAGCATTCAAACGCTAGGTGGTCCAACGAATATTTCATCGGCGGGTTCGGTCTCGAGTACCGAGGTTCTGCGCCATGCCATCAACGCGTCACGACCATTCCCAGCCAGCCGAAGGAGCTGTGATGATTCCAGAATCCACTAATCCGCACCGGGACTACCCTCAGATGGCGGCCGACCGTGGGCGCATCGAACCGGTCCCACGCCGGGTTCGTGGCTACTTCAACGGGATCCTGGTATTCGACACGAAGGCGGCCCACTACGTCTGGGAGGTGGCGTATTACCCGCAGTACTACGTGCCTATCGAGGACGTCGACACGTTGTGCCTGGTCGACGAGCAGCACACCCAGAAACTCCAGCTAGGGTCCTCGCGGCTGTTCTCGCTGGCAGACGGCAACCGCACGGTTAAGTCTGCTGCGCGCCTTTACGATACCGGTCCGCTCGCGGGGAGTTTCCGCTTCGACTGGGACGCGCTCGACTGGTTCGAGGAGGACCAACCGCTCATCGGCCACCCGCGCAGCCCGTATGTCCGGGTGGATGCGCTACGCTCGCACCGTCACGTCAGAATCGAACTCGACGATGTCCTACTGGCGGAAACCGAGTGTCCTGTACTACTTTTCGAGACGGGTTTACCTACTCGCTACTATATTGACCGCACCGACATCGACTTCTCGCATCTGAAGCCCAGTCCAACACAGACCATTTGTCCGTATAAGGGGATCACCTCAGGCTATTGGTCGGTGGAGATCGGAGAGCGTCTTCACCCGGATCTGGCCTGGACATATCGGCATCCTACGATCTCCGTCGTGGAAATCGCCGGGATGGTCGCGTTCTACAACGAGAAGCTAGACATCTACGTCGACCAAGCGCTGCTGTCGCGACCCAGCACACACTTTGGGTGACTGACGCCGCGAACCCTCTCCTCAACTCGGTGCTTTCATATAAACGATGAGATATTCTGTGCAACAATTTATTTCGGTAGCTTAGGTAAGTACTCGACCTTCTGTGCGTCGAAAGACATGACATGCTCGTGTTGGTGCGCGAAGTGAGGAATTCATTGCGGATTGTCGGTTCGCCGGCCGTCGGCACTTACCGGCACCCGAACATCGTCGCCCTCAACGTTCTCGCCGGCGACCGGCTTGGTCAGCGCTACCCGCACTACGAAACAGATTGCGCTCACGAGGTAGAACCCGGCAGTCAGCAACAACCAACGCGAGAAGTACGGCGCCTGAGTCAGCCCTGTCGCCATCTGATATGTCGACGCCCCTTGTTCGATGATGCCAGGCAGGAAGAGCAAGAGGATCAACCCGCTTGCCACGGTGGGTAAGCGGATGTAATTGACGATCAAAATATCGCGTACCGAGCGATGACGAACGGCCCCATTCGGTAATGATCTCGCAGGGATCAGGCGTTCCGCCATCGCGTAAAGCGGAAACAGGACCAAGTCATGAGCGATGATGGCGACAGCGAACCAGACAGCGATCGACTGCCACCAAACTCTCCGGTTGAAAAGTTCTTCGAGGCCGAGGATTGATACTGCGTAACCCCCAAGTGCCAGCGCGGAGAGCAACACGATGAGGTGCAGCAATCGCTCACCGTACAGTCGTCGTCCCACACCTAGCAGGTAACGCATCATGTCGTCCGGAAGTCGATAGAAGACACCCACTTGGTGCAATGCACACCAGGAAGAGCCGGAACAATGATTCGTGCCGGATAACCGTGGTCAAGCGAAAGGTCGGCGCCGTTGACTTGGAACGCCAGAAGCGATCGCGGGTCCACGATTTGATTACTTTGCAGCACAGCGTGATTGAAGCTTCCGAAACGTTCCAGCGATGACACGAGTGCAGAACCAGGCCGTGGAAGTCCGACCGCCGCCGCGAGGTCGCCGAGCCGGATCCCCGTCCATTCCTGCGTTGTCGACCACCCTTCGACACAAGCGATCGGCAGTTTCACCGTGTGGTGCGGCATCGCCGCCAGCTGCGTGCGATCCAGTGCTATATCGCCAACGCCGACGAGTCGCAGATGCCAGTCTGCTCCGGTAAACCTCGAATCGATCCCTGCGGCAACTGCGGTGCGGTTGATCTGGAAATCAGTTGGGCCCGTGCCGTAGCTACGTCCTCGTGGCAGCAGCACCGCCGCGCGACGCATGACTCCCCCGATAGTCTGGCCCGCGCTCAGCACTCCGACAAGCGCGCTCCCACCGGCGACGACGGCCAGCATGCCGCGGCGACTCAGAGTCGCCGGATCGGGATTTCGCGCCACCAGTCCGTCCTCATCGGACGGTTCCGGGACCGTGTCAATTCTCGAGGTTGCCAGGACGCTTCGCATCGATCGTGAGCGTAGACCGGTCATCATTTTGCTGAACTTGATGCTGACATGGGCAACGAAACCGGCGATGAAGACCCAAGCCCCGAAGTAGTGGGCGGTGTAGAAGCTGAAACCGAAGATGTAGTCGTACTGGATGTTCAACACGCCGGTGACGATCTCGAACAGTATTCCGCCCACCAGCATCAGCAGCGAGACGCGCTCGAGGATGGCGGCGATTGATCGCGCCGGAGGCCAGCTGAAAAGGCGTGGGATCACAGACCATAACTTGGCGAGAACTACGGGAATGATGATCAGCCCCAGTCCGACGTGCAGGCCCTGTGTCAGGCGGTACAGCCAGCTCGGCCTGGTGGGCCAGTCGAAGGTAGGCAGCTTGAGTAGGCCCACGTCGAACGGGATGGCCTGGCCAAATTGGGGGCCATAAGCAATGTATGACAGCAGACCGGTCAAGATGACGACAGGCAATACGACCAACAGAATGAGTCCGAACACCGATGTCAGCCACGGACCCCGTAGTGGACTGCGCCACCTGATCAGCAAAAGACCCGGCGGAGGACGCTTTTCCAGTGCCCGCCATAACGCCGCGGGAAAGCCATATCCCTCGACGTGTTCGCCAGTTGGCGCCGATGAAGGAGCGCCATTCTCGGCGCGGCCAGTTGGAGAAGCGGTCGAATCGCCTTCGGGCGGTGTAGAGGTCGTCACGTCGGACTCGAGCCTCATCTCGTGTTGGGCAGTAGTCGGCGACCGTTCTGACTGCGTCAAGCAGAAGTGTACCGTGCAGTACGCTTACGCCGCAGCCTGTAGATCGATGGCGACTTTCTGGCCTCCTCTGCCCGGAGTCACTGCGACCAGATCACGGCGGCTTCGAAGCCATAGGCAGCTGCAGGCGTGGGTCTGGCACCGGTGTAACGCTCTGCACTCTGGCGGTCACTAACCGGTGACCCGTTTTCACCGAACCTCTTGGATGGAGTTCTGATGCACACTCCGCACGCACCCCTGGCAAAAGCTGCTGATGTCATCAGCACTCTCGGCGGAGTCATATTGCGCTACGGACTGTGCATTCCGCTGGCCTGGATCGGCTTACAGAAGTTCACGATTCAGGAGGCCCAGGCAATCAGTCTGTTCATCAACAACCAACCCCTGATGAGCTGGCTGTACAACATCTTCAGCCTTCAGGGGTTGTCCAGTGCGCTGGGCACTATCGAGATCGCCGCCGCCGTACTGATCGCGAGCCGGCCGGTCTCGGCCTGGGCCGCGGCCACCGGCAGTGCCATCGCCGTCTTCCTTTTCCTGTCGACGCTCAGTTTCTTGTTTACTACCCCAGGCGTGGTCGAGAATTCGTCTGTATATGTTCCGTTGCTCACCGACACCGGCGGCTTTCTGATCAAAGACATTGCTCTGCTGGGTGCGGCCACGTGGACGCTGGGTGAGGCGCTGCGTGCCGCTTGGGAGCGTCGATCGGCCAGGGTGTCGATACAGACTGTGTGACCGACGGCGATGGTCGGCCGCCCGTTCTATATCACTCGAATGCTCGGCAGCGCCAACAACTTGCGGTCAACGCTCGCATGGCACAAACGAAGTGGTTAGCGGCCGGCACCCAGGCCGCGGGCGAGGACGGTGACCAGCCGGCTCAGTTGGCGCCGGTAGGCCTGCACGGTCAGTGTTGCGTCTTCTTTGGCGCCTCGGGCGGCGTCGTAGATGACGTCGGCGGCGGTCGCTGGTGTGAGACCGACGTCGCTCAGGTTGATGGTTCCGGCACGATCAGCGTTGGCCAAGAGCTCACGCAGCAGCCGCGTGGAGCGTTGACGCGAGTCACGGGTGATGTCCCCGCAGGTGCGACTGTTCTCGTCGAGTAGCTCTGCACCATAGGGCGACGAGGCGGTCAGGGCCACGAACGGCGCAAAGCGCGCCGACAGGACGGCGTAGAGCTGATCGGCGATTGGCGCGTCGGGGACGGCGGCATCGGCCATGGCGCGGATGCGGTCGTCATGCAGTTGCGCGACAATGGTGCGAAACACCTCCTGTTTGGAGGCGAAGTGCGCGTAGACAGTCGGGCGGGAGACTCCGGCGGCCGCAGAGATTGACTCGATGGAGGCGCGGCGAAAACCCACCTCAAGGAATTGACGGCGGGCGGCATCCACGATGGCATCGCGTGCACGCGTCCCACGCAGCTGCCCTTCGGAGGCTGACACACGCCAGAGTATAGAGCCCAACAATATCTTGACACTTTTATTGGTTTCGTAAACGATTATTGGATGGTCGTCAAGGAGTCCGGGTTCCCGAGGTTGCTGTCGCCGTGGAGGATTCGCCACAGCCAGATCCGTAACCGCGTCGTCTTCCCACCGACCTGTCCCACCTGGGTCGACGATCCGTGGTCGGGGCGCTTCACCGATCAGGCGGTGGCGTATTACCGCGAACGTGCCGCTGGCGGGGGGGGGTTGATCATCATCGGCGCCACCCACGTTCACCCGTCCTCTTTGGCCGCGCCGCTCACGGTGGGCTCGCTGTATGACAATCGCGCGATCCCGCCGTTGGCCCGGGTGGCCGAGGCCGTGCATGCCGAGGGCGCCAAGCTCGCAATTCAGTTGCTGCACACCGGGGTTCGATCGATGCTGGCGTTCAAGCAGGACACCCGTTTTGACCCGGACGCGGAGTGGTTCTCGCGCGCACCGTCGCAGATCCCGCTGGGCGAAACTCCCGGGGCGATGACGCCGAAGGCCATGGACGATGGCGAGATCGAAGAGATCATCGACGCTTTCGGTGCGGCGGCGGCGCGGGCGGTCGCCGCAGGCCTGGACGGCGTCGAATTCCACCTCTCCCATGGTTACCTGCCATGGCAGTTCCTGTCCCCGCTCTACAACCACCGCGACGACGCATGGGGCGGGGATTTTGAGCGCCGGCTGCAATTCCCGGTCCGCTGTTTGGACGCGATGCGCTCCGCGGTCGGCGACCAGCCGTTCCTCGGATACCGGATCAACTCCACGTCATTTTGGCCGGGTGACCTTGAGACGCCCGACGTGGTCGAGGTGGTACGCGAACTTGAAAAGCGTTGCGACGTGGACTACGTGTCGGTGTCCGCCGGGGTCCACCACGCATTCATCCACACCCCGATGCATTTCGAGCAGGGCTGGGAGCGCGACTTGGCCTCCCCGATCAAGGCGGTGTCGGGGAAGCCGGTCCTGATGGTGGGACGCATCACCGAGCCGCGGGTGGCCGAGCAGCTATTGGTCGAGGGCCACGGCGACGCGGTGTGCTTGGGGCGCCAGCTCTTTGCCGACCCGGACTGGGTCACCAAGGCCGAACAAGGCCGGCCAAAGGATATCCGCCGCTGCGTCGCGGCCAACCTGTGCTGGAAGACTGCGATGCAGGGCCGTCGCGTGCAGTGTGTCTACAACCCGGCGATGGGCCGCGAAGCAGCATGGGGTCGAGGCACGCTCCGTCGCGCCGACGCGCCGCGCCGCGCGCTCGTCATCGGGGCGGGTCCCGCAGGCCTCGAGTACGCGCGGGTAGCAGCGGCACGCGGGCACACCGTCACCGTCGTGGAGGCCGCCGACCAGGTCGGCGGTCACGCGCTACTGCAGTCGCGGCTGCCCACCCGCGCCGAGTACGGACGCATCGGTACCTGGCTGGGTGAGCAGGCCGTCGGCAACGGCGCGCAAATACGTACCGGGGTGCGTGTGGATGGCGCTCTCCTTGACGAGCTGCTGGCCGAGCTGCAGCCCGACCATGTGGTGCTGGCTACCGGCTCGCGCGCCGCCCGCGACGGCTTCCAGGGTTGGACCGGGCAGCCGGTGCCGGGGTGGCAGAGCGGCCGCACCGCGGGCTGGGATGAGGTAGCTGAGGGCAGCGTGACACCCGACGGCACTGTCGTGGTCGTTGACGATCAGTCCGATGTGGTGGCCCCTCTGACCGCCGTGCTGCTCGCGCAGCGCGGCGCGCAGGTGTCGCTGGTAACGCGGTGGCCGATGGTGGGGATGGAGACGATCCTCGACGTCTACCTTGAGTGGATTTACCCCCAGTTGTATGCCGCCGGTGTCGAAATGGTGCGCGACCACTGGATCACCGGCATCGACGGCAAGCAGGTGACACTGTCGCTGGTGCATGACCCTACCGGCGGCACAACCCGGCAGGTCACTGCCGACTGGATCGTGATGGCCACCGCGCGTCACTCCCAGGACGCACTCGCACAACCGCTGCGGGAACGCGAGGTCTCGTTCGAGGCCATCGGTGACGCCGTCGCACCCCGCGGCACCTACGAGGCGGTCTACGAGGGGCACCGCCAAGGCCGCAAGCTATGAGGCTGCGCGTGGTCGGCGGATCCGGCGGGGACACCGTCGCGGCGTGGGATGAGCCGCGTGAGCGGTGGTTGCCGATCGCGGACGCGCTGGCCCGCCCCGAGGTGTCTCCATCGCTGCGTGCGGTGCTGAGTGCCTGTTCGAGCGACGTGGTGACGTTTCTTGCTGCCGGTGCCCCGGCCCGCGCGGCGGTACGCGAGCTGGCCAAGCACGTTGCGTCGCAGCGTTTTACGCCCGATCTGAGCTCACGGCTGCCGTTTTCCGCGCGCTCGCTGCGGCCCTTCCTGCTCTCACCGAGTCATTCCGAGGGTGTCGCCCGAGGCATGCTGGCACGCTACGCGCCACGCGCGGCCCGCGTGGCCGGCGTGTACGAGCGCCTCGCGGGCCGCCCAATCCCCCGGTTGCGGGTGCGGCCCATGATGCTTCACACCCCACTGCTCTACCAAGGCAACCATTGCGCGCTGGTTCCCGACGGAACACCCATCCCGGTGCCCCCGTACGGCCACGATCTGGACTTCGAACTGGAACTGGGCTTCGTGGTCTGCCATCAGGTCCGCGACGCCACCGTCAGCGCCTGCCGCGACGCGATCGGCGGACTCGTGTTGCTCAACGACATCTCACTGCGTGACACCCAATGGGAGGAAGTGCGGGGCAGCCCGCTCGGCCCGGTGAATAAGTGCAAGTCGTTTGCCACTGCCATGTCTAATGAGGTGCTCACCGCCGACGACGTGGTTGACGATATTGCTTCGCTGTCGGGGACCGTGGAAGTCAATGGCCAACAGTGGTGCCACGGTCGCGCCGATGACTTCGCGCACTCGCTGCAGGCGTGCCTCCACCGCGCGTGCGCCGGCGAGACGGTGTATGCGGGTGAACTCTTGTCCACCGGCACCCTGGCCGGTTGTAGCGGAATTGAGCTGGGCCGGTTACCGCCGCCCGGCGCGACAGTCAAGCTCATCGTGCCGCGGATCGGAACTGTGACGAATCGTTTTGGAGGGAGCACGAAATGAGCACTGTCCAGTGGCCCGCGGGCCACGAACCGGCCGGCGCCGCGATCCATGAGACCAACCTCGGAGCCAGCCGCGCCGCACCCGAGGCGGTCTGGGCATGGCTGGTGCGACCTGACCGCTGGCACGACTACTACGGCAACGCCAAGCGGATGCGTTCCCGCGGCGGCCCGTGGCCCGGCGTCGAGCTGGGCAGCCGCTTTTCCTGGGTGACGTTCGGCGCGCCGGTCACTACCGAAATCACCGAATACGAACCCCAGGAGCGGCTCGCCTGGACGGGCAGCGGCTTGGGTTCACGTGGCCATCACGCCTGGGTACTGACCGCCCGCAGCGACGGCGGTACCGACATCCGCACCGAGGAGACCCAACGCGGAGCAGCCTCGAAGCTGCTCAGTCCGGTCCTGGCGCCGGCGATGCGGCGCATGCACCAGCGCTGGGTCGACAACCTCGCCCGCATCGCCGAAAGCGGGCGGCGGCCGTGATCCTGCTCTACGGCGCCACCGGCTACACCGGGCGCCTGGTGGCGCGCACCTTCGCCGAGCAAGGCTTGCAGCCGGTGCTCAGTGGGCGGCGCGAAGACGCCCTTCGCGCGGTCGCCGATCCGCTGGGCCTCGACGTGCGGATCGGCGGATTGGACGACCTCGACCTATCCGCTACGCAGGCGTTGCTCAACTGCGCCGGCCCTTTTGGACGGACCCAAGCGCCGTTGCTGCGCCGCTGTGTGGACGCGGGCGTGGCCTATCTTGATCTCGCCGGCGAGGTCGACGAGCACCTGGCAGCAGCGGCCTGGAACGACCGGGCGCGCGCAGCCGGCGTCCTGGTGATGCCCGGCGCCGGGTATGGCATCGTGGCCTCGGACTGCCTCGCCGCCTACGTCGCGGAAACCTTGGTGGGCCCACCGGTTCGGGTTGAAGTGGCATTGAAGACGGTGGGCGCAGTGTCGCGCGGAACGGCCGAAGTAGTGCTCGGCTCGCTGCGCCGCCCGGGTGTGCGCAGGCGCAGCGGCGCCCTCGTCGCCTGCCGGGCCGGCCGGGCACGCATGAAAGTCGATTTCGGCGACGGTGATGGTCTGACCACTGTTGTCACTAACCCGTGGCGCGCAGACCTGGTGGCCTCGGTTCCGGCGGCTCCGTCCTATGACACCTACATGGCTTTCCCCACCCCGGTACGGATGATGATAGGCATTCCCCACGGCGGGCTACTACGCGCGGTGGCCCGCCGCCTGCCCGAGGGCCCCACCGACGAGGCTTTGGCCCAAGGTCGCAGTGCGGTGTGGGCACGAGCAACTGGCACCGGCGGCGCTCAAACCACCGCGGTGCTACGCGGTCCCGACGCGTACATCTTCACCGCCAAAGCCGCCGCCGCCTGCATGCGGCGCATCCTGGCCGGTGACGCGCCCCCCGGCGTGCACACACCAGCCAGCGCCTGGGGGTACGACCTTGCGTTGGAGATCGACAGGGTAGTGCGCGTCGACGTTTAGCGGCATGCGCCGCAACCGAGTTCGACCTCGCGGTCACGGTTGGCTGGCTCCCAGTTCGTCACCGCTGACCGTCATCCCTACGCTGCCGCACTTAGAAGACATGACCAACCTCGTACGGAGCCAGCTCATGCGAGCAGGATCTGTCCGGCAGATGGGACGTGTAACGCATTGCGTACTGCGGTGCACTCAACGAAGAGAACACCGAACACTTAAGGAGCGTCCGTGTCCCAGCCCCGCGATTTCATTGACCACAGTCCCGTTGATGCGACGACGTCACACAGCGCACAGGTGGTGCCCGGTTGGCGTCTGAATTTCGCCGCCGGCGCCATCCCGTTCACCGCGGGATTGATCACTTTTGTGACCACGCAGCTCGGCGTGGCACGCCCTGATGCTCCGTGGCCGACCGGCCTGAGCAGCTTGGGTTTTACCTTCAACAGACTTGCGGCCGCAGGAAACGGTGCTCAGCAGTGGGCCGAATTGACCGGATCGGTCGGCGGTGTCAACGTCGCGGCCGCGGCCGTCGCGGTCAGCGTGGTCGCACGGTTCGGGCTGCGCGCCGGCCAGCGGTGGGCCTGGTGGTTCCTGGCCTTCTGCTTGTTGTGGATCGGGCTTCACGACGCATTCGCCGCCACCCGATTCTTTGCCGCCACTGGGCAACCGATCATCGTCATGCCCTACAGCTACGTCGCGTTGATGCTTGCGGGTCTCATCCGATCCCGGAAAGCGATCTTCGCTCCGCAGGATCGGAATTGACTCGTCGACCCTCAAGGCGACGCATACCGCCTGTCCTGCCGACGGAGATGCGACGGCGATGGCCCCGACGCGCGGCGTGGCTCAGCAGCTGCAGGTACACGGCCACAAACAGTCCCAGAGAACTCGTCAGCGGTTACCCATCGAGTGGCACCGCCTTTTGGTACCTACCGAAGCGCGCTCATGCCAGGGCCCGTCACACACCGCCTGATGCTGTACTGTCCAGTACACATTGGGATGTCTTTCGACACCCGTCACCGATTCACTACCGGCAGCGGAGGTCACTGGCCATGACGGCAAGACAGGCCACCGACGACACAGAGCTGCTCGACGCGCTGCGTCGCCGCGAGCACTGGGCGTTCACCAGGCTGGTGGACCAGCACACCGGCCCGATGTTACGAATCGCGCAATCATATGTTCCCAGTCGCGAGGTCGCCGAAGACGTCGTTCAAGAGACATGGATTGCCGTGCTCAAAGGGATTGACCGCTTCGAGGGTCGATCGGCGTTGCGGACCTGGCTGTATTCCATTTTGGTCAATCTCGCCAAACGACGCGGCGTGGCGGAAAGCCGCGAAAGCGAGAAGTCGGAGCGAGCACACACGGTTGACCCGACGCGCTTTGAAGGCCCGGAGGATGCGACTCCGGGGCACTGGAAAGAGCATCCATCGCCGTTTCCCCTCACGCCTGAGGGTTCGTTACTCGGCGGCGAGTTGCTGCAGGTGGTCAATGAGGGACTCAGTGAACTCCCGCAGCGGCAAAAGCTGGTAGTCGCACTACGCGATGTGCTGGGCTTCGACTCCGATGAGGTCTGTCAACTCCTGGACATCAGCCTTGCCAATCAGCGCGTGCTGCTGCATCGTGGGCGGGCGGTCGTTCGGCAGCGCCTCGAGGACTATCTTGTAGGACAACCATGACGCGCGAGCCTATGAACTGCAATGAGCTAGTGGAGCTTGTCTCTGAATACCTCGACGACGGGCTCGACGCTCGACGCCGCGCCCGCTTTGATGCGCACCTGGGTGACTGCGAGGGTTGTCGACATTATCTTGAGCAATTTCGGGCGACGGTGGGCGCGCTAGGCCGCATCACCGAGGAGGAACTGGACCCAGACTTCCGCGCTAGGCTTCTGGCGGCAATGCGCGGACTGCGCGACTGAATGATTTCTCGCCCAGCACACCCGAACACACGCTGAGATACGTGAGTCTGCTTGATCTTCCAACTTGGCTGGCACGGCTTCGCGGTAGAGCTCGCCTCACGGCGGCCAAGAGCGGGGAAAGGGCACGCCCACCGGCAACATCTCGACCGGGGTGTATTCGGCGGCGGCGTACAGGAGACCGTTGCGGCAGACGATGGCAGAGCTTGCCAGCATGGCCTCGATCAGCTCGGCTGCGAAAGCTTCCGGCGTGGTCCGCAAGAGGCGCGCCGCATCAACCAGCCACAACCGTTTATGCAGATAAGACTCGACCGCGTTGACCGCGATCCCGTCGTGAATCATCAACGCGAACGCGAAGATTCGGCGAGCACCGTACCACACCGCGTTTTCGGGATCGTCGATGAGGCGCTGGGCTCGGCGGCGCGCTGCGGCTAGGGCGGCGCTCGTGTCGGACGGAATCGGCCCGTGCGCTGGCAGCAGCACCCGCGGACGCAGATCAGTCATGCGATGCAGTGAGGTGAGAGCGGTTTCGGCTGCATCGGGTCCGTCCAACGCCAGATTGACCCAGCCAACGTCGTAATCAGAGAGCGCGTCACCGGTTACCAGGAGCCGCTCGTCGGGCTGCCACAGACACAGGTGCCCCGGCGTATGCCCAGGCGTGCGGATGACTTGCCAGTCGCAGTCGCCAAGCCTGAGGATTGCGTTGTCCTCCAAGGACATGTCGACGACGTAGGGGCTGACCGGCTGGTCGAGGTATTCCGCCTGGCAGCATCCCGGGTCGCGTCGGGCGAGCGCATCAGCGTCGGGAGTGCTGGCGGCGATCGCCGCTCCCATCGCCTGAAGGAGCGCGTTCGCACCGACATGATCTGAATGCCAGTGGGTGTTGACGACCCATCGAATGCGCCGACTGTGCGCACTGGCCCAGGCGACCGTCTGCTTGGCGTGGCCGATAAAGCCACTGTCGACCAGCGCCGGCTCACGACCGGCGATCAACAGCAGGTTGGTGTCGGGGAACGGCCGGCGTTGCCAAATCGTCCAGGGTGGCAGCGTCGACTCAGCGGCGCGACTTACCATGACGGGGGACGGCCTTTGAGTTGCTGCCAGTAGCGCCGATGCGCCCGACGGGCCGGCGCGGCGGTCATGTAGTCGGGAAGGTCTTCATCGAGTGAATCAGCGAGTTCGGTGATGTCACGCAGCGCAGCGGCCTGACAGGCCCGCTTGGTGAAGGCGTACTGCTCGAGACAGTCCTCGGGAGTCCGTTCAGCCACTTCGACGGCGCGATCAAGCAGCGCGTGGGCCGGCACCAACTCATCAACCATCCCCAGCGCGTAAGCTTCTGCAGGAGAGAAGGTTTCGCCAAGCAGGCTGGTACGTGACGCCACTGGCTCGCCCCACGCGTGAGTAAGCATTCGGACGTATACTGCCGGCATGGGGATTCCGATCGGCACCTCGTTGAGACCGAATCGTGCACCCTCGCTGATGGCGACCCGGTAATCGCAGACGGCCGCCGTGATCAAGCCGCCCGCGAAGGCGTGCCCGTTGAGCGCCGCCACCACCGGGCGTGGATAGGTAAACACGCGCATGTTCGTGGCTCGATATTGCTCGAACCACGACGCGACGGGCGCGCGATCACCTGCGAACAGCGGGAAGTGCTCCCCCAAATCCAGACCTGCGGAGAACCGCGTACCGCTTCCGGTAAGCACCACCGGCGAGCTAGCGTGGTCGCGTTCCAGAGTGTCGAAGGCCTCGTGTAGGTCGGCGAAGAACGCGCGGTTCTGCGCGTTGACGAGATTGGTTGTCATCGTCACTACCGCGACGCGATCTCTGCGCCGGATATCCCAACTCATCCTGTTTCCTTGCGGTCATTCGGAATTTCACTGCTAACACCATGTCACGGCCGCGGTTGCCCGAGCGCGGCTCTTGCGGGTGTGTGGGCGCGATAGATCTGCCTTTATCCCGCGTAACGCCGTGCCGGTTCCGCACATCAGCGGCGCTGCAGCACGATGCGCCCGCCGTCTTTCGGTGTGTACGCGACGCCGCGCGAGTGCATTTTCTCGCCTGGGTCGGTCGTCGCGTCGAGAATGAAGTGGCGCAACACCGTTCGCAACACGACATCCATCTCGAAGTTGGCGAATGTTGCGCCGACGCAGCGTCGGGTTCCACCACCAAACGGCAACCAGGCAAAGTTCAAAGGACGATCGCCGATGAAACGGTCGGGGTCGAATCGGTCAGGCTCACAGAAAGCACGGGTGTTCCCATGCAGCGAGGCGATACTGATCAGGATCGAATAATCTTGCGGCACGCGCCATTGGCCAAGTTCGAACATCGCAGTCACCACACGCCGACCCGCCATATCGATGACCGTGCGCGCACGCTGGACCTCACAAATTGTTGCCTGCCGCAGCTGATTGCCCTCGCCGGCGGCTTCGGCAGCCAGTGCTGTGGCGATTGCCGGGTGTCGACGCAGCCGCTCAAAGGCCCAGGCCAGCGTCGAAGCCGTTGTCTCATGGCCCGCGCCCACTAACGTGAGCAACTCGTCGCAGATCTCCGCGTCAGACATCGCTGAGCCGTCGTCGCAGCGGCTGCGCAACAGCAATGCAAGGATGTCGCTGCGTTCGCCGAGATCTGTTGCAGCTCTGGCTTTCTCAATCAATCGATAGATGATTTCGTCAAGCTGGCGCCGTGCTAGCGCCAGGCGCCCCCACGGGCCGTAGCGGGCTAAACCGCTCGACGGCCGCGGCAATAGCACCAGCCGGGAGGCCAGCGTGACCCATCCAGGAACGAGCCGCCGCAGTTCTTCGAATTCGGTGCCTTGGGCTCCGAATACGGCGCGCAAAATCACGTTCAGGGTGAGCCGGTTCATCGGCTCCAGTGTTCGGAACTCCTGTCCGATCGGCCAGCGCGACGCTTCTCGCAGCGTCTCTTCCTCGATGATCCGCTGGTAGCTTTTGATGCTCCTGCCGTGAAACGGTGGTGTCAGGAGTTTGCGGCGGTCGCGGTGCTGCTGGCGGTCAAGGGCGAACACCGATCCCGGCCCTAGCACTCGACTCAGGTTCGGCTGAATATTAACGAGATCGTCGGTGCTCGCCGCGAACACCTGTTTGGCGAGCAGGGGGTCGGCTACCACAACGGTGTTGCCAAACACGGGAATATCAAGAGTAAAAACGTTGCCGCAGCGGCGCACCCCCTGGCGGAGCGTCCAAGGACGCGATATCGAAAAGCCAATTCCCGCTAACGATTTGGGCCATGGCAGGGCGGGCGGCAACTTCGCCGTGGACGTAGTGTGCCGAACCGGTGCGACTGGCACCACGTCGCGCATACTCGCCGTCCCATCCGTGGTACACCGTAGTACCACCCTGATCGAGATCGTACCGGCGGGTACATTACGGTGCAAGACCGGGTGTCGGGCGTTGGACTTGACGTCAGCTGCGCGTGGCCGCCGAACGCACGGTCAACAACTGCAGTGCGGTCGCGGCCGCACCGGCACAACCGCTACTCAGCAGCCGCACGGCGATCGCCGGCTCTCGTTCCTCCCGACCATAACTGGCTCCTGTAAGCGCGACACTGACAACGGATTTGGTTTCTCAGAGTCTCTACTGGTGGGACAGAGGGTCCCGGGTTGCCAGATTCGCTTCTGCTAGCGCCCGGCGTAAAGCCTGCAGTAGGGGTCTGTCATCGTTGCGGCGCCAGGCGAGGACGAGCTGACTCGGGCTCAGTCCGGTGACGGGGCGGATGATGACGCCGTCGCGGTCGATCAGTGGGACATTGCCAGCGGCAAGTAGGCACACGCCCAGCCCAGCGTTGAGTGCTTCGACGGTTTCGTCAGTGCTGGCGGCTTCGGCGCCGATGCGCACGGGACGCCCGTCACGGGCCTCGAGAGCCAGCCAGTAATCGCGCAATACTCCACTTGAGGGCGGCAGGGCGATGAAGGGCTCGTCGAGCAGGTCGGTGAAGGCAATGGTGTCGCGGTCGGCGAGGCGGTGCTTGGGGGGCAGGGCGACCATGCGGGCTTCGGTGGCCACCTGCAGCCACTGATAGGACTCCGGCCGGGGTAGAGGGAGCCAGACGAAGGCGGCGTCGGTGCGCTGATGGCCCGAAGTCATTAGACCGCCGGTGGGGTCGCCCCAAGGGATTTGGCGCATCCGTACTTGGGCATGGGGGGCGTGGTTGGCTAGGCGAGCCCGAATAGCGGGCAGCAGGCCGCGCCCCACGCTGGTCGAAAATCCGACGACCAGGGTGGCGTCCTGGTTGACCGCGGCGGCGCCCACGGCCTGTTCGGCATCCGCCCAGACAGCCAGCATGTGTTGGGCATGGGGCAGCAGCGCGGCACCGGCGGCGGTCAGTTCGACTGTGCGCTTGGTGCGTACGAAAAGCGGTGCGCGCAGCTGGGTTTCGAGGGTACGGATTTGTTTCGACAGGGCGGGCTGGCTGATGAACAACGCCTCGGCAGCACGGGTGAAGTGCAACAGCTCCGCGACAGTGACGAAGTAACGCAAGTCCCGCACGTGCACGTCCATATCCGATGGTTATCACAGAAGATATTGGACGGCTACCCGCTCACACGCCGATGGTAGATCCCAGGGTTGAGACGCCGAAGGTTAAAGGAGTTGATGATGATGACTGCACCAGTCGCGCAGCGAGTGTGGTTTATTACCGGTGCCACCAGCGGCTTTGGCCGGCAGCTGGCGTCGGCAGCCGTCGCCGCCGGTGATGTGGTGATCGCCGCGGGCCGCCACGTAGACCGCCTCGATGATCTTGTCGCCGCCCATCCGGATCAGGTCGAGCCGCTGCGAGTGGATGTCGCTGACACTGCGGCGGCGGTGGCGGCGCTCAATGACGCCGTTGCCCGATACGGGCGCCTTGATGTGTTGGTGAACAATGCCGGGCGTACCCAAGTGGGAGCGCTGGAAGAGACCACCGATGCCGAGCTGCGGGAGTTGTTCGAGCTGCACTTCTTCGCTCCGGCCGCGCTGACCAGGGCGGCGTTACCGCACATGCGCGCCCGCGGCGGCGGCGCCGTGGTGCAAATGTCGTCGGTCGGGGGCCAGGTGCCCGGCCCCGGATTCGGCGCTTACTGCGCCACCAAGTTCGCTTTGGAAGGACTGACGGAAACGTTGGCCCTAGAAGTCGACTTTGGAGTGCGGTTCCTGATCGTCGAGCCAGGGGCGTTTCGCACCAATCTGTTCGGCGCGAACGCGGCTTATCTGTCCCAGCCGATCACCGAATACGCCGCTACCGTTGGACCCACCCGCGACTACGTCACCACCGGCGGCGGCACGCAACCAGGTGATCCGGCCAAGGCCGCCGCTGCTATCGTGGCCGCCCTCGACGCCGAACGCACCCCCCTGCGGCTGCCCTTGGGTTCTGATGCCGTCGACAGCATCCTGGAGCACCTGCACGCGGTCGAAGCTGAACTGCGGCAGTGGGAACAGGCAGCCCGCCACACTACCTTCGACGACTGAAGGGACGATGATGAACGAGCTTGCAAGTGCAGCGGAACGCAGGCCGTGCGGCGATGTTGAGGCTCTCACAACAATCCGCGACGTGCTGCACCGATTTCTGCTCTGCATCGATACCCGCGACTACGTGGGCGCGGTCCGTCAACTCGATGAGCGGGTGCACTTTGACTACAGGGCACTAAATGGCGAGGTCTTGCCCGCGAATCCCACCGCGCTGATCGAGCGTGTCCGCAGCGACCATCGCCTGATCGACGGCATCGAGCATGTCGTGACGAACCACGTCATCGACATCGACGGTGACCGCGCCACCTGTTGGGTCAACTTTGCTGCAATGCACTGCCGCAGCGACGGCGAGCACACCCGCAAGTGGGCACTGGGCGGTCGTTACCGCTATCAGTTCGCGCGCAGGGAGCAGGGGTGGAAGTTGTCGGGCTGCGTCATCACCCCGATCTGGGAGACGGGGGACCGCTCCGGGCTCACCGAGTCCTCACCGGAGCACACTGATGGCTGATCACCGCGTCGCCGTGGTCACGGGCGCAAATCGAGGCATCGGCCTACAACTGGCTAGCGAACTGGCGCGCCGCGGTTGCACCGTAGTCCTTGGCGCTCGTGACACCGCCAAAGGCAAGGACGCCGCACGGCGCTTGGCAGGTCCGCCCGGACGTGTGCTGGTGTGTGCGCTCGATGTCGCCGACGACGCCAGTGTCCGGCGAGCCGCCGAACACCTGCGTGCCGAGGTCGGTCACATCGACGTGCTGATCAACAACGCCGGTGTCGACTACGACGACGACAATCACGCGGTTGACGTGGACATGGCACGCGCGCACCGCGACATCGAAGTGAACTTGTTCGGCGCCTGGCGCATCACCCAAGCGCTGGCGCCGTTGCTGCGCCGCGGCGCGAAAGTAGTCAATGTATCCAGCGGCGCTGGCTCGTTCACCGAAACGGCCGGCAGCGGCGCCACACCGATCTACAGCGTTACCAAAGCCGCATTAAACATGTTGACCGTCAAACTCGCCGCCGACCTGCGCAATCGCAACGTGCTTGTCAACGCCGTCTGCCCCGGATGGGTGGCCACAGACATGGGCGGTGGCGGCGGACGGTCCATACAGGATGGCGCCGCCAGTGTCATGTGGGCGGTGGACTTGCCCGACGACGGCCCCTCGGGCGGATTCTTCCGCGACGCAGCACCGATCCCCTGGTGACACACCGCACGACATACCGCGCGACGCGCAGACACGCGGCGACAAGCACTCTTCGACCGACGAGAGGAAGACCGATGAGCGCTCAAAATGACCGATACCCCACCGACCCCAACACTTTTCAACCTGATCCACAACCCTATTGAGGCATCGAGGCCGAAATGACGCCCCGTCCGATCAGTGACCTCGCCCATTACCGGGCAGCGGGAAAGCTGGACGGCAAAGTGGCGCTGATCACCGGCGGCGACAGCGGCATCGGTCGCGCGGTCGCGATCGCCTACGCCAAAGAGGGCGCCGACGTGGCGATCGCCTACAACATCGCCGACGAAGACGCCGCAACGACCAAGACGTTGATCGAGCAGGAGGGTCGCCGTTGCGTTGCACTCAAGGTCGACCTGGCCACACGCCACGGTTGTCGACACGCCGTAGATGAGACAACCGATGCTCTGGGAGGCCTCAACATACTCGTCAACAACGCCGCCTACGGGCGCGAGCGGCAACGATTCGAAGACATTGACGAGGCACAACTGAGGCGCGTTTTTGACGTCAACATCCTGGCGTGTTTCCACTTGGCGCAGGCCGCGCTCGCTCACATGACGGTGGGCGACGCGATCATCTCGACGTCCAGCGTCGGCGGTGTCTACGGCGCCGCCAACTTCGTCGACTACGCAGCAACTAAGGGAGCAATCGATGCCTTCACGAAAGCCCTTGCGCTCAACCTGGGGCCCCGCGGCATCAGAGTCAACGCCGTTGCCCCTGGCGCCATCTGGACACCGTTCCAGGTGGCGCTGAACACTCCGCAAACGGCTCAAGCATTCCCGCACGCCGCACCAAAAATGTCCGCTACCGGCCGAATCGGACAACCCGAAGAACTCGCCGCCGCATATGTGTACCTAGCCTCTCCTGATGCCAGCTTCACCAGCGGGATCGTGGTCGAAGTCCACGGCGGCTGGATCGGCTGGGGATGACTCACCACCCCACCGCAATCTCAAAGCACCAGACATGACATTGCGAGAAGATTTGATGATTCCCGTTTACCTTCGCCGCAGGCGGCGGGCTTGGGTCGGCTGGAATCAACATCTGTCAACGGCAACCGAAAGCTGAACAGCCGACAGCAAGGTGCCGCGTCATGGTATTCAGTCGCCGTCTACACCCGTGACGAGTTCATCGGCGCGAGGTCGCGCCGATCACGCTGGTACGCCGACTCGTCTACCCGCGTCCGGTGATGGCGTGCGAATCCATCCGCGCAAGATGCTCCACCCCGAACCGGGTGCGTGGCCAGCGTCGGTACTGGGGCGTTCAGATGGTGCCGCCGTATGGGTCGGTGCGGTCTTGATCCGCTTTTCCTGCTCGTCAGACGGGACCGCGCGCTGACCCCTGTGCGCGGCCAACCCCTAGGAGGGCGCCGTCCGGCACCGTGTTTTCCGTACTTTCGGACAGGGTGGCCTTCACCCGATCGATCACCGCGCTACCCAACTCTTTCGGAATGGCGGCACAGCGCCGCGCCCTGACACGCTGGGTACATGAGGGCCGTGGCACACGCTGACGGAACTGCACCACAGAAACGGGGTGGCTCGTCCATGAACACCCTGCCGGCGCTCGTCGGCGATCAACGGGGCGTGCCCCGCAACCAACGATGAGGGCAGCAGATGATTGAGCGTTTCTTCGAGACCCTGACGGCCGACAATTGCGCGCTGCTCCTGATCGACCACCAAGTCGGCACAATGAATTTCGGTTTGACCGATGTCGAAGCGCTACAACTGAAGAATCAGACGCTGTGGTTGGCGGAATCGGCGGCCGCATTTCGGCTACCGGTCATCTTGACGACCAGCAACCCAGACGGAGCTAATGGTCCGCTGTTCCCGGAATTGCTTGCCGCCCTGCCAACCGCGCCCGTCATCGACCGGTTGAAAATCAACGCCTGGCAGGATCCCGCTTTTGTCGAGGCTGTACGTATCACCGGCCGAACCAAACTTGTCATGGCCGGTGTGACGGCCGACGTGTGCCTGACATTCCCGGCACTCGGGGCCGTTAGTGACGGCTATGACGTATATGCCGTCATGGATGCCTCGGGCACGCTCAACCACCACGCGCTGTCTGCAGCAATGTTGCGGATGAGTCAAGCCGGAGTGAAGATCGCCAACGCAAACATGGTGATCGCCGAAATTCTGAGCGACTGGGGCGGCGAGTTCGCCGCCCCGCTCGCGGACCTATACGCACGACGGGTACCCAACTTCGGGTTTATCACCCATCAGCTCGCCGCGCGCGACTGAAACCGCCACAGAAATAATCACACTACGAAACGGATGGATGAACATATGTCCTCAGTTATGGACTCCCCTGCGCCCACAACGACACCCAGGCTCTTCGACCTACACATGCTGGACGGTGCGATTTACAGCGGCGGGTGGGTTAAGGGCGATAGCCGGGTCGACGTCGTCGAGCCAGCGACCGGTGCGGTACTTGCCACCGTCGGATTGGGATCGGCCGAAACCGTATCCAAAGCGGCCCGCATGGCCGCCCAAGCGCAACGTGAGTGGGTACGTGTCCCGCCAGAAGAGAAGCGCCGCTTGTTCATTCGCGCCGAACAAGTGATGCGCAGCTTTGCTGAGGAGTACACAGAGTGGGTGGTACGCGAGGTCGGCGCACCACGATCGAAAGCCCGATTCGAGATCGAATTCCTCGCCGACGAGTTCCTTGAGGCCGCGTCGTACCCAACCCAGAGCCACGGTGAGATCCTCGCCGACCGCGACAACCGCCACAGCTACGCGTTGCAGATTCCGTTCGGGGTCACTGCAGGTATCACTCCGTCAAATGTTCCGCTCACCCTGGGCGCCCGCTACGTGGCACCGGCTTTGGCTACCGGCAACGCTGTGCTGCTGAAACCTCATAAGACAGCCATCATGTCCAGCGGGTTCGTCTTCGCACGCGTCCTGGAAGAAGCCGGATTCCCCGAGAATCTCTTCCACTGCATCCCTGCTGAAGGCGCCGACGCCGAAGCGTTCGAAACCGACCCGTTGATCTCGATGGTGCACTTCACCGGCTCCACCGCCACCGGTGAACGAGTCGCCGAAGCGGCCAGCCGAACCCTCAAGCACGTCTCCATCAGCGGCAGCGGCAAGAATCCGTTCGTGGTTCTCGACGATGTCGAGAACTTCGACGAGATGATTTCGGCCGCCTTGTACGCATCGTTTTATTTTTCGGGCCAAGTCTGCATGGCCGCGGGCCGACATCTCGTGCACCGCGCGCTGCATGACCGGTATATCGAAGCACTGGCCGCCGAAGCGACCAAGTTGGTCGTCGACGACCCGTGGGCCAACCCCGAGGCATCGTATGGCCCCATGACGCTGCCCGGCGCGGTCGACCGCATGCAGGAAATCGTCGCCGACGCCGTCAGCAAAGGTGCAACATTGCATTTAGGCGGCTCCAAGCGGGGCCCCTTCTTCCCGCCCACCATTTTGTCCGGGGTGGCGCCGGGAATGCGCGCTTGGGAAGAGGAGATTTTCGGCCCGATTGCCGCTGTCACCGCCTTCGACACCGACGCAGAAGCGATCGATAAGGCCAATGACACCCCATACGGCTTGTCGGCGGCGGTCTACGGATCCCCGCAGCGCGCGAGCCGTGTCGGGCTGGCCATCGAATCAGGCATGGTGCACATCAACGACAAGCCCGTCGACGACGCCGCCTACGTGCCGTTCGGCGGCGTGAAGTTATCCGGAAACGGCGGCCGATACGGCGCGCGGGTCAATTGGGCCGAATACACCCAGACCAAGTGGGTCACGCTGTCACCGAGCGCACGTCACGTCCCGTTCGGCCATTGATCCCGGCGATTACTGCCAGCCGCCCCACGCCGCAACCACACCCCGGCGTGACCGCGAGGACTCAGGAGCCCCGATGACAACGACAGCGTCAGGTCGACCGGTGGATTACCACGACCGCGAAGAGAGTCTCCGCGGTTATTTTGTGCCGGCAGCAGACGAACCGCGCCCCGGCGTATTAGTGGTGCCGGCCTGGTTGGGCATCACCGACTCAATTCGAGACCGCGTGCACAAGCTGGCGGCCTCGGGCTACGCGACGATGGCCGCTGACGTATTCGGTTACCCGATCACCGATCTCGACGCCGGCCCTCGCCCCGTCGTCACACCCTTCCGATCGGACCGCCGATACCTGCGGCGGCGCATCCGGGCAGCGCTTGACGCGTTGTGCGCTCAACCGGAATGTGACGCAAGCAGGGTTGCTGCGATCGGCTACTGCTTCGGCGGCAACGCAGTACTCGAGCTAGCCCGCGACCAGGCACCGGTGCGCGGCGTGGTCAGCTTCCATGGCGAGCTGGACACACCCCTTCCCGCGTTCCCAGGTGATCTGCTCGCCAAAGTCCTCGTCTTAACCGGTGACGACGATCCTGTCGTGCCGTTCGAAAAGGTCTCCGCATTTCGCGATGAGATGCGCACCGCTCAGGCTGACTGGGAAATCGGCATCTATAGCGGCGCCAAACACAGTTTCACCGGCGAAGGATCGCTGGGCGCCGAACGGACCCCCGAAGCCGTTCTCGATCCCCAGGCCGACTCACGCTCCTGGCAACGCATGCTCGACTTCTTCGCGGAAGTCCTCACCGCCCACGAGTTTCAGATCAGCCCCGAAGTGAGTGAATCACCATGACAGAAAGCAATATTCGCGTCCTAGCACTCTCCGGTAGCCTGCGTCGCGCTTCCTACAACACCGCCGCGTTGGTGGCTGCCCAAGAACTGGCTCCGACGCGCATGACAATCGAGATCGAAAGTCTCGCTGCGATGCCGATGTTCGACGAAGACACCGAAAGCGCCGGCTTGTTGCCTGCCGTGACGCGGTTGGCACAACGGGTAGCCGCCGCCGACGCGCTGCTGATCGCCACCCCCGAGTACAACCATTCCTACTCAGCACCTATCAAGAACGCGTTGGACTGGTTGTCACGAACGCCAATCGGCGCCCCTCCCGGGCAGCACGTATTGGCCGGCAAACCGGTCGCTTTAATCGGCGCATCTACCGGCAGATCCGGATCCGGGCGGGCCCAGCTCCATCTGCGACAGGTGTTGTCCTACCTTGACATGCTGCCCGTCAACCAGCCCGAGGTGCTGATCGACAGCGCCAAAAACAAATTCAGCGATGACGGCAGCCTGCATGATGAACCCACTCGTCGGTTCATCACGATGCTGCTGGATCGACTCGCGGCGTGGGTCGACAAACTCGGCGAGCAGGAGCCTGTCATCGACATGAGCAGCGTGGCGGTGCCCACCGCACATATTGCCCGCGCCGGCACAGGCCCTAGCTACACGATGGCCGGTGACAGTTACATCATCAAGGCCGCCGCAAACAACACAGGAGGCGCCTACGCGGCGTTCGAATTCTTTGTGCCACCCGGCGGGGGTCCCCCACCGCATCTGCATGAGCGTGAATATGAAGGCTTTTACATCCTGGAAGGCGAGCTGACCTTCTACGTCGGCGCCAACCGCACCCGCGTAGACGCAACCGCCGGCGACTTCGTCGCCGCCCCCTTGGGCGTCATCCACCAATTCAAGAATGAAACAGCCTATCCTGCACGCACATTCGTAATCGCCGCCCCCGCCGGGGTGGAAAGCTACTTCGCAGCCGCGGGGACACCCATGCCCGACGGCAGCACTCAAACCGTGGCACCCACCGCCGAAGACCTAGCACGCCTCATCGATCTGGCGCCACGTTGGGGCATGCAGATCTTTGCCACACCACCAGAAATTGATCAGCAACGGGCAAGCGCATCGCAGAGCGTGCGATGATGACGCCTATCGAGTCCCAGACTGCGGTACCCACGTGGCAGCTTCCCTTCGCCGGGCGAGTCGCAATCACCCATGCAGCTTATTGCCGTCGGGAGTCTGACGTTGTTGTGATCGAGGTGGAGCAGTGGCTAGAGCCTTGCACCTCTGCTGCCAGTGTCGGCTCGAGTGCATGGCTCGACTTGAAGAGTTGACAGCCGTATTGACAGGTTCGAGACCGTCTGAGAGCACGTCGACGAGGGCCGTGCGCTCCGAGCAGTGTCGGCATTAGCGCTTGACAATTCGCGGCGCCGCCGCCTTATGGCGCAGCGCCAGCAAGGCATTGTCGACCGCGTCTTCAAGCGGAGTGATGTCGTTGTGAACGCGTGCGGACAGCATTCCACCCTGCAACGCTGCGAGTAGCGCAGCAGCAAGGCGGTGCGGGTCGGCGCTTTTGCGAAGCTGACCGCGCTCACGCATCTTCTCCAAGCCCGCCGCCAGAGCCGATTCCCAGCGATCAAATGCGGCGTCAAGGGCTGGCAAATAGGCCTCGTCGTTCTTTAATTCGGCAGCCATGGAGCCTAGCGGGCAGGCGAAAGGTCCACCAGGAACTCGATGTTTGTCAAGGATCTGGTCGGCCCAACGCCTCAGACCTGCCCACGAGTCGACTTTGTTCAAAGCGGGCTGGTTGGCGAGAATGAGTTCGAGCTGGCGGTCGATCACCGCCTGCACCAGTTCCGAGCGATCCGTGAAGTAGTGGTAGAGCTGCGACTTGCCACAGCCCGCGGCGGCCAGTACGTCATCGAGGCTGGCGGCACTTACACCCCGTTGGTACATTATGGTCGCTGCGGCGTCGATAATGGCCGCGCGACTGCGACGCCCACGATCAGTGGCAGGCAGCTGGGCGGTCTTAGCGAGGCTAACGTTCGGCATCAGGACTACCATAATCCCTAATGGCGGGTCGGCGAGTCAGACGCGGCTCACCGCTGCATCCCCGGACCTGACGAGGCTCGGTCCGAAGATCTCATACCGAGCGTCGCCGCGGATGCTCGAAGCGGTCGCATTTCAAAAGTACAGGACTGTTCACTCCCTCGGCAGGGGCGCCGCAGTGTGTGACAGTCATGCTCGTGGAACCGCTGATGGCCGCTGGAATGCCAAGTCACTAATTCGGCTTACCGTGCTCTTGACGCGCGTGGGATCGGGTGGGATTCGGACCCACTAGCTGATGAGTGTGACCCTGACGCAGCAGGGCAGATATTTAGGCTGGCGGGACTACCAGGTTTCGTCGCGAGTTGGCTCGTGATATGTCGGACGGCGCGCCCCGCGCGAGCGTTTCCCCATGCACTGGGGGACCGGCCGGGAGCCGTCGCTGAGGCCGGCATCGGAAGACAGATCTATTGACCTCCGAGTCTCTCAAGGACAGCGACGAATGCTGATCTAAACTAATTCGCAGCCGAACTTGTTGTGCGGCGCCGTTACACCTGCCGCGTCGAACCTGTCGAGTGGCACTACTGGATATTGAGGTAAATAGATATGATTCCCCAGGTCAGCGCACCCTTCGCCAAAAGCCGCGCTAACGCGCCCGCCTACTGGCTCATCGACATCGTCTGGTACATCTTGGTCGACGGCGAAGACAGCGGCGGCAGCTTCTCGCTCATCGAGCAGTACATGCGGGAAGGATCAGGCCCGATCCCCCACGTCCACGCTTTCATCGATGAGTGGTTTTACGTGCTCGAAGGAAAAATTGACTTCACTGTCGGCGACGATCGCTTCACCGCCGGGCCCGGCGATTCTCTCTGGATACCGCGAAACACCGTGCATGTGTTCACCTCGATGACCGATTGCCATGTGCTCAACGCCTACACACCCGCGGGATTTGAACAGGTCGTCAAGGGATCGGGAACGCCCGCCGCGGCCCGAGAGCTGCCGCCCAAAGACTTCCCGCCTCCGAGCGAGGACGTATTCCGACTGTTCTACAACAACTACTGGTGCGCTCAGGCCGACAAGAGCTGGTCACAGCCCAAGGCCGGAGTTGGCCCAGGCGATCGCGTTCTCGACGGCAGCGGTCGCCAATGAGCAACCCCACGAGGTCGCCTAGTCCATAGGCCGGAAAGCGTTAAGGATCAGCGTCCGTGAGTGATTCACGCGCAGTCGAGGCCCAGCTGCCGCGTGAGGCCAATGAACGTCAATGGCCTGCAGCGTGCGATACCGCGCTGAACCATTCGCGCACTTTGCCGCTCGTGAGCCGCTGCTCCGCGTAATGTGATCAGGCATGCCATCAGCCGACGACCTGAACATGTTGTCCGCCAGTGATAGTCAGGCCTGGGGCGGACTGCTTCGCACTCATAAGCTGATCATGGCCGCGATGAGTCAGGAACTCGAAGACCAGCACGGATTGGCTTTGACGAGTTATGACGTTCTGCGCCATATCGCGCTAGCCGACGGGCAGCGGCTACGGATGAGTCAGCTCGCCGAGCAGGTCATGATTACCCGCTCGGGGCTAACCGGCGTGGTCGGGCGCCTGGAAGCGGCGGGACTTGTCCGACGAGACTCCGCCGACTGCATCGACGGGCGCGGCGCATATGCCAGTATCACCGGCAGCGGGTGGAAGGTGTTGCTCAAGGCCAACGACACCATCACAACGTTGATTAATCAGCTGTTTCTTAATCATCTCACTGAGCACGACCTCGCCGACCTTCGCCGTGTATGGCGCAAGCTCGGGACGGTCGCCCAAGGTCCGGGGAAGCTAGTAAGTCCGCGCTCGCAGCTTGCGTCGCACCTGCGACCATGAGTGCGGAGCCGCGCCTTTCATCGGCGCGCCAGCCGAGTCACAGGTTAGTGCCCAACCTCATCGTGCAGCCCGACACTGTCGAACAGATTGATCGTAGATCTGGTTCGCGCACAAACTACTTGCGGACTACACTGGGTCTGCGAGGCAATCAACACCCACCGACGACCCCAGCTCACCGCCTGGCAGCCGATTGCGGCTTGGATAGCTGCGCGTTGCCGTGCACGGCTTTGGTGGCGGCGTCGATCGACTAGGGGCGCGGAGATATACGCCCATCCGCGTGACGAGAGGGTCCAGTCATGGCAGAGCCCCGAAGGCTAGAGGGCAAACGAGCCCTGGTGACCGGCGGAGGACGCGGCATCGGCGCAGCCATCGTGCGGCGACTGGCCGCAGAGGGAGCTGCGGTCGCAGTCAACTACGTCCACGACGCCGCCTCGGCAGACGCGCTCGTCACCGAACTGCGCGCCGAGGGCCACCCGGTCGCCGCGTTTCAAGCCGACGTCAGCGACGCCGCCCAAACCCACAACCTGGTGGCGCAGGTGGTTGCGGAGTTCGGCGGGCTGGACCTGCTGGCCAGTAACGCCGGCGTCGAACACTTCGGCGCCCTGGGCTCAATCACTCCCGCTGATTTCGACCGCGTCTTTCGGATCAACGTCGCCGGACAGCTATTCGCCACCCAGGCCGCCGCTGCGGCGATGAGCACCGGCGGACGAATCACGCTGACCGCCTCGATCAGCGCTCGCGTCGCCGTCTATCAACACACCCTGTACGCGGCCAGTAAGGCCGCGGTCTCTGCGATGGCCCTCAACCTGGCACCCGAACTGGCCGAACGCGGCATCGCGATCAACGCCATCGCCCCGGGCGGCACCGCCACCGACATGGCAGCAGAACACACCCAACGCTACGTGCACCCCGCGCTGTCCGACGTCGACATCCGCACCTTCACCGAATCCACCGTGGCACTGGGCCGCTGGGCTCAACCCGGCGAAATCGCTGCCGTCGTCGCCTTCCTGCTCTCCCCGGACGCCTCTTACCTCACCGGTGCCACCATCGACGCCTCGGGAGGATGGATGTGATCAACTCACCGTAATGACATCGGCGCGCCATACGCACACCAAGCAGATCGCTGGGGGGGCCGCTATCTCGGTCACCAAGCGTCCGACCCACCGGAGAAACGAAACAATGACCGACTCGCGCTACCTGGAGTTCCTCACCCCCGACAACTGCGCCCTGCTGCTGATCGATCATCAGACCGGCACCATGCTGGGCGTGCAAGACATCCGCCTCGACCAGTTCCGATCCAACGTCTTGGCGCTAGCCAACATCGGCAAAGTGCACAACCTCCCGACCGTGCTGACGGCCAGCTACGCCGAAGGGCCCAACGGACCCTTGCTGCCCGAACTGTTCGAGTTGTTCCCTGATGCCCCCTACATCGCCCGGCCCGGCTGGATCAACGCCTGGGAAGACCCCGAGTTTAAAGCCGCGGTAGAAAATACCGGACGCAAAAAGCTGATCATGGCAGGCGTCACCACCGACGTATGCCTGTACTTCCCAGTCGTCTCCGCACTCGCCGCCGGCTACGACGTGTACGCGGTCTACGACGCCTCGGGCTGCTGGGACATGATGAGCGAACTAACGTCTTGCATGCGCTTAGCGCAAGCAGGTGCGATCGTCGTCAACTGGGCCGTCATCGCGGCGATGCTGCAATGGGATTGGCGACGCCCAGTGGCCGAAGGCACACTCAAAAACGTCTTTGGCGGTCACCTGCCGTTCTACGAATGGCTGGCCAGCAACCAGAACTTCACCAAGACGCAGGTCGCAGGGACCGATGAGCAATGACTACCGGCCATTGCCTGGTCTCTCCGGACGCCTGGGACGCCCATTGGTGACCCACTACCAATCACATGATTAGAGGCGCAACGAGACCATCCAAGGAGGGCCAATGAGCAACAACGACAGCAACGACGCTATGGAATCGGAGAGATCGTTCAACGAGAAAAACATCGCCGAATTCCGGGCCAACAAAGGGAAGGTCGGCGGCCAGTTCGAAGGTTTCGCGCTGCTACTACTCACCAGCACCGGTGCCAAAACCGGCGCCGAGCGTGTCAACCCGGTCGGATACTTCGACATCGACGGCAAGATGTACATTGTTGGCTCGGCAGCAGGCAGAGATGCAAACCCGGCCTGGGTCGCCAATATTCGCGCCGACCCACATGTGACGGTGGAAATAGGCGGCAATCCAGCCGCCGCCGCAACCACAGCAGAGCTGGCCCGCGCCGAACGCGAACTCATATTCGGGATCATCAAACAGCGCGCGCATGGTTTCGCCCACTACGAAGCATCAACGGACCGGATCATCCCGGTTTTCGAAGTGAATCTCGATTGATCGCGCTTTGCATCCCCACCCACCGTTGACCGACTGCCACTATCCGCGACGACCGCCATACTGAAAGTGTCGAAAGCCTTAAATGGTTGCCTCGGCGCTTTGACAAAGATAAGTGTCGCCGTCCTGGTTAGGTGCGACTCGCACATGTCTGGCCATACGTGACATCGTCTTTCCTGGGAGCTTTCGTCTTTCGCAGGCGACAGCGCGCCCTTTTCTTGTGTCGTTGGCTTGATGTGAGCCTGCCCGACCCCGTTGCAGATTCGTGGCTCGTGATAGGCCTCATCGAAATGCTTCCCGTGACCGGACCACGTGCACTGGTCCATGTGATCTGTCCCCGCCGCTTCGGGCTAGGTCGGGCTGGGCGGATCGCCCTATTCCATTCGACTTGTCCTGGGTCCCCGTCCTGTTGCCCATCATCGTCTGGGTCCGACAGCGAGTCTTCTTCACCACGACCCCCTCCAGTTTCGCTATCGATGACGCCGAGCGGAGGCGTCTCCGGGTCCCGCGTGTACCGCACGACGACATGGTCGATCACGTTTTCCGGCGGGGTGTTATTTACGATGATGACTTGTGCGCCTTCACCGGCCCCGGCTAGCCATTCATCGACATGCTTAAAGAATCGTTCGATCAAACGAATGTCCGCAAACTCGGTATTGGCTGCAGCGCTTCTGACCGTCAAATGCTCGAGTTGCGTGTCAGCGCCCCTGCTCGCCGATATCGGGTGATATCATGGTGTGGTGAGCGACGTGCTGATCCGCGATGTTCCTGACGATGTGCTCGCTGGGCTCGATGCGCGAGCTGCCGAGTTGGGCTTATCGCGCGTTGAGTACATTCGCCGTCGCCTTGCTCAAGACGCTCGCGCGCCACGTGTGTCGGTCACCCACGAAGACCTCCATCGGATGGGGCGCAACCTTGCGGGCCTGGCCGAGGACGACCTGATGAACCAGGCCTGGCAATGACGGAAGCGTCATGGCTGATCGACAAATCGGCCCTGGCGCGCCTCGCGCACAGCCACGAGCCGGAAATCTGGAGCAATCGAATCGAGCGCGGACTAGTCCACATCAGCAATCTGACCCGTCTAGAAATCGGGTATTCGGCTCAGTCCGGTGACGTCGCTCGACGAGAGTTCCGCGAATCCCCCTTGGCTGCAATGCCAGTCGAGTACCTGACGCCGAAAATTGAAGACCGTGCATTGCAAGTCCAGCTGCTGCTGGCCGATCGCGGCCAACACCGGGGGCCGTCGATCCCCGATCTCGTCATCGCGGCCACCGCCGAGCTGGCACGATTGACCGTCCTGCACGTCGACAAAGACTTCGACACCATCGCCGCGATAACCGGACAACCCGTAACGCGGCTTGCCTTCACCAGTAGCAGTACGTAAGTAGCGACCACCGGCTTCGCCGAATCACGGCCAAAATAGGAAGGTCGTGATACCACGCGGGTTCCCCTCAGCGACGAAACGCGATCCGCCGTGGGACCGGCGGAATCTGAGCGAAACCCCGATTGGTTCAACGGCTTTCTGCTTGATCGCCAGATTCGCAAGCCCTCCGCGCACACCATGAAGGCGTACCGGCAAGACCTAGCGGCCATCGCGCGTCTGATCACCGCCGGTCAACCAGCGAGCATGAAAGTGGGTGATAAAAAAAGAACCGCCACCATTTAATTGTCAGCGGTCACGTTTTCCCCAGATTTGAGGGGTTGTACGTTACGTAATTCCTCACCCGCCGCCACGTAATTCCGACTTGCATGGGTGTCACGGGACGGCGAATGAGATTGCCAGCCCACAGCGTGTCGTAGCAGGCCGGAGGAATGACTCGCGAAATTCCTCTCACCCGCAAGTGCGGGTTGACCCTGGTGGGGGTGTCACCCCTTCGGTCTGCGTTCGCGGCGTGACTGAAGAGAGGCATGACCATGAGCTGTTGTGAAAGGTACTTGAAGTCGGATTGTCCGCCGCGGATTCCCCACATCACATCAATGAAGGGAACCCGCAACCATGATCGTCATTGGCATCGATCCGCACAAGTCCAGTCACACCGCTACTGCCTTGGACCCAGCCACCAACTGCGATGTCGGGTCGGTGGGCGGAATCCAGTGAACGTCGCAAAGGTATGGGTGGGACGTTAGTCGGGTTGGGGGGCTGCCGGAGACTTTTGTTGCTCGTGCTCGACGACCGTGTCGCCGGTGCAGGTTCGGGTTGAGCTGGAGGTAGTGATCGTGGAGCGCCGGCCGCTACCGCGAGTAACTCGCGGTCAGATTTTTCCGCGCGGGACTGGGTTTTCCGATCGCTCGGTGGGACGGCGCGAAGGCCACCACTCAATGGAACGCTATCGGCGCTGAAGTACTCCCCGCTTATCCAACGTACGGGCGGAGGTGTCTAATGAAGAATCGTCCGGCTTCCTTGGCTGCCCAGGGCGGAACACCGGTGTGTCCGCCCATGTTGGCGACCAGCGTCTTTTCCGCCGATCCGAATGCGTCGAACAGGTCGAGCGACACCTGCCGGTGATTGGCCGCGTCGTCCCACTGAAGCAGGACATGCAGCGGGATCGTGATCTCGCGGGCCTCCGCGATGATGGATTGCGGGACGAAGCTGCCGGCGAACAAGTTGGCCGCGGCGATCCGCTGATCACGCGCGCCATCCGCACCGCGATCGAAATGAAGCCACCCGAGATGCCCACCGGTTCACGCAGCTCGGGAAGCTCAAGCAGCGTGTCGAGCGCCGACCGCCATTCCGGAACTGCTCGGTCCACCAGCGGCAGGATCAGCCGATCGATCAGCTCGGCGTCCGGCGTTGCACCGCCCGTCACCACCGCACGGAGGTCCGCGCGGGCCTGTTCGAATCCCGCGATCGGGGGCCGTGTTCCGCTGCCGGGCAGCTCGACAGCAGCGGTGGCGAATCCGTCGCGGGCAGACGCTTGTACCCGCGGCAGAAGCCGCGGATACATCTGCTCCAACCCACCTTGCTGGCCCAGCAGGATCAATGGAACAGGCGTCGAGCCAGCCGATTCCGGCGTCCAGAGAAATCCCGGGAATCTCGCCGAGAACGAAGGAACGCTCGACGAGGAGGACGAGGAGACTGTCGTCGTGGCGCACAGTAGAAGTGACGTGCATGGTCGTACCTTTCGGGGAGTCCTTTGTGATCGGCGCTCCCGGACGACCTATCGCCCGACCGCGACCCCTCGAGGGAGCACCCATGTCACACCGTTCACGGGTACCACCTCCTCGAGTCGTCGCACGGACCAGCCCAGCGTGGCAACGGAGGCCGGTACCAGTTGACTCGGATGTCCTGTCGTGGGGACGACGCCAACGTCGTGTCCGGGAGCGTTCGGGTTCGGGGACCTGCTCGGCGAGTCGGCTCCTGGCCCACCCCACGTCGCTCCGCGGAGGCCGGACTTCGATTGACACCAACACTCCGTTCGTTCACACTTACGTAAGTGACGACGAACGGAATGTTGAACCGAGCCGCGATGGTGGAGGCGATGGCCGACCCGACTCGGCGATCAATCGTCGCCTTCTTGTGTGAGCGGCCGGCCGCGGTGGGCGCGATCGCCGACGCCCTTCCGGTGAGCCGACCGGCGGTCTCACAGCACCTGAAGGTGTTGAAGGACGTCGGTCTTGTCGCCGTCCGCTCCGTGGGCACGCGGCGGATCTACGCCGTGCAGCCCGACGCCCTGGCTGCGGTCCGGGACTGGTTCAACGACTTCTGGCAGCAGTCGCTCATTGCCTTCCGCCTCGCCGCCGAATCCACGTCCGACCAGCCCGCCGACGGTGACCGCCGGTCGGCCCCCAAACCACCCGAGGAGGACGAATGACTTCGAATCCCGCAACCGACACCGCGCGAACGTCCACTAGCGTCGAGGCGACGGTAGACGCCCCGCTGACGCGTGCGTTCGAGGTTTTCACGATCGGAATCGGCACCTGGTGGGACGCCGACAAGCACATCCTGCGGGCTCCGTTGGCGCGGATGGAGTTCCAGCCGTGGGTCGGTGGACAGATCGTCGACCACGGCACCGACGGGTCCACGTGTGCGTGGGCACGCATCCTCGCCTACGACCCGCCGAGTCGCGTGGTGTTCTCGTGGGACATCAGCACCTCGTGGGAACTCGAAACGGATCCCGCCAAGGCCAGCGAGGTCGAGATCACCTTCGACAGCGTCACCCCAGAGCGCACCAGAGTGGTCCTCACCCATCGCCACCTCGACCGCCACGGCGACGGCTGGGAAGGAATGCGCGACGCCGTGTCGTCGGGGTGGAATCTGAACGGTCTTGCCGCCGCTCTGCGCGGCGCGCCGGCACTGCCGTGGGTGGACGACGACGCCATGCTCGGCAGACTCAACCAATCGAAGGCGTACACCATGGTCATCCTGCTCGCCACCGATCGGTTGGTGCAGCCGCAAGTCGACCCCATCATCTGGGCGCACGGCAGACGCAACATGGGTCTGATGGACGCCGGCATCGCCCCGGTGATCGTCCCGGTCACCTCACCCGAAGGACCCGCCGGGTTCGCCCTGTTCGCCACCGACCCGGACAAGACCCGACGGATCATGGACGCCGACCCGGGCGTGGTCGCCGGGGTGTTCACCTATGAGATCCACCCGTGTCGCGGCTTCCCCGGCTCAGCGCTAACGTGACCGGTCGGCGTCCGAGCGAACGACGGTACTCAGATGGGCAAATCGGTCATCGCGATGTGGGTGAGCAGATCCTTTGGTCTGGCCCAGTCCAGAGTCTTGCGGGGGGCGGTCGTTGACCTCGTCGGCTAGCTGGCGCAGCTCTCGCGCCGAAATATGACTGAGGTCAACGCCTTCGGGGAAGTAGTCGCGGAGCAGGCCGTTCATGTTCTCGTTACTGCCGCGCTGCCACGGAGAGTGCGCGTCGCAGAAGAACACTCGTGTGCCGGTGCGTTCGGTGATCTCCGGGTGATGCGCGAGTTCCTTGCCCCGGTCCCAGGTCAGCGTGCGGCGCAACGGCGGGGGCAAGAACAACAACGCGGATGCGATGTGGTCGAGCATCGCCACGGCAGTGGGCCGCCCGTCAAAAGCGCCGATCAGGATCAGGTAGCGGGTGCGGCGCTCAACCAGCGTGGCGATCGCCGACCGGATTCCCCGCACCCATGATGCAGTCACCCTCCCAATGCCCCTCCTGGACACGGTCTTCCACCTCTGATGGGCGGTCAGCAATCATCGTCATCCCCGACAACCGGGCGACCCGCAGCAGCCCCTGCACCCTTCGCCGCCGGGTAGCGTCGCCGACGCTTGGCCGGCCGCGTCAAGGGCAGGTCAGGATCGTAGATCGCTTGATAGATCGACTCGCAACACAATCGTCGCCGCGGCGCCTCGGGAAACCTCACGTACAGCTCGTGGGCGACCTGTTCTGGGCTCCAACGCTTACCAAGCAATTCCTCCACCACTTGGCGTAATGCGAGGTCGGTAGCCAGGCGACGTGCACGTGGCCGTCCCAGGCGTCTGACGGCGAGTTGATCGGCAGTACCAGGCCGATATCGCCCGGAACTATCGGCGTTGCGACGCAATTGTCGGCTCACCGTCGACTGTGAACGGCCGATCTCGCGAGCGATCTGGCTGACCGTCTTCTTCTCGCGTCACAGATCAGCGATCGTCGTTCTCTCCGCCAAAGACAGGTACCGGGGATGGCGCGGCGCGTGGCGGCGCGAGCTGATGCACAGGTGGATGATGCACCCGCTCACCAGCGGTATTGCGGACCGTACGCCCGTGCCGCCGATAAATCCCCGTACTCCGCGCGACTCGGACTCGGCGGCACGCCTCGGCATTTCCCACGCCCTGCGCGATCAGCCGGGCGAACTTCTGCTGCTTCTCCGTCACCACGAAACTGCGACGCCGACCTCTACCCATCACTACCTCCGGACAATCTCGGTGTCGCGACGTTCACTGGAATCCATCGTGTGTATTGAGGCATCGGTGGCCGAATACCAGAGACTGATCGGCTGAGCGAGGGCGTGGCCGGAGCGAACCTGGGCAATCGAGCACGCCGACGGACTCGAGCACCATTTGGCGTTGTGGCTGCTGGCTCGCGGTGAGGTTGTTATGGACATTCTGACGGCCGCCACCGCCCGGGTGGGGAGGCTCTCCCGGGGGGGTCGTCGCAAGGATGACCGCATCGATGCGGCTGCCGCTGCGAGTGCGGCCACACTACACGGAGACACCCGTCAGGTTTATCCGGAGACCGCCGCCGACTCTCTAGCCCTGCTCGATGAGCGGCGAGTCAACTTGCCTCACAGCAGAACGCGAGCCGTCAAAACATCGCCGCGCCCACCGACCCCGCCGCCTTAGGCCAACGCCGATGACGGCGCCAGCGGCTTTACAGCGGCACCGCTTTGGATCGCGTCTCCGGTCGTCACCGCCAGCCCCTCGCTGGCCTCGTCAGCACCGACCACCCGGTCGGCGACCGTCGGTACCGCCGCGTCGTCCGCGGCCGGCAGCGTGGCATTCGATGCGGCGGCCTCGGCTTCCCGAATCAGTTCGCGGGCTTGCTTTTCGGAGAGCTTGGCCATCCGCGCGATCTCACGCAGACTTTCCCTCCGATCGCGCATCGCGGCCAGCGCCTGCCCGCACACCACACGCTGCGCGTCGCGGCGGCGCTCGGCGTCCTCGCGCAACACCTGCTGGCGCGCTGCAAGCCACCCGTCGACGGCCTCGAGGCGCTCGCGGGCGGAGAAGTACCTTCCCAAATCCTCGACGTTGGCCCGAGTGCGGCGCACCACGTCGTCCTGGGCGGCGCTGGCGGCCTGCCGCGCTGCGCGGCGGGCCTGCTTGCTGATCACTGTGTTCGCCATGGATCACACGCTAAGCCCCACCAACCCCCCAGCGCCGCAACGCAAGCCAAGAATCTTTCCGCACCGCACCCATCACCGGGCTTCGCACCCGACCCGTCACCGCCCACCCGAACGGCACTTAGGGTGCCCTAACTTCTCTCTCCCGCCGAACATCACACCTCTTGCACTCAGGGTCACGGTTCGGTCACGGCCGTTATCTGGGGAGTTTGCCGCCCCTAATTTCAGGTTCAGGTGATGACGCAGTGATGGGCTTACACAAATTGACCGCCGGCGACGGCTATCTCTATTTGATCCGCCAAGTCGCCGCCTCTGACGCCACCGAGCGTGGCCGCCCCACCCTGGCGCAGTACTACAGCGAAAAAGGCGAATCCCCGGGCCGGTGGATGGGGCGCGGACTGGCAGCACTGGGCACTCCGCTGGCCCGCTACGCCTGCGATCCGCTGGTCGCCAAATACTGGGGCGTGCCGGCTGGTTCGCAGGTCAGCGAAGCGCAGATGAAGGCGCTGTTCGGGGAGGGCCTGCACCCCAACGCCGCACAGATCACCCGCCTTCTGACCACCCTGGGCGCCGGTGCGGCCGGAGCCAGGATGGCCGCGCGGCTGGGCCGGCCCTTCGGTGTTCACGGCACCGAAAACCGCTTCCTGACCCGGTTGCGCCAGACCTACCGCGACTACAACCACACCATCGGCGCCGACGCCTCGGCCAGCATCGAACCCAATATCCGGGCCCGGCTGCGCACCGCCGTAGGACAGGAATTGTTCGCCGAAACCTACGCTCGCCCACCGGCAGACGCCCGGGAACTCTCCGGGTTCATCGCCGCCAACTCCCGCGCCGCATCGACCGCGATCGCCGGCTACGACCTCACCTTTACCCCGGTCAAATCGGTCTCCGCGCTGTGGGCCATCGGCGCACCGCCAATCTCCACCGCGGTCGAAGACTGCCACCACCAGGCGGTCGCTGAAACCGTCGGATTCCTCGAAAAGCACGCCGCCTTTTCCCGCATGGGAGCCGGTGGCATCGCCCAGGTCGACACCGCCGGACTGATCGTGGCCGCCTTCGATCACCGCGACTCCCGCGCCGGGGATCCCAACCTGCACACCCACGCCGCCCTCAGTAACAAAGTCCACGTCATTGGCCCCGACGGAATAGGCCGCTGGCGGGCCCTGGACGGCGCCACCCTGCACCGCGCCGCGGTCGCGGCCTCGGAGTTCTACAACACCCGCATCGAAGCGTTGCTGGTCGAAAAACTACGGGTGCGGTTCACCGCCCGCGGGGCCAAACGTGGTAAACGACCGATCCGTGAAATCGACGGCATCCCGGCCGAATTACTCGAGAAGTACTCCTCACGCAGCGCCGCCATCGACCACCGTGTGGGCGAGCTGGCCAAACAATTCCAGACCGAACACGGCCGCGAACCCACCACCGTAGAGATGCTCGCCCTGACCCAGCAAGCAACCCTGCAAACCCGCCAAGCCAAACATGAACCCCGCTCGCTGGCCGAGCAGCGCCACACCTGGCGCGTGCAAGCCGTTGAGGTCCTGGGCAGCCAGCGCGCGCTGAGCAACATGGTCGCCGCGATCACCAATCACTCACCGCCACCACAGATCAACGTCACCGACACCTGGGTGCACCAGCAGGCCGCTCGCGTCATCGACACCGTCTCTGGGCATCGGGCCACCTGGACCATCAACCATGTGCGCGCCGAAGCCCAACGCCAGCTGCGCTACGCCGATCACCCCGGCGGACCCGAGCTCGTCGACCGCATCGTCGCTGACGCCCTCGGCGAGCACAGTCTGATTCTGACCAGCCGCGCCGACACCGACAAAAACGAACCTGCTGCCCTGCGCCGCGCTGACGGCGCCAGCGTCTACACCCGTCACGACTCGACCCTCTACAGCAGCGAGGCCATCATGGCCGCCGAGCGGCGCATCCTGGCCGCTGCAGCTCGCACCGACGGCCGCGTCGTCGACGCCGACAGCATCGGTCTGGCCCTGCTAGAAGCCCACGCCAACACCGGCCTTCCCCTTAACGATGGGCAGGCCGCACTCGTGCGCGAAATGGCCACCTCCGGGGCACGTGTGCAGCTCGCGCTGGCACCGGCGGGCACCGGGAAAACCACCGCGATGGCCGCCCTGGCCGCGGCCTGGCGGGGCAGTGGCGGCACCGTCATCGGACTGGCCCCCACCGCCGGAGCGGCCGAAATTCTGGCCGAAGACCTCGGCTCATGCACCGACACCATCGCTAAACTGGTGCAGCTCACCGGCACCCGCGCAAACCAACCCCAAGCCCCCCACGACGACCCCGCCCTCCGGTGGTTCGACACCATCAATGCGCAGACGCTGCTGATCGTCGATGAGGCCGGCATGGCCTCGACTGCCGACCTGGACACCGTCATTACTCATGCACTGGCCCGAGGGGCCAGCGTGCGCCTGATCGGCGACGACCAACAACTGGCATCGATTTCGGCCGGCGGTGTGCTGCGCGATCTGGCCGGCCGGCACAACGCGGTCACCTTGAGCACCGTCGTACGCTTCACCCACGCCCAAACAGGGCAAGCCGAAGCCGCCGCCAGCCTCGCAATCCGCGCCGGCGACCCCGCCGGCATCGGCTTCTACATCGACCACGGGCGTGTCCACGTCGGCGCCGACCAACACGCCGCGGACATGGCCTACCACGCGTGGGCCGCCGACCGAGCCGCCGGCCGCGACTCTATCCTGCTGGCTCCCACCAACGAGCTGGTCGCCCAACTCAACGAACGTGCCCGCCTGGACCGACTCACCGCTACCAGCGCCGCCGCCAGCCCGCCATCAGCCTCGGCGACCGTCACGTTGGCCGACGGCCTGACCGCCTCAGCCGGCGACACCATCGCCACCCGCAAAAACGCCCGCTGGATACCCACCACCAGCCGCGGCGGCTGGGTCAAAAACGGCCACCGCTGGACCATTCGCGCCGTGCACAACGACGGCTCGCTGACCGTCGTCCCGCTGCGCGGCACCGCCACCCCGGTACGGCTACCCGCCCACTACGTCACCACCCACACCACCCTCGGATACGCCTGCACCATCGACGCCGCTCAAGGCATGACCGCGGGCGGGCGCGCCATCGAAGGCACCTGCCACACCGTCATTTCCGACCGGCTGACCCGCCAACAGTTCTACGTCGCCGCCACCCGCGGACGCACCGAAAACCACTTCTACGGCTCCACCGCAGAATCCGACCCGCACCGCATCCTGGCCCCCAAAGCCACCCACCCGCCGACCGCCGTCGACATCCTCACCGCCATCCTGGGCCGCGACGGCGCCCAAACCTCCGCCTACACCGCCCACGCCCTCGACACCGACCCGTTCACCCGCCTGCACCACGCCGCCGCCATGTACGCCGATGCGCTCTCAGCGGGCGCCGAACACCACGCCGGCACCACCGCCATGGCCGCCATCGACGCCGCCGCCGCCAGGCTGGGGACCCGTGTCACCGAGGCCCCCGGGTGGCCGGTGCTGCGCCGCAACCTGGCCCTGCTCGCCCTGAGCGGAGCCGACCCCGTCGCCGCCCTGCACGAAGCCGCGGCCACCGGACTCGGTGACGTGATCGACCCCGCCGCCGTGTTGGACTGGCGCCTGCCTATCTGCGGCGAATCGTCTGCGGCGCAACCCGCCCCGCTGCGCTGGCTGCACCCCACACCCCTAGCCCTACACACCCACCCCCAATGGGGTCCCTACCTCGCCGCGCGAGCCGAACTGGTCACCGAACTCGCCGACGCCGTACGCGCCACCGCCCGCGCGTGGGAGCCTGCCACCGCACCGGCCTGGGCACGCCCACTGCTCGGTCAACGCACCGCGCTGATGGCCGAAATCGCCGTCTTTCGCGCCGCCCACGGCGTCGATCCCGCCGACACCCGCATCACCGGCCCCGAACAACACCCCAACCGCTCCAAGGTCTTCCAACACCTCATCAACGCCCGCTTCGACGCCGCCCTCACTCGGGCCAACACCGACGCCGCACGCTGGCGCCAGCTCGCCGAAAACCATGACCGAAACATCACTGCGGACCCCTTCTGGCCGCGCCTAGCCACCCACCTGGGCGACGCCGCCCACGCCGGCGCCGACATCGACACCCTCCTGCGCGAGGCCATCACCAGACACGGCCCCCTGCCCGCCGAAATGCCCGCCGCAGCCCTGTGGTGGCGCCTGGCCGGCACCCTGGCACCACCATCGCTAGATCGCGCCGACACCACCCTGCGACCGGCCTGGACCGCGGCGCTGCACGCCCTGTTCGGCACCGTCGTCGCCGAAGCGATCATCACCGACCACGCCTGGCCATCGCTAGTCGCCGCGGTGGCAGCCTCGGACTGGCCCCCGGCTGATCTGCTCGCCGCCGCTTCCGAACACCTGCACGACATCAACGCCGAGCACCCGCTGCGCCCCGACCAATACGCGCGCCTGCTGACCTACCGCGTCGAACTGCTCACCCACCACGCCGCCACCCTCGACCGCGATATTCCGCACCCCGCCCAGGCCCCCCACAATCCCGCGGTGGGAGACCATCTCGACCTCGACAACGCCACCGGCGACTACAGCCACAACGAGGACCTCGCAGAGCCGCCACCCGACCCGTATGACTACCCCTACAGCTTTGCCGAGGAGGACCTCGCCGGTCTGGACTTCGACGACCTCCCCCACCACCGGCCTCTGGCTGCTCAGCAGGCCCAGACCACCGACATCCCGGCATTGCGCGCGCGGCGCGACGCCGCCTATCGCCGTGTCCGCGAACTGGAAAAAGCCATCCTCGGCGGGGGCGGTGGACCCGCCGAACACGCCGCCGCCGCCCACCTCGCCGACTTGGGCCGCCGTTACCACCACCAGCGGCCCCTGCACGAGGCGCTGACCCACGCCCACACTCGGTGGGTGCAGGCCGAAGATGCCGCCGCGCTGCACGCCCAGCTGCTCGACCAGCTCGACGCGGTGATCACCGCGGCGACTCACCGCGGCGATGACGGCGCCGTCGCGCGCTACCGCGCCCACCACGACCAGGTCACCCACAACACCGAGCGCATCAACGCTGCCCTGGCCACCGCACGCACCCGCCTCGACGACGCCCGCACTGCCCTGCTCGACGCCGCCGGCGGCCCCGCAGGAATCGTCACCGAACACCACATCCACACCCGCCGCAGCGAGGCCATCACCGCCGACACCGCCACGCTCAACGACGCCCGCCGACACGCTCGCACCCTCGACGACCAACTCTGCCGCGCCGAAGCTGCTGCGGCCCGCGCCCTAGCCCAAAGCCCCACCCACACCTACGATCTCGCCACCGACATCAACGCATTACGCGCCGAGGTCGCCTTCCTGCAGGCCGCCAGCACCGTCAGCCCCGGAGCCCTCTACTACCCACCCGAGACCGCAGTGGCCGATCTTGACGACACCCACCGCCGCGTCGTTACCGCGATTACCGCCAACATCCACACCGTGCAAGCACTGCACCTGCACCCCGGCGCCGACAAGCACGGTGCCTTGGCCGCGCTGGTGGCTACCGCACACCACCACGACCAAGGCGTGCTCGCCCTGACCGCCAGCCCGGCAGCCCGCGACTACGCCGCCCAACACCCCTACGCCGACGCCAGCGGCCACATCGACAGCGCCCGCACCACACTGGGCAAGACGCCCCTGAAACTTCCTCTGGGCAGCCTGATCGTCATCGACGACGCCGACCACCTCAGCACCGAAAACCTGCACTGGCTCACCAACGCCGCCGCGACGACCAACACCAAACTCATCCTCATCACCACCGCCGCCGACCACCACTACCAACCCGCCCACACCCTGCTCGCCGCGCTCCACCACAACTCCACCACCGCCCACCAACTCGGCACACCCGAACCCGACCCAAACCCGCAACAACGCACCGCACTCGAACGCGCCGAACACCACCTCGCCACCACCAACGCAACCAGCACCCTGCGCGACCAGGCCATCGAACTACTACGCCAGCGCACCCAGATCCTCGGCCGCCTGCGTGCCATCGCCCAAGCCGCCGCTCACATCGACAACCTCACCACCCCAGGCCGCCACATCGACCGTAGCGATCGCGGACTGGAGTTGTAGAAGATGGACTCGAACGCTGGAGCACAGCCTGGTCGAGCGTCTGCAAATCCGTGCGGGGGCGGACATCGATGCATGTCTAAAGTCTCGCGTGGAAACACTCTGCCCGGCGTTCTGTCCGTTCAAAGCCCTGAAGCAATGCTGCCGATCAGATGTGGAACCAACCCGTGAGTGTAAGCGTCGGAGAGGCATGTAGCTGAGCTGAGGTAGTCGATCGTTGGTGGTCCCGCTGAAACGAAGCACGTACGGTAGCCGCATGAAGTCACTGGCAGTCCAGGATGCACAGGTGCTCGTCTTGCCGCCCTCCTCTACAAACAAGGCTAAAGGCGAGTTGTTCGAGCGCTTCATTGCGAATCTGCTGGCCAATCAGTTCGGCTTTGAGGAACCTCAAACCCAGAACCTCAACGTCACCTCCGACGGAATCGAGCTTGACGTCAAGGCAAAACACAAGCTCACTCGCGGTACCGCGATCGCTGAATGTAAGGCATTCAGTCGAAATGTCAGGGCTGCCGAGCTGACAAACTTCTACGGCAAGCTGATAATTGAACGTTTCGAAGATCCGCAGGCATTCGGATTGATGTGCGCTTTACCACGGCTGACGCCGGAGGGTGAAGAGAAGGCGCAAGAAATCACCCGCAACGACAACAATTTTCAATACTTAAGCGGTAATGCAATCGCTGCTGCCTTGAAGCAAGCTGGGTTAATAGTCCAGCAGCCTCCATCGACTGCGGATACTAGCGATTTCACTGTAGTAATTACGGAGTCTGGTGTTTTTGCAGCTGCGATAGTCTTGGATCCCGTCGAACGCACTCCGTTAAATGTTGGGATGTGGAGCAGTGAAGGCGAAGTCCCCAATTCGGTAATCGAGTTGATGCGCGCGTCCGAATATTCAACCGGGCTTTCGGTTCTTGATGTGGGAGGTGGCGGCCCACCTCCGGTGAGTTCGCTCACTCCTCAGACAGAGAATGTGCTTCTAGCGCAAGTTGCAGGATCGACCTCTGATTTTGAGTATCAGTTGCCAGCGTCGCCGAAGTATTTTGTTGGTCGGCGCATTGCGGTGGATCGTCTGCGCGGGTTTTTGACCGCCGAGACTGGGAGCATCGTCGTCCTAAATGCGCAATCAGGTTGGGGCAAGTCAAGTCTAGCCCTTAAAATGCAAGACCTTGTCAGGCGAGTTAGCGGGGTAGGGATCGTTCTCGATACAAGAACGGCTGATCAACCTAGGTACGTGGTAGAGGTCCTGCGGAAGACTGGTACCGAAGCGCACGCTGCGGGGATACTTGAATTGCCGAGTAACGCTAGCTGGGCCAGTCTCGACAGTGCTGTCGCTACACTGATCGAAGCTAAGTGGCTAGAAACCGATCGCCCACTATTGATATTTTTCGACCAATTCGAAAACGTTTTCAGCAATGCTGAACTGACCCGTACGTTCAGGGACCTGGCACTTAGCTGTCGGGAAATTGATGGTCCTCTCATTGTGGGGTTTGCTTGGAAAACCGACTTGGTGGGCTGGACGGAAAACCACCCCTATAAATTACGTGATGATATCCGGTCGGCAGGTTCGGTCGTCGTAATCGATACATTTGGACCCAGCGAAGTGACGGTGCTGCTCAAGCGTCTAGCTGATCAAGCGCTCACGCGCCTATTGCCTGATTTGAGGTCACGCTTACGCGTGTACAGCCAGGGACTACCGTGGCTACTGAAAAAACTTGCAGACCATGTACTCAAAGAACTAAGAGAGGGTGCTACACAGGAACAATTGCTGGCCGAATCGCTGAACGTTGTTGGTCTATTTTCGGCTGACCTGGCGGAACTCAACCCGACAGAACACGAGGTTGTTCGCCACGTGGCGAGATATGCTCCAATTTCGGCCCGCGAAGTTACTGAACGATTCGGCCCGGATCCAGTTCAGTCATTGGTCGATCGGCGGCTATTGGTCCAAGTTGGTGACCGCCTCGACACCTATTGGGACACCTTTCGCGACTTTCTCAATACCGGACGGATACCTGTTCAGGACTCGTACATTCTTCGGCAGACACCCCGTAGTGTTGCTAGGCTGCTTCCCTTAGTGGTCGCGGCGGGCGGGGACATCAGTGTTCAACGACTTGAGACTGAGCTCGGCACCAGCGACCGTGCAATCTTTAACCTGTCCCGCGAACTTCGGCTGCTCGGCGTGACTGCGCAGGAACCGAATCGAGTCAAACTCGTCGAGCAAGTACTAGCTTCAAGCGACCGAGAGTCTGCAATGCGGAGACTCGTTGCCGACTCACTCAGAAGGCACCGCGCATATTCAACTCTGCGGACGTTAGCTGAGCGTAATGACGATGTAGTAACTCTCGATAGCTTTGCGAGAGAGCTACCAAACGCGTTCCCCGCCGTCGATGTTGCTTCTAGTTCTTGGATAGCGTACGCACGAGCATTTCTATTCTGGTTTGAGTATGCGGGTCTTGTAATTCGTCAGGGAACCGAGTATTCCCCGACCAATGAGGGCTTATCTACTCCGACTCTCCGCTTACTCGGCCAACGGACGCCATTGCGTGTGAGGGCAGGAGTTCCCTATATCGCTCCCCGGCGCGCGATTGAATTGTTGAAACGGCTCTCGGTAGAAGTTGAGATTGAGATGCCCAGCCACGCGAAAGACCGGGAAGCCCTTGGCACCTTGGTAGCCCTCGGGGCGGTCAGTGTATCGGTGGATCGCAAATGTCGGCTTGCCGTCGCCGAAGTCGTGCAAGATGGGCAAGTAAACCCCGGCCATCTACAACAGCTGCTAGCCGGTGTGCCCGGCGGCCGGGAGGGCCTCGCCGCGATCGAGGCTAATCCGCGTTGCTCGCCGCGGGATGTGGGACAGGCAATTGCGAGCGCCGCTCATTCAAAGTGGACCGACGGAACGACGCGAAGTGTTGGCGGTCATTTTCGATCGTGGGCAAAGTACGCGGGGTTGGACGTGCAAACTCCTGCTAGGAATCAATGATAATGGTGCCAGAGGGCGCAGCTGCACGGGAATGTCGCTTCAGTGTGCGAATCTCGTCCGACTAACGACTTAGTCAGAACGCCGACGCGGGCTGAGTCACACAGTCCCCTCAAAGCCCGCAAGGCGGGGTTTCTGATGTCGAAATCAAAACATGCGCAGCCCCCGGTGCGTCGACTGGCTTCTACGACGCGAAGCGACGACGACTGGTTTGGGTCAGGCCTGACGACTTCACCTCGCCTGGCTGATACTGCTCTGCCGAAACATCTTGCGGCACAACACGAAACATTTCCACCGCCGATTCGATGTCGCCGAGGGTCATCCGCCACTTCCTACCGACTTTTCGCCCCTGTAGCTTGCCCGCCCGCAGTTGAGCGGCCAACCATTTCTCCGACACGCCGCCGATTCGCTCGGCGGCCTCGGCAAGATCATATGTCAGCGGCCCAGTCAAGATGGATCCCGTGTCTTTATGAAACCTGTTGCGAGACAAGCTGTCCTTGCACGAACCGAATGACATCGATTGCCCAAGAGCGCAATCGATGCCGACAGTTCCATGCATCTACGCTAAGCCCTGGATTCGCTTAACGCGACATCGCTCGCGAACCAATTTTCCGCACAGGCGACGTCACGTGGTCGACGCACGCCCAATCTCCAACCGAGCGCTTATGGCACTGGCGGCTGCCTGCGCGCTCCGCCGGTCCAAATGTCCGTACGTCCCTACGGTCGTCTCGATCGACTCGTGTCCCAGATGTTGCTGTACGACAGCCAGCGGCACGTTGTCAGCGATCATCCACGAGGCACAGGTGTGCCGCAGGTCGTGAATCCGAGGTGTCTTGCCAAGCGCCGCACGCTTGACAGCCGGGGCCCACACCCGCCGCGTGAAGCCCTGTGCGCGCACATAGTCCCCGACCCGATTAGTGAAGAGCCACGAGCCGGAGTAGTCCAGCGTCGCGAGGGCATTGTCGGCGACGTTGATTGTGCGCACGGATTTAGCCGACTTCGGAGGTCCAAGTCTGACGCCCTCGTCGTCGGCCTTCCAGGCCCGGGATATCCGCACAGTGCCTTGCACCCGGTCAACGTCGTCAGGTCGCAATGCCGTTGCCTCGCTCCACCGAACCCCGGACGCAACGAGGAAAGTGACCAGAGGCCGCCAATACTCGGTCACAGCATTCCGAAGGACGGCGAACTCGGATTCGGTCAGGAACACCATCTCCCGCCGCTCCCATCGAGGCAGCCGCAGTCCACGACATGGATTCATAGCGATGTGCCCGCCCGCAACGGCAGCATTCATCGCCCCGGATAAGAACCGCTGCTTGTTAGCAATTGTCTTGCCGGACGCGCCTTCCTCCGACATCGCATTCACCCACAGCGCGATGTCGTCACGGGACAACGCCGCCAGCGGAATGACACCCAACACGGGCGCGATGTCGTTGGCTAGATACGACCGATAGCGGCGCAAGGTCCCAGGCTCGACGCCGGTCAGGTGGTCAATGTGATGGTCGATCCATTCTTCGACCGTCAGCGACAAGCCCTGACGTTCGGTGACAGCCATGACCTCGAGGGCCTTGGCCGGGCCCACCTGATTGACCAATTCCTGAAACCGGACTGCCCTGACGTGGTCGTCGAACGACAGCGACGACTGCTTGCCATTGGCTCGGAACAGCACCGACGTATAGGAGCTACCGTCCTTGCGGGTGCGCAGTCGAAGTGTCGCCATGCAGGCAGAATACGCCTGATGTTGACCGCTATGTTGACGGGAAAATCAGCGAAACTCTCTGACCTGCTATTTCTCGGTGGAGCTAAGGGGACTCGAACCCCTGACCCCCACACTGCCAGTGTGGTGCGCTACCAGCTGCGCCATAGCCCCAAGATGTCGTGCCCATCGAAGCTACACCACCGCCGGGAACCGTTCAAAGTCCCAGGCCACGACACCTACCCGATGACCTGATTGACCACCTCCCGCGCAGTCTGCTGCACCTCGGCCAGATGCTCGGGCCCACCGAACGACTCCGCGTAGATCTTGTAGACGTCCTCGGTGCCGGACGGTCGCGCGGCAAACCACGCATTGGCCGTCGTCACCTTGAGGCCGCCCAGCGGCGCGCCGTTGCCGGGAGCGTCGGTCAGCTTGGCGGTGATCGGCTCGCCCGCCAGCTCGGTGGCGCTGACCTCGTCGGCCGACAGCTTGGCCAGGCGCGCTTTCTGCTCCCGATCGGCGGGCGCGTCGACCCGGGCGTACGTCGGCGCACCATACTCGGAGGTCAACGCCTGGTACCGCTGCGACGGCGTCACGCCGGTGACGGCCAGGATCTCGGCGGCCAGCAAAGCCATGATGATGCCGTCCTTGTCGGTGGTCCACACCGAGCCGTCCCGGCGCAGAAACGATGCCCCGGCCGACTCCTCACCACCGAACCCGATGGTGCCGCCCATCAGGCCGTCGACGAACCATTTGAACCCGACCGGCACTTCGACGAGTCGACGGCCGAGCCCGGCGACCACCCGGTCGATGATCGACGAGCTGACCGCGGTCTTGCCGACGGCGATGCCCGCCGGCCACGACGGTCGGTGGGTGTAGAGATAGTCGATCGCCACGGCCAGGTAGTGGTTCGGATTCAGTAGCCCCTCGTCGGGGGTGATGATGCCGTGCCGGTCGGCGTCGGCGTCATTGCCGGTGGCGATCTGGTAGCGGCCCCGGTTGGCGGACATCGTTCGGAGAAGCCCCGCCATCGCGTCCGGGGAACTGCAGTCCATCCGGATCTTGCCGTCGTGGTCCAGCGTCATGAACCGCCACGTCGCATCGACAAGCGGGTTGACCACGGTCAAGTCCAGGCTATGACGCTGCGCGATCTCGGCCCAGTAGTCCACGCTGGCCCCGCCGAGCGGGTCGGCGCCGATGCGGACTCCGGCCTCGCGGATCGCGGCGACGTCGACCACGTTGGGCAGATCGTCGACATAGTTGCCCAGGTAGTCGTGGCGCCGGGCGCCGCGCAGCGCCCGCGCGACCGGCACCCGTTGCACCGCGGAGACGCCGTCACGCAGAATCTCGTTGGCGCGCTTGGCGATTGCATTGGTCACCGCGGTGTCGGCCGGACCGCCGTGCGGTGGGTTGTACTTGAAGCCGCCGTCGGGCGGCGGGTTGTGCGACGGCGTCACGACAATGCCGTCGGCCAATTCGGTGGTGCGAACCCGGTTGTAGGTCAGGATGGCGTGGCTGATCGCCGGTGTCGGCGTGTAGCGGTCGCGGCTGTCCACCACCGCCAGCACGTCGTTGGCGGCCAGCACCTCCAGCGCTGAGACCCAGGCCGGTTCGGAAAGTCCGTGCGTGTCACGGCCGATGAACAGCGGACCGGTGGTGCCCTGCTGCGCGCGGAACTCCACGATGGCCTGGGTGATCGCCAGAATGTGGGCCTCGTTGAAGGCGCCGTCAAGTGCCGAGCCGCGGTGCCCGGAGGTGCCGAACACCACCTGCTGCGCGACGTCGTGGGGATCGGGTTTGATCGAGTAGTACGCCGTCACCAGGTGCGGGAGATCGACGAGGTCTTCGGGCTGGGCCGGCTGTCCGGCTCGCGGGTGGGCCACCATGGCACCAATTCTGCCCATAGCGCCATTGCCCGCGGACTGCCAGGCTTTACGCTGCGAAGCGCACCCTTGGCACACCGGAAGGACTCGACCAGTGGCACGCCACGACTACCGGGAGTTGGCCGCGATTTTCGCCGGCGGAGCACTGGGCGCGTTGGCGCGTGCGGCGTTGGCCACCCTCGCCGCCCCCGACCCGGCCCGGTGGCCATGGCCGACGTTCACCGTCAACATCGTCGGCGCTTTCCTGGTGGGTTACTTCACCACCCGGCTGCTGGAGCGGCTGCCGTTGTCGAGTTATCGGCGCCCGCTGCTGGGCACCGGATTGTGCGGTGGCCTCACCACTTTCTCGACCATGCAGGTCGAGACGGTCAGGATGCTCGAGCACGGCCATTGGGTGCTGGCTTTCGCCTACACCGTCGTCAGCATTGTGCTCGGCTTGCTGGCGGTGCAGCTGGCCACGGTCGTGGTGCGCCGGGTGCGGGTGCGCGGATGATCTCGGTTGCCGTCTGGTTGGGCGTCATGGTCATCGGCGGGCTCGGGTCGGTGTCGCGTTTCCTGGTCGATCGCGCCGTCGCCCGCCGGACGGCGCGAGCATTTCCCTACGGCACGTTGGCGGTGAACCTCAGCGGTGCCGCGCTGCTGGGGTTCCTCGGTGGCCTGACGTTGCCCAAAGATGTTGCGCTGCTGGCGGGAACGGCGTTCGTCGGCGCCTACACCACGTTCTCCACCTGGATGCTGGAAACCCAGCGACTCAGCGAGGACCGCCAGCTGCGTGCGGCATTGGCCAATATCGCCGTCAGCGTCATACTCGGCTTGGCGGCGGCGCTGCTGGGCCAATGGATCGCGGAGCAGATATGAGTGAGCAAAGCCTGAAGTTGACGGCTTACTTCGGCGAGCGGCAACGCGCCGTCGACACCAAACGGTTTCTGGCCGACGCGATGCTGGATCTGTTCGGTGAGAACGGTGTCGCAACAAGCGTTTTGATGCGCGGTACCACGGGTTTCGGGCCCAAACACGAGCTGCGCTGCGACCGGACGCTGAGCTTGTCCGAGGATCCTCCGGTCACCATTGCCGCCGTCGACGTCGCGTCGAAGATCCGGGGTCTGGTCGGCGAGGTGACGGCGATGACCGACCGCGGATTGGTGACGCTGGAACGCGCCCGACTGGTCACCCGACACAGCGGCGCCGAGACGCTGGGCGAGATGGAAAGCCGAAACGGCGATGCCGCCAAGCTCACCGTCTACGTCGGCCGTCAGGTGCGGGTCGGTGGGACCGCCGCCGGCTACGCCGTCTGCGAACTACTGTATCGGCACGGATTCGCTGGTGCCACAGTGCTTCTCGGTGTCGACGGGACGGCATACGGTGAACGTTTCCGGGCGCGCTTCTTCGGCCGCAACGTCAATGTTCCGTTGATGATCATTGGTATCGGTTCGGTTCCGCAGGTGTCGGCCGCCGCCACCGACCTCGCCGGCCTACTGCCCAACCCACTGCTGACCATCGAACGGGTAAGGCTGTGCAAACGCGACGGCGAGCTGTTGGCCCGCCCCCAACAGCTGCCGCCTACCGACGACCAGGGACGAAACCTGTGGCAGAAGCTGATGGTGCACACCGCCGAGGCGACCCATCATGAGGGCCTGCCGATCCACCGCGCGCTGGTGTACCGGCTGATGCAGTCGCAGACGGCCCGGGGGGCGACCGCCCTGCGTGGTGTCTGGGGTTTCCATGGCGATCATAAACCGCACGGGGACAAGCTTTTCCAGCTCGCGCGTAAGGTGCCGGTCACCACCATCATCGTCGACACGCCGGAGTCCATCGCCCGCAGCTTCGATATCGTCGACGAGCTGACTACCCGCCACGGGCTGGTCACTAGCGAGATGGTCCCGGCAGCGGTGTCCTTGACGGGATCGTCGGGACCGTCGGGATCGCCCAGAGCGGCCGAAACGCCGCTGGCACAATACAACTACTGACGGTCGACCGTCACTGCTTCCGAAGGGCGGGCACGTCGTCAAGGGTCCGCGGCAGCACGTACAGCGCTACCCGCCGATTTGCCAGTTCGTGTTCGCCGAGGAAGACGCAGCCACCGTTCTGGCAGAAATGCCGTATCCCTTTGCTTCGATAGTCCGGGTCGAAAATGATTCGGCGACACCGTGGTTTGGCATTGAGCACGCTGGCCACGAAGTGCGGAAGCAACAGCTGGGCGACACCCAGGGTGATGATATTCGGATCTGCGGTGGCGGCGTGGATCCCCAGATCATAGGGATCGGCCTCGTACAGAGTCGAGATCAAATCCTTTGCAGCCCAGTATAGTTCGAGGTAGCCGTGATATTGGCCGTCCAGGCTACCGACGAACGGCCGCGAGTAGTTGCCGTCGAGCTGTGCCCGCAGATACTGCTGCCATCGCGACGCCGGCCACACGCGTTCCCACGCTCTGGCCAGATGCGGCCTGCTCATCCACTCGGCGATCATCTCCGCGTCGGTATCCGGATCGGCCAGCCGGAACGCATACGGCGAGGGCACCGCCGGCGTCGGCGGCGGCGGAACGTTACGGACCTCGTCGGTGAGATCGGTCAGTTGGCGCGGGAAAAGCGCGTCGGCTTCGGTCATGTCAACCCGTCAGCCTACCTACCGCAACCGTTGCGGACAGCCATTTGCCGGCCAGCGCCGAAACCCAGCCGGCTACCGCGCCGGCATCCTCCGGCGGCGCCTCGGCCAGCACCAGCTCGTCGACGCCCAGTTCGGCCAGGGCCTCGACATCGCCGACCCGGGGATTGCGCAGCGCCACGGCCAGTGACAGCTCGCCACGGTCGCGACCCGACTCGGCGCACAGCTGCTCGAGCCTGCCGACCCGTTCGCGCACCGCGTCCACGCCGTCGAGGTTGAACCCGTACCAGCCGTCCGCCCACCCCGCGACTCGTCGCATCGCCGCATCGCTATTGCCCCCGACCACGATCGGGATGCGGCGCTCACGAGTCGGCTTGGGATTGACCCGGACGCAGTCGAACGTGACGAAGTCTCCCCTGAACGACGCCACATCGTCGCGCCACAGCGTGCGCATCGCGGCGACGTATTCGGCGGTGCGCGCCGCGCGGCGCTCGAACGGCACTCCGAGCGCTTCGAACTCCTCCCTGGACCATCCGACACCGACGCCGAGGATCAGTCGTCCGCCGCTCAGCCGATCCAGGCTCGCTGCCTGCTTGGCGACCACGACCGGGTTGTGTTCGGGCAGCAGCAGCACACCGGTCGCGACGGCGATCCGCGACGAGGCGGCGGCGGCGAACGCCAGCGTGATCATCGGGTCCAGCCAATCCGCCTGGGCCGGAACCGCTATGACGCCGTCGTCGGAATAGGGATACCGGGACGCGGGCCGGTCCACCATCACGACGTGTTCACCGGCCCACAGGGTGGCGAAACCGGCGCTGTCCGCCGCGGATGCGACGGCGTCAATCACCGTCCGGTCGGCGCCGGAACCGATGCCGAGCGCATGCAAGCCCAGCCGCATCTGACGATCGTCTCATGCCGGTCAGCGACTCTTGAGCAGCTTCGCCAGGACAGCCGCGTGACTGCCGTCGATTTCGCGGGTGGCGGTGACCAGGGTGATGGGCCCGCTCGCGGCGAGCTTCCGCAGTTCGGCCAGTGCTGGGCTGCCGGTCAGTTCCGCTTCGTAACGCGCCTCGAATTCGTCGAACCGCTCCACCCGGTGGTGGTACCACTGCCGCAGTTCCTTCGACGGGGCGACGTCCTTGCGCCAGACACCCACTCGCGGGTCATCTTTGCGGATTCCCCGCGGCCAGATGCCATCGACCAGAATGCGTTGGCCGTCGTCGGGACCGGGCTCCTCGTAGATCCGAGTCACTCGAATCTGGCGCTTGGCGACCATGGCGTCAGTGATAGAGCAGATTGGTGTGCTGGCTGCAGTAGCTGTTGACGGCAGCGAGCACGGTCGATCTCGCCTCCTGCTGGGTGAAGTTGCCGGGGCCGCCGACGAGTCTGTTGACCGTCGACTGGTACGTCTGCGGGGTGGGGCTCTGGTCCAGCATCGCGCAGGTGGTGTGGGCCTCGGCGATCATCGTCGGTAGCGAGACCCGGCCCTGGTAGTTGACCCCGTTCTCGGAGAGCCACTTGGTGTAGTAGGAATCCTCGGTACTGAGCGGATCGGCTTGGGCCACCGGGCAGGCCAGCAGAGCCAGGCCCACCAGCGGTACCGCGAGCATTTGTGCAGGCCTCATGATCAGCCTCCCGATGAGCGTCATCAGCACCGATGTCAGCAGGACCAACGCTACGCCGCAACTTCCCGGTTGAGACCCGCTGCGGCGTCTCGACGTCGAGCACGTTCGGGGTGAACGCCACCCAGGGTGCTGTGTTACTATCGAACACATGTTCGAATCAATGACGATTGACCCCCGCGCCGACCAAGCGACCTTGATCGAGCGCATCGCCGAGCTGGAGAGAGTCAAATCAGCGGCCGCTGCGGGCCAGGCTCGAGCGGCCGCCGCCCTGGACACGGCACGCCGGGCCGCCGAAGCTACCGCCGGCGTGCCCGCCGATCGGCGCGGACGTGGCGTAGCCAACGAGGTCGCGCTGGCGCGACGAGACTCGCCGGCCCGCGGCGCGCGGCACCTCGGCTTTGCGAAGGCTCTGGTGTACGAGATGCCGCACACGCTCGCCGCGCTGGAGTCCGGCGCCCTGTCGGAATGGCGGGCCACCCTGATCGTGCGGGAAAGCGCCTGTCTGGACGTGGCGGATCGGCGCACGCTGGACGCCGAGTTGTGTGGCGACCCGGCGAACCTCGACGGGTTGGGCGATGCGCGGGTGGCCGCGGCCGCCAAGGCGATCGCCTACCGGCTGGACCCGCATGCCGTCGTCGACCGGGCGGCCAAGGCCCCCGAGGAACGCACGGTCACCATCCGACCCGCGCCCGACACCATGTCGTATGTGACCGCGCTACTCCCGGTAGCCCAGGGCGTGTCGGTATATGCGGCGCTGCACCGTGAAGCTGCTGCTTGCGGCGACGGGCGCGCACGCGGACAGGTCATGGCAGACACCCTGGTCGAGCGGGTCACCGGCCGGGCCGCGACGGTCCCGACACCGATCGCGGTCAACCTGGTCTTGTCCGACGAGACGTTGCTCGGCGCTGACAGCGCACCGGCGGATGTCTGCGGCTATGGCCCCATCCCCGCGGCTGTGGCCCGCGCGATGGTCGCCGACACCGTCGCTGATCCACGCTCGAGGGCAACGCTGCGCAGGCTGTACGCCCATCCGGAAAGCGGAGCGCTGGTCGCTATGGAGTCACGCGCGCGGCTGTTTCCTCGCGGGCTGGCCGCCTTCATCGAGTTTCGGGATCAGCGGTGCCGAACGCCCTACTGCGACGCGCCGATCCGACACCGCGACCATGCCCGGCCGTGGGCCGAAGGCGGTGCGACCACCGCGAACAACGGGCTCGGCTCCTGCGAGCGCTGCAACTACGCCAAGCAAGCCCCTGGCTGGCAGGTGACAACGAACGACGAAAACCACACGCACACAGCCGAATTCGTTACCCCGACGGGCAGGCGATACCGGTCCGGGGCGCCACCGCGGATACCGCCGATCACGCTCAGCGACGTCGAGGTCCGCATCGGCATCGCGCTCGCTCGGCACGCCGCCTAGTAGTGGTAGGTGTCCGTCGGGGCGGGCATGTGAACCCGCTCGTCCTCGAACTCCGAGACTTCGATGCCGTAGGCGCGGGCCAGGTCGAGGATCTTGGTGGCCCGCGCAATGCGCGGCAGGTCGGAGCCGTTGCGGATCTCTCCGCCGTCGCGCTGGAACTCGGCAAAAAACTCTTTGGCCCAGCCGATTTCGTCTTGCGACGGGGACAATCCTTCGTTTACCACGGCGCATTGTTCGGGCGACAGGCAGATCTTGCCGGTCATGCCGAATTCGACGGAGACGGCCGTAGCCTCGATGAGCTTGAGCGGATTGGTGCCGATGGTCGGCCCGTCGATGGCACTGGGCAGGTTGGCGGCCTTGGCGGCGATGGTGAACCGCGACCGGGCGTAGGCAAGGGTGGTCGGTTCTTCGCCGAAACCGGTGTCGCGGCGGAAATCGCCGATGCCGAAAGCCAGCCGGAAGGTGCCTTTTGCCGCGGCGATCTCGGTGATGCGCTCCAGGCCCCGGGCCGTTTCCACCAGCGCCACGATCGGCACGTTCGGCAGTCGCAGCGCGGTCTCGGTGACATGGTCCACCGATTCCACCATCGCCAGCATCACGCCGCCGATCGACGTGCCGGCCAGCGCGGCTATGTCGTCGGCCCACCACGGGGTGCCGAAGCCGTTGATGCGAACCCAGTCGCCGTTTCCGGCGCCCAGCCAGCGCACCACGTTGTCGCGGGCGGTCGGCTTGTCTTTGGGCGCCACGGCATCCTCGATGTCGAGGACGACGATGTCGGCACGAGAGTGCGCCGCGGACTGGAATCGCTCGGCGTGCGCGCCGTTGACCAACAGCCAGCTTCGGGCGAGAACGGGATCGATGCGTGAACCGATGTCATCTGGATCCGTAGCGGCGCCGTCGACCTGGTCGTACATTGCGTGTTCAGTCGTCATCATCATTTCCGTGGGTATGTAGCGCGGTTCCCTAAACCGTAACCTCATCGCGAAATGAGCCGGCCGGCTGACCCGCCTCAGCGGCGCGAACCACGACGTTCGTGGCCCGCCGTCAGCCGGAACAGGGCGCGGTCCAGGGTCGACAAGATTTCGGTGATGGCGATTTCGCCGGCGGTAAATCGCGCCACCAGACCGTAGGCCAGGTTGGACACGATGGGAGGCAGGTCTGCGACGAGGTCGGGGTCGGCCTCGCCGAGCACAGCCATCGCGGCCGGCACGACGGCGTCCACACCCCGGCTCACCAGCCGTTGACCACCTGGGGCGGACCGCGCACGGTAATAGGCCCGCAGCATGTCCGGGTGACGCTCCCAGGGTTCGAAAATCGTCCGGAACACGCGCATCAGGCCGTCGTAGATGGATTCGTCCGGGCCGGGCTGCTGCGTGGTCAAACTGGCGTAGCGGTTCTCGTCCATCCAGCGCTCGAGCGCCGCCAGGATCAGCGCGTCTCGGGTTGGATAACGCTTGTAGATGGTGGCCAGTGAGGTCCGCGCGCGCCGCGCCACCTCCCGCAGCTGGACGGCGTCGTAGCCTCCGGTCTCCAGGATGTCGACGACCACTTCCAGGATGGGATCGAGGCTGCGGTCGTGCGGGTGCTCCGGGTCGCCGGTCACCAACACCACCCTTGCCCTCGCTCAGTAACATCGTTACGGTACCGGGTGTAACGACGTTACTCAACGAGGAGAAGCGATGGCCGGCCGGGTCGCCGACAAGGTCGCCGTTGTCAGCGGCCAGGGCCGCAGTACGCGGTGCGGCTCGCGCAGGAAGGCGCCGACATCATCGCGGTCGACATCTGCCAACCGATCGAGAACTCGGCGGCACCACCCGCGACACCCGAAGACCTCGCGGAGACGGCCGACCTCGTCAAGGCTCTGGACCGGCGGATCGTCACCGCCGAAGTCGACGTCCGCGACTACGACTCGCCTCAAGGCCGCCGTCGACGGCGCGGTCGAGCAACTTGGGCGGCTGGACATCGTCGTCGCCAACGCCGGCATCGGCACCGTGGGAGCCCGGCTGGACCACATGGATGAAGAACTGTGGCAGCAAATGATCGACATCAACCTCAGCGGCGTCTGGAAGTCAGTGAAAGCCGCAGTGTCCCATTTGAATTCGGGCGCATCAATCGTCTTGACCAGTTCGGTCGCCGGGCTCAAGGCATATCCGCATACCGGGCACTACGTGGCGGCCAAACACGGGATCGTAGGGCTGATCCGGTCCTTCGCCGTCGAGCTGGGTCCGCGCAACATCCGCGTCAACTCGATACACCCGACACCCGTGAATACGCCAATGCTGATCAACGACAACACTTTTCGCTTGTTCCGCCCCGACTTGGAAAATCCCGGCCTCGACGACTTCGCCCCGATCTGCCGGACCTTCCACATCCTGCCGATCCCGTGGGTGGCGGCCGAGGACATCAGCAACGCGGTCGTGTTCCTGGCGTCTGACGAATCGCGCTACATCACCGGCGTCGCGCTGCCCGTCGACGCCGGCAGCTGCCTCAAGTAAAGGACCGGCACATGAGAACCAAGCTCTACTACGACCCCTACGACGTCAACATCGCCGCCGACCCCTACCCCAGCTACGCCCGGTTACGTGACGAGGCGCCGATCTATTACAACGAGCGCTACAACTTCTGGGCACTGTCACGCCACGCCGACGTCGAGAAGGCGCTGTCGGATTGGGAGACGTTCTCCAACAGCCGAAGCGACATCCTCGAACTGATCCAGTCCAGGTTCGACATGCCCCCCGGCGTGATGATGTTCGAGGACCCGCCGGTCCACACCACGCTGCGCGGCGTGATGTCGCGGGTCTTCACCCCGCGCCGGATGGCCGCGATCGAAGACCAGATCCGGCGCTACTGCGTCGGCTGCCTCGATCCGCTGGTCGGCTCCGACGGCTTCGACATCATCGCCGAACTCGCCTCGATGATGCCGATGCGCGTCATCGGCATGCTGCTGGGCATCCCCGAAGGCGACCAGATCAGCGTGCGGGACGCCAACGACGCCAACCTGCGCACCAAACCCGGTACCCCGATGAAGGTGGCCAATCCGGACAAGATCGCGGACGGAAGCATCTACGCCGACTACGTCGACTGGCGCGCCAAGAACCCCTCCGACGACCTGATGACCGCGCTGCTCAACGTCGAGTTTGAAGAGCCCGAAAACGGCGTCACCAGAAAGCTCACCCGCAACGAGGTGCTGCATTACACCCAGGTGGTCGCCGGCGCCGGCAACGAAACCACCGGACGACTGATCGGCTGGCTGGCCAAGGTGCTCGCCGAGCATCCCGACCAGCGCCGCGAAGTCGCCCGGGACCGTTCGCTGTTGACCCGTGCGGTCGACGAGACGTTGCGCTACGAACCCACCGGACCCCATGTCGCGCGCTACACCCTCCGCGAGTTCGAGTGCTACGACACCACGGTGCCCGCCCACAGCGCCATCCTGCTGCTCTTCGGCGCCGCCAACCGTGACCCGCTGCGTTACCGGGATCCCGACACGTTCGACATCCACCGCGACAACATCTCCCACCTCACGTTCGGCAAAGGCGTGCACTACTGCCTCGGCGCGAACCTGGCACGGCTGGAAGGCAGGGTCGCCCTCGACGAATTGCTCAACCGGTGGCCCGAATGGGACATCGACCACGACAGCCTCGAGCTCGCGCCAACCTCCACCGTTCGCGGCTGGGAGCGGCTGCGCATCCTGCTTCCCTGAGCCCACGCGAACCAGGTCTGCGGCAACCGCATGAAACCCGGGCCCGCGATGGTGTTGGATGGCGGAGTGGCAGGCATCAGTCGCAGCCGGACCATAACGGCCGAGCCGCAGGCGATTTGGGACATCCTGGCCGACTTCGGCGCCCTGAGTTCGTGGGCCGGCGGGGTCGACCATTCGTGTGTGTTGAACCACGGCCCGGCCGGCGGGCCGGTGGGCACCACCCGCCGGGTGCAGGTGGGCGGCAACGCGCTGGTGGAACGCATCACCGAGTTCGAGCCGCCCACCAGGCTGGCATACGACATCGAGGGCCTGCCGCCGCGGTTACGTAAGGTCGCCAATTGCTGGACGCTGCGGCCCAGCGGCCCGGCGGGCGCGGCCACAGTGGTGAGCCTGACCAGCACGGTCGAGGTCGGCGACGGCAAGCCGGCGCGGATGGCGGAGTGGGTGGCGCTGCGCGTCCTGGCCAAGCAGTCCGAGGCGATGCTGGCCGGGCTGGCACACCGATTGGAGAACACGCATGTCTGATCGCCCCGACATCGTCATCGTGATGACCGACGAGGAGCGTGCGGTACCGCCCTACGAGTCGGCCGACATCCTGGCCTGGCGACAGCACACCCTGACCGGGCGCCGCTGGTTCGACGAGCACGGAGTGAATTTCACCCGGCACTACACCGGCTCGCTGGCCTGCGTGCCCAGCCGCCCCACGATGTTCACCGGTCACTACCCCGACCTGCACGGGGTCACCCAGACCGACGGCATCGGCAAACGATTCGACGACTCGCGGCTGCGCTGGCTGCGCGCCGGCGAGGTGCCGACCCTGGGCAACTGGTTTCGCGCGGCCGGCTATGACACCCACTACGACGGCAAGTGGCACATCTCGCACGCCGACCTGCACGACCCGGCGACGGGTGGATCCCTGGCCACCAATGACGACGACGGCGTCGTCGACCCGGCCGCGGTGCAGCGCTACCTCGACGCCGACCCGCTGGGCCCCTACGGTTTCTCCGGTTGGGTGGGTCCCGAACCGCACGGGGCCGGCATGTCCGACTGCGGTCTGCGCCGCGACCCGCTGATCGCCGATCGGGTGGTCGCCTGGCTCAACGATCGCTACGCGCGCCGGCGCGCCGGTGACGCCGCGGCGCTGCGCCCGTTCCTGCTGGTGGCTAGCTTCGTCAACCCGCACGACATCGTGCTGTTCCCGGCGTGGGTGCGACGCAATCCGCTCAAGCCGTCCCCGCTGGACCCGCCGCCGGTGCCCGGGCCACCCACCGCCGACGAAGATCTACGGGCAAAACCGGCTGCCCAGATCGCGTTCCGGGAAGCCTATTACTCCGGTTACGGTCCGGCGCGGGTGGTCAAACGCAACTATGGCCGCAACGCGCAGCGCTACCGCGACCTCTACTATCGGCTGCACGCCGAGGTCGACGGACCCATCGACCGGGTGCGCCGAGCGGTCACCGAGGGCGGCTCGGACAATGCGGTTCTGGTGCGCACCGCCGATCACGGCGACCTGCTGGGCGCTCACGGCGGACTGCACCAGAAGTGGTTCAACCTGTACGACGAGGCCACCCGGGTGCCGTTCGTCATAGCCCGCATCGGCGCCAACGCGACCACGGCGCGCACCGTTTCGGCGCCGACATCGCACGTCGACCTGGTGCCCACGCTGCTCGGCGCGGCGGGGGTCGACGTCGACGTCGCGGCCGCACAACTCGCCGAGTCGTTCACCGAAGTGCACCCCCTTCCCGGCCGCAACCTGATGCCGGTGGTCGACGGCGGACCCGCCGACCAGGCCCGGGCCGTGTACGTGATGACGCGTGACAACGTGCTCGAAGGCGACACCGGCGCGTCGGCGTTTGCCCGGCAACTGGGCCGAACCGTGAATCCGCCCGCGCCGCTGCGGATCAAGGTGCCCGCGCACGTGGCCGCCAACTTCGAGGGGCTCGTCGTTCGCGTCGACGACTCCGACGCCGTCGGCGGCGCCGGGCACCTGTGGAAGCTGGTGCGCACCTTCGACGACCCGGCCACCTGGACCGAACCGGGCGTGCGTCACCTGGCCGGCAACGGCATCGGCGGCGAGGCGTACCGCACCGATCCGGTCGACGACCAGTGGGAGCTCTACGACCTGACCAAAGACCCGATCGAGGCCGACAACCGGTGGACCGACCCTGACCTGCGCGAGCTGCGCCAACATCTGCGGATGCAGCTCAAGCAGCTACGGGCGGTGTCGGTGCCGGAGCGCAATCAGCCGTGGCCGTATGCCACCCGTCAGCCGCCGGCCGACCCGTCCGGCGGCGTGCTGCGTCGAGCGCTGGGGCGATTCAGGTAGCCCTCCGCGCGGCGAGATTGCGGTGATGGTCGTGGTCAGGCCGTCGACCGCAGCCATAGCGGCAATCTCGGCGGACGTCGACGCGCTTATAGCTCCCCGAGCAGGGCTCGCGCCATCTCGATCGGCTCGATCTCCAGACCGGCGAGGTCGGCGTTGAAGTCGGGTCCCAACAGGTCACCGCCCTCATGAATGCCCCGCAGCGGTCCGTCGATGAACTCGTCGAGGGTCAACGAAGCCGGTTCCATACCCGCCCACTCCCCCGTTGCGTGCCGGCGCGCATAGGCCGCTGCGGAGTAGACCAGATGTACGCAGACGGGCTCGTCGTCTTCGGTCACGTAGTCATTCGAGTGCACCCACGCCCCGCGCAGATCGGGGCCGAGCAGCACCCAGACTTCTCGGGTCGCGCGCACCCGGTCGATGAAGCGCTGATAGTTCGCCTGAAGGTCGGCGGTCAGGTGGAGAGCCACGCCCGACTCTAACCGCCGCAGCGCCCATAGGAACGAGCCGCCGCTTGCCGGCGAACCTGTTACCGGTGGCCACGCGTCGATAAAGTTTTGCTATGCAGACGCTGCTATTCACCTTCGGGCTGGTGTTGTTCTTGGTTGGTCTGCTCACCGGATTCGCCGGGCCGGCGCTGACGAATCCCCGGATGGCGCTGTCCAGCCATCTCGAAGGCGTCCTCAACGGCATGTTCCTGGTGCTCGTAGGCCTGCTGTGGCCGCACCTCGACCTGCCCCACCCCTGGCAGGTCGTCACGGTCGTGCTCCTGGTCTACGCCGGCTACGCCAACTGGTTGGCGACGCTGCTGGCGGCAGCATGGGGGGCGGGCCGCAAACTGGCGCCGATCGCGGCGGGCAGCCACCAGGCCTCGGCGGCAAAGGAAGGCCTCGTCACCTTCCTGTTCTTGTCGCTGGCGGTGGCCATCGTGGCCGGCGTCGTCATCATCATCGTCGGGCTCTGACAGCGGTCGGGACCGCCGATCACGCCAGCTGCCCGAGTTCACTCGCGAGCTTGTCCAGGTATCGAAGCGTCTGGTCGTACGGCTCGGTGGGCAGGTCCAGCAAGACGCGCTCGACCCCCAGCGGCTGGTATCCTCGCAGATCTTGTGGCGTAGCGTCGCCCCAGTGGCAGACGGTAACCGGTACGTCGCCGCCGGCCAGGGCGCGCAGTCGCTCGAGCGGGCGGGACAGTTGCTCCGGCGACGGGCTGATCGCGATCCAGCCGGCGTTCAGGTCGGCGATCCGGGTGAAATTCGCCGGCCCACCGCCGATATAGAGCGGCGGGTAGGGCTTGGTCACCGGCTTCGGCCAGCAGTAGATCGGGTCGAAATCGACGTATTTCCCGTGGAATTCGGCTTGCTCCTGCGTCCAAATCTCGATCATGGCGCGCAGCCGCTCGTCGGTCACGCGTCCGCGAACCGCGGGATCGACTCGGTGGTTGGCCACTTCTTCGCGCAGCCAACCCACGCCGACGCCGAACCGAAACCGGCCCTGCGACACCATGTCCAGCGAGGCAACCTCTTTGGCCGTCAGAATCGGATCGCGCTCCGGAACCAGCGCGATGCCGGTACCCAAAACCAACGTCTCGGTGGCAACCGCCGCCGCCGTCAACGCCACGAACGGATCCAATGTCCGGTAGTACTTGTGCGGAATGGGCCCACCGGCCGGATAGGGGCTGCGCGTGTCGACCGGGATATGGGTGTGTTCGGCGAGAAACAGCGACTCGAAGCCGCGCTGTTCCAGGGCCGCACCCAGCTGTGCCGGGCCGATGCCCTCGTCGGTAACAAACGTCAAGACACCGAACCGCATGCTTCGCTCCTCTCGTCATATGCGCGATGACCTTCGGCCGGTGGGGCGAAGCGACGCGGCTCGCGCCGCGCAGCATCCACGGCGCCCGCCTGGCAATTATCGCCAGGAGTTGCCGGGTGCCCGACGCTCCATGCACGTCGACATACCGCGTGTTCGGCACCGGACGAGCGTAGTACCGATGTTCGGGCCCTTACCTACCCCACGCCGCTGGGTAACCGGTCGGCGACCGGTCTCGGTGTCGACGTTAGCTTGTTCGCTTTGCGAATTCCCTTGTCCATCAGCGCTTCAGGGGCGACCTTGCGCAGCAGCGACAGTCCGCGCGCCAGGTTGCCGGCCGGGTAGCGCACTTTCGGCCTTCGGCTGGTCGCGGCCTTGAGCACGACCCGAGCCACCACCGCGGGATCATCCCCGTGGTGCACTCCCTCGGCAATGACGCGTCGGGCGTTCTCGCGAGCGGTCAGGTAACCGTCGATCAGCGAATCGGCATCGACCGCATTGGCGCCGAACGAGGTCTTGGTGAAACCGGGTTCGACGACCGACACCCGCACACCGAATTCCCGGGTTTCATGGTCCAGGGACTCCGAGTAGCCCTCAACGGCATGCTTCGACGCCGAGTAGAGCGCGGCGTAGGGCGCCGGCAACAAACCCAACACCGAGCCGATGTTGATGATGCGGCCGCTGCCCTGCGCGCGCAGATGTGGCAGCACCTCACGAGTCAGCCGCACCAGGCCGAAGAAGTTGGTGTCGAAAAGCTGCCGCGCCTGGGCGACCGAGCTCTCCTCCGCGGCGCCGATGATCCCTATGCCGGCATTATTGACCAGGATGTCGATGCGACCGGCCCGCCGGATCACCGAGGCGACGGCCGCGCTGACCGACGCGGCGTCGGTGACATCCAACTGCACCAATTCCACCCCGGGTATCGGTTGCGTGCTACTCGGGTCGCGGCTGGTGCCGAAGACCTCAAAGCCCTTCGCCGCGAAGGCGTTCGCCACGGCGAGGCCGATTCCCGCGGAAACGCCGGTAACCAATACCACTGGCGATCGTCCGTTCATCTCCGCTCCTAGTAAACCGACTGGTGTACCTTGCTTCGCGCAACGCTACGCCGCTTGATGCGAGATGTAAACCGGTCGGTATACTTCTATCCATGGCTGGGCAGCACGCGGCGCGCAAGGGCGGCCGCGGCGCACGTCAGCGCATCCTGGACACGGCTGCCGAGTTGTTCTACCGGGAGGGCATCAACGCCACCGGCGTCGAACGACTGGCGAGCGAATCGTCGGTGTCCAAACGGACTCTGTACCAACACTTTCCGAGCAAGACAGCGGTAGTCGAAGAGTACCTGCGCAGCATTGGAGACGTCGCCGCCAATCCGCTGCGGGTCAGCGGCAAAGCCGCAGAGCAGCCGCCGCGCAGCCGACTACTGGCGTTGTTCGACAGTCCCCGTCCCGGGACAGCACCGCTGCGGGGCTGTCCCTTTCACAATGCCGCCGTGGAGGCAGCGGGAGCGATGCCAGGAGTTGAGAGCATAGTCCGCGCAACGAAACAGAATTTCATCGATGGGCTCACCGAACTGGCCCGGGAGGCGGGCGCCGGCGACCCACACTCACTGGGCAGTCAACTCGCCGTTCTCTACGAAGGTGCGGCCGCGCTGGCTACCTCGCTCAACGACGCATCGACATGGGAGCAGGCCCGCGCGGCAGCGGAGACGCTGATCGACCGAGCGCTCGCGTCATAACGGGCGGGCCCGAAGCCACAGCTCCGTAGTCTGGATCAGGTGAGCGTTGCACCGGATATGACAATCGCGCTGCAGGACCGGTTCTTCCGCGCGTTACCGGAACTGGCAGTCCGCTGGCAAGCCGCTACCCCGCCGGACGCGCGGCTGCTCGTGCTCAACGACCCGCTGAGCAGTGACCTTGACCTCGACGCCGGGTGGCTGCGCAGCCCCGACGGGGTGCGCTTTCTGGTCGGCACCCGGCTGCCCGACGGCGCGGTCCCGGTGGCCCAGGCCTACGCCGGCCATCAGTTCGGCGGCTACGTCCCGCGGTTGGGCGACGGGCGGGCGCTGCTCTTGGGTGAGCTCGCCACGGCCGACGGTCGGCTGCGCGACATCCATCTGAAGGGTTCCGGACCCACGCCGTTCGCGCGCAGTGGCGACGGCTGGGCGGTCGTCGGCCCGATGCTGCGCGAATATGTCGTCAGCGAGTCGATGCACGCCCTGGGCATCCCGACGACGCGCTCCCTTGCCGTCGTAGGTACCGGTCGCCCGGTGCAGCGCGAGACCGTGCTACCCGGCGCCCTGCTGGTCAGGGTCGCCAGCAGCCACCTGCGCGTCGGCAGCTTCCAGTACGCGGCCTTCACCGGCGACCTGGAACTGCTGCGACGCCTGGCCGACCATGCGATCGCCCGCCATCACCCCGGCGCCGCCGAGGCCGAACGCCCCTACCTGGCCCTATTCGAAGCGGTGGTCACGGCGCAGGCGTCGCTGATCGCCCAGTGGATGCTCGTCGGGTTCGTTCACGGGGTGATGAACACCGACAACATGACCATCTCCGGCGAAACCATCGACTACGGGCCGTGCGCGTTCATGGAGGCCTACGACCCCGAAACGGTGTTCAGTTCGATCGACCACTGGGGCCGCTATGCCTACGGCAATCAGCCGGTCATCGCCGGCTGGAACCTCGCCCGCTTCGCCGAGGCGCTGCTTCCGCTGCTCGCCGAGGACACCCAGGAGGCCATCGCGCTCGCCGAGCGGGCGTTCGGGGTGTTCCGCGACCGCTATGACGCGGTGTGGTCGTCGGGTATGCAAGCCAAGCTGGGTTTGAGCACGCCCGCCCCGCTGGTCGACGAGTTACTACCGATGCTGCAGGAGAGCCGCGTCGACTACACCTCGTTCTTCCGTCACCTCGCCAAAGCGGCCCGCGGCGACGCCGAGCCGGTGCGCGGAATGTTCGTCGACGGCGCCAGGTTCGACGGCTGGCTGTCGCGGTGGCAGGCCGGGGGACCGGACGCCGAGCTGATGGACCGGGTCAACCCGATCTACATCCCCCGCAATCACCTCGTCGAGGAGGCTCTGGCAGCGGCGACCGACGGCGATCTCGGTCCGGTCGAACGGCTTCTTGACGCCGTCACGCACCCGTATGCCGAACGGCCGGGCCTGCAGCGTTACGCCAGTGCCGCGCCGCGGGATTTCGGCGTCTATCGCACCTTCTGCGGCACCTGAGCTCGTACCCGTAACCTGCTGAACCACACCACCAGCAGAAGGACCTAGGGGCGTGGGTAAGTAACGGTTGCGGTCCGCAGTGCGCTGGGTGCGGGCTGGGCGCACTGGACGCAGACTCGTGCGTCAAACTCCGGAGAAACGACGGGCGGGTCAGCTGATTGTCAGGGCGGTCAGTCCGGTGGCGCCGACGTGACCGTGAAGTTTGCGCAGGTTGTGCCAGGTTGCCAGTAGTAGCCATTCGCCGCGGACCTGATCCGACTCGCGAAGCAGCAGCTTTTTGGCGTTTTGCAGGGTGTGCACTTGGCCGAAAAAGGGTTCGACGATCGCTTTGCGGGCGTGCACAAATGGTGCGGCCCTTGGTGGTCGTCAGCTTGCGAGCCATGCGCTGTTTTTCGGTGGCATTGTTAGGGATACGTCCACGTGGAGCCACCGGTGGGGGCCGCCTCGGCGGTGGCGTCCGGTGGCGATATCGAACTCGGTGCCGTGGGTAGCGGTGTAGTCGGTGGCGGCGTCGAGGTTGCCCGTCGAGCAGTAGCCGGCATCGGCCAGCAACTCGCCAGGGCTTGTCCGGTGTTGGCGGTGGTTTGCTCGGTCATCGCGATCAGGTTGCCCACATCCGAAGCATTGGCGTTGACATCGGTGGCCACAATGACCGGGTGCTCGTAACCCGCCAGTCACCAAAACGGTACGTCATCGATGCATTTGGTCTCGATCACCCGCGAGGAGCGCACCACTGGTCGTTGATAGGTGCTGATTATTGTTTGATCTGTTTTTTGTGTTTGGTATTGATAGTCGGCTGCGAGACAATCACTCCGGCCCGAGTGCAGTTCCGAATGGAAACTATCAACGGTGTGGAACCTGTGTAAATCGAACGAGCTGTTAATTGTAGCGTACTGGCCGATTACCCAGCCGGGCGGTACATCTTTTTCACGTTACCGGAGACAACGCTAGACATTTTGCCTTTTCGCCTTTTAGTTACCGTCAGCACAATGGTGGAGCATGTTCGTTGAGTTTTCATGTTCGCCGCCGGAGGTTAATTCGCGCGGATGTATTACGACGCGGGATCGGGCTCATGGCATGCGGCGGCGCCCCCACTGGCCACCCCGCCCAGCGTGATCCCACGAACTGGGATCGGATAACAGGCCAGCGGTATCCGGTGCCCCACCACGATATTGGTAGACCTCAGGAGGATGAGCTGTGTCATATGTGACCATCGCGCCGCAGGCATTGCAATGCGCCGCCACGGATTTGGCGGGCATCGGATCGGTATTTGGCGAAGCAAGCGCCGCCGCGGCCCTCCCCACCACCGGGCTGCTGCCCGCCGGTGCCGACGAGATATCGGCAGCCATGTCCGCCCTGCTGACACGCCAGGGCCACACCTGGCAGGCACTCAGCCGCGACTACCAATGGCTGCACCAACAATTCGTCGACCTGCTCAACGGCAGCACGGAAAAGTACTGGATCACCGAGACCGAAAGCGCCGCGCACAACGCGATCCAAACAGCCAACGCCGACAGCGAATGGCTCATCGGACGCCCGATGATCGGCAACGGCGCTAACGGGATCAACGGCACCGGACAAAACGGCGGCAACGGTGGATGGCTGTGGGGCAACGGCGGCAACGGCGGATCAGGCGCCGCCGGCCACAACGGCGGCAACGGCGGAGCCGCCGGACTGTTCGGCCACGGCGGCACCGGCGGAGCCGGCGGAACCGGCGCCAACGGCGGTAACGGCGGCCAAGGCGGACTACTGATCGGCAACGGCGGCACCGGCGGAGCCGGCGGAACCGCCACCATCACCGGCGGCAACGGCGGCACCGGCGGCAACGGCGGAGCCGCCGGACTGTTCGGCAACGGCGGCACCGGCGGAACCGGCGGAGCCGCGGCCATTGGCGGCACCAAACCCAACCAGGCGCTAGGCGGCCAAGGCGGCCAAGGTGGCCATGGCGGCCTATTGATTGGCGACGGCGGCAATGGCGGAACCGGCGGAGCCGGGCCCATAGCCGGCGGTAGCGGCGGCATCGGCGGCAACGGCGGAGCCGCCGGACTCATCGGCAACGGCGGCAACGGCGGCAACGGCGCAACCGGCCCAGTCGGCGGTACCGGCGGCAACGGAGGCCTGGGCGGCCTGTTGATTGGCGATGGCGGCAACGGCGGTGCCGGTGGTGTGGGCGGAACGGGTGGTCCTGGCGGCGCAGGCGGCAACGGCGGAGCAGCCGGACTCATCGGCAACGGCGGCGACGGCGGAGCAGGCGGTGGCGGCGTTGCCGATGCTGTCGGCGGTACCGGCGGCAACGGCGGCCAAGGCGGACTATTGGTTGGCAACGGCGGCAATGGCGCAGCAGGCGGAATCGCGGGCAGTAACAGCGGCGGCGACGGCGGTGGCGGTGGTAACGGCGGAGCAGCCGGACTCTTCGGCCACGGCGGCAACGGCGGAGCAGGTGGAGCCGCGTCCCAAGCTGCCGGTAACGGTGGTGCCGGCGGTAAGGGTGGAGTGTTGGTTGGCAACGGCGGCAACGGCGGCACCGGCGGGGCAAGCGCCGGTAGCGCAGGTCTCGCTGGTCAAGGCGGTAACGGTGGCCAAGCCGGAACGTTCGGCAACGGCGGCAATGGTGGGGCTGGTGGCTCTGCCAGTAATGGCGCGATTGCCGGTGGTGGTGGTGATGGCGGCGCCGCAGGATGGGTCGGCGATGGTGGTGCCGGCGGGGAGGGCGGCCAAGGTGGTGGCTGGGGGGGCACCGGCGGTATCGGCGGGCTGCTATACGGCAACTCGGGATCAGAGGGGTTGACTTTTCCGTCTTCAGATTATCTCTGAGGTAGACGTTTGACCTGCGAAGTTGTGTGTGCGACGCGCGGCAGCGATGTGGTTGAAGGGCGCTAGGAGCCCTCGTCGTTGCGAGTTGTGGGTTGCGAGGTGCGGCTGCGGCGAATGCGGGTCGATGCGACGCATGCGCTCCATCAGCTGCGCTCCATCAGCGACACCCTGGCCCGGCACCGCGAATTCCCGTCGATGGGGACGTCGGCTCGAGCGCTGATAACGTGCGCTGGCCAAATCGTTTAACTCACCTTCTGTAACTCAGCCCCTCCGATCCGGAGTTGCCGTACAGTCGCCCGCCGGCACCACCGGTCCCGCCGGTCCCGCCGTCCCCGGGCCCACTTTGCCCGCCGGCCCCGCCGGCACCACCATCACCGAACCATCTTGCGGCGCCACCAGTCCCACCGTTACCACCTATCCCGCCATTACTAGAACCGCCACCAGCTCCACCATTGCCCCCGTTGCCGAATGTTCCGGCTTCTCCACCGTTACCGCCCGCACCACCATCCCCGCCGGGCATGCTGGCTCCGCCTGCTCCGCCGTTGCCGCCGTTGCCATATAAGAGTCCAGCGTTACCGCCGTTGCCACCGTTACCGGCCACCAAGGCCGTGCCGCCGCCGGCCCCACCGTTGCCGCCGTCGCCGAAGAGTTTGGCCGCTCCCCCATTACCGCCGGTGCCGCCTCTACTTCCGCTGCCGTACGCGGTTCCGCCTGCCCCGCCGTCGCCGCCGTTGCCGAAGAGTGCGGCCTCGCCGCCGTTGCCACCGTTACCGCCTTGACCGCTGCTGCCGGCGTTGCCGCCTGCTCCGCCGCTGCCGCCGTGGCCAAACAACCCTCGACTGTTGCCACCGTTACCGCCCGCGCCACCCCAGCCGGATGAGCCGCCGCTGCCGTCTAGGGAATTTCCGCCTGCTCCGCCGTTGCCGCCGTTGCCAATAAGTCCGGCGGCTCCGCCGTTGCCGCCGTACCCACCACCGCCTGATCTGCCCACACCGCCGGCTCCCCCGTTGCCGCCGTTGCCAATTAACACTCCGCCTACTCCGCCGTTGCCCCCGGTGCCGCCTGGCATGCCGCTACCGGGTAAGGAGTTTCCGCCTTGGCCGCCGTTGCCACCGTTGCCGATGAGTCCGGCAGCTCCGCCGTTGCCGCCATTGCCGCCGCCACCGCCAACTCCGCCTACTCCACCATTGCCGCCGTTGCCGATGAGTCCGGCGGCCCCGCCGCCACCTCCGTTGCCGCCGTTGCCCTCGGCTACGGTCGCGGTTCCACCGGTTCCGCCGTTGCCGCCGTCGCCGACCAGGAGTCCGCCGTGGCCACCGTTGCCACCATTGGCGCCGGCTCCGCCGGTTCCGCCGGTGCCGCCGTTGCCGAACAGTCCGGCGGCTCCGCCGTTGCCGCCGGTGCCGCCGTT
>NZ_MWQA01000001.1:4492534-4839924 GCF_002086915.1 Mycobacterium persicum | reverse complement strand
CATCCGCGCGAATTAACCTCCGGCGGCGAACATGAAAACTCAACGAACATGCTCCACCATTGTGCTGACGGTAACTAAAAGGCGAAAAGGCAAAATGTCTAGCGTTGTCTCCGGTAACGTGAAAAAGATGTACCGCCCGGCTGGGTAATCGGCCAGTACGCTACAATTAACAGCTCGTTCGATTTACACAGGTTCCACACCGTTGATAGTTTCCATTCGGAACTGCACTCGGGCCGGAGTGATTGTCTCGCAGCCGACTATCAATACCAAACACAAAAAACAGATCAAACAATAATCAGCACCTATCAACGACCAGTGGTGCGCTCCTCGCGGGTGATCGAGACCAAATGCATCGATGACGTACCGTTTTGGTGAGCTTGGAGTAGTAGGCGCGCAGGCTGCGCACTGGGTGGTCGGCACCATCGAGATCCAGGCGCCGCGCCGACGGAACCACGAGCCGATTGGAACCCACGCGTTGCGGGTCGGCTCCATCACGACACGCAGGGTGTCGTGTTCGACCAATCCGATGTCTTCTCAGAGCTTTTCGAGTTCGGCAGGCCGGGTGAAGAACTTTCGTCCCGTCCATATGAAGGTCCCCTCTGAGCGGGCCAGCGTGGCTTGGTGAGCGGCCCGGCAGGCCAGGTCGATACTAAGGTCAGGTCCACGAACATCCTTTCGGCTGATACAAGGTTGCTGGCCGGGCAGCTCGGCGCTACCCACGGTTTCCGTTCCCGCACGCTAGCCGACAAGATTGGTGCCCATGGAGATTCCGTTCGCCGACGCCGTGCGCGGCCGCTTCGGCCGCCGCGACGCCGAGTTCGACTTCATCGAGGAGTTCGAACACGACGCCTTCGACGGCGAGGCAGTCGAGGCGGCACCCGACACCGTCGACCTGCCCTCGGCAGAGCCGGCCCTGCTGCTGCAGAAGATGGAGAACCGGCTGATCCGGCAGCACCTGGCCAACCCGGACGTGTTGAGCGACGAGGAGCTGCGCACGTTGCGCTACATCCTCAATTTCGCCAGGCTCGCCGACTTCGAGCCGGGTGCCGCGGGCCCGGGCGGCAACCGTGGCCGTGGCGACGTCTCGGTCGGCGCCGAAGTGGCACCGTGGCGCTCTAGGGTTACCGACGCGCTGTACGGACCGCTGCGCGAAGAGGCCGACCCGGTCACTGCCCTGAAGGCGGCACGCGATGCGCTGCACGGCCTGGCGGCCGACCAGGACGACCAGCGACGAGTGCTGATCGAGCGCCACGGCAACGACTTCTCGGCCGCCGAGCTAGATTCTGAGGTCGGCTACAAGAAGCTCGTCACGATTCTCGGCGGCGGCGGCGGGGCGGGCTTCGTCTACATCGGCGGCCTGCAGCGGCTGCTGGAGGCCGGCCAACTGCCCGACTACATGATCGGTTCGTCGTTCGGCTCGATCATCGGCAGCCTGGTCGCCCGATCCCTACCGGTGCCGATCGACGAGTACATGGAATGGGCCAAATCGGTGTCGTACCGGGCCATCCTCGGACCCGAGCGGCTGCGCCGCCGTCATGGCCTGGCCGGCGTCTTCGCGCTGCGCTTCGACCAGTTCGCGCTGGCCCTGCTCAGCCGGGAAGACGGCGTGCGAATGCGGATGTCGGACTTGGCCATTCCGTTCGACATCGTGGTCGCCGGGGTGCGACGGCAGCCGTATGCGGCGCTGCCGTCAAGGTTTCGCCGTCCGGAACTGGCGGCGCTGCAGTTGCGGTCGCTACCGTTCCGCCCGATCGGTATCGGACCGCTGGTAGCGGCCCGGATGTGGCAGGTGTCGGCCTTCATCGACTTGCGGGTGGTCAAGCCCATCGTGATCAGCGGCGACGACCCGGACCGGGACTTCGACGTCGTCGACGCGGCGTCGTTCTCGTCGGCCATCCCCGGTGTGCTGCACCACGAAACGCGCGACCCTCGCATGGTCGGAATCCTCGACGAGCTGTGCGCCGAAAAGGACATCGCGGCGATCGTCGACGGCGGCGCGGCCAGCAATGTGCCCGTCGAACTGGCGTGGAAGCGGGTGCGCGACGGCAAGCTCGGCACCCGCAACGCGTGCTATCTGGCCTTCGATTGCTTTCATCCGCAATGGGATTCGCGGCACATGTGGTTAGCCCCGATCACCCAGGCCGTCCAGTTGCAGATGGTGCGCAATCTGCCGTACATCGATCATCTCGTCAAGTTCCAGCCGACGCTGTCGCCGATCAACCTGGCGCCCTCCGTCGCCGCCATCGACCGCGCCTGCGAGTGGGGACGCGACAGCGTCGAACAGGCCATCCCGGTGACCACCGCGCTGTTGCAGCCGACGTGGTGGGAAGGCGACGGTCCGCCGGTAGCCGAGCCTGCTGCGCGCGCGAAGTCGGTGGCGTCGTCGATGAGCTCGGTGCTGGCCGCGATCCAGTCGCCGACCGGACGCTGGGCGCGGTGGCGAAATCGCCACCTGACATAAGACCGCCGGCGATTCACTCGGGTGGCTACCATGGCCCTCATGCCAGAGCCGGTCCCGGCTTCCGAGGAAACCGCCGCACTCGGCGGCGCGACTGCCGCCCTGCCGAATTCGGCACCCACCGACGCGGTTCATACGGCATGGTCGCGCAACGACGAACCCGACGAGCGCCAGGACATCCCCGACGACGATGGGGCCTCCACATCCGAACCGGCCGGTCAGTCCTGGGGCACCACGTGGGGACGCGCCGCGGCGTTGCTGCTGCTCGGTTTCGGTGTCGCGACACTCATCGTGATCGGCGGTTGGGCGCTGACCGCCGAGAAATCTCCCCGTCAGGAGACGCAGCCGGCCGCGGCTCCGCCGGCGACGACGGCCGCCTCCACGGCGACCACCGCGCCGGCTCCCACGACCATCGGCTCGAGCCCGGAGCAGGACAGCGACTACATCAGAGCCCTCAACGACCGCGGCATCACGTTCGCCAATCCCGATGCCGCCGTTTACAACGGCAAGTTGGTCTGCATGAACTTCCGTCGCGGCATGACGGTGGACCAGATAGTCGCGGCATTTCGGGCGAGCAATCCGGCGCTGAGCAGCAACGCCGAAGATTACGTGGCGATCTCGATGCGCACCTATTGTCCGTAACGCGGCACCGTCCGGGTGTTCCCGGACAGTGCGGTGGGTACCTACGCATCTATGACGGATCCGCGTAACCGGAATTCCCGCCAACCCACCAACCTCAACGGCCGGCTCACGCGGCGCCGACACAAGCTTGCACCGGACCCCGGCATTCGACGCGCCATCCTGGTGGCCGCCTCAATGTCGGTGCGCGAGCACGGGGTACGAGGGCTCAACGTCGCCACCGTCCTGGACCGCGCGCAGCTGAGCACCCGTGCCTTCTACCGGCACTTCGAATCGAAAGACCAACTGGTCGCGGCGGTCTTCCTGGAGGTGGCGCGGGTCGAGGCGACGCGGCTGCGAACCCATATGGCCAAGGCCGCCAACCCGGTCGAGGCGGTGGCCGCCTGGATCGACGCGCGACTGGACCTGGCCTTCGACGAGACCGTGAAGGCCGACCTGCGTCACCTGGCCGTGGAGGCCCAATCACACATGCTCACCACCCCCGAGCTCGTCGCACCCGCATACGCCGAAACGCTCGAGCCACTGGTCGAACAGCTTCACCTGGGCCTGCAACAGAACGTGTTCGACGACATCGACCCGGTGAACGAGGCGCAATCCATCCAAGGTGTGGTGTGGGCCAGCACCGAGCAGCAGTGGGCGTCGGGTGATGGTGAACGCGGCGGCGTTCGGAAACGCACCGTCCGGTTCTGCCTGCGCGGTCTGGGCGTGGCGCCGGACACCATCGCCGAAGTGGCCGGCGCCGGCTGCTAAGCCGGCTGCTAACCCGGCTGCTAAAAAGGTGCGATGGACCTCGGCTTCACCGGATCGAAAGCTGTCGTCACCGGAGGCAGCAAGGGCATGGGCTTGGCCATCGCGGAAACCCTTGCCGCCGAAGGAGCCAGTGTGGCCGTCATCGCCAGGGGCAGGGCGGCGCTCGACGCGGCAGTGGACAGGCTGCGCCGGGCCGGTGCCCCGGATGCCGTCGGATTCAGTGCGGACATGGCCTACGCCGCCGCCATCACCGATGCCTTCGCCGCCGTCTCGGAGCGCTGGGGGCAGCTGAATTGCCTGGTCCACACCATCGGGCCGGGCGACGGGTATTTCGAAGACATGGACGATGCGGCCTGGGATGCCGCGTTCACGCTGGGCACCATGTCGGGTGTCCGGTCGATTCGCGCGGCCTTGCCGTTGCTGCGGGCCGCTGACTGGGCCCGCATCGTGACCCTGTCCGCGCACTCCATTCAGCGGCAGAGTCCGCGTTTGGTCGGCTACACCGCATCGAAGGCAGCGCTGACCAGCGTCACCAAGAATTTGTCGAAAAGCCTTGCCAAGGACGGCATTCTGGTGAACTGCGTGTGCCCGGGGACCATCGTCACGGCCAGCTTCACCGAACAGCTCACCGATCTCCTGGCCGCCGACGGCCTGGACGCCACCAATCCGCACGACGTTATGACGTGGATTGACAAGCATTTTCACCACCCATGTGATCTGGGCCGCGCCGGTCTTCCCGAGGAGGTAGCGTCCGTCACCGCTTACCTGGTGTCGCGGCGCAACGGCTATGTCACCGGCGCGACGGTGAACGTCGACGGGGGCTCGGACTTCATCTAACCGGCGGCGCGACCGTCCCGCCGAAACGGCAGCACATGCACCAATGGCACGACGATGGCTCCGACGGCCAATCCGATGACCGCCGAGGCCCCCGTGTCGACCAGCCAGGCCAGCACCGCGCCCATGGACCCCGCAGCGTGACGCACCTGCTCCTCGACGTGGTGAACCAAGGCGTACGGCGGGTGCCAGCCGACGCGGTCGCTGCCGACCAGCAGGATGTGGCCGCCCACCCACAGCATGGCCACCGTCCCGACCGTCGTGAGCGCTGAGAGCAGTTTCGGCATCGCGGCGACCAGGCCCCGGCCGACCTGCCGGCCCAACCGGGATCCGGTTTCGGCAAGCCGCAGGCCCACGTCGTCCATCTTGACGATGGCGCCGACGGCCCCATACACCACTGCGGTGATGATCAGGGCAACAACGACGAGGATGACGAGCCGCGGCAAGAACCTCTGGCTGGCCACCTCGTTGAGGGCGATCACCATGATCTCGGCCGACAGGATCAGGTCGGTCCGGACTGCGCCGCTCACCACCTCCTGCTCGCTGGCCGGGCCGGCCCCGGAATCATGACCGCGGATGCTGCTCCACACCTTCTCGGCGCCTTCATAGCAGAGGTAGGTCGCACCCAGCATCAGGATCGGGGTCAGTAGCCACGGCACGAACTGACTCAGCAGCATCGCGGCCGGCAGGATGATCAGCAGCTTATTGCGCAGCGATCCGATGGCAATGCGCTTGATGATCGGCAATTCTCGCTCGGCGGCGATCCCGTGCACGTATTGCGGCGTGACCGCGGTGTCGTCGACGACCACTCCGGCGGCCTTGACGCTCGCGTGGCCGGCGGCGCTGCCGATGTCGTCGACCGAGGCCGCGGCCAGCCGGGCCAGGGCCGCGACGTCGTCCAGGAGGCCGAACAGCCCCGCGCTCATGGCGTCTCCCCCATGGCGATCGAGGTTACCGTTTGCCGTTGCACTTGACCGTCGGCTAAGCCGGCTGAGCCGGCCCCGTTCGCCATGATCGCCTTGGCGCCGGTCTGCGCACGTTCGAGCGATGGCGCTGCAGCCGACGTGAGGCACCACGTCGACGTCGTCGGCTGGCGCCGGGCAGGCGCCGGCCCGCGCAACGCCGTCGGGAAGGTGTGCCCCAGGGCATTGTCGACCGGCACTCGGCCCACGGTCGCGCCACTGCGCGGATCAAGGATGGTCAGTTCGGTCGTCTCGGGCACTCGTGAGACTTCACCCGAAGAGCCGAAGCTAAACCCGCGCCTACCGCATGCTTGGGACTAAATGTGGACTAAATGCAATACCGTTCAGTTAAGACGGTGGATGGTGATGTTTGGTGAATGCTCGGGTTGGAGCCAGTGGGCGTAGTCGGCGCGTTTGACGTGCCACTTGGACATTTTGCGTTTGACCACCCGGGGTGCTGCGCGGTGGCGTCGGGCCGGGTTGAGGCGGTCGAGCAGTCGGCGCAGGAAGGCGCGCCAGTGCCGGTCAGGCGTTTCGGGGTGGTCCGGGGGGAAAAGCGCCCTGCTGGGCGACGGATTGACGCGTGATGCTCAGTGCGGCAGTGAAACTGACGCGGTCGGGGTCATGTCCGGCGTGTTCGGCGGCCTGGGTCATCAAGGTACGGATGGCGTAGTGGCAGCACAGGTGTCCCCAGATTTCTTGCTGGACCAGGTCGGGGGATTTGGAGCGCAGCACGATGCGAGGTCCACGCTGGTGGGTTTTGAGTTCGTCGAAGGTGTTCTCGATCTCCCAGCGCTGGGCGTATGCGGCAGCCAGCTCGACCGCTGGCGCCTGCTCGGGGTCGGTCAGCGTGGTCAAAAGCCGGTAGACGGTGGGGTTGTCGCGTCCGTCGTCGAGGGTGTAGTCGATGACGCGGGCCAGCATCGGGGTGCTGGCCCGATCGGCGCTGGCCCGCAGGTGAGCCAGCCAGGAACCGTCGGGAAGGTCTTGCACATGGGCCGGTTCCGGGGCACGCCAACCGGTGCGTACCCGCCACAACAAATCGGCCCCGGTCGCAGAGGCCTTGCGCCACAACGCATACGAGAAGAACCCGCGATCAGCCAGCAGCAACATCCCCGTGGTCAGGGTACCCAGCAGTTGTTCGGCGAGTTTGGACTCCGAATCGCGGTAGGCCCCGATCTGCACGGCAAAGACCGCGTGTGTCGCACACTCGGCCACCCCAACGACCCGAACCTGCGGGAAGGCGGCCTTCTCACCCTTGCTGGCACCGGGCCGGCCGAAGTACTCATCATTGGCCGCTGTGTCGGCCACATCCAGACAGGTTCCGTCGATGGCGACCAGTCGCCGCCCGGCCAACCACGCTCCCGGCGTGGTTGGCCCGGCCAACGGGCGGGCCACCCGCGAAAACAAGCTGGCCAGCGGTGCTGACCCCAGCCGCTCACGGGCCTGAAAGATCGCCGACTTACCTGGTAACCGGTAGCGTTCACGCCACCCCGACGCCCACGCCAGACCATCGGTGAGCTGGGCCAGCACATCCTCATAAGAGCCCTCCGCATACAGGCCCATCGCGATCGCGAAATACGCCATCACCCGCGCAGGCAGCGACCGATGCCGCTGCTGGGTGCGGCCCGCCTCCGCGATCACCTCATCCACCAGCGCCGCAGGAAACACCCGCGTCAACACCCCCACCGATACCAGATCTGACAACCGGCGATCCGACTCAGGCTTGCGCCAACCCGCACGAGGCATACCCTACAAACTACACCCATGTAGTCTTAACTGAACGGTATTGGGACTAAATGGGACTAACTGGATGGGCCGTACAGCCAGAAAGCGAGTCGGAAGGTGACCCACGCATATCTGATCGGCAGCGCAGGGCTGATGCTGATCTGGGTTGGTTTCTGGGTCCCGGCGGATACCACGCGCCGCATGACAATGTTGCGGGTCAGCGGGATCACCGCACTGACCGGCCTCGCCGAACCGCCGCTACTGGAATCCGCCGAGTCTGTTTGATCTGAACAACAGAATAGGCATCGATATCGAAAGTGTTGTGTTCTCATTCGCAGCGGGTGGAATGGTTGCTGCCATCTACACAGGCCTCCGCAAGATCGGCCGGAAAATCGGGCCGCAGCCGCGATGTGCACGCTCCCTCCAAGTTCTTGCCCTGGTTTCCCCGATCCCGGTCTTTGTCACTCTCATCACCACGACGAATGTGAACCCGATCTACATCACGATCATCGCGCTGTTCGCCGGTGCCGCCGCCTCGTGCGCCTGCTGGCCGGCGCGGATCCCGAGGATTATGCTGGCCGGCTTTCTATTCACGGGACTGTATTTTATGTGCTTCGTGATGTTCAGCGCGGTATATCCGCACTACCTGTTCCATGTGTGGAACTTGTCTGCCCTTTCGGGAGCGGTCATCGCGGGAGTCCCACTGGAGGAATTACTATTCGCGTTGTTCTATGGCTTCATGTATTCCAATGCCACAGAATACTTCTTCACCAGAATTTCTGCTGCGCGGGACCACGAAACCAGCCGCTGAACACCGGTCAGGCGATTACCCGGCCTGGTCAATCATGCCCAGGTTGTAGGCTACGTCGCGGCTTTCTCCCATGGCGATGGGGCCATCTCGCCGATCCAGAGGGCGTCGAAGCCTGCGTCGGAGGCCGCCAGCGCGACCTCCATTGCTTCGTGGTCGGGTCGGTCAAGCCAAAACGGCACGGCGACCTCGACGTCCATGCCGCTCACAGCATCGCCACGTCGCTGGGCTGGTCGAGCAGCACCCGGCCGGACAGCTCGCGGGAGGCCTCGTTGACCTGGAAGTGGGCGGTGGCGGTGAAGGCGTCCCGGAACCGGCGCTGCAGTGGCGAGCTGTCGTAAATGGCGCTGCCCCCCGCCAGGTCGTACATGGTGCGCACCACGTCGGCCGAAATCCGCACCGCATGCGTGGCCGCCAGCCGGAGCCGGTTGCGCAACGCCACCGGCACCGCATCGGCGCCGTGGCTGGCCTGCCACGCGGCGTCGATCGCCTGGTAGTACAGCGCGCGCGCGGCATCCAGCGCCGCTTCGGCCGTCGCCACCGCAGCCTGGGTCGCCGGGCGTTCGGCCAGTGTGCGCGTGGAGCCCAGGCCCTTCTTTCCGGCGGCCAGTTCGACGAGGTCGTCGATCGCGGCGCGCGCATTGCCCAATGCGGCCGCGCCGATCGACAGCGCGAAGAAGCCGAACACCGGAAAGCGGTACAGCGGCCGATCCAGCGCAGGTCCGTCGAACACCGAGAACACCCGGTCGGCGGGCACGAAAACCTCGTCGGCGACGCTGTCGTGGCTGCCGGTGCCGCGCAGGCCCAGGGTGTGCCAGGTGTCGAGGACCTTCAGGTCCGCTTTGGGCAACGCGACGACGGAGGGCACCCGCTGATCGTCGACAAAGCAACCCGCGAACATCATGTCCGCGTGGCTGATCCCGCTGCAGAACGCCCAGCGCCCGGACATCACGACACCGCCGTCGACAGAGCGCGCCGTGCCCCGCGGCGCCCACACCCCCGCCGCGACACCCCGCCCGCCGCCGAACATCTCCTCGCGGCTGGACGCCGGCAGGTAGGCGACCAGCAGGGCGCTGGTGATGGCGATCGATACGCACCATCCCGCGGAGGCGTCACCGCGCGCAATCGCTTCGGCGCACCGCAGCGCCGTTTCCGGCGCCAGCTCCAACGCCTCGACCTCGCGGGGCATGGTGGCGCGCAGCAGTCCGGCCGCATTCAGGCTGGTAACGAGTTCGTCGGGGAGTCGGCGATCGCGATCGATCTGCCCGGAAAGCTCGCGAGCCGCGAGGGCGATCTTCTCGGCAAGGTTCTCGATCTCGGCGTCGCGGTGATTCATCAACGGCTCCTGGTGACGGTGACGGCGGCGGTTCAATCAACTTACTCCTGTCGGTTCAGTAATTGAACCGGTAAAGTCGTTGAACTATGCACCCCGCCGAGTTGTCGCATCGCTTCGAGGGCGAGTCTGTCGGACGGGCCCTGGAGCTGGTCGGTGAGCGCTGGACGCTGCTCATCCTGCGTGAGGCGTTCTTCGGGGTGCAGCGCTTCGGCCAGCTCGCCCGCAACCTCAACATCCCGCGCCCCACCCTGTCGTCGCGGCTGCGGATGCTCGTCGACGTCGGCCTTCTCGACCGCGTCCCCTACTCCCGCGATCCCGAACGACACGAGTACCGGCTCACCGAGGCCGGCCGAGAGCTCTTCGCGGCGATCGTCGTGCTCATGCGGTGGGGCGACGAGCATTTGCCCCACCCTGACGGCCCGCCGATCATGCTGCGACACCACACCTGCGGCGAATTCGTCGATCCTCGCCTGATCTGCGTCCGCTGCGGCGAGGAGATCACCGCGCGCAATGTGACCCCCGAGGCCGGCCCGGGATTTCGCGACCGGCTGTCGGCATCGCGGTAACCGCCGCCGCACAACGCAAGTAACGATTCCCAACCTCAAACGTTTCGAATCGATAAGCAACTCCAAACACGTTGCCGAGCAACACCATACGGATCACCTGGCGAAATTATGGTCTTTTCGTGGACCGTCGGACCGCGTTGAAGCTGCCGCTGCTGCTGGCCGCGGGCACGGCGCTGGCCACGGCCGGGCGCGCCGGTGCCGAACCAGGCCGGTGGCCGGCCGAGCGTGCCAACAGCTGGTATCAAGCGCAGGGCTGGCTCGTCGGCGCCAACTACATCACGTCGAACGCCGTCAACCAGCTGGAGATGTTCCAGTCGGGCAGCTATGACCCGCGGCGCATCGACGGCGAGCTCGCCGCGGCGCGGTCACTCGGGTTCAACACGGTGCGGGTCTTTCTCCACGACCTACTGTGGGCCCAGGACCGCCAAGGCTTCCAAGGCCGTCTCGCGCAGTTCGTCGCGATCGCCGCGCGCCATGGCATCAAGCCGCTTTTCGTCTTGTTCGACTCCTGCTGGGACCCGTTCCCCAGGCCGGGCCGTCAGCGCCCGCCCAGGCCCGGGGTGCACAACTCCGGGTGGGTGCAAAGCCCCGGTGCCGAACACCTCGGTGACCGGCGCTACGTCGGCGTTCTTTACGACTATGTCACCGGAGTCGTGGGCCAATTCCGCAATGACGACCGGGTTTTGGGTTGGGACCTGTGGAACGAACCCGACAATCCCGCGCGCGTATATCGCAAGGTGGAGCGCAAGGACAAGCTGGCGCTGGTCGCCGACTTGCTGCCCCAGGTGTTCCGGTGGGCGCGGGCAGTCGAGCCTGCTCAGCCGTTGACCAGTGGGGTCTGGCAGGGAAACTGGGCCGACCCCGGGCAACGCAGCACGATCAGCGGCATCCAACTGGACAACTCGGACGTGATCACCTTCCACAGCTATGGCGCGCCGGCCGACTTCGAGGCCCGGATCGCCGAACTTTCCCCACTGGGGCGTCCGGTCGTGTGCACCGAATACCTGGCCCGCAGCCGGGGCAGCACCGTCGCGGGAATTCTGCCAATTGCCAAGCGGCACAACGTCGGAGCGTTCAACTGGGGGCTGGTCGCCGGAAAGACCCAGACGTACCTGCCGTGGGACTCGTGGGATCACCCGTACCGCACGCCGCCGAAGGTGTGGTTCAGCGACCTGCTGCGGCCCGACGGGCGGGCCTATCAGGACGGCGAACTGGAAACGATTCGGACGCTGACCGGCGTCCAGCAGGAATAGCGCTGCGCCGCATCGCGTGCAGGGGCGAGAAAAGCAAGTTGTTCCGCCACGCGCCTTCGACCGCTATGATTCCGCTGAGTCGCGCACAACCACGAGGTGGTGGACATGTTTCGGGAACTCGCCGTAGGCGCAATAGGAATGGGTGTTCTCGGAGCGGGGCTGCTGGTCGCTCCGCCGGCGCAGGCCGACGACCCCCCGTACCACATTCTGAGCGCCCAGGATCTGTGCAATCTCGTCTACCCGAGCTCGGAGGCGATGCCGGACCCGTCCAAAGAGCCACCGGCCGTTGGACTTATCTGTGTCCGGCAGGGCGGGGTGCTTCTCCGGTTGGCCCGGGATCAGCCGGCCATCTTCTCCAATACCTTCGCTCTCGAACCGGGCAAAGCTCCTGAGCTGCCGAAAGGTTCGGTGCGCGTCAATCCCAAGGATCCGCTCAGCGACTGGATCATTCCGGACTGCTACATCCCTGATCGCATCGACTGCAACCCCAACGCGCCCGGCCACCGCTGACCGGCTTCGCATTGATCAGGGCTTGGCCCGAACTGTCTTGACGGGCAGTCGCGCCCAGCCCCGCACACTGGACGTCCGTGCCCTGCTGGCGTTGTCGTAGTCGACCTCCCAGTCGGTCCATCGCTTGAGGACCTCTTCGAACGCGACCCGGGCCTCGAGCCGCGCCAGGGCCGAGCCGAGGCAGAAATGCAGTCCCTGCCCGAAGCTCAAATGGCCACCTTTGCGGTGGATGTCGTAGCGATCCGGCTCGCTGAATCTCTTCTCGTCCCGATTCGCCGAACCATTGAGCAGCAGCATGTGGGAGCCCTCGGTCACGGTGTGCCCGTACAACTCGACGTCGCGAGCGACGTAGCGCGCCTGCACCGGCGACGGCGGCTCGTAGCGCAGGGTCTCCTCGACCGCCGAGCCGATCAGGTGCGGATCCGCGACGAGTTCGTGTCGTTGGTCGGGATGCTCGCCGAGCAGTTGGCCCATGAAACCGATCAGCCGCGCGGTGGTTTCGTTGCCGGCACCGACGATCATCGCGGTGTAGGCCAAAACTTCGTTGCGTTCCAGGCGCCGCCGGGATCCGTCTGATTCGTCGACTTCGGCGTTGAGCAGATCTGTCGCCAGGTCGTCGGAGGGATGCGTCGCCCGCCACTCGATGTACTCGGCGAACATCGCCATCGAATCCTCGAAGATCGTCGGGCTGACCCCCTCCCGTCGCGGTCCGAGCGCGAGGTTCTGGTCGTTGCGGTCACGGATTAGCTGTTGCGCCTGCTCGGGGATGCCCAGCAGGTAGCCGATGGTGCGCATCGGCATGATCGCCCCCAGATCGGCGACGAAGTCGAACCCGTCCGAATCGCGAAGCGAATCCAGTGCGCGACAACAAAATTCACGCACCAGTCGGTCGACGGCCAGCATCCGCCGAGGGGTGAAAACCCGCGACAACAAGCGCCGGTGCAGATCATGCAGCGGCGGATCCTCGAACAGCAGGATTCCCGGCGGAACTTCGATGCCGCTGAACAAGATGTCGGCCGTGGTGCCCCGTCCCGACCGATACGTCTGCCAATCATGCAGTGCGGCTGCCACGTCGTCGTAGCGACTCAACGCATAGAAGTTGTACTTGTCGTTGAAATACAGTGGGGCCGCTGCCCGCATCCGTTTCCACACCGGATAGGGATCGTCATCGATGTCGAAGTCGAACGGATCGTAGTAAAGCTCCTGTTGGGTGGGCACTCATCCGCCCTGCCGGGGTTGGTTCGGTACGCCGGGGAATAGCTGCTCCGTCGGCCCGGAGGTCACCCACCCGCCCAGCTTGGTGACGAGGTGGGGCGCAAAGACCGCCCCGTACAGTAGGTTCCCGATGACAACGACGGCGACGACGGACAGCACTGCCGACTGCAGCCGGCTCGTCGAGCGCTTGTCGGCCCACATCTCGATGACGTTTCGTCCCTGGGAATCGGTGCGGCCCAGCAGATAGGTGAAGACCATCATCTGCACCCCCAATGCCAGCGAGTCGTAGACCGGGTACTGGTGCTTGGCGCCCTCGAAGATTGCCAGGCCGGGAATCACGTAGCCGTAATGGAAGACGCCGAGCCGGGCCCCGAGGAACGCGTTGAAGACGAAGGCCCAGCAGAAGCCGACGACGAGTCCGACGATCAGCAGCGTGATCGGCCGACACCAGCCGAACCGCGCGCTCAACCGTCGCCCGAGCGCCGCGCCGATCACCGCGGGCAGCACGAAGTAGCCGATGTAGCCGACCGGCACCGACGAGGGGAGCCCACCCCACGTCATGTTCAACGGCCACCACGACGGCACTCGTGGTAGGGCGGGCGGGAATTGCGCGTACATCGCCCAGTCGTAGGGCGCCTCGATCCACGAAAACGAGATCGCCGAGACACACAGCAATAGCAGTGGGTGTAGCCGACGGCGGCGAAAGCTCAGATACCCACCCGCCGCGGTGAACACGATGCCGCTACCCCAGCCAAAGATGACGGCCGCAGTCAGCAACGGCGTCAACTGGGTACTCATCGTGAGCGCCCGCCGCGGCGCGCTTCCGGGTCGATGTAGATAACCAGACCGAAGATGACGACGATCAGCCCGAACAGGGTTCCGAGCATGATGACCGCGCCCACAACACGCCCTTCCGGCAGGCTACCCGGCTTTGTGATAGTGGATACTATTCTAAGTCGAAGGTCAAGGCCGACGATCGTGAAATACCGGAGTGCCCAGGAGTAAATGACGGTGTCCCAGCGACTTTCGTCCAGCAACGGGCGCGCGGCCCAAGCGCCGGTTCAGCCGCTCCGTCGGCCTCGCGGTGAGCCGCGCCGGCTCCTGCTCGATGCCGCGCGCGAGCTGTTCGCCCGCCAGGACTACCGCAGCACCACGACGCGTGAAATCGCACAGGCGGCCGGAGTCAGCGAATACCTGCTATTCCGGCACTTCGGCTCGAAGGCCGGGCTTTTCCGGGAAGCACTGGTTCTTCCTTTCACCCGTTTCGTCGACGAATTCAGCCGGACATGGCAGTCGGTCGTCCCGGAGGAAACCGACGAAGAGGAACTGGCCCGCCATTTCGTCGAGCAGCTCTACGACATGCTCGTGGACCATCGGGGTCTGCTGCTGACGCTCGCGGCGTCGGAGGCGTTCGGCGAGGAGGAAACCGAGGACACCGGCATCGCCGACATGCGACGGGCTATTGCGGTGCTCGGTCAGATCAGCGCCGAGGGCATGCGGTTACGCGGAATCCGCTCGAGTCAGCCGGACCTGCCGGCGCACTCGACGGTGGCGATGATCGTCGGCATGGTCGCACTGCAGGCGACCTTCTTCGGGTCCGTGCCGCCCCCGCGGGAGGCGATCGTCGACGAACTCGTCCAGGCGATTCTGCATGGCTTCCTGCATCGGCGCGACTGAGCGGTGCTTCGCCCGCGATCAGGCGGCGATACCGAGTTGCCGGTTGATCTGCGGCCAGTATTGGAAACCGTCCGGAGTAAGCAGAATCCAGTCGTGAATCTGACCGTTGGCCAGCACGAAGCTGACCGGGGCCCCTTGAGTTACGGCCGCTTGTTGCAGGACAAACACGTCCGGCGCGAGGATGTCCAGGTTGCCCGAGTAGACATACGTCGGCGGCAGTCCGCCCAGGGAGCCGTTCAGCGGACTCACCATGGGGTCGTTCACGTCAAGATTGCCGGCCCACACCCTGCCGATCTGTTGCGCGGGCCCGACAGGAAGCAACGGATCCTGGACCAGCCCGATATTCGGATTGGTCATTCCCACGTCGAGCCACGGAGACACCAGAACCATTGACTCCGGCACGGGGTCGCCGTGGGCCACCAGGTATTGGGTAGCCGCCAGTGCGAGGTTGCCGCCCGCCGAGTCGCCGATCACGCTGACGTTGGACGGCTGGTGTTGAGCGATTTGCGTGGAGATGAAACCGGCCATCGTGGGTACGACCGAACCGGCGGTACCACCTTCCTGCAGCAACGGGTAAATCGGGACTTGAACGGTCGCGCCGGTCTGCTGGGCCATCACCGAGTAATTGATCCAGTGCAAGAACGAGGGCGGAAAGATAAACGCGCCACCGTGAATGGCGACCACGTATTCACCGGTCGGATGAGCCGGCGTGATCTGCACGACGCTCATCCCGTTATACGTTGTGTATTGCACCGTCTCCCCCAGCAGCAAATTCAGAAAAGGTGGCGGGGAGTTACCGAGGAACCACGACAGCGGCGGGATGTCGCTCGCGAACAACGCCAACAGTGGGTTACCGGGCACCGCAAGTTGAGTTTCCAGGCCGGACAACGCGAGCAGGGGTTTCACCGGCCACAGCGCGGCTTCTTCAAGTCTGGTCGCCAGCGACGGGGCGCCGGTGAAGTTCCCCGAATGCGTTGCCGCGAAAGGCGGATCAGCCGGCGCCCCGAAGACGCCGGTGATGAGGGTGTCGGAAACCCGGGCGAATCCACTGGCCAGTGCCGTGGGGGTCTGCTGAATTTGCTGTTCTACCAAGGCGAAACCGTTTCCGATTGCTTTGGCGAATTCGCCTGGCAGTCCAGGCAGATCTTGCAGCGCTTGTTCCCACGGGGCCAACTGCGCGACCGTCGTCGCGGCACTGCTGTGATATCCGCTCATCGCGGCGACGTCCTGAGCCCACATCTGCTCGTATGCAGCCTCGGCGGCCGCGATCGCCGGTGCGTTTTGACCGAACAGGTTAGAGATCACCAGCGACACCAACTGGCCACGGTTGGCGTTGATCAGTTCAGGGTGCACGATGCCGGCCAGTGCTGCTTCATAGGCGATGGCCGCCGCCCGGGCTTGAGCTGCTGACTGTTCGGCTTGAGCGGCTGCCTTTCCCAGCCAGTCCAGGTACCGGGCTGCCGCCGCCGTCATGGAGGCCGACGCGGCGCCTTGCCAGGCCTGAGCCCCCAGGTCCGAGGTGATCGAACCGAATGCGTTCGCCGCTGAGCTCAATTCACCGCCGATTCCGTCCCAGGCCGTCGCCGCCGCCAGCATCGGCTCCGATCCCGGTCCAGCAAGCAGCAGCACCGAATTGACCTCGGGCGGCCACACCGAAAAGCTCATTACCCTGCCCCCTCGATTCCCCCTCGATCAGGCTTATTCCAGGAACGTACCCCGTCCATGCCTTGGCGGAAGAGTTTTCGGCGGCAGTCGCGGTGGCATTCGCCGAGATCCGCAACAGAGCGTGCCGAGCACCAACGCCGCGGGTGCCGTCGAAGCTCGCCTTCGGCAATCGCGGTCAGACGGCCTTGGTGGAGCCGACGTAGGACAGCACCACGTCGGACTCATCGGTGATGCGGGTCATGGTCGCGTAGGAACGGATAAACGACTGGCCAACGCACCCGTCGATCTTGATGTGGAAGTCGCTGATCATGATCCACGGATTTGGCCCCTTGAAGTCTTTGCGGACCACCGGCACGATGACGACGAATCCGGGCTTGAGGCCCACGCTGACCACGTTGTTATACTGCCCGCTGGCCAGCGGAATGACGATCGGCGGCTGGCCGGGACCCAGCGGCAGTTCGGCGGCGAGCGAGGGAGAGATTCCGCTGCCATTTGCGATGACGAAGCCATTGGAGGTGCTCTGGTCGACCCCGCACCCGATCTCGTAGCCGACCTCCAGGACGCCTCGGGGGTCTTCCGGCCCGGTGAGCGAAGCGCCAAAGATTCCGCTGGAGAGGTATTCGCGGGACGACAGCGCGGTGGTCAGCGGCGCCACCGGAACGTGTTTCTCGTCCTTCGCGCCGAGGGCCAGGACCCAGCCGTCAGGGGTGTTCACCCTAGCCGGTGTGCCTGGAGGCACCGACCCGTCGGACGGTGGCACCGCACCGGGAGGGGGTTCGGCGTCGGGTTGGGCACCTGCCGACGGCGCGGTCATCGGTACGACGAGGCACACGGCCAGAACCGCAGCACGGCGAACTACCGCGGAAATCGGCATCACAGCCGATACGCTAAGCACCGCCCCATTCCGTTATGGCGTTGCTGGTTAACGAAATCAGAGTTGTTGCGCGTTTGTAGCTGGTTTGCGATTCAGAAGAGGCAGTCTGGCGAGACCCGCGTCACTCAGCGCTGGTCGCCGAGCGGTTCCTGTTTGCCGGAACGCTCACAGGTGCTTGGCGAGTAAACTTCACGTATAGCCAGGGATTCGTGGCAGACGGCAGAGAGGGCGACCGATGACGCTGCAAAGGTTCGCTCGAACGGCGCTGGCAATCCTGATAGCCAGCATCGGAATATGGATGACGGCTCTGTCCGGCGGCAGCGGCATCGCTTACGCAGACCCAGATGACGATGACGCGCTTCCGATCATCGATGATCTGCTCTTCACCCCGATATTCTCGCAGGATCCGCGCTTGCTACATCCGAGCAGAACAGGCCTCGAACAAGACTGGGGCCGTATCGGAATGGTCTGTCAGAACCGAACTGTCAAGTGCCAAAAGAACGGATTTTAGCCCGAGTTTGAGACGCCGTGGCGGCGATGGCGCTGCGTTATTGCCGTGAACGTGAGCGATATTGGCGCCCCATCGGTCAGTTCTAGGCCGTGCAAGCCCATTCGGTCACCATCGACCAGGAAGGTGGAGCCGGCCGAACTCGGCCCCGCGACCTCGAAATCGCTTGCGCCAAAATGCTTGCCGACCGGGCGGCACGACTGGTGACGGCGGTAACCCATCAGCCGCATGGAGCGATCGGTATGACGAAGGAGTATCCGTTGCACCACGTGACCCGTCGACTCTGGGCCTGGCACGACAAAGGTAAAGGGCATCATCGCTGCCCGAACCGGCTCGGCGCAGCGCTGGTCGCTCGCCGTCCCGACGCCCGCTACCCGGCCATCCAGTGCGGGTCCGAGGTGCTGGCGTGAAGCGCCTGCAGCGACCGGACGGGGTCACGCTGGTCTTCCGGGTGCACAATCCCCAGGCGCCGGGTGTGCCGCTGTTGCTCACGCACGGTTTCGGCGCCACCGGGGGCATGTGGGACCCCAACATTGATGCCTTGAGCGTCGACCGGCCGGTGATCGTCTGGGACCAGCGCGGCCACGGCGGCAGCGACGCGCCCGAGGACATGGACCGCTACAGCGAGCAGATCAGCGTCGCCGACATGGCGGCCGTTCTTGATGCCGCGGGCGCCGATCGGGCCGTGCTCGGCGGAATGTCCTTGGGCGGCTACCTATCCCTGGCCTTCCACCTCGCCCATCCGCAGCGGGTGGCGGCGCTGGTACTGGTCGACACGGGGCCGGGCTACCGCAACGACGCGGCCCGCGACAAGTGGAACGCATGGGTGGAACGGCGCGCCCAACGACTCGAACGAGGCGAAGCGCTCACCGACATGTCACCGGAACTCGCGCAGGCCGTGCACCAGCACCCCGAGGGGCTGCCCCGGGCCGCCCGCGGTGTCATGGCCCAGAAGGACGCTCGGGTGATCACGTCGCTCGACAGTGTCACGGTGCCCACGCTCGTCGTCGTCGGCGCCCAGGACACCGACTTCCTGGCCAGCGCCGACTACTTGGCCCGCAAAATCCCCGGGGCCCGCAAGGTTGTCGTCGACAACGCCGGGCACGCGGCAAACATGGACCAGCCCGGGGCGTTCAACGCCGCGGTGCGCGAATTCCTGGATCGGCTGTGAACATCCCGGAGTCACCGTCGAACGCGGCGGACACGTGGCTGTCGTGGAGATCCATCGACCTCCGAACAACTATTTCGACGCCGCCTTGATCGAGGGCATCGCCGACGCGTATGAGCGGCTGGACGACGACGCCCAATGCCGGGCGATCGTGTTGTGCGCAGGGAAAACACGTCTGCGCCGACGCCGACTTCTCCCGGCCCGCCGGGGGCGTGCCGACGCGGGCTGGCACCTCATCAGCGGGATTCGCTAGCCGGCCGTGGCGGTTTGTAGGCTTTCGGGCATGCCGTTCGACAACGGTGAGGTATTCGCTGGCTACGTGATCGAGCGCCTGCTCGGCACCGGCGGGATGGGGGAGGTTTACCTCGCCCAGCATCCCCCGCTGCCGCGTCACGACGCGCTGAAGGTCTTGTCGTTGGCCGCGACAGCCGACGAGGAGTTTCAGGCGAGATTCAAACGCGAAGCCGAGTTGGCGGCGACGCTGTGGCACCCCCATATCGTCGGCGTTCTCGATCGCGGTGAGTTCAACGGCCGGCTCTGGATCTCGATGGAGTACGTCGACGGCACCGACGCGGGTCGGTTGGTCCGGGAGCGCTACCCGAACGGAATGCCAGAGCAAGACGTCGCGGAAATCGTGACTGCGGTGGCCGATGCGCTCGACTTCGGTCATGATCGCCGTCTGCTCCATCGTGACGTCAAGCCCGAGAACATCCTCGTGACCGCGCCCGATGGCCACCGGCGCAGGGTGCTGCTCACCGATTTCGGCATCGCCCGCAGAATCGACGACGTCAGCAACCTCACCGACGTCAACGTCGCCATCGGAACCATCAGTTACGTGGCCCCCGAGCAGCTGCTGGGCAAGCCACTTGACGGCCGGGCAGATCAATATGCGCTGGCTGCGACGACGTTTTATCTGTTAACCGGTGCCCCGCCGTTTCACGACTCGAATCGCGCCGTCGTCGTCAGCAACCATCTCAATACACCGCCACCGCGGATATCGGCGCGCCGGCCCGAACTCGCGCACCTCGACGCCGTCCTGGCAAGGGCGCTGGCCAAAGACCCCAACCAGCGATACCCGACTTGCACCGAGTTCGCCCTGGCTCTCACACAGCGGGGCGCCCCGGCGCGCTTGCAAACGTCGGGGCCGGGCCCCGCCGAGGACCTCGCTTCGGGCGGACGTCCGGCCACGCAGCGTCTCGAGCGTCTGGTTGTTCACGGAACGGCGCGCGCCGTAGCGCAAAGCGCGGTCGGAGCCCAATCGCAGGTCGGGATCTTGTCGTTCCAGGTAGTCCCCTATGAGCCGCTCGGCGACCGGCGCGCTCCGCTTCCCGTCGAGATCCAAACCGACCTCGTCGCGGGTCAGCTCGCGGACGGGGACGAGGTCGAGATCACCGGCCTGTGGGACGGCGAAACCCTCGACGCTGACAAGATCGTCAACTTGTCAGCCGGAGCTCGTCCGAGGCGACGCCGGTCGGAGGTCGGTGCCACACCGCCGCGAGACAAGGCGCCGAAAGGCAGAAAACTCCGGCTCGCCGCGCTCGTCGCCGTCGTCGGTGTCATCGTGTTGACCGCGGCGGCGGTTCTGTACTTCACGCACGGTTTCGGCACCCGGACCCGCCCTGGACCAATCGTCAAGCCGGTGAGTGCAACGGTTTTTTCACCCGACGGCGCCCCCGACAATCCGCAGCAGGCCAACTTGGCGATCGACGGCAACCCGAACACGGCGTGGTCCACCGTTACCTATCGGGACGCGGTCCCGTTCCCGAAATTCATCGAGGGAATGGGGCTGTTGCTGCACCTGGCCCAGCCGACCGCGCTGAGCGCCGTGACGATCGACGTGTCCAGCACGGGAACCCAGGTGCAGATCCGTTCGTCGCCCAGCCAAACCCCGACCACATTGGCCGACACCACCGCGCTGACCCCGAACACGCCACTGCAGCCGGGGCACAACCGCATCACGGTGGATAACCGGACGAAGACCTCCAATGTGCTGGTGTGGATCTCCACCTTGGGCACCACCAATGGCCAGAGCCGGACGGAAATCTCCGAGATCACCCTGCAGGCGGCCGGGTAGGCGCAACTGCTGGTCGCGGACGGCCAGGCAGGCATGTTTCTGGGTTCGGTCGGGGCGGCAGTGAACAGGGCCAAGATCCCCGTGATCGTGGCGCCACCCTGCGATCAGGCGACGATACCGAGTTGTTGGTTGATCTGCGGCCAGTACGGCAACCCGCCGGGAGTCAGCAGAACCCAGTCGTGAATTCCGCAGGGTTCCACAACGAAGCTCATCGGGGCCCCTTGGGCTAATGCTGCTTGCTGGAGGACGGCCGCTTGTTGTGCAAGTGGATCCAGCGAGCCGGAGTAGACATACGTCGGCGGAAGACCGTCAAGTGACCCATTCAGCGGGCTGACCAGATAGTTGTTCGCGGGAAGATTGCCTGCCCACACCGCGCCGAGTCCCCCAGTCCCCACATCCAGCCACGGAGACAGCAACACCATCGACGACGGTACCGGTTCGGATTGGCTGACCAAGTATTGGACGGCCCCCAGTGCGAGGTTGCCGCCCGCGGAGTCGCCGACCACGCTGACATTCTGGGCTCCGTATTGCGCGATCTGCGATGAGATGAAGCCGGCTGTTTGCGGTACGACCGTGGCGGCGGTACCACCTTGCTGGAGCAACGGGTAAATCGGCACTTCGAAGGTCGCGCCGGTCTGGTAGGCCGTCACCGAGTAATTGATCCAGTGGAACAACGAGGCCGGGAGAATGTACGCGCCACCGTGCAGGGCAACCACGTGTTCGCCCGTTGGAGCGGCCGGCGTGATCTGCACGACGCTCATCCCCTGATACGTGGTGTACTGCACCGTTTGCCCCAGCAGCAAATTCAACAATGGTGGCGGGGAGTTGCCCAAGACCCACGACAGCGGCGGGATGTCGCTGGCAAGCAGCATCAGGAGTGGGTTACCTGGCACTGAAGTCAGGGATGCGAGCCCGGAGCTGAATCCGGCGGCAATCGTCGTGGGGATCTGCTGGATTTCCAGCTGAACGCCAAGCACCGCCTGCTCAAAAGTCGCCAGAGGCGCAGCGCCGGCCGCTTCGGCGGTGGCATACGCCCCGGCAGCGCCGCTCAATGCCTGCACGAACCGCTCATGGAAAGCCGCCGCGTGTGCGCTGACAGCTAGATAGTCCCGGCCGTGGGCCGAAAAGAAGGCCGCGATCGCCTCCGACACCTCATCCTCGGCCGCGGCCAGTACCTCAGTGGTGGCCGCGGCCATCCCCTGGTTTGCGGTTGCGACCACCGAACCAATCGAAGCCACCTCTGTGGCCGCGCCGGACATTAGCTCGGGAGACGCAAGAACATACGACACTGTGCCGCTCCACCCTTCGGGCAACCCGTCGAGTTGCCCAGCCGATACCGATCATCGAGTAGCCGGAGCTTATGCCGAGGACGGGTAATCACGTCGCGGTTTGCCGGAACCGGCGTCCAGGTGGACTCAGGTAAGCAAGACGAGACGACGAACGCGGCCGTCGGGCTGCCGATTGCGTGTTGAACAAGATGAACAGATCGTCAAGGCCGCATTGCGCAACGGCGAGCGCAGAGCGACGTCATCCGGCGGGCACCACGGCTGCTCGAACGGAAAGTGGTCGACCAGGTCCGAACGATCGATGTCGTTCTATGTGCACGGCGATGAACACGCCGTAGCGCGATACCTCGGTCTGTGATGGCTGTCGTTGCCTGCAAATGAGCCGGCGAACCGGCCCGTCAAGTGGTGGAGCTGCCGGGAATCGAACCCGGGTCCTACGGCATTCCCTCAAGGCTTCTCCGTGCGCAGTTCGCTATGCCTCTGCTCGGATCTCCTGGTCACGCGAACTAGCCAGGATGACGATCCCAGTCGCTGTTGGTGTCCCGACGAGTCCCGCGACCGAACTCATCGGTTGATCCCTCTAGCTGATGCCAGGGTCCGGGTCGAGGGCGGTCCCGGTCTGACAGACTAGCCGTCGCTTAGGCAGCGAGAGCGTAGTCGCGCTGATGTGAATCGGCGCTTATTTGGTTGCAACGACGCTTACGGTGGTCTCTTGCCTGCACCGGCACGCTTCCCTTGATTCGATGCGCGAAGTCGAAACCGTTCAGCCCCATGTCTTCGAGCACCCTTGCCGACTTCCGGCAAGACAATCAATGGTACGCGTCTACCAACAACGGGCAACGGGATTATCTTCCCGATCAGATCACGAAGTTCAGACGCTCGACGATCCGGCCCGCGAGGTCCTTGTCGCCGCCGAGTTCTACCTGCTGGCTGCGGGCGGGGCTCATCGGACGACCTCCGGCAAGCCTGGTGAACTGCAGTCCATCAAGCCGGATGGCCGCGGTCGGCTCTTGTCCGCCGAAGTCCTCGACCAGTTGCGCGCGGCCATCGACGCTGACCCGGATGGTGCGGGCCAATGGGCCGGTCAGTTCGAACAGCACCCGGGAGCCATCGGGCGCTTTGGCCAGCTTGCCTACGACGAACCCCATGCTGGAAGACATTTCGTCGAGGGACAGCTCGGCGGTCCGACCACCCAACTCGTCGTCGGACGACGGCCGCTGCAGCGCCTGGCGGATATCCTGTTCGTGCATCCAGCAATCGAAGGTACGGATCCGCATGAAGCGCCCGTAGGTGTCGGGGCCCGCCGGCGTCGTGGTCGCCGCGCTCCAGTCGGTCTCCGGCATTCTCTCCAAAGCCTTGCGGCGTTTGGTGGTCACCTCGCGGAACCGCTCCAGCACGCTGGTGCCCGACTCTCCGCTGAGATGAATCACCCAGCTCTCGTTCATCACTCCGATGGGGTTGCGCACATGCTCGAGCGTGGAGACGTCGATATCGGCCTCCGGTGCGCCGATGCCGAGCAGGAAGGACTCGGTACCGATGATGTGCGACACGACCGCCTTGACATTCCAGCCTGGCAGCGGGCTCATCGACTGCCAATCCGCCTCGGGCAGTCCGTCCAGCAGCGCATCGAGGGAGTCCCACACGGCGAAAAGTCCCGCCAGGACCTCGGACTTGTCGAGTTGGGTCAGCGGACGATCGGCCATGGCTCGGATAGTAGGCCGGTCACCATCCGAGCGTCACGCCGGCCCGCGCGAGAATCAAACCAATGACGATCAACATTCCCCCAACCGCGACCGCCCACGCCGACCCACCGAAAACGGTGACACCAGCGCCGGCACACGCTGCCGAGGCCGCGTGGATCAAGCGGGCGGCGACAAAGCCACGGTTGCGAAAGATGTACGAAATAACCCCACGAGGTATCGCTCGCAATAGCCAGCCAAGGATGGCGATCAGCACAGCGGTGAAGAGCCCGGCCAACATTCGCAATCTGGAGGTTGGCTCGCCCTGGTCGTGCGCGACGCCGACAAAAACGACAAACAATCCCAGGAGCACCGCGACGACAGTCAGACTTTTCAGCACCTTCGTGACAAGGTCGGCGATATTGCGGCGCGCAAGATCTCCTAGCGTCGGGTCACTTCTCGCGGCCCTCAGAAATCCCCGCAGCGCGAGTGAGAACTTACCGGCCAGAAGCCGATTGACGGCAATGTTGTGGAGCGCCGTGGCGTTGCCCGGATCCGACGCCAAGGCCTCCAGATACGTTGCGGTGGATTCGGGGATACGACGCAGGTCATGCAGGATGGAGCCGCGCAGCACCAACGCGTCGACACTCATGGGATCAAGGCGCAATGCCTCGTCTACTACGAGCAGCGCCGATGTAAGCTGGCGCGAATTTTGCAGCAGCTTCGCGTAAAGCCGCTGCGCCGCAGGTTCGTTGGGATGAGTAAGCACGGTCCGCCAGGCCATCCAAAGGGCGTCGTACGAGCGACCCAGGCCTTCCAGCGACAGCGCGTAAAGCCGCATGGCGAACTCGTACTGCGGCGCTGCAGATAACGCGCCGTACGCGCTATGAGAGGCCGTGTCGTAGTTGCCCAGCATGTACTCAGCCCGGGCGAGGTGCGCCTGCAGGACCGGATCGGTCGGGTTTTCCGCCAACGCACGGCGCAGGACATCCCGGGCCCGCTCATAATTTCCCGTGTCGACGTAGGCACTGGCGAGGTGGACAGCTTCGGCCACTCGGTCGGTGTCCGTTTCCGACATCACCGAATCTTTCTGCGCCGCAAGTACTTTGCCAACTCGTCGTAGGTACCGTCGTTGTTGGCGAATTCGACGACGTTGCGCGCGGTCTCAAACCAGGGCCCAGCGCTGGGCCTGACCTGCGCGGCAGCAGCCTGGACGTCCGCCATCGTGACCGGACGCACCTGCTGGCTGCGCATCGAATCGGCCATCGCCAATTGCGTTGCACTGTCGCAAACATGCGCCAGATCGGCGCCTGAAAATCCCTCGGTGCGGCCCGCGATCGCGGCGGGATCGATCCCGGCGACCGGCCGATCCTTCAAATGAAACCGGACTATCCCCGCCCTGGACTCGGCGTCAGGCAACCCCACGAAAATCATCCGGTCAAATCGCCCGGGCCGCCGCAATGCCGGATCGACATCCCAGGGCGCATTGGTGGCACCCAGCACATAGACACCGTTGTTGGCGGACGTAGCGGTGTCGAGTTCTTCCAGCAACGTGTTGACGATGGTGCGGATGCCCGAGCTGCCGCTCAGCGCGGAACGCCGGTGCCCCAACGCGTCGACCTCGTCGAAAAACAGCACGCACGGAGCGTTACGGCGGGCATTGTCGAAGGCCGAACGGATGCTGCGCTCGCTCTCACCCTGGTAACGATGCAGCACGTCGGCGATTCCCAGCTGGTAGAAGCTGGCGCCCAACTCTCCCGAAACCGCCTTGGCGACATAGGTTTTGCCGCACCCAGGTGGCCCGTATAGGAGCAACCCACCACGAGCGGACACCTTGTAGGCCTTCATCAGCTCGGGGTTGCGCAGCGGCCCCAGTAGCGAAAGTTCCAATTGCCGTTTGACATCGGCCATGCCCGCAACGTCGACCAGCCGCACCTGGCTGCGCTGCAGCACGTCGAAATCTCCTTCGGCCAGGACGTCGGGGGGCGCCTCCACGAAGGCGGGCTCGATGATGTCGGCGACTTCTTTTTCGGCAATGGACCAATCGAAGCCGTCTTCGGCAGGAGCCTGCGGCTGAGTCGGGATGGGCTCGGCCAGCGCGGCACTGCACCGCTGCAGCAGGCTCAGCGCGACGGCGTTGCCGGCGTCCTGGCTCAAGGCCGCGCTGCAATGTCCCAACGCCTCGGCATAGCGTCCCTTGTCGGCCAACAAGGTAGCCAAATGCACACGCAGCTCGACGACTTCGGGGCTGCGCTGCACCGCTGCGGACAACTCGCGAATAACTGGGTCTTCAGTCACGGCCATTCCCCGTAAATACCGCAACCCGCCCCTGCGCGCCAGTCAGCGCCGTCAGCCCATGCCCTTGGCGCGGCGGCCCAGCTCCCGGATCACCTCGCGCTGGGCGTCGCGGCGAGCCATGTCCTGGCGTTTGTCGTGGGCATGTTTACCGCGGGCCAGCGCGAGCTCGACCTTGACCTTGCCCTCGGTGAAATACAGCGACAACGGCACCAGCGCGAAGTTGCCTTCGCGCAGCTTCCCGATCAGAGTGTCGATCTGACGCCGGTGCAACAGCAACTTGCGGTTGCGCCGCGGTTCGTGGTTGGTCCAGCTGCCGTGCTGGTACTCCGGAATGTGCAGGTTGCGCAACCAAATTTCGCCGTCGTCGATGGTGGCGAAGGCGTCGACCAATGACGCATGCCCCTCGCGCAGGCTCTTCACCTCGGTCCCCTGCAGGGCCATGCCGGCCTCGAACACCTCGATGATCGAATAGTTGTGCCGGGCTTTGCGATTGGTGGCGATGATCTTTCGGCCGACCTTGGCCTGCTTGCCCGGCGCCTTATTGGCCATCGCTATTGCCGCACGTAGATGCGCAGCGTCGCGTAGGCCGTCAGCCCGGACATCGCCACGCCCAGCAGCAGCAGCCACGGCGCGATGTAGAGGATGTCGGCGTAGTCGACGCGGGCGATCAGATTGGCTTGGTAGAACTGGTTGAGCGCATTCTCCAAAAACATCGCCCGCACCACGATCAGGCCGCCGATGGCGATCAGGACGCCGACCGTCGCGGCCAGCATCGCCTCCACCAGGAACGGCAGCTGGGTGTACCAGCGGCTGGCCCCGACCAATCGCATGATGCCGATCTCGGTGCGCCGCGTATAGGCGGCGACCTGAACCATGTTGGCGATCAACAAGACCGCGCCGATGGCCTGGACAAGTGCGACCGCAAAGGCGGCATTGCTCAGCCCGTCGAGCACGGCGAACAGCCGGTCGATCAGATCCTTCTGGTTGAGTACCGACAGCACCCCGGGCTGGCCCTGCATCGCGGTGTCGAAGTCCTTGTGCTGCTCGGGATTTTCCAGTTTGACGATGAACGACGCTGGGAAGGAATCTTTTCCGGCCACGTCCTTGTACTGCGGGAATTTGCGGATGGCGTCGTCATAGGCCTGCTGACGGTTGAGGAAGCGCACCGCCTTGACGTCGGATCGCTTTTCGATTTTCTCGCGCAGCGCTTTACACGGGTCGCTGTCGCAGGCGGGATCGTTGGCGGAGACGTCATCGGTCAAAAAGACCTGGGTTTCGACACGGTCGAGGTAGATGGCCCGGGAGTTGTCGGCCAGCCGGACCACCAGCAGTCCGCCGCCGAACAGGCCGATCGAGATCGCGGTCGTCAGGATCATCGCGATCGTCATGGTGACATTGCGACGAAGGCCGGTCAGGACCTCGTTGAGCAGGAAGCCGAAGCGCACTTAGCGATCCATCCCATAGACGCCGCGCTGTTCGTCACGAACCAGCCGGCCCAGCGACAACTCGACGACCCGCTGCCGCATCGAGTCGACGATGTGGTGGTCGTGGGTGGCCATCACCACCGTGGTCCCGGTTCGGTTGATCCGCTCCAACAAATCCATGATGTCCTTACTGGTGTCTGGGTCGAGGTTGCCGGTGGGCTCGTCGGCCAGCAGGACCAGCGGCCGGTTCACGAAGGCGCGGGCGATCGCGACCCGCTGTTGTTCGCCGCCCGACAACTCGTCCGGCAGCCGGTTGGCTTTGCCCGACAATCCCACCGTCTCGAGCACCTCGGGCACCACCCGGTTGATCGCGTCAGTGCGTTTGCCGATCACCTCCAGCGCAAAAGCGACGTTTTCGTACACGGTCTTTTGCTGCAACAGCCGAAAATCCTGAAAGACGCAGCCGATCACCTGACGCAGCTTCGGGACGTTTCGACCACGCAGCTTGTTGACGTGAAACTTCGACACCCGCACATCTCCGGATGTCGGCGTCTCGGCTGCCAGCAGCAACCGCATGAAGGTCGACTTGCCCGAACCCGACGGGCCGATCAGGAAGACGAACTCACCCTTGTCGATCTTGACGTTGACGTCATCCAGCGCCGGACGTGCCGACGATTTGTACTGCTTGGTGACATGGTCCAGGGTGATCATCACGGCACGCCAGTGTAGCGGTGAGTTTCGCTGGGAAGCGAAATTCAACTGGCCGGGGGCGTCGAACTGGGCGGTGGCCCCGGTCCGGGCTGCGGTAGCTGTGACGGCGTCGGGGTGCTCGGAGTCGTGGTCGCCGGGCAGAAGGGCGGCGGCAGCAGACACGGAGGTGGCGGCGGGCCAGCCGAGGTCGTCGTGGTGGTCGTCGGTTCCGGCGTTGTCGTCGTGGTGGTGGGCATCGGCCGCACCCGAGTGGTCACAGGAGGTTGCACCCTGTCCCGCGGCACCCAGGTGTAGTCGGGATCGGGCACAAAGCCCGGTGGCACGACCTGCGCAGGCCTTGCGGGGGCCGGTTCCGGACGGTAGGTGTCATAGGTCCACCACACCGCCAGGAACACGATGATCAACACCACCGTCGACGTGCGCACCCGGCCGCCGAACAGGTGGCTCGGGGTGCGCCGTGCGCTATTCCGGTCGCGCTTACCCAGCACGTTGGGCCAGAAGTTCATCACTACCGCACCGCACCCTTGACTTCGCCGGGCTCGGCGGCCTCGGCGGCTTGGGTAGCCTGGGCGGCTGGAACCGCCGGGTCTTCGACCAGGCCGACCGTCGCGTCGGCGGCGGTCACGATGCCGGCGCGAGCAAGGGCCCGGATGACCAGCACCCGCAATTGCCGACCGGCCTCAAACTGCTTCCCGGGCAGCGTGCGGGCCACCAGGCGCAGTGTCACGGTGTCGACTTCGATGCTTTCCACCCCCATCACGGTGGGGGAATCCAGCAGCAACTCCCCCAGCACCGGGTCGTCGCGCGCGTGCTCGCACTCCTGGTGCAAGACCTCGTTGACCCGGTTGAGGTCGGCATTGGTCGACACCGGGATATCCACCACGGCACGGGCCCAGTCCTTGGAGAGGTTGACCGACTTGACGATCTGGCCATTGGGGACGGTGAACACTTCGCCGTCCGCGGAGCGCAGCCTGGTCACCCGCAACGTCACGTTTTCGACAGTGCCGGTCGCATCGGTCGCCGACCCCAGGATGGTGAGCTTGACCAGGTCTCCGAAGCCATATTGCCGCTCGACAATGATGAAGAACCCGGCGAGCAGATCCCTGACCAGCTGCTGGGCGCCGAAGCCCAGCGCCGCGCCGACCACCGTGGCCGGCGCGACCAGACCGCCCACCGAAAACTGCAGGACGTCGGCGATCTGCATGACCACGACGATGCCGATGAGCACGATCGACACCCACGAGATCACCGACGCCACGGCCTGCCGGTGCTTGGTGGCCTCCGAGCGCACCAGCGCATCGCTTTCGGCGAAGCCGAGGTCGAGCTGTCGGGTCACCCGTTCGGCCACCCAGCTGACGAACCGGGCCGCCAACACGGCCGCGATCAGCAGCATGACGATGCGCAAACCCCGGGTGATGATCCATTCGCCGATGTGACCGCGCCAAAAGTCGTGCCAGCGCTGGGCCACCGCGAGGGCGAGAACTGTGGTGTTAGTTGCTGTCATCTTTTCGGTTACGCCACCGGATTCCTGCTTCCAGGAACCCGTCGATGTCTCCGTCCAGGACGGCGGCCGGATTGCCTACCTCGTATTCGGTCCGCAGGTCCTTGACCATCTGGTAGGGATGCAGGACATAGGACCGCATCTGGTTACCCCAGGAACTGCCGCCCTCACCCTTCAACGCATCCAGCTCAGCGCGCTCTTCTAAACGCTTGCGCTCCAACAACTTTGCTTGAAGAACTCGCATCGCCGCCACTTTGTTCTGCAGTTGCGACTTCTCGTTCTGACAAGTCACCACAATACCCGTTGGGATGTGGGTTAAACGCACGGCGGAGTCTGTGGTGTTCACCGACTGGCCGCCGGGCCCGCTGGACCGGTAGACGTCGACCCGTACATCGCCCTCCGGGATGTCGATGTGGTCGGTGGTTTCGACTACCGGTAATACCTCGACTTCGGCGAACGACGTCTGGCGCCGGCTCTGGTTGTCGAACGGGCTGATCCGCACCAGCCGGTGGGTGCCCTGTTCGACCGACAAGGTGCCATAAGCGAACGGCGCGTGCACGGCGAAGGTGGCACTTTTGATGCCGGCTTCTTCGGCGTAGGAGGTGTCGAACACCTCGACCGGATATTTGTGCTGCTCGGCCCAGCGGATGTACATCCGCATCAGCATTTCGGCCCAGTCTGCCGCATCCACCCCGCCCGCGCCGGAACGGATCGTGACCAGCGCCTCACGCTCGTCGTATTCGCCGGACAGCAGGGTGCGCACCTCGGTGGCCTCGATCTCGGCGCGCAGCGCCTTGAGCTCGGCGTCGGCCTCGGCCAGGGCTTCGGCGGCGGTTTCCCCTTGTTCCTCGGCCGCGAGCTCGTAGAGCACCGGTAGATCGTCAAGTCGGCTACGCAGCTGCTCGACCCGGCGCAGTTCGCCCTGGGCGTGCGACAACTCACTGGTCACGCGCTGTGCGCGAGCCTGGTCGTCCCACAATTTGGGGTCGGATGCCTCGTGCTCGAGCTTGTCGATCTTGGCCCGCAAAGCGTCGACGTCGAGCACCCGCTCCACCGTGGTCAGGGTGGAGTCAAGGGCAGCGATCTCAGCTCGTCGGTCGGCTTGACGGTCGGGTTCCACAGCCGACCACGTTACCGGCAGTTACCGTGGTCAGCGTCTAGCATCATGGGACCAGTGCATCGCGCTACCGCGACACTTCCCATTCCGGGCACGAACAGAAAGCTCGAGCATGCGGCCACACCACCGTCCCTACCACGTCGCCATCGTCGGCTCCGGGCCGTCGGGGTTCTTCGCCGCGGCATCGCTGCTGAAGGCCGCCGACGGCTCCGACCACATCGACGTGGCCGTCGACATGCTGGAGATGCTGCCGACGCCCTGGGGACTTGTTCGCTCCGGTGTCGCCCCGGACCACCCCAAGATCAAGTCGATCAGCAAAACCTTCGAGAAGACGGCCGAAGATCCCCGCTTCCGTTTCTTCGGCAACATAGTGGTGGGCGAACACGTCTCCCCCGGCGAACTCTCCGAGCGCTACCACGCGGTGATCTACGCCGTCGGGGCACAATCCGACAAGCCGCTGAACATTCCCGGGGAGGATTTGCCGGGCAGCATCGCCGCCGTCGATTTCGTGGGCTGGTACAACGCACATCCCAACTTCGAACATGCGACGCCGGATCTGTCGGGTGCCCGGGCTGTGGTGGTCGGCAACGGCAACGTCGCCATCGACGTCGCGCGCATCCTGGTCACCGACCCCGAGGTGCTGGCGTGCACCGATATCGCCGATCACGCGCTGGAGTCGCTGCGCCCCTGCGGCGTCCGGGAAGTGGTGCTCGTCGGCCGGCGCGGTCCGCTGCAGGCAGCGTTCACCACGTTGGAGTTGCGGGAACTGGGTGAGCTGGAGGGGGTGGACGTGGTGGTCGACCCGGCCCAGCTGGAGGGCATCAGCGACGAGGACGCGGCGGCGGCCGGCAAGACCGCCAAGCAGAACATCAAGGTGCTGCGCGATTACGCCCAGCGCGCGCCCCGTGAAGGCCACCGTCGGATTGTGTTCCGGTTCATGACCTCCCCAATCGAGATCAGAGGCGACGGCAAGGTGGAGCAGATCGTGCTCGGCCGCAACGAACTGGTCGCCGACGAGAGCGGGTGGGTTTCGGCCAGGGACACCGGCGAGCGCGAGGAGTTGCCGGTGCAGCTGGTGGTGCGTTCCGTCGGCTACCGCGGGGTGCCGACGCCCGGACTGCCGTTCGACGAGAAACGCGGGACCATTCCCAACACCGCTGGCCGGGTTGAAGGCAGCCGCAACGAATATGTGGTGGGGTGGATCAAACGCGGCCCGACCGGCGTGATCGGCACCAACAAGAAGGACTCCCAGGACACCGTCGACACCCTGATCGCCGACCTGGCGGCTACCGAAGCGCTCACGGAATTCCCACCCGACCATGGCGAGCAGCTGGCCGCCTGGCTGGCATCCCGGCAACCTCAACTGGTCACGACGGCGCAGTGGAAAATCATCGACCACTTCGAACGGGCGGCCGGGGAGCCGCACGGGCGTCCCCGCGTCAAGCTGCCGAACGTGGCCGAGTTGCTCCGCGTGGGGCGCGGCTGATCAGGGGTCGACAAGCACACCGGGGTTGAGGATTCCGGCCGGGTCGAGCACGGACTTCGCCGCACGCAGGGCCGCCGCAAATGGATCGGGGCGCTGCCGGTCGTACCACGGGCGGTGGTCGCGGCCCACGGCGTGGTGGTGGGTGATGGTGCCGCCGGCCGTGCTGATCGCCTCGGACACGGCGGCTTTGATCTCGTCCCACTGCGCGTCCAGCGAACCCCAGCGTCCGCCCGCGTAGATGCCGTAGTACGGGGCCGGACCGTCGGGGTAGACATGGGTGAATCGGCAGGTCACCAGGCCGGTTCCGCAGACGTGTGCGATCGCTCGTCGTGCGGCATCGGTCACCGCGGCGTGCAGGGTGTCGAATCCGGCCCAGGTGCAAGCGGTTTCGAATGTTTCGGCGATGACGCTACGGCGGGCCAGGGCGTCTCGTTGGTAGGGCATCCGCAGGAACGCCGAGCGCCAGTTCGTGGAGGCATCGTTTTCCGTTGTGCTGGTTGCTGTTTCGCGGCCACGGCGCGCGGTGGTGCGGCCGCCGTAGTCGGCGGCGATCTCCACCGCCCGAGCCAGCCACGCGTCGACGGGGTGGTCCGCCGACTCGAAAGCCAGCACCAGCAACCCGCCGCTGACCGTGATGCCAGCGTTCAGGAATGCCTCGGCCGGGTCCAGTAGCCGGCAATTCGCGGGATACAGGCCGGCCTGGGCGATGGTCCGGGTTGCCGTCACCGCGGCGGCCCAGTCGTCGAAGGCGATCGACACGGTGAGCTGCCAGCGCGGCCGGTCCTGCAACCGCATCCAGGCCTCGGTGATGATGCCGAGGATGCCTTCCGAACCGAGGAACAGCCGGTCCGGGGACGGTCCGGCGCCGGACCCGGGCAGCCGGAGCGACTCGCTGATTCCGGCCGGGGTGACGACGCACATCGACTCGGTCAGGTCGTCGATGTGGGTGTACAGGGTGGCGAAGTGTCCCCCGGAGCGGGTCGCCAGCCAGCCGCCGAGAGTCGAAAAGCCGAAGGACTGCGGGAAATGGCGCAGCGTGAGATCGTGTGGGCGAAGCTGGTTTTCGATCGACGGACCGAATGTGCCGGCCTGGATACGCGCCACCCGGCTGGCCCGGTCAATGTCGAGCACGGCGTCCAGCGCGCCGATGTCGACCGTGACCGCCGGCTCGTCGAAGCGCGGCTCGACGCCACCGACCACCGAACTGCCGCCGCCGTACGGGATGACGGCGACGTGCTCGCGGGTACACCAGTCCAGCACGTCGACCACATCCTGCTCGCTGCGCGGCCGCACGATCAGGTCCGGGACATGGTCGAGGCGGCCCTGCAGGTTGCGCGCGACGTCGCGGAACGCCTTGCCGCGGGCATGCCCGGCGCGATCGAGTGGATCGGCCGAGCACAACCCGGCCAGCGACGCCGGCGGGGTGATCCGCGGTGGTGCCAACCCGAGCGCCGTCGGATCCGGAGGTTGGTGGTCGGTCAGGTCATGGCCGGGCAGCAGCGCTGCGACGCGTTCCGCCAGTGCCTGCGTCTCCGCCTGCGACAGCGCGTCCTCGACGTCACCCCAGCCCCACCACGAACGCATGCGGTGTGGTCAGCGTTTGACGACGACGACGGCTCCGCCGACGACCAGCAGCACCAGCGCCGTGGCAATAGCCCAGCCGGTGCCCGCCAGCCACCAGATGACGGCCAGCAATGCCAGCACCGGTGACAACGCGAACAGCACCATCCCGGGGTGCTGTTTGATCACTGCGAGCGCGCTTGTCGCCCGGACCCGATCGATTTCCTTGCCTGCCATGCGTTCAGCATGCCATGACACCGGCCCGGTCAACCCCCTTCTTCGTCGTCATCGTCTGCGTCGCGTAGGAGTTTTTCGGCGTGGTGGAACGCGTTGGTGCGGGGTTGGCCGTGGTCGAGATGCGCTGGCGGGATCCATTCGGTGTCACCCCTGGCGTTTTTGCGGGTGGTCCAGCCGCCGTCGAGGAGTTTGTGGTGGGGTCCGCAAGCCAGGGTGAGTTGGTCGACATCGGTGCGACGGGTGGTGGCCCACTCCCGTACATGATGGACCTCGCAGCGATACATCGGCACATCACAGCCCGGCGCTGAGCAGCCACGTTCTTTGGCGCACAAGACAATTCGTTGCCCGGGTGAGGCCAGGCGTTTGGTGTGGTACAGCGCAAGGGGTTTGCCGTCGTCGAAGATCGCCAGATAATGACTCGCGTGGCGGGCCAGGCGGATTACATCCGACATGGGCAGCAGGGTGCCACCACTGGTGAGGGCCTTGCCGGACGCCGATTCCAGGTCTTTGAGCGTGGTGGACACGATGATGCTGGCCGGTAACCCGTTGTGCTGCCCAAGGTTTCCTGATGCCAACAACCCGCGCAGGGCGGCGTTGAGGGCGTCGTGATTGCGTTGGCCTTCCGAGCGGGTGTCACGCTGCGCGGCTTCCTCAGGCGCAGGGCCATCAACTACCGGGCTCTCGTCGGCCGGATTGCACATGCCCGGAGCGCCTAGTTTGGCCAGGACCGCCTCGACGCTGGCCCGGGTTTCCGGGGTCAGCCAGCCATTGAGCCGCGACATTCCGTCAAGGCCCTGCTTGCCCAGGATCAGGCCGCGCCGCCGCGCCCGGTCCCCATCGGAATAGGTGCCATCGGGGTTAAGGCAGTCCATCAGCCGCTGCGCCAGCTTCGCCAACTGGTCGGGCCGGTACTGGATGGCCAACCGGGCCAGATGCGCTTCGGCTTTCTCCCGCGTCTCGATGTCCACATCGACTGGCAGGTGGCGGAAAAAGTCGCGGATCACCCGGACATGCGCCTCGCCGATATGGCCGTCACGCTGTGCGGCAGCGGTGGCGCTCAGCTGCGGGACCAACGGCTCGCCGGTCAAGGCCAGACGCTGCCCCAACTCGGCGGCCTCGCCCACCCGCCGGCCGGCCTCAGCGCGGGTGATCCGCAGCCGGCTGGCCAACGCCGCGGGCAGCCTGCCGCCCAATTCCTCCTCGGTGGACTGTTCGGCAATCTGATTGATCAGCGAGTGTTCGATGCTGGGCAGCTGACGCCGCGTCGTCTCACAGTGCTCCAGCAAGACCAGCCGTTCGGGAGTGGTCAACGCGTCGAAGGAGAGCTCGAGCAGCCGTGCCATTGTCGCCTTGAGCGCATCGAAGGCCGAGATGACATCTTCGCGACTAGCCGCACGCATGTTCGAATTCTATCGCCGGCCACCGACATCGACGACGTCGAACGGACGGGGCCGGTCTCTGGCTTGATCTGCCCGGGAGGACCGGTAGCGCCGATCTATGCCTTGGGGCTGCGCTTCCTGCCGGCTGTCACCGCCACCACGCGCGTCACCGTCACGGCGTGAGCAAGACCTTCACCCGTTCACCCGACCGGGACCCGGCAATCGCGTAGCCCTTGACCCCGGAGGCATGATCGGCGCCGCACCCCGGTCGGCAGCTCGCCCCAATCGCCCCCCGACCAGGTCGACGGCGAAAACCGTTGCTGCGCCTGCCGCAAACGCGCTGCGCAGCGCGCACAGTCCAACCTCGCGGTGTTGCTGTTCCGCATCGCATTCGGTTTGTCGATGGACTACGAAGTCTTCCTGATCGCGAGAATCCGCGAGTATTGGTGCGTGCCGACGCGGGATATGTCCGCCATGGCCCCCGGCCCCACGACGAGCCGCCAATGACGAAAGCGTCACCCGCGGCCTCGCCCACACCGGCCGCGTGATCACCGCCGCAGCGTTGATCATGGCGATCAGCTTTGCGGCACTGACTTCTGCCGACGTCTCGTCCATGCGGATATTCGGTCTCGGGCTCACGATCGCGGTGCTGGTCGACGCCACCGTGGTGCGGATGATCCTGGTTCCGGCGTTCATGTTCCTCATGGGCCAGTGGAATTGGTGGGCGCCCGCGCCGCTGACACGCCTGCACGAACGTATCGGCATCGACGAATCCGCAAGCCTGCCTTGACCGCTCGGTGAGCGACGGATTCCCGCGACTCTCGAGCCACGAATCCCGCTGCACACCCGCAAGCCGCGACCCGCCCGATACCAGCGTCACCAAACGGCCCAACCATTACCTTGAAACCACAGTGACACTCGACATTTGCCGAAATGACGAATGACCCTATCAACTACGGACAATGGCCCGTAACGTCCACCGTGTGGACATCGAGGTGCTCGCGAACGCAGTCCTGCTGGCCTGCCGCGCCCCGTCGGTGCACAACAGTCAACCCTGGCGGTGGGTCGTAGAGCACCATGCCGACGTCTACACCGCCCACCTCTTCGTCGATCGCCACCGAATCGTGCGGGCGACAGATCATTCCGGCCGTGAGGCACTCATCAGCTGCGGCGCGGCGCTCGATCACCTGCGCGTGGCGATGACGGCCGCGCAGTCGCAGCCGAGCATCACTCGCTTCCCCATCCCAGGTCGCCCCGACCACCTGGCCACCATGGAATTTAGCCCCACCGATCACGTCACCGCGGCCCAGCGACAGCGGGCCGAGGCGATTCTGCAGCGCCGAACCGATCGGCTTCCGCTGGACCGCCCCAGTTACTGGGACCTTTTCGAGCCGGCCCTGCGCGCCGCCGTGGACGACGATGTCGCGATGCTGGATGTCCTCGCCGACGAGCAACGATCACTACTGGTGCAGGCGTCACTGTACAGCGAAGCCCTGCGTCGTGACGATCCGTCTTATCATGCCGAACTCGACTGGTGGACTTCGCCATTCGCGTTGGCAGAGGGCGTACCTCCGAGTGCGCTGGCATCCGACACCGAACGCCTTCGGGTCGACGTCGGCAGGGATTTTCCAGTACGAAGCCACCAGCAGCGCCGCCCGCAGATCACGGCCGACTGGTCGAAAATCCTGGTGCTGTCCACACCCGGGGACACTCGACTGGACGTACTGCGTTGCGGCGAAGCGCTGTCGACCGTCCTGCTCGAATGCACCATGGCGGGTATGGCGACCTGCACGCTGTCGCATCTCATCGAGTCGAGCGAAAGCCGCGACATCGTCCGCGGCCTGATCGGCCACCGCGGCGAGCCGCAGGTCCTGGTACGCGTCGGGATCACGCCACCGATCGACGACGCTCCCCCGCCCACACCGCGGCGGCCGCTGAACACCGTCCTGGAAATTCGCGAAAAGCCCGAGAAAGGTTGAGCCGATGCCCGACGAGCCCGTTACCTTCCTGTCAGCCGACGAAAGCTGGAAACTCCTGAGCAGCGCCGCGCTCGGCCGACTGGTGACCAGCATCGCCGGTGAGCCCGAGATCTTCCCGGTCAACTATGTCGTGCAGGACCGCACCGTGCTCTTCCGCACCGCCGAGGGCACGAAATTGTTTCTCGCCGTGACGAATAGCCCGGTCGCATTCGAAGCCGACGATCACGACGCGGTGGAAGGCTGGAGCGTCATCGTCAAAGGCCATGCACGGGTTCTGCGTACCGACGCCGAGGTCCGGAAAGCCGAGCAAGCCCAACTGCGGCCATGGGTCGCGACGTTGAAGCTGCATTACGTGCGGGTCACCCCGTCCGAAATCACCGGCCGGCGTTTCTTGTTCGGACCGGAGCCGGACCGCACCGAGACGTTTGCGTGACGACCGGTCACACGACTAGGGACAGCCGTCCCTTACTGCGGCGGGCCTTGCGCCGCTTGCTGATTGCCACCAGCCGTGCTACCGCGGCTTCGATTCCCCGCGCCAGTTGATCGACATCGGTCACCGCGTCGTAGTCGGTGAGAATGCCGAAGCACAGGTCGTCAGCGTAGCTGAGCATCGCGACCCCGGTTCGCAGGTGCATCGCCAGCGGCGGAACCGGGAATACCGCGACCACCCTTTTACCCAAGACCTTTAGCGGGTGACGCGGCCCGGGCACATTCGTCGCCACCGTCACGATCCCACGCTGGGGCAACCGCATCAACAGCCCGACCGCCCGGGCCGTCATCGCGAATGGAAGGCGATTCGCAACTGACATGAACACGTTTCCGGCTTGCGGCTGACCGCTGGTCTTGGCCCGGCTCAACCGTTCATGCACGCTCCGCAGCCGCTGCACCGGATCCTCTTCCTCCACGGGAAGATTTGGAAGCATCGCGGATACGCGATTGTCGACCTCACCGAAGGCGTCCGTCGAACGGACCGAAACCGGCACCAAGGTGCGCAACGAACCCCGCCGGGGCCGCTGCCCACGCGCGACCAGGACGTTGCGGTAGCTCTCGGTAATCGCCGCCAGCGCAACGTCGTTGATGGTGACACCGAACGTCTGACACACCACATCGAGATCGGCCAGGGAGACCCGCGCCCCGCCGAACCGGCGCAAGTCGCTCAGCGGCCCGTTCAGCGTCGACTCGGCGGGGGTCAACAGACCCGCGACCAGTCCGCCGGCACCCCGGACGATGCGGACGATACCTGATGTGATCGCGCCGGGGGCAGTCCCTAGGCCACTCAGCAGGCTCAGCGGATTCGATGCGCCCAGTTCTGGTTTCAGCGCGGCGTGGGTCTTCTCCGCGAAACTGTCCCGAGCGACATGACCGCTGGGGTCGCACAATCCGGCCAGGATGTGGGAAGCCGCGATTCCGTCGGCCATGCAGTGGTGGACCTTGGTCAGCATCGCCCACCTGTCGTCGGTGAGACCTTCGATGACCCAGAGCTCCCATAGCGGGCGGTCGCGGTCCAAACGCCGGGCCATCACGTCGGCGACCAGCCGGTACAGCTCGCGGTCGTCGCCCGGATGTGGGACCGCAACCCGCCGCACGTGCCGGTCGATGTCGAAGTCCGGGTCGTCTACCCATTCGGGAGCACCCAGGTCCAAGGGGTGCAGCCGCAACCGTTGCCCGAACCGCGGACAGGCGCGAATGCGCTCGGCAAACAGCGCCACCAACACATCCTGGTCGGGCGCGGGGCCTTCGATGACCGCGAGGCCACCGATGGCCAGACTGACTCGCGGATCAACATCTTCGGCCTTGAGAAAACCGGCATCCAGCGTCGTCAGGTGAGTCATCATCAGCGTCTTTTCCCAGTTATCTGCAACTCTCGGTACCACTATGCCTGCCGCCGGGGCGTCGCGGCAGGGCCAAAGGTCCCTGCTTGCCGAGGGCTTCGTCCTCTGCCACGATCAATTGCCCCGCCCCGATCCTTGATGCATGACAGCGATGGGACGGCTGGTCTGAATCGGAAAGGCAGCCATGAATGCCCAATTCCCGGACGCGGGCACCCTTCGAGCGGTCCTCACGCTGGCTACCCGCGCGCCCTCGGTCCACAACACCCAGCCGTGGCGGTGGCGGGTGGGCGCGGCAAGTCTGGACCTGTTCTCCGAGCCCGACATGCAACTGCACAGCACCGATCCCGACGGGCGCGATCTGATCATTAGCTGCGGTGTCGCGCTGCATCACTGTGTCGTTGCCTTGGCGTCGATGGGCTGGCGCGCCAAGGTGAACCGGCTGCCCGATCCGGACAACCCCCGCCACCTCGCGACCATCGAGGTCCAGGCCCAGGATGCCGATCACGCCGACATCGCACTCGCCGCGGCCATTCCGCGGCGCCGGACCGACCGTCGCGTCTACAGCAGCTGGCCGGTGGCCGGAGGTGACGTCGCCCAGATGGCCGCGCGGGCTGCTCGCTGTGGGGTCATGCTGCGCCAGGTCGACGAGCTGGACAGGATGAGATCAATTGTCGCCCAAGCTGTGTGGCGCCATGCGGGCGACGAAGGGTACATCCGCGAGCTCACCACTTGGAGTGGCCGGTACGGCGGCGTGGCCGGGGTTCCGGCCCGGAACACTCCGCCGTCGGATCGCAGCGCCCCGATCCCGGGACGGCTGTTCGCGGCGCCGGCGCTGGCCCAACCCTCCGGCGTCTCGCCCGCCGACGACGGCGGCGTCATCGTGGCCCTGGGCACCGACCACGACGACCGGGTGTCTCGGCTACGGGCCGGAGAGGCAACCAGCGCCGTCCTGTTGACAGCGACCGCCATGGGATTGGCGTCCTGCCCGATCACCGAACCATTGGAGATCCAGAGCACGCGCGACGCCGTTCGCGCGGACGTGTTCGGCGACAGCGGCTACCCGCAGATGCTGCTCCGAGTCGGTTGGGCGCCGATCAATGCCGACCCGTTACCGGCCACGCCGCGGCGTAGTCTGTCGCAGGTCGTCGACGGGCCCCGGGAGCTACTGGATGAGCGGGGCTGACCAGCGCAGCAATGTACCGCCACCGGCGGCGGCTTCGATGGCGAATTCGCCGCCGGCCTCCGCTGCGCGCCGGCGCAGATTGGTCAGGCCGCTAGCGGTGAACTGCTCGGGCATTCCGCATCCGTTATCGCTCACCTCGATGCACAGGTCGTCGGCGACTTGGACCCGGACCATCAATGTCGTGGCCCGCGCGTGGCGGACGGCGTTGCTGACCGCTTCCCTGACCACTGCCTCGGCGTGGTCGGCCAGCAGGTTGTCGACCACCGACAGCGGCCCGACGAACTGCACCGAGGTGCGCAACCCCGATCCGGCGAATTGGGCGACCGCGGTATCGATTCGCTGCCGGAGCCGGGTGATGCCCTGCGAGCCGCCGTGCAGGTCGAAAATCGTGGTGCGGATCTCCTGGATGACTCCCTGCAGATCGTCGATCGCCTCCGAAAGCCTTTGCTGCACTTCGGGAACCCGTGTCCGGGGAACGGCAGCCTGCAACGCCAGACCGACGGCGAAAAGCCGCTGGATCACGTGGTCATGCAGGTCGCGCGCGATCCGGTCGCGCTCGGTCACGACGTCGAGCTCACGCATCCGGCGCTGCGAGCTGGCCAGCTGCAGTGCCAGCGCGGCCTGGTCGGAGAAGGCGGCCATCATCTCGAGTTGGTCCTCGGTGGCCGGTCCGGAACTGTCGTGACGCAACAGCACGACGACGCCGGCGCAGGTATCGGTAGCCCGTAGCGGCAACAGCAGCGCCGGACCAGCGACGTCGGCACCGTCCAGCTCGAACTTCTCGACCTGTTTGGGGCTGCTGTCGACGCAGACATCCGCGAGGGCGGCATCCGCCAACGAAATGACTTGCCCCATAACGGAAGCCACGGCGCTGCCCACCGTCTCGATCACCAGTAGCTCCGTCACGTCGACGGCCGGCACGTTCTCGTCGAGCGGAACGGCAACCAGGGCCGCGTCGGCCCCAGTTAGCTTGAGCGCCTCCTCGGCGACCAGCCGAAACACCGTCGCGGGTTCGGCGCCGGAGAGCAATTCGGTGGCGATGTCGCGGGTGGCCTCGATCCACGACTGTCGCGCCGTGGCCTGTTGGTAAAGCCGGGCGTTCGCAATGGCGATGCCCGCGGCCGCGGCCAGCGCCTGGACCAGCAATTCGTCGTCGTCGCTGAACGGCTGACCGTTGGTCTTGTCGGTCAGGTACAACGTGCCCAGCGACATGTCGTGCACCCGAACCGGCACCCCGAGGAAGGTGCTCATGGGCGGATGGTTGGTCGGAAAGCCGACGGATGCCGGATGCAGTGAAAGGTCGTCCAGCCGTAGCGGTTTGGGCTCGTCGATGAGCAGACCGATGATGCCGAGGCCCTGCGGCAGGTGGCCGATCCGCTCGACGGTCTCTTCGTCGAAGCCCTCATAGACGAACTGCAGCACCCGCTTGTCCCGGTCGTGAACCTCCAGGGCACCGTAGCGGGCGTCGACGAGATTGGTCGCCGAGTGCACGATCGTGCGCAGGGTCGCGTCCAAGTCCAGACCCGACGTGACGACGAGCATGGCTTCCACCAGCCCGTCGAGGCGGTCGCGGCCCTCCACGATCTGCTCGACCCGCTCCTGCACTTCCACCAGCAGCTCACGCAGCCGCAGCTGAGAAAGCGTTTGGCGCAGCGGACGCAGACCGGCGTCCAGGGTTGTGCCGGGATCGACGGGAAGCCTGCCATCAGCCATGGGTGCGCGTCACCCCGCGCCCGGTCGCGAACGCTGCAACTGCGTTGCGAATACCGCGGCCTGCGTCCGGCGCTCCATTCCCAGCTTGGCCAACAGCCGGGATACGTAGTTCTTCACCGTCTTTTCGGCCAAGAACATCCGGTCGGCAATCTGCTTGTTGGTAAGGCCCTCGCTCAGCAGCCCCAGCAGCGTGCGCTCCTGTTCGGTCAGGCCGGACAACGGGTCCGGCTCCTCGACACCGCCCCGCAGTTTGGACATCAGCGCGGCCGCTGCCCGATTGTCGAGCAGCGACCGTCCCGCGCCCACTTCTTTGACCGCACGGGCCAATTCCATTCCCTTGATGTCCTTGACGACGTAGCCACTGGCACCGGCCAGGATCGCATCCAGCATCGCCTCATCGGAGGTGTACGACGTCAGGATCAGACAGCGCAGTTCCGGCATGCGCGACAACAGATCTCGGCACAGCTCGATGCCATTGCCGTCGGGCAACCGGACGTCGAGCACCGCCACGTCGGGGTTAGCCGCCGGAATTCTGGCCATCGCTTCGCCCACCGAACCCGCCTCACCGACGACCTCGAGTTGAGGGTCCGCGTCGAGCAGGTCGATCAGACCGCGCCGTACCACCTCGTGGTCGTCGACCAAGAAGACTGTTACCAAGACTTCACTCCTGAGATAGTCCCGAGATTGGCTGTTCCTAGAGGTTGCCACTGCGCACGGTCAGCACCGAGCATCCTGCGCTGTAGACGTTGCATGCCTGGGCGGCATGGGAGTCGGTGACATATAGCTGGTCCGGCTTGGCGTTGGCGGTGATGTAACGGCAGGCATGCCCGCGGATGACGGTCGACTCGATTTTGACGTCAGGGTACAGCCGCGTCCACCGGGCCAGCCGGCGGCTCAGTTGCGCTTGCGCCAAACGGTTTCCGTCTCCGGCGTCGCCCGATGTGTCGGCCATGCGTGCCGAAAGCGCCCGCAGCGGCACTCCCCGCAGCCTTGCCTCCTCGAATGCATGTCGCAGCACCGAACCGTTGTTCACCTCCGCGACCACCGTGCTGACTTTCGGCGCCGGCATTCCGCCGGTGGGCACCTGGATGACCGCCACCGGGCATAGCGCCGAGCCGGCCAGGGTCGCCGCGACCGAGCCTTCGCCGCGGCGCGCGTGGTTGAGCCCGATGGACCCGACACACACCATCACCGCCGACCTGGACTCCTCCATCAGCTTGGTGAGCGGCCTGCCCCGCAGGACTTCGGTTTCCACCTTGACCGGGTGTCCGGTGGCTTCAACGGCACGGCATACGTCGAACAGTGCCGCGTGCGCCGTACCTTGCCGACCATCACGACCGCCACCGCCCGACGGTTCCAGCGGATCGATGACGTACACCAGGCGCAGCGGAATGTCTCGGCTGACCGCCTCGTCGATCGCCCACAGCGCCGCCTGGGTTGCCGCCTTCGATCCGTCGATACCGACGACCACCGCCGGAGCTGACGGGTTGCTCATCGTGCTCTCCTCTGCTGAGCCGTTGGCTACTCGCACGTTATCGATGAGGCAACCGGCTTACCCAGGGGCGTTGGTCCCGATATCAGTGCCATTGGTCCCTACAGGACAACGGTCGGTCAAACGCACTATTGCCAGCGCGCCGATAGACGAATTGGATGTTTACGAGCCGTCGTTGCATGTGAACAAGGAGTTGAATCCGCGGCGATACAGCCCATCATCCAGACAGGAGATCTCGGAATGGCTGCTCAACAGACATCGTCATCGCCAATTCCCAGCCGGCAATCGTCGCGCCCCCTGATCGGGAAGGGCTGGATTCAGGGTGTGGCCCTGGTGATGATCTTCGGCTTCCTGGTGATGGGAATCCTGGTCTACCGCACGTACACCGCGGCGATTCCGCTGCCGGACAAGGTCGTCGCCGAATCGGGCCAGGTCCTGTTCACCGGCGACGACATCACCCGCGGCCAAGAGCTCTACCAGGCGCGTGGCCTCATGCAATACGGATCGGTGCTCGGCCACGGCGCCTACCTGGGGCCCGACTACACCGCCGACTACCTGCGCATGGCCACCGACGACGTCGCCGATCAGCTACGGGCCCAAGGGGTGGCCGACCCCCGCGATCGGGTGGTCACCGAATTCCGGACCAACCGCTACAACCCCGATACCAAGACGCTGGTGTTCACCAACCGCCAGGCCGCGGCGTTCGGGCGGATCCAAAACCACTACGCGGCCTACTTCGGGGAGAACTCGACCAAGTACGGGCTGCTGCCGCAGCTGATCACCGATAAGGCACAAATCCGCGACCTGACCGCGTTCTTCGCCTGGACGGCATGGGCGGCCGCCGCCGAGCGGCCCGGCCACAAGTACAGCTACACCAACAACTGGCCGGCCGAGCAGCGCGTCGACAACGGTCCGACCGCAGCGGTGATCCTGTGGTCGGCGCTGTCGCTGATCGCGTTGCTGGGCGGCATCGGGATCATGTTCGCCATCTACGGACGCTGGAGCCAAAAGGTCGGCTGGCACAGCGCCGAGGCGTCCAACCTCTCCTTCCGCCAACCCGGCGAGGTGAGCCTGACGCCGGCCCAGCGGGCGACCATCTGGTTCTTCGCGATCGTCTCGGTGCTCTTTCTGGCCCAAACACTGCTGGGCGCCGCCGCCGAGCACTATCGGGCCGACTTGTCGAACTTCTTCGGCCTGGACCTGGCCCGGCTGCTGCCGTACAACCTGGCCCGGACCTGGCATCTGCAGCTGGCGCTGTTCTGGACCGCGGCGGCGTTTCTGGCGGGCGGCATCTTCTTGGTGCCGTTCATCAGCCGTCGGGAGCCCAAACGTCAGGGCCTGCTGGCCTACGTGTTGCTGGGCGCGGTTGCCGTCGTGGTGTTCGGCTCGCTGATCTGCGAGGCGCTCTCCATCTACGGGGTGATTCCCCAGGGCGGGCTGCTCTCCCAGCAGTGGGAGTACCTCGACTTGCCGCGGCTGTGGCAGATCCTGCTGATCGTCGGCATGTTCGTCTGGATCGCCATCATCTTCCGCGGCATGCGCGCCCGGCTCAAAGGCGAGTCGAAGATGAACATGCCGTGGTTGTTCTTCTTCTCCGGCCTGGCCATTCCCACTTTCTACGCCGTCGGGTTGTTGGCCAGCAGCGGCACCCACTACACCGTCGCCGACTTCTGGCGGTTCTGGGTGGTGCACCTGTGGGTCGAGGACTTCCTCGAACTCTTCACCACCGTGATGGTGGCCTACATGTTCGTGCTGCTGGGTGTGGTGCGGGAACGCATTGCCCTCGGCGTGATCTTCCTCGATGTCATCCTGTACTCCGCCGGCGGCGTCATCGGCACCATGCACCACCTGTACTTCTCGGGTACCCCGGTGGAGCACATGGCGCTAGGCGCCTTCTTCTCGGCTGCCGAGGTCATTCCGTTGACCTTCCTGACGGTCGAGGCGTGGGCGTTCCTGCAGCTGGGTGCGCGCCAGCAGTCCGGCGACGGCAACCCGTTCCCGCATCGCTGGGCGGTGATGTTCCTGGTCGCGGTCGGGTTCTGGAACTTCGTGGGCGCGGGCATCTTCGGATTCCTGATCAACCTGCCGGTGGTGTCCTACTACGAGATCGGCACCGCGCTGACGGCAAACCACGGGCACGCGGCCATGATGGGGGTTTACGGCATGCTGGCCGTCGGCCTGGCGATGTTCGCCTTCCGCTATGTGATCCCGGCCGACAAGTGGCCGGAGAAGCTGGCGCGAATCTCGTTCTGGGGCATGAACATCGGCTTGGCCTGGATGGTGTTCGCCACCCTGCTGCCGCTGGGCATCCTGCAGCTTTACCACTCGGTCAACGATGGCTATTTCGAGGCGCGGTCGCTGGGCTACATCACCAAGCCCGGCAACGCGGTGATCGAATGGCTGCGGATGCCCGGTGATCTGATCCTCATCGTCGGCGGCGTGCTGCCGTTCGTCTGGATCGCCTGGACCGCGTTGCGCAACTTCCGCTCCGGTTCGACGGTCGAGGAATTGCCGGAACATCCGCTGTACACCGAGGTTCAGGCGGAGCCGACATCCGGTGTTAAGTCGCCGGCGAGGGACTGAGCGGTGGCGCCGCCGGCTGCCTCGGTCTGGCTGTTCGCCGGGTATTCGCTGGCGTTGCTGGCCATCGGGTGGAGCTTCGACTCGATGGCGCGGCGGGCATCAGCGCGTGCGGCACGCTGGCGCACCGGCCAGTTCACCTATCACCGCGACCATGACGCCTGGGTGTGTCCACAGGACCAATGGCTATGGCCGAGTTCGTTTGATCCCAAGCACCGGGTCATGCGTTATCGGGCGTTGCCGGTGGTGTGCAACAGCTGTCCGGTCAAAGACAGCTGCACGACGTCGGACCACGGCCGGGAGATCAGTCGCGAGGTGGATCCGTGGCCGCACTCGGACGCCGGACGGTTCCACCGCGGGATCGCTTGCTGCGTGGCCGCGTTGGGAATCGTGCTGCCGCTGGCCACGTTGATCGCCAACCACTCGCCGGCTGAGATGTTGGTGTTGACGGGCACCATGCTGGTGGTCGTGGTGCTGGGGCTGCCACTCGCCCGCCACCTGTGGAACACCCCGTCCAACGCGCCCGACCATCTGCCGCATCGCAGCGCGATCGAAGACCAGGTGGCCGCCGCGGTCGACCGCTATTCGACCCGCTGGGGCGGCTGGGAAGGCAAGGAGGACAAGACATCGTGACCGGTGTGGTGATCGGCTTCATCGTTGTCGGCGTCGTGGTTCTGGTAGTGCTTGCCGTGCTGGCGCTGGCTGTGCTGCGCGAGTACGAGCGCGGCGTGGTGTTCCGGGTGGGGCATGTGCGCCCACTCTACCAACCGGGACTTCGGTTACTGATCCCATTGGCGGACAAAATGATCCGGGTCGACCAGCGGCTGGTCACGCTGACCATCCCGCCGCAGGAGGTGATCACCCGTGACAACGTGCCGGCCCGCGTCAATGCGGTCGTCATGTTCCAGGTGACCGACCCGATGAAAGCGATTCTGGCGGTGGAGAACTACGCGGTGGCCACCTCGCAGATCGCGCAGACCACACTGCGTTCCCTGCTGGGCCGCGCGGACCTAGATACCCTCCTGGCACATCGCGAGGACCTCAACAGCGATCTGCGCACCATCATCGAAAAGATGACCGAGCCCTGGGGTGTGCAGGTTCGCGTGGTGGAGATCAAGGACGTCGAGATTCCCGAGTCGATGCAACGGGCCATGGCCCGAGAAGCCGAAGCCGAGCGGGAACGCCGCGCCAAGGTCATCAACGCCCGAGGAGAGCTGCAGGCGTCAGAGGAGCTGCGGGAAGCCGCCGAGACTTTGTCGAAGAGCCCCGCCTCACTGCAATTGCGCTATCTGCAAACTCTTTTGGAGCTGGGCGCCGACCAGAACTCGACGGTCGTCTTCCCGCTGCCGGTCGACATCATCACCCCGTTTCTGCGGCAACCTGAACTGTTGCAGAGCGTTGTCGACAACTTCAACCACCGCGGCTAACCGGGCACCGCACGTCTGAGGAAGCCACAGGAAAGTCTCGGACACGATTTGGCTTCGCCGTGACTTAAAGTCGCGGCTCCTGGCTGACCTGCGGAGCTATTGCACCACAGCCCTGTTCACACCAGCTGCCAGCCGCGGCACACCGCGGTTCACCACACCCGCAAGCGCGCCTGCGGGGTAGTCGCCGTCCCGCGGCCACGGTCTGACCGGCTATACGCTGACCGCGGCCCGCGGCCTGCCGCACATGTCGTGATGCACGTCGACGGTCTCCGTCCTATTCCCGCACCCGCACCCACGCCGAAGCCGAAGCCACGCCGAAGCCGCCGCGAAGGCCACAACAGTCAAGGGGCTGTGACGCAATGGATTACGCATTCTTGCCGCCGGAGATCAACTCTGCGCGAATCTACAGTGGCCCGGGACCGCGCTCGTTACTGGCTGCTGCGGGGAGCTGGGATACGGTAGCCGCCGAATTGACGTCCGCGGCCGCGGGCTACGGCTCGGTGATCTCGACCCTGACCGCGATGTATTGGTGCGGTCCGGCGTCGGTGTCCATGCTGGCAACGGCTGTTCCATTTGTCGAATGGCTGGAAACGACTGCCGCCCAAGCGAAGGAGTCCGCTGATCAGACCAGAGCGGCAGCGGCCGCGTTCGAGCAGGCCCATGCGATGACGGTTCCTCCCGCAGTGGTCGCGGCCAACCGCAGCAGGCTGAAGGCGCTGATCATGTCGAACTTCTTCGGGCAGAACACTGCGGCGATCGCGGCTACCGAGGCGCAATATGTGGAAATGTGGGCCCAGGACGCCGCCGCCATGTACGGCTACGCGAGCAACGCGGCCGCCGCCACGGCGCTGACGCCGTTTTCCTACCCTGAGCTGAGCGTCAACCCGGCCGGGGTGCTCGCCCAGAGCGCCGCGGGCAGCCAAGCCATCGGCGGATTCGCCGGAAACACCGCGACCGTGTTGTCGTGGTTGGCTTCCCTGGCGCCCGAGGCCCTGCAGGCGGTCCAGGATTGGCCGAATATTCTGCCCGAGGACTTCACCATTCTTGACGCCATATTCGCGGTCTATGCAACCATGGACGTGTCACAGGATGTCGAGTCGGTCGCTGCCGGAATCATCGGGGCCGAGGACAACCTGGGCCTGTTTGGGACCACCGAAAATCCAGCGGAGTTGCTGCCGGCCGACCTCTCCCCGGTCTTCCCGGCGGCCGAAAGCAGTGCTGGCGCAGGGCCGTCCAACGTGGTAACCGCGAGCATGAGCCGGGCGGGCTCGATCGGCCCGTTGTCCGTGCCAGCGTCTTGGACCGCGCCGTCGACCGGCCCCGTAACGGCGTTGTCCGGCAGCGGCTTGACCACCCTCCCCGGGACCGAGGTACCCGATCACGGCCCGCCGGGGGTACCCGGCACGCCGGCCGGCGCCCTGAAGCGAGCCTCGGGCGTCATGCCCCGCTACGGGGTTCGGCTCACCGTGATGTCGCGCCCACCGGCGGCCGGCTGATCACCGGCCACACCTTTCGTCGACTCCGGCAACCGGCCGCGGTGTCGCTACCGGGATATCTGCGACCGAGGATCGGGCAAATCGCGATCGCCGAGCAGCCCCGGCAAACTTTCGTTTCTCTCTGGTTCGTCTGGCAAATTCACTGCGAATTCATGTAGCCGTCGCCTAATATTCACTCCAACCGGCGTACGCGGTCGGCTGTGGCTTGCCAGTTTTAGGGCATTCCGGAATCGAAGGTCACCCAACATGCCCTGTGCGAATGGCCCACCAGCGACCCACCTCCCACGACGCCACCTGAAAAGAGCCCGAAAAGTTCTGGGCCGCAATCTCACTGACCCGGCGCGCTGTTAGTCCCGGGTTCCGGACCGACGGGAACAACCTGTCGTCCACGACACCGCCAACGCGGCACCTATCACGCCGGCACCGAACCGATCGCGGGGCACGTCCCACCGTACGAACTACCTAAGGAGCTGTGACACAATGGATTTCGCTTTATTGCCACCGGAAGTCAACTCCGGCCGGATGTACACCGGTCCCGGCCCGACCTCACTGCTCGCGGCGGCGGGCAGCTGGGACGCGCTGGCCACCGAGCTGGACACCACCGCCCAGACCTACGAATCGGTGGTGTCGGGCCTCACCACTTTGGATTGGTACGGCCCGGCATCGGAGTCGATGGCCGCAAGGGTCGCCCCCTATGTGAGTTGGCTCTACACGACCGCGACCCAGACAAAGCAGACGGCCATGCAGGCCAGGGCCGCTGCGGCGGCCTTCGACCAAGCGTTTGCGATGACCGTGCCACCGCCGGCGATCGCGGCCAACCGCATCCAGCTGATGGCGTTGATCGCCACCAACTTCTTCGGCCAGAACACGGCAGCGATCGCGGCCACCGAGGCGCAGTACGCCGAGATGTGGGCCCAGGACGCGGCGGCGATGTACGGCTACGCCACCGGCTCAACGGCGGCGGCGCAACTGACACCGTTCCCCTCACCGTCGCAGATCACCGATCCGGCCGGGCTGGGCGCGCAAAGCGCCGCCGTCGCCCAGGCCAACGCCAGCGCGGCCGCCACGGACCCGATTTCGCAGCTGGTTGCCGCGGTGTCCCAATCCCTGGGGGCGTTGTCCGGATTACAAATACCCAATTTCCTTCCTGCCGACTACGCCGTCCTTGACGGGATATTCGCCATCTACGCGACGTTCAGCGCGATTGACAGCGTCGAGTCGATCGCCGACGGCATCATCGGCGATGAAGCCGCATTGGCTCCGGCGTTGACCAGCGCAACCGAGACCCTGCCGGCCGAGGCCGGTTCGGTGCTCGCCGCGGCGCAACAGCCGACCGGCGCCGCACTGGGGTTGGGTGGCAACGCGGTGCTTGCGAGTGCCGGCCGGGCCGGTTCTATCGGGCAACTATCCGTGCCGGCGAGCTGGGCCGCCCCGGCAACCCGGACTGTCGCGGCATTGTCGCCCGCGGGCCTGACGACGATACCGGGCACCGAGGAGGTCGGGGCAGGCACGCCGGGTGTCCCGGGAATGGCGGTGCCGGCGCCGTCACGTGCCTCCGGCGTGCTGCCCCGTTACGGGGTGAGGCTCACGGTCATGGCACATCCACCGGCGGCCGGATGACTCGATTAGTCGGGCCGCGACTCCGGTGGCGGCTCGGCCGGTGCGAAGTTCCAATTGTCAGGATTCTTCGGCGAATACACGACCGGAAGCACCTGACCGATGGCCGGCCACTGGCTGGCGTCGACCGCCATCCGCCGATAAACACTGTGCTCGTTGACGGTTGGGCCGTTGATGACGCCGGAGATGGTGACGAACTGCTCACCGGCCGCGTCCGGCCGGGGACTGACGCCGGTCACCAGCAGCGTGCCGCTCGCCAGCGCACCGCGCGGACCCGGCGGAAAGAACCGCGGAGCAAGAAACACCACCAGGACCGCAACCAAAATGAGCAGCACGCCAAATTCCCATCCCACGCCGCCATGGTAGGACTGCTGGCGTGAGTCAGCAGGATCTACGCCTTGCGTTGGCGCTCGCCGATCGTGCGGACGCGGTGACGCGCGCCCGGTTCGGCGCGCTCGACCTGCACGTCGACACCAAGCCCGACCTGACGCCGGTGACCGACGCCGACCGAGCGGTTGAAGCCGACATCCGTGCCGCACTCGCCCAGGAACGTCCGGGTGACAGCATCCTCGGCGAAGAGTTCGGCGGAACCGCCACTTTCCGCGGACGACAATGGATTGTCGACCCGATCGACGGCACCAAGAACTTCGTGCGCGGGGTGCCGGTGTGGGCCAGTTTGATCGCCTTGCTCGACGACGGCGTTCCGTCCGTCGGGGTGGTGAGCGCGCCCGCGCTGCACCGACGGTGGTGGGCCGCGCACGGCCAGGGTGCGTTTGCCTCAGTCGACGGCACGCAACCGCGCCGGCTGTCGGTTTCCTCAGTGCCGGAACTGGATTCGGCGAGCTTGTCGTTCTCGAGCCTCTCGGGCTGGGCACAGCTCGGCTTGCGAGACCGTTTCATCGAGCTGACCGATGCGGTGTGGCGGGTGCGCGGCTACGGCGACTTCCTGTCTTACTGCCTCGTGGCCGAGGGCGCCGTCGATATCGCCGCCGAACCGGAGGTGTCGGTGTGGGATCTGGCTGCGCTGGACATCCTGGTACGCGAGGCGGGAGGCCAACTCACCAGCTTGGACGGCACACCCGGACCGCACGGCGGCAACGCGGTGGCGACCAACGGCCTACTGCACCAGGGGGTTCTGGCCAGGCTCCACGCGGCGTAGCCTGGCGTCCGAGAATGACATGACTGCCGTTGCTTCGCCGGACGACCCGTTCACCATCCCGACGAGACACTGGCACCGCCTCGATGACGGCCGGATCCAGTGCGACGTATGCCCGCGCGCCTGCAAGCTGCACGAGGGGCAGCGCGGGCTCTGCTTCGTCCGCGGCCGCCGTGCCGACCGGATTGTGCTGACCAGCTATGGACGCTCCAGCGGGTTCTAAGTCGATCCGGTCGAGAAGAAGCCGCTCAACCATTTCTTGCCCGGGTCGGCCGTGCTGTCGTTCGGCACCGCGGGGTGCAACCTGGCATGCAAGTTCTGCCAAAACTGGGACATCTCCAAGTCGCGGGAGACCGATACCCTTGCCGGCCGCGCCGGTCCCGACGACATCGCTGGTGCTGTCGACGAATTAGGTTGTCGCAGTGTGGCATTCACTTACAACGATCCGACGATCTTCTGGGAATACGCCGCCGATGTCGCCGACGCCTGCCATCAACGGGGCATCAAAGCGATCGCGGTGACGGCCGGGTACATGTGTCCGGCCCCGCGCGCGGAGTTCTACCGGCATATCGACGCCGCCAATGTCGACCTGAAGGCGTTCACCGAAGACTTCTACCGCAAGGTCTGCGTCGGCCACCTGCGCGATGTGCTCGACACCCTCGTTTACCTACACAACGAGACGAACGTCTGGCTCGAGATCACCACCCTGCTGATCCCGGGCCGTAACGACAGCGATGCGGAGCTCGCCGCCGAATGCGCATGGGTTCGCGAAAACCTGGGCGTCGACGTGCCGATGCATTTCACCGCATTCCATCCGGACTACAAGATGACCGACACGCCGCCGACGCCGCCGGCCACCCTGACGCGGGCCCGTCGGATCGGCATCGACGAAGGCCTGCGCTTCGTCTACACCGGAAACGTCCACGACACCGAGGGCGGCACCACACACTGCCCGGGATGCGGGACTGCGGTGGTGGTTCGCGATTGGTATGCGATGCGGGTTTATGCGCTGACCGATGACGGATGCTGCCGATCGTGTGACCGTCAGTTGGCCGGTGTGTACGACGGCCCCGCGGGCGGTTGGGGCCGGCGGCGGCTTCCGCTGCCCACCAGCCTGTCAACGGTGTGAATTAACTAACACCAGCCCCATTTATCTTACTCGGGAGTAAGATAGGGTTATCGCATCGCCCCAACGACAGAGGCAAGCTGACATGACCAACACAATTCCTGCTGCTCCTGCTGCTGAACCCGCTTCCGGCTCGCCGGCTCCGCGCTCCCGATCGCGCCTGCCGCGCCGCGGCCGCCAAAGCGCAATCGGACTGCAGCCGCACAAGCGGAGCGGCATCGACGTCGCCCTGGCCTTCCTGACGCCCATCGTCGGTCAGGAATTCCTGGACAAGTACCACCTGCGCGATCCGCTGAACCGGACCTTGCGCTACGGCGCCAAGACGATCTTCTCCACCTCCGGGGCCGCAAGCCGGCAGTTCCGGCGGGTGCAGGGCCTCCGCGGCGGCCCCACCCGGCTCAAGGCCAGCGGCAAAGACTATTTCGACCTCACGCCCGACGACGACCAAAGGATGATCGTCGAGACCGTGGACGAGTTCGCCGCAGAAATTCTGCGACCCGCCGCACACGACGCCGACGAAGCCGCGACCTACCCGGTCGACCTGATCGCCAAAGCCGCCGAACTCGGCATCACCGCAATCAACATTCCCGAGGACTTCGACGGCATCGCCGAGCACCGCTCCAGCGTGACCAACGTGCTGGTGGCCGAGGCATTGGCGTACGGCGACATGGGGCTGGCGTTGCCGATCCTGGCCCCCGGCGGTGTGGCCGCAGCGCTGACCCATTGGGGCAGCGCCGATCAGCAGTCCACCTACCTCGCCGAGTTCGCCGGTGAGAACGTTCCACAGGCGTGTGTGGCGCTCGCCGAACCGCAACCGCTGTTCGACCCCACCCGGCTAAAAACGACCGCCATCCGCACCCCGTCCGGCTACCGGCTGGACGGCGTCAAGTCGTTGGTCCCGGCCGCTGCCGCCGCCGAGCTGTTCATCGTCGCCGCGCAGCTGGACGGCAAACCGGCGTTGTTCATTGTCGAGTCGTCGGCCAAGGGTCTGACCGTCAAGCCGGACCCGAGTATGGGCATCCGCGCCGCGGCCCTGGGCCAGGTCGATCTCGCCGGGGTTTCCGTCCCGCTGAGCGCGCGCCTGGGTGAGGACCAGGCGAGCGACGCCGACTACTCGGAAGCGATCGCGCTGGCCCGGCTCGGCTGGGCGGCGCTGGCGGTCGGCACCTCACATGCGGTTCTCGACTACGTCGTCCCCTACGTGAAAGAACGCCAGGCCTTCGGCGAACCGATCGCGCACCGGCAGGCCGTCGCGTTCATGTGTGCCAACATCGCCATCGAGTTGGACGGACTGCGGCTGATCACCTGGCGCGGGGCGTCTCGCGCCGAGCAGGGACTGCCCTTCGCCCGGGAGGCCGCGCTGGCCAAGCGGCTGGGCGCCGACAAGGGGATGCAAATCGGCCTGGACGGCGTCCAGCTGTTGGGCGGTCACGGTTTCACCAAGGAGCACCCGGTCGAACGCTGGTATCGCGACCTGCGGGCCATCGGCGTCGCCGAGGGTGTTGTCGTTATCTGAGTCGTTATCTGATCCGAGCTGAAAGTCCAACGATGCCAATCAATCTGGAATTACCCCGCAAACTGCAGGCCGTGATGACCATGACCCATCAGGGTGCCGCCGAAATCATGCGGCCGGTATCGCGCAAATACGATCTGAAAGAACATGCATACCCGGTCGAACTGGACACCATGATGAGCCTGTTCGAGGGTGTCGCGGACGCCAAATCGGTCGCCTTCGCCGGAGCTGATGCGCTCGGCGACACCGAATCCACCACCGACAACCACAACGGCGCCAACATGGCCGCACTGCTGCAGACGCTGGAGGCCTGCTGGGGTGACGTCGCGCTGATGTTGACGGTCCCCTACCAGGGGCTGGGCAACGCGGCCATCTCCGCGGTCGCCACCGAAGAGCAACTCGAGCGGCTGGGCAAGGTATGGGCGGCGATGGCCATCACCGAACCGGGATTCGGATCCGATTCGGCCGCCGTGTCGACGACCGCCACCCTCGACGGCGACGAGTATGTAATCAACGGCGAAAAGATCTTTGTCACCGCCGGATCGCGCGCCACCCACATCGTGGTCTGGGCCACCCTCGACAAGTCGAAGGGCCGTGCGGCGATCAAGTCGTTCATCGTGCCGCGTGAGCACCCGGGTGTGACGGTCGAACGTCTCGAACACAAGCTCGGTATCAAGGCTTCCGACACGGCGGTGATTCGCTTCGATAACGCGCGCATCCCCAAGGACAACCTGCTGGGAAACCCGGAAATTCAAGAGGGCAAGGGCTTTTCCGGGGTGATGGAGACTTTCGACAATACCCGGCCGATTGTTGCCGCCATGGCTATCGGGGTCGGGCGTGCGGCGTTGGAGGAGATCCGCAAGATCCTCACCAATGCCGGGGTCGAGATCGACTATGACAAACCCGCATATGTGCAGAGCGCTGCCGCCGCCGAGTTTCTGCGGATGGAGGCCGAATGGGAGGCCAGCTACCTGCTGGCGCTGCGCGCGGCATGGCAGGCCGACAACAACATTCCCAACTCCAAGGAAGCCTCGATGAGCAAGGCCAAGGCCGGCCGGATGGCCAGCGACGTCACCCTGAAGAGCGTCGAATTAGCCGGTACCACAGGCTATTCCGAACAAACGCTGCTGGAGAAGTGGGCCCGCGACTCCAAGATCCTGGATATTTTCGAAGGCACCCAGCAGATCCAGCAACTCGTGGTCGCCCGTCGGCTGCTGGGCCTGTCGTCCGCCGAGCTGAAGTAAGCGCAGACCCGCTTGACTCGTTACCGTTGAGCGCCGGAGTGAGTTTCGCTCCGGTCACAGGAGTCTCCGCGGGTTCGAGTGCTGGTTTTGCCCGGCTCTGCGCGGCAACGTCGTTGCGTGTGTGCGTGACCGCGGTGAAACAGTTCGTCCATGCCGGGATACCGCAATGTCAACGGGCCGATCGGCGCAACGCCGGCGTCCGCCGCGGCGAGCAGGGCGGCGGCTTCGTCGATCATGCCGGGCAGCGGCGTCATCGGTCGTCGTTCTCCTCGATCATGCGCAGCGCGGTGTCATAGAGCGCCTTTCCGTGGATCTCGAACATCGCGGTGAGATCGACACTGTCGCCGCCGATTTCCTTGGCGATGAACAGGCCGTCGGCGCCGGCGATGCCATACGTCGCCAGCTGGTGCACCTGCTCGTCGGTCAAGCTCGGGGCCAGGTCGCGAAGACTGCGGCTCATGGCATCGAAGGCCTGGTCCCTGACCTGAATGAACATCGCCCGCGCCCGCGGTTCGATCGGGCGGCGCTCCAGCGCCAGCATCAACCCCAGCCGCAGAAAGTCCGGTGAATTCAGCACCGCCTTGGCGGTTCCGGCCGCGACCTCCAGCAGCCGGTCGCGCGCAACCAGATCCCCGGGCAACTGCCAGACCTTGAGCCAGTTGCCGAAACTGCGTTCGATGACGGCGGCGATCAGATCGTCTTTGTCCTTGAAATGCCAGTAGATCGAGCTGGCCGGAAGCCCGCACTTGGCGCTCACCGCGCCGATGCTGGTGCCTTCGTAACCACGTTCGGCGGCGATCTCGGTGGCCGCGTCCAGGATGCGGTTTCGTGACATCTCGCCGTCGGCGCGCCGCTGGCGGCGCTTGGGTTCGCTTTTCGGATTCTTGGTCATCGGACTCCCGCCTATTGACTCTGTAGTGATCATTACACTACCGTAGCGATCACTACAGAACAAGTCCCCGACCGCCCCCGGGGCCGCAATAGAATGTGAGACGGCAGTGAGTGACACTTCGAGTTACGACGTCGCGATCGTCGGCTACGGGCCGACCGGCGCGACCGCGGCCAATATCCTGGGTCGACTTGGACTCAAAGTCGTTGTGATCGAACGCGATCCGGATATCTACCTGCGTGCCCGCGCCATCTCTGTCGACGAAGAGGTAATGCGGGTGTGGCAGTCGATCGGGCTGGCCGACCGGCTGCAGGAGGACATGCTGCCCGGCCGGCCGATCGCCTTTGTCGACGCCAACTGTGTGCCGTTCATCGAGTGGGTCATCGGCTCGAAGGGCTCCGGGCATCCACCGCAGCAGTTCATCTATCAACCCGCCGTCGATCAGGTGCTGCGCGAAGGTGTTGCCCGCTTTCCCAACGTCGAGGTGCTCGTCGAGCATGAATGCCTGCGCGTCCTCAACAGAGGTGACGAGGTCGAGCTGATGCTGGCCGACCTGGCCAGCGACACCTTCAAACGGCTGCGAGCGTCCTACGTGATCGCCGCCGACGGCGGCTCGTCGCCGACCCGGCGGAAACTGGGCATCGGCTACCAGGGGCGCACCTACGGGGAGCGCTGGATCGTCATCGACACCAAGGTAGGCAAGACCTGGGATGCCCACGACCGCTTGCGGTTTCACTGCACGCCGAAGCGTCCTACCGTCGACTGCCCGACCCCGCTGATGCATCACCGCTGGGAGTTCCCGATCCGCGCGGACGAGGACGAGAAGCAGCTGTCCAGTCACGAGGAGATCTGGAAAGTCCTTGGCGCTCAAGGCATCACACGGGATAATGTCGAGATCCTGCGCGCCGTGGTGTACAGCCACCACGTCCGCTTCGCCGACCGGTGGCGGGCGGGCCGAATCTTCTTGGCCGGTGATGCCGCGCACGCCATGCCGCCGTGGCTGGGCCAAGGTATGTCGGCCGGCGTTCGCGATGTGAACAATCTGTGCTGGAAGATCGCCGCGGTGCTGCGCGGACAAGCCCCCGACACGCTGCTGGACTCCTACCAGAGCGAGCGGATGCCCCACGTCAAAGAGGTGACTCGGCGCGCGGTCATGATGGGCCGGCTCATCACCGAACGGCACCGGCCCGTCACCTTCGTCCGCGATCATCTGCTTCGCAGGCTGACCCGCGGGCTGCCCCGGTCGGTGGATGTGCTGCAGAAGTACTTCTGGATACCCGACGCGCGGTACGCCGACGGGTTCCTGGCGGCCAGGCAACCGGCCGTCGGGTGGCAGCTGCCCCAGCCCTGGGTCATCGACACCAAGGGTGCGACGGTCCGCCTTGACGACGCGCTGGGGAACCAGTGGGCGATCCTGTACACCGACACCCTGCCCGCCGGCGCCGGCGCCTGGACGGAACTCGGGCTGCCGGCCTTCCGGATCGACGGACCGAACTCGGCAAGCCACAAGGACGCGATCCGCGATAGCGGCGGCAACCTGCTCGCCTGGCTGAAGGACAAGGCAGCGGCCGCCGTGGTGATGCGCCCGGACGGATTCGTCTATGCCGCAAGCGTATCCGGGAAGCCACTACCCCCACCCCCGGCCGGACTGACGCAGTGCAGCGCGCCCGCCCCGGTCGAGCCGATCAGAAGTGGAGCAGCAGCATGACCGTCGCGGAGCTGACCGAAAACACTGCCGTCGTCGCTGGCAAGACCATCTTCTTCGCGGAAAAGGGTCGCGGCTTCCCGGTGGTCATGTTGCACGGCGGCGGACCCGGAGCGTCGGGAGTCTCGAACTACTCGCGCAATATCGACGCCCTGGCACAGTCCTATCGCGTCATCGTTCCCGATATGCCGGGCTACGGCCGCTCGGCCAAGAGCGCCGACCACAACGATCCGTTCGGGTATCTGGCCGACATGATCCGCGGCCTACTCGACGAATTGGGCGTCCAGGCCGCACATCTGATCGGCAACTCCTATGGCGGCGCCACAGCTCTGCGGCTGGCGCTGGACACGCCACATCGCGCCGGCAAGCTGGTGTTGATGGGTCCGGGCGGTATCGGGACTACCCGCGCGCTACCTGCCGAAGGCTTGAAGTACCTGCTTTCCTACTACGGCGGTACCGGACCCAGCCGCGAGAAGCTGGCCACGTTCATCCGTAGCTATCTGGTCTACGACGGCGCCGCGGTGCCGGACGATCTGATCGACTCGCGCTACCGAGCGTCCGTCGATCCCGAGGTGGTGGCCAACCCGCCGCTGCAGCGGCCTTCGGCACCGGCGGCGCTGCGCACCGCGTGGCGTATGGATCTTATCCGGGACAAACGGCTCAAGCAGCTGTCCAACCCCACCCTGGTGCTGTGGGGCCGTGACGACAAGGTCAACCGTCCCTCCGGCGGACCGCTGTTGGTCAACGTCATGCCTAATGCCGAGCTGGTCGTGACATCCCATACCGGCCATTGGATGCAGTGGGAGCGCGCGGACCTGTTCAACCAGCTTGTCACCGAATTCCTTTCCTCCGACTCGAAATTGGCAGTCTCATGACTGACACTTCCACCTCGGTCTTTGGCCGGGTCCACCTCGGCTACATCGTGATCGAGACCGAGAAGTTCGCCGACTGGCGACGTTTCGGCCGCGATGCCATCGGCATGCACCTCGACGAGACGGTGCCCGGTGTCATGCGGTTCCGGCTCGACGACAACGAATGCCGCTTTCTGTTGCAGCGGGGCCCCGCCGAGGATGCCACCGCCCTGGGGTGGCAGCTCGACGACCACGCCACGTTCGACACCATCGAGGCCCGGATCAAGAGTCACGGCGTTCCTGTCACGGTCGGCTCCGCGGATGACGCCGCGCAGCGCGGCGTCGAGCGCTTCGTCCGGTTCCCCGGGCCCAACCGCCTGACCCAGGAGATGTACGTCAACGCCCGCAACGGCTCCCAACCGCTGACCTTGGCGGCCGGTGGCGGTTTCGTCACCGGGGCGGACGGCATGGGCCATGTGGCCATCACCACCAAGAAGCCACAGCAGATGCGCGGGTACTACGACACGGTGTTCGACGCGCGGCTCAGCGACTACATCGACGAGACGATCAGCGGCGTGAAATTCAAGATCCGGTTCCTGCGGGTCAACGAACGCCACCACACGGTGGCGATCGCGTCGACGAAGCACTTGCCGATCAACCCGATTCGCACCAGGATTCAGCATTGCAACGTGCAGGTCGCTGAGCTCAACGACATGACGTTGGCCTATCAACGGGTGCAGCAGCTGGGGTTCGACATGGCCCTTTCGGTTGGCCAGCACACCAACGACAAGGAGTTGTCGTTCTACGCGGTAACCCCGTCGGGGTTCGAGTGGGAACTGGGCTGGAATCCGATCGTCGTCGACGAATCGACCTGGGAGCCAACCACTCATCAGGGCATCAGCATCTGGGGCCATACCCCGGAGGGGCAGACGATCGTCGATATCTTCGAGCGGTTCAAGATCGGCGCACAATCGATGCTGCACCGCGAACACGCCGTTCCCGAGCTGTGCGCGACGGGCATTCCCGACGACTGAGCCGGCGACGCGGTCACCCGAAAAGCGACCGGGTGGAAACCAATCCAGCCGCTGCGGTTAGCGTCGAACGTTATGGACACGTTTCAAGCACTGGTGGCCCGCCAGGACCAGGATCGGATCAGCACGACGGTGGAGACGCTGACAACGGCCGATCTGCCGCCCGGCGAAGTGACCATCCGGGTGCTGTACTCCAGCGTCAACTTCAAAGACGCGCTCGCGCTGACGCCGGGCGGCGGTGTGGTGCGCAAGTACCCCGTCGTACCGGGTATCGATCTGACCGGCGAAGTCGTGGACTCGCAGTCGCCCGAGTTCGCCGCCGGCGACATGGTGCTGGCCCACGGCTATCAGATCGGGACGGGTCACCATGGCGGCTACGCCGAATATGCCCGGCTGCCAGCCGATCAGGTGGTACCCCTGGGTGCGTTGAGTCCGCACACGGCGCGGCGATCGGCACCGCCGGCTTCACCGCGGCGATGAGCGTGCAGGCGCTGATCGATTGGGGTATCGCTCCAGACGCCGGGTCCGTCGTTGTCACCGGCGCCTCCGGTGGCGTCGGGACGGTCAGCGTCGACCTGCTGGCCGCCGCAGGCTATCGAGTGGTGGCCTCGACCGGCAAACCCCAGGCCGCCGAACTGCTGAAAATGCTTGGCGCCAGCGAGGTTATCGGCCGGCTGCCCGCCGACCCGGACGCCAAACCGCGGCCATTGGCCACCGCGCGCTGGGCGGCCGCGGTGGACTGCGTGGGCGGCGCGACACTGGCCGACGTGTTGAGCGCAGTCGACTACGGCGGGGCGGTCGCGGCCAGCGGCCTCACCGGCGGGCCAGCCCTGCATACCACCGTGATGCCGTTCATCCTGCGCGGCATCGCCCTGCTGGGAATGGAATCCGTGCAGATGGCGATCGGTCCGCGCCGCAACCTTTGGGCACGCCTTGGCGATTCGCTACGGCCACGCCATCTGGCCGACATCACCACCGAGGTCGACGTCAAGAATGTCGTCGAGGTGGTCGACCAAGTCCGGGCCGGCGCGTTCACGGGGCGCGCTGTGGTGCGGGTAGCCGGCGGGTTCTAGATTGGGGCCGGGGACTGACGGGGCTTCACCAAGGAGGTGGCATGCGCGCGGCACGGGTGACTCGGCTAGACGGTCCGGACTCGGTCGAGGTGGGCGAGGTCGACGAACCCGCCGGCGACGGTGTGGTGGTCGATGTATACGCCGCCGGCGTGGCGTTTCCCGACGCGCTGCTCACCCGCGGCCTCTACCAGTACCGGCCCGAGCCGCCGTTCGTGCTCGGGGCCGAAATCGCCGGGGGGGTGCGCACCGCGCCCGAGGATGCCCAGGTGCGGGCCGGCGACCGGGTCGTCGGCCTGACGATGCTCACCGGCGGCATGGCCGAGGTCGCGGTGCTCGCCCCCGACCGGGTGTTCAAGCTGCCCGACAACGTGAGCTTCGAGGCGGGAGCCGGCTTGTTGTTCAACGACCTGACGGTGTACTTCGCCCTCAGTGTCCGTGGCCGGTTGCAGCGCGGCGAAACGGTACTGGTGCACGGCGCGGCCGGCGGCATCGGCACGTCGGCGCTGCGGCTGGCACCGGTGCTCGGAGCGTCGCGCACCATCGCGGTGGTCAGCACCGAGGAGAAAGCCGCGGTCGCGACGGCCGCCGGGGCCACCGACGTGGTGCTGGCCGAAGGGTTCAAAGACGCGGTCAAGGCGCTGACGGACGGTCGCGGCGTGGACGTGGTGGTCGACCCGGTAGGCGGCGACCGGTTCACCGATTCGCTACGCTCGCTGGCCCCGGCGGGTCGCCTGCTGGTCATCGGCTTCACCGGTGGTGAGATACCGACTGTCAAGGTAAACCGGCTGCTGCTCAACAACATTGACGTGGTCGGTGTCGGCTGGGGCGCCTGGGCCGGAAAGCATCCCGGCGCGCTGTCCGAGCAGTGGGCCGCACTCGAACGGCTGCTCAGTTCTGGCGAACTGCCTCCTCCCGAGCCGGAGGTCTACCCGCTGGAGCAGGCCGGTGCCGCGGTGGCGTCGCTGGAAAATCGCACTGCCAAAGGCAAAGTGGTGTTGCGTGTCCGCGATTAGCGAGCACGCTCAGACGAGCGACGCGAAATCGCCGGCTATCGATTTGGCCGCGCCGTAATAGGCATACGCGTGGAAGAAGCTCAGGAACGTGAGCAGTCCGGTGTCGGCGACAATCGGATAGCCCACCGCGTTAATGATTCCCGCAGGGTCGCCGTGGAGCGCTTTCCCAATTCCGTCGAGGAAGAGATTGACGTCATAGGACGGAGAGAAATGAGGATGGCGCTCAAGGTGTCTGCGGTCGGAAGCAGAGTCGCGTAAGCCGACGAGGTCGCGCTCGTGACGGCGTTGGTGAGGTTGGTGTTCCCGGTCTGCAGACCCTCGATGATGCCGTCGATCGAGGGTGCCACGCCGACCCCGCTACCGCCGAAATCACCGACGACACTGCGGTTGCGCTAGTGGCCAGATCCTCGCTCAGCGCCGCCCACGCCGTCGCCGCGGCCAGCAGGGGGCCCCGGTGCGGGGCCACAGAGAATCCGGGCAGAGTTCACCTCCGGCGCCAACATCGAGAATTCCATCACACCCACCTGACCGTCAGAACGTCAACACCCGTGGACAACTTCGGGTACCGTAGCCGATGTTGTCATCGCGAGTTGCCGTTTTAGCCAACCTTGGTTGACATCAATCGGAGTTGAAGCCAGCTCGGGTCAACGGTGTTGGACAACAGGCGTCGGGTCATGGCGCCGGCCGATTATTCGGCCGGTCGAGATGGTGGCCCGCCCCGGCGCGGAGCCGGCCCGCGGACTGTTCGGTGCCAGGCCCTTGCATCCGCCGAAAAGAAAAGTAATATCACTTTCAGTTTTATGTTGAACTTCACCTGACTTGCCCGACCCCCGGGAGCCGACGTATGGAATCCTTCGTCCACCTGCGTAAGGGCCGGACACCGCGGCGCCTGCATGCCGATCTCGACGGGCTCAAGGACGACGAGCTGGGCCGCGGCGGCTTCACCGGGCGAACCGCCAACATCTACCGCCGCCACGACCCCACCGGGTACCGGGCGGTCGGCCCACTGCGGCCGGTGGACGTGCTGGCTCACGAGCTCAACCCCGATGACGCCACCGATGCCGACGGCGGACCGCTACCGATGTTCCACAACGCCGACTGCCGGATTCTGCTGAGCCGCCGCCAGCAGCCCATGCCGTTCTACAGTCGCCACGTCGACGGCGACTTGCTGTGCTTCGTCCACCGGGGCAGCGGCATGGCCGAAACCGAGTTCGGCCCGTTGCGTTACCGGGAGGGGGACTGGGTCTATATCCCCAAGGCCTGCACCTGGCGCCAGCTACCGGACAGCGAAACAACCCTGCTGATGGTCGAGGCCACCGACGAGTTTCGGGTGCCACCGCCCGGCGCGCTGGGCCGGCACTTCCCGTTCGACCCGTCGCAGGTCACCATCCCGGAGCCGGTACCGATCGACGACGACGCCCGTGACGAGTACGAGGTACGGCTGATCCACCGGGGCGGCCCGACAAGCCTGTACTACCAACACAATCCGATCGACGTCGAAGGCTGGCGCGGCGACAACTTTCCGTTCACCTTCAACATCGCCGACTACAACGTGATCACCTCCGACAGCGTCCACCTGCCGCCGACAGTGCACCTGTTCATGCAGGCCACCGGGGTCTACGTGATGAACTTTCTGCCCAAACCCGCCGAGGGCGTCCCCGGCACCGAGCGCACACCCTGGTATCACCGTAATGTCGACTACGACGAGATCGCCTTCTTCCACGGCGGTTCGCTCTACGGCATTCCGATGCCGTCGGGGCTGATCTCCCATGCGCCCCAAGGGGTTCACCACGGCGCACCCGAAAAGGCACGGGACCGGGCGCGCCGCAAGTTCGACGAATATTCGACGGTCGACTGGCAGGTGATCGCCATCGATACCCGCCGGCGACTCGCCCCCTCAGACGCGGTGCTGGCTCACGACCTCGGACAGCACTGACCATGACGATGACGACCCGTCACGAATACGACAGAGTCCCCTACCTCGTTGCCTTCCAGAACAATTCCGGTGTCCGCGACATCTATGGCGGGCTCGCCGAGATCACCGTGTTGGAGAGCTACCTGCTGCGGCCCACGGATAAGCCGTCGGATACCGTGCTGGTGTTCATGCACCCCATCGGCGGCGGCGCCTATCTGCCGATGATCAACGCGCTGGCCCGAGCCGGCCACCATGTCATCTACTGCAACAGCCGGTTCCGCGGCACCGACTCGGCGCTGCTGATGGAGAAGGTGGTCGAGGACCTGGGCGAGTGCATCAAGGACGCAAAAACGCGGCTGGGCTACACCAAGGTAGTGCTGGCTGGGTGGAGCGGCGGCGGTTCGCTGTCGATGTTCTACCAGCAGCAGGCTCAGCACCCGACCGTCACGTCCAGCCCGTCCGGCGACGGGCCTGACCTGACCCGGCTCGGGCTTGCCGCCGCCGACGGCATCATGCTGCTGGCCGCGCACATCAGCCGCCATGGCACGCTCACCGAATGGCTCGACGCGTCGATCCTCGACGAAACCGACCCCACCAAGCGCGATCCCGAACTGGACCTGTACCACCCGGATAACCCCAACCAGCCGCCCTACAGCCAGGAATTCCTGGCGCGATACCGGCAGGCTCAGATCGATCGCAACCGTCGTATCACTGCGTGGGTCAAGGACACGCTGGCCGAACTGGCGGCCCGGGGCCGTCCTCATGATGAGGTGTGCTTCGTCGTTCACGGCACCATGGCCGACCCGAGGTGGCTGGATCCGACCGTCGATCCCAACGAACGAACGCCGGGCACCTGCTATCTGGGTGATCCGCAGGTGGTGAACATGAGCCCGGTCGGGTTGGCCCGGTTCTGCTCGTTACGCAGCTGGCTGTCGCAGTGGAGTTACGACGATGCCCGCGGCGACGGCGTGGCATGCGCGCATGATCTCACCGTTCCCGCGCTGGTGATCGGTAACCTTGCAGACGATGCCTGCACGCCCAGCCATACCCGGCGGCTCTTCGAAGCGATCGGGTACCCCGACAAGGAGATGTACGAAATCCCCGGCGCTACACACTATTACGCGGGTCCCGAGCAACGCGACAAACTGGCACAGGCCGTCGACATCGTGACCGACTGGCTGATCCGCCACGACTTCGCGAGCACCGCATGACCGAGCCGACCGGGAGTGCGGCACACTGCGAGTCGACCCCAACCGGACCGCTGGACGGCATCCGGGTACTCGAGCTCGGCACCTTGATCGCCGGCCCCTTCGCCGGCCGGCTGCTCGGCGACATGGGCGCCGACGTCATCAAGGTGGAGCCGCCGGGCGCCCCGGATCCGTTACGCACCTGGGGCCAGGCCGAACTCAACGGGCACCGCGTCTTCTGGACCGTGCACGCCCGCAACAAACGCGCCATCACCCTCGACCTGCGACGCCCGCGCGGCCGGGAGCTCTTTCTCCAGCTGGTCGAGAAATCCGACATCGTCGTGGAGAACTTCCGCCCCGGCACGCTGGAGAAGTGGCATCTGGGATACGACGTGCTCAGCGCCCGCAACCCCGGCATCATCCTGGTCCGGGTGTCGGGTTATGGACAAACCGGGCCCGACGCACACAAAGCGGGTTACGCCTCGGTGGCCGAGGCGGCCAGCGGGCTGCGCCATCTCAACGGCTTCCCCGGCGGACCGCCGCCCCGGCTCGCGCTGTCGCTGGGCGACACCCTGGCCGGCATGTTCGGCGCCCAGGGCGCGTTGGCCGCGCTGTATCGCCGCGGCGTCACCGGCAAGGGCCAGGTGGTCGATGTCGCCCTCACCGAATCCTGTTTGGCGGTCCAGGAATCCACGATTCCGGATTACGACGTCGGCGGGGTGGTCCGCGGGCCGTCCGGAACCAGGCTGGAAGGCATTGCGCCGTCCAACATCTACCGCAGCGCCGACGGCTCCTGGGTGGTGATCGCCGCGAACCAGGACACCGTGTTCGCCCGCCTGTGCACAGCAATGGGGCGTTCGGAACTGGTCACCGATGACCGGTTTGCCACGCACGGGGCACGCGGCCGCAACCAGGACGAGCTCGATACGATCATCGGCTCCTGGGCCGCCGAACGTCAGCCGGGCGAGATCATCGAAACACTGTCCGCCGCAGGAGTGATCGCCGGACCGATCAATACCGTCGCGGAGGTGGTCGACGATCCACAGCTGCGGGCACGCGGCATGCTGGTCGAGCATTATGACGAACGAATCGAGCGGCCCGTCCTGGGACCGGGGATCGTGCCGGTGCTCTCCGAATCACCGGGCACCGTGCGCACCGCAGGTCCCGCCCACCCCGGTCAGCACAACGACGACGTCTATATCGGACTACTGGGCAACAGCGCTCAGGACCTCGACGAGTTGCGTGCCGAAGGAGTGTTATGAATTCCCGGATAACCATTCGTGAGGTGTCGCTGCGCGACGGACTGCAGATCGAGAGGCCAATCCCGTTGTCGGCCAAGCTGGAGTTGCTGGCCTCGGTGGCCGCCACGGGTGTGCGTGAGGTGGAGGCGACGGCGTTTGTGTCACCGTCCAAGGTTCCGGCGATGGCTGATGCCGCCGAACTCGCGGCCGAATTACCCAACTACCCCGACATCGAGTTCTCCGCACTGGTGGCCAGTCCCAACGGCGCCAAGCGGGCGATCGCGGCCGGCCTGCGCGCGATCGAATACGTGGTGGCGGCCAGCGACTCGTTCAGCAAGGCCAACGTCGGTCGCAGCAGCGCCGAGGCGACCGTCCACATCGGCGAAATCCTTGCCATCGCCCGGAGCAGCGAGGTGACCGTCGAGGTCATCGTCGCCACCGCATGGGATTGTCCGTTCGACGGGCCCACCCCGCCGCAGCGGGTCCTCGACATCGCTGCCGTCGCCCGCGATCTGGGTGTGGACCGGTTCTCGATCGCCGACACCATCGGCACCGCTACGCCGGGTCGAGTAAGTTCGCTGATCGCACAACTACGTCCGGTGATCGGTGACATTCCGCTGGGTGGTCACTTCCACAACACCCGGGGCGCGGGGCTGGCCAGTGCCTATGCGGCGGTGTGCGCGGGTGTTACCCGGCTGGACGCCTCGGTCGGCGGACTGGGTGGCTGTCCGTTTGCACCGGGCGCCACCGGCAATATCGCCACCGAGGATCTGGTGTATCTGCTGGCCGACAGCGGCTTCGATGTCGACGTCGACTTGCCGGCCGCCATCGCGGCGGCTGAGGTTGCGAAATCGGTTGTCGGCCATGAATTGCCGGGCGCGCTGCTACGCGCCGGCGACCGGATCCGGAACTGATGCCCGCCGGCACACTCACCTCCAAGGGCCGCCAGACTCGGCAGGCCATCGAACAGTCCGCGCGAAAGCTGTTTGCCGAGCGCGGATTTCACGGGGTGACCCTGGCCGATATCACAGCGGCCGCGGGCAAGTCGCCCGCGGTGTTCTACCGGTACTTCTCCGACAAAGAGGATTTGCTGGCCGCCCTCGCGGAATCGTTTCTGCACGACGTCGTCGCGCCGTCCGGGCTGAGCGTGCAGTTGCCGGATACCCCCGAGGACGACACGTTCTTCACCTCGGTGGTCACCGGTTACTGGAACATCTTCAAACAGAACATCGGCATCATGATCGCTGTTGCTCAACTGGCAGCCACCCAGCGGCGTTTCGCCGCCGTGCAGAACGAATTCCGGCGTTTCGGAATGAACATCGTGGCCGCCTCGGTCCGCCGCGCTCAAGAGCAGGGCTACGGCACCGAGCTCCATCCGGAGCACACGGCGGCCGCGATCGCCCTGTTGTTCGAGAACTTCACCACCGTGTTCGTGGGCCGCTCGGGCCCGGAGAATCTGCGTCTGGACATCAGCGACGAGGATGCGATCAAAACCTTGTCAACGATCTGGAAGAAAACCCTGTACGGCGCTTAAGGAGATTGGTCGTGGATTTCATTTTGCCAGAACATCTTCCCGGTCTGCTCGCCGAGATCGACGAGTTCATCGAATCCCAGATCAAACCGCTGGAACGCGATCACATCCAGTACTTCGACCATCGCCGTGAGCATGCCCGCACCGATTGGGACAACGACGGCATCCCCCGGCGAGAATGGGAGGACCTGCTCACCGAGATGCGCAGCCGCGCCGACCGGGCGGGCTGGCTACGCTACGGCCTGCCGTCGCGGTTCGGTGGCCGCGACGGAACCAACGTCGATATGGCAGTCATCCGCGAACACTTGGCGCACAAAGGGCTTGGGCTGCACAACGACTTGCAAAACGAATCCTCCATCGTCGGCAACTTCCCGCAAGTCATCATGATGGACCGGTTCGGCACCGAAGCGCAGCAGAAGGAGTGGACCGAGGCGCTCATCACCGGCGAGCGGTCGATGGCGTTCGGCCTGACCGAGCCCGATCACGGGTCGGATGCCACCTGGCTCGAGACCCGTGCCGAGCGCGCCGGCAACGGCTGGGTGATCAACGGCGCCAAGCGATTCAACACCGGCGTGCACCGCGCCACCCACGACCTGGTGTTCGCCCGAACCTCGGGCGACCCCGGCCAGGCCCACGGCATCACCGCGTTTCTTGTCCCCACCGACGCTCCCGGCTTCACCGTTCCGTACTACTGGTGGACCCTCAACATGCCCACCGACCACGGCGAGGTGGTCTTGGACGGCGTCCGGGTGCCCGATGACGCGGTGCTCGGCGAGGTCGACCGCGGCCTTGAGGTGGGCCAGACTTTTTTGCACGAGAACCGTATTCGTCAGGCGGCCAGCAGTCTGGGCGCCGCCCAGTACTGCATTGACCGGGCCGTCGACTACGCGAACGAACGCAGGGTATTCGGTAAGCCGCTATCGGTGAACCAGGCCGTCCAATGGCCGCTGGTCGAGCTGCAGACCGAGGCCCAGATGGTGCGGCTGCTGGTGTATTACGCCGCCTGGCATCTGGATCGCAATCACCACACGGAAGTTTCGGACAAGGTCTCGATGGCCAACTACCGCGCCAACCGGTTGGTGTGTGAGGCCGCGGATCGTGCCATGCAAGTGTTCGGCGGAGTGGGATATAGCCGTCACGAGCCCTTCGAGCACATTTACCGCCACCACCGCCGCTATCGGATCACCGAGGGCGCGGAGGAGATTCAGATCCGCCGGGTTGCGCAGCGGCTGTTCAAGTTCGGCAAGAAGTGACTCTGCTGGAGGACTTGGCCGCGCTGCTGGGTCCGTTGCTGGGCGCCGAAGTGGCGGTCGACAACCTGCGAGTGCTCACCGGCGGCGCCAGCAGGACCACGTGGGCGTTCGACGCCATCGTGGACGCCGAGCGTCGACCGCTGATTCTGCGCATCGGCCCGCCCGACGATGTGCACGCCGGTATGGAACTCGAAGCCCGCGTCCAGGCCGCCGCGGCAGCCGCGGGCGCGCCGGTGCCGCGTATTCTGATCGCCAACGATTCGCCTGCGGCACTGGGCAATCCGTTCCTGATCTGCGAAGAGGTCAAAGGGGAAACGATCGTCCGGCGTATCCAGCGCCAGCTCGACGCGACCGGGCGGCAACGGTTGTTGGGCCAGTGCGCACACGCGTTGGCCGCGATTCACCGGGCCGACTCGAACGACCCCGGGCTTGTCCGCGAGGATGCACTTGCGCAATGGCGGGATCGGCTCGACGTCATGGGCGACACCACCGCCACCTTCGAATGGGCCTTCCGCTGGCTTGCGGCGCATCGGCCACCGCCCTCGGCAGCGGTTCTGGTGCACGGCGACTTCCGGATGGGCAACCTCATGGTCGACGGGTCCGACCTAGCGGCCGTTCTGGATTGGGAACTGGTGCATGTCGGGGAGGCGTATGAGGACTTGGCCTGGTTTTGCGTGCGGGCCTGGCGGTTCGGAGCTCCGGCCAACCTAGGCGCCGGCGGATTGGGCGGCATCGACGACCTCTTACGCGCATACCAGGAGGCCGGCGGGGCAGCCGTCGACCCGGTGACATTTCGTTGGTGGTTGGTACTGGCCACACTGCGTTGGGGTGTCATCTGTCGGTACCAGGCGGAGCGGCACTTGAGTGGTCAGTCCCGGTCGGTCGAGTTGGCGACCATTGGGCGCCGGGTCTGCGAGAACGAATGGGATCTGCTCGAACTGCTCGAGGGACGTGGACGATGACCGGGCTCTACGGCCGTCCGACCGCAGCTGAACTCGTCGCCGCCGTCGCCGAATTCCTCGAAGGCGACGTACGGTCGGCGACAGGCGGACAGGTCAACTTCCATGCGCGGGTGGCGGCCAACGCCCTGCGCATCGTTGAGCGAGAATTGTTGATTCCCAGCGACGTTGACGTCCGAGAGGCGCTGGTCGGCCTCGGCTTCGCTGACGAGGCCGACCTCGCCGCTTCGATCAGAGCCGGTGAGCTGGACGGCCGCGACGACGACGTCGTTGCCTGTCTGCGCATCCTGGTGCGGCATCGCCTTGCGGTCTCTCATCCCGGATACGACAGCGAATAGGCGGTTTGACGCTGCGGATTCGGCTGTCACCGGAGCGCTGGATCACGGCAATCACGTCTTTCTCATTGGTCCGTGACCGAGCAGGTACCCGGTTTGCCCACCTTCGAGCGACACCTCAGCGAAAAACCCTTGCGCGCCAGCATTTATCGCACAACGGGGAGGACTCGGGCGACTCGACTGACTGACATGACCGGCCCGGTCACCTCGACGGCCGACGGGACTACATCCTGCCCAACGGGCCGTTGATGTCGCGGTGCGGCCGCCGCGCTGCACCCGGCTGGTGGGCGTGGCCGGCGTGCACCCTACCCGGCGTGGGCAGGTTGAGATGGCTAGGAGAACAATCCGCGCAAGGCTCCCAGTAACAATGCAAATAACGGCGGCTGGATGTCCACGATGTTGTCGCCGGGACCTGCGATCGCCGATGCGCCGTCTGCCCTGGCGATTGCGAGGTCGTTGTTGCCGTTGAATGCTCGAGCCTGGGCGTTGTTGGCGACGACGATCGCGAGGTCGAGATTGCCTTCGTCGCCTGCTTCACCGCCCGCGAAGGCAGTGCTGTCATTGCCTACGACGACCGCCGCGTTGAAGTGGCCTCTTTGCGCGTGAACGTCGCTGTTGTTGCCGCCGACGACCACAGCGGCGTTAGCGAAGTTGCCGGCTACGGCGTCGACTGCGACCCCGTCGTTACCCGAGCCCACGACGGTAGCAGCGGTGACGAAGTCGTTGTCGCCGACAGCGCTGGCAGCAACCCCACCATTGTTGGCGCCCACCACGGTGGCCGCGGTGGCGATGTTGACGCTGCCATCCGCACTGGCCGCCACCCCATTGTTGGCATTGCCCACCACCGTGGCCGCTGTCGCAATGTTGGTATCCCCGACCGCAGTTGCCGAAATCGCTTGATTACCATCAAAAACCGCGGTCGCCGCCGTCACCACATTGATGTTCCCCTCGGCATCGGCGGTCACCCCACTATTGCCATCACCGACCGCCGTGGCCGCCGTCGCCACATTCACACTGCCATCCGCAGTCGCCGCCACCCCACTATTGCCATCCCCGACGGTCGTGGCCGCCGTCGCCACATTCGTGTCACCGACCGACCCCGCCGCAACCCCACCATTGTTCGCGCCCACCACCGTGGCCGCCGACGCGATGTTGACGCTGCCATCCGCACTGGCGGCCACCCCATTGTTGGCGTTGCCGACGACAGTGGCTGCGGTAGCCACGTTGGTGCCACCGTCAGCAGTTGCCGAAATCGCTTGATTACCATCAAAAACCGCGGTCGCCGCCGTCACCACATTGACATTCCCCTCGGCATCGGCGGTCACCCCACTATTGCCATCACCGACCACCGTGGCCGCCGTGGCCACATTCACACTGCCATCCGCAGTCGCCGCCACCCCACTGTTGCCATCCCCGACCACCGTGGCCGCCGTCGCCACATTCGTGTCACCGATTGCGACCGCGCTGGCCGCATCAACCACATTGTCATTGCCCACCACCGTGGCCGCCGTCGCAATATTGCGCACCCCCTGCGCGCTGGCCAACACCGCAGCATTGCGATCGCCCACCACCGTCGCCGCCGTCGCCACATTGGTATCCCCGACAGCGCTGGCCGCAACCCCACCATTGTTCGCGCCCACCACCGTGGCCGCGGTCGCAACGTTGACGCTGCCATCCGCACTGGCGGCCACCCCATTGTTGGCGTTGCCGACGACAGTGGCTGCGGTAGCCACGTTGGTGCCACCGTCAGCAGTTGCCGAAATCGCTTGATTACCATCAAAAACCGCGGTCGCCGCCGTCACCACATTGACGTTCCCCTCGGCATCGGCGGTCACTCCCCTATTGCCATCACCGACCACCGTGGCCGCCGTGGCCACATTCACCCTGCCATCCGCAGTCGCCGCCACCCCACTGTTGCCATCACCGACCACCGTGGCCGCCGTCGCCACATTGGTCTCCCCCACTGCGACCGCGCTGGCCGCATCAACCACATTGTCATTGCCCACCACCGTGGCCGCCGACGCAATATTGCGCACCCCCTGCGCGCTGGCCAACACCCCAGCATTGCGATCGCCCACCACCGTCGCCGCCGTCGCAATGTTGGTATCCCCAACAGCGCTGGCCGCAACCCCACCATTGTTCGCGCCCACCACCGTGGCCGCCGACGCGATGTTGACACTGCCATCCGCACTGGCGGCCACCCCATTGTTGGCGTTGCCGACGACAGTGGCTGCGGTAGCCACGTTGGTGCCACCGACAGCAGTTGCCGAAATCGCTTGATTACCATCAAAAACCGCGGTCGCCGCCGTCACCACATTGACATTCCCCTCGGCATCGGCGGTCACTCCACTATTGCCATCACCGACCACCGTGGCCGCCGTGGCCACATTCACCCTGCCATCCGCAGTCGCCGCCACCCCACTGTTGCCATCACCGACCACCGTGGCCGCCGTCGCCACATTGGTCTCCCCCACTGCGACCGCGCTGGCCGCATCAACCACATTGTCATTGCCCACCACCGTGGCCGCCGACGCAATATTGCGCACCCCCTGCGCGCTGGCCAACACCCCAGCATTGCGATCGCCCACCACCGTCGCCGCCGTCGCCACATTGGTATCCCCAACAGCACTGGCCGCAACCCCACCATTGTTCGCGCCCACCACCGTGGCCGCCGACGCGATGTTGACACTGCCATCCGCACTGGCGGCCACCCCATTGTTGGCGTTGCCGACGACAGTGGCTGCGGTAGCCACGTTGGTGCCACCGACAGCAGTTGCCGAAATCGCTTGATTACCATCAAAAACCGCGGTCGCCGCCGTCACCACATTGACATTCCCCTCGGCATCGGCGGTCACCCCACTATTGCCATCACCGACCACCGTGGCCGCCGTCGCCACATTCGTGTCACCGATTGCGACCGCGCTGGCCGCATCAACCACATTGTCATTGCCCACCACCGTGGCCGCCGTCGCAATATTGCGCACCCCCTGCGCGCTGGCCAACACCCCAGCATTGCGATCGCCCACCACCGTCGCCGCCGTCGCCACATTGGTATCACCGGTCGCCTCCGCCAGGATCGCACCGGTGTTGTTATCGCCCACTACCGTGGCCGCCGTCGCGACGTTGGTCGCCCCGTCGGCGGCTGCCGTAATCCCACTATTGGTGTTGCCGACAACAGTGGCTGCGGTAGCAACGTTGGTATCACCGGTGGCAGAAGCCGTAATCGCCTGATTGCCGTCAAAAACCGCGGTGGCAGCGGTTGCGATATTCAGTCTGCCGTCGGCGTTGGCTGCGACTCCGCTGTTGGCATCACCCACGGCGGTGCCCAGGGTAGCGATATTCGTGCTGCCGACAGCGTCAGCTGCCACCGCATTGTTATCACCGACGACCGTGGCTAGCGTGGCGATATTGATGTCGCCATTGGAGGTGGCGGCGGCGCCGGTGTTGGCGTTGCCGACGACAGTGGCGAGCGTGGCATAATTGGCAGTGTCGTTGGAGCTGGCCAGAACTCCGCTGTTGTGGTCGCCGACCACGGTCGCAAGAGTCGCGATATTGGCCGCGCCATTGGCCTCGGCTGTCAGCGCGTTACTGTTGCCAACCGCGGTACCGAAAGTGGCGATGTTGCCTGTGCCGTCGGTCTTGGCCTCGACTGCGGTGTTGTCATTGCCGACTGCGGTGGCGGCCGTGGCGTAATTGACCGTGCCGTTCGCACTCGCCAGGACGCCGCTGTTGTGGTCGCCGACGACTGTCGCAAGAGTCGATATGTTGCCATCACCGACAGCCTCGGCGGTGAGCGCGTTGTCGTCGCCGACCACGGTCGCGAAGGTGGCGATATTGCCCCGGTCGCTGGCGCTGGCCAGGACCGCACCGTTGTCATTACCGATTGCGGTAGCGAAAGTGACGATGTTGTTGTCTCCCATGGCTTTAGCGGTCACCCCATTGCTGTCGCCGAAGGCGCTGGCAAATGTGGCGATATTGCCCCCGCCGTTGGCGCTGGCTTCGACGCCGTTGCTGGCGGTACCAAAGAGCGTGGCGGCGGTGCCGACGGTCGCGATATTGCCCCGGCCGTTGGCGTTCGCTGCGACCGAATTGTCACCATTGCCAAAGATAGTGAGGGAGTTGGCCATCGTGGCGATATTGGCATCGCCACTCGCCGTGGCTTGCACCCCATCGTTGCCGTTGCCGAAAACCCCTGCGAGAGTGGCGATGTTGTTGTTCCCAGTGGCGCCGGCTTCCACCTGTTGGTTGCCGCTGCCGACGACGGTGGCGAAGGTGGCGATGTTACCTCCGCCGCTGGCATTGGCTTGGACGCCGTTGTTGGCGTTGCCGACGAAGCTGGCGTTGGTGGCGAACGTGGCGATGTTGCCGGTGCCGTCTGCGCTCGCTTGGATCGCGTTGTTGGCGTTGCCGACGAAGCTGGCGTTGGTGGCAAAAGTCGCGATATTGCCGGTGCCGGTGGCGCTGGACGCCACTGCTGTGTTGGCATTGCCAAAGACGGTGGCAAAGGTCGCGATGTTGCCCTGTCCGTCGGTGCTGGCGGTGACCCCGTCATTGGCGTTACCGAAAGCCGTTGCAAACGTAGCGATATTACCGGTACCACTGGCACTGGCTTCCAGGTTTTGGTTGCCGTTGCCGATAATGTTGATGTCGGTGGCAAAGGTCGCGATGTTGAGGTCGCCAGCAGCCTTTGCCTTGACGCCGTCGTTTCCGAGGCTTATCAGGCCCGTCGTGGTGGCGAAGGTAGCAATGTTGTTGTGGCCGAAGGCTTCTGCGGTGGTGTCGCTATTGGCGTTGCCCGCGACGGTGGCAAAGGTGGCGATATTGGTATCACCGCTCGCGCTGGCGGCCACCTCATGATTGCCGTTGAACATGGCAGTGCTCAAGGTGGCGATATTGAGATGGCCTGCGGTGTCGGCGGCAACGTCATGGTTGCCGTTGCCGACCGCGCTGGCGAAGGTAGCGATGTTGGTGTCGCCGTTGGCGCTCGCGCCGACCTCGTTCCCGCCGCCGACTGCAGTGCCGAAGGTGGCGATGTTCAGGCGGCCAACGGCATCGGCACCAGCCCCATGGTTACCGTTGCCGACGACGGTCGCGAAGGTGGCGATGTTGGTATCGCCATCGGTGCTGGCTGCGACGCCGCTGTTGGCGTTGCCGATGACGTTGCTGAACGTGGCGATGTTGGTATTGCCGACGGCGTCGGCTGCCACCACGTTGTTGTCGGCGCCGATAGCATTGGCCATCGTGGCGATGTTGAGGTTGCCATCAGCACCGGCCAACACCCCACCGTTGTTGTCGCCGAGCACGGTAGCGACGGTGGCGATATTGGTCTGGCCGGCGACGCTGGCTTGAACACCGCTGTTGTTATTTCCCAACACGGTGGCAATGGTTCCGACGTTGACGTTCGCGACTGCACCACTTCCGTTGGCACCGGCGGTAACCATGCCGTTGTTGCTACCGAGCACAGTGGCGAAGGTGCCGATGTTGGTGTTCGCGACTGCGTCATTTCCATTGGCACCCACGGTAACTGTGCTGTTGTGGTTCCCGACGACGGTGGCAAAGTTGGCGATGTTCGTTCGGGCTACGGAGCCCGTGCCGTTGGCGCCGACCCCGACCGGGCTGTTGTAATTGCCGAGCACTGTTGCCGCGTTGAAGTACCCGCCGCCGGCGTGGGCTGCGTTGTTGTCCCCGAAAACCCAAGCGCCGTTGCCTATGCCGTCAACCGCACCGGCCTGATTGTTGTTACCCAGAATCCCGACGAAATTCACAGTGCCACCGGCGCCGGTGCTATTGCCGCTACCGAGCGTAAGGGCCCCTGTGACCACGCCGACGACATCGCCTACATTGTCATTACCGAAAACCCAAGCCCGGTTACCAAATCCATCAACCACACCGACCTGATTGCCATTACCGACAAGCCCCGCGAAATTCACATAACCACCGGTACTCACACTGCTACCACTACCGAAAGCCGAAGCAGCAGTAAGCAAACCACCCACCTGCGCTACATTGTCGTTACCGAAAACCCAAGCCCGGTTACCAAAGCCATCAACCACACCGACCTGACTGCCATTACCGACAAGCCCCGCGAAATTCACATAACCACCGGTACTCACACTGCTACCACTACCGAAAGCCGAAGCAGCAGTAAGCAAACCACCCACCTGCGCTACATTGTCGTTACCGAAAACCCAAGCCCGGTTACCAAAGCCATCAACCACACCGACCTGACTGCCATTACCGACAAGCCCCGCGAAATTCACATAACCACCGGTGCTCACACTGCTACCACTACCGAAGGCCGAAGCCAGGGTAAGCAACCCACCGGCCTGTGTGCTGCTGGTGTCGCCCACGGCCAACGCCGTGTTGAGAATGCCGCTGCTGCTGGCGCCAGTGGCGCTGCCCAGGGCCCAGGCCCCGTCGAGCAACCCGGCAGCACTGGCAGAACTGTTCGGGCCGAGCGCGACCGCCAGCCCACCGAAAGTCGAGTTCGCGTGCGCTGTGCCCAACTGCACAAGTTGAAGGCCGCTGAACGACACACTGACATCCAAAGCATTGAGAGATTCAGCCTGGGCGGCCACGTTGACGGCCGCGACCGAACTGCTCGCATTCGCCTGAGGCGTTTGCAGCACTCCTTGCCACGGCATCAGCTGAGCGGCCACCGTCGAAACCCCGGCGTGGTAGCCCGACAGGGCTGCCACATCCTGGGCCCACATCTGTTCGTAGTGCGCTTCGGTGGCCGCGATCGCCGGAGCATTCAGACCAAACAAATTCGACATCGCGAGCCTGACGAGCTGAGTCCGGTTTGTCGCCACCACCGCCGGATGCACAATCGCCGCTAGCGCGTCCTCGAACACCGTCGCCGCTGCACCGGCCTGGACGGACGCACCCTGGGCCCCGGCAGCGGCGGCGTTCAGCCAGCTCGCGTATGGGGCGGCGGCACTCGCCATCGCCGCCGCCGCCCACCCCTGCCAGGAGTCGCCGACCAACGCCGAGGTCACCGACTCGAATGACGCTGCCGCCGAGGTTAATTCGTCGGCTAGCCGCTGCCACGACGCCGCCGCCTGCAGCATCGGCGCTGAGCCGGGACCAGCAAAAATCTGCGCCGAATTGATCTCCGGGGGCAAAACTGAAAAGTTCATCGCACTCTTTCCTCTCCGAGCTGGCCCACCCAACTTCAGAAGTTGCTACCAAAGAAGCCGGCCCAGCCGGTACCAATATTGAAGCCCCCGGAGTTGCTGTTACCGAAATTACCAACGCCCGAATTTAACCCGCTGACAACGTCGTTGATGTTTCCGAAGCCGGAATTATTGTCTCCAGTGTTGAAGAACCCGACATTATAAAAACCTGTGTTCCCGAAGCCTGAGTCGTTGTTGGACCCCGTGTTTCCAATTCCGGAATGCTGCGTCCCCTGATTCCCGATACCGGCATTGTTCTGGCCGGGGCCGCCTGCGACGCCCGCGTTGCCGTAGCCCGAGTTGTTATCACCGAAGTTGTTGAAACCAGAGTTGCCGGTGCCGGTATTGCCAAATCCCGAGTTGGCAACCGTCTGAATGATCGAACTGCCGAAACCGGTATTCAGCGTTCCGGAGTTCAAGGCGCCGGTATTGGTATGGCCCGAATTGCACAATCCGGTATTGACGGCGCCCGCGTTGAAGCTGCCGGTGTTCACGTCGCCTGCATTGAAGCTTCCGAAGTTGCCGTCGCCCGAGTTGTAGTCGCCCGTCCCGCCTGAGCCCGCGTTGAACCAGCCGGTGTTGTAGCTGCCCGCGTTGAAAGTGCCGGCATTGCCGGTACCAGCGTTAGCGAAGCCGGTGTCGTACGATCCGGAATTCCACAAGCCGGTGCTCGTCGCACCCGAGTTACCAAATCCGGTGCTACCCACCCCGGAGTTCCAGCCGCCCCAGTTGCCCAACCCCGAGTTCAACCAGCCCAGGTTGTTGCTGCCAGAGTTGAAGATACCGGTGTTACCGCTACCCGAATTGAACAAGCCCGCGTTCCCTGAGCCGGAATTCAGGCCGCCGAAGCCAATTTGATTGTCACCGGTGAGACCGATGCCGATATTGTTATTACCCGTATTAGCTAAGCCGATATTGAAGTTACCGGTGTTTCCGAGGCCGAGGTTGAGATTACCGCTATTTCCGCTGCCCAAATTCCCGCTGCCGTTGTTTCCACTGCCGAAGTTATTGCTGCCGGCATTGCCGAAGCCAAGGTTGCCGCTACCAATATTGCCACTGCCCAGGTTATTGCTGCCGACGTTCCCGTGCCCGAAGTTCGCGTTCCCGTTGTTGCCGCTGCCCAGGTTGTTGTTGCCGGCGTTGCCGCTGCCGAAGTTGAGGCTGCCGGCATTGCCGCTGCCAAGGTTGACGTTGCCGGTGTTGCCGCTACCCAGGTTGACGTTGCCGGTGTTGCCGCTACCCAGGTTGACGTTCCCGTTGTTGCCGCTACCCAGATTCAAATCGCCGGCATTGCCGGAGCCAAAGTTTCCATTGCCGGTATTGCCGAAACCGAGGTTGGGCAGCGAGATATTGGTGCCGGCGGCCGCACTCGACGCGGCCGAGACAGCGGCCGCCACCGGCCCTCCCCCGGAGGCCGGCATGTCCGCCGCACCCGACTGGCCCGATGCGGCGGAAATGCCTTGCAGCCCAGCACCCCACGGCGACAGCGCAGCCGCCGCGGCCGACGCGTCAGCGTGATAACTGAGCATCGCGTCCACGTCCTGTGCCCACATCTGCTCGTATTGGGCCTCGGCTGAGGCAATCGCCGGCGCGTTCAAGCCAAGCACGTTCGACGCCACCAACTGCACGAACCGATTACGGTTGATCGCCACCATCAATGGATGCACTGTGGCCGCGCGCGCCGTGTCAAACGCACTGACCACCGCACGAGCCTGAGCTGCCGCCCCCCAAGCGTGACCCGCCGCGGCACTCAACCATCGGGCGTAAGGCGCCGCTGCAGCCGCCATCGCCGCCGACGCCGGCCCCCGCCAAGAGCCGTCGACCACCCCCAACGTCCCCGACGAAAACGACGACGCCGCCCCGGCAAGTTCGCCCGCCAGCCCGTCCCAGGCCGTAGCCGCGGCCAGCATCGGTTGCGGACCGGCGCCAGCGAAAATCCGCAACGAGTTGATCTCCGGCGGCAACACCGAAAAGTTCATCACACTAGCCCTTCCGCAGCCGACCTGCCCCGACCGACGGGCCCGCGATAACGGACCAGAGCAACCGTTACACCGGCCCACCCAGGCTGTCAGCGGTTCGGGCGAATTGCTCTAGGAGGTCCTCGACCGCATCCCTGTTACGGCTGCAACGCCGGGTTCCGCCGTCGCGGCAGCGCCCTCGTTGCCGACGGGTCGGCAGCGTGACTCGGCGAATCAGGCGGACCCTACGACCCGGCGACTTCACACCGGGCCACCCACCGAGCCGGTGCGTATCGTCGAACCCGACCATGACGAACAACCGGCACCGGGCAGCCGCAGCGATGCCTCGGTCCGGGCCGGCGCACCGCGCAGCGGGCAGCGGGCAACGGGGACCTGCCTATCCCCGCCCGGCTCCCGCTGGTGCGGCATCGATTGGCCAACGCACACGCGGACGACCACGAATAGGAATCATGCTCATGTCCACTTCCACCACCGAGGCCATTGCCGAAGTGGCCGACCGGTTGTTCACTGCCGTCGAAAACGGCGACCGGGCTGCGGTTGCCCGCATGTGGAGTGACGACATCGCTGTATGGCGCGCGGGTGCTCATCGCGACGACGACAAGGCCCGCGCCCTGCGGGTGATCGATTGGTTCGTCTCGACGACCACGGAGCGTCGCTATGAGGTCCTGGACCGCCAGATTTTCGAGGGCGGGTCGGGAAAGGGATTCGTCCAACAGCACCTGCTACATGCGGCAGGCCAGACCGGGCTGTCGATCGCGCTGCGGGTTTGCATCGTGATCAAGCTGAACACCGAAGGTTTGATAAACCGGATCGACGAGTACTTCGACCCGGCCGAGCTTGCGCCCCTGTTCGGCTGAGGCCCGGCAGTGCATCGCCGGCGGCGACAAACTTGCGAGCGGTGCCTTCGCTTGCGGGTACACCACAAAGGATCAGACGACCACCGGGTGGGCTCCACGCCCGATAGACAATGAGGCAGCACGATGACGACGCTCGAAACGCTACTCAGCGATCCCGATGCCACCGGGGCATGGAATCTTGTTCCGGATCGCTCGGCGGTCACCTTCAAAATCAAGAACATGTGGGGCCTGCTCGCGGTCAAGGGCGAATTCACCAGGTTCACCGGCCACGGCAACCTGACTGACCAGGGCACGGTCTCCGGTTATCTCGAGGTCGACGTCGCCTCGCTGCGCACCGGTATCCGCCTGCGCGACAAGCACTTACTCTCGGCCGACTTCTTCGACGTCGAACGCTTCCCAGAAATCCGGGTTGTGGTGACCGCGCTGCACCCGACCAAGGGCAAACGCGCCGAACTGCAGGCCAGTCTCACCATCAAAGGCATCACAGACCCGGTAACCGTTCCGGTCACGGTCACCGAGTTCAGCGACGGCTCGGTGCGCATAGCCGGCGAAACCGAGATCGACCGATTCCAGTTCGGCTTGCGGTGGAACAAGTTCGGCATTCTGGCCGCAACAGCGACCGCCGCGGGCGAGGTCTGTTTCGTGAAGGCGCCGTAGCAGAACGAAGTCCGTTCAGCCACCACGCATTTGAATTCCCGACTCTTGCTTGACCCGAGGTCGCAGCTTGCCCTTTTCGGCTTCCGGCCGTAGCGAAACCGCCTTGTCCTCCGCCTCCGATGCCTGGTCCTGCTTGTCGGCTGACCGGTGCGACCCATCGGCGGTCCGAGACGGCCGTAGCGCCGACTCCGGAATTCCCGAACCGGTCGATTGCGCCACCCGCGCTACTGGTACCGGGGCCGCTTTCGCCGCAATTTCCGGATCCGCGTTCGGCAACACCCCCAGCTGGGGAGCCGCAGCTTCGACCTCGGCCGCCGGTGGGGCCGAGGCTTCCGGCGCCCGCGTTGGTGCGGCATTTCCGGCGCTTCCGGCACCAACGCCGATACCGGCGGACCCCGCCTGATTGCTGCCGGTGACCGGGACCGGAATCGGAACGCCCATCATCCCGGGGGTCGCGACGCCGCCGTTTGCGCTGGTAGCACCGCCACTCAGCAGACTTGCAGTGCCGACATAGCCGCTGCCGGCAATCCCTTGACCCACGTCGGCATACATCGGGTCTGACTGCGATAACCCGGCGCCGGGGGCGCCGTTGACGACGTTGTTCGTCTCCCCACCGACCGGAACGCCGCTCGCTCCGCCGGCGTCACCGCCGCCGGCAACGTTTGCGCCCTCCCCGTTGCCGCCGACATTGGCCGTAGCCGCTCCACCGCCGGCGCTTGTGCCCGCGGCACCGGCGCTGCCCATAGCCGGGAGGCCCTTCAGGATGCTCTGCCACGGCACCAACTGCGAGGCGAGCGCCGCGGCACCGGAGTAGTAGCCCGACATCGCAGATACGTCCGCAGCCCACATCTCCTCGTAAATACTCTCCGCGAACGCTATCGCCGGCGCGTTCTGGCCGAACAGATTCGACATCACCAACTGCACGAATGCGTCGCGATTGGCAGCCACGGCGCCCGGAAGCACCGTTGCCGCCTGGGCTGCCTCGAACATGCTGGCCATGGCACTGGCTTGCCCCGCGGCCCCGGCGGACTGCGCTGCGGCCGCACTCAGCCAGGCCGCGTACGGAGCTGCCGCGGCCGCCATTGCCGCCGCTGCCGGACCCTGCCAAGCCTGACTCGCCAAGGACGACGTCACCGAGGCAAAGGATTGGGCCGCGGCCCCTAATTCATCGGCGAGTCCCGCCCATGCGGTCGCTGCCTGCAACATGGGCGCTGAACCCGCGCCAATGAACATTCGTAAAGAGTTGATCTCCGGCGGCAGCACCCAAAAACTCACTGCACCAGTCCTCCAGAATCGCCTGCCGGGTTTCTACCCGATCTGCACACAGCGTAACGACAAATAGCCGCCGATTCGCCGCTTAGCCCCGCATTCATCATTTTCGCTTCCACGCCCGACTTCACGGGCGCTCCCCCACTGCGCCAAGACGCTACCCCGAACCGGGACCAGTTGGTATCAACCAGCGCGCACCAGGCCGATGTCTGCTCGTCAGGAGCAATGCCGGCGGGTTCACCGCAGCGGAACGGACGGTGAAACCGCCCGTCTCGCGGCGCTGTGTCACCCCGGTATTGACAACTATGGTTGACAGAAGCTCTAATTTACGTGCGATACGGCATTTGTTTCCATAGACATTGGTCCGCCTGGTCTCTAGATCACGTCCGTTAGCCGCCCGGACGGTCCGCAACCGGCCCAGGCGAAGGTTGTCGATGCGCATAACGGAGGCAGGTTTGCGACCATGTCCAACAACTTTGAATGTCCAATTCACCAGAGCTGGTGGACCGCAGCCTGTCGCCGTGCCGAGCGACCCGGCGCAACCGGCGGTCCGCAACGTGCGTCGTTCGTTGGCCCGACCCGGGGTTGACGGATGGAAACGTTCATCGTGTCGCACCATTCGTACTTGCTGTTGCCGCTGCTTACGGCCACCGGCATTCCCGTCCCTGAAGAAGTGGTCACCGTCGCGGCGGGCGCGTTGAGCTCACCTTCGGTCGGCCGGCTCGAACCCGGGTTGGCGATCTTGGCGTGCCTGGCCGGGGTGCTGGTCGGCGATTGCGCGCTGTATTGGATCGGCAGGGGTCTCGGTCAGACACACCTGGGGCGATATCACTGGTTTGCGCGGTTGGTCGACAGCGATCGAACAGGGCATGTCGAGCGCATCCTGCAGCAACATGGCCTGAAGGTGTTCCTCCTGGTGCGTTTCCTGCTGGGGATGCGTACTCCGGTGTATCTGGCAATCGGTGCCCTAAAGATGGACTTCCGCCGGTTCCTGGTGTGCGACGTGGTCTGCGCGACATTGGCCGTCGGCATTTTCTTCTTACTCAGCTATCTCGGCGCTGGATGGATCAGCGGACTGATTCACCGGTCGGAATGGGCGGCGACTGCGATCTTGCTGGTGACGGCTGTGACCGGCGGATTGTATTACGGCGTCTGGAAGCGTTGGCGCGTGCAATTGAGCGCGCACGGGCCCCGATTACAAGGAAAAGCACAATGACTCAACAGTCGCCTGACACCACCCTGTTTTTTCGTGAGTTCTGCGGGAAATTCGAGACAACCGGATCGGTGATGCCGAGCACCCGCTACCTGGCCCGGGCCATGACTCGCCACCTTCGGCGCCGTGGGCCGGCGCCTATTCGCGTTCTGGACTGCGGGCCAGGCACCGGCGCGTTCACTGACCGAATTGTCGACCACCTGCGCCCGGGTGACACATTGGACGTGGTGGAAATCAATGATTCCTTTGTCCGCGTGTTGCAAAGACGTTTTGCCACTGAACCACGCTGGCAGGCGGCCAGCAATTTCACCAATATCCACGAGGTACCGTTTCAGTATTTCGATGCCGCGGAGCCATACGATTTCATTATTTCGAGCCTGCCGCACAGCAACTTCCCGGCGATCACCGTGGCGGAGATCCTCCACTCCTACACCCGGTTGCTCAAGCCTGGAGGGGTACTCACCTACGTCGAATACCTGTACCTCCGGCAAATCCGCAGAACCCTGTCACGCGGGACCCAGCGCGCTCGCATCCGCAGTGTTGAGCAACTCATGCTGTCGCACATGAGCGAGCACGAGGTCGCCCACGAGAATGTTCTCCGGAACGTTCCGCCCGCCCGGGTACACCACTTGATCGCGCCGGCCGACGGCACCGGGGGAAACACGGGTCGTGACTGGAACACGCTCAGTGCGTAGGAGCTCGCTGTCCGAGCCCCGCCTCACCGCTAGGCACGCCAGTGCGCCCATCACCGAGGAGGTCACAGCACGATAGCCTCGATGCCCGCCGTGCCAAAGAAGGCTGACGAGCACAAGTAGCATCTTCACCGTGCCCGACTCCAGCGACGCTCTGCGGATCCTCGTTTACAGCAACAATGTCCAAACCCGCCAACAGGTGATGCGTGCACTGGGCAAACGGCTGCACCCTGATCTGCCGGAATTGACCTATGTCGAAATTGCGACAGCTCCGAGGGTGATACAGCGGATGGACGAAGGCGGCATCGACTTGGCCATCCTCGACGGCGAAGCGACACCAGCCGGGGGCATGGGAATCGCCAAACAGCTCAAAGACGAACTCTCGACGTGCCCGCCGATTCTGGTGCTCACCGGGCGGCCGGATGACACCTGGCTGGCCAGCTGGTCGCGAGCCGAGGCCGCGGTACCGCATCCGATCGACCCGATTGTGCTCGGCCGCACGGCGCTCGGCCTGTTACGCGCGCCCGCGCTCTGACCGCCGCGCACACCAACCCAATCGCCCACGAGACTTCCGAGCCACCCCGACTCCGAGCCAACGCGCGAGGCACCCCCAACGCCTCCGCAGCCGCGGATCTGCAGGTGCCCGCGAGGGTTGACCCCGGGCATGGGCCCTTGCCGCAGCGCGACTATGTTGAAGGTCACTGCGGCGGTCCACAAGCCCGGCCCGTCACAGCAGCCCGGTCACCGCCCGGCCGCCGTGTCGGCGGCCAATACGACGGATCATGGAGCGACGTGAACGTCTACATACCCATCCTGGTGCTGGCGGTGCTTGCCGCCGCCTTTGCCGTGTTCTCGGTTGTGATCGCGAGCCTGGCCGGTCCATCGCGCTTCAACCGGTCGAAGCTCGCGGCCTACGAATGCGGGATTGAACCGACAGACAGCTCGGTGAGCGGCCCGCAAGCGACGGCCGGGCAGCGGTTCCCGATCAAGTACTACCTGACCGCAATGTTGTTCATCGTCTTCGACATCGAGATCGTGTTCCTGTACCCGTGGGCGGTCAGCTTCGACGCGCTGGGCACCTTCGCGCTGGTCGAGATGCTGATCTTCATGCTCACGGTGTTCGTTGCCTACGCCTACGTGTGGCGCCGCGGTGGTCTGACGTGGGATTGAGGGCTGAGATGGGATTTGCGATGGGATTTGAGATGGGATTGAGGTAGGGCGTGGGACTGGAAGAACAGCTACCCGGCGGGATCCTGCTGTCAACAGTCGAGAAGGTGGCGGGCTACGTCCGCAAAAACTCACTGTGGCCGGCGACGTTCGGCTTGGCGTGCTGCGCGATCGAAATGATGGCGACCGCCGGACCGAGGTTCGATCTGGCCCGCTTCGGGATGGAGCGATTCTCGGCGACACCGCGGCAAGCGGATCTGATGATCGTGGCGGGACGGGTCAGCCAGAAGATGGCGCCGGTGCTGCGCCAGATCTACGACCAGATGGCCGAGCCGAAATGGGTGCTCGCCATGGGGGTCTGCGCGTCGTCCGGCGGGATGTTCAACAACTACGCGATCGTCCAGGGTGTGGACCACGTTGTTCCGGTCGACATCTACCTGCCGGGGTGTCCGCCGCGTCCCGAGATGCTCCTGCACGCAATCCTCAAGCTGCACGAGAAGATTCAGGAAATGCCGTTGGGTGTCAACCGGGAACGTGCCATCGCCGAGGCCGAGGAGGCGGCGCTGCTGGCCAGGCCCACCATCGAGATGCGCGGACTGCTGCGATGAGCTCCCCAGACCAAGACCCGCAGGAGGCGATCGCCCGCGCCGACGAAGAAGTGATCGACGTTCGCCGCGGGATGTTCGGCGTCAGCGGCACCGGTGACACGTCCGGATACGGGCGGCTGGTGCGTCAGGTCACGTTGCCAGGGAGCAGCCCTCGGCCCTATGGCGGCTATTTCGACGACATTGCCGACCGCCTGGCCGAAGCACTGCAGGGCGAGGGTGTCGAATTCGACGACGCCATAGAGAAAGTCGTGGTGTACCCGCCCGGCAAGGGGGCCGAACTGACCCTGCACGTCCGGCGCGAACGACTGCCACAAGTCGCCCAACGCCTGCGCGACGAACCGGAATTGCGGTTCGAAATGTGCCTGGGCGTCAACGGAGTGCACTACCCGCACGAGACCGGCCGAGAGCTGCACGCCGTCTACCCCCTGCAGTCGATCACCCACAACCGTCGCCTCCGGCTGGAAGTGTCTGTGCCCGATAGTGATCCGCATATCCCGTCGCTGTATTCGGTCTATCCGACCAACGACTGGCATGAGCGCGAGACATATGACTTCTTCGGGATCGTCTTCGACGGGCATCCGTCACTGACCCGCATCGAGATGCCCGACGACTGGCACGGACATCCGCAGCGCAAGGACTACCCACTCGGTGGCATCCCGGTCGAATACAAGGGCGCGCAGATACCCCCGCCCGACGAACGTAGGGGCTACAACTGATGAGTGAGACCGAAACCATCCTGGTCGCCGGCGGCCAGGACTGGGAGGACATCGTCGACGCCGCCCGCAAGGCGGACCCCGGCGAACGCATCGTCGTCAACATGGGGCCCCAGCATCCGTCCACCCACGGGGTGTTGCGGCTGATCCTCGAGATCGAAGGCGAAACGATCATCGAGGCCCGCTGCGGAATCGGCTATCTGCACACCGGTATCGAGAAAAACCTCGAATACCGGTACTGGACCCAGGGCGTCACCTTCGTGACCCGAATGGATTATCTGTCACCGTTTTTCAACGAAACCGCGTACTGCCTGGGTGTGGAGAAGCTGCTCGGTATCACCGAGCAGATCCCAGAGCGGGTCAACGTCATCCGGGTGCTGCTGATGGAGCTCAACCGCATCTCGTCTCACCTGGTGGCATTGGCGACCGGCGGCATGGAACTGGGCGCGATGACCGCCATGTTCATCGGCTTCCGGGCGCGCGAAATCATCCTCAACGTGTTCGAGTCGATCACCGGATTGCGGATGAACCACGCCTACATCCGGCCCGGCGGCGTCGCCCAGGATCTGCCGCCCAACGCGGCCAGCGAAATCGCCGAAGCCCTCACCCAGCTGCGGCAACCACTGCGCGAGTTGGGTGATCTGCTCAACGAAAACGCCATCTGGAAAGCCCGCACCCAGGGCATCGGATATCTCGATCTGGCCGGATGCATGGCGCTGGGTATCACCGGGCCGATCCTGCGTTCCACCGGATTACCGCACGACCTGCGCAAGAGCGAACCCTACTGTGGTTACGAAAATTACGAATTCGACGTGATCACCGATGACGCCTGTGATGCCTACGGGCGCTACATGATTCGGGTCAAAGAGATGTGGGAGTCGGTGAAGATCGTCGAGCAGTGCCTGGACAGGCTGCAGCCGGGCCCCACCATGATCGAGGACCGCAAGATCGCCTGGCCCGCCGACCTGAAGGTGGGCCCCGATGGCATGGGCAACTCGGAGGAGCACATCGCCAAGATCATGGGCAGCTCGATGGAGGCGCTGATCCACCACTTCAAGTTGGTGACCGAGGGCATCCGGGTACCGCCGGGCCAGGTCTACGTGGCGGTGGAATCACCGCGCGGAGAGCTCGGCGTGCACATGGTCAGCGACGGCGGCACCCGCCCCTACCGGGTGCACTACCGGGATCCGTCGTTCACCAACCTGCAGGCGGTCGCCGCGATGTGCGAGGGCGGCATGGTCGCAGACCTGATCACCGCCGTCGCCAGCATCGACCCCGTCATGGGCGGGGTGGACCGATGACCGGACCGCTGGGGCAACCGGTGTTCCTACGGCTCGGGCCGCCGCCCGAAGAACCCAACCAGTTCATGGTGGAGGGTGCGCCACAGTCGTATCCGCCCGAGGTGCACGCGCGGCTGGAGGTCGACGCCAAGGAGATCATCGGCCGCTACCCCAACAAGCGTTCCGCGCTGCTGCCGCTGCTGCACCTGGTGCAGGGTGAGGACTCCTACCTGACACCGGCAGGTCTGGAGTTCTGCGCAAACCAGTTGGGGCTGACCGGGGCCGAGGTCTCGGCGGTGGCCAGCTTCTACACCATGTACCGGCGCGGACCCACCGGCGACTACCTGGTCGGCGTATGCACCAACACGCTGTGTGCCATCATGGGCGGCGACGCCATCTTCGCGGACCTCAAAGACCATCTCGGCATCGGCAACGACGAGACCACCGCCGACGGGTCGATCACCCTGCAACACATCGAATGCAACGCCGCCTGCGACTACGCCCCGGTCGTCATGGTCAATTGGGAATTCTTCGACAACCAGACACCGGAGTCGGCGCGCGAACTCGTCGACTCGCTGCGCTCCGGCACCCCGAAGCCGCCTACCCGGGGGGCCCCGTTGTGCGCCTTCCGGGAGACGTCGCGCATCCTGGCGGGGCTGCCGGATCAGCGTCCCGACCAAGGCCAGGGCGGTGCCGGCGCCGCCACGCTGGCCGGCCTGCAGGTGGCGAAGGAAAACGACATGCAGGCGCCACCCGGGCCCGAAACCACCCCGGAAGGCCAGTGATGACCTCGCAGGCAACCCCGTTGACCCCGGTGATCAGCCGCTACTGGGACGACCCCGAGTCATGGACCATGGCGACGTATCAGCGTCATGACGGCTACCAGGCGATGAAGAAGGCCTTGGCCATGGACCCCGACGACGTGATCGGCACCGTCAAGGACTCCGGGTTGCGCGGGCGCGGCGGCGCCGGATTCGCCACCGGAACCAAATGGTCGTTCATCCCCCAAGGAGACAAGGGTCCGGCCGCCAAGCCGCACTACCTGGTGGTCAACGCAGACGAGTCCGAACCCGGCACCTGCAAAGACATTCCGCTGATGCTGGCGACACCGCACGTGCTCATCGAGGGCGTCATCATCGCCGCATACGCGATCCGGGCCCACCACGCCTTCATCTATGTGCGCGGCGAGGTGCTGCCGGTGCTGCGCCGGCTGCAGAACGCGGTGGCCGAGGCGTACGCCGCCGGTTACCTGGGCCGCAACATCGCCGGGTCGGGTTTCGACCTGGAGCTGGTGGTACACGCCGGTGCGGGCGCCTACATCTGCGGAGAGGAGACCGCGCTGCTCGATTCGCTGGAAGGCCGCCGCGGCCAGCCGCGGCTCCGGCCGCCCTTTCCCGCTGTTGCGGGGCTGTACGGCTGCCCGACGGTGATCAACAACGTCGAGACCATCGCCAGCGTCCCGGCGATCATCCTCAACGGCGTCGACTGGTTCCGGTCGATGGGCAGCGAGAAATCGCCTGGCTTCACGCTGTATTCGTTGTCCGGGCACGTCACCCGTCCCGGGCAGTACGAGGCGCCGTTGGGTATCACGTTGCGCGAGTTGCTCGATTACGCCGGCGGGGTCCGCGCCGGACACCGGCTGAAATTCTGGACGCCGGGCGGGTCCTCCACACCGTTGCTCACCGACGAGCACCTCGACGTGCCCTTGGATTACGAGGGTGTGGGTGCTGTCGGATCGATGCTGGGCACCAAGGCGCTGGAGATCTTCGACGAGACCACCTGCGTGGTGCGTGCGGTGCGGCGCTGGACCGAGTTTTACAAACACGAATCATGCGGGAAATGCACACCGTGCCGCGAAGGGACGTTCTGGCTGGACAAGATCTACGAGCGGCTGGAAACCGGCCGGGGCACCCACGAGGACATCGACAAACTGCTCGACATCTCGGACTCGATTTTGGGAAAGGCGTTCTGCGCGTTGGGCGATGGCGCCGCAAGCCCGGTGATGTCGTCCATCAAGTACTTCCGCGACGAGTACGTCGCGCATGTCGAAGGCGGCGGATGCCCGTTCGACCCCCGGGAATCCATGCTCATGGCGAACGGAGACACGGCGTGACCCAAACGGCCGACACCGAAAACCGGGTGGCCCAGCCGGAGATGGTGACGCTGACCATCGACGGAAACGAAATAAGCGTCCCCAAAGGCACTTTGGTGATCCGGGCGGCGGAGCTGATGGGCATCCAGATCCCACGGTTCTGCGACCACCCGCTGCTCGACCCGGTCGGCGCGTGCCGCCAATGTCTGGTCGAGGTCGAGGGACAACGCAAACCGCTGGCGTCGTGCACCACGGTCTGCACCGACGACATGGTGGTGCGCACCCAGCTCACCTCGGAAGCCGCCGACAAAGCCCAGCACGGTGTGATGGAGCTGCTGCTGATCAACCATCCGCTGGACTGCCCGATGTGCGACAAGGGCGGCGAATGCCCGCTGCAGAACCAGGCCATGTCCAACGGCCGGCCCGACTCCCGCTTCACCGACGTCAAGCGCACGTTCGCCAAGCCGATCAACATCTCCGCACAGGTATTGCTGGACCGGGAACGGTGCATCCTGTGCGCCCGCTGCACCCGGTTCTCCGAACAGATCGCCGGCGATCCGTCCATCGACATGCAGGAGCGCGGCGCGTTGCAGCAGGTCGGCATCTATACAGGCGAACCGTTCGACTCCTACTTCTCGGGCAACACGGTGCAGATCTGCCCGGTCGGCGCGCTGACCGGGACTGCCTACCGATTCCGGGCGCGTCCGTTCGACTTGGTCTCCAGCCCCAGCGTCTGTGAGCACTGCGCGTCGGGCTGTGCCCAGCGCACCGATCACCGCCGCGGCAAGGTGCTGCGCCGCCTCGCCGGCGACGACCCGGAAGTCAACGAGGAGTGGAACTGCGACAAGGGCCGGTGGGCTTTCACCTACGCGACCCAGCCGGACGTGCTGACCACTCCCCTAATCCGGAATGCCGACGGCGAGCTGGTGCCCGCGTCGTGGTCGCACGCCATGGTGGCCGCGGCCCAAGGACTCGAAGCGGCCCGCGGTCGCACCGGTGTGCTGGTCGGCGGCCGGGTCACCTGGGAAGACGCGTACGCCTACGCCAAGTTCGCGCGAATTGTGTTGGACACCAACGACGTCGACTTTAGGGCCCGGCCACACTCAGCCGAGGAGGCCGACTTCCTGGCGGCCCGCGTCGCGGGCCGGCCGAAAGCCGTCAGCTATGCCGACCTGGAATCGGCGCCGGTGGTGCTACTCGTCGGGTTCGAACCCGAAGACGAGTCCCCGATCATCTTCTTGCGGCTGCGCAAGGCTGCCCGCAAACACAAGGTTCCCGTGTATGCGATCGCCCCGTTCGCCACCCGGGGTCTGCAGAAGATGTCGGGCACGCTGATCAAAACCGTTCCCGGCGAGGAGCCCGCGGCCCTAGATGGGCTGGCCACCGGTGAGGTGGGTGATCTGCTGGCCACACCGGGAGCGGTCATCATGGTCGGGGAACGCTTGGCTACGGTGCCCGGTGGATTGTCCGCCGTGGCACGGCTGGCCGACTCCACCGGGGCCCGGCTGGCCTGGGTGCCGCGCCGCGCCGGGGAACGCGGCGCGCTGGAAGCCGGCGCGCTGCCGGGACTGCTTCCCGGTGGCCGTCCGCTGGCCGACGAGACCGCCCGCTCGCAGGTCCGAGACGCCTGGCATGTGGCCGAATTGCCTTCGGCCCCAGGGCGTGACGCCGACGGGATGCTGGCCGCGGCGACCGACGGCGCGCTGGGCGCGCTGCTGGTCGGCGGTGTCGAACCCGGCGACTTCGCCGATCCGGACGCGGTGCTTGCCGCACTGGACTCCGCCGGTTTCGTGGTCAGTCTGGAATTGCGGCACAGCGCCGTCACCGAGCGCGCCGACGTGGTGTTCCCAGTGGCCCCGACGGTGCAGAAGGCCGGCGCATTCGTCAACTGGGAGGGCCGCTACCGCGGGTTCAAGCCCGCGCTTCAGGGCACCATTGCGCAAGCCGGTCAGTCGGATCATCGGGTGCTCGACGCGCTGGCCGACGAGTTGGGCGTCTATCTGGGCGTATCCGACGTCGAGGCGGCCCGCGCCGAGCTTGCCGCGCTGGGCACCTGGAACGGCAAGCACGCCGCAGGCCCGCAGGTTGCCGCGCCCGGGCCCGCCCAACCGGGCACTGGCGAGGCGGTGCTGACCGGTTGGCGGATGCTGCTGGACGCCGGCCGGCTACAGGACGGCGAACCGCATCTGGCCGGCACCGCGCGCCCGCCGGTGGTGCGGCTGTCGGCCGACACCGCAGCCGAGATCGGCGCCGCCGACGGCGACGATGTCACCGTCAGCACGTCGCGTGGATCGATCACCGTGCCGCTATGCGTCACCGACATGCCCGATCGGGTGGTGTGGCTTCCGCTGAACTCTTCCGGTTCGGCGGTGTACCGGCAGCTGGGCGCAAGTCTGGGCAGCGTCGTGCGCATTGGAGTGAGCGAATGACCCGCGCCGGCGACGACCCAGAACGAAGTGATGTGGAGGAGCGGTGCCGATGACCCCGTTCGGACATGACGTCTGGTGGCTGGTGGTGACCAAGGCGATCGCCATCTTCGTCTTCCTCATGCTGACCGTGCTGGTGGCGATCCTGGCCGAGCGCAAGCTGCTGGGCCGGATGCAACTGCGCCCCGGCCCCAACCGGGTGGGGCCGCACGGCGCGTTGCAAAGTCTCGCCGACGGAATCAAGCTGGCGCTCAAGGAAAGCATCACTCCCGGCGGCATCGACAAGTTCGTTTATTTTCTCGCCCCGATCATCTCGGTGATTCCCGCGTTCACGGCATTTGCCTTCGTCCCGTTCGGCCCCGAGGTGTCGGTGTTCGGCCACCGGACGCCGCTGCAACTGACCGATCTGCCGGTCGCGGTGCTGTTCATCCTGGCCCTGTCGGCGGTCGGGGTATACGGCATCGTGCTCGGCGGTTGGGCGTCCGGCTCCACCTATCCGCTACTCGGCGGTGTGCGCTCGACCGCGCAGGTGATCTCCTACGAGGTCGCGATGGGGCTGTCGTTCGCGACCGTGTTCCTCTACGCGGGCACCATGTCGACGTCACAGATCATCGCCGCACAAGACCGGGTCTGGTACGTCTTCTTGTTGCTGCCGTCGTTCGTCATCTACCTCATCTCCATGGTGGGCGAGACCAACCGGGCGCCGTTCGACCTGCCCGAAGCGGAGGGTGAGCTGGTCGCCGGGTTCCATACCGAGTACTCGTCGCTGAAGTTCGCGATGTTCATGCTCGCCGAATACGTCAACATGACAACGGTTTCGGCGCTGGCCGCGACGATGTTCCTGGGCGGCTGGCATGCTCCCTGGCCGCTGAACATGTGGGCCGGCGCCAACGTCGGCTGGTGGCCGGTGCTCTGGTTCACCGCCAAGGTGTGGGGCTTTTTGTTCATCTACTTCTGGCTGCGGGCCACGTTGCCGCGGCTGCGCTACGACCAATTCATGGCGCTGGGCTGGAAATTGCTGATTCCCGTCTCGCTGCTGTGGATCATGGTCGCGGCCGTCATCCGCGCGCTACGCAACCAGGGATACCAGTATTGGACGGCGACGTTGGTGGTCAGCAGCCTGGTCGTCACCACGGGCCTGGTGATGTCGCTACGAAGCCCGGGCTCTCGGGTGAAGCGCCGCCAACAGCGCGCCGAGACCACAGCCGAGCGCGGCGGCGCCGAACCGGTATCCCCGACCCCGCCGCTGCCGATGAAACCACTGGCGCAGCCAGTTGGTGCGAGCAAGGAGAACGCACGTGGCTAAGTCTGACCGTCCGACTTCTCCTCGGGCCGGCTCCGGCCCGCATCGTCGTCGGTTTCTGGACGCCGTAGCCGGATTCGGCGTGACCCTCGGGTCGATGTTCAAAAAGACCGTCACCGAGGAGTATCCGGAAAAGCCCGGTCCGGTGGCACCGCGGTACCACGGCCGTCATCAGCTCAACCGATACCCCGACGGGCTGGAGAAATGCATCGGCTGCGAGTTGTGCGCCTGGGCGTGCCCGGCCGACGCGATTTACGTCGAGGGCGCCGACAACACCGAGGAAGCGCGTTATTCGCCCGGTGAGCGTTACGGCCGGGTGTACCAGATCAACTACCTGCGGTGCATCGGTTGCGGCCTGTGCATCGAGGCGTGCCCCACCCGGGCGCTCACCATGACCAACGACTACGAAATGGCCGACGACAACCGCGCCGACCTGATCTATGAGAAGGACCGGCTGCTGGCTCCGCTGCTGCCCGAGATGACCGCGCCACCGCACCCCAGGGCCGCGGGTGCCACGGACAAGGACTACTACCTGGGCAACGTCACCCCGCAGGGCCTACGTGAACCGCAGCAAGCCGGAGATTCCCGGTGACCGCGTTACTGGCCGCTAATCTGGCGCAGGACACCATCGTTCGGACCTCCACCGGTGAAGCGGTGACGTTCTGGATCCTGGGCGCGCTGGCATTGATCGGCGCGCTCGGGGTGGTGCTGGCGGTGAACGCGGTGTACTCGGCGATGTTCTTGGCGATGACGATGATCATCCTGGCGGTGTTCTACATGGTCCAGGACGCGCTGTTCCTGGGCGTCGTTCAAGTCGTGGTCTACACCGGCGCGGTGATGATGCTGTTCTTGTTCGTGCTGATGCTGATCGGCGTGGACTCCGCGGAATCGCTGAAGGAGACCCTGCGCGGACAGCGGATCGCCGCGGTGGCCACCGGGATCGGGTTCGGCATCCTGCTGGTCGGCGGCATCGGCAACGTGGCCACCGGCGGCTTCGCCGGACTGACCGCCGCCAACGCCAACGGCAATGTCGAAGGCCTGGCGGCGCTGATCTTCTTTCGCTACCTGTGGGCTTTCGAGCTGACCAGCGCGCTGTTGATCACCGCGGCTATCGGGGCGATGGTGCTAGCTCACCGAGAACGCTTCGAGCGCCGCAAAACCCAGCGCGAGCTCTCCCAGGAGCGCTTCCGTCCCGGCGGGCATCCCACCCCGCTGCCCAACCCGGGTGTCTACGCGCGCCGCAACGCGGTCGATGTGGCGGCGCTGCTGCCCGACGGGACGTACTCGGAATTGTCGGTCTCCCCGATATTGCGCGGCCGGGGCGCGGACGGCACGGCGACCCCCTCCGCCGACACGGTCAAGAGAGGTAAGTCGTGAACCCGGCCAATTACCTTTACCTTTCGGCGCTCCTGTTCACCGTCGGCGCTTCCGGTGTACTGCTGCGACGCAACGCGATTGTCATGTTCATGTGCGTGGAGCTGATGCTCAACGCGGTCAATCTGGCGTTCGTCACGTTCGCGCGGATGCACGGCCATCTCGACGGGCAGATGATCGCGTTCTTCACCATGGTGGTGGCTGCCTGTGAAGTCGTCGTCGGCCTGGCCATCATCATGACGATTTTCCGTGCCCGCAAATCGGCGTCGGTCGACGACGCGAACCTACTCAAAGGCTGAGAACGCCACCGTGACAAATTCTTTGGGGACTCACTACACCTGGCTGCTGGTGGCGCTGCCGCTGGCCGGTGCCGCGATCTTGCTGTTCGGCGGCAGACTAACCGACGCCTGGGGTCATTGGCTGGGCTGCGCGGCGGCCCTCGGGTCGTTCGGCGTGGGCGTGACGTTGCTCAGCGACATGCTCGGCCGGGGTGAGGGCGACCGCGTCATCCGCCAGACGGTGTACACCTGGATTCCGGTGGGCGGCCTCCAGGTCGACTTCGGGCTGCAGCTCGACCAGCTGTCGATGTGCTTCGTGCTGCTGATCACCGGCGTCGGATCGCTGATCCATATTTATTCGGTGGCCTACATGGCCGATGACCCGGACCGCCGCCGATTTTTCGGCTACCTCAACCTGTTTCTGGCCTCGATGCTGCTGCTGGTGGTCGCCGACAACTATGCGCTGCTCTATGTCGGCTGGGAAGGCGTCGGCCTGGCTTCCTACCTGCTGATCGGTTTCTGGTACCACAAACCGTCGGCGGCCACGGCGGCCAAGAAGGCGTTCGTGATGAACCGGGTCGGTGACGCAGGACTGGCGCTGGGCATGTTCGTCATGTTCGCCACGTTCGGGACGCTGTCCTACGCCGGAGTGTTCGCCGCAGCACCCGCCGCCGGTCGCGGTGCGCTGACCGCGATGGGGTTGCTGCTGTTGTTGGGCGCGTGCGCCAAATCGGCACAGGTTCCGCTGCAGGCCTGGCTGGGCGACGCGATGGAGGGCCCCACCCCGGTGTCCGCGCTGATCCACGCGGCCACCATGGTGACCGCGGGCGTGTATCTGATCGTGCGGTCCAACCCGCTGTATGACCTGTCGCCGGAGGCTCAGCTGGCCGTGGTCGTCGTCGGCGCCGTCACCTTGCTGTTCGGCGCGTTCATCGGGTGCGCCAAGGACGACATCAAGCGCGCGCTGGCCGCCTCCACGATGAGCCAGATCGGGTACATGGTGCTGGCCGCCGGCCTGGGCCCGGCCGGTTATGCCTTCGCGATCATGCATCTGCTCACCCACGGCTTCTTCAAGGCCGGCCTGTTCCTCGGGTCCGGTGCGGTGATCCATGCGATGAACGAAGAACAGGACATGCGCCGCTACGGCGGACTGCGGGCCGCGCTGCCGGTCACGTTCGTCACCTTCGGGCTGGCCTATCTGGCGATCATCGGGGTGCCGCCGTTCGCGGGCTTCTTCTCCAAGGACGCGATCATCGAGGCGGCGCTGAACGTCGGCGGCGCCCGGGGCTATGTGTTGGGCGGCGCGGCGCTGCTCGGTGCCGGCGTCACCGCGTTCTACATGACGCGGGTGATGCTGATGACCTTCTTCGGCAAAAAGCGTTGGGCGCCAGGGTCACATCCGCACGAGGCGCCGGGGCTGATGACGTGGCCGATGATCTTGCTGGCCGTCGGCTCGGTGTTCTCCGGGGGCCTGTTCGCGGTCGGCGGAACCCTACGGCACTGGCTCGAGCCCGTCGTCGGCGTACCCGAAGAAGCCGCCCACGCCATCCCGGCCTGGGTCAGCACCACGGTGACGCTCGCCGTCGTCGCCGCCGGAATCGCGGTCGCCTACCGGATGTATGCCACCGCACCGATCCCGCGGGTGGCCCCCACCCAGGTGTCGGTGCTGACGACGGCCGCGCGCGCCGACCTCTACGGCGACGCCTTCAACGAGGAGGTGTTCATGCGTCCCAGCGCCCGACTGACGGACACGCTGGTCGAAGTCGACAATGCGGGGGTGGACGGGTCGGTCAACGCGCTGGCGGCGCTGGTGAGCCGGACGTCGAACCGCTTGCGGCGCATGCAAACCGGCTTCGCACGCAACTACGCGCTGTCGATGTTGGCCGGCGCGGTCCTGGTGGCTGCGGTACTCCTGGCGGTGAACCTGTGGTGAGCAACTTTGCCTGGCTGAGCACGCTGTGGCTGGTGCCGCTGGCCGGTTCGGTGCTGATCATCCTGCTGCCCCCGGGACTGCGCCAACTGGCCAAGTGGACCGGCCTGATCGTCAGCGTTGCGACGCTGGGGGTCTCGATCGTCATCGCGATCGGCTTCAAGCCCGGCTCACAAACTGGCACGGAGCCATACCAGTTCGTCGAAAAGCATTCATGGATACCGGCTTTCGGTGCCGGCTATACCCTCGGGGTGGACGGCATCGCGGTGGTGCTGGTGCTGCTCACCACGGTGCTGATTCCGCTGCTGCTGGTAGCCGGCTGGAATGATGGTGGTGAGCGCACCCGCGGGGTGCACGCGTATGTCGCCTTGACGCTGGCCATCGAGTCGATGGTGCTGATCTCGCTGGTAGCGCTCGACGTGCTGCTGTTCTACGTGTTCTTCGAAGCCATGCTGATCCCGATGTACTTCCTCATCGGCGGCTTCGGCCAGGGTCCGGGGCGCTCGCGCGCGGCGGTGAAGTTCTTGCTGTACAACCTGTTCGGCGGGCTGATCATGCTGGCGGCGGTGATCGGGCTGTACGTGGTGACCGCGCAGCACGGTCCGGGCACCTTCGACTTCCGCGAGATCGTGGCCGGTGTTGCCTCGGGCCGCTACGGCGTGGACCCGGCAGTGTTCAAGGCGCTGTTCCTGGGTTTCATGTTCGCGTTCGCCGTCAAGGCCCCGCTGTGGCCCTTCCACCGCTGGCTGCCCGACGCCGCCGTCGAGTCCACACCCGCGACCGCGGTGCTGATGATGGCCGTGATGGACAAGGTCGGCACCTTCGGCATGCTGCGTTATTGCCTGCAGCTATTCCCTGACGCGTCAACGTATTTCCGTCCGCTGATCGTGACACTGGCCATCATCGGCGTGGTCTACGGCGCGGTGGTGGCGATCGGTCAGACCGACATCATGCGGCTGATCGCCTACACCTCGATCTCGCACTTCGGATTCATCATCGCGGGCATCTTCGTGATGACCACCCAGGGGCAGAGCGGATCGACGCTGTACATGCTCAACCACGGCCTGTCCACGGCGGCGGTGTTCCTGATTGCCGGCTTCCTAATTTCCCGCCACGGCAGCCGGTCGATCGCCGACTACGGCGGTGTGCAAAAGGTGGCCCCGGTCCTGGCCGGAACGTTCATGGTTTCGGCCATGGCCACCTTGTCGCTGCCCGGCCTTGCCCCGTTCGTCAGCGAATTCCTGGTGCTGCTAGGCACTTACAGCCGCTACTGGCTGGCAGCGGCGTTCGGCGTCACCGCCCTCGTTCTGTCTGCCATCTACATGCTGTGGCTCTACCAGCGGGTGATGACCGGGCCGGTGGCCGAGGGCAACGAACGGATCGGTGACCTGGTGCCCCGCGAAATGATTGTGGTGGCACCGCTGATCGCGTTGCTGCTCGTGCTCGGGGTCTACCCCAAACCGATGCTCGACCTCATCAACCCGGCGGTCGAGAACACCATGACCACCATCGGCCAGCATGATCCCGCGCCTCACGTCACACATCCGGTTTCGGGCCCCGGCGCCCAGCGGACAGCCGAAGGACCGCACCAATGACCTTGCCCAGCCCCAGTATTGAGTACTTCCTGCTCTGCCCGATGCTGATCGTCTTCGGCGTCGCTGTCGTCGGAGTGCTGGCCGAAGCGTTTCTGCCTCGCCGCATGCGATACGGCGCCCAGGTGACGCTCACCGTCGGCGGATTGGTCGCCGCATTCGTCACGGTCATCATGGTGGCCAGGTCGATTCCGGCGTCCGGTCGACGCGCGGTGCTGGGTTCGGTGGCCGTGGATCGACCGACGCTGTTTCTGCAGGGCACCGTGCTGCTGGTCGCGGTGCTGGCAGTCATCTTCATCGCCGAACGCAGCGCCCACCGCGTCGCCACCCCGCGCAGGGTGGCGGTCGCGGCGGGCACCGGCGGGCTGGATTCCTTTACGCCGCAGGCTTCTGCGGTGCCGGGCAGCGACGCCGAGCACGAGGCCGAACGGGCCGGCGCCGCTCAAACCGAGATCTTCCCGCTGCTGACGTTGTCGGTCGGCGGCATGATGGTCTTTCCCGCGTCCAACGACCTGTTGACGATGTTCGTCGCGCTCGAAGTCTTGTCGCTGCCGCTGTACCTGATGTGCGGGCTCGCTCGTCACCGCCGGCTGCTGTCGCAGGAAGCGGCGTTGAAGTACTTTTTGCTGGGCGCCTTCTCGTCGGCATTCTTCCTCTACGGCGTCGCATTGCTCTACGGTGCGACCGGCACGCTGACCCTGTCCGGTATCCGGGATTCGCTGGCAGCACAAAGCGATACGTCGATGGCCTTGGTCGGCGTCGGACTGCTGTCGGTCGGCCTGCTCTTCAAGGTCGGCGCGGTCCCCTTCCATTCCTGGATTCCCGACGTCTATCAGGGTGCGCCCACCCCGATCACGGGATTCATGGCGGCCGCCACCAAAGTCGCCGCGTTCGGCGCACTGCTGCGCGTTGTCTATGTCGCGCTGCCGCCGCTGCACGACCAGTGGCGCCCGGTGCTGTGGGCGATTTCGATCCTGACCATGGCGGTAGCCACCATCACCGCAGTGAATCAGACCGACGTCAAACGGATGCTGGCCTATTCGTCGGTCGCCCACGTCGGATTCATCCTCACCGGCGTCATCGCCGACAACCAAGCCGGCCTGTCGGCGACGCTGTTCTATCTGGTCGCCTACAGCTTTTCGACAGTGGGCGCGTTCGCCATCGTGGGCCTGATCCGCAACGCCGACGGAGTCGAGGACGCCGACCTGTCGCACTGGGCCGGGCTGGGCCAGCGTTCACCCATTGTGGGCGTGATGCTTTCGATGTTTCTGCTCGCGTTCGCCGGTATCCCGCTGACCAGTGGATTCGTCAGTAAGTTCGCGGTGTTCCGGGCCGCTGCCCAGGGTGGGGCGGTGCCATTGGTGATCATCGGTGTGATCGCCAGCGGAGTGGCCGCCTACTTCTACGTGCGCGTCATCGTGTTGATGTTCTTCACCGAGGGATCCGACGACACACCGCAGGTGGTGGCGCCCGGAGTGCTGAGCAAGGCCGCTATCGCGATATGCGCGATCGTCACAGTGGTTTTGGGGATCATTCCGCAGCCGGTGCTCGATCTGGCCGATCAGGCCGCGCAATTACTGCGCTGAGGTAGCGGCTACATTGGAGTCGTCCTCGGCCTCGTCCTCGGCCGTCACATCCTTCCCACCAGTCTCTGGCCCAGTGGGTGCCGTTTCTGCCCACACTCGGAAATTCATGGTGATCACGCATGCTGCTGGTGGACAATGTCCGCTTGCGCGGCCTTGGCGGCCTGGCTCTGTTTTCGGCACACCTTGGGCTCTGTTTTCGGCACGCCGATACCGCGCATTCGCTCAAACCTGTTGTGATGGCAGGCGTTCGGGGGATGTCTGGGGTGCTCACCGAGTCGGGCGTCATGCCGCGGCATCGAGTGCGCATTGACGGCTTTGAGTGCGTTTGTAGGGCGGGATCCGCCGCGATCAGCCGCCCTGACGGCACGGTCGGCGCCATCAGCACACACTCGGCGCCATCAAAGCACCCTCGGCGCCATCAAAGCACACTCGACGCCGTCAGCCTCCGACCCAACCGCACCAGCACGCGATTTCCATCTCCCCGCAGCGGGAGCAGGCCCACGACCGCCATTGGCGACAAGCTAAGGTGCACAATGCATTTGTCCCTGGTAAGCGGGCACAATGCACCTACGGAGACTCGTGTGGCTGAGGTGACGGTCGCCGGCTAGTGGAAGAACCCTGACTGGCTGTCACCGGTGTTGAAGCCGCCGGAGCTCAGCGTGCCCGAGTTCTGCACGCCCGAGTTGTCGCTACCTGAGTTGCCGACGCCGGCATTGTCACTGCCGGAGTTGGCGATGCCCGTGTTGGCGATGCCCGTGTTGAAGAAGCCCGCCAGCCCGCCTCCACCCGAGTTTTGGACGCCGGACACATAGGCGCCCCCGGTCGTGTTCTGGAAGCCGGAGGTATCGGTGCCCGAGTTGTAGAAGCCCGACATATTGGTACCCGTGTTGCCGAAGCCCGACACCGAACCGGGCTGGTCGATCGAGCTGCCGAAGCCCGTGTTTACGCTGCCCGCATTGAACAGCCCGGTGTTGAGGTCTCCCGAGTTGAACCACCCCGTGTTCTCGTTGCCCGAGTTGAACCAGCCGGTGTTGACGCCGTCCCCGGCGAAGCTGTTGAAGCTGCCGGTGTTTCGCGTGCCCGAGTTTCCGAAGCCCATGTTGTCAAGGCCCGAGTTGCCGGCCCCCACGTTGAACCGTCCGGCATTCCCGATTCCGAAGTTGCTGTCGCTCCCGTTTCCGAAGCCCGTGTCCCAGCTGCCGGCGTTCCAGAAACCGGTGTCGACGCTGCCGGAGTTCGCGAAACCGTAGTTAGCGTTGCCCGAATTGAAGAAGCCGACGTTGTTGTCTCCGGAGTTGAAGAACCCGATGTTGTTGTTGCCCGAGTTTCCGAAGCCGATGTTGTTGGTGCCCGCGTTCAACCCGCCGATGCCGATCATGTTGTCGCCGGTGAGCCCGAACCCGATGTTGTTGTTGCCGTGGTTGCCGAAACCGAAATTGTTGTTGCCCAGGTTGCCGAAGCCCAGGTTGTGCGAGCCATGGTTTCCACTGCCCACGTTGGAGCTACCGAAGTTCCCCCCGCCGAAGTTGTAGCTGCCCCGGTTTGCGCTGCCCAGGTTCCCGTTGCCGAAATTGCCGAAACCGACGTTAGCGCTGTTGAGGTTTCCGCTGCCCAGGTTGAGATCTCCGAAGTTGCCGATGCCGAAGTTGGTATTGCCCAGGTTGCCGTTACCCAGGTTGAAGAAGCCGCGGTTTCCGCTGCCCAGGTTGGCGTTGCCGAAGTTTGCGCTACCGAAGTTGAAGTCACCGGTATTCCCACTGCCGAAATTGAAGTCGCCGGTGTTTCCGCTGCCCGGGTTGAAGTCGCCGATGTTGCCGATGCCAAGGTTCCAGGCGCCGGTGTTCCCGAAGCCGGTGTTGATGCCCGGAATGCTGGTCGCCGGCACGGACAGGTGGGGCAAAGCGGGAATGGCAACCGTCGGCAAGATCCCGTGCAAGAAGCCCGACTGGTTGTCGCCGGTGTTGAAGAACCCCGAGCTGAACATGCCCGCGTTGGCGATTCCCGAGACCAGCTCACCGGAGTGGGCCAGGCCAAAGTCGTTGGTGCCCTTGTTGAACAAGCCCGAGTTGAGCGTGCCCGAGTTGAACCAGCCCGCATCGCCGTCGCCCGAGTTGCCGATCCCCGAGTTCAAGCCGAGGCCCGTGTTCGTGTTCTGCAAGCCGGAGGTGGCGGGGCCGGTGTTATTGAACCCCGAGACATCGGTGCCCGTGTTCCCGAAGCCCGAGACCGAACCCGGCTGGTCGATTGAGCTGCCCAGGCCCGTGTTCACGCTGCCAGCGTTGAACAGGCCCGTGTTGGTGGCGCCCGAGTTGAAGAAGCCAGTGTTGTTCGGGCTCGAGTTGAAGGAGCCGGTGTTTCCGCCCGGTGCGGGGAATGCGCCGCCGCCGGAGTTGAAATCGCCGGTGTTGAAATCACCCGAGTTGAAGAAGCCCATGTTGTCCGAGCCCGCGTTGCCGACGCCCATGTTCTTGAAACCCGCGTTGCCGAAGCCGAAATCGAGGTTGCCCCCGTTCCCGGCGCCGGTGTTCCAGTTGCCCGAGTTCCAGAAGCCCGTGTTGATGTTGCCGGAGTTTGCGAAGCCGAAATTACCGCTGCCCGAGTTGAAGAAGCCTACGTTGTTGTCGCCGGAGTTGAAGAACCCGATGTTGTTGTTACCGGAGTTCCCGAAGCCGATGTTGTTGACGCCCGAGTTCAGCCCGCCGATGCCGATCTGGTTGTCGCCGGTGAGCCCGAAGCCGATGTTGTTGTTGCCATGGTTCCCGAAGCCGAGGTTCTTGCTACCGAAGTTTCCGAAGCCGATGTTGTTGGCGCCGTGGTTCCCGGAGCCCACGTTCAAGGGGCCGAAGTTTCCGCTGCCGAAGTTGTCGCTGGAGTGGTTTCCGCCGCCGAAGTTTGCACTGCCCCAATTTCCGAAGCCGATGTTTCTGTTGCCGTCGACGGGTCCGGTGTTACCGCTGCCGAAGTTGAGATCGCCGCGATTGCCGTTGCCGAGGTTGAGGCTGCCGAAGTTTCCGTTGCCCAGGTTGAAGAAACCTCTGTTTCCGCTGCCCAGGTTTCCGTTGGCAACGTTTCCGCTGCCGAGGTTGCCGTTGCCGTAATTTCCGCTGCCGAAGTTGAGGTCACCGTGGTTGCCGCTGCCCAGGTTGACATTGCCGATGTTTCCGATGCCCAGGTTCCACGCACCGGTGTTGCCGAAGCCGGTATTGATCGCCGGCAGAATCGACGCCGCGACGACCCCCGCCGGGCTGGCGGCCACCGCCGAGCCGACCGCAGCCGCAGCCGCCCCAACCGGGCTGGCCGACACCGCGCCGGCCACTTGGCCCGCCAAACCTTGCGGCGCGCCCTGCCAGGGCGCCAACTGCCCGGCGATCACCGACACCCCGCTGTGATAGCCGGCCATGGCGGCCACGGCTGAGGCCCACATTCCCTCGTACTGAGCCTCGGCAGCCGCAATCGCCGGCGCGTTCTGCCCGAACAGATTCGATAGCACCAACCGCACGAACTGATTGCGGTTGGCCGCCACCACCACCGGCCGAACCATCGCGGTCCGCGCGGCCTCGAACACACTGGCCACCGCGTTGGCCTGGGCAGCCGCCCCCGCCGCCCGCGCCGCCGCCGCAGTCAGCCACCCCGCATACGGAGCCGCCGCCGCGCCCATCGCCTGCGCCGCCGGACCCTGCCATGCCTGACCCGCCAGCCCGGACGTCACCGACGAAAACGACGACGCGGCAGACCCCAACTCAGCAGACAACCCGTCCCAAGCCGTCGCGGCTTGCAACATCGGGGCCGAACCGGCACCAGAAAACATTCGCAGCGAATTGATCTCCGGTGGCAAGACTGAAAAATTCATCGCATCCGTCCCTTCTGAGCCCCGGCCAGCATCGTCCGATCGGCGAAAACCGAGCATCGCGCGAACGCGTTTGGGTTCAACAGGGCCTTCCGGCCCTAGTCATGAGGCCGAAAGTTCAGAGGCTAATGCGGTGCCGTCGCGGACATGCGGACGTCGGTAGTTGGTCTCCGCCACCGCGCTGGATAGCCCACGGCGAGCCGGTGCCTTGGGTGCGACCGCCACCAAGAGAGCCGAATGTGCGCCGACCGCCAGAAACGCTTGTTGCGTTGCGCTACAACGGGTTCGCTGTTTGGGCGCAGCACCACGGCATCTTTAGCCGAGGAACCGAGACCCGGATACCCGTTCCGTTAGGGCTGACCGAGGATACCCGCCTGGTTGTCGCCCTGGTTGAACAAGCCCGCACTGCCGTCACCGGAGTTCCCGACACCGGAGCTGCCAAGTCCCGAGTGGAAGAGACCCGAGCTGAAGCCGAGCGTGGCCGTGTTACCGATGCCGTAAACGAAGGTGCCCGAGTTTGCGATTCCGGTGTTGTTGTTGCCCGAGTTGAACAGGCCCGTCTGGCCGTCACCGGTGTTCTGGAAGCCCGAGCTGGAGTCACCGTGGTTCTGGAAGCCGGAGGTGTCGTTGCCGTTGTTGAAGAAGCCCGACACGTTCGTACCGGTGGTACCGAAGCCCGACGAGGTCGCCCCGGCGGGCGTGGCCGCACTGCCAATCGCCGTGTTGAAGTCGCCGGAGTTGAACAGGCCCGTATTGACGTCACCGAAGTTGCCGAAGCCCGTGTTCGCGTCGCCCGCGTTGTAGAAGCCGGTATTCAGGCCGCCCGAACTGAATCCGCCGGTGTTGTCGTGCCCTGAGCTACCCAGGCCCAGATTGGCATCCCCCGAATTTCCGAAGCCCATGTTGGTGAAGCCCCCATTGCCGAAACCGAAGTTGATGGAGCCACCATTGCCGATGCCGGTGTTGGTGTTACCGGAGTTCCAAAAGCCACTGTTGGTGTCGCCCGAGTTGGCGAAGCCGAAGTTGCCGGTCCCCGAGTTGAAGAAGCCGAAGTTCCCTTCACCGGAGTTGAAGAAGCCGATGTTGTTGTTGCCCGAGTTCCCGAAGCCCATGTTGTTGGTGCCGGTGTTGAACGCGCCGAAGCCGACCTGGTTGTCACCGGTGAGCCCGAAGCCGATGTTGTTGTTGCCGTTATTGCCGAAACCGAAGTTGTTGTCGCCGATGTTCGCGAAGCCGATGTTGGAGGAGCCGATGTTGGCGCTACCTATATTGAATGCGCCTTGGTTCGCATCCCCGAAGTTGTTGCCGCTACTGAAATCAAACGGGTTAAAGGTGTTGCCACTGCCCAGGTTTCCGCTGCTGAAGGAATTTCCGAAGCCGAAGTTCCCGTTACCGAAGAAGTTTCCGCTGCCGAGGTTGAGATTGCCCCGGTTGCCCCAGCCGAAGTTGGTGTTGCCAGTGTTTCCGCTGCCGAAGTTGGCAAAGCCGAAGTTGCCGCTGCCCGAGTTGAGGTTGCCGATGTTTCCGCCGCCAAGGTTGAGGCTGCCGAAGTTCCCGTTGCCCAGGTTGAACGAGCCCTTGTTGCCGCCACCGATGTTCCAGTCGCCGGTGTTTCCAAGACCCGTGTTGGACAACACAATCCCAAAAGGTGCTGCGGCCGGTGACGCGGCCGCCGCACCCACGGCCGACGCCGCCGCCTGACCCAGGCCCGGCAACCGGGACAACGCCTGTTGCCACGACTGCAACGCCGATGCTGCCGTCGCCGCCCCACCGTGATACCCGACCATCGCGGACACATCCGCGGCCCACATCTCCTCGTAGATTCCCTCAGCCGCGGCGATCAACGGCGCGTTCTGACCAAACACATTGGAAAGGACCAGCTTCACGAAGGCATTCCGGTTCGCGGCCACCTCGAGCGGATGAACCATGGCCGACCGCGCCGCCTCGAACGCACTCGCCACCGCCTTGGCAGACGCCGACGCTCCCACCGCCCGTGCCGAGGCCGCCTCCAAGAATCCCGCGTATGGCGCTGCCGCGGCGGTCATGGCCTCTGCGGCAGCACCCTGCCACGCCTGGCCCGTCAGCCCCGAGGTCACCGACGTGAACGACTGCGCCGCCGTGCCCAACTCCTCGGCCAACCCGTCCCAGGCTGCCGCCGCCTGCAGCATCGGTGCAGACCCCGCGCCGGTAAACATGCGCAGCGAATTGATCTCAGGGGGCAAGACAAAGAAGTTCATCAGCTAGTCCTTTCGTCCGGTCGCCACACCGCATTCCTCCCCGGGCCGCGCAACGGATGCCTGAGCTTCGGGCGACCGTCCACAGCACTACACCGGTTATCGCAGACTTTAGGAAAATCGCCGCATGAATGTGGGGAGTTCCGTCAAACTCGTTGAACATTATTGCTGACAGCAACATGGACCCAGTTCACACTCAGCCGATGAACGGGCGGGTCGCCAGCACATAGATCGCGACCACCGCCACCGGCGCCACCAACGGCAACCACGGCACCTGCAACGGAAATGACGTCGCGACCAATCCGGCTAAGGCGAATCCCGCGGCGGACACGATCGTTGGCAAACTGCCCACCACGAGACCAATGGCGTGTCGGCACACCAGATAGGCGGCTGCGCACAACCCCGACAGTGCGGCAAGCCCCTGCGACGGATCCGACATCACCAACACCGACACCGACAGCAGCACCGCAATCGTTGCCGCCGGCCGAAACGCGATCCCCGCCGCCACCGCAAGAGCGGCCGCAATCCCGACGGCGACGGCCGGCCCGTGCGCCCCGACGACGGCGGACGCCACCATCAGCAGGCCGAACAACGAGGACCCGACCCGACTGAGCTTGCCGACCTGACGGGCAGAAACGCCCATGTCAGTGCCTTCCCGCCAGCTGTCCGCGCCCCCGACGACGGCGATCGGGCAAGGTGCTCATCGACAGCTCCAACGGACGATCCCCTTGCCAGGACAGCACGTCGACACCGACGGTGGCCATGTCGCGATACATCGCGGAGCGCTGCAGCGCCCACAGCCGTACCACCAGCGGATCCTGCTCGCCCTCGAACGGAGACCCGTCGAGAACGTCGACGGCAACTACCACATGACCGCGTTTGCGCAAGTCGATGAGTGCCAGCGCGAATTCGGTGTCGAGCAAGGTGGAGAACGCGATGACAATCGCCCCGGCCGGAACGGCAGCACGCGGCGCCAATGTTCCGGTAGTCCTTTCGAACCCGTCGCCGGTGGCCAGCACGGTATCGAGCACTCGATAGAACTGGCGCTGGCCGATATCGGCGCCCAGCCACCGGGGACGGTTGCCCCCCAGCGCGACGATCCCGGCGCGGTCACCGTTGCGCAGTGCGGTCTGCACCACCTGAGCGGCGCCACGCGCGATTCGCTCGGTGGCCTCGGTCGCCGGACCCGGCGGCTGCCGATAGGTGTCGATGAGCACGACCACGTCGGCGGCGCGGTCGGTCAACCGCTGCGTCACGTGCAATCGGCCACGCCGCGCGCTGACCGCCCAATTGACGGCGCGCAGCTGGTCGCCCGGCACGTAGGGGCGAATGTCCGCGTATTCCACGCCCGGGCCGATGTGCCGGGTGAGGTGGGCACCCAGACGGTCGAGCAATTCGGTCTGCGGAATCGCCGTGGGCTGTGGCGGTGTCAGCGGAAAGACCACGATTTCGGCCGCGTCGACGGTTCCTGACCCGGTCAGCAAGCCGCCGCGTGCGACCACGTCGACCCGGGCCCGGATGGGATAGCGACCCCATCGCGGGGCCGACGCGGCGACCATTCTGGCTGTGCGGCAATCCGATTGGAGAGCATCGAGCTGCATGCCGGTGGGCGCCGAGACCGTCACCTCGATCGGCTCCGACCCGGATTGAGCGGTGGAATCCGTTGTGGCCCAAACCTTGACGTGTACCTGCTCATTCTCGAAGCAGCGCTGCGAATCCGGCTCGCCGAGCACCTGGACGGCCGGGACCGGTCGCTGCCAGTAGATAGAGCACAGCACGCCGAGCAGCGGCGCCGCGAACGCGATCAGCTGCCAGCGACCGCCGATGACGGCAGCCGCCAGCGCCGCTGCCGCACCGGTAGCGATCGCCAGCGTCAACGGTGACGCACGCCAGCGCAACTCGACTTCACGCGTCTGGATCATTCGCCCCATTGGTTCGCGGAACAGGCAAGCGGCGCAACAGTTCTCCGACGACGTCGGCGCCCTGTACCTTTCGCACCCACATCTCCGGACGCAACGTGATCCGGTGTGCGATCGACGCGGTGGCCAGCGCCTTGACGTCCTCGGGGATCACATAATCGCGCCCGAGCAGCAGGGCACGGGCACGCGCGAGTTGGACCAGGTCGAGTTCGGCACGCGGACTGGCGCCGACGGCGACCTGGGGGTGATGCCGCGTCGCGGTGGCCAGCGACACCACGTAGTGCAAGACGTCCTCGTGGACGGTCACCTGCTCGACCGATTCCCGCATCGCCAGCAGGTCGTGCAGGTCGACGACCTGGTTCACCGTCGGTTCGGCCGACCCGCGGTCGAGACGACGGCGCAGCATCGCGGTCTCGTCCCGCTCGGAGAGGTAGCGCAGCTCCAGCCGAATCGCGAACCGATCCAACTGTGCCTCGGGCAGCGGGTAGGTGCCCTCGTACTCGATCGGGTTGTCGGTGGCCAGCACGATGAACGGTGTGGGCAGCTTGTGCGTCTTGCCGTCGATGCTGACCTGGCCCTCGGCCATCGCCTCCAGCAACGCCGCCTGGGTTTTCGGCGGCGTGCGGTTGATCTCGTCGGCCATCAGCAGGTTGGTGAAAATCGGACCAGGGCGAAACTCGAAGCGGCCCGACTGCATGTCGTAGATCGTCGAGCCGAGCAGGTCGGCCGGCAGCAGATCAGGCGTGAACTGCACTCGCTTGAATTCCAGCCCCAGCGCGGCGGCGAAGGAGCGTGCGATCAGCGTCTTACCCAGACCGGGCAGGTCCTCGATGAGCACATGGCCGCGCGCCAGGACGGCGGTGAGGATCAGCGTGAGCGCGGCGCGTTTGCCCACCACGACGCGTTCGATTTCGTCGAGCACCGCCTCGCAGCGGGCCGTCGTGGTCGCAACCGGCATATTCATGATCGGGTCATGATCGAGTCACATTCGTCCTACCAGCCTCATACCAGCTCGAATTTTTCCAGGATCGCCTCGAGCGCCGCGCGGCCGGGACCGGGCTGATGCGCACCGGAACGCACGACGTTGTTGGGGTTGACCCATTCCCACAACTCGGCGCCGAACAGCATCTGGCCGGTGGCGTGAAACGCCGCCGGGTCTTTGGCCAGCCGTTGACCGGTCGCGATTTCATATCGGCGCGCCAGCATCGGACGCAAGTGCCGGTCCCAGTCCGCGCGGGTGGATTCCGACCACCGGATCGTGGTCTCGGTGCTCGACAGCCAGCGGCGCAATCCGTCGCCGAGATCGTCGTGCTCGGGCTCGACGGCCGGCGAGGATCCGCGGCCGAGGACCCGGCGGACATTGAGCAACACCAGGCCCACCGCCACACCGGAAGCCGCGAGCACGAACCGGCGATCCTGCACGATCAACCCCAGCAGCTCGATTCCGACGATGAGGCAAACACCCAGGACGACAAGCTTTTTCACAAGGCAGCTCGCTGGATGCGGGGCGCCAGTTCGTCGAGCACCAGCCGAAGGACCCGGACCGCGAGTTCGCGGTGCCCCTCGTTCATCACGTGCGGACTGAACCGAGCCTCGGCGAACAGGTTGACCAGCTGTCCGGCGTTGTCGGCACGCAGGACGCCGTGTGCGACGGCGCGGGCCAGCACCTCGGTGGGGGTGTCGAAGTCCTGAGGAACGGCACCGGGAACGTTGGCGAGCTCCCGCTCCATCGCCGCGTAGCAGGCGATGATCGCCTCCCGCGGCTCGCGATCCAGATCGGTCATCTCGGCCAATCCCAGTTCGGCCGCCCGAGCCAGCAATTCCGACCCCTCGGCCGGCCCCGGGAACTCGACGTCGTCGGCGGCGACGCTCGCCGGGGGTGCGCCGCGCCACCGCCGCCGTGCCATGACGGCTGCTGCCACGACGATCATGATCAACAGCGGAACCGTGTACGCGAGCAGGATTTCCAGGGTGTGTCCGGGATTGCCCGGCGGGTGCTGCCTCGGCGGCGCCGCGGGGCGGGGCGCCGGCGGTGGCGCGCTCTGATCCGCCGAGGGCAGCGAGGAAGCCACTTCCCGCGGCACGACCAGGCGAGCGAGCAGCGTCGCGACCAGCAGCCAGGCCACGATCACGCCCAGCCCGATGAGCAGCACCCGCCAACTCGGACGTCCCTTGCCGCCGCCGAGCATCTCGGACAGGGTCCCCGCACTGGGCGCCTCCGCGCGCGGATCGCGTAATCGCGCGATCATCGCGAACGCCATCAGCGCGACACTCGCGCTCAGGGCGACGATCACGAACGTCAGCGCCGCCCGGCCGCTACCCGGCTCCGAGCGGGAGCCGCCGTCGGCAGCCGGCAGATAGCCACGCAGGGCAGCGGCGACCAGGATCAACAGCAGGATCAGGACGACAACGCGTCCTGTCGGCTTGTCGATACCGGGCATCTGGCACACCTGCCTGCCGCCGTTGCGGCCTGGGATTTCTTCATACTGGCACGTCGAAGACCCGTGTCGCCACCAGCGGCCGAAGTTACTGCCCCGGCCGGAACGGCCGGAAGCTGCCGTCGAGAACCTCCCGGTGCCCGATCGTGCGCCCGGTGACCACGGCGGCGTCAACGAGTGCCAATTCCACTGCCGCCCTGGCGAATTCATCGGCCGGGGCGGTGTCGTCGAATTCCCGGGCGTAGTAGGCCAACCCCGGAGTGAGGATGGGTTTCGACGGCGCCAGCGCGTTGACCGCGATGTTGTGGCCGGCGAGATCGAAGGCCGCGCACTGGGTGAGATGCTCGAGCGCCGCCTTGGCTCCGCCGTATCCGGGCAGCACCCCGCCGCTGCGATCCGGATACGGCCCGTCGCCGGGTAACCGGGAGGCCACCGAGGTGATGTTGACGACCCAGCCGCCACCCGCCGCGACCATGTCGGGACAGGCGAGTTGCATCAACTCGTAGGCAGCGAACACCGAGATCTCGAAGTGCCGGCGATAGGCGGCCAACGGGATACTGAGGAAACCGGGCCAGCCGGGTTTGCCGTCGGTCGGCCTGACCGGCTTGGCGTGCGGTTGCGCGCCCGGCACCGGCGGGCGACCGGGCGCGGTGAACGCCGCATTGTTGACCAGGATCGTGATCGGCCCCAACGCATCTCGCGCTTGGGTCACCAGCCGTGCGACGTCGTCGCGCTCGGTCAGGTCGGCCCGCACCGCGATCGCGCGTCCGCCTGCCGCCTCGATATCGGCCACGGTTTCGCCGATGGTCCCCGGCAGCCGGTCGTCCCACACCTGCTCGGTGCGCCCGGCGACGGCCACCGCCGCGCCCTCGGCCGCCAATGCCAACGCGATGGCACGGCCCAATCCGCGGCTGGCGCCGGTGACGAGCGCGCCGCGGCCGGCCAGCCGCCGCGTCACCGGGTCACCCCGTGCACCAGGATCGCGGCGGTCTGATCCACCCATGTGTCGTCGAGCTTCTCGTCCGGGCGCAGCAGCATTCGCAGCATCGTGGCTCCCCCGATCAGTTCGATCAACCGGTCCGGGTCGACGTCGGGATGCGCCTCACCGCGTTCGACAGCCTCCCGCAACCGCGCCCGCACGGCGACGAACAGGTCGGTGAACCGTGACATCACCCGGGCGTTGAGCTCGGCATCGGCGGTCATATCGGCCACCAGGCCGGGCAACGCGGCCCGTACCACCGGGGTGGTGAACACGTCGCGGGTGGCGGCGAGCATCATCGCGATGTCGGCGGCGATATCGCCGGCCGGAGCCTGCAATGCCGTGGGGGCCGCCGGGAATGCTGCCTCGTGGACCAGTTCGGCCTTACTCGACCAGCGCCGGTACAACGCCGATTTCGTGGTCCCGGCACGTTCGGCGACCGCGGCCAGGCTCAGGTTCGAATAGCCGATCTGCACAAGCAATTCCGCGGTCGCCGCCAAGATCGCCGAATCGATGCGCGGGTCGCGGGGCCGGCCGGCGCCCGGGGCCTTGTCAAGGGAGGACGGGTCTGCTTTCATAACGCTACCTACCGTATCGTAATTATCGCGGGAAGGAAGACCTGTGACCAACGAACCGGCGATTGGGGACATCGACCGCCTGCAGCGCTCGAGTCGTGACGTCACCACCCTGCCGGCGGTGATGTCGCGATGGCTGTCGACCGTGTTGCCCGGCGGCGCCGCACCCCAGGTGAGCGTGGAAAGCGGCGTCGATTCCACCGGCATGTCGTCGGAAACCATCATTGTGACCGCGTGCTGGCGTCAGGACGGCCAACCCATCGAGCAGAAACTGGTGGTCCGGGTGGCGCCCGCGGCCACCGATGTGCCGGTGTTCCCCACCTATCGACTCGACCACCAATTCGAGGTGATACGGCGAGTTGGCGAACTGACCGACGTCCCGGTCCCCAACGTGCGCTGGATCGAGCCCACCGGGGACGTGCTCGGAACTCCGTTCTTCCTGATGGATTACGTCGACGGCGTGGTGCCGCCCGACGTGATGCCCTACACCTTCGGCAACAACTGGTTCGCCGACGCCGCGGCCGAGCGTCAGCGCGAACTACAGGACGCCACGGTGGCAGTGCTGGCCACGCTGCATTCGATCCCCGACGCCGAGAACACCTTTGGATTTCTGGCCAAGGACTTCCCCGGCGACACCGCGCTGCGCAGGCATGTCAACTGGGTTCGCGCCTGGTACGACTTCGCGGTACCCGACATCGGCCGATCTCCGTTGCTGGAGCGGACGTTCGCCTGGCTCGACGACAACTGGCCGCACGAAGCGGATGCGCGCCAACCGGTGCTCCTGTGGGGGGACGCCCGGGTGGGCAACGTCATGTATCGCGACTTTCGTCCGGTGGCGGTGCTGGACTGGGAAATGGTCACGCTGGGTCCCCGCGAACTCGATGTCGCCTGGATGATCTACGCGCACCTCGTCTTTCAGGAGCTGGCCGCCCTGGCGACGCTGCCTGGGCTGCCCGAAGTGATGCGCGAAGCCGACGTCCGGGCCACCTATGAGCGCCTTACCGGCGCCGAACTTGGCGACCTGCATTGGTTTTACGTGTATTCGGGTGTCATGTGGGCCTGTGTGTTCATGCGTACCGGCGCGCGCCGCATTCACTTCGGTGAGATCGACAGACCCGACAACGTCGAATCGCTGTTCTACCACGCCGTTTTGATGAAGCGCCTTATCGGAGAGGACGACTGATGATCGGGCCACTCGACGAATATCCGGTGCACCAACTTCCCCAGCCGATCGCCTGGCCGGGTTCCTCCGACCGCAACTTCTATGACCGCTCCTACTTCAACGCCCACGACCGCACCGGAAACATCTTTGTGATCAGCGGTATCGGCTACTACCCCAACCTCGGAGTAAAGGACGCATTCCTGCTAATCAGGCGCGGGGATACCCAAACGGCGGTACATCTTTCCGACGCTATCGACCAGAACCGGCTGCGCCAGCACGTCAACGGCTATCGCATCGAGGTCGTCGAGCCGCTGCGCAAGCTGCGCCTTGTCCTGGACGAAACCGAAGGCATCGCAGCCGATCTCACCTGGCAGGGGTTGTTCGACGTCGTCCGGGAACAGCCGCACATACTGCGGTCCGGCAACCGGGTGACGCTGAATGCGCAACGGTTCGCCCAGCTGGGCAGCTGGAGCGGCCGGATAGCGATCGACGGCGAAGAGATCGCGGTAGACCCCGCCACCTGGATCGGCAGCCGCGACCGGTCCTGGGGCATCCGGCCGATCGGTGAGCCCGAGCCGGCCGGCCGGCCCGCCGATCCGCCATTCGAGGGAATGTGGTGGCTGTACCTGCCGATGGCGTTCGACGCTTTCGCGGTCGTGCTGATCATTCAGGAGGAGCCGAACGGATTCCGCTCGCTCAACGACTGCACCCGGGTGTGGCGCGACGGCCGCGTCGAGCAGCTGGGCTGGCCACGGGTCACAATCCACTACCGCTCCGGCACGCGGATCCCCACCGGGGCCACCATCGACGCGACGGCACCCGACGGCGCCCCGGTGCATTTCGACGTGGAGTCCAAGCTGCCGGTGCCGATCCACGTCGGCGGCGGCTACGGCGGCGATTCCGACTGGCTGCACGGCATGTGGAAGGGCGAGAAATTCGTCGAGCGGCTGACCTACGACATGACCGATCCGGCGATCATCGCCCGGTCCGGCTTCGGCGTCATCGACCACGTCGGCCGTGCGATGTGCCGCGACGGCGAGGCCGAACCGGTAGAGGGCTGGGGTTTGTACGAGCACGGCGCGCTGGGACGCCACGACCCGTCGGGGTTCGCCGACTGGCTGACGGTTGCACCGTAAGCGCGCCGTAACGGGGCGCCGGCCACCGCACCCCGACGTCAATGCCGATGTCGTGCTGTCGGCTGTCGGGGCTCAACGGTAGTCAGTCGGGCCCGGTCACATCAGTCACTCGAGTCACCCGGCGTCGGGGTGTTGGTTTTTCCGACGGATCCGCCGAAATGCGGTTGACTGGAGGACGTGACAAACCCACGCTGGATTGTCGACGTGGTCATAGTCGGTGCCGGCTTCGCCGGACTGGCGGCAGCCCGCGACCTGGCCGGTCAGGGTCATGACGTGCTGGTCTTCGAAGGCCGCGACCGCGTCGGCGGCCGATCCCTCACCGGCAACGTCGCGGGATTACCGGCGGACATGGGCGGCACGTTCGTCGGACCCACGCAAAACCAGGTCCTGGCCCTGGCCGACGAGCTGCGAGTTCCGACCATCCCGACCTACCACGACGGCAAGAACGTGATCCACTGGCGGGGCGCGGTGCGCCCGTACAGTGGCACGATCCCGAGGCTTTCGCTGGCCGGACTGCTCGACATCGCGCGGTTACGCTGGCAATTTGAGCGGCTTGCCCGCGCCGTGCCGATATCGGCGCCCTGGGATGCGCCGCGAGCGCGCCAACTCGACGGCGTGTCACTGCGTCAGTGGTTGCGCGCGGTGCGCGCCACCGCGTCGTCACACGACCTGATGGCCATCATGGCCCGGGTGACCTGGGGTTGCGAACCCGAAGACGTCTCCATGCTGCACGCCACCCGCTATGTGCGCGCGGCCGGCGGCCTGGACCGGCTCCTGGACGTCGAAAACGGCGCCCAACAAGATCGGTTCGCGGGCGGCACCCAGCAGATCGCCGACCTGGCGGCGGCCGAGCTGGGAAACCGGGTGGTGCTGGATGCCCCGGTGCGTCGCATCGACCGGCACGGCGCGGGTGTGACCGTCACGTCGGATCAGGGACATGCCGAAGCTGGGTTCGTCATCGTGGCGATCCCGCCCGCACACCGTGCGGCCATCGAGTTCGATCCCCCGCTGCCGCCGCAATACCTGGAACTCGCCCGGCATTGGCCGCAGGGTCGGTTGAGCAAGGCCTACGCCGCCTATTCCACGCCGTTCTGGCGAGCCAACGGATTCTCCGGCCAGGCCCTGTCCGACAACGGCCCGGTGTTCATCACCTTCGATGTCAGCCCACATGACGACGGGCCGGGCATCCTCATGGGTTTCGTCGATGCCCGCGCATTCGACTCGCTGCCCACCGAGCAGCGTCGCCGCGACACGTTGCGGTGTTTCGCATCGCTGTTCGGCGACCAAGCGCTCAAGCCTCTCGACTACGCCGACTACCGTTGGGGCAGCGAACAATTCGCGCCAGGCGGTCCCACCGCCGCGGTGCCGCCCGGTTCCTGGACCAAATACGGGCGGTTGCTGCGCGAACCGGTTGGGCCGATTCACTGGGCCGGCACGGAAACCGCGGATGAATGGACCGGCTATTTGGAGGGCGCCGTCAGGTCCGGTCGCCGTGCGGCCACCGAAGTGTCCGCACGGCTATGAGCTGATCCGCCGGACGGCGGAATTGCGCGTGACCGATTCGGCCAGGGTGCGCAAATGGCGGTTGACCTCGTGGTGCTGTTCCAGCATCGAGCAGTGGCCGCCCGGCAACTCGACGAGATCGAAGACATTGGGTGCGGCACTGGCAATTTTGCGGGACTGACTGATCGGCGTCAGCCGGTCACGCTTGCTGCCGATCACCAGGGTCGGCACCGTCAAACCGTCGAGGTTGATATGCCGGGGCCCCAGTTCCTGCACGAGCATCCGTGCACAGCCGCCGCGCCCTGCCGGTGAGGTCTGCGTGAACAGCTCGTAGACCAGCCGCGCGGTGCTCGGGTGGGCATCGGCCCCGACGGCCATCATTGCGACCATGAGCTGGGTCGGTATCCGGACCGCGCCCGGTATCCGAAATCCCCCGAACGCGTTGATCAAGCCGCGGCCGGCCAGTACTCGTGCCGCCGACAATTCCCGTGGCACCGACAGCAACTTCACCTTGCTGAGCAGGTCGCCGGTGGTCGTGTTGATCAAGGCGACCGCGTCGGCACGTCGGAGTACCTTGTGGCGATAGCGTTCCGACCAGGCCGAGATGGTGATCCCGCCCATCGAATGCCCGGCGATCAACGCCCGCTCGTGCGGGGCCAGCGTCGCGTCCAACACCGAATCCAGGTCGGAGGCAAGGTGTTTGAGGGTGTAACTGCCGCGCCGCGGAATGCCGCTGTTCCCGTGTCCGCGGTGGTCGAAAGCGATCACCCGATAGTCGGTGGCCAGGTCGGCGATCTGATACGCCCACACCCGGATGGAGCAGACGAAGCCATGCGTCAAGACGATCGGATAGCCGTCCGGCGGCCCGAACACCTGGGTGTGCAACGGAGTACCGTCGGCCGCGCGAACGGTCAAGCTGCGACTGGGCGGCAACGCATCGGGCAACTGGTTCGGCACACTGCCGCGGGTGGACTTCATCGCCGCTCCCCCTTCGAACGCGGCTTCGTCGCCGCCCTCCGGATGCAGCCGAGTTTACCTGACGGTAATGTGGGGCCGGTCACATTTGCGTGAACACGATCTGGTAACGACGCTGAGCAGCCCACATTTCCGGATCGCGCGGGTGTGAGACGCTGACATCGTGTCCCAGATGTCCCGCCGGGGGTTCTTGGCGGCAACGGCGGGTTTGGGCTGCGTCGTCGGGTCCGGGGTAACGGCCGGGTGCGCCAAGACAGCGCCTCCGGACCACCAAGCGGTGCTGGTCATCGGCGCCGGAATGGCGGGGTTGGCCGCGGCCCGCAGTCTTGCCGACGCGGGTTGGCCGGTGCAAGTGATCGAAGCCCGCAATCGGATTGGCGGCCGGGTGAACACCACCCGCGACTGGGGTCCGCCACTGGAAATGGGCGCGTCGTGGATTCACGGCACGACAAACAACCCGCTGGCGGAGTTGGCGCGCAAAGTACAGGCGCAATTCGCGCCGACCGACTACAACCAAGCGGCCAAGCTGGTGATCGATCCGCGCCTAGGGCCCGTCGAGTACCGCCAGGCAACCTGGCGGGCGCTGGTAGGGCAGGCTCGCGACGAGGTCGACGGCGGCAGTCTGGGCGCCGCCCTCGACGCCCAGGCGGAGCGCGACGAGTTGTCCGATAGCGAACGCGCCCAATTGGCCTACTACGTCAACACCGAAATCGAAGACGAGTACGCCGCGGATGCAGACCAGCTCTCCGCCACGACGTTCGACAAAGGCACGTACACCGGCGGACCGCAGGTGGTCATCACCAGCGGATACGATGCCGTGCCACGCTCACTGGCCGACGGGCTTCCCGTCGTCCTCAATACCGCGGTCACAGCGGTGGTGCGACAAGGCAATTCGGTGATCGTGCGAGCCGGTGACCGGTCCTTCGAAGGACCCGCCGCGATCCTCACCGTTCCGCTCGGCGTGCTGCAAGCCGGAGCGATAACCTTCGATCCGCCGCTTCCGGATGGACACGCACACTCCTTGCGGGCGTTGGGATTTGGCGTGCTGTCCAAGAGCTACTTCCGCTTCGCGCAACGGACCTGGGACCTGGAAAACGCGTTCTACCAATTCCTGGGCGCAGACACCGGGATGTGGGCGCAATGGCTGACGTTGCCGGCCGCCGCCGGACCGATCGTGTTGGCTTTCAACGCCGGTCACCGCGGCCGGCACGTGGAGTCCTCGGCACCCGGTGAGTTGATGGCCTCCGCGCTGCCCATCGCCCGGCAGTTGTTCGGCACTGACGTCGCGCTCGTCGACGTCAAATCGTCGACCTGGACCGTCGATCCCTATGCCCTTGGCTCGTACTCGTTTCACGCGCCGGGCTCCGGTCTCGACGATCGCCGCCGGCTGCAGGAACCGATCGGTGACCGGCTTTACCTCGCCGGCGAGGCTGTCGGCGAAGACAATCCCGCCACCGTGCACGGCGCCTTGCTCAGCGGCCGACACGCCGCGGCCGAATTGATGCGCCGGCTGCAATGACGTTGCCGGGATGCCCGGTCAGTAGGCTTCCAGCGCGGCCACGTTGCGCCAACTCGGCCACGTCGTCTCCCAGATCCGATGGATTCGACCGTTGCGGTACGCGGCGATGAGCACAACCTCTATTCGGGTCGGCTGTTCGCCGGGGCGAGACGTGGTAATCCACAACCGTCCCGCGACCTTGTCGGCGGCCGCCACCCACGCCTGCTCGTCGTACTCGACCGCGTAGCTGATGTCGGTGGCATAGACGTTGCGGTGGCTGTCGCGGAATTCGGTGAAACTCTGACTCAGCCCGTCGGAGTACATCACGAAGTCGGGGTCGTAGTAGTGCTCGAAGAGATCAGCGTTCTTGGCCACGACCACCCGGTCGAACATCTCGCGAAGCAGCGCCACCGACACCGGCCGATCGTATCCGGGTTCGGAACTGCGACGACTGCCCGCCGCCCGGCTCACGCGGGAAGCTCTTGTGCGCCGCGATCAATGTTGTGGAACTGCGCGCAGGGCTGTTTTGCCCCCAGCATGAAGGGCAACGCCTTCGCCCCGAATCCCAGCTTCGCCGAAAGCCGGGCGAAGAAGCCGCGTTCCACCACCACGGGCAGCACCTCGAAGGTGGCGAGATCGATATAGTAGGTCGCCGTTTGGCCGATGCCCTCGAAATCGTGGTTCAACGCAATCGAGAGCTTCCGCATCGACTCATCGAGGCAAGCGGCCACCACGTCGGTCATCAGCACGTACTCCGGCACCGGCACCAGGTTCTTCAGCATCCGGTGCACGAGAATGACATCGAAGCCGGCGAGTTCGACCCGCCGCTTGACCTTCTGTTCGGCGACGTCGCCTTCGTGAGTGACGAACTTGAGCGATAAATTGCCCAGTTGCGAACAGCTCGCGCAGTCGCAGGCGATGTCTTTCTTGAGCCTTTCCCGCCGCGCCAGGAAGGCTTGCCGCATGGTTGTTATCCGCTCGCACACAACGACTTTCGGGTTTCCGCCGGGCGCCCAGAAGAACGCCGCATCGCCCTCCAGCTTGGCCAGCTTGAGACCGTTACCGGCGTCGATCACCGCTTCGAGCAACTCTGCCACCGTCTGCTGCGCGTGGACCAGATGCATGCGGTTCCACGTCATGTAGCGCGTGTATCCGCCGATATCGGCAATGAGCAACACGGCGCGCCTAACGGCCATGAAATTAAGATTTTAGCGGTCTGACCCGACACAGTCGATGCTGGCCCGCGCGAAGATCGGCGCCAGCGCAACCGCTTCGGTGGCGCTCTGCCGGACCGTCGTCGGGGCGGCGGTCAGGAGGCCTTGGTGTACCTGCGGACCAATTCACCGTCACCGAAGGTGCTCACGTAGTCCAGGCCGGCGTCGTCGCGGCCGAAAAACGTCCATTGCTTCGGGCTTCTATTCGGCTCACTGATCAGCTTGACCTTGAAGGGAACATGGGTCGGGCGCACGGTGCCGATGACGTCACCGACCCGGATCTCCGACGGATGAATTTCCGGTGCGTCCCACCAGTTCTGTATGGCCATGAGATACATCCTTTCTTACGAGCGTCGGCGCGACACGTCTCAAGCGCAGGCCCGCACCGAGCATGATGTGGGGCTTCAGAGGTGGGTTGCCCAAGCGTCCGGAGGTCAACGAAGTCGCCGGCTGGTCGCGGTCGGACCGTACGCCGAGAAGTGTTGCCGCTGCACGGCGTTGCGCGGTTGGAGAGGTACCCATTAAGCCGTCATGACTGCAGATCGGCCGGAGCGGCGTGCGCGGCCGCATCATCCCGGACAGGTCGGCCGCAGTGTGCGCTTTCGGCCCGAGCAGCACGCAGGATGTCGCCGCAGGTCTGGAATTCCTGAGTGTCCCGCTCCTCACCCATGGCGGGCAGTCCCGCACATCTGCGCAACACCATCTTGGCCAGAGCCGCGGACGTGCGGCACGGTACCACCAACAGGTTCGCCGAGGCCCGGCTGCCGGTGATCGTCATCAGTCGCTGGCGTACGACAACCCGGCCACGCTCAGCCCTGTCCCCTACCCCGGGACGGTTCAGCGCATCGAGATCCGGCGAGCTTTCCAGCGAGGACCAGTTCACGGTGATGGCGGTGATCTTGCCCAACCGCGCGCACAGCGCATCAACCAACTCGGGAAGCTCGCGCGCTATCGAGGCCGTGTGCGGCCACCACGCCCCGTCAAGCGGCGCACCCAGCTCCATCGCCAAGGCGACCCGCACGGGGCTGGCCAGGCGCCGCCCACCCACTGCTCCGTTCATGGCGCTGACATTGCCCAGCCGAAAACCACCCGCGTCACGCGGCCGTGGCCCAGCAACATCATCACCGCCACCGGTCGACCCGCGCGCAACTCGCGATGATCCATTGACGACCCCTTCACTTCGGCCTGACCCGGCACACACGTGTGGGGATCGACAAACGAAGCCAGTCACAGACCCGTGGTTGCGATGCGGTCGCAAACCCTGAGATCAGGGCTGGCTACGAAAGAAAACCTCACCATGGACACTACACCCACGGCGGCGGTAACCGCACCGAGTTGAGTGATCAGGTGACGACCCGGTCGGTGTGGCTTCCGGGCCCGCCGCACCGGGTCGCAGTCCCCGATTTCGACCGCCGCGCACCGTCGTTGCACGACCGGTTCATGGGCCGCGCGACGAAAGTCCAGATTCGGCCTGATTCCAGTCGCGGCCAACATATCCCGCTCCAGGATGGGGTACAGGATGGGGTAAGTGTGGAGCCACCGCTGACCCTCTCGTCCGGCCACCCGCATCAGGGCTTGCCCCTGGCCGACACCCGCCAGTCACCGTTCTGGTACACCCGGTGACCGCATCCTACGATCTTCTCGTTGCGGGCCAGTTTGCTGGTCGACCACTCGGATGTCCTTGCAGCAGCGCCTATTTCGAACATGTCACGCATCACCGCCTCGTTGGTGCAACCTGAGCGCACTACTCGCCCAGGCCGACGTGATCGCACCGGCATCGCCGGCGACGACCAACTCGGCGACGACGCGCGCGGCATGGCCCGCATTCGTCTGACCAACCATCTCACCGGCGCTTTGCTGTTGTCCTACGTGCTTTCCTGGACGCCGCCCAGAGCGTGCACTCCGACCTCGATACTGGCACCGACCTGCCCTACCGGCCGGCGGTCACTCCCCGAGCAACTGCCGGCTCAGCTGCAATGTCCCGACGCCGTGCCCTGCGCCGGGGCGGGTTACCCGCTGGATGGGCTCCCACGGGTCAGCCTCCGCAAAGCCTCGGGCGGCACCGGGATGGCCTTGGGCGCTGCTGGTGTGGTCCTGTTTCGCTGCCGGGCAAGACGGCGACTGGTCACATGGGTCGCATGAGTCACCGGAGGTCAGGGTGCCCGTCGCGCCCGGCTAAGCTGTGGGGTATCCCGTCGATCACCGAAAACACCGGGCGCAGGCCTTCGTGGGGGCTGCCGGAGTCGTCGGCCAGCGCGCCGCATTCAGCGCCTCGGCATCAAGAGCGCCTCATCAAGCGCCTGGACCTCACCGGGCTCGGTGAGATACGTGTGCATCTTGGCCTTGCTCGTCGGCACACTCGACATGGCGCAGCCGCCCATCAGGGTTCACGCGGATTGCACCCAGCGGGCCTACGAATCGGAAGCCCTCCGCTCCGCCAGCCTCTCCCGCAGACTCTTCGGCCGGATATCGGTCCAGTTCTGGTCGACATAGTCCAGGCATTCGGCCCGGGTGGCCTCACCGTAAACGACCCGCCAACCGGCCGGAATATCGGCGAACACCGGCCACAGGCTGTGTTGCTCCTCGTCATTGACCAGGACGAAGAAGCTACCGTTTTCGTCGTCGAACGGATTGACACTCACTCGTTCTCCTCACGGCCCAGTAGAGACGGGTCAAAACCGAACCAGCGCGGAACCATTCTTGTGGTAGAACGTTGTGTCCAGATCACCGATCGGCGACGTCAACGTAGCACCAACACCCTTGAGTTCTATGGTCAACTCAGTGTCCCGATGAAGACCCGGGCGGAAGTCGGCAGCCGGGACGCCGCCCGGAGATAGCCGCCGGTATTGCGTCAACCGCCCAAGGGCTGCGACCGCGCCGTGGGCCGCTCGGCGATGGTCACGTCACGTCCCGCGCCGGCCGCCATGGTAGCGGCCTCACCACGCGCCAAGGCAACCGTCGCGATGATCACCACCACCGCCGAGGCCACCAGCAACAGCCACTCCGGGCCGTCGGCCTCCAACGTCTCGCCGAGCACGGTGACCCCCAGCACCGAGGCCACCACCGGTTTGGCCACCGTCAGCGTCGGCAACGAGGCGGTCAGGGCGCCGGCGCGAAACGCCGACTGCTGGAAGATCATCCCGCCCAGCGCGGCCAGCACCCAGCCATACAACTCGGGTGTGCGCAACAGGTTGTCGGTACCATGTTCGAGCACGTCAACGATGCCCTTGGTGAGTACCGCGAACAGCGCCAACGACGAACCCGACACCACCGCCAGCAGCACCGCCGCAGCGGGACGATCCGCCAGGATCCGGGCGCCCAGCACACACAATCCCAAGGCAGGGCCCAGCACCGCGGCCACCACGATCCAGGCTTGCACCGAGCCCCGGGAGTGGCCGGCGGTGGGATCTCCAGCCGTGATGAGTGTCGCCAACGCCGCAGCCAGCAACACCGCCGACAGCCACTCCCGCCGGGTTATCCGATGGTGGGCCAACCGCGCATAGAGGGGCAGCGCGAACAGCAGCACCGTCACCTGCAGCGCCGTCACCAACATCACCGAGCCCTTGTCGAGGGCCGCGGCGAGCAGACAGTAACTGGCGATGTCGCCCAGACCGCCCAGCCACCAGCGGGTGTCGCGCAACAACATGCCGAACAGCGCCAGGTAGCCGACGGGTTGGTCGGTGATCTCCTGGGCGGACCGCTGGCGGATCACACTGCCGATCGCGGCCGCCAGCGCGGCGCACAACGCGAGAAACCCGGCGATATCCGTATTCGACATGGGGCGCCCTCCTCGCCGACATCCGGCCCGCGGCCGCACGTATACCCACTATTCACGTTTCGTGGGCATTGAGGCGACTGTGCACCGAGTTCTCAGCCGTCCCGGCGCCGAAACCGCCTCGCCGGCTTGCACACTCGCGCACCGTCGCCTCAAAGCGGGAACTTGGCGTCGGTCAGCCGTTCGGACAGCTCCCAGAGTGCGACGGCGGTGGCGGCCCGCCTGGCCGACCAGTTGCGCCAGGTCGGCTGGCTGCGGCCATATAAGCCGAATCGGGGGCCGACGAACGTGTTGCCGGCAAGGTCCTGCGACACCGCATACAACGTCTGGCGGGCACCGAAGTCGGCGTCGGTAGACACCATCCGGTCGACGGCCAAGACCGCCGCGTCCACCACTTTGCGGCCGGAGTTGCCCTGCAGGTTCGTGTGCGACCAGCCCGGATGGGCGGCCAGCGCGCGCAGCGAGGAGCCGACGGCATCCAGACGCCGCTGCAGCTCGCTGGTGAACAGCAGGTTGGCCAGCTTCGACTGGCCGTAGGCCAGCCACGCCGAATACGGCCGCGACTGCCAGTTCAGGTCCCTGAGGCTGATGTAGCCGATGTTGTGCAGCAGCGAGGACACCGTCACCACCCGGTCGGCGAGCTTGCGCAGCAGCAGGTTGGTCAGCGCGAAATGACCGAGGTGATTGGTGGCCATATGGCCCTCGAATCCGTCGGCGGTCAGCGTGTATTGAGCGGCCATGATGCCGGCGTTGTTGACCAGGACATCGACTTTGTCGATGCCGTCGGCGAAGTCCCGCACCGAGGACAGGTCCTGCAGGTCGAGCCGACGCACCTCGACGCGACAGGCCCCGGGTTCGGCCATTTGCCGGGCGGCGGCCTCGCCTTTCTCGGTGTTGCGTACCGCCAGGATGACGTGGGCACCGACCCGGGCCAGCTCGCGGGCGGTCACCTCACCGAGCCCGCTGTTGGCCCCGGTGACGATGACGGTGCGTCCGGCGAAGGACGGCAGCTCTGCCGCAGTCCACTCAGGCACGGCAGTCGCGGGAATGCGGAGCCTCATCAGCCGGCCCCCGGTGACCTTTCCGCGGCGTCCCCCGTGCCCCCCGCGGCGCGCGGCACCCCCCCGCCACACCGATCAGGCATCCGTTATCCCACCCCGTCAGTGCTTAGTTCTTTTCGGTTCTTCGCGATGGAAAACCTCACGCGTTCGACACCGATGACATGGTAAAGCGCGACCCTTGACCGGATCCCCGACGGTGCTTGGTCACGCCCGGGACACCGCCGAGGCCGAAGCCCAGGCTTTGGCGGCGTCTATTTGGTGGCGACGACGGCAGGGTTCAAAACCAGTGAAGCTGGGTATCGTCCCGAGTGGTCCGCGTGATCGCACGCGCTGTCCCTTCGCCGAGGAGTATCCAAGTGGCACGCAATGTATCCGCCTGGCCGGCCCTGCCCCGCAACGGCCGCGGGTCGGTCAGACGCGCGCCGGGCGGGTGACCAGCAGATGTACCTGGGCGTCATCGTCAATCCGAAGGCACGCAAGAACCTCGCTGCGCCACGTGATCGCGCCGCCGAGCTGCGCGACATCGTCGGCCGTTGGGGCGAGGTGCACGAAACCGCGTCCGTCGACGAACTCCGCACGACCCTGCAGCAGCTTTATCCCCGAGTCACCCACCTCGTGGGCGACGGCGGCGACGGCGCACTGCACTGGTTGATCAACGAAACCCGGCAGTGGGTGGCCGATCCGGAACGCTGGCCGGCATTCGTGCCCACCAACGGCGGCAGTGTCAACGCCGTCGCGCGCAAAGCGGGGGTGCGCGGGCGGGCCGATGCGATCGTCAGTGCGCTGGCGGCGGCCGCCGAGTCAAATCAGCCGCCGCCCGAGGTCTGCCTCGACACTTTGCAACTCGACGGCGAGACCGCCGACGGCGCGCCATTCCATCGCCTGTGCTTCGGGCTGGCCGCCGGAGGCGTCGGCAACCGGTTCTACGACAAGTACTACGCCAACCCCGATCATGGCCGCGCGGCCGTCGCCCGGGTGATCGCCCGCACGTTCGGTGACTACCTGACTTCTAAGGTTGCCCCGGGCCGCATGAACAGACCCAACTGGGCGGCTCACCTGTTCGCGCCGACCCACGCCCGCGTGATCATCGACGGCGAGGAGGTCCCGACGCGAACCCACCGACTGCTGCACGCGGGTGCGATCGACCTGCGTATCGGCGGTCCGTTCCGGCTCTTCCCGAAGGCCGCCGCAGCCGGAGTGCTGCATTTCCAGGCCGGGGACACCAGGCCCTCCAGGATCGTCGCGCAACTTCCCGCGGGGCTCACCTACGGCAGCATCCGCGGTGATCGGGTGCGCGATGTCAACGGCGAAGAAATGGTCATCGAGGCCGAGGACGAGCCGCTGTCACCGATCATCGACGGCGAGCGATTCGTCGGCATCGTCAAGATTGTGGCCAGCGCCGGACCACGCATCCGGATGGCCCAGGTGGGGCATGCGCGTCGCCCGCGTCGTCGGTGACGTCAGCGCCGGGAACGGATGGTGCGGGTGATCTGCGCCGACAGTTTGGGGTCGCTCAAGAGTTGGTCGACGAGGGCGACCAGGACCTCTTGTCCGGTGACGCGGGCGACGCCGAGGCGGTCCGCGGCTTCTCGCTGCCAGATGTCGAGGGCTCGATGCTGGGCCGGTGAGAGGTCGACCGTTCGCCGGGTGCGCGCGGCGCGTGTGCGGCCGATGGTGACCGGTTCGGTCGGCGCCGCCGCGACCGACGACGCGAATGGTGCGTCTGCGGTGTACGCCCGGAAGCGTTCGGCGTCGGCGTTGATGCGGTCTGCGCTGCTCATCGTGGTGCCCCCCTCGGCCAGCCATATCAGTATGTCAGTACATCCGTTGCAGTATATCCGTAGATGAGGAGTTGCTGCACTATCACGGCGGTGCGGATTGGGGGCCGCCGGCGAACGGGGATCCGCAGGCCCGCGGGGTACCGCGCCTGGTCGCAACCGGCGGGCGGGAGGGGCCCGGCCGGTCGCCGGTGACGGCGTTGCTGCACGTGGCTGTCGTGAGGCGGCGTGGTTACGGGGTCAGACTGCGGTCCGGAAGCAGCGGGTGACCGCGGCCCGGTGGCCGGCGCGGATGCCGTCGACTCGGGCCAACACCATCCGCACACGGCTGGCCCGATGCTGCCGTCGCGCCCGCTGGCACCGGCCCATCGACGGGGCGCCCGGCGCCGAGACGCCGGCCCACCGCCCAATGACTCATTTTCGCAGGTGACATAGATTGTTGTTGCTGCAATGACCGATAACGACAGAAAGACGAGCAGTTGCGAGGCCGCGTTCGGCTTACAAGCTAACCTGGGATTGTGACGGTGACACCGGTTGGTAACGGTGTGAAAGGTAAACTCTATGGCCATGTTCATGAAATCCGGTGATACGCATTTGCGTATGTCAGTATCTTTGGATTACCGCCGGTTTACCTGCTTAAATGCCGCCGTTCAACGTACTGAGATACTGAGATGCGTAAGTACGGAAATCTCCGGTGATTCCGTGTCACGTGCCTGCGGGGCCGGAAGTCACAGCACTCGCTATTTGTAATATGACTTATTAATGTGAAACGCGCCTGTGAGGTTAGTGTCAACCCACATAAATTGGACTGAAATCCTTTGCTTGCTATCGGTCTGTCGCGTTACTCTTGGCATTACCGATTGGTGAATGACGTGGTTCCGTCGATCCGGTCGAAGACCGGCTCGGAAGGGGGAATGGCTCCTACGATGGATACGCTTATCGACTACCTGCGGATGTGGGAAGCGCGCCGGCCCGACCAGACTCTCTACCGGTTCGTGGATGCCGAAGGCCGCGAGCTCGCGCACTACACCTATCAAAGCTTCGCCGAACGGACCCGCGAGCTGGCCGCCTATTTGTTTGCAGAGGCCGGGCTGCGGCCGGGAGACCGGGCGCTGCTGGTCTACCCGCCGGGGCTAGAGATGGTGGCGGCGTTCTTCGCCTGCGCTCGTATCGGGGTGATCGCCGTACCGGTAAGCCCGCCTTTGCCCATGGCGTTCGAAGCGGGCCTGGCCAAGTTCAGCTTCATCGCCCGGGACTGCCAGGCCAAGGCGGTGCTGTCGACCAAACAGCTCGAGTACGACTACCGCCTGCTGCTCGGCCACCGACAAGGCGGGCTGCCGTGGCCCGACGCCGCGCGGCCTCCGGAGCTGCCGTGGTTCGCAACGGACGGCACCTGGGAGTTCGGCGGCGCCCCCGTGGCGGACGCGCCCGGTCCGGTGCTCTTCCTGCAGTACACCTCCGGCTCCACCAGCGATCCCAAGGGTGTGATCGTCAGCCACGCCAACGTCATCGCCAACGGCTCGGCGTTCGCCGGCGGCGAAGTGGCCGTCAGCTGGCTCCCGCAGCACCATGACATGGGCCTGATCTCCGCTTACCTGTTCATATTGCTGCTCGGTGGGACTACGCATGCGATGTCGCCGGCTGATTTCCTGCAACGGCCGTCGGCGTGGCTCCGGCTGATCAGCCAGGTGCGCGCCACCCACAGCCCGGCGCCGAACTTCGCGCTGGAGTACTGCCTGCGTGAGGACAAGCTGCCCACCGACGAGCTGACCGGGATCGACCTGAGCAGCCTGGACAGCCTGGTCGTCGGTGCAGAGCCGTTGCACGCCAACACGTTTGCTCGTTTCCGGCAGCGCTTCGCTGGCTACGGTCTGCGGCCCGATGCGCTGGCCGGCGCTTACGGCTTGGCCGAAAACACCCTGATCGTGTCTATCCGGGGGCGCCAGACGCTGGCTTTGAACAAGCGGGCGCTGGGGCAGAATCTGGCCCGGGTCGAAAAGGCGCTGCCGGAGAACAACAACCAGGCCCGGGTCGTGAGCTGCGGCAAGCCCGTTGCCGGAAACGTGGTCCGCATCGTCGACCCGCAGTCGAGGCAGGCAGTGGGCGAGGGCCGAATCGGCGAGGTGTGGCTGGACGGGCCGTCCAAGGGCGGCGGCTACTGGCACCGTCCCGAGCTCACCGCGGAGACCTTCGCCGCCCGCATCACCGGCGATGCGGAGCGCACCTATCTGCGTACCGGCGATCTCGGTTTCCTCTACGAGGGCGAGCTGTTCGTCTGCGGCCGCAGCAAGGACCTGATCATCGTCCGGGGCGTCAACTGCTACCCCTCCGACATCGAGGCCGTGGTGGAGCGCTCGGCCGCGCAGGTTCGCAACGGCTGCGTCGCGGCCTTCTCGGTCGAGCAGGAGGAGCAGGAAGCGCTGGTCGTGGTCGCCGAGGTGCGTGACCAGCACGCCCTCCCGGACCCGAAGGCACTGGCGCGGTCGATCCGCCGCCACTGCCACGTCGATCCGCACACCATCGTGTTCGCGCCGCCGCGCAGCATTCCCAAGACCCCCTCGGGCAAGATCAGGCGCGCGCAGACGCGGCGGCTGTGGCTCGACGGCAAACTGCCCGTGCTGGCGAGCCACACCCGCCGGACCCACGAGGAGCTGGGCGTCACCGCGGGTCCGCTGGAACGCTTCCGTCACCTCATGGAGAGCTACGATTTGACCGGCCAGGAGGACTGCTCCTTCGCCGATCTCGGCATCGACTCACTGGCCCTGGCCGAACTGCGCGCGGACCTGCAGTCGCTGCTGGACGAGCATGGCGCGGCGGAGCTGACCGAGGAGGTCAACACTCGCCTGCTGCAGCGCCTGACGGTTGCCGAGTTCTTCCGGCTGGTGTGGCAGTTCGGCGATGGGTCGGGCCAGCCGATCCACGCCCTGCGCCACGCGCTCGACCGGATTGCCGCCGAGTACGAGGCATACGAGGTCATGCAGATGCGTGTCGACGCGCGGCTGCCGCTGCCGGCGCTCCCGCCGGCGCGATCGGGCGCGCCCAGCGACATCCTGTTGACCGGGGCGACCGGATTCCTGGGACCGTTCCTGCTCGCCAGCCTGCTGCGGCGGACGTCCTACACCATCCACGCGCTGGTGCGCGCCACCGATACGGCACACGGTCACGATCGGATCATCGCCTCGCTACGCCGGGCTCAGCTATGGTCGCCGGCGCTGGAGGCCGAAGTCCTGGCGCGGGTTCGGGTGATCTGCGGCGATCTGGCCGAGCCTCACCTGGGAATCGGCGAGGCGGGGTTCCGGCGACTGGCCGACACCATGGACGGCATCGTCCACAACGGCGCCCTGGTCAACTACGTCCGAACCTATGACGCACTGCGTCCGGCCAACGTGATCGGCACCTGGGAGCTGCTGCGGCTGGCGCTGACCACCCACCGCAAGAGCTTCCATCTGGTCTCCAGCACCTTCATCTATGGCTGGAGCACCATGCCGGTGGTCGGCGAGTCGTATGGCAACGAGGAGATGGCCGGGCTGGATTTCGGCTACTCGCAGACCAAGTGGGTCGCCGAGCAGCTGACGCTGGCCGCGCAGCGGCACGGACTCGACGTGCGGATCTACCGGCCGTCGCTCATTTCGCCCACCAGTGCGGGCTTCGGCAGCCAGGACGACATCCTGGTGCGCCTCACCGCGTTCATGATCGAGCACGGCCTTGCCGTCAACGCGCACAACCAGGTCAGCCTGCTGCCGGCCGACCTGGTCGCCGATCACATCGTCGCGCTGATGGACCTGCCGGCCGAGACCGGCACGGTCTTCAACATCACCGCCGACGACTACTACAACCTCACCGACATCACCCGGCTGTTGTCGGAACGCCACGGTTACCGCTTTGCCTACCACGACATCCCGTCGTTCGCCGAGCAGTTGAACCGCCGGTGCACGCCGCGCGACCCGCTGTACCCGCTGGTCGATTTCCTGACCCGCTCGGCCGGCAAGATCGAGGCGATGCGCGACAAGCGCTACGACAACACGCGGTACCGGCATGCCCGCGCGCTGGCCAAGGTCGGGTTGCGCGAACCGGCCCTGGCCGACACGGTCGATGCGCTGGTCGAGTTCCTGCGGCGCGAGCAGCTGATCACCGAGGCTGAACCCGAGGCGCAATGCAGTGCCTAGTCACCGTGGGTCGGTTACGAGGTAGTGCCAGCGCACTTTTGGGTACTAGCCGTACAGCCGCACGCGTCCAGGGGGATCACCATGTTCACTGTCGATGACCAGGCCGCCGGCCCGCACGACGCGTCACTGGATCACGAGCGAATCGTCCTTCAGGCGCGCGACGTCAAGTTCGATTGGGCGAAGCTGCCGTTCTACTACGTGCCCAACGAACCCTTCACCACCCACTTCTGCAATGTGCTGCACCTGCTGCTGCCGGCGGGTGAAGAGTTCATCGTCGAGGCGTTCAAGAAGGCATTGCCGCTGATCAAGGACGACCAATTGCGGCTTGACGTACAGGGATTCATCAGCCAGGAGGCCTTGCATTCCCAGGCGCATTCCGGCCTGCTCGAGCGCTTCGCCGCCCGGGGCATTGACGTGACACCGTTCACCGACCAGCTCCGCTGGCTGTTCGGCAAGCTGATCGGTGACCGGCCCCGCTGGAGCCTGCGACGACGGCAGAGCTGGTTGCTGGAGCAGGTTTCGATCGTGGCGGCCATCGAGCACTACACCGCCATCCTGGGCGAATGGATTCTCGACACCCCGCAGCACGATGCCCTCGGCACCGATCCGGTGATGCTGGATCTGCTGCGCTGGCACGGCGCGGAGGAGGTCGAACACAAGGCGGTCGCCTTTGACACCATGAAGCATCTGCGGGCCGGGTATTGGCGGCAGGTGCGCACCCAGCTGTTGGTCACGCCGGCGATGCTGTGGTTGTTCGTGCGCGGTGTGCGGTTCATGTACTCGGTCGACCCGTACCTGTCGCCGGGGACCAGGCCGCGCTGGCGGGATTACTTCGATGCGGCGCGGCGGGATCTGGTGCCGGGGCCTTTTCAGTTCCTGCGGGTCATCGGCGCCTACTATTCGCCGCGTTTTCATCCGTCCCAGCTGGGCGGGGTGGGACGGGCGGTCGAGTACTTGGCCCGATCACCCGCTGCCCGAGCGGCGCACTGAGCATCGAGGGGCCATGATTCGCACCACTGTGACCGCATCGGACGGCGTCGCACTGGCCGTGCATGCCTATACCGAGATCGACCCGCGGCGCCCGACCATCCTGGCCATCCACGGCTACCCGGATAACCACCACGTGTGGGACGGCGTCGCGGCGGAACTTGGTCATCGCTACCCCGGCAAATACAACGTCGTGGCCTACGACGTGCGCGGGGCCGGCGAATCCGGACGACCGGCCGGTCGGTCGGGATATCAACTCCCCCAATTGGTTTCCGACGTCGGCGCGGTGATCGACAGCCTCGGCGTTGACCAGGTACACCTGATCGGGCACGACTGGGGCTCGATCCAAGGCTGGACGGCGGTCACCGACGACACCGTGCTGGGCAAGATCGCCTCGTTCACCTCGATCTCCGGGCCGCACCTGAACTATGCGGGCCGGTTTCTGCGCTCACCGCGTACGCCGCGCGCCGTGGCCGCCGTTGCCCGACAGCTCCTGGCCTCCTCCTACATCTGGTTCTTCCTGTGTCCGGTTGCGCCGGAGATCGCGATCCGGTCGCGGTTGCAAGTGAAAGTGTTTGAGGCCGTTGAGCGTATCGGGAGATCAAGCACCCGTAGCCGGCGGGGCGCGTCGCCCCGGTCGCTCGACGACTACCGCAACGGGCTCAACCTCTACCGCGCCAACATGCCCGCACCGTTTCTGGCACCGCCGGCGCAACTGCCGCAGGCCGGCGTCCCGGTGCAGGTGCTGGTGGCGCGTCAGGACTATTTCGTGACGCCGGCCCTGCAGCGGTTTACCGGCTCGATTCCGGCCGAGCGCAGGGTCGTCTCGATCGAGGGCGGGCACTGGGTGGTGACCTCGCGTCCCGACGTCATCGCGAGGCTCACCGGCGAGTGGGTCGATATGGTCACCGAAGGGGCGGCTCCGTCGGGTGAGTCCACCCGACCGCGCGCTGTGCGAGGCACCCTCGCGCTGGTAACCGGGGCGGGCGCCGGGATCGGCCGGGCCACCGCGGTGGAGTTGGCCCGTCAGGGTGCGCGTGCCGTCGTGATCGTCGACCGAGACCTTGCCGGGGCCAATGACACCACCGAGGCCGTGCGGGCAGCCGGCGCCGAGGCCGCGGTTTACCAGGTCGACGTCAGCGACGAAGCGGCCGTGAACGACCTTGCCGCACAAGTGCGCAACAAGCACGGCGTGGTCGACGTCCTGGTCAACAACGCCGGCATCGGGATGGCCGGCCGGTTCCCGCAGACCACGTCGGAGCACTGGGACACCATCATGGCCGTCAATGTTCGCGGCGTCATCAACGGCAGCAGAGCGTTCGGCGCCCAGATGGTGGAGCGCGGCCAGGGCGGCACGATCATCAACGTGGCGTCGGCGGCGGCGTATGTGCCGTCAAAATCGATGGTCGCCTACGGCACCTCGAAAGCGGCGGTGCTGGCGTTGAGCGAATCGATGCGCGCCGACTTCGCCGACGAGGGCATCACCGTCACGGCGGTGTGCTCGGGCTTCGTCATGACGGCCGAGCAGCAGGAGCGCGCCCGCGAGAAGGCCGACGCCGCGTACCGCCGGCGTAACTACCCCCCCGAGGCCACCGCCAAGGCGATTGTCCGAGCCGTCCGGACCGGCCCGGCGGTGTTGCCCGTCGCGGCGGAGTCGCGGCTCGGCTATACGCTGCGCCGCGTCAGTCCGTCGCTGGTTCGGCTGTTGGCGCGCTTCGACATTCGGCAGACGTAGGGAAACGGCTGTGGCGCAGACTATTTGGAGCAGCAGACCCGCCGATCTTTATGGTCGTCGCGGCCGCGATCGCATGTTGACCGCATTGTGCGGGGTGGGCGCTCTCTTCGGCGGTTTCGCCTCGGCGTCGCGGTGGACGCCATCGCGGATAGTGCCGGTGCAGCGGAACATTGCCGCCGTGGTGGCCAAACGCGAGCTGCTCACCCCGGACGTGGTCGCGTTGACGTTGGCCGACCGTGACGGCGGGCTGCTGCCATCCTGGACCCCCGGAGCGCACATCGACGTTCGGCTGCCCTCGGGGCGACGCCGGCAGTACTCGCTGTGCGGTCCGCCCGGGAGACGCACCGACTACCGCATCGCCGTGCGACGGATCGCCGACGGCGGCGGCGGTTCGATAGAGATGCATGACGCCTTCCGCGAGGGCGACACGCTGACGTTCGAAGGCCCCCGCAACGCGTTCTATCTCGTCACCGACGAGCACGACGTGCTGTTCGTGATCGGCGGCATCGGGGTGACTCCGATCCTGCCGATGATCCGCCTTGCCGATCAGCACGGAATCGATTGGCGCGCAACCTATGCCGGCCGGAGCCGAGACTACATGCCGTTGTTGGACGAGGTGCTGGCGGTGGCGCCGGATCGGGTCACCGTCTGGGCCGACGACGAGCGCGGCCGCTTCCCCACCGCCGAAGATCTGCTTGCCGACGCCGGGTCGACGACGGCGGTGTATGTGTGCGGGCCGACCGGGATGCTGGAGTCGGTGCGGGCAGCGCGCGACCAACACACCGACGCGCCGCTGCACTATGAGCGGTTCGGTCCGCCGCCGGTGGTCGACGGTGTCGCCTTCGAGCTGGAGCTGGCGCGATCGCAGCGAGTGCTCACCGTGCCGGCCGACCGGTCGGTGCTGGGCGTCATGCTCGATTGCGATCCGGCGACGGCATATTCCTGCCAGCAAGGGTTCTGCGGGACCTGCAAAGTCAAGGTGCTGGCCGGCGAGGTTGATCGTCGGGGGCGCGCTGCGGAGGGTGAGGACGAAATGCTGGTCTGCGTCTCGCGCGCTCGAAGCGATCGTGTCGTGATCGACGCCTGAGTTCGACTGAGAACGTTGGGGGTTGGTTGGCCGACATTTCAGCTACACGTACTCGTTCCGTGAGAGGACAAGCGTCTGCGTGGGTGCGGAAATGTCGACATAGTAATGACCCGCACCGGTGGTGGTATGAGTCATCGCCGTCAACAACTCGATGATTTCCATCGCCTTGGCATCGTCAAACCGCCACACAACCTTGTCGTCGTGCAGCTCGATGTCGGCCGCGCCGGGAACGATCAGGAATTCGTGGATCTTCCCGTCGTGCGCCATTCGCGAATACCCCTGGCGCTCAGCCTGAACCAGCGTTACGAGGACGGTATTTACCCCGGCGGTGTCCATGGCCAACAACACCGCGTCGTCACCGAAGTAGAACTTTGGAGCCAGTTCGGCACGAACTACGGTCATGGTTCTCATGCTTTCTCACGGGCAGCCGAGGCGGCTCAGCGCACTCCGTTGTCGGTCCGAATCACATCCTCGATCAGAGGTGGATGCCTTTCTTCGCTTCCCGCACGTGGCCGATCTCATCGTCGAGCCCTCACAGCTGACCCTCTAGAATTCGCACGGTCTTGGATATTGTTGGCGCACTGGGTAAATCCTGCCAACGATAGCTGCTCCAGCGTTCCAGTCCCAGGGTTCACTGAGTGAAGACTGCTGGCTGGCGGTGCGTCGCTGGGCGTGACCCATGGCCAGCGCCCGGATTATCGACGCGCAATCGCTCAAAGCTGCTGACTCCGCCAGCAGGGCCACTCGCGTGTTTGACCTGTCTTGGCTCACGATTGGGGATTAGCATTAGCGGGCCGCAACGCCTCTGAGGTGCTGCCACGCCGCTGGATGGTCGAACGCGCAAGCGCTGCGCAAACGGGCCATGATGGGCCTAATGGTTCGCCGCGCCGAACCACTGCCCGGCCGGCGCCCATGGCAAACCAGCTCACGCAACGTAAAGTCAGCTCTTCGCGAACGCGTCCTGAGATGTCCTCAGCGCAGCCGAGCCGTCAGGGCGCAGTTAGTTGGTTGGTGATATCGAGTCCGGCGCCAGGATCATGGCGATGATCGGTCGTGTTCCGGCACTCGCCATCAAGGATGATTTGTCCGTAACTGTGGTCGGACGGCAGAAAGCTGATATTCGCCGTCACGCCGTTCTTATTCAGGGTTGTGCCGTGCAGATGCTGTCCCGGAGGGGGGCCGGCGTTCCAGCCGTGGGAGAGCATCGCGGCCCGAACTTGCTGGAAGTAGGTGTCCGGCTCGCCGTGAATCAGGAAGGTGATCGTGACTGTCCCCTGATAGGGCGGATCGCCTTGGTCGTTGCACGAGGCGAACGAGAACCCACCGCTGACGCCTTGCAGGTTCGCGGCGGTGACGATTTGTTTGGCCGGCTCGATCACCTGGGCCTTGATCTGATCGTCGGTCATGGGGTGAGCCGAATCATCAAAGGGATTAGACGAGCCCGAGGAATGCGGTTTGGGAAACACCAGCGAACACGCTCCTAACACCATAACGGCGACCACGGTTACGGCAAACATTGCTTGCCGTAACCACACGCATTGCCGCTCAGTGGTGATGTTGGTCATCGAAAACATGATCATCGGTAACAGATCCTGGCGGGCGGCCCCACTCCGGGTCAATGACGGCGGGCGTGCCGGGTATACCGACGCCGACCGGACCCACACCCGGCATGTTGACCTTGCCCACCTGATAGCGGTGTTGGGCCGTCATGCCGTCGGATTCCAGCGCATCACCGTGACCCGAAGCGATGTCGGCCATGCTGTGCAAGGCCTCGCTCCCGCGATGGTAATAGTACGAATGGTCATGCGGATTAATGCCGTCAGAGCCGGGCACCTCGGCGCGAAAACGCACCGATCCGAATCCGTCGGCGGCCGGGTCAGCGCCCAGGCCGGGCGTTAAACCAAGCACCTGACCGCCAATGTTGTCTCGGTTCACATAATGGCTAAGACCATTCAGCTCCCCCAGCATCCCAACGGGATCCGTCGAGGCGTCACCCACATACACATGCCCACCGTCAAGATGAAAACTCGCGGCGTTGGCGGCAAGATCGGTACCCGGGCAACCGATCAGCACCGCATCGTTCGCGTGCATCTGACCCAACGCGAACGCGTCAGCCACCGTGGTCGAACCATACGAGTGGCCCAACACGGTGACGTGCTGACCGGCGCCGAGGTGGGTGGCCCACAAACCATTGACATCCTGCGCCAAGGCCTGACCGCCGGTTCGCGCCAGCTCCGGGGTGGAAATTCGTTGAACGTCGTTGAAGTCATTGGGAGCGTCGGAGCCCATCCACGCGATCACCGCGGTGGGGTTCTTTGGGTCGGCGGCGTTGGCCTGCTCGAACAGGTTCAGCGCGTCGTTGTGGCCCTCGTGCAGCCAACCACCCCTCACGCTGCTGCTGGTGCCCGGCACAATCACCGCGGTGTTCTTCGCCAGGTCCGGGTTACCGATGGCGATCGCCGCGCGACCCTTACCGCCGAAAGCCAGCGGGTCGTACGCGAACAGATAGGTGGGGAGAGGGTGGCGAGGATCATTCCCGGCGTCGTGGTCGAGACCCTGCTCGGTCTGATCGGCGTTCTGGTAGCGGGTGATGTCGGTGGCCGACAGACCGTACTTCGTCGGATCGCGCACCACATCGTCGACAGGCACGCCGTAGCGGCTGGCGATGTCGCGTACCCGGTTGAGGTCCTTTGTCATCACCGCGAGATTGGCGCCGCTGCGAGCAAGGACCGGGACGCCGTTGAGATTGCCGATCTGATCAGGGTGCTCAGCGATGAGCTGCTGTCGCTCCTCGGGGGTCAAGGACGTCCACCACTTGTTGACATCCTCCGGTTTCGTGCCGGGTGGCGGAATCTGAGGTTTTGCATCCACGGCCTGGAGAACGTCGGGGTCGTAGCCATCGGCACGTAACGTGTCCAGCGACTTGTCCAGGTAGCGTGAGTAGCCATCACGAAGCGACTCGACCTGGCCCAGAGCGGATTTGGTGTCAGCGATGGCCTCGTCTTCAAGACCGGTGATGTGGAGATCCAACAGCTTTCTCTCACCCGCGGTCAGGTGGATGTCCTTCTCCGCTTCCAGGGCCCGGCCGATTTCATTGTCGAGTTCCTGTAGTTGAGCCTCCAAGGTCGAGATCAGCAGTGTGCCGGTTCGCTGTGCCTGGGCCAACGCGGCCGCGATGTTTTCTAGGTCCACCCCGATCTTGGGCAATTGCAGGGACTGCGCACCCAGCGCCTTGGTCACCCGCTGCACCTCGGCGGAGTCATTAATCGGGTGAATGCCATCCTCGCGATTCCATGCCGCCTCAAACCGACGACGCGCCTCCTCGAATGCCGCGTCAGCCTCATCGGTGCAGCGACCGGCAGCATGAAACGCCTCCGCCAGATCAGAAATCTGCGACGGGCGACCAACTTGCAGACTGTGGTTGATCGCCCAGGGGTCACCGCCGGCTTCGGCGATCAGCGCTGGGCTACTTATGTAGCGCAGCTGCATACACGGCCCATTCTATGAATCGGTGTTGCTTTGCAAGCATGGCACCTTTGCCGAGCCGGCGACAACACGACTACCGACTGCCGTACTAAAGCGCATCTGAGCGTGCCCGCACTGGCGCTGTCACGATTGTCAACGGCGCGTGAAAACTAGCCATTGTAGTCTCCGCCGGAAGGCCGACCACAGTATCGTCCCTGGGGACGGTTCACCCGAACATGCTGCTGACGTGTGTGCGCTGGGCCACAGCACCCCGTCCAGTCGTCGGTGGTCTCCCGGCGATAAAGTATGAGCCAACTCCTCGACGAATTACGGAACTCGACAGCAATCTGCTGGTAGCAAAGCCCGATAACTCACATCGCACGACCCCCCATTACCCGCCCGTGTCCAAATGTCTTCGTACGGGCCGGCGTGCAAGTCCATGAGGGAGCAATCGGTCGGCAGTGAGCCGCCAAGAGCCGCCGTCGGCAGCTCCTTGGCCGTAGACCGCGGCTGTGGTCACGGATTCACTCAACATCAGCACCACATCAGGCGGCGGGGCCACCAATTCGTCTTCGAGAAGCGGTGTTTCGCCGTACCCCCAGCGTCAGCGGCATCAGGGACGCTGTTGACGCGCAGCGAGGAAACGTTTTACAGCAGGTAATCGAACGAGGCCGGCAGGAATTGCCCGATTCTCGAGTTTGCCTACGACTGCAATGATTCGGCGGTAGCGCGCCTCATCGCATCCTCCGTAGCGCCATGACGGCGGGCACGGCCAGCACGTCCTTGACAACGCGCGGGCATCGGTCGACTACACCCCCTTATGAAGGCTGACTGCCGACAGCCGATGCATGACCCGCTGCCAGTCGATTCGCTCCTGTTCCAGGCGCACGCGTTCACCCAACCCATCGGCGACCAGATCCGAATAGAGGTCCTGCTCGTCAAGCGTCAGTCGCGTGAGACTAGACGTGGCCGGACGGTCCTCGGTCACCCAACGGTCGCGATGGGCGACCAGCGTCTCACGGTCCATCAACACCGAGCGGGCTTGTGGGAGCCATGCCCGCAGCCGGTCGAGAATGGCGAAGCCGTGTGTGTCGATGTCGCCCCAGTACAAGACCTCGGCTTCGGCCAGCCATCCCAGCCTACCGACGCTGTCGACATCAAAGCCCTTCCCCCACAGCACAACACCGTCCTCGGGGACGTCGACACTTAGATAGCTGATCTCGTTCTCAATGACCAGAGCCACCCGTGGCTCAATCCTGAGCTGAGCCAACTCCTCAGAGCGCACCGCCAGCTCGGTGAGCGCAGCCGGCAGGCCCAACGAGGGTGCGGGCCGGAGTCGGACCAGTGCGGGCTTCGACCGGAGGCCAAGTCCCGCAAGGAATCCCGAGGCTGTCGATGAAACGCCAAGCATCGCCGCCAGAACCGGTCGGTGCCGCTCGGCGAACTTGGTGTCGACGCCGGGTGCAGTGATCTCGCGCAGATACCGATTCGATTGACGGTGACCGTCGAGCCACACGTAGGCAGCGATCAGCTGCGACATCTCAGACCCTAGGCCGAGCGCGTGGTGCGGATGGTCCACGACCCACTCTCGAACCCGCGGATATCCATCTGCGAGAGCCAGGAGCTCGTCGAAACGACGAACCAACGTCGCTACACCCAACAACGCACAGGCCTGCTCGATTGAGGACACCACCGCGCGGACGGGCAGCTGGTTATGGCCGATCCGCCTGCCGCCGATCGAGTGCCAGTGCAGGGTGTATCGGCGACCGTCGCGACCGCCGTCGTCGAGCGCGGCCACCCAGTCGCGGGCGGCGGCGATGTCGTCACCGACCTGCGACGGTTTGGGGCCACGTAGTGGCACTTCGATCGGTTCGAACGGATCGCCGTTGGCGTAGGCACGTAACAGTGATCCGTCGTCCCACCGGCGTCTGACCCTGGTGGCAATGTCATCCGGTGTGGTCCACCTGGCACTCATGGCCGCCGTCCGTCACGTCGTGTCCGGTACTCCTCGATCGTCATCGTCTGGAGGCGGGAGAACGTTCCGGTCGGATTGTCGACGAATCCGATTGCCTTCACATACGGCTCGATGACGTGAACCTTCTGCAACGGCGTGACGATGAGAAGTTGCAGCCCAAGCGTCGCAAACAGGTCCAGCGCGTAGCGCGTCGAGACATCCGAACCACGCCCGAAGGCTTCGTCGATGACCGCGAAACGGAAGTCGCGTGACTGCGCGGCACCCCACTCGAGCCCGAACTGATAGGCCAGCGACGCCGCCAAGATCGTGTAGGCGAGCTTTTCCTTCTGGCCGCCGGACTTGCCATCGGAGTCGCTGTAATGCTCCCACTCGGCACCGGTTTCGACGTCGCGCTCGGAGGCCGAAAAGACGAACCAGTTGCGCACGTCGGTGACCCGTCGGGTCCAGTTCTTGTCCGATTCGGCGTAGCCGTCACGACCGCGGAAGCGCTCGATGATTCGCTTGACGTCGAGGAAGCGCTGCTCGGAGTATTGATCGCCGTCGACCGCGAGACTGTCATTGGTCAGGTTGCGTAAGTCTGCGCGGAATTGCGCAATGTCCTGGTTTGTGGTGGGCTCCTTCTCCAACCGGATGAAACGGCCCGGGTTGTAGGGCACCGCGCCGAGCGCCTCGTTGATGCGGTCGACGCGCTGGTCGATTCCCGAGGCCTGCCGGTGCAGCCAGTTGTTGAACCCGGCCAACTCCTGGATGGCGTTCTTGTTGAGCTGTTCCTTGAATTCGCTCTCGAAGCGCGGGAGATCGTCGGTCGCGATACGGTCTCGGAACGCCAGGAACTCTTGGCGGGCATCGACATTGGCGTCCATGTCCGCGCGAAGCCCGGGCCAGCGGATCAATACCTTGAGCATCGACTGGATCAAGCTCTGGGCGTAGCCGCCAAGTTCCTTGTTGAGTCGGTCGATACGGTGATGGAGATCAGCCGAGAGAGCGTTCTCGGTCTCGGCGCAGTCCGCTGCCCGCGCCGGGCAGTTCTTGCCCAGTCGTTCGGTGAGGGCCGGATACGATTGGCGGGCCGCCGCCAACTGTGCCTCCGGCTGGTCCCCGACGAATTCGTCGTCGCGCTTCTTGTCCCGTTTTGCTTGATTTGCTTTCGCGGCCGTGGTGGCCAGCTTGCCGGTGAGTTGCTCGATCGAAGTCGCCACCGCATCAGCTTGTTTGGCGTTGTCCGCAAGCGCTCGGGCAATCTCCTCCAAACGCGACGAGCCGGCCTGCAACCGAACCCGTTCGGCGTCATGGTCGTTCGCGCGCGACTGCGCCTCGTCAACGTCGAGATCGGCCCAGGAGCGGAATCCCTCGATCCGAAGTAGTGCATCCAGCCGTTCTTGCAGCGCTTCCCGTAACCCGCTGAGCCTGGCCTGCTCGGATGCCGCCGCTTCGCGCTCGGATTCCAGCTCGGCGAGCTCGGTGCGCAGCGCGGCGACCTTTTTCTCGTTGGCCCAGCCGAGAACCCAACGACGAGGGTCGTCGACGCGATGCCGGTCGTCCTTCTCGTGGCGCTCACCGGAGCGCACCTGACCCTCGCGGGTGACGGCCCGCCGCTGGCCGCGGAACTGCTCTAGGCTTGCCGTGCAACGGAAGTCGGCTCGTTTCGTGAGTTCGTTGACGAGGTACTCGCGGAACGGCCCGTCCTTCACGTCGATGCAGTCGGCAAGTAGCAGCCCGTCATGGCCCGGCGGCTGGAGGCGTACCCGTTGCCGGGGAACCCTTTCATAGACCAGCTTGGCGCCGGCCACTTTTCCACCGCGGCCGTGGAAGGTGAGCCGTCGGCCGTTCACCCAGCCGGCGACGGCGTCGTAGTGCTGTTGCGGCACCAGCAGCGAGAGGGCGAACCCGCGCAACACGCGTTCGGCAGCTCCCCGCCACTGCGCGTGCTCGTCGAAGACGTCGAGAAGCTCACCCGCGTAAGGAAGATCCGCCGGCGTCAGCCCGAGGGCCGCGCACATCTCGGCGCGCACCTCGACCTGCTCCACGGGCAGATTGCTGGTGCGCTGTTGCAGGCTGGTGAGTTCGTCGATGATGTGACCGCACTTGCGTTGCAGCTCTTTCTCGCGTCCGATCGCTTCAGCGCTGGCTGCGTCGAGGTCTCTCTTCTTGGCTACCAGCCGCGGGCGCTCGGCGGCGACCAGAACCGATAGGGCCATGAACTCGTCGCTGCTGGCGACCGCCTTCAGTCCGGCGCTAGCGACAGCGTCGTCGAACAAAGTCCTTGCGCGACGGCGGGTTTCGGCCTGGTCGCGAGCCTCGCAGGCGAGGCGTTCCAGCTCGCCGATGCGATCGCCGCCCGCTTTCGCGCGCTCCTCGATGAGGGATTCGCGTTCGCGCGTGAGCGTCTGCTGCCTGGCTTTGGCGGTGTCCTGCTCCTGCCACAGAGCGGCGCCGTCGGTTTCCAGCTGCGCGATCTCGCCGGCCAGCAGATTCGACCGAAACTCTGCGATGAAGAGGCGCACGGCGGATCGCTGGCGCTCCAGGTCATCGCGCTCGGCGAGGGCATCGTCGTACTTCGCCGCCGTCGACACGACGGGTTCGAGCGCTTCCAGTTGCTCCCGCGCCCGCTTGACGGCATCGTGTGCCCTGGTCAGGTCTTCGAAGTGGCCAATAATGTCACAGACGCGCGGACTGGCGTCGCTAGGTTCCAGCATATGGTCGCGCACGAAATCGTTGAGGTTGCCCACAGACTTCAGCGAGACGGTCTGGTGGAACAGCTCCAGGGCCTGCTCCGATCGGATGCCCAGCAGCCGACGCAATGAGGTTGCGTACTTGGGGAATTCGTCGAAGATGTCAGCTCCGGCGGCCCGCAGCCGCTTGCGCAGGTCGCGTAGATCGGAGCCGAAGTCGGCAAAGTCCGTCGCGATCGAGAGTTCTTTGGTGGCTGTGACCATGAAACGGTAGGGCTGTCCGGTGCTCTCGCGCTGCTGAAAGACCTGGGCCAGGGTGACCGTTTCGTCGTAGCCGTGGTTGGTGAAGACTCCGAGGATCACCGAGTACGTTCGCCGGTTCTCGCGCAGGCCCTTGGCGCGGGATTTACCGGTGGCCTCATTGCGCTCCGATTTGTAGTGGCCTTCAACGTAAGAGCGCAGGGTGCGTTCCCTGGCCTCGGCGCCCGCGGCTTTGTTGTAGGCGGCTTTGTGGGACGGCACCAACAAGGTGGTGAGTGCGTCGACGATTGTCGACTTGCCCGAACCGATGTCACCGGTGAGCAGCGCGGTATCGGTGCCAGGGGTGAACCGCCAGACGTGGCTGTCGAAGGTGCCCCAGTTCAACAGCTCCGCGTGCTGCAGCCGGTAGCCGGCCCGTCTGGTATCTCCGAGATCGGCCGTGGTAGATCGTGTTTCACTCATCACTGGTCACCGCCCCGGCGTATTCGCGCAGCTTGGCCGCAAAGTCCGACAGGGTTTGGGCGTCGACGTAGGCCTTGAGGATGCGCCGCACCTCCCAATGGTCGCGTTGACGGGGTAGCTGGCGCAGGAAGCCCAGTTCGGCGGCCTTCTTGATCGTCGTCTCGGCCTGGTCTACGACGCGCGCGTCGTTGGTGGACTCGGCCTGGAAGAGTCGCAGCATTTCCACGATCTGGTCGGTGGCGAGAACCAGTCGGCCCTCACCGCCGGTCGTCTCGAACTCGACGAGCCGTTTGCGTAGCAGCACCAGCAGCAGGCTGACGTTGTACGTCAGCGCTCGCCTGCGCACCAGGCGCGGGAGCGCCTCATCACCGTCTTGCTCTGGCCGGGAGCGAAGATGGGCGTAGCCCTCGGCGTCGTCGATCACCACGTCGACGCCGATGGTGGCGAAATGGTCTCGCACGCCGGCTCCTAGGCGCTCCAAGGTCAGCCAGGTGTCCTCGTCGGAATCGCGATAGACGACACCTTGCATCAGCCGGATGATGGCGCTGGCGATCGCATGCTCGTTGCTCATCGTCGCCGCACCGTCACCTTCGGCAGCCTCGCCCGCTTGGTGACGTCCGGGTCGGCAGGGTCGCAGTATTCCAGCAGCGTCTCGTCGGTGTCGTCCATGTCGACCATCACGTCCTCGTCGTTGAGTGCCAGATAGCCGACGATCTCTGCGGCACCCTGCTCGATCGGGCGGGCCGCGACAATGTCGGACAACAGCGCCGAAGAGTTCTCCGGCAGCACATCGCGGATGGTCTCGATCAACCGCGCTTGGTCGATGAAGGTCTGGACGAAGAGCAGACCGGTGTCGACCTCCTCGGTTTCGGCCGGGATATGGCTCTCGACCGCGACCGCCGCCGGCGGCTGGTAGAGCGGGCGCTCGAACGGAAGCGCGATCTCGATGCCCGGCTGGTCTAGTTCGAGCCCGAAAGACGGTGGGTCGCCGCGGATTTCGAGCGCGGTGCTCTCCACCGCTCTGACCAAGTCGAGCACTCGCCGGTTCTCCAGCCAAACCTGGTCATCGAGGAAGCGGCGCAGTTGTTCGGATATCTGCCGGACGGTGCGCTGCGCTCGATCGGCAGCTTCAGACCAGTCGTGGTGAATTCCGCGAATCCGATGGTCGGCTTCGATGGTCTTGAGGGTGGACACCTTCGCCAGGAGTTCGGCGAGTTCGGCCTGGCGCGACTCAGACAGCAGGAAGTCGTAGAACGCCTGGAAGCTCCGGCCCTGGTCTGAGCCGGCAATCTGCGAGCGGCTTCCGACCAGCTCGGCGAGCAGTTCGCCCTTGGACCCATCCCACGCCGCGATCTTCTCCCGCGCCGCCCGGTCGAGGAGCCGGAAGTTCTCTTCGACCTCGCGAAAGTCCGAGAGCAGTTCCCGCGCGGTGGTGGCGAGCTGCTGGTAGCGGTCGCGGACTCCGGTCGCGTCGAGTAGCTGAACGATGCCGGCTTCCACGGCGGCGATCTCGGCGTCGATTTCGTTACGGCGGCGCCGTAATTCGGCGAGCCGGACCTCGGGTTCGACTTCGGTTCCGTGGACGATCTGTCGCAGCAGTTCGACGACGGTGTGCAGCCTGGACTCGGTCCCCACGAAGGCCCTGCCTTTAAGGCCTGTTACCCACGCGTAGGCCTTCTCGAACGCCGGCGTCACCTCATAGTGGACTTCGTCGTCGCCGGCCGGGTAAAACCGTCGCAGATACGCGGCGTCGGTGGCCGACCAATCCTCCAGGTAGGACCGAGCGTCCTTCGGAAACCGTTCCTGCCCGTTCTCGGTGGGAATCTCGGCGTTCAGTGCGTACAGGTGGTCGTCCAACGCGGCCGCGACCTGGCTCGCTGGGCACGCGCCACGGTTGTCCTCGACAAAAAACGCCCCGAGGAACGCCAGGATCAGCGTGGCATTGCCGGCGCGGAGCAGTCGCCAAGCGGGGTGCCGGTCCCGCAAAGCATCGATCTTCGCGTATTCCACGAGTGAAGCGTAGGCAAGGCCGCCGACAAGTTCGGGCGGGTACTCCGGAAGGGCCGTGATGTGACGATCGCCCCTGGGTAGGCCCGGCTGTCCTTGGCCATGAAAAAGTCCGGGCGGCCCGCCAAGCACGGGTTGGGCATTCGCCGCTGCGGCACGGCCGAGTCGGCCCGGCCGCCGTGGCCCTCAACCCCGATGATGCGGCGTCGAACTCGCGGCCGATCCGCTTCGCGGTAAAGCGCTACGGCCGGTGCTGCCCACTGACGCACGAGTGCGGCAAAGTGCTACCACGTTAGTGGGCTATAGTCAGCACATGCGACTGCACATTACCGTCGATGACGAGCTCGTTGCCGAACTCGACCGGCGGGCCGGAAGCCGGAGACGCAGCGCATTCATCGCAGAGTTGATTCGCCGCGGCCTCGACGACGAGCGGCGATGGGACGATATCGAGGCAGCGCTTGGGGCCATCCCCGACGAGGGCCACGAATGGGATGACGATCCCGGCGAATGGGTCCGCAGACAACGCTCCGACCAGCGTCGCGTCGGCTGACGTGGGGAGGATCCTGCTCGACTCGACCGTTCTCATCGACGCTCTGCGCGGCCGCCCGGCGGGCGAGCGACTGCGCGCTCTGCGCCGACAAGGTGACGAGCCGTGGACCTGTGCGATTTCGATCGAGGAGATTTGGCGCGGACTGCTTCCGGGCGAAGATGCCGTAGCGCAACGACTGGTGCGCGGCCTACGGTGTGCACCGTTGGGCCCGACCGAAGGAATTCGCGCTGGAAGCTGGCGCCGCCAGTTCGCCGAACGCGGGATCACCCTTCACCAGGCCGACTGCCTGATCGCCGCGGCGACCGCCGGCATCAATGCGCGCTTGGCGACAGGCAACCCCGCCGACTTTCCCATGGACGACATCACGATCGAGCACTGGCCCGTCGGACGCTGAGGGCACATTTCTCAGCGGGCGCGAACAACTGGGGGCACCACCGCTCCCAAACCGGATGCTCGCCGCTGTGGCCCGATGCCGTTCCCAACGCGTCATTAGCGTTGCGAATGTTCCCCAAAGCGTTGCCAACCCGCATGAAAATGGCCCTCCGGCTTGCGCCTGAGGGCCATCTCCGCTGGTAGCGGGGACAGGATTCGAACCTGCGACCTCTGGGTTATGAGCCCAGCGAGCTACCGAGCTGCTCCACCCCGCGTTGGTGAATGCCAGGTTACCGAACATCTGTGAACCTGACCAAATCGCGCGGTCAACAGCGCAGTAGCAGCCTGAAACACGACACACCCATGTCGCCCTGACCGACCGTAAGGAGTCGACCCCGCACTGAAGCAGCCCCCGGGATTCACCCCGAAATCCCGGCAGCGCTTGCCTCGGCACGGCGCTTCCGCTCGCCCATCGGGCGAACCCGTCAGTCAATTTCACCGTGCGTCGACCGGCATCCAACCGCAAGGCGCGCCTGCATCTGGCTCGCCGGCAATTCCCACAGCTACAACACGCAGCGGAACCGCCGACCTCGTTCCGTCGGCCACCACCGGCCGTCAGTGACCAGCGTAAATTGCTTTGCGGCCGAGGGCTTCGGCCGGATAGCATCCCAGGCTTGGCCGCTACGAGTTAACTCCGCAGCAGGTAGTGGCCCGGCAACGAACAACCAAGAGCTGCAACATGATCCACACCCAATCGGTGCCGCCCCACGCTCGTGCTGGCCAACTATAATCGCGTCCGAAGGAGTTCACCATGCCGCAACGCCTCGGGCCGAAGCTACTCAACTTCGCCAGCGAAATCGCCGGCGACACCGTCGAGCAAGCAAAACTCACCGCATCGATGGCGTTCGTCCACCCGCACGTCTCCCTCATGCCCGACGCCCACCTGGGCAAAGGCTCGGCCGTCGGCACCGTGATACCCACCAAGGGCGCCGTGATTCCCGCGGCCGTCGGGGTGGACATCGGCTGCGGCATGGTCGCGGCCACAACGCGGTTCACCGAGCGGGATCTGTCAGACCGGTTCGGCGGCGAGTACGCCGCACAGTTACCCGCGCTGCGGCGCCTAGTAGAAGACGCGATTCCGCTGTCACCGGGGAACTACAACAAGAGCCTGCAACGGTTCCCGTTCACCGCCAAGAAGCACAACGAGCTCCTGCAGCTACAGCAGGATCTCGACGTCGACCTATCCCATAGCCCAAAGTGGATGGAGCAGTTGGGATCTCTCGGCGGTGGCAACCACTTCATCGAACTCTGTGTCGACACCGAGGACAACGTCTGGCTGTTCCTGCACAGCGGCTCACGCGGCGTAGGCAACAAGATCGCACAGCGGCACATCAAGATCGCCTTGCAACGCTGCTCGGCTGACCCCGGTATCAGGCTGCCCAACCGCGATCTGGCGTTCTTCACAGAGGGAACGGCCGAATTCGACCGCTACCTCAAGGATTTGGAGTGGGCACAGCGCTTCGCCTATCTCAACCGGGCGGAGATGATGGATCGCTTCATCCACGTCTTCGCCTCGTGGCTGGGTGTGCAGCCGCAACGCGTGGAGTCCCAACGCATCAACTGCCACCACAACTACACCGTCGCGACGAAGATCGGCGGCGAAAGCGTCTGGCTCACCCGCAAGGGCGCAATCGACGCAACCGAAGGTAAATTGGGGATCATTCCCGGCTCGATGGGCACTCGCTCCTACATCGTGCGCGGCAAGGGAAACCACGACGGCCTCTGGTCGGCCCCGCATGGGGCCGGTCGCCGGTTCAGCCGGACCAAGGCCAAGCAACTGTTCACCGAACAGGATCTGGCCGCCGCGATGGTCGGCATTGAATACCGCCACGGCAAAGAGTGGATCGATGAGATCCCGCAGGCCTACAAGGACATCGACCGCGTCATGGTCGATGCCGAGCCGCTCGTCGACATCGTGACGTCGCTGCGACAGATCATGAACGTCAAGGGGCAGTGATCGCCGCTACCCGGCACCACCCGCCTACTTGGCGTTGTTGAACTTGGTGATGGCCTCGTCGAGCCGCTGCAGCGCTGACCCGTAGGCGGCGAAATCGCCCTTCTTCTGCGCGTCTCGCGCCGCGCCGATCGCAGCCTGAATCTCTTGTAGCGCAGCCGCTTTGGCCGGCGACAAGGTGGCAGTCCCGTCCGGGGGCGGTGGCACCACGGCCGTCGGCGGCGGGGTTCCCGGTCCGGTGGCGGGCGGCGGCGGGTTGGCGGGCGGGTTCGGCGGCACGCCGGCCTCGGTCGGTTGTATTCCGGCCGCCGCGTCACCGGCCCCTGGCCCGAACAACCCGTTGAGCGCATCGCGCACGGTGGGGCCGTATCCGACCTTGTCGTTGTACATCATCGCCACCCGGATCAACCGCGGGTAGGACGAGGCGGCGTCGCTGGCGCCCGGGGAGGCATATACCGGTTCGACGTACAGCAGCCCACCCTGAGCCACCGGCAAGGTGAGCAAGTTGCCCCAGCGGATCCGATTCTGGTTATCGCGCCCGATCACGCCGAGGTCCTGCGATACCGCGGGGTCGGTGGTGATCGCGTTGTTGGCCAGCTTGGGACCGTTGACCTGTCCCGGGATGGTCAGCACCGTGATCTTGCCGTATGTCGCGGGGTCGGAGCTGGCGCTGATGTAAGCGGCCAGGTAGTCGCGCTTGAACCTGTTCATCGCGCTGATCAACTGGTATGCAGCCGAATTATCGTCCTTGGCAATGTTTTTCGCAACGATGTAGTACGGCGGCTGATAGCTGCTGGCGGTCGGGTTCGGGTCCAGCGGCACGTCCCAGAAATCCGAGGTGGAAAAGAACGTCACCGGGTCGTTGACGTGGTATTTGGCCAGCAGCATCCGTTGCACCTTGAATAGGTCTTCGGGGTAACGCAGATGCTCGGCGAGCTCGGGCGTGATGTCGCTCTTGGGCTTGACCGTACCGGGGAAGACCTGCATCCACGCCCGCAGCACCGGGTCCCGTTCATCTTGCTGATACAGCGTCACGGTGCCGTCGTAGGCATCGACGGTGGCCTTCACCGAGTTGCGGATGTAGGAGACTTTCTTGTCGGGGGCCAGCCGGTTGAACGCCACCTCGGTGGAATCGGCGGTCGCCGACGACAACGACGTCAGCTCGGAGTAGGGATAGTTGTCCAGGGTGGTGTAGCCGTCGATGATCCACACCAGCCGCTTGTTGACGATCGCCGGGTACACCGCGCTGTCGGTGGTGAGCCACGGCGCCACCGCCTCCACCCGCTGCGCCGGATCCCGGTTGAACAAGATCTTGCTGTTGGAACCGATCACATTGGAGAACAAGAAGTTCCGCTCGGCGAACTTCGCGGCGAATACGGTGCGGGAAATCCAGCTGCCGACCGGGACGCCGCCGCTGCCGGTGTAGGTGTAGTTCTTGGTTTCGGTGCTGGTTTCATAGTCGTATTCCCGGTCTGCGCCGGTCTTTCCGACAATCGCATAGTCGGCGGACGTGTTGGAGATGACCGGTCCGAAGTAGATCCGCGGCTGGTCCAACTGTGCCGGGCCGTCGGACACCACGGTTCCGTTGGCGCCGACGACGTTGACCAGGAACTCCGGGTAACCGCCGTTCTGGTTCGGGTCGTTGGCGATCCCGCGCACGGTGTTGGCCGGCGACGCGATGAATCCGTTGCCGTGCGTGTATACCGTGTGCCGGTTGATCCAGTCGCGCTGGTTGTCGATCAGCCGGTCGGGGTTGAGTTCCCGCGCCGCCACGACGTAGTCACGCAGGTTTCCGTTGCGGTCGACGTAGCGGTCGATCGACAGCTGGTCGGGGAAGTAGTAGAAGTTCTTGCCCTGCTGGAACTGTGTGAACGCCGGGCTGACGATCGTGGGGTCGAGCAACCGGATGTTCGAAGTCGTGGCGCGGTCGGCGGCGACCTGCTGCGCAGTCGCCTGACCCTCGCCGGTGTAGTTGCGATAAGTCACCACGTCCGACGTCAGACCATAGGCTTGCCGGGTCGCGGCTATGCTGCGGCTGATGTATTCGCTTTCCTTCTGCGCGGCGTTGGGTTTGACGCTGATCTGCTCGACGATCATCGGCCAGGCGGCACCGACGATCAGCGACGACAGCAGCAACAGGGCCAAACCGATAGCCGGAATCCGCAAGTCCCGCAGGGTGATTGCGGAGAACACCGCCGCCGCGCAGATCAACGCGATCGCCATCAGGATCAGCTTCGCCGGCAGGACCGCGTTGATATCGGTGTAGCCGGCACCGGTGAACGGCTTACCGCCACGGCTGTGTGATAGCAGCTCGTAGCGATCCAACCAATAGGCGACGGCCTTGAGCAGCACCAGCATCCCGACCAGGCTGACCAGTTGGATACGCGCCGAGCGGCTCAGAGCGCCCGTGCGACCGGAAAGCCGTATGCCGCCAAAGATGTAGTGCGCCACCAGGTTTACCACGAGCGCCAGGAACACGGCTACGAACAGATAGCTGAGTACCAGCCGGTAGAACGGCAATTCGAAGGCGTAGAAGCCTAGGTCCTTCCCGAACTGCGGGTCCCTGACGCCGAAATCACCGCCATGCAAGAACAACTGGATCCGAACCCAGTAGCCCTGCGCGACGACGCCGGCCAGCAGTCCGATCGCCGCCGGCACGCCGATGCCCACCAGCCGCAGCCGAGCGAGCACGAGGGCCCGATAACGCGCCACCGGGTCATTGTCGTTGCTCGGCACGAAGACCGGCCGGGTGCGGTAGGCCAACGCCAGCCCGGCAAAGACGATGCCGCCGACCAACAGTCCACCCACCAGAAACACCACGATTCGGGTGACCAGCACGGTGGTGAACACCGACCGGTAGCCCAGTTCGCCGAACCACAGCCAATCGACGTACGCGTCGATCAGGCGTGGCCCGGCGAGCAGCACCGCGATGACACCCAACGCGATCAAGATCAGAATCCGGCTACGCCGAGTCAGCTTCGGCATACGTGCGGACGGCCGCATCCCCACTAGCTACGCTCCCTGCTCGGTATTGGCTGCTGCCGCAGATTTGTCCAGTCGGTCACAACTGTACGCATCTCAGAGCATTAGCAACTCGGCGTCGCGGCTCCGGCAGTCATCGCATGCAACGCGTCCACCGCCTGGCCGAGCGTCTCGACCTTCACCAGCCGCAGACCAGGCGGGATGTCGGAGGCCGCCTCGTAGCAGTTTTTCGCCGGCACCAGAAACACCGTGGCGCCGGCGGCACGCGCGGCGGCCATCTTGTGCGTGATCCCCCCGATAGCGCCGACCTTGCCGTCAATGCCGATGGTGCCCGTACCCGCGACGAAGGTCGACCCAACCAGGTCACCGGTGGTGAGTTTGTCGATCACCGCAAGACTGAACATCAACCCGGCCGACGGGCCGCCCACATTGGCGAGGTTGAAATCCACCACGAACGGCGCCCACGGCGCGTCCAGCACCGCCACCCCCATGAATCCGTAGTCGCGGTCCTTGTTGGTGCCGAGCGTGATCTGCGCGACACCGGCCGGCTCGTTCTTGCGACGGAAGTCGATGGTCACCGACTGGCCGGGCTTGGTGTTCTTCAGCAATCCGGTGAACTGCTCGACATTGGCCACCGGCGTGCCGTTGACCGCGTCGATAGCGTCACCGGCTTTCAGCTTGCCCGCCGACGGTCCGGGATCGTTGACCGAGGCGACGGTTACCGCTTCCGGATACTTCAGATAACCCAGGGCCGCGTACTCGGCGCTGTCTTCGGAGTTCTTGAAATCGGCGTTGTTGGCCTTGTCGACCTCCTCCCGCGACTTGCCCGGCGGGTAGACAAGATCGCGGGGCACCAGCTGTTCTTGCCCGGAGAGCCACAGTGTTATGGCCTCGCCCAGACTCAGACCGTCGCGCTGGGACACCGTCGTCATGTTCAGATGACCAGACGTCGGATGTGTTTGGGTGCCTTCGATGTCGACGACCTGTTTGCCGTCGACTTCGCCGAGGGTGTCGAATGTGGGCCCGGGTCCCAGCGACACGAATGGCACCGTCACGACCGCGAGCAATACGCCGAACACCACGATGGGCACCAGCGCGACCATCAACGTCAAAATCCGCCTGTTCACGCCGCATAGACTAGACGGGGCCGCCGAGGCCGGTTCAGCTGCGAGCGTGACGGCGGATGGCGCTTTCTTCTGCCCTGATGGGTACCGTTGACCGTATGGCTGACCTGCCTTTCGGTTTCTCCTCCGGAGACGACCCCGACCGCGACAAACGCGGGAAGAACGAACCCGACCCCGGCTCGGGCGCTAACCCGCTGGGCCCGTTCGGTTTTAGCGGGGATTCCGCCATGGCCGACCTGGGTCAGATCTTCACCCGGTTGGGCGAGATGTTCGGCGGTGTCGGCAGCGCGATGACCGCGGGTCAGAGTTCCGGACCGGTCAACTACGCCCTGGCCCGCCAAGTGGCAGCCAGCTCGGTCGGTTTCACGGCGCCCATCCCGGAAGCGACCAACTCCGCGATCGCCGACGCGGTGCACCTGGCGGAGACCTGGCTGGACGGGGCCACCTCATTGCCCGCCGGCACCACCAGGGCGGTGGGCTGGAGCCCCACCGACTGGGTCGACAACACCTTGGACGTCTGGAAGCGACTGTGCGATCCGATGGCCGAGCAGATCTCGACGGTCTGGGCGTCGTCGCTGCCGGAGGAGGCCAAGAGCATGGCCGGCCCGCTGCTCACGGTGATGTCGCAGATGGGCGGCATAGCATTCGGTTCGCAGCTGGGTCAGGCGCTCGGCCGGTTGTCGCAGGAGGTGCTGACATCGACCGACATCGGCCTGCCGCTGGGACCTAAGGGTGTGGCCGCAATCCTGCCCGCCGCCGTCGAGGACTTTTCGTCCGGCCTGGAGCAGCCGCGCAGCGCGATCCTGACCTTCCTGGCCGCCCGTGAGGCCGCCCATCATCGCCTCTTCGGCCACGTTCCCTGGCTGGCCGGGCAGCTGCTGGGCGCTGTCGAGGCGTACGCCAAGGGCATGAAGATCGACATGACCGGAATCGAGGAGCTGGCCCGCGACTTCAATCCGGCCACGCTGACCGATCCCGCCGCCATGGAGCGGTTGCTCAGCGAGGGAGTATTCGAGCCCAAGGCGACACCGACCCAGATCCAGGCGCTCGAGCGGCTCGAGACGCTGCTCGCCCTGATCGAGGGCTGGGTTCAAACCGTGGTGACCGATGCGCTCGGCGAGCGTATTCCGGGCACCGCCGCACTCAGCGAGACGCTGCGCCGGCGCCGGGCCAGCGGCGGTCCCGCCGAACAGACGTTCGCGACCCTGGTCGGGCTGGAGCTACGGCCGCGCAAACTGCGGGAGGCCGGCGCGCTGTGGGAGCGCCTGACCCAGGCCGCCGGCGTGGACGCCCGGGACGCGCTGTGGCAGCATCCCGACCTGCTGCCCGCGGCCGACGATCTGGACGACCCGGCCGCGTTCATCGACCAGGTCATCGGCGGTGACACCAGCGGCATCGACGAGGCAATCGCCGAACTCGACCGTGAGACCGGCGGCCCGGAAGACTCCGGCCCCGGCCCTGTGGATAACTGAGCCGCTAGCCGAGCCCGGCGTGGCACAGTTTCTGGTCATGCCGCAGGCAGTTCCCACCTTGTATTCGCTTGATCCGGCGATGCCGGTGCTCCTGCGGCCCGACGGCGCCGTGCAGGTGGGCTGGGATCCGCGCCGGGCCGTGCTGGTGCATCCACCCGGCGGCCTGAGCGCCTCGGCGGTGGCCGCGCTATTGCGGTCCATGCGCTCGCCGACACCGATCACCGAGCTGCAGCGCCAAGCCGTCAGCCAGGGATTGGTGGACGGCGAGGGGGTGGTGAACCTCGTCAGGCAATTGGTCAGCGCCGGCGTCGCCACCCACGGGCATCGAGGCTGCCCGGGCCGCGCGGCGTCGATCCGGATCCACGGGCGCGGACCGTTGTCGGACCTGCTGATGCAGGCGCTGCGCTGCTCGGGGGCCCGGGTCGGGCAGAGCAGCCAACCGCATGCCGCGGTCAGCAGCGGCACGGTGGATTTGGTGGTGTTGTCCGACTATCTGGTAGCCGATCCACGTTTGGTGCGCGATATGCACAACGAGGGCATTGCGCACCTGCTCGTTCGGGTTCGTGACGGCACCGGCCTGGTAGGACCGCTGGTTATCCCGGGCGTGACGAGCTGCCTACGCTGCGCCGATCTGCACCGCAGCGACGTGGACTGCGCCTGGCCGGCAATCGCTGCACAGCTGCGCGGCACCGTCGGAGTGGCTGACCGAGCGACGTTGCTGGCGACGGCCGCACTGGCCCTCAGCCAGGTCAACCGGGTGATCGCCGCGGTGGGCGGTGAACAAGCCGACCACGATCCGCCGTCGGCTCTCAACGCCACGCTGGAGTTCGACCTCAACGCCGGCTCCATTGTGGCGCGCCAATGGACCCGGCATCCGTTGTGCTCGTGCTGACGGTGGCGTGACGGGGTCTAACCGAGACGGCCCTGCTCCGGGACGTTCGTAGACACCGCCGCATAGGCTCTGGCCAAGTCGTCCAGCACGCCTTCGGTCAGGGTGCCGTCTTTGCGGTGCTTGTCTAGCGTTTCGATAATCGCCCTAAATAAGGCATCGGCGGTGTCGTGCTGGGTTTGCTTTGCTGACATGGCTTTGGCGGTCCACCCTCCGGATGTGGGGATCGATGCGTCACACCGTTGCGACCTGCAAGAGACTACATAGGCGCTGTGCCGGCGGCGATCCGAAAATGCACCCGCCATCCGGCGAGCCGAAGGCGAGATGGGCGCCGTCGGTCCGGTGCTCAGCGGCCCGGGCGCGCCGCACCCGCGCGGCCGGTTGATACCGGATCAATACCCGGTTGGCGCAACCGTCATGGATGATGGGTATGTGTCAGACATCAAACGCGGCCGCGCCGCGCGAAACGCCAAGCTGGCCAGCATTCCGGTCGGCATGGCCGGCCGGGCGGCGCTTGGCTTCGGCAAACGGCTGACCGGCAAGTCGAAAGACGAGGTCAACGCCGAGCTGATGGAGAAGGCCGCCAACCAGTTGTTCACCGTCCTGGGCGAGCTCAAAGGCGGGGCGATGAAAGTCGGCCAGGCGTTGTCGGTGATGGAAGCAGCCATCCCCGAGCAGTTCGGCGAGCCCTATCGCGATGCGCTGACCAAGCTGCAGAAGGATGCCCCGCCGCTGCCCGCGGCCAAGGTCCACCGGGTGCTCGACGCACAGCTGGGCACGAAGTGGCGTGAACGGTTCAGTTCGTTCGATGACACCCCGGTTGCCTCGGCCAGCATCGGCCAAGTGCACAAGGCGGTGTGGTCCGACGGCCGCGAAGTGGCCGTCAAGATTCAGTACCCGGGTGCCGACGAGGCCCTGCGGGCCGACCTGAAGACCATGCAACGCATGGTCGGCGTGCTCAAACAGCTCTCGCCGGGCGCCGATGTTCAAGGTGTCGTCGACGAACTGATCGAACGCACCGAGATGGAGCTCGACTACCGGTTGGAGGCCGACAACCAGCGGGCCTTTGCCAAGGCGTACCACGACCACCCACACTTCGCGGTGCCGCGGGTGGTGGCCAGCGCACCCAAGGTGGTGATCCAGGAATGGATCGACGGCGTGCCCATGTCGGCGATCATCCGAAACGGCAACCAAGAACAGCGCGACCTGATCGGGACCCGCCTGATAGAGCTCACCTTCGACGCCCCACGCCGGCTCGGGATGCTGCACGGTGACGCCCACCCCGGGAACTTCATGCTGCTGCCGGACGGCCGAATGGGCGTCATCGACTTCGGCGCCGTGGCACCACTACCCGGCGGCTACCCCGTCGAGCTGGGAATGACGATCCGGCTGGCCCGCGACAAGAATTACGACCTGCTGTTGCCGACCATGGAGAAGGCCGGCTTCATCCAGCAGGGCCAGCAGGTCTCGGTCCGGGAGATCGACGAGATGCTGCGCCAGTACGTCGAACCCATCGAAGTCGACGTCTTCCACTACACCCGCAAGTGGCTGCAGCGGATGACCGTGAGTCAGTTCGACCGATCGGTGGCGCAGATCAAGGTGGCGCGGCAAATGGACCTGCCGGCCAAGCTGGCGATTCCGATGCGGGTCATTGCCTCGGTGGCCGCGATCCTCTGCCAGCTGGATGCGCATGTGCCGATCAAGTCACTGACCGAGGAGCTGATTCCCGGCTTCGCCGAGCCCGATACGGCCGTGGTCTGATACGCGGTCGAGCGGGGAAACCGGCGGCGGTCGTGCGCTTCGCCGAGTGGCGTCGATGTCTCCACAAAGCTGGGCCCGGCTCTCGGCGAGCCGGGCCCGGCCTGCTAAGCGGCGACCTTGCGCGGACGCCCCCGCGGACGCTTGCGGCTCACGATCGCGCCGCGCTCGAAAATCTCGCCGCCCCAGACGCCCCATGGCTCGGCACGTTCCAGCGCGGCCGCCAAGCATTCGCGCCGCACCGGGCAGCCGGTACACAGCGTTTTTGCGCGCTCGAGATCAGCTGGGGTGTCGGCGAACCATAGGTCGGGATTACCCACATGGCATGGCAACGCCGGCAGCCGATTTTTGGGGACTGTCAGTGCTGACATGTTCTGGCTCACCTGCTTCCTGGTCTTGGGGCTGTCTTTCGAAGGTGATCCGGACCAGGTGAGGGAGGTTGCCCCCCAACAAGTTTGGCCACGGATCCTGGTGACTTGGGTCCGTGGCCATTCGGCAAATCTGGGGCTGCTACGCAGTGTCTACGTTGAGCTCCGATCCACGGACGCGTCGGTCGCGGCGGCGACGCGGTGCTTAGCCGCTGCCGCCGGTGCGGCGGCATGAGGGGTTGCCGCGGTTGACGCCGGGGCAGCCACGCTCACACCGAACATGTTGATGTCGAGCATCGTGGCCACCCTCCTCTCGTACCGTTTGCCGATTTGCCAGCCTTCAACGCCGGCAGCGAAGTGCGTTTCGAGGGTAATCGGTCACGGCCGCCAATCACAACCGATTTTCTGACCTGCGGTTTCGTTGCTCAGCGAGCCTGCCTGACCATGTCGAGCACGTCGGCTCCGTACTGTTCCAGCTTTCGGGCACCGATACCCGGAATGGCGATGAGCGCCTCGTCGTCGTCGGGGCGCATCTCGGCGATGGCGATGAGGGTGTTGTCGGTGAAGACGACGTAGGCCGGCACGTTCTGTTCCTTGGCGATGTTCAGCCGCCACGACTTCAGCTGCAGCAGCAACCCCTCGTCAACGTCGCCTGCGCATGTTTCACATCGCCGCAGCATGACGGCCGCCGGGGTGGTCAGCTCCTTGTTGCAGACCCGGCAGCGGGCGGAGGCCCGGTTGCGACGGGCTTTGCCCGGCCCCGGTTCGGCACGCGTCTGCGGCGCAATGCCGTTGAGGAACCGCGACGGCTTACGGCTCTGGCGACCGCCCGGCGCCCGAGCCAGCGCCCAGCTGAGGGCCAAATGCACTCGGGCCCTGGTGATTCCGACATAGAGCAGGCGACGCTCTTCCTCGACCGGCTCACTGTCGGGACCGTGCGCCAGCGCGTGCGAGATGGGTAAGGTGCCGTCGGCCAATCCGACCAGAAACACCGCATCCCACTCCAGGCCCTTGGCCGCATGCAGCGACGCCAGGGTGACGCCCTGCACCACCGGCGGATGCCGGGCGTCGGCTCGGGCCCGAAGCTCGGACAACAGTCCCTGAAGCTGTAAATGCGGACGCTGCGCCACCTCGTCGTCGACCAGTTGCGCCAATGCAGTAAGCCCCTCCCAGCGTTCCCGGGCGCGCGCACCCACCGGCTCGTGTGCCGTCAACCCCAGCGGTTCCAGAACGCCGCGGACCGCGTCGGCCAATGCAGCGTCGGTACCCCGTTCGGCGGCACGCTGCAACGCGACCAGCGCCTGCTTGATCTCCTGACGGTCGAAGAACCCCTCCCCGCCGCGTACCTGGTAGGCGATTCCCGCTTCGGTCAGCGCTTCCTCGTAGACCTCCGACTGTGCATTGACCCGGTACAGAATCGCGATTTCCGAAGGCGCAGTACCGGCTTCGATCAGCCGGCCGATCGACGCCGTCACCGCGGCGGCCTCGGCGGGCTCGTCGGGATACTCCTGGAACGACGGGACGGGACCGGGCTCACGCTGGCCGGATAACCGCAACTTGCTGCCCGCGACCCGGCCCCGCGCGGCTTCGATCACCCGATTGGCCAGCGACACCACCTGCGGAGTGGACCGGTAGTCACGCTCTAGGCGCACCACCGTGGCGTCGGGGAACCTGCGGGAGAAGTCGAGCAGGAAGCGAGGGGAGGCTCCGGTGAACGAGTAGATGGTCTGATTCGCGTCGCCGACGACGGTCAGATCGTCGCGATCCCCCAACCACGCCGACAGCACCCGCTGCTGCAGCGGTGTGACGTCCTGGTATTCATCGACGACGAAGCAGCGGTAGCGATCCCGGAACTCCTCGGCCACCGCGGCGTCATTTTCGATAGCGGCCGCGGTGTGCAGCAGCAGATCGTCGAAATCGAGCAGGGTGACGCTGTCGTCGCGGACTTTGAGGGATTCGTATTCGGAGTAGACCGCCGCGATGTGTGCCGCGTCCAACGGGGTGTCCCGGCGCACGGCCGCCACCGCGCTCGGGTAATCCTCGGGGCCGATCAGCGAGGCTTTGGCCCACTCGATCTCGCCGGCGAGATCCCGGACGTCATCGGTGCTGGCCTGAAGCCTGGTGCGGCTGGCCGCGCGGGCCACGACGGCGAACTTGGTGTCCAGCAACTGCCAGCCGATGTCACCGACCACGCGTGGCCAGAAGTACCGCAGCTGGCGATGCGCCGCCGCGTGAAAGGTCAGCGTCTGCACCGCGCCGACGCCCGAACCGACCTGCGCGGCGGCGCCCAGTGTGCGCAACCGGGCGCGCATCTCCCCCGCCGCACGCTGGGTGAACGTCACGGCCAGTACCTGACCGGCAGCCACATGACCACTGCTGACCAGCCGGGCGATCCGGTGCGTGATGGTGCGCGTCTTCCCGGTTCCGGCTCCGGCGAGCACGCAGACCGGTCCGCGTGGAGCCAATACGGCTTGGCGCTGCTGGTCGTCCAGTGCGGCGGTCAGTGCGTCGGCGACCATCGGCATAGCGTCCATCTTGGCAGCGGCGGCCGACAAGCCGGGCGTTTCGACGCGCCGCGGCCTGCGTCGTCGCCGGTGCCGCCTGCCCCCCAAGGCTGCCCGGGTAAACCGGCGATGCCCTCGCTTCTGCCCATCCCACGGCCCCCTCCATGACCCGGATGGCCGCCGGGCTACGTTTACCAGCTATGACCAACGCTGCGCTCACCATCTACACGACGTCATGGTGTGGCTACTGTTTCCGGCTCAAGACGGCGCTCAAGACAGAGGGGATCACGTACGACGAGGTCGACATCGAGCACGACGGCGCGGCCGCGGAGTTTGTCGCCTCGGTCAACGGCGGCAACAGGACGGTCCCGACGGTCAGGTTTGCCGACGGCTCAACGCTGACCAACCCGAGCGCACACGTGGTCAAAGCCAAGCTGGCAGAAGTCGGCGGCTGAGGCGGCCCGGTGTCGGCCGTTCACCCGGGGCCAAGACACGGCCCGTCGCCTGCGCAAAGGTGCCCAACAAGAGGTCCGGTCGCCCGTACGATAAAAGTTACGGCGTCGACCTCCGGGCACAACTCGCCGGCACCATAAGCGCCACCCAACGGCGGACGGCGGTCCGCAGAAAACGGCTATCAACGATGAGGCCAACCGGCTCAACCCGCTCGAGCGTGACATATCTGGCGCTGCGGCTGACGCGGCACGCGGCAGATATTCGCGCCGCCCTTGCCGGCACGGGCAAGTCACTGTTCATCATCTGCACTGCGCTACTCGTGATCACGGCATGCTCGCACAAGGGCACATCAGCGAAGCCGAGCACCGCCACCGCCGCCACGCCGCAATCGGGTGCCGATGCGTTGATCATCAGCATCGAAGAGGTACGGCGTATCGCCAATTACGAGGAACTGACCGCACATTCACACGCGGACTTGCGTCATCCGCCACCAGGCGACCTGAACGCGCCGGGCCCCTGCCGGGCGGCCGGGACCAGTGATCTCACCTTCGCCAGCGGCTGGATAGAGTTCCGGAGTGCCGGCTACAGCGGCGTCACCGACGAAATTCGCCCCGGCGGCATGGCTTTGGTGGATTCGGTCAGTCAAGCCGTTGCCATCTACCCGGACGCGCATGCAGCGCGCGCAGCGCTCGACCAGCTGGAAGCTTCGCTGAACGCGTGCATGGCATTACATGACCCCAAGTACACGTTCAACGTGGACAAGCCGGACCCTGCCACGTTGCGGATCACCGACCAAGGCTGGAGCCATCTGTATCGCGTCAAGAATGCGGTGTTGATGTCTGTCGGCGTATTGGGCATCGAACCGGCTGAACGGATCGCCAATACCGTGCTTGACGCGATCTGCGATCGCGTCACGTAGTTCGATCGCGGCAGTTCAATCGCGCGCCGCCGCCCAGGATTCGATGATGATCCGGGCGATCGAGACGGACCCCGGTAGCCGCAATGCCGACTCCGATGCGGCGGTTGTCCAGTCGCCCGCGTCCAGCGCCGCACGCACTTCGTCGCGGGTGAACCAGCCGGCCTCGGCGATCTCGCCGTCGTGGAATGAGAAATCTTGATCCGGGTCAGCTACGGCATGGAAGCCCACCATCAGCGAGCGCGGGAACGGCCAGGGTTGGCTGCCCAGGTAGCGCACATCACGGACGGTCAGACCGATTTCCTCACGAATCTCGCGGGCCACGCATACCTCGAACGATTCACCCGCCTCGACGAAGCCCGCCAGCAGAGAGAACATCCGCGGCGGCCATGCCGCTTGGCGGGCCAATACCGCGCGATCACCGCCGTCGTGAACCAGGCAGATCACCGCCGCGTCGATACGGGGAAACTCCTCGCGACCGGTGATCAGGCTGACCCGTGACCATCCGGCCCTGGCGGGTTTGGTCGGGGTGCCGTCGACGGGGCTGAATCGCGCGGTGTCATGCCAGTTCAATAACGCCAACGCCGACGACACCAATTGGCTGCTGGTGTCATCGAAGATCTTGCCGAGCCTGCGAAGGTCCACTACATCGACCTCCACCCCCTCGGGGGGCTCCAGTTCGCCCCTGATCGCCCAGACGTGGCGATCGCCCTCGATGCGACCCAGGAACACCGCCTCCGGCGGTGGCTTGTCGCCCAGCGCGGCCGCCGAACCCAGCACCGCTCGGCCATCGGCAACCAGGACCTGGTTGCGCGAATCCACCCGCAGTAGCGCCGCATCGGCCCAGCCGGCAGCCGCGGCGTCGACATCGGTCCGCAAGTGGTCGGCTCGGTCCGCGCCGATACGCGACAGGAATGGAACGTCCCGCAGCCGGAAGTCGACGATCGCCACTAGTGCCCCGTGTTGCGGACGTAGACGAGACGGTCGTCGGCCTCGATGGCGTCCACCTCGGGCATTCCGATACGCAATAGGTGTCCGTTGCGGACGACGCCTAGCACTATGTCTCCCAGATGCCGCGGAGAACCGCCGACTTCGCTCGCCTCCACCTCGCGTTCGGCAATCGCCAGCCCGGTATCCGGCGTCAACAGATCCTCGATCATCTGCACAACGCTGGGAGTGGTGGTGGCAAGGCCAAGCAATCGGCCCGCCGTCTCCGAGGAAACCACCACCGAGTCCGCCCCCGATTGCTCGAGCAGATGCTGGTTTTCGGCCTCCCGGATGGAAGCCACGATCTTGGCCTTGGGCGAGATCTCGCGGGCGGTCAAAGTCACCAGCGCCGCCGTGTCGTCACGGCTCGCGGCAACGATGATCGAGGCCGCATGCTGAGCACCGGCCAACCGCAGCACGTCGGATTTGGTGGCGTCGCCATATACGGTGACCAACCCCGCCGCCGCCGCGCGGTCCAGGGCCGCCCGGTCGGTGTCGACGACGACAATCTCACCCGGGACCACCTCGTCACCGAGCATCGCGGTAATCGCCGTTTTGCCTTTGGTCCCATAGCCGATGACGACGGTGTGGTTGCGCACTCTGTTCCTCCAACGCTGGATCTTCAGTGCTTGCCGGGACGTCTCCGTGACCACCTCGAGCGTCGTCCCGACCAACAGGATCAGGAACGCGATGCGCAGCGGCGTGATGATCAAGACGTTGGTCGCGCGCGCGAATTCGGAAATGGGCGTGATGTCGCCATAACCGGTCGTCGACAACGTCACCGCCGAGTAATACAGGCAATCCAGGAACGTCAGTTCGTCGCCCTGTGAGTCGTGGTATCCGTCCCGATCGACGTAGACGGTAATGGCGCCGACCAACAACGCCGCCAGGGCAATCGCCACTCGGCGGGTAATGATGCGCGCGGGACTGGCCCGACCCGAAGGAATGCGCAACACGCCGACGAGTGCGTAACTCGGCTGGACCGTCAACCTCTCGTCGAGACGCCTCAGCCGCCGCCAACTACCTTTTGCCACGGGAATCCGTCATCGGCTGATCCCAAAGCACGACACAGGCACGAGACACATGTAACCACGATCAGGTGTCGCAAGGGTGAGCGGAGTCAGCCAGCAGCGCAGCCAACGCCGCACCGTCGGGCAACTCATCGGGAACAACGGTGATGCCACTGCGGACGTAGTAGAACGCGGTGCGTACCGATGACTCCGAGCAGCCGAGCAGCGCTGCCCATGCCAGCCGGTAGACGGCCAACTGGACGGCGGCCTGCCGCCTGGCTTCCGGCCCGCGTGGCGGCTCACCGGTCTTCCAGTCAACCACGGTGACGCCGCCGTCGGGGTCGGCGAACACCGCATCAATGCGGCCGCGAACCACGGTGTTGCCGATCGGCATCTCGAACGGCACTTCTACCGCGATCGGGGTGCGAGCAGCCCAGGGCGATGCGGTGAACGCCGCTCGCAGTTTGGCCAACTCCTCGGCGTTGCTTGCGTCGGAGTCGGCGGCACCCGGAAGGTCACCGAGATCGAACAGCAATTCGACTCCGTAGAACTGCTGGACCCAGGAGTGAAAGGCGTTGCCCAGCAATGCCTGCGGATCCGGACGCGACGGCAGACGGTGGGCTAGCCGCTGCCGTGCCTTGGCAGGATCGCGGCCCAGCTCCACCAGACCGCTGACCGACAATTGGCCCGGCAGCTCGCGGGCCGGCGGTTGCACCGTGCGCGCACGTTCGGCCAGTAGCGCATCGACGTCATGGGTCCACCCCTCGGCGTCAGCGTCCCCGGCGCCGACCACTTCGGCCGCTGTCGCCTCAGCCACCAGCCGGGCCCCGCGTTCCACGTCAGAGCGCCGCGCGCCCAGCGGCTCGGCTGGCCAGACTGCTTGGATAACATTGTCCCGCAACGGGTTAGGCTCACCTTCAGCCGGTGCGGGAGCCCACTGGTCGATAGTCCCGCACGGCTCGCCGGCCGTAATCGAGTGATCGATGATGTCTTTGACTTCGCAGAGGAATTCCGACGGCCCGCACGGCTTGACCCCGGTAGCGCCCCAGTGGTGACCCGATATCAGCAGGGTGTCCTCGGCACGAGTGACTCCCACATATAGCAACCGGCGCTCCTCATCGACACGTCGCTGATCGAGCTGATGACGGTGCTCGGAGATCTTGTCCGCCAGCTGTTTTCGATTGGTCACCGCCGAGGTGTCGAGGACCGGGATACCGAGCACCCCGGTCGAGGCGCGGTCGCCGCGCAGCAGTGGCGGTAGCTCACCGGGGTCGGTTAACCAGGTGCTTCGCGACGCGGTTGACGGGAAAACGCCACCCGACAGGTGGGCAACCGCCACGACCTGCCACTCCAAGCCCTTTGCGGCATGCACGGTCAGCACCTGCACCCTGTCGCGGGCAACCGCGGGCTGCGCGGGGGGCAGGCCGTTTTCCACTTCTGCGGCCACGTCCAAGTAGGCCAGCAGACCAGCCACCGACGCGTGTGCCGGCACTTCCGTGGTCGACGGGGTAGCCCGCTCGGCGTATTTCGCTACCACGTCGGCGAAGGCGTCGAGATGCTCGGTGCCGGACCACTGTGCGGCAGCGCCGGATTTGGCGCGGGCTTCGCAATCGACGCCCAGCACGCGGCGCACCTCGGCAACCAGATCCGGTAGGCAATGGCCGAGTTGCGCACGCAGCAGGTTCAGTTCGCCGGCCAGCGCCACGATGCGCCGGTAGCCTGCCACCGAGTAGCAGTCGGCCGGACCCGGGTCGCTGATCGCGTCGGCCAGACAGGGGGTGTCGCTGTCAGGGCCGGCTGCCGCCGCAATCGACTCGGGCGAAGATTCGTTGGGGCCGCCCGCCAGGGCCAGTGCGCGCCGCCACAACGCTGCCAGGTCCCGGCCACCGAGCCGCCAGCGGGGACCGGTCAGCACCTGCATCGCCGCGGCTCCAGCCGTCGGCTCGGCCACCACGCGCAGCATGGCCACCACGTCGGCGACCTCTGGAATGGACAACAGGCCGGCCAGCCCAACCACTTCGACCGGGATCCCGCGAGCACGCAGTGCATCGGCGATGGGTGCCGCGTCAGCGTTGCGGCGCACCAGAACGGCTGAGGTAGGCGGGCCGACCCCATCGACCCGAGCCCGCAAGTAGTGCCGCTGAAGATGGTCGGCAATCCAGTCACGTTCGGCCTGCACATCGGGGAGCAGTGCGCAGCGAACGGTCCCGGGCGGGGCGTCCGGACGTGCCCGCAATGCCCGCACCGCGACCGATCTCCGGCGCGCCTCTGCAGATATGGCGTTTGCCAGGTGCAGCGCTCGCGGCGGGTTACGCCAACTGGTCCGCAGCTCCAGAATCGGCGCTGGTGTGCCGTCGGAGAGGGGGAAGTCGGTGGTGAAGCGTGGCAGGTTCGTCGCCGAGGCACCGCGCCAGCCGTAGATCGACTGGATCGGGTCCCCGACCGCCGTGAGCGCCAGCCCGTCGTCGACTCCGCCGCCGAACAACGACGACAAGGCGACCCGCTGGGAATGGCCGGTGTCTTGGTACTCGTCGAGCAACACCACCCGGAATTGGTTCCGCAGTTCGCGACCGACCTGCGGGAACGACGCCGCCAGCCGCGCGGCAGACGCCATCTGCAACCCGAAGTCCATCACCTTCCCGGCCCGCATGCGTTCGAGCAACGCATCCAGCAATGGCACCAACTCGGCGCGCTCATTCTGGGTGGCCAGCATCCGCAGCAACCACTGGCTGGGGCCGCGGTCGCGCTGATAGGGACCCGCCGGCAGGGTGTGCACCAGTCGTTCCAGCTCAACGTGGGTGTAGCGGAGTTGCCCGGTGTCCACCAGGTGCTCAGCGAGCTGGCTCCATAACCGCAGCACCATCGCCGTGACCGCCGCCGGGGTCTTCTGGGTATGCAACTCACCGCGATATCCGTTGACCACCTCGAACGCCAGCTGCCACAGCTCTGACTCGGTAACCAACCTGGTGTCGGGCTCGACGGGCAGCAGCAATCCGTAGTCACGCAGCAACGACCCGGCGAACGCGTGGTACGTGCTGACCACCGGAGTGGCCGCGGATTCGCACGCCGCCGCGCCGGGTTCCAGCCCGGCCAACCGCGCCAGTCGAGACCGGACGCGGCGCAGCAGTTGGCCGGCGGCCTTACGCGTGAACGTCAGGCCCAACACCTGGCCGGGTTCGGCGTAGCCGTTGGCGATCAACCACACCACCCGCGCCGCCATCGTCTCGGTCTTGCCGGCTCCGGCCCCGGCGATGACCACCAGTGGGCCCGGCGGCGCGGCGATCACGGCCGCCTGCTCCTCCGTGGGCGGGAAAAGCCCCAGCGCACAAGCTAATTCGGCGGGGCTGTAGCGGGCATTTTTCACAGCGGTGACCTGTCGGTGTGTGCCGGGCAAAACGGCCGGATCGGGCAGTTCGTGCAACCGTCGTTGCGTCGGGCGATGAACTGCGGCCCGGCCATCGCCTCGGCGGCCTGCCGCACCAGAGCGCGCCATCGATCACGAGTGGCCGGCGTCAACGGATCCTGCTCGCGTTCGGCAGCGCCGGTCGTCCCGCACTTCCCGGGATAGACCAGACGCGCACCACCGGGCTCGTCGCCTGCGGGCACCATCCCTTCGGCGACCGCCAGCTGATACATCGCCAGCTGCGCATGCTGTTGGCCATCGTCCTTGCTCACCGGCGTCTTGCCGGTTTTGACGTCGACGATCACCAGCCGACCCGCACCGTCGCGTTCGAGCCGATCGACGCGGCCGCGCAGCCGGATCTTTCCGCCGTCGTCGCGGCGGGTCCGCAGGACGCCGTCCACCTCGACCTCGACGCCGACCTCGGTCAACTCACCACGGGTACGCGCCCGCCACTCGACAAACGACTGGATCATCGCGCGGTGCCGGGCAAGCTCATTGGACGAATACCAGCTCGCGTCGAAGGGCAACCGCTGCCACACCCGGTCCAACTCGGCCAGTAGTTGAGCTTCACTGCGGCCCGGACCGGCGATCAGCGCGTGCAGCACCGAACCAACGGTGGAGCGCAGCTCACGCGGCTTGGCTCCGCCGTGGCGTTCGGTCAGCCACCGTAACGGGCACTCGCTCAGCGTCTGCAGGCTCGACGGGGTCAACGAGACGACATCCCCACTGCCGTACAGCGGTTCACTGGTGCTCACCGGGATCAGCCCGTGCCACCCTTCCGGGTCGGCCCCTGCCACACCGGCCTTGGCCAACCGCGCCAATTGCGTTGCCGCACATGCCCGTGCAGCGTCATCGACCGTGCCGTCTGGTGCACACACGACAGCCCGTAACCGACCCACCACCGCCGCGGCCGACAGGACACGCGGTGCCGGCTCCGGCTGCGCCGCCGCTGGTTCGCCGCCACAATCAGCCAACCGGGCGATCTCGAAAAAGAATGCCGACGGTAGCGCCGGTTCCCGGCCGCCTCCGTCGGCGTCGTTGTCGACGGCTGTCACCAGCAACCGGCGCCGGGCCCGACCCATGGCGGCCACCAAGAGCCGGCGTTCCTCGGCCAGCAGCGGCGCCCGGGCAGAGGCGTTTTGGGTGACGCCGTCGAGCTCATCAAGCAACCGCTGGGTAGCCAACACGCCACCACGCGGAATTGTGTTGGGCCACAGCCCTTCCTGCAGTCCCGCGATGATAACGAGATCCCATTCGTGCCCCAGGGCGGCGTGCGCGCTGAGCAACGTCACCTGTTCTGCCTGCGATACCGGCTCGGCGGTGACGGGCGGCAGCTGCAGAGCCGTGACATGCTCGATGAGTCCGCGCAGCGACGCACCCGAGGTTCGGGCGACGTACTGGTCGGTGATGTCGAATAAGGCGGTCACCGCTTCCAGATCCCGCGTGGCCTGGACACCCGCCGAGCCGCCGCGCTCGCTGGCTGCCAGCCAGCGACTTTGAAGACCTGAGCGGTCCCACGCCGCCCACAGCGTGTATCGCGGATCTTGACCCTGACGGTGACACCGTTCGGCCGCGGCGAGCACGGCACGCACTCGCCGCAGTGGGCCGGCCTGCGGACCTGAGAACTGCGGGCGCGATTCGGCTTCGGGGGAAAGTATTTGTGCCAGTACGTCACCGAAATCACCCGATGAATCGCCGGACCGGCCGCGCTGCAGCGTCCGCCGCAGCTGGCGAAGCGAAACCGGGTCGACGCGGCCGATGGGCCCGGTGAGCAGCGCCAATGCCCGCTCTCCGGTGAGCCCGTCGGCGGTCGCGGCCAAAACCGTGAGCAGCGCAGCCGAGGCGGGCTCCGCCGACAACGACCCGCCGATCGCCGGCATGGCCACCGGAACTCCGGCCGCTGCCAGCGCCCGGGGCAGCCGCGCGGCGGCCCGCGGCACCGACCTGACGATCACCGCCATCTGCGACCACGGCACCCCGTCGATCGCATGGGCTCGTCGCAGCGTATCGGCAATCATCGCGGCTTCGGCATGCGCCGAGGCGGCCAGCCGCACGGCAACCGAACCGCCCTGTTCCCCGATGCCGTCGATCTGCTTTCCGGCGCTGCCACCGGGCAACCGTCGGGTGATGCCACTGACGGCACGCGCCACCGCGGGCGCACAGCGATGCGACACCGTCAAGGTCACTAAGCGTCCGTCTTCGACAGCCCCGCCCAATAACCCGGCGGGCTCGCCGCCGCGGAAACCGAATCCCGCCTGGTTCGGGTCACCCGCCACCACGACACGTTCGGTGCCCGCGGCCAGCGCCCGGACCAGCCGGGCTGCCTGCGGATCGAGTTGCTGAGCATCGTCGACCAGCAGCAGCCGGACCCGGGCGCGCTCGGCTGCCAGTAGTCCCGGATCGACCGCGAAGGCTTCCAATGCCGCCCCGACGAGTTCGGCGGCCGCCAATGCCCGTGCCGTCGCTTGTGGCACCGCCATCCCGGCCGCCGAGCGCAGCAACATCACCTGCTCGTATTGGCGGGCGAACCGGCCGGCGGCAATCCATTCCGGGCGGCCGCAGCGCGGGCCGAGCCGCTCCAGCTCCGAGGGGTCTACGCCGCGTTCGAAACAGCGTGCCAACAGATTTCGCAATTCGTTGGCGAATCCCGCGGTGCTCAGCGCCAGCCACAGATGCTGCGGCCAGGCGGATTGGGAGGCCGCTGCGTCCTCGAGGTCGCCGGCTAGCAGCTCGCGGATGATCGCATCCTGTTCGGCACTGGTGAGCAGGCGCGGCGGCCCGTCTCCGGTACGCTCCGCGTTGCGTCGCAATAGCGCATAGGCGTAGCCGTGGACGGTACGCACCAGCGGCTCGCGGACCGCGGACCGGCCGGATCCAATCCTGCTCGACCGCAGCAACGCCGACGTCAACGCGCTACGTGCGCGCATCCCCAGCCGCCCTGAGCCGGTAAGCAGCAGAACCGATTCCGGATCGGCACCCGCGGCGATATGCGCAACCGCGGCCTCGACCAGCAGGCTGCTCTTACCGGTCCCCGGGCCGCCCAGCACGCGCATCGGCCCGCGCATTCCCGGCACCAGCAGCTCGCGCGCCTCGGCACCCCAGCTCAATGACATAGCCGACATAGCCGCATGCAACCACGAGGGTCTGACAATCTCCGGCGGCCAGAGCCGGCGAAGCCCCTCGGGGGGTTCGATCTCAACTGCTCGAGCGGCCCCAACGGCGATCGAACGCGGCCTGCAGCCGGCCGTCACCGATGCCAGCGCACTGGCCCCGCCCACAACGCCGCACCGACGTGGGCAGAGTCATTGCGCCTGACCGCGATTCGAGCCGTCGGCCGGTGTTTGCGGACGCGAGCGACCGCGCGGTCGTAGTCGTTGCGCAGCTGCGGATCGCGCAACACGCGGTAAGCCGACAGGACTTGCCGCAGCCGTTCGTCGGCGCCCGAGTCCGGTTCGCCGGACCGCAAGTCCGGGTGGCACCAGCGCAATAGGCGCCGGTAGGCATGGGTTATCTCGGCCTGCGTCGCCGTGGGCGAAACGCCGAGGACTGCGTACGGGTCAATCATCGAGTAGCACCGCGCCTTTCGTAAGTGATGGCGGGTTGCTGCTGGAAGTGGGCGCGCCGTCGGGGGCGCGCCCACTTCTACCGGCACCCTCCGCGCAGCCTCACCTCAACCACGTTGGGTGGCAATGCGCTGCGGTTACGGACTCAGTCGCGCGTCGATTGTGGCGACAGACGGCACGGAGGGCCGCAAGCGTCAAACAGATTTCAATCCGGCGTCATCACCTCCTCGTCGAGATCCGTTGCAACCAAAAGTGGGAAACCGAGCACCGTCAGGCATTGATCGGTGTGCGCTCCCCGTTGTGGCTGATCTCGATGCGGCGTGGCTTGGCCTGTTCCGCGATCGGAATGGTCAGGCGCAACACGCCGTCGTGGTAGCTGGCCCCGATTCTGTCGGTGTCGAGGGTGTCGCCCAGGAACAGCTGCCGGCTGAAGACGCCGCGTGGCCGTTCGGCCGCGACCACATCTCGCTCGCGGTCAAGACCGGGGCGCTCCGCGCGCACCGTGAGCACATTGCGTTCGACGTCGAGGTCGAGCGAGTCAGGGTCCACGCCCGGCAGGTCGAATTCGACGATGAACTGGTCTTCTTCTCGCCAGGCATCCATCGGCATAACGGCCGGGCGCGCCGGAGTGCCCAGCACTTGCTCGGTCCAGCGGTCGAATGCACGGAATGGATCTGAACGCATCAACATCATATTTCGCCTCCTAGCCGCAACGATTATCTATGTTGATGGTCATAGGTTCTATCTACCACCTCGACCGGCCGCGCGCAAGCATCCCAACGGAAATTTTTCCGATTCAGTAGCCGCAGCCGTTATCGATCCTCCTGGCGTACACCGTATTTCAGCGACGCCGCACTCCAATGCGGCGAGCCGCCACCGAGTGGCCCCGCGACAACGACGGGCCCGAAGCGATAGGGCATCACAGCCAACCGATGAGCAGATGGCACAATGCAGGTAACTGGTCGGCACTGTTCCTAATGGTTGATCGGGAAGCTCTGGAAGACTCAGCGAGAAGCCGCCAACACGCAGTGGCCGTGCGACAAACCCGGACTGCGGGCCAACGAGGCCGGCCAGCAGCCGGAGAGCTATAGCAGGAGTATCGATTATGGGCAATGCCGACGGGGTAGGTCCGCAGGATCAGATTCCCGAAGCGGACGCGGCGGAGCAGCACCGCACCGTCGATTTCGACGACGAAGCGGGGTTGGACACCGCCTACCTCAGCGATGCCGCGGATCGCGAAGCCAACGAAGCCGACGTGATCGATCAGGCCTACATCGTTCCGGTATCGGACGACGACGCGGACCTCGACCGCTAGCGCGCAGCCGATCTAGCCGCCCACGAGCCCCTTCGACGGCCCGCGGCGACCTGACCTGGCACCATCGACACGTGACTGCCGACCTCCACGTCCACCGCTACGGGCCGTCCGGCCCTGTCCAGGTACTGACGATTCACGGAGTCACCGAACATGGGCAGTGCTGGGAACTATTGGCCAACCATTTGCCCGAGGCCGCCATCGCCGCGCCTGATCTGTTGGGTCACGGCAGGTCATCGTGGGCGGCCCCGTGGACCATCGATGCCAATGTGTCGGCGCTGGCAGCACTGCTCGATGAACAGGGCGCCGGACCGGTTGTGGTGGTCGGACACTCGTTCGGCGGTGCTGTCGCGTTGTGGCTGTCGGTGGTCCGTCCGGATCTGGTAGCAGCGCTTGTGTTGCTCGATCCGGCCGTCGGTCTGGATGGATCGCGGGTACGCGAGGTGGTCGATGGGATGGTGGCGTTCCCCGATTACCCCCACCCGGCCGCGGCGCGCGCGGAGAAGGCGACCGGAGCCTGGGCCGATGTGGACCCCGCCGTGCTCGACGCCGAACTCGCGGAGCACCTCGTCGCCTTACCGAGCGGACGGTATGGCTGGCGGATGAGTCTGCCGGCAATGGTGTGTTATTGGAGCGAGCTCGCTCGGGACATCGTGCTGCCTGCAGCCGGAATCCCGACAACGCTGGTGCGTGCGGGGCGAGCTGATCCGCGCTATGTCAGCGACGAGCTCGTCGCCGCCCTCCGTCAACGGCTGGGAACCGATCTGGTGCTGCATGAATTCGACTGTGGACACATGGTGCCTCAAGCCAAGCCCGCTGAGGTTGCCGCGCTGATCCGCCAACGCCTGGCAACACCCTCGTCATGGCACCGGTGACCGACGAGCAAATCGAGCGGGTGCGCGCCCTGGTTGCCGCCATACCGCCCGGTAGGGTCGCGACCTACGGTGACATCGCCTCGGTGGCTGGACTTTCCAGTCCGCGCATCGTCGGCTGGATCATGCGGACCGACTCCGCGGATTTGCCCTGGCACCGGGTGATCACCGCCTCCGGACGCCCGGCGCGGCACCTGACCACGCGGCAATTGGAGCTGTTGCGTGCCGAAGGTGTGCTCAGCACCGACGGCAGAGTCCCGCTGGGTCAGGTGCGTTACGAGTTCCCACCTGGGCTGTCAGAGCATTAGCCGGACCAGCGCCGCGGTGCGGGCCAGACCGGGAAACGCCTCCGCCGTGGAACGCGGGTGCAGCGCATGCACCGCTAGCCGAAACATCAACGCGCGCAATAACATCTGTGGCCATTCCGGCAGCGCGCTCCACCGCTCGATGAGTCCGTCATCGGCCTCTCCCCACGACAGCGCATCGACGACGACCACCCCGGCCGCCCACGACGCGGGCCGCCAGTACGGCGTGATATCGGTGATCCCGGGTGCCGCTGCTCCCACGAAAAGCACTGTGCCGTACAGATCCCCGTGCACCACCTGGTTGGGGCTCCTGGTGGGTTTGCGCAGTGTGGCAAGTTGATTGATCAGATCGATCGATCGCTCGGCATCCGCTGTCGGCGAGGACGACCGGGCACCGGGCGGAATGGACTGCAGCGGCCGCTCCTCCCATGCCGCGCGGTCGGCGGCGATGAAGACGTCTACTTCCGCCCACGGCGTCGTGGGCCCCTGGGTCAGGAAGCGCGGCCGTTCCAACTTGCTGGTGGCCTCGTGCAGGCGTACCGCCGCCGAGACGACTTCATCGTGTCGGGCCTCAGGAGTGCCGGCGACGAAAGTGTCTGCCCGCCAGCCGGAAACCACGTACCGGCCGTCGGTCGAGCGAACCGGCCGGGCCAACCGGACCCCGTCGACAAACAACGTTTCGCGCACCCGCGCGGACCAAGCCGCGCGGGCATGGTCGGCCACCATGGACAACACCACTTCGCCACACCGCCAGCCACCTTCCCAGCTGGAACCCAACGAGGCGGGCTGCACACCGGTCAAACCAAACGCCGCCAGTACGTGCTCGGGCGGTGGCTCGACACTCACACGGGTCAGCCTAGTCGGGCGACCCAGCGGGTCGACACGACCCGCTGAGAGCCCGACAAATGGGGTTCACTACCGGCCGTCTGGCCCAGCGGTAGGATCCGGCTCAGTACATCACCATGTCGGGCTGCATTTGCCGGGCCCACGCCACGATTCCGCCCTGCAGGTGGACCGCATCGGAGAAACCCGCCTTCTTCAGCGCGGCCAATGCCTCGGCCGAACGCACACCCGTCTTGCAGTAGAGCACCGGCATCCGGTCCTGGGGCAGCCTGGCCAGACCCTCACCCGATTTGATGGATGACTGCGGGATCAGTGTCGCTCCGTCGATGTGCACGATGTCCCACTCCACACGCTCGCGGACATCGATCAGCGCCAGCTTCTTGCCGGAATCCATCAGCGCACGCAATTCCCGCGGAGTGATCGTCGATCCGCTGGCCGCGTGCGCGGCATCGTCGGAAACCACGCCGCAGAATTGTTCGTAGTCGACCAGCTCGGTGATCTTGGGCGTCGACGGGTCTTTGCGGATCCTGATCGTGCGGTAGGTCATCTCCAGCGCGTCGTAGATCATCAGCCGGCCCAACAGTGTCTCCCCAAGCCCGGTGATCAGCTTGACCGCTTCTGTCCCCATCACCGACGCAATCGAGGCGCAGATGATGCCCAACACGCCGCCTTCTGCACAGGAGGGCACCATGCCGGGCGGCGGCGGCTCCGGGTAAAGGTCACGGTAGTTGAGCCCCAGCCCGTTGGGCGCATCCTCCCAGAACACCGACACCTGGCCCTCGAAGCGGTAGATGGAACCCCAGACGTACGGTTTGCCGGCCAGGATCGCGGCGTCGTTGACCAGATACCGAGTGGCAAAGTTGTCGGTGCCGTCGAGAATCAGGTCGTACTGCCCGAACAGCTCGACGGCGTTGCCGGGCTCGAGCCGGTACTCGTGCAGTTGCACGTCGATCAACGGGTTGATCGCGACGATCGAGTCACGTGCCGACTGGGCCTTGGACCGTCCGATGTCGGCGACGCTATGAATGATCTGGCGCTGCAGGTTGGACTCGTCGACGACGTCAAAGTCGATGATGCCGATGGTGCCGACGCCCGCGGCAGCCAGATAAAGCAGCGCCGGTGAGCCGAGGCCGCCGGCCCCGATTACCAGCACCCGTGCGTTCTTGAGTCTCTTCTGCCCGTCGACACCCAGGTCGGGAATGATGAGATGGCGACTGTAACGGGCCACCTCTTCACGGCTCAGCGCCGGTGCGGGCTCAACTAGGGGCGGCAGCGATGTCGACACCGAACCTCTCCTCTGTGCAGGTTGTCAGGGCACTGTCAGGGCATCGTCTAGGACCCATCACAGCAGCTATCCGAACCGACGGCAATGAGATCAACACCCAGACGGGCGGTGTTGTTTCCCGGGCCCGTGGTCAGGCGATCGGGTATGGCCAGGGATTGAATCGGCAAGTCTTGCCGTCCGCCTTCACCCATTCGGGGTCGAACTTGGCTGCATCGTCGTCGGATGTGGAGAACGTCTGCTGCATCATCACCGGCGCCAGGCCGCCCTGCTTGTCACACGGCTCGTGACGCAGGTACCCGATGGCGTGGCCGACCTCGTGGTTGATCACGTACTGCCGGTAGGACCCGACATCGCCTTCGAACGGGACGGCTCCGCGGACCCAGCGAGCCTCGTTGATGAAAACACGTGCTTGCCGGTCCGCTCCGAAAGACGGGTTGTAACAGGAGGTCTCGAGCCGGAACTCGTAACCGCACCCTTCACGCACCGTCAGCGGTGACACCAGCGAAATGCGGAAGTCGGGCTTTGCCTTGTCGGTTCCATCGATCCGGACGAACGCAAATTGCGGATCGTGGGTCCAGCCTTTGGGATTGGCTAGCGTCTGGTCGATCATCTGGGCGAACGCGTTATCGCCGCCGTACATCGTCGGGTCCAGCCCGTTCTCGATCTCGACGGTGTACTTGAAGACCCTTGCCGTACCCTGCCCAACTTGCGGCGTGGTTCCCGGAACCACCCGCCATGACTTTTCGCCCCCTTCGGTGAACGGGCCACCATCGGGCAGTGTTCCGGCCGGCAGGTTGGCGTCGAATGCGGCCAGACCGCGCGGCGGCGTATCGATGATCACCGTCCCCACCGACCCGATGGAGGGCGGGTCATGAATGGTGGCCGCCACCGCCGACTTGGGTGATGTCGTCCCCGTCACCGTCTGATAGACCACCACCGCGGTGAGGGCCATCAGGATCGGCAGCGCATACGCCCGCCAGCCGTAGGTCGACACGAACCGCCCGAGCCAGGTTTGTTTGCGCCATTGGCGCGGCCTGTCGCGGTCAACGCGCGGCCGTCCGGCGGCCTGCCCGAGCGGGTCACGCTGGGCCCGCAGCGGTTCACGCCACGGCTCGCGCAGCACCGGCACCCGAGCGGTGCTGCCCGGCGGGCGGGTGGACGTCATTTCCCCAGGATGGCACAGTCGGCCGTGACTGCCACCCCTGGCGCGCCCGAATACGCCCGCTCGACCCCTTCAACCAGCGTCGACGATGTCTGTTCGGATCGGAGGGCGCCTCGGGTAGTAATGTCTTGCGATAAACCGTGCGGGCGCGGGGATGGCAAGTTGCCCGCGAATCAGCACGATCAGATTGAGGACCGATGAGCGATCTCGCCAAAGCTGCACAACGGCGTGCCGTCAGATCGGCCGACCGGATGCGGCCGGTGGAGGTTCCGGCCCAGAACCGCAAAGGCAATCGGCTGCCCCGCGATGAGCGCCGTGGCCAGTTGCTTGTCGTGGCCAGCGACGTCTTTGTCGACCGCGGCTACCATGCCGCCGGCATGGACGAGATCGCCGACCGCGCTGGTGTCAGCAAGCCTGTTCTGTATCAGCACTTTTCGAGCAAGCTGGAACTGTATTTGGCGGTACTCAAGCGGCATGTGGACAATTTGGTGTGCGGCGTCCAGCAGGCGCTGCGCACCACCACCGACAACCGCGGGCGACTGCACGCGGCAGTGCAGGCATTCTTCGACTTCATCGATCACGACGGCCAGGGGTACCGGCTGATCTTCGAGAACGACTATGTCACTGAGCCCGAGGTCGCCGCTCAGGTGCGAGTAGCCACCGAATCATGCATCGACGCGGTGTTCGCCCTGATCAGTGAGGACTCGGGACTGGACCCACACCGCGCCCGGATGATCGCGGTGGGCTTGGTCGGCTTGAGCGTCGACTGTGCCCGGTACTGGCTGGATTCCGACCGGCCGATCTCAAAATCGGACGCCGTCGAAGGCACCGTGCAGTTCGCCTGGGGCGGTCTGTCGCACGTGCCGCTTGCCCGCTCCTAGTGCCGCGCGGCGTCTGCGCCGATTCCGAACCCAACCCGGCGGGCGTCGGCGACGCCGATTTCGACATAGGCGATCTTGGCGGCATCAATCAGGAACCGACGGCCCCGGTCGTCGCTGAGGCTCAGCAGACCCGAATCCTCACGCAGCGCTGCGGCGACGAGTTCTTCGACCTCATCGGGGGTCTGTGCACTGGCGAAGACCAGCTCGCGCGGACTGTCCGTGATACCGATCTTGACCTCCACGGGGGCCCCTTCCGTTGGTATTGAAGTCGCAGGCGTTTCAGCAGCAGGCTAGTAGACGCTGCCGGCGCCGACCGTACCCCCAGCCCCTAGCGCCATCATCACGATTGGGTCTAACACGGCCCGACACGCCAACCGGCACCGACCGGTCATCGCGGGGCATCGATAACATCAGCCCCATCAGCAACATGTATCACACCCTGTACCAAGATTCTCGAGAGTCGCGAGACTCCCGCGACGCCCGGGGCTACCCGGACGAGGTAAACCATGCCGCCGAGGCCGACGATGACTACGGCTACGACGAGGACGGCTACGAGGACGGCGACTACGGCGAACTGGTCTGGTCGACCGAGAGCCGGTGGCGCCCCGTCGCCGCCATCCTCGGCGTGGTGGTGGCGCTCGGCGCCGTCGCGACCGCAGTCATCATCAACAGCGGCGACAGCGCCACGACAAAAGCGACGGTGGGAGCGCCGGTGGGAGCGCCAACGCCCAGGACGGTGGTCTCCACCACGCCGCGGTCGACGGCCCCGCCCGGCACGTCATCGAGTCCCCCGCCGAGTACCAGCGCACGGCCCGGTACGTCGGGGCCGCAACTTGCCCCCGAGACCGTCACCACGGTGACGATTCCCAGCGCTGCGCCGACGCGAATCCCGACCGCCGCGCCGCCGCAGCCGGGCACACCGCCGTCGGCCGCGCTGAGTCCCCGCGCCGTCTTCTACAGCGTCACCGGGACCAAGCAACTCCTCGACATCGTCAACGTCGTCTACACCGACGAGCGGGGCTTTCCCGTCACCGAGTTCAATGTGGCGCTGCCGTGGACCAAGATGGTGGTGTTGAACCCCGGCGTGCAGACCGAGTCCGTGGTGGCGACCAGCATCTACAGCCGCCTCAACTGTGTGATCGTCAACGCCCAGGGTCAGCCGGTCGTGGCGTCGACCACCAACTCGATCCTGGCGACGTGCACTCGCTGACAGCGGTCAGGCCAGACCGAGTTCGCGCATCCGTTGGTCGTGTGTCTGCTGCAGACGCTCGAAGAAGGCGCTGAGTTGGCCCAGGCCACCGGAGCCAGCTACCACCAAGTCGACCAGCTCGTCGTGATCGGCCAGCAACAACTGAGCTTGCGTGATGGCCTCGCCCAGCAGGCGGCGTGACCACAGCGCGAGCCGGCTGCGCTGTTTGCCGCTGGCGGTGACCGCCGCACGTACCTCGGCGACCACAAACTGGGAGTGCCCGGTCTCGGCCAACGCCGCGCGCACCACATCGGCAACCTCATCCGGCAGTCCGTCGGCGATCTGCAGGTACAAGTCCGCGGCCAGCGCGTCACCGACGTAGGTCTTCACCAACGCTTCCAGCCACGTACTCGGCATCGTCAGCCGGTGGTAGTTCTCCAATGCCGACACGTACTTCGCCATCGCCGGCACCACGTCGACACCGCGGCGTTCCAGCGCGTCGCGCAATAGCTCGTAGTGCGCCATTTCGGCGGCCGCGATGCTGGCCATCGAGATCCGCCCCTGCAGATTCGGCGCCATCCGCGCCTCGTCGGTCAGCCGGTAAAAGGCCGCCACCTCGCCATAGGCCAGCAGCGCGAACAACTCGTTGACGCCGGGATGGTCCGCCGGTAACCGTGGCCGGGTCGAATCGGCCACCTGATCGGCGGATGTGGGCGAAGTCATGGCAACACTCTAGTCGCCGGAACCACTCGCACACCGGTGGCAGTTGGCCAACCAGCTATCATGGGATTCGGTAGTGGCTGGATCTGTGCTGCTACTACCGGGAAATGTGCGTGCACGTAGCTGCGCCCGCCCAGATCGAGCAGCGGGCCGGCCTCTCGGCGACATATCGGAGTCGGAACTCGTGCGCGCGACGAAACCGCGACAAAGAAGTACCGACACCAGACCGATACTCGTCACCGAAAGGCTCTTCACCCCCCTAATGACCGCACTCAAAAGCACAACCGAACATAGCTTTGCCCAACTCGGAGTCCGCGACGAAATTGTGCGCGCACTACGGCAAAAGGGCATTGAGCATCCCTTTGCTATCCAAGAACTCACCCTGCCCCTGGCGCTGGCCGGAGAAGACGTGATCGGCCAAGCCCGAACGGGCATGGGCAAGACTTTCGCGTTCGGCGTGCCGCTGCTGCAGCGCATAACCTCCGAAACCGCCGTGCGGCCCCTCACCGGCACCCCCCGGGCCTTGGTAGTGGTGCCCACCCGCGAATTGTGCCTGCAGGTCACCGACGACCTGGCCACTGCGGCCAAGTACCTCACCGCCGAGGAAACGCGTCGCTTGGCGGTGGTCTCCATTTACGGAGGGCGGGCCTACGAGCCGCAGGTCGAGGCGCTGCGCGCCGGCGCCGACGTCGTCGTGGGCACCCCGGGCCGGCTGCTGGATCTGTCCCAGCAGGGCCATCTGCAGCTGGGCGGGCTATCGGTGCTGGTGCTCGACGAGGCCGACGAGATGCTGGACCTGGGCTTTCTACCCGACATCGAGCGCATCCTGCGGCAGATCCCGGCCGAGCGGCAATCGATGCTGTTCTCGGCGACCATGCCGGACCCGATCATCACCCTGGCCCGCACCTTCATGGTGCAGCCGACACATATCCGAGCCGAGGCACCGCACTCCCTGGCCGTGCATGACACCACCGAGCAGTTCGTCTATCGAGCCCACGCCCTGGACAAGGTGGAACTAGTCAGCCGGATTCTGCAGGCCCGGGACCGGGGCGCGACGATGGTCTTCACCCGCACCAAGCGCACCGCCCAGAAGGTTGCCGACGAGTTGAACGAACGCGGTTTTGCGGTGGGCGCCGTGCACGGTGATCTCGGGCAGGTGGCGCGCGAGAAGGCGCTCAAGTCGTTCCGCGCCGGCGAGATCGACGTCCTGGTCGCCACCGACGTGGCCGCGCGCGGCATCGACATCGACGATGTCACCCACGTCATCAACTACCAGTGCCCCGAAGACGAGAAGATGTATGTCCACCGCATCGGGCGCACCGGCCGGGCCGGACGCACCGGCGTCGCGGTCACCCTGGTGGACTGGGATGAGCTGGACCGCTGGACGATGATCGACAAGGCACTGGGCCTGGGCTCCCCCGACCCCGCCGAAACCTACTCCAGCTCACCGCACCTGTATGCCGAGCTGTCCATCCCCGCCGAGGCCGCGGCCACCATCGGTCCCCCGCGCGGATCGCAGCCCAAGCGCCGTGCCAGCGATCAGGAAGGCCAGCCATCGGTAACCGCGCGCTCCAGCGCGAGGCGTCGACAGCGCACCCGCGGCGGCAAACCGGTCACCGGGCATCCCGCCACCAGCCCGGCGAATGAGGCTGCCGCAGAGACGGGGTCCGGTTCCGGGTCCGCTTCCCCCTCGGCCAACGGGAACACCCGGCGCCGGCGTCGACGCCCAAAGCCCGCCTGCGTCCCGGACAACGCGACCGCCTCGGCCAACTGAGGCCCACGCTCGAGCATGGTCAAACCGGAGCGGCGCACCAGGGGCGATGTGCTGGCCGCCGCGGCCATCGTTGTGGTCATCGCCGTGGTTGTGGCACTGATCTGGTGGACCAGCGACGCCCGGGCCACCATCAGCCGTCCGGCCGCGACTCCGGTGCCCAACCCGACGCCGGCCCGGGAGGTCCCGGGCACACTGAAGCAGCTCTGGAGCGCGCCCAGCCCCGCCAGCCGCGTGCCCGTCGCGGTCGGCGGGACCGTCGTCACCGGCGACGGACGCCACGTGGACGGGCGAGATCCGGCCACCGGTGAGACGCTGTGGAGCTACGCCCGCGACACCGACCTGTGCGGGGTGACCTGGGTCTACCGCTACGCCGTCGCCGTCTACCGCGACGACCGCGGGTGCGGTCAGGTCAGCACTATCGATGGGTCGACCGGACGCCGCGGACCCGCCCGTAGCAGCTACGCCGACCCGCGGGTACGCCTATCCTCCGACGGCACGACGGTGTTGTCGGCCGGCAGAACCCGCCTGGAGCTGTGGCGATCCGACATGGTCCGGATGCTGTCCTATGGCGAGACCGACGCCCGGGTGAAACCGTCGAATCGGGGTCTGCACTCGGGGTGCACGCTGGAATCGGCCGCGGCCAGTTCGTCATCGGTGGCAGTTCTCGAGGCTTGCGCCAACCAGGCCGATATGCGGCTGGTCCTGCTACGGCCCGGCAAGGAAGAGGACGAGCCGGAACAGCGGATCGTGCCTGAACCCGGGATTCGGCCGGGGTCGGGCGCTCGGGTACTGATCGTCTCGCAGAACAACACCGCGGTGTACCTGCCCGGTGAATCCGGCGCGCAGCCACGAGTCGACGTGATCGACGAGACGGGGACCACCGTGGCGAGCACACTGCTGCCCAAGCCGCCGTCACCCGAGGCCACGGTGTCGCAGAGCGGCAACCTGGTGACGTGGTGGACCGGCGATGCACTGCTGGTTTTCGACAGCGGCAAACTGACCCAGCGCTACACCATCGCCGCCGGCGAGACGGCGGCGCCGGTAGGACCCGGGGTGATGATGGCAGGTCAGCTGATCGTGCCGGTCACCGGCGCGATCGGTGTCTACGATCCGGTCAGCGGCGCCAACACCCGTTACATTCCGGTGGACCGTCAGCCGAGCGGCTCGGCGGTGATCCCGGTCGTGGTGGGATCCAGGGTGATCGAGCAGCGTGGCGACTCGGTGGTGGCATTGGGCTGAATCCGGCGCCCGCCGCCAGGGGCGAGCAGACGCACAATCGCACAGCGCCGGGTGTTTGGATGCGATTCGGTGTCTGTTCGCGCGGCCAAATCTAAAGCTCGACAGCGAATGTGGGCAGCGGCTTGCCCGACTTCCAGTGCTTCAGTAGCGCCTGGGCCAGGTCGCGATAGGCCACCGCGCCCTTGTTCTTGCGCCCGGCCATGACCGACGAGCCCGATGCGCTGGCCTCGGCGAAACGCACCGTGCGCGGAATCGGCGGGGCCAGCACTGGCAGGCCGTAGCGATCGGCGACATCGAGCAGCACGTCGCGGGTATGGGTGGTTCGGGAGTCATAGAGGGTAGGTAGTGCCCCCAGCAACCGCAGATTCGGGTTGGTGATCTGCTGAACGTCAGCGACGGTGCGCAGGAGCTGTCCAACACCGCGGTGGGCCAGCGTCTCGCACTGCAACGGAACAATGACTTCGTCGGCGGCCGTGAGTCCGTTGAGCGTGAGCACCCCCAACGACGGCGGACAGTCGACGATGACCACGTCGAACTGGTCGGAGAGTTTGGCCAGCGCCCGTTTGAGCGCATATTCCCGGCCGGCACGCATCAACAACATGGCCTCGGCGCCGGCCAAGTCGATGTTGGCCGGCAGCAGCGCCATTCCTTCCATGGTGGTCACCAGCGCGGTGTTCGGTTCCACCTCCCCGAGCAGCACCTCGTGCACGGACACCGGTAGCTTGTCGGGGTCCTGGCCAAGCGAGAACGTCAAACAACCCTGCGGATCCAGGTCGACGAGTAGCACCCGCCGACCCTTATCCACCATCGCCGCGCCGAGCGAGGCGACCGTCGTCGTCTTGGCCACCCCGCCCTTCTGGTTGGCCACCGCCAGTACCCGGGTCTCTGTCACAGTGCCATCCTGGCACGTACCCGCCAGTCTGGTAGGGGCGACGGGTCCGGCATGTCGTCCGGCACAATCGGTCGGCATGGGCATACACGAACACCGGCTGCTGCTGGTCCGCCACGGCGACACGGAGTGGTCGAATTCGGGCCAGCACACCGGCCGAACCGATATCGAGCTGACCGAAACCGGCCGGATACAGGCTGAGCTGGCCGGAAAGGCTCTGGGCGAACTCGATCTCGACGACCCACTGGTGATCAGTAGCCCACGTAAACGGGCGCTGACCACCGCCGAGTTGGCCGGGCTGACGGTCGATGAGATATCTCCGCTGATCGCCGAATGGGACTATGGCGCCTACGAGGGGCTGACGACCGCACAGATCCACGAGGTCGAACCAGATTGGCTGGTATGGACGCACGGATGCCCCGACGGTGAGAGTGTCGCGCAGGTCAGCGAGCGCGCTGACCGGGCTGTCGCGCTGGCACTGGAACACCTGGCGTCACGCGACGTCGTGTTCGTCGGCCACAGCCACTTTTCGCGGGCGGTGATCACCCGCTGGATCGAGCTACCGCTCGTCGAGGGTACCCGCTTTTACATGCACACCGCTTCGGTCAGCATCTGCGGGTTCGAACACGGGATACGCCAGCTCTGCGCGCTCGGAGTGAAGGGGTATCCCGGCAAGTGAGCCCCATTGAGCCGCCCTTCGCGCTGTGCGGCCCCCGACGAACTCTGGTCGCCGACGGGGTGCGATCACATTACCGCGACATACGGGCGGCGCAAGCGGCGCTGCGCTCCGGTTCTGTGCCGATGATATTGGGCGCGTTGCCGTTCGACGTGAGCGAACCGGCCGCGTTGATGGAGCCGACGAGCGTGCAGCGCCTCGATGCGCTGCCCGGCTGGCCAACCGGCCCGCTGTCGGCGGTTCACGTCAGCGCCGCCGTTCCGCCGCTCGCCGAGCATCGCGCCCGAATCAGCTATGCGCGGGATCAGCTTGCCGCACTTGATAATCCACTGCGCAAAGTGGTGCTGGCCCGGGCATTGCGGCTTACCGCCGACGCTCCGCTGGACGCCCGCGTCATCCTGCGCCGGTTGGTCGCGGCCGACCCGGCGTCCTACGGCTATCTGGTCGACCTGAGCGCCGCCGGCGACGATTATCTGGGAGTGGCGCTGGTGGGAGCCAGTCCGGAACTGCTGGTCGCGCGATCCGGCAACCGGGTCACCTGCCAGCCGTTCGCCGGGTCGGCCCCCCGCGCTGCCGACCCCGAAATCGATGCCGCCAATGCGGCTGCACTGGCCGGCTCGGCCAAGAACCGGCACGAGCATCAGCTGGTTATCGACACCATGTGCGCGGCCCTGGAACCCCTCTGCGAAGACCTGGAAATGGCATCCGAGCCCCAACTGACCCGCACCGCGGCGGTCTGGCACCTATGCACTCCGATCACCGGTCACCTGCGCGACACAGCAACTACCGCAATCGATTTAGCGCTTGCCCTGCATCCCACGCCCGCCGTCGGCGGAGTGCCGACAGGCGCCGCCGGCGAGCTCATCGCTGCACTGGAAGGCGACCGCGGCTTCTACGCGGGCGCCGTAGGTTGGTGCGATGCGCACGGTGACGGCCGCTGGGTGGTGTCCATCCGCTGCGCTCAGCTATCAGCCGACCGTCGAACCGCGATCGCCCACGCCGGCGGCGGTATCGTCGCCGAATCCGATCCTGATGACGAAGTTGAGGAGACCACAACGAAATTCGCGACGATGCTGACCGCATTGAGAGTACTGCAATGACCGAGAACATCCGCCGCGCCATACTGGAAGACATCGTCGATATCGTGGCCATGGTTCACCATCTCGCGGGATTCGAGCGCGTCGCCGATCAATGCATGCTCACCGAAACACAAATGTATACAGCGCTTTTCGGCCCGTCTCCGACGGTTCGAGGACACGTCGTCGACAGCGACGGTCAGGTCGCCGCGAATTCGGTTGTGGTTTCTGAGCTTCTCCACCTGGGACGGTGTCGCCGGCGACTTTCTAGAAGATCTCTATGTGCGGCTGAGCTTTCGCCGCCGTGGCCTCGGCCGCAGGCTGCTGGCCACACTGGCCGGCGAATGCCTCGACAACGGCTACACACGGCTGCCCTGAGCCGTGCTGAACTGGAATTCCGATGCCTCCGATGCCGTAGCCCCCTACGACGGGATCGGTGGATAGCCGCGGCGCGAGTGGACCACCTATCGGCTGTCCGGGCCGGGCTTGGTTGCGTTGGCCGGACCGCGGTGATCGCTGCCGGCCACCCAGCGCAGCGCCGGAGGGCTGAAGAGCAGTACCAGAACCGCCAGCGCCACGATCGCTACCGGGATCCCGAACGCCGGCTGCCGAGAGCCGACGCTCAGATACCACGCCACCGGCAGCAGCAATAGCTGGGTGAACACGGCCACGCCACGGCCCCAGCGTTTGCCGATCACCAGAGCGCTGCCGCCGGCCAACACCCCGCCGCCAATCAGCACGAACCAGACCGCGGTTCCGAGCCCATTGACCACGGGTTGATCGGCCCCGGCAAGGCCGCGCACCACCAACACCGCAGCCGTCACCAAGGCCGCTGTGCCCTGCATTGCGACGATCAGTCCGGCGCCGCGCACGGTGGTCGGAGCAGTCACAGCATCAGCGTAGCCAGTGCGGCGTTGCGGCACCGTCGCCGCGCTTCAGTTGGAACGCACTAGCCAATCCTGTCGCTTTGATCGCAATTGTCACGTGAGCCTCTGCCGTGGGAGGTCCCCAATTTTCCCAGCTCCGAGCGACAACTCGCCATCACCTGACACTCGTCACAGCGTGACGCCGGTGCGGCTGTCGCGGAAAGCCGGGCAAAACGGATGCCGACCACCGTGCGTTCAATCAGGCAATGTGGCGGATATGAGCCCCTGCGGTCGCTGGCCCACCCGCTGCTCAACGGGCCCCACCGGCCCGCATCGTCACACGGCACAGCCCCATTGCCGCGCTCCTCAACGGGCCCCACCGGCCCGCATCGTCACACGGCTTAGGCTCATGCCTCATGCGCGCCGTGCTGATCGTCAACCCCACCGCCACTTCCATCACACCGGCCGCCCGCGACCTGGTAGCCCACGCGCTCAAGAGCCGGCTGCAACTCACCGTCGAGCACACCAACCACCCCGGTCACGGGGCCGAACTCGGTCAAGCGGCGGTTGCCGCCGGGGTGGACGTGGTTGTGGTGCACGGCGGCGACGGCACGGTAAGCGCAGTGGTCAACGGCATGCTGGGCCGCCCCGGATCGACCCCGTCGGGTCCCATACCGGCGGTCGCAGTGGTGCCTGGCGGCTCGGCGAACGTCCTGGCCAGAGCGCTGGGGATGTCACGCGACCCGATTGCTGCCACCAACCAGCTCATCCAGCTGTTCGACGACTACGGCCGGCGTCCACAGTGGCGCCGCATCGGCCTGATCGATTGCGGTGACCAGTGGGCCGTGTTCAACACCGGAATGGGCGTTGACGCCGAGGTTGTAGCGGCCGTCGAGGCCGAACGCAGCAAGGGTGGCAAAGTCACGGCCTGGCGCTACATCCGTGCCGCGGTTCCCGCCGTGCTGCGCTACCGGAATCGCGAACCCGTCCTTAGGCTGGAACTTACGGGCGGTGAGCCGATTCCCGGGGTGAGCTTCGTCTTCGTGTCCAACTCGAGTCCGTGGACCTACGCAAACGACCGGCCGGTGTGGACCAACCCTGGCTGCACCTTCGAGTCCGGCCTGGGCGTGTTCGCCCTCACGACCGTGAAGACGATCCCGACGCTGCGCATCGTCCGGCAGATGTTCGCCAAGAGGCCGAAGTTCGAGTTCAAACATCTCATCACCGACGATGACGTGGCCTGCGTACGGGTCACCAGCACCGCGGCTCCAGTTGCCTGTCAGTTCGACGGGGATTACCTCGGCGAGCGCCAAACCATGACCTTCCGGGCGGTTCCCGACGCGTTGGCGGTGGTCGCCCCTCCCCCCAAAAATTGTTCTGACCTGCGGCGATCCAAGCTGTAACAACCTTGGGACGCAAATGCGGAGCGCAATTGGGAGGCAGTGTAGTACAAATGAGTAAGGGCTTTGGTAAGAGAACGTCAAAGTGAGATAGCCCACGCGCTCAGGTAACACTATTGACATCTGTTGAGCCTGTGAAACGATCAAAAGGTTGCATGCAGAGACATGTAGGGGTACGGATACCTTTCTTGTGCACGCGTTAAGCCAGGAAATACGCCCGTGCGCCTTGCTGCGCATTTAGTGAGGAGTAGTGACTAATGGATTGGCGCCACAAGGCGGTCTGCCGTGACGAAGATCCGGAACTGTTCTTCCCGGTAGGGAACAGCGGCCCGGCGCTCGCGCAGATCGCTGACGCGAAACTGGTCTGTAATCGGTGCCCGGTAACCACGGAATGCCTCAGCTGGGCCCTGAACACCGGCCAGGACTCGGGCGTCTGGGGCGGCATGAGCGAAGACGAGCGGCGCGCGCTGAAGCGCCGCAACGCCCGGACCAAGGCCCGTAGCGGAGTCTGACGACTCGGTAGCACAGCTGTGCGGCCCCGGCGAATGTCGGGGCCGTATTGTTGCGCGCTCATTGCACCATCAACCGGCCACGCCGGCCGATCGGCACCCGCAACACCACATCGGTTCCGCGTTCAGGAGCCTCACGCATACCCAAGGAACCGTCCAACTCCGCTGAGACTAGCGTCCGCACGATCTGCAAACCGAGACTGTCGGACTTCTCCAGGTTGAACCCTTCGGGCAAACCCCGTCCGTCGTCGTGAACCACGACATCGAGCCAACGCGCCGAGCGCTCGGCACGAATCGTCACAGACCCACCTTGAGCGGCGGGGTCGAACGCGTGCTCGATCGCATTCTGCACCAATTCGGTGATCACCATGATCAGGGCTGTCGCGCGGTCGGAGTCCAGCACACCGAGGTCACCTACCCGGTTGATGCGGATCGGCCGGTCCACCGACGCCACGTCGTTCATGATCGGCAGAATCCGGTCGATGACCTCGTCGAGATTCACCTGCTCGTCCACCGACATCGACAGCGCGTCGTGGACCAAAGCGATCGACGACACCCTACGCACCGACTCGATGAGGGCTTCCCGACCTTCGGCATTGGCGGTCCGCCGGGCCTGCAGCCGTAGCAGCGCCGCCACGGTCTGCAGGTTGTTCTTCACTCGGTGGTGGATTTCCCGGATCGTCGCGTCCTTGGATATCAGGGCCCGGTCTCGCCGTTTCACCTCGGTGACGTCGCGGATCAGGATGGCGGCACCCGCGCTGGCGCCGTGGACCATCAGCGGCAACGTCCGCAGCAGCACCGTGGCACCGCCGGCGTCGACCTCCATCCGCATACTGGGCCCGCCGGTGAGCAGGTCGCGCACATGCTCGGCGACCTCTTCGGCCTCGAACGGATCCGAAATCAGCGGCCTGGTGACCTCGACCAGGTTGTGTCCCTCCAATTCCGTGGTCAGGCCCATCCGATGATAGGCCGACAGCGCGTTGGGGCTGGCGTACGCGACGACACCGTCGACGTTCAACCGAATGAAGCCGTCGCCTGCCCGCGGGGTCGAACGCGACATAGCCACGTCCCCGACGTCGGGAAATGTGCCTTCGGACAGCATGTGCAGCAGGTCGATCGCGCACTCCCGGTAGGCCGTCTCCAGGTGGCCGGACGCTCGTTGTGCCGCCACCGCCGTTTGGTGCTGCGTCAGCACCGCCACCACCTGGCCGCCATACCGCACCGGGGAGGCCGCAACGTTGGGCCCTGGCAGGTCACCCGAATGGCATTCGGCATCGCCTTGCCATTTGGCGGCGCCTGACGTGAAAGTCTCGGCAACCAGCGGCAGCTTGTCGCCGGCGACGGCGGTGCCCACCGCGTCGGTCTGCAGCACCGTGGGCGCGGTGTTGGGTCGACATTGCGCCACGCATACCAGCACGCCGTCGTCGCGACGAACCCACATCAAGTAGTCGGCGAACGACAAGTCGGCAAGGAGCTGCCACTCCCCCACCACCGCATGCAGGTGGTCGACGGCATTGCCCGGCAGGACAGTGTGTTCGGCCAGTAGATCACCGAGAGTGGACATCAAGAACTCCCGAGACGCTCCCGGTTGGCAGGTATAGGTCCAACGGCTAACTGATCACCGCGATGAGATCGCCGGCCTGAATGACATCGCCTACGGCCACGCTCACCTTGCTGACGGTGCCGTCCACCTCGGCCAGGACGGGAATCTCCATCTTCATCGACTCCAACAGCACCACGACGTCACCCTTACCGATTTGGTCACCTTCGCTAACCACGACTTCGAGCACGCTGGCCACGATCTCGGCGCGAACATCCTCGGACATCTTCACCCCACTCGTTCCGGCCATTTCCATGCTGACTGCTGGTCTATCGGGCTGCGATCAGCTCATGTATATCGAACCATAAGGCCTGCGACGGTTGCGGCGCGCGGGCTACCGCAGCCGCGTCAGTGACCGCGTGAGACACTGGACCCCAACCGCGGGGCCGAGTTGCCCGCTGCTGACTCGATACGGAGGTTCGGTGATGGCCAAGCGTGGCCGAAAGAAGCGCGACCGCAAATACAGCAAAGCCAACCACGGCAAGCGCCCGAACGCCTAGCCCGGCGACGATGCGGACCGCGTAGCGGTCTGAGGAGGAGCCGGGCAATCAGGCCTAGCCCGGCGACGATGCGGACCGCGTAGCGGTCTGAGGAGGAGCCGGGCAATCTAGGCCCGGCAATCCCTTACTCGCTATGACGGATGATGGTTGTCCGGCGTATCTCCAGCCGCACTCGCTCGTGCAGGCTTGCGGGTGCCTTCTCGCCTTTGCACTTGGTTGCTATCAGTAGCTTGATCCGCTCCTCCAGCCCGTAGTGCTTCAGGCAGCCGGGGCAGTCTTCGAGGTGTTGGCGTAGCTTCTGGCGTGTCTCGGCTGTGCACTCACCATCGAGCAGCGTCCATACCTCGGCAATCACCTCGGCACAGCCGACGTAACCATGGGAGTCTTCGCGGTCCGGGCTCGAGTCGCTTGAGCTGACTAAGTCGCTCATGACGACACCTCCTCGTGGGGCTGATCACCGCGGACAAAGCCCCGCTCTTTGGCAACGTCAGCCAAGAGAGCCCGCAGCTGGCGGCGACCGCGGTGCAGCCGCGACATCACCGTCCCGATCGGGGTATCCATGATCTCGGCGATCTCCTTGTAGGGAAAACCCTCGACGTCGGCGTAGTAGACCGCCATCCGAAATTCCTCCGGCAAGGCTTGCAGCGCCTCTTTGATTTCGGAGTCCGGTAACGCCTCGAGCGCCTCGACCTCAGCCGAACGCAGCCCGCTCGAGGAGTGCTCGGCGTTGGCGGCCAGTTGCCAGTCGGTGATCGCCTCGGTCGGATACTCCGCAGGTTGACGCTGCTTCTTGCGGTAGCTGTTGATGTAGGTGTTGGTTAGGATCCGGTACAGCCAAGCCTTGAGGTTGGTGCCTTCCCGAAAGGAGCGGAATCCCGCGTAGGCCTTCACCATGGTCTCTTGCAGCAAGTCCTCGGCATCGGCCGGATTGCGTGTCATGCGCAGCGCGCCACCATATAACTGGTCGAGCAGTGGAATCGCGTCGCGCTCGAAGCGCGCGGTCAGTTGCTCGTCCGTCTCCGCATTCGGCTGGGGACCGGGAACCTCCGACCGGGTCTCGCCATCGATGTCGGCCATCTTGATTAACACGGTCCCTTCGGTTGCGGTGTCACCGGACAGCGTCACAGGCCGTGCCGGATTCGCACGGAAGCGATCCAACTGCTCCTCACATAGCAGGCTCGTCGCAGTTGACACCGGGCTCCCTTCCCCCAATGTAGAGGTCGCGACCGACGGCATTTGCCTCGGTCCGTTGATTCTTCTTATCGCCGGACGGCCGCAAGGACCGCATCAATCAACGGCGCGAGCAGGCACACTATTTCCGAGCCGCAGCTCCGGCGGGGCCGCTGGACGCTCACCCGAGCCAGCGAGGCGCGCGGGGACGTCCCGCAATCCGGATGGGTCGCCGGTCACGTTAGTGTGACGCCATGTCCCTTAACGGCAAGACCATGTTCATCTCTGGCGCCAGTCGTGGCATCGGCCTGGCGATCGCCAAACGCGCCGCACAAGACGGCGCCAACATCGCCTTGATCGCCAAGACCGCCGAACCCCACCCGAAACTGCCGGGCACGGTGTACACCGCCGCCAAAGAGTTGGAGGAAGCCGGCGGTCAGGCCCTGCCGATCGTGGGGGATGTCCGAGACCCGGACTCGGTCGAGTCCGCGGTCGCCCAGACCGTCGAACGGTTCGGCGGCATCGACATCTGCGTCAACAATGCCTCGGCGATCAACCTCGGCTCCATCACCGAAGTCCCGATGAAGCGCTTCGACCTGATGAACGGCATCCAGGTGCGCGGTACCTACGCCGTGTCGCAAGCGTGCATCCCACACATGAAGGGTCGGGAAAACCCGCACATTCTGACGCTGTCGCCACCGGTGTTGCTGGACAAGAAGTGGCTGAAGCCGACGGCCTACATGATGGCCAAATTCGGCATGACACTGTGCGCGCTGGGGATCGCCGAGGAGATGCGCGACGAGGGGATCGCGTCGAACACGTTGTGGCCACGCACCTTGGTGGCCACGGCCGCGGTGCAGAACCTGCTCGGCGGCGACGAGGCGATGGCGCGGGCCCGTAAGCCCGACGTCTATGCCGATGCGGCCTACGTCATCCTCAACAAGCCTTCCCGCGAATACACGGGCAACTCGGTGCTGTGCGAGGACGTGCTGGTGGAATCCGGCGTCACCGATTTGTCGGTATACGACTGCATGCCGGGGGGCAAGCTCGGCGTCGACCTGTGGGTGGAAGAGGTCAACCCGCCGGGCTACGTTCAGCCTTGATCCCGCTGGCCGAACCGGCAACACCGGGCATCGCGGCCTGTGCCTGGGCTCAGCCCAGGAACTGTTCGATGACGGGAGCGAGCTCGACCGCGTTGTGCACGAGGTCGATGTGGCCCCCGGAATGCAGGTGCAGCCGCGAGTGCGGTAGCAAGGTGTTCATGATGTGAGCGTTGGCAACCGGAATGATCGGATCATCGGTGCCCGCCACGATCAACGTCTCCTGGCGCACCGCCGGTAGCGCGAACAGGCTCGTCCACACCGAACCGGCGAGCAGCTGGTGAAGGTAGCCGACCTTGGATCCGGCACGCAATTGCCGCACGAACAGTTGCGCCACGTCGTCGCCGTGGGCACGGACGGTACCACCGTAGAGTTCAGCGGCGATGGATGCCGCATAGTTGGGATTCGAAAAGCGGCGCGGGGTAAGCATTTTCGTTAGAACCCGGGGGTGGCCGGGAACCATGACCACCCCTGTGCCCGTGGCGACCAATACCAGGCGACGGCATCGGCGCGGATTCTGGAAGGCGAACTGCTGCGCCAAGGCGCCTCCCCAGGACAGGCCGAGCACATCCACCACCCCGAGATCGAGCTTGCGCAGGATCCTGCCCAACACCCAGGCGAGATAGGGAAACCCATAGGGCAGAACGGATGTGGGTGATCCGCCGGTTCCGGGAACATCGAATCTGATGACCGTGGAGTCCAGTTCCTGCACCAGCGGATCGAGCACTTCCAGGCTCGCCCCGATGCCGTTGCACAGCACCAACGGCACGCCGGTTCCTTGGCGTACGTTGACTCGGATCCGCTGTCCGCCGGCGAAGACATGGCGCTCTTCGCCGTGTGCGCTCGTGCGGTGGCTACCGGGCATCGCTCATTTCTCCCTCACATAGGTACCCGGTGCCGGGCCGAGCGGTGGCAGACCCGGGCCGCCAAGCGCCGTCGGCGCGTCGATCTCCGGACCGCTGCGCTCGGCGAGCCAGCTCACGTAGTCGGGCCACCACGAGCCCGCGAACTGCTGAGCAGCGTCAAGCCACTGTTGAGGATCCTCGGCGTCGACCGGACTCGTCCGGAACGACGCCTTCGGGTTGCCGGGCGGGTTGACCAGAGCGGCGATGTGACCGCTGGTCGACAAGACATAACGATTGTCCTTGCTGCCCAGCAGCCGCGCGCTGCGATAGGTCGCCTGCCACGGGGAGATGTGGTCGGCGACGCCGCCGATCACATATGCGTCGGAGGTGACGTTGCCCAGGTCGACCGGGCTGCCCAACATGGTGACTTCGCCGGGGGTCACCAGCGCGTTCCGCAGCCCCATGAGCACCATGTCGCGGTGCAGTGCCGCGGCCATCCGGGTGGTGTCGGCGTTCCAGAACAACACGTCGAAAGCCGCCGGCTTGCGGCCCTGCACGTAGTTGTTCACCCAGTACCGCCACACCAGGTCGGTGGGTCGTAGCCAGGCGAACATCTCGGCCATGTCGCGCCCGTCCAGGTAGCCCTTCCTGGCCGAAACCCGAATGGCGGTTTGCGCGGCGCGATCGCTCATGGCCGCGACGGCAAGACCGGCACGGGTCTCATCCAGCACGGTGACTGCCAAGGTAAGCCCAGCCACCCGATCGCCCTCACCGATATGGGCGAGGTGGGCTGCCGTCATCGCCGCGATGATGCCACCCGAGCAGCTTGCCAGCAGGTGCACGCTGTCGGTCCCGGCGACATTCTGGACCGCGTCCATCGCCTCCACGATCGCCCCACCGTAGGCGTCGAAACCCCAATCTCGATGGCGCGCCTGGGGATTACGCCACGAAATCGCGAAGACCTGCTGGCCCTGCTGCAGGAAGTACTCGATCATGCTGCGTCCCGGCGCGATGTCCATGATGTAGAACTTGTTGATCACCGGCGGCACCATGAGCAACGGAATCGTCCGTACCTTGGCCGTTTGCGGGGTGTACTGGATCAGTTCGAACATCGAGGTTTGCAGCACCACCGCCCCTTTGGTGATGGCGACGCTCTCGCCCAGCACAAAGGCGTCGGGCTCGACCATCGATGGTACCCGCGGCTTTGAAAGCATGTCGCGGACAAAGGCTTTCACACCTCGCAGGGCACTCAGGCCACCGGTGTCGATCAGCGCTTTCCAACCGAGCGGACTGATCAGCGGGTTGTTGCTGGGCGCCAGGCCCTCCACCAGATTGTCGACGACAAACTGCATCTTCTCCTGGTCGCGCCAATCCAGCTCGGCGTCGGCAAGCAACCCTTCTGCAGTCTCGGCACCGGCCAGATAGGCCTGCATGACCCGGTGCAGCAGCGGATTCTGTTGCCAGGCAACGTCATTGAAGCGCTTGTCGGCCCGCGCCGGGGCACGGTGCGACTTCCCCGCCGCGATAGCGCCAAGCTCACGGGTAAGCGTGGCGGCGCGGCCGGTCACGGCGCCGGGGCGCTGGGCGAGATTGGCGCCGAGCCGGGCCCAGGTGGCGTCGGGCGTCATCCGGCTGGCAAACGGCCGGGTGGCGCTGGTGAGCAACAGGTCCAGCGGTGCGGCCAACTCGTCGGGCGCAGTGGTTGGTTTCGGAGACTCGGCCATGGTTATCGTGCGCTTTCACTTGTCGGAACGATGATTTCGCGTTTGAGGACCTTGCCGGTGGGTCCTTTGGGCAGCGCATCAATGAGCCAGACCCGGCGCGGGTACTTGTAAGCGGCGATCCGGTCCTTGACGTAGTCACGCAGCTCGTCGGGACTGACCTCCACACCCTTCTTCAGCGCGACCGCGGCGCCGACCTCCTCACCGAGGGAGTCGTGCGGGATGCCGATGACGGCGGCCTCGGCCACCGCCGGATGCTCGTAGAGCACTTCCTCGATCTCGCGGGGATAGACGTTGTAGCCGCCGCGGATGATGAGGTCTTTGGTGCGGTCGACGATGTAGAAATAGCCGTCGTCGTCGACGCGTCCGACGTCCCCGGTGGCCAGCCACCCGTCGGGCGTGATCGCGGCCTTGGTCGCCTCGGGCAGGTTCCAGTAGCCCTGCATCACGTTGTGGCCGCGGATCTGGATCTCACCGGTTTCACCGGCCGGGACCTCGGCTCCACCGGGGTCGACGACCCGCATCTGCACACCTTCGATCGGCGTGCCGATCGACCCGGCCTTGCGCGGCCGGTGCGGATGATTGAACGCGGCCACCGGAGAACTCTCGGAGAGTCCGTAACCCTCGAGAACGGCTGAGCCGAATACCTTTTCGAAATCCGCGAGAACTTGGACGGGCAACGCCGCGCCACCGGACACGCAGACCCGCAGGGTCTGCGTCGCCTCCGGTTTGACCGTGTCGGCCACGCTGAGCAATGCCGAGTACATCGTCGGCACCCCCTGGAAGACGGTGACCGCGTCCCGCTCGATCACCTCGAGCGCCTTGCGGGGGTCGAACCGCGGAATGAGCGTCAGCGTGGCACCCGCGACGACGGCCGAGTTGAGGCCGCAGGTGAGACCGAAGACGTGGAACAGCGGCAGGCATCCCATCACCACGTCGTCCGGCCCGGTCTCGATCAGGGTGCGAACGCTGACCTCGGCGTTGCGGCTCAGGTTTGCGTGAGTGAGCGTGGCCCCCTTGGGTTTTCCCGTTGTTCCGGAGGTGTGCAGGATGATCGCGACGTCGTCGTCGTCACGATGCACGGGGTTGTCCTGGGCGGGTAGGTCTGCGATCCGCGCGGCCAGCCCGGGGTCGTCGACGAGCCAGCATTGCGCGCCGGCCTCGACGGCGCCGGCGCTGGCCTCGTCGGCGAAGGCAGGTGTCGCGAACAGCGCTTTGGCGCCGCTGTTGGACAGGTAAAACGACACCTCGCGGGCTTTCAACAACGGGTTCATCGGGACCGCGACGGCACCGCGGTACATGATCCCGTAGAACGCGATGGCGAATGCCGGGGTATTGGGCAACATCACGCCCACCCGATCACCCGGCTCGACACCGGCCCGCTCCAGCAGTGTCGCCACCCGGGCCGCGGCGGCGTCGAGTTCGCCGAAGGTGACCTGCAGATCGTCACATCGCAACGCAATACGTTGGGGGTGGCGATCTTTCGATGCGACGAGGTTGGCGCTCAGCGTTACCATCAGGTGCCTCCGAAGGTGCTTAGGGTGGTTGTTTCCATGGTCACTCCGGGGACTTCGGGTCACAATGTCCGCTCGCACAACAGTCGGGGCAGTTCGCTGTGACGGCGCACATCCGCAACCGGTTGGGGCATAAAGTTCACAGGATGAGCGCGGCGACACATCCAGCCGGCGTCAGACATGGCGCCACACCCGATCCGCACATCATCGAACTCGGCAAGCTCATGCTGACGCGCGCGCCGCAGCTGGGCGAGGCGATGGCGGATCTGCTGTGCCGCGAGATCGACGCATATCGTGACGGCACCGTGGTCAGCAAGGACGAAGTACGCCAAAGCTGCGTGGCCAACCTCACGTTCATCTTCGACTCACTCGCCGGCGACGCCGATGCGGACGTCTCACCCGCGGAGCGCACCGGCACCATCCGCGCTCTGGCCGGGGTGCCGCTGCCTGCGGTGATGACCGCCTATCGAATCGGTTTCCGATTCATGTGGGAGCAGACCCTGGCCGCCGGGCGAGCCGCGGGCATGCCAACCGAGTCGATCCTGGATGCCACCGCGCGGGTGTTCCTCGCGCAGGACACCTTCACGCAAGCGATGGCCAGCGCTTACCGCCAACAGCTGACCACCCAGATCCTCGAGCTGGAGGAAGAGCGCTCGGCGCTGGTTGAAGCGCTGCTGTCGCGGCGGATCACCGACGGTCATAGCCTCTGGGAGGCGGCCGATCTGCTGCGGTTGCCCACTTCGGGGCCGTACGTGGTCGTGGCGGCGGAGCTGCCGGCGATCGGCAAGTTGGGGTTGCCCGCCATCGAAAACAAGCTCTCGGCCCGCGACATCCGCTCGGCGTGGCGGCTGTTGCCGGAATTACAGGTCGGCATCGTCCATCTGCGGGGCCGGGATTCGGTCGAGACCCTCGGTGTACTTGTCGAGGTGCTGCGGCAGTCCGCCACCGCGCGCGTCGGGATCAGCCAGCCGTATCACGAACTCGCCGAAACCAGCGACGCGTTGCGCTGCGCCCGGCTGGCGGTCACCGGAAAGCCGTCGGGCGACTCGCTCGTTGCCGTCTTCGACGACGCCCCGCTCGCGGTCGCGGCGGTCAGCGCCCCGGAAGTCATGTCGAAGGTCAGGTCGTCGGTGCTCGGCCGGCTGGATGCACTGCCGGCCGAGGAGCGCTCGGTGCTGCTCGACACTTTGCAGGCTTGGCTACACGCGGGCGGCTCTGCCAACCAGGCCGCCGCGACGATCTTCTGCCATCCCAACACCGTGCGGCACCGGCTGCGCCGCATCGAGGAGCTGACCGACCGGTTACTTTCGCGCCCAACGGATCTCGCCGAGTTGTGTCTGGCCCTCGAGGTCCAGCGACGACTGCCCTGACAGCGCACCCTCCGCACTGGCCTTGTTGCCGGAAGACAAAACCGGCTGGCAACTTCGTCGGTTGACGACATTCATCCGCCCGGGCGCAGTCAGTATGTTTTCGGGTCAGCGCTCGCTGATCCCAGTTGCGCAGTGACACAACGTCGTTCACCTTCACTACAGAAAGAAATGTGATCCGATCATGCAGTACTTAACCATCGCCGGAATGCTTGTTCTCATCCTGTTCCCGCTGCTCCTCCCGGCAATCATCACCGCTGTGCACGCCTTCACGAGCCCGGCCGCCGAGTAAGCCGGCCGGCTGGGCTATTTCGGCTGCAGCACCGCGGCGCCATACCAGTGACAGGCGAGCAATGCGAGTTCTACGTCGAGCCGGTCGCTGCCGATGTCCCGGCCCCGCCGGGCAATGGCGCGGCCGACTCGATACTTCACCGTGTTGAAGTGCATGTTGAGTTCCGCGGCGGCGGCCTTGTAGCTGGCGCCGCAACCCAGGAACACCCGCAGCGTCTCCCGCAGGCGCTCGTCGTTCTCGTCGTCCCTCGCCAGGTCTTTGAGCACCCGGGCTACCCAGTCGCGGGTGCCAGCCACATCGCCACCGAGACGCGCCACGACGGACAGCCCCGGGTCGCCGGCAGCTACCACCGTCGCCGCGCGGCGATCGCCGGCGATCGCGACGCCGTGGGCCTCGCTCGCTTCCCGGTGGGTGCGGCGGAAGCCCTCGACGCCGCCGGACATGTTTCCTATGGCCACATTTGGTGAATTCGGCCAAGACAGCGCGAACTGCCTGACCTGCGAAACCGCATCCGCGACGGCGGCCCGAAAAGGCAGCCAGGCCCATCCGCAACTACGGTCGGCGGCCACGAAGAGGGGGCTGGCGTCCGCGCCGACGGATTCACCCAGCCCGCGAAGAAACCGTTGCAGCCGGGGAAGTTCATCGACATCGAAACCTTGGTCCCCGGACCACATAATCAGCCCGACGTGGTGCCACCGCAACGGATAGCGAATCGCGGCGGTTGCCGCGTCGACATCGAAGCTCTTGGTCGCGCCCAGCAGTTCGCGCACCCGCACGCCCCGCAGGGCGTTCTGGTTTTCCAGCCATCGTTCGCGCTCGTCTTCGTAAACCGCGACGACTTGCTGCGACATCCAGTCGATGTATGCGAAGATCGCGGCGTTCATCGCCTCGATCACCGCAACCCGCATCGAGTCCGGGATCTCGGTGGCGCGAATTTCGGCGAAAATCAGCTCGTTCATCCTGCGCTGACCTAACCGATAGGCGCGTACCAACGCGTGGACGGGCACCCCGTGTTGCGCCAGCCGGCGCGCGTATTCCAGCGCCGCGGTGGGCGCCTCGACCCGCTCGACCGCGATGTCGTACTGCAACGCGTGCAGCATCGTGTCCACGTTGCCCTCGATGCTGGCCCCGAGCAGCTCCATGATCCGCGCGTCGCGGCGCAGATCCGGGATCTGCCCCTCGAGGGCACCATGGATCTCCGACGTCACGTCGGCCAACCGACGCTGCAGTCGGCCGGCGACCTCGGCCACGTAGCGGCTCACCTCGACGTCGCTGCCGGGACCCATCTCCTCCACCTGGTTGACGTTAGCCGCCGCAGTTGTTTTCTGGCGATAAGGCCGGTACCCGGTTTTGTCGATTCGCGACGGTGTCAGGTCTCAAGGCGATTCCTAACGTTGTCGAAATTCATCGCAACCCAAGGAGCGAACACAATGGGATTCACAAGACCGGCTCTCCCCGCACTCGATCCGGATGCGTTCCTGCGCAAACCGTTGATGGAGCGAATGCGGATCCTCGCCGCCGATTGGGCCGAAAACGGTTTCGGCGCACCGCGGATGGTGCACCTTATCTACGTTGCGAAGCTGGTGGTGTTCTTCGCGATCGGTGGCATCACGGTGGCCACGGCGACGTCGGGACTGCCGGCCTTCTGGCACGTCAGCGAATGGTGGAACCAGCCCATCGTCTACCAGAAGGTCATCCTGTGGACCGTGCTGCTGGAGGCCATTGGTGTGGCCGGCTCGTGGGGTCCGCTGGCCGGCAAGATCAAGCCGATGACCGGCGGCATCCTGTTCTGGGCCCGACCGGGCACCATCCGGCTGCGGCCGTGGAAGTGGGTGCCGTTCACCACCGGTGACCGACGCACCTGGTTCGACGTCGGGCTCTACCTGGCACTGTTGGTCAGCTTGGCCATCGCATTGCTATCACCGGGCGTGCACAGCGACTCGCTCTCAAAGACTGTGCCGCACAATACTTCCGGGCTGGTCAGCCCTGGGCTGCTGGCCGGGCCGATCGTGCTGCTGGTGCTGATCGGTCTGCGGGACAAGACCATCTTCCTGGCGGCCCGCGGTGAGCAGTACTTCCCGGCGCTGGTCTTCTTCAGTGTTTTTCCGTTCTCGAGTTTCACCGACATGATCATCGCGCTGAAGATGCTGATCGTGGTGGTCTGGGTGGGCGCCGGCTTCTCGAAGTTTGGCAAGCACTTCTCCAACGTCATTCCGCCGATGGTCAGCAACAGCCCCTTCATCCCGTTCAAGCGGCTCAAGCGGGCGCACTACCGTGACTTCCCTCGCGATCTGCTGCCGTCGCGGGTGGCTCATTTCATGGCGCACGTCAACGGCACCTTCGTCGAGATCGTCGCCCCACTGGTCCTGTTCTTCTCCACGAACAAGTGGCTGACCCTGGTCGCGGCGCTGTTCATGGTGGGGTTCCACGTGTTCATCATCTCGACCTTCCCGCTGGCCGTTCCGCTGGAGTGGAACGTCGTATTCGCTTACGCGACAGTGTTTTTGTTCCTGGGATTCCCGGCCTGGAACGGCTATTACGTCACCGACATGTCATCGCCATGGCTCGCGGTCGTGCTGGTCGCGGGTCTGCTGTTCTTCCCGGTGCTGGGAAACCTGCGGCCGGACAAGGTCTCCTTCCTGCCGTCGCTGCGGCAGTATGCCGGCAACTGGGCCGCTGCGGTGTGGGCGTTCGCGCCGGGCACCGAGGCGAAGCTGGACCGGATCACCCGGTCGGCGCGCAACCAGGTCGACCAGTTCGTCGCGTTCGGCTACGAACCGCAGTGGGCGGAAGTCACCGCGCAGAAGACGATCGCGTGGCGCGCCATGCACAGTCAGGGCCGCGGCCTGTTCTCGCTGCTGTTGAAGCACCTGCCGGACGTCGACGCGCGCACCGTCCGGGAAGGCGAGTTCTTGTGCAACTCCTTAACCGGGTTCAACTTCGGCGACGGTCACCTGCACAATGAAGACTTGATCCGGGCCGTACAGCGTCAAGCCGAATTCGAGCCGGGCGAGTGCGTCATCGCCTGGGTGGAGTCGGAGGCATTCGGCAGCGGGGTTCAGCACTACAAGCTGATCGACGCCGCACTCGGGGTCATCGAGCGCGGCACCTGGAAGGTGGCCGACGCGGTCTCCGAGCAGCCCTGGCTGCCGAACGGCCCCATCCCGACTCAGGTGAGCTGGTCATCGCACGGCAACCAGCTCAGCGCAGCGGCATGAGCACCGCGCTGGTGGTGGGCGGCGGGCCCAACGGACTCGCCGCGGCCATCGCTTTGGCCACCGCGGGCGTGCAGGTCACCGTGCTCGAGGCTGCCGATGAAGTCGGTGGTGGTGCGCGCAGCAGCGAAGCGATAGTCCCCGGGCTGCTGCACGACCACTGCTCGGCCATCCACCCGATGGCCGTCGGCTCGGAGTTCCTGAGCCGCGTCGATCTGCAACGCTACGGCCTATCGTGGCGCTGGCCGGAGATTGATTGTGTGCACCCGCTCGACGGCGGTAGCGCCGGCGTGTTGTACCGCTCGGTGGAGCAGACCGCGGCGGGGCTGGGTCGCGACGGATCGCGGTGGCGGCTCGCCTTCGGCTACCCGGCCGCCCGGTTCGACGCCCTGAGTGAGGACATCATGCGGCCATTGCTGCGGTTCCCGCGCCATCCACTGATGCTGGCCCGGTTCGGCGCACCCACCGTGCTTCCCGGGTCCGCATTGGCCCGCGTGTTTCGCACCGAGGAGGGGCGGGCGTTGTTCGGAGGCGTTGCGGCCCATGCCTTTCGGCCGCTGCACTACCCGATGACCTCCGCGATCGGGATGGGCATCATCGCGGCCGGCCACCGGCACGGCTGGGCGGTGGCCGAGGGTGGATCGCAATCGATCACCAACGCAATGGTGGCGCTGCTGGGCGACCTGGGCGGCAAGATCGAGACCGGTGTCCGGGTCGCGACGGCGTCGCAGCTGCCACCGACGGACGTCACGATGTTCGATCTGGCGCCGAGCGTGGTCGCCGCGATCCTGGGTGACCGTCTTCCGCGCCGAGTTTGCCGCGCCTTCACCAGGTTTCGGCGTGGTCCGGGCGCGTTCAAGGTCGATTTCGCGGTCGAGGGCGGGGTGCCCTGGGCGAGCCCGGATGCCCACCGGGCCGGCACGGTGCACCTGGCCGGCAGCTACTCCGAACTTGCCGCGACCGAGCGAGACATCCATGCCGGACGTATGCCCCAGCGGCCGTTCGTGCTGGTTGGTCAGCAGTACCTGGCCGATCCGCAACGTTCGGTGGGTAACGTCCACCCGGTGTGGAGCTACGCGCATGTCCCGAACGGCTACACCGGCGACGCGACCGAGGCAATCATCGCCCAGATCGAGCGGTTCGCCCCCGGGTTCCGGGAACGCATTGTCGGACTTGCCGCCCGCACCACAGTGCAAATGTCTTCCTACAACGCCAATTATGTCGGCGGTGACATCATGACCGGCGCCAAGGACATCCGCCAGCTGGTATTCGGGCCGCGAACCACGCTGTCGCCCTACACCATTGGTGTACCCGGGATGTACATTTGCTCGGCGGCCACCCCGCCGGGACCCGGTGCGCATGGAATGTGCGGCGCCAACGCTGCCACGCTTGCGCTCGCCCAGCTGGCTCGGCGAGCGTAACGCCACTGCTGGGAGCGCTGCCGGGCGAGCAGACAGAGAATCGCCCAAGTCCCCATGGAATGGTGCGATTCTGCGCCTGCTCGCGGGCAGGTGCGGAGCCCCCTTCGTCGGCGTCCGCGTGGGCGATGGACCCCGTACCCCGGCACATCGATCGCCATGCCAACAACGCGCTAGGTGTACTTGTAGAAGCCCTGGCCCGATTTGACGCCGAGCTTGCCGGCATCGACGTATTCCCGCAACAAGTCCCGAGCCTGCTTGGGCAAGTGCGGAAACTCTTCGACGTAGTGGTTTTCGATGTCGAGGACCACGTCGAGGCCAACCAGGTCCATCATGTGGAACGGCCCGGCCGGTACCCGCCAGTTGACCTTGAACATCCCGTCGACATCCTCCGGGCGGGCCACGCCTTCGGCGACGACGGCCAGTGACTCGCGTTTGATTGCGGCCCAGACGCGATTGAAGATGAAGCCGGTGCATTCGCGCCGTGCCTCGAAAGGATGGACACCGAACTCGGGCAGGACGATCAGCAGGGTGTCGAGCAGGCCGCGGTCGGTCTCCCCGTCCGACATCAGGTCGAGTGCGTTGAACTGTGGTGGCATGTAAAAATGCGTGTTGCACAAACGTGTTTTGTCTCTGACATTTTCGGCCATCAGCCGTGACGGGAACGACGAAGAGTTGGTCGCGAAGATGGTGTCCGGCAGTGCCGCTTGGTCGATCTGGCCCCACAGCGGAATCTTGATCTCCAGCCTCTCGGGGACGGACTCGACGGCTAACCAGGCGCCGTCCAGCGCCTCTTCGAGCGAACTCGTGCCCACCGCCACGCCGATTTCACCAAAACCTCTGTCCTGCAACAGCTTCGGCAGTGTTTCCGCCACGTACTGCGTCGCTTCGGCGTGCTGTTCGGCGCGCCTGGCGTACATTCGTACCGTGCCGCCGCGGCTGGCGAACATCAATGCGATGCGGCGACCCAGGGTGCCGGACCCGATCACCGCGACCGGACGGTTCCGGATGTCGTCGAATGTGTAGGTGTACGAACCAGTCACACATGCATGCTAGGCTCGCGGTCGGCTGCCCAGTTCCGTCGTCATCCGACAAAAATGAGCCGAACGTTGTCTTCGGCAGACAACATTGACCTCAGGTTTGAGCTCCGCCAGACTCCCCGCGCGACGCGGGGTTCATAACTGGCACTACAGCAGCTTCATCTGCTCCGACTGCCGCTCGACGGACTCCAGCAGTTCCGGCCCGTTGTTGCGCACACTGTTGACCAAGGTCGACACCTGGCGCAGCTCGATGTCATGCACGTCCGGCGGACGGGCCAGTAACTCCGGATCCAGCGGTGCGTCCGGATTCAGCCAGGCATCCCAGTCGGCTTCGGCCAACATCAGCGGCATCCGGTCATGGATCTCGGCCATCTGCCCCACGGCGTCGGTGGTGATGATGGCGCAACTCAGCAGCGGCGCAGCAGCGTTGCCCGGCTTCCATACCGACCAGAGCCCCGCCATGCACACCAGGTCACCGTCGCGGCGGTGCGCAAAGAACGGTGTCTTGGCGGTCTTACGCCCCGGCGCGGCATCGGGATTGGCGCGCCATTCGTACCATCCGTCCATAGGCACCAGGCAGCGTTTGCGCTGCGCCGAATTCCGGAACGCGGGGGACGTGGCGACCTTGTCGGCACGGGCGTTGATCAGCAACGGACCCTTGGAGTCGGGCGCGCCGTCCGGCGCGGGCTTGGCCCACGGCGGGATCAGGCCCCAGCGCATGAGCCGTACCCGGCGCGATGGCTGGTCGTCCGGCGCACTGTGGCGCGACACCACCGTCACGATGGTGTTGGTCGGCGCCACGTTGTAGTTGGGCGCCTCGGCCGTGGACCCGGTGCCGGTGGCTTCGTCGATCGCCTTGATTTTCTCGGCCAGCCGGGCGGGATCGGTGGTGACCGCGAATCGTCCGCACATGAGTCCCATGGTGCCTGGTACCCACGACAACCGCCGACACGGCAGGATGTAGCCGTGAGCAGCACCAAGCCCCTGAAGGCGTGGCGTGCCCCGTCCGCGCCGACACCGGTGCACGCGACGGTGATCGTTCCGGGCTCGAAATCCCAGACCAACCGGACCCTGGTGCTGGCCGCGCTGGCGGCCGCGCAAGACCACGGCCCCTCGACCATCAGCGGCGCGCTGCGCAGCCGGGATACCGATCTGATGATCGCCGCGCTGCGAACTCTGGGCCTGCGCGTCGACGGGACGGGCTCCGAACTGACGGTCAGCGGCCGGCTGGACCCCGGTCCCGACGCCCGAGTGGATTGCGGCCTGGCCGGCACGGTGTTGCGTTTCGTGCCGCCGCTGGCGGCGCTGAGCGCAGCCGTGGTCACGTTCGACGGCGACGAGCAGGCGCGGGCCCGGCCCATCGCACCGCTGCTGGATGCGCTGCGCGGTCTGGGCGTCCAGGTCGACGGTGCGGGTCTGCCGTTCCGCGTCCAGGGCACCGGATCGGTCGCCGGCGGCACGGTGGCCATCGACGCATCGGCGTCGTCGCAATTCGTGTCGGGCCTGCTGCTGTCCGCGGCGTCGTTCACCGAGGGACTGACCGTGCAGCACACCGGTGCGGCGCTGCCGTCGGCGCCGCACATCGCGATGACGGTGGCGATGCTGCGCCAGGCCGGCGTCGACGTCGACGACTCAGTTCCGAATCGTTGGCGGGTCGCGCCCGGCGCGGTCAAAGCGCGCCGGTGGGATGTCGAACCTGATCTCACCAACGCGGTCGCGTTCCTGGCGGCGGCCGTGGTCAGCGGCGGCACGGTGGGTGTCACCGGCTGGCCGGCCGACAGCGTCCAGCCCGCCGACCACATCCTGCGTATCCTGCGACAACTGAATGCCGTTGTCTCACATACAGATTCAATGTTACAAGTGCGAGGGCCGGCCGCGTACCACGGGTTCGACGTCGACCTGCGCGATGTCGGTGAGCTCACGCCCTCGGTAGCCGCACTGGCGGCGCTTGCCACCCCGGGATCGGTGTCGCGGCTGACCGGCATCGCCCACCTGCGCGGCCACGAGACCGACCGGCTGGCCGCGCTGAGCACCGAGATCAACCGCCTGGGCGGTGACTGCCGGGAAACATCGGACGGCCTGGTGATCACCGCGACCCCGTTGCGGCGCGGCCTGTGGCGCGCGTATGCGGATCATCGGATGGCGATGGCCGGCGCGATCATCGGACTGCGGGTCGCCGGAGTCGAGGTGGACGACATCGGCGCTACCACCAAGACGCTGCCGGAGTTTCCGCGGCTATGGGCCGAGATGGTCGCGGAGCCCGGCGCTTGAGACCCGGCGACTACGACGAATCCCACGTCAAGGTCCGCTCCGGCCGCGGTTCGCGGCCGCGGACCAAAACCCGCCCCGAACACGCCGACGCCGAGGCCGCCATGGTGGTCAGCGTCGACCGCGGTCGGTGGGGTTGTGTGCTGGGCGGGGACCCGGATCGTCGCATCACCGCAATGCGGGCACGCGAGCTGGGACGCACGCCCATCGTCGTCGGAGACGACGTCGATGTGGTGGGCGACCTGTCCGGCCGGCCGGACACGCTGGCCCGCATCGTCCGCCGGTGTCCGCGACGAACGGTGTTGCGCCGCACCGCCGATGACACCGACCCCACCGAACGAGTGGTGGTCGCCAACGCCGATCAACTGCTGATCGTGGTCGCGCTGGCCGATCCCCCGCCGCGCACCGGGCTGGTGGACCGGGCACTGATCGCCGCGTACGCGGGCGGGCTGGCGCCCATACTGTGCCTGACCAAGACCGACCTGGCCCCACCCGAACCGTTCGCCGAACAGTTCGCCGACCTGGACCTCACCGTGGTCGTCGCGGGCCGCGACGATCCCCTGCTCGCGGTGGCCGGCCTGCTCGACGGCAAGATCACCGTGCTGCTCGGACATTCCGGCGTCGGCAAGTCAACGCTGGTCAATCGCCTTGTGCCGGAAGCTGATCGGGCAGTCGGGGCGGTCACCGACATCGGCAAAGGGCGGCACACCTCGACACAGTCGGTGGCATTGCCGCTGCAAACCGGCAGCGAAGGTGCCGGCTGGGTGATCGACACTCCGGGGATCCGTTCGTTCGGGTTGGCCCACATCCGGTCCGACGATGTACTGTTGGCGTTCGCCGACCTGGCCGAGGCGATTCACGACTGCCCGCGCGGCTGTGGGCATATGGGGCCACCCGCCGATCCCGAATGCGCACTGGACAGCTTGTCCGGGCCCGCCGCGCGGCGGGTCGCCGCCGCCCGCCGACTGCTCGCGGTACTCAGGGAGACCTGACCAGCCGGATACCAAGCCGGTCAACGCGCTGCACCAGCGCGGCGGGCGCTACGGGCTGCAGACTGCCAGGGCGGCGGCATGGCCAACGCGACGATCATCGAGCGGTGGTGGCAGGCGCCGAGCGTGTTCTCGCTGCGAAAAGAAGGCCAAAATCTCGCAGTGATTTCACGCTGGGCGACGGACCTTTAAGCCGCCAGATCGTCTGTGGCCGGACCCATCTCGGTACGCCTGGCGCGCCGCCAACCACGTACCGCGGCAATCGCGGTCCGCAAGCCGCGGCGGCGTCCGGTCGCCGGATCAATGCCGGCGAAGCCCGGTTGCAGTTCGGCGAACATCCGCTCGCTGCGCGTTTCCGGCGCGTCGTCGGCATTGTCGCGCAGGTACTTGTTCGGCAGCGACAGCTTGGCCAGCGTGCGCCACGTCTTGGCGTACTGCACCAGGAACGGGCCTGTGGTGTAAGGCAAGTCGTACTTGTCGCACACCTCGCGCACCCGCACCGACATCTCGGCGAGGCGGTTGCTCGGCAGGTCGGGATATAAGTGGTGCTCGATCTGGTGGCATAGGTTGCCGCTCATGAACCGCAATGCGGGCCCGGCCTCGAAGTTGGCACTGCCCAGCATCTGGCGCAGGTACCACTGGCCCTTCGTCTCGCCGATCATGTCCGTCTTGGTGAACTTCTCAGCGCCGTCGGGAAAATGCCCGCAGAAGATCACGGCGTTGGACCACACGTTGCGGATCACGTTGGCCACTGCGTTGGCGGTCAAGGTGGACCTGTAGGTCGCGCCGGGTGACAACGAGGTCAGCGCCGGGAACGCGACGTAGTCCTTGAACAGCTGGCGGCCGGCCTTGCCGGTGAACTCGCGCAGCCGGATCTTGGCGGCGTCGCGATCCGCCCGGCCCTTGAAGATCTTGCCGATCTCCAAGTGCTGCAACGCAACTCCCCACTCGAAGCCAATCGCCAGGATGGTGTTCCACACCAGGTTGAAGATGTTGTACTTCTTCCACCGCTGATCCCGGGTGACGCGCAGCATGCCGTAGCCGACGTCGTCGTCCATGCCCAGGATGTTGGTGTACTTGTGGTGCACGAAGTTGTGGGTGTAACGCCAGTGCTTGGACGACCCGCTCATGTCCCACTCCCAGGTCGAGGAGTGAATCTCCGGGTCGTTCATCCAGTCCCACTGGCCGTGCATCACGTTTTGGCCGATCTCCATGTTCTCGATGATCTTGGCCACGCCCAGGGTCGCCGCCCCGGCCCACCATGCGCTGCGCCGCGAGCCGGCAGCCAGCATCAGCCGGCCACTGACCTCCAACGCACGCTGGGCGGCAATGGTGCGGCGGATGTAGCGGGCATCGCGCTCGCCACGAGAATCTTCGATGTCCTGGCGGATGGCATCGAGCTCAACCGCAAGGTTTTCAATGTCGGCGTCCGTGAGATGCGCGAATACGTCGACGTCGGTTATCGCCATTGTCTTCTCCCTACGTCGTACGTTTCCTTGAATCGATTACGTACCTACGCCATCGTAGGCTACGTATCCGTAAGTTACCAGCGGGTAGCTTTAGATGTCGACCACACAGTCACCCGAGGCGGCCGACACACAGGTCTGGATCCGGGTGCCGGGGTCATGTTCCTGACCGGTCCGCAGGTCACGCACGTGGCCCGCTACCAGGTCGACCACACATGATTGACAGATGCCCATGCGGCAGCCGAAAGGCATCTGCACACCGGTACCCTCGCCCGCATCCATCACCGATGTCGCGGCATCCGCCGCCGCGGACTTGCCACTACGGGCGAACGTGACCGTGCCACCCGCGCCGGCGGGTGCCGCCTTGGACATCGCGAACCGCTCCAGGTGCAGCCGGTCGCTAATACCGGCTGCGGCCCAGATTTTCTCGGCCTGGTTGAGCATGGCGGAAGGACCGCACGCCCAGGTGTGCCGGTCGCGCCAGTCGGGCACCTGCTCATCGAGCCGGGTGAGATCCAGTCTTCCCTCGGTGCGGGTCGTGCGCACCGTCAGCCGATAACCGGGATGATCATCGCTCAGCGCGGCCAGCTCGGCGGCAAACATCACGTCAGCTTCGGTGGGCGCCGAATGCAGATGCGCGATATCGGTGATCTGGTTGCGGCGCAACAATGTTCGCAGCATCGACATCACCGGGGTGATTCCGGACCCGGCGGTCAGAAACAGCATCGACGGCGGCGCCGGATCGGGCAGCACGAAGTTTCCCCGGGGGGCGGCCAGTCGCACGACGGTCCCCGGTTCGACACCGGCCACCAGGTGGGTGGACAGGAAGCCTTCGGGCATCGCCTTCACGGTGATGGTGATGGTGCGCGCGGATCCAGACGTCCCGATTGGGCTCGACGTCAGCGAATACGAACGCCAGCGCCAGCGCCCGTCGACCAAGAGGCCGATCCCGATGTACTGGCCCGGTTGGTAGTCGAAACTGAAGCCCCAGCCCGGCTTGATGACCAGGGTGGCCGAGTCTTCGGTCTCGCGGCGGACTTCGAGGATACGGCCCCGCAATTCGCGCGCCGACCACAGCGGATTGGCCAGCTGCAAGTAGTCGTCGGGCAACAGCGGTGTCGTGATCCGCTCCGCAATCTTGCGCAGCGCGTGCCAGCCCGGATGCCGCTCTGCGCCGGCGACGGTCGGCCGTCTGGTGTCGGCGACTTTGGCGTTGATCACCGCGTGTTTCTTACTCATGCGAAGCTCCTGATTGCGGCGCGGCCATTGGCTTCCGCCTGGGTAGCGGGCAAGCTCAGGCCCACGTCATAAGGCTACGGTACCGTAACTTACGGTTGCGTAGCTAGGCCGGAATGTGCAAGTTGCGTCACAGGACGGTCAGGATGCAAGCGGGACGGCCGGTGTTACCCGGTGACCGGGAGCCGGTCAGGCTTCCAGGCGCTTTCGGATGTCGGACAGCCGTTGTGCCAGCTCTGCTTGCCCGATGACCCCACGAGCAACCAGTGAATGGGCCAGTGACACCAGCTGGTTCTCCGGATAGGGCAGGCTGGAATACCGGCTCTCCGAGAGGATGTCTTCCTCATCGCGTCGCTGCTTGAAATCAGGGATGTCCGCGGTGCAGGAAGCGCGGTCGAGGGCGTCGCACAGGCCGTCCAGGCTGGACTTCCACGGCGGCACGGGATTGCTCACACCGTACTTTTCGGCCATCCGCGACCAGACCTGGTTGCGCTCCACGATCTGCTGCAACGGCGCGATGGTGCGCTGCTGGATCGGATCCTGTGGCCTCATCTTCTGTATCTTCTGCCCGTCACTCGGCTGGATGTATCGCGGCCCTGGTGGCGGTGATGACGTTGCTCGTGACACCTGGCTTGGGCAGTGCCACACCGATCACACAGTCGCGGGTGACGATCTCGGCCAGCTGATCCTCGTCCCAGCCCTCGGTTCCCTCCGGGCGCATGGGCATGACCATGAAGCGGTGCTTCTGGTTGGAGTCCTCTACCCGGATAGCGACGTCGTCGGGCAGATAGAGCCCGAATTCCGCTAGCACCTGACGTGGCCAGCGGACCATCCGCCGGCGATAGTTCGGGGTGCGGTACCACTCCGGAGAGTTCCCGAGAATCGGCCGCGGATAACACGAGCACAATGCGCAGACGATCACGTGATGCAGCGTCGGTGTGTCCTCGAGAATCTGGAACGCGGTGAAGTCGCTCGGCGTACCGAAGCCGGTGGGTTCCAGCCAGTCGACGCCGACCTCCTTGCTGGCGGCCATGGCATCGGTGAGTGCGAGTTGCTTGAACTCGGGATCGAGCCACGCGCGTGCCACCAGGTGCGAGGCCGGTGTGGGGTTGATCTGTTCGGCGAACTCGGTGAAGTGTCGATGCTCTTCGGCGGTGAAAATGCCCTTCTCGATGCACAATTCGCGCAACGCGATCTCGAGAACCTCGAAGTCGGTGATCTCGTCGACCGTGGGGGCAAGCGCTCGCTCGTGGTCGTGATCATGATCGGTCATCTCGTAACTCCTACCCTCGGGCCGCCGTCAGCCACCGCTCGGGAAGCTCCGTCTGCAGGGTGTCGGTGGCGGTCCCGGTGTATCCGTGCCATAGCTCGGAGAGGTTGAACCGCACGATGTAGAACCACTCCGGCCGCGCATCGGGCCGGTCCCACGTCTCGTCCTCGGGGGCCGGGCTTTCGTAGGCGACCGATGCGATTTCGCCCGTGGCGCCCCGTACATATTCCGGGGTGCGGGTGTACAGCAACGCGGGCAGTTCACGTACCACCACCGGGTCGCCGACGCGGAACCTGGGCTGCCCGGCCTGACCGGCGTACACCTGCGGATCGCCTTTGCCGACTGCGTGGGTGTGGTGCGCATTGCGGATAACGCTGGTGCCGTCACCTTCTGAATTCGGTTGTGCTGCAAGCTTCTTCCCGTCGAGGCCGCCGGCATAGCGGGCCTTGACCGCTGCCATTCGTTCACTGAGCTCGCCCAGGCTGATGTGATGCTTTTCCACCAGCACCCGCGCCACCGCCCAGAGCCAGCGACCGTAGTAGGGGAAGCCCAGATAGACCGCGCGTCCCACGTCGACGTTGCCGATCCGCCGGCGCTCCTCCGACAGCCAAATGCCGCGCCACGCAAGCACTTCGCAGAGCACATACGTCATGTGCTCCCAGTACTCGTACTGCTTGTTCTCGTACGTCATGGGCGCGTCCGGCTCACCGCCGACGTCGTGGTTGGTCTTCATGTACGCCCAGAAGCGATCGTGGTCGAGCAGGTCGGGAGTGGGCGCGTCAGGAAGCTCGGGATAGGCCGACTTCAGCCGGGCAACCAGATCGAGCTGACGGGCACGGTCAGCGGCGGTACTCATGACCACTCCTCTGGCATCGGAGCGTGGGACGGTGCAGGTGATGCTACTACCCGACAGCACAATCAATCTGAGACCGAGGCCGGTTGACACCTGGCAATGCGCTGTCAAAGCAAGTCGAGCAGGAACGGCAACTCCTGGTTGGCATACCACGCCAGATCGTGGTCCTGGGCGTCACCGACAACCAGGTCGGCGTCCTCGTCGCCGAGATCGGCGGCGTCGATCACGGCTATCGCCGCAGTGACGGCCGGTTCGGCGGCGGGGTTGTCGACATAGGCGGCAACCACCCGATCCATCGCAACCGGCGACGTCAGTCTGACGACGGCGTCGTCGAGATCGGGGCGCAACGTGACATCGTCCGCTTCATCGTCCACTTCGGCGGCGATCACCACCCGGCGCGGCGGCAGACCCTCGCCTCCGTCGTCGGCCAGTAGCCGCAGCGACGCCAGCGCGGCCTCCTGCAGCGCCACCTCCGCAAGCTCGTCGTCGTCGCCCTCGGCATATGACTCCCGCAATTTCGGCGTCACCGCGAACGCCGTGCCGTTGACCGGCCACAGTGAACCGTCGGCGACAAGTTGCCGCAGCATGGCCAGGGTGGCCGGGACGTAGACCTGCATCATGGGCCGAGCCGCCGAGTCCGCGTGATCGCCGAGCTAACCATCGATCAACGTCGCCGCATAGTCTTCGACATAGTTGGACAATTCACGCGGCGGGCGCTGGTAGTTGCCGCTCACCAACGGATGTTTGGGCAACTTGACCTTCGGCTTCTCCACGTCGCGGTAGTCGATGGTGGACAGCAGGTGAGCCATCATGTTCAGCCGCGCATGCTTTTTGATATCGGATTCCACCACATACCACGGGCTGGTCGGGATGTCGGTGTGCACCATCATCTGGTCCTTGGCGCGGGAGTAATCCTCCCACCGGTACAGCGATTCCAGGTCCATCGGGCTGAGCTTCCATTGCCGGACGGGGTCGCTGCGGCGGGCCTTGAAGCGCCGCAACTGCTCCTCGTCGGACACCGAAAACCAGTACTTGCGCAGCAAGATCCCGTCGTCGATCAACATGTGCTCGAAGATCGGCGTTTGCCGTAAGAACAGCGCATGCTCTTGCGGCGTACAGAATCCCATGACTTTTTCGACGCCGGCGCGGTTGTACCACGACCGGTCGAAGAGCACGATTTCGCCCTTGGCGGGCAAGTGTGCGATATAGCGCTGGTAATACCACTGTCCGCGTTCCCTGTCGGTCGGCGAGGGCAACGCCGCGATACGGGCCACGCGCGGATTGAGGTATTCGGTGATTCTCTTGATGGTCCCACCTTTGCCGGCACCGTCGCGGCCCTCGAAGACGACCACCAGCCGCGCTCCGGAATGCCGTACCCACTCTTGTAGCTTCACGAATTCCGTTTGTAGCCGGAACAATTCGGCATGGTAGACAGTGGCCGGAATCTTGCGCTTGGCCGGCGGGTTTGACTTCTTCTTCGGCTTCGCCGCCTTGGCCGGCGCGCCGTTGGTTATCGCAGTGCTCACAACAACGGATGGTATCTCCACTAGCCATTTCGACTCGGATAATTACCGAGACGCTTCCAGCAACTCCTCGAGCGATTGGCCGAGCAGGCCCGGCAATAGGTCGACGTCGCTCATCGCGTCGCGGTCGGCATTGATCCCGAAATACAGCATGCCGTTGTAGGACGTCACGCTGATGGCCAGCGCCTGGTTGTGCAACAGCGGCGGCACCGCGTAAGCCTCCAGCAACTTGGTGCCCGCGACGTACATCTGCGATTGCGCCCCAGGGGCATTGGTGATCAGCAGGTTGAACAACCTCGCCGAATAGCTGGTCGCGACCCGGACACCCATCGCGTGCAGGGTGGGCGGCGCAAAGCCGGAAAGCGTGACGATGGTCCGAGCGTCTACCAGGCTCGCTGCCGTCGGGTTCGATTCGGTGGCGTGCGCGACCTGGGACAGCCGCACCACGGGGTTGCCCTCCCCTACCGGCAGATCTATCAAGAAGGGAGTCACCTGGCTCATGGCCTGGCCGGGACCAGTCGAATCGAGTTGGTCATCGACGTACGCCGCCAGCGGAGCCATCGCGCGCACCGTGGCCGTCGGCGCCACCGTCTCACCGCGTGACATCAGCCAGTTGCCCAGCGCGCCGGCGATCACGGCCAGAACCACGTCGTGGATGTCGCAGTCATAGCGGGCGCGTACCGTCCGATAGTCCTCGAGCCGCCCGCGCGCCACCGTGAATCGTCGATTGCGCGAAACGGTGGCATTGAGCGGACTATTGGGTGCGGTGCCGCGCGCCACGGTGCGCGCAACATCGAGAACCCGGCGACCGGCGTCGACGAGTTGGCCGTAGTTGGTGACCGCGCCAGCGACCGCGGAACCGACGGCCTGCAGCTGCGCTCCCGGCCCGATAAGCCAGTCACCGATGGCGCCCAGCACCAACCGGGTGTGGCCGGGGTCGCGCTCCGGTATCCAGATGTCTTCGGGGAACGGCGGTGGATGGCGCGTCCGATCGGCGATGACGTGGCCGATGGCCAGTGACGTCACCCCGTTGATCAGGGCCTGGTGCGACTTGGTGTAGAGGGCAATGCGATTCTTCTCCAGGCCCTCGACGAGATACATCTCCCATAGCGGCCGCGACTTGTCCAGCGGCCGGGCGGCCAGCCGCGCGATCAGCTCGTGCAGTTGCTCGTCGCTGCCCGGCGACGGCAACGCCGAGCGCCTGACGTGATAGGTGATGTCGAACTCGGGATCGTCCATCCACACGGGGCGGGCCATGCCGATCTTCACCTCGCGTACCTTCTGCCGGTAGCGCGGTATCTGCGGCAGCCGCTGCTCGACGGTGGCCAACAGCGTCTCGTAGCTCAGTCCGGCCCGCGGCCGGCGCAGGATCATCAGCGACCCGACGTACATGGGGGTGGCGGTGTTCTCCAGCCGATAGAAAGACGCGTCCGTCGTGGACAACCGGGTCACCATTTACGGCCCTGTCCTCCTTGTCAATTCGTCCCCAATCTGGCGGTTGGATCGATGTGGCTCACGGTTCCCACTCGACGGGGGCCACATTACGGGGCGGGTACACGCCGGCGTGATGTGTGCAATGATGACCGGCAGTTTGTCTGCCACTCTCCAGCAGGCGCGCGGTCCGCATCCTCTCATTGCCATCGTTTGACCTGTGTTGATCTGGAGAGAGCCCGTTGAGCATCAGTCCTATTGTCGAACCGCCTCATCGTCCGACTTTCGCCGTTGTCCCGGTAGTCGAGTACGAACCGCCCACGGGAACCATCCCCCGGTGCCGACAATCAACGCACCCACCCCTACGCCCGCGCAGTCTACGGGCGCCCCGCCGGGCCCGCGGCGAGCATCCGACCAACGAGGGCATGCCGGCACCCATGCGCCAGGCGGCCGTGTTCACCGACGCGGCACTGCGTCGGGTGCTCGAAGTCATCGACCGCCGCCGTCCCGCCGCACAGCTGGGTTCACTGCTGGCGCCCAACCTGGTCCACGCGGTGCTGTCGGTCAGCGACGCGGTGGCCGGTCAGCACGGGACCGCGGTGTTGCGCCGGGTTCGACTGCAACCGGTCGGGTCCGCGGAAACCGCGGCAGAGGTGTTCGGCAGCTACAGCCGCGGAGACCGGATCCATGCGATCGCCTGTCGTGTGGAACGGGTGAGCGCCGGCGGCGGCCCGCGCTGGCTGGTCGTCGCCTTGCACATCGGCTGACGGCCTTCGTCTCAGGCGGCGCTCGGCAGCGGCCCGCCGGTGTAACGCGCCACGACCGGGCCCACGATCGCCATGATGAAGACGTAGGAGGTTGCCAACGCCGCCACCGTGGGGATCGATGCGCCGACCAATCCGATGATGATCAGTGAGAACTCGCCTCGAGCGATCAGCGCGGTGCCCGCGCGCAACTGACCGCGCCGTGCCACTCCGTCACGGCGGGCGGCGTACATCCCGGTCAGTACCTTGGTTGCGGCGGTCACCGCGGCCAGGACGACGGCCACCGGAAGCATCGGAAGCAGCTCCTTGGGGCTCACCGATAATCCGATCGCCAGGAAGAAGATCGCGGCGAACAGGTCCCGCAGCGGACCCAGGACCCTGCGCGCCCGGTCGGCCGTTTCCCCGGTCAGGGTAAGGCCCACCAGGAACGCGCCGACCGCGGCGGATGCGTGCAACGACTCGGCCAGCGCCGCGACCAGCAAGGTGATGCCCAAGATCCGCAGCAGCAGTTGCTCGGAGTCGGGGTGCGCCACCAGGCGGCCGACGTGATGACCCCAGTAGTAGGACGCGGCGAACGCCGCAACAAGGGCGCCGATCGCGGCCAGCGTCCCGCCGAGCGCGTCCAGCCAGCTGCCGCGCAATGCCAGCACCGTGAACATCGGCAGGTAGCCGGCCATCGCGAAGTCTTCGAGCACCAGCACCGACAGCACCGCCGGGGTCTCGCGGTTGCCCAGGCGGCGCAGGTCTTCGAGTAATCTCGCGATGACACCCGACGACGAGATGTAGGTAACGCCGGCCAGCGCCAGGATGGCAACGCCGTCCAACCCGAGCAGCCAGCCGGTCACCGCACCGGGCGTGGCGTTGAGGACGATGTCGACAGCCGCCGACGGCAAATGATGGCGCAGGCTGCTGGCGAATTCGGTCACGGAGAACTCCAGACCCAAGGTCAGCAGCAGCAACACAATGCCGATGGGTGCGCCGGTGCTAACGAAGTCAGCGGCGGCGGCCACCGGCAGAAGGCCGCCCTTACCCAGCGCCAGGCCAGCCAACAGATAAACCGGGATCGGCGACAATGCGAACCTACGGGCAAGGGCGCCGAGCAGGGCAAGCATCACCAAGAGGGCGCCGAGCTCGAATAGCAGCGCCTCCGAAACATCCACCGGCTCAGCCTTTGTTGACGATCTGCCGGACTCCGATGATGCCCTCTTCGGTGCCGATCACAATCAGGACGTCGCGCGCCCGCAGCGTTTCCGCGGGGTCGGGCGAAGCGACCACATCGTCGCCGCGGACGATCGCAACGATCGAGGCGCCGGTGCGGGTGCGGGCGCGGGTGTCGCCCAACGGCCGGCCGACGAAGGGACTCTCGGGCTCGACCGAGATGTGACCTGCCTCGAGCCCGGGCACCTCGCGGGTCAGCTCGGTGAACCGCTCGGCGATTCTCGGTGCACCGAGAATCGCGGCCACGGTGTCGGCCTCTTCGCCGTTGAGGCGGAAGACCGGCCGGCATGCGTCAGGGTCCTCGGCGGTATACAGGACGATGTCGAAATCGCCGGTGCGCCGGGCGATGATGCCGATCCGCTCACCTTGATGGCTGGTGAACTCGTACCGCAGACCGACTCCCGGCAGCAGCACTTCCTTGACATCCATGCCGCCAATACTCGACGAAATGGCATCGAGAGAGAAGTGCCACCGGCCAATTTCATAGCCGATGGCGTCCTTGAGTCTCGGCCTTCGAGGTAGTCCCGCGTCAGAAGGGTGGGGGTTCGTCGTCGGGTGGGGCGGGTCCGGGATTTTCGGCGGACTCGGCGCGCTGGTTTAGGCGGGTGGCGCGGTTGTGGCGGCGTTCGGTGGCGATGCGGTGGGCGCGGGTGCCCCGGCGTTTGGGCATCATGGCGGTTTGTCGGTGCAGCAGTTCGGTGGTGGCATGGTGGGTGAGGGCATGTCAACCCAAGGGTGCCCGACCAGGACCGCGACGGTGAGCGAATAGTCACCGGAAGTGACGGATCCGCGTGGTACACCACTGACCATTACGGCACATTTCATCGGATTCGTTAGCGAGGAACACGAACTGTGAATTTAGACGAATTCGTCTTAGGGGCCGCCGGCCACGGGGCATGCGTCGGTGTGCACACCGCGACTGCATCGGCTTTGGCACCTCCGGACGGTGTCGAACTCCGAACAGTCGACGGATCGCACGTCAAAACGCTCGATGCGCTCTTCAACACCTTCGCCGAAGTGTGGCACTTCCCGCCGTGGTTCGGGCGCAACGCGGCTGCATTCGATGACTTTATGCGCGACTTGGACAACATGATCAATACAGCTGAGGGTAAGCCACCGGCTCCCGGGTACCTTACTGACATCACCGATGCGCACTTGCTGCTGGTTGAACAACCCGACATTTTTCCTTGGTTTGCCAAGTCAATACCGTTCTATCGGGATTACTACCGTGACGAAGCTGATCCGCCAGCGGCATTCGGCCTATTGCTTTCCGCCCCCACCAATCACGTCAATGAAGTTCGCAAACGCTGGCTAACCGCCGGCATCCCGGTCGTGACAGTTTCGGTTTGAACTCGACACGCCGAGCTCTCCAGCTCGATACCGGTGAAGAAAGGTCTCGGGAAGCACTAACGGTACGTCCTGACGATTCGGTTGCTGTGTTCAAGGGCTACCTTACCCAATTCTTGCCTTACCTCGGCAAATGAAGGAATAAGCAATGAATACATCTTTGGTTTCTGAGATACTCGACTTCGAGGTGCACCTGCTCATGACAATGAAGATACGAATGGTCAACAAAAATGCGAAGCTGCTGGAAAACAAGCTAGCCGAACATGGGCTTTCCGTAGCGGACGCACAACGCATACATGAGCGGGTATCCGAAGCTCTTGGCGACGAAGGCTCTCGTTTCGAAAGCATGAAGCAGCTGCTGGGCCTGGGAGGCCTGTCCTCGAAATCACTGGGATACAACAGCGTAGTGTGGCCTGGATTTGACTTCACCGCGACCGCCAGTGAAGAAGGAATGCTTGAGTCGGCGCGGTACTGGCACACGAGGAGCGATTCATCCCGGGTCGATTCGCCAACCGAGTTGCTCCCGTGGAGCATGGACATCGATGAGTTCACGAAACAGTTTGGTCCCTTGACGGATGGCCTCAAGTGAACCCTGTTCGACAAACTTCTCCCCTCTCACGAAGAGTACGAATTTCCCTGGAATGGAGAGCGCCACGGTGCGGCATTCAGCTGGGGGCTGTTTATGTTTGCGTCGGGGTACTGGCCCGAAGATTGATAAAGGAAATTGTTGACTTTCAGAGTTACCTTAACTAAATACTAACAGTACGTCCTGACGGTTTTAGTCGAGGATTGAAACTGCGAGCTCGAATAGCCGTGTTTCGCGGCACCGCAGATCCTCCACCACCGAAAAGTGATTCCGACCTGGGATGACGTATGGCGGACGGGTCAACTGCCGCCACGCGGCCGCCTGGTTGATGCTCTGGCGATGAAACTCGCCGGTTTCGTCGCCGCCAACCGCCAGTAAGAACGGTGCAGTCACCATCGGTCGTTGCACAGCGATGCTCCAGAGCCGCGCGCTTTCCATCGTCAATTTGATGTCCGCACTCATACTGGTGTGGACGATGGGCGTGAGATCATAAATTCCTGATATTGCGAGCGCGCCTCGGAAGGGATCCGACGGCAGCCCGTGGTACGCCCAATCCGTCGTCAATGCCGTAGCGACGAGGTAAGCACCTGCAGAATGCCCGCAAATAACAAAGTTCGCTCGTTCCGCGTCACCCAGAATCCGCCATAAAAAAACGACCGCTCGTCGGCAACTGCACGAAATGTCTTCGATGCTCACTTGAGGGCATAGCGGATAATTGAGCACCGCAACAGAGAATCCACTGGCGACAAGCGCATCAGCGACCCAGGAGAATTCGTTCTTGGAGAAGGACCGCCAATATCCGCCGTGCAGGAACATAAAGACGCCACGCGGACACGGCGCTCTAAAGAGGTCCATCATCTCACGTGGGTGTCGCCCGTATTTAAACTCTCGCGCATGGGGCAGAGCGGCGCGAGTCAGATCCGCCCACCGGGCCCACCGAGCATAATGCTCGGCGGCGTCAGGAATCTGAATCGTCGGATTGTATTGCTGCTCCCAATAGTATTTTGGGATTGGTTGCGACGCCAAAGATCAACCCGGTAATGCTGGAAGTTCTACATTGCAGTTCGAAGGTGCCACAGCTCCGGAAAGAGCACGACATCGAGTTTCTTGCGAAGGTATGCGACGCCTGAAGTGCCTCCTGTTCCCTTTTTGCGGCCAATAATGCGCTCGGCTGTGGTCAGATGACGAAAGGACCATTGCCGCATTGCATCTTCGATATCAACCAGCGTTTCTCCGAGATCGAATAGATCTCCGTAGTGGTTCGGGTTCTGGTTGATGGTTAACCACGCTGCCTCAACTGATGTGTCGCAGCAGGTTGGTAATTTCTGATCGCGCGATAAGACCGATGGAGAAATGGTAAAGCCTCTTTGCGCCAGCAGATCGATAACTCCAGCATACAACGAAGGTGCTACGTAGGCGTCTGCGACTTCGTGATGTATCGCCCTGCCGTCTTGATATTGTTCCATTATTTTCGGGTCCTTGTTTCCAAGGCGATACTGGATAGCGCAAAATAGGTACGAATGCATTCCTGAGGCCGTACCGAGTGATTTTCGAATCGCCGAGAACTCGATTGGTCTTATCGTTGAGATAAGATCCCAGGAATATACGAGCTGTTGAATGATCAGCTTTACTCGAGTCAGCTTTCGAGAGGCCTCTTGCAACATGTCGGCACAGATTGCCGTGGTCGCTAGTTTGAGTTCATGGAGAAGCAATTTCATCCACAGCTCCGCGGTTTGATGTTGGACGATAAATAGCATCTCAGTGGGATCATCAGAGATCAGTCGCTGAGCAGACAACAGCTTCTCGAGCTGCAAGTACTCTGCATACGACCGTTGTGTACCGAACGTCGATCGACCGTCGTCGTGGTCTGAAGCAGCGACGTATGAAGCCGGTGCGAAATCGCTTGCGCTCACCTCGGCTTCTTCGACCTGATTTGAATTATTAGACCGCGAAGGGCTATTTGAACTGGTTTCGGCTGGGCAGCCAAGAGCCCGTTGAATTTCAATCTGGACATTACTATTTGATGAGATCGATTTCAGTTGCATGGACTCACCACCGTCGCATTCATCCTCGTGGGCTCGTGCCGTGTCGCGCAAACACGTTGTCGTTCAGGTGATCGATCAAGGCCCTTCGCCAACCGAAACGCGGCCCTCCCGAAATCCTGACGGCGGTGACGTCCACTGGAGAATCGATCACCCTTCGCTGCCGCGCGGCGACCCTGACCTTCGCCGGCCAAGGTTGATCCGTTCCGCACGTAGTCGCTTCGCAACGTGGCGGCGAGTTGAGGCGAAAACTCCCCGCGGAACTCGAATCGACAAACCGCTCCGGATCAGCCAGCCCATAACACGTGTCCTCGCGGCCACCGGCTTCTGCTGCTGCCATCCCGCCTGTGCACTCCTCTCGTTGACGGCGCCGCCCAGCGATCCGCCACACCCGACCGCAACATTCAAGAACCTGTCACAGCTGATCAAATATCGACGTGAAAAGCATGAGCGAAAAGGCGTAGATCTTGGCGCCGGATGCAGGCCGTCTAACCGAGGGAGTCGACAAGGATGGCGTTCGCGTTCATCGCCCCGCTACCACAACACCGACACCGAGTCGTCCGAACTTACCGAACCCGGCCACCCGGCCAATGCCGCCCCTTCGAGTGGCTCACCACCCCAGTTCCGCTCGCTCCACCTAGCCCCAAACCCGCCCACCGTGCCCTAGCCGGTGCCGATCTATGCCGGATCGAGGTGTGCCGTGGCTCGGTGCCCAGTGGGTCGCCATGCTCGAGAAGGCCAGCGAAATCATCCCCGCCGATCCCCTGCGGCCGGTGGCCTGGACCCGGCACCGTTTTTCCGCGGCCCGCGGGAATACCCGCACCAGCGCCTCTAGAACCGAGGCGGGCAGGATGGTTGTCATACCGCGCCAAAGCTACTGCTGGGCAGCCGTTTTGGTCGATAGCCGACGATGCCGCGGAATCAACATGGGCACCGCGCGTCGGTAGCTCTGGTACCGGTCACCCAACGCCGCCGTCAGGTCGCCCTCTTCCATCTGCAGCGCGATCAGGATGTAGCCCGTGGTAGCGATCGAGAAAAGCAGATGGCCCGCTGTCATGGTGGGCGCCGCCCAGAAGGCGATGATGAAACCGAGCATGAGTGGGTGACGGACCACCCGGTAGAGCAGCCGGGCGCGGAAGCCGACCTCGGTGTATGGCTTTGCGCGCCAAGCCAAATACACCTGCCGAAGGCCAACCAGGTCGAAGTGGTTGATCATGAACGTCGACGCGAAAACGATCCCCCACCCGAGCCAGAACACTGCCCACAACGCCACCCGGGCGGCCGGCTGCCGCACGTCCCAGATGACCGCGGGCATCGTTCGCCACTGCCAGTAGAGCAACAGCAGCACGGCACTCGACAGCAACACGTAGGTGCTGCGCTCAATCGGCTGCGGCACGAATCGCGTCCACCACCGCTTGAACGCCGGCCGTGCCATCACGCTGTGCTGGACGGCGAATACACCCAGCAGCACCACATTGACCGCGACGGCCTGGCCGATCGATGCGGTGATCGCGTGGTCGACGGTGCGTGGCATTACGAAGTTGCCGACGAAACCGATCGCATACAAGAAAGCCACCACAAATAGCAGGTAGCTGGCGGCGCCGTAGCCGATGATCAGGGATCGCTTCATGGGTTAAGTGTCCGCGGCACAGGCGGTTTCGCCTATAGGTCTATTGCCTCAAGTTCGTTGAGGGGGCCCTAGTCATTATTGACTAGGCCATTCCGCAGCGCATACATGCTGGCTCCGATGCGGTTGGTCACCCCGATCTTGGCGTAGGTCCGCTCCACGTGGTTGCGGGCGGTTTTTTCGCTGATCACCAGGGCCGCGGCGATCTCTTTGTTCGACGCGCCACGGGCGACCAGGCAGAGCACTTCGACCTCCCGGGGCGTGAGCCCGTGCGGGCGCAGACTCGACCGGTCGGCACGGTGTCCCGCGGCGTGCAGCACTGCCTCGACGGCGACGGCGTCGAGCTCGCCGGCTTGCACCTGTCGCCGCAGCCGCCGGGTTGCCGACTCCGGTGTCAGCTGTTCCCGATATGGCCTTGGCTCACAAGCGCATTGGTAGCTGACCGCTGCTGCCAGAACGCGGTCCGGCAGGCTCAGCGCTGATTCGGCCAGCCCACGCGGGTATCCCGAGCCGTCGATGCGTTCGTGGTGATTGCCGGCGACCTCGGCCAATTTCCGGAGCCCGGGAACCTGGTTGAGGATCCGCACCGTGAAGTACGGATGCAACCGGACTCGCTCGAACTCCGTCGCGCTCAGCGGACCCTGTTTGGACCAGATCTGATTGGAAACTCCGATGCGGCCCAGATCGTGAACGTGGCCCGCACGCCGGGTCAGCACCGCCGCGTCCGCATCGAGCCCGGCGGCAATTGCGGCGTCACCCGCCAGCCGGGCCACCGTTCGCGAATGTCCCAGCGTGAATGGGCATTTCAAGTCGACGAAGTCGCCCAGTGCGACGAGCAGCGCGTCCAGGGACTGGTCGTCCAGCGGCTGCTGGTGATCTGGCGAGGCTCGCAGGGCCGCCGCCCACGCATCACCGGTGGGCGGGCCGGCCAGGATCGCGTCTGCATGGTCGACAAACGTGTCGACCACCTCGGGATCGAATTGCCCGCCCCGCCTGCGGCGAGCCATGGCGACGGCACCCTCGACACCGTAGGCGCGGTGGTGAACCTCCACCATGTCGGCGAGCTGGGCGACGCGCATCTGGATCGGGATGGCGTCGCCGCAGACACCCGTGGGCAAACCTCCGCCGTCGTAGCGTTCGAACGTGAACGCTACCGCGGCTTGCACGGTGGGATCCAGGCCGATTCGATCCGCCAGCAGAGCCGCAGATGTGCAATGCGAGTGGATCAACTGGGATATGTGGCCGCGCGCGTTGATGAAGAGGGTCGCCATGGTGCTGAGCCGGTGCACCAGCGGCTGACCGCGGCCCACGTTGCCGGTCAGGAAACGCAGATACGGCAACCCCGACCAGTCGACCAGATAGGAGTCGTGGCGGACGGCGATGTCGTCGCCGAACCACCGTGCGTACTCATGCGAGTCGGCGTGGCACCCGATCCACATGATCAGGGTCGCGTAGTAGGTGGAATCCCGCTGCTGCCTGCTGAGCCCGAGTCGATCGGCCAGTCTGGTCGCAATCAGCGCGGACCGCAGCATGTGTTCGGCCGGCTGGCCCAAGCCGAGATCGATCGCGACCGACAACGCCGCCAGCAGCTCCGCACGGGTCGGCAGTTCCGCATCCGACTGTCTCGGACGTTCTGGTTGCGACGCCCGCGATGTCATGGACTCATTGTGCACTGGTCACCGGATCGGGACGGTGCCGTTGACCGCATCATGGCGTCCCGGGTCGAACGTTTCGAAATGCCCTGAGCCCACGACGAACAGACCCCGCTGCGGGGGCCGGAAACCGGCGAGCCGCAGCTGACGCCGCAGCGGTCCCACCGGTCCGAGGTCCACGCCGCGCAAGACGGCGCGCGACTGTGCCACCGCCCAAACCCGCGCGGGGGCAATCATGAACCGCTGGCCGTTCGGCGCGGTCCCGGCGAGCCGGACCTGCCCGGCCCGCAGCAGCGCCCCCGCAGCCTGGCCCAGCACACTCAGAGCCGCACGGTTGGTCCACACTCCGGCCGGCAGTCGCTCCCCGACGGTGCTCATCAGCCGCGTCGCCACGGTGGTGCCGATGTCGATATGCCACTCGAGCAATCCCGGAATCACGACGGCCAGTGACCACGGCGTGACCCACGCGACGTCGATCTCGCACTGGACCGCGTCATTGCGGGTCACCGAGCTGAAGTAGCGGGCGCAGCTCTGGGGACCCGGCGTCGTCGCATAAAACGTCCACCTGCCTTGCGGATCGCGGTGCCACACCGACCGGTAGCCGGGTGAAAACGACGTCACCGGAAAGTGCCGCAAGGCAAGGTAGTGCCCGCTGGTGAACGGGAGGCCCATCACACCGAACCCGACGAATCGTTCGTCGTCGCCGGCAGGCAGGACCGGGTCGTGCAGGACGGCCGCGGCGGCGTCCAAGGGGGTGAGCGATGTGTTCATACCTGGATAGTCCGCGCCGCGGCCGCGCCCGCGCATGAGGCGGGTGCCTCAATTCGGCCAGGGCCGCAGGCAGCCGCGGTTCCGCCGCAGCGGATACCCGATCACCCCGGGCTCGGCGAGGGCGAACGCCCCAGCTGCCGGTCCAGAGCACGCATCACGGCGGGCCGGATCAACCCGATGAACGGGCCGGTTGCCCTCCAGTAACGCTGGAACCGGCGCCGGCTGGCCTCGTCGGTCGACACCACCCTGGTCTCCAGGGTGAGGATGCACGCCTGGGCGCCAAAGGGAGTCACCCGGGTGGTCTCGGCAAGTTTGGCGAAGCCGGGCTCGGCAAAACCGGCGAAACTGTCCGCGGTCACCGGCCGTTCGGGCTCACCGCCGAGGGGCTGCCACGGCTTGGTGACGGTTCCGAGAACCAGCTCGGTGCCGGGCCACTCACCCAGCAGGATCCATCCGCGCGCTGGAAGGTCCCGCACCCGAAACGTCGGCGGTTCCGCCGCCACGGACTCGCCGCGGCGCCGGGCACGGGCATCGGCGAGCCGCGCGGGCAGGCCGCGGGCCGCGATCAGCAGATGCACCAGCGGGAGCCGGTACAAGTCCAGGTTCGTGGCGGCCTCGAACACCTTCTCGGGAGGGGCTCGGAGCACCTGGGAGACGGAGACGACGTGGTCGAACGTGGGCAGAAATTCGTCCAGAAGTAGGGGCTCCGCCATGTCGTCCTCCTCGGTGAGCGGCTGGGTCACACAACGGCCCAGCCGCGCGGCGTCGAGTCACATCTCTGCCGAGTGTCCGGCGCCTCCTGAGTCCGCTGTCTCGCTCGCGGAGGCTGCCAGCCACTGGCCGATCGCTAACCTCCGGATTCGCAGATGACTGGTCCGAATTATTTCTCAGTGAACCCCACTATTCGTAACACGATCGGGGCAAGTTGCGGGTGAACCTGTTGCCCACCGCCGTTCGAACGCAACCCGCTGTCCCGGATCGAGTTTCACTGCTGCGGATTAGCGATTCAACAGCGCCATGATCTGCGGCAGTGCTTCGCGAGCGGCAGCGCGCCCGCCTCACGGGCCACATCCAACCTGACATTCACCGCGATCAGGGCCTGGCCAGTACCCGCGGGCCGATGTGGTGGGCGAGTTCGAGAGCGAGTTCGACGGCGAGCCGGCGCTCGCCGGGATGGTGGCCGAGCAGTTCGGTCGCGCGCGCGACCCGCTGCAGAACCGTATTGCGGTGAGTATGCAGACGAATGCCGGCGCGCGGCGCGTTCTCGGCTTCGTCGAGGAACACCCGCAAGGTCTCACGCAACCGAGCCGCACCGGGGGTGTCCGCCGCGAGCGGGCCCAGCGTGGTGGCGACGAATTCGGCTGCCTGGTCCTGGTTTTGGGCAGCCAACGCGGTGACTTCGAGATCACGGTGGAACGCGATGCGCTCGCCACCGGGGTGGCCGCTGAGCAACCGCTGGATGACCAACGCGGCGGCGTGCGACCGGCGAAAGCCGGTGATTCCGGGTTGGGTGGGGCCCACCGCGACGGCAACTGCCCAAGAACTTCGACGTCGACACCCACTTCAGCCCGCGCTACAACCCGTGGGATCAGCGGCTGTGCATGGTGCCGGACGGCGACCTGTTCAAGGCGATCTCGGCCGGGCAGGCTTCGGTGGTCACCGACCGGATCGACCGGTTCACCGAGACCGGCATCCTGCTGGAATCGGGTCAGGAGTTGGCCGCAGACATCATCGTCACCGCGACCGGCCTCAACATGCTGCCGTTCGGGAAGGTGCACCTCGACGTCGACGGTCAACCGGTGAACCTGCCCGACACCACGGTCTACAAATCGATGATGCTCAGCGGGGTGCCCAACCTCGTGTTCGCACTCGGCTACACCAACATCTCCTGGACGCTGAAGGTGGACCTGGTCTGCGAGCACTTCTGCCGACTGCTCGACCACATGGACGCGCACGGCTACCACACCGTCGAACCGGTGCTGCGCGATCCTGACATGCAGCGGGTGCCGCTGCTGGACATGAGTTCGGGTTACGTCCAACGTGCGATCGCGAACTTCCCGCGCGGCGGCACCAGCGGTCCCTGGACGGTCCAGATGGCCTACGAGAAGGATGTCGAGCGGCTGCGCCGGGGTCCGGTGACCGATCCGGCCCTCGAGTTCTCCGTCCACCAGGCCGCCCGGCTTGCTTCGTGATCGGGCAGCACGACATGAAGAACCTCACCTTCCCCAGCCACGGCATCAGCTGTGCTGCCTGGCATATTCCGGCCCGCTCGCACACGATGACAGGCCCGGCCGGCCGGCCCGCCATCGTCATGGCGCACGGTTTCGCCGGCACCCGCGACACCGGCCTGCTCGACTACGCCGAGGCATTCGCCGACGCCGGCATCGACGCGCTGGTGTTCGACTATCGCGGCTTCGGTGACTCGGAAGGCACTCCCCGCCAACATGTTTCGTTCCGGCGGCAACGCCAGGACTACCACGCGGCGATCGCGGCCGCCCGGCAGCTGCCCGGCGTGGACCCGGCCAGGATCGCGGTGTGGGGCACGTCGTATTCCGGGGGCCACGTCGTCGCGGTCGCCGCGCAGGACCCCCGCATCGCCGCAGCGGTGTCGATGACCCCGGCCACCGACGGACTGGCCGCCCTGGTGCAGCTCGTCCGTTACGCCGGCCCGGCTCAACTGGCGCGCACCGCCGCGCACGGCTTGCGTGACGGCACCCGTGCCCTCACCAACCGTGCGCCGCACCGGATTCCGGTGGTGGCCCGACCCGGATCGGTCGCGATCATCAGCACCCCCGGCGCCACGGAGGCATACACCTCGATGGCCGGACCGACCTGGCGAAACGAGGTGTGTGCGCGTACAGCGCTGGAGATCGGATTCAACCGGGCCACCGGTTTCGCGCGGCGGCTGCGGTCACCGATCCTGGTGCAGCTGGGTACCAACGACCGGGTCGCACCCGCCGCCGCGGCCCGGCGCACCGCCAAGAAAGCCGGACCGCTGGCACAACTGCGCGAGTACCCGGTCGATCACTTCGACGTCTACGAAGGTCGTTGGCAGCGGCGGGCGCTGGCCGACCAGCTGGGCTTCCTGAAAAGCGCGCTGGCCGGCTAGCGCTTCTTCACCGATTTCGGCGGCTTGGGGCCGCGACCTTGGCGGCGCGCGGCTTCGCGCCGTTCCCGCCGGCTGGCGCCGGCCGGCACCCCGGCCGGCGTCTTCTGCGCGCCGCCCCCGTTGCGCTGCACCTGCGCCGAGCCGTCCTCGGACGGGCCGGAATACGTCAGCGCGGGTGATTCATCCTCAATACCCTTGGCGCGCAACTTACTTGGAGCCTCCTCGGGCACCGCTGCGCCACTGCCACGCTGCTGGGCGGCAGCCGCCGCCGCGGTGGCGAACTCCGCCAGGTCTTCTGGTTGTTCGATCGGTGCGACCTCGACCTGCGGCGCCGGGACCGCCTCCACCGTGACGTTGAACAGGAACCCGACCGATTCCTCTTTCATGCCTTCGAGCATGGCCATGAACATGTCGTAGCCCTCGCGCTGGTACTCCACCAACGGGTCGCGCTGGGCCATCGCCCGCAGCCCGATGCCCTCCTTGAGGTAGTCCATCTCGTAGAGGTGCTCGCGCCACTTGCGGTCGATCACGTTGAGCAGCACGTTGCGCTCCAGTTGGCGCATCGCGCCCTCACCGGCAAGTTCCTCGAGCTCGGCTTCCCTTGCGGCGTAAGCACGTTCGGCATCGGCCAGCAGCGCTTCGAGCAACTCCTCGCGGGTGAGGTCGTCACGCTCGGAGTCGGCGTCATGGTGGGTCAGCGACTCGTGATCGATCCCCACCGGGTACAGCGTCTTGAGTGCCGTCCACAGCGCATCCAAGTCCCAATCCTCGGCGTAGCCTTCGGCGGTGGCGCCGTTGACGTAGGCGGTGATCACGTCGCGGACCATATCCGTCGCCTGCTCTTTGAGGTTCTCGCCTTCGAGGATCCGGCGCCGCTCGGCGTAGACCACCTTGCGCTGCTGGTTCATCACCTCGTCGTACTTGAGGACGTTCTTTCTGATCTCGAAGTTCTGTTGCTCGACCTGGGTCTGGGCGCTCTTGATGGCCCGGGTGACCATTTTGGCCTCGATCGGCACGTCGTCGGGCAGGTTGAGCCTCGTCAACAAGGCTTCCAGGGCCGCGCCGTTGAACCGGCGCATCAGCTCGTCGCCCAGCGACAGGTAGAAGCGTGACTCGCCCGGGTCGCCCTGCCGCCCGGAACGACCGCGCAACTGGTTGTCGATGCGTCGCGACTCGTGGCGTTCGGTACCCAGCACATACAGACCGCCGGCCTCGATCACTTCGGCGGCTTCCTTGCCGGCCTCCTTCTTGACCTTGGGCAATTCCTCGTGCCAGGCGGCCTCGTACTCGTCGGGGGTCTCCACCGGGTCCAGGCCGCGCTCGCGCAGCCGCTGGTCGGTGAGAAAGTCGACGTTGCCGCCCAGCACGATGTCGGTGCCACGGCCGGCCATGTTGGTGGCGACGGTGATGCCGCCGCGGCGGCCCGCGACGGCGACGATGCCCGCCTCCTGTTCGTGGTACTTGGCGTTGAGGACGTTGTGCGGGATGCGTCGCTTGGTGAATTGCCGCGACAGGTACTCCGAGCGCTCCACGCTGGTGGTGCCGATCAACACCGGTTGGCCCTTCTCGTACCGCTCCGCGACGTCGTCGACCACCGCGACGTACTTGGCTTCCTCGGTCTTGTAGATGAGGTCGGAGCAGTCGGTGCGGATCATCGGCTTGTTGGTCGGGATGCTGGCCACGCCGAGCTTGTAGATCTCGTGCAGCTCGGCCGCCTCGGTCTGGGCGGTGCCGGTCATGCCGGCGAGCTTGTCGTAGAGCCGGAAGTAGTTCTGCAGCGTGATGGTGGCCAGCGTCTGGTTCTCGGCCTTGATCTCGACGTGTTCCTTGGCCTCGATGGCCTGGTGCATGCCCTCGTTGTAGCGGCGTCCGTAGAGCACGCGGCCGGTGAACTCGTCGACGATGAGCACCTCGCCGTCGCGCACGATGTAGTCCTTGTCGCGGTTGAACAGCTCCTTAGCCTTCAGCGCATTGTTGAGATAGCTGACCAGCGGCGAGTTGGCGGCCTCGTAGAGGTTGTCGATCCCGAGCTGGTCTTCGACGAACTCCACGCCCTTCTCGTGCACACCGACAGTGCGTTTGCGCAGGTCGACTTCGTAGTGAACGTCCTTTTCCATCAGCGGCGCCAGCCGGGCGAACTCGACGTACCAGTTGGAGGCGCCGTCGGCGGGACCGGAGATGATCAGCGGGGTGCGGGCCTCGTCGATCAGGATCGAGTCGACCTCGTCGACGATGGCGAAGTTATGCCCGCGCTGCACCAGGTCGTCGAGCGAGTGCGCCATGTTGTCACGCAGGTAGTCGAAGCCGAACTCGTTGTTGGTGCCGTAGGTGATGTCGGCGTTGTAGGCCACCCGACGCTGGTCGGGGGTCATCTGGGCGAGGATGACGCCGACGTCGAGGCCCAGGAAACGGTGCACCCGACCCATCCACTCGCTGTCGCGTTTGGCCAGGTAGTCGTTGACGGTCACGATGTGCACGCCCTTGCCCGCCAGCGCGTTGAGGTAGGCGGGCAGCACACAGGTCAGGGTCTTACCCTCACCGGTCTTCATCTCCGCGACGTAGCCCATGTGCAGGGCGGCCGCACCCATCACCTGGACGTCGAACGGTCGCTGGTCGAGCACCCGCCAAGCTGCCTCGCGCGCGACGGCGAACGCTTCAGGTAGCAGGTCGTCGAGGGTTTCCGGGTTTTTCTCGTCGGCCAGGCGCCGCTTGAACTCGTCGGTCTTGGCTCTCAGCTCGGCGTCGGTGAGCTTTTCGACGTCGTCCGACAACGTGTTGACGTAGTCGGCCACCTTCCTGAGGCGCTTGACCATGCGACCTTCACCAAGGCGCAGCAACTTCGACAGCACAGCTATATCCCTTATGGGTAGGAGTCTTCTTCGATCAGGCGACTCCCATCGTAGGTGACGCCGTGGTATTAGCCGCCGATCCTCGAGCCAGCCTGATCAAGCCAGCCGGATCAAGCCATAGTCGTAGGCGTGCCGGCGGTAGACGACGGTGGGCCGCTCGGTCTCCTTGTCGAAGAACAAGAAGAAGTCGTGTCCGACAAGCTCCATCTCGTAGAGCGCGTCGTCCACCGACATCGGCTTGGCCGGGTGTTCCTTGACGCGGACGATGCGTCCCGGTTCGTGGTCAAGTTCGGCGCCGTCATGCTCGTGTGGCTCGGCCGGCTCCGCGTCGAAGGCCCTTTCCGGTGGCGGGGCCGCCGCGGTGGCCTCGGCCAGCGACACGGGCGTCTTGTCGCCGTAGTGGACTTTGCGGCGGTCTTTGCTGCGGCGCAGCCGGTTTTCCAGCTTGCCGACGGCGGACTCGAGGGCGGCATAGAAGCTGTCGGCGCAGGCCTCGCCGCGGACGACGGGTCCCCGACCGCGAGCGGTGACCTCCACTCGCTGACAGGATTTGCGTTGGCGACGGTTGCGTTCATGGTCGAGTTCGACGTCGAACAGGTAGATGGTCCGGTCGAAACGTTCCAAACGAGCGAGCTTCTGCGAAACGTAGATGCGGAAGTGGTCGGGAATCTCGACATTGCGGCCTTTGAACACAATCTCGGCGGTCGCTTGCGGTTCCGCCTGTTCATCGGTTTCGGCCGGCGGCTGATCCACAATCTGGTCGGAATCCACGGTGAGCCTTGACATTCGTGACAACTCGTTTCTCTTTTCACGTCGCACGCGCCCTGCGTGCCGGGCCTTCGGTTACGCGCCGACGGGGGTTGGAGCGGATTTCGTGAAGTCACCGCCGCATGCTGCCCGCCGGAGCAAGGTGCCGATTACTCACCTCCTACCGCGGTTAGTGCTTGGACCTGTCTTGGACCTGGGAAACCTGGGTATCGCGACCGTAAGCCTTGCCGGTAAGTCTGAATCTGATCTCGACGTTAGCCTGTGTTCACCCCGCGGTGCCAGCGAATCGGCCAGCCTTTTGCCGAGTTCTTATGCCGGACGTTTCGGGGGGGATAGGAGACCGGCTAAAGCTCGTCATGCCGCCGCGATTGCCAACACAGCGGCCACCCGGACCCCGGCGGCCTGCAGGGCCTGGACCGACTCCCGCGCCGTCGCCCCGGTGGTGACGACATCGTCGACGATCACGACTTCGGCGCACAGGCGCCGGCCGCGCAGCAGCACTCGGCCGGCGATGTTGCGCTCGCGCGCCGACGTGCCCAAACCGACCGAGTCGCGGACCAGCCCTTTGAGTCGTAACGCCCGGACGACCGTGATCCCGGGATGGCCGGCCACCGCCGCGGCGGCGATGCGGGTCACCGGGTCGCCCCCGCGCCGACGCGCCGCCGAACTACGAGTGGGCGCGGGCACCAGGGTCAGCGGGGCATCGACAACCCCCCAGGACAGCAGGCGGTGGATACCGACGGCCAGTGCCCGCGCCAGCGGTACGACAAGGTCGCGGCGACCGTGTTCCTTCATGGCCAGGATCGCTTGACGACGGGCGCCGGCGTAGCGCCCGAGCGCGAACACCGGGACCCGGGGGTCCACCCGCGGGTTCACGACGTGCGGTTGATCGGCCGCCACACCGAGCTCCGCGGAGCAGCCGGGGCACCACCGGGTCGCCGGGGCACCGCAGCCGCCGCACTGCAGCGGCAGGACTAGGTCGAGCACGTTGTCAGTGTGGCGTCGGGGACCGACAACCCGTGCCGAGTGGAGACCTACCTGTAACCAAAACCTGACCGACATGCCAAGGCGCGCTGTCACATTCAGCCGTCGACGCGGCCATACCATCGACCAGCGACAACGACTGATTACCGATGCGAAAGGTGTCCGGCGAGAACGATGCGGGCGGCAATACGGTCTCTTCTGGCGGCAATACGGTCTCTTCTGGTGGTCATCAGCATCACCGTGACGGTATTCGCCGGGCGAACCGGCGTAACGCTGATGGCGGTGAACAGCGCCAGCGGCAACGTCGGCATCACTGCCATCTTGCCGATGCGCGGCGCGGTGGTGGGGGTGGCGCATCCGGTGGTGATCACGTTCGGCTACCCCGTCGCCGATCGGCAGGCGGTGCAGCGCGCGATCGACGTCAGATCGGCGCCCGCCCGTACCGGCACGTTCGAGTGGCTGGACGACAACGTTGTGCAATGGGTTCCCGACCGATTCTGGCCGGCGCACAGCACCGTGGCGCTCTCGGTGGGCGGGTTGCGCACGAACTTCGAAACGGGTCCGGCGGTCGTCGGCGTTGCCGACATCGCGAAGCACACCTTCACCGTGAGCATCGACGGAGTCCCGGCTGCAACGGGGGCGCCGCCACTACCAACGCCGCACCACCGGCCGCACTGGGGAGAAGAAGGTGTGCTGCCGGCCTCGATGGGCAGGCCCGAGTTCGAGACGCCCGTCGGCACCTACCACGTGATCTCCAAAGATCGCACGGTGATTATGGATTCGAGCTCGGTCGGCATCCCCGTCGACGACCCCGACGGTTACCGGCTCCCGGTGGACTACGCCGTCCGGATCACCAGCCGCGGCCTCTATGTGCATTCGGCCCCGTGGGCGATCCGGTCAATGGGGGTTGAGAATGTGAGCCATGGCTGCATCAGCCTGAGCCCCACCGACGCCGAGTGGTACTTCAACACGGTCAACGTCGGCGACCCCGTCATCGTCCAGGAAGGGGTTGCGGCAGACGAAAAGGAAGTAGACCCGGTGATGCCGTGATCCGGGGCCGGTGCGGGCAGCCGCCGACGTTACTGCGCAGCCGGCCCTGGTGCGGGGCCCGCCGCGCAAGCCGGAAGCGGTGTCGACGACCCAGCCAGCACAGCGGTGATGGGCGCCTGGGGTAGCGCCGCTGCCGCCGGCGCCGGCGGGCCGGGCAGCACCACCGGTCCGGGTGCCGGCGCAGCCGGATCCGTCGGCGCACCCTTACCCGTGCCGGCCGCCTTCACGATCGGAGCGGCACCCGGGGCAGCGTCGGCTGGTGCGGCGGCCACGCCGGCCGGCACCACCGGCACCACGGGCGCGGCCGGCGCAGCCGGCACCACGGGCGCGGCCGGCACCACCGGCACCACGGGCGCCAGAGGCACAGCGCCTGCTACTGGCGGACCGGGCAGCACCACCGGCGCTGCTGCCATGGGCGGTGCGGAACCAAGCGCGCCAAGTTGCTCCAGGCACGTCGGACCGCCGGTCGGCAATGGAGCGGCCGGCGCACCAGCACTGAACGTAAGCGCGGCGCCACACAACCCCGCGCCGGCAGCTACCGCAACGCAGCATCGATCCACAAGCCGCAACGCCAACTCCGTTCATTCCTGCCCAAGCCGCCCGCGAAAACGGCGGCAATGAGGAACCGTATCGGTGCGCCGAATCCTTGCCTAGATCAAGACGTATTGGTTGCCGAACCGATACGGCGCACCAGCCGCGTCGTGATCCAGAATTGCCCAAACAGTGACTTGGGGAACGCTTTTCACGTCCGTCGCCGCGCCGAGCACAAGCACGCTCGGCCACCCGCGATCCCGCGGTGAGTCGCCGGTGCGCGGTATCGGGATGCCGTTTCGGCAAATTCGGCAGATCTGGAACGACCTGGAACGACTTGGAACGACCGAGCCACTCTGCCGCCGGTCAGTCCGAGCCCCGCAGCAACGAGGGCCAGGTGAAGCTGAGCGCCCCCTGGCTCAATCGGGTGATCAGATCCTCGAGATGACGCAGCGGCAACTCCATGCGCCACTCCGGCAGCAGCGCGGACAGGTGCAGCGAGTCCGGGCCAAGGTCGACGTCGGTCAGCAGCAGCCCATGCGGCAGCGCGGGCAGCGGCACCTGGTACGCGGGGACCCGGATCGGCAGGGGCCACCGGCGGTGCCCGGTGATCACGGCGCGCGGGCGCAGCCACAACGTCGTGCCCACCACGTCGGCGTCCACTTCCCCCCCGCCCCAACCGGGCCGGCGTGCCCAGCGCAGCCGGGCGGTCCCGTCCCCGCGGAGTTCACTGCGCAGCTGCGGTGCCACCTGCCGCAGCACATCGTCGAAGATGTCCGCCGACAGCACCGACGACAACCGGGCCGGAGCCGCGACCACCAGCGGGGGCACGCCCGGACGGATGTGCACGTTGCGCAGGACGGCGACCGCGGTTTGGAGGTGGTGCTGATCCCACCTGATGTCGCGTGCGGCGACGCGGACCTCGCCGAGCTGACCGACGGGCAACCCCTGCGGGTCGAGCTCGGCGTCCAGCTCGGTCACGGTCAGCACCACATCGTCGCCGCCGATGCGCACCGTGACTTCCTTGTCGACGAGCAGCTGCTGCAGCGTCATGAACAAGGTGCGGTATGGCATGGCAACCGCTTGGGCGGCTCCCGCGCTCACCGACGGCAACCCGGTCGACGACCACAACGAGGCCAGCATGTCGAGGGCGCGGAACGGATCGTCCCAACGCAGGAAAGGAACTCTGGGCGACATCGACAAGCGCCTCCTCACTGCGAGGGTAGCCGGTGAGATCAGCCCAGCCCAGCGCTCATCCCGGCAATACCGGCGCCGCCCCCGCCACCATCAGGCCCGCAACTTCCGCCCAGCCCTGCTGACCGTCGGCGGCCGACGCCGAATACATCAGCACCCCTTGCGGAGCGGCAACGTACACCGTCGAGGGATTGGCGGCGATGGCGAACAGCGGTATCTGCAAACCCCTGGCCGGGGCGTCGGAGTTGACCCCGTCGAGGTTCACATACGAAACCGGGTGCGTCGCATCATTGCGGGTCACCACGATGTCGTCGCCGGTTCGCCAGGACAGCGACACCACCGAGGTACCCAGCCCGAAACCCAGCCGCCGCGGATAGGTCAGGGCGAACTGACCAGCCTGGGTCTGCTCGACACCGGCGAGGATCACCTGCCCGTCGATCACCATCGCGGCCCGCGTTCCGTCGCGCGAGAGCTGCAGGTCGGTGATCGCGCCCGGAAAGCGACTGGACACCGCGGTGGAGTCCACCGGTATCCGCGCCGGTTGTCCCGACGCGGTTTCCTGGATCGCCCGCAGCACGATGTTGGTGTCGACGACCACCCACACCGCGTCGTCCAGCGACCAGCTGGGCCGCGAAAGATTGTGGCCGTCGGCCGACTGGACCGCCTCGCCGCCGAGGTCACCGATCCACAAGGAGGCCGCCACATCGGGGGCGCCACGCCGCAGCGTCACCACCGACGCCACCTGCCGGCCACTGCGGGACAGTGCTGCCCCGGTCTGGTCGCCCATCCGCCCGAAGGCACCGGGCACGGTAATGATCCGCTGTCCGTCCAGCGCCACCAGTGAACCGCCCACCAGGGCGTGCAGGCCCGCGCCGGCGCCATCGGCCACCCCCGGGTCGGTGGCGGCGACGTCGGAGGTGTTCCATCCCTCCGCGAACCTGTCGTCGAGCGGGGCGCCGTCGGCGTTGATCACGTACGGCCCTCTGATGTCGGCTCTGGCCAACGTCCAAATGATCTGGGCGGCAAGCAATTGCCTGCTGTGCGGATCGGTGGTGGACAGCTTCTCCAGGTCGATGCGCGCCCCGCCGTACCCCTTGCCGATGCCGCTCTTGCCGCCGTCGGCACGGGTTACCGGACCGCGCAGCCGCAGCGGCGGAGCCAGCAGGTTGCGCACCGTGTGGGCCATCTCCGGACGCGGCCCCGACAGCAGCTTGGACACCAACTCGGTGGCCAGCTGGTCGTGATCGGACACCGCGACGTAGCGCGGATCGGGAACCACGGTCTTGCCGGTCGGGTCGGCGAAGTACAAGGTGTTGCGCTTGTAGGTCGCCTGGAACTGCTGCCAGTCCAGGAAAACCCCGTTGGGCAGCCGGTCGATGCGCCAGCCACCGGACGTCTTGACCAATTCGATCGGGCCTGGATCCGGCAGCTGACCCTCGGCCGTCTCGAAGACCCCGATGTCGGAGAGCGAACCCAGGATATCTGCCCGCATGGTCGCCGAAACCCGTTCTGCGCCACGGGTTTCGACGAATACCACGTGGTCGATCAGCAAGGCGCTGCCGGCATCGTCCCAGGCGTTGGATGCCGACTGGGTAAGGAACTGACGTGCTGCCAGATGCCGGTTGGCCGGGTCGGCGGTGGCCTTGAGAAATTCGCGCAGCAGCACGTCTGGATCCATGCCCGGGGTCGGCTTGGGCAGGTTCGACGGCGCCGGACGCTCGACGGTGCCGATGGCTTGCGGCGCCGACGAACTGGGCACACTCGCGCAGCCGCCGAGCAGCGCGGCCACGAACAACAGGGCCGTGCTGGCCCGGATCGCCCGGATCCGCTGCATCAGCCGCTCCACTCCGCGGGTTCGCGCTGGTGCTGACGATCTTTCTGTTCTGGCGCGTTCGGCTGTGGGACGGGTTGCGGGATCGGCTTCATGGGCAACGGGCTGGTGGTCACCTTGTGCCCGCGCACCAGCGGAAGCGTCAGCCGGAAGCAGGAGCCCTGGCCGGGTTCCCCCCAGGCTTCCAGCCGGCCTTGGTGCAGTCGCGCGTCCTCGATGCTGATCGCCAGACCCAGCCCGGTGCCGCCGGAGCGCCGCACCCGCGAGGGATCGGCGCGCCAGAATCGGCTGAACACCAGTTTCTCCTCACCGGGCCGCAGCCCCACCCCGTAGTCGCGCACCGTGACCGCCACCGTGTCCTCGTCGGCGGCCATCCGGATCCGCACCGGCTTGTGCTCGGCGTGGTCGATGGCGTTGGCGATCAGATTGCGCAGTATCCGTTCTACCCGGCGGGCGTCGACCTCGGCGATCACTTCATGGGCCGGCAACTCCACGAGCAACTCGATACCGGTCTCCTCGGCCAGGTGCCCCACATTGCCCAGAGCACTCTTGACGGTGGTGCGCAGATCGACTGCCTCCACCGACAGCTCCGCCACCCCCGCGTCGTGCCGGGAGATCTCCAGCAGGTCGTTGAGCAGTGACTCGAACCGGTCCAACTCGCTGACCATCAGCTCCGTGGAGCGCCGCAGCGTCGGGTCCAGGTCGGCGCTGTGGTCGTAGATCAAGTCGGCCGCCATGCGCACCGTGGTCAGCGGGGTGCGCAGTTCGTGGCTGACGTCGGAGGTGAAGCGGCGCTGCAGGTTGCCGAACTCCTCGAGTTGGGTGATCTGTCGGGACAGACTCTCGGCCATGTCATTGAACGACACCGCCAATCGCGCCATGTCGTCTTCGCCGCGCACCGGCATGCGCTCGGACAGATGCCCCTCGGCGAACCGTTCGGCGATCCGCGAAGCCGAACGGACCGGCACCACGACTTGGCGCGACACCAGCAGCGCGATGCCGGACAGCAGAACCAGCAGCACCAGGCTGCCCGTTGCCATGGTGCCGCGCACCAGCGCGATGGTGGCCTGCTCGTTGGCCAACGGGAAGATCAGGTACAGCTCCAGGTTGGCCACCCGCGACGACGTCGGCGTACCGACGATGAGCGCCGGCCCGGAGAAGCCGTCGGTGTGCACGGTGGCGTACTGATACGCGGCCTGGCCGGCCTTGACGAAGCCCCGCAACGCGGCGGGCACCTGGTCGACGGGCCCGGCCGTGGAGGCGGCGCGCGGCCCGTCACCCGGGACCATCAGCACCGCATCGAACGCACCGGCCTGGCTGGTACCGGAGGCGGGATCGGTTTTCGAGGTCAGGGTGTTGCGCGCGAGCTGCAGGCTGCTGTCCAGCGAGCGGGTCTCTTCGCCGTTGACGATGCCGCTGACGGTGTTTCGCGCCCGCTCGGTCTGGTCGATCGCGGCCTTGAGCTTGATGTCGAGCACCCGGTTGGTGACCTGGCTGGTCAGCACGAAGCCAAGCGCCAGGATCACGGCCAGCGAGAGTCCGAGCGTCAGCGCGACGACGCGCAGTTGCAACGATCGGCGCCACGCCACCGCGACGGCTCGACTCAGCGCACTCAAGCCGCGAGCCATCGGGCCGGAGCGCCCCCAACGACCACGCGTACGTCGCCGAGAGCCCCAAATCACTGGCGCCGCACTCCCCTGTCAGCGGACGGCGGTCCCCCCGGGGCGTCGCGGTCGTCCCCGGGGATCACGGGGGTCCGGCCTTGTATCCCACTCCTCGAACGGTCAACACCACTGTCGGGTTCTCCGGGTCTTTCTCGACCTTGGCCCGCAGACGCTGGACATGCACGTTCACCAGCCGGGTGTCGGCCGGGTGACGATATCCCCACACCTGTTCGAGCAGCACATCACGAGTAAACACCTGGCGGGGTTTGCGTGCCAGTGCGACCAGCAGGTCGAATTCCAGCGGCGTCAGCGAGATCTGCTCGCCGTTGCGGGTGACCTTGTGCGCCGGCACGTCGATGTCGACGTCGGCGATCGACAACATCTCGGCCGGCTCGTCGTCGTTGCGGCGCAGCCGGGCCCGCACCCGTGCGACCAGCTCCTTGGGCTTGAACGGCTTCATGATGTAGTCGTCGGCGCCCGACTCGAGACCAAGCACCACGTCGACGGTGTCGGTCTTGGCGGTCAGCATCACGATCGGAACGCCGGAGTCCGAACGGAGCACACGACATACGTCGATGCCGTTCATGCCGGGCAGCATCAGGTCCAGCAGCACCAGATCGGGGCGCAGCTCGCGCACCGCGGTCAGGGCCTGGGTGCCGTCACCGATGACCGCGGTGTCGAAGCCCTCCCCACGCAGCACGATGGTCAGCATCTCTGCCAGCGAAGCGTCATCATCGACGACGAGAATCCTTTGCCTCATGGTGTCCATGGTGGCACTAGAACCGGACAAAACTGCGATTCCACCCGGGCGTTTCGTCTTTGATATGGGCAAATAGTCTCAAAATCGATCATTTGAGGCCATCAGGGTCGCCGCCAGCCGGTCCGGGTCGACCTCGGAGTCGACCACCAACCATCGTCCGTTCCAGTCCGCGGCGGCCAATTGCGCATACACCGCGCCGGTGCGCTGTTGCAGCTTGTCGTCACGCTCGTAGCTGTCGCGCGCTCGCACGGGGTCGGCTTCGGCCCGGCTGCGGGCCCGCTGTGCGGCAAGATCGGTGGACACCGCCAGCAGCACCTGCCAGTCGGGTGCGGGCAGCTCCAGCCGCTGGTACTCGAGTTGCCGCACCCAGGCGACCGCCTGCCCGTGCGCGTCCTCGTGCAGCCGGGCCGCGCTATAGGCGGCGTTGGAGGCTACGTAGCGATCCAGGATCACCACGTCGTAGTTCCGCCGCAGCTCCGCGATCTCCGCCGCCGCGCCGGCGCGGTCGAGCGCGAACAGCGTCGCCATCGCGTACACCGACGAGGCGAGATCACCGTGCCCCCCGTGCAGGGCCTCCGCGGCGATGTCGGCGGTGACCGAGCGCCCGTAGCGCGGGAACGCCAGCGTGGCCACCGACTTCCCGACCGCCTGGAACGCCGCGCGCAGGCCCTCGGTCAGCGTCCGTTTGCCGGCACCATCAACGCCTTCGATCGCGATCAGCACGGCGCGAGCCTAGTCCCTGCCTCGAGCGTGACGCGGCAGTCACACTCGGCGCCGAACGTGACTGTGGCGTCACGCTCGGCCGCCGACACCGCACTCAGTAGCGGTAGTGATCCGGCTTGAAGGGGCCCTCGACGTCGACGCCGAGGTACTCTGCCTGCTCCTTGGTGAGCTTGGTCAGGTGACCACCGAGCGCCTCGACGTGGATGCGGGCCACCTTTTCGTCGAGGTGCTTGGGCAGTCGGTACACCTCGTTGTCGTATTCGTCGTTCTTGGTCCACAGCTCGATCTGGGCGATCACCTGGTTGGCGAAGCTGTTGCTCATCACGAACGACGGATGCCCGGTGGCGTTGCCCAGGTTCAGCAGTCGGCCCTCGGACAGCACGATGATCGAGCGGCCCGTGTCGGGGAAGGTCCACAGGTCGACCTGCGGCTTGACGTTGACCCGGGTCGCCCCGGAGCGCTCCAGACCGGCCATGTCGATCTCGTTGTCGAAGTGGCCGATGTTGCCCAGGATCGAGTGGTCTTTCATCTGCCTGATGTGCTCGAGCATGATGATGTCTTTGTTGCCGGTGGCGGTGACGACGATGTCGGCGTCGGCGATGGCGTCCTCGACGGTGACGACGTCGAAGCCCTCCATCATCGCCTGCAGCGCATTGATCGGGTCGATCTCGGTGACCTGGACCCGCGCGCCCTGGCCCTTCATCGCCTCGGCACAGCCCTTACCGACGTCGCCGTAGCCGCAGATCAGGACCTTCTTGCCGCCGATCAGCGCGTCGGTGCCGCGGTTGATGCCGTCAATGAGCGAGTGCCGGGTGCCGTACTTGTTGTCGAACTTGGACTTGGTCACCGAGTCGTTGACGTTGATCGCCGGGAAGGCCAGGTCGCCGGCGGCGGCGAATTGGTAGAGCCGCAGCACACCGGTGGTGGTCTCCTCGGTGACACCCTGGACCGACTCGGCGATCTTGGTCCACTTGCCCTTGTCGGTCTCGAACCGGTTCCGCAGCAGGTTCAGGAACACCTTCCACTCCGCCGAATCGTCTTCCTCGGCGGGCGGCACCACGCCGGCCTTCTCGTACTGCATGCCGCGCAGCACCAGCATGGTGGCATCGCCGCCGTCGTCGAGGATCATGTTGGCAGGCTTGTCCGGGTCCGGCCAGGTCAGCATCTGCTCGGCGGCCCACCAGTACTCCTCGAGCGTCTCGCCCTTCCACGCGAATACCGGGACACCCTTGGGCTCCTCGGGCGTGCCATGCGGGCCGACCACGACGGCGGCCGCCGCATGGTCCTGGGTCGAGAAGATGTTGCACGACGCCCACCGAACTTCGGCGCCGAGTGCGGTCAACGTCTCGATCAGCACCGCGGTCTGCACGGTCATGTGCAGCGAACCCGAGATGCGAGCGCCTTTGAGGGGCTGCACCTCGGCGTATTCGCGACGCAGAGACATCAGGCCGGGCATCTCGTGCTCGGCGATGCGCAGTTCCTTACGACCGAAATCCGCCAGCGACAGATCGGCAATCTTGAAGTCGATGCCGTTACGAACGTCGGGGGTCAGCGAAGTTTCGGTCGTCGTCATGGCGTGTTTGATCCTTACTGTGGGCCTGCGGGAAGCTGAGCGAGGCGACATAGCCTAGGTATGCTCTTCAGCCACTGTAGCCCCCGGCTCCCAGCCTCGCAGGTCAGGGGATATTGATCACCCCGTGGCGTTCCGCGAACGGCGTCATCAACCTCGCCAGGTCCGCGGCAACGTCGTGGTCGGCCTCCGGCGGCATCGGCACATAGCTCAAGCACAGCCGCACGATCGCCCGCGAGAGCACACCGGCGTCGTCGTCACTGGTGGCCACCCAGGTCTGGGTGAAGGCCTTCGCCAGGCGGGCCGACGCACGGTTGATGATGGGCGCGCTGTCGGTGGTGATCAGCTGCAGCAAATCGGGCTTGGCGGCGCCGGTCAGCAACGAGATCACCAGGGGATCGGCCGCGGACTCGGCGAAGAAAGCGCGAAAACCCTGTAAGAACGACTCAAAGATGTTGCCCACGTTGGCATCCAGCGAGGCATGCACCCGGTCCACCAGGCGGTCGGTGAGGCGCAGCGCATAGCCCTGCGCCAGGCCCTGCCGAGAGCCGAACTCGTTGTAGATGGTCTGCCGGCTAACACCTGCGGCGCGAGCCACGTCAGACAGGGTGATCGCCGACCAGTCTCGAGTCAGCAACAGATCCCGCATCGCATCCAGCACCGAATCGCGCAACAGGGCCCGAGATGCCTCGGCGTAAGGAATCCGCTTCACAGGCGCGACAATATCTGTTTCCGCCAGCACCTTGGCCTCCATCACGATCGGGCCACCTCCACCATCACGAAGTCGGACTTCGCCGCCCCGCAATCCGGGCAACTCCAGTCCTCCGGGATGTCCTCCCAGCGAGTGCCGGGTGCGATGCCCTCGTCCGGCCAGCCGAGTGCCTCGTCGTACTCGAAGCCGCACTGGACGCACTGAAACAGCTTGTAGTCGCTCATGGTTGTCTCCCTTTCAGACCTTTCACACCTTTTCGAAATCGACCTTCTCCCGGACGGCGCAGTCCGGGCAGCACCACTCGTCGGGAATCTGCTCCCATCGGGTGCCGGCTGAAAACCCTTCCCGGGGTTCACCTTTGGCCTCGTCGTAGACGTAGTCGCAGACCGGGCACCGATAGGCCGCCATCATGCCGCGTCTCCGTGCCGGGCTGCGTGCACGGCCCCGTACCGGGCCAGCATCTTGGCGCGCACCCGGGGGTGCAGGTTGACCCTGGTGATGTCGCCGTCGTAGTGCTCGAGCACCCGGTGGTCCATCACCTTGCGCCACAGCGGCGGGAAGTAGGTCAGCGAGATCATCGACGCGTACCCACTGGGCAGGTTCGGCGCCCCGTCCATGCTGCGCAACGTCTGGTAACGACGGGTGGGGTTGGCGTGGTGGTCGCTGTGCCGCTGCAGGTGATACAGGAACAGGTTGGTGACGATGTGGTCGGAGTTCCAGCTGTGCACCGGCGCGCAGCGCTCGTAGCGGGCCTTCCCGGAAGCGGTGCCGATCTTCTGCCGCAGCAGTCCGTAGTGCTCGAGGTAGTTGACCGCTTCCAGCAGGCTGAAGCCGAACACCGCCTGGATGATCACGAACGGGATCAGGCCCACGCCGAAAACCGCGATCAGCACCCCCCACAACACCACCGACATCGCCCAGGCGTTGAGCACGTCGTTGGACAGGTAGGTCCGGGGGTCCCAGGGGCTCTTACCGAGCCGGCGAATCCGTTGGGCTTCCAGCCCGATCGCGGAGCGCAGGCTGCCGATGACGCTGCGCGGCAGGAATTCCCAGAAGGTCTCCCCGAAGCGGGCCGACGCCGGATCCTCCGGGGTGGACACCCGCACGTGGTGCCCACGATTGTGCTCGATGTAGAAGTGGCCGTAGCAGGTCTGGGCCAGCGTGATCTTGGACAACCAGCGCTCCAGCGACTCCTTCTTGTGACCCATCTCGTGGGCTGTGTTGATGCCGACGCCACCAAGCACACCCACCGACAGGGCAACCCCGATCTTGCCCGCCCAGCTCAAACCGCCCTCGAAGCCGAGCCAACCGAGGTCGGACGCGGTAAACAGATAGGCGCCCAGCACCACACTGAGGTATTGGAACGGGACGTAGATGTAGGTGCAGTAGCGGTAGTACTTGTCGTTTTCCAGCCGCTCCATCACCTCGTCGGGCGGGTTCTGACCGTCGGGCCCGAAGCGCAGGTCCAGCAGCGGCAACAGGATGTAGACCAGGAACGGTCCGATCCACAGCGGCGCCTGGGCCGCGGCGTGCCAGCCCAGCTGGTTCAGCCCCCACACGATCGGCAGCATCACGAACAACGCCGTCGGGGCGATCAATCCCATCAGCCACAGGTGGCGCTTCTTATCGCGCCACTCCGTTTCGGGAGCTTGCGCCAACTCGGAACTGAACTGTGTGGTCATATGCCAAACCTCCTCGTGAGTCACACCACGCTTAAGGTTGGACATTACTGCCTTATACGTCTGCTGTCTAGACATCAGACGTATATTTGTACACTATGTTTCCAAAATGGCCTTACTTGTCAGGCGCCGCATTGGCCACCTCCCGGTTTCCGTGCACCGAATGCCGGTGCCCATAGCCCACGTAGATCGCGGTGCCCAACACCAACCAGACGCCGAACCGGACCCAGGTCAGCGCGGTCAGATTCACCATCAACCACAGACACGCGCACAGCGAGGCGATCGGAAGCCACGGCACCAACGGCGCCCGGAAGCCGCGCTTCAGGTCGGGCCGCTTCCTGCGCAGAATGATCACACCGCCGGATACCAGGACGAAGGCGAACAAGGTGCCGACGTTGACCATCTCTTCGAGCTTGGTGATGGGAAAGACCGACGCCGTCGCGGCCACCACCACCGCGACCAGCACGGTGATCCGCACCGGCGTGCCGCGTGGCCCGGTCTTGGCCAGCTGCCGCGGCAACAGCCCGTCGCGCGCCATCGCGAACAGGACCCGGCACTGTCCGAGCATCAGCACCATCACCACGGTGGTCAGCCCGGCGAGCGCCCCGACGGAGATGATGCCGCTGGCCCAGTACACCCCGTTGGCCGTGAAGGCGGTGGCCAGGTTCGCCTGGCCGCCGCCCGGCACGGTGCGCAGCTGCCGGTAGGACACCATGCCGGACAGCACCACCGACACCGCGACATAGAGCAGCGTGACGATGCCCAGCGACGCCAGAATGCCCCGCGGGACGTCACGCTGCGGATGCTTGGTCTCCTCGGCCATCGTGGCCACGATGTCGAAGCCGATGAACGCGAAGAACACGATCGACGCCCCGGCCAGGACGCCGTACCAGCCGTAGTGGCTGCCGTGGGCTCCGGTCAGCAGCGACAGCACCGACTGGTCGGCGCCCTTGCCCTGATGTTCGGGTTCGGGTTCGGGAATGAAGGGCGAGTAATTGGCGGCCTTGATGTAGAACGCGCCGACTATCACGACGAAGATGACCACCGACACCTTGATGGTGGTGACCACGGCAGAAAACCTCGACGACAACTTGGTGCCCAGCGCGACCAGGGTCGCCACCACCGCGACGATCAGCAATGCACCCCAGTCGAAGTTGACCGATCCGAAATGGATTGTGCCACCAGCAAATCCGAACACTGTGCCCAGATAGCTGGACCAGCCCTTGGCGACGACGGCGGCGCCGACGGCCAATTCCAGGACCAGGTTCCAGCCGATCACCCACGCCAGGAACTCACCGAAAGTCGCATAGGAGAAGGTGTATGCGCTGCCGGCCACCGGAAGCGTCGAGGCGAATTCGGCATAGCACAGGGCCGCCAGCGCGCAGGTGCCCGCGGCGATGAGAAACGACACCCAGATGGCCGGGCCGGTGATGTCGCCGGCAGTCGAGGCGGTGACCGTGAAGATACCGGCGCCGATCACCACCGAAACACCGAACACCACCAGGTCTCTCCAGGTGAGGTCCTTGCGCAGCCGAGTGTCCGGCTCGTCGGTGTCAGCGATCGATTGCTCTACCGACTTCGTGCGCCATCGATCGGCCATGCGTGTCCTCTCGCCTCCAGCTGTGACCGCACAGTACTGGGTACGCTGCCGGGGATGAGGGCGAGCTTGCGAAACAGCGCCGCAAACCCCAAGGACCACGCGGTCGTCATCGGCGCCAGCATCGGCGGGTTGTGCGCAGCCCGGGCGCTCGCCGACTTCTATGCCACGGTGACCGTCTTCGAGCGCGACGAACTGCCGGACACGCCCTCGTATCGCGGCGCGGTCCCCCAGGACCGTCATCTGCACCTGCTGATGGCCCGCGGCGCGCTGGAATTCGAGGCGCTGTTCCCCGGTCTGTTGGCGGAACTGGTGGCAGCCGGCGTGCCGATGCTGGACAACCGCCCGGAGTGCATCTACCTCGGCGCGGTAGGCCACGTCCTGGGCACCGGCCGGCAACTGCGTAAGCAGTTCACCGCCTATCTGCCGAGCCGGCCCCACCTGGAGTGGCAGCTGCGACGACGGGTGCTGGCCCTCGGCAACGTCGCGATCCGGCGGCGCACCGTCAACCAGCCGCGGTTCGACGGCGCACGTGACCGGGTAACCGGTGTGCTGGCGGAGACCGGCGCCGATGATCCGGAGTTCGTCGCGGCCGATCTCGTCGTCGATGCGGCCGGTCGCGGCAGTCGGCTGCCGGTGTGGTTGGCGCAGTGGGGATATCAGCGCCCGGCCGAGGACACCGTCGACGTCGGCATCGGCTATGCCAGCCACCGGCTCACCATCCCGGACGGACTCATCCGGGAAAAGATCGTGGTCACCGGTGTCGGCCCAGGGCAATCGCTGGGCCTGGGCATGTTGTGCTACGAGGACGGCAGCTGGATCTTGACGACGTTCGGGGTCGCCAAAGCCCCCCCGCCTGCGACCTTCGACGAGATGCGTGAGCTCGGCTACCGGCTGCTGCCCAGCCGTTTCGCCGATGCGTTGGCCCGGGCCGAACCCGTCGGCGCCCCGGCATTCCTCGCATTTCCGGTCAGCAGATGGCGCCGCTACGACAAGCTGAGTCGCTTCCCGGCCGGGATCATCCCGTTCGGGGACGCCGTCGCCAGCTTCAATCCCACCTTCGGGCAGGGCATGACGATGGCGTCCCTGCAGGCCGGCCGGCTGCGCCAGGCACTGCAATCCGCACCCGGCGAGCCGGCCGTCGAATTCAACCGGGCCGCCGCCAAGATCACCAGACCGGTGTGGACGATGAACGCGATCGCCGACCACTGCTTCCAACACGCCGACGGGCCGATGCCGCGCTGGTATCGGCCGGTCGGCGCGCTCTACGACCAGTTCCTCGGTGCCGCTGAAACCAATCCTGTTCTGGCCGAATGGTTTTTACGCCGAATCTCGCTGCTCGACAGCCTGTACACGGTGCCGTCGGCGCCAATCATCGGCCGCGCCGTGGCGCACAACATGCGGCTGTGGCTGCGCGAGCGCCGGTCGCCGCGACAGTAGCGGGTACGCTGCGGGAATGCGGGGGAGCTTGGCGAGCACGACGGATTCCAGGGACCATGCGATCGTCATCGGGGCCAGCATCGCGGGGCTGTGCGCGGCGCGGGTGCTCTCGGATTTTTTCGGCCGGGTGACGGTTTTCGAGCGCGACGAGCTGCCGGACGCACCGGCCAACCGCGCCACGGTTCCCCAAGACCGGCACCTGCACATGCTGATGGCCCGTGGCGCAGACGAATTCGACAGCCTCTTCCCCGGCCTGTTGAAAGACATGGTCGCCGCCGGTGTGCCCATGCTGGAGAACCGCCCGGACTGCATCTACTTCGGGGCCGCGGGCCACGTCCTGGGGACAGCACACACGCTGCGCGAAGAGTTCACCGCCTACGTGCCCAGCCGGCCGCATCTGGAATGGCAGCTGCGCCGGCGGGTCCTCGACATCGACAACGTCGAGATCGTGCGGCGACTCGTTCTCAAACCGCGGTTCGCGCCCGCCCGGCAACGGGTGACCGGGGTGCTGCTCGCACCCCAGGAAGACGGTGATCCCGAGTTCCGGGCCGCCGACCTCGTCGTCGACGCGGCGGGGCGCGGCACCCGGCTACCAGTGTGGTTGACGCAGTGGGGATTTCAGCGCCCGGCCGAGGAAACCGTGGACATCGGCATCAACTACGCCAGCCAGCAGTTCCGCCTCCCCGACGGCCTGCTGCGGGAGAAGGTGGTGGTCGCCGGCGCCTCACATGACCAGTCGCTGGGCCTGGGCATGCTGTGCTACGAGGACGGCACCTGGGTGATCACCACCTTCGGCGTCGCCCATGCCAAGCCGCCGTCGACCTTCCCCGAGATGCGCGCGCTCGCCGACCAGCTGCTGCCGGCCCGATTCGCCGACGCGCTAGCACAGGCCGAACCGGTGGGCAGCCCGGTCCTGCATGCCTTTCCGGCCAGCCGGTGGCGCCGCTACGACAAACTGGAGCGGTTCCCGGCGGGCATCCTCCCGTTCGGCGACGCCGTGGCCAGCTTCAACCCCACCTTCGGGCAGGGCATGACGATGACGTCGCTGCAGGCCGGCAATCTGCGCCGGGCGCTGCAATCTCCCACGAAAAGCCTTGCGGCCGAATTCAACCGGCTCACCCGCAAGACGACCTATCCGGTGTGGATGATGAACGCCATCGGCGACATCACCTTCCACCACGGCGTCGCCGGGCCGGTCCCGTGGTGGTGGCGACCATCCGGTGCGTTGTTCGACCAATTCCTCGGCGCCGCCGAAACGAATCCCGTTCTCGCCGAATGGTTTTTACGCCGGTTCTCGCTGCTGGATAGCCTGTACATGATTCCGCCGCCGCGGATTGTCGGCCGGGCCATGGCCCACAACCTGCGGCTATGGCTCGGCGAGCGCCGCCAAGCCGTCGCCGGTAGGCGGCAAGCCGTCACAGCCCCACGGTAGCCCGGAACAGTTTCGTGGGCTCGTGCGCGAGCAGCCGAATCGGGCCGTCGTCAGCGGCCACCCAGGCAGCCATCCCCTGCTTGAGCGTCAACGACTTCGACTTGCCATGGACCATGGTCGAACCCTCGGTGCACAACAAGATCTGTGGGCCCTCATGGCTGGAGGGTGCATCGATCTCGTGGCCCAGCTGATCCGCGCCGAGCGCGAGCAACGCGACCGCGAACTCCTCGGCCGGAGTGTCGTAAACCAGCTCCAGCCCGTCGCGCCGGATCGGCGGCCGCAGTTGCGACTCCGCGGTCGGGGCGAAGTCCAGCACCCGCAGCAGCTCCGGCACATCGACGTGCTTGGGAGTCAGACCGCCACGTAATACGTTGTCGGAGTTGGCCATTACCTCCAGCGCGAAACCCCGCAGATAGGTGTGCAAGTTGCCGGCCGGCAGGAATATCGCCTCACCCGGCGACAGGCTGATCCGGTTGAGCAACAACGCCGCGAGCACCCCGGCGTCGCCGGGATAACGCTCGCCCAGCTCCAGCACCGTCTTGACCTCCGCGGCGAATTCCGTCGCACCGGAGCTGACGTAGTGAATGGCGCCCTCCAGCACGGCGGGCACCAGCACGTCGATGTCGGGCTGGGGGGCAGTGATCCAGGTGGTGAACAGCGCACGCAGGCCGTCGGCGTCGGACTGGTCGCTGAGCAAGTCGATGAACGGGTCGAGGTCCGACACCGCCAGCGCCTGCAGCAGCTCGCGGGTGCGGGCGACCTGACGGAAGCCGGCCAGCGCCTCGAACGGCTGCAACGCCACCAGCAACTCGGGCTTGTGGCTGGTGTCGCGATAGTTGCGCACCGGCGACGCCACCGGAATGCCGAGCCGCTCTTCCCGTAGATAACCCTCGATGGCCTGCTCGGCGCTGGGGTGGGCCTGCAACGACAACGGCTCGTCGGCGGCCAGGACCTTCACCAGGAACGGCAGCACATCGCCGAACCGGGTGCGCAACCCGTGACCGAGCTGTCCCTCCGGATCGGTGCTCAGCGCTTCCAGCAACGAGGTTTCGCCTTTGTCGGTTTCCAGCCAGGCGGGGTCACCAGGGTGCGCACCAAACCAGAGTTCGGCTTCGGGGTGGGCGGCCGGCACCGGCCGCCCGGTGAACTCGGCGATAGCGGTACGCGATCCCCAGGCGTATGTCCGTAACGCTCCGCGTAGCAATTCCACCTTGTATCTATCCCCGCGCCAGTCGCAAATACACCGCGGCCATCTCCAGCCGAACGGCCAATATTGCCAGTTGCTGTTCGGGACGTTGAGCGGCGGCCGCTGTGAGCGGGCCATCCGACCCGGCCACGCCGGGGTCCTGCGTCGCGTCCTCGGCCGTGACCAGGTTGATGTCGTCCAGCCCGGCGATCCGGGCGCCGACCACCGTCCGCTCCCCGGCCAACGTCAGCGCCAGCACCCGCATCCGCTCGGGCAGCGGGCCGTCGATCTGCTCGTCGTGGAACAGGGCATCCCCCGAATAACCGGCGGCACCGGAGGCCGCGCCGGCCCGCAGCGCCACCACCGCGTCGGCCAGCCAGGCGGCCGCGGCCACCTGCTGCGCGATCCGCAGCAGCACCGAGCTGCCGTGCCGCGCCAGGGCCAGGGTGGCGGCGTTGTCACCGGTCAGCGCAACCCGGCGTCCCGATACCCGCGCGGCAAGCGTCTTAGCCGGGTTGGTGAACACCTCGCGGGCGGCACTGTTGTGCAACGCCTCGGCATCGAGTTCGTCGGCCAGCGACGCCAGGTCGATCTGCAGCCTGGGGTCCACGGTGCTCAGCGCGGCCAAGCCCGCGGCCAGGTAGCGGCACAACCCGAACTCGTCGGGAACCCGTAGTCGTGGTTCCAGCACCGCGACTCGACCGGCCGTGGAGTCGCGCAGCGGACCCGCATAGGGGGCTACGACGACGACCCGCGCGCCTCGGCGCACACCGGTCGCGGCCGCTGCGACCAGTGCGGGATCACCGGGGTCGTCACCGGCGACAATGAGGACGTCAAGCGGACCCACCCAGGGCGGTGCCTCCCTGGCGAGCGCGATCGGCTCCGCGGCCGCAGCCGCGAGCGTCGATACCAGCATCGCCCCGGCCGTCTCGGCGGGACCTCGCCCGCCCACCCAGATCACCGTTCGGGGCCGGTCGCCGCCGCGCAGCAAGTCCAGTTCGCCTTCGTCGTGTGCGGCGGCAATCGCCCGCACCTGCGCACCGGCGGTCGACGCGGCGCGCAACAGGCCGTCGCGGTCGGCGGCGATCAGGCCGGCGGCGTCTTCGAGATCGACCGAGTGGACGGCACTCACGGTCCCGCCTCCGCCGGCAGCTGGGCCGCGATTTCGCCGCTGACCTGCTGCACCACCGCATCGACCTCCTCGGCGGTGCGGGCCTCCACGTTGAGCCGCAGCAACGGCTCGGTGTTGGAGCTGCGCAGGTTGAACCAGCTGTCATCGCCCAGATCCACCGTTACGCCGTCGAGGTGGTCGATGGACTGGACCCGGCTGCCGAACGACTTCAGCACCGCCTCCACGCACGCCTCGGCGTCGGCCACACGGAAGTTAATCTCACCGGACGATTCATAGCGCTGGTAGTCGGCGGTCAGCTCGGACAACGGCCGGTCCTGCTCACCGAGGGCGGCCAGCACATACAGTGCGGCCAGCATCCCCGAATCGGCGCCCCAGAAATCGCGGAAGTAGTAGTGGGCCGAGTGTTCGCCGCCGAAGATCGCGCCGGTGTCGGCCATCAGCGCCTTGATATAGGAGTGTCCGACTCGCGAGCGCAGCGGCGTGCCGCCGCGCTCGACGACCAGTTCGGGCACCGCGCGCGAGGTGATCACGTTGTGGATCACCGTGGCGCCGATCTCCCGGCCGAGCTCGCGCGCTGCCACCAGGCTGGTCACCGTTGACGGCGACACGGGGTGGCCGGTCTCGTCGACCACGAAGCAGCGGTCGGCGTCTCCGTCGAAGGCCAGGCCGATATCGGCGCCGGTGTCGCGCACATAGGACTGCAGGTCCACCAGGTTGGCCGGATCGAGCGGGTTGGCCTCGTGATTGGGAAACGAACCGTCGAGTTCGAAGTACAAGGGCAGCAAAGTAATCGAGCCGATGGGGCCGAGCACGGCCGGCGCGGTGTGGCCGGCCATCCCGTTGCCGGCGTCCACGGCCACCCGCAGCGGCCGCAGTCCGGTGGTGTTGACCAGCGATCGCAGGAATTTCCCGTAGTCGTCCAGCACATCCTGGTCGGTGCACGTTCCGGCCGGCCCGTCGTAGGCGGGCACGCCATTGATGAGATCGTCGCGGATGGCGATGAGCCCGGTATCCGCGCCCACCGGTTTGGCGCCGGCCCGGCACAGCTTGATGCCGTTGTATGCGGCGGGGTTGTGGCTGGCGGTGAACATCGCACCGGGGCAGTCCAGCAGTCCCGAGGCGAAATAGAGCTGATCGGTCGACGCCAAACCGATGCGCACCACGTCGAGGCCCTGTCCGGTCACCCCGTCGGCAAACGCGGCGGCCAACGACGGCGAACTGTCGCGCATGTCGTGGCCGATCACCACCTGCCGCGCACCCTCGGTGTGCATCAACCGGGCGAAGGCCGCGCCGATATCGGCGGTCAGCGACTCATCGATCTCTTCCCCGACCAACCCGCGCACGTCATAAGCCTTGATAAAACGATTGATAACCGCGGCGGGCCAAGACATGGCGGGGCTCCTGACGACTGAGGTTTTCTGCGTCCCTTGGCCGCCAGCCTATCGGCCCGACGAAGTCGCCGACGGCATCGGTCCGGACCGGAGCCGAACCGGCTGCGGGAATCGGCCGGGCCAGTCGTGACTAGTCGGGTGGATCGGGCAACACCCGAAGGTGTCCACGGCGACGTCCATTGCGATGTTCAGACGGCGCGAACACCCCACCATTCGGAGCCTTAGCATGAACACCGGCCTGAACACCGGCGTGGTGGACCACGGGATCGGGGAAGCCGTTGTGCGGCGAGCCGTTTCTGCCGGGATGGGCCACCGAATAGGCCCCGGCAGCGACGGGGCCGCCCTCGCGCACCGCGTCGGCCAGCGCAACCAGATCGTCCTCATCGGGATTGGTGGGTAGCGGTCCGGCATGGCGCACGAGTTCCCACCCGCGCGGCGCGGTGATGCGGCCGGCGTGGCTGACGCACAGATCCCAGGAGTGCGGTTCGCGTGCGGTGGCGAGCGGACCCACGACCGCCGTCGAGTCCGAGTAGACGAACGTCAACGTTGCCACTGCATAGTGCGGACACCCGGGCCGGCAGCAGCGACGGGGTACGTTCACGACCGAAAGGCTATCGTGCGGAAACGCCGCCGGAGCGGCGGACACGCGCATCCGTGCCAGCCGCGATGTGCAACCGTTACCATCGGCGCGTGACCGATTCCCGCGGCTACCCGCGCAGCGGCCGGCCGGGTGGCAGATCCGCGGCGGCGCGTCGGGTGCGGCGCCGGGGCCGCGAGTGGCGTGGCCCGCTGCTGCCGCCGACGGTGCCGGGGTGGCGCAGCCGGTCCGAGCGGTTCGACATGGCGGTGCTGGAAGCCTACGAACCCATCGAGCGCCGCTGGCAGGAGCGGGTGTCGGAATTGGACGTCGCGGTCGACGAGATCCCGCGCATCTCGGCCAAGGATCCCGAGAGCGTGCAGTGGCCGCCCGAAGTCATCGCCGACGGGCCGATCCCGCTTGCCCGGCTGATACCGGCAGGGGTCGACGTCCGCGGCAATGCCACGCGGGCACGAATCGTGTTGTTCCGCAAGCCAATTGAGCGACGGGCGAAGGACACCCTGGAGCTTGGCGAGTTGTTGCACGAAATCTTGGTGGCCCAGGTGGCCAGCTATCTGGATGTCGAGCCCTCGGTCGTCGACCCGACGATCGACGACGACTGAGCGCCGGGCTGCCCTAGATCCCGAACAGGATCCCGCTCAGATGATTCCGCGCTTGAGGCGGCGACGCTCGCGCTCCGACAGGCCACCCCAGATGCCGAAACGCTCGTCGTGAGCCAGCGCGTATTCCAGGCACTCGTGGCGCACCTCGCAGCCGAGGCAGATCTTCTTTGCCTCGCGGGTCGAGCCGCCCTTCTCCGGAAAGAACGCCTCGGGATCCGTTTGGGCACAAAGGGCGCGGTCCTGCCACTGGTCGGCGGGCGGCTCGACGGGAGCCGGCGCCGGCTGAGGCTCGAACGCGTCGGGAACCAAACTCAAGTGCGGTCGGGCAATCTCCATCGATGGCACTGTCGCCGAGCCGGCAGCGGTGTGCGGTGCGCCTGCCATCACACCCCTAAGGTGCTCATAGGACATGCCGCCGCCTCCTCACCTAATAGATCGTGAAATGGTTTGCCACTGTTTTGATGTGCGGTTAACCCAATTCGAACTAGTGATCGAATCTCGGTCTGCGACACCGAAACCGGCCGGCCAACCGGGAAATGACACTGATGTGATTAGACACGCATTGGGCAGCCGGGTCAAGCATTCCGGCGCATTTCCATACCATCTCGTGATCAAATTTCCGCGATTCTGTTTCGGTTCGTTGTACGGCGTGTCTAGTGCACTTCGTCACAATGACCGTCAGGGGCCCGTCAGGGGCCCCTCGGGGGGCCGGTCAGGGGCCGGCGTGAAAGCGCGGCAACCCCGCCCTGATCCCCCGTCCCCGGCGGGTACTGTCCTGCGGTGTGAAGGTCACCGTTCTCGTGGGGGGAGTCGGCGGCGCCCGCTTTCTGTTGGGGGTCCAGCAGTTGCTCGGCCTGGGACAGTTTGCCATACCGGGACACGACGCATGTCACGAATTGACGGCGGTGGTCAACATCGGTGACGATGCCTGGATCCACGGGCTGCGTGTCTGCCCGGACCTGGACACCTGCATGTACACCCTGGGCGGCGGTGTCGATCCGCAGCGCGGTTGGGGTCATCGCGACGAAACCTGGCACGTCAAAGAGGAACTCGCGCGCTACGGCGTGCAGCCGGACTGGTTCCAGCTCGGCGACCGGGATCTGGCGACCCACCTGGTGCGCACTCAGATGCTGCGGGCCGGCTACCCACTGTCGCAGATCACCGCGGCACTGTGTGACCGCTGGCAACCGGGGGCGACGTTACTCCCGGTCAGCGACGACCGTTGCGAAACCCACGTGGTGATCACCGACCCGGAGACCCGATCCCGGCGTGCCATCCACTTCCAGGAGTGGTGGGTGCGTTACCGCGCCCAGGTGCCGACCCACAGCTTCGCCTTCATCGGCACCGAAACAGCTAGTGCTACAACAGAAGTGGTGGCCGCCATCGCCGAGGCCGACGTCGTCATGCTGGCTCCGTCCAACCCGGTGGTCAGCATCGGCGCCATCCTGGCGGTCCCCGGAATCCGGGCCGCCCTGCGGGCCACCTCAGCGCCGATCGTCGGCTACTCGCCGATCATCGGGGGAAAACCGTTGCGCGGCATGGCCGATGCGTGTCTTTCGGTGCTCGGGGTGGATTCCACCGCGGCGGCGGTGGGCCGGCACTACGGCGCGCGCACCGGCACCGGCATACTCGACTGCTGGCTGGTCGCCGAGGGCGATCAGGCCGATATCGACGGCGTGCTGGTGCGATCGATACCGCTGTTGATGAGCGACCCGAAGGCAACCGCGGAGATGGTGAGCGCCGGGCTGGAGCTTGCGGGCGTGGCGGCGTGAGCGAGCACGGCACCGGATCGGCCGTCGAAATCCTGCCTGTCACCGGGCTTCCCGAATTCCGCCCTGGCGATGACCTGAGCGCGGCGATCGCCGCGGCCGCGCCCTGGCTGTGCGACGGCGACGTCGTAGTGGTCACCAGCAAGGTGGTGTCCAAGTGCGAGGGCCGGCTGGTGCCGGCACCGGAGTCCGAGGAGGCGCGAGATCGGCTGCGTCGCAACCTGATCGACGACGAAGCGGTACGGATATTGGCCCGCAAGGGCAAGACGTTGATCACCGAGAACCGACTCGGGCTGGTGCAGGCCGCCGCCGGGGTCGACGGATCCAACGTCAACCGGAATGAATTGGCGCTGCTGCCCGCCGATCCCGACGCCAGCGCCGCGGCGCTGCGCGCCGGGCTGCGCGAACGCCTCGGTGTCACCGTGGCTGTGGTGGTCACCGACACCATGGGACGAGCCTGGCGCTGCGGCCAGATCGACGCCGCGGTCGGCGCCGCCGGTCTGGCGGTGTTGCATAACTATGCGGGCGCCCTGGACCGGCACGGCAACGAGTTGGTCGTCACCGAGATCGCGGTCGCCGACGAGATCGCCGCCGCCGCCGATCTGGTCAAGGGCAAGTTGACGGCGCTACCGGTGGCCGTGGTCCGCGGGCTGCCGGTGCGCGACGACGGCTCCACGGCGCGGCGCTTGGTGCGGCCGGGCGCCGAGGACCTGTTCTGGCTCGGGACCGCCGAAGCCATCGAGCTGGGGCGTCGACAGGCCCAGCTGTTGCGCAGGTCGGTTCGCCGGTTCAACCCCGAGCCGGTACCGCCGGAACTCGTCGAATCCGCGGTCGCCGAGGCGCTCACCGCGCCGGCCCCGCACCACACCCGGCCGGTGCGCTTCGTATGGTTACAGACGCCGGCGGTGCGCACCCGGCTGCTCGACCGGATGAAAGACAAGTGGCGCTCCGATCTGGCCGGCGACGGCAAGCCGGCCGACGCCGTCGAACGCCGCGTCGCCCGCGGCCAAATCCTTTACGACGCACCCGAAGTCGTGATCCCGATGCTGGTTCCCGAGGGCGCCCACGCCTACCCCGACGCGGCCCGCGGCCACGCCGAGCACACCATGTTCACCGTCGCGGTGGGAGCCGCGGTGCAAGCTCTGCTGGTCGCCCTGGCGGTGCGTGGACTGGGCAGTTGCTGGATCGGCTCGACGATCTTCGCCGCCGATCTGGTGCGTGCCGAATTGCGGTTGCCTGCCGACTGGGAGCCGTTGGGCGCCATCGCGATCGGCTACCCCCAAGAGCCGACGGGGGTGCGCGACCCGGCGCCCGTCGGGGATCTGCTGATCCGCAAGTGACAATGTTCGCCGGTAAGGCCGCCGCGTCCGCCGACAAAGTTCGCGGCGGCTACTACACGCCGCCCGCGGTGGCCCGGTTCCTTGCCCGGTGGGTCTGCGAGGCCGGCCCACGGATCCTGGAGCCCTCCTGCGGGGATGGCCGGATTCTGCGGGAACTGGCTGCGCTGACGTGCCGGGCGCACGGTGTGGAACTCGTTGAGCGGGAAGCGAAAAAGTCGCGAGAATTCGCAGCCGTCGACGTCGACAACTTTTTCAGCTGGCTGCATACGACCCGACCCGGCAGCTGGGACGGTATCGCCGGCAACCCGCCCTATATCCGCTTCGGCAACTGGGCGCCCGATCAGCGGGCACCGGCCCTGGAGCTGATGCGAAGCGCGGGCCTGCGCCCGACGAAGCTGACCAATGCCTGGGTCCCGTTCGTCGTGGCCAGCACAAACCTGGTGCGCGACGGCGGACGAGTGGGCCTGGTGGTTCCGGCGGAATTGTTGCAGGTCGGCTACGCGGCGCAACTGCGGGAATTTCTGCTGAGCAGTTATCGCGAAATCACGCTGGTGACTTTCGAGCGATTGGTATTCGACGCGATCCTGCAAGAAGTCGTGTTGTTCTGCGGAGTGGTCGGCGCGGGCCCGGCGCGGATACGCACGGTCAACCTCGCCGGCGCCGGTGGACTCGAGCGCGCGAACCTCACCGGCGAGACCGCTCCGGCACTGCTTCACGAAAAAGAGAAGTGGACCACCTATTTCCTCGAGCCGGGTCAGGTCGAGCTGTTACGCGCACTGCGCCGGTCCGGGGCCATGGTCAGGCTCGGCGACCTGGCGGAGGTGGACGTGGGCATCGTGACCGGCCGCAACAGCTTCTTCACCTTCACCGACGTCGAGGCGGCCGCGCGGGGGCTGCGGCGGCACTGCGTTCCGCTGGTCTCTCGCAGCGCCCAACTCAGCGGTCTGGTCTACGACGACGATTGCCGGGCAAGCGATGTCGCCGCCGGGCACCGAACCTGGCTGCTGGACGCCCCCATCACCCGCACAGATCCCGCTTTGGCCGCACACCTTGCCGCCGGCGAGGCCGCCGGGGTTCACCTGGGTTATAAGTGCTCGATCCGCAAACCGTGGTGGCGCACGCCGTCGCTGTGGATTCCGGACCTTTTCATGCTGCGCCAAATCCACTGCGCGCCGCGCCTGACGGTCAATGCGGCCGCGGCGACGAGCACCGACACCGTGCATCGGGTACGGGTGGGCCCCGCCGTCGATCCGGCAAGGCTCGCCGCCGTCTTCCACAACAGCGCGACGTTCGCGTTCGCCGAGATCATGGGCCGCAGTTACGGCGGTGGCGTCCTGGAGCTCGAGCCGGGTGAGGCCGAGCTGTTGCCGGTCCCGCCGCCGGCGTCCGCGAGCATCGAACTTGCCCGCGACGTCGATCTGCTGCTGAAGGCGAACGAGACGGAGAAGGCCCTCGACATTGTGGATCGCCAGGTCCTGATCGAGCGGCTCGGTCTGTCGCCGGACCTGGTCACGAGCTGCCGGGCGGCGTGGTCCACCCTTCGCGATCGCCGACGCAACCGGGGGTCGCGTTGAGCATCCGGGATTCGGTGATCGCCACCCTGACCGATTGGCAGGCTCCCGATCCGGGCCAGGACTCGCTGCGGCATGCCGTGCTGGCGTTCGTGCATGCCCGCGCCGACGCGTGCCGGCGCGACTGCGAAGCCGGCCACATCACCGCCTCCACGCTGGTGCTGGACGACAGCGGCACCCAGGTGCTGCTGTGTCTGCATCGCCGCTTCGGTCGTTGGGTGCAGCTGGGCGGCCACTGCGAGGACGATGACCGCGACGTGGTCGCCGCGGCGCTGCGCGAGGCGACCGAGGAATCCGGCATCGCGGGTTTGCGACTGGCGCCCGAACTGGTCGCGGTGCACGTGCACCCGGTCACCTGCTCGTTGGGAGTGCCGACGCGTCACCTGGATCTGCAGTTCGTGGCGCATGCGCCGGCCGGGGCGCAGATCGCGATCAGCGACGAGTCCGAGGACCTGCGGTGGTGGCCGGCCGAGGAGTTACCGCCCGGAGCCGACCACGCGCTGGCGTACCTGGTGACTCAAGCAACTCGGGCGACACGCCGGGCGTGACGCCAGCGTCACGTTCGGCGTCGGGCGTGACGCCAGCGTCACGCCCGACGGCGAACAAGCTCAGACGTCGGACGAGTAGCGGATGCCGCCGTCGGGAATGGAGACCCCGGGCCACACCCGGGCGCCACGCAGCAGTTCGCAGCGCGCGCCGATGTCGGCGCCGTCGCCGATCACGCCGTCGCGGATCAGCGCCCGGGGCCCGATGCGGGCGCCGAAGCCGATGATCGATCGCTCGATCACGCTGCCGGCCTCCACCTTGACGCCGTCGAAGATGACCGCGCCGTCCAGCCGGGCGCCGGGACCGATCTCGGCGCCCCGCCCGACGACCGTGCCGCCGATCAGCAGCGCCCCGGGCGAGATCGCCGCGCCGTCGTGCACCAGCTGCTCACCGCGATGGCCGTGCAGGGCCGGCGACGGAGCGATGCCGCGAACCAGGTCAGCCGACCCGCGCACGAAGTCTTCCGGTGTCCCCATGTCCCGCCAGTACGTGGCATCGACATAGCCGCAGATCCGGACGTCGGGGTCGGCGAGCAATGCCGGAAAGACCACGCGTTCCACCGAGACTTCGCGGCCCCGGGGAATCCGGTCGATGATCTCGCGCTTGAACACATAGCATCCGGCGTTGATCTGGTCGGTGGGCGGATCCTCGGTCTTCTCCAGAAAGGCGGTGACCCGGCCGTCGGCGTCGGTGGGTACACAGCCGAAGGCCCTCGGGTCACCCACCCGGACCAGGTGCAGGGTGACGTCAGCCTGGTTGGTGTCGTGGAATTCCAGCAGTTGGTTCAGGTCGGCCCCGGAGAGGACGTCGCCGTTGAACACCATCACGGTGTCGTAGCGCAACTTGTCAGCCACATTGGCGATGCCGCCGCCGGTGCCCAACGGATGCTCTTCGGTCACGTAGTCGATCTGCAGACCCAGCTTGGACCCGTCGCCGAATTCGGCTTCGAACACCTCGGCCCGGTATGACGTGCTCAGGATGACGTGTTCGATCCCTGCCGCCGCGATGCGCGACAGCAGATGGGTCAGAAACGGCAGCCCGGCGGTCGGGAGCATGGGTTTGGGCGCGGACAACGTCAGCGGCCGCAGCCTGGTGCCCTTGCCGCCGACCAGGATCACCGCATCGACTTGCCGACCTGCCAACTCAGTGCCGCCCTTCTACTAGTTTCCGGCGCGAACTGCGCACCATGAGACGAGAACGCACCGCCAGTGATCCCCGCAGCGTCCAGCGCAGCGGCGCACGCCACCAGCCGCCATGGCGATCCGCCAGGAATATGTAGGTGCTTTGGTGATGCGCCGCCAGATGCGTCGCCGGGTCGCGTCCGGTCGAGTGCCCCTTGTGATGCAGGACCTCGGCCGACGGCACATAGACGCTGAGCCAGCCGGCCTTGCCGAGCCGATCGCCCAGGTCGACGTCCTCCATGTACATGAAGTAGCGCTCGTCGAACCCGCCCACCTGGGTGAAGGCAGAGCGTCGTAGCAACAGACACGACCCCGACAGCCAACCGACCGCCCGCTCACTGGGCTCCAGATGCTCCTGGCGGTAGGCCTTCGTCCACCGATTACCCGGCCATACCGGTCCGAGCAGCGCGTGCATGCCGCCGCGGATCAGGCTCGGCAGGTGGCGTGCCGACGGGTACACCGAGCCGTCGGGGTCGCGGATCAGCGGACCCAGCGCACCCGCATTGGGCCAGCGCTCGGCGGCGCCCAGCAGGGCATCGATGCTGCCCGGCCCCCATTGCACATCCGGGTTGGCCACGATCACCCAGTCGGGCAGCCAGTCCTCACCGAGCCGGTCGAGCTGGGAAACGGTGAAGTTCACCGCGGTTCCGTAGCCGAGGTTGGCTCCCGTCGGCAGCAGCCGCACGTTGGGATAGCGCTCGACCGCCGCCTGCGGTGTTCCGTCGGTGGAGCCGTTGTCGGCCAGCAACACACCGACCGGACGCTCGGTGGCCAGCGACAACGACGCCAGGAACCGCTCCAGGTGCGGGCCCGGCGAATAGGTCACCGCGACGACCGGCAAGACGTCAGTCACGCGTAGAGGGTAACGGTCATGGCGTGGGATGTCCCGGGGCTGCGCCGCAAGCTGCCGCCAGGGCCGCCGCCAGCGCGCTGCGCCAGGGCCGCAGCGGGGTCAAGCCGGCCGCGGCCCAGGCCAGCCCACCCAACGCCGAGTAGCTCGGCCGCGGCGCGGGCCGCGGGAACCGGTCACTGCTGACCGGGCGCACCCGCCCCGGGTCGGCGCCGCATTCTTCGAACACCGCGCGAGCTTGGGCGAACCGGGAGACCGCACCCTCGTTGGCGGCATGTAACACCCCGCCGGGTACGCCGGCGCCGGCCACTTCCAGCAGCGCGGCGGTCAGGTCGGCCACATAGGTCGGTGATCCGGTCTGGTCGCTGACCACGTCTACCGGGCCGTCACCGGTGGCCAGCCGGCGCATGACGGCCACGAAGTCCGTGCCGTCCCCGCCGGTGTAGACCCACGCGGTGCGCACCACGACGGCTTCCGGCAACGCCGCCAGCACCGCTTGTTCACCGGCGAGCTTGCTGCGGGCATACACACTCTGCGGCGCGGTTGCGTCGCCGGGCTCGTAGGGATGTGGCGGCGCGCCGCCGAAGTCGCCGTTGAACACGTAGTCGGTCGAGACGTGGATCAGCCGGGCGTCGACACGCGCGCAGGCACGCGCGAGGTTTTCCGGCCCGATGGCATTCACGGCGTAGGCGCGGGCCTCGTCGCTTTCGGCGGCGTCGACGTCGGTGTAGGCGGCGCAATTGAGCACGATGTCGCCGTTTCGGATGATCAGGTCGGCCGCGCCCGGGTCGGTGATGTCCCATTGCGACGACGTCCGCGCCAGCACCTCGCGGCCCGCGAGGCCCGCCTGCACAGCCACAACGCGGCCCAGCTGCCCGCCCGCACCGCTGATCACGATCCTGCCCGACATGCGTTTGAGTCTGGCACGCCGACCCGTGCTACCCGGAAAGTAGCTGTGACGCAAGTAGCCTACAGTGATGCCTGTGCAACGTGTGGTTCGTGCGGTGTGCACCGCATCGGCCGTCGCGGTCGTCCTCGGCACCGGATTGGCATGGACCAACGTCCGGTCGTTCGAAGACGGCATCTTCCACATGTCCGCGCCCTCGCTGGGCCACGGCGGCGACGACGGGGCGATCGACATCTTGTTGGTCGGCCTGGATAGCCGCACCGATGCCCACGGCAACCCGCTGTCCGCCGAGGAACTGGCGACATTGCGCGCCGGCGACGAGGAAGCCACCAACACCGACACGATCATCCTGATCCGCATCCCCAACAACGGGAAGTCGGCCACCGCGATATCCATCCCGCGCGACTCCTACGTCCAGGCCCCCGGCCTGGGCAAGACCAAGATCAACGGCGTCTACGGCCAGACCCGGGAGGCCAAGCGGGCCGGACTGGTCCAAGCCGGCGCTTCTGCAGCCGAGGCGGCGGCGGCGGGCACCGAAGCCGGTCGCGAGGCGCTGATCAAGACGGTGGCCGAACTCACCGGCGTCACGGTCGACCACTACGCCGAGATCGGCCTGCTCGGTTTCGCGTTGATCGCCGACGCGCTCGGCGGCGTCGACGTGTGCCTCAAAGAACCTGTCTACGAACCGCTTTCGGGCGCCGACTTCCCGGCCGGGCGGCAGAAGCTCAACGGTCCGCAGGCGCTGAGCTTCGTCCGCCAGCGCCACGAGTTGCCGCGCGGCGACCTAGACCGGGTGGTGCGCCAGCAGGCGGTGATGGCCTCGCTCGCCCACCGGGTCATCTCCGGCAAGACGCTGTCCAGCCCGGCCACGCTCAAGCGGCTGGAGCAGGCCGTGCAGCGCTCGGTGGTGTTGTCGTCGGGCTGGGACATCATGGATTTCGTCAAGCAGATGCAGAGCCTGTCCGGCGGCAACGTCGCCTTTGCCACCATCCCGGTGCTCGACGGCGCCGGCTGGAGCGACGACGGGATGCAGAGCGTGGTGCGGGTGGACCCGCACCAGGTGGCCGACTGGGTGGGTGGGCTGCTGCACGAGCAGGACGAGGGCAAGACCGAGCAGCTGGCCTACACCCCGGCCAAGACCACCGCGGACGTGGCCAACGACACCGACATCAACGGACTGGCCGCAGCTGTTTCGGAAGTATTGAGCGCCAAGGGATTCGGCACGGGTTCGGTGGGCAACAACGACAGCGGCCACGTGAAGGGCAGCCAGGTGCGGGCCCCCAAGACCGACGACCTGGGCGCGCAGCAGGTGGCCAAGGAACTGGGCGGGCTACCGATCGTCGCCGACTCGTCCGTACCACCGGGAACGGTCCGGGTGGTACTGGCCAACGACTACACCGGACCGGGCTCGGGCCTTGAGGCTAACTCGAGCGGCACCATGACGCCTGCCCGCGCTTCGAATTCCGGGAATGCCGGCACCTCGGACACCGCTCCCCCGCCCTCGCCGATCCTGACCGCGGGCTCAGATAATCCGGAGTGCATCAACTGACCACGCTGTCGGCAGCGATCCTCGACCCGATGCTGCGAGCCGATCCGGTCGGCCCCCGTATCACCTACTACGACGACATGACCGGCGAGCGCATCGAGCTGTCAGCGGCGACCCTGGCGAATTGGGCAGCCAAGACCGGGAACCTGCTGCGCGACGAGCTGGCCGCCGGGCCAGCCAGCCGGGTCGCGGTGTTGCTGCCGGCACATTGGCAAACGGCGGCCGTGCTGTTCGGGGTGTGGTGGATCGGCGCCGAGGTAGTGCTCGACGGCCCGGCCGATCTGGCTCTGTGCACCGCGCCGCGGCTCGACGAGGCCGATGCGGCGGTTGCCGGCGGCGAGGTGGCGGTGTTGTCGATGGATCCGTTCGGCCGGCCGGCGCCCGACCTCCCGATCGGGGTCACCGACTACGCCACGGCGGTACGGGTCCACGGCGACCAGATCATTGCCGAGCGCCACCCCGGGCCGGCGCTGGCCGGCCGATCGGTGGCCCAGGTGCTGGCCGACTGCGAAAACTCCGCGACGGCAAGAGGTTTGACGGCAAACGATCGGGTGCTTTCCAGCGCGTCCTGGTCCACACCCGATGAGCTGGTGGACGGCTTGCTCGCGGTTTTCGTCGTCGGCGCCTCGTTGGTACAGGTGACCAATCCCGACGCCGGGGTGCTGCAACGCCGGATTGAGACCGAAAAGGTCACCCGTGTCCTGTAACCACCCACCAACCGGTGGCATGGCGGACAAGATCTGCCGCAACCAACCGGGCGGAGCGCCGGACGCTGCACCCGGCGAAAGCAGGGCTAAAGCTAAGGCGTCGGGTGCGGGCTGCCCCTCCACGGGTACATGGTCTTGGTCATCACGTCGACAATGCCTTCGGAATTCCAGTACCAGTCGTGGGGAACATTCCAGTCCCAGCTGAGCACCTGACTTCCCGGGGGAGGGGGGTCACCGGGGAACCAGTGCGTGCAGGTCATTCCCGGCGGGCAGTTCCCACCCTGGTAGCTAGGGCCGTCCGCCTGGGCAGTGCCCGATGCGAATACCGCCACGGCAAAACTGGCGGCCACTGTGCCCGCTAGTCCCCGCAGTCCGTTCATGGGTGTCTCCCTTGCGCCCGGCGCGACCCGATGACGCGCCTGCCTGAAGCCATTCCAGTGCGGCCGGATTGCTACCGATCCCAACTATGCCGGAGGGAACGCGGACTCGTACCGGTTACCGACAGACGCCGATTTCCTGCGCCGCGCGCGAAGGTGTCGGCGACCGACACCGACGTTCGCAGACTCGACACCCGAACGGCAATACATATTGATATTGCCATATTTCTATGTTAATTTCGGCACCGCAACCTAGCCCACAGGGTGACGACACGACCAATAGAGAGGTTCAAGCAATGGCAGTGCAGGCGATCTTTGCGAAGGCAGCAACTACGGTGATCACCGGTCTGGCCGGGGTCACCGCCTATGAGGTGTTGAAGAAGATGGCGGCCAAGGCCCCGTTGCACCAGACCGCCGTGTCGGCCGCAGAGCTTGGTCTGCGTGGCACTCGTAAGGCCGAGGAGGCCGCGGAATCGGCCAGGCTCAAGATTTCCGACGTGATGGCCGAGGCCCGGGAGCGCATCGGCGAGGAGGCGCCCACTCCTGCCGTTGCTCACGCCCACGACCACGACCACTGAGCCACTCGAGATGACGCTGGCAATTCCTCAATCCGTTCCTCACCAAGTGGTTTCCGATGCGGCCGGGCGCATGCGGGTCCACGTCGGCTGGGTGCGCGGTAATTCCCGCCGGGCGGTTGCGGTCGAAGAGGCCGTCGCCAAGCAGAACGGAGTGCGGGTGGTGCACGCCTACCCGCGCACCGGGTCGGTCGTGGTGTGGTACTCGCCGCGGCGTTGCGACCGCTCGGCGGTGTTGCAGGCGATCAACGACGCGCAGCAGGTCGCGGCCGAGTTCATTCCGGCGCGGGCCCCGCATTCCTCGGAAATCCGCAACGCCGACGTGCTGCGCATGGTCATCGGCGGGGCGGCGCTGGCCCTGCTCGGGGTGCGCCGCTATGTGTTCAAGCAGCCGCCGCTGTTGGGCCCCAGCGGCCGGATGGTCGCCACCGGCGTCACCATTTTCACCGGCTACCCGTTCCTACGCGGCGCACTGCGCTCGCTGCGCTCCGGCAAGGCGGGTACCGACGCGCTGGTCTCGGCGGCCACCGTCGCCAGCCTCATCCTGCGGGAAAACGTCGTCGCGCTCACCGTGCTGTGGCTGCTCAATATCGGTGAGTACCTGCAGGATCTGACGCTGCGACGGACCCGGCGGGCGATTTCTGAGCTGCTGCGCGGCAACCAGGACACCGCCTGGATCCGGTTGCAGGACGGCGCTGAAGTCCAGGTGCCGATCGACACCGTGCAGATCGGCGACGAGGTGGTGGTGCACGACCATGTCGCCATCCCCGTCGACGGTGAGGTGGTCAACGGCGAGGCCATCGTCAACCAGTCGGCGATCACCGGGGAGAACCTCCCGGTCAGCGTCGTGGTCGGGACGCACGTGCACGCGGGTTCGGTGGTGGTGCGCGGGCGCCTGGTGGTGCGCGCCCAGGCCGTGGGCAACCAAACCACGATCGGCCGCATTATCAGCAGAGTCGAAGAGGCGCAACAGGATCGCGCTCCGATCCAAACCGTCGGGGAGAACTTCTCCCGCCGCTTCGTGCCCACCTCGTTCATCGTGTCCGCGATCACCTTGCTGATCACCGGGGACGTCCGGCGGGCCATGACCATGCTGCTGATCGCCTGCCCCTGTGCGGTGGGCCTGTCCACCCCGACGGCGATCAGCGCGGCGATCGGCAACGGGGCGCGCCGCGGCATCCTGATCAAGGGCGGCTCGCACCTGGAACAGGCCGGCCGGGTCGACGCGATCGTGTTCGACAAGACCGGGACGCTGACCGTAGGACGGCCGGTGGTCACCAATATCATTGCCATGCATAAGGATTGGGAGCCCGAACAGGTGCTGGCCTATGCCGCCAGCTCGGAAATCCACTCCCGGCACCCGCTGGCCGAAGCGGTGATCCGCTCGACCGAGGAACGCCGGATCAGCATCCCGCCGCACGAGGAGTGTGAGGTGCTGGTCGGCCTGGGCATGCGAACCTGGGCCGACGGTCGGACCCTGTTACTGGGAAGCCCGTCGCTGTTGCGGTCGGAGAACGTCAAGGTCTCCAAGAAGGCATCGGAATGGGTCGACACCCTGCGACGCCAGGCCGAGACTCCGCTGCTGCTGGCCGTGGACGGCACGCTGGTGGGGCTGATCAGCCTGCGCGACGAGGTACGGCCCGAGGCGGCCGAGGTGCTGAAGGAGTTGCGGGACAACGGTGTTCGCCGCATCGTCATGCTCACCGGTGACCATCCCGACATCGCCAAGGTGGTCGCCGAGGAGTTGGGCATCGACGAGTGGCGCGCCGAGGTGATGCCGGAGGACAAGCTCGAGGTGGTGCGCGAACTGCAGGACGACGGCTACGTCGTCGGGATGGTCGGCGACGGCGTCAACGACGCCCCTGCGCTGGCCGCCGCCGACATCGGGATCGCCATGGGGCTGGCCGGAACCGACGTCGCCGTCGAGACCGCTGATGTGGCGCTGGCCAACGACGATCTGCATCGGCTGCTCGACGTGCGAGACCTGGGTGGTCGGGCAGTGGAAGTGATCCGGCAGAACTACGGCATGTCCATCGCCGTCAATGCGGCCGGACTGCTGATCGGGGCCGGCGGCGCGCTGTCCCCGGTGCTGGCCGCCATCCTGCACAACGCGTCGTCGGTGGCGGTGGTGGCCAACAGCTCTCGGTTGATCCGCTACCGCCTGGATTGAAACCGGTTACGCCGAGATTGCCGTCATGGCTGTGGATGAGCCGCCTACCACACCCCTGGCGGCAATCTCGCGTCCCGCCGAGCGCGTTAGCAGCCGCAGTCGTGCCCCCGCCAGGACCGGACCCCCTGCCACACCGCCACACCGGAAATGGCGAGCCCGATGACCGGGTCGACCCACCAGCCGCCGGGCCAGCCGGCCGTAATCGCCAGGCCCAGCAGCACCCCGGCGGCCTGCGCGGCGCACAGATAGTTCTGGGTGCCTTCGCCTTCGGTGGCCCCCGATTTCAGACGGGCGCCCAATTTGTGGTTGGCCCAGCCGAGAATCGGCATCAGCACCAGCGCGATGGCCGTCAACGCGATGCCCAGCACCGAGGTTTCGGCGTGCTGGCGGCCGGCCAGGTGGTGCAGGGACTCGGCGGCGATATAGGGGGCGGTCAGCCAGAACGACACCGCGACTCCGCGTTGCGCGCGCCGCTCGGCGGTCTGGGACAGGGTGCGGTCGCCGGTGAAGCGCCACAGCACCATGGCGCTGGCCAGGCCCTCGGAGCCGCCGGCCAGAGCCCACCCGGTCAAGGCCACGGATCGCACCGCCAGGCCCTGCCACAGCCCGATGCCGCCCTCGACGAGCAGCACGGCCAGGCTGACCCACGCCAGCCGGCGCGCCCACACCGCGTTGTGCTGCCATTCGGAGTCCCGCCCGGTCGTCGGCGTCGCGGGCGTCACCCCGTGGCAGTGGTCGGTCTGCGAGATCCCGGTGTCCATCCCGACGATGTTAGGGGCAACCCTTGCCCGACGCCCGCTTCGACCGGCCCACTGTGACCGAAGTGATGGCAATTAGTCTGACTGACCAATAGGCCGTCGAGGAGATCGCAGATGGGGCGCACCGAGAACGACACCTGGGACCTGGCTTCCAGCGTGGGTGCCACGGCGACCATGGTGGCGGCCAGCCGCGCCCGCGCCACCCGGGCCGCCCTGATCGACGACCCGTTGGCCGAACCGCTGCTGCGCGCTGGCGGCATCGACTTCTTCATCCGGTGGGCCAGCGACGAACTCCGGCCCGAGGACGTCGACCTGCCCGATGCCCCGTGGGGCATGCAGCGGATGACCGACCAGCAGGCGGCGCGCACCCGCTACATCGACGCGTTTTTCGTCGCGGCCCAACACGACGGGATGCCCGCGGGCATCCGCCAGGTCGTCATCCTGACCTCCGGGCTGGACACCCGCGGATACCGGCCGCCCTGGGCGGGGGGGAACGACGGTCTTCGAGATCGACGTGGCGCAAGTCTTCGCTTTCAAGACCACCGCACTTGCCGAGAACTACTACTGCACGGCGGCGCTGCGCCGGCAGGCGGCCACACGTGAGGGAAACAGGGAAGGGTTCGCCGATGCGGAACGACATACCTGCCAAGCCACTCGACGGGTTTCGGGTCCTCGATTTCACCCAGAACGTCGCCGGTCCGCTGGCCGGACAGGTGCTGGCCGATTTGGGCGCCGAGGTGATCAAGATCGAGGCGCCCGGCGGTGAGGCGGCTCGCCACATCACCGCGGTCCTTCCCGGACGTCCGCCGCTGCCCACGTATTTCTTGCCCAACAACCGGGGCAAGAAATCGGTGACGGTGGACCTGACCACCGGCGCGGCCAGGCAGCAGATACTGCGGCTCGCCGACACCGCCGACGTGCTGCTGGAAGGCTTTCGCCCGGGCGTCATGGAACGCATGGGCCTGGGGCCCGAGGACTTGCGAGCCCGCAACCCGAAACTGATCTATGCGCGCCTGTCGGCGTTCGGCGGCAACGGCCCGCATGGCAACCGGCCCGGTGTCGACCTGATGGTCGCCGCCGAAGCCGGCATGACCACCGGGATGCCCACACCGGACGGCAAACCGCAGATCATCCCGTTCCAACTGGTCGACAACGCCAGCGGCCACGTGCTGGCCCAGGCGGTGTTGGCCGCGCTGCTCAACCGCGAGCGCCACGGGGTGGCCGACACCGTCCGGGTGGCCATGTACGACGTCGCGGTGGGCCTGCAGGCCAACCAGCTCACCATGCATCTGAACAAGACCAGCGGCGACCGGCCCAAGCCCGATTCCGCGCCGCAAGCCAAGCGGCGTAAAGGGGTCGGCTTTGCCACCCAGCCGTCCGACGCGTTCCGCGCCGCCGACGGATACCTGTTGATCAGCGCCTATGTGCCCAAGCATTGGAACAAGCTGTGCCAGCTCATCGGCCGGCCCGATCTCCTGGACGACGAGCGGTTCATCGACCAGCGCGCGCGGGCGATCCACTACCACGAGTTGACCGACGAACTTCACTCGGCACTGGCCGCCAAGACCGCCGCCGAATGGGTTGAGCTGCTGCAAGAGGGCGGTCTGATGGCCTGCCTGCCCTATACCTGGAAACAGGTCGTCGACACCCCGCTGTTCGCCGAGAACCAGCTAGCCGTCGAAGTCGGCCGCGGGGACGACGCCGTCACCGTGATCCGAACGCCGGCGCGCTATTCGAGCTTCAACGCGGTGGTCACCGACCCCCCGCCGGCCCCCGGCGAGCACAACGACATGTTTCTGACCGAACCCTAAAGTCCAGGTGTCACGGTCCACAGCTTTCTTTGAGTTACCGATGAATTGACCTGCCCCGCGCTGACCTCGTAGAGAGCCGCGTAGAGGATTACATGGTCGTATTCCGTCACTTCACATATTCGCCATTTACCCAATATGAACTCTCTTTCAAGCCGGTGGGCAGCAGGGGCGTCGGCACGAGGGGAAGCGGTTCTGCCGCCGCCGACCTTTTGATCGCTTCGAGGAGCCACGATATGAGCGCCGCTGTCCAGGACTCCGCCTTACGTACCGAAACTCGATCACGGTCGATCTTGGTCAACCTGCGGCACGACGTTCCGGCGTCGCTCGTCGTCTTTCTGGTCGCGTTGCCGCTGTCGCTGGGGATCGCGATCGCCTCGGGCGCTCCGCTGGCGGCCGGATTAATCGCCGCGGTGGTAGGTGGCATTGTCGCCGGGGCCATTGGCGGGTCGTCGGTTCAGGTGAGCGGACCGGCTGCGGGTCTGACCGTGGTGGTCGCCGGCCTGATCGAACAGGTCGGCTGGCCGATGTTATGCCTGATGACCATCGGCGCAGGTGCGCTGCAGATCGCCTTCGGCGTGAGCCGGATGGCCCGCGCCGCGCTTGCCATTGCTCCGGTGGTGGTGCACGCCATGCTGGCCGGCATCGGCATCACCATCGCGTTGCAGCAGATTCACGTGCTGGTGGGTGGGTCGTCCCGGAGTTCGGCGTGGCAGAACATCGTGGCACTGCCCAACGGCATCCTGCATCACGAACTGCACGAGGTGATCGTCGGCGGCACCGTCATCGCCATCTTGCTGTTGTGGTCGAAGCTTCCGGCCAAGGCGCGGATGGTTCCGGGGGCCCTGGTGGCCATCGTGGCGGCAACCGCGCTCGCACAGGTCACTGGACTAGACGTCGAGCGAGTTACCTTGTCCGGCAACTTTTTCGAGGCTATCAGCTTGCCGAATCTCCCCGACATGTCACCCGACGGCCGACCGTGGACCCAGGAGATCGGCGCGATCACCGTGGGTATCCTCACCATCGCCCTGATCGCCAGCGTCGAATCGCTGCTGTGCGCGGTCGGTGTCGACAAGCTGCACAAGGGGCCGCGCACCAACTTCAACCGGGAAATGATCGGGCAGGGCAGCGCGAATATGGTGTCCGGATTCCTCGGCGGGCTGCCCGTCACCGGGGTCATCGTGCGCAGTTCGGCCAATGTGGCCGCCGGCGCCCGAACCCGGATGTCGGGGATATTGCACGGGGTATGGATCCTGCTGTTCGCGTCGCTGTTCACCAACCTGGTGGAACTCATCCCCAAAGCGGCGCTGGCCGGTTTGCTGATCGTGATCGGCGCCCAGCTGGTCAAGTTGGCTCACATCCGAATGGCCTTGCGCACCGGCAATTTCGTCATCTACACGATCACCATCGTGTGTGTCGTATTTCTCAACCTGCTCGAGGGTGTGGCTATCGGGCTTGCGGTCGCGATCCTGTTCTTGCTGGTCCGGGTGGTGCGTGCGCCCATCGAGGCCAAGCCGGTGGGGGCAGAGGCCAAGCACTGGCGGGTCGACATGGACGGCACGCTGAGCTTCTTGCTCCTGCCCCGGCTGACCCACGTACTCTCGACGCTGCCGCGGGGAACCGACGTGACGCTGCACCTGAACGCGGACTACATCGATCACGCGGTGTCCGAGGCGATTTCGGATTGGAAAACCGCGCACGAGGCGACCGGCGGATCGGTCGCCATCATCGAGACGTCGCCGGCGAATATGATCAGCGCGCACAGCAGTCCGCCGAAACGTCACTTCGCGCCCAAGTCATTGCGGGATGTTGCCTGGCCGTCGCGGCGCGACAAGCATCCCGAGCGTGCTTCCATCCTGCACGGCGTCGAGGAGTACCATCGCAACGGCGCCCGAGCACTGCACCACCAGGTGCACGCCCTGACGGATCCGCCGAACCCGGACACGTTGTTTCTCACCTGCGCCGACTCCCGGATCATGCCGGACGTCATCACCGCCAGCCGTCCTGGTGACCTCTACATCATCCGCAACGTCGGCAACCTGGTACCGACCGATCCCGCCGAGTGCTCGGTGGACGCCGCCCTCGACTTCGCGATCAACGAACTCGACGTGAGTTCAGTTGCGGTGTGCGGACATTCGTCATGCCACGCGTTGAACGTGTTGCTGCAGCCGACCAGTCCGCCGGGTCCCATGGGTCACTGGCTGCAACATGCACACGAGAGCCTGGCCGCATTCCGCGACAACCATCCCGCGCGGCTGAGCGCGGTGTCCAACGGCTTCACCGAAGCTGACCAGCTCGCCATCGTCAACGTGGCAGTGCAGGTGGAAAGACTTGCCCGAAACCCGATCCTGGCCCCGGCATTGGCGTCCGGCGCGGTACGAATCGTCGGGATGTTCTTCGACCTCTCCACGGGCCGGGTGCACGAGGTGGACCGCAGCGGCATCGTGTGCCTGGAAGAGCCGGCCGGAGCGCAGTAGCGGCATCAGAGCGTCAGCTTGACCGCCCGGTCGTTGCCGCGGTCGGCGACGTACACATTCCCCGAGCCGTCGACCGCCACCGCCAACGGGGTGTTGAGCCCGGTGAACGGGAGCACGGTCGCGGTGTTCGAGCCGGCCGCCAGCTTCACCACATCGTTCTTGTTGTGCTCGGTGACATAGACATTGCCGACCGAGTCCACGGCGATACCCCACGGCACGGAGAGTTCGCGGAAGGGCAGCACGGTTTGGTTGTTGGATCCGGCGTCCAGCTTGACCACCCGGTTGTTGTCGGTGTCGGCGACATAGATGTTGCCGGCGCCGTCCACCGCCACACCATCGGGATTCTTGAGGCCGTCGAACGGCAGCACGGTCTGGGTCTTGGCACCCGCCGCCAGCTTCACCACCCTGCTGTTGCCGCGGTCGGCGACATACACACTTCCCTGCGCATCGACGGCGACCCCTTCGGGGTAATCGAGGCCGTCGAACGGCAGCACCGTCTGGCTGTTCGAGCCGGCAGGCAGCATCACAACCCGGTTGTTGAAATCGGTGACGTAGATCGCGCCGGCGCCGTCAACCGCCAAGCCCTGAGGCTGGTAAAGCCCGTTGAACGGCAGCACCGTCGCGGTGCTCGACCCGTTGGCCAACTTCACCACCCGGCCGTACATGCCCTCGCTGGTGACGTAGACGTTGCCGGCGCTGTCCACGGCCACCCCGCCGGGCGAGAGCCGGAAGTCGATGCCCTTGAACGGCAGTACCGTCTGCCCGGACACCGGTGTCGAGGGGTGCGACGGCCGGGTTACCACATACCCGACGGCGGCGACGACGAGCAGTGCCGCGGCGCCCAGCAGGATCCACAGCTTGCGCTTGGAACGGGGTCGCGGCGCACCCGGTGCGAAGTCGGGCGCCGGCGCGCCCGGTGGCTGGCCGAACCCGGGTGGCCCGGCCGGACCCGCGGGCGGCTCGGGTCCGGGCCGGTCCCGCCAGCTGCCGGCGCGCGGTGGCACCGGCGCAGCCATCGTCTCAGCGCGAGGCGACGGCTGGGCCGGACCCAGCGGGATATCCGCGGAGCCGGGTGCGGGGTAGCCCGATACGGATCCCGGTCCGACCGGCGTGGGCGCGTCGGGGTCCAACCGCCGCAAAATTGTGGTGGCCTGATCCTGCTCGGGTCCGCTCAGCGCCTGGTGGGCGGCGGCGGCCAGTTCACCGGCGCTGCGGTAGCGCTCCCCGGGATCCTTGGCCATGCCTTTGGCGATCACCCCGTCGAACGCCTGCGGGACCTGCCCGGGTCGCAACCGGCTGGGTTGCGGGGCGGGCTGGGTCAGATGTGCGCCGACGGCCCGTTCGATGCTGTCGGTCGGATACGGAGGTGACCCGGTCAAGCATTCGTTGAGCACACAGGCCAGTGAATAGATGTCGGCGCGATAGGTGACCTCGTCGCCGGTGAATCGCTCCGGAGCCATGTAGCTGTAGGTGCCCATGGCGATCCCGGCCCGGGTCAGCCCCGGATCGGTGGCCGCGCGGGCGATACCGAAGTCCACGAGATAGGCGAAGTCGTCGTCGGTGATCAGGATGTTCTCCGGTTTGACGTCGCGGTGCGTCACGCCGGTGGTGTGGGCGGCGTCCAGCGCGGCGGCGATCTGGCGCACGATGGCCACCGCGCGTGCCGGGCTGAACGGCCCGGACCGCTTCAACAGCGTGGCCAGGTCGGTGCCGTTGACCAGCCGCATCTCCAGGAACAGCTTGCCGTCGATCTCGCCGTAGTCGTGGATGGGCACCACGTGTGGCTCGGTTAGCCGTCCGGCGGCGTCGGCCTCACGTTGCATCCGGGCACGAAACACCGGGTCACCGGAGAACTCCGGCGAGATCAACTTCAGCGCGACCACCCGGCGCTTACGGGTGTCCTCGGCCTCATAGACCTCGCCCATACCGCCGCGGCCCAGCAATCGCCGCAACTCATAGGGCCCGAACCGCGCCCCCGCCTGCGCATCGGTCACGGCCGCGCTCCCTTCACCCGATCACGAGATAGCATTGACCGCCTTCGCCAGCTTTGCCTGAAACGAGCTCGGCAGTGGAATGGATCCATACTGCTCCAGACCCTCCTGGCCGGGGCCGATCGCGGCCTGCATAAACGCCTTTACCGCCTTACCCGTTGCCGCGTCCGGGTATTTGGAGCACACGATCTCATAGGTCGCCAGCACAATCGGGTAGGCGCCGGACTGTGTCGGCTTGTAGAACGACGACGTATCCAGCACCAGGTCGTTGCCTTGCCCCTGGAAACGTGCGCCGGCGATCGTCTTGCCAACGGAATCGGTGGTGATCAACACCGGGTCCGGGCCTGCCGAGGTGATGATGCCGGCCATGTGCAGCTGCTTGCCCACGGCGAATGACCACTCGTTGTAGGTGATCGACCCGTCGGTCGTCTCCAGCAGCGCCGACGTGCCGTTGTTGCCCGCGGCGCCGTCACCGACACCTCCGTGGAACGTCTCGCCGACGCCTTTGCCCCAGGCGCCGTCGGACGCGCCGTCGAGGTACTTCTGGAAGTTGGCCGTGGTCCCCGATTTGTCGCTGCGGAAGATCACGTGGATGGGCGTCGGCGGCAGGCCGGTGTCGGCGTTGAGGGCCTTGATCGCGGGGTCGTCCCATCGGGTGATGGTGCCGTTGAAGATCTTTGCGGTCGTGGGCCCGTCCAGATTCAGCCTGCTCACTCCGTTGACGTTGTAGGTCACCGCGATCGGGCCGAAAACCGTCGGCAGATCCCACGCCGGCGAACCGCACCGGGCCGCGGCCCGGTCGGGCTGACCGGTCGACGGGTCCAACGGCACGTCGGAGCCGGCGAGATCGGTCCGGTTGTTGACGAATTCCTCCACCCCGGCCCCGGAGCCGTTCGCGTTGTAGTCCAGCGTGTAACCGGGGCAGGCCCGGATGTAGGCGTAGACGAATTGTTCGATCGCATTCTGTTGCGCGGTGGAACCGGCGTCCTGGAGTTCCTTTTTGCCGCCGCACTCGATCTTCGTGGCTGCGGTGTCGGTGTGACCGCCGCACGCCGAGAAGACCAGCGCGGCCGCGGTCAGCACACTCACCAGGCCGCTAGGGCCACCACGTCGGTTGGACGTCACGACACTCCTCTACACCGTCGCCGCCACAGGTCGCGAGCCGAGCCGGAACCGCTCCTGCGAGACGTATGAACGAAAAGGTGAACATAGTAAACCTTCGCCGGAAAACGAAACTCTGACAAGGGGCCTCCCCGGATCGCCCGTGGGTCATCTGACCCATCCGATTTGGTGTTCGTGGGGCTGCTGATCGCCGCCGGACAGCTGCTGGCTTGCCCGCCGGCACCTTCGAATCTCGTTGAGCGGCAACCACTCAGCTCGACGGCAGCCGCACCACCTGCAGGAAGAACTCATCGATCTGCCGAACCGCGGTCATGAACTGGTCGAGGTCGACCGGCTTGGTGACATAGGCGTTCGCGTGCAGCTTGTAGCTGCGCAAGATGTCTTCCTCCGCCGCGGAGGTGGTGAGCACCACGACCGGGATGCGCGACAGGTCGGGATCCGACTTGATCTTCTCGAGCAACTGCCGACCGTCGTACTTCGGCAGGTTCAAATCGAGCAGGATCAAATCGGGTCGGGGCGCATCGTGGAACTCACCGCGCCGGTAGAGGTAATCAAGCCCCTCTTCCCCGTCGCGCGCGACGTGGAGCCTGTTCTTGACCTTGTTGTGCTCGAACGCTTCTCGAGTGATGAGCTCGTCACCCGGGTCGTCTTCGACGAGCAGGATATCGATGGGGCGGCCTGCCGATGTCATGTGGTGTTCCTTCCGGGGAGGGCACTAATTTCCGTCGGCATCCGCGGCGCCGCGGGCGCGGCAATGGGTAGCGTGAACTGGAAGCGCGTTCCATCGGTGAAAGACGTGTCGATCCAGACGACGCCGCCGTGGTGCTCGACGATCTTGCGGCACAACGCAAGACCCAAGCCCGTTCCTCCGTAAGCGTCGCGGCCGTGCAGCCGTTGGAAGATGATGAAGACCTTGTCGGTGAATTCCTCCGGGATGCCGATGCCGTTGTCGGTCACGCTGAACAGCCACCGACCATCGCGTTCGCCGCTGCCCCGGCGGCAGTCGATGACGACCCGCGGCGCCCGGTCGGGGCGCCGGAACTTGACCGCGTTGCCAATCAGGTTCTGCCACAACATCGTCAGCAACGTCGGGTCCCCCACCACCCACGGCAGCGGCTCGGCGGGTCGCACAATGTGGGCCTCTGATTCCTCGATCGCGGTGGCGAGGTTGGCCAGGGCGGCGTCCAGCGTCGTGTCGAGGTCGACGTCGGTGCTCGTGGTGCCCAACCGGCCGACCCGGGAGAACCTGAGCAGGTCGTTGATGAGCACCTGCATGCGTTTGGCTCCGTCGACCGCGAAGCCGATGTATTCCAGGCCGCGCTCGTCGAGCTGATCGGCGTATCGCTTTTCGAGCAGCTGACAAAAGGCGGCGACCTTGCGCAACGGTTCCTGCAGATCGTGGGACGCGACATAGGCGAACTGCTCCAGTTCGGCGTTCGAGCGCCGCAACTCGAGGGCCTGCTCATCCAATTGCGCCCGGGCCGTACGCGACGCCTCGAGCTCCTCCACCATGCGCTGCCGCATGTTCTCGACGTCGACGGCGATGCCCCGGATGTCTTTGGGTCTGCTGGGCGGCGTGATGGCTTCGCCGAAGTTGCCTTCGGTGACCCGCCGGCATGCCCGCGCCAGCGCAGCCAGCGGACGGGTGACCGCCCGTCTGGTCAACAGCCCCAGCAACGCCGCCGTGGCGAAGAACACCAGCACCATCGCGGCCAGCACCCGGTCGCGCCAGTCGTCCATGTGGGCAAGCCGGTCGGCCGCCTGCGCCCGGGCCTGCGCCAGATGCTGGTTCTGCACGCCGAAAAGTTCACGGAGCCGGTCGAATTGGGCCTTGCCTATGGCCACGATGGCGCCGTTGACCACGATGGGAGTGTCCGGGGTGACCTGCGCGATCAGCGGTTGGGCATAGCTGGTCCGCCAGGCGGTGGCGGCGTTTTCGACCGCGTCCAAGTCCGCCAGCAGTTCAGGGTGGTGGGCCAGTCGCCGGCGGATGTCGTCGGCGGCGGCCTGCTCGGCGCGCTGCCCCTCGTAGTAGGGACCGAGGAACTGCTTGTCGGCCGATATCAGGTAGCCGCGGATGCCGGTTTCCTGGTCTCGTAATGCCGACTGCAATTGGCAGGCCGCTACCCGCGACGGCGCAATGTCGTCGCGGAGTTGGCGCGACAACTCGTCGGTGCGATTCAGCAATATCGCACCCGTCACCGCTCCCGTGAGCACCATCATGCCCATGACCGCCAGCACCAGCGCTTGCCATCCCCGCACGGTGAGTTCTATTCGGCGCCATGCCATCCCGCCGGCAGTCATCGGATCGTGCGCTCCACCCGTAGCACGGCGATGTCGTCGGTGAGTCCGCCGAGCGACTGGGCGCGCTGCTGCGCTCCGTCGATGAGCGCGTCGACGAATGCGGGACCGGGCAGCGCCGCGTGCGAGCGGGCCAGCGCTAGCAGGCCGTCCTCACCGAGGCGTTCCCGGCCCGATCCCGAATATCCCTCGAACAGCCCGTCGGTGATCAGCAGCAGCCCGTGGCCGGCCGGCAATGCCAACTCATGCCGCGGCCAGTTGTCGAGATGCAGGCCCAGGGCTGGGCCGGCCGGTGGCTCGAGCCATTCCACGGTGCCGCCGCCGTGCAACAACATCCCGGGATGACCGGCCCGGATCACCTTGATGCGGCCGCCATCGGGTGAGCCTGACCGACCGGCGGGGATGGTCAGACTGAGCACCGTCGCGAACACCCCGTCGCCGGAGCGCTCGGCGCGCAACACCTGCTCCAGGCGCCGCATCAGGTCGACGCCGTCGACGCCGGCCAATGTCAGCGCACGCCAGGCGATCCGCAGTGCCGCACCCAGGGCCGCCTCGTTCGGCCCGTGTCCCGCGACGTCGCCGATCAGTACGTGGACGACCCGGTCCGGGGTTTGGACGACGTCGTAGAAGTCCCCGCACAGCAAGGCGTCTTCACGGCTGGGCCGGTACCGGGCGACGATGTCGACGCCGGGGCGGTCGAGCAGCAGCGGGGAGGGCAGCAGGCCACGTTCGAGCAGGGCATTCTCCCGCGCTCGAAGCCGGCTGGCGTGCAGGTCGGCGGCAATCAGCTCGGCACGCTTGCGCTCGATCGCGTACAGCAATGCGCGGCGCAGCATTTCGGGTTCGACCCGCCCCTTGACCAGGTAGTCCTGCGCACCCGCCGCCACTGCGGTAGCGCCGAAGTACTCATCGTTGAGGCCGGTCAGCACGACTATCGGGACGCTGGTGTCGCGTTTGGCGATGCGGTCAAGCGCGTCCATCCCGTTGGCGTCGGGAAGGTTCAAATCCAGCAGCACGCAGTCGGGCCGGGCGGAGTCCAGCTCACGCTCGGCGTGTGCCACCGAGGGCGCCCATCTCACCTCGATATCGCTGAGCGCGTCGGCGATCAGGTTTTCGACGAGGACGGCGTCGGCCCGATCGTCTTCGATCAGCAGCAAGGACAACGACTGCCGTTGCGCCGCGGGGCCGATGCCGGGACCCGGCACAGGCGTCAGGTCGCGCTTACGTGGCGCGCGCACAGATAACCACGCCTTCTACCTCACTCCCCCTGGCCGCGGTGTACCCGTTTGCTCGAGTCCGACGATGACCGACGATAGCCGGTCCCCGGTTGTGCCGACGTCTGCCTCCCACCCCGACGGTCGGCAGCGCTGCGAGCTCGACTTTACTGGCGGATCCTGAGCGTGAACCGCCGTCGTCGGGCGTGGGCAGGAAATGTCAGCGCAGCAGCGCCCTGGACATCACTACCCGCTGGATGGTTGGCGCCCTCGGATTGCACGACTCTCGATGCTGCCGTCCAGTCGGGAGCCCGGTAGGTCGGCGGACGCAGCGCCGCGTCGGTTGTGGCCGCTGGTCGATCGATTCGGCTCCCCCGTGACAGCCACACCGTTGCGTTCAACTCATGCCTTCGAACTGCTGTCGGCCGAAGACCTCACCCCGCGACGCCGACCAACGCCGGCATCCAACCGGCCGGCAGCATCGGCAGCCGCGCGCCGCCAAACTCATCACCAACACCGACCAAACCAGCGGCTGGCATCGCAGTCCTATTGGCCAACGTCCCGGCAAACCCGATTGCGCCGGCCCCCTGATCGGCGGCCGCCACCGCCGACACCAGCTGGGCCTGCGACACCACCGCCGCACCTGTTACCGGCTCCACCACATCCACCGCCATCGCCGCTACCGGAGCCACCGAAGCCAGCTGAGCGACCGGAACGGCCGCACCCACGGATCCGAGCAACGGTGCGCCAGCAGCACCGGCCACTGCCGGAGCAAGATCAGCGGCGAACTCCGCCAACAATGGAACGACACCAAACAAATTCCCGAAGACCCATTCAACAATAATTCCTATGACACCAACGACACCGTACGTCAGCAGCCCTAATATCGAGAAGCCGTTAATGGCAAACTCCAAGAAAAGTGGGATGTCTGCTATCAACTGGAAAATTAGTCCAATCACATTGAAACTCAGGACGGCCAAGGCTATCCAGAGAAAAGCCAAGCCGACGGGAATGAGCTCCGAGAGGAATGTCGGAAGGACTTCCCACAACAGCTTGCCCACATAATCCAGGAACGCCATGATTTCTTGCCAGGGAAATGGGCTGAGAGTTTGGGCGATCGTGGCCGCGGTGTCGGCGGCCGCACCGGTACCGGGTTTGAGAATGGCCGGAGCCGGAACGGCGTGAGGTGCGGCGGCCAGTGCGGTTACGCAGGCAGTCTCGTAGACGCCCATGGTGGTGGCGGCCTGGATCCACATCCGCACATAATCGGCTTCATTGAGCGCAATCGGGATCGTGTTGATACCAAAGAAATTCGTGGCCGCCAGCACCGCATGGGTGGCGTGGTTGGCGATTAACTCAGCCAAGGTAGGCATTGCCGCCAGCGCACCGACATAGGCGCTGGCCGCGGCGTCATGAACCGCCGCATTACCCGCGCTGTCGGCACTGGCCTGCAGCAACCACGCCAGATACGGAATATAGGCCGCCGCGCATAGCTCCGCGCTGGGACCCTGCCAAGCCGCGCCGGTCACTCCGGCCAGCACCACGGTCAGTTCCTCGGCCACCGCCGCGTACTCGGCACTCAGCGACGACCACTGCTCACCGGCCGCCAGCACCGCAGCCGGCCCCGGACCAGCGCTGAGCAATGCCGAATGCACCTCGGGCGGGCATGCCATCCAGATCGGCGAACTCATGCCAGATCAGCCGCGGGAGCATTGGAGACGGTGGCGGCAATATCGCCGGCGGCATGACCGGCCCCGGCGATCACCGGCGCAGCGACACCGTGCGCAGCCGCCAACCGAGTACTCGGCACCGACGGGGCCGCGCCCGCCGAATCCCCAGAAACCATCCGCAGCGTCAAGACCACACCTCTTCCGATGCTTTCAGGGCTTCAGGCGCCGCATCCGAACTCATCGGCACCGAATTGGTTGATTGATTGCAACATGGCGCGACGGGTCCAGCAAGGCGGTGTCAATAGATTCAGGCACTCGAATCTTCAATGGAAGTTATCAAGTCGAGAAGGGCGATTTTCAGGCCGGCGGACCGGGGCGTGTCTCATCCAGAAGCGATGTGAAATTGGCAGAATTTACCCGAAGTGCGCACGTCCGCGTCGGCGATTTAGCTTATACCCGGTGTGCTGGCGGGGCAGCGATGCATCACGAGGTGGCCCCGCACTGGAGCTAGCGCCTCCCAGAACGTCGACCGGCTGACCAGAATCGGCGGCGGCTCCAACGAGCTTGCCGACCGCAGCCAGCGGTACCGGCCCGCGGATCCGGTGCGGTGAACCGACTCGACCCTGCTCAGCGCAGCAACGCCCGCGACATCACCACGCGCTGGATCTGGTTGGTGCCCTCGTAGATCTGAGTGATCTTGGCGTCGCGCATCATTCGCTCGACCGGGAAGTCGACGGTGTAGCCGGCGCCGCCGAACAACTGGACCGCGTCGGTGGTGACCTCCATCGCGACGTCGGAGGCAAAACATTTCGACGCCGCGGAGATGAAGCCCAGGTTGGGCTCCCCGCGCTCGGCGCGCGCGGCGGCGGTGTAGACCATCAACCGGGCCGCCTCCACCTTCATCGCCATGTCGGCGATCATGAACTGCACGGCCTGGAAGGTGCTGATCGACTCGCCAAACTGCTTGCGGTCCTTGGTGTAGGCGATGGCGGCATCCAGGGCACCCTGGGCGATTCCCACGGCCTGGGCGCCGATGGTGGGACGGGTGTGGTCCAGGGTGGCCAGTGCCGTCTTGAAACCGGTGCCCGGCTCGCCGATGATCCGATCACCCGGGATGCGGCAGTTCTCGAAGTACAGCTCCGTGGTGGGCGAACCCTTGATTCCGAGCTTGCGTTCCTTGGGACCGACGGTGAAGCCCTCGTCGTCCTTGTGCACCATGAACGCCGAGATCCCGTTGGCGCCCTTGTCCGGGTCGGTCACCGCCATCACCGTGTACCACGACGATTTGCCGCCGTTGGTGATCCAGCACTTGGCGCCGTTGAGAATCCAGTCGTCGCCGTCGGCCTTGGCGCGGGTGCGCATCGACGCCGCGTCGCTGCCGGCCTCGCGCTCACTCAAGGCGTAGGAGGCCATCGCCGTGCCGTCGGCGAGCTGCGGCAACACCTGCTTCTTCAGGTCTTCGGAGCCGCGCAGGATCAGGCCCATGGTGCCCAGTTTGTTGACCGCGGGAATCAACGAGGCGGACGCGTCGACGCGGGCGACCTCCTCGATGACGATGCAGGCCGCCACCGAGTCGGCGCCCTGGCCGCCGTACTCCTCGGGCACGTGCACCGCGTTGAAGCCCGAGGCGTTGAGCGCATCGAGCGCCTCCTGCGGGAACCGGGAATTCTCGTCCACGTCGGCGGCGTGAGGAGCGATTTCCTTTTCCGCCAGCGCGCGAATCGCCGCCCGCAACTCCTGGTGCTCTTCGGGCAGCTGGAACACATCGAACGACGGATTTCCCGCCCAACCAGCCATCACGGCCTCCTTCTAGTCGCGGGTTAACTTACCCGCACGCTTCTGCAGTTCCGCATCCTTGGCCCGGACGGTCTCGGCCAGCCGGTCCTGGAATGCCACGACTCGCGCCCGCAACTGTGGATCAGACGACCCCAGCATCCGCACCGCCAGCAGGCCGGCGTTGCGCGCCCCGCCGATGGAAACCGTAGCCACCGGCACCCCGGCCGGCATCTGCACGATCGACAGCAGCGAGTCCAGGCCGTCGAGCCGGGCCAGCGGCACCGGCACCCCGATCACCGGTAGCGGCGTGGCGGAGGCGACCATACCGGGAAGGTGGGCGGCGCCGCCGGCGCCGGCGATGATGATCTCGATGCCGCGCTCGGCGGCGCCGCGTGCGTAGTCGAACATCACGGCCGGGGTGCGATGCGCCGACACCACCCGCACCTCGGTCGGGACGTCGAATTCGGCCAGCGCCGCGGCGGCGTCGGCCATCACCGACCAGTCGCTGTCGCTGCCCATGATGACCGCGACCCGGGGCTGTTCGGTCATGCGGATCCCATCCGTCGCTCCTCCACATCGCTTTCTCCCCCCCGAGCGAGAGGGGGTACCTCCCGCTGCGGGGGGCGTGCCCCCGGTGCCTCGTCGCCGGCGGTATGGGGATCCCAGCCGTCGGTCCACTGTGCATGTGACAACCAATGCGCGGCAAGCTCGGCGCGTTCTCGCAGCTGTTGCAGGTCAGTACCGTCGGCGCCGAGGAAGTTGAGGTGTCCCACCTTGCGGCCGGGCCGCTCCGCCTTGCCGTACAGGTGAACCTTGGCGTCGGGCATCCGCGCGAACAGGTGGTGCAGCCGTTCGTCGAGAGACATTGCCGGCGGGGCGGCGGCGCCGAGCACGTTGGCCATTACCGTCACCGGAACGATTGCGTCGGTGTCGCCGAGCGGATAGTCGAGTACCGCGCGCAGATGCTGCTCGAACTGACTGGTCCGAGACCCATCCATGGTCCAGTGCCCGGAGTTGTGGGGCCGCATCGCGAGTTCGTTGACCAGCAGTGTGCCGTCGATCGTCTCGAAGAGCTCGACGGCGAGCACCCCCACCACACCCAGTTCGGCGGCCAGCCGCAACGCCAGCTGTTGCGCGGCCGCGGCCGAGTCGCCGGTCAGCGCCGGCGCGGGCGCGATCACCTGCACGCAGATGCCGTCGCGTTGCACCGTCTGAACCACCGGCCAGGCCGCGCCCTGGCCGAACGGCGACCGCGCCGCCAGCGCCGACAGCTCCCGGCGCAGCGCCACCCGCTCCTCGACCAGCACCGCCACACCATTGGTCAGGTAGTCGCGCGCGATGTCGCGGGCATCGGCGAGGTCACGCGCCATCCGCACCCCCCGGCCGTCGTAGCCGCCGCGAACCGCCTTGACCACCAGCGGTGCGTCCACCTGCCCGGCGAACGCGTCCAGGCCGTGCAGGTCGTCGAGCCTCTCGATGCCGGTGTAGCGCGGCACCGGGGCGCCCAGGGCCGCCAACTTCTGCCGCATCACGAGCTTGTCCTGGGCGTGCACCAGGGCCCCCGGCGGCGGCGCCACGTTGACGCCTTCGGCGACCAGCTTTTCCAGCAGCTCGGTCGGGACATGCTCGTGGTCGAAAGTGAGCACGTGAGCCCCGGCCGCGACGCGGCGCAGGTCGTCGATGTCGGTGTGCGACCCGATCACCACATTGGGCGTCACCTGCGCCGCCGACTCGTCGGCCGCGGTGGCCAGGACGCGCAGGTTCTGACCAAGCGCGATGGCGGCCTGGTGGGTCATCCGGGCCAGCTGACCACCGCCGACCATGGCGACCAGCGGGGCGACATGCGGGGTGCGGGAACTCGGCACGGCCATCATGGTGTCATGGCCCGCGACCGGCGTGTTTGACGGCCGCAGTACCAGATCGTTATGTAGCATTTTGCGTCGATTTCGCGTCGATCCGTACACTGACGTGTTGTGTCCTTTGCCGATGCCACGATTGCGCGCCTTCCCGGGGTGGTTCAGCCCTATGCGCAGCGCCACCATGAGCTGATCAAATTCGCCATCGTCGGCGGCACCACCTTCATCATCGACTCGGCAATTTTCTACACGCTGAAGCTGACGATCCTCGAGCCCAAGCCGGTAACTGCCAAGGTGATCGCCGGGATCGTCGCCGTCATCGCGTCCTACGTGCTGAACCGGGAATGGAGCTTCCGCGACCGCGGCGGCCGCGAGCGCCACCATGAGGCACTGCTGTTCTTCGCGTTCAGCGGCGTCGGGGTGCTACTGAGCATGGCTCCGCTGTGGGTCTCCAGCTACGTCCTGCAGCTGCGGGTGCCAACGGTGTCGTTGACGGTGGAAAACATCGCCGACTTCGTCTCCGCCTACATCATCGGCAATCTGCTGCAGATGGCGTTCCGGTTCTGGGCGTTCCGGCGCTGGGTGTTCCCCGACGAGTTCGCCCGCAACCCCGACAAAGCGCTGGAATCGGCGCTCACCGCCGGCGGAATCGCCGAGGTCTTGGAGGACACCCTCGAGGGCGGCAACGTCACCCTGCTGCGAGCCTGGCGCAGTAAGAGGAACCGGACCGGCCGGTTGGCTCAGCTGGGCGCTTCCTCCGAACCCAGGGTGTCGAAAACTTCGTGATACAGCAGCGCGTGCACTTCCCGCAGGCGCGGAATATCGGGGAATTCCAGCGGATCGTGTGACGCCGACTCGATGATCAGCGTCCCGCTGCGAAACACCCGTTCGGTAATCCGGTCACGAAACTCCACGCTGTTGATCCGTGCCAGCGGGATGTCGATGCCGGTTCGGGTCAGCACGCCATGCCGAAACATCACCCGCCGGTTGGTGACCACGAAATGCGTGGTCAGCCAGCTCAGGAACGGCCACAGCGTGCCCCAGCCGACGATCACCAGCCAGACGCCCCAGATGACGCCGTGCAGGATGGTCTTGGTGAGCTGCGGCCACTGTGTCGAGTTGACGAACCCCGACCCCAGCGCACCCAGCCCGGTGACCAGGATCAGCACCACCACCGGCCAGATCAGCCGTTTCCAGTGCGGGTGGCGATGCAGGACCACCTGCTCGCCGGCGGCCATGGCGTTGTCCGGATACCTCATGGTGGCGACCTTAACTAACGCAGATGCACCACGTCACCGGCTGACACCAGCACCGGCTCACCCCCGGTGTCGACACAGAGCCGGCCCTGGTCGTCGATGTCGCCCGCGACCCCGACGACCTCGTTGCCCCCGGGCAACTGCACCCGCACCCGCGATCCGATGGTCAGGCTGCGGGCCCGGTAGTCGGCCGCCAGTCGCGCGTCTGCGTCCTGCCACTGGGCGATCCGTGTCGCGAGGGCTCGTAACAGCCCGGGGATCAGCTGGTTCCGGTCTGGAGCCGGCACGCCGAGGTCGAACAACGACGTCGCCCCGGGACCGTCGACCTCCTCGGGGTCTTGCGTGACGTTGAGTCCGACGCCGATCACCGCGAACGGTTGCGCCACCTCGGCCAGGATGCCCGCCAGCTTGCCCCTGGCTGCGGCAGACCCGGCCAGCACGTCGTTGGGCCACTTCAGGCGTCCCTCGATCCCGGCGGCTGCGATCAGGGGGGTGACCGCGTCGATCACCGCCAGCCCGGTGGCCAGCGACAGCCAGCCCCACGCGGCGGTGGCGACGCCGTCGATACGCACGCCGACCGACATGGTGATCTGCGCGCGGGGCGCGGCCGTCCAGCCCCGACCATGGCGTCCGCGTCCGGCGGTTTGGTGCTCGGCGATCAAGACCGCGCCGTCGATATCTGCACCGGAGGCCGCGCGCTCCAGTAGATCGGCGTTGGTGGAGCCGGTCTGTTCCACGACGTCGAGTCGGCGCCATCCCGATCCGATCGCCTCGGCACGCAGGGCCGCGGCGTCGAGTGCCAGCCTGAGCTGATCCCGATTCATCACGGCTCAGCCTAGACACGCCCCGAAAGATCTCGACGACGCCGGTCCGGGCTGTTCCCGCCACGGCTCTACGACTATGGGCCGCCGGGTGAACCGCTGGATGATCTGCCGGGCTGCGCTCTAGACGTTGAACGCCGACTGGTCCCTTCCAACCAGCGGAAAGCCGTCAAAACCCCGAACGCCCGGCAGCCATCCCGATATTGTCCTCTGACCTGGGTGCAACGGCGGCAACAGCACCACCGCCGGGCTGGCCGGCGGTGCCGGCGGCAGCGCCGGCAAGGGCGGGATGGTGTTCGGCAGACCCGGAAACAAGGGGACGTAGCGGGGGGCCGGCCCCAACACAACCGGTGAACGTGGCGAAGCCCCGTAAGAGCCCTGTCAGAGCCACTGTGGGCACTTTTCGACGTAGCGCGGCCCAGACGCGTCGTCAGGCTTCCTGACGGCGCAGGAAATGGTTGCCGATACCATCGACTCCCATGACGAGCGTTACCGACCATACTGCCGAGCCCGCCGCCGAGCACACCATCGACATCCACACCACCGCGGGCAAGCTCGCGGAGCTGCACAAGCGTCGCGCAGAGTCCCTGCATCCTGTCGGTGAAACGGCTATCGAGAAGGTGCATGCCAAGGGCAAGCTGACCGCCCGGGAGCGCATTTACGCACTGCTGGACGAGGATTCGTTCGTCGAGCTGGACGCGCTGGCACGGCACCGCAGCACCAACTTCGGACTGGAGAACAACCGTCCCCTGGGCGACGGGGTGGTGACCGGCTACGGCACCATCGACGGCCGCGACGTGTGCATCTTCAGCCAGGACGCCACCGTGTTCGGCGGCAGCTTGGGCGAGGTCTACGGCGAGAAGATCGTCAAGGTGCAGGAATTGGCGGTCAAGACCGGCCGTCCGCTGATCGGCATCAACGACGGCGCCGGCGCGCGCATTCAGGAGGGCGTCGTCTCGCTGGGCCTCTACAGCCGGATTTTCCGCAACAACATCCTGGCCTCGGGCGTCATCCCGCAGATCTCGCTGATCATGGGCGCCGCCGCCGGCGGGCACGTCTACTCCCCCGCGCTGACCGACTTCGTGATCATGGTGGACCAGACCAGCCAGATGTTCATCACCGGACCCGATGTCATCAAGACCGTCACCGGCGAGGACGTCACCATGGAGGAACTCGGCGGTGGCCACACCCATATGGCCAAATCCGGGACTGCGCACTATGTCGCGTCCGGCGAGCAGGACGCGTTCGAATACGTTCGCGAGCTGCTGAGCTATCTGCCGCCCAACAACTTCACTGATCCGCCGCGCTATCCCGCGGCCGTCCCCGAGGGGCCCGTAGAAGACAATCTCACCGACGAGGACCTCGAGCTGGACACGCTGATCCCCGACTCCCCCAACCAGCCCTACGACATGCACGAGGTCGTCACTCGCATCCTCGACGAGGACGAGTTCCTGGAGATCCAGGCCGGCTACGCGCAGAACATCATCGTCGGGTTTGGGCGAATCGAGGGCCGGCCGGTGGGCATCGTCGCCAACCAGCCCACCCAGTTCGCCGGCTGCCTGGACATCAACGCCTCGGAGAAGGCGGCCCGCTTCGTGCGGACCTGCGATTGCTTCAACATTCCCATCGTGATGTTCGTCGATGTTCCGGGCTTCTTGCCCGGCACCGACCAGGAATACAACGGCATCATCCGCCGCGGCGCCAAGCTGCTCTACGCCTACGGCGAGGCCACCGTCCCGAAGATCACCGTCATCACCCGCAAGGCCTACGGCGGCGCGTACTGCGTGATGGGCTCCAAAGACATGGGCTGCGACGTCAACCTGGCCTGGCCGACCGCGCAGATCGCGGTGATGGGGGCTTCCGGCGCCGTCGGCTTCGTGTACCGCCAGCAGCTCGCGCAAGCGGCGAAGGACGGCGAGGACGTTGACGCGCTGCGGCTACAACTGCAGCAGGAATACGAGGACACGCTGGTCAACCCGTATATCGCCGCTGAGCGCGGGTATGTCGACGCGGTGATCCCGCCGTCGTACACCCGCGGCTATGTCGGCACGGCGCTGCGGCTGCTGGAACGCAAGATCGCGCAGCAGCCGCCGAAGAAGCACGGGAACATTCCCCTGTGAGTCGAGTGAGCGCAGCGAGCGACGGGGACGAGAGTCGAGTGAGCGGAGCGAGCGCAATGAGTGAGCGCAACGAGACGGACGAAACCAACACCACCGACCCCGCACCTCAGCCGCACGAACGGCACATCGAGATCGTCCAAGGCCACCCCACCGATCAGGAGTTGGCGGCACTGATCGCGGTGCTGGGCAGCGTCAGCGGTGCGCCGCCGGCGCCGGAAACTGAGCCCACTCGATGGGGCCTGCCGGTCGACAAGCTGCGGTTCCCCGTGTTCAGCTGGCAACGCATCACGCTGCAGGAAATGCTGCACATGCGCCGATGACCCGGTTGGTGCTCGGGTCCGCATCCCCGGGCCGGCTCCAGGTGCTTCGCCAGGCCGGCGTCGACCCATTGGTCGTGCCCTCGGGTGTCGACGAGGACGCGCTCATCTGCGGTTTGCGGCCCGAGGCGTCGCCCGGCGAGGTGGTGGGCACGCTCGCCCGGGCCAAAGCCGAGCAGGTAGCGGCGGCCGTGAATGGCTCGCTCTCAAGCGATTGCGTTGTCGTGGGTTGTGATTCGATGCTGCAGCTGGATGGCAAGTTATGCGGCAAGCCCCAATCCATCGCCAGCGCGCGGCAACAGTGGCAGTCGATGGCGGGACGCGCCGGACAGCTCTATACGGGCCACTGCGTTATCCGCCTGCAGGACAACCAAATTACTCACAATATCGGCGAAACAGCTGTTACCACAGTGCATTTCGGCAGTCCATCGCCGGACGATCTCGAATCGTACTTGGCCAGCGGTGAATCATTGCGGGTCGCAGGCGGGTTCACCCTCGATGGCTTAGGCGGCTGGTTCGTCGACAGAATCGACGGCGATCCGTCCAACGTGATCGGGTTGAGCCTGCCCCTGCTGCGATCACTCCTCCACCGGCTGGGGCTGTCGGTTGCCGCACTGTGGGCGCACGACGCCGGCGACTGACGTGCGCCCTGTGCGTCCACCCGCGGGCGCCCATGGGCGCCCATGGGCGCCCATAGTGTTGTGGCATGACCACCTGGGCCGAATTCAGCGCCGACGCGCCGCACATCGCGACCATTTTCACCCGACGTCATCGCGCCGCCGGCAACCTTTGTCTACTGGCCACGCTGCGCTCGGACGGCTTCCCGCGGATCAGCCCGATGGAGCCGCACATTTTCGAGAACCGGTTGCTGTTGCCCGGGATGCCCGGCACCACCAAGTTCCGCGATCTCGCGCGCGACCCGCGGTTCTGCCTGCACACCGCGACCGTAGATACCCAAGTGACCGACGGCGACGCGAAGCTGTGGGGTCTGGCCCACGTCGCCACCGACACCACATTGCTTCGCCGGTTCGCCGAAACCCTGTTCGACCAGACCGGATTGGATGTGCGCGGGCAGCAATTCGACCTCTTCGCAGCCGATATCACCGGAGCATCGGCGGTAGAGGTGCGCGACGGACATCTGGATATCACCGTCTGGAATCCGGGCCAGACCGAACGAGTGGTTCACAAGCACTGAGCTACGGGCGGTTGCCGGGCCAGCGGTAGGCTGAATGATGTGCCCCTGCCCACAGATCCGAGTCCTACATTGTCGGCCTATGCCCATCCCGAACGGCTCGTGACCGCCGATTGGCTGTCCGCCCACCTGGGCGCGCCCGGCCTGGCGATCGTCGAATCCGACGAGGATGTCCTGCTTTACGACGTCGGCCATATTCCGGGTGCGGTCAAGGTCGATTGGCACACCGACCTCAACGACCCGACGGTGCGCGACTACATCGACGGCCAGCAGTTCGCCGCTTTGATGGACCGCAAGGGCATTGCCCGCGACGACACCGTGGTGATCTACGGCGACAAAAGCAATTGGTGGGCGGCCTACGCGCTGTGGGTTTTCACCCTGTTCGGCCACCCCGATGTGCGCCTGCTCAACGGTGGACGTGACCTTTGGCTCGCCGAGCGCCGCGACACCACCCTGGAGGTGCCGGACAAGACGTCGACCGGCTACCCCGTGGTGCAGCGCAACGACGGCCCCATCCGCGCATTCAAGGACGACGTGCTGGACATCCTGGGCAATCAGCCGCTGATCGACGTGCGTTCGCCCGACGAGTACACCGGCAAACGCACCCACATGCCCGAGTACCCCGAGGAAGGCGTGCTTCGCGGCGGCCACATTCCCACCGCCCGGTCGATTCCGTGGAGTAAGGCGGTCGACGAGAGTGGACGGTTCCGCAGCCGCGAGGAGCTGGAAGAGCTCTACGGGTTCTTGAGCCCGGACGACAAGACCGTCGTCTATTGCCGCATCGGCGAGCGGTCCAGTCATACCTGGTTCGTGCTCACGCATTTGCTCGGCAAGCCCGGCGTCCGCAACTACGACGGGTCGTGGACCGAATGGGGCAACACCGTGCGCGTGCCGATCGTCGCGGGCGAAGAGCCGGGAGCCGTGCCGCAGCGATGAGTCTGCCCGCGCCGTTGGCCGAGGTGGTGTCCGACTTCGCCGAAGTCCAGGGCCAGGACAAGCTGAAGCTGCTGTTGGAATTCGCCGACGAACTCCCGGCACTGCCCGTCGACCTCGAGGAACAGGCCATGGAGCCCGTGCCCGAATGCCAGTCCCCGCTGTTCCTGCATGTCGACGCGAGCAATCCGCAGCGGGTGCGGCTACACTTCAGCGCGCCGGCCGAAGCGCCGACCACCCGCGGATTCGCCTCCATCCTGGCTGCCGGGCTGGACGGGCAACCGGCGGCCGCCATCCTGGCGGTGCCCGAGGATTTCTACGCCGAACTGGGTTTGGCCGCTCTGATCAGCCCACTTCGACTGCGCGGCATGGCGGCGATGCTCGCCCGGATCAAGCGCCGACTGCGCGAAACGGTTTGAATCGGGGAACCGCGTGACCGGCTCCACGGCGCGGCGCATAAACTTCCCCGAACAAGACTTGTAAGAAATTCTCTTAAAGACGTTCAGCCCTACAGGAGGCGCAGTGGCCAGTCACGCCAGCTCCAGGATCACTAAAGTTCTGGTCGCCAACCGCGGCGAGATCGCAGTCCGGGTGATTCGGGCGGCCCGGGATGCCGGCCTGGCCAGCGTGGCCGTCTACGCCGAACCCGACGCAGACGCCCCGCACGTACGGCTGGCCGACGAGGCGTTCGCCTTGGGCGGTCAAACCTCGGCCGAGTCCTACCTGGACTTCGAAAAGCTGCTCGATGCGGCGGCAAAGTCCGGTGCCAATGCCATCCATCCCGGCTACGGCTTCCTGTCGGAAAACGCCCACTTCGCCCAGGCCGTGATCGACGCCGGCCTGATCTGGATCGGGCCCAGCCCGCAGTCCATCCGCGACCTCGGCGACAAGGTCACCGCCCGTCACATCGCCGCCCGCGCCCAGGCGCCGCTGGTGCCCGGCACCCCGGACCCGGTCAAAGACGCCAACGAGGTGATCGCCTTCGCCAACGAATACGGACTGCCGATCGCGATCAAGGCCGCTCACGGCGGCGGCGGCAAGGGCATGAAGGTGGCCCGCACCATCGACGAAATCCCCGAACTGTACGAGTCGGCCGTGCGGGAAGCCACGGCCGCGTTCGGCCGCGGCGAGTGCTTCGTCGAGCGTTACCTGGACAAGCCGCGCCACGTCGAGGCCCAGGTGATCGCCGACCAGCACGGCAACGTGGTGGTCGCCGGGACCCGCGACTGCTCACTGCAGCGCCGCTACCAGAAGCTGGTCGAGGAGGCACCGGCGCCGTTCCTGACCGACGCGCAGCGCAAGGAGATCCACGAATCGGCCAAGCGGATCTGCAAAGAGGCCCACTACTACGGCGCCGGAACCGTCGAATACCTGGTCGGCCAGGACGGCCTGATCTCCTTCCTGGAGGTCAACACCCGCCTTCAGGTCGAGCATCCGGTCACCGAGGAAACCGCCGGCATCGACTTGGTGCTACAGCAGTTCAAGATCGCCAACGGCGACAAGCTCGACATCACCGAGGACCCCACCCCGCGCGGGCACGCCATCGAGTTCCGGATTAACGGCGAGGACGCCGGGCGCGGCTTTTTGCCCGCACCCGGCCCGGTGACCAAGTTCCACCCGCCCAGCGGCCCGGGCGTGCGGCTGGACTCCGGCGTGGAAACCGGCTCGGTGATCGGCGGCCAGTTCGACTCGATGCTGGCCAAGCTGATCGTCCACGGCGCCGACCGCGCCGAGGCGCTGGCGCGTGCCCGCCGGGCGCTGGCCGAATTCGAAGTCGAGGGTCTGGCGACGGTCATCCCCTTCCACCGGGCGGTGGTGTCCAACCCGGCGTTCATCGGCGACGAGCACGGATTCTCGGTGCACACCCGCTGGATCGAGACCGAGTGGAACAACACCGTCGAACCCTTCACCGGCGGCGAGCCGAGCGACGAAGAGGACGCCCGGCCGCGGCAGAAGGTGGTCGTCGAGGTCGACGGCCGCCGGGTCGAGGTGTCACTGCCTGCCGATCTCGCACTGTCCGGCGGTGGCGGGTGCGACCCGGTCGGTGTTATCCGGCGCAAGCCCAAGCCGCGCAAGCGTGGCGCCCACAGCGGTGCGGCTGCCTCCGGCGACGCTGTGACCGCGCCCATGCAGGGGACCGTGGTGAAGGTCGCGGTCGAAGAAGGTCAGGAAGTGGTGACGGGCGATCTGGTGGTTGTCCTGGAGGCGATGAAGATGGAGAACCCGGTCACCGCGCACAAGGACGGCGTCATCACCGGATTGGCCGTCGAAGCCGGGGCCGCAATCACCCAGGGCACGGTGCTCGCCGAGATCAGGTAGCCGCTCACCGCGCCAACCCCGCCTGACCAGCGATTCTCTGAGTCGGATCGGAGAACGTTGTCGCCCCGGCACCCGCCGGGTAGCCTCAAAACAGGTTGAGTTCACAGCCGCCCGGAGCTACGTCCTGTCAGTGCGTCAGGGTCGCGAGGGAGGCAAATTCCCTGCTTAAGCGGCGCAGCGCACACTCGACGTGGTCGACACCAAAGAATGTTCGATGGATGGAGTCCACGATTGTCTGTGATCCAATCCTGGCAGAAATGCGGAACCGCTGACTTCACCGCCAGCTATGGTTCGTCGTCCGGCGTGGTCACCGTAGAAGGTGAGCTCGACGCCGCCAACGCCGACCATCTCGCCGGATACGTCCAGCAATGCGTGAAGTACTGCCGGTGGCTGACCCTGGACCTACGGCGTCTGGAATTTATTGGGACTGCCGGGTTTTCCGCTCTTCACCGAATCAACGTGGTCTGCTCGGCGGCCGACACCCAGTGGGCGATGGTGCCGAGCCGGGCCGTATCGCGGTTACTGGAAATTTGCGATCCCGACGGCGCGCTGCCGGTCATGGAGCCGGTGAACCGGGTGAACGGCGCCCCCGACGGCGACCTGCGCCTACTCGAGCTGGTCGCGGAGCCGCGCTAGCGACTTGGCCAGCAGCCGGGACACGTGCATCTGGGAGATGCCGACCCGCTCGGCGATCTGGGTCTGCGTCATCGATTCGAAAAACCTGAGGATCAACACCGTTCGCTCGCGCTCGGGCAGCGCCTCGAGCAGCGGGCGCAGCGACTCGCGATCTTCGATTCGGTCCAGGCCGGCATCCATGTCGCCGAGGGTGTCCGCGATGGCGCGGGCGTCGTCGTCTTCGTTACCACCACCGCTGTCGATGGACAGCGTGTTGTAAGAGCTGCCCGCCACCAGCCCCTCGACCACCTCGCCGCGGTCCATCCCGAGTTCGGCGGCGAGTTCGGTGGCGGTGGGCGCCCTGCCGAGCCGCTGCGACAACTCGGCGGTGGCGGTGCCCAACCGCAGGTGCAGTTCCTTCAGCCGGCGAGGAACCTTGACTGACCAGCTGTTGTCCCGGAAGTGCCGCCTGACTTCCCCCATGATGGTGGGCACGGCGAACGAGACGAAGTCCGACCCGGTATCGACATCGAAGCGGACTACCGCGTTGACCAGTCCGACCCGGGCGACCTGAATCAGGTCGTCGCGGGGTTCGCCGCGTCCCTCGAACCGCCGGGCGATGTGATCGGCCAGCGGCAGGCAGCGCTCCACGATCTTGTCGCGGTGGCGCTGGAAATCCGGTGAGTCGGGGTCAAAACCGGCCAACTCACGAAACATCTCCGGGACATCGGCGTATTCGTTCGGCCGTGAAGCAGAACCGCCGGCAGCACGCGGCGTCACCTGCCAGAGGCCGCCCGTCGGGCCGTCAACACAATGCCGAACACACTGCCGGCGGCGTCAGGCATGCGGCCGTCGTGGAAAGTCTGGACGTCGTCGGCCAGCGACGTCAGGACATGCCAGCTGAAGCTGCCCGGCGCCACTACGTCGTGGGTGTCGCACATCGCGGACGCCTCCACCACGAGTTCGTCGTCGCGCGGGTCGACCACCAGCGTCAAGGTCGCGTTCGGTGTGGCGGAACGGATCAGCCGGGTACACACTTCGTCGACCGCCAGTCTCAGGTCGGCGACCGCGTCGAAATCCAAGTCCTCGAAGGTGCCGATGGCGCCGACCAGGGTGCGCAGGATCGCCAAATTCTCCAAGCGCGCAGCAACCTTCAGCTCGACGGCGCGCTCGCCGCGTTGGTGCCTGTTGGGACGCGCATCGGCATCGCTCATGTGGCCTCCCGGCAATTTTTGACCGACACTACTACTACTGATTTGGGTCCCGAGTTGACTGTCGATTTCGGTCCCTTTCCGATCGCCTCCCGGAGGCCCGTTTTGGGCCGCGCGTTCTAACCGGTTGGTCATGGCCGCCACCGGGTATTCAACCAGCCATGGACGAGGCGGACGGGACCGACACAATCCGGACGCGCCGGCTCCGGCGCGTCGCCGTGATCGCCGTGATCACCTTGGTGGTTTTCATCGCGGTCGCAGCAGCAATCTATGTCGGTGCCTTCGTGATTCTGTCCCCGATGATGGGGTGACAGCGCCGACGCGGCAAAGCCAGTACTCGTCATGGTTCACACCTGATACCCCGTCGACGCCACCGGTAAAACAAAACCGTCGCCCGGTTTTGTGGCGCGGCGTCAACCGGCACTGGAAGCCGCTAGCTGGCCAGCCGTTGGCGCGGTACCTCCGGGTGTTCGGCATACCACCGCTCGGCGATTCGGCGCACCCGCCGGTGCTCCACGGCCAGCCACACCAGCCCGGCCACCGTGACCACGAGCGCCGCGACACCGGCGACCATGCCCTGGGAGTGATGCCCGGTGCCGAAGGCGGCAAGAGACCCGACACCGCCGATAACCCCGGCCACCACCAGCAGGTACCCGGGCCAGTGCAGCACGTCGATCAGTGACTCGCCGGCCAGCGGCCGCGTCGTATGCAGGTGGTCGACGGGGTCGTGGTAGGTGTCCCCCATGGTTCCTCCTCGTTCTCACTCGTCAGCGGCCGGACTCGCGGGACACGATGGCGGGGTCAGAGCCAACTAACCGCCAGTGCCGGGCCGGCGATGGGAGGCACGCCCATGGACACGGCCACCACCATCAGCGTCAACAAGAACCATCCGGCACCGTGCCATCCCCACCAGGTACCGCGGGCTCGCCACACCTGATAGGTGCGGATGAAGGCCCAGATGCCACCGGCCAACAGAATCAGCGGGCCGCCGAAGGCCAGCAGGGTCCGCTCCGGCGGGCCACAGGCCACCGTGTCCACGGCCGCGCCGCCGCACGTGCTGACCCACAAGGCCGCCATGATGACAAACCCCGCACCAGCGCCGGCGGCCAGGACTGCGAACCGGATGGCGGCGCGAACCTCGGCGTCGTCTTGTCCTAGTCGGTCACCGGGTGACCGTTCGCGTGTCTTCTGCATCCTGAAAACCCCAATCCCGCGTTCGCGGAGTACAACGTTTCCATACCCCGCGCTCAGCCCAGGCAAACGGTGCGACCAGGTCCGACCAGGTCCGACTACGTCACAGCCGTCAATGCGGCACGTACACCGGCGATCGCGGCATCGATCTCGGCGCGCGTGACGGTCAAGGCCGGACGGAAACGCACCCCGTCGTCACCGGCCGGCAGCACGATCACCGCGCGTTGCCACAACTGGCGGATCACGTCGTCACGGTCCGCGGTGGTCGGCAGGCTGAAGGCACACATCAGCCCCCGCCCGCGCGGATCCAGTACCAGGCCCGGGAACTCCTGGGCAAGCTCGTCGAGCCGGGCGCGCAGGTGTCGGCCCTGCCGGGCCGCATGTTCGAAGAGTCCGTCGTTTTCGATCACCTCCAGGATGCGGCGGGCCCGCACCATGTCGACCAGGCTTCCGCCCCACGTCGAGTTGAGCCGCGACTTGACCGCGAACACGTTGTCGGTGACCTCGTCGACGCGGCGGCCTGCCATCACCCCACAGACCTGCGTCTTCTTGCCGAAGGCCACGACATCGGGCGCCACGGCCAATTGCTGGTAAGCCCAAGGGGTTCCGGTGATTCCACAGCCGGTCTGCACCTCGTCAAATATCAGCAGCGCGTCGTGTTCGTCACACAACTGCCGCATCGCCGCGAAGAACTCGGCCCGGAAGTGGCGGTCGCCGCCTTCTCCCTGGATCGGCTCGGCGATGAAACAGGCGATGTCGTGGGGGTGCGCCTCGAATGCCGCGCGGGCCTGCCGCAGCGCCTCGGCCTCCAGCGCAGCCATGGCCGACTCGGTTAACCCCGGCCGGATATGGGGCGCGTCGATGCGCGGCCAGTCGAATTTCGGGAAGCGGGCCACGGTGACGGGTTTGGTGTTGGTGAGCGACAGGGTGTAGCCGCTGCGGCCGTGAAATGCGCCGCTCAAGTGCAGCACCCGGGTGCCCAGCGCCGGATCGATGCCGCGGGCCTGGTTGTGGCGGCTTTTCCAGTCGAATGCGACCTTGAGGGCGTTCTCCACCGCCAAAGCGCCGCCCTCGACGAAGAACAGATGCGGCAGCGCCGGGTCGCCCAACACCCTGACGAAGGTCTCGACGAAGCGCGCCATCGCCACCGAATACACATCGGAGTTGCTGGGTTTGTTCAACGCGGCCTCGGTGAGTTCGGCGCGGAATTCTTCGTCACCGGCCAGCGCCGGATGGTTCATGCCCAGCGCCGACGAGGCGACGAAGGTGAACATGTCCAGGTAGCGCCGGCCGGTTCGGGCATCGACCAGATAGCAGCCGGCCGACCGGGACAGATCGAGCACCAAGTCGAGGCCGTCGACCAGCATGCTGCGGCCCAGCACCTCGTGGACCTGGTCTGGCGTGACGGGCCGGCGGGTGTGCGCAGACAATCTCACGGCCGCGGTCATATCACCATGCTAGCCGTGATTTTACGGAGCACGATGACATCTATCGGAAAGATTATGGTATGAACTGCCGATCACTGTAAAAAGTATTCAGGATGATGGTGCTTCGAGTGCGCACGTTGGCGGCGGTCCGGATTCGCTGCAGTAGGTCCTCCAATGCCCGGGCGGACTCGACGCGCACCAGCAGGACGTAACTCTCCTCGCCGGCCACGGAGTGACACGCTTCGATTTCGTCGATGTGTTCCAGCCGGGCGGGCGCATCATCGGGTTGGGAAGGGTCCAAAGGAGTGATGGCCACGAACGCTGACAGCAGGTGCCCGACGGCCTCCGGGTTGACCCGCGCCGTATACCCGGTCACCACGCCGCGCGACTCCAGCCGGCGCACCCGCGACTGGACAGCCGAGACCGACAGACCGGCACTGGCGGCCAGCTCCGCGAGGGTGGCCCGCCCGTCGGCGACCAGCTCGCGCACCAGGATCCGGTCGATGTCGTCGAGCCTGTCAGCCATGGCCGGAGACTATCGCAGCGGCGGCACCCGATGACTCCGGTCACGAGGCTGGCCACCTGGCAACTGCGGGCCCGCTTCGCCGCCGGTCTGTCGGCCAGGTATGCCGCCGAAGTGCCCGCCTACACCACGCTCGTGACGGTGAGTACGCAGGTCAACGCCGACTACGCGGCGCGCCACGGCGACGCCGAACGGTTGGGCTCGCTGCGGCGGGTCACCGCCGAACGGCATGGCGCCATCCGGGTGGGCACCCCGGCCGAGCTCGCCGCCGTCGCCGACATGTTCGCCGCGTTCGGCATGGAACCGGTCGGCTGTTACGACCTGCGCTCGGCGCGGTCGCCGATTCCCGTGGTGTCCACCGCATTTCGCCCGATCGACGCAGATGAACTGGCGCGCAACCCGTTTCGGGTGTTCACGTCGATGCTGGCCACCGGCGACAGCCGGTTCTTCGATGCCGGGCTGCGCAACCGTGTGCAGAACTTCCTGGCGCGGCGGCAGTTGTTCGATCCCGCGCTGCTGGCCCGGGCGCGGGTGATCGCGGCCGACGGCGGCTGCGACGCCGCAGAAGCGCAGGTTTTCGTCGCGGGCGCGGTGGCCGCATTCGCGCTGTCGCGAGAACCGATCGACAAGTCCTGGTACGACGAGCTGTCCCGGGTGTCGGCGGTGGCCGCCGACATCGCCGGGATCGGCAGCACCCACATCAATCACCTGACGCCGCGGGTGCTGGACATCGACGAGCTGTACCGCCGGATGAGCGGGCGCGGGATCGCCATGATCGACACCATTCAGGGTCCGCCGCGTACCGGCGGACCCGCCGTGTTGTTGCGGCAGACCTCTTTTCGCGCGCTGGCCGAACCGCGGCTGTTTCGCGGTGCCGACGGCCGTATCACCGAGGGCAGCCTGCGGGTGCGCTTCGGTGAAGTCGAGGCGCGCGGTGTCGCCCTCACCCCGCGCGGGCGTCAGCGCTACGACACCGCGATGGCACATGCCGACCCGGCCGCCGTGTGGGGGGACTACTTCCCGGCCACCGATGCGGAGCTGGCCGCGCAGGGTCTGGCCTACTACCGTGGCGGCGACCCGTCGGCGCCCATCGTCTACGAGGACTTCCTGCCGGCCTCGGCGGCCGGAATCTTCCGCTCCAATCTGGACGGCGACGGCAGCGCCGGCAGGGACGTCGGCGATGATTCCGGCTACGACGCGCAGTGGTTGGCCGGGGCCATCGGACGCGATATCCACGACCCCTACGCACTCTATGAAGCACAGGCCAAGGAGGCTGTCGCATGACCAGCACCAGCGAGCTACGCGACCGGGTCCTGGGGGCTTTCGACGCGATCGGGGTGACCGCCGGCCTGGGCGAGCCGGGCGGGCACGGGATGCCGGTCAGCACCCCGATCACCGGCGAGTCATTGTTCACGCTCGCCTACACCACGCCCGAGCAAGCCGATCGCACGATCGCCGAAGCGGTGCAGGCGTTTTCGACCTGGCGCGGCACGCCCGCGCCGGTGCGCGGCGCGCTGGTGTCCCGGCTCGGGGAGTTGCTCACCGCGCACCGGCACGACCTCGCCACGGTGGTGACGGTCGAAGTAGGCAAGATCACCGCCGAGGCGCTGGGCGAAGTCCAGGAGATGATCGACATCTGCCAGTTCGCGGTCGGCCTGTCGCGCCAGCTCTACGGGCGCACCATCGCCTCGGAGCGCCCGCGGCACCGGCTGATGGAGACCTGGCATCCGCTGGGCGTGGTCGGGGTGATCACCGCGTTCAACTTCCCGGTCGCGGTGTGGGCGTGGAACACCGCGGTGGCGCTGGTGTGCGGGGACACCGTGGTCTGGAAACCCTCGGAGCTGACCCCGCTGACTGCGCTGGCCTGTCAGGCATTGCTGACCCGGGCCGCCGCCGACGTCGGCGCCCCGCCCTCGGTGAGCGGCGTGCTGTTGGGCGAGGCGGATCTGGGAGAACTGCTCGTCGACGACCCGCGCGTCGCGCTGGTGTCGGCGACCGGTTCGGTGCGGATGGGCCGGCAGGTCGGTCCCCGCGTCGCCGCCCGCTTCGGCCGGGTGCTGCTGGAGCTGGGCGGCAACAATGCGGCCATCGTGGCGCCGTCGGCCGATCTGGAGCTGGCGGTGCGAGGCATCGTGTTCGCCGCCGCCGGCACCGCCGGCCAGCGCTGCACCAGCCTGCGCCGGCTGATCGTGCACCGCTCGATAGCCGACGACGTGGTGACCCGGGTCACCGCCGCCTTCCGCAACCTGCCCGTCGGCGACCCGTCGGCGCCGGCCACGCTGATCGGCCCGCTCATCCACGAGACCGCCTACCGCGATATGGTGGGCGCGCTGGAGCAGGCGCGTGCCGATGGCGGTGAGGTTATGGGCGGCGAGCGGCACCAGGACGAGCACCCGAGCGCCTACTACGTTGCGCCCGCGGTGGTCCGGATGCCGTCGCAGACGGCCATCGTGGCGACCGAGACGTTCGCGCCGATTCTCTACGTGTTGATCTACGACCAGCTCGACGACGCTATCGCGCTCAATAATGCTGTGCCGCAAGGTCTTTCGTCGGCAATCTTCACCAATGACCTGCGCGAGGCGCAGCGCTTCCTCGACGAATCCGACTGTGGAATCGCCAACGTGAACATCGGTACCTCGGGTGCGGAGATCGGCGGCGCCTTCGGCGGCGAAAAGCAAACCGGCGGCGGGCGCGAGTCCGGTTCGGACGCCTGGAAGGCCTACATGCGCCGCGCCACCAACACGATCAACTACTCCCCCGAGCTGCCGTTGGCCCAGAGCGTGCGGTTCGGCTAAGAATCAGGTCTAGCGGAGCCGGTAGTCGACATGAGTAATATCGTCCCCATGGCGACAGCCAGGAGGCGGTTATCCCCTGAGGACCGACGCGCCGAACTGCTGGCCCTGGGGGCGGAAGTTTTCGGAAAGCGACCTTACGACGAGGTCCGCATCGACGAGATCGCGGAGCGCGCCGGGGTGTCGCGCGCGCTGATGTATCACTACTTCCCCGACAAGCGGGCGTTCTTCGCCGCCGTCGTCAAGGACGAGGCGGACCGGCTGTACGCGGCCACCAACAAACCGCCCGCCCCGGGCCTGACGATGTTCGAAGAGATCCGCACCGGCGTGCTGGCCTATATGGCCTATCACCAGCAGAACCCGGAAGCAGCCTGGGCGGCCTATGTCGGCCTGGGCCGATCGGACCCGGTGCTGCTGGGCATCGACGACGAAGCCAAGAACCGCCAGATGGAACACATCATGACCCGCATCGGCGAGGTCGTCAGCGGCATCCCGGGCACCAGCGCGCTGGAGCCGGAGGTCGAGCGCGACTTGCGGGTGATCATCTTCGGCTGGATCGCGTTCACCTTCGAAATCTGCCGGCAGCGGATCATCGACCCCACCACCGACGCCGAACGCCTTGCCGACGCCTGTGCACATACCCTGCTGGACGCGATAGCACGGGTGCCACAGATCCCGGAGGAACTGGCCCATGCGATGGCGACCGCGCGCGACTTGCCGCAACGGTGAGTTGTCGGTAGTCGTTGGCACGATGGTCAGGTGAGTTCTGACCCGCTAGGCCGATTCAGCGCGATCACCCGCGACTGGTTCGCCAGCACTTTCGCCGCGCCCACCGCCGCGCAGGCCAGTGCCTGGGCCGCCATCGCCGCCGGTGACAACACCTTAGTCATAGCTCCGACCGGCTCCGGCAAGACGTTGGCCGCCTTCCTGTGGGCGCTCGACAGCCTGGCCGCCGCGCCGGGTCGGCCGGCCGGAACCCGCGTCCTCTACATCTCGCCGCTCAAGGCGCTCGGGGTCGACGTCGAGCGCAACCTGCGCACCCCGCTGGCGGGGCTGACCCGGCTGGCGGAGCGCCGGGGTCTACCCGCGCCCGGCATCAGCGTCGGGGTCCGCTCCGGCGACACCCCGCCCGCGGCACGCCGGCAGCTCATCGCGCGGCCACCCGACGTGCTGATCACCACGCCGGAGTCGCTGTTCTTGATGTTGACCTCGGCCGCCCGCGAGACGCTGGCCAACGTCGAGACCGTCATCGTCGACGAGATCCACGCCATCGCGGCCACCAAGCGGGGCGCTCATCTGGCGCTGTCGCTGGAGCGCCTCGACGACTTGGCGGACTTGACGCCGGGGCCGGGCGGGAGGCGCCGCGCGCAACGCATCGGCCTGTCGGCGACGGTGCGTCCGCCCGAGGAACTCGCCCGGTTCTTGTCCGGACAGTCGCCGACCACCATCGTCGCTCCGCCCGCGGCCAAGACCCTGGAGCTGTCCGTGCAGGTGCCGGTGCCCGACATGGCCAACCTGGCGAACAACTCGATCTGGCCCGATGTCGAGGCCCGGCTGGTCGACCTGATCGAAGCCCACAATTCGACCATCGTGTTCGCCAACTCGCGACGGCTGGCCGAACGACTCACCGCGCGGCTCAACGAAATTCACGCCGAACGCTGCGGCGTCGAGCTCGGTGCCACGCCTGATCAGAAAACCAACCCGCAGGTGGCCGGCGGCGCCCCCGCCCACATCATGGCAAGCGGCCAGAGCTTCGGCGCCCCGCTGATGTTGGCGCGCGCCCATCACGGATCGGTCAGCAAGGAGCAGCGCGCCCTGGTCGAGGAGGACCTCAAACGCGGGCTGCTCAAGGCGGTGGTGGCGACGTCGAGCCTGGAGCTGGGCATCGACATGGGTGCGGTCGATCTGGTGATCCAGGTGGAGGCGCCGCCGTCGGTGGCCAGCGGCCTGCAACGCATCGGGCGGGCCGGCCATCAGGTTGGTGAGATCTCGCGTGGCGTGCTGTTTCCCAAGCACCGCACCGACCTGCTCGGCTGTGCGGTGAGCGTGCACCGCATGCTGGCCGGCCAGATCGAGACCATGCGGGTGCCGGCCAATCCGCTGGACATCCTGGCCCAGCACACGGTGGCGGCGGCCGCGCTGGAGCCGCTCAACGCCGACCGCTGGTTTGACACCGTGCGCCGCAGCGCCCCGTTCGCGACCCTGCCGCGCAGCGCGTTCGAGGCCACCCTGGATCTGCTGTCCGGCAAGTACCCGTCCACCGAGTTCGCCGAGCTGCGGCCGCGGTTGGTCTACGACCGGGATACCGGCATGCTGACCGCGCGTCCGGGCGCGCAGCGACTCGCCGTCACCTCCGGCGGCGCCATCCCCGACCGCGGGCTGTTCACCGTGTGGCTGGCCACCGAAAAGCCTTCGCGGGTAGGCGAACTCGACGAGGAGATGGTTTACGAGTCGCGCCCCGGCGATGTCATCTCGCTGGGGGCCAGCAGCTGGCGGATCACCGAGATCACCCACGATCGGGTGCTGGTGATCCCCGCGCCGGGCCAGCCGGCGCGGTTGCCGTTCTGGCGTGGCGACGACGTCGGCCGCTCGGCCGAGCTGGGCGCCGCGCTGGGCAAACTGACCGGCCAGCTGGCCCGCCTGGATCGCGAGGCGTTCGGCAAGCGTTGTGCCGCTTTGGGTTTCGACGACTACGCCACCGACAACCTGTGGGGCCTGCTGGCTGAGCAGCGCGCCGCCACCCGGATGGTGCCCACCGACACCTCCCTGCTGGTCGAGCGGTTCCGCGACGAGCTGGGCGATTGGCGGGTGATCCTGCACTCCCCCTACGGGCTGCGGGTGCACGGACCGCTGGCGCTGGCGGTGGGCCGGCGGCTGCGGGAGCGCTACGACATCGACGAGAAGCCCACCGCCTCCGACGACGGCATCGTGGTACGGCTGCCCGATTCTGGGGACGCCCCGGCGGGGGCCGAACTTTTCGTCTTCGACGCCGAGGAGATCGACGCCCTCGTCACCGCCGAGGTGGGCGAGTCGGCACTGTTCGCCTCCCGGTTCCGGGAGTCGGCGGCGCGGGCTTTGCTGCTACCCCGTCGCCACCCCGGCCGCCGCTCGCCGTTGTGGCACCAGCGCCAGCGCGCCGCCCAGTTGCTGGAGGTGGCCCGCAAATATCCCGACTTCCCGATCGTGCTGGAAACCGTCCGCGAGTGCCTGCAAGACGTCTACGACGTCGCGACCTTGACCCGCTTGATGGCCGATATCGCCCAGCGCCGGGTGCGGATCGCCGAGGCCGACACCGCGACACCCTCCCCGTTCGCCGCCTCACTGCTGTTCGGTTACGTCGGTGCGTTCATCTACGAGGGCGATGTCCCGCTGGCCGAGCGCCGCGCGGCGGCGCTGTCACTGGACAGCACGCTGCTGGCCGAGCTGCTGGGCCGCGTCGAGTTGCGTGAGCTGCTGGACCCGGAGGTCATCGCCGCGACCGGTCGCCAGTTGCAGCACCTGACGGCCGACCGGGCGGCCCGCGACGCCGAAGGCGTGGCGGACCTGCTGCGGCTGCTGGGTCCGCTCACCGAGGCCGAAGTCGCCGCACGCGCGGGCGCGCCCGACGTCGGGGGCTGGCTGGAGGGGTTGCGCGCGGCCCGGCGCGCCCTGACGGTGGCCTTCGCCGGGCGCAACTGGTGGGTGGCCGTCGAAGACATCGGCCGGCTGCGTGACGGCGTCGGCGCGGCGGTTCCGGTGGGGCTGCCGACCGCGTTCACCGAAGAAGTAGCCGACCCACTGGGCGAGCTGCTGGGCCGCTACGCGCGCACCCATACGCCGTTCACCACCACCGAGGCCGCGGCCCGGTTCGGCCTGGGCCTGCGGGTGGCCGCCGACGTGCTGGGTCGGCTGGCCGGTGACGGCCGGCTGGTACGCGGCGACTTCGTCGCCGCGGCGGCGCCGGGCGGCGCCGGGGCCGAGCAATGGTGCGACGCCGAGGTGCTGCGCATCCTGCGGCGCCGGTCGCTGGCCGCGCTGCGGGCCCAGGTCGAGCCGGTCAGCACCGCGGCCTACGGCCGCTTCCTGCCGGAGTGGCACCAAGTGGGCGCCACCGACGCGGGCGGCGTCGACCGGCTCGCGGCGGTGATCGATCAGCTTGCCGGCGTGCGGATTCCGGCTTCGGCGCTGGAGCCACTGGTGCTGGCCCCGCGAGTCCGCGACTACTCCCCGGCGATGCTCGACGAGCTGCTCGCCAGCGGCGAGGTCACCTGGTCGGGCGCCGGGTCGATCTCGGCCAGCGACGGCTGGATCAGCTTGCATCTCGCCGATTCCGCGCCCTTGACGCTGGCATTGCCTGCCAACCAGCCCGCCGAGATCGAGTTGACCGATGCCCATCGGGCAATCCTGGACACGCTGGCCGGCGGCGGCGCGTACTTCTTCCGCCAGCTCACCGGAAACGGACCTGCCGAGACCGACCTCAAAGCCGCGCTGTGGGAACTGATCTGGGCCGGCTGGGTCACCGGCGACACGTTCGCGCCGGTGCGCGCGGTCCTCGGCGGCGGCCCGGGCGCCCGTAAGCGGTCCGCCCCCGCCCACCGCGGACACCGCCCGCCGCGGCTGAGCCGATACAGCGTCGCGCATGCCCAGGCGCGCGCCGCCGATCCCACGGTGGCGGGGCGATGGTCGGCGCTGCCGCCCCCCGAACCGGACTCCACGCTGCGGGCCCACTATCACGCCGAGCTGCTGTTGAACCGCCACGGCGTGTTGACCAAGGGCGCGGCGGCCGCCGAAGCTGTGCCGGGCGGGTTCGCCACCCTGTACAAGGTGTTGAGCGCATTCGAGGAGGCCGGCCGCTGCCAGCGCGGCTACTTCGTCGAGTCGTTGGGCGGCGCTCAGTTCGCCGTGGCATCCACCGTGGACCGGCTGCGCAGCTACCTCGACGGGATCGACCCGCAGCGGCCGGAGTACCGAGCTGTCGTGCTGGCCGCCACCGACCCGGCCAATCCCTACGGCGCCGCACTGCCGTGGCCTATCGCCGAACGTGAGGGCGCGGCCCGGCCGGGCCGCAAGGCCGGGGCACTGGTCGTGCTGGTGGACGGCGAGCTGACCTGGTTCCTCGAGCGCGGCGGCCGCACCCTACTGACCTTCACCGACGACCCGGGTTCCAGCCACGCGGCGGCCATCGCGGTGGCCGATCTGGTGGCGGCCCGCCGGGTCGCGTCGATCCTGGTGGAACGCGTCGACGGGATACCGGCCCTACAGCCTGGCGGGCCGGGCTCGGTGACCGACGCCTTGACCGATGCTGGCTTCGGACGCACCCCTCGCGGCTTGCGGCTGAGGTGAGCCGATGCCCGAGGGTGACACCGTTTGGCATACCGCGGCCGTACTGCGGCACCAGCTGGCCGGCCGGACGCTGACCCGCTGCGACATCCGGGTGCCGCGGTTTGCCACCGTCGACCTCAGCGGGCACATGGTCGACGAGGTGCTCAGTCGGGGTAAGCATCTGTTCATCAGAGTCGGCGGGGTCAGCATTCACTCCCACTTGAAGATGGACGGCAGCTGGCGAGTTGCCGAGCGCCCGGTGCGGGTGGATCATCGGGCGCGAATCATCTTGGAGGCAGGCAACATTCGGGCGGTCGGTGTCGACCTGGGTGTGCTGGAGCTGCTGGACCGGGACAACGACGGCGCCGTCGTCGCCCATCTGGGACCCGACCTGTTGGGCGAGGATTGGGATGCCGCGGTTGCGGCCGCCAACCTGGTCGCCGATCCGGACCGGCCCATCGCCGAGGCGCTGCTCGATCAGCGGGTACTGGCCGGGATCGGCAATGTCTATTGCAACGAGCTGTGTTTCGTCAGCGGGCATCGGCCGACGGCGCCGGTCAGCGCCATCGCCGATCCGCGGCGCCTCGCCGCCCGTGCGCGAGAGATGCTGTGGGCCAACCGTTTCCGCTGGAGTCGTTGCACCACCGGCGACACCCGGGCCGGTCGGCGGCTGTGGGTCTACGGACGGGCCGGTGAACCCTGCCGGCGCTGCGGAACCCGCATCGAATACCTGCACGCCGGTGGCAGCGCCGGGCGAGTCCAGTTCTGGTGCCCGAGCTGCCAGCACTGACCTAATCCCTTCCGCGCCAAAAGAACTGCACCGTGGCTTGTGACCGGTCGAAAGCGCGTCGTGGCCCGGGCGGTCGCCTGGGCAGATATTGGGTGCTGCCCGGCGGCCAGCACCCACCGCGGGCAGGCCCAGCGGCTACCCGCAGCCTTAGGGGTAGAAGGGGTTGAGAACCGGCGGGATGATTTGGTTGCCAGTCACACCGGTGAGCCTGACCCAGATCTGAGCGGGGATGTTGAGCGACTGGTAGAAGGCGGCGCCGAGCCATGAGACCGGTAGCTGTAAGAAGCTGGGCACCGCGTCGACGATGTTTTGTATCGGGGAGTACACGAAGTAAGGAATCGTGGCCGCGACCGTGCGCGACCCCAGACTCAGGTCGGTCGCGATATCCGGATACCCCTGTCCGGCGAAATCGGCGCTGAGCACACTGAACAGGTTGGGGCCGGGATTAACGTAAGTGCCGTCGAAGACGGTGGACGTCAGGGGCGCACCTTGCATATACGGCAGCGGCGGAATGCCGAATTGGTCCATGATCGTCGGCGTCGTGCTGACGATTTGCCAGGAGTTGTTGATATACCCGTCTCTCACATCATTGAAGGCCTGATCGAAGATCAGGAATGTCGCTGTCTCACGGGGTGATTGGAAGCCATGAGTGAGGCTGAAGTTTTGGGGTCCGATTTCACCATGGTCGGTGACCACCAGCGTGGAGAATTGCTCGGTGGGGTGCATCTGTTCCCAGTCGGCTACCGCTCCCAACAGGCCTGAACCGCCCATACTCGTAGGAAGTTGCCGACCGAGGTTGTAGTCCATGTTCCGAATGGCCTCTTGGTACTGCGGCGAATCACCGCCATACATGTGCGCGTTTTCATCGACCCCTACGAAGTAGGAGAAGATGAGATTGCCCTTGTTTGGATCGGCGGCCAGAATCGCGGTCTGGGACTTCTGGCCGACCAGGTTCTGCGTCGCTATCCAGTTCGTGTCGCCCGCGATCTGCGGGACGAATTCGATGTGGTCGGCCGGGTGCGAGCCGGCGCCGGCGATGTCGGTGATGACGGGCCAGTTGGCGATGACCGTGGTGTTGACCTGATCGCCCCAGGTGCCCTCGAGTTGGTTGTACACCGTCGACCAGGTGTCGTACGTCCACGCGGTGTAGACATTGTTGGTCACACCGGCAGTCTCGCTCCACACACCGGTCTGGATGGTGGTCCACGACGGGTTGGAGATGCTGGTGTGCCCGACGATCGTCGACGCGGAGGTGACGCTTTGCGTCATCAGCGCGTGGAAGTTCGGGGTGCCGCCGGGGTCGGCCAGGATCGCGGCCAGGTTGGTGCCGTCCGTGCCGATCAACAGGAAATTCGCGTCCGGCGCCATCGAAAGCAGAGCAAGGGCCTGTTGTTGAGACACCGTCAGCACCGCTGGATGCTCCCCGACGCTGCCGGTGGCTCCCGGGGCACCAAACAGGGACAACGCTCTTCCGCCCAACCCGCCGGTCCCGGCTGCGATGGATCCTATGCCGAGCCCGCCGGTACCGCCGGCCCCGCCGTTACCCAGCAGCCAGCCGCCCGTGCCGCCGGCGCCGCCGGCCCCGCCTCCGATACCGCCGGTGCCGCCGACGCCACCGTTACCGATCAACCCGGCACTGCCGCCGATCCCTCCCCGCTGGCCCACCGGACCCGACCCACCCGCGCCGCCGTTGCCCCACAGGATCCCGCCGGCCCCACCGGGTTGTCCGGTGCCGGGCATGGCGTCAAGCCCGTCGCCGATCAATGGACGCCCCAACAGGAAGTTCGTGGGCGCATTGATCACACCGAAGATGTCGTTAACGAGGGGCTGCAATGGGTTGACATTGGCCGCCTCGGCGGCCGCATATGCCCCGCTGGCGGCACCCAATGCCTGCACAAATTGCTCATGAAACGCCACCGCCTGCGCGCTGAGCGCCTGGTATGCCTGGGCGTGGCCGGAAAACAGCGAGGCAATCGCCGCCGATACTTCGTCAGCAGCAGCAGCCATCAGCGTGCTGGTCGGCGCCAATGCAGCCAGGTTCGCGGCCCGCACCGAGGAGGCGATACCCGCAGCATCGACGGCTGCTGTCGTCAACATGTCCGGTACGGCGATGAGATACGACATGGTGGCCCTCCAACCCGGCAACATGTTGACATCGGAAGATGTGGTGCTGCTCATAATTGCACGATTCCGGCACTTTTCCGAGTACTATTCCGCGGCGGCTGGCGTGGCACTGCTGATGAAGTCCTCGCCGGCGTCGCCGCTGCGGTGGCTGATCGTGTTAAGTTGTGCCGCAGGCAAATCCAACAAAGCACTCTCAGGCCCGGCCGTGCGACATAAAGAACTGCACAATGGCTTGCGACCCGTCAAAGGCGCGCGTTGTGCTACCGACGATCGTCTTGGGCAGATACTGCTTGCCGCCGGGCCGGGTGTGCCCGCCGTTGTCGATTCGATAGAAGATCACTTCGGTCCCGGCCACACATGACCGCGAGTCATAACGGCGTACCACGGTTCCATCGCCGACGTTGGGCAGTTCGTCCATCGTGGGATCGCCCTGACATCCGTCGACCGCGCGCCACCGGTCGATCATGCTGGCAGCCGAGATGGCTTGGCTGGGACCGCCGCGGCCGCGCACTTTCCCGCCGTTGAACGGCACCACCGGATCGGCGGTGCCGTGCGCCTCCATCACCGAGACCGGCCGCGACGGATTGCAGGCCACACCGACGCCCAGCGTGCCGGAGATCGGCGCGATCGCGGCGAACACGTCGGCGCGGTCGCACGCCAACCGGTTGGACATGAATCCTCCGTTGGACATTCCGGTGGCAAAGACGTGGCCGGCGGGAACCGAAAACTCGCTTTGCAGCTTGCCCACCAACGCGACCAGAAAGCCGACGTCGTCGAGATGGCGGCGGTCCGCCGGCGAGGCTCCCCGCCCGTCGGCCCAGCTCTTGTCGTAGCCGTCGGGATAGACCACCAGCAGATTGTTGGCGTCGGCGACGGGGTCGAAGGCTGACAGGCTCTGCTGACCGGCGCCGGTACCACCACCCCCGTGCAGGTTGAGCACCAATCCCACCGGCGCGCCCGGCGGCGAATGCACGATATAGGTTCGCTTCAGGCCGCCGAACTGGAATGTCCCGGCCTGATCTCGAGAACGTGCCGCCGACACGTGCTGTTCTCCGCAGCCGCCCAGGCATGCCACGAGAACGAGCGACAAGAACCATCGCACCCACGGCATGACGGCCAAGTTACCGATCGCCGCCGCGTTACGGTTGGCCACCTCGGGAATTCACACGGTTACCGAAGCGCCGCGCTCCAATTCGATGATTCGGTCGGCCAGACCACGGCGCCTCATCTCGCGGATGAAGTCGGCCAGCGGCGATGCGAAGACACCGTAGTCGTCGAAGTGGATGGGGATCAGCGTCGGCAGCCCGAGCAACTGCACCAATCCCGTGCCCTGGCGTGCGTCCATGGTCACGGTCAGGCCGAAGTGCAGTCGGCGGCCGGCCGGCAGCCGGGTCCCGCCCAGGTGCAGCACGCCCAGATCGATCGAATCGAAACGACGGGGAATCTCGTTGAGCTCCTCGACGAGCAAGGTGTCGCCGGAGACATACAGTCGGCGCAGCATCGAAGAGTCGGCGGATGTGAATTCGAGCATGGTGCCCATGACCGGCGGCAGCAGCCGATGAATTCCCAGCGGCGCGTGCCGGCCGGGCAGCGATGTCATGGTCAGCCTGACGCCGGCGTTGCTGATCGTTTGCCGCTGCCAAGTGGGCAGGCCGAATGCGTGCCGGAAACCGCGACGACGCAGCCGTTTGGCGGCATGCGGAGTGGTGACGACGGGCAGGTCGTGATCGAGGCCCCGTTGCGCCACCCGGTCCCAGTGATCGCCGTGCATGTGCGACAGGACAATGGCGTCGATCGGCGGCAGTTGATCGATGCTCAACGCCGGCTCCCGCAGCCGCTTGGACACCAGCCCGTAGCCCAGGTAGGCGTGCTGCCCCCGATGCAGGAAGTTCGGATCGGTCAGCACGGTCAGGCCACCGGCGCCGATCAGCGTGGTGGCGTTGCCGATGAACGTGACGGTGATTGCCATGACGTCCAATGCCTTCCCAGATTCCATCGTCGGCGACTACCCGAATAGCAGCGGTTCAAGCAGCCCGAAAACTCGTTCCGACAGCGGGTCCCCGCATGACCTGCAGTCCACGCGTGTGACCCGCTTCTTGTCGGGGACCTCGGCGCGTTTCGACATCGCCGCGTTTGCCGGGGTTTGCGACGACGGCCCATGCCGACCGTTTTCGAAGTGTTGCCGGTGATACGGTCCGATCAGCCCGCCGACGGCGGTCGCGGCATCACGGTGCCCTTGAGCTCCACACCGTATTCGAGGTCCTCGTACTTTGGTTGTTTCCTCTTACGCCAACCACTACCGGCCGAAATCGGCGGCGGCATCAGTGGCGGGAGCATCGGGAATCCGGAATCCCCCGCGGGCAGAGGGGACACCGCCGAGGCCAGCTGCACCGGCGTGTGGGAAGCGGCCAACAGCCCGACCACCGCGGGCGGTGCGGTCAGGTTGCCCATCGACACCCCGACGCCCAACGCTGCCGCGGGTGCTTCCGCTGCCCCCAGGGCTCTGGCCGCGCTGGAAAAATTAGCGGCCGACATCCCCAGCGCCGATTCGCCCTCCGATAGGCCCTCGGCGATGTCGGGTGCCACCGATTGCAGTGCCTGGGCTGACGTGTTTTGCGCCAGGTAGCTGAGCAGGTTGATGGGAAACCCGGACGAAATGAACTGGTTGGCGTACGTATTCGCCAGCCCGAACCAGCCGCTGTTGGGGTCGAAGGCGACCCCAAACGCTTGCAAAACCGCATCTACCGGAGAGGCAGCGGCGGCGGGTGCAGCGGGGGCCGGCGCTGCGGCGGCGGCTGCCACCCGCGTGGCTTGAGCAGCCACTCCCCCGGGAGCCGCGATGGCCGGCGGCGAAACGAACTGGGGTAGCACCAGAGCTTGCGCCGTGGCGGCCGCATACCGGTACATGGCCGCCGCATTATTCACCCACATGGCGTGGTACTGGTTCTCGGTATCGGCAATTGCCGCGAGGTTTCTGCCGAATCCGTTGGTGGCCAATAGCTTTGCCAGCTGGATCCGGTTGGCGCCGACCTCGGAGGGATGAACCATCGCCGATAGCGCGGAGTCGAATGCTGCCGCAGCAACCTGGGCCGAGGAGCCCAGCTGCCGACATTGCTGTGCGGTGACACGCAGCCAGGCAAGGTATGGGCCGATGGCCTCAACCATCGCCCGCGAGGATGGGCCCTGCCAGGAGCCGGTCAGCGCAGACAGCACCGGGGCATACGCGCCGGCAGACTCTTCCACATCGGCGCCGAGCCGCTGCCACGCGTCGGAAGCCTCGAGCAGTGACTGCGGGCCAGGTCCCGAATGGATTAGCGCCGAGGTGATCTCGGGCGGCAGGCTTATGAAATCCATGACATCTCACATTGACTAAGCGGGGTGATTGGATGCGACATTGCACTGGTCAAGGCGGGAAAATCGCTGGTCGGTTGAGGGTCGCCGTTCCGGGCGCAGACCAGCGTTCCCCGCCGGTAGGAAGGACCACCGATCACGAGACGGCGCTGACCGCGGTCGACAGTCGGGTCTTGAACTCGGCGGGAACGGGGACATATCCGCTGTCCTGCAGACCACGCTGGTCGGCATCGATCGCACTCTGCAAAAATGCCCTGACGGCGATACCGACCTGGTCATCGGGATACTTCGAGCACACGATCTCGTATGTCGCCAACACGATTGGGTAGGAGCCGGGCCGGTTCGGCCGGTAGAACGAGATGGTGTCGAATGCGAGGTCGTTGCCTTCCCCGATGAACCAGGCAGCCGAAATCGTTTTGCCCACCGAGTCGGCGCCTATGGCCACCGGATCCGGGCCCGCCGACGTGATGATCTTGGCCATGCCCAGCTGTCGCGCCCGGGCGAACGACCATTCCACGTAGCCGATCGATCCTTCGGTGCGGCTGACGGCCGCGGCGGCGCCGTCGTTGCCTTTGACGCCCTCGCCGGCGTCGCCGTTGAACCGCTTGCCCGCCCCCCTGCCCCATGCGCCGTTGGAAGCGGTATCGAGGTATCTCTGGAAGTTGTCGGTGGTTCCGGATTCGTCGCTGCGGAACACGACTCGAATTGGTTCATCTGGCAGGGTGACGCCGGGGTTGAGCGCCTGAATCGCAGGATCGCTCCAGGTCATGATGCCGCCGTTGAAGATCTTGGCCGCGGTCGGACCGTCGAGGCTCAGCGACGCCAGGCTCGTGACGTGATAGGTAATCGCGATGGGCCCGAACGCCACGGGCAAGTTCCACGCGGGCGAGCCGCACCGTTGCTCCGCGCTGGCATACTCCTCTTTGTTCAGCGGTGAATCGGAGCTTCCGAAATCGGTTTGGCCGCCCGTGAACTCACTAATGCCGGCACCGGAACCGTTGGGCGTGTAATTCACCGACTGCCCCGGGCAGGCGCGTTCGAAATCCTTGGTAAATCTCACCATTGCGTTTTCCTGAGCGGTGGAACCGCTTGCCTTCAGCGTCGGCTTACCGCCGCAAGCGACTTTGCTCGACGGCGTTACTGTTGCCGCATCTGCTCCTAAAGTGTTGTCGCTGCCACATGCCGTCAACATCACTGCAAAGCCGAGGCTGCCCAGGGTGGTCCAGAATCGGCTGCGCTTCCGTGGAACTCGTGAGGACAGCCCGAAAGGGACAATCGCTGCCGACCGATCTGCGGCCCGCCAAACTGCTGTCTTCCTCCCAGCCATGAGGCATGGTAACCACATCGGGTATACGAACTTTGGGCCCAACCATGCCTGGGCACAATATGATTCACGATTTCATCGACAGTTTCCACCTGGTATACGGTCGCGACATGCCGACGCCACCAAAGGTGGTGAGGCTTTGCTCACGCTTTACCAACAACCGAAGAACACTGGCCATAGCCGTGGACCGACGAGGTCAGGCCATCGCAACTTTGGCTAACGCGCGGCCCGCAGCAAGGAGTTCGCACGTCCGATTACGCCGGGTAATGATCGCAGGCGGCGTGGCATGCCGTTGGATTTGTCAGCGGGAGGTTCCAGCGATGGCGACCAGCCTGATGCGGCAGAGCGGAACCGCCCGAACGCTGCCGGTGCGCCTCATCCTGGTAGTCGCGCTGTTTTGCCTAGCCGAACTGGGCACCCCGACGGCACAAGCCGACGGGGTCGATGCCGCGTTCCTCAATGCGGTGAAGGCCAAAGGCATCAACTTCGCATCGCCGCAGACCGCTATCATGGCCGGCCACCAGGTGTGCGATGAACTCGATCAGGGCAGGCACAAGGCCGACGTCGCGAATGACCTAGCCAAGGGCGGCAACTTGGACGGCTATCACGCCGGATACTTTGTCGGCCTGAGCGTCGCCGCGTATTGCCCCAGACATCACCACACCTCGACCTGAGCCATCCGGTTGTCTCGAGGCCTGCCCGGGTCAGCCCGCCGCACCCTGACCGACGGCCTGCACCGAAGCGTGTTCGTGTAACGCCTTCTCGGCTTCGGGATGAACGGGCTTGAGGTCGAAGATCACCTCTTTGACGGTTCCGGTGAACGCGTACGGCGCCTTGTCTTCGTAGTCGCGGTCGACCACCAGCCCGTTGTCGCGGCCGATGTCCATCCCGGCGTAGGACGTAAACGACAGACTCACCGTTTGGGGCAGCCGACCCTCGCCGATCAATCGGTCGTCGGCCCACAGCGTCACCTTGCCGCCGGAGCCCACCACGGGCTGCTCGGTTTCGAAGAGCAGCCGCGCCGTGACGTCGCCGGCGGGCAGCGGCTCCGTCGATACCTGTCGATAGGTCTCGACGCCGAGGAAGGAGTAGGTGTGATGCAGCCGCTGCTGCTCGTCAACCCACAGCGCGAACCCGCCCATGAAGTCGGCGTTGGCGACGATCACGCCCTGCGCCCCGGTGTCGGGGATGTGCAGCCGTCCCTCGATCGCGTAGGAGCGGCCAAAGATGCGCGGGACCATGCCGCGCTGGATGTTCTGCACGTCTCCCTGGAAGGCGAAGCGGGTGGTGGTGGGCAGTGGCGGCAATTCACCGAACATCACGGCCAGCCCGCCCAGCAACGGCAGCACCCGGTTGCGTTCGGCTTCCTGCCACCACAGCTGCCGCAGTTCGGCCAGCTTGTCCGGATGTTCGGCCGCCAGGTTGTTGGCCTGGGAGAAGTCGTCGGGCAGATAGTACAGCTCCCAGATGTCCTGGTCGGGGTCGTAATTCCCGGGCGCGAAGCGCTGCATCGTCTGCGGCGACAGGTCCCACGGCGCCCGGTCCAGCCGAGCACAGGCCCACCAGCCGTCGCGGTAAATGGCGCGGCTGCCGAAGTTTTCGAAGTACTGCACGGTGTGGCGCTCTTCGGCCTCCGGCCCCATGCTCGGGTCGAAGGTGTACAGGAAACTGGTTCCGTCCATCGGCTCCTGCTCGAAGCCGTCGACACTGATCGGCTCCGGTAAACCGATGGCCGCCAACACAGTTGGCGCGATGTCGATACAGTGGGTGAACTGGCCGCGGACCTGGCCGTCGGGCCGGATCCGGGCCGGCCAGGCCACCACCATCGGATCGCGGGTCCCTCCGAGATGGCTGGCCATCTGCTTACCCCATTGGAAGGGCGTGTTGTTGGCGTGCGCCCAGCCACTCGCGAAATGCGGTGCGGTGAACTCGTCGCCGAGAGCTTCGACACCGCCGTATTGCTCGATGAGCGCCAGCTGCTGATCGGCGTCGAGATCCAGGCCGTTGAGGAACGTCATCTCGTTGAACGAGCCGGTGTTGGTGCCCTCCATGCTGGCCCCGTTGTCGCCCCAGATGTAGAAGACCAGCGTGTTGTCGGCCTCGCCGAGATCCTCGATGGCATCCAGCAGCCGGCCGACGTTCCAGTCCGCGTTTTCGGAGAAGCCGGCGAACACCTCCATCTGCCGGGCGTAGAGCTTCTTCTGGGTATCCGACAAGCTCTCCCAGGCCGGGAACAGGTCGGGCCGCTCGGTCAGCTCGGTGTCCGGCGGAATGATCCCCAGCTGCTTCTGCCGTTCAAACGTCTTCTGCCGGTACACATCCCAGCCCTCGTCGAACTGGCCGCGGTACTTGTCGGCCCACTCCTTGAACACGTGGTGCGGTGCGTGCGTGGCGCCGGTCGAGTAGTACAGCAGCCACGGCTTGGTGGCGTTCTGGGCCCGTACCGTGTGCAGCCATTCGACGGCCTTGTCGGTGAGATCGTCGGGGAAGAAGTAGGGCTTGCCGTCTTCTTCGGCTGGACCCTCGGGTATGCCGATAACCGAATTGTCCTGCGTGATGATCGGGTCGTACTGGCCCGCGGCGCCGCTGGGGAAACCCCAGAAATGGTCGAATCCCCAACCCAGCGGCCAGTTGTCGAACGGCCCGGATGCTCCCTGAACGTTGTCCGGAGTCAGATGCCACTTGCCGAATGCCGCGGTCACATAGCCGTTGTCACGCAGGATCCGGGGCAGCGCGGCACAACTCTGCGGCTTGACCGTCGAATAACCGGGAAACGGACCTGGGAATTCACACACCGATCCAAATCCCACCCGGTGATGGTTGCGCCCGGTCAGCAGCGCCGAGCGGGTCGGCGAGCACACCGCGGTGACATGGAAACGGTTGTAGGCCAACCCGTTCTGCGCCACCCGCGACAGTGCCGGCGTTCGGATGCCGCCGCCGAAGGTGTCCGGTCCGCCGAACCCGGCGTCGTCGATCAGCACGATCAAGACATTGGGCGCATTGTCCGGCGCGCTCGGGCCGGGGACTATCGTCCAGTCGCCGACGGACTCTGCCATGGTGCGACCGATCGTGCCGCCGAAGCTACGCTGCGGTATCGGCAGCTTCGTACGGTCGGGATTGAACTTGCCCATCGCTTCTTGCAGTGCTGCGCCCAGGCTTCGTAATGTCGAATGACTGAGTTCTGCAACCGATTTCATCGGCGAACCGGCCAGGGTCTGCTCCACCGGAAGCCGGCCCGGCGCCGGTGTCACGACGATGATGACGGCACTGCCCGCCGACAGCGCTTGCCCGATCTTGTCGGCCAGCCCGCTCTTGATCCGATGGTGGGCGAAGGTGCCGGCCACTGCTCCGGTCGCGGCGCCCACCAACCCAGCGGCCAGCAGCGCCGGCGAGAACAAGCCCACCGCCAAGCCGACACCCGCGCCCCATTTGGCGCCGCGGCGACCGAGACGATTCCCGGTGTCGAGCAGCACCGGATTGCCCTCGTCGTCCTTACCGATCAGCACCGCGCCCTGCAGCGGGACCGTCTTGGCGTTGGCCCGGCCGGTGAGGTTCTCGAAATCGCTCCGGGCCGAATCAATGTCCTGATACCCGGCGACGATGACCAGTGCGCTGTCTTCACTCATGACCAGATTCCCTCTCGGCGGCTGATGAACTCACGGCGCGAGCCGGTGAGCGGATCGTCGAACTCGATGCGCTTCGCCAGCAGCTGCAGCGGCGAGCTGAAGTCACCGTCGACTTCCTGGAGCACCTTGGGGTACAGGGGATCTCCCGTGATCGGCAGTCCCAGTGACGCCATATGCACCCGCAGCTGGTGGGTGCGTCCGGTACGCGGCGTCAGCCGGTACAAGCCCCCCGGTGAGATCAGCTCGACCAACGTCTCCGCGTTCGGCTCGCCGGGTTCGCAAACCGCCTGCAGCTGACCGCGACGCTTGACGATGCGGCTGCGGACCACCCGCGGCAGCACCACCGCGCGGTTGACCGCCGCCCGAGCCAGGTAGGTCTTGTGCACCGCACCGCATGCGAACAGCGTCTGATAGCGGCCACGCAACTCGCGCCGGGTGGTGAACAGCAGCACCCCGGCGGTCAGCCGGTCCAGTCGATGCGCGGGGCTCAACTCGGGTAACCCGAGTTCACAGCGCAGCCGCACCAGCGCGGTCTGGGCGACGTGGCGCCCGCGCGGCATGGTCGCCAAGAAGTGCGGTTTGTCCGCGACGACGATGTCGTCGTCCTGATACAACACCGGCATCTCAAAGGGCACGGGAACTTCGTCAGGCACATCACGGTACAGGTGGACGAAAGACCCCGGCGGCAGCACCGTATCGGCGTCGACCACCGCGCCGTCACCGTCGCGGATTTCCCCGGCCAGCAGCTTTACCCGAGCCGGCGCACCGAACCGCGCCTCCAGCTCGGCCAGCACCGGCCCGCCGTGCAGCCGCACCCGCGCGGGCCCCAGCGCGTCACGAACGGCAAGCACGCTCGCAGACTATAGAACCCGAAGCGCTCCGGTAGCGCTAACCAACCCGGTCGACTGAGACCGCCTGGTACGTCAAAGTCGTAACTTGCCGAAGTTCACGCGTGTCATCCTTCGTGCGCGCTGTTACCGCGGGTGTTGATCAGGGGCTGCGGGGGTCTTCAGGTCGCGGGTGGGTGGCGGTTGGTTGGCGCTTGCGGTGTCCGCGACGCGATGGGGCGGCCGGGTGGCGGAACGAGTTTCTTGATGCCCCATGGTGTTTGGGTTTCGATGCCGTGGCGGTGGTGACCGGCCCCGGGGTGGCCAACGCTAGTTGGGTGGTTGGGGTTGGGGTTTGGGGCAAGTCGCCAATTTACCCTCAAATTCTCTTGGCTTGCCGGCTCCGGGCGTAGCCGGTTTTGTCCGGCCTCGGGGCTTGGCTGGCGCGGGGTTCGTGGTGTGCTGCGGGGTTGGCGGGTGCGGTTTAGGATCGGCTGACGTTTGTCTGCGGGCGGTGAGTCGGAGGCGGTGGGTGATGGTGTTTGCGATGGAGCCGGCGGTGGTGGGGGTTTCGGTGCTAGCCCAGGCGGGGTTGGCGGCGCAGCAGGGTGTGGGGATTGCCGCGGGGGCGCCGATGTTGGTGGGGGTGGTGCCAATGGGAGTGGATGCTGATTCGGCGGCGTTCGCTGCGGCGCTGGCCGCGGTGGGAGCAGCGTATGTGAGCGCCGCTGCTGAGCATGCCGCGGCGCGGGGGATGTTTTCTGATGCGCAGTCGGTGGCGGCCGGGATCACGGTGGCTAGTGAGGCGATGCGAGCGGCGGCCCTGGCCCAGTAGGGATTAGGGGATTGTGGTGGGCCATCCCTGGTCGGCGTTTTCCCCGGAGGCCAACTATGCGGCGTTGGCCTCAGGGTCTGGTCCAGCTTCGACGTTGGCTTATGCCGACACGTTGAGCGCGCAGGCGGCGTAGGTGCAGGCGGTGGTGGCGGCCTCGGCAGTCAGTGGGGCGGCCACCTACGGCACCGGTTGGCGCGGGGTGGGGGCGGCGGCCTCGGCGGTCACCCACGGTGCGCTGGATGCTCAGCATGAGCTGCTGGCGGCGGCGCTGGTGGACAAGGCGGCCCAGGTGGTGGCGGCGGCGGGTGCTCATCAGAGCGCGGTGGCGTCGATGGTCACCGCCGAGGAGGCGGCGGCTAATCGGGTGGATGAGGCCGCTGCGCAGCAGATTAACCCGTTGGTGTGGGGGGCGTTGACCCCGAAGATCGTGGCGTTGAACGTCGAGTATTACGGGCAGATGTGGCCGCATAACGCGGCTGCGGGTGCGGCCTATGGGGCGGCGTTGCGCGCTGCCGCCGCGGCGATCATGGTGCCGTTTCCGCCGGCGGTGCCCGGAGCATCACTGGCGGCTGCGGCGGCGGGGTGGGGCGAAGCCGGGGCGATCAGCGCGGCCGGGGCAACCCTGCGCGCCAGCGAGCAAGCCATCCACGCGGTGCTCACCCCGTCAGTGGCCGCGCTGGGAGATGCTGTGCCGTCGGCCGCCCCGAAGGCGGCCTCGGTGGCGGGCACCCCGATCGCGGCTCCGACAGTGCATCCGGCGCCGCAGGCTGCGGTGGGGATGTTCGCAAGGATCTCACCGGCCGGGGTAGTTGGCGCCCCCACCGGCGCTCCCCCTGCCGGTGAGGGGCCGGCCTCGGCGCAGCTCGCCGAGGCGCTGCAGAGCCGCGCCGGCGCCTTGACCCCGCCTGGATCGGAGCTGGGGCCTGGTGGGGTCAGCGGTTATCCGGGTGCCGGTTTCACCAGCTACGTTCGGCCCACCGGCGACGGTTTTGCCCCACCACCGGTCGAGCGGGCCGGCAGCAGCGCACCCGCGGGCATGCTCAACGCGGCCACGCTGGGCGGCCCGGTCACCACCCTCAACTCCCCACCCCCACCGCAACCTGCGGCGTCCCCGCCATCAGCACCCCAGCCGGATGCGCCGCCGGGCGGCCCACCGGGGCCGGCCACCGGTAGCAACGGCCCTCACGGCTCCGGGGGCCCGGGCGCCCAGATGCTGGGTACCGGGGCTGGCCCAGCACCCCAGGCGCCGCCGACGCCGATACCACTTGCTCCGCAACCACCGCCGCCACCGTCTCCGCCGCCGGGTAAACCCCCGCAGGGTCCGCCGCCCATTCCGCCTTGGGCCAGCCCACCGCCACCGGCCTCGCTGCAAGCGACACGCGACGCCTACAACAAGTTGACATACGATATCGACCACCACAACTTGAATCCGCCCAACCCTGCCGATTGGAACGCGGTAAACGCCTATAACCAAGAAGCCTGGTATTACAACTCATTAAAGGCGCAACTCGAGCGCCAATTAGATGCCGCGAACGTGCAATACACGCCCGCCAAAGACGCCGCCCGCGCCGACATCCCATACTGGACACAACCAGCACCAGAACAACCGCACGCACCGTCACCAGATCCATCGACGCCCACTGGTCAGCGCGGCGGCCCAATGGATGTCCGCCCCGGAACGAATGCTCCTACGACGATCGACGGGAGATCTTTCAGCGGACACGCTCTTGACCAAATGCAGGGTAGAGGCATTCCGGTGAGCGTCGTGGAAAATGCGCTTCAAACGGTCTGCGTGCGCCAAGCAGAGGAGGCAGGACAGTTTTCTATGATCCCGACAACCATATCAGCGTCATCCAAGCTGCCGACGGTACCATCATTACCGTGATCTTCGGGGATCTACGACCTTGACAAACCATGAGGATTCTCGCGACCGGATCGCTTATCTCCGGCAACTGGCGCTTGATTCAATCAACCATTACGATGGCAATTTTTCCGCACTTGAACGGCTAGATCGCGACTTGGAGTCGGTAATCCGATCTCTCGAAGAAGTCGCGGATCCATCCTGGACCAGCTCGTTGCTCCGGCTGTGGGGCCAGCTCGAAATCATTTATGCATCGATGCTAGATGAAGGACGTTTCCGGCTGACTCAAGACGACGAGGTCTATGTACAGGAAGTCGTCGCCAAGCTCGTTGCAGAGCTCCAGAGCTATGAGCTGCCGCCAGTCCGCGACACAGGCGAAGAACCTCGATAGCGGTAAAGAAAGTCTCCCAGCTTGAGCGCGGTGCGCAGCTGAGTGACCGTGGCGACCCGGGCCAGCTGCGCGTGCATCAAATCTCGCGCCGCCGCGTGCGGCGATGACGCCGACCTGATCCAGCGACAGCCGGCTCTCCCGTATGTCTTGCACACACTATGGGAACGCCGTTAGCCGGCTGGCGATGATGGAAATCGTGTGCGCGTTGGCCGGCGAGCAGCCGGTCACCGAAAGCGGCCTCCGCGGGGATGGCCGTTGTTCCCGCAGCCCCTTCCTCGTAACAGGCGGGCCAGTGTTCCTGCTTAGCTGAAAGCTCGAAGAGGGTTCCCAACGGTGCGGGATTCTAGCTGAACCCTCTCAATCTTCAGGCCACGACTTCGCCGAAAACATGAAGAGCCCCCAACTGAATCCGGCACCATAACTTTCCCCCACCCATGGAAATTCGTACTCCTCGTATGCGGGGAGAAACTTGTCAAACAACGGCCACTGACGGCCATCCCGCATGGGGCCAAAATGCTCCGTGAACTCGGTAACGTCCATGCCCCAAATGGGTACTTCGGTCGGAGAATTGAATCTGTGCGAATTGCGCCTTATATGCCAATACCGTGCCGACTCAATCAACCCGTCTTCATCGGTAACGGCGTTGAAGTCAAATCCGGGCCACAATACGCTGCTAAATTTCAAAGATGGGGCATCCTGGTTCACAACCCATAGCAAATTCTTCATATTTCCGAGGTAAGAGGCTTCATCGCCAAGAACCTCGGCTACCCGCTTATGTATACATTCCGCATCGTCTATGGAGAGCCTGTGTTCAGCCAGTTTGGCTTCTAGCTGAGCTTGTTTGCGCGACATTGAGATCCTTAGCTTCATCGTCATAAGCAGGTAGATCTCGAAGTCAATAATCGCAGGTGTGAACGCTGTATTCACAGCACGCATCCCCTCACTTACCAAGGTAGGGCAAGGTCAAGGAGTGGAAGTCCACCTCATAAGGCAACCTCTGGTGACAACGACATTCAATCCGCTCCTCGGGCGACTTCACGTCGGGAGCCGTCAAAGCCAGTCGCGACGCCTAAACGTCACATAAAGCACGATCATCAAGACGATGATCACGCTGGTGCTGACGAAGAAACCCGACAGGGAGCCGAAGCCGGGATAGGGGATGTTCTGGCCATAATAGCCAGTGATCGCGGTCGGGACCGCGATGATGGCCGCCCATCCGGTCAGCTTCTTCATCACGGTGTTCAACCGGGCATCCTGCAGGGACAGATTCGTTTCGAAAATGGTTGTGACCATGTCACGCAACGACTCGGTCCATTCCGACACCCGAAGTACGTGGTCGTACAGGTCGGCGTAGAGCGGGTCGAGTTCTCGGGCAGCTTCGGCCTGCGGGGCCTGCAACCGGTGATGCTGGATGGAGTTGACGACCTCGCGCATCGGCAGCGCAACTCGCCGCAGGTTCACCAGGTCTCTGCGCAACTGGAATGTTCGGCGCTGAAAGTCCGCCTGGCGTGAGTTGCCGTCGAACAGCTCGTCCTCGATGGCTTCAATGCAGTCGTCGAGGGCCTCCACCGCCGCGAAATGACTGTCGACCACGACATCGAGCAAACCGTGCACCAATGCGCCGACACCGTGTCGCTGGCCTCCGATGTCCCGCCACTGTCGGGTGACCCGTGCCATGTCGAAGTCGCGTGTCAGGCGCACCGTGATCAACCCCCGGGCGAGCACGAACGCCGAAATCCGGTGCATCGCCAGCATCGGCTGGCGATCGGTGCCGGCGCCGGCGTTGGCAACGAAGCTGACGTCGACGGCATAGACGGTGAAGAACGTGTGGGTGTCGTACGCGGTGGCCTTGACACGTTCGGCCACTGCCACGGCGTCTTCGACAGCCCAGGGGTTCAGGCCGAGTTCGGCCGCTAGCTCGCGCAATGTGTCGTGGTCCGGGTCGCACAAGTCGACCCACACCAAGGTGTCGTCCTCGACGAGGTAGTCGGAGATCCGGTCGAACTCGAAGTCGTCCTGTGGCTCACCGCAACGCCATACGCAACCCTGGCTACTCGACTCGAACTGCACCAGGTCATCTTGTCAGGCCACCTGCACTGTCCGGGTACACCGTGCCCCAGTGCGTCGACATCTCGTCGCTCGAGTCGAAGCCAACACCGGCGGGCACAGCGGCTGTCTTGCGCTGTCTCCCAACGTGACTGCCGCGCCGGTCGACGCAGCGCGGCGCTCGCCCACTTCGCATGGAAGCGGGTGGTGCGAACCCGCTGCCCCCGTCCGCGTGTCAGTGCCCGTTAGTCTGACGTTCAGGCGTAACTTGACTCGACATAATGCACGCGCCGATGTGGTGAGCCAAACGTGGCCCCGAACCGGTCTTTCGTTTCCGGCCGGCGTATTCGAGAATCGGTGCGAGGTGGGTGTGAACAGATTGATCGGCCCCGGTCGTCTGCCCGGTTTCGGCCTGGTGGCAGCGCCGCTGCGGGCTGCCGTGGCGGGCACCCGCATGACCGTCACCGCCGGCGCCGCCGTTGCGGGCGCCGCGCTAAACACCGTCCTGCTGGGCGGCAACACGGCAGCGACCGTGGGCAGGTCGTTATCCCTTGCAGCGCAAGATATTTCAAACTTTAGCCGCACGGCGGCGGGGGTTGCGATCGAGGCGACGGGCGGCCCGCCGGCACGGCGCAGCTGCACCACCGGATCGCGGTGCTGGATCGAGGTGCGCGGCCTCGGCGGTGAGCACGCCTCGGCGATCGCCGTCGACGTACTGGCGGCCGTCCGCAAAAGGCCCGGCGTGCATGAGGCTTTCCTGAACCCAACCCTGGCGCGGTTGGTTGTCACCGTAACCGCCGACGGGCCCTCGGCGGCCGAACTCTGCCGGATCGTCGCCGACGCCGAGCGGCGCCACGGGACCAGCGACACGCGCCAGCGTCCGGTGAGCCTGCCCGGCGACGACGCGCTGCTGATGGGACGGATGGTCGCGGCCGCTGCGGCCACCGCGGGCCTCGGCCTTTCGCTGACCGGCAGCCTGCTGCGGCTGCCCAGGCTGCCCGATTTGGTGGCCGTGCCGCCGACGCTGGCTGACCACCTGCCGCAACTGCGGAAAGAGCTGGAACGGCGCCTCGGACCCGAAGGCACCGACGTCTTGTTCGGTGTCGTCAACGCCACCGCGGCCGCGCTGACGCTGTCGCCGACGGCGGCGGCAGCCGAGGCCGCGACCCGCGCAATGCTGGTGGCCGAGGCCTGGACCGGTCGGCTCACCTGGCGTCGCCATGAACCCGGCCTGGGCGGCCGGTCGGTGCCCGACGACGCCGCGTCGGCACCCAGGAGCATCCCGACCCCACCCGACGGGCCGGCGGAACGCTACGCCAACCGCGCCGGTGCGGCCGGTATCGGCGCCGCCGCGGTGGTGGGCGTGCTGTCGCGCAACCTCGACATGGCCGGCGCCGCGGCGCTGACCGCCGTCCCGAAGCCGTTGCGCACCGTGCGGGAGGCATTCGGCTGCACGATGAGCAGCGGGCTGGCCGCCCGGCACGACGCGCTGGTGCTGCGTCCCGGTGCCTTGAGGACACTCGACCGGGTCGATGCGATCATGATCGACCCGCGGGCGTTCTACACCGACGATTTGATGGTCAGTCGCGTTCTGGGCGTGCCGGATTCGCAACGCACCCGGGCCTGGGAAGCGGTGCGGGCCGCGCTGGACGAGGCCGGGCTGACCCCCGGATGGCACGACCTGGCGGATATCCCCGGGGCCGGCGGCGGCGCCGGCCAGGCGCTGATCAGCCCGGTGCGCGATCCATTCGCCGCGGCGGTGCTCACCGAGGCGCGCCGGTCACACCCGCGGGTCTTCTCCCTCGATGACGACGGATTGCGTTCGCTGGCACAAGGATTCGACCAACTGTATCCCCTGGACGGGTCGATCGACGACGCGGTGGCGGCGGCTGTCGCGGAACTGAAGGCCAGCGGCGCCACCGTGGCGTTGCTGACCACCTCGCAGCTGCGGGCCGCGCATCGGGCCGATGTCACGATCGGGTTGCAGCGGCACCGGCATCCTCCGCCGTGGGGTGCCGACGTTGTCGTTTCGGAGCTGGCCGGCGCCTGGCGGGTGCTGCATGCGATGCCCGCCGCGCGCGCCGCCACCGACAACGCGGTCCGGTTGTCGGCCTCGGCGTCGGCGATCGGCGCCCTGATGTTGATTCCCGGTGTGCCGGGGCGCAGTTCGGTCTCGGTCAACGTCGGCATGGCCGCCAGCCTGTGGTTCGGATTCCGCTCGGCCGCAAAGGTTTTCCGCGACCCACTGCCGGAACCCGAAACCGTCCACGACTGGCACAGCCTGCCTGTAGCACAAGTGCGGCAGCTGCTGCCCCGGCCTCCCGACGAACACCGGGCGCCGGCGTCCAGTCGTTGGCACAACCTGCCGCCGGTTCGTCTGCTGCAAGCCGCGGGTGCGAAGTCATGGGGACTCGTGCGCGATTTCGCGGACGAGATGCGCTCCGACCTGTCCGACCCGATCACGCCGCTGCTGGCCACCGGCGCGCTGGCCAGCGCGCTGCTGGGCTCGCCGCTGGATGCGGTGCTGGTGGCTGGCGTGCTGCTGGTCAACGCCGGGTTGTCGGCCGAACAGCAGTTGCACGCCCAACGCATCCTGAATCGCTTACTGGCCGTGCAGGATCCGTCCGCGCGCCGGCTTACCGGTCCGCTCGATGAGCAGCGCCACGAAAAGGTGCCCGCCAAGCGGCTGCGCCCGGGCGACATCATCGAAGTCCATGCCGACGAGGTGATCCCCGCCGACGCCCGGCTGCTGCACGCGTCCGACGTCGAGGTCGACGAATCCATGCTGACCGGCGAGTCGCTGCCGGTGGCCAAGCAGACCGAACCCACGCCCGGCGCCCCGCTGGCCGAACGGACCTGCATGCTCTATGCCGGCACCACGGTGGTTGCCGGCACGGCCGTGGCCGTGGTGACCGCGGTCGGTTCGCGCTCGGAGGTCCGCCGGGCACTGGCGATGGCGCCGAGGAAGTCGCAGGAGATCGGCCTGCAACGACAGCTGCGGCGGATCACCCGGCGGGCGTTGCCGTTCAGCGTGGCCGGCGGCGCTCTGGTCGGGTTGCTCAGTGTGGCGCGGGGCACACCGCTGCGCGCGGCGGTGGGAAGCGCTGTCACGCTGATCGTCGCCGCCATTCCGGAGGGGCTGACACTCGTGGTGACGCTGGCTCAGCTGGCCGCCGCGCGCCGGCTCACCGGAGAGTCGGTGCTGATCCGTAATGCCCACTGCATCGAGGCGCTGGCCCGGCTGAACGTGGTGTGCTTCGACAAGACCGGCACGCTGAGTGAGAACCGGCTCAAGGTCAAGGTCGTGCGCCCGATGACGGGTTTCACCCCCGCGCAGGTGCTGGACGCGGCGCTGAGCACCACCTATTCGAGGCACGCCCACCGCGTTGAGCATGCCACCGACGATGCGATAAACCAGGCCGCCGCCGACCCCGCGCTTCGGGGTTCGCGGCCACAACCGCGGCCGAACCGGGACGCCTTCTTGCCCTTCCAATCGGGTCGCCCGTTCGCGGCCGCTCTGGTCGGTACCCGGCTGACCCTCAAAGGCTCACCCGAGGTCCTCTCGTCGGCGCTCGCCGGGCCCAGAACCCGGATTGCCCCGTTGCGCAAGCAGATCGACGAGTTGGCGGCCAAGGGGTTGCGCGTGCTGGCGGTGGCCGAACGCCGCCTCAGCCGCGAGCAGGCCGCGGCCGCAGCGGCCGATCCCGATCTGCTGGAAAACCTGTGCCTGTCCGAGCTAGCCCCGATCGGCCTGCTGGGGTTGGCCGACACCCCGCGGCCGATGGCCCGATCCGTGCTGACAGCACTCGCCGACCGCGACATCGGGGTCCGGCTGATCACCGGTGACCATCCCACGACCGCGGCCGTGATCGCCCAGGAGCTGGGCATTGACGTCACCGTCGAGCAGGTGGTTACCGGCAGCGACTGGGAAGCGCTGTCGGCCGACCAGCGCGCCGAGGCGGTCGCGTCGCAACCGGTCTTCGCGCGCATGACCCCGGAGCACAAGATCGAGGTGGTCCAAGCCCTGGAGCGGGCCGGGCTGGTCACGGCGATGGTCGGCGACGGTGTCAACGACGCGGCCGCGATCCGGGCGGCCAGCGTGGGCGTCGGAGTGGCCGCGCGCGGCAGCGACGCGGCCCGAACGGCGGCCGACGTGGTGCTGCTCGACGGGAAGATCGAAGCACTGTTGGACGCCCTGGATGAAGGCGAGCAGCTGTGGCGCCGCGTGCATTCGGCGGTGTCGGTGCTGCTGGGCGGCAACCTCGGCGAGGTGTGCTTTGCGCTGATCACCACCCTCCTGACCGGGCGTTCGGTGCTCAACGCCCGCCAGATGCTGCTGGTCAATATGCTGACCGACGCGTTGCCGGCCGCCGCCCTGGCCGTCAGCACCCAGGCGGGCACCGCCGAAGTCGACCGCGGCGAGGCGGCGATGTGGCGCGCGATTGGCATTCGTGGTGCGTCCACGACAATCGGCGCCATGCTGGCGTGGCTGCTGGCCAGCGCGACCGGCACCCGGCGCCGCGCGGCGACGGTGGCGCTGATCGGGTTGGTCGGCACCCAACTGGCCCAGACACTGGCCGACTCGCACAGCGCGCTGGTGGTGCTGACGGCCGTCGGGTCCTTCGGCGTGCTGGCGGTGGTGGGGAGCACGCCCGGGCTCAGCCACGTGTTCGGCTGCACCCCGGTCGGCCCGCTGGGCTGGGGTCAGGCGGTGGCCGCGGCGGCGGTGGCGGCCCTGGTCTCGGCGCTGGCTCCCCACCTGCTCGTTCGCGCGTCCGAGCACGCCCGGCGGGTCATCGGCAGCACCGCCGACACTGCGGCATCAGTCGACGACGCCGACTCTCTCGCACGCAGGTAACCAGATGTTTGTGCGGCCGCCACCTGGACGTTGGGTTTTCGAGTCGCAGGTGGCTCACGATCCCTCTACTTTGGTCGAGTGGAGCGTGAAACTCGGTTACAGCTCAAGCCCTTTCGTCCGGTCTCGGAGCATATCGACGGGGCCTGGTGGCCGCGGTCGAACAGCTTGGTCGACGAGCTACCCAGCTTGGCAGCGTCGGTATCGGACCGGCTGGGGCCGATCGCGATAGTCGGCTACCGCCGCAACGGCTGGGACCCGACGCCGTCCCTGGCTGAAATCGGCGGCCGCACTGTCGAACTGCTGGGATTCACCAGTGATGAGCCGACCAGTGTGATCCTGATCGGTGAAGACGGCCACCACATCACACTGCACGTCATCCCGCCCGACGTCGACGAAGACTGCGGCCAAAAAGCCCTTGACGACGCGCGGGCATACGCCGACCGCGACATGGCGTCGGCCAGCCGTTCCCTGGTGGCGCGGTCCGTGGCCGACGTGGCAGACAAGTTGGCCCGGCACGAGGGCCGCGACGACGACCAGCGAGTCGCGCAGATCAGGCGCTGGTGTGAGGAGGCCGCTCAACAGTTCGCCGACGCACCCGTACAGACCTTCGTCCCGATTCTCGTCGAACACATCGTTCGTAACCGCATGATCGAATCCCGCATAGCAAGCACCCCGCCGGTGGGCTGAGTCTGTCCCTTCGGGGCACGGCGCCGAGATCGCCGACAGCAGCCGCCGTCAGCCGGCCATGAGCTCCGTGATCGCTTCGACGTCGGCCGGCCCGGGCAGGCCCCAGTCGGGCTTATAGTCGAACAACTCGTCGACCTGCACGGTCTGCAGGTCGACGTCGAGCAGCTCGATGGCGTCCAGGGGTACCAGCGCCGGGTGGACATGGCCGCAGGCGCGGGCCAGGCACAGCAGCTCGAAGCGCAGCGTGGCCAGATAGTTGGCGCAGCGCACCGACTTCAACGCCGGATCGAGGCCATGCTGCAGCCATGCCGACTGGGTGGCGACTCCGGACGGGCAGCGGCCGGTGTGGCAGCGCTGGGCCTGGATGCAGCCGATGGCGAACATCGCGGTCCGCCCGACGTTGATCATGTCGCAACCCATGGCCAGGGCCAACAGGGCATTCTCTGGGATGCCGAGCTTGCCCGAGCCGATGAACACCACCTCGTGGTGCAGGCCCGCTTCGGCAAAGGCTCGGTAGACCCGGGGAAATGCCCACTTGAAAGGCAACGCCACGTGGTCGCTGAACACCAGCGGAGCCGCGCCGGTGCCGCCCTCGCCGCCGTCGACGGTCACGAAGTCGACACCGCGACCGGTGCGGGCCATGCGCGCAGCCAGTTGCGGCCAGAACGCCCCGTCGCCGACCGCCGACTTGATGCCCACCGGAAGACCGGTCTGCGCAGCGATGCCCTCGACCAGCTCGAGCAGCCCGTCGACGTCGTCGAATGCGGAATGCCCGGCGGGACTGCGGCAGTCCACACCGGCCGGAACGCCACGGATGGCCGCGATTTCCGGCGTCACCTTGGCGCCGGGGAGCATGCCGCCCAGCCCCGGCTTGGCACCCTGACTGAGCTTGATCTCGATGGCGCGGATCGACGGGGTGGCGGCTACCCGGTCGATCAGCCGGGGCAGGCTGAAGGTGCCGTCCTGGTTGCGGCAGCCGAAGTACCCGGTGCCGATCTGCCAGATCAGGTCGCCGCCGTTGAGGTGGTACGGCGATATCCCGCCCTCCCCGGTGGTCTGCAGTGCCCCGGCTATGGCCACGCCCTCGTTCAGCGCGGTGATGGCCGCGCCGCCCAGCGACCCGAAGCTCATCCCGGAGACGTTGACCAACGACGACGGGCGGAATGCTTTGGTCCGGCCCCGCGCACCGCCAAGCACCTTGGCCGCCGGCAGCGGCACCGCCGGGTCGGGGTGGCCCGGGTCGCCGTCCGGAGCCGCAACCGGGAACGCCGCGTGCTTGATGATCGGGTAGTTGTAGGCGCGTTCCAGATCGTTGTCGCTGCCGAATCCGAAGTACCGGTTGGTCAATTTCGACGACGTGTAAACCCAACGCCGCTGGTCGCGGCTGAAGGGCCGCTCGGCGTTGTTGTCGGTGACAATGTACTGGCGCAGCTCGGGCCCAACCGCCTCGAGAAGGAACCGTAGGTGGCCGATGATCGGGTAGTTGCGCAGGATCGTGTGCCGGCGCTGCACCAGGTCCCAGCCCACGACGCCGGCCAGGCCGCCACCGATTACGGCGGCCAGGGATGCCCGCTTCGCGCTCAATTGAGCGGCACCGGCTCGAGGATCTCGGCCCGTGCTTCGGGCGCGCTGGCCCGCAGCATGTCCGCCGACACGTCGTCGGGCTGCGCCTGCGAGAGCACCTCGGCTTCCACTCGCGCCTTGTAGTTGGCGACCTCCCGCTCGATGTCCGCGGCGGACCAGCCCAGCACCGGCGCGATGATGTCGGCCACCTCCCGGGCGCAGTCCACACCCCGGTGCGGATATTCGATGGAGATCCGCATCCGCCGGGCCAGCACGTCCTCGAGATGCAGGGCCGCCTCGGCGGTGACGGCGTAGAGGGCTTCGACCCGCAGGTAGCCGGGCGCCTCCTTGATCGGGCTGAGCAGACCGGGATCGTCGGCCGCCAACGCCAGCACCTCGTTGATCAGCGAACCGTAGCGGTCCAGCAGATGACGCACCCGGTACGGGTGCAGACCGTGCATCGCGCCGACGTGTTCGACCTGGTTGACCAGCGCGAAGTAGCCGTCGGCTCCGAGCAGGCTCACCTTCTGGGTGATCGACGGCGCGACCCGGGCCGGAATGAACTGCACGGCGGTGTCGATCGCGTCGGCCGCCATCACCCGGTAGGTGGTGTATTTGCCGCCGGCGATAGCCACCAGTCCCGCCGCCGGCACAGCCACGGCGTGCTCGCGGGACAGCTTCGAGGTTTCCTCGCTTTCCCCGGCAAGCAGCGGACGCAGCCCGGCGTACACGCCGTCGATGTCGGCGTGCGTCAACGGGGTTGCTAGCACGGTGTTGACGGTGCCCAGGATGTAGTCGATGTCGACCTTGGTGGCCGCCGGATGGGCCAGGTCGAGGTTCCAGTCGGTATCGGTGGTCCCGATGATCCAGTGACTGCCCCACGGGATGATGAACATGACCGACTTCTCGGTGCGCAGGATCATCGCCACGTCGCTGACAATCCGGTCCCGCGGCACCACCACGTGCACACCCTTGGACGCGCGCACCTGAAAACGTCCGCGCTGCTTGGACAACGCCTGGATCTCGTCGGTCCAGACCCCGGTGGCGTTGACCACGACGTGGCCGCGGACCTCCTTGATCGAGCCGTCCTCGGAGTCGCGAACCCGCACGCCGATCACCCGGTCACCCTCGCGCAGCAGCGCCACCACCTGAGTGGAGCAGCGCACCACTGCGCCGTACTGGGCCGCGGTGCGTGCGACCGTCATGGTGTGGCGGGCGTCGTCGACGACGGTGTCGTAGTAGCGGATACCGCCGATCAGGGAGGTTCGCTTCAACCCCGGACTCAATCGCAGCGCGCCGGCCCGGGTCAGATGTTTTTGCGCCGGAACCGATTTTGCGCCGCCCAGCCGGTCGTAGAGGAAGATGCCCGCGGCAATGTAGGGGCGTTCCCACCACCGCTTGGTCAGCGGAAACAGGAACGGCAACGGCTTGACCAGGTGCGGCGCCAATCGCGTCAGTGACAGCTCACGCTCGAAGAGCGCCTCGCGCACCAGGCCGAATTCCAGTTGCTCGAGGTACCGCAGGCCGCCGTGGAACATCTTCGACGAGCGGCTCGACGTGCCGGAGGCCAAGTCACGGGCCTCGACCAAGGCCACCTTGAGACCGCGGGTGGCTGCATCCAGCGCGCAACCGGAGCCCACCACGCCGCCGCCGATGACCACCACGTCGAATTGCTCGGCACCGAGCCGCTCCCAGGCCGACGCGCGCTGCTGCGGTCCCAGCGTCCCGGCGGGCTGCTCGCTCTGCGGTGCGCTGATTGGGTTGCTCACGGAAAGGGACTCCTGTCGATTACTGGTCGGTAGCGTCGCTCCACAAGGCTAGTTCCTGGGGCGTCGCGGGGCTGGCCTTCAGTCGAGATCGTCGTGCGCCATCAGGCGGCGGGCGGCCTCGGTGATCGAGCCCGACAACGACGGGTACACGGCCAGCGTCTGCGCCAGCTCGTTGACCGTGATCCGGTTCTGCACGGCCACCGCGATCGGCAGGATCAGCTCCGAGGCGATCGGCGCCACCACCACGCCGCCGATCACCACGCCGGTGGAGCGCCGGCAGAAGATCTTCACAAACCCTTGACGCAAACCCGACATCTTCGCCCGGGCGTTGGTCCGCAGCGGCAGCATGATGGTCCGCGCGGTCACCGACCCGTCGTCGATCGCCGACTGCGGCACCCCGACAGCGGCGATCTCGGGCCTGGTGAACACCGTCGCCGCGACCGTGCGCAACCGGATCGGGCTGACGCCCTCGCCCAGCGCGTGATACATCGCGATCCGACCCTGCATGGCCGCGACCGACGCCAACGGGAGCAGGCCGGTGCAGTCGCCGGCGGCATAGATGCCGGGCACCGACGTCCGCGACACCCGGTCCACGGTCAGGTAGTTGCCGGGCCCGAGCTCGATTCCGACCCGCTCCAGGCCCAGGCCGCCGGTGTTGGGCACCGACCCGATGGTCATCAGGGCGTGGCTGCCCTCGACGGTGCGGCCGTCGGTCATGGTGACCAACACGCCGGTGTCGGTACGGGTCACCGATTCGGCCCGGGCGTTCTTGACCAGCCGGACACCGCGTTCGGCGAACGACTCCTCCAGGACCAGCGCCGCGTCGGCGTCCTCGTACGGCAGCACCCGGTCGCGGCTGGCCACCACGGTGACCTGTACACCGAATTCGGTGTAGGCGTGGACGAACTCGGCGCCGGTGACTCCCGAACCCACCACGATCAGGTGCTGCGGCAGCGCCTCCAGGTCGTAGAGCTGGCGCCAGGTCAGGATGCGTTCACCGTCGGGCCGCGCCGACGGCAGTTCCCGCGGGCTGGCCCCGGTGGCGATCAGCACAACGTCGGCGTCGTGCTCACTGCTGACGGGGCCGTCCGGCCCCGAATGGGAATGGGTCGCCCTGACCCGGTGGCGGGCCAGGCCCGGGGTGGGGTCGATCAGCTCGGCCCGGCCGGCGATCACGTGGACTCCCATGCCGAGCAGCTGGGCGGTGATGTCGGCCGACTGCTCGGCAGCCAGTGCCTTGACCCGGGCATGGATCTGCGGCAACGAGATCTTCGCGTCGTCGATGTCGATGTCGAAGCCCAGGCGCTGCGCCCGGCGCAGCTCGGTGCGCAGGCCGGTGGAGGCGATGAATGTCTTGGACGGCACACAGTCGTCCAGCACGGCGGCCCCGCCGATCCCGTCGGAATCGATGACCGTGACTTGGACCGATTCGGGGTGTGCGGTGGCTGCGACGATGGCGGCCTCGTAGCCGGCCGGGCCGCCGCCGATGATCACGATGCGGGTCACCACAGGCTTAACCTAGCCCGGTCGCCCGGTGCTGCACGAGCAGGCCGCAGCGCGGCTCAACGGCAGCGGCGGCGCGGCACGCCCCAGCACCGAGTGAGGGCTGCATCACACTCGCCGCAGACCCTCGGGTAGCCGCCATCGATACGGCCGACGTTTAAGCTTTCTCCCGTGCCGCTCTACGCCGCCTATGGGTCGAACATGGATCCCGAGCAGATGCTCAAGCGAGCACCCCACTCACCGATGGCCGGAACCGGCTGGCTCAACGGCTGGCGGCTGACCTTCGGCGGTGAGGACCTCGGCTGGGACGGGGCATTGGCCACCGTCGTCGAGGACCCGGATTCCAGGGTGTTCGTCGTGCTCTACGACATGACGCCGGCCGACGAGAACAACCTGGATCGCTGGGAGGGCTCCGAGTTCGGCGTCCACAAGAAGATCCGGTGCCGCGTGGAGCGGTTGTCGTCGGACACCACCACCGACCCGGTCCTGGCGTGGCTGTACGTGCTGGACGCCTGGGAGGGTGGGCTGCCGTCGGCACGGTATCTGGGGGTGATGGCCGACGCCGCCGAAATCGCCGGCGCTCCGGCCGATTATGTGCACGACCTGCGCACCCGCCCGGCCCGCAACATCGGTCCCGGGACGACGACCTGACCCGCGCCGGGGTGGGCTGTCCCGGGCGAGCCGGCGGGTATTACCCCATGACGCCGAACATCAGCGCCGTGCCGACGGCGGCGAAGGCCTGCGACAGTAGCCCCAACTCGGCAAGCCGGCCGGCACCAGCCGACCGGCCGGCTCGCCGCGCGCCGACGTAACGCCATAGCCAGAGCATGGCCGCGACCGCGAACCCCAGGGTCACGATCCAGTTCGCCGTGGCGATCCACGATCCGGTCTGCGGCATCTGGGCTGCGGGCATCGACCCGCCGGCGATGTGCGTCGGCGCCGAGCCCGCCAGCATGGGGTCGGGCGAATGATCGCCGTGGGCCGCCGGGCCGCCGTTCATCAGCATGTACATCCACGCCATGGCGATCATCATGGTGGCGTTGTAGCAGTTGGCCATTCGGTCGCCGAGGGTGCAGCGTCGCCGGCCCGCCACGAGTACGAACCAGCCGGCCGCCAGGAGAAAGAAGACAATCGGCACTAGGCCGTGGGAGGCTGGTCCGATCCGCCAGGCCATGGCGATCATGGCCGCCGACATCGACAGGTGCAGCAGGTGGTCGACTGCGACGGTCGAGCGCAGATCCCGGGCGCCGAAGACGTAGGCGTCCGCCGCGATGCTGACGCCGAAGATCATCGCGACCGCCCAGCGCAGTGCCGCGTCGTTCAGCACGGCGGCAGACATCGCGAGGTCGGCTGTGCCTGGCGCGGCGTGGCCGGCGGCTGACTCGGGTGACCGGATTCGCCGGGACCACAAGTGAAATCGCCGCGGTTGCATTCTGTGGACTTGCCGTGAAAGAAGCCGACTTCGACCATGCTAGTACCCTACCGGGGTATTGTAGTTTTGCAAGCTGGCACGCACGATAGGAAAGGTTCGTTCACATGGTTTCATGGCATGGGCTCTTGGCGAAGTCGGTACCCACATTGGTGACCGGCGTGGTGGGAGCGGCGGCGTATGAGGTGCTGCGCAAGACGGCGGTGAAGGTGCCGTTGCGGGAGGCGACGGTCGCCACCACGGCGTGGGGACTGCGTGGGCTGCGCACCGCGGAACGCAAAGCCCAGCAGAGCTCCGAGCAGGCTCGGCTGACGCTGGCCGATGTGATCGCCGAGGCGAAAGAGCGTATCGGAGAAGATGTTTCACAGTCACAGGTAGCGGGCGGGTGCGATGACCACGATCGCTGAGCTGCGCCCCGACGCGGACGTCGAGCTGACCGTCGTATCCAATGCCGCAGGACGGATGCGGGTTCACGTCGGCGGGTCCGGTTTCGACGAGATTCGTGCCGTCGCGACCGAAGAGACCGTCGCGACGGTGGCCGGTGTCCGGGCCGTTCAGGCATATCCGCGAACCGCCTCGGTGGTGATCTGGTTTTCGCCCGGGCACTGTGATACCGCGGCGGTGCTCGCGGCAATCGTTGATGCCCAACACCTTCCGGCCGAGTTGGTGCCCTCGCGCGCCCCGCATTCGGCTGCCGAGCGCAACGGTGGCGTGATACGCACGATCATCGGCCGGCTGCTGGGCCGTTCGCGCGACGTCCCCGCGGATCAGGGCGGATGCGGCGAGGTTCAGGTCTCCTCGTGCCATGCCTCGCCCGGCGCGGATCCCGCAGCCGAGCGGCGGACCTGGTTGCGCCGGGTCTGGCTGGCCTGGCCGTTCGGGTTGCTGTCGGCCGGGTTGACGATGATTGCCGCCCCGTGGGCAGGGTGGTTGGCGTTGGCCGTCACGGTGCCGGTGCAATTCATTGCCGGCTGGTCGATTCTCAAGGAGGCCGTCGTGCAGGCCCGGGCGTTGAGCGCCAACATGGACACGCTGATCGCGCTGGGCACGCTGACTGCCTTCGGCTACTCCACCTACGAGCTATTCGCAGGTGGCCCACTGTTTTTCGACACCTCGGCGTTGATCATCGCGTTCGTGGTGCTCGGCCGCTATCTGGAGGCCAGGGCCCGGGGCAAGGCGTCGGAGGCGATCAGCAAGCTACTTGCCATGGGCGCCAAGGAGGCCCGGCTGCTCATCGACGGCGAGGAGCAGCTGGTCCCGGTCGACCGGGTGCAGGTCGGCGACCTGGTGCGGGTACGGCCCGGGGAGAAGATCCCGGTCGACGGCGAAGTCATCGACGGACGCGCCGCCGTCGACGAGTCGATGCTCACCGGCGAATCGGTCCCGGTCGAGAAAACCGTGGGTGACCGTGTTGCCGGGGCCACGGTCAACGTCGACGGGTTGCTGACCGTGCGCGCCGTCGCCGTCGGGGCAGACACCGCGCTGGCGCAGATTGTGCGTCTGGTCGAGCAGGCGCAGGGCGGCAAGGCCCCGGTGCAACGGCTGGCCGACCGCGTCTCCGGGGTGTTCGTACCGGCCGTGGTGGGTGTCGCCGCTCTGACCTTTGCCGGCTGGACGCTGCTGGCCGCCAACCCGGTCGCCGGCATGACCGCCGCGATCGCGGTGCTGATCATCGCCTGCCCGTGCGCGCTGGGTCTGGCCACCCCGACGGCCATCATGGTCGGCACCGGCCGCGGCGCGGATCTGGGGATCCTGGTGAAGGGCGGCGAGGTGCTGGAAGCCTCGCAGAAGATCGACACCGTCGTCTTCGACAAGACCGGCACCCTCACCCGCGCCCAGATGCGGCTCACCGACGTGGTAGCCGACGAGGCACACCAGCAAGACCTGGTGCTGCAGCTGGCCGCAGCCGTCGAGTCCGGTTCCGAACACCCGATCGGCGCCGCGATCGTCGCCGGCGCGCGTGAGCAGGCGCTGCCGATTCCGGCGGCAACGGCGTTCGCAAACCTGGCCGGACACGGCGTACGGGCCGAGATCGACGGCCGGGCGGTGCTGGTCGGTCGACGCAAGCTCATCGTCGAGCACGATTTGCTGCTGCCCGAACGCCTCGCCGCCGCGGCCACCGAACTCGAAGAGCAGGGCCGCACCGCGGTGTTCGTCGGACAGGCCGAGCGGGTTATCGGAGTACTGGCCGTGGCCGACACCGTCAAGGACGACGCCGCCGAGGTGGTCCGCCAGCTGCATGCGATGGGACTGCAGGTCGCGATGATCACCGGCGACAACACCCGCACCGCCGCGGCGATCGCCGCACAGGTGGGCATCGACCGGGTGTTGGCCGAGGTGTTGCCGCAGGACAAGGTCACCGAGGTGCGCCGGCTCCAAGACGAGGGCCGGGTGGTCGCCATGGTCGGCGACGGCGTCAACGACGCTCCCGCGCTGGCGCAGGCCGATCTGGGCATCGCGATCGGCACCGGGACCGACGTGGCCATCGAGGCCTCCGACATCACCTTGATGTCCGGCCGGCTCGACGGCGTCGTGCTGGCGATCCAGCTGTCCCGCCGCACCTTGCGGACGATCTACCAGAACCTCGGTTTCGCGTTCGGCTACAACACCGCCGCGATACCGCTTGCCGCGCTGGGCATGCTCAACCCCGTCGTGGCGGGCGCGGCGATGGGGCTCTCCTCGGTCAGCGTGGTGACCAACTCCTTGCGGCTGCGCCGCTTCGACCGGCTACCCACAGCCCCGAAGGAACTCCCCGGCGCGAGTGAACCCACCCGTTGACACGCTGCCGGGTTGGGACGGCGCTGATCTCCGCTCCCATCAGCCACATCAGTCTCCATGGCTCAAACCGCTTGTGGTGGCAGGCGTTCGGGGATGTCGCACGTGGTTACCGTATGGCTGTGATGTCGAGTGTGCAGTGACGGCTTTGACCGCGCTTGTAGGGCGGGAAAGCCCACGATCGGCCACCGCCAGCGCGCACTCGGCGCCATGCACGCACACTCAGCGCCGCCAGCGCACACCCGGCGGCGCCAGCACACACCCAACCGCACCGGCACGCGATTGCCATCTCCCCACACCGGAGCACGGCCCCACGACCGCCGTCAGCGACAATTCCATTGCGCGCCTTGGCTTGTCGCTGACGCACGGACTGCGCGGATTAATTGCGCACCGGCGACCCCGCAAACCACCGTTACCCGGGGGCCGCAGGCTGAAGCACAACGCGCCCGGGGCGCGCGGTGAAAAGTCCACTGCACCGGGGGATCTGGTAACGCCGGATCAGAACGCCGCCGCCTGCTCGATGATGTTGACCATCACCCGCAGCCCGATGGCCAGGGCTCGTTCGTCGAGGTCGAACGTCGGCTGATGCAGGTCCAATTGCGGGCCGTCGCCCGACCACACCCCCAGCCGCGCCATGGCTCCGGGAACCTCCTCGAGATACCAGGAGAAGTCCTCACCGCCGCCGGACTGCCGGGTATCGGCCAGCACGTCGGGGCCGACGGCTTCGATGGCGTGGGTCAGGATGCGGGTCGAGACGTCCTCGTTGACCACCGGCGGCACCCCGCGGTGGTACTGCAACGTGTGCTCGATGGCCAGGGGCGTCAGTAGCGCGTCGACCGCGTGGCGGATGATGTCCTCCAGATCCACCCAGGTCTGCCGGCTGGCGGTGCGGACAGTCCCGGACAGGATGCCGGTTTGCGGAATGGCGTTGGCGGCCACGCCCGCGTTGACCGCGCCCCAGACCAGCACGGTGCAGTTGCGCGGGTCGATGCGGCGTGACAGCACTCCGGGCAGGCCGGTGATCAGCGTGCCCAGGCCGTAGACCAGATCGGCGGTCAGGTGCGGACGCGACGTGTGGCCGCCCGGCGAATACAGCGTGATCTCTATCGAATCGGCTGCCGAGGTGATGGGGCCGTGCCGGACCGCGACCCTGCCCACCTCGAGGCGGGGGTCGCAGTGCAAGGCGAAGATGCGCGACACTCCGGTGAGCGCACCGGCCGCGATCGCGTCGATGGCGCCGCCGGGCATCAGCTCTTCGGCGGCCTGGAAGATCAGCCGCACCCCCACCGGCAACTCGGGCACCGACGCCAACGCCAGCGCGGTACCCAGCAGAATCGCGGTGTGCGCGTCGTGCCCGCAGGCGTGCGCGACATTGGGCATGGTCGAGGCATACGGCGCGCCGGTGCGCTCGGCCATCGGCAGCGCATCCATATCGGCGCGCAGCGCTATCCGCGGCTGATGTTCCGGGCCGAAGTCGCACGTCAGTCCGGTGCCGCCGGGCAGCACTTTGGGGTTCAGGCCCACGTCGGCCAACCGCTCGGCCACGAACTGAGTGGTGGCGTACTCCTGGCGGCCCAACTCGGGGTAGCGGTGGATGTGCCGACGCCAGGCGACCAGGTCGTCGTAGTGCGCGGCCAGCCACGACTCGGCAGTGTCGACCAGGCTCATCGGGCCGCCGCCCGGCGTTGTCGCGCAGCCAGCACCCGGTCCCGCTCTTCGGGGGTCTCGGCGAGGCGAACAACCGTGCGCGCCAACATGATTGCACCGTCGATGACAGCTCGGTCGGCACTCGGTCCGGCCGCGGCAGCGGCGAAGGCGCGCTGGTGAACCGTGGCCCCGCCGGCCTCGACACCGATCACCGGATGGATCCCCGGTAGCACCTGCGTCACATTTCCCATATCGGTGCTGCCCATCGGCAGCCCAGTCTCGGCGGCGGCGGGCACCGGGTCGCGGCCCAGCCGGCGCATTTCTTCTCGGCACGCGTCGACGAGCCATGGATCGGGATTCAATTCAGCGTATGGGGTTGCGGCGGCGTCGATTTCGTATTCGCAGCCGGCGGCCAGCGCTCCCGCGGCGAAGCAGGCATACGCCCGGCCCTCCAGGTCGCTCAGCGATTCCGAGTCGTGGGCACGCATCGCGTACTGCAGCATCGCGTGCCCGGGAATCACGTTGACCGCCTGCCCGCCGTCGATGACGATGCCATGCACCATCTGCCCCGGCGCCAGTTGCTGCCGCAGCAGCCCGATGGCCACCTGCGCGACGGTCACGGCGTCGGCGGCATTGACGCCCAGATGCGGGGCGACGGCGGCATGTGATTCCTTGCCGCGGTAACGCACGGTCACCTCGGACAGCGCCAGCGACCGGGCCCCGGCGATGTCCGTCGGCCCCGGGTGCACCATCACCGCCAGCGACACGTCGTCGAATGTCCCGGCCTGCAGCATCAGCGCCTTACCTCCCCCGGACTCCTCGGCGGGAGTGCCCAGTAGGGCAACGGTCAGGCCGAGGTCGTCGGCGACCTCGGCCAGCGCCAGCGCGGCGCCCACCGCCGACGCCGCGATGATGTTGTGGCCGCAGGCATGCCCGATCTCGGGAAGCGCATCGTATTCGGCGCAGATCCCGGTCACCAGCGGGCCGTGGCCGAAGTCCGCCCGAAAGGCCGTGTCCAAGCCGCCGGCGGCCGCGGTGATCGCGAAACCGCGTTCGGCGACCAGCGTCTGCACCTTGGCGCAGCTGCGATGTTCGGCGAACGCCAACTCCGGCTCGGCGTGGATGGCGTGGGAGAGTTCGACCAAGTCACTACCGCGGCATCGCACCAATTCCTCAACGCGGTCGGCAGCGGTGAGTGCGGGCATCCTCGCAGTATCTCATCGAAGCGGACCGGTCCACTGGCCAGCAGACACAGAGTCGCATCGCGCCGCCGAGCGGCGTGCGACTCTGTGTCTGCTGGCGCTGAGTAGGCTCGCGCAGTGTGACTGACCCGCTGCCGGAGCCCGTAGAACTCGCCCGGCACGCAGCGCAAGTTATCGCCGGGCGCACCGGGATCGGCCGTCATGACGTCGCCGTCGTTCTCGGGTCGGGATGGGCTGCGGCCATCGCCGCGCTGGGCCGGCCAACGGCCGTACTGCCCCAGGCCGACGTGCCGGGGTTCGCACCGCCCCGGGCCGCCGGACATGCCGGCGAGCTGCTGTCCGTGCCGATCGGCGATCACCGGGTGCTGGTGCTCGCCGGCCGCATCCACGCCTACGAGGGCCACGACCTGCGCCACGTCGTCCATCCGGTGCGCGCGGCGTGCGCGACGGGAGCACACACCGTCGTGCTCACCAATGCCGCCGGCGGGCTGCGGCCGAATATGCAGGTCGGTCAGCCGGTGCTGATCAGCGACCACCTGAACCTGACGGCGCGGTCCCCGCTGGTGGGGGCGCAGTTCGTCGACCTGACCGACGCGTATTCGCCGCGGCTGCGCCAGCTCGCCCGTCAATCCGATCCGCGGCTTACCGAAGGCGTGTACGCCGGCCTGCCCGGGCCGCACTACGAGACGCCCGCCGAGATCCGGATGCTGCAAACGCTGGGCGCCGACCTGGTGGGCATGTCGACGGTGCACGAGACGATTGCCGCCCGCGCCGCGGGTGCCGAGGTGTTGGGCATCTCGCTGGTGACCAACCTGGCGGCCGGCATCACCGGTCAGCCGCTCAGCCATGCCGAGGTGCTGGCCGCCGGTGCGGCGTCGGCGGCCCGGATGGGCGCGCTGCTGGCCTCAACGATCGAACGCATAGCGCGCGTCTGAACCGTGACGCCCGTGACGCCCCAGGAATGGATCGCCCACGATCCCGATCCCGAGACCGCCGCCGAGCTCGCCGCCTGCAGCCCCGGCGAACTCGCCGCGCGGTTTGCCCGCCCACTGACCTTCGGCACCGCGGGGCTGCGCGGACCGGTGCGCGGCGGGCCGGACGCGATGAACCTCGCGGTGGTGCTGCACGCCACCTGGGCGCTGGCTCGGGTGCTCGCCGAGCAACCCGGCGCGCGCTCCCAGACCGTCATCGTCGGGCGCGACGCCCGGCACGGCTCGGCGGCCTTCGCCACCGCCACCGCGGAAGTTCTTGCTGCCGAAGGTTTTTCGGTGCTGCTGCTGCCCGATCCGGTGCCCACACCGGTCGTGGCGTTCGCCGTTCGCCGCACCGGCGCCGCAGCCGGGATACAGATCACGGCGTCGCACAACCCGGCGACCGACAACGGGTACAAGGTGTACCTCGACGGCGGTATCCAGATCGTCTCGCCCACCGACCGCCGTATCGAAGCCGCGATGGCCGCCGCACCGCCGGCCGATCAGATTGCCAGAAAACCCGTCGAACCCGTCCACACCGATCTGCTGGACCGCTACATCGAGCGTGCGGCCGCGGTCCGCCGCTCGACGGGTTCGCTGCGAATAGCCCTGACCGCGATGCACGGCGTCGGCGGCGCGGTAGCCGTCGAAACCCTTCGCCGGGCGGGCTTCACCGACGTGCACACCGTCACATCGCAATTCGCACCCGACCCCGACTTCCCCACCGTCGCCTTCCCCAACCCCGAGGAGCCGGGCGCCACCGATGCGCTGCTGGCCCTGGCCGCCGATATCCACGCCGACGTCGCGATCGCGCTGGATCCCGACGCCGACCGGTGCGCGGTCGGCATACCCGCCGAAACTGGTTGGCGGATGCTCTCCGGAGACGAAACAGGTTGGCTGCTAGGCGATTACATCCTGTCGCACCCCCCAACAGGGCCACGGACGGTCGCCAGCACGGTGGTGTCGTCGCGGATGCTGGCGGCGATCGCCGCCGACCACGGCGCCGTCCACGTGGAAACTCTCACCGGGTTCAAGTGGCTGGCCCGCGCCGACGCCGACCGGCCCGGCACGCTGGTGTACGCGTACGAGGAGGCGATCGGGCATTGCGTCGACCCCGCCGCGGTGCGCGACAAGGACGGCGTCAGCGCCGCCGTATTGATGTGCGATTTGGCGGCAACACTGAAACGGCAGGGCCGTTCGGTGCCGGACAAACTCGACGAGCTTGCTCGCCGCTACGGCGTCCACGAGGTGGCGGCGGTGCCGCGGCGGGTCGCCGATGCCGGCGAGGCCGACGCGGTGATGACGCGGCTGCGCCACACCCCACCCGACCGGCTGGCGGGTTTTCCCGCGACCGTCACCGACATCACCGACGCGTTGATCTTCACCGGCGGCGACGGCGACACCTCGGTCCGGGTGGTGCTGCGACCCTCGGGCACCGAGCCAAAGCTGAAGTGCTACTTGGAGGTTCGCTGCGCGGCGGCCGTCGACGTGGCCGCCGCGAGGCGGCGGGCCAGGAAGTTGCGCGCCGAGCTGGTCACTTCGGTGGGCAGCTGGTGATTCAGCGGGGGCCGAATTGGCGGTCGCCCGCGTCGCCGAGACCCGGCACGATAAAGGCCGCTTCGTTCAGCCCCTCGTCGATGACGGCGGTGAACAACCGCGCGGTGGGCGCCACCTTTTCCAGTGCCGCAATGCCTTCCGGCGCCGCGCACACACACAGCACGGTGATGTCGCTCGCCCCACGGGACAACAGCAGCCCAACCGTGTACATCATCGATCCGCCGGTGGCCAGCATCGGGTCCAGGACCATTACCGGCAGACCATTGAGGTCGTCGGGCAGCAATTCCAGATATGACACCGGCTGATGCGTATTCTCGTCCCGGCCGACACAGACAAAGGCCACGTCCGCCTCCGGTAGCGCCGCATGCGCCTCGCCGACCATGCCCAATCCGGCGCGTAGCACCGGTACCAGCAGCGGCGGTTTGGCCAGCCGCACTCCCGTCATCTCGGCGAGCGGCGTGCGGATCGGGACCGGCTCGGTGGGCGCGTCACGGGTCGCCTCGTACACCAGCGCGAGTGTCAGCTCATGCAACGCGGCCCGGAAGGCGGCGTTGCGGGTGCGTTCGTTGCGCAGCACGGTCAGCCGGGCGGCCACCAGCGGGTGGTCGATGACGTGGACATCCACGGGGTGTGACCCTATAACGATCGGGCTCACGCCGGCTGACACGCTGAATCTCGCGCTGCGGCGGGTCGACGCCGCCCCCTATACTCCGGGCGTGCGCGGGTGTCTGGCGGGTGTGGGTCGAGCCCTGGCGGTCTTCGCTGCGGTGGCGGTGTCGGTGTGGGGCCAGGTCTGGGCTCATGACGGGGTGGAGCCGACGGCGGCGGCGCTGCCGATGTTCTCGCACGTGGTGATCGTGGTGGAGGAGAACCGCTCGCAGGCCAACATCATCGGCAACCCGGCGGCGCCGTTCATCAATGCGCTTGCCGCCAACGGCGCGATGATGGCGCAATCGTTCGCCGAGACGCATCCCAGCGAACCCAACTACCTGGCGATGTTCGCCGGCAGCACCTTCGGCCTGACCAAGAACACCTGCCCGGTCGACGCCGGCTCGACGCCCAACCTGGCCTCCGAACTGCTGGCCGCCGGGCACACTTTTGTCGGTTTCGCCGAGGATCTGCCCGCGGTGGGCTCGACCGTCTGCGGTGCCGGCAAGTACGCGCGCAAGCACGTGCCGTGGGTCAATTTCAGCAACGTCCCACCAACGCTGTCGGTGCCGTTCAGCGCGTTTCCGCAGCCGGAGAACTACCCGAGTCTGCCGACGGTGTCGTTCGTCATACCCAACGCCGACAACGACATGCACGACGGCTCCGTCGCGGCGGGCGATGCCTGGCTCAACCGCGAACTGTCGCCGTACGCCAACTGGGCCAAGGCCAATAACAGCCTGCTCATCGTCACGTGGGACGAGGACGACGGCAGCAGCCGCAACCAGATTCCGACGGTGTTCTACGGGGCGCACGTGCAGCCGGGCACTTACAACGAGCAGATCAGCCACTACAACCTGCTTTCCACGCTGGAGCAGATGTACGGCCTACCCAAGACGGGCAATGCAATGAACGCTCCCCCGATCACCGATATTTGGAGCGGCTGAGCACTACCGGGCCGGGGCCATCGCCCGGCCGTCGCTATTCTGTGCCGCATGGCTGCTGACCTCGTGCCCATCCGCCTGGGCCTGTCCGACGGTGACCGCTACACGCTGTGGGCACCGCGCTGGCGTGACTCCGGCGACGAATGGGAGGCGTTTCTGGGTAAGGACGAGGACCTGTATGCCTTCGAGAGCGTCGCAGACCTGGTGGCATTCGTCCGCGGCGACACCGACAACGACCTGGTGGACCACCCCGCGTGGCAGGAGCTGACCGAGGCGCACGCGCACAACTTCGATCCGGACGCCGACAAGACGTTCGATCTGGTGGTCGTCGAGGAGCTGGTGGCCGAAAAGCCGACCGAGGAGTCGGTGGCAGCGTTGGCGGCGACGCTGGCGATCGTGTCCTCCATCGGATCGGTGTGTGAACTGCCGGCGGTGTCGAAGTTCTTCAACGGCAATCCCACGCTGGGCACCGTGTCGGGGGGCGTCGACTACTTCACCGGTAAGGCGGGCCAAAAACGCTGGAACGCGATCGCCGAGATCATCGGGCGCAGCTGGGACGACGTGCTCAAAGCCATCGACGACATCGTCAGCGTTCCCGAGGTCGACGCCGACCTGGCGGCCAAGGCCGCCGACGAATTGGCCGAGGAGCCCGAGGAACCGGAAGAGCCGGAGACCGAGGGCGACGAGGAGGAGGCTGTTGATGAGGTCGCGGCGGCGGAGTCGGCCGGCCCGGACGATACCGACGACAGCGACGCCGATCTCCACGAAGAAGACGCCGAAGAAGAAGCCGAAGAAGATGAAGCCGCGGCCGCCGTCGTTCTGGGTAGCGACGAGGACTTCTGGCTGAAGGTCGGCATCGACCCGGTGCAGATCATGACCAGTGCCGGTAACTTCTACACCTTGCGTTGCTATCTCGATGATCGCCCGATCTTCCTGGGCCGCAACGGTCGCATCAGTGTGTTCAGTTCCGAGCGGGCGCTGGCCCGCTATCTTGCCGACGAGCACGACCACGACTTGGCGGACCTGAGCACCTACGACGACATCCGTACCGCGGCCACCGACGGCTCACTCGCGGTGGAGGTCACCGATGACAATGTCTATGTGCTGACCGGGCTGGCCGACGATTTCGCCGATGGGCCTGACGCCGTGGATCGTGACCAGCTAGATCTGGCGGTCGAGTTGCTGCGCGACATCGGCGACTATTCGGAAGAAAGTACCGTGGATAAGGCGCTGGACCCGGGCAAGCCGCTGGGCAAGTTGGTCGCCTACTTGCTCGATCCCGACTCGGTCAGCATGCCCGCGGGCCCCTATGCCAAGGCGGTACGCGAATGGGAGCGAGTGGAACGGTTCGTCGAGTCGCGGCTTAGGCGCGAATAGGGCGCGTGCCGGTGATGGCAGGCGCGAATAGTGCCGCCAAGTTTAGGATCATCGCCTGACGTTTGTCTGCGCGCGGGGAGTGAGGTCTCAGGTGATGGTGTTTGCGGTGGAGTCGGCTGTGGTGGGGGCTTCGGCGATGACGCAGGCGGGGTTGGCGGCGAGGCTAGGTGCTGGGGTGGCCGCGGCTGCACCGACGTTATCGGCGGTGGTGCCGGTGGGCGAGGATGCTGATTCGGCGGCGTGCACGGCGGTGGTGGACGCAGCGTATTCGAGCATCGCTGGTGAGCATGCGGCGGAGCGCGGGGTGTTTTCTGACGCCCAGTCGATGGCCGGCGCGACGATGGCGGTGGTTAGTGAGGCGATGCGCGCGGCGGCCCTGACCCGGTAGCAGTTAGCAGGTTGTGGTGGTGCATCCCTGGTCGGCGTTTTCGCCGGAGGCCAACTACACGGCGTTGGCCTCGGGGTCTGGTCCGGCCCCAACGTTGGCCTATGCCGAAACATTGAGCGCGCAGGCGGCGCACATACAGGCCGTGGTGGCGGCCTCGACAGCCACTGGGGCGGCCACCTATGGCACCACGTGGCGCGGGGTAGGGGCTTCGGCTTCGGCGGTGGCCCAGGCCGCGTTGGATACCCAGCATGAGCTGCTGGCAGCAGCGCTACTGGAGAAGGCATCCCATGTCGCGGCGGCGGCCGGTGCCCATCAGAGCGCGGTGGCCTCGATGGTCACCGCGCAGGAGGCAGAGGCCAATCGACGCGATGAGGCCACCGCCCAGCAGATCAACCCGCTGGTGTGGGGGGCGTTGACCCCGCATATCGTGGCGTTGAATCTGGAGTATTACGGGCAGATGTGGCCGCGCAATGCGGCTGCGGGCGCGGCCTACGGTGCGGCGTTGCGCGCGGCCGCGGCGGCGATCATGGTGCCGTTTCCACCGGCGGTGGCGGGAGGGTCGCCGGCTGCGGCGGCGGCGGGGTTGGCCGAAACCGGGGCGATCAGCGCGGCCGAAGCAACCCTGCAGGCCGGCGAGCAAGGCGCGCACGCGCTCATCCCCCCGCCAACCGTCGGTGCCGGGATGGGGGGTGCGCCGCCGGCGCCGTTGGCCGGCTCGGTCTCAGCGTCGGCGTCCCCAAGTGGTGCCTCGGCGGCGGCCACGCCCGCCGGGGCTCAGACACTAGCCCGGGCGCCGCAGCCTCCGATGGGGATGATCGCCCAGGTCGCACACGCCGGAGGAGTCGCCGCCCCCAGCCCAGCCATCCCGGGGCCAGGTTCTGCGCAGCTCAGCGAGGCGATGCAGAGCCGCGCGGACCCCCTACCCCCGCCAGCCGGATCGGGTCCAGGAACCGGTGGTGTGGTCAGCGGTTATCCCGGTGCGGGAGCAACCAGCTACATTCGGCCCACCGGTGACGGTTTCCCCCCGCCGGTCGTGAAGCGACCCGGCAGCGGCACACCCGCTGGCATGCTCACCACCGCTACGCTGCACAGTCCGGTCACCACCGGGCCCAACTCGACGGTGCAGCCGTTGGCCTACGTCCACCCACAGCCACCACGACCCGGCGGCGCGTCGTCACCAGCGCCCCGCTCGACCCCGGCGACACCGCCCACACCCTCAACTCCCCACCCCCAC
>NZ_MWQA01000001.1:4478217-4492434 GCF_002086915.1 Mycobacterium persicum | reverse complement strand
CCCCACCCCCACCCCAACCTCCGGCACCCCCACCACCGACCCCCCACCCGGCTACACCACCTGGCGACGCACCCGGTCCCTCCACCGGTAGCGACGGTCCTAGCGGCTCCGGGGCGCCTGGGGCTCAGATGCTGGACATAGGAGCGGGCCCGGCACCCCAGGCGCCACCTTTGCCGATACCGCTGGATCCGCAACCGCCGGTTCCGCCGCCACCGTCTCCGCCGCCGGGCAAACCACCGCTTGGGCAGCCCCCCATTCCGCCCTGGGCCAGCCCACCGCCACCGCCTTCGCTGCAAGCGACGCGAGACGCCTACGGCAAGTTGACAAACGACATCGACCACCACAATCTAAATCCGCCCAACCCTTCCGACTGGAACGCGGTTCAGGCTTATAACCAAGAAGCCTGGTACTACAACACCTTGAAGGCCCAGCTCGAGCGCCAATTAGATGCGGCCAACGCACAATACACGCCCGCCAACGACGCCAAACGCACCGACATCCCATACTGGACACAACCCGCACCACAACAACCACACACGCCCAGCACCCAACCACAACCGAGCACGTCCCCAAGCCCAACTATCCGACCAGGCTAAGAAAATTGGTGAGGAAGTAAAGACGGTTCCGAAGGGTTCCGGGCAGCTCCAATCATTGGCGGACAAGGTAACTTCCCTGCACCTTGACCAGCAACAGGCTGCGGAGGCAACCGAGATTGCCGCTCAGACAGCGTTCGGTGAAACTGGAGGAATTGCCAACCCTCCCCGATGGAACAAAGGTCATATTACCAAAATACTTACCTCAGAAGGTCGCAATGATGGTGCACCCTGACGGATCGGTGACAGTGTTCAACGGCGACCTGACCGAATTCTTACCTTACCTGGGTCATTGACGGGAGACACGATGGATACAGCCGGGGTTCCTTCCATAGTCGAGTTTGAGGTGTACCTGCTCATGACGACGAAGCTAAGAATGGTCAATAAGGATGCCAGGTTACTGCAAGCTAAACTAGCCGAATTCGGGCTCTCCGTCAGCGACGCGGAAAGTACGCATAAGCGGGTCGGCGAGATTCTTGGTGACAATGACTCCTACTTTGGAAATATGAAGAAGCTACTCGGCATTGCGGACAACGGTGGTGCATCACTCGAATACAGCAGCATCTTGTGGCCTGGATTTGACTTCAAAGCCATCGCAGGTGAAGATGGAGTGCTCGAGTCGGCGCGGTATTGGCATACGAGGCGCGATTCGGGTAATGTCGATTCCCCGATCGGGCTGCCGGCTTGGAGCGTGGATATCACCGAGTTTTCAGAGCATTTTGGTCCGATGACCGGTGGTCAGAAATGGTCGCTGTTTGACAAAATTCTCCCTGGCCACGAGGAGTACGAATTCCAATGGGGCGGGGAGCGTTACGGTGCCGCATTCAGCTGGGGGCTGTTTCTGTGGGTAACGAAGTTGTGGCCTGTAGATTGAGGTATTCAAGGGTTCCATAAGAGTCGCGACAGTTTTCTATGATCTCGCCAACAATATCAGCGGCTCACGCAAGGTTCATCTGATCCGATTGTGACCTGACTTTACTCAATTTGACAAACCATTCGGAAGAGTGCGGCATCTCGATACGCTATTTCACCAGGAAACGCCGCCTGTGCGCCCGAGTTAGTCAGCAGTATGTGAATCATCAAATAACCCCACTAAAGGAATGAATAACTAGTGGATAGACCCTCGGTTGCCGCGATAATCGACTTCGAGGTGCACCTACTCATGACGATGAAGCTGAGAATAAAGATGTCGCATAAGGAAGACCAACTAGCGGCCAAAGTGGCTGACCATGGTCTGTCGGTCGACGATGCGGAACGTATACATGAGCGAGTCGCCGAAGCTCTCGGCGACGAAGCCTCTTATTTTGGAAATATGAAGAAGCTGCTGGGCATTGCCGATCAGGACGCTACATCAGTAGAGTACAGCAGCATACTGTGGCCGGGATTTGACTTCACTGCGATCGCTAGCGAAGACGGCTTCCTTGAGTCAGCGCGGTACCGGCATAAAAAGCGCAATTCACCTACCGCAGGTTCTCCGATCGGACTGCCTATCTGGAGCATGGACGTCGCCGAGTTCACAGAGCGATTTGGCCCTATGAACGGTGGTCGCTAGTGGTCCCTATTCGACAAGCTGCTCCCCGCATATGAAGAGTACGAATTCTCATGGGAAGGAGCGAGTTACGGTGCGGGATTCAGTTGGGGACTGTTCATGTTTTCTGCGAAGTCGTGGGATTAGACATCAAATAGGTATCGCATATTCTAACGTACCGTAAGAATTGAGGACCCTCGATCACACGGTGTGGTCGGTGGCGTAAGAAGGTACGTGTGCAGTTGAACGTCGGTTGACGGGCTTACCCGGATCTGGCGGGGCTCGCAGTTTACGAGAGCAACGCTGTCGCTCCGCAAAGCTGGAGGCGCGAATAGGGCCGCGAGGACGGGCGGCACTGATCAGAGCCGATACATCGCGCGCGCCATGCAGGCGTCCTCGAGGAACGAATAACGCTTGGGGGCGTACCGAGGCGATTGCGACCGGTTCCGCTGGTCGGGCGAGAGGGCGCCAGCCTCGTCGCTGGGGCCACGATTCGACTTGGTGTGGTGCTTCATCGTCGGGGTTCCTTTCGACTTCTTTCTTGAAATCTGGACAATTCGACTGTCCTCGGTGGCGCGGCCGCGGCCATCGGCCGGAATGCGCAAATTTGCCCCGCGGGGGGTCGTACGTCGGCGGTCCGTAGCGACGCCACGTACGCCTTTTCGCTGAGATTTGCGGCTCGCTGCTGGTCGCGCTGGTTAGCATGAGCGAGATCGACCCAATGTGCGGACGTGCCTGGCATGGGACTGGAGCGTGGGCGAGTTGCTGCTTACCGGGACCGTGACGTTGCTGTTGGCCGACATCGAGGGATCGACCCGGCTGTGGCACACGCAGCCCGCACAGATGGCCGACGCGATCAAGCTGCTGGATCAAGCCGTTGACGAGGCCGTCTCTGTCCACGGCGGAGTACGGCCGGTCGAGCAGGGCGAAGGCGACAGCTTCGTGGCGGCGTTCGGGCGGGCCGCCGATGCGGTCGCCTGCGCGCTGCAATTGCAGCGGGCGCAATTGCCGCCGATTCGGCTGCGCGTCGGTATCCACACGGGCGACGTCCAGCTGCGCGACGACAGCAACTATGTCGGCCCCACGATCAACCGCGCGGCGCGGCTGCGTGACCTGGCCCACGGCGGCCAGACACTGCTGTCGGCCACCACCAGCGACATCGTCATCGACGAGCTCCCGGCCGATGCCTGGTTGATCGACTTGGGAAGTCAACCGCTGCGCGACCTGCCGCGCCCGGAACGGGTGGCGCAGTTGTGTCACCCCCAGCTGCGCAACGAGTTCCCTGCGCTACGCACTCCGAAAAGCATTGTGAACCAACGGCTTCCAGTGCAACTCACCAGTTTTGTGGGCCGCGAGCGGGAAATGGCCGAGGTGACCCGGCTGGTGACGGAAAACCGGCTGGTGACGCTGATCGGTGCCGGCGGCTTCGGCAAGAGCCGCCTGGCCATCCAAGTGGCGTCGCAACTGACGTCTGAGTTTCCCGACGGTGTGTGCTACGTCGATCTCGAGCCGATAACCGATCCCGATATGACGCCGATCCTGCTCGCTCGCGCGCTGGGTCTGTCCGACCAGTTGGGCCGGTCAACGGCCGATGCGGTGCTGCGCTACCTGGCCGAGCGGCAGATGCTCATTGTCTTCGACAATTGCGAACACCTGCTCGACGTGGGCGCCGGCCAGGTCAATGCGCCACTGCAGACCTGCCCCCGGGTGACGATATTGGCGACCAGCCGCGAACCGATCAAGGTGGCGGGCGAGCTGACCTGGCGGGTTCCGTCGCTGTCCATGGCCGACGCGACCGCATTCTTCACCGACCGTGCCCTGCTGGCCCGGCCCGACTTCGTCATCGACGACGACAGCGCCGCCATGGTGCGGCAAATCTGCCGCAGGTTGGACGGCATGCCACTGGCGCTCGAACTCGCCGCCGCGCGGGTGCGGTCGCTGTCGCTTTCGGACATCATTGCCGGCCTGGATGACAGCATCCGGCTGCTGACCGGCGGGGCACGCACCGCGCTGCGCCGCCACCAGACCCTGCGTGCATCGCTGGACTGGTCCTACGGGTTGCTCAGCGGGCCGGAGCGGATCTTGCTGCGACGACTCGGGGTGTTCGTCGGTGGCTTCGACCTCGACGCGGCGCTGGCGGTGGCCGGCTTCGGTGAGCTGCCGCGTCACCAGGTGCTCGATGAGCTGGCGCTGCTGGTTGACAAGTCGCTGATCTGGGCAGATAGCTCGCAGGGTCGAACCCGCTACCGGCGGCTCGAGGGTGTGGGCCAGTACGCGATGGAAAAGCTCACCGAGGCCGGCGAAACCGACGTCACCCGAAAGCGATACTGCGACCACTACATGGCGCTGGCGGCGCTGCTCGACAGCCCTGGGCGCACGGACTATCAGCAGCTTCTCGACCAGGCCGAAATCGAGCTGGACAACCTGCGGGTGGCGTTCCTGTGCTGCCGCGAATACTGCGACTTGGAGTCCGCGCTGGCGTTGACGTCATGGCTGCAGCCGCTGTGGCTCAGCCGGGGCCGTATCCGGGAGGGGCGAACCTGGTTCGAAACCATCCTCGTCGAGCCAGACGCGCACCATGGGCAAGTCAGCGCGGCGGTGCGGGCGCGCGCGCTGGCGGACAAGGCCGTGCTCGATATGTTCATCGACACCAGTGGCGGCAGCGTGGACGAGGCTCAACAAGCGTTGGCTATCGCTCGCGAAGTCGATGACCCGGCCTTGCTAGCACGCGCACTCACCGCCTGCGGTTCGACGGCCGGATTCAGTTACCGATCCGATGCGGCCCGAGAGTACTTCGCGGAGGCGACCGATATTGTCCGGGCCTTGGACGATCGGTGGACACTCAGCCAGATCCTGAGTTGGCAGAGCAATGCCGCCGTGGTATCCGGCGACACGATGACCGCGCGCGCCGCGGGCAGCGCCGGACGCGATGTGGCCGACGAGATCGGCGACCGGTTCGGCGCGCTACGGTGCCGGTTGAGCCTGGCGTTCGCCCAGCTGTGGCAGGGCGAGGTGGCCGGAGCCGTCGCGCAGTTCAGCGAGCTGGTGGAGCAGTCGTTGGAGGCCGACGCTGACGTCCTCACACCGCTCATCCTGAAGGGGTTGGGTGATGCGCACGCGTACCGCGGTGACGTGAGCGCCGCGTGGGCGGCGGGCGAAGCGGCGGTCGAAGGTGCCGGAGACGGCAGCGAGTACTTCCTCGGACTGGGCTATGCGACGTTGGCGATCGCGGCTTTCGCCGGCGGCGACATCGATTCCGCGCGCGATGCGAGCACAAAGGCGTGGCAGAACCTGAAATTGCAGCCGCATGTGGCGAATTATCTGCGCCCCACCAAAGCCCGGATCTCGTTGGCGAGCGGCGATGTCGCCGCAGCGCGACACTTCGCCGACGAGGCCGCGTCGGTGCTGTCGGGCTGGCATCTGGCGCTGGCGCTGACCAGCCGCGCCCGGGTGGCGATGGCACAGGGTGAGCCGGAACAGGCCGAGCGTGATGGCCACGACGCGCTGATGGCTGCAGTTCAAGCCTGCGCACACAATTGCGTTCCCGACATCCTCGACTGCCTGGCCGCCATGGCGGTCGGGCACGACAGCCACCGTGAGGCCGCCCGCCTGTACGGCGCGGCGGAGTCCATGCGGCGACGCCTGGGCACCAAACGGTTCAAGAGCTACGACTCCAGCCATGCGGACTCGTTGGCATTACTGCGTACTGCGTTGGGCAGCAAGGAGTTCGACAGCGCATGGGCAGAGGGCACCGCACTGTCCAGCGACGAGGCGATTGCCTACGCGCAGCGCGGACGCGGCGAACGCAGGCGGGCAGCGACCGGTTGGGAATCGTTGACGCCGGCTGAACGTGAGGTGGTCAGCCTGGTGGGCGAGGGCCTTTCCAACAAGGACATCGCCGCACGGCTGTTCGTTTCGCCGCGTACCGTGCAAACCCACCTCACGCACGTGTACACCAAGCTCGACCTGAACTCCCGGGTGCAACTCGCTCAAGAGGCGGTGCGGCATTCGTAGCGGCACCGCAAGCACAACACAGCGGCGAGCGAGCCCCGCATCCGGCGGTCACATCTTTCGCATGAGTCACTGCCTGCTGGCGTTGAGGCTAGGCGGGCTGACCGGTAGGTGCTTCGAGGGTAATCGTGGGGCGGCGGTTGCCGGGCCGATGTGATTCGGACGGCGGACAACGGCTTCCAGGACGCTCATGCCTTTCCGAGGCCACAGAGCTGCCGGTTATCGACGTCTGCGGGCGCAGCACGCATGCACCCCCTTGACGTCTTTTTCCGCACGCCGATACTTGCAGCTTCGCTAAAGCCCTCTTGTCATGGCAGGTGTTCGGGGTCAACCGAGAAGGCTCACGTGCTCACCGGGTCGACTGTCATGCCGCGGTATCGAGTGTGCAATGACGGCTTTCAGTGTGCGTGCAGGGCGGGTACGCCACGATCTGCCCCGCCCGGACGGCACACTCGGCGCCATCAGCGCACACCCGGCGCCGCCAGCGCACACCCGGCGCCGGAGCGCAGCCCCACGACCGCTCCGAGCGACAAGGCGGGGATAACGAACCGGCCAACCCGTCGGCACTCTTGCGGCTGATGTGATGTCACAGTTGCGACCAACGCGGGGCTGCCAGACCCGCACCGACTACCCGATCAGCACCGCGAACCGCGGCTTGATCACCTCGTCGATGATCTCCAGCCGCTCGTCGAACGGAATGAACGCCGACTTCATCGCATTGATGGTGAACCGTTCCAGGTCACTCCAGCCGTAGCCGAAAGTCTCCACCAGGCGGTGCATCTCCTGGCTCATCGACGTGTCGCTCATCAGCCGGTTGTCGGTGTTGACGGTCACCCGAAAGCGGGCGCGCGCCAGCAGGTCGAACGGGTGCTCGGCAATGCTGGCCACCGCGCCGGTCTGAACGTTGGAACTCGGGCACAGCTCCAACGGAATCCGCTTGTCCCGCAAGATCGATGCCAACCTACCCAGCCTGACACCGCCGTCGGGGCCGACGTCGATGTCGTCGACGATCCGCACCCCATGGCCCAGCCGATCCGCGCCGCAGAACGCGATCGCCTCATGGATGGACGGCAACCCGAAAGCCTCACCGGCGTGAATCGTGAAGCGCGCGTTGTTGTCTCGCATGTATTCGAAAGCGTCCAGGTGCCGCGTCGGCGGGTGGCCGGCCTCGGCTCCGGCAATATCGAAACCCACAACTCCCTTGTCCCGGAACCGGATTGCCAGCTCGGCGATCTCCCGGGACACTGCGGCGTGCCGCATCGCGGTGACCAGACAGCGCACCTTGATGGACCGGCCCGCGCCAGCGCACGCCTTTTCACCTGCGGCGAAACCGGCAAGCACAGCGTCGACGACCTCGTCGAACGACAACCCGCGATCGATGTGCAACTCGGGAGCAAAGCGCACCTCGGCATAGACCACCGAGTCGGCGGCAAGGTCTTCCACACATTCGAAGGCGACCCGATACAACGCCTCGGAAGTCTGCATCACGGCCACGGTATGCGAGAACGGCTCCAGGTAGCGCTCCAGCGAGCCGCTGTGCGACCGGGTCCGAAACCACGTTGCCAGCGTATCGACGTCGGTGGCGGGCAGGTCGTCGTACCCGATCTGGCCGGCGATGTCCAGCACGGTCGCCGGGCGCAGCCCGCCGTCGAGGTGGTCGTGTAGCAGCGCCTTCGGTGCCTGCCGAATCATCTCCCACGTGAGCGCAGTGGTCATCGGGTGATCCGATCGATAATCAGGGGCCGCGGAGCCGGCCCGGCCTCCCCGACGCTCCAGCCACCGTCGAGCACGGCCAGCGCCGGGCCCAAGCGTCCGGGAGCGTCGGTGTATAGCGTGAACAGCGGCTCGCCGGCCACCACCGGCTCCCCGGGACGACGATGAATCCGTACCCCCGCCCCGTGCTGCACCCGGGCCCCCGGCCGGGATCTGCCCGCGCCGAGCCGCCAGGCCGTCAAACCCACTGCCATCGCGTCGATGTCGCCCATTGTGCCGCTCCGGCCGGCCGTCACGGTTTCCGAACACCGACCAATCGGCAACGGTTTCGACAAATCGCCGCCCTGAGCGGCGACCAGGCGGCGAAATCGGTCCATCGCGCTGCCGTCGCGCAGCGTCTGTGCCGGGTCGCGGCCGTCGATCCCGGCGAGTTGCAGCATCTCGCCGGCCAGCCGTACGGTCAGCTCCACGACGTCGGGCGGTCCGCCGCCGGCCAGCACTTCCAGGGCCTCGGCCACCTCCAGCGAGTTGCCGACCGTGCGACCCAGCGGCCAGTTCATGTCCGTCAGCAGGGCGCGAGTGGGCACGCCGTGCGCCTCGCCCAGGTCCACCATGGTGTGCGCCAGTTCGCGGGACTGTGCCTCGGATTTCAGGAAGGCCCCGGCGCCGACCTTCACGTCGAGTACCAACGCGCCGGCTCCCTCGGCCAGCTTCTTGCTCATGATCGAACTGGCGATCAGCGGCAGGGATTCGACGGTGCCGGTGATGTCGCGCAGCGCATAGAGCTTGGCGTCTGCGGGGGCCAACTCGCCGGCCGCGAAGATGGCCGCGCCGACGTCGCAAAGTTGTTGGCGCACCCGTTGATTGGACAGCGTCGCGGTGAACCCGGAGATGGATTCCAGCTTGTCCAGCGTGCCGCCGGTATGGCCGAGTCCCCGGCCCGCCGCCTGCGGCACCGCCGCGCCACAGGCGACGACGACGGGCACCAACGGCAGCGTGATCTTGTCGCCTACCCCGCCGGTGGAGTGCTTGTCCACGGTCGGCAGCCGCAGTTCGGCGAAATCCATCCGGGCACCCGAGACCAGCATCGCCGACGTCCATCTGGCGGTCTCGCCGGAGTCCATGCCGCGCCAGAAAATCGCCATCAACAAGGCCGACATCTGTTCCGGGGCGACCCGGCCGTCGGTGAAGGCCTTGATGACCCAGTCGATGGCGGCATCGGATAACCGACCACCGTCACGCTTGGTCCGAATTACCGTCGGCGCGTCGAATTCGACGTCCGTCAAGACGATTCCTCGGCCAGATCGGGTCCACCGACACGGGACGCGCCCAACCGGACGGCGGATACGCTCCGGTTGCTTCGTCGTTTACCTTGTCCCGCAGCAGCTTCCAGCAGCTCATCGTCGAGCACGCGATAGAGGGTACCTCGCCCGACGCACCCGACTTGCAGCCGTTCTCGTCGAATGCCCCGCTTCGGCAGATCGGCACCGCGGGTGACTACCTTCGCGGCGGGCAACCGCGATGGCCGGTCGGGGTATGCCGTTGGGCACAGTCGTTGCAATCCGTTGACGAGGACGGAGAAGGAATCGAACCTCGCGACGATGCCGCCGCTCCAGGGCTCGAAGCCGGCTCGGATGCTGGTCAGGTACCACGAGTAGGTGACCGGCTCCGGGGTTCTTGCCTTGCGGAGATCGGGCGGGCCGGAGTTGTCGGTGGTCGCTGCGATGATGTGGTTATGTCTTCGACCGCCTCGTTGGGCTGTGCGCCGAGGCTGCCGAAGGAGCGTTTGGCGGTGTTGTTGCGGAGTTGTCGGAGTTGGCCGGTCAGCGCAATGCGATTGATGGGCGCATCGTGGAGATCGCCGCCGAGATCGATCGCGACGAGCTGTGCGGGATGACCGGTGCACGGTCGGTGGCGGCGTTGCTGGCCTGGAAGCTGGGCTCGTCTTCGACCAACGCCCACACGATCACCACGGTGGTGGGCCGGCTCGAGGAGTTCCCACGGTGTGTGGCGGGCATGCGGCAGGGTTGGTTGTCGCTGGATCAGGTCGGGGTCATCGCCGCTCGCGCCGGTGCGGGATTGGAGGAGCATTACCTGCAGCTGGCCCGGGTGGCCACGGTCAACCAGCTGCGCACCGCGGTCAAGCTGGAACCGCGACCCGAACCCGATGCTGGGCCGCAACCGCAGCCCTCGATCACCAAGACCACCGATGAGCAGTTCAGCTGTTGGCGGATCAGACTTGCCCATGACGACGCGGCGAAGTTCGACGCCGCGCTGGCCTCTCATCGTGAGGCGCTGATCACCGAGTGGAACCACGATCACGACACCGCCGCGGGCGCCTCAGATACCGCGCCGCCGGTGCCGAGCAACGTCGAGGCGTTCCTGCGGCTGGTCGAGACCGGCTGGGACACCGAGGCGACCCGCCGCCCCCACGGCCAACACACCACGGTGCTGGTGCACGTCGATGTCAAGGACCGCATCGCCGCACTGCATCTGGGTCCGCTGCTGTCTGACGCCGAGCGCCGCTACCTCAGCTGCGATGCCACCTGCGAAGCCTGGTTCGAACGCGACGGCCAGCTCCTCGGCGCCGGGCGGGCGACCCGCGTGATCAACCGCCGGCTGCACCGCGCCCTGGAGCACCGCGACCAAACCTGCGCAGTACCCGGGTGCGGGGCCACCCGCGGCCTACACGCCCACCATCTGCGGCATTGGGAGGATGGCGGCGCCACCGAGCTGGACAAGGTCATACGTTGTTAAACTACCCTCATGTCTCTACGGAAATCTGCTGGTCAGCGTGTTGGGGTGTGCTCGGCGGCGATTTATGCCCGGATTTCCTCGGATGCGGAGGGCACGGGGTTGGGGGTGGCGCGGCAGGTGGAGGATTGCCGCAAGCTCGCCGCTGATCGGGGGTGGCCGGTCGGGGCCGAGTATGTGGACAACGATGTGTCGGCGTTTTCCGGCAAGCCCCGCCAGCAGTATGCCCGGATGCTCGCTGATCTGGCGTCTGGTGATCGTGATGCGGTGATCGTCTACAACTTGGATCGGTTGCATCGGCGTCCGGTCGAGTTGGAGGAGTTCGTCACGTTGTGCGAGTCGGTGGGGGTGCGTGATGTGGCGACGGTGACCGCCGACATCGATTTGGGCAATGATGACGGGTTGTTCATGGCCCGCATTTTCGCCGCGTTCGCCGCCAAGGAGTCCGGCCGCAAGTCGGCGCGCATCCGGCGGAAGATGTTGCAGAACGCGCAGGCTGGGTTGCCGCATGGTTCAGCGCGCCCGTTCGGGTATGAACCGGACAAGGTCACCGTGCGCGAATCGGAGGCCGCAGTGGTCCGCCAGATGGTGCACCGGTATCTGGCGGGCCAATCCTTGCGGTCGTTGACCATCTGGCTCAACGAATCGCAGATCGCCCCGAGCGTGGCGAGGTCGTGGCAGACTTCGGCGGTGCGCCAGGTGTTGTCCTCGGGCCGTATCGCCGGGTTGCGGGAGCACCGCGGGGAGGTGATCGGTGCGGCGGTGTGGCCAGCGATCATCACTCCAGCAGAGCGTGATCGGGTGCTGGCCCGCATGGCGGCACGCTCGGTGACCAAATCCCGCAGCGCACGCACGTATCTGTTGTCGGGGATGTTGCGCTGCGGGCGCTGCGACAACCGACTGTATTCCCAAGCCCGACATAGCAATCCCGGCAATCGGACACTCCGGTATGTGTGTTTGAAGGGGCCGGATCATGGTGGGTGTGGCCGGTTGACGGTGGTCGCCGCCCCGGTCGAGGAACTGCTGACCGAAGCGGTGCTGGCACGGCTGGATTCACCGCGGCTGGCCGAGGTGCTGGCGGGCAAAGCCACCGCTGATGCCGATGTCGCCGCTTTGGCGGCTCAGCTCGATGCGGATCAGGAACGTCTGGATGAGCTGGCGGGGTTGTATGCCGATGGCGCCATTACCGCCCGGGAGTGGATCGCTGCGCGTGATCCGATCACCGACCGCATCACCGCGGCCCGCCGCGATATCGCCGCCGCCACCGACACCACCGCGGTCTACGAGCTGGCCGGCACCGGCGCGATACTGCGCAGCGGGTGGGCTGACCTGGACCTGGGCCGCCAGCAGGCGATCATCAAAGCGGTGCTCGATCACGCCGTCATCGCCCCGGGCACACCGGGTGCGCGCCGCCTGGACATCGACCGAGTACGACCCGTCTGGCGGGTGTAACCCGCCGGCGACGGCCGGTGATCGATCCCGAGCAGGGTGGCGATGCGGGCGATGACGGCCGGGTCGGTCACGGTGACTGGCAGGTTCTGGCGTTCACATGAGGCGGTCAGCCAGGCGATGAACTCGGGCCGCTCATGCAACGGCACCGGCTGATCGCCGTTGTTCCCCGTGTCGGTGGTGTCGGCATCGGGCGTGGCCTCAGCCATCACCGCCCCCTGGTGGTGCCGGCCACCGGTTGCCGGTGCGGGAGCGGGTTTCGGTGATGGCAGTGATGCGGGCGGCGATGTGGCGCAGGGCTGCGGAGACGACCAGCACTCGGTCGCCGGCGTTGGTGTGTCCGGCGTGATCGAACTCCCAACACACGGCATCGGGGTCGAGTGGGGCGTAAGGCCGCTGGTCGGGGCCAGTCACCGCGCCGTCGGGTGGGGTTTCGTTTCGTTGCGCTGCGTCTTTCGTCAGCTGTTGGCGGGTCCAGGTGGCGCGGGCGGTACGCAAAGCACTCATGGTGGTGGAGTAGTGGCGCGATTTGGTGATGATGTGCCCGCGATACCCGAGGGTGTGTAGCCAGCGTCCAATCCCCGCCACCGCGGCGCTGCCGTGTTCGGCCAGCTCGGCGATGGTGTCCAGGATGGCCCGCACATGGTCGCTGACGGCCAGCTCGCCAATCGCCTCGGCGGATAGGCGTCGGGCGCTGATGCCGAAGTCGTGCAACGATTTGGTGACGTATTTCGCCAAATATGCAGCGACCCAGCGCGGTGAAAGCCGCGACGATCCGGCGGTTGCGGCTCCCGTTGCCACGGAATCGGTTGCGGTCGTGTCGGTTTCGGGTATCAGTGCTTGGGTGTCGATTTGGGTGCCGAACCGCACCGTGCGCATCCCGCCCTGGTTGGGTAATCGTCGTCGTCGGCGGGCACGTCGATGCTGACGCGACCGGCAGCGTGTTGGATCAAGGCGGCCAGCTCGGCGGCGGTGATCGGTGACGACCAACCAGGTTGCTGGTCGGTGATGTGACGGGGCTCCCCACCACCCCGAGGGGCGGCGGGGCCGTGACTGATGCGGTCACCCGATGCCGTGGTAGGCCAATCTCCGGGTGGGTCGAGGCGGATCAGTGCGTGAATGTGCGGGATGGCGCGGGCTTGCAGTTCCACCACCTTGACGAAACTGACCCGCACCGAATCCGTAGTCAGTCCAATGGCTTTCAGGTGTGATGATGGCGCGTCGTAGCGTGACGGTGAAGCGCCGCCACAGTTCGGGCAGCTGCCATGCGAACAGCACATGCCCGAGATAGTCATAGCAGGCCGCACACAAGGGTTGCCCCGCCACCGGATCATCGGCGACGTGGATTGTGTTACAGCGCAGGGGTTTTCCGTGTCGGCAGTGAGTAGACGACCTGTTGGCCTTGGTGTGGCAGGGTGTGCCGGTGGCGTTGTGCACGGCCCCGTAGCCTGGTGCAGTCAAGGTGGTGAACACTTGCGGATGAGTGGCGACTTCAGCGTGTACGTTGTGGTGGCCGCCGGCGGCTCCGGCGTGCACCAGCTGCCAGGTGTCGCGGGCATACAGATCTGAGCACGATGGGCACACGGCGGCGCGGCGGTTGTTGCAGCGCGTCCACACCGTATGCTGACGCCCGCCGTGGTCGTCACCGACCAGTTGGATCGGGTGGGCGCAGTACCCGACCGATTCCACCCGCCGCCACCATGTTTCGAAGCGTGGTGAGGAAGCGCGTCGGCACATCTGGGTGATCACCGCATCGGCATCGATGGTGAACGGCCGGCCCGGCAGCACGAACATCGGCTGCCCGCCAGTGACGGCGAGGGTGTTCACCGGTTTCCCTGGTCGCCCGGGCGTGGTGCCCGGAAGGTACGGGCCAACGCGGCGATGTCGCGGTCGGTGACGTGGAAGGCCCTCACCCGTAACGGGTCGGCGGTGCCGTCGATCATCACGTACCCGACCCCGGGGGTGCCATCAGGGATGAGGTCGCATTCGGCACCGCCATCGCGGGCGCCGTGGCCGAGCACCATTGCGGTCTGGGTGGCTTCGGTCATGCGCAGTCCGATGCGCACGGTGAACAACTGCCGCACCGGCAGGGTCTCTTTGGCCGGGTCTTGTACCGCGGCCACCACCGAAATCCCGACGGCACGCCCCTGCGACAGGAGCAGGCCGAGC
>NZ_MWQA01000001.1:4341364-4478117 GCF_002086915.1 Mycobacterium persicum | reverse complement strand
CGCATCGGCCGGGGTGGCGATCCCGCCGGCGGTGAACAGCGTCACCGGCAGCTTGCCGGCGCGGGCCACCTCGGCGACGAGTTCGTAGGGCGCCTGCAACTCCTTTGCCGCCACATACAATTCGTCCTCCGACAACGACGTCAGCCGACGGATTTCGCCGCTGATGGCCCGCATGTGGGTGGTGGCATTGGAGACATCGCCGGTGCCGGCCTCGCCTTTGGAGCGGATCATGGCCGCGCCCTCGCCGATCCGGCGCAGCGCCTCACCGAGATTGGTCGCCCCACACACGAACGGCACGGTGAACTTCCACTTGTCGATGTGATGGGTGTAATCGGCCGGAGTCAGCACCTCCGACTCGTCGATGTAGTCCACGCCCAGGCTCTGCAGGATCTGCGCCTCCACGAAATGACCGATGCGCACCTTGGCCATCACCGGGATGGTCACCGCGGCGATGATGCCCTCGATCATTTCGGGGTCGCTCATCCGCGACACCCCGCCGTGAGCGCGGATGTCGGCGGGCACCCGCTCCAACGCCATCACCGCGACCGCGCCCGCGCCCTCGGCGATGCGCGCCTGCTCCGCGGTGACGACGTCCATAATCACGCCGCCCTTGAGCATCTCGGCCATACCACGCTTGACCCGCGCCGTACCGGCCTGGCCGGTGGCCGACCCGGATGGCGGGGCCCCGTTCGAGGTGTCCACTCGCTTCTTCTCTCCTTCGATGCGGGCACCAGTCTAGTGGTGAGCGAAAACCGGGTTTTTCGGCTCCGCGCGGCGCTGCGGGCGGGGGTCATGGCCGCGTTCAGACGGTAAACCAATCGGGCCGCAACCCTTTTGAGCCCCAACGTCGTTGGGCGCCGACGAAATTTGCCGAAGGCCCGGCGAGCGCGCCCACGCTGTCATACAGTAATTGACGTCCTTTCGGGCAGGACCGCTATTCCATTGGGTTTTCACTCGCCCGTGCACGGCGACGGCCGGCGTACGAAAGTCCGCGGCCAGCCACATCGCACGGCAGCTGAGAGCGCCGCGAAGGAAACGCGTGTCATGAACTTCACCGTGCTACCGCCGGAGATCAACTCCGCGCGGATGTACGCCGGCGCCGGTCCGGCGCCGATGCTGGCGGCCGCGGCCGCCTGGGACGGGCTGGCCGCCGACCTGCAGGCCTCGGCGGCCTCCTTCGAGTCGGTCGCCTCGGGTCTGGCGGCATCCTGGCAGGGCGCCGCGTCGACCGCGATGACGGCCGCGGCCACACCATATTTGGCCTGGCTGAGCGCGGCCGCGCAGCATGCCGAGCAGACGGCCGGGCAGGCCCGGGTGGCCGCGAGCACGTTCGAGGCCGCACTGACGGCCACGGTGCACCCGGCGATGGTCGCGGTCAACCGGACCGGGCTGGTGTCGCTGATCGCGTCGAACCTGCTGGGCCAGAACGCCCCGGCGATCGCGGCCACCGAGGCCGAATACGAGCAGATGTGGGCCCAGAATGTGGCCGCCATGTCCGGTTACTACTCCAATGCGTCGGCACTGGCCAACCGGCTGACTCCGTGGCAGCAGCTGCTGGGCGGCCCGTCGACACCCGGCGCGGCAGGCCCGGTGGCGATGGCGCCGGGCACGGCGCTCGTCATGGGCACCGCGTTGCTGCAGCCGACGTCGAGCTATGTAAGCCGCATCGACCAGTTGTTCCTCGCCCCGATCCACCCGGGCTACCTCGCCCAAGGCCTGTACACCCCGGAGCAGTACTGGCCGCTCACGGGTCTGACGAGTCTGACCGTCGGCCAGTCCATGGTGCAGAGCGCGAAAGTGCTCAACGACGCGATCATGGCGCAGAACGGCAGCCCCACCGTGGTATTCGGCTACTCGCAGAGCGCCTCGGTTGCCACCCTGGAAATGCAGCACCTGCTGACCCTGCCCGCCGACCAACGGCCCACCGCTGACCAGCTGTCATTTGTGTTGGCCGCCAACCCCAACCGGCCCAACGGCGGATTCCTCGAGCGCTTCCACGGTCTGTACCTCCCGATTCTGGATCTGCCGTTCTTCGGCGCCACCCCGGCCAACGCCTACCCGACCACCGATTACGCGATTCAATACGACTTCCAGGCCGACTTCCCGCAGTACCCGCTCAACCTGCTCGCCGACGCCAACGCCGTCGCCGGCCAGTTCTACATCCACTCCAGCTATCCGGACCTCACGCCCGCTCAGATCGCTACCGGTGTGGTGCAGCCCGTGTCGCCGGCGGACACCATGACCAAGTACATCCTGATCCCCACCCATGATCTGCCGCTGCTCAACCCGCTGCGCGCGATCCCCATCCTGGGAAACCCGCTGGCCGACCTGGTGCAGCCGGATCTGCGGGTGCTCGTGGAGTTGGGTTATGACCGCACCGCCTATCAGGATGTCCCCACCCCGGCCGGCCTGTTCCCGCAATTCGACCCGCTTACCGTTGCCGGCCAACTGGTCGAGGGGGCCGGGCAGGGCCTGCACGCCGCCATGGCCGACCTGGGTTTGCCGCCGCCGCGATTCCCGCAACTGTCCTGACCCGGCGGATTTCGTCGACGCAACGCATTTGATCGTCCACACGGGCAAATACCCGCGAGAGCTCGGCGGCCACCTCGTTCGAGGCGTTGACCGCGGGGCTGGCGGGCGGGACGTGGTTGGGTGCGGCGTCGGCGGCGATGCTGGGCGCGGCAGCGCCCTATGCCGCGTGGTTGCAAGCGACGGCTGCTGACGCCGAGCAGGCGGCCGCTCAGGCCCGATCAGCGGTGTGCGCGTTCGAGGCGGCGCAGCCGCCACCGTGCATCCCGGGATCATCTCAGTCAATCGGTCTCAGTTGCTGTCGCTGGTGATGTCCAATCTGTTCGGCCAAAACGCGCCGGCGATCGCACTCGCCGAGGCCGAATATGAGCAGATGTGGGCGCAGGATGTGACCGCCATGCTGGGCTACCACCTGAGCGCCTCGGCAGCTGTCGCGCAGTTACCGCCATGGCAGGAACTGCCGCAACGATTGGCGGATACGGCCGACAGCGCCATTGCCAGCTGGCAGCTCCCGAACATCAACATCGGCACTGGGAACACCGGCAACGTCAACATCGGCAACGGCAACCTTGGCAGCTTCAACCTCGGCTTTGACAACGTGGGGAATTTCAACGCGGGTTGGAACAACTATGTCAACGCGAACATCGGCACCCGCAACGTCGGCCAATTCAACATCGGCTTCGAAGACACCGGCGACGCGAACGTCGGCATCTGGAACGTCGGCGAGCGCAATATCGGCCTCGTCAACGTCGGCGAGGGCTGGATCGGCTACGCGAACCCCCAAAACGGCGACGTCGGCGTCACCAGCGTGCTCGAAAGGCTGGGGGTCGGCGGCGTGGTGGTGACCCTGGGCGGGACGGCGTTCAGTCCGCTGCCCCGAATCTTCTACACCGCGGCCGTTTCGGACCTGTTCATCCACCCCGTCGACCCCGCCTTCACCGGATACGCCGCCAACTTCCTGGTAACGCCGTCGAAGCTGTGGCCGTTAACCGGTCTGGGCAGCTTAAGTCTCGACCAGTCGGTGGCCCAGGGCGTCGCGAACCTGAACTCGACGATCATGACGCAATTCGCCTTGGGGCAAAAGACCGCCATTCTGGGCTACTCGCAAGGCGCCGTGATCGTCGGCGAAGAACTGCGCCATCCCGCGACCTTGCCGGCCGACCAACGGCCGGCCTTGAGCGATCTGTCGTTCGTGCTGATCGGTTCCCGCTTCCCGGGAGTGCATATACCGATCGCGGACTTTACGTTCTTTCCCGCGACGCCGGCGAATGTCTATCCGACCACCGTTTACTCACTCGAATACGGTGGATCAGCGATTTTCCGCAGTACCCGATCAATATCCTGGCAGACGTCAACGCCGTCGCCGGCGCCTTGATTCTGCACTCCCAATTCCCGGCGCTCACGCCCGAATGGGTTGTCACGGGTGTGGTTCAGCCGGTGACACCGGGGTCACTGACCACCTACATCACGATCCCCGTCCAGGATCTGCCGATGCTGGCTCCGGTGCGCGCCATCCCCTTCGTCGGAGAACCGCTGGCCGACTTGATCCAGCCCAACTTGAAGGTCCTGGTGAACTGGGGCCGCGGCAACCTCGAACACGGTTACAGGCAGGGGCCGGCCGACGTTCCCACCCCGGCCGGGCTGTTCCCGGGCATCAGCGTGTTCGACGTGGCCGCGGCGCTGCAGCGCGGCACCGTGCAAGGCATCAACGACGCACTGGCCGATGTGGGGCTGCGACCGCTGTCATCGTGGTTGCCGCGGCTCCCCCTGAGATCGGCCCGGCGAGACCCCGCACCGATCAGCGAATGGACTGCGGCACAACGGTATTGCGCACAGCGTCGCCCGACGCATCCGCCAGCCGGTTGGCTTCGGGCAGCAGCTCGCCGAGCTGCAACGGGTACACCTGCTCGCCGGCGGCCACCAACCGCGCGATGTCGGTGGCGTCACACCAGCGGGCGCCGTGAATGTAGCGGCGCTCCAGCTCGGTTCGGCCCTCGATGGACGGCTCGAACCGCCGCGTGCGGTACACCAGGTAGAACTCTTCACTGTCGAGCAGCGAGCCGTTGAACTCAAAAACGTCGTGGCGTCGCCAGACGGGGCCGACCAAGTCGGCCGGCTCGACCTGCAGACCGGTTTCCTCGGCCAGCTCCCGCGCAGCCGCCGCAGCCAGCTGCTCCCCGGTGCGCACCTCACCGCCGACGGTGAACCACCACCGAGGCACCGCGGGGCCTTCGGATTCCCTGGCCGCCGGGTCCGAACCGTGCAGCAACAGCACCGCACCGGTCTCGTCGAGCAGCACCACGCGCGCCGAGGTGCGTCGGATCAGGTCACCGTGGTCGGCCCGGTCGCCGTGGGCCAGCGCGTGGGAACGCTCCGCGATTTCGAAATACGTTGGCAGCGGCGCTCTTCCACCGAGCCGGAAAGCCCGCACCATGCGCCGTTCGCGCAGCACCAGGGTGTCGCGCACCGCGTCGTTGTGGAATCTGCGAGCCAGCACCACCCGGGCTTCGGCGTCGGCCAACTCGGCAGCCAGCGCCGTCGGCAGCGACGCCGGGTCGACCACCGCCAGTGCAGCGGAGAGCTCATTTTCCGCGGCCTCGCGCGCCTGCCGCGCGGCGCGCTCGGCCGCGTCGGCCAGGTCCGCCAACCGCCTGCCCTCGGCCGCATCACCGTAGGCCTCGATAGCGACCGCACGCGCCACCACCGCGCGCCGCGCCAGCGCACCGTCGAGCGCCTGCCAGGACAGGTCGTAGCGGACGTGCAGCCGGTCCAGCCGGTTGGCGCGCTGATAACCCCAGGCGCCGAATGCCACCAGCACCACGAACAGCATCGCGACGACGGCGGCGAGCAGCCACATCATCAGCTGGCGACCTGCACCTTGACGCCGGCCCCGGCGACCGTCTCGTAGACCCGCATGATCTGGCTGGCCACCACCGACCAGTCGTACCGACGAACCGCGTCAGCGCCGGCGGCGACGTACCGGCGACGCAGCGCGTCGTCGTCGAGCACCCGGATCAGCGCATCGGCCAGCGCCGCGGCCTGTGAATCCGGGGGGTCGACCGGGACCAGACATCCCAATTCGCCGTCTCGCAGCACCCGCCGGAAGGCGTCCAGATCGCTGGCGACCACCGGGGTACCGGCGGCCATCGCCTCGACCAGGACGATGCCGAAACTCTCGCCGCCGGTATTGGGGGCGCAGTACACGTCGGCGCTACGCATCGCCGAGGCCTTGCCGGCGTCGTCGACCTGGCCAAGAAAGCGGAGGTAGCGCGTCAATCCGCCCGCCTGGCTGCGCAACTGGTCCTCGTCGCCGCGGCCGACGATCAGCAGCTGCAACTCCGGAAAACGCTGCACAACGGCAGGCAACGCGGCCAGCAGCACGGCCATGCCTTTGCGCGGCTCGTCGTAGCGGCCCAGGAACAGCACCGTCTTGCCCGGCCGCGGATATCCGTCCAACGGCGCTGCGGAGGCGAAGAACGCCACGTCCACGCCATTGGGGATCTCCACCGCGTCCGAGCCCAGCGCCTCCATCTGCCAGCGCCGGGCCAGATCCGACACCGCGATCCGGCCGACGATCTTCTCGTGCATCGGCCGCAGGATGCCCTGAAACACCGTCAGGGTCAGCGACTTGGTGGTCGACGTGTGAAACGTCGCCACGATCGGGCCTTCCGCGATGTTCAGGGCCAGCATCGACAAACTCGGGGCGTTCGGCTCGTGCAGGTGCAAGACGTCGAAATCGCCTTCGGACAGCCACTTCTTGACCTTGCGGTGGGTCGCCGGGCCGAAGCGGAGCCGTGCCACCGACCCGTTGTACGGAATCGGAACTGCCTTGCCACCGGAGACGACATAGTCGGGCAGCGCCGCATGTGGTGATGCCGGCGCAAGCACGCTGACCTCGTGCCCGCGGGCGCGCATCACTTCCGCGAGCTGCAACACATGCGACTGCACGCCACCCGCCACGTCGAACGAGTAGGGACAGACCATCCCGATGCGCATCAGGCTTTCCTCAATTGGGCCTCAATTGGGCCTCAATTGTGCCTCAGCCGGGTCCGCCGGGCCTCCGACAGATCAGCCAGCCACTGCGGTTGCAGCATGTGCCAGTCAGCGGGGTGCTCGGCGATGTTGGCCGCGAACCGGTCGGCCAACGCCTGGATGATGGTGCCGACATCGCCGCTGGTGCAGTCCAGGGCCGGATACACCCGAAAACCCCAACTATTGGGTTCGAACCAGCAGTGCGCCGGCAATAACGCCGCTCCGGTCTCGATGGCCAGCTTGGCCGGCCCCGCGGGCATCCGGGTGGGTTCACCGAAGAAGTCCACCTGGACGCCGTTGCGGGTCAGGTCGCGCTCGGCCATCAGGCAGACCACCCGGTTGGCCCGCAACCGGTCGCACAACACCTCGAACGGCGGTTTGGCGCCGCCGGACAGCGGGAGCACCTCGAACCCCAGGCGTTCCCGGTACTCAATAAAACGCCGATACAACGACTCGGGTTTGAGTCGTTCCGCGACGGTGGTGAACGTGCCATACGTCTGCGCCAGCCACATGCCGGCCATATCCCAGTTTCCGCTGTGCGGCAAAGCCACCACAACACCGCGGCGCGCGGCCAGCGCGGCATCCAGATGGTCGAGACCCTGGAACGAGTTGTCGATCTGTCGAGCCACCTTGCGGTGGTTCATCGTCGGCAACCGGAACGCCTCGCGCCAGTAGCGGGCGTAGGACTCCAGCGAAGCACGCATCAAGGCGTCCGGGACGTCGGCGGGCCGCACCCCGATGACCCGGGCCAGATTCTTGCGCAGTTGCTCGGGCCCGCCACGGCGAGCCGCGTAGTGCGCCCCGGCATCGAAGACGTTGCGAGCGGCGAACTCCGGCATCGCGCGCACGACCCGCCAGCCTGCCGCATAGGCCCAGTCGGTCGCATGACCGGTCAACAGGCGACGCGGGCTCCCGCGGAATTGCACGCCGGCCGGGGTGGCGGTCACTGCTGCGTCTTTCCGGGGCTGCCCGGTTTCGGGTGACCTTGCGTTTGCGTCCCACCGCCCGATGGCGGTATGCGGTCGGTGGCCCCGGGCGAAGTCCAGACCGTGTGCAACCGCTGACCCAGGGTGATCACGCTGGCCACGGCCAGCACCCACATGGCCACCGGCAACGCCGGCGGCCACGCGATGAACGGAAAATCCGATACTCCCGCACCTACGAGCACGATGATCAACCGCTCCGGGCGTTCGATGATGCCGCCGTCGCCGCGCAGGCCGCTGGCTTCGGCCCGCGCCTTGACGTAGGAGATCACTTGCGAGGTGACCAGACAAACCAGCGTCGCCACCACCAGCAGCCGGTCACGCATGCCGAACGCGATCCACCACAGCAGACCGCTGAACACCGCGCCGTCACTGATGCGGTCGCAGGCGGCGTCCAGCACCGCGCCGAATCGGGTGCCACCGCCGCGTTGCCGGGCCATGGCCCCGTCCAACATGTCGAAAAGCACGAAGAACCAGACCACACACGCACCGGGAAACAGCCTGCCCATCGGGAAAAGAACCAGCGCACCGGCCACCGAAGCCGTGGTCCCGATGATGGTGACGGCATCGGGCGTCAGGCCGATCCACAACAGCGCCCGGGCCAGCGGATCGGTGATCCGCGCAAAGGCCGCCCGGGACAGAAACGGCACCTTACTCATGCGCGCCGCTCCTGCTCACGGCTGCCTGACCCATTCGGTGGCCAGCAACCGGCGGGTGTCGCGCAGCAACTGCGGAATCACCTTGGAGCCGCCGATGATGGTGATGAAGTTCGCGTCGCCGCCCCACCGCGGGACCACGTGCACGTGCAGATGCTCGGCCAGCGAGCCGCCCGCCGACGTGCCCAGGTTCAGGCCGACGTTGAAGCCGTGTGGCCGCGACACCTTCTTGATGACGCGAATCGCCTTCTGGGTGAACGCCATCAGCTCCGCGCTCTCCCGCTCGGTCAGGTCCTCGAGCTCCGAAACCCGACGGTAAGGCACCACCATCAGGTGCCCCGGGTTGTATGGATAGAGGTTGAGCACGGCGTAGACGAGTTCGCCGCGGGCCACCACCAGACCTTCCTCGTCGGATAGCAGCGGGATTTCGGTGAACGGCTGCGAGCGCTCGGCCTCGGGGCGCTTCATCGGCGCTTCGGCGAGGTAGTTCATCCGGTAGGGCGTCCACAGCCGCTCTAGGTGGTCGCGCTGACCGACGCCCCGATCCAAGATCGTGCTGTCCTCGCGGTCAGCGTGCTGCTCGTCACCCACCGCTGCCCACTTTCACCAGTTCAGCTGTCGGAGCAGCGTTTTCGCGGGTTGCGAGCCACTCCACGATCGCCGCCACCGCCGCGTCCCGCGGCACGCCGTTGAGTTGGGTGCGGTCGCCGAACCGGAAGCTGACCGCGCCGGCCTGCACGTCGCGGTCACCGGCCAGCAGCATGAACGGCACCTTCTGGTTGGTGTGATGCACGATCTTCTTGGCCATCCGGTCGTCGCTGCCATCCACCTCGACCCGTACCCCGTACGACTTCAGCTGTGCCGCAACATCTTCCAGATATGTCAGGTGCTCGTCGGCGACCGGGATGCCGACCACCTGAACCGGCGCCAGCCACGCCGGGAACGCCCCCGCGTAGTGCTCGGTGAGGATGCCGAAGAACCGCTCGATCGACCCGAACAGCGCGCGGTGGATCATCACCGGGCGCTGCCGCGCACCATCTTTGGCGGTGTATTCCAGCTCGAAGCGCTCCGGGAAGTTGAAGTCGAGCTGGATCGTCGACATCTGCCACGTGCGGCCCAACGCATCCTTGACTTGCACCGAGATCTTGGGGCCGTAGAACGCGGCGCCGCCCGGGTCCGGCACCAGATCCAGGCCGGATTCGGCACCCACCTCGGCCAGCACGTTGGTGGCTTCCTCCCAGACCTCATCGGATCCGACGAACTTGTCCGGGTCCTTGGTGGACAGTTCCAGATAGAAGTCGGTCAGACCGTAGTCGCCGAGCAGGTCGAGGATGAACCGCAGCAATGAGCGCAACTCGTCGCGCATCTGGTCACGGGTGCAGAAGATGTGCGCGTCGTCCATGGTCAGCCCGCGCACCCGGGTCAACCCGTGCACCACGCCGGACTTCTCGTAGCGGTACACCGTGCCGAACTCGAAGAGCCGCAACGGCAGTTCACGATAGGACCGGCCGCGCGCCCGGAAGATCAGGCAGTGCATCGGGCAGTTCATCGGCTTGAGGTAGTAGTCCTGGCCGGGTTTGCGCACCGAGCCGTCCGGGTTGTGTTCCGCGTCGATATGCATCGGGGGGAACATGCCGTCGGCGTACCAGTCCAGGTGTCCGGAGGTGTGGAACAGCTGGGCCTTGGTGATGTGCGGGCTGTTGACGAATTGGTAGCCGGCCTCGGTGTGCTTGCGCCGCGAGTAGTCCTCCAGCTCGCGACGCACGATGCCCCCCTTGGGGTGGAAAACCGCTAAGCCGGAACCGATTTCGTCGGGGAAGCTGAACAGGTCCAGCTCGACCCCCAGCTTGCGGTGATCGCGCCGTTGCGCCTCCTCGATGAGCTCCAGGTGTCGGTCGAGCGCCTCCTGTGACTCCCACGCGGTGCCGTAAATCCGTTGCAGGCTGGCGTTTCTCTGGTCACCGCGCCAGTAGGCCGCCGAACTCCGGGTCAGCTTGAAGGCCGGGATGTGTTTGGTGGTCGGGATATGGGGTCCGCGGCACAAGTCACTCCAAACACGTTGCCGGGTGCGGGGATTGAGGTTGTCGTAAGCAGTGAGCTCGTCATTACTACCTGGGGGGCCGACCTCCATGATGTCTGGGTCCCCGGATTTGTCGTCGACGAGTTCGAGCTTGTAGGGCTCGTTGGCCAGCTCCGCGCGGGCCTGGTCCTTAGACGCATAGACCCGTCGGTCGAATAGCTGTCCCTCCTTGACGATCTGGCGCATCCGCTTTTCCAGCGCCGCCAGATCCTCGGGCGTGAACGGCTCGGCCACGTCGAAGTCGTAGTAGAAGCCGTCGGTGATGGGCGGGCCGATGCCCAGTTTGGCTTGCGGGAACAGGCCCTGGACGGCCTGAGCCAGCACATGGGCGGCCGAGTGCCGGATCACACTGCGGCCTTCTTCGGTGTTGGCCGGCACCGGCATCACCTCGACGTCGACATCGGGCACCCAGCCCAGGTCGCGCAGCTTGCCCTCGGCGTCGCGCACCACCACGATCGCGTCGGGCGTGCCCCGCCTGGGCAACCCCGCCTCGCTGACCGCGGCCGCCGCGGTGGTCCCGGCCGGAACCCGGATCGGGTGCCGCGGGTCGCCGCCGTCGGCTCCGGGGACGGGGTGTGCGGGGGGGCTCATCGGGTGGTCTCCAAGGCTGGGGCGTGTCGGAACGAACGCGACCATGCTATCGGTGTGCCCGACCACGCGGATTGACCCGTCGATCGATGCGCGCCTACCGTGCGATCGTGGTGACGACCATCGAACGGTTGGCCGCATGGGTCGCTGACCTTCGTCTCGACGACGTCCCGGACGCGGTGGTCGACCTCTGCCGCGCCCAACGCCGATCCGTGTTCGCCGCCGTGGCCGCTTCGACCGGCGACGTCGCATCCCGGCGGGTGCTCGCGGGCGTCGAAACCTGGGCCGGGGACGGCCCGGTTCTCGTGCCAGGGCTGCCCCGCTCGGTCGCCGTCGACGCTGCCCTGTATGCGGCGGCCGCGTTGTCGATCGCGCTCGATTTCGACGACTATGTGTGCTTCGCTCACGCCGGCCACTCCGCCGTGCTGGTGCCGGTAGTGCTGGCCGCCGAGACCGGCGCCTCGGCGGCCGAGCAACTCACCGCCCAGATTGCGGCTAACGAACTCGAGGCCCGGTTGGGCGGCGCCTGCCTGCTCGGACCGCTCAATGGTCAGCTGTGGTCGTTCGTGCACGCCGCCGGATCGGCGGTCGCCGCAGGACGCCTGCTCGGGCTGGACACCGGCCGGCTGGCGCATGCCCTGGCGCTTGCCCTTTACCAAGCTCCGCGCGCCACGGTGCCCGGGTTCATGGCGCCCGACTCGAAGTTACTGACGGCGGCCGAGCCGACTCTGGCCGGGATGCGGGCCGCCCGACTCGCTGCCCGCGGCGTCACCGGTCCGCTGGATGCCCTGGACCATCCGCAGGGCTTTTTCGATGCGTTCTGCTATGCGCCGCTGCCCGCGCTTCTCGGCGGCCTTGGCTCCGGATGGGCGACCCGGACGATGAGCATCAAGCGCTACCCGGGGTGCGCCTATGTTGATACAACCGTCGATGCGCTGCTTGAACTCGGGCCGCCGCCGGCCGCCGACGTCGCGTCGGTCGTCGTCGAGGCGGGCGGGCTGACGGGCGGGATGGACGCCATGTCGCACGGGGACACGGCCGTCCGGATGCCCACGCCGGTGACCATCAACTTCTCGATCCCGTGGACCGTCGCGGTCACGCTGGTCGCCGGCCGGCTCACGCCCGTCGAGGTCAACGAGGAGTGGCTGGCCACCCACCACCGCGAGCTCGCCGAGGTGGCCGACCGGGTGTCGGTGCGCCACGACTGGTCCCTTACCCTGCGCACGGCCGAGGCGATGGCGCCGCTGCTTCCGGTGCGTGCGATCACGGCCGGCACGCCAACCCGCCGGCTGCTCGCCGCGGTTCGACGAACTCGCCGCGGGCACAAGGGGATTCGTGTTGGTGTCGGCGACGGCATGGCCGTGCTGCGCGCCCTGCGAGCGCGCGGGATCGGTGCCGCCGGCCGCGCCGCGACCGGACCGCCGTGGGCGCCGGCGGCACTCGACGCGTTCACGATGACGTTTCCGGCGCGAGTGCGGGTGAGGTTGCGCGACGGCCGCGAGCTGGTGGCCGAACGCGACATTCCCCACGGCGGAGCCGGGAACATGAGAACCAGTCCGGACGAGGTCAGCCGCGAGAAACTCTCCGCTTGTGGACCTGCGGTGTGGGACTCGCGGGGCACCGAGAACATCGTCGAGGCGATCGACTCCGACGCCGCCGGCTTGTGGCGCCTGCTGGGAACTAAGGCTGAGAACTAAGGCTGCCCGGGCTTGAGCCGCACAAACAACGCGTCGGCCTCGGTCAGCACGGTGTCGCCGTCGGTCAACCGGCCGGAGACGAAGATCTTGCGCCCGTCGACCCGGTCGACTCCCGCGTCGACCTGCAACTTTGTTTCGATGGGCACGATATTGCGGTAGTTGATCGTGAGGTAGGCCGTGCGTTGCCGGGTGCTGCCGGTGAGCACCGACGCCGTCAAACCCAGGACGGTGTCGAAAAGCAACCCGAGCGCCCCGCCGTGCACGGCGGCGTTGCGGCCCAGGTGAAATCGGGCGAATCGGGCCCAGCCGTGGATCCGGCCGTCGTCGGTCTTACGCGCCGACATCGGCACGGTCAGGATGTTGCCGCGCACGAACAGGTCCATCCGCCGGCCCGACGGCGAGTGCCATTCGTCGGCGTCGAACGGCGTCAGCAGTGCCGACACCTTCTCCAGCAGGTCGGCGGCCTCGGTGATCACGTCGTCGGGGGCATCGGCGGCCCGGGCATGGTCTTGCAGCTTGCGCACCGCGTCGATGAACCGGCCGTAGTCGGGCCCACCCTTGGTGGTCGGTTCGGGGGGATTGAATCCGCCGCCCGGGTGTCGTTGATGCTGACCTGCCATCACAACACCGTATTAGGACCGTATTAGGACGGTATCAGGTTGCACGGTACGTGCCGGCCCGCGTGGTGAGCCCTGGTTTAACCCGGTTGGCCAGACAGGCCGTCAGCACCGATGCTGCCGTCGGCGCCATCGCCTCCGTTCTGGGTGGTTCCGGTCCCGCCCGTACCGCCGGCGCCCAGCCCGCCGCCGCTGCCACCGGCGCCGCCGGCACCGCCACCGCCAGCGGAGCCGTTGACGCCCGCTTGGCCGATCAGCAACCCTCCCGACCCGCCGAGTCCGCCGATACCGGTGCCGCCGCCGTTGCCTCCGGTGCCACCCGCGCCGCCGTCGCCGCCAGTGCCTCCGGATCCGCCAGCGCCGAAAGCGCCATTGTTTGGGGTCACGCCGGCGCCGTCACCACCGGTGCCGCCGACACCTCCCTGACCACCGGTGCCGCCGGCACCACCCTGGCCGCCGGTGCCGGCGACGCCGCCGGCACCGCCGTTGCCGAACAGCAGCCCACTGCGACCACCGTTGCCACCCGAGCCGCCGCCACCGCCGGTACCGCCGGTGCCGCCGAGCCCACCGTCCCCGCCTCCACCGCCGGTGCCGCCGGTGGCATTGCGGTTCGTGCTGGCTTCGGCAGATCCGCCGTCACCGCCACTGCCGCCCGAACCGCCCGAGGCGCCAGCACCGCCGGTGCCCCCTATGCCGCCGCTGCCGCCGACTCCGCCGTTGCCGATTAGCAATCCACCGTGCCCGCCGTTACCACCAGCGCCACCGGTGCCGCCGGTACCGCCGGCGGCGCCAGTGCCGCCGCCACCGGCCAAGCCACCGCTACCGCCGCTGGCGGCTCCGTCAGCAAAGCTTCTACCCAATCCGCCTTCGCCGCCGGCGCCACCGGCGCCGCCGGCGGCAATGCCAATGGTCCCGTTGCCGCCGTCTCCCCCCACCGCGGCACCGGAGGTGGTGATGGCGTTCCCCCCCAAGCCGCCGGCGCCGCCGATTCCACCGACACCCCCGGTGCCACCGTTGCCGCCGATGGCGTTTCCGGTGCCGCCAAAGACGAACGCGAGTCCGCCACTCCCGCCCGTGCCACCGACGGCCGCAAACGCGCCATCCGCGCCCGATTGACCGCTACCACCGGTCACATCACCGCTGGCGTTGAACAGGAAGTCCGGGGTGCCGTCGGTGCCTTGCCCGGCTATGCCGTTGACAGCCGGATTGACGCCGTTAGCCCCGGTGAGGCCGGTGCCGCCCTGCCCGCCGGCGCCGCCGTCGCCGAATAGGGTGGCATGGCCGCCCATGCCGCCCTGGCCGGGGGTGCCGCCGTTGATGTTTGGCGCCGCGGCGCCGCCCATCCCGCCAGCGCCGCCGTTCCCGACCAACCACCCGCCCATGCCGCCGTTGCCGCCACCCGCTCCGGCCCCACCCTTTCCGCCGGCGCCACCGTTGCCGATCAGCCCCGCGCTGCCGCCGTTGCCGCCGGCCTGTCCCGGCAGACCGTTCCCGCCATTGCCGCCGTTGCCGTACAACAAGCCTCCCGGGCCGCCTGCCTGACCAGGCCCGCCATTGGCGCCGTCACCGATGAGCGGCCGGCCCAGCAGCGCTTGGGTCGGCGTGTTGACGGCGCCCAGAACACCCTGCTGCAGGCTCTGCAACGGAGATGCGTTGGCAGCCTCTGCGTTGGCATACGCACCAGCCGCGGCACTCAAGGCCTGCACCAACCGGGTATGAAACGCGACCGCCTCGGCACTAGCGGCCTGATAAGCCTCAGCGTGCCCTGAGAACAACGCCGCGATGGCCGCCGACACCTCATCGGCCCCCGCGGCCAGCAACGCGGTCGTCGGGGCGGCCGCGGCCACGTTGGCCGTTCGAAGTGCCGCGCTGATACCGCCCAGCTCCGTTGCCGCCGCGGCAACGGTTTCCGGTGTTGCTATGACATACGACATCCCAGCCTCCGCTGAATCGGCACAATTTGGCCTGAGGATGCTACGCCGAAAGTCCTGACGACGACTCGATTTCTTAAACGTTCCAAACAGATTGAACAGAATTCGGCGGTCGACTTCGGTCTCGATTTCGCCCGCCTACCGCGGAATACGGTGCACAGCCCGAGTCAGGCGTTCTGCTCGCCGATGGCCGCCAGCAGCTCGAATTCGTCGTCGCTCAGCGGGATTTGGGCCGCGGCGACGTTCTCCTCCAGATGCGCCACGCTCGAGGTGCCCGGAATCGGCAACATCACCGGTGACCGTTTCAGCAGCCAGGCCAGCGCCAGCTGCGACGGTGTCGCATGATGCTCGGCCGCGATCTGCCGCAGCGGGCCATCAGCGGCGGCCAGCGGACCCGACGCCAGCGGAAACCATGGAATGAAGCCGACGCCGTGCCGGGTGGCGAAATCCACGAGTGGTTCGGCGCCCCGCGAGGCCAGGTTGTACATGTTCTGCACCGACACGATTTCGGTGATCTGCCGGGCCGCCTTGAGTTGGTCCACATCGACCTCGGACAGGCCGATATGACGGATCTTGCCTTCGTTCTTCAGCGCGAGCAGTTCGCCGACTTGATCTTCCAGGGGAACGTGGCGGTCGATGCGATGCAGCTGGAACAGGTCAATGGTGTCGACGCCCAGACGCCGCAGGCTCATCTCACACTCCTGGCGCAGATAGCTCGGGTTACCCAACGGAATCCACACCCCCGGCCCGGTCCGCAGCAACCCGGCCTTGGTGGCGATCACCAGGCCGGAGTAGGGATGCAGCGCCTCGCGGATGATCTCCTCGGACACGTAAGGGCCGTAGGAATCGGCGGTGTCGATGAAATTCACGCCCAGTTCGACGGCGCGCCGCAACACCCGGACGCATTCGGCCCGGTCGGCTGGTGGCCCCCACACGCCCTCACCGGTCAGGCGCATCGCACCGAACCCGAGCCGGTTGACCGTCAAGTCACCGCCGAGGGTGAATGTTCCGGATGCTGCTGCCAAAGGTTTCGAGGTTTGTGTGGTCACCATTCCGACCGTACGCCGCCAACCCGGCGCCGCAATCCGTCGTGGCAAGCTGGGTGTGTGGACCTGGATGCGCTCGCCGACCTTCAGCTGACCTATCCCGAAGTGGGCGCGACCGCGGCCGCGCAGTTGCCGCCGGGCTACGATCACCTCAGCATGTCGGCCCAGATCGGTTCTGGCCGTGCGCGTTTCGAGGAGGCCGCCGATGCCGTCATGCGCTGGGGCATGCAGCGCGGAGCCGGCCTGGGCGTTGCGGCGAGTTCCGACGTCGCGGTGGTTTCGGCGATCGTGGTGGTCAAGATGATGGGTCTGCTGCGCGCGCCCTGCCGCGTCGTGTACATCATCGACGAACCCGACACCCGCGGATTCGCCTACGGCACGCTGCCGGGTCACCCGGAGTCCGGTGAGGAACGGTTCGCCGTGCGCTACGACGCGAACACCTCCGCGGTATACGCGGAGGTGTCGGCGTTCTCCCGGCCCGGGACCTGGTGGAGCAAGCTCGGCGGGCCGGTCGTTTCGGTGGTCCAGCGCATCATCGCCAAACGCTACCTGCGCGGGGTGTGACGGGTCGGTCAACGGCGCCCGATGCTACCCCGGTGCACACCCTGGGCCAGCCGGGCCAGGGCGACAGCGCCGGCCAGCAAACCGAAGTCCCGCAGTGCTACGTCGTAGAACCCGGGACCGGTGACCAGGTCGAGGATGATCCCGGCCAGCCAGGCCGCCACCACCCAGGCACCGAAGCGCGGCACCACCGCAACCAGCACACCGGCGGCGATCTCGATCACGCCCACCAGGTACATGCACTGGTCGGGGGTACCGGGCACCAGGTTGTCGATCCAACCGGCCAGGTACATGCTCCAGTGATGCGGGTGGGTCAGCAGGTTGAAGAACTTGTCCAACCCGAACACGATGGGCGCCACCGTGAACACGGTTCGAAGCAGCAAGTACGCCGAATACGCCGGGTCCTTCAACTGGTCGGCCAGGGCGGGCGCGCCGGCTCCTGGTTGGGTGGCTTGTCTGGTACTCATGACCCCTCCATTTCTATAGGACAGTATTTTGTACGTTAGAGCGTGTAAGCTGTACCGTCAAGTGTTTTGTCTCTTAGAAACAGACCGATGACGGACTCACTCGAACGCAACGCCGCCGGGATCGGCGCACTGGCCGACCCGGTGCGCCATCGGCTGTACGAGTACGTGTGCTCACAACCGGGACCGGTGAGCCGCGACCAGGCGGCGGACGCCCTGGGAATCGCCCACCACCAGGCCAAATTCCACCTCGACCGACTCACCGCCGAGGGCCTGCTGGAGACCGACTACGCACGTGTGACGGGCCGCTCCGGCCCGGGTGCGGGACGGACCGCCAAGCTGTACCGCAGGGCTCCGCGCGATATCGCGGTCAGCCTTCCACAGCGGGAGTACGAGCTCGCGGGACGGCTGATGGCCGCGGCCATCGCCCGGTCGGCCGCCACCGGCGAATCCGCCGCCGAGGTGCTCAACCAGGTCGCCCACGACTACGGCCAGACGATCGGCGACGGCGTCGCCAAGCCCGCGGACGCCGCGGCGGCGCTCGAGGTGGCGTTGCGGGTGCTGCGCCGGCACGGCTACGAGCCCCGCCGCACCGATGGCGAAGTCGAGCTGGCGAACTGCCCGTTCCATGCGCTGGCCCAGGAGCAGACGGAGCTGGCCTGCACCATGAACCACGCGCTGATCACCGGGGTGTCCGACGCCCTGGCGCCGTACGGCCCCGACGCCCGGCTGGATCCCGGGCCGCAAAGGTGTTGCGTCGTGCTCAAGCGCCGGTCGAACCTATGAGCCCCAGCGAACGAGCAAACTCTCCGCCGCCAAGCACATCGGTCCGATAACCTCGGCCACCGACGCGCCGTCACCGATCATCCCGACGCCCTGCCCCGCATCGACGGGCGCCACCCGCGGGTCTTCGGCAGCGACCGCGGCGGCTAACCGCGCCCGGGCATCCGGGTCAGCGGCCAGCTCATCCTCCCGGCCCGTCCACTGCGCGACGAAGTCGTTGGCCAACACCCGCGAGGGGTACCGCTCCGGCCAGGGCAGGCCGGCGGCAACGTCGAAGACCCGGCTGACCCGGGTGTCGGTTTCGCGTGCCGCGATCAGGGCCCGACGGCTGCCCTCACCGGTCAGCGCCTCGGGGCACGCCGCCAGCCGGGTGCCCACCCAGGCCCCGCTGGCACCGGCGGCCAGCACCGCGGCCAGGCTCCGGGCCGAGGCAATGCCGCCGCCGGCCAGCACCGGCACCGACACGGCTTCCAGAACGGCGTCCAGCAACGGCAGCGTGCCCAGCCGTACCTCGCCGTGGCCGCCCCCCTCGGCCCCGCGCGCGACCACGATGTCAACCCCGGCGTCAACCGCGCGACGTGCTCCAGCAGCGTCGTAAACCTGTGTGGCCGTGACGATTCCGACGTCGTGCGCCTTGCCCACCCAGGACCAGTCGGTACCGAAGCTGACCGACAACAGCGCCGGCCGCGCGGCCAGCGCGTCATCCAGAAGGCCAACCTCGGCACGCATCACCCAGTCGACCAGCCCGATCCCGAACCTGCCGGTCACCTGCCGCAGCTGTTCGGCCAGCGACGCCCTGGTCGCTGTGCTACCCATGCCGATCATGCCCAGACCGCCGGCAGCGGTGACCGCGGCGGCCAAACGACCGCCGGCCACCCCGCCCATGGGCGCGTTGACGATGGGCACCCGCAGGCCGAAGCCCCGGGACCAGGGCGTAAAGAGCACGCTTAGTGGGCGCCGGGCTGGTCTTTCAGCACGGTCAGCATGACCACCGAATCCTGCACCGCATGCAGGGCGTGCCGGGTGCGCGGAATCGCGACGTAATCGCCGCTCTTGCCGTCCCAGGCGTCGTCGGCGGTGGTGAGGCGCACGTGTCCCTGCAGCACCTGCAGCGTCGCCTCGCCGGGGCTGTCGTGTTCGGACAGGTCATGGTCGGCAAGCAGGGCCAGCACGGTCTGCCGCAGTTCGTGGGTGTGCCCGCCGTGGATGGTGTGCGCAGCCCGTCCACTGTGGGACTGTTTCGCCTCGGCCAGCTTTTCGGCGGCCAGCTCGGTCAGCGAAATGGATTCCATCGATGAGTCCTTTCAGCCGTTCAGTAGCAGTATCCCCGCCACCACCAGGGCGACCACCTTGACCACCTCAAAACCGACGTAGACGTAGTGGGCCCGGGAGCGAGGCCCCTCCTGGCCGGCCAGCACCCGGTCGGAGCGGCGGGTCAGGCGGGGACGCACGGCGATCAGTTGCAGGGCCAGCGCGGCCAGCGCGACCCCGAGGGCGACGCTGATGCCCACCGGCGTCGGCCCGGCCACCACCAGTGCCAGCAGGACCAGCGCGAATCCGACCTCGACGGTGTTGAGGGCACGAAAGACCAGACGGCCGATACCGAGGCCGATCTGCAGCGTCACATTGGGCGCCCGGAACTTCAGCGGGGCTTCCAGGAACGAGATGGCCAGCACCATGCCGAGCCACACGAAGGTAATGGCAACCTCGATCGCCGGTCCGCTGCTCACCTGGCGGCTCCTTTCAGCGAGAGGTGGGCCAGACACAGGTCCGGTTCGGCGAACGCGTCCAGCCGCTCGACACTGACCGGTGCCGCCCATGTTTCCAGAGCTCCCTGCATCAGCCCGAGGTGGATCGGGCAGACGACGCCGGATCGGGTTTCGGCGAGTTCCAGAAATGGGCAGTGGCGCAGGCCCAGCTGTTGTTTCCCGTCGGAAATCCGGCGCTCGGGAGCGAACCCCAGCTGATCGAGCACCCCGACCAGGTGGTCGATCGACTTCTCGGCGCTGCTGCCCGCCGGCGGCGCCTGCAGCCGCTGCCCCCAGGCGCGTCCGGCCGCGAGCGCCTTGGTACGTGAATCAGGCTCGGCGGCAAGCCCGTTGGAGAGGATCTCGGCGAGCAGCCGATAATGCCGGGTGCCGCCGCGATCCATCTGCTGGACCGCGGAGAACATCTGCGGCGGCCGTCCCGGACCGCGCGGGCCGGACTCGACGCGCTGCACCTGGCCGTCGGCGACCAGGGCGTCGAGGTGGAATCGCACGGTGTTGGGATGTACTTCCAGCGCGTCGGCAATGGCGACGATGCTCAGCGGGACGCGCGATGCCCGCAATACCCGCAGCACCGCGCGACGGCGTCCGGTCGGCTCCTGGACTGATCTGGCGATATTACTCACCTCCGGAATCGTCGACTCTGGGCTCGGCGGCCACCAGGGGAGTATCAACCCCTAGGGGCCCAATCTTGGCAGCCCCGCCCGGCGAACCCAGCGGTTCGTCCCGACCCGGCCGGGTTTCGGTGAAGAACGCCGCATTGTCGGCCCGGCAGGGTTGCAGCTCGGCCGGCAGGTCGTCCTCGTAATAAATGGCCTCCACCGGGCATACCGGTTCACAGGCGCCGCAGTCCACACATTCGTCCGGGTGGATATAGAGCGCGCGGCCGCCCTCGTAGATGCAATCGACCGGGCACTCCTCCACGCAGGCGCGGTCCATCACGTCGATGCATGGCTTTCCGATCACGTACGTCATGCGCTAGAGTTTACACAAATGTATTTGTAAAAACTATGGATGATGGGAAACCTATGGCCGACAACGAACTTGACGTGAGACAACTACGTAAACCAGACAAGCATCCGAGGATTTTCGCCAGCTACGCCGCACTGCCCACCGGCGGTTCGTTCGTTCTGGTCAACAACCACGACCCCAAGCATCTGCGCGCCGAGTTCGACACCGAACACCCCGGCAGCCACGGCTGGGAATACCTCGAAAAAGGTCCCGAGGTGTGGCGCATCCGGATCAGCAAGCTGACCACCACGCCACTGCCTCGGATCCTGGCCGACACCAACGATTACGCCGACCACGCCGACGTGACCGGAGCAGCATGGAAACTGGAGATCCGGGAGCGTGATCTGGACTCCAACATCGTCGCGCTGCCGCCCGACGGCGGAATCGGCATGCATACTGGACCCGATCTCGACGTCTTGGTCCATGTAGTGTCTGGCAGCGGCCGGCTGAACACCGAGGAGGGCACCATCAACCTGCATCCGGGCGCACTGCTCTGGCTGCCACGACGCTCGCGCCGGCAGTTCACTGCCGGCCCAGAGGGCTTGCGATATCTCACCGTGCATCAGCGGCGCCAGGCGCTGGCCTTGGAACCCGCTGCGCCCCAAGGCAGCTGATGGCGGACGAACCAGAAGGCTGCGAGCGGCCACTGCCCCAGTCGAATCGCGACGAGGATCATCTGCAGGGGCACTGGCTGCTGGCCCGGCTGGGCAAACGAGTGCTACGGCCTGGTGGCGTGGAGCTGACCCGCACCCTGCTGGCCCGCGCCGACGTCAGTGACGCCGACGTGCTCGAGCTGGCTCCGGGCCTGGGCCGGACCGCCGCCGAAATACTGGTCCGGCACCCGCGGTCGTACGTCGGCGCCGAAGGCGACCCCGATGCCGCCAACCTAGTTCGCGGGGTGCTACACGATCACGGAAACCCGGGCGACGTGCGGGTCACCGACGCCTCCGATACCGGATTACCCGACGCCAGCGTCGATGTGGTGATCGGCGAGGCGATGTTGACCATGCAGGGGGATGCCGCCAAGCATGCGATCGTCGCCGAAGCGGCGCGGGTGCTGCGCCCGCGGGGCCGCTACGCCATCCACGAGCTGGCCCTGACGCCCGACGACGTGCCCGACGACGTCAGCACCGAGGTCAGGCAGTCGCTGGCACGGGCGATCAAGGTCAACGCGCGTCCGCTCACCATTGCCGAATGGTCCCAGCTGCTGGCCGGACACGGCCTGGTTGTCGAGCACGTCGCGACCGCCCCGATGGCACTGTTGCAGCCGCGCCGGCTGATCGCCGACGAAGGCCTGTTCGGTGCGCTGCGCTTTGCCAAGAACGTCCTCACCCAACCGGCCGCGCGTAAGCGAGTGCTGGTGATGCGCAACACATTCCGCAAGCATCGGGAGCGGTTGGCCGCCGTGGCGATCATCGCCTCTAAACCCGCCACATCGAGCATCTGATCGCTGAAGGTCCGGGACTTATGCCCGCACGCTGGTGACAAACGGCTCTGACCCGGCCGGGAGGCCGCCGATAGCGTCGGGTCATGTCATCGCGCAACGCACCTCTGGGAATTGTCGTCGGCATCGACGAGTCACCATCCGCCCGGCTGGCGGTGCAGTGGGCGGCCCGCGATGCCGAGCTACGAAATATTCCACTCACATTGGTGCACGCAGTGTCCCCCGAAGTGTCGACCCGGCTGAAGATGCCCATGCCGGCGGGTCTGGCGCAATGGCAACAGGATCGTGGACGCCGACTGGTCGACGAGGCGCTCAAAGTCGTCGACGAAGCGACTCAGGGTGGAGGTCCCGCCGGCGTACACACCGAAATCCTGGGGTCGGCTGCCGTTCCCGCGTTGGTCGACCTGTCCAAAGACGCGGAAATGGTGGTCACGGGTTGCCTGGGCGGCCGACGATGGCCCGGCCGGCTGCTGGGCTCGGTCAGCTCCGCCGTGTTGCGCTACGCGCACTGTCCGGTCGTGATCGTCCACGACGACGACCCGTCGGCGGCGCACCGCGGTCAAGCGCCGGTACTGGTGGGCATCGACGGCTCGTCGGCCTCCGAACTGGCTACCGCGTTCGCATTCGACGAGGCCACACGCCGGCGCGTCGGGTTGGTGGGCCTGCATGCATGGAGCGATATCGACATCTCGGAGTGGCCCGGAATCGATTGGCCGGCAACACAATCGATGGCCGAACAGGTGCTGGCCGAGCGCTTGGCGGGTTGGCAGGAACAGTATCCGGATGTGGCGGTAACCCGGATCGTCGTGCAGGATCAGCCGGCGCGCCAGCTCGTCGACAAGTCCGGACAAGCCCAGCTGGTGGTCGTCGGCAGCCGGGGCCGCGGCGGGTTCGCCGGCATGTCGGTGGGCTCCGTCGGGGAAGCGGTCGCGCAGCTGGCACAGGTACCGGTGATCGTGGCACGCGAATCGCCCGATTAAGTCGGTTGGTCAATTCACGCCGGCGGAATCAGCTCCAGCACGTCCCCGACCGCACCACCCAGCACAGATAGCACTGTCACCGTCGGCTGACCCAGGAAGAAATTCACTCCCGGGTTGATGGACGGAAGATACGGGTAGGCGTTCGGCGTATAGGACTGTGGCAACAAACCAATATCCACCGACGGGCTTGGGGTCCTTGCACGGTCCCTGACGCCAGATAGGGAATGACGGTGAAGGGGTTGGGTACCGATAACAAACGCGGCAGGAGTCGGAATATCCGCATAGCTGAGCCCGGGCCCGTAGGACGAATAGCCCAAATCGACGAGCACCCGCACATTGGGCTGGAATATGTCGGCGATCGGAGGACCGATAAAGGGGATGTCACGAATCGGCTGCAGCAGCGGCAGATCTGAGTCAGGATCATGTAGTACTCGGTGTTGCCGGTATAGCCCGGAGACGTCGGCAACCGAACTGCGTTAGCAACCTGTGGGGACGTGAAGTCAGGATATTGGCCGTGGATGTAAAACGGGCCCATGAAGCCGTTGAGGGTCGACATGGCATTGAGTGGGTACTGCGGGGCATTCCCGATGCCATCGTATTGGGCCGTGTAAATGGTTGTCGGGTAAGGTGAATTCGGTGGTGTCGCACCGTTGAAAGGCACATCCAGAATGGGGATGTAGAAGCCCGGCAGACGCGCCAGGATCCCGCGGTTGGGGTTATTGGGGTTAGCCATCAGCATGAAGGACAGCCGGTCTTGATCGGGCGAACCCATCGCCATCAGAGCGCTTGTTTCATTGGTGGCCACCGTGGAGCTCTGCGAGTAACCGAAAACGAGGGCGCTATTTTCCGGGTTGCTCAATGTCGTATTGATCGCGTTGTTCAGCAGCGTCACACCCTCGGCGACTGATTGGCCGAAGGTGAGTTTGTCCCACGGCCAGAATTGCTCGGGTGTGTACACGGGTTGGTCGATGGCCCCCGAGAAGCTGGGCTGGATGTAGGCGGCGTTGACTCGGGATCGGCGCTGATTGCGTTAGCGCGTTCGACGGCCGAAACAGCAGGGCCGCGTTGGCGGCGTCCGCTTGCGCGTAAACGCTGCTCGCACCGGCCAGCGCCTGGACGAATTGGTTGTGAAACGCGGCGGCCTGCGCGACGACGGCCTGGTATTCCTGGCCATATGCGCCAACGAGTTGCGCGACAGCCGCCGATACCTCGTCACCCGCCGCCGGCAACACATGGGTTATCGGGCCCGCCCAGGCCCGTAATTCCCCTGTCCCGCAGCGCCCGGCGTGTGCGGCCAAGCCAGATCGGCCCGCGAGCTCAGTCGCGGACCACCAGCACCGAGCATTCCGGGTGCCGGAAAACGGGATGTCCCGACGGGCCAACCAGCCGCGCCAGCTGACCGGCCTCGGCCGCTCCGATCACGGCGAGCAGTACCCGCTCGCGGTGCTCGGCCAGGAAGCGCGCGATGCCCGCTTGGGTGGTGACCGGGTAGACCCGCACGTCGGGATGGCGCTGGTGCCAATCGTGCACCCGGCGTTCGAAGTCGCCGTCCGGGGTTTCGGTGAGTTCCTCCGGCCGCCCGCCCAGCGCGAGTATGGGTGCTTGCCGCAGCAGCGCTTCCCGGGCCGCCTGCTCGACGACGGCGTCGTTGTCAGGCGCGTCGGTCATGCGCACCACAATCCAGTTGATATCCGGCGGCGGCTGATCCGCATCCGATCGGATCACCGCGACCGGGCAGTGCGCTTTTTCGGCGAGCTCGGTTGCCGTCGAACCCAGAATCGAGCGAGCGTAGCGCCGCATCCCGGTGGATCCGACACAGACCAGTTCGGCATCGCGGGAGGCCTCGACGAGAACCGCCGCGGCCGGGCCGCGAGGGGTGTCGGTCTCGACCTTGACCTGCTTGCCAGTGGCCGCCACCGCGACTTGCGCTGTCAGCAAAGACGTTTCGGCATGCCGCAGGTCACCTTCGTAGTCTTCCGGGGAGGGATGCGTGGTCTTGATGACCGAGATCAGGCGTAGCGGCACGGCTGCGCTGCGGGCCTCGTCGGCACCCCATAAGGCGGCCGTGATCGCCGCCGGCGAACCGTCGACCCCGACAACGACCGGTTTCATGTCCGTTCTCCTCTGTCTTTATCCCGGCACCCTGTCGAATACCCCTGCGCGGCACTACTTCTCGTCACTTCTGGTCCCACTGGCTGGCCGGCTGGGGCTGGGCGAGCCGGTAGACGTCGACAAGCCGCGCGATGTCGCTGGCCGTGACGATGCCGACCACCGCGCCGGCGTCGACGACCAGGGCGCGGCTACGGGGGCCGGCCGGCGCCATCTGCTCGAGCAGCGCGCTCAGCGGCTCCCGGGGTGCCGCGGTCGGCACCTCCTGCAGTGGCACGGCGATGTCGCGCACGCTGGTGGTGCCGCGGCGGGCGGGTGGCAGCTCCCGCAACTGCCGTAGCGTGACCAAACCCATGATCGATCCGTCCTGCTCGGCAACCGGGTAGGCCGAGTGGCGGTCGCCGAGCACATAACGCTGGATGAATTCCTCGACGGTGATCCACCCGGGCGCGGTATGCGGCCGGGGGGTCATCGCGTCCGCGACCGTGACGCCGGCGAACAGCTGCCGGGTCGAAATCCGGGTTTCCTCCTCCCGAGCGGCGGCGAAGATGAACCAGCCGATGAAGGCCAACCAGACGCCGCCGACCAGGCCGCCGGCCACAAACTCGGCCAGGCCCAACGCGATCAAGACGAGCGCGACGACGCGTCCGGCGCGCGCCGCCCCGATTCCGGCGCGCACGATGTCGCCGTGACGGCGCCAGAGATAGGCCCGGACCAGCCGGCCGCCGTCCAGCGGCGCGCCCGGCAACAGATTGAACAGACCCAGCAGCAGATTGACCCCCGCCAGCCACCAGGCGACGCTGATCGCGATCGACGGGGTCCGTATGACGGTGAGCGCGACGGCCAGGGTGCCGAATGTCGCGGACAGCGCCAGGCTGGTGGCCGGGCCGGCGAACGCGATCCGGAACGCGGCCCTGGGTGTCTTGGCTTCACCGCCCAGCGTGGTCACTCCGCCGAACAGCCACAGGGTCACGTTCTCGACGGGTACCCCGCAACGGCGAGCGACGATGGCGTGCGCGAGTTCATGGGCCAGCAGCGACGCCAGCAGAACCGCTGCTCCACCCGCGCCGGCGAGCCAATATGCCACGGGCGCATAACCTTTGACCGTACCGGGCAATGTGGTGGCCAGGCTCCAGGTGAACAACCACAGGATGACCAGCACGCTCCAGTGGACCTTCACCGAAAACCCGGCGATCCGTCCCAGTGGGATCTCGTCGTGCACGTCGATAACCTCCGAAACTGGCGGACCAGGCCCGGGCCGCCGACGTCGCTAGCTGGTGATGGCCATCGGCGCGCAGATCGCCTTGACGAACTGGGCGATGGAGTGCTCGGGCAGGTGCCGGGCGATGTCCGCTGCGGTGACGATGCCCACCAGGCGGTGCTCTTCTACGACCGGAAGACGGCGGACCTGATGCTCTTCCATGACGTTGAGCGTCGCCGGGATGGTTGGGTTGACGCCGACGTGGTGAATGTGATCGTGCACCAGCTGACCAGCGGTAGAGGTGTTCGGATCGAGCCCCGTCGCAATGCCTTTGATCACGATGTCACGATCGGTGAGGATTCCATGGAGCCGGTCGGCGTCTCCGCAGATTGGCAGCGCGCCGACGTCGCGCTCACGCATGTGTTGGGCAGCGGCAGTCAGCGTCTCGTGCTCACCGATGCATGTCACGCCGGCGTTGATGATGTCGCGGGCGGTGGTCATCGCATCCTCTCCTCGAGTTCGATTCGCCTACTACCGAACGTAAGCCGACGCTGCGGCGGACACTAGGGTCGTTTGACCTTCTGGTCGCGGATCAATGGCCCCGCGTGGCGACGCGAGAAGCTCGGTCGACGCGTCGAGTGGGGACTTCGGGCTCGGTCGGAGTTCTCCTACGGCTCGTTCGTTCGCACGGTCTCACTACCGGGGGGTGCCGACGAGGACGACATCAAGGCCACTTACGACGAGGGCATCCTGACCGTCTCCGTTCGGGTTTCGGAGCCCGCCAAGCCCGCAAAGCACATCCAGGTTGCGACCAATTAGCCAAGCGTTGCGGGCCCGGGCACTGTGCTCGGACCCGCAACATCGCGCTGTCACACCGGGTATCCGCAGCGAATCTCAGCAACCGGGCGCGGTGGGTTGCGGCAGCGGCAGCCGCTCAACCCGGTGCTTGACACCGAGCAGCAGTCCTCGGGTGCCCAGCGAGATCAACGGCCTGGCCAGTTCCAGGGCGAACACTTCGCCGGGGCGGCGCAGCGCAATCCGGGCGCGGGTGAGGAGCCGCACGCGATCCTCCCAATGCGGCTGCAGGTGAAAAGACCACACCGCATTCCAGCGCAGGTCCGGTCGGGTCGCATTGAGCACGAGGTATTTGTCGGGCACGATTTCGGCGACACGCAAAGTCACCCCGTCGGGCAGGCCCATCCAGCCTTCGGGAGCCAGCCGCACCACATCGCCCACCCCGAGCTGTTGCCATTCCGGGTGAACTCGATCGGCGTCGTTGTGGCCAAGCCCGGCTAGATTTTTCAGCCCTTCACCACCGTAGAAGCCACCGCGGTCCTGACCCATTTGCACCAACCACGGCCACACGGCAGCGGCCGGGGCGTCGATGTTGAGCGCTTCGGTCGTTTGGGTGGCCGGGTCGCTGACCAAGCTGTCGCCGGGCAGCAGCATCCGGGCTTCCTGCTTGGTGGTACCCCAGTTGCGGTAGTACCGGCGCGCGGCGTACAACACTGCCAGCGAGGCCCCCACCCCGGCAATCCGTTTCATCGTCTTGGCCATAGCGCCAGTCTGCGGCCCGCCAGGGGTCGTTCACCAGGGTCTATGGTCCTTGGCGCACAAGCCGACATACCGGACAGGTGACTTTAGACCCTATTCCGCAACATGAGTGTGACGAAATGATGACTTGGTCCACGTAACTTGGCTGCGGTCGTGGCTCAGCAAGGATTAGGACGGCTATGCGTGGCGAACCACCATTATTGACCGATTCCGACGTCGATGGTCTCGCCTGGGAATTCTTGCGCTCACGCTACGTCGACACCATCTACGCCGGCTGGTCGCCCGATCGGCGCCTGGACACTTTCCTGCGACGGCGCGGCCTCGGCCGGGTTGCCGACGACGGCGATCTGTCCAACATCGTTCTGGATCGCATCATGAGGTACGTGGGCATCGCGCCTCGTGAGTTGTCCGACGTGGCGGACGAGTCACCGGTCCCGATCCACTGAACGCGCCGTTCGCCGGAGCGAGTGGCGATGATTCGACCAGGTTGGGAAGTCCGGCACTAGTCCTTGGGGACTAACGGCACTATTGCCCTCGGTGCCGTCCCGCGGATAGTGATGCCGATCGATGGGGATCGGAGGTGGCTGGCGGTGGAACAGCTGACGACCATGGAGGCCAGTTTCCTGGAGGCAGAGGACGCCGACAGGCACGTAAGCCTGGCCATCGGCGCGCTGGCCGTCATCGACGGACCCAGCCCCGGGCGAGACGAACTCGTCGAGACACTGTCGGAGCGGATGCGAACCATCCCCCGGTTGACGCAGTTGGTACACAAGCATCCGTTGGAACTCGCGGCGCCGGAATGGGTCGACGACGCCAACTTCGACATCACCCACCATGTGCGGTGGGCGGCATTGCCGCGGCCCGGTGACGATGCCGCCTTGTTCCGGACCATCGCCGATCTCATGGAGCGCCGGCTCGATCGCGACCACCCCTTGTGGGAGTGCTGGATCATCGAAGGCCTGCCGGAACGGCGGTGGGCGGCGCTGATCAAGATCCACCATTGCATCGCCGACGGGATTGCCGCCATGCGGATGTTGGCCAACATCGCCGATACGGGTCCGGCCGCGACGTTCGCGACCGACATCCGCGCCGCCAAAGAACCGCCGACGTCGATCGGCAACCCGGCCGGGCTCAGCCTCAACCCACTGAGCTGGGCCGGCGGACTGTGGCGCGCATCGGTGGCCACCACCGGCGCGGCCGCGCACACCGCCAAAGGCGCTGCCGAATTCGTTGCCGGCCTACTCGCTCCCGCCGCAAACTCGTCGCTGCGCGGCTCGGTGACGAACATGCGCCGTTACAGCGCGGCGCGAGTGTCGCTCAAAGATGTCGAAACGGTGTGCGAGGTCTTCGGCGTCACACTCAACGACGTGGCACTGGCCGCCATCACCGATAGCTATCGGGCGGTCCTGCTGCGTCGCGGTGAGAAGCCGCGGCGCAACTCGCTACGTACGCTGATCCCGGTATCGGTGCGCACGCCGGATGCCATGGACCGCACCGATATTCGCGTGTCGGCGATGCTGCCGTCGTTACCGGTGGAGCAGGAAGACCCGGTGAAGCGGTTACGGTCGGTGCACACCCGCTTGGACAGGCTGAAAGGCAGCGGCGAGCGCCAGGCGGCGAGCGCCTTTGTCGCGCTGGCCAACGTCGTGCCGTTCGTGTTGAGCGCGTGGACGGTTCGGCTACTGGCGCGGCTGCCGCAGCGCAGCGTGGTCACGCTGGCGACCAATGTGCCGGCCCCCCGCCAGCGGCTGCAGGTCCTGGGCCGCCGGGTGGAAGAGCTGCTGCCGGTACCGCCGATCGCGATGCACCTGCGCACGGTCATCGGCATGCTCACCTATGTCGACACCCTGGTGTTCGGCATTACCGCCGATTACGACGCCACGCCCGACGTCGACGAACTCGCCCGCGGCATCGAACTCGGCGTCGCCCGGCTGCTGGCCCGCGCCCTGGCACGCAAACAGACCCGCGCGAAGCAAAACCGGCGGCCTTCCCGGTTGGCCACCTGAGTTCCGGAAACTGCCGCACGTGATTTCGCGTCCGATAGCTAGCCCGTATGCGGGTCCCGCTTAGCCGAGGAAGGAGCCCCTCATGTCCGATCAGCAACTCTTGCGTCAAACCACGCCGTATCCGCTGCCGCACCCGTTGCGCACCGTACGGTTCTGGTTGGCCCCGATCGTCGTCACGCTCGCCGTATTAGCGGGACTGTCGTGGCTGTTCTTCGGCAGCAGCTTGAACCCGAAGAAAAACTTCCACAACTTCCCGATCGCGATCGTCAACGAGGACACGGGAAGCGCCAAGGCGGGCGCAAAGATCACCGACGCACTCAAAGCCAAACTCGAGGAAGGGCATAAGTTCGACATCCGGCTGCTGACCGCCGAGCAGGCGAACCATCAGTTCGACACCGGCAAGATCTACGGCGCGCTGGTGATACCGCCGGACTTCTCCGACAAGCTGCTGGGGTTGTTGCAAACCGTGTCGAAGCCGGGCGAGCTGACCAAGCCGGTCATCACCATCGAAACCAACCCCCGGGCCAGCGCGATGGGCGCGGGCATCGCCGAAAGTGTGCTGAGAAAGGCGATGGTCGACTACAACACCAAGGCCGGCAAGAAACTCACGGATGCGGCGGCTGCGGGCGGTGGCGACCAGCTGAGCGCCAGTGCCGCATGGGTGCTCGCCAATCCCCTCGACGTTCGGGTCGAACAGCGCAATGAATTGCCTGACGGCACCGGGATCGGACTGTCCAGTTACTTCTACACCCTGATGTTGCTGATCGGCGGCGTCACCGGCGCCCTGGTGGTGAGCATGCTGGTCGAGGCGATGCTCGGCTATTCGCCGGCCGAATTCGGACCGATGTACCGGTTGGCGGATCGGGTCCGGGTGTCCTGGTTCCGCACGCTACTGCTCAAGTGGATGTTGGTGGCGGTGGTGTCGTTGTTCTCCTCGGCGGTCTACCTGTGGGTGGCAAAGGCATTCGGGATGCCGGTGCCCCACCCGTGGGCGCTGTGGCTTTTCGGTGTCTTCATCATGTTGACCGTGGGGGTCGCCTCCACCAGCCTCATCACGGCATTGGGCACGCTCGGCATTCTGACCGCCCTGTTCATCTTCAACTTCCTGGGCCTGCCGTCCACCGGCGCCACGATTCCGCTCGAGGCGGAGCCGAAGATCTTCAGCTGGCTGGCCAATTTCGAGCCGATGCGTCAGGTTTTCATCGGCACCCGGGCGCTGCTGTACTTCGATGGCCGCCTTGACGCCGGCCTGGGCCGCTCGCTGACGCTGACGGCGATCGGGCTGGTGATCGGTGTGGTGTTCGGCGCCGTGCTGACCTGGATCTACGACCGTAAGGGCATCCACCGTATCGCGGCGGTACCCACAACGGCCCCCGCGGCAACGCCGGCTCCTGAATCCAGCTCCCCGGAACCGGCTCATTCCATGTCCGGCGCACCATCGGATGCCGCGCCTGGATCAGCCGAGGAGCGTGGCAAACACGAAGCGCCATGACACAATTCGGTCAGGGGGTGTGGTGTCTCAGACAGAGGGGCCCACTACCCCTTTGTCGTTCGAGATGACATTCGAGTTGTCGGCTGGGCGAGACTCGGCGGGGAACCGGCCGACGAGGTCACCGAACTCGGCGATGCTGGCCATCCCTCAGGGCTTCGAACACACCCGTCAGGAGGAGTACCCACCCGGCAGCGGCTACCAGCGACCAAGTTTGCCCGATGCTTGCCACGATAGGTCTGGCACTTCCCGTAAGTCGGGTTCAGAAGACTCGGCGTCGGCGTATCGTTGCTGCGCATCGAGGGTGATTGCCCTGAGCGCCCGCTGGTCGCGGGCCTCACTCTCGTCGGTCACGCTAAGCGCTTTCCCAAACCTATTTGGGCTGAGCCAGCGACCCCATCGACGCCCAGCTAAGGTTCTGCCGCGCGCCGCCTGATCAGATCTCGACGCCTAGAGCGGTTTCCAGTTCGGTCAGACACTGCTCGGTCAGTGGGATCAACGTCTCGATATCGGGCACGATTTCGAGGCCCGCGACGTAACCGAACCCGATGTGGTCGGCATAGGAGCACGTCGTCACGTTGAGCGCCTGACCGTCGTAGACGGTGGACACCGGATATATCTCGTCGACATGCGCGCCGTTCCAATATCTTTCGGCACGGGGACCCGGAACGTGTGAAATCGGGACGTTGTATCCGGTGCGGATCTTCGGCGAAAACGGCAGCAGCGGAAAAACTACCGTGGCGGCAATGCTTCCCGCGACGGTCAGCAACGATGCCGCCGCTCCGCGCTTGCCCACCCACTGTTTTCCTTCCGACATCGACCGGTGGATGAGTTCCAACCGCGCCACCGGGTCATCGATGTCGGTACCCAAGCGGCACAACCAAAGACCGAACATGTTGCCGTGCTCGTCATCTGCCCCGGCGTGCTCGTGACCACGCACCGTGATCGGGCAGGCGGCCACCAGCGACTGCTTGGGCAACTCGCCGCGGTCGAGCAACCAGCGGCGTAGCGCACCGGCCACCATGGCGGTCACCACGTCGTTGCCGGTCACCCGGGCGGCATGTCGCACCGCCTGAATGCGGGTCTTCGGCCAGCTGCCCGCCGCAACGGCTCGCTCGGGCCCGAGACGACCGTTGAATCGCGTATAGGGAGCTCCGAACGGCAACACCGTCGTATGCCCGATCAAGCTGTCGAGTATCGTCGATATCTCGCCGGTGACAACATGATTCACCAGCCCGACCCCGGACGCGGCCGTCCCGACCAGCGACCGCAACGGCGACACCAGACGAGGTAGCAGACCAGTCGACGTCGCCGCCGTGGCGCGCTCCCGGTGGTGCTCTGCGTAGAAGGGCGGCATCGACCGCCGGTCCGCATCGGTGCTCAGCGCATCGGCGATCATCTTGAACCCGGCCACACCGTCGATGACGGTGTGATGCACCTTGATATAGAAGGCAAATCGGCCATCCTCGAGGCCATCGATCAGATACGACATCCACATCGGGCGGGACCGATCTAGGCGCTCGGCATCCAGTTCGGCGATCAGCCGCCAGAATCCGGAACCGTCACCGGAGGTCGTGCGCCGCTGACAGTGCTGCCCAATGTCAACGGCGTCGGCGTCACGCCAGACCCAGATGCCGCCGGTGTCCACACCCTGATGCGGGTATCGCCGCAGCCGCGGGTCGATCGGATCGTTTCCCGCCTGCGTTACTCGATACAGCTCGTCGACGTATTCGGGACCCGCACCCGGCGGTGGTGACAGGATCAGCACAGCGCCGACATGCATTGGGTTGGATAACATTTCCGCGGTCATCATCGCCGCGTCCAGCGGATCCAGTGGATTCATCTCGTCCTCCGCAACTAGGCCGGGCGGTCGCGCTGTGCCGTCGGCCGGTCCAGGAGCCCTGATTGCCGCAGCGCCTCCTCGACAAACCGCTGCACCGGCCGGGACCGGAAGAATCCCGTGTGACCACCTGGGTACCAAACGATTTCGGGCTTACCCCAGTGCTCCCACAGCCGGGTAACCTGCTCGCGCGGATGGACAAGCTGGTCGGCGACACCGGCGTAGATGAACCGGCCTGCCATGGGCACCAGCGGGGTAAGCGAAAGAGGTGAAATCATTCGGCCGATGGGTTCGGCCATCTTCACCGTGTCGCGGCGCGGGTCGTCATGGCGCAGACCGGAGTGGTGGCCGAGCAACTCGACCAGATCAGCGACCGGTACTCCGAGGATTGCGCAGGTGAGGTCCTCTTCGAGGCTGGCAACCAACGACGCAATGTAGCCGCCCAGCGATAGACCGTTCAGCCCGATCAGTGATTCCGGCTCCTGCAACCGTATCCAGGACAGCAGCCTCCGGATGTCCCACACGCCCTGAGCCGTCGCGTGGACGTTGTCGAGCACGTCCTCGCCGGGAAACACCGCGCCCTTCGGCAGGCCGCGCGCCCGCGGGCCGTGCATGGGAAGGACCGGCATGACGATGTTCAGGCCGAGCTCGTCGTGCAGTTTCCAGGACCGAAACAGCGCCAGATCCAGTGGGGCGCGCCCCATTTCGGTCCCGTGTACACATACCAGCCAGGGGCGCGGTTCGGGATGGCGCAGCAACAATGCGTATTCGCGGTTGTTCGCGGTGTATCCCAGCCATCGTTCGGCGCCCGGTTCGCCCGCGTGCGGCGCATAGCCGCTGTCGAAGTGCAGGCGATAAAAGGTGCGGCGCCGGTTCTTGACCTTGCGGACCGTGACGTCTGGGAGCGGCGGCGGATCACCAAAGAATCCTCGGGGCCACGCCAGCCATTCCCGGTTGCCGTAGAACTCCACGCCGGCGGCCACTTCGTCTCGGATTCGCTCGAACACGTGCCCAGCGCTGACCGGGCGGCGCGCCTTCAGGCCCATCAGGACGATCTCGTCACGAAATGCCTGGGCCGCCAACGCAATGGTGGGTCGGGCGATCGGCAGCTCGTCGGGAGTGTGGTCGAGATAGTCGCGCCATGACTGGGCGAAGTACCGGCCGGTGTGCAGGAACGGTTTGACCACGTTGCCTAACCCGCCGATGCCGGGTGGGTTCAGCTGCCGCGGACCCGGGCGATCCCGGACGTCATCACCGGCCGATGTTGCCATGGCGGCAAAGCTAACAGCCCACGATGTGGTGCGTTAGGGTCTTACGTCCCGCCGAAGGTCACCGGATGGGACAAATCCTCATACCAGGAAAGGACTTTAGTCACTCGTGCCGGTGACTCGACAATCGTAACTTCATCAGCGTCGGCAAGCGTGGTGCGAAGCGCCGGCCAGGCGGCCAGGCGGCCAGGCGGCCAGGCGGCCAGCAAAACACGGTGAGCTGAACCGCAGCACCATCAACCCGCATTGCGGGTTTTGCTTCGGATTGTCTTCTCCGGCACGGTGATCCCCCTGACAGCCGGGTCATTCGACGTCCGGCTCACCCGACATCCGCAGCACCGCCTCGCGGGCCTTGCGTTGCACGTCAACCGCGGCATCCCAGTCCGGGCCCGCCGGCCGGATCGGTGTTCCGATGACGACGTCGACCGCGCCGCGGCGCGGGAAGTGGTGGCCTGGTCTCATGACCGACCGGGTCCCCCGGATGGCGATCGGAAGGGCCGGCACCCCGGCCTCGGCCGCGACGACGAATGCGCCGATGTGGAACGGCCGCAAACCCGGGGCGCGGGCCAGCCGGCCTTCGGGGAAGATGACCAGCGACTGCCCCGCTCGGGCACACCCGACGAGCTGGTCGGTGTCGGCCACACCCTGCTCCCGCCGGTGACGTTCGACGAACGTCGTGCCCAGCCGCCGCAGCGCAAATCCGTAGAGCCCCTGCTGCAACTGCTCGGCGACGACGAAGTGGAACGACGGCGGCAGCACCGAGGCGAGCACGATTCCGTCGATCCAGCTCGGATGGTTGGCCACCGCGATGCAGGTCTGGGCCGGCAGGTGATCGCGGCCGTGCACGGTGATGGCCGTTCCGGTAAGGCGGGCCAGCAGCCGGATCGATCGCCGGACCGCCCACCAGCGCCATCGCTCCCGCGGCAACAGCATCAGCAAAACCACCAACACCAGCCCCAGGACCAGGTACACCGCCCAGGTGTAGGCGGCGAACGCGACGGCGTACGCCGCGCGGCCGGTGCGGCGCATCGACGGGGCCGCGCCGCGCAGCCGCAGCCGCACCAACTCCCACCACACCGCATGTGGCCGGGCGCCGATTCTTCCCGCCTCGTAGAGTTGCCGGCTGGCGGCCCGCCGGATCTTGCCGCTCGAGGTCTTCAACACCGCGCGCGGCGGCGCCAGCACCACGTCGTCCGGCGGTACGCCTAGCAAATCAACTGTGGTGGAAGCTATTTCAGAGCGCAGCGCGGCGCGGGCGGCGTCCTCGGTCAGCCGGGTCTCGGCCACCACGACCAGTCGTTCGGCGCCTCCCGACCGATCGGCGGAGGCGAACACCGCCACACAACCCTTACGGACCCCGGTGAGGTTGCCGACGGCCTCTTCCAGCTCGGCCGGATGCAGGTTACGGCCGGCCCGGATGATCAGATCCTTGACCCGGCCGGTGACGTAGAGGTCGGCGTCAGCCATGTAGCCCAGGTCGCCGGTATCGAGCCAGTCGCCGTGGAACAGCGAACGGGTGGGCGTCGGGTTGTTGAAATATCCGGCGGTCGCCGACGGACCACGGAACTCGATGCGTCCTTCGCGGCGATCGCCCAGTTCGGTGCCGGCGGTGTCGACGATGCGGATTTCGTGGCCGGGCAGCGGCTGGCCGCAGGCCACGAAGCGCAGGGCGTCACGCTCGCCGGGCCCGGCCGGCTCGGCCCGTCCGGAACGCACGAACTCGTCGCGGCGGATCCGGTCGATCAGCGGACCGCGGCCCAGCGGCGGGAAGGCCAGGCCCACCGAGGATTCGGCCAGGCCGTACACCGGGGTCATCGCGTCTCGCCGGAAGCCGTACGCGGCGAAGCGGTCGGCGAACCGCTCGATCGTCGTGGGGCTCACCGGCTCGGCGCCGTTGTAGGCCAAGCGCCACGAGCTCAGGTCGAGTCCCTCGATCTCGTCGTCGCGGACCTTGGCCAGGCACAGCTCGTAGGCAAAGTTGGGGCCGGCCGACATGGTCGCCCGGTTTGTGTGGATGGCCCACAGCCATCGGGACGGACGGATGAGGAACGCCTGGGGACTCATGACCACCAGCGGGACACCGAAATACATGCACCCCAACCACGCGCCGATCAAACCCATGTCGTGGTAGAGCGGCAGCCAGCTGACGAACGTGTCCGTCCCCGACGCCCCGGCGGCCTGGCCCATGGCCCGGATGTTGGCAAGCAGGTTGCGGTGCGCCAGCGCGACTCCTTTGGGCTGGCCGGTGCTGCCCGAGGTGTACTGCACCAGGGCGAGATCGTCGGTTCTCGGCCTTGGCAGTGCGGGCCGGCCCGGCCCTGGGTCTTCGCCTGCGCCCGTGAGGGTTTCGGGTACGACGACATGACGCAGGCTTTCGACGTTGGAGCGCAACAGGTGCCCGAGGGTCACCGCCTCCGGGACGGTGACCAGCAGCGTGGTCCCGGCGTTGGTGAGGATGCCGGTGGTGCGGCGCAGATGATCGGCCAACTGGGACGGCCGCGCCGGCGGGTAGACGGGAACGGGCACCGCGCCGGCGAGCACCACCCCGGCGAACGTGGTGAAGTAGGCCCGGCAGGTGGGCAACATGATAGCGACCGTCTCGCCCGGCATGACGTCGTGTGCGATCAACCCGGCCGCGACGGCGGCCGCTTCCCGGTGCAGCGTCGCATACGTCAGGTCAGTGCCGGCGCCGGAATCGTCGAGCAGCCGGATGTGCATACGCTGCGGGGTCGCGCCGACGTGCCAGTCGAGGACATCGTTGAGGGTCGACGCAGCTTCGGGCGCCAGCCCTCCCGGTTCTGTGGTGGGCAGAGACACCATGGCGCCGCGCTCCGGGGCCAGGTCGGGACGGCCGTGAGCGACCGCCACCACCAGGTCACGCGGTGTCTCCGCGTGGGCCAGCAGGTCCGACGGCAGCGCCACCCCGTACTTGCCCTGGACCCGCAACAGCAGTTCGGCCAGTTCCAGGCTGCCGATACCGAGGTCGTCGAAAGTGCTGTCGAGGGTCACCGAGGGCGGCAAGGCATGCGGGCGGACCTCGGTGACCAGGCCGCGCACCAGCGCCAGGACGTCGCGCTCCTCGCCAGCCATCTGTCAGGACGCCGCTCTGGACCCCGCGACCCGTTCGCGAATCCGTTCCGCGAAGGCCGCGGCCCGATCCAGGTCGTGGTGGTCTGGCCGGCCCTTGTTGATCCCGCCGATGTACCCGAACGGACCCACGGTGTCCAGCCCCCGGCAGGAGAACAATCCGATCACCTCAAAACCCTTGGCAGCAAGCTGTTTTCCCATCGGCTTGTGATAACTCGTCAGCGGGATCTCGCGGGCGCCGCTGGTGAAGAAGGTGAACGCCGCAACGCCGTCGACCTGGGGCAGGCGACGCAAAAGGCTCCGTAACCTCGGGTGCACCGCCATGAAGTAGATGCCTGATCCGAAGCCGACGAGATCGTAGTCGCCGAGTGTGTGCGGATCGACCTGCTCGGGTTCGACGACCTTCGCGCGCAACACCTCAGCCATCCGGTCGGCGACGCGGCGGGTGTTGCCGTGCGACGTCGACACGCACACGATGAGTGTTTTCATCGACCAACTCCTTCCGATACCGAAGCCGGACAGGTCCATGCTGCGCAGCCACCGCGCCGTCGGGTAGGGCGCAAAGGCCCTAGATGGCAGGGGCGTTATTCCCGCCTTAGTCGAATGCGTGGATCACCTGGTAGGCCACATTCAGGATCTGCTTGCGCAGGACCTCATCGAGGGGCAGGTCCCGCAGGGCTGGGATCTGCACCGTCGTGGTGACCACACCGGGATCCTCCCGCTCCCAACAGGGATGCAGCTTGCGCACCAACGCATGAACGGCTTCGTTGTCGGCTAGCACCTGGGCACAGAAGCGGTCGATCCCGTCGGTGCGTGCCGCGATCGCCAGGGCGGTCAGCAGCATCGTCCCGAGCCCCCGGCGCTGATACGCGTCGCCGACGGTGAGCGCGACCTCGGCCAGGCCGGGGTCGTCCTGGTCCCGAACGAACCGGCCGACCGCGACCACCGGCCCGTCGGCGCCATTGGTCATGATCCAGACGAAATGATCGACATAGTCGACCTCGAACAGGTAGGCCAGCCGCGCATCGTTGAGCTGGTATGACGACATGAAGCGCCGATACAGGGTTTCTCGGGAGAACGTCCCGCTGCTCTGGAACCGTTCGGCATCGCCGGGCAGGACCGGGCGCAACAGCAGATCGGGATGGTCTTCGACGGACACCGGGATCGGGGCGATGTAGGCCGCCAACCGTTGTCGCGCGGTGCGGACCATTCGCTCGGCGACCGCCGGGATGGCCAGCATGGCCTCGAAGGCGTCGTTGTATCCCAGATAGCCGTTCACGTCGTCTTTGGCGATCACCGTCGCCGTCCTCATCGTGTGCCGCAACAACGCGATTTCGCCGACGATCAGCCCCGCCGACAGCTCGGTCACCGATATCTGGCCGTCCCGGTCGACGTGGCTGACCTCCACCCGGCCGTCGGTGATGATGGCAAACGACTCCGCCCGGTCACCCTGGCGCATCAAAACCTTGCCCGCCCCCGCATGCAACGGCTTCAGGTGCTCAGCCAACGCTGTGAGCTGCTCCGTCGCGATGTCGGCGAACACCTCCACCGCTGCCAGATCCTGCGCCCGGACCGGTCTCACCGCGGCCCGCCCACCAACGCGGCCGGCGTAGCTGCGCGGTAATCGGTTGCTAGAGCAGTCATCTCGCTCATTTCTCGGTTACACGACATGGCCAACATTCCCGACATCCCCAACATCTCAACATCGAAGAACGCTACTCGCCCGGTCCGGCGACGGCCTGGGCCGAAAGTCCCTTCCGCCGGGGACTTCGGCGGGTCCGGACACCGACCAAAGCACACCGGCAACGGTGCTCTTGGCCTCTAGGACCGGGGAGGCGCCGGTGGTCAGATCGATGGTGACGAGCTGACCAACTCGGGAGAACCGGGAGACCATGATGAACGCAGCGATCTGGCGGCATCACAAGGTCACGACGATCTACCAGGTGACCGACCGCCTGCACGACGGACGTACTGCCCGGGTAACCGCGAACGAGATCACGGCCACGGTGGCCGGCTGGCTGTCGGAATTGGGCGTCCAAACGTCGTTGGTCGACGACCTGGCGTGCGCGGTGCGTACCGGCGACTGGCCGACGGCCTATGCCATCGGCGAATGCCTGTCCATTCAGGTGAGCATCGCGGCCTGAACCCGGGCCGCTGACTGCTGAAGGGACGATTGCCGCCGGCTGGATGACTTTGGTCCCTATACCTGCCCGGGCAACCGCACCAGCATCGGATGTATTCAAGGCGCAACAGAAGAGATCGTCATGCACCACTTCGCTAACCAATCAGAGTTGATTCCTTTGGGCGAGAAGGGATTTTCGTCATGAACACCGCACTCGCCTCGCTGGAGAGGCCCGATTTCTCCAAGATCGAGAGCCGGCCGCCGTCGGTGGCGAGGATGTTCCTCGACCGGGTGGCCGCCACCCCCCACGCGGAGGCCTTCCGCTATCCACACAATCACGGCTGGGAGAGCGTCACCTGGGAGCAGGTCGGTGAGCGGGTGCGCCACCTCGCCGCGGGGCTGATCTCGCTCGGGATCGCCGCCGAGGACCGGGTAGCGCTTGCCAGCTCGACGCGATACGAGTGGGTGCTCACCGACTTCGCGGTGATGTGTGCCGGCGCCGCGACCACCACCGTCTACCCGACGACCATCGCCCCCGACGTCGCCTACATCGTCGCCAACTCCGGCAGCCGGATCGTGGTCGCCGAGGACCAGAAACAGGTCGACAAGTTGCTCGCGCATCGCGCCGAACTGCCTGCGGTGAGCAAGGTCGTGATCATCGACGGCAACGGTGACGGCGACTGGGTGATCACCTTCGCCGACCTGGAGCAGCTGGGTAAGCAACTGCTGGCCGACTCCCCCAACGCCGTCGAGGAGCGGGTGGCGGCCGTCGGTTCCGACCAGCTTGCCAGCCTGATCTACACCTCGGGCACCACCGGGCGGCCCAAGGGGGTGCGGCTGACCCACGGGGCCTGGACATACACCGCCGCGGCCATCGACGCCCTCAACGTGCTGGGCCCCGACGACCTGAACTTCCTGTGGCTGCCGCTGGCCCACGCCTTCGGCAAGGTGATGCTGGCGCTGCCGCTATCGATCGGCTTCACCACCGCCATCGACGGGCGCGTCGAAAAGATCGTCGACAATCTCGCCGTGCTGCATCCCACCGTCATGGGCGCCGCACCCCGGATCTTCGAAAAGGCCCATGCCCGCATCGAGCAACTGGTGGCCGAGCAAAGCCGGTTCAAGAGAACGGTTTTCGGGTGGTCGATGGGGGTCGGGTTGAAGGTCTCGGCGGCCAGGCAAGCGGGCCGCAAACCGTCGCGAGCCGCCCTATTGGCATACAAGCTGGCCGACCGGCTGGTGTTCGCCACCATCCGTGAGCGCTTCGGCGGCCGGATCCGGTTTTTTGTGTCCGCGGCCGCCGCCCTGGACCGCAACGTCGCGCAGTGGTTCGACGCGATCGGCATCACCGTGCTCGAGGGATACGGGCTGACCGAGACCGCTGCCGCGTCGTTCATCAACCGCCCGCACGCATATCGGTTCGGCACGGTCGGCTGGCCGTTCCCCGCTACCGAGGTCAGGATCGCCGGTGACGGCGAAATCCTGCTCAGGGGACCGGGTTTGATGACCTCCTACCACGATCTTCCCGAGGCGACCGCCGAGGCACTCGACCAGGACGGGTGGTTCCACACCGGCGACATCGGTGAGGTCGACGCCGACGGCTACTTGCGGATCACCGACCGCAAGAAGGACATGTTCAAGACCTCCCAGGGCAAATACGTGGCACCTTCGGCGATCGAAGTGCGGTTCAAGGGTCTGTGTCCGTATGTGGGCGAACTCATCGTCATCGGCGAAGCCAAGCCCTACTGCGTGGCACTGGTCAGCCTGGACCGCGAGGCGATCACCGATTGGGCGGCCAAACACGGGTTGGCCGGCCGATCATTCGCCGAAATCGCCGGCGACGATCGGACGCGCACCCTGATCGCGGGATACATCGACATGCTCAACGCGGAACTGAATCGCTGGGAGCAGATCAAGAAATTCACCATCCTCGATCGCGAGCTCTCCATCGAATCCGGTGACCTGACGCCGAGCATGAAGCTGCGCCGCAAGGTGGTCGTCGGCAAGTCCGCCGACCAGATAGCGGCTCTGTACCAAGACTGATCGCCGCATAGGCAAACCGCGGGTAGGTATCACGACGACATAACGAAGAAGGTGGGCATGCGATCAGAACGCCTCCGATGGCTGGTAACGGCCGAAGGTCCGGTTGCCTCGGTGTATTTCGACGATTCCCACGACACCGCCGATGCCGCCGGGCAACTCGAGGCGAAATGGCGGGATATCCGTCGGCATCTCGAGGAGCTGCGGGCAGCCGCGGAACTCGTCGGCAAGCTCGAAGACGCGGTGCTGCACCATCGACCGGCCGTGGGCCGTCGCGGCCGCGCGGTCATCGCGACCAGCGACCAGGTGCTGGTCAACGAGCAACTCCTCAGCCCGCCCCCGATGACCGTGGTCCGGCTGTCCGATTACCCCTATCTGGTGCCGTTGATCGACCGCGAAATGCTGCGGCCCACATATGTTTTCGCTGCAGTGGACCACACCGGGGCCGACGTCCGGCTGTACCGCGGCGACACCTTCAGTTCCACCAGCATCGACGGCGGCGGCTACCCGGTCCACAAGCCGGTCACGGCGGGCTGGAACGGCTACGGAGATCTGCAGCACACGACCGAGGAAGCCATCCGGATGAACTGCCGCGCCGTCGCCGACCACCTCACCCGGCTCGTCGACGAAACCGACCCCGAGGTGGTGTTCGTCTGCGGCGAGGTCCGTTCGCGCTCCGACCTGGTTTCGGCATTGCCGCAGCGGGTGGCGCGGCGGGTGTCGCAATTGCATGCCGGAGCCCGCACCAGCGGCATCAGCGAGGACGAGATCCGCGACTTGACGGCAGCGGAGTTCGCCCGCCGGCGATCCGCCGAGCTGACCGAGGTCGCGGAGCGTTTCCAGGCGCAGCTGGGACGTGGTTCGGGGCTGGCCGCCGAAGGGGTGGCCGCGGTGTGCGCGGCGCTGCGTGACGGCGACGTCGACACCCTGATCATCGGCGAGCTTGGCGACACCACGGTGGTCACCGGCGCGGCGCGGACGACGGTCGCTCCCGATGCCGACGCGTTGTCCGAACTGGGTGAGCCGGTGGCACGGGTGGTTCGGGCGGACGAAGCATTGCCGTTTGCCGCGATCGCGGTTGACGCGTCGCTGGTGCGCGCCGACGACCGGCTGACGCCCGCCGACGGTGTGGGCGCGCTGCTTCGATATGCCGCGACCGAAAGGCTGGCCGGGCAGAGTTCGTAGCGGGCGCCGGCCGCGGTCCGTTAAACCGCCCGGCAGGCTTGACGCACCGCCGAACGCAGGTGCAATGTGATACTCGTCATATGACCACTGGTCACGCCGGGCCGGAAAGGCGGCAAACTCATGAGCACGAGAGACAAGTACACAGACGTGCCCGCGCCGTACTCCTGGGAGGTCCCCAGCGTCGGCGACGCACGCTTCACCTGGGAGTACGACGAAGGACGGGCCCGGCTGCTTTCCCTGTACCAGAAGGGAAAGGACAAGCAGTGGGATGCCCAGTCGCGCATCGACTGGGCGCAAGACGTCGACCCGCACAACCCAGTGGGACTGCCCGACGAGTTCCATCCGCTGTTCGGCAGCCCGATGTGGGACGCCGCAGACGACGCACGTCGCGCCGAGATGCGCCACCACTTCCAGGCGTGGCAGTTCTCGCAGTTCTTGCACGGCGAGCAGGGCGCGATGGTGTGCGCCGCCAAGATCGTCGAGGTCGTCCCGGACCTGGACGCAAAGTTCTATGCGGCCACCCAGACCATGGACGAGGCCCGGCACGTCGAGGCCTTCTCGCGGTTCCTGCAGGACAAGGTAGACCTGGTCTACCCGATCAACAAGCACCTGACCGCGCTGCTGGAGGACACCCTGCGCGACTCTCGCTGGGACATGCCCTACCTCGGGATGCAGGTCTTGATCGAAGGGCTCGCGCTCGCCGCGTTCGGGGTGCTGCGTGACATGGCGGCGCCGGACTCGCTGGCCAAGCAGTTGCTGGCCTACGTCATGCAGGACGAGGCACGGCATGTCGCCTTCGGACGGATCTCGCTGAAGGACTACTACTCCGCGCTGACCGAGGCCGAGCGAGGCGAGCGCGAAGAGTTCGTCGTGGACGCCTGCTACCTGATGCGCGACCGGTTCCGCGGCGAGGAGGTTTTCGAGACTCTCGGCATGGACGTCCAGACGTGCGCCGAGTGGGTTGACACGTCGCCGCTGATGATCCAATTCCGCTCGCACCTGTTCAGCCGAATCGTGCCGATAGTCAAGGACATTGGGCTGTGGGGCGACAAGGTGCAGCAGGCCTTCCGGGACATGGGTGTGCTCGACATGGCCGGCTTCAACATCGAAGCGCTGATGAAGGCCGATGAGGATCAGGCCGACGCGCTGGACAAGGCACACGCCGAGATGGCCGACCGTGCCCGCGAGGTGGACCAGGTGATCGCGGCGGGCGCCGGCTAGTCAGCTCGCCGTCTGAGCCGGTGCCGTCGTCGCGGCGTCGGTCGCGAAGAACCCCCGTAACGCGTCGGCGATCTGGGCACGAATCGGAGCTCCGGAGACCACCACATCCACCATGGACAACGACAGGTGCGTGTGTCCTCGGGCCCGCACACGCCGAGTGGGAACCCCTGCCGCCGCAAGCGCTTCGGCGTACGCGTCGCCTTCATCGCGCAGCGGGTCGAACTCTGCCGACACGACGATCGCCGGTGGCAGGCCCGACAGATCCGGCGCACGCAGCGGGGCGATCCTCGGGTCATCCCGTAGGCCCGGATCGGCATAGTGGTCGAAGAACCAACGCATCAACGGGGCGGTAAGCCCGTAGCCATCGGCATTGTCGACATATGAGCGTCGGGCCTGATCGGTATCCACGACCGGCGTGATCAACGCTTGGCCGACAATCGTCGGCCGGCCCGTGTCCTTGGCCAACTGGCAGACCGCGGCGGCGATGCCGGCACCGGCGCTCCACCCGCACACCGCCAGTCGTCCCGGGATGCCGCCGAACTCCTCGGCATGCTCGGCAACCCATCGCACGGCCGCCCAGCCGTCGTCCAGCGCGGCGGGGAAGCGGTGCTCGGGCGCGTGCCGGTAGTTCACCGAGACGATGAGTGTGTCGCCGCGCACGCAGAGATCACGGCACAGCGGATCATCGGAAGTCTGGTCGCCGAGAACCCAACCGCCGCCATGGAAGTAGACGACAAGCGAGTGCGGCCCCGGACTCGCCGGCCGATACAGGCGGTAGGCCAAATCGCCGGCAGCACCGGGCAGGGATCCGTCCACGATTTCGCCGACGTCCGGACCCGTTGGACGTGCCATGTTCATGTCGTTCATCAGCGCGCGCGCCTGTTCGGGTGGCAATGACTCCATAGGCGGCAGGCCCAGCAGCGCCAGCTGCTCGAGGACCATCTGCACGTCGGGTTGCAGGCGGCGAATCACCCCGTCGTTGCAGTGCGCACCGTCAGGCCCGGATAACCTGAACCCCAGGTAGTCGCGGGCCACCACCTCCTCGCACGCCACCCGGTAGAAGTCGACGCCGGCGGCATAGGCCATGAAGGTGCGCGGCTTGCCGGGTATGTTGGCTCCGACATACCACGAATTGGCTTGCGGGAAAAGGGTTATCGATGCCGCATCGTCGACGTGTCGCATCCAGCCGGCCTCGGCGAGCTCGGTGGGTTCGATCTGGTCGAAGCCGTGGGCACGCAGATACGTCACAGCGTCAGCGACGAAATCGAGGTGTTGCTCGATCGACACGGCCATGTTCGACAGCACCGAGGGGCTGTGCGGGCCCGCGATGAGAAAGAGGTTGGGGAACCGCTCGGTCATCAGGCCGAGGTAAGTGGAGGGACCGTGGCGCCATTTGTCCTTTAGTGCGAGTCCGTCCCGGCCGAGGATGTCGACCGCCGTCACCGCGCCCGTTATTGCGTCGAATCCGGTGGCGAACACGATCGCGTCGAATTCGAAAGCTTCACCGGCCGTGGCGATTCCGGTCTCAGTGACGCTTACCAACGGCTGGTCTTGCAGGTTCACCAACCGCACCTGGGGCAGGTTGAACGTGGCGTAGTAGTTGGTGTCCAGGCAGAGCCGTTTCGCGCCGATGGGATAGGTCGTGGGGCACAGTGCCTCGGCCGTCGTGGGGTCACGCACGATACCGCGAATCTTGCCTCGGATGAACTCGGCAAAGTCGTTGTTGGCCAATGGATTACTCATGACATCGGTATAGAGGTTCAGTACTTCCAACAGCTCGCCGCGCTGCCAGGCGCGTTCGTAGCGTTGCCGGCGTTCGTCGGCGGACACCGAGAACGCCGGGGTGATGGTGCGCTCCAACGGCACTCCTCCGAAGGAGTATTTCGCCGCCTGCCGGTAGGCCGAATCGTCGGCCAACTGGGCGAGTTTGTCCGGGGCGATCGGCCCATTGTGCGCGGGGATCGAAAAGCAGGGGGTGCGCTGGAAGACCACCAGCTGCGCTGCCTGGGCCGCGATCAACGGGATCGATTGGATTCCCGATGACCCGGTGCCGACGACACCGACGCGCTTACCGGTGAGGTCGACGGGCTCATGCGGCCAGCGACTGGTGAAATACACTTCGCCGGTGAAGTTTTCGACACCGGGGATGTCGAGGTCCTTGGGTACCGACAGACAGCCCGTCGCCATCACCAGGTAGCGGCAAAGATCTCGTCGCCGCGATCCGTCCGCACGCGGTAGCCGGACAACGTGTCGTCCCAATGCGCCCGCGTGACCCGGGTTCTGAACTGCATGTCGCGACGAAGGTCGTGCTTGTCGGCGACGTGGTTCAGATAGCGCAGGATCTCGGGCTGGGTGGCGTACTTCTCCGACCACTGCCAGTCTTTCGACCAGTCCGCGTCGAAGCTGAACATGTAGTCGACACTCGGGATGTCGACCCGCGCGCCCGGATAGCGGTTCCAGTACCAGGTGCCGCCGAGGTCGTCACCCGCCTCGAAGATGCGCATCGATTGACCCGCGAGTCGCAGACGGTACGCGGCGTACAGACCGGCGAAGCCGGCGCCCACCACAACAACATCCACGTTGGACACGGTGGAGATCTGCTCATCAGCCATGTGAATCATCATGACTATCCGAGCGCATTTTGGTTAGTCGCTGGATCCCCCAATTTCGTATGTGCGCGGTGAGGACCGTGACGGGGCCCGACCACGACGAACGATCCCACCTGCCGGCTGCGGCGCCGAGGACTGCGGAAGAAACCCGACAATTAGGGACCTGTGGCCGTACCGGCAACCCGTCAGGCAATGGACACTCAAAATATGAGGCAGTTCGCGGATCGCGCCGACGCCGGCCGGCAATTGTCGCGCCGTCTGGAATTCTTACGAGGTCACCACGTGGTGGTGCTGGGTCTGCCGCGAGGCGGTGTTCCGGTGGCCTTCGAAGTTGCCCGGGCGCTGCACGCTCCCCTCGACGTGCTCCTAGTGCGCAAGCTCGGCGTGCCGGCGCACTCCGAGCTCGCGTTCGGCGCCATCGGGGAAGGCGATGTGCGGGTCATCAACGACGACGTGGTGCGCGAGGCACACCTCACCGACCGGGAAATGGCCGCGGTGGAGACCACCCAGCGGGCCGAACTGCAACGCCGAGCGGAACGCTTCCGCGGCGACCACGTCCCGGTCGCGCTCGACGGGCGCATCGCGGTGATCGTCGACGACGGCGTCGCGACCGGAGCCACCGCGCAGGCCGCCTGCCAGGTAGCCCGTGCGCAGCGGGCGAGCCGGGTGATTCTGGCCGTTCCCATCGGAGCGACGGACATCGCCCAACGTTTTGCCGGGTACGCCGACGAGGTGGTGTGCCTGGAAACACCGGTGCCCTACTTCGCGGTCGGCCAGGGATACCGCAACTTCACCCAGACCTCCGACGACGAGGTGGTGGCGCTGCTGCATCGCGCCCGCGCCGAATTCGGCGCCGTCAGCGAAGCCGGTGACCCGCCGCCGCGCGACGAGGAGGTCCGGGTGACTGCCGGACCGGTATCGGTGGCCGGGCGGCTGACCATTCCCGAACACCCCGGCGGCGTCGTCGTTTTCGCTCACGGCAGCGGAAGCAGCCGACACAGCCCGCGCAATCGATACGTCGCCGAGGTCCTCAACCGGGCCGGGCTGGCCACCCTGCTGCTCGACTTGCTGACGCCCGAGGAAGAACGCCACCGCGCCAACGTTTTTGACATCGGCCTGCTCGCCCGGCGACTGGTCGACGTCACCGGCTGGCTGGCCGGCCAGCCCGACACCGCTTCACTGCCGGTCGGTTTTTTCGGGGCCAGCACCGGGGCCGGCGCGGCTCTGGTTGCCGCCGCACATCCCGGGGTCAAGGTCGCGGCGGTGGTGTCCCGTGGCGGGCGGCCCGATCTGGCGGGCGATGCGCTCCGCGACGTACACACGCCCACCCTGTTGATTGTCGGTGGCCGCGACGAACTGGTCCTCGAACTGAATCGGCAGGCTCAGGCGGCGATCCCGGCCGTGTGCGAACTGGCGGTGGTTCCCGGCGCCACTCACCTCTTCGAAGAACCGGGCACACTGGAACGTGCGGCGACCCTGGCGCGCGACTGGTTCCTCGAGCACCTCGCCGTCAGCAGGCCCTGAGGCGGTTGCTCCGGAACGTGAGTCGCCGGCAACTCAGTGGTGCAGACCCGTGACCGGCTGGTGCGTGCTGGCCTGGATGTCGGCCGACGTCACCGCGAACAGCTGGTTCGCCAGATCCGTCAAGGCCCGCGCGATCGCGAGTTCGTCGCCGATCTCGGCCACCGGCTCGTCGGCCGGGTCGAGTCGGGCCAAGCCGACACCGACCAGTGTGTGATCGCCCCAGACCAGTCGCGCCTTGGCCCGGGTTCGCTCGTCGCGCTCCTCGATCAACACATCGACATGGCAGGACTTGGCGCAGTTGGCGTTGTCGGTCATCGCCGTCTCCTTAGTGTCTGCAGTCACTATTGATGCGATCACCGCCGAACCTATGACCAGTAGAGGCAAAAGTCACGAGTCGGCGGGGCGTAGCCTGCGATCGCACGACAACGGCGGCGCCGAAACCTCACCACCGTCGTTCGACGGCCTCTAGCCGAGGCGGCGGACGGTCAGTGGCCGGACTTCGGCGATCCGCGCGTAGTCACGGTCAACGTGCACCACGCCGAGGCCGTGATAGACAGCCGTCTCAGCAATCATCAGGACCGGGATCGGGGTGCGGTGCCACATTCCGTGGTGATGAGCGAGGTCACGCTGGAGCGCCATCGCTCGCTCCAGGATGTCAGGTGGCGCCGCCACAATGTCGAAGCTAGCGCTCAGCTCGGCCTGCAGCTGGTCGTAATGGCGGGCCGAGCGGGCGGAGTAGAGCTGCTCGAGCTCCCCGACGAGGCAGATGAACAACCGCCCGGCCAGTGCCGCGAGCTGGCTGCCGATGACGGGATCGGACGCACGCGCCGCCGCGCTCTTGTCGAGGATCCAATTTGCTAGCGCCACATCTCCTCCGAGCCGAGCACCTTCTCGTCGACGTGGCTGGCGAGCCGGGTGAAGTAACGCCGTTGCTGAGCCGCTCGCTCGTCCTGCGCATGTTCTGCTTCGGCGGCGGCTCTCCGCAGGGCCTCTTCGACGGTCGCCCGAGTCGTCGCGCAGCCCAGGGCGCGCTTGGCCCGCGTCAGGAGGTCCTCGTCGATCTCGATCGTCGTCCGTTTCCGCATGCGTACATACTATCAATCCGATATGTACATATCCCTAGACGCCATTTGCTTGTCCCCGCGTGCAATTGCACAACCAGGGTCGGGCGCAATTGCTTGCCCGCCGTCGCTGCAAGCGACGCGAATCCCATTGCAGACCGACCTTGGTCAAATGGAACGCAAGTATTATCATGCAAAAGATTTTGGCGTGACAGATTCCCGCTGGCGCGCCGGATTCGACGCGTCCGACCGAGCTGTGAAACACGTACTAAATGATCCTGCTACCATGCACATCCAGGGCACCTACCGTGGTCAGCCTGCTATAATAGACTATAATCCGAAGTCCGGATTGTGCGTCATTCAGACTCCGGATGGAAGATTTATATCGGGCTGGAGATTAAATTATGAACAAGCTGCATATGTGCTGAACGAGGGGAAGTTGGGCGGCGATTGATGTTTCGCGATAGTGCATCGGTTGAGCGTATGATTGCAAAATATCGAGACCTGATAGTTAGATTCATCAATCGTGAGATCACAGCACCAGAGTTTCAATCATTGTATTTTATGGTATTCAAGAACGACGGAGATCAAGTTCCTGGCACGGAATTCAACATACTCGACAGATTATTCGCCGATGTCGATGACTACGCCGCGGATCCCGGGTTACGGGAGAGGGCGGGCGGTTTAGATGATGAACAATTGCGAACTTGTGCGCGTGAAGCCTACCGAAAGCTGTACGAGGTCTAGCACCACCTGAAAGGTTTCACGCGCCAGATCGGGACGTTCTTCCATGCTTTTTTCGCAAATGACGCAGATTGTGTGGCAACGCAACACGTTTCGCGCGTCCAATCCCGTGTCGGCAACAACTCCAGGGTTCCTGGTGGCGGGCTGAACGGGAGGCGGGACCACCCGCCCGCCCAAAAGGTCCGACCTGAGCGGTAATCCGATAACCCGACTCGCCCGGAGGTTCTAGTCTCGGTGCCGACCCACGCGAAAGCCTGGGCAGCACTCCGCGACACTCGGGGGTACCGACCACCCTGATCGCCAGCGCATTGAGGCGACCATCTGCAAGAACCACCAATTGGGCGGTGCGCCGGGGGACTCGGGGCCGGCCTCACGAGTATTCGCTCAACGCCCGCTCGGCCCGCTGCAGGCTCTGGTCGATCAACCGGTCGACGGCTCCGAGGTAGGTAGCCGAGGCTTCCGTTCCGGCCAACTCGGCGATCGTCCGCTGCTCCCCCAGAACATCTGCCGCACTGAGGTTTTGGGCCATCTGCGCGGTATGCACGTCAAGTCCGGCGAGCAATTCGCCGCATTGGGAGCCTGCGACCACGGTACGCCTGGCCAGGGTGCGCAGGGTGTCCCATTCGACATGCCAGGAGCCATCGGGACGTTCGTCGTTGGCCAGTGCCGCGGCGGTGTGCAGCGTCGCGGCCATTTGCGGCGCGCCCGCGGCGGCCCGGCGGATCAGGATGGACAGCACCGGATTACGTTTGTGCGGCATCGACGACGATCCGCCGCGCGGTCCACTGACCGGCTCCCCCAGTTCGGCGATCTCGGGGCGCACCAAAGTGACGACGTCAGCGGCGATCCGGCCCCAGCAGTCGGTGCACCCGACCAGAGCGTCACCGGCGGTAGTGACCGGCGTCCGCGTGGTGTGCCACGGCAGCCGCACCCGAAGTCCCAAAGTGGTTGCGGCACTGCGTACCACACGCTCCGCTAATTCCGTCGGCTCCGTCGTGGCGGTGAGCAGAGAGGCCAATTCGGTCGTGGCCGACCAAGTTCCGACAGCGCCGCCGAACTGAGCCGGGGTGACCAGCGCGCCGAGCCGCCGATAGGCGTCGACAACACCGTTGAGCCAGACCGCGGCCTTGGCACCGAACGTGGTGGGCGCCGCGTGCTGAGTCAGGGTGCGGGCCACCATCGGTGTGCCCCGATGCGCCCTGGCCAGCGCCGACAGCGTCGTAATCTGTTGCGCCAATTGCTTTGTCACATGGTCGGCGACCGAACGCACCCCCAGCATCAGGGCGGTGTCGAGGACATCCTGGCTGGTCAGTCCGCGGTGGATCCACGGCGCCACGGCCGGCAACGCGCGATCTCGTAGCAGCGACACCAACCCGATGACCGGGTTCCCGCCGTCCTCGGCGGTGACCGCGAGCAGTTCGCAGTCATGCTCGCCCACCAGATGCCGCAGGTCCGCCCCGGCCCGGTCGATGGGCGCCAGTCCGGCGTCGGCCAGTGCCCCCAGCCAGGCGGATTCCACCGCCACCATCGACCGCAGCAGCGACTCGTCGCTCAGATGCTCGCCGGCCCGCTGGTCGCCGGGCCACAACAGGTTGGTCATCGCATATCGTCTCGGTACGTCAAGAACACGGTTTCGGAAGGGCCCTGCAGGTGGATGTCGAAACGGTATCCGACACGGCCCGAATAATTTTCGTCGACGCACAGCAGCGTGGCACGCCGTCGGGGCTCGACGCGCGCCAGCACCGGATCGGCATCCACCTCAGGAGAGGGCAGGTAGGCGCGGGTGAACAGCCGGTGCAACAGGCCCCGAGCGAAGACGGCGATCGCGAAAAACGGCACCCGACCGTCGACCGAGCCGGGTGCCACGGTGGTGAACCGGTAACGTCCGTGCGCGTCGGTCGCGGCCCGGCCGAATCCGGTGAACTCAGCCGACCCGGCGCCCGCCCGCCGTAGCGAGCCGGCCTGTCGAGGAATGCGACCGTCACCGTCGGCCTGCCAGAGTTCGAGGAGGGCGTCGGGCACACCGGCGCCGGCGCCGTCGTAGACCGTGCCGTGTAACCTGACAGCGCCGGGATGCTCGTCGGCGACCAGCTGGCTGTCGCCGGGATACGACAACGCGATGCCGAAGAACGGCCCGACGGTTTGCCCTGGGGTGCAGGCCAATTCAGCCATCGCTAGCGGTCCTCGGTCCAGGTCCGGCAGCTGCCCGACACCACGATGTCCCACCGGTAACCGGTCGCGTACTCGGGCTCGGTGAGACCGTGGTCAAAGCTGGCTAGCAACCGTTGGCGGGCAACGGGTTCCATGATCGACTGGAAGATCGGATCCAATCCCAGGAACGGATCGCCCGGGAAATACATCTGAGTGACCAGACGCTGGGTGAACGCCGTCCCGAAGACCGAGAAGTGAATGTGCGCGGGTCGCCAGGCGTTGTGATGGTTGCGCCACGGATAGGGGCCGGGCTTGATGGTGACAAATCGGTACGAGCCGTCGGGACCGGTCAGGCAGCGGCCCACGCCGGTGAAGTTGGGGTCCAGCGGCGCGGGATGCTGGTCGCCCGGGTGGCGGTAGCGGCCGGCGGCGTTGGCCTGCCAGATCTCCACCAGCTGGCCCGCCACCGGCCGGCCGGCTCCGTCGAGCACCCGGCCGGCCACGATGCAGCGCTCCCCGATCGGCTCGCCCGGTTGGCCGGACGTGAGGTCGGCATCGAGCGGCCCGACATCCCGCTCGCCGAAGCACGGGGCCCAGCGCTCGACCACCTCGGGGTCGACGGCCAGCAGGGCACGTTCGGGATGGCGCAGCACACTGCTGCGATACGGCGGATAGTCGAGGCGGGGCTGGGTCGCTGCCCTGCCGCCGCGCTGGTATTCGGCTGCGATGGCATTGATTTCCGACGTGATGTCGGCTTGGGACGCGATGCGCTGCGGTGCGGCATTCACGAACCGTGACGCTACTCGCGGTCGGCAACCTGTGGGGCTAGCGTTACCGGCATGCCCCAGGACTACGTCTACGACCAGGGCTTTGCACAGGAACGCACCCGGTTGGCCGGCATCGAGAACCTGTGGGACCCCGGCACCCAGGCCTTGCTGGACGAGCTCGGTATCTGCCCCGGCTGGCGGTGCCTGGAGGTCGGCGCCGGCGGCGGCTCGCTATTGGAATGGATGAGCGGCCGCGGTGCCGCGGTGGTGGCCGTCGACATCGATACCCGCTTCATCGAACCGCTGGCCGGCGACACCATCGACGTCCGCCGCCTCGACATCAGAACCGACGAGCTTCCCCGGGGTGAGTTCGACTTGGTGCACTGCCGGCTGGTGCTGGAGCACCTGCCGGACCGCCGGCAGATCATCGACCGGCTGGCCGCGGCGCTCCGGCCCGGCGGGTGGATGGTCATCGAGGACTACGACTGGACAGCCTTCGGCTTCGAGGGGGCTGGCGCAGAACTCGACCGGGTAACCGAGGCGATCCTGTCCTTCATGCAGCGCTCCGGCTTCGAACCGCATTACGGCCGCAAGGTCGTCGCCGACCTGGCCGCCGCCGGTCTCACCGAGGTCCGCGGTGACGGCCGCGCTCGGATAATCGATTCCGCCACACCGGGTTTCGACTTCTTCAGGTTGTCTTTCGAGAGCCTGCGGAACGCCGTCGTCGATGCGGGGCTCATTTCCTCCGAGGACGCCGATGCGGCCGCGGCGCGCCTCGGCGGGGACATCCGCGTCTTCACCCCGATCATGATGGCCGGAATCGGCCGCCGGTAATCGGCTGGGACGCTACAGGCTTCGGACCAGCGCAGCCCTGCCCTTGGTACGGAGCTTGTACACCGCAGATCCGCGGTATTGCTCCATACGTGCGGCCATCTTCTCCCCCAGTTCCTCGAGTTCGGCGTCGGTGAGCTTCACCTCGGGAGGAGCGGGGATCATGTCGCGTTCCTCTTCGTCGGCGTGCGCTTCGAGGACGGTCTTGAAGGAGTTCCATTCGTCTTCGTACCCGGGTGCGCGTTGCGGCGTGCGCAACAGCACCGAAAGTTGGTCGATCACCTGACGATGCTCGGCGTGAGCCACCGCGATCAACTTGGTGGCCGCGGACAGCGCCGGGTAATAGAGGTCGTCCTCGATGCGGAAGTGAATGTCCAGCTCGATCAGCAACTCGTCGAACAGCGCATGGCGCTCTTCGCTGTTCACCGGCGCTTCGCTGATCTTGCGGCCGAGCCCCTTGATCACCACGTGGTGTTCTTTGAGCACTTCGTAAGCGTTCACTTTGCGATCCCTTCCGACGCGGGGAGACCTTCATGGCCGTCGCCACGCACTTCCACCATTCCGTCGACCAGCCGGGCCTCATAACAGGGCAGCGGAGCTGCCGACGGCCCGCGCAACACCTCACCTGACTCCAGCGCGAACCGCGACCCGTGCCATGGGCACACCAGCCGGCCGCGATCGATCCAGCCGTCGGCCATCGGTGCGGCCAGGTGCGGGCAGAACTCACCGAACGCCGACACCTCGCCCGGCTTGGTTTGGCAGACCACCAGGCCCACTCCGTCGACCTCGACGCGAACCGGCTTGCCGTTCAACGAGCTCGCGGGCAGTACCGGTGTCCATTCTTTGGTGCGCAGTCGTCCGCCCGACTGGTCGATCCCGATGCCGGACTCGAACACCAGCGCCCCGCCGAGGTAGGCGCCGCCGACGGTGATGGCGTAGCCCAGCGCGCTGGCTGCGATCCCGCGGAGGTGGTGGCCGCGGCGACGGTCCACCCACGACATCACGTACAGCGCGGTCGCCGCTGTGTTGACCAAACCGTGTACCAGCCCCACCCGGCGGTCCTCTTCGTGGGTGTGCTGCCAGTCGGCAATCCCGGTGACAGCCGAGCCGACGCTCGCCGCAATACCCAACCCCAGAGCGCGGCTAGCAAACCGTGATGCGTCCAGCACCTCCGAGGCAGGCCGACCGGGCAGCAGGCTGAGGGCGTCCAGGGCCACCGTGGTGCCGAGCGCTCCACTGGCAAACGAGGTCAGTGGCGGATGCACCGGGTGCCCCAGCCATACGCCGTTCAAGGCGTTGGTGACGCGGTCGCGTGCCCCGCCCAGCGCGTTGAAACCGAAGCTGATCAGGTGCTCTAGCCGGTAGCTGGGCCGATCCAGCCATGCTTGGCGCCCAATTGCGGCCAGCGCCCGCGATCCGAATTTATGCGGCTGCCGATCTCGAGGCCGCTCCACCATGACACCAGTCCTTCCCCTTTGAGAGACTCAGACAGAGTCAGCCAGGCGGTGACGCGCATCAAGTGAACCCGCCCCCGCACACACCAGCTACCAACGTATCCACGCGGCACATCTCCACAACGCTTAGACAAATGTGAAGTGGCTGTGAATCAGCCTCGGGGCGCCTGTGCGGTCGCTGACGCCGTCGAAACCGATTGACCGACACAGCATTCTCAGGGATTCTGATAAGCAGAATATATTTCTGCAATACAGAGCAAGCGAGAATGGGGCTGGGTTTGGCCGCTCACGGTGCTGCCCTCGACGGTGTTACCGGCGCCGTACGCCGGGGGATGATTCCCGCCCACATCTACAACGACAAAGAGCTGTTCGACGTGGAAAAAGAGCGGCTGTTCGGCCGGGCGTGGATGTTCATGGCCCATGAATCGGAGATCCCGCATGAAGGCGACTACGTCGTGCGCCGGGTGCTCGACGATTCGTTCATCATCGCCCGCGACTCCGATGGCGCGGTGCGCGCGATGTTCAATATGTGCCTGCACCGCGGCATGCAGCTGTGCCGTGCGGAGATGGGCAATGCCTCCAATTTCCGCTGCCCCTACCACGGCTGGACATACCGCAACGACGGCCGGCTCACCGGACTGCCGTTCCATCGGGAGGCATACGGCGGCGACGCGGGGTTCCCGAAGGGCCAAACCCTTTTGCCCGCACCGAATTTGGCCAGCTACAACGGTTTGATCTTCGTCAGCCTGGACGCGCGCGCCGAACCGCTCGAGGACTACCTCGGCGACTTCCGGTTCTACCTGGACTACTACACCAAGCAGAGCGCCGGCGGGTTGGAGGTGCGCGGACCGCAGCGCTGGCGGATCAAGGCCAACTGGAAGATCGGCGCCGAGAATTTCGCCGGCGACATGTACCACACCCCGCACACCCATGCCTCGATCGTCGAGATCGGGTTGTTCCGCGAACCCAAGGCGCACCAGCGCAAGGACGGCGCCACCTACTGGGCACATCGCGGCGGCGGAACCACCTACAAACTCCCGCCCGGCAGCTTCGCGGAACGCATGCGCTATGTCGGCTACCCCGACGACATGATCGACCGGATGAAAGGCGCCTGGACCGACCGGCAACAGCGGGTCATCGGCGACGACGGCTTCATGTTCTCGGCCGCCACCTGCTTTCCCAACCTGAGTTTCGTACACAACTGGCCCAAGCTGCCCGGCGGCGATCCCGAAAATGAAGAGGCGCTGCCGTTCATCTCGATCCGCCAGTGGCAGCCCATCAGCGAGAACGAAACCGAGGTCTGCTCATGGTTCGCGGTGGACGCGGGCGCACCCGCGGACTTCAAGAAGCGGTCCTACCGGGCCTACTTGATGTGCTTCGGGTCGACGGGCATGTTCGAGCAGGACGACGTGGAGAACTGGGTCTCGCTGACCACCACCGCCGGCGGGACGATGGCACGGCGGCTGCTGCTGAACAGCCGGATGGGCCTGCTGTCCGACGACCGGCCCGTCGTCGAGGCGCTGCCGGCCGAGGCTTTTCACGGGCCGGGACGCGCTCAGGTCGGCTACAACGAGTACAACCAGCGCGAGCTGCTCAAGCTTTGGGCCGCGTACCTATCATGAGAAACTCCCTGCCGTTCAACGATATTCGTCATCTGCAGGCGCACCGGTTTCTGGTGGACGAGGCCTACCTGCTGGACGCCCAGCGGTATCAGGAATGGCTGGACACCATGACCGACGACATTCGTTACGTCATGCCGGTGCGCGTCACCACTGCTCGTGGCGCAGGATTCGACACGTCACCGGGGATGGCTCATTTCGACGAGGACAAGTACTCGCTGCGCCAACGGGTGGCACGTTTTGCCACCGAGCACGCCTGGACCGAGGATCCCCCGTCGCGGCTGCGGCATTTCATCACCAACGTGCGCACCTTCGCCGGCGCGGACTCTGAGCATGTCATCGTCGAATCGGCCGAGTTGCTATTCCGCAGTCGCGGCGATGTCAACGAAAGCGCGTTGTTGTCCTGCGGCCGGCAGGATGTGCTGCGCTGGTGCGGCGATCCGGAGAACAGGTGGAAGTTGGCCCGTCGCACCATTATTGCCGACGAGTCGGTGTTGCGGATGCAGAACCTGGCGGTGTTCCTGTGAATCCCGTCGGTGAGCCCATCACTGTGGCAAACGAATTCACCGAGGTTGTGGTGCAGCGCGTCGACACGCGCAACGGCTCCCGACTGCTGATCACCGCACCCAGAACCGGGCGGTCGATCAGCCTGGACGCGCTCGAAGTAGAGGCGCTCACCTGGCAGAACCCCCGTACGCTGGCGGCCATGGTCGGCAATTCCCGCGCTCCGCTGCTGCCCGACGAGCCGGAGGGACGCGATGACGGGCTGGCTTGACGGCAAGCGCGCGCTCGTGGTGGGCGCCGGCTCGGGAATCGGCCGCGCCGTCGTCGACGCGTTTTGTAGCGAAGGCGCGAAAGTCGCTGTGCTGGAACTCGATAGCAGTAAGTGCGCGAGGTTACGTCAGGAACTGCCGGACGTGCCGGTGGTCGAGGGTGACGCCACCACCCGGGCGGCCAATGACCGTGCGGTGACGACGGCCGTGGACGCGTTCGGCGGTCTCGACACTCTGGTCAACTGCGTCGGCGTCTTCGACTTCTACCGGGGTGTCTACGATCTCGACGCCGACGTCCTTGCGGCGGCCTTCGACGAGATGTTTCGCACCAATGTGCTGAGCCAGCTGCAGTCGGTGAAGGCCGCGGTGTCGGCATTGCGGGCCCAAACGGGGTCCTCGATTGTGCTGACCGAGTCGACATCGTCGTTCTACCCCGGACGCGGCGGCGTGCTGTACGTGTCGTCGAAGTTCGCCGTGCGCGGGCTGGTTGCCTCGCTGGCACACGAATTAGCACCGCGGATCCGGGTCAACGGGGTGGCGCCGGGCGGCACGCTGGACACCGACCTGCGCGGTCCTGCCAGCCTGGGGCTGGATGGCGTGCGCCTCGACTCCCCCAACAGGGCAACCGATTTGGCCGCGCGAGTGCCGCTCAACGTCGCACTTACCGGTCACGACCATGCGTGGAGTTTCGTGTTCCTGGCCTCCGACCGCTCCCGCGGCATCACCGGTGAAACCGTCCACCCCGACGGCGGATTTGGCCTGGGGGGTGGCCATGATGCTTGACCCGCAGCGCACTCTGCTGGCCCTGGGCTGCCGGGTGGCCGCGGCGCGCGGCCTGGCTGACGGCATCCTCGGCCATCTGAGTTTGCGAATCGACGACGATAGGTTGCTGATCCGGTGCCGCAGCGATACCGATACCGGGACGGCATTCACCCGGCCCAACGACATCCGGCTTGTCCGATTAGACGGAACCGCCGGTGCCGCAGGGGAACTCGACGGATACCGGGTCCCCAACGAACTACCCATCCACGTCGAGACCATGCTGGCCAACCCGGCATATCGGGCAGTCGCGCACTTACACCCTCCGGCGGTCGTCGCCGCGGATTTTGCCGACATCACGTTGCGGCCGATCTACGGCGCCTACGACATTCCCGGAGCGCGGCTCGCGCGCGGCGGCGTGCCCGTCTACGAACGCGCCGTCCTGATCCGCTCCGCACAGCTGGGCAAGGAGATGGTGGCCGCCATGCGCGGTCAGCCGGTGGTGATCTGCCGCGGACACGGAATCACCAGCGCGGCAGCCAGTGTCGAGCAGGCCGTCTTACAGGCGATCAGCCTCGACGCGCTGGCCCGAATGTCGTTGCAGGTCAGTGCTGCCGGCGGAACGCTGCGCGACATCGCCGATGCCGACTGGGATGACTTGCCGGACTTGGGATCTGACTTCAACGTCGAGGCGGCCTGGCGACATGAGGTGGCGCGATTGGGTGTTCAACCAAGCTGATCGCCAATCTCCTTGGCTGCTTGGGCAAGTACTGCGGCGAACGAGGAGTACTGGGTCTTGTCCAGCCGATGGTGTGGAGCCGCGGCGTTGAGCGCAAGCCGCAGACCTGGCGCCTTGGTGGGAATCGGTACCGCAACCGACGCCACGCCCTCCTCACTCTCCTCGCGGTTGACGGCATAACCGGACTCGCGGACGCGGGAAAGCTCGGCCTCCAGCTCGGTGCGGCTGCCGATCGAATGGTCGGTGACGCGCTCCAGCACCTCATGCGGAAGTAGTTGTCGCAGTTCAGGTTCCGGGAGTTGGGCCAGCAGCACCTTGCCCGTCGACGTGCAATGCGCCGGCATGGTGCGGCCCAGCCGGGAAGCCACTCTTACCGCCGCCGGACCCTCGACCGCGGCCACGAACCGAACGCTGGCGCCGTCCAGCATGCCGACGTGAATCGTTTCCCGCAGACGCTCACTGAGACCGCGCATGACGGGCATGGCGGCTCCCTGGATATCGATACGGCTGAAGATCGAGAACGCCACGCTGGTCAACGCCGGTCCGGGTAGATACGCCTTGGACACCGGGTCTTGGCGCACGAAGCCCCGATAGGTCAGCATCGCCAGCAGCCGGTGCGCGGTGGACGACGCCACACCCAGATACCGGGTCGCCTCACTCAACCGGATCTCGGGACGTTCACCGAGCAGCAACAGCAGCTTCAGCGCATTGTCGACCGATTCGATCGGGTATTGCGGCACAAGCGAATCGGCGGCCGGCATGCCCGTCGCACGCTGCCTTTCCTTCGGCATGACTGTGACGGTATCAGCGCACCGTCACACAATCGTCCCGGGCAAACCGTTGCTGCCGGGCACACCCAAGTTGCCGGTGAACCCGGAGTTGCCGCCCGGACCACCGGCAGCGCCACCAGTACCGCCCTGCCCGCCGAGCGCCAGATTGCCGCCCTGGCCGACGGTGCCGCCCGTCGACGCATTTCCACCGTTGCCGCCATTGCCGCCGGCGCCGCCCTGACCGCCGTTGCCACCGGTGCCGCCGACACCCGTACCGCCGTTGGCACCGGCCCAACCGATCACGCCGCCGGCTCCCCCGCTGCCGCCGGTCGTACCGCCGGCCCCTCCCGCGCCGCCGGTGCCGCCGTCGCCGCCGAGAGCACCGTTGTTACCGGTACCGCCAAACGCCACTGCGGTGCTGGTGGCGATGCCTGCCCCGCCGAAACCACCTTCACCACCGGCACCGCCGATCCCGCCGATACCGCCGAAACCACCCGCGCCGCCGGTGCCGCCGGCGCCGCCGATACCGATGAACCCGGCGCCGCCGCCATTGCCGCCGACACCCCCGGCACCACCCGTCCCGCCGGAGCCGCCAACGCCGCCGGCGCCGCCGAGACCGCCGTTGCCGCCGGTCGCTGTGCCCGTGCCGTTGTTGAGGCCCTGGCCGCCGGCGCCTCCGTCACCGCCGGCAAAGCCGGCTGCGCCGATTCCACCGGTACCACCGGTCCCTCCCGCGCCTCCGGCACCGCCGTTGCCGATGAACATCCCGCCATGTCCGCCGTTGCCGCCCATGCCGCCGGCACCGCCGTTGCCGCCGGTTGCGCCCAATGCCACGCTCGCGGCACCGCCGTTGCCGCCGGCGCCGCCCTGTGCGACACCATTGCCCGCGGTTTGACCCAGGCCGCCCATGCCGCCGGAACCACCGTCACCACCGCTGGCACTGCCGGTGTTGCCACCGCCTCCGGCCCCGCCGGTGGCATTGACGGATCCCGTGATCGAGCCGTTGTTCGTGACCGTGGCGTTCCCGCCGGCCCCGCCCGCGCCGCCGTTCCCGCCGGCACCGGCAGTGCCGCCGCCACCGCCGCCGCCGGCGGTCATGTCGATGACGCCCGTGATCGAGCCGGTATTGGTGTTCGTCACCGACGTGGCACCGCCGGTACCGCCGGTGCCGCCGGTCTGGCCGGCACCGCCGGGGTCTCCGGGACCGCCGTTCATGCCGTTGAAAATGACGTGAGCACTGATGGTGCCGGAATTCGTGATCGACAGTGGACCCGGGCTGGAACCGGGGCCGGCCGTGCCGCTCGGCGGTGGGTTGACCCCATTCGCTCCGGTCAGACCGGTGCCGCCCTGCCCGCCGTTGCCGCCGGAACCGAACCAGTTGGCGTTGCCCCCGTTACCGCCCTGTCCGGGCAGGCCGCCCAGGATGCCCGCGACAGCGGCACCGCCCTGCCCGCCCTGGCCACCGTCGCCGAACCACGTGCCGCCGGCGCCACCGTTACCGCCGGCCGCCCCGGCCCCGCCGAGCCCTCCGTTACCGCCGTTGCCGATCAACATCGGGCCGGCACCACCGTTGCCACCGGGCGCACCCTCGCCGCCGGCACCGCCAACCCCGCCGCTGCCGAACCAGCTGGCCGCCCCGCCGACTCCGCCGGCTCCACCGCCACCGGTGAGGTCACCGGCACCGCCGTGTCCACCGAAGCCACCGTTGCCGAACACGCCGCCGATCCCGCCGGCACCACCGACCCCTCCGGTGGTCCCCGCCGCTCGGGCACCACCGCCACCGCCGGTTCCGCCGCTGCCGATGAGCCCGGTAGCCCCGCCGACACCGCCGGCGCCTCCTACTCCACCAGCGGCGGCCGCTCCGCCGGCCCCGCCGGTGCCACCGTTGCCCAGCAACCATCCGCCGGCCCCACCGGCGCCACCGGCACCCCCGTTCCCGGCTACCGCATCCCCGCCCTTCCCGCCGATCCCGCCGTTGCCGAGCAACCCCGCGGCTCCGCCAGCACCACCGACCTGACCCGGCGCGCCGGAACCGCCGTTACCGCCGTTGCCGAGCAGGAGCCCGCCCGGCCCACCGGGAGCGCCGGTGCCGTCGGCGCCGTTGGTGCCATTGCCGATCAGTGGGCGGCCGAGCAGCGCCTGGGTGGGCGCATTGATCAATCCCAGCAACTGTGCCAAGGGTGACGTGCTGGCCGCCTCGGTGGCCGCATACGCGCCGGCACCCGCCGTCAACGCCGCCACGAACTGCTCATGGAACGCCGACATCTGGGCACTGAGGGCCTGATACCCCTGTGCGTGCGATCCGAACATGGCCGCTATCGCAGCGGACACCTCATCCTCGGCCGCCGCAACGATCGCCGTCGTCGGTAAAGCTGCAGCCGCATTGGCGGCCGTGAGCGCAGAGCCGATACCCGCCACATCCGACGCCGTTGTCGCTATCCATTCCGGCGCCGCCACAACAAACGACATGTGCAACCTCCCGACAAGAACAACGCAACGGTTGCCAGGGACTATCGAGCACTCTGCAGCAACAGATCCTATCCCCGCAGCGAACACCTCGAGGCGACTTCAGCGTGTACGTTGTGGTGGCCGCCGGCGGCTCCGGCGTGCACCAGCTGCCAGGTGTCGCGGGCATACAGATCTGAGCACGATGGGCACACGGCGGCGCGGCGGTTGTTGCAGCGCGTCCACACCGTATGCTGACGCCCGCCGTGGTCGTCACCGACCAGTTGGATCGGGTGGGCGCAGTACCCGACCGATTCCACCCGCCGCCACCATGTTTCGAAGCGTGGTGAGGAAGCGCGTCGGCACATCTGGGTGATCACCGCATCGGCATCGATGGTGAACGGCCGGCCCGGCAGCACGAACATCGGCTGCCCGCCAGTGACGGCGAGGGTGTTCACCGGTTTCCCTGGTCGCCCGGGCGTGGTGCCCGGAAGGTACGGGCCAACGCGGCGATGTCGCGGTCGGTGACGTGGAAGGCCCTCACCCGTAACGGGTCGGCGGTGCCGTCGATCATCACGTACCCGACCCCGGGGGTGCCATCAGGGATGAGGTCGCATTCGGCACCGCCATCGCGGGCGCCGTGGCCGAGCACCATTGCGGTCTGGGTGGCTTCGGTCATGCGCAGTCCGATGCGCACGGTGAACAACTGCCGCACCGGCAGGGTCTCTTTGGCCGGGTCTTGTACCGCGGCCACCACCGAAATCCCGACGGCACGCCCCTGCGACAGGAGCAGGCCGAGCAGGTGTTCGATCTCGGCACGCAGCTTGCGGTCGCTGACATAGGCGGTCAGCGCGGCGATCTCATCGATGATCACCACATACAAGGGCTCGGCGAGGGTAGGGCTGTGTAGGCGGGTGTGCCCGCGCAGTCGGGTGGCGCGTGCCTGCATCAGCTCCACCAGCTCGCGCAGCAACTCCACGCTGTGTTGATCGGTGTCGTAGCAGAACCGGGTGAACAGCGCTGCCCCGGCACCGAGTTCCATGCCGCCTTGGGATCGATCACCCACAACCGCACCCGGCCACGCTTAACGTCAGGGGCGAGGGCGGCGATCAGCGACCACAGCGCCGAGCCCTTACCGGCTCCGGTGGCCCCCGCTACCAGGATGTGGTTACCGAGAACCAGCAGCGTCCAGCAGCGCCGTGATTCGGGGACCCCGACCCGCACCGCGCGCAGATCAACCGCCGACCCCGGGTTTGGCATGGGCACCGCGATCGGCTGGCCGAGCACATCCCCGCGGCCGATGATGATCCGCAGCTGCCCGGGCGCGGTGGCGCGGATCGTCAACCGCTGCGCTGCCCATTGCCGCCAACGCCGGAACGCGTTTCTGCCAGTCAGCAATCGACTGGCCGGTCACAACCTTACGATCAGCACGTCGACGTGGCGGCCGATCCGCACCGACACCACCGCCGGGACCAGGGTGCGCTCACCCAGGCGGGCGGTCAGCCCGTGCAGGGCGCACACCGATGCCCGGCTGTGTCGATACGTAACTTCATGGATTGCTGTCCTTCCTTGCGGTATGGGCGCGGTCTGTTCGGCCGCGACTCAAGGACATCGCCATCCTGGATGCGCCCGGAAGTGACAGGCAGTGACAGGCAGTGATGACCGTAAACGCGCACAGGTAGCTGAACTGCGCTGATGTATGCGGCATGATCGACGTCATGGCCGGCGCCGACCCGATCCGCGCACTCAACGCGCAGCGGCTCAGCCAAGCCCGCAAACGCTACGGCTACACCCTGCGCGAGTTGGCAATCGAGGTCGAAAACGTCCGTAAGCTACGCGGCGATGCCGACCTGCCCACCCAAGAGTCCCTGCGACAAAAAATCGCCCAGATCGAGCGGACCGGGATGCTCGGCCCGGTGTGGCGTGAAGACTGGCCGCGGTGTTCGGCGTCGAACCCGACGAGATGTTCAGCGTGCCCATCGCCACCGAGTTACCGCACCCACTGCTGCTACAACTACCCGTCGACCACGATGTGCTCGCCGTCATCGCCGCCCAGCAACAGGCCCACATCCAAGCTGAGCACACCTTCGGCCCCCAGCACGCCCGCCCCCTGGTCGAATCCGATCTGCTCACCATCGAATCCCTCATCGTCCACGCACCCTCACAGGTCAAAGCAGAGATACGCCGTGCCGCGGGGGCTATCGCCGAGGTCGCCGGGTGGATCGCCCAAGACCTCGGAGATCACGCCGCCGCGGAGAAACTCACCCACACCGCCGCCTTGCACCTGCATACGGCCGGCCCAGCATTCAACGCCATGATCTTGATGCGCCAATCCAACATTCTCACCCGCACCAACCCTGACCTGGCCGCCGCCTTGGCCGCCGATGCCGCCGAACTGATCGACGGTCACGACGTGGGTCGTCTGGCCGCCAGCATCGCCCGCCAACAGGCCCTCGCGGAGCTGGCCAATCACAATGAGCGGGGATTTCATCGCCACGCCGCCGCACCCCTCGAACTCGGTGACCTGCAACCTCACCCGCAAGATCATGCGATCTATGCCCACGGCGCCTACGTCGCCAGCGAGATCGCCTCCGGCTATCTTCGCATCGGTGAGCCCGATAAAGCCGTCGCGCTGCTCGCCGGGCACCATCACGCCTGGACATCACAGCAGCATCACGATGAGACCGTGGCCGACATGCGACTCCTGCACGCCTACCTCGCCACCAGCGAATATCAGCAGGCACTGGCACTGACCGCTACAGCGATCCCCGGCTACCTGTCCGCGCCCTCGCAGCGAGCCCGATTTCATCTGGCCAGGGCAGGCACAATCGTGCGGGACCGCCGACGCAGAAGCAAAGACCCGATCCTGCAACAGCTGGCCGGCCGCATCAAAAACGCCACCCAAGGAGTCACCCAACGAGCCGCCGAGTCATCCCCGACACCACCACCACCGACCAAGCGGCCACCCGGCCCGTCGCGGTCCTGCCGGTCGGCTCCTTCGAACAACACGGCCCCTACCTGCCGCTGGGCACCGACACCCTCATCGCCAGCGCTATTGCAGCATCAATCAGTCAGTACCACAGCGTGTTTCAGCTACCACCGGTCACGTTCGGCTGCTCCCACGAACACGCCACCTACCCCGGCACCATCAGCATCAGCGCCACCACGCTGGCCGCGATCGTCGCTGACATCATCGAATCGCTGGCACGCCAGAACGTCGCCGGGCTGATCGTCGTCAACGGCCACGGCGGAAACGCGGTACTCACCAACGTCGTCCAACAAGCCAACCACCCCAACAACCCCGTCAAGGTGGGGCTCTACCCCAGCCGCGAAGACTGGGCCGAAGCCCGCACCGCCGCAGGAATCCACAGCAGCAACCACGACGACATGCACGCCGGCGAACTGGAAACCTCCATCCTGCTCGCCAGCTACCCCAACTACCTGCGCGACGGCTGGCAGACCAGCGACCACACCGCCAACGACCGCCGCTACCTCACCAGCCTCGGCATCCACGCCTACACACCCACCGGCGTTATCGGCTCCCCATCACAGGCCACCGCCGCCAAAGGCAGCAATGTCCTCGGCCACCTCGGCCGCAACGCCGACACCCTGATCGGGTTCCTCACCACACGCTGAGCAGACCCGATAACTCGGCGGCTACCTCCGGGCTTCGCTACGCTCCCTTCGCTTCCGTCCGCTGGCGCTCCCGTCCGCGCCGGTCACTCCACTGCGCCCTGCATCCGCCGCCGAGCACCAGACCAATGCCCACCAGCCAGTGAAAACACCGGCAGCGTTCGCACCAGCCGCCGCCAGGCCAACCTGCTTGCGCCTCTCGCGCTGCGGCCAGCATCTTCACCGCGATCCCGCGTCGGCCCACCCGCCCGCACGCTGCCGACAACAGACATTGACCTCGCACGTGAGAACTTTCTCTACTGGGATCAAGGCGCTTGCTCGCGGTTAGCCGCGTCCACTCAGTCGGCGTGGCGGTGTCGATCTCTGCAGCGAGCGCGGTGGTGGTCTCCCCGGGGGGCCAGCCCGGGAGGTGGCGTCCCACTCGACCCTGTGGTCGAACTCAGCTCAGATGACAATTGTTGCAACCTGAACGCCGGCAGCAAGCCACCTTCCGCGAACTTCATCGAGTTCATCGGCGGGAGCCGAAAGTACTACGCCGAAGGCCGCCGGTGGGTCGGCTTCGTCACGGTAGTAATCCCGGTAGAAAGGGATTGAGTTCGCGAACCAAGAAAAAACTCCGTGTTGTTCAGCCAAGAGCAAGTGCGCATTGATTATCTCGGTGACGTAGCCGCGAGCAGGCGGCTTACTCATGGTTGGGTTGGTTAAATTGTCGAAGTCGCGCATCCAATCATCAAATGCACCCTTGTTATGGTGTTGCGCGAATCGCGGCGGAAAGTGCCAGACCTCCGCGAAGGCGTCGAAGAGTGTATCGAGTGTTGTGATATTCTCCCCATTCACTTTTCGAAGCTCGACTCCAGCCGGAGCCACCAAAGGCGAGGATGTCGCGGCGTTTACACAAACGCACGCCCCGTGACCGGCGGCCCCTAAGACGAATTCGTCTAAGTTCATAATCCGCTTGCCTCGCTAACGAATCCGACGGAATGTAGCGTAGTGATCAGTGGTGTACCACGCCGATCCGTCGCTGCCGGTAACGATGCGCTCATCGCCGCGGTCTTCACCAGGCACCTTCGGGTTGACATCCCACTCTTGATAGGTGATCGGCTTACCGGAGGCGTCCGTCGTAGGCAGATGTTCATCTTCATTTCGGTACGGTTTCCCACCCTTAGTGCCCGGCGCTTTCGCCGCCTGTGGCCATTTTCCCTCATCGATCTGCTTAAGAACGTCCTGAACCTTCTGCGGTACGCGCGGTCCTTGGGGCCCCACTTGTTCTGGTGCGGGTTGTGCCCAGGACGGTATTTCGAAGCGTATGGCGTCTTTGGCGGGCGTGTATTGTACGTTCCCGGCATCTAATTGTCGCTCGAGCTGCGCCTTCAACGCGTTGTAATACCAGGCCTCTTGATTATAAACCTGAACCGCGTTCCAATCGGCAGAGTTGGGCGGATTCAAATTGTGGTGATCGATATCGTATATCAATTTGTTGTAGGCGTCGCGGGTGGCTTGCAGCGATGTCGGTGGCGGTGGGTGGGCCCAGGGCGGAATGGGTGGGGGTCTCAGCGGCGGGTCACCTGGCGAGGGAGGGGGTGGGACCGGTGGTTGGGGAGCAAGCGGTATCGGCAGCGGCGGCGCTTGAGGTGCTGGGCCAGCACCGAAATCCAGCATCTGGGCGCCGGTACCCCCGGCCCCGCTAGGCCCACCGCTACCGCCGGCCGGCCCCGGGGGGCCGCCCTGCGGCGCATGCGGTTGGGGAGCCGGCAGCGGGGGCGGTTGCGGCGGCGGGGGTGGGGAGTTCAGGGTGTGCGCGGCGTCGCCGGGGTCGAACAGGGGCGGTGGGGAAGCTACGGATGCGCCGCTGGGTCGTGGTTCCGGGTGGACATAGGCCAGCGGCTGCACCGTGGCGGTCGAGTTAGGGGCGGTGGTGACCGGAGTGTGCAGCGCGGCGCCGGTGAGCATGCCCGCGGGTGGGTTAAACGCCGTTGACGAGGGCGGAGAACGAATCCACCCCCGCGCCGACGCTGCCGCTCCAGGGCTCGAAGCCGGCTTGGATGCTGGTCAGGTACCACGAGTCGGTGACCGGCTCCAAGGTTTGGGTGTGGTCGATGAACCCCATCACATCGAAGTTGTTCCAGGAGGTGATCGGTGTGGTCGCGACGTAGGACACCACGTTGTTCTGGCCGTTACTGCCCTTCCACACCTGGAAGTTTTGCCCGTCGATGGTGGTGTTGCCCACCACGGAGCCGACCGGCTGGATGGGGCCCTGGTGGTTGAACCAGATCATTACTTCCTGCTGGTTGACGCCGGTTGTGATGGGCGTGGGATTCAGCCAGATGTCATAGGAAGCGTCATAGATGCCGCTGCTGGGGTAGGTGTAGTTGATGCTGCTGGTGGCAGTCTGGATCTGGCCCAACTGAATGGGCAGGTTGGTGCCGGGCGAACCGGTGCCGTAGTGCCAGCCGTCGTATATCGACGGGTATCCGAGCGGTGCGCCGTTGGTTGGGGCAGAGCCGTTTTCGGTGGCGATGGAAAACCCGGTGGGGGTGACGTTGATCGACTGTCCACCCGGGTTGTTCCATGCATTGTTTTGAACCACATAGGCGTTCTGGATTGTCGTCGTTCCGTACTGGGACGTGATCAGCGTGCCGCCGGTGCCGGTGCCGGTGCCGGTGCCGCCGGTCCCCGTGCCACCGGTGCCCGTGCCGCCGGTGCCGGTGCCGGTGCCGCCGGTGCCCGTGCCGCCGGTGACTGGTTGTCCGTTCACCAGCAAATTCGTGGGCGGCGCGTATGAGCCGGTCTGCGCCGCTTGGAAACCAACAGTGACCGAGCTGCCGGGCGCGATGGTGGCGTCATAGCTCTGGGGGGTCACGGTGTAGTGGGTGCCTGAGTGGGCGACCTGTCCGTTCCACAGATTCGTGATGGATTCGTTTGCGGGCAAGTCGAATTGGAGTTGCCAGTCGGTTACCGGGGCAGTGCCGGTATTGGCGATCGTGTAGTTGGCGACGAAGCCGTTGTTCCACTGCGATGTCGGCGCGTATGTCGCCGTGATCCCGCTGCCGCCGGTGCCCGTGCCGCCAGTGCTTCCGGTGCCCGTGCCGCCAGTACCGGTGCCGCCAGTGCTTCCGGTGCCGGTGCCGCCGGTGCTTCCGGTCCCCGTACCACCGGTGCCGGCGCCGCCAGTGCTTCCGGTGCCAGTACCGCCCGTGCCCGTTCCGGTCCCGGTACCACCGGTACCCGTGCCGCCGGTGCTCGTACCAGTGCCGGTACCACCGGTGTCACCGCCGACGGGTTGTCCGTTGACCAGCACATGCGTCGGTGGCGAGTAGGAGCCGTTCTGCGCGGCCTGGAATCCGACGGTGACCGAATTGCCGGGTTCGATCGTCCCGTTGTAGCTGGCGGAGGTGACGGTGTAGTGCGTGCCGGATTGGGACACCTGCCCATTCCACAGGTTGGTGACGGATTCGTTTGTCGGCAAGTCGAATTGAAGCTGCCAGTTGGTCAGCGGAGTCGTACCCGTATTGGTGATCGTGTAATTCGCGGTGAAGCCGCTATTCCACTGTGCCGTCGGAGTGTACGTCGCCGTCACCCCGGTGCCTCCGGTGCTGGCGGCGGTCGTCGCGGTGGACGTCGTCGTCGCGGCCGCAGTTGCCAGGGCAGCCGTGCTCGTCGGGGCGGCGGTAGTCGGGTTGACCGCCGCGGTGCCGCTGGCACCGGTGTCGGTCAGGGCGGGGGTCGCAGCCGCCGTGGCGGTGGCGCCACTACCCGAGGTCGTCGTGTTGGCAGAGCTCGGGCTGACCGCCGCGGCGCCGGTGCCACCGGTGCCGATCGGCGCGGCGCTCCCGTCGCGACCATAGACGGCGGCCGTCCCGCCACCGGTCCCCGGAGCGGAACTGCCGCCGTCTACGGCCGTCCCGCCTTGCCCGCCGGCGCCGGTTGCCACCGACTGACCACCGTTGCCGGCGGCCGGTGCGCCCAGCATTCCGAGCAGCCCTTGCACGACATTGCGTAACGGCGCGATGTTGGCCGCCTCGGTGCTCAGATACGACCTCGCACTTGCGGTCAATGCATTGACGAACTGGTCATGAAATGCCGCCGCCTGGGCGCTCAGTGTTTGGTATTCCCGGGCATGCGAGCTGAACAGACCCGCGATGGCCGCCGACACTTCGTCGGCGCCCGCCGCCAGCAGCCCTGTTGTCGGCACCGCTGCCGCGGAATTCGCGGCGCTCAGGGTCGAGCCAATGCCGGTGATATCCCTGGCCGCCGCCGCCAGCGCCTCAGGTACGGCAGTCACATATGACATATTCATTCGATCACAACCTTATTACGAACCAATCACTGCCCTATCACGGGCGACCCTAATGAGGTTGATCACGATTTGATCACGGTCTTATCACTGCTTCATAAATTTGCCATGAGATCTTTAAACTGCCAGCCCGTCAAAATTCGAGCGGGTCACCACGATTCGCGGCCGGGCTCATCCGCTGGATCGGCCGCAAGATCTGCACGGAAAGGTTCCGGCAGTAGTTCGCCGAGCCGACGCGGCCCGCCCGCATGGTCGATCAACAGCTCCGGGCCGCCGTGTTCGAGCAACAGCTGACGACACCGTCCGCACGGCATCAATGCCGACCCGGCGCCGTCCACACACGCCAACGCGACCAGCCGACCGCCTCCGGTCGTGTGCAAGGCGCACACCACCCCGCACTCGGCGCACAGGCCCAGGCCGTAGGAGACATTCTCGACATTGCAGCCGGTGACGACACGGCCGTCGTCAACCAGCGCGGCCGCACCGACCGGGAACCGTGAATACGGTGCATAGGCCCCGGCTGAAACCTGAATTGCCTTGTCGCGCAGCATATCCCAATCGACATCAGGCATTCGCAACCCCGCTCGACGATGGGCCGACCTCGGTAAGCAACCTTAACCCCGACGACACGAACCGCGTCCACCACGAATGGCCACGCGACACATGATTGCGATCGGACTGTCGGTACCGCCCGCGGACCTGGTCAAGTTAAGCTCGATTGCCCGGCTAGAGCTGTTTGATGCCGTTTCTTACGGGGTTTGGAAGGCGGTGAGGACGGTCTGAATACCAAGGCGACGACCGCGAATCCGGAAGCGCCCACAAAGGGGCCTGAACCTGCCCCCGGATCATCACGCAAACGGCGGCCACCACGGACCCTCTATCGCGGCGACCCCGGCATGTGGTCGTGGGTGCTGCATCGCATCACCGGCGCGACGATCTTCTTCTTCCTGTTCGTCCACGTCCTGGACACCGCGCTGGTCCGGGTCAGCCCCCAGGCGTACAACTCGGTGATCGGCACCTACAAGACGCCGGTCGTCGGCCTGATGGAATTCGGGTTGGTGGTTGCGGTCTCCTACCACGCCCTCAACGGAATCCGGATCATCTTGATCGACTTCTGGTCGCAGGGGCCGCGCTATCAGCGGCTGATGTTGGGTGTCGTCGGCATCGTGTGGCTGCTGATCCTGGTACCCGCGGCCGTGGTGCTGGGCATCCACATGTGGGAGCACTTCCGATGAGCAGCCCCGGCGTTCAGCTCAACCCGCACACCGGCAACAGCCGCCGCGCGCCGGTGCTGCAGCGCACCCATGACCGGCCAGCCAGCCTGGACAATCCGCGGTCGCCGCGGCGCCGCGCCGGCATGCCCAACTTCGAGAAATTCGCCTGGCTGTTCATGCGGTTCTCCGGAGTGGTGCTGGTGTTCCTGGCCCTGGGTCACCTGTTCATCGGTCTGATGTGGGACAACGGCGTCTATCGCATCGACTTCAACTACGTGGCGCAGCGCTGGAACTCACCGTTTTGGCAGACCTGGGACCTGCTGCTGTTGTGGCTGGCGCAGTTGCACGGCGGCAACGGCCTGCGCGTCATCATCGACGACTACAGCCGCAAGGAATCCACCCGGTTCTGGCTCAATTCGCTGCTGGCGGTGTCGATGACATTCACGCTGGTGCTGGGCAGCTACGTGTTGCTGACCTTCGACGCGAACATCTCCTGAAAGGCCCACATGTTTTCGCCACCTCCTCCTCATCGCTTCGCTCTGCATCGTCGGCGGCGGCGGTGATTCACCAACACCGATACGACGTGGTGATCGTCGGCGCGGGCGGTGCCGGCATGCGCGCTGCGGTAGAGGCCGGTCCGCGGGCCCGCACCGCCGTGTTGACCAAGCTCTACCCCACCCGCAGCCACACCGGCGCCGCTCAGGGCGGCATGTGCGCCGCCCTGGCCAACGTCGAAGACGACAACTGGGAATGGCACACCTTCGACACCGTCAAGGGCGGCGACTACCTGGCTGACCAGGACGCCGTCGAGATCATGTGCAAGGAAGCCATCGACGCGGTGCTGGACCTGGAGAAAATGGGGATGCCGTTCAACCGTACCCCCGAGGGCCGCATCGACCAGCGCCGCTTCGGCGGACATACCCGCGACCACGGCAAGGCTCCGGTGCGCCGGGCGTGCTACGCCGCCGACCGCACCGGCCACATGATCCTGCAGACCCTTTACCAAAACTGTGTCAAGCACGACGTGGAGTTCTTCAACGAGTTCTACGTACTCGACCTGGCACTCACCCACACTCCCAGCGGTCCGGTCGCGACCGGGGTGGTGGCCTACGAGTTGGCGACGGGCGACATCCACGTCTTCCACGCCAAGGCCGTCGTGATCGCGACCGGCGGCTCCGGCCGGATGTACAAGACGACCTCCAACGCGCTCACGCTGACCGGCGACGGTATCGGCATCGTCTTCCGTAAGGGACTTCCGTTGGAGGACATGGAGTTTCACCAGTTCCACCCGACCGGACTGGCCGGCCTGGGCATCCTGATTTCCGAGGCGGTGCGCGGCGAGGGCGGCCGACTGCTCAATGGCGAGGGTGAACGCTTCATGGAGCGCTACGCCCCCACCATCGTCGACCTGGCTCCCCGCGACATCGTCGCCCGCTCGATGGTGCTGGAGGTGCTGGAGGGCCGCGGCGCCGGCCCGCACAAGGACTACGTCTACATCGACGTGCGCCACCTGGGTGCGGACGTGCTGGAGGCCAAGCTGCCCGACATCACCGAGTTCGCCCGCACCTACCTGGGCGTGGATCCGGTGCACGAGCTGGTCCCGGTCTACCCGACCTGCCACTACGTGATGGGCGGCATCCCCACCACGGTCACCGGGCAGGTGCTGCGGGACAACACCCACACCGTCCCGGGCCTATACGCGGCCGGCGAGTGCGCGTGCGTGTCGGTGCACGGCGCCAACCGGCTGGGCACCAACTCACTGCTGGACATCAACGTGTTCGGTCGCCGGGCCGGCATCGCCGCGGCCAACTATGCGCGCGGCCACGACTTCGTCGAGATGCCGCCGAACCCGGCGGCCATGGTCGTCGGATGGGTCAACGACATCCTGTCCGAACACGGCAACGAACGGGTCGCCGACATCCGCGGCGCGCTGCAGCGCACGATGGACAACAACGCCGCGGTGTTCCGCACCGAGGAAACCCTGAAGCAGGCGCTCACCGACATCCACGCACTCAAGGAGCGGTACTCCCGAATCAGCGTGCACGACAAGGGGAAACGGTTCAACAGTGACCTGTTGGAAGCCATCGAGTTGGGCTTCTTGCTGGAGCTGGCCGAGGTCACCGTGGTCGGCGCGCTCAACCGCAAGGAATCCCGCGGCGGGCATGCCCGCGAGGACTACCCCAACCGCGACGACGTCAACTACATGCGACACACCATGGCATACAAGCAGGGCACCGAACTGCTCAGCGACATCACGCTGGACTTCAAACCCGTCGTGCAGACCCGCTACGAACCCAAGGAACGGAAGTACTGATGGCCGAAGGCGACACTGTGGGCTCAGGCGAGGTAGCCGAGACCGAACCGGCGCCGGACCTGCCGGACAGACCGCTGCCGCCCGTTCCCGAGGGCGCGGTGATGGTGACCGTCAAGATCGCCCGGTTCAACCCGGATGACCCGGAGCGGTACACCGAAACCGGTGGCTGGCAAAGCTTTCGGGTGCCGTGCCTGCCCAGCGACCGGCTGATCAACCTGCTCATCTACATCAAGGGTTACCTCGACGGCACGCTGACCTTCCGGCGGTCGTGCGGGCACGGAGTCTGCGGCTCGGACGCCATGCGGATCAACGGCGTCAACCGGCTGGCCTGCAAGGTGCTGATGCGTGACCTGCTGCCCAAAAAGCCCGGTAAGCAACTGACCCTCACGGTCGAACCGATTCGCGGGCTGCCGGTGGAAAAGGACCTGGTGGTCGACATGGAGCCGTTCTTCGACGCCTACCGCGCGGTCAAGCCGTATCTGATCACCAGCGGCAATCCGCCCACCCGCGAACGGATTCAGAGCCAGACCGACCGCGCCCGCTACGACGACACCACCAAATGCATCCTGTGCGCGGCCTGCACCACCAGCTGCCCGGTGTTCTGGAACGAGGGCAGCTACTTCGGCCCGGCGGCGATCGTCAACGCCCACCGCTTCATCTTCGACAGCCGCGACGAAGCGGCCGCCGAACGCCTCGACATCCTCAACGAAGTCGACGGGGTGTGGCGCTGCCGAACCACGTTCAACTGCACCGACGCCTGCCCGCGCGGTATCGAGGTGACCAAGGCGATCCAGGAGGTCAAGCGCGCGCTGATGTTCTCGCGCTGAGCAACCCGAGAAGGCAACCAACGTGGCCCTGATCGATCGGCGAAAACTTCGCCATGTACCCGAGGCACCCACCAACCCCACGGCCGACCATCGCGGTGCGCCCGTCTTCGATGTCGCCGACCTCTACCGAGGTCCGATCAGCACGGGTGAGGAGCATGTCGGCGAGGTCGCGCTCGATGAAAAGCTCCGTCAGGCCTACTTCTGGATCGTCAACCAGGCGATCATCAGCCCGCATTACGACATCGACTACTTCCACGGCGCTCACCAGAGTTTCCGATTCGGCGACTCCCAGACCCAGGTCGATCTTCCCAGCGGCCAGTCCTACAGCAGCTTCGTCCTGATCCCCCTGCTCAACTTCGCGGTCCGGCGGCGGTGCCTGCTCGTCGGCGGGCCGGGCCGGGGCAAGACGGCCAGTGCGGTATTGATGGGTGTCTTGGCGGGCTACTCGGTTACCGAAATCCGCCGCGGGATGCAGCATGGTCATCCGGAGATGACGGTGGCGGACCTGCTGGGCAGCCCGCTGCCCGCCGACCTGATCAAAGCCGCCAGCCCACAGGACATTCGGATCGCCTGGCGGGCTTGGCTGCAGATGCGCGTCCGAATTGTCGACGAGTACAACCGGATTCCCACTCGCACCCAATCGGCACTGCTGACGCTGATGGGCGACAACTACGCCGAGATGTTCGATCAGGTGCTGGAATGTCCCGAGGCCGCCTGGTATCTGACCGCCAATGACGACGCCGGCGGCGGCACCTATCACGTGATCGAAGCGCTGCGCGACCGCATCGACGTGGTGGTGGCGGCGCTGAACTTCAACCCGCGCTTCCTCACCCATCTGCTGGACCGGATCGAGGCCGGCTTTCGTCCGGACGAAGTCGTACCCGAACAGCTGGTGTTCAGCGCCGCCGAGCTGGATCGGCTCTATGCGGAGGTCCTCGCCGTCGAGATTCCTTTCGAAGTGCGACGGCGGATCGAGTTCTTCGTCAGCCAGTTCGAGTTCCTCGATGCCGCGGCGTGCACCCTGGAGTACAAGACAAAGGACACCGCACGGCTGGCCGGGCTCGATCCGCACCTGCTGGCGCTGGACGACACCGGCCGCGATCGCCTCGCCGACCTGGGCGCGCAAACCCACAACGGGCTGTCGGTGAGGTCGCTGCAGACCATTTTGGTATTCGCAAAAGCGTTGGCGTACTTCCGCGGAACTCGCATCGTCGCGATCGAGGACGTTCGGCACATACTGCCGTTCGTCCTGGTGAACCGGCTGGTCCAGGATCGCGACGCGCCGTTTTTCGAGGTGGCGGGCAACGCCGCCTACCGAGCCGACCGAGTCGGCTGGATCCGGCGCCTGTTCGAACTGTCCTGCGCGCAATACGACCAACAGGGACTCGACGCCGACGATCCGGTGGTCGACCTGTTCGCCGAGTTCGAGCTGGGCCTCGACGGCATCACCGAGCGCCAGGTGCGCGATCGACTGGTCCGCATCGAGCGCACGCTGGCCGGCTGGTCGACCGGACGAAAGCTGTACGGCACCGTCTACGACGACATCATCGCGCTGAAGTACCTGCACCAGCGCTACACCAACTATCTCGCATGGCTGACCCATGACGCTGGTTGACGGCCCGATGGCCGCCGCGCTGGCCCAGCATCGGGACCGCTGCAACGCGATCGTCGCCAACGCGCGCCGAACCTATGTCGACTTCGACACCACCATCCTGGAGAACCAAATTCGGGGCCCGCTGCGCGACCTCGTCGACTCATGCGACCGGATCTCGCCCGGCTCAGGTGCGCGCGTGCTGGCCGCGGTATTCGACTCCGTTGTCGAGCTCGTCGGCCAGCACCGCCTTGGCGGCGGCTCCCACGACCCGCTGCTGGCCGCGCTGCCGGGGTTGGCGCGGATCCTGCTCGACGAACCGCGCAAGGTCTTCGGTTCACTCGCCAATGCCGTTGTCCACCTGCACCACTGCGGGCTGTCCGTCGGCGAGTGGCTCACCCGCGTGACCACCGCGGCGGCCGGCGGCAACCCGACGATGACGATGCGTGCCGGGCAGGTGGCGGCCTGGCTGCTTGGCCTCAGCCAGTACCGCGACAGCGCCCTGAGCGTCGCGGCGACGCTCAGTGATGCCGCATTCAGCGCCGCAGTCGGCGTCAACGGGGTGACGGCAGCTGACACGCTGCAACGGATGCGGGACAACCGGTGGTGGCGACCCGGCCGAACCCCGACCGGCGCTCCGTCCGTCGCCCACCGGGTGGGGGCTTTCCGCGGGTTCGGAGGTCAGTTCTTGAGTCCGCCGCGGGTCGGGGTCCGGGCCGGGCACCTCGTGGTCTGCTCCGGAGCGGACGCCTGGTTGCTGCACGCCGATGCCTGGGGCGCCACCCTGACCCGCACCGAACCGCAGAGCATCGATTTTTCCTCGGCCACAAAGGCTTTCGTTCCCCCGGGGGTGCGCCCGGTCAGTGTCGCCGCGACCGCGGACATGACCGCGCTCACGGTGCCCACCAGCTATCAGGTGCTGGTCGTGGAGCCCGGCCGATGACGACCGTCGCCACCGCGGCCGACGCCCGCCAAGAATGGCACCGACGCTGGTCCGACGCCCTGGCGTTGTGGAGCCGGTTCACCCGGCTGCGTGAGCCGCAGTTGTGCACGACGACCGAGCAGGCCAAGAGGTCGGGCCTGGACGGCAGCTTCGCCATGATCCGGCTGACCGACCAGCTGGTGGTGATCGACCTACAACAGGTGATCGAGCGGAACCTGGTTGACCTGCCGCTGGAGATCATGGGTCACGAGATCGGCCACCACATCCTGTGTCCGGCCAACCTCACCGACCATGCGCGGATGCTGGCCCGCATGCGCTGGGCGCTGCCGGGGGTGGAAGGCGCCGCACCGGCGGTGGCCAACCTCTACGCCGACCTGCACATCAACGACCGGCTGCAACGCGGCTCCGGCCTGCGCATGGACGAGGTGTATCGCCGGCTGAAAGCGCATGCCCCCGAGGGACCGATCAGCGACTTGTGGCGCCTCTACCAGCGCATCTACGAGATCTTGTGGGCATTGCGCCGCGGCGACCTGGCCCCCGGTCCGCTGCCCGACCGGATCGAAGGCGACGCCCAGCTGGGAAGCCGGCTGGTGCGTGCCTACCGTTCGGACTGGCTCGACGGGGCAGCCGGGTTCGCCGCCCTATGCCTGCCATATCTGGCCCAAGACCCTGACGCCCGCCGCGTTCTGGCCGGCTGGGACGACTCGCTGAACACGGCCGGGGGTGTGGTACCGCCCGGGCTCACCGACATGGACGCCGGCGAACGGACCGAGCCACTGCATCCCGCCAACGACCCGCGGGTCACCGAGAGCGCCGAACCTGTTGCAGCGCAGCCGCTCTCAGAAGTTCCGTCGGCCGCGCCGCGGGGCCAGGCTCGCGAGCCCTTCCAGTACGGCGAACTGCTGCGCGCGCTGGGTCTGAAGCTGAGCGACCATGACGTCGCGGTCCGCTACTACCGGGAGGCGGCCCAGCGCCATCTCATCCCGTTCCCGTCGAAGCCGGCGCCTAGCACCGGAGACCTGGTGCCGGAAGGCCTTTCGCCGTGGACGGTGGGGGAACCGATGGCCGACATCGATTGGCTGCACTCGGTCATTCGCAGCCCGCTCGTCATACCGGGGGTCACCACCGTCAAGCGAGTGCTGGCCCCCGAGGAAGACCTGCCGCCGCGCCCGCAACCACTGGACCTCGATCTCTACATCGACTCGTCAGGCTCCATCGTCAACCCGCAACGACAGCTGTCTTTCCTGGCGCTGGCCGCAGCGATCATCGCGCTGTCGTGTCTGCGCTGCGGCGGCCGTGTCCAGGCCACCCTGTGGAGCGGTGCGCGGCGGTTCGAAACCACCGCCGGTTTCATCACCGACACCGAACGCATCTTGCGGATCGTCACCGGCTACCTCGGCGGCGGCACCGCCTTTCCGATCCATGTGCTGCGCGACACCTACGCTGCTCGCACCGAACGGGACCGGCCCGTGCATGTGCTGGTGATCTCCGATGACGGCGTGACGACGATGTTCAACCGGGACGAACGCGGCAACGACGGCGCGGTGATTGCCCGGGAATCGTTGGCTCGGGCGCGCGGCGGCGGCACCATGGTGCTCAACCTGTACCGGTGGCCCGACGACTTGAGTCCGGCCGTCGACATGGGCTGGGACGTGGTTTCGATCCGGGGCTGGGCAGAGTTGCTGGGTTTCGCCCGCCGTTTCGCGCGCCAGGCATACCCGGGCCGGTGAACGACATGTCCACGCCTTCAGTTGCCACGCTGGTTCATCGGTTAGCCGACTGTCCGGACGACTTCTTGGCGCCGCCATTGATCGGTGACCGCGGAGTAGTCGCCGTCGCCGCGGTGGTCGGCGACACCCTGGCCGCATTGGGCGCCGCCTTACCCGACGACTGGGTGGCCGGCCTCACCCCCGGCCAAACGGACGCGGCGACGGAAAACTGGCTGCGAGCCGCTCTGGTGTCCTGCTGGCTGGCCACCGACGAATCGGCACGATCTCTGTTGTCCGGGACCGCGCTTCTGAGGTTCTTGGGTGAGGAGCTGTGGGCAATGGCCGCCTTGGTGCGCGCCGAACTGCTGGTGCGCGATCCCGACCGACGTGAAGAACTCGCCCGTTTGGTGTTCCGCCGCGCGGGGGTGGTGCCCGCCGGCGAAACCGTTGAACAAGCAGCCGACCGGCTGTCCACCCTGGACTCGGCGACGCGGGCGCGGGTCGAGGCCGAGGCCCGAGCCGCCGAAGCGCGGGCCAAGGAAGTGCGCGCCGCCCTGGCCCGCAAGCGTGCCGAGGAAGCCGCGGCCCGAGCATCGAGGGAATAGCCCATGCCACGATTCACGCCCATGGGATCCGGCGTCGTTCCCTTCGAGGAACGCCATCCGCTCATTTCTGCCACCGGGCGGCAAACCCTTGAGGCGCTGCTCGAAGCGCCCGGCGCGCCGTTGTGGAACCATCACTGCGGCGACCGCTTGAACCGCGAGGCGCTCGACCGAGTCAACACCTACGCGACGTCCGTGGTCCTCGATCCCCCGCGCTGGCGTCCCGATCACCGACCGCCGTGGCTGGCCGGCTACCTTGACCGCGCCCGGCAGGTGGTGCCGCGCTACCGCCAAACCGACGCCGCGTCACCGGCTTTCACCACCGGACGGGCGAACCTGGCCCGCGGCTGGTGGGAGCTGGTTCCCGACGACGCCGATCTCGACGACCTCATCTGGTTCCCGACGTCGGGATCGGGCCATCCGGCGATCGTGGTGCCCACGCACCCGGTCTCGGTGTCCAGCTACTACCCCTTGCTGCTGCAGGCCGCCCGCTGGCATGGCGTCACCGTGCAGTTCCGGGCCGACCGCGCCGACTGGATGACCGTGGTGAGCCAGCGGCACGGCGGCTTCATCGTGCCGTCCTGGTCATCATTTCTCGGCTGTGCGAGCGCCAAGGTGAACCTCGAGGAAGCGGGCTGGCCGGATCCCCTGGCCCGGCGGCGTTTCTTGGAACACCACGATCCCCAGATGATCACCGGCGACCCGGTCTCACTGAGTCAGCTCGCCGGGCTGGACGTGGACCTGCATCCCAAGGTGCTGATCTCCACCGCGTTACACCTCAGCGCCGCAACCCGACAACGAGTTGCCCAGCGCTTCGGATGCCCCGTCATCGACGTGTACTCCACCACCGAATCCGGCCCGGTCGCCGCCAGCCGTCCCGGACGCGGCATGGCCTTGCTGCAGCCACGGCTGTTCGTGGAGGTGCTCGACGATGCCGGCATGCCTTGTGCGCCAGGATCTTTGGGGCAAATCGCACTCACCGGCGGAATGAATCCGTACCTGCCGCTGCTGCGCTACCGCACCGGGGACAGCGCCCGGCTGGTGTGGTCGGGCGACCAGCCGGTCATCGAAGACCTCGTTGGCCGCACCCCGGTGATGTTGAGCCGTGCGGACGGCACCCAAGCGAACTCATTCGACGTCACCCAGCTTTTCCAAGAGCTACCGCTGCGTCGCTGGGCGGTCCATCAACACGCCGACACGTCGATCACCGTGCGACGGGAGCTGGAGGTCGGCGCCACAGACCATGCCGACGACCTCATCGTCGCCGCCCTGCGCCGCGCACTCGGCCCCGTCCCGATAGCCGTCGAACCGCTGACCGAACCCGACAAGGTCACTCCGTTCACCACCGCGGGGCCACGATGAGCTGGGCCGACTGTCGCTTCCTGACCTGCTCGGTGCTGCCGGTACGGATGGCCTGCCAGTGCAGCTGCCCGTTCTGCTTTTCGCGCTCATCGATTTCCGCGCTGGAAGCTGCGCCGGCCCGCTGGTCGGATGAGGAGCTGCGGAGCTACTTCCGGTGGTCGGCGAGCCGGGGTGCCAGACGAATGGTGGTCACGGGAGGTGGCGAGCCGCTGCTGCGCGCTGACGAGTGTGTGCGAGCCATTCGGTTGGCCGCCGACGTTTTCGACGAGATCGCGCTGTTCACCAACGGGGCCCGACTGAGTTCGCCGGTCGCCGCCGAGTTGCGGTCCGCGGGCCTAACGTATCTGTGCTGGTCCCGCCACGCCGTGGACGACGCCGGGAACCGGGCGATCATGGGCGACGCCGCGCCCACCGCCGAAGCGGTGTTGGCGGTCACGCAGGGCGCCGGATTGCCGGTTCGAGCAACCTGCGTGATGAGCACCGCCGGTGTCGCCGACCCCGACCAGGTCTGGGCGTACATCGGGACGTTCACGGCCCTGGGCGTAGCCGAATTCACGTTCAAGCACACGTATGTGGCGTCGGCACGGTCGCTGTTCTCCTCGTCTGACGCCAACCAGTGGTGCCGGGAGCACCGGATTCACGCTGATCCGTTCACCGGTCGTGGCCACGTCGTCGGGAAACTGCCATGGGGCCCCACAATCCGTCGCATTGGGAAGGTGCAGGTATGCCATTACTACGAACCGACACCGGAGTGGGAGCTGCGGCATCGGCTGGCCCGCTCGTCCAACCTGCTGGCGGACGGCCGGGTGTACGCGTCGCTGGAAGACCGGGCCAGCCTGCTGTACCGGCTGGGCTGCTCACCGATGCGGACTGCGAACCGTTAGTCGACGCGGACCTGCTCGCGGGTGCCATCCCGCCGGATCAGGTCGAGTCGCTGCGCCCGCTACTACCCGTCGGTTCTCGCATCGCGGCCGAGGCCTACCGGAGCGCCGTTGCGCAGCTGAGCGCCGACGACCTGTCCAACCATTACCGCGACGGCCAAGACTGGCTGCGCCATGTCTTCGCACCCGCACTCATTGACCGGGTACAACGACTCAGCGAAGGCGAATGGGATTTGACCGGCTGGCAGCTGTTTGCGGCCGGAAGCGACGTCGACCTCATCACCCACATCACCGAGGCGGTGGCGGCCGCGGGTCAGGTTGTGATCTACCCGGGCGACTGGTACGGCTTCATGGTCGGCGCTACCCATGACCACTCCGTCCGGTTCGACGCCGCGGGATCAGCAGACCTGGCCTGCGTGTGCGTGCCGTCGGTGCGCAACGGTCACCTAACCGACGAGATGGTCACCTTCCTGGCCCGCTCGCCGGCGCGACTACTCAATATCAACCTGCTTCCGACGCTGGCCGCCGCAGACCGCGCGGAGATCGCCCGGGCGCTGCGGCCGCTGCTTCCCGGCGCGCTGCTGTCGATCAGTTTCAGCCGCGGCTTCGGCCTGACCGCCTCGCAGCTGGGCGTGCTGCTCGTCCCGCCCGGTCACCCGTTGGCAACCAGATACCGGCGGCAGTGGGATTGGTTCTCCTACTTCTACAACGCCCTGGCCGCTCGGGCCTTCATGGCCGTCGACCTGGCAGCGCTGGCCGAGGTCGACGCCGCGCGGCGGGACTGGGTGGCCGATTGGCTTTCGCAACGTCAGTTACCCGCCATGGCGTCGGGCAGCTACTACGTACGCAGCTTCCGTCCGGACGGACCCGTCGCCGACCACCTTCGGCCGTTGTTCCGGCACGGGGTGTTGCGCTGCTGCCTCAAGCCGACGATCACGGGGTAGCAGCATCTTCGGGCGCCACTCGCCGGGCTGATTACCCCTGACCGTCCTGAACGGGGTCGACGGAATGCGGCGCCGCAGGACTACGTCCAACCGCACCGAAGCCTCACCTCGTCGACCACGGTTTGCCAGGACGCACCGTCCATGCACAGCTGGCTGGCGCTGAGCACCAGCCGTTCCGGAGTCCCGGGCAGCAGCGACACGGCGAACAATCGGCCGGTGCGCATGTCGAAGGAAGCACGTTGGCGGGCGACGACATCGGCGACGGTAACGCCGGGAGGTTCCACTGCCCAGCCCCATCCGCCACCCGGACGAGCCGCCCAGCAGTCGAAGAACGGTTCGAACACGGTGCCCAGAGCCGGGTTGGCGGCGAAGACCTGCTCGATCACGGCGCGCACCCGCCACTGGTCCAGCCGCGCATCGGCAACCAGCACGCTGGTGTGCATCAGCGGCTCGATGTCCTCGATCCCGGGCAGCTCAGCGATATACGAATAGGACGACACGTCCACAGACTCCGACGCCAACCTCGGCGAATCCTTGGCGGATCCTTGGAGCCGTCACACTTTGGCGACCCGTCTCGTCTGAGGGGTATGACAACGAAAACCCGCATCGAGCCCCTGCCTCCCCAACGCGCCGGACTGCTGGTGCGCGCCATGTACCGAGTCGCCAAGCGCCGCTTCGGCGAGGTCCCTGAGCCGCTGGCCGTCACTGCGCATCATCGGCGCCTGCTGCTCGCCAGCGCCGTGCACGAGACGATGGTCCAGCGCGCGTCGCAAACACTGCCGGCCAGCGTGCGTGAGCTGGCGGTGTTGTGGACCGCGCGTCAGGTCGGCTGCTCATGGTGTGTCGACTTCGGCACCATGCTGCAGCGCCTCGACGGCCTCGACATCGAAAGGCTCACGGAGATCGACGATTACGCGACATCTCCGGCGTTCAGCGACGACGAGCGCGCCGCCATCGCCTACGCTCAGGCCGTGACCACCGATCCGCATACCGTCACCGACGAGCAGGTGGCCGACCTGCGGGCCCGCTTCGGCGATGCCGGCGTGCTCGAGCTGACCTATCAGATCGGCTTGGAGAACATGCGTGCCCGGGTGAATGCCGCGCTGGGGATGACCGAGCAGGGCTTCAGTTCCGGTGATGCCTGCCGGGTTCCCTGGGCTACCGAGCCGACCCGGGCCGCAACGGAGAGCCGGTGAACTTGTCGGGGTTGGCGATATCCCATATCGCACAAACCTTTCCGTCGCGAACCGTCATCGCGGTGATCCGCGGCGCCATGTCCCGGTGCCCGTCGGCGCCGGCGAAACCCGTTGTGTAGGCGCCGAGTTCGCCGTTGACCAACGCCAGCTGATTTGCGGTGAAGAACGCCGGGCCGTAGCGACGGGCCAGGCCGAACATGAACCGAACCACCTTGTCCGCGCCGTGAATGACCTGAACGGCCGTGGCGGCCTTACCATTCGAGTCGCCGGTAAAGGTCACGTCGGGATGCAGCAGCGACACCACGGTGTCCAGGTCGCCGGCGGCCATGGCGGCCATCAACTTGCCGACGACCTCGTTGTGGGCGGGGTCAGATTGTGGCGGGCGGCCCGCTGCGTCGGTCGCTAGCGCCTTGCGGGCTCGCGATGCCAGTTGCCGGGCAGCGGACTCGCTGGTCCCCAGCACCTCGGCGATGTCGGCGAAGGGCACCGAAAACCCGTCGTGCAGCACGAACGCGACCCGCTGGTCAGGTGACAACCGCTCCAGCACCACCATCGCCGCGAACCGGGCATCTTCGGCGGCCACCACGGCGGCCAGCGGGTCGGCGCCGGCGGGGCCCTGCAGCTCGGTGACTATCGGTTCGGGCAGCCAGTTGCCGGTGTAGGTCTCCCTGCGGTGTGCCGCCGACCGCAACTTGTCCAGACCGAGCCGGCTGACCACGGTGGTCAGCCACGCCCGCGGGTCGTCGATCTCCCGGTCGTAGGTGTCCCAGCGCAGCCAGGCTTCCTGGACGATGTCCTCGGCGTCGGCCACGGTTCCGGTGAGCCGATAGGCGACCGACATCAGATGCGGCCGCAGCTCCTCGAATTCGGTGATCCGCGTCCCAGTGGCAGACAGGGCCATAGCCCGAGGGTAGCGCTACGCTCGCGAACAAATGACGAGCAACCTCTGGCTACATTTCGCCCGCCACGGCGCGGGGATCACGCCGCCGGTCATCACCCGCGGCGACGGCGTCACCATCTACGACGACCGCGGCAAAAGCTACCTCGACGCCCTGTCCGGGCTGTTCGTGGTGCAGGTCGGTCACGGCCGTGCCGAACTCGCCGAGGCCGCCGCCCACCAGGCCGGCACACTGTCGTACTTCCCGCTGTGGGGTTATGCCACCCCGACGGCGATCGAGCTCGCCGAGCGTCTCGCCGCCTACGCGCCCGGCGACCTGAACCGGGTGTTCTTCACCAGCGGCGGCACCGAGGCCGTCGAGACGGCCTGGAAAGTGGCCAAGCAGTTCTTCAAGCTCACCGGCAAACCCGGTAAGCACAAGGTCATTTCGCGCTCGGTCGCCTACCACGGCACCACGCAGGGCGCGCTGGCGATCACCGGCCTGCCGGCGTACAAGGCGCCGTTCGAGCCGGTGACCCCGGGTGGGTTCCGGGTGCCCAACACCAACTTCTACCGCGCGCCCGAGCCCTTCGACACCGATGTCACGGTGTTCGGGCGGTGGGCGGCCGACCGGATCGCCGAGGCGATCGAATTCGAGGGCCCGGACACCGTCGCCGCGGTGTTCTTGGAACCGGTGCAGAACGCCGGCGGCTCCATCCCGCCGCCGCCGGGCTATTTCCAGCGCGTCCGCGAGATCTGCGACGCATACGACGTGTTGTTGGTCTCCGACGAGGTGATCTGCGCGTTCGGGCGGATCGGGTCGATGTTCGCCTGTGACGACTTCGGTTATGTGCCCGACATGATCACCTGCGCCAAGGGCCTGACGTCGGGCTACTCACCGCTGGGCGCCATGATCGCCAGCGACCGGGTGTTCGAGCCGTTCAACGACGCCACGACAATGTTTGCCCACGGCTACACCTTCGGCGGTCATCCGGTGTCGACGGCCGTCGCGCTGGCCAACCTCGACATCTTCGAACGCGAGGGCCTCAACGACCGCGTCAAGCAGCACTCCCCCGTACTGCGAGCCACCTTGGAAAGGCTTTACGACCTGCCGATCGTTGGCGAGGTGCGCGGCGAGGGCTTCTTCTTCAGCATCGAACTGGTCAAAGACCAGGCGACCAGGCAGACCTTCACCGGCGAGGAACGCCGATCGCTGTTGAGCCGGGTGTCCGCGGCGCTGTTCGAGGCCGGGCTGTATTGCCGCACCGACGACCGCGGCGATCCGGTGATCCAGCTGGCGCCACCGCTGATCAGCGGTCAGGCCGAATTCGACACCATCGAAACCACGCTGCGCGCGGTGCTCGGCCAGGTGCGCTTTTAGACCCAGAAGCGTCGCTTGGGAAGCAGCTTCTTGACGGCCCCGGCGGCCTCGAGCACCTGCTGCGCCCCTTCCTCGGTCGGGCTGCACAGGTACCTGGTCAGCGCGTCGCACAGCACCGTGAGCGCCGCCGTCAGCGCGGGATCGGTCGCCGCGTCGCGATGCGCGGTCAGTTCCGCGCAGACCGTGTCGAGTCCGGAGTCGTCGCCGCCAGCCAGTCCCTTCTCCAGCAGCTTGAGCAGTTCCTTGAGGGCGCGGTTACGGGCGACCGGCGCACCGGCAAGCGGTACGGCGTCCTTTATCGCGGTGAGACCGCGGGCCGCGGCTGCCGCCGGGGCCGGCAGGAAGCCCACGGCCGATGCCACCCATCCCGACGGCAGCTCGACGGGCTGCACGACCTCGGTGAGCGGGCCGGCCTCGGTGTGTTCGGGATCGATGGCCACGAACGCGGTGAACCTCGACAGCACCCCGAACCGGATCGAATGCGCCACCAGACGCTCGGCCAGCTCCTCGGAGTTGCGGCCCGACGCGTAGTCGTCCTCCAGGTCACGCACTACCGACCGCGCCCAAATCGTCTGCACCGCAACAGCTTCTGCTGCCATCCGGGCGGGTAGAGCCAACCGGAACGGGCCGTCAGGGGCGTCGGCGTCGACGCGCAGCGTCACTTCGGTAACCGGGCCGCGATAGCGCCCCGAGATCACGCAGGGCACCCCGGCGAAGGCGTCGGGCACCCGGCTGGGCGTGATGCTGCCGTCGACGATCTCGATACCGTCGGCGCGCACCCGCACCGAGGTCAGCGCCGGCCGCCCGATGGTCCGGGCCAGCCTGGACATCGCCTCGTCCAGCCGGGCCTCGGATTCGACCAGCTCGGCCCGCCCGTTGCCCAGCCGGGCCAGCCGGTCCAGGAAGCCGGCGTTGACGGCCCGGTCGATGCCGACGCAGTAGAGGCGGGTTCGCCCGATCGCGGGCGCCAACAACCGCAGCAGGTGGTCCTCCCCGCTGATCTGGCCATCGGTCACCAACACCACGCTGGCCTGCCGGTCCTCCCCCGAACCGGCGAGCATCTGCACGGCCTGACGCAGCGGCTGGGCCATTTCCGTCCCGCCCCGGCTGCGCAACGAGCCCAGCCAGGACGCCGCCGCGAACCGGTTCTGATCCGAACCGGCGAGCAACCCCGGCGCCATCTCCGGCGGCGTATCGATCCGATCGTCGAAGGCCAGCACGCAGAACCGGTCGACGGTGTCGAGCATGTCCACAATGCGCCCTGCCGCTCGCCGGGCGGCGACCATTTTCCAGCCGCCCATCGACCCCGAGCGATCCAGCACCACGACGACATCGCGCGCGGCGCTGGACGGCTGCGCGGGCGGCACCACGGTGACCAACCAGGTGCCTTCATCACCGTCGGCATCCGGGACCAGCAGTGCCGACGACGCCAGCTCGCCGCGGTCGACACGGAACCGCAGCACGAAATCACGGTCGGCGCGGGCGCCCGGCTCCAGCCGCAGCCGGGTCAGCCCGTCGGCGGAGGCTTCCAGAACGGTCGTCGGAAGCGAGGACCGCAGGTCCGCGACGGGCAGGCCGCCGCCGTCGACGGTCACCGAGATCTGCACGTCGGGGCGCTCGTCGACCTCCGCAAGCTGCGGCGGGGTCACCCGCGACGCGTCCGGTACCGCGTCGGTGTCGTGCGCCCATCCCGGACCGGTCTGGTCACCGGGCAGCGGGGTTCCGGTGGTGTATCGCGGGGCGACCACCAGCGGGAAGCGGAAGGTGGCCTCGCCGTCCTCGAAGGCCAGCGGGCCGGTAAGCCGCATCTCGATGGTGGCTTCCTCGCCCGGCCCGAGATTGCCCACCCGCACCGAGAACACGTCGGAGCGGTCCTCCTCCACAATCGCGGCGCGCTGGCCCGCGGCCAAGGCCTGCTCGTAGTCGGAGCGGGCTTGGGCGCGCTCCTTGAGCACGCCGACCACCCGCCGCCCGGCCAGGTCGGCGACGAAATCGGTGACGCCCGCGCGGGCCGGCAACGGGAACACGTAGGTCGCCTCGATGCTGGTTTCACCGGTATTGGCGAAACGTTGCCGCACGGTCGACGTCGCGGTCATCCCGACGACCACGGTGTCCACGCTGATCGCCCGTAGCGGCAGCCGCCGCCCATCCGCCGAGCTGAGCTCGCCGCATGTCGGCCTGCCCGCCGGTCCGGGTGTCACCGTAATCAGGGGCAGCAATTTCGTACTCATGGGGCGTCCTTTCGGGTTTCGACTCGGGTGGCGGCGAGCAGGTCCAGCAACGGCGCGGCGGCCTGCCGCAAGGTGTCGAGCGCCGGGAGCGGGCCGTCGATCAGCACCGTGACGGTGTCGGAGAGCCGGACGGCGTGAACGTCGTGGACGTCCGTGACGGCCGGGGCAGCGTCCGGCGCCGGGGCGGTCTGGGGCACGGCGCGCCAGAAGCGGCCGGCCGCCCGCGACGGTTCCGCGGGCTCGGGATCCCCGAGGTCGGCCGGTATGACGCCGGCCGGGACCGCGGCCAGCGAGGCCAGCTCTGCCGGCGACATCGAGGCCAACCGGTCGCTGATCTCCTCCAGCGACAAGCCCTTGCCCTGCAGCCGCTTGACGGCGACCAGGCGCAGCAGGTGAGTGCGCCCATAGGTCAGTGCGCGGCCTCGGGTTCCGGGGCGCGGCAGCAAACCACGCGCCGTGTAGTACCGGATCATCCGTTGCGCCGGCACCGCCTTGGCTTGGCGGTTTTCCGGTGCGGCGCCAGACGCCCGCACGGCCGTGGCGGCCAGCGCGGCGAATTCGGGCAGCGTGAGAAGTGATGGCATGCTAGTTGACAGTGTCATATAGCTCATCGACACTGTCAACTGATATTTTTAACTTCCGCCTCACCAGTCACAGCGCGGCGCCCGGCGATCCGGCCACCGATCGCCTAATCTGCACACCGATGGACCTCTTACGTGCAGCATCGTGCCTGGTCGCAGCAGCATTCCTGGCGACCGCGCCGGCCGCTGTGCCGACCGCACACGCCGAACCCAATGCGGAGGCCAACGGCGCCGGAAATTGCCCGTACAAGGTGTCCCCCCCGCCCGCGGTGGACTCCTCGGAAGTCCCGACGGCCGGTGACCCGCCGCTGCCGCTGGCGGTGCCCCCGACACCGGTCGGCGGCAACGCCCTGGCCGGCTGCGGCATCATCACCGCACCCGACACCCCGGCGGTACCGGGCGACGTCTCCGCGGAGGCATGGCTGGTGGCCGACCTGGACAGCGGCGCCGTCATCGCCGCCCGCGATCCGCACGGCCGGCACCGCCCGGCCAGCATCATCAAGGTGCTGGTCGCGATGGCCGCGATCAACGAGCTGAACCTCAACAAGGCGGTCGCCGGCACCGACGACGACGCGGCCGCCGAGGGCACCAAGGTCGGCGTCGACGCCGGCGGCAGCTACACCGTCAACCAGCTGCTGCACGGCCTGCTGATGCATTCGGGCAACGACGCCGCGCACGCGTTGGCCCGCCAACTCGGCGGCATGCAGATGGCACTGGAGAAAATCAACGTGCTGGCCGCCAAGCTGGGCGGGCGCGACACCCGGGTGGCGACGCCGTCCGGACTCGACGGGCCGGGCATGAGCACCTCGGCCTACGACATCGGGCTGTTCTATCGCTACGCGTGGCGCAACCCCACGTTCGCCGACATCGTCGCCACCCGCAGCTACGACTTCCCCGGCCACGGCGACCATCCCGGCTACGAACTGGAAAACGACAACCAGCTGCTGTATCACTACCCGGGTGCCCTGGGCGGCAAGACCGGTTACACCGACGACGCCGGCCAGACGTTCGTCGGCGCGGCCAACCGCAACGGCCGACGCCTGATGGCGGTGCTGCTGCACGGCACCCGACAGCCGATCGCGCCCTGGGAACAAGCCGCCCACCTGCTGGACTACGGCTTCAGTACCCCCCAGGGCACTCAGATCGGTTCGCTGATCGAGCCCGACCCGGCCCTGGCGTCGGGCAAGGACAAACCAAGCAACCGGCAGCCCGATGCGTCGCAGGCGGCCGGGTTCATGTCTTCGGCCGACGCTTTGCCGGTTCGGGTCGGGGTCGCGGTGATCGGCGCCATCGTCGTGTTCGGGTTGATCATGGTCGCACGGTCGATGAATAGCCGCGCTCAGCACTAGACTCTGCGAGATGACTGCCCTGTACGAGGACGCCGGCGTGCTCCTGGATGACGACTGCATCACCATCCGCCGCTACTATTTCCCGTTTGCTACGTCGAAGCGAATCGCCTACCGCGACATCAAAAGCATCAAGACCGAACAGATGGGCTGGGCGTCCGGCAAGGGTCGCCTGTGGGGCGCGACCGACCCGCGCTACTGGTTCCCGCTGGACGTCAAACGGGGCAGCAAGAACACCCTGCTGATCCTCGATGTGGGCAGCCGGGTCAAACCGTGCATCACCCCAGAGGATCCCGACCACGTCATCGAGTTACTCAAGGCCCGGGTGTCGGCGAGCTGAGCTGTCCGTGCAGCGGGGAATACAGGTCGGGCTCACCGCGGCCAGCGTCGGCCTCATCTACGGCTACGACTTGTCCAGTATCGCCGGCGCGCTGCTGTTCGTCACCGAGGAGTTCAGTCTCACCACCCGCCAGCAGGAGCTGCTGACCACGACGGTGGTGATCGGCCAGATCATCGGGGCGCTCGGGGCCGGCGTGCTGGCCAACGCTATCGGGCGCAGTAAGTCGACGGTGCTGCTCACTGCCGGCTTCGCGGTGTTCGCGCTGCTCGGCGCGTCGGCCGTGTCGTTTCCGATGCTGCTGATCGCCCGCCTGCTGCTGGGAGTGACGATCGGCGTGGCGGTGGTGGTGGTTCCGGGGTACATGGCCGAATCCGCGCCGGCGGCGGTGCGCGGGTCGTTGCTGACCGCCTATCAGGTGGCCATTCTCAGCGGCATCATCCTGGGCTACCTGGTGGCTTACCTGCTGGCCGGCGCGCATGGCTGGCGGTGGATCCTGGGGCTCGCGGCGGTGCCCGCCACGCTGCTGCTGCCGTTCTTGGCGCGGCTGCCCGACACCGCCCGGTGGTATCTGCTCAAGGGCCGAGCCGACGAGGCACGAACGGCGCTGCTGCGCATCGAATCCGAGGCCACCGTCGATACCCAGCTGGCCGACATGGCCGCCGCACTCGGCGAAGGCAGCGGACGGATTTCCGAGATGCTGCGACCGCCGTATCGGCGCGCCACCTTGTTCGTGGTCAGCCTCGGCTTTCTGGTCCAGATCACCGGGATCAACGCGATCATCTATTACAGCCCACGGATCTTTGCGGCCATGGGTTTCACGGGTGATTTTGCGTTGTTGGGACTGCCGGCGCTGGTGCAGCTGGCCGGATTGTCGGCGGTCTTCGTCTCGCTGTTTTCCGTCGACCGGTGGGGACGGCGCCCGATCCTGCTGTCAGGCATCGCGATGATGATCGCCGCGGACGGCGTACTGGTCGTGACCTTCGCCCACAGCGCCGGCAGCGGACTGATCGGCGGATTCGGCGGGGTGCTGCTGTTCATCGTCGGCTTCAACTTCGGGTTCGGCTCGCTGGTCTGGGTGTACGCCGGCGAAAGCTTCCCCGCCCGGCTGCGGTCGATGGGGTCGAGCGCGATGCTCACCTCGACGCTGACGGGCAACGCGATCGTTGCCGCCCTATTTCTCACCATGCTGCATTGGCTCGGCGGCGCAGCCGTTTTCGCGCTCTTCGGGGCGCTGACCGTGATCGCCTTCGTAGTGGTGCTCGGATATGCGCCGGAGACCAAGGGCCGCGAACTCGAGGAGATCCAGCGTTACTGGGAGAACGGCGGCCACTGGCCTACCGAACCTTCCCAGGCCCCGGGGCCTCAGTGACCCTGGTCTGTGCCGGCACCGCGGTCATCGACGGCCGAGTGTGCCGGCCGGGCTGGGTGCACACCGCGGGCCGCACGATTTCGAGCTGCGGTGCCGGCCGGCCAGCGCAGCCGGCCGATGTCGATTTCCCCGACGCCGTTGTGGTGCCCGGTTTCGTCGACATGCACGTGCACGGCGGCGGCGGCGCGTCCTGCACCGACGGGCACATCGCCCGGGCGGCCGGCTTTCACCTGCGGCATGGCACCACGACCATGCTGGCCAGCCTGGTCACCGCCGGGCCGGCGGAGCTGCTCGACGCGGTGGCTCGGGCCGCCGACGCGACCCGGTCGGGCGCTGTCGCCGGTATCCATCTGGAAGGGCCGTGGTTGAGCCCGGCGCGCTGCGGCGCACATGACCCCACGCAGATGCGTGCCCCGGATCCGGCCGAGATCGACACGGTGCTGGCCGCCGCGGACGGCGCCATTCGGATGGTCACGCTGGCCCCCGAACTGCCCGGTGCGGACCAGGCGATCCGCCGTTTTCTGGACGCGAATATTGTTGTGGCAGTGGGCCATTCGAATGCGACGTACGAACAGGCCAGACATGCCGTGGGGCTCGGTGCGACGGTGGCGACCCACCTGTTCAACGCGATGCCACCGCTGGACCATCGCGCGCCCGGGCCGGCGCTGGCCCTGCTGGAGGATCCTCGGGTGACGGTCGAACTGATCGCCGACGGCGTCCACGTCCACCCCGCGGTGGTGCGAGCGGCGATCGCGGCCGTCGGCCCCGGCCGGGTGGCGCTGATCACCGACGCGATGGCCGCGGCCGGATGCGGCGACGGGGCATATCGGCTGGGCGCGGTGCCGATCGACGTCGAGGCCGGCATAGCGCGGGTGCGCGCGACGTCCACCATCGCCGGCAGCACGGCCACCATGGATCAGTTGTTTCGCAGCGTGGCCGGACCCGATCCCGACGACGACACGCTGGCCGCCGCGGTGCAGATGACCTCGGTTACTCCGGCCCGCGCGCTCGGGCTGGCGGACATCGGCGGTCTGCGGGCCGGCTGTGCCGCCGATCTCGTTGTGCTGGACCGCGACCTGCGGGTGGTAGCGGTGATGCGCAATGGGACGTGGCAGACGCAGCCCGGGGAAACGTGAGAGCCCTCGCCGCGACCTGCGCAACCGTAGCGCTTCTCAACAATTGACAAGAGTTGTACCGGGTGAGTTTGATATTCCCGAACTCGTGAGCCAGACCCCGGTGCAGTGGTCGACCACGGCCTTGCCGTGCAGGTAGGCCGAATGCAAATAGATCGCCAGCTAAAGGAGTGCCGGTAGTGATGCTGCGCGTAATGCCTCACCGGTCCGGGGTCGGTGATGCCGCGGCCGGGGCCCGACCGATCTCGGGCGCATCAGGCGGATCGGTATGACGGCGCCGGTCTGGATTGCCTCCCCGCCGGAGGTGCATTCGGCGCTGCTGAGTTCGGGCCCGGGATCCGCTCCGCTGCTGGCGGCCGCTGCGGGGTGGACCTCGCTGAGCACCGAATATGCCTCTGTAGCAGAAGAACTCACCGCAGCACTGGCCGCAGTTCAGGCCGCGGCGTGGCAAGGCCCGAGCGCCGAGCGCTATGTGGCCGCGCATCTGCCTTATCTGGCCTGGTTGACCCAGGCCAGTGCCGACAGCGCGACGCTGGCCACCCAACACGAGACCGCGGCGACGGCCTATGCCGGGGCACTGGCGGCGATGCCGACGCTGGCGGAATTGGCCGCCAACCACCTCACCCACGGAGTGCTGGTGGCGACAAATTTCTTTGGGATCAACACCATCCCGATCGCACTCAATGAAGCCGACTATGTGCGGATGTGGATCCAGGCGGCCACCACGATGAGCGTCTACGAGACCGCTGCGGGTGCGGCGGTGGCGGTGGCGGCGGCGCCCCGGCCCGCGACTGCGCCGGTACTGCTCGGCGCCGGAGCCGGCGCGGCCACTGCCCTGCCCGCCGCTGCCGCGGTGGGAGAACTTCCGATCATCATCGTGATCTTGCTCAATATCATCCTGATATTGCTCGAGATCCTGTTTGCCGTGGTCGCATACACGATCGTGATCGCACTGATCACGCCGCTGCTGATCCTCACCTACGCGATCGTCTTCGCGATCCTGGGCCTCATCTTCGGCCCGCCGTTGCTGGTGATCGCAACGCCGTTCGTGCTGACCGGCGCGTTGATCGCGGTGCCGACGTCGTTGTCGACCGCGTTGCCGATCGGCATCGGCGTGGGCAGCCAGCTGGCTGTGGACACCGAGCCGGTCGATGACGACCTGAAGACGGCGGACCCCGTGCTGGTTGCCGCGGTGGGCGGTGGATCTGCTCCGGTGAGGCTGCCGGCAGATGGTGCGACGGCGCCGGCGGTCAGGCCCGTCTCGGCGGTGGCGCCGACGCCCGCGGCCACGCCGGCGTCGGTGCTGCCTTCCGACCGGGGTACCGGGACGTGGGGATTTGCCGGCACCGTCGGTGAGGCGACCGTCGCACAGCCATCGGGGTTGGCAGTGCTGCATGGCGAGGGACTCGTCGCCGGTCCGCGGGCGCCGATGCTGCCGAGCGGCTGGGGTGCCGATCTGCTCGCCGCGGTGAGTTAACGGCGCTACTACCGTCCCCGGCGCAATAGTCGTGAAAACGTCAGCGCCCCAACGGCTCCGGCAGCTATCGCGGCCACGGTCTGCCGCGCCGACAGGCCCTCGTCAACCTGTATCCGCGGCCGGATGATCGCGGGGCTCGGCGGATCGACATGCCTGGCACGCGGGTCGTCACCGGTTTCGGTGGCGGCCCAGGCGGTGGCGAACAGCACCAGGTAGGCGGTGACGTAGGCGAACACCATCAAACCCAGCACCGGCCCGAATGTCGCGCCCGCCGGGCTGCGCAGCACCATCCGCAGATAGATCGACCCCACCTGCTTGAACATCTCGAACCCGACCGCCGCCATCAAACCGGCCCGCATCGAGGTGACGAAGCGTCCCGACTGCCGCGGCAGCCGCGCGATCATCCAGGTGAACAACAGCCACGACACCACCACCGACAGCACGACAGAGATCGCCCTGAAGATCCAATCCAGCACCGAAAACTCCGGGATTCCAAGCCATTTCAAAGCCGTCGCCATCGGCCGCAGGTAACTGAACGCGGTGAGCGCAATGGTCGCCATGGTCACCACGAACGTCCCGACCATCGCCGCCAGGTCGGAGAGCTTGTTACGCAGGTAGTTCCCCGACTCGACGGGATGTGCCCACATCTCGCTCAGCGCCAGCCGCAGATGTGACATCCACCCCAGCCCGGCCCACGCCGCGGTGGCCAGCCCGATGACGCCGACCGACGCCCGCGCCTCGATCGCCGAGTTCATCAGGTCGATCAGCTGCTGACCGAAGGCCCCCGGAACCAGGGCCCGGATCCGGTCGTAGGTCATGTTCAGCAGTTTGTCGTTGCGCGACAGGGTGAACCCGACGACGGCGAAACCGACCATCAGCAACGGGAACAACGCGAAGATCGTGTAATACGTCAGGCCGGCCGCGTAGAAGCCGCCGCGGCGTTCGCTGAACCGCGTGTAGGCGCGCATCGCATGGTCGAACCACCCGTACCGGGCCCGCAGCCGATCAAGGATTCCAGGCTCGGCCGGCTCGCTCATCGCAGGTGATTACCCCGTTGCGGTAGGAAGCCCAGTCTTTCATAGACCCGTCGCACGGTTTTGCTGGCGACGTCGTGAGCGCGCTCGGCCCCGGCCCGCAGCACGGACTCGAGCTCGGCCACGTCGGCGGTCAACTCGTCGACCCGGGCCTTGATCGGGCTGACGTAGGCGACGACGGCGTCGGCGGTGTCCTTCTTCAGGTCGCCGTAGCCGCGTCCTGCGTAGCCGTCGACGAGGGTGTCGATGCCGGCTCCGGTGACCGCCGACTGGATGCTGAGCAGATTCGACACACCAGGTTTGGCGTCCGGGTCGTAGCGAACCTCGCGTTCGCTGTCGGTCACCGCCGAGCGAATCTTCTTGGCGGACAACGCCGGATCGTCGAGCAGGCTGATCAGCCCGGCGTCGGTGCTGGCCGACTTGCTCATCTTCGAAGTCGGGTCCTGCAGGTCGTAGATCTTGGCGGTGATCTTGGGAATGAGCACGTCGGGAACCACGAAGGTGTCCGGGAAGCGGCTGTTGAACCGCTGCGCGACATCGCGCGCCAGCTCCAGGTGCTGGCGCTGGTCCTCCCCCACCGGGACCAGGTCGCTGTCGTAGGCCAGCACGTCGGCGGCCTGCAAGACCGGGTAGGTGAACAGGCCGACGGTGGTGGACTCGGCGCCCTGGCGACTCGACTTGTCTTTGAACTGAGTCATCCGCGAGGCCTGACCGAAACCGGTGAAACACCCCAGCACCCAGGCCAACTGGCTATGGGCGGGGACGTGACTCTGCACGAAGATAGTGGCGCGCGCCGGGTCGATGCCCAGCGCCAGGTATTGCGCGGCGGTGATCAGGGTCCGGCGGCGCAGCGCTGCCGGATCCTGCGGCAGGGTGATCGCGTGCAGGTCGACCACGCAGAAGAACGCGTCATGGTCGTCCTGCAGCGCCACCCACTGGGTGACCGCGCCCAGGGCGTTGCCGAGGTGAAGCGAATCGGAGGTTGGCTGCACGCCGGAGAAAATCCGGCGGGATCCGGTGGGGGTGCTCATGATGCCCCTGATCTTGTCACGCGGGCATCGGGGTGATTCGCAGACGCTTGCGGTACCGGCGGTACCACCTTGTAATGTCGAAAATATGACGACCCGTACACCGATCCACCTGGGTGCCGGCGAGCCGGTCCTGCTGCTGCACCCGTTTCTGCTGTCTCAGGCGGTATGGGAGAAAGTGGCCCGCCAGCTGGCCGACACCGGCCGCTACGAGGTGTTCGCTCCGACCATGGCCAGCCACAACGGCGGACCCCGTGCCGGCACCTGGTTCCTGTCCTCGGCGGTGCTGGCCGATCACGTCGAGCGCCAGATGGACGAACTGGGCTGGGACACCGCCCACATCGTCGGCAACTCGCTGGGCGGCTGGGTGGCCTTCGAGCTGGAGCGGCGCGGGCGGGCACGCAGCGTCACCGGCATCGCCCCCGCGGGAGGCTGGCACCGCTGGAGCCCGGCCAAGTTCGAGGTGATCGCCAAGTTCATCCTGGGTATCCCGCTACTGGTGTCCGCCTGGATGTTCCGGCAGCGGGTGCTGCGGTTGCCGTTCAGCCGCCGGCTGGCCACCTATGCGATCAGCGCCTCACCGGACGGGGTCACCGACGCCGAACTGCACGGCATCATCGACGACGTGGCCCACTGCCCGGCCTACTTCCAGCTGCTGGTCAAGGCGCTGCTGATGCACGGCTTGCGGGAATTGGCCGAGAACGCCGTCCCGGCGCATCTGGTGATCTGCGGTAAGGACCGGATCATCCCCTCGCCCCGCTACACCCGGCACTTCACCACCCACCTGCCCGACGACCACCGCGTCACGGTGATCAAGAACGTGGGCCACGTTCCGATGTACGAGGCGCCGGAACGCATCACCGAGGTGATCAGCAGCTTCATCGAAGAGTGCTGCCCGCACATCCGGGCCGTCGACCCGTCGGCGAGCTGAGCTTCGTCTCCAGGTTCTCGGCGATCGCGTCGAGAAACTCCTCGCTGTTGAGCCAGTCCTGCTCCGGGCCGATCAGGATGGCCAGATCCTTGGTCATCTTGCCGCTCTCCACCGTCTTGATGACCACGTCTTCGAGCGTCTGGGCGAATTCGACGACCGCGGGGGTGTGGTCCAGCTTGCCGCGATGCGCCAGCCCGCGGGTCCAAGCGAAGATCGAGGCGATCGGATTGGTCGAGGTGGGCTGTCCGGCCTGGTACTGCCGGAAGTGGCGGGTGACGGTGCCGTGGGCGGCCTCGGCCTCGACCGTCTTGCCGTCAGCCGTCATCAGCACCGAGGTCATCAGTCCCAGAGAGCCGTAGCCCTGGGCGACCGTATCTGACTGGACGTCGCCGTCGTAGTTCTTGCACGCCCAGACGTAGCCGCCTTCCCACTTCAGGCACGCGGCAACCATGTCGTCGATCAGCCGGTGCTCGTAGGTCAGGCCTTCTGCTTCGAACTTGTCCCTGAATTCGGTTTCGTAGATTCGCTGGAACTCGTCTTTGAACATGCCGTCGTAGGCCTTGAGAATGGTGTTCTTGGTCGACAGATAGACCGGCCATTTGGCGTTCAGGCCGTAGGCGAACGACGCGCGGGCGAAATCCTGGATGGATTTGCGGAAGTTGTACATTCCCATCACGACGCCGCCGTCTTCGGGAATGGACACGAGTTCATGGATGATCGGCTGACCACCGTCCGCCGGAGTGAACGTCAGGGTGACGGTCCCGGGCTTTTCCACCTTGAAATTCGTCGCGCGATATTGATCGCCAAAAGCGTGCCGGCCGATGACAATTGGTTTGGTCCACCCCGGAACCAGCCGCGGCACATTCGAGATCACAATCGGCTCGCGGAAGATGGTGCCGCCCAAGATGTTTCGTATCGTCCCGTTGGGTGACAGCCACATCTTCTTGAGGTTGAATTCCTGGACGCGCGCTTCGTCGGGGGTGATGGTCGCGCATTTGACTCCGACACCGTGGCGCTTGATGGCATAGGCCGCGTCGATAGTCACCTGGTCGTTCGTTTGGTCACGGTGCTCGATGCCCAGGTCGTAATACTCCAGGTTGATGTCAAGATGCGGCAGGATCAGCTTGTCCTTGATCAGCTTCCAGATGACGCGGGTCATCTCGTCACCGTCGAGCTCTACCAACGGGCCTTTGACCTTGATCTTGGCGTCACTGGACATGGGGCCCGAATCCTCCAGCCTGGTGAGCTTTGGGTGAGCGGTCGCTCTTGTGGCCAGGTTACTAGCCGGGTTCACCCGCCCTACCGGCTCGCCGTTGGGCCGGAGTTGGCATGAAGCAGCCGCCGTACGGTAGGCTTCGAATCGGTCATGAGCGCCAGCGTCAAGCCCCGGCTTGCTGGCCGGCAACCCTCCAACCGCGGTGGGGTGCCCCGGGTGATGACCCGGTTGAGTAGCCACAATCGGCTACACGGCAAGCGCGGGTCCGCCATGACGGGCCCCCTGAGCTGACAGGGAGTTACGCCTATGAGCGCCGAAAACACCAGCACCGACGGCGATCCGGCCGCGCACTGGTCGTTCGAAACCAAGCAGATCCACGCCGGCCAGCAGCCCGACTCCGCCACCAATGCCCGGGCGCTGCCGATCTACCAGACCACCTCGTACACCTTCGAAAACACCGCGCACGCTGCGGCGTTGTTCGGGCTCGAAGTACCCGGCAACATCTACACGCGGATCGGCAACCCGACCACCGATGTGGTCGAGCAGCGCATCGCGGCCCTCGAGGGCGGGGTGGCCGCGTTGTTCCTGTCCTCCGGTCAGGCCGCGGAGACATTCGCCATCCTGAACCTGGCCGGCGCGGGTGATCACATCGTGTCCAGCCCGCGGCTGTACGGCGGAACCTATAACCTGTTCCACTATTCGCTGGCAAAGCTGGGCATCGAGGTCAGCTTCGTCGAGGATCCCGACGATCTGGACTCCTGGCAGGCAGCCGTCCGGCCAAACACCAAGGCCTTTTTCGCCGAGACCATCTCCAACCCGCAGATCGACATCCTGGACACCCCGGGGGTCGCCGAGGTCTCGCACCGCAACGGCGTACCGCTGATCGTCGACAACACCATCGCCACGCCCTACCTGATCCAGCCGTTTACCCAGGGCGCCGACATCGTGGTGCACTCGGCCACCAAGTACCTGGGCGGACACGGGGCCGCGATCGCGGGGGTGATCGTCGACGGTGGAACGTTCGACTGGACGCAGGGCCGCTTCCCCGGATTCACCACCCCCGACCCCAGTTACCACGGCGTGGTGTTCGCCGAATTGGGACCACCGGCGTTCGCCCTCAAGGCCAGGGTGCAGCTGCTGCGCGACCTGGGCTCGGCGGCCTCACCGTTCAACGCGTTCCTGGTGGCGCAGGGCCTGGAGACGCTGAGTCTGCGGATCGAGCGGCACGTCTCGAACGCCCAACGCGTGGCCGAGTTCCTGGACGCCCGCGACGACGTGCTGACGGTCAACTACGCGGGCCTGCCCGGTTCGCCGTGGCATGAGCGGGCAAAGAAGCTGGCGCCCAAGGGAACCGGTGCAGTCCTGTCCTTCGAGCTGGCCGGCGGCGTCGAGGCCGGCAAGGCGTTCGTCAACGCGCTGAAACTGCACAGCCACGTCGCCAACATCGGTGACGTGCGCTCGCTGGTGATCCATCCGGCATCCACCACCCACGCCCAGCTGAGCCCGGCCGAGCAGCGGGCCACCGGCGTCAGCCCTGGGTTGGTGCGGTTAGCCGTCGGGATCGAGGGTATCGACGACATCCTGGCCGATCTCGAACTCGGCTTTGCCGCGGCCCGAAGATTCAGCGAGTTCAGCGGCGAGTCGCAGGCCGTGGCAGCCTTCTGAGGGGCGCTGACGTGACGATCTCCGAGGTGCCCACCCAGACGCTGCCCGCCGAAGGTGAGATCGGTTTGGTCGACATCGGCTCGCTGCGCCTGGAAAGTGGTGCGGTGATCGACGACGTCTGCATCGCCGTACAGCGCTGGGGCACGTTGTCACCCACCCGCGACAACGTGGTGGTGGTGCTGCACGCACTCACCGGTGATTCGCACATCACCGGGCCCGCCGGGCCGGGACACCCCACCCCCGGCTGGTGGGATGGGGTCGCCGGGCCGGGCGCGCCGATCGACACCGACCGCTGGTGCGCGGTAGCCACCAATGTGCTGGGCGGTTGCCGCGGCTCCACCGGGCCCAGTTCCCTTGCGCGCGACGGAAAGCCTTGGGGCTCAAGATTTCCGACGATCACGGTACGCGATCAGGTGCAGGCCGATATGGCCGCACTGGCCGCGTTGGGCATCACCCAGGTAGCCGCCGTGGTCGGCGGGTCGATGGGCGGGGCCCGCGCGTTGGAATGGACTGTCGGCCACCCCGACCGGGTACGCTCGGCGCTGCTGTTGGCGGTCGGTGCACGCGCCACCGCGGACCAGATCGGCACGCAGACAACCCAGATCGAGGCCATCAAGGCCGACCCGAATTGGCAGGGCGGCGACTACCACGACACGGACCGCAAGCCCGAGGCGGGGCTGAAGATCGCCCGGCGCGTTGCGCACCTGACCTACCGCGGCGAGATCGAGCTCGACAATCGGTTCGCCAACCGCGGTCAGGACGGCGAAGATCCCACCGACGGCGGCCGCTACGCGGTGCAGAGCTACCTCGAACACCAGGGGGACAAGCTGCTGTCCCGATTCGACGCCGGCAGCTATGTGGTGTTGACCGAGACCCTCAACAGCCACGATGTCGGGCGCGGACGCGGCGGCGTCGCCGCGGCGCTGCGCGGCTGTCCGGTGCCCGTCGTCGTCGGTGGTATCACCTCCGACCGGCTCTATCCGCTGCGCTTGCAGCAGGAATTGGCCGAGTTGCTGCCCGGCTGCGCCGGGCTACAGGTTGTCGACTCGGTCTGCGGGCACGACGGATTCCTGATCGAAATGGAGGCTGTCGGCGAATTGATCCGTCAGACGTTGCTTTTGGCCGACCATCAACCCGACCATCGAGGCCTGCGCCCATGGTGACCCGGTCCAGCCAGGACCCGTCGCTGTCATTCGGTTCGGCGGCAGCTGCCTACGAGCGGGGACGCCCCTCTTATCCACCTGAAGCCATCGACTGGCTGCTGCCGGCCGGCGCCCGCGATGTTCTTGACCTGGGCGCCGGTACCGGCAAACTGACCACCCGGCTGGTCGAGCGCGGGCTCGACGTGGTGGCCGTCGACCCGATTCCCGAAATGCTGGAAGTGCTGCGGGCCTCACTGCCGGATACGTTGGCGCTGCTGGGCACGGCGGAAGAGATTCCATTGGCGGACAACAGCGTCGACGCGGTGCTGGTGGCTCAGGCCTGGCATTGGGTGGATCCCGCGCGCGCCATCCCCGAGGTCGCACGGGTGCTGCGGCCCGGCGGGCGGCTAGGTTTGGTGTGGAACACCCGCGACGAGCGACTTGGCTGGGTCCGCGAGTTGGGCCAGATCATCGGGCGCGACGGCGACCCCACGCGTGACAAAGCGACGCTTGCCGAACCGTTCACCGACGTGGAACGTTTTCAGGTCGAATGGACGAATTACCTTACGCCACAGGCATTGATAGACCTAGTCGCCTCTCGCACCTACTGCATCACCTCACCGGCGAAGGTGCGCACCAAGACACTGGGCCAGGTCCGTCAATTGTTGGCCACCCACCCGGCGCTGGCGAATTCGGCCGGTTTGGCGCTGCCATACGTCACGGTGTGCGTACGGGCAACGCTGTCCTGAGGATCGGGTGGCGTTGCGGCGCTGGCGAATGGCAAGCAGCGGCCAAGCTCTGTTCCAGCGCCCCGAGGGCTTGTCGCTGGTGGCCGACGGCGCCGAGTGTGCGCTGGCGGCGCCGACTGTGCTCTGGCGGCGCCGACTGTGCCGTCAGGGCGGGCCGCTCGCGGCGGTTCCCGCCCTACATACCCAGTCAAAGCCGTCACCGCACACTCGATGCGGCGGCATGACAGCCGACTCGGTGGGCACGTGAGACATCCCCCGAACGCCTGCTACCACAAGAGGTTTGAGCGACGGTGCGGTACCGCGGTGTGGAAACTAAAGCCATGCGCACGAAGACATCGTTGACCAGCCGCGTTCGTGGGGCACGATGAGTTTCCTAGTGAGACGGACACATCGTGCAGCAGGCTCAGCCTGCCGACCAGGTAAAGATCTGATGTCGGGCCCAGGACTACGTTGCGTGAGCTGACCAGTTCGGTACCGTCTTAGCAATCGATCTCGGCGTTCAGATCGAATTCGGCCAAGGTACGCGAAACCAGCTCCCGTAGCTCATCCGTGGTATTCGAGCGACCGACAATGTAGGCAGAGACTCCGATACGCATCTGCCCGCGACTTCGCCCGGAACTCAGCAGCATTCGTCCGCCCGTGCCCTCGAGTTCGTTTCTGGTGATATCGGGCTCGAGCTGTCTCATGTACGCCGAGTCGGCATCGGTGCCGTCAGGACGGTTCGCGGCCGGGGGCAGGTCACCGACATTGGAGCAGGTGACGGGAAGGCTGGGACCACCCGCGGCCATCCCGACCAGCCTTCTGGCCACCCACGCCGGTGTCATCGCGGCCAGCGGAAGCGGTGCCAGGAACTCGTTGTCGGAATCCTCCATCGCTTCCAGGACCGCTCGGGTGATCTTGGCGTGCATTCCCCCGAGGTCGGTCGCCGCGTGCTCCGGGTCGACCGCGACGTCAACAGCCGTCAGCGCATTGCCGCGGGTGTCACCTTCGGTCCGCAGCGACACCACAAGTCGTAGGGTGACCGTTCCGTCATCCTGAACCCGTCCAGCCCGCACCGCGAGTCTGCAAGCGACCCCGCCCACAAGCGAATTACTGTTCGCGCCAAGTCTTTTGGCGCAAGCATCCCATTCCGCCAGGTCGATGCATGCGGTCACGGCAGGCACCGCCACCGTCTGGTCGCCGCCGGCGGACTTCGGGGAAGGCGGTGCCGCTTTGATCGATGACCGGAACTCCTCGCGATCACGCCGAAGCCTTCGCGTCACACCACCCAGAGCGTGCATGACCTCGGGCAGTTCCTTTGCGGTTTGCCGGAGATCCGCACGCAACGCCCGCCTGAGGGTGCGCGATCCCGCAGGCAGATAACCCAGATCCAGCGTCCTGCCTTCGACCGCGTCGACTATCGCCTGGCCGAAAGCGATCGCGTCGACGACCGCGTGCGAAGCCACCAGACTGATCGCGGTCCCGCCGTCCTCGAGCGGCAGCACCCCGAGATGCCAGGCTGGGCCCCACTCCGGATCAATGGGTAGGCGCGCCCGCTCGTCGACCCATGCGCCCACGTCGGCGCGCCGTCGCAGGGTTGCGGCGAAGTCAATCTCCTCCGGCGGCGGAGCCAAAACCCAGTGATCGCGCGCGAACGGCACTGGTGACCGTTCGATCCTGCGCCCCAACAATCCGCGTCCGAGATTGCGGTGAAAACGCCGCAACCCGTCAACATCGACAGGACGGTCGTATATCCATGTCACCTGGAGCAGCGAGACGTGGCCCGCCCGCAGCCCGAGGAAAGCAGCTTGATCCAGGTAGGCGAGCCGATTGTCCACCGGCTCAGCGCCTTCGGTGGCGACCACAGCCGGCGCGGCCGCGGGCGCAGCGGTGACATTGAGCAGCTCGGCGAGGTGGGCCGCGAGCATTGTCGGGGTGGGGTGGTCGAATGTGACAGTGGCCGGCAAGGTGACTCCGGTTTGGGCCGACAGGGTGTTGCGCAGTTCCAGCGCACTGAGCGAGTCGATGCCGAGGTCCTTGAACGGCTGATCGAGATCCATCGCTGCCGGGTCCGGGTGGGCCAACACGGCTGCGGTGGCGGTGATGACCAGGTCGGCCAGGATGGCTTGTTGTCGATCGGGGGTCAGCCCGGCCAGCCGGGCACGCAGCCCACGTGAGTCGACCGCGGCGGCCTGCGGCCGAGTGGTGATCAGCGCGGACAGGATCGGAGGCAGGCTGTTTTCCCGGGCCAACGCCGCCAGCGCGCGGGTGCTCAGCGGGGCCGGGATCAGATTGGGGTGCTGCTGGGCAAGGGCGGCGTCGAAGAGGGCCAAACCCTGGTTGGTGGTGATCGCGACCGTCCCGCTGCGGGCGAGGCGGGTGAGATCACGCGACTCGAGGTTGCCGGTCATCCCGGAGGCGGGCTGCCAATAGCCCCACGCCAGACTGATAGCCGCCCGGTGGTTGTGCGCAAGAGCGTCCAGGACGGCGTTGGCGGCCGCGTAGTTAGCCTGTCCCGGGGCACCCAGGACACCGGCGGCCGAGGAGAACAACACGAACGCGGCCAGCTCGATGTTGGCGGTGAGTTGATGTAGATACCAGGCGCTATCGGCTTTGGCGGCAAGCACGTTGTCGAGCTGTTGTGCGGTGAGTTGGCTGGTCACCGCGTCATCAAGGATGCCGGCAGCGTGAATGACGGCGGTCAGCGGGTGCTCGGCGGGAATCGAGTCGATCAGGGCCGCCAGCTTGGTCGGGTTGGCACAGTCGCAGGCACTGATCGTGACATGCGCTCCCAGACTTTCCAGGCGCCGGGCCAGCTCGACCGCTTCGGGCGTGCTGGAGCCGCGCCGGGAGGTCAACAGCAGCCGGCGCACCCCGTAGCCGGTGATCAGGTGTTCAGCGAACAGTCCGCCGAGCATGCCGGTGCCGCCGGTGATCAGCACCGTGCCCTTCGGATCGAGCACTGCGGGCGGGGTGAGCACGATTTTGCCGGTGTGCCGGGCCTGGCTCATGTCGCGGAACGCCTGGGGGGCGCGCAACAGCCCGTAGCTCGTCACCGGCAGGGGCTGGATCACCGCGTACTCGATCAATTCGCGCACCCCGGCCCAGGCGTGTTGCAGCTGTTCGGGGGTGGCGGCGCTGAGGTCGTAGGCGTGGTAGCTCAGGTCCGGATGAGTGTGCGCGACGTCGGCGGCTGCCCGGATGTCGGTTTTGCCGATCTCGACGAAACACCCGCCCGGGACCACCAGCCGCAGCGACGCGTCCACAAATTCGTCACGAAGACTGTTCAGCACCACGTCCATCCCGCGCCCGCCACCGGCTGCGGCGAAGGTGTCACCGAAATCCAGGGTGCGCGAGGAAGCGATGTGATCCTCGGGTATGCCCAACCCGCGCAGGATGTGGTGCTTGGCGGGATGGGCGGTGGCGAACACCTCGGCGCCCACGTGTTGCGCCAGGCGGATGGCGGCCTGGCCGACCCCGCCGGCAGCCGAGTGGATGAGGACCCGCTGTCCTGCGGACAACTGCGCGATATCGATCAGAACGCTGTACGCGGTGATATACGCGGCCGGGACCGAAGCCGCTTGCGGGTAGGACCATCCCGGCGGGACGGCCACGACGCCGCGGTGATCGGTGGTGGCGGTGGGGGCGAACGCGTTGTTGGGGAACAGCCCCATCACCGCATCCCCGGGCGCGAAATCCGTGACGTCGTCTGCGGTGTCGATGACCACCCCGGCCGCTTCCGCGCCAAGGCCTTCATCGCTGATCGCCGCCAGGGCGACCACCACGTCATGGAAATTCAGGCCAGCGGCTCGGATCTGCACCCGAATCTGACCCGGGCCCAACGCCGTTGGCGCCGGGGTGGGAACCAGGGTCAGGTTCGCCAAATCCCCGCGACCGGTGGTGATCAGCTGCCAGTGCGGCGTCGGGGGCGGGGTCAACGCCCGCGCCGGGGTCAGCCGGGGCATGTGAGCGATACCGTCGCGCAATGCCAGTTGCGGCTCGCCACCCGTACCGGTGAAGGTAGCCAGCATCTGCCGCAGGATGTCGGTGCTGGTGGCGGCGTCGTCGATGTCGACCAACCGGATCCGGCCCGGATACTCGTTTTGCGCGCTGTGGATCAGCGCCCACACCGCGGCTTGCGCCAGGTCCGGCGCTCGATCGTAAGGGCTGGTTGTCACCGCGCGACACGTCAGAACCACCAGCACCGTGCCGGACGTGTCGGGGCGGGCCAACCACGCCTGCAACCCGGCCAGCACCCGTCGGGTCAGCACATGGATGCCCGATACGGCATCACCGTTATCGCCACGAAGGTCCGGAACGGCGACAGACCAGATGACCACCGGCGGGCATGGCTTCACGGCGTCCAACTCGGGGCGCACCGAGCCGCGGCGCAGGCCAGTCGGCAGCGCATCGAGATCTTCGGCAACAACCGTCCACTGCGGCAGCTCGGCCGCTGCCGCAGTACCGGCGGACAGGGGCGGCCAGGCCAGCTCCCACAAACCCTGAACGGACGGCGCGGCCGTCGTGGCTGGTGTGAGAGTCGCCGTGTCGGGCAGGACCCGCACCACAACCGTGTCGATGCTGATTACCGGCGCGCCGGCGGGATCGCTGGCCTGAAGGGTGAAGGTGTCGGTGCCGGTGCGGGTCAGCCACACCTGCAGCCGGGTGGCCGCGGTCGCATACAGCGTGACCCCGGTGAACACGAACGGCAGGCGCACCACCGCCTCAGCGTCCGTCTCGACGCCCAGGGCGGCGGCTATGGGCTGCAGCGCGGCATCCAGCAAAGCCGGATGGATCCCGTAACCGGTGACATCGGTTCCGGCAGGAAGGGCCACTTCAGCGTAGATGTGGTCGGGGTCGGCCGGATCGTGGCCGATCCCGCGTACCGAGCAAAATGGGGGTTCATAGTGCAGACCGCATGCGGCCAGCTCCCGATAGAAACCCTCAACATCGATGGTCGTCATCGGCAACGCCGCAGGGGGTTCACCGGCAGCGGTTTGCTCGGTGCGCAGGATTCCGCTGGCGTGCAACACCCAACCCGGCTCGGCCCGATGGTCGGCGCCTACGCGGGAATGGACGTTGAACGAGCGTCGCCCACCCCCGTCGGGGTCCGCCACGCTGATCTGGATATCGGTCGGGGTGTGTTCGGCGAGCACGAGCGGGGTGTGCAACACCAACTCGTCAATGACCGGACACCCCACGTAATCCCCGACCCCCAGCACCACATCGACAAACCCGGTCCCGGGCAACACCACCACGTCACCCACGCGATGGGCGGCAAGCCAGCGCTGCGAACCGAGAGCCAACCGACCGGTTGCCACAACCTCGTCCCGATCAGCCAACGTGGTGATCGCACCGAGTAGCGGATGCTGCGGTTGATCAAGTCCGAGACCGGCGGCATCACCGCTCGGTTGGGGGGTCAGCCAATACCGATGGTGCTGGAAGGGATACGTCGGTAGCTCGACCGTGCGGGCGTGGGGATACACCACCGACCAGTCCGGGCTACGACCATGAACCTGCAGCCGGGCCAGCGTGGTAGTCAAGGCATCCAGATCGGCGCGCTCGCGATGCAGGGTGGGAATGACTGCCGAGCCAGGACGCCCGGCAGCGCCGGCCAGGGTGTCAGCGATCGCCGGGGCCAGCACCGGGTGCGGTGATACCTCCACAAACACCTGCTCGGCCGAGGCCAGCAGATGCCGGATGCTGTCGTAAAACCGGACCGGTTGACGCAAATTGGCATACCAGTAGTCGGCGGTCATGGTGGTGGTGTCCAGCGGCTGATCCGACATGACGCCGTCCACGGTGGAATACAGAGCGATCCGCCCCGGTTTCGGGGTCAGCCCAGCCAGCTCCTCGAGTAGGCGCTCGCGCAATGGTTCGACCTGACTGCAGTGTGAGGCGTAATCGACTGGGATGGAACGGATCTGGACGTTATCTGCCTCGCACGCCGCGACGAACCGCTGCATCGCGGCGGGACCACCGCTGATGATGGTCTGGGTGGGTCCGTTGACCGCAACAACGGCCAATGCGTCGCCGTAAGGCCGCAGCCGCGCAGCCACTTCGTCAGCGGCCAGCAACACCGATGCCATCGCACCGGCCCCGGCCAGATCCGCGAGGGCTGAGCTGCGCAGCGCCACGATTTTGGCGGCCTGCTCAAGGGTGAACACCCCGGCGACATGGGCGGCCGCGATCTCGCCTTGGGAGTGGCCGATCACCGCGTCCGGTTCGATCCCGTAGCTGATCAAAGTGCGGGCCAACGACACCATGACCGCAAACAACACCGGCTGGACCACATCGACCCGATCCAGGGAGGGGGCGCCGGGCTCGCCGCGAATCACCGCACGCACCGACCAGCCCGTCCGGGCAACCAGGGCCTGATCGCACTCGTCGAGCGCGGCGGAAAATGCGTGGTGCCGGCCGTATAGCTCGGCGGCCATACCGGGGTATTGGCCACCCTGTCCGGGGAACACCAACACGGTGTTTCCCGCCGACGTCGCGCGTTGGTGGTGTTGGATCAGTTGCGGATGCGGTTGATCAGCGGCTAACGCTTCGAGTGCCGCCAGCAGCTCAGCCCGCGGATCGGGGCTGCCGACCGGCACCGTCACGACGGCCCGGTGTGGGTGGTGGGTGCGGGTGCCGGCCAGGCTGTAGGCCACGTCGCTGAGATCCAGGTCGGGACGGCGGATCAGGAATTGGTGTAACCGGTCGGCCTGCGCGCACAACGCCGCGCGGCTGCGCGCCGAAACCGTCCACAGTGGCAATACCGGCAGCCCGAGCGCACCATCGTGATCGGTTGGCTCAGTCGCGTCGGGCGGCGGGGTGGGGGCTTGTTGCAGGATGAGATGCGCGTTGGTGCCGCTGATCCCGAACGAGGACACCGCCGCGGTGCGGGGATGATCGCGCACCGGCCAGGGCACCGGTTCGGTGAGTAGCCGGACGGTGCCGGCGGACCAGTCGATGTGCGGGCTGGGGCGATCGACGTTGCGGGTCGGCGGCAGACTGTCGTGGTTGAGGGCAGCGATCATCTTGATCATGCCGGCGACACCGGCAGCGGCCTGGGTGTGGCCGATGTTGGATTTGATCGATCCCAACCACAGTGGGTGCTCCGGACCACGTGCGGCACCGTAGGTGGCGATCAGGGCGCCGGCCTCGATCGGATCGCCCAGCGTGGTGCCGGTGCCGTGGGCCTCGACGACGTCGACCTCGTCAAGCCCGATACCGGCGTTGGCGACGGCCTGGCTGATGACGCGCTGCTGAGCGGGCCCATTGGGGGCGGTCAACCCGTTAGAGGCCCCATCCTGGTTGATCGCCGATCCCGCGATGACCGCCAACACCGGGTGGTTGTTGCGATGCGCGTCGCTGAGCCGTTCCAGCACCAGCACCGCGGCCCCTTCGCCCCAGCCGGTGCCATCAGCAGCGGCCGCAAACGCTTTACAACGCCCATCGGCGGCCAGCCCGCGTTGCCGGGAGAACTCGGTGAACACTGCTGGAGTGGTCATCACCGTGACACCGCCGGCCAGGGCCAAACCGCATTCCCCGTTTCGCAGCGACTGAGCTGCCAGATGCGCGGCCACCAGTGACGACGAACATGCCGTGTCAACGGTGATAGCCGGGCCCTGCAAACCCAACGCATAAGCGACCCGCCCGGAGGCCACACTGGTGGACGTCCCGGTCATGGCGTATCCCTCGGCGCCATCAGAACCGCCCCCGCCGTATTGCTGTGACCAGGCTCCGACGAACACCCCGGTTTCGGAACCCACCAAGGCGGCCGGATCGATCCGGGTGGTTTCCAACGCTTCCCAGCACACCTCCAGCAGCAGCCGCTGCTGCGGATCCATGGTCAGGGCCTCCCTGGCCGAGATCCCAAAAAACTCGGCGTCAAACCCGCTCACGTCGGTCAGAAACGCCCCGGCGCGGGTATAGGTCTTACCCACCGCATCAGGGTCGGGATCGAACAAATCCGCCAGATCCCAGCCACGATCGGTCGGAAACTGCCCCACAGCCTCGGCGCCGCCGGCGACCAGATCCCACAGCGCCGCCGCCGAATCCACCCCACCGGGAAAACGACACGCCATCCCCACCACCGCTACCGGCTCATCCGTTCTTACCTGCGGCTGCACCGGCGGTGCCGCCGCAACCGTTCCGCTCAGCAGCTGGCCCAGATGGGTGGCCAACTCGGCCGGGGTGGGGTAGTCGAAGGCCAGGGTTGGTGGCAATGGCAGCCCGGTGACCGTCTTGAGGCGGTCAAGCAATTCGGTGGCTTTCACCGAGTCAAACCCCAGGTCCTGAAATGTGCACTCAGGGTCGATGTCGTCAGGGCCGGGATAGCCCAGCACGGTTGCCGCCTGCTCGCACACCATCCCGAACAGCAGGTCGTGTTGCTGCTGGCGCAGCGTGTGCAGGCGCTGTGTCAACGTCACGTCGGCCCCGGCACTCGCGGTGTCGGTAGCATCAGGCTTCACGCGCTTCTCCCGCTGGCTCCCGTCCAACCGGGTGAACTCATCGCGCAGATACCGTTGTAGGCAATCCCGCCGCCGGACCTTGCCACTTGTGGTGAGCGGAATCGAATGAGGCGGAACCAGAACGAGATCCGCCACACTCAGCCCCTGCGACTTCGATATCTTCGAGGTGATTTCCCGCCGGACGAGGCCCAGAGCGCGTATCGCCTCGTCGGAGTCGCCACGCGCCTTGAACTCGACGATGGTGACCAGCTTCTCGACGCCGTCGTCGTCCGGAACGGCGATGGCCACACAGCGGCCTCCGGTGATCTCCTGGATCGCCGCCTCGATGTCATCGGGAGAGTGGTTGCGGCCGTACACGATCAGTAGATCCTTGATACGGCCGATGATGAACAACTCGCCTTCGGAGACGACGCCCAGATCTCCGGTTCTCAGCCACGGCCCCTCGGGTGTTCCGGCCGACGGACCGACAATGGTTGCGCCGAAGGTCCGTTCCGTCTCCTGAGGTTTCTGCCAATAGCCGGTCGCGACGTTGTCACCGTGTGCCCAGATCTCCCCAACCGTTCCGTGCGGACACTCGATGCCGGTCTCGGGGTCGACGATGCGCACCGTGGGCGACCGCGGCATGCCGTAACTGACCAGCGGTGTGCCGTCTCCGCGTGGGCACCGTTTCGCGTGGCCGGCGGTCAGTTCCTCGGATTCGAAATGGCCGGTGAGCGGTGGTTGATCCGATTCGCGGGTCGCCACGAACACCGTGGCTTCCGCAAGCCCATACGAGGGCCGCAATACCTTGGGGTCGAGATTGTAGGAGGCGAATCGCTTGGCGAAGCGCCGCAGCGTCGCCGGTTGTACGCGTTCGGCACCACTGACAATGTTGCGCACGTCCCCGAGGTCGAGCCCGGCCATATCGTCATCTGAGGTTTTTGCCGCCGTCAATTCGAACGCGATGTTGGGCCCGCCGGTAAATACGGAACTATGGCTTGCCGTCAATTGCATCCACCGCGCCGGTCGTTGCAGGAACGACCCCGGGCTGGTGAGGACGCCATGAAATCCGCCCAGAATCGGGATCGCAATCCCCAGGACCAAACCCATGTCGTGAAAGAACGGCAGCCACGACACGACGGTGGTGTCCGGCGGAGCAGCGTCGCCGCGGTCCCGATACAGGCTGGACAGAATTTGCTCGACGTTGACGTGAATGTTCTTGTGCGAGATCTCAACTCCCGCCGGCGTACGGGTGGACCCGGAGGTGTACTGCAGATAGGCGATGTCTGGTGTGTTCGAGGCTTCGTCAGTGGGTCCGCCCGGGGAGTCCAAGTCCAGGAGGTCGACTTCGATCAGCGATGGGGTGCCGCGCTCACGGGCTTCGGATCCGATGCACTCGGCGATGTCGCCGGCGACAGACGATGTGGTCAGAATCGTCGACGGCGATGCGTCGCCCAGGACGGCACTAACCCGCTCATCGCTGGCGCCACCCAGCGGCATCGACAGCGGAACCGCGATCTGACCGGCCTGTAGTGCGCCCAGAAACGCCAGGACGTACTCCAGTCCTTGCGGCGCCAAGATCACCGCGCGGTCGCCGGTCGACCCGCGGGCGGTGAGCTCCCGCGCAACGCTGCGCGTGCGCCGATACAGCTGCGACCACGTCAGACTTTCCGCAACGCCCGCCCAATCCTGCTCGTAGTCGACAAACGTGAACGCTGTCTCGTCAGGCCGCAGGGTGGCACGCTCGCGCAGCATGGCGGGAATCGAGTTCTCACGCACAGCTAAACGATAGGGGACGAGTAGACAGGCCGTCTGGAGAACCTACGCAGCCCAGAACAAGCCACTTTCGGACGCAACCGATACCGTATCGTCGCCGAATGGGCCGCGTCCTGGATGGTGCGGGTGCTCGACGCCGGGATTGGCGCCGGCACGGCGTCCACGCGCTGCGGCCGGGCACGGTTTGGGCCGAGGTATCGCGCCGGCGCGGCGTTGGGTTCGAGGGCGCCGGCGTGCGGGCAGTTGGCGGCACCCGCTGCTGGTCACAGTGGCCACACCAGCATCACCGAGGTGGTCTTGATCCAACCGCAGCCGCTGCGTCTGCCGTACCGACGCCCCGACCCTCAATGGGCACTGCGTAAGCCGGGTTGGAGCTGAGATCACTACTGAAACCACCTATTTGGTGAACAGCGGTTAGAAGTTCAGACCGGAGTACATCAACCGGTTGGGGTCGTACCGTTGCCGGATCTCGGTGAGCCGCGACAGGTTTGGCCCGAAGTATCGCGACGGCGCGGTGTTGGGTTCCAGGTAGTTGACGTACGCTCCGACCGAAAACTGTTGCACCGCTTGATGTGCGGCGCTGAGCCAGTTGTTGGCGACGGCGGCTTGCCCGCTGTTGGGCGTCTCGACGTACCACTGCGCGACGGCGGATTGCCGGCGCCACGGAAATGCCGAGCCGGCCGGATCGATGTCGCCGACCGCGCCGCTGAGCGTGTCGACGATCACCGACGCCCGTCCCGAGGCCGGCGGCCACTTTCCCAGCGCTGCGACAATTGCTTGTGCCGCAGCCGAATTCACCGTCCCGATGACGTCGGATCCGGCCACGAAGCCGCGTGGTGAACTCGTCGAGCTGCCGCCGGCCAGATACATCACCAGGTCCATATGACTCAGCGTCTTGTGCTCGGTCCCGGTGGGCTGTACACCGACCGCGGATTTGATCGCATCGGCCACGCCGGGACCAGATCCCGCCGGGCAGGTCGCCAGCACGTGGCAGTTGGCCTGCGACCCGCCGACCGACATGTCGACCAGACCCCAGGTGTTGCGGTCGGCCGCCGCCAGCCAGGTCTGCCAGCCGGTCAGCACCCGGGCCGCCGACGACGGGGCGAAGTCGACGCGCACCACGTCGGAGTCGGCGGTCGGGAAGGTCGCAAACGTCATCGACGTCGTCACCCCGAAGTTGCCACCCCCGCCGCCCCGCAACGCCCAGAACAGGTCTGGGTGATCGTCGGCGGAAGCGGTGACCGTTTGCCCGCTGGGCAACACCACGGTCGCCGACTTGAGCGCATCACAGGTCAGGCCGGCGTGGCGGGAATCGGCGCCCATTCCGCCGCCGAGGGTCAGGCCGCCCACGCCGACGGTCGGGCAGCTGCCGGTGGGAATCGCGCGGCCGGCGCCGGCCAGCGCCTGCTGCGCCGCGTACAGCTCGGTCGCGGCCGGCATCGTGACGTTTCCGGTGGCGCTGTCGAAATTCACGCCGCCGGTCAGGCCCCGCAGATCGATCACCATGGCGCCGGCCGCTGCCGACGCGCCGATGTAGGAATGCCCGCCGCCGCGCGGAGCGATCTTGAGCTTGTTGGCGGCCGCGAACGCGACGGCCTTCTCGACGTCGGCCTGCGAGGTGACCGTGACCACCGCGGCCGGATTCGAGCCGTTGTAGAGCGAGTTGAAAACCTGCTTGCCCGACGTGAACGAGCCCCCGCTACCGGGCAGCAGCACCCGGCCACCGATCGAGGAGGCCAGACCGCTCCAACCGCTGGACGGATCCGCAGCCGCCCGCACCTGCCCGAATACCGCCGACGTCGCCAACGCTCCCACCGCGCCGCGAAGGAACGCCTGCCGAGAAATCATGGGCCGCATTGTCAATCAGCGCGACGGCGAAACCGGCTGAGGTGCGACGTGTCGTGGCACAGTGTGACGCGATCGTGTCGTTGGGCGCGGGCTGACAGTCGACGACAAACCTTTACGCGGTCGTGTTCGAAACGTGACGGCCGTGCACCAAGGTTCCTAGGGAAGCCTGAGTGTGCCCGAACGGCCTGGTGCGCTCCGATACGAAATGGGAGCTGACATGAAAACATGGCGCCATCAGCCGCTCACGATTCGTTTATTGGCGGGATCCGCAGTCGCGCTCACCGCGGCCGCCGCACTGGCGGCACCGGCCGAGGCCGGCACGATCGACGACGCTTTCATCGGCGCGCTCAACGACGCCGGCGTCAACTACGGCGACCCGGCGAGTGCCGTGGATCTGGGCCACTCCGTGTGCTCGACACTGGCCCAACCGGGCGGGACGTTCAACTCGGCGGCAGCGACCGTCGTCGCCGCGGGCACCGGCATGCCCAAGTCGATGGCGCAAATCTTCACCAGCATCGCCATTTCGACGTATTGCCCGCAAGCGATGACGGACGTGGCAACCGGCAACCTGCCGGGCTTGCCGCAGATACCGGGGATTCCCGGGTTCTAGGGCTTAGCCGGTGCCCAGCGGGTCGATCGTCGACGCGATATAGACCATCGCGGCCCCCACCACCGCCATGGTCGTGAAGTCCGTTCCCTTGCTGCGCACCACCAGCAAGCCGGCCAGGTCGTCGGACAACACCAGCCGCAGCGCGGCCGCCACCCCCACACCGATCCCGATCAACAACGCACCTCGGCGCCAGAAGTTCGCCCCCACCAGCACGAACGCCACCACGAAAATCAGCCCCACCAGCAGGATCGGCCACTGAGCGCGAAACGTGTGCGCCAGGATGGCCCGCGCCGTCATCGCTGCTCGGCCAGCTCGACGACGTTGGTCAACAGGAACGCCCGGGTCAGCGGCCCGACGCCACCGGGGTTCGGCGACACGTGACCGGCGACCTCCCACACGTCGGGGTGTACGTCGCCGACCAGTCCGTCCGCGGTGCGGCTGACTCCGACGTCGACCACCGCGGCGCCGGGGCGCACCATGTCCGCGGTCAACATGTGCGGCACCCCGACGGCCGCCACGATGATGTCGGCTTGCCTGGTCAAGGCCGCCAGGTCGCGGGTTCCGGTGTGGCACAACGTCACCGTGGCGTTCTCGGAGCGGCGGGTGAGCAACAGCCCCAGCGGGCGGCCCACCGTCACACCGCGGCCGATGACGACCACGTGCGCCCCGGCGAGTTCGACGTCGTAGCGCCGCAGCAGGTGCACGATGCCGCGCGGGGTGCAGGGCAGCGACGCCGGGGTGTTGAGGACCAGCCTGCCGAGGTTGGTCGGATGCAGTCCGTCGGCGTCCTTGCCCGGGTCGACGCGCTCCAACGCCGCGTTCTCGTCCAGATGTTTGGGCAGCGGCAGCTGCACGATGTAGCCGGTGCAGTCGGGGTTGGCGTTCAGTTCGTCGATGGTCTCGTTGAGCGTGGCGGTGCTGATGTCGGCGGGCAGGTCGCGGCGGATCGACGTGATGCCGACCTTGGCGCAGTCGGCGTGCTTACCCCGCACGTAGGCCTGCGATCCGGGGTCCTCGCCGACCAGGATGGTGCCCAACCCGGGGCGATCCGAGCCGGCCGCAGTCAGTGCCGCCACCCGCCGCTTCAAGTCCACAAAGATCTCGTCGCGGGTGGCCTTGCCGTCCAGCGTGATTGCGCCCACGGCAGACAGTGTGGCACGTCCGCCGCGTACGCTCCTGACATGGCCGATGCCCCCGACGTGTTCAGCCCGGCCAAGCTGGGTCCGCTGACGCTGCGCAACCGCGTCATCAAGGCCGCGACGTTCGAGGCGCGCACGCCCGATGCGCTGGTGACCGACGATCTGATCGAGTACCACCGGCTGCCGGCGGCGGGCGGGGTCGGCATGACGACGGTCGCGTATTGCGCGGTCTCCCCCGGCGGCCGCACCAGTGGCGACGGGATGTGGATGCGGCCCGAGGCGGTGCCGGGGCTGCGCCGGCTCGCCGAGGCCGTGCACGCCGAGGGCGCGGCGGTCAGTGCCCAGATCGGCCACGCCGGCCCGGTGGCCGACGCCCGGTCCAACAAGGCGACCGCGCTGGCTCCGGTGCGGTTCTTCAATCCGCTCGCGATGCGGTTTGCCAAGAAGGCCACCCGCGACGACATCGCCGACGTGACGGCCGCGCACGCCGACGCCGCCCGCCTGGCCGTCGACGCCGGCTTCGACGCCGTCGAAATCCATTTGGGCCACAACTATCTGGCGAGCTCGTTTCTGTCGCCGCTGATCAACCGGCGCGACGACGAGTTCGGCGGGTCGCTGCAGAACCGGGCCAAGGTCGCCCGCGGATTGGTGCTGGCGGTTCGCCGTGCCGTCGGACAACAGATCGCGGTGACCGCCAAGCTCAACATGGCCGACGGCATCCGCGGCGGGATCACGGTGGACGAGGCGCTGATCACGGCGAAGTGGCTGCAGGACGACGGCGGACTGGACGCGCTGGAGCTCACCGCCGGCAGTTCGCTGGTCAACCCGATGTACTTGTTCCGCGGCGACGCGCCGGTCAAGGAATTCGCCGGCGCCTTCAAGCCGCCGCTGCGTTGGGGCATCCGGATGACCGGCCACAAGTTTTTCCGCGAATACCCCTACCGTGATGCCTATCTGTTGCGCGACGCCCGGCTGTTTCGCGCCGAGTTGTCGATGCCACTGATCTTGCTGGGCGGAATCACCAACCGGGAGACGATGGACCTGGCGATGGCCGAGGGATTCGAGTTCGTGGCGATGGCCCGGGCGCTGCTGGCCGAGCCCGACCTGATCAATCGGATCGCCGCCGACGGGCAGCGGGCCCGTTCGGCGTGCACGCATTGCAATCTGTGCATGCCCACGATCTACAGCCGCACCCGCTGCGTCGTGACCGGCGCTCCCGACCGCTGACGATGCATTCGCGTCGAAAACACCGATGCCGTGGTTCGCTGGGCTTTAGGCGGGACCCAAGGCGCCGACTTCGAGGGAGGGCAGCCGGTCATCGGCGGCGGCGACAGCGAACAGAGTGGCGGCGGTATAGAAGGCCTCCTCGCTCATCAGGGCGCGTCGGGCAAGTTCGATGCGGTCCACCTCGGTGCGCCATCGGCTGGCGAAGAGGTTCTTGAGCTGCTTTGGGTCGGGTCGGTGCAGGTTCAAATGCGGCTTGCGACGGGCTAATTCGTCGCGCCTGGCCAGAGCGTGGGCCGTAGCAATGCGCCAGCCCGGCAGCCGCTCGTCCGCGCGTAACAGGTCGAGAAAGTGCTCGATGGCCGGGAGCGCCCGGGTGACGAACAACGTGCGGGTGATCAGTCGCGCGGAGACGGCAATCGGGTCGTCGCAAAGGATTTCGTTCTCTTCGGCGGTCAACCACTGCGACCTGACCGCCTCGGGGAAGCCGGACTCGTCGGCAAGTCCGACGGCCACGGCGTGGTGATGGGCGACGGTCTCCAACGCGCGTTGCCGGGTGTCGGCAGCAACCTGCGCAATCGCGCGGGATGCGTCGTGGCGAACGTCGCCGCTGTGCCCGGAATGCGTCAGGCTCCAGTGCCAGGCGGCGACCTGCTCGAGGGCGGGCAGGTAGGCCCAGCGGTCGGTGGCGCAGATGCTCAGCAGGGATAGGACGTCGGTGTCGCGGACCTCGACGGTGGTGTCGGTTCCGCTGTCGGTGCTAATGGTCACCGGAACGGGTGGTGCCCAGCGTTGTTGCCAGCGTTGGGACCAGATGGTTGGCGGTGGGCCGGGGCGGGTCGGCGCGCCACGGTGTCCGTCGGTGATGTTGTGCAGTGCCAGTAGCGCGTCGGCGTGTTTGACGTCGACCCGCACTTTCTGCAATTGCGTTGCCAAGCAACGTCTTTCAGGCACATCGAGGGCGGCGAGGAGGCGCTCCCAGCTGCGCTCGGTGAACGGCATGCGGCGGGCCGCTTCGACGATCTCTGCCGCTAATTGCGCGGATAGCAAACCGGTCCCGACCGCGCGGTCCAGCGTTTGGCGGATGTTGACCAGCGCGTCGACGAACACGGGATAGCCGTCTTCGGGCTCGCCGTGGACCATGCCGACTTCGTCGTCGGCTTCCAAGTATCCATTGCGGTAGCTGTCGAATACCCAGCCGTAGCCTTCCATGCCGAAGGGATGAAGTTCGGCGGCGCGCAGCGCGCCCATGCTGGACGAGCCGACCACGCGGACGCCGGCGTCCATCAAAGTCAAGAGTTCTTTGTGCCGCACCGGGGGGTGCTGGAAGAACAACCCGTCGACAATCAGCAGCGTGTCGCCGGGCTCCAGCCCGTAGCGCAGCGCGTCGCCAAACGAAATCGGAGGCACCACTTCGGCATTGGGCACGACCGCGCGGATATCGTCGACGCCGATGGTGGGCCCTGCGGTTACCACGATCCGGCCGGCGGTCGTCATGCCAACTCCTGCAAGGGGGTGCGCATCGGAGAACCATGTGCTGCCGCCAGGCCGGGCGCGATGACCTTCACCACCGGAACGCAGCTGCCGGCCAGATCGCACCCGACCGCCAGCGGCTCGGTGCCCGACCGGGCTGCCACCGCGGTCGCGGCCGAGGCCAACAGGTCACTCAGCGAACCGGTGTCGGGAACATGCCACGATGTGGTTTCGGCGATGGGCAACTGCCGCATGGTTGGCCGCAGCGGGCCGTAGGCGTGCACTCGGGCGAAGCGGTGGTACAACGCCGGTGACAGATCCTCGCGGGCTCCGCTGATCGCCGTCAGCCGCGATTGCGCGGCTTCGGTGATCGCACGAGACAGCGCCACGTTGGGATCGTGGTGTAAACCGAAGCCGCTGAACGGCACGCCCAGCATGGGCGAACAGATCTCGGCAGTGAAGCAAGGCAAACCGTCCCAGACGTCGGTACGCGCGATCTTCAGTTCGCTTCCGGCCCGGTAAATCTTGTCGACCAACCCGGCGCAGCCGGAGTCGGCGACATCGTCGACAGGCACCTCGAACAGTGTGCGTCCGGGCTCGCCGGCGGCCATGGCATGGCGTTCCATGACCTCGTAGAGGGCATGCAGGCTGGCCTCCCAGTAGCTGTTGCCCGACGCCAACCCCGTGGTGTCCATCGAGAACATCGGCGGGTCCCAGCGGTTGTCGACCGCCGCGTTCACCAGAACCGCCTCCCAGGGCACCCAGGTTTGGCGGCCGGTCAACAGCGTCGTCGCGGTCATCCAGTCGAGCTTGGCGCCCGGATGGTAGATGCTTCGGGCCGACAGGAGCAGCTGGGCGGGATCGTAGGTCAGTGCGGCCGCGATGTCCCTGGTGGTCATGGAAAACAGATCGGGCGTGACGTTTTCGGCGTGCCAGGTTTCCAGCGATTCCATGACCGCAGAAACTTGGGCGGCGCGGTAGGTGGCGGCCTTGCCCTGACTGACCGAGAGTGTCAGCGAGGCCGGGCGCACTGCCTGAACGGTGGGAATGCCGAGATCATCGAGCCAGGTGAGGTCGGCGACACGGGTGATGCCCGCCGATTCCAGCATCGGTTGCACGGCCTGCCAGGTCTGCTCGGGAGAGATGATGCGATAGGTCCCCGAACGGTGGGCGATGGAAGTTGGATCGGCATCTCCCAGCACTCGGGTTGGCCACAGCGACCAATCCGGGCCCGCAAACACGGCCGTGGCCGCGGCGCAAGATTCAGACATGGGCTTAGGTCCTCATAGTCGCGGGGATTGCACAGATTTGCGGTAGCTGTCGGCGGCCTATGACACCGCTGCCTCATGCGGGAAGCATTGGAGACCGCTGGTGGGGGTTCATTGCCTGACAAACCCCCACCAGCGCCGTCTCCACGGACTGCATGCCTCTTCAGTCGATACTCTCCGCGTTGAACCAGTAGCAAACGTAGTGGAGCCGGTACGTTGCCTCGTCTTCGGCGAACAGAAGTTCGTGGGCCATGTGATCACCTCCTTCCGCGGGGACGAGCAGTTACCAGCCGCTCTGGTGGTAGGACTTCGCTCGATCTGATCGTTACTTATCATGAGAAATTGTAATGGTAGGCAATAGTAACCTATGGCCGTCGAATGCGCGTCCCTTGTCATGTGCCCGCGCGCAACTCGACGCGCGGCAGTCGCGCCGCCGAGCAGCATTAACCTTCGCCTTAGATACAGTTGGATCGATGCCCCAACCTGCCCCGCCCGCGCTGACTGTTCGCTACGACGGGTCGGTACGTACCTTCGCGCCCGGTCATGACGTGGTTGTCGGCCGCGACTTGCGCGCCGACATGCGTATCACGCATCCGCTGATCTCCCGGGCACATCTGCTGCTGCGGTTTGACCAGGGCCGGTGGCTGGCGATCGACAACAATTCGCTGAATGGGACCTTCTGCAACGGCCGGCGGGTGCCGATGGTCGACATCCACGACGGCCAGAGCGTCAACATCGGAAATCCCGACGGCCCGTTGCTGACCTTCGAGGTCGGCCGGCACCTGGGGATGGTCGGACGGCCGCCGCAAACCGAGTCGATGCGACTGGCCGCCCAGTCGTCGCCGTGGCCGCCGCCCACCCAGGCTGCCGGTCACCCGGGGCCGCCGCCGCCGTCCGGTCGCCAGTCGAATTGGACCGCGCCACCGTCGGCTCGACCGCATCCCGGTCCGCCGCCCCCGTCGAAATCGGGGCAACCGATGTACCCCAGCAGTTCGTCGTCACGGCAATCCGGGTTTGCCCCGGCCCCGCCGCGGCAGCCCTCGAACCAGCCATCGAACCAGCCATCGAACTATGCACCGGCCGCGCCTCACCCGGCGCCACCCACGCAGCTGCAGCCCAGCGCCGCCAAGCCGCCGGACGTGACAAACCTGGCGACCAAGATGATCCATGCGTTGCTACCGCGCACCGGGTCCAACGACATGCCCGCTGGCTCAGTCACCATCGGCCGCGCCACCGACAACGACGTCGTCATCCAGGACGTTCTGGCGTCGCGTCACCACGCATTCCTGACCATGACACCGCTGGGCACCGAAATCCGCGACGCCCACAGCGTCAACGGGACGTTCGTCAACGGGGTCCGGGTCGGGTCCGCGATCTTGAGCGACGGCGACATCGTCACGATCGGCAACGTCGACCTGGTATTCACCGGGGGCACGCTGATTCGCCGCACGGAGGCGGCCACCCGCACCGGCGGCCTGGAAGTGAAGTCAGTGTGCTTCTCCATCGACGGCAAGCAACTGCTCGACCAGATCTCGCTGACCGCGCGGCCCGGCACGCTGACGGCCATCATCGGCGGCTCCGGCGCCGGCAAGACCACACTGTCGCGGCTGATCGCCGGGTATACCAGCCCCAGCTCGGGAACGGTGACCTTCGAGGGCCACAACATCCACACCGAATACGCGTCCATGCGCAGCCGCATCGGGATGGTCCCCCAAGACGACGTCGTGCACCGGCAGCTGACCGTCAACCAGGCCCTCGGTTACGCCGCCGAACTGCGGCTGCCGCCCGACACCAGCAAAGCCGACCGTGACCAAGTGGTCGCCCAGGTCCTCGAGGAACTGGAGCTGACCAAACACGCCGACACGCGGGTGGACAAGCTGTCCGGCGGACAGCGCAAGCGAGCCTCGGTGGCGCTGGAGCTGCTCACCGGGCCGTCGCTGCTGATCCTCGACGAGCCGACGACGGGTCTGGACCCGGCGTTGGACCGGCAGGTGATGATGATGCTGCGGCAACTCGCCGACGCCGGCCGGGTGGTGCTGGTGGTCACCCACTCCGTGTCCTACCTGGACGTTTGCGATCAGCTGCTGTTAGTGGCACCCGGCGGCAAGACCGCGTTCCTGGGCCCGCCCGACCAGATCGGCCACGCCATGGGAACCACCAACTGGGCCGACATTTTCGCCAAAGTCGGCGCCGACCCGGACGAGGCCAACCGCCGTTTCCTGGCGGACAAGCAGGCCCAGCCGGCGTTTCCGTCCCAGGCCAGCCCCGCTGCCGACCTGGGTGAACCGGTGCACACCGACGTGCTTCGCCAGTTCTCCACCGTCGCCCGCCGCCAGGTGCGCTTGGTCGTTTCCGACCGCGGCTACACGGTGTTCCTGGCATTGCTGCCGTTTCTCATCGGGGTGCTGAGCCTGACCGTTCGCGGCAAGACCGGGTTCGGCATGTCGGATCCGTTGGGCAACAATCCCGCCCAGCCCGACCAGATTCTGGTGATGCTCAACGTCGGCGCGGTGTTCATGGGCACCGCGCTGACCATCCGGGATCTCATCGGCGAGCGTCCGATCTTCCGTCGCGAACAGGCCGTCGGCTTGTCGACCGCGGCCTACCTGGCCGCAAAGATCGTGGTGTTCTCCGCGTTCGCGATCTTTCAGGCGGCGATCGCCACCACCATCTGTGTGATCGGCTGGGGTAAGCCGCTTTCCAACGCCGTGTTGCTGGGAGACGTCAGATTCGAGCTGTTCGTCACCGTGGCCGCGACGTGTGTGGCTTCGGCGCTGTTGGGCATGGCATTGTCGGCGCTGGCCCAGTCGCAGGATCAGGTCATGCCGATGCTGGTGTTCTCGATCATGTCTCAGCTGGTGTTCTCCGGGGGCATGATCTGGGTGACCGACCGGATCCTGCTCGACCAGCTGTCCTGGGCCACTCCCGCCCGCTGGGGCTACGCGGCGTCGGCCTCGACGATCGACACCCACCGGCTGGTGCCCGGCCCGACCGATCCGAAAGACCAGCACTGGGACCACAAGGCGAGCGCGTGGCTGTTCGACATGGCCATGCTCGGGGTGGTGTCGATCGCCTATACCACCATCGTGTGGTGGAGGATTCGGCTCCGACGACGCTGACGCGGGCACAACTAGGGTGAAGCGATGACCCGAGCTCACCGGCCGGTGCTGACAGTCCGGTCGGACCGGTCGCAGCGCAGCTTCGCACCGGGCGCTGACGCGATCGTGGGCAGTGACCTGCGTGCCGACCTGCGCGTGGCGCACCCGCTGGTCGCCGGGACGCACGTGGTGGTGCGCTTCGAGCAGGGCAACTGGATCGCCATCGACAATTCGCGGACCGGGATGTACGTCGACGGCCGCCGGGTGCCGCTGGTGGACATCCGGGACGGTCTGGTGGTCAACCTCGGCCGGCCCGACGGGCCACGCATCAGCTTCGAGGTCGGACATCACCGGGGCATCATCGGCCTGCTACCGCCGACCGGCTCGCCGCCGCCGGGGGGCGGACCCGTCGGCACCGACCAGCAGCAGCAGCAGCGCCGGCCACCCGCGCAGCCGCCCGGCCCCGCGCCGCCGACACCTGGCCCACCCGGCTACCCCGGGGCACAGCGCACCACCGTCATACCGGTTTCCCCGCCTCCCCCACGAGTGGGACGCGACACCACGACGCGCAACGTCTTGGGCGCCGACTCGCACCTTGCGCCGCCTCGCGGGGGCATCGCCTGGATCGGCCGGGCGCTCGACAACGACATCGTCGTCGCCGACGTACTGGCATCCCGCCACCACGCATTCTTGACCCCCACGCCGGTGGGCACCGAGATCAACGACGCGCACAGCATCAACGGGACGTTCGTCAACGGGATCCGGGTCGGCTCGGCGATCCTTCGCGAGGGCGACGTGGTCACCATCGGCAACGTCGACCTGGCGTTCACCGGGGACGCCCTGGTCCGTCGCGCCGAAGCCGCGGCCCCCACCGGCGGCCTGGAGGTCAACGCGGTCAGCTACCGCGTCGACGGCACCGCGCTGCTCGACAACGTGTCGCTGACCGCGCGGCCCGGCACGCTGACCGCCGTCATCGGCGGCTCCGGCGCCGGCAAGACCACGCTGTCGCGGCTGATCGCCGGCTACCTGCGCCCCAGCTCGGGAACGGTGACCTTCGAGGGCCACAACATCCACACCGAATACGCGTCGTTGCGCAGCCGGATCGGGATGGTCCCCCAAGACGACGTCGTGCACCGGCAACTGACCATCAACCAGGCCCTCGGCTATGCCGCCGAGCTGCGGCTGCCGCCCGACACCAGCACGCAGGATCGCGCGCACGCGGTCGCCGGCGTGCTCGAGGAGCTGCGGCTCACCGAGCACGCCGACACCCGCGTCGACAAGCTGTCCGGCGGCCAGCGCAAACGGGCCTCGGTGGCCCTGGAACTGCTCACCGGCCCGTCGCTGCTGATTCTCGACGAGCCCACGTCGGGCCTGGACCCGGCGCTGGACCTGCAGGTCATGACGATGCTGCGGCAACTCGCCGACGCCGGCCGGGTGGTGTTGGTGGTCACCCACTCGCTGACCTACCTCGACGTCTGTGATCAGGTGCTGCTGATGGCGCCCGGGGGCAAGACCGCGTTCCTGGGGCCGCCCGACCAGATCGGGCAGGCGATGGGCACCACCAACTGGGCCCAGATTTTCGCGAAGGTCGGCGCCGATCCCGAAGAGGCGAACCGCCGCTTTCTGGCCCGCAACCAGCCCCGCGCACCGGCACAGACCGAGACACCCACGGACCTGGGCGCACCGGCGCACACCAGCGTGCGCCGCCAGTTCTCCACAATCGCGCGCCGACAGGTCCGGCTGGTGGTCGCCGACCGGGCCTACTTCACCTTCCTGGCGGCCTTGCCGTTTGTTCTGGGTGCGCTGTCGCTGACGGTTCCGGGTGACACCGGGTTCGGCATGGCCCAGCCGACCAGCCAGACGCCCGACGAGGCCGCACAGATTCTGACGCTGCTGTCCATCGCCGCCGTCTTCATGGGTACCGCGCTGACCATCCGCGATCTCATCGGCGAGCGCGCCATCTTCCGTCGCGAGCAGGCCGTGGGGTTGTCGACAAGGGCCTACCTGGGCGCCAAGATGACCGTGTTCTGCATGTTCGCCATCACTCAAGCGGCGATCACGACGGGGGTCGTGCTGCTGGGCAAGGGGGTACCGACGCAGCGGGCGGTGCTGCTCGGCAACGCCAGCTTCGAGCTGTTCACCACGGTTGCCGCCACCTGTGTGGCCTCGGCGATTCTTGGCTTGCTGCTGTCGTCGGTCGCCCGGTCCAGTGAGCAGATCATGCCGTTGCTGGTGGTGTCGCTGATGCTGCAGCTGGTGCTCGCCGGTGGCCTGGTCCCGGTGACCGACCGGATCTTCCTGGACCAGTTGTCGTGGGCGGTGCCCGCGCGGTGGGGTTACGCCGCATCGGCGGCAACGGTCAACCTGCGCGAGCTGGTGCCCGGCTCCTACAGTCCCGAGGACAGCCATTGGACGCACTCGCGCCCGGCGTGGCTGTTCGACATGGCGATGCTCGCCACGCTGTCGGCGGCCTATGCCTGCCTGGTGTGGTGGCGCATCCGCCTCAGACGCCACTGACCGGGCGGGCCCGCCAGGTTTCGGAAGCATCGCCACTGGCTACAGCTATTTTCGATGAACACGGTGGCGCCGCCCGTGCTGACAGTGTCGGGGCTCGGGCCGCAACGTACTTTCGCCGCAGGTCACGACATCATCGTCGGCAGCGACCTGCGTGCCGACATGCGCGTCACCCACCCTTCGGTCTCCCGGGCCCACCTGCTGCTGCGCTTCGAGCATGGCAGGTGGATGGCGATCGACAACGGATCGCACGAGGGCACCTTCGTCGACAATCGGCGGGTACACGCCGTCGAGATTCGGCCCGGCCAGAAGATCAACATCGGCAGCCCCGACGGACCATGCCTGACCTTCGAGGTCGGACGGCACGGGGCGCTCGGACGGCCGCCGCGAACGACGCCGATGCCGGCCGCGCAGCGCCGCCCGCATCCGGCCGCGCGACCGGTTCCGCCGCCGCCGGGCCCGACACCGTCGATGGAGCCCGCCCACCCCGCACCGCCGACCCGGCTCGGCAGGGTCCATCCCGGACTCCACCTGCCACCCACCCAGATGGGGCCGTACCTGGCGCCGGACCCGGCTCCGCCGCGCCCGCCGAGCCACCCGTCCGCTCCCCCGCGCGACCCGTCGAACCTGGCGACGAAGGTGATCCGGTCCCTGTGGCCCGAGTCCGGCCGAAACCGCCGGCTGGCGGGTGCGGTGACCATCGGCCGAGCGCAGGACAACGACATCGTCGTCTCCGACGTCTTGGCGTCGCGACGGCACGCCTTCCTGGTCCAGACGGCCCTCGGCACTGAAATCCGCGACGCCCGCAGCGTCAACGGAACCTACGTCAACGGGGTGCGGATCGGGTCGGCGGTGCTCAGCGAAGGTGACGTGGTCACCATCGGCAATGTCGACTTGGTGTTTTCCGCGGGCACGCTGACCCGCCAGGCCGATGCCGGGATGCCGGCCGGCGGCCTGGAGGTCAACCGGGTGCAGTTCGAGATCGACGGCAAGCAGCTGCTCGACAACATCTCGCTGACCGCCCGCCCGGGCAGCCTGACCGCCATCATCGGCGGCTCGGGAGCGGGCAAGACCACGCTGGCCCGGCTCATCGCCGGCTACACCCGCCCCAGCGCCGGCTCGATCACCTTCGAGGGACACGACATCCACGCCGAATACCCGACCCTGCGCAGCAGGATCGGGATGGTTCCGCAAGACGACGTGGTGCACCGGCAGCTGACGGTGAACCAGGCGCTGGGGTATGCCGCCGAACTGCGCCTGCCACCGGACACCAGCAACGCCGACCGGGCCAAGGTCGTCGCTCAGGTGCTCGAGGAGCTGGAGCTGACCGAGCACGGCGATACCCGGGTGGACAAGTTGTCCGGAGGGCAACGAAAACGCGCGTCGGTGGCGCTGGAGCTGCTCACCGGTCCGTCGCTGCTGATTCTCGACGAGCCGACCACCGGCCTGGACCCGGCGCTGGATTCCCAGGTGATGATGATGCTGCGCAAGCTCGCCGATGGCGGCCGGACGGTGGTGGTGGTCACTCACTCGGTGTCCTACCTCGACCTGTGTGACCAGTTGCTGTTGCTGGCGCCCGGCGGCAAGACCGCCTACTTCGGACCGCCCGACCAGGTGGGCTCGGTGATGGGCACCAGCAACTGGGCCCACATCTTCATCAAGGTGGGCGCCGATCCCGACGAGGCGAAGCGCCGGTTTCTGGCGCAGCGCGGGTCGGAGCCGAAGTTCTCGGCCCGGGCCGAGCCGCGGGACCTGGGCGAGCCGGTGCACGTCGACGTGTGGCGCCAGTTCTCGACGGTCGCGCGCCGGCAGGTCCGGCTGGTGGTCTCCGATCGGTGGTACACGGTGTTTCTGGCCGCGCTGCCGTTCATGCTGGGACTGCTCACCTTGACCGTCCCGGGCCATAGCGGCTTCGGCGTGGCCGACCCGAACGGCAAGACACCCGCCGAGCCGGCGCAGATACTGGTCCTGCTGTGCGTCGGGGCCGTGTTCATGGGCACCGCACTGACGATCCGCGACTTGGTGGGCGAGCGGCCCATCTTCCACCGCGAGCAAGCCTTCGGCTTGTCCACACAGGCATACCTGCTGGCCAAGGTCGCGGTGTTCGCGATGTTCGCGACCGCCCAGGCGGCGATCGTGACCAGCATCGCGGTGATCGGCAAGGGCGCACCGACCCGGGGAGCCGTGCTGTTGGGCAATCCGACGCTCGAGCTGTTCGTCGCCGTCGCCGCCACCTGCTTCGCCTCGGCGATCGTCGGCATGGGCATGTCCGCGCTGGCCCGCTCCAGCGACCAGATCCTGCCGCTGCTGGTGGTGGCGATCATGGCGCAGCTGGTGTTCTCCAGCGGCATCATTCCGGTCACCAACCGCGCGGTGCTCGATCAGCTGTCCTGGCTGACCCCGGCGCGTTGGGGCTTCGCCGCCTCAGCCTCGACGATCGACCTCAACACCGTGCAACCGAGCCCGTTCAGCCCGAAGGACAGCCACTGGCATCACACCAGCGGAGCCTGGCTGCTCGACATGGCGATGCTGGGCCTGTTGTCGACGGTCTACGCCGGCTTCGTGCTGTGGCGGATCCGGCTCAAACGCTGAGACCTCAAGCGTCCAGCCGCAACCCGTGGGCCAGCGCAAACGCCAGAGCTTGCGGAACGTCGATGCGCGCTCCGGTCAGCGACGCCGTGGTCCACAGCGACGGGTCCAGGGTGGCCCCGCGCAGATCGGCGCCGTCCAACCGGGCGCCGGTGGTGCGGGCGCCGCGCAGGTCGGCCCCGCGCAGCACGGCCTTGCGCAGGTCGGCCTCCACCAGGCTGCTCTCGCGCAGCCGGCAACCGCTCAGGTCGGCGCCGCGCAGGTCGTTACCCGCGAGCACCGCGAGGGTGAAGTCGACCTCGTCGAACGTCAGCGGCCGCAGCCGGCAACCCACGAATACCGAGCCGAGCAGGCTGCATTGCTGAAAAGTGCTATGCCACAGCGCTGTTCGCTCAAAAGTGCAGTTGCGAAACGCCGATCCGCGGTGCTGCGACTCGGCCAGGTTGACGCCGCTGAAGTCGCATCCGCTGAACACCACGCGTTCGGTGCACAACCGGCTGAGGTCTTCGTCCCGGAAATCCCGGTCGTCGAATTCGCAGTCCACCCACTGCAACGCGGTCAGCTGCCCGTCAGGCTGGCCAGGGCGTATTCGCTGACCGCGATCAGCGCGTCGGTGGCAGATCTGCGGCTGCGGGCGTCGATGCTGATCACTGGGATGTGCGCGGGCAGCGTCAGCGCCTGGCGCACCTCGGTGGCCGGATACCGTGGCGCGCCGTCGAATTCGTTGACCGCGACCAGGAACGGCAGGTTGCGGTGCTCGAAGAAGTCGACGGCGGCGAAGCTGTCCTCCAGGCGGCGGCAGTCGACCAGGACGATCGCGCCGATGGCGCCGCGCACCAGGTCGTCCCACATGAACCAGAACCGGCGCTGGCCCGGGGTGCCGAACAGGTAGAGCACCAGATCCTCGGCCAGGGTGATGCGACCGAAGTCCATCGCCACCGTCGTGGTCTGCTTCTCCGGGGTGGCTTCGAGCATGTCGACTCCCACCGAGGCATCGGTGACCATGGCTTCGGTGCGCAACGGCATGATCTCCGACACCGCGCCGACGAACGTGGTCTTGCCGGCGCCGAATCCGCCCGCGATCACGATCTTCGTGGAGGCATGGGCCGCGGTACCCCGCCCCGGGTGCACCTCAGAGTGCTTGGAGGCCACGCAGCGTCCTTCCTATGAGTTCGCGGCGCTCATCGCTGGTCGAGCGGTCGGTCATCGTCCGATGCACCCGAAGGTAGTCGGAGCTGACCAGATCACCCACCAGGACGCGCGCGACGCCGACCGGCAAATCCAGCCGGGCAGCGATTTCGGCCACCGACGGGCTCGACGGGCTGTCGGCGCATAACCGGATGATCTTGCCTCGCATGTCGTGCGGCGGCCACCGGTGAGCCGAGCCCGCCGGCAGCGCCTGCACCGGCGCTTCCAGTGGCAGGTCGATGTCGGTGCCGGTGCGTCCGGCCGTCAGGGTGTACGGGCGGACCAGGTTCGCCCCCGGCCGGGCTAGCGGCGGCTCGCGTCTGTCCATTGCGGCTCAGGTTGGGCGCGGCGGGAGGACTGCACGACGCTGCCGACCCGTTCGACCAGGATGGCCATCTCGTAGCCGATCTGCCCGATGTCGCATCCGGTGACCGCCAGCGTCGCCAGGTGCGAGCCGTCGCCGACCCGCATCAGCAGCAGAAAGCCGTTCTGCATCTCGACCACCGACTGCAATACCTGACCGCCCTCGAACAGCTGGGCGGCCCCGGTGGCCAGGCTGGCCAGGCCGGAAGCGACGGCCGCCAGCTGGTCGGCGCGTTCCCGGGGCAGATACTCGCTCGCGGCCAGCGGCAGACCGTCGACGGACACCAGCAGGGCATGCGCGACACCGGGCACCTCGCGGGCGAACTTCGACACCAGCCAGTCCAGCGGGCTGTCCAACGAACGGGTGTTCATTGCTGATCGGCTTCCTGACTGGTCGTGCGGGCATGCGCCCGGCCGGTGTGCACACCACCGAAGTGGCTGCCGATGGAGGCTCGAACCGCGTCGGGGTCCCGCACCGCGGCCGCAGCCGGCGGTTGCCGGCCGGGCTGCGGTCCGCCGCCGGGCTCGGGTTCGGCGGCGCCGGGGACCAGCCGGGCGCCGGGGGTGCGCACCGGCAGGCCGTGGTCGGTGCGCGACTCCACCGGCTGGTCCTGGGCCTGGGCGGCGGCTGACCAGCCGCGGTCCCACACCGACCGCCAGTCCAGATCGGGGCTTGCGGCCAGCTCGCGTGGGTCACCCAGCATTTCCGACAGCATCCGCTGGTAGATCACGTCGTCATCAACGGGACCGGCTGGTACCGACGGCGTGGGCGGCGAATCGGCGGGCCGGGCACCGGCGGCGGTCGAGCGCTGTGCGAAAAACGCGGAGGTATCCGACGCGGTGGCCTGCTTGGTGGGCGGTAGCTGAGCCGGGGCCTGCCGGGCGTCGCGCTGGGTCTCGTGCCGGGCGTCGTGCCGGGCGTCGCGCTGGGCCTCGTGTTGGGCCTCGTGTTGGGTCTCGTGTTGGGTCTCCCACCAGGGCGTTTTCAGTTCGCGCCGGGCCCGTGGCTGCTGCCCGGCGGGCTGGGCGGGAATGTCGGTGATGCCGCTGGAGCCCGGCTTGCGGCGCGGCAGCAAGGTCACCGCCGGCACCGGCTTGTCGGCACCGTTTTGGTGCGACGCCGTCGCGGCCGGGTCCGGCGCCGGTTCGCGGGTGGGCGGGTTGATGATGAAGGGCCGCGGCGTGGGCGCGGGCGCACCGGCCTGGCTCGCCGCCGCCTCGCCGGCCAGCACGGCAACGGGCAGGTAGACCTCGGCGGTGGTGCCATTACCGGCTTCACCGGTCGACGGGCCGCGCAACCCCACCCGGATGCCATGGCGCGCCGCCAGCCGGCCGACCACGAAAAGACCCATGTGGCGCGCATTGTCGGGGGTTACCTCGCCGCCGGACTGCAGCCGCATGTTGGCGATGCGCCGATCGGAGTCGGTCATGCCCAAGCCGCAGTCGGCGATGCGCAGCAGCACCCCGCCCGCGCTGCCGCGAACCGCCGACACCCGAACCGTCGTGGTGGGCGGCGAATAGCTCAGCGCATTGTCGATCAGCTCGGCAAGTAAGTGGATGACACTGCCGGCGGCCGCGCCGATCACCTTGCAGTCGGCCACGCCGCCGACGGCGACACGGCGATAATCCTCGACTTCCGAGACGGCGGCGCTGACCACCGTCGGCAACGCAACCGGTTCGCGCCGCTCCCGGGAAATCTCCGCGCCCGCCAGAACCAGCAGGTTGGCGCTGTTGCGGCGGAGTCGCGCGGCGAGGTGATCCAGCCGGAACAGGCTGTCGAGCCGGTCGGGGTCCTGTTCGTTGCGCTCGAGCCGGTCGATCAGCGACAGCTGCTGGTCGACCAGGGACCGGCTGCGCCGCGACATGGTTTCGAACATGTCGTTGACCAGCAGCCGCAGCCGCGCCTCATCGCCGGCCAGCAGCAGCGCCTGGGTGTGCAGCTCGTCGACCGCATGGGCGACCTGGCCGATTTCCTCGGTGGTGTACACGGCCAGCGGCTGCGGCTGTGGTTCGGCGCCGGCTCGCACCCGGGCGATTTCGCCCTCGAGGTCGGTGTGGGCGACCTTCAGCGCGCCGTCGCGCAGTACGCGTAGCGGCCGGACCAGCGCCCGCGCCACGAGCAACACGACGACCAGTGCGATCGTGATGGCGGCCAGCACCAGCACGGCGTCGCGGATGGCGGCGTCGCGCCGCGCGGTGGCCTGCGTCTGGACCGAATTCGTCACCGACGCGGTGGCGTCTTTGATGACCTGTTCGGCGATTCCGTCGGTGACCTTGATCGAACGCAGTAGTTCGGGGTTGTCGACGAGCTCGCTGGCCGGATCGGACATGATCGCCATCCGGGTGAGCAGCTGTTGCTGCAGATTCTTGGCGTCCGGCGAGCCCACGCCGAGCACTTCGCTCATCCCGAACAGCGTCGACGGTTCGGTGCCGGCCAGGGTGATCATCGAGGTGCGCAGCTGGGGCTCGGGAAGATCGGCGCCGCGGGTCACCAGGATCTCCTGCATCGTCATCTGCCCGCGAGCTCCGACGGCGCGGCTCAGGCCCTGAACCTGGGCCCGGATCTGCTCGCTGTCGACCCGCACGGACGTGTTGATCGCGTTCTCGGCCGTCAACAGCAGCGGCGCATAGGTGGTGATCCGGTCCCGCAGGCCGATGCTGTTCTCCAGCACCTTGTCCAGCAACGCCTGGCCGCCGTTCAGCAGGGTGTTCACCCCGGACCGGACGTCGGGGATCACGTCGGTGTCGGCCAGCCGGCTCTGCAGCTCGTATTTGCGGGCCGTGAAGTTCTTCTTGGCTCCCTCGACGTCGCGTCCGGTGGAACTCGCCAGCAATGCCACGTCCAGGGCCGACATGTACTTGGTGATCGCCGGTATCACGTTGGCGCGGGCGGCGGCCAGCCGCAGGTTGCCGGAATTGGCCATGGCGGCGTCGATCCGCAACACCCCGAACACCGTCGCCAGCAGCAGCGGTACCACGGCGATCGCGACGACCTTCCATCCAACCGGCCAGTTGCTCAGCGACCAAGCCGCGGGGCGGCGCCTCGCGGGTCGCGGTCGGGCGCCGCGCACCTCGGGCGGAACCGCCGCGACCGGGGTGGTCGGGCGGGCGAACATGGTCACGTTATTGCGGCCGGGCAACCGGCCGCACCCCTGATTCGTCGCGTTCGCAGAGACCAGAGACTCATCAAACTTCCTGCCTTGTTCCGCCCGCCCCGGCAGCTGAGAGCCAACGCAAACGCCTGGCAATCCGACGAGTATGACAGGCTCCGCTGTGAACAAAGCCGAGGCCTCCCCAATTGTTACTGAGCAGATAACGTCCGCCGCAACACACCGGGCGCCGGCAGTGGTCCGAAATGCGAAGACCGCGTGTTCCGCCGCTGTCCGGCATACGAAGCGGGGTTCCGCCTTGCTCCCGAATTATGTTGTGTTGCAACGGATTAGTGCGCATCCGGGACGTCGTGCGTAGCGTTGAGCATGTCGGCGGCGGCGTTTGTCGGCCTGGTCGGGCGATGGGATAGTCCTGCATGGGGGGCCACACGGCGCCGGTGGGGAGGTGTGAGGATTCATGAGCTGCGGCGACGGTGCCTTCCCGCGCCCCGGCGACGCCGCGAGACGGCCCGAAACGGTGTTGTCGCCTGAGCGACAACACATGTACACGGTGCTCAGCGAGGTCGACGAGCTGCAACGCCGGGGTGAAACGGATTTCGAATCGGCGCTGCGCGACATCAACGCGATCACGGTGGCGTCGGTCCCCGGCGCTCAGTACCTCGGCGTGACCGTCGTCGACACCGCCGGGACCATCAAGACGTTGGCCGCCACGCACCGCTACCCGGCCTTGCTCGACGACGTCCAGCGCGATGTCCGCGAGGGCCCGTGTCTGTCGGCGGCATGGGAGCAACACACCATCCGCATCGACGACCTGACGGTCGATGGGCGCTGGCCCCGCTATCGCACCGCCGCGCTGGACCGCACCCCGGTGCGCTCGATCATGTCGTTCCGGCTCTTCGGCGCCGACAAGGCGCTGGCCGCCCTGAACTTCTACGCGGAGTCCGCCCGGGCCTTCGACGACGAGTCCGTCGAGCTGGGCCTGGTCTTTGCCGCACACACCACCGTGGTCTGGAACCTGATCCGCCGTCAACAGCAATTCCGCAGTGCGTTGGCCAGCCGCGACCTGATCGGCCAGGCCAAGGGCATTCTCATGGAACGGTTCGACATCAACGGAGTCGCCGCCTTCGAATTGTTGCGCCGGCTGTCGCAGGAATCCAACACCAAGATCGTCGAGATCGCCGAGAAGCTGATCGAGCTCAAGCACCGCTAGCCGGTAGCGCGCCAGAGCGTCCTACCGCCCCGCGTCAACCCCGCAACGTTGCGTGGGGCGAGCGGCCGTAGGTCTCTCGGTAGTAAATGGCGAACCTGCCGATGTGGGTAAAGCCCCATCGATTGGCGATCTGCTTGACCGTGGCGTGGGCCCGAGAGGAATTCAGCAGCTCGCGGTGCGCCCGGTCCAGCCGGACTCGGCGAAGATACTGCATCGGCGTGCAGTCCAGGCGCTGGCGGAACATGTACTGCAGGGCGCGCGGGGTCACGTAGACGTGGGCGGCGATGTCCGCCAACGCGATGTCTCGGTGAGCGTTTTCCTCGATGAAGGCCATGGCCCGGCGCAGCAGCACCGGCCGGGCCGAATCACGCCGGTCGGTCGGGGTGGGATCGAGCAACGCACTGTGCGGGAAGGCGTTGAGGGTGGCGACGGCCAGGTGCGCCGCCGCGGTGTCGATCACCAGCGGCGCCGACGCGGCGCTCGGATCAGCCAGAATGTGGTCCCGCAAATAGTCGATCAAGGCGCTGAGCCTGTTGCCGGCCGCAACCGACACCGGTCGATGGCCGGTCAAGCGAACCGGCTCGTGGGCCCGGTCCGGGGCGTTGGCTGCCACGCGATCCAGCAACGTGGGGTCAAACCCGGTCAGCTGGTAGCCGGCATGGCGGACCCGCCCGGAATGAGGCAGCTCCGGCGGGCCGATCACGGCGAGCTCACCGGGGGCGCACACGTGCTGCGGTTCGCCGATGAAGTTCTCCTCGATCCGGCCACTACGGACCCGGCAGAGCAGGATCGTCCCCAGCGGGTTTGCGTCGTAGCTCATGTCGTAACTGAACGAGAGTTCGTCGACGCTGAGCGAGCCCAGGCAACGACGCCGGATACGGGCGCGGCACGTGCGGCCCTCGGCGCTGATCCGCATCTTGGTGTAGGTCCGGACGAGGAAATCTTCGGTCTCAGCGAGATCGCTGCTGTCGAAATCGACATCGCGTGGCTTGGACCGGGCGGCCGGCGCCGTCGAAATCGAGATCTCGCACCGCACTTCTCGCCCTTTCGCCGCAACGTCCGGTCGCCGTTACGGCGGCAACGCCGCCCGCGCGGTCCGGGGCCCCCGAATTCCCGATGTGGCGCGGGCCGCTGATCCGGTCCACGCAGCGCCTTACTCAACCGTACCGGCGTTGGTCACCTGGGTGCGCTTCGTCGCGATGTGGCGCGACGCCTGCGCTGAGAGGATGGCGAGGTGTTCAAGCTGATGTTTGTTTCCCCACGTATTGCGCCCAATACCGGAAACGCCATCCGCACCGCCGCCGCCACCGGTTGCGAACTGCATCTGGTGGAACCGCTGGGTTTCGACCTGTCCGAGCCCAAGCTGCGGCGGGCCGGTCTGGACTACCACGACTTGGCGTCGGTCACCGTCCATGCGTCGCTGACGGCGGCGTGGGACGCGCTGTTGCCGGCGCGGGTGTTCGCGTTCACCGCCCAGGCCGCCGTGCCGTTTTCCGACGTCCGCTACGTCCGCGGCGATGTGCTGATGTTCGGGCCGGAACCCACCGGGCTGGACGCGGTGACTCTGGCCGATGAGCACATCACCGAACAGGTGCGCATTCCCATGCTGGCGGGCCGGCGTTCGCTGAACCTGTCCAACGCCGCGGCGGTGGCCGTGTATGAGGCCTGGCGGCAGCACGGCTATTCCGGGGCCCTCTAGGGCCCCGGTTTCCTGGGAGCTAGATGCCCGTCGGCTGTGAATCAGCTGGGGTTACCGGGCAAACGCCGGATCGGGCCCGCCGGGCCGCCATACGTTACGGGAATCGCGGTTTTCGCGGTGATAGCCCGAAAGGACAGCGATGTCTTACCTGGTGGCGGTCCCCGAAGCGGTCAGCGCGGCAGCGACGCAAGTGGCCGGCTTCGGCGCGGCCCTCAGCGACGCCAATTCGTCGGCGGCACTCGCCACCACCGGGTTGCTGGCCGCCGGCAGCGACGAGGTCTCGGCGGCCATCGCGTCGCTGTTTTCCGCCCACGGGCAGGCCTACCAACAGGTGGCCGCGCAGATGACGGCCTTTCACGACCGCTTCGTGCAGGCACTGACCGCCGGTGCCGGCGCCTATGCCCACGCCGAGGCGGCCAACGCCTCCCCGCTGCAGACCCTCGAGCAAGACCTGCTCGGCGCCATCAACGCCCCCACCCAGACCTTGTTGGGGCGCCCGCTGATCGGCGACGGCGCGGCCGGCACCGCGACCAACCCCAACGGAGCAGACGGCGGACTGCTGTTCGGCAACGGCGGCGCCGGCTACTCCCAACCGGCCGGCTCCGGAATGGCCGGCGGCAACGGCGGCAGCGCCGGACTGATCGGCAACGGCGGGGCCGGCGGGGCCGGCGGCGCCGG
>NZ_MWQA01000001.1:4293737-4341264 GCF_002086915.1 Mycobacterium persicum | reverse complement strand
CCGGCGCCACCGGCGGTATGGGTGGCGCCGGCGGCAGCCCCGCCAATCAAGGTGGTAACAGCGCTCTAGGCACCCAGGCGTACGGGGGCGGCGGCGGCACCGGCGGCAGCGGCGGAACCGGCGGAACCGGCGGGCACGGTGGCGCCGCGGGATCCGGCGGTGATGGCGGCGCCGGCGGCTGGCTGCTCGGCAACGGCGGCAACGGCGGCAACGGTGGCACTGGAGGCTTGGGCGGTGCCGGCGGCGACGGTGGCATCGGCGGGGACGGCGCCCTCGGCGGCAACGCCAAGAGCACGTCGTTCACCCCCTTCGACGCCCACGGCGGTAACGGTGGCTCTGGTGGTGACGCTGGCCATGGCGGAACCGGCGGCGACGGCGGTGACGGGGGGCATGCCGGCGCCGGCGGACGTGGCGGGTTGCTGGCCGGCCAGCAGGGCAACTCCGGCAATGGCGGTGGCGGCGGCACCGGCGGCGACGGCGGCATCCATGGCACCCCCGGCAGCGGAAAAGCAGGCGGCATCGGCACCGGTAACGCTGACAGCACCAACGGCGCCCCCGGCAAAGCCGGCCTCGGCGGCGATACCTTCAACGGCGCTCACGGCAGCGACGGCAACCCGGGCTAGTCACCAGCCGTTCCTGGGTGTCAGGCTCTCGGCGGGTGTGGCACATCGCCGATTTCACTGTCGGCGCCGAGGGTCAGCGGAAGTCGCGGGACCTCGAGCCCACCGCCAGGCTGATGGGGCCCAGCCGCTCGGCCACGACGGTGATTGCGCCGCTGGCGTTTTGGAGCTGGCCGCGGATCAGCAGCGCCGGCGCCGTATTCGCCAGCTTGCGGTGCCGTGCCCACACCCCCGGTGTGCAGAGCACGTTGACCATCCCGGTCTCGTCTTCGAGGTTGATGAAGGTCACCCCTTGGGCCGTCCCAGGCCGCTGCCGATGGGTCACCGCACCGGCGATCAGCACCCGGTCGCCGTCGGGCACCGATCCCAGCGTGTCGGCGGGGAGCACCCCCATCGCGTCCAGGTCGGCCCGCAGGAACTGGGTGGGATAGCTGTCCGGGGAGATTCCGGTGGCCCACACGTCGGCGGCGGCCAGCTCCAGCTCGCTCATTCCCGGCAACGCCGGGATGTGCGACCCATCAGCACCGTGGGCACCCACCCCGGGCAGCCGGTCCGGCCGTTGGGTGGCGGCGGCGCCGGCGGCCCACAGCGCCTCCCGCCGCGACATCCCGAAGCAGCCCAGTGCTCCGGCCGTCGCGAGCGCTTCGGTCTGCGGCACGGAAAGTTGCACCCGGGATGTCAGGTCCAGCAGCGAGGCGAACGGGCCGTTGACTTTACGCTCGTCGACCAGCTTCTCGGCGAGGTCGTCGCCGATGTAGCGGACGGCGCCCAGTCCCAGCCGGACCTCCATACCCGCGTTTTCCAGAGTCGCGTACGCCAGGCTGGCATTGACGTCGGGACCGTGTACCACCACACCGTGCCGGCGCGCGTCGGCCACCAGCGACTGGGGTGAATAGAAACCCATCGGCTGGGCGCGCAGCAGCGCCGCGCAGAACGCCGCCGGGTGGTGCAGCTTGAACCACGATGAGTAGAACACCAGCGACGCGAAGCTCAGCGCATGGCTTTCCGGGAAGCCGAAATTGGCGAACGCTTCCAGCTTTTCGTAGATCCGGTCGATCACCTCGTCGGGGGCGCCGTGCAGCGCACGCATGCCGTCGTAGAACCGCCCGCGCAGCCGCTGCATGCGTTCGGTGGAGCGCTTGGACCCCATGGCACGACGCAGCTGGTCGGCCTCGGCGGCGGAAAAGCCGGCGCAGTCGACCGCAAGCTGCATCAACTGTTCCTGAAAAAGCGGTACTCCCAGCGTCTTCCGCAATGCCGGCGCCATCGACGGATGTTCGTAGACGACCGGGTCGACGCCGTTGCGCCGCCGGATGTAGGGGTGCACCGACCCTCCCTGGATGGGTCCGGGACGGATCAGTGCGACCTCGACCACCAGGTCGTAGAACTCCCGTGGTCGCAGCCTGGGCAAAGTGGCCATCTGTGCACGCGACTCCACCTGGAACACGCCGACGGAATCGGCGCGGGCCAGCATTTCGTACACCGCCGGTTCGGCAAGATCGAGCTTGGCCAGGTCCACCTCGAGGCCCTTGTGTTCGGCCACCAGGTCTATGGCGTAGTGCAGTGCCGAGAGCATGCCCAGCCCGAGCAGGTCGAACTTCACCAAACCGATTGCCGCACAGTCATCTTTGTCCCATTGCAGGACGCTGCGGTTTTCCATGCGCGCCCACTCCACCGGGCACACGTCGGCGATCGGACGATCGCAGATCACCATGCCGCCGGAATGAATGCCCATATGCCGCGGCAGATTCCGGATCTGGGTGGCCAGGTCGATCACCTGCTCGGGGATGCCGTCCACCTCAGCGGCCTGCCCGTTCCAATGACTGATCTGCTTGCTCCACGCATCCTGCTGGCCCTGCGAGAAGCCCAGCGCGCGGGCCATATCGCGCACCGCACTGCGTCCCCGGTAGGTGATGACATTGGCGACCTGGGCGGCGTAGTCACGGCCGTATTTGTCGTAGACGTACTGGATGACCTTTTCCCGCTGATCCGACTCGATGTCGATGTCGATGTCGGGTGGGCCGTCGCGGGCCGGTGATAAGAAGCGCTCGAACAACAACTCGTTGGCCACCGGGTCGACGGCCGTGACGCCGAGGGCATAACAGACCGCGGAGTTGGCCGCCGATCCCCTGCCCTGACACAGAATGTTGTTGTTCCGACAAAACTGGGTGATGTCGTGCACCACCAGGAAGTAGCCCGGAAATCTCAGCCGGGCGACGACTTTCAGCTCATGCTCGATTTGGGCGTACGCGCGCGGCGCACCGTCGGGTGGTCCGTAGCGGTGACGGGCGCCCACCATGACCAACTGCCGTAGCCAGCTGTCCTCGGTGTGCCCGTCGGGTACGTCGAACGGCGGCAGCGCCGGCGCGATGAGCGCCAACTCGAACGCGCACTGCTCGCCCAGCTCGGCGGCGGCGGTCACCGCCTCGGGGCGCCAAGCGAATAGCCGAGCCATCTCCTCGCCGGACCGCAGATGCGAGCCACCCAGCGGCGCCAGCCACCCGGCGGCGGAATCCAGGGACTGCCGGGCGCGGATCGCGCCCATCGCCATGGCCAGCCGGCTGCGTGACGGGTGGGCGAAATGCGCTCCGGTGGTAGCGACGACGCCGACGCCGAAGCGTGGCGCCAGCCCGGCCAGCGTCGCGTTGCGTTCGTCGTCGAGCGGGTGACCATGGTGGGTCAACTCGACGCTGACCCGATGCGCACCGAACCGATCCACCAAATCGGTCAGCGCCCGCTGCGCCGCGTCCGGGCCGCCTTCGGAGAGTGCTTGGTGCACATGGCCTTTCCGACATCCCGTCAGGATGTGCCAGTGGCCGCCGGCGGCCTCGGTCAACGCGTCGAAGTCGAAGCGCGGCTTGCCTTTCTCACCGCCGGCCAGATGGGCTGCGGCCAGTTGCCGGGACAGCCGCCGGTAACCCTCGGGGCCGCGGGCCAGGACCAGCAGGTGCGGGCCGGGCGGGTCCGGCTGCTCGGTGCGGGCCTCCGATCCCAGCGACAGCTCGGCGCCGAACACGGTACGCATATCGAGTTCGGCAGCCGCTTCGGCGAAGCGAACCGCCCCGTACAGGCCGTTGTGGTCGGCGAGCGCCAGTGCGCGCAGATCTAGCCGGGCGGCTTCTTCGACCAGTTCCTCGGGCGTACTGGCCCCGTCGAGGAAGCTGTACGCCGAATGCGCATGCAGCTCGGCATACGCGACCGGCGAACGGACCCGAGCATTCTCTGGCGGCCGGTACGTCCCGCGCTGACGCGACCAGGGGCCCTCCAAGCCGGCATCATCGGCCGGCTCGGCCGCAACCGGCGCACCGGCATGGCGCGGCTTGCCGTCCAGCACCCGCTCCATTTCCGCCCAGCTCGGCGGCCCGTTGCCCCAGCCCATGCGAGAAGTGTATCGAACATTTGTTCGATTGTCGATGCCATCCCGCCGCCGCCCGTTCGCCGCCGTAAACCCTTCGTTAACTCGCAAAACGCGTTCTTAACCTGGCAGGCCTATCGCAGCCGGGCGCTCACGACGGATACTGGACGGATTCACAAAAGGCGGTGGGGAACCCGGCATGGCACAACTGACCACATTAGACACCGGCTGGCTCAAGGCCGGGGATTCGCAGTGGCACCCGAGCCTGGCGACCGGTGCGGTGGCGGTCGTCAACGGCGTCGTGCCTGACTTCGATCTACTCAAAGACGTTCTGGCCCAGCGGCTTCGATCAATGCCACGATACGCGCAGGTGCTCCGGGCCGAGTGGGTCGAACATCCGCAATTCGATCCGGCCCAGCACATGCAACGGATGGCGCTGCCCAGCCCGGGCGACGACGCCGAATTGTTCCGGGCGATTGCTCACGCCCTGACCCGGCCCCTCGACGTGGACCGCCCGCTGTGGGAATGCTGGATCATCGAGGGCCTCAACGACAATCGCTGGGCGATCCTGCTCAAAATCCATCCATGCATGGCGGACGGCATCTCGGCCGCGCAGCTCCTCACCGGCCTCTGCGACGATGCCGACGACGACACCTTCGCCAATCGCGGTGCCGTGACACCGCTTCCGGCTCCGCACACCGGCGCGCGCAGCCGGTCCGATGCGCTGTGGCGAACTGCCGCCGCCGTCACCACAACCCTGTTCCAGGCGGCCGCCCGCACTGTGACCTGGCCGGTGCCGCGCACGTCGTTGACCGGACCGCTGATCACCATGCGGCGTTATCACACGGTGCGAGTTCCGCTCGCCGACGTCGACAGGGTGTGCCGCAAGTTCGGGGTCACCGCCGACGACGTCGCGCTCACGGCCATCAGTGAGGGCGTTCGGACCCTACTGCTGAACCGCGGCAACCAACCGCGTCCGGCGTCATTGCGGGTTCTCGACAAGACCGACCGCCAGATCGCCATCCAACTGCCGTATCTGCCCGTCGAGCAGGAAGACCTGATCAAGCGACTGCGCACGGTACACACCCAATTGCACCTGGGCCGGCAGAGCGGCCGGGACAACCCCGCAGGACTTTCGCAATACCCGCCTTTTTCACTGTGTACCAAGGCGATCCAAGCGTTGACCCGGCTCTCGCCGCGCAGTGTGGTGACCCTGGCAACCGACATGACCGGGCCGCGCCACCGGCTACGGCTGATGAGTCAAACGTTGGACCGGCTGCTGCCGATCCCACCGACCGCCCAGGAGTTGAGCACCGGGGTCGCGGTGCTGAGCTACGGCGACGAGCTGGTATTCGGCATCACCGCCGACTACGCCGCCGAGCCCGACATGGCGCGACTTGCCGCCGGTATCGAGCTGGGGATGGCGCGTCTGGTGGCACTCAGCCAAGACTCCGTTCTGCTGTTCTCCAGGGACCGCCGCAGGCGTGTGACCGGCGCCCGGACCGGCGGTGCGCGCGGCCGCACGGCCGCGGCCCCGGTGCGCCGCTGAGCCCGATCCGTCGGCATTGACCACCGTGAGAAGGTGGGATGATGTCGGTCACCATCGACCCGCGCCGCCACGATGCGGTCCTCTTCGACTCGTCAGCTGAGTCCGCCGAGCCGCTGATCGGGCAGCTACGCGAAGCCCGGGTCGGTACCGGGGTGTTTTCGTCCAGCGGTGATTGCCGAGACGCCCTGCGCGACGCGGCCGATCGGCTGACGGTGCGACCGGGCAGGTGCGTCGTCGTCGCCGTCGACCCTGCCGGCGCCACGGCGGCGCGCGAGAGCGGGTTCGCGCTGGTGATCGGCGTCGACTGGAACGGACACGGGGACGCGCTGCGTCGCTGCGGCGCCGACGCCGTCGTCACCGAACTGGCGGATGTGCGGGTGCGCACCGGCGACCGCCGGATGTCCGAACTTCCGGACGCACTGCAGGCACCTGGCCTCACCGCCCACCGGCCCGCGGTGTTCTACGACTTCGACGGCACCCTGTCCGACATCGTCAACGATCCCGACGCGGCCCGCCCCGTCGCCGGTGCGGCGGAGGCGCTCATTCAGCTGGCCGCGCAGTGCCCCGTCGCGGTGCTCAGCGGCCGTGATCTCGCCGACGTGACAGCACGGCTGGGCGTTCCCGGGATCTGGTATGCCGGCAGCCATGGTTTCGAGCTGACCGCACCCGACGGAACACACCACCAGAACGAGGCAGCGGCTGCGGCCATACCGGTGCTGGAGCAGGCGGCCGCAGGGCTACGCGAGCGACTCGGGTCCATTCCCGGTGTTGTGGTGGAGCACAAGCGGTTTGGCGTAGCCGTGCACTACCGCAACGCGGCACGCGACCGCGTCGGCGACGTCGCCGCGGCGGTGCGCAGCGCCGGCCAACGCGATGCGCTGCGGGTGACGACCGGCCGCGAGGTGATCGAGTTGCGCCCGAACATCGACTGGGACAAGGGAAAAACGCTGCGCTGGGTGATCGACCACCTGCGTTCAGGCGATGCTCCCCTGCCGGCTCCCCTGGTGCCGATCTACCTGGGTGACGACATCACCGACGAGGACGCGTTCGACGCCGTCCGGCCCGACGGGGTGCCGATCGTGGTGCGGCACACCGAAGATGGCGACCGGGCCACGGCGGCGCTGTTCGCACTGGACAGTCCGGCGCGGGTCGCCGAGTTCACCGCGCGGTTGGCCCGTCAACTTACTGACGCTCACGTGAATTAGCCGGTGGCGGTCGGTTTCCGTCAATCCCTGGGCTAACGAGTTCGCGAATGCCGGAACGAGTATGCAAGCGTTAATGGCGCTGCTCGTCCATCGCTTGCTGCATATGACGATCCGCTACACCACCCTTGCCTCGCCCGCCATGCGCGCCGCCTACGACGACGCCATGGGCAAGATGCGTCGCCAGTTCACTCTCACCCCGGTGGGTCGACCCATCCTGCCGGACAAGCTCAGTTTGCTCCATAGTGAGATAGTGAAAACCCTTGTTGGGCAAGGCTACTGCGCGCCACCCAACCCGTTGGCGCCTGCCCATATGCCAGCCCTTGCAAAGCCTGCGACAACTACGTCACCGCGCCCGAATTCCGCGGCACCCTCACCAACCAACTCGCCGCCGTCCAAGCCCTCAAAACCGACGCGGAGAACCGCGGCCGCGCCGACGAAGCAGCCCGCCATGACCGCGTCGCCCTTTCCCTCCCCGACCACCTCCAACGACTCGACCGTTGAAGCCGGCAACCCCACACCGGGATGACCACCGCCTTCGAGGGCCGGATAAAGGAGCGGCTCAATCGAGAGGGTCGGCTCCGGACCGATCGTCGTGGACATCTTCCTTGGCCGCACCGCATCATCGGCCTCGTCGGCGGCATTAGCTGAACAGCACGACGAATGGATCGAAGGCCGCAACGACCTGGGCCTCGATGTGCTCGCCCGCGCCCGCCCCGCACTGGCCGGCGCAGACGAACCCCAATCACCGACCAGCTCGTGCTGACGGCCTAAACTGCACCACGAAGGATCACGCAACGAGCGCTTTTACTCCACCCCCGTGGGCTTCGCCGCAGGCTGGGATCGGATAACGATCCCATCAAGCCCACACCCGTTGCCAGGCAACGATATTGGTGACCCCAGGAGGACCCGCCGTGTCATATGTGAGCATCGCGCCGCAAGCATTAGAATATGCCGCAACCGATTTAGCTGCCATCGGGTCGGTGTTTAGCGAAGCAAGCGCTGATGCGGCCATCCCGACCACAGGGCTACTGCCCGCCGGTGCTGATGAGGTATCGGCAGCGCTAACAGTTTTACTGACCCGCCAGAGCCTAACCTGGCAGGCTTTGAGTCGCGACTATGAGTGGCTGCACCAGAAATTTGTCGGCCTGCTCAACGGCAGCACCGAGAAATACTGGGTCACCGAGATCGACAACGCCGCGCACGATGCGATCTACACCGCCAACGCCGAAAGCGAATGGCTCCTCGGACGTCCGATGATCGGCAACGGCGCCAACGGGCTTAATGACACCGGACAAAACGGTGGGGCCGGTGGATGGCTCTGGGGCAACGGCGGCAACGGCGGATCAGGCGCATCCGGTCAGAACGGAGGAAACGGCGGAGCAGCCGGACTGTTCGGCCAAGGCGGCAACGGCGGCGCCGGCGGAACCGGCGGCACTGGCGGCAACGGAGGAAACGGCGGACTACTCTTCGGCAACGGCGGCAGCGGAGGAAACGGCGGAACCGGCGCCGTGGGATTCTTCGGCCACGGCGGCAACGGAGGAAACGGCGGAACAGCCGGACTCATCGGCAACGGCGGCGACGGCGGCAACGGCGGAACCGCGGTCCATGGTCCCCATGTCCCCAACCTCGGCGGCCAAGGCGGCCAAGGCGGCCAAGGCGGCCTAGTGATTGGCCATGGCGGCAACGGAGGAAACGGCGGAACCGGGCCCGTAGCCGGAGGTGGCGGTGGCAACGGCGGCAATGGCGGAGCAGCCGGACTCATCGGCAACGGCGGCCACGGCGGAGCAGGCGGAACCGGCCCAGTCGGCGGAGGCGGCGGTGACGGCGGCGAAGGCGGAATATTGATCGGCAACGGCGGAGTAGGCGGTAACGGCGGCAACGGCGGAGCAGGGGGGAACGGCGGCAACGGCGGAGCAGCCGGACTTATCGGCAACGGCGGCAACGGCGGAGCCGGCGGTGTGGGCAGATCAGGCGGTGGCGGCAGGGGCGGCAACGGCGGGGAAGCCGGACTCCTCGGCGACGGCGGCAACGGCGGAGCAGACGGAACCGGGACCCAGAGCTCCGGTAACGGGTGGTAACGGCGGTATGGGTGGAGTGTTGTATGGCAACGGCGTATCAGGCGCAACCCGTGGGCCTATGAGGTCACGGCGGTAACGGTGGACAAGCCGGAACGTCCGGCGCTGGAGGGAACGGCGGGGCGGCGGCGCTGGTAGTCATGGCACCGGTGGTGCCGCAGGGGTCCGGCCCTGGCGGGGCCGGCGGGTGGGGCGGTACGGGGTGGTATTGGCGGGATACTGTACGGCAACTCGGGATCAGAGGGGTTGACTTTCCCGGTCTCGGAAAGTCTTGAAGCGGACATTCGACCTGCGATATTGCGGGTGTGACGCGGGAGCGGTGTGGTTACGGGGCCGCATTGCTGACCCACCTAGCGCACGTACCGACGCCAACGGCAACGGCGGCAACGGCGGCAACGGCGGCAACGGCGGCGTCGGCGCCAACCCCGGAACCGGCGGGATTGGCGCCGCCGGCGGCACTGGCGGAACGTTGTTCGGCGTACCCGGGACCCACGGCGCCAACGGAACTTAACGCAACCCCGGCAACGGCGGGCGGTAACCCGCAATAAGTGCGCCCCGCGTCAATCTATGGCACCGTCGCACGTCCAGTGCTAACAAACGAGTGCTAACACTACGTGCAACGGCTGTCATGAGGAGGACCCGCGATCGGCAAACTTGGCTTCCGGAGCGTTGTGATGCTCGGGATCAACTCGATAATCGGAGCCGGCATCTTTCTTACCCCCGGTACGGTGATCAAGCTCGCGGGACCGTGGGCGCCCGTCGCCTACATCCTGGCGGGTCTTTTCGCGGGCATCATGGCACTGGTCTTTGCCAGTGCTGCCAGATACGTCAAAACCAATGGCGCATCATATGCCTACACGACAGCCGCTTTCGGGCAGAAAATCGGCATCTATGTCGGTGTGACCCATGCCATCGTCGCGTCCATCGCCTGGGGCGTGCTGGCGTCGCTGTTCGTCTCGACATTGTTGAAAGTGACTTTCCCGGAGAAGAATTGGGCTGACGCCAGCGAGCTGCTGAGCGTGAAGACGTTGGTGTTCCTCGGGTTCATCGTCGTGCTGTTGGTCATCAATATTTTCGGTAACCGGGCAATCAAATGGGCAAACGGAACCTCGACGATAGGCAAGATTTCGGCGCTGTCGGTCTTTATCATCGGTGGCCTGTGGCTCCTCGTCACACATCACCCGAGCCATTACGGAACGGCAAGTGCGTCAGGCGTTTACCAACCGGCCCCCTATGCGCTGTTCGGCGGGATCCAGCTTGCTCACGGTGCCGTCTCGGGATTGATCCTTGCCACCATCGCGGCGCTGTACGCATTTACCGGTTTCGAATCGATCGCCAACGCCGCCGAGGAGATGCACGAGCCGGAGCGGACGCTGCCTAAAGCCATACCGGTCGCGATCCTCGGTGTCGGCGCCGTCTACGTGCTTGCTGTCGCGGTGGCGATGCTGCTGGGATCGGACAAGGTTGTCGAATCCGACGCCACGGTGCGATTGGCGGCGGCCATCGACGACGGTCCGTTACGCACCACCGTCGTCCTCGGCGCCTTGGTCTCGATGTTCGGCATCAACGTAGCCGCCTCGTTCGGCGCGCCGCGGGTATGGACAGCGCTGTCGGACACCCGGATCCTGCCGGCACGCTTGTCGAGGCAGAACCGATTCGGCGTCCCGATGATCGCGTTCGCGATCACGGCATCGTTGGCCTTGGCTTTCCCACTGGCACTTCGCTTTGACAGCGTGAACCTGATCGGGCTTGCGGTGATCGCCCGGTTTATCCAGTTCATCATCGTCCCGGTCGCTCTGGTCGCCCTGGCTCGGGACACAGCCGGCAACCAGGCGGCGGCGGCGAAGCGAAACTTGTTGACCGACAAAGTATTACCGGTAGCTGCCGTCATCGTCTCGGTGGCGTTGGCGGTGTCTTTCGACTACCGGACCATCTTCGCCACACCGCAGGGGGGCGCCAACTATTTCTCGATCGCGTTGCTGGTGATCACGTTCCTGGTGGTACCGGCGATCGCCTATCTGCACTACTACCGAACCTGCGAATCGCTGGGCGCCGGGACGGAGCTGAGCTAGTGCCCCAGGGCGCAGGATGCAACCGGCCGGGGCACTCGACACCCGCATCGAGCGTCGCGCAATGATTCACAACTTGAGGACACGACCCGAGATCAGCAAGTGCACCTCGTCGCACACGTTTGCCACCCGTTGGTTGATCGTGCCCAGCAGATCGCGGAATATCATCCCCGAACGATGGGCGGGTACCACACCCAAGCCGACCTCATTCGTCACCACGACCGCATCGGATACTTCGGCCAGTGCCGCGCACAACTCGTCCAGTCGTTCCCCGACCGCAGCGTAGGCCTGGGCGGTCGTCGTGTTCCACAACGCCTCACGATCCATCAGAGCCGTGAGCCACGTGCCCAGGCAGTCCACCAGGACAGGGCACCGGATGTTGGACAAAGCCGTTGCGACGTCCGCGGTTTCGACCGTCAGCCAGGTCGGCGGGCGACGCGCGCGGTGTAGTGCGACCCGGGAATCCCAGTCCGGGTCGCTGCCATCGGCGCCGCGGCCCGGCGCGATGTAGACAGCCTCAACGGCAGTGGCCAACAACGCTTCGGCATGCCTGGACTTTCCCGAGCGGACGCCACCGGTGACCAGTATCCGCATCGCGTCATCGTAAGCACGTCGTTCGCAACCGATGATGGCCGTCGGGGCGGCTGGTGACGTCGATGGCTGCCCCGCCGCGACAAGATCCCCCCTACGAAGGTGGGTCATGGGGCGGCGCGGCATCGACGCCCCACGTGCCCGGCAGCATCGGCGCGCCCGGGCTGCTCGGAAATGTTTCGTTGGATAGCGTGATCAATCCTGCGGCCGGTTTGGAACCGGCCAGTTGCGTGGTTCCGGCGAACCCCAGGGGCGCTGCTCCCTGGTCTGGTGCCGCCGAGGTGGTCAGCTCGGTCGGGTCGTCGGCGTCCGGGCCCACATCCAGGTATTCATAACCGCGGCCGAGCCGTTTGGCTTTCACCCGTCGACGCCACTGCGGTCGAGGCTTTTCCTGAGGTGTGGCCGCGGCCGCCGGGGCCTCGGCGCTGTCGGGTTCTGGTGCCTTCCTTCGGGAACTGGCGGTTGTGGGCCTCTTGGCATCCGCGCTCAGCCCACCCACCAAGTAGCCGAAGTTGTCCATCCCCACACCCAGCCCGGCATCGCTCACCGGTGGCGCCGTGGGGGCCGGCGGCGGTGGTCCGGGCGTGGGCGCCGCGACGGTCACCTCCACGGACGCCTGAACCGGGGCCGTGGTCGAGCTCGGGGCGCCGGTGCCGAGGGCCGCAAGGGGCGGCGTGGTTGGTGTGACAGGTGGCGACGGTGGCGGCACGGCAGCCAGTGCCGCTAGCCCTTTGGCGCCGATCGGTGTCAGCACAGCACCGGCCGCCAACGGCACCAACGGGGCAGCCAGCAGCGGCGCCACCACCGTCAGCAGCACCGCAGTCTGCTCCAACAGCGTCTTAAGCAGCGCAATCGTGTCGGTGATGACCGTGCCGATGGCTTCGACACTGGTGAACAAAATGGTGAAACCGATCGTCACCGGGTTACCCGTAGCGAAGGCCGCGGCGAGATCTGCCCCGATAAACGCAAAGGTTTGCGACAACAGGGCCACATACGTGCCGATATCCATCGGGTAGCCGAGTGCGAACGCGATGTTCAACGGGCTCAGATAGGTAAGCGGGTTGCCGAGTATGACCAGGTAAGGGTCGATCCCCGCGAACATCGTGTGGAAGAACGGCAGGTTCGCCAGCCAATCGACAAACGGTTGAATGACGTTGTTGTAGAAGGCGGTATACATCTGCCACAGCCATTGCTCGAACTGGCGCAGCGGGTCCGCACTCGACATCCCTGCCTCAGCGGCCCTGACCAGCTCCGCGTCGGCTTTCATGATCGGCGGCGCCGGCGCGGCCTGCGGTGCGGCGCCAATAGCCGCAGTCGAGACCGCATGATAGGTGCCCATGACGGCGGCGGCCTGCACCCACATCCGTACGTAGTCGGCCTCGTTGAGCGCGATCGAGATGGTGTTGATGCCAAAGAAATTTGTCGCCGTCAATACCGCGTGCGCGGCATGGTTGGCGGCCAGCTCAGCCAACGTGGGCATCGCAGCCACTGCGGCGGTGTATGCGGTGGCCGCGGTTTGTTGGTGAGCGGCCATTGCGGCGCTGTCGGTGCTGGCCTGCGTCAGCCAATCAAGATAAGGGACATGGGCGGCCACATAGTCTTCGGCGCTCGGACCTGCCCAGCTGTCCGCCTGCGCCCCGGCCACTACCGCGGCCAGCTCGTCTGCCGTCTCGGCGTAGGCGGCGCTCAACGAATCCCATGCTGCCGCCGACGCCAGCAACGGACCCGGGCCGGGGCCGCTGCTGAGCAGCGCCGAATGGACCTCCGGGGGTGCGGCCAACCAGATGGGGGCGCTCATCGCCAGCCGCCCGCCAGTGGCCGGCGTGCGCAGTGCACCGCCGGCACCCGATCAGCGTTTGGACGAGGACGGCAACAGCCGGGCGGCCGGAAATTCGAATGCGTCATGACGGTTCGCTCTCTCCGGGGTACACCGCCCCAGGCTCGCCGGACGCGATGACGCGAGTCTCCTGGCTCTCGGATCGCCGCTCGCCTCGCCTTCCAGCCCGTGGCCGTGGCCGATGAGGGTCGCTCCCCGATTACAGTGGCGGGACCGCGCCGGTTTCGCACCGGCTTCCTGCATTCGTCATCGCCTTACGCGCAACATCATCGCACCCCGGCAGCACCGTCGCCATCCCATCGCGCACCTGCGTCTGCCGGCAAGGAGTACCCGATCTGGGGCGGCGCGGTTACCTATCCACCACACTGGGTCCAGCCCAGGGCGTTTCCCCACCTGATGTCACGGCATCAGGCGACGCCGCCGCGATGTACCCGCTCAAAGCCGGCAGCCGTAGCAGATAGCCAGCGGGACGGGCACTTTCGCCTATCAAACACCAGGGCCGGCTGAGTGGTCGCGCCCGAAAGTTCGTCGGGGGTCAGGCTGGTCCCGACGAGCACGCGCTGCGGCGCCCTGCCGGCGGTCGAGCAGAGCATGGGGTGGGCGCGTGCGGGGATCGCACACACCAATGCCCGCCGGGCTGGCTCGAAGTCGTTGTGCGCATGCGGATTCGTCGCGGGAGGTGCCCGAAGGCTGACCGACCCCGTCAATCGGGTTCGTCGTCGTCGGGCGCGAAGAGTTTCTCGGGATGATGGAAGGTGTTGACCCGCGGTTGGCCGTGATCGAGGTGGGCCGGCGGGAGCCATTCGGTGTCACCTTTTGCATTCTTGCGAGTCGTCCAACCTTTTTCGGCGAGACGATTGTCTGGGGCCAAAGGCCCCCAAAAGGCGGAGTCAGGTCGTTGATGTCGGTGCAGTGGGTGTTGCGCCAGCCCGAAACGTGATGCGCTTGGCTGTGATAGGCCGGGGCGTCGCAACCCGGCTTCGTGCAGCCACCGTGCTGGGCCAGCAGCATCAGTCGCTGCGCCAGCGAGGCGAACCGTTTGGTGTGAAACAGCGCCAAGGGCTTGGCCTGGTCGAACACCGCGAGATAGTGATGCGACGTGGCGGCCCAGCGGATCAGCTGCGACATGGGTACCCGGGTGCCCCCGCCGGTGCGGGCCCGCCCGGCGGCGGCTTCCAGATCCTTCAGCGTGGTGGTGACGACGATGGACACCGGCAGCCCGTTGTGGCTGCCCAGGTCCCCGGAGGCCAACAGCGCGCGCAGGCCGGCGATCAGCGCGTCGTGCTGGCGTTGGGGTTGGCTGCGGGTGTCGCGGCGGCCCGGGTCGGGCTCCGAGACTGGGGTGTCGTCCTCGGGATGGCACGCGCCGGGCGCGGCCAGTTTGGCCCAGGCGGCTTCGAGCAACGCCCGTAGTTCGGGGGTGATCAGGCCGCTGAGGCGCGACATACCGTCGTATTCCTGTCGACCGAGGATGAGGCCGCGTTTGCGGGCGCGTTCCTCATCGCAGTAGTCGCCATCGGGGTGCAGCAACGCCATCAACTCATGGGCGTACTTGGCCACCTGGTCGGGGCGGAAGTCACACGCCTTGCCGGCCAGATCTTTCTCGGCGGCCACGAAGGTGCCGGGGTCCACCGCGGCGGGCAGGTGGGAGACAAAGTCACGGATCACCCGGATGTGCGCGTCCCCGATCATCCCGTCGCGTTGGGCGGCGGCTGTCGCCGTCAGCTTGGGCGGCAGTGGTTCCCCGGTCAGGGCGCGACGCTCTCCGAGGTCCTCGGCCTCGGCGATCCAGCGGTTGGCTTCGCCTTTGGTGATGCGCAGCCGCTCGGCCAATGCCGCGGGGAGTTTGCCGCCAAGGTCTTCCTCGCTGGCCCGGGCGCGCAGTTGATTGATCAGCGTTTCCCGGCGTTCCAGGCGCTCCATCACCCGCAGCAGCTCCGGGGTCGTCAGCGCATCAAACGTCAACTCGCACAACTGGTCCTGGGAGTCGTCAGACGCATCGAGGACCGCCACGATCTCCTCACGCGTGCTCGCTGACATACCCCGGATTCTACGAGGGGGCACCGACACGTTCTGATCGGCGCGAAGGCCCAAACCTGTTGATATCGGCGGCGATATCGCGTTTCACGACCGAGTGCCGCCCAGCTCGCGTTACCCAAGTCACGACAGGGACGGCGCTCCGCAAACCGTGGCATCAATGTCCGCGGCGTCCGGCGCGCAGTCACCGGCACCGCGCACCAGCGTGGCCAACGCACTGACCGTATGAATCCGCGGCCCAAAGACCGCCATGAGCACACGTGGGGCGAGCCTCAGCCACGCCAGCGATGAGCTGGCACGCCAGCCCCGACGAACATACGGGCGCGACAACTACGCCACGTATTCCACCGCGCCGTCGTCGAGGACCACTCGCGCCTCGGAACCGGCCAGCCCGGACGCCTCGGTTCGATACACCGCCTTGCCCGGCTCGGTGCGCCAGATCAGCGTGGTCAGCGTCTCGCCGGGGAACACCGGCGAGCTGAACCGCGCCGCGATCGACGTGATGTTGGCGGCCACGCCGCCGCCGAGCTCGGCGACCAGCGCGCGTCCGGACACGCCGTAGGTGCACAGCCCGTGCAGGATTGGTTTGGGAAAGCCGGCCATCTCCCGCGCGAACCACGGGTCGCTGTGCAACGGGTTGCGGTCGCCGGAGAGCCGGTAGATCAACGCTTGATCCTCACGCGTGGGCAGGGCGACCCGGGCGTCGGGCTCGCGGTCGGGGAATTCCGGGGCGGCCGGCCGCTGACCCGGCTCCCCCCCGAAGCCGCCTTCGCCGCGGATCACCAGGGTGGTCAGTGTTTCGGCGATCAGCGCGCCGCTGTCCGGGTCGCTCCCGCGGCCGCGCAGCATGATGATGGCGTTCTTACCTTCGCCCTTGTCCTGGATGTCGGCCACTTCGGAGACCACCGACAACTTTCCGGCCGGCGGCAGCGGCGCATGCAGCCGCACGGTCTGCGAGCCGTGTAACAGCTTGGCCCAGTTGAACTTTCCCACCTTGCCCGCCGCCCCGAAGGCCGGGCAGCAGATCACCGCGTAGGTCGGCAGCACCTGCTGGGCAATACCGTGGCTGTTCTCCGTCGTGAACGACAGGTCCTCGGTCCCGGCACCCACTCCGAGTGCGTAGAGCAACGTTTCCCGGTCGGTCCATTCGAACAACATCGGCTCGGTCACCGCACCGACGGCGCCGGGGTCAATGGCCATGCGAGTCTCCTCTCGATTCCAAATCGAAGCTTTTCCGCACTCAACCATCGCAAACCCTTCCCAGCGACGGCATCGGCAGGGCAGGCTATCGCCATGGCCAAGCGCACCATGATCTGGAAGATGACCTGGAAAACCTCCCACGTCCTAGCTGTGCTCGCCTCGGTCATGATCGTCGGCGCCTGCGGCGGCGGCGGCACGCAGGCCCGCAACATCACCGTGACCTTCATCCGCAACGCGCAATCGCAGGCCAACGCCGACGGAGTGATCAACACCGAGATACCCGGCACCGGGCTCACTGCCGACGGCAAGGGACAAGCCCAGCAGCTCGCCCATCAGGTCGCGCACAACGAATTCGACAGCATCTACTCCTCGCCGATGGCCGAAGCCCAGCAGACCGCCGCACCGTTGGCAAGCGAGATGGGCAAGCAGGTCGAGATCATCGACGATCTGCAGTCCATCAATGCCGGCTGGTACAACGGCGAACCCGAATCAAGGGCCAACTCGACGTATCTGCTGGCGCCTACGGGTTGGATCAACGGCGATGCCACGCACTGCATCCCGGGGTCGATCACCGGCGACCAATTCAACAGCCGGTTCAGCAGTGCCATTCGCAAGATCTACGACAGCGGCCACAACAAGCCGGTGGTGTTCTCCCAGGGCACGGCGATCATGGTGTGGACGCTGATGAACGTGAAGAACCCCAAGCTCAACCTGTTGAACAACCATCCGCTGCCCAACATCGGTCGGGTCGTGGTCACCGGCAACCCGATCGACGGCTGGAAGCTGGTGGACTGGGATGGCATCCGCAACTTCACCTGACCGGTTGACGGGTGCTGCCGCCAGCCGCCACGATGGGCTGCATGCGATATGTCGTTACCGGCGGTACCGGGTTTATTGGTCGCCGGGTCATCTCCCGGCTGCTCGATACCCGGCCCGACGCGCAGGTGTGGGTGCTGGTCCGCCGTCAGTCGCTGGGACGTTTCGAGCGCCTGGCGGCCGACTGGAGTGAGCGGGTCAAGCCGCTGGTCGGCGAGCTTCCGGAACTCGCGCTGAGCGATGAGACGCTCGACGAGCTGGGCCGGGTGGACCATGTCGTGCACTGCGCGGCGATCGGCCACCGCACCGCCATCACCGCGGGCGAGCCCGAGCAGCGCGCCACCAACGTGGCGGGCACCCGGGCCGTCAGCGAATTGGCGCGACGGCTGGACGCCACCTTCCACCACATGTCGTCGATCGCGGTGGCCGGCGACTTCGCCGGCGAGTACACCGAGGACGACTTCGACGTCGGCCAACCGCTGCCCACGCCGTATCACCGAACGAAGTTCGAAGCCGAGCAGCTGGTGCGCTCGGCGCCCGGGCTGCGCTACCGCATCTACCGCCCGGCGGTGGTGGTGGGCGATTCGCGCACCGGCGAGATGGACAAGGTCGACGGGCCGTACTACTTCTTCGGGGTGCTGGCCAAGTTGGCGCTACTGCCCACGCTGACCCCGATCCTGTTGCCCGACAACGGACGCACCAACATCGTCCCGGTCGACTATGTCGTAGACGCGCTGGTGGCGCTGATGCACGCCGACGGTCTCGATGGTCGGACGTTTCACCTCACCGCACCGAAAACCATTGGCCTGCGCGGCATTTACCGCGGCGTAGCCCCGGCGGCCGGGCTGCCGCCGCTACGCGGGACACTGCCCCGCTCGGTGGCCGCCCCGGTGCTGAAGGTGCGCGGGCGGGCCAAGGTGCTGCGCAACATGGCCGCCGCCCAGCTCGGCATCCCCGCCGAAATCTTCGGCCTGGTCGACCTCCAGCCCACCTTCGCCGCCGACGAAACCCGGAAGGCGTTGCACGGCACCGGGATCGAAGTTCCCGAGTTCGCGGCGTATGCACCCCGGCTGTGGCGGTACTGGGCGCAGCACCTCGATCCCGATCGCGCCCGCCGCGACGATCCACGAGGACCGCTGCATGGCCGGCACGTCGTCATCACCGGGGCCTCCAGCGGCATCGGGCGGGCGTCGGCCATCGCCGTCGCGCAGCGCGGCGCAACGGTGTTCGCGCTGGCCCGCAACGCCGACGCGCTGGACCGGCTGGTGGCCGAGATCCGGGCAAGCGGCGGGCAGGCGCACGCCTTCACCTGCGATGTCACCGACTCGACGTCGGTGGAGCACACCGTCAAAGACATCCTGGGCCGCTTCGGCCATGTCGACTATCTGGTGAACAACGCCGGCCGGTCGATTCGCCGCTCGGTGGTCAACTCCACCGACCGCCTCCACGACTACGAACGGGTCATGGCGGTCAACTACTTCGGCGCGGTGCGGATGGTGCTGGCGCTGCTGCCCCACTGGCGCGAGCGCCGGTTCGGTCACGTGGTCAACGTCTCCAGCGCCGGGGTGCAGGCCCGCAACCCGAAGTACAGCTCGTATCTGCCCAGCAAGGCGGCGCTGGACGCGTTCGCCGACGTGGTCGCCTCCGAGACGCTCTCCGACCACATCACCTTCACCAACATCCACATGCCGCTGGTGGCCACACCCATGATCACCCCGTCACAGCGGCTCAACCCGATGCGGGCGATCAGCGCTGAGCATGCGGCGGCCATGGTGGTGCGCGCGCTGATCGAGAAGCCGGCGCGGATCGACACCCCGCTGGGCACGCTGGCCGAGGCCGGCAACCACTTCGCGCCCAAGGTTTCGCGGCGCATTCTGCACCAGCTGTACCTGGGCTACCCCGATTCGGCTGCGGCTCAAGGACTGCCGTCCGCCCCGGCGATGCCCCCGAGACGTATGCCGAAGCGCCCGGCGCGTGCCGTCACCGGCGGCATCCGGACACCCCGGCCGGTCCGGCAGCTGGCACGGTTGGTGCCCGGCCTGCATTGGTAGACCGACGGTTCGGCGGCTTCAACGGCGCCGGATCGCGGTAGCAGCGGATGTCACATCGCACAGGTAAATTGGTTGACGTCGATGTACCCGATGCGGAACATTTCGGCGCAGCCGGTCAGATACTTCAGGTATCGCTCGTAGACTTCCCGCGATTGCAGGGCAATGGCCTGGTCTTGGTGGGCCTGCAATGCCGCCGACCAGATGTCGAGGGTTTTCGCGTAGTGCGGCTGTAACGACTGAACCCGGGTGACGGTGAAACCGTTTGCGGTGGCGCGTTCTTGGACCATTGGGATCGACGGCAGCCGCCCGCCCGGAAAGATCTCGGTGACAATGAATTTGAGGAACCGGGCGAAGGTGAACGACATCGGCAGGCCGCGTTCGTGTATTTCTTTCGGGTGCAGCCCGGTGATGGTGTGCAGCAGCATGATGCCGTCATCGGGTAACAGCCGGTGCGCCAGCGCGAAGAACGCGTCGTAGCGCTCATGCCCGAAATGCTCGAAGGCGCCGATGCTGACGATCCGGTCCACGGGCTCGTCGAACTGCTCCCAGCCCTGCAGCAATACCCGCTGGATGCGCGGGCTTTCCGAGGTGGCGATCAATTGCTCGACATGGCGGGCCTGGTTGCGGCTCAGGGTGAGACCGACAACGTTGACGTCGTAGGTGTGCACCGCGCGCATCATGGTGGCGCCCCAACCGCAGCCAACGTCGAGCAATGTCATGCCCGGCTGTAATCCAAGCTTGCCTAGCGCCAAGTCGATCTTGGCGATCTGCGCCTCTTCCAGTGTCATGTCGTCGCGCTCGAAATACGCGCAGCTGTAGGTCTGGGTCGGGTCGAGGAACAGCCGGAAGAAGTCGTCGGACAGGTCGTAATGCGCCTGCACATCCTCGAAGTGTGGTTTCAGATCATCGGGCATTGGGTCAGCCTAATCGGGCGTATCCTTACCGCGGTGAGCGCGGTTTTCGCCGACGTCGACACCGGCATCGACGACGCGCTCGCCTTGATCTATGTGCTGGCCAGCGCCGACGCGGATCTGGTCGGTATCGCATCGACCGGCGGCAACGTCGGTGTGGACCAGGTGTGCGCCAACAACCTGGGCTTGCTCGAATTGTGCCGCGCCCCCCACATACCGGTGTCCAAAGGCGCCGACCATCCAAGCCGTGGAAACATCCACGGCCCCAAGGGTTTAGGCTATGCCGAACTGCCGGCCACCGATCGCGGGGCCACCGGTCACGATGCCGCGACGGCGTGGGTGCACGCAGCGCACAACCATCGCGGGGACCTGATCGGACTGGTCACCGGCCCGCTGACCAACCTGGCGCTGGCGCTGCGCGCCGCACCGCAGCTGCCGAAACTGTTGCGCCGGCTGGTGATCATGGGCGGCGCTTTCGAAGGCGAGACGGCCGCCGAGTGGAACATCAAGGCAGACCCCGAGGCAGCAGCCCAGGTGTTGGCCGCATGGTCCGCTGAAGCCGTTGAGCCGCAAGCGCTTCCGATCCTCTGCAGCGTGGACCTCACCCGGCAGGTGGCGATGACGCCGCAAATCCTGGCCCGGCTGACGGCAGCCTGCGGCCGGTCGGTTCCGTTGACCCGGTTCATCGAGGACACCATGCGGTTCTACTTCGAGTCTCACCGGGACCGCGGATGCGGGTATCTGGCGTACCTGCACGATCCGCTGGCCGCCGCGATCGCCCTGGATCCCGAACTGGTCACCACCCGGCGCGCCACTGTCGACGTCGACGTGACCGAAACCCCGGCCCGCGGCAGAGCGGTGCCCGACTGGTCGGGAAAGCGAGCACCCAACGCGCAGGTCGGCATCGACGTCGACCCGGGGGTGTTCTTCGACCGGTTCGTCGCGCGGGTTGGAACGTTCGCGCGCCGGGTAACTGGGAGCACATGAAAGTTCGCCGCATCGAGCTGCTGCGCGCCGGGTGGGGCGCCGTGCTGCTCACCGCCCCCACTGTGGTGCTGAACCGGATTCACGGGGTTCACGTCGATCGGAAAGCAGTCGTCGTCACCCGGGTGCTGGGGGCACGTCACCTGGTGCAGGCACTGGCGTCGGGTCTGGATCCCAGCCCGGTGATGCTGGCGGCCGGCGTGTGGGTCGACACGGTGCACTCGCTGACCGCATTCGGGCTGGCCGCGCTCGACCGTCGCCGAATCCGTGGCGGTGTCGCCGACGGGCTCGTCGCGGCAGTCTGGGCGGGGCTGGGCTGGCATCACCTCTACACCACGCGAGGGACGCGCCCAGCGTGACGTCACTGCGAGTTTCGCGCGGAATTTTCGCAGTGACGTCACGCTCGGCGGCCAGCGCGGCGCGACGTCACGCGACCCGATAGTCCTCCAGATCGGCGTGTTTGACCGTCAAGCCGTGCCCGGGCGCGCCGCGGTCCGGACGCAGTAGACCGTCGGGTTCGGGGTCGATGGTGCCGTCGAACGCCAGTCCCTCGATGCGCACATGGTCGTGGAAGTACTCCAAGTGGCGCAGGTGCCACACGGCGGTGCCGACGTGGGCGCTGATCTGTGGGGCGCAGTGCAGCGAGAGGTCCATGCCGCGCGCGTCGCACAGCGCGGCGACCTTGAGGACACCGGTGATGCCGAGGGCGCGGGTGACGTCGGCCTGTAGGCAGTCCACTGCGCCCGCAGCCAGCATCTGGTGGAAATACGGGAGCTGATAGCCGTATTCGCCGGCGGCGATGTCCATGCCGGCCGGTCCGTGCTCGCACAGCCGGCGCAGGCCGTCGAGATCGTCGGAGCTGACCGGCTCTTCGAACCACCGCACGTCGTAGTCGGCGAAGCGCCGCGCCCACAGCAGCGCTTGTTTGCGGTGGTAGGCGCCGTTGGCGTCGACGAACAGTTCGGCGTCGTCGCCGATGGCCGACCGGGCCGCCGCCACCCGGCCCAGGTCGGCATCCGGGTCGCTACCCACCTTCATCTTGATCCGCGGAATGCCGGCCTCGACCCACCCGCACAGCTGTGCGCGCAGCGTGTCGTTGTCGTAAGAAGTGAAGCCGCCGCTGCCGTAAACCGGGGTGGCGTCGTGGACCGCGCCGAGCGCGACAACCAGCGGTTCGTCGAGCAACCGCGCCCGTAAGTCCCACAGGGCGATGTCGACCGCCGAGATCGCACAGGCCACCACGCCCGGCTTGCCCAGGTTACGCACCGCATGCTGCATCTGCGCCCACCTGGCCGGCGGCTGCAAGGCGTCGGCACCGGTCACGACGTCGGCGAGCTTGGCGCCCACCGCCGTCGCCACCGCGGTGCCGCCGTAGGTGTAACCGGTGCCCACCTGGCCGCCGGCCCGCACACTCACCAGGACGAAAGTGGTCGAGTCCCAGGCCAGGGTGCCATCGGACTCCGGGGCGTCGGTGGGAATCGTGTAGGCGGAGGCCTCGACGGATTCGACTGGGATGGGTTCACCCGCGCGCAATGTCATGCCCGGGTGACTACCCGCAACCCAAACGGGGTATGCCGCTTCGCGTGGACGACAGACCACCGGTGGCCGAACTGCTGTCGCCGCATGTGTTGCGCGAATACGCGCTGCTCGCCGACGGGGAACGCGGAATCATCATCGGACCGCGAGGGGACTGCTGCTGGATGTGCCTGCCGCGGTGGGACAGCCCGGCGGTGTTCGGCTCGCTGCTGGGCGGCAACGGGGTGTACGCCGTCTCGCCGGATCATCCGCGGTTCGTGTGGGGCGGACGATACGAGCAGGGGTCACTGATCTGGCGGTCGCGCTGGGTGACCACCGACGGGATCGTCGAGTGCCGGGAGGCGCTGGCGTTCCCCGGGGACCCGCGCACGGCGGTGGTGTTGCGCCGCATCCGCGCCCTGGACCGGCCGGCGCGGATGCGGGTCGCGCTCGACGTGCGCGCCGGCTTCGGCGCCACGCCGATGTCGGGGTTGCGCTGCCGCGACGGGGTGTGGACCGGGCGCTCGGGGCCGCACCGGTTCCGCTGGACCGGGGCCGGCGATGCCACCCGAAGCGGCGACGGCCCGCTGCAGGCGGTGATCGAGGTGGTTCCCGGACGCGATCACGACCTGGTCCTCGAGCTGTCCGATCAGCAACTGCCCACCGCCGCCGCCCGGCCCAACGACGCTTGGCGGGACACCGAAAGTGCTTGGGCGGCAGCGGTTCCGACCATATCGGGCTCGTTGGCCGACGCCGACGCGCAGACCGCCTACGCGGTGTTGCGCGGAATGACCAGCAGCGGCGGGGGCATGGTGGCCGCGGCCACCATGTCGCTGCCGGAACGGGCCGAGCAGGGCCGCAACTACGACTACCGCTATTGCTGGATCCGCGACCAGTGCTACGCCGGACAAGCTGTCGCCGCCGCCGGAGCCCACCCGTTGATCGACGACGCCGTCGGGTTCGTCAGCGAACGCGTCCTGGCCGACGGTCCCGGCCTCAAGCCGGCCTACTGCATCACCGGCGACCTGGTGCCCGAAGAACAGGACCTGGATCTGCCGGGCTACCCCGGCGGCACCGTCAAGACCGGCAATTGGGTGACCGACCAATTCCAGCTGGACGCATTCGGTGAGGCGCTGCTGTTGCTGGCCGCCGCCGGGCGCCTCGATCGGCTGGACACCGGGCATTGGCGCGCCGTGCAGACCCTGGTGGAGTCCATCGAAAGGCGCTGGCGCGAACCCGACGCCGGAATATGGGAGATTGACGACCGGCGTTGGGCTCATTCCCGGCTGACGTGTGCGGCGGGGCTGCGGCGTATCAGCGAGGTGGCGCCGCCGCGGCAGGGCTCGCAATGGCAGCGTCTGGCCGATCAGCTTGTCGCCGATACCAATTCCGATTGCTTGCACCGCTACGGACGCTGGCAACGGGCGCCGGATGATCCGCGAATCGATGCGGCGCTGCTGATACCGTCGATTCGCGGCGCGATCCCGGCGACCGATCCGCGAAGCGTCGCCACTGTGGAGGCGGTACGCACCGACCTCGGCCGGCACGGGTTCGTGTACCGGTTCCAACCGGGCGAGCAACCACTCGGCGAAGCCGAGGGCGCCTTTCTGCTCTGCGGATTCCTGATGGCGCTGGCCGATCATCAGCAGGGCAACAACCTGGCGGCCGTGCGCTGGTTCGAACGAAACCGCACCGCCTGCGGTCCGCCCGGCCTGTTCACCGAGGAATTCGACATCGGTCAGCGCCAACTGCGCGGCAACCTGCCCCAGGCCTTCGTCCATGCGCTGTTGTTCGAAGCGGCGCATCGGCTGACCGACGGGTACGGGCCATGCGTCGGCACCGGGACCGGATAACTCGGCCATCTGGGCCGTTTGACTCGCGAAGCGACGGGTAGACCCACATTGTGACCACCGGCAATCGTCGCCGCTGCAAGTTCCCCGACCGGTCGGCGGTGACGATCCGGTGGTCCACCCGCGTAGTTGCCGAACCGGAGGAGCACCATGCCCAAGACCGCCGACTTTATCGTTGATCGCCTGCGACAGTGGGGAATTCACCGAATCTTCGGATACCCCGGCGACGGGATCTTATCGATGCTCGGCGCTTTGGACCGGGCCGGCGGCGACCCGGAACTGATCCAGCCGCGCCACGAGGAGATGGCCGCCTTCATGGCCACGGCGCACGCCAAGTTCACCGGCGAGATCGGCTGCTGCCTGGCCACCTCCGGCGGCGGGGCCATCCATCTGCTCAACGGCCTCTACGACGCCAAGCTCGACCACTATCCGGTGGTCGCCATCGTCGGTCAGCAGAAGCGGATGTCACTCGGCGCGGCGTTCCAGCAGGAGATCGACCCGAATTCGCTGTACAAGGACGTCTCCTCGGACTTCGTCCAGACCTGCATGGCACCCGAACAGGCGCGGCATCTGGTGGATCGAGCATGCAAGGTGGCGCTGAACAACCGGACGGTGGCGACCATCATCCTGCCCGAGGATGTGGGTGAATCCGACGCGGTGCCCTCGCCGCCGCGGATGCACGGCGCGGTGTTCAGCAGCATCGGCTGGACCAAGCCCCGGGTGATTCCGCCGAAGTCCGAACTCGAGAAGGCGGCGCAGATCCTCAACGCCGGGCACAAGGTGGCGATCGTCGTCGGGCAGGGTGCGGCCGAGGCCGCCGACGAGGTCGTGCAGGCGGCGGAATTGCTCGGCGCCGGGGTGGCCAAGAGTTCGCTGGGCCGTGCCGTGCTCCCCGACGACCTGCCCTATGTCACCGGCCCGATCGGGCTGTTGGGTTCCACCGCCAGCCAGGCCATGATGTCGGACGCCGACACCCTGTTCTTCATCGGCACCAGCTTCCCCTACGCGGAATGGTTACCCAAGGAGGGGCAATGCCGCGGCGTCGAGATCAATATCGACGGCCGGATGATCGGAACCCGTTACCCGATGGAGGCCAACCTGGTCGGGGACTCCAAAAACACGCTGCGCGAGCTGATTCCGCTGCTGCAACGCAAGGACGACAGGTCGTGGCAAGACAAGATCGAAAAAGAGGTCAAACAGTGGTGGGCGGTGCTGGACAAGCGGGCCCACGACAAGGCCGATCCGCTGAACCCGGAGCTGGTGGTGCACGAGCTGTCGAAGCGGTTGCCCGACAACGCGATCCTGACCACCGACGCGGGTTCGGTCGCCAACTGGTGGGCCCGCCACCTGCGGCTGCGCCCGGGCATGGCCGCTTCGCTGGCCGGCAATCTGGCCACCATGGGACCGGGCACGCCGTATGCGATCAGCGCCAAACTGGCCCATCCCGGACGTCCGGTGATCGCGCTGGTCGGTGACGGCGTGTTCCAGATGAACGGGCTGGCCGAGATGATCACCGTCAAGCGCTATAAGGACCGGCTTTCCGACGGCCCGCTGATCTTCTGCGTCTTCAACAACGAAGACCTCAATCAGGTGACCTGGGAGCAGCGGGCGATGGGCGGAGAGCCGAAATTCGAAGGATCCCAATATATTCCAGACGTGCCCTACGCGGAGTTCGCGAACCTGCTGGGGCTGACGGGGATTCGCTGCGACGACCCGGCCAAGATCGGCCAGGCCTGGGACCGGGCGCTGGCGGCCAGCACTCCGGTGGTGCTGGAGGTGGTCGTCGACAAGGACATTCCACCCGTCCCGCCGCACATCAAGACGATGATGGCGAAAAAGACCGCCAAGGCGGTGCTGAAAGACCCGGACCGGGTCAGCATCACCAAGAAGGGCGCCAAGCAGAAAATGCACGAGTTCACCGAGTCGATCAAAAGCGTTGGCGGGCGGAGCTCTGAGGACGGGGAGGAATGAGCCTGCTTCGCGCCGACCAGGAGCGGACGATCCCGGCCCGGCCGGACAGCCGTTTCGTGGCCGGAATGGCCACCGTCGACAAGGTCAACGTCACCGGGCTGGAAAACCAGCTACGCCGCCATGTCAGCGGCGAAGTGCGCTTCGACACCGCCACGTTGGCGATGTACGCCAACGACGCGTCGAACTTCCGTCAGGTTCCGATCGGTGTGGTGATCCCCAAGACGCTCGACGACGTCGTGCACACGATCCGGGCCTGTCACGCCTACCACGCCCCGGTGCTGTGCCGCGGCGGCGGGACGAGCCTTTCCGGTGAGACGGTCAATGTCGCTGTGGTGATCGACTTTTCGAAATATCTCACCGACATCGTCGACATCGACCCGCAGTGCCGGCTGGCCACCGCGCAGACCGGAGTGATCAACGAGCAGCTCAACAAGGCCACCGGCGAATACGGATTGGTGTTCGGCCCCGACCCGTCGTCGCATTCGCGGTGCACGCTGGGCGGCAACATCGGCAACAACTCGTGCGGCGTACACTCGATCCAATCGCAGTTCTACGGGCCGGGACCGCGAACGTCGGACAACACCTATGCGCTCGACATCGTCACTTACGAGGGCGCGCGGTTCACCGTCGGCGTCGACGAGGAAAAGGATCTGGACGCGATCATCGCCGCGGGCGGCCGCAAGGGCGAAATCTATGCGGCGCTACGGGATTTGCGTAACGAGTACGCCGACGACATCCGCAACGGCTTCCCCTCGGTGGACGAGCTGCCGCGGCGGGTTTCCGGCTACAACCTCGACGAGTTGCTGCCCGAGAAGGGATTCAACGTTGCCCGCGCTCTGGTCGGCACCGAAAGTACCTGTGCGGTAGCGCTTACCGCCACGGTGATGCTCACCCCGGCCATGACGCACCGCACCGTGGTCGTGGTCCACTTCGAATCCCTCGGCGAGGCCGGCGACATGGCGCCGGAGATGATGGAGTGGAAACCGATCGGCCTCGAGGCCGTCGACCATCTGCTGGTGCATGATCAGGAATTGACCGGCACCAACCCGGCCGGCCGCGCGGCCTTACCGCGTCCGGACTCCACCGGCGCCTGGCTGATGGTGCAGTTCGGCTCCGACGATCCTGGCGAATCACTGGACCGCGCCGAAGAATTCGTGCGGTGGCTGAGGAAGAAAAAGCGGGTCGATGACGACCGCATCGTGCTGGCCCGCAGCAAGCAGGACGGCGGCAACAGCGCCGAGCTCTGGGCAATCCGCGAGGCCGGCCTGGGGTCCACCGCTTTTCCCATCGACAGCGGCAACCACTGGCCGGGCTGGGAGGACTCCGCGGTACCGTGGCGGCGCGTCGGCGACTATGTGCGCGATCTACAACAGCTGTACGCCAAGTACCAGCTGCGCGGCGCCATGTATGGACACCTCGGTCAGGGATGCATCCACTCCCGGGTGAAGTTCGACCTGCGCCACCGGGACGGGCTGCAGACCTATCGCAATTTCCTGGAAGCCGCCGGCGATCTGGTGGCCTCCTACGGCGGCTCGATGTCCGGCGAGCACGGTGACGGGCAACAGCGCGCCGAACTGCTCGGCAAGCAGTACGGCCCGCGGCTGCTCGAAGCGATGCGAAAATTCAAACTGATCTGGGATCCCGAGTGGAAGATGAACCCGGGCAAGGTGATAGATCCCTATCGGTTCGACGAGAACCTCAAGCTGGGCACCGACTACAACCCGCCGCGGCCCAAGGTGAAGTTCGCCTACCCCGAGGACCATGGCGATTTCTCGCATGCGGCGCTGCGCTGCGTCGGGGTCGGCAAGTGCCGGGTGCCCGAGGCGCAGACCACCATGTGCCCCAGTTATCAGGTGACCAGGGAAGAGAAGCACTCTACCCGCGGACGGGCCCGGCTGCTGTTCGAAATGCTGCGCGGCGAGGTGATCACCGACGGATGGCAGTCTGCCGAGGTGGCCGACGCACTGGATCTGTGCCTGGCGTGTAAGGGCTGCACCAGCGACTGTCCGGTCGACGTGGACATTCCCACCTACAAGGCCGAATTCCTCTACCATCATTTCCGGTCGCTGCGACGCTGGCGCCCTCGGTATGCCTACGCGTTCGGGTTTATCGATCAGGCCGCCAGGTTGGCCAGTGCCATGCCGGAGTTGGCGAACTTCGCCACTCAAACGCCGGTCCTGTCCCGAATTGCCAAGGCGATAGCCGGAATCGACCGGCGTCGGCCGCTGCCCACCTTCGCGCCGATGACGCTGCAACAGTGGTTTTTCGCCCGACCAGTGGTCAACTCCGGGGGTCCGCGTGTCATCCTGTTTCCCGATACCTTCAACAACCGGCTGCACACCGATGTCGGGGTGGCCTGCGTGCAAGCCATTGAGGCGGCCGGCTGGCAGGTCGTGATGCCCATGGGCCACATCTGTTGCGGCCGCCCGCTGTATGACTACGGCTTCCTCGACATCGCCGAGCGTTACCTGCGGCATGTCATCGGGCGGCTGCGCAGCGAAATCCGTGCTGGCACACCGATCGTCGGGATGGAGCCGAGCTGCCTGGCGGTCTTCAAAGACGAACTTCCCAAACTGCTGCCCAACGACGACGACGCGGACCGGTTGGCGCGCAACAGCTATCACTTCGCGCAGTTCTTCACCGAGTTCGACGTCGAGGTGCCCAAAGTCGCCGGCGCGCGGGCGCTGCTGTGGGGTCACTGCCACCAGCGGGCCACCGACGGGGTCGACGCCGATCAGCAAGTGCTGCGGCAGATGGGCATCGATGTCCAACCGGTCTCCGGCGGGTGCTGCGGGCTGGCCGGGTCCTGGGGATTCGAGCAAGGCAAGTACCAGCTTTCGCTCGAATGTGGCGAACAGGCGCTGTTGCCGGCCATCCGGAAAAATCGCGATGCGCTTGTGGTGGCCAACGGATTCTCCTGCCAGACCCAGATCAGCGATTCGGGATCGGCGAACGCGCTGCACCTGGGGCAACTGATGGCCATGGCCAACGCATCGGCTGACATCGGCTCCGCGGCTCCCCCGGGCCGGCCCGCGCCGGACTCGCGCACCCGCGCCACCCGGGCGGCGGTTCCGACGGCGGCGCTGGGCGCCGCAGCGGTGGGCGGCGCCGCCCTGGCGCGGAAATTTTGGACCGGCCGCCGAGCCTCCTAGGAGGGGGCCCCGCGACGGCACCGCCCGACGTATTGCATACCGCCGCTGTGACACCGATCACAGGCGACGCGGCCGGTCCGGGATGCTCGTCCTAACCGGCTCACTCGAAAATTTCATGGGCAGCACGAATGCTGCTGGTCAACAATGTCTTCTTGCGCAGCCTTGGATGCCTGGCTCTGTTTTCCGCGCGCCGATACCACACCGTCGCTCAAACCGCTCGTGCTGGCAGGCGTCCGGGAATGTCTCACGTGCTTACCGAATCGGCTGTCAGGCCGCCGGTTTCGAGTGTGCAGTGACGGCTTTGACTGTGTATCTAGGGCGGGAACCGCCGCGATCGGCCGCCCTGACGGCACACTCGGCGCCACCAGCACACACTCGGCGCCATCAGCCCCGCAACCAACCGCTTCAGCACGCGATTTCCATCTCCCCATACCGGAGCTGCTGCCCCACGACCGCTCACGGCGACAAGCCATGGCGCCCAACGGCGTCGTCGCGACGAGGTGGGCAAACTGCACACCCGCCTCGGCGCCGGGGTAGGTGTGACGGGTGTGGTGCAGCCGACTCCAGGGCGTCGCCGAGCGAACCCGCGGCGGCGACGCCGTCGCCGAGAACCGTTGCCGACCGCACGGCGGCGTCGTTTGGCCAACAGCTCGCGGGGTATCCGAAGGCCATGGGGTTCGCCGAATATCAGAACGAGCTCTATCAACAGGGACAGGCCGGCCGCCAGCCGCCGTACCCGATCGACTTCGCCGAGCTAGAGGCCAAGGCAGCGGCGGCCATGCCGGCGAAAGTGCTGGGGTACGTCGCCGGTGGCGCCGGAGACGAGCACACCCAGCGCGCCAACGTCGAAGCCTTCAAACGCTGGGGTGTGTTCCCCCGCATGGGGATTGCTCCCACCGAACGCGATTTGTCCATCGAGTTGTTCGGCATCAGGTTGTCGTCCCCGGTCTTCATGGCCCCCATCGGTGTCATCGGTGTGTGCGCCCAGGACGGCCACGGCGACCTGGCCGCGGCACGGGCCTCGGCCCGCACCGGGGTGCCGTTCTTTGTGGGGACACTGACGGCCGACCCGATGGAAGACGTCGCCGCCGCACTCGGCGACACGCCCGGATTCTTCCAGCTGTATACGCCACCGGACCGCGAGATGGCCACCAGCCTGGTGCGCCGGGCCGAAGCATGCGGCTTCAAGGCCATCGGGGTCACCCTCGACACCTGGGCCACCGGTTGGCGGCCGCGCGACCTGAGTGCCGGCAACTACCCGCAGGTGCCCAGCGGTTGCCTGAGCAACTACACCTCCGATCCGGTTTTTCGCGCCAGTTTGCATCCGGGCGAGGACGCCACAGAGGCGGCAGTGCGCAAGTTACCGATCTTCGGCGGCCCGTTCCGCTGGGACGACCTGGAGTGGCTGCGGTCGCAGACCGACTTGCCGCTGATGGTCAAGGGCATCTGTCACCCCGACGACGTGCGTCGCGCCAAAGACCTTGGAGTCGACGGCATTTACTGTTCCAACCACGGCGGCCGGCAAGCCAACGGCGGACTGCCCGCACTGGATTGTCTGCCTGGTGTGCTCGCAGCCGCCGACGGGCTGCCGGTGCTGTTCGACTCGGGCATCCGCGGCGGCGCCGACATCATCAAGGCCCTGGCGATGGGAGCAACCGCGGTGGGGATCGGCCGGCCCTATGCCTACGGGCTGGCGCTTGGCGGTGTCGACGGCATCGTGCACGTGTTGCGCTCGCTGCTGGCCGAGGCGGACCTGATCATGGCGGTCGACGGCTATCCCTCCCGCAAGGACCTGACGCCCGAGGCATTACAACGCGTCGAGGTTTACTCATAGCTTCCCTCGAGATACCAGCGCCGCTGGCGGTAGCACAGCAGCAACGCGCGCTCACTCTCCAGCAGCACCTGGGCGCGGGCGGTGCGGCTTCCCCCTTGACCGGCTTCGGGCCGGTCATCCCACCACCGCTCGTCGACCGGCCATGGTCCGGCCCACCAACGCAGCCGATCGTCTCGACCACGGGACGTCAATCGCGCCGGGTCGGCGGAGAACATCCCCCGGCCGGTTACCCGTACCGGATTACCTTGGGCGTCAAGCAGTTCCACCGGATCGTCGAGCAGCACCGCCGGCGACGGCTCGGGTAGTTGGCCCGGCCACGGCTGACTCGGGTCGGATTGCGGCACCGGCTCGTCGCCCCGCGGGGTCAACGTGATGCGCTCGGCCGGCCCGCGACCGCCGGACAGCACCGGCACCTGCACCGCCTCCGGGCCCAGCAGACCTTGCACCCGCACCAGCGCCCGACGTGCCCGCAGCCGGTCTTCTTCACCCAGGCCACCCCATAGCGGCAACTGCAGCGCCCCGGCGGACACCACCTCGATCGCCTGCAACCGCAGCCGTGTCACCGGCGCGGTGGGCCGGTCGCGGGCGGTCCGGTTGGTCAGCCATCCGTCCAGTTGCCAACGCACCCGGTCGGCGGTGGCATCCTCGGTCAGCGGTTCGGCGCAGCGCCACACCCGGCTGCGCTCTTCGCCGTTGGCGGTCACCGCGTGAATGGCCAGTCGGGTACATCCCACGCCGGCGGCCATCAGCGCCTGATGCAGCATTCCGGCCAGCGACCGCCCGGCAAATGCCGCGGCATCGATCCGGTCGATCGGTGGATCGCAGTCCAGTACGGCGTCGAGTTCCGGCGGCGGTTCGCGTCCGGAGGGAAGACGTTCGGGTTCACCGCGGGCGAACCGGTGCGCGGCCACCGCGTCGGCTCCGAACCGGGATGCGATATCGGTGCGGGATAATGCGGCGAACTGACCAATGGTCCGAATCCCCAACCGCCACAACAGATCCGTCAACTCCTCTCGCCCCGGCCCGGACAGGCTCGGCTCGGTGGCAAGCTGGCGGATCGACAACGCCGACAGGAACCGCGCGTCCTGCCCGAGCTCCACGACGCGACCGGCACGCGCGGCGTAAACCGCGGTGGACAATTCGTCGGCGATCCCGACCTGACACTCGGCGCCCGCCACCGCCACCGCGTCGATCAGCCGCTCGGCCGCCTGCTGCTCGGACCCGAAAAACCGCGCCGCGCCACGCACCGGCAACACCAAGAGCCCGGGCCGCAACACCTCGGCGCGGGGCACCAGATCATCTACCGCCGCGATCACCCCTTCGAAGAAACGAGCGTCGCGGTCGGCGTCGGCGGTCGCGATGTGCAATTGCGGACAACGGGCCGCCGCCTCCCGGCGCCGTAGCCCACGGCGTACTCCGGCCGCACGCGCCGTCGCCGAGCAGGCAATCACCCGGTTGGCCAAAGTGACCGCGACCGGAGCCGTCGCCGGCTGGCCCGCGGCTGCGGCCGCCGCGACCGCGGGCCAGTCCATGCACCAGATCGCCAGCACTCGGGACGAGGCCACCAGGTTCACCCCATTCGCACTCGGTCGACCGGCTGCCCCCGCGAGCATCCGCTGACCTGTAGCCGCACCCGGCTGATCCGCCCGAATCCGGGTGTGGGTGTGCCCCGGCTGCCCGCCGTGATCTCATAGCCGCAGACCCGGGCTTCCAACCGGGTTGACGCCCCTTCCCAGTCGCCGTCGGTGACCAGCAGCGTGCACCCCTTGTTGCGAGCCCGCGCCACCACGGCCCGCGCCCGGGTCCGCGTCACCCGGCATCCGCCCAGGCCGAGGACCACCAGATCCATGCCGTCGAGGAGCACTGCGGCCACTTCCACCGGATCGGTCCCGGGATCCGGTATCACCGCGAGGCGGCTCAGGTCGGCTCCCATCTCCACCGCGGCCAGCAGCCCGATATCCGGTTGGCCGACGATGGCGGCGTTGCCCCCGGCCGCCGTCACCGCGGCCACCATGCTCAGCAGCAGCGAACGGGCTCCGGACAGCATCGCCACCGCTCCCCGGGGCAGCAGTGCCGGCAACTCCGGGACGGCCAGCGTGGATTCCGATTCCGGCAGCAGGTCATCGGAACGAACGAGGTCTTTTCCGGACAGCACGGCGATCTGCCGGCGCAACGATTCCAGCTGCTCAGCACGGCTTCCATGCGGTGGGCGGGAGGCGAAAGCCGCAGTCATGACTCGCCCTCCTACCAGCTCTTGAACTCATATTTTCGAATGTATGTTCGATACAGTCGAGTAAACACCCACCCGGCGACAGCCGTCAAGCAACGTGAGAAGCTGCTGTGTGCGTTCGGTGCTGGTGTGGCTGATGGTGTGTTCGGGCAGCGTTTTCGCACCGGCCAGCAGCGCTGCCGGATCCTGTCAACCGGCGGAGCTGTTCGCCACCGACAACACCTGGGTCATCACCGGTCCCGATGCCCAGGCAGCCGGCCAATTGCACGACGACCTGGAGCCCTTCGAGCGTCAAGCCGCGATAACCATCGCCCAGACCGGCGCCGAGGTGACGGGATCGACCTTGGTCGACGGCGTGTTCTGGTCGGCTACGCTGCAGCAGATCGCCTACGAGCGCGCCCGCCAGTTCCATCTCTGCGTGGTCGACGAACCCGCGCTGCACATCGCCGCGGAGGCGATGAATCGCCAGTTCCACCAGGAAACGGCGCTGACCTTCGAATACCTTCCGCAAGGTGCGCCCGAAGCCGACGCGATCCTCATTGCGGTGCCCCACATTGACATCGCGCGCTTCGGCGATGCGTTGATGGCCGATTCGGCCGCACGCCAGCGACTGCTGGGCGGATCTGTCACCACGGCCGACCACACCTTGCTACTAGTCGCCGCCAACCGCGATCTCGATATCGCCCGCCAACTCGTCGAGCAGGCCGGCGGGTCCTGGGCCGCGGCCACAATCGACTACGGCAGGCGCGAACTCGTCCAGACGTAACGCCGAGATCGCCGCCATGGCTGCGGTCGATGTCCGGGCCACGACCGTGGCGGCAATTTCGGTGCCCGACCCCGATGTGAAGTGACTCCCGGCTACTCCCACTCGATGGTGCCCGGCGGCTTGCTGGTGATGTCCAGCACCACGCGGTTGACCTCGGGCACCTCGTTGGTGATGCGGGTCGAGATCCGCTCGAGCACCTCGTAGGGCACCCGGGTCCAGTCGGCGGTCATGGCGTCCTCACTGGATACCGGGCGCAGCACAATCGGATGCCCGTAGGTGCGGTTGTCGCCCTGCACACCGACCGAACGGATATCGGCCAGCAGCACCACCGGACACTGCCAGATCTGGTTGTCCAAACCCGCGGCGGTCAGTTCCTCACGCGCGATCGTGTCCGCGCGCCGCAGCGTCTCCAGCCTGGCCGCGGTGACCTCACCGACAATCCGGATACCCAGGCCCGGTCCCGGAAACGGCTGGCGCGCAACGATTTCCTCCGGCAGACCCAACTCCCGTCCCACCGCGCGCACCTCATCTTTGAACAACAGCCGCAGCGGCTCAACGAGTTTGAACTTCAGGTCCCCGGGCAGGCCGCCTACATTGTGGTGGCTCTTGATGTTCGCGGTGCCACTGCCACCGCCGGATTCCACCACGTCGGGATACAACGTGCCCTGCACCAGGAACTCAACCTCACGCCCGTCCAACACATCTCGCACCGCACCCTCGAAGGCCCGGATGAACTGCCGGCCGATGATCTTGCGCTTGCCCTCGGGGTTGTGCACCCCCGACAGCGCCGCCAGGAAAGTGTCCGCCGCGTCGACGGTGACCAGGTTGGCCCCGGTGGCGGCTACGAAGTCACGCTCCACCTGCGCACGCTCACCGGCGCGCAACAAGCCGTGGTCGACGAAGACACAGGTCAGTCGGTCCCCGATCGCGCGCTGCACCAGCGCCGCGGCTACCGCGGAATCCACTCCCCCGGACAGACCGCAGATGGCATGCCCATCGCCGATCTGCACACGCACCTGCTCGATCAGCGCGCTGGCGATGTTGGCCGGCGTCCACTCCGCGCCGATCCCGGCGAACTCGTGCAGAAACCGGCCCAGCACCTGTTGCCCGTGCGGAGTGTGCAGCACCTCCGGGTGGTACTGCACACCGGCCAGGCGCCGTTCCCGGTTCTCGAAGGCAGCCACCGCCGCCCCCGCGCTACTGGCCACCACCTCGAATCCCTCCGGGGCGGCTGTCACCGCGTCACCGTGGCTCATCCACACCGGCTGGACCTGTGGCAGGTCCGAATGCAACTTGCCGCCAAGGACTTTCAGTTCAGTCCGGCCATACTCACTGGTGCCGGTGTGGGCGACCGTCCCGCCGAGCGCCTGTGCCATAGCCTGAAACCCGTAGCAGATACCGAACACCGGCAGACCCAGCTCGAACAGCGCCGGATCCAGCTTGGGAGCGCCGTCGGCGTAGACGCTCGCCGGTCCGCCGGACAGCACCAGCGCCCGCGGATTACGGGCCTTGATCTCCTCGACGGCGGTGGTGTGCGGAACCACCTCCGAAAAAACCCGGGCTTCTCGGATCCGGCGGGCGATCAATTGGGCATATTGCGCACCGAAGTCCACTACCAACACCGGCCGCGGCGGCACATGTCCAGCTGCTTCGGGATCGTCAGGTTTCGCCACGCCGCAAGTTTAGTGGTGCCGCCACCCGGTTCCCGCCGCACGGTGTGCCCGGCCGCACTGCGCGCCCTCCGACCCGCCGCGCGGCCGGGCACCATGCCGCCAATCTCGTTGCTAGCCGGACGGCAACGAAAATGCCTGGCGCACCGCGTCGATCGCGTCGTGGTCGCCGTCGAATCGGATTCGGCGCAGCGCCGCCTGGCGGTCGGCCTCACCGGCACCGAGGCGGGCGGCGACCAGATCCGCCGCGTCGGCGGTGATCGTGACCGATGGCTCGCCGCGCGCGCCGCCGAGACGGCCGTGTGTCACGGCGAACTCGAACCGGCGGCCGTCGACCTCGACGCGGCAGGTCGCCTCCACACCCGCGGCCTTCAGCGGGTCGAAGCCCAGCAGTATCCCGGCCAAAAATCCGTTCAACGGCGACATCTGGCCGTCGTCGACGGGATCGAGCAGGTCCAGTCCGAACCGCGCGATGCTTCCCAGGACGGGAGGCACCCGCTGCCAACCGACGTCGCTGAGGGTGTAGACGGTGCGCCCGATCGGAGGTGGTAAGTCGGTGCGCTCGACCAGCCCGAAGTCCTGTAGTTGTTTGAGCCGCTCGGCAAGCAGGTTGGTGGCGATGCCGGGCAGTGCGGCGCGCAGATCGCCGTAGCGGCGGGGACCGCCGACCAACTCACGCAGAACCAGCAGGGTCCACCGCTCACCGAGGATGTCGAGCCCGCGCGCGATGGGGCAGTTCTGGTTGTAGTTGCGGGTCGCCATTGCGCCAGCCTATCGACAGTAGACATCTTTTTCCACCATATACTTGATCATCTTGTCTTATAACTTTATTATCTTGTCCATGACTCTTCCGGCCTTCCGCAACCATCCCGTTCCGGCGCTCGCCGTCATCTGCCTCGGCGTCTTCGTCATCAGCGTCGACGCCACGATCGTCAACGTCGCCCTGCCCACGCTGTCGCGCGACCTGAGCGCCGACACCGCGCAGCTGCAATGGATCGTCGACGCCTACACCCTGGTGATGTCCGGCCTGTTGCTGTCGGCCGGCAGCCTCAGCGACCGCTACGGCAGGAGCGGCTGGCTCAACGCCGGCCTCGTCCTGTTTGCGATCACCTCCGGCGTTGCCGCACAGGTGAATTCGGCGGACGCGCTGATCGCGGCGCGGGCCGCCATGGGTGTCGGCGCGGCGGTGATCTTCCCGACCACCCTGGGCCTGATCACCAACATCTTCACCGACCCCGTCCCCCGGGCCAAGGCGATCGGTGTGTGGGCGGCCATGGTGGGCGTCGGGGTGGCCGTCGGGCCGATCAGCGGCGGCTGGCTGCTCGAACACTTCTGGTGGGGCTCGATCTTCATGGTCAACATCCCCATCGCGATCATCGCCAGCGCCGGCGGAATGCTGTTCGTCCCGACCTCGCGCGACCCGGCGGCACCCCGGGTCGACGTCCCCGGCCTGCTGCTGTCCGCGGTGGGTATCACAATGTTGGTCTACACCGTCATCGAGGCACCCACCTGGGGCTGGACCAGCACCCGAACCGCCATCGGATTCGCTTTGGCCACCACGGTTCTCGTTGGCTTCGCGCTGTGGGAACGGCGCAGCGGCCACCCGATGGTGGACGTGTCGGTATTCGCCGACCGTCGTTTCTCCGGCGGCAGCCTGGCGGTGACCGCAGGCTTCCTGACGCTGTTCGGGTTCATCTTCGTCATCACCCAGTACTTCCAATTCATCAAGGAATACCGGGCATTCGAGACCGGGGTGCGGCTATTGCCGGTGGCGCTGTCGATCGCGCTGGCCAGCGTCCTGGGGCCGCGGCTGGTCGAGCGGGTCGGCACCACCGCCGTCGTCGCCGCCGGTCTGGGCGTGTTCGCCGCGGGCCTGGCCTGGGCGTCCACGGCCGATGCCGCCACGCCGTATCGCGAGATCGCGATGCAGATGCTGCTGCTCGGCGGCGGGCTCGGCCTCACCACCGCACCGGCCACCGAGGCGATCATGGGCTCCCTTTCGGCGGACAAGGCCGGGGTCGGCTCGGCCGTCAACGACACCACCCGCGAACTCGGCGGTACCCTCGGCGTGGCCATCGTGGGCAGCGTCTTCGCGTCCGTGTATTCGGGCCGGCTCGGCGCCAGCGCGGCGCTGACGACGCTGCCCGCCGACGTCCGCGCAGCCATGCGGCACTCAATCGCGGCCGCCTACAACGTGATCGGGCGGCTGCCGGCAGACCATGCCGTCGCCGTCCGCGGCACTGTCGACCGCGCCTTCCTCGACGGCCTGCAGGCCGGATCCCTGGTCTGCGCCGGCATCGCGCTGGCCGCCGCCGTCGTCGTCGCGGTGTTCTTGCCGGCACGCGCGCCACACCCAACCGCGCCCACCCCGGCAGCTGCACTGACGCGAACGTAACGGCTTGCGACTCAACACACCACAACCCCGGAAGACAGGAGACCAACACGATGAGTAGCACCTATGTCTTGGGCCACAACGACATCGAGGTGCAACGGTTGCTGCTGCAGGGACGACTGTACAACGACTACACCGAGCATGCGCTCCGGCTCGCCGGGCTGCGGCCGGGCATGCGGGTACTCGATGTCGGCTGCGGGCCCGGTGACGTGTCGTTCATCGCGGCCCGGCTGGTCGGCCCCACCGGAACCGTTCTCGGCGTGGACGCCGCGCCCGAGATGATCGGGCTCGCCCGCGCCCGTGCCGCCGAACAAGGTTTGCCTACAGTGCGATTCAAGCAAGCCGCCATCGACGCGGTCAGCGAGGACGAACCAGTCGACGCGGTCGTCGGCCGGTTGATCCTGATGCACCTGCCCGACCCGGCCGCCACGCTGCGACACCTCAGCTCATTGGTGCGCCCCGGCGGCATAATCGCCTTCTCCGAGAACGACATCACCGGGACCCGCAGCGTTCCGGAGCTGCCGCTCTTTCGGCGCGTGACGACGCGGATCGCCCGCGCCTTCGAGGCTATCGGGCTGCCGCCGAGTTTCGGCACCAGCCTGCACACGGTGTTTCAGGACGCCGGTCTGGGCGCACCACGTCTTACCCTCGGCACCCCCATCGGTACCGCCGCCGACACCGAGATCTTGGCCTACGCCGCCGAAGTATGGCGGTTGGTGTCTCCGACAGCACAACGGCTGGGCTTCGCCATCGACGAGCTCGCCGACATCGACGAATTCGTGCCGAGATTCCGCCGCGAGATGTTGGCGGTCAACGCCGTCGTCACCATGCCTCCGCTGATCACCGCGTGGGCCCGGGTGCCGAAATGACCGACAGCCAGATCCATACCCAGTATTCGACTGGGCTGACTCAGGCCAATATCCGGCAGGCTCTGCTGGCCGCCGGAAAAGATCTCGAGCACCTGCGGCCCGCGGACCTGACCATGCTGGAGGACTTCCACACGATGGGCCGCTTTGCCACCACGGAATTGGTGGACCTGATCGGGATTACCGCCGACATGCGGGTTCTCGACGCCGGCAGCGGGATCGGCGGTACCGCCCGCTTCGTCGCCGATCGGTGCCGGTGCCGGGTGACCGCTGTCGACCTGACCGATGAGTACTGCCAAACCAATCGTTGGCTCAATCGACTTGTCGGGCTCGACGAGCGGATTAGCGTCTGGCAGGCAGATGTCACCGAACTACCCTTTGCCGAAGCCACTTTCGACGTTGTCTTCAGCCAGCATGTCCAGATGAACGTGGTCGACAAGACCCGCCTCTACCGGGAAACGCGTCGGGTAACCGTCGCCGGTGGCCGACTTGCCCTGTGGGACATCACTATTGGCGAGCCGGGTGAACTCGATTATCCGCTGCCCTGGGCCGACCAACCCGGACGTAGCCACCTGGTCACTGCCGGCGAGTTGCGCGCCGTCGTCGAGTCGGCAGGGTTCGCGGTCGAGCACTGGAGCGATCTCACCGAGCAGGCCACCGCGACGATGCAGCTGCTGCTGTCACTGCCCGCCAACCCGCTTGGGCTGCACGCCTTCGTCGCCGACTTCGCACAGAAGGCCGAGAACCTCACCCGTGCGCTCGCTGACGGACGGCTGCGAGCGATCCGGGGGATCGCCAGAGCCGGAGCCGGGGCCAGAGCCGGGGCAATCAGTTAACTCGTTGCCGCCAAAGGGTTTCCATTGCGAAGCGCACCCATCGGCACCAGCGCTGACGCGTCGTTTGAGGCGTCGAGGTCTCGGATCATTGTCGGATCATTGCACCGCGCGGGATCGCCACTCACCGGGTCGTCCGGGGCCGCGGCGGTAACCGCGCCGCCACCATGTTCGCCACCTCCGCGGGCGCGCCGGCGCCGTCCGCCTCAACTCGGACCCGCGGCGCCGGGATGCCCGATCCACATGAACGTGTCAGGGTCACGCGCTAAGGTGCCGTCATCGCCAGGGTGAGATGGTGGACTGGTATCACCCAAATAACTGTGAGCGGGAGCGAGGTTGCCTGTGCTGGGTCTGCCGGAGAAGGTGCGTGCCTGTTTGTTCGACCTCGACGGTGTCCTCACCGATACCGCCAGCGTGCATACCAAGGCCTGGAAGGCCATGTTCGACGCGTACCTGTCCGAGCGGGCCGAGCGCACCGGGGAACCCTTCGTCCCCTTCGATCCGGCCACCGACTACCGCCGGTACGTCGACGGCAAGAAGCGCGAGGACGGGGTGCGGTCCTTCCTGGACAGCCGGGGAATCCAGCTGCCCGACGGAAATCCCGACGACCCCGGCGAAGCCGAAACGGTTTACGGGCTGGGCAACCGCAAGAACAACATGTTCCAGCAGGTGCTGCGCGACGAGGGGGTCGAGGTGTTCGACGGGTCGCGGCGCTATCTGGAAGCGGTCGCGGCGGCCGGGCTGGGCATCGCCGTGGTGTCGTCGAGCGCCAACACCCGCGACGTGCTGCAGATCACCGGCCTGGACCGGTTCGTCCAGCAGCGGGTGGACGGCGTCCGGCTGCGCGAAGAGCACATCGCCGGCAAGCCGGCCCCCGACTCCTTCCTGCGCGGGGCCCAGCTGCTCGACGCCGACCCGGACACAGCCGCCGTATTCGAGGACGCGTTGTCGGGCGTGCAGGCCGGAAGGGCCGGTAATTTCGGGTTCGTGGTAGGTGTCGACCGAGTGGGCCAGGCCGAGGACTTGCGGCGCAACGGCGCCGACGTGGTGGTCAACGATCTCGCCGAACTGCTCCAGTCATGATTACTGAAGAAGCCTTCCCCGTTGAACCGTGGCGGGTTCGCGAGACCAAGCTCGACCTGAACCTGCTGGCGCAGTCGGAATCGCTGTTCGCGTTGTCCAACGGACACATCGGCCTGCGCGGCAACCTCGACGAGGGCGAGCCGTACGGCCTGCCCGGCACCTACCTGAACTCCTTCTTCGAGATCCGGCCGCTGCCCTACGCCGAGGCGGGATACGGGTACCCCGAGGCCGGCCAGACGGTCGTCGACGTCACCAACGGCAAGATCCTGCGCTTGTTGGTCGACGACGAGCCGTTCGACGTCCGCTACGGCACGCTGATCTCCCACGAGCGGGTTCTCGACCTGCGCGCCGGGACACTGACCCGCCGGGCCCACTGGCAGTCGCCGGCGGGCAAGCAGGTCAAGGTGGTATCCACCCGGCTGGTGTCACTGGCCCACCGGGCCGCCGCCGCCATTGAGTACGTGGTGGAGGCCGTCGGCGAATTCTCGCTTGTCACAGTGCAATCCGAACTCGTCACCAACGAGGACCAACCGGAGACCTCCGCCGACCCGCGGGTGTCGGCGATCCTGGAGAAACCACTGGAGGCCGTCGACCACGAATGCACCGAGTGCGGCGCGCTTCTCATGCACCGCACCCGCAGCAGCGCCCTGATGATGGCCGCCGCGATGGACCACGAGGTCGAGGTTCCCGGCCGGGTCGAAATCACCACCGACGCCCGCGCCGACTTGGCCCGGACCACGGTGATCTGCGGGCTGCGCCCGGGACAGAAGCTGCGCATCGTCAAATACCTGGCGTATGGCTGGTCCAGCCTGCGCTCCCGCCCGGCGCTGCGCGACCAGGCTGCCGGGGCGCTGCACGGCGCGCGCTACAGCGGGTGGCAGGGGCTGCTGGATGCGCAACGCGCCTACCTCAACGACTTCTGGGAGAACGCGGACGTCGAGGTGGAAGGCGATCCCGAGTCCCAGCAGGCGGTCCGGTTCGGGCTGTTCCACCTGTTGCAGGCCAGCGCGCGCGCCGAACGCCGCGCCATCCCGAGCAAAGGCCTCACCGGCACCGGCTACGACGGACACGCCTTCTGGGACACCGAGGGTTTCGTGCTGCCGGTGCTGACCTACACCGCGCCGCACGCGGTCGCCGACGCGCTGCGGTGGCGGGCCTCGACGCTGAACCTGGCCAAGGAGCGGGCCGCCGAGCTCGGCCTCGACGGCGCCGCGTTCCCCTGGCGGACCATCCGCGGGGAGGAGTGCTCGGCCTACTGGCCGGCCGGCACGGCCGCCTGGCATATCAACGCCGACATCGCGATGGCGTTCGAGCGGTACCGGACCGTCACCGGCGACCACACGCTCGAAAAGGATTGCGGCCTGGCCGTACTGGTGGAAACCGCCCGGCTGTGGCTCTCGCTCGGCCACCACGACCGGCACGGCGTGTGGCATCTCGACGGGGTCACCGGCCCCGACGAGTACACCGCCGTCGTGCGTGACAACGTCTTCACCAACCTGATGGCCGCACACAACCTGGTTACCGCCGCCGACGCCTGCCTACGCCACCCGGAGACGGCCGAAACCATGGGCGTCACGACCGAAGAGATGGCCGCCTGGCGCGACGCCGCCGACGCCGTGAACATTCCCTACGACCAGGAGCTGGGGGTTCACCAGCAGTGTGAAGGGTTCACCACGTTCGCCGAGTGGGACTTCGAGGCCAATACCACCTACCCGTTGCTGCTGCACGAGGCTTACGTGCGGCTCTACCCCGCGCAGGTGATCAAGCAGGCCGACCTGGTGCTGGCCATGCAGTTCCAAAGCCATGCCTTCACCGCCGAACAGAAGGCGCGCAACGTCGACTACTACGAGCGGCGGATGGTGCGTGACTCGTCGCTGTCGGCCTGTACCCAGGCGGTGATGTGCGCCGAGGTCGGACACCTGGAGCTGGCCCATGACTATGCCTATGAAGCGGGCCTGATCGACCTTCGCGACCTGCACCGCAACACCCGCGACGGGTTACACATGGCCTCGCTGGCCGGCGCCTGGACGGCGCTGGTCGGCGGCTTCGGCGGGCTGCGCGACGACGAGGGCGTGCTGTCCATCGATCCCCAACTGCCCGACGGCATCTCGCGGCTGCGCTTCCGGCTGCGGTGGCGGGATTTCGGGGTGACCGTCGACGCCAATCACTCCGACGTCACCTACACGCTGCGCGACGGGCCCGGCGGCGAGCTGACGATCCGGCACGCCGGCGAGGACATCAAACTGGACACGTCGTCGCCGTCGACCATTGCCGTGCGCCCGCGCAAGCCGCTACTACCGCCTCCGCCGCAGCCGCCGGGCCGCGAACCGGTCCACCGCCGGCGCATCGCCGGCCACTGAGGCGGGGCTCAGCGCGGTTCGAGTATCCGCTCGACCTCGGCTTGCACCGCGCGCCGCAGTTCGTCGTCCGACAATTGCACACCGGTCGCCGAACGCAGCATAGGCTCGAATAGCCGCCAACCCAGCCGCAGCGCAACGGCATTGGCGACGGCCAGGCGCGCGCTGGCATCGTCGTGGTGGCGGGTTCGCACATAGTCGAGCAGTTCGGCGAGGTTGGGAAAACGCGCCTGCAGTTGCTCGGCCGAATATCCGTCGAGCAGTGTCCGGGCCCACACCCGCGTCTGGCGGTCGAGCGCGCGGTCGAGCGCCTCGGCGGGTGCCCCGGAGCGCAGCAGCGCGGTCAGCTTGGCGCCGAGATGATTGAGCACGGCGCCGACGAGCTGTTCCTTGGTCCCGAAATGCCGAAACACCAACCCGTGGTTGACCTTTGACCGGGCGGCGATGTCCCGGATCGACGTTGCGGCCGGACCGCGTTCGGCGAACAGGTCGGCGGCCGCCTCCAAAACCGCGGCGGCCACCTCGTCGCGCCCCGAGGGTGCCGCCAGGCGATCGGTTGCCGGTAGTGTAGTCATGCGACTACACTACCGGTGTAGTCAATTGACTACACCGGTCTTCTCGAGGATGACAGCAATGACCAACTTGATTGCAGTGCACAAACTGAGCAGCCGTATCGGTGCCCGAATCGACGGCGTCCGCCTTGGCGGCGACCTCCCACCGGCCGCGGTCGAGCAAATCCGCACCGCGCTGTTGACCCACAAGGTGATTTTCTTCCGTGACCAGCACCACCTCGACGACCAACAGCAGCTCGCATTCGCCGGCCTGCTGGGCACCCCAATCGGCCACCCGGCCGCCTCTGTTCTGGCCGCCGAGAACGCGCCGATCATCACCCCGATCAACTCCGAATACGGCAAGGCCAACCGCTGGCACACCGACGTCACCTTCGCCGCCAACTACCCTTCGGCCTCGGTGCTGCGCGCGGTCACCCTGCCCGGCTACGGCGGGTCGACGCTGTGGGCCAACACCGCGGCGGCCTACGAAGGACTGCCCGAACCGCTCAAGTGCCTGGCCAAAACCCTGGGGGCGCTGCACACCAACCGCCACGACTACCTGCATGCCGAACCACTGACCGAGGCCCAGCGGGCGCACCGGCAGGCGTTTCAGAAACCCGATTTCCAGACCGAGCATCCGGTGGTGCGGGTGCACCCGGAAACCGGTGAGCGCACCCTGCTGGCCGGCAGCTTCGTGCGCAACTTCGTCGGCCTGGACAGCCACGAGTCAAGCGTGCTCTTCGAACTACTACAACAGCGAATTACCATGCCGGAGAACACGATTCGCTGGAACTGGGAGCCGGGCGATGTCGCCATCTGGGACAACCGGGCAACCCAGCACCGGGCCATCGACGACTACGACGACCAGCATCGGCTGATGCACCGGGTCACCCTGATGGGCGACGTGCCCGTCGACGTGCACGGCCGGCGCAGCCGCGTGGTCAGCGGGGCACCGCTGGCTTTGGCCGGCTGAGGAGCCGGCTGATCAGCCTGTCTTGCTGACCGGATCGACCGGCAGCCACCGCAGCGCCCCCGGCGCGCCGGCGGGCACCACCGGATGCTCCGGCTCGATGGGCTCCAGCCGACGGTAGGCATCCCCCTGCAGCGGCCGCTGGTCGTTTTGGCCCTTGTTGGGCCAGAGCGACGCGGCGCGCTCGGCCTGAGCGGCGATGGACAGCGACGGGTTGACACCGAGGTTCGCCGAGATCGCGGCACCGTCGACCACAAACAGCGTCGGATAGCCGTAGACCCGGTGATAGGGGTCGATCACGCCGTTCTCCGGGCTGTCCCCGATCACCGCGCCACCGAGGAAGTGCGCCGTCAGCGGGATGTTGAACAGCTCGCCCCAGGTGCCCCCGGCTACGCCGTCGATCTTGGCGGCAATGCGGCGGGTGACCTCGTTGCCGATCGGGATCCAGCTCGGGTTCGGCTGGCCGTGTCCCTGCTTGCTGGAATACCAGCGGATACCGAGCTTCCCCCGCTTGGTGAACGTGGTGATCGAGTTGTCCAGGTGCTGCATCACCAGCGCGATCACGGTCCGCTCGCTCCACTGCCGGGGGTTGAGCAGCCGGATCATCTTGCGCGGATTCTCGCCGGCCTGCACCAACAGCTGTTTCCAGCGCGGCACCTCAGTGCCCTCGGGACCGGTACCGTCGGTCATCAGCGTCTGCAGCAGCCCCATCGCGTTGGATCCCTTGCCGTAGCGGACCGGCTCGACGTGGGTGTCCGGTGTCGGGTGGATCGACGACGTGATCGCCACCCCGTGGGTCAGGTCCAGGTCCGGCGAGACCTTCAGCCGCGCGGCGCCGACGATCGACTCGGAGTTGGTCCGGGTCAACACGCCCAGGCGCTGGGAAATTCGGGGCAACTTGCCTTTGTCGCGCATCTTGAACAGCAAATGCTGGGTGCCCCAAGTGCCCGCCGCCAAGATCAGGTACGTGGCGGTGAAGGTGCGCCGGTCGCGGCGTGTCCAACTGCCGGTGCGCACGGTGCGAACCTCCCACAGCCCGTCGGCCCGTTGTTCGAATCCCTTCACCGTCGTCATCGGAATCACTTGCGCCCCAGCCGATTCCGCCAGCCCAAGGTAGTTCTTCAGCAACGTGTTCTTGGCGCCGTGGCGGCAGCCGGTCATGCACTCACCGCATTCGATGCAGCCGGTGCGGGCCGGCCCGGCGCCGCCGAAATAGGGGTCGGGCACGGTTTTGCCCGGCGCCTTGGTGCCGTCGGGGCCGAAGAACACCCCGACCGGCGTCGGCACCCAGGTGTCACCGAATCCCATCTCGTCGGCGACTTCCTTGACGATGCGGTCGGCGTCGGTGAAGGTCGGATTTTTCACCACGCCCAGCATCCGCTGCGCCTGCTCGTAATGCGGCATCAGCTCGTCGCGCCAGTCACTGATGTGCTGCCACTGCTGATCCTTGAAGAACGGCTCCGGCGGCACGTACAGGGTGTTGGCGTAGTTCAGCGACCCGCCGCCCACCCCGGCACCGGCCAGGATCATCACGTTGCGCAGCGGGTGGATCCGCTGGATGCCATAGCAACCCAATCTGGGTGCCCACAAGAACTTCCGCAGATCCCAGGACGTCTTGGCGAACTCCTCGTCGGAGAACCGGCGGCCCGCCTCCAGCACACCTACCCGGTAGCCCTTCTCCGTCAGCCTCAGCGCACTGACGCTGCCCCCAAAACCTGAACCGATAATCAGGACGTCGTAATCCGGCTTCATCGATGCAGTATGACCTTCTTTACACTCGCCCCGTCAAGGGGCCACCCCGCCACCGGCGGGCTGATGGTGCCGTGGCCTCACCCCCGCGCGTGTCGAGACCGACGACGAGTTGCCCGTGATCCGGGTTTCGGCCGGCACACCACCGGTCACCCCCGAGATGATTCGGCGCGCCGCCGACGAGGACTGACCCGGGCGTGGCGCTGCTCGATGTCAATGCCCTGGTCGCGCTGGCGTGGAATTCACACATCCACCAGGTGGACCGCCAGGTGATCGATGCGCACCTGCTGGCGCTGGCCCGCCGCCGGGGAATTCGCCTGATCACCTTTGGCGCCACCCTGGTCGCCCTGGTCGCTCTGGGGGAAGGGCGCGACGTCGAGTTTCTGACGCCGCTGTAGACCACCCGCCAGCAGACGCAGAATCGCACAGCGCGGGGCC
>NZ_MWQA01000001.1:4121264-4293637 GCF_002086915.1 Mycobacterium persicum | reverse complement strand
GAATCGCACAGCGCGGGGCCCGCGCGTGCGATTCTGCGTCTGCTGGCCGGCTCAGCTGCCGACCGTCAGGCCGACCTTCTGGAACTCCTTGAGATCGCAATAACCGGCCTTGGCCATCGACCGGCGTAACCCACCGACCAGGTTGAGGGTGCCGAACGGGTCATCGGACGGCCCGTTGAGCAGCCGTTCCAGCGGTGGCCGCTCACCCACCGCGATCTGCAGCAACGCCCCGCGCGGCAACGACGGGTGCGCCGCCGCGGCCGGCCAGAACCAGCCCTGGCCCAGCGCCTCGGCGGCCTCGGCCAACGGCGTGCCGAGCACCACCGCGTCGGCCCCGCAGGCGATGGCCTTGGCCAGTTCGCCGGAGGTGTGGATATCGCCGTCGGCCAGCACGTGCACGTAGCGGCCGCCGGTCTCGTCGAGGTACTCGCGCCGCGCGGCCGCGGCGTCGGCGATCGCGGTGGCCATCGGGACGCTGATGCCCAGCACCTCGTCGGTCGTGGTCACCCCCCGCGTGGAGCCGTAGCCCACGATGACGCCGGCGGCGCCGGTGCGCATCAGGTGCAGCGCCGTGCGGTGGTCCTGCACACCGCCGGCGACCACCGGAATGTCGAGCTCGGCGATGAAGGTCTTCAGGTTCAGCGGCTCCCCGTCGCTGGCTACCCGCTCGGCCGAGACGATCGTGCCCTGGATGACCAGCAGGTCGATCCCCGCCTGCAGCAGCACCGGGGTCAGCGACTGGGCATTTTGCGGACTGACCCGCACCGCGGTGATCACCCCGGCCTCCCGGATGCGGGCCACGGCGGCGCCGAGCAACTCGGGGTTCAACGGCGCCGCATGCAGTTCCTGCAGCAGCCGAATCGCCGCCGAGGATTCGGGTTCCTTCTCGGCAGCCTCGACAAGTTGCGCGATCCTGGTTTCGACGTCGGCATGCCGGCCGATCAGTCCCTCGCCGTTGAGCACTGCCAGCCCGCCCAGCCGGCCCAGTTCGATCGCGAACCCCGGCGATACCAGGGCATCCGTCGGGTGTGCCAGCAGCGGGATCTCGAACCGGTAGGCGTCGAGCTGCCAGGCCGTGGACACGTCTTTCGACGAACGGGTCCGCCGCGACGGGACGATGCTGATGTCACTGAGTTCATAGGTGCGCCGTGCCGTGCGGCCCATGCCGATCTCGACCATGATGCGCCGTCAGCGGGCGTAGTAGTTGGGCGCTTCGACGGTCATGGCGACGTCGTGCGGGTGGCTCTCTTTGAGACCGGCCGCCGTGATCCGGACGAACTGCGCCTGCTGCAGCACTTCGATGGTGGGCGAGCCGGTGTAGCCCATCGCCGCGCGCAGGCCGCCGGTCAGCTGGTGGATCACCGAATTCAGCGGGCCGCGGAACGGCACCCGGCCCTCGATCCCCTCGGGCACCAACTTGTCCTCGGACAGCGCGTCGTCGGCGAAGTAGCGGTCCTTGGAGTACGACTTGGAATAGGAATTGGCCGCCGCGCCTGAGCCCCTGCCCGCCATGGCTCCCAGCGATCCCATGCCGCGGTAGCTCTTGTACTGCTTGCCGTTGACGAAAATCAGCTCGCCGGGCGCCTCGGCGGTGCCGGCCAGCAGCGAACCGAGCATGGTTGTCGACGCGCCCGCGGCCAGCGCCTTGGCGATATCGCCGGAGTACTGCAGTCCCCCGTCGGCGATCACCGGCACGCCCGCCGGCCGGCACACCGCAACGGCTTCCAGGATCGCGGTGATCTGGGGTGCGCCGACGCCGGCCACCACCCGGGTCGTGCAGATCGAGCCCGGGCCCACGCCCACCTTCACCGCGTCGGCACCGGCGTCGACCAGGGCCGCGGCCGCCGACCTGGTGGCGACGTTGCCGCCGACCACATCGACCCGGTCGCCCACTTCGGCCTTGAGCTTGCGGACCATATCGAGCACCAGCCGGTTGTGGGCATGCGCGGTGTCGACGACCAGCACGTCGACCCCGGCGTCCACCAGCATCATGGCGCGCACCCACGCATCGCCGCCGACACCGACGGCGGCACCGACCAGCAGCCGGCCGTCACTGTCCTTGGTGGCCAGCGGATGCTGCTCGGTCTTGACGAAATCCTTCACGGTGATCAGGCCGGTCAGCCGGCCCCGCCCGTCCACGACGGGTAGCTTCTCGATCTTGTGCCGGCGCAATAGACCCAGCGCGGCCGACGCGCTGACCCCCTCCTGGGCAGTGATGAGCGGGGCTTTGGTCATCACCTCGGCTACCTGCTTGCCCTGGTCGACCTCGAAGCGCATGTCCCGATTGGTGATGATGCCGACCAGCGCACCGTCGTCGTCGACCACCGGCAACCCGGAGATCCGGAACCGGGCGCACAGCGCGTCGACCTGGGCCAAGGTGTTGTCCGGCCTGCAGGTGACGGGATCGGTGACCATGCCGGCCTCGGAGCGCTTAACCATTTCGACCTGGCCGGCCTGTTCGGCGACCGGCAGATTGCGGTGCAGCACGCCCATGCCGCCGGCCCGGGCCATCGCGATAGCCATCCGAGATTCGGTGACGGTGTCCATCGCCGAGCTGACCAGCGGCACCTTCAGCCTGATCTTCTTGGTGAGCTGGCTGGAGGTGTCGGCGGTGGCCGGCACCACATCGGAAGCCGCCGGCAGCAGCAGCACGTCGTCGAAGGTCAGCCCCAGCATGGCCACCTTGTGCGGATCGTCACCACCGGTCGGCACCGGGTCACCGGTCAGGCCACCGACCTGCGCGTCGCGCACATAGGGGCTGCCGACCAGGTCGGAGCTTTCTTCCAGGCGAGACATGCCACGGGACATCGGGGGGCCCTCCATACGCATGCGGAGTGAGAAATCCATCCTATCGGCTCCCGCCCGGGCGACGACGCAGGCCGCGAAGCGCGCGAGATGGGGTTGCGGCGCGGGTGGGTCCGACCCGCACGGCGCGCCCACTGAATTTCTGGCGCGATGGCCGCCTGGCTGCGTACTGTAGAGGCGTGCGCGACCACCTGCCGCCGGGTTTGCCGCCCGATCCGTTTGCCGACGACCCCTGTGACCCGTCGGCGGCGCTGGAGGCCGTCGAGCCCGGTCAGCCCCTCGATCAGCAGGAGCGGCTGGCGGTAGAGGCCGACCTGGCCGACCTCGCCGTCTACGAAGCTCTGCTGGCGCACAAGGGGATTCGCGGCCTGGTGGTCTGCTGCGACGAGTGCCAGCAGGACCACTACCACGACTGGGACATGCTGCGGGCCAACTTGCTGCAGCTGCTGATCGACGGCACCGTCCGCCCGCACGAGCCGGCCTACGATCCCGAGCCGGACGCCTACGTCACGTGGGATTACTGCCGCGGATACGCCGATGCCTCGCTCAACGAAGCGACGTCAGACGCAGACGGGTTTCACCGCCGTCACTAGGCGGTCCGCCCGGTAGCTCCTTCTAGCCTGGTTCCCCGGCGGGTGCCGGCGATGAGCCGGGTTCCGTTGTGCCCGCGGCCGGAGACCCCGGCGTGCTGGTGGGCGGCGGCGACGACGGACTGGCCGTCGGCTTCGACGTTGGCACCGGGCTACCGGTCGACATCTCGGAGGTGACCGGACTGGTCGCCGTCGATTCCGGTGCCCCTGATGTCGCTGCCGGCTCGGTGTCGGGAGCCGGCGGGGCCGACGAGGTCACCGGGGCGTCACTCGGGGCAAGGACCCGGGAAAGCACGGACCGGGGCGACGGGGTCGGTGGCAGAGTCGCGTTGGGATCGCGCTTTTCCACCTTGGTGTTCAGCTGATTCAACTCGTTGAGCAGGTTCTGCCGTCGGCTGCCGTCGTTGACGGCCTGCAGGGTGCTGCTGACTTCGGCCAGCTGGGTTTCGGCCTGGTCCCACTGCCCCTGGGCGATCAATTGCTCGACCTTGGCCAGGTCGGCCTTGGCGGACAACACAATCGGGTCGTCGCTGACGCGCGGCTCGTTGAACATCATCGCGTGCAGCCCGTAGAGGGTGTCGCCGGGGCGGGCATCGGCCACCAGCGCACCGAATCCACTGAGCGCGAGCAGCGTCGCGGCCACCGACCCGACGGCGGCCAGCGCGCGGCGAGAGCGCCGGCGCTCGGCGATTCCTTCGATCAGCGCGTCGACGGCCTCATCGGGCGACACCAGCGCACTGGCCGGTGGCCACCGCAAATCGTCGCGCCATTGCCCCAGCAGGGCGGCCAGCGCGTCTTCGTGTGGATCGTCGAGGGTGACGTCGGCGCGGCTGGCGAGCGCGTCGAGGAGTAGCTCGGTGCCGGCCAGGTCGTCCAAGCCGGGGCGATCGAAACCGGAATCACGCATAGTCACCTGCCGCGACAATTTCGTCTTTGAGCCGCTGAAGTGCGCGATGCTGGGCCACCCGGACCGCTCCCGTCGTACTGCCGACGGCGGCCGCGGTCTCCTCGGCGGATAGGCCGACGACGACGCGCAGGATCAGGATCTCCCGTTGCTTGGCCGGCAAGATCTCGAGCAATTCGTTCATCCGGGTCACCGAATCGGCTTCGATGGCAAGCTGTTCGGGGCCGGCGTCGGCCGATCGGCGGTCCGGAACCGACTCGGCGGGGTAGGCAAGGTCACGGCCGGCCGCACGATGAGCGTCGGCGACCTTGTGCGCCGCGATGCCGTAGAGGAAGGCCAGGAACGGGCGGCCTCGGTCCCGATAGCGCGGGAGCGCCGTTATGGTGGCCAAGCACACCTCCTGTGCCACATCGTCTGCCGAGAGGCCACTGCGCTCGATCGTGCCGACTCGCGCCCGGCAATATCGCACCACGATCGGACGGATGGTCTCCAGCACCTCCCGAAGTGCGTTCCGGTCTCCTGCCACGGCCTCCGCAACCACCGCGTCGAGACGTTCCCCTTCAATTGTCATTGACGGCGATATCTCCAACGTTACGAACCGGACACATCCCGGGCTAACTCACGGATTGACAATAACGGTCGAGCGGCGAATCAAGCGGGACGCCAGGTCCCACCGGCGCGCCGTACTTGATCTGCGCAGATATCACGAATTTCGCGCAACTGACGCGTCGAAAACGTGACACTCCCGATATCGATCAGCAAGCAAGCCAACGCCCAGCGCAGCGGAGTCAGACCCAGCCGGCCGGTAGTCGCCAGCGCCTCATCACCGACGCCGCGAGCGCGCTCGGCGGCGCCGGCACTGCACAGCGCCGCCGCCAGCACCACCTCACTTTTGACCTGGTGTCTGGCCGACCCGCCGGACCGCGCCGACTCGACCGCTTGCTGCGCGTGGTCGACGGCGGTTGCCGCCTCACCTGAGGCCATCGCCAACTCCGCGGCCACCCAGCCACGGCGTACCGCCAGCCGGTTCGCCACGTCGGGCGGCAACCCGGCCGCATCGAGCACCGCGTCCGCACGCGTCAACAACGTCGCCGAGACCGCGAAGCGGCCGACGCCCAGAGCGTCGGCCGCCAGTCCGATCAGCGCATCAGCGCGGGCCTGCGGATCTGCCTCTGCCAGTGCCATGGCGCGTCCGTCCCAGCCCCGCGCCAGGGTGTGCCAGCCGAGCTGGCGCAGAAATGACCCCTGAGTGCTGCGCGCCAGCGACGCCCAGCGGCCCTCCGGAACGCGTCGTCGCAGCGACTCCAGGTCGGTGTACGCCGAGCCGTAGCGACCTTGTCCCCCGGCGGCCACGGCACGCAGCCACAGCTGTCGTGGCGTCGTCGCCGTCGGTAGCGGCCAGCTGCCCGGGCTACTACCAAAGGCTGCATCGGCTAACCGCGACTCAATCGAATCAATCGCCATATCGGTCGACGAGGTGTGTCGAGATTCCTGCGCGGTGATAGCTGCACCCTAGTCTGAAGCCACCGACGGACTTGCCACCTCGTCGTGGCATGACCGCAGCCCATGCCGGCGCGATCCGCGGCCCGGCCCCAACCGCCACCCGCGCGGCCGGCGTCGCCGCGGCCGGCGAAATCCGCCGGTGGGTGAATCGGCGTGGCGGGTGAATCGGCGTGGTGGGCGAATCGGCGTGGCGGGTGAAATAAGGAAAAGGCCGCACGACGCGGCGGCCGACGATTGAGGATGCGAACATTAGGGTTTCACACACCTTGAGTGGTAAAAAGTTTGTGGTTTCTGTGTTACGTGCACATTACTCACAGCCATCTGACGGCAAATTACAGCTTGCTCACAGCAGCCGGCTGAGCTGCGAAGATGAGATTTCTAACCGGTCTCGATAGCACGCCTGGCCGTCGCCCAATGCGCGGCAGATGAACACCGAGTTAATTCTCGTCCAACACACACGTATTTGGCCGCTCCGGCGGGCTATTGACGGAAATTCGGCAGTCCCCCTAGCGTTTAGCGTTGTCTGGTAGTCATCGGTGACTCCTCTGAAGTATCAGTTGCACACCTCGCGCGTTCGCGAACCTAACCTCCACTTGGATGTGCCGTGCAGAGAGGGAATGAGCAATGCCACAGCCGGAGCAGCTACCTGGGCCCAACGCCGACATCTGGAACTGGCAGTTGCAGGGTTTGTGCCGCGGAGTCGACTCATCGATGTTCTTCCATCCCGACGGCGAGCGCGGCCGCGCCCGCATGCTGCGCGAGCAGCGCGCCAAGGAAATGTGCCGCCGCTGCCCGGTGATCGAGCAGTGCCGCTCCCACGCGCTGGACGTCGGCGAGCCCTACGGCGTCTGGGGCGGCTTGTCCGAATCCGAGCGCGACCTGCTGCTCAAGGGCGGCATTGGGCGGAGCCGCGGCATCCGCCGCTCGGCGTGACGGGCCCGCTCTTCGAGCTCGACCGGTGCTCACGCGGCGGCGACCGGTCTGCGATAGATCGTGCGCCCCTCTTTGATCGTCTCGACGACCTCGATGTCTTTGATGTCCATCGGGTCGACGCTGAGTGGGTTGCCGTCCAGGATCACCAGGTCGGCGAGTTTGCCCACGGTGATCGAACCCTTGGACTGCTCCTCGCGGTACTGATACGCGGCGTTGATGGTGATCGCTTTGAGCGCCTCGAGGGCCGTGACACGCTGATCGGCGCCGATGACCTCGCCGCTGCGAGAGACGCGATTGACCGCCGTCCACACCACGAATAGTTGGTCGAGGGGCGAGACGTTGAAGTCGGTGTGATTGGTCGGGCGCAGGCCCATGTCGATCGCTGTCCGCATCGGGCTGAGGAAATGCGCCTGTTCCCGGCCGCGCAGCCGGACGTGGGTGTCGCCGAAGTAGAACGCGTGCTCGGTGAACAGCGACGGGATCAGGTTGTATTCGACGTACTTGTCGAGCTGGTCACGCCGCACGAACTGGGAGTGGATGACCGTGGTGTGGCGGTCTTTGGCGAGGTCGCCGGCAGCGGCGTATTCGTGTGCCTTGAGCAGGACGTCGATGGCCGCGTCACCGTTAGCGTGGATGTTCAACGGCACACCGAGGTCGTAGACCCGTTTGAACCAGGCGTCGACGGTTTCCTGCGGGAACGGCAGCTCACCGGTCCAGTTCTGCTGTCCGTCGGGTCCGTCGACGAGGTAGGGGGTGGTGAAGAACGCGGTCCGGCCCTGCGGCGAGCCGTCGAGAGTGACTTTGACGCCACCGAGCTTGACGCGGTTGTGGTAGGTCCCAAATGTGTCGGGCGGGTTGTCTTCGAGAACCGCGTCGAGATCGAGAATGAACGGATAGGCGACGATGTCGATCAGGGTGGCGCCGCCGGCGGCCGCCCGTTGCATCACAGCGATGTCCGCCGCGTGCGTCGCTCCCTCGTGAGCAGTCGTGATACCGGCTGCGGCGTAAAGCATTTGGCCGGCGATGCTCCACTCGACCTCTTGCTCGCGGGTAGGTTTGGGCAGCGAGGCAAAGATCGGCAGAAATGCGGTTTCCATGACCAGGCCGTCGGGTTCGTCCGAGCCGTCCTTGCGCACGATCACCCCGCCCGGCGGCGTGCTGGTGCTCGCGGAAATGCCGTATTTTTCCATGGCCGCGGAATTGAGCACGGCGCCGTGCAACGACACGTGCCCGACCATCACCGGGTTGTTCGGGAAGTCCTTGTCGAGGTCTTCTCGATGCAGGGTCCGGCCCTCGGGCATGACCGTCTCGTCGTAGCCGTATCCCATGATGACCTCGCCCTCACCGATGTCGCGCGCGTCGCGGAAGTTCTTCAGCTCGGCCACGATGGCGTCGACGTCGGCGCCGGGACCCGCCGGTGGCGCGAACACATTGACCTGGTTGGCCACCGTGAGCGAATTGATGTAGTGGCTGTGCGGGTCGATGAATCCCGGTAGCAGTGTTTTGCCGGCGAGATCGACGGTGCGCGTTCGCGGGCCTCGGTGTTGTTGTACAACGTCGTCGCGAGCCCCGACGGCAACGATGCGACCGTCCTTGATGGCGACTGCTTCGGCCGTTGGCTGCACATCGTCAATCGTGACGATGTCACCGTTCAGATAGATGGCGTCAGCTCCGCCCATCATGTTGACCTCCTTGTGATCGCCAGCCATCTTAGTGCGGCATTCACCAATCCGCGCAACTTCGGTTGTCGATACCGACTGCGCCGAGTTCTGAAAAATGTTGCCGCACAGCATATTAAATAACCGATGGTCGCACACCCGAGCGCCGGACCGATCGTGCGGCTCGATCGAGGTGGTCTTGGCGCCCGCTGAAATCAGCGAATCGCTCCGGCCGGAATTCTGGCGAAAAGCCAATATTGACGTCAGCGTCGGCGTAGCGTGCGTGGCGGGTTACTCGCTCCCGCGTCGGTGCCGGGTCGCCCGCAGAACTCGGCATGATATTGACAGGGGGACCATCGTGACCAATTTCATGGTGTTGCCACCGGAGATCAATTCTTTGCTGATGTTCACCGGTGCGGGGTCGGCGCCGATGCTGGACGCGGCGTCTTCAGTTCGGGCACCAACACCGTCTATCCGGGGCACCTCAACAGTTTCGGACTTGCGAACTCGGGTACCGGCAACCTCGGTTTCGGGAATGCGGGGGCTGGCAACGTCGGCTTTGCGAACTCGGGCCTGCTCAACACCGGCTTTGGGAACGCGGGTTCGATCAATACCGGCGGCTGGAATGGGAACAACCTCAACACCGGCTTCTTCAACTCGGGCGAGACAAACACCGGCTTCGGCAACTCGGGTCACGTCAATACCGGCTTTTGGAATGCGGGCAATCTGAACACCGCCGTCGGAAGCGCCACCGACCAGGGTCCGGTCGGCTTCGCCGCCACCGGCAACTCGGGATTCTCCAACACGGGTGTCGGCAATTCGGGGCTTGGAAACACCGCCGCTGATGGTCATGGTATTTCGGGCTTTTTCAATTCGGCCTCCGGTGGGTCGCTTGTCACCGGCGTCACCTCAGGCTTTTTCAACACCGGTGTCACCGACGTCATGGGCCCCTTCCCCAGCGGTATGCTCAGCGGTTTCAACTCGGGCTTCTTCAACACCGGGATCGCCAATTCAGGCGTGCTGAGCCTCGGCCGGCTGATCATGTTGGCTACCTGATCTGGTTAGCCCCGATCGCGGGGTAGGCCACAGTCGCGGCGTCGGCGCCGCGGTCGCGGAAACCGCCGCGATTTCGGGTCGTTCGGCGCGGGTTGCCGGGAACCGGTTAACCGGCCGTGCACACTTTTGCACCATCCGTTCGTGCAAATTGGGACATTGTGACCTTCAGCCGGCGGTGCCGCGACCTCGATCATGAAGAGCAGTTCGAGCACCTCAGCTCAGTGCGCCCGGCGGTATCGCCGAGGTCCGGCCGAAAGGATCTAGCCGAATGAACACCACAGCAGCCGCCGGCAAGCCCGGTCCACGAATCCTGATTTCGCGCGGGCTGGTTTTCGACGGCAGCGGCGCGGCAGGGGCGGTGCGTGACGTCGCGATCGCCGACGGCGTGGTGATCAACATGTCCGCGCAGGCGCTGAATCCGGGCAGCTTCGACGAAGTCATCGACGCCGACGGGAAATGGGTGATGCCAGGCTTTCTGGAGATTCACTCGCACTACGACGCCGAAATCGTCACCGCCCCAGGGCTGCCCGAGTCGGTACGGCACGGGGTGACCACGGTGGTTACCGGTAACTGTTCGTTGAGCATGGTCACCGTGGACGCCGACGATTCGGCGGACCTGTTCGCCCGGGTGGAGGCCATCCCGCATTCGGGCATCAAAACGATTCTGCAGCAGAGCAAGACATGGACCACACCGGGCGAATACCGGAAATGGCTTCAACAGCAGCCGCTGGGACCCAACGTCGCGGCCATGCTGGGTCACAGCGACCTGCGGGTCGGAGTGCTGGGCCTAGAAGCGGCCACGGACAAGCACTTTCGGCCGAGCGACACCCAGATGGCGTCAATGGAGCACATTCTCGAGGACGCACTGGACCAGGGCTTCCTGGGGTTGTCGACGATAACCACTCGTCGCGACAAGCTGGCCGGTGACCGGGCGTGGGCAGAACCGTTGCCGTCGACGTTCGCACGCTGGCGCGAATACCGCAGGCTGCACAAGCGGTTGCGCCGGCGGGGCCGCATCCTGCAGAGCGCCCCCAACGCCGAGACGCAGGTGAACGTGCTGGCGTTCGCATTGACCGCGGCCGGCCTCGGCCGTCGGCCGCTGCGCACCAGCCTGCTGACCGCGATGGACTTCAAGTCCAACCCCATGCTGCACCGGGTGACGCGCCTGCTGGCATTCTTGACCAATCGAGTGCTCAACGGCGACATGCGATTTCAGGCACTGCCCGGCCCGATGACGATCTTCTGCGACGGCGTGGATTTCGCGGCCTTCGAGGAGTTCAGCAGCGGCATCACGCTGCGGAACCTGCGCACCGCCGACGATCAGTACGCGCTGCTGACCGACCCGAAGTTCCGCGCCCAGTTCATCAAGGACATGGGCGGATTCATGATGAACGGCCTGTGGAACCGGCGTTTCGACGATGCCGTCATCATCGATTGCCCCGATGTCTCGGTGGTAGGCCGCACCTTCGAAGACCTCAGCCGCGAGCGCGGACAGCACCCCGCCGAGGTGTTCCTGGATCTGGCCGCCGCCTGGCGGGACAAGTTGCGGTGGTACACCGTGGTGGGCAACCACCGCCCCGAAATCGTGCTCGACTTGCTGGCAAGCCCCGGGACCCATATTGGATTCGCCGATTCCGGCGCGCACCTGCGCAGCCTGGCGAACTACAACTTCGGGCTGCGCGCCCTGACGATGGCCAAGCGGGCCGAACAGTCGCCGCGCCCCAAGATCACCGTCGGTGAGATGGTGCGCAAACTGACCTCGGATCTGGCCGACTGGTGGGGTGTCGAGGCCGGCCGGCTGCGCATCGGCGCACGCGCGGACGTGGTGGTGGTCGACCCAGACGGGCTCACCGACCAGGTCTTCGAGGTCTCCGAGGCGCCCGCCCCCGACGCCTTCGGGCTGGACCGCGTGGTCAACCGCAACGACGATGCCGTACACGCCGTCCTCATCAACGGCCGCACCGCCTACACCCAAACATCAGGGTATGCAACCGATCTCGGACAGTCTGCGGCCTACGGGACGTTTCTGCCGTCCACCCACACGAATTGATGCCGACCACAACAGATAACGACGCAAGCCTGTCAACGATGAGCCGCACCAGGATCAGCCGGGCCGACGTGGATTGGGCACCAACTGAATCCGGACCAACGAGCTACACCAATGCGTGGTGAATTTCGCCATACTCACGACACCAATGTGGACGCGGCGGATGGCATGGGCCGGGCGGACCGGGTGGACCTCCGGCACACGGTGAGCGCTACCGACCATATGGCCCCCCATTCGGAGCTGCTGGGACCGCCCGGCAGCATCGGTTCGCTGTGCCAAATTGGCGAAATTCGTGGACCGGTCAGATCTAGTACCGCAATCGTAGATCGGAAAGCTTGATGATGGCGTGTCTGCGCCGACCAAGCGTGACCGCGGCATTGCTCGGGTTATAGGAATTATTGACGTTGGAGGATCGATGAACAACCGAGTCGCACTGATCGGATTGGGACCGCATGCTAGAAAGGTGTATTACCCGTATCTGTCGGAATATTTCCAGGGCGATCCATCGGCAAGCTTTGAGCTGCTGGTTGAGCTAAAGACGCAGCAAGAAACCGCTGCAGCATTCCTGGAAAAGCAGAAAATCCAACCCAAGCGAGTCGAATTCTTGGATGCAGACACTCAGCTCAGATCGGGAACGATTGATCCGCTGGCGGCCGCCAGTCTTAAAGAACACAAAATCAACAAGGCCCTTATCGCAACCGAACCCAAAGCGCATAAAGTATATATCGAGGAGTGCATAAAGCGTGGTATTCACGTAATGACCGACAAGCCGGTTACAGCTCCAGTTGGCCTGGTGACGTCAATCGAGGCAGCGGAAAATATTTATAACGATGTTGCTCGTTTGGCAGAGATGACAGACCAGCATCCAAACTCACGGGTTTTGGTGCAAAGTCAGCGTCGGAACCACGCTGGTTACCGAAAGGTCTTTGACGTCCTGGAGTCTCTAATAAAAGAGTACGACGTTCCCATTACGTATATTTCTATCCATCACTCCGATGGTATGTGGAACATGCCGGACGAATTTGTGCACCGCGAAAATCACCCATATAAGTATGGTTATGGCAAACTGATGCATTCTGGATATCATTTTGTGGACCTGCTGACGCTCCTGCTTAGATTAAGCAGCCAGGCGAGCAGCAAAACCCCTGATACAATAACGTTGTTTTCTCAGTACATTCGTCCTGGCGATCAGCATACAGCCATCACTGAAGATACCTACGAGCGCTTCTTTGGGAAAGCGACGGCCGCCGCGTTCAGCGACTACATGCACGATCAGAAACTGCATGAATTTGGCGAAGTTGACAGCTATTCTCAGTTGCAGGCGATGAAGCACGGAAAAATATTGACGACTGCGCAGTTATCACTGATCCAGACAGGATTTTCACAGCGTGCCTGGCCGATCCTGCCCGACGACACATACAAGTCAAATGGACGATTGCGGCACGAATATATCAACATACATGTCGGGCCGTTGGCGTCAGTGCAAATTCACTCGTACCAATCGCAGCAATCAAAGCAGCAAGGTCTGTCTCACTATGATACGGGCGGCGCAAACCATTTTGACATTTACATCTTCCGAAATTCAAATCTCATCGGCGGCAAAGCATTTGAGAAGATTCAATTTGGGGAAATGGATCTGAAAGGACATGAGGCCGAGCTATATATGGGTCAGAATGAATACGCCAGGAGACAGACGCTCGACGAGCTATTGCAGGATCTTCCTTCGCAAAATGAGCTGCGGAATCACTTGCCTGCGAACAAATTGCTGTCGGCAATCTACAAAAACCATGCCCGTCAGTCAAAAGGCGAGACGCCATTCGTTTCTTTCAATGCCGTCGATATTCTATAGACCAATTGTCCGATAGTGCGCACCGCGCCGCCGCCAGCCCGAATCCGCTCACCAGTCGAAGCGATCCACCGCACCGCCGTGGCCACCGATCCGAATCCGCCAGATAAGCAACATTGACCGGCACCACCGCCCGACGCAGCTTAGGTGGTTGGCTTGCCGCGCCATTGCAGGAGCTCGAGTGCGACGGCGACGTGAACGCTGCTGTGCTCCAGGGGTCGAGGCAGGAGTTGCTCAGCGCGCTCGAGTCGACGCAGCAGCGTGTTGCGGTGTGTGTAAAGAAGTTTCGTGGTGCGCCCGACGCTGCACTGCTCGTTGATGTACGTCAGCACCGTCTTGTGCAGCTCGGGCCCGGCCGACTCGAAGTCGCCCAGCGTGTTCTTGATGAATTCCTCTGCGGCTTCCCGGTTTTGAGTGATCAATGCGATCAACTGGACATCGGCGAAAAACGCCACCCGCTGGTGGGATTGCAGCCCGGCCACCATGCGCTGGGTGGTGAGCGCCTCGAGGTGGCTGCGCCGGAAGCCCTCGATTCCCTTCGCGATCGTGCCGATGGCGATTCGCGCGCCGGGAGTGCCCTCGACCGCCCGGCGAACCAGCTCGACATCGAGGGCGGACTCGGGCACCCACACCCATCGGGTGGCCGCACTCGCGATCACGGTCAGTGGCCGCGCGAAACCGGCGGCGTCGCCGAAGGCGTCAGCGACGCGGTCAAGCTGGCTGAGGTCGCCGTCGGGTTCGTCGCTCCAGATGACCGCGCCGATGTGGGCGCGGTTGAGGGCGTAGCCAAGTCGCGCTTCGGCACGCTGGCGGCTGATCGGGGCGCCGTCGAGAATCAGGGCGGTCACTTCGCGGCGCTCGGCATGAGTGCCGCGGGCCAATTCGTCACGTTCCTGTTGCACCCGGGCGGCGATGCCGGCAGCCGTGGCGTCGATGAAGTTGCTGATGGACCGAAAGGACACATCGAGCAGCTCGCGCAGCTCGTCGGGGTCGGAGGCGAGCTGGAAGCCGATATCCATCCAGAGCCGCCAGCCCACGGTCAGTGCCGGACGGAAAGTGAACGGCTCCAGGCCGCGGCGCGCCATGTCCCGGGCGATGCTCAGTGGCTCGGGGCCCACATTGGGCGGCACCGGAGCGCCCGGGTTGCTGACATTGGCTGCGGCCCAATGCATCAGGCTGGACCGAATGCTCCGTCGGGCGGCCGCTGCCAGGACGGGATCGACGGCTATGGACGGGTTGGCCGCCATGGTTTGCCGGTCGTATTCGTCAAACCACTCGGGGGGAGCGTTGAGGACAATCCGCGCTCCCTGCCGAATCATCTCGCATACCTGCGGCGACGGACTTTGCCATACCACCCACTCACCCTAGACCCGTGTGCACACTTTTGCACCATTTGCCGACCCGATTGGGAGGTTTAGCCCTTGGACGGCAACGGCCCGATAACGATGATGGATCACAGATCGTCGGCAGCCATAGCCGTCTGCGGCGGTGGTGAGCAACTTGCCGGGCACGGGCACGGCGATGAGCGCGCATTGTGTGATGGTGGCCGCTCCGCCATCGAGGTCTTTCCGATCGCCGCCGAGTAACCCAATGGGGAAATATGAAAACCACATCACTTCCGCTGCACATTCCCGGCGGTACGACGACATCACCGGACCGAATTCACATACTCAGACGGCCCGTTCCGGGCTTACTCGGATATGGCGGGATCGGCTTGCACTGTCCGGTCAACCCGTACGCGTTGGCACCACACATCCAGAACGCGGTCATCGAAGCGGTCCGAGGCCAAATCGCAGCCATCAACACCTATCCCGACAGTAACGCGACCGTGTTGCGAACGAAATTGGCCGAATACATCTCCAATCATGTGCGTAGCGCAGTGTCGGCCGAAAACATCTGGGTTGCCAATGGCTGCAACGAAATACTGCAGCAGATCTTTCGCGCGTTCGCGGGGCCGAGCGGAACCGTACTGGGTTTGGAACCGTCGTACAGATATTTCCCGGTGATCGCGGAAGGGGTCGGCGCCCAATGGCGGAGCGTGCCGTCCCGCGATTTTCCGCAGCGCGACATAGACGCTGCCCTCACCGCCATAGAAAGATGCCAGCCCGATGTCGTGGTGATCGCGAATCCAAACAATCCCACGGGCGACAGCTTCAGCATGGATATGTTCGAGGAAGTGCTGTCCCGGCTACGGTCCGGAATACTTGTCATCGACGAGGCCTTCATCGAAATGTCGACCAAAGACAGTGCGGTCCAGCTCATACACCGGTACCCGGACAAGGTTGTGATCTGCCGGACCCTGAGCCAGGCGTTCACGTTCGCCGGCGGCAAATTAGGCTACATGATCGCTGCCCCGAACATTATTAATACGCTGCTCGCGACGCGACTTCCGTACCACGTGTCATCGATGACGCAAGCCGCGGCAGCGGTGATCATTGATCGCGCCGACGAGATCCTGGCTAAAGTTCCCGAGCTTCTGCTGGAACGTGACCGGATGGTCACCGCACTCCGGATGGCCGGATTCGATATTCCCCACAGCGACACCAGCTTCTTTCTCCTGGGGAAATTGGGTGATGCGCATGCGGTCTGGGAAGCCTATGCAAACGCGGGCATCTTTCTCGGCGACGTGGGCTTGTCACACTATCTGCGCGTTTCCGCCGGATTGCCACACGAAAACGACCAGTTTTTGGAGGCGACCAGCAATTTTCTCGATCTCGGCAAGATCGCTATAGGTTAGGAAGATGTCGTGAGCGCTGCACAGTTGGTATTGACGCGCGGACGGGATGACTGGGACGGCGGACAGCTGTCCGCCGTCCGACCCGCGCATGTCGCGGAAATCCGGCCCCCCGTCGTGTCGCCGCGGCCGTCCGTGGCAATAGTTATCCCTGCCTATAATGAGGGCCGTATTATCGGCCGATGCCTGGAATCATGCATTGCCCAGACATCCGCGCCCGACGAGATCATCGTGGTCAACAACAAATCAACCGACGATACCCTGGCGGTGGTGCGCCGATATCAAAAACACCACCGGCAGCTCAACATCCGGGTGCTCGAACAGAATGCGCATCAAGGGCTCATTCCGACCCGCAACCATGGATTCGACCATGCGCGCAGTGATGTCATCGGCCGCATCGATGCCGATACCATCATCGCCGCCGACTGGGTCGAGACACTTCGCCGCCGATTCACCAACCCGGCCGTGGCCGCGGCGACCGGTCCGGTTTTCTATCACGACATGCCTTTGCGAAGGTTCGGTTTCTGGGGAGACCACCGGATTCGCAGCTATCTGGAGAGGCACTCAACAGATCAGCGGTTTCTGCTAGGCGCCAATATGGCAATCCGGAACTCGGCGTGGCGAGCGATCCGTCAGCTGGCCCATCGGGATCCCGAAGATCTACTGCACGAAGATATCGACCTCGCCCTGACCTTGTTCAAGAACGATTTGAAGATTGCGTACGAACCGACAATGGTCGCAGGCATATCAGGCCGGCGGTTGGAAGCCCCGGTGCTTGACTTTTACCGGTACATCACGCGGTATACCAGGACGACAACGGCGCATGGCGTCAAGAGTTGGACGGCGCTGCTGACGATGGCCATTTTGCTGCTGGTGTATTTGCTGTTCCGACCGGTGCGGTTCTATTACGACGGCGAGAACCATCGATTCACCTTGTCGAAGTTGCGCGCCAAGCTTGGCCGCACAGCCACGACGCCGCAGTGCGGGTGCGGGGACGCGTTGCCGGCAGGGCACACCGCGGAACAACGTGGGGCCGACACTGCCGGGACCGGCACTCGGGCGGGGCCGATAGTGCTCAGCAAGCCGACGTATTCGGGGTCTTTGCCATGAGACCTGGGTAGTGACACGGATTCCGGTAAGAACCGGAAATCACCCTAGCGCCGCGCGGTGGGCGATGTAACTGTAATGAATCGCACAGCGGTGCAACGGGATTGGTGGCCGCGGCCGGATAGGCCGCATCGAGGGTGACAACGAAGTCCGAGAATTCCCGCAACCGGACCAGACACCGCAGGGCGTGGGCACAGGCCGCGGCATCCGCGGGCGGCGACCACGTCGGCGCCGCTCGTGCGGTGTGCGCACACTTTTGCACCATCCATCGAGGTGGGTTGGGTCATTTCGCCCTTGGGCGGCGGTGCTGTGGTCTCGATCATAGAGAGCACGTGGCCAGTACCCGGCCAGTTCAGGGACCAGCTCACAGGTCAACTCAGAGGGAGGTAAGCGCATGTCTTTCGTGACCACTCAGCCACCGGCGCTGGTGGCCGCAGCAGCCGATTTGCTGGGTATCGGCTCGGCGATGAACGCGCACAACGCGGCCGCGACAGCCACGACCACCGCGGTGGTGCCACCCGCTGCCGACGAGGTTTCGGCACTGATCGCCGCTCAGTTCGCCGCGCACGCCGTCCTGTACCAGGAGATCAGCGCCCACGCCGCGGCCATTCACGACCAGTTGGTGACCGCGTTGGGCACCAGCGCCGCCTCGTACGGCGCCGCCGAAGCCGCCAACACCGCTGCGTTCGGCTGATCGGGGGCCGCGATGGACTACGCAGCTTTGCCGCCGGAGATCAACTCCGCGCGCATGTATGCCGGGGTCGGTTCCGGGCCGCTGCTGGCTGCGGCGGCGGCCTGGGACGGGCTGTCTGCCGAGTTGTACTCCACCGCCGCTCGGTGCTGGTCGGTGATCTCGGGGCTGGTTGGCGGGCCATGGCAAGGTGCGGCATCGGTGGCGATGGCGACCGCGACCGCCCCCTACCTGGCGTGGCTGAACGTCACGGCAGGGCAGGCCGAGGCGACCGCCGGGCAGGCCACCGCAGCCGCGGCCGCCTACCATGCGGCGTTCGCGATGACCGTGCCGCCGGCGGAGATCGCGGCCAACCGCGCGCTGCTGATGGCGCTGGTGGCGACCAACGTCCTGGGCCAGAACACGCCGGCGATCGCGGCCACCGAGGCCCACTACGCCACGATGTGGGCCCAAGACGCCGCCGCGATGTACGGCTATGCCGCCGCCGCGGCGGCCGCAACCCGATTGACCCCGTTCGCCGTAGCGCCGGAGGTCGCCCACGTGGCCGGCCGGACGGCCGGTCACGTGGCCGCCAGCAACGCGGTGAAGTTGTCACAGTTGATCAGCACCGTGCCGCCGTTGCTGAAGTGGTTCGCCACCCGTCCGTTGATCGCCGGGGTGGTCACGGTGGAAGAAGGGATGCTGACCCCCGTCGAGGTCGTCATGGGCAGTACGTCGGCGACGATGTCCATCACGTCGGTCCTGAGGTCGTTCCTGTCGATTGGGCAGGCCGCCGCACAGGCCGCGGGACCGCTGGCGCAGGCGGCCACCAGCTTTCCGATCAAAATGCCGGGTCTGGGCCGGGCCGGGATGGTGTCGGCGGGTATGGGCCGGGCCGGTTCGATCGGGGCATTGTCGGTACCACACAGTTGGGGCGCCGCAGCCCCGAACATCAGCCACGCCGCCACGGCATTGCCGAACACCGGGCTGGCGTCCACGTCCCAGATTGCACCGGATGCGGCGGCCCCCATGCTGGGCGGTCTGCCGGCGGCCGGCAGAGCCGCCAACACGAGCGGCGCCAGCGCATCCCGATACGGCCTTGCGCAGCGCTTCGTGATCGTCGGCTCGCCCGCCGCCGGTTAACCCGACCCACCCCACACGCAATAACGGAGGAACCCCATGACCGCGCCCGACACGCAAACCCGGTCGGCCCAGGACAAGCTGACGTTCGCCCAATGGATGACCGTGCTGGCCATGGGTCTGGGCTTCGCCATCACCGGTGCCGACCCGGCCATCTTCTCCAGCAGCCTGGTGCCGGTGCGCGAGGGCCTGCATATGAGTACCGCCGCCGCCGGATTCACCGCAAGTCTGGCCACGCTGACTCTGGCCGCGACCATCCTCGGCGCCGGCACGCTGGGCGACATCTACGGCAAACGCCGGATGTATCTGCTGGGCCTGGCCGGCGTGATCGTCAGCGGTCTGCTTGCTGCGCTCTCGCCCAACGCGGTGATCCTGATGATCACCCGTGCGCTGACGGGTGCGGGTTTCGCCTTTCTGCTGGGGCTCTCCCTGGCAATCATCAACGCCACCTTCCCGCCCGCGCAGCGAGGCAAGGCCATCAGCCTCTTCCTCGGAACGGCATTCCTGGTAGGGGCGCCGCTACCACTGATCGGCGACATCCTGGTCGAGTCGCTGGGGTGGCGCTGGGCGTTGGTCGTCGCCCCGGCCGCGGCGCTGATCACCATTCCGATCACGTTGCGGTTCGTCCCCGAAACGTTCCGCATCCGGGGCCGCCGGATCGACTACCCCGGCATCGGCGCAGCCGGGCTCATGATGGTCAGCCTGGTCTACGGACTGTCCCGCCTCGCTCATGGCCCCGGCGCGGCCGTGCCGCCGCTGCTGATCGGGTTGGCCGGCGGAGTCTTCTTCGTCTGGTGGGAGCAGCACACCGACCAACCGGCGCTGGACCTGCGGATCTTCCGGGCCGGCCCCTTCAACGCCGCGGTCATCACCGGATTGGCCTTCAACTTCCTGCTGGCCGGCCGGGTGCTCCTGCTGGGCTACTACACCACCGTGGTCCGCGGGTTCTCACCGACCGTGCTGGGCCTGCTGCTGGTGCTGGCCGCCGCGGTGCAAGCACCCGCGGCCGTCCTGGGCGGTCGCATGATGATGCGGACGTCGGCGCGTACCACCATGCTGTGGGGTCTGGGACTGCTCACCCTGGCCAGCTGCATGTTCGCCACCTTCGGGGTGAGCACATCCCTCCCGGTGATCGGCTTGGGGGTGGTGACGCTCAGCGTCGGGGTTGCCATGGTCGAGCCCCCGCAGGCCAGCATCATGATGAGCTATGCCCCGCCGGGGCTGGAGGGATCGGTGTCGGCGGTCAAACCAGGGGCCGGCCAATCCTTCTACTCCCTGGGCCCCACCGTGGTTACCCTGCTGACCACCACGTTCTATGCCGCACGGGCCCGGCAGCGGTTCGCCGGCTTGGGTATCTCTCCCGCTCAGGCCGCCAACGCGTTGGAGGCATCGCGCTCGAACGGCGGCGGCCACCTCGGCAGCCTCGCGGCCCTCAACCCGGAGTTGGCACATCGGGTTTTGGCAGACACCCAGGAGCTCATTGCCTCGGCATTGCGCACCACCAGCCTGGCCATGGCCCTGATCCCGCTGGCCGCGGCAGTCGCCGTCTGGGTGCTGCTGCCACGGAATCGAGCAGATCAGAGCGCATAACGGCTGGTGGGGCCGGGCCCCGCCGGATTGACCGGCGGGGTGCGGCCGGCTCCGTTAGCGTCGGCGAGCATGACTGTCAACGACCGTGAACGCTTCGTCGGTTGCCTGCTCGGCGGGGCGGTGGGCGACGCATTGGGCGCGCCGGTCGAATTCCACCCCCGCGAGCAGATCCTGGCCCAGTTCGGCCCGGGGGGGATCACCGCGTATGCACCCGCCTACGGCGGCGTCGGCCTGGTCACCGACGACACCCAAATGACCCTGTTCACCGCCGAAGGGCTGCTGCGGTACTGGGTCCGCGGACGCATGAAGGGCGTATCGACGTACACCGGGGTCACGGCCAACGCCTATCTGCGGTGGCTGCGCACCCAGAGTGAAACTCCCATGCACCGAGTCGGGATCGGCGAGCCGTTCGGTGAAGGCCAGCCGGGCTGGCTCTATCAGCAGCGCCGGCTGCACAGCCAGCGCGCGCCGGGCACTACCTGCGTTTCGGCGCTTCGCAGCATGCGCCACCTCGGCGAGGCCGCGGACAACAACAGCAAGGGCTGTGGCGGTGTCATGCGGGTGGCGCCGGTGGGGCTGTTTGTCGCGCGCCGGCCCGAGGCCACCCTGCGGCTGGCGTTCCGGATCGGTACCGAACTTGCGGCCCTGACACACGGTCACCCCACGGGTTCGTTGTCGGCCGGGGTCTTCTCGGCACTCATCTACCAGCTGGTCCTTGGAATACCGCTGACGGAAGCGCTGCCGGAGGCCAAACGCATCCTCATCGAGTTCGCTGACCATCACGAAACCCTCACCGCGGTCGAGGCGGCCGAGGCCGCGGCACGTCGCGGTGGGCCTCGCCATCAGGCCCATGAGGCCATTGCCGGGTTGGGGCAAGGGTGGGTCGCCGAGGAGGCGCTGGCCATCGGGTTGTACTGCGCGCTGGTAGCAGAGTCATTCGCCGACGGTGTTGTGCCGGCGGTCAATCACGACGGCGACTCGGATTCGACGGGCTCGATTGCCGGCAACCTCCTCGGCGCAGCGCTCGGCGTGGGCGCCATTTCCAGCGAATGGCTGGATCCGCTGGAACTTCGCGACGTCATCAGCGAGATCGCCGACGACCTCTACGACTATGCGGCCTGGCATCTGTCCGAGCACAGCTTTGACGACGACGCCCAGCGCATCTGGCGCAAGTATCCGGGGTATTGACCGCTTACCGCCGAGGCCGCGGTTTGGCGTCGGCTGATCCGGGTAAGCGCAGGCCATGACGGGCTTGAAAAGACCTGCGGCCGGTGCGGCCGCGGTGCTTACCGCGGCCATCGCACCGATAGCTGCGTGCACCAACCAGAACACCACCAGCCCAATACGTCGCCGCTCACCGCCCCGCCGCCCGGCACCGAGCGGATGACCTCGCAGTTGAAGAGCGCCGACGGAACTCCGGTGGGCAACGCCACCTTCGATTTCGCCAACGGCTTCGTGACGATGACCGTAGAAACGGTCCCCAACCAGATCCTCACGCCCGGTTTCCACGGGCTCCACATCCACTCGGTGGGTAAATGCGAGGCCAATTCCGTGGCACCGACGGGAGGCGCATCCGGCGACTTCAACTCCGCCGGGAGCCACCACCAGGCGCCGGGTCACACCGGTCATCCCGCCAGCGGCGACCTGACTTCCTTGGAGGTGCGCTCCGACGGCGCGGCGAACTCGTCACCACCTCGAACTCATTTACCGCGGCGGACCTGCGAAACGGCTCGGGCACCGCGCTGATCATTCACCAGGACCCGGGTAACTTCGGCAATATCCCTCCCGCCCGCTACACCCAGAAGAACGGCACACCGGGCCCGGACGAAGAGACACTCGCCACCGGTGATTCGGGTAAGCGGGTGGCCTGCGGTGTGATCGCGCCTGCGGCCAGCTCGTCCACCACGGCCACACCTAAGAGTTGACCCGTAATGGGTCATGCAGCGCCAATCAGCTTGAGGGCTGGTTGTTTTCGGCTGTTCCCGCGACGTCCAGGCGTGCCTGGTCTGTTCGGGGGTTGCTCGACAATCACCGCAGCGCCATCGTGCACTTCGCGAACTCGACCGAGGATGCACGCCCAACATCGGCCCCCGCTTGCCTCGATTCTCAGCAGTTACCTCCGGTGATGAACCGGTCGGGATAGAGTTCACTGCCGAACGGCCCCAGGCGGTCGGCGCCTTCCGAGAGAGGGACATACCGATGCCGAAAAAATGCAGCCGTCGGATGACCACCATTGGAGCCATAGCCGTCCTGTCTTTTACGGCCCTTGTGAATGTCGCCGAGGCTCACGGCGCCCCGCTGCCCGATTTGTGCGTTCCGCCTAACGTCGTCGAAAACGTCTGCACGGCGCGGCTGAAGTCGGTGACAGCCGATGTCACCGATGGAACAATTACCGGCGCGCCAGTCGGTGGCGGGGCGGCAATTACCCTTACCGGACCAACGGATGCGTACCTGAAGTCGGCGGGATTCGGAGGTACACCGCCAGACCCGGTGCAACGCTGGGACGCCGAGATTGAACGCATCGGCAACCTCAGCGTCGACCCGTCCAATCCCAGTTGGTACAACGACGCCAAGGCCGTATACCTGCTACCCAGGACCCTCAATGACTTCGCCAGCCGGTTTCCTCCCGGCGTGCTGGTTGTCCGGTTCACGCCCTACGACGATCACCCTGGCTGGTTCTGGCTCGTATCCATTCAGCCGGTGTCGCAGTGAGCCCAACGGGGCGATGACCGTGGCCGTCGTCTTTGGCATCCGCCGGCTGGCGAGCGTTCGCCATTCAGCCGAGGCGATGCGAGGGTGTGACCGCTGGGTCGAGGCCGAAAACCTCTGTGGGGGCTGACTTGCCCTTCAGCGCATGTGCACCCCGGTCGGTAAGTCCCGGCGGTCGGGAAACCAATGCGTCGACGGTCTGCTGGGTGAGAAGGATAGTGTTGCCGGTGGTTTTGGTGAGTTGCTCGACGCGGGCCGCCACATTGACGGCGTCACCGATGAGGGTGAATTCGAGTTTGCCGCCGCCGCCAATGGTTCCGGCGATCACTACACCAGTGTTTATCCCGATGCCGACGCGAAGCTCCCCGCCGAATCGCTCGGCGACAAGGCGGCTGATCGATGCCGCTGCGCCCACTGCGGCGTCCGCGTGATTCGGGAGATCGCTCGGAGCGCCGAAGACGCCCAGAGCGCCGTCGCCGAGGAACTTGTTCACGTGGCCACCAGCCTCGACGACGGCAGGCACGACGATCTCGAACAACGCGTTGAGGCGGGCAACGGTTTCCTCAGCGCTGTGTGCCTCGGCGAACGGCGTGAAGTCGCGGATGTCAACGAACATCACCGTCGCCTCACGGCGCTCCCCGGTGAACACATCATTACCCTGCTCAAGCAGCCGTGCTGCGAGGGCCGGGTCGACATAGGTTCCAAACGCCGCCTGCAGGCGTCGCCGCTCAGCCAAACCCGCCTGCATGCGATTAAACGATGCTGCGAGCGCACCGAGGTCATCGTCTTGAGCCACAGGCAGGCGTTGGCTGTAAACACCCGCCGCCACACGTTCAGTTCCTTCGGCGAGGTCGCGAACGGTTTGCAAGGAGGGTGAAAACGCGGAGGCGAGCGTGATCGGTACCCCCATGCCAAACGCCAATCCACAGGCGATCACGACGGCGAATAAGGGAACCTCACTGACCCGATGAAACACTGCCCCCAGCATCGCGCCCGCGAGCGCGAACACAAACGCGACGCTGACCATGAATACGCTGGACCACGCTGCAAAAGTCGGACGTGAGCGGGGCAGGGAATCACCGATCCCCGTATCACCAGTGAGTGCGACTCGCGATGGCCGAAGCGATGCTTCCACGAAGCTGTGGCTTGCGGCCTGGGTGGCAGTTCCGAGGACGGCACCCCATATGCCGTACTGGACAAGCTGCGAACAGGTCGCCCCCGCGATCGCACCGACAACGACAGAAAGCACGGCAGCCCAAACAGCGGTGACAACCACGCCTCGGAGAACCGCCTCGCGAGCGTACGCATAGGTGTTTTCCAGGGCTGTCGCCGGATCGACCTTCTGGCCCGCCGCCCACTGCTCGACGGAGCGGATTCGGCCTAGGCCAGGAAGAACAGTGGCGTACACAGCCACCGGCACGGCGACAACCGTCACTGCAGCCGTCTCGAAATAATGATCGGAATGCTCGTAAGCCGTAAGGATTATCGACGACACAAGCCAGATCGGTAGCGCCACGAGAACACTGATCGCGAAGATCGCCCACGAGTACCTCGCTCTGTACTGATCCCACGCCCACTGCCAGATACGGTCCATGCCGGGAGACTAAGCCTAAATCCCCGTGACCGGCGGAGACACGAAACACCCCGGCCGCCGGGGCCGGGGTGTTTCGTCACCGCTTACCTAGTGATGGTGGTGATGGCCGTGACCATGACCGTGATGGTCGTGCTCGTCCGCATTGGCGGGCTTCTCGACCACCGCCGTCTCGGTGGTGAGCACCATCCTGGCCACCGATGCGGCGTTGAGCACCGCGGATCTGGTCACCTTGACCGGGTCGACGACACCGTCGGCGGCCAGGTCGCCATAGGTCAGCGTGCTGGCGTTGAGGCCGTGTCCGGCGGGCAGCTCGCTGACCTTGCTGACCGCGACCGCGCCGTCCAGCCCGGCATTGGTGGCGATCCAGTACAGCGGTGCGGCGAGGGCCTCGGAGAACACGTCGACGCCGAGCGCCTCATCGCCCGACAGTGACGCGCGCAGATCCTTCAGCGCCTGGCGGGCCTGAATCAGCGCGGAGCCGCCCCCGGGGACGATGCCCTCCTCGACCGCAGCCTTGGCGGCAGCGACCGCGTCCTCGACGCTTTCCTTGCGTTCTTTGAGCTCGGTCTCGGTGGCGGCACCCACCTTGATGACGGCGACCCCGCCGGCCAACTTGGCCAGCCGCTCACCCAACTTCTCGCGATCCCAGTCGGAGTCGCTTCGCTCGATCTCGCCGCGCAGCAGATTGACCCGGGCCGCAACCGCTTCCGGAGCGCCGCCGCCGTCGACGATGATGGTCTCGTCCTTGCTGACCACCACCCGACGGGCCGAGCCCAACACCTCCAGGCCCACTTCCCGCAGCACCAGGCCGGCGTCGGGGTTGACCACCTCGGCGCCCGTCACCGCCGCCAGGTCCTGCAGGAACGCCTTGCGCCGGTCGCCGAAGTACGGCGACTTCACCGCGACCGCTCGCAGCGTCTTGCGGATGGAGTTGACGACCAGCGTCGCCAGCGCCTCGCCCTCGACGTCCTCGGCGATGATCACCAGCGGCTTGCCGGCTTCGGCAACCTTCTCCAACAGCGGCAGCAGGTCCGGCAGCGAGCTGATCTTCTCCTGGTGCAACAGGATCACCGCGTCTTCGAGCACGGCCTCCTGCGAGTCGAAGTCGGTGACGAAGTACGCCGACAAGAAGCCCTTATCAAAGCCGACCCCCTCGGTGAATTCCAGCTCGGTGCTCAATGTCGAGGATTCCTCGACGCTGACCACGCCGTCGGCGCCGACCTTGGTCATCGCCTCGCCCACCAGCTCACCGATCTGCTCGTCGCGCGAGGACACCGTCGCCACCTGAGCGATGGCATCCTTGCCCGATACGGGTGTGGCCGACGCGAGCAGCGCTTCGGACACCGCGTCGGCAGCCTTGCCGATGCCGGCGCCGAGTGCGATCGGGTTGACACCCGCAGCGACCAGCCGCAAACCGGCCTTGAGCAGAGCTTGGGCCAGCACCGTGGCGGTCGTGGTGCCGTCGCCGGCAACGTCGTTGGTCTTGGTGGCCACCGATTTCACCAGCTGGGCGCCCAGGTTCTCGAAGGGGTCTTCCAGGTCGATCTCACGCGCGACGGTGACGCCGTCGTTGGTGATAGTGGGTCCGCCGAAAGACTTGGCCAACACCACGTGCCGACCACGCGGGCCCAACGTCACCCTTACCGTGTCGGCGAGCTTGTCCGCGCCCGCCTCCATTGCGCGACGCGCGATTTCGTCGTACTCAATCAGCTTGCTCATCAGGCTCCTTTACGCATGCCGCCCCGGAAATCACCCGTGGCCGAGCACGGGGATCGCCGGGGCGGAACACGGTTTCTGTTACTTGGAAACGACAGCCAGCACGTCGCGTGCCGACAGGATCAGGTATTCCTCGCCGTTGTACTTGATCTCAGTGCCGCCGTACTTGCTGTAGATGACGGTGTCGCCTTCGGCGACGTCCAGCGGGATGCGCTTCTCGCCATCCTCGTCCCACCGGCCGGGGCCGACAGCGACGACGGTGCCCTCCTGGGGCTTCTCCTTGGCGGTGTCGGGAATGACCAGACCGGACGCGGTCGTGGTCTCGGCCTCGTTGGCCTGCACGAGAATCTTGTCCTCGAGTGGCTTGATGTTCACCTTCGCCACGATTGGAGCCCTCCACTATTGGGTCGGGTCCGGGTTCAGGCCCGGACCGGAGTTGGCGGTCGGTCCGGGGCTTGCCCCGGAACCGTCCGAATTACCAGGTGATTCGGCATTCTTCCGTGCCCTCGCGCCGTCGTCGCGGGTGCCGGCAACAGGGGTCGTCCGACTGCCACCTAGCACTCTATACATGAGAGTGCTAGCACTCAAGGGCACCCCGGTGCTTCTGCGTGTTTGCGTTGCGGAGGCGGCCGACACCGAGATTGCCGCCATGGTTGTGGTCCGCTCACCAACCACAGCCATGACGGCAATTTCGCGCAAAGGGCTAGCTTACCTGCCCTGTTACCACGGGCAGGCCGGGATCGGTGGCTGCATCCAGCGGTGACGGCGGCGCCCCCGCGACAACCAGGTGCGCCGCGAACGCGGCGATCATGGCGCCGTTGTCGGTGCACAGCCGGGGCCTGGGGATACGCAGACTCAGCCCCGCCTCGGCGCAGCGCTGGGTGGCCAGCTCGCGCAGCCGGGAGTTGGCGGCCACCCCGCCCGCGATCAGCAGGGTCGACACCCCCATGTCGGTGGCCGCGCGCACCGCCTTCTTGGTCAACACGTCCGCGACGGCCTCCTGGAATCCGGCGGCGACGTCGGCGGGCCGGAAGTCCGGATGGCTTTCCAGGTGGCGGGCTACCGCGGTCTTGAGCCCGGAGAAGCTGAACGCGTAGCGATCATCGGCCGGCCCGGTCATGCCGCGCGGGAACACGGGGATCTCCGCGGCCTCGCGGCCGCAGGTGCGGGCCAGGTCGTCAAGCACCTTGCCGCCCGGATAACCCAGGCCCAGCAGCCGTGCCACCTTGTCGTAGGCCTCACCGGCGGCGTCGTCGACGGTGCTGCCCAGCTCGACGATCGGTTCACCGAGCGACCGCACCTGCAGCAGGTGGGTGTGCCCGCCCGACACCAGCAGCGCCACGCACTCGGGCAGCGGGCCGTGTTCGTAGACGTCGGCGGCCAGATGCCCGCCCAGGTGGTTGACGGCGTAGAACGGCACTCCCCACGCCGCCGCATAGGCTTTGGCCGCGGCCACCCCCACCAACAGCGCACCGGCCAGGCCCGGGCCGATGGTGGTGGCGATGATGTCCGGTCGTTTCACACCGGCCGCCACCAGTGCCCGACGCATCGCGGGACCAAGCGCTTCCAGGTGTGCCCGGGAGGCAATCTCGGGGACCACCCCGCCGAAGCGCACGTGCTCGTCGACGCTGGAGGCCACCTCGTCGGCCAGCAATGTCACCGTGCCGTCAGCGTCTAGCCGCGCGATGCCGACTCCCGTTTCGTCGCACGAGGTTTCGATGGCCAGCACGATAGTCATTCGCGCGCCTCCCGTCGCATCGTGTAGGCGTCGGCGCCGCTGACCCGGTAGTAGCGCCGGCGCAGGCCGATCTGCTCGAATCCCACGCTGCGATACAGCGCGAGGGCGGCCTCGTTGTCGGTGCGGACCTCCAGGTATACGACGCCGCCATCGGCGAAATCGAGCAGGTCGTTGAGCAGCCGGCGGCCGATGCCCTGTCGCTGGTAGGCCGGATCCACCCCGATGGTGTGCACCTCGTACTCGTAGGGCGGGATGCGACCCAACCGGGAAATGCCGGCATAGCCGACCAGGGCGTCGCCGCAGCGCGCACCTACATAGTGGTTGCGCGCACTGGCCAGTTCCCGTTCGAACGCCACCGCCGGCCACGGGTCGTCGCCGTCGAACAGCTGCGCTTCCAGATCGGCGCATCGCCCGGCATCGGCGGGGGTCAGCGCACCAAGGATGACGGGTTCGGTGTGGGCAGTCATGCGCGGGCCGCCAACGGTTTGGCATCCGGGCGTCGCAGATACAGCGGCATCAGCGGCGGCGGGTCGTCGCTCCATTCGCGCACCGCGCCGACCAGCCCGGCCGGCGTAGGGTACACCGGCTCGCACCGTGGCAGGCCGAACAACGACGCGTGCTCGGGCGAGCCCGCGACCGCGCGGGCCGGTCCCGGATCGACGTCGGCCGGGGCGTTGACGGCCGGCCCGACGGTGCGGACCCCGTCGCGGTACCGAGCCCAGTACACCTCGCGCCGGCGTGCGTCGGTGACGACCAGCGTGTCACCGGTGGTGTGGCCGCCGATGGCGTCCAGGCTGCACACGCCGTACACCGGGATCTGCAGCGCGTGCCCGTAGGCCGCGGCCGTCGCCATCCCGACCCGCAGCCCGGTAAAGGGTCCAGGCCCGCAGCCGACCACCACGGCGTCCAGGTCGGTCATGCTCAGCCCCCCGTCGGCAAGTGCGGACAGCACGTTAGGTGTCAACCGTTCGGCGTGTGCTCGGGCGTCGACGGTGACCCGCTGCGCCACCGTGACAAAGCCATCGAGGCGCACCACGCCCGCGGTCACGGCCGGGGTCGCGGTGTCGATGGCAAGGACGACGCTCATGAACACACCCACTGCCAGGTCGCGATCCGCACGTCGGAATGGCTGACTCGCTCCAACCGGACGTCGAGGTGGCGCTGCGAAAGGCGTTCGGCCAGGCCCTCACCCCACTCGACCACCACCACCGCGTCGTCGAGTTCGGTGTCGAGGTCCAGGGAGTCGAGTTCGCCGAGCAGAGCGGCACCGGGCCGGTCCAGCAAGCGGTACAGGTCGACATGAATCATCGCCGGACGGCCGGGGCGGCGCGCCGGGTGTACCCGCGCCAGCACGTAGGTTGGCGAGGTGACCGGACCTTCGACATCCAAGGTTGCGGCAATTCCCTTGGCCAGCACGGTCTTTCCAGCGCCCAGCGGACCGGACAGCACCACAACGTCGCCGGCCCGCAGCTGCTCACCCAACCGGGCTCCCAGGGCGACGGTGTCCTCGACACGCTCCAGCTTCTGCTGCTCAGCCACGGCGTCTCAACTGTTCTCGCAGTTGCCGGTACCGCAACGTCATTGCACCCGGAGTGGCCCGGTCGACCAGCCGAATCAATCCCTCGTTGATGGCGTCGGGCTTCTCCAGCAGCGCCAGATGACTTGCCCCGCTGACGATGACCAGTTCCGACTGCGGCAGCGAAGCCGCCATCTTCTTCGAGTATTCGTCCGGGGTGAGCAGGTCGTGGTCGCCGCAGGCGATCAGGGTCGGGACCTTCAGCAACGTCCACAGCCCGGCGGTTTCGTCGTGGACTTCCAGGGCCTGCAGGAACTCCACCAGGGTGGCGATCGGGGTGTCGTTCATCATCCGCTGCGAGAACGCGTCCAGGCTCCGGCTGACCTGCAGGTCACTGAAGGACGCGGCGCGCAGGATCGGGGCGATCAGCGACCGGGACACGGTACGGCCCCGGTGTACCAGCTTCGGCGCGGAGCGCGCGGTGAACCGCACGGCTTCCAACGCCGGGTTCTTCAGGAACTCGCCGAGCGGTGAGCGCGTCACCCCTTCGGCGGCCGAGGAGATCACCGCTGCCCCCACGATCCGTCGCCGGCGTCCATAGTGCTCGGGAAACTGGCGGGCATGCGACAACACCGTCATGCCGCCCATGGAATGACCGACCAGCACAGTCGGCCCGCGCGGCGCGGTGGCCCGCAGCACCGTTTCCAGGTCCTGGCCCAGCTGGGTCAGTGTGTAGGTCTCGGGTGCGGCTTCGCCGGACTGGCCGTGCCCACGCTGGTCATAGAAGACCATGCGCACCCGCGAGCCCCAGTGTTCGCCCAGCCGCATCCGCTGAAAGTGGAAGGCGCCCATGCGGAGGCAAAACCCGTGTGCGAACACCACGGTCACCGGGGCGTCGATCGGCCCGGCCTCGCGCACCGCCAGCTGCACCCCGTCGGGGGTGGTCACCACGTGGCCGCGCTCGCTGTCCAGCCGCTCGAAATCCTCGTCGGCGTAAGGGTCTTCGACGACGCCGCTGCGTTCGGCCAGCGACCGGCGGGCAGCGGCTCCGACGATCGTGGCGACCGCGGTCAGCCCGGCGCCTCCCGCAAGCCAGGCTCTACCCTGGTAACTCTTATGGGATTCGTTGGGATTCAACGGTTTTCGGCCTCGCGATAGGTCCTGGTGATCCGCCCGCGCGGGCTGGTGACCACTTCGTAGTGGATGGTGCCGACCAGATCGGCCCAGTCCTGTGCGGTGGGCTCGCCGCGGGTGCCAGGCCCGAACAGAATGGCCTCGTCGCCTTCGGCCACGTCGATCCGGCCGGGGCCGAGGTCGACGACGAACTGGTCCATGCAGATCCGGCCGACCCCAGGTCGGCGGCGGCCGTTGATCAGTACCTCCAGACGGCCGCCCAGCGAGCGGAACACGCCGTCGGCGTAGCCGATCGGCAGCAGCGCCACCGTGGTGTCCCGCGGCGCGATCCAGGTGTGCCCGTACGACACGCCTTCTCCCGCGGGAACCGATTTGACTAGGGCTACAGCGCATTTCACGGTCATCGCCGGCACCAGGCCCATCTCGCCCAGCTCCGGAACCGGGCTCAAGCCGTACACCGCGATGCCCGGCCGCACCAGATCGAGGGTCAGGTCAGGACGGGCCATGGTCGCCGACGAATTCGACAGGTGCGCCACTTCGAACCCGACGCCCTGTTCGCGGGCGTATGCCAGCATGTCCCGGAATCGTTGGGCCTGAACGTCGTTGATGGGCTGTTGCGGTGCGTCGGCATATACCAGGTGCGACATCAGCCCCCGCAGCCGGATCGCATTTTCGGCGACGGCCTGACGCAACCTGGCCAGCATGTCCGGGTACAGCGCCGGCGCCACGCCGTTGCGGTTCAGCCCGGTGTCGACCTTGACGGTCACCGTCGCCGTCTTGCCGGTACGGGCCGCCGCATCCAGCAGTTCGTCGAGTTGACGTGCCGACGAGACCGCGATTTCGACGTCGGCAATCAGCGCAGGCCCGAAATCGATGCCGGGCGGATGTAACCAGGCCAGCACCGGCGCGGTGATGCCGTCGGCGCGCAGCGCCAGCGCCTCGTCGACGGTGGCGACACCGAGTTCGGCCGCCCCCGCCGCCAGCGCCGCCCGGGCAACCCTGGTCGCGCCGTGGCCGTAGCCATCAGCCTTGACGACGGCCATGATCTGTGCGTTCCCGGCGTGTTCGCGCAACACCCGCACGTTGTGTTCGACGGCGCCCAGGTCGACCACGGCCTCGGCCAGGACGCCCGGTGTCCGGGATATCGGCGTAACGGCCAACGAAGTCGTGCTCCCACTCGTCTGGATGTCGGGTTCGCAGCCATTCTCCCAGAACGGGAAAACTACGCGGCGTTGGTCACATGGGTCACACCCGTCTCTACGTTGGCAGGCACAACGCGCACCGTCCCCGGCAGAGGCCAATGTGACGGATGTGACATGACGCCGCCCGCCTCCCAACGGGTCGGCGCTAGTGCGCGAAGTGTTGGGCGTCGTAATGCCCGCCGGGCTTGAGCTTGTCCAGCGTCCGCACCGCGGTAGAGATGTCGTCATGCAATGCCCGGGCCAGGTCGGCGGACAGCCCTTCCCGCACCACAATGCGAAGTACGGAGATGTCAGTGGCGTTGTCCGGCATGGTGTAGGCCGGCACCTGCCATCCGCATGTCCGCAACTCGTGCGAGAGGTCGAACTCGGTGTAACCGCGGTCCCCAGCGAGCCGGAAGGCGACCACCGGAATCGCCGAACCGTCCGAGATCAACTCGCAATGCTCGGCGCACTCCAGCTGCTCGCCGAGCCACCGCGCCGTCTGCGACAGCGCCTGCATGATCTTGGTGTAACCCTCGCGGCCCAGCCGCAGGAAGTTGTAATACTGGCCGACGACCTGGTTGCCCGGACGCGAGAAGTTCAGTGTGAACGTCGGCATGTCGCCGCCGAGGTAATTGACCCGGAACACCAAGTCCTCCGGCAGGTACTCGGGACCGCGCCACACCACGAACCCGACGCCGGGATAGGTCAACCCGTACTTGTGGCCGCTGACGTTGATCGACACGACCCGCGGCAGCCGGAAGTCCCACTGCAGGTCGGGGTGCAGGAACGGCACCACGAAGCCGCCGCTGGCGGCGTCGACGTGCACCGGGACGTCGACACCGCCACCCGCCGCCACTGCGTCCAGCGCCGCGCAGATCTCGGCAACCGGCTCCAGCTCACCCGTATAGGTGGTGCCCAAAATCGCCACCACACCGATGGTGTCCTCGTCGACGGCATCGATGACCTGCTCGGGTGTAATGACGTAGCGCCCTTTTTCCATCGGCAGATAACGGGGTTCGACGTCGAAGTAACGGCAGAACTTCTCCCACACCACCTGCACGTTGGAACCCATCACCAGGTTGGGTGTGCGACCCTTCCAGTCCTTGGTCTTTTCCCGCCAACGCCACTTCATGGCCAGCCCACCCAGCATTACCGCCTCACTGGAGCCGATCGTCGACACCCCGGTGGCGCTGCCCGGGTCGTCGTCGCGCAGCCCCTCGGCGTGGAAGAGGTCGGCGACCATCGATACGCAGCGCGACTCGATGGCCGCGGTCGCCGGGTATTCGTCTTTGTCGATCATGTTCTTGTCGAACGTCTCGGCCATCAGCTGCCCGGCCTCGGGGTCCATCCAGGTGGTGACAAAGGTGGCCAGGTTCAGCCGCGAACTGCCGTCGAGCATGAGTTCGTCGTGGATGAACTGGTAGGCGGCTTCCGGATCCATCGATTCCTCGGGCAGCCGCAGTGCCGGGACGGGAGCGGTGAACATCCGCCCGGTGTAGGCCGGGGCAATCGAGTGCGTGGGCACGGACGGGTCGCTGGGGGGCACGGCGGGGCCTTTCGTTGTGACAGCGCTTTACAGAGCGGCCAGGGCGGCCCTGATGTGGTGCAAGATTCGCGACGCCGACGTCGGCGCGCCGCCCGGCCCTGGATCACTGGCCGACAGCCCGGCCGCCCGGGCATGCACGAAGGCCGCTGCCGCGGCCGCCTCGGCCGGTGCAAGCCCTGAGGCCAGCAGGGCACCGATCATCCCGGACAGCACGTCACCGGAACCGGCGGTTGCCGCCCACGATTGTCCGGCCGGGCTCAGGTACACCGGGCCGCCTGGATCGGCGATAACGGTGACGTTCCCCTTGAGCAGCACGGTGGCGCCGAAGTTGTCGGCGAGCCTGCGGCAGGCGCCGACCCGATCGGGGCCCGGCGGTGCGCCGGCCAGCCTGGCGAATTCCCCGGCATGCGGCGTCAGCACCGTCGGCGCCCGGCGATTGACCGCCAACTCCGGGTGGGCCGCCAGCATGGTCAGCCCGTCGGCGTCGACCAGGACGGGCAGGTCGGTTTCCAGCGCGAACCACAACGCGGCGGCTCCGGCGTTATCGGTACCCAGTCCCGGCCCGGCGACCCAGGCCTGCACCCGTCCGGCCGCCGCCGGGGTGGGCGACGCGATCACCTCCGGCCAGTGGGAGAGCACCTCGGCGTGGGCGCTGCCGGCGTAGCGGACCATCCCCGAGGTGGCCGCAACCGCTGCACCGGTGCACAGCACCGCCGCGCCCGGATACGTCGAGGACCCGGCCAGGACGCCGGTGACGCCCTGGGTGTACTTGTCGTCGTCGGGGCCGGGCACCGGCCAGCGCGCGAGTACGTCGGCGGCCTGAAACCCCCGCAGATCGGTGTCGGGCAGCTCGAGCCCGATATCGACGAGCGCGACGCGACCGCAATCGGCCAGCGCGTGGACCGGTTTGAGGCCACCGAAGGTGACGGTCAGCGCGGCGCGCACCGCGGGGCCGGTGATCGCCCCGGTCGCGACGTCGATGCCGCTGGGGATGTCGACGGCGGCCACCGGGATCCCGGCGTCGTGCACGGCGCCGAACCCCTCGGCCGCCGCGGGCCGCAGCGGCCCCGAGCCGGAGATGCCCACCACCCCGTCGATAACGAGATCGGTTGCGGCAGAAACCGTTTCGACGATGCGACCGCCGGCTTTGGTGAACGCTGCCAGCGCCTTACGGTGGGTGCGTTCCGGGTTGAGCAGCACCGCGCGGGCCGACGCGCCGCGGCGGCGCAGGAAGGTGGCTGCCCACAGCGCGTCGCCGCCGTTGTCGCCGGATCCGACGACCGCGCACACCCGGCGGCCGGCGACCCCGCCGGTGCGGTCGCTCAGTTCCCGGATGATCTCGGTGGTCAGTCCGTAGGCCGCCCGCCGCATCAGCGCGCCGTCGGGCAGGTTGGCCAACAGCGGTGCTTCGGCGTCCCGGATCTGGTCTGCAGAGTAGTAATGCCGCATCGGTGTCAGCATTCCATGCGTGCGAGTGGCTTAGACGGTATGGGGGGCCGGCGCCTCCTGCGAGCCTCGCTTGCGGAAAATCTCCTTGAGCCTCGCCGGATTCCACGCCGGCCGGTGGCGTTCTCGAGCCATCGGATAGAAAGCCAGGCCGATCAGGATGGCCGTGAAGTGTCCGATCGCGGTGAAGTCCAGTTCGGTCTTGTCCATGGTGATCAGCGGGAAACCGAAGATGACGAACAGCACGCCCAGGTAGCCCCACCGCCAGGGCTTGGCGATGTGGTAGGTCAGCACGGCCATCACCCCCACCAGGAAGTAGCTGACCCCGATATCGCGCGCCTGCACCAGACGTTCGGATGCGTCACGCATTTGGATCGCGAAATAGAGCAAACCTTCGCTGAAATAAGTAGCGCCGATGTGAGCGGTCAGTCCTACTGTGAGCCAACGTAACTGGCCAAGCCAATGCTCGGCGGGAGCCAGAAACAGCGTGAACAGCAAAAGGTAGGGCTCCAGGTTCCGGCCGTCGATCCACAACAGGCTGGAGAACAGCACCTCCAGCGGATCTCGCCCCAGGTGCCTAATGTTGGTCGACCGGTGCAGCAGGACGGTGTGCAACTGCCGCCCGGTGAGCTGGTTCTGGATGATCGTCGTGATCGCCAGTACCAACAGCCAGGTGTACGTCAATGGCGCGCTGCTGACGAAATGCCACACCGCAAGCGCCCAGCTGCGCACTCGCGCCGATACCGATACATTCGTCACGCGTCAACTTTTGCATGCCCGGCGTTGCCGCGTGAAGGGTCGGGCCGTGCGTCCGCTACTCCACGGTGACGGACTTGGCAAGGTTGCGCGGCTTGTCCACGTCGTAACCCCGCGCCTGGGCGACCGCGGCGGCGAACACCTGAAGCGGGATGGTCGACAGCAGCGGTTGCAAAAGCGTTGACACCGCGGGGATTTCGATCAGGTGATCGGCGTAGGGACGGACGGTTTCGTCGCCCTCCTCGGCGATCACGATGGTCACCGCGCCGCGGGTCTGGATTTCGCGGATATTGGACAGCAGCTTTGCGTGCAGTGTGGCCGAGCCCTTGGGCGAAGGCATGATGACGATCACCGGCAGGTCGTCTTCGATCAGTGCGATCGGACCGTGCTTGAGCTCGCCCGCCGCGAAACCCTCGGCGTGCATGTAGGCCAGTTCCTTGAGTTTGAGCGCGCCTTCCAGCGCCACCGGGTAGCCGACATGGCGACCCAGGAACAGCACCGTCGACGACTGCGCGAACCGGTAGGCCAGGTCGGCCACCGGCTTGACTCCGGAGATGACCCGGGCCACCAGGTCGGGCATCGCTTCCAGCTCGCGGTACTCGCGCTCGACCTCGTCGGGGTATTTGGTGCCGCGGGCCTGCGCCAAGGCCAGACCGAGCAGGTAATTGGCGGCGACCTGCGCCAGGAACGTCTTGGTGGAGGCGACGCCGATCTCCGGGCCCGCGCGGGTGTACAACACCGCGTCGCACTCCCGTGGGATCTGGGAGCCGTTGGTGTTGCAGATGGCCAGCACCTTGGCCTTCTGCTCCTTGGCGTGGCGGACCGCTTCCAGCGTGTCGGCGGTTTCCCCGGACTGTGAGACCGCCACGACCAGCGTGCTGCGGTCCAAAACCGGGTCACGGTACCGGAATTCGCTGGCCAGCTCCACTTCCACCGGCAGTCGCGTCCAGTGCTCGATGGCGTATTTGGCGAGTAGCCCGGAGTGATATGCCGTGCCGCAGGCGACCACGAACACCTTGTCGATATCGCGCAGTTCCTGATCACTCAAGCGTTGTTCGTCGAGCACGATCCGGTTGCCGACGAAATGCCCCAGCAGCGTGTCGGCCACCGCGGTGGGCTGTTCGGCGATCTCTTTGAGCATGAAGTACTCGTAGCCGCCCTTTTCGGCGGCGGCCAGGTCCCAGTCGATATGAAACTCTCTCGCATTCGCATCATCCGGGTTGCCGTCGAAGTCGGTGATCCGGTAGCCGTCCGCGGTGATCACCACCGCCTGGTCCTGGCCGAGTTCGACCGCATGGCGGGTGTGTTCGATGAACGCGGCCACGTCGGAGCCGACGAACATCTCGCCGTCGCCGATGCCGACCACCAACGGAGTCGAGCGGCGAGCAGCGACGATGGTGCCGGGATCGTCGGCGTTGGCGAAGACCAGGGTGAAATGGCCCTGCAGTCGGCGCAGCACGGACAGCACGGAGGCAACGAAATCGCCGGCCGTGTCGCCCTGGTGATACGCCCGCGACACCAGGTGCACCGCGACCTCGGTATCGGTGTCGCTGGCAAACTCCACGCCGGCCGTCTCCAGCTCCTGGCGCAGCATGGCGAAGTTCTCGATGATGCCGTTGTGGACGACGGCGATCCTGCCGGCCGCGTCGCGGTGCGGGTGCGCGTTGCGGTCGGTAGGACGACCGTGGGTTGCCCAGCGGGTGTGACCCAAACCGGTGGTGCCGGTCAGCTCGGACGGCGCCATGTCGGCCACCGCCGCCTCCAGGTTGGCCAGCCGGCCGGCACGGCGGCGCACTGTGAGCTTGCCCTCACCGTCGACCACGGCCATGCCCGAGGAGTCGTAGCCGCGGTACTCCATCCGGCGCAGCGCGTCCAGGACGACCTCGCAGGCAGGACGCTGTCCCACGTAGCCGACAATTCCGCACATAGCAGACCAGGGTAGTGCAGCCGCCGCCGAGACGGCGCGATCCCGACGACGCAGTCGGACCACTGGACCCATCCTCAGCGTCACCGCTAACGTCGACGGGTGGCCCGCACCCGCAAGCTCTTCGCCGCCCTCAGCCGCCGTGGTCCCCACCGCGTCCTGCGCGGTGACCTCGCCTTTGCCGGCCTACCGGGGATGGTGTACACCCCCGAAGCCGGACTCAACCTGCCCGGCATCGCCTTCGGCCACGACTGGCTGACCTCCGCCACCCGCTACTCGGGCCTGCTGGAACACCTCGCGTCATGGGGCATCGTGGCCGGAGCTCCCGATACCCAACGGGGCTTGGCGCCGTCGGTGCTGAACCTGGCCTTCGACCTGGGTGTTGCGCTCGACATCGTGGCGGGAGTGCGGCTGGGTCCCGGCAAGATTAGCGTGCACCCCGCCAAGCTGGGGCTGGTGGGACACGGCTTCGGCGGCTCGGCCGCGGTGTTCGCGGCGGCCGGCATGCCCGCCAAGCCGGCAGCCGTGGCGGCGATCTTTCCGACAGTGACCGCTCCCCCGCCGCAGCGGCCCGCAGCGACACTGAAAGTCCCGGGCCTGATCATCAGCGCACCAGGAGATCCCAAGACGTTGACGTCCAATGCCCTGGAGCTGTCGCAGGTCTGGGACGCGGCCACGCTGCGCATCGTCAGCAAAGCCAAGGCCGGCGGCCTGGTCGAGGGCAGGCGGTTGACGAAGGTGGTCGGGCTGGCCGGCGCGGACCGCAGGACGCAGCGATGCGTTCGGGCGCTGCTCACCGGATATCTGCTGTACACCCTCGGCGGGGACAAGGCATATCGCGAGTTCGCCGATCCCGATGCGCAGCTGCCCAAGACGGACGCGCTGGATCCGGAGGCTCCGCCGGTGACCCCCGAAGAGAAAATCGTCACGCTCTTGAAGTAGCCCGCGCTGCGGTCTGCTGACAGCCAGAATCGGGTAGTTCTCCATGATGCCCACTGTGCAAGTGCTCTACGACCGCTGGATTACCGAACTCTGGGCCGGTCGCCGGATTGGCGCCGAAATAGTGGCCGAAGACTTCGTGGGCCATTGGCCCGGGCGCGACATCCATGGACCCGCCGAGCTAGAGCAGATCATCGATGACACACGAACCAGGTTCGCGGACTTGACCTTTGCTGTCGAAATCGGCCCGCTGTGCGACGGTGACTGGGTCGCCGGCCGCTGGGTGGGCGCTGGCCACGGTCCGGACGGTCCCGTGGCGTTCACCGGCAACGACATCGTGCGTCTCAGCGCCGACCGGCAACGGTTCGCGGAGTATTGGGCGGGTACCTCGACGGGCTGATCCCGGCGCCGTGGTAAGTGTCGTTGATGCGAATCGGCATCGCCCTGGACTACTCGGGCGGCTTTCACGAAGCCGTCGACCGCGTCGTCGAACTGGAGAAGTCCGGCATTGACATCGCAGTGGTGGCTGAGGCGTATTCCTTCGACGCCGTCAGCCACCTGGGGTATCTGGCGGCCAGGACAACCCGCGTGGAATTGGCCTCCGGGATACTTCCGATCTATACCCGCACCCCGTCACTGCTGGCGATGACCGCCGCCGGCCTGGACTTCGTGTCCGACGGCCGCTTCCACCTCGGAATCGGCACCTCCGGACCGCAAGTGATCGAGGGCTTCCATGGCGTCGAATTCGACGCCCCGATAGGCCGTACCCGCGAGGTGGTGGAAATCTGCCGGCGGATCTGGCGCCGCGAGCGGCTGCACTACGCGGGCAAGCACTACCAGATCCCGCTACCGGCCGATCGCGGAACGGGTTTGGGTAAGGCCCTGCAGCTGATCAACCATCCTGTGCGGGAACGCATTCCGATATCGATTGCCGCGCTGGGACCGAAGAACGTCGAACTAACCGCGGAGATCGCCGAAGGCTGGCAGCCGGTGTTCTTCTATCCGGAGAAGGCTCGCGGGGTCTGGGGAGAAGCGCTGGCTGCCGGTGCCGCCAACCGAGATCCCGCGATAGGCCCGCTGGACGTGATGGTCGGCACCGCGCTGGCAATCGGGGAAGATGTCGAGGAGCGGTTGGGCTGGACCAAACCGCAATTGGCCCTCTATATCGGCGGCATGGGCGCCAAGGGCCGCAACTTCTACCACAGCCTGGCCACCCGGTACGGCTTCGGGGCGGCCGCAGACCGGATCCAGGAGCTGTATCTGGCCGGCCGCAAACAAGAGGCGATCGATGCGGTTCCCGACGAACTGGTGCGCGGGATCTCGCTGGTCGGGCCGCGGGGCCACGTCGCCGAACGACTGGCCGCCTTCGCCGACGCCGGTGTCACCACGCTGATGGTCAGACCGGTGACCGGCGACTCCGGTGAAGCGATGCGCTATGTCGAGGAACTGCTACGCCTGCGTCCCCCCTGACCCGCTCACTGCCCGGCCTTCGGAAGCTCGTCCGCGGCGATCTCGCAGGGGGTCGACCCATTCGTGGCCGGCTGCGGTGGAGACCCGTGCACCGGAGCCGACGCAGGCGGTGCTCCGCTGGGCGGCGGTTCAGTCACCGGCGGCCCGGCAGCCGGCGGTTCGGCGCCGGACGGCAGTCGGGCGACCGGTGCCAATGCAGCGGCGGCGTCGGTCCCCGTGGCAGCCCGCGGCTCGCCGGCTTCTTTAGCTGCGGCCACAGTTTCCGCCTCGTCAGCTCCGGCGTCGTCGGCGACATCGCCACCGAGGGGATCGTCGGGCACGGCCGGACTCTGCGAAACCAACGGGTCGGCAAGCGGTCCGGTCGCCGTCCCCAGCAGGTCCGCCATCGCGTCGACAATTCGGCCGGCGAGCTCACCCAGGCCGCCGGCTCCCCCGAATCCGCCCGAGCCGTCGAGCGGAGCCGGGGCACCATCGCCCATCGCGGCTCCCAGTCCCGACGGCGTCGGCGCGGTGGTCGGGGCTGCGGGGGTCGCCGGCGCAACCGCCGTCTGAGCCGGCGCCGGGTCCGAGGGCGCGGTATCCTGCACGCCCGCCGCGGGTATGGCTGCCGCCCTCGGCGTGGTCGGCCACGAGGACCGGCCGGGGCGCCAGTCGGGGCGCCAGTCGGGGCGCCAGTCGGGGCCAAGGGCGCCGGCAATCTCAAAGCACGCCCGCGGCGCGGCGGCCAGCCGGTCGGTGACCATGTCGTAGGACGCCGCCACCCCGGCCAGAGTCGAACGCATGGCAGTCAGCCAGTCGCCGCGAATATCGTTGTCTACGTCCGGCATTACCTGGCCGCGAAGCACTTCCTCGGCACCAGACCGGTCTCCCGCTCCCGCCAGCACCGTACCGGCCGCGGCCGACCACAGCGGCCGCGGCACGAGCGTGCGATCGTCGATGGCGATGGCCGTCGCCACCTTGGAGTCGATCAGCTGCCACAGGTTGTCGCGCAGCGACTCGCAGCGCTGCGCGGCCGCGCGCACCTCGGTGGCCAGTGCGGTTGCGCCCTCGCAATGCCGCTGCAGAAAGCCGACGGCGGCGTCGGCTCCGGATCCCGTCCATGCGGCCGCCAGCTCGAGCACCTGCGCACGCTGGATCCGCAGCGCTTCGCTGATCGCCGTACCCGCAGCCCGCAGCTGGGCGCAGTCGGAGTCCAGCGCGTGCAGGTCGAGTCCCTCTTCGCTGCCGTACCAGTCGCTGAACTGGGCGGGACGTGCTGTCAGGTCCGGATGGTGGTAGCCAAGGCGCTGGCAGGCCAGCAGGTAGGTCGCGGTTCGCTCGACCGCGGCCCGGCCTTCCGCGAGGCGTTCGGCGACGTCCAGCCGATCGGCCACGATCAGGCGATCCGGCCGGCGGCGAACAGATCGGCATCGGCATAGCGCTGGGCGCCGGTCCGCAGCGCGACCGCGATCTCGGCGGCGGCACGAGACCATAGCGACAACTCGGCGGCCAGCCGGTCCAGCACCGTACGCAACGCCTCACCGCGCTGCGTGTGCGCCCGACCGGCGCTGGAGCCGCCAAAAGCCAACCGGGACAAAAGGTTTACTGCTGCGTCGTCGACAAGCTCGGCTGCGGCGTCGATCTTGTCAGCGACCGCGAGCACCGCCGTCACGTCGATAGCGGTGCCGGCTTCACTAGCGCTGCCGGCGCAGTTTTTCCCATGATCGAGTCTCATGCTTGGTTCGACGCCGGATACGGCGCCCGGGTTCCGCCGAAATTCAGCGCGCGGCGCTGACCGCATCGGCGACGCTGGCCGCCAACCGCCGAGCGACGTCCTCGTCGGCCGCCTCCACCATGACGCGAATCATCGGCTCGGTTCCAGAGGGACGCAACAGGATCCGGCCCGTGTCGCCCAGCTCGGCCGCAGCCCGGTCGACGGCCGTCTGGACCGACGGCGCCGCGGCGGCGGTGACCTTGTCGGCAACCTCGACGTTGATCAGTACCTGTGGCAACGTCTGCATTGCCGATGCCAAGGAGGCTAGCGACGAGCCGGTCTGCACCATGCGGGTCATCAGCCGCAGCCCGGTGACGATCCCGTCTCCGGTCGATCCCAGCGCCGGCATCACGATATGGCCGGATTGCTCACCGCCCAGGCTGTAGTCGCCGGCGCGCAATTCCTCGAGGACATAACGGTCACCGACTGCGGTGGTGCGCACCGTGACACCCGCGGCGCGCATGGCCAGATGCAGGCCGAGGTTGCTCATCACTGTGGTCACCAGCGTGTCGGCGGTCAATTCGCCGGCTTCCCGCATGGCCAGTGCCAGCACCACCATGATGGCGTCGCCGTCGACGAGCTCACCATTGGCGTCGACGGCCAGGCAGCGGTCGGCATCTCCGTCGTGCGCCAGACCCAGGTCGGCACGATGCGCAATGACGGCCGCTCGTAGACAATCCAAGTCCGTCGATCCGCAGGCGTCGTTGATGTTGACGCCGTTGGGCTCAGCGTTGATCGCGATGACCCTGGCCCCGGCGGCCCGATACGCGCGCGGCGCCACCGCCGACGCGGCGCCGTGAGCACAATCGACCACCACGGTGAGACCGTCAAGCGGCGTGGTGCTGGCCTTGCTCACCTGACGCAGGTAACGTTCCGCCGCATCCTCGGCGTCGACGACGCGGCCGATTCCCGCGCCGACCGGACGCAACCCGGGACCGGAGGCGACCAGGTTCTCGATCTGGTCTTCGGTCACGTCGTCGAGTTTCTGGCCGCCGGCGCCGAAGATCTTGATGCCGTTGTCGGGCATCGGGTTGTGCGACGCCGAGATCATCACCCCGAAGTCGGCGTCGTAGGCGCCCGTCAGGTAGGCCACCGCCGGTGTCGGAAGCACCCCGACCCGCAGTGCGTCCACACCCTGGCTGGTCAGCCCGGCGATCACAGCGGCCTCCAGCATTTCGCCGCTGGCCCGCGGATCACGGCCGACCACGGCAACCCGCCGGCCCGGTCCACCCGAGCTCGCCAGGTGCCGCGCGGCGGCGGCGCCCAGCGCCAGGGCCAACTCTGCGGTCAGCTCGCGGTTGGCGACCCCGCGCACACCGTCGGTGCCAAATAGTCGACCCATGCGGACAAACCTCTCACAGTTGACGTCCTGCACCCAAAGGTGCCCACTTCTTTGTCGCCGAAACCGTGCCCACGGATGCGCCGACACGCCGCACACGATGCATAAAAAGCACGGTTGCGGCCCGAAAGTGATGTTCGATCAGCGCTTGCTGTACTGAGGCGCCTTGCGGGCCTTCTTCAGCCCGTACTTCTTGCGTTCGGTGGCGCGCGGGTCGCGGGTGAGGAACCCGGCCTTCTTCAGCGGGGGCCGGTCCTCCGGGTTGGCCAGGATCAACGCGCGGGCTATGCCCAGGCGCAACGCCCCCGCTTGGCCTGACGGGCCGCCGCCGTTGAGGTGGGCGAAGATGTCGTAGCTTTCCACCCGATCGACCGTGACCAGCGGAGCCTTGATGAGCTGCTGGTGCACCTTGTTGGGGAAGTAGTCCTCCAGGGTGCGGCCGTTGAGGTCGAACTTGCCGGTGCCGGGCACCAGACGCACCCGTACCACGGCTTCCTTACGGCGCCCGACGGTCTGGATGGGCCGTTCGAACACGAACGCCTCGTGCCGGACTGGCTGGCTCTCGACGGCGGGAGCCTCGCTGATTTCGGTCACTGCGCCACCTGCTTGATCTCGAACGGAACCGGCTGCTGCGCGGTGTGGGGATGCTCCGGCCCGGCGTAGACGCGCAGCTTTCGCTGGATCTCACGGCTCAGCTTGTTCTTGGGCAGCATCCCCACAATCGCCTTTTCCACCACACGATCCGGGTGCTTTTGCATCAGCTCGCCGATGGTGCGCTTGCGCAGGCCGCCGGGATATCCCGAGTGGCGGTAAGCCATTTTGTGGCGCAGTTTGTCGCCGCTGATGGCGACCTTGTCGGCGTTGACGATGATGACGAAGTCGCCACCGTCGACATTGGGCGCGAACGTCGGCTTGTGCTTGCCACGCAGCAGGTTGGCCGCTGCGACGGCAAGGCGGCCAAGCACCACGTCCGTGGCGTCGATGACATACCACGACCTCGTGGTGTCACCCGCCTTGGGCGCGTATGTAGGCACAGCGCTTACCACACTTTCTCTCGGGCGGATCCCGGTGCGAGCCGGGTGCCGGTCAAGCGTTCACGGTTGGGGTAGTTCTCGACGACCGACATTGACCCGAGGCCCCGGCGTACCGCACGCCAACGGAGCAGCTTACCGACGGCCATCCCCGCAGGTCAAAATCGCGGCAGGTGATGACCGCCGCAGGTCAACATCACTGTGCGGTCCCGACGGCTCTCCTCCGCCGGGACCGCACAGAGCTTGAGGCGTCGCCTAGCGCGCCCACACACCGGCTGCCCGGCGGTCGGCGTGCGCCACCTCCTCGGCGCCGTCGCGGACGGCATTTCCCAAGCCGACCAGGATCTCGTTGAGGGCGCTGGCCGCCTGATGCCACCTGAGTTGTTCGAGTTGGTATGCGGCCGCCGCTTCCCTCGTCCAGAGTTGCTGCAACGGCGCGATGTGGGATCTCAGCTCCTCGAGCGCGGCGTTGAAACGCGCCGAGGTGGTGTGGATCTCCTGACGAACGCCGTATTCGATGGCGTCGAAGTTGTACGACAAGGCGGGGTCTGTGGTCATCTCGGATGCTGGTCCTGTCGATCACAAAGTTCCGCCGGCGGCGGCGATATGGTGGGCATGGTTTTGACCGGCCTCATGCAGCATGGCCTCGTTGTGCCGGATGGCTTCGGCGATCGTATGCAGCGCGTGGTACAGCCGCGTCGACTCGGCGTTCCAGCGATCCACCACGTCTTTGAATCGCGCGGCCGCCATCCCGCCCCACGTCGACGCCGGCACGCTGCTCATCCGGCCGATGAATGCCTGAAGCATCGCCCGGATTTCCTCGTTGCGCGCGTCCGTCGTGGCCGCGACCGACCGCATCAGGTCGAAATCGGCATTCAGTGCGTTCGGGCTCACCTTTTTCCTCTCCAGTTGCTCCCCAGTTGTTCACCACCTAGTACGACTACGGGCGACGCCATTCGGTTCCGTCCAAATTTCCCCGGCTCAGCCGACCGCATGCGCCGACCGCACGGCACGTTCGCAAACGTCGCGGACGGCGTCCTGCGCACCGGGCCGGCTCTGGCATCCGATGCTGATCCGGACGCCGCCGTCGAGCAACACCGCCCACCACACGTCATGTCCGGCGCGCGCCTCGCGGTAGGTCACCGCGGGCCGGCCGGCGCTCACGCCGGACGGGTTGAAGTCGACGAATACACCGGCTGGTTCGGCATCGACGGCCCGTCGCAATCGTTCGACGGTCTGCGTCAGCGTTTCCCCGGGCACCTGCGATTGGGTGATGTGCAACGCCACCTCGGGATCTGTCGGCGACGTGAGCTGTAGTCGAGCCGAACCCGGCCCGCCGATCACTCGCTGCGTAGGCCAGCCGGCGGGAACAGTGAGCGCGACGCGGCCCTCCACCAGAAACGTCGTCGACACCACCGGCACCGCCGTCGCACCCTGATGCGCCGTTGCGGCTACCACCAGCACCGTCAGGGCGACGCCGGCGGCCGCTAGCCCCGCGAACCTGCCGGCGCGGGCGCCACGCTGCACACCCGGGGATCCACTCGAGAACCCCGTCGGCTTCTCCGTCGCGTCCTTCGCCAGCCGCGACAGTCGAGCATCGTCGACCTCGGCGACGGCTTGGCGCGCCCGCAACACACCCGCGATCGCCGTCGCGAGCGCAGCCGCTCCCGCGACAGTGCCCGGCACGTCGATGACCACCGCGGCCCCGGTGCCCCGGGTTATGCCGGCGACAACCCCGGCGACCTCGTCGGCCTCCACCCGAGCCTTCGCCAAGCGCGGCACGGCGGTCATCACGTCGGAGCCGACGACCACCACCAACCGATCCGCGATCTCCACCACGACGGCTTCCGCGGCGGCCCCAGCGGCGGCCCCTACGGCGGCTCGGGTGAGCAACCACGACCGCGGCCGCACCACGACGTCACCGGCAGCCACCGCTCGGGCCGCCCTGGTGACCACAGCTACCCGCGCCACCGGCCACCACGACGGATGCACGACGACCATGCCGTCGCCGTGGTCGCGCGCCAGTCTGCGCAACGTAGCCGACCAGAGCGCCGAGACGGCGACCGGCCGCCCACCGACCAGCGCAACCGGGTCGTCGATCGCATTCAGGGCAGCCGCGCGCACCTCGGTGTCGTCAAAAACGCCTGCGCCACAACATAGTCGGCGGATGGCGCCGGGGCCCGCCTCGATCACCACGGGATGCGTGCTCATGGCGGCGGACTCCACGCCACCTGAACCCGCCGCTCGTCACCGGTGCGGGTGATCAGGACGCCGCGGCCCGCGGGCAACGGTCCCGGGCGGCTCGAGCCGAACAACGCGCCTTCCTCCGCACGTCCGCTCATCATCAGCGCCATGCAGCCGAAGTCACGCAGACCCGCCAGCAGCGGCTCGAACATGGCTCGCGCGACTCCGGCGCTGCGCCGCGCGATCACCAGGTGCAGTCCGAGATCCGTTGCAAACGGCAGGTATTCGAGCACGGCCAGCAGTGGGTTACCCACGGTTGTGGCGACCAGGTCGTAGTCGTCGACCACCAGAAAGATGTCCGGTCCGGTCCACCAGGACCTGGTACGCAACTGCGCCTGACTGACCTCGGCGGGCGGCATTCGTTGCTGCAGCAGCGATACGACGCCCGGCAGCATTGCATCCAGTGCGGGCGCCGACATGGCATAGCCGCCGAGGTGTTCCGACTCGACAACACCGAGCAGGGCGCGCCGGTAGTCGACGATGAAGAGTCGGGCCTGGGCAGGGGTTCTGGCCCGGCCGATCTCCCGGCACAGCAGACGGAGCGTGGCCGACTTCCCGCACTCGTTGTCGCCGAAAACCACCAGATGGGATTGCTGTTCGAAATCGATTGCAGCGGGCTGCAGTTCGCGCTCATCCAGACCGAGCAGGATATGCTGGCCGGCTGCGGGGCGCAGGACCCTGTCGTAGTCCACCCGCGCGGGCAACAACGGTATCGGCGGCGCGACCGCGTCACCGCCGTGCTGACCCAGATCGACTACGTTCGGCCCGGGCAGGGCGACCATCATGTGAGAACCGTCGGGCGCGAGCCCGCGTCCGGGCCGGTCGCGGGGCACCTGCCGCGCCTGCCTGCGGTCCACTTCTGATTCGGCGGGCTCGCCGAGTCGCAGCTCGATCCGGGTGCCGGTCTGGTCTTTGAGCGACGGCCTGATCTCCGCCCATCGCGACGCCGACACCATCACGTGAATCCCGAATGAAAGGCCCTGTGCCGCAAGCGCGGTGATGGGCTCCTCCAGTTCGCCGAATTCGTGGCGCACCGTTGCCCAGCCGTCGACCACCAGAAACACATCGGCGGGCCGGCCGCAGCTCCCGCCGTGCCCGCATGCCGACGACTCCCGCGACCGCAGCACCGACTCCAGTTCGGCGACGATGCGCCGGACCAACTCCGGCTCCGAGCGTCCGGCAACCGCCCCCACATGCGGCAGATCGCGGATCGCGGCCAGAACACCGCCGCCGAAGTCCAGGCAGTAGAACTGGACGCGGCCCGCATCGTGGGTGGCCGCGAGTGCGGTGATCAACGTGCACAAGGCGGTCGACTTGCCCGATCGGGTCGCCCCCACGACCGCGACATGGCCTGCGGCCGCGGACAAGTCGACAGTCAGCGGCGAGCGGGACTGGTGAAACGGCCGGTCCACGAACCCGATCGGCACCATCAGTTCGCGCCGCGCATCGTCGGCCAATAGGGCATCCAGCGCCGGTGCCTCCTGAAGCGGCGGCAACCAGACTTGGTGTGCGGGTGGACCGTGACCGGCCAATCGGTCCAACACCGCATGAAACACGCTGCGCGCGGGCTTAGCACTGCCCTCGGCGGCGCCCGTGACCGCCCCGGCATGCTCCGATGTGAACAGCCGCACCTCCTGCGGCAGGGCCGATCGAGCCGCAGCCGCGGGCCGCGGCAGCGGTCCCGAAACGAACGCGGTCTGAAACCGGGTCAGCTCGCCGGTCGCCGTGCGCAGCCACCCGGCGCCCGGAGTGTTGGGCAGCTCGTAGGCGTCGAGTGTCCCCAAGACGGCCCGCGAGTCACCGGCGGACAACGTCTTCAGGCATACCCGGTAGGAAAGGTGGGCTTCCAGTCCACGCAGCCTGCCCTCGTCGAGCCGTTGACTGGCGAGCAGCAGATGCATCCCCAGCGAGCGTCCGAGCCGGCCGATCGCGACGAATACCTCGGCGAAATCGGGGTGCTGGCGCAGCAATTCGGAGAACTCGTCGACGATGATGAACAGCGTCGGCAGGGCGGCCAGTCGAGCACCGCCGCGGCGCGCATTCTCGTAGGCGGCCACACTGACAAAGTTGCCGGCCGTCCGCAGCAGCTGTTGCCGGCGGTTCATCTCGCCGGCCAGGGCCTCTTGCATCCGGGCGACCAGCGGCGCCTCGTCGGCAAGATTGGTGATGACCGCGGCCACGTGCGGCGACCGGGCCAGGTCGAGAAATGTTGCGCCGCCCTTGAAATCGATCAGCAGCAAATTGAGCGCCTCGGGGCAGTTGCGCGCCATCATGCCCAGCGCGACGGTGCGCAACAGTTCCGACTTTCCCGACCCGGTGGCACCGACACAGAGGCCATGCGGCCCCATACCGTTTTCGGCGGGTTCCTTGATGTCCAGTTCGACGGGCGTGCCGTCGGTCCCGGTTCCAATCGGCGCGCGGAGCCGGTCTCCGACGTTCCGGTTGCGCCACCGGGCAGCCGGGTCGAAGGCATCGACCTCACCAATGCCGACCAGGTTGGCCCACTCTGAGCCGACGGCATTGCTGTCCGCCCGGCCGCCGGCCCGGTACCCCGCCAGCAGCCGCGCGCAGACGAGCGCGTCGACGGGCCCCATCCAGTCGGCGCGCGCCGGTGTCTCGACCTCGCCGCCACGCCGGATCACCACGGCCGAACCGCCACCGCAGCGGCCGACCGCGAGGATCTTCGCGCCGGCGGGGAAGGCGCCGGCGGGTTCGTCGGTGTCGACGATCACCACGGTCGGCAGCGCCGCACCGCTAAGCGAGGCGTGCGCCGCCGCCCACGTGGCATACACCATCCGAGCCGAGCCCAGCGCATCGACACAACGTTGGTGTTGGTTGTGCGGCAACCACTTCAGCCAGTCCCAGTGCCGGCGATTCCGGTCGCTGGCCACCGCTGCGATGGCCACCTGATCCGGCGGGTGCAGCACCGCGACTTGACAGACCATTGCGCGGATCAGCCCACGCACCCGGGCCGCGTCGCCCTCGATGGTGACTGCATCGCGTAACGAGATCGCCAGAGGTGCGTCGGTTAGCGTCGAATGCGCACGCAGAAAACGGCGCAGCGCGGTCACGGTGACCGGATCGGCTGGCTGCCCGGCCGGCAGCTGCGGAGCCACCAAACGGGTTGCCAGCGGCCGGGTTCCACGGCCGACACGCACGCGGCAGAAGTCGGCATCGGCCGGGCGACGTTCCCACATCCGCGGTCCACCGACCACGGTGAACAACATATCGGGCTCGGGATGCGTCCAATTCAGTGAGCAATGCTGTGCCACAGCGATTTCAGTGACCGTTGCGCGCAGGCCAGTCAGGTATCGGAGGTAGTCCAGGCGCTCGTCGTCCAGGCCGCTATCGCGGCCGCGACCGAGGCCGCTTATCGCGGTGACGACCAGCGACGCCACCGTCATCGCCGGGAACGCCAGAAACGCGGGGCTGCGGGCTGCCGACGATCCCGAAAGGAAAGCCGCTGCCGTTATGCCGAGCATCACCACCGATATCGCCAGCGGCGCAACGCGTACCAGCAGACCCGGTGATGCGGATCGCCGGACCTCCGGTGGTGCGGCGACCACCACTTCGGCTGACACAGTGCGACGACGCTAGGCAGCGCCGCGACCGGCCGCAAGTCAGCTGTGCACAGCCGAAAACGACTCCGGGGCAATCCGGTTAAAGTCCGTTGGACCGAACCTGAGAGGAGCTCCGTTGTCTGCAGCCGATCCCGGCCTGCGCCGCGTCGCGGTTCATGCCGGCACCACGGTCGTCGACCTGTCACTGCCCGCGGCGCTTCCGGTCGCGGCGTTGATCCCGCCGATCATCGACGTCCTGGGCGATCGCCTCGAGCGGGACACCGCGACGGGCTACCACCTGTGCACGCCGGGCGGGCAATTACTGGCATCAACGACGACACTGGCGCACAGCGATATCCACGACGGCACCGTGCTGGTGCTCAGCCGGTCCGTTCCCGAGCCGCCCGCCGAGCGCCACGACGACCTGGCCGAGGCGGTATCGGCAATGCTGGGCTCCGCGGCCCCCCGCCCGGGTCGCCGCACCGCTGCGCTCACCGGTGCGCTGGCGGCCGGTGCTGTGACCGCTGTCGGGTCCGGGGTGCTGATTCGGGATGCGTTGCGCGCCGGCGCTCAACACGGCGCGACGGCGGGTGGCGCGGCGGCGGCCGGCGTGATCGCTCTGCTACTTGCGGGCATTGCACACCGGATCCACCGCGACCCGATCGCCGCACTCACGTTGAGCGTGATCGCCACGGTCTTCGTCGCGGTTGCCGGTCTGCTGGCGGTGCCCGGTGCCCCGGGTATTCCGCACGTCATGCTCGCCGCCACGGCGGCGGCCGTCACGGCGGTGCTGGGTATTCGCGTAACCGGTTGCGGCATAGCGCCTTTAACCGCCATAGGGGGCTGCGCGACCGTCATCGCGGTCGCTGCGCTGGCAGGGGTGATGACCGCGGCGCCGGTGTATGTCATCGGTTCGTGGGCCGCGCTGGCATCGTTGGGTCTGCTGGAAGTGTGCGGGCGGATGTCCATTGCGTTGGCGGGCTTGTCGCCACGGCTGCCACCGGCGATCGACCACGACGACCCCGACGACCTGCCGCCGGCCGAGGTGCTGGCCACCAAGTCGATACGCGCCGGCAAGTGGCTGACCAGCCTGCTGGCCACCTTCTCCGGCTGCGCCGCCGTCGGGGCAATCGTCGCCGCGCTGACCACCCATCGCGGCGTCCCCCTGGCCACCACCACCGCCGCGCTGTTGCTGCTGCGCGCCCGCGCACACCGCCACCGGACACGGTGGCTGCTGCTCGTCGTCAGCGGAATCATCACTGGCACAACAGCGTTTCTCACCGCGACGACCAACTGGATGCAGCACGGAGTCCGGATCGCCGCGCTGACCGCGATACTGACCGCGGCGGCGCTGTTTCTGGGCTTCGTTGCTCCCGGGATGTCGCTCTCGCCCGTCGCCAGGCGAGGTATCGAGGCGCTGGAGTTGGCGGCCTGGGTCGCCGTGGCGCCGCTGGTCTGCTGGACATGCGGGGTCTTCGACGCCGTTAGGGCCCTCGACCTGATATGAACATCGCGACGGTGCGCGTCACCCATCTGCTGGTGGTAGCGCTGACCACGGCGCCGTGGTGCGTGACGCCATCGGCGCACGCCGTGTCGCCGCCGCGGGTAGACGAAAGGTGGCTGCCCGCGGCGGCGTCACCGGCCCCGCCACAACCCACCGTGCAACGCGAGGTCTGCACCGCGGCCACCGCGGTGCCCGGCCACGACGCCGCCACCGCACAACTGGCGGATCTCGAGTTGCCACAGCTCTGGCAGTTCACCCGGGGGGCCGGCCAGCGGGTCGCCGTCATCGACACCGGCGTCGCCCGGCACCGACGACTGCCGCACCTCGTTGGCGGCGGCGACTACGTCGCCGCCGGCGACGGCACCCGGGATTGTGACGCACACGGCACCGTCGTCGCCGGGATCATAGCCGCCGCAACGGATTCCGGCGCAGACGGGTTCAGCGGGGTAGCGCCCGAGGTCACCGTGATCAGCATCCGGCAGTCCAGCGCCAAGTTCGCTCCGGTCGCCGACCGCTCCGGCACCGGGGTCGGTGACGTCGACACGATGGCGCAAGCCGTCCGCACCGCAGCCGACCTCGGCGCGTCGGTGATCAACATCTCGTCAGTCGCCTGCGTCCCGGCCGAACCCTTACTCGACGACCGTGCCTTGGGCGCCGCATTGGCCTACGCGGTCGACGTCAAGAATGCCGTCGTGGTGGCCCCGGCCGGCAATACCGACGGCGGCGCGCGCTGTCCGGCCCAGCGGCCCGACGTATCCCGGGACACCGTTACCGTCGCGGTCAGTCCGGCCTGGTATGACGACTACGTACTGACCGTCGGGTCGGTGAACCCGGCCGGTGCACCGTCGTCGTTCACCCTTGCCGGGCCATGGGTCGACGTCGCCGCCACCGGCGAGGACGTGACCTCGCTGAGCCCCGTTGGTGGCGGGCTGGTGAATGCCCTTGACGGACAACATGGCTCGGTGCCACTGTCCGGCACCAGTTTTGCCGCACCCGTCGTCAGCGGGCTGGCCGCCTTGATTCGCGCCCGATTTCCGGCGTTGACCGCCCGACAAGTGATGCAGCGGATCACCTCGACCGCCCATCACCCACCGGCAGGATGGAATCCCCTGGTCGGCAACGGCACCATCGACGCCCCGGCCGCGCTGAGCACGGATTCCGCGCCGCCGGCGCCCGCGGCCAAGCCCGACACCGCGGCCGCGCCGATCACGACGATGCCGGTGTCTGCCGATCACCGCAGCCGTGACGCGGCTTTGGGCGGGACCGCCATCGGCCTGGTGGTGCTCGTGGCGGTTCTGGTCTCGTTCGGAGCCACCAGGCTTCGGCTAGGACGGTCGGGCCGAGACGGTGTCATGGGCGACTGACGCCTCCTGCCTGCCGAGTTCGGGTCCCTGCGGCAGCGCCGCCACTATCGGCCACGGCGCCGGGACCGGCGCCGGCAGCCCGAGGTGACGTGCGGCCTCGTCGTCGCGGATCGCGAACCGCACACCCGTGTCGGTGACCAGGTAGCGCCAAACCGTCCGGATTTCCGCGCCGGACAAGCTCCGCGCGGCCGCGTAGGCGCTGCGACCCGGCGGTAGGTAGACCGCGTCCAGTGCGGGCCCGCGACCATCGGCTTGCGCCAGCGTTACCGGGGCCGCCGCGGCCGGCAACGGCAGGCCGCTGCCGGTCAGGAACGCGAGTTCGGGTCGATCCGACTGCGCCGGCAGCCACGTCACGCACAACGTGGTGGCGCTATCGGCACCAGAGGTCGCCACCTCATCGGGGAACGTGGACAGCGGCAGGACGTTTGCGATCGGAGCGGAGCGGATCGCATCGGGTGCCGCGGCGACGACGTGAATGTTGCCTTGCGAGTCGCTGAACCGCAGCAGGTCCGCGGCGACCCGGCCGATCCGTTGGACACCGGTTTTCAGCACCACGTAAAACTCCTCGTTCACGTCGCGTGTGAGGCTCAGCACAGTGCCGACGGGAAACCCGGCCGTGGTCGGCTCGCCCGCGTGGCTGATCGGCGGAGCGCTGATCGGCGGGACCTCCGGCACGGCGCTGAGCAAAGACTGCGAGACGACCCGCGGAGTCCGGCCCTCCAGCCGCAGCGCCCGCAGCACCGCGGAATCGGCAAGATCCACCACGGCACGGCGTCCGTGGTACAGCAGATACGCCGGTGCACCGGACCCGACGGTGACCAGGAGTGTCTGCTCGGGGGCCAGCCGGCGAACCGACGTCTCGGAAACAGGACCGACCAGCACCGTGGTTGCCGCTCCCCGATCGGCGTCGCAGACGGTCCACCGCGACTCGGCGGCGGCCAGCGACGGCCCGATCAGCTGCGGCGCTCCCGAAATGCCCAGCAGCGGACCGCGTTTGGTGTGACGCAGGTCAGCCTCACGCACCCGCCGGGGATTGGCGTCCGATGCTGCGATCAATCGCGCCGAGGCCAAGTTCAGCACCGGATGCCAGGTATCGCCCACTCGCACGTACAGCGCCCCGGTGTCGCGGCCCATCACGATGTGCGCGTCACCGAGGCCCGGCTGCGGCTGCGCCAGCGCGCCGATCGCGCAGGCGGCCGCCGCGACGGTCGCCAGTACGCAGCCGACCGCCAGCGCCAGCGTGGGGGCCCGCAGTCCCCGATCACCATCCCGATGCAGCAACACACACTCGAGGCGTCGGAGCAGAAAACGGTAGGCATTGACGTGCCGCCCTGCACTCGATTGGCCGGACATTTAATCCCCACCGTCCATGCCCAGACAGTAGGCCTTGAGCAGGAGCTTCTTCAGTCACTCATCCACAGACCGGAAATTGTCGCAGGTTTTGTAGCGGTCGGCAGCGGGTAAAATCTCGGCGTGAACACGCACCCCATGGGCCTGTTGGCCGGCGCTTTTGTCGCCGCCGCCGGCATGGTTCTCGCCCCGTCCACCGTTTCGTCCGCGATCCCGTCGGCCGCCGCCACCGACTGCCCGGACGCGGAGGTCATTTTCGCCCGCGGTACCAGCGAACCTCCCGGCATCGGCCGGGTCGGCGAAGCATTCGTCGACTCACTGCGCCAGCAAACCGGCAAGAACATCGGCGTGTACGCCGTGAACTATGCCGCCAGCCGCCTTCAACTGCATACCGGTGACGGCGCCAACGACGCCATCGCACACATCAAATCCATGGCCTCGTCATGCCCGAACACCAAGCTGGTTCTCGGTGGCTACTCCCAGGGCGCCGACGTGATCGACATCGTGGCGGGAGTTCCGTTGGCGGGCATCAGTTTCGGCAGCCCGCTTCCCGCCGAATACGCCGACAACATCGCGGCGGTCGCCGTCTTCGGCAACGTGGCCGACCGCTCCGGCGGGTCGTTGACGACCCAGAGCGCGTTGCTGGGTTCCAAGGCGATCGATCTGTGTAATCCCGGCGACCCGATTTGTCATGCGGGCCCGGGCAATGAGTGGAGCGACCACACCGACGGCTACGTCCCCACCTACACCACCCAGGCGGCGAGCTTTGTGGCGGCCAAGCTCGCGGCCTCCTCTACGCCACCGGTACTGCAGTTGCCCGGCCCGGTCCCGCCGGCGCCCGGACCGGCTCCACAGGCGCCCGGACCGGCGGACGGGGTACCCGGATCGGTGGTGGGAGCGCCCGGGTCGGTGGTGCAGGTTCACTGACGCCAGCAACGCATGTGCAATAAGCCCGTAAGATCGCGTCATGCGGCTTATCCCCACGGGCAGAGCAAGACTCATCAGCCGCCTGGCGGCCGCCGCACTCGCGGCGGGCGCGTTGTCACTTGCCTGGCCACTGCCACCCAGGGCCTCCGCGTCCTGCCCGGACGTCGAAGTCGTGTTCGCCCGGGGAACCGGCGAGCCACCCGGGCTCGGCCGGGTGGGCAACGCCATGCTCGCCTCACTGCGCCAGCGGACCGGCCGGAACATCGGAGCATACGGAGTGAATTACCCCGCCAATAAGGACTTCTTGGCGGCCGCGGACGGTGCCAACGACGCCAGCGACCATGTGCAGCAGATGGCGAACGCGTGCCCGAACACCAAACTGGTGCTCGGCGGGTACTCCCAGGGCGCGGCGGTCATCGACATCGTCACCGCCGCTCCACTGGCCGCCTTGGGCTTCACTCAGCCACTACCGGCCGAAGCGGCAGATCACGTCGCCGCGGTCACCCTCTTCGGTAACCCGTCCGGCCGCGCGGGCGGGCTCATGAATGCCCTGAGCCCGCATTTCGAGGGCAAAATCCTCAACCTGTGCAACCAGGGCGACCCAATCTGCTCCGACGGCAACCAGTGGAAGGCCCACACCGGCTACGTGCCGGGACTGACCAACCAAGCCGCCAATTTCGTCGTGGGCAAGATCTGACGCGGCGGCCGGGTCACCGACCGCGACCGCCGGGCGGTCCGGCTGACCTTGTGAGGCAACTGAGCAACCGCTTGGGTATCGCTGTGCCGGAGCGCTTTCAGCTGGCACGCGGTCGAAACCCGGGGTTACGATCACGCCGGACCGCAACGACGTTCACCGAACGCGTAGCCGCACGAGTTCACTTGCACACTTTCCACGAAGGCAAGTGCGTGGGCACACCATGGAATCTGATTGCCATCGACCGGCGAATGCGCTGAGGAGAGTTGATGTCGGGCACCGATATAGACGTCAAGCCAACGGCGCCAAGCGACTTCGATCACATCACGACCACCGGCGAGACGCTTGAAGATTACCCGCTGCGCTTCGCCCCGCGCGGCTACCGACGGTGGTCCCCGGCGGTGGTGGGGATCTCGGCCCTCGGGGGAATCGCCTACCTGGCCGACTTCGCGATCGGCGCCAATGTCGGCATCACCTGGGGTACCGCGAACGCCCTCTGGGGCATAGGAATTTTCGCCGTCGTGGTCTTCGCCACCGGGCTGCCGCTGGCGTACTACGCGGCGCGCTACAACATCGATTTGGATCTGATCACCCGCGGTAGCGGTTTCGGCTACTACGGGTCGGTGGTCACCAACGTGATCTTCGCCACCTTCACGTTCATCTTCTTTGCGCTCGAGGGCTCGATCATGGCGCAAGGCCTCAATCTGGGCCTGCAGGTACCGCTTTGGCTGGGTTACGCCTGCTCGACGCTGCTGATTTTCCCGCTGGTAATGTATGGGATGAAAGTCCTTTCGCAGCTGCAACTTTGGACCACTCCGCTATGGCTGCTGCTGATGGTGGCCCCGTTCGGCTACCTGGTCGTCAGCCACCCGGAATCCATCGGAGAGTTCTTCTCCTACGCCGGCAAGCACGGTGGCGGCGGCGTCACCATCGGCTCGGTCCTGTTGGCGGCAGGCGTATGCCTATCGCTGATCGCCCAGATCGCCGAACAGATCGACTACCTGCGCTTCATGCCGCCACGGACGCCGGCGAATGCCCGCAGCTGGTGGACCTGGACGCTGCTGGCCGGGCCCGGCTGGGTGGTCTTCGGTGCGCTCAAGCAGATCATCGGGTTGTTCCTGGCGGTGTATCTGATCTGCCACATCGCCGGGGCCACGGCGATCGCCAATCTTCCGGTGCACCAATTCATGCAGATTTACCGCAATGTGATGCCGGGCTGGCTGGCGCTGACGCTCGCCGTGATCCTGGTGGTCCTCAGTCAGGTCAAGATCAACGTAACCAACGCCTATTCAGGCTCGCTGGCATGGACCAATTCGTTTACCCGCGTCACCAAGCATTACCCCGGCCGCATCGTGTTTCTCGCCGTCAATCTCGCAATCGCGTTAATCCTGATGGAAGCCAACATGTTCGACTTCCTGAACACGATCCTCGGGTTCTACGCCAACTGCGGCATGGCATGGGTGGTGACGGTGGCTTCCGACATCGTCGTCAACAAGTACCTGCTGCGCCTGTCGCCGAAGACCCCGGAATTTCGCCGCGGCATGTTGTATGCCATCAACCCGGTCGGCTTCGGCTCCCTGCTGTTGGCCGCAGGGCTCTCGATCGTCGCGTTCTTCGGCGGCCTCGGCGAGACCCTGCGGCCCTATTCACCCCTGGTCGCAATCGTTATCGCGGTGGTGATGCCACCGGTCCTGGCGATCGCCACTCGCGGCCGGTACTACCTTCGGCGCACCCACGACGGCATCGACCTGCCGATGTACGACGAACACGGCAACCCCTCGGCCGAGCAACTGAACTGTCATGTCTGCCGTCATGATTTCGAGCGGCCCGACATGCTGGCCTGTCATACACACACCGCCCACGTCTGCTCGTTGTGCGTCTCCACCGACAAGCGAGCCGAGCATATCCTTGCACGGGTAATCCCAGCGTCGACATCGAACGCCTAGATGCTCAGAATGTGACGAGCCGCTTCACAGAATACGCGTAAGGCGTGTGGAATTCCGATTCGATGAGCGGATTACTCGTTAACCTCCGCCGCCAGCAGCCGGCGGAGGCGGCGCGTCATCCGGATCGTCGTATATTGGCGGTTGGTCCTGAAGGCCCGGGAAGTAGCGATTGTCGTCATGGCAGTCATTCGGGTCCCAATTTGGTCCCCAACTCGGGTCAAATGGCTGGCCCGGACACCAGAAATAAGTTGGCATCAGCGAGGGCTGCGCTATAGCGTTCGCTTCCCAGGCGAATTCTGTCGAACACAACGCGGCGGTCGCGGCGAGCGTCGCCGACAAAGATGCACGGTAAACCAACCTGAACATGTTCCACCTCAGCGCTAATACTCGGTCTCAACGGAAATACAAGTCACATGGCGCGCGTCCCCGGCTGCAGGGTTGCCATTTCCTCACATTAGTGCTCGTGCACGTACAGCGCAGCCTAGGTCATCTGCGCGCTCTTGCATACCCCTGAGCGCTTGCACCTGAAGTGCCGGCAAGATTACCAATAACTTAAAGTTATAACGCCATTCGAAATTTGTATCGCCCGACTTCCTTTATCGCGGTTATAGTCAGGTCGAACGGAAGCGTCGCTTGGCCGAGGCGACACGGCCGAGCGGCCCGACGACAGCAACCTCCTCAGCCCGCTGACGCTCGTCGATAACCGCGCGTTCGCGTGATCGGCGCCGAGCGATTGACTAAACCGTCGACGTATGCAACTATTACCAATACTGATGTATGGGTTCTTAGTATATACGTATAGTATGCCAGAACCCTGCAGCCAAGGCCCGATGACGTGTCCTAAATCCGTGATCGAACGCAAGGGGCGTTGGTGACGCTGTCGGTATTTTTCGCAGGCTCAGCCAGCACGACCCTGGCGATTGGCCCTGCTGACCGCGCTTCGGCGCGGATGATGCAGTCGGCTCGACTTCTCGCCGCTCGTGGCGCCGACCTTTGGTCGCGCGTCGTAGCTGGGTGTCGCCGGCTAGCTCGAATGGGACCCTTGGGCAGTGCGAGCGGTGAGCAAAGTTGCCCTGCCAATACGTAAGCGGACAGAAAGGAATGATCAGCAGCCCGCCCTTACCATTCGACATGGCAGCGCTCCGGCCGTCCAGCGACTCGCCGAGGCATGGCGTTAACGTCTCGCGCAGTGTCGTGGTTGACCGCGACAGTATCAATACCGTCCACCTTCTCAAACAACTATGAATATCTCCGGGTCGGTGGTGATGAATACGATTGAACTCAACATCGGTCCGGCTGATGTTCAGGCAAGTCGTGAAAGCTGTAGGTGCCGGTTGAGAGCGCTCGTCGGCAAGCCTCTTCTGGCAACGCGGAGATCGTTTCCGGATGCCTGATTGTCGATTACACGACCAATCAGAGTCGCCACAGCATCCGAACGAGCCGGTCGGTTATCAATGTTTCCGATTGCTTCGGCAAGGTGGCTGGATGCAACCGTCCACCAGAGAGCAATAAGCATAGACCGTAAACAATAGGAGGAAATATTCCCAGTGCATGCCGGTGCAAAATCAACCAGCTACGGATCCGAAGTCTACCAATGGCAGCAGCGGGACGGTATGGCATAACCATTCCCGACGTGCTCGGGACAGTCAGATGACTTCCGACGCCTACAGCAGTGTCGTGTCCGGGCTGCCCCTACTAGCTCCGGTGGTGCCGACGCCTGTCGACGCGTTCGCGGCGGCCCAGGCAAACGACCCAAGCAGCGATATCGCGTTGGGCCTGACACGGCCTACTTCCGATCGGCTGGTGGCTTGCCGATGCTGACTGCGCCTCACCCTCGATGGGTATGTGATTTCGGGGTCCTGCCCCCCGAGATCAATTCAGGACGCATGTATTGCGGCCCCGGATCCGGGCCGTTGATCGCGGCCGCCGCTGCCTGGGACGAGCTGGCTGCCGAGCTTGCCGTGGCCGCCACAAGCTACGACTCGGTAATTTCGGAGCTCAGTAGCAAGTGGGTGGGGCCCACGTCGGCAGCCATGCTCGCGGCGATCACGCCCTATGTCGGCTGGTTGCGGGCTACCGCTGGGCTAGCCGAGATGACAGCGACCAATGCCCGCGCGGCGATCGCCGCGTTCGAAACCGCACACGCTATGACGGTGCCTCCACCGTTGATCGCGGCGAATCGGACCTTGTTGCTGGCATTGATCGCAACGAATTTCTTCGGGCAAAACACTCCGGCTATCGCGACCACCGAGATCCTCTACGCCGAGATGTGGGCTCAAGATGCCGCCGCCATGAACGAATATGCGAGTAGTTCGGCAGCTGTCTCGACCCTGACCCCGTTCACGGCGCCGCCGGATACCAGCAACCCGCCCGGACTTGCCGCGCAGGCGGCCGCGACCGAAAGAGCGGCGACGACAGCAGCAGGCGTGTCGAAATCGATTGTCTCATCGGTGACTCACCCGATGAGCTTTGCCTTGGCGGGACTGCATATGCTGGCGCAACTTTCGTCGACGGCGCCCACCCCGTGGTATTGGGCAGTGTTGACATGGCTCAAGGCGAACTGGCCAGCACTGCTCAACGTGTGGATCGCTTGGAGTTTCACCCTGGTCGACATCATGTCCCTGATTTATGACACGCAGGGGTACACCTTGAACATCCTGCAGATAGGGCAGGCGATGACCTGGGCGCCCCTGGGTGCGGCGGCGGCAGCGGCAGCACCGGCGGCCGGCTTGGGTGCGGCCGCACTCGAGCCCAGCTTGGCCGGCTTGGGCGCAGGTTCGGTGTCGGCAAGTTTGGGGCAAGCCGAGAAGATTGGACTTTTGTCGACGCCACCAAGTTGGGCCACTGCACCTACCGTGCCCCACGACGTTTCCGCGACGAGCTCGCGCACCGTATTCCACACTGCACCAACAACAACCAAGCCAGCGAGCCTGCTTCGGGGCATGCCAACGGGCGGCTCTCGACGCGCTTCGAACTTCACCCAGCGCCGATACGGGTTCCGGCCCAGCGTGTTAAGTCCGCAGGCGATCGGTTAGCGCCGTGGGAACGAGCGAACCCATCAAAATTCTTCAGCCCGAGGGCGATTGAAAGGAAACGGTATGTCACTCATGTCCAGGCAACAACGTGGTCCGCGATCTGCGTTGCCAGCGATGGCCATCCCGCTACGGGATAACTGTCCACCGATGAGCCCCCGGAACGCAATCCGCGGCGAGGCACGGAGTTCCCGATGATGGATTTCGGGGCGTTACCGCCGGAACTCAACTCGGGGCGGCTGTATACCGGCCCGGGATCGGCGCCGATGGTCACTGCCGCGTCAGCGTGGAGCGGCTTGGCCAGTGAGCTCGCTTCGGCCGCGGCCGGCTACGAGAAAGTGATCATGACGCTGCATGAGGAGTACTGGAGCGGGCCCGCGTCGGCATTGATGACCGAAGCGGTTGCACCTTACGTGGCATGGATGAAAGCCACCGCCAGTCAAGCCGAACAGGCAGCTGCCCAGGCACGAATGGCGGTTGCTGCCTACGAGACCGCGATATCGTCAGTGGTTCCGCCACCACTGATTGCAGCCAACCGCGTTCAGCTTGCGACACTGCTTGCCAGGAACGTATTCGGTCAAAACACCGCAGCGATTGCAGCCGTTGAAGCCGAATACGCCCAGATGTGGGCCCAAGACGCCGCGGCCATGTACGCCTATGCAGGTTCCTCTGCGAACGCGGCACAAGTGACGATGTTTACCGCGCCACCGCATACCACCAATCCGACCGCAGCGACGACACAAGCCGCCGCGGTCGCGCACGCCGCAGCCACGGCAGCAGGTACCGCGGAGGAAACGCTGATGAAGCTGGTTTCCGCGCTGCCGGGGGCGCTTCACGGACTCTCATCGCCCATCTCCACGCTTGCCGGGTCAACACCGGCATGGATTGTCTGGCTCACGAACTTCTTGAACCTACTTTGGCCGGTGTACGACATTTGGTACGACCTGACCGGCTTGCCGTATTTCGGTATCGGTATCGGCAACAGCCTCATCTCGTCGGCAAGAGCGATCGGAGCGATCGGCCCAGACGCCGCCGCGGCGGCTGCTGGCGCCGTAGCGGAAGCCGGCAAAGAAGCCGTCGGGATACTCGGCAATGGTGGGCAGGTAGCCGCGGGCTTAGGTAATGCGGGATCTATTGGCAAGCTGTCGGTTCCGGCCGCCTGGCCAGGGGCAGGCACGGAGCTTACCCCGGCGGTGCGTTCGGCGTCCGCACCTTTTGTCAACGACATAGTGGAGACCGAAGCGGCTTCCTCCGGCGGCGATGTGTTCGGTGGCGTGCCGCTGACCGGCGCAGGCGCAGCTACATCGGCTAGCGGTCCCCGGTACGGCTTTCGTCCGAAAGTCATGATCCGCCCGACGTGTGCCGGATAAGGCTCTCACTCGTTCACACGTACTGCGCGAGCCTAGACACCGCCAGCCGGCATCCTGTTGCTCCGATCTACGAGGGATCCACCTATGTCGTCCGATATCGGCACTCACCACACCGATGACCATGCTCCGCATCTGCATAGGGGTCTTTCCAACCGCCATGTTCAGCTGATCGCGATCGGAGGCGCGATCGGCACCGGGCTGTTCATGGGTTCCGGCAGGACGATCTCGCTCGCCGGCCCGGCGGTAATGCTGGTGTACGGAATCATCGGCTTCTTTGCCTTCTTCGTGCTGCGTGCGATGGGTGAGCTGTTGCTGTCGAACCTGCGCTACAAGTCATTCGTCGATTGCGCAGCCGACCTGCTCGGGCCGGCGGCCGGCTACCTCATGGGATGGTCGTACTGGTTCGCTTGGATCGTGACCGGGGTCGCCGACCTCGTCGCGATTACGGGCTATGCGATGTTTTGGTGGCCGGACTTGCCGAGGTGGTTACCCGCAGTTGTCGCCATCGGCCTGATACTGACCATTAACCTGTTCGGCGTCAGCAAGTTCGGTGAGACCGAATTCTGGTTCGCGCTGATCAAGGTCGTTGCGATTCTCTGCCTGGTCATCATCGGCGCCATCCTGGTCGCCGGCCATTTCGTTTCGCCCGATGGTGATCGTGCGGCGTTCGAGAATCTTTGGAACGACGGCGGATTCTTCGCCACCGGGTTCATGGGTGTGGTCAGTGGTTTTCAGATTGGATTTTTCGCCTATATCGGGGTGGAACTGGTCGGCACTGCGGCGGCCGAGACCGCCGACCCCCAGCGCACCCTGCCCCGTGCGATCAACGCGGTCCCACTGCGGGTAGCCATCTTTTACGTCGGTGCACTGCTGGCGATCCTGACCGTCGTCCCATGGCGGCGATTCGCCAGCGGAGAGTCCCCGTTTGTCGCGATGTTCTCCCTCGCCGGTCTGGCCGCAGCGGCGTCCTTCGTCAACTTCGTAGTCATCACCTCGGCTGCCTCCTCCGCGAACTCCGGAGTTTTCTCGACCGGACGGATGCTCTATGGCCTGGCTGACGAGGGCAACGCGCCTGCGCTGTTCGCCCGACTCAACCGCCGCGGCGTTCCGGCGCCCGCTCTATTGCTGACGGCGGCGTTGCTGCTGACCACCATCCCGTTGCTCTACGCGGGCGGGACGGTGATCGGCGCCTTCACCGTCATCACGACCGTTTCCTCGACGCTGTTCATGTTTGTCTGGACGATGATCATCATCAGCTACCTCGTCTATCGCCGACGGCATCCCCAGCGGCACGCCGATTCTCGCTACAAGATGCCGGGTGGCGTGGCGATGTGCTGGGCGGTCCTGGTCTTCTTCGCGTTCGTGATCTGGACGCTAACCACCAAACCGGAAACTGCAACCGCCCTGGCGTGGATTCCGGTGTGGTTCGTCATCCTTGCCGTTAGTTGGCTGTTCGTCCGCCGCCGACCCAGCCGCGTCGAGCAGTACCTGCGGTTCCAAGTCGAAATGAACGGCGATCTAGTCGGTACGCCTGCGCAGGTCGCGCGTGATCAATACTCGTGACCCCAGCTGGTCGGCGGGCGGATAGTCCACCCGGACCAGCGTCAGCCCGTGTGCCGGCGCAGCCGCGAAGTCACTGGAACGCCCCGTCGCGGTGAGCAATTCACGACACCAGGTCATGCTGCGCCGATGCTCGCCGACGGCCAGCAGGGCACCGACCAGCGACCGCACCATGGACCAGCAGAACGCGTCGGCGGTGACATGCGCGGTGACCAAGTCGCCGTCACGCGCCCAGTCCAGCCGCTGCAAGTCGCGGATCGTGGTGGCACCGTCTCGATGACGGCAAAAGGCAGCGAAATCGTTCAACCCCAACAGCTCTCGCGACGCGACGGCCATCGCCTCCACATCCAGATCCCGTGGCCAGGCGGTCACATAGCGAGCCAGCTGCGGCACCACCCCATAGGGCGCCGTCGACAGGCGATAGACATAATGCCGACGCAGTGCGGAAAATCTGGCATCGAAATCCGCTGGGGCGCGGGCAATATCGAGAACTCGGACATCTGAGGGCAGGAAGCGGCCCAGCCGTCCCACCAACGGCCGGAATTCGGCTTGGCCGGGGCGGGCCGAATGCGAATAGGCGTTCGGCAATGCGTCGACGGGCACATCGGCATGGGCCACTTGTCCGCTCGCATGGACGCCGGCATCGGTCCGTCCGGCCGCACGCAGCCGTATCGGCGTGCGAAATATCGTCGTCAGTGCCGCATCGAGCACACCGGCGACCGTACGCTGCCCCGGCTGCGTCGCCCAGCCCGCGAAGTCGGTTCCGTCGTAGGCGATGTCGAGCCGCAGCCGGACGTCCGCACTAATCCTCGGTGGCCCCTTCGGCGTCCTGGGTGTCCTCGGTGGCCTCGTCGACAGGCTCGGCCTCGCCACCCCCGTCGGCAGGCTCGGCCCCTCCGGTCTCGGCCCCTGCGGTCTCGTCAGCGGCCTCTTGGGCGGTCACACCGACAGCGGCTTCAGGCTCGACCGCCGCCTGCGGCGCCGCCGCCGCTGCCACTGGTGCTGCTGCATCCTGAGAAGCCTTGGACGCCTTCACTCGCCGTGCCCGATCCGCCTCCGACGTCACCGTCTTCTCCCGCACCAACTCGATGACGGCCATCGGAGCGTTGTCGCCTTTACGCGGCTCGACCTTGATGATGCGGATATAGCCACCATCGCGGTCGGAGAAAAACGGCCCGATCTCGGCGAACAAGGTGTGCACCACATCCTTGTCGCGGATTTTCTTGAGCACCTCGCGCCGATTGTGCAGCGTGCCCTTCTTGGCGTGGGTGATCAGCTTCTCCGCGTACGGGCGCAACGCCCGAGCCTTCGGCTCGGTGGTCTTGATCCGGCCGTGCTCGAACAGGGACGTGGCCAGGTTGGCCAGGATCGCCTTCTGGTGCGACGATGACCCGCCGAGGCGTGGGCCCTTGGTGGGCTTGGGCATTGCTGACGCTCCTGTCTAGATCGGACGCAAAATTAAAGCTGTTCGGTTTCGGCGTAGTCCTGGTCGTCGTAGGAACCCTCCGTGGACCAGGTGCCGGTGGCCACGTCGTAGCCCGCGACCTCCGACGGGTCGAAGGTGGGCGGACTGTCCTTGAGCGACAGACCCAGCTGATGCAGCTTCACCTTCACCTCGTCGATGGACTTCTGACCGAAGTTGCGGATGTCGAGCAGATCGGACTCGGTGCGCGAGACCAATTCACCGACGGTGTGCACGCCCTCACGCTTGAGGCAGTTGTAGGAGCGGACGGTCAGATCCAGGTCGTCGATGGGCAGCGCGAACGAGGCTATGTGGTCGGCCTCGGCCGGCGACGGCCCGATCTCGATGCCTTCGGCCTCGATATTGAGCTCGCGTGCCAGACCGAACAATTCGACCAGCGTCTTGCCCGCCGACGCCAGCGCGTCGCGTGGCGTGATCGAACTCTTGGTCTCCACGTCGAGAATCAGCTTGTCGAAGTCGGTACGCTGCTCGACCCGGGTGGCTTCCACCTTGTAGGTGACCTTGAGCACCGGCGAGTAGATGGAATCGACTGGGATACGGCCGATTTCGGCACCAGAAGCCCGGTTTTGGACCGCCGGGACGTAGCCGCGGCCACGCTCGACGACGAGTTCCACTTCCAGCTTGCCCTTGTCGTTCAACGTGGCGATGTGCATGCCGGGGTTGTGCACCGTGACACCGGCCGGCGGCACGATGTCGCCGGCGGTGACCTCACCGGGACCCTGCTTGCGCAGGTACATGGTGACCGGCTCGTCCTCCTCGGAGGACACGACGAGGCTCTTGAGGTTCAGGATGATGTCGGTGACGTCTTCTTTGACTCCCGGCACCGTGGTGAACTCGTGCAGCACGCCGTCGATGCGAATACTGGTGACGGCCGCACCCGGGATAGACGACAACAGGGTGCGTCGCAGCGAATTGCCAAGAGTATAGCCGAATCCGGGCTCCAGCGGTTCGATGGTGAACTGGGACCGGTTGTCGGTGAGGACTTCCTCCGACAGGGTGGGACGCTGAGAGATCAGCATGGTGTTTCTTCTTCTCCTTCTCGGCACCCGCTATTTGATGCCGTCGGGGTACTTAGGGGACCGGTTCTCCTTCGAGCCCCCCGAGGGTGCGGTTACTTGGAGTAGAACTCGACGATCAGCTGCTCGGTCAGCGGGACGTCGATCTGGGCGCGTTCGGGCAGTTGGTGGATCAGGATGCGTTGCCGCTCCCCCACCACCTGCAGCCAGCTCGGGATCGGCCGGTCACCCGCGGTCTCCCGGGCGATCTGGAACGGCACGGTGTTCAGGGACGTGTCTCGCACGTCGATGATGTCGTACTGCGACACCCGGTAGCTGGGGACGTTGACGTGCACGCCGTTGACGCTGAAATGCCCATGGCTGACCAGCTGGCGGGCCATCCTGCGGGTGCGGGCCAGGCCGGCGCGGTAGACCACGTTGTCCAGCCGGCTCTCCAGGATTCGCAGCAGTTCCTCGCCGGTCTTGCCGGGCTGCCGCACGGCCTCTTCGTAGTAGCGGCGGAACTGCTTTTCCATGACGCCGTAGGTGAAGCGGGCCTTCTGCTTCTCCTGCAGCTGCAGCAGATATTCGCTTTCCTTGATTCGGGCGCGGCCGTGCTGGCCGGGCGGGTAGGGACGCTTTTCGAAGGCCTGGTCGCCGCCGACAAGGTCGGTGCGCAGCCGGCGCGATTTACGGGTGACGGGTCCGGTGTAACGAGCCATGTTGTCTGCTAGACCCTTCTGCGCTTGGGTGGGCGGACGCCGTTGTGCGGCTGGGGGGTGACATCAGAGATCGCACCGACCTCCAGGCCGGCGGCCTGCAGCGAGCGGATCGCGGTCTCACGGCCCGAGCCCGGCCCCTTGACGAACACGTCGACCTTGCGGACGCCGTGCTCCTGTGCCTTGCGCGCGGCGTTCTCCGCAGCCAGCTGCGCGGCGAACGGCGTCGACTTCCGAGAACCTTTGAAGCCGACATGACCCGACGACGCCCAGGCGATGACATTGCCCTGGGGGTCGGTGATCGTCACGATCGTGTTGTTGAAGGTGCTCTTGATGTGGGCGGCGCCGTGCGGGACGTTCTTCTTTTCCCGCCTCCGGGTCTTCTGTCCCTTTTGACCCTTCTTGGCGGCGCCGCTTGCTGTTTTCTTGGCGGGTGGCATCGGTTACCTGGCCTTCTTCTTGCCTGCGATGGTGCGCTTGGGACCTTTACGGGTCCGCGCGTTCGTCTTGGTCCGCTGGCCACGCACCGGCAGCCCACGGCGGTGCCGCAGACCCTGGTAGCAGCCGATTTCGATCTTGCGGCGAATGTCGGCCTGCACCTCGCGGCGCAGGTCACCCTCGATCTTCAGGTTCGCTTCGATGTAGTCACGCAGATGGGTGAGCTGGTCGTCGGTGAGATCCCTGGTACGAAGGTCCCGGTCGATGCCGGTGGCGGCCAGAATTTCGTTGGAGCGGGTACGGCCGATGCCATAGATGTAGGTCAGGGCGACCTCCATCCGCTTGTCGCGCGGCAGGTCGACGCCGACTAGTCGAGCCATAGATGGCGTTTCCTCTTTCTCGGCGGAGGTGTGGTCCCAGTCCGTTCCCGCCAAACTTGCGGGGCCCGGCCTCCGTCCGGGCGTGGATGAGCCGGCCCATCTCTAGAGATGCCAGCCGCTCATTGGTGCTGGGAGGTCTGCATTCAGTTGTCTGTGGTGCTCCGCCGGGTCCGGCGGCTTGACTAACCCTGCCGCTGCTTGTGACGCGGATCGGAGCAGATCACCATGACCCGCCCGTGTCGACGGATCACCCTGCACTTGTCACAGATCGGCTTGACGCTCGGGTTCACCTTCACGGCAGTCTCGGTCCTGTTCTCTGGGTGTTTGGTCTCAATGCCGGCGCGGGCTACTTGTACCGGTACACGATGCGGCCCCGGGACAGGTCGTAGGGAGACAACTCCACCACCACGCGGTCCTCGGGCAGGATGCGGATGTAGTGCTGCCGCATCTTGCCGCTGATGTGGGCGAGCACCTTGTGGCCGTTTTCCAGCTCAATGCGAAACATGGCATTGGGCAGGGGTTCGACCACGCGACCCTCGACCTCGATGGCGCCGTCCTTCTTGGCCATTGCGTTCTGGCGATCCTCACTTCTTGTCAGTGCACCGGGTTCGGCGCAGCACCTGCCCGGACTACAAACGTGAGCCGGTGGTGGAAATTCCGCGAAGCGTTTCCGAGAAATTTCGGGACTGGGCACGCCAGAAGCCGGCACGGACGCCGCACCGTTGGTCCACAATACCCGCATCGCCGCGTCCGACGCAAAACCCGGCAGCAATCGCAGGAATCGCAGGAATCGCAGGAATAGGCTGCCAGGACCGGCGGGTTGGACCCACCGTGACCGATTCTGGTGCCAGTGCCCCCAATGCTCCCGACGATCAAACCAGTTCTGCCGCCGGCAAGCCGGACCTCGGCCGGTTCGGATCCTTCGGATGGGGCGTAACCCCTCAGCAAGCCAGAGAAATCGAAGCCCTGGGCTACGGGGCCGTCTGGGTGGGTCGCTCGCCACCCGCGGAGTTGGCCTGGGTGGAACCGATTCTCGAGGCGACGACCACCCTTCAGGTGGCCACCGGCATCGTCAACATCTGGTCGGCGGCTGCCAAGCCGGTCGCCGAGTCGTTCCACCGGATCGACCAGGCCTACCCGGGTCGTTTCCTGCTGGGTATCGGTGTCGGCCACCCCGAGGCGACCGCCGAGTACCGACAGCCTTACGCGGCCCTGGTGCAGTACCTGGACCAGCTGGACGAGTACGGCGTGCCGGCCGACCGACGCGTGGTGGCGGCCCTGGGTCCCCGGGTGCTCAAGCTGTCGGCCGAACGCAGCGCCGGGGCCCACCCCTACCTGACCACCCCGGAGCACACCGCGCAGGCCCGCGAACTGATCGGCCCGTCGGCGTTCCTGGCGCCCGAACACAAGGTGGTGCTGACCACAGACCCCGAGCGGGCCCGTTCGGTGGGCCGCAAGGCCCTCGACGTCTATTTCAACCTGACCAACTACCGCAACAACTGGAAGCGGCTGGGCTTCAGCGACGACGACGTCGCCCGGCCGGGGAGCGACCGCTTGGTCGACGCGGTGGTCGCCTACGGCACCCCGGAGGCGATCGCGGCACGGCTCCAGCAGCACCTCGACGCCGGCGCCGACCATGTCCCCGTTCAGATCCTGACCAACGCGGAGAACCTGGTCCCGGCGCTCGCCGAATTGGCCGGTCCACTCGGGCTCACCCGGGCCTAGTGACGGAGGTCGTTTCGGTCAACCCCGAACACTGCGGCTCGCAGACCGAGGAGACGTTATTGCCGGCACCGACCGAACTGGCCGGGCCGCTGGGACTACCCGTTAGGGTTTGGCCATGCGGCTGCTAGTTACCGGTGGAGCGGGCTTCATCGGCGCCAACTTCGTGCACAGCACCGTGCGCGAACGCCCCGAGGTTGAGGTCACGGTCCTCGATGCGTTTACTTACGCCGGCCGGCGCGATTCGCTGGCCGACATCGCGGACGCGATCACACTGGTCGAAGGCGACATCACCGACACCGAGCTGGTTTCCCGGCTGGTGGCCCCGTCGGATGCGGTCGTGCATTTTGCGGCCGAAACCCACGTCGACAACGCGCTGGACGACCCCGAACCGTTCCTGCACACCAACGTGATCGGGACGTACACGATCTTGGAGGCGGTCCGGCGCCACGGCGTGCGGCTGCACCACATCTCCACCGACGAGGTCTACGGAGACTTGGAACTCGACGACCCGCAACGGTTCACCGAGGCGACACCGTACAACCCGTCGAGTCCGTACTCGGCGTCCAAGGCGGCCGGTGACATGCTGGTCCGGGCCTGGGTGCGGTCCTACGGGGTACGCGCCACCATCTCCAACTGCTCCAACAACTACGGGCCGTATCAGCACGTCGAGAAGTTCATTCCGCGCCAGATCACCAATGTGCTCACCGGGCGGCGACCCAAGCTCTACGGCAGCGGCGCCAACGTCCGCGACTGGATCCACGTCGACGACCACAACAGCGCGGTATGGCGAATTCTCGAAAAGGGCCAGATAGGCCGGACCTACCTGATCAGCGCCGAGGGCGAGCGCGACAACTTGACCGTGTTGCGCACCCTGCTGCGGATGATGGGCCGCGACCCCGACGATTTCGACCACGTCACCGACCGAATCGGTCACGACCTGCGTTACGCCATCGACCCGTCCCCGCTCTACGACGAATTGGCTTGGGCGCCAGCGCACACCGATTTCGAAGAGGGATTGCGCACCACCATCGACTGGTATCGCGACAACGAAGCGTGGTGGCGACCGCTGAAAGACGCCGCGGAGGCACGCTACGAGCAGCGCGGTCAGTGACATGAAGGTACGCGAACTCGACATCCCCGGCGCCTGGGAGATCACCCCTGCCATCCACGGCGATTCGCGCGGGCTGTTCTTCGAATGGCTAACCGAGCGCGACTTCAGCGCTTTCGCGGGTCATCGCCTGGACGTCCGGCAAGCCAATTGCTCGGTATCGGCGGCCGGTGTCTTGCGCGGTCTGCATTTCGCCGAGTTGCCGCCGGGCCAGGCCAAGTATGTGACCTGCGTATCCGGCTCAGTGTTCGATGTCGTCGTCGACATCCGTTTGGGTTCACCGACATTCGGGCGATGGGATGCGGTGGTGCTCGACGACGTAGACCGCCGGACGGTGTACATCTCCGAAGGCTTGGCACATGGTTTCCTTGCACTGCAAGATAATTCGACCGTGATGTATCTGTGCTCGGCGGAGTACAACCCGCAGCGCGAGCACACGATCTGCGCGACAGATCCATCGCTGGCGATCGATTGGCCGTTGGTCGACGGTGTGGCGGCGAGCCTGTCCGACCGCGACGCAGCGGCCCCCGGTCTCGACGAGGTACGCGCCACGGGCGTGTTGCCGACCTGGGCAGCGACCCGGAAATTCATCGACGCGCTGCGCGGCGAGTAATTCGCATCTGTACGTCGGCTACGCCGCCATACATACTGCTTCAGAAGATCTGCCGGTATCGCGGGTGCGGACCTATCCGAAGGAGAACTTGGTGAAGCGTGAGTTGTTGATCGCCGTCGGGGCGGCGACAATCGTCGCGGGTATGGCGGGATGCTCCAACGACAACAAGTCCGGACCGTCATCCAGCACCGCCACGTCGTCGAGCGCCGCCTCGAGTTCGACGTCGGCGCCGGCGTCGAGCAGCACCCCGGCCGCGTCTGGAGAAACCAAGGTCGTCATCGGCGGCCAGCCGCAAAACGTCAGCGGCCCGGTGGTGTGCTCGACGAATGCCGGCAGGTTCTCCATCGCCGTCGGCGACATGGCGACGGGAGTCATCGTCGGCTTGGAGCCGGACGGCTCGGTGGTGCACAGCGCCGGCCTGGGCACCGTCGACGGCGTGGTCATGAGCTTCACCGAGGGCGTGCCCGACGAGAACGCCAGCGCCACCAAAACCGGCGACAGCTACCACATCACCGGTGTGGCCAGCGGTGTCGACAATGCCGGTCAGCAGGTGCACAAGCCGTTCGAGGTCGACGTCACCTGCCCCTAGCAGCCGCATCGGCTACCTCGATGCCGTCACCGGTCCGAAGCCGGGTGAAGGTTCGGCAATAACAGCACATCCGCCTGGTCCGCCACGTAAATCTACCCGGAGCGCAACCTCCAGGTAGCAGCGCGATCGGCCAGTTGTTGTCTGGAGCTGCCGCGCCGAGCACGCAGCGCGACGACTGGCTGGAACGGATGACACTCGGGGAGCAATTCGACCCGCGAAAAAACGCGCTGAACGCATTTCGGCTCGCCCTGGCGATCGCGGTGATCCTGTGGCACTGCTTTCCGCTCACCGGCCGCGACGTGGATGTCCCGGCGGTCCGTCAACTTCTCAGCTCGGTACGCTTTTCCATGCGCACGGATCTGTCATATGGCGTATACATTTTCGCGTTCCCCATCCAGCGGTTGCTGGTCATCGGCGGGCTGGACAACGTGAACCCATTTGCGTTGTGGGGCATTGCGACCCTGGCCACGCTGCCGATCGCCGCGCTGAGCTGGTTCCTGGCGGAAAAGCCCGCGCTGTCGTGCAAAACCCGCTTCCTGAAGAGGAAGTCCGCTGCTCGCGGCCGGCCGCATTATCGCGCCAACGCGCAGGCCGCGCTGCGCTAACCCCGAAGCTACGACCGCCGCAACGACCTCCGGCGGGCTGCGACGACGGCGACCCACAGCGCCACCGTCACCAGTTCGGCGCCGGCACTGAACCCCGCGTGCGGTGCGGGATGCCAGCCACGTTCGGAAAAGCCGGAAATCCCGACGGTGCGCGACCGGGCGAAAGCGGTCAACGAGCCGCCCGCGACCGCCGCCGCTACCCAGCACAACCACCCCGGACTGCCTAACAGAACCAACACCGCCACTGCGAACGAGACACTGGCCCCCACGAGAAAAGCGGCGCCGATCACCGGGATGTGTTGGTATCCATGGACATAGAGACAAGCATGGCTGATGGCGCTGACGGCCACCGATGCAGCGATGCAGCGATGCAGCGATGCAGCGATGCAGAATCGAAGCAGTCTTACCGTGGAAGTCATTGCAGTGTTCGCTCTTTCAACGCCAGCCGGTGCTCCCCGCGGGTATAGCTCACCTCGCGGATGCCGAGCGCGTCACCGGAGGCCGGGTTACACCCGCCGACGAGGATACGATGAAACGCGATATTCGACGCCGGCAGAATCGAACCGATTCGCGACCGGTCTCGTAGTAACGCATGTGGGTAGCGGCCGTCGCACGCAGGGTGGTTCGGTCTCGCCGCGGACCGCGGCGCCAGCAATCGGTGCCGCCGGATCGCCCGGCCACGAGCTGACCATCGAACTCCGTGATGTGGCCCGCCAGTATCGGGTCGGGGGCCAGACCGTGCGCGCACTGCGCCGCGTCAACCTGGACTTGGCAGGCGGGCGGTTCGTCTCGGTCGTCGGGCCGTCGGGCGCGGGCAAGAGCACGTTGTTGCATCTGCTGGGCGCGTTGGACAGCCCCGACTCCGGGTCCATCATCTTCGACGGCGAGGAGATCGGCCGCCTCCGCGATGAGCAGCAGTCGCAATTCCGGCATCGTTGTGTGGGGTTTGTGTTTCAGTTCTTCAACCTGTTGCCGACGTTGTCGGCGTGGGAGAACGTGGCGGTGCCCAAGCTGCTCGACGGTGTCCGACTGGGTAGGGCCAAAGCCGAAGCGGTTCAGCTGTTGCACCGGGTGGGGCTGGGTAACCGCGCCGAGCACCGGCCGTCGGAACTGTCCGGGGGTCAGATGCAGCGGGTTGCGGTGGCGCGGGCGTTGATGATGGACCCGCCGCTGATTCTTGCCGACGAGCCGACCGGGAACCTCGACTCCACGACGGGCGCTTCGATTTTGGCGTTGCTCGCCGAGGTGGCGCACGAACCGGGCCGCGGTCGGCTGGTGGTGATGGTGACCCACAATTCGGACGCCGCGGCGACCACCGATCGGGTGATCACCCTGCAGGACGGCCGGGTCTGCTGTGACGCGGCGGTGGCGCCATGGTGAGACCGGGCTCGACATTGCCGGCTGCGGCAAGCCGGCTACGACTGTTCGGCCTGCGCGAGCTTGCCGTGCATCGCCGCCGCACCAGCGCCTCCATCGCCGTCATGGCAGTGGCGGCGATGTACCTGGTTGCGGTATTCGGCATCTTCGGATCGATCACCGGATCGGTCAACCGATTGGCCGACGGCGTCGCCGGCCTTGCCGCGCTCGAGGTTTCGGGCATCACCGATGCCGGCTTTCCCGACACGATCGCGGCCGACGTCGCGGCGGTCCCCGGTGTCGGCACTGCGGCGCCGATGATCCGGATGTCGGCGCCCACGGCGTCGGGCCCGGTACTGCTTTTCGGCGCCGACGCTCGCAGTGCCGAGCTGAGCGGCGCCCTGAAAGACGCCTTCAAAAGTATTGGGGCACAACCGTTGGACGCGCCGTCGACGACTCCCGGCGGAGTTCGGGTCGGACCCGGTGCCGGCCACCCGAAAGGCGAGACGTTCCGGCTGGGCTCGGGCTCGGTCACCGTCGTCGAGGTGCTCGGAGGCCGGCGACTCGCCGAGCTCAACGGCGGCCGTTATGTCCTGGCGCCACTTGCCTTGGCGCAGAGCGTTACCGGGCGTCAAGGCCGGCTGGACTCGATACTGATCACCACCCGGCCGGGGGCCGATCTTGCCGCGGTGCGCGCCGGCGTGGTCGCCGCGGTGAACGGTCGCGCCATTGTGGCCAACCCGAGCATGCGGGCGACACGGGCCGGCGACGGTGTGAAGCTGATGAACTACATGGCCCTGATGGGCGCCGGGGTTGCCTTGCTGGTCGGCGCATTCCTGATCTACACCACGATGACCATGACGATTGCTCAGCGGCGGCCCGTCATCTCGCTGCTGCGCGCGATCGGCGGCCGGCGCATCGCCATAGTCGGCGACCTACTCGCAGAGTCCGCGGTTCTCGGGCTGGTCGGCGGAGCTATCGGGGCGTGCGGCGGAATAGTCTTGGGCCGCATGGCGATTGGCCGGCTTCCGCCGGCACTGACCCAGGGGCTGGAGGCTCGTGTCGAGTACTGGCTGCCCGGCTATGCGCTACCGGTTGCCTCGGCGACGACGATGCTCACCAGCGTGGCCGCGTCCGCGATGGCCGCCCGGCAGGTGTACCGGGTCTCGCCGATCGAGGCTTTGGCGCCGGTCGGGGTCTCGTCGGCAGATGTGGTGCCGCGTTGGCTGCGGGTCGCGACCGGGGCCGCAGCCGTGGCGATGTTCGCGGCGTCCAGCCTGGTCGTGGTCGACCACCGCGTCAGGTACGCCTTGGCCGCGATGCTTGCCCTGTTCGGCGCCGAGATCGCGCTGGGGTTTGCGCTCACCGCGCCCGTCGTCGGCGCCGTCGCCGCGACGGCGCGAAGGTTCGGACCGGCGGGCGCACTCGCGGCGGCGACCATCCAACGGGCGCCGCGGCGCGTCTGGGCGACCGTCATGACCGTGTTGATCGCGGTTGTCACCACGGTGGTGATCACCGGCACCAACTCCGACATGATCTCCTCCGCGCGGGAAATCTTCGCTCCGGTGGCCGGCGTCGACGTGTGGGTGAGCGCAGATCCGCCGGACAGATACCCCACCGACCCACTGCCGCAAGGCCTTTCCGAACAGTTGGCAGCGGTGCCCGGCGTCGCCCGGGTTACCGAGGGAGCGGCTGCGTTTGCCGTGGTGGGCGGTACCCGGGTGCTGCTCGACGGGTTTTCCCCCGGAACCGCCGACTCGCTCTACCGGGCGCTGGATGATCGGGTGCGCGAGGAGGTGCTGGCCGGGCGGGGCGTGGTGCTCACCCGGAATCTGGGTGCGGCGCTGCGGGTGCGGGTCGGAGATCAGCTGCCATTGGACACCCCGCACGGACGGCAACGGCCCACCGTGTTGGCGCTGGTGCCGTACTTCTCCACCGTCATCGGCACGGTGGGGATGAGCCTGGATCAGCTGCGGTCCTGGTTCGACCGGCCGGCGGCGACCACACTGCAGATCACCGCGGCCCCGGGCGTTGATCGACATCGCTTGTCGGACAACGTGCGACGGGTGGTGCCGCCACCGAATTACGTGTACGACGGTCGCGCGGCACTGGCGGGCGCTGCAGCCCCGCTGCGGCAGAGCATGTTCATCGCCGACGCCGTCTGGATCATCGTGGTCTTCGTGGCCGGCGTCGCGCTGCTCAACACGTTGACACTGTCGGTGCTGCAACGGCGCCGGGAGATCGGGGTGCTGCGGGCAATGGGCTGCAGTCGGCGGTTCACGGTGCAGATGGTGTTGGCCGAGGCGGCGGGCATCGGGGTTGTCGGTGGTGTCGCGGGGCTTGCGTTCGGACTGACCGACCAGTGGCTGTACAGCCTCGTCAGCGCGGACGTCATGAACTTCGGGGTTGGTTTCCGGCCGGGCCCCTCAGCGCTCGTGTTGACGATCGGCGCCGTGGCGGTCAGCCTGCTCGGCTCGTTGCCACCCGCAGCGCGCGCCTCGCGACTGAACATCATCGAAGCCATCGGGCTCGAATAGTTTCCTACAGTTTCGAATAGTCTCGAATGGTCAGAAACCAAGGGGAAGAAGTGCGGTAATCAACGGCGCTAAGGGATCGGTGACAGGAAGTGCGAGCGAACTGTTCAAGAACGGCAAGACCGGGCTTCGGAAGGTGTTTATCGTCTGCCCGGGCGCGCCCAGGCCCAAGGTGGGCTCAAACCCGGAAGTCAATGTATTAGTGAAGAGTGGACTCGAAATAACCAGTCCGACGAAATTATTGTCGTCAGGGTCAGCAAGAGCCGTGCTGGTGAACAAGCCGAAATTGGTGGTTTGACTCATCAAATCGGGGTCGCTCGCTACCGGGTTGGTGACCGGGCTGAGGCCCAATATTCTGGCGAGCCGGCTTGCTAGGTCGTGCAGCGCCTGCAGCCATGGCTCCAGCTGCGCCGCTGCCGCCGATGCACCGGCATGGTAGCCCGCCATCGCGGCCACATCCTGAGCCCACATCTGTTCGTACTCGGCCTCGACGGCCGCGATCGATGGAGCGTTCTGCCCAAAGAAATTCGACAAAATCAACTGCACCAACCCGTCCCGGTTGGCCGCCACGGCCAGCGGATGGATCGTTGCCGCCCGCGCAGCCTCGAACGCGTCGGCCACCGCCTGCGCCTGCGCGCCCGCTGCCGTCGCCCGATCCGCCGCCGCGCTCAGCATCGCGGTATAGGGGGCCGCCGCGGCCGCCATCGCGACGGACGCCGGACCCTGCCACGCCTGGCCCAACAACCCCGACGTCACCGACGAAAAGGACGCCGCCGCACCGGCCAATTCCTCTGCCAATCCATTCCAGGCCGCGGTGGCAGCCACCATTGGGGCCGAACCGGCACCCGAAAACAGCCGCGCCGAATTGACCTCCGGCGGTAACACCGAGAAATTCACGATCACCGGCCCCCTTTTTGTCGATGTATATTTTGGCGACCGCCCCCGCGCCGAAAAGTTAAACCTTGATTTTATACCCTGGCAAGCGATATGTTCAAGATGCCGGCAACAAATTTGCGCCCATTATTCGTCGACTACGACGGCGACTCCTTGCAGATGGGGTGTGCAGGGCGGCGGCACCAGGGTCCGGGGAATACTGCGCAGTCCGCTGGTGTCGAATCCGGCCTTGGCAATCGCGTCGATCGTTCGGCGGTTCGGCTCGCAGCCGCACGCCAGCCGAGACCAGGGCCTTGCGATCAGGTCCTGGAACCGGCCCATCGCGCCCGCACCGCGAACGTGCTCGAGGACGACCAACCTGCCCCCGGGCACCAACACCCGCCGGATCTCAGCGAGCGTGGCGGCCACGTCGTCGACCGAGCACAGCACCAGGCCGATGTGCACCGAGTCGAAGCTGTTGTCCGGGAAGGGAATCGACTCGCCCACCCCGTCGACTACGTCGACCGCGATGCCGTTGCGGCGCGCCAGTGCGGCAGCCATCCGCCGAAACGCCGCCACCGGCTCCACGGCGGCGACCGACGTCACCGCGGGCGGAACAAACCGCAAATCGGTTCCGGGACCGACACCGACCATCAGCAACCGGCCGACCGCGTGGCTCATCGCCTCTCGTCGATACCGGTGGTAGAACGTCCGGTTGAAGAGCGGCATCCCGAATCGATACACGTACGGAAACAACGAATTAGCGTGCGTCAGCTACCACCTTGGTCGAGTCGGAACGGGGGATACTCGTCTCGCATCAACGAAACGTAGACCGCCACCCGGTATCGCCACCGAACGATGCCCATCAGGAGGTCGAACATGCCCTGATGGATTGTTCCGGTGCACAGCAACCACACCGCGGAGATCACGCACAGCACCTGCAGCAGCGGTTCCATCGCCCAGCACAGCAGTATCTGCGGGAGTCCCAGCAGCCACGACTTCACCAGCACACGCCATTTCCCCAGCCGCTGCGGAAAATCCACCTGGAGATCACCCGGGTAGTCGGGCCGAGACGCGAGCGTGAAAGGTGGGTATTTGTCGGTGCTGTTCATCGGGAACCGGTAGTTCATGACTCGCCAGGACCAGCGCAGCACTCCGACGTTGAAGTCGAAGACGCGGCGCGGATAGCGTCCGGTGAATACGATCGCGACACCGGCCGCGACGGTCAGCAGCGGATACACCGCATAGAGCAGTATCAAAACCGGGTAGTGCGGGACGGCGAGCACACACCACTTGAACAGCCACAGCCAGCGCGAGGGCGTATCGATCGCGCCTCGTACCCGTACCGGGTCGGCCGCGTTCATCGCACCGCACCCGACGCAGTGGCCCGCACGGCGTCTCGGCTGATTTCAGCAGCAATCCGGCGGTGACTGGTTCCACTCAAGAACGTGGTCAGCGCCCAGGTGTGGAGCCTGTCGGAGATCATTGCTGCCGGCTTGAGCACGGACTCACGGTGCGACACCGGTAGCGACGCCACCCGCGAAACCGCCATGACCTTGCGGCGCCTGGTCTTCTCGTACCACCGCAGCGCGGCTGACACGTCGCTGGTGCCGAAGTCGCGAAGCGCTTTGCGCAACACCATCGTGTCGAGCAGCGCCTGATTGGTCCCCTGCGCGAGGGTGGGCGGCATGGTGTGTGCGGCGTCGCCGAGCAACGTCACCGCGCCGCGACCCGGAGGCGGAATGGGATGGCGAAAATGCGGGTAGGGCGAATGGACCACGTCGTCATCGGTCAGCGCCGCCAATACTCGATCGACCGTGCCGGACCATCCGGCGAACGTGGTACGGATCATCTCGATCGGACGTTGCGGCCTGACGAAGTCGTACGACCACGGCAGATCGAACCACCACTGCACATCGCAGCCTCCGGCAGGCCACAGGCCGGTGTTCCCGCGGTCGCCGATGATGACCTGCGCGACATGCTTGTCGGCGAGATCCGGCAGGGTGACCAGTCCCTGCCAGCTACACCAACCGGTCGGCTGTGCGTGCTGCGCGCCGACGATATCTCTAATCGTCGAGTGCAGGCCGTCGGCGCCGATCACCAGATCCGTTGCGGCCGGCTTGCCGTCGCGAAATTCGACCCGCACGCCGTCGTCCCCGCCGGCCACCCCGACCACACAGGCGTCATAGCAGATGCGTTCGGCCGGAAAGCCTTTCAGTAGCCGTTCCACCAGGATCTGGCGTGGCACCATCCGGACCGGCGCGCCCAGCCGACGCACCATCGCGGCCACGTCCAGCGTGGCCAGCGGACGACCCGTGGACGTCAGGACCCGTACGGCAGAAAGCAATTGGCCGGCACCGTCCATGTCGACGCCCAGCTGCCCCAGCACGGTCGCGCCGTTGGACCAGATGGTGACGGCGCCGCCACCTGCCTGCGCATCGGGGCGCCGTTCGAACACGGTGACGTCGTGCCCGTCGCGCAGGAGCCCCCGCGCAATAGATAGACCGCCGACACCGGCTCCGACGACAAAGATTCGAAGCGCCCTTGCCTGGGCTCGTCGGCGGCGCCCAAGAGTCATCAGCACGCGTCCGTTCAACCGGCGGAATGCCCTCACCCCGAATGACGAATCCGCACTCGGTTCGGTTCACCATGGCCAGGCGCGACGTGGCCGCATGTGCCATCGATCGCCCGCACCGAGTCCGCCAACAGGTCCCGATGGCCGGTGACGAGCCTTCTCGAATGCCGGCGGCCACGCAGTGCACTCTTACGTGCCGCGCGCAGCACCGCGTTCACCACGCGGCCAACCTGCGCGGCTACCCGAACGTTCCTGGCCAAGCACCGCTCGGCGCGCTCGCGCCCGCATCAGCGCCCGGACGGGCTTCGTCGGACAAGCCGGAACGGTATGTAGGCCGGATGGGAGCGGCAAGTCACCCCGCTTGCGCCCCTCGACAGGTAGTTACTAGGATATGCAAGTATCGGACGCCGCACCGCTACTCCGCCGCTCACAACCAGGGACAAGCCATGACCACACATATTCCGCACTTCATCGACGGCCAGCGCACCACCGGCCAGTCCACCCGCACCGCCGACGTCTTCGACCCCAACACCGGCCAGGTCCAGGCGAAAGTGCCGATGGCGGGCCGGGCCGACGTCGACGCCGCGGTGGCAGCGGCCCTCGAGGCCCAAAAGGGCTGGGCCGCATGGAATCCGCAACGCCGCGCCCGGGTGCTGATGCGGTTCATCGAGTTGGTCAACGACAACAACGACGAACTGGCCGAACTACTGTCACTCGAGCACGGCAAGACGCTGGCCGACGCCGCGGGCGACATCCAGCGCGGCATCGAGGTGATCGAGTTCTGCCTCGGGATCCCGCATCTGCTCAAGGGCGAGTACACCGAGGGCGCCGGGCCGGGTATCGACGTCTACTCGCTACGGCAGCCGCTCGGCGTCGTCGCCGGGATCACCCCGTTCAACTTCCCGGCGATGATCCCGCTGTGGAAGGCCGGCCCGGCCCTGGCATGCGGAAATGCATTCCTGCTCAAGCCGAGTGAACGTGACCCGTCGGTCCCGCTACGGCTGGCCGAACTGTTCGCCGAAGCCGGCCTGCCCCCCGGCGTCTTCCAGGTCGTGCACGGTGACAAGGAAGCCGTCGACGCTATCCTGAATCACCCCGACATCAAGGCGGTCGGGTTCGTCGGCAGCTCCGACATCGCCCAGTACATCTACGCCGGGGCCGCCGCGACCGGCAAGCGCTCGCAATGCTTCGGCGGCGCCAAGAACCACATGATCGTGATGCCCGACGCGGACCTCGACCAGGCGGTCGACGCGCTGATCGGCGCGGGCTACGGCAGCGCCGGCGAGCGCTGCATGGCGATCAGCGTCGCGGTCCCGGTCGGTGAGCAGACCGCGGAGCGGTTGCGCGCCAGGCTGATCGAGCGAATCAACAACCTGCGGGTCGGCCACAGCCTGGACCCTAAGGCCGACTACGGCCCGCTGGTCACCGAGACGGCGCTGACCCGGGTGCGCGACTACATCAATCAGGGCGTCCAGGCCGGCGCCGAGATCGTCATCGATGGCCGCGAACGGGCCAGTGACGACCTGACTTTCGGCGACGCGAACTTGGAGGGCGGCTTCTTCATCGGACCGACGCTGTTCGACCACGTCACCCGGGACATGTCGATCTACACCGACGAGATCTTCGGGCCGGTGCTGTGCATGGTGCGCGCCCACAACTACGAGGAAGCGCTGCGCCTGCCGTCGGAGCACGAGTACGGAAACGGGGTGGCAATCTTCACCCGCGACGGCGATACCGCTCGCGACTTCGTCTCGCGGGTTCAGGTGGGCATGGTCGGTGTCAATGTTCCGATCCCGGTCCCGGTGGCCTATCACACTTTTGGCGGCTGGAAACGCTCCGGGTTCGGCGACCTCAACCAGCACGGCCCGACCTCGATCCAGTTCTACACCAAGGTCAAGACCGTCACCTCGCGCTGGCCGTCCGGCATCAAGGACGGTGCCGAGTTCGTCATCCCGACAATGCAGTAAGCAGCCATGTTTACCCTCAACGACGACGAGCGGGTGATCACCGAGACGGCGGCTGCGTTCGCCGCAAAGCGGCTTGCACCACACGCTCTGGAATGGGATGCCAGCAACCACTTCCCGGTCGACGTGCTGCGCGAGGCCGCCGAACTCGGGATGGCCGCCATCTATTGCCGCGACGACGTGGGCGGCAGCGGACTGCGCCGGCTCGACGGGGTGCGCATCTTCGAACAGTTGGCCATCGCCGACCCGGTCACCGCCGCCTTCCTGTCCATCCACAACATGTGCGCCTGGATGATCGACAGCTTCGGCACCGACGAACAACGCAAGGACTGGATACCGCGGCTGGCCACAATGGACGTCATCGCCAGCTACTGCCTGACCGAGCCCGGCGCCGGCTCCGATGCCAGCGCGCTCAGCACCCGCGCCGTCAAACAGGGTGGCGACTATGTGCTCGACGGCGTGAAGCAGTTCATTTCCGGCGCCGGGGCCTCGGATGTGTACGTGGTGATGGCCCGCACCGGCGCGGACGGCCCCCGCGGCATATCGGCCTTCGTGATCGAAAAGGGCACTGCTGGAATGAGTTTCGGTGCGCTCGAAGAGAAGATGGGCTGGCATGCGCAACCGACAGCCCAGGTGATCCTCGACGGGGTTCGGGTGCCCGCCGATGCCATGCTGGGTGGCGCCGACGGGGAGGGTGCGGGCTTCGGCATCGCGATGAACGGTCTCAACGGCGGCCGGCTCAACATCGCGGCGTGTTCACTCGGCGGCGCGCAGGCCGCTTTCGACAAGGCCGGCGCCTATGTGCGCGAGCGGCACGCGTTCGGGGCCAGCTTGCTGGACGAACCCACCGTCCGGTTCACCCTGGCCGACATGGCCACCGGGCTGGAAACCTCGCGAATGTTGTTGTGGCGAGCCGCGAGTGCACTCGACGGCGACGCCGCGGATAAGGTCGAGCTGTGCGCGATGGCCAAGCGCTATGTCACCGACGCCTGCTTCGAGGTGGCCGACAAGGCGCTGCAACTACACGGCGGGTACGGCTACCTGCGCGAGTATGGTCTGGAGAAGATCGTCCGCGACCTGCGGGTGCATCGAATTCTGGAAGGGACCAACGAAATCATGCGGGTTGTCATCGGCCGGGCCGAGGCCGCGCGGTTTCGCGCTACCGTTTAGGAGGGCTGCACCACGTGACAGAGACGATCGCGTTCCTCGGACTGGGGAACATGGGCGCGCCGATGTCGGCGAATCTGGTTGCCGCCGGGCACATCGTGCGCGCCTACGACCCCGTGCCCGCGGCCGTGGCGACCGCGACCGCAGCCGGCTGCGCGGTATGCGACAGCGCCGCCGATGCAGTGGCCGATGCCAGCGTGGTCATCACCATGCTGCCCAACGGTGACGTGGTCAAGCGCTGCTATGCCGAGGTGCTGCCCGCCGCGCAACCGGGTGCCCTGTTCATCGACAGCTCAACGATCTCGGTCGACGACGCCCGCGAGGTGCATGCGCTGGCCGCATCGCACGGCCTGGCCCAACTCGACGCGCCGGTTTCCGGCGGTGTCAAGGGTGCCGCGGCCGGGACGCTGGCGTTCATGGTCGGCGGCGACGCGGACGTCTTGGAGCGGGCCCGTCCGGTGCTGGAACCCATGGCGGGCAAGATCATTCACTGCGGTGCGGCCGGGGCGGGCCAGGCCGCCAAGCTGTGCAACAACATGGTGCTGGCCGTGCAGCAGGTCGCGATCGGCGAGGCGTTCGTGCTGGCCGAGAAGCTCGGCCTGTCGGCCCAGTCGCTGTTCGACGTCATCACCGGCGCGACCGGCAACTGCTGGGCGGTGCACACCAATTGCCCGGTGCCGGGCCCGGTTCCGACGTCGCCGGCCAACAATGACTTCAAGCCGGGCTTCGCGACGGCGTTGATGAACAAGGACTTGGGCTTGGCGATGGACGCGGTTACCGCCACCGGATCCGCGGCACCGCTGGGCCGCCACGCCGCCGAAATCTATGCCGAGTTCGCCGCCGACCACGCTGGCTTGGACTTCAGCGCGGTCATCGAGATGCTGCGCAACGGGTAGCTCACCGGACGTTTCGGCCCAGGAATGCGGCCAGCTGATCAGCGGGCGCGCGCTCCACTGAACATGGCTGCTCCTCGGCGAAGGGCTTGCCCGGTCCCCGGAACTGCGGCCCCACGAACACCCGTACGGCGGCGAGCTGTTCGGTCGCCAATTCAGGGTCAAGATCGGTGGGTTGGCCGGTGGCGGCCGCCAGATCCCACGCGTGGGTCAGCACATCGCTGGTGCGGATCCCGACGAAGACCTGGCCGGGCAGCTCACCGAACGGCAGTTTGAAGGTGGTGGACATCCCGTCCGGCGCGGCGAAGACCTCGTGGGCGGCGGCGGCCGCGGTCCGATGGGCCGCAAGGATGTCGTCGGGCCGTGCGGGCGGCTCAACCGGGTGTTGCGCCCATTGCCCGACGTGCTCGTTGCCGCTGATGACGTGCTCGATGAGATCCCGAACTGTCCACTCCGAGCACGGCGTTGGAGCGCTGTGCTGGTCGGCACTGACGTTGGCGAGGACGCCGGCGAACGCCTCCTGAGCGCGCTGGTGAGCAACTAATGGGTCCACTGGGCTGCCTTTCTCTCGTTGCCAAACGGTGTCAGACGCTGAAGTCTCCGGCGTTGCGCCGCAACGTTTCAATGGCGGACACCAGCGCCTCCGACTCGCCGGCATCCATTCCGATGTCGGCGAATACCTGCTCGTTGAGGGTCAAGGTGGCGTCCTCGACAGTGGCCCGCCCCAAGTCGGTGATCTGCACCAGCGTGGTCCGCCCGTCGGTAGGGTGCGGCGCCCGTTGCACCAGCCCGTCGGCTTCCAGCCGACGGATCGCGTGCGTGACGCTGGTGACATGAACCTGAAGGCGGTCGGAGGCCTTGGTGATCGGCAACGCTCCGGTACGGCTGAACGCCAATAACCGCAGCAGCTCGAAACGCGAGAAACTCAGATCGTAGGGGCGCAGTGCGGTCTCGACGCGGGCCAGCAGGATCTGGTGCGCACGCATCACCGATGTCACCGCGACCATGCCCTGCGCCACGTCGCTCCACCCGGCTTTCTCCCAGTTGGCCCGGGCCACCGCGATGGGGTCAGGTCTGTCCGGTCGTGATGCAGCCACGCCTTTTCTTACCGCACCGGCGGGGCCATCGGGTCAACACCCGGGATTCATGCCGCAGATTTTCCCACCGCGGCCAACACCGCCAGAGTCGACGCCCGACTGCCCACGGTTATTCGGGCACCGCCGTCCGGGTACAGCCGCACCTGCAGGCCCGCCCGGACGAACACGTCATGCCACAATCGACCCCTCGACGGCAGGTACATGAAGTTCGCGTGCGCATCGGTGGTGGCTATTCCCATGGCGCTCAATTGCCGCCGTAGGTAACGCCGTTCGGCCGTAATCAGCCGAACCCGGTGCAGCAACTGGTCTTCGGCTTCGTAGGAGGCCGCCACCGCAAGTATGCCGGTGCCGGCTATGCCGAACGGAAGCTGCTGGGCCCACAACGCCGCGGCCAATTCCGCTGCGGCCAGGCCGTAGCCGATCCGCAGCCCCGCCAGCCCATAGGCCTTGGAAAAGGTCCGCACCACCAGCACATTGGGGAAACGAGCAAGCAACGCCGAAGCGTCGATTCGATGCTCGGGCGCGGCGAATTCGATGTACGCCTCGTCGAGCAGCACCACGGTGTCCGGGGGCACCCGGCTCAGGAACCGCACCACCGCCGGCACCGGCTCCAGCGTGCCGGTCGGATTGTGCGGCCGGCACAGCACCACCACTCGGGCCTGGGCGGCGGCGGCGGCCAGCGCCCCCAGATCGTGATGGCCGTAGTCGTCGAGAGGGACGGTCACCACCGTCAATCCCGCCAGCTGTGCGACGATCGGATATCCGTCGAAGGTCGGCGCCGCCATCACAATCGCATCCCCGGGAACTGTCACCGCCCGTAGGGCCTGCATCACCACGCCGGTCGCGCCCGCTCCCAGTACCACCCGGTCGGCGCGCATGCCGATATGGCCGGCGATCACGTCGCGCAGCCGTTCCGGCATGAACTCCGGATACCGGTTCACCGCGTCGATCGAGCGAATCAGCGCCGAGCGCACCGCAGGCAGCGGTGGGAACGGGTTCTCATTGAGCGCCAACGCACCAGGGTCGATGGCGTTGGGGCTGATGACGTTGAGCATCAGGGCCGCCCGCCCCAGCGCACCGCCGCGGCCCCGGCGAAGTCGCCGGCGTGCGCAAACCCTGCCATCATGACCGTGTCGCCGGCCGCCACCCGCCCGGTCGAGATGGCCCGATCCAGATTGACCGGAATCCCCGCGCCGAACAGGTTTCCGCATGCGTCAAAGGTGTCCAGGTGCCGTTCGGCGGGCAGTTCGAGTGCTTCTCGCCAGTTGCGCAGAAACACCCGGTTGGGCTGGTTGGTGACCAGCAGGTCAATGTCCTTGGACGGCAGTCCAATCCGATCACAGACCGCCAGCGCCACTTCCGGGACCTGCCGGTTGCCGCGGGCCAGCACCTTGGTGATCTTGCTTTCGGTGAAACCGATGCACAGCTCGCCGGTACCGGGCTGCCACCACTTGCGCGGCGGGTCCGGGGCAAGCGTCATCTCGCCGGCGTATTCGCCATAGGTGCGGCAATCGATGCCGAGAACGGGCGACCGGTCAGACAGCGTGACCAGGCCCACCGCGGCCCCGTCGCCGGGCACTGCCGCTTGCGCCTTGCGACGGACTCCGGGTTGATCGAACACCTGGCCGGCCGAATTCTGCGCGACGGCGATCAACGCCGTGCGCCCCGCGCCCGAGGCCAGCAGTTGGCGAGCCACGTTGAGCGCCAACACGAATACCGCGCCCCCGCCGTTGTGCAAGTCCAGCACCCACGAGGGCCGCATGCCCAGGCGGTGAGCGATCCCGCCACCGGCGCCGTAGAACGGCACATCCGGTGCCTGAGTATGGGTGATCAGCACGTCGACGGCGTCGATCGCCTCCTCACCGTGGCGTTCGATCAACCCTCGTGTGGCACGCTCCACCATGTCGACGGCGGTCTCGTCCGGGTCGACGTGATGGCGAAACGCCGGCGCACGGAACATCAGACTGTCACGCAGATCGTCGGATTCGGCGAATTGTGCGTAGTAATCCGCACCGATCGGCTCGCCGGGCAGATAGCTGGAAACGTCAATGAGACTGACGGATTGGCTCATCATGTATGTCACCTCATCCAGACGGGTACGACGGGTAAGCCGTTGCGGTGCCGGTATTCCGCGATGGCCTTGAGGTTCTTCAGTTCCAGCAGGTGGCCGGCACCGAACATGTCCCAGAAATCCCCCACCCAGACCGATCGGTCGGCCGGCGCGGTCTCCGGGTAGGGGTTGTGGTCGTAGAACGGGTGGTGGCAATTCGTCCACAGCACAACCGAACCCGGGCGGTCCAGCACCACCTGCGCGTCGACCACCCGCATCAGGTAGACCATCCACAGGTGCTTGCCCTGATCCCAGGCGCAGTGGTAATCCACCGTCCGGGCCTGCATATTGGCTATGGTGCGGGTGTAGATCCTGGTCTGCGAACCGAGCCGATCGTGGGCCAGCCACAGACCCGGCTCGTCGGTCGGTGTGAAGCCGCGCAGGCTGTAGGTCCACTCCTCGAGGCTGCGGGTGTCGGCCATGTAGGCGAACAGCTCGTCGGGGGGACAATCGATGAAATCGTTGACGGTACAGTACTCCCCGAAAACCTGATCATGCGGATACACCGACCGCATCATCTCCATGATGATCGGGGTGGCCTGCTCCCGCGGGCTGGTTTCGATACGGATCAGCCCGTCAATGGGTGCCACGGTGCCGGTGTGGGTGAAGATATCGTCAAGCGCTGGCAGCGACATCGGTATGGTTCTCCTTCGCGGTGGTTCCAATGAGAAACGGTGCAAACGGCGGAATTTCGTCGGCAGCGCATTCGACACTGACCACTGCCGGCCCGTCGGCATCCAATGCGGTACGCAATGCGATGGTTAACCGACCGACGTCGGTGACGTCGACAGACGACAGGCCCGGAAACATCTCCGCCAGGCCAGATCCCAGCCGGCTGCGACGAAATCTGTTGTAGCTGTAGAGGTCTCCGTAGAAAAGTTGCTCGCGGGTCACGCACATGGCGTGGGCATTGTTGTTGAACAAGACGAACGTCACCGGAAGCCGATACTGAACGGCGGTATGCACCTCCATGCCGTGCATGAAAAACGCGCCGTCCCCGGCGATTACCACGGTGCGTCCGGGGGACCGTCCAGTGTTTCTGCGCCCCAAGGCCATTCCGATGCCGGCACCGAAGCTGTAGCCCATGCCACCCATCCCGAGCGCGACAGCGTACCTGCCGCCCCGGCGGGCCGACAGGTAGTGGATCGCGGCGGCGCCGGTGTTGCCGGCGTCGACCACGATGTCGGTGCCGTCGGGCAGCTCGTCGTTGAGCACCGCCATGGCATCGCGGTAGCACACGCCCGCGCCCGTCCAGGACGGCGGCCGTAGCTCGGCGCGCCGCACCAGGTCCGGTACCCGCAGCCCGGTGGGCCGCCCGGATCCCGAGAGCGCCTGGGTGAGGATGCGCAGTGACCCACGCAGGTCGTCGGTGTGCACATGGGTGCACGCAAGGTAGGGCGGCGCTGAACCGATCGACACCGTCCGCACCGCGGCCAGTGCGTCTTCCAGGCCGGCGCGGGCGGTCACGGGCAACCGGGTGCCGACGACGAGGCACACCGCGCTGCCGGCCACCGCTTCGGCCACGTTCGGGTGCCCCATGACTCCGGTCACGCCCAGCGCCGACGACGATCCGAGGCCCGGTATCCCGGCGACATCCTTGGCCTCCGGCACGGTCGCCACCCTTGCCCGCAACACCGCTCGCAGCTGTTCGAGCTCCATTCGGGCGTTGTCGCGCGCGACCTGCTCGCCGACGATGATCGTGACCGGGCCGTTCGCGCGGCGCAGTAGCTGAGCTATGGGATACGGGTTGCCGATGGGCCGCATGTCTCCCGGCGGCCGGCTGTGGTCGTCGACCGCCACGTATCCCTGCTGAATGTCCTTGGGCAGCAACAACACAGCCGGACCGCCGGTGCGTGCCGCGGCGATGGCGCGCGGCAGGGCCGAGGCAATGTCTGCCGGCGCCAGCACCCGCTGACACGATAGCGACACCGCGGAGAACACCGCTTCTGCATCCAGCGATCCGTTGCGCCCGCTGGTGTCCTGAAAGGCGCCCCGGCCGTCCAGGGCGGTGGCGGATTGACCGACCAGGGCAAGCACCGGCACCCGGCTTGCCAGCGCCTCCCCCAATCCCGCGACGAGATTGAGGGCGCCGCCGCCGGAGGTCGCTATCACCACTCCTAACCCAGATCCCAGCCCGGCTCCGCTGCGACTGTAGCCGTCGGCCATTGCGGCAGCGGAGAATTCGTGCTTGGCCAGGACGGCGCACAGCGACGGGTGGAAATGCGCGGCGTCGTAGAGGTCTTCGATGTTGGCTCCGTCCACACCGAAGACGTGGTCTACCCCGATTGCCGCGAGGTGGTCCACGATGTGGTCGACCACCCGGTGTTTCCTCGGCATGTCGGTAACACGACCCGCGGCGAACTTCAGTTCACCGCGGGCCGAGCGAATTCAGAGCGAACGCTGCAGCAGCACTTGGCCGGTATCGGCGTAAACCACTTGCACGGCGGCGATTCGATCGACCGGTATCGAGATGCTGCCGGCCGGTGTCGCGGTGTGGCCGGGTTCGGCCACCCACGTCGCCAGCCGGGTTTGGCTGCCGTCGCGACCCACCACGACCATCGCCAGCGTGTCGTGGGGCGCATCCGGCGGAGCCAGGCAAACACACCGCAGGTTGATGAACGTCCCCCAGTGCTCGGGGTGCACCGACACCGTCGAAACCAGCAGTTTGGTCCCGACCTGAGCCATCGGCTGTGCCGACACGGCCGGCGACTGCGGTGATCCGGTATGCCCCTGGACGCCTACCAGCACAGCGATGCCCAACAGCGCGGCCGCGGCGGCCGAGGCCACCCACGTCGCCAGCCGGGCGCGGCGACGGCGCCAGCGCACCGTTGCCAACAATGACGGCAACAATTGCGGCGAGAGCTGCGGCGCAGCCGGCGGACCACCCGCGGCGGGACCGGACTCGTTCATCGCCGCCACCTCGTCACGGTCGAGCTGCGAAAGCAATGCGGGCACACCGGAGAGTTCGACGACGGCCTGGCGGCAGCCGGGACACCCGTTCATGTGCTCTTCGTATTCGCGGCGATCGGTCGCCGACAGCGACCCCAATACGTAAGCGGCGTCCCACATCCCGTAGGGGTGGTTGCGACCGGTCGTCAGGTCATAGCCCTCGTTGTCACCGGGCGGGCCAAGCCCCCTAAGCGACGTGACCATGTCATCCATCTCCTGTCACCCCCAAGTATTCGGAACGGACGGCCGCCCGGATGGGTCCGTGAACGGTCGTCATCGCGTCACCCCAAGTTCCTGCAGGCCGAGGCGCAGCGCCCGCACCGCGTAGTGCAGTCGCGACTTGACGGTGCCTTCGGCGATTCCGAGGTCGCCGGCAATCTGCGCGGTGGTCCAACCACGATAGTAGGACCGCTCGATCACGGCCCGGTGCTCGTCGGACAGGTGAGCCATCGCCTCGGCGATCAGCAACCGGTCCAGCGCCGCGTTCACCTCGTCGGGCACGGACTGCTCGGGCGCGCCCGATTCGTCGCTGGAGCCGACGACATTGCGGAACCGCGCGCTGCGCCGATCGTCGATGATCATGTTGCGCGCGACGGTGAACAACCACGCGCGCGCCGACCGCTCGGTATCACCTATCACTTCGGGGTGTTGCCATGCCCGCAACAACGTCTCCTGGACAACGTCCTCGGCCTGGCTCGCGTCGCCGGTCAACCGCAAGGCATAACGCCACAACACCGCGGCATGCTCGTCGTAGAGCGCCTTCATCAGCGCGGCCTCGGTAGCCCCGGACGCCGCCCGAGTGCCGGCCACCCGACCCACTCGATCACCTCCCGCTTCTGACACGAGTCGAGTAGGTGTTTGGTTCAGCCGTCTAACCAAAGGTCAAGACTCGGGGCCCGTCCTCGGTTACCGCAACTGTGTGCTCCCAGTGTGCCGCACGCGATCCGTCGGCAGTAGTGACTGTCCAGTTGTCGTCGAGCACCACGGTCCGGCCGGTGCCCAGGGTCAGCATCGGTTCGATGGCCAGCACCGAGCCCGCGGCCAGCACCGGCCCGCGCCCGGGAGCGCCCTCGTTGGGCAAGAACGGATCCAGATGCATCTGCCGGCCGATCCCGTGGCCGCCGTACCCGTCGACGATTCCGAACGAACGGCCGTAGCGGGTCTCGGCGGTGCGGGTGCCCTGCTCGATGGCATGCGAGACGTCGGTCAGCCGATTACCGACCACCATCGCCTTGATTCCGGCCTCCAATGAGGCCCGGGTCGCTTCCGACAGGGCTTCGTCGGCCGGACTGAGCCGTCCGACCCCGAAGGTGATGGCCGCGTCGCCGTGCCAGCCGTCCAGGACCGCCCCGCAATCGATCGAAACCAGGTCGCCGGCGGCCAGGATTTCGGCGGCGGACGGAATGCCGTGGACCACGCGGTCATTGACCGAGACGCAGATCGACGCCGGGTAGCCGTGATAGCCCAGGAACGACGGGGTCGCGCCGGCTTCGCGGATCACGGTCTCGGCGATGTCGTCGAGGCTCAGGCTGGACACCCCGGCGACCGCCGCCGCCCGGGCGGCCCGCAGGGCCGCGGCCACGACGGAGCCCGCCGCGGCCATTGCGTCAAGCTCGCCGGCAGTGCGTTGTGGCACGACTTTGCGGCCCCGCAACCGTGCCAGGGCACGCATGGCTACTTCCCCAGGGCCTGCAACGCGCGAGCGAACACTTCATCCATGGTGCCAACCGCGTCGACGGTTTTCAGTTGGCTGCTGTAATACTCCAGCAGCGGCGCGGTCTCATCGCGGTAAACCTTCATCCGGTTGAGGATCACGTCGTCGGTGTCGTCGGCGCGGCCACGGCTCTTGAGCCGCTCCAGCAACACCTCCTCGGACACCCGGAACTCCAGCACGGCGTCGATGTCGGTCCCCCGGCGTTCGAGCATCTCGTGCAGCGCCTTGGCCTGTTCCACCGAGCGTGGGTATCCGTCGAGGATGAATCCGTTGGCCGCGTCCGGGTTGTTCAATCGATCGTCGACGAGTTGGTTTGTCAGATCGGACGGCACCAGGTTACCGGCGCTCAGGTACCGCTTGGCCTCGATGCCCAGCTTGGTGCCGTCTTCAATGTTTTGCCGGAACAGCTCGCCGGTGGAGATCTGCGGGATCCCCAGCTTTTCGGCCAGCTTTTGGGCTTGCGTCCCCTTGCCCGCCCCGGGCGGTCCCAGCAAAACGACTCTCACTTGAGGAACCCTTCGTAGTTGCGCTGCATGAGCTGACTCTCGATCTGTTTGACCGTATCCAAACCGACACCGATCATGATCAGAACCGCGGTACCCCCGAAGGGTAGGTTCTGAACTCCGCCACTGGCGCCGATCTGCAGGAACAGATTGGGCAACACGGCAATCACGCCGAGGTAGATCGAACCCGGCAGGGTAATCCGGCTCAGCACATAACGCAGGTAATCAGCGGTCGGGCGGCCCGGACGAATGCCTGGAATAAAGCCGCCGAACTTTTTCATCTCGTCGGCACGCTCGTCGGGATTGAACGTGATCGACACATAGAAGTAGGTGAAGAAGATGATCAGGCCGAAGTAGATGGCGATATAGCCGATGTTGCTGGGGTCGGACAGGTAGGTGGCGACGAACTTGTCCCACCAGCCACGACCGAGACCCCCGGTGCCGCTGCGGACCAGCTGAGTGATCAGGTGCGGAATGTAGATCAGCGACGAAGCAAAGATCACCGGGATGACGCCGGCCTGGTTGACCTTGAGCGGCAGATATGTCGACGTTCCGCCATACATCCGCCGGCCCACCATCCGTTTGGCGTATTGCACCGGGATGCGGCGCTGGCCCTGCTCGACGAAGACCACGCCGACGATGATGATCAGCGTGGCCACGCAGACCGCGGCGAAGACCGCGCCGCCGCGGCTTTCCAGGATGTCATGTCCTTCGGGATAGATGCGGGCGGCAATACCGACGAAGATCAGTAGCGACATGCCGTTGCCGATGCCGCGTTCGGTGATCAACTCGCCCATCCACATCACCAGCGCCGCGCCACTGGTCATCACCAGCACGATGACGACCAGGGTGAAAATGCTGTCATCGGCGATGATTTTCTCGCGGCAGCCTTGCAGCAGCTGGTCGTTGGCCGCCAGCGCCACGATGCTGGTGGCCTGCAGAATCGCCAGCGCGATCGCCAGATAACGGGTGTACTGCGTCATCTTGGCCTGGCCGGACTGGCCCTCCTTACGCAGTTCCTCAAATCGGGGAATGACGACGGTCAGCAGCTGCACGATGATGCTGGCGGTGATGTACGGCATCACCCCGACCGCGAACACCGTGAGCTTGAGCAGCGCACCGCCGGAGAACAGGTTGATCAGCGAGTAGATCTGGCCGGCTTCGCCGCTGCTGGCCTGTTTGATGCACTGCTGGACGTGTGGGAAGTCGACGCCCGGAGACGGCAGCGAGGCGCCGACCCGGTACAGCACCACGATGCCCAGCGTGAAGAGGATCTTCCGTCTCAGGTCGACCGTACGCAGCGATGAGATGAAAGCCGAAAGCACTACTTCCTCCTGCGCAGCGGGGGTCATCCTGCATTACGCGCCCAACACTCGCAGGCCAGGACGTACGGCCGCATTATCTACAGCGCGTCAAACCGTTACGAGATTAACAGCTGATGTGGGTGGAACTTGCCAGGGTGCCGTGGCGGCCCCGGGTGAGGGGTACAGTCATGGTAGTTCGTTATATTTGCTAAGTATCAATGACTTGGCCGGCGGAGGGCAAACGGATGACGCAATTGGGTAGCGCGCGCTTCGAGGGGGACACCTGGGATCTGGCTTCCAGCGTGGGTTTGACGGCCACCATGGTGGCGGCCGCACGCGCGGCGGCCTGCCGGGACGCCAACGGCGCCGGAGCCATTGCCAGCGACCACTTCGCCGAGCCGCTGGTCGAGGCGGTGGGCGTGGACTTCTTCAGCCGCGTCGCCAGTGGCGAGCTGAATACCGCCGGCCTCGATGACGACACGGCCGACGGCATCCGGCACTTCGCCAACAGTATGGCCGTGCGCACCAGGTTCTTCGACGACTACTTCACCGACGCAACCCGGGCCGGTATCCGCCAGGCCGTCATCCTGGCATCCGGTCTGGATTCCCGTGCCTACCGGCTGCCCTGGCCGGCCGGTACCACCGTGTTCGAAGTCGACCAGCCGCGGGTGATCGAGTTCAAGACCGCGACCCTGGCCGGCCTGGGCGCCCAGCCGACGGCCGATCGGCGCCCGGTAGCGGTCGACTTGCGGGACGACTGGCCGGCGGCATTGCGCGAAGCCGGCTTCGACCCGGCCCAGCCAACCGCCTGGTCCGCAGAAGGGCTGCTGGGTTACCTGCCGGCGCAGGCCCAGGACCGGCTGCTGGACCAGGTGACCGCCCACAGCGCGCCGGGAAGCCGGTTCGTCACCGAGGGTCTGCTCGACGTCAACGATCTCAACCGAGAAGAGCTGCGACGGCGCATGCGGCGCCAGAACGAACGGTGGAATCGCCACGGCTTCGATCTCGACATGGCGGCTCTGCTGTATTTCGACGACCGCACCGACGCGGGCACATATCTGGCCGCCCATGGTTGGCGGATCGCCGGGGTGAGCAACACCGAGCTGTTCGCCCGACACGGTCTACCGCCCGTCGACGGTGACGACGCGCCCTTCGGCGAGGTGGTCTACCTCTCGGCCGAATTCGGGGGCTAGGCCACACTGTATTGGAAGTCCTCCACATCGACGCGAGCTGAAACTGAAAAACATGGCTATCGACTCATCCCGATCCCCCGGCGACAGCTGGGATTTGGCATCCAGCGTCGGCGCCACGGCGACGATGGTCGCCGCCGCCCGCGCGCTGGCGTCCACGGCGGCCGACCCGATCGTCGACGACCCGTTCGCCGCCCCGCTGGTGCGCGCGGTCGGCCTCGGCTTCTTCGCGCGCCTGGTCGACGACGACATACCCCGTGACGAGGAAGCCGACCGCGAATTGCAGGTCATCACGGAGTCGATCGCGGTGCGCACCCGGTTCTTCGACGAATACTTCCGCGATGCCGGCCGCGACGGGCTTCGCCAATACGTCATCTTGGCCGCCGGCCTCGACGCCCGGGCCTACCGGTTGTCCTGGCCGGGTGACAGCGTGGTCTACGAGGTCGATCAGCCCGCGGTTGTCGAGTTCAAGAGCAGCACCATGTCGGCACTGGGCGCCGTCCCCGCGGCACGGCGCCGAACGGTCAGCATCGACCTACGCGACGACTGGCCGAATGCCTTGCGCCACAACGGATTCGACCAAACGAAACCGACGGCGTGGAGCGCCGAGGGCTTGCTGATGTATCTGCCGCCCGACGCCCAGGACCGCCTGTTCGACAACATCACCGAGCTGAGCGCGCCCGGAAGCAGGCTGGCCACCGAGTACCATCCTGACACCGGAGCGACGATGGCCCAGCGTGCCCAGGAGTTCAACCAGCGGTGGGCCACCTTGGGTTGCGATATCGACTTGTTGGGATTGTTCTACGACGGCGAGCGCAGCAACGTCGTGGAGTACCTGACCGGCCATGGCTGGCAGGTGGGCGCCCGGCCACGCCGGGAGTTGTTCACCGACTACGGTCGCGCCTTACCCGATGACGACATGTCGCAGCTCGGCGACATCGTTGCCGTCACCGCAACGCTTAACCACTAGGCCGGATGGGCCGCCGGCGCGCGGACGACCATCGGAACGGCCGGGAACGCCCACGCCATCTCCGAGCGCGACTTGCGCAGAGCCGCTGTGCCGTAACCCTTCTTACGGTGCTCGGGGCGTATCCAGATCCGGACGTTCACCTCGCCGTGGAGAAGCTCGCCGAACACCATGCCCACCTTCTCCCCGGAATCGACAGCGACGAACCAGGCCGCCTCCTCGTCGTCGACTCGGCTGATCGCCGCCTTGATCTCGTCGTCGAGGTTGCCGGCGGGCCCGCCGGACCCGTCGCCGGCCGCACCCATTTCCTCGGTGCGCACGGCGAAGATGTCGCGGTCCTCCTTGGCGGAAAAGGGCCGCAGCTCCAGGGTCTCGCCGAAGCTCGCGGGACGATCTTTCGCGGCGAAAGTCAGCTGTTGGTTCAGGTCTTCGAGTTCGGCCAGGATCTGCTTGCGAGCATCCTGGGTGAGCTGCTCGAAGGACATGCTCATCACCGCTTCGGCGGCCACATGCGAGGTGCCCAGCAGCGTCACGATCGCCTCGACCGCTGCCGCTTTGTTCTCGGCCTCGACGATGGCGTCGGCGACCTCATGCCGACGTTCAAGTGCGGCGTACAAGGCATCTGCGATCTCGCGGCGGACGGCAGTCTGGTCGTGGTCTGTCATTGCATAAGCGTAGAACGACCTACCCGGTATCGCGCCACCCGCTAGACCAACTTTGATCCACTGAGCTCCAGGAACCGCCGATAGCGCTCTTTGGTTGGACCGATCCACTCCGGACGGGGTTCCACGACCCGCTCGATCGAGGTCCAGCGGGCGGCGTCGGTGATCGACGACTCCAGACCGGCCGCCATGCGCCCGAGGAAAGCCGCGCCCAGGGCAGCTCCCTCGGCCACGCGGGACACCTGCACCGGCCTGCCGGTCGCCTCCGCGATGGCCTGCAGCCAGGGCTGGACGCGGGTGCCACCACCGGATGCGACGAGCCGCAAGGCCGGCGCCCCGCTCAACTCGATCAGCTGGCGCACCACGAAGCCCGATGCCTCGAAGGCCGCCCGCCGAACCGACGCGGGGTCCTGGGTGAGGTCCAGGCCGTCGAGCAGTGCCCGGCGGTCGGGATCATGGAACGGCGTGCGTTCGCCACGAATATAAGGCAGCCAGACCGGTACCCGCCGCGGGTCGGCGTCAGCCGGATCACCCGGTGCCACAACGCGATCCACCCAGCCGAGGAACAAGCCTCCCGCGTTGCTGGCCCCGCCGATCTGGCTCTTGCCGGCGGCCGTGTGCGGTATGGTCCACAAGCCCGGCACCAGCCGAGGCTCGGCGATGGCCGTCCATACGATCAGCGTGGTGCCACACAGCACCAGCACATCGCCGTCGTGGTCGGCGCCCGCCACGATCTGCTCACACAGGGCGTCGATGGCACCGGTCCCCAGCACCGCGTCGGTGCCGTGGACCTGACCGATCGCCGAACCGAACGTTTGGACCCGAGGCAGCTGCGCGACGCTGGCCCCGCAGTCTGCGCACGCCGCAGGGTTCCAGCGCGACCCGTCGAACAACGGCAAACCCGTTACGGCCGTGGCGAAGTCGATCACCGGCCCCCCCGCCAACGCGTAGTTGGCCACCGCCGGCGCCGGCCAGTAGCCGGTCGCGTCGGGCGCTTCGGCGGCCGTCCAGCGCAGGAACTCGGCGGCTTCACCCACCGACGGCAGCGGCTGTTGGGCGGCCCCGGGTACTCGGCCCCTGCTGTCGCCGTAGAGCAGTCCGGGGGTGATGGGCCGGCCGTCGGAGTCGACGGCGGTCAGCGACGGCACCATCGCCGAAACGGCCACCGCTTTCGCGGCGGCCGGGGCCAGCTGGTCCAGGGCCGCCAACGGACCCCGCCGCCATGCCTCGTCAGCATCGTGCTCGAGCCGGTCGGGGGCGGGCACCCGCAGCTGATGCGGGATCCGCACTCGCGCTTTGACGTTGCCGTTCTCGTCGGCGACCACCGCCTTGACCGCCGTGCTGCCGATGTCGATGCCCATTGTGACGGCTTCGCGTGACACGGGCGCCACGGTACGCCAGCATTGGCATACGTGACGTCTCGACCGCGCGCCCTGGTGACGGCCCCGCTGCGGGGACCGGGGTTGGCGAAACTACGGCACCTGGCCGATGTCGTATACGACCCCTGGATCGACCAGACCCCGCTGCGCATCTACAACGCCGAGCAGCTGGCCCAACGGATCACCGTCGAGGCCGCCGATATCGTTGTGGTGGAATCGGATTCGGTCAGCCCACCGGTGTTCGACCAGCGGTCGCGCGCCCTGATTGCCATAGCCGCCACCCGTGGGGATCCCAACAACGTCGACATCGCTGGCGCCACCGCGGCCGGCATCCCGGTGCTGAACACCCCGGCGCGTAACGCCGATGCGGTTGCCGAAATGACAGTGGCGCTACTGCTGGCCGCCACCCGTCATGTGCTCGCTGCCGATGCAGATGTGCGCTCCGGCAACATTTTTCGCGACGGGTTGATTCCCTATCAGCGGTTCCGCGGCCGGGAGATCGCCGGGCTCACCGCGGGCCTGGTGGGTCTGGGCGCGGTGGGCAGAGCCCTGCGGTGGCGGCTGTCCGGGCTGGGTTTGCGGGTGATCGCCCATGACCCGTACAACGAGGAAGCCCGCCACCGCCTCGACGAGTTGCTCGCCGAATCCGACGTCATCTCCCTGCATGCGCCGGTCACCGACGACACCGTGGGCATGATCGGCGCCGAGCAGTTCGCAGCCATGCGCGACGGCGTCGTCTTCCTCAACACCGCCCGGGCGCAGCTGCACGACACCGACGCGCTGGTGGACGCCCTGCGCGGCGGCAAGGTGGCCGCAGCCGGCCTAGACCACTTCGCCGGCGAATGGCTGCCGCCCGATCATCCACTGACGGGCCTACCCAACGTCGTGCTCACCCCGCACATCGGCGGGGCCACCTGGAACACTGAGGCCCGGCAGGCGCAGCTGGTGGCCGACGACCTGGAGGCGCTGCTGTCCGGCAACCGGCCCACTCATATCGTCAACCCGGAGGTGCTCGGCTCATGACATCGGTGAAAACCGCTAGGTCCGTGGACAACCCCGAGGCCGCCGTGCTGGCGGCTGCCAAGGACATGCTGCGCCGCGGACTGGTCGAAGGAACGGCGGGCAATATTTCCGCCCGGCGCCACGACGGCAACATCGTCATCACGCCATCCTCGGTCGACTACAGCGACATGGTCCTCGATGACCTGGTACTCGTCGACCCGGAAGGAGCTGTGCTGCAAGCCGGGCCGGGCCGCTCGCCGTCGACGGAGATGAAGCTGCATCTGGCGTGCTACCAGGCGTTCGACGACATCGGCAGCGTCATCCACAGCCATCCGGTGTGGGCGACCATGTTCGCCGTCGCCCATCAGCCGATTCCGGCCTGCATCGACGAGTTCGCGGTTTACTGCGGCGGGGACGTGCACTGCACCGAATACGCCGCGTCCGGCACTCCCGAGGTGGGACACAACGCGGTACGGGCTCTGCGGGACCGCGCCGCAGCCCTGATCGCCAACCATGGCCTGGTGGCCGTCGGGCCCCGGCCGGACAAGGTCTTGCACGTCACCGCCCTGGTCGAACGGACCGCCCAAATCGTCTGGGGCGCAAGTGCTCTCGGCGGCCCGGTGCCCATTCCCGAGGACGTGAACCGCAATTTCGCCGGCGTCTACAGCTACCTGCGCGCCAATCCGCTGTAGCCGACTGTGAGCGGTACGACGCGACACGCCGCGAAGGCGTCGTGAGATTCACAATCGGCCCCGCTCGCGCCACTGCCGCGGCGAGGCGCCATGGGCGCGGCTGAACAGTCTGCTGAAGTAGCCGGGGTCGGACCTGCCTCCGCAGTTACCGCACGCCTTCGTGGTGACCAGTTCGCAGGCCCGGTTCCTCACCGTGCACACGCCCGCGGGCTTCGACAAGTTCACGCTGGCCGCCGGAACTCCGGCCAGCGCTACCGCGGTCGCACCGCCGCCTGGCGAGGTGCCGCCGGATCCGGCTGCTCTTGCCGAACTCGCCGGTTCGTACGGCATCGAGATCCTGGTCCGCCTCCCGCGCCATAACGACGCCTTACCGCTGATCTATCGCCACCTTGACGGCACCGCTCGCACCCTGATCGGCGATCGCCAGGAAGGCATCCCGCCATCGCTCCAACCTGAAGGTGTGGGTCAGCATCGGACGCAGATCCACCCGCCCGGCGACTACCAGGTCGAGGTAGTGGGCAATGGCGTGCCGGCGGACACCGTCGACCTCCTCGACGCCGAAGGCGTTGGACCCGACCCAGCTGATCTCTTTGAAGTAGAGCGGACTCCACTCCCAACGGCCGGGTGTGTGGACACCGGCTTTGACCAGCGTCCCGCGCGAGGTCAGCACTCGCACCCCCACCTCGAACGTCTCCGGCTTGCCGACGGTGTCGTAGACCACATCGACCGCGCCGGGGTGGGCCATCGGCAGGCCCAGCAACGGCTGGCGCAGCCGGCCGCCGCCCCAGGCCACCAGTTCCTCGATGACGGCCAGACGTGGTTCGTGCGCAACGACTCTGGTGGCGCCGAATCGCCGGGCAAGCTCGGCCTGTGCCGGGAATCGGGCAACGACGGCCACCGCCACATCCGGATACAGCGCCCGCAGGATCGCCAGTGCACACAATCCGAGCGAGCCCGCACCGTACACCAGCACCCGGCCGCAGCGCGGCGGCGGATGGCGGGTGATCGCATGCAGCGACACCGAGAACGGGTCGGCGAATACGGCCGCCTCGTCGGGAACGGAGTCGGGAACGGCGAACAGCATGCTGTGATGGGCGGGCATCAGCTCGGCATAGCCGCCGGTCACGTCGGCGGACACCCCGGTGTGGATTCCGGGTTTGATGTCGCCGTCGGCGAAGCTCCAACACAGGCTGTAGTCGCCGGCCTCGCACGCCGGACATGGCGGTTCGATGCCACGCGGCCCGCAGGAAAGCCACGGATTGAGCACGACTCGCTGGCCCACCTCGACGCCCCGGGCCTGCGGTCCCGGCTCGACCACGTCGGCGATCACCTCGTGACCCATGACCTGCGGGAAGGAACAGAATGCGGCCATGGCGTTGTCGGCGTCATGCTCGCCGAAGTCCATCAGGATCTGCTTGGAATCAGACCCGCAGATGCCCGTCAGCCGCGGTCGGGTGATCACCCAGTCCGGGCGCAGTAACCGCGGATCGGGCAACTGCCGCAGCGCTGTCGGGCTGCGGGACAGGTTCTGGGTGAGGGCGTTGGCACCATCGGGCACCTCGAACGGCTCGGGTGGCACGCCGTAAACCAGCGCCCTCATTGCCAGGTCATCGCCGCCGCGCCGGCGATGAACGCGTCCAGGTCAGCGTTCTTGGCGTCGACGACGTCTTTGAGGGCCATCAGCTCAGGCAGATAGTGTTCGAACCGGTCGCTGCCGACGGCAGCGATGATGCCCTCGGCCACCAGGTCGGCGCTAACCTTGGGCCCCCGGTAGAGAGGCTCGTCGTTGTCCGGCCGGTCCCAGATCTCGGTGTCCACCGGACCCGGCTGGATCAGCTTCACCGACACTCCGGTGCCCGCCAGGTCGACCGCCATCGCCTCGCTCCAGCCGCACAGCGCGAATTTGCTTGCGCAATAGGCAGCTTCGTGGATGATGCCGAGTCGTCCACCGACACTCGATACATTGACGATGACGCCGGACCGCCTCGCCAGCATCCGCGGCAGCAGCGCCAGCGTCATCCGCATCGGGGCGAAGAAGTTGACCCGCATCACCTCCTCCACGTCAGCCGGCTTCAGCGCGGTCACGGCCCGGCGTCTGGGTACTGCCGCGTTGTTCACCAGCACGTCGATGCCGCCCAGGGCGTGCCAGGCTTGTAGTGCCAGCCGTGCGGCCGCGGGCGTGTCGCCCAGATCGGCGGCCCACATCGCCGACTCCGGCGAGGTCCTGCGGCAGTCGGCCAGCACCTCACCCAGCCGGTCCCGTCGCCGGGCGATCAACCCGACCACCGCCTGCTGGGCGGCCAACTGCCTGGCCAGGGCCGCTCCGACCCCCGAGGATGCACCCGTGATCAGCACCCGCTTGCCGGCCATCGCGTACGACCCGGCCATCTCGTACGACATAGTTCAAGGTTGCCGTGCGGGGCTGCCCAAAGCCAGGGTTTTATCCTGGCCTTCGTGGCCCACGATCATCTGCATCGCTTCGTCAGCAAGCTCGGAAAGCGCCATGACTACTTCCCGGCCGCCGGCCACGACGCGCTGCTGCCGTTCTACGACCTACTGACCCGGCTGCTCGGCTTCACCCGGGTCTACCAGAAACTCATCGCGCAGGCCGATATCGGCGACGACCATCGCGTCCTGGAAATAGGTTGTGGCACTGGGAATCTGGCGATCAGGGTCAAACGTGCCCACCCGGCGGCGCAGCTGCTCGGGTGTGATCCCGACCCGCTCGCATTACGCCGGGCCCAGCGAAAGGCAGCGCAGCTGGCAGGTATTCGTTTCGAACGTTGCTATGCCCAGCAGCTGCCCTACCCCGACGGCGAATTCGACCGGGTGCTGTCGTCGATGATGCTGCACCACCTAGACGATGCGGCAAAAACCGCCGCGGCGGCAGAGGCATTCCGGGTCTTGCGGCCCGGCGGCCGGCTGCACCTGGTCGACATGGGGGGTGACCTGACCGATCGCAACGGCCTGGCCGCGCGGCTCGTCGTGCGCGGTCACCACGGCGCCGGCAACCTCGGCGATGCGATTCCGCGGCTGTTGACGGCGGCCGGGTTCGATTGCGCCGAGGTCGATTCTCAGCGCCATCGTGTCTTCGGGCGGCTGACCTACTACCGCGCCACCCGTACCCCGACACCCACTGAGGAGCGGAACCGATGACACGTAGCGAGTCACAACGGAGTGACAATGACAGCTGGGATCTGGCCTCCAGCGTCGGTGTCACCGCGACCATGGTTGCCGCGGGCCGCGCGATCGCGACCAAGGATCCCCGCGGGTTAATCAACGATCCCTTCGCCGAACCGCTGGTGCGTGCCGTCGGCGTCGACTTCTTCATCAAAATGATGGACGGCGACCTCGATATGACGGCCTTCCCAGACGTGTCGCCGGCGCGGGCACAGGCAATGGTCGACGGAATGGCAGTGCGCACCAAGTACTTCGACGACTACTTCAGCAACGCCACCGGCGACGGCATCCGGCAGGCGGTGATCCTGGCATCCGGCCTGGACGCGCGCGCCTACCGGCTGCCTTGGCCGGCCGGGACCGTTGTCTATGAACTCGACCAGCCCCGGGTGACCGAGTTCAAGACAACCACGTTGGCCCGGCTGGGCGCCGAGCCGACCGCTTCTCGGCGGGTGATCCCGATCGATCTGCGCGGCGATTGGCCGACGGCACTGCGGGCGGCGGGCCTGGATGTGGCCGCACCGACGGCGTGGTTAGCCGAAGGCCTGCTGATCTACTTGCCGCCGGAAGCCCAGGACCGGCTGTTCGACAACATCGCCGTGCTCAGCGCCCGGGGCAGCACCATCGCCACCGAATTCGTGCCGGGCATAGTGGATTTCGATGGCGACCGGATCCGGGAGAGGTCGGCGGCCTTCCGGGAGCACGGCATCGACATCGACATGGCGTCGCTGGTGTACCCCGGTGAACGCAACCACGTCGTCGACTACCTGAGCGCCAAGGGCTGGGACGTCGAGGGTGTGACCCGAGCCGAACTGTTCCGGCGCGCCGGCGTTCCGGTGCCCGATCCCGATGACGACGACCCACTCGGCGAGATCATCTTCATCAGCGCCGTCTTGTCCGCCTAGAGGCGCGACTGCCCCAGCCATAACGCGTTGGCACCGCTGAGCGTCTCCTCGATTCCCCCGACGACACCGGCGATGGAACGAATCAGCAGCGTCCCGACGGCATCGGGTACCGAAGCCGCCGCCGGTCGCGATGACATGCGCGGTAGTAGCAGGTCCAACAGCGACGAGCCGGGATAGCTGACCAGGCGGACCTCGGTGTTCTCGTCCAGGCCCGCCAGGATCTTCGCGCGGCGCACCGCCGTGCGGAAGCCGCCGAGTTCGTCGACCAGGCCGCGCTCGAGCGCATCGGCACCGGTCCAGACGCGGCCCCGGGCCACCACATCGACGGCTTCGGTGCTGAGGTTGCGGCCCTCGGCAACGCGCGCCACGAAGTCGCCGTAGAACAGATCGGCCTCGGCCTCCCGCCGGGCCCGCTGTTCCGGGGTGAACGGCTCGTCTATCGACCAGGCGTCGGCGTTGGCGTTGGTGCGCAATGTTTCCGACCCGACTCCCAGCCGCTCCTTCAGATCGCGGACCACCAGTTTCCCGGTGATCACCCCAATGGAACCAGTGATAGTGCCGGGATTGGCGACGATCGCATCTGCCGCCATCGACACGTAGTAGCCGCCGGAGGCGGCGACCGCACCCATCGATGCGACGACAGGCTTGCCGCGGCGACGGGCCCGCTTCACCTCACGCCAGATGGTCTCCGACGCGGTCACCGATCCCCCGGGACTGTCCACCCGCAGCACGATCGCCGAGATCGAGTCGTCGGCGGCCACCTCGCGCAGCGCCGCCGCGATGGTGTCGCCCCCGGCGCTGGACGGGCCGAACGGAAGACCCTGCGGGCCACCGCGTCCGGTGACGATCGGTCCTTCCACGGTGACCACCGCTATCGTCGGCTTGGGCCGGCGTCCGGGTATCGACGGTACCGGCGGCGCCAGTCGCGAGCGTGCGGTGCCCGCGTAGCGCGTCAGGTGCATTCGCGGCGGCTTCTCGTCGGTGTCGACCGACTCCGGCGAAACACCTTCTATCCCAACCAGTTCCGCCATGCGAGCGTAGACCTCGTCGCGGAATCCGATCCGGTCGATCAGCCCGGAGGCCACCGCCTCGTCACGCAGCAGCGGCGCCCGGTCGGCCAGCTCGTTGAGCACGTCCACGTCGATGCCGCGAGATTGGGCGACCGCATGCCACACCTGGCTCTGCATGCTTTCCAACATCCGGGTGACAGCCTCGCGATGAGCGTCGGTGTAGCCGTCTTCGGTGAAAAGGTTTGCCGCCGACTTGTATTCGCCTCGCGTGACGATCTCGGCTTCGATGCCGGCTTTGCCCAGCGCGTCGCGCAAGAACATCGCGTTGCTGGCAAAGCCGATCAGCCCGACGCTTCCCGAGGGCTGCAGCCAGATCTCGCGGAATGCCGAAGCCAGGTAGTAGGACAGCGTGCCCGGATAGGTTTCCGCCCAGGCCACCGACGGCTTGACGGCACTGAAGGCCGCGATGGCCTCCCGAAGTTCCTGAACGGCACCGGCGGGCGACGGCGGAAGCTGGACGCGCGCAATCATTCCGGCGATCCGCGGATCCTCGGCGGCCCGGTGGATCGCCGCGACGGCGGCGCGCAAGGCCATCGGACGGCCGCCTCCGGACAGGATTGTCAGTGGGTCGAAACCCGTCGTCTCCACCGGCATGTGGCGCAGATTGAATTCGAGCACGCAGCCGTTGGGCACGCCGTGGTGGCGCGCGGTGTCGACCCGGTCAGCCAGGGCGCGCACGTCGTCGACGCCGGGCAGAAATGACAGTAAGGCGAACATGTTTACCCAGCCTACCGATAGCCGGCGGGTAGCGACCGTACGGTGAAGGTGTGCGGTTTGGCATCGCGATCCCCCAACTGGACTACGACGACTTCGACACCGCGGGGCTGCGCTCGTATCTGCGTCGCGCCGAGGAGTTGGGGTTCGAAGGCGGATGGGTGCTCGAGCAGATTGTCGGCGAGTCACCGCTGCTGGCACCGTTGGAGCTGCTGGCATATTCGGCTGCCTGCACCGAGCGGCTACGGCTGGGGGTCGGCGTTCTGGTGACCTCGCTGCATGATCCGTTGCAGTTGGCCTCGGCGGTGACCGCCGTCGACCGGCTCAGCCACGGCCGCCTCGATCTCGGTATTGCGGCCGGCGGCGGTTCCCGTAGGTTCGCGGCTTTTGGCGTCGACAAGGCCACCCACGTCCGATATTTCACCGAGGGCCTGGCGTTGATGAAAGCGGCGTGGTCCGACGAGCCGCGGGTGACATTCCACGGCCGGTTCCGCAACGTCGACGACCTGCCCATCGCGCCCAAACCGGTGCAGCGACCACACCCGCCGATCTGGTTCGGCGGCCGGGCGCCCACGGCGCTGGCCAGAGCGGTGCGCCACGGTGACGCGTTCCTGGGGGCGGGTTCGTCGACAACGGCCGACTTTGCCCAAGCCATTGCCGTCGTGCGCCGTCAGCTCGCCGAACAACACCAGGATCCGGCAACCTTCACCATCGGCAAACGGGTCTATCTGATGGTGGACGACGACGCCGACCGGGCCCGCGAGCGGGCGCTCGACGGGTTACGCGCCATCTACGGCGGCAGGATGTCCGGCATCGATTCGGTGGCAGTGGCGGGCACGCCCGATGACGTTGTCCGGGGGCTGAGCGAGGTGATCGACGCCGGGGCCGGAATGCTGCTGCTCAATCCGGTGGGCGCCGATGTGGCGCAGAACCGCGACCAGATGGAACGCCTTGCCGCCGAGGTGATTCCGCGCCTGGATTAGTCGCGCCAGCAGACACAGAATCGCACTCCCGAATGCGGATCGGTGCGATTGTGTGTCTGCTCGCGGGACTATGAGAGCTCGGTGGCGGACCCGCCCGCGGCGGTGATCTTGTCGCGGGCGCTCCCGCTGAACTTGTGGGCGGTCAGGTCGACCTTGACGGTCAGCTTGCCATCACCGAGCACCTTGACCAGGGCGTTCTTGCGGACCGCCCCCTTGGCGACCAGGTCGTCGACGCCGATGGCGCCGCCCTGCGGGAACAGCCGGTTGATGTCGCCGACGTTGACGATCTCGTACTCGGTGCGGAACCGGTTACGGAATCCCTTGAGCTTGGGCAGCCGCATGTGGATGGGCATCTGCCCACCCTCAAAGGTCACCGGTACCTGCTTGCGGGCCTTGGTGCCCTTGGTGCCGCGCCCCGCCGACTTGCCCTTGGAGCCCTCACCGCGACCGACGCGGGTGCGTGCGGTCTTGGATCCGGGTGCGGGCCGCAGATCGTGCAGCTTGATGGTCACTTCGTCTTACCTCCGGTCGCCGCTACGCTGGTGGACTCCACCTCGACGAGGTGTCGCACCACCGCGATCAGCCCGCGGGTCTGTGGGTTGTCTTCGCGAACCACCGAATGACGAATCCGGCGTAAGCCCAAGGTGCGCAGGCTTTCGCGCTGCTTCCAACGGGCCCCGATGGTGCTGCGCACCTGGGTGATCTTCAGCTGAGTGCTCATGGCTGTGCCGCCTCGCGCACCGCGGCGGCGGCAAGCGCGTCACTTTCGCGCCGCGCCTTTAGCATGCCGGCCGGAGCGACGTCCTCGATCGGCAGACCGCGCCGGGCGGCCACCTCCTCGGGACGCTGCAGCATCTTCAGCGCGGCAACGGTGGCGTGCACCACGTTGATCGCGTTGTCGCTGCCCAGCGATTTCGCCAGGATGTCATGCACGCCAGCACATTCCAGCACCGCACGGGCGGCGCCGCCGGCGATCACACCGGTACCGGGGCTGGCCGGGCGCAACAGCACCACGCCGGCGGCCGCCTCACCCTGCACCGGGTGGGTAATCGTGCCGCGGATCAACGGGACCCGGAAAAAGCCCTTGCGAGCCTCCTCGACACCCTTGGCGATGGCGGCCGGAACCTCCTTGGCCTTGCCGTAGCCGACACCGACCATCCCGCTGCCGTCGCCAACGATGACCAGTGCGGTGAAGCTGAAACGCCGACCACCCTTGACCACCTTGGAAACCCGGTTGATGGCCACGACACGCTCCAAGTAATTGCTCTTGTCGCCGTCGCGGCCACCGCGGCCGCTGTCGCGCCGGCCCCGGCCGTCACGCGAGTCGCGGCTGTCTGGGGCGCCTTGCCCGCCAGCCGACTGTTCCGCCATTATGCGGTCCTCCCGTTCATCAGAAGTTCAATCCGTTCTCGCGTGCGGCATCGGCCAGCGCCGCGATCCGCCCGCCGTAGCTGTAGCCGCCGCGGTCGAATACCACGGTGTCAATGCCGGCCGCCTTGGCACGTTCGGCGATCAACTGGCCGACCCGCACGCTACGGGCTTTCTTGTCCCCGTCCAGACCACGCACATCGGCTTCGATCGAGGACGCGGCGGCCAGGGTGGTGCCGTTGAGATCGTTCACCAGTTGTACGTGAATGTGCCGCGCCGACCGGTGTACCACCAGCCGGGGACGCTGCGGGGTGCCGGCGATCTTCTTGCGCAGCCGTGCGTGCCTGCGCAGCCGGGAGACTCGCCGAGTCGCGGATACGCTCTGCCCCACCGGCTTTCGTGCAGCGGTTTCAGCCTGTGATTGCGCCATGACTACTTACCTGTCTTCCCGACTTTGCGGCGGATCTGCTCGCCTTCGTAGCGCACGCCCTTGCCCTTGTAAGGGTCGGGACGACGCAGCCGGCGGATATTCGCCGAAATCTGGCCGACCTTCTGCTTGTCGATCCCGGACACCGTGAACTTCGTCGGCGCCTGAACCGCGAACGTGATGCCTTCGGGCGCTTCGATCACCACCGGATGGCTGTATCCGAGCGCGAACTCGAGATTGGCGCCCTTGAGTTGGACGCGGTAACCGACACCGTAGATCTCCATTTTGGTGGTGTATCCCTGGGTCACGCCGATGACCAGATTGGACACCAGGGTGCGTGACAGTCCGTGCAACGAGCGGCTGCGCCGCTCATCATTGGGACGCGCGACGACGATGGCGCCGTCCTCGTTGCGGGACACCGTGATTGGTTCGGCGACCGTCATGTCCAGGGCGCCTTTCGGCCCCTTGACGGCGATGTTTTGGCCGTCGATCGTGACGTCGACTCCGGGGGGTACCGGAATGGGTTGCTTACCAATGCGCGACATGGTTGCTTCCTCTCACCACACTCTCACCAGACATATGCGAGGACTTCGCCGCCCACGCCCTGTCTGGCTGCCTGACGGTCGGTGAGCAGGCCGGAGGAGGTCGAAATGATCGCCACACCCAGGCCGCCAAGTACCCGCGGCAGATTGGTGGATTTCGCGTAGACCCGCAACCCCGGCTTGGACACCCGGCGCAAACCGGCGATGCTGCGCTCCCGGCTGGGCCCGTACTTGAGCTGCACGATCAGCGATTTGCCGACCCGAGCATCCTCGGTGCGGAAGTCACTGATGTAGCCCTCGTTCTTGAGGATCTGGGCGATGTTGGCCTTGATCTTGGAGTGCGGCAAAGCCACTTCATCGTGATAGGCCGAATTGGCGTTGCGCAGACGGGTCAAGAAGTCTGCGATCGGGTCCGTCATCGTCATAACAGCGTCTGCCCTTCCTCGCCGTTACCAGCTGCTCTTCTGCACGCCGGGCAGCTCACCCGCATGCGCCATCTCGCGCAAGCAGATTCTGCACAACCCGAACTTGCGGAACACCGCGCGCGGGCGGCCGCACTTGCTGCATCGGGTGTATCCGCGCACCGCGAACTTGGGTTTGCGTGCGGCCTTGTTGACCAGTGCCTTCTTCGCCATCTGCGTCAGTTCTCCTTGAAGGGAAAGCCGAGGGCCCGCAACAGGACTCGTCCTTCCTCGTCGGTTGTCGCCGAGGTGACGACGTTGATGTCCATGCCGCGGACCCGGTCGATCTTGTCCACGTCGATCTCGTGGAACACCGACTGCTCGGCAAGTCCGAAGGTGTAGTTGCCCACACCGTCGAATTGCTTGGGCGACAACCCGCGGAAGTCGCGGATACGCGGCAGCGCAATCGAGGTGAGCCGGTCGAGGAACTCCCACATCCGGTCGCCGCGCAGCGTGACGCGTACGCCGACCGGCATGCCCTCACGCAATTTGAACTGCGCGATGGACTTACGTGCCCGGCGAATTTCCGGCCGCTGCCCGGTGATCAGTGCCAGGTCGTTGACCGCGCCATTGATCAACTTGGCGTCCCGAGCGGCCTCACCGACGCCCATGTTGACCACGACCTTGGTCACAGTCGGGATCTGCATGACGTTGCGGTAGCCGAACTGTTTATGGAGCGAATCACGGATTTCACTGCGGTAGCGCTCTTTTAGGCGCGGCAGGGTCTTCTCTGCAGTAGTCATCAGATGTCCTTGCCGTTGCGCTTCGAGATACGGACCCGTTTGCCGGTTTCCTCGTCAACCCGGTAGCCGATTCGGGTGGGATTGCCGTCGGAGTCGACGACCATCACGTTGGAGACGTGTATCGGGGCCTCCTGGGTGACGATCCCGCCCGACCTGGCACCCCGTTGATTGGTGGAAACCGCGGTGTGCTTCTTGATCCGGTTGACGCCCTCGACCAGTACCCGGTTACGGTCCGGGTAGGCCTGCAAGACCTTGCCCTTGGCCCCTTTGTCTTTACCGGCAATCACCAACACGGTGTCGCCCTTATGGACCTTCATCTACAACACCTCCGGGGCCAGCGAGATGATCTTCATGAATCGCTTCTCCCGCAGTTCGCGCCCCACCGGCCCGAAGATGCGGGTTCCGCGCGGGTCGTTGTCGGGCTTGATGATCACTGCGGCGTTCTCGTCGAACTTGATGTAGCTGCCGTCGGGACGCCGGCGTTCCTTGGCGGTGCGCACCACGACGGCCTTGACGACGTCTCCGCGCTTGACGTTGCCGCCGGGAATCGCGTCCTTGACCGTGGCGACGATGACGTCACCGATGCCGGCATAGCGTCGCGACGATCCACCGAGCACGCGGATGCACAAGATCTCCTTGGCGCCGGTGTTATCGGCGACCTTGAGCCGCGATTCCTGCTGAATCACTAGATCTCCTGACCTGGTTGACGTGTGCACGGCAGGGTTCACCAAACACCAGACGTGCGCGGTCTTTGCTGCCCAAGGGCACGCGGGGCCGATAACACTGACGCGCACCAGCCGAGGTCTGCCCAAGGCAACCCCTAGAGTCTAGGGGACGGCCAGCTCAGAGCCAAATTCGAGGGCGAGGTTAGCGGGGGCGCCACCGGGTGACCCGATTTTCGACCGAGAGCTGCCTGTGAATCTGCGCGGCGCGTCATGTAGTTGATTGCGGGACGGCAACGAGGTGACGTTCAGCAGGGACGACACCTCATACACTCATTCCGGTCGCGAGCCAGTGGAGCGTCTCCTCATCCAGCTTCAGCGACAATGCCGCCACGTTCTCGGCAAATTTCTCGAACGTCGTGCAGCCGACCACGGCAAACACCTCGAGCGGGTGGCGCAGCACGTACGCGAGCGCGACCTGTGCGACGGTGGCCCGATGCTCGCGCGCGAATATCCTTGTGCGTTCCAGCTTTTTGATGTTCTCATCGGCGCCGAATTGGGTCATACACCGCCGGCTCACGCGATTGGCGGCCGGATGCTTCGGGTCGAAGTGATCTGAAAAGAATCCGCGGCCAAGGCTGGACCACGCGAACACCGATAGCCCGTGCCTCGAATACCATTCCCGCGCCGCACGCTGGCCGTTCCCCCCAAGGGTGACCGCTCCAGGCCACAGAGGTCGCGTCCAATCGGCAAGGCTGAATTGAGCGCTCGACGCGGTGAACGGCTTCAGCCCCTTGCTCGCGGCGAGCGCATTGGCGTCAGCAATTCGCTCGTGCGACCAGTTCGACGCACCTATAGCGGTGATTTTACCTTCGTCCAGGTGACGGTTGAGCCGTTCTATGAGCGGTTCAATTTGCGCTCGGGGATGATCGTAGTGGAGCAGATACAGATCAATGAAATCGGTGTCGAGTGCTTTGAGGGATGCGTGCAGGTCGCGGGTGACGTCAGACGGAGATAGCCGCGGGCGTCTTGACAACAGGTTGGGATGACATCCCTTGCTGATGACCACAATGTCGTCGCGATTCCGGCGTTCCCGAATCCATGCCCCCAGCGTCCGTTCGCTGTCCCAATACAAGCGTGCCGTGTCGAATGAGTTGCACCCGAGTTCGAAGGTCCGATCTAAAAGCGAGAACACCCGTTGCTCACGGTGCCGATTGGGCACCCAGGTCAGTACCCGGCCCCGTAATCGATCGGTGCCGAAGACGATTCGGGAGACGGGTTTATCGATCCCGGCAACCTTTCCGTATTCCATTCAGTTCACATACTTCGCATAGTCGCGAACGATGAACCGACACGCTCGAACCGTGAGAGCCATTATGGTGAGTGTGGGATTCTGGAATCCGGAGTGGACAAAGCAGGCGCCGTCGGTCACGAATACATTGTCCGCGTCCCAGCACTGGCAATACGAATTCAACACCGAATTTTCTGGCTTGTCGCCCATGCGCGCGCCACCGGTCTCATGAATAGCCAGTCCAGGGCGGTAGAGGAAACTGGGGCGAAGCAGGCTATTAAAGATCTTGTCGACCCGCAGACCGCCCGCGGCCGCAATTTCTGGGAGCCGCTGTCTCATATGGGAAATCATATTGAACTCAGGCCGAGAATAGCTACACGAGATTTGAGCTACTGGAATCCCCCACGCGTCTTTGACGGTCGGGTCGAGCGACACATGATTTTGGTACCGAGGCCGCATTTCGCCGAACGCGGTCATGGCCCACCACGATCTCCCGCGGCCGATCGACATCTGGATACCGTAGCCGCCGGGAAAGTTTTTTGATTCCTTTTCGCAGAAGCTCGGGATGTATAGCCCAACGTTTCCGAAATCGAAGCCATCCTCGTTCGTACCTGGCTCGACATCGCTTTTGTGCACTTTGCCGACAAGCGTATACACCACGTGGTCGCACAGATAGCGACCGAGATAGCCCGACGATCCGCCGACACCGGCCGGATGCTTGGCACAAGCCGAGTTCAGAAGGATCCGCACGCTTTCGATCGCTGACGCGCAGAGGACGACGACTTTGCCGTAAACCACCTGCGGATTCCCCGTCAATCGCTCGCTGTATTCGACGCCGGTCGCCTTTCCCGTCTGCGCATCGATGAGCAACCGGCTCGCGACGGCGTCCGTCCGTATGTCGAGGCGGCCGGTCGCCAGCGCGACTCTGACGGGAAGCGGAATCCGCTTGTTGTCGTATTTGACCTTCCTGGCGTACGTCGCGCGGAGGCCCGGGAGACGCTTCTCGACTCGGGTCAGAAACGTTTCTTCGATCGTTGTTGTTTTCGCGGGACCGATGAACTGGCCATCGGGGCAATTCGGAATTCCTGCGGCTTCTCCGTGGACGCCGAGCGTCCGTTCGACGATATCGTAGTACGGTGCCAGATCTTCGTATGACAATGGCCAGTCGACGCCGTCTCCGCGGACACTTCCGGCTTTGAATTCGTAATTCGACATCCGCGGCGCATGTCGATACCACGTGTGCAGGCGGCCACCGAGTTGTCGGCCCCTGAACCAGAGGAACGTGTTTCCTGATGTCGTTGTATACGGGTTCTCCCGGTCGTTGACATAGAACTGCTTTGTCGTCTCGGAAAAAGCTGGGGATCGCGCCTGAACATATTGGCCGTTGATCGCCGACTTGACGCGTGGCGCAATCCCACTAAATTTCGCCTCCGCGCCGGCGGGAAAGTCGCGCGCGATATCCAGATTCCGGCCGGCCTCGAGCAGAACCACCCTCAGGCCGCCTTCCGTCAGCTCTTTGACAGCCCACGAGCCAGCTGCTCCGGAGCCGACGACGATGGCGTCATACGTTGACCCAGTCCTGCGCATGCGTGCTTGTCTCATTCCCTCCGATGTGGTTTCGGGTGTCGCGTCGTCGTTTGCGGCAACCGCGGCCAGCGCCGCCGCTATAGCTGCTAATCAGGCCGGTTCGTCCCGATTGTCGTTGGCGGCCATCACCTGACGCAGCAGTTCGTCGACGTCCTCGTCGGAGATCTTCGGCATCCGGTCAAGCAGGTCCATCCACCCTGAGCCGGCGACATCGGTGGCCTCCGACGACCCGACGGCGGGGTCCGGCCGGCAGCCGACACCGATGGAGGCGACCGGTTCGGCCGGGCTTGCGGAGCCACCGACTGTCTCCACCGCGGCGGCAGGCTCGGCCAAATGTCCGGACAGCAGGTCGATCGTCGGGTACTCCTGGGTAAGCGTGGGCGAGAGCTCACGTCCGAGCCAGGTTTCCATTGCTGCGGTCAGCCGGATGGCACGGATGGAGTCAAGACCGTAGTGCGACAGCGGCAACGATGTGTCGATCTCTGCCCGTGACAGGCCCAGCTCCAGCGAAAGCCTGGACACGAACCACTCTGCGATCTCGGCGCGCCCGGCGTGCAGTGGAGTCGGCTCGGTTGGCGATACGGCCGGCTGCGGATCGCGCGGAGCTGGCGCGTGCCACTGTGCGAAAACCTCGAGGCCGCCGTCGAGGAACCGTTGTCGGCAGGCATTGCGCCGGATCTTTCCGCTCGAGGTCGTCGGGATCCGCAGCGGCTCCACCAATAAGACGGCGTGCGCCTGTATCTCATGGTCCTCGGTGACCGCGGCACGAATCGCGGCGATAACCGCGCCGACGTCGGCTTCGCGGATCCGCTCCCGGTCCACCTCCTGTACGACGACGAGCTGTTCGGCGTCATTGGATGACCGCGTTACCGAGAACGCCGCACCCCGCCCGCGCAGCAGCGCCGCATGACTGTCCTGCACCGTGGCCTCGATGTCTTCGGCGTAGTAGTTGCGGCCGCGGATGATGACGAGGTCCTTGAGCCGCCCCGTGACGAACAGCTCGCCGTCCAGGAAGAACCCCAGGTCCCCGGTACGCAGGAAAGGTCCGCGCCCGGTGTCGGCGAGGAACGCCGAGAATGTCTCTTCCGTCTTGATCGGCTCGCCCCAATACCCCAGCGCGATGCCGCCGCCGGCGAGCCAGATCTCCCCGACTTCCCCGTCCGCACAGGACCGTCGGGTGTCCGGATCGACGATAACCACTTCCACGTCGTACAGCGCGGGGCCGCAGCCTACGAGCGTGACGGCGGCCGGGTGCGCCGGCGAGACGCCCACCACGTGGTGCTCACGCAACGCAACAGGATCCAGGTGTCGCACCAGCGGGACGATCCAATCGGCCTGACCGGATGCCAGCAGTGTCGCCTCCGCCAAACCGTACGCCGGTTTGAACGCCTCGGGCTGGAAGCCGCTGGGACCAAAGGCATTGGCGAACCGGTCCAAGGTTGCGGCGCGCACCGGCTCGGCAGCACACACGGCTAACAACCACTTGGAGAGGTCGAGCGCCGCACGTTCCGGCTCGCTGCTGCGTTCGACACACAGGTCATAGGCGAAATTCGGTGCAGCGGTGATCGTGCCGCCATAACGGGAAAGCGCTTCGAGCCAACGCATTGGGCGCTCGATGAAAGCTTCGGGCGGCATCAAGAAGCAACTGCCGCCAAAGCACATCGTGCCGAGAATCATGCTGATAAGGCCCATGTCGTGATGGGGCGGCAACCAGGACACCGCGATGTACGAGTCGACCCAACCCGTGGCCCTACGGATGGTCTCCAGGTTGGACAGTAGGTTGTGGTGGGTCACCATCACGCCTTTTGGTGCGCTGGTAGAACCCGAGGTGTATTGCACGAAAGCGATTGCGCTTGGGTCGATGTCCGGTGTGATCCACTCCGCGGCGGATTGCGGGTTGACGGCGTCTACGGCACACCACTGCAGGGAACTCCCGTCGGCCAAGCCGTCCACCACATCCCTGACTTTCGCCTGCACTTCCGTGGTGGTAAGCACCAAGCGCGCCTGCACATCCGCGATAATCGACGCCACGCGCCCCATTACCTTGTCGCGAACCGGCGGATGCACCGGTACAGCGACGGCCCCGGCGTGGATACACCCGAAGAAGGCGGCGATAAAATCCAGGCCCGAGGGACAGAGGACCAGTACCCGTTCGCCCGCCGCTCCCTGTTGTTGCAAAATCGACGCGATCGCTCGCGCCTTGATGTCGAGTTCGCGATAGGTTAGCTGGCTATGTTCTTCCCCGTCGGGGGAATACCGGCAATAGTCGAATGCAACCTTGTCTGAATAGCGTTCGGCGCTACCACGCACGATATCTGACAAGGTTGGTGGCACCGGAAACCCGCTATCTATCGGCATCTACTACTCCTTGCTCCGATGTCAATCCCGGTTGGTCCGTGTTCGTGCGAGCGGGCGCCACCCCACCACGACCGGCTCCCTGACCCCACCGGGTCCGTCGTCGCGAACCCACCCCGGCGAAGCGGGCATGTCCATCAGCCAAGCCCCCTCAGACGAACCGCCTTTTCCAATGCGTCGGCGGTGGCGGCGATACTGTCGGCGGGTTTGCTCATCCGGGTGGCGATTTCGCGGGCGCGGGTGCTGCATTCTGGTGTGAGAATCGAACTCAAGTCGGCGACCAGCGATTGCGGCGTGACACTCGAGAAACGCCGGCCAGTGCCAACGTTGAGCCGCTTGACCGCGGCCGCAAACATGGGCTGGTCGGAAGTGAACCACAGGATCAACGTCGGGACCCCGGCCCGCAAACCCGCTGACGTGGTGCCCGCACCACCGTGGTGGACAACCGCGCGGCACGCGGGAAAAGTGGCCGCGTGGCTCACCGCGCGAACAACTTTGACATGGTCGCGATCCGGAGTCGCGGGGAAATCGTTCTCGCCGGTGCAAATCAACGCCCGCTCACCCAGCTGCTCGCAGGATGCACTGATCATGTCGATCAGGTCTGCCATCGATTTCACCGGCCTACTACCGAATCCGAAGTAGATCGGCGGCGCGCCGGCGGCAATCCACGATGCGACCTCGTTGTCGACATCTGTTGCCAATTCCATCGTTAGCGCGCCAACAAAGGGCCATCGCCCAGCCCATTCGGTCGCCAGCCCGGGAAATAGCAGCTCGTCGTAAGCTTGGATCTCAAGCGATCCCCGCTCGCCGTTTCGTCTCGCTGCCGAGGCTGTCGCCATTGGCAAACCCAATTCACGGCGTTGCGCCGCCTCGGCTTCCTTCGTCATCTTCCAGTACATCCACCAGGCTGCCGAAAGCGCGCCGCGGCCCAACGGAGCCGGAAGGCTCGGCAATAGTCGGCTATTGACTTGCAGTGGAACAAAATTCAGCATGGCAACGGGAATACCATAATGCTCGCCAACATTGGCGGCGATCCCGGGGTACATCCAACTTGACATTATGAGATCGGCATCGCGCGCCAGAGTTGCCAGTGTTGCGCTCATCTCGGCCCAACCCCTGGTGATGAAGTCGGCGCCCTTGTTCAGAAACGTGGTCGGAGTCCGGATCATCTTCCAGAAGTCCTTGGCGAAATCGTCCTTCTGTTGCTCTCGCGAGTCCGGCCCGTAGGGGACCGCGGTAAGCCCGACCGAGTCGACAAAGCCAAGCAAGTTGGGCGGCACTGCAATACGCACGTTGTGGCCCCGTCGCAGCAGCTCCAGCGCGACCGACGCGCACGGCTCGACATCGCCACGCGTTCCATAGGAGACCAGCGCAAACCTCATGACGGATTGCAACCTTTCATGTTGCAGCACAACACAACAACATTGTCGAGAACCAGCACATCGCCGGTGCGGCCGGAAACTGCGTGGATCGTTCGAGGGTTGCCGTTCTTCCCGTGACGGCGGTCGACATCGGCATCAGAAGCGGTAGGTGGCACAACCGACCTCGATGCCGGAGCCGACGCTGATGACCAGCCCGATGTCGCCCGGACGGACCAGCTGATGCCGCCAGGCGTGTTCCAGTTCGTAGGGCAGACATGAGGAGAACAAATCGGATTCGGTCGCCAGGTCAATGAATTGTGAATCCGGAATGTTCAGGCGCACAGCGAGTTCGGCGCGATCCGCCTGGGACAGGTGCGGAGGGAACACGGCCGCGATCTGGGAGCAGTCAAGCTCTTCGAGCTTGAGCAGTTCCTCGACGGCGGCCGGGATGCAGTCCAGGTAGCGGGCCGACAGATTCGGGTCGCGGTCGATCTGCAGCCAGCTGCGCCCATCTCCTTGCTGCAAGTACGTTTCCAATGCGGAGACGTACTCCGGATGGTGATGGAACACAAACCGACCGAAGCCTGAGTCGCCGTCGGACCTGCCCAGGATCACCGCGGAGCCCGTCTCGCCGAGACCATACAACGGGTGCCCGCTGTCACCGCCGTTGTTTTCGATCTCGGCAGCCACCACCATCGCGTGTTCGGCTTTTTCAGCGCCGATCATCTGCACACCCACCTGGCATGCGTTGAGGAATCCGACCGCTCCATTGAGCACGTCGAAGGCGAAAGTCGTTGGCGCATCGGGCGAATCGATGTCGACATTAGCGCCGATTTCACCGGCCACCAACGCCGCGATGGCCGGTTCGGCGATGAAGTCCTCCCGGTACACCCCGGCGTAGACGATCAATTCGAGCTGTGCCGGATCCATTCCGCGCCGGCTCAGGCACTGTCTGGCGGCTTGCGTCGCGAGTTCGACTGCACGCCGAGGCCGGGATTGCTCGGCGGCGGTGCCGACCCCTTCGATCCGCACCCGGGGCCCCGGCGGTGGCTCCGGGCGTCGTCGACGGGCCGAGAAGCCGTGGGTGTGTTGACCCTCGGGCGCCCTGCGCATTCGGGCCGGCAGGTCGTCGAAGGTGTAGAGCGCGGCGCCGATCGTCTGTCCGGTGCCGCTGATACTGAACAGCACTTTGTCCCCGGGGTTGATCCGATTGGCCCGGATCTGATCGCCGAGGGCCACGAAATGTGTGGTGCTGGCGGTGTTTCCCCGTTCACCGAGATTATTGACGACGCTGGCCGGTTGGGCGCTACCCGGGCCGAACATTCCATTCATCGCGACCACCGCGTCGTTGAGCGATGCCTTGGATGTCTGGTGAATGACGATGTGGTCGCAGTGTTCGGGCCGCCAGCCGTGCCGATTCATCACGGCGGCGGTGTATGGCAGTAAACGCTTGACCACCGTGGCGGTAATGTTGATCGAGTCGGTGGTCATAATCGCGCCGCCATGTGGACCATTGCTTGCCTTGGCCATGCACAGGCTGCTGTACCGGCTCAGGGTGGCCATGTCGATGTCGTGGAAGCCGACCCGGTCAGTGGTGCCGCGCTCGAGGATCACCGCGGCACCGGCGTCACCAACCGTCAAGCACGCGAGTCGCGGATCCATCGGTCCCTCGATTTCCTGCTGCGCCGTCTCGGTGATGTGGCTGATGTATTCACCACTGACGACCATGGCGCACTCGACCAGTCCGGCCCGCAGGAATGCATCGGCGACGGCGACACCGGTGAACATCCCGGCGCAGGCGTTGGAGACGTCGAAGGCAATCGCATTGGTAAGGCCGCATTGGTCCCGCAGCCGCGCCGCGGTGCTGGGCTCGAACACGACCTTGTGCCCGGGTCCGTCGCAGCGGGAAATGTTGCAGCAGATGACCAGATCAATCTCGTCGGCCGCATACTTCGACCGTTTCAGACAGTCGGCCACCGCATTTCGGGCCAGGTCGATCGAGAATTCGCCCGGTCCGACCACTCGCCTGCTGCGGATTCCGGTCAGACGTTCCAACGGAATACCGATCTCGTTGACGCAGCCTGCCAGGACGCTCTCGGTCGACAGCACCCCCGCCGGCAGATACACACCGATGCTTTCCATCACGGTGTTACGCGTCTGCCGGCTGGTAGCGGGCACCGGCGGAGCAGTGGCGGCTGCGGCGACCCGGCTGCCGCCCTCGGAAGTTTCGGATATCTCGGATGTCTCGGATGTCTCAGCCACTTCGGGGTCTGGCGCGTCCTGCGCGGCCTTGCCGTATTCGGCGGCCAGCTCGGCGACGGTACCGAAGACGAACAGCGACTCCGGCCGCAGCGGTAGGTTGGCTGCATTCGCTTTCGCCGCGACTTCCAGGCTGTGGCTCGAGGAGCCGCCGAGGGCGAAGAAATCGTCGTGCACGCCAACGGTGTCCAGATCGAGCACGTCACACCAGATTGCGGTGAGGACCTTCTCAGCAGGCGTCCGCGCAGCGACGAACTCCGGCCCCGTTATCGGCGCCTGATCGCCGGCCGCCTTCAGCGCGCGGCGGTCGACCTTTCCGCTCGACGTATGTGGCAGCGACGCAACCACCGAGAAGATCGCCGGCACCATCGCCGCGGGAAGCTGATCGAGGAGGAAGCGGCGAAGCTCGCCGACACTCGGCGCGGCGTCCTGGGTCGCCACAATATGGGCGACCAGCCGCAGGTTGCCGCGGCTGTCGGTGTCGGCCACGACCACGCTGTCGCTGACCCCGGGGTGCTTAAGCAGTGCGGCCTCCACCTCACCCGGCTCGATCCGGACGCCGCTGATCTTCACCTGGTTATCGAGGCGCCCCAAGTACTCGATGTTGCCGTCCGGCAGGTACCGCGCCCGGTCTCCGGTCCGATACAGCAGCCCGCCCGGAACCTCCGCGAACGGATCGGTGCGGAAACTGGCTGCTGTCGCATCGGGCTGATTGAGATAGCCACGTGCCACCCCAATCCCGCCGATGCACAACTCCCCCGGCACGCCGACCGGCACCGGTTGCTGATGAGCGTCCAAGAGATGAATGCGAATGTTGGCGATCGGTCGCCCAATCGGGACCGGCGAGCGCGGCTCACCGCGCTTGCAGTGGTAGTGGGTGACATCGATCGCGGCCTCGGTGGGACCGTAGAGGTTGTAAAGCTCGGCGTCCAAGGTGGCTAGGAAGCGGTCCTGAAGGTCATCCGGCAGCACTTCGCCGCTGCAGAACACCCGGCGCAACCCGACGCAGTCGGTCACCCCCGGCTGAGCCAGCAAGGAGCGCAGCATTGACGGCACGAAATGCACTGTGGTGACGTCCTGTTCGACGATGGTGCGAACCAGGGCAGCTGGGTCCTTATGCACCTCGGGTTCGGCGATGACAAGCCGTGCGCCGACGATCAATGGCCAGAAGATCTCCCAGATCGAGGGGTCGAAACTTATCGGAGTCTTGTGCAGGACCCGATCCGCCGGAGTGAGTTGGTAGGTGGCCTGCATCCACAACAGCCGATTTCGGATTCCGCCGTGGGTGTTGAGCGCTCCCTTGGGCGTGCCGGTCGAGCCGGACGTGTGGACCACGTAGGCAAGGCTCGCCGCCCGACCGCTGTCGTGGGTACCGGCGGCCACGGCGACGCCGTCCGCCGGAGTCGTCGGCAGGTCGAGGCAGAGGCGATGACCGGTGAACCCGGACAGGCTTTGCAGATGTCGGCGGTGCGTGACGCACACCGGCGCGTCCGGCACGTTGCCGATCATCGCCGCGACGCGGTTGGCCGGTTGCGCCGGGTCGAGCGGCATGAACGCGCCACCCGCCTTGAGCACCCCCAGCAAAGCCACCACCAGGTCTGCTGAGCGGTCCAACAGCACCGGAACGATGCCGTCGGGGCCTACTCCCAGGCCGCGCAGCCGATGGGCCAGGGCATTCGCTTGGTCGTCGAGCTCCCGGTACGTCATCTCCTGATCGGCGAACGACACGGCGACGGTGTGCGGGCTGCGCCGGGCGGTTTGCGCAACCATCGCGTGCAGGCAATCGGGGGCGTCATAGCAGACGTGGGTGTCGTTCCACGCAGCCTGTTGGCGGCGCTCCGGCTCGGTCAGCAGCGGCAACTCCGACACGCGGCTGGCGGGATGGGTGACGATGCCATTGAGCAGCGTCGTGAAGTGCCCGACCAGCCGCTCTATCGTCGCGTCGTCGAAAAGGTCGCGGTTGTAATGCAGGTCGCAGGTGAACTCCCCGTCCGCATCGGCCACCTGGATCATCAAGTCGAAGGCCGCACCCCCCTGGCCGACATGTAGGGTCTCGAGTTCAAGTGCTTCAGGGCCCAGATCCCCGCTGGCTGCGCGCTGGAATCGGCGGGACTGTTCCCACGCGAACGAGACCTGGACGATCGGGGTATAGCTCAAATCCCGGGACGGACGTAGCCGTTCGACAAGCAAGGGAAAGGGGTAATCCTGGTGCGCGAGCGCGCCCAGAACCATCTGCTTGACCCGTCCCAGCAACGACGAGAACGTCGGGTCACCATGCAACTCGGCGCGCAGCACGACGGTATTGGCCACATAGCCGACCAGCCCCTCCATCCCGACCCGATCGCGGCAGGCAAATGGTGAGCCGATGAGCAGGTCGTCCTGGCCGGTGTACCGGTGCAGCAACGTGGCGAATGCGGCCAGAAACGTCATATACGGCGTCGCTCCGGCGCCCCGGGCCACCTCCCGAAGATCGGACGCCAGGCGGCCGTCAACGCTGAAACGTCGTACGGCACTGCGGTACGACGGAACCGCGGGTCGCGGCCGGTCGGTGGGTAGGCTCAACTTCGGCAGGTCACCGGCCAGCTGTGTGCGCCAATAGCGCCAAAGGCGATCCCCCTCGACATTCGACAGCATCTGCATCTGCCGATCCGCGTAGCCGACATAATGCTCTGGGCAGATCGCCGGTGCGTCGGCGCCGTGTTGTGCGGCATAGAGTTTGCAGAGCTCGTCGAGAATGACGTCCACGGACCAGAAGTCGGCGGCGATGTGATGCACGGCGAGCACCAGGACGTGCTCGCGTGGTGATTGCCGGAGCAACGTCAGGCGGAAAACCGGCCCGGTTTTCAGGTCGAACGCACGGTGGGATTCCCGATGTATCCACTCGTCAACTTCATCAGCATCCACGTCGTGGCGGACAATGCGCGCCGGCCAGTGTGGGTGGACGAGTTGAACCGGCTGCCCGTCGCGCACGGCGAACGTGGTGCGCAGGACCGCATTCCGTTCGACAAGTGCCTGTGCGGCGCGCTCCAGCGCCGGCACATCCAGTTCTCCCCTGATCCGTCCGGCATAGCTGAGGGTATAGGCGGGGTTTCCGGGCGCAAGCTGGTAAAGAAACCACAGCGACCGCTGCCCGTACGACAACGGATGCGCCGACGCCGACGCCTGCGCCTTCTCCATCAGTAGCCGCGACAACAACGCGCGCTTTTCCTCGGCGGAGAGCGTGGTGATGTCGATCGACTTCTCGCTGGACCTATCCGTCATCCTCAATCTCCCTTGGCGGCAATGACCTGACGAAGCAGTTCGTCGACGTCGTCGTCTGAAACTTGCTGCACCTGGGTCAGCAGGTCGATCCACGGTGCGCCGTCGGTATCGGTGGTCTCCGGCGTCCGGTTAGGTTGCGCCGCAGTGCTATCGGCGGACACGGTCGGAGCGGGCCGCGCCGTAGCCGCGCCGGGAAGCTGGTCGGCGAGCCACTCGGCAAGGGCTGCGATGCTGCCGCCGTCCAGTAGCTGAACGGCCGGGACAGCGATACCGAAATCGCGGTCGATCTGATTGCGCAGCGCCAACGCGCTCAGCGAGTCGAGCCCCAGGCGGTCGAGGGCCGACTGGGGGTCCAGCCGAGACGGTGTCACACCGAGTTTGCTGGCAGCCAGATCACACAGGTAGCCCTCGAACAGACGTTGACGCTCCTGCCGGTCCGCGTGGCGTAGCGAGTCGCCCAGGCTCGCTTCGTGGCCGCGCGGGTCGGCCAGACCAGCCAGCAGCGAGGACTCTTTGGCGCCCGGGAAAGATCGGAACCATTGGTGGGCGTCGAATCTGAACACTCCGGTGCGGGCACGGTCGGCAACCAGAAGTTGTTGCATGGCAGCCAATCCCAGCTCCGGGGTGAGCATCGAAAAGCCCTGATCAGCCAGGAATTGTCCACGACCCACCCGCGCCCACGGCCCCCAGTTGATTCCGATCGCCGGCAGACCCTGAGAGCGTCGGTAGGCCACCAGCCCATCCACCCAAGAGTTGGCTGCCGCATAGGCCCCCTGTCCCGGTGAGCCCAACAGCGAAGCAGCCGACGAAAATGTCAACCACCAGTCCAGGTCGAGGTGAGCGGTCGCTTTGTGTAACCACCAGTGGCCGGCCACCTTTGGCGCGAACACTCGCGCCACCGCCGACGCCGACATGTTCGAAACGATCTCATCGGCCAGCACCATCGCGCTGTGCAACACACCTGCCGGCCGCAGACCGGCTTCCTCGACAGCGGCCACCAACCGCTCCGCGGTACCAGGTTGGGCGATATCGCCGGTGATGACCTGCACCCGACGTCCCGCAGCGTTCATTTCCGCGATCGCCGCCGCAACCTCGGCGCCGGGCGCCGAACGCCCGTTAAGCACCACCAGACCCGCGCCCTCGGCGACCAGCCAGTGCGCCACGACAAAGCCCAGCCCGCCCATGCCGCCCACCACGATGTAGCCGCCATCGGCCCGGACCAACGGTTGGGCGGGCGGGCAGGCAAGCGCCACAATGCTTCCCGCGGTCGGTATCGAGATCACGATCGTGCCGATGTGAGCGTCCGAAGCCATCATCTCGAACGCGTCAACGGCGCGGTCGAGGCTGAACTCGCTGACCGGGAGCGGCTGCAGCTCGCCGGCCACCACTTGTTGCAAAATGTCTTGCAACAGCTCACGGTAGCGTCGCGGTCGCAGCCGCAGATTCAATTCCAGATCGACCACTGCGAAAGACGCACTCTTGGCCAGCGAAGCCAGCTCCAGCTGCGCACCGGCGTAGCCGTCGCGCCTACTCAGCTCGACGAATCGCCCACCGGGAGCAAGGATCTCCATGCCACTACGCCGAATCTCTGCTCCGGCAGTCGAATTGAAGATGACGTCGACACCTTGTCCCCCGGTGGACGCCTCTATCTCCTCGACGAACTCCGGGTTGCCCGAGTTGCCAACATAATCAACACCCAACTGCGCCAACACCTCATGCTGGGCCGCCGAGTCCGCCGTCACATAAATGCGTGCCCCGATGACCTTGGCGATCGACACCGCCGCCAACCCGACACTACTGGCGGCCGAATGGATCAACACCCGGTCCCCGGCCGTAAGCCGCCCCGCCTCACACAACCCGTGCCACGCCGTCAGGTAGGCAATACCCAGGCCGGCCGCCTCATGATCCGACAGCGCCTGCGGCGCCGGCACGACCCAATCGGCCGACGTCGTCAGATACGAAGCAAGCGAACCAGGCCCCAACGCGATTACCCGCTGTCCCAGCTGCAGCGAATCCACCGCAGCGCCGAGGCCGGCCACATATCCCACGCATTCGCTGCCAAGCGCCGGCACGCCGTCGCCCACCGTGTCGTCCAACGCGGAATACAAACCCATCGCCTTGAGGACGTCGCTGCCATTGAGCCCCGCGGCCACCACCCGGACCTCGACCTCATCCGCTGCCAGCGGCATACGCCGCACCGCATGCACCGCCAACGCGCCCAACCGCCCCGGCTGATCGGTCTGCAAGCGCACCGCGCCGCCACCATCGAGATCGACCAACACCGGACGCCGCTCGGCAGCCACGACGTTGGGAGCCGAAACCGGGACCCGGACAAGGCGATTCACGCACCGCTGCCCATTGCGCAAAGCCACCTCATCGTGGCCGCAATTGGCGCACAACTCATCAACCAGCGCGCCAGCCGACATATCACCTTCGGCATCGACGTCCACGACGGTGGCATTCAGCTCCGGATGCTCAAACGTCAGCACCCGCGCCATACCACGAAGCGTTGTCTGCGCCAATGTCACCCGCTCACCAGCAGCTACGTGCTGAGCCCCGCGGGTCACCATCCACAGCCTCGGTCGGCCGCGAATACCGCTCTGCGACAAACTCTTGACGATGTCGGCAACGAACAACGTCCGCGACTGCGCCAATTCCAACTGCGCAGAATCAGACAAGGCCTCATCGACCGAACGCGGTGGACACACCAGTACCACCGCGTTCCAGCACACATCGCTCTGAGTCAACGCGTCCTGGAGCTCGGCCCGATCCCCCGCCATCACCACCTGACAGTGCGGCGTCCGTCGTGAAAGCCCCGCGCGCACCGCGTCCAGCAACCCGTCAGCCGCACCATGTTCAGCAACCAGCAACACCGCACCCACCGCAGCGGCCGGCTTATCCGTAGCCATCGGCTCCCAGGCCAAGGTGAATGTGTGACTGGCCACCTCGCTGCTGGCCCCTGCCGGCACCACCGCCATCTCGATCTCATCGATAACCAGCAAGACCTGTCCCTGGCTACCTGTGAGCACCACTCGGCCTACGTACCGATCCGGGTCCGCCGTTGGTCTCAGCACCGCCAGCGCGGCAACACCTTCGGTGAGATCTCCATAGACCCGCACACCGCGAAACCGCACCGGAAGCACCACCGACCCGGTGCCCTGCGCACCGGCAAGGTCGGTAGCCGGCTTGGTCGCGCCAAGTGTCTGCAACGCAACATCGACCATCACCGGATGCGCCAGTAGCCGTCGCGCTCCCTGCCGGGCACTCGATGGCAACCGCACCTCGGCCCGAGCCGCGCCGCAACCGAATACGCTGAGCCCGGTAACCCCCTGGAAAGCAGGACCATGGTGTTGGGCGGCGCCGCGCAACCGGCGATAGAGACTGTCGGCATCCAACTTCGTCACCGATGAGTCATCAACATCGATCGGTTCCACGACCCGCGGCACACCCCGCTCCAACACCGCGCTGGCATGCAGCGTCCACCCCGAATCCCGGATTCCGGAACGGATTTCCACGCACGGCCGGGACGCAGTGCCACTCAATGTCGTGACGACAACGGTAGGTTCCCTAATCGGCATCAACTCGCGCAGGCATAACTCAACAACCTGCCACGGCATATCGCGGTCGGTCCCATGCGCTTCGGCCGCCGCCGCTAGTGCCAACTCGATATACGCCGCGCCGGGCAAAACACACATGCCGTCAATACGGTGATCGCCAAGCCACAGGTAATCGGGAGTGAGCATGCGTTCCCACACCCGAATTCCATTGGTGGGATCGGTAACACCGACCCCCAATAGCGGATGGCCTACCACCGCCGCGGCGGTGGCCGACCCGGCGGAAAGCCAGTGCCGCTCGTGCTGCCAAGGACTGGCCGGCAGCACCGGATGCGGTCCGGGCGGATGCGGCAGGCGTGGCGGGTGACTGGTGCTGGCGGCGTTGAGGTTGGTGTGGAAGCTGAGTGTGTCGTCGCCGTCGCGCCTCAGCGTGCCGATGCTGTGATGGTGGATCTGCGATCCCAACGTTTCGGTGACGGCGTACGTCAGCATCGGGTGCGGGCTGATTTCGATGAAGATCGCATGGTCTTGCCCGGCGGCGGTGATGGCCCCGCTCAGCAGTACCGGTTGCCGGAGATTGGCCACCCAATAGTCGGCATCCAGCGGCGGATTGGCGGTACCGGTGACGGTGGAGAGCAACGGAATCATCGGCGTCTTGAGGGCCAAATCGGCTAGTGCGGAGCGCAACTCAGGCAGGATCGGATCCATCAAAGCGGTATGCGAGGCGACCTCCATGTTGACCCGCCGGGCAAACCGGTTTTGCCGCTGCACCTCGGTGATCACCGCGGCCACCTCGGTTGGGGGTCCGGCGATCACCGTTTGCCGCGGCGATAAGAAACCCGCCGCGCTGACCCCGGGATGGGTGTCGAGCAACGCGGCCGTGGCCTCGGCGTCGAGTTCTATCAGGGCCACCGCGCCCTGGCCGGCCAGCCGCGCCATCAATCGCGATCGAACCGCGATCACCCGCAATCCCTCGGCAGGTGTCAACGCCTCGGCCGCCACCGCCGCGGTGACCTCGCCCATCGAATGACCGATCACCGCATCCGGATGGACCCCGTAAGAACGCCACAACTGCGTCAGCGCCAGCTGCAGTCCCATGATCACCGGCTGAACCCGCGCATCACCGGTCACCGGCTGCGCCTCGGCCAGCACCTGATGCAGCGAAAACCCCACCTGCTCAACGAATGCCGGCTCGAGTTCGGCCACCGCCGCCGCGAAAACCGGTTCGTCGGCCAACAACTGTCGACCCATTCCCGCCCACTGCGAGCCCTGACCCGAGTACACGAACACCGTGCCCGTCCGGCAGGCCCCTTCATGCGGGCCGACTACCCCGGTTTCCGCCCGGCCGGCCGCCAACGCCCGTAGCCCGGCGACCGCCTGAGCCCGTTCCCGGGCACACACCGTGGCAAACCGGGAATGGTGAACTCGGTGATGCGCGAGTGTGTGAGCCACCTCCGCCAACGCCACCCCAGAACCCGCACCGGTCATCCAGTCCGCCAACACCCCCGCCGCCGCCGCAATCCGCTGCGGCGTCCTACCCGAGACCACCAACGTGCCGACGGCCGGGTCCGGCTCAGGCACCACCGCAACGTGCTCGGGGGCTTGCTCCAACACCACATGTGCATTCGTGCCGCCGAATCCAAACGACGACACTCCCGCCCGTCGGGCGCGGCCTACTGCCGGCCACTCCTGGTGTTCTGCAACGACTTTCAGCCGCAACTGGTCAAAAGAAATATGGGGGTTGGGGGCGTCGAAGTGCAGGCTCGCCGGCAGCCGGCCCCGCTGCAACGCCAGCACCGCCTTGATGAAACCCGCGATCCCCGCCGCTGCCTCGATATGACCCAGATTCGTCTTGATGGAGCCGATCAACAGCGGGGAGGTCGCCGCGCGCCCGCGACCCAACACCTTGCCCAGGGCACGCGCCTCGATGGGATCACCCAACAAGGTCCCGGTCCCGTGCGCCTCCACATAGTCCACCTCGTGTGGCGGCACGTCTGCATTGGCATAAGCGGCCCGCAGCACCGCCATCTGAGCGGCCGGATTCGGAGCCATCAGCCCGTTGGACCGGCCATCTTGATTGACTGCCGAACCGCGCACCACCGCGAGCACCCGGTCCCCGGCACGCAGCGCGTCATTGAGCCGTTTGAGCACCACCACGCCAGCGCCCTCGCCACGCACAAAGCCGTCGGCATCCGCGGAAAACGCATGACAGCGACCGGTTGGCGACAACACACCGGCTTGATCGAAGCCGTGGAAAATCGCCGGCGACAACAGCAGATTGACCCCCGCGGCAATGGCCAGGTCCGAGTCGCCCATCCGCAGGCTTTGGCATGCCAGATGGATCGCCACCAACGACGACGAACATGCGGTATCCACCGCAACGGAGGGGCCGTGCAGATCAAGGAAATACGACAACCGATTGGCGATGATGCTCAGCGCACCGCCGGTGTTATTCCACGCATCAACCCCGGGCAAATCGGTGGCTGCCAGGTGCCCATATTCGCTGACACAAGCGCCGGCGAACACTGCGGTCTGCGAGCGGCGCAATGAAGTCGCGGGAATCCCAGCGTGCTCCAAGGCTTCCCAGGCCACCTCCAGGAGCAGTCGTTGCTGAGGATCCATCTTGGCGGCTTCGCTCGGCGAGATCTCGAAGAACTCGGCATCAAACGCGTCGATGTCGCCCAGGAACGAGCCCCATCGAGTCGTCCGGGCGAGGGTTTGCGCTACCGCGGGCGAACCGTCATCGAACGGCAACCAGCGATCAGCCGGAACCTCAGCTATGGAACAGCGACCTTTCCACAGAAACTCCCACAATGCTTCGGGCCCAGATATCCCCCCCGGAAACCGGCAGCCCAGGCCGATGACCGCGATCGGTTCGTCCACCCAACGACTGGCCGGATGACCCTGGTCAACAGATTCCGGCCCCGTGGTGGTGAGAAAGGCGACCAGAGCGTTGATCGTCGGGTGCTGCCAACAGTCCACCGGCGACACCGGCCGACCGAGCAGCTTGGCCAGCTCGCCTGACATATCGATGACATCCCGAGAGCCCAGCCCTAAGTCCTTCAGCGACAGGTCTGGGTCGATCCCATCCGCGTTGCAGTCAACGTTGGTTACCAGGTAATCGATCAGCCACTTTCGAAGTTCCACATCGCCAGGAAGGCCCGCCGTCACGGCGTGACCTCGACACGCTCCAATTCATCCCGCTGGTATCGCTCGGCGCAGGCCGAACGTCGAACCTTGCCGCTGGTCGTGGTAGGAATCGAACCAAGCGTCACAAAAACGAGGTCCGCGATGCGCAGGCCATGCGAGTGCGAAATCGCCGAGGTGACCTCACCCTTCAGCGATCGGAGCTTTTCCTGTTGCTCTTCATCGCACTTGCCGGTTGTCTTGACCTCGGCAATGGCGACCAGCTGTTCTGTCCCGTCATTCGGAACAGACACCGCCGCAGCTCGCCCCCGGGTTATTTCATGAATGGTCGCCTCGATGTCGTCCGGATAGTGATTGGACCCGTCCACGATCAGCAGATCCTTGATTCGGCCGATGATGAACAACTCGTCGTCGGAAATGACCCCTAAATCGCCGGTTCGCAGCCACGGTCCGACCGGCGTGCCGGTTGACGGATTAACCAGGCGGGCGCGGAATGTTTGCTCCGTCTTGTCAGGATTGCGCCAGTACCCCATGGCGACGTTGTCGCCATGCACCCAAATTTCGCCGGTCCTTCCCGCCGGACACTCGGTCCGCGTCTCGGGGTCGACGATCCGCACCAGTGGTGATTGCGCCAACCCGTAACCGACTAGCGCCGCACCGCCATCCCGGCACCGCTCAGCCCGACCGGCGGACAGTTCCTCCGAGTCGAAACGAACGATGTCCGGCGGCTGAGCCGGTGTTCGGGTCGACACGTACACCACTGTCTCGGCGAGCCCATAGGTTGGTCGTATCACCGTGTCGGGCAGATTGAATGGCGCAAACCGCCTCGTGAAGCGCTCCAAGGTTGCCGGCTGTACCCGCTCTCCACCGCTGCAGAGAATCAGCAAGCCGCCAAGGTCCAGCCCGGCCATGTCCTCGTCGGCGGTTTTTCGTGCCGCCAATTCAAAGGCAAAGTTCGGCGCCGACGTGAACACGGTCCCACTGGTCGCTGCCAATTGCATCCAACGAGCCGGCCGTTGTACGAACGACACCGGACTCATGAGCACAGCGTGTCCTCCGGACAGCATCGGCTGGCAAATGCCCATCATCAAACCCAGGTCGTGGTAGAACGGCAGCCACGAGACCGCAGTGATCTCACCGCGGTGGCCACGAGCCAAGTCGCGCGTCCACTGCTGAAAATTGGCCACCACGTTCGGATGCGAGATCATGACCCCGGTTGGCCTCCCGGTCGATCCCGACGTGTATTGGAGATACGCGGGCTGGGAAGGTGGGCAATGCCTGGGGTCCGTCTGGCATAGAGCTTCGGTGTCCAGCGAATCGATCTCGATGACTGAAGCGGCGGAACCGTCGTTGCAACCACCCGCGTATTTCACGGCATCTGCAGCGGCGCCGCTGGTCGTGAGAATTACCGAAGGAGCGCAATCTCGCAGCGCCGAAGAAACCCGCTCCTCGTAGACGCCGAACTGCGGCAGCGGCAACGGAACCGCTATGTATCCGGCGTGGAGTGCACCCCAGAAAGCAACAATGTATTCAAGTCCTTGGGGGGCCAGGATGGCGGCCCGATCACCGCTCGAGCCGCATATCAAGAGCTCTTTGGCAAGAACCTGTGCTTGTTGATGAACTTGTCCCCAGGTAAGGGTTTCGGAAACGCCGTTCGGGTCGGTCTCGTAGTCGATAAAAGTGTATGCGTCGCGGTCGGGGTGCTGGTTGGCGATTTCCTGCAGGAGTTCGGTCAGAGAAGGTTCACCAGCCATAGGTAATCGTCGCCTCCGTCTGTCTCAGTTGGATAGACCTCGCCCAGATCAGCCTCGGACAGATTAGCTTCGAAATGCGGGGACGTACGCGGAATACCAAAAATTATCGATCACGTAAATCGAGATTGTTCCGGGATTCAGATCGGTTTGGCCATACCGGTTTTCAGGACCGGTTTGCGGAACCGGTTTTCGGGCGGTGACGCGCTGCGCGGCCTTCAGCGATGCGCTGTGATCACCGCGGGCTAACCGGATTCCCGGGCACCGAGGTCGCCACGTCCGGCCCCGCTGCTACTCCGATTCCCGGTACCACGCAATGACGTAGACCACCATGGCCGTGGCGAGCGCTATCAGCACCCAGATCACCACGGCTTGGTCGATCCACGACCCCGCCGGCGGCGAGCCGGGAAGGATATTGCGCAGCGGCACCACGGCGAACAGCATTGCCGCATACCACGTGGAGAACGGTGGCAGGAATTTTCGCCGGCCGGTGACCATCTGGATCGCCACGAATAGGGCCAGCGTCGGCAGCGTGACGAGGACCAGGCAGATTCCCAGGTCGAAGACCAGCGGACCCTTGGCCCTCTTCAGCGTGATGATCACGTTGTCCGGGCGATCCGAGGTCTGACTCGCGTCCCCGACGCGCTGGGCGCTGATGTCCCAGCCCTCCAGCGATCCGGTCACCTCGACGCGGGCCGGCTTGTACTGGCGAGTGTCGCCGGCCCCGACCAGCACATCGGCCTGGATGGTGTCGGTGGTGTAGGTGTCGAAAGGCCAGTTACCGGGATCGCCGTGCGCCTCGATGGTGGTGGCGACCTGCGCCGGCGATTTCCCCACCGGATACTGCAGGTCACCCAGGTCGTTGGTCGGATAAAGGCGCACCGAGGTGTCGGTGGTCAGCACGTCGAGCCGCTTGTCGACCATCGAATCATCCGGCATCACAAGAACTTTCACATCGAGGCGATTCGCCACGGTGTGTAGCTGCTCGAATCGCACCAACACCACCGTGTCCTCGGTGGTGCCCACATCCGGCTTGGGCAACGGCCCCGGCGTGCTGGCCAGCCAGTGATAGCCGACCAGCGAGAGGACGTAGACAACAGCGACACCGACGATGATCGACACGTCGAGCACCAGATGTTTCCGCCGCGACATGTGCGGGCGGGCCAGCGGAGACGCCGCCGATCCGCCGGGCGGAGACGCCGCCGATCCGCCGGGCGGACCCGGCTCCGGCGCCGCCGGCGCGTGGTTATCGGTCATCTGCGGTCACCGCCGAAGAGACCGCCGACATATACCTGCCCCCGAACACGGAGTCAGATGGTAGCAACCGGCGTTCCCGCCGGTGACGTTTCTAGATCAGTCCGATTGCCGGCGGTAGGCGAAGATGAACAGGCTCATCGCCACAATCAATGCGATCAGCACCCATAGCGTGACTGCCTGGTCGATCCAGGAGCCGGGCGGGGGGTTGCCGGGCAGGATATTGCGCAACGGGACCACGGCGAACAGCATGGCGGCAAACCACGACACGAACGGCGGCAAGAACTTCTTCCTGCCCAACGCCATCGGGATGGACACCCACAGCCCCAACGTCGGCAGGCTGATGAGGACCAGAATGATGCCCAGGTCGAAGATCAGCGAGCCCTTGGCCCGATGCAAGGTGATGATGACGTTGTCGGGGCGACTGGTGGTCTGGCTGGATTCCCCGACGCGCTGCACGCTGACGTCCCAGCCGTCCAATGACCCGATCACCTCGACCCGGGCGGGTTCTTTCACCCGGCTCTCGCCGGTTCCGACGATCACGTCGGCAGAGATGACTCCCGTGGTGTAGGAGTCAAACGGCCAGTTGGCGGGATCGCCTTCGGCCTCGATCGCGGTGCTGACCTGCGCCGGTGTCTTGCCCACCGGGTACTGCAGGTCGCCCAGATCGTTCTCTGGGTACAGCCGCACGGCAAGGTCTTGGGTCAACACGTCGAGGCGTTTGTCGAACTTCGAATCTTCTGGGATGACAAGCACATTCACCGTCAGGCGGTTGGCCACCGTCTCCAGCTTCTCGAGCCGCACCTGTACGACGGTGTCTTCGGTGGTGCCCAGGTCCGGTTCGGGCAGCGGGGGCGCCGACGTGGCGAGCAAATGCACACCGAATAGCGATAAGGCGTAAACGACGATGATGCCGAGAACAACGGCCAAGCCGATCACGAGGCGCGTGCCGCGCGGCTTGCCCGCGACCGGACCCGCCGGTGCCGGGGCCGGCGGAGCCTGATGGGTCATCGCGAGCGGCTCTTTGTGGTGAACACGCGGCAGATGCTAGTGAGCCGCACCGGCGATCAGGCGGCAACGCGCCGGGCCACAGACCCGCGAATTTCCTTAGCCTGATCCGCGTTCGGCCACACAACGGAAGCCGATGTGGGTGGTCGCGGTGTCTTGCGATTGCGGCGACCGGGCCGCCGGCCGGTACCGGTGGCAATACTCCGGCGCACACAAATGGGAGCCGCCCTTGAGCGCCTGGCTGATGGTGGGGTCGGCCGGCCCGACAGGCGCGCAGCACGCCGTCGGAGGCTGATCGGTGCGGTGGTGCGCGGAGAACTCGGTTGCGGTCCATTCCCAGACGTTGCCGATCATGTCGATCAGACCGAAGCCGTTGGGCGGGAAGGTGCCCACCGGCGAGGTCCCAACCCAGCCCAGTGCGCCGTCGTTGCGGTAGGGGAACGTGCCCTGCCAGGTATTGGCCATCAACTGCCCGCCGGGCTTGGCCTCGTCGCCCCAGGCATAGGTGGTCGTGGTTCCCCCACGCGCCGCGTACTCCCATTCGGCCTCGCTCGGCAGCCGCCGCCCCGCCCACCCCGCGTAGGCGGCCGCGTCGGGATAGGCCACCTGCACGACGGGGTGGTCGGGTTTGTCGGCGATATCGCTGTCCGGGCCGAAGGGATGGCGCCAGCTCGCGCCCGGCACCCAATCCCACCACTGCCGCCAGTCACGCAGGTCCACCGGACCCGCGGTCGGACGGAACACCATCGCGCCCGGACACAGGTCGTCGGGGTTTGCCCCCGGATAGAGCGTGGGGTCCAGAGGTTGTTCCGCCACGGTGGTATACCCTGTGGCAGCGATGAATTCGGCAAACTGCGCATTGGTGACCGGGTGGCGCTCGATCGCGAACGCGGGCACGATGACGGTGTGTATCGGCGCTTCCTCGGGGTAGAAGCTCGTCGACCCCATGCGGAACGATCCGCCCGGCAGCTCAACCAGTTCGGTTAACACGGCTTCAGGGTATGGCTCAGGGTATGAGGACAGCGAAGTTCTGCATCAAAGCGGATTTTGCCGAACGGAACCCGGGCACCGCCGCCGGACCCTCCAGGTGGACGGCGACCAGGTAGTTCTTGGTGTTCGTCCAGATGTGAGCGATGCGGTCGGCGAATTCGATCGGGCCGGACGATCCCTGCAGGGTGCCGGTCAACAGCTGGCTGCTGAAGCCGCAGAACGGGACGCCGGCGACCAGGAAATTCAGCCGCCGCATCGACCCTCCCAGGCTGGCGGTGTAGGCCAGGAACGCGCTGTCCGGCTGTCGGTCGGTGGGGGCGATGGTCACTGACGCCGACATGCCGTTGGGGCCGGTCAAAGTCAGCGCCGTAGCCCCGCTGCCGGGGGTCGACGTCCAACCGTCGGGCACGCTGATCGTGATCCTGGGTGCGGCCGGGTCCGAGACACTGGCAAGCGTCGCGCGGCCCTCGCCGGTCAGCGACGGCGAACAGGCGACCGTGTCGGGCGGGACGTGCTCGGGGTGCGTCGTCACGATCCCCGGCACCGGCTCCGCCGGGTCAGGATGTGCGGGCGCGCCCGGCCCACCGCCGCGCTCACCGCAGCCGGCCACGATGCCCGACAGGCATAGCAGCGCCGCTGCGCGCAGCAGCTGTGCCGAGCGGCTAGTCTCGCGAAAACGCAAGGGCGAGTTCTTTTTCCACGTCTTCATACGGTCGTCCGGATAGGTCGATCGTCACTTGGGCAATAGTTCCGCCAGTGAAGGCGAATGGCGCCATGTAGCGGCTGGACACCGCCGAACCGCCGTTGTGTCCGACGGTGATGCCGGCACCTGCCAACCCGAATGTTCCCGGGTGGGTGGTCACATCAGCAAGTCCGCCGACCTCGTGCTGGTCGAAGTACATCGTCAAGTCACCCAGCGGGGTGTGGCTGTTGGGCACGGTTCCCGTCCGCGCGTAGCGCACGCCGAGCAGGTGTCGGCCGAGCGGGATCGGGCCGACCGACGAGAGCACCTGCTGGCGCTCACCGAGGAAGTTGTAGACGTAGTGCAGGCGTCCGTCCTGGATGAACAATACGTGCCCGCCGTGCGCACCGCCCTGCTTGAACAGCACCCCTTCGGCGCCGGTGGTGTCCACCGTCACGTCGGCCACGACGGCGAACGAACGGCCGCGGATTTCGGCGGCGGCTCCGATACCGACGTCAGCGCAGTTGGGATAGTAGATGTAGGTGGATCGTTCGGTGACCAGATAGGGCCGCGACCGCATCATGGTTTCCACGATGTTGAGATCCGACAGTGGCAGACCGTTGTATTTGGCGGCCTCGGAATACCACAGCGCCTTGAGTTCTTCGAGCTTGTCGGGATGCTCGGCAGCGAGGTCATGGCATTGGCTGCGGTCTTTTTCGATGTGGAACAGTTCCCACCGATCGGTGTCGAAATGCGACCAGCCGGCTGGTGTGGCGGCGTGGATGGTGTTGGCGAACCAGCCCTCGTGCCAGATTCCGCGGGTGCCGAGCATGGCGTAGAACTGGGTGTGCTTGCCGGTGTCGACGGCTGGATCGTCCAGGGCGGCTTTGAAACTCACCCCATCCAGGGGCTTCTGGGTGATGCCCTTGACGGTATCCGGCGGGGTCATGCCCAGCAGCTCGTAAACGGTCGGGGTGATATCGGCGACGTTGACGTAATTGTCCCGGACTTCGCCGTGGGCCGTGATCCCGGCCGGCCAGGAGATGATGGCCGTATCGGCGATCCCGCCCTCGTGCGAGGCGTAGCGCTTGAACAGCTTGTAGGGGGTGTTGAAGGCCATCGCCCACCCGATCGGGTAGTGGTTGTAGGTTTGCGGGCCACCCAGGTGGTCGAAGAGCTTCATGCTCTCTTCGACGGTGTCGATATAGCCGTTGAAGAATTTTCCTTCGTTGACCGACCCGTTGGGTCCGCCCTCACCGCTGGCACCGTTGTCGGAGATCACCACGATGATGGTGTTGTCCAGTTGTCCCGATTCCTCGAGGTAGTCCAGGATCCGGCCGATCTGCGCATCGGTGTAGCTCAGGAAGCCGGCGAACACTTCGGCCATCCGGCAAAACAGCTTCTTCTCTTCATCGTTGAGCGAGCCCCACGGCCGCACGGTGTCCTGCAGCGGCCACGACTCGCCTTGGGGCCCCTTCACGTCGAGATATGGGTTGATCGGCGACAATTCGGTGTCCGGCGGGACGATCCCCATCGACTTCTGCCGCTCCAGCACAACCTCGCGATACTGCTCATAGCCCATGTCGAACTTGCCGGCATATTTGTCCGCCCACTCCTTGAAGACGTGGTGCGGCGCATGCCCGGCGCCCGGGCACAGGTAAGTGAACCACGGCTTGTCCGGCGCGATCACCTTGGCATCGCGGATGAATTGGATCGCCTTGTCCGCCAGGTCCTTCGACAGGTGATAGCCGTCCTCTGGGGTGCCGGGTGGGCTGACCGGGTGGTTGTCGTACACCAGGTCGGGATACCACTGGTCGGTCTCGCCGCCCATGAATCCGTAGAAGCGTTCGAATCCCCGAGACGTGGGCCAGTGCCGCTTCGTCGCGGCCATGTTGGCCTCTTCGAGCGGTGTCAGGTGCCACTTGCCCACGCAATAGGTGTTGTAGCCGCCTTCGGCGAGCACCTCCGAAAGAAGGGCGGTATCGGCCGGTATCCGTCCGTTGCAGTTGGGGAAACCGTCGGTGAATTCTTCGATGGTCGCCATGCCGACGGTAGTCGCGTTGCGACCGGTCAGCAGCGACGCCCTCGTTGGCGAACACAACGCGGTGGTGTGGAATTGCGTCAGGCGCACGCCGCGCTCGGCGATGCGCGTCATGGCGGGCATCTCCACCACGCCACCGAAGCAGTCCCAGGTCGCGATGCCGGTGTCGTCCCAGACCAGATACAAGATGTTGGGCGCGTTCTCGGGCGCCGTCGGCGCCGCGTAGGGACCCCAATCCGGTTCCGAGTCACGGATATCCAGCTCGATCTTGCCTTGAAACTCGGTCGACCCCGTCGTCACTGCAACACACCCACTTTCTGTACGCACATTTATCGGCGTCGCGTGGAGATTACCCCGAACAGGGGTGACCCGACCGCACAACGACGCGGCAGTGCACAATTTGGGCGCTTGCCTGATCTTGCGGCCTGCCGTCACCTTACATTGTCAACATAGTATGACAAATTTCGCGAGGCCGGTATCGGGGTCTGGCCGGGCGCTCCGCGGGCCCCGCGACTTTCGGCGGCTTCCCGGCCACCGGCGCCGGTGGTGCGGTCAGTTGAATTCCAACACCAGGTGCCGCAAGCCGTTGCGGCGGTTAGTGCCGATCCATTCCACGGGCCCCGTCAACTGGATTGCTTCGAAGCGCGGGAGCAGTTCCTCGAAAAACAGCCGCAGCTCCATCCGGGCCAGATTTGCGCCCATGCAAGCGTGCACCCCTTGGCCAAAACCGAGGTGCGGGTTGGGCTTTCGGGTGATGTCGAATTCGTTTGGACGGTCGAACACGCTGGGATCGCGGTTGGCCGAGCCCTCCCACACCAACACCTTTTGGCCAGCCTCGATCCAGTGGCCTCCCAAGGTGACGGCGCGAGTGGCCGTGCGCCGCTTCGACGGCGATGGCGATGACCAACGCACCATTTCCTCGATCGCCGACGGCAACAACTTCAAATCCCCGCGCAGTTGCCGCCATTGGTCGGGACGTTCGGCCAGAGCAAGCAGCCCAACCGCAATCGCATTGCGAGTAGTGTCTGAGCCCGCGCTGAACATCGTGTTGAAAAACAAGTGAACCTCGGCGTCCGACAGGAAAGGTTCGGTTGCGTTGGCGACGATAGACAGCAAGTCGTCGGCCGGCTCAGCGCGTTTGCGCGCAATCAGCTCCCGACAGTAGCTGTCCCGCCGTGATTCGGCACCTTCACCAAGCGCCCATGCCATGTACTCCGCTCGGGTTCCGCGAAAATCCAGACCCGCCTCAAACTCCTCCAACAACCAGTGCCGGTCGATCTCCGGAATTCCGCACAAGATGCAGATCGCCTGCATCGGCAGGTCGACAGCGATATCAACCGCGAAGTCCAACGCTACACCGGGCTCGATCCGGTTGAGCAGCCTTCGGGCCCGTTGGCGCAGGTCGTGTTCGATTCGGCGAATCATTCGTGGCCCTAGACCAGAGCTGACCAGCCGCCGGATCGCAGCATGCCGCGGATCATCCATCATGTTGAGCACATGACCGGCGATTGGCAGATCCTGCAACAAGGTGCCACCGAACGGCCGTTGGCCGCCGGCTTCCGATGAGAAGGTCGCTGAGTCACGCAGTACTGCCAGTACCTCGGCATAGGTGGCTACCGACCAGAAGCCTTCACCATCGGGAGTGTGCTCAGTGGGCGAGTGCCAGAACACCGGTGCTTCAGTGCGATGGCTCTCAAATACGTGGTGCGGGAAGCCGTTCGCAAAGGTGTCCGGATTTGTCAGGTCGATTCCGAACAGCGAAGCTACGACAGGACCAGCGGAGCCTGGCGTCATTCTGCTCTCCTCGAATCCGATTTTGGGATTCAATGCCGCCGGGCGGCGTCGCGGGTCTCGACCGGTGCGGGATCTGACCACCTTGGGATATCAGATCCCGCCCGGCCAGTCAGGTTAGATTCACTCGCAGATTTCGTCGGCCTTGCAGATAGGAGCCGAGTAGACGAGCTCGCATTCGGCGAACAGCATCTCGTGGGACATGAAATTTCCTCCTCGTATCGATTCACAGACCTGCCATGCGCGCGCAAGGCGGACATGATGCAGATGTCTTTTCCACCCGAAAATTAGCAACCCACGCCGGCAAACTCTGTCCCATTATGGGCGGATTTACCTGGATCATTGCTTGTCCTACCAGCGGTGGACAAGTGCAGTCCTACATCTGGCAGTGGCCGAGGTGTCCGGCGATTCGCCTCACCACACGCAAACTGTCATGTCCACGAAGAAGCGCCGGGTCAGGCGACGAAAATCGTCTGACCCGGCGCTCCGCAAAGCTCTTTCGGCCGTTACTTGGCCTTCTCGAGGATCTCGACCAGCCGCCAGCGTTTGGTCGCCGACAGCGGACGCGTCTCCATCAGCGAAACGCGGTCGCCGATGCCGGCGATGCTGTTCTCATCGTGCGCCTTGACCTTCTTGGTGGTGCGAATGATCTTGCCGTACAACGGGTGCCGCATGCGGTCTTCCAGCTCGACCACGATGGTCTTCTGCATCTTGTCGCTCACCACGTAGCCGATGCGTGTCTTGCGACGGCCTCGCGGCTTGGGAGCGCTCGGAGTGTGCTTGGGGCCCTTCGCTTTCGAGGGGACATCCTTGGGTGCGGCCTCTTTGGACGCTGCCTTGCGTGGGGCTTTAGCCGCCGCGGGTGCCGCCTTTGCGCCAGTCTTAGCCTCTGCCATCACGATTCCTTACCTTCGGGGCCTTCGGGGCCTTCGGGACCATCGGGACCGGAAGCCAGACCCAGTTCTCGTTCGCGCAGCACCGTATAGACGCGGGCGATTTCCCGACGCACCGTGCGGAGCCGGCGGATGTTGTTGAGCTGGCCGGTCGCCATCTGGAAGCGCAGGTTGAACAACTCTCCCTTGGATTCGCGCAGTCGCTCGGTCAGTTCCTCGTCGGTGAGCTCACGCAGTTCGCCAGGGGAAATTCCCACTGCCATCAGAACTGCTCCTCTCGAGTGATAATGCGTGCCTTGATCGGCAACTTGTGGATCGCACGGGTCAGCGCGGCCCGCGCGATCGCTTCATTGGGGTAGCTGAGTTCGAACAGCACCCGGCCCGGCTTGACGTTGGCCACCCACCACTCCGGGGAGCCCTTGCCCGAACCCATCCGGGTCTCGGCGGGCTTCTTGGTCAACGGGCGGTCCGGAAAGATGTTGATCCACACCTTGCCGCCACGCTTGATGTGCCGGTTGATGGCGATACGGGCCGACTCGATCTGCCGGTTGGTGACATAGGCGTGCTCGAGGGCCTGGATCCCGTAGTCGCCGAAATTCACCGACGTTCCACCGCTGGCGATGCCTCGCTGGCGGGGATGATGCTGCTTGCGGTGCTTGACCTTGCGGGGAATCAGCATGATTCATTCACTCCGTACTCTGCGCTTCGACCGCCGGCGCGGTCTCGTTGCCGGCCCCCGCGGTGCTCTCTTCGCCGCCCGCGGCGCGGCCCGCGTCGGTGCCCGTGGCCGTCGTGCCCGAGGCACCGCTGCGGCGCGGACGGGTGCCCGCCGGCCGTTCGCGGCGCGGCCGTTCGGGGCCCGCGGGGACCGCGGCGGCCAATTCGCGCTTGCCACCGACGATGTCGCCCTTGTAAATCCACACCTTCACGCCGATCCGGCCGAAGGTGGTCTTGGCCTCGTACAGGCCGTAGTCGATGTCCGCGCGCAAGGTATGCAGGGGAACCCGGCCTTCGCGGTAGAACTCCGAGCGGCTCATCTCGGCACCGCCAAGGCGGCCCGAGCACTGCACCCGGATGCCCTTGACGTTGGGCTGACGCATCGCCGACTGGATGGCCTTGCGCATCGCGCGGCGGAACGCCACCCGGTTGCTCAACTGTTCGGCAACCCCCTGGGCCACCAATTGAGCTTGCGACTCGGGGTTTTTCACCTCGAGAATGTTTAGCTGAACCTGCTTTTTGGTCAGCTTCTCCAGATCGGCGCGAATCCGGTCGGCCTCGGTGCCGCGGCGGCCGATGACGATGCCCGGGCGGGCGGTGTGAATGTCCACCCGGACCCGATCGCGGGTCCGCTCGATCTCCACGTCGGCGATACCGGCGCGCTCCAGGCCGCTCGACAGCAGCCGGCGGATCGCGACGTCCTCCTTGACGTACTCGGCGTACTGCTTATCGGCGTACCAGCGCGACTTCCAGTCGGTGGTGATGCCCAGCCGGAAGCCGTGCGGATTGATCTTCTGGCCCACTAGTCTGAGCCTCCCTTCCCAACGGAATTCTCAGATGCAGAAGTCTCAGAAGTCTTTGCGGGTGCTTTCTTGGCGGGCGCTTTGGTCGCCGCTTTCTTGGCCGGTGCTTTGGTCCCCGAAACAGCAGGGGCTTTCTTCGCAGGTGCCTTCGCGGCGGCCTTGCTGCCCTCGGCCCGACGCGCCCTCGACGACTTCGAAGACCGCTCGTCCTTGGCCGGGCGACTCTCCACCACCACGGTGATGTGGCTGGTGCGCCGCCGAATTCGGAACGCACGACCCTGAGCACGCGGACGGATGCGTTTGGCGGTCGGACCCTCGTCGGCATAGACCGTGGCGACCACCAACGTCGTCGGGTCCAGGCCGTTGTTGTTCTGCGCGTTGGCGGCGGCACTGGCGATCACCTTGGCCACCGGCTCACTGGCGGCCTGCGGCGCCCAGCGCAGGATGTCGAGTGCATCCGATACCGAGCGGCCCCGAACCAGATCGATGACCCGGCGCGCCTTTCTCGGCGATACCCGCACAAACCGTGCCTTGGCGACGGCCGACGGATATTCAGTGGTGGTAGTCATCGCCGCTTACTCTTCCGGTCGTCCTTGATGTGTCCCTTGAAGGTGCGCGTCGGCGCGAATTCACCGAGCTTGTGACCCACCATCGCCTCGGTGACGAACACCGGGACATGCTTGCGGCCGTCGTGTACCGCGAAGGTGTGGCCGATGAAGTCGGGGATGATGGTCGAACGCCGCGACCAGGTCTTGATGACCTGCTTGGTGTTCTTCTCGTTCTGTACGTCGACCTTCTTGAGCAGATGGTCGTCGACGAACGGGCCCTTCTTCAGGCTGCGTGGCATAGTTGGCTACTCCTGAAACTTCCTGGGTCTAATTTGCCCGCGCGCATCGTCGCCAGGCTAGCGGCCATGCTTCTTGCCGGTGCGCCGGCGGCGGACGATGAGTTTGTTGCTTTGCTTGTTCGGATGGCGGGTGCGCCCTTCCTTCTTGCCCCAGGGGCTGACCGGGTGACGGCCACCGGAGGTCTTACCCTCGCCACCACCGTGCGGGTGGTCGACGGGGTTCATCACCACGCCACGGACCGACGGGCGCTTGCCCTTCCATCGCATCCGACCGGCCTTGCCCCAGTTGATGTTCGCTTGCTCGGCATTGCCCACCTCGCCGACCGTCGCGCGGCAGCGGACGTCGACCCGGCGGATTTCGCCACTGGGCATCCGCAGCGACGCGTAACTGGCTTCCTTGCCGAGCAACTGGATACTCGACCCGGCCGAGCGCGCAAGCTTGGCCCCGCCGCCGGGCCGCAACTCCACCGCGTGGACCAAGGTGCCGGCCGGGATGTTGCGCAGCGGAAGGTTGTTACCGGGCTTGATGTCGGCATTGGGACCCGATTCCACCACGTCGCCCTGCGTAAGCCCGTTGGGCGCAATGATATAGCGCTTTTCGCCGTCGAGATAATGCAGCAGTGCGATCCTTGCGGTGCGGTTCGGGTCGTACTCGATGTGCGCGACCTTGGCGTTGACCCCGTCCTTGTCGTTACGACGGAAGTCGATGAGCCGGTAGGCGCGCTTGTGACCGCCGCCCTTGTGGCGCGTGGTGATCCGGCCGTGCGCGTTGCGGCCGCCGTGGCCGTGCAACGGACGCACCAGTGACTTCTCCGGCGTGGACCGGGTGATCTCGGCGAAATCCGACACACTGGCGCCGCGGCGGCCCGGCGTCGTCGGCTTGTATTTGCGAATTGCCATGTCTAATCAGGTCTTTCTCTCGCGCGCGGCTAGGCCGGTGCTCCGAACAGGTCAATCGGCTTGCTGCCCGGCGCCAGGGTCACGATGGCGCGCTTGGTGTTCTTGCGCCTGCCGTATCCGGTACGGGTGCGCTTGCGCTTGCCCGGCCGGTTGGCGGTGTTCACCGATGCGACCTTGACCGCGAAGATTTTCTCGATAGCGATCTTGATCTGCGTCTTGTTGGAATCGGGATGCACTACGAACGTGTAGACGTTGTCGTCGAGCAACCCGTAGGACTTCTCCGAGATCACCGGGGCCAGGATGATGTCGCGGGGGTCGGCGATGGTCGCCATCAGGCCGAAACCTCCTCGGGAGTGTTGGCGGCTGTATTAGCGGCTATGTAGGCGTTGAGCGCCGCGACGCTGAAAACCACGTCGTCGGCGCGCAGCACGTCGTAGGTGTTGAGTTGATCGGGCGACAGGACGTGCACACCGGGCAGGTTGCGGACGCTCTTGGCCGCCGTCTCGTCGTCGCGCCCGATGACCACCAGCAGCTGCCTGCGGTCGGTCAGCGTCGCCAGAAATGTCTTGGCGCTCTTGGTAGAGGGGGTTTGGCCGGCAACCAACTCGGTGACCGCGTGGATGCGCCCGTTGCGCGCGCGGTCCGACAACGCGCCCCGCAACGCGGCGGCGATCATCTTCTTGGGGGTGCGCTGGCTGTAGTCACGAGGCTTGGGACCGTGCACCACGCCCCCGCCGGTGAATTGCGGGGCCCGCGTCGACCCCTGCCGGGCTCGACCGGTGCCCTTCTGCCGGTACGGCTTCCGACCACCGCCGCTGACATCGCCGCGTGTCTTCGTCGAGTGTGTGCCCTGGCGGGCCGCCGCCCGCTGCGCGGTGACCACCTGGTGCATCAACGCGATGTTGGCCGGTACGTCGAACAACTCGGCCGGCAGCTCGATGGAGCCTTCGACTTCGCCGGCCGGCGTCTTGACGTCAATCTTGAGGGTGGTGGCAGCCATTACTTTTCACCTCGTTTGATCGCGCTGCGGACCATCACGAGTCCGCCGGTGCGGCCGGGAACCGCACCCTTGATCAACAGCACGCCATTTTCGGCATCGACCTTGTGCACCAACAGGTTCTGCACGGTTACCCGGTCATTGCCCATCCGGCCGGCCATCCGGGTGCCCTTGAACACCCGCGCCGGGGTGGCGCAACCGCCGATGGAGCCGGGACGCCGGTGCACCGCCTGGGCACCGTGAGCAGCTCCCTGACCGCGGAAGCCGTGCCGCTTCATGGTGCCGGCGAAGCCTTTGCCCTTGGAGGTCCCGGTCACATCCACGTAGCTGCCGTCGGCGAAGATCTCGGCCGTCAGCTCCTGGCCGACCTCGTATTCGGCCACCGCGTCCGGGTCATCGAGGCGCAGCTCGGCCAGGTGCCGCCGCGGATTGACGCCCGCGGCGGTGTACTGACCGCTCAGCGGCTTGGTGACCTTGCGGGGACTGATTTCGCCGTAGGCCAGCTGCACGGCGCTGTAGCCGTCGCGCTCCGGCGTGCGGATGCGCGTCACGACGTTCGGGCCCGCCTTGACCACTGTCACCGGTACGACCCTGTTGTTCTCGTCGAATACCTGCGTCATGCCCAGCTTGGTACCGAGAATGCCCTTTCGTGCCATTGCTCTGCAGACTCCTACTGGATGTTGACGTCGACGCTGGCCGGAAGATCGATGCGCATGAGTGCGTCAACCGTCTTCGGGGTCGGGTCGAGAATGTCGATCAACCGCTTGTGGGTGCGCATCTCGAAGTGCTCCCGCGAGTCCTTGTACTTATGCGGGGAGCGGATGACGCAATACACGTTCTTCTCGGTCGGCAGTGGCACCGGACCTACGACGCTGGCACCCGTGCGGACGACGGTCTCGACGATCTTGCGCGCCGAAGCGTCGATAGCCTCATGGTCGTAGGCCTTGAGCCTGATGCGGATCTTCTGTCCCGCCACGCTTCTCCTACCTCACTCCAATACTTCAGGCCCGGGTCCGGACCTGGTGCCGCCAGCCCGCCGATCGACGCCGGCCGATCCCGGGTCGAACTAGCGTGCGCCGGATACTGCGCCGCTGTTTACCTGTCGTGGTCCACCGACCCCCGCGGTCGGGCGTGTCGCCCGCACGCAGCCTTGTAGGCGCCGAAATCGGTCGCGCTCCAAGGATGGGGCCGGACGCGCCCGTGTGGGCGCCGGTCGTGTGCCTGGCCAGGCGCAAACCTGGCGCAAGGCAACCTGAACAGTATGCCCCAGATCACCGCTTCGGCCAAATCCCGGGTCATCGGCATCGGTGGGCCGCCGGCGGTGTCCGCCGGGCGGTCCACGATCATCGCCGGCAGCGACCCCACCAGGGCTTTTGGTTTGTTCCACCGGGCGGTGGCGGCCAAGCCTACGCTCTCATCCCGTGATCGGGCCGGATTTGGGGGCACCTGACGCCGCGCAACCGATGGTCGACTGGATCAACGGCGCCCCGCCGGGCGAATTAGCCGCCGAACTGATGGCGGCCTTCGACCCGAACATGCCCAGCGATGCGCCGGCCCTGGCGTTGTCGGAGTTCACCGACTGGATGTTCCGCGGCTTCCCGAGGCGCCGCGGCCTCATTGTGCCGGCCAGACCGGTGCTGGAACCGATGCTGGAAGCCATTCAGCTGTTGGAGCACTCCGAATTGATTCTGGCGCGCTGGATCATCAATAACGAGCTCAGGTGGAGCGCTACCCGCCTGGGCTTGGCCACACTGGCCGAAGGCAAAGCCGCGGTCAGGCAGCGGATCAAGGATCGGACCGGCCGGTAACGCAGCTCAAATCCGTTGAGCGGGATGAAGATCCGTCCGTTGACTCATGCCGATTCGATGTTGGTGGCCGCCACCGCTCCACCCCGCCGGCGCTGGACGAACAGAAAGCCGTCGACTGCTGCCCGCGCGCATTCCCGATAGTCGAAGTCCGGCAGGGTGCTCAACCGTCCCAGCACCAGGGGGCCGATCAACAGGGCGATCGCGCGGGACCGGTCGATCTCGCCCAATTCGGCCGCCTCCGGGCTGTCGAAAATCGCGTCGAATGGCGCCGCATACTGCTGGGCGATGCGTTCGCGCAAGGTGGCAAGCGCAGTGCTGTCACCGCTATGGGCGTGCCGCGCTTCCGGCAGTTGTTCAAGATCGCCGCCCAGCGCGACCCAGGCCATCGCGGTCAGCATGCCCGGCGCTTCGGCAATCAGCTCGGCCTGAGCCTGTAACAACGCGATGAGCCGATCCCGCAGCGAACCTTCCGAAGGCGGCATGGGCGCCGGCGGTATCAGGCTGTTGAACGTCGCGGCCAGCAGGTCGTTCCCACTGGCGAAGTGGCGGTACAGCGTGGCTCTGGCAACGTTGGCGCCACGGGTGACCGCCTCCACGGTCACCGCCTTCGGCCCGCCGGACCGCAGCAACGCAGTGGCGGCTTCCAGTAACCGAGCCCGAGACCGCTCCGGGCGGGGATCAACGCTACTGCCGGCGATCTGCACTACCTCCGTTTAAGAACGAGACTATCCGTCTATATGCAAGACCGTTAGTCTCGGCAAGTACTCGCCGCCGGAAGGAGGCGTGCAGCATGGTGAACACCCTCGTCCGGCCTCATCAGCGTACCGACGGGATGCCGTCGGGCACCTCCCATCGCGCTCGAATCTGGACCCTGACGGTGGCCTGCACGGGCGTGTCGCTCGTCGTCGCGTCGATGGTCGCGTTGAACACGGCACTGGGCGACCTTGCGGTGGCGACCTCGGCGACGCAGTCTCAGCTGACCTGGGTGGTCGACGGTTACACCGTCGCGCTGGCCTGCCTGCTGCTACCGGCCGGGGCCATCGGCGACCGTTACGGGCGACGAGGCGCGCTGTTGTTCGGTCTGACCGTCTTCTCGGTGGCCTCGGTGGCGCCGGCGATCTTCGACACCCCGCTGCAGATCATCGTGGCCCGGGCGGTCGCCGGGACCGGAGCGGCGTTCGTGATGCCCGCGACGCTCTCCCTGCTGACCGTTGCCTATCCGAAAGAAGAGCGGATGAAGGCCGTCGGGATCTGGGCCGGAGTCGCCGGCTCGGGCGGGGTGCTGGGCATGTTCGGTTCCGGCATCCTGCTCAGCTTCTGGGATTGGAAGTCGATCTTCTGGGCGCTCGGGGCCGCCGGCGCGTTGGTCTTTGCGCTGACGTGCTCCGTCGCGTCGTCACGCGAACCCGATGCGCCGCGAGTCGACTGGCTGGGTGCCGTACTGATCGGCGCCGCCGTCGCGGTGTCGGTATTCGGTATCTTGCAAGCACCCCAGCGCGGCTGGGGCGACGCCGTCGTCGTCGGCGGCCTTGTCGTCGGAGCGGTTCTTGCCGGGGCGTTCGGTGTCGTCGAATTCCGGCGCCGGCAGCCGCTTCTCGACGTGCGGCTGTTCGCCGATCCCGGATTTGCCACCGGGGTGGGAACCATCGTCATGCTGTTCGGGGCGACCTTCGGCTTCTTCTACCTCGGCATGCAATACGTCCAGCAGATCATGGGCTACTCCGCTCTGATGACGGCGGTCGCCTTCGGCCCGTTCATGGTGCCGCTGGGCATCTTGTCGGCACTGTCGTTCTGGTACGTCCCGAAACTCGGTCTGCGGCTGGTGTTGCTGGTGGGCATGCTGGTGATGTCGGTGGGCTTCCTGTGCATGCGCGGGCTGTCGGTGGACTCATCGTATTTCGACCTGGCCTGGCCCGCGTTGATACTCAGCGCGGGCATCGGGTTATGCACGGCACCGACGACTTCGGCGATCATGGCGGCCGTTCCCGACGAAAAGCAAGGCGTGGCATCGGCGGTCAACGACACCACCAGGGAGGTGGGCGGAGCGTTGGGAATCGCGGTGGCCGGCTCGATACTGGCCGGACGCCGCGCCCAAGAGCTGGCGACGAGTTTGTCGGCCTTCCCACCGGCCGTCCGCGGCGCGGCGACCGATTCGCTGGCCCAGGCCGTGGAGGTAGCCAATCGGCTTGGGCCCCAGGGAAAGCAGCTTGCCGACGTCAGCAAGGCGGCGTTCCTGACCGCCATGCACGCCTCGACGCTGGTGATGGCCGTGATTGTGGCCATCGCAGCGGTGCTGATCGGATTGTGGGCACCCGGCCGAGATGGCCGGCAACTGGGGCCGATCCGCCGGGTCGTCGCACCCGCGCCGGCAACGGCAGGACGGCACCGAGCCTGACGCTCATACGACGAATTCGGCCGCCCGATGCCCCAACATCACAATGGTGGCATGCGGACCGCGGCTGGTGATCACCGGCAGCACGGAGCCGTCGATCACCCATAGATTTTCGATACCGTACACCCGGCACCGGACGTCGACGACGCCCCCGGGGTCACCGTCAACCCCCATGGGGGCACTGCCACACAGATGTTGTGACGTGGACCACGCGACTTGCCCGACATCCGTTGCCGCACCCGCTATTTCGCGGGCTAGATCGACGCCCCGCCGCAGCGCGGCGACGTCGGCCGGCTCGCTGTCGTATCGATGCTCGATCCGCGGCGGCACGTCGGGATCCGCCGAGAGCAGCGTGATCCGACCACGGGCCCGCGGCCGCATGAGCGCCACCCCGATATGCGGCCAATCAGGCTGTCCCCCAAGGCCATTACCGGTCATAGCCACGAAACCACCGGTATAGGGCCTGATCTCGAGGTCGTCTGCGGTGTGCAGCACCACCTCCAGCACCGGCCGTTCGGGAGCAACGACCCACGTCGTGGGGAGCACCCATTCCGGGTGGTCGCTGCAACTCATTCCGACCGGCAGCGCCGCCACCACCGGAACGCCGACCGCACGAAGCATCGCCTCGTCACCGACCCCGGACAGCATCAGCAGATGTGCCGACTCAATCGCACCGGCGCACAGAACAATTCGGTTGGCCGCCAGAGTGATCGGCCCGGATGGGCCAACCGCGTCGACACCGACGGCTCTGGCGCCGGAGAAGCGCAATCGCAATGCCCGGGTCTGTTCCAGCAGTGTCAGGTTTGGTCGGCGCAGCGCGGGCAGCAGATACCCGGCGCCGGACCCGGTCCGGACACCGTCCACGATGTTCAGCGGGACCGCGCCCACCCCCGAGACACTCGACGGACCAACGTCGTTGAGGTCGTCGATCCAGGGGAACCCGGCGCGCTCGGCGGCACTGATGAAGCGCTGGGTGATGCCGGTGATCTCGTGCGTTCGCCGAACCAGGATGGGGCCGTCGCCACCGTGCGCGGACGTACTGAAGTCCAGATCTGTCTCAATGGCCCGGAAGTGTTCGAGTACGTCGGGCCATGCCCAGCCGGGTAGCGCAGCGCGATCGAAATCCTGTGGTAGTCCGCGGCAGAAGTAGCCGCCGTTGATTGCACCGCAACCACCGAGGGTCGCTCCGCGCACGATCGCCAGTCGGCGAATCGGCCGGTCGGTGAGCTGGGTCTGGTATCGCCGGACCAGCGGACTGCCCACGCCGATCGGGAGGCGAAACCCATTGGAGGTTTGCGCCAGCAACTGCGGATCGGCGAGGCCGGGGCCCGTCTCGAGGACGGTCACGACACAGCGGGGATCGGCAGAAAGGCGGGCGGCCACCACCGATCCGGCGCTGCCCGCGCCGACGATCAACACGTCGCTGTGCCCGGCGGCAGCAGTCAAGGTGGCCGTTATACCCGAATTTGCGGTTTGAGCGCGCCGACATTGCGTTCGCGCACCACGCCGTACCACAGGCCCAGGCCGTAGGCGAGGTCGTCGACGCGCTTGAGTAACACGTAGGTCAGCACGCCGATCGGTTCGGTATCGCCGGCATCGCCATCCCTGGCCTCTTTGCGGCGCAGCCAGTCGACCACGCCGTCGACGATCGCCGCGACCAGCACCACCCGCCGGCAACGCCGAAACAGCAGGGCGGCAATCAAGGTCACCGGCCAGTAGTGCCGGCACATGGCCGACGCCAACTGCAAAGCCGCGGACCACAATCCGCGGGTGGCGACTACCAGCACATCCGACAGTGAGGTGTCGGCGCTGCGCATGGTCCTGGCGATGCGACGACCGGTCACCACCGCGATGACCAGCGATGCCAGTTGACAAAGCCCGGTACCCAGCGACATCAGGATCCAGGCCGTCAGTGCCCAGCCGGAAATCACCAGCGGCGCGGTCTTGTCGGGGTGGCGCACCGACAGGGGCGCGGCCGAACCGCCGTAGAAGGCCTTGCGCGCGATCCAGTCCCGTAGCTGCGTGCGATGGTCATGCGCGACCAGCGCGATCGGCTCGTAGCGCAGCCGGGCGCCCGCTTCGATCAACCGCCAGCACAGGTCGACGTCCTCCCCCGAATGCAGGGTCTCGTCGAAACCACCCACGTCGCGCAGGGCCGCGGCGCGGCAGACGATCGCGGCGCTCGGTACGTAGGACACCGGGCTGTGCGGTAACACCGGCGCCTCCCGCAGACCGAGATCCAGCGACGAGCGCACCGCCTCGTAGCGAGCCACCAGGTTCTCGCTTTGCGCCATACCGACGATGCGGGGCGCGACCAAAGCGACAGTGGGATCACAGAAGTGGCCCAGCAACGCTTCGAGCCATCCGCGGCGTGGCGCCACGTCGGAATCCAGGAATGCCACGAAGTCGGTGGTGCACGCCGCCAGACCGGTGTTGCGTGCCGCCGCCGGACCCTTGCTGCGCGGGTGATGCAGCACCTCGATGTCGCAGCGCGCCCCGGGAAAGTCCTCCAACTCGACCGGGCACGCCGACCCGTCGTCGACCACGATGACCCGCAATCCACGCAGTGCGGCCACCAGCCGGCGTACACCAGATATGTTGTCGCGCACCGGTATCACCACGGTGACGTCACGATATGAGGGACCGCTGGCGGGGCGCGGATGCGCCACCGTGGCATCCAACAGGGTGCGGGCCAGTTGTGCGCTGAGCTCGTCTCGCACCTTGAGCCGGCCGTCGGAAAGCATGTGCTGAGCGGCGGGAGCCAGCCGCAGCAGCCGGGTCGGTGAACCACCGAGCAGGGCCGACCCGTCGCCGAGCACCCGCACGCGGCGGTCGACCTGCACCGCGAATCCATCCGGCAGTCGGGTCTGGGTCATGCCAGCATCCCGTCGGGTCCGGGCAACCACCTGGCAATCCGACGCCGGCAATCATCGACCATCTCCGCGAAGATCCGTCTTCCCGCCGCCGCCGTCGCCGTGGTCGGGTCGCCCAGCACCCCGGTCGGACTGACGGCCGCGACTCCGCCGCGCCGCATCGACGGCAGCAATTCCGGCAGCGGCGCGCCGTTGCCGGCCAGCAACCGATCGGTCAGCACATCGTCCGGCGAAAGATGCAGCAATACCGATGTTTCGGTGTGCCCGGCATGCGCGTCACCACCCACGGCGCGACATGAACACCATCCGGCGTCGCGACCTTCGGAGCGCAGCATGCCGACTGCGCGGCGCAACGCCGCGATATTGCCGCCGTGACCGTTGACGAAAACCAGCCGATCGGCCCAGCAGCCGGCCGACCTGCCGTACTCCACCAGCAGCATGGCCAGGGCGTCGACACCGATGGAGATGGTCCCGGCAAAGCTCTGATGCTCACCGCTGGCGCCGTAGGCGAGCGCGGGAGCCACCAGCCAGTCCGGCCCGGATAGATGTGCGGCCACCGCCCGGGCGACGGCGGTCGCGATCCGCGTGTCGGTATCCAGCGGCAGGTGGGGACCGTGTTGTTCGGTAGACCCCAGCGGGACCACTATCGACGGCGAGTTGCGTGGTAGCTGGCTCGACGTCGAGTTCGCCAGTTCGCCGCGTACGGGCACTCGCCGATGGTAGGCCGAATTTACCTGCCGTGCACCGATTGTTACCTCTTCTACCGAATTTTTTTCTGCGCCACCGATATTGACGCGGCCGGAATTTACTTGGACGTTACACACCCAATTCCCGAGCGAACCCGGCGGGCACGATGATGTCGTCCGGCCGCAGGTCATGGACCGAACTACGGCCGAGGCCCATCAGTGCGGAGTCGATGCCGCCGCGCAGGATGTCGAGGACGTTTTCGACGCCGGCTTGGCCGTTGGCGGCCAGTCCCCAGAGGTACGCGCGGCCGATCATCACTGCCCGAGCTCCCAACGCCACCGCTTTGACGACGTCGCTGCCCCGCCGGATACCGCCGTCCAGCAACACCTCGATCTGGTCGCCGACCGCCGCCGCCACGGCGGGCAGGGCACGGATCGAGGCAGGCGTGCCGTCCAGGTTGTTTCCGCCGTGGTTGGACACCGATATCGCGGAGACGCCGGCATCGACCGCTCTTTTGGCGTCGTCAACCCGCATCACGCCCTTGAGCATGAACGGGCCCCCCCATAGCTCCCGCAGCCAGGCGACGTCTTCCCAGGTCGGCGGCGGGGTGCCCAGCCATTCGCCGTAGGCGGCGAAGAACGTCGGCCCGGGTTCGCCGCGGCGGCCCTGATTGGGCACCCGCAGATCCGGTGGGCGCAGCGTTTTGCCGAACTTCCACAACCAGCGCGGCCGGACGATCGCCTCCGGGAACCGCTGCACCACCGACCACAAGCTCATCTCTTCGGGGATCTTGGGGCTACCCCAGTCCCGCCCATGCGAGAACGACCAGTCGGTGGTGACGATCAACCCCACCGCCCCGGCCCGCCGCGCCCGGTCGACACGCTCGGCGATGGCGTCGCGGCCGCCGAGCCAGTAGATCTGGAAGAAGATCTTGGGATTGGCGGCGACGACCTCTTCGATCGGCTTGCTGGCAAACGAGGACAAGCCCATCGCGGTGCCCCGGGCCGCCGCCGCCCGGGCGACGGCCACCTCGCCGTCGGGATCGACCGCCTGCACACCGGTCGGCGAAATGATCACCGGCAGCGAAATGTCTTGGCCCATCACGGTCGTGGTCAAGTCACGCTTTTCCGTCGCACCGATGACGTGTGGCGCGAAGCCGAGTTCAGCGAATGCCGCGACATTGTCGGCGACCGTGATGCCGTTTTCGCTTGCCGCGATCAGCGACGAGTACACGGACTTGGGCAATCGCCGTTTTGCGCGTTGCTGGGCGATGGCCACCGTTTCGAACCAGGCATCGGCCATGACTACAGCGGGCTTTCGTCGCAGAGCCGGGCCGGCGGTCTGACGTTCAGTGTCAGGGGTACGGGTCGACTCGTCTTTCGCGAATGGTCGACGCGCGGGCGCGGCGCCTCGCGCTGCCGGGCCAGGGCCGGCATTCCGTGTCCTTGGACGCATTCGGGATCCGGCCCGTCCAGCGGCAGGCCGGTGAAGAACTTGGCCGCCATGCAGCCGCCCCGGCAGCTGTCGTAGTGCCCGCAGCTGCCGCAGGCGCCCGCGGACTGCGGCGACCGCAATTCACGAAATAACGGAGCGTTCTTCCAAATGTTGTCGAAGCCAGTTCCAAAACCGGAGTCGGACAACACGTTTCCGGCGAGGAAGCGGTCATGGATGGCGAACGGGCAGGCATACACGTCGCCCACCGGGTCGATCAGGCAGACCACCCGACCGGCGCCGCACATGTTGAGCCCGGCCAGCGCCCCGGATTCGCCCAGTGGGGAAAGGTGGAAGAAGGAATCACCGGTGAGCACCCGCTCGCCGTTGAGCACCAGCCAGTCGTAGAGCTGCACCTGCTGATCGGCGGTGGGGTGCAGGTCCTCCCAGACATCGGCGCCCCGCCCCGACGGACGCAGTCGGGTGATCCGCAGGGTGGCACCGTAACCGCTTGCCAGGGCAGCGAATTCATCGAGCTGGCCAACGTTGTGACGAGTGACCACCACCGAGATCTTGGGGGCTCCGGTCTTGCCGAATCCGGCTGCGGCCAGGTTCTCCAGGGCGCGCACCGCCATCGCATACGACCCGGTGCCCCGGACCGCGTCGTTGACCTCGGCGGTCGCGCCGTCGAGAGATATCTGGACGTCCACGTAGTCGCTGGCCGCCAACCGCGCTGCCACCTCGGGGGTGATCCGCACGCCGTTGGTGGAGAACTTCACGCCGACGCGGTGCGCGGTCGCGTAGTCCACCAGCTCCCAGAAGTCGGGACGCACCGTGGGTTCACCACCGCCGATGTTCACGTAGAACACCTGCATGCGTTCCAGCTCGTCGATGATGTCCTTGCACTGGCGCGTGGACAGCTCGCGCGGATCACGTCGGCCGGACGACGAAAGGCAGTGCACACACGCCAGGTTGCAGGCGTAGGTCAGCTCCCACGTCAGACAAATCGGGGCGTCCAGCCCGTGTTCGAACTGCTCGATGAGCCGGGGCACCGTCACGGGCCCTCCCGCGGAACCAGCATCGCCGAAGCGGCCAGCACACCCAGCGCATGCAGATAGGGACCCTGCCCGGAATCCGCCACACCGGCGCCCCGGCAGGCGGAGCGCACGTCGGGATAATCGGCCAGCGACTGCACCACCGTCAGGATGGTGCGATTCTTCAGAAACGACAGCTTGCGGGTGCCGAAGTGATACAGCAGCGCGCCGAAGGGCTCGGGCCGAACCGCCACCCGCGGATGCAGCCGCCAGCCGCGATCCGGGTCGAAGTCGTCGGGCACTGCCGGCACCGGGTCAGTAGACCCCGCACATGCCGTCAATGGAAACCTCTTCAACCAGGGTCTCGGTGACGAGCTCGACGTCGGTGTCAGTCTCGTGGTCCACGTGGATGCCTTTCGTCCTGGGTCGTCCTGGGCCTCGACAATGTGAGGTGGTACTGGTCACACTGATCGCCAGAATATGGCATCGAGTGCCGAAATGAAAGGGCGGGTCTGATGCTGCACCAGTCGCGGGTGGGCCGACGCCGCTCGACGACCAAGCACCACATCACCGACGTTGCCATCGAGTTGTTCGCGGCCCGCGGCTTCGCCGAGGTCAGCGTCGACGACGTCGCACAGGCGGCCGGCATCGCCCGGCGCACCCTGTTTCGCTACTACGCATCCAAGAACGCGATTCCGTGGGGTGACTTCGACGCCCACCTCGCGCAGCTACAGCAGCTGCTCGACAACATCGATCCGCGGGTCCGACTGGGCGCGGCGTTGCGTGCGGCGCTGCTGGCGTTCAACACCTTCGACGAATCCGAGACCGTCCGGCACCGCCAGCGTATGCGCATCATTCTGGAAACCGCTGAGCTGCAAGCGTATTCGATGACGATGTATGCCGGCTGGCGAGCGGTGATCGCCGGGTTCGTGGCCCGCAGGCTCGGCGGCACGGCCACCGACCTATTGCCTCAGACCATCGCCTGGACGATGCTCGGGGTCGCTTTGAGCGCCTACGAAAACTGGCTGGCTGACGAATCCGTCTCGCTACCCGAGGCGCTCGGCAATGCCTTCGACGTCGTCGGCGCCGGATTGGACCGGCTCGGATGAGCGGCCCCGCGAGTGGTGAGCACTTGCCGCATACCCTGCGATCGCAGGGACGGTTCTGCGCCGGCTCCGGCTCACCGATGTACGGCGAGCTGTTCGAGCTGGTGGCCGCCGACGTCGAAGCGGGCGGCGTCTTCGCGACCATCCTTGCCGGTCACGAGGACGACCCAGCGCGCCACGCGGTGCCGCTGCGGCTACTCGGCGGCCTGCACCGGTTGGTGCTGGACGGCCGGGCGCCGACGTTGCGCCGCTGGTATCCGAGCACCGGCGGCAGCTGGGACGCCGCGGCCGCCTGGCCCGCCATCGTGCGCGTCGCGGTTGATCGCAGCGATGTGTTGCGGGCGGCCCTGGACCAACCACCACAAACCAACGAGGTCGGCCGATCCGCCGCGCTGATCGGCGGCCTGCTGCACGTCAACCACGAATTCGGGTTGCCGATAAGGCTTTTCGAGATCGGTGCCAGTGCCGGCCTGAATCTGCGGGCAGACCGGTACCGCTACCGCTACGACGGCGGCCAGTGGGGACCGGCCGAGACGCCGGTGACGATCGCCGATGCGTGGCACGGTCGGTTGCCGCCGCCCGCTGCGGTGCGCATCGCGGAGCGCCACGGGTACGACATCGCGCCCATCGATGTGACCGGCGCCGACGGCGAATTGACCGTGTTGAGCTACGTCTGGCCCGACCAGCACGCCCGCTTGAAGCGGCTGCGCGGCGCCATCGAGGTCGCCCGCAAGGTTCCGGCGGAACTGCAACGTCAGACCGCGGCCGAGGCGGTCGCCGCCCTGGCTCTGGCCGACGGTGCGCTGACGGTGCTATGGCATTCGATCACCTGGCAGTACCTGTCCACCGACGAGCGGTCCGCGATCCGCGCCGCGGTCGAGCACCTGGGCGCGCAAGCCGGCGCACGCACCCCCTTCGCGCACCTGACGCTCGAGCCGGCGCGCAACGGACCCGGTAGTCCGCTGAAGTTCCTGGTCCGCGCCGCCAGTTGGCCTGACGGGCGGACGCGGGTCCTGGGCGAATGTCATCCGCACGGGCCACCGGTGACCTGGCAGTAGTTCTTGTCAGTAGTTGTCGCACCCGCATCGCCGGCTGTCCGCCGATCGGCGGATCGGTGTCGCTCGTGAAAGTCGTGGCGCCCGACCTGTCGTTGTCCTCGGCCGCGTCACCGATGAGAACCCCGTGCACGAGGTCGGCTGAGCGTGCCCGAACGCGAGCTCGCCGCCGGCCCGGCCCAGCATCACCCCACGCTGTTATGAGCGCGACGCCGGTAGTGGTGTGCGGCAGCAACTACGGCGCCTTCTACATCCGGGCCCTGCTACGCGTCCGTCGACCGCCGCGGCAGAACTGGCAACGGCCACGCGGACCCCGTCAGACCCTCGCTCAATGAGGCTCAACCGGCATCCGGTGATTCCAGCACTTCGGAGATGGGCGCGCCGGCGGCGATCTTGGAGCGCACCTTCATGACCTTGCCCGGCATCGCGCCACCCACGACACCGACCAGCACACCATCGCGCTCGTAGTAGGCCAGGAACCTTCGGCCGTCGTCCTCGACGAGATGGACGATATCGGTGGCGTGCGGCTCACCCAGGCACTGAATCTTGACGTCATACTGGTCGCTCCAGAAATAGGGAACGACCACGTTGGACGGTACGTCACGGCCCAGCATCGCCGGCACCACCACCCGGGCCTGGTCGGCAACATTGCTCCAATGTTCCACGCGCACTTGGTGTCCCATCGGATCGCGCCAGGAGGCGACATCACCCAGCGCCCATACGTTGGGCGCACTGGTGCGTCCGGCTGCGTCACAGATCACGCCGTTGTCGACCTTGACGCCGGTACCGTCAAGCCAGCCGGTCGCCGGATGCGACCCGATGCCGACGACAACCAGGTCGGCCGGTAGTTCGGTACCGTCGGTCAGGACCACCGTGTCGACATGGCCCGCCCCGCGGACCTCGGCCACGCCGATGCCGGTGCGCACGTCGACGCCCTCGTCCCGATGCAGGCGGGCGACCAGCTGACCGATCTGCTCGCCAAGCACCGATGCCAGCGGCGTCGGCTGCGGCTCGACCAGCACCACCGCCACACCCAGCCCGCGCAGGCTGGCCGCCACCCCGCAGCCGATGAAACCCGCCCCGACGACGACGGCGCGGGTGGCGGCCGACGCGTGGGCGCGCAACGCCATGCACTCGTCGTACGACCGCAGCACCCGAATGCCCTCGATGTCCGGGAACGTCGGAATGCGCCGCGGCACCAGGCCGGTCGCGATGACGAGCTCGTCGTAGCGCAACATGGTTCCGTCGGCCAAAGTGAGTGTCTGCGCGACGGTGTCGAGGCCGGTGGCCGCCGACCCCAACCGAAGCGTGATGTCCTTCTCGTCGTACCACTCACGCGGTTTGAGGGCGACATCGTCGACCTCCTTGCGCAGCACCTCCTTGGACAGGGGCGGCCGGTCGTAGGGGAGGTGGACCTCGTCGCTGACGATGGTGAGGCGACCCGCGTAGCCGGCCCGGCGCAGTTGCTCGGCGGTCCGGGCCGCGGCCAGTCCCCCACCGACGATCACGATCCCGTTATCAGCACCGGAGTCAGGCCCCGATTCCGGGTGCGTGTCAACTTCGTTGACGCCTTCGCTACTGGTCACCTGCAGTTCATACACGATCGCGCGTCAATACTTCAAGGCGCCCTTGTCGACGGGTATCTGCGTTCCGGTCAGGGTGCCCGAGCCGTCGCCAGCCAACCACACGACCACGTCGGAGACCTCATCGGGGGTCATGAATCCCTTGGGCTGCAACGGCATTGGCGGGAAGCTGTGCACATAGCCGGGGTGCTCGGCGAATATCTGCATCATCGCTTCCGGCTCGATCATCGGGCTGCGGACCGAATACGGGTGGATGGAGTTGACCCGGATACCGAATTCGCCGAGCTCGAGCGCCAGCGTGTTGGTCAACGCAACCAACCCGTGCTTGCTCGCCGCGTAGTGTCCGTTACCCGGTGTGGCCTTCAGCCCCGCCGCAGAGCTGACCACCACGATCGACCCGCCGTTGCCCGCCTCGATGATGGCGGGCACCGCGGCGCGCAGCGTCTGCCAGGTGCCGGTGAGATTGACCCCGACGACGGTGTCCCACTGCTCATCGGTGAGTTCCCAGAGCCGCCCCCAGCCCAGCACCCCGGCATTGGCCACCAGGATGTCCAGCCGGCCGAAAGCATCGAGCCCGTCGGCGACCAGCTGCCGTAGTGCCGCGCCATCGCGGACATCCGCCTCGCGCGCCAGCACCTTGCGGCCCTCGGCCTCCACCGCGCGAACGGTTTCGTTGAGGTCCTCCGGTGTGGCCGCGGGGTAGGTGAGACAGTCCGACGCCGGCGCACAGATGTCCAGCGCGATGATGTCGGCGCCCTCCCGGGCCAGCCGCACCGCGTGCGACCGTCCCTGAGCGCGGGCAGCTCCGGTGACGAATGCGACCCGTCCCTGTAGTGATCCAGCCACGTGTACCCCTTCCGCCGCTGTCAGGCTAGCAGCGGAATTGGAACGTGTTCTAACACCCGGCTCCACGGTCCGCGCCGGGGCCGGCAGGGCGCCGTACGCACCTAGCGAAAGCCCCACCCCCGAGCGCGTGGACGGCCGCTCGGATCGCCGCTACCGGATCCAACGAGCCCGGCGACTAGCCCGCTCAGATCTCGGCGATGATCTGAGCCCGCCGGCTGGCATACTCCTGATCGTTCACCACTCCGCTGGCCCGCAATGACTCCAGCTCCTGCAATCGCTCGGCGATCGACGCTTGCGAGGCGGCCGGCTGGGATGCCGGCGCCTGCTGCGCGACCGCCCGCCGCACCACCGCTTGGACTTGCTGACGCAACGCCGGATTCGACCGGATGTCGACCATTCGGTTGAGTGGAATGCCATTGGCCTTCAGGATCTGCAGGATCTCCATCAACGGGCCGGCCTGACCGCTCAAGTCGTAGGTCTTGTTGTCCTCGGCCAGGGTGAACTGCGCCGGGAGCAGGCCGTTGACCAGAGAGCTGCGCTCCCAGTCGATCAGGTATTGCTGGGTAGTCGGATCGACCAGGACGACCAGCTTGCGCGCGGTCAGGTTGCCCAGCCGGGTCACGCTGGCGATCACCCGGTCTTCGCTGTCGAACGGCACGATGCCGGGTCCGGCGATATGCAGGTGCACCTTGACCACCGGTTGGTCGTTGATCCTGGTCCCGGTTTCGGTGAGACCGGTGATTTGCGCGAGCACCAACACCCCGTGCTGCTCGAGTTCGGCCGTCTTGGCCGCCGTCTTGGCGCCCCAGTTGGTCAATGCCAGCGCGATCAGCACATCCGCCACGGTGATCAGCAGACCGACATAGAACATCCACGACAGCAGGCTGCCCACGCCCAGCGTGAAATAGACGATCAGAAAGATCGGCCCGACCAGACCGCCGCACAACAGCACCAACAACTGCATCTTGATATAGCGCGCCAGCATGTGCCTGCTCCTCGCTTCACGGTTAGGTCGTGTCAGATTAGCGCGCACACTCGGCTACCGATCACATACTGTGCCGCTGGCCCGGTCGGTTGCCGAGGGCACCAAGCACCAGGCCCGGATTGCCATGATCGGCAATCCGGGCCTGGTGATGAACCGGTTAGCGCTACTTGATGATCTTGGTGACCCGGCCGGCGCCGACGGTACGGCCGCCTTCACGGATCGCGAACCGAAGACCTTCGTCCATGGCCACGGGCTGGATCAGCTTGACGGCGATGTTGGTGTTGTCACCGGGCATCACCATCTCGGTGCCCTCCGGCAGGGTCACCACACCGGTCACGTCGGTGGTGCGGAAGTAGAACTGCGGACGGTAGTTGTTGAAGAACGGCGTGTGCCGGCCGCCCTCGTCCTTGGACAGGATGTAGACCTGACCCTCGAACTCGGTGTGCGGGGTGGTGGTGCCGGGCTTGATGACGACCTGGCCGCGCTCGACGTCCTCACGCTTGACGCCACGCAGCAACAGCCCGACGTTGTCACCGGCCTGCCCCTGGTCGAGCAGCTTGCGGAACATCTCCACACCGGTGACGGTGGTCTTGGTGGTCGTCGGGCGGATGCCGACGATCTCGACTTCCTCGTTGACGTTGACCACGCCGCGCTCCACACGACCGGTGACGACGGTGCCGCGGCCGGTGATGGTGAAGACGTCCTCGACGGGCATCAGGAACGGCTTGTCGGTCTCACGGACCGGGTCGGGGATCGACTCGTCGACCGCATCCATCAGCTGCTCCACCGACTCCACCCACTTGGGGTCGCCCTCGAGAGCCTTCAGTGCCGAAACCCGCACTACCGGGGCGTCCTCGTCGAACTCCTGGGCGGCCAGCAGCTCGCGGACCTCCATCTCGACGAGCTCGAGCAGCTCCTCGTCGTCGACCGCGTCGGCCTTGTTCAGCGCGACCAGGATGTAGGGCACACCCACCTGACGCGCGAGCAGCACGTGCTCACGGGTCTGCGGCATCGGGCCGTCCGTGGCGGCGACCACCAGGATCGCGCCGTCCATCTGGGCGGCGCCGGTGATCATATTCTTGATGTAGTCGGCGTGGCCCGGCGCGTCGACGTGTGCGTAGTGCCGCTTCTCGGTCTGGTACTCCACGTGCGCAATGTTGATGGTGATACCGCGCTGACGCTCCTCGGGCGCGTTGTCGATCTGGTCGAACGCCTTCGACTCGTTCAGGTCCGGGAACTTGTCGTGCAGGACCTTGGTGATAGCCGCGGTCAGGGTGGTCTTGCCGTGGTCAACGTGACCGATGGTCCCGATGTTGACGTGGGGCTTGGTCCGCTGGAACTTCGCCTTCGCCACTGTTGTGTCCTCCTGGACTGTTGGTGCTTATAAAAGCAGTGTTGATGTTTTCAGTTATGCCGCGGTGTTGACCGGGCTAGCTTACGCGCAAATCACTCGCCGTCACCTCACGCCGCCTACTCGCCCGTCGCCTTCGCGATGATCTCCTTCGACACCTGAGCCGGCACTTCGGCGTAGGAATCGAACACCATCGAGTAGTTCGCCCGGCCTTGAGTCTTGGACCGCAGGTCGCCGACGTAGCCGAACATCTCCGACAGCGGCACATGCGCCTTCACGACGCGCGAACCGCCCCGCTCCTCCATGGCCTGAATCTGACCACGGCGGGAGTTCAAGTCGCCGATCACATCGCCCATATACGTTTCGGGCGTGGTGACCTCGACGGCCATGATCGGCTCCAGGATGACCGGCTGGGCCTGTGCCGCCGCCTTTTTCAGCGCCTGGGAACCGGCGATCTTGAATGCCATTTCCGAGGAGTCGACCTCGTGGAAGGCGCCGTCGAGCAAGGTGACCTTCAAATTCACCAGCGGGTAGCCGGCCAGCACGCCGTATTGCATGGCGTCCTGGGCCCCGGCGTCGACCGACGGGATGTACTCGCGCGGGATGCGGCCACCGGTGACCTTGTTCTCGAACTCGTAGGTCGCACCGTCTTCGCCGGTGAATGGCTCCAGTTTGATGATCACCTTGGCGAACTGGCCGGAGCCGCCCGTCTGCTTCTTGTGGGTGTACTCGACGGTGTCCACCACGCGGCGAATGGTCTCCTTGTAGGCCACCTGCGGCTTGCCGACATTGGCCTCGACCTTGAACTCCCGGCGCATCCGGTCCACCAGGATGTCCAGGTGCAGCTCGCCCATGCCACCGATCACGGTCTGGCCGGTTTCTTGATCCAGATGGACCTTGAAGGTGGGGTCCTCCTCGGCGAGCTTCTGGATCGACAGGCTCAGCTTCTCCTGGTCGCTCTTGGTCTTGGGTTCGATGGCCACCTCGATCACCGGGTCGGGGAAGGTCATCGACTCGAGCACGATCTGGTTGTTCGGGTCGGCCAGCGTGTCACCGGTCGTGGTGTCCTTCAGGCCGATGACCGCGTAGATGTGGCCGGCGCTGGCCCGCTCGACAGGGTTCTCCTTGTTGGAATGCATCTGGAACAGCTTGCCCAGCCGCTCCTTTTTGCCCTTGGTGGCGTTGATGACCTGGCTGCCGGACTCGACGGTGCCCGAGTACACCCGGATGTAGGTCAACTTGCCGAAGAACGGGTGAGTGGCGATCTTGAACGCCAGCGCGGCGAACGGCTCGTCGGTGGTCGCGTTGCGGACGACCTCTTCGTCCTCCTTGCCGGGCGGGTGGCCGATTGCCGGCGGCACATCCAGCGGCGACGGCAAGTAATCCACCACGGCGTCGAGCATCGGCTGCACGCCCTTATTCTTGAAGGCGCTGCCGCACAGCACCGGGTAGATCTCACTGGCGATCGTCAGCTTGCGGATCCCGGCCTTGATCTCCGCGACGGTGAGCTCCTCGCCGCCGAGGTACTTCTCCAGCAATTCCTCGTCGGTCTCGGCGACCGTCTCGATTAGCTTGGTGCGGTATTCCTCGGCCTTTTCCTGCAGTTCGGCCGGGATTTCGATGGTGTCGTAGGTCTCGCCCAGCTTGGTCTCGCCGCGCCATACCTTGGCGTTCATCTCGACCAGGTCGACGACGCCTTCGAAGTCCGCCTCGGAGCCGATGGGCAACTGGATCGGCACGGCGTTGGCCCCCAGCCGCTCCTCCATGGTGCGCACCGAGAAGTAGAAGTCGGCACCGATCTTGTCCATCTTATTGACGAAGCAGATGCGCGGGACGTCGTATTTGTCGGCTTGGCGCCAGACCTGCTCGGACTGCGGCTCGACGCCCTCCTTCCCGTCGAAAACGGCGACGGCCCCGTCGAGCACCCGCAGGTTGCGCTCCACCTCGACGGTGAAGTCGACGTGCCCCGGCGTGTCAATGATGTTGAGCTGGTTGTCTTTCCAGAACGTCGTCGTCGCAGCAGAGGTGATGGTGATGCCGCGCTCCTGCTCCTGCTCCATCCAGTCCATCGTCGCGGCGCCGTCGTGCACCTCGCCGATCTTGTAGTTGATGCCGGTGTAGTACAGGATGCGTTCGGTCGTCGTCGTTTTGCCGGCATCGATGTGTGCCATGATGCCGAAGTTGCGGACCCTGCTCAGGTCAGTTAGCACGTCCTTCTGTGCCACAGAAGTCTTCCCACTCTTTCGGTTGCTAAGTCAGTTCGCTGTCAGGTGCGCCCGGCTGCTGTTCGCCGGCGGCTTTCACCAGCGGTAATGCGCAAAGGCGCGGTTCGCCTCGGCCATCTTGTGGGTGTCCTCACGCCTCTTGACAGAAGCCCCAAGGCCGTTGCTGGCATCCAGAATCTCGTTTGCCAACCGTTCGATCATCGTCTTCTCCCGGCGTTGCCGCGAGTAGCCGACGAGCCAGCGCAGCGCGAGCGTGGTCGACCGGTCCGGGCGCACTTCGACAGGCACCTGGTAGGTCGCACCACCCACGCGGCGGCTGCGAACCTCCAAGGCCGGTTTCACGTTGTCCAGAGCGCGCTTGAGGGTGATCACGGGATCGGTGCCGGTTTTGTCGCGGGCGTGCTCGAGCGCACCATAAACAATGCGCTCGGCCAGCGATTTCTTCCCCTTCAGCAGAACCTTGTTCACCAGTTGGGTGACCAGCTGCGACCCGTACACCGGGTCGTTGACCAACGGACGCTTAGGCGCCGGCCCCTTGCGCGGCATCAGCTCTTCTCCTTCTTGGCGCCGTAACGGCTGCGAGCCTGCTTGCGGTTCTTCACTCCCTGGGTGTCGAGCGAACCGCGGATGATTTTGTACCGAACACCGGGCAGGTCCTTCACCCGGCCGCCTCGCACCAGCACCATCGAGTGCTCCTGCAGGTTGTGGCCCTCGCCGGGGATGTACGCCGTGACCTCAACCTGACTCGTCAGCTTCACCCGCGCGACCTTGCGAAGCGCCGAGTTCGGCTTCTTCGGAGTGGTGGTGTACACCCGGGTGCACACGCCACGGCGCTGCGGGCTGCCCTTGAGGGCCGCGGTCTTGACCTTGGCGATCTTGTCCCGACGACCCTTGCGGACCAGCTGCTGAATGGTTGGCATCTACCGGCTTTCTGTGTCGCTGTCTGAGGGTCCGGCTCCGGTCCCCGTATTGTTACAAGTCCTTGTACTGCAGTTATGCCCTGCCTCGGAACCAACGCCGTATAAACGCCGTACCCCGCTGCCGGGTGTGTCGCATGCGGTTGGGCTCCGAACTCAACCCGCCTCGTACATGACATCTCGGCGAAATCATGGACATGCGAATTGGCCCGGCATCCACGCCCTCAAGTCGGGCGCTGTAGGCCGCCAGGCACGAGCAACCACAATACCGCTCGCCGGTCAGGCAGGTCAAAGTGGTGCCCAAACCAAGCGGAGATCCGTTACCCGGGCGTCCCCGATCAGCGTCAGGCCTGCTTGGCGCCGGGCTCCGCGGTGCGCTTTTCCATCCCCGCCGCCAGGCGCAACACCATGTCGGAGAACACCGCGTCGGTATCGATCTCATCCATCACGCCAGTCATTTCCAGCAGCACAAACCCGTGTAGTGCCGACCAGAACTCCAGCGCCGCGTAGAAGGCCTCTTCGCCTTCCAGGCCGTAGGAGGACAGCACGGCGATCACCGGCGCGGCAGCACTTCTGGTCGCCGCGGCGTAGTCGGGATCGTCCCCGCCCAACGGCATCCGGGTGAATGCCGAGTACCGACCCGGATGGTGGTGGGCATAGCTGCGGTAGGCACCGGCCATCACCAATACCGCGTCATCGCGGGAGCGCCCCTCGCCGACCCGGTTCAGCATCATGATGATGTCGTCGATCACCCGAACCCGCACCGCGCGGCGCAGGTCCTCGAGGCTGTCCACGTGGTTGTACAGCGACGGCCCCTTGGTCCCCAGTTGGGTCGCCAACGCGTTGATGGTCAGCGAATCCCAGCCCTCCCGGTCCAGAAAGTTCAGGGCACCCTCGACGATGGAATCGCGGCTCAACTTGGCCGGCCGCGCCGCGGCTTTCACAGCGCGCTGGCGACCAGCCGTTGAGGGCGGTTCCGGCGAAGCTGCCATGAGGATCGTCCTTATAATTGTTCGACGTGCGAATGACAGTGAGTCATCGCCGCTGCGGTTGTGGGAGGTCAACGGTGGGTCAACTAATGACTCTAGTTGACTCGACCGTCGATCGACCGCGTCAGATGCGGGCGCGGCGGGGTGTCAACCAAATGCCGTCAACGCTGTCGTCGGGCAGGGCACTACACCTAGGCTAGGTGCACACCTCGATCGAGCACCGATCACGCGCCAACGGAGGGGGGCCCGCAGTGAGATGGACAACCGCCGCCGCGTCACTGGCCAGCTGCGTCGTCACCATCGTCACCACCGCAGTCACGTCACTCGCGCTACCGCCGGCCGCGCACGCAAAAAACGGCGACACCCATATCACCGGCGAGGGCCTCGAGCAGGTTTTGGATTGCAACGATTCCACCCTGTTGGTCAACGGCACCGCCAATATCATCACCGCGAAGGGAACGTGCTGGGCGGTGACGGTAATGGGCTCGTCCAACACCGTCGTTGCCGACACGGTGATCAACGACATCACCGTCTACGGTTGGGATCAGACGGTGTTCTTCAAGAACGGCGATCCGTTCATCTGGGATCGCGGCCGCGAACTGGGTATGGTCAATCGGCTCCAGCGAGTGGGCCCTTAAGGAATCGAGGAGCCTATGCGCGTTCATGTCCCCCCCCCGCGGCTGTCTGCGATCGCTCTGACACTGGCCTTTGGTGCACCGGCCGCCGGACTGGTCGGCTGCAGTTCGACCGCCAATCCCCCGCCGGCCACCAGCAGCTCCGCAAAGCCCACAACCGCGCCGAGTAGCGGAACGGCGGCGCCGTCCACGTCAGCCGGGCCCCCCACGACCGCGTCGATCGAGATCGGCAACATGCTGAACTACGGATCGATCGGGACGACCGCCACCCTGGACTGCGCCGACGGCAAGTCACTGAATGTCGCCGGCTCGGAAAACACCCTTACCGTCAACGGCACCTGCTCGACGGTGACCATTGGCGGCACCAACAACAAGATCACCTTCGACAAGATCGACCAGCACCTGAGCGTGCTGGGACTCAACAACTCCATCACCTACAAGAATGGTGACCCGCAAGTCGACAACATCGGATCGGGCAACACCATCAACAAGGGCGGCTGACCGGCCGACAGGTCACGCCGGCGCGCCGTGGCGGCCGGCACCTCCCGCGAAGCGTGCGGCCCCCGTCGAGGCCTCTGCCGCCACCCGGGAGATGCTGGCGAATTCCAGGTCGAGCGCCGCCGACTCCGGCAGTCCCCATTGGTGCAGCGCCGACAACCGATCCGACCGCAGACACTGCTGAGGCAGGGCGGCCAATTCGGCCGCCAACGCCTCGGCCGCCTGCCTTGCCTGCCCTTTGGGCACCACCCGATTGGTCAGTCCCATCGCCAGCGCCTCATCGGCCGCCACCGCCCGGCCGGTAAGGATCATGTCCATCGCCCGGCTGTGCCCGATCAGCCGCGGCAACCGTACCGTGCCGCCGTCGATCAGCGGTACGCCCCAGCGGCGGCAGAACACCCCGAACACGGCGTCCTCCTCGGCCACCCGCAGGTCGCACCACAACGCCAATTCCAGACCACCGGCTACGGCGTAGCCACTGACAGCGGCGATCACCGGTTTGGACAGCACCATTCGCGACGGGCCCATCGGGCCCGGGCCGGTGCGGTGTACGGCATTGGCCTCCGCTGTGCCGAAGGCCTTCAAATCGGCTCCGGCGCAAAAGGTTCCGCCGTTGCCGCACAACACCGCCACCGCAGCCGCGTCGTCACGGTCGAACTGCTCGAACGCCGAGTAGAGCGCGGCGGCCGTCGGCCCGTTGACTGCGTTGCGTGCCGCCGGCCGGTTGATGATCACCGTGGTCACCGGACCGGTGTGCTCCACTTGCACCAGATCGCTCATGTCGCCTCCAGGAGTTGGGATGGGTCAAGGCGTTTCGCCAGCTCGATGGCGAAGTCGTGGTATGCCGCGCGCAGCGGAGCACCCGGCCAGTGAGCTGGCAGCAGTTCGGCGGGCAGCATCGGGTCGGTGAGCAGATGACGGACCATGGCGGCGGCCACCACGAAGCGACCGGGAATGTCTGTGGCTTGGGAGATCTCCTCAAGCAATTGCTGCCCGGCGTCGGCCCACTCGGCTAGGTCCCATAGTCGCGCGGCCAGCTCGGCGGGCGCGTCGTCGTGGGTTCTGAACACCCGTACCCGGGCCTGAATATCGGGGGGCAGTTCCAGGCCGAGATTGTCGGGACGTAGCCACACCCCTTCACGCAGTTCACTGAACCGCTTGTCCTGCAGCGTGTTTCGCAATGCGGCGCGGGTGCGTGCGTCATCGCCGACACTGGTGACGACGATCATGTGCCAGTAGCCGTGCCAGGCCCGCACCGGCGGACGCATGGCCTCGTCCTGGCGCCGCTGCCGGGCCAGCAACCGATCCGAAAGCCGATAACCGTCGGCGGACCGGACCAGATCACCGGCGCTGACCATGCGGGTCAGGGCCACCCGCAACGCCGTTTCCTTGATACCGAAATCGGCTGTAAGCCTGACTAATTCGCTGGCGCTGGCCCACGCGGGATGCGCGCCGAGCAGCACGCTGAGCACCACGGACCGGGCGGTCATGCGCGCCAGCGATTTCGGCATGAAGCTACACTCCGGACGCTTTCCGGCCATAGTCGCCGAACGGCTCGTCGCGGTGCTTGACCGCATCCCGAAAGCCGTGCTCGACCGCGTCGGCGACGAAGGCGTGTCCCTCGGGCGTGTGCCGGGCAATGCCGTCGAACACCGTGCTGACCATCCTGCTGGTGGCCACACCCTGTTGCAGCAGAGCCGAATTGAGCGCCAGCTTGATCATGACCAGCTGATTGACCGGCAGCGCGGCGATGCGCTGCACCAGCCGCTCGGTCCGCTCGTCGAGGTCTTTGGGATCCGGCGCCTCAACCACAAGACCCCATTCGGCCGCTTGGGCGCCGGTGATGCAATCGCCGGTGAACAGCAGGCGTTTGGCACGCTGGTCGCCGAGGCGGTGTGCCCATAAGCCAGCCGCGGGTACACCCCAGACCCGGGTGGGCGGGTAGCCGATCTTGGCGTCTGCGGCGGCGATCACCTGATCGGCGTGCAGCGCGATGTCGGTGCCACCGGCCACGCAGTAGCCGTGGATCTTGACCACCGTCGGCTTGTCGGCATGCATCAGGCTGGAGAACCCGCGCACGAACCGGCTCATCATCTGGTAGTCGATCATCGGGTCCCACGGCTGGTTGGGCAGGTGGTTGACGGCCTGGGTCTTACCGTCCAGCACCGTGCCCTGGTATGCGCCGGTGCCGCCCGCGGAGCCGGTGCCATCCGCGTAAGCGGACAGGTCGAAGCCGGCGCAGAAGCCCTGGCCGCGGCCGGACACCAGAATGACGTGCACGTTGGGATCGAGGTCGGCGCGCTCCACCAGCGCCGAGAGTTCCAGCGGGGTATCCGCGACGATCGCGTTGCCCTTCTCGGGCCGATTGAACGTGATCCGTGCTACCCGATCGGTGACCTCATAGGTCATCGTTTTCAGATTGTCGAAATCGACCGGCCGGATCGCGTGTGTCATCCCTTGACTAAAGCACGTTCGAGGATGGGCGCCAGATCCAGTCCGGTCGGCAGGGTGCCGAACGCCCCGCCCCACTGGCCGCCGAGCCGGGTGGCCAAGAACGCCTCGGCGACGGCCGGATGCCCGTGGCGCACCAGCAGCGATCCCTGCAGCGCCAGGCAGATGTCCTCGGCGATCTTGCGGGCCCGGTACTGGATGGTGTCCAGATCCCCCAGCTGCTCCCGCAGCCGCTCGACATGGCGGTCCAACCGGGCATCCTGGCCCGCGCTGGTAGCCAGGTCGTCGAACAGCACCTCGACGCATTCCGGCCGAGTGGCCATGGCGCGCAACGTGTCCAGCGCGCTGACATTGCCCGAGCCCTCCCAGATGCCCATCAGCGGCGCCTCCCGGTATAGCCGCGGCATGCCGGAGTCCTCGACGTAGCCGTTGCCGCCCAGGCATTCCAGCGCTTCGGCGGCGTGCGGGGTGGAGCGTTTGCATACCCAGTACTTGCTGGCCGCGAGGCCGATGCGGCGCAGCAGCGCCTCTTTGTGGTCGCCGCGTGCCGCGTTGTCGGTGGCCCCGGCCATCCGCATCGCGACGATGGTGGCGGCCTCGGCTTCGACCGCCAGGTCGGCCAGCACGTTGCGCATCAGCGGCTGGTCAATGAGGTAGGCGCCAAACGCCTTTCGGTGCTGCGCATGATGGATGGCACGGGTCAGACCGGTGCGCATGCTGGTGGCGCTGCCCAAGGTGCAGTCCAGCCGGGTGAGGTTGACCATTTCGATGATGGTGGGGACGCCGCGGCCCTCCTCGCCGACCAGCCACGCGATGGCGCCGTCGTATTCGACCTCGCTCGAGGCGTTGGCGTGGTCGCCGAGCTTGTCCTTGAGGCGCTGCAGCAGCATCCGGTTGCGGGTGCCGTCGGGCAGGATCCGCGGCAGCATGAAGCAGGACAATCCCTTTGGGGCCTGCGCGAGCACCAGGAAGATGTCGCACATCGGCGCGGAGGTGAACCACTTGTGGCCGGTCAGGCTGTAGGTGCCATCGGCGTTGGGGCTCGCCTCGGTGGTGCCGGCGCGCACGTCCGAGCCGCCCTGCTTCTCGGTCATCGACATGCCTGCGGTGATACCGCGTTTCGTGGTGGCGAGCTTGAGCTCCGGATCGTACTCGCGGCTGGTCAGCAGCGGTTCGTAAACGCTGGCCAGCTCGGGGTTGTGGCGCAGCGCCGGCACGACGGCGTAGGTCATCGAGATCGGGCAGGTGTGTCCGGGCTCGACGTTCCAGATCGACATCTTTGCGGCGCGCACGACGTGGGCACCCGGCCGGTCGTCGGCCCAGGGGGCGGCGTGCAGCCCGTGCGCGATCGCGGTGCGCATCAGTTCGTGGTAAGCCGGGTCGTATTCGACCTCGTCGATGCGGTGGCCGACCCGGTCGTGGGTGTGCAGGACGGGCCGGTTGCGATCGGCCAGCTCACCCCAACGCTGGGCTTCGTGGCCGCCGGAGATCGCCCCGAGCTCGTTCACCTCGTCCAGTCCCCACTGCCCGCCCTCGCGGATCAGCGCTTCGACAAGCATCGGAGAGGTAGCGGGATTGTGGTTCTCCAGCGGCGGGACTTGATTGGTGACGACATGGGTGTCTGGCATGCCACCCATATTACATTTTCCCGACAACCGTACAAGAGGTGTAATGCCTTGCTCAGCGGGGATGGGCGGCGAAGAACTTCCACAGCATTTCGGTGGCTACCGATGGCCACTCATGGCCGCCGTCGTCAACGGTAACCAGCACCACGCTGCGGTTGTTCGCGCACGCGGCGTTCGACGTGGTAATCCGGCCACTGGTCGTGGTGGCAGGGGGCGCACAGTGATCCACATTGCGCCAGAACGCATTCAGCTGTTCGACCGGTGGCCCGTCGATGTGGGCGAAGCCGGCCCCCGGCCCGCCGAAGTAGCGGACAAGCGGATCCCCGGTGCCGTGGATATGCATGACCGACACCGGATGCGGGGAGGGGCACGGGTCCAGTTGTGTTCCCGAGACCGGGCCGATCGCGGCGAAGATGCCGGTGTTGCAGGCCAGGGTATAGGCCATGATGGCACCGTTGCTCATGCCGGTGGCGTAGATCCTGGCCGGGTCGACGGGCACGTTCGCGGCGACGTCGGCAACCGCCGCGCTGACAAAGGCGACGTCGTCGACGCCTTCGCGTGCGGACCGGCCGCAGCAGCCGCCGCCGTTGGCGTTCCACGCTCTGTTCAGACCGTCGGGGTAGGCGACGACGAACTTCTCCGAATCGGCCAATTCGTCCCAGTCGTAAGATCTTTCAGCCTGCCGGGCGCTGCCGAAACCACCGTGCAGCATAACGACCAGCGGTGCCGACGAGGGCAGTCCCGCGGGCTTATAGAGCCGGTAGGAGCGCTGGACTCCGCCGACGTCGATGGTGTGGAAGCTGGTGCCGCTTCCGAAGCCGGCGGGCGGCGGCGGCGGAGCGTGGGCGCAGCCAACGAGCATCCCCACGACGCCCAGCAGGGTGACCAACCGGCGAACCATAGGTTAACGGTAGGCCCGCGACACTTGCTTAACGAGTATTAAATGAGCCGTGAAATCAGCCGTTGACTTTTTCCCGCAGAAACGCGATGTCGTCCTTGCGGCCCTCGTCGGCGGTTTCGCAGATCACCGGGGCATCGGCGGCCTTCACCACCGCGACGAGGTGGTCGGGATCGATGCGACCGTTGCCGATGTTGGCGTGCCGGTCGGCGCCTGAGCCCGCGGCGTCGCGCGAGTCGTTGCAGTGCACCAGGTCGATGCGGCCGGTCAAGGCCTTGATCCGGACGACCGCGTCGATCAGCTGCTCACCCGCGGCCCAGGCGTGGCAGGTGTCCAGGCAGAAGCCAATTCCCTTGTCGCCGATACGATCCCACAGCCTGCCGATGGTGTCGAAGTAGCGGGCCATCGCGTGGTCGCCGCCCGCGGTGTTTTCCAGGTACACCGGCACGTCTGTTTCGAGGTAATCCAGCGCTTTGACCCACCGCTCGAAGCCGGCCTCCATGTCGTTGTCGTCGGCGTGGCCGCCATGCACGATCACCGCCGTCGCGTTGATTGCCGCGGCCGCGTCGCAGGTGTCCTGCAGGATCTTGCGCGACGGGATGCGGATGCGGTTGTTGGCCGATGCGACGTTGATCAGATACGGCGCGTGGACGTACAGCGGAATGGTCGACGCCTTCAGCGTCTCGGCGTCGTCCCGCGGCTTGGGCTTCTTCCAGCTCTGCGGGTTGCCGAGGAAGAATTGCACCACATCGGCGCCGTCGGCCTGGGCGGCGGCCAGGGGATCGTCCGAGTGGACATGGGAACCTATCAGCACCCGGCCCAGTGTAATGCGGCGAGCAGACAGAGAATCGCCCTGCGCGAGCCCACAACGTGCGATTCTGCGACTGCTCGGCATAGAAACTCGGCATAGAAGAAAGCCCCGGGCAAG
>NZ_MWQA01000001.1:4048470-4121164 GCF_002086915.1 Mycobacterium persicum | reverse complement strand
AAAGCCCCGGGCAAGGCCCGGGGCTTTCTTCTATGCGCGTCTACCGGTAGTCGCTGTAGCCGTAGTCGTCCAACGGCACCGCGGCCCCGGTGGCCTGGCCGAAGTCCGGGCTGTAGTACTGATCCTCGTACGACGGGATCGTGTACGCCGCGGCGCGCGCCTCCTCGGTGGGCTGCACCGCGATGTTGCGATACCGGTTGATACCGGTACCGGCCGGGATCAGCTTGCCGATGATCACGTTCTCCTTCAGACCGTTGAGCTTGTCGCTGCGGCAATTGATCGCCGCATCGGTCAGCACCCGGGTGGTCTCCTGGAACGACGCCGCAGAAAGCCACGAGTCGGTGGCCAGCGACGCCTTCGTGATACCCATCAGCACCGGACGGCCGGCGGCGGGCTCGCCGCCCTCGGCCACCACCCGGCGGTTCTCCGCCTCGAACTCGGCACGATCGATCAACGAGCCGGGCAGGAACTCCGTCGAGCCCGAGTCGATGATGGTGACCCGGCGCAGCATCTGGCGCACGATCACCTCGATGTGCTTGTCGTGGATCGACACACCCTGCGCCCGGTACACCTCCTGGACCTCGCGGACCAGGTGGATCTGCACCTCGCGGGGACCCTGGACCCGCAGCACCTCGTGCGGGTCGGCCGAGCCTTCCATCAGCTGCTGGCCCACCTCGACGTGGTCGCCGTCGGAAAGCACCCGCTCCGAGCCGTCCTCGTGCTTGAACACCCGCAGCCGCTGCCGCTTGGAGAGCTTGTCGTACACGACCTCCTCGCTGCCGTCGTCGGGCACGATGGTGATCTTGTAGAAACGCTCACCGTCTTCCAGCCGGACCCGGCCGGTGACGTCGGCGATCGGCGCCTTGCCGCGCGGCACCCGGGCCTCGAACAGCTCCTGCACCCGTGGCAGACCGCCGGTGATGTCCTCACCGACACCACCCTGGTGGAAGGTACGCATGGTCAACTGGGTGCCCGGCTCACCAATCGACTGGGCGGCCACAATACCGACCGCTTCACCGATGTCGACCAGCTTGCCGGTGGCCATCGAGCGCCCATAACACGTCGCGCACACGCCGGTGCCGGTGGTGCAGGTCAGCACCGAACGCACCTTCACCTGCGTGATCCCCGCGGCCAGCAACGCATCGATCTCCGGATCACCCAGATCCTCGCCGCGCGCGACCACCACGTTGCCCGCCTCGTCGACCGCGTCGATACCCAAAGTCCTTGCGTAGGCTGAGGTTTCGATATACGGGTCGCGGATCAGCGCACCGTCGGGCTGACGCTCGGCCAGCTCGACCACGATGCCGCGCTCGGTGCCGCAGTCGTGCTCGCGCACGATGACATCCTGGGACACGTCCACCAGACGACGGGTCAGGTAGCCCGAGTCGGCGGTACGCAACGCGGTGTCGGCCAAGCCCTTTCGAGCACCGTGGGTGTTGATGAAGTACTCCAGCACGGTCAGGCCCTCACGGAACGACGACTTGACCGGACGCGGGATGAACTCACCCTTGGGGTTGGTCACCAGACCCTTCATCCCGGCCAGCGTCCGGGTCTGGGTGAAGTTACCCGTGGCACCCGAGTCGACGATGGTGATGATCGGATTGTCGCTGGGATAGTGCTCCCGCAGCGCCTGGCCCACCTCGTCGGTGGCTTCCTTCCAGATCTCCACCAAGGCCTCGTTGCGTTCGTCGTGGTTCAAAGCACCACGCTGGAACTGCTTTTCGACCTTGTCGGCGCGATCCTCGTAGCGGTCGAGGATCTCCTTCTTGCGGGGTGGAACCAGCACGTCGGCCATCGAGACCGTGACACCGCTTCGGGTTGCCCAATAGAACCCTGCGTCCTTGAGCTTGTCGACGGTCTGCGCCACCACGATCATCGGGTAGCGCTCGGCCAGGTCGTTGATGATCGCGGCCTGAACCTTCTTGTGCATCTGCTTGTTCACGAACGGATAGCCCGGCGGCAGCAGCTCGTTGAACAGCACCCGGCCCAGCGTCGTCTCGGCAATCCAGGGCTCGCCCGGATGCCAGCCGTTGGCCCCGAACAGCTCGGACTCGATCTCAGCGGACGGACGCAACTGGGTCAGCCGCACCTTGATCTTGGCCCGCACCGAGAGCACACCGCGGTCGGCAGCCATGATGGCTTCGGCCGGCGAGGAGTACACCCCCGTCTCGGGACGGTCGGCTGCGGCCGGCTGGTATTCGCCGGTGTCGCCGTCGACCTCGGTGGTCAAGTAGTACAACCCGGTCACCATGTCCAGCCGCGGCATGGCCAACGGGCGACCCGAAGCCGGCGACAGGATGTTGTTGGATGACAGCATCAGGATGCGTGCCTCGGCCTGGGCCTCGGCGGACAACGGCAGGTGCACGGCCATCTGGTCACCGTCGAAGTCGGCGTTGAACGCCTCACACACCAGCGGGTGCAGTTGAATCGCCTTGCCCTCGATCAGCATCGGCTCGAACGCCTGGATGCCCAGCCGGTGCAGGGTGGGCGCCCGGTTCAGCAACACCGGGTGCTCGGCGATGACCTCCTCGAGCACATCCCACACCTGGGGACGCTGACGTTCCACCATCCGCTTGGCGCTCTTGATGTTCTGCGCGTGGTTGAGGTCGACCAGACGCTTCATCACGAACGGCTTGAACAACTCCAACGCCATCAGCTTGGGCAGACCGCACTGGTGCAACTTGAGCTGCGGACCGACCACGATCACGGACCTGCCCGAGTAGTCGACACGCTTGCCGAGCAGGTTCTGACGGAACCGGCCCTGCTTGCCCTTCAACAGATCCGACAGCGACTTCAGCGGACGGTTGCCCGGCCCGGTGACCGGACGGCCGCGGCGGCCGTTGTCGAACAGCGCGTCCACCGACTCCTGCAGCATCCGCTTCTCGTTGTTGACGATGATCTCGGGCGCGCCGAGATCGATCAGCCGCTTGAGCCGGTTGTTGCGGTTGATCACCCGGCGGTAGAGGTCGTTGAGGTCGCTGGTGGCAAAGCGGCCACCGTCGAGCTGCACCATCGGACGCAGCTCCGGGGGGATCACCGGGACGGCGTCCAGGACCATGCCCATCGGCGAGTTGCCGGACTGCTGGAAAGCCGCCACCACCTTCAGACGCTTGAGGGCACGAAGCTTCTTTTGCCCCTTGCCGCTTCGGATGACCTCACGCAGCGACTCGGCTTCGGCGTCGATGTCGAAGTTCTCGATGAGCTTCTGGATCGACTCCGCACCCATGGCGCCGGTGAAGTATTCGCCGTAACGGTCCTGCAGTTCGCGGTAGAGGTTCTCGTCGACGATCAGCTGCTTTGGCGCCAGCTTGGTGAAGGTGTTCCAGATGTCCTCCAGCCGGTCCAGCTCGCGCTGGGCGCGGTCGCGCAGCTGACGCATCTCGCGCTCGCCGCCGTCGCGAACCTTGCGCCGGGCGTCGGCCTTGGCGCCCTCGGCCTCCAGCTGGGCCAGGTCGGTCTCCAGCTTTTGGGCACGCGCTTCCAGGTCCGCGTCACGCTGGTCCTCAACGGCCTTGCGCTCCACCATCATTTCGGCCTCGAGGGTGGACAGCTCGTTGTGCCGCATCTCGTCATCGACCGCGGTGATTACGTAGGCGGCGAAGTAGATGATCTTCTCGAGGTCCTTGGGCGCCAGGTCCAGCAGGTAGCCCAGGCGCGACGGCACGCCCTTGAAGTACCAGATGTGGGTGACGGGTGCGGCCAACTCGATGTGGCCCATCCGTTCCCGGCGCACCTTGGCGCGGGTCACCTCGACACCGCAACGCTCGCAGATGATGCCCTTGAAGCGCACCCGCTTGTACTTGCCGCAGTAGCACTCCCAGTCGCGAGTCGGCCCGAAGATCTTCTCGCAGAACAAGCCATCCTTCTCCGGCTTGAGCGTGCGGTAGTTGATGGTCTCCGGCTTCTTGACCTCGCCGTAGGACCACTGCCGGATGTCCTCCGCGGTGGCCAGGCCGATACGGAGTTCATCGAAGAAGTTGACGTCTAGCACGTAACTCCCTTTCCCCTTGCGGGTTTAGTTACTTCCAAGAAGGTTCAGGCCAAGTCCTCGACAGAGGCGGATTCGTTGCGGGACAAGTTGATTCCGAGATTCGCCGCCGCACGCTCCAGGTCCTCGTCCTCGCCTTCGCGCAGCTCGATCGCCGCGCCGTCGGACGACAGCACCTCCACGTTGAGGCACAACGACTGCAGCTCCTTGAGCAGCACCTTGAACGACTCGGGGATGCCCGGCTCGGGGATGTTCTCGCCCTTGACGATCGCCTCGTAGACCTTGACCCGGCCGACGGTGTCGTCGGACTTGATGGTCAGCAACTCCTGCAGCGTGTACGCCGCGCCGTAGGCCTGCATGGCCCAGCACTCCATCTCGCCGAACCGCTGGCCACCGAACTGCGCCTTACCGCCCAGCGGCTGCTGGGTGATCATCGAGTACGGGCCGGTGGAGCGGGCGTGGATCTTGTCGTCCACCAGGTGATGCAGCTTCATGATGTACATGTAGCCAACGGTCACCGGGTACGGGAACGGCTCTCCGCTACGGCCGTCGAAGAGGACCGCCTTGCCGTCGCCGTCGACCAGCACGTCGCCGTCACGGTTGGGCAATGTCGATGACAACAGTCCCTGCAGTTCGGCCTCCTGGGCGCCGTCGAACACCGGAGTGGACACGATCTGGTTCGGCTCGGCGCTGCGCAACGCCTCGGGCAGGTTGGCCGCCCAGTCGGGTGTACCCGCGATCTGCCACCCGCTGTGCGCGCACCACCCCAGGTGGGTCTCCAGGATCTGGCCGATGTTCATCCGTCGCGGCACACCGTGGGTGTTGAGGATGATGTCCACCGGAGTCCCGTCCGGCAGGAACGGCATGTCCTCTTGCGCGAGTATCTTGCCGATGACGCCCTTGTTGCCGTGCCGCCCGGCCAGCTTGTCGCCGTCGGAGATCTTGCGCTTCTGGGCCACGTAGACGCGGACCAGTTCGTTGACGCCGGCGGGAAGCTCGTCATCGTCCTCGCGGGAGAACACCCGGATGCCGATCACCTTGCCGGACTCGCCGTGCGGCACCTTCAGCGAGGTGTCGCGGACCTCTCGGGCCTTTTCGCCGAAGATCGCCCGCAGTAGCCGCTCCTCGGGGGTCAGCTCCGTCTCCCCCTTCGGGGTGACCTTGCCGACCAGGATGTCGCCGTCACGGACCTCGGCGCCGATGCGCACGATGCCACGCTCGTCCAGGTCCGCCAGCACCTCGTCGGAGACGTTCGGGATGTCGCGGGTGATCTCCTCGGCGCCAAGCTTGGTGTCGCGGGCGTCGATCTCGTGCTCCTCGATGTGGATCGAGGTGAGGATGTCCTCCTCGACGAGCCGGTTGGACAGGATGATGGCGTCCTCGTAGTTGTGACCCTCCCACGGCATGATCGCCACCAGCAGGTTCTTGCCCAGCGCCATCTCGCCGTTTTGCGTACACGGACCGTCGGCGATGACCTGCCCGGCCTCGACCCGGTCTCCGGCGTCCACGATCGGAGACTGGTTGGCGCAGGTGCCGTGGTTAGAGCGGGCGAACTTGCGCATCCGGTAGGTGTGCCGGGTGCCGTCGTCGGCCATCACGGTGATGTAGTCGGCGGACACCTCCTCGATCACCCCCGACTTCTCGGCGACGACGACGTCGCCGGCGTCGATGGCCGCACGCAACTCCATGCCGGTGCCCACCAGCGGCGCCTCACTGCGCACCAGCGGTACCGCCTGGCGCTGCATGTTGGCGCCCATCAGGGCCCGGTTGGCGTCGTCGTGCTCGAGGAACGGAATCATGGCCGTGGCCACCGACACCATCTGGCGTGGCGACACATCCATGTAGTCCACCTCCGACGAGGCCACGTACTCGACCTCGCCGGCCTTGCGGCGCACCAGCACCCGGGGCTCGACGAAGCGGCCCTGCGCGTCGATCGGCGAGTTGGCCTGCGCCACGACGTGGCGATCCTCCTCGTCGGCCGTCAAGTAGTGGATCTCATCCGTAACAACTCCGCTGACGACGCGTCTATACGGCGTCTCGATGAAGCCGAACGGGTTGACCCGCGCGTACACCGACAGCGAGCCGATCAGGCCGATGTTCGGACCCTCCGGGGTTTCGATCGGACACATCCGGCCGTAGTGCGACGGGTGCACATCACGCACTTCCAGGCCGGCCCGCTCACGGGACAAACCGCCGGGGCCCAGCGCCGAAAGCCGGCGCTTGTGGGTCAGGCCCGACAGCGGGTTGTTCTGGTCCATGAACTGGGAGAGCTGGCTGGTGCCGAAGAACTCCTTGATGGCGGCGACTACCGGGCGGATGTTGATCAGGGTCTGTGGCGTGATCGCCTCGACGTCCTGAGTGGTCATCCGCTCCCGGACGACGCGCTCCATCCTCGACATGCCGACCCGGATCTGGTTCTGGATCAGCTCGCCCACGGTGCGCAGCCGACGGTTGCCGAAGTGGTCGATGTCGTCGGTTTCCACCGGCACCTCGACCCCGCCCGGGACCGTCATGACCGCGGGCTGGCCATCCTGAGAAGCGTGGTGCAGGCGGACCAGGTACTCGATGGTGGCGACGACGTCTTCTTCGGTCAGCGTCGTCGTGGTGATCGGGTCCTTGGTGTTGAGGCCGAGCTTCTTGTTGACCTTGTAGCGGCCGACGCGGGCCAGGTCGTAGCGCTTCTCCTTGAAGAACAGGTTCTCCAGCAGGGTCTGCGCGGATTCTTTGGTCGGCGGCTCGCCCGGACGCAGCTTGCGGTAGATGTCCAGCAGCGCTTCGTCGGTGCCGGCGGTGTTGTCTTTTTCCAGCGTCGACATCATGATCTCGGAGAACCCGAACCGCTCGGTGATCCGCTCGCTGGTCCAGCCGAGGGCCTTGAGCAACACCGTGACCGGCTGGCGGCGCTTGCGGTCGATGCGCACGCCGACGGTGTCGCGCTTGTCGACGTCGAATTCCAGCCAGGCCCCCCGACTGGGGATCACCTTGACGCTGTGCAGCGTCTTGTCGGTGGACTTGTCGATGGTCTCGTCGAAGTAGACACCGGGCGACCGGACGAGCTGGCTGACCACCACCCGTTCGGTCCCGTTGATGATGAACGTGCCCTTCTCGGTCATCATCGGGAAGTCACCCATGAACACCGTCTGGCTCTTGATCTCGCCGGTGTTGTTATTGATGAATTCGGCCGTCACGAACAGCGGGGCGGCGTAGGTCATGTCCTTGTCTTTGCACTCGTCGACCGGTGCTTTGACCTCGTCAAAGCGGGGGTCGGAGAAAGACAGCGACATCGAGCCGGAGAAATCCTCGATCGGCGAAAGCTCGTCGAGCACCTCCTCCAGGCCACCGATCGGGTTCATCCCGCCTGCGGCCTCGCCTCGGGCGATAGCGGAGTCCCGCCAGCGCTGGGAGCCGATCAGCCACTCGAACGAGTCAATCTGCACGTCAAGCAGCCCCGGAACCTCCAGGGGTTCGCGGAGCTTGGCGAAGGAAACCCGATTAGGCGCTCCGGGCACGGAGCTGTTTGAAGAACTTTGCGGGCGACTCTGAGCGGGACTAGCGTCTGTTTTGCTTTGGCGGAAATCAGCCAAGATGCGTCCTTCCAGCACCTCGTGCGACTACCTGGAGCCGGCGGTCACCGGACCTGTTCGCCGCAGATAATTGTGTCGGTTAGGCCGGCGAACGAACTGTCCGGATCTCACGCACGCAACCAAACAACTGAGCCGGAAACTGGGCTCAGGCTTAGACCACGATGTCAAGTGGCGGGTGAGGTGGGCAGGAGGTAGCCAGCGCAACGTCCTACACTAGCGCAGGACGGCGCATTCCTCAAATAGCTACCGATATGTGTCCCCGGGAAGCGGCGCTGGCTGGCATTTCGACTTGCCCAGGTACAGGTACAACACATGCTGCCCAACAGATTGACCCGTTTACGCGCCGTCGTCAAGGGGACGGGCGGCAAGTTACCGCAAGTTAGCGTGAATTCTTGCTCACCGGCCGGCCGCGGATACGGCCACTGTTAGTTGCGTCACCGCGGATGAGATCGACCAAACAGCCGCCGTCACCGCTACAGGGTGCGACGCTTGAGCGCCGGCGCGACGGGGCTAGCCGCCGAACTCGCTCGCGTGATACTTGTGCGTGCCCTCGAGATCGTCGAGGATCGCTTCCTGCGCTTTCTTCGGCAGGGTGTGCAGCATGGCGCGCACCCGGGCCTGGCGCCGCCCCACCGCTTTGCGCTCCGGCATGCCCGGCGTCGCGGTGATCTGCGGCGGCACGCCCTCGATCTCCTCGACACCGCCCGCCTGGTGACCGGCGTCGAGCAGCGCCTGCTCTTCGGCCATGGTGGCCTCGTCCTTCTCTTCGGACATGCCGATCGGCCCGATGCGCCGGCCGTTGAGGAACTGTCGCACCACCGGCTCGTCGCTGGTCAGCAGCACTTCGCGGGGCCCGAACATGACCAGGTGCTTGCGGAATAACATGCCCATGTTGTCGGGCACCGTACGGGCGATGTTGATGTTGTGGGTCACGATGAGGATGGTCGCGTCGATCTGGGCATTGATGTCCATGATCAGCTGGCTCAGATAGGCGGTACGGACGGGGTCCAGGCCAGAGTCGGGCTCGTCGCAGAGGATGATCTGCGGATCGAGGACCAGCGCCCGCGCCAGCCCGGCACGCTTGCGCATACCGCCGGAGATCTCGCCGGGGAACTTCTTCTCGTCACCGCCCAAGCCGACCAGCGCCAGCTTCTCCATGACGATGTCGCGGATCTCTTTTTCTTTTTTCTTGGTGTGCTCACGCAGCGGGAAAGCGGTGTTGTCGAACAGGTTCATCGATCCGAACAGCGCACCGTCCTGGAAAAGCACACCGAACAGCGTCCGGATCTCGTAGAGCTCTTTGGCCGAGCACTCGATGATGTCGGTGCCGTCGATGACGATCGAGCCGCGTTCCGGCCGAAGCAGGCCGATCAGGGACTTCAGGAACACCGACTTGCCGGTACCCGACGGCCCCAGCAACACGCTGACCTCGCCCGCGGGGATCGTGAGCGTGACGTCCTCCCAGATCCTCGAGGAACCGAAGGACTTCGTGAGTCCGTTGACCTCGATAGCGACGCCCATGGGAAATCCTTCCGACGCTCAACATTGGCAAGATGCCCGCCACCTGCCACTTTATGTGGCTTGAGTCACTGTAGCGCACCGCTGGGGCGCGACATCAGGGTTGGATACATAACAATCCTGGCCGGGGCTGGCGGGCGGTGTCGGGGGCCTCAACGGGTCGCCGGCGCCCAGTTGCCGTGGAAGCCCATCGGGACCCGCTGCGGCAGGTGCACGGTGGCCATCAATTCGCACGTCTGGGCGTCCAGCAACAACAGCTGGCCCTCGTCGCGGTCGCGGTGGTAGCCGTACCCCATGAGGATGCCGTCGTCCTCCGCCCGTTCCCCGGAAGTGTCCCGCGGGTTCGGGACGAAGCACATCTCGCCGATCAGCAGGGCGGCATCCAGCGGGGCCGCCTGGCTAGATCCGGTCTCGTAGTCGTGCTTGTACAGCGAGGTGGACATTTCCGTCGTTCCGCCGGTCAGGTAGCCGCCGTCCACCCCGAGGGTGTAGCCGAACCGATGCCGACCGCCGAGCAAGGTCTCGTTGATCCGGGGAAATTCCTGCGGCCGGTCGTCGCGGCATTCGGTGGTGACGGCACCGGTGGCCAGATTGATGGTCCAGCGATCCAATGACGGACGGGTGTCGCCGGGGCCGTGCCGGTCGTGGTCGAACATTCGCGCATACCGCACCACGTCGAGTATCAGCAGTTCGGACCCGTCTCGGGTTTCGGTGTAGGCGTTGAGCGGGTGGTAGACGTAGCAGGGTTCGATGTCGAACCACCGGACGTCCTCGTTGCCGCCGTCTCGGGGCATGACTCCGATGCGGGCCGGGTAGTCCTGGTTCCAGGCGTAGGGCATCCGATCGGACGGCTTGGGGTTGCGGTTCATCATCGCGGCGATCGGGCCGGGGACCCGGACGTGACCGATCACCGCCTGCATTACCAGTCGCGCGGGCAAACTCAGCCAGCCCGGCAGCTTCGCGGGTAGCACCTGCGACGCGTCGAAGGTGACCGGCAGGTCGTAGATCACCACGTACTTGTCGGTCAAGGAGAAGTCGTGCATCATCGGCGACCCGGTCACCTCGATATCCACGGTGCGCCGTGCCCGCCCCTGGGTGTCGATCACGGAGTACTGCACGGTCCGTCCGCGAGCAAACGAGTACGACACCGCATGCAGTTCGCCGGTCCGCGGGTCGCGGTGTGGGTGGGCGGTGTAGCCGCCCGTCAATGTGCCGTCGAAGTCGCATGTCCCGACGGTGTCGAGGTCCTCGGTGAGCTCATAGTTGGCGACGCCGCCCTCGACGAGCGCCAGGGTTCGTCCGGCGTGGGTCAGCACGCTGGTGTTGGCGCCCAGGGACAACATGCCCGCCCGGTGATCGAGTCTGCTCGGAGCCGGCTCCCCGAGGGCCGCGCATACCGGCAGGCTGCGCACCCAGCGGTTGCGATACCAGCTGGCTCGCCCTTCACGCAGGGCGACCCCGTGGACCATCCCGTCACCGCTGAACCAGTGATAGACGGCGGGATCGACCTCGGCGACGGGGTTGGGTCCATTGCGCAGATACCGTCCGTCGAGATGCTCCGGGATCTGGCCGGTGACCTTCAGGTCGGTCGCGGTCACCTCGTTGCGCACCGGCGCCAGCAGACCCTCGAGATACGGGTTCCGGGATTGGGCAGTTCGCATTGTCGTCACGGCCAAACTCCTATAACGTCGTTATTTCAGTGTTATTCGGACCGTACGCCTGCGATGGGACGATGGCAAGGGATGACGAGAATGAGTGAGCACGCCCAACACGGCATTCGCAGTGTTCGCGAGGAGATGGTGCATGCCGCCGTCGCCCTGCTCGACGAGCATGGACCCGACGCCCTGCAAACCCGCAAGGTGTCCGGAGCCGCCGGAACCTCGACGATGTCGGTCTACACCCATTTCGGCGGCATGCGGGAACTCATTGCCGAGGTGGCCGAAGAGGGATTGCGGCAGTTCGACGCCGCCCTGGCGGTGGCACCGACGACTGACCCCGTTGCCGATCTATTGGTTGTCGGAGCGGCGTATCGACGCTATGCCATCGACCGGCCGCATATGTATCGGCTGATGTTCGGCAGTACCAGCGCACATGGCATCAAGGCGCCGGCCCACGATGTCCTGACGCTGACGATCGTGGAGATCGAGCAGCACCACCCCAGCTTCGCGCACGTGGTGCGCGCGGTGCACCGCTCGATGCTGGCGGGACGAATCGCGGGACGAATCACTGTGGGTTCGACGGGCGACGGCGACGTCCCGGACCGGGTGGTCGTTTCGGTTGCCGCCCAGTTCTGGGCGTTGATCCACGGCTTCGTGATGCTCGAACTGGCCGGCTTCTTCGGCGAGGAAGGTGCGGCGGTCCCACCGGTGTTGGCCGCGATGACCACGAACCTGCTTGTGGCGCTGGGTGATTCGCCCGAGCGGGTGCGGCTGTCGCAGCGCTCCGCGTTCGGCTGATCGCACCAAGCCCCCGGTTCTGGTACCGGGGGCTTGGCGTACGGACTTACTTGACGGTGACGGTGGCGCCGGCGGCCTCGAGCTTGGCCTTGGCGTCGTCGGCAGCCTCCTTGGCAACCTTTTCGAGCAGCGGCTTGGGTGCGCTGTCGACCAGGTCCTTGGCCTCCTTGAGGCCCAGGCCCGAGACGATTTCGCGGACAACCTTGATGACGCCGATCTTCTTCTCGCCGGCGGCCTCGAGGATCACGTCGAACTCGGACTGCTCTTCGGCGGCCTCGGCCGGCGCGCCACCGGCGGCCGGACCGGCCGCTGCGACGGCGACCGGTGCGGCCGCCGTGACCTCGAAGGTCTCCTCGAACTTCTTGACGAAGTCGGAGAGCTCCAACAGGGTCATTTCCTTGAACGCGTCAAGCAGTTCGTCTGTCGAGAGCTTGGCCATGGTGTGGGTCCTTCCTGGTTTCGGGTAGTGGGGTTATTCGGCTGATGCTGGTTCTGGAGCCGGGGTTTCAGGCGTAGTAGCCGCTGTGTCCGCGGCAGGTTCTGCCGCGGCCCGCTTCTCCTGCAGCGCCGCCGCCAACCGGGCAACCTGCGAGGCGGGCGCGTTGAACAGCCCGGCGGCCTTGGCGAGGTTGCCCTTCATCGCGCCGGCCAGCTTGGCCAGCAGCACCTCGCGCGACTCCAGGTCGGCGATCCGCTCCACCTCCGCGACGGTCAACGGGTGGCCGTCCATGTAGCCGCCCTTGATGACCAGCGCCTTGTGTTCCCGGGCGAAGGTCTTGAGGGCCTTGGCCGCGTCGACCGGTTCACCGGTGACGAACGCGATCGCCGTGGGGCCCGCGAACAGCTCATCGAGGCCGTCGATACCGGCCTCGGAGGCCGCTCGCTTGATGAGGGTGTTCTTGGCCACGGCGTAGGTGGCCGACTCGCCCAGCGATCGGCGCAGCTGGGCCAGGTTGGCCACCGTCAAGCCGCGGTATTCGGTGATGACGGTCGCGGTCGAGGCCTTGAAGCGCTCGGCGATGTCTGCAACGGCGGTGGCCTTGTCAGCTCTGGCCATGCATACCTCCTACAAGTGTGCGACGTGGCGTCTGCGGCCACCTCGAAGCGTCTAAGAACGTCGAACAATGTCTAGGAATCACGAACGCCCCGGCGCAGGAAGCGGCACGGGGCGTAACTGATGCACCGACGCTTGCGCCGGCGCTGATGCCTCGTCCTCCTGCGTGGGCCGCCGGGTTGTTCCCGGACCTTCAACCGATTGCTCGGTGACCGACGGTCTTCGGTGGATCGGCCACAACAATAGCGGTACCGGTTCGATCAGCCAAAAACCACGTGGGCCCGGCGCACCGCCGGCATATCGAGTGTGCGCCCACGGCTCCGGATGAGCATGCCGCGCGGCGACGCACCGACGTGTCCGACCAGGTTGGCGTGCAACCGGCCGACTCTGGTCCGTCGCGGCTCGTGGTTAGCCGGGCCCCACCAGACGGGCCGCGCCGACCAGCCCGGCCGCACCGCCGAGCTGGGCCGGCACCACCCGCAGCCCGGCCAGGAAATCCAGCCGGGCATAGTCGGCCAGCGTCGCGCGCAGCGGGTCGAACAGCAGGCGCCCCGATTTGGCCACTCCCCCGCCGACGACCACGAGGTCCAGATCGCACACCGCCCCGACGGACGCGATCATCGCCGCCAGCGCGGTGGCGCCCCGCCGGAAAGCCCCCAGCGCCAACGCATTTCCCGCCACCGCTGCCTCGGCAAGCTCCTTGGCGCCGGCGCCCCTCGGCGCGGACCAGCCGTTGTCGCGGGCCCAACGCACCATCGACGGGCCGGACGCGATGGTCTCCACGCAACCGCGGCCACCGCACGCACACCGCGCGCCGTCCTGGTCGACCACGACGTGACCGACGTGACCGGCGTTTCCGGTGCGGCCGGGATAGGGAGCACCGTTGAGCACCAATCCGCCGCCGACACCGGTGGACACCACCATCCCCAGCAGGAATCGGGCGCCGCGTCCCGCGCCGAGCCAGTGCTCGCCCAACGCCATGCACACGCCGTCGCCGCCCAGCTCCACCGGCGCTCCGCGCACCACCGCCGAAACCCGGTCGCGCACCGGAAACCCCCGCCACGACGGGATGTTGATCGGGCTGACGGTTCCGCTGTGCCGGTCGATCGGACCGGCTGACGCGATGCCCACACCACGAACGGCGCCACCGGCGACGAGCAACGCATCGGCGATCATCGCGGCGACCACGTCCCAAATCCGTTCGGCTCCTTCGGCGGCCGGGGTCGGACGTTCGGCGGTGTGCACCAGAGAGCCGCCCGGGTCGGCCAGGCCTACGGCGATCTTGGTGCCGCCGATGTCAAGGCAGAGGGTATGCATCAGTGACGGTGGGTGTTGTCGGGCTGTCGCGGGTCGCCGGGATGCTCATACCCCGGGGCCAATCGCACCGATGCGGCCCGGCGGGCATCCAGCCAGATTCGAAAGGCGCGCCGCCGGGCGGCGTCCAGCAGATGCCCGGTGATCGCCGGGCGCACCTGCTCCAGCGGCGGACGGGCAACCGCGGGAACGCGCCAGCCGTGACCACCGCGACGCGGCGCGGCGAACCGCAGCGGGTTGCGCCGATGGTAGTCGGCCACCTGGTCGTCGGTGACCACCACCGCGGCGGTGACGTCGGCGAACAGCGCCCGCGCGTACGGATCGGCCAGCACCGCCGCGGCGACGCTGCCGATCTCCAATCGCGCCGCCACATCCGGCAGCAACTCGACCTCGGTCGGAGCGGCTGCCGCGGTCAGTCCGCGCGCGGCCACCTCGGCGGCGATCACTCGCTCGGTGACGATCAGCTGAGTCAGCCAGCGCCGCAGCTGGCGTCCCTCGCTGGTGCCGCTCGGCGGCAGGGCGGCCGCACCCGGACCGTTGCGTAGCCATGCTTCCCGCACGTCGACCTCCCCGACAGGGACGGGAACGCCGGCGACCGTCGCAACCAGGTCGGCGCTCATCGCACCGTCACCTTCACCGCCGGCGAGTACACCAGCCCGCCGGCGCAGCCGACCCGCACCAGCGCCCACCACTGGCCCGGTAGCAGCCACGACGGCGGCGTGACGTCGAATGCAACCTCGACCGTGCCGCCGGCGGGTAAGACAGCAGCTCGTACGGCCGGACCGAGCCACTCCCAGGTGCCCCAGGGGCTGATCAGGTGGGCCTCGACTGCCACGTCTGCGCCCGCACGGCTGCCGAGGCTGACGGTGAGCCGAGCCGAGTCGCCGGCGGCCACGTCGACGTCTGCCGGACCGTCGAGGAGGTAGGCCAGCTCCTGCTGAGGTGTCCCAACCGCGAGCACGCACACGTCCTCGACCACCTGCCGCCACGCAGCCGGCGCCTCCCGATCGGTGACGGTCAACTGGGCTCGGACCGGATAGAGCGCCGGCGGCGTGTCGGCCGGGATCATCACAACGACATCGGCTTCCAGGCATTCACCGGCACCCAAGGTGAACGGCATCCGGGCCGGCGCCACCGACCAGCCGCCGGGACACACCACATCCACCGTGCCGCTCAACGCGAAGTCGCTGCAGTCGCTCGCGGCGGTGAGGCGCAACACCACCTGGTCTCCCGCGTCGGCGTTGACCAGCCGGGGATGTAGGTAGGCGACGGCCGGCAGTCCGCCCAGCGGTGCCGGGCCGCGATTGTGCAGCCAGTAACGGGCATACAGCGGCTGCGCCGTTTCGGCTTGCGGCGCGAGCTCGGCGTCGCCCGGGGTCCCGCTGATGTCGAGCCGGGCCACCACGGTCGCGACCTGGTAGCCGTGCAGGTCGATTGATCGCTTGCGCTGCTGCGGGGATTCCAGCAGGTCGGCCATCCGGAATCCGGTTACCTTAGCGACGTCGGAGCCGATCCGGACGCGGGTGGCGGCCCCGGTGGTCTCCACCAGCCGCAGCGCGACCACCGTGGGATCGACGGGCCGGGCACTGCCGGCCGTCAACGGGTTGCCCGCCGCTTTAAGTGCTCCCAGGTGAACCGCATCGGCGGGGTCGACCTGCAGCAGCGAGCCGGCCGACGGCAGCCTTGCCGCCGATTTTCGCGGGGTCAATGCGATGAGCGGATGCGAGAACTGCGCGCTGCTCGTGGGCAGGCCGGCCCGGCGCCAGTCGCCGTCAGCGCAGACCAGAGCGTAGTCGAAATCGTGTGTCCAGTGCTGGAGCTGGAAGTTCGAGCCGTCGGGCGCGGTGCGGCGCGGTTCGTCGATCCAGACGCCGGACGGCCAACCGGTGCAGGAGCGCATCAGCGCGGTATGCAAGGTGCCCTCGGTGTCGACGGCGAAGCTGGGCACCCCGCGGTTGAGCAGCGCCACGGTGCGGGCCTCGAAGGGTTCCATCGCAGCCGGTGCCTGTTGACTGATCTCGATCTCGGCGTCGTCGAGGTCGGCGATCACCGAGGTGATCGCCGCGGCGAGGTTGGCGTCGTCGCGGCCGTCGATCACCAGGACCGGCAGCGCGTTCGGCGCGCGCAGGTCCGCCCCGGGCACCCAGACCGCCGGCAACGGCGCCGCGGCCGGCACCCACACCCTGGCCCGGCCGTTCTCGGCCAGCTGCCGCTGGAGTTCGGCGGCGTATGCCGGGGCGGCCTCGGCCAACACCGCCTTGGTGAAGACGTTGCGGTCGGGCCCGCCCAGCGCGATCCGGATATCCGGCAGGTTGGAGTCCACGTCGAGGTTGCCGTAGCGCGGTTTGTCGGCGCCGCTGCAGGTGGCCGTGACGCCGGCGCGAACCAGCGCGACCATCAGCTCGCGAGCCATCGGGCCCGACATCTCCTCACCGGGCGACACCACCTCGGCGACCGATACCGCCCGGACCGCGTCACTGCCGGCCCGGACCCGTGCCGCCGACGACAAGCCGAACCAGCCGTAGGCGGGGTTGTCCAGCGTCCACGGGTGGTCTGCGGTGTCAACCGACCGAGTCCCGTCATGCAGCAGCGCGAAACCGCGCCCGACGACGGCATCGCCCACCTCGCTGACCGGCATGGCGCCCGGAACCGGGCACGGCCAGCGCAGCCGCAGCAAGCGGTCTTCGCCGGTGAACCCGTCAACCGTGGTGCGGCAGTCGACGCGGGGCACGCCGTTCCACAGGGTCAAGGTTTGGGTGTAGCGCAACACCGTGCCGATCCGGCCGCGCACCACCAGCCGCTCGCCCAGCGGGCACCGGTAGGCCCGCACCTGCGCCGGCGATTCCGACGAGCAGACCACCGGACCTTTGGGTAGCAGGTGCCACGGACCCTCACCCTGCGTCGGGTGCGCGGGGTATTCCTCGTAGACGGCAAGCTCGTTGCCCACCCGGCCGTCGGCGATGAGCTGACGACCGTTCTGCATCAGCGAGGACACCGCTCCGCCGCGCGCGGGGTCGACGGTCAAGCGGTAGTGCTCGTTGGCGACCGCGTCACCGGATGCCGGTTGCCAGCCTGCCGGGCCGTCGGCCGTGTCCAGCCGGTAGCACCGCCAGCCCAGCGACGGCATGTCCCGCGCCAGCCAGGTGACCGTCCGCCCGTCGTGCTCGACGAGTGCGGGAACCTCGGCGCCCTCGCAGTCATAGACCCGCACCCCGGCGACCTGCGGCGCTTCGAGCCGCACCGTGACGATGTCGGTGCGTCGGCGGCTCAGCGGATTCCACACGACGACGGCGCCCTCGGGAGCATCGACCAGGCCGGAAATCGCTGCCAGCGCGTTGTCGCGGGCGGTGCGGCCCAGTTCCCACGCGTCACGCCAGCCGGTCAGCAGATCGAGGTAAACCTGGTCGGATTCCGACCCGGTGATCGCGTCGTGGTGTGCGCCGTAGGCCAACTGCACCCAGGCTTTGGCCAACGCTGCCTGCGGATACCGGGCGCCGGTCAACACCGCGGCGAACACCGCGAATCGTTCGGCGTCCAACACCGCGTTCTCGGCGGCCCGATTGGCTTGCTTGGTGTCGATGTAGGAGACGTCCTTGCCGGTGTAGATCGGGTTCATGTCGCGGGTCTGCGGCGACGGCACCGCACCGCGATCGGCGAGTTCGGTGCGCACCGCCGCGAAGAACTCCCGCGGCAGCCCGCACACGAACCGCGGCCAGGTGTAGCGCGCGGCCCAGTCGCGGTGGATCTCGGTCACCCACTTGTTCGGCGGGGTGTAATCGGTGCCGACCGGCAGCAGCACATTGCGGGTCAGCGCAACGCTTTTGAGCTGGCCGAAAAGCGCGTACGTAGCCTCCTCGGCCTCGGCCAGCGACGTCGACGAATCCATCCACCAGCCCGCCGAATAGTGCGCCGGCATGTAGTGGGTGAGCAATCCGCGGCCCGACGGCGAGATCCACTCGAACTCGCTGGCAAACTGCATCCGGTCGACCGGGCCGCCTTGGGTAGGTCCCCATTGATGGTGTGGCCCACGAGCCCAAGAACTGGACGTCAGCCCCGCGTCGGCGGCCATGCCGGGAAATTGCGGGTCGTGGCCGAACACGTCGAGCTGCCAGGCGGTGGCCGGATCGGCGCCCAGTACGTGACGTTGAAACCCGCTGCCGTGCACCAGGTTTCGAATCGTCGTCTCGGGACCGGTGAGATTGGTGTTGGGCTCGTTATAGGTGCCGCCCATCACCTCGACACGGTCCTCGGCGAGGAACCGGCGCAGGTCGGCACGGTCCTCGGGATGGGTGTCCCAGTACGGCTTGAGGTAGTCGACTTCCGCGAGCACGAACTTATAGTCGGGATCGCGTCGTGCCAGCTCCAGATGAGCGCGCACGAGCTCGAAGCCGTTGGCCTGCCGGGCTCTCCCCGGCGGGTCTTCGCGCCACTGGCTGGTGTAGCCGGCCTGGGTGTTCCACCACACCGGGTCGTAGTGGAAGTGGCTGACCATGTACATGGTCCAGCCCGGCTCGGCCACAACGAACTCGAAAGCCAGGCCGGCCCCAGGGGCGCGCACCCACGCAGGCAACGGCGACCCCAGCACCGGGCGGTTCACCGAGACCGCGATCTCGACCACCTCTTCGCCGGAAGCGACGACCGCCTCCCCGCGCAGGCCGTCACCGTCGACGCGTAGCGGTGTCGGCTCGGCGCATCCGGCGACGGCGACGCGTACCAGTTGCAGCGGCTGGTCGGGCGGGCCTACGAACAGCTCGGTGGATGCCGCCGAAACCAGTTGCATGACCGCACCTTACGGTGCCTTACCGTCACGACGAAGACATTTGCCCACAGCACCCGCCGCCGCCGCGCCTCCGCCGGTTCCAGCACCTCGAACTCGGCGCCCACCATCGCGAAGTACAACGCCATCCGCCGTCCACATCCGATGCGACTGCAAGTCTGGCACTGGTACACCCAGCTGCGCCCGCGCCCGGACGGCCTGACCGACGACGAATACTTCTGGCAGCCGATGCGGGACTGCCGACCTTGCATCCGGACGCCTCGGTGGATTTCGTGTTTCCGACTCCCAGCCCGATGCCGTTCACCATCATCGCCTGGCGGCTGGCTCCCGTCATCGTCGGAGTGTTCGCCGTGCGCAATCACCGCCACTTCGGGGTCCGCCCGCGGACTACTAGAATTGGCCGTAAGCCACCCACGCCGCGACCGCCCTGCGGCAACTAGCGCGTCACCGGTATGCAAAGGGCATGGATGGCACGGGTGGCCGCCGCTCCGGACGCCCCTCACGAGGATCCGCGGCCGTTAGCGCAACGCACCGCCGAACACGCCAACGAATTTGTGATGCGGCACGAGGAAACCCTGGCCGGTTTACTCGAGGCATTTGCCGCGCAGAACGCGGAAACGCTGCGGCTGGTCGACACCACTGACCTGGACGCCGCGGTGCCCGTGCCGCGGGACGCCCCCTGGTTTCCCAAGGACGTCGAAGCCTGGTCGGTGCGCTGGGTCATCCTGCACGTGATCAACGAACTGGCCCGCCATGCCGGGCACGCCGACATCGTCCGGGAAAGCATCGACGGGGCCACCATGTACGAATTGATCGCCGGCCTGCAGAACTGGCAGCCGCAGCCGTGGCTGACACCCTGGCAACCCAAATAGACCGCCGAACGTGTACTCAGTGCGAAAATCCGCGCCGATTTTCGCAGTAGATACACGTTCGGCGAAGGCATAGCCCATCCATCGGCCGCGCCTTTGCCGCGGGTGAAGCGACGCACGCAAATTGTGAGTCGGCTCCACCAATTTGGCACACTGCACAGATGAGTTCCACCAAACACCGCGATGTGGCCAAGCTCGACCGGGTGCCGTTGCCGGTCGAAGCGGCCCGGGTCGCCACCACTGGTTGGCAGGTCACCCGCACCGCTGCTCGGGTACTCACCAGGCTGCCGGCCAAGGGTCCGTGGCAGCAGAAGATCATCAAGGAAATCCCGCAGACCTTCGCCGATCTGGGTCCCACGTATGTGAAGTTCGGCCAAATCATCGCCTCGAGCCCAGGGGCGTTCGGCGAGTCGTTGTCGCGTGAATTCCGCACCCTGCTGGACCAGGTGCCGCCGGCCGACACCGGTGAGGTGCACCGGCTTTTCGTCGAGGAGCTCGGCGACGAGCCGGCCAAGCTGTTCGCGACGTTCGAAGAAGAGCCGTTCGCCTCTGCGTCGATCGCCCAGGTGCATTACGCGACCCTGAAGACCGGCGAGGACGTGGTGGTCAAGATCCAGCGGCCGGGCATCCGCCGCCGGGTGGCCGCCGACCTGCAGATCTTGAAGCGTTTCGCGCAGGCCGTCGAACTGGCCAAGCTGGGCCGCCGGCTCTCGGCCCAAGACGTGGTGGCCGACTTCTCCGACAACTTGGCCGAGGAGTTGGACTTCCGGCTGGAAGCGCAATCGATGGAGGCGTGGGTCTCGCACCTGCACGCGTCCCCGCTGGGCCGCAACATCCGGGTGCCGCACGTGCACTGGGACTTCACCAGCGAGCGGGTGCTGACCATGGAGAAGGTGCAGGGCATCCGCATCGACAACGTCGCCGCCATCCGCAAGGCCGGCTTCGACGGCACCGAACTCGTCAAAGCGCTGCTGTTCAGCGTGTTCGAGGGCGGGCTGCGGCACGGACTGTTCCACGGCGACCTGCACGCGGGCAACCTGTACGTCGACGACCAGGGCCGCATCGTGTTCTTCGACTTCGGGATCATGGGCCGCATCGATCCGCGTACCCGCTGGCTGCTGCGCGAGCTGGTTTATGCCCTGCTGGTCAAGAAGGACCATGCCGCCGCCGGCAAGATCGTCGTGTTGATGGGCGCCGTCGGGACCGTGAAGCCCGAGGCCCAGGCCGCCAAAGACCTCGAGAAATTCGCCGCCCCGCTTACGATGCAATCGCTGGGCGAGATGTCGTATGCCGACATCGGCCGGCAGCTGTCGGCGCTGGCCGACGCCTACGACGTCAAGCTGCCCCGCGAGCTGGTGCTGATCGGCAAGCAGTTCTTGTACGTCGAGCGGTACATGAAGCTGCTGGCGCCGAAGTGGCAGATGATGTCGGACCCGCAGCTCACCGGGTACTTCGCCAACTTTATGGTCGAGGTCAGCCGCGAGCATCAGTCGGATGTAGAGGTCCAGTGAGGTCTAGCGGAGGTCTGGTGGAGGTCCGCAGCGGCACCGCGGTCGCGGGGCAGATGAAGCTGTACTACGAGGACATGGGTGACCCGGACGACCCACCCGTGCTGCTGATCATGGGTCTGGGCGCCCAACTGCTGCTGTGGCGGACCGCCTTCTGCGAGAAACTCGTCGCCCAGGGCCTGCGCGTCATCCGTTACGACAACCGCGACGTCGGCCTGTCCAGCAGGACCGAGCACGCCGACCCCGCCCAGTCGATGCTCGCGCGGCTGCTGCGCTTCTGGTTCGGCCTGCGCAGCCAGGCCGCATACACGCTGGAGGACATGACCGACGACGCGGCCGCGCTGTTGGACCACCTGGAGATCGACCACGCCCACATCGTCGGCGCGTCGATGGGCGGCATGATCGCCCAGGTTTTCGCGGCACGGTTCCCGGAGCGGACAAAGGCCTTGGCGATCATCTTCTCCAGCAACAACAGAGCGTGCCTGCGACCGCCGGCACTGCGCGCCTTGCGGGCCATGCTCAACGGCCCACCGCCGGGCTCGCCGCGCGAGGTGGTAGTGGACAACGTCGTGCGGGTCACCAGGATCACGGGCAGTCCCGGCTATCGCCTGCCCGAGGAGCGTGTCAGGGCCGACGCGGCCGAGAACTACGATCGCAGCTTCGACCCGTTGGGCGTGCGCCGACAGTTCAACGCGGTCCTGGGCAGTGGCAGCCTGCTCCACTACAACCGGCGCATCACGGCGCCGACCGTGGTGATCCACGGCCGAAAGGACATAATGGTGCGGCCTTCCAATGGCCGCGCGGTCGCCCGCGCGATCGATGACGCCCGACTGGTGTTGTTCGACAGGATGGGCCACGATCTGCCCGAGCCGTTATGGGACGGGGTGATCAGTGTCCTGATGAGCAACTTTGCCAGGGCCGGCTGAGTCTTGAACGAGGCTTGAACGAGGATTGTAGGGTTGCAAAAGGAGGTTGTCTCAAGTGGCCGAGCTGACACCGTATTACGAGGACTCGCAAGCCGCGTACGACATTTCGGACGACTTTTTCGGGCTTTTCCTCGATCCGACGTGGGTCTACACCTGCGCCTACTTCGAGCGCGACGACATGACCCTCCAAGAGGCGCAGCTGGCCAAGCTCGATCTGGCATTGGACAAGCTGAACCTCGAGCCCGGGATGACGCTGCTGGACGTCGGGTGCGGCTGGGGCGGTGCCCTGGTCCGGGCGGTGGAGAAGTACGACGTCAACGTTATCGGCCTGACGCTGAGCAAAAACCACTGTCAACGCAGCCAGGACCGGCTCGCCGCCATTCCCACCCAGCGGCGGGCCGAGGCGCGGTTGCAGGGCTGGGAAGAGTTCGACGAGAAGGTGGACCGGATCGTCTCCTTCGAAGCGTTCGACGCCTTTCACAAGGAGCGCTACGGCGCGTTCTTCGAACGCGCATACGAGATCATGCCCGACGACGGGCGGATGTTGCTGCACAGTCTGTTCACCTATGACCGCAGGTGGCTGCACGAGCAGGGCATCGCGCTCACCATGAGCGACATCCGATTCCTGAAGTTCCTCCGCGAATCGATCTTCCCGGGCGGCGAACTGCCGTCCGAACCCGACATTGTCGACAACGCGAAGGCCGCGGGTTTCTCCGTCGAAGAGATCCAATTGATGCAACAGCATTACGCCCGGACCCTGGACATGTGGGCCGCCAACTTGGCGGCCGCGCGCGAACGTGCCATCGAGATCCAGTCCGAAGCGGTCTATGACAACTTCATGCACTACCTGACCGGTTGCGCCGAGCGGTTCCGCCGCCGCTTGATCAACGTCGCCCAGTTCACCCTGGCGAAATAGCCTTGCACCGGCTCTGGCCTGCGCAGACTCGGTCGTGATTTAGTGCTGCGGCGCCAAATCGGATAACATTCCCCGAGCACATGGGGGAGCGTTTTTCGGTGCATCTTATGTGAGCACCGTAGGGCCGGTCCTGGCCCGGAAAGGCATTCATAAGGTCATGGCTGAACAACTGACGCCGCATTTCGACGACGTGCAGGCGCACTACGACTTGTCCGACGACTTCTTCCGGCTGTTCCTGGACCCGACCCAGACCTACAGCTGCGCCTACTTCGAGCGCGACGACATGACGCTGGAAGAGGCCCAGATCGCCAAGATCGACCTGGCGCTGGGCAAGCTGGGCCTGCAGCCGGGCATGACGCTGCTCGACGTGGGCTGCGGCTGGGGGGCCACCATGCGCCGGGCCATCGAGAAGTACGACGTCAACGTCATCGGCCTGACCTTGTCGAAGAACCAGGCCGCCCACGTCCAGAAGACCTTCGACGAGATGGACACCGCGCGCAGCAGGACGGTGTTACTGAAGGGCTGGGAACAGTTCGACCAGCCCGTCGACCGGATCGTGTCCATCGGCGCCTTCGAGCACTTCGGCCACGACCGCTACGACGACTTCTTCGCCATGGCACACCGGGTCCTGCCCGCCGACGGCGTGATGCTGCTGCACACCATCACCGGACTGACCGGACCGCAGATCGTCGAGCGCGGCATGCCGATGACCTTCGAGATGGCGCGCTTCATCAAGTTCATCGTGACCGAGATCTTTCCCGGCGGCCGGTTGCCGTCGATCGAGAAAGTCGAGGAGCACGCGGGCAAGGCCGGCTTCACCCTGACTCGGCGCCAGTCGCTGCAGCCGCACTACGCACGCACCTTGGACCTGTGGGCGCAGGCGCTGGAGGCACACCGGGACGAGGCCATCGCGATCCAGTCCGAAGAGGTCTACGAGCGCTACATGAAGTACCTGACCGGCTGCGCCAACGCGTTCCGCATCGGCTACATCGACGTCAACCAGTTCACCTTGGAGAGGTAGTGACGGCGACCATCGCAGATCTCAGTCGGGTCCCAGTCGGGAAAAACCGGCCGCTCAGCGACTTTCGATGCGATGGATGCGCCCTGCCCGGTGTAGGGTGCCGTGGATGATCACCGCGTGAGGGTGCTCATCTGTTCTTGGAGGACATATGGCTGGTAAGACAACAAGTGCCGCAGGCACCCGGTCTAACTTGGACGACGTCCAGGCCCATTACGACATATCCAACGAGTTTTTCGCCCTTTTCGTCGATCCCACCCGCACCTACAGCTGCGCGTACTTCGAACGCGACGACATGACCCTGCACGAAGCGCAGCTCGCCAAGATCGACCTGACGCTGGACAAGCTGGGACTGCAGCCGGGGATGACGCTGCTCGACATTGGTTGCGGCTGGGGCTCGGTGCTCAAGCGCGCGGTCGAGAAGTACGACGTCAACGTCGTGGGGTTGACGCTTTCCAAGAACCAGCACGCCTACTGCCAGCAGGTGCTCGACGAGGTCGACAGCAGCCGCTCGCGTCGGGTGCTGTTGCGGGACTGGGCCGAGTTCACCGAACCGGTGGACCGCATCGTCGTCATCGAAGCGCTGGAGCACTTCGGCTTCCACCGCTATGACGACTTCTTCAAGTTCGCTTACCACGCCATGCCCGGCGACGGCGTGATGCTGTTGCACTCGATCACCGGGTTGCACGTCAAGCAGGTCATGGAACGCGGCATACCGTTGACCATGGAGATGGCCAAGTTCATCAGGTTCATCGTGACCGACATCTTCCCGGGCGGCCGGCTGCCGATGATCGAGACCGTCGAGGAGCACGCGCAGAAGGTCGGTTTCACGGTGACCCGCCGCCAGTCGCTGCAACTGGACTTCGCCAAGACTCTGGACTTTTGGGCGGAGGCGCTTCAGGCGCGCAAGGACGAGGCGATCGCCATCCAGTCCGAGGAGGTCTACGAGCGCTACATGAAGTACCTGACCGGCTGCGCCAAGGCCTTCCGGATGGGCTACATCGACTGCAACCAGTTCACACTCGCCAAGTAGACTCAGGTGCCACAGACGGGCTATGGGTGCACACGCTCGCGTCGATAGGTAGTAACGCCTCGGGGGTTTATCGGGCTGTTGCACAAGTCAAACCGAGGCGTCGCATGCGTTCGGGCAATGAACACTATCCAGGAGAACAGGACGACAATGGCTGACAAGGCGCCGACACAGACGAAGACCCGGACGCGCTCGGAGGACATCCAGGCGCACTACGACGTCTCCGATGACTTCTTCGCCCTGTTTCAAGACCCGACCCGGACCTACAGCTGCGCCTACTTCGAGCGGGACGACATGACACTCGAAGAAGCTCAGTACGCCAAGATCGACCTCAACCTGGACAAGTTGGACCTCAAGCCGGGTATGACGCTGCTCGACATCGGCTGCGGTTGGGGTACCACGATGCGGCGGGCCGTCGAGCGCTTCGACGTCAACGTCATCGGCCTGACCCTGTCCAAGAACCAGCACGCCCGCTGTGAGCAGGTGCTGGCCTCCGTCGACAGCAACCGCTCGCGTCAGGTGCGGCTGCAAGGCTGGGAGGACTTCACCGAGCCCGTCGACAGGATCGTCTCCATCGAGGCCTTCGAGCACTTCGGACACGAGAACTACGACGACTTCTTCAAACGGTGTTTCGACATCATGCCCGAGGACGGCCGGATGACCGTCCAGAGTAGCGTCGGCTATCACCCGTTCGAGATGGCCGCCCGCGGCAAGAAGCTGAGCTTCGAGACGGCGCGCTTCATCAAGTTCATCATCACCGAGATCTTTCCCGGCGGTCGGTTGCCGTCGACCGAGATGATGGTCGAACACGGCGAGAAGGCCGGTTTCGTCGTCCCCGAACCGCTTTCGCTGCGCCCGCATTACATCAAGACGTTGCGGATCTGGGGTGACACGCTGGAGTCCAATCGGGAGAAGGCCATCGAGGTCACCTCCGAAGAGGTCTACAACCGGTACATGAAGTACCTGCGCGGCTGCGAGCACTACTTCACCGACGAGATGCTCGACTGCAGCCTGGTCACCTACCTCAAGCCGGGCGCCGTCGCCGCCTAGTTGGTGTCGGATTAAGGCTGCGCGGTTCGTCTAACAGGTAGAGAGTGGAGCACAGGGCTTCGCTCACTGCCGGATGAGGTGACCACGATGCAGTACTTCGCCCTATTGATCAGCCAGGAGCGCGACCGCACGCCCGACGAGCGGGCCAGCGAGATGGCGGCCTACGAGGCCTTTCACACCAGGGTGGCTTCGGCGATCCGCGGAGGTGACGCGCTGCTGCCGGCGGCGACCGGCGTGCGCATCACCGGCGGACCCGACGCGCCGATCGTCACCGACGGCCCATTCGCCGAGACCGCGGAGGTGGCCGGCGGCTACTACGTGTTCGAAGCCGAAAACCTGGATGAGGCACTGGCTTTGGCGCGCGACGTCCCCGCCGCCAAGCACGGCGCGGTGGAGGTATGGCCGATGTTCGGCAGCTTCGAACCCGCCCGGCGGGAAGGCAGCCAGTGGCTGGCACTGCTGCTGGAACCGCCATCGAACGCGGTCGCGCCGGGCAGCCCCGAATGGCAGGCGTTGGCCGCGCCGCACCACGAATTCATGGCCGCAGCCGGCGATCACATCACCGGCGGAGCCGCCCTGCATGAACCGTCCACCGCGACCACCGTGCGGGTGCATGGCGGCGAGGTCCTCATCACCGACGGTCCCTACGCCGAGGGCGCCGAGGTGGCCAACGGCTTCTATGTGCTCAGCGCAGCCGACCGCGACGAGGCCGTCAAGCTCGCGTCGATGATCCCGGCCTCCGCCGTGCAGCTACGTCAGCAGGCCGGTGTATCCGGACTGTAGCGCCGATGGTCAACCTGGACGGCGTCTTCCGTCGCGAATGGGGTCCGGCCGTCGCCGCGATCGCCCGGTGGTCCGGCGACCTCACCATTGCCGAAGACGCCGTCCAGGAGGCCTGCGCAGAAGCGCTTCGCACCTGGCCGCGTGATGGACTGCCGGATCGCCCCGGAGGGTGGCTGGTAACGGTCGCCCGCAACCGCGTCCGGGACCGACTTCGCCGCGAAGCTGCGCGACCCGGAAAGGAAATGGCGGCCGTGATAGACGAGATTCGGGCGCGTACCGATGACACCGACCCGCATCCGGTTCGCGACGACGAGCTACGGATGGTGTTCACCTGCGCCCACCCGGCATTGGACCGGCAGTCGCAGTTGGCGCTCACACTGCGGCTGGTGTCCGGGCTGACCGTCGCGGAGATCGCCCGCGCGCTGCTGCAGACCGAGACGGCGGTCGGTCAGCGAATTACCCGCGCCAAGAACAAGATTCGTCGTGCCAATATCCCGCTGCGGGTGCCGCCCGCCGAACTGCTGGCCGAGCGGACGCCGCACGTGCTCGGCTGCATCTACTCGGTGTTCACCGAGGGCTATTGGTCCACGGCAGGTCCGTCGGCGATTCGTGACGAACTGTGCGACGAGGGAATCCGGCTGGCCGGAGAGCTGTGCGCTTTGATGCCGCGCGAGCCGGAGGCGCACGCCTTGGCGGCCCTTGTGCTGCTGCACGATTCGCGGCGAGCGACGCGGGTGGACGCCTCCGGGGCGCTGGTGCCGCTGGAGGAACAGGACCGTCACCGCTGGGACGGCGACCGCATCACCCGCGGCCTGGACCGGCTCCAGCAGGCCCGCGGATCGACCGGACCGTACCTGCCGCAGGCGGTCATAGCAGCCTTGCATGCGACGGCACCTTCTTGGGAACAGACCGACTGGACCGCGATCTGCGCGGCCTACGACCGGCTACTGCAGCTGACCGACTCTCCGGTGGTGCTGGCCAACCGAGCGCTCGCGGTTGGTTTCCGCGACGGCGCCGGCGCCGGTTTGGCGGCACTGGAAAGGGTGGCTCACGACCCGCGACTGGCCAGGTCGAACCTGGTCGCCTCGGTGCGTGCCGATCTGCTGCGACGCGCCGGACGCCGATCCGAAGCCCTGGTCTGGTACCGAAAGGCGTTGGACGCCAACGGTTCCGAGCCGGGTCGGGCATTCCTGCGGCGCCGCATCGCCGAGTGCGGTGGCTAACACCGCCGAGCAGACACAGAATCGCATCGCTCCGGCGATGGTTGTGCGATTCCGCGTCTGCTCGCCGGGGAAATCAGGCCTCGGCGAAGTTGCGGGTGACGGACGGGTCGACCGGAATGCCGGGGCCGGTCGTCGTCGACACGGTGATCTTCTTCAGATAGCGGCCCTTCGATGCCGACGGCTTGAGCCGCAGCACCTCGTCGAGAGCGGCGCCATAGTTTTCGGCCAGCCGCGTCTCGTCGAACGACGCCTTGCCGATGACGAAGTGCAGGTTGGCTTGCTTGTCCACCCGGAAGTTGATTTTGCCGCCCTTGATGTCGGCGACGGCCTTGGCGACGTCGGGTGTGACGGTGCCGGTCTTGGGGTTGGGCATCAGGCCGCGCGGGCCCAGCACCCGCGCGATGCGACCTACCTTGGCCATCTGATCGGGCGTCGCGATTGCGGCGTCGAAGTCCAAGAACCCGCCCTGAATCTTCTCGATCAGGTCGTCACTGCCGACAACGTCGGCTCCCGCGGCGACGGCGGCATCGGCCTTTTCCCCTACCGCGAACACCGCGACCCGGGCGGTCTTGCCGGTGCCGTGGGGCAGGTTGACGGTGCCGCGTACCATCTGATCGGCCTTGCGCGGGTCAACCCCGAGCCGAATCGCCACCTCGACGGTCGCGTCCTGCTTGGTCGACGACGTCTCCTTGGCGAGCTTGGCCGCCTCCAGCGGCGTATAGAGCTTGCTGCGATCCACCTTCTCGGCGGCGGCGCGGTATGCCTTGCTGGTCTTGCTCATATCCGATATCCAATCTGGTGTTGGGTCGTGGTTTCCAACGGGCCGAAGCGAGCCCTCCCACGCGGGTTTGATCCCGGCCTATGCAGACCTACGCCGTACTACTCAACGGTGATGCCCATCGACCGGGCGGTGCCGGCGATGATCTTGGCCGCGGCGTCGATGTCGTTGGCGTTGAGGTCGGTCTTCTTGGTCTCGGCGATCTCGCGGACCTGATCCCAGGTGACCTTGGCGACCTTGTTCTTGTGCGGCTCCGCCGAACCTTTCGCCACACCTGCGGCCTTGAGCAGCAGCTTGGCCGCGGGCGGCGTCTTCAGCGCAAAAGTGAAGCTGCGGTCCTCGTAGACCGTGATCTCCACCGGGATGACCTGGCCGCGCTGGCTCTCCGTTGCGGCGTTGTACGCCTTGCAGAACTCCATGATGTTGACGCCGTGCTGACCGAGCGCGGGGCCAACCGGCGGCGCGGGGTTGGCCTGACCCGCCACGATCTGCAGCTTGATCAGCCCGGCGACCTTCTTCTTCTTCGGGGGCATGGCGACTCGATTGTTCCTTCCTGGTTAAACCTGGTTGATGCGCTGTGCGGGCCGGCTAGATCTTGGAGACCTGGCTGAAGGTCAGCTCCACCGGTGTCTCGCGGCCGAAGATCGAGACCAGTACCTTGAGCTTCTGCTGTTCGGCATTGACCTCGCTGATGGTGGCCGGCAATGTGGCGAACGGCCCGTCCATGACGGTGACCGACTCGCCCACCTCGTAGTCGACCTCGACAACCGGACGTTCCAGCCCGCCCGCTTCGGCGACGGCGGCGGTGCTGGCCGCCCCCTTCGCCGCCTTCTTCGCCGCTCCCCGGGGCAGCAGGAACTTCACCACGTCGTCGAGGGAGAGCGCCGATGGGCGCGAGGTTGCCCCGACGAACCCGGTTACCCCGGGTGTGTTGCGCACCGCTGCCCAGGAGTCGTCGGTCAGGTCCATGCGTACCAGGATGTAGCCGGGCAGCACCTTGCGGTTGACCTGCTTGCGTTGGCCGTTCTTGATCTCGGTGACCTCTTCGGTGGGCACCTCCACCTGGAAGATGTAGTCACCGACGTCAAGGTTTTGCACCCGGGTTTCCAGGTTGGCTTTGACCTTGTTCTCGTACCCCGCGTAGGAGTGGATGACGTACCAGTCGCCGGGCTTGCTGCGCAGTTCCGCCTTGAGCGCAGCGGCCGGGTCGACCTCTTCAGCGGGGGCTGCTACTTCCCGGGCGGTAGTGGCCTCTTGCAGGTCCACCACCTCACCCGCGGACGTGTCACCGTCGAAGGTAGTCACGGTTTTCAGTCCTCTCTGTCACTGCCAAGTCTTAGCCGAACACCAGCATCACGAGCCTGCCCAGGCCGAGATCGGCGCCGCCCACCAGCGCCACCATGAAGGCGAGGAATACCAGCACCACCGACGTGTAGGTGATCATCTGCTTGCGGTTTGGCCAGATCACTTTCCGCATCTCGGCCACAACCTGCTTGATGTAGTTGTAGACGAAGATGAACGGGTTGGCCGAGCGCGCGGCCGGCCTTCCGGCCTTCGTGGTTTTCTTGGCCTTCACCGACTTCTTCGCCGATGTCTTAGCAGACTTCTCAGCCGACTTCGTGTCTTTCTTGGCGGAGCCCTTCTTCGAGATCTCGGTCGCGGTCGACGACTCCGTGTCCTCGGCGTCCTCGTCGGCCGATACCACACGCTGCCGAGACCGCTTGCCGGTCGGTCGTTGCGGCCGCACCACGGACTTCGTCACCACGGCCGTGCGACCACCGCTGTCGCTGCCGTCCTCGGTTGCGCCGCCGTCGCTTACGGCGCCGTCGGCGGCGTCGCGCTCGTCGCTCACCGCGTGCTCCTTTGTTCGCTAACTATCACGCCAGCCGTCCCGGTAAGACTGGGGATCCTCCCCAGTGTCCAGCATGGCACGTCTTTGCCTTCAGCAGGGGCGACAGGACTTGAACCTGCAACCTGCGGTTTTGGAGACCGCTGCTCTGCCAGTTGAGCTACGCCCCTTCGCGGTTGGCAGGCCAACCTACTCCTGCCGGGGCTTACATGACACGAGCGCACCCCGGTCGGTGGTCACGAACCGAAGTGAGACAATTCGTTCGTCTCGCTCCCGTCGCCGGCTTCGCTCGACCGACTCACGGAAAAGTGCGCTGATGGTGGGAAACCCCGGGGTCCGAGTGTACTAGAGTCTACCCAGGCGCCGGTGCCAGATACTAATTACGCAGTCCTGATGACCTGCCCGGATTCCTTGTCCCATTTGAGTTTGGCGGAGCCGTCGCCCTGCTGACCCATCAGGGTGGTGTAGGCCTCCAGCACCAGCTCGCCGTCGTCGTTGTGGCAGGTGTTCTTGGTGACGACGATATCTGCGCCGAAACGCTCGTCCACGGAGTGGATGTCCATCCGGGCCCACAGCTTGTCCCCGGCGAACACCGGCTTGTAGAACACGAACCGCTGGTCGACCTGGACGATCTGCATGGTCTCCATGCCGATGTCGACGTGCCGGAAGAAATCGAGCTGCACCAGCTTGGCCAGGATCGTCACGAAGGTCATGGGCGCCACGATCGCGTCGTAGCCCAGCTCGGCGGCCGCGTCCTCTTCGAAATAAGCCGGGTGGTCGCACTTGATGGCTTGGGCAAACTGGCGGAGTTGCTCGCGGCCCACAATGAAGTAGTCGGGGTAGCGCCAGATCATCCCGCGGATATCGGTCTTCAAGGCCATGGCTACGCCAATTTCGCCGACGCGATCGCCCGCCCGAAGATCTTCTTGCCGCCAGTGGTGGCAGTGAGCGCGATGGTGACCGACTTGCTGTCCGGATCCACCGACTTCACCCGGCCGCTGAACACGAGCTCGGCGCCCTTGCCGTCGTTGGGCACCGGTACCACCGCGGTGAACCGCACGTTGTACTCGGTGATCGCACCCGGATCCCCGACCCACGACGTGACGTAGCCACCGCCGATGCCCATCGTCAGCATGCCGTGGGCGATCGCGGTGTCCAGCCCGACGACCTTGGCGATGTCGTCGTCCCAGTGAATGGGGTTCAAGTCACCCGACACGCCCGCGTAGTTCACCAGATCCTGGCGGGTCAGCGGATAGACCCGCTCCGGAAGCTGGTCTCCGACCTTGACCGAACTGAACTCACGCAGCGCCATCTGAAAATCCCTCTTCCCCATCCTCGCCGGCACGCCCCGCGAGGGTCGTGTAGGTCTCCTGCACGATGTCACCGTCGTTGTTGGTGATGATGTTCTTGGTGACGATGATCTGGGTGCCGTGCGCCTCACGCATCGAATCCACATACACGTCGCAGTAGAGCTTGTCACCGGCAACGATCGGCTTCATGAATTTCAGCACCTGGTCGACCTGGACGATCTGGGCGTCCTGGACGGCGATGTTCGCATGTTTGAAAAACGCCGATTGCGCCTTGTACCCGAACACGCAGATGAACGTCAACGGCGCCAACAGGCCGTCATAGCCGAGCTCCGCGGAGGCCTTCTCGTCGAAAAAGAAGGTGTCGTCGTTTTGCACGGCCTGGGCATGTTCGCGAATTTTCTCGCGCTCTACCTCGTAATGGTCGGGGTAGCGGTAATGCATCCCGACAATGTTGGTTGTCAGTGGCACGGCTATCGAATCTACCGAATCAGTTTGGCTACCGTATGTGGTCACCGCGTCTCGCGGTGCGCTTGGTGCTTGCCGCAGTTCGGACAGAACTTCTTCAGCTCCAGGCGGTCCGGGTCGTTGCGGCGATTCTTTTTGGTGATGTAGTTGCGGTGCTTGCACACCTCGCACGCCAAAGTGATCTTGGGCCGCACGTCGGTACTGGAAGCCATGACGGTTCTCTCTCGAATCTGGTGTCAAACGTCTCGGTGTTGTGTTGTAGCGATGGCCGGACTCGAACCGGCGACCTAACGATTATGAGTCGTTCGCTCTAACCGACTGAGCTACATCGCCTCTGGGCCGCCCCGCCTTGGTTCAGGGCTGCCCTCCTGCTCGGCGTCTGCCGAGCCCCCTAACGGAATCGAACCGTTGACCTTTTCCTTACCATGGAAACGCTCTACCGACTGAGCTAAGGGGGCCGCTCACCCGTAACGGCCAGTCGTGCCCCGGGCAAAAAGAGGGTACAGCCTGGCGCGCGGCGTCACCAAACCATGTGCGCGACGCGATGCGCCAGCTGGCGGCCTGGACACGCTGGACGACGGGAGCCACGACGGGGGCGCAGATCAGCCGCCACGGTTGCCCCGGTGCGGGTCGAGCACACTGAGATCGCTGAACTCGTCGTATTCCTCTTCGTCGGCCTCCCCGCTACCGCCCTCGGCGAGAAGGGTCCGCAACGCGAGATGGACCGCTTCGCGCGCATCAGCCAGACCGTACCGACGGATCGCTTCCTGGACCAGATCGTCGTCGATCTCGATCTCGACCTTCTTCCGCATGCGCCAACAATACCCACCGGCTTCGCCCGGGGAATCACAGAAGGCCCGCATTTCGCATCCGGGCTATCGTGGCGTCAAGGCCGCCAGGATTGGACCGATCTTGGATCAGTCATAGTCTGGTGGCGTGTCAGATTCGGACCGGCTGTATTTCCGGCAACTGCTCTCCGGTCGCGACTTTGCGGTCGGCGACATGATCGCCGCGCAAATGCGCAACTTCGCCTATCTGATCGGCGACCGTCAGACCGGCGACTGCGTGGTGGTCGACCCCGCCTACGCCGCCGGCGACCTCGTCGACAGGCTGGAAGCTGACGACATGCACGTGTCGGGGGTGTTGGTGACCCATCATCACCCGGACCATGTCGGCGGCTCGATGATGGGCTTCGAGCTCAAGGGATTGGCCGAGTTGCTGGAGCGGGCCACCGTACCGGTGCACGTGAACACCCATGAGGCATTGTGGGTTTCCCGGGTGACCGGAATTCCGATGAGTGACCTGACCACCCATGAGCACCGCGACAAGGTCGCCGTCGGCGACATCGAGATCGAGCTGCTGCACACTCCGGGTCACACGCCGGGCAGTCAATGTTTCCTACTCGACGGCCGGCTGGTCGCCGGGGACACGTTGTTCCTGGAGGGCTGCGGGCGCACCGACTTCCCCGGAGGGGATTCCGACGAGATCTACCGCAGCCTGCAACAGCTGGCCGCGCTACCCGGCGATCCGACGGTATTTCCTGGGCACTGGTATTCGGCCGAACGCAGCGCACCACTCTCGGAGGTCAAGCGGTCGAACTTCGTCTATCGCGCCGCCGATCTGGGTCAATGGCGCATGTTGATGGGCGGCGCAGCAGCGGCAGACCCGGGTTGATCCCGCTGAGTCACCGCCGCCGCGATGCGGGGGCCGCATCTAGGATCGTGCGCTACTCAATTTCGCCGGCGGATCGGTGTGGTGGTATAAGCGGAGGGTGGATTCCATGGGGTGGGTCCAGAGCAGCTGGCATGGGGTCACCGACGTCGAGTCCGGCACCTGGTTCGCGGTGGCTGCGTGGTCGGCGCTGGCACTCGGCGTTATCGCACTGGTCGTGATGAACTATCAGATTCGCCGCAACCGCGCACTGACGTTCGAGCAGACGCGACCGTATGTGTCGATGCTGATGGAGCCCCACGTCGCGGACTGGCATGTGATCGAACTGGTGGTCCGAAACTTCGGTCGCACCGCGGCCTATGACATCCGGTTCTCGTTTCCCAATCCGCCGACTGTCGCCGAATACGAGAATGCCTCGGACGGTTACGCCGACGTCGTCGAATTGCAGTTGCCCCGCGAACTGCCGACGCTGGCGCCCGGTCAGGAATGGCGGATGGTGTGGGATTCGGCGCTGGACCGCGCCGAGATCGGCCATGGGGTCGAATCCCGGTTCGAGGGAACGGTGATCTATTACGACCGCCCCGAGCAGCGGCCCGGCTGGCGGTTCTGGCGACGGGGGCGGCGTCCACTGGAGACAAAAGTGGTGCTGGACTGGGATGCCCTGCCGCCGGTTCAGCGGATCGAGCTGATGACGACCCACGACCTGGCGAAGCGGGAAAAGCAGAAGCTGGAGCTGTTACGCAGCGTGCTGACGTATTTTCACTACGCAAGCAAGGAAACGCGACCCGACGTTTTCCGCAGCGAGATCGACCGGATCAACCGCGCCGTCCAGGAGACTCAGGACAGGTGGCGAACCCGCCAACTCGACGAGCCCACCGACGTCAGCCTGCGCTGGGGTGATGCGGAAAACGAGTTGGGCAAGCATCGCAGTCAGCGGGTCTGAGGTCGCGCCGCGACCGGGCAAGAGATGCGCCGCGGTGGTGATCTGATTCAATCGACGTCCCTACCGAAGGAGTAAACCGATGAGCGGCCCGGTCACCTATACCCACGACGAAACCATCGCGGTGATCCGCATGGATGACGGCAAGGTCAACGTGATCGGCCCCGCCATGCAGCAGGCCCTCAACGAGGCGATTGACCAAGCGGACCGGGACAACGTCGGTGCGCTGGTCATCGCCGGCAACCACCGGGTGTTCAGCGGCGGTTTCGACCTCAAGGTCCTGACCTCCGGCGAGGTGCAGCCCGCGATCGACATGCTGCGCGGCGGCTTCGAGTTGGCCTACCGGCTGTTGTCCTATCCCAAGCCGGTGGTGATGGCCTGCACCGGTCATGCGATCGCGATGGGCGCGTTCCTGTTGACCTCCGGCGACCACCGCGTGGCTGCGCATGCCTACAACATCCAGGCCAACGAAGTCGCCATCGGCATGACCATCCCCTACGCCGCCCTGGAAATCATGAAACTGCGGCTGACTCCGTCGGCCTACCAGCAAGCCGCCGGGCTGGCCAAGACATTCTTCGGCGAAACCGCGCTGGCGGCCGGCTTTATCGACGAGATCGCGTTGCCCGAAGTGGTGCTCAGCCGCGCCGAGGAAGCCGCGCGTGAATTCGCCGGTCTCAATCAGCAAGCCCACGCCGCGACCAAATTACGCGCCCGAGCCGACGCCCTGAAATCAATGCGTGCCGCGATTGACGGAATAGAAGCGGAATTCGGGGTGTAACGGCGGCGTAAAGCCGGTAACCATCGCGGCGGCGTTTCGAATTCTCACCGCCGGGTAACTATCGCCCATGGTTACGCCGGACCGGATCGCCCAGCCCTGGGGAACCAGGACCCCCTACGGAACCGGCCGGGAGTGGCCGCAGCGCATCGATCAATATCTGGTCGACGGCCTGAATCCGGAATCGGTGGATCGGTGGGTGCAGTCGGCCGCGGTGTTGCACTCCAACGGCGACGGCCTGGACATCGCCGTCAAGGATGGGCGTATCGTCGGCGTCCGCGGCCGCGCCGTCGACCGGGTGAATCACGGGCGGGTGGACCCCAAAGACCTGTTCGGCTGGCAGGCCAACGCGTCGCCGGACCGCCTCAGCACGCCGCTGATCCGCCGCGACGGCCAATTGCGACCGTGCGACTGGGACACCGCCATGGACACGATCGTGCAGCGCAGCCGGGAACTGCTGGATAGCCACGGCCCCAGCGCAATCGGGTTCTATACCTCCGGACAGCTGTTCCTTGAGGAGTACTACACCCAGGCCGTCATCGCGCACGGCGCGATCGGCACCAACCACGTCGACGGCAACACCCGGCTGTGCACCGCGACGGCTGCCGAGGCGTTGAAGGAGTCGTTCGGTTGCGACGGCCAGCCCGGTTCCTACACCGATGTCGACCACGCCGACGTCATCGCGCTGTTCGGGCACAACGTGGCCGAGACGCAGACCGTGCTGTGGGCGCGGATGCTCGACCGGTTAGCCGGCGACACGCCGCCCGCCATCGTGTGCGTTGACCCCCGGCTTACCCCGGTGGCCCGGCATGCCACGGTTCACCTGGCGCCGTTGCCGGGGACGAATGTGGCGCTGATGAACGGGTTGCTGCACGAGATCATCGCGCACGACTGGGTCGACCACGACTACATCGACGCACACACCGTCGGCTTCGGCGAGCTGCGCAACCGGGTGGCAGAGTTCCCGCCGCAGCACACCGCCGAGATCTGCGGAGTCGCAGCCGACGACATCCGCCGCGCGGCAAGGCTTCTCGGCACAGCAGAGCGGCTGCTGTCCACTGTGTTGCAGGGTTTCTACCAATCCCATCAAGCCACCGCGGCAGCGGTCCAGGTCAACAACGTTCACTTGGTGCGCGGCATGCTCGGAAAGCCGGGCTGCGGAATCTTGCAGATGAACGGGCAGCCGACGGCCGAGAACACTCGCGAGTGCGGCGCCGACGGAGACCTGCCCGGCTTCCGCAACTGGTCCAACGACGACCACATTGCCGACTTGGCGCGGGTATGGAACCTTGAACCACAACAGATCCCGCACTATGCGCCGCCCACGCACGCGATGCAGATGTTCCGCTATGCCGAAGAGGGCACGCTTCGGATGTTGTGGGTTACCGCCACCAATCCGGCGGTATCGCTGCCGGAGCTCTCGCGGATCCGCGACATCTTGACCCAGAAGCGACTGTTCCTCGTCGTCGAGGACATCTTCATGACGGAGACGGCCGAGCTGGCCGACGTGGTATTGCCGGCCGCCGCGTGGGGCGAGAAGACGGGGACGTTCACCAACGCCGATCGCACCGTACATCTGTCCGAAAAAGCAGTCGATCCACCTGGATTCGCGCGCAGCGACCTGGACATCTTTCTCGACTACGCGCGGCGCATGGACTTCCGCGACAAGGACGGCCGGCCGCTGGTGTGGTGGACCGATCCCGAGTCGGCGTTCGAGGCGTGGAAAAAGTGCAGTGCCGGGCGGCCCTGCGACTACACCGGTCTGAGCTACGACAAGCTGCGCGGCGGTAGCGGCATCCAATGGCCTTGTAACACAACGCATCCCGACGGCACCGAACGGCTATACACCGACGCCGGATTCTGGGCGGATCCCGACTACTGCGAGGCCTACGGCAAGGACCTGATCACCGGCGCTCCGCTGGAGCCCACCGAATACCGCGCGATGAACGCCTACGGCAAAGCCATTATCAAAGCGGCCGAATATATTCCGCCGCACGAGCCGACCACCGCCGAGTTCCCGTTCGCGTTGATCACCGGCCGCACCCTCTACCACTTCCACACCCGCACCAAAACGGCTCGGGCGCCGCAACTTCAAGACGCCGCACCCGAGGTGTGGGTGGAAGTCTCGCAGCGCGACGCGGGCCGTCTCGGTATCGCGGAGGGCGATACCGTCGATGTGAGCACCCCGCGCGGCACCGTCCGCTGCGCCGCCCGGATCAGCGGCATCCGCGACGGCGTATTGTTCGTGCCGTTCCATTACGGCTATTGGGATGCCGATAGGGACACCGCCGGCCATGGCCATCACCGCGCCGCCAATGAGCTCACGCTCACCGATTGGGATCCGGTGTCCAAGCAACCGATCTACAAGACGGCGGCGGCGCGGCTGCGGCGGCTGCGCGCCGGAACCGGTGGGGCGGCATATGCGCCGACCACGGCGGCCTCGGCACCGGTCGACGGCGCGGTGCCCGATACGGTGGGCGGAGCGGCGGCCCGCGCAGCCGAAGCTCTGGTGAGTGGCGGTGCGTCGTGAAGCTCAAGCTCGCCATCCGCGAATTGCATCGCTCCGAGCGGAAACTCGCTCACCGCCTCAACGTGATGGCCGCACGCCACCGCGGCGACCAGGACATCTATCACCTGGCCCACGACCAGGCCGGCTGGTCGCAGCATCACCTCGAAGAGCTGGCCGAGCATGGCCGCCACTATGGGTTGCGGCTGTCCGCCGACCCGCATACCCGCGCGTTGACCGGCTTTGCGCAGACTCGGATGAGTCGCATGCTGCGACACCGCCCCGAACCGGCCCTGTTGCTGCTCGCCGACCTGCGGCGAATACACCGGATCGCCGCGGGCGCATCGCTGGACTGGGAGCTGCTAGGCCAGGCCGCGCAGGCGGCGAAGGATCTCGAACTGCTGCAGCTGACGTCGCGCTGCCATCCGCAGACACTGCGCCAGATGCGCTGGGCCAACGCGATGCTCAAAGAACTCTCGCCGCAGGTACTCACCAGCTGAACCGCCGGGCGCGTCAGCTTTGCGCCGAGACCCATTGATAGGGAAGGAATTTCCCGTCGAAGGTCACCACCACCCGGTCTCCCGAGGAGTGTGTCTGCCGCTGCACGTCGACGCTGAAGTTGATCGCGCTCATGATGCCGTCGCCGAACTTCTCGTGAATCAGCTCCTTGATGGCGCCGCCGTAGACCTGCAGCGCCTCGTAAAAGCGGTAGATGGTGGGGTCGGTGGGCACCGCGGTGGGCAGGCCGCCGCGCATCGGCGGGGCGGCCAGCACCGGCACCACCGACCTGTCGAGACCCAGCATCTCCACCAGGACGTTGCTGAGTTCGGCGGGAACGGGATGCTGTCCGAGGAGCGCCGCCGTCGTCCACGCCACCGGCCTGCCGATGGCGTCGGCCAACTGCTGCCAGGTAAGCCCCTTCGCCAGGCGGGCCAGCACGATCTGTTCGGTGATCTGGTTTCTGTTCATGGCCTCAGCATGCCCGCCACCATCAGTCGCGGGTCGCCGCGGGGTTGCCGGCAGAATGTCTTGGGCGTCGCTCACCACCGTGGCGCCGGCCGCTATGGTGGCCCGCGATGGCACTTCATCTCCACCGTGCCGAGCGCACCGACCTCCTTGCCGACGGACTCGGCGCCCTGCTGGCCGACCCGCTGCCCGACCCGTTCGCATCGGAGCTGGTGCTGGTCGCCGCCCGCGGCATGGAACGCTGGCTGAGCCAGCACCTGTCCCAGGTGTTGGGCAGCCGCGGCGCCCACGGCGACGGCGTGTGCGCCGGCGTCGCATTCCGCAGCCCGCAATCGCTCATCGCCGAGATTACCGGGACCGCCGACACCGACCCGTGGTCGCCGGAGGCCATGACGTGGCCGCTGCTGGAGGTGATCGACACCGTACTCGACGAACCGTGGTGCCGCTCACTGGCAACGCATCTGGGCCACTTCGACACCGACGCCGTCGAGGCCGAGTTGCGCCGCGGTCGCCGCTATTCGGTGGCGCGCCGCCTGGCCGGGCTGTTCGCCTCCTACGCGCGGCAGCGTCCTGCGTTGCTGGCCGGCTGGCTGGACGGGCACGACGACGTGGACGCGGACCTGGCGTGGCAACCCGAATTGTGGCGGGCATTGGTAGCCGCGGTCCCGGCCGATCCGCCGCACGTCCGGCACGAACAGACCGTGGCCCGGCTGACCGCGGGCCCGGCCGACCTGCCGGCGCGGCTGTCGCTTTTCGGGCACACCCGGCTGGCGTGCACCGACGTGCAACTGCTCGGCGCGCTGGCCACGCATCACGATCTGCACCTGTGGCTGCCCCACCCCAGTGACGATCTGTGGCAAGCGCTCGCCGGTGTCTACGGCGCGGCGCCACGACGTCAGGACACCAGCGGGCACGCTGCCCGGCACCCGTTGCTGCACACCCTCGGGCGCGACCTGCGGGAGCTGCAACGGGCGCTGCCGGCCGCTGCGGCGAGCGACGAATTCCTCGGCGGGACAACCAAACCCGACACGTTGCTGGGCTGGCTGCAAACCGACATCGCCGCCAACGCGACGCGTCCGGACGGACGGCGGCTGGCCGTCGGCGACCGCTCGGTGCAGGTCCACGCCTGTCACGGGCCGGCCCGGCAGGTCGACGTGCTGCGCGAGGTGCTGCTGGGTCTGCTGGCGGACGACCCAACCCTGGAACCGCGCGACGTGGTGGTGATGTGTCCCGATATCGAGACCTACGCGCCGCTGATCGTGGCCGGCTTCGGGCTGGGTGAGGTCGCCGGTACCGGGCATCCGGCGCACCGGCTTCGGGTCCGGCTCGCCGACCGCGCGCTCACCCAGACCAATCCGCTGCTCGGCGTCGCCGCCGAACTGCTCGGTATTGCGGGCGGTCGGGCCACCGCCAGCCAGGTGCTCAACCTCGCGCAGGCCACCCCGGTGCGCGCCCGCTTCGGTTTCAGCGACGACGATCTCGACGTGATCACCGACTGGGTGCGCCAATCCAACATCCGGTGGGGATTCGATCGGCACCATCGCCGGCCCTACGGGCTGGAGCGTTTCCTGCACAACACCTGGCGGTTCGGCATCGACCGCATCCTGACCGGCGTGGCCATGTCGGACGACTCGCGGGCGTGGCTGGACACCGCGCTGCCGCTCGACGATGTCGGCAGCAACCGGGTGGACTTGGCGGGACGCCTGGCCGAGTATGTCGCGCGGTTGCAACACGTGGTCGAACGACTTGGTGGCGCAATGCCGTTGACCGACTGGCTGGATGCGTTGACGGACGGGGTGGGCCTACTGACCCGCTGCGACGAGGATTGGCAGCAGGCGCAGCTGCAGCGGGAATTCGCCGACGTGCGCGCCCAAGCCGGCGCCCGCATGTCCACGCTGCTGCGGCTGCCCGACGTGTCGGCGTTACTGGATGCATCGCTGGGCGGGCGTCCCACCCGGGCCAACTTTCGCACCGGCACCCTGACCGTGTGCACCATGGTGCCGATGCGCTCGGTGCCGCATCGGGTGGTGTGCCTGGTCGGGCTCGACGACGGCATCTTCCCGCGACACAGCGCGCCGGACGGTGACGACCTGCTGGCGCGGGCACCGATGACCGGTGAGCGTGACGTCCGCTCCGAGGATCGCCAGTTGCTGCTTGACGCGATCGGTTCGGCCACCGAGACATTGGTGATCACCTACACCGGCGCCGACGAGCACACCGGGCAGCCGCGTCCGCCGGCCGTGCCGCTGGCCGAGGTGCTCGACGCGCTGGATCGCACGACGGGAGCGCCGGTGCGGCGGCAGGTTCTCACCAGACATCCGTTGCAGCCCTTCGACCGCAAGAACGTCACACCCGGGGCACTGGTGCCCGCCACACCGTTCACCTTCGACCCTGCTGCGCTCGCGGCCGCCGAAGCGGCCACCGGAACACGCCGTGCGCCTGTGGGTTTCATTGGCGACCGGCTGCCTGAGCCGCCCGCCGTCGACGTGACGCTGGCCGATCTGCTGGACTTCTTCAAGAACCCGGTCAAAGGATTCTTCCGGGCGCTCGATGTCACCCTGCCCTGGGACGTCGACACCGTCGAGGACGAGATGCCCGTCGAGATCGACGCCCTGCAGGCGTGGACGGTCGGCGACCGGATACTGCACGACATCCTGCGCGGCATGCATCCGGATGCGGCCGCCAACGCCGAATGGCGCCGCGGAACCCTGCCGCCCGGGCGCATCGGGGTGCGCAAGACGAAGGAAATCCTCGACGGTGCATGCCGGCTGGCCCGGGCCGCGCTGCCGCACATGGCGGCCGACGGCGACGCCTACGACATTGACGTCGATCTCGGTGCCGGCCGCCGGCTCAGCGGGACCGTCACGCCCGTCTACGGCGAGCATCTGGTGTCGGTGACGTACTCGAAGCTGGCGCCCAAGCATGTGCTGACGTCCTGGATCGGGCTGGTCGCGTTGGCCGCTCAACTTCCGGCCCGCGAGTGGGCGGCGCTGTGCATCGGCCGCGGAGCCGGCAGGAACCGCACCGCCAGAAGGCAATTCGCACCGCCTCCGGACCCGGTGGCGGTGCTGCGCGATCTGGTGTCGCTGTACGACGCGGGCCGCCGTGAGCCGTTGCCGCTGCCACTGAAAACGTCGTACGCGTGGGCGCAGGCGCGCCGGGACGGCGACGAGCCCGCAGCGGTCGCGCGAGAACGCTGGGAGTCGAACAGGTTTCGCGACGGAGACGACCGGGAGCCCGCGCACCTACGGGTCTGGGGCGACAAGCCCGCCTTCGGTGTGCTGCTTGACGCGCCCCGCCCGGGCGAGGAGGTGGCCGGCGAGGACACCCGCCTAGGTGCGCTGGCGGCCCGGCTGTGGCTGCCGCTGCTGCACGCCGAGAGGACCGGCTGATGGAGCGCTTCGACCTGCTGGGGCCGCTGCCCGCGCACGGCACCACCATTGTGCTGGAGGCCAGCGCGGGCACCGGCAAGACGTTCGCGCTGGCCGGTCTGGTGACTCGCTACCTCGCCGAGACCGACGTCACCCTCGACGAGATGCTGCTGATCACGTTCAACCGCGCGGCCAGCCGCGAGCTTCGCGAACGCGTCCGCGACCAGATCGTGGCGGCGGCGGCCGCTCTGAACGGCCGAATGCCGCCCGACACTGATCTGGTCAGGCACCTGGTGGGTAGCGAGGCCCAGCGCGCGGTACGGCTGGCCCGGCTGCGTGACGCGCTGGCCCACTTCGATGCGGCCACCATCGCCACCACCCACGAGTTCTGCGGCTCGGTGCTGAGATCCCTTGGCGTGGCGGGCGACAGCGATTCCGGCTTCGTCTTGCAGGAGAGCCTCGACGACCTGGTGGCCGAGATCGTCGACGACTGCTACCTCGCGCGCTTCGCCAACAGCGACACCGATCCGGTGCTGACGTATGCGCAGGCGCTCGATCTGGCCCGCTGCGTCGTCGCCGATCCGTACGCGCAGCGGCGCCCGCTGGATCCGGATCCGGACAGCGCGGCCGGTGTCCGGTTGGACTTCGCCGAGCAGGTGCTCGACGAGCTGGAACGGCGGAAGCGCCGGCTACGGATTCTCGGCTACGACGACCTGCTGCTGCGGTTGTCGAAAGCCCTTGCGGCAGCGGACTCGCCGGCTCGTGACCGGATGCGGCGCCGGTGGCGAATCGTGTTGGTGGACGAATTCCAGGACACCGATCCGATCCAGTGGCAGGTGCTGGAACGTGCTTTCCGGGGCGTGTCGACGCTGATAATGATCGGCGACCCGAAGCAGGCCATTTACGGCTTTCGCGGCGGCGACATCTACACCTACCTCAAGGCGGCCCGCACCGCCGACGCCCGCTACACGTTGGGAGTCAACTGGCGCAGTGACGGGGTGCTCGTCGAGAGCCTGCAGACGGTGCTGCGGGGTGCCGCACTGGGTCATCCGGAGATCGTGGTGCACGACATCGAGGCGCACCACGGCGGACATCGTCTGGCGGGGGCGCCGCGCGGCGCGCCGTTTCGGCTGCGGGTCGTCAGGCGGCCGACCGTCGGCTACGACGGTACCGCCAACGTGCCAATCAGCTTGTTGCGCGAGCATATTCCCGCCGACCTGGCCGGGGATATCGCGTCCCTGCTGTCCAGCGGCGCCAGGTTCGCCGGACGGCCGGTGGCGGCCGGCGACATCGCGGTGATCGTCGAACATCACCGAGACGCGAGGGCCTGCCGGGATGCCTTGGCGACGGCGGGTATCCCGGCGGTCTACACCGGCGACACCGATGTGTTCGCGTCGCGGGCGGCCAAGGACTGGCTGTGCCTGCTGGAGGCCTTCGACGCGCCGCAGCGCACCGGCCTGGTCCGCGCCGCCGCCTGCACCATGTTTTTCGGCGAGACCGCGGAGACGCTGGCCGCTGAAGGTGATGCGCTGACCGATCGGGTGGCCGCGATGCTGCGTGAGTGGACCGACCAGGCTCGGCTACGGGGGGTGGCGGCGGTGTTCGAGGCCGCGCAGCTGGCCGGCATGGGTCGCCGGGTGTTGGGCCAGCGCGGCGGCGAGCGACACATGACCGACCTGGCGCATCTCGCTCAGCTGCTGCACGAGACGGCTCATCGGCAGCGCTATGGCCTTCCGGCTCTTCGTGATTGGCTGCGCAGGCAGTGCGACGACAGCACCCGTGCCGCCGAGCAGAACCGCCGCCTGGACAGTGACGCCGCGGCGGTGCAGATCATGACGGTGTTCGTGGCCAAGGGTCTGCAGTTTCCGATCGTGTACGTGCCATTCATGTTCAACCGGAACGTCCGCCGCGACGACATCCTGCTGTATCACGACGACACCGATACCCGCTGCCTCTATCTCGGTGGCGACGCCAACCGATCGGTTGAGGAGTTGAACCGTGCCGAGGCGGCCCGTGACAACATCCGGCTCACCTATGTCGCGCTCACTCGGGCCCAGTCTCAGGTGGTGGCGTGGTGGGCGCCGACCGTCGACGAAGTCAACGGCGGGCTGTCGCGGCTCCTGCGCGGTCGTGGCAGCGGTGACCCGGCGGTGCCGGATAGGTGCACACCGCGGGTCTGCGACGACGACGCGTGGGCGGTGTTCACGCGCTGGCAGCAAGCCGGCGGACCGTCGGTCGAAGAATCGACGATCGTCTCCCCCGCCGCCATCGAAACCGGCTCGCCGACTGGCGGTTTGGCGGTCCGGCATTTCCACCGCCAGATCGACACCAGCTGGCGGCGTACGTCGTACTCGGCGCTGGTGCGCGGCGCGGAAGGGGTTGCGCAGTCCGGTGTGACCAGCGAGCCCGAGGTCGACGTGCGCGCCGACGAGGTGGATGCCGTGGTCGTTTCTGAGCCGGGTTCGGGTGCCGACCTCGACTCGCCGCTGGCCGCCATGCCGTCCGGTGCGGCCTTCGGGTCGCTGGTGCATGCGGTGCTGGAAACGGCCGACCCGCAGGCCGTCGACTTGGCCGGCGAGCTCGAGGAGCAGCTGCGACGGCACGCGCCGTGGTGGCCGGTCGACGCCGACGCTGCCGAACTGGCGACGGCGCTGGTGCCGATGCACGATTCGCCGCTGGGGCCGCTGGCCGGCGACTTGACATTGCGCGATATCGGAGTGCGGGATCGGCTGCGAGAGCTGGACTTCGAGATACCGCTGGCGGGTGGTGATCTGCGGGCCCGGGCGCCGCGGGTGTCTCGGGTGTCACTGTCGGATGTGGGCGAGCTGCTGCGGGCACACCTGCCGCGCAGTGATCCGTTCTGGTCCTATGCCGATCGGTTGACGTCGCCCGGTTTGGGCGATCAGTCGCTGCGGGGGTATCTGTCCGGGTCGATAGATGTGGTGTTGCGGTTGCCGCAGCAGCGATACCTGGTGGTGGACTACAAGACCAACCACTTGGGCGCCACCGCCGCCGACTACGGTTTCGCCCGCTTGACCGAGGCTATGCTGCATTCCGACTATCCGTTGCAGGCCCTGCTGTATGTGGTTGTGCTGCATAGGTTTCTGCGGTGGCGGCAGCCCGGATACGATCCAGAGCGGCATGTGGGCGGGGTGCTGTATCTGTTCGTGCGGGGAATGTGTGGTGCCGAAACGCCGATCCGGGACGGGCAGCCGGCCGGGGTGTTCGGCTGGGCCGCGCCCGCCGACTTGGTGGTGGCGCTGTCGGATCTTCTCGATGACGGGAGACGTGTCGGGTGAGCGTTGTCGAGACCGCCGTTACCGCAACGGGCCTGCTGCACGCCTTCAACGAAGCCGGGGTGCTCGATCTCGCGGACGTCCATGTGGCACAGCGTCTGTGCGCCCTGGGCAAGGAGACAGATGACCGGGTGGCGCTGGCCGCGGCGCTGGCGGTGCGGGCGCTGCGCGGTGGCTCGGTGTGCGTGGACTTGTCGACGATCGCGGGGGCCGCTGACGGCCTACCGTGGCCGGACCCCGAGCAGTTGCTGGCCGCGGTGCGGGTCAGCACGCTGCTCGCGGATCCGCCGGTGCTGCATCTCTATGACGACCGGCTGCTGTACCTCGACCGGTACTGGCGCGAGGAACAGCAGGTGTGTGACGACGTGGTGGCCATGCTGGTTCCCAGACCGTCCGGTCTTACCTTTGAGCGACTTTTCCCATCCGGCTACCACGAACAGCGAGCCGCCGCGGAAATCGCTGTCTCGCAAGGCCTCACGGTACTGACCGGCGGGCCGGGAACCGGAAAGACCACCACGGTCGCGCGCCTGCTGGCGGCACTGGCCGAACAGGCCGAACTGGCCGGCCGGTCGCGGCCCCGGATCGCGCTGGCAGCGCCTACCGGTAAGGCGGCGGCGCGGCTGGCCGAGGCGGTACGACACGAGGTGACCCGTCTCGATGCGGCCGATCGCATGAGACTCGGCCAGTTGCAGGCGGTTACGCTGCATCGTCTGCTCGGCAGCAGGCCGGACACGTCGTCGCGGTTTCGGCACGATCGCGGTAATCGGTTGCCGCACGACGTGATCGTGGTCGACGAGACATCGATGGTGTCGCTGACGCTGATGGCGCGGCTGCTGGAAGCGATTCGTCCGGGCGCCCGGCTGATTCTGGTGGGCGATGCCGATCAGCTGGCGTCGGTCGAAGCCGGTGCGGTGCTGGCGGATCTGGTGGACGGGCTCGCGGCGCGAGACGACGTGCGGGTGGCCGCGCTGCGCACCTCGCATCGGTTCGGAAAATCGATTGGGACCCTGGCCGATGCGATTCGTGGCGGCGACGCGGACCGGGTACTTGCGCTGCTGCGATCGGGTGACGAGCACATCGAGTTCATCGACGACATCGACCCGACACCACGGTTGCGCGCGGTGTTGGTGCCGCACGCGTTGCGGCTGCGCGAGGCGGCGCTGCTGGGAGCCGTGGACGTCGCGTTGGGCACCCTCGACGAGCACCGGATGCTGTGCGCGCACCGGCGCGGGCCTTTCGGTGTCGGGCACTGGAACCGACAGGTGGAGACCTGGCTGGGTGAAGAGACGGGCCAGCCGCCCTGGTCGCAGTGGTATGCCGGGCGCCCGCTGCTGGTGACCGCGAACGACTACGGGTTGCGGGTGTACAACGGCGACACCGGGGTGGCCGTGGCCGGCCCGGACGGTCTGCGCGCCGTCTTGGCCGGTGCGGCCGGCCCGCTCGACTTCGCCACGGGCCGGCTGTCCGACGTCGAAACCATGCACGCCATGACCATCCACAAGAGCCAGGGCAGCCAGGCCGATGCGGTGACAGTCTTACTGCCGGAACAGGATTCACGATTGCTGACGCGTGAGCTCTTCTATACCGCGGTCACTCGGGCCAAGGAGAAGGTGCGGGTGGTGGGTTCCGAGGCGTCGGTGCGGGCCGCGGTCGAGCGACGCGCGGTGCGGGCATCCGGGCTACGAATGCGGTTGCAGCGTCAGTGATTTCGGCGTTGGATGGCCGGGGCGGTCTGGCGTCGTCTGTTCTCGAGCGTCTCATCGTGGCGCCGACCTGTGCACCACGAATTCGTAGTACCTTTCACATCGACATCACCGAACGCGGAACCGTCATAGCTCATTTGGTTCCGGCCCAGGAGAGTCCCCTAGCCGAGATGATTAGCTCCGGAAAGCTTCATCCCGCCACCATCAGCGGACCGGCGCCACGTTTGAGCGGGCCTATCAAGACTGAGCAAGAGGCCGGCCAGGTGCTGCGCGAGTTGCGCGACAACGAGCGTTACTGAGCTCTACCTCACACGTCGGCCCTAATCAAACTGATTCGGCGGGAAGCGGAAAGCGATGCTCTGACGGAGCGGCTTGACACTCAGGCGCCCGCGGCATGAGTGTCGTCGACGCTGACGGAAGTGGAGCCGCTCCGCGCCCTGCGGTGCGTCGAACCCGGACTGCTCACAAATGTCCTGGATTGATGGCCCGCGTAGCACGCTACGAGGTCGACGAGGTGGTACGGGCGGCGGCGGCCACATATCCCGACGCGGCACTTCGCTTCCTCGATGCGATCCACCTTGCCACCGCACACGCGGCTTTTAGTTCATGGCTCGTTACATTCGTTGCCTATGACGAACGCCTGCTCGCCGCTGCGGCTGCAGTCGGTTTGCCGACGGCCGCTCCCGGCCGCCACCAGCCATAGCGGCTCGGGTCATGTCGGTCAGTGAATTCACTTGAGCAAGGTTTCGCGACGGCTTTGGCTGCGTATGTCGGGCAGGAACCGCTTGAATCCCAGCCCCAGTCCCGCGCCGATCTGCGCACTGCGCGTCAGGCCTGGTCCGGGATGGCCAATCGCCCAGACACGACACTGGCGAAGCCTTACCAGGAATATCGGCGTGAACATCAATGGAATCTCGCCGTGCCCCCTCGGTACGCCGCCAGCCTGGGGATTATCCCGACACCATCCAATCGGCGAGGTGATCAACGCGAGCGGCTCCGGGCGCGCCCGTCAGACAGTGATAGCTGCCCGGGAAATACGGCTGAATGAAGTCCCGCCGGTTGTCAATTGAACCCCGGCGGTAGGCGAATCCGCTGTCTTCGTTTGACGGCAAGGGCCATATTCGGCTGTCCGGCGCGCGTTTCGGTGCACCAGCGCTCTTGGTCAAAATGGTGGTGGCTTGTTGCGTTCGGCGACGTGGGCATCGTTGAGGGCCCGTTCGGATTTGATGCGGCGGGCGACCTCGGCGGCTCGGGTGCGTTGCCGGTGGGGCATCATCGCGCCGCGGTCACCGATAGTAGTTGCGGGGGTTGGTGTTGGGGGCAAGTCGCTGGTGGTGGTGTTCCAGGCGGGAAAGAAGATCCAGCTGCCGGGGCGGGTGGTGTAGGTCGCTCCGTTGGGCGCGGTCCAGATCACCGTGCCGTCGGGCAGCTGCTCATCCTTCCAGGCCGTCCAGAACGTTTTCAACAGGTGGTGTTTTCGACACGCACACTTAAGGTTTGACGGATGTGTGGGCCCCAACGGCCAGGGCACCGTATGGTCGATGTCACAAAATTCGGCGGGCACGTCACATCCGGGGAACCGGCATGTCAAATCGCGGATTCGGATGAACTCCGCCAGCTTGGCCGACGGTCGGTGGTGCGGCTCTAACCCAAGGCCGGCGGGTTGGCGCACGGGGCTGATGACGGCCCCGCCGCGGATCAACTCGGCCAGCAGCGGCGCAGGCACCACACCCCCGCTGGTAATCAACGCGGCCGGCGGCTTGACCGATGACGCGGCGGGCTGATCGGGTTCGGGGTCCGGCGCCAACGCCTCGGCCAGCGTCATCTCCGGAGTGATTGGCCGCGATGGGGGCACCTCACCCGACATGTGCGGGTCAGCTGCAGCATCCAGCGCGCAGGACTCGGCGACGACGTGGATGACCACACCGCTGGCCCGCTCGTTGGTGTCGCCGGCACCGCAGGGGCAGTCGGCGTTACCGCACCCGCAAACCAGCTGTTCGGCGCCTGCGGCCAATGCGCCCAGCGCATCGGCGCGGCGCTGAGCCAGGGTGCGCGGGTCGTCGTCGCACACCCCGTGGGCCATCTGTTTCAGCCGCCGATCCAGCATCGCGGCGTCGGTGGCATATAGCCGGCCCCACAACGCGGCGGTGCCCACGTCGTCGTCGGGTTCGCCGAAGCACACGTCGCGGCCGCGGGCCGCCGCACGGGTGCGCCGCAACGCACCGGGGTCGTAGCGATCAACCCACCCGTCGATGGCTTGCTCCAATTTGGACGCCGACAACGGCCCCCACGCACCGGCGTGTTCGGCCACCGCGGCATCGACGAGTCGCTGCGCCTCGGGGTCGCGGACCAGATAGGTCCGCCACGCGATGACCGACATCAACCGCGCGCTAAGCCCTCCGGCCAAAAACAGCGCCGCCACCTTGGGCAGCCGATTTAACGCCAGGCTCAGATGCATCTGCCCAGACGCCCTGCCCTGACTCAGACCCAGCGCGGCAGCCACCTCGGCAGCAGCGCTGTCCCATTCGTCGCAAGCCCAGTCTGCGCGCTGGTCACTGGCGGTGCGCCGACAGGTCAGCGCGGCGATCGCCGACAACCGCCGAGCACTCGCGGCCGCCTCCGCGCGAGCGCAGTCCTCGATCGCTGCCACCAGCGCAGAGTCGTCGCATCGGCGCAGTTCAGCCGGATCCGGCAACGAGACTTCGAACATATGAGCGATACTAGACAACGGCACCGACAACACGATCTGAACCGACCACCCGCCCGACAACGACGCGTGAAGCCGATGCGGTAACCGCGGTGCTGGCAAGAACGCGAGCATCAGGCAGCGCGGCGAGATCGCGTTGCCCGGTCCGGCGGAAGACAGCGGCGAAAACGCTGACCAGGTTATCCACGCGCGCCGACGCCGACGGAACCAGTGGCGAGGTCTCGTCGCACAGTGCCACTTGCCACAGGCTCAGACCGTGGGCTCGCCCCAGTCGCGCAGCCCTATCCCGGTATTGAACGTCGAAGAATTGGGCGGCCAGGGCCAGGCCGCGGACGAACGCGGCCTTGGTGGACTGCAGCGTAGAACGGCGCGCGATCGCCGCTGATGACTGTGAGCCGTTTGAGTCGTAGCCGCCCTGGAACAGCGCGAGTATCAACAGCAGATGGTAGGTGCGGCTGTTCTATCAGCTTGGGTGCCGTAAGCCGCCGTCCCCCAGGCCAGTTCAAGAACGACTTGTTCCTATCTTGCACGTGTTCGCGCGCAATCTCGCTTGCACTTGGTCACGGAAGCACCCTCCCGGGTACCCGGCAGCGCTTTGTGGAGGTAACACTATGGCTGTGGATCCGGTCGACGAGTTCGGCGCATTGCGCCGAGCGCCTGATGCCACGCTGGCCGCCGAAACAGGCGACGAACTCGTCGACGCCTACGAGCAGGGTGCGATCGTGATGGCCTGGTCGCAGGTCGTCGGGCAGGTGCCAACCCTCACCGACACTTTGCGGGTGACCATACTCGGGGCCGACGACATCGACTCCTACACCGTCGGAACGGTCTCTCGGGCCTTCCAAAACGCGGTGGCGCGAGTCGACAAGGCAACCCGCCGTCCCACCTCCACAGCCCCCTCCCTGACCCGCCGCGACCGTGAGCGCGCTGAGCTCGTCCAACAGGCCCAAGTCGGCAATACCGTGTACTTCCGCGTGCCGGCGGTGCCGCTCTCGCCCGGCGGTTACGACATGCATCCAGTAGGGACGAGCGCGCGCGGCGATTCGTGAGTTGGTCGAGACCCTGCGAGCCAGCACCGACGACGAGGAGTCGGCAAAGGGAATCCTCGGCGCGCCACGGCTATTGAGATTGGCCATACAAGACATTAGTAACGTTGCGGCCTTGGTGCCAGAAGGCCTCGAACTCGACCTAGAGACCAGCGCCGAGGAAATCAAATCCGTGCTCACCCGCGACCGCGCCGCGAAACTTCTCACCTTTTTGGGTAACCGAGACACCGTCGAAGACACCGAAACCGTGGTCGGCAGACTTGACGGATTTCGGGGTACTCGCCGCGTTTTCTACCTGATCAAGGACGACAATTCCGAGATCGCCGGGTCAATCGAAGGCGACCTTCTTTCCACCGTGCGCAATTTGGTGGGCACCAGGGTGCGCGCGCGCGTATCGACAACTCGGTGGCGAGCGCAGAACGGCCGCCTCGGCCCAAAGCACTACGGCTTGCTCGACCTCATGCCTGCCGGTGAGCTGGAAGCCATGTTCAGCGATGGATAGGTGGTCGATCGTCGAAGCTCCTGACGTGAAGCCATCGCTGTCGGATGAGCCACGCGCATAGCGGGTGCCGATTTGATCCCGATCTCTTGGCCGCGCAAAGACAACCTCGGTGTCAAGTGGTTGCGCCACACCGACGGAGGCAGCTGCTCATGTGTCAACTGCGACACTCCGGCACCTCACCGACGTACCCAGCCAGGCTAATTGACGGTCACACGGTCAGTTGGCGACTGCGGTAGCCATCTCGTCACAATCCGTCACCGTCAACCGAACTTTGGTCCAAAAGAACGTCCGGCCTGGACCATACTCTACGTCGGGGGTTCGCCGAGCCGCTGCAGTCTCGACAAGGAGCCGGCATGGACACACACGAACTGCGTATTTGCAACGTCGATGTCTTCGACAGCGTCGACGGCCGGATCACCGGGCCGATGGACGTCACCATCCGGGAGGGCGTGATCGCCGCGGTGGCGCCCGCTGGTTCGACGGAATTCTCCGGCTCGAAGATCGACGGGACCGCAAAGACGTTGATACCCGGGCTGATTGACGCGCACTGGCATGCGATGTTCGCCACCATCCCGGCAGCGGTGGCGCAATTCAGCGAACTCGGTTACGTCTACGCCCGGGCGATCACCGGCGCCCGGGAAACGCTGCTACGCGGCTTCACCACGGTCCGCGATCTCGGCGGGCCGGTGTTCGGGATCAAGCAGGCGATCGACGAGGGCGTGATCGTCGGCCCACGCATTTACCCGTCCGGCGGGTTCATCTCCCAGACCGGCGGCCACGGCGACTTCCGGCTGCCCCACGAGGTTCCTCGCGGTATCTGCGGACACCTGAGCTACACCGAGATCATCGGTGCCGCCGTCATTGCCGACGGCGAATCCGAAGTGCTACGGGGGGCACGAGAGATGTTGCGGCGCGGCGCCTCTCAGCTCAAGCTGATGGCCGGTGGCGGCATCACCTCGACGTACGACCCGGTCGACGTGGCCCAGTTCACCGAAACCGAGATCCGCGCCGCGGTGACGGCCGCGGAGAACTGGGGCACCTACGTCACCGTGCACGCCTATACGCCGCGCGCGATCCGCACCGCCGTCGCCGCCGGGGTCCGGTGCATCGAGCACGGCCACCTCATCGACGAGCACACCGCCGCGCTGCTCGCCGAAAACGACATCTGGTGGTGCCTGCAGCCGTTCCTGAACGACGAGCCGACGATCGCCGTTACGCCGCAGACGACGGCAAAGCTGCGGCAAGTGGTCTCCGGCACCGACGCCGCGTATCGGCTTGCGATCAAGCACCGGGTCAAGGTCGCGTTCGGAACCGACATATTGTTCGACACCACATTCGCCAGCCGGCAAGGCGCCCAGCTTGCCGAGCTCACCCGCTGGTTCACGCCCACCGAGGTGCTGCAGCAGGCGACCATCCGCAACGCCGAGCTCTTGGCCATGTCCGGGCCGCGCAACCCGTACCCCGGCCGGCTGGGTGTGGTGGCCGAAGGTGCCCTGGCCGACGTGGTTCTCGTCGACGGCAACCCGGTGGCCGACATCTCGCTGATCGCCCGGCCCGACGAGGCGTTCGTCGCCATCATCAAGGACGGCCGTCTGGTCAAAGGCACGGCCGACTAGCCAGGGCGCACCTGGACATGCCAGTGCGGAACAATCGGGGTCAGCATGGTCGACAACCCTGGTTCTCCGCTGACATCCCGACGACACCACATCGTGCGGCTCGTCGTGTTCGCCGGCTTCCTACTCGGGCTGTGGTACCTGGTAGCCGTCGCACGAGTCGTCGACATCGAGGTGATGCGGCGCGCGGTCTCGGCGACGGGTCCGGCGGCGCCGCTGACCTACGTCGTGGCCTCGGCTGTCCTCGGAGCGTTGTTCGTGCCGGGCCCGGTCCTGGCCGCGGGCAGCGGTCTGCTGTTCGGTCCGCTGCAGGGCATCTTTGTGACGCTGGGTGCGACAGTGGGCACCGCGATCGTCGCCAGCTTCGTCGGCCGTCGGGCCGGACGCGACAGCGCGCGTACCCTGCTGGGGACGAGCCGCGCCGACCGCATCGACGCGCTGATCGAACGACGCGGACTATGGGCGGTGGTCGGTCAACGCTTCGTCCCCGGCATCTCGGATGCGCTCGCCTCCTATGCGTTCGGCGCGTTTGGAGTTCCGTTGTGGCAGATGGCCGTCGGCGCGTTTATCGGTTCGATCCCGCGGGCATTCGTCTACACCACGCTGGGCGCCGCGATCGGCGATCGGTCGTCACCATTGGCATACGCGGCGATAGCGGTGTGGTGCGTGACCGCCGTCATCGGCGTGTTCGCCGCACGGCGTGGTTACCGAACATGGCGTGGGCGCGCCCTGCCGAGTCAGCGGCCGCGGCGCTGAAGATGTGAGCCGACCAGCTCCTTGCGCGCGGCGGCGCCGCGGCTGCGGTAGACGACGTAGGGCCGGAACAGATACGCGACCGGTGCGCTGAACGCGTGAACCAGCCGGGTGAACGGCCAGATCGCGAACAGCGCCAGCGCGATCATCACATGCAGCTGGAAGTACAGCGGCGCCAGCGCCATCAGTTCGCCGCGCGGTTGCAGCACCCAGATGGACCGGAACCACACCGACACGGTTTCGCGGTAGTTGTAGGACTCGCCGAACGTCCCCGAACCCAGCGCGGTCGCATACAGCCCCGCTGATATCGCCCCCGCCAGAAACACATACATCAGCTTGTCGTTGACCGTGGTGGCCATGAACACCGGCCCGCGGCTGCGTCGCCGGTAGATCAGCAGCGCCAGCCCCGTCAGCGTGGTGCCGCCGGCTATCGACCCCAGCACGACAGCCTGGACGTGATAGGCGTGATGACTCACCCGGGCTGCGTCCGTCCATGATTCCGGGATCACCAGGCCGATGACGTGTCCGACGATCACCACCAGGATGCCGTAGTGGAAGAGCGGGCTCGCGATCCGCAGCAACCGCACCTCGTAAAGCTGCGACGAGCGGGTGGTCCACCCGAACTTGTCATAGCGGTACCGCCACCAGGTGCCAACGGCAACAATGGCAAGTACCACGTACGGCACCACATCCCAGAACGTCTTGCCGAGCACCGCATTCACCTCCGTAAGTTGCGTCGCCTGTAGTGACCTCATCGCCGCCGCCCGCGCGGGAACATTCCGGGCGGCACCCCGCGACCGTCCCAGTTCAGTAGGTTGACCCGCGACGGCTGATTGGCGTTGGCTGCCATCTGTTCACTGGTCTGCCGCTGCCGCAGCGCGTGAAAGGTCTCGACCGCCACCGGCACCGGTCCTCCGCTGGCCTCACCGAACGGGCCGGACCCATACATCCCGGGACCGCCGTCGAACGACAACGAGCAGCCGGGTTCTTCGATTGCCTCGCCGTCCAGCTCGTATGCCGTCGGGATCACATACCGCTCTTCGTATTTCGCCAACGCCAGCAGCCGGTACATCTGGTAGATCTGCTCCTCGGTCATGCCGACCGATTCCGGGATGTGCGGCTGCGTCGGCCGGCCGAGGTTGATATCGCGCATATAGGAACGCATCGCCGCCAGCCGGCGCAGCACGGATTCCACCACGGTTGTGTCGCCGGCGGTGAACAGCCCCGCGAGGTACTCGATCGGGATGCGCAGCGCCCCCAGCGCCCCGAACAGATTGCCGAGGTCCTCGCCGTCGTGTCCGTCGCGGCCGATGGCGTCGACGACCGGAGACAGCGGCGGAATGTACCAAACCATCGGTACGGTGCGAAATTCCGGATGCAGCGGAAGCGCCACCTGGTAGGTGTTGATCAGCGCATAGACCGGAGAGCGCTGGGCGGCCTCGATCCACTCGTCGGGGATCCCCTCGGCGCGGGCACCGGCGATCACGTCGGGATCGTTGGGGTTCAACAGGATTCGCCGGTGGGCATGGTAGAGATCAGCCTCACGCTCCGCCGACGCGGCTTCCAGCACCCGGTCGACATCGTAGAGCACCAAACCGAGGTAACGTAACCGTCCGACACACGTTTCCGAGCACACCGTCGGCAGACCCACTTCGATGCGCGGGTAGCACATCGTGCACTTCTCCGCCTTACCGGTCTTGTGGTTGAAGTACACCTTCTTGTACGGGCAACCCGACACACACATCCGCCAGCCGCGGCAGCGATCCTGGTCGACGAGCACGATCCCGTCCTCGGTGCGCTTGTACATCGCACCCGACGGGCACGAGGCCACACACGACGGGTTCAGGCAGTGCTCGCAGATTCGCGGCAGATAGAACATGAACGCCTGCTCGAGTTCCAACCGCACCCGTTCGCTGACCTGCCGCAGCACCGGGTCACCGGGCACGATTTCCGGTGAGCCGCCGAGGTCGTCGTCCCAGTTTGCCGACCACGACACCTTCATCGGCTTGCCGCTGATCAGGCTGCGCGGCGGCGCCACCGGCATCTGCTCACCCAGCGGTGCGGTGATCAGCTTCTCGTAGTCATAGGTCCAGGGCTCGTAGTAGTCGCCCAGGCTCGGCATCTTCGGGTTGGCGAAGATCTTCAGTAGCTTGGCCAGCCGCCCGCCGCCGCGCAGCCGCAGCCGACCGCGGCGATCGCGCTGCCAGCCCCCGCGCCAGCGCGTCTGGTCCTCATAGGTGCGCGGATAGCCTTGTCCTGGACGGGTTTCGACGTTGTTGAACCAGACGTACTCGGTGCCCGCGCGGTTGGTCCACGCCTGCTTGCAGGTCACCGAACAGGTGTGGCAGCCGATGCACTTGTCGAGGTTCATCACCATCGCCAACTGCGCCATGACTTTCATCAGTAGGCCACCTCCTGGGAGCGCCGACGCACCACCGCCACCTCGTCACGCTGGTTGCCGGTTGGGCCTAAGTAGTTGAACGCGAACGCGTTCTGCGCGTAGCCGCCCGCCAGGTGGCTGGGCTTGATCAGCAGCCGAGTCAGCGAATTGTGGATGCCACCGCGACGCCCGGTGGTCTCGGTCAGCGGCGTGTCGATGGTGCGCTCCTGGGCGTGGTAGACGAAGACGACGCCGTCGGGCATCCGGTGGCTGACGATCGCTCGGCACACCACCACCCCGTTGCGGTTGACCGCCTCCACCCAATCGTTGTCACGCACACCGATTTTCGCAGCATCACCCACGCTCATCCACATGGTGGGACCGCCCCGCGACAGCGACAGCATGAGCAGGTTGTCCTGATACTCCGAGTGGATCGACCATTTCGAGTGTGGCGTCAGATACCGCACGGTCAGCACCGCGCCGTCACCGCCCAGTCTCGGCTCACCGAAGAGCCGCGACATGTCCAGCGGCGGACGGTAGATCGGCAGCTGCTCGCCGAGCTCTTCGACCCAGTCGTGGTCCAGGTAGAAGTGCATCCGGCCGGTCAGCGTGTGAAACGGCTTGAGTTCCTCGATGTTCACCGTGAACGGGGCATATCGGCGTCCGCCGGTCTCGCTGCCGGACCACTCCGGGCTGGTGATCACCGGCACCGGGCGGGCCTGCGCGTCGGCATAGGTGATGCGGCGTTCCTCGCTGCCTTCGGCCAGATGCGCCAACCTGCGCCCGGTCCGTCGTTCCAGTTCATGAAATCCCTCGACGGCGAGCCGGCCGTTGCTGGTTCCCGACAGCGCCAGGATCACGTCGGCCATCCGCTCGGCGGTGGTGATCGCCGGCCGGCCGGCCGCGGGCCCGGAGTTCAGCACCCCGAATTTGGCGGCGAGCTCGTCGACTTCGCGATCCGGCACGATGGTGATGCCCTTGGTGGTCAGCCCCAGACGTTCGGTCAGCGGCCCCAGCGCGGCCCACATGTCGGCAATGGCGGCGTAGTCCCGCTCGACCACCGCGATGGTACCCATCGTCTTACCCGGCTTGGGCCGCTCTCCTGTGGCGCGCCAGTCGGATTCGACTCCCGACGGGTAGGCCATCGCGCCGGGTGTGTCGTGTTGCAGTGCGCCGAGCACGACGTCGGTGCGGGTGCCGAGGTGCTTGGCCGCCAGCGTCGAGAAGGCGCTCGCGATCGCCCCGAACGCCTCGTAGTCGGAGCGGGTCTCCCACGGCGGATCGATGGCGGGGCTGAACGCGTGCACATACGGGTGCATGTCGGTGCTCGACAGGTCGGCCTTCTCGTACCAGGTGGCGGCCGGCAGCACCACGTCGGACAGCAACGTGGTGGACGTCATCCGGAAGTCGATCGACGTCAGCAGGTCGAGCTTGCCTTCACCGATGTCGTCGCGCCAGACGATGTCGTTGGGCCGCAACGCTTCTGGCGTCGGCGTCGCCTGCAGGTTCGACGTCGTGCCCAGCAGGTGCGCCAGGAAGTATTCGTTGCCTTTGCTGGACGAGCCGAGCAGGTTGGCACGCCACACGTTGAGCACTCGCGGCCAGTTCGCCGGGTCGTCGGGATCGGCGAGCGCCGGTTTGAGCGCACCGGTGGCGAGTTGTTCGACCACGTAGTCCGCGATGTCCCGGCCGGCCGCACGCGCCTCGTCGGCGACGTCCAGGCTGGAGCGGTTGAACTGCGGATAGAACGGCGTCCAGCCCATCGCGACGGCGGAGGCCAGCACGTCCATGGTGTGCTTGCCGGCGAACCGGCCGCGACCGGCCGGGCTGGCCAGCGCGTCGGCTCGGTAGCCGTCGTAGCGCCACTGGTCGGTGTGCACGTACCAGTACGACGTGCCCGCCATCTGGCGCGGCGGCCGCGACCAGTCGGTGGCCATCGCCATCGTCGCCCAACCCGTGACCGGGCGGCACTTTTCCTGACCGACGTAGTGCGCCCAGCCGCCGCCGTTGCGGCCCATCGACCCGGTGAGCAGCAGTAGTGCCAGCACGGCCCGGTAGGTGGCGTCGCCGTGGAACCACTGACAGATGCCGGCGCCCATGATGATCATCGACCGGCCACCGGATTCCTGGGCGTTGCGGGCGAATTCGCGTGCCACCCGAATGACCTGATCGGCCGGCACCCCGGTGATCGCCTGCTGCCAGGCCGGCGTGTACGGGTATGCCGCATCGTCGTAGTCGGTGGGCCAGTCTCCCGGCAGCCCGGGCCGGGCCACCCCGTATTGGGCCAGCATCAGGTCGAACACCGTGCAAGTCAGGTGCTCGCCGATGCGGCGCACCGGCACGCCACGCGTCATCGTCTCGCCGCGGCCGTCTGCAGTGTCGAAGCGGGGCAGGATGATTCGCGCGGATTCGCCGGGCGTGCGGTGCGCGACGGTGAGGGCCGGCACGATATCGCCGAGGTCGAGGTTCCACTTGCCCGCGCCGTCGTCGCCGTACCGGAAGCCCAGCGAACCGTGCGGGACCGCGGCCCGGTCCGTGGCGCCGTCCAGCAAGACCGGTTTGAACGCCGCATTCTCGACCTGGTGGCCCAGGTCGGCGGCGGTGAGGACCTTGCCCGGCACCAAGTCGTCACCGCGGCTTTCCAGTTTGACCAGAAACGGCAGGTCGGTGAACCGGCGCACATAGTCGACGAAGAATGGAATCCGTTGCTTGACAAGGTATTCCGAGAGAATTACGTGTCCCATCGCCATCGCCAGCGCGCCGTCGGCGCCGGCCGCACACGGCAGCCACTCGTCGGCGAACTTGGTGTTGTCGGCGTAGTCGGGGCTGACGGTGACCACCTTGGTGCCGCGGTAACGCACCTCGGCCATCCAGTGCGCGTCGGGCGTGCGGGTGACCGGCACGTTCGACCCCCACATCATCAGGTACGCGGCGTCCCACCAGTCGCCGGACTCCGGCACGTCGGTCTGGTCGCCGAACACCTGGGGCGCCGCCACCGGAAGGTCGGCGTACCAGTCGTAGAACGACGTCATCGCCCCGCCGATCAACTCCACGAAACGGGAGCCGGCCGCGTGGCTGACCATCGACATCGCCGGGATCGGCGAGAAGCCGGCGACGCGGTCGGGACCGTAGGTCTTGATGGTGTGGACGTGCGCCGCGGCGATCATCTCGGTGGCCTCGGCCCAGGTGACCCGCACCAGCCCACCTTTGCCCCGTGCCCGCTGGTATCGGCGGCGCCGGTCAGGATCGGACACCACGTCGGCCCAGGCCAGCACCGGATCGGTCAAGCGCGCCTTGGCTTCCCGATACATGTCGACCAGCACGCCGCGGGCGTACGGGTGACGCACCCGCGTCGGCGAATAGGTGTACCACGAGAACGCGGCGCCGCGCGGACAGCCACGTGGTTCGTATTCGGGGCGGTCGGGGCCGACGGACGGATAGTCGGTCTCCTGGTTCTCCCAGGTGATGATCCCGTCTTTGACGTAGATCTTCCACGAGCACGACCCGGTGCAGTTGACGCCATGGGTGGAGCGCACCACCTTGTCGTGACTCCACCGGTCGCGGTAGAAGACATCACCTTCGCGCCCACCCTCCCGGGTGACGGTGCGCAGGTCATCGGAGAACGTCCCCGGCGTGAAGAACCTTCCGCAGCGCTCGAGCAGTTCTTCGATCCGGCCCCCAGGCGGGCCGCTCACGCGGTCGCCTCCCTGCGTTCGGGTTCGTTGGCATGCAATCCCAGCGCCGTGTACGCCAGCGCCACCAGGGCGGTCGCGACCAACAGCAGCAGCCCGACGGTGTAGTCGTTTTCGACAGGGTCGTAGGTCGCGCCCATCACCAACGGCGGGAAGTAGCCGCCCAGCCCGCCCGCGGCGGCGACGATGCCGGTGATCGTGCCGACAGATTGGGCGGGTGAGCGGCGGGCGACCCAGGCGATCACGCCGCCGGTACCGGCCCCCAGGAAGATCGCCAGCGTGATGAACGTCAGCGCCGAGAACACGTCGGGCGGCGGCTTGAACGCCGCGATGAACGCCAGCGCCGCGGTACCTGCCAGCGACCCGAGGACGACGTACTTGGGCGCGATGCGGTCGGCGAGCGCGCCGCCGAATGGCCGGGCCAGCACGGCAGCCACGGCGAAGCCGGCCGTGCGGGCACCCGCGTCGACGGCGGAGAAACCGTAGATGGTCTTGATGTAGGTGGGCAGGTAGTTGGCGAACGCGACGAAACCACCGAACACGATGGCGTACAGGAACGACATCTCCCAGGTCACCCGGAGCTTCGCGGCGGCGATCAGCTTCGGCAGCACCGGGCCGGTGTTCGGTGTGAAATCCGGCGAGTTGCGCATCACCAGCACACACGCCGCAGCGGTGAGCGCCAGCACGACGGCGATGACGGCGTGCGTGTTGAACAGGCCGAACCAGCGCACGAATCGGGGTGTGAAGAAGGCGGACAACGCGGTGCCCACCATGCCCATGCCGAATACCCCGGTGGCGAACCCACGGCGGGCGGGCGGGTACCACGCGTTGACGAACGGGATCCCGACGGCAAAAACCGTGCCCGCGATCCCGAGGAAAAACCCGAACACCAACAGCAATGGGTAGGAACCCGACTTGCCGGCAAGACCCACGGCCAGCACCGGCGCGATCGTCGCCAGCGAGATCGCGATGAACATCGCGCGACCGCCGAACCGGTCGGTCAGCGAGCCGATGACGATCCGGCCCAGTGCCCCGACCAAAATGGGCGTCGCCACCAGCAGCGAGGCTTGCGCGCTCGACAGCCGCAAGTGTTCGGCGTAGGTCGTTGACAGCGGGCCGATCATGTTCCATGCCCAGAAGTTGACGGTCGAGACCCAGGTCGCCAGGGCCAAGTTCGCGTCCTGCCGTGCGCCGGTATCCGGCGTATTCGCCGTAGTCACCGCTCTACCCAATCACCTCATCAGCCGGTTCGAAACCAAACCGAGGTAATCGGCGGGCCGGTGTTCGGTGCATATTGCGCTAGGCGCCGGCCCGCACCGCGGACACGAACATATTCCGCGGCGCGCTGTCTTGGGCCTCCTTCGGCGGGTTGCGGTCGTAGCCGGCCATCAGCTGCGCCGACGGCGTCACCGTCACCTCCCAGCCGTGGCGGCGCAGCCAGTCGCCGACGTCGTCGCGCTCCTCGAAGTACCACAGCTCGTCCGTACTGGGCACCTCGCGCTGCGGGTCGACCTTGGCCATCAGCGCGCGAACACGGTCCATCCGCTCGCGCCGCTTGGCGCGGAATTCGGGGTCCATAAAGTCGGGTCCGAGCGCCTCGACAGCAATCCGGCTACCGGCGACGGAGAGGCCGTCAACGCGGTTGAACAGCAGATCCTGGGCTACCGCCGGCAGATACGGCATGAGTCCCTCGGCTGACCATGCGCTCGGTGCGGACGCGTCGAAACCGGCCTGCTGCAACGCCTTCGGCCAGTCTTGACGCAGGTCCACCGGGACGCCGACGCGCCGGCAGGTCGGCTCGACCCCGTGCTCGCGTAGCGTCGCCGTTTTGAACTCCAGCACCTTGGGCTGGTCGAGTTCGTAGACCGTGGTCCCGTCGGGCCACGGCAACCGCCAGCACCGCGAGTCCAGGCCGGTCGCCAGAATCACTGCCTGACCGATGCCCGCTCGGGTCGCGTCCAGGAAGAAAGTGTCGAAAAATGCTGTGCGGCAAGCCATATAGTTGGTCATTGCCTGCATTCGCAGCGACACCTCGGGCTCGGCTTCAAGGACTTCGGCGGGCAGCTGCGACCCCGAATACCAGTTCCACACGCCGTCGCCGGCCGCGTCGAGGAAAATCCGCGCGAACGGATCGCTGATCAGCGGATTGGCGCTCTCGGTTTCGGCCGCGCGGGCCGCCGCCACACCCAGCGCCGTCGCGCCGACGCTCTCGGTGATCTCCCAGCTGTCGTTATCGGTTCTGGCGGTTTTGGCCATGCTCACTTCCTCCCGTCAACACCGACCCTACGGGCAGGTATCCAACTCGTCGGTCCGGGTCGGGCCACGCCGGTTGGCCGGGTATCAGCAGGCCGTCGGTACGAGGACCGCGACGTCACTGTGCAAGTGCGCCAGTCCGCTATCGAGAGTCGCCAACTGCCCGTTGCGGCTTCGGGCCAGCTGAGCCAGGTAAGCATCGGTCACCTGTCGGTGGCCGACCACGCCGCCGCTCTCGACATCGGCGAAAGAGACGCTGTCGGGCCAGAACTTGTGGCGCTTTGCGGTTTCGACGGCGCTGACCACCTCCCGTGCCGCTGCCGCGGATTGACCCGTCCGCAGCAAGAATCGAACCAGACTTCCCTGCGTGATGGGGCACGTCGCGAAACCGGCGTCACGCGTGGACAGCCATGCCGCGGCGGCGTCGTGATGCACGTGCTCGGCGACCACCAGCGCGATCAGCACGTTCGCGTCCAGCAGCGCGATCACGCCTCATCCTCCAACGAGCGCACGTCCTCGGAGGTCACGACTTTGCCGACGCTCACCAGTGGCAACCCGGTCCTGGGATCGGTGGAGATCGCGGCGGTACGGCCGGCTCCCAGGCCGCGTCGCATGAGGTCGGCAACGGTTTCACTCAAGGTGCGGCGGGTGTCCCGGGCGATAGCCAGCGCCTGTTTGTGCAGGTCGTCGGGCAGATCAATGGTGGTACGCACACCCAAGCCTACATCACTGCATCACGATGCCATGATGCCATGATGCGGCCGACTTTGAGCCGACCGACAACCCGAAGCAAGCCGGCGGGGCTCTCGAGGCGCCGCTCGCCGGCGCATAGGGTGGTCGCCGTGACCGATGCCTTCACCGGGTCCGAGACCCTGGCAAGAATCTTGACCGAACACGGCCCGTTGGACGCCGACGACATCGCAGCGCGGCTACGGGACGACGGCGTGGCCGATGCGGATGCCGTGCTGGCTCAGGTTCTCGACGAAATACAGTGTCCAGCAAGACAGTTGGTCGACGAGAGGTGGGTGTGGCTGCCGGCCGTGCTGGCCGGACGGGTGTTCACGCACCGGGTCAAAGCGGACGAGCTGGCCGACGACCTGCTGACTGTGGCCCCGGATCTGGACCCCATCACCGAGCTCTGCGAGCACGCGCAGTACCAGCGGCTCGCCGACGGTTCACCGACGCAGGTCATGCTGGCCGGGTTCGATGACGAGTTGCTCGAGCAGCGGGGCATTCCGGACGAGGCGGTCGACCCGCACGGGGTGCTGCTCCTGGCGCCGGGCACGTTGGTGGCATTGGGGGTGGCCGAGGGCGACCTGGTGGGGATGCGGCTGACCGAGAAAGGGTTGGTGGTCGAGCGGGTCACTGAGGTCGCGTCGGCCGAAGGAGTGGGTGCGCGGCTAGCCGCGACGCTCCACGCCCAGGAGCCGACGTACTTCGACGCCGCGGTGTGGACGGTGTGCGCCGAAGATCCGACGCTGTTCACCGAGCCGCTGCCGCCGTTGTCCGAGATCGTCGACGACTATGGTCTCGCGCGCCAGCGCGATTGGCTTGCACCGGGCGGATTCGATTTTAGCGCTTGGCGTTTCAAGCTAGGGTGCCAAGCGCTGGCCGAACGTCATGAACTCGACCCCAATGAGGCGGTCGCGTTGTACGTGCTGGTCAAGTTGCACGACCAGATCGCAGAGCTGCTCGACGCGGGCATGGCGCCGCAGGAAGCGTTGGCCGCGGCCACCCACGGCGCGACAGCACCCGACATGGATCTCGTCGGCGCGTTGGGTGCCGCACTCGCTGATCCGCTGCTGGCCGAGCTGCTGGTGGCCGAGACGGTCGGCGACGAAAGCGTCGGGACGGCCGCGCTGGTCTTGTTCGCCGAGGTGCTGGAGTCGAAGGTGCCCCGCGCGGCGCGGGTGGCGTGTCGGTGGCTACGGGCGGTGGCGCTGGAGCGCATCGGCGACATTGCGGCGGCCGAACGTGAACTGCTGGCCGCCGAGTCGATGGATCCGGATTGGCCGTTGCCGTTGTTCGATCTGGCTCGGATCGCCTCCGATCGCGGTGACGTCGAGCGCGGGTTGGCGTTGCTGCGCCGGGCGGGCGCCGAGCCGGACTACCCGCTGGTGGAGCTGCTGGAGCAGTACCAGGCCGAGCCGCGCCGTGACGTCGGCCGAAATGACGTGTGCTGGTGCGGGTCTGGGCGCAAGTACAAGAAATGCCATCTCGGGCGTGAGCAGCTGCCGCTGGACGACCGGGCGCGCTGGTTGTACGCGAAGGCCATCCAACATGCGCTGGTGAGCGGCTGGAACGACCTGTTGATCGACGTGGCCTACGAACGCTCCCGCCATGCCGGCGATGATCCGGACGCGCTGACCACCGCGCTGGGCGATCCGCTGGTGATCGACGCGGTGCTGTTCGAGGGCGGGGCGTTCGAGGAGTTCCTCGAAATCCGCGGGTCGTTGCTGCCCGACGACGAGCGACTGCTGGCGCAGCAGTGGTTGTTGGTGCAGCGGTCGGTGTTTGAGGTGGAGCGGGTGCAACGCGGCCACAGCGTCACCGTGCGCGACCTGCGCATCGGCGACACCCATGAGGTGCGGGAGCAGGCGGCCAGCCGCCAGCTGAAGACGGGGCAGCTGGTGTGCGCGCGGGTGCTGCCTGCCGGTGACACCATGCGATTTTTCGGCGGCGTGGAACCGGTCGCGCTGCACGAGCGCTACCCGCTGAGCGAACTGCTTGACACCGAACCCGACGCGGTGACGCTGGTGGCCTACCTGAGCCGCCGGTTTGCGCCGCCGACGCTGACCAACACCGAGGGTGATCCGCTGGCGTTCTGTGAGGCCACCGTGCGCATCGGCGACCGTGCCGCGATCCAGGCCGCGCTTGACAACACCTACGACCGGGTCGAAGGCGAACCGCCGCCGCGATGGCACGAGTACGTCAACGACGATGGGACGCAACGGATCCGGGCGACCCTGGTGCTCGACGCCGACACGCTGCGGGTAGCGTCCAACAGCGACAAGCGGATGGACCGGGTGCTGGCCACGGTGGCCGCCCTGGATCCGGCGATGAGCGTGCTGGAGGACTCGCGCCGCCCGTTGGGCGATACCCGCGAGCTGGCCGAGCTCGCCAAGCAGCTCCCGGCTACCGAGGAAAGAGAGCCCGATGGGCCCGAGGTGGCCGCGGCACTCGAGGAGTTCGTCCGCGACTACGAAACCAAGTGGCTTGACCAGCCCATCCCGGCACTCGCCGGGCGCACCCCGCGGCAGGCCGCCGACGACCCCACCCGACGGAGCGATCTGATCAAACTTCTCGACAGCTTCCCCGCCGCGGCACGTGCCGGCGCCATGGACGCCAACCGGCTGCGCGCCGCGTTGGGACAGTAGTGCGGATGCGGTGACGCCACGCCTCTGCAGAACCGGCCGGCGATTCCGGCGGAAATAGGCGCCGGGCGGCGCATGATGGAAGGGTGCGGATCGGAGTCGGCTTCTCCACCGCGCCCGATGCGCGGCAGGCGGCGGTGGCGGCGGCCACGCAGGCGTGCGATGCGCTTGCGGGTGAGGCGCCGTCGCTGGCTGTGCTGCTCGGATCGCGGTCGCACTCCGATCAGGCGGCGGACGTTCTCAACGCGGTGCTGGGCATCGTCGGGTCGCCCGCGCTGATCGGTTGTGTCGCCCAGGCGGTTGTCGCCGGCCGGCGTGAGATAGAGGACCGGCCGGCGGTGGCGGTGTGGCTGGCGTCGGGCCTGGCCGCCGAAACGTTCCAGCTGGACTTCGTCCGCGCCGGCTCGGGCGGACTGCTTACCGGTTACCGGTTCGACCGGACCGCACATGATCTGCACCTGCTGCTGCCCGACCCGTACACCTTCCCGTCGAGTCTGCTCATCGAGCACCTCAACAGCGACCTGCCGGGGACGACCGTGGTGGGCGGTCTGGCCAGCGGTGGACGCGGCCCGGGCGGCACCCGGCTGTTCCGCGACGGTGGTGTGTTCAGCTCGGGGCTCGTCGGGGTGCGCCTACCCGGGGTGCACGGGATACCGATCGTGTCGCAGGGCTGCCGGCCGATCGGCCGCCCCTACATAGTCACCGGCGCGGACGGGGCGGCGATCACCGAGCTGGGTGGCCGTCCGCCGCTGGTGCGCCTGCGCGAGATCGTCGAGGATCTGCCCTTGCACGAGCAGGAGTTAGTCAGCCGTGGCCTGCAGATCGGCATCGTGGTCGACGAACACCTGGCGGCTCCGGGGCAGGGCGACTTCTTGATCCGCGGGCTACTGGGCGCCGACCCTTCGACCGGAGCCATCGAGATCGGCGATGTTGTCGAGGTCGGCACGACCGTGCAGTTCCAGGTGCGTGACGCGGCGTCGGCGGACAAGGACCTGCACCTGGCCGTGGAGCGGGCGGCGGCGGAGCTGGGTGGGCGTCCGGCGGGTGCGCTGCTGTTCACCTGCAACGGGCGGGGGCGGCGGATGTTCGGGGTGGCCGACCATGACGCGTCGACGATCGAAGACCTGCTGGGCGGGATTCCGCTGGCCGGGTTCTTCGCCGCCGGGGAGATCGGTCCGGTGTTCGGGCGCAATGCGTTACATGGCTACACGGCGTCGTTGGCACTGTTCGTCGACTGAGCTGGGCTGGCGTGCATCACTTTCGTCAGACTGGTCATCGCTCTGGTGCACCATGCGTTATGCCCGGCGATGATCGGACGCCAGTGTGCCCAAAGTCGTTGCCTTTCCATCCTTTCCATAACAGTGGCTCGCGCAGGTCGGTGGCCAGTGCATAGGACGGGCAATCGCCGAAGTTCAATCCGGCCGGGTGGCCGCTGCCTTTGCCGAAATCTGCGTAGGCCTGGCACGCAAGCCGGGCCTGCCGTTCAGTGACCGGCTCCACCACAAACCCGGCCTCCTCGAGCAGCTCGTCCAAACCTCTGCTGATGATCGGATCGTGTTGGGAATCCAGGACGTCCCGACGTGGCTGGCCATCTGTTCGGACGTGAACGCACCGACTCGCCCCGGTGCGCGGACCGTTCCGGGACGCCTACGGTCCGCACTGCTTCTATTGCGGCACGCATCTGCCGGCCAACAATCCGGTCGATCACGTGCTGCCGTGGTCGCCGGTCGGCATCGACGGCCCGGCCAACCTGGTGTTGGCGTGCGCGCGCTGCAACGGCGACAAGAGCGGTGCGCGACCGGCGGTGTCGATCGTGGACCGAGTGCTCGATCGTGACCGAGATGTGTTGGAACAGATCGCATCCGAGATCCAGTGGCCAACGCAGCGCTATCGTGTGGTGGCCGCGGCGCTCGGCATCTACCGGGTGCAGCCGCCGGTGCGCCGACGTGGTCGGGGTACCAGCGGAGCGAGCGGCTGGATATCGGCTTTGTGTCGTCGTGGAGGTGAATTGTGGTGTGCCTCGGTGTCGCCCGGCTTCGCTGCCGTGTGTTCGCCCGGTTGCTACCTACGTCCCATGGCGCGGGGCGCATATGCAGGCCGGACGGATCCGCATTGCCCGGTGTGACAAATCCGCAACAACCTACTGGACGGATTCGCAATAGATGACTAGGCAGATCCGCAGCGTATGCTGTCCACATGTCCGTAGTCGACCGCGCGATCGCACCCATGGTGCTAGCCGCGCTGGCCGACACGCCGGTCGTCGTCGTCAATGGCGCACGCCAGGTCGGGAAGACGACCCTTGTTGCGCGACTTAACTACCCAGGGTCAAGCCAGGTCGTCTCCCTCGACGACGCCGCCAACCGCGATGCTGCCCGCCACGATCCGCGCGCATTTGTCTCCCGGCCGGTGGACACGCTCGTGATCGACGAGTCACAACTGGAACCGGGACTGTTCCGGGCGATCAAGGCCGAGGTTGATCACGATCGCCGACCCGGCCGCTTCCTGCTTACCGGTTCGGCGCGGCTGCTTTCTGCCCCCGACATGGCCGACGCGTTGGTCGGCCGAGTCGAGATCATCGAACTCTGGCCGTTCTCGCAGGGTGAACTCGCCGGATTCGCCGACAACTTCGTCGATCTGCTGTTCAGCGCACCTCGCGAACTGATCCACAGCTCCGATTTGCGGCGCGCCGATCTGGTCGAGCGCATCGCCACCGGAGGCTTCCCAGAGATCATTGCCCGCACGCCGTCGAGACGCCGTGCGTGGTTCGACAACTATCTGACCACTGCGGCGCAGTCGGTCATCCGCGAGCTCTCCGCAATTGAGCGGCTTGCCGAAGTTCCACGATTACTTCGGCTCTGCGCGACGCGGACTGGCGCCGAACTCAACGTCAGCGCGCTGGCGAACGAACTGTCGATTCCGGCCCGCACCACCGACGGCTATCTGGCCTTGCTGGAAGCGGCCTTCCTGATCCATCGGGTGCCGGCCTGGTCGACCAACCTGACCCGCAAGGTGATCCGCAGACCGAAGCTTGTCGTGTCGGACAGTGGCCTGGCATGCCACCTGCTCGGTGCTACCAGCGCGACGCTGGATCGTCCAGGTGGTCACCTCGGCCCGCTTCTCGAGACGTTCGTGGCCAACGAGATTCGCAAGCAGCTCACCTGGTCCGCCGAGCCGGCCAGTCTGTGGCATTTTCGCGACCGCGGCGGCGCCGAAGTCGATCTGGTGCTCGAACACCCCGACGGCCGGATCTGCGGCATCGAAGTCAAGGCGACCAGCACCCCACGAGCGGAGGATCTTCGCGGTCTGCGCTATCTGGCCGACAGGCTCGGCGATCGTTTTCAGTTCGGCGTGCTGCTCACCGCGGCACCGGAAGCCACGCCGTTCGGCCCCAACCTTGCGGCCCTACCGGTCAGCACGCTCTGGGCGTCTCGGTGAGGCTCGACACCCTCGATAGCGCGACACGATCCTGGCGTCGCCACCGGACATCTTGCACCCAAGATCGCGCGACGGGATATGACTGACCCTAATCGCCATTGCGCCAACGGGTAGCTTCGCCAGGTCGCCTCCCTCGATGACACCATCAACCGCGATGCCGCACACGAATCCAGCGACTCCCCGAAGCCGGCATCCCGCTATCGGTCAACGCGGTCGGCAATTCGTTCACAGGACTTACTGGCTCCCTGCCCGAAACTATCGACGTGTTGTGCAGGCCCGAGTTGACCAAACCACCGCTTGCGCACCATCGAAGTGCTCGAGTTAGCCATGGAAACATGGACCGGTTCGACGAGGACGGTGAATCCGAGCGCGTTGGCTTGGCGGACGATGCGGCGCATGGCGCGTTCGGGATCTAGCCGCGCGAAGTAGTCACCGCCAAGATCGGCGTAGTCGACATCGTCGGCGAGCACGTGCCATCCCGCGGTCAGGATTGAGTATTGGATGGCGACAATGGCTTGGTCTTCCCGAGCCGGGGCGCCAGAAGCTGATATCGGGCGCCGAAGTAGGTGATGCCTTGTGCGGGACGCGACCATCGTGGCGGCGCCCAACGCGCTGGTCAGCCATCGGTTGCCGCGACGGGTCGTGTCGGCGGCGTTCGTCGGCCGACTCCTGATGGCTCAGGGCACACACCCGCCCGCGGCGCCAGGTGCGCGGCGGTGACAAGCGGTCACACCCGAATGATCGTCACGCTCGCCGGGCAGTCGAAGGCGAAAGTCATCCACAGGTTGATCACACGGTTGACTTCTGCAACCATTTCCGATACAGATGTATCCGTTACAGTACGCCCGTATGTGTCGCGCCCGAGCGTGTAGCGAAAGCCGAGGCAGTTGCGGAGTTTCAGATCAGCCCGAAGGGATGTCAGCAGTGACGCGGTAGGTAATTCCCGAAGGGCTAGCGGACGCCGCGCCAGCGGTGGAGTCGTTGAACGCACGGTCGGTGGCAGCCTATGCCGCCGCAAGGCCCGGCGATCGAACCACATGGTTTCCGTTGCAGCCGAACCCATTTCGTTTGGACCGCAGCCGGGCTGAGCGCCCCCGGCAGACAGCGCGTGGCCGCAGCCGCCGAAGGCCTGTTTCGCAGTCCGGTATCGGTGCGCCCGGACAGGCCTCGCCGATGCCACTGCAGCAGCGCTGAAACCATGCCCGACAACAGCTCTCGACTGACCACACCGGCGACGCCATGACCGGCGCACCTCAAAGACATCGCTCAACAGCAGTACCGAAGAAAGGACCGCCCGACCATGCCGAAGCCGACTCATCCCGCCAAACCTGAAAGCAACGCCGACGATGCCGAATCCGGTTCGGCTCGTGCTAAAGGCGGGATCGGCAAGTCGCGGCGAGGCAGGCTTGCCGCCGGCGCTGCACTGGGAGCGCTAACACTGACAAGCGGCATCGCCGGCATCGTCGACGTGACCACCCCGACCACCGCCAACGGCTTCGGTGTCAATGTGGGGCGACTCAATATCACGCTGACCTCCCACGGCGGCTTCAAGCTCGACAGCTGCACGAGCAACACCAACGACACTTCTGGTGGCAGCCTCAGTGGCGCTGGGTCGTCGAGCAATTCGACTGACACGACGGCTACTACCCAAGACAACACCACCGCAACCATCAGTTCCGGCGGCGGCAATGAGCTTCCCACAGATACGCAGACAAATTTGATCCCGGGTGACGACCAGCCAACCGGGACGCAAGTTACGTCCAGCACAGGCGCCGCAGGCGGGTATGACGACGACTACTACTACAGCTCGAGCGAATCCGACGACGACAGTTCAGGTACAAACACCATCGCGCAATGGCAAGCAAACAACAACGAATACCGGCCTGACGACCCCAATTCCGAAGAGCAGTCGGACCTCGACTTTGCAACCGCGTATGCGGCTGGCGACCCGTATAACCCTGACAACTAACGGTAGACAGGCAGATCGGCATTTCATATGCGTTCGACCACCCGGAGACGTCAGCGGCACAGTCCCGATTGTCCGGCTCGGCAAGAAAGCGGGCGAGGTTATGGTGGCCATTGTCGATAGAGCCCCCTCCCTTACCGGTACCTCTGGTATCACAGCTGCTGAAAGCAATGATTCGGACACGGAAGTGCTCGACGCTCATCTTCGTGAGGCGTTGGCTTTCGAGGCGCCGTATGTGCTTGATCGGATGCTTAGCGACCGGGTAGTCGAGACCCGCGCTCAGGCCCAGGAGCTTTTCACCGAGGTCAAGAAGTATCTGGTTTTGTCTGAGCTGAGCCACGACATGGTCATCGGCATGTATTCAGAGATGGTCGACGCCGCCTGGCACGCATTTATCTTGTTCACCAACCAATACGCGGATTACGGGCATCGCTACTTCGGCCATTACCTTAGCCATGCTCCGACAGTCCACTCCGGCCCTGGATACGACGGGCAGTTCGGCGCGGCTGCCGAAAAGCGACGCCCAGGAATTTCGCGGCCCCGCCGGCGAACACGCAAGAAATCCACGTTCACCGATTTCCGCGAGCGCTATGAAGCATTGTTCGGACAACCGCTCCCCGATGTCTGGCATGACATCTGCTTTATCACCGTTAATCGACGAATGCTTGTCGACGACCGCGCGGGCCGGCTTACCTTGGCTCGCAGCGACGGCTACGTCGCGCTGTGTCGCACCGACGGCACCGCCGTCTTGTCGGTCAACGATATGGCCTGTGCCGCATTGCAATTCATCATCGCCACGGGCGCCTTCTACGTCCGGGAATTGCCCGGCGGGCTGACCGACGACGAAAAGATCGGGCTTGCTCAAGCGCTGGTCCGGTCTGGCGCACTCAAAGTCGCTCCGTAGCAACATGTCCGGTTCTGACGGTGCCGCCGGAGGGCGTGCGCATACATCACCGGCATTGGTCCCGACGACCCCGCGGGACGGTCTGGCGGGTCGGCGGTACCGGATCAGTTCGTCACTGCTGGCAAGCAGGCGGCGGTTTCCCATCATTCACCACCAGCAAGGCCAGGAGCCATCGTGTTTGATTTTGCGCTGTTACCGCCAGAGGTCAATTCGGCCCGGATGTATACCGGTGCAGGCTCGGGTTCGCTGCGCACCGCCGCGGCCAGCTGGCAACTGCTGGCCGCCGAACTGCACTCCGCGGCCAGCATGTACCGATCGGTGGTCACCGACCTGACCACCATGCAGTGGACGGGTCCGTCGTCGATGTCGATGGCCGCCGCCGTCATTCCCTATGTGGATTGGCTCACCGTCACCGCCGAGCAAGC
>NZ_MWQA01000001.1:4044351-4048370 GCF_002086915.1 Mycobacterium persicum | reverse complement strand
TTTGCGCTGTTACCGCCAGAGGTCAATTCGGCCCGGATGTATACCGGTGCAGGCTCGGGTTCGCTGCGCACCGCCGCGGCCAGCTGGCAACTGCTGGCCGCCGAACTGCACTCCGCGGCCAGCATGTACCGATCGGTGGTCACCGACCTGACCACCATGCAGTGGACGGGTCCGTCGTCGATGTCGATGGCCGCCGCCGTCATTCCCTATGTGGATTGGCTCACCGTCACCGCCGAGCAAGCCCGGCACACCGCGGCCCAGGCAACCGCCGCCGCCACCGCCTTCGAGCAGGCCTTCGCGATGACGGTGCCCCCGCCGGTGATCGCCGCCAACCGCGCCCAGCTGCTCGCGCTAATCGCAACCAACTTCTTCGGCCAAAACACCGCCGCGATCGCCACCACCGAAGCCCAATACATGCAGATGTGGGCCCAAGACGCCACCGCAATGGAGGACTACACCACCGCCTCGGCAGCAGCATGGAAACTGACCCCGTTTGCCTCCCCGCAACCCAACACCAACCCCGGCGGGCGCAGCGCTCAACACGCCGCGGTCGCCCACGCCGCCACCAAAGCCCCCAACCCAAACAACAAGGGCAACTGGATCGGAAAGCTGCTCGAAGACATCGGAAAGGCATTGACCGCCGTCGGCTTGCCCGAAATCGGGTTGCCGCTCTACGAATTAGGCGTCTTCGTCAACACCTTGAAACTGCCCAAGATCCTCAAAGACGACTTCACCGCCCTGGATGCCCTGTTCGCCTGGTACTCCACGATGGGTTCGGTGACCGGCGTCAGCGGCATGGCCAACGGGATCATCAACACCGAAAAAAGCCTCGGCTTGATTTCCGGTGTGGCACAACCGGTGGCAGAAACCGTACCCAAAGTCGCTCCGGCCCTGCTGGCCCCGCTGAACTCCATCGCCAAATCACTCTCCGGGGCAACCATGCGTGCCGGTGGCGTCCTGGGCGGACAAGTCTCGGCCGCCGCACGCAGCGCCGGTTCGATCGGCCAACTATCAGTGCCCCCCTCCTGGGCCACACCCCAAACCACCGTCGCCGCCAAAACCTTCCAGGCCGCCACCCCCCTGACCACCCTGCCCACCAGCGACGCCGCACCCGCAGCCATGCCCGGCCTACCCGGAATGCCCTCAACCGCAACCGGACGCGGCGGCGTCGTACCCCGATACGGACTCAAAATGACCGTAATGTCACGCCCACTATCCGGAGGCTAGCTGGACATTCCGAGTCTTATGCACATCTGGTGACGTGTGACCGGTGTGCTGACCGGTCGGCTGTTGAGCGTAGTAGTGGGCCTCCACGTCGGCGGGCAAGCGTCGGTCGAGGCGGGATAACCGCCGCCCACGCACCCGGTCTTGCATAAGGCCGATCGTCGTTTCGCAAAGCGCGTTGTCGCGCACGTCGACCGCTGGTGGCTCGAAAGCAACATTTTCCTGGCCATGGCATCACCAACGTCCGCACCCGGGCTACCCCCGGCTGCTCAAACAGGTCAAGCGTGGCGGTTGCGGATTGATGAACCGTAAGCATTCGGCCCGGATACGATTCCGCGCCACCCGCAAACAGCGGGCCACAACCCAGACCTTATGTCTATTCCGCGGTCAAAGTGCAAGAGCTGCGACAGGACAATCCGAGCAACGGGAATACGGCAAAACGCACTGGTCGGAAAACGCGGCCAAACGGACTCCAAAAATCAAGATCGCGAACCAATTCGAAGCCCTCAGGCCGCCTCGGCGGTCAACCGAAATATCGCCGCTAAGCCTGCTTGCTGACAGCATTTACGTCGCACATTGCCAGCGACTTTTACAGGTTGTGTCATTAGGATGCTATGCGTGAATGACACATCTGAAACTGGCACGAATGAAACTCCCGAGGCAGTAGCACCCGCGCCACCAAAGGTCACACCACGGTCGGACACCCCGAAGGTTTTCAAGGCCGCGGCGTGGGTGGCTGTCGTCGCTGGGACATTGTTCATCGTCGCCGGAATATTCTTTGCGGGATTTGGGTTTGCTGTTTATACCAAGGACGCTAGCTCGCCCCACTATCGTCAGCGTGAATACCCGGCAATGGTGATGGAAATACCGAACGCAGGCCACGGCGGACACGGTGCGCCCAATCATGCACCGTCTTCAGTCGCGCCTTCTCCGGTGCCCGCTCGTTAGATTAGCCAACGTCCACATAGCCCAGTGCTGGCAGAGCGCTGGGCTATTAAACTCTTCTGCCACGGGTCGATAGTGTCTTTTCTGCCGGCCGGAACGCCGAGGCAGTCCATAATCGAAGTACATCAATGTGCGAACGGCTGCTCAATTGAACGAAGTGTCTGCTGAATCAACGAGTGCGCGTATGCATGAGGCTCGAAGCTCGTGAGCTTCCGTTTCCGCGCACTTTAAGTGGGGCTGACGCCTTTCGCGCAGTACCCGAGGATGCAAGGCGTACGGCGAGTCAGGTTCACCAGGCCCGTATTCAACAACGGCGATACCCTGGCGAAATACCTAGGTCGGTTGTCGCTGTCCTCGACTTCCCGGGATCGATCCAGACATTCAGAAATTGTCCTGAAATCCTCGCGAAGTTCACTCATATCTGAATCAGGTAAGCTGTCTCGCCATTTCCGATATATTCAGAAACGCTCTTCCGAAGTATGCGTATCGGATGTCATCCACCATGGCATCTTCCTTGTTTGTAAACGAAAATGAGCAGTATCGAGGTTGCCAAAGGGAACGTGGCTAACTCAAAGTAGGGTAACTCCTGGCGATTCTCTTTGCCCCTGTTCAAGTCCAGCGGATAATATTCCTTTTCCAAATTGGTTAGGCAGATTTGCAAGTGTTCGCTCGGCGACGTGGTTATTCTCTGCTATCAAACTCACAGGCCTTTGTACTTGGTAGTCGTCATCGTCAAACACAAGTAGCTGCTGGCCTCCTTGTTACTGGCGATGTGTTCGGCGTTTTATGTAGCACACGGGCGGATCGCCTGGATTGGGCGGAGCTCGCGCTCGCTCTTTGTTACCCGGCCGACCTCGGTGTTGGCCGATCAGTCCGATCAGAACCAAGAAACGGCGACCGTCGATCGTGATGACGACTGCGGCGGTGCTGTTGTGAGGTTTCTGAACTCTGGGTCAGGCGCGTCGGCGTAATGCGGTCGAGTCCCGGAATCAGCTTTTCTGGCTAAATATTTCCTAGTCGCTGCAGCGTCGGCAATGGAGGCCGCGGCCGGGCCCTACGCGGGTGGCTGAGTGTGCGGCCACGCACGCTGCGATGGTGGCTGGCCATCCGCGGGCGACAGTGAGCGCGTTCGAGGCGGCCCAGGCCGCGACGCTACAGCCGGCTCGACTCGGGTTTGCTCAACACTGGGACCGGGATAGCGGGTTTGTTCAATCTTGTCCGGCTCACATTGTCATCAGGTCCCGAGAGCGGACCCCGGCCCAACCCCGATAGGCAGGCCTCTAGCGATGCCCCATGCGTCGGACGGTGCTCTGGTCGCAAGAAAATCTAGAGCTAATAAGCGGCGGTTATAGACCCATCAAAAGTAGTGATTAGCGGGCGAGGCGAATCTCTTCTAGTGTTGTCCGCGCTAGATATGCGGCCTCATGAGGAGGGCTTATGCGAGCATCTAGCAGTTAGAAGACATGTCTTGGCTGCACGGTTAGATCCCCGCGCTGCGCGCGTCACAGTAATTTTCGGATAGCAGAGTCTTGACGTGGCAGTTCGTGGCTAGCTTCGTCGTGCTGCATAGTTGGTGATCCTGTTTGACGGCACGTTCTAGATATCTTGCGGGGTGATTGTGCTCTGTGTTTCTGCTTTGTGATGTCGGCATTTCCGACTTCGGGCTGGCATTCAGTTAGTTCGCGTATCTGCACGAATTTGCATCCGAAATGAGAAGGGTTCTGTTATGCCTCGAATTCCGCACAACTCAGTGACTACAGGTGACGTCAGCGCTGTCGGGTCGAACCCGGCTCATCCCCGGCCGCGGGCCGCCGCCCAGGGACGGCGCCGCAAACGCGGCGCCGTTGTTG
>NZ_MWQA01000001.1:4007342-4044251 GCF_002086915.1 Mycobacterium persicum | reverse complement strand
TCCGGGGCAACCATGCGTGCCGGTGGCGTCCTGGGCGGACAAGTCTCGGCCGCCGCACGCAGCGCCGGTTCGATCGGCCAACTATCAGTGCCCCCCTCCTGGGCCACACCCCAAACCACCGTCGCCGCCAAAACCTTCCAGGCCGCCACCCCCCTGACCACCCTGCCCACCAGCGACGCCGCACCCGCAGCCATGCCCGGCCTACCCGGAATGCCCTCAACCGCAACCGGACGCGGCGGCGTCGTACCCCGATACGGACTCAAAATGACCGTAATGTCACGCCCACTATCCGGAGGTTAACCAGGCCCTCTTGGCCAACTTTGAATGGGCAAGCAAGGTTTGAACAGACTGAGGGCGTCGACTGTGCACTGAGGGCACCGAGCGTGCACTGAGGGCGCCGACTGTGCCGTCACGGCGGCCCGATCGCGAATACTTCGCCCTCCATGCACCCTCAAAGCCGCAACTGCACACTCGATACGGCCGCATGGCGGCCGTCCCGGTGCTGACGTGAGACATCCCCGAACACCCGCCACAAGAGAGAGAGAAGACGCGGCGTGGCGCAAACGCAAGTGGACGCCGATGACCAGCAGCTCCTGGTCCCCTTGAATTTTCGAGGAGATGAGCAAACCTCATACTCGTGAGACCGCTGTGACCACACGCCAGGTCGGCTCGGTGAGCACCCCACCACGCATGCTCGGTGGGGGCCAGAACCCGGCCTGGCGCCCCGGCGCGAGCCGACATCGGCCGTCTTATCCGCAATGGTTAAGTTGTCGACAGGACAGGCACGACCAGCACGGCAAGCACGGCGGACAGCGCGGCGCGAAACCAGATCCGAAGGATCGTCGGAAACAACATGCGAGTTGACGGGCGTGACATCACCGTTTCCGGCAGCTTGCTGCCCCCGGTAATCCGGCGCACCAACGACATCATCCGGCTCACCCTGGCGGCGGTCTTCCTGCCCGCGGTGATCGCAAGTTCACTGTTCACCCGCCCCCAGTGGATCGCGCTGGAGAAATCCATCTCCGAGATCGTCGGCGTCCTGTCGCCCGCCCAGTCCGATCTGGTGTATCTGATCTACGGCATCGCGATTCTGGCGTTGCCGTTCATGATCCTCATCGGCCTGATCGTGTCCCGCCAATGGAAGCTGCTCGGTGCGTATGCGGCCGCCGCCCTCATGGCCTTTCTGCCGTTGTCCATCAACAGCAACCGCATCGCGGCACCTCGTTGGCATTTCGACCTGTCCGACAAGCTCACCACGCTGCCCGCCCAGTTCCTCGATGACCCACGCTGGATCGCGATGCTCGCGGCGGTGCTCACCGTCTCGGGCCCATGGCTGCCGGCCCGCTGGCGGCATTGGTGGTGGGCGCTGCTCCTGGCCTTCGTCCCGATCCACCTCGTCATCAGCGCCATCGTCCCCGCCCGGTCGTTGCTGGGGCTGGCGGTGGGATGGTTCGTCGGCGCGCTGGTGGTCCTGGTCGTCGGCACCCCCGCGCTCGAGGTGCCGCTGGACGGCGCGGTCCGCGCGCTGGCCAGACGCGGATTCGTCGCCTCCATGCTCACCGTCGTGCGCCCGGGCGGACCTGGGCCACTGGTTCTGTCGGCCACCTCGACCGATCCCGAGTCCCGGGCTGCGGTCGAGTTGTACGGCCCGCATCAACGCAGCGGCGGCGCGCTGCGGCAACTCTGGTGGAAGCTGCGGCTGCGCGGCTCCGAGACCGCGCCGCTGCAGACCTCCATGCGCCGCGCCGTCGAGCATCGCGCCCTGATGTCCATCGCCATCGGACAAGCCGGCGTCGCCAATACGTCGACGATCGCGTTGTCCGACCTGGAACGCGGCTGGACCTTGTATGCGCACCAGCCCGTTCGCGGGATCCCCCTCGACGAGTGGACAAGCCAGACCCCGGTGTCCCACGTGTGGAAATCGCTGCGCATCCTGCACGACCACCAGATCTCCCACGGAGACCTCCGCTGCAACGCCATCACCGTCGACGACGGCACCGTGCTGTTCGGTGGGTTCGGCGCCGCCGAATACGGGGCCACCGACGCCCAACTGCAATCCGACATCGCCCAGCTCCTGGTGACGACGACGGCGCTGTACGACGCGCAGTCCACGGTGACGGCGGCGATCGACGCCTTCGGCGCCGACACTATCCTGACGGCCTCGCGCCGGCTCACCAAATCCGCAGTGCCCAAACGGATCCGCGAATCGGTGGCTAACGCCAAGACCGTCATCTCCAACGCCCGCTCGGAGGTGATGCGCCAAACCGGCGCCGATGAAATAGAAACCCAGACCATTACCCGGTTCAGCCGCAGCCAATTCATTCAACTGGTGCTGATCGGCGCGCTGGTCTACGTCGCATACCCGTTCATCAGCACCGTGCCGACCTTCTTCTCTCAGCTCAAACATGCCAACTGGTCGTGGGCGCTGCTGGGTCTGGCGGTGTCGGCGCTGACCTATGTGGGCGCGGCGGCGGCATTGTGGACCTGCGCCGACGGCCAGGTGAGCTTCATGAAGCTGTCGATTGTCCAGGTGGCCAACACCTTTGCCGCAACCACCACCCCGGCCGGCGTGGGCGGGCTCGCCCTCAGCACCCGCTTCCTGCAGAAGAGCGGCCTGACCGCACTGCGCGCCACCGCGGCGGTCGCGCTGCAGCAATCGGTCCAGGTGATCGTCCACCTGGCGTTGCTGATCTTGTTCAGCGCCGTCGCGGGCACCTCGGCGGACCTCTCCCACTTCGTCCCGACCGCCACCGTGCTGTATCTGATCGGAGGTGTGGCGCTGGGTATTATCGGCACGTTTCTGTTCGTGCCCAATCTGCGGCGGTGGCTCTCGACAGAAGTGCGTCCCAAGCTCAAGGAGGTGTCGAGCGACCTGGCCGCGCTCGCCCGCGAACCGCGACGCCTAGCGATTATCCTCTTGGGTTGTGCCGGAACGACACTCGGCGCGGCATTGGCCTTATGGGCCAGCGTCGAGGCCTTCGGCGGCGGGACCACTTTTGTCACCGTGACCGTGGTGACCATGGTCGGCGGTACGCTCGCCTCGGCCGCCCCCACACCCGGCGGCGTCGGCGCCGTCGAGGCGGCGCTGATCGGTGGGCTGGCCGCCTTCGGGGTGCCGGCGGCCATCGGAGTCCCCTCGGTGTTGCTGTATCGAGTGCTTACCTGCTGGCTCCCGGTGTTTCTCGGCTGGCCGATCATGCGCTGGCTCACCAAGAACGAGATGATCTGAGCGACCCGCACCGGCCCAGGGCCCGGCCCGCCAGCCACACGGCCGGCCAGATCGTGACGAGATGCTTTGTCCGGGTGATCGATCCATGGTCGCGCACCTCCGCAACGGCGGCTTACCTACTCGTTCGACTCCGTATCCATGACCACGACGAGCACCACCGAACCCCGGTTACTTTCACCCACCGTGGTGGTCAGATACACCAGGTAGTACTCCTCGGGCACCGCCTGCGACACCGTGATCGCCACGTTCACCGATGCCGAGCCATCGTTGGCGAACCGCCCGGATGTCGGCGCCACGGTGATCCCCCCGACCGTGGACATGCCGGTGATCGTGTAATCGCCGGCGCCGTCGATCATCCGCTGCGCGTCGAGCGTGACGGTCCCCGTAGTCCCCGGCGCAATCGTGACGATGGGCCGCGGAACATTGACCGTCACCGCCGAACTGCCCGCACCGAACGACGGCGGCGCGGAGGACGGGGCGGTGCCCCAGACCTTGTCGGGCTTGGCCGCGAGCGAGAATGCGACGTCACCGCCGGTGCGGATGATCGACTCCGGCAGAAACGTCTTGTCGGTGGGCCGCCCGTCGAGGGTCAGGCCGCTGATGTACTTCATCCGGCCGGGCGCGGATGCGCCGGGGGCGGAGATCCGGATGGATTTGCCTGCCGGAAGCGCGATTACGGCACGATCGAACAGCGGGGTGTTGACGGTGAGGATCGAGGTGCCGGGGGTGCTCGGATACAGTCCGAGTGCCGCCCAGACGTACCAACTGGCCATCGCACCGAGATCGTCGTTGCCCGGCGCCCCGTCGGGCGTGGCCGAGAACAGCCCGCGCACCCGGTCGACGGTGCGCTGGGTCTTCCACGGTTGTCCGAGATAGTTGTACAGCCACGGCACCCCGAAGCCGGGCTCGTTGCCGGCCCACAGATAGGGCTGGTTGGGGCCCACGTTGAGCTTCTTGGTGAAGCGGTCGAGCCGGTCGACCACCGTCTTGCGGCCGCCCAGGGCGGTCACTAGGCCGGCGACGTTGTGCGGCACCCACCAGAGGTATTGCTCGGCGTTGCCCTCGTCGAATCCGTCCTGGCCGAAGCCATCCGGTGTTTCCACAAACCCCGGTCCGTAGCGGAAGAACCCGGTCGCGCTGCGCGGGGAGATATAGCGGGTGCTGGGGTTGAAGAGGTTCTGCCAGTATTGGGCCCGGCCCTGGAATTCGGCCGCGGTGGCGGTGTCGCCGAGCGCCGTGGCGAATCGGGAGATGGTGAAGTCGTCGACCGACCATTCCAGCGTGATCGAAGCCCCGGCGATGCGGCCGTCGGTGCGAAACTCCGCCGTCTGCGGCCCGTAACCCAGCTGCAGGTAGGTGGCGATTCCCGGGCGCTCCACATAGCCGCCCCGCCCGACACCACCCTCAGTTGCGCCCCGCACCATATAGCGCAGCGCCGTGTCGACATCAAAGTCCTTGCCGCCGAACATGTATAGGTTCACGATCAGCGGCACCGCGTTGTCCCCCGTCATCATCCCGGTTGCCGAATTCGCCAGGGGCCAGCGCGGATACGACCCGCTCTGCTCGGCATCGTTGACCAATGACTGTGCCATGTCGCCGGCGCGCTCCGGGAAGAGCAAGCCCTGCAGTGCGGCCAAACTGCGGTAGGTATCCCAGTCGGAGAAGTTGGCGTATTGGGTATGTCCTTGGGCGACAGTATGGATGAGACCGTCGAACCCGAGGTAGTGACCGTCCGCATCGTTGAATGTGTTGGGGTGCAACAGTGACCGGTAGAGGCAGCTGTAAAAGGTCGTCACATCACCGGGATCCCGCCCTGCCACTGCGATGCGCGACAGGGCATTGTTCCATTCGGTCGCGGCGGCCGCGCGAACGTCGTCGAAGCGTGCGCCGCCCTCGGCGGCGAGGTTTGCCCGGGCTCCGTCGATGCTCACGTAGGAGATCGCCGTCCGAACTTCGAGCACCGAGCCGGCCGGAAACTCCACGTATCCCCCGCTGTACCGGGATTGCGCCCGGCGGGCACCGGCGTACACCGCATAGCCGTCCCAGGTGCCGTAGGAGCTGAACGGCCTACTGAACCGCATGGCGAAGTACACGGTGTAGGTGTTGCTCTTGCCGCAGAAGCCTCCGCTGGTGGCCCAACCGGTGATGGTGGTGTTGTCAGCGCCGATCTCGATGGCGGCGCGGGAGTTTCCGGCGAGTGACGCGCCCGAGCGCACCCGGAACGACGCCGGCCGGCCGTCACGGGGGTAGCTGAACCGGCCGAAACCGGTGCGGGTGGTGGCGGTGAGTTCGGCGGTCACCCCGGTCGCCGGGAACCGCACCGTGTAATAGCCGGGCACCCCCACCTCGGTGTCGTCGTGGGCGATCCGCTCCGCGGCGCGCCAGGGTTGCGCCCCGATTGCGGTCGTGGTCGGCAACATCGAAATGTCGCCGAAGGCAGCGCAACCCACCGAGGCGTGGGTCATGCTGAACCCCGTGGAACGCGAATTCTGATACTGGTAGCCGGCGTAGGTGTAGGGGGTGTCCGGTGAATACTGCACCATGCCGAACGGCATCGATGCGCCGGGGAAATTGTTGATCTCCCCGACGATCTCGCCGCCCGAACCGGTGCCGACGAGCGTGTCGACGTGGTCGACCGGATTGGCGACGAAGGTCGGTTCACCGTCGTAGGCCGTGGGCGTAGCCGCAAGCAACGGCACGAAAAGACCCAGCACCGCGACGAGTGCCACCAGGGCCCGCAGCGACCTCCGTGACCGCATAGCTGTCTCTTACTGCACGTAGTGCCGTTCCGTGGCAGTTTCGAGGCGATTGACACCGACAACCGGCCGAAGATTTCCGCCGGTGCAACGGTATGCGTCAAAGTCGTGCACTGATACCGGCTGCGTTTCGTGCGGGTTCGGCTAGTCTCAGTGCCGACGTCGCCGGTGCTGGTACCGGGACCAAGATTCGGGAGATGCAACATATGAAGCACCTGACCGCGGTAGTCGCAGTCGCAGCGGTGAGCCTGGCACTGGCCGGTTGCGGCTCAAAGACCGAAACCAAGACCTCCACGTCGACGTCGTCGACGACGAGTTCCACGTCGACAACATCCGCGTCCTCGACCAGCGCGACACCTGGAGCGCAGGCCAAGAAGACCATCTCCGACTATCTCAACGAGAACCACATCACCGAAACCCCGGTCCACCTGGGCGATCCCGGCTCGCCGACGATCAATTTGCCGATGCCGAACGGCTGGCAGACAGCCAACGACAGTGCCACCTCGTACGGCGCCATCGTCTACAGTCAGCCGGCCGACCCCAAGGACCCGCCCACCATCTCCGCACTGGTCTCCAAACTCACCGGCAACGTGGACCCGGCGAAGATCATCGAGTATGCCCCCGGCGAACTGCAGAACCTGCCCGGATACCAGGGTTCGGGCAACGGGTCCGCGTCCACACTCAGCGGTTTCAATGCCTGGCAGCTGGGCGGCACCTACGTGCGGGACGGCAAGACGCGCGCCGTCGCCCAGAAGACGGTGGTGATCCCCGGTCAGGACGCCGTTTACGTGCTTCAGCTCAACGCCGACTCACAGGAAAGCGAGCAAGGCCCGTTGATGGATGCGACCAGCGTCATCGACGAGCAGACCACGATCACGCAGTAACGCAGTAACTGGCCAGCGCCCGGCCCGCCGGCGGGAGCCGGTGAGCCGCGCGCCTCGCCCCCGCAACTGACCGGCGACAAATAGCCGGGCCCGCCAGACCCAAAACATCATTTCGGTCACCCAGAGTGCAACAGACACAACGGTTTACGCTATTACTCTGGGGTGTGCCCCAAAGAGCGGGAAAATAGCCGGATTTCACTACTCCGGATTCACTGCACGAAACGACAATCTGGATCGAAAACTGTATGTGTCCCGCACCAGCGCAAGCCGAATGGACAACGATGACCAACAGAACACTCTACGAACGGTTGGGTGGTTACGACGCCATTTCCGCTGTGAGCCACGATCTTGTGGACCGCTTGCAAAAAGATCCGCAGCTCGGCCGGTTTTGGCGGCACCGCGGCGAAGACGGCCTGAAGCGGGAACGCCAACTGCTTGTCGATTTTCTATGCGCGGCAACCGGCGGCCCCATGTATTACCGCGGCCGCGACATGACCCTTACCCATCGCGGCATGCGCATCAGCGAAAGCGATTGGGCCATTTTCCTCCAGCACGCCGACGCAACCCTGAAGAGATTTGAAGTCCCCCAAGCCGAATACGACGAGGTTGTCGCGTTCGTCCAGACCACAAAAAGGGAAATCGTCGAAGTGTGAACCCGGGCGCGCAGCCGGGCATCGAGCGCGACGCCATCGCGACCAGCGGCTAGCACCCCGACAAGGCCAGCCGAAAGAACGGCGATCCAGGAAAGACTTCTCGTTTTCCGCCGGTATCGCGGGCTCGCCATTAAGCTGACCGTCGTCTTGATGACCAGCGACCGCGGTAACGGAACCGATGGGAGGCAGAAATGTCCGTTGTGCTCACGCCGGAGCTGGTGACAACGGCAGCACAAGATTTGGCGGCCATACATTCCACATTGGGAGAGGCGAGCGTGACTGCCGCCGGCCCGACGACAGCATTGGCGGCTGCGGCCGAGGACGAGGTATCGGCCGGGATCGCGGCAATGTTCGGTGCCTTTGGCCGGGAATATCAATTAGTCAGCTCCCAAGCTCAGGCATTTCACGAGCGGTTCGTCAACGTGTTGAACGCGAGCGCCGGCGCCTACCGCAGCGCCGAGGCCGCCAATGTGGGCTCATTCACCGCCGCCGCGGCATCGGCCGGCACCGATCCGTTCCAGAGCCTTATCGCGAATACCACCGCCAATCTGCAAAGAATCACCAATATCTGGACTAACAAAACGGCACCTTCCCTGCTTGGGGCGATCACCGGCTATCCGCAGCTGATCTCCACGTCGCTGGCGACCGGAAATCCGCTGCCGCTCCTGGGCATACCCGCACGCCTCGCTCAGGGTGGCACCACGCTGTATCAGGCAATCTCCGCCCCGATGTCGCTGTCGCCGTCACTGACGTTGTCGGGCCTGTCACTCGAGTTGAATCTCGGACTTCCAGAACTTTTGGGGCTCAACGCCTTAGGCGCACCGGCCAACGCAGCCATAGCGGCCGGAACAAGCGCCACATCATTTCTCGGCGCGGTGTCTACGGGGGACCCGGTGGGAGCGGCCACCGCACTCTTCGGTGCGCCGGCCCACATTGTCGACGGCTTCCTCAATGGCCACCAGAGCCTATCGACGCAGCTACTCCTGCCGGGACTGACCGTCACGGCCAATGTGCCGCTGAACGGGCTTCTCGGACCGCTCGAACCGCTCACCGCGACGGCGACGCTGCCCGGTCTGCCGCTACTCAATACCCTCACCGTCACCGGCTCACACTTCGGCGGCCTCGTCCCGACCCTGTTGGAATATGTACCAGAACTGCTCGTGACGTCCCTGGGTCCCTAAGCCTAAGTCCCTCAGCAGCGGACCGGGCAAGGAGAGTGCGGCAAACCCCCCGCCACCAGGCCGCATTGCCCTACGGTATTGGCATGACAAAACAGTCGTACGCGGTGGACGTCGGGCACCCGCCTTCGGCCCTGCTTCGGGCCGTCAACCCGGTTCTTGGCTTCCTCCTGGGCACTCCGCTGGCGGGCCCGATACGCAAACAACTGATGGTGCTGAACTTCACGGGGCGAAAGACGGGACGGCAGTTTTCACTTCCGTTGAGCGCCCATGTGATCGACAACGAGCTGTACGCGCTGACCGGCGCCGGGTGGAAGCAGAATTTCCGCGGCGGCGCCCCCGCGCAGGTCGTCTACGACGGTAAGACGACCGCAATGCGGGGCGAGCTCATCCGGGACCGCGAGGTGGTAACCGATCTCTTCCTGCGCTGCGCCCGTTCCTACGGTCCCAAACGCGCCCAACGGATGATGGGGCTGAAATTCCGCGACCCGCGGATCCCAACACAAGACGAATTCGCCGAGGCCGTCGACCGGTTGAACCTGGCCGCGGTCAAATTGACCCCGGCACCCTAACCGCCCCGTCATAGTGCGAAACCGGCTGCATGCCAGCATCTTTGACGGTCCCGCCGCAGCCACGTCGATGCCATCGGTGGCGCTGGCCGCAATCCTGCTCGTAGCGTGCGGCGGAAAACCCACTTTCAGTCTCCCGGAGCCGCATCGGTAGCCAGCCGGTCGAGGAGCGTGTCGACCTGGCGGACCAGTCGCGCATGATGTGAACCGGCCCAATAGATCCGGCCGCAGTCCAGGCAGTGGTTGAATTCCTGGTAGTAGCGGCGCGTCAGCGGCTCGAGACGGTCCATCACCTCGTCCTTGGAGACCGCCGCCAGCCTGCCGTTGCACCGCACGCACCGGGTGAACGGCGCCAGCCGTTGTCGCAAGTCCAGTCGCCGGATCACCTCGAGCGTCTGCTCTTCGGGATTTTGGGAGTGGACGAACAACCCATGGGTGACCGCGCGCCGCTTCAACAGCCCGCGGTCGCGGGTCAACAGGATTCGCTGCTGCGCCACGCTGACGTCAACCAGCGCCGGATCATCGGCGGCGCTTGACCACCACACGTCCAACCCGAGCAGTCGAAGCAGCCGCGCCAGCCGGCCGAGATTCACGTCGACGACAAACCGCGGATGACGCAACGGCACCGGGCGCAGCCGGGTCGTCGACTCGATGTCGAGTGCCTCGAACATCGGGTAGGCGGCGATGCGATCACCGGTAGCCGGCCGGTGGCTGAAATCTGCTGGATGACCGTTCACCAGGATGAGGTCCACCTCGGTATGCGGAATGCCCATCGCTTCCAGGACATCCTTGACCGTCTGATGGCTGCGGAACGGTCGGCGCACGGTCAGACCGCGCGACTCCGGGTCGACGAAGTCGTTGAGCTCGGCATAGGCCCGCACATCCACGTAACCGACCACTCCTCATGTTCTACCGCTTGCGGGGAACCTGGTTGGTGGGTACACCGAAGTGCGGTGTACCGATTGACTGTGGGCGGTGGTGGTCCGTTGTGGTCGCGGATATGGTGACGATGCTGCTGGGCGGCGACGTCATGCTCGGCCGTGGAGTCGATCAGATCCTGCCGCACCCCGGCCACCCGGAATTGCGTGAGCGCTACCTGCGGGATGCGACGGGGTACGTCCGCCTGGCCGAGCGGGCGAACGGGCCGATTCCGCGTCCCGTCGATTGGCGGTGGCCGTGGGGTGAGGTGCTCGATGTCCTCGACGACGTCGGCGCCGACGTCCGCGTGGTCAATCTGGAGACGACGATCACCACAAGCAACCAATTCGCAGACCGCAAGCCGGTGTGTTACCGGATGCATCCGGATAACGTGGCAGCGCTGACGGCGTTGCGACCGGACGCGTGCGCGCTGGCCAACAACCACATTCTCGACTTCGGCTACCGGGGGCTGACCGACACCATCGCGGCCCTCGCCGCCGCCGGCATCCGGGGCGCCGGGGCGGGCCCCGACCTGCCCACCGCCCGCCGCCCGGCGGTCGTCACGGTCAGCGACCGGCACCGGCTCATCATCGGCTCGGTCGCGACCACATCCAGCGGTGTCCCCGAATCCTGGGCCGCGCAACACAACCGGCCCGGAGTCTGGCTGGTTCGTGATCCGTCCCAGCCCGAGGCCGCCGACGACGTCGCGGCACAGCTGCTGGCCGGCAAAGACGACGGCAAAAGCGATGGTGTCACCGTCGTCTCGGTGCACTGGGGAACCAATTGGGGCTACGCGGTAGCGCCGAGTGAAATCGCGTTCGCACACCGACTGATCGACGCCGGTATCGATATCGTGCACGGCCACTCGTCGCACCATCCCAGGCCGATCGAGATCTACCGCGGCAAACCGATCATGTACGGGTGCGGTGACGTCATCGACGACTACGAGGGCATCGGCGGACACGAGTCGTTCCGCGGCGACCTCAGGCTGCTGTATTTGGCCTCCGCCGATGCTGCGACGGGAAAACTGGTCTCGCTGAAGATGATTCCGCTTCGGGTTAAGCAGATGCGCCTGCATCGCGCCTCCTCGGCCGACGCCGAGTGGTTACGCCGCACCATCGAACACGTCAGCCGCCGGTTCGGGATTCGGGTCACCGCCGGTCCCGACGATCTGCTCGAGGTGTCCTCAGCCGGGGACACCCATTCTCCGGTGGCGGTGCCGAGCTGAGGCCGCACCGCCGGCACGCCGTAAGCATCCGCCGGATAGGGTCGTCGGCGTCATTGACCATCTACCAGGAGTTGCCATGCGAGTCGGCGTCCCGACCGAGACCAAGAACAACGAGTTCCGCGTCGCCATCACCCCGGCCGGTGTCAGGGAACTGACCCGTCGGGGCCATCAGGTCACCATCCAGGCCGGAGCCGGTGAGGGATCGTCGATTCCCGACGCCGACTACGTCGCCGCCGGCGCCAAGATTGCCGACACCGCCGAACAAATATGGGCCGACGCTGAGCTGCTGCTGAAGGTCAAGGAGCCCATCGAGATTGAGTACGGGCTGCTGCACCGCGGGCAGATCCTGTTCACCTACCTGCACCTTGCCGCGTCGTTGCCGTGTACCGAAGCGCTGCTGCGTTCGGGGGTGACGTCGATCGCCTACGAGACGGTGCAGACGGTCGACGGCGACCTGCCGTTGCTGGCCCCGATGAGCGAGGTCGCCGGTCGGCTGGCTGCCCAGGTCGGGGCCTACCAGCTGATGAAGCCGGCTGGCGGACGCGGCATCGTGATGGGTGGGGTGCCCGGCACCGGCCCGGCCGATGTCGTCGTGATCGGCGCCGGCACCGTGGGCTACAACGCGGCGCGAGTCGCCGCCGGGATGGGCGCACACGTCACCGTCCTCGACGTGAACATCGAACGGCTGCGCCAACTCGACGCCGAGTTCGGCGGCCGGATCCGCACCCGGTATTCCACCGGACTCGAACTCGAGGGTGCGGTCAAACGGGCCGACCTGGCGATCGGCGCCGTCCTGGTGCCCGGGCACAAGGCACCCAGACTCGTGTCGAATTCGCTTGTGGCGCAGATGAAACCGGGGGCAGTGCTACTCGATGTGTCGATCGACCAGGGCGGGTGCTTCGAGGACTCCCGGCCCACCACCCACGACCAGCCCACGTTTCGCGTGCACGACACGGTGTTCTACTGCGTGGCCAACATGCCCGGCGCGGTGCCGCGGACATCCACGTTCGCGCTGACCAACGCGACGCTGCCCTATGTGCTCAAGCTGGCGGACCAGGACTGGCAGGCCGCATGCCGATCCGATGTCGCGCTGGCTAACGGGCTGTCCACCCACGAGGGTTTGCTGCTCAGCGACGAGGTGGGCGCCGACCTGGGGTTGCCGTTCACCGATCCGGTGCCGCTGTTGAGCTGACCGGTCGGGCGACTTCGGCCCGTCGGGCCGGCACCGAGTGCCCTTCGGCCCCTCGTCGATGGGCCTTATGACTCTGCCCACACCACGACACGGCTGGCCACTATCGAGGGCATCGCCAACAAGGGAGCACACGGTGGACCTACGACAGACCGACCGCGCGCGCGATGCTCGTCGCGGCGGCCAGCGAAGACTCGGCGCCGCCGAGGGTGTGCTGGTTGCGCTGCGGCATTGCAGCCTCGACGAGGCCTTCACCGACATCGTGCAAACGGCCAAGCAGCACAATGTGGCCCCGATGGAATTGGCCCACGGATTGGTGGCGATCGCCGAGAACGACGTGACGTACGACGTTGACGATGCGGTCGTGGCCGCCGTGAGCCGCGCCTGGGGCGACCTCTTGGCCAGGTCCGGGCAGGATCGCTACGGCGAGCCCGCGCCGCAAGCGCACTAGCCGATGCCGGTGGCGCCACAGGCCTGCCAAATTCGCTGGACACCAATGATTTTCGAGGTTCTCGTGCACAGGCGTGGACGTTACGAGTCGAGAGGCAGGGGATAACCAGACAGCCATGGCGATCCGTCAGGACATCGGGGCGCTGTTCACCGACCTGTACCAGGTGGCGATGGCGCAGGCCTACTGGACCCAAGCGATGTCGGGCACAGCGGTTTTCGAGACGTTCTTCCGCAAGCTCCCACCGAGCCGGTCCTACATCGTCGCCGCCGGCTTGGCCGACGTGATCGACTTCCTCGAATCGTTTCGATTTGACGAACAGGATCTGGACTACCTGCGCGGCCTGGGCCAGTTCTGCGACGAGTTCCTGCGGTGGCTCGCCGGCGTGCGCTTCACCGGAGAGGTCTGGGCGGTGCCGGAAGGAACCGTGGTCTTTCCCAACGAGCCGATTGTCGCGGTGATCGCGCCGATCATCGAAGCGCAGCTCGTCGAAACCTTTGTGCTGAACCAAATTCACCTGCAAAGTGTGCTCGCGAGCAAGGCCGCGCGGGTGGTCGGCGCCGCCCGCGGACGGCCGGTGGTGGACTTCGGCGCCCGGCGCGCTCACGGCGCCGATGCCGCCCTGAAGGTCGCACGCACCAGCTACCTTGCCGGTGCGGCAGGCACGTCGAATCTGCTGGCAGCCCGGCACTACGGGATTCCCGCGTTCGGCACGATGGCCCATAGCTATGTGCAAGCCTTCGACGACGAGATCGACGCCTTCGACACGTTCGCTCGCCTCTACCCCGGCACCACGCTGCTCGTCGACACCTACGACACGCTGCGCGGCGTGGATCGGGTCATCGAGCTGGCGCGGCGACTCGGCGATCGCTTCGACGTGCGGGCGGTCCGGCTGGATTCGGGCGACCTCGGCGCGCTGTCGATGGCGGCGCGCGCACGGCTGGACGCCGCGGGTCTCAACCGGGTCGAGATCTTCGCCTCGTCGGGCCTCGACGAGCATCGCATCGCCGCGCTGGTGGCTGCAGGCTGCCCGATCGACGGCTTCGGCGTGGGCACCAACTTGGTTGTCGCGGCCGACGCCCCTGCCCTCGACATGGCCTACAAGCTGGTGGAATACAACGCTATCGGCCGCACCAAGTTGTCCAGTGGCAAGGTGATCTATCCGGGACGAAAACAGCTGTTCCGCAGCTTCGAGCACGGCAGGTTCCGCGGGGACATGCTCGGCCGGCACGACGAAAAGCTGCCCGGTGAGCCATTACTGGTGCCCGTCATGAGCAACGGACGAAGCATCGCACCGCACGTGTCCGACTTGGAGGCCGCGCGTAGCCGTGCCCGGCAGCAGAGCGGCGCGCTGCCGCCGGAGCTTCGTTCGCTCGAGGACACCGGCTACTCGTATCCGGTGACCGTCAGCGACCGGGTGGTGAATGAACTCGAGCGGATACGGCACGGCTATGCGGCGGGGCAGGGCCCGCAGCTCCGGTGATCGCGACCGGCGTGGGCGGCGGCACGCACTCGACATGGATCTCCACCGGAGATGGCGAGCAAAGCCGCCAACTCGTGCAGCGCTTCGGCCGCAATGTCATTCGAACGCTTCCGCGGTCCCGCGTCACCTACCAGCTCGAGCAGGCCCAACCAGATACAGAATCGACTCCGGATGCTCGCTCGCCAGTGGTCGAAAGGCGCGATTTTCGGGCCTTTCGCGCCACAGATCAATGAAACCCCTGACCCCGGGTTCCGGCCAAGCGCCGATGCCGTTCAGACTTACCCATCGGCGCGGCCCGCACGACCGACGCCCAAGTCTGAACATTCCGTGCCCAACGTCGTCGCGGCGAAGGCCCAATGGCCCTAGAACGGCCCGCTCGTCATCCCTAGATTTCGGACTGGTGCAACGTCGAAAACCTGGCGTTACCGAAGTTGTAGGAGGAATGCCATGAGCACCGCCAAAGACATCATGCACGCCGGAGCCACCTGTGTCGGCGAACATGAGACCCTCGCCGCCGCGGCCCAACACATCCGTGATCTCGGTGTGGGCGCTCTGCCGATCTGCGGCGACGACGACCGCCTGCACGGGATGATCACCGAACGTGACATTGTCATCAAATGTGTTGCCGCCGGCCACGACCCGAACACGATGACCGCAGGCGAGCTGAGTCCGGATGGCTCTACCTCACCGCCCACCGCCGCGGCCAGGCCGCAACGTCCGAAGACAGCGCGGCCCTCATTCATGTGCCCGGCGAGTGTCCACGGCCCGGAGAACACGTTCCGCGAAGCTAGCCGGTCATCGCGATCGTCGAACAAGCGCGCCGAAAGGGCTCGTTTCTGAACGTTAATGTGTTGTCCGCCAACGCTTCTGGTCATGGATGACTGGCGGCGCTGCCCCGGCGGCATGTCATCATTACAGCAATCGGCGATTCATAGAGAGGGCAACGCCAATGGCCGAGCACCCCACGCAACGACAGAAGCCGCAGAAGAAGGCGACCGCCAAGAAGACGACCGCCCAAGCAAAAAAGGCCGTTAAGCGTTCCGTAGCCAGGAAGGCGGGGCAGAACGCAACGGCGAAGACAGCGGTGGAACGCGGTGCGAGGATTCTGGTCCTCACCGATGATCCCCGCAGGAGCGTCGTGATTGTGCCCGGTTGCCACATCGATTCGATGCGTCAGGAAGGCGACGCGTATTTCTTCGAGGACGGCAACGCGCTAGTGGGGATGATCGTCGAGGGCGGCACGGTCGAGTATCACCGTGCCGACCGCACATATGTCGTGCGGCTCACCGACGGAAGGCATACGGCTAAGTCATCTGCCGAATGTTGATCGGCGCGTCGATCAACCCCGTTCAAAGGTCAGCGATGAAGAAATTCCGACCAGACCTTCATGTGCGGCTGTAGTTCCGCGGCGGCTAAGCCTGCGGCTGCGGCAGCACCCGGATTTCGTTCGGGAGCTGATCCAGAGTCTTGGCCACCTGGGCCCCGCGGGAGGAAGTGCAGTAGAGCGGCGGTAACCGCACGCCACGCCGCCGGTCCCGAAGGGACCGTGGTCAGTCACCGAAGGGACCTAATTCCATTCCGCTGGGCGTGAGATCGCGACACACTCGGCAGATGGGGCCATTTGAGGATCGCAGCGACGCCGGACGGCAGTTAGCGCATGCGGTCGAATGTTGCAGCGGATAGAACTGCGTCGTCGCGCGGCTGGTGCCGCTGGGAGTCGTTAAAGGCTGACCACACAAGGAGGGTACGAGACCATGCGAACCGTCTATCATGAGCGACTCACCGACCTGGCTGACCAGCTGGGCAGGCTGTGCGGTTTGACCGCGGCCGCGATGGAACGTGCGACGCGGGCGCTGTTGCAGGCCGACGCCGCCGCCGCGCTACAGGTCATCAGCGACCACGACCACATGGCGGCACTGCGAAACCATGCCGAAGAAAGCGCCTTCAGCTTGTTGGCGCTGCAGCAGCCGGTGGCCGGCGAGCTGCGCAGCATCGTCGGCTCCATTCAGGTAGTCGCCGACCTGGACCGGATGGACGCGCTGGCGGTGCACGTCGCCAAGATCGTCCAACAGCGACAGCCAGACCGCGTGCTGCCCACCGACGTTGAGCATCATTTCGCCGAAATGGGTGGGGCGGCAGTAGAGCTGGCGCATTGCGCCCAAGAAGTGGTGATGACCCGTAATGCCGAGATGGCAGCCCACATTCGCGAACAAGACGACGAGATGGATGAGCTGCACCGACAACTCTTGACCACACTGATGGATCGCGACTGGAAGCACGGGGTTAAGAGCGCCGTCGACATCGCTTTGCTGGGCCGCTTCTACGAGCGCTTCGCCGACCACGCCGTCGAGATCGGCAGGCGGGTGGTCTTCGAAGCGACTGGCGCCCTGCTACCCGAACAGGAAATCGGAACGTATTAGGCCTCGTAGCCTCGGGCTAGCCCGCCGGGGTGATCAACCCGTAGTGACCGTCGTAGCGGTGATACAAGACGCTGGCGCGGCCTTGGGCGGCGTCGATGAAGAACAGGAAAGGCAGCCCGAGCAGGCTCAGCCGCTCGGTGGCCTCCTGCAGGCTCAGGCATGGCGCCGGCTGCGCGCTGATGGTCACGTCGAGCTCGAACGGACTGAGCTGATCGGCGGGCACCAGGGCCACCAGCGCGAGGCGGTAGCCCGTCGGACCACCGCGGTAAAGGACCCCGGCGGTGGCGGTGGACTTTTCGGTGAAAAGGTGAAAGTCGTAGTCGAGCAGATTCATTTCGAGCGCGGCCTCGTCGACCGTGCAGGGCGCCATGGTGAACGACTTGCGCCGGATGACGCGGCGTTCCTCGGCCGGACGGGGAAAGTGGCTCGGCCGGTGGCTGGGCTCGGACACATGGCGCCATTCGTGCGGACCAGCTGCCGGTTGCTCGCCCCGCCGCGACTCCCAATGTTCGGCGACCCGTTCCAGCCGATGCCGCAACCGCGACTCGAGCAGATCGATCGCTTCCTGCGCGGTCTCGCCTTGGGCTTGGGCCCGCACCAGCCGGCCGTCGACGTCGAGGTTGCCCTGCGCGACCACGGGCCGCTCCACCGCCGGGTCACGATGCTCGGTAACCCTGACGCGGGCGTGCAGCACCGGCCGGTGGGTGAGCCGTCCGAGTTGGCCGATCTTGGTGCGTGCGTAATCGGCCGCTCCGGGAAGGTCGCCGCGGGTGGTTACGTCGACCTCGATGTCTGGTGGTAATTCTGTCTCGTGGCGCATGCCCTCCTTACTACGCCGCGAATCCGCATGCGGGCCAGGGCCAAAGGTCATCACGCAGCCCAGGGCAGCCGGGGGGCACGGTCAGAATTCGCAGGACCGCCCGGCGCAGCCGCCGCTGAACTCGGTGTCAGCCCGCGCCAGTACCGGTTCCGGCGCGGCGTAGGACAACACCTGCCCTGCCCGGCTGCCGTAGCGATAGACCGTGATGCCCTTGACTTTTGCCCGCCACGCGGACAGATAGACGGCCCGGACGTCGTCGACCGTTGCGCCGGCGGGCAGGTTGACGGTCTTGGATACCGCGGCGTCGACATGGCGCTGCACGGCGGCCTGCATCCGCAGGTGCCACTGCGGCGCGATCTCGGCCGCGGTCGGGAAGGCCGCGCGCACCTCGCCGGGCAGCCGCGGATAGCCACGCACCCCGCCGCGCTGCGCGATCTCGGCGACCAGCTCATCGCGGTAGAAACCCTGATCGCGGGCCAGCCGGTCGAAGCACGGGTTCACCTCGAGCAGGTGCCTGCCGACGATGGCGCGGGTGAAGGCGATGGCGAACATCGGCTCGATCCCGGCGGTGGTGCCGGCGATCAGTGAGATGGTGCCGGTCGGGGCGACGGAGGTGACCTGCGCGTTGCGCCGCGGTCCGGAACGGGCCAGCCGGCTGTCGGCGAACGTGGGGAAGGAGCCCCGGTCCTCGGCCAGCCGCCTCGATGCCAGGTGCGCGTGCCGCTGGATGCGGCGCATGACCTGACCGGCCAGCCGCACGCCCTCGTCACTGTCGTACGGAATGCCCAGTGTGGCAAGCAGTTCCGCCAAACCCATGACCCCCAGCCCGATTTTGCGGCTGGCGCGGGCGGCCTCGGCCAGCTCGGGAAAGGGGTAGCGGCTGACGTCGATGACGTCGTCGAGGAACCGCACCGCCACTTCGGTGACCGCACCGAGCCGGTCCCAGTCAAGGTGTCCGTTGGTGATCATCCGAGCCAGGTTGACCGAGCCCAGATTGCAGGACTCGTAGGGCAGCAGCGGCACCTCCCCACACGGGTTGGTCGCCTCGATCCGGCCGCGTGCCGGCACCGGATTGGCCCGGTTGATCGTGTCGAGAAACACCAGTCCAGGGTCGCCGCAGGTGTGCGCGGCGTGGCAGATCGCGTCGAACAGTTCGACCGCCGGCATGCGTGCGACGGTCTTGCCGGTGCGCGGGTTGACCAGGCGATGCGCGCCGCCGCGCTCGACGGCGCGCAGGAACGCGTCATCGACGCCGACCGATAGGTTGAAATGAGTGAGATGGCTGGGTGATTCGGTCTTGGCGGTGACGAAGTCGCAGATATCGGGATGCGACGCGTCGAGCACCGCCATGCAGGCGCCGCGGCGCCGGCCGCCCATCGAGACGACATTTGCGGCGACATCGTAAAGCCGCAGAAACGAGACCGGTCCGCTGGCCGTGCCGCCGGTGGTGGCCACCCGGTCCCCGGCGGGCCGCAGGCGGCTGAAGGCGTAGCCGGTGCCGCCGCCGGCGCGCTGCACCTCGGCGGCCTGTCCCAGGGTCGCAAAGATCGACCGCAGCGAATCCTCAACCGGCAGAACGAAACAGCCGGAAAGCAACCCCAGGTCGGTGCCGGCGTTCATCAGGGTCGGCGAATTCGGCAGGAATTCGAGGTTGCGCAACAACGTCGCAAACCGCTCGGCCCACTGCGCCGACGAGCCGGTCCGGTACTCGTCCTCGGCGGCGGCCACACACCGCGCCGTCCGGTCCATCATCTCGCCCGTCGACTCGGTGGGCCGGCCCCGCGCGTCGCGCAGCAGATAACGTTCGCGCAGGACCGTCACGGCCGCCAAACTCAGCTTCAGCTCGTCACGCACCCCCAGCAAGGCCTTGCCCGCGCGCAGTTCGGCGCGCCGTTGCCGGTAGATGATGTAGGCGCGGGCGACGTCGTCCAGACCTGCCTCGCCCAGCCGCGCCTCGACGAAGTCCTGGATGCGTTCGACGGATGCGGTCCGGGGACCTAATGTTTCGGCGACTGCCCTCGCGATGGTGGCCGGCATGTCGGGATCGTCGTAAGCCACCTCACGGGCGGCCCGCGCCACCGCGGCTTCGATCCGTGCGATATCGAACGGCACCAACGTTGTGTCTCGGCGCCGAACTTGCGCCGGCCATCGGGCCGCCATGGCCGACTCCATCGCCGGAGCCGATGCTGCCTACGTGCTCTTGCCGTGCATGATCGCCGACTGCACCACCCCGAACCGATGCTGCGCGCGCTCGTCGGCCGCCTTCTGCTCCGCAGCGGTAACGACGACCGCGTCCGGACCGGGGACCACAGTCGCCACGTGATCGGTGTCGAGCCAACGCACGACGTAGGGCGGTGAGCCATCGGCTGAATGCACCTCGATGATCAACCCCCGGTGGTCCGGTCGGTCGATCGTCGTGCCCTTGATCACCAGCCAGTCTCCGACATTCGCCTTCACCAACATCCCCCTTCCTCGCACAAGTCCAATCGTCCGCTCATCCGGCGCGCTGGCGGGAGGGCAGTAGGCCACCACCTCCGGTGGCCGAAAGTCCCTCGGCCGCCGTTGCGGTTCTGCCGGCTCGGCGCCGGCATCGTGGCGGCATCGTGGCGGCATCGTGGCGGCATCATTGCCATTTCAGATCGTCGTCCAGCTCGTCGCCTTGGGTGCCGCGCTGATCCTCCGACCGGGTATCGATCGTCACCTCCTGCCAATATGACGGACTGTAGAGATGAATATCGTTGCCGCTGAGGACCTTCAGCACGCCGCCGGTGAGTACTTCATAGGTGGCCCCGTCCGGGAACTCGGCATCGTCGTCGCGGTCTCGAATCTGTATCCACATTTTCATACTGCGAGAGTCCCTCGGCATCGGCAGATCAGGATTCTTGACGCTACCGCAGTCGATTACTCCCTTAACGCGCGCGAGGCCCTACTGCTGCGGCGCGGGCTTCAGCACACTGAATACGGCTCCCTGCGGGTCGGACAAGACGGCCGAGCGTCCCACCGACGGAATGTCGAACGGCTCCGCGATCACGTGACCGCCTTCCGCCGACGCCTTCGCCGCGGTGGCGTCGGCGTCGGCGACAAAGAAGTACACCAGCCAATGGTTGGGTATCCCGGGCCTGGGCGGCTCCATGCAGCCGCCGACATCCGCGCCGCCGGCCTTGAGCACCCGGTAGTGCTCGCCGGGGGCCATCTCCATCGTCGTGTGGGTCAGACCCAGCACGGCCTGGTAGAACGCCAGCGCGGAATCCGGCTTGTCCGTGATCAGTTCGTTCCACATCACCGCGCCGGGCTCGTTGACCAGCGTTGCGCCGATATGCCGGTTGGCCTGCCACATGCCCACCACGGCGCCGGTCGGGTCGGCGACGAAGGCCATCCTGCCGGCGTCGCCGACGTCGAAGGCTGGCATCAGCACCTGTCCGCCCGCGCTGGCCACCTTTCCGACCGCCGCGTCGACGTCGTCCGCCGCGATATAGGTGTTCCACATCGGTGGCCTGCCCTCCGGCGCGCCCGGCGGCATCGGCGCGATGGCGGCCACCGTTTCGCCGTTCAATGTGGCCATGGAGTAGACGCCAGCTCCGCCGGGCATCGGATTGTCGTCGTAGCTCCAGCCGAACAGCGACGAGTAAAACTGCTTGGCCGCAGACTGATCGGTGGTCTGCAGATCGACCCAGTTCGGAGTGCCCTGCGTGTATTCGGTTCTTTTGGGCATGATGTGACCTTTCGTTAGTTGGCGGATCCGTGGGCCGGGGCCGGGTCACGGCCGGTGAAGGCGATCAATCGATCAAGGACCGGGGCAAAGGCTTCGGTTGCCACGGGTGGGTCGAAACCGCCGCTACTACGGGATGCGGGAGTAATGATCTTGCCGGCCAATCCCAGCACGTATTCCGACAACGACGGGGAGACGACCACGTGCCGATCCGCGGCAATCGCGAAGTCCCAAGCATGAACCAGAAATTCAAGACACAGAATACCGACCGGAACAACTGCGGGCACCTGGTTCGTGTTCAGCTCGACCATGCCGTCCACACCCCGTCGCCGCCACGCTTCCAAAACGGCCTGTGCCGCGTCCGCAACCTGAGTTTCCAACGGCGCCGTCGAGTCCCGGGGCGGCAGCTGCGCCTCGGCGGCGCTGCCGACAATCGCGAGCGAACGCAGCAGATGATCCGCCAGTTGTGCCACGTTGTATTGCTGACATGGTGTTTGACGGGGTTGATCGGCGGTGTCAAGTCGCCGCAGTACGTGCTGCAGAACCGCCAACGTCGCCTCAGCGCACGATAATTCGTCGAGCGAGTCGGGTACTGCCGCCCAGTCGTCCGGGCCGGCGTCGTCGTGCAGGGCCGCAGCGACCAGCCGGCCCAGGTAATGATTCCAGCCGTCGGCATGCGGGGCAGCCTGTTCCTCGGTCAGCCCGTCGTGGACCAACCGAACCTCGGTGCCACCGTCCGCCGGGGTGAGCGTGACTGTCACCGTCGAGTCGCCTGGCGCGGGATCACCGTGGTCCTCCCACCCCCAGGAGAACACCACCCGCCGGCCCGGGTCCACATCCATGATCGCACCAACCGCCGTGTGCCCCGGAGTCACCGTCCATCGGTAGGCTCCACCGGCACGCGGCTCGATACGCGCGGCCACGGTCATCCACCGGCGAAGCCGGTCTGGCCGAGTGAGCAGCGCGAAGGTCTCGTCGGCATCCGACGGCACGACGACGACCTTTTCATACGGCATGGCGAACCCTCCTAGCGGTGACCGGTAGCCGTTGGCATCGACGACGAGGCGGTGACAGCCCTGCTTGCGGGACTCAGCCAAGCCACCACGGCGAGGCTCGCGAGATGTTGCGAGATCGCCGACGGGGCAACCGCAACCCGCGACCCGAGCTGGTTGACGGTGTGTTCACCAGGTGCCAACGGTTGGAGCGGCCCACGCCGGGCCGACTCTGCCGCGACTTCGGACAAGTCGAGCACACGCCAATACGTTAGCCCCTATTGGCGTGCGTTCGCAGGCTCTCAACCGGGGCCCGCGCCCGCAGCGGCATGGGTCCGGCCGACCACCGGCTGTCGGTAGCCGGCGTCGCGCACCGTCCGTCGCACCGCCTGATCGACATCACCCACCCGGCCCTCCGGCACCAGGGCGATCACGCAGCCGCCGAACCCGCCGCCGGTCATCCGGGCACCCAGCGCACCGCCGCGCACCGCGGTGTCGGCAATCAAATCGAGGTGTCCGGTGGTGATCTCGAAGTCGTCGCGCATGGACGCATGCGAGGCAGTCAGCAGGCGGCCCGCCTCGGTAAAATCCGAACCCTCCAACGCCGCGACGAAATCCAGCACGCGCTGGTTCTCGGTGAGCACATGGCGGGCACGCCGGGCGTCGACCGGGTCGCCGATCGCGGCAAGCGCCGAGACGTCGGCGACGGCACGCAGTGACGAGACCTGCAGAACCGCGGCTGCCCGCTCACATGACGCGCGGCGTTGCGCGTATTCACCTGCGACGTGACGATGCCGGGCCCGGGAGTCGATCAGCAACAGCGTGATCCCGGAAGCGTCGGGGTCGAACGGCACCGGCCGGATGGCGAGGTCACGGAAGTCGATCAGCACCGCCGTCGACGGCTCCCCGAACAGCGCGGCCAATTGGTCGAGTAAACCCGTTGGCGCGCCGACGTAGTCGTTTTCGGCGCGCTGCGCGAGCCGGGCCTGCTCGATGCGGTCGATGCGGACACCGGCCGCGGATGTGATGGCACCCAGGACAGCGCATTCCAGCGCCGCCGAGGACGAGAGCCCGGACCCGATCTCGACGTCGCTGGCGATCGACATCGCTCCCCCGGGCACCGGATGGCCGGCGCCGCGCAGTGCCCAGATCACCCCGGCCACATAGCCGGCCCACCCGGTCACCCCACCGGGGGCGGTGTCCAGCGGTATGCGCTCCGCGGCATCCATGTGGTCGCTGCCCACCGTGATCGCGTCGCCGCCATCGGGCGCGAACGTCACCACCGTGCGTTGCGGCAACGCGATAGGCAACGCCCAGCCGAGGTTGTAGTCGGTGTGCTCGCCGATCAGGTTGATTCGCCCCGGCGCGGCGTAGCGGACCGTCACGCAAGTTCTCGCAGCCGCTCGGCGACACTTTCCGGCGTCACGTCACTGATGAACGCATCCATCGCCGACTCGGAGCCCGCCAGGTATTTCAACGCGGTGGCGCTGCGGCGAATCGACATCAGCTCGACGTGAAAGTAGCCCTCCGGCTGCGCGTCGGTGTATTGGTGCAACGCCGAAATGTACGGCAGCGGGCTGGAATACATGCGGTCGAAGCGGCGCAGCACGTCGAGATAGAGCTGGGAGAACCCGTCCAGCTCGTCGGCGTCGAGTTCGATGAGGTTGGGCACGAACCGGTTCGGGTAGAGGTGCACCTCGACGGGCCAGCGCGCGGCGAACGGCACGAAGGCGGTGAACAGGTCGCTGCGGGCGACGATACGACCGCCATCAGCCACCTCATGGGCCAGCAGATCTTGGAACAGGTTGGTGCCGTGGCGTGTTCGATGCTCGCGCGCCTGATGCAGCATGGTCGCCGTCCGCGGCGTCAGGTACGGGTAGCCGTAGATCTGACCATGCGGATGGGTCAGCGTCACACCGATCTCCTCGCCGCGATTCTCGAAGCAGAACACCTGCTCGATGCCCGGCTGACTCAACAGTTCGGCGGTGCGATGCTGCCACGCCTCCACGACGAGGCGGGCGTGCGGCGCTTGCAGGCCGGCGAACGACCCGGTGTGGTTACCGGAGAAGCAGATCACCTCACAGCGGCCGTGGCCCGGCGCCGAGGCGAAGCCGTCGCCGACCGGTGAGAGTCCGCCGGCGCCGGAAAGGCTCGGGAACCGGTTCTCGAAAACGACGACGTCGTAGTCGCGCGCGGGCACCTCGCTGGTCAACCCCGTCGGACCCGGACACAGCGGACACTGATCGGGCGGCGGCTTGAAGGTGCGGTCTTGACGCAACGCCGCGATGATCACCCACTGACCGGTAGAGCGGTCGAACCGCAACTCCGAATGTTGCTTGTCCCGCGGCGGCAGTGGCCGACGATCGGGAACCGGTTGCGGAAGATGACCGGGCAACGCGAAGAACAAGATGTCACGGTCATCGGCCAGCTTCGCCCGCGTCGGCGCGGTCACGTTTCGAACAGTAACCGACCCGTGCCGTGGCCGCCCCCGCTCAGTCGAGTGTGGCGAGCCAATCGGCAATCGCCTGGCCAATCTCGTGCGGGCTGTCCTCCTGCATGAAGTGACTACCACGCACCGTCACCTCGGTGAGATTGGCCCAGCTGCGACAGAACTCGCGCTGCGGTCCCGTGAGAATGGCTCCGGGGTCGGCGTTGATGAAAAGCTTCGGAAAGTCGGTTGCGGGCAGCCACTGAGCGTAGTCGGCAACGATCTGATGGACGTCGGCGGGCTCGCCTTCGATCGGGATCTCGCGTGGCCAGGTGAGGGTCGGCCGGCGATGTTCCGGCGCGGTGAATGGGCGTCGGTATTCGTCATGCTCCGCGGGTGTGAGACTGCGCAGAATCGCCCCGGGCAGGACCGCCTCGACGAACAGGTTCTTCTCGATGACCATCTGTTCTCCCGCATCGGAGCGAAACCCCTGAAAGATTTCGGTCACGGCCTCAGGCCACTCGGCCCAGGTGAGTGGCCGGACGATCGCTTCCATGAAAGCGATACCGCTGACGCGGTCGCGATGGCGGTTGGCCCAGTCGAAGCCGAGGGCGGAGCCCCAGTCGTGGACGACCAGGACGACATCGTCGCCGAGTTCGAGCTGATCAAGAAGTCCGTCGAGGTAGTGGCGGTGCTGGGCGAAGCGGTAACTGCCCGGACCGGTGTCGTCGAGTTTGTCCGAGTCGCCGTGGCCGATGAGATCGGGCACGAGGCAGCGACCGCGATCGAAAACGTGCGGAATGACGTTGCGCCACAAGTACGACGACGTCGGGTTGCCATGAAGGAATACGACCGGTCGGCCCTCCCCGGTCTCGTGGTAGGCCATCCGCTTGCCGTCGACGATCAGGTACCGCTTGCTGAGTGGGGTGGGATCGATCGCAGTCATCGGGGCCTCCTGGCGCACTTCTTCGAAGAATCGGCAGGTTGTTTGCTGACGGCGATCTTAGCCGGGCGGCGGCCAGCGGGCTTCAGGCCCATGGCGTCGAGTTGCTAGCGCGGCCTTGGATCGAATCGTGCTACAGGGCACAATTGCAGTATGCACGTAGCGATCAGTGGTGCCGGGGTGGCAGGTGCGGCGCTCGCGTACTGGCTGCATCGCACCGGCCATACGCCGACGCTGGTCGAACAGGCGCCGAAATTCCGCACCGGCGGCTACGTAATCGACTTCTGGGGCGTCGGCTACCAGGTGGCCAAACGCATGGACATCGAAGACCGGATCCGTGCTGCCGGATACCAGATCGAACGCCTGCGCTCGGTCGGCTCCAGCGGCAAGATCAAAACCGATGTGAATGTCGACGTCTTTCGCGGCATTCTCGGCGACGATTTCACCAGCCTGCCGCGCGGCGATCTGGCAGCCGCAATCTACTCCACGATCGATGGCAAGGTCGAGACGATATTCGCCGACAGCATCACTGCCATCGATCAGCACAGCGGCGGTGTCCGTCTGGCCTTCTGCACAAGCCCCCCAAGAGATTTCGACCTGGTCATTGGCGCCGACGGACTGCATTCCAATGTACGTGGACTGGCCTTCGGCTCGGAGCGCAACTACGAGCATTACCTCGGCTGCAAGGTCGCAGCTTGGGTCGTGGACGGCTACCGGCCACGCGACGACCTGAGCTACGTCACCTACAACATTCCCGGCAGACAGGTGGGCCGCTTCGCGCTGCGCGGCGACCGCACGATGTTCTTGTTTATTTTCCGCGCCGAGCACGACCGCGTCGGTGGCGTCGGTGAGACGCCAAAAGACCAGCTGCGCAACGCGTTCGACGGAGCAGGCTGGGAATGCCGAGAGATCCTGGCCACGCTCGACGATGTCGATGACCTCTACTTCGACGTTGTGAGTCAGATCCGGATGGACAGCTGGTCTCGCGATCGGGTGTTGCTGATCGGTGATGCGGCCGGATGCATCTCCCTGCTCGGCGGCGAGGGCACCGGCTTGGCGATGACCGAGGCGTACGTGCTGGCCGGGGAGTTCGAGCGCGCCGGGGGCGACCATCGCCGGGCCTTCGAAGCCTACGAGGCGCGGCTGCGTCCTTTCGTTGAAAGCAAGCAAACCGGAGCGACCAAGTTCATCGGGTACTTCGCAACCCGAACCCGATTCGGCCTGTGGTTGCGGAATATCGCGATGCGCACGATGAACTTCGCACCGCTGGCAACGCTTTTCGCGGGCAGCGTGCGCGACGACTTCGAATTGCCTGACTATGGCATCTAGTGCCGCTGGGGGTTAGGCGTTGCGCCCGGCTATAAGCGACAAATCTGCCGCGCTAGCGGGGTTGTCGCGGATAGCTGGGCACATTGGGTGTCGGGGCCGCCATGTGACTGGTGTAGTGTCCGCGGCGGTACGTCCGCGTTGATGTTCGCTGTGGGTGAACCTGCGAAATCGATTGGTGGGTAGGTACTTTCTGCACGGTTTTGTCAGAGGGCGCCGATAGGTTAGGTGCTCTGGACTGGCAGGCGGTCACGGTGGCGTTCGACGGGTTGGATGCGGCGCTGGATGTGGTGGCGGGCCTGAACTTTGACGCGTTGAGCACCGCACAGTGGGGGGCGCTGCTGGGGCGCTGCGAGCAGGTGCGCCGACGCATCCTCGGTGCCCGAGTATCAGCTGATCAACCATTTGGCCCGCCAAGCCAGCGCCGCAGCGTTGGGCGGCAAGCTCACGCATGCGATCGCCGAGTGGACCCTGAGCAGCCGGGCCGAGGCCAGCCGGCGCGGACTGACCGGTGAGCCGATCGCCCCGGCGTGGCCGCCACCGCGGCCGCACAATGCCACCATGACGGGCTCACCGCCGGGCTGCGCGCCCTGCTGGCCTCCGGAAACCTCGGCCAACACACGGGCTGCCGGCCAGCATCATCGTGTCCACCACCCTCAAGGACCTGCAAGCCGCCGCCGGCACCGCACGGACCGGCGGGGGCACCACCGTGCCGATGTCGGATGTGGTCCGTCTGGCCGTTCCATCACCCCGAAAAACTGCTCCGCGACGGAGACGACGACGACGAATCCCCATAGCTAAGACCACAATTACGTTGCAGCACACCGCCATACGCGGAAGCTGCACACTGCAACCAGGCCTACGAGCCTCGCTCGGCGGATCTGCACCACCAGGGGCCGTCAGCTCATGCCGCTGGCTCCGTGACTCGCCAGCGGAGCCGCGGCCCCCGGTACCGGCGGCACGTCATTGATCGCCCGGATGCGGATCCGCGCGCCGCGATGGGGCACCACGATCACGTGCTTGAGCTTCTGCCGTTCACCGGATGCGGTGGTGGTCGTCAATGCGACCCGCCGCAAGATCTCCCGCAGGACCACCCGCATCTCGACCAGGGCGAAGGTCGCGCCGAGACAACGCCGGTTACCGCCGCCGAAGGGGAACCACGTGACCGGACTCAATGTCGCGCCGAGCATGCGATCCGGATCGAACCGGTCGGGTTCGGGGTACAGCGTGGCGCTGCCATGTACCAGACCAATCCCCGGAGCAACCATGGTTCCCGCGGGCAGTCGATAACCGGCCAGCTCCACCGGCCTGGTCAGAACCCGGCCCACGTCGAACACCACCGAGCGGCTCCGCAGCGTCTCCTTTGCCAGCGCATCCAGATACTCGTCGCCGGCCGGGTCACCCGCCGCACTGGCATCGGCGGCCCGTACCGCCTTGGCGAGGACGGCCGGGTGGCGCGTCAGCCGCTCCAGCGCCCACGACAACGCGGTCGCCGTGGTGTCGTGGCCGGCCACCAGCAACGTCATCAACTGGTCGCGAAGCTCGGTGTCGGTGAGCGGACCCGTGTCGTCGTCTGCGGCGCGGACCAGCATCGCCAGAGCGTCGGTGCGTGTCGCGAGGTCGGGGTCAGCGCGTCGATCGGCGATCTCGGCGTAGAGCAGCTGGTCCGCTTCTGCGATGCGGCGACGCAGCCGTCGCCACCAGCGATGGCGCAGCAGGTCGGGCTTGACCAGTGCCAGCGAGTCCCACGGAGCCACGCTGAGTAGCCGGGGCATGACATCGCGCAGCGCAGCCAGCCGGGCCGGGTCACTGGCACCGACCACGGTCCGCAGGATCACCTCGAGGGTGATCTCGGACATCTTGGGCGCCACCGCGAAAGCACGTCCCACGGGCCAGGTGGCAATGTTCTCCGCGGCGATCTCGGCCATCAGCCGGGCCTGCCGCGTGACCGCGTCGCGGTGGAATGGCGGCAGCATCATGCGGCGACGATCCCGGTGCATGTCGTCGTCGATCACCAGCAGCGAGCTGTCGCCGAGCAGCCCCCGCAATATCGAATTCGCTTCGCCGGCGTGAAAGACGCTCGGGTCACCGGCGAACACCGTCTTGATGTCGGCCGGGTCAGCAAGATAGACGATCGTCCCCACCCCGGCCACCCTCAGGGTGAAGACGCCGCCATAGCGGCGGTGACACCCGTCCACGAAATGCGAACCACCGGTCAACATCATTAACGCCTGCACCCACCGGGGCAGCCGGGGTCCGCGCGGTAGCGTCCCGGACGCGGCCCTGCCGATCGACATAACCCGATGTTCGGCGTTACCGGGCCTGGGGTCAACGTCCTGAGGAATGCCCGGTTCGGTGCCGCTGGCTACCAAGCCCGGCTGTCAGCCGCTTACCTGGCGTGTCGGCACCGGCGGCGGTGAGTGCGAGCGCGATCATCACGTCGGCGTAGGTAACGAAGAGCCCGATCCAGTACGACCACTTCATGGTCGGATCTGGCTGCGACAGGAAAAACATGACCAGAAAAATCGGTCCGACAATGCCGAAGACGAACATCATCAGCTGGATGACGACGTACCGCCGCAAGGTTGCCACTCTGCAATCTCCCATCGGGCCGGGTGGCGGGTCGGCTTACCTTACCGCGCTTACCCGGGTGACTGGTCGTCGTCCGGATCTGGTTGTGCCCGAGCGGCTTTCTGCCGGGCAGCAGTCGCGGCGGGCGAATGTTCGAGATAGTCCATCGCCATCTGCGTCGACGCCTCGGTGCTCGGGTGATGACTCGGCCGCAGGTAGCGGAGCGGCACCGTCACAAGAATCCGCCACGGACCCGGCAACTTGTACTGGCGCGCCGCTCGCAGCCAGTCCCGCCAACGCCACTTCGCGTCTATGGTCGGGTCGTTGGCCATCAGGTAGCGGGCTCCGGCAATCCACCACGACACGAATAGCGGCGCCGTCATCAACATCGAGAATGCTCTGATCGCGTAGTTCCCGCAGATGTTCTGGTAGACGTCGAACACCAAGGAGCGGTGCTCGATTTCCTCGGCCCCATGCCAGCGCAGCAGATCCAGCATGACCGGGTCGGTGCCGGCATAGTCGAGACCCCGGTTTTGGATCACCCACTGGCCGAGCACCGCGGTGAAGTGTTCCAGCGCCGCGACGTCGGCCACCCGTCGGTAAAGCCACCACCGTTGTAACGGCTTGGGCCAGTTGGTGCGTTGGTTTCCCAGCTTGGCCAGCCACTTTTCCAGCTGCTGGGTGTAGGGCTGGGTGTCGATGCCTTGCTCGGCGAGGTGGTCGAGGACGACCTGGTGCGCCCAGGCGTGCCATGACTCCTGCTGGATGAAGGGCTTGATCGCGGCTTCGAGTTCGGGGTCGTCGACCAACGGCGCTGCCTCGTCGACGACCCGGATGAACCACCGCTCGCCCGCCGGCAACAACAAGTGCAGCTCATTGAGCATGTGGGTGCTGAACGGGTCGCCAGGAACCCAGTGCAACGGCGTGTGCGACCAGTCGAACCGAACTTTGCGGCGATGTGTTGGGTATCCGTCGTGCCGCATTTCCTCGACGGCAGTCATCGGCCACTCCTCCCACTCAACCGAGGTGTGTTTCGACCCGCATCCAAAGCGGCGGGGCACGGCGCCCCTTCGATCGCACCGGATATACCCGCTGAACCCGACGGCGAAACCAACCTCGAGCCACCTTCCGAGGAGGTACCCCGGGCCAGGCGTTGCGGCGAACCCAGATCAAGACCGAGCAATATCGCCGAGACCGCTACCGTCCGATACGCGCCACCCCCGGAACCTCGCCGCGGCCGGCGGCACGGCCACAACGGCCAACAACGCCGGCCCGGTCAGTAGGAGGGCACCAGCAGCGGCCGCCCGCACGTCCGCGGTTACCCGGCCCGCTGCCGGGCAATCGGCGCGCGCGGAGTTTGTTGCCGAGTCATTTTTCGGTTACCCGGTGATCTGGGACGGGTCGTGAGCTTGCCGCTCACTGTTCGCATCGGCCGTTCGGCGCCGCGCCTGCCACCCAAACACCAGGATCCACGACACTGCGACGAGCGCGAAGACGGCGATCGCGACCGGGGCGGACCACCCGGACGGATACACCACTCCGGTGATGTAGTGCGCGATGAATCCGTCCGGCGGCAGCGGCGCCATCCCGGCATGGGCCCTGCCCCATCGCTCGAGACCCGTCAGCGGACAGTTGAGGTGGCCGGTGAAACTCACCACCGACCAGCCGACAGCGAACGCATGACAGGCAATCGTCCGACGCCATCGCAACGCGACAAACCCGCCGACCACCAGGTAGGCGATGTAGGCGAAGTGGGCGACAACCACCACGACGACTACGGCGATGTACATGTTCGCGGTCAACGCACGCACCCTCCACTACCCGCCCAACGCCCGCTTACCACGGTAGATCGGATGTTCGCCGGTTTCATCGAGTCGGCACCCGGCCGACGCTACGGAGCCCTCACAACGGCAGGCATCAAGTCCGCGACTTAAACACCTGCCCAACGGGGTAACCGGTGGGCGTGATGAGAAGCGCCCAGCGTCTCGATGGATACCGCAAGCGGTTGTCCACACAGTCATGTCCGCGGTGTCCGGCGAGCTTGCGCATCGGTCACGACGACTCGCCCCACCAAACGCAGCAGCAAAGGAGAATCCCGTGACCCTCTCAAAGTCCCCGTCGACGGTGGTCATCACCGGAGCCAGCGCCGGCGTCGGGCGAGCGGCCGCCCGCGGATTCGGCAAACACGGTGCCCGAGTAGGGTTGCTGGCCCGCGGCCAGGCCGGGCTGGACGCGGCGGCGGCGGAGGTGGAGCAGGGCGGCGGGCAGGCGCTGGCGATACCGACCGACGTCGCCAGCTTCGACGAGGTCGATGCCGCGGCCGAGCAGGTGGAGAGCCGATTCGGTGCGATCGACGTATGGGTCAATGTGGCGTTCACATCCGTGTTCGCCCCGTTCCACGAGATCACTCCCGACGAATACCGCCGCGCCACCGAGGTGACCTATCTCGGCTTCGTCTGGGGCACCATGGCGGCGTTGCGCCGCATGCGGTCCCGCGATCGCGGCACGATCGTTCAGGTCGGGTCCGCCCTGAGCCACCGCTCGATCCCGCTGCAATCGGTCTACTGCGGGGCCAAACACGCGGTCAACGGATTCACCGAGTCATTGCGCACCGAGCTGCTCCATGACAACAGCAACGTCCATGTGACCGTCGTCCAGATGCCGGCGCTGAACACTCCACAGTTCTCCTGGGTGTTGTCCCGGTTGCCCCGGCAGCCGCAACCGGTGCCACCGATCTACCAACCGGAGGTCGCGGCGCGCGCGGTCTACTATGCGGCGAAACACCCCAAGCGCAAGGAATACTGGGTGGGCGCCAGCACCACCGCGACCCTGTTGGGCCAGCGGCTTGTTCCCGCCTTGCTCGACCGCTATCTGGCCCGCAACGGCTACTCGTCGCAGCAGACCGATCAACCCAACACTCAAGACGCCAATCTGTGGCAACCGGTGGACGACGAAGACGGTAAAGATTTTGGCGCGCATGGAGATTTCGACAGTCGCTCGCACGCGGTCAGCGCCCAGTGGTGGCTGCGTGAGAACGCCAAACCGTTGGCGGTGGCGGCCGGCGCGGTACTGGCCGGCATCGCCGGCGCCGCCGCCCGCCAGTGATCCCGTCTAGGCCGTTTCGGATTGGGCTGCTTGGGGTAAACCACAAACGCCCCGCAACCGGAAGACACCCATGACCTGCTCTGTCGATGAGGCCACGCGTGTTGGCTTGCCCAACCGGACCTTTCGGCCGCTACCGGCAATCCCACGACTGCCGCAACGTGTTCCAGCGCCATCCGAGAAAGGTGGCAGGCGACCGGATCCACTGGGCCCATGACCTTCGTCGGACTCCGATAATGGTGCCGCCTACCTGGTTGACCACGATCGCATGGATCGCCTTGGCATCAGGCTTCGCCTCGGCGGTGATCATTTTGATCGACGTCTACGCTCGCGGTTATCGGCAGCGAATGGGCATTATGGAAGCCGTCTGGCCGATTACCGCGCTGTACTTCGGGCCGGCCGCGGTGTGGATGTATTGGCGTTACGGCCGACCGAACAGCCGGCGGTGGCTTCGACAGCACCAGCTTAACCGGCCGCCTGACAAACCGAAGTGGGCCACCACTGCCATCGGGGTCAGTCACTGTGGCGCGGGATGCACCCTTGGCGACATCATTGCCGAGTTCGCGGTTTTCGCCTTGGGCGTGGAATTGCTTGGCCGTGCTCTGCTGCCCGAGTACATCGGCGACTATGTGGCCGCGCTGGCGTTGGGAATCTTGTTCCAGTACTACGCGATTGCGCCGATGCGTGGCCTAGGTTTCCGCGACGGCATGGTAGCGGCGGCCAAAGCCGACGTCTTGTCGCTGACCGCATTCGAGGTGGGGCTGTTCGGCTGGATGGCAGTGATGTCGTTCGTGCTGTTTCCGGCTTCACCGCTACATCCCGACACCGCCGCGTACTGGTTTCTGATGCAGATCGGCATGATCATCGGGTTCGCGACGGCGTGGCCGGCGAACGTCTGGCTGATTCGCCGCGGAATCAAAGAAGCTATGTAGCGGCTGCGTGTTTGCCACCGCCGAAATGGAGTTTCAGTGACCCTTATCCTGGCGTTCGGCGTGGTGCTCCTGATCAGCGTGTCGCTGTCCGGGGTTGCTGCCCGGACCGTACTGTCGAGTGCGCTGATGTTCCTCGTCGCCGGCGCCGTACTCGGGCCGGGGATCCTCGCCTGGAACAAGATCGGCCCGAACGACCCGCTCGTCGCCACACTTGCCGACGTCGCGCTGTTCACCGTCTTGTTCACCGACGGTCAGCGGGCCAATCTTCAAGAGCTGCGCGAAAATTGGTCTTTATCGGGCCGCGCGCTGGGGATGGGCATGCCGTTGACCATGATCGGGATCGCGGTGCCGGCCCATTTCCTGGCCGGTCTGAACTGGCCGACCGCATTTTTGGTTGGGGCCATCCTGTCCCCCACTGATCCCGTCTTCGCAGCCGCTATCGTCGGGCGCTCCGACATTCCGCAACGGTTACGCCGGCTGCTCAATGTGGAATCCGGTTTGAACGACGGACTGGCTCTGCCCTTCGTGATGATCTTCCTGGCCACCGCCCAGGGCGCCGGGTCCGAACTGGTGAAGGTCGGCGAGGAGCTGGTGCTCGGGCTGGCACTCGGCGTCGGCGTCGCCGCCGGCGCGGCATTGGCCTGGCGGGCGAAGGTACTCACCGCAGAACCGCACCTGCAGCCTCTAGGCCCCCTTGCGATCGCGGTGGTGGTGTATACCGGCTGCCACCTTACGCACGCCAACCCCTACCTGGCCGCGTTTGCCGCCGGTTCGACACTGGCCACCCTCGACCACGTCGCAGCAGCGGAGTTTCAACGCTTCGGCGATCTGCTGTCGGAGGTCACCAAGTTCGCCGCGTTGATCGTATTCGGCGCGTTGCTCACCCCGGAGTGGCTATCGGGATTGAGTTGGCGCGCTTGGGTTTTCGCAGTGATCGTCATCGCGACGATCCGGCCGGCCGCGATGTTGCTGTCACTTATGCGGACCCGCCTCACTAGACAGGAGCGACTGACCGCGGCGTGGTTCGGGCCGAAAGGTTTCGCCTCCGTTGTCTACGGGCTGCTGGCGCTACAGGCGGGGATAGCCGACAGAGAGCTGGTTTTCGATGTCGTCGCGGTCACCATTGCCCTGTCGATCGCGCTGCATTCGTCCACCGATGCGCCGATAGCCACAATGTTGCGCGTCGAACCCCCCGACGAGTTGCCGGGCTGTCGCCAGCAGGCCCCAACCGACGAAAAGTCGCCGGCGATCGCACGCTGAAACGAAGCGGGTTGGCGCCTTGGCGCGCTACGCTCCCCGGAAACCGATACTAGGCAAAAGTTAAGATTATTATCTAATCACGTCGCTAGGTGTGAGGAGGCGATTCCAGTGGTCGCCCTCAAGATGTTGATAGCAGGCGCATTCGCGGCGGGCGTGGTGGTGGCGACGGGCGAGCCGATGGCACATGCCGAGCCGCTGACCCCCGGCCAGACGCAGTACGTCAGCGATGGGGAGGACGATCGGCCTTGCCCGGATGGCAGCTGCCAGCGGCCGCGCCGAGCGACGAAGCCACCTCGGGGTGTCATGGGGTGCGTCAGGGGCGTCTGCATTCCCCGGCGCGTTCGCCCATAGCCCGCTGAACTGGCGCCAAACGCGAAATAACCGTCTCTGCAACCGGTTTCGTGGCCCAACGGGTGCTGTCTCGATGGCCCAGCATGGCTGCTAACGTTGCCGGCTATGGGTGCCTTGGATGGACGCGTGGCCTTCATCACCGGCGGGGCCCGGGGGCAGGGGCGCGCACATGCCCTGGCCTTGGCGGCCGCGGGGGCGGACATCGTCGTCGGCGACGTGCCCGCGCCAGTGGCAAACCTGAGCTACCCACTCGGTACCGAAGCGGAGCTACGGGATACGGCCAAGCTCGTGGAAAAGCTGGGCCGCCGCTGCCTGCCGATCACCCTCGACGTCCGCGACCCGGCACGGGTCAGCGCTGCGGTGGAGCAGACGCTCGCCGAGCTGGGCAGCCTGGACATCGTGGTGGCCAATGCCGGCATCGTCAGCACCGGGCGGCTGGAGGACGTCAGCGATCAGGTGTGGCAGCAGCTGGTAGCCACCAACTTGACCGGCACCTTTCATACCCTCCGGGCGGCCATACCGGCGATGCGCCGCCAGCGCTACGGCCGGATCGTAGTGACATCCTCGATGGGTGGGCGAATGGGCATCCCCGAACTCGCCGCCTACAACGCCACCAAGTGGGGTGTCATCGGACTGGCGAAGTCGCTTGCCCTGGAGGTTTCCAAGGAAGGCATCACCGTCAACGTGGTCTGCCCGACCACCACCCAGACACCGATGGTGCAGCCGACCGGAAGTGACGACGTTCCCGATGATTTGGTGCGCCGCATGATGAAAGGCAATCCGATACCGCTGCCGTGGTTGCAGCCCGAGGATGTCAGCCGCGCAGTGGTCTACCTGGTCACCGACCCCGGGGTCATCACGGGCAGCGTCCTGGAGATCGGCCTCGGCAGTAGCGCCCGGATGCACTGATGTCGCGTGAGATCCAACGCTGCGAAATCGGGCGCTGCCCGTCGCCGTAGCGTCCCGTCAACGCAAGTATGACGGACCGTGGCCGGCGATCCGGATCTCCGGCACCCCGCTGCGTGCCCCGGCCTCAGATCCATCGTCGCTTGCTGGAAGCGAAATATTCATCCGTTCACCGGCTCCGATCCCGAAGAGCTGGGGACTTCGGTCCCTAGCGGCCGGCACCGGGTCGGCAAAGACTGAGTTTGCAACGTCCGCGCCCTGAGCTCTAGTGACCACGGCCTGCTTGGCGCCGACTTGCGGTACTGAAAGATGACATGTGATGGGGACCCCCTCAGCTCAGACGCTCGTTGATGTGGGCGTCAGTAAGAGTTTTCGGGAGCTTGAGGAGGTCCCACTGATGACGATGGTAGGCGGGTTTGACGTGCACCGGAAGCAGATCACGTTTGATTACGTGGACGACGACGGTGTGGTGCACTGGGGTGAGATCCGGCCGGCAACCCGCAAGATGCTGCGGGGTTGGCTGGGTAAGCACTGCCCGAGCGGGGACGCGGAGTTCGCGCTGGAGGGCTGTACCGGGTGGCGGTATGTGGTCGAGGAGCTGGCCATGGCGGGGG
>NZ_MWQA01000001.1:3989427-4007242 GCF_002086915.1 Mycobacterium persicum | reverse complement strand
CCCTCCTTGCGCAGCAGCGCCCCCCGGGCACCCGGCTCGGTCAGCAACTCGTACTGCTCGAGAATGCCGAGCTTGTACTCCGCGGTGAACGTCCGCCGTTTCGGCCGCTTCTCACGCGGCCCCTTGCCGCTACCCACGTTCCCATCATCGGCCACCGCCACCGCGGCGGTATCGGCCAGTGTCATCGTCACGGAATCAGAATCCAGTCCTCGCCCTGCTTCTCAACAGAAGACTCATCTACTTCAACGTCTCACACAGGTTAGACAGAGAGGGCTTCGGCAGGTTCAGAATTGCTTCCTCGTACTGTTTGGACACTGGGACCAAGACATTGTCATCGGTGGCGCTGATGTAGTACTTCCCGTCGGGCGTCCTTCTGGCTGCCGCTTCAACAGCTTCTCGGGTTCCGACCCTGATGTAGGGCCGCGACAACAGGTCAAGGCCTTCAGTGCCCAACAACCCCGGGATGGCGCCCTCGGCCAGGAACAGCTGTGCGCGGGCGGAGAGCAGTGGCGACAGTTCACCCACGGCCCGTACCGCGTTGCCGAGGGCACTAACGGTCGGCAGGCTAGAGGCTTCGGCTGCGACCCGAAACTCGCGGATAATGGTCGCGATACGTGCACCAGTGGCCACCAAACGCGCTACATCGACGACCTTCGACACACCCTCACTTATGGCCGCCGTGAACGGAATCAGAACCGCGGCAACGGCTTCGGTGACCGCCACAGTCGCCCCAAGCGCGGCCATCTCATGCAGGATCTTCGAGTGCGCGTCATCGATTGCCTGCGCGTAGTCCGAGCACGCGGTACCGGCTGCGTCGAAGCCGTCAGCAACCGCTTTGAGCGAATCTCGGTCCAGAGTGCAGTTGGTGGCCGCAACCGGGAACTCCGGTGACTTTTGCGCACGCACCGACTCGATCACACCGTCGTTGGCGATATCGGCCGCAGCGCGCAATTCCCGCGCCGCCCCATGCCAGGCGTCGGCGGCCGCACGCAGCTTGTCTTGGTGACCATTGGGCCACATCTCGCCCTGCACATAGGCCTGAATGGTGTGCCACCACCCGGGCACATCACTATGCCCGCCCTCCGCGGACGGGATGGCCGGCACCAAGAACATCGGTTTAGCGGTGGGCGGAAACGCCGGCGCACCAGCGTTGTTCATCGCTGACTGCTGATCAGCGTTTTGATGGTTGACCGCCGTGGTGGCCAATAAATCCGAGCACTGAGCTGCACCCATCACCGCGGCAGTCGCCGCCTCCATCAATCCCGCCCCACCAGCGCGTCCGCCCACCAGCGCGTCGTATTTCAGACTCCAGGAATGGCCGCCAATGTCGGTGCCGGCCATACCAGCAGACCCTTTCAACACCCCCGACAAGTGCTGTACGGCCGCAGCTGCGGCGTCATAGACCTTGCCGTAGACGCGTCCGGCTTCGGCGACGACTGCAGGATCGACGTCTTGAGTCATGGCCACATCGTCGTGTTGAGTTCCGCCACCCCGGTGTAGTTGCGGTGCGCCAGCTCAGCGTTTCGTCGTAATTCGTCGAGGCCCTCACGCATCTGCTGATCGGCAGCCATCCACTTCTGGTGGTATTCGCGCTCGGCGTCGGCGCCCGCACCTAGCCAGCTGCCGTGCAATTCGGCGACGCATTGATCCACAGCGGCAGCGATCTGTTCCGCACGCGCAGTGAACTCGGCCAGCCGATCAGCAAAGGCCAACAGGGCATCCAAATTGACCGTGTAGCGCCGGCTCACACTGCTGGACCTTTCCGGTACAACGCTTCGAAAGCTTTCGCCGCAGTGTTTTCATGGTCGAGCATGAGATCCACCGACCGCATCAACAGCTGCGAATGTTCCTCCAAGGTCGCCGCAGCCGTCGCAGCACCCGAATACCACTCCTGCCAGGGCGGCTGATACGCCGACGCGGCGACACCGGTCCACGTGGACGACAGCTCGCGCCACTGGCGGGTGATACTGTCCAGCTCGTCCTTCAGCTCATCAGCCTGATTGGTCAGAACATGCACGCCGTCGCCATCGCCTCCAACTTCATTGCCAGCTCGTAGGCCAACGGCGTTCGCTCCTTTTCGCGCGCAGGGTCAGGATGTTCTCGGGTAAGCGTCATTGGCACCACGCTTATCCTGACCGGCCCGCAGTTGCGTGCGTCGGGAGGGTCTGCCTCCTCGCAACCTAGCCGCCGCGGACGTCAGCCCGACCTTCTAACTAGATCGTCGACTGATCCCACGGAGCATCGCCGATAGTCGCCGGCAGAACGGATTCCGACATGCCGTGAGCCGCTGCCCACCGCCGCCGGGCCGCCCACCACTCATCGAGTCCCAGCTCCCACGTCAGGGCGTCCGTGTGTACCGGCCAGCCCGGGAATTCCAGCAGCTCGGGCGGTAGCGTCGCACCGTCGTAACGGCGTCGCATCACGCGCCCCTCTCGTCGTCGCGGTTGATGAGTGCCAGCAGCCGGCGGCGTCGCTCAGCCCAGGCGTCCACCGCTCGCCGGTACGCAACGCCCGTCGCGTACCGACGGCCGTTGAACAGAAACCCCGGTAGCGGATCAACAGGTCGGCGCCGCATCACGCACCCGCGATCCCGTAGACGCCCCTGGCAGCTCCACGCCGCTGGGGACGACGCAATACAGACGGGTCGTCCTGATCGCCACTAGGCAACCGCAGCGACGCGGCAAGCCGGGCCAGCACTATCCGCTGCTGCTGCGCGGCCGTCAGCGCCGGATGCGCCTTCGACCCGTGTGGACCTTCCACCACCAGGCCGTCGCGCTCGGTGATCGCATGCAGCTCGTCGAGCTGGTCGACACAGCGCACCATCTCCCTAAGCAAGGCCAGTTCGTGCTGCTCAAGCTCATACCTGGCCATAACGTCACGCCACAGCGCCCGTCCGCTCGATCGTGCGCCCTTCGGCGGGGCCGGTATCTGCGCTCTCGCCATCGTCAGCTCCTGTTCTGACTTGAAACTCCGTTGTATTCCAAGGGTTTTCGCGCACTTCCAAGCAAAGCGAAACACGCTGCACCGCATTACAATTCAGAAATTGGAACCATTTCAGCCCTCACAGATAGAGAGCCGGCGCCTCGTCGTCGCCGCTCAGTCCGGCCGTCAAAAAAATCGCGGGTCATGCCGAACCGGCCCAGATATGCCGCAGGGCAGCCAGCCCTTCCGGGGTGTGGAGTTCGGGTAGGACTCGGCGCCATACATGGGCGACGCCGGCGAGTAATTCGTTGGCGCGGCCAATCGCGCCGGCGGCATCGATAACGTCGTTGAACAGGACGGCCGCGCAGTCGTAGCAATCGCCGTCATCTTCGCGGGCCGCGACGGCGCCGCCGTAGGCGAGGATGAGATGTCCGGCGCGGCGGATGTCGGGGTTGGCGTCACCCTCGGCGATGGTTGCCACCAAGGCACCGAGTGCAACCTGCCCGAGCGGGGTGCGAGTTTCGTGGGCGGCGCGGTCATACAGGGCCAACAGTCCGTGCAACAAGCCGGCGTAGGCGTCATCGTCGGTGGCGACCCGCGCGAGGGTCTCGGCGTCGCCCTCGATCAAGGTGAGCACGTCGGCATTGCTCATCGGGACGGCCCCTCCTCTCGGGCTTGCGACCAGCGCTTGCCGAGCGTGTCGACCTGAGCTTGGTGGCCCGTACGCCCCTGTCGAGGGCGTCGCTTCGCATGGAGGGCGAGGACGGCTTGGCGCGGATCAATCGGGTTGTCGTTCACGGTGGTGGCTGCGGCCCGATGGGTGGTCTTGCGGGTGTCGCCGCGCAGCCGCCCGTGCGAGTCGAACAGGCTGCGGAGTTCGTTCTTCAACGCCAGTTCGGCGATGAAAGATTCGGGCAGGCCGGTGGCCCGGGCGAGGGACCGCACGGCCCCGGTCGGGTCACCCGACGACATAGCCGCCTTCACTGCTGCTCACCGGCTCTTGGGAACCCGACCAGTGAGGACGCAGGCATGGACTCGTCCGGTCCCCTGGTCCGCCACACCAACGCCCGGAACTCGGGCTCGGGCAGCGCGGCCAGCCAATCCTCAACCGCTGACTGCAGATCGGGCACTCTGCCTCCCTTCGGCGTAGGTCTGCACGTCGCAGAGCCTGAAAAGCCAACGCCCGCCGATGAGTTGACCATCCAAGTCGGAAGCCAGGCGGCGCACTTGACGCTTCGAGATGCCAAGAACGGCTGCGGCCTCCTCGGCGGTGACCAGCTCTCGCTTCTCTAATTCTGCTGCCGCCCTGCCCGATTCATGTCCCGCTGCGGACATGACGCGGATTTCGGCGTCCAGGCGGTCATAGTGACGGCGCAGCCATTCGGGTATCGGCTGGCCGGAGCGCTGGCGGTGGCGGATCAGGTGGGCTGCGCAGTAGTAGGCGCACTCTGTGTCAACCGGATTCATCGTGGCGGCACTCACCACACGTCGCCGTCGAAATCGTCGGCAACTCGCGGTATATGTCTGTCGCTCAGTTCCTCAAGATGTTCGGTGATGCCGGCGAGCATCCGCTCGACCCGCACCCGCGCTGCGGCGGTTCCGTGATGTTCGACGAGCCCTGCGGCCCAACAGCGCACCAGGGCATAGATCAGCTCGGGGCCATGGCCTAGCGAGTCGGCCAGCGCTGCGTCGTACCGGGCGCGGTCGTTGTCGAATACCGCCAAGGCCAGCCGTGCGGCGCGGGCCTGGTCGTCAAGGCCGAGGATCTGCGGCGGCATGCTCACTGGTAGACCACCTCAAGGTCGGCACCGTAGTCATGTCGTGCCCAGTACCGTATGCCGTCGAGGATGAAGTCGGAGCCGTTGTGGGCCATGGCTTCCCGGGCGCGGCGCTTGCCTCGTCTGGCCCATTCACGCGGGATGCGGATATGGCCGTTGATGATGGGCAGCGCCTCGACTGCGGTGACCTCGACACCGAAGAGAAGAGCTATGGCTTGCATATCGAGCATCGGTTCACCACCAATTTCCGTGATGGTGACGATGACGGTGTTGGTCACGCGGATGTTCCTCTCTGGATAGGGATTCGGTAGTGGTGGACCTGTCGGCCCGGTAATGGTTGGCCACGCCGCACGGTGTTGCGGCAGGCTGCGCCGGGTTGGGCGCCGCAGAGGCCGCAGGGCTGCGTGAGGGCTAGGTTGACGTCTTGGTCGTCGGCGGTGAGGTCCGGTTCGCCGTTTTCGCGCATGCGTTCGTTCCGCAGAACGAGCTTGCATTCCCGGCAGAGCCCGGTGATCTCGTGCGGGTTGAGCCAGTGCGGCGGAAAGATACTCCGAGGTCTGCAATGCCTCCCGGGCCGCGTCTTCTAACGCGCGACGCGTTACGTCGGCGCAAACCTGCGTGATGTCACCCACCTTGCCTTACCCCTTTCGCTTTTGGTGTAGTGCTCCGTTCTAGTGTTGCTGGCGCTGGTTGCGTTGGTCAATCTAAAACAGTAGAGTTGACTGATATGGCAACTAGCAAGTGGACCGAACTCCATTTCCGCAAACGGCTCAAGTTGGAGCGAGAACGCCGAGGATGGACGCAGAAGCAGTTCGCAGATGCTTTGTCAGACAAAGATATTCATCTGGCCTGGACGACGATCGCCAAAATCGAGAAGGGAAGCCGCTCGGTCAGGATCGACGAAGCGGCGGCCATCGCTGACCTTTTCGGCATATCCGTCGACTCGCTGCTAGGCCGCCGAGCGCGGCCGAAGAGCGACCGCGTTCACATACTTACAGCGGCGGGAGACACTGCCATTCGATCCGCGGGACAGATCATTGACATCGCGGAAGCCGTGCGCGACAGGGTCGCGGACCTCTCCCCGCCGGACGATGACCTACCTAGCCGGGAGAGCCTGATCGTCGGCTTTGAGCGGATCTATGAGCTGCTCGTCGAAGTCAACGATGCATTGACCGACACCGCGCAGGCGGCTCGCCGCGCTATTCGGGATGAGGTGAGAGCAAAATGAAGCGCAACCGCCGCGCGGGCGTAGAGGACCGTTGGACCAAGACTGTCCGGCTTCCCAGTGGGGAGATTCAGACAGTTCCGTCGGCGGCGAACGGAAATGGGTTGCGTTGGCGTGCAAGGTATGTCGATGACAATGGCCGCGAGCACGCGAAGGGTTTTGGCCGGAAGACAGACGCTCAGAACTGGTTGAACAAGCAGGTTTCAGACCAGGTAACCGGGACCTGGATGGACCCGGCGCTGTCGGGCGTCACGTTCGGTGCGCTTGCTGAACGGTGGATCTCGACGAAGGCGAATCGCTCACCAAAGACGGTCGCTGGGTATCGCTCGCTGTTGGATACTGTGGTGCTACCGCGCTGGAAAGACGTCGCGCTACGGGACATTCGGTTCGACGAACTTCAGGTGTGGGTGTCCGGTTTGTCCGTGGATGGGTCCGTGCGGTTCGAGGGCAATGGCCTGAGCGCGTCGAGGGTCCGCCAGGCGCACCAACTGGTGGGCGCGGTGCTCAAGTTCGCGGTCAAAGCCAAGCACCTGGCCACCAATCCCGCGGATGGCATCGAATTGCCGCGGTTGCCGGAGGCCGAGCAGCGTTACCTGACGCACGAGCAGCTACACCGCGTCGCGGTCGCGTCGGGCCGGCTCCGAACGCTGGTGCTGGTGCTGGGCTACTGCGGCCTGAGATTCGGGGAAGCCGCCGCCCTGCAAGTCAGCGACGTAGACACAGCGGCAGGCCGGATACGCGTGCGCCAGTCGGTCACCTACGTCCGCAAGACGGGCCTGGTTGAGGGGTGGCCAGCGCCTTTGACGCTGCAGCTCGAACTACTGCGGACGCACTGCGGACGGCCCCGGCACTCAACGTCGTTGTGAATACCGGGAATCACCTCTGACCTGCTGGTGGCAGGTACAGGATTCGAACCTGTGTAGCTTTCGCGACGGATTTACAGTCCGCTCCCATTGGCCGCTCGGGCAACCTGCCGCCAGACAGGTTACAACGACCGGGTAGACAAAGCACAAACGGCTATCGAAGAAGGGACGGATCGAATGGCGGACTCATCGTTCGACATCGTCAGCAAGGTCGACCGGCAGGAAGTCGACAACGCGCTCAACCAGGCGGCCAAGGAGCTGGCCACCCGGTTCGACTTCCGCGGCACCGACACCAAGATCGCGTGGAAGGGCGACGAGGCCGTCGAGCTGACCTCATCCACCGAGGAGCGCGCCAAGGCCGCCGTCGACGTCTTCAAGGAAAAACTGATCCGCCGCGACATCTCGATGAAGGCCTTCGAGGCCGGCGAGCCGCAGGCCTCCGGCAAGACCTACAAGGTCACCGGCACCATCAAGCAGGGCATCAGCAGTGAGAACGCCAAGAAGATCACCAAGCTGATCCGCGACGAGGGCCCCAAGACCGTCAAGACCCAGATCCAGGGCGACGAGATTCGGGTCACCAGCAAGAAGCGCGATGACCTGCAGGCCGTCATCGCGATGCTGAAGAACGCTGACCTGGACGTGGCGTTGCAGTTCGTCAACTACCGCTGAGGGCGCCCGAGCCGCGCCGAGCGTGACGCCACTGCGAGATCGGGCGCTCTATTTCGCACTGGTGTCACGCTCGGCGCATGCGCTGCAGGGATGCCAGCCGGTGGCTCAACCAACCGGTGGGTGCCTACTCTGGTGAGCATGACCGTGAGCCCTCAGCAAGCCATCGACACGGCCTCCTTCGACGTCGTCATCGTCGGCGCCGGGATCTCCGGCCTCGGCGCGGCCTACCGGCTGCTGCAACGCAACCCCGGACTCTCCTACACGATCCTGGAGCGGCGCGAGCGGATCGGCGGCACCTGGGACCTGTTCCGCTACCCGGGAGTGCGCTCCGACAGCAGCATCTTCACGCTGAGCTTTCCCTACGAGCCGTGGACCCGAAAGGAAGGCGTCGCCGACGGCGAGCACATCCGCGAATACCTGACCACCACCGCGCACAAGTACCGCATCGACCGCCACATCCGGTTCAACAGTCACGTCTTGGCAGCGGACTGGGATTCGGCCACCGACACCTGGACCGTCACCTTCGAGCAAGGCGGCGTCGCACAGCAATGCCGCAGCCGGTTCGTGTTCTTCGGCAGCGGTTACTACAACTACGACGAGGGCTACACCCCCGAGTTCCCCGGCATCGAACAGTTCGGCGGCACCGTGGTGCACCCGCAGCACTGGCCGGAAGACCTGGACTACGCCGGCAAGAAGGTGGTGGTGATCGGCAGCGGGGCCACCGCGGTCACGCTGATCCCGTCGATGGCGGACCAGGCCGGCAAGGTGACCATGCTGCAGCGGTCGCCGACCTACCTCATTTCCGCGTCCAAGTACGGCAGGTTTGCCGCCGGCGCTCGTAAAGTGCTGCCCCCCAAGGCTTCCCATCTGGCCATCCGGATGTACAACGCACTGCTGGAGGCGGCGCTCTGGTTTTTGTCCCGCAAGACACCGCGACTCATGAAGTGGCTGCTGCGGCGCACGGCGATCAAGAACCTGCCCGCCGGCTACGACGTCGACACCCACTTCAAGCCCACGTACAACCCGTGGGACCAGCGGCTGTGCCTGATTCCCGACGCCGACCTCTACACCGCCATCGCCGACGGCCGCGCCGACGTCGTCACCGACCACATCGACCATTTCGACGCGACCGGCATCGCACTCAAGTCCGGCGAACACCTCGATGCCGATATCGTCGTCACCGCCACCGGCCTGCAGCTTCAGGCACTCGGCGGCGTCAAGATCAGCTTGGACGGCGTCGAGATCAATCCCTGCGACCGTTTCGTCTACAAGGCGCACATGCTCGAAGACGTGCCCAACCTGTTCTGGTGTGTGGGCTATACGAATGCGTCCTGGACGTTGCGCGCCGACATGACGGCGCGGGCGACGGCAAAGTTGTTGGCGCACATGGCGGCTCACGGCTATACCCATGCCTATCCGCACCGCGGCGACGAGCCGTTGACCGAAAAGCCCTCCTGGGACATTCAGGCGGGCTACGTGCTGCGCTCGCTGCACGCGCTGCCCAGGTCAGGCACCAAACGGCCGTGGAATGTGCGGCAGAACTATTTCGCCGACGCCATCGACTACCGGTTCGACCGCATCGAGGAGGCGATGGTGTTCGGCCGCGCCGCCGACCGCGCGGCGATAACCGGCTGAAGGCGGGCTAAGCGGGCTGCGCCGATTCCCCGGCCGGGATTTTCTTGCCGCAGTTCGGGCAGAACTTCTCGGCAGGGTGGTGCGCCGCTCCGCAGTTGGGACAGAAGTGCGGCTCACTCGACGGGTCAGGAACCAGGCCCAGTGGCCGGATCTTGCCGGTCGCCGGCGGCGGCTGCGCATCCGCAGCAACGGCCGCGGCGGCTTCGGCTGCGACTTCGGCTTCGGCTATCGCTTCGGCTTCGGCCTCGGTGCGACGCTGCCGACGGCTCCTCCGCACCATGAAGGTCACCCAGCCGCCCACCGTGAGCAGCAGCAAGACCCCGCTTACCATGTACCACACCGGTTTTGAGCGAAGAAACACCGGCGCGTCACCGTACTGCTGACGTAGGTTGGCCGCGCTGGTCTTGAGATCGGCCACGCCCGGATAGTCGGGTGACAGCGCCAGGGCCTGGTCGAAATCGTAGATCGCGTCGCTGTACTGGCCCGAGAAATAGTGGTTGAGCCCTTGGCGGTAATACAGGTCGGCGGGCCCGAGCATCGGCTTGACACCCTTGCCGGCCAGTAGCGCCGCGAGACTGTCCGCGGGCGCGATGAAGTTGAACGGCTGCGGTTCGCCGACCGGGCCGAAACTGTTCACGCCGATCACCTTGCCGTTGAGTTCGACGGTCGGGCCGCCGCTCATGCCCTCGGCGACCGGGGCATCGATCTCATAGACCGGACTCGATTCGATGGTCGACTTCTTGCTCACCTTGCCGCTCTTGTTCGTCGGGTCCAGCGACATACCGGTGACCCGTTGAGTCGTCTCCGGGAAACCCACCGCCAGAACCGGTGCCCCGATACTGACGTCGGCGTCGGTGGCGAGCTCCGACGACGGCAGGTTGTGCTTTTGCACCTTGAGCAGCGCGACGTCGCCTTTGCCCATCGGCCGGAAGTCCACGACGGTGGCCGGGAGCTTCTCGGCGAGTTTCGTCCCGGTTCCGTATCCCAGCATCAGGCTGATCTCGGGCCCCCGGTCGGGGGTCTGACCTTCGACCCGAGCGTTCTTGGTGAGCCAGTCCAGCGTCGCGCCGGGATTCTGGCCCACCGGCGAGTCGGGATAATGCGCCACGTATTCACTGGCCGCACGCTTGAGTATCAGCTGCTTGGCCGTCTCCGGATCGACGCAGTGACCTGCGGTCGCCACCCACCCGTCAGGATTGACGACAAATGCGGTGCAAGTCCACGTCGCGGTGAACGGGATACCCGAACCCTCGCCGAACAGTGACAGCAGCTGACCGTCAGGCAGCCGGACCTGACCGTGAGCCTGGGCCGCAAGATATAAGACGGCCGGCCGGATCATCGCCGCCGCTCGCTGTTCCGGGTTGGCCTGCGGGCGCCCACCGTCGGCGGACGCGATCCCCGGCGACCCGGCCAGCACCGCCAGCGCGGCCGCGATCAGCAGTACGAACGTCCGGACGCAACACGAGCGCAGACGCCTTTCGCGCGACCGGCTCGCTCGTCGCGACATGATTCCTCCTCGATAGAACAGCTATCTTTCACCATCCCGGGGTGGTCACCCCGCCGGGTAGGGACCGAAGTCCCATGCTCGGAGGTCGTTGGTTTCGAGTTCGTCTCGGCGCCGCCCGGCCGCGATCAACCGCTGTCAAATGGCGGGCTACCACAATAGGCTGTGCCCCATGGCAGCTGCGAAGCGCGAACCCAAAGTCGTTGTCCTCGGTGGCGGTTCCTGGGGGACCACGGTGGCGTCCATTTGTGCACGGCGGGTGCCGACGTTGCAGTGGGTGCGCTCGGAGGCGACCGCAAGCGACATCAACGACAATCACCGCAATAGCCGCTATCTCGGCAACGACGTCGTGCTCAGCGAGACGCTGCGCGCCACCACCGATTTCTCCGAGGCCGCCAACAGCGCAGACGTCGTCGTGATGGGAGTGCCCTCGCACGGCTTCCGGGGTGTGCTTACCGAGCTGAGCAAGGAGCTGCGCCCGTGGGTGCCGGTGGTGTCCCTGGTCAAGGGGCTCGAGCAGGGCACCAACATGCGGATGTCGCAGATCATCGAAGAGATCCTGCCCGGTCATCCGGCGGGTATCCTCGCCGGTCCCAACATCGCCCGAGAAGTCGCCGAGGGCTATGCGGCCGCGGCGGTCCTGGCCATGCCCGATCAACATCTGGCCACCCAGCTGGCAGCATTTTTCCGGACCCGGCGCTTCCGGGTGTACACCACCGATGACGTCATCGGCGTCGAAATGGCCGGGGCGCTCAAGAATGTGTTTGCCATCGCCGCCGGCATGGGCTACTCGCTGGGCATCGGCGAGAACACTCGGGCGCTGGTGATCGCCCGCTCCTTGCGCGAAATGACCAAACTCGGCGTCGCGATGGGAGGCGACACCGAGACCTTCCCCGGATTGGCCGGTCTGGGTGATCTGATCGTCACCTGCACCAGCCAGCGCAGCCGCAATCGCCACGTCGGCGAACAACTGGGCGCGGGCAAACCCATCGACGAGATCATCGCATCAATGAACCAGGTCGCCGAGGGTGTCAAGGCGGCCAGCGTGGTCATGGAATTCGCCAACGAATACGGGCTGAACATGCCCATCGCTCGCGAAGTCGACGCGGTCATCAACCACGGCTCCACCGTCGAGCAGGCCTACAGCGGCCTGGCCGCCGAGGTACCCGGACACGAGGTACACGGATCGGGATTCTAGGGTTGCACGGCCTGCTACCTGGTCAGCGCCCATTCCGCTGGAAATCTGCGTTCGGTATGCGCGATGCGCGCCAGCTTGACCCCTGTTTAGCTGCCCGAATACTGTCAAGGGCAGTGGCGGGCGCCGGCAGAATACCTTCGCCCGAATGTATTCGCCGGTGCGCCAACGACTTACGAGTAGATGACCAAGGTAGTGTGGGGCGCGTTGTCGGACCGTCCCCCGCAATGCCCGGATGAGGGAATGACCGATGCAGCCCACCGAACCACCCCACAGCCAGGCCCCGGACAAGGGCCCGCCAGTGTCGCGTACTGAACGACTGCGCTCCATCATCCGCCACGACCTGCCGTCGTCGCTGGTGGTGTTTCTGATCGCCCTGCCCCTCTCGGTGGGGATCGCGATCGCTTCGGACGCACCGGTGCTCTCGGGCCTGATTTCGGCAGTCGTCGGAGGAATCGTCCTCGGATTCATCGGTGGATCGCCGTTGTCGGTGAGCGGTCCGGCGAACGGGTTGATGGTCGTCACCGCCGGTCTGGTCGCCCAGTTCGGTTGGCGGGCGACGTGTCTGATCACCGTGGCCGCCGGTGTCCTGCAACTCATCTTGGGGCTCAGCCGGATTGCCCGAGCGGTACTGGCGATCTCGCCGGTCGTCGTGCACGCGATGCTGGCCGGCATCGGAATCACGATCGCACTTCAACAAACACACGTCCTGCTGGGCGGGGAGTCGCACAGCACATCGTGGGAGAACGTCGTTCAGCTCCCGGGACAAATCATCGGCGCGCACAAGCCCGGAATGTTTCTGGGCGTCTTGGTAATCGCCATCATGGTCGCCTGGCGCTGGGCGCCGGCGAAATTGGCTCCCATTCCGGGCCCGCTGGTCGCCATCGTGACGGTAACCATTATCTCCGTGGTGTTTCCGTTCGAATTGGCCCGGATCACGCTCTCCGGGTCGCCGCTGGCGGCGTTCCAGCTGCCGGGACTTCCCGAGGGGAAGTGGGGCGCCTTCGCGGTCAGCGTGCTCACTGTTGCCTTCATCGCCACCGTCGAGAGCCTGCTGGCATCGGTATCGATCGACAGGATGCACCCCGGGGCGCCCACCAACTTCAACCGCGAGTTGACCGGACAGGGCGTCGCAAACATCACCTCCGGGATGATCGGCGGCCTCCCGATCGCCGCCGCCATCGTCCGTAGTTCCGCCAATGTGCAAGCGGGCGCCAAAAGCCGCGCCTCGACGATCATGCACAGCGTCTGGATCCTTGTCTTCACGCTGTTTTTTGCCGGGTTGATCCAGCAGATCCCCACCGCCGCACTCGCCGGCCTGCTCGTTTTCGTCGGGATCAGGCTGCTGCAGCCCGCCCATATCGAAACCGCCATGCGAAATGGGGACCTGGCCGTCTATCTGGTGACCGTCGTCGGCGTCGTATTCCTCAATCTCATGCAGGGCGTGTTGATCGGACTCGTCCTGGCCATCGCGCTCACCGCGTGGCGGGTGATGTGGTTCAGGATCCACGCCCAGCCCGCCGGTGACGAATGGCACGTGGTCGTTGAAGGGGCGGCCACCTTCCTCTCCCTGCCCCGGCTGACCCAGGTGCTGGCGGCCATTCCCGCCGGCAAGACGGTCAACGTCACCATGTCGGTCATCTACCTCGATCACGCCGCGCATCAGGCGATCGCCGACTGGCAGCACCGGCATCAGGCCACGGGAGGGGTGGTGCACATCCATGGCGGGGTCCATACCGGCCACCGTGCTCGCCGGGCGATGGACGACCTCATCGACGCCGAAGGACCCGAAACGGCGGCATAGCGAGCAACATCAGCGCGAAGCCGGGAGTATCGCGGCAAAAAAAAATTTGCGTTCGCTATGCAGCCAGCGCGCCCGGTTGACCCTGGCCTCGCCAGCAAAATACCGTCGAACTCCGTAACCAACGGGCGCCTGCCTCAAACATTGGAGTTTGGGTAGATTTAACTTGCCTGCGCGCCAACCATTTACGACGATGTTACGTAATTCGGGGCGGGATCATCGGAACGTCCCCCACGGAAACGAGGGAGCAACCGATGCAGCACACAAAATTCGGCAAGCCGCGCCTTGACCGTATCGATCAGGTTGACCCAGGAAGCCAAGCGCAGTCACGAACCGATCGAGTTCGATCGGTCATCCGCCACGACCTGCCGTCTTCGCTGGTTGTCTTCCTGGTCGCGCTGCCGTTGTCATTGGGCATCGCCATCGCGTCCGATGCGCCGGTACTCGCAGGCCTGATTGCCGCGATCGTCGGCGGAATCGTCGGCGGAGCTATCGGCGGATCACCGCTGCAGGTCAGCGGGCCCGCTGCCGGTCTGACGGTGGTGGTCGCCGATCTCATCGCCCAATTCGGCTGGGGATTAACCTGTTTCATCACCGCGATCGCCGGACTATTGCAAGTCCTGTTGGGGCTCAGTCGTGTTGCTCGGGCCGCCCTTGCTATCTCGCCCGTGGTCGTGCATGCGATGCTGGCCGGCATCGGGATCACCATCGCGCTTCAACAAACGCACGTGCTGCTCGGCGGCGAGTCTCATAGTTCGGCCTGGGACAACGTCGTTGAGCTGCCCGCGCAGATTCTCGGCGCGCACAAGCCCGGAGTGATTCTGGGCCTATTGGTGATCGCCATCATGATCGCCTGGCGCTGGGCCCCCGCCAAGGCAGCCGCCGTTCCCGGTCCGTTGGTCGCCATCGTGGCCGTCACCGTCGTCTCGGTAGTGTTTCCCTTTCAGGTGTCGCGGATCGCGCTCGAGGGTTCACTACTGGATGCACTGCAGCTTCCGGCAATTCCGCACGGAAACTGGGGTGCCGTCGCGATCGGTGTCATCACGGTCACACTGATCACCAGCGTCCAGAGTCTGCTGACAGCGGTCGCGACGGACAGGATGCACAGCGGCCCGCGCTCCGAACTGGACCGCGAGTTGATCGGGCAGGGCGCCTCGAACATGGTGTCGGGAGCGATCGGCGGTCTTCCCATCGCCGGGGTCATCGTGCGCACGTCCGCAAATATCAAGGCAGGCGCCAAGACTCGCGCATCGACGATCTTGCACGGATTCTGGGTGATGTTGTTTGCGCTTCCGTTCGCAGGTCTCATCGAACTGATCCCCAGCGCCGCGCTCGCAGGACTACTGATCGTCATCGGAATTCAGCTACTGCAGCCGGCGCACATCGAAACCGCGGTCAAAACCGGCGATTTCGCCATCTACCTGGTAACCATCGTCGCCGTCGTATTCCTCAATCTCCTGCACGGGGTGATGATCGGACTTGTCCTGGCCATCGCGACGACCGGATGGCGGGTGATACGGGCCAAGATAGACGCTCACCCGATTGGCGACGAATGGCGTGTGGTAGTCGAGGGTACTTGCACCTTCCTGGCGCTACCCCGGCTGACGCAGGTGCTGGGCGCTATCCCGGAACGCACCACCGTCACGCTTCATATCGCGGTCAACTACCTCGACCACGCTGCGCATCAAGCGATTACGGACTGGCAGCGTCAGCACCACGCCACCGGCGGAAATGTGCACGTCCATGGTGGCCTCACCAGGGGCCATTCGTCGCGGAAAGCACCGCTGATCGACGGGGAAACGTCCGAAGCTGCCGCCTGATTGACGATCTCCCAGCTTCTGAACGATCCAATGATTCGTCGAACACGTTGTTGGGCAGCCTCAATGCGAGGTGGGTGTGGAGCGCCGGTGAGGTCCATCAGGAGTTCCGCTATCAGTGCGTTAATCGAGGGGCGTCCGCGATAGCGGCGATCGCCTCCTGGCGCTGTTCGGCGCCCAACCCGTCGATGATGGCATTTCGATGCGGATACTTATGTGTTCGTCGTATTCGAAGCACCTTTACCGCATTGGTAGCAAATTCGGGAATAGGCGTCCGCGAATGTGATAGCGCGGGCGCTGAAATAGGTCTCCGTCAGATGGGATAACGCAGGCGCTATCACAATGGGACGCTTTAACCGCGTGCCATCGCCTCCAAGCGGCGGATGCGGTCCTCGATCGGCGGGTGCGTCGAGAACAACGACCCGATCCGCTCGCCTGCCCGGAACGGGTTGGCGATCATCAGATGCGCCTGGCTGGCCAGTTGCGGCTCCGGCGGCAACGGAGCCATCTGCACGCCGCCGGAGATCTTGCGCAACGCCGAGGCCAATGCCAGCGGGTCGCCGGTCAGCACGGCGCCCGATTCGTCGGCCTGGTATTCGCGGGACCGCGACACCGCCAACCGCACCACCGTCGCGGCGATCGGGCCCAACAGCGAAACCAGAAGCAACGCAAAAGGATTGCTGTTTTCTCGGTTGCCGCCGAACATGCCCATCCACATGGCCATGTTGGCCAGGGCGGTGATCACCGACGCCAGCGCGCCGGCGATGCAGGAGATCAGGATGTCGCGGTTGTAGACGTGCGACAGCTCATGGCCCAGCACCGCGCGCAGTTCCCGCTCGTTGAGGATCTGCAGGATGCCCGTGGTGCAGCACACCGCGGCGTTGCGAGGGTTGCGGCCGGTGGCGAACGCGTTGGGCGCCGCGGTGTCGCTGATGTACAGCCGCGGCATCGGCTGGTGGGCGGCGGTGGCCAGCTCGCGCACGATCCGGTACATCACCGGCGCCTGCAGCTCGGAGACCGGCTGCGCATGCATGGCCCGCAACGCCAGCTTGTCGCTGTTGAAGTAGACGTAGACGTTCATCCCGACGGCGAACAGCACCGCCAGCCACATTGCCGTCGTGCCGAACAGCCGGCCGGCGAACACGATCATCGCTGACATGACGACCAACAGCAGGAACGTCTTCAGCTTGTTGGCGTGCGGATGCCAGGTCATCAGTGTGTGTCCTCCTAAGAACACCTCGGCTTGCCGATTTACTGCTGACTCAACGTCCGGAAGGGTCCGTCGGGTTCCGCGGGGCCGATAATCCGCCGTGGCCGCCGTTGCCGCCGTTACCGCCGGTTCCCCCATTGCCGACGAGAAGTCCGCCGCGGCCGCCGTTACCGCCCATGCCGATTTCGCTGTTACCGCCGTTGCCGCCGTCACCACCGTGGCCGAATAGGCCGGCTGATCCGCCGTCGCCGCCGGTGCCGAAGCTGGCGCCGCTTCCTCCATTACCGCCGTTACCGAATAGTCCAGCCGATCCGCCGTTGCCGCCATTGCCGCCGTTTTGACCGACCGCTCCAGACCCGCCGTTGCCCCACAGCCAGCCGCCGGCGCCGCCGTTTTGTCCGGTCCCATTGAGCCCGTTGACGCCATTGCCGATCATCGGACGTCCGAGGAGCCATTCGCTGTCGGCGTTGGCGGTGTTGATCGCATCATGGGCGGCGTTGTCGATCTCGGTGGCCCAGTATTCTCGGTGCTGCCGTTGAGCATGTCGACAAACTGCTGATGCAGCCATTCGTAGTCGCGGCTCAAAGCCTGCCAGGTTAGGCCGTGAGCGGTCAGTAAAGCTGTCATCGCACTCGATACTTCATCAGCGCCGGCGGGTAGTAGCCAGGTGGTCGGGATGATCGCAGCAGCGCTGGCTTCGCTAAACACCGATCCGATGGCAGCTAAATCGGTTGCCGCACATTCCAAAGCGTGCGGTGCAATCCTCACGTATCACACAGCTGGTCCTCCTGGGGTCTACTAATCCGAAGTTACGACGGGTTCTGACTGGGGATTAGTGTTCTGAGCTGGCGATATGGGCTGCTGTCTCGTCCTGATGTGTAGTCACGAATATGTGTGTGTCATTCGTGTCTGATCGGCGCAATCAGTCTATGATGCTTTGTATGCCGCGCAACCAGGGCAAAGCTCACGTAGTCAGAGTTAAAAAGACGCATGTGGATAAGCAGGGCAAACAGCGCGTCTATCAGTCGGTGCTGTTGCGCCGCACCTTCCGCGACGGGCCCAAGGTGCGCAACGAGACCGTGGCCAACTTGTCGATGTTGCCCGAGGCGGCGATCGCCGCGCTGGAGGCGACGCTGAAGGGACACAGCCTGGTGCCCGCTGGTCAGGAGTTGACGGTGCTACGCGCGTTGCCGCAT
>NZ_MWQA01000001.1:3973292-3989327 GCF_002086915.1 Mycobacterium persicum | reverse complement strand
ACATTGCAGAACATGCGGTCGATGCACTCGACGTCGAAAACCACATGTTCGGACAAGACATCATCAACCGCGCGCGCTACGGTCATCACAAGGCTCCGATCGGACGGGCGGCCAGTCAGGCCAACCAACCGCGCTATGCGGTTCATACACCGGATCGGTCCGCCGGTCACGGTCTCAACCCCGTCCGACCGGAGCCCCACACCCCAAGCTGACCACGACATGCCTCGTCGGGCTGGGGCGAAGCCCCGTTAGAAATACCGCGGGAACCGGTCCCAGTCCGGCGGGCGCTTCTGCAGGAATGCGTCGCGGCCTTCGACGGCCTCGTCGGTCATGTATGCCAACCGGGTGGCCTCACCGGCGAACAGCTGCTGACCCACCAGACCGTCGTCGAGCAGATTGAACGCGAACTTCAGCATCCGTTGCGCCTGAGGCGATTTCGCATTGATCTCCGCTGCCCACTGCAGACCGGCCGTCTCCAGCTCGGCGTGGTCCACCACCTCGTTGACCGCGCCCATGCGGTGCATCTGCTCGGCGGTGTACGGCCGGCCCAGGAAGAAGATCTCTCGGGCGAATTTCTGGCCGACCTGACGGGCCAGATATGCGCTGCCGTAGCCGCCGTCGAAGCTGCCGACGTCGGCGTCGGTCTGCTTGAAGCGGGCGTGTTCGCGGCTGGCCAGGGTCAGGTCGCACACGACGTGCAGGCTGTGCCCACCGCCGGCGGCCCAGCCGTTGACCAGGCAGATCACCACCTTGGGCATGAACCGGATCAGCCGCTGCACCTCGAGGATGTGCAATCGGCCGGCGCGGGCCACGTCAACGGTGTCCGCGGTCTCGCCGGAGGCGTACTGGTAACCGCTACGCCCGCGGATGCGTTGGTCACCGCCGGAGCAGAACGCCCAGCCGCCGTCTTTGGGCGAGGGCCCGTTGCCGGTCAACAGGACCACGCCCACGTCGGGCGACATCCGCGCGTGGTCGAGCGCCCGGTACAGCTCGTCGACGGTGTGCGGCCGGAACGCGTTGCGCACCTCGGGCCGGTCGAACGCCACCCGGACCGTGGCGTCGCTGACGTGGCGGTGGTAGGTGATGTCGGTCAGGTCGTCGAATCCGTCGACTCGCCGCCACACCGAGGCGTCGAATGGGTTGTCGTTCAAGTCTTTCGAACTCCGTTCTTACGCCGGTTCGAGCCGGAAAACGATGAAGCGTCCGGCTTGTGCCTCCAATTCGTCGGGGCTGCCCTCGTTGATCAGGCCGCAGCGCTTCATCACCCGCACGCCGGTGGGCACCTGGGCCGGAAAGGCGCGCAGGATCGGACGGGCCTGGTCCGGCGGCAGCTCCACCAGCCGCAGGCGCTCGGTCTTGCGACCGCGGGTCAGGGTGACTTCGTCTGCGGCACGGACGTTTTCGACCCAGTCGGCGCCCGGGAAGCCGGCCACGACATAGCTGGCGCCCTCGACCGTCATCGGCGTGACGGGCGTAGATCGCGGAATCCCGGATTTGCGGCCGGGCACCGTCAACACGGCCGGGCCTTCCTTGCCGTACGCCACTCCCAGCCGCGACACGATCATCATGACCTTGTTCGTCGCCTGCAGCCACCACGGCGGGCGGACGCGGTCACCGTCGGTCATGGCTGCCACAGTAGTCACCGCAGCTTCGAGCGTGACGCCACAGTCACGACCGGCCGCGAATGTGCCTGCAGCGTCACGCTCGACGACGAATCACCCGACGGCGCGGCCGGCGCCCTCCCAAAACCGGGCTCGCACCGCCTTCTTGTCGGGCTTGCCCAGCCCGGTCAACGGCAGCGAGTCGACGATCACCACCCGCTTGGGCGACTGCACCGAGCCCTTGCGCTCCTTGACCGCGGCCTGGATCTCGCCGGTCATCGCCTCGATCGCGGCGTCATCGCGGGGCGCGTCGGCGCGCAGCACCACCACCGCGGTCACGGCCTCGCCCCACTTCTCGTCGGGCGTCCCGACCACACACACCTGGGCAACGTAAGCGTGCTCGGCGACCACGTCTTCGACCTCGCGGGGGAACACGTTGAATCCGCCGGTGACGATCATGTCCTTGACCCGGTCGACGATGTAGTAGAAGCCGTCCTCGTCCTCGCGGGCCATGTCGCCGGTGTGCAGCCAGCCGTCCCGAAAGGTCTCGGCCGTCGCGTCCGGCAGGTTCCAGTAGCCGCCGGCCAACAACGGCCCGCTGACACAGATTTCGCCCGGCTCACCCTGCGGCACCGGCTTGCCGTCTTCGCCGAGCAGCGCCACCCGCGCGAACAGCGTCGGGCGGCCGCACGAGGTCAGCCGCTTCTCGTCGTGGTCGCCCTTGGCCAGGTAGGTGATCACCATCGGCGCCTCGGATTGGCCGTAGTACTGGGCGAAGATCGGGCCGAACCGCGCGATCGCCTCGGCGAGCCGCACCGGGTTGATCGCCGAGGCGCCGTAATAGACGGTCTGCAGCGACGACAGGTCGCGGGTGTGCGAATCCGGGTGGTCCAGCAGCGCGTACAGCATTGACGGCACCAGCATGGTCGCTGTAATGCGTTGTTCTTCAATAACTTTCAGCACTTCGGCGGGGTCGAATTTGGCCAGCACCACCATTTCGCCGCCCTTGATCACCGTCGGCGTGAAAAATGCCGCGCCGGCGTGTGATAACGGCGTACACATCAAAAACCGCGGATTTTCCGGCCATTCCCACTCGGCCAGCTGGATCGACGTCATGGTGGAGATCGACTGCGCGGTGCCCATCACGCCCTTGGGCTTGCCGGTGGTGCCCCCGGTGTAGGTCAGCCCGATGACCTGGTCGGGTGGCAGGTCGGCGGGCACCAACGGCCGCGGCTGGTACTTGGCCGCCTCCGCGGACAAGTCGACAGCCACCTCTTTCAAAGCGTCCGGGACCGGACCGATGGTCAGAATCTGCCGCAACGAATCCACCCGCTCCAGCAGCCCCAGCGCCCGCTCGACGAACATCGGGTTGGGGTCGATGATCAGCGAGCTGATCCCGGCGTCGGACAGCACGTAGGCGTGATCGTCCAGCGACCCCAGCGGGTGCAGCGCGGTGCGCCGGTAGCCGCGGGTCTGGCCGGCGCCGATGATCATCAGCACTTCCGGACGGTTGAGCGACAGCAGGCCGACCGCGACACCGGTACCGGCGCCCAGCGCCTCGAAGGCCTGGATGTACTGGCTGATCCGGTCGGCCAGCTGGCCAGCGGTCAGCGTGGTGTCACCCAGGAACAGCACCGGCTTGTTCGTGTGGCGCTTCAGCGCGCCCACCAGCAGATGGCCGTTATGGACCGGGTTGCGCAACGACTCGTCCGTCATGTGGCAAGACTAGAACGTGTTGCAATTCCTGCTGACCGCGCCCTCGTGGGCCGCGGTTATCACTAGGATCGCCGGTCATGGGCCATGCAGATCTCGTCATCACCGGAACCGTGCTCACCGTGGACGAGTCCCGGCCCACCGCCGAAGCGCTGGCCGTCACCGGCGGCCGGATCGTCGCCGTCGGAAACCGGTCCGACGTCAACGAGCTCATCGGCCCCGACACCCGGACCATCGACCTGGGTTCGGGCTGTGTCATGCCGGGTTTCGTTGAGGCCCATGGCCATCCGCTGATGGAAGCGGTCGCGCTGTCGGACCGGTTCGTCGACATCCGTCCGGTCACCATCGGCAGGGCCGACGCCGTCGTCGACGCGATCCGCGATGAGGTCGCCCGACGGGGATCCGAGGGCGCCTACTTCAACGGCTGGGACCCGCTGCTGCAGTCGGGTCTTCCGGAACCCACGCTGGCCTGGCTCGACGAGACGGCGCCCGAGGGTCCGTTGGTGATCATCCACAACTCCGGCCACAAGGCCTTCTTCAACTCGCACGCCGCCCGGATCAATGGCCTGACCCGCGACACTCCCGATCCCAAGGGCTCCAGCTACGGCCGCGACGCCGACGGGGAGCTCGACGGCACCGCCGTGGAAATCGGGGCGGTGTTCTCCCTGCTGGGCGACGCGATCAAGCCCGACGACTACCCGGCGATGCTGCGGGCCGAATGTGCCCGGCTCAGCCGTGCGGGGCTGACCATGTGCTCGGAAATGGCGTTCGATCCGGCGTACGGGCCACTGGTCGAGCAGGCCCGCGACGACCTGACGGTGCGGTTACGCACCTACGAGATGTCCAATGCGCGGATGTCCACCGACGCCGCACCCGGGCAGGGTGACGACATCGTGCGTCAGGTGGGAATCAAGATCTGGGTGGACGGCTCCCCGTATGTCGGCAATGTCGACCTGTCTTTTCCCTACCTGGACACACCCGCGACCCGCACGATCGGGGTGAAACCAGGTTCGTGCGGCTGCGCCAACTACACCCGCGAACAGCTCACCGAAATCGTCGGCGCCTATTTCCCCAAAGGCTGGCAGATGGCCTGTCACGTGCAGGGCGACGCCGGCGTCGACACCATCCTCGATGTCTACGAAGACGTGCTGCGCCGCCACCCGCGCGACGATCACCGGCTGCGGCTCGAGCACGTCGGCGCCATCCGGCCCGACCAACTGCAGCGGGCGGCCGAACTCGGCGTCACCTGCAGCATCTTCGTCGACCAGATCCACTACTGGGGTGACGTCGTGGTCGACGGCCTGTTCGGGCCGGAACGCGGATCCCGCTGGATGCCGGCCGGGTCCGCGGTGGCCACCGGCATGCGGATCTCGTTGCACAACGATCCGCCGGTGACCCCGGAAGAACCGCTGCGCAACATCAGCGTGGCGGTGACACGGGTGGCGCCCAGCGGTCGGGTGCTGGGCCCCGAGGAGTGTCTGACGGTCGAACAGGCGATCCGCGCGCAGACCCTCGATCCCGCCTGGCAGATGTTCGCCGACGACGTGGTGGGCTCGCTGGAGGTCGGCAAGTACGCGGACCTGGTGGTGCTGTCGGCGGATCCGCGGACGGTTCCGCCCGAGGAGATCGCCGACCTCGAGGTGCGGGCGACGTTCCTGGCGGGCCGGCAGGTCTATCGGCTGTGACGCCCGCGCTGGCGGACTTGCTGGACCGCGTGCACGTCGTGGCGTTGCCGATGCGGGTGCGGTTCCGCGGCATCACCACCCGTGAGGTGGCGTTGATCGACGGCCCGGCCGGGTGGGGCGAATTCGGGCCGTTCCTGGAGTATCAACCCCGGGAAGCCGCCGCCTGGCTGGCATCGGCCGTCGAGGCGGCCTACCGCGAGCCGCCGCGGCTGCGACGCGACCGCATCCCCATCAACGCCACCGTGCCGGCCGTTGCCGCCGCCGAGGTGCCGCGAGTGCTGGCCCGTTTTCCCGGCGCCCGCACCGCCAAGGTGAAGGTCGCCGAGCCCGGGCAGAGCCTGGCCGACGATGTCGCGCGGGTCAACGCGGTACGGGATCTGGTCCCGACGGTGCGGGTGGACGCCAACGGCGGCTGGAGCGTCACCGAGGCCGCCGAGGCGGCTGCCGCACTGACCGCTGACGGGCCGCTGGAGTACCTCGAGCAGCCCTGCGCCACGGTCGCCGAGCTCGCCGCGCTGCGCCGGCGGATCGACGTGCCGATCGCCGCCGACGAATCCATCCGCAAGGCCGACGACCCGCTGGCCGTCGCCGGCGCCGGGGCCGCCGACATCGCGGTGCTCAAAGTCGCTCCGCTGGGCGGGATTTCGGCGTTGCTGGAAATCGCCGCACGGCTCGACATGCCGGTGGTGATCTCCAGCGCGCTGGATTCGGCCGTCGGCATCAGTCAGGGCCTCACCGCCGCCGCGGTGCTACCGGAACTTCGGCACGCCTGCGGGCTGGGCACCGGCGGGTTGTTCGTCGAGGATGTCGCCGAGGTCCCGGCGCCCGTCGACGGTTGTCTGGCCGTCGGCCCCGTCACGCCCGAGCCGGCGCGGCTGCACGCCCTGGCCGCGTCGCCTGTCCGGCGGCAATGGTGGATCGATCGGATCAGGACCTGCTACCCGCTGCTGTACCGTCGTTCGGGTGATCAACCTGGCTTACGACGACAAAGGGACCGGTGAGCCGGTCCTTTTTATCGCCGGTCGCGGCGGTGCCGGACGCACCTGGCATCCTCACCAAGTCCCGGCGTTCCTGGCCGCCGGATACCGCTGCATCACCTTTGACAACCGCGGGGTCGGCGCCACCGAAAACGCGGAGGGCTTCACCACGCAGACCATGGTCAACGACACCGCGGCGCTGATCGAATCCCTGGATATCGCCCCGGTGCGCATCGTCGGGGTGTCCATGGGCGCTTATATCGCCCAGGAGCTGATGGTGGTGCGGCCCGAACTGGTCAGCGCCGCGGTATTGATGGCCACCCGCGGCCGGCTGGACCGCGCCCGGCAGTTCTTCCGCACCGCCGAGGCCGAGCTGTATGACTCCGGCACCCAGTTGCCGCCCGACTACGAGGCGAGAGCCCGCCTGCTGGAAAGCTTCTCGCGCAAGACGCTCAACGACGACACGGCCGTATCCGATTGGATCGCGATGTTTTCCATGTGGCCGGTCAAGCAGACACCGGGACTCCGCTGTCAATTGGACTGCTCACCGCAGGCCAACCGGCTGCCCGCCTACCGCAATATCGCCGCACCGGTGCTGGTGATCGGTTTCGCCGACGACATCGTGACCCCGCCGCATCTGGGACGCGAGGTCGCCGACGCCCTGCCCAACGGCCGCTACCTGCAGATACCCGACGCCGGCCACCTCGGCTTCTTCGAGCGGCCGGAGCCCGTCAACGCCGCGGTGCTGAAGTTCTTCGCCAGCGTCAAGGCCTCAACGGCTTGACCGCCGGTTGTGACACCCTGTACTGGTGAACCCCTCGACGACCCAGGCCCGCGTCGTCGTCGACGAGCTGATTCGCGGCGGCGTCCGCGACGTGGTGCTCTGTCCCGGGTCACGAAACGCGCCGCTGGCGTTCGCGTTGCAGGACGCCGACCGGACCGGCCGGATTCGGCTGCACGTGCGCATCGACGAACGCACCGCCGGTTATCTCGCGATCGGGCTGGCGGTCGCTGCGGGCGCGCCGGTCTGTGTGGCGATGACGTCGGGGACGGCCGTCGCCAACCTCGGCCCGGCCGTGGTGGAGGCCAACTATGCCCGGGTGCCGCTGATCGTCCTGTCGGCGAACCGGCCCTACGAGCTGCTGGGCACCGGGGCCAATCAGACCATGGAGCAGTTGGGCTACTTCGGTACCCAGGTCCGTGCCACCATCAGCCTGGGTCTGGCCGAGGATGTCCCGGAGCGCCTGCCCGCCCTCAACGCGACCTGGCGATCGGCGACCTGCCGAGTCTTGGTGGTCGCCAAGGGTTCTCGTAGCGCCAACGCCGGACCGGTGCATTTCGACATCCCGTTGCGCGAGCCGCTGGTGCCGGACCCGGGGCCCCGTGGTGGCGTCGTGCCGCCGGGGCGGCCGGACGGCAAACCGTGGACCTACACGCCGCCGGTCACCTTCGATCAGCCGCTGGACATCGACATGTCGGCAGACACCGTCGTCATTGCCGGGCACGGTGCCGGGGTGCACCCCAATCTGGCGGAGTTGCCTACCGTCGCCGAGCCGACCGCGCCGTATGCACCCAACCCGTTGCATCCGCTCACCCTGCCGCTGCTGCGTCCCCAGCAGGTGATCATGCTGGGCCGCCCGACGCTGCACCGCCCGGTGTCGGCCCTGCTGGCCAACCCGGAAGTGCCGGTCTACGCGCTGACCACCGGGCCGCGCTGGCCTGATGTCTCGGGCAACTCGCAGGCCACCGGCACCCGGGCGGTCGTCACGGGCACGCCCAACCCGAGGTGGCTGCGCCGCTGTGCGGACCTGAATCGCCACGCGCTCGCCGCGGTGCGCGAGCAGTTGGCGGCCCACCCGCTGACCACCGGCCTGCACGTCGCCGCGGCGGTGGCCGACATACTACGGCCCGGTGACCAGCTAGTTCTCGGGGCGTCCAACCCGGTTCGCGACGCGGCCCTGGTCGGGCTGAGCACCCTGGGCATCCAGGTCCGGTCCAACCGCGGCGTCGCCGGTATCGACGGCACCGTGTCCACGGCCATAGGCGCGGCGCTGGCATTCGAGCGGGCTCAGCAGAGCACACCCCAGGGACGGACCATCGCGCTGATCGGAGACCTGACGTTCGTCCACGACAGCTCCGGGCTGCTGATCGGTCCCACCGAACCCACACCGCAGCGGCTGACGATCGTGGTGTCCAACGACAACGGCGGCGGCATCTTCGAACTGCTCGAGCAGGGTGACCCGCGGTTCTCCGACGTGTCGTCGCGGATCTTCGGCACCCCCCACGACGTCGACGTGGGCGCGCTGTGTCGCGCCTACCACGTGGAGAGCCGCCAGATCGAGGTCCAGCAGCTGCGGGCCGCGCTGGACGAACCCAACCCGGGTATGCGGGTGCTGGAGGTCAAGGCGGACCGGTCGTCGCTGCGACAATTGCACGCCGCCATCAAGGCGGCTCTGTGATCTCGCCAAAAATGTTGCTGCGCATCCTGATCCACGGCACCAGCGAAGAACTGGCGGATAGCTGGCCGCGCCGGATAGTGCGGTGGATCCGCATCACCGTGCTGATCGTCACCGCATTGGTCACCTTGCAGTCGGTGCTGTTGGTGGCCGGCGCCTGGCGCAACGACCTGGCCATCGAGCGCAACATGGGGGTGGCGCAGGCCGAGGTGCTCAGCGCCGGGCCGCGCCGGTCCACCATCGAGTTCGTCACGCCCGAGCGGGTGACCTATCGGCCCGAACTCGGCGTGCTGTATCCGTCCGAGCTGGCCACCGGCATGCGGATCTACGTCGAATACAACAAGAAGGATCCTAATCTGGTGCGGGTGCAGCACCGCAACGCCGGGCTGGCGATCATCCCTGCCGGATCCATCGCGGTGGTGGCCTGGCTGGCCGCCGCGGTCGCGCTGACCGGTCTGGCCCTGCTCGACCGGCGGCTGGACAAGCACCTGAACAGCGCGCCCTGCGGCTAGCCGTGCCGGCTGACGGTGTAGTCGACCAGTGCTGCCAGTGCCTGCCGGCCCGCAACGTCGGGCAGCAGGTCCAGCTCGTGACGCGCCTGCGCGGCGTATTTCGCCAGCATGTCTTTGGCCTTGGCCATCCCCGGCGATGCGCGCAACAGCGCCAGCGCCTCGACCACCTCGGCGTCGTCGTGGATGGGTCCGGCCAGCAGCGTACGCAGCCGCGCGCCGTCGGGCCCGGTGTCCTGCAGCGCGTAAAGCATCGGCAGCGTACGCACCCCTTCACGCAGATCGGTGCCCGGCAACTTTCCGGACTCGTCGGATTCGCTGTCGATGTCGATGATGTCGTCGGCGATCTGAAAAGCCGTGCCGACGATGCCGCCCAGGCGGCTCAGCCGCTCGACCTGATCGCCGTCGGCGCCGGAGAACATCGCACCGAACCGGCCCGCGGCCCCGATCAGGCTGCCGGTCTTCTCGTGCACCACCGTCAGGTACTGCTCAATCAGGTCGACGCCTTCCGGGGCACCGCGAGTCTCGCGCATCTGCCCGGTCACCAGGGCAGCGAACGTGTCGGCGACGATGCGCACCGCGGCCGGACCCAACCTGGACACCAGCCGCGATGCCGTCGCCAGCAGGTAGTCGCCGGCCAGGATCGCGACGTTGTTGCCCCAGCGTGCATTGGCGCTGGGGGCGCCGCGACGGACCTCGGCCTCATCCATCACGTCGTCGTGGTAGAGCGTCGCCAGGTGGATCAGCTCGACGACCGCGCCGGCGATGATCACTTCCTCGGCCTGCGGGTTAGGGCCGACCTGGGCAGACAACACGGTGAACAGCGGCCGGAACCGCTTACCGCCGGCCTTGAACAGGTGCAGCAGCGAGTCGATCATCACCACGTCGGCGCTGCGCAACTCGGTGTCCATGAGCTGCTCGATCCGCGCAACACCGTCGCGCACAGCAGTGGCGAATCCGGCGTCGCCGAAGTCGACGCCCGCCACCACCGTCGCCGGAGTTCTCATTCGACCAACATACTGGTGAGCATGAAGACCGGAGCCGACCTGGTAGTCGTGGGCGCCGGGCCGGCCGGCTCGGCGGCGGCCGCCTGGGCTGCCCGTGCCGGCCGAGACGTCCTGGTCATCGATTCGGCCGATTTCCCGCGCGACAAGGCCTGTGGTGACGGCCTGACCCCGCGAGCGATCGCCGAGCTGGAACGGCTGGGGCTCGCCGAGTGGCTGGCCGGCCGCATCCGCCACCACGGCCTGCGGATGAGCGGATTCGGGGGCGAGGTGGAAATCGCCTGGCCCGGACCGTCCTTCCCGGCGCACAGCAGCGCGGTGGCCCGCACCGAGCTCGACGAGCGCATCCGCAAGGTCGCCGAGGGCTCCGGGGCCCGTATGTTGCTTGGCGCGAAAGTCGTTGCAGCCCATCATGACTCGTACAGACGAGTGGTTTCGGTCAAGTTGGCCGACGGTACCGAGGTGGCCTGTGGACAGTTGGTCGTCGCCGACGGGGCGCGGTCGTCGCTGGGCCGCAAGCTGGGCCGCCGATGGCATCAGGACACGGTCTACGGCATCGCCGCACGCGGCTATGTGACCACCGAGCGCGCGGACGATCCATGGCTCACTTCGCATCTGGAACTGCGCTCACCCGACGGCGCCGTGTTGCCCGGCTACGGCTGGATTTTCCCGCTGGGCAACGGCGAGGTGAACATCGGCGTGGGAGCGCTGTCGACCACCAAACGACCGGCAGAGCTGGCGCTGCGGCCGCTGATGTCGTACTACACCGACCTGCACCGCGACGAGTGGGACTTTCCCGGCGAGCCGCGGGCGGTGGCGTCGGCGCTGCTGCCGATGGGCGGCGCGGTATCCGGTGTGGCCGGGCCCAATTGGATGTTGATCGGCGACGCCGCGGCGTGCGTCAACCCGCTCAACGGCGAAGGCATCGACTACGGGCTGGAGACCGGGCGGCTGGCAGCCGAAGTGCTGGACGCACGCGACCTGTCCCGGCTGTGGCCGTCGCTGCTGCACGACCACTACGCCCGGGGATTCTCGGTGGCACGCAGGCTGGCGTTGTTGCTGACCTTCCAGCGGTTCCTGCCCACGACCGGTCCCGTCGCGATGCGCTCCACCAGACTGATGACGATCGCGGTGCGCGTGATGGCCAACCTGGTCACCGACGAGGACGCCGACTGGGTGGCGCGGGTGTGGCGCGGCGCCGGGCGGGCATCGCGGCTGATCGATCGCCGGCCACCGTTCAGTTGAGCCCTGCGGTGCCACGTGCGAGATGCGGCAGAGGTGTATAGTCCGGCTAATGAAGGGAACGGGGCTGGCTCTTATCGCCTCCACGGCGGTGGCTGCCATCGCACTGGCCGCACCCGCACAGGCCGACGACTACGACTACACGTTCAAGCAAACCGTCAACGGATTCGGCGTTTACGGCCCGCAGGACCAGCTCGCGTGGCTGGCCAAGATCAGCTGCGAGCGGCTGGAACGAGGCGTCGACCACACGGCCTACAACTCCGCGACCTTCCTGCAGCGCAACCTGCCGCGCGGGACCACCCAGGGCCAGGCATTCCAATTCCTTGGTGCCGCGATCGACCACTACTGCCCCGAGCAGGTGGGCGTTCTGCAACGGGCCGGCACCAGCTAATCGGGTTCGCCGGGCTTGTACCCGGCATGCAGCGCCACGATTCCGGCGGTCAGGTTGCGCCACCGCACCGCCGACCACCCGGCCCGCGAAATGTGGCCCGCCAGGCTCGCCTGGTCCGGCCATGCCCTGATCGACTCGGCGAGGTACACGTAGGCGTCGGGATTGCTGGACACCGCCCGCGCCACCCGCGGTAACGCCCGCATCAGGTATTCCTTGTACACCGTGGCGAACAATGCGCTTGTGGGCGTGGAGAATTCGCACACCACCAACTGGCCCCCGGGCCGGGTGACGCGGGCCATCTCGCGCAGTGCCGCCGGGAAGTCGGCCACATTGCGCAGCCCGAAACTAATGGTGACCGCGTCGAACACCCCGTCGGCGAACGGCAGCCGGGTGGCGTCGCCGGCGACCTTGGGCACCTTGCGGGCCTCGCCGGCTGCCAGCATCCCGACCGAGAAGTCGGCCGCCACACACCATGCGCCGGATTTCGCCAGCTCCACGGTGGATACCGCGGTGCCCGCGGCCAGGTCCAGCACCGTGTCGCCGGGCCCGATCCGCAACGCCGACCGGGTGGCTCGCCGCCAGTACCGGTCCCGGCCCAGCGATAGCACGGTGTTGGTCAGGTCGTAACGGCGGGCGACACCGTCGAACATCGACGCGACGTCCAGGGGATTCTTGTCCAGGGCGGCGCGGCTCACCAGCCAGACGCTACCCGTCTGCGCCGGCCCCGTGAACTGCCCGCCCCGTGAGCACCGTTGCCGGCGCGAGCCCGTCAAGCGCGGATCACCCGGGCAGGCCGTCGTCGCCGGTCGCCCCGGTCTGACCAGCCTGTCCAGCAATGCCTGGCGACAACCCCCCTCCGCCAGAACCTTCGGACCCCGGGTTGCCGCCGGTGCCGCCGGTACCCACGCTGCCGCCGGCGACCGACGCGCCAGCATGGCCCCAAAGCCCGCCTGCCCCGCCAATACCGCCGCTTCCGCCGTCGCCTCCGGTGCCGCCGTTGCCGCCGTTGCCGCCGGCAAGGACCAGGTTGCCGACAACCAAGCCGGTGTTACCGCCGCCGCCGCCGGTACCGCCAGTGCCCCCGATACCTCCGACACCCCCCGTTCCGCCGTTTCCTCCGTTAGCGCCCTACAACAGTCCGCCGCTACCGCCATTGCCCCCGGGCGCACCTGGCGCGCCCAGACCACCACTGCCGCCGGAACCGAACAAACCGGCGTCACTGCCGTTGCCGCCACTGGGATGAGCGCCGCCGCCGGATCCGCCGCTGCCGCCGTTGCCGAACAGCAGCCCGCCGGCCGCGCCGTTTTGCCCGGTCCCGGGTGTCCCATGGGCACCATCACCGATCAGCGGGCGTCCCAGGAGCAGCAGCTGTGTGGGCGCATTGATCACACCCAGTACCTGCTGCTCGAGGACCTGCAGGGGTGAGACGTTGGCGGCTTCAGCGGCCGCATAGGCATTCCCGGCAGCAGTCACAGCCTGGACGGATTGGCCATGAAACGCCGCCAGCCGCGCACTCAGCGCCTGGTACTCCTGGGCGTGCGCAGCAAACACGGCCGAGATGGCCGCCGACACCTCGTCAGCACCCGCCGCCGCCAACGCCGTTGTCGGAGCGGCCGCCGCGGCGTTGGCCGCCGATTACCGACCCAATGCCCGCCAAATCCGTTGCGGCGGCTGTCACCAGCTGTGGTACGGCAATCACATACGACACCACGCCGATCCTCCTCGCCGGCCCCCGAACACGCCGATGCTAACGCCACGTCGGGTTGCGGATCGGCAAATTGAGCAACCAGGTGCCGCGACCTGAGAAGGACACCGACCGTCGATACCTGAAACGTGCCTTAGGCGCGGCGCATTCGCCACACCGAATCGCGCTCCCGCGCAGCCGGCGACAGCACCGCCTCGTAGTGGCCCAGCAACTCGTCGCAGAGCACCGGCCAACCCCGGCCCAGTACGCTGCGCCGGGCCGCGAGGGCGTAGCGGTTACGTTCGCAGACCAAGTGGGCGACGGCAGCCGGCAACCGGGCCTCGAATTCGGCGACCGGCAGCAGCAACCCGGTGCGGTAGGGGACAACCAGGTCGCGGGGGCCGCCGGCGTCGGGGGCGATCACCGGCAGCCCCGACGCCAGCGCTTCCTGCACGACCTGGCAGAACGTCTCGTGTTCGCCGGGATGCACGAAGACGTCCATGCTGGCATAGGCCCGCGCGAGCTCTTGACCGTACAGAGCTCCGGTGAAAAGCGCTGTGGGCATTGCCGATTCGAGTTTGCGACGGTCTACTCCGGTGCCGACGACGACCAACCGCACCGCGCCGGAGGCACTCAGGGACGCGAGCCGCTCGACGTGTTTCTCGGGGGCCAGACGACCGACGAAGCCGACGATCGGCCGGCCGTCCGGTGACCATTGTCGCCGCAGCGCTTCGTCGCGGGCGGACGGCACGAATCGAAGCAGGTCGACTCCGCGTCCCCACCGGTAGACCCGCGGGATACCTTGGGCAGCAAGGTCTTCCATGGTTGCCGTGGACGGCGCCAGGGTGCGGTCGGCAAGACTGTGCAGGTGGCGAAACCAGGCCCACGCGGCGCGCGACGTCAGCGGAATGCCATAGCTGGCGGCGAATCCCGGTACGTCGGTCTGATACACCGCAACCGTGGGGACGCCCAGACGGCGGGCCGCGCGCAGCCCGCCGTAGCCCAGCAGCGCCGGTGACGCCAGATGCACCACGTCGGGTCCGAAGCCGCGCAGCACCCGAAGGATTCGTGGGGCGGGTACACCCAGGGGCAGCGTGGTCACCTTGGGGAACATTCGCGCCGGCACCCGGTGGACCCGGACACCGTCGTGCAGCCGGTCGGCTCGTGGCTCACCGGGCGGGTTGTCCGGAGCGATGACGAGGGCCTCATGACCGGTGCGGCGCAGATGCTCGAGGATGCGGAGCACCGAGTTGCTGACACCGTTGACGTTGGGCAGAAACGACTCAGCGACAATCGCAACGCGCACGCGACCACGGTGTCAGGCCATATTGTCGGCAAGGTTGCCGACGGGCATACGCGGCGCGAAAACTAGCCGGCCAGGATTTTGGTGATCGTGGTGTCCCACAGTGCCCGTTTCGACGGCGCTGAAGCAGCGGTGCGACCCGCAGGGCGCGGTCTACTTGCGCCACCGCAACCACAAGATGCGCCGCGATGCGGTGGTACCCATCGACGACGAACTGGCGATCCTGATCCAGGACCAGCAGGCGCGCACCCGGCAACGGTTCCCCACTACAGGTGTGCTGTTGCCGCGCATCAGCGCCAACCCTGACGGGCGGCTTCCCATTCCCACTGCGACTTTCCGCCTCCAGCTCGGGCTTGTTGGCGCTAGAGGTTGCTTCGACGCGGATGTATTCGGGGGCGGTGAGTGCGTGGCAGCGGTTGGCTTAGGATTGCAGACGACGGCGACGGCGTCGTCGTTTGAGTCGGTGATCGCTGGGTTGGTCGGCGGGCAGTGGGCTGGACAAACCCCGTTGGCCATGGCCGCTGCGGTCGCCGTTGAGGAGATGGTTGACCGCCCGGGGCGGCCTATGAGACAGCGTTTACCGCGACGGTTCATCCCACCCGCGGTGATGGTGAATCGGATGTTGTTGACGAGTTTGGCGGACGCGAATTTCGTCGGCCAAGATGCTGCGGCGATCGCCATTGTTGAGAGTGTGTATTTCCAGATGTGGCCACAAGGTGTCGATGCCATGATCGGCTGTCACACCAAAGCAGTCGCTATGGCCTCGACGTTGACGCCATTGAGCGCATGACTCACTGAACTAACAAGATCAACCCGAGCGGTGATTCAGCCGTGATTCAGCCGTGGTTCCCGCCCGTGGCCCTGCCGACCATCAACCCACCCGAGTCGGTGCTCAACGCGGCGTCAGATGTGTTGTCCGACCTGCCGATATCGTCGCTATTGTCGATGGCTGAATTGGGGATGTGTCGGGCCGAATTGTTGCTGTCGCCGTTGATAGTGGCGATGTTCAGCACACGCGAAGCCGCCGCCGGATTAAGTTCAGGCCCATCCCCCCTGGGCGCGGTATCGATACTGCCGACTGGGCCAAGATCTGTGCCCGGCGGGTTATCCAGCGCCGCAGTGTACGGATTTGGATAGATGATGACCCCGAGATCGATGACCCGAGCAACTGGAACCCCCGACGCTATGGCCACGATGTCCGTCCCACCGCGCGCGGGCTCGCCCAGCGCGACACCCAGCGCGACACCCCCGCGGCGGTGGTGTCGGCGCTAGCGCGCCGACGCTGGCTATCCACTGCAGCTTGATCCCCCAAGTCGGGATCGGATAACAACCCACAGCAGTGCACATCCGTTGCACGGCAACGACATTAGTCCGAAGTTGCGACCGTCTGGATAGGTGATTTGGGCTTTGACGTGGGGTTTTGATGGTTTTGGGTGTTTTGGGTCTGACTACGCTGCGATGGCGAGGGGG
>NZ_MWQA01000001.1:3679891-3973192 GCF_002086915.1 Mycobacterium persicum | reverse complement strand
AATTACGCGGACTGCCACCCGATGAGGTCACCGCCGGACAAACAACCTACGACCTGCGCCGACTCAAATCCCGGGGCATGATCACCCGCATCCCGCACAGCAACCGCTACACCGTCACCGACCGTGGCCTGCACACCGCCCACTTCTTGACCTGCGTGCATGACCGCTTCCTACTCACCGGCCTGGCCCACCTCTCCGACCACACCACGGCCCCTCCGCTACAGCAAGCTTCTCGCGCCTACAACGCAGCTCTCCAAACCCTCAGCCACACAACACTACTCGCCGCCTAGCACCAAACGTGCAGCGTTATGGCGTCAAACTTGACTCGAAATTCCGGCTGCGCCGGATCTAGCCAAGCTAGGGGTGCCGGGCTGCCACCTAGACTGCCCCCCTGTGAGCAAGAGTCCGCTGCGCCGGCTGGCCGAACAGATCTCGCTGGCCACCATGCGGCCACCGGTGTCGCCGCAACTGCTGGTCAACCGGCCCGCGATCAGGCCGGTCAACCTCGACGGCAAGCGGATCCTGATCACCGGTGCCTCCTCGGGCATCGGCGAGGCCGCCGCCGAGCTGTTCGGCCGGCAGGGCGCGACCGTGGCCGTCGTCGCCCGCCGCAAGGACTTGCTGGACGCCGTCGCCGACCGCATCACCACATCCGGCGGGGCGGCGATGTCGATGCCCTGTGACATCTCGGACCTGGACGCCGTCGACGCCCTGGTGGCCGACGTGCAACGGCGCATCGGCGGCGTCGACATCCTGATCAACAACGCCGGCCGGTCAATCCGCCGTCCCCTGGACGAGTCGCTGCAACGCTGGCACGACATCGAGCGGACCATTGCGCTGAACTACTACGCCCCGCTGCGGCTGATCCGCGGACTGGCGCCAGGGATGCGCGAGCGCGGCGATGGCCACATCATCAACGTCGCGACGTGGGGCGTCTTGTCGGAGTCGGCGCCGCTGTTCTCCGTATACAACGCGTCCAAGGCGGCGCTGTCGGCGGTGAGCCGAACCATCGAAACCGAGTGGGGACGCGTCGGGGTGCATTCCACGACGCTCTACTACCCGTTGGTGTCTACTCCGATGATCGCCCCGACGAAGGCGTACGAGGGAATGCCCGCGCTCACGGCGCGGGAAGCCGCCGACTGGATGGTGACCGCCGCGCGGACTCGGCCGGTGCGGATCGCGCCGCGGATCGCCCTGGCGGCCAAGGCGCTCAACACCATCGGGCCCCGCTGGGTCAATGCCCTCATGCAGCAACGCAACGAACACCTCAACGGCGATTAACTCAGGAGGGTGCCATGACCGACATCTGGACCACCATCGCGGCCGAGCGTGGAGCGCTCGCCGACGACCTCGCCAGGCTGACGCCGGCACAGTGGGACACCCCGTCGCTGTGCACCGGATGGACGGTGCGCGACGTCGTCGCGCACCTGTCGGCGACGGCCGCACTGAATCCGGCCACGTTCTTTCTGGCGCTGGCCAGAGCCGGGTTCAACTTCGACAAATTCGCCGAGGGCCAGATCGCCAAGCGCCGCGGCCCCGACCCGGCCGCCACCCTTGAGGAGTTCCGCCGCTTGCGGCATTCCACCTCCGCCCCACCCGGGCCGACGACGTCGTGGCTCGGCGAGGTGGTCGTGCACGGCGAGGACATCCGCCGTCCGCTGGGCATCTCGCACGCCTACCCGCCCGACGCGGTTGCGCAGGTGATCGACTTCTACAAGGGCTCCAACATGCTCATCGGCTCCAAGAGCCGGGTGTCGGGGCTGGCGCTGCGGGCCACCGACCACGACTGGCAGCACGGACAGGGTGACGAGGTCAAGGGCCCGCTGCTGTCGCTGCTGCTGGCCATGACCGGCCGGGTGGCCGGCTGCGACGACCTCACGGGCCCCGGCGTGCCGACCCTGCGGAGCCGATGCGCCGCCAACTGACAAGTGATAGACACGACACCATGGAAATCCTGGCCAGCCGGATGCTGCTGCGGCCGGCCGACTATCAGAAGTCGCTGAGCTTCTACCGCGACCAGCTGGGGCTGGCCATTGCCCGCGAATACCCTTCGGGCACAGTGCTTTTCGCTGGCCAGTCGCTGCTCGAGCTGGCCGGCTACGGCGAGCCCGACCACTCCCGCGGCCCGTTTCCCGGGGCGCTGTGGCTGCAGGTGCGCGACCTGGACGCCACGCGGGCCGAATTGGCCGGCCGGGGGGTGCCGATCGCTCGGGAGCCGCGACACGAACCGTGGGGACTCTACGAGATGCAGGTGACCGACCCGGACGGCATCACCTTGATCTTCGTCGAGGTGCCCCCGGGCCACCCGCTGCGCAAAGACACCCGAGGTGAACGCGGCGGAACACCGGGTTAACGGTTAAGTAATATCTGGCGACGAGTGGCGGTACACCTGTATTTCGCGTACTCAGCTATTCGACAGCGGATCAGCCCAACTACCAGAATCAGGTGCCGTGAGCCTCGACTTGTTCCTGTTGATTATCGTCGTGATCACGGCGTTGGCGTTCGATTTCACCAACGGTTTCCACGACACCGGCAACGCCATGGCCACCTCTATCGCCAGCGGCGCACTGGCGCCCAAGACAGCGGTCATTTTGTCGGCGGTGCTGAACCTGGTGGGCGCGTTCTTGTCCACCGCTGTCGCGGCCACCATCGCCAAAGGTCTGATCGACGCGAACCTGGTGACGCTGGAGTTGGTGTTCGCCGGCCTGGTCGGCGGCATCGTGTGGAACCTGCTGACCTGGTTGCTGGGCATCCCGTCGAGTTCGTCACACGCCTTGATCGGCGGCATCGTCGGAGCCACGATCGCCGCCGTCGGCGGTCACGGCGTCATCTGGAGCGGTGTGGTGTCCAAGGTGCTCGTGCCGGCCGTAGTGGCTGCGCTGCTGGCCACGCTCGTCGGGGCGATCGGCACCTGGCTGGTGTACCGGGTCATCCGTGGCCTCCCGGGCAAGCGAACCGAAGCCGGGTTCCGGCACGGTCAGATCGGCTCGGCATCACTGGTTTCGTTGGCGCACGGCACCAACGACGCCCAGAAGACGATGGGTGTGATCTTTCTGGCCCTGATGTCCTACGGCGCGGTCAGCAAAACCGCCACCATGCCGCCGCTGTGGGTCATCGTGTCCTGCGCGGTGGCGATGGCCGGGGGCACCTACCTGGGTGGCTGGCGCATCATCCGGACACTGGGCAAGGGACTGGTCGAGATCAAGCCGCCACAGGGCATGGCCGCCGAGTCGTCGTCGGCCGCGGTGATCCTGTTGTCCGCACACTTCGGCTACGCGTTGTCGACCACCCAGGTGGCAACCGGCTCGGTGCTGGGCAGCGGCGTGGGCAAGCCCGGCGCCGAGGTGCGCTGGGGGGTAGCCGGCCGGATGGTGGCCGCGTGGCTGATCACGCTTCCGTTGGCCGGCCTCGTCGGCGCGACCACCTACTGGCTCGTGCACATCATCGGCGGATACCCGGGCGCTCTCGTCGGTTTCGGCCTGCTGTGCCTGACATCTGCCAGCATCTGGCGGCGGTCGCGCCAGGCGCGGGTGGACCACACCAACGTCAACGCCGAGTGGGAAGGCAGCCTGACGGCCGGGCTCGACGGGGCGGTCAAACCGGTTCCGCCACCTCCAACAACCACCGTCGCATCGAACGGTCAGCTACCGGACTTCGGTGCCGACGACGCGGTCAAGACCGGTAACGCGTCATGAATCACTGGTTCAACTACGAGGCCACGGCGAAGATCCTGATTGCCAGCGTGCTGCTCGGCGCCGGGCTGCCGGCGCTGTTCGCGCTCGGAGTGCGGCTGCAGGCAGCCGGTTCAGGCACCGTCGGGGCGGTCGGGGACCACGCCGGTCCACGGCGCCCGGTGTTGGTCGCGCTCGGCTGGGCCATCTTCGGGCTGGTGCTGGCGGTGGTCATTGTCGGCGTCCTGTACATCGCCCGCGACTTCATCGCCCATCACCTCGGCTGGAACCTCCTCGGCGCGAAACGCGCGTAGCGTCAGATTGGATCCTGACGTACGGTTTTTCGGCGGGCCTGACGGGAAGTTGTAACAGCGTGAACCGATTTCTCACCTCAATCGTGTCGTGGCTGCGGGCGGGCTATCCCGAGGGAGTTCCACCGACCGACTCCTTTGCCGTCCTTGCCCTGCTGGCGCGCCGACTGACCAACGACGAGGTGCAGGCCGTCGCCAGCGAACTCATCCGCCGCGGTGAGTTCGACCAGATCGACATCGGGGTGGTGATCACCCAATTCACCGACGACCTACCGTCGCCGGATGACGTCGACCGGGTGCGCGCCCGGCTGGCCGCGCATGGCTGGCCGTTCGATGACGCCGCCGAGGACCGGGCATAGCCGTCCTGCGGGCGCTGACCGTCCCCCCGGGCTCCGCCGTCTCACTGCTGCTGCCCGCCCTGCAGCGAGTTCTCGAGGGCGACGGCTCGGCGCTGGTGGTGACGGCGGCACCCGATGAGGCTGCCTCCGCCGCATTGCGGGTGGGGGAAGAGATCGACGACGACGTGGCACTGGTGGTGACGACGTCGGGAACCACCGGTGCGCCCAAGGGCGCATTGCTGACCGCGGCCGCTCTGACCGCCAGCGCCTCGGCCACCCACCACCGTCTCGGCGGCCCGGGCAGCTGGCTGCTGGCCGTGGCGCCGTATCACATCGCCGGACTGCAGGTGCTGGTTCGCAGCGTGCTCGCCGGTCGCACGCCGGTCGAGCTGGATGTCTCCGCGGGCTTCGACGTCACCCAATTGCCCGGTGCGATAAGGCGATTGGACCCGGGGCAGCGATACACGTCGCTGGTGGCCGCCCAGCTGGCCAAGGCGCTCACCGACCCGGCCGCCACGGCGGCGCTGGCCGAACTGGACGCCGTGCTGATCGGCGGCGGGCCGGCTCCGCGGCGAGTCGTGGCAGCCGCGGCGGCGGCCGGGATCAGGGTGGTACGCACCTACGGCATGAGTGAGACCGCGGGAGGGTGCGTGTACGACGGCGTGCCGCTCGACGGGGTCCGGGTGCGGATCCTGGCCGATGGCCGCATCGCGCTGGGCGGCCCGACCCTGGCCAACGGCTATCGCAACCCGGTCGATCCCGACCCGTTCGCCGAACCGGGCTGGTTCCTCACCGATGACCTTGGCGCGGTGGATGATTCGGGCGTGCTGCGGGTGCTGGGGCGGGTCGACGACGCGATCAGCACCGGCGGACTGACCGTGCTGCCGGGGCCGGTGGAGACGGCATTGTCCAGCCACCCGGCGGTGGCTGACTGTGCGGTTTTCGGGCTGGCCGATGACCGATTGGGCCAGCGCGTGGTGGCCGCGATCGTGGTCCGCGCTGGTCGCGCCGCGCCGACGTTGGAGGCATTGCGCGCGCAGGTCGCGCGCACGCTCGATGTCACCGCCGCGCCTCGCGAGCTGCACATCGTCGACGAGCTGCCGCGACGCGGCATCGGCAAGATCGACCGGGCGGCGTTGGTGCGCCGCGTCGCCGGCGATCAAGTCGCCAGCGATCAATAGGCTGAGCGATCGTGAGAATTGCCCGCCGGGAAACGGTAGCCGTCGCGGTCGGGGTCGTCCTGGTGGCAGCCGCCTTCGTGCTGCCGCGGACGAACCTAGGTGTCAAACCGCGCAGCGATATCGGCCTGGAACGCTTCGCCTCGCGGGCCGGCGCGGCACCGATATTCGGCTACTGGGACATCCACGCCAGCTGGGGCACCGTCGCCGCGATCGTCATCGCACTGGCCGTCGTGGCGTTGGGTCCGTTTGTGGTGCAACGGCTTTCGTGGCAGCTACTGACCCTGGGCAGCTGGGTCACCAGTTGCGCCTGGGCGTTCTCGCTGGCGATGATCGACGGCTGGCAGCAAGGCTTCGCGGGCCGATTGACCACCAAGGACGAGTACTTATCGGAGGTGCCGGGCGTCAAAGAGATCCCGGCGACGCTCCGGACGTTCGCCGGCCGGATCGTCGACTTCCAGCCGAATTCCTGGACCACGCATGTCTCCGGGCATCCGCCGGGCGCGCTGCTGACGTTTGTGTGGCTGGATCGGCTCGGTCTGCACGGCGGCGCCTGGGCCGGGCTGCTGTGCCTGCTGGTCGGTTCGAGCGCCGCGGCGGCGGTGGTGGTTGCCGTCCGCGCGCTGGCCGGCGAGCGCACCGCCCGCCGCGCCGCCCCGTTTCTCGCTCTGGCGCCGACCGCGATCTGGGTCGCGGTGTCGGCCGACGGTTATTTCGCCGGCGTCGCGGCGTGGGGTATCGCGCTGCTCGCCGTTGCGGTGCACGGTGGAACGCGGTTTCCCGGGCTGGTGGCCGCCGGGGCAGGCCTGCTGCTGGGCTGGGGCGTCTTCCTCAGCTACGGCCTGATGCTGATGGGGCTTCCGGCATTGGCGGTACTGGCCTCTTCCAGAGACTGGCGGGTGTGCCTGCGGGCGGTGGGGCCGGCCGTGTTGGCGGCGCTGGCGGTGGCGGTGGCCTTCGCGGTGGCCGGATTCTCCTGGTTCGAGGGCTACACCCTGGTGCAGCAACGCTATTGGCAGGGGATCGCCCACGACCGGCCGTTTCAGTACTGGAGCTGGGCCAACCTGGCGTGCGTGGTGTGCGCGATCGGGCTGGGCAGCGTCGCCGGCATCAGCCGGGTGTTCGACCGCGACGCGATCGGCCACCGCTCCGGGTTTCACCTGCTGCTGCTGGGGGCGCTGGCCGCCATCGTCTGCGCGGACCTGAGCATGCTGAGCAAGGCGGAGACGGAACGGATCTGGCTGCCGTTCACCATCTGGCTGACCGCGGCGCCCGCGCTGCTGCCGGCGCGGTCCGACCGGCTGTGGCTGGCGGTCAACGCCGTCGGTGCCCTGCTGCTGAACAGCATCATCTTCACCAACTGGTAGGCGGATACATGGAAGAGTCGGCACTGGCACGTCGGCTCGGCACCACCGATGCGGTGGTGATCGGGCTGGGATCGATGATCGGCGCCGGGGTGTTCGCCGCGTTCGGCCCGGCCGCCCGGGCTGCGGGCGTGGGGCTGCTGATCGGGCTGGCTCTCGCCGCGGCGGTCGCCTATTGCAACGCGATCGCCTCGGCCCGACTGGCCGCGCGGTATCCGGTTTCCGGCGGCACCTACATCTACGGGCGCGAACGCCTGGGACCGTGGTGGGGCTTTCTGGCCGGTTGGGGATTCGTGATCGGCAAGACGGCCTCGTGTGCGGCGATGGCGTTGACCGTCGCCTCCTACACCGTCACCGGGCCGGGGTGGGCGCAGCGAGCCGTGGCGGTCGCCGCCGTGGCGGTGCTGGCCGCGCTGAACTATCGGGGCATCACCAAGACCGCGATGCTGGCCCGAATATTGGTGGCGTGCACCTTTATTGCGCTCGCCGTCGTGGTAATCGGCATTGCCGCGGCCCGGCCCGGGTCCGCCCATCTGATCGAAGGCTGGTCCGTCGTCACGCCCTACGGGGTGCTGCAGGCGGCGGGACTGCTGTTCTTCGCGTTCGCCGGCTACGCGCGCATCGCCACGATGGGAGAAGAGGTCCGTGACCCGGCCCGCACCATCCCCAAGGCGATCACCCTGGCGCTGACGATCACGGTGGCGACCTATCTGGTGGTCGCGGTGGCGGTGCTGTCGGCCGCCGGCCCGGACCGGCTGGCCAGTGCCGCGGCACCGCTGGCCGAGGCGCTGCGCGCCGCCGGTGCCGCGCCGTTGGTGCCGGTGGTGGCAGTCGGCGGCGCGCTGGCCTCCCTCGGTGCGCTGCTGGCGCTGATTGCCGGGGTGGGGCGCACCGCGCTGGCGATGGCCCGTCATCGGGACCTGCCTCGCTGGCTGGCCGCGGTCCATCCGCGCTATCAGGTGCCGCATCACGCCGAGATCGCGCTGGCCGTCGCGGTGTGCGTGCTGGTGGCAACCGTGGATCTGCGCGGCGCGATCGGTTTCTCGTCCTTTGGCGTGTTGATCTACTACGCGATCGCCAACGCCGCCGCCTATACCCTGGCGGGCCGGGGCCGGCGGCGGGCGCTAAGCGTCTTCGGGCTGACCGGTTGTCTGGTCCTGGTGGTCACATTGCCGTGGGAATCGGTCGCCGCTGGGCTGGGCATGTTTGCCGTCGGGCTCGTCGGGCGCTGGGTGGTGCTGCGCCGCCGAACCCGCTGACGGTGGGGTATCCGGCAACGCCCGAGTGCGCCGCCCCGCTGGTGCTGCCCACCTCCCCGGGCGGCTTTAAAGCCCGGCCGCGCGGGTGACCCGGGCGAAGCGGCTGTCCGGGCCGCACGCGTCGCGGACCACCGCGAGGTCGTCGATGACGTCGAGATCGGCCAGTGCCGCCACAGTTGTCGCCTCAATACCGTTGTCGCGCAACGCTTTTAATGTGAGTTCACCGGTGTCCGATTGCGACATCGGGACGCCGCGCAGGCACTCCGCCGCAGCAGGGCTGTGCACTCCGAGCACCCACCAGCCACCGTCGAGTGCCAATCCGAGCACCGCCGGCGCATTGAGTAACCGTCGTGCGCAATCACTTAGCAGTCCGGCGGAAACCTGGGGAGTATCCATGCCGATTTGCAGTACGGGATACCCGTCTGCGGCATCGGCGTGTGCGTTGGCGAGCCGGTCGGCGAAGTCCTCGCCACGTTGCTCGATGACCGTGAAGGCCGCCAGCCGTTGCCGGATGTCGTCGGCGTTGGCCGCCCCGTCCAGGTCACCGGTGAGCGCCACCACCCGCGCGGCCACCGGCGCCGCCGCGACCGCGTCGAGCGTGTCCAGCAGCGCCGCCGCGGCGATGTCGGCGGCGATCCGGTCACCGATCGTCGCGGCCAGCCGCGTCTTGGCGAATCCGGGCTCCGGCGCCTTGGCGACCACCAGCACCGTGACCGGCAGCACGCTCACGAGATCACCTTCCAGAAGTCCAGAATCGCGATGATGCTGCCCCGCAACGAACCGCTGACCTTGGATTTGCCGCCCGTCCGGGGACCGTAGCTGACGTCGAGTTCGACCACGCGCCAGCCGGCTGCCGCGGCGCGGACCAACAGTTCCAGCGGATACCCGGACCGTCGATCGGCGACGCCCAGATGCAGCAGCGCCTCGCGCCGAGCCACCCGCATGGGCGCGATGTCATGCACCGGCAATCCGTGGCGGGTACGCAGCCGCCAGCTCATCACTACCGTGCCCAGCCGCGCCACCCAGGGCCAGTGCAATCCGCGAACCGGGCGACGTCGACCGGTTACCAGGTCGGCGCCCCGCTCGAGTTCGGCCACCAGCCGGGGCAATTCACCGGCATCCATCGACCCGTCGGCGTCGATCACCGCCACGATCGGGGTTGTCGCGGCTTCCACGCCCGCATGCACCGCAGCGCCGTAACCTGGCCGCGGCTCGGTAACCACCTGCGCGCCGTGGCGGCCGGCAACCACCGCGGTGTTGTCGGTGCTGTTGTTGTCCACCACCAGCGACCGATAACCGGCCGGGATCGCGGCCAGCACCGCCGGTAGCGACTCTTCCTCGTTCAGACAGGGCAGCACCACAGTCACCGCATCGCCGGGCATGCCCTCCGACCTTAGGCGAAGCCGCGACCGGGATCAGTGGCCGGAGTGGCCGCCACCGCTACTGCTGCCGCTACCACCACCGCTGCTGCCGCCGCTACCACCACCGCTGCTGCCGCCGCTGCTGCCGCTACCACCACCGCTGCTGCTGCCGCCGCTGCTGCCGCTACCACCACCGCTGCTGCCGCCGCTGCTGCCGCTACCCCCACCGCTGCTGCCGCTGCCGCCGCCCCCGAGGGGCGGCTGCGGAGCCGGAGCCACCGTCTGCGGCGCCTGCGGGGCCACAGTCTGCTGCTGGGTTGGTGCCTGCTGAGTTGGTGCCTGCTGGGTTGGTGCCTGTTGCGTTGGCACTTGCGTCGGCTCCTGGGTCGGCTGTTGCGTCGGCTGGGGAGCCACGGTCGTCGGAGCGACGGTGGTCGGCGGAACGGACGTCGGAGCGACCGTCGTGGTCACCGGAGCCATCGTCGTGGGCGGCGTGGTCACCGGTGTGGTCGGCGGCGTGGTCACCGGTGTGGTCACCGGTGTAGTCGGCGGTGTGGTCGGCGGCGTGGTCACCGGTGTAGTCGGCGGCGTGGTGGGTGGGGTCGTCGGCGGTGTCGTGGGTGGCGTCGTCGGCGGCGTGGTGGGTGGCGTGGTCGGCGGAGTCGGCACTCCCGGCGACCAGCCCGGCCACGGCGGAATGATGACGGGAACCGGGATCGGAATTGGTGCGGGCACGACACCGGGAGGCGCCGGGGCCGGTGCAACCGGCTCCCCGCCCGTCGCGGGCGGCGTCTGCTGCCGAGGAACCACGCCCTGGACGGCCGGGACGGTACCTCCCTGGAAGCCCGCGGTGGGGTTGTCGATAGGTGGCGGTGGGACCGGCGCCTGCTGTTCCGTCGGCAACAGCGGCATGAACTTGCCCGGCTGCGCGTTCTGGTAACCCTGGACCGGCTGCGACGCCGCGGTCGGCCGGATGGCAACCGCCACCGCCACCGCCAGCGAGGCGAATCCGATGATCATGAATGCCACCACGGCATTGCTGATCAGCAACGACCGGGAGTTGAGCCGCGGACGGCCCGAGGCGGCCGCCTCGTCGTCGCCATAGTCGCCGTAGTCGCCGTACTCGCCATAGTCATCGTCATAGTCGTCATAGGCGCCCGCAAAGTCGTCGCCGGCCTCCGAGTACGCCAGCTGGGCATCTGCTGCCTCCCCCGCCGGCACCGCGGCCGGCGGGAGGAAAGTCGTCGCGTCTGCGGCCACGGCCGGCTGCGCCATCGTCGAACCCGACGCGCCCGCTGCCGCCCCGGCAACCAACGCCGCGCCACGGGCCAGGGCGAACGTCGGATCGTCGACAGCCTGCACCCGCATCGTCGAGGCGGCCTGAAACTGGTCGGCCAGCACCGAGGTCTGCTCGGCAGAGGTACCCACTAGCAAAACCTCACCGGGAGCACCCGACTGCTCATCCAGCCGCGCCATCAGCGTGTCGAAGGTCGCCGTGGTGTCACCCTCCACCGGCGCGGCAGCCAGCACGGTCGGCGGCGCGTCACCGGCACCGGCGACCGACAAGCTCGCCGTCTGCTCGCCGACCAGCAACACAGCCGAGTCCGAGCCCTGCGCACCCAAGAGCGCGGTGGCAGCCTCGGACTCCGACAACACCTCCACGTCGTGGACCCCGGAATGGACCAGAGCTTGCCGCAGTTCGTCGGCTTTGCCGTGATCCGGCCAGCACAGCCGGGTGGCGACCAGTCGGTGACCCTCGTCGGCCAGCAATCGGTCCGTGCCGGCCACCGTCTCGGTCAACACCGAGATGGGCTCATCGGCCACGTCGACCGAGGATTGGTCGATCACGGCGGCACCCCCGGAGCCGGCCCCGACAAGCGCTAACCGCGCGACCGGACCCGCGACCGCGACCCCCAACACGACGTCCATTTACGGTCTCCTTCAGCTGGCGACCCCACGGCCAGCAATGTCCGGCATCATTAGACTGCGATACGGTCGGCAGTATTCATCTTTTCAGGCGACAAACGCAGCGTAACTGGATTTCCGAAGGGCTGGGTCACACCCGAAAACCCTGCCACCTGCCGCGTCGTCCGAATGGAGGATATGTTCGCAATCCAACAACGCCGAGCGCCCGGCAGGGGGTTCCCTCGCCGCCGCGCCGACGCCGAGGCAGCCGCAACCGATCTCGATCCCAGGGAGGCATCGTGAGCCTGAGCAGCGACGACACGCCGACCGGCCCGATCATGGGCGCGCAGCCGCCGGCCCCGCCCGGTCAGGCCCGGGACTCGCTACGAAGGTGGAACATCAACCGGGACCTGGCCGCCGGTGTGCTGGTGGTCAGCGCGCTGTTCTTCCCGTGGAATCTGTATTTCGGCTTCCGGATTCCGGGCAGCAGCAAAATCTTGTTCGGGGTCCTGCTGCTGGTGACGCTGCTGTCGCTGACGGCAGCCGTCGTGCCGTATCTGGGTAAGCCCGATCCTGGCCGGGCAGGACGGGTGCGTCTGGGCCTCAACATCCCGTATCTGCTGCTGGTGTTGGCGTTCGTCGTCTACGACGCGTTCCAAACGATCCGGTTCGGTGGCACCGTCAACGTGCCCGGCGGTGTCGGGCCGGGCGCCTGGCTGGGAACCGCCGGCGCGGTGCTCAGCGCGCAACCGTCAATCACCGCCACGATCGCCGACGATGACAAACACCGCAACTGGTTGCTGGCTGCCCGAATCATCGGCTATGCGTCGATGTTCGGCGCCGCCCTCAGCTCGGGTTTCAACCTTGTGTGGCGGGTGCGATACGCGTTGCATCCCGCTGGGGCCGCCTCCGGGTTCGGCAAGCAGAACATCGTGGTGATCGACACGGCGGTGGTCTATGGCATTGTCGCGCTGGTTGCGGTGCTGGTTGCATCCCGGTGGATGCTGAAGGGCACCGAAGACTACCGGCTGTCCACGATTGCGCTGGGAGCCTCGGCGCTGGTCGCCGGAGTCATCGTGTGGATCCTGCCGGTGGGCCGCGAAGTCGACGCATTCCACGGCATCGCGCAGAACACCTCGACGGCCGGCGTCGGATACGAGGGGTTTCTGGCGTGGGCGGCCGGCGCCGCCGTCTTCGCGCCGCTGACCTTGGTGCGACCCCCGGGCGGCCGGCCGATAGCCAAGGCCGTCTGGCGCGCGGCGGCCCGCAACGGCTTGCTGCTCATCGCCGCGTGGTGCCTGGGTTCGGTGGTGATGAGGCTGACCGACCTCACCACGGCGGTGATGTTGGATTACCCCTATTCGCGCTATGACACCATGACGCTGGCGGGCTTCGATCTTGTCACCGCGGTGCTTGCGATCTGGCTTCGACTCAACCTGACAAACGATGCGCTGCCCGGCCGGCTGATCTCGTCGCTGTCCGGATTTCTGTTCGCGCTCAGCGTTTCTCGCGTCATCCTCGGCGTCGTCCTGGCGCCACGATTCGCGACACCGCCCGGCGCCCCGGCGAACCCGGTCTATGGCAACAACCTGGCCCAGCAGATCAGCAGCGTCTTCGACGTGACGCTGTGCGGCCTGGCCCTGGGCATTCTCGCCGCCGTCCTGATCGCCCGGCGGCAGCGCCCGCCGCGGCGAATGCGGTCACATCCGCGACGCCCCCGGTCTGGTCGGCTCCGCACCCCACCGGACGGGCGGCCCGCGCTGCCGTCGGAAGCGGAGACGGCCCGGTTCCGGACACCGGAGGCGGTCCATGACGCGCCCACCACCGTCCTGTCGGCGCCGGGGCCGTCCCCCCGGATCTTCCGGTCAGCCGAGACGACCGGGCCCGTGCGCCCGAAGATCTACCGTCCGCCAGGCGACTCGCAGTAACGGTCAGCGCAGGGCCGCGAACGCGAACTCACGCAGCCCGTCGCCCGGCGCCACGGCCGCACGGAAGCCCAGCATCTCGGCGGCTCGCGCCGGATCGGCGACGATGTGGCGCACATCGCCGCTGCGGTATTGCCCGGTGATGACCGGAGACATCGAATCGCCCCGGGCCTCGCACAGCACGGTGGCCACCTCCAGAATCGAGATCGGCTGCCCCGAACAGACGTTGGCGGCGGTGAACCCGCCGCGGTCCGCCGCGGTCAGATCCGCGGCGGCCAGATTGGCCGCGGCGACGTCGTCGACGTGGACGAAGTCACGCATCTGACCGCCGTCTTCGAAAACCCTTGGCGGCTCCCCCTTTTCCAGCGACGAGCGGAAGATCGCCGCGACCCCGGAATACGGGGTGTCGCGCGGCATGCCGGGACCGTAGACGTTGTGGTAGCGCAGCGCCACCACCGAGCCGCCCGTCGACTCCGACCACGCCAGCGCGTAGTGCTCCTGCGCCGCCTTGCTGGCCGCGTACAGGCTGCGCGGCCGCACCGCGGCGGCTTCGTCCACCAGCCGCCACCTGACCGGGTCCCCGCAGACCGGGCAGCGGTGCTCGAAGACGCCGGCGTCCAGATCGGCGCGCCGCCGCGGCAGTGGGTCGACCAATCCGTGCCGGCCGCAGTGGTAGCGACCCTGCCCGTAAACCACCATCGACGACGCCAGCACCAGGCGGCGCACCCCGGCGGCGAACATCTGGGCCAGCAGCACCGTAGTGGCCAGGTCGTTGTGGGCGCCGTATTCGGGCGCGTCGGCGGCGTCCACCCCGGCACCCACCATCGCCGCCTGGTGACACACCAGGTCCACCCCGGCCAGCAGCGGCGCCAGGGCGTCGCCGTCACGGACGTCCACGCGGTGACACCCCGGCGGTAACCGAGCGTCGGGCCCGTGCGCGGCCGGCAGCAAGGCGTCGACGCCGACCACCTCATGGCCGGCGTCGCTCAGCGCGACGGCCACCCGGGATCCGATGAAACCGGCCGCACCGGTCAACAGCACCTTCACGGCAACTCGAACGGCAACGCGACACCGGCATGCAGCAGGCACAGGGTGCAGGTGCGCTCCCCGGCGACCCGGCCGATCGACGCCCGCACCAGCTCCTTGAGCATCTCGATGTTCTCTCCGAAGCTGGCGAACACGTCGGACGCTTTCACACCCTTCCCGACGTCGATACCCGCGTCGACATCGGTCACCAAAGCTATTGCTGCATAACATAATTCGAGCTCACGAGCGAGGATTGCCTCGGGATAACCGGTCATGTTGACCAGGTTGAACCCCGCGGCGGCAAACCACTGGCTTTCGGCGCGGGTGGAAAACCTCGGGCCCTGGATCACCACCAGCGTGCCGCCGTCGACCACATCGGGTAACCCGGTGACCGCGCCGCGCAGCGTCGGACAGTACGGATCGGCGAAGGTGGCGTGCACCCCGCCGGAGTCGAAGTAGGTGTCGGCCCGGCCGCGGGTGCGATCGACCAACTGGTCGGGCACCACCACCGCGCCGGGCCCGAGCCGGGACGTCAGGCTACCCACGGAGCACGGGGCGAACACCCGTCGCACGCCAAGGGCACGTAGCGCCCACATGTTGGCCCGGTAGGGCACGGTGTGCGCCGAATACTGGTGATGGACGCCGTGCCGGGGCAGGAACGCGACATCGTGGCCTCCGACGGTGCCGATGGTGATCGCGCCGCTGGGCCGGCCGTAGGGGGTTTCCGGTTCGACGGTGCGCGCATCGGGACCGAAGAAGGTGTAGAAGCCGGTACCGCCGATCACTGCGAGCATCCGCTCATTGTTGTCTATGCCCGCAAGTTGATCGCGGGTGCGGGACACCGGCAGGATGCCTTGGTGGCCAGTTTCACGCAGTGGGTCGGCGGCGCTCGCCCGCGCACCCTGCCGAACGCGGTGGCGCCCGTCGTCGCGGGCACCGGCGCGGCGGCCTGGCTGCACGCCGCCGTGTGGTGGAAGGCACTGCTGGCGCTGGTTGTCGCCGTTGCGCTGACCGTCGGCGTCAACTACGCCAACGACTATTCCGACGGCATCCGTGGCACCGACGACCAGCGGTCCGGCCCGCCGCGGCTGGTCGGCTCACGCTTGGCGGCCCCCCGCTCGGTGCTGACGGCGGCGATGGTGAGCCTGACGGTCGCCGCGGCGGCCGGCCTGGTGCTGGCGCTGGTGAGCCAGCCGTGGCTGATCGCGGTCGGCGCCGCCTGCATCGCCGGGGCGTGGCTGTACACCGGCGGCGCGAAACCTTACGGCTACTCCGGTTTCGGCGAAGTCGCGGTGTTCGTGTTCTTCGGTCTGATCGCGGTGCTCGGCACCCAGTACACCCAGGCCTTGCGGGTCGACTGGGTGGGGCTGGTGCTCGCCGTCGCGACGGGAGCGCTGTCGTCGTCGGTGCTGGTGGCCAACAACCTGCGCGACATCCCGACCGACACGGTGTCGAACAAAATCACCCTGGCGGTGCGGCTGGGCGATGCCCCTACCCGAGTGCTCTACCAGGGGCTGCTGGTCACGGCGGGGGCGTTGACGCTGCTGTTGACGATTGCGACGCCGTGGTGTGCCGTGGGCCTGGTGTCCACGCCGCTGGCCCTGCGTGCGGCCGGGCCAGTGCGATCCGGCCGCCGCGGGCCCGAGCTGATCCCGGTGCTGCGCGATACCGGGCTGGCGATGCTGGTCTGGGCGGTTGCGGTGGCCGTGGCGTTGACGGTGGCCGGGTGAGGGTGCGCGCCGGGCCTGCCGGGCATTCAGGCTGGGCCTTCGGGGCGGGTGCTGTTGGCGCCGCACGACCCTGGGCGCACACTCGACATGGGGATAACAGCGACCGAGGACGGGTATGACGGAGATCGCCACAGCCAGCGGGACCACGAACGTGGGGTTGCTCAGCGTCGGGGCGTACCGCCCCGCACGGGTGGTCACCAACGACGAGATATGCCAGAACATCGACTCATCCGATGAATGGATCTACACCCGAACCGGTATCAAGACCCGCCGGTTCGCCGCCGCCGAAGAATCCGCCGCATCGATGGCGATTGACGCCAGCAGGCAGGCGATCGCCGGCGCCGGCCTCGAAGGCAGCGACATCGACGGCGTGATCGTCGCCACCAGCACCCACTTTCTGCAGACCCCGGCGTGTGCCCCGATCGTCGCCGCGGCGTTGGGCGCCCAAGACGTTCCGGCATTCGACATCTCGGCCGGATGCGCCGGATTCGGATACGCGGTCGGGGTCGCGGCCGACATGATCCGGGGCGGTAGCGCCGGCACGGTGCTGGTGATCGGCACCGAGAAACTGTCACCCACGGTTGACATGTACGACCGGAGCAACTGCTTCATCTTCGCCGACGGCGCCGCCGCGGTGGTGGTCGGGCAGACGCCGACGCAAGGCATCGGACCGACCGTCTGGGGCAGTGACGGCGACCAAGCCACCGCGATACGGCAGGACATCGACTGGATCACCCACGCGGAGAACCCGATCGGACCGCGACCGTTCCTGCGCCTGGAAGGTACCGCCGTCTTTCGGTGGGCGGCTTTCGAGATGGGCAAAGTCGGTCAGCGGGCGCTGGACGCAGCGGGGGTCTCACCCGACGAGATCGACGTGTTCATCCCGCATCAAGCCAACAGCCGGATCAACGAACTGCTCGCCAAGACCCTGCAACTGCGGCCGGATGCGGTGGTGGCCAACGACATCGAGCACACCGGGAACACCTCGGCGGCGTCCATTCCGCTGGCGATGGCCGAACTGCTGGCGACCGGGACCGCCAAGCCGGGCGACCTGGCGTTGTTGATCGGTTACGGCGCCGGCCTCAGCTATGCCGCGCAAGTGGTCCGAATGCCCAAGGCGCCGAACGGATAGGCGGGATTTCAGCTTTCGCCGGCACCCTGGTCGGAGTTCGGATCGTCGGGATCCTCACCTCGCAGCCGGGCCCGCAGCCGTTCGCGTTCCGCGCGCCTGCGCTCCCCCGCAACCGCCAGGGCGACGGTGGCTCGCCGGCGCAACGGAGTGAATATCCACATACCCAACGGCATCGCAATGGTCAGCCCGAACAGCGCGGCGACGACAACCGGGAATTCGTTGATCCCGGCCAGCCGCGCCGCCCCGTAGATCGCCGCGGTGACCGCGGCCGCGAGCAGCAACCGGGCCGTAGCGTAGAGCGCCACGTCGATGACGCCGCGGTGCTCGGTGGTTTTCTCGGCGCTGTTGCCGTGAGGCGCTGCTGACACAGCCTGAGCCTACGGCGCGGGTATATTCGCTCTCAGGAGGTGTCGAGTGCTTTACCTGCTCGTCGTCCTGGTATTGGGGACGCTGATCTACATCGGCTGGCGTGCGGCGCGGTCGCAGACAAGCCGGCCCAAGACTCGCGTGATCGGACCCGACGACGACCCAGAGTTCTTGCGCCGGTTGGGACAGGGCTGACCGGGGCCCGGTCGACCTAGATGAACGCCGGGTTGGTTCGCCGCTGATCGTTGGGGAACCCGTCGGCGACAACGGCGGCCAACTCCATCAGCGCCTCGCGAGTCTCCCGCTTCAACCGTTCGAAGCGGATCTCGGCGCCCTCTTCCAGATGCGGGTCGAACGGCACCAGCCGCACGGCGCGGCAGCGCCGTGAGAAGTGATCGACCACCTTCTGCATGTCGACCTTGCCGGACCGCGGCCGGACGGCGTTGATCACCGCGATCGATCCGCGTACCAGCTCTTCGTAGCCGTGTGCATCCAGCCAGTCCAGCGTTGCCGAGGCGCTGCGGGCGCCATCGATGGATGCCGAGCTGACCACGATCAGCACGTCGGCCTTGGCCAATATCGCCGACATCGCCGAATGCAGCAGCCCGGTGCCGCAGTCGGTAAGCACCAGGCCGTAGAACCGCTCGAGGATCTCGAGGGTGCGAGCATAATCGTCGGCGCTGAACGCCTCCGACACCGCCGGATCGGTTTCCGAGGCCAGCACTTCCAGCCTGCTGGGCCCCACCGAGGTGTAGCTGCGGACATCGCTGTAGCGCTCGATGCCGTCGGCGTCGCGCAGCAGATGACGCACCGTGGCCGGCGTCTCCACCGGCACCTTCTGGCTCAGCGTTCCGCGGTCCGGGTTGGCGTCCACCGCCACCACCCGGTCCCCGCGGATCGAGGCGAAGGTGCCGCCCAGGGTGGCGGTGATGGTGGTCTTGCCGACACCGCCCTTCAGTGAGAGCAGCGCGATCCGATAGCAACCGCGTAGCGGCCTGTTCACCGCAACCACCAGGTCGTTGTACCGGTTGACCCGTGGGCTTTCCCCCAGGTTGATCAGCTTGCCGGACACCATGTAGAGCCAGCGGCGCCAGCCCTCCGACGGCGGCGGTTTGACCTGCCGCAACAGCGTGCTGGTGGACAATTCCGGATAACGCGTCGGCGGCGTGCCCGCCGGTCGCTGCGCGGTCTCCACCGAGGTGTCGGCCGGCTGCCCGCCGAAATACCCGTAGGGCTGCGCATCGGTGATGGTCGGCAACCCCTTGGCCGGCGTGGTAGCCGCCCACGCGCGCGGTTCGGCGCGGGTCGGCGGCGGGGGCACGGCATGCGTCTCCGATTCGGAGAAGCGTCGCTCGGTGCGGAATCCGGCAAACGCCCGGGTCGGCGCCTCGCTGGAGTCGCCGCCCGTCTCGCCGGCCGACAGCTGTGTCGTCGGGCGATCCGGGTCTTGGCGTTCCTGCCCCAGTGGCGCCCCCACGCCCTCCGTCGGATGGTCAGACACGTGTACGTCCCCTCGTCGCGTTACTCGGTCCTTGTACCCGCCGCCTGATCACCCCACACCAGCATAGGAGTGCAAACCCACGGTAACCAGGTTAACGAAGAACAGGTTGAAGACCATGGCCACGAACCCGGCGACGTTGACCCAGGCCGCCTTCCGGTCCCGCCAACCCGCGGTTGACCTGGCATGGAGGTAGGCCGCGTAGATTACCCACGCGACGAAGGACACCGTTTCCTTGGGGTCCCAGCCCCAGTAGCGGCCCCAGGCCTCCTCGGCCCAGATGGCCCCGAAGATCACTCCGAAACCGAACACCGGGAAGGCGAAGATCGTGGTCCGGTAGGCGATCCGGTCCAGCGTTTGGGCATCGGGGAAGCGCTGCACGAGGCGAGCCAACGCCCCTTCGGTTGCCGGCTCACCCAGCCGCGAGGTTCGCAGCAGGAACAGGATGCTGGCGATGCCGGCGACCAGAAACACCCCTGAACCGAGGCTGACCACCGAGACGTGAATGGGCAACCAGTACGACTGCAGTGCCGGCATCACCGGGGCGGCATTGGCGTACAGCCAGCGCCCGGACACCGTCAGCAGGATCAGAACCGGGAGCAACAGGAAGACCCACAGCGGCCGGTTCTGCGGGCGACGCAGCACCACCGCGCCGGCGACCAGCCCGGACATGCAGGTGAGGTTGATGAACTCGTACATGTTTCCCCACGGCACCCGCATGGTGGCCAGGCCCCGCAGCACGATGCAGGCGCCCAGCAACCCGATGCCGAGGTAGAGCACCGCCAGCCCGGCTCGCCCGACGCGTTCGTCGAACGGCCGCCGCGGACCGTCGGCCACGATGCCCGGAATGGTGCTGTCGACGGCGACCGATCCGGCGGCCACCGCGACCGGTTCGAGTTTGCGGCCGCGGACGTAGGCCAGCTCGAAGGCCAGCAGCAGCAGCGCCACCACCAGGGCCACCACGGCTGAGGTGAATGCCCAGTCGGAGTAGCGGGCCAGGCCGATGTTGATATGCGCGGTGTTCATCTGACGTGCACCTGAGGGCTCCTTCGGGATGCTGCGGGCATCGGCGCCGCCGATGCGCCGAACCCGGCCAGCAATCGCTCGGTCAACCGCTCGAACTCATCACCCCAGCCGGAGTTGTCGGTCCGTGCCAGGCCGCCCAGCTCGACGTTCACCGTACCGGGGGTATCGGCGGCCGGCGTAATCCGGACCCAGACCCGGCGGCGGCGCACCAGCAGCGATACCAGCAGCCCGGCCATCATCGTGACGGCGAACACCAGCACCCAGGTTTGGCCGGGGTCGTGGGAGACCTGCAGGTTGACGAAGGGCACGGCGCCGTCGAAGCGGACGGTGGTGCCGTCTTGATCCAGGCGCACCTGTTCGCCGGCGCGCAGGTTGACCCGCTTTTCCTTGGTGAGCCGGCCCTGTTCGAGCAGCCGGGGATCCAGGGTGAACAGCGACTGCGGTCGCCCGGTGTCCAGGCCGGTGTCGCCGCGGTAGATGTCGATGGCCACCGCGGGGGCGTCCAGCGCCGGGAAACGCGACGACAACAGGGTGCCGTCCAGCTGCTCGGTCGGTGCCAGCAGGCCCTGGATCGCGATTTGGTGCCGACGGCGTTCTTCGGCGGTGGGATAGCTGCCGGCCGGCGGGTCGATGCGCACCACCCCCGACGACAGCAGGGTCTGCGGGTTGTCGGGTCGCCATTGCACGGTCGACGTGCGGCTCTGGCCGTCGGGGAAGGTCACGGTGAAGCTGGGCGCGTAGCCGTGGCCCTGCAGATACACCCGGTCCCCGCCTACCCGCAGCGGATGGTTGACCTCCAGCCGGTAGGGCCGCCAGGTGTTGGCCGACGGGTCGCGGCTGCCCGGGTCCGCCTGGTAGTCGATGTCGGCGGCAAACGAGGTGGCCTGCCCGGACGGCAGGTAGTGGGCTGCGAAGTCGTTGACCCGGATGCAGATCGGGTGCAGCGACGTGCCGTCGACGGTGTTGCCGGCGCGGAACGAGTCGAACGCCGCCGGGGAGGCCGAGCAGAAGCCGGGACCGCCGTCGGCGATGACGATGACGTTGCCCTCGTAGCCGAAGAGCTTTCCGACGGCCACCGCGACCAGCAAGCCCAACAGCGAGAAATGGAAGACGATGTTGCCGAATTCTCGCAGGTAGCCCTTCTCGGCGGCGACCTCGTAGGTGCCGTCGGTGTGCCGGACGATCCGGCGCCAGCCGCGCAGCCTCGCCGCGATCGTCTGGGCCACGGTTTCGGGGTCCCCGACCGCCTGGGAGCTGGCGCGCTTGGGCAGCCGGGCCAGGTTGCGCGGCGCGGCGACCGGGGCGGCCCGCAGGCTGCGGGCGTGCTCGATCATCCGCGGAGTGAGGCAACCCACCAGAGACACGAACAGCAACACGTAGATGGCGGTGAACCAGAAGCTGGAGAACACGTCGAAGGCCTGCAGCTCGTTCAGCCACGGGCCGATGAGGGGGTGGGTGCGCAGGTAGTCGTCGACCTTGCCGGCGTTGAGGCTGCGCTGCGGCAGCAGCGCTCCCGGTATGGCCCCGAGCGCGAGCAGAAACAGCAGCACCAGCGCGGTGCCCATCGACGTCAACGAGCGCCAGGTGTTGCGCGCTTTGGCCGCGAGCAGACGCAGAATCGCACCAAACCGCTTGGTTTGGTGCGATTCTGCGTCTCCTCGCGCCGCTGCTCGCTCCGTCAAATCGGCAACCTCACATCGGACACCACCGCGTCGCGCAGCCAGGAGACCACGTCGTTCCACACGCCGGTGACCAGCGCCAGGCCGACGGCGATCAGCAGCACGCCGCCGAAGACCTGGATGGCCCTGGTATGCCGGCGCAGCCAGCCCAGGCCCGCGACCGCCCCCGCCGAACCGAACGCCAGCAGCACGAACGGGATGCCCAACCCCAGGCAGTAGGCGATCACCAGGACGATCCCGCGCGCCACGCTGGCGCCGTCGGTGGCCGAAGCCACCGTGATCACCCCGGTCAGCGTCGGCCCCAGACACGGCGTCCACCCGAGCGCGAACACCGCGCCGAGCAGCGGTGCCCCGGCCACCGTCGTCAACAGCCGCGGGCTGAACTTGACCTGACGCTGCAATGCCGGGATCAGGCCCACGAACACCAACCCCATCACCACGGTCAACACCCCGCCCACCCGCTGCAGCAGCACCTCGTTGCTGATCAGCGTGGTCGTCATGCCCAGCACCGCGACCGTGCCCAGGACGAACACGGTGGTGAACCCGGCGACGAACAGCGCCGCCGACCCGGCGACCCGCCACCGGGCCGCGGGCTGCGGCCGTGGCTCCTCGTTGACGCCCACCACGCCCGCCAGATAGGAAAGGTAGCCGGGCACCAGGGGCACCACACAGGGCGAGGCGAACGACACCAGCCCGGCCAGCACGCACACGCCCAGCGCCAGCAGCAGCGGCCCGGCGGCGGCGATCTCGGTGAAACCGGTCATTGCCGGCCCGGCGGGTTCGCCGGTTCCTCGGCCGCTACCCGCTGCACCACCGGCTGCAGATCCTCGGCCAGCAGCTCGCGCAGGAACACCGCCGCGACCCGGTGCTGGCGATCGAGCACCAGCGTGGACGGAATGACGGTGGTGGGGTATTTGCCGCCGAATGCGATCAGGGTGCGCATCGCCGGGTCGTAGATGGACGGGAAGGTGACGTGGCGGTCGTCGACGAAATCCAGTGCGGCGTCGCGACTGTTGTCGCGCACGTCGATGCCCAGGAAGGACACCCCGGAGCCGTGGGTGGCGTCGTATACCCGCTGCAGTTGGCTCACCTCGGCCCGGCAGGGCCCGCACCACTGGCCCCAGACGTTGACGACGACGACCTGCCCGGCGAAATCGTCGAGGTTCAGCGTGCGCGCCGGGTCGCGCAGGTCCGGCCCGGACAGCGGTCCCGGGCGGCCGCGGCTGGCCGGCGGGTCGTAGTAGATGTCGGTCTTGCCGCCCGGGGAGACGAATTCGAAGGTGCCGCCCTGAGCGACGGCATCGCGCCCGGAACAGCCGGTCAGCACGGCTGTCACCACCAGAGCAAGAGCGAGCCGGCGCATGCTCAGCAGCCTGCCGGTTCGGAGTACACCACGTCGACCAGGCGGTCGCCGTCATAGACCAGGGAGGTCACCGACGCCAGCGAGCACTCGCGGCGCCGCGGGTCGTGCCACAGCCGCCTACCGGTCACGTGCAGCCGCAGCGTCCACACCGGCAGCTGGTGGCTGACACACACCACCTCGTGGCCGGCGGCGCGCGCCCGCGCCTTGTCTACCGCGGTCGACATCCGTTGCGCGATCTGGGTGTACGGCTCACCCCACGAGGGCGTGAACGGGTTGCGCAGCTGCCACCACACCCGCAGGTCGCGCCATGCGCCGTCACCGAGGCCGACGCGGCGGCCCTCGAAGAAGTTCGCCGATTCGATCAGATCATGGTCGGTGTCCACCGCCAGCTCGTGGCGGGCGGCGATAGGCGCGGCGGTCTCCTGAGCGCGTTGTAGCGGCGAGGCGATCACCGCGACGACGTCGCGGCCGGCCAGGAAGTCGGCGACCGCGACCGCCTGCGCTCGGCCGGCATCCGACAGGTGATAGCCGGGCAACCGGCCGTAGAGCACCCCGCTGGGGTTGTGCACCTCGCCATGGCGCACCACGTGCACCCGGGTTTCTTCGGCCATCAGGCTTTATCCTCTCGGGCGGCGTGGGCGGCCCGGCGGGCCGCAACAGGCAGCGCGTCGGCGATCCGCCCGAACGCGGCGTCGTCGAGGGCGGCCGAGACGAACCACGCCTCGAACGCACTGCACGGCGGGTAGACGCCCGCGTCCAGCAGGGCGTGGAAGAACGGGGCATAACGCCACGTCTGGCTGGCTCGTGCCGACGCGAAGTCGGTGACCGGCCGGTCGGTGAAGAACACGCTGAGCATGTTGCCGGCCCGCGGAATCCGGTGCGGCACCCCGGCATTCGTCAGCGCCTCGGTCAGCAGCGCTGCCAATCGGTCGGCATTGGCGTCCAGCGCGGCGTACACCGCGTCGTCGGCCGCCCGCAGCGTGGCCAGCCCGGCGGCCATCGCCACCGGGTTGCCCGACAGTGTCCCGGCTTGATACACCGGCCCCAGCGGCGCCAGCCGCTGCATCACCTCGGCCCGGCCGCCGAACGCGGCGGCGGGCAGCCCGCCGCTCATCACCTTGCCGAAGGTGAACAGGTCGGCGGCCACCGGATCCAGGCCGTACCAGCCGCTTCGGCTGACCCGAAACCCCGTCATCACCTCGTCGACGATCAGCAGCGCGCCGTGTTCGGCGGTGATCGAGCGCAGCGCGGCGTTGTAGCCGGGCCTGGGCGGGACGACGCCCATATTGCCCGGGCTGGCCTCGGTGATCACCGCAGCGATCTGCTCGCCGTAACGCGCAAAGGTCTCCCGGACGGCGTCGACGTCGTTGTAGGCCAACACGATGGTGTCGGCCGCGGCGGCGCCGGTGACCCCCGGCGAGGACGGCAGGCCGAGGGTGGCCACGCCCGAGCCCGCGTCGGCCAGCAGTGCGTCCACGTGGCCGTGGTAGCAGCCGGCGAACTTGATGATCTTGGCCCGGCCGGTGTACCCGCGCGCCAGCCGGACCGCGCTCATGGTGGCCTCGGTGCCGGAATTGACCAGCCGGATCCGCTCGACGGGCGCCACCCGCTCGATGATCTCGGTGGCCAGCTCGGTCTCGGCCGGCGTGGGCGCCCCGAACGACAAGCCGTTCGCGGCGGCCCGGGCGACGGCGTCGACGACGGCCGGGTGGGCATGACCGAGGATCATCGGGCCCCACGAGCAGACCAGGTCGACGTAGCGGTTGCCGTCGGCGTCGGTGAGCCGGCAGCCGTGCGCTTCGGTGATGAACCGCGGGGTGCCGCCGACGGCCGTGAACGCGCGCACCGGGGAGTTCACCCCGCCGGGGATGACCGTGCAGGCGTCGGCGAACAGCCGCGCGGAGACGTGCGTCCGCGCGGTCGCCTGGTCCGTGCTGCCCATGACGACTAGTGTCCCAGCCGCTGCGGCCCGCTCAACTACAGGGTGTAAGAGTTCTACCCGTCGCGGGTGTAAGCATGCCGACGGCGGGGAAAGCATCCCCCATGGGCGTATGCAACCCGACCAGACTGGGCGCGGCATCCGTGGGCCTGGTGCTGGCCGGCGGCTGTGGCAGTGATAACCCGGTCATCGACTCGTCGAACCGCGGCTCGAACTCCCACACCAAGGACACGACAGTGCAGAACGCCCACATCGTGCCCCGCTTTCAACCGGGGTCGGGTGCGATTCAGGTGGGGGATGCCGCGGCGCTCGCTTTCACGGCCACCAACAATCGCAGCACCGAATCGGAACGCCTGCTCGCGATCGCCACCGACGCGGCCGAGGCCGTCCATATCTCTCCGGCCGCGCCGCTAGAAATTCCCCCGCAGTCATCGATCGCTGCCGGCCAATCGATCGAACAGGTAGGCGCTTCCGGCCAACCATTCGCCGTCAGCGTGGACGGTCTGCGGGAATCCGCCAGACCGGGTACGTCGGTGGAGGTGACCCTGGTATTCGACCGTATTCGACAACTACGGTGACCTGACCATGCGGGTGCCCATCGAGGCGTGTCCCAGCCAGCAGTAGCCCGAAGATGAAAAGCCCTGGCAGCCAAGCGCTTTGAGCTGGGTTGGGGGCAGCGTGCATACGGCCACCCGGCACGGGGTATCCCTGTGACGACAGACAATCGAGGCAACGAAACTGATATCGAGAGGGATGAGACTCATGACCGACCCCGCCGGGGAACGCACGACAACGAGCACCGGACAACGGCTGGTCGCATCGTTTGACAGTTACGACGCGGCTCAGGAGCTGGTCGATCGCATGTCCGACGGCGGATTCCCCGTCGAGCACGTTCGCATCGTCGGCGACGGCCTGCGCACCGTGGAACAAGTCACCGGCCGCCTGACCAAGGGCAAGGCCGCGCTCGCGGGTGCGGCCAGCGGCGCCTGGATCGGCGCACTGATCGGCCTGCTGTTCTTGCTCTTTGCCGTCAGCCCGTTATGGCTTTGGGTATGGGTGCTCCTGTTGCCGATTGCCTTCGGCGCACTCTGGGGCGCTATCTTCGGCTTCGCCGCACACGCGTCGACGGGTGGAAAGCGGGACTTCACCAGCGAGCACACCCTGCTGGCGCGCCGCTACCACGTCTATGTCACCGCCGAGTACGCCGACCACGCCGCCCGTTTTCTGCCGGCAGCGCACAGCGCGGCTCGCTGACGCCGGCGTGAAGTTGGCATGGCAGAGCGAACAAGGTGTACTACCCCAGTGAGAACCCGATGAGAAACCCCGGCAGACTGTCGATGGGCGCGACGATTCCCGCACAACAGCTGGAAACCATCACCGGTCAGCCCGTGGCGGTGCCGGCGCCCGGGGGGCGTACCCATCTGCAGTTTCGCCGGTTTGCCGGATGCCCGATCTGCAGTCTGCATCTGCACAGCTTCGCCGACCGCCACCAGCAGCTCACCAACGCCGGTATCACCGAAGTGGTGTTCTTTCATTCGCCGGCCGACGCGCTGCGCGGATATCAGAGCGTGCTGCCATTCGCCGTGGTCGCCGACCCCGACAAGGTGCACTACTGCCGGTTCGGGGTGGAGCGGAGCTGGCGCTCCCTGGCCAGTTGGCGCGCCTGGTCAGCAGCCGTCCGCGGCTACTGGGCCGCGCTGCGGCACCGCCGCGATCCGGCCTACGCCGGCGTTGGATCTACTGATGGCACAACGCATTTGGGGCTGCCCGCGGACTTTCTCATCGATCCCGATGGCCGCCTCGTCGCGGTGCATTACGGGCGTCACGCCGATGACCAGTGGTCGGTCGACGAGCTGCTGAGTATCGATCGGTCGCTGGGGTAACGGCATGGCCGGCGAAGTGGTGGTCTACTGGCGTCCGGGCTGCCCGTTCTGTTGGCGGCTGCGTAGGGCGCTACGGCGGCGCCGGCTGCCCACCCGGGAGGTGAACATCTGGACTGATCCGGACGCGGCAGCGGCGGTCCGCTCGATCGCCGACGGCAACGAGACCGTGCCCACCGTCGTCGTGGGCGATATCGCCATGGTCAACCCGACGGCCGGCCAGGTCATCGACGCGGTCCGCAGCCGGGCTCCGGAGCTTCTCGACCAGGCGGTCGCGTCCTCGCGTTGGCGGACCATCTTCCGGGGTTCAAACCGTTAGCTCGGCTGGCCCTCGATGGTCACGCCCCGCCAGAACGCCACGTGGTTCTTGATGTCGCTGGCAGCCGGGCTGGGGTCCGGGTAATACCAGGCGGCATCGGGATTGGTCTGGCCATCCACCACGACGGTGTAGTAGTTGGCCACCCCCTTCCACGGGCATACCGACGTGGTGGAGCTGTCGATCAGATACTCGCGATGAATTGAATCCGGCGGGAAGTAGTGATTGCCCTCCACTGTGACGGTCTGCGGCACTTCTGCGAGCACGGTCCCGTTCCACACGGCGCGAATCATTGGCCCACCTCCCTGTCGGCTTCGATAGTGCACGGTTTCCGGATCCGGCGCCGCCGATTGCCCGACTTCAGATGTAGCCCCGGAAATGAGTTGGACAGTGGCATGCAATGTCGGCAACGGCTCGCTCAACCGCCATATCACCAACCCCATTCAGCGGATGTGGGCCGGTGGGCCCGGCCAGCCGCGCGGCCGTGACCAAGGCGTGGGAGGTGGCGTGGGCATCGGGTATCGGGCATCGGGTATCGGGCCTTCGACGCCGTGATGCCCGACGCGAAGCCGTCGGCACTGCTGGACCATCAAGCGCGCCGGATCAGCGAGATCGACGTCAGCAACGGTGCGGTTCCACGGTACGGCGCCCGCGTCGGGGTGGCGGCGCCGGTGAATGCGACCTTGACGGCGGTGGCCGGTCGGTGGAAAGGCGATGGGGCGACGACTGATTCGCTACGTAGCGTCCCGCGCTACGCGCACGGGAACAACGCGGCCGCCTCGGCGGCCTGCGCCCACTGCTCGGCGAACAGCCGGCTTACCGCGTCCAGTGCCGGGGTCAGCGGTTCGATGGTCCGCGACACCAGGGCCCGCTCGTCGGTGGCGGCGACCGGATGCCAGTACACGCCGTCGGCGGTGACGGTCACCTCCGGAACCAGCGATTCGCGGCGCAGCGACAACCCCTCGGACGCAACACCTTCCAAGGCGATCGGCCGCACCAGCTGATCCTCGCCGGCGATACCGAGCGCATTGAGGAACTCGTGAAATGCCGCCAGTTCGCCGGGAGCGGGGGCGGCGACCGTCGCGGCCACGCGTACCCGGAAACCCAGCGATAACGCGAAACGGATTCCGGCGACCGCCTTTTCCCACGACCCGCGACCCCGGTGCGAGTCGTGCAGGTCCGGCGTCGCCGAGTCCAGGCTGATCTGCAGGGCGAGCCCATCCCGGGGCAGGGATTCCAGCGCCCGGCGCGCCCGGCCCTTGAACACCATCCCGTTGGTGAGGACGGTGGTGGGCAGCGTCTGGGCACAGGCCGAGATGATCGTGTCGATGTCGGGCAGCAGGAACGGCTCACCGCCGGTGAGGAACAATTCCCGCACCCCCCAGCGCGCGGCTTCACCGACAATGCGGCCGATTCGCTCGGCCCCGAGTTCGCGGTGCGGGGCCTGCGGCGACGACGAGACACAGCAGTAGTCACAGGACAGATTGCAATGAAAGTTGGTATAGAGCCACAGCCGGACCCCGGGCAGCCGGTCGACGCCCAGCACCTCGGCGGGATCCGGTGGATGACCGCGCCGCACCACCACGGTACCGACTCCAACCTCGTCCAGGTCGGCCCGCACTAGAGTGTTTCCGGTTCGGGCGCACCACTTTTCGGCGAGTTCTCGGTCGCGGTGACTGCTGACGGCAACTTCGACGGTGGCGCCCTGCGCAAGCCCGCTCACCTGGCGCATCAAGTCCAGGATCACCATCGCGGGTCGATACCCTGCTCCTCGACAGCTTCGAACAACGGCTGGTATCCGTCCAGGTGCGGCGGCACCCAGCGTCGTAACCCCTCGAGTTCCAATATCTTTCGATGCTCGGGGTTATCCCAGTTCATCGCCAGCAACCGGTCCAGCCATGGTTGGTACCGCTCGGCGGCCAAGGTGTCCAACGCGGTGAACATGCAGTGGCAGTAGCCGTCGGTGCGCCAGACTTCGGCCAGCGATTCCCCCATCAGCTCCGCGGCACCCATCGCCGCCCACGTCGAGCTGCCGATTGCCGCCACGTCCGCCTCCCCGGCCAACACGGCGTCCACCGCGTCCAGCTCGCTGCGGCCGGTGTCGCCGTGTTTGCCGATGTCGGTGTTGAATCGGGTGACGTGCAGGTCCGCCTCCGCGATGCCGGCGCGACGCAGGTAATACAGCGGCAGGATCGCCGCATGCGCGGAGTCGGCGGACCCGAGTGCAACACGTGTTCCGGCAATGTCGCCCGCGCCGTGCAGTCCACTGCCGGCGCGCGCCACGAACACGGTGGTGTAGTCGACGTCGGTGTCCCGCTGCGCCAGCGCGGTGCAGTGCCCACCCGTTTGCAACACGGTGCGCACATAGGCCAGGTTGGTGTTCCAGGCGATGTCGATGTGGCCGGCGATCAGCGAGTCGACCAACCGCCCGTAGTTGGAGTAGAGCACGAAATCCATCTCGGTGTCCGGGCTTTCGGCGTCCCGAAAGTAGCTTCGGATGCCCTCCCAGATCGGGACCACATTCGGCGTGTATGCCACAGCCCCGACAACCAGCGGTTCGGCTGACATATCCCTCCCCTAGAACAGCGGCAGCCCGGTGACGGCCCGGCCGTAGAAGTCGTACAGTGCGTCGGCGGTCGGTGCCATCACCGCCCCGGCCCGAGCGTCGCGGAACGCCCGTTCGATGGGCAGATGCTTGGAGAACGCCGCACCGCCACACACCCGCATCGCCGACTCGGTGATGGTCAGCGCGGCGTCGTTGACCGACGCTTTGACTCCCAGCACATGCGTCAGTGTGGTGTCGTCGGGAGAACTCACCCGATCGGCCACCTGCGCCAGATACGCCTCCTGCGCCGCCAGCCCGGTGCCCATCCGGGCGATCTGGGCGCGGATCGTCGGCAGCTCGGCCAGACTCCCGCCGAGGTGTTCCAGCCGGGCGCTGCTGACGTGCCTGACCGCGGCGCTGGTAGCGGCGGTTGCCAAACCCAGTGACACGGCCGCATTTCCGAGGTTGAACCACGGCAACACTGTTTGCATCATCATGCCGAACCCGCCGCCCGGCGGGCCCACGCCATAGGAGGCGGGCACGCGAATGTCCACCGACATCGGCGCCGAGGCATTGCCGCGCAAACCCATCCCGGTGAAGGTCCCGGTCACCCGCAGGCCCGAGGTGTCCGCCGGAACAGCGTAGAGATCGACGTCTCCGGCGACGCCGCTGACCGAACCGGTGGAGACGACGTAGACGTCGGCGAACCCCGCCGATGTCACCCAGCTTTTGTCGGCCCGCACGACGACGTCGTCCCCGTCGGCGGTCGAGGTGGACACCGGCGCCCAGAAGTGCGACCGAGAACCCTTCTCGCTGAACGCCAACGTGCCCAGTATTTTCCCGGAAGCCATGTCCGCCAACAGATCCGGCAGGCCCGGCGGGGGCGCTGCGGCGACCGCGACGGCCGCCGCCACATGCATCAGATAGATCATGGCGGTCGATCCGCAGGCGGCCGACAGCTGCGCCACTACCTGGGTGAATTCCTTTGGGCTGGCGGCCATTCCACCGACATCGGCCGGTAGCACCAGACCGAGGAGTCCGCTGGCCCGCAGGGCATCCACCGACTCCACCGGAAAGGAACAGTCGGCGTCCACTCGATCGGCGTGTGCTGCGGCGACGGCAACGACTTGCGGCACAACGCCCGACGCGGTCATCACGCCCCTTTCGTCCGGCCGATTCTCGGCCCGGTTGCCAGACTCCCCACCGCCGCACAGACAAAAATTACTGCGGTGGTGTTGGTTCCACCGAGCCACACCGAATTCCCGGCTACTTGGACGTAGATCGAGGCCGCGGCCAGCGCTGCCACCGCGGCGGCCGCGATCGCGATCAAGCGCTGGCCGACCCTGGCCGCTGCCAGCATCGCCAATGCGACCGCGATCAGTACCACGGCTCCACGCAGGTTGTATTGGCCGAGCGAGAATTCCAATGGTCGGATGCCGACGTAGGCGGGCCAACTGCCGGCAAGACCGCGCCACACGGCGATCAGCCCGATCAGTAGCAGCACGGTTGCCCAACCAGCCAGCAACCGCTGCGCTCTCAAACTGACCGCTGATGGCGTGGTCGCGGCGCGCACCGCGTCGACGGCGGCGTACCGGGCCGACGTCACGAAGAGCAAGACGACGTGGATGCCGAGCAGCATCGCGTACGCCCACGGCCATTCCCCGGGCGACTCGGCGACCGAGAGGCCGATGGCCAGTGACTGTCCGATGCCGATCAGGGCGGCCAGCCGCACCGCCGTCCCGGTCAGCAGCAATACCGCGAGTGCGGACTCGGCGACCAGCACCGCCCAACCGAAGGCGGTGAAGTACGGCAGCACCAGGTGTTCGACGGCCCAACTGAACGGTGCGAACACCGGATGTTCGATCGCCAGATGGGTGAAGTGGTACAAACCGCTGTTGCTGCGCTGGCCAAAATCCGGTGGCAGTTTCCAGACCACGTTGTAGAGCCAGATCAACCCGGCCAGCAGCCGCAGACCGGCCAGAGCTATCAGGCCACCGGTCTCCGGCGGCGCCCCGGGTGAAAACAACAGTTCCGTTCCGCGACGCACCCCGGCCGACCTCATGCGTTGCAGTATCACATGCGGCGCAAGGGTCTGCGCGTCGCCACTCTGGCGACGAAGTGCACCGCGACCACCACCAACCAGGACAGCAGGCTGAGCCACAGCTCGGTGCGCGCGGTGCGGTCGAACGCCATTTGCACCAGTACGGCGATGATTCCGGCGACCGTGAGAATCGACAGCGCCGGGAAGAACCACATCTTCACCCTCAGCTTCTCGGCGGGTGTGCGGCGGCGCAGCACAATTTGGGACACCGCGACGAGCAGGTAGACAAACAAGATCACCGCACCTGAGGAGTTGAGCAGGAAGAGGAACACCGTGCCGGGCGCGAGCCACGCCATGACGACACAACCGAACCCCACCGCCGACGAACACAGAATGGCGATGTGCGGTACGCCGCGCCGGCTGACCCTGACCAGAAGTGCCGGCGCCTCGCGCCGGTCGGCAAGCACGAACAACATCCGCGACGCGGTATACAGGCCGGAGTTGAGGCAGGACAACACCGCGGTAAGCACCACCGCATTCATGATCCGGTCCGCGCCCGGAAGACCGAGGTGCTTGAGCGCCGCGACGTACGGCGAGGTGCCGAGTTCCACTGAGTCCCAAGGCAAGATGACGACCACCAGGAAAACCGAGCCGACGAAGAAGATCGCGATCCGCGCCACCACCGAGTTGGTGGCGCGCTGTATCGCATGCTGCGGATCCCGGCTTTCGGCGGCGGCGATGGTGACGACCTCGGCGCCGACCATGGAGAAGATCACCACCACGATGGCCGCGAATACGGCGCCGACACCCTTGGGGAAAAACCCGCCATGCGCGCTGAGGTTGGTGAAATTCATGGCGTGCCCCGGCAGGAAGCCGAGCACGAACGCGGCGCCGACCCCGAGAAAGATCACGATGGTCGCGACTTTGATTCCGGCGAACCAGAATTCGAACTCGCCGAAGGACGACACCGAGACCAGGTTGGTCGCGGTCATCAGCACCATCAGGCATAGCGACAACAGCCACAGTGGCGCGGGAAACCAGTAGTTGAGGACTTTGCCGCCGGCCACCGCCTCGAAACCGACGACGATCACCCAGAAGTACCAATACAGCCAGCCCACGGAAAACCCGGCCCAGCTCCCCAGGGCGGTGTCCGCGTAGTCGGCGAACGACCCGGTCGACGGGTTCGCGGTGGCCATCTCCCCGAGCATTCGCATCACCAGCACGATCAGCACCCCGCACATGGCGTAGGTCAGGAACGCCGCGGGCCCGGTCGCCTGGATCACCACCCCGGAGCCGACGAACAAGCCGGCGCCGATCACCCCGCCGATAGCGATCATGTTGAGCTGACGCTGCGACAGTGCTTGGCGCAGTTGGGAAGTCGTACTCGAATCCGGACGGGCCGGCCCGCACTCGATATCCGTGCGAGCCAGGTGATGCGCTCGGTTCTGCATCCGCCGCATTACCGGACGCTAGCAGTAGTTGCCAGCGACCACCGCCAGTTGGCACGGCACCCCGGGAGCGATCGTGTTCTCATGAACGGTTCGCGCCGCGGCGCCTGCGCAACAGCTTGTCGACGGCCACGACGAGGGTGACAACCGTGGCGACCCCGAAGATCCGCATCCAGGCGGGCGCCCCGATCGGTGCCGTACCGAACACCGTGTTCATCGCGGGTAGATAGGTGATCGCAAGTTGGGCAACGGCCTGCACGGTCACGCCCACGATGATCCAGCGGTTGGAGAAAATGCCGATCCGGAAGGCCGAGTGGGTCAACGACCGACAGCTGAACAGGTAAAAGGCCTCAACCACCACAAAGAGGTTCAGCGCCGCGGTCCGGGCTACTTCGACGCTGGCGCCTTTGCCGATTTCCCATTCGAAAAGCCACCAGGCAGTGGCGACCAGCATGGTGGCGACCAGCAGAATCCGCGCCACCAGCTCGCGGGTCAGCAGCGGCTGGTCAGGATCGCGCGGCGGACGAGTCATGATGCCGGCTTCCTTGGGCTCGAAGGCGAGCATCAGGCCGAGCGCGACGGCGGTGGTCATGTTGATCCACAGAATCTGGGTCGGCAGTATCGGCAGCGCGGCCCCGGCTGCGATCGCCACCAGGATCACCAGTCCCTCCCCGATGTTGGTGGGCAGCGTCCAGGTGATGAACTTCGTCAGGTTGTCGAAGACCCCGCGGCCCTCTTCTACCGCGGCCTCGATGGTGGCGAAATCGTCGTCGGTCAACACCATGTCGGCGGCGTCCTTGGCGACCTCGGTGCCGCCGAGGCCCATCGCGACGCCGATATTGGCCTGCCGCAAGGCCGGTGCGTCGTTGACGCCGTCGCCGGTCATGGCGACCACGTGACCCCGAGCCTGCAACGCCTGCACCAGCCGCAGCTTCTGCTCCGGCGAGACCCTGGCGAACAGCGCGGCCCGGTCCACGGCGTCGGGATACTCGTCGCTACTCAGCGCAGCCAACTCGGCACCGGTGAGCACCGCGCCTGCCGTCGGTTTCTCGTCGTCGAGCAATCCGACCTTGGCCGCGATCGCGGTGGCCGTACCGGCATGGTCGCCGGTGATCATCTTGACCGCGATACCGGCGGTGTGACAGGCCGCCACGGCGGAGGAGGCGGCGGCCCGCGGCGGGTCAAGCATTGCCTGCAGTCCGGTGAACGCCAGCGTGCCCGGCAGCGCATCGTCGTCGAACTCGCCGGGGTCGCCTCCGGCGCGGACGGCGGTGGCCAGTACCCGTAGACCCCGGGCGCTGAGTAGGTCAGCGGCCCGCAACGCCCTCGCGCGGTCCAGCGGACGCAACGCCCCGTCGGCACCCAGCTGCGTGCCGCACAACTCGAGCATCCGCTCCACGGCGCCCTTGGCCAGCACCACGTGATCAGCGCCGTGACGATGCAGGGTGGCCATGTATTGGCGCTCGGAGCTGAACGGGATGGCCGCCACCCGCGGCATGCCGGCGCCGACGCGCTCCACATTGAGACCAGCCTTGGCCGCAACAACCAGCATCGCGCCCTCGGTCGGGTCACCGATAACACTCCAGTGCCCATCGTCGTGGCTGAGTGCCGCGTCGTTGCAGCGCGCACCGGCGATCAGTGACCAGCGCAGTGCCGCATGTTCATCCATCGACACAAGGGCGCCTTCGCGATCCTGCAGGACACCGTCGGGCGCATAGCCCGTTCCGGTCACCTCGACCATGCCGTCGGGGGTCCAGATCATCTGGACGGTCATCTGGTTCTCGGTCAGCGTTCCGGTCTTGTCGCTGCAGATGACGGTGGTGCTGCCCAGCGTCTCCACCGCCGGCAGCCGACGAATCACCGCGCGGCGCTTGGCCATTCGGGCCACACCGATAGCCAGGGTGATGGTGACGGCGGCCGGCAGGCCTTCGGGGATGGCCCCGACCGCGAGGGCGATCGCGGCGGTGAAGGTTTCAACGGCATCCTGGCGGCGCAGCAATCCTGTGGCGAAGGGGGCCGCCGCCCGTGCGAGGATGGCGATGGTCAGGACCTTGCTGAACCAAGCGAGCTTCGCGGTCAGCGGCGTCATCAGGGTTTCCGCGGCACCGACCAGCCGATGAATTTCACCCAGTTCCGTTTCGGCGCCGGTCGCGACGGCGATGCCGGCGCCGTGGCCGGCGGTCACCAGGGTGCCGGAGTAGACCATATTGCGGCGATCCGCGACCGGAGTGGCCTCCGGCAGCGCGACCGCGTCCTTATGGACCGGCACCGACTCTCCGGTGAGCGCTGACTCGTTGACGTGCAGTTCGGTTACCCTTACCAGCCGCAGGTCGGCCGGCACTTTGTCGCCGCTTTCCAACAGCACCAGGTCCCCGGGAACCAGGTCCTCCGACGCCACGGTGTGCTCATGGCCGCCCCGAACCACCTTGGCGTGGGTGCGCACCATCGACCGCAACCCCTCCAGCGCGGCCTCGGCCTTGGATTCTTGGATGAAACCCACGATGGCGTTGACGACAACCACGCCGAAGATCACCGCGGAATCGACGTATTCCCTCAGTCCCGCGGTAATCAGCCCGGCTGCGAGCAGGACGTAGATGAGCGGATGGTGAAACTGCCGCAGAATGCGCACCAACAAGCCGCCCCGCGCAGCCACCGGCAAAGTGTTGGGTCCAAAGCGTTCTAGTCGCTCCGCCGCTTCGCCGCCGGACAGCCCGCGGTGCGGATCGGTCTCCAATAGCAGCACCACTTCGTGCGCTGCCAGACCGTGATGAGCCGTGGATTCCGGCACTCACTTCACCCCTTGCGACCCCTTGCGACCCCTTGCGACCCTTTTCACATTGCCGACGGGGGCCGGCGAACCGCGCGGCCCGGGCCGGCCGATCATGATCCGGCGACGACCTCCCACCCGCCCGGGACGACCATCACCGGTCGATGGGAGTGGTGCACGGTTCCCACGGCTACGCTGCCCAGCACCACGTCTCGCGCGCCGGAACGTCCCCGGGAGCCGACCACCACCAGAGCCGCATCGTGGTCGTCGGCGGCCGCCACCAGTGCTTCCGAGACGGCACGAGCGCGGAGACCGTGACCTCGGTTGACGGTCAACCGGAGAACGTCTGCGGCTGCCGCTCCCGAGGAATCGACCGGCGGTGCGGGCGCTGGGCCATCGCCGACTGATATCAGCAACACATCTCGCTGCGGGCACAGCCGCTGGGCCGTCGCCAACGCCGTAGCGGCGCCGCTCGACCCGTCCCAGCCGACGAGGATCGGCCCGTTGGCCAGCGCTTCGTACTCGGCTGACAGCATCGGATGCGGCACCACGACCACCGGCTTGGGGCAGTAATGCAGCACCATGTCGGACACGCTGCCCAGCACCGCTTGGGTCCCTCCGAGCCCGCGGGCCCCGACAACCACCAGGTCCGCCTGCACATCGTCGACCGCTTGCGCTATTCGCAGCCCCTCCGGACCCCAGGTCCGCTTCAGCAGCGGCTCGGCATGCCACCCGGCGGCGCGCGCCAGCGTCACCCCCATCCCGACGATTCGCTGGGCCTCGCACTCACCCTCGCGCTCGACCATTTCGGCCAGCTCGTTCGCGTCACGAGCCATGGGGCGCAGCCGCCGGCGCACCTTGTCACTCGCGAACGGCGGAACCCACAGATAGGTAATCCACCCGTGCGCCCCGGGAAACAACAACGCACCGGCAGCTATCGCGGCACTCGCCCCCGGCGAACCGTCGTATCCCACAATTGCATCCACCGGCACCGGTGCACCTCCTCACCATGGACGTTAGGCAAACGTCGGCGCCGGTGTCAGGAGGCGTTGGTCCCTAATCGTGTGGTCGCCGGTCACACGCCGGTCGCGCAGCGGCCGTCGGCGCATCTTGTCGTGGCCGGCGGCGACACGAAAGCCGTTGGGCTCATGAGGGTTTGGCGACCAACGTGGCCGCCTCAGTCCAGGCGGGTGGCCACCACGGCCCACACCGGAAGGTGTACCCGGTGGTCCTGCAGCAGCGGCTGCAGCACGTTCAGCTGCCGCATGAGCGGTCGCATGCGCGCGAGCATCTCGTCCTGACTCTCCGAGACCACTTTGGTCATCGCGTCGAAGGTCTGCGGCAGGAAGCGCGCCTGGTAGCTGGTGGCGCCCAGGTAATCCACCCGCCATCCGCCTGCGCCGAGCACCCGGTCGAAGTTGTCCGCCGGTATGCCGGCCCACTGGATGCCGTTGACGTTGTGCGGGCTGAACTCGAACATGTAGAGCCGTGCTCCGGGTTTGGTGGCCCGGTGCAGCGCCTGCGCGTAGCGCGTCTGGGTGGCTTCGTCGCCTAAGAAGACGTGATAGAAGGCGCTGTCCACCACGGTGTCGAACCGGCGCTCGAAACCGTCCAGGCGGGTGGCATCGGCCACCCGGAAGTCGACTGTGACGCCCGCGTGTTCCGCGTTGCGCCTGGCCCGCTCGATGGCCGAAGCTGACCCGTCAATCCCGGTCACCGAAAACCCTTGGGACGCATAGTGAATCGCATGGTAGCCGGGACCCGTGCCCGGGTCGAGGACCTCGCCGCGGATGCCGCCAAAGGCGACCAGCTGCTCGATGACCGGCGGCGGGCCGCCGATGTCCCACGGGATCAAGCCGTCGGTCAGTTCCGGATCGCCGTACAACGGCTCGAAACCGGCAACGTTCACCTCGGTTGTCATGGGATTCTCGCTTCCTTGTCGATGGGGGAACGCACTCCACGTTGTATACGATTGCGTTCACTAAGTTCCCACCATAGCCGAGCTGCGTAAGGAACGCAATCGTCTACAACAAGGTGGCGCGGTCGCGGGTCAGCGCGCTGCCCGCGTGCCGGCTGGCCCGCTAAATATCCTGGCGGGCAAGGTAATCGGTGACGGGCTAATGCGCCGAGACAACCGCCAACGGCACCGGGGCCGGTGGCGACTGACCGTTGGGCCGCGCCCACAGACCCCTGCGCTCGAGCAGCGGCAGCACGCCGTCACCGAACCAGTAGGCCTCTTCCAGGTGCGGATATCCCGACAGGACGAAGTGGGTGATGCCCAACTGCGCATACTCGGCCAGCCGGTCGGCGACCTCGTCGTGGGATCCGACCAGCGCGGTGCCCGCCCCACCGCGCACCAGGCCGACCCCGGCCCACAGGTTGGGCGCGATCACCAGTCGGTCGTTGCTGCCGCCGCGCAGCTCGACCATGCGGCGCTGTCCCTCCGACTCGCTGCGCGCCAGGTTGGCCTGCATCCTGGCGACATCCGCCGGGTCGATACCTTCGAGCAGCCGATCGGCCTCGGCCCAGGCCTGCGCGGAGGTGTCCCGGCTGATCACGTGAATCCGTAAGCCGTACCGCAGAGTTCGGCCGTGCTCGGCCGCCAGCCCGCCGACCCAGTCCAGCTTCTGCCCGACCGCCGCCACCGGCTCGCCCCAGGTGAGGTACACATCGGAATACTTCGCCGCTACCGGCCCGGCGGGGCCCGATGATCCGCCGAAGAACACCGCGGGAACCGGGTCGGGCCGGTTGTTCAGCGCCGCTCCTTCGACACCGATGTGGTCGCCGGTGAAGGTCACCGGCTCACTCGAACTCCACAGTTGTCGCACCACGTGCAGGAACTCGGCGGTGCGGGCATACCGCGACTGTTTGTCCAAGAAGTCCCCGTAGGCGCGCTGCTCGTGCGGTTCGCCGCCGGTGACGACGTTGAGCAGCAGCCGGCCGCCGGACTGGCGTTGGAAGGTGCCAGCCATCTGGGCGGCCAGGGTGGGACTGGTCAGGCCGGGACGCAAGGCGACCAGAAACTTCAGCGTCTCGGTGCGCTCGACCAGCATCGCCGTCGTCAGCCAGGCGTCCTCGCACCACAACCCGGTGGGGGTGAGCACCGCCTCGAAACCGTTGGTTTCGGCGGCCGCGCAGATCTGGTGCAGATACTTCAGCGTCGCGGGCCGGTCGCCACGCATCGCGGTACCGTGCCCACCCGCAACCAGATTGCGTGAATCGCCGTACGTCGGCAGAAACCAATGAAAAGCCAGGCTCATCCGGGTCCTCTTTCTAATACCAAGGCCAACGGCCGAGCTCGCCAACGACGATGGCCGCGCGCGGGTCGCTGACGTTGAGCCGGCCGTGAGCTGCCCTGGTCAGCTCCGATGCCCTACCGCGTGCTGTCCATGATTGAGGCCACACGACCGCCGGCCAAGGGCGAAAACCTCCCCAATCCGAGCGACCGGTGGTGCAAGAGTGTGCATTTGCCGCGTGCGGAGCCCTGGAATCCACGCGGCCGCGGCCCGGCGTCACGATTGGGCTACCGATGCGGCGTGGCTCGCCGGGAAAAACCCTGTCGGGGCGGCATTATGGCCCCGTGGCTGACCTGACCCGTCGCGCGGTGCTGCGGATGGGCGCCGGAGCCAGCGCGGGAGCCGCTGGTGTGTGGGCTCTGAGCGCCTTGCTGGATCCGCTCAAACCCCAGGCGGCGCCACCGCAGGCGCCGGCCCCGTTCGAGCCCCCGGCGGCCGGCAGCAGCTTGCCGACCAAGCTGTCCGGCTCATTCATCTCGGCTGCCCGCGGCGGTATCCAGACGAACTGGGTGATCGCCCTGCCGCCGGGCCAGACCAGGTTGTTGCGGCCGGTCATCGCCCTGCACGGAAAGGACGGCAACGCCGGCATGATGCTCGAGCTCGGCGTCGAGGAGGGGTTGGCCCAGCTGGTCAAGGCGGGTAAGCCGCCGTTCGCGGTGGTCGGTGTCGACGGCGGCAACACCTACTGGCACCGCAGGGCATCCGGCACCGACTCCGGCGCGATGGTGCTCGACGAGCTGCTGCCGCTGCTGGCCTCGATGGGGATGGACACCACCCGGGTGGGATTCCTGGGATGGTCCATGGGTGGATACGGCGCGCTGCTGCTGGGTGCTCGGCTGGGCCCGGCCCGGACGGCTGGAATCTGCGCGATCAGCCCGGCCTTGTACACCTCGTTCACCGGCAGCGCACCCGGCGCGTTCGACAGCTACGACGACTGGGTGGCCCACAGTGTCCTAGGCCTCCCGGCGCTGAACCAGATTCCGCTGCGGGTGGACTGCGGCATCGGCGATCGGTTCTACTTCGCCACGCGGCAGTTCGTCAGCCAATTGAAGACGGCCCCGGCGGGCAGCTTCTCCGCCGGCGGGCATGACACGGACTATTGGCGCGGACAACTGCCCGCCGAGCTGGCCTGGATGGCGTCCTGAAGCCGGCCAGATGACAGCTCCCCCGAAAGACCCCGCCGGCCCGCTCCGTTCAGCTGGGCGGCCCAATCGAGGGATCGCTTTCCGCCCGGACATCGAGGGCTTGCGGGCGGTCGCGGTGGTCGCCGTCGTGCTCTATCACGCCGGCATACCGGGCATCGTCGGCGGCTACATCGGCGTGGACGTCTTCTTCGTCATCTCCGGCTTCCTCATCACCGGCTTGCTGTGGCGCGAGGTGACCACCACCGGTACCGTCCGGCTGGGCCGCTTCTACGGTGCGCGGGCGCGCCGGCTGCTGCCCGCCGCGGCTACCGTCGGCGTGGCCACCGCGATCGGCGCCGCCGCACTGCTGCCGCCCCTGCAAGCGCGGCGGGTCTTCGTCGACGGCATTGCCAGCGCGTTGTATGTCGGCAACTACCGGTTCGCCGGGCAAGGCACCGATTACCTGTCCGCCGACCAGCCCCCGTCGCCCTTCCAGCATTACTGGTCACTGGGCGTCGAGGAACAGTTCTACCTGGTGTGGCCGGCGCTGATCATCGGCACCGGATGGCTGGTCCGACGAGTCGGTCGCGGCACCGGGTCGCGGGCCATGCCGTATGCCGTCGCCCTGGGTTTGGTGGCGGCGGCGTCGCTGGCGGCGGCGGCGGTCTGGACCCGCACGTCGCCGTCGTGGGCGTTCTTCTCGCTGCCCACCCGCGCCTGGGAACTAGCCGCCGGCGGGTTGGTGGCCCTCTCGATCGGTCATTGGCGACGGCTGCCGCTGGCGCCCGCGGCAGTCGTCGGCTGGGGCGGTCTGGCGCTGATCCTGCTGACCTGCACCCAGCTGGGCCCGGGTACTCCCTACCCCGGCACCGCGGCGCTGCTGCCGGTGCTGGGCACCGCGCTGGTGATCGGCAGCGGTTGCGTCACCGGCGCGATGGGAGTCGGTCGCGTGCTGTGCCGTCCGGCCATGCGCGCGATCGGGCGGGTGTCGTACTCGTGGTACCTCTGGCATTGGCCGGTGCTGCTCCTGATGCCGCCGCTGCTCGGCGATTCCGCCGGACTGCCGGCCAGGCTGGCGGCCACCATCGTCTCGGCCGGGCTTGCGGTGATCACGCTGCATCTGGTCGAAAATCCCGGCCGGTTCGCCGCGGCGTTCCGCCGATCCGCCAGGGCGAGCCTGGCACTGGCCGGTGCGACCAGCGCCGTCGCGGCGTGCGCGTCCGCGGTATTGCTGACCGCGATACCGGCACCGGCCGGCCACGGAGCCGCCGCCCCCGAGGCCAAGATCGCCGCGTTACCCTCGGCGGCCGCGAGCGCCAACGCCCCGAGCCCGCGGGAGGCGGCGATCCGGAGTCTCTTCGCCCAGGTGCGCGACGCCGTCGCTGCCGCCGCGGACCTGCGGGCGGTGCCGACGAATCTGAACCCGCCGCTGGCTGCGGCGCCAGGCGACAAGGCCCCCGTCTTCGTCAACGGCTGCCTGCGGTCCTGGCGTGACGTCGGCCAGCGCGAGTGCGCTTCGGCCGACACCGCGTCGGCGACGACCATCGCGCTGGTCGGCGACTCGCATGCCGCCATGTGGGACCCGGCTCTGCAACAGGCCGCCACGCAGCGGCACTGGCGGCTGGAGACGTTGGGCAAAGTGACCTGCCCGCTGCTGGACCTGCCGATCGTCAGCCCGTACCTGGGCCGCAGGTACACCGAGTGCGAACAGTGGCGCGCCGAGATACTCGACCGGCTGCGGGCCGAGCGGCCGCGCCTGGTGGTGCTGGGCATGAGCCGCCGCTACCACGCGGACTTCAGCTTCGCGTCCTACGACCCGGCGTGGATCGATGCGCTGTTCCGGACGGTGGCCCAGCTGCGCAGCAACGGTTCGGCGGTGCTGGTGCTGGGCCCGGTCGCCGATCCGCATTCTTCGGTGCCGACGTGCCTTTCCGCCCACTTGGACGACGCACGCGGCTGCGCGCCCCTTCGGTCGGTGGCCGCCAATGGCGACGGTATCGCCGCCGAGCAGGCGGCCACCGCAGCCGCCGGCGGCCACTATGCGGATCTGACCGATCTATTTTGCAGCACCGAGCGATGCCCGGTGATCGTGGGCAACACCCTGGTGTTCCGCGACGACAACCACGTGACAACCGAGTACTCGCAGCTGCTGACACCGGTTATCGGGGCGCTGGCCGATCGCGCCCTGGCCGAAGGGTGACGTTGGATTACGACACGGATGAATTTCTTTGCGAATGAACCACATAACCACGCAGAACGTGTTATCACTGAAGGAGTCTTGGAGGTTTCGAGATGAGTCCGTTGATGGTGATATTTGTGACGGCGCTTACGCCAGTCGCCGGACTCGGTCTCGTGCAATTGCAAGCGCGCCTTGAGCGTTGGGACTACGAAAGGCACGCGGAAGACTGAGTGGCGACCCCTACCACCTTGTGCGGCTGAAGATTTGGACGAAAATCAGCCCGCTCATCGCGGTAACTGCGCGCGAATGAGCGGTGCGATCTTGTCCGCCAGATATTGATGCCCGGCGTCGGTGGGGTGCACGCCGTCCGCGCCGATCAACTCGGGCCTGTCCACGAACCAGCCGTCGCCGATTGGATCGACGAATGCTGCTCCCGCGGCGTGCGCCGCAGCGTTGAGCACGTCGCGAATCTGCAGCACCGAGTCGGGGACCTCGGCGGCGGGCCACGGCGGCCCGATCACCAGCAACCTCGCCGACGGCGCCAAGCGGCGGGCCAGATCGAAAGTCGCGCCGGCCTTTTCGGCCAGCAATTGCGGCTCGACACCCGCGTCGTTGCGGGACCCGAAGAACACCACCAGCACATCGTCGGGCTTGACCGCCCTAGCGGTCAGATCCTCGAAGACGCTGCCATGGTCACCGGGCACCCCGTAACCGGCTCGGCCCTCGGCCGCCACATCGGGGGCAATCCGCTCTCCGGCACGAGCCAGCGCCTGCCAGGCGCGCGCCGTCCACGACGTGGCGCCCAAGCCTCCCTCGTCGGTGCCGGCGGTATAGGAGTCGCCGATCACCGCGAGGTGGGTGAGCCGGAAATCCATGGTCAACGGGCGGTAGCCGGGGGCTGCCGGGGTCGCGGCGGCCACCAGAGTCAGACCAATGATGAACATGGCCACCCGACTCACTACCAAACCTCCGCTGGGATACGGCGCCGTCATCGTACGAGGAATCTCGGCGAACTTGCCGTCGACGCGCTGCAACCGTCACCCCGCGCGGGCCGAAACCGCTTCCCGCGCACCGTCGATCGGATGAAGCGTGGCGCTCGTCGACTCAGCGGATTCGCTTTTCCGGTGCACTGCTCTTACATCTACCATCTTGCGCATCCAGCGGCGCGCGGGCTCCTCGACGAAGTGATACAGCAGGATCGAGGCGCCCACGGCGATCGCCAGCAGGCCGATGATGTTCCATTTCCACGGGTTGTCCTGCGGCGTCAGATCGAATTGGAGAACGGCCCAGCCCCACCCGGTGTGCACCAGCTCATGCACCATGTACAGGCAAAATGAGATTTGCCCGCCGTAAACCATCAGCCGCGTCGACAGCAGTCCCGGTAGGCTGCCCAGGCCGACCGCCAGCGTGATCACCAGCGGAACGAACAGCACGTCGACCACGCCGCCGCTGTCTACGACTCCGGTGATGGGATGCGCGTCCAACCAGTACATGACGGCCACCATGACCGCGATCAGCAGCAGGGAAAGGTATCCGGCCACCCGGCGGGCACGATCGGACAGCCGCAACCGGCGCACCGCGGCACAGGCCAGCGCCCCCGCGATGAACTGTGTGACGATGCGCGGCAGCCAACTCCACGGCGTGTAGAACTGGCCGCTGGCCAGCAGCAGCAGCACCGGCGGCAACGACGCGGCGAAAGCCAGCAGCATCAGGCTGCGGGCGCGGGTAACGCGTTCCATTCGCAAGATCACCAGGATGAGCACACCGAACAGCAGGTAGGCCAGCCATTCGGCGCTGATCGACCAGGCCGGGCCGTCCCAACTGGACCCGTCGAAGAACGGCTGAAACCACAACTGCACCAACAGGATCTGCCGGAGGTAGCTGATAGCGGTGAGATCTCTCACTTCCGGCAGCGGCACATGCCCGACGTGCAGGCTCAAGATCACCAGCAGTGCGGCCAGGTGCAAGGTGACCAGGTAGACCGGCCACACCCGGGCCAGCCGCAACCACAGGAAATGCACGGTGGCGCGGGTCGACCAGGACCTGCCCATCCGGTCGAGGTAGTTCCAGGTCAGCACAAAGCCACTGAGAATGAAGAACAGGTCGACGCCCTGGGCACCGCAGTTGAGCACCGGCGCGAGCGCGTCACGGAAATCCGGCGATGCATCGCCCAGCATCGGCCGGAAGTGAAACAGCACGACCCATACCGCGGCGATGATGCGAAGTCCGGTCAGCGACTTGATCTCCCCGCGGATCTCACCCCTGATGTCTGCGGTGATATCTCCGGTGCGCACGACGCTCTTTCCGTCTGGACTCTGCTGTTTCGTCATCCAATGCCCGACTCCGCCCCGCAAGCTCCCCGACGGGCGGTGGTGCCGGTGCCCCACCTCGCTACGTGGCGCGCATTGTCGTCGGGCGTGCGCCTGCTGCTTCGGCTGAGCGGGCGACCCGCCTGTTCTCTGGCCCGCCGACTGGGCGATGGGCAGCCATCGCAGCCTAACAGCGAGACGCTCCCGACGGCACCGGCGCATCCTGGGAGATTGCCGTAAAAAACCGCCGCCCCGGTGCGACCGACGTTGCTGGAGGCTCGGCAACTTCCGCGAAAATCGCTCTTAGCAAAGAGTTAAACGCGGCTTTCGGTCTCCTTATGTTTGCGGGTTAGCGTTGGTGGCCAGACTGCCACGGGGAGTGAGGCCGCTCATGACTATCGCCGACGTCGCTGATCCGACGGGTCGACGGGGAAACTGGACCTACGACTGCGCCGGCGCGCAGATTCGGGCGCATTGTCGTCACCTGGCCACGGTGCTGACCATCCGCGGAGACATCGACGCCGTCAATATCGATGAGGTCAGCAAGTACCTTGGGCGGTTCATCCTCGAGGATCACCCGGTGGTCCTCGACCTGAGCGGCGTCAGTTACTTCTCCGCGGCCGGCCTCTCACTGTTGCAGACGCTTGACGAGAACTGCCAAGCCGCCGGTGTGCAGTGGTCACTGGTCGCGAGCCCGGCCGTCCGCCAGCTGCTCGGTGACGACCCCGACGACGCACCGTTTCCGCTCACCGGCTCCGTCCACGAGGCGCTTCGCGACTTGGCCGACGCCATCGTCAGCCGCCGTCAGCTGGTCCTGCCGCTGATCAGGAAGACGGCTTAGCAGTCCGCTCAGCGCCCGCCGATGGCCGGGCACTTCGCCGCAACCGGGCCGCCCCCACCACCGCGAAAATTCCGGCGACCGTCGCCAGCAACAACGTCAGCACCAGCAGCTGCGGGTGATAGACCACGGACACGGTGACCGGTTGCCCGTCGGCAACCGGCCCCACCACCACTGTCGACCGGGTATGCAGCCAGCTTGCCGCGGTGGCCACCGCCGCGACCACGGACACGGCCAGCTCGGCCACCGCCCGGTGACGGGCCGTCACCGCGCCGACCCCGTGTCGTCGTCATCGTCGACGTCCACCTGGACGGGCTCGACGCGCTCGGTGACCAGTGGAGTCAGCGCAGCCCGCAGGTGACGATGTCGTCGCGCCCAGGCTTGGGCGGTGCGGCCCCCGGTGAGCTTCAGACCGATGCCCACCCGGCCCCGCGGCACCCCGACCAGTTCGCCGAGCGCCCGCGCCGACTGCCACGTGGCCAACGGCTTGCCCGATGCCTCCGAATTCTCCGGCTCGGGAAACACCTTCACGATCTCGGACACCAGGATGGTCTCGGTGCCCTGTCGCAACGCGTCTTCGGTGAGTTCCACGGAGGTGTGGATGCGCGCCGCCTTCACTTGCACCGCCACGAACACCGACACCATCACCAGGAAAATCGCCGGCGTCACCAGCCCAACCCCGCCGCCGCCGGACATTTCGATCAACATCATCGACACCGCCGCGATCGGACCGGCCAACAGCCAGTACCAGCTGGCGCCGGGTTCGTAGAACAACGGCTTGGATTTGGTGTCCCCCGCTGATGTCATGGAAGCCTCCGTCACGAAAGCCAACCCGCCGCTTCGGCGGCCCAGTAGCTGAGCACGATATCGGCCCCGGCGCGCCGGATGCTGGTCAGCGATTCCAGCGCGGCGGCACGTTCGTCGATCCAGTTGTGAGCCGCGGCCGCGCGAATCATCGCGTACTCCCCCGAGACCTGGTAGGCGGCCACCGGCACCGGTGAATTGGCGGCCGCCGCGGACACGATGTCCAGGTATCCCATCGCCGGTTTGACCATCACGATGTCGGCACCCTCGTCCAGATCCAGCTGGATTTCCCGCAGCGCCTCGCGTGCATTGCCCGGTTCCTGCTGGTAGGTCCGCCGGTCGCCGGACAGGCTGCAGCTCACCGCCTCCCGGAAGGGTCCGTAGAAGGCCGAGGCGAACTTGGCGGCGTAGGCCAGGATCACCACGTCGGTGTAGCCGGCGGCGTCCAGGCCGTCGCGGATCGCGCCCACCTGGCCGTCCATCATCCCGCTCGGACCGACCACGTGGGCCCCTGCCCGTGCTTGGGCCACCGCCAGTTCCACGTAGCGGTCCACGGTGGCGTCGTTGTCGACCCGGCCGCGCTCGTCGAGGACACCGCAATGCCCGTGGTCGGTGAACTCGTCCAGGCAGGTGTCGGCCATCAACACCGTCGCGTCGCCCAGGTCCTTGGCCAGGTCCCGAAGCGCGACGTTGAGGATGCCGTCCGGGTCGGTGCCGGCCGAACCGATAGCGTCTTTCGACGCGTCCCGGGGCACACCGAACAGCATCAGCCCGCCCACTCCGGCGGCGACCGCGTCGGCGGCGGCGCCGCGCAGCGAATCACGGGTGTGCTGCACCACGCCCGGCATAGAACGGATCGGCTGCGATTCCGATATACCGTCGGCGACGAACATCGGTAGCACCAAATGCCTTGGCTCCAAGGAGGTTTGCGCCACCAAACGACGCATCGCGGGGGTTGAGCGGAGCCGGCGTGGCCGCTGCCGCGGGGAGCTCATGCGCGGCGACCCGCGGCCACTAGCGCCTGCGGCTCTTCTTGCGCGGCGGCGGCAGCGCGCCCTCGGCGCGCAATCGGGCGGCATGTTCGGCCAGGGCGTCGACCAGCGGACCCACCGCGGCGGTCTCCGGCTGGACATCCACCCGAAGCCCGAATTCTGCGGCGGTCTCGGCGGTTTTGGGGCCGATGCAGGCGATGATGGTGCGTGCGTGCGGCTTGCCGGCAATGCCGACCAGGTTGCGCACGGTTGAGCTCGAGGTGAAGCACACCGCGTCGAAACCGCCCGTCTTGATCATTTCGCGGGTGGCCGCCGGCGGCGGCGCGGCCCGCACGGTCCGGTAGGCGGTGACGTCCTCGATTTCCCAGCCACGTTCGCGCAGTCCCTCGGCCAGCGTTTCGGTGGCGATGTCGGCGCGCGGCAGCAGGACCCGGTTGACCGGGTCGAAAATGCTGTCATATGGCGGGAATTCGTCGAGCAGACCCATCGACGACTGCTCACCGGACGGCACCAGCTCGGGGCTGATCCCGAAGGCCCGAACCCGGTCGGCGGTCGATTCGCCGACACAAGCGATCTTGACCCCGGAGAACGCCCGCGCGTCCAGTCCGAATTCGCCGAATTTCTCCCAGACGGCCCGCACCGCGTTGGTCGAGGTGAACACCACCCATTGGAACCGGCCGTCGACCAGGCCCTTGACGGCGCGTTCCATCTGCGCGGGGCTGCGCGGCGGTTCGACGGCAATGGTCGGCACCTCGACCGGCAGCGCCCCGTAGGACGTCAACCGCTCGCTCATCTCGCCGGCCTGGTCCTTGGTGCGGGGCACCAGCACCGTCCAGCCGTACAGCGCCCGGCTCTCCCACCAGTTCAGCCTGCCCCGGTTGCTCACGGTCTTGCCGATGGTCACCACCAGCGGGCCGGCGAACGGGCCAGCGGGGTCGGCGCCGCCCAGGATGGCCGGATCGGTCAGTCCCTGCAGCGTGGTTTCGACGGAGCGCTGCTGGCAGGTGGTGCCATGTGCGGTGACCACGCATGGCGTCGTGTCGGCCAGCTCGTGGTCGAGCAGGGTGCGCGCGGCGTCGGCCAGATGCGACGCGGTCGCCTGCAGGATCAGCGGTCCCGGGGCAGCGGCCAGCGCATCCCAATCGGTGTCATCGAGTTCGCCGCGCACGTCGGCCACCGTGTGCGACGACCCCAGCGGCAGCCCGGCATAGGTCGGGACCGCGCTGGTGGCGGCCAGCCCGGGCACGACCTCGAAGTGCAGGTGGGTGCGCGCCACGGCGTTCACCTCGGTGATGACCGCGTCCACCGACAAAGGGTCGCCGGCCACCAGCCGCACCACGTCGGCACCCGAACGGGCCTCGGTGGTCAGCATCTTGGCCACATCGGCGGGTTCGCCCAGCGCCGGGCGGATGTCGGGGCCGCTCGAGACCACCGCCGGGGCGCTCGGAGCGGACTCTCCCGCAGCCACGCCGACGTTCTCCCCCGCATGGGCGGCCGCCGGCGCCGGCCCGGATACCGGTGGCAGGTCCTTGCCGATCAGCGCCAGCACCGGTTCGGGTACATCGGGGTCGGTGAACACCAGGGCGGCGTTGGCCAACACCGCGGCAGCCCGTGTGGTCAGCAGACCCGGGTCGCCGGGACCAGAACCCACGAAAGTGATGCGGCCCGGAGTCGGCTTACGCCCTCGCGTCATCATTGTCGCTCCCACGTCACTCAAATTTTTCCTGGCGCGGGTCGTGCCGCGCTCCCCACATCAGTTCTCGGGCACCCAGTTCGAACAGCTCCGCGGCGACCGAGAGGCCGAGCTCCCGTGCCCGACCGGAGGTGCCGACGCCGGACGCGCGGATCACGTCGGATCCGTCCAGCGCCGCCACGCAGCCGCGCAGCGACAGCTCTTCGAAGACCCGCCCCTCCTCATCGATGGACTCGACCACCTCGGCGATCGCGCCCACCGGTGCCGAGCAACCGGCCTCCAGTTCGGCCAGCAGGGCTCGTTCCGCGGTGACCGCCGCTCGCGTGTCGGCATCGTCCAGCTCCGCCAGCACCGCCGCCAACCGGTGGTCAGCTGCCCGGCATTCGACGGCGAGCGCGCCTTGCGCCGGCGCTGGCAACATCTGCACGGGCTCCAACGTCTCGGTGACATCATCGAGGCGGCCCAGCCGGGCCAGACCTGCCCGGGCCACCACGATGGCGTCAAGATCACCACTGCTTACCCTGTTCAACCTGGTATCTAGGTTGCCTCTTAGGGGGCGGATTTCCAAACCGAGACCCAATGCTCTAAGCTGTGCGGCCCGCCGCGGGGAGGAGGTGCCGACCAGCGATCCGGCCGGCAACTCCCCCAGCACCAGCCCGTCGCGGGCCACCACCGCATCGCGGGGATCGTTGCGCCGCGGTATCGCCGCGATTGTGAACCGCCGATCTTCGGCGGTGGGCAAATCCTTGTGCGAGTGCACGGCCGCGTCGACGCGACCGTCTTCGATGGCCTCACGCAACGCGGTGGTGAAGACGCCCACGCCGAGCGTCTCGATCGGCGCTGACGACCGGTCGCCGGCGGTGCTGATGGTCACCAACTCGGCCGGGTGGCCGTTGGCGATGAGCGCGTCTCTGACCGTCGCGGCCTGGGTGGTGGCCAGCAGACTGCCCCGGGTACCTATCCGGATCACGTGTGACAATCAGCTACTCGCCAAACGGGTTCCGGTCGTGCGGCAGGTCACCGGGGTGCCTGCCCGCGTCGAATCCGCTGGACACCGCTGGCAATTCGGCTGCGGTTGCGACGGCATCGACAGCCGTCTGATCGAGTTCGAAAAGCTCGCGCAGCGCCTCGGCGTAGCTGTCGCCGCCGGGAGCGCTGGCCAGTTGCTTGATCCGCACCGTGGGCGCGTGCAGCAATTTGTCCACCACCCGCCGCACGGTGCGGGCCACCTCGTCACGCTCGGCGCGCTCCAAGTCGGGTAGCCGGTTCTCCAGGCGCAGCAACTCCGCCTCCACCACCTCGGCGGCCCGCTGGCGCAACGCCGTGACCGTCGGCGTTACCTCCGCCATCCGCTGCCCCACCAGGTAGGCGGCAACTTCGGCGGCGACGATGTGGCGGGCGGCGTCGACGTCGGCCGCCGTGGCGTGGGCCGACGGCTCGTGTTGGACGCGGTCCACGTCGACGACCCAGACGCCCGGCAGGCCGGCCACCGCCGGATCGACGTCGCGGGGCATCCCCAGATCGCAGATGACCAACGGTTGGGTCTCTTCGTCTCGGCGGGCGTGAGCCAGCGCATGGTGCACGTCGGCCAGCGAAACCACCGGACTCACCGCTCCGGTGCAGCAGACCACCACGTCGGCGTCGGACAGCGCCTCGGCCAGGCGATCGAGTCTCATCACCTCGGCCGGTACGCCCGCTCCGCGGACCTTGCCCGCCAGCCGCTGCGCCCGCGGCACCGAGCGGTTGAGCACCCGGATCCGCCCGATACCGGCCCGAGTCAGGTGGGCGGCCGACAGCGCACCCATCGCCCCGGCGCCGACCACCACTGCGGTCTTGGCCTCCAGCCCGCCCAGGTGTCGTTCGGCGATGTCCAGGGCGACCGACACCACCGAAGCACCGGCAGCATCGATTCCGGTTTCGGAGTGCACCCGCTTGCCCACCGACAGCGCCCGCTGGGCCAGTTCGTGCAACACCCGGCCCACAGTGCGGTTGGCCTCGGCGGCGGCATACGAGCGGCGGACCTGGCCCAACACCTGCTGCTCGCCGATCACGGCCGAATCCAGGCCGCTGGCCACCGCGAACAGGTGCTCGACCGCGGCCTCGCTGTAGCGGACGTAGGCGTGTTTGGTCAGGTCACCCATCGACATGCCGGAGTGCTCGGACAGTACCTGGCCGATCACCGACAGGCCGCCGTGGAACGCCTCCACCACCGCATACACCTCGACGCGGTTGCACGTCGACAGCACCATGGCCTCGGTGACCAGCGCTGATTGCAAAATCTTGTCGACGATCTTGACTTGCTCGGACTCGTCGATGCTGAGTTGTTCCAAGACGGAAACCGGCGCGCTGCGGTGCGAAACCCCGAAGAGCAGGATGCTCACGGCAGCACCACCTGGCCCGCTCCCTTGCGCCTTGAGAAGTGAACTGCTTTCTACGGTAGACGGTTGTCAGGTGGGCTACCAAATAATTGAGCGACCTGCCAGCGCCTTCTCAGCCGGCCAGGTCAGCGCGGAGCCGGGCTTCGTCGACTTCCCAGTAACTATGTTCGCGACCATCCAGCAAGATCACCGGCAGCCGGTCGCCGAACTCGGCCCGCAGGCCGGTCTTCCCGGCCGCGGCAGCGGCGTCGACGTCGGTGCTGACCAACTCGAACCCCAGCTCTCGGGACAGCTCGGCCAGCTGCGCGTGTACCCGCAGGCAGATCGCGCAGCCGTCGCGGGTCAGCAGCTCCACCTGGCGGCGCCCGGACCGCGGTGCTGACGGCGTCATGGGCACCAGTGTGGCATTCCCGGTGCCGCGGGACGCGGGCTCGTCGGGTTCTCGAGTGCTCGGCGAAGCGCGCCTTACCGGGCGCGGGGTTCGTTAGGGCGCGGGTTCGGGGTCGGTGTCCCGGGCTTGCCAGTGGTGTTGGCCGGCGCCGCCCGAATCGTCGGCGTCGTCGAGAGGCCGGGACGCCGCCTCGTGGGGCATCGCTGATCGGGCTCCGCCGGGACCGAAACCGGCGCGCCGGTCCCCGGCTGCCGAGGTGCCGTTGGGCGGCAGCAGTAGGGCGCGGACCAGCCGGCGAGGCCCGTAGGCCCGCAGCATCCGACTCGCCGGGCGCGGGCGGACCCGCTGCGGCCACCAGAACCAGCGTCCCAACAACGCGGCAATGGACGGTGTCATGAACGAGCGGACGATCAACGTGTCGAACAACAGGCCCAACCCGATGGTGGTGCCGATCTGACCGATGATCCGCAGATCGCTGAACACGAAGAGCGACATGGTCACGGCGAACACCATGCCTGCGGCCGTCACCACTCCGCCGGTGCCAGCCATCGCGCGGATGATCCCGGTATTGAGCCCCGCCCCGATTTCTTCTTTGAGCCGCGAGATCAGCAACAGGTTGTAATCCGATCCCACGGCCAGCAGCAGGATCACCGACATCGCCAATACCAGCCAGTACAACTCGATGCCGAGGATGTCCTCCCATACCAGCACCGACAGGCCGAACGACGACCCCATGGATACCAACACCGTCCCGACGATGACGGCCGCGGCGACGACACTTCGGGTGATGAGCATCATGATGATGACGATCAAACTGATCGCGGCCACTCCGGCGATCAGCAGGTCGAAGGTGGCGGCCTCCTGAATGTCGCGGAACGTCGCCGCGGTACCGCCCAGATAGATGGCGGCGCCCTGCAACGGAGTGCCTTTGATGGCCTCGCGCGCCTCATCCTTGATCTGCTCGACCCGGGCGATACCCGCCGATGTCGCGGGATCGCCCTCCAGAGCAATGATGAAGCGGGCCGCTTTGCCGTCCGGCGATAAGAACATCTTCAGGCCGCGCTGGAAGTCGGGATTCTTGAACGCCGACTGCGGCAGATAGAAGGAATCATCGATTTGCGCGGCGTCGAAGACCCGGCCCATCGCGCCGGGATCCTTGCTGCCCGTATCGGACTGGTCATAGAACGACTGCAATGTCCCGTGCCAGACAACCAGCATGTCCCGCATGATCGTCATCGTGTTGATCATCGGTGGAATCTGGGCGCGCATCTGCGGCAGGAGTTTCACCAGAATATCCATGTCCGTGACCAGATATTCGAGTTTCTCGCTCATTTGATCGACGTTGTCGATCATGTCGAATATTGATCTGATCGACCAGCAGACCGGGATGTCGTAGCAGTGTTTGTCCCAGTAAAAGTAGCTGCGAATCGGCCGGAAGAAGTCCTCGAAATCCGCGATGTGATCCCGCAATGTGTTGGTGATATTCGACAGGTCGTGGGTGAGGTGGTCCATGTCGACGGTATTGTCAATGACTTCGCCCATGAGTTCGTACATCGTGTGCATCGTGGCGATGGAGACATCCATCGCCTGTACCTGTATCAGCATGTCGTCCATACGCGCCTTCATGAACTGCATGTTTTCGGTGTTCGAGACACCCTGCATGCTGATGATGAACGGTATCGACGTGTGCTTGATAGTTGTTCCCAACGGCCGGGTAATCGACTTGACTTGTTCGATACCGCGACTGTGGTAAATGTTTTTGGCGATCTTGTCCAACACCAGCATGTCCACCGGATTACGCATATCGTGGTCGGTCTCGACCATCAGCACCTCGGGGTTCAACCGGGCCCGCGAAAAATGCCGGCCCGCCGCCGCATCCCCGACGTTGGACGGCATGCTGGCCGGCATGAACTTGCGCAGGTCGTAGGTCGTCTTGTAACTGGGCAGCGCCAGCAGGCCGATAAAGGCGATCACGCACGTCGCGGCCAGCACCGGCCCCGGCCAGCGGACGATTGCCGTCCCCACGCGCCGCCAGCGGCGGGTGTTCAATCTCCGCTTGGGGTCGAAAAGCTTGAAGAAGCTGCCGATGGCGAGCACCGCGGGGCCCAACGTGAGGGCTGCGAAGACCGCGACGAGCATGCCTATCGCGCAGGGCGGGCCGAGCGTATTGAAATACGGAAGCCGGGCGAAGCTGAGGCAATACATGGCGCCGGCAATGGTCAATCCGGAGCCCAAGATCACGTGGGCGGTCCCATGGAACATCGTGTAGAAGGCAGTCTCGCGATCCTCGCCGGCGTTGCGCGCTTCGTGGTAACGACCGAGCATGAATATCGCGTAGTCCGTGGTGGCCGCAATGGCCAACAGGACCAGCAGATTTGTCGCGAAAGTGGAGAGACTGAACACGTTGTGGTCGGCGAGAAAGGCAATGGTTCCCCGGATTGCCCCGAGGTCAATCCCGACCATGATCAAGACCAGAAACGCGGTGACCACGGAGCGGTAAATGAAAAGCAGCATCACCGCGATCACCAGGCTGGTGATCGCGGTGACCTTGGCGATGCTTTTGTCCCCGGCCTCGGCCTGGTCAGCGTTCAGTGCCGACGGACCGGTGACGTAGGCCTTGACACCCTGCGGCGGCCGTGTGGTGTCCACGATATGCCGGACGGCGTGCACCGACGCGTATGCTTCGGTTTCGTTGTCACCGACGAGATACACCACGACATATGCGGCTTTGTCGTCCGCGCTCTGTGATCCGCCGGCGGTCAACGGATCACCCCAGAAGTCCTGAATGTGTGCGACGTGCTTGGTATCAGCTGAAAGCCTTTTCATCAGCTCGCCGTAAAATTGGTGCGCCGCGTCGCCGAGTGGCTTATCGCCTTCCAGCACAATGGTCACGGCATTATCGGAGTCGAACTCCTTGAATACCTGGCCGACGCGTCTTATCGCCTCGATCGACGGCGCATCGCTGGGGCTCATCGATACCGAGTGGGCCTTTCCCACCGCTTCCAGCTGCGGAACGGCGAGATTGACGATCGCGGTGAACCCCAGCCATAACAACAGGATCAGCACCGCAAAACGGCGGATCAGCCGCGGCAGAAGCGGGCGCTTTGGCGCCGCCGCGCCATCCCGTTCGCTCATGCCGATGTCACCTGGCAAAAGGTCAAGGCTTTGGGTCTGGTGACCGACCTTTCGTCCTTGACGGCGCCGTTCACGATGATCCGGCAGCCGATGGTGTCGGCGTTGCTCTGCGCCATCAGGTTCACACTGACCGCGGGCAGCGTCGTGGTGACCGTCTGCGACCACGGCAGCGGCACGTCCGGCAGCTGCAGCACGCGGGCGTCGGGGTCCAGGTAGGCGATCCTTGCGGTCGAGGCGGGGCCGAAAACTTCGTAGACCACTTGCTTCGGGTTGAACAGCGGGACACCGATATCAGCCTTGGCCATCACGGCGGGATGCTCGTGAGCGCCGAAGACGCGGTGGAGACGATAGATACCCAGCGCTGCCACAATCGCCACGGCTGAGACGGCCAGCAGCAGCCACATTCGTTTCACAACGCTGGTAACCGGACTCATCCTCACCTTCGTGCTCCGCCACCGGGCCCACACCATAGACTGCGGCATCGGGTGCGTCGCCCCCGGCTCGCCCCGATCAAGGAGCGTGGTCGAGAGCGCCCAGTGCGCGAATCTGAACCTCCCGAAATCTCCAACGTGCGTGGTAATCCGATGTCTCGTCTGCGCTCGCAGCGTAGACGCTACCGCCGACCTGCTGAATGCATTTCGGATTTCCGACAAACCTCGTTACCGGTGCCCCGCGCGGCGCTCGGATCCGACGGGTCACAGCAGCCTCTCCAGGGTGATGGGCAAATCGGTGACGCGTCTGCCGGTGGCGTTGAACACGGCATTGGCGATCGCTGCGGGTACCCCGACGATCACCAACTCGCCGAGCCCCTTGACGCCGATCGGATCGGCAATCGTGTCCTCGGCCGGCAAAAAGGTCGCGTCCAGCGCCGGGACGTCGGCGTTGACCGGAACCAGGTAATCCGACATGTTCGCGTTGACAATCCGGCCGTCGCGGTAATCCAGCTCCGTCCGCTCCAGCAACGCCATCCCGATCCCGCCGACCATCCCCCCGATCGCCTGACTGTGCGCGAGTTTGGGATTGATCACCCGGCCGGCGTCGTAGCACGCATACATGCGGCGGATCCGCACGGTCGGCAGCAAACGGTCGACGACGACCTCGGCGAATACGGCTCCGTAGCCGTAGATGGAGTATCGGCGGTCGGCGTCGTCGGGCGTCCAGGTCTGCTGTGAATCCAAACCGGACCAACCGCGGCGGCGCAACAGGTCCTGATACGACTCGCCGGGCTCGGATCCGGCCCCGGAGGCCGTGGCGACCATGCGGCCGTCGACGACCACCACGTCCGCCGGACGCAGACCGCTCAGCGGGGATCGCGGGTCGGTGACCGCCGCGCGAATGAACTTGTCGCGCAGCATGTTCGCGGCGGTGTACACCGCAGAACCCACACTGGCCATGGTTCGGGAGGCCGAGTGCGGCGGTGCCGGCGGAAAACTGCTATCACCCAACGCGAATCGCACCCGGCTCAACGGCATCCCGAGGGCATCCGCGGCGACCTGGGTCATCGACGTGTAGGTCCCCGGCCCCATGTCGCTGGTTCCGCATCGCACTTCGGCGGTGCCGTCGGCGAAAACCTTTGCGAACGCCGAACATTGGCTGCGATAGGTGTAATAGCCGGCGCCGGCCACCCCGAGCCCGACAAAGAGATCGCCCTCGCGGGTGGTGGCGGGTGTCGGATTGCGCCGGTTCCATCCGAACCTCGCCGCGCCCCGGGTCAGGCATTCGGTGAGCCGCCGGGTGGAAAACGGCATCCCCGAGGTCTGGTCGACATCGGGTTCGTTACGCATCCGCAATTCGATCGGATCCATGCGCAGGCGGTGTGCCAGATCGTCCATGGCGCACTCGAGCGCAAACGCTCCGGTGACCGCGCCGGGGCCCCTCATGAACCACGGCAGGCCGACGTCCAACGGCACCACGCGATACGTCGATCGCATGTTGGGGACGCGGTAGAGCATCCGCGGACTACGGACGAGCCCGTCCTCGTAGTCGCCGTACCTGGCCGTCTCGGTATGCCCTTCGTGGATCATCGCCCTGAGGCGCCCGGATTCGTCTGCCCCGATCGCCATGCGCTGCCGACTGGTGGGCCGGTATCCGATTGCGCTGTACATCTGCCGGCGAGTCAATACCAACTTGACGGGTCGTCGCATCCGGCGAGCCGCGAAAGCGGTCAGCACCTGATGCGGCCAGGTCCGGCTGGCGCTACCGAACGAACCGCCCACGAACGGCGAAATCAGCCGGACCTGATCGGTGGGTAGACCGAAGGCGTCGGCGTAGAACTTCTGGGCCGCGCTGATGTCTTGCACTTTGTCCCATATCGTGAGGCGATCGCGATCCCAGGTGGCAATCGTCGCAGGCATCTCCATGGGGTTGTGGTCGTTGCGCGCGATGCTGAACCGCAGGTCCGTCATCACCGAGGTACGGCGAATCGCCTGATCGGCGAACCCGCGGGAATAGTCGCGGATGAATCGGCCGGGCCGCTGGTCCGCATGTGCCGCATCAATATCGGTAACCGGCGGCCGACTCGAATACCGCACGTCGACCAGCTCTGAGCCGTGGACCGCCGACTCGAGCGTCGTCGCGATCACCACGGCGATCGGTTGTCCGAAAAAGGCCACCAGCCGGGTGTCGAAAGGCAGTTTCACCCCAGTGAAGTCGGTCAGTACGGCAAGCACGTCGGGCTGGCGTAACGCGGCACCGGCGTCCAGGCGCTTGATCCCGCCGCATGCGACGGTGCTACAGACCAGCGCGGCGTAGAGCAATCCGGGAATCTGGTTGTCGGCGGTGTAGCTGGCCTTACCGGTCACCTTCAGCGGCCCGTCCACCCGGCTGACCGGCTGGCCGGAGACGACCTTCGCGGCGGTGAATGCGTGGGTCATGGCATTGCCGCCACGGTGGCCAATTGCCTTTCGACAGTGCGCCGGAGAAGGCCGACCTTGAAACCGTTCTCCCGCAACGGTTGAGCATCGGCAACCGATAGTTCGGCGGCGCGGCGGAACAGGCCCGCGTCGATCGGGCGCCCCTGTAGCTCCCTTTCGACGGCCGGTAACCGCCACGGGACGGTGGCGACGCCGCCAACGGCGACCCGCGCGCTGCGTATCGTGCCGGCGACGATGTCGAGTGCCACGGCCGCCGAGGCCAGCGCAAATTGGTATGACTGGCGATCGCGCACCTTGAGATATCCGGACCGGCGGGCCTCCGGCCCGAGAGGTACCTCGATCCCGACAATCAGCTCGCCCGGTTCGAGATTGTGCTCGCGGTGCGGCGTGTCACCCGGCTGGCAGAAGAGCTCCGCCAGCGTAAATCGCCGCCGCCCGGAGGCTCCACGACTGACGACAACGGCGTCCAACGCGACCAGTGCAACGGCGAGATCTGAAGGGTGGGTAGCGCAGCAGTGCCGGCTGGTACCGAGGATTGCGTGGCTGCGGTTACGTCCGTCGATCGCCGAGCAGCCGGTGCCCGGGGCGCGTCGGTTGCATGCGGCCGACACGTCGCGGAAATACAGACACCGCGGGCGTTGCAGCAGGTTGCCGCCGATAGACGCCATGTTGCGCAGCTGAGCGGAGGCGCTGAGCTCAAGAGCCTGACTGATCACCGGGGCTTGTTGCCGGACGACGGGATGAGCGGCAAGGTCGGACATCCGCACCAGAGATCCGACGCGGATCATTTCCGGCTGGACCTCGATCCAGCGGTACGGAAGCGCGTTGATGTCGACCAGCGAATCGGGGCGTTCGACGGTCTCCCTCATCAGGTCGACCAGCGTGGTACCCCCGGCGATATAGCGGCCGCCGGCCGCGGCTGCCTGCAACGCCGCCTGCTCGTCGGTCGCTTTGAGGTAGCGGAACGGGAACACGTGCTACCGGTCTCGCGCCACAGCCGCGACCGCGTTCACGATGTTGGTGTAGGCGCCGCAACGACAGATGTTGCCGCTCATCCATTCTCGTATCTCCTCGGGCGAACCCGCGTGCCCTTCGGCAATACAAGCGACGCCGGACATGATTTGGCCGGCGGTGCAGTAGCCGCACTGGAAGGCGTCCTCGTCGATGAACGCTTGTTGCAGAGGATGGAGTCGGCCGCCCGAACCGGCCAAGCCTTCGATAGTGGTGATCTGTGCACCCTCGTGCATGACCGCCAGGGTCAGGCAGGAGTTGATCCGCCGACCGTCGACCAGCACCGTGCAGGCACCGCATGCGCCGTGGTCGCAGGCCTTCTTGGTGCCGGGCAGTCCCACCCGCTCGCGCAGCATGTCCAGCAGCGACGTGCGGGTGTCGACGGCGATTTCTCGAGGCTCGCCGTTGATCTCGGCCCGCACCACAGCGGTGTGGATTTCATCCTGGACGGTTCGCTCAGATCCGGCAACGGTAGCGACGGCGGCGACACCGCCCACGGCGACGGAGGCGCTTACGAACGTCCGGCGATTGACTCGGAACCCAAGTCGGTCGTCCACGGATCCACTGTAGAAGTGCAGCTCGCAACATCGTTGCTAAACTCGGATCCCGGCCCGTGTTCGTCTCGCGCCAGGCTGGAAAACCTCCCCAACACGTTTGCCGGATAGGGTTTATGTTGGCCGAAGTGTCGCCGTCCACCGGCCGGGTACCGCGATTGTGAGAGGTTGCTGATGGCTTCCACCGATCTGGGTGATCTGGGCACCTCGAATCGCATCACCGGCGCCGACCTGGAGTCGGTGGCCGCAAACGCCAGCGCCGAACGCGCCCTTGACGGCCTGCGCGCCACCGCCGCTGCCGCCGCCGAGGATCGTCCGCAGCCACCGATCGACCTGACCGCCGCGGCGTTCTTCGATGTGGATAACACCCTGGTCCAGGGCTCGTCCGCGGTGCACTTCGGCCGGGGGCTGGCCGCCCGCCATTACTTCACCTACCGCGATGTCCTGGGCTTCGTCTATGCGCAGGCCAAGTTCCAGCTGCTCGGCGTGGAGAACAGCGATGACGTCGCCGCCGGGCGGCGCAAGGCGCTGGCCTTCATCGAGGGCCGTTCGGTGGCCGAACTGGTGAAGCTGGGCGAGGAGATTTACGACGAATTCATCGCCGACAAGATCTGGCCGGGCACCCGCGAGCTCACCCAGATGCATCTCGACGCCGGTCAGCAGGTCTGGCTGATCACCGCCACACCGTATGAGCTCGCGGCGACGATCGCCCGCCGGCTCGGCCTGACCGGCGCGCTGGGAACGGTCGCGGAGTCCGTCGACGGGGTGTTCACCGGCCGGCTGGTCGGCGACATCCTGCACGGCACCGGCAAGGCTCACGCGGTGCGTTCGCTGGCCATCCGGGAAGGTCTCAACCTCAAACGCTGCACCGCCTATTCCGACAGCTACAACGACGTGCCGATGCTGTCGCTGGTGGGGACGGCCGTCGCCATCAACCCGGATTCACGGTTGCGCAGCCTGGCCCGCGAACGGGGATGGGAAATTCGGGATTTCCGGACCGCGCGCAAGGCCGCCCGAATCGGGGTGCCGTCGGCCCTGGCGCTGGGCGCGGCCGGCGGCGCGTTGGCGGCTCTGGCGTCCCGACGCCAATCACGCTGATAAGCTGCGCCGCTGAGCACACATTCGAGCGGAGAGCACAGCGGCATGACAGTCCCCCAGGAAGCCGAAGGACTCATCGGCAAGAACTACCGCGCCCCGGACTACTTCGAAGTCGGCCGGGAGAAGATCCGCGAGTTCGCGGCCGCGGTCAACGACGAGCATCCGGCGCACTACGACGAGGCGGCCGCGGCCGACGCGGGCTACCCCGCATTGGTGGCGCCGCCGACCTTCCTGGCGGTCGCCGGGCGGCGTGTACAGATGGAGATTTTCACCAAGTTCAGCATTCCGATTAACATCGCCCGGGTCTTCCATCGCGACCAGAAGTTCCGGTTCCACCGGCCGATCCTGGCCGGCGACAAACTTTTCTTTCATACTTACCTAGACTCTGTGATTGAGTCACACGGCACAGTGCTCGCCGAGATTCGAAGTGAAGTCACAGATGCCGACGGCAAGCCGGTCGCTACCGGCGTCGTCACCATGTTGGGGGAAGCAGCGCACCACGAGGCCGAGGCCGATGCCACCGTGGCGGCAATTGCAGCTATTTGAAACAGGTTGAAGCAAGAAGGTAGGGTCCGTTCAATGACGTCTCAGGGTGAAACGGGTGGCACACAGCTCAAGCCGCCGGTCGAAGCAGTCCGTTCCCACTACGACAAATCCAACGAATTCTTCAAGCTCTGGCTTGACCCGTCGATGACCTACAGCTGCGCGTACTTCGAAGAGCGCCCCAATATGACGCTGGAAGAGGCACAGTACGCCAAACGCAAACTTGCCCTGGACAAGCTGAACCTCGAGCCGGGCATGACGCTGCTCGACATCGGCTGCGGCTGGGGCGCCACCATGCGCCACGCCGTGCAGGAGTACGACGTCAACGTGATCGGCCTGACGCTCAGTGAGAACCAGTACGCGCACGACGTGGCGAAGTTCGAAGAGATCGACAGCCCCCGCCGCAAAGAGGTGCGGATCCAGGGCTGGGAGGAATTCGACGAGCCGGTCGATCGGATCGTGTCACTCGGCGCGTTCGAGCACTTCGCCGACGGCGCCGGCGACGCCGGGTTCGAGCGCTACGACACCTTCTTCAAGAAGTACTACAACTTGACGCCCGACGACGGCCGGATGCTGCTGCACACGATCATCATCCCGGATGCCGACGAAGCCAAGGAGCTCGGCTTGACGTCGCCGATGAGTTTGCTGCGCTTCATCAAGTTCATCCTGACCGAGATCTTCCCGGGCGGTCGGTTGCCGCGGATCTCGCAGGTCGACCACTACTCATCCAACGCCGGCTGGAAGGTCGAGCGCTACCACCGCATCGGCTCCAACTATGTTCCGACGCTGAACGCCTGGGCCGATGCGCTCGAGGCACACAAGGATGAGGCGATCGCCCTGAAGGGGCAGGAGACTTACGACATCTACATGCACTACCTGCGGGGTTGCTCGGACCTGTTCCGCGACCACTACACCGATGTTTGCCAGTTCACATTGGTGAAGTAACGCCCGCATCGTGCTTCAGTCGCGAACGTAACGCCACGGCGAATCCGCCGCCCGGATTTTCGCCCTGGCGTTACGCTCGCGCGCGCCTCGCAAGCCGCGCCCGGTTCGTCAGCCTAGGAAAATGTTGCGACGCCCAGCCAACAGCCGGTACAGCGTCTGCTGAATGGTCTCACGCACCTGATCGGTCAACTCGAAGGTGACCATCGGATCCTCGGCGTCGGTGGTCGCGTAGTCGGCCGTGTGGATCGGCTCACCGAATGCGATGCGCCATTTCGATGGCAGCGGCACCAGTCCGGCGGGGCCGGCCAACGGGAACAGCGGAGTGACCGGGAAATAGGGCAAACCGAACAGCCGCGCCAGCAATTTGACATCGGTGAGCATCGGGTAGATCTCCTCCGACCCGATGATCGAGCACGGCACAATCGGCGCCTGGGTACGCAGGGCCGCTGATACGAAGCCGCCGCGTCCAAATCTCTGCAGGCGGTAACGGTCCTCGAAGCGCTTGCCCAGGCCCTTGTAACCTTCGGGGAACACCGCCGTGAGTTCGCCGGAGGCCAGCAGTCGGTGCGCGTCGGTGGTACAGGCCATGGTGTGCCCCGCCTTGCGGGCGGCCTCGCCCACCACGGGCAGGTCGAACACCATGTCGGCGGCAAGCAGCCGCAAATCCCGGTGGGCGGGATGTTCGTCGTGAACCGCCACCGACAGCATCAACCCGTCGAACGGCAAGACTCCGGCATGGTTTGCCACCAACAGCGCGGCGCCATCGCTGGGAAGGTTCTCGATTCCGCTGACTTCCACACGGAACCATGACCTGAAGAAAAACCTCAGCAAAGGCCGAACGATCGCGTCATTGAAATGCGGGTCAAATCCGAATTCGTCGACGCTGTAATCACCGGTCAGTCGTTGCCTCAGGAATCGGGCGACCGCGGCGACACGCTGCGCCAGATCGCTGAGGGGCGCTTCGCCCGACCCGGGAACGCCCGACGCACCCGCGGCACGTCGATGCTCGTCGATTTCACGGACCACTGCGGCGATCTGTTCGGCCGATGCCCGGCCGCTCGGATCGGACAGCAACGACGGGTGCTCACGGGACGCCTCGGCGCGTTGACCGGCACGGCGGCGCGCTGCTACCCGACCCCGATTACTGTGCAGTGGAATGACATTCGCTCTGGTCTCACCCGCCACGATAGCTACCCAAATCTACCTGACCCCCACCCATGGAATTGGCTTCCGGGTTCCCCACCGTTGCGCTAACGCGATCGCGCGACCCTCCCAGGAGCGTACCCGATGCGGATCGATAATGGGAGTTAGACCGCGGCCCCGAATGTAGTCATCGAAGGCCTCGGCCGTCGTCCACTTGGGCTGATAGCCAAGTTCGGAACGCATTCTGGTGGTGTCCATCACCCTGCCGTAACTCAAATAATCGAATTGCTCGCGGTTGATCTCGGTGTATCCGTTGGCCCGTCTCAGCGAATCAAGCGCCCACACCCCAAATCCCGGTACCGGCAATGGAATTCGGCCGGCCCGGCGAATCGCCTGCGACAGCATGATGATGCCGTCGGCACCGATGTTGAAGGTGCCGGCTTTGCCGGCCATCGCAGCGCGCTCCAGGGCACCCAGCGCATCCTGCTCGTGCAGCAATTGCAGTCGGGCGTCGCGGCCGAACATCGTGGGCACGAAGGGCCCGGCAAGATAGCGCGACAGCGTGGTGTCCATCGCGGGGCCGATCATGTTGGCCAGCCGCAGGATGGTCACCGCGATATCGGGCCGACGCCGGCCCAGGCCGCGCGCATACCCCTCGATATCGAGACTGTCCTTGGCGAAACCCTCGCGGAAGGGTCGACGGCTGGTGCTGTCCTCGGTGAACACCACCGGGTCGTGTGGGCTCGAGCCGTAGACCTCGGACGTGGACTTCAGCACGACGCGGCGAACCGAAGGCGACTTCTGGCAAGCCGCGAACAGCTGCATAGCGCCCATCACGTTGATTTCCTTCAACGCCGCACTTCCGCCGGACCGCGGCGCGTAGGAGGCCGCTGCGGCGTGCACCACGGTGTCGACATCGCCGTTTCGAATCACCTTGGCAATGAAGGGATTTCGAACGTCGGCGCGGACGAACTCGGCTCGGCCCATGCGACGCAGCATGTCCTTGCTGGGCGCGATCGCATCCACCGCGATCACCGAGTTGATCAACGGGTTCTGCGCCAGCCGGGCGGTCAGGTAGCCGCCCAGAAACCGGCACGCACCGGTAACCAGCACCACCTTGGGGTAGTGCACGGTGTCGTCATTGCGGCCGCCGATTCCTCCGGCGCCGCCCCCCTGGCCGCTCGATGAGTTCACCCCGACAGCCTAGCGGCGACGAGAGACAGCAGCGTTACAAGCCGGTGACGGTACGCGTCAACTGGGGCCGGTCGGGCCTTACTTGCCGAGTTTCCTGCGCTGTACCCGGGTGCGGCGCAGCAGCTTGCGGTGCTTTTTCTTCGACATGCGCTTGCGCCGCTTCTTGATTACTGAACCCATGGACTCCGCTACCTGACCGTGCCCGCTTGTCAATATTTACACGGGACTACCAATGACTACATAGGACCCAGTCACTTTACCCAGCCCGCCGCACCCAACACCAAACCGGCGCCGATTGCTGGCCGCCGGGCCTGGAGAGGCAGACCCGTGGCAGCCCGCTCGGCGCCGTCGGCTAACCGGCGAAGTAGGAGGTCTGCAGCATGTCGTGGACGGCCTTGGCATGCACCCGGAAAGACCGCCCGACCCGGACCGCGGGCAACTCGCCGTTGTGCACCAGCCGATAGACGGTCATCTTCGAGACCCGCATCAGCGAAGCCACCTCGGCCACGGTGAGGAATTGAGTGCCGGCCTGCTGGCCTTCCCCCGTGCCGCTGTCCCGCACCGATTTACCTGCGGAATCCCGTGCTGATGGCCCGTTCGTTGACGTCATCGCAACCCAATCATGTCAGGCACGCGCAATGCCAGCGGCTTCCCCTCCGCTGGCACCCACACGTGCATACAAAGAGGAGAATAGCGGGACTAGTGGGGTTATTGGTACTGGTGAGAGGAAATCAGTTCAAAATTCCCGAATTATTCCGATGTAATTCTTAGCTGCTCAGAGCGGCTTTTGGCGGCTTGGACGGCTGCGTCGACGACCCCCCGAAACCCGCCTTTCTCCAGCTCGCGCAGCGCGGCGGCGGTCGTCCCCCCGGGGGAGGTGACCGACGCCCGCAGTTGCAGCGCCGTGGTGTCGATCCGCAACCCCGCCGGCTCGCCGGCGGCCGGACGCTCTTGCTCCATCCGCTCCAGCAGCATCGCCGTCGACCCGGCCAGGGTCTGCGCGGTCAGTTCGGTGGCCACCTGACGGCTCAAGCCCACCGCGACGCCGGCGTCGACCAAGGCCTCGACCAGCAGGAAGAAATACGCCGGCCCGGAGCCCGACACCGCGGTCACCGCGTCCAACTGCTGCTCCGGAACGTTCAGCACCACGCCGACGGCATCGAAGAGCGCGGACACGTCGTTCAGCTGTTGCGGTGTGACGAACCGCCCCTTGGCCAGCGCGGTGACCCCGGCTCCCACCAGTGCGGCGGCGTTGGGCATCGCCCGGACCACCGGCGTGCCCGCCGGCAGCTTGGATTCGAAGTAGGAGGTCGTGACACCCGCGGCTACCGTGACGAACACCTGCTCGACACTGTCGCTGCCGGCGGTTGTGGCCGCTGCCACCAAGTCCCCCATCACCGTCTCGACGTCGGCCGGTTTGACCGCGACGACCACAAAGGTCGCGTGTTCGATCGCATCGCTGACCGAGGTGACCAGTACCGAGTAGGTGCTGGCCAGGTACTTGGCGCGCTCGGGGATCCGTTCGGCCACCACCAGGTCCTTGACCTGCCGGCCGGAGCGCAGCAAACCCGACAGCAACGCCTCGCCGATACTGCCCCCACCGATGATCGCGATTCTTGCCATGCCGCACAGCATCGCAGACCCCGAACGGCTAGCCAGCGGCCGGGACCATCGCCAGCTGACGGGCTTGCACCACCAGACGGCCCAGGCTGTCGACGATGGTGTGGTCCTCGTCGAACCAGTCGTGTCCGATCTCCGTGCAGGTGGCGATGATCCGCAGCCAGCCGTCGGCGGGCAGTGCCCGAACCAAGGCGGTGAGCTGGACGGTCGGCGCCCAGCCGGTGCGGTCTACGGCAAAGGTGACCGGCGCCGACAAATCCCCGCACATGAGCGCGAACAGCGGATCAGGAGCCACCCCGCGCGGGCGCGCCCACATCTGGATGACCGGTGGCCGCCCGTCGGTATCGGGCCGCAGCGTCGACAACAGCGGCCGCACGTCGCAGCCCTCGCCCAGGTGCACCAGTCCGGCCAGCGGGTGGCCCGGTCCGATCGGCGCGACGTCGTCGGGAGGTTCGGGTGCCATCAGATCCACGACCGGCTTTGCCGACAGCAGCGGGGTCCCCGCCGGGTGCTCGGGTTCGCCCAGCGTGACAACGGCGTGCACCGCGGTGCGCTCACTCTGGGTCAGCTCGACGTCGACGACGCCGATCCGGCGGCCCCGCTTGCGGATCGACGTCACCAGTCGCATCGCCCCCGGATCCGGCGCCCACAGGAAGTTGGCCGATACGACGACCGGTTGCAATGCCGGCTGCGGTGCCGCCCCTGCATAAGCCATCCGGGCGGCATTGGCGCACAGCGCCATCATCGCGCCGCCATGCACCTTGGGACCGATCGTCCAGTGCCGGTTCAGCTCACCGTGAAATACCGCGTCATCGGCGGCAGTGTCGACTTGCCGCAACGCCATGGCGGTGGTGAACATCGCGCTCATGTCACCGCAGCAGATGGGTCCGGGCGAACTGCAGGGACTCCACCAGCATGGCTTCGCGCTCGCTGGCCGAACGCGCCGACGAGGTGGACACCTCCAGCACCACATGGCCGGTGAAGCCACCACCGGCGAGCATCTGGCACACCTCGGCGGTGGGCTGGGTGCCGTGACCGGGCACCAGATGTTCATCGGCGGGCAGCCCGCTGCCGTCGCACAGGTGCAGATGGACCAGACCCCGGCCCATCCGGCGGGCCATATCCAGCGCATCGGTGCCCGCGGTCGAGGTGTGCGAGAGGTCCAGCGTGTAATGGGCGTGATTGCCGTCCAGCGGGTCGTAGGACGGCGCGAACGCCGAAATCGCCGGACCCGGACCACCGCCGCGCCGGCGCATCCGTTCCCGTGACTGACCGGCCCCGAAAAGCCGGTCCGCCCGGAACGGAAACATGTTTTCGACGGCGACCATCACGTCGCTGGCCGCTTCCAGCGCGGCGACCTGCTCACCGAACCCCTCGGCGTAGCGCCGTTGCCACCGGAACGGCGGGTGTACCACGACCGTCTGCGCGCCCAGTCGTTCGGCGGTCCGCACACTGCGCTCCAGCTTGGGAATCGGGTTGGCACCCCATACCCGTTGCGAGATCAGCAGGCATGGGGCGTGCACGGACAGCACCGGGACGCGGTAGCGTCGCGACAGCCTCCTGACCGCGTCGACATCCTGGCTGACCGACTCGCCCCACACCATCAGCTCGACTCCGTCGTAGCCGAGTCGGGCCGCATACTCGAATGCGGCTTCGGCCCGCAGCGGGTACACCGAAGCCGTCGACAAGCCGACTTTGATTGCTGGACGCACTGTGTATCGGCGCGCCTAGCCTGTTTGCAGCGATAGCACCAACGGTCCCCAGGTAATCAGCGCGCCGACCGCAACCGCGATCAGCGTGCTGGCGATGTCCTCGGTCTTACGGACTACCCGCACCGCGACCACCAGCCCCAGGATCACCAAGACCGAGAGCACCAATGCCACGATGCTGTTCCATCGCCACAGCTGGTCGAAGGCGATGAACAGACCGGCGCCGAATACGACGGCCAGAATTGACTGCAGCACCACCACCGTGCCGCGCCACAGGGCCACCAGCGCGCCCGGACCGCGGCCGGTCCCTCCGGTTTCGTCGGCACGGTCACTGTCGAGCCGCTCGGCGTCGAACACCGCCGGGGCCGCCTCGCCCCGCCGCCGGGCCACCTCGTCGGCCAGCGACTGCCCGCCGAACAGGGTCCGCTCCGCGGCACCGTCCACATCGTGCGGGTAGGAACGCACATAGGCCGTCTCGTCTTCGACCGGTTCGGCCTCGTCTACCGCTACGTCGATCGCGTCCACCGATGTGTCGACGTAGTGCCCGACCGGGTCGGGACTCATGTGCTCGGCGCCGGACTGCTGCTCGGAGATGTCGCTTTCTTCGGTGTGACGCAGGGGTCGCGGGTACTCGCTGCGCTCGGGGCCCGACGCGCGTCGGGCGATCGGCTCGGATCTGGGCCAGCGTGGTTCGGGCTCGGACCAGTATCTGGCCTTGGCCGGCTCCTCGGTTGCCGGTTCTGCGGTGACCAGCTGCGGTTGGGGAGGCGACGGCGCGACCGGCTCGGCAACCTCGACGCGCGGTTTGCCCGGCGTCGGCTGACTTGGCGGTTCGGCCGGGACAGTAGGCGCGGGGGTCTCGGCCTTGTCGCGGCGGTCTTCGCGAATGATCGGGATTTCGCCGGTCAGCTCGGCCACCGTGACCGAATCGCTATCGCCGCGGCGACGGCGTCGCCGCCGGGTCACGGCAGGGGCGCCGATGGTGCCGTTTCTGGCCAGTAGTTCGGCGACCGAGATCTGCTTGGTGTCCTCCGTGTCGGAATGTGGTCCAGTCATGGTTTGTTGCCTCTCGATCGGGGAGCGGCATTCCGATCTACTAACTGACCTCCAGCATCGCGCACCGATGTCGCCACCGGCGAAGTTTCCATGAAGGCGGCGCCGTCGGCCTCGCTGTCGAGTCGGCGCAAGATCACGCCTTCCCGCAGCGCCCACGGGCAGATATCCACCGCATCTATCGACAGCGCTCGCATGCTTGCCTCCGCGACCAGAGCCCCCGCTACGATCTGCGGCGCGCGCTCGGCGCTGACTCCTTCCAGTTCTGCACGGTCAGCGGTCGTCATCCTAGAGATGAAAGATATGAGTTGTCTGAGGCCGTTGGCCGTCAGCATCCGTTTCACCCGCGGTCCGGCGGCCGACGGCGCCGCTCCGGTCAGCCGTGCCAGCGAACGAAACGTCTTCGATGTGGCGACCGCGAGGTCGGGATTGCCTGCCTCCAGAACGGCCACACTGGCGTCCGACAGCTCGGCATCGAGCCAGTCACGCAGCATCGCCACCCGCCGCCGGCCGGGTGGATCGTCGGGCAGCCATTCGCGGGTCAAGCGGCCGGCGCCCAGCGGCAGCGACAGCGCTACCTCGGGCTCCTCATCCACGCCGCTGGACAACTCCAGCGAACCGCCGCCGATGTCGAGGTTGACGATGCGGCCCGCACTCCAGCCGTACCATCGTCGCACCGCCAGGAAGGTCAGCCGGGACTCGTCGACCCCGCCCAGTACCTGCAATTCGATACCGGTTTCCTTGCTTACCCGGGCCAACACATCTTCGGAGTTCTCGGCTTCGCGCACGGCGGAGGTGGCGAAGGCCATCAACTCGGCACAGCCGGAGCTCACCGCGATCTTGGCGAACTCGTCGATGGTCGACACCAGTTTGTCGGCGCCGCGCCTGGTGATCTTGCCCGAGCTGTCGGTGGCTTCGGCCAGCCGCAGCGTGGCCTTCGTCGAACTCATCGGCGTCGGATGCCCACCACGGTGAGCATCTACGACCAGTAGATGGACCGTGTTGCTGCCCACGTCCAGCACGCCCAATCTCACGAAATCAAACTAGCGGGCGGCGACGCGGGTCGCTCAGCGACCCGATGCGGGGGCACCGTCAGGCTTGCCGGGAGAGTCCGCGCAGCATGCGCCCGCCGCTGACCGCCCGGACCACCGCAACGGTGGACTAACGTTGCAACCGTGGCAAACTCGCGCCTGAGGCCGGTGCACCCGGGGCAAGAGGTCGAATTGGATTTCCCCCGTGAGTGGGTGGAATTTTATGATCCCGACAATCCCGAGCACCTGATCGCGGCCGATCTCACCTGGCTGCTGTCGCACTGGACATGTGTGTTCGGCACGCCTGCCTGCCAGGGCACGGTGGCGGGCCGGCCGGACGACGGGTGTTGTTCGCACGGAGCCTTCCTATCCGATGACGACGACCGTGCCCGGCTCGACAACGCCGTCGAGAGCCTGACCGACGAGGACTGGCAGTTCCGCGAAAAAGGCCTGGGCCGCAAGGGATATCTGGAACTCGACGAGCACGACGGCCAACCGCAGTACCGCACCCGGAAACACAAGGACGCCTGCATCTTCTTGAACCGGCCGGGCTTCAAGGGCGGCCCCGGTTGCGCGCTGCACACCAAGGCACTGAAGTTGGGTGTGCCGCCGCTGACGATGAAACCCGACGTCTGCTGGCAGCTGCCGATCCGGCGCAGTCAGGAATGGGTGACCCGGCCCGACGGCACCGAGATTCTGAAAACCACCGTCACCGAATACGATCGCCGCGGCTGGGGTTCCGGCGGGGCCGACCTGCATTGGTATTGCACCGGCGATCCGGCCGCCCATATCGGAACCAGACAGGTGTGGGAGAGCCTGGCCGACGAGCTCACCGAACTGCTCGGCGTGAAGGCGTATGCGGAACTGGCCGAAATATGTAAACGCCGCAGCCGGTTAGGGCTGGTGGCCGTGCACCCTGCGACACGCGCGGCGCCGAGGTAGCCGACGGGCGGGAGTTTGCCGCAACGGCGCTATCCGGCGTCCGCAGCGCGATACGATCGCGCTTCTACCGAGGATGCGGACCCTGGAGTAGCTCATGTCCTTTGTGATGGCGGCGCCCAACGTCGTAGCGGCAGCGGCCACCGATCTGGCCGGAATCGAGTCGGCGATCCGCGCCGCCAACAGCGCCGCGGCGGCCCCGACGACGGGATTGCTGCCCGCAGCCGCCGACGAGGTCTCGGCCGCCATCACGGCACTGTTCGGGGCTCATGCGCAGAGCTATCAGGCGCTCAGCGCCCAAGCTACGGCGTTTCATCAGCAGTTCGTGCAGGCGTTGACCGCGGGCGCCGGCTCGTATGCGGCGGCCGAAGCCGCCAACGCCGGACCGCTGCAATCGATACTCGACCTGATCAACGCGCCCACCCTGGCGCTGCTGGGTCGTCCGCTGATCGGCAACGGCGCCGCGGCGCCCGCGGGCAGCGGCAAAAACGGTGGCGATGCCGGCATCTTGATCGGAAACGGCGGCAATGGCGGCTCCGGCACCCTCAACCAGGGGAACGCCGGACCCGGCGGCAACGGCGGGGCAGCCGGCTTGTTGTGGGGTCACGGGGGCAATGGCGGGGCCGGGGCGGCCAGCGGGAACCAGGCGCCCGGCGCCAACGGCGGGAACGGAGCCGCGGGCGGACTGTTCGGCAGCGGCGGCAACGGCGGAGCGGGCGGCATGGGCGGCCCCGGTAACACCGGCGGCACGGGCGGCAGCGGCGGCGCCGCCGGCATGTTCGGCAACGGCGGCAGCGGCGGCAACGGCGGCAGCGGCGGCTCCGCCGGCGGCGCCGGCGGAACGGGCGGCATTGGCGGTCGGGGCGGGTTGGTGTTCGGCGACGGCGGCAAGGGCGGTGACGGCGGCAACGGCCTTCTCGTCGGCAGCGGCGGGGACGGCGGAGCGGGCGGCCTCGGCGGGCGACTGTTCGGCAACGGCGGGGCCGGCGGCGCCGGCGGCAGCGCGGGCTCCAACGCCGGAACCGGCGCCAACGGCGGCGCCGGCGGGGCCGGCGGGTTGCTGTTCGGCGACGGTGGTTCCGGCGGCGGCGCCGGCATCGGATTCAACGGCTTGCCCGCATCCGGCGGTGCCGGCGGCAACGCGGGCTTCCTGGTCGGCAACGGCGGCGACGGCGGATTCGGCTTTTCCGGAGGCGCTGCCGGAAAGGCCGGGGTACTGATCGGCAATGGCGGCGACGGGGGCCTGGACACCGGGCAGTCCGGCACGGCTGGCGGGTTCCTGTACGGCAACGGCGGCGCCGGCGCCAACGCCCTGGCACCCGGTGTCGTCGGTGGTAACGGCGGCAACGGCGGCCTGATCGGCCATGGCGGGGCCGGCGGCAGGGGCGCCAACAGCACCGACGGCGCCGCCGGCGGCAACGGCGGCAATGGCGGACTGCTGTACGGCAACGGCGGGGCCGGCGGCAACGGCGGGACCGCATCGGGAATCGGAGGACAAGCTGGAGCCGGCGGCAACGGCGGCAACGGCATCGGGCTGTTCGGCAGCGGCGGCGCCGGCGGGCTTGGCGGCAACGGAACCGGCGCACCCGGCTCCGGTGGGGCCGGCGGGGCGGGTGGCTACGCCCAGGGATTCGGCGACGGAGGGGCCGGCGGAGCCGGCGGTAACGGAGCCAACTTCGTCGGGGGCGGTGGCGCCGGCGGGGATGCCAGGTTCATCGGCAACGCCGGCAACGGCGGCAACGCGGGAACCGGCGGCGCCTTCGACGCCACCGGAGGTGGCGGCGGCAACGCCGCGCTGATCGGCAACGGTGGCAACGGCGGCAAAGGCTGGGGCCAGGGGCCGGGTGGCACCGGCGGCACCGGCGGCCTGCTGTTCGGCCAATACGGGACTAACGGCTAGCTCGCGGATCCCTCGGTGTAGGCCACGATCATCCGCAGTGCGCTGGCGCGTAGATACGCCTCGACGAACGCGCCGGCGGCAACGGGGTCGCGCGCCAGCACCGCCTCGGTGATCGCTCGCAGATCGGCCAGGACCGGTTCGGCATCGTCGTAGGCCCCGGTCAGCTCGTGCTCGCGGTCGCCGAAGGCGTGCTCCACCCAGCGATACAGCAAACCCAAGGCGCGGTTGCGGCTGCTGTGGATGAGCACCCGGAAATAGGCGAGATCGGCCGCCTGCCGGGCGGCCGGACCCTCGGCGTCCCGCAGGGCTGCCAGCGCGTGGCGTAATGCGAGGGCATCGTCGGGGGTGTGTCGCTGCGCGGCCAGGCGGCCGATCAGCGGACCTAACGCCGCGCGGATCTCCAGCAGTTCGGCGAGGAAATCCGGGCCCAGTCTGCGTACCAGCGCCTCGACAACGGCGGGATGGGTGAGCCCCTCGGGATCGCGTACCACGCTGCCGCTGCCGTGTCTGACCTCGATCAGGCCCATCTGCTGCAGTCGGGCCAGCCCCTGCCGCAGCGACGTGCGGTTGACCCCGAACCGCGCCGCCAGGTCACGCTCGGGCGGCAGCGTCGAGCCGGGCGGGAAGACCCCGTCCAGGATGGCGTCGGCGATCGACGCGGCGATGTGTTCGTCGACGCGCTGACGGTCCGGCGGCTGAAAGGCACTTGACTGGTTCATTGGCTCAACCAATATAGTGGACGAATCAATCGGAGGTGGAGCAAGTGGACGATGAATTGCTGTCGGCGGTAGCCCCGCGCTGGAAAGGTAAGGCGGGACGGCTGGAAGTCTGGTACGCCACCCTGTCCGATCCGTCGACGCGCGCGGGCCTGTGGGTCCATTGCGAAACGGTGGCGCCGACAACCGGATCGCCTTACGGACACGGCTGGGTCACCTGGTTTCCGCCGGAGGGCCCGCCGCGCACCGAACGTTTCGGTCCGACACCGGTCCAGCCCGCCGCCGGCCCGGCATGGTTCGACGCCGCCGGCGCCCGGGTGGCGCCCGGAAAGCTGACCGGGCGGGCCGGATCACTGGCCTGGGAGCTGGCCTGGAAGGACGCCGGCGCGCCGCTGTGGACGTTTCCCCGGGCGGCGTGGGAGCGCGAGTTGCTGCCGGGCGCGCAGGTGGTGCTCGCCCCCACCGCCGACTTCACCGGCTCGCTGAGCGTCGACTCCGCAGGCAATACCACCCATCCCGTCACCGGCTGGCGCGGCGGGGTCGCACACATCTACGGGCATGGCAATGCCAAGCGCTGGGGGTGGATCCACGCCGACCTCGGCGGCGGCGACGTCGTGGAGGCCGTCACCGCGGTGTCACACAAGCCTGGGCTGCGCAAGCTTGCGCCGCTGGCGTTCGTACGGTTCCGCATCGACGGAAAAGACTGGCCGGCAAGCCCTTTCCCGTCCCTGCGGATGCACACCACGCTCGGCGTGGCGCACTGGCAGCTGGAGGGACGCGTCAGCGGCCGCAAGGTGCTGATCCGCGTCGATCAACCCCCGGACAGGTGCGTGAGCCTGGAATACACCGACCCGGACGGGGGCCGGGCGGTGTGCACCAACACCGAACAGGCCGACATCTACGTCGAGGTCGACGACCGGCGTTGGTCGGTGTTGGGCATCGGGCATGCCGAAGTCGGGTTGCGCGGAGCCGACGCACCTGCCGTCAACGAAAGGACCCCGTCATGAGTTTTCTCCTGGACCCGCCGCTGCTGTTCGCCAGCGGAGCGCTCATCGAGCGCAGGGTGCCCGAAGACCGTCGTGATCTCGCCGAAGCCGCCGTGCTGGGGGTCTTCTTCGCGGGATCGTTCGGGCTCTACAACAACGTGCCCGGGCTGGGGTTCTTGTGGCGCCCGTTCCGTTCGCAGAACGGCCGTGACTTCATGTGGAACAGCGGCGTGTTCGCCGTGGATACCGCGGAAGCGGGGTGGCCGCTGCACGCCGCCGCCGGCGGCATCTTCGGGACCTATCCGTTCTTCATCAAACTCGGTCGACGGTTCGGGCGCCGACGATGAGTCGACTGGCCGATCGGGCCGTGGCCGCCTTCGGGACGGCGTTGCTACCACCCGAGCACGGCGGCCCGACGCCGGCTCAGTTCGTCGAGCGCGTCGGGCGCTACGTCGAACAGCTGCCGGCGACGCAACGGTTGGCGGTGCGCGCCGGGGTGCTGTCGCTGGCGGCCGCGAGCTACCTGACCACGGGCCGGTCGTTGCCGCGATTGGAGCCGGCGGACCGGGCCCGGGTGCTGGGCCGCGTCGCCGCCGTCGGTCCGGACATGGGTGCCGCGGTGGAGGGCCTGAAAGCGGTCGTGCTGCTGGCCAATGGCGCCGACGCCTACGCCGACGAGCTGCTCGCCGGCGCGCAGGGACACGACCCGGCGCGCCCGGATGCGGCGCTGACCATCACCTCGTCGACCGATAGCCCTTCGGTCGTCACCACCGATGTGGTGATCGTCGGCTCCGGGGCCGGCGGGGCCATGGCCGCGCGCACGCTGGCGCAGGCCGGCGTCGGCGTCGTCGTGCTCGAGGAGGGCCGGCGCTGGACGGTCGAGGAGTTCCGCACCACCCACCCGATCGACCGCTATGCCGGCCTTTACCGCGGCGCCGGAGCCACCATCGCGCTGGGCCGCCCGTCGGTGGTGCTGCCGATGGGCCGGGCGGTCGGCGGCACCACCGTCGTCAACTCCGGCACCTGCTTCAGGCCACCCGATGCCGTGCAACGGCGTTGGCGCGACGAGTTCGGGCTTGACCTAGCGGACCCGGACCGGCTGGCCCACCACCTCGACGAGGTGGAGCGGACGCTGCAGGTCGCGCCGGTTCCACTGGACATCATGGGCCGCAACGGCAACCTGTTGCTCGATGCCGCCACCGCACTGGGCTGGCGGGCAGCGCCCATCCCGCGCAACGCGCCCGGATGTGGCGGCTGCTGCCAGTGCGCGATCGGCTGCCCCCGCAACGCCAAGTTCGGGGTACATCTCAACGCGCTGCCGCAGGCCTGCACGGCCGGGGCGCGGATCGTCTCCCGGGCGCGCGTGGAACGGGTGTTGCACGAGCACGGACGCACCCGTGGCGTGCGCGCCCGCCGGCCCGACGGCACCGCGATCGACGTGCTGGCAGACACCGTCGTCGTCGCCGCCGGCGCCACTGAGACGCCGATGTTGTTGTGGCGCAGCGGTCTTGGCGACCATCACCGACTCGGCCGGAACCTGGCGCTGCATCCGGCGACGATGCTCGCCGGCCGCTTCGACGACGACGTGTATGCCTGGCGCGGCGTGTTGCAGAGCGCGGCGGTCCACGAGTTCCACGAATCCGACGGGGTGCTGATCGAGGCGACGGCAACGCCGCCGGGCATGGGCTCGATGGTCTTTCCCGGCTATGGCGTCGAACTGCTCGGCTGGCTGGATCGGGCGCCTCGGGTCGCCACCTTCGGTGCGATGGTGGCCGACCAGGGCGTGGGGTCAGTGCGGTCAGTGCGGGGGGAAGCGCTGGTGCGCTACGACATCGCCCGCGCCGATATCGCCAAGCTGCGAGTCGCCATGGAGGCCATCGGCCGGCTGCTTTTCGAAGCCGGGGCGGCCGAGGTACTCACCGGCCTGCCCGGCGCCACCACGGTGACGTCGCTGCCCGAGCTACAGGAGGCGGTGCGGCGCAACGACCCCGCAAGCCTGCACCTGGCGGCCTTCCATCCGACCGGGACCGCGGCGGCCGGCGCCGACCCGCAGATCTGCCCCGTCGACCCGACCGGCCGGCTGCGCGGTGTTGACGGTGTGTGGGTTGCCGATGCATCGATCCTGCCCAGCTGCGCGGAGGTGAACCCGCAGGTGTCGATCATGGCACTGGCGTTAGCCGTCGCCGACAACATCGCCGGTGCCTACCGCTGAGCACGACAATCTGAGCTGAATAGCTCCAGCCTGCACGTTTCATGTTCTCCCAACACCTACCGATAGCGCGCCCCGGATAGTGAGCCCCGGCGGCCATACAGGCAGCGTTGGGAGGACCACCCATGTCATTCGTGATCGCGGCACCCGACCCCATGCTGGCAGCAGCGGGCGGCCTCATCGAGATCGGCTCGGCGATCAGCACGGCCAACGCGACCGCAGCAGCACCAACAACTAGCTTGCTGGCCGCCGCCGGCGATGAGGTATCGGCAGCCATCGCCACCCTGTTCAACACCTACGCCGAGGAATACCAACAGTTCAGCACCCAAGCGAGCGCCTTTCACGACCACTTCGTGCGCACCCTGCAGGCCGGCATGAGTTCCTATGCCAGCGCCGAGACCACCAACGCCGCCCAGCAACTGCTCAACGTGTTCAACGCACCCGCGCGCGCACTGCTGGGACGCCCACTGATCGGCCGTGGCACCGACGGGGTGGCCGGCACCGGCCAAGCCGGTGAAGCCGGCGGCCTGTTGTTCGGCAACGGCGGCAACGGCGCCTCCGGCGCGCCCGGACAAGCCGGCGGCGCCGGCGGCGACGCCGGACTCATCGGCAGCGGCGGGATCGGCGGAACCGGCGGCATCGGAGCACGCGGCGGAAACGGCGGCGCCGGGGGCTGGCTGCTGGGCAACGGCGGCGCCGGCGGAACCGGCGGGATCGGCGCTACCGGCGGCAACGGCGGCAACGCCTACTTCTTCGGCGACGGCGGAGCCGGCGGACGAGGCGGCACCGGCCTGGCCGGCACCAACGGCCTAAACCCAACCGACACCGGCACCGCCACCACCGGCCAGGCCGGCACGGACGCATCGGCAAGCGATGTATTCCCGCCGCAAGGCGGCACCGGTGAGAACGGCAGCCCGGGCGGGCCTGGCATCACCGGCGGCACCGGAGGGGCCGGGGGCGAGGCGAAACTCATCCTTACCAAATTTGCCTCTGCGGGTAACTACGAAGCCGTTGCCGGTAACGGTGGCCAGGGGGGTCCTGGCCCCAACGGGGGCGACGGCGGGGCCGGCGGCAACGCCACGGTAATGCCGGCCCCAAGCGGTGGCCCCGGACTGTCAGTCGGTGGTTTGGCCCGCGGCGGCGGCGGCGGCAACGGTGCCGACGCTGGCGCTCCCGGCGGCTCGGGCGGTGCCGGTGGCACCGGCGGAGCTGCCACGTCCTTCATCCTCCGGGCGACCGCCTTCGCGGGCGACGGCGGCGACGGCGGAAGCGGCGCGGCAGGAGACCTGTCCGGCGGCGACGGCGGCCACGGGGGTGCAGGCGGCAACGGGGGTCAGGCCGGGCTATTCATCGGCAACGGGGGCGCCGGCGGCGCTGGCGGCGCCGGCGGCGCCGGCGGGTTCGGGATGTCGGGCGGCGCGGGTGGCGCCGGCGGTGACGGCGGGATGGCATCAGCTGCCGGCGGCAACGGCACGGGTGGTCTCGGCGGTGACGGCGGCGACGGCGCTGACGGAAAGACAGCAGGCGGTCACGGCGGTAACGGTGGCACCGGCGGTATCGGCGGCAACGGCGGGCGGCTGTACGGCAACGGCGGCGCCGCCGGTGACAGCGGCGCCGGCGGGGCCGGCGGCTCGGGCGGCGCCGGTGGTACCGGGGGGGCCGGCGGCGATTTCACTGTGGGCCTGGGCACGGGTGGCGACGGCGGTGATGGCGGTGACGGCGGCGACGGCGGCGAAGGCGGCAACGGCGGCAACGGCGGGGCGGCTGGAACGTCCGGCTTTGGTGGATTGCTCGGACTTACCAGCGATGGCGGCTTCGGAGTAGGTCTTGGCATCGGCCCGCTGGGATCGGGCGGCGCTGCCGGCGCGGGCGGCGCGGCCGGTGCCGCTGGGGCCGCCGGTGTCGGCGGAGCCGCCGGAACCGGGTTGTTCGAGGGCACCGCCGGGATCGACGGCACCGATGGCACTGCCGGCATTGCCGGCAAAGCCGGCCAGCCCGGCCCATCAGGGGCCTCGCCGAAACTATTCTAGATCTGGTCCACCAAAGCTGTTGTAAACCTTGGTCTTTGAAACTCTGACGGTGGCGCCACACGGCGCCCGTCGGCGAACGCCCCGCAGCCATGGCCAACTCGCGGGCCGTGATCACGTTCGGCTTTCCACCACAGAGCGGCTCCGGGATCGATTGCGACCCGCGGAGCCTGGGGCAAGAGGTCAGCCCTCGAGCTTGTAACCGAGTCCCCGCACCGTCACCAAGTGCACCGGATTGGCGGGGTCGGCTTCGATCTTGGACCGCAGGCGCTTGACGTGGACGTCGAGCGTCTTGGTGTCGCCGACGTAGTCCGCGCCCCAGACCCGGTCGATCAGCTGGCCGCGGGTCAGCACCCGCCCGCTGTTGCGCATCAGGTATTCGAGCAGGTCGAACTCCTTGAGCGGCAAGGTAATAACGTCGCCGTTCACCGAGACGACGTGGCGCTCGACATCCATCCGCACTGGCCCAGACTCCAAGATGCCGTCGCTGGATTCGGCGTCGTCGTCGCCGCCGCGGCGAAGCACCGCGCGGATTCGGGCGATCAACTCGCGTGCCGAATACGGCTTGGTCACGTAGTCGTCGGCACCCAACTCGAGTCCGACCACCTTGTCGATCTCGCTGTCCCGAGCCGTCACCATGATCACCGGAACACTGGACCGGGCACGCAACTGCTTGCACACGTCGGTGCCCGACATCCCCGGCAGCATCAGATCCAGCAGCACGATGTCGGCGCCGGACCGGTCGAACTCGGCCAACGCCGACGGACCATCGGTCACCACCGTCGCCTCAAAGCCCTCCTTGCGCAACAGAAATGCCAGCGGATCGGCCAACGACTCCTCGTCCTCCACGATCAACACACTGGTCATCAGCGCCGCTCCTCCTCATTGCTTTGCACTGCATCGTCGTCGGCGCGGGTCATCAGCGCCGCTCTTCCCCGCACGCGGGCGGTACCCCCACCTCATTGCTTTGCACTGCATCGTCGTCGGCGCGGGTCATCAGCGCCGCTCTCCCCCGCACGCGGGCGGTACCCCCACCTCATTGCTTTGCACTGCATCGTCGTCGGCGCGGGTCATCAGCGCCGCTCTCCCCCGCACGCGGGCGGTACCCCCACCTCATTGCTTTGCACTGCATCGTCGTCGGCGCGGGTCATCAGCGCCGCTCTCCCCCGCACGCGGGCGGTACCCCCACCTCATTGCTTTGCACTGCATCGTCGTCGGCGCGGGTCATCGACTCAGCTCTTCCTCTCGTTGTGACCTGTTGGGTCGCGCGTCGCACGCCCGCAGTTGGTCAGATAGCTCGCCGTCATCACAGTCCGCCGCCGGAATCGACAACGTGAACGTGGACCCGGTTCCGGGTTTACTCCACACGCCGATGCTGCCGTTGTGGTTGGCGGCGACGTGCTTGACGATTGCCAAGCCCAGCCCGCTGCCGCCGGTAGCTCGCGACCGTGCCTTATCGCCCCGGAAGAACCGCTCGAAGACCCGCTCCTGGTCCTCGAGGGCGATCCCGATCCCGCGGTCGGTGACGGCGATCTCGACGTTGTCACCGCGGCGGCGCCGGCTGATCGAGACCAGCGACCCGCGTGGTGAATAGGCGATCGCATTGGAAACCAGGTTGGCCAGCGCGGTAACCAGCAGGGTTTGGTCACCGAGCACCCGTAGCCCGCTGGGCGCGTCGGTACGAACCTCGATGTCGGCAGTGTCCGCGGCCACTTTGTGACGTGAAATCGCTTCGGACACAATGGTATCGACGTCAACGTCGGTCACATTGTGCAGTCCCTCGGCGCCCTGCAGCCGGGACAGCTCGATCAGCTCCGCGACCATGTCGCCCAGTCGATTGGCCTCGATGAGCACCTTCTCAGCGAACCGTCGAACGGTGTCGGGGTCATCCGGCGACGCGAGTAGAGCTTCGGCAAGCAGCGCCATGGCGCCGACCGGGGTCTTGAGTTCGTGACTGACGTTGGCCACGAAGTCGCGCCTGGTCGCCTCCATCCGGGCATAGTCGGACTGGTCATGGACGAAGACCACGACGAATCTGCGGTCTTCCTCGCTCAGCAACCGGGCGTGCCCGTGCACCAACAGCCCGGAGCGGCCGGCCGCACGCTTGGCGGGTGACAGGTCGAACTCGACGTCGTCACCGCCCAGCACCTGCTGCGCGGCCCGCCAGGCTTGGTCGTCGAGCTGCCGGTCGCGCACCAGGCCCAGCTCCCTGGCCCGGTGGTTGAGATAGACACCGTCGCGATGGGCATCCCCCACCGCCGCACCCATCGGCATCAGGGCGACGATGCGCTGCAGCATCTGCGCGACGGTGATCCCGGCCCGCTCGGTGGCCGCTTGCTGGCGGCGCCGCGCGACCCGCTGCGACAGGCGGTTTCCCGCCGCAACACCTACGGCCAGCGCTAGCGCGGACAACACCCCGGCCAGCAACAGTGCCGAGAACACAGTCACAAGCAAAATCCTACAAACTCCGGTGAACGCGGCCCTAGCCGAGCGACGCGGAAATCGGACAAGTCACACCAATCGCCTCAGGTGTTCGGCTGTCGTTCACGCGTTGTTCAGCAAACAGCCCTACCGGCGCCGACGATCAGACTTTGGCCGTGCCTTGGCTGGCCACCGCGGCAGCACCGGCGGCTGCGGCCTCCGGGTCCAGGTAGCGACCGCCAGGCTGCACGGGGCGCAATTGGCGGTCCAAGTCGTAGCGCAGCGGAACGCCTGTCGGGATGTTCAGTCCGACGACGTCGTCGTCGGACATCCCGTCCAAATGCTTGACCAGCGCACGCAACGAGTTGCCGTGTGCCACGATCAACACCGTCTTGCCCGATCGCAGATCACCGACGATGACGTCGGTGAAGTAGGGCAGAAACCGTGCGACCACGTCGGCCAGGCACTCGGTCAGCGGGCCACCGCCGATATCGGCGTACCGGGGGTCGGCGTCCTGGCTGAACTCGCTGCCTCTCTCGATCGGCGGCGGCGGCGTGTCGTAGCTGCGCCGCCAGGCCATGAACTGCTCTTCGCCGTAGCGCGCCTTCGTCTCCGCCTTGTCGAGACCCTGGAGTGCGCCATAGTGACGTTCGTTCAGCCGCCAGCTGCGCCGCACCGGAATCCACAGTCGGTCAGCGCGGTCCAGCGCCAGATGCGCGGTGGTGATCGCGCGCCGCAACAATGATGTGTAGAGAACGTCGGGCAGCAAGTCGTGTTCGGCCAGCAGCTCGCCGCTTCGGATCGCCTCGGCCTCGCCCTTTTCGGTCAGGCCGACGTCCACCCAGCCGGTGAACAGGTTGAGGGCATTCCAGTCGCTCTCACCGTGGCGCAGCAGCACCAGCGTGCCAGTGTCTCCCATGCCGGCAAGTTTCTCACGCGCCGTCGCCAGCGTCATCGCCGTCGATCAGATGTGCAAATGCTTGCAGGTTCTTCAGCGATTCACCGCGCGACACCCGCCATTCCCACTCTTTTTGAATCGATGAACGAAAACCCAACTCCAGCAACGTATTAAAGTCCGAGTCCACCGCCTCGAGCACCTGCCCGAGCACCCGGTCGATCTCCTCGGCGTCGACCGACGCCAGCGACATCCGGCCCACCAGGTAGATGTCGCCGACGTTGTCCAGCGTGTAGGCGACCCCGTAGAGCCGGCGGTTGCGGTTGAGCAGGAACCGGTAGACACCCTCGTGGTTCTCGTCCGGTTTGCGGCACACGAATGCCTCGACGCGCACCGAGTGCTCCCCGATGCTCAAGATGGTGTTGGTCTTGAGCTTGCGCTCACCCGGCAACTCCACGACGAGACCCGCCGGCCCGCCATGCGCGCCGGGATGTCGCGAGTAGTTCAGCCGGCTGGCCTGCAGCGCCTGTTCGATCACTTGCGCGACGGTCTCGGCGGCATCGGATGTCACGCGCCCACCCCGCGACGAGCCGTCCAGCGGCGCGGTTTGCGCGCCGCAACCAGGTCACGCACCCGGTGCCGGCGCCCCGCGGTGAAGTCACCGATCGCCCGCCGGTAACTGGCCAGCAGCGCGTCGGTGGTGTGGTCCCACGAGAACCCGGCCGCGTGCTGGGCTGCTGCGCGACTCATCGCCCAGCCCGGCGGGCCGGCACGGCGACGCAGCAGCTGGCCGATCGCGTCGGCCCACCGGTCCACGTCGTGCCCGGCTACCAGGATGCCGGTGATCCCGTCGCGCACCGCGACCGGCAGCCCCCCAACCGCCGCCGCCACCACCGGCGTACCGCAGGCCTGCGCTTCGATGGCCACCAGACCGAACGACTCCGAATAGCTCGGCACCGCGACCAGGTCGGCGGCGTGGAACACGGTCGCCAGATCCGTGCGAGACTGTGGCGGCAGGAACGTCACTCGCTGCGCGATACCGAGTTCGCCGGCCAGCTGCGCCAGTCCCTCCGGCGCGGCCAATCCACTGCCCGACGGCCCGCCGGCGACGACGACGCGCACTCCCTGGAGCTTGGCGACGGCGCGCAGCACGATGTCGGGTGCCTTCAGCGGCTGGATCCGTCCGACGAAGGCCACCACCTGCCCGTCTAGCGGCAACCCCAGAGCGGCCCGCGCCGCCCGCCGGTCGCCCGGTGAGAACACGTCAAGGTCGACACCGGGGTGAACGACGTCAACGCGCGCCGGATCTGCATGATGGATCGAAATCAGTTGTTGGGCTTCATCTTCGGTGTTGACGATGAGCCGGTCCGCCTCGTCGACAACCTGCTGTTCGCCGACCATGCGCAGCGGCGGCTCGGGGGCGTCACCGGCGGCCAGCGCCGCATTCTTCACCACCGCCAGCGTGTGAGCGGTGTGCACCAACGGCACCGCCCAACGATCGCGGGCCAGCCAGCCGACCTGCCCGGACAGCCAGTAGTGCGAGTGCACGATGTCGTAGTAGCCCGGTTCGTGGGCGGCTTCGGCGCGCAGCACCCCGGCCGCGAACGCGCACAACTGGGTGGGCAGGTCGTATTTGTCCAGACCCTCGAAGGGCCCGGCTACCACGTTGCGCACGAGCACGCCCGGTGCCACCTGCACCACCGGTGGATCCGTCGAAGCGGTGGCCCGGGTGAAGATCTCCACCTCGATACCCCGACGGGCCAGGTGCAGCGCGCTTTGCAGCACGTAGACGTTCATTCCACCGGCATCGCCGGTGCCCGGCTGGGCCAGCGGCGAGGTATGCACCGCCAGCAGGGCGACCCGGCGTGGATCTACGTCTCCGCCTAGCCGGGGACTGTCGCTGTGGCGCACACTGTCATCTTTACAGCACGCGTTCCGGAGCCAGGCCCACGCACGGGCATAAGCCGCACTAGGCGAGGGCCCCCGGCTCGGTATCCGGCAGCCGGGTGTCCAGTGCCCCGGCACGACGCATCGCGCCCAACGGGTCGGCGTAGAGCCCGCCCAGCGACACGATGCCGGCCCCGGCTTCTTGCACTCGGTTGCCGAATGCCGTGACCCGGATGTCCCGCGGCGGCAGCACCGAGCATGCGGCGAAGGCCTTCTCTACCTGCTCCATCCCTTCCGGGTACTCGGTGAACGCCTGGCCACCCACCACTAGTTCGTCGGGGTTGAGCAGGTCGCGTAGCAGCGCGACCGATTCGCCGAGCCCCCGGGCCCGCTCCGCCAATAGATCGCTGGCCTGTTGGTTACCGGCTCGTGCCGCGCGGAGCAGGTCGGTGACGGCGCCGCTCGAGCCATTGGTGCGGGTAGCCGAGGCGGCTGGAAGGATCCGGAGCCGGCGCGCGGCCACCAACACCGCCTCGTCGCTGACGGTGGACTCGAGCTGTCCGGTGCCGCCGAGCAGCTCGGAGCGGGCCGGCAGGCCCGCGATGGTTCCGGGCCCGCTGGCCGGGCAATGCACCCGCCCGTCGATCACCAGCGCATACCCCACGGTCTCGCGGGCATAGACGTACAGGCTGGTCGACGAGCCCGGCGCGAACCGTCGCATCCCCAGCAGCAACTCGGCACCTGCCATCGCATCCACGTGGGATGCCACCGAAACGGGAAGGCCCAGCGCGTCGGCCAGCACCGGCCCGACCGGTGCCCGCTGCCAGCCCAGCCGGGGGTGATCGACGTGGCCGGTCGCGCCGTCGACGGTGCCACCGATCGCCACTCCGACCCACAGCGCCCGCCGCCGATGCCAGCGCCTCAGGTAGCGGCAGGCACTGTCGGCCAGTGACCCGAGCGCTGCGCCCGCGGGACTGAGCGGTGTCGGCGTCTCGACCGCGTCGAGGGTACGACCGAACAGGTCGGCGGCCACGATGCTGGTCGTGCGCGCACCGATGTGGATGCCCAGCGTCACGAACGGCTCGTGGTTGACCTCCACCGGGACCCGGGGACGCCCGATCGCCCCGGAGACCGCCAAGTCGGCGCGCTCACGCAGCAGACCGGCCTCGAGTAGCGCAATGACCTGGCGATTCACTGTCGCGATGCTCAGCGAGGTGACACTCGCGATGACGTCGCGGCCGACGGGGCCACGTAACCGCACGGCCCGGAAGACGGATGCGGCCGCGGAGTCGGCCAGGTGCAGCGATGGCGGCACCACCTGTCGGTACGGCCGTGTCCGGCCACCACGGGCGGGGCGATGGGTGGTGAGAGTTGTCGAGTGCACTGGCGTCCTTATTCCGAGTTCAACTGACCGGGTTCTTGGCCACGCCTGCTGACGTGAGTCAGGCGCGACAAAGTACGCGGCAACAACAGGCGCCCGCGCAAAGACGCGCGGTCGTCGTGTTGAACCAGGTGCTGCAGTACACACCGAGAATTTAGCACGTTTATTAGAGTGGTCCCGATGACGACTCCCGACGCGCCGAACCGGGTTGCGGTGGTTACCGGCGCCAGCTCCGGTATTGGCGAAGCAACCGCAAAAACCCTTGCGGCACAAGGGTTTCACGTGGTCACGGTGGCACGTCGCGCGGACCGGATCAGCGACCTGGCGGACCAGATCGGCGGCACCGCGGTTGTGGCCGACATCACGGACGACAAGGCCGTGGCGGTGCTGGCGGCGGGACTGAGCCGGGTCGACGTATTGGTCAACAACGCCGGTGGCGCAAAGGGCCTGGAGCTCGTCGCCGACGCCGACCTGCAACACTGGCGTTGGATGTGGGAGACGAATGTGCTGGGCACGCTGCGAGTGACCCGCGCACTGTTGCCCAAGTTGATCGAATCGGGCGACGGCCTGATTGTCACCGTCACTTCCATTGCGGCACTTGAGGTTTACGACGGCGGCGCCGGCTACACGGCGGCCAAGCACGCCCAAGGCGCGTTGCACCGCACGTTACGGGGGGAGCTGCTGGGAAAGCCGGTCCGGCTCACCGAGATCGCCCCCGGCGCGGTGGAGACGGAGTTCTCGCTGGTCCGCTTCGACGGTGACCAGCAACGCGCGGACGCCGTCTACTCCGGCATGACGCCGCTGGTGGCCGCAGACATCGCCGAGGTGATCGGGTTTGTGGCCTCGCGGCCGTCGCACGTCAATCTGGACCAGATCATCATCCGGCCGCGCGATCAGGCCTCAGCGACGCGCCGGGCTAACCACCCGGACCCGCGCTAGGTTCCGGCGTGCCGGACAAGCTGGGCGCGGTGGACGGCGTGGCCGGCGCGGTGACCGGGATCTGTGTCCCCGGGGGGCGTGAGGTCGGGCGGGGCAACGCCGACATCGATACCCAGGTGTCCCAGTCCACGGCCCAGTCCCAGATGTCGCCGTCGGCGTAGGACAGCTGGATCGAGCTGCCGGTCACCTCGACCGGGTCACCGTAGATCGCGGTGTGGAAGTACTGCTCGGCGTCGCCGGTCGACAGGTTGATGCAGCCGTTGGTGACGTTGCTGTTGCCCTGCGCGCCCGCGCTGGCCGGGTTCGCGTGAATGAACTCGCCGTTGTTGGAGATGCGCACAGCCCAGCGTTCGTGCACGTTGCTATAGCCGGCCGCCGGGTTGGACATGTAGAAGTCCGCGTATTTCTCGGTCACCACGTGGATCCCGTTGCGAGTGACGTTGCGCGCCTTGTCGGCTTCGCCGTAGCTGCACGGGAAGTCCATGATGACGCCCTCGTCGGTGACGACCTGGATGCGGTGCGAGGTGACTTCGGCCTTGACCACCTGCCGCCGGCCGATCTGGATGTTCAACGAGAAATCCTGCGCGCCATACGCGCCGTCGCCGAACGGCAGCCCGTACAGCTTCGCGTCGACGTTGACGGTGGTGCCCGCCGGATAGTACTCGCGGGGACGCCAGTGCACCCGAGCGCCCTTCGCCTCGTCCGGCAGCCAGGCCCAGCTGCCCTCGACGGGTGGGTTGGTATTCACCGTGAGCGCCCGCTCGACGGAAGCCTTGTCGCTGATCGGCGCGTCGAACTGGATGATGATCGGCGCCGCGATCCCGACGGTCTGACCGTCGGCCAACTGGAAGCCGCCGTCGATCTTCTTCTTGGGCGTGACGGTGGTGAATTTGCCGGCGAGCGGAACCGCCTTGCCGTCATGGCCGACGGCCGCGCCGCTCCAGCTGTAGGTGGTGTCGTAGCCCAGCGGCTCGGTGATGGTGTACACCGTGCGGTCCTGGTTGTAGGTGCCGGCAACGAGCTTGCCGGACGGGTTGGTCAGCGCTACTCGCTGGAACCAGCCGTCGCCGACCTCGACGCTGATCGGGGCGATCGGCAACACGTCGTCGGCGGCGTCGGCCGGCCGGAATGTCAGATGGGGCGCAGCCGGCGGCTTCTTCTCGGATTGCCTGGTGACCCCGCCCGCGCAGGCGGCCAGCACATTGGGCGCTAGCACCCCGGCCCCCAGAGCCATCAAAGCCATGCGCCGGTTGATCGGCCCTGGACTTTGGGGCAAGTTGGAGGTGGTCACGGAAATCAAAGATACCGGGCCAAACCGTCCATAACCGGCTGCAAGCGCCGGCGAACCGGCCGAGGCGACGGCGCGGCGAGCGTATCGGACACGAAACTAGCAGCTATAACCGGCAACCGATCAGGATCGGCTCGGGTTGCAATGTGATACCAAACACATCACGCACACCGTCACGTACCGTGCGGGCCAGTAGCATCACGTCGGCCGCCGTCGCGGTGCCCCGGTTGGTCAGCGCCAGCGTGTGCTTGGTGGACAGCCGGCACGGGGCGGCCTCCCCGGTGAGGGCCGGATCCGGATAGCCCTTGCCGAAGCCGGCGTGCTCGACCAGCCAGCCCGCGGCCAGCTTGACACCGCCAGGCGCCGGATAGTGCGGCACCGGGCCGTCCACCGCCGCCGCCAGCCGTTCGTAGACGTCCGGTGCGACCACCGGATTGGTGAAAAACGACCCCGCGCTCCAGGTGTCATGGTCGGTCGCGTCGAGCACCATGCCCTTGCGCGCCCGCAGTGCCAGGACGGCCGCGCGGACGGTTTGCGGGTCGGCACGCTCGCCGCTGGCCGCTCCCAGCGCCGCCGTCAGTTCGTCGTAGCGCAACGGCGCGCTGCGGCCCGAGGCATCCAGCGCGAATTCCACCTCCAGCACCACGGCCGGCAACCGCAGCCCGTCAGCCTGCTTGAGCACGCTGGTGCGGTAGCCGAAGCCCAGCGTGGCGGCCGGTACCCAGTGCACCTGGCCACTGCTGCGGTCCAACAGCCGTACCCGGCTGATGACGTCGGAGACTTCCACGCCGTATGCCCCGACGTTCTGCACCGGTGTCGCACCGGCCGATCCGGGTATCCCCGACAGGCATTCCAACCCGCCCAGACCGTGGTCGATGGCCGTGAGCACCACGTCGTCCCACACCGCGCCCGCCTCGGCGCGCACCAGGTTGCCGTCGACGGTGATGCCGGTATTGGCCAGCCGCACCACGGTCAGGTCGGCCACGGTATCGCCGATCACCACATTGGATCCACCAGCAAACACCAGCACCGGCTCACTGCTTTCGGCTCGGACCTCGGCGTCCAGCTGGCGCAGCACCGCTACCACCTGATCGCCGGTGGCGCAGGTGATTACGCGCCGCGCGACGGGCCCTACCCGCAACGTCGTCAAGGGAGCCAGCGGCACCGACTCCTCGACTCGCGCGCCGGCAAAGCGTGAACCAATCACGGCCCGTAACGGTAGCCTGACCAGCTATGCCGCGTTCATTCGACATGTCGGCCGACTACGAAGGCAGCGTCGAAGAAGTTCACCGGGTTTTCCACGATGAGGAGTACTGGCGGGCCAGGCTGGCCGAGACCCCGGTCGACGTTGCGACCCTGCACTCGATGCGCGTAGGTGGTCAGTCCGGCGGCGAGGGCACCATCGAAGTGGTCACGCTGCAGACCGTGCACCGGCACAACCTCCCGGGTTTGGTCACCCAGTTGCATCGGGGCGACCTTTGTGTGCGGCGCGAGGAAATGTGGAGTCCGGTGACCGACGGCGTCGCCACGGCATCCATCGCCGGATCGATCGTGGACGCGCCGGCCAACCTATGGGGCACCGCCGTGCTGGCTCCCAACGCCGACTCCGGCGGCGCCCGGTTGTCGCTGCAGGTCACCATCCAGGTACGTATTCCGCTGATCGGCGGCAAGCTGGAGAGCATCATCGGCACCGAACTGCGTCAGCTGGTGACGCTGGAGCAACGCTTCACCACGCAATGGATCGCCAACAACGCCTAGCCATACCAGCGTGAGTGTCGGCGGCTCCTAAGCTGACCAGTATGCGGATCGCGTTGGCGCAAATCCTCAGCGGCACCGACCCGGCAGCGAACCTGCTCCTGGTGCGTGAGTACGCTAACCGGGCTGTCGACGCCGGCGCCGAGCTGGTGGTGTTTCCCGAAGCGACGATGTGCCGGTTCGGTGTGCCCCTGGCGCCGATCGCCGAGCCCCTCGACGGCCCCTGGGCCAACGGTGTGCGGCGGATCGCGACCGAGGCCGGCATCACCGTGGTCGCGGGCATGTTCACCCCAGCCGACGACGGGCGGGTGATGAACACCGTGGTCGCAGCAGGTCCGGGGACGCCGAATGAGCCCGACGCGCACTACCACAAGATTCATCTTTACGACGCGTTCGGCTTTGCCGAGTCGCGTACCGTCGCCCCGGGACACGAGCCGGTGGTGATCACCGTCAACGACGTGCGGGTCGGTTTGACCGTTTGTTACGACATCCGTTTCCCCGAGCTCTACACCGAGCTGGCCCGGCGCGGCGCTTCGCTGATCGTCGTGTGCGCATCCTGGGGTTCGGGTTCCGGCAAACTCGACCAGTGGACCTTGCTGGCCCGGGCCAGGGCGCTGGACTCCACGAGCTATGTCGCCGCGGCCGGTCAGGCCGACCCCGGCGGCACGCTCACCAGCTCGGGTGCGCCCACCGGCGTGGGTGGCAGCCTGGTGGCTTCGCCGTTAGGGCAGGTGCTGGTGTCGGCCGGAGCCGAGCCGCAGCTCCTGGTCGCCGATATCGATGTCGAGAACGTGACCGCAGCCCGCGACAGTATCGCCGTGCTGCGCAACCATTCAGACTTCGTTCACATGGATAGGGCACAATCGCTTAGGTGACGAACCCGCAAGGGCCACCCAACGAGGGCCCGTCGACATGGTCGCGTCCCAGCAATCCAGGTTCCCTTGGCCGGCCTCCAGCGCCCACAGATCCCTCCGGCGGACAATTGCGTCCCGGCGGGCCCGGCGCCCCTGCCCAGGATCCGGCCACTCAAGCCGGACCCGGTGCCGGCCAGACAACCCAGCCGACGGAGCACTTGGCTGCCGCCAACGCCGATGCACAGCGACCCGGGCCACCGCCGGCGGCCGGGGCCGCCGCCAGGACCACTCCGATTGCCAAGCCGCAAGACGACGCCGAATCGGGAGCGCCTAAACGGAAACGCCGCTGGCGTCGGGACCCGTTGTCGATCTTCCTCATCCTGATCATCGTGTTCTCGCTGGTCGTCGCGGGGCTGATCGGAGCCGAGCTGTACGTCCGCCACGAAGCAAACACCAAGATTGCCGAAGCGGTGGCGTGCGAGGTCAAGGACAAGGCCAGCGCTTCTTTCGGTGTGGCCCCGTTGGTCTTGTGGCAGCTCGCGACCAAGCACTTCACCAACATCACGGCGGAGACAGCGGGCAACCAGGTTCGCGATGCCAAGGGCATGAAGCTGCAAATCAGCATTAGAGACGTCCAGCTCAGAGACACCCCCAACTCCCAGGGCACTGTGGGTGCGCTCGATGCCACCGTCACGTGGACGTCTGTGGGCATCAAGGAATCGTTCCAGAATGCGATACCGGTGCTGGGTCCATTCGTTTCCAACACCGTGACGACCCATCCCAGAGACGGCACAGTCGAAATGAAGGGCTTCCTCGACAACATCGTGGTCAAGCCGCAGGTGACCGGATCCGGACTGCAACTGCCGATTGTCACGTTCAACGCGCTGGGCTTCACGCTGCCCAAGGAGTCAGTGCAATCGATGATCGACGACTTTTTCAGCAAGCTGACCAAAGATTTCCCGTTGGGCATTCATTGGGACAGTGTGCAGGTCACCGATACCGGTGTGGTTGCTCACCTCTCGACCCGCAACGCCACCATCCCCGCCGGCGGCGAGCAGGATCCCTGTTTCGCCAACCTCTGAGGCCCGTCAGTCGGGGCTGAGCCCATCGAGAACCGAACGGGTTGCGGACAGGCCGAGTCGGGTGGCGCCGGCCTGCAGCATGGCGACGGCGTCGGCGGCGGTGCGGATGCCGCCACTGGCCTTGACCCCCAGCCGATCGCCGACGGTGTCGGCCATCAGTGCGACGGCGGCCACCGTCGCCCCGCCCGCGGGATGAAAGCCCGTCGACGTCTTGACAAAGTCGCCGCCGGCGCCTTCGGCGACCCGACATACGGCTCTCAGCAGGTGTTCCCCCGCCCGGTCCAACAGCACCGCCGACTCGACGATTACCTTCAGCACGGCCCCGGCCGTCGCGTCGCGCACCGCCTCGATGTCCGTCCGCACCGCATCCAGGTTTCCGGCCAGCGCAGCGCCGATGTCGATCACCATGTCGATCTCGGCTGCCCCCGACACGACGGCCTGCGCCGCCTCGTGCGCCTTGACCGCCGACAGGTGCTTGCCCGACGGGAAACCCGTCACCGCGGCGATCCGCACGCCACCGGCGCCGAGCGCGGTGCGCGCGGCCGGCACCATCGACGGCGAGACGCATACCGCGTAGACGCCCAGCTCCGCCGCCTCGGCGACCAGCGTCGTCACATCGGCCACCGTCGCCTCGGGCTTGAGCAGCGTGTGGTCGACCACCGCCGCCAGCTGACGTCGGGTCGGCGGGCTCGGCATCAGAACTGCTCTTCGGCGCCACCCGGGTTACACCGGGAGGCAAGCATCTGCTCGTCGTCGACGACCGGGCGCCACGGCTCGAGATTCCAGCTGATCTTCCCGGGTTCAGCGGCCTCGGCTAGCTGCCAGTGACAGTCGAACTGCGCCCGCATGCCGGGTGTGTCGGCGTCGGGGGCCAGGCCGAGTACCTCCGCCCAGGCCTCGTCGGCGGCTGCGGCGCTGCTGCCGGGGTCGCGGGAAGCCGCGCGCCCGGATGGCGTCGGGTAGACCCGCAGGCTGCTCAGGCGCCCCGAATATGCCCACTGGGTGTGGTCGACGAACGGCGGCGAATATACCGGGCCTGACGGGTCGGCGACGCCGCTACCGGAGCCGGCTTCGGCGGGAACAGCGCACAGCATGCCGACAAGCACCGCTGCCGGCGCGGCCACCAGGGCTTTCATCCGGTCAGCGGGACTTACCCTGAATTTCCAGAAGCTTGGGCCGCACGTCGACCAGATAGACGCCGGCCGCGCATGCGGCAATTGCCATCCCGAGCACGCCGAAGACGAAACCGAGGATGGATGTCAGCGCCACCGCCGCCCCAAGGATCACCAACCACACCGGCTTGGTCAGCTTGTCTGCGGCGGTATAGGCGTCTGGCCGCTGCAGCGCCGCATGCACAAACGCATACACCGCCGTCACCAGGACGGCGATCTGCAAGACCAACATGACGGTACCCACAAGGTGGCTCACGCTTAAAGAGTATGCGGGCAGCGCCCAAAACGTCGACTCCGAGTCGCCCAACGGGGCGACTCGGAGTCGAGTCGAGGGTCGCCGGCTTACTTTTGGGTGACCTTCTTGGCCGGCGCCTTCTTGGCAGGCGCCTTCTTGGCCGGCGCCGCCTTCTTGGCCGCAGCCGGGGCCTTCTTGGCCGGAGCCTTCTTACCGGACTCCGCCTTCTTCGGCAGCTCGATGCCGACCAGCTTGGCGGCACGCTCACCGACGGCGCGGGTCTGCGAAGCGACGGTGCCCAGCGCCTCCTGGGTCAGCTCGACGGCCTGGTCCACGTAGCCCTCGGCACGCGCCGACGCGTCCTCGAAGACCGGCTGGCTGCGCAGCCGCTCAAGAGCGGCCTCGCCGCGCTGGACCAGTTCGTTGTACCGGTTGGTGGCAGCCTCGAGGTAACCCTCGGCAGCCTTGCGCAGCTCCTCGGCGGTGAAACGCTCGCGGAGTTCGCTGAACTGCTCGGGAAGGTCCTCCTGCAGCTTGGTCAGGCGGGCGCGACTCTCCTCGACGCGGGCCTCAACGCGGGTACGGGTGTCGGTGCGGGTCTCTTCGGCACGCTCGCGCAGGTTGGCGATCAAGTCGTTGACGGTGGCCAGAGCCAGATCCGCGGCACCAAGCGCGGCGAGCAACGGAGCCCGCAGGTCCTCGATGTTCGGGTTTTCAGCCATGGTATTTCCTTTCATCAATTGTTTCATTATTGGTGTTATTGCATCGTGATATGAAGTTGGAGCAAGCGTCGGCTCCTCTGGCGGAGTAGTCAAGACCCGCGGATTGACCTGGCACGCGACTTGCTGAAGACCTCCTGATGTGTCGGGTCGGGTTGGTGATCGAGTTCGTCGTCCGGGCCGCGTAATCGGGTCGCTCAGGCGGCTGGCCTGAAACAGAATTCCCCGTCCCTCTTGTGTTGCCCGGCGGCCGTCGATCTAGACCTCACCTGACGTCGGATCTGACGGCCGACACGCTGATCATTCGTCAATGTCGGATGGGCTCGAACACTCCTCACGGGTGGATTCGTTCTGATGGGTGAATGCGGCGTAGATATCCAGCAGAATCTGCTTTTGACGCTCGGTGATCGCCGTGTCGGTGATGATGGCGTCACGAACTTGGCTGGTCTCGCTGGGCTCGAGAATCCCGGCCCGCACGTAAAGAACCTCGGCGGAAACCCGTAGCGCCTTTGCGATCTGGGCCAGGACGTCTGCCGACGGCTTACGCAGGCCACGCTCGACCTGGCTCAGGTACGGATTGCTGACACCGGACCGTTCGGCGAGTTGCCGCATCGAGACCTGTGCCGTTTCGCGTTGTGTCCGGATGAAGCTGCCGATGTCGGAGGCTCTGGAAGTCACACTGGACACCTTCGCGCCGAACTTCTCCTCCGGCGGCATGGGTGTGCTCCTTACCTGCTGTTTGATCTTGACGCACTCAGGGTACGGACAGGTGCTTGCTTTTGCAAGCGCTTGTTAGCACCTAGAAGAACAGCTGAGCGATGGCGTAGATGGCCAGTCCCGCCAGCGCGCCTACCACGGTCCCGTTGATCCGAATAAATTGCAGGTCGCGCCCCACATGTAATTCGATTCGCCGACTGGCTTCCTCCGCATCCCAACGTTCAATCGTGTCGGTAATGATCGCTGTGATCTCCACCCCATATTGCGAAACCAGGTGTTGGGCGGCCCGAACCATCCAGTCGTCGACCTTGTCGCGCAACTCGGCGTCGTCGCGCAGTGATTCGCCGATCCGGATCACCGTGTCGGCGATCCGGGTGCGCAAGCTGCTGGACGGGTCGTCGACGCCCTCGAGCACCAGCCGTTTGAGCGTCTTCCACGCCGCTGCGGCGGCGTTGGCGACCTCATCGCGCGCCATCAGCTGCTCTTTGACCGCATCGGCGCGCGCGATGGTGGCCGGGTCGTTTTGCAGGTCGTCGGCGAACTCGAACAGAAACCGGGTCGCCGACCGGCGAAGTTCGTGATCAGGATTTCGGCGGACCTTGTCGGTGAAGTCCATCAATTCACGATGGATGCGGTCGCCCACCAGATGGTCGATGAATCGTGGCGACCAGGTCGGCGAATCGCGTTCCACGACCCGCTGAATAACCACCCCGGCGTTCAGCGACCACTGAAATGCGCGGTCGGCCAGCAGCTGGATCAGCGCCTCCTGCCGGTTCTCAGACAGCACCGTCTGCAGCATCCGTCCCACCGGTGGGCCCCACTGCGGCTCGGCGATGCGGCGCATGATCATGCGGTCGATCAGCTGGTGGATCTCGTCGTCGTTGAGCAGCTCCACCAGTACCCGCAGCACCGTGGCCGTCTCGGCCGCCACCCGACGGGCGTGCACGGGATCCGACAGCCACTTTCCCAGCCGGCTGGGCACTTGCGCGTCGCGCAGTTTGGTCTCCACCACCGGTCCGGACAGGAAGTTCTCCCGGACGAAGGTGCCCAGGCCCTCACCCAGCTGGTCTTTCTTGCGCCTGATGATGGCGGTATGTGGGATCGGAATGCCCAACGGATGCTTGAACAACGCAGTGACGGCGAACCAGTCGGCCAGTGCGCCCACCATTCCGGCCTCCGCGGCCGCGCCCACGTAGCCAACCCACAGCGGTGCGGCGCCGTCCGCCTGCGCCCACCTGCAGACGAGGAACACCACCGTGGCGCCGAGCAGAAAACTCAACGCCACCAATTTCATCCGCCGCAGCGCCCGCCGGCGCTCGGCGTCCGCCTTCGGATCGGCTCCGGCGAACGACTCAGCCAGGGACGGCCGGCGCATCCCGGCCGGCGGCGTGCCCACTTCAAGCCTCGGCGGCGAACCCGGCGCGTCGACTCTGTGTGCCACCACACCATCATCCGCTATCGCGGTGACCAGCTAGTGTGACGGCACTCTTCGCAGGCTGCACGCACCGGGTGACCGATCAGTCATATCAGCTACCGCACGCCGTAGTATCGACTGCGTCTAGTGAATGGAATCGGCGGAGAGTGACAGAGCATATCCCGGCCGTGGCGGGCAAGACGGATGGGCGCAAGCGGCGCTGGCACCAGCACAAGGTGGAGCGCCGCAACGAACTCGTTGACGGCACCATCGAGGCCATTCGGGTCCGCGGCCGCTTCCTGAGCATGGACGAGATCGCGGCGGAGATCGGTGTTTCCAAGACGGTGCTCTACCGCTACTTTGTCGACAAGAATGACCTGACGACCGCGGTGATGATGCGGTTCGCACAGATTACGTTGATTCCGAATATGGCCGCGGCGCTGTCATCCAACCTCGACGGCTACGAGCTGACCCGCGAAGTCATCCGGGTTTATGTGGAAACGGTGGCGTCCGAACCCGAGCCGTACCGGTTCGTGATGGCCAATAGCTCGGCCAGCAAGAGCAAGGTGATCGCCGACTCCGAACGGATCATTGCCCGCATGATCGCGGTGATGCTGCGCCGCCGCATGCAGGAGGTCGGCATGGACACCGGCGGGGTGGAACCGTGGGCATATCTGATTGTCGGCGGCGTTCAGTTGGCCACCCACTCCTGGATGTCAGCGCCGCGGATGACCAGCGACGAGCTCATCGACTATCTGACGATGCTGAGCTGGAGTGCGTTGTGTGGGATCGTGGAGGCCGGCGGGTCGCTGGAAAAGTTCCGCGAGCAGCCGCATCCAACGCCGATCGTGCCACCACGGCGACCCGTGGAATAGGCTGCCCCGCCAGGGCGGGGGCGCGGTTGGAGGTAGCGGTGCGGGCCCGGTAGCGGCTGCCGCGGCCGTTGCAGGCCGTTCGCAACGGCTAACATGCTTGAGGGGCATCCCGGGGGGAGACCAGGGTGCGCTGAGCCACGCCCTGCGAAGCAGAAAGGCCCGACCGCTATGTCCGTGCAGCTCACGCCGCATTTCGGAAACGTACAAGCCCACTACGACCTGTCCGACGACTTCTTCCGGCTGTTTCTGGACCCGACCCAGACCTACAGCTGCGCATACTTCGAGCGCGATGACATGACGCTGGAAGAGGCGCAGCTGGCAAAAATCGATCTGTCGCTGGGAAAGCTCAAGCTCGAGCCGGGGATGACGTTGTTGGACATCGGCTGCGGCTGGGGCGCGACCATGCGGCGAGCCATCGAAAAGTACGACGTCAACGTCGTCGGCCTGACATTGTCCGAAAACCAGGCGGCCCACGTCCAACAGATGTTCGACAAGTTGGACACCCCCCGCACCAGGCGGGTTTTGCTGGAAGGTTGGGAAAAATTCCACGATCCGGTCGACCGGATCGTCTCGATCGGCGCTTTCGAGCACTTCGGTCGTCAGCGCTACCCACGCTTTTTCAAGATGGCCTACAACGTACTGCCCTCCGACGGCGTGATGCTGCTGCACACCATCGCTCGTCCCACCTTCAAAGACGCCCGAGCGCAGGGGTTGACCCTGACCCACGAAATCGTGCACTTCACTCAATTCATCCTGGCTGAGATCTTCCCCGGCGGCTGGCTGCCAACGATCCCAACGGTCGAAGAGCACGCCACCACGGCCGGTTTCAAAGTCACCCGGGTTCAGTCGTTGCAGCTGCACTACGCGAAGACACTGGACACCTGGGCAGCGGCGTTGGAAGCCAATAGGGAGAAGGCGATCGCGATCCAGTCCGAGAAGGTCTACGACCGCTACATGAAGTACCTCACGGGTTGCGCGAAACTGTTCCGCGAGGGCTACACCGACGTCAACCAGTTCACGTTGGAGAAGTAGCCGACGCGCTCTTTTAGTACGTGTAGAAACCGCGACCGGATTTCTTTCCCAGCTGGCCGGCCTCGACCATCCGCAGCAACAGCGGCGGCGGTCCGTACAGCGGCTCCTTGAACTCCTCGAACATCTTGTCCGCGATCAGTTTGAGCGTGTCGAGGCCGACGAGGTCGGACAAGCGCAACGGTCCCATCGGATGCGACAGCCCGGCGACGACGGCCTTGTCGACATCTTCGACCGTGGCGAACCCGGCTTCGACCATCCGGATCGCCGACAACAGATACGGCACCAAAAGGGCGTTCACCACGAAACCGGATCGGTCGGAGCAGCGCACCACCTGCTTGCCCAGGACGGTGCCGGCGAACTCCTCGGTGCGCGCGGCAGCGGCCTCGTCGGTGACCAGGGTGGTGACCAACTCGACCAGCGGCAGCACCGGGACCGGATTGAAGAAGTGCAGACCCAAGACCCGCTGAGGGTTCTTGGTGGCCGCGGCAATTCTCATGACCGGGATGCTGGAGGTGTTGGACGCCAGCACCGCGTCGGGATCGCTGACGACTCGGTCGAGTTCGGCGAAGATCGCGGCCTTGACGGCTTCGTCTTCGACCACGGCCTCGATCACCAGCTGCCGGTCGGCCAGGTCGTTCAGGTCGGTGGTGAAGGTGAGGTTGCTCAGCGCGCGGTCCCGCTCGCGCTCTGTCACCTTGCCCGCGCTGACGCCTCGCTCCAGCGATTTCACGATGCGGTTGCGTCCTGCCGTGACCAGCGCCTCGTTCGTTTCGAACACCGTCACTTCGACGCCCGCGCGGACCGAGACCTCGGCGATTCCGGACCCCATCTGTCCGGCCCCGATCACCCCTACCCGCTGAATCGCTGCGTCACTCACTGTTACCTCTTCCGAATCGGATTGTCCTGCACCGCAGTAGGCCCCGCCCAGGTTGGCTGGGCAGGGCCTACGCTGTCAACTTCGCCCGCGAGCAGTCGCAGACTCGCATCAACTGCGCAGCAGAAGTGCGAGTCTGCGGCTGCTCGGCCAGCTCAGTGAAACTGGCCCTCTTCGGTCGAACCGGCCAGCGCCGTGGTCGACGACGTCGGGTCCACCGTGGTGGCGATCCGGTCGAAGTAGCCGGCACCGACCTCGCGCTGGTGCTTGGTGGCGGTGTAGCCGCGCTCCTCGGCGGCGAACTCGCGCTCCTGCAGCTCGACATAGGCGCTCATCTGGTTGCGGGCGTAGCCGTAGGCCAGGTCGAACATCGAGTAGTTGAGCGCGTGGAAGCCGGCCAGGGTGATGAACTGGAACTTGAAGCCCATCGCACCCAGCTCCTTCTGGAACTTGGCGATGGTGGCGTCGTCGAGGTGCTTGCGCCAGTTGAACGACGGCGAGCAGTTGTAGGCCAGCAGCTGGTCGGGGTATTCGGCCTTGACACCCTCGGCGAACTTCTTGGCCAGCTCCAGGTCCGGGGTACCGGTCTCCATCCAGATCAGGTCGGAGAACGGCGCGTAGGCCTTGGCACGGGCGATGCAGGGCTCCAGGCCGTTCTTGATCCGGTAGAAGCCCTCGGCGGTGCGCTCGCCGGTGATGAACGGGCGGTCACGCTCGTCGACGTCGGAGGTGATCAGCGTGGCCGCCTCGGCGTCGGTCCGCGCGATGACGACGGTGGGAACACCGGCGACATCGGCCGCCAGCCGCGCCGAGGTCAGCGTGCGGATGTGCTGCTGGGTGGGGATCAGCACCTTGCCGCCGAGGTGGCCGCACTTCTTCTCCGAGGCCAGCTGGTCCTCCCAGTGGGTGCCTGCCACACCCGCGGCGATCATGGCCTTCTGCAGCTCGTAGACGTTGAGCGCGCCGCCGAAGCCCGCCTCACCGTCGGCGACGATCGGCACCAGCCAGTTGTCGACGGAACGGTCGTTCTCGACCTTGGCGATTTCGTCGGCGCGCAGCAGCGCGTTGTTGATGCGACGGACGACCTGCGGCACCGAGTTGGCCGGGTACAGGCTCTGGTCCGGGTAGGTGTGGCCGGACAGGTTCGCGTCACCGGCGACCTGCCAGCCCGACAGGTAGATGGCCTTCAGGCCGGCGCGCACCTGCTGCACGGCCATGTTGCCGGTCAAGGCGCCCAGCGCGTTGACGAAGTCCATCTCGTGCAGCTGCTCCCAGAGCACCTCGGCGCCGCGACGGGCGAGAGTGTGCTCCTCGACGACGTGGCCCTGCAGGGCGACGACATCCTGGGGGGTGTAGGTGCGGGTGATGCCCTGCCACCGGGGGTTGTGGTCCCAATCGTGCTGGATTTGCTCAGCGCTCTTCGGGGTGCCAACCACAGACATTGGACTGCTCCTAACGGTCACTCAATTTGCTGGACTGCTGAGACCACGGCGCGATCGCGACGGTGCCGAAGGCTCAGCTTCACTGGTGTGCTAATCCGACCATGGCACAGCCAGCTAACCTGGTCTACCCATTTCATTTGCCAAGTTCAGCAATGACTTTGGGCGATCTTGCTAATTTTGCAAAGTCGCCGCTCAACTGAACCGTTACAGAACCTACCCGCCAGTAACGGCAAAGTCGCAGGTCAAAGCGCGGATTTGCGGGTAGGGGCCGACGCTAGCGGGCGAAGATGGCTGCGACGGCTTTGGTCTCGTCGCCAACCGCATATGTGAGCGTTGTAACAGTACGGTCAGTCAGTCCGGAACCGAATTGTTCGGTCGAGCCGGGCGGATGAACGTGCGAGATGATCTCCAGCTTGTCGCCGAGCGCCACCGGCGCCTCGTGCTCGATGGTCACCCGCAACGGCCCGGCCAACAGGTCGGTGTGACCGGCCAGGTAGTCCTCGATCACGCTCCAGTACACGGAGTTGTTCATGTGGTCGAACAAGTCGATGTCGGTGACCCGGACCGGGAACTCGTGGATTTCGGTGGCGTCATCACGGCTGCCCGGCTTGAGATAGCCCTTCCACCGCAGCCGGTCAACCGACGTTGTCTTGTGCAAGCCCGCGAGGAAGTCGTCGGCGATGCGTGCCGGCATCTCGGTTTCCCGGTTGACGTGGATCCAGAACGCTTCGGATTCGATCAGCCCGCCTTTGCGTCCGTCTATCCGAACGCGCATCTCACACCACCGGTTGGAGGTTCCCGAACACCACCGTCGGCACCGCAGCATGTCCTGGAACTCGATCGGCCGGATCATGTCCACCATGGTCCGGCGGACTATCCACAGCGGATGGGTCTCCTCGAAGCCCATCTCGCGCAACTGGTCCTGGCCGATGTCCTGGATATGCCGGCACGCCGCGTCCAGACGCAACCGGCCGGTGCGGTCGATGTCGCCGACCCGCAGTGGCCACTCGCGATCGAACACGCTGGGGTGACCGTCCGGTACCGGCATCAGTTCTTTGTCCAGGCTCACGGCGCTACTCCCCGTTCCCTCCTCATGCAAACCCCAGGCTGACCCTGAAAGCCTGATGCGAATCATGCCAACGACGCCTTGAAAACACCAATCGGAACACCGGTGGCCGCCCAGATGCGAACTCTGCGAAAGATGGCTTAGCACAGCCGGTACGCTCGGTGAAGTGTCCAAGACGTTCGTCGGGTCCCGGGTCCGCCAGCTGCGTAGCGAGCGTGGGTTCAGCCAGGCGGCGCTGGCTCAGATGCTGGAGATCTCGCCGAGTTACCTCAACCAGATCGAGCACGACGTCCGGCCGCTGACCGTGGCGGTGCTGCTGCGGATCACCGAGGTGTTCGGCGTGGACGCGACCTTCTTCGCCTCCCAGGACGACACCCGGCTGGTCGCCGAGTTGCGGGAGGTCACCATGGACCGCGACCTGGATATCGACGTCGACCCGACTGAAGTCGCCGAGGTGGTCAGCGCACATCCGGCCCTGGCGCGGGCGATGGTCAACCTGCACCGGCGGTACCGGATCACCACCGCACAGCTAGCCGCCGCCACCGAGGAGCGCTTCTCCGACGGCAGCGGCACCGGGTCGATCACCATGCCGCACGAAGAGGTGCGCGACTACTTCTATCAGCGACAGAACTACCTGCACGAACTGGACACCGCCGCCGAGGACCTGACGATCCAGATGCGGATGCACCACGGCGATCTGGGCCGCGAGTTGACCCGGCGACTCACCGAGGTGCACGGGGTGCACATCAACAGGCGGATCGACCTCGGCGACGGCGTGCTGCACCGCTACGAGCCCATTTCCAAGACGCTGGAGATCAGCAATCACCTCGCCCCCGGCCAGCAATTGTTCAAGATGGCCGCCGAGCTGGCTTTCCTCGAGTTCGGCGACCTGATCGACACGCTGGTTGAAGAGGGCAAGTTCACCAGCGACGAGTCACGCACCCTGGCCCGGCTGGGACTGGCCAATTACTTCGCGGCGGCCGCGGTGCTGCCCTACCGTCAATTCCACGATGTCGCCGAGAATTTCCGCTACGACGTCGAGCGCCTGTCGGCGTTCTACTCGGTGAGCTACGAGACCATCGCGCACCGGCTGTCGACACTGCAACGGCCGTCGATGCGCGGCGTGCCATTCTCCTTCATCCGGGTTGACCGCGCCGGCAACATGTCGAAACGCCAGTCCGCCACGGGTTTTCACTTCTCCTCCAGCGGCGGAACCTGCCCGCTGTGGAACGTCTACGAGACGTTCGCCAATCCGGGCAAGATCCTGGTGCAGATCGCCCAGATGCCCGACGGCCGCAACTACATGTGGGTGGCCCGCACCGTGGAGCGACGCGCCGCCCGGTATGGTCAGCCCGGCAAGACCTTCGCGATCGGACTGGGTTGCGAACTTCGCCACGCGCACCGACTCGTCTACTCGGAAGGACTCGACTTGTCCGGGGATCCGAACACCGCCACCCCGATCGGCGCGGGTTGCCGAGTATGCGAACGCGACAACTGTCCGCAGCGGGCCTTTCCCGCGCTCGGCCGCGCGCTCGACCTCGACGAGCATCGCAGTACCGTGTCCCCCTACCTGGTCAAGCAGCCATGACAGGGGACCAGGTCGCGCGCATCCCGTCGGGCCGGTTACGCCAGCTGGGTCCGATCAACTGGGTTCTGGCGAAGCTGGGAGCACGTGCGGTCCGCGCACCGGAGATGCATCTGTTCACCACACTGGGCTACCGCCAGTCGCTGTTCTGGGCCTGGCTGATCTACGGCGGCCGGCTGCTGCGCGGTCGGCTGCCCCGAATCGACACCGAGTTGGTGATCCTGCGGGTGGCGCATTTGCGATCGTGCGAATACGAGCTGCAACACCATCGCCGGATGGCGCGCGCCGCGGGGCTGGATGCGCAGACACAAGCCACGATCTTCGCGTGGCCGGACGTTCCGGAGGGCGACGGGCCCCGGAAGGTGCTCAGCGCCCGGCATCAGGCGTTGTTGAAGGCGACCGACGAGTTGATCAAGGACCGGTCGATCACCACCGAAACCTGGCAGCAGCTGGCGACTCACCTCAAACAGCGTCAGCTGATCGAATTCTGCATGCTCGCAACCCAATACGACGGGCTCGCGGCGACGATAACGGCGCTCAACATTCCGTTGGACAACCCGCGCTAGCTGGTTCAGAGATAGATGTCGGCCAGCACCGCCAACGTCAGCCCCACCGGCAGAATCGGCAGGCCGAACGCGAAGGCCGCCCACAGGTGGTTGCTGCGCCAGCGCAGCAGCAGACCGCCCAACACGGCGCAGACGGCCAGCACACCCGACAGCAGCAGCACCGCCACGCTCCAGCTACTCACCGTGGTGACGTCTTCGCCGATCGAAATGGCCACCAGCCACAGCACATAGCCGGTGGCCACACCGCCGATGCCGCCCAGGAGGGTCTCGGTGCGAATCATCGAGGTGACTCAGAAGTTGATCATGTGCCCGGTCAGGCCGTGGAAGCACTCCTGCAGCGCCTCCGACATGGTCGGGTGTGTGTGGACGTTGCGGGCCAGTTCGGTGGCCGTCAGATCCCACTTCTGCGCCAGGGTGAGTTCGGGCAACAGCTCGGAGACGTCGTGGCCGATCAGGTGCCCGCCCAGCAGTTCGCCGTGTTTGGCGTCGGCCACCAGTTTGACGAAGCCGCTGGGGTCGCCCAGTCCGTGGGCCTTGCCGTTGGCGGTGAACGGGAATTTCGCCACGACAACGTCGTAACCCTCGGCGCGGGCCTGGTCCTCGGTGAGTCCGAAGCTGGCGACCTGAGGTTGGCAGAACGTCGCCCGCGGCAACATCCGGTAGTCACCCAGCGCCAAAGTCTCTGCGCCGGCGATGGTTTCGGCCGCGACCACGCCCATGGCCTCGGCGACATGGGCCAGCATCAGCTGGCCGGTGACATCGCCGATGGCGTAGATGTGACCGACACTGGTCTGCATGTACTCGGTGATGCCGATGGCCTTGCGGTCGGTCAGCGCAACGCCGGCCTTGTCCAGTCCGTAGCCGTCGACATTGGGCGCAAAACCGATGGCCTGCAATACCTTCTCGGCCTTGAGCTCCTCGGATTTACCGTCCTTGCTGACCACCACGGTGACCTCGGAGCCGTTGTCGGTGATCGACTCGCACTTGGTACCGGTGAGAATTTTGACTCCCAGCTTCTTGAATTGCTTCTCGATCTCCTTGGAGACCTCCGCGTCTTCGTTGGGCAAGGCCCGCGGTAGAAATTCCACGATGGTCACGTCGACGCCGTAGTTCTTGAGCACATAGCCGAACTCCATACCGATGGCGCCGGCGCCGGCAATGATGATCGACTTCGGCAACTCCCGGGACAGGATCTGTTCCTCGTAGGTGACGACGTTGGCCGACAGCGACGTGCCGGGCACCAGCCGGGTGCTGGCACCGGTGGCGATGATGGCGCTGTCGAAGGTGACCTCTTGGGTACCGCCGTCGTTGAGATCGACCGAGAGCGTGTTGGCATCGGTAAACCTGCCGTAGCCGTGGATCTCGGTGATCTTGTTCTTCTTCATCAAGAAGTGCACCCCGGCGACGCGCCCCTCGGCCACCTTTCGGCTCCGGTCGAAGGCGACGCCGTAGTCGAAGGTGGCCTCGCCGCTGATGCCGAAAGCCTTGGCGTCCTTGGTGAAGATGTGCACGAGTTCGGCGTTGCGCAGCAACGCCTTGGACGGAATGCAGCCGACGTTGAGGCAGACGCCGCCCCAGTACTTCGGCTCGACGATTGCGGTGTTCAGACCGAGCTGCGCGCAACGAATGGCGGCCACGTATCCGCCCGGACCGGCCCCGAGGACGACGACGTCATAGTGAGTCACGGGCACTACCCTAACGGCTGCAATGCCTGGGCAGGGACCGAGTCACGGCAGTAGCGGCGGCGATCCCACAGCCGTCGGCGACGCGCGGCGACCGGCATAGCCGCCGCGATCCGCTCGCGGCCGTGACGATGCGGTTCTCGGCGGAGACCGGGAGGTGCCCGCGCCCGTCCTATCGAACGCGGACGCTAGTTACTTCGCCAATTCAGCGCGGGGGCCGGAGACTCGACCCTAGAATTGACACGATCGAAAGAAATGAGCGCAATGGGAATCACCGATATCTGCGAGCATCGTTGCGCCCCGGCAGATCGCCGGGCCATCCTCGGGTCAGCGGCACCATCACGGCGTCGATGCTCGCCGTAAGCGGGCTGCCGTCGTGGTCGTTCACCACGATCGAACGCTCTATTGCGACGCTGCCGCCGATCGAGGAGGTTTGGGCTACGCTGCCCGACACAGTGGCGACGGCCCAACTGAAGCGGCGTGAAAATCTGCTCGGTGTCGCGACTCTTTCCTGTCCCGCGATCGAACTCCTGCATCTCCTCATATCCAGCCTGGGTATTTTCCACACGATCATTCGCCACCCGCCCTCCGTGAAAGCCAGCACTAAGCAGACCCTGATAGCGGGTGGGCTCGACGGCAGCGTGCTGCTGGTCAACAAGACGATGACGGTGCGGCTGGATAACCAGCACTTTCTGTTCACCGGGGCGGGCGACTTCACCATCAATCGCCGGTTGTTACACCGCGTCGCCGCGGAACTGGGTCTTGCCAAACGTGCAGTGAAAGATTGCCGGATCAATCCGGCGGATTACTGCCCCGAATCCGAGCTGGGGCTATTGAAGGGCATTGTGTCGCCTTTTTTCTCACCCTCGGTAGCACAGCCCACATTGCAAGGGGTAGTGCTCATTGCACCAGCGGAGGTTGATCGGGCCCAAGCGCACATGGTTGCGATATCGCTTTCGCCATTTGAGAGTCTGGTTGTGCGGCTCGCTGACTTGCCCGCATTGGTGCAGCATTACGCGGCACGCGCATATCCCGACCTCAAGCGGACCACACTTGGTGCTCAACTCGGCGGGGTCGGGGGCCCGCGCGGATAACTGCCCATGCGCTGCCTCCGGGACGCGGTGCCGAAGGTGACCGGATTCGGTAATACCGTCGTGGCGCGTCGCTGAACGCCCGCCGCCCGGTCGGCCAGGGCAGATCATCGACCTGGGCGACTTCGACCACCGACCGGGCCGCGTCGGCGACTGCTTGGACATGTGCTGACGCAGCCGAAGTGTGAAGGGCGCGTCTGGGGTGAACGGCCCAGCCGGGTCGAGAAGCCGGCATTGACAGTTGGCCGCACAGACGACTTGTGCAACTATGTCCAATACAGTCGTATTCTATACGATACATTCGTATACGACACGGGATCCGGCGGCGTCAGCTTCACAGGCTGAGATGAACTGGAAGGAGTGGCGACGGTGACATTGTGGGTCGTTCCTGACGACGTGGCGAGCGCGGCTGGCGCCGTGGCGGTGCTGAGCGCTCGACCGGCGCACGCCCCCGCCGCTGCCGCGCCGCCGATGTACACGGTGGCGGCAAATGTCGGCTAAGCGAGAAGCGTCCAGTTGTCGCGGGGATGCCAACGCCGACGGCCTCAATCGCGCAACGCGTCGCAGTAAACCCCGACCAGGCAGGTCGTCGAAGCAACGCGCCCGCGCGGCCGGCGTCGCACTGGGAGCACTCGCCCTGACCACCGCCGCCAGTGCCAACCTGGATGGCCCGGCACCCCAATCAGTGATGAATTCTTCTCAGCTCAGCGCAGGCCGACTCGCCATCACGCTGAGCGCCCACGAGGTGTTCAAACTCGATACCTGCACAACAGAGGACCCTGGCGATTCCGTCACCACATCCACCGACCGTTCCGACGGCACGGGAGAAACGCCGTCAAACAACGCGACCAACAATACCCATACGTCACGTATCCGCATTCCCGAGCCCTGGCCGATAAATGCCCTGGCCCTTCTCTCCGATTCCGAAGAAGCCGAAGCCGTGGGAAATCTTCGGGCCAATTTCGATGATTCCGAAGAATCATCGAGCGAATCACTCGAACCTACTAATCCCGCGGAAACGGTCAGAAGGATATTCGAGGAAATCGACACGCCGGAGGTAGAGGAGGTATTAAGAACCCAATTCACGCCAACGAATTTGTCCTCGATACGAACCGCAGAGACTCCTTATTACATACCTGACGTCGGCTGGGTAGATGAGAGATTCGCCAGCAGATTCAGGAATGAGCTCGATGAGATACAGGAACAGCTCAACCAATTTAACCCCGACATAAATGAGAGCAAGGTCGGGTTTTCGAGAGAGAACATTGACGATCACTTAACTAACCTGCGCGCGAATTTGCCTGAAAATCCCTGGTCAGATCAGCCTGACAGTTCCGAGTCAGATGCGATTCTATTGAGCGGGGAAGAAAGTAATTCGGTATTTGCTACTCTCGGTAACAGTCCTTCCGACAATAACCTCTCGAACAGTAATATTCCCGACTACAGCGCGGTCGACTATGAGGTGAATACCGAGGCATCTTCAATGCAGATCCCGTTGATCGACCCCTACGCTGACACACCTGATTATCACGGTATGAGCGTTGCGGCGCTTTCGGCGTTGGCATATACCAATTTAGTCGGCGCCGACGACAACTACGTTACCGTAGCCGACGCTTTCGATATAACGAGTTCCAACGATAACAATTGAACGCTGATGGCGGTTAAAGACTTCGGCGAGCCGGTTGGCTTTTGGTTGTCAGATCGGTTGCCAGGTGCATCAGCGGGCAACCAGATTTGTCATAGGCAGCAGCCCGCTCACGGTAATGACGCCCGGGTGCGGCAACGGAAGTATGACAAAGCAAACGGGAGTAGTGGAATGAGTGAAATGACGTATCCGGTGGGACCGACATCCCCGGCGGCCTTCGTCGGCGCGCGGGAGTCATTGCGTGCTACCCGGCTCACGACCGACGCCGCTGCTACGCCAGCGACTACCACGCCGGCCGCCCCGGCGGGCAGTCCGAAATCGCCAAGCACCGTGCAAGCCGCGGTGAACACACCGGCAGCTCATGAGCTGAGCCGCTCGCAGGTTGGCCCTCATCGACCCGCTGGTGGCTCTGCGGCCCGCGATGCCGCGATGGTCCCGACGGCGCTCGCAGGTGGTGCGAAATGACGGCGCCGCTGTGGTCGGCGTCGCCGCCGGAGGTGCATTCTGCGTTACTTTATGCGGGCCCAGGGCCGGGCTCGTTGCTGGCCGCGGCGGAAATCCGGACAATGCTGAGCGCGGAGTACGCCTCAGTGGCCGAGGAATTGACCGCGGTGCTCGCCGGGATCCAAGCCGGCGCATGGGACGGTCCCACCGCGGAGTGTTGTGCCGCGGCCTATGCGCCGTACACCGCGTGGTTGCTGCAGGCCAGCGCCGACAACGCGCAAGCCGCTGCTGCTCACCAGGCCGCCGCAACAGCCTATGTGAGTGCCTTGGCGACGATGCCGACGTTAGGCGAGTTGGCGGCCAACCATGCCACCCATGCCGTGTTGGTGGCGACGAATTTCTTTGGCCTCAACACGATCCCGATCGCCCTGAATGAGGCCGACTATGTGCGGATGTGGATCCAGGCGGCCACCACGATGAGCGTTTACGAAATGACCACTGCCGCCGTCCTAGCCTCCGTACCGCGCACGAGTCCGGCACCGGTCGTCGTCAAACCCGGGACAGGCGTCATCGGCGATATCGCGGCCGGGGTTGTCCAATTCGGCCTCACGCCATGGCAGCAATTTTTACAGGCGTTCCAAGTATTTCTTACCGTAGAGCTCTTCACGATGGTGGAATTTATTGGCTACTTTCTAATGGGAATAGTATTTACCGGACCGATGCTTGTTGAGGCCTTCGTGTTGTTATTTAGCCAGCCCGCTACCGCATTTCTCATGCTGCAGGTTCTCTATTTGCTTTGGAGTCTGGTCGCCTCGTACGCCTTTTCTCTGGTGCTCAACCCGTTCTTTTTCATAGGCGCGATCCTCGAATGGATTCTCGACGGCGCGGGTCTTGGTCTTGGTCTTATTCCGGGTTTGGCGACGTCAATTGCTGAGGGAATCGCGCTGTCGACGGCCGGGGTGGCCACCGCTGCTGCCGAGTCGAGCGTGGCCGCGCTGACCGCTGTGCCGGCGGCGGGTGTGGCTGTTGGCGCGCTAGGGCCATTGGCGGGGGTATCGGCGGCATTGCCGCAAGCGCCGGTGGTATCAGCAGTAACGATGGGGGCTGCGTCGGGGTTATCGGCCTCGGCCGCGCCGGCTGATCAGGGCGCTGGCGTGATGGGGTTTGCCGCGACCACACCCACCGAGGCAGTGGTGCAGGCCGGCGGGTTGGCCGCGATCGGCGGCGGCGAGTCGGGTGGTTGCGCGCAGGTGCCCATGCTGCCGACCGGTTGGCAACCAGGTTTGGCCGACGCTGCCCACACCGTGCTCACGAGCGCCTAATACGGGATGACGCCAACCAGACAGTGGTCCACCCCGCTGGCCGCGGCGGGAATCCGGACAACGCTGAGCGCGGAGTACGCCTCAGTGGCCGAGAAATTGACCGCGGTGCTCGCCGGGCGGCAACGCCCCGATACACGGCCAGGCCAGGACACACCGTGGGCCGGCGAGTTCGGCCACCGGCCGGGCCGCGTCGTCGACTGCCCGGCTACACAGGTGACATATGCAACTATGTCTGATGCAGATATATGTTGTCTAATACACCCGTATACCGCTGCGGCTGGCCGACGTAGTCTGCTTCACGGTGTGAGAGCAGGTGAAAGGGGTTGTGGCGGCTACGTTGCGGCTCGACCCTTACGACGTGCGGGCGCGCCTGCCGCCGCAAACGCGCTGAGCGCTCGACTGCCGGCCGCCAATGCCGCCGGCGCAGTTTCGATTCCACGGTGGTGACACATGCCAGCTGAGCCCGAAGCATCCAGTTCTCACAGCGATGCCACGGCTGATGACCCCAACCGTGCAGCGAGTCACCGCAAACCCGGCCCAGACAGGTCGCCGCGACAACGCGCCCGCGCGGCAGGGGTCGCGCTGGGAGCACTCGCGCTGACCAGCGCTGCCAGTGCCAACCTGGCTGTCCCGACATCCCCATCGGCGATGAGTGCTCAGCTCAGCGCAGGCCGACTCGCCATCACGTTGAGCGCCCACGAGGTATTCAAACTCGATATCTGCACAACAGACGACACTGGAAATTCGGCCACCGACCCTACCGACACGACTACCACTTCCAACAACGATTCCACCGGCATCGACGAAACGCCGACGAACAACGACACCAGCAATACCAATATCGCACGCATCCGTATCCTCGAGCCCTTGCCGGTAAATGTTCTGGCCTATCGCGATGATCGCGAAGAATCGTCGAGCGAATCATCGGAGCATACTAATCCCCTCGTGACGGTCACAAGGATTTACGCGGAAATCAACACAGCAGAGGCAGAGGACGATTTCAGAACTGAATTTACCCCAGCGAATGTATCATCGACAAGAACCGCACAGACTCCTTATTACATACCCGACGTTGGCTGGGTGGACCGCGAGTTCGCCAGTAGCTTCCGGGAACAGCTTGAATCGCAATTAGAAACCATCATCGCCTTTGACACTACTCATGATAGCCTTATTGGACTTTCCTACGACCACATTGATGATCACCTAGATACTTTGCACTCGACTATGCCTCAGGCCGAAGACTTTGAGTCAGACGAGACCGAAAGTTCTGAGTTAGGCGAGGTAGGGATGAGACGAGAAAGCAATTCAAATAATTACCTGGGCGACGAAATTGTCGCCGGCCGGGCCAGTCCATACGATAATTTTTCCAACAATAACGCCCTTGGCAATAGCGGCCCCGACTATGGCGCGAACGCCGAGCCACCGCCAACGCGAATTCAGTTTGCCGAACCCTACCCCGACGTGCCTGATTACGAAGCTATGAGCGTTGCAGCGCTTGAGGCGTTAAACTATGACAATATTTCAAACAACAATAATTGAACTTTGATGACGACGGAAGGCGGGGGCTGGCCGGCCGATTTTTCGGTTGCGGGGCGGTCAGATCACCGGCGCGCGCCAGATCTGTTCTTGGTCGAATCAGTGCAGTGGTAGGTTGGCGGGCCGGGGTCGTTGGCGGACCCCGGATGTGATCTTCACAGCCGGCGCGGCGGGGATGGTGCAGCTCGAGAGCGGGCCGCGGCTGACATGGTATCCCTCGACCCTCCTATGCCCCGAATGCGCGGGTAGTCGACACTGCGATGACACTGGCAGATCGGGTGTCCACCTACGGATGTGGGCATACCGCCGACAGGCACACACGCGGCGCCCCATCTGATCCAGCCACACCCCTCACGAGCCCCGCCGAACCTCGGACCCCCAAACTGGGGGTACCGCCCGCTTGCGGGGGAGCGGCCGGCCACCAATGTCCGCCAACGGGACACCCTCACGTTGATGAAACCAGCCCGAAATACACGGAAACCGACGTTCACACCGCCCCGGCGGCCTGAACCGACGACGCCCCGGGAAGGGCGGTGCAGACATTCGTCAGAGTTGTTCGACACGCTTTAATACGGAATGACGCCGACCAGACAGTGGCCCACCCGCTCGCAGTAGTAATAGCCGTACAGCGGTGCCGCCGCGGCGACCGAGGCAAACGGCCCCGACATCACCCCGATTGACATTGCCGCGATCATGGGCCGGCCCTGCACCATCGACAGAATCAAGCCGCCCACGGTGCACGCGACCACATAAACCAGGACGACAAAGACGGCCGCCGTCTTGTCCAGCGTGTGATACCACCAATAGAACAGACTCAGCCCGATTTCGGCCGTGCCAAACCACACGCCGAGGATGACCAGCAGCAACTTCCACCACTTCAGGTACTGGTAGCGGCCGGGCACCTGCACCGGTGCGGCAGCCGGCTCGCCCGTCGACGCATCGGCGGGCGCTTCCGCGACAGGCGGGGCCGAGGACGGGCTTTCAGGTTCCTCCTTGGGCTGCGTCGCCGAGTCAGCCTTCTCCGCGTGGGCGGCCAACAGGGGTAAGGGCTGCGAGCCGGTGTCGAAATCGGGCACGAACGGTGCCGTCCCAGGGTCCGAAACGTGATCCTGGTCAGCCTCTTTGTCAGCCACCGGTTGCCACCTCGATCGCCACCAGCACACCGAACCAGCCCGGCGCCAGCGCGAGGATGAAGGCGCCCAGCGTCGTTACCCAACGGCGCCCGGAAAACAGAATGATCGCCAGCCCGAGCACGCTGGGAATCGCGACCACCAGCGCAATGACGATGTCCGGCCGCAGCGGCGTATGAACCAGGACTGTTCCCGCCACTCCGGCCAGCAAGCCGACCGCGTTGCCAACCAGCATGGCGCTCGTCAGTAGCCGCGCACGTGGAAGGGGAATCACGTTGTACGACCTTACTGCGGTCACGCCCCGGTGGCCCGGCACGCTCCCGGCGCGTTGTCGGCGACAACCTCGCCACGTACCGGCGGCCGCTCACCCCGTGCGTACGCCAGGCCGGTGATCACTGGAACAGCTTCGACCTGGGCCTTCTCTTCGTCGCTGAAAACCCGGCCGCGACTGAGGAAGCGCACGCCCTCGGGGGCTTCCAGGCTGAACCCGCTGCCGCGGCCCGGTACCACGTCGATAACCAGTTGGGTGTGCTGCTCTCGATATTGAGCCTGGTACTGCGGACCCGAGATCCATACCGGCACGCCCGGTTCCGTCACATCGAGCACCCCGAGCAGGACGTCGCGGTCACCGACGAGGAAGTCCCCTTGCGGGTAGCACATCGGCGAGGACCCGTCGCAGCAGCCGCCGGACTGGTGAAACATCAGCGGACCGTGCTGCTCGTGCAGCCGGGCCAACAACTCGGCGGCCGGCGCGGTGATGACCGCACGGCTGGGCGGGTTCATGACAGCCCGAGCATCAGAACAATCCCAGCGCCTTGTCGGAATAGGACACCATCAGGTTCTTGGTCTGCTGGTAGTGCTCGAGCGCCATCTTGTGGCACTCGCGGCCGAAGCCGGACAGCTTGTAGCCGCCGAACGCCGCGTGCGGTGGATAGACGTGGTAGCAGTTGACCCACACCCGCCCGGCTTTGATGTCGCGCCCGGCCCGGTAGGCGGTATTGCCGTCGCGGCTCCACACACCAGCTCCCAGACCGTAGAGGGTGTCGTTGGCGATGCCGATCGCGTCGTCGTAGTCGGTGAACGACGCGACCGCCACCACCGGCCCGAAGATCTCCTCCTGGAAGATCCGCATCGCGTTGTTGCCGGCGAAGATGGTGGGCTGCAGGTAGAACCCGCCGGCCAAGTCACCACCGAGGTCGGCACGCTCACCGCCGGTGATGAGCTTGGCGCCCTCCTCCTTGCCGATTTCGATGTAGGACAAGATCTTCTCGAGCTGGTCGTTGGAGGCCTGAGAGCCCAGCATCGTCTCGGTGTTCAGCGGGTCACCTTGCCGAACCGCCTTGGTCCGGATCGCCGCCAGTTCCAGGAACTCGTCGTAGATGTCGGCCTGGATCAGGCTGCGCGACGGGCAGGTACACACCTCGCCCTGGTTGAGGGCGAACATCGTGAAACCCTCCAGCGCCTTGTCCTGGAAATCGTCGTTGGCCGCCATCACGTCGGAGAAGAAGATGTTGGGGCTCTTGCCGCCGAGTTCCAGGGTGACCGGAATCAGGTTCTGCGAGGCATATTGCATGATCAGCCGACCGGTCGTGGTCTCGCCGGTGAAGGCCACCTTGGCGATCCGGTTGCTGGACGCCAACGGTTTACCGGCCTCGAAGCCGAATCCGTTGACCACGTTGACCACCCCCGGCGGCAGCAGGTCAGCGATCAGCGACATCAGGTACAGGATTGATGCCGGGGTCTGCTCGGCCGGCTTGAGCACCACGGTGTTGCCGGCGGCCAGCGCCGGCGCCAATTTCCAGGCGCCCATCAGGACGGGGAAGTTCCACGGAATGATCTGGCCGACCACTCCCAGCGGCTCGTGGAAGTGGTAGGCGACAGTGTTCTCGTCGATCTGGGAAAGCGTGCCCTCCTGGGCGCGGATCGCCGCGGCGAAATACCGGAAATGGTCTGCGGCCAGCGGAATGTCGGCAGCCAGCGCCTCCCTGACCGGTTTGCCGTTGTCCCACACTTCGGCCACCGCCAGCGCGGCCCGGTGTTCGTCGATGCGGTCGGCAATCTTGTTCAGGATCGCCGCCCGCGCGGCGGGCGCGGTCTTGCCCCACCCCGGCGCCGCGGCGTGCGCGGCGTCGAGCGCCTTGTCGACGTCGGCCTCGTCGGACCGCGGTATCTCACAGAACGGCTGGCCGGTCACCGGCGTCAAGTTTTCGAAGTAGCGGCGCTGGGCGGGTGCGACCCATTCGCCGCCGATGAAGTTCTCGTACCGGGATTCATACGACATCAGCGCACCGGCGGAACCCGGACGTGCAAAGACGGTCATCTTTTCGGCTCCTCGCTAGATCATGTAATACAGCTCACACTACCGCCGGGGCAAGAATGGCTTCCATGACATCTGAGGCGCCCGACGACCCGCACCTGTGGCTTGAAGACGTCACCGGCGAGAACGCACTGGACTGGGTGCGCGCACGCAACGAGCCGACGCTGACCCGGTTCTGTGGCGGCGATTTCGAACGGATGCGGGCCGAGGCGCTCGAGGTGCTCGACACCGATACCCGGATCCCCTACGTGGTGCGCCGCGGCGACTACCTCTACAACTTCTGGCGCGACGCCGCCAACCCGCGCGGGCTGTGGCGGCGCACAACGCTGGACAGCTACCGCGCCGACAACCCGGAATGGGACGTGCTGATCGATGTCGACGAACTCGGACGAGCGGACGACCAGAAATGGGTGTGGGCCGGCGCCGGCGTCATCGAACCCGACCACACTCGCGCGCTGATCGGTCTGTCGCCCGGCGGCTCGGACGCATCCGTGGTGCGTGAATTTGACATGCGGACACGCCAATTCGTCGACGGCGGATTCGAGCTTCCGGAAGCCAAGTCCCAGATCTCCTGGCAAGACCCGGATACCGTGCTGGTGGGCACCGACTTCGGCGCTGATTCCCTCACCGAATCCGGCTACCCTCGCGTCGTCAAGAGATGGCGCCGGGGCACCCCGCTAGCCGAGGCGGAGACGGTGTTCGAGGGCGCCCGTGCCGACGTCCGCGTCATGGCATCGGTGGATCGCACCCCCGGCTTCGAGCGCACCATGATTGCGCGGGCACTCGACTTCTGGAACGACGAGGTCTACGAGCTGCGCGGCGCAGAGCTGATCCGCATCGATGCGCCCACCGACGCCAGCGTGTCCGTGCACCGCGAATGGCTGCTGATCGAACTGCGCACCGACTGGACGGTAGCCGCCACCACCTACCCCGCGGGCGCGCTGCTGGCCGCGGACTACGACGAATTCCTTGCCGGCACAGCGCAATTGCGTGTGGTATTCGAACCCGACCCGCATACCGCCCTGCATCAGTACCTGTGGACCCGCGACCGGCTGCTGATCGTGACCCTCGCCGACGTCGCCAGCCGCGTCGAAATCGCCACCCCAGGCAGCTGGCAGCGACAAGGGTTGGCGGGCATCCCCGCGGCGACCCACACCGTCGTCGTCACCGCCGACAACCACGGCGACGAGTTTTTCCTCGATTCCAGCGGATTCGACACGCCGTCGCGACTGCTGCGCGGCACCGACGACGGACAACTCGCCCCGATCAAGTCCGCGCCCGCCTTCTTCGATGCCGAAAACCTCACGGTGGCGCAGTATTTCACCGAGTCCGACGACGGGACGGCCATTCCGTATTTCGTGGTGCGGCCCGTGGCCGCCGACGGACCCGGTCCCACGCTGCTGAGCGGCTACGGCGGCTTCGAGACGTCCAGAACGCCCGCATACGACGGCGTGCTGGGCCGGTTGTGGCTGGCCCGCGGCGGCACCTACGTGCTGGCCAATATCCGCGGCGGCGGCGAGTACGGACCTGGCTGGCACACCCAGGCGATGCGCGCTGACCGGCACAAGGTTGCCGAGGACTTCGCCTCAGTTGCAACGGATTTGGTGAGACGGGAGCTCACCACGGTCGAGCAGCTCGGTGCCCGGGGCGGCAGCAACGGCGGGCTGCTGATGGGCATCATGCTCACCAAGTACCCGGAGAGGTTCGGCGCGCTGGTCTGCGATGTGCCACTGCTGGACATGAAGCGCTATCACCTGTTGCTGGCGGGAGCCTCCTGGATGGCCGAATACGGCGACCCCGACAATCCCGACGACTGGAAATTCATCTCCGAATATTCGCCGTACCAGAATATTTCGGCGGACCGGAAGTACCCGCCGGTGCTCATTACCACCTCCACCCGCGACGACCGCGTCCACCCGGGCCACGCCCGCAAGATGACGGCCGCCCTGGAGGCCGCCGGCCATCAAGTCTGGTACTACGAGAACATCGAGGGCGGGCACGCCGGCGCGGCCGACAACGAGCAGCTGGCGTTCAAGTCGGCGTTGAGTTACTCCTTCCTGCACCGGATGCTGGGCGAGAGCCGGTAACCCTGTCAGCGGGTCAGGAGCGGACGTCTAGCACCAGGCATCTTCGGGCCGCGGCCGAGCGTTTCTTCTCCGGACGCGGCGCCGTCGTGGTGGTCGGTGCGCGGTTCATCGACGGGCTGCGCCAGGCCAACGGGATCGTTGCCGGGGCGGCCCACCTGGGGTGGTGGCGTTTTCGGCGTTCAACACCCTCGGGGGCGCCGCGTGGGTCGCCCTACGGGTGTTGGTCGGTGACTACTATCGGGGCGATCTACGCGGATTTCCAGCGCCACGAGAAATACGTATGGGCAGCGTCAGCCGCCCTGGCCGTCGCCCTGCTGATCCGTGACTGCTCAAACGGCGATCCGGGCATGGCACGGAAGCGCAAGAAACACAAGACGTCCCGTGCGCCTCGCAATGGCGCACCCTTGACACTGAAGTCCCCCAGCGGCTTCGCTTCGGCTATGCCTACTTCCCGGCCTAGTCCCCCGTCTAGTCCCTCACCTAGTCCCCGGTCGATACCGGACTTCGAAACGCTGCTCTACTCGGCAGCCGGCCCAGTCGCCACCATCACGTTGAATCGCCCGGAACACCTCAACACGATCGTCCCGCCCATGCCCGACGAGATCGAGGCAGCTGTCGGGCTGGCCGAGCGCGACCGAGACATCAAGGTCATCGTGCTGCGCGGCGCCGGACGCGCCTTCTCCGGTGGTTACGACTTCGGCGGCGGTTTCCAGCACTGGGGTGAGGCCATGATGACCGGCGGCAAGTGGGATCCGGGTAAGGATTTCGCCATGGTCAGCGCCCGTGAGACCGGTCCAACGCACAAGTTCATGGCCATCTGGCGGGCGTCGAAGCCGGTGATCGCGCAGGTACACGGCTGGTGCGTGGGCGGCGCCAGCGACTATGCGTTGTGCGCCGACATCGTGATCGCCAGCGAGGACGCCGTGATCGGGACACCCTACAGCCGCATGTGGGGGGCTTATTTGAGCGGGATGTGGCTGTACCGCCTGAGCCTGGCCAAGGTCAAGTGGCATGCGCTGACCGGCCGGCCGTTGACCGGTGTCCAGGCCGCCAAGGTCGAGCTGATCAACGAGGCGGTGCCCTTCGAACGGCTCGAGGCGCGAGTCGCCGAGATCGCCACCGAGCTGGCACGAATCCCGTTGTCGCAATTGCAGGCCCAGAAGCTGATCGTCAACCAGGCCTACGAAAACATGGGACTGGCGTCCACCCAGACGTTGGGCGGCATTCTCGATGGCCTGATGCGCAACACCCCCGAGGCGTTGGACTTCATCACGACCGCCCAAACCCAGGGGGTGCGGGCAGCGGTCGAGCGCCGCGACGGCCCGTTCGGCGACTACAGTCAAGCCCCTCCGGAGCTGCAGCCCGACCCGAACCACGTCATCATCCCTGATGACACTGCATAGTGAGCTGGGCTAGGAATATGACCGAAGGTGACGGTCGACGCTATGCCGGGAGCCGAAAAGTGTTACCGTAACAACTATGTCTCGGCTGAGTTCTCGCCTGCGCGCAGGCGTTGTTTTCCTCGCGTTGGGTGTCGCCGCAGTGGCTGTTCCGAGCACCGCTACGGCCGATTCCACGGAAGACTTTCCGATTCCTCGCCGGATAATCGCCACCACCTGCGATGCCGAACAAATACTCGCGGCCACCAGGGACACCAGCCCGGTGTACTACGAGCGGTACATGATCGACTACAACAACCATGCTCAATACCAGCAGGCTACCCAGGACAAGGTGCACTGGTTCTTCTCGTTGTCACCGGCGGACCGCCGGGATTACTCCGAGCACTTCTACGATTCCATCGATCCCCTGTGGTGGGGCTGGCGCAACCACATGAAGATCTTCTTCAACAACAAGGGCGTTGTCGCCAAGTCCACCGAGGTGTGCAACCAATACCCGCCCGGCGATATGTCGGTGTGGAACTGGGGGTAGGCACCGGCGTGCGTCGAGATCGGCGGTGCGCGACGGTCGGGGAACTCCCGGTCTTCGACCGCGGCGCCGGTCATGGTGATGGCGGCGACGTGGAGGGTGTCGGCGTGGGTGTGCGTGCCGGCGACGATGAGCACTGATTCCGCCAAGGTGGTGGTGTGCCTTCTGACGAGCGTTGAGGTGGGGGTTCACACCGGCCAGGGCGGGCAGACAAGCCGTTGATGAGGAACGGCCGGGCTCCTGATTAGGTCAAGTCCGGCGTGCTCAAGACGCGCACCACGCGGGCCGGGCAGATCAAGTGAAGGACAGCCCAGTAGGGCGGCGGCCAGACTCAGGGTCACGACCTGCGCGGTAACGCTGTTTCATCATCAATGTCAGACCCGGCTGCGATGATGGGGTTATGTCTTCGGCCGCGTCGTTGGGCTGTGCGCCCATGCTGCCGACGGAGCACCTTGAGGTGTTGTTTGCGGAGTTGTCGGAGTTGGCCGGTCAGCGCAATGCGATTGATGGGCGCATCGTGGAGATCGCCGCGGAGATGGATCGCGACGAGCTGTGCGGAATGACGGGTGCGCGGTCGGTGGCGGCGTTGCTGGCCTGGAAGCTCGGCTCGTCGTCGACCAACGCCCACACGATCACCACGGTGGCGGGCCGGCTCGAGGAGTTCCACCGGTGTGTGGCGGGCATGCGGGAAGGGATCAGACTTGCCCATGACGACGCGGCGAAGTTCGACGCCGCGCTGGCCTCTCATCGTGAGGCGCTGATCGCCGAGTGAAAACACGACCACGACACCGCCGCGGGCGCCTCAGATACCGCGCCGCCGGTGCCGAGCACCGTCGAGGCGTTCCTGCGGCTGGTCGAGACCGGCTGGGACGCCGAGGCGACCCGCCGCCCCCACGGCCAACACACCACGGTGGTGGTGCACGTCGATGTCAAGGACCGCATCGCCGCACTGCATCTGGGTCCGCTGCTGTCTGACGCCGAGCGCCGCTACCTCAGCTGCGATGCCACCTGCGAAGCCTGGTTCGAACGCGACGGCCAGCTCCTCGGCGCCGGGCGGGCGACCCGCGTGATCAACCGCCGGCTGCACCGCGCCCTGGAGCACCGCGACCAAACCTGCGCAGTACCCGGGTGCGGGGCCACCCGCGGCCTACACGCCCACCACCGACGCCATTGGGAAGACAGCGGCGCCACCGAACTGGACAACCTGGTACTGCTTTGCCCCTATCACCACCGCAGCCACCACCGCGGCGTCATCACCATCACCGGCCCCGCCGCCAATCTCAGCATCACCGACACCTGCGGCCGACAACTCAGCGCAGCATCGCTGGCACGCCCACCCACCCAACCCCCGCCCGCTGTCGCGGCCTATCCCGGGCCCACCGGCGAACGCGCCGACTGGTGGTGGGACGACCCCTTCCAACCCCACCACCAGCACCACCAGACAACTGAGTTGGTGGCCGGCCCGGTCATTGTCAGCACCGGATCGGAGGTTAAACGGGTTGGCACATCAAGAAACTCGTTCGCGATACACCCACGGCCATCGCCAACAATCAAGGCCGACGACCACACCCACACCCCAACGCCCACGATCCCGCGACGACGTGCGCACTAACGTGAGCCAAGTCGGAGCAGCACCACGCGCACTCGCGCTTCTCCGCGCACACGTAGATCTCGCTTGCGGCTCAAGGCGATTGATCGGGACCTGCCCATCGGGCAGCTGAACGTTCGCGTCCCGCGTCAGTAGTGCGGGGTGCTCACCGGGAATCGATCGGTGTCCGCGGTTCCGGATGGGCCGACGGATTTACCATCGCGGGGCAGCAACAACGCACGAACCAACGGGCGCGGGCCGTAAGGCCGAAGTAGCTGACTGGCCGGCCGGGTCCGCACTCGCTGCGGCCACCAGAACCAGCGGCCCATCAGCGCGGCCACGGACGGCATCATGAATGACCGCACGATCAGCGTGTCGAACAACAGACCCAGCGCGATCGTCGTACCAACCTGTCCGATCACCTTCAAGTCGCTGAAGATGAACGAGGCCATGGTGGCGGCGAAGACCAGGCCCGCAGATGTCACGACGGCGCCGGTGCCGGCCATCGACCGGATGATCCCGGTCTTTATTCCGGCGCCGATTTCTTCCTTGAAGCGCGATACCAGCAGCAGGTTGTAGTCCGATCCGACGGCCAACAGCAGGATGACCGACATCGCCAGCACCATCCAGTGCAATTCGAAACCGAGAATGTCCTGCCAGACCAGAACAGAAAGCCCGAACGAGGCACCCAACGACAGCAGCACCGTGCCGACGATGGTGAACGCCGCCACCACACTTCGTGTGATGATCAGCATGATGATGAAAATCAGACTGGCGGCGGCGATTCCGGCAATCATGAGATCCCATTTGGAACCGTCGCGCATATCCTTGAAGACCGCGGCCGTTCCACCCAGATAGATCTTGGCGCCCTCCAGCGGAGTCCCCTTGACCGCCTCCTTGGCCGCCTTCAGGATCGGCTCGACGTGCGAGATGCCTTCGGGGGTAGCCGGATCACCTTCGTGGGAGATGATGAAGCGGACCGCGTGCCCGTCTGGTGACAGGAACATCTTCAGACCCCGCTTGAAGTCGGGGTTGTCGAAAACCTCCGGCGGAATATAGAAGGAGTCGTCGTTGCGCGACGCGTCGAAAGCCTGCCCCATCGCCGTCGAATTCTTGCTCATCTCGTCCATCTGGTCATACAGCGACGACATCGAGCTGTGCATGGTCAGCATCATCGTCTTCATCGTCTTCATCGTCGCGATCTGCGGCGGCAGCTGAGCAAGCATCTGCGGCATCAACACGTCCAATTGGTCCAAGTTGCCGGAGAGCTCCGCCAACTTCTCGTCGATCTGGTCAAGGCCGTCCAGCGCATCGAATATCGACCGGAGCGACCAGCAGATCGGAATGTCGTAGCAGTGTCGTTCCCAATAGAAGTAACTGCGAATCGGCCGCCAGAAATCGTCGAAATCGGCGATGTGGTCCCGCAATTGGTTGGTGATCTCAACCATTTCATGGGTCAGCGTGTCCATGTTGTGGGTGACTTTCACCGTCTGAGCCATGATGTCGTACATGCGCTGCATGGTGTCGATCGACTGCTGCATCGCGTCTGCCTGCGTCAGCATGTCGGCCATCCGCTGCTTCATGTACTGCATGTTCTCGACCTGAACCGTGCTTTGCATGCTGATCTGGAACGGAATCGAGGTGTGCTCGATCGGCCTGCCCAACGGCCGGGTTATCGCCTGCACACGTCCGATACCTGGCACGTGAAAGACCGCTTTGGCTATCCGGTCGATGACCAGCATGTCGGCCGAATTGCGCATATCGTGATCGGTCTCCACCAAGAGCAGCTCCGGGTTCATCCTCGCCTGGGAGAAATGCCGGTCGGCAGCTGCGTAACCCACATTCGCGGGGGTCCAGGGCGGCAGATACTTCTTGCTGTCGTAATTCGTCTTGTACCCCGGCAGCGCGAGCAGCCCGATCAGGGCGATCGCGATAGACACGGCCAGGATCGGTCCGGGCCAGCGCACGATCGCGGTACCTACCCGCCGCCAGCCGCGGGTCCGCATCTTGCGCTTGGGGTCGAAGATCTTGAAGTAACTGCCGACTACCAGCACGGCCGGACCGAGGGTGAGCGCGGCCAGCACCGCTACCAGCATTCCTATTGCGCATGGGGCGCCCAGAGTTTGGAAATAGGGAAGGCGGGTGAAGCTGAGGCAATACATCGCACCGGCGATCGTCAGACCGGAGCCGAGGACGACATGTGCGGTTCCGTGGAACATTGTGTAGAACGCCTTTTCCCGGTCCTCACCGAGACCGCGCGCCTCTTGATACCGACCGAGCACGAATATCGCATAGTCGGTGCCGGCCGCGATCGCCATCAGCACCAGCAGATTAACCGCGAAGGTGGAAAGCCCGATGATGTTGTAGTGCCCCAGGAAAGCAACGACTTGCCGGGCCGCCATCAACTCGATTCCGACCATCACCAGGACCAGCAGCACCTGGACAATGGATCGGTATACGAAAAGCAGCATCACGATGATCACCAGAAAGGTGATCATCGTGACTTTCTTGACGCCTTTGTCGCCGGACGTGGACTGATCGGCGGTGAGCGCGGCCGCGCCGGTGACATATGCCTTGACACCCGGCGGGGCCGGAACGCTGTCGACGATCTTGCGCACCGCTTCGACGGATTCGTTGGCCAGCGACTCGCCCTGGTTACCGGCCAGGTTCAGCTGGACGTAGGCCGCCTTGCCGTCGGGGCTCTGTGAACCGGCCGCCGTCAGCGGGTCGCCCCAGAAATCCTGGATGTGCTGAACGTGTTTGGTGTCGGCGGAAAGTCTGCGGATCAGTTCGTCGTAATAGTGGTGGGCGGCGTCGTCGAGTGGCTTGTCGCCTTCCAGCACGATCATCACCGAGCTGTCGGTGTTGAATTCGTGAAAAACCTTGCCGACGCGCTTCATCGCGACCATCGACTCGGCGTCATTGGGGCTCAACGAGACGGTGTGGTCTTTGCCGACCTGTTCCAGCGACGGTACGAAAATACTCAGAACGACGACAAGTCCGATCCAGACCAGCACGATCGGCACCGCAAGGCGGTGAATTACCCGGGCAAACGAGGGCCGTTTCCCGGACCCGCTTCGGGTTTGATCCGCGGGACTGCTTTCGGTGGTCGTCTGGATCTCGCTCATGCCGATTTCACCAGGCAAAAGGTTTGGGCGTTCACTTCGTTCTCGGACCTTTCGTCCTTGACTTCGCCGTTGACGATGATGCGGCAACCGATCTGATCGCTGTTGCCCTGCGCCACCACGTTGACGCTCACCGAAGCCAGCGTGGTGGTGACGGAAAGCGTCCAGGGCAGCGGGACGTTACTGACCCGCTGGGGCTGCGCATTGACGTCCAAATAGTTGATGTTGGCAATGGTCCCGGGCGGACCGAACACCTCGTAGACGACGTGCTTGGGGTTGAACGGCTTGATGTCATCGGCAATGCCGCTGGTGATCGGTCCCTTGTCCTGATAGCCGAAAAAGCTACGGAGGCGATGGACGCTGAAACCCGCCACCGCGACCACGGCAACGATGACGAGGGGGATCCACACTCGCTTCAGCACGCCGGCAACCGAAATCTTTGCCACCCATCACCTTTCGCTCGCCGGGACCGGGATCATGCGTCGCGGCGCTCGAGCCATCGCGCGCGCCAGGTTTGTCGAAGGGATCCGGGAAGCAAACCCGAGGCGGCCGGAAACGGCCGGTGTAGGTGACAACCCATCCCGATGATTTGTTGCGCTAAGTATCTTAAACGTACCGGTTGCGGGCCGCATAACCTCGCCCACGCGACGGTCGCAACCGGTTGTGATCTGCTCACGAAAACTCTCCATCCTCGGTGGCTCAGGAACATTCGGCGGTGAGGCCGAAACAGGTCGCGGTGAGCAGCCGAGTGAGGGCGGAGGCGAAATCGAGGTTCCACTCGGGCGGCAGCACGTCAGGCTCCTCGGCGTAGGCGTCGGTGAGCCGCTCCGGCGGATTGGCAATCTGCCACAGCGTGGCCGCCAACGAGTAAGCAGCCAGCAGGATGTCGAACGCCCCCGAACGCCCGAGCGCCGGCAGCGCATTCTCGATCGCGTCAGCGAGCGCGATCACCGCGGCGGTGCTGGTGCGCTTTACCTCGACCACCCGGTCGACATCCACCTCGTGTTCGAGGTGCAGGTGAAGATTGGCCAGCAGGTCACAGAACAGCGGATCGGCGGCAAGGCCGTCGGCCAGGGCCGCGGCCACCCGGGAATGCGACATCGGGCCGGGTTCGCTCAAGCTCTCGCATACCGTCTTCGACCACCGCACCCAACCCTCGGCAGCGAGGTGGAGCAGGACCTCTTTGTGGGAGGTGAAATAGCGGCGCACCGCCGAGTAGTGAATGCCGGCGCGGTTGGCGACGGCGGTCAGGGTCACCGACGCCACTCCGGTTTCGGATGCCAGCGAACGCGCCGCTTCCATCAACGCCGCGGCACGCCGGCGTTTGTTCTCCTCGGTGCGGGCGCGCCGGAACGTCAGTTGCGCCACTGGCAGAGGATAACGCACATCGCGTGATTTGCGAGCGGTAAGCCGACCGGGTAGCGTGCCGTTACGCACGTGATATGCGTTACACTGCGGCCCTGCGGGGTGAAGGAGTTGCGCCCCACAGCGCAGTGGTTTACTTAGGCAAGGCTAGGCACAGTAATGGCAGGCTCGTGGTGATTCAGGGTGACCCGCGACGAGTAGCTCGTCGCGGCCACCGGCGTCGCTGATCGGGTGCGCCGCGGCTGATCGGGCGCGTCGCGGTGCTCTGTCGTTAAAAGCTCGGGAAGGACTTCGAAGGGGCGGGTATGGTTCGCCCGTAGCAAATACCAACCGGCGAAAGGAACTTGAGATCTTCAAGGTGCTGTCGCGGACATGGATCGCGCTGGTAATCCTGGCGGTGGTCATCGCCGGGGGGTTCACCGTGCACCGGATTCGCGGCTTCTTCGCATCCGAGAAGCGCGAGTCCTATTCCGACAGCAACCTCGACAGCAAACCGTTCAACCCCAAACAGATTACCTACGAAGTCTTCGGCCCGCCCGGAACGGTCGCCGACATCAGCTATTTCGATGTCAATTCCGACCCGCAACGGGTGGATCAAGCGGTGCTACCGTGGTCGTTGCACTTCACCACGAACTTGGCGGCAGTGATGGGAAACCTTGTGGCCCAAGGCGATAGCGACAGCATCGGTTGCCGGATCACCGTGGACGGCGTGGTCAAGGCCGAGAAGGTTTCGCACGAGGTCAATGCCTACACCTACTGCCTGGTGAAGTCGGCGTGACCATCAAATACGCAAACGACCCCGGCACCGGCACCCATGCCGAAAAGCCATTGATCGCGCGGATCATCCACGCGTTCGCGGTGCCGATCATCCTCGGCTGGCTGGCGATCTGCGTTGCGCTCAGCGTTTTCGTCCCGTCGCTGGAAGAAGTCGGGCAAGAGCGCTCGGTGTCGCTGAGCCCCAAGGAAGCGCCGTCGTACCAGGCCATGAAGCACATCGGCCAGGCGTTCAACGAAGGCAGCACCGACAGCGTCGCCATGATCGTCTTGGAGGGCAAACAGCCACTCGACGACGCGGCCCACAAGTACTACGACGTTCTCATCCGCAAACTGCGAGCCGATACCAAGCATGTCCAGAGCGTCCAGGACTTCTGGGGAGATCCGCTGACGGCAGCCGGGGCGCAAAGCAACGACGGCAAGGCCACCTACGTCCAATTGAATCTCGCCGGCAACCAAGGCGAGCCGTTGGCCAACGAGTCCGTCGAAGCGGTGCGCAAGATCGTCGCGGACACGCCGGCGCCGCCGGGGGTGACGACGTATGTCACCGGTGCGGCGGCGATGGTTGCGGACATGCACCACAGCGGCGACAAGTCGATGATGAAGATCACCATCACCACCGTCGCGGTGATCTTCATCATGCTGCTGGTGGTGTACCGCTCGCCGATCACCGTCGTCATGCTGTTGCTGACCGTCGGGGTGGAGTTGACCGCGGCCCGGGGAGTGGTCGCGCTCCTCGGACACACCGGGGCCATCGGACTGTCCACCTTTGCGGTCAGCCTGCTGACCTCACTGGCTATTGCCGCCGGCACCGACTACGGCATCTTCATCTTCGGGCGCTACCAGGAGGCGCGCCAGGCCGGGGAAGACCGGGAAACCGCCTTCTACACCATGTACCGCGGCACCGCCCACGTCATCCTGGGCTCCGGCCTGACGATCGCGGGCGCCACCTTCTGCCTCAAGTTCGCCCGGATGCCCTACTTCGAAACCCTCGGCATCCCTTGTGCGGTGGGCATGCTGGCCGCGGTGTTCGCGGCGCTGACGCTGGGGCCCGCGGTGCTGACCGTCGGCAGCCGATTCGGGTTATTCGATCCCAAGCGGCTGCTCAAAGTTCGTGGCTGGCGCCGGGTCGGCACGGTGGTGGTGCGGTGGCCGCTGCCCGTTCTCGCCGCCACCTGCGCCGTTGCTTTGGTCGGTCTGCTCGCGCTGCCCGGATACCGGACCAACTACAACGACCGCTCCTACCTGCCCAACTTCATTCCCGCCAACCAAGGGTTCACCGCCGCGGAACGCCACTTCTCGCAGGCCCGGATGAAGCCCGATGTGTTGATGATCGAGTCCGATCACGACATGCGAAATCCCGCGGACTTTCTGGTGCTCGACAAACTGGCCAAGGGAATCTTCCGGGTTCCCGGAATATCCCGGGTGCAGGCGATCACCAGGCCCGATGGAACAGCGATGGACCACACGTCGATCCCGTTTCTGATCAGCATGCAAAACGCCGGTCAGGTGCAGACCCTGAAGTACCAGCGTGACCGGATCGATGACATGCTCAAGCAGGCCGACGAGATGGCCAAGACCATCACGATCATGAAGCAGATGTACAGCCTGATGTCACAGCTCGCCGAGAACACCCACCGCATCGTCGGCGACACCGAACAGATGCAGCAGATCACCAACGAGCTGCGCGACCATATCGCGGACTTCGATGATTTCTGGCGCCCGATCCGTAGCTACTTCTACTGGGAGAAGCACTGTTACGACATCCCCATCTGCTGGTCCTTCAGGTCGATATTCGACGCGCTGGACGGGCTCGACCAGGTTGACGAGAAGCTCAGCGATCTGGTAGCCGATACCAAGAATATTGACCGGCTGATGCCGCAGATGCTGGCGACGTTCCCGCCGATGATCGACAGCATGGAGAGCATGCGGATCATGATGCTGACCATGCACAGCACCATGGCCGGCTTCTACGACCAGATGAACGAGATGAGCGAAAACTCGAACGCCATGGGCAAGGCGTTCGACGCCGCCAAGAACGACGACTCGTTCTACCTGCCGCCAGAGGTCTTCAAGAACAAGGACTTTCAGCGCGCCATGAAATCGTTCCTGTCCCCGGACGGGCACACCGCCCGGTTCATCATTTTGCACCGGGGAGATCCGCAATCACCCGAGGGAATCGCAAGCGTCAATGCGATCCGCACCGCGGCCGAAGAATCGCTCAAAGGAACCCCGCTCGAGGACGCCAAGATCTATCTGGCCGGGACGGCGGCCGTCTTCTACGACATCGCCGACGGGGCTAAATGGGACCTGCTGATCGCCGGGATTTCCTCGCTGTGCCTGATTTTCATCATCATGCTGATCTTGACCCGCGCGTTCGTCGCGGCGGCGGTGATCGTGGGTACGGTGGCGCTGTCGCTGGGTGCCTCCTTCGGGCTGTCGGTGCTGTTGTGGCAGCACATCCTCAGCATCGAATTGCACTACATGGTGCTCGCCATGTCCGTCATCGTGCTGCTGGCGGTGGGATCTGACTACAACCTGCTGCTGGTTTCTCGGTTCAAGGAGGAAATCGGCGCAGGGCTCAACACCGGCATCATTCGCGCGATGGGCGGCACGGGCAAGGTCGTGACCAACGCCGGACTGGTGTTCGCGTTCACCATGGCGTCCATGGCCGTCAGCGATCTGCGGGTGATCGGCCAGGTGGGCACCACCATCGGCCTGGGTCTGCTGTTCGACACGCTGATTGTGCGTTCGTTCATGACGCCCTCCATCGCCGCGCTACTGGGACGCTGGTTCTGGTGGCCGATGAAGGTGCGTTCCCGGCCGCCCCGAATCCGTTCGGCACCAAAGGGTCCCGGGGAGGAGCCGCAAACGGACCGGCTGATGGCGATGAGCGGTGAACATTAGGGTCGGTTAGCTCCGCTCCCATCCGAGCTGCCGACGGTTCCGAATACCTGATGTGCAGCAAAGACATCCCGCGGGACGCTCGATAGCGGTCATCGGCAGCGGCGTCGCCGGCCTCACCGCCGCCTACCTGCTGTCCGGACGTGACCGAGTCACCTTGTACGAGGCCGACACCCGGCTCGGCGGACACGCCCACACCCACTACGTCGATCCTGGCGGCGAGACGGGCGGTCACCGTCTGGTGGCCGTCGACTCGGCGTTCCTGGTGCACAACGACCGCACCTACCCGACGCTGTGCCGGCTGTTCGACGAACTGGGGGTGGCCACCCAGGAATCGGACATGTCGATGTCGGTGCGCGCCGACGACATCGGCCTCGAATATGCCGGGGCACTGGGCGTCCGGGGCCTGTTCGCGTGCCGCCAAGCGCTGCGGCCGCGCTACCTGTTGATGCTCGCCGAGATCCTGCGCTTCCACCGCGCCGCCTCCCGGCTGCTGCGCGCGGAACCAGGCGATGAGCCAGAGACATTGGCGGCGTTCCTCAAACGGCACCGTTTCTCGTCGTTTTTCGTCGACTACTTCATCACTCCCCTGGTGGCCGCAGTGTGGTCATGCGCGAGTGCGGATGCGTTGCGCTATCCGGCCAGGTATCTGTTCGTCTTCCTCGACCATCACGGGATGTTGTCGGTGTTCGGATCGCCCACCTGGCGCACCGTCACCGGGGGTTCGGCGACCTACGTCCAGGCCATCGCCTCACGTCTGGCCGAGGTGGCAACGGACGCACCGGTGCATTCGCTGCGCCGGGTCGCCGGCGGCGTGGTGATCCGAGCCGGTCACGGCGCCCCGCGAGAGTTCGACGCGGCCGTCGTGGCCGTGCATCCCGACCAGGCCCTGCTGCTACTCGACCAGCCGACCGCCTGGGAGCGCCACGTACTCGGCGCCATTCCGTACTCGACAAACCGGGCCCAGCTGCACACCGACGAGTCGGTGCTGCCGCGCCACCCCGGCGCTCGCGCGTCGTGGAACTACCTGGTGACACCGGGCGCCGACCATGTGGTGGTCAGCTACGACGTCAGCAGGCTGATGCGCATCGACCACAACCGCCGGTTCCTGGTCACCCTCGGCGGCCATGACCGGGTGGACCCGGGCTCGGTGCTTGCCGAGATGACCTACAGCCATCCGCTGTACACACCGGAATCGGTTGCGGCCCAATGTTTATTGCCCACCCTCGATGACGATCGGGTGGTGTTCGCCGGGGCCTACCACGGCTGGGGGTTCCACGAGGACGGCGCCGCCTCCGGGCTGCGCGCGGCCCGCAGACTCGGGGCGGACTGGCCGGCCGCTACCCGAAGGGAGGTGGTGGTGCCATGCTGACTCCGGCGATCTACCGCACCACCATCACGCACTCGCGGCGCGCCCCGGTGCACCACTCGTTCGAATACCGAAGCTACAGCTGGTATGTCGACGTCGACGAGCTGCCGCGGCTGCCCTGGTGGCTGCGGACGTTCGCCCGATTTCGCGCCGACGATCACTTCACCGGGACGCCGCACGGTTCACTGCGGGACCGGTTGGAGGCGTTCTTCACCGATCGCGGCGTCGCTGTTCCCGACGGCCGGATCACCGCGTTGCTGCAGGCGCGCGTGCTCGGGCATGTCTTCAACCCGTTGAGCGTCTATTGGTGTCACGACCGTGACGGCCGGGTGTGCCACGTGGTGGCCGAAGTGCACAACACCTACGGGGAACGGCATGCGTATCTGCTGCCGCCGGCCGATCGGCCCGTGGTGACGGCCAAGACGTTCTATGTCTCGCCGTTCAACGGCGTCGACGGGCGCTACGTGGTGCGGGCACCGCGGCCCGACCACGAAGTGGACGTGACGGTGGCGCTACACGCCAAGAACCACCCGGCCTTCCCGGTATTCATCGCGAACCTTCGCGGGACGCGACGACCCGCGACAACCAAAGAAGTCGTGCTCATGCAATGCATTTCACCGTTGGCCCCGTTGGTGGTGGCCGCCCGTATCCGGATACAGGGGATCACACTGTGGTTACGTCGAGTTCCAGTGGTACCGCGATGAGCATCGAAACGATCGGAACGCCTTCGGTCACAATAGATTCCGAACGCTGGCCGGCAGTCACCGCGGTGCCGTCGGGACCGGTCGCAGCGGTGTCGGCGGCCATCGCCGACTGGCTGTTGCGTCGCGCGGTCGCCCGACTGCCGCTGCGACTGGTCTACCCCGACGGCACGGCGATCGGCGCCGGCGACGCCACGTCGGCGACGCTGACGGTTCACCGCCCGCAGGCGCTGGCACGACGGATCGGCCGGCACGGCCTGATCGGCTTCGGCGAGTCCTACCTGGCCGGTGACTGGTCGTCGGAGGATCTCACCAGGGTGCTGACGGTCCTGGCCGAGTCGGTGGCCGACCTGGTGCCGGGCCCGCTGCAGTGGCTGCGTCCGCTGGCGCCAGCGTTCGAGCCGACGCGGCGCGGTCCCAGCCGCGATCAGGCCCGCCGCAATGTCGCCGAGCACTATGATCTGTCGAACGACCTGTTCGCTGAGTTCCTCGACGAGACCATGACATATTCGTCCGCGCTGTTCGACGCTCTTCCCGCCTCGTGGCCCGATTTGGCTGCCGCCCAACGGCGCAAGATCGATCGGCTGCTCGACCTGGCCGGTGTCGGACCGGGCAGCCGGGTGCTCGAGATCGGCACCGGCTGGGGCGAGCTGTGCATCCGGGCGGCCGCCCGCGGGGCCCGGGTGCGATCGGTCACGTTATCGGTGGAGCAGCAGCGGCTGGCGCGGCAGCGGGTCGCCGCCGCGGGCCTGGCCCCTCGGGTGCAGATCGAGCTGTGCGACTACCGCGACGCCCGGCCGGGGCATGACCCTTATGACGCGATACTCTCGGTCGAGATGATCGAGGCCGTCGGATACCGCTCCTGGCCAACGTATTTCGCAACGCTGGACCAGCTGGTGCGCCCGGGCGGCCGAGTGGCGATCCAGGCGATCACCATGCCCCACGACCGGATGCTGGCCACCCGCAACACCCGCACCTGGATCCAGAAGTACATCTTCCCCGGCGGACTGTTGCCGTCCACGAAGGCCATCGCGGCGATCACCGAGCGCCACACCAGCCTGCGCACGGTCGACACCGCCTCGCTGCGACCGCACTACGCCGAGACCCTGCGGCTGTGGCGGGAGCGATTCGTCGAGCGACGAGACCGGTTGGCGCACTTGGGTTTCGACGAGGTATTCGCCCGGATGTGGGAGTTCTATCTGGCCTACTCCGAGGCGGGATTCCGGTCGGGGTACCTCGATGTCGTCCAGTGGACGTTCGAGCGCAAGGATGACCGGTGAACGAGGCCGACATCTTCCTGGTATCGGGCGCTTCGGCGCTGGCGCTGGCGGTGGTGCATTCGACGACCTTCCTGATCGGCAGGTGGCTCGGCCGCTACAACGTCGTCGACGTCGCCTGGGGGCTTGGGTTTATCGCGGTAGCAGCCGTGGCGGCGGTATTGGGCACCGGAGACCCGGCCCGGCGGTGGCTGCTGCTGGCGCTGGTGACGGTGTGGGGTCTGCGGCTGAGCTGGCACATGTACCGCAAGACCGCCGGCAAGGGTGAGGATCCCCGCTACGCCGATCTGCTGCGCGGTGCCACCACGGGTCAGGTGGTGCGCAAGGTCTTCGTACTGCAGGCCTTCCTGACGCTGTTCATCTCCTTTCCGCTGCAGCTGTCGGCGATCACCGGGGCCACGCCCAAGCCATTGCTGGTGGTCACCGGTCTGGGCGTGGCGGTATGGCTGGTCGGGGTCTTCTTCGAAGCGCTCGGCGACCGCCAGTTGCGGGTCTTCAAATCCGACCCGGCCAATCGCGGGGCCATCATGGACCGCGGCCTATGGGCCTGGACCCGCCACCCCAATTACTTCGGTGACGCCTGTGTCTGGTGGGGGTTGTGGCTGATCACCATCACCGGCTGGGTGCCGCTGCTCACGGTGGTCTCGCCGCTGTTGATGACCTACTTCCTGGTCGACGTGAGCGGGGCCCGGCTGACCGAGAAGTACATGAAAAACCGTCCCGGATTCGGGGAATACCAGCGTCGGACAGCGTATTTCGTGCCCCGGCCACCGCGATCGGCGCGTCAGTGATGACCAGTCCGGCGATTTCGGTGCTGCTTGACGATAGGCTACCGTCGATGACGGGACCGCCACGCCTGAGCAGCGACCTCAGCGCCCTGTTGCACCAGATCGCGCGGGGCGACCCCGACGCGTTCGCAACGTTCTACGACCACACCAAAACCCGGGTGTACGGATTGGTGGCGCGGGTGTTGCGGGACCCGGGCTACAGCGAGGAAACCACGCAGGAGATCTATCTCGAGGTGTGGCGCACGGCGTCGGAGTACGACGCCGTCAAAGGCTCGCCGCTGGCCTGGTTGCTGACCATGGCACACCGGCGCGCCGTCGACCGGGTGCGAGCCGAGCAAGCGGGCAGCCAGCGGGAGTCACGCTACGGCGTGGCCAATATCGACCCGGCGAGCGACGTCGTCGCCGACTCCGCGATCGCCGGTGACGAGCGGCGCCGGGTCGCCGCATGCCTGGGCGGGCTGACCGACGCGCAGCGGGAGTGCATCGAACTGGCCTACTACGGCGGCCTGACATACGCCGAGGTGTCGCACCGGCTGGCCACCAACCTGTCGACGATCAAATCGCGCATGCGGGACGCGCTGCGCGGTCTGCGGAACTGCCTGGGTATGTCATGACCGAGCCGACCGATTTCGGACTGTTGGAGCTGGCGATCCCGTATGCGTTGCATGCGATGTCCGACGAGGAGCGAGTCGACATCGAGCGAATGGTCGCCGCCGCGCCGTCGGCGGTGACGGCCGCCTTCAACGAAGAAGTCCGCGCGGTTCGCGAGACGATGGCGATCGTGTCGGCGACGACCGCCACCGAACCGCCGGAACGTCTGCGCACAGCCGTCCTGGACAGCGTCAAGCCAGCCGCCGGCCGCCGCCAATCACGTTGGCGTACGGCCGCTTTCGCATCCGCAGCCGCTGTGGTGGTGGGACTGGGCGCGTTCGGCCTGGGGACAGTGCTGCGGCCGCCGGCGGCGCCCACGGTCGCCGAGCAGGTCCTGGGCGCACCGGATGTGCGGACGGTCTCCCGCCCGTTGGGCAACGGGACCGCCACGGTGATGTTCTCCCACGACCGCAATGCCGGCGTGCTGGTGATGAACAACGTGCCGCCGCCGTCCCCGGGCACCGTTTATCAGATGTGGCTGCTGGGCGCCAACGGGCCGACGTCGGCGGGGACCATGGGCCCGGCGGCGGTGGCGCCGTCGACGAAGGCCACGCTGACCGACCTGGGGAACTCGACCGCGCTGGCGTTCACCGTCGAACCGGGCACCGGTTCTACGCGGCCGACCGGCGCGATCTTGGCCGAGCTGCCGCTGCGTTGAGACGGTGAGCCGGGGTTCACCGACGGGATTCGCCGACATTGCTCCCACGGCTGCGTTCGCGGTCTGAAGCACGACCATCACGGCAATCTCGATGAATTCCGGTCACTTCCACAGGCTTCCCAGCACCGCGGCCAGCACGCCCAGCACCACCAGCGCCACACCGGCGGCCAGCGTCAGGTTCAGCCACAGGTGCAGGCTGCGCTCCGCCGCAGCGACCATGACGTCGGCCACCCGCCGGATATCGCCGGTGGTGCGAGTGAGCGCGTCGCCGACATATCGACTGCCGATCTCGATGCCCGCCCAGCCGGCGGCGCCGACAAGCAGCCCCGACACGCCGAGGCTGGTCAGCGCCTTGCCCCGGCGGCGCGCGGTGGCCAGCATCAGCAACGCGCAGCCGGCACTCGAGGCTGCGGCGCCGATACTGACCCACGGGCCCCACACCGCCAGCCGCCGCAGCTGTCCCTGGTGCACCGACTCAGGCAGCGACACCGTCAGCGGAACCTTCAGCGTCGCCGGCACCGTGACGTGGTAGCCGCTCAACACCTGCTGCATCGAACTGTCGTTGAGCATCGGGGCCAGATCGACCACCCATTGGTCACCGCTGCGGCCGGACCGCGGCTCGCCGAACAACCAGCGGTGCGCGACCCGGTTTGCCTGGGCGAACAGCGGCGGAAACGCCGGGCCGGCGGTGAATGCGGCGGCGGCATCGCGCACGGTCAAGCTGTCGACCGGATGGCTCGGATAGCTCGACCCCCGGCGCTCGGCGATCAGCGCGGTTGCGCGGGTGGCGAGTTCGGCCGCCATGGCGGACTGCAGAACGGGATCGGCGGCGGCAGTCTGGGCCAGCGCGGCGTAGCCGTCCTCGTCGAGGATCGTGGTCTGCGCCCACGCCGCCGGCACGGCCACCGCCAGCGCGGCCGTGGTGGCCAGCCACAACACCACCGTCGCAATGAATCGCACGCCGTGAAACCTACTGGGCCCGCGGCACGATCCCACGCAGGTAGGCGGCCTGGCCGAGATGTTGTGCGCAGTCGTCGATGATGCTGACCAAGCGCATGCTCGCGGTCACCGGCGGGTCCCAGTTGGTGTCCACGATGCGCGACAGCTCGGCCGCGGTCACACCGGCGACGTAGTCGAGGGTGAGCTGGTGCACCGCGTGGTAGTAACCGGACAGCAGGCCCGACGGTGCGCGCACCTTGCCCACATCGGCGGGGCTGTGCCCGTAGCCGGTGTCGTCGCGCGGTAGGTCAAGACCGAACCGGTCGACCCAGCCGTCGCGCGTCCACACCTGCTCCACGCCGGCGATGTGAGCCAGCTGGATGTCCTGGACGCGGGCACTGTGCCAGAGCAACCAGGCGATGCTGTTGGCGCTCGCGGTCGGCCGGTAGGCGGCGATGTCGTCGGTCAGGCCGTGGGTGAGGTCGTCGGCGTGTTCGATCAGGCGGGTGAACGCGTCGCGCAGCAGCTCCCGCGCCGCCGCAGCATCGTTGGCAGGGGTGCTGGCCATACCGGCGACTTTACGGACGGGGACGATCCTGGCACCACCCGCCGCCTCGGTCGTAAATTAATTAGATGACCTACGACCTGCTCATCCGCAACGGCACCATCGTCGACGGGTCGGGCGGCGAACCGTATGTCGGTGACGTCGCGGTGCAGGACGGCGTCATCAGGGTTGTTGGTGTTGTCAACGACGAATCCGCCAAGCGGGAGATCGACGCGACCGGTCTGCTGGTCACCCCAGGTTTCGTCGACCTGCATACCCACTACGACGGCCAGGCCATCTGGTCGGACCGGCTGACACCGTCGTCGGCGCACGGCGTGACCACGGTGGTGATGGGCAACTGCGGGGTCGGCTTCGCGCCCTGCCGCCAGCAGGACCACGACGTGCTCGTCGACGTGATGGCCGGCGTCGAGGACATTCCCGGCGTGGTGATGACCGACGGCCTGCCGTGGACCTGGGAAACGTTTCCCGACTACCTGAATGCGCTCGAGGCGGGCAGCCGAGATATCGATGTGGCCGTCTACCTGCCGCATTCTCCATTGCGGGTTTACGTGATGGGGCAGCGCGGCGCCGACCGCGAACCGGCCACCCGGCAAGACCTGGCCGCGATGCGGGCCCTGGCCAAGGAGGCGATCGAGGCCGGCGCGCTGGGGTTCGCGTCGTCGCGGCTGACCATCCACAAGACCGAGAGCGGCTCGCCGATCCCCAGCTACGACGCCGCGCGGGAGGAGATCGAGGAGATCGCCAGGGGTGTGGTCGACGGCGGCGGCGGGCTGCTGCAGTTCGTGCCCGACATTCCCGCCGGCGGCTATCAGCCGGTTCTGCAGCTAGTGTTCGACGTCGCCGAGGACTTACGGCTGCCGGTCACCTTCACGCTGGTGGTCGCCAACACCGGCGATCCGACCTGGCCGGACGCCATCACCATGATCGAGAAGGCTAACGCTGTGGGGGGAGACATCACCGCGCAACTGCTGCCGCGGCCGATCGGGCTGATCATCGGGCTGCAACTGTCCGCCAACCCGTTCGTGCTGTACCCGAGCTACCGGGAGATCGCGCATCTGCCGCTGGCCGAGCGGGTCGCCGAGATGCGCAAGCCCGAGGTGCGCGCCCGCATCCTGGCCGACAAACCCGGCCACGGCCATCCGATCCTGTATGTGGCCCAGGCCTGGGACTGGATCTTCCCGCTGGGCGAGAGCCCCGATTACGAGCCGGATCCGTCGGACAGCATCGGGGCCCGGGCCCGGGCCCGGGGGGTGAACCCGATGGAAGAGGCCTACGACCGGCTGCTCGACGACGACGGCCACGCCATGCTGCTGGTCGCCACGAGCAACCTGGAGAACAACTCGCTCGACACCGTCGGCAAACTGCTGCACCGCGACGACGTGGTGCTCGGCCTCGGCGACGGCGGCGCCCACTACGGCATGATCTGCGACGCCAGCTACTCGACGTATTTCCTGGCGCACTGGGCGCGCGACCGGGCATCCGGGCGGTTCACGCTGGCCGAGGCCGTGCGGGAACTCACCTCTGTTCCGGCCCGGGTGGCCGGGCTGGCCGACCGCGGACGCATCGCCGTCGGCTACAAGGCCGACCTCAATGTCATCGCCCACGGCGCGCTGCGGCTGCACAAGCCGGTCATCAGATACGACCTGCCCGCCGGCGGGCGGCGCTTGGACCAGACCGCCGAGGGCTACGTCGCGACCGTCGTCTCGGGCGAGGTGATCGCCGAGAACGGGGTGCCTACCGCCGCCCGACCCGGCAGGCTGGTCCGCGGACGTCGGTCCGCTCCGGTCCCCGCCTGAGCACTTAGGGGGTTCCTGTGCGCCGGGTATGGATATGCAGTTTTCCTGCGCCGATATGGCCACGTCGAGGGGCTCGGGCGGGTAGTTTGGGCTAGTGACAAACCCGCATTTCGCGTGGTTGCCGCCAGAGATTAATTCGGCGCTGATGTTCGCCGGTCCCGGCGCGGGACCGCTCCTTGCCGCGGCCGGGGCCTGGGGCGGCTTGGCCGAGGAATTGGCGTCGTCGATGTCGTCGTTCAGCTCGGTGGTCGCCGAGCTGACCAATGGTTCTTGGCTGGGTCCATCGTCGGCGGCAATGATGGCCGTCGCGACCCAATACATGGCATGGCTCAGCGCGGCCGCAACCCAGGCCGAGCAAGTCGCGGCTCAGGCCGCGGCCACGGCGACGGCCTTCGAGGCGGCGCTGGCGGCCACGGTGCAGCCCGCGGTGGTCGCGGCTAACCGTGGCCTGATGCAGGTGCTGGCGGCCACGAATTGGTTGGGGTTCAACACCCCGGCCATCATGGACATCGAGGGCGCCTATGAGCAGATGTGGGCGATGGATGTGGCGGCGATGGCGGCATACCACGCCGACGCCTCCGCGGCCGCGTCACTGTTGGCGCCCTGGCAACAGGTGCTGCGCAACCTCGGCATCGACATCGGCAAGAACGGCGCGATCAACCTCGGCTTCGGCAACACCGGCAGCGGCAACATCGGTATCGGCAACACCGGCAGCGGCAACCTGGGCATCGGCAACACCGGCAGCAGCAACATCGGCGGCGGCAACACCGGCAACAACAACGTCGGCATGGGCAACCTGGGCAATAGCAACCTCGGCTTCGGCAGTACCGGCAATCATGACGTCGGTGTTGGGCTGACCGGCAATAACCAGGTCGGTTTCGGCGGCTTCAATTCCGGTAGCGGCAACATCGGCTTCGGCAACTCCGGCACCGGCAACATCGGCTTTTTCAACTCCGGCAACGGAAACCTGGGAATCGGCAACTCGGGCTTCCTCAACAACGGGTTTGGGAACTCGGGAAACATCAACACCGGCTTCGGCAACGGCGCCATGAGCGCGGGCCTGTGGCAATCAGTGCTGCAGAACAACGTGCCGGGCACGGCCGGCCTGGACGCCGGCTTGGCCAACTCCGCGAGCTACGCAACCGGTGGCACGGCAACCTTGAGCTCGAGCATTCTCAGCTCCGCCCTCGGTCAGACGGGCGGCGTGCACCCGGGTCTGGCAAACGCGCTCAACCCGGCCCCGGCCACACCCCCGGCGGCGACGCCGATCACTCCTCCCGCGGCAGTTGACCCCGGGGCCGCGAACAGCGGCGGCGCCACTGCCGGCACCGGCTCGCCGGCGAATGCCGGGCTGCGCAACCCGGGTAGCGGGTACACCGGTTTCTACAACTCGGGCAGCAACGACTCGGGTGTGCGCAACGCCCCGGTCCGTGAGCCGGTCAGCGGCGCTCCGGGCGTTCCCGGGTCGGGCATCCCCAAGTCGACCTTCTACCCCAGCCGCGAACCTGCCGACCCCGGCACCGGCATCAAGCTGCCGGTTCGGTCCGACTAGCCCGACTAGCCCAGCAGCGCCCATCGGCCCGTCTTTACCGGCGCCTATCCTCGATTGCATGGGCGCCAAAAAGGTAGACCTCACGCGGCTGGCCGCCGCCTTGGCCGATTATCCCTTCGCCTACCTGATCACCGTCGATGACGACTACCGCGCGCACACCGTGACCGTCGAGCCGGTACTGCGCGGGGTCGTCCTCGACGTGGGGCTGGTCGGCGGAGGAACCCGCAAGAACCTGGCGCAGCGCCGCGACGTGACGCTGCTATGGCCCGCGCGTGAGCCCGGCGGCTATTCGCTGATCGTTGACGGCAGCGCTGAAGTAGCACAAGCCGGTGAGGAGACCGTCCGTCTGGGGGTGGTGCCCACCCGCGCGCTGCTGCACCGCGAGGCCGACCCCGACTCCCCCGCAGCGGCCAAAGGCTGCCGCCACGACTGTGTGGTGTTCTCGGCGCCGTAGCGTGCCCTGCGCGCGTGTCCAGTCTGCGGCCATTGCGTCGAAACTGCGGTGGGCGTCTAGGTTGGCCCGGTCCTGCAGCCGGGTACGCAGTCTCGGCGCGCGAAAAAGCCCGGCCTGCAAAAGCAGGCCGGGCTTTTCGTACCGGGACTTAGAAGTCCATGCCTCCCATGTCGCCGCCACCGGGCATGGCGGCCTTTTCCTTCTCGGGCTTGTCGGCGACGACGGCCTCGGTGGTCAGGAACAGCCCCGCGATGGACGCCGCGTTCTGCAGCGCCGAACGGGTTACCTTGACCGGGTCGGCAACGCCGGCCTTGAGCAGGTCCTCGTACACACCGGTCGCGGCGTTGAGGCCATGCCCCGCGGGCAGGTTACGGACCTTCTCGGCGACCACGCCGGGCTCCAGGCCCGAGTTGAACGCGATCTGCTTCAGCGGGGCCTCCAGCGCCACCTTGACGATGTTTGCCCCGGTGGCTTCGTCGCCCTCGAGCTTGAGCTCGTCCAGCGTGGGCGCGGCCTGCAGCAGGGTTACGCCGCCGCCGGCGACGATGCCCTCCTCGACGGCCGCCTTGGCGTTGCGCACCGCGTCCTCGATGCGGTGCTTGCGCTCCTTGAGCTCCACCTCGGTGGCGGCACCGGCCTTGATCACCGCAACACCGCCGGCCAGCTTGGCCAGGCGCTCCTGCAGCTTCTCGCGGTCGTAGTCGGAGTCGCTGTTCTCGATCTCGGCGCGGATCTGCGCCACCCGCCCGGCGATGGCGTCGGAGTCACCGGCGCCCTCGACGATGGTGGTCTCGTCCTTGGTGACGACGACCTTGCGAGCCTTACCAAGCAGGCTCAGGTCGGCGTTCTCCAGGGTCAGGCCGACCTCCTCGCTGATCACCTGACCGCCGGTGAGGATCGCCATGTCCTGCAGCATCGCCTTGCGGCGGTCACCGAAGCCGGGCGCCTTGACCGCCACCGACTTGAAGGTGCCGCGGATCTTGTTGACGACCAGGGTGGACAGCGCCTCGCCCTCGACGTCCTCGGCGATGATCAGCAGCGGCTTGCCGGCCTGGATGACCTTCTCCAGCAGCGGCAGCAGGTCCTTGACGGTGGACACCTTGGAGCTGACCAGCAGGATGTAGGGGTCCTCCAGAACTGCTTCCTGACGCTCGGCGTCGGTGACGAAGTAGCCGGAGATGTAGCCCTTGTCGAACCGCATACCCTCGGTGAGCTCGAGCTGCAGGCCGAAGGTGTTGGACTCCTCGACGGTGATGACACCCTCGTTGCCCACCTTGTCCATCGCCTCGGCGATCAGGTCGCCGATCGACTGGTCACCCGCGGAGATGGCCGCGGTGGCAGCGATCTGCTCCTTGGTCTCGACCTCCTTGGCGCCCTTGAGCAGCGTCTCGGTGACCTTCTCGACTGCCTTCTCGATGCCGCGCTTCAGGCCCAGTGGGTTGGCGCCGGCCGCGACGTTGCGCAGGCCCTCTTTGACCAACGCCTGCGCGAGCACAGTGGCCGTGGTGGTGCCGTCGCCGGCGACGTCGTCGGTCTTCTTGGCGACTTCCTTGACCAGCTCGGCGCCGATCTTCTCGTACGGGTCCTCCAGTTCGATCTCCTTGGCGATGGAAACCCCATCGTTGGTGATCGTGGGGGCGCCCCACTTCTTCTCCAGGACGACGTTGCGACCCTTGGGTCCCAACGTCACCTTTACCGCGTCGGCGAGGGCATTGAGGCCCCGCTCGAGGCCGCGACGGGCCTCTTCGTCGTACGCAATTGTCTTGGCCATTGCGAAGTGATTCCTCCGGATTGGGAATGAAACTGGGGCCGCCGGGTGACGACCACCCCGTTACTTACGCTGGCCGGGCGCAGTGCCCGCGACGGACGATCGCAGCTGTTGCGGCTGGACCTCACCGTCCCGACCTAGCACTCGCCGGTGGAGAGTGCCAACGTCATTCTTAGCACTCGCCCATGCCGAGTGCAAGGAAGGGGTCGGTGATCGATTCCGGCAGCCTTCGCGCCCCGCATCACCTACTGGATCCAGTAGTCGCCGGGCACCATGGCGCGGGTGCGCTCGAAGAACGTCCGGCCGCTGTAGGGCAGTTGGGTGACGACCTTCCCGCTGGGATGCCGGAAGTAGTTGGCACACGCCAGCCACACCTTGCCTTCCATGGCGGCCTGGATCTCGTCGTTGTAGCGCCGCTGCGCCGCGGGCGTCACCTCGACGGTGCGCGCCCGGCGGCCGGTCAGCACGTCGAGGATGTGGCGGATGAAGGTCGTCTGCGCCTCGTGGATGTAGATGATCGAGTTGACCCCATTGGTGTTGGGGCCGTAGAGCATGAAGAAGTTCGGATACCCGGCGACCAGGGTGCCCAGATACGCCTCCGCGCCGTCGCGCCAATCCTCGCGGAGCCGACGGCCGCCGGTCCCGTAGACGTCGATGCTGGCCAGGTAGTCGGCGGCGTGAAACCCGGTGCCGTAGATGACGGTGTCGACGCGATGTTCGACGCCGTCGACGGTGCGCACGCCGTGTTCGGTCAGTTCGGCGATAGCGGTGGTTTCCAGGCTGACGTTGGGCAGCGAAAACGTGGGGTACCAGTCGCGCGACATCAGTGGCCGTTTACAGCCGACCGGATAGTCCGGAGTCAGCTTGGCGCGCAGTTCGGGGTCGGCCACCTTGCGCAGCAGGTAGCCGCGGGCCAGTTCGGTTGCCTCCCTGGTCTGCGCCGCGTCGATGTCGAAGCTGGACGACTCGTAGGAGTCGAAGGCCTCGTCGCGAAGTTTCCGGGCGGTGGCCGGGTCGCGCTCGAACAGCTCCTGCTGCTCGGCGGTGAACGGGATGTCGAATCGCGGGGAAATCCAGATCGGGGTCCGCTGGAACACGGTCAGGTGCGCGGCCTGCGCGGCGATCGCCGGCACGTACTGGATTGCGCTGGCGCCGGTGCCGATGGACGCCACCCGCTCGCCCGCCGTCGACTTGGTGTGATCCCAGCGCGCCGAATGGAACTGCCGGCCGCGAAACCGTTGCGCCCCTGGGATATCCGGGATGTTGGGCACGTCGAGCATCCCGACGGCGCTGATGAGGACGTCGGATTCATGCCGGCGGCCGTCGTCGGTGGTCAGCATCCAGCGCTTGCGGGCATCTGACCAGCGTGCCGTGGTGACCGCGGTGTTGGGCCGCAGCTGGGCCTGCAGTCCGTAGTCGGCAGCGACCTTCTCCAGATAGGCCAGGATCTCCGGCTGGTTCGCGTACGTCTTACTCCAGCGCGGGTTGGGCGCGAACGAATACGAGTACAGGTGCGACGGCACGTCACAGGCCGCGCCCGGGAACGTGTTGTGCCGCCAAGTGCCGCCGAAGCCTTCGGCGCGGTCGAAGATGGTGAAGTCGTACCCGCCGCCGGCGAGTTGGATGCCCATCGCGATGCCGCCGGCGCCGGCTCCGATCACCGCGACCCGCGGCTTCAGTGCCATTGCGCGAAATAGGGTCGTTCCGGCCGGCTCTTCTCGACCAGAATGAACACCACTCCCCACGGGTCGGCGAACCACGTGGTGCGGACCCGCGCCACCTCGGCGATCCCGTCGACCAGAAAGCGCACCCCTTTGCTTTCCAGGTCGGCGCGGGTGGCGTCGAGATCGTCGCAGATCAACGCGACGTGCGTCAGGCCGTGATCGCTCAGGGCCGCCGCGGCCCGTTGATCGGAACCTTCGACGTTGAGGTACTCGATGACCTCGAGGACGCGGTCGCCGTCGCCGGGCAGGCCGACGATCGCCGCCTTCATCGTGGGGTCGGACACCAGCTCGCCCATGTCGTCGCGAATGGCGTTACCGCCGATGACGAACGGTGGCGAGAGCACTTGCAGGCCCAGTACCTCGCGATAGAACGCCACCGCGGCCGCACAGTCGGGTACGCAGATGCCGGTGTGCGCCAAACCGGTAATCACGTTCTCAACTTTACTCAGGCCGTAGCGCCGGGCGCCGCCGTTGACGCCACTGAGTATCTTGTGCCCCATGACCTCTGACGTCTCGAAAAACGCCACGGCGAACCGCAAGTGGTCGCGAGCCGACATCCCGGATCAAAGCGGCCGGGTGGCCGTCGTCACCGGCGCCAACACCGGCCTGGGCTACCACACCGCCGCGGCGCTGGCCTTCCGTGGCGCGCACGTGGTGCTGGCGGTACGCAACCTGGAGAAGGGCAACGCCGCCCTGGCGCGCATCGTCGCCGCCGCGGGCCGAAATGCCCAGAAAGTAGACGTCACGCTGCAGCAGCTCGACCTGGGCTCGCTGGGTTCGGTGCGCGCCGCCGCCGAGGCGCTGCGTTCGGCGTATTCCCGGATCGACCTGCTGGTCAACAACGCCGGGGTGATGTGGACGCCCCGGCAGGTCACCGAGGACGGGTTCGAGATGCAGTTCGGCACCAACCATCTCGGTCACTTCGCGCTGACCGGCCTGCTGCTCGACCGGCTGCTGCCGGTGCGCGGTTCGCGGGTGGTGACGGTCAGCAGTCTGGGCCACCGGATTCGCGCCGCGATCCACTTCGACGACCTGCAATGGGAACAACGCTACGACCGCATCGCCGCCTACGGCCAGTCCAAACTGGCCAACCTGCTGTTCACCTACGAGTTGCAGCGCCGGCTGGCGGCAGATCCCAAGGCCGCCACCATCGCCGTCGCCGCCCACCCGGGCGGCTCCAACACCGAATTGGCGCGCCACCTGCCGCGGATTGTGCGACCGCTGTCCAACATCTTCGGGCCGGTGCTGTTCCAGAGCGCGGAGATGGGTGCGCTGCCGACACTGCGGGCCGCCGCCGACCCGTCCGTCAAGGGCGGGCAGTACTACGGTCCCGACGGTTTCGCCGAGCAACGCGGCCACCCCAAGCTGGTGCAGTCCAGCGCTGCCTCACACGACGAGGAGCTGCAACGCCGGCTGTGGGCGGTCTCCGAGGAACTGACCGGCGTCCACTTCCCGGTCTAGCGACCATAATGGCCGGGTGCGATCAGTAGCAGAACACCAGTTCATCGTCACCGACATGATCCGAGCACGTCCGGCGGTGACGGTTGCGCTCAGCGAAGCCCAGGGCCTGGTCCTGGCCGGCGACGTGATCGCTCCGCTGTCGCTGCCGGTGTTCGACAACTCGGCGATGGACGGGTACGCGGTTCGCGCCGAGGACACCGCGGGCGCGACGGCCGAGCATCCGGTGACGTTGCCGGTGGCCGAGGACATCCCAGCCGGGCGCACCGACGAACTGCGGCTGGCACGCGGCACCGCGCACCGCATCATGACGGGCGCGCCAATGCCGTCCGGTGCCACGGCTGTCGTCCCCGTCGAAGTCACCGACGGCGGGGTGCAGACGGTGGCGATCCGACAGCGGGCCATGCTGGGTAAGCACATCCGGCGCGCCGGCGAAGACGTCGCCGCCGGCACCACCGTGCTGCACGCCGGCCAACATGCGACGCCGGCCGCGCTCGGTTTGGCCGCGGCCCTGGGACTGCCCGAACTGACCGTGATTCCGCGCCAACGGGTGCTGGTGATCTCCACCGGATCCGAACTGGTGCCGCCGGGCAACCCGCTGCGGCCGGGGCAGATCTATGAGTCCAACGCCGTCATGCTGGCCGCCGCGGTGCGCGACGCGGGTGCCATGGTGGCGGCCACCGAGACCGCCGGCGACGACGTCGCGCAGTTCGCCGCGATCATCGAGCGCCGCGCGGCTGACGCCGACCTGATCATCACCAGCGGCGGCGTCAGCGCCGGGGCGTACGAAGTGGTCAAAGACGCCTTCGGGCGGGCCGGCGACCAGGGCGTGGAATTCGTCAAGGTGGCGATGCAGCCCGGGATGCCGCAGGGCGTCGGCGTGGTGGCGGGCACACCGATCGTGACCCTCCCGGGCAATCCGGTGAGCGCGCTGGTGTCCTTCGAGGTGTTCATCCGGCCGGCATTGCGCATGGCCATGGGTTTTCCCGATGCGTTCCGGCCGCGGCGGGCCGCGATGCTGACCGAGTCGGTGACCTCGCCGCGCGGCAAACGGCAGTTCCGGAGGGCGGTGCTGGACGCCGACAGCGGACAGGTCACCAGTTACGGCCCGCCGGCCTCCCACCATCTGCGCTGGCTGGCGTCGGCCAACGCGCTGCTGGACATACCGGAGGACGTCGTCGAGGTGTTCGCCGGAACCGAGGTGCAGGTCTGGGATCTGTCCTGATCTCAGTCCGCCGATCAGCGGCGGTCCCATCAGTTAGCCAGGGCCACCGGATCGACTCGGACACACCGCACGCCCGCCTTCCGTAAGATGACCGCGTGGCACGACGCCCCCGCCCTTCCGCTCAGGAGGGCACCTCCTTTCCGGAACCGACGTTGAGCCCGCAGCACCTGCTGGCGTTGGTGCGATCCACCGTTCCGCCGATCCACCCGGCGGGGCGGCCGTTCATCGCTGCCGGCCTGGCAGCGGCGTCGGCCGCGATTCTGGGTCAGGCCGCCACCGGACGTGATCTTCGCTGGCTGCGCCGGACGGGTCTGCTGGCCGCGGGTGCGTCTGCGGGCTTTTTCCGGCACCCCTCCCGGGTATCGCCGACCCGGCCGGGCGTCATCGTCGCGCCGGCGGACGGCGTGATTTGCGTGATCGACTCCGCGGCACCGCCCGCCGAACTCAGCATGGGCGCCGCACCGCTGCCCCGGGTCAGCATCTTCTTGTCGATTTTCGACGTCCACGTGCAGCGGTCACCGGTGAGCGGCGAAGTGATCGCCGTGCAACACCGGCCCGGTCGCTTCGGATCCGCTGACCTGCCCTCGGCCAGCGCCGACAACGAACGCACCAGTGTGCGGATCCGCACCTCTAGCGGCTCGCAGGTCTCAGAGGTCATAGTCGTGCAGATCGCCGGGTTGGTGGCACGCCGCATCGTGTGCGACGCACACGTCGGGGACAAGCTGTCGATCGGTGACACCTACGGCCTGATCCGGTTCGGCTCGCGGCTGGACACCTACCTGCCGCCCGGCGCGGAGCCCGTGGTCAGGGAGGGTCAGCGGGCGATCGCCGGCGAGACTGTACTGGCCGAGCTGCCATGACCACCAAGCCTCGGATCAGACGAGGGGTGAACCTGCATCTGTTGCCCAGTGCGATGACGGTGCTGTCCATCTGCGCGGGTTTGACCTCGATCAAGTTCGCCCTCGACCACAAGCCGATACCCGCGATGGCACTGATCGCCGTGGCCGCCATCCTCGACGCCCTCGACGGCCGGGTGGCCCGCATCCTGGACGCCCAGTCGCGGATGGGCGCCGAAATCGACTCCCTGGCCGATGCGGTCAACTTCGGCGTGACACCTGCGCTGGTGGTCTACGTAACGATGCTGTCCAAGTGGCCGGTCGGCTGGATGGTGGTGTTGCTGTATGCGGTATGTGTGGTGTTGCGGTTGGCCAGGTACAACGCGCAGCTAGACGACGGCACCTTGCCCCCCTACGCCAAGGAATTCTTCGTCGGAATGCCCGCACCGGCGGGCGCGGTGTCGATGATCGGTCTTATCGGCCTCAAATTGCAGTTCGGCGAGGGCTGGTGGACGTCGGTGTATTTTCTGGCCTTCTGGATCACCGGCACGTCGCTGCTCATGGTCAGTGCGATCCCCATGAAGAAGATCCACACCGTCGCGGTGCCGCCCAACCTGGCGGCCCCGCTGTTGGCGGTGCTGGCCATCGTGGCGGCCGCCTCCGTCCTGGCTCCTTACATCCTGATCTGGGTCATCATCATCTCGTACGTGTGCCACATCCCGTTCGCGGTACGCAGCAAGCGCTGGCTGGCCGAACATCCCGAGGTGTGGGGCGAAAAACCCAAGCAACGACGTGCCGCCCGGCGCGCGATCCGCCGAGCGCAACCGCACCGGCGGTCGATGGCGCGGCTGGGGCTGCGTAAGCCGGGCCGGCGGTTGTGACTCGTCCCGGTGATGCGTCGGCAACGCAGCTCACGCTGACTGCGCGGCTGAATACCTCGGCCGTCGACTCGCGCCGGGGTGTGGTGCGGCTGCACCCGAGCGCGATTGCCGCCCTGGGCATTCGGGAGTGGGACGCGGTATCGCTGACCGGGTCCCGAACCAGCGCAGCGGTGGCCGGCATGGCCGGCCCGCAGATTCCGGTCGGCACCATCCTGCTGGACGACGTCACGCTGTCCAACGCGGGAGTCCGAGAGGGCACCGCGGTGCTCGTCAACGCGGTCACCGTCTACGGCGCGCGAACGGTGACGCTGAGCGGCTCGACGCTGGCCTCTCAGTCGATCTCGCCGCTCACCTTGCGCCAAGCCCTGCTCGGCAAGGTGCTGACGGTCGGCGACGCGGTGTCACTGCTTCCCCGCGACCTGGGTCCTGGAACCTCCACGTCGACGGCCACCCGGGCATTGGCGGCTTCGGTCGGGATCAGCTGGACTTCGGAGCTGTTAACGGTGACCGGCGTCGATCCCGAAGGGCCGGTCAGCGTGCAGCCGAACTCCCTGGTGACCTGGGGCTCCGGGGTGCCCTACCGGGCGTCGACGGCCGCGGAGAAAGCCAGCGTCGCCACCCCGGAGATCCAGGTCGAAGAGCTCAAGGGCACCCAGCCGCAGGCCGCCAAGCTCACCGAATGGCTCAAGCTGGCGCTCGACGAGCCCCACCTGCTCAAGACTCTGGGGGCGGGCCCCAACCTGGGGGTGCTGGTGTCGGGTCCGGCCGGCGTCGGCAAGGTGACGTTGGTGCGCGCGGTGTGCGCCGGGCGCCGGCTGGTGGAGCTGGACGGACCGGAGGTCGGCGCGCTGGCTGCCGAAGACCGGCTCAAAGCCGTCGCCGCTGCCGTGAAGGCAGTCACGGCGGTGCGGGACGGCGGCGGGGTGCTGCTGATCATCGACGTCGACGCGTTGTTGCCGGCGACCGCCGAGCCGGTGGCCTCGCTGATCCTGGCCGAGTTGCGCACCGCGGTGGCCACCGACGGCGTGGCGGTGATCGCCACCACCGCCCGGCCCGACCAGATCGATGCGCGGCTGCGCGCACCCGAGCTGCTGGACCGGGAACTCGGTCTGCCGCTGCCCGACGCCGGCACCCGCAGGGCATTGCTGGAAGCGCTGCTCAAGCACGTCCCCACCGGCGACCTTGATCTCGACGAAATTGGTAGCCGCACACCGGGTTTCGTAGTTGCCGACCTGGCGGCGCTGCTGCGCGAGGGGGCATTGCGGGCCGCCTCGCGGGCCAGCGCGGACGGCCAGTCGCCGACGCTGAACCAGGAAGACCTGGTCGGCGCGCTGACCGTCATCCGGCCGCTGTCCCGCTCGGCCAGCGAAGAGGTCGCCGTCGGCAGCATCACGCTCGACGACGTCGGCGACATGGTCGAGGCCAAGCAGGCGCTGACCGAGTCGGTGTTGTGGCCGTTGCAGCACCCGGATACCTTCGCCCGGTTGGGGGTCGAGCCGCCCCGCGGGGTGTTGCTCTACGGCCCGCCCGGGTGTGGCAAGACCTTTGTGGTGCGTGCGCTGGCCAGTACCGGGCAGCTGAGCGTGCACGCGGTCAAGGGTTCCGAGCTGATGGACAAGTGGGTGGGCTCGTCGGAAAAGGCAGTGCGCGAATTGTTTCGGCGCGCCCGCGACTCCGCGCCGTCCCTGGTGTTTCTCGACGAAGTCGACGCGCTCGCACCTCGGCGCGGCCAAAGCTTCGACTCCGGAGTGAGCGACCGGGTGGTGGCGGCCCTGCTGACCGAGCTCGACGGCATCAACCCGCTGCGCGACGTCGTGGTGCTCGGCGCCACCAACCGGCCCGACCTGATCGACCCCGCGCTGCTGCGCCCGGGGCGGCTGGAACGCCTGGTGTTCGTCGAACCACCCGACGCGGCGGCGCGGCGCGAAATTCTGCGCACCGCCGGCAGATCGGTCCCGCTGGCCGCCGACGTCGACCTGGACGAGGTGGCCGCCGGGCTCGACGGGTACAGCGCCGCCGACTGCGTGGCCCTGCTCCGCGAGGCCGCCCTGACCGCGATGCGGCGTTCCATCGATGCCGCCGACGTCACCGCCGCGGACCTGGCCGCTGCCCGGGGAATCGTCCGGCCGTCGCTGGATCCGCTGCAGGTGCAGTCTTTGCGCGCGTTCGCCAAGACGTTGTGACGCCGCCCGGGGCCGGATGTTCGTCCTGCCCACCGCACTCGGAAATTCAGGGTGACCAGTGACCGGGAATGCCTGTCGACAAGTCGACTTGCGCAAGCCTTGGCTCTGTTCTCGGCCACACCACGCTCACCGAATCGATTGTCATGTCGCAGCATCGAGCGTGCGATGACGGCGTCGACTGTGCGCCCAGGGCGTCGACTGTGTATCCAGGGCGTCGACTGTGTATCCAGGGCGGAAGAAGTGCCCGATCACCGCCCTGGATGCAATATCGATGCCATAGACACACACTCGAAAACCCTCATGGCACACTCGGCGGCGCCAGGCTCCGACCCAACCGCGTCAGCAGGTGACAAAGGCGTTGCGCGCCTCAACTTGTCGCTCGAAGGCGGCTCGGCCAGGACTGCGCTGCGCGCGGTAACTGAATCAGCACCGCGCTACTCGGACAATTGAAATTCGACCATCGCGGCAATGGAATCCACCGCCTCCAGCATTGCGGTCAGCCGGTTGGCGGCCGTTGGCGCCGACAACACGGCGTAACGGTCGGCCGGTCCCATCGGTACTCGAGACGCCAACGTATACAAGAGTTTTCCAACCTCACCAGTGTCGTCGTACGTATAGCCCAGCACCACATCGCGATCCGGCAGGCGGACGCCGCGGACGGCCGCGATGCGCTGGAACAAATCCATGACCCGATTTTCAGCGTTGCGGAATTGGCTTTCCGTCACGCGATCTCCCGGTTCGTCCGGCCAAAGCACTACCCTCGCCCGCGGATAGGGATCGTCGGGTAGCCAGTCACACACCCGGATCCGCTCTCCTGTCCGGCAACGCAGTTGATAGCGACCCGCACCCTGATCGATGCATTCGCTGATGCTGGCAAGCGTTCCGACGTCATACCGGGAATCGCCGCCCCCCACTTCCCGCCCCCGCACGATGAGCACCACGCCAAACGGATCACCGGTGTCGATGCAGTGCCGCACCAGCGCGCTGTAACGCGGTTCGAAGATGCGTAACGGCAGCTCTTCGTCGGGCAGTAGCGCCGACTCGAGCGGGAACATCGCCAACTCGAACGGTTTTGTCGCCGTCATCCGACAGCCTCAAATGTCTAGTTCGGCAACCAGCGCATCGACGACGGCGCGCAGGTCGCCGTCATGGTCCTCGGCCACCCGCCGCTGCCGCTGATAGGAAGCACCCACCCGGGGGATATCGGCCACCGCGGCAAGCTCGTCGGCACAATTCAGCGACTTGGCGACCGGCTCCAGCCGGGTCAGCAGATCGTCGAGGTCCTCGGTGACCAGCCGCTCGTTACTGTCGGCGTCCAAGATGATCACAGCGTCCAGGCCGTAACGGGCGGCGCGCCACTTGTTTTCCTGGACATGCCAGGGGGGCATGGTGGGCAGCGTCTCACCGGCGTCGAGTCGGCGGTCCAGGTCGACCACCAGGCAATGGGTGAAGGCGACCAGCGCGCCGAGCTCACGCAAGTTGGAGATCCCGTCGCACACCCGCACCTCGATGGTGCCGAGATGTGGTGAAGGTCTTATGTCCCAACGGATTTCGTCCATGTGGTCGATGATGCCGGTCTTCTTCTGGTCGTAGACGAAGCCTTCGAACTCGGCCCAGGTCTGGAACTGGAACGGCAACCCGGCGGTGGGCAGCTGCTGAAACATCATCGCCCGGTTACTGGCATAGCCGGTGTCTTCGCCGCCCCACCAGGGTGAGGACGCCGACAGCGCCAGCAGATGGGGGTAGTAGTTGAGCAGCGACGAGATGATCGGCATCACCTTGTTGGCCGACGAGATCCCGACGTGGACGTGCACGCCCCAGATCAGCATCTGGCGGCCCCACCATTGGGTGCGCTTGATCAGCTCGGCGTAGCGTGGCGCGTCGGTGAGCTTCTGGGTCGACCACCGCGCGAACGGGTGAGTGCCGGCGCAGAACAGCTCCATACCGCGGTCCCGGACGATCCGGCGCGCTGAGCCCAGGGTGTCACGCAGATCCTGCATCGCCTCGGCGGCACAGTCACAGATACCGCTGACCACCTCGACGGTGTTGCGCAGCAGTTCCTTGTGGACGCGCGGGTTTTCACCGATCTCGGCGATGACCGCGGTGGCTTCGTTGCTCAGATCTCGGGTATGCGCGTCGACCAGCGCGAACTCCCATTCGACACCGACAGTCGGCCGCGGTGACGGGGCGAAATCGATGCGGGCATCACCTTTACCGGGCGCCCTGTTGACCGGCGAGCTAGCCGGCACCGATGACACCACACGCCACCCGCTTGCCGGCGTCACCGGTGGTCATCGTGGTCTGATCGGGCCCCGGGGTTCCGTTGGCCTGGGTGTAACGGTCCGCCGGGATGTTGGCGAAGTTGTCGGCACCGGCGTGGATGATGATCGCGGTTTTCTCGCCGCTCACCAGGTCGTCCATCGTGAAGGCATCGGTGGTGGTCACCAGCATGCCGCTGCCGTCACCGCGCACCTGCAGCGACGTCAAGTCACCATTGGATTGACCGGCCTTGGCACGCCCGGGCACCTGAAAGTGCCCGCCGGCGGATAGGAAGTCGCCGGGAGCGCCGCCGGACGGAGCGACCGAATTGGGCTCGCACTTGCCCGCCTGGTGGATGTGCACGCCGTGGAAGCCGGGCGCGAGGCGGCCGGTGCCGGTTGTCGCGATCGTGATGGTCGCGAACCCGTTGGCGAACTCGAACTTGGCGGTCGCCACCTCGGTGCCGTCGGGCGCCCGCAGCTGAGTGGTCAAGCCCTGTGCGCCGGGCACCCCCTCCTGATGGCCCCGGCCCTCCGACGGCGCGGGTGATCCGGTCCAGATCGACGGCGTGGTACCCGGTGTCGTCGAGGCGTGTTGCGGTGATGAGCACGCGCTTACCAGCGCGACGCAAACGGCCGCGGACAGGGTGGACAGGGTGGTGGCTACGACGTGGCGGTGACCGGCGGGCATAGACATAGCGGAGAGCCTAGCCTGGCGCCCCCCTTACTACCGAGCGGGTCGAAACGACCCGCTGGGAAGTCGGGCTCAACCCGTGACGAGGACGATGACGCCGGGCGGTTGGTCGGCAACTTCGGCGATGCGCCGCTCGACGGGCGCTCCCAGTTTCTGTCCCACCGCGTCCGCGGTGGCCCGCTCGCCCTCGGCGTCGCCGTAGTAAACGGTGGTGACGGAGACTTCCGACACGGCGAGGTTGGTGACCTCGGTCACTTTGAAACCGGCCGCCTTGAGTTGGTCCGCGGTACGCCCGGCGACTCCCTCTTTGCCGGAGATGTTGTATACCCGCACCTCGGCCTGGTTCGCCGCGGGCTTGGCGCTGGTCGAGGTGGGCGCGGTGCTGGTGGTCGTCATGCCGGCCACCGTCGACGAGTCGTCATCGGATTTCCCGGACGAACCCAGAGCCTGCCAGCCAAGCAGCAGGAAGATGATGCCCAAGAACAGCAGCACCATCACCATGGCCCGCAGGGGAAGCCCCGTAGAGTCGGGTACGCGCTCGTTCATCGAGCCCACTGTAGCCAGGAGTGGCCCGAAACCTGTAACGGCGCGTCAAAAAGGTGGACGGGTGTCAGGTCACCTCGAAGCCGAGGCGACGCGCCGCCCGCGCCTTCTGACGGCTAGCTCGCAGCCGCCGCAGCCGTTTCACCAGCATGGGGTCCGCGGCCAGCGCCTCGGGTCGGTCAACCAGCGCGTTGAGCACTTGGTAATAGCGTGTCGCCGACATGGAGAACAGCTCTTTGATCGCTTCTTCCTTGGCGCCGGCGAACTTCCACCATTGACGTTCGAAAGCCAGGATGTCGTGCTCGCGACGGGTCAGACCTTCGGCAATGTCAGAGTCGTCCCCCGCTCGATTTGCCCGCGCCATAGCGCCGTCCATATTGCTTCCCCTGGGCCCTTCCGGCGAATGCTCACTTAGCTCGAATGACTTGACCTACAAAGGCGCATGTTCCGGCGAATATTGAACCACGCCCGGAACTGTTGCCCGGTTACCCTGACCCGCGAGTCGGCCGATTGGGTGCATTGTCCTGCTTCCCGCCGCGCTGGCCGCATCGACCCGGTCACCGGCTCCGGGACGTCGTCGACCGCTGCGTCACATCGCCACACCAGCCACCGGCGGCACCGGTACCCCGCGCCGGCCCGCCTAAGCTAGCCGACCATGGCAGTCGTTCCTATTCGCATCGTGGGCGATCCCGTCTTGCACACTCCGACGAAGCCGATACCGGTCGGCGCCGACGGATCGCTGCCGGCCGATCTGCCGCAGCTGATCACCGACATGTACGACACCATGGACGCCGCGTACGGCGTCGGCCTGGCCGCCAACCAGATCGGCTACGGACTGCGGGTGTTCGTCTACGACTGCGCCGAGGACCGCGGCAAAACCGCGCGCCGCCGAGGGGTGGTCATCAACCCGGTGCTCGAGACGTCCGAAATCCCCGAAACCATGCCCGACCCGGATAACGACGAGGAGGGTTGCCTGTCGGTTCCCGGCGAATCGTTTCCCACCGGGCGGGCCAAGTGGGCGCGGGTCACCGGCCTCGGCGCCGACGGCACGCCGGTCGACATCGAGGGCACCGGCCTGTTCGCGCGGATGCTGCAGCACGAAACCGGGCACCTGGATGGCTTCCTGTACCTGGACTGTCTCATCGGCCGGTATGCCCGCAGCGCCAAACGGGCGGTCAAGTCACACGGCTGGGGCGTACCCGGGCTGTCGTGGCTGCCGGGCGAGGGGCCCGACCCGTTCGGTCACTGATGGCGATCTCGTGGCCGGACGCCGGGACGCGGGTGACGGTTCGCTACCGCCGGCCGCCCGGGTCTGTCCCGCCGCTGACCGACGCGGTGGGCCAGCTGCTGACCGTCGCCCCGACGGTGCGGGTGCGGACCAAGACCGGCGCGACGGTCGACATCGCCCCCACCGATGTCGTGGCGGTGCGGGTTCTCACCGATGCTCCGGTGCGCACCGCGGAGATCCGGGCCGTCGAGCACGCGGCCGCCAAGGCCTGGCCCGGTGCGCAACGCTGCTGGCTGGACGGCTGGCTGCTGCGGGCCAGCCACGAAGCCACTCCCGCCGATTCGGCAGTGCCGCTGGACATCTCGGCCCGAGCGGGTACCGTCCCCGCGATCGCCGACTGGTACCGGGCCCGCGGGCGCACGCCTCGGCTGGCCATCCCGGACCGGCTGCTGCGCCAGCCGACCGGATGGGTGCCCGAACACACCGAACGCCTCCTGGTGCGCGACCTGATGCGCGATGTCGGCGACGCGAGCACCCGCCCGACCGACCGCTTGATCATCGTGTCCGCCCGTCCCGACGACACCTGGCTGCGGCTCGACGACCGCCGGATACCCGTTGACGTCCTAACCGCCGTCGACGACGGTGAACTTGCTTTCGGCAGCTACCCCGGGGTGGCCGCGCGCGCGGCCGTCACCGACGCGCCGGACGGCACTCGGTGGGTGGGGCTGTGGGCAACCGGCGACCAGTCCCGCGCCGCGCCACTGTATGAAGCGCTGCTGGCTTGGGGCGCTCGGCGCGGCGCGACCCGCGCCTACCTGAGCGTGCCGGGCGCCGGCCCGGCCCAACCCCTGGGTTTCGGGCTGCACCATCGCCGCCGCTACCTGCGGCCACCCGATAGCCTCTAGCCATGCCCGAGGGCACCATCCGGCTGGCCACTTGGAACGTGAATTCGATTCGCACCCGCCTGGACCGCGTCCTGGACTGGCTTGCCCGCGCCGAGGTCGACGTATTGGCCATGCAGGAGACCAAGTGCGCCGACGGACAGTTCCCCGCGCTGCCACTGTTCGAACTCGGCTACGAGGTCGCACATGTCGGTTTCGATCAATGGAACGGCGTGGCAATCGCATCGCGGGTCGGTATCGACGATGTCCGGATCGGCTTCGACGGCCAACCCACCTGGAGCCGTAAGCCGGAGGTGGCGGCCACGGCGGAAGCCCGCGCCCTGGGCGCCACCTGCGGCGGTGTCCGGGTGTGGAGCCTGTACGTGCCCAACGGTCGCGCCCTGGGTGATCCGCATTACACCTACAAGTTGGATTGGCTTGCGGCGCTAAAGAATACGGCTGAAGGCTGGTTACGCGACGATCCCGCCGCCGCCATCGCGCTGGCCGGTGACTGGAACATCGCCCCGACCGACGACGACGTGTGGAGCACCGAGTTCTATGCCGGGGCCACGCATGTCTCGGCACCGGAGCGCAAGGCGTTCAATGCCATAGTCGAGGCCCAATTCGCTGACCTGGTAAGGCCTTTCGCCCCCGGACCGGGGGTCTACACCTACTGGGACTACACCCAGCTGCGCTTTCCGAAGCGGCAGGGAATGCGGATCGACTTCATCCTCGGCTCCCCCGCACTGGCGCGCCGCGTCGTCGACGCGCAGATCGTCCGCGAGGAGCGCAAGGGTAAGGCGCCCAGTGACCACGCGCCGGTCTTCGTCGATATACGCGACGACTCGACTACATAACCGGCAGACACTCTCCAGTCACTCTTCGTTGTCCTGGCGTTGGTAACGTGGCAGGCTTTTAGTAGACATGCGTGCTGTGAAGTGTGCGGCCCAGAGTAGATAAACGATTACAAGCCAGGGAGTCATCATGGGAGTCGTCGGCGGAGCGGTCCGCAGCGTTGGTCGAACGGTGAGTCAGGCCGCCACGGTGACCACGGCTGCCGCGGGCGCCGTCGGCGGCGCGGCGGTCAACGGCGTTGTCGGCGGCGTAAAAGGAGTCGCGGAGGGCGTGCAGCGCGGACTCAGCACCGGCACCAAGTCGACGCCGGCGGCCGCGTTGGCCATCGGCGCGCTCGGCGTCACCGGAATTGTCGAGTGGCCGATCCTGTTGGCCGTCGGGGGCGGCGCGTTGTTGTTGCGCCGGATGAACAAGAAACCCGGGGACTCCGGGCCGCCGGTGAAGGCGAAACTGACCTCGGTACCTAGCGAGTCCGAGCCGGAAAAAGCTCCACCGCAGAAGACAACCGCCAAGGCACCGGCCAAGAAGGCGAGCGGGCGCCGGGCAGGTAGCACCGAGCTGCGCAGCACCAACTGACGGCGGTGTTGAGCACCCGTTGAGCATTGCCAAGTCCATAACACGGTCTCTGCCGCTGCGCGCCCTCGCGACTGGCATTCAGGCGACCACCGCGCTTACCGTCGCATCGGTCACGGTCGCCGCGGACGTCGCCGAAACGTTGGGTAAGACGGCGGGTTCGGTCACCAAGGTGTGTTTCGAGGCGTGTTTGGAGGCCGGCACGGCGCCGCTGCGCGACGGGGCCAAGGCGGTTTCCGGCGAGCTGTCCCGCGAAACACTGAGCCGGCACTGCTGGCGCGGTGACGACCGCGCCTGGATCGAAGTGCGGGGCCTCGGCGACGACGGCGAACTCGGCCGCCTCGTGCTCGAATCGATACGGGCCCACCCCGGCGTGGCGTCGGCCGGCCTGAACTACCCGTTATCCCGTGTCGTCGTCGACATCGACGGGCCGGCGACAACGCTGCGGGAGCTGTGCCGCGTCGTCGCCGACGCTGAAAATCGTTACCGCTCAACGCAAGACAATTACCACCGCACACCCGCGGCCAGCCTGCCGGGCGATGGTGTGGTGCTGGCGACCCGGGCGGTGACCCTGGCCGCCAACGCCGCCGGGCTGGGCCTGGCGGTCGGTGGCCGGGCCCTGCGCTGGCCCCGATTGCCGAGCAGCCTGCTCGCGGGCGTGGTGGCGTTCGACTACCAGCCGCGATTACGCGGCCTGCTCGAAGACCGCATCGGCGCGGCCGCGACCGACACCGTCATGACCTTAGCCGTCGCCGCGGCAGAGACACTCACGCAGGCGCCGGCGTCGTTGTCGGTGGGCCTGGTGATGCAGACGCTCAAAGCCGCCGAATCCCGTGCCGCGGCGCGGGCCTGGCACTACCACGAACCACTGTTGGCGCGGCATGCGGACCAAGCCCCGATCGAGCCCGTCCGCCGGCCCGCGCCTACCGTCGAGCGCGCTACCGGTCGTTTTGCGCTCATCCAGGCGATCAGCGCCGGTCTGGTCGGCGCCAGCACCCGCAACCTGGACATGGCCGCCACCGCCGCGCTGGTGGCCACCCCCAAGGCCAGCCGAACCGCACCAGAGGCGTTCGCCGCCGCGCTCGGGCAAGGGCTGGCCGATCGCCATCGGGTCTTGCCGTTGCGCCCGGAGGGCCTGCGCCGCCTGAGCAAGGTCGACGCGATCGTCGTCGACCCTCGGGTGTTGTGCACCGAAAAGCTGCGGGTGGCCCGCATCGCCGGCGCCGAGCAGGACGAGCTGTCGTCGGCCTGGAACCGCGCACAGCTGCTCCTGGAAAACAACGGTCTTCCTCCCGGCTGGCACCAGGTACCCGGAATGCCTTCCAGCACAAGGGCATCCAGTGTCAGAGCGCTTTTTCTGCCGGCCCACGACCCATTCGCCGCGGCCGTGGTCGCCGAGGCACATCGCACCACAGCGGAGCTGGTCTCGGTGGACGACGGCTCGTTGGGCGAGCTTCGGCCGGCATTCGACGATATCCGGCCGTTGCCGAACGGAGCGCAGAGCAGCTCGATCGACGACGCCCTGGCCGGCGCGGTCGCCGATCTGCAAAAGGCCGGCCGGACCGTTGCGGTGTTGTCTTCGATTGGCGGGCAAGCCATTTCGTCGGCAGATGTGGCATTGGGGGTATTGCCGCACGCCGCGGCGGGCCCGACGTGGCATGCCGACGTATTGCTGCCCGACCTCGCCGCCGCCTGGCGCATGATGCACGCAATTCCAGCGGCCCGGGAAGCACGTCGGCGGGGAATCGAAATCTCCGGTGGCGCATCAGCTTTGGGCGCATTGCTGATGCTGCCCGGGGTCCGTGGGCTGGGCCCGGGACCCGTGACCACCGGAGCGGCGGCGGGGATGCTGTCGGGATACCTGTTGGCGCGCAAGATCGTCGGGGCGCGGCCGCCGCGCCCGGCGGCCTTCCACGAGTGGCACGCGATGTCCCCCGAGCAGGTCCGTAAACTCCTGCCGTCACCGGATGACCCGGAGCAGCCGGCGCCGGAGCGCGCCACACTGGCCACCCGCGCCATCGCCGGCGGCATTCACACGGCACAGCGCGGAGCCCGGCTCACCGTGGGGCCCGCGCAGGCAGTCGGACAGTTCCTCGGCGCGGTGCGTGCGGAGTTGTCCGACCCGCTGACCCCCATGCTGGCGCTGGGCGCCACCGCCAGCGCGGTGCTGGGGTCGCCCGTCGACGCGGTGATGGTCGGCTCGGTGCTCACCGGTAACTCGGTACTCGCCGCGACCCAGCGGTTGCGCGCCGAAAGCCGTCTGAATCGCCTTCTGGCACTACAGGTTCCGCCGGCCAGGAAGGTGGTGGCCGGTCCGGACGGACAGCGGGTGTACCGCGACGTCATCGCCGAGCAATTGCAGCCGGGCGATGTCATCGAGGTGCGAACCCACGAGGTGGTCCCGGCCGACGCCCGGGTGATCGAGGAGGTCGACATCGAGGTTGACGAATCCGCGCTCACCGGCGAATCGCTGTCGGTGACCAAACAGGTCGACGCCACGCCGGGTGCGGACCTGGCCGAGCGCCGCTGCATGTTGTACGCGGGCACTACCGTCGTCGCGGGCACCGCGGTCGCGGTGGTGACCGCCGTCGGCGCCGATACCCAAGAACGGCGCGCGGCCGAACTCGTTTCCAGCGACCTGTCCAATGTCGGTCTGCAATATCAGTTGAGCCAGCTCACCAACCGGGCCTGGCCGGTCAGCATGACCGGCGGCGCCGTGGTCACCGGGCTGGGCCTGCTGCGTCGCCAGGGCCTGCGGCAGGCGGTGGCCAGCGGCATCGCGGTCACGGTCGCCGCCGTCCCGGAAGGCATGCCGCTGGTGGCGACGCTGGCACAGCAGGCGTCGGCGCGGCGGCTGACCCAGTTCGGCGCGCTGGTTCGGATCCCGCGTTCGGTGGAGGCGCTCGGCCGGGTCGACATGGTCTGCTTCGACAAGACCGGGACACTCAGCGAGAACCGGCTGCGGGTGGCCAAGGTGCGCCCGGCGCCCGGGTTCAGCGGCGATGAGGTGCTGCGCTGTGCCGTGCACGCCGCGCCGGCCACCAACGGCGGCCCACAGCTGCATGCCACCGATGTCGCCATCGTCGAGGCGGCGCCGTCCGGCGTGGCCGGCAACGGGGACCCCCCGGATGCTCACCTCCCGTTCCGCTCGGGCAGGTCGTTCTCAGCCTCGGTGTCGGGCACCGAGCTGACCGTCAAAGGTGCGCCCGAGGTGGTGTTGGCCGCCTGCGGCGCCGACGGCCCCGACATGGACCAGACGGTCGCCGGACTGGCCGCCGATGGGCTGCGGGTGATCGCGGTGGCGCGCCGGCAGCTCGACCCGCAGCAGGCCCGGTCGGTTCTCGACGACCCCGACGAGATCGCCCGCTTCTGTCGTGACGGCCTGTCCCTGGTGGGCTTCCTCGGGCTGTCGGACACCCCCCGCGGCCCGGCCGCCCAACTGCTCGCGGACCTGCACGAACACGGGCTCGACGTGCGGCTGATCACCGGCGATCACCCGATCACCGCCGCGGCGATCGCGCAGGAACTGGGTATGTCGGTGGCCCCGGATCAGATCATCAGCGGTGCGCAGTGGGATGCCTTGTCGCGCAAGGACCAGGAACAGGCGGTGGCCGAGCGGACCATCTTCGCCCGGATGACCCCGGAGAACAAGGTGCAGATCGTGCAGACGCTGGAACGCAGCGGGCGGGTCTGCGCGATGGTCGGCGACGGCTCCAACGACGCCGCCGCGATTCGGGCCGCCACCGTCGGGATCGGGGTGGTCTCGCACGGTAGTGACCCTGCGCGGGTCGCCGCCGACATGGTGCTGATCGACGGACGCATCGAATCGCTGCTTCCCGCCATCCTGGAGGGTCGTCAATTGTGGCAGCGGGTCCAGGCGGCGGTGTCGGTGTTGCTGGGCGGCAACGCCGGCGAGGTGGCGTTCGCCATCATCGGCAGTGCCATCAGCGGAACGTCGCCGTTGAACACCCGACAGCTGCTGCTGGTGAACATGCTGACCGACGCGTTGCCCGCCGCGGCGCTGGCGGTCAGCAAACCCCGCGACCCGGCCAGCCCGGACGCCCGCGGCCCGGACCAGCGCGCGCTGTGGCAGGCGGTCGGCGTCCGCGGGGCAACCACGGCTGCCGCGGCCACCGCGGCGTGGACCATGGCGAGGTTCACCGGCCTGCCGCGCCGCGCATCGACGGTGGGACTGGTCGCACTGGTCGCGGCGCAGCTGGGCCAAACCCTGCTGGACTCACATGACTGGCTGGTGGTGCTCACCGCGCTGGGCTCACTGGCCGCGATGGGAACCCTGATCAGCATTCCCCTGGTCAGCCAGCTGCTCGGCTGCACCCCACTCGGCCCGGTCGGGTGGGCACAGGGCCTGGGGTCGGCCGCCGCCGCGACCGCCGCGATGGCCGTTCTGAACCGCATTCTGGACAGTACGGATGCGGAACCGGATCCATCGGACCCGTCGGCACCCGAGCGGCGTACCCCGCCGGCACCGGGCGAGGGGCCGGCTTGCGCTCCACGATCTCCACGAACCCCACCCGCCACAGCAGCGCATAAAGCTCCCGCAACGGCACGCTCAGCACCGCGGCAATCGACGAAACCAGCGGATCGGCCAGGGCGTCGGTCGTCGACATACTCCCGACGGTGACCCTACGACACTGCTCGGCGGCAAACCCTTCGTTACTGAAAGGCAAATGATGGTAGAAAAGAAGGCTCGTCGCGGAACATCGCAGCGTGAAGCCGTGAAGAAAATCAGAGAGGGCGAGACCTTCGTGGTTAATCTTCCGTTGGTGGGACAACTAGAAGTGCCCCGGCCCGAACAACTGGCTTACTACGGCGGCCTGGCCGCGCTGGCCGCCCTCGAACTCATCGACTGGCCGGTCGCCTTGGTGATCGCGACCGGCCACGTCCTGGCGAGCAACCACCACAACCGGCTCCTGGAAGAGCTCGGCGAGGCGATGGAAGAGGCCTGATCACGGCCCAATCAGGCCTGGTCAGTTCCCCGTCAGGGTGCCGCCGCATCGTCGAACTGCAGCGCAACCCGGGTTCCGCCGGCAGTGCGGACGGTGTCGACGCGGTCAGCGAGCCCGCTCATCAGGGTGAGCCCACGTCCGCGCCGCTGGCTGCGCAGGCTGGCCGAGGAATCACCTGCCCATCGGCCGGAGTCGCTGACGGTGACCACGACCCGGTCCCGGTGCAGGAAAGCCTCGATGGAGACGGTTTTGCGGGCATCGCAGCCGCTGCCGTGTTCGATTGCGTTGGTCACCGCTTCTCCCGTGGCCAGCAGGATTTTGTCGCTACCGGCGGGTGCGATGTCGATGGTTGCCAACCAGTCCCGCAGGCGCTGCCGAGCGCCCGGGATTTCCGCCGGGACAGCGTGCAACACGGTGGCGAAACTGTGCGTCCCGACATGGCTGGGCCGAAGCGCCAGCACCACGACGTCGTCGCGGTAGCCATCCAGGGGGCGCATGCGGTGCAGCAACTCGGCGCAGACCGCATCGACGGGCAGCCCGGCGCACGCTGCGGCCGCGGTTTGCAGACGGGCGAATCCCTGGTCGAGCGTCTCCCCGGCCCGCTCGATCAATCCGTCGGTATAGAGCAGAATCAAACTTCCTGCCGGTAGCTCGGCGTGTCCGGTGGCCACGGTCGAGTCTTCTCCGTACGTGGCCACCGGGGGACGCCGGCCCGATCGGAGATAGACCGGGCGACCGTCCGCGGAGACCAACAGCGGATAGGGATGCCCGGCACACAGGTACCTCATGGCGCCGCCCCCGGGTCTGGCGTCCGATGGGGCGTCGATGACGGCGTAGGCAACGGTGGCGCCGCGGGCGCCGGCGATGGTAGCCCCATATTTGTCCAGCGCCGCCAGCACATCCGACGGCTCGGCCGACGTGAGCGCGGAGGCAGCCACCGCCGCACGCAGTCGGCTCATCACGATCGCGGCCGGCAGACCATGCCCGACGACGTCACCCACCGAGATCCCGATCGTGCCGTCGCCATTCAACGGCGTCACCGAATACCAGTCGCCGCCAACCCGCATCGCTTCACCCGCCGGTTGGTACACCGCGGCCACCGCCGCGGCCGTCGACCCGCGATTCAGGTCGAGAAGGTGCTCCTGGAAGGAGACGGCAATCCGATGTTCCTGGGCTCTGAGCAGCACCCGGTCCAGTGCGGATTGAGTGAATTCGGCTATCCGGGTGAACACGTCGAGTTCGGCGGCGTCGAACTGGCGCGGCGTCGGCCAGAGCAGGATCAGCACTCCGATCACACGGCCGGTGCGACCGCGCAACGGGTGGGCGACGCAGGCGCGCACACTGGCCGCGGTGTCCTGCACGGCGTGTTGATAGCGCGGCGGGAGCGCCAGGGTGTCGCTGACGACCATGGGTGTTCCGCGGCGGATGACGTCGGGCCCGACCAGGGGGCTGTTCAGCGAGACCACGTGATAGCGGTCGCGCACTTCGGCGGGAAGCCCGCCGGCGTACTCGAAGCGGGCGTAATCGCCGTCGACAACCCCGATTCCGACGGCGGCCGGGTCCGCACCGAACCGGGAGTCGAGCATTGCCGCCAGTATTCCGGCCACCGAGTCCGTGGCCTGCAGCGCGGCGTCAAGCTCGGCCAGGCCGACGGCCAGCCCCTGCCGCCTGCGCTCGCGGTCGACGGCGGCCAGCCGCGACTTCACCCGCTCGACGAGTTCCTGGGACCGGAACGGCTTGGGCAGGTAGTCGTCGGCACCGCCGGCGAGGCCCTCGCTGACGGCTTCGGCGCCGGCCCGGGCGGACAGCATGATCACCGGCGTGGCCGCCAGGACCGGATCATCGCGGATGGCCGCGACGAATTCGAATCCGTCCAGGGACGGCATCATGACGTCGGTCACGATCACGTCCGGGTGCAGCCGGCGAGTCGCGTCCAGCGCCGCCTCGCCGTCGGCGACCAGAACGGTCTGCCAGTGCGGCGACAACACCCGGTCCAGGTAGGCCCGCATGTCGGCGTTGTCGTCGACGATCAGCACCACCCCGCGCCCCGGGGCACGGCTGACCTCCGGGCGTGGCGTGGTGCTGATCGACGACCCCAACCACTGGCTGGCCTCCTCCACATACGGATTGTTCGCGTCCTTCGGCCGGGTGAACGACGGGTCGACCGCGGTGTCGCCCAGCGACGACGGAAGCCGAATGGTCACGGTGGTACCGCGGCCCGGTTCACTGTCGATCTGCACCGTGCCGCGCTGCAGCTCGACCAGGCCGCGCACCAGGGACAGGCCGATGCCGGTGCCCTCCGCACTGCGCCCGCTGACGTTCGCGGCCCGGTAGAAGCGCTCGAACAGACGGCCGAGGTCGTGTCCGGCAATCCCGACCCCGGTGTCGCGCACCGCAAAGCGGCAGTGCGTGCCTTCGCTGCGCACCTCGACCGTGATCGATCCGGTCAGCGTGTACTTGACCGCGTTGGACAGCAGGTTGAGCACGATCGTCTCCCACATGTCCGGATCGACATCGGCTAACACCGGATGACAGTCCAGCACCAGGTCGAGACCTGCGCGCGCACACAGCTCGCTGAACGAGGAGGCGATATCGGAGGTCAACGCCCCCACGTCGGTGCATGCCAGCGTCGCGTTCGCACGGCCGGCTTCGATACGGGAGAAGTCCAGCAGCGAGTCCACCATCCGCTGCAGACGCCGCGCGTTACGTCGCGCGGTGCCTAGCCGTTCGGCCAGGAGCGTGCCGGATCCCGCGTCGGTCTGCGCGTCGTCGAGCGGCCCGAGCAGCAGCGTCAAGGGCGTGCGGAACTCGTGGCTGACGTTGGTCAAAAAGGCTGTCTTCGCCCGATCCAGTTCGGCCAGCGCATCGGCTCGCCGCCGTTGCTGCTCATAGGAGAGCGCGGCCGCGAACGCCGCGGACAGCTGGTCGGCGAGCAGCTGGCAGAAGCTCTGATACAGCGGGTCCAGCGGACGGCGCGGATTCGTCCCCACTACCAGCGCACCCGGGGCCGAGTTCTCGCCGAGCGGCAGCACCAGCGCCTGCCTCGGGCAGTCCTGGGTGAAAACGGTGTCGATGCCGGGCATCAGCTCGTCGAGGTGGTCGACGACGTGCGCCGTCTCCCGCGATCGCGACGCCGCATCCCATCCGGTCAGCAACGCCAGGTCGGCGGGTAACACCGAACGCATCGACGGCGTGGCGCCGCGCAGCGTGGCCCCGTCCCTGTCGGGGTCGGAACCGTCTCGCACGTAGACCGCGATGAACGGCAGATCCTCTGGCTGGCTGGCACAGGCGGTGACGGCTGCGCTCACCGTGTCCTCGATGGTCCGGGTCTCCATGGTCGCCGACGCCACGGCATTGAGCAGGTGCAGGCGGCGCTCGCTCAGCACCCGCTGGGTGGTCTCGATGACGGCGCAGAAGACGGCCGTGACGGCACCGCGGCCGCCGATGATCGGGCTGTAGGTGAACGTGAAGTACCGCTCCTGCGGCGTGCCCGCGGTCACCAGCGGCAACATCAAGTCGTCCGACCAGGTGGCCTTGCCGGTCGCCACGACCCCGGCCAGCATCGGCCCGATTTCTGTCCATATCTCCGGCCACACCTGCCGGCCGGGAGCGCCCAGAGCCGCCGGGTGCTTGTCACCCAGGATGTGCGCGTACGCGTCGTTGTACATCAGGAACAGCTCTGTCGGGTCCAACCACAAGACGATGGGAAACCGCGATGTCAAAGCCACCGCCACCGCCGCACGAATCTCGGGTGACCAGTCGGCGGGCGGACCGAGCGGATGAGCCGGCCAGTCGAATTCAGCGAAACAGCGGCCCATTTCGCCGCCCAACGGGACCGCGGCCGCCAAGTCACCGGGTAGCTGTCGCCTACCGGAGGTGCTGGGCGGGGGCGGCTCGCTCATCGCGCCTGTTCAGATTCCTTGGGTGGGCACGTCCGCAGGGCTTCCGACATGGTGGGGTAGATCTTGAGTATCCGGTCCAGCTCGGTCACCCTGATCGGCTGGGTGACCTGACCGTGGCCGGCGACCAGCCGGACCGACGTCCCGGCGGCGATGCCCTGCTCGTGGCAATCCAGCACCGCGTTCAATCCCGCGCTTCCGAAGAAAGTCACCGGTTGCAAATCGATGACGAGCAGGCGGGCGGGGTGGCTGGCGGCCAGCTGCAGGGCCGCAATCAGATGGGCGGTGAGTTCGTCCACGGTCGTCGAGTCGATATCGCCCTCGGCACGCACCACAACGGCGTCCTGGCAAACCTCATGTCCGACCGCCAGCAGGTCCATGGCCTTCACTCCGCCCGCGAATATGTCGAATTCCGGTAGTTAACTGGGGCGGGGCGCCCGACCCACGCCTGCGCCGTCCTAGATTGCTACAGCCTAACCCGAGCCTAACCCGGTCCAGCCGGGATGCGTTCATGCACCGTGAGCAACAGATGGTCGAACTGGCTTTGGACGGTCGCCGAGGGCGCCGGCAAGGTGGCGACTTCGGCGACCAATTGCTTTGCCAGCGCGCGCACTTTGGTATTCGTCTCCTGCGACCGCCACTGCAGGACACGGAAGGCCTGCTCGGGGCTGACCCGGTACACGGCCATCAGCACACCCTTGGCCTGCTCGATCGCCGCGCGGTTCTCGAAGAGGTCGGGCAGGGCCTCGTCGAGCACTTCCTGCCGGGCTTCGTCGAAGGTGTCGGTGAGGTCGATGTAATAGCCGGCGGTGCCCACTACCGCACCCGAATCGTCGTGCATGCGATCGGCCACGACGATCGCGTCGTGCACGTTGCCCGCGGTGTCGACGAATCGATGACGGCTCGAAAACGAGCCACCCGAGCGCAACGCGTAGTCGAGTAAGTCCTGGACATGGGCGCGGTCGTCGGGATGTTTGTGCGACAGCAGCAGCTTCGTCGTCGGCACAACCGATCCGGGTTCGTAGCCATGCATTCGTGCCACTTCGTCGGACCACTCCCAACGTTGACCAACGAACCAGAATCGAAAACCGCCGACATTCAAGTACTTACTGAGCCCGGCGGTCGTTTCGCCGCCGGTCGGATGGTCACGGCAGTCGGGCAGGTGCACGTCTGAAATCATCCCACTTTAGGTGCCGACCGGCCAGCACGCGCCAGACGCCCCTGCACAGCGGCGCCGCGCTGCGCTAGCGTTGGGTACATCAACCAAATCCACGCGGGAGCGCACCCCCAGTGCGCTGAGAGGACGGCTCGGGGCCGTCGACCGTACGAACCTGACCGGATAATGCCGGCGTAGGGAGATGACAATGACCGTGACCACCGAACCGTCGGCGGCTTCCGTGACCACCGGCCCCATCGCGGGCAGCAGCAAGACTTATCGCGCACTGGACGGGGTACCCGGCGCGCGTGTGCCGTTTCGGCGGGTGCACCTTTCCACCGGGGATCACTTCGACCTCTACGACACCTCCGGTCCCTACACCGATCCCGATGCGGTCATCGATCTGACCGCCGGCCTGCCGGGGCGGCCCGGGGTGGTCCGCGACCGCGGCACCCAGCTGCAGCGCGCCCGCGACGGCGAGATCACGGCCGAGATGGCGTTCATCGCCGCCCGCGAAGACCTGCCGGCCGAGTTGGTCCGCGACGAGGTCGCCCGCGGCCGGGCGGTGATCCCGGCCAACCACAACCATCCCGAGAGCGAGCCGATGATCATCGGCAAGGCGTTCGCCGTCAAGGTCAACGCGAACATCGGCAATTCGGCGGTGACGTCCTCGATCGCCGAGGAGGTCGACAAGATGGTGTGGGCCACCCGCTGGGGCGCCGACACCATCATGGACCTGTCCACCGGTAAGAACATCCACGAAACCCGCGAGTGGATCCTGCGCAATTCGCCGGTGCCGGTCGGCACGGTGCCGATCTACCAGGCGCTGGAGAAGGTCAAGGGCGACCCGACCGAACTGACGTGGGAAATCTACCGCGACACCGTGATTGAGCAGTGCGAACAGGGTGTCGACTACATGACCGTGCACGCCGGGGTGCTGCTGCGCTATGTCCCGCTGACCGCCAAGCGGGTCACCGGCATCGTGTCCCGCGGCGGGTCGATCATGGCGGCCTGGTGCCTGGCCCATCACCGAGAGTCGTTCCTGTACACGAACTTTGAAGAGTTGTGCGATATTTTCGCGCATTACGACGTCACGTTCTCGCTGGGCGACGGGTTGCGGCCGGGTTCGATCGCCGACGCCAACGACGCCGCGCAGTTTGCCGAGCTGCGCACCCTGGGCGAGCTGACCAAGATCGCGAAAGCCCATGGCGCACAGGTGATGATCGAAGGACCGGGTCACATACCCATGCACAAGATCGTCGAGAACGTGCGCCTGGAAGAGGAACTGTGCGAGGAGGCCCCATTTTACACGCTGGGCCCCCTGGCCACCGACATCGCGCCGGCCTACGACCACATCACCTCGGCCATCGGCGCGGCGATCATCGCCCAGGCCGGCACGGCGATGCTGTGCTACGTCACGCCGAAGGAACACCTCGGTTTGCCCGACCGCAAGGACGTCAAGGACGGGGTGATCGCCTACAAGATCGCCGCCCACTCGGCCGACCTCGCCAAGGGTCACCCCCGCGCCCAGGAGCGCGATGACGCGCTATCCACTGCTCGGTTCGAATTCCGGTGGAATGACCAGTTCGCCTTGTCGCTGGATCCCGACACCGCACGGGAATTCCACGACGAGACGCTGCCCGCCGAACCGGCCAAGACCGCACACTTCTGCTCGATGTGCGGGCCCAAGTTCTGCTCGATGCGCATCACGCAGGACGTGCGCGACTTTGCCGCCAAACACGGGCTGGAGACCGAAGAGGACATCGAAGCCATGCTGGCCGAAGGGATGGCCGAGAAGTCCCGCGAGTTCGCCGAGCACGGCAACCGGGTGTATCTGCCGATCACACAGCGGTGATCGCAAGCGCGGCGGGGCCGGGCGCTGGGGGCACCTCCCGCTCGCGGGGGCCGGGTCACCCCTCGTCCGACACAGTGAATTATCTGCCCGTGCCGCCGCCGGGGACGACCCCGCTGCGGGTGCTGACGATCGCCGGGTCGGACTCCGGCGGGGGCGCCGGTATCCAGGCCGATATGCGGGCCATGGCGTTGCTCGGCGTGCATGCGTGCGTCGCCGTCACCGCCGTTACCGTGCAGAACACGTTGGGCGTCAAGAGCTTTCACGAGGTGCCCGCCGATGTTGTCGTCGGCCAGGTCGAGGCCGTGGTCACCGACATCGGTATCCAGGCCGCCAAGACGGGGATGCTGGCGTCGTCGCGCATCATTTCGGCGGTGGCCGCAACGTGGCGCCGGCTCGAGTTGGGCGTCCCGCTCGTCGTCGACCCGGTCTGCGTATCCATGCACGGCAACCCGCTGCTGGCCGCGTCGGACCTGGATTCGCTTCGCGCTGAACTGTTTCCGCTGGCCACGCTGGTGACGCCGAATCTGGACGAGGTGCGCCTGCTGGTGGATATCGACGTGGTGGACGGCGAATCGCAGCGCGCGGCGGCCAAAGCCCTGCATGCCCTGGGTCCGCGCTGGGCGCTGGTCAAGGGCGGGCATCTGCGGTCGTCGGAGCGCAGCTGCGATCTGCTCTACGGTGGGGCCGACTATTACGAGTTCGACGCGGCGCGAGTGAGTACGGGCAACGACCACGGCGGCGGCGACACCCTGGCCGCCGCGGTCGCTTGTGCGCTGGCGCACGGGTTCACCGTGCCCGACGCGGTGGCCTTCGGAAAGCGTTGGGTCACCGAATGTTTGCGCGCCGCCTACCCGCTGGGGGCCGGTCATGGCCCGGTCTCGCCATTGTTTCGGCTGTCATGAACCTCGACCGGATTTCGGGCATCGCGCATGAACCCGACGGCCGCGCGAACGGCATCGCGGTGCTGACTCATGGTGCTGGTGGCAGCCGTGACTCTGTTCTACTGCAACAGCTTTGCGACGAATGGGCACGTCGTGGCTGGCTGGCGGTCCGGTATAACCTGCCCTACCGTCGCCGCCGACCGAAAGGCCCACCGTCGGGCGCGGCAGAATCCGACCGAGTGGGCATCGTCGAAGCGATCGAGTGGTGTCGCGGGCTGGTCGACGGCCCGTTGATTGCGGGTGGACATTCCTACGGAGGCCGGCAGACGTCGATGGTGGTGGCTGCCGGTGGCGCAGCGGTGGACGTCCTGACGCTGTTTTCCTATCCGGTGCACCCGCCCGGCAAACCGGATCGCGCCCGCACCGAGCATCTGCCGAGCATCACCGTGCCCACGGTGTTCACCCACGGCAGCTCCGACCCCTTCGGCACCATCACAGAGCTGCGCGATGCCGCGGCGCTGATCAACGCGCCCACCGAGATCGTCGAGATCACCGGCGCCCGACACGATTTGGGCTCGAAGACCGTCGACGTCGCCGCGCTGGCGGTCGACGCGGCGCTAAGTCTCTTGTCCGGCTGACCGAGTCGCCGGCTTGCGGCCCCGCTAAAGCTAAAAGGGCGGAGGTTCGTCGTCTACGACGACCGGGATGTCCTCCGACTGCTGCTGGGCGGCGACTCGCTCGCGGATCTGGTGGTTTTTTCGCCTTTCGGCGGCGATGTAGCGAGCACGGTTCTGCGCCCGGCTGGTGGCCCGCAGCGGCATCTTCGCAGTACGGTCGCCACAGCGCGCGCTGGCTTGCGAGGCTTGCCGGGGTGCCTCGCCGGTAGGCGCACACAAGCTGGGAAACAGCAGCGTGCTGCCCGGGGTGGTGACGTAGGTATCTCCGGACGGGGAGGTCCAGATCACCGTGCCGTCGGGCAGCTGTTTGTCGCGCCATCCCCAGAAGGTCTTCAGCAAATGATGTTGGCGGCAAAGGCATTTCAAGTTTGAGGCATGGGTGGCACCGCCGTCGCCATAGGGAATGGTGTGGTCGATGTCGGTGTGCATTGCCGGGCGGTCGCAGCCGGGAAACCGGCACGTCAAATCCCGGCAGCGGACAAAATCAGCCAACGTCTGCGACGGGGTGTAGCCGCCCTCGGGAGCCGCATCGATCGGGTGCACGACCGGACGCAGGCGCGCCGACTCGGCCAGCTCGGCGAGCAATTCTGCCGGGATGAGGCCCTCGGCGCCGACCAATGCGCCGGGAGTTGTCGAGGTGCCAGCCACGCTGGCCCGGTCGGCGACCACGTGGATGACCACCGGCCGCGGCGCCGGCGTCGTCCCGGTAGGGCAGGCCGACTGCCCGCAGCGACACACCAGCCGCTCGGCCCCGACCGCCAACGCCCCCAGTGCGTCGGCGCGGCGCTGGGCGCGGGTACGCGGGTCATCAGCGCATACCGCGGCGGCCAACGCATCCAGCCGCGCATTGAGCGCCATTGCATCGCTGGTGACCATCCTGCCGCCGACTTCGGTGAGACCGTTGTCGCTGCCCCAGATCGAGAACTCCCGCTCCGCCTGCCGCTCCCGGGCGCGCCGCACGGCATCACGATCCGCACGCGCAACGACCCGGTCGATATAGGCCGACAGGCGCGAGCGTGTCAACGACGGCCATCGGCTCGCCTTCACGGCAAGCTCGGCGTCCACTGCGGCCATTACCTCGGGATCTTCGATCAGCTCGGTGCGATACACCATCGTCTGGAACATCGCGTAGGTGATGTCGCCGGCCAGTAGCGCCGCGCCGGACTTCGGCAGCCGGTTGCGCATGGCGCGTGAATAGTGCAGATAGCTCGACGCCAACGCCTGGCTGATCCGCAATGCCGCCGCGACCTCCGCACTCACCGCATCCCAGGTATCGGTCCCCCACGACTCGCAGTCGCCAGAAGCCCTCAGTCGCAACACATCCAGCTCGCCGATGGCGGCCAGCCGCTCACCAGCGGACCGGTTTTCCGCCCGCGACGCCGCGCAAAGCCGGTCCACGATGGCGGCAGATGCCGGTGTGGTCGGCGGATGGCACCGCTCGAACATGGCAGTGAACCTCTCGATCACCTCAGGGTGCGAAACGGCGCCGCTGGTATCGAACATACATTCGATTCTATACGGCTCCACTGACATGAGCGCATCGACCGCGATCCGAGCCGGGTCGGCACCGGCCCGCCCGGGTGTGGGGTCAACGACTCGGCCGGAGACACGCGGCACCGAGGGCTTACCTGCTCCGCCCACTGCAGCAAGTCCGCGCACCGAGCCCGGCCCCAGTGACGGCGCTACTGTCGAGGATTGGCGAATCGGCAATGCCCGCAATCACATTCGTGACCATTCGAGATCATCGCCGGTAGGCGCACGACGCCAGGACCGAGCAGCGCAGTCACCGCTGCTGAGTCGCCGGAATACATCGACCGACTACTGCCCTTGCCCGGCCCAGGCCAACAAGCGCAATCACGGAACGCTATCCCACTGCTGTTCGGGTGCATCGGCGTTGCACCAGCGGGTGGAGACCCAAGCCCCGGGACCAGGGCCGCCGAGAACGGCGAGGCAGCCGCCAAGGTCATTGTTGATCTGGCCGTTGGGCTGGATTGTCCAATGCTGGCTGATCCAATTGGTACAGGGATTGAGCTTCGCCCACAGACTCTCCCCCGGTTGTTGCAGGCACTCCCCGGGAAAGGCCACGCTCTCGATCTCTCGGTCACCGTTGACATTCCAGCGCTGGAAGTCCGTGCCATTGCAGGGGTTGATCACCACAGGAGTGAACCAGCTGCCACTCGGGGCGTCCAGACAGAAGTCGCCCAATCGGCTTTTCAACTGGACCGGACCGTCGGCGCTCGCCGTGCCGGCGCACAGCACCGCGACGCCCAACACCGCACCCGCGAGGGCAAGGACACGGGTCCGGCACACACTGGCCGTCAACACGGTTCACGCATCCCGAGTCCATTATCACTTGGCGCAGCTCCACCGACCGCACGGCGCAGCCCGCACCGAAACCGCCGCCGCCGCAGCCAGTTGCCACGGATAACGAGATCCCCACTTTAGCCTGCGTCAAACCACTTCGCATCTGGTGATGCGTTCCCCGCCGGGACTCCCGCATGGCGGGCGCGCCCGCACCGCCGAGTATCACCGGCCAATCCTGCTCCGGGCAACGGCCTTCCGGGTGATCTAACGAGTGCGCTACAGCGCGTAACGCGAGTAGCAGGCCTCCATATCGCCACCCACCCCGGCGCGGAATGCCGCAATCCGGGTGAACCCGGCCGGCACGCTGATCCCGTCGGCATCGCTGGCCACCATGTGGTTGGTCAGCAATCCGGAAACGGCTTCGTCGAGATCACCGGCGGTCAGAATGAGTTGCTGACCGGAAGGCAGGTCGATCGGCTCGGCCATTTTCCGGTGCGCAACGCCGGTCAGGCAGGCCGTCCGCAGGGCGGTCCACGGACTCTGCATCGCCAGCCCGCGTTCATGCTGCGCCGCCAGTGCATATCTCGACATCACGATCGACAACGCGGTGTCATCGCCCTGCGGCAACGACTGTTCGTCGGTGCCGGCGACCTTTCCCATGGTCGCCAACGCCGCCAGGTCGACGACGATCGTGTTGCTGGCCGGACAGTACGACGCCGGCGGGCTGGGCTTGGCGTCGCGGCAGCCGGTCGCCTGGTAGGACAGCGTGGGCGGATTCTTGGGCGAAAAGACCTTGCCCATCAGCTCCATCAGCGTCTTCAGGGTGTCTTCGTTGATCGCGACCTCACCGGTCTCCTGGTTCCCGCTGCTGTCGACCCGCAGGCCGGTCGGCAGGTCACCACGGCGCCGCTCGATCTCGGCCTTGTTGATCGCCGCACACGCCTCGGTCCCACTGAGGAAGCCCATCTGGAAGGCGCTGACGCGGTCCAGGGCGGACCCGTGTTCGTCGTCGTTTTCCGCATCCGCGTCCATCACCGGGTCGCGGGTGGTGATGATTCCAGCGAGCACGTGGTCGAGCCCGTCCGCGGTGCTCAACGTGAAGCGCGGCGACTTGCCCGCGGCCACCCAGTACAAATAGACGCCGGCGAAGCAATCCGCTTGTTGCTCACGGACAATGGTGGCGTCGTTGCGGGTCACCAACTTCGCCATCACCTGAAGGGCATGCCCGAACTCGTGTGCTAACACGCCGGTGACGGATATCTCGCCGAAATACTTCTCGGCGACCGGCATGAATACCCCTCGGTCCCAGGCGATGATGTTGCAGCGGGAGGTAAAGAACGCGTTCACCAGCTGGTAGGTCTCGTTGTGGCAGACCATCGGGCTGCTGGGGTCGTTGGAGTCATAAGACACCAGTTTGTCGACGGGTCTGAACGTGCCCTTGAGGGCTTCGCTGTAGACGCCTTTCCAGTAATCCTGGATGTCGTTGACCGACAGCAACGACAACTTGTCGATCGGTCCGTTGTTGGTGTTGATCACCGTGCCGCTCGGAGCGGGCCCGTCGGGACGGGGGCCGCTGGGACCGTTGGTCGCGGGCAGACCTCCGACCCGAAACGGGTCGTTGAGGATCGACAGCCCACGTCCCTCCACCAGGGTGGTACAGCCGGCCACCACCAGCACGGCACCCAGGCCGGCCGCCGCGGCGCGCAGTGATGCGGCCAGCCCGCGTGTGCGTCGCCGCCGCAACTGACGTCTTGCCCCACCGCAGTTATCCATGTAATCGACCCCGATCCCGACTGGCCTGCACCCAAGGGTCCCAGTTTAGATCGGTTGATCGGAAGTCAGTGCGCAAACCAAGCAGCGACGCCGCAAAAAGTCCGGGTGCCGCGTACGGCCCGAGCAGGCCGGTGGCACAACGGTTTAAACTCGCCGGACCTGCCGGACTCCGCCCGGCGCGGCAGCCGCTACGACACCGGCGCGCGATGGCGCTTGTCGTGTGGGGTGACACCGTTGACGCCCGCGATGGACTGCGCATAGCTGCCCACCGCGAACGCCACCGCCGAACCCATCACGGCCAATGCTTCCCCGTTGAGGTTGTCGGCGGTGTCCCGGGCACTCAGATAGTTGGGATCGAATGCGACGCCTGCCTGACCGCCCCAAAGACGGGCCTGCACAGTGGTTTTCGCCTGAGAGGCGCCGGTGGTCAGCCCGCCGATCGGCACCCCGGCGACCAGGAAGGGATGGTAGTCGGCACTGGCGGTCAACGGCATGTCAGCGGGCCGCTTACCCGCCAAGTTCACATAGCCGGCAAGGGTGCGCTCGATGCCGGCCGAACCTTCCGGCACATCGGCCGGTACCACACCGGAACCCGGTGGGCCGGACTGGTCGCCGTCGTCGGTGAAGAATCCCGCGTTGGGCGAGCCAAGCATGTCGAAATTCAGGTACATCGCGAGGTTGTTGAGCTGTTCGCCATTCAGACCGAAGACGTAGTCCATCGCACCGGTGAGCCCGGCGCCCCAGAAGGCGAACCGCACCGCATTGTTGACCGGCGGCAGCGGCCCCAACTGCAGCGCCGTTTCCAGCACCGCGGCCACCCCGGACCCGCCGTCGTTGATGCCCGGTCCTCCGGCTGGGCTGTCGAGATGCGAGCCGAGCATGATCACCTCATTCGGCGTCCCGGTTTTGGTCTGCGCCAGCACATTCCGCGAGGTGATCTTGACGTTCTCGGTGTCCAGCACCAGCCGCACCGGGGCGGTTGCGCGTCCCAGGGCAGCGGCGACGTTGGCGTCGACCACCGCGACGGGCACGGTGAGCTGGTTGTAATAGCCAGGGCTGAAGAGGGTCGGTGGGCTTCCCTGTCTCGTGGGCTCACTCACCACAATCAACCCGATAGCACCCTTGGCGAGCGCGCTGTTCTGCTTGTCGACGACCGAACAGCGGGTATCGTCCACCACCGCGATCGCGCTCTTGGGCAGCACGGACGGGTAGTCGCCGACGGCGCAACCGGCCGGTTGGGTGGGCCGTACCGGCTGGCCGGTCAGGCCACCGGGTGGCGTCCGAACCAGCAGCGAGGCCTGGTCGACGGGATAACTGCGGCCGGCGACCGTCAGCGCCGGTTTACCCTGCGACGCGGTGTACACTCGCTCGAACTGCGGGGTCGATACCTCAAACCCCTTGGTGCGCAGCGCATTCGCCACATAGTCAACGCTGGCGTCGTAGCCACGCGTACCCGTCGCCCGGTTGCCGTTGTTGGCGTTGGCGATGGCCTGCAGTGCACGTAGGTGGGTGAACATCCCGTCGGCGGTGACCTTGCCGGCCAACATGCGACCCAGGTCAGGCGCCGCGGCCGGCGGCGGCTTGGGCGCCGAGCACGCGGCCAGCAGGCAGGCCAGCAGCAGAGTCGCTATCGGGCCCCGCATCATGGCTTGACGAGCACGTGACGGGTGCGATCCTCTATCGGGGGAACACCGTTACGGCCGGTCAGGTCCTGCGCATACAGGCCCACGGCGTAGGCGACACCGGCGCCCTGGATGCCCAGCGCCGTGCGGTCGATGTGCTCTAGGGTGTCACCCTTTTGGTGATAGTTGGGATCGAAAGGCTCGTTTGCGGTGCCGCCCCACAGCTTTGCCTGCTCGTCGGTCTTCTTGGCCTCCGCACCGGCGAACAGCCCGCCGGACGGGATCCCCGCCAAGGTGAATCCGTCATAGTCGGAACGACCGTCGAATGCCGTGTCCTGCGCGGTCTTGCCGGCCAACTTCAAATACCCGACCAACAGCCGCTCGATCCCGGCCGAGCCTTCCGGCACCACCGGCTGGCCGCGGCTGTCCAGCGGCAGCGACAGGTCTCCGTCATAGGTGAAGTAGCCCGGATTGGGGGAAGCCAGCATGTCGAAGTTCAGATAGAGGGCGATGTTCTTCAGCGCGTCGAGATTGAGCGACTCTACATAGTTGCGGGAACCGATCAGCCCCAGCTCCTCGGCGCCCCAGAATCCGAACCGCACCGCGTTGTGCACCTGTGGCGAGTTACCCAGTTGCACTGCGGTTTCCAGGACCGCGGCCACTCCGGAGCCATTGTCGTTGATACCGGGACCCTCGGCCACGCTGTCCAAATGGGCGCCGGCCATCACCACATCGGTGGTGGACCCGGTTTTGGTCTGCGCGATGACGTTGCGCGCCTTGAAACTCTGGGTGCTCGCCGCGAGTTTGACGGTTGTCGGCCCGGACTTCGCGCGCAGCTGCATGCCCACCGACTTGGTGACACCGACGACCGGGATCTTGACGTCGGTGTTGACCCCCAGAGTGCCGCCCATCGACTGCTCGTCGACGTTGTCGACGATGACCAGCGCCGCGACGCCCTGCTGGGCGGCGACGTCTTCTTTCTGGGCGAACTCGCAGCTGCCACGGTCCACCAGCGCGACCGCACCCCGTGCCGGCAGTTTGTCGTAGTCGGCGGCGGTGCAGCCCGGGCTGTCGTCGGTGGGAACCGACAGCAACGGTCCGCTTACCCCGTCCGGGGCGGTGCCGAGGCTGTATTCCAGCGCACGTGCCTCCACGGTCACGCCACCGACGGTCACCGACCCCTTCTCGGCGTGGAACACCCGGGCCGAAAACTCGGGTGTCTGCACGTCAAAACCGCTGTTGCGCAAGGTGTTGACGACGTAGTCGACGCTGGCCTCATAGCCCGGGGTGCCCACCGCCCGGGTGCCGTTGTTGGCGTTGGCGATGTCCTGCAGTTTGGCAAGATGCGTCACCATCGCTTCGGTATGCACCCGGTTGTGCAACGCGTCGGCGAACTCGGCCGCGGCCGGATTGCCGGTAAAGGCCTGGGGACAGCCCGACGAATGAACACAACCGACCACCAGCAGGGCAATGACCACCACCACGGACATTGCCGGGGTCCTTGATTTGTTCGCCATCGCGCCCAGATTAGACCGCGGTCCAGCCGCGGCGCCGCTTGACACCCATCCGGCGGGCGATCGATCCGGCCTTAGTGAATGCGGGTGAGCCCAGACGAACTCAGACAGGCACGGCCTCAGACGAACAAAGCGCTGAACGGCGCAACTGGGATGTTGCGCACCACGAACCAGGCCAGCACCAGCGACAACGTCACCAGGGCCGACCAGCGACTGCGCTGCCAGCCGCGTATTCGCCGACCCACCAGCCGACCATACGTCCACGCCAGGTAGGCCCACACCAAGAGCACCACCGCCGCCAGGCCGAGAGCGTTGAATCTCGCGGCGGCCAACAGATTGCCGTGCAGCAGGCTGTACAGCATTCGCAGGCTGCCACAGCCCGGGCAATCGATTCCCAGCAATGCCTTGGTGGGGCATACCGGAAGCGGACCGTTCGGCGTCGTCGGGTCACCCACCCAGATAACGGCGCACACCGACATGGTGGCCGCGGCCACCAGCAGTGGCGCACCCAACCGCAACGGCACCGACCCTTGGTGGGTCACCATGTACTCGCCTTAGAACATCCCCACGAGCATGGCCGCGCTCGACGTCCCGGCGTTCAGCGCACCGACCGCCATCAAGATGCCGTAGATGACGATCACGATTACGCCGGCGATGGCCGACCACATCACGAACTTCTTGGCGCTGTCGGCGGCCGCCTGGGCCTCCGCATAGCGCCCCTGTGCCCACAGCCCACTGACCTGGGTGGACTTGACGATCGCAACGATCCCAAGCGGAAGACAGCAGAACAACGTCACCAGAATGGACCACACCAAGTAGTTGTCAGGTTGTTGCCCGGCAGGCGGCTGCTGCGGCGGGTAACCAGGCGGTGGTGGTTGTGTCATGAAAACTCCAGATCACGAGAAGTTAGCTGGCCTAAAGCGGTGCCTACCATACCCGAGAGCCGCCCTGACGGCACCACCTAATGGGAAAAATCCGCGGGGCGGCGGGCAGTCGCTGAACCACATCGGTGCCGCAATGCGGCGCACTTGTCCGAATCGGCTCGACCCGGATTCCCCAGGGGGCAATCGTTCACCGCTGCCACCAGGGTCGGCAGGAGCCAGAAGCCGTGGTGGGACTCGGGTGAAAGATGTTGTCTTACTGATGATTTCACCAACCGTCGGCACCAGCGCGCAGCCGTGTTGGCACCTTGACCAACGTCCGCCGCACACCGAAATTAATGTCACGACAGACAATTTCCCACAGAATATGTGTAGGCGCAGACATGCCCTATAACGGCCCTATAACGGTCCGCCCATACCGATCGGCAAAGCCCTGTTTTCCGACCATCGACACCAATACACTCACCGATGTCAACGCAGCCGCATCGTCGGTCCGACACACCAAGGAGTCAAGGATGTCTCACTTCACCACCGCGCTGCGAGCCGCGACGGCTGCAGCACTCATGGGTAGCCTCGCCTGCCTGGGTACTGCGACCGCGAATGCGGACCCCACCGGCACTGCGTCCGACGTCAACACGCTCGCCGGTTCGGTGTCGAAGGGTTACGGACTGAACAACTGCACGCCCCAGACGATCACCAGTGGCGAACTCGCCGCGCTTTCCTGCGGGCAGAACCCCGACGCCGCGGGACCCGCCCTGGCCAAGTACATCCTCTTCGCCACCCCCGACGACATGAACGGATCATTCAAGGCCAGCATCAAGGACGAAACCCTCACCGCGTGCGGGGACAGCGGCCAGTCGCCGACCACCTGGCGCCAGGGCAGCGCGGGCGCCACGGCCGGACAGGTGGCCTGCGGCACCTACCAGGGTGCCGCCGAGATCATCTGGACCACCGACGCCAAGAACGTGCTCAGCTACATCCGTGCCGGCAATTCGGATGTCCCCGCGCTGTACCAGTGGTGGCGGACCAACGGCTGACGCTTACAGTTGGGCCGCAACCAGTTTCGCGACCGCGCGCATCCCGGCGGCATTGGGGTGCAGCGGCGCCGGCCGCGCCGGTAGCGGCACCCCCAACCGCGCGGGCTTTTCCGTCCACGGCTCGGGCGACCATGCGTGGTGGTCGCGGCTGGCTGCCGCGGCGCGCACGACCTCACAGCCGGTGAGCGCGGCGGCGTCGGCGGTAAGTCGTTCCAGCGTTGCCGCGACGTGGCGGCCGAGCTCGCTGTCCGCCGCGGACAGTGGCGCAGCCGCGATCCCAGCCGGGGGCAACACCGTGAGGTAGTCGACGAACAGTACCCGCGCCCGCGGCGCCCGCCGCCGTAACGAACGACCGACCTCGCACAGCGAATCGAATACCTGGCCCAGGGCCTGATCGCGGTTGTTACTGTCGCGCAGTTCGGCTATCCGCGCGCCGAGCAGCGGCAGGCGCCGCGCCGGTCGCGGCAATGCCGCGGCCATCAGCAGCGGAATGTAGCCGACGTCGTTGCCGCCGATGGTTACCGTGACCAACGACTCCGAGCCGTCCAGCGCGGTTATCTGCGGTGGCGCGCCGTGCTGGTGATCGGCGAGCACATTGGCGGTGGTGGCGCCGGAGTAGGTGACGTCCACCAACTCCAGGTGTTGTTGTTCGGCGACCAGGTGCGGGTAGTTGCGGGCCGATCGGCCGGATCGCCACGGCGCGCCGGCCGCGCGCGGCCCGATACCCGGACCGGCTGCCATCGAACTGCCAAGCGCCACGTAGCGTTTGGTGCGAGTGGTCATAGCTCGGGGCTGGAGGCCTGTGCCCAAAAGCGTTTCGGGATCCTGCCGGCACGGCGCGCCAGATGGCCGGCGGTGACGGCCGCGGCCATCGCGGCGGCCATCGCCGGGGGATCTGCGGCCCGGGTCACCGCGGTGGCCAACAACACCGCGTCACAACCCAATTCCATTGCCAGCGCCGCGTCGCTGGCGGTGCCGATGCCCGCGTCGAGGACCACCGGAACTCCGGCCTGCGCTACGATCATCTCGATATTGTGCGGGTTGGTGATGCCGAGGCCGGTGCCGATCGGTGAGCCCAGCGGCATCACCGCCGCGCAACCGGCGTCCTCGAGGCGGCGGGCCAGCACCGGGTCGTCATTGGTGTACGGCAGCACCACAAACCCGTCGTCGACCAATTGCTCCGCGGCCCTGACCAATTCGATAGCGTCCGGCAGCAGGGTGCGCTCGTCGGCGATCACCTCCAGCTTGACCCAGTTGGTGTCCAGCGCCTCGCGGGCCAGCTGCGCGGTCAGCACCGCCTCGGCGGCACTGCGGCACCCGGCGGTGTTGGGCAGCGGCGTGATACCCAGCCGGTTGAGCAGGTCGAGCAGACCGGTTCCGCCCTCGGCGTCGACCCGGCGGATCGCCACGGTGGTCAGCTCGGTACCCGAGGCGACCAACGCCTCTTCCAGCACCGCCAGATTCGACGCTCCCCCGGTACCCATGATCAGCCGCGACGCGAAACTGCGGTCGCCGATCGTCAGTTTGTCACCCACGTCAACCACCCTGCACCGCCGTCACCACCTCGAGCCGATCACCTTCGGAAAGCATTGTCGCCCAGTCAGATCGAGGAAGCACCGCGCAGTCTAGGGCCACCGCAACGCCGCGGTCCGGGAAACCCAGCGACTGCAGCAGCGCGGCAACGGTGGTCTGCTCGTCGACCTCCACCTGCTGCTCGTTGACGACGACGATCATGCGCTCGCTCCGACCGCAGCGAGTTCGGACATGATCTGCTCGGCCGTCCACGGCGCCAACAGGAATCCCGACCGGCCATGGCCCGCGGCGACCAGGGTCCGCGCGTCCAGGCGTTGCACGATCGGCAGGTTGTCGGGCGTCATCGGCCGCAGTCCCGCCGAGCACTCGGCCAATTCGTACTCACCCAGGGCCGGCAGCACCGCGCACGCGTCGTCCAGCAGGTCACGCACGCCCGACACCACCGGCGCGGTGTCGCGGCCGTGTTCATACTGGGTGGCGCCCACCACCACCCCGTCCGCGCGCGGCACCAGATACACCTGACGACCATGGACCCGTGCGCGAATCACTCTGTGCGGCAACGTCATACAGCCTTTACGCCAGCGCAGCCGTAACACCTCGCCCTTCACCGGGCGCACCGGCAGGCCGGGCCACAACGCGGGAGCGTCGATGCCGTTGGCGATCACCACCGCGTCACCCTCCGCGTCGGACAACCCGGTCACCGGAGCAGCCCAGGCGACGCCGAGTCGCTCACAGTCCACGGTCAGCGCGTCGAGCACTGCGCGGTTGTCCACCGCCAATTCGGTGGGCGCGCGAAAGCCGTGCCGGATGCCTTGTGCCAGCAGGGGTTCGACGTCGCGGACGGCCGACTCCCACACCACCGGGTGTCCTTGCCGCGACAACCAGTCGGCAACGGTATGCAGGTCGGCGACGTCGGCCCGGTCGACGGCCACCACCAGCGACTCGCGGGCGGTGACCACGTCTGACGGCAGCCCGTCCAGGAAACCGCCGTGGTGCCACAGCCGCAGCGACTCCAGCCCGAGCCGCAACAACCGTTCCTCACCGGGCCAGGCTTCGCTGTGCGGGGCGATCATGCCGCCGGCGACCCATGACGCGCCGGGATCGGCGCTGCGATGCACCCGCACCGACCATCCGGCCCGGGCCGCCCGGCGCGCCACCGACAACCCGATGACGCCGCCGCCGATGACGGCCAACGACCCCGCGGGTGTGGGTGCTGACATCCTTGCTCCCTTCGCCGGCATGACCCGGATCAGGTGTGACGGTCAGGACAGGTCCAAGGTGCCCACTCTCAGTCCCGCTCATTACCCGGGACTCCCGTGCCTAACAGGGGTTCTTCTGGGTTCCAAACTAGCGCGCTAGCGTCGCAGTGTGCAGTCCCGTCTGGCTCGTCTGGCTCGTCTGGCTCGTCTAGCCGAGGCGAGGCTCTATTTGTGTACCGACGCCCGTCGGGAGCGCGGCGATCTGGCCGAGTTCGCCGACGCCGCGCTGGCCGGCGGCGTGGACATCATCCAGCTGCGCGACAAGGGCTCGGCCGCCGAACAGCGGTTCGGCCCGTTAGAGGCGCTCGACGAGCTGGCCGCCTGCGAAATCCTCGCCGACGCGGCCCGCCGGCACGGCGCCCTGTTCGCGGTCAACGATCGGGCTGACATCGCCGTGGCCGCCGGCGCCGACGTGCTGCACCTGGGTCAGCGCGACCTGCCGTCGAGCATCGCGCGAGAGATCGTCGGGCCCGACGTGCTGATCGGCAGGTCCACCCACGACCGCGACCAGGTTGCCGCGGCCGCCGTCGGGGATGCCGACTACTTTTGCGTCGGACCGTGCTGGCCCACTCCGACCAAGCCGGGGCGCCCGGCGCCGGGGCTGGACCTGGTGCGGGCCGCCGCCGCAATCGGTGGCGACAAACCGTGGTTCGCGATCGGCGGTATCGACGCGCCGCGGCTGCCCGACGTCGTGGCCGCCGGTGGCCGCCGGATCGTGGTGGTGCGGGCCATCACGGCGGCCGACAACCCGAAGGCGGCCGCCGAACAGCTCAGGTCAGCGCTTCCAGCAACGAGCTGACCCGAGGGCTCAGCTGCGACGGCGCCAGGTCCGCGTCGCCCGGCAGGCACCACACGAACACCCCGTCCTCGATTTCCACCGTGCACGGCAGCCGTCGCCGGCGTTCGTCGCCCCGGCGCAGCGGCACGGTGACCGGGGCGGTGCGCAGCAGCTGCCAGCTGGCGGCGAATCCGGGATGCAGCGGCAGCTCGGTCACATCGTCCTCGGCAACCCAGCGCAGCTCGGCGCTTTCCCGGTTGGGCACGGTGGGCAGCAACTCGTCGGTGTCGGCGACGACCGTCGTATAGGTCCAGGCCGTGCCGCGTGGGTTGGCCGTCACCAGCACCGCCCGCACGGTAAGGCGCTCGGCGGCCAGGCCCGCCTCTTCCCGCGCTTCACGGACCGCGGTCTGCTCCGGAGTCTCATGGCTGTCCCGGGCGCCGCCCGGCAGGCCCCAGGTGCCGCCCTGATGGCTCCACACCGCCCGGTGCTGCAGCAGCACCGCGGGGCTGCCGTCAGGTAACGGGGCCCTAAGTAGCAGCCCGGCCGAGCCGAATCGGCCCCAGAAGTGGGCGCCGTTGTCGGATACCACCCATCCGTCCCCGTCGCCCTGCACCAACTCAGGATATGCACGCGATTAGGGTAATTAGGTCTGCCTCCCCACATCTGTCGGCGCATTCTCTTAGAATTCGCTTATCCGGGTTGGTGACTTCGCCGAACAAGCCGAATAGATATCGAAAGCCGAGGTCGGAGCAGACGTGACGGTTGAGCTGGCGCACCCGTCGACCGAGCCGCTGGGATCGCGGTCGCCCGCTGAACCGGCCCATCCGCGCTGGTGGTTCGTCTCGACGACACCCGGGCGGATCCTGACCATCGGCATCGTGCTGGCAGCTCTGGGCGTGTCCAGCGCGTTCGCCACGTCGACGACGATCAACCACCGTCAGCAGGTGCTGACCACCGTGCTGGAACATACCGAGCCGCTGTCGTTTGCGGCCGGACGGCTCTACACCACGCTGTCGGTGGCCGACGCCGCGGCAGCCACCGCATTCATCGCCCAGGCCGAACCCCGCGCTGTCCGGCTGCGCTACGAGCAGGCCATCACCGACGCGGCGGTGGCGGTAACCCGCGCGTCGAGCGGGCTCACCGATGAGTCGTTGGTGCAATTGCTGGGCCGGATCAACGCCGAACTGGCGGTCTACACCGGCCTCATCGAGATCGCACGCACCAACAACCGGGCGGGTAACCCGGTCGGGTCGTCGTACCTGTCGGAGGCATCGGGGCTGATGCAGTCGACGATCCTGCCCGACGCGCAACAGCTGTACCAGGCGACGTCGGAACGGGTCGACACGGAAACCACCGCATCCACCCAGATCCCGGCGCCGGTGATCCTGGTCGTCACCACCACGGTGGTCTTCGGCGCCTTCTCGCATCGCTGGCTGGCCCGGCGCACCCGCAGACGGATCAATCCCGGTCTTGTCGTCGGTGCGCTCGGTATCCTTGTGATGGTGGTGTGGGTCGGAACCGCATTGACAATCTCTACGGCCGCCAGCCGTAGCGCCAAAGACACGGCGGCGGAGTCGCTCAAGACCGTTACCAACCTGGCGATCACCGCCCAGCAGGCGCGAGCCGACGAGACGCTGTCGCTGATCCGGCGCGGCGACGAGGAGATCCGCAAGCAGTCGTTCTACCAGCGCATCGAGGCCATGCATCACCAGCTCGACGCCTACATGGCTCGCCGCGACGCCGTCGACAAACCGGATCTGCAGGGCGCCGATCAGCTGCTGGTCCGCTGGCAGCAGGCCAACGACCGGATCAACTCCTACATCTCGGTCGGCAACTATCGCGCCGCCATCCAGGTTGCGTTGGGCAAGGGCGAGGACGACGCCACGCCCGCGTTCGACAAGCTCGACGAAGCCTTGACCAAAGCAATGGAGCAAAGCCGTAACCGGCTGCGCAACGACGTCCTCAATGCGCGTCGCGGACTGGCCGGCGCCCAGGTGGGCGGGGTGGTGCTCAGTGTGGGCGCAGCCGTCGCCGTCGCACTCGGACTGTGGCCCAGGCTGAAAGAATATCGGTGATGAAGGGCCTGCCCAGTTTCTCGAGGGCAGCATCGCCTGTCGCGCTCCTGGCCGCCGCGGTCCTGCTCGCCGGTTGCGGCCACTCCGAATCGCTGAAAGTGGAGACGACGCCGACGCTCCCGTATCCCACGCCGGTCGGGATGGAGGTGATGCCGCCCGAGCCGCCGCTACCGCCGGACGCGGCGAGCCAGGACTGCAACCCGACCGCCAGCTTGCGCCCGTTTCGCACCAAAGCCGAGGCCGATGCCGCGGTGGCCAATATCCACGAGCGGGGCCGGTTGATCGTCGGGCTCGACATCGGCAGCAACCTGTTCAGCTTCCGCGACCCGATCACCGGGGACATCACCGGATTTGACGTCGACATCGCCGGGGAGGTGGCGCGTGACATCTTCGGCAGCCCGTCACACGTCGAGTACCGGATCTTGTCGGCCGCGGAGCGCATCACCGCGTTGCAGACTTCCCAGGTCGACGTCGTCGTCAAGACCATGACCATCACCTGTGAGCGACGCAAGCTGGTGAACTTTTCCACCGTCTACCTGGATGCCAACCAGCGCATCCTGGCCCCCCGTGACTCGTCCATCGCGAAGGTGTCGGACCTGTCCGGCAAGCGGGTCTGTGTGGCCAGGGGCACCACGTCGTTGCGCCGTATTCGCGAGATCGCGCCGCCGCCGGTCATCGTGTCGGTGGTGAACTGGGCCGACTGCCTGGTGGCGATGCAGCAGCGGCAGATCGATGCCGTCAGCACCGACGACTCGATTCTGGCCGGGCTGGTGGAAGAAGACCCTTATCTGCACATCGTCGGGCCCGACATGGCCAACCAGCCCTATGGCATCGGGATCAATCTGGACAACACCGGGCTGGTCCGGTTCGTCAACGGGACACTCGAACGGATCCGCACCGACGGCACTTGGAACACGTTGTACCGCAAGTGGTTATCGGTCCTCGGTCCGGCACCGGTGCCACCCCAGCCGAGGTATCTGGATTGATGTCGCCGAAGCCCGCGCACCACGACTCAGCCACCGGCGATCAGGAAGGCCGGCAAGATCTGGCTCCCGGTACGCAGTCGGTCGACGTGCAGACCGGCGCAGCCGCCGGCAGCCGGCCCCCGGCGACTCAGGCGATTTTCCGTCCCGATTTCGACGATGACGACGACGACGACTTGTCCATCTCGCTGCGCGCCATGGACACCCAGCCGCAGGAGCGAATGTCGGCTGCGACGCGGGCACTGCCGCCGGTCAGGAAGCTCGGCGGCGGCCTGGTGGAGATTCCGCGGGTACCGGATATCGATCCGCTCAAGGCCCTGATGACCGACCCGGTGGTTCCCGAGTCGAAGCGGTTCTGCTGGAACTGTGGACGCCCGGTCGGTCGCAGCGGCGCGGAGGGCACGGGCGCCTCGGAGGGCTGGTGCCCGTACTGCGGCAGTCCGTACTCGTTTTTGCCGCAACTGAGCCCAGGCGACATCATCGCTGGTCAGTACGAGGTCAAGGGCTGCATCGCGCACGGTGGAATGGGCTGGGTGTATCTGGCCCTCGACCACAATGTCAACGACCGTCCGGTGGTGCTCAAAGGCCTGGTGCACTCCGGGGACGCCGAGGCGCAGGCGATCGCGATGGCGGAACGGAAGTTCCTCGCCGAAGTGGTGCACCCGTCGATCGTGCAGATCTTCAACTTCGTCGAGCACACCGACCGGCAGGGGGATCCGGTCGGCTACATCGTCATGGAGTACATCGGCGGGCAGTCGCTGCGGCGCGGCCGCGGCGAAAAACTGCCGGTCGCCGAGGCGATCGCCTACATCCTGGAAATCCTGCCGGCACTGAGTTATCTGCATTCGATCGGCCTGGTCTACAACGACTTGAAGCCGGAAAACATCATGCTCACCGAGGAGCAGCTCAAGCTGATCGATCTGGGTGCGGTGTCGCGGATCAACTCGTTCGGATATCTCTACGGCACTCCCGGCTTCCAGGCGCCCGAGATCGTGCGGACCGGTCCGACCGTGGCCACCGACATCTACACCGTGGGGCGCACCCTGGCAGCGCTCACACTGAACCTGCCCACCCGCAACGGGCGATACGCCGACGGGCTGCCCGACGACGACCCGGTGCTGGACAGGTACGACTCCTTCGGCCGGTTGCTGCGCCGCGCCATCGACCCCGATCCGCGACGGCGGTTCGCCAACACAGACGAGATGTCGGCGCAGTTGACGGGCGTGTTGCGGGAGGTGGTCGCCGCCGACACCGGGGTGCCCCGGCCCGGGCTGTCGACCATCTTCAGTCCCAGCCGGTCCACCTTCGGCGTGGACCTGCTGGTCGCGCATACCGACGTGTACCTGGACGGCCAGGTCCATGCGGAGAAACTGACCGCCAAGGAGATCGTGACCGCGCTGCAGGTACCGCTGGTCGACCCGACCGACGTCGCGGCCCCGGTCCTGCAGGCCACAGTGCTCTCCCAGCCGGTGCAGACCCTGGACTCACTGCGTGCTGCCCGCCACGGCGCCCTGGACGCGGAAGGTGTCGACCTTTCCGAATCGGTCGAACTGCCGCTGATGGAGGTCCGGGCGCTGCTGGACCTCGGTGATGTCGCCAAGGCCACCCGCAAACTCGACGACCTCGCCGAGCGGGTGGGCTGGCGCTGGCGGCTGATCTGGTACAAGGCTGTCGCCGAGTTGCTCACCGGCGACTACGACTCTGCCATCAAACATTTCACCGAGGTGCTGGACACCTTCCCCGGCGAACTCGCACCCAAACTGGCGCTGGCCGCGACCGCGGAGCTGGCCGGTTACACCGACGAGCACAACTTCTACCAGACGGTGTGGCAGACCAACGACGGCGTGATATCGGCGGCGTTCGGTCTGGCCAGAGCCCTTTCGGCTAAGGGTGATCGAGCCGGCGCGGTGCGCACCCTCGACGAAGTGCCGCCCAGCTCAAGGCATTTCACCACCGCCCGGCTGACCAGCGCGGTGACGTTGCTGTCGGGACGGTCGCGCAGCGAAATCACCGAGGATCAGATCCGCGACGCGGCTCGACGAGTGGAGTCGCTGCCACCCACCGAACCGCGCGTGCTGCAGATCCGCGCTTTGGTGCTCGGCGGCGCGATGGACTGGCTGCAGGACAACCAGGCAAGTACTAACCACATACTGGGGTTTCCGTTCACCGATCACGGGCTGCGGCTCGGCGTCGAGGCGGCGTTGCGCAGCCTGGCGCGTATCGCGCCCACGCAGCGGCATCGCTACACCTTGGTGGACATGGCCAACAACGTGCGTCCCACCAGCACGTTCTAGGTTTGCTTGGGGTGCTTCGGCGGCTTGGGTGCTGGACCGGCGTCCGTGCTGGTGTTTCAGTGAGCGGCTACTGCCTCAACATCGGGCTGGGAACTCGAGCGTGCGTCTGTGGCGTCGAGCGTGCGTCTATGGCGTCGAGCGTGCGTCTGTGGCGCAAGAATCGCCCTGATACCGCCCAGGATGCACCGTCGACGCCATGGGCGCACACTGGAAACCCTTACCGCACAACCGAATCCGCTTCGCCATCACCGCGCCTCACCGCACAACCGAACTGCGCTCCGCCACCGCCGCCCGTACCCGGCGCAGGATGTCCGCGGGTCGATCCTCGGCCACCACCCGGATGATGATCCACCCCAACTGCTCGAGCAGCTCGACGCGTCGAATGTCCTTGACATACTGCTGGCGGTCTCGTTGATGATGGTCGCCGTCGTATTCGACGGCGACCATATAGTCCTCCCAGCCGAGGTCGAGGTAGGCAAACGGCATGCCATCGGCTCCCGCTACCGGTATCTGCGTGCGCGGTCGCGGGAATCCCGCATCGATCAGCAGTAGCCGCAGATAGCTTTCCCTCGGTGATTGTGCACCGGGGTCAACGAGCTCCAACGCCGTCTCCAGCTGCCGCAGTCCGCGCGCCCCGGGATGGCGGCCGGCGACGTGCAGCACATCGTCCACCGTGAAACCCGTCGCCCGAGCCAGTGCGTCCAGCCGGACGACGGCCGAGCGGACCGCTCCCCGCCGGCCGATGTCGAAGGCGGTGCGCTCGGGTGTGGTGACCGCGCGCCCGTCAACAGTCTGCATTTCGCCGTCGCCCAGCACGTCGCGGCGCGTGAGCACACCACGCGGCGGCCGGGACTTGACACAAATCAGCTCCACGGGGAAGTCGTCGGGAATCCACCTGGCCCCGTGCACCGCCGCGGCCGCCGCACCCGCAATCACCGCCGAACCGCGCGACCACAGCCAAGCAGCCGCAATCCGCTGCTCGAAAGACAACTGCACCCGTCGCGAAAGGTAGACATTCGGTAGCACTGCCCGGTACTGCGTGCGAAGTTGATGCCGCGTCAAGGCTCCTGACGCCAACAGCGCGCTGCCGAGGAATGGTGCCTGCGAATCCCACATGCCGCAGAGGATGGCACGTCGACCGCCAACAGTGATTCCGCACATCCACAGGTTTGAAAAGCATGAACCGCGCGATCTTGGAGCCAGCCGGCGGCCCACACGGCACACATAGCGAAAACACAGCTTCACCCGTCACAGTTGGAGCATGGCCGGGCAATCCGCGCGGTGGATCACCACGGCCCGAGTCCTGCGCCGGGCCGGGTTCGGGGCAAGCGGCCCCGAGGTGGACGCGGTGGCCGGTCAAGACTGGCCCGCCTACCTCGACGCTGCCCTGGCCGCCGACCCCGACGCGGACCCGGGCGCGCGAGAAACCCCGATGCCGGAACTGGCCACGCCGCGGCCGCCGGGCAAAAGGGCAACACCGGCGGCTCGCGAAGAGTTCACCCGCGAGCTTGCCGAGCAGCAGGCCGAGTTGTCCGGATGGTGGCTGCGCCGCATGGTCGCCGTCCGGCAGCCGCTACGCGAGAAGCTGACCCTGTTGTGGCACAACCACTTTGCAACCTCGGCGCGAAAAGTCCGGGCCCCGGCATATCTGGCAGCGCAAAACCAGAAGCTGCGCACGCTGGCACTGGGCGACTTCCGCACGCTGGCCTACGCCATGCTCACCGACGCCGCGATGCTGCGCTGGCTGGACGGGCAGAGCAATACCGCCAGGGCCGCCAACGAAAACCTGGCCCGGGAATTCATGGAACTGTTCGCGCTGGGCCACGGCAACGGCTACACCGAGGACGACGTGCGAGCCGGCGCCCGCGCGCTGACCGGGTGGGTGATCGGCGCCGACGGTCGGACGTCGATGCTGCCCCGGCGTCACGACTTCACCCCCACGACGCTGTTCGGGATCACCGGCCATTTCGATGCCGCCGGGTTCTGCGACGCGGTGCTGGCCCAGCCGAAGTCCGCGCGGTACGTCGGGGGGCGGCTGTGGCAACAGTTGGCCTCCGACGACCCGCCGTCCCCAGCGGTGCTCGACCGACTGGTCAGCGCCTACGGCACCACGCGCGACTTGCGCGCCCTGACCCGGGCCATACTCACCGACGACGAGTTCACCGGTAGTCGCGCGACGGTCGTCACCACCCCGGTCGAATGGCTGGTGGGCATGATCCGGTCGCTTCGAGTCCCCGTCGACAACCACCTCAAGCTGATCGAGGCGACACTCAAAGCACTGGGACAACGGCCGTTCTTCCCCCCGGACGTCGCCGGCTGGCCGCGGGGCCAGGTGTGGCTGTCCACCGCGTCCGCCGCGACTCGCCTGCGCGTCGCCCAGCACCTGGCGAACAGGGCCGACCTGTCGACCGTCGAAAACACCGCGGCGCAAGACCGCATCGAGGCCGTCGGCTATCTGATCGGCGTGGGCGCGTGGACCGACCGCAGCGCCCGCGCGCTCGGGCCGCTGGTGCGCCGCCCACCCCAGCTGGTCGCCGCCGCGGTCAACACACCGGAATACCTGACGTCATGATCACCCGCCGCAGGTTCTTGATCGCCAGCGCCGGCGCCGGCGCGGCCGGTCTGCTCTCCGGAGCGGTGGCGGTCAGCTGGCGCGATCTGCAGCACGCGGCCTACGACCGGCCGTTGCCCGACGACGCCGGCGTGCTGGTCATCGTCACGCTCTACGGCGGCAACGACGGGATCAACACCGTAATTCCCTACGCCGACAACGCATACCACGATGCCCGTCCCGAACTAGCTTACGCTGCAAGCGACGTCGTGCAGCTGGACGCGCAGCTGGGACTCAATCCGGGATTGCGGGGTCTGGCGCAACTATGGCAGCAGCGGCAGCTCGCGATCGTGCGCGGCGTCGGCTATCCAAAGCCCGACCACAGCCACTTCCGGTCCATGGACATTTGGCAGAGCGCATCGCCGGCCGAACCGGTCTCGTCGGGCTGGATCGGTCGCTGGCTCGACGCCACCGGAGATGATCCGCTGCGCGCGGTCAACATCGGTGCCGTCCTGCCCCCGCTGGCGGTGGGCGAAAAGCACACCGCCGCAGCGCTTTCGACCGCCGCGGCGGAGAAAGCCGCGGATAGGTTCGACGCGACGATGCAGGCGCTGAGCGCGACAGATCCGAACGACACCCCGGCGATGGCGGCGGTTTCCAGAGCCTATCGCGACGCGCGCACCACCGACGCGGCGTTCGCGTCCATCAAGCCGGAAAGCGCCCACAATTCGCTGGCCACCCAGCTGAACATGGTGGCCGCCGCGATCAAGGCCCGGGTGCCCACGCGCGTCTACACCGTGCAGCTCGGCGGATTCGACACTCACGCCGACGAACGCGACACCCAGCAGCGGCTCTTGCAGACGTTCGACGAGGCCGTCACCGCGTTCCTGCGCGACATGGCCGGTGATCGCTGCGGCCGCAACGTCGTCGTCCTGGCGTATTCGGAGTTCGGCCGCCGAGTCGCCGCCAACGCTTCCCAGGGCACCGATCACGGCACGGCCGGGCCGGTCTTCGTCGCGGGGGTACCGGTCAACGGCGGCTACTACGGCGACGAGCCCGGTCTCACCGACCTCGACCACGGAGACCTCAAGGCCACCACCGACTTTCGCGACATCTACTACGAGCTGCTGGTACACACCCTCGGCGCCGACCCGACACCGTCAGTCGGAACCGGGCGGACGAGCCTCGGCTTCCTGTAAGCAGTCCCGGGCGATCGCCAATTCCTCGTTGGTCGGGATCACCAGTACCGCGATCGGCGAGCCGTCCGTCGAGATCTGCCGGGCCCCGCCCGCCGAAGCGGCGTTGCGCCCCGCGTCGAGTTCGATGCCCAGCTCAGCCATTCCGGCGAGCGCGTCCCGGCGCACCGAGCTGTCGTGCTCGCCGATCCCCGCGGTGAACGTCAGCACGTCGGTGTGTCTCAGCACCGCCAGGTAAGCACCGATGTACTTGCGCAACCGGTGGATGAATACATCGTAGGCCAATCGCGCTGCACGGTCGCCTTTTTCGATCATCTGGCGCAGCCGGCGGAAATCGCGCTCACCGGCCAGTCCCAACATCCCCGACCGGTGGTTGAGCATCGACTCGATCTCGTCCACACCCATGTTCGCGTTGCGCCACAAGTACCACATGATGCTGGGATCCACATCACCGCTGCGGGTACCCATCACCAAACCCTCCAGCGGAGTCAGGCCCATGGAGGTGTCTACCGGTCGCCCGGCGGCGATCGCCGACGCCGACGCACCGTTACCCAGGTGCAGCACAATCTGATTCAGGGATTCCAGCGGCCGGCCCAGGAAGGCGGCCGCGCGCTCGCTGACGTAGCGGTGCGAGGTGCCGTGAAATCCGTAGCGGCGGATCTGCCACGTCTGGGCCAGGTCCCGGTCGATCGCATAGGTAGCCGCTTCGGCGGGCAGGTCATGGAAAAACGCCGTGTCGAACACCGCGACATGCGGGACGTCGGCCAGCATGGTGCGCGCCACCTTGATGCACAGCACCGCGGGCGGGTTGTGCAGCGGCGCCAACGCCGACAACTCCTCGAGCCGGGCTACCACCGCATCGTCGAGCACTGTCGGCCGGTGAAAGTCCCTGCCGCCGTGCACCACCCGGTGTCCGACCGCCACCAGGCCACAGGTCCGCACGTCAATGCCGTCCTCGGACAGCATGTCGAACGCCCGATGCAGCGCTGTGTCGTGGTCGGGCACCGAGGACGACGATTCGCCAATCCGCTCGATATTGCCGGCCGCCCGTGAAATGCCGGACACCGGATCGATCAACTGAAACTTCAGCGACGACGAGCCGGAATTGAGCACCAGCACCAACCGGTTAAGGGCCATCGTCGATCCCCTGCGCCTGAATTGCGGTAATGGCAACCGTGTTGACGATGTCCTCGATCAGCGCCCCGCGTGACAGGTCGTTCACCGGCTTGCGCAGGCCCTGAAGCACCGGGCCGATCGCGATGGCTCCCGCCGAACGCTGCACCGCCTTGTAGGTGTTGTTGCCGGTGTTGAGGTCGGGAAAGATCAACACCGTCGCCCGGCCGGCCACCGGCGAGTCATGCATCTTGGCGGCTGCGACCGCGGGGTCGACGGCGGCGTCGTATTGGATGGGCCCCTCGACCAACAGCTGCGGCTCCCGTGAGCGAACCAACTCCGTTGCCGTCCTGACCTTTTCAACGTCGGCCCCGGCCCCTGAGGCACCGGTGGAGTAGGACAGCATAGCCACCCGCGGTTCGATGCCGAACTGCGCGGCGGTGCGAGCCGAGCAGATGGCGATATCGGCCAGCTGCTCGGGCGTCGGGTTCGGCACGATCGCGCAGTCACCATAGGCCAGCACCCGATCGGGCAGGCACATCAGAAAGATGCTGGACACCGTGGAGATGCCCGGGGCCGTTCTGATGATCTCCAGCGCCGGGCGCACGGTGTGCGCCGTGGTGTGAGCGGCTCCGGACACCATGCCGTCGACATGGGAGTTGTAAACCAGCATGGTGCCGAAATACGATACGTCACAAATGATTTCACGGGCCAGCTCAGCGGTGATGCCGTGCGACTTCCGCAACTCGGCGTATTGCTCGGCGAAGTGGTCGCACAGCGGGCTGGTGCGCGGGTCGAGTACCTCGGCCTGACCCAGATCCACACCGAGTTCGGCGGCGCGCAGCCGGATCTGAGCCTCCTCGCCGAGGATCGTCAGGTCGGCGATGCCGCGCTGCAGCAGGCGGCCGGCGGATTTGAGGATGCGGTCGTCGTCACCTTCGGGAAGCACGATGTGTTTGCGATCCGACCGGGCCCGCTGCTGCAGACCATAGGTGAACATCTGCGGTGTGGTGATGGTCGGGATCGGGATGGCAAGGTGGGTCATCAAATCGGCGGCATCGACGTGGCGGTCCATCAGCTCCAGCGCGGTGTCGATCTTGCGCTGCGAGGTTGCGGTGAGCCGGCCGCGAGCCGCCGCGGCGGCGCTGGCCGTCTCGTAGGTACCCAGCGTGGTGGCGATGATCGGCAACCTCAGCCGCAGCCCCGACACCAGCGCCGCGATCGACGGATGCAGGTCGAACCCACCGTTGAGCACGATGCACGACAGCGACGGAAAGCCTTCGGCCGCATGGGCGCTGGCGACCGCGAGCACCACGTCCGAACGATCGCCCGGGGTGATCACCGCCATGCCGTCGCGCAGCCGCTCCAGCACGTGGTCGGCGGTCATCCCGGCCACCAGCACGTCCATCACCTCGCGACTGCGCAGCGGCGTCTCACCGCTGATCGCGGTCCCATTGACCGCCTTCTCCAACTCGGCCACCGTCGGCGCCGACAGCAGCGGCTCTTCGGGCAGCACATAGCTGGGCGGGCCGACACCCCGCAGCGCTTCGCCCACCGCCGCCAGCTCCGCCGGGTCGCAGCGGTTGGCCACCACCGCCGCGGTGTGCGCGTGGTGGGCCGACAACTCGGCCAGACACACCCCGACGACGCTGAGCACCTGGTCGGCGGTGCGCCCCCTGGCGCTGACCGCCAACAGCACCGGCACACCGAGATTGACCGCGATCCGGGCGTTGACCGACAGTTCGGTGGGGGTGGCGACGTCGGTGTAGTCGCTGCCGACGATCACCACCGCGTCGCAGTTGTGCGCCATCGCGTGATACGCCGCGACGATGTCGGTGATCGCGGTGTCGGTGTCGGCGTGCAGGTATTGGTAGGTCACGCCCACGCATTGCTCGTAGGGCAGGCCCGCGGTGGTGTGCTCCAGCAGCAGTTCCAGGAGGTAGTCGCGCGCACCGGCTGTTCGGGTAAGTGGCCGGAACACACCGACTCTGGCGACCGTCGCGGTCAACCGGTGCAGAATCCCCAGCGCGATCGTCGCCTTACCGGACGCAGGTTCGGGCGCAGCGATGTAAATCGCGGTGGTACCAAGGGAGCTGGAGGACACCTGCCGTTCAGCCCAGCCGTCGCAGCCGGGGCGCCAGGTCCGTTTCGAACAGCTGCAGGAACCGGCGCTGGTCGTGCCCGGGCGCGTGGAACACCAGGTGGTTGAGGCCCCACGTCACGTACTGGCCCACCTTCTCGACGGCCTCGTCCGGGTCGGAGGCCACGATCCAGCGCTTGGCGATCTGCTCGATCGGCAGGGCATCGGCGGCCTTCTCCATCTCGATCGGGTCGTCGATGCTGTGCTTCTGCTCGGCGGTCAGCGACAGCGGCGCCCAGAACCGGGTGTTCTGCAAGGCCAGCTCGGGGTCTGGGTCGTAGGAGATCTTGATTTCGATCATCTTGTCGATGTCGTCGGCGTCGCGGTTGGCCGCGGCCGCCCCGTCCAAGACGCCCGGAATCAGCTTTTCGGTGTAGAGCTCTTCGCCCTTGCCCGACGTGCAGATGAAACCGTCGCCGGCGCGTCCGGCGTATTTGGCCACCGCCGGACCGCCGGCGGCGATGTAGACCGGCACGCCGCCCTCGGGCACGTCGTAGATCGAAGCACCCTTGAGCCGGTAGTACTCGCCGTCGAAATCCACCCGGTCGCCGCGCCATAGTTCACGCATCAGCCGCACCGATTCGCGCAGCCGGGCGAACCGTTCCTTGACCTCCGGCCAGACCCCCTCGTATCCGGTGGCGATCTCGTTCAGCGCCTCGCCGGTGCCCACACCGAGGAAGACCCGCCCCGGGTACAGGCAGCCCATGGTGGCGAAGGCCTGCGCGATGACCGCGGGGTTGTAGCGGAAGGTCGGCGTGAGCACCGAAGTGCCCAGAAACAGCCGTTGAGTGCGTTCGCCGACCGCGGTCATCCAGGACAACGAGAACGGCGCGTGCCCGCCCTTGTGGCGCCACGGCTGGAAATGGTCACTGACCGTGGCGCTGTCCATGCCGTGTGCTTCTGCGGCGACGGCAAGCTCGACGAGCTCGCGGGGGGCGAATTGCTCAGCCGATGCCTTGTATCCGAGTTTGAGTTCAGCCACTCGTTCTTTCTACTCCTGCACCCGAGGAGCCGGTGTTGGCGCCGCACCGAAACCAGGTGTGAGCGCTGCGGCCGAATAGCGACCAGATTAGCCTCGATTGCGGCCCTGTAACGGCCCAGCGCCGGGTCTGGCCGTGGCGAAAATCGGTTGTTGACGCTCAAACGCGTTGCAGCCGTTAAGCTGACCGCGGTTATCGGGCTGGCAATGCCTTGATGTAGGAGAAGACATGGCCCACCAGCTGAAGACGGAGCTTGTTCAGGTTACCGACAAGGTTCACCTCGCCCATGGGCACGCGGTCAACTGGGTGCTGGTGACCGACGACACCGGGGTGATGTTGATCGACGCGGGTTATCCCGGCGATCGCGAGGAGGTGCTGGGGTCGCTGCGCCTGCTGGGCTATCAGCCCGGGGATGTGCGCGCAATTCTGCTGACCCACGCGCACATCGACCACTTGGGCACCGCGATCTGGTTCGCCCGCGAGCATCACACCCCGGTGTACTGCCATGCCGACGAGGTCGGGCACGCCAAGCGCGAGTACCTGGAGCAGGTGTCGATACTCGATATCGCACTGCGCATCTGGCGCCCCCGCTGGGCGGTGTGGACCGTTCATGTGGTGCGCAACGGCGGACTGGTCCGTGATGGCATTCCGACGACACGGCCATTGACCGCCGAGGTGGCCGCGGGGCTGCCGGGCCAACCGATGGCGATCTTCACTCCCGGACACACCAACGGGCATTGCTCGTATCTGGTCGACGGCGTACTGGCCAGCGGCGACGCCCTGATCACCGGCCATCCCCTGCTGCGTCGCGGCGGGCCGCAGCTGCTGCCGGCGGTGTTCAGCTACAGCCAGCAGAACTGCATCCGCAGCCTGTCGGCGCTGGCGCTGCTAGAAACCGAGATCCTGGCGCCCGGCCACGGTGAGCTGTGGCGCGGCCCGATCCGCGCGGCCACCGACGAGGCCCTGCAGCGAGCGGCAGCGTCCGCCCGCTGATCAGGGCTGAGCGGCTCACTCCGCCATGTCGCCCGCCGCGAACCAGACGCTCTCGCAGGACATTTCCACGTCGCAAAACAATTGCTCATAAGTCACTTCCCTCACCTCCTTCCCGATTCAAGGACGACGCGGTTTTCAGCGTCGCTTCGCCAGCAACCACCGGGTCGAATTCGGCGCGGCGGTCATCAGGGTGAGCCCGGCCGCCGTCAGCTCGTCCCGCACGGTTGCCGGGCTGACGCGCTGCAGCACCAGCGACTGGTGCCATCGCCGGCCATCGGCCGTCAAGGTGAACTCACCCGTGACGATGCCGCCGGCGTTGGAGTGGATCGTCAGGGTCGCTTCTGCTCCGTCGAAAGCCAAGGTCTTGGTCCAGCCCTGCTGCCGGGACGCCAACATCGAGGGCGGCACCCATTCGATGATGGCCTGGCCGGTCGGCGCGAGGTGGTGCGCAACCGTTGCCAGCATCGATCTGCGCGGCTGGGCGTCCGGGTAGTTGATCAGATTGGAGACCAGCAGCACGGCATCGAACTTCTCGGCCAGCCGGACGTCCTCGATGCGGGCCTGAATCACTCGGGCGCGGCGGATGTGCGCGAGCATCTCGGGCGAGTCGTCGACGGCCGTGACCCGGTGACCGAGCGCGGCCAGAGCGTCGGCGATACGCCCGGTGCCGGCGCCCAGCTCCAGCACCGAACTGCTGGGTGCCAGCAGCGACCGAATGCGCTCGATTTCGCCCAGTGACGGCATCCGCCGGTAGATTTCGACCGCGCTGCCGTCCTGTGTCACCACACTGACACCGGGTATCGTTGCGCTGCTTAACATTTAGGTAACTTTCCGTCAGGTCGTGCATATTGTCAACCCTGGTTGTCGATGTACTATAACGCCATGGCGGCGCCGGCAATCGCCGCGTTTGCGGAATCCTTACACCCGCGAACCCGGCCCCAGGCCCAGATGCGCACGCAGCGTCGCACCGGCGTACTCGGTGCGGAACACGCCGCGCTCCTGCAACAGCGGCACCACCCAATCGACGAATTCGTCCAGTCCGTGCGGTGTCAGATGCGGCACCAGGATGAACCCGTCACAGGCGTCGGCCTGGACGTAGCGGTCGATTTCGTCGGCAATGCGCGCGGGACTGCCGACAAACTGCTGGCGGCTGGTGACGGCGATGACCAGTTCCCGGATCGAGAGGTTCTCCGCGAAGGCCTTATCCCGGTACCGCCGTGCCAGCGCAACGGAATCCACGTGGCGAACGCGGCCCTGGCTGATGGCGCCGTCGGCGATCGGCTCCACATCGGGCAACGGGCCATCGGGGTCGTAGTCCGACAGGTCACGGCCCCACACCTGCTCGAGCATCGCGATCGCGGTGGCGCCGCTGACCTGTTGCCGGCGGATGTGTCGCGCCTTGTCCTGCGCCTCGGCATCGGTGTCCGCGATGACGACGGTCGCCGCCGGAAACACCTTGAGCTGGTTGGGGTCCCGGCCGTAGGAGCGGGCCCGGCCCTTCATGTCTGCGTAGTAGCGCTGACCGTCGTGCAGGGACGTGTGCAGGGTGAACACGGCGTCGGCATGGCGGGCTGCGAATGCCCGTCCCTGCGCGGAGTCGCCGGCTTGCAGCAGCACCGGATCCCCCTGCGGTCCCGCCGGAAGGGTGGCGAAACCGCCCACCTCGAAGTGGCTGCTCGAGTATTCGACGCGGCGGATTCGGTCCGGGTCGAGGTAGACGCCGCTCTCGACGTCAGCCGGCACCGCGCCGGGTGCCCAGCTGTCCCAGAACTTTCGGGCGACGGCGAGGAACTCCTCGGCCCGCGCGTATCGGTCGGCATGGTCGAGAAAGCCGCCGCGGCGAAAGTTGGCGCCGGTGAACGCGTCCGACGAGGTGACGATGTTCCAGCCGGCCCGGCCGTCGGACAGGTGGTCGAGCGTGGCGAATTGCCTTGCCACTTCGAATGGTTCGTTGAACGTGGTGTTGATGGTCCCGGTCAGGCCGATCCGGTCGGTGACGGCGGACAGCGCCGCCAGCACGGTGAAAGTGTCCGGCCGGCCTACCACGTCCAGGTCGTAGATCCGGCCCCGGTGCTCCCGTAACCGCAGCCCCTCGGCCAGGAAGAAGAAGTCGAACAGACCACGTTCGGCGGTGCGGGCCAGGTGCACGAAGGAGTCGAATTCGATCTGGCTGCCGGCACTCGGATCGGTCCACACCGTGGTGTTGTTCACCCCCGGGAAGTGGGCCGCGAGGTGAATGGACTTGCGGTTCATGAGGTTAGCCCCCAATGCCGCGCGATCAATTCATGCGAGCGCAGCCGATCCCGGTGCCGGTGCGTCACCGAGGTGATGACGAGTTCGTCGGCGCCGGTGATCCGTTGCAGTGCGCGCAACCGCTGCGCGACCTGGTCCGGGTTTCCGACGAATTGCGTTGCCAGCCGGTCGATGACCACGGCGCGCTGCTGGTCGGTCAGCGGAGCGCAATCGGCCGGGTCGGGATAGGGGATAGCCCCGCCGCCCGCCCGGATGGAGTACACCCAGTGGCCGTAACTGGATGCCAGCCGCTGGGCGGTGTCGGAGTCGTCGGCGACCACGACGTCCGCCGACACCACGACATAGGGCCGCGGCAGATACGCCGACGGCACGAAGGCGGCGCGGTAGGCGTCGACGGCGTCCAGCGCGGTGGCCGGGGTGAGGTGATAGCTGGCCACAAACGGCAATCCCAACGCACCCGCCAACGCGGCACTGCGCCCCTTGCTGCTGCCGAAGATCCATGGGGTCAGCGCGGCCCCTTCGCCGGGCACCGCGTGCACGTCGAAGCCGTCCACCCGATAGCCGCCGGCCAGCATGGCGATGATGTCGCCGACCTGCTCGGCGACGTCGGGTGCGACCGCCTCGGGCTGCTGCAGGATCGCCATGGTGGCTTGCACCCGGCCGCTTGCCAGCAGGGTGCGCAGGTCGAACGGCGGCGGAATCACCACACCGTCGACCTCGCGCCATTGCGCCGGCGGTCGCGGTACCCGAGGTTTGGCCGGGTCCCGCGGCGTGACGCCGCGTCGCTGCGCGGACCGGCCCAGGCCCAGATCGATGCGACCGGGATAGAAAGCGTCGAGCATGCCGAAGCTCTCGACCACCGCGGCAGCGGTGGTGTGGCTGAGCTGGACCGCGGCCGACCCTACCCGAATCCGGTTGGTGGCCGCGGCAATTTGACCGATCAGCACCGCCGGTGCGGCGCTGGCGACCGCGACGAAGTGATGCTCGGCGACCCAGAACCGGCGATAGCCCCAGCGCTCGGCGTGCTGAGCCAGCTCGACGGTGTTGCGCAGCGCCGTCGCCGCGTCGCTGCCGGCGCTGATCGGCGACAGGTCCAAGACCGACAGCGGGATCACCGGCTCACCGCCGCATATCGGTTGGGTGCGGCCGGCAGGCCGAGTCGCTGGCGCAGCGTCTCGGTGTCGCGATAACGCGTCCGGAACCGGCCGGCACGCTGCAGCAGCGGCACCACTTCGTCGACGATCACCGGAAGATCGAAAGCGTTCACCGCGGGCCGCAGCCGCGCACCGTCAACGCCGTGGCGCTGCCAATGCAGCAGCAGCTCAACCAAATCCGATGCGTCGCCCGTCCAGACGAGTGCGTCGGAGCGGAAGTCGCCGGCATCGTGGAAGCAAACCACCACGTCGGCAAACACTTTCAGCTGCCCGCCGGCGGCGCGCACGTCGTCGAGGATGCTCGGCAGCGATTGGTCGGTCGGCGTGATGAAGACGATATCTGCTGCGGCGGCCGCGAATTCATAGACGGGCACCGCGTGCGCCAGCGCGGCCACCACCGGCTGACCCTGCGGCGGCCGCGGGGTTATCGACGGCCCCTTGACCGCGAAGTACTTTCCGGCGAAGTCGACGTAATGCAATTTGTCCCGGTCGATGTAGCGCCCGGTGGCCGCGTCGCGGATCACCGCGTCGTCTTCCCAGCTGTCCCAGAGCCGGCGCACCACCTCGACGTAATCCCGGGCTTCGTCGAACAATTCGGCGGGGTTCACCGAGCGGCGGCCGAACAGGGCCGCCTCGTGGGTGGTGGCACTGACCCTGGGCTGCCAGCCGGCCCGGCCGTGCGACACAAAGTCAAGCGTGGCAATGGCTTTCGAAACGTGGAAGGGCTCGGTGTGGGTGATCGTGGCCACCGGGACCAGACCGATGTGCCGGGTCACGGGCGCGACGCGGGCCGCGACCAGCACGGCGTCGGCGCGGCCGGCCAGCCGCCGCGGATCGATTCGCTCGCGGCGGCCCGGCTGTGGCATCAACGTGTCGTCGATGGTCAGAAAGTCGAGCAGGCCGCGTTCGGCGGTGACCGCCACGTCGGCCCAGTAACCGCCGCTGAGCACCGACCGGGAGTCGACCGCCGCGGTTGTCCGCCAGGCTTGCGGGTGCCAGCCGTACCCGTCCAGCGCGACCGCCAGATGCAGCAGATCCGTCATGTCAGCCCTACACCCGTGTCGCGGTGACATACCTGGGGGTGATCGCCACGTCTCGGGGCCGCACACTCCAGTGGCCCGGCATTCCCATCGCGGCGAACAGCTCGACGACGTCGCGTTCCACCGTCTTCCAGCCATTGGATGCCAACCATTCCGGCAGATAACGGTATTCACCCGGATACGTCAGCGCGGCCAGGTCCACGTCCAGGCCGAACCTTCGCCAGCGGTCGACGAAAGCCCGTCCCGCCTTCTGCTGTAACGGTGTCCAGGTGGGCATGTGATCGGCGGCGAACCGGCTGCCGACCGCGCTCACCGCGGTGAGGTCGTTCAGCAACCGCTGCTGCCCGCCGGGCGGTAGGTAGCCCACGAGCAGGTTCTCGGCAATCCACACCGTGGGCTGGTCCGCGTCGAAACCGACCCGCCACAAGGCCGCGAGCCAATCCTGACGAAGGTCGATGCCGACCGCACGGCGGTGCGCGGTCGGCTTGACGCCCAGCCCGTGCAACAAGCCAGTCTTGAATTCGATCACCCGGGGCTGGTCTATCTCGTACACCGTCGTTCCCGGCGGCCACCACAGCCGATACGGCCGGGCGTCCAGGCCCGACCCCAGGATCACCGCCTGACGAATCCCCGCCCGGCCCGCCTCGGCAAGGAAACCGTCGAGGAACCGGGTGTGCGTCACCAGAATGTCGATGAGTCCGGCCGTTGTCCGGTTGTCGGCCGAGTCGGCTTGGTTGTCCTGGTCGGCCTCGCCCAGATCTCCGTCGATAATCCGGGTGAAGTACGGCACTCCCGCGGCGCGAACCAACGGTTCGGCGAATGGGTCGTTGAGCAACCCGGCGCCGGCGGCGACGGCCCTGGCGGTGGCGCCGAAGGTGGCGGTCACCCCGACGCCGGTGGCCGGATCCCAGTCGTCGTCATCGGTGCGTACCATCGCGCCTCACCTTGCTGCGCCTCGTCGCGCCTCGTCAAGCCTCGTCAAGCATCGTCACCGGCGGCGCAGCAGCAGCCCGGCGGCCGCACGCCAACCGAGCAACAACACCCCGGTGACCGACGAGGCGACCACGACGAAACTCACCGCCACACCGGCCGAACTGGCCTTGCGCAACACCATGCCGACCGCGACGGTGCCGATCCACACCGTCACCCCGGTGGGTATCACGCTGGTGGGCCGTCGCCAACCACGCGACACCAGCCATCCCGCAAGGGTCCCGCTGAGGAACGGCCATGCCGTCGTCGCGACGCCGCCGACACTGATGCCCTCGGCATGGCTGCGGCGCCCGAGAGCGCAGAAGATCAGGACGGCGACCACGTCGGTGGCCAACGAGCTCAGCCAGCAGAGCCTGTGCGGCGGTTGCATGCAGCGAGATTACCGGGCCGGGCAGGATGGGGTTCATGAGCACTGACACACCGCCCGCCTTCGACCGCTACGACCCGCTCGGGCTGGACGCGTCGCTGTCCCCCGACGAGCTCGCGGTGCGCGACACCGTCCGCCAATTCTGCGCCGAGCACGTGACACCGTTCGTCACCGAGTGGTTCGAGGACGGCGACCTGCCGGTGGCCCGCGAACTGGCCAAGCAGTTCGGCCAACTCGGCCTGCTGGGAATGCATTTGCACGGCTACGGATGTGGGGGCTCGTCGGCGGTCCACTACGGCCTGGCCTGCCTGGAGCTGGAAGCCGCCGATTCCGGCATCCGGTCGCTGGTGTCGGTACAGGGTTCGCTGGCGATGTTCGCGATCTGGCACCACGGCTCCGAGGAGCAGAAGCAGCAATGGCTGCCCGGCATGGCGGCCGGTGAGCTGGTCGGCTGCTTCGGGCTGACCGAACCCGACGCCGGGTCCGACCCGGCCGCCATGAAGACGCGGGCCCGACGTGATGGCTCGGATTGGCTGCTCGACGGGCGAAAGATGTGGATCACCAACGGTTCGGTCGCTGACGTGGCGATCGTATGGGCCGGCACCGACGAGGGGATCCGCGGCTTTGTCGTGCCCACCGACGCCCCGGGCTTTGCCGCCAACACCATTCACCACAAGCTCTCGCTGCGGGCGTCGATCACCAGCGAGTTGGTGCTCGACAGCGTCCGGTTGCCCGCAGAAGCGATGCTGCCCAACGCTATTGGACTCCGGGCGCCGCTGGCGTGCCTGTCCGAGGCGCGTTACGGAATCGCCTGGGGCGCAATGGGCGCGGCGCGCTCGGCGTGGCAGTCCGCGCTGGACTATTCGATGCAGCGCACCCAATTCGGTCGTCCCATCGCCGGATTCCAGTTGACTCAGGCGAAGCTCGTCGACATGGCCGTGGAACTGCACAAGGGCCAGCTGCTCGCGCTGCACCTCGGACGGGTCAAAGACCGTGTCGGCCTGCGTCCCGAACAGGTCAGTTTCGGCAAGCTCAATAACACCCGCGAAGCGATCGAGATCTGCCGGACCGCGCGGACGATCCTGGGCGGCAACGGAATATCGCTGGAGTACCCGGTGATCAGGCACATGGTCAACCTGGAATCGGTGCTGACCTACGAGGGCACCCCCGAGATGCACCAGCTGGTCCTCGGCCAGGCCTTCACCGGCCTGGCGGCATTCCGCTGACCCGGCGCCGGCGGGCCCTGTTGTCGAATCTAGCCCACCCGTGGCGCCGGGACAGGAGATGATGGGCTTATGTCACACCGGATCGTCATCGCCGTCGCTGTGTTCGGACTGTCCGTGAGCGCCCTGGCGGTATCCTCCACGGCCGCCGCCGATCCCACCGTCACCCTGCCGCCGATGACCTCGACCGGCAGCGGACCGAACATCGGTGGCGGCGGCGCAGCGCCGGGCGTTTCGCAGCAATTGACCGGTCTCACCAACCCGAACGTCCAAGAGGTCGACGGTTCGGACGCGGCGCAGTTCATCACCGCGGCCGCCGCGGTGACCGACCCGCAGCTGGCCGCCCCCTTCGTGCTGTTACGCCGCGTGCTGGCCTGCCAGAGCAACGGCGCGGGATCGGGCTCCCCGTTCGCGGCACGCGCCTACCGACGCGCCGACGGGCAATGGGGAGGCGCGATGTTGGTCACGGCCAAGAGCACCACTCCCAACGTCGACGCGTTGGTCAGCTGCGTCAAGACCAATTGGCGCCGGTCGACGGCGGGCGGCGAAAACGCCATGTGCAACAACGGCTGGACCACCCCAACCGACGGCGATCTGCGGCGCACCGAGGTCTACTACATCTTGCTCGCCGGCACGGCCGCGGATTTCTGCACCGCACTCAACGCCAGATACGCGGACAACGCAAGCGGCTGGCCGTGAGCTAGATTTCGTCGCCCGGTCCGTCGTGACACACCGGACCCGGCGGGCTCATCCGCCGAACAGCGGGCGCGGCATCACCGTGGGGGCCGCCCCGGCCCGCGACGTCGCGCTGTTCAGGCCGCTCCCGCCACCGCGGCCGGGCATTCCGGCAACAGGCAACCCACCCAACAGGTTTCCGCTCCCAGCTGACTGGGCCACCGGAACAGCGGCGGCGCCGCTGAACGGCGCGGCCGCGGGGCTGGCCGTCATCGCGGCCGAGGCCCAACTCGGCGGCACCGACAACGGTCCCAGCGACGCGGCCTTGCCCACTTCGGCCGCGATGGCCGAGGGTATGCCCGCCGTGAACAGCCCTGCCGCCGGCGCCGCCGCTCCGACACCGGACAGTGCCGAGCCCAGGGTCGCGGCTTCGCTCGCCACCACGGTGGTAGACGAGCCAAGAAGCTTTGCCACCGAGCTCACCGAGGACATTGCCGACATCGTCGAACTCATCGTCGAGGCGGCCGCACTGGCGGGCGACGTCAACGAGGACAGCAGGCTCAGGCATTCCGCGAAGGTCCACCCGGAGGTCGACGCCGCGACCGGCTGTGCAAGTTGCTGCAACGCCAGGGGCACCGTCGAGACAGCGCTGAGCGTCGCGGCGTTGACCGCCTTCCCGGCGGCCGCGGCCTGGTCGGCCAGCCCGGCCGGATTCGTCATCTCGGGGGGCGGCGCGAAACCCGTCAAGGTCGACGCCGCGGCCGCAGCACCGGCATAGCCATACATGGCGGCGGCATCTTGGGCCCACATCTCCCCGTATTCGGCTTCCACGGCCGCGATCGCGGGAGTGTTGACACCCAGCACGTTGGTCGCGCTCAGCAGCATCAGCAAGGCACGGTTGGCCGCGATCACCGGTAGCGGCACAACAGCCGCGCGCGCCGTTTCGAAGGCGCTCGCGGCCGCCCGCGCCTGAACAGCGCTCTGCCGGGCGAGGTCCGCGGTCGCTGTCAGCCACGCCAGGTAGGGCCCCATCGCCGTCGCCATCGCCACCGCTGCCTGGCCTATCCAGGTTTGGCCGGTGACGGCCGCGATGGTCGCGGCGCAGGAATTCGCCGCGCAGTAGAGCTCGTCGGCTACCGCTTCCCACGCCGCCGCAGCAAGCAGCAGCGACCCCGCTCCCGGACCGGCGTACATTCTTGCCGAAGTGACTTCGGGCGGCAAAGCACCGAAATCCATTTCTCTTGACCTCCAACTCAATTGGCCCTACGCGCATTGTGATGAACATCAGATGCGCTGCCGCTCAGCAGCTTTGACTCCTGAGGCGCCGGCGAAAACACCGATCGCAACGAGGACGCCCGCCGAAGACAGACCAATTGTCGGTTTTCAGCCGAGCCGTGAACGGGGTGCGGCGACTCGACTGGTCAGCGACGCGCTACGCAGAGCCGGGTCAAGAGCACCCGACCGGAGATGACGCAAGGCGGCGTGGCAGGTGGACTGCGCCCACCGAACACCATCGGGTCAACGAGCAGACCAACGAGACCGACCACCGTGAGCACGGCGACGACACCCAAGACCGGCGCGACTGACTGCGGCAGTACGGCCGTCGCCAGCTTGCCGGGACACGGCGATGCCGCAGCGTCGGAACGCTGCGCGTGCTGCCCGTCGACCACCAACTGAGCGGTCGGCGTCGCGAGCGTCGCGGGGCGCGACTGTGATAGGTGGGCCGGGGCAAAATCCCATCGCGGCAGCCCGCAATGACCGCCTGCCACCCCGAGCAGCAACGCGGCCAGAGCCGCGATGAGCGCAGCGCGGCCAAGCAGCCTCGAGGCAGCGCCCGCCTGCCGGATGTCCACGGCGGCAGCATATACCCCCCTCCCGTATATTGCAACCGTTGTGCCGTTCTCCAGAAAGGCACCGCCATTAGTCCCGACCGCACCCAACCGATAACGTCACTAGACGAACGAGACTGGCCGGCAATAAGTTTGATTCCTAACACGACCGGAAGCCAGACCGCAGCTAGTGCTCGACGCACCGTTGGGACCGGAAACAATCGACGTCAGCCCGGGCGAAGTCGTACGGTGTACATGCGCCGCAGTGACCCCGGGAACTGCCGCGGAATGACGAAAACCGAAGGAGGACCATGACGCCCCCACCCAGCGAAGGCCCGTCCGTCGGCAGGCGCCATCACGTCGTCATCATCGGCAGCGGTTTCGGCGGGCTGACCGCGGCCAAGGCACTCAAGCGGGCCGACGTCGACGTCACCCTCATCTCCAAGACGACCACCCACTTGTTCCAGCCGCTGCTGTACCAAGTGGCCACCGGAATCCTGTCCGAGGGTGACATCGCCCCGACCACCAGGCTGATCCTGCGCAACCAAAAGAACGTGCGGGTATTGCTGGGTGAGATCATCGACATGGACCTGAACGCGAAAACGGTCACGTCGAAATTGATGGACATGGAGACCGTCACGCCGTTCGACAGTCTCATCGTGGCCGCCGGTGCGCAGCAGTCCTATTTCGGCAACGACGATTTCGCCATCTTCGCGCCCGGCATGAAGACCATCGACGATGCCCTGGAGCTGCGTGGCCGCATCCTCGGCGCGTTCGAGGCCGCCGAAGTGGCCACCGACCATGCCGAGCGCGAACGCCGGCTGACCTTCGTCGTTGTCGGGGCCGGGCCCACCGGTGTGGAGCTCGCCGGGGAGATTGTCCAACTCGCCGAGCGCACCCTAGCCGGAGCGTTTCGCACCATTACGCCCAGCGAGTGCCGGGTAATCCTGATCGACGCCGCACCCGCGGTACTGCCGCCGATGGGCCCCAAGTTGGGTCTCAAGGCGCAACGAAAGCTCGAGAAGATGGACGTCGAAATCCAGCTGAACGCGATGGTGACCGCCGTGGATTACAAGGGCATCACGGTCCGGGACAAAGACGGCACCGAGCGCCGCATCGACTGCGCGTGCAAGGTGTGGGCGGCCGGCGTGCAGGCGAGCCCGCTGGGCAAGATGGTGGCCGAACAGTCCGAGGGAACCGAAATCGACCGCGCCGGAAGGGTGATCGTGGAGCCCGACCTCACCGTCAAGGGGCATCCGTACGTCTTCGTGGTCGGTGATTTGATGGCGGTGCCCGGAGTGCCGGGGATGGCCCAGGGCGCGATCCAGGGGGCGCGATATGCGACCACGATCATCAAGCACGCGGTGAAGGGCCACGACGACGCGGCCAACCGCAAGCCCTTCCACTATGTCAACAAGGGCAGCATGGCGCTCATCTCGCATTTCAGCGCCGTCACCAAGATCGGCAAGATCGAGTTCGCCGGCTTCTTCGCCTGGCTGGCGTGGCTGCTGCTGCATCTGCTGTACCTGGTGGGCCACCGCAACCGCATTGCCGCCGCGTACTCCTGGGGGCTTGCCTTCCTGGGCCGCACCCGCGGCCAGATGGCCATCACCAGCCAGATGGTCTACGCCAGGCTCGCGATGCGCTATGTCCAGGCGCACGCCGAACAAGGCGCGCTGGCCGCCGCCGAGCAGGCCGAAAAAGCCGAACAGCGAGCGGTCGGTTAGGTTGCGACTAAGCCGGCGAAGCCTAAACGGGGTCAGGTTTTCATTCTGCGCTGAGAGCGACGAAATCGCACTCAGCAGCGCTCTGGCCGCAGAGTGGACGCACTGGATGCAGGCTCGCTCGTCGAGCACACTCCATGACCCAACAACGTGACCGCCCCGATTAGCTCAACGCCCGATCCAGATCGGCGATCAGGTCGTCGGTGCCTTCCAGGCCGACCGAGATGCGGACCACGCCGTCACCCAGGCCGATCGCGGCGCGGCCCTCCGGGCCCATCGCCCGGTGCGTCGTGGTAGCCGGATGCGTGACAAGCGATTTCGCGTCCCCGAGGTTATTGGAGATATCGATCAGCGCGAGCTTGTCGAGCACCTCGAACGCCCGTTGCTTGGCCGCACTCTCCGGAGCGTCCAGCGCAAAGGTGACGACGGTCCCACCGCCGGACATTTGCCGCTTGGCCAGGTCGTACTGCGGATGTGACGGCAAAAACGGGTAGCGCACCCAACTCACCGCGGGATGGGCTTCCAGGAACGCTGCGATCCGCAGCGCCGAGGAATTGCTGTACTCCACCCGAACTGCAAGTGTCTCAAGGCCTTTCAGCAGCACCCAGGCATTGAAGGCGCTCATCGCCGGTCCGGTGTGGCGCATCAGCTTCTGCACCGGGCCGTCGATGTACTCCTTGTCACCGAGGATGGCGCCGCCGAGCACCCGGCCTTGGCCGTCGATGTGCTTGGTGCCCGAGTACACCACCACATCGACCCCGAGCGGAAAGCCCTGCTGCAGCAATGGCGTGGCAAAAACATTGTCCAGCACCACTTTTGCACCAGCGGCATGTGCCAGCTCGGTCACCGCGGCGATGTCCACCAGCGACTGCATGGGATTGGCCGGCGTCTCGAAGAACACCGCCTGGGTAGGCTTGGCGGCCAGCGCCTGCTCCCACTGCGACAGGTCGTCGCCGTCGACGAAAACCGTCTCCACTCCCCAGCGCGGCAGGATCTCGTTGCACACCACAAAACACGATCCGAACAAGCTGCGCGCGGCCACCAATCGATCACCGGCCGCCAACAGCGCGCCCAGCGAGGTGAACACCGCCGCCATGCCGCTGGCGGTGGCGAACGCCGCCGGCGCTCCCTCGATCAGCCGCAGCCGCTCCTCGAACATCGACACCGTCGGGTTGCCGTAGCGGGAGTACACGAAGTGGTCCAGCTCGCCGCTGAACGACTGCTCGGCCGTCGCCGCCGACTCGTAGACATAGCCGGACGTCAGATACATCGCCTCGGCGGTCTCGTCGAACCCCGAGCGCAGCAGCCCGCCGCGCACGCCGATGGTGGCCTGGCCGACACCGTCGGGCAGCGGCTTGGGCGTGCGGACCGAACCCTCGCCGGTCAACCCCGCCACCCCCGTCACCGGATCACCCCTGCCTCCAGGGCAATCCGATTGCCCGCCAACCGACTACACCACGATGACCCTCGGCGTCGAGGTGCCCTTCGAAGCCGTCCAGCACGTTGTAGGCCGGCGTGATCCCGGCGCGGGTTGCGGCTTCGGCGGCGCCAATGGAGCGATGACCGGAGCGGCATAGGAAAACGACCGGCCGTTCGCCCGAACCTTCCGCGGGCGCGATCACATCCTGTAATTCGGCGACGAAGTTCGGGTTGCGCGCTCCGTCGACGGTGTTCCACTCAATGTAGACGACGTCGCGGCCAAGGCTGGACAGGTCGGGTACACCGACGAAATGCCACTCGGCGGCGGTCCGCACGTCCACCAACACAGCCTCAGGGTGGTCGCTGAGCGTTTTCCATGCTTCGAGTGGCGTTAAATCTCCCGCGTAGCTCACTTGCCCGAGTCTCGCATACTGAGCCGATCGGCGACGTCTCGGGCGCGGCCGCGCGCGGTCCCCACGTCGGGCGCGGTAGCCAGCGCCACACCGAGCCTGCGTGGCACCCCGGCGTGCGCACTGGTAAACACCCGGACATCGCTTTCCGGGACGCTCAGCGCGGCCGTCAGCGTCTCGGCACTGGGTGCCACGCCGGCAGCGGCCCGGCCCGGCCCGATCACCCGGGCAGCGCCCGGCGACACCATCAAGGTGTCCACCCCAAGGCCCATGACCGCCCGGGCCTGCAGCTCGAAGGCGGAAAGCCGCTGGCTGCGCAGGGTCACCCAGGCGCTGTCGCCCGGCCACGCGGTGACGTCGGCGAAGTACACCTCGTCGCCGTTGACCATCAATTCGACGCCGAAGACACCCCGTCCGCCGAGCGCCTTCACGATGCGGGCGGCTATCGACCTGGCCGCGTCGTGTGCGGCGGTACTCAGCTGTTGCGGTTGCCAGGATTCCAGGTCCCGATCACCTCGGTCGTCTGCGCCGCGATAACCGACCGGCGCGCAGAAGGTGATTTCCGGTCCCGCCGGCCCGTCGGTGCACACCACGATCAGGGTGACCAGCACCTGGATATCGACCACCGTCTCGGCCCACACCCTGGGGTGTGCGCCCACGACCTCATCGCCGGCCGCGAGGCGCCAGGCGCGCTCGATCTCGTCGGACCCGCGGACCACCGATCGCTCCCGCCCGCTCACCTTGGCGACGGGTTTGACCATCAGCGGGTAGCCGGCGTGAGCGGCCACCGCCTGCAGTTCGGCAAGCGATCCGACGAACCAGAACGGCGCGGTAGGCAGGCCGAGTTCGTCGGCGGCCAGCTTGCGCAGGCCTTCCCGGTCACGGGTCAGCCGGACACTGCGGGCGCTGGGCACCAGCTCGGTGTGCCAACCGTCAGCCGGAGGCTGCCGGGCTTGGCCGGCTTGGAGAGCATCGAGCGCGTCGGCGCTGACCGCATCGGTGAGCGTCACCACGAAGTCCGGATGCAGCCGGGCGAAGAGGGCCCCCAGCTCGTCGGCATCGGTCATGGAGACGACCAGCGCCTGGTCGGCGACGCGGTGCGCGGGCGCATCGGGGCGTTCGTCGGCAGCGATCACCTCTGCGCCGAAGCCTTGTAACGCAACTGTCAGCTCCCGGCTCGGCTCGCCAGAGCCCAGCAACAACACCCGCGGCCTGCCATCGGGCTCGGCCGCAGCCGGCTGACCGGTTGCGGCGGGCGACACCTCCAGGGCCGTCGTCGCGTCGTCCCGAGCCGCGCCGTCGCTTGCGGCCGGCCGTTCGTCCTTACCGGTGAGCTCATCCCGTCCCTCGGTCAAGCCGTCAGTCACCAGCTCACCCTCTCCATCGGTAGTGGTCCTGCTGCCCAAGGCTCAAGGATAGGGGCGCTGGCGCGGGCACCGAACCCGGCGGCACCAGCGGGACCCGCGGCAACGCAATTACCCGCCGTAACCGTGGGCTCGATAAGAGAAAGGCGCTTCTGCGCTCATTTGTCGAGTTTTTGTGTAACCCTGCTCACAGCCCGGTGTTTGCCTGGCCCATGAGCACGTGGGTCCGGAGAGCGGCGGGCGGTCACTCGCGCCATCCGAAATAGAAGGCCCTTCGCGGACCGCGCAATTCCGTCAAGGAGAAAGTCCATGCCTTTCGTGATGACACAGCCGGCCGTGGATGCGGCCGGCGGGGCGACCAACGCCGGCGCCGCGGACCCTGGAGGAGCGCGCCGATGACCCCGGGAACCATCGGAATGGACTTTGCGGCGCTGCCGCCGGAAATCAATTCCGCCAGGATGTACGCCGGACCCGGTGCAGCTCCACTGCTGCACGCGGCGACGGCCTGGGGGCGGCTGGCCAACGAGCTCAATGCGACGGCCGCGTCCTACTCGGCGGTGATTTCCGGGCTCGCCGGTGAGGAGTGGCAAGGCCCCTCGGCGCTGTCCATGGCGGCCGCGGCTGCTCCCTACGTGGCGTGGATGAGGGCTACTGCCGCTCAGGCCGAGCAGGCCGCGGCTCAGGCCATCGCCGCGGCCAACGCCTACGAATCCGCGTATGCGGCGACGGTGCCCCCGGGGGAGATCGCGGCCAACCGCGGCACCATGATCTCGCTGGCGCGGACGAACATCTTCGGACAGAACACGCCGGCGATCGCCGCCAGTGAAGCCGATTACAGCGAAATGTGGGCTCAGGACATCGTCGCCATGGACGGTTACGCCGGCAGCTCGGCGGCCGCGTCGGAGTTGCCGCCGTTTACCGCCCCGCCGCAAACCACGACCGGGATCGAACCTGCGGCCGACGCCACCGGCGCCCAGACGGCGATCACGGCCGCCCCGGCCGCGGCATTGACGACCGCCGCGTTGCCAACGGCCCAGTCGGTCGGATTGCCGACGCCGCTGGGCGAGCTCGATCTGCTGGTGGCCGCAGCGGTGATCGTCGCGGCCGGCAGCTGGGGGCTGCAGGCGGCGCAGCTGATCGAAATCTATCGCCACGACGAGGTCGACGAATGGGAGAAGGATCCGGGCGCCAAGGGAGCCGACGACGGTGCCGACGGCGGCTCGCCTGATGTCCTTGGCCCCAGCCGCGGAAGGACCAACCCCGTCCCACTGCCGGGGCGGGTATTCACCCCGCCCCAGCCGCCGGTCACCGCGCTGTCCGGCTACTCGGCCAGTATCGGCGGGCTTTCGGTGCCACAGGGCTGGATGCTTCCCCCGGCAGTGCGCCAAGTCGCTGCGATGTTCCCCGGCACCACACCGATGTTCATGACAGGTAGTTCGGACGACGGGTATGCCGGCATGGCGGCGGCGGGTTTGGCCGGGACCAGCCTGGCGGGCCTGGCGGCCCGGGGCAGCGCCTCCTCGTCGACCCCGGCCGCGGCCGCACCGGCAGCGGGCGGCGGGGCCGCGGCGGCCAGCAGACCAGCGGCGAACGCGCCCTCGATCCCGGCGGCCGCCGGCACGAACATCCCGGGCTTGCCGTCCGGTTTACCGCCCGGCGTGGTAGCCAACCTGGCCGCGACGCTGGCGGCGATCCCGGGGGCGACCATCATCGTGGTGCCTCCCAACCCCAGCCAAAGCCAGTAGCTCCCTAGGGCTGGCCGGGAAGCAGCCGCACCATCAGGCCGGTGCCCTCGGCCAACGTCGCCTCGCCGGAATCGCGCGCGTCGACCAATTCCGCGGACACGAACGCCTTGCGGCCCTCGGTACGCGTCACTCGTCCCCGGATGACCAGCGGCGTATCGATCGGGGTGATCTTGCGGTAGTCGACGTGCAGGAAGGCCGTCCGGCTGATCGGCCGCCCGGCCGCATGCGACACCATGCCGAACATGTGGTCGAACAGCAACGGCAGCACGCCACCGTGCACCGCGTGGTTGCCGCCGACATGAAACCGGCTGAACGAACCCGTCATTTCCACACCGTCGGGCCGGTAGCGGGTCAACGTCCACGGCGGCAGCAACAGGCTGCCCATGCCGGGCAGATCGGGGGTTCGCCCGGCCGGCCCCTTTCCTTCCTCCGCCTGGAACGGGCCCAGCAGCTCGACTAGCGCGGCGGCGCGCGCGGCGGCCTCGTCCCACACGTCGTCACCCGGGTCTGCCGACACCGCCAGGTCCTGCAACCGGCGCATCGTCGTCACGAAACGGCGGAAGCCCGCGCCGGGGCTGGCCGGACCGTATTCCGGAAAGCCGCCGTGGTGCTGGTATTCGGGATCTTCTTCTTCGGGGCATCCGTCTGAACCCAGCGAGGAATAGTGCGTCACGGGCGGGCCGCCAGGACGTCGCGGCGTACGACGGTCTGATCCCGGCCGGGACCCACACCGATGCACGAAACCGGTGCTCCGGCAAGCTCTTCCAGGCGCAGCACGTAGTCACGGGCCTTGGCGGGCAGGTCGTCGAAGTCGCGCGCGGCGGAGATGTCTTCCCACCATCCCGGCAGCTCCTGGTAGACCGGCTCGGCACGGCACAGATCGCTCTGGGTCATCGGCATCTCGTCGGTGTGCTTTCCGTCGATCCGATAGCCGACACACACCGGCACCGTTTCCAGGCTGGACAGCACGTCGAGTTTGGTCAGGAAGAAGTCGGTGATGCCGTTGACCCGGGTGGCGTAGCGCGCGACGACGGCGTCGAACCAGCCACAGCGCCGGCGCCGGCCGGTGGTCACCCCGAATTCGCCGCCAGTCTTGGACAGGTATTCACCGTTCTCGTCGAATAGCTCGGTGGGGAACGGACCCGAACCCACCCGGGTGGTGTAGGCCTTGAGGATGCCCAGTACCGTCCGAATTCGGGTGGGGCCGATGCCCGAGCCCACGGCCGCCCCGCCCGCGGTCGGGTTCGACGAGGTCACATAGGGGTAGGTGCCGTGGTCGACGTCGAGCAGCGTGCCCTGGGAGCCTTCCAGCAACACCGTTTGGCCGGCATCGAGCGCATTGTTGAGCAGTAGCCGGGTGTCGGCGATGCGATGGCGGAAGCCGTCGGCCTGCTCCAGCAGCGACTCGACCACCTGCTCCGGCTCCAGGGCCTTGCGGTTGTAGATCTTGACCAGCACCTGGTTCTTGAACTCGAGTGCGGCCTGGACCTTGTGGGCCAGCTGCTCGGGGTTGAGCACATCGGCGACCCGGATCCCCATGCGGGCCACCTTGTCCTGGTAGCAGGGGCCGATGCCGCGGCCGGTGGTGCCGATCTTCTTGCTGCCCATGTAGCGCTCGGTCACCTTGTCGATGGCCACGTGGTAGGGCATGAGCAGATGCGCGTCGGCCGAGATCAGCAGCTTGGAGGTGTCGACCCCGCGCTCTTCCAGGCCGTGCAGCTCGTCAAGCAGGACCCCGGGGTCGATCACCACGCCGTTGCCGATGACGTTGGTGACGCCGGGGGTCAGCACGCCCGACGGGATGAGGTGCAACGCGAAGTTCTCGCCGGTCGGCAGCACGACCGTGTGCCCGGCATTGTTGCCGCCCTGGTAACGCACCACCCACTGCACCCGCCCCCCGAGCAGATCGGTGGCTTTACCCTTGCCCTCGTCGCCCCACTGGGCGCCGATCAAGACGATTGCCGGCATGACGCGCTCCCACCTGCTCTCGCGGGTTGTGCCCGCCTATTGTGGTCCAGCCGGTGACTTACCCTACCCAGCGGTTTGCGAGGAACCATGCATAACGGGGCGAAACCGCCCAGCACCGCGGTATTGGTGTTCGGTGATCGGCCGGTGCCTGCCACGTTGACCGGCCTGCCGACGCATCGACCCGACGACGTCGACACCGCAGTGCGCGCCTGCCGGCGGCTCGTCGTGGTCGGCGATGACGCCGACCTTGCCGGCGTGCTGACCCGGCTGCTGCGCGTCGACCGGCTCGACATCGAGGTCGGCTACGCGCCGCGGCGGCGCACCAGGGCCTGCCGGGTGTACCGGTTGCCGGCCGGGCGCCGTGCGGCGCGGCGGGCGCGGCGGGGAACGGCGCATCGGGTGCCGCTGATCCGGGACGAGACCGGGACGGTGATCGTCGGCCGCGCCCGTTGGCGACCTGTTGATCCGGCGCAGTTGATCCACGGCGAGGCGGTGGTCGACGACACCGTGTTGTTCGACGGCGATGTCGCCGGGGTGTTGATCGAGCCGTCCCCAGAGCTGCCGGGCCTGCGGGCCGCCCTGGACACCGGACCGTGGCGCCGCTGGGTCAGCGGACGCGCCGCTCAGCTGGGCACCACCGGTGCCCGCGTGGTGCGCGACGGTGTCGCGGCACCCCGATCGGTGCGAAGATCCGCGTTCTACCGCCACGTCGAAGGCTGGCTGCTCGTCCGGTAGTTTTCGACCGGTGAAAGAGACGGGCCTGCACGAGTCGGTGCGACCCAGCCCGATATTTCTGGGCCTGGTCGCACTGACGGCCATGGGCGGGGCGCTGGCGTGGCTGGCCGGGGCCAGTGTGCGGCCGTTGGCTTATGCCGGGGTGTTCATCTTCGTGATCGCCGGCTGGTTGGTCTCGCTGTGCCTGCACGAGTTCGGACATGCGTTCACCGCCTGGCGATTCGGCGACCACGACGCCGCGGTGCGCGGCTACCTGACGCTGGACCCGCGGCGCTACAGCCATCCGGCCATGTCGCTGCTGCTGCCGATGGTGTTCATCGCGTTGGGTGGCATCGGCCTGCCGGGCGCGGCGGTCTACCTGCGGACCTGGTTTATGACGCCGACCCGTCGCAGTCTGGTCAGCCTGGCCGGGCCGGCGGCCAATCTGGCGCTGGCGATCCTGCTGCTGACCGCAACCCGGTTGCTCTACGACGAGCACCACTGGGTGCTGTGGGCCGGGGTGGCGTTCCTGGGCTTCTTGCAGATCATGGCGCTGGTGCTGAACCTGCTGCCGATCCCGGGCCTGGACGGTTACGACGCTTTGGAGCCGCACCTGAGTCCGGAGACGCAGCGGGCGCTGGCGCCGGCCAAACAGTTCGGCATCTTCATCCTGCTGTTCGTGCTGCTGGCGCCGGTGTTGAACCAGTGGCTGTTCGGGCTGGTGGGCTGGCTCTTTGACTTCTCCGGTGTGCCGCACGTGCTCGCGGGGGCCGGCAATTCGCTGACCCGCTTCTGGGGCCGCTGGATCTGACCCCGTTGCAATATATGCATGAGTGTGCATATATTGATGGCTATGGGTGCCGGTCACAATCACAGTCACACGACTACAGCGGCGAGCGCCTCTCGGATGATCCCCCGGATGGTCATCGCCGCGGCCATCCTGGCGGCGTTCTTCGTGGTGGAACTGACCACGGCGCTGCTGATCAACTCGATCGCGCTGCTGGCCGACGCCGGACACATGCTCACCGACGTCGTCGCCGTGTTCATGGGGCTGGCCGCCGTCGTGCTCGCCAGGCGCGGCAGCTCGTCACCGGATCGCACCTACGGCTGGCATCGAGCCGAGGTGTTCACCGCGGTAGCCAACGCGGTGCTGCTGATTGGGGTCGCGCTGTTCATCCTCTACGAAGCGGTGGACCGGCTTCGCGAGGCTCCCGCGGTGCCCGGGATGCCGATGATCGTGGTGGCGCTGGCGGGCCTGGTCGCAAACTTCGTCGTGGCGATGCTGCTGCGGTCCCATTCCGAGGGCAGTCTTGCGGTCAAGGGCGCCTACATGGAAGTCGTGGCCGATACCGTCGGCAGCTTCGGCGTGTTGATCGCCGGCGTGGTCACCGTCACGACGCGCTGGCCCTATGCCGACGTGGTGGTCGCCGTGCTGGTCGCATCGTGGGTAGCGCCGAGGGCGCTGTCGCTGGCCCGCGCGGCATTGCGCATCCTTTCCGAGTCGTCACCCAGCCACATCGACGTGGCCGAGCTTCGGTCGGCGCTGGGCTCCGTGGACGGTGTGACGGACGTGCATGACCTGCACGTGTGGACACTTTCGCCGGGCAAGGACATGGTCACCGCACACCTGACCAGCGGCGGCGAATTGACCACCGTGCTGCGGGACGCGCGCGCGCTGCTCTACGCCCGGGGGCTGAAGCACGCCACTGTTCAGGTAGAGCTTCCCGAGGATGCCGGACACTGCGCTGCCAACCTGTAACCATGACCGATCGCCTGATCCGGCCGCTGCGTGAAGCCCAGACAGTTACGTCATCGACGACCTGCGTTGACCAACCCGGTCAGAGGCCCAGCGCCGGGCGCGCCGCGGGGTCGCAGTCGTCCAGCAGGTCCAGGCACCGGTCGTACTCGTCGGTTTCCCCAATGGCGTCGGCGGCTCGCGCCAGCGCCGCCACGCAGCGCAGAAAGCCTCGATTGGGCTGGTGTGCATATGGCACCGGACCGAAGCCCTTCCAGCCGTTGCGGCGCAACCGGTCCAGGCCCCGGTGGTAGCCGGTACGGGCGTAGGCGTAGGCGGTGATGGCCTTGTCGTCGCCGAGCGCCTCCTCGGCCAGCGCCGCCCAGGCCACCGACGCCGACGGATGTGCGGCGGCGACGATACCCGGGTTTTCTCCGGCAAGCAGCTCGGCCTCGGCGTCACCGTCGCCGGGAAGCAGGATCGGATCAGGTCCCAGAAGATCACCCATCGGCGTCATGACCCCTATTCTGCAACTTTGCGCATCCGCCCTCATCGCGCCGGTGGTCATTTTCCAAGCACCCCGCCCCACCTCGGCGATCAGGCGAATCGGGGGTCGAATCGCTAAGCTCCGAACTACCCACTCGACAGCGGGAGGACAACAGCGCTTATGCCCAACGCACCCGAACCCGACCGCGGCGACACCGAAACCGGGGGCCAGTCGGCCGGCAATGAAGGCGCCGCAGGCACCGAGGGCCAGCCGCTGATCCCCGACGACGCCGAAACCGAGACCGTGGTGATCTCCACATCCGACCCGGAGCACAACCCGGGATCGGCGGACGCGGACCTGCCGCGGGAACGCCGCTTTACCGCGCCGGGCTTCGACGCGAAGGAGACCCAGGTCATCGCCACTTCGCCCGAGCCGGCCACCGAGGTGTTCCACACCCCCCCGACACCGCCCGGTCCCCCGCCCCCGATTGGTGTACCACCGAAAGCCGCTATGCCACAGTCGATTCCGCCTCGCGGCGGCAAGCCGCCATTGAGACAACGCAATTGGGGTTGGGTGCTGGCGATTGTCGTGATCGTGTTAGCGGTGGCGGCCATCGCCATCCTGGGCACGGTGCTGTTCACCCGCGGCAAGCATTCGAAGGTGTCGCAGGAAGACCAGGTGCGGCAGACCATTCAGAGCTTCGACGTGGCAATCCAGACCGGCGACCTGACCACGCTGCGCAGTATCACCTGCGGCACCACCCGCGACGGCTACGTGGACTACGACGAACGCTCCTGGAGCGAAACCTATCGACGGGTCTCGGCCGCCAAGCAGTATCCGGTGATTGCCAGTATCGACCAGGTGGTCGTCAACGGTCAGCACGCGGAAGCCAATGTCACCACGTTCATGGCCTACGACCCGCAGGTCCGCTCGACGCGCAGCCTCGACCTGCAGTTCCGCGACGACCAGTGGAAAATCTGCCAGTCCCCGAGCAATTAGCGTGCGATCTCCCGCGCGAGCAGTCACAGAATCGCACGCCGCGTAGCGGATTTGTGCGAGTCTATGACTGCTCGCGGGGTCGAACTCACCCCGAGCCGAGCGACTTGCCGGCGCAGTGCAGGTCGTTGCAGGCCTCGATCACCCGCTCGGTCATCGAAGCCTCGGCCTTCTTGAGGTAGCTGCGCGGGTCGTAGACCTTCTTAACCCCCACTTCGCCATCGACCTTGAGCACGCCGTCGTAGTTGGTGAACATGTGACCGGCGATCGGGCGGGTGAACGCGTACTGGGTGTCGGTGTCGACGTTCATCTTCACGACGCCGTAGCGCAGCGCTTCCTCGATCTCGGACTTCAGCGAGCCGGACCCGCCGTGGAAGACGAAATCGAACGGCTTGGCGCCCTCAGACAACCCGAGCTTGGCCGCCGCCACCTTCTGTCCCTGGGCCAGGATGTCGGGACGTAGCTTCACATTGCCGGGCTTGTAGACGCCGTGCACGTTGCCGAACGTCGCGGCCAGCAGGTACTTGCCGTGTTCACCGGCGCCGAGCGCGTCGATGGTTTTCTCGAAGTCGTCCGGGGTGGTGTAGAGCTTGTCGTTGATCTCGTTGGCGACGCCGTCCTCTTCGCCGCCCACCACGCCGATCTCGATCTCGAGGATGATCTTGGCGGCCGCCGCCGCTTTGAGCAGCTCCTGGGCGATCACCAGGTTCTCGTCGATCGGCACCGCGGAGCCGTCCCACATGTGCGATCCGAACAGCGGATTGCCGCCCTTACTCACCCGCTCCGACGACAGAGCCAGCAGCGGCCGCACGTAGCTGTCGAGTTTGTCCTTGGGGCAATGATCGGTGTGCAGCGCGACATTGATCGGGTATTTTGCCGCGACGACGTGGGCGAACTCGGCCAGCGCAACCGCGCCGGTCACCATGTCCTTGACGCCGAGGCCGGAGCCGAACTCCGCTCCCCCGGTGGAGAACTGGATGATGCCGTCGCTGCCGGCGTCGGCGAAGCCTTTGAGCGCGGCGTTGACGGTCTCCGACGACGTGCAGTTGATGGCCGGGAAGGCGTACGCGTTCTCCTTGGCACGTCCCAGCATCTCGGCGTAGACCTCGGGCGTGGCTATGGGCATGAACTTCCTCCTCGAAGAATGCTGGGTCTCATCAGTATTGCAACTCACCGGTTTGTGTCCAGGCCGGTGGGTCCGGCCCGGTATGTTGGGACATCGTGAGCACCGCCGTGACGGCCCTGCCGGACATCCTCGACCCGATGTACTGGTTGGGTGCCGACGGCGTTTTCGGATCTGCCGTGCTGCCCGGGATCTTGATCATCGTCTTCATCGAGACCGGCCTGCTGTTTCCGCTGCTTCCGGGGGAATCGCTGCTGTTCCCCGGCGGACTGTTGGCCGCCAGTGCCAACCCGCCGGTCACCATCGGAGTGCTCGCCCCGGCGGTAGCCCTGGTGGCGGTGCTCGGCGATCAGAACGCGTACTTCATCGGCCGCCGGATCGGGCCGGCACTGTTCAAGAAGGAAGATTCGCGGTTCTTCAAGAAGCACTATGTGACCGAGTCGCATGCATTCTTCGAAAAATACGGGCCCTGGACGATCATCCTGGCCCGCTTCGCGCCGTTCGTGCGCACCTTCGTCCCGGTGGTCGCCGGCGTGTCTTACATGCGCTATCCGGTATTTCTCGCGTTCGACATCGTTGGCGGCATCGCCTGGGGTGCGGGTGCGACGCTGGCCGGCTATTTCCTGGGCAATGTGCCGTTCGTGCACCACAACTTGGAAAAGATCATCCTGGGCATTCTGTTCATCTCGCTGCTGCCGGTGATGACGGCGGCATGGCGTACCTACCGGTCACGGCGACGGGACAAAAACGAGGCCGCGCTACCCGAGTGAGCCGACGACGGCGACGCTGTGGGCGGCCTCCATCAGCATCCAGCCCGACAGCTGTACCGACAGGTCGCGCTCGGGAATCTCGGAGCTGTTCACCGCTCCCGCGACGAACTGCGCCTGCTGTCCGCCCGCGGTGGGCAATTCGGCGTCACGGTCCCAGAACGCCCCGAATACCGGCAACCCGTCCACCGTCTGCCGGTAGTCCCACGCTGATTTTGCCGAGGACAGCACTATCTTGGCCGCGGTGCGGCGAGCCGCGACGTCGTCGGCGGAGTCGGCCGGCAACGTGGTGGCCACCAGCGCCAGGTAGCGAGCGGTGATACCGGCGAACAGGCCGCCGTCGCCGCCGCCGGCGCCGCGGAGCACGCCCGCCGGCGCCATGTGCTCGTCCACGGCCGCGACCAGCCGCTGCACCCGGGCGAAGTGACGCTGGTCGCCGGTGCGGGCCGCCAATTCGGTCTCCAGGCCGAGTACCACGCCCTGGCAGTAGGTGTACTGGGCACGGACCAACGATCCCGCTTTGATGCCGTCGAACACCAGCTGCGTCTTCGGGTCGATCAGCGTGCGGTCGATCCAGTCGGCCATCTGCTGGGCCCGCTGCAGCCAGTCGTCATAGCGGGCCAGGAAGATCCCGGCCGGGCCGTTTGCGGGGGCGTTGAAGAACTGGTCCTGCTTGCGCCACGGGATGCCGCCGCCGTCCTCGGGTGCCCATGCCTTGACGAACTGGTCGGCCAGCTTCGGCAGCGCACGTTTGCGTTCGACACCGGCGATCCGGGCGGCACGTTCCAGGGCCAGCGCCAGCCACGCCATGTCGTCGTAATAGCTGTTGGTCCAGGAGAAGTTGTTGCGCAGCCGATGCGAGCGGACCTGCCGGTTGATGCTGGTGTGCCGCTGCGGCTGTGGGTCCCGCAGCTGCGCATCGAGCAGGCAATCCAGCAGATGCGCCTGCCACCAGTAGTGCCAGGTGCCGAACAGTCGGTCTTTGCGGGCCGCCGGCCAGGCCACCACGCCCAGCTGCGTCCCCGGCATCGCCCAAAGCCGTCTGAGGTGCCGCTGGGTGACGGCGGCTTCGGAGGTGGCGGCCCGGTTGGCCCAGAGCTGGTCCATGCCTGCCGACCCTATCGAGTGCCGGCGAGCCCGAACAGCTGACGCAGCCCGGCCAGTGAGTGCGCGGACAGAAAAAGATCGCAATAGGGCAGCGCCACCGCCATCGAACCGGTCAGCGGCCGAAACTCCGCCGCCGCGGCGCGCGGGTTGAGCCAGATCAGCAGCTCGGCGCGGCGACGCACCCGGGCCAGCGCGTGGTCCAGCACGTCGGGAGGATCGCTGTCCCAGCCGTCGGAGGCGATGATGACCACCGCGCCGCGCAGCGCATTGCCGTAGGGCGGGGCCAACAGGGCGCCGACGCTGCGGCCGATGAACGTGCCGCCGTAGCGGTCGGTCACCTTGGCGTTGGCCCGTTGCAGCGCGACCTCGGCCGAGCGGTGCGACAACACCGCGGTGAGCCGGGTCAGGGACGTGGAGAAGGCGAACACCTCGGGCCGGATTCCCGCCTGGCGCAACGCCGCGGCTCGCATCAAATGCAGATAGATCGCGGCGTAGGGCTGCATCGACCGGCTCACGTCGCAGACCAGCACAATCCGCCGGGGTCGGCGGCGCGGCCTGCTTCGCGCCAGCAGCATCGCCTCCCAGCCGGTCGACCGCGACGCGTTGATGGTCGCGCGCAGATCGATGCGCTTGCCGTGCCGGCTGGACTCCAACCGCAGGCTGCGCCGACGCGGCCAGCGTCGCACCGCGGTCTCCAGCCACTCCCCGAGGAGCCTGAGGTCGTCGGGATCGAACCGGTCGAAGGGTTCGTCGGTCAGGGCAGCGATGCGGCTGGGCAGGTACTCGGGCAGGTGGACACTGGGGCCGGGGGCGCCGGTCCCGTCGGGGCTGGTCCGGGTGGCCCACGGCAGCGTGTCGGCGCCACCGCCGGCGCGGTGCACGGTCCCGGCCGCGGGGGCACGGGGGGCGGCAAGCGGCAGCGACGGCGCGCGCGGTCCGACGACAGCGGCGTCGATGGCGCCGAAAACCGCGGTAAACACCGCATCGAAAGCGACCAGATCTTCCATCCGGTTCACCAGGGTCACCCGGGCGGCCCAGTACAGCGTCGCCGCGGTGTGCGGCACCAGCTGTCGCAGCGCCTGCACGAAACTTGCCGGGCCGCTTGCGGATACGTGCACCCCGGCGCTGCGCAGCCGCGCCACCATCGCGGCCGCGAACGCCGCCAGATCGACGCCCCGCAACAACGGCGTGCCGATGGGCGTGTTCATCAGATCAGTGTCGCCGGCGCAGCACCCACAGCAGCACCAGCACAGCCGTCACCGCCAGCGCCGCCGCAGCGTATTTCTTCAGCCGGTCGGCGCCGGCGAGCTCCAGCAGGTCGATCGGGGCGGTTTCGGCGGCGGCGCTGGCTGCCGAGCGCGCGGGCGCGGCCGGCAGCTCAGCACCGGTCGCGGTTGCCGGACCCGCCGCCGCGAGTTCGGCTTCTAGCGAATCGACGAACTGGCTCAGCAACTTCTCCGAAACCTGCTGCAGCATTCCGCTGCCGAACTGCGCCAGCTTGCCGACGATCTTCAGGTCGGTGTCGACGATCACCTGGGTACGCTCGCCGGCCTCGTGCAGCCGGGCGGTGACGGTGGCGGCGGCGTTGCCGGTGCCCCGGGCTTCCTTGCCTCTGGCGTCGATCACCGCGCGGTGCTGGTCGCGGTCCTGCTCGACGAAATGCACTCGGCCGCTGAATTCGCTGGTGACCGGACCCACCTTGACCTTGACCTTGCCGAGGTAGTCGTCGCCGTCGTGGCCGGTCAGTTGCGCCCCGGGCATCAGCGGGATCACCTTCTCGAGGTCGCACAGCACGTCCCAGGCCTGTTCGATCGGAGCGCTGACGCTGAACTCGTTGGCGATCTTCATGCTGCGGGTCCTCTCATGTCCGGCTGCACTCGGTGAAAGCGGTGTACGCGTCGCGAATCAGCGTACGGTCGTCGGGTGTCTTGGCCAGCGCCCCCAGGCTGGCGAGCGCCACCGCAACCGATTCGTCCTGCAGGTCGGCGACGCCGAGCGACACCAGGGCGGCGACCCAGTCGATGGTCTCGGCCACGCCCGGCGGCTTGTCCAGGTCGAGATCGCGTGTGCGGCAGACGAATTGGGTGGCGTGCTGGATCAGCGGCGCGGTGGCCCCGGGCACCGTCCGGCGGACGATCGCGGCGGCGCGGGCTGGCTCCGGGTAGTCGATCCAGTGGTACAGGCAGCGTCGTCGCAGGGCGTCGTGCAGGTCGCGGCTGCGGTTGGAGGTGAGCACCGCGACCGGCGGCCGCTCGGCGACGAAGGTGCCCAACTCCGGGACGGTGACGGCGGATTCGCCGAGGAATTCCAGCAGCAGCGCCTCGAATTCGTCGTCGGCACGGTCGATTTCGTCGATCAGCAGCACCGGCGGGGTCGGGCCGCGATGGCGGACGCAGCGCAGGATGGGCCGGTCCACCAGGTAGGCCTCGGTGTAGAGGTCCGCCTCCTGAATACCGGCGCCCTGCGCTTCGGCGAGCCGGATGGCGAGCAGCTGACGTTGGTAGTTCCAGTCGTACAGCGCCTCGCTCGCGGTCAGCCCCTCATAACACTGCAGCCGGACCAGGGTGGTATCCAACACGACGGCAAGGGTTTTGGCGGCTGTCGTCTTGCCAACGCCCGGCTCGCCCTCCAGCAGCAGCGGTCTGCCGAGGGTGACCGCCAGATAGATCGCCGAGGCGGTCCCGGTGTCGAGCAGGTAGTCGTGCGCGTCGAACCGGTGGACGACGTCGTCGGGGTCGGTGAACATCACGATGTCACCAGCCGCTGGTAGTCGTCCCAGGTGTCCACGTCGAGCGGCACCGGACCGTCGACCGTGAGCTCGCGCACCTGGTGCCGGCCCGACTCCATCAGCTTCCACACCCCCTTGTCGCCGTGCAATTGCGCCAGCTCACCGAAGAGGGTGCGGCTCAGCCAGAATGGATGTCCGATACCGTCGGCATAGCGGCACACCATGATTTCGGCCGCCGGTCCTCGTGTCGCCAGCTGCCGCAGCGTCGCGGGGTCCACGCCCGGCTGGTCGCCCAGCATCAGCACGATGCCGGCGGCCTGCGGATCCACCCGTTGCAACGCCACCCGCAGCGACGCCGAACACCCGGCCCCGTGGTCGTCGACGACCACCACGTCGACCCCGGCCAGCGGCACCGTGTCACGCACCTTCTCGGCGGCACCGCCCAAGGTGACGATCAGCTGATCGAATCCGGCACGGCGAGCGACCTCCATGGTCGCCCCCAGCAGCGTCGTATCCCGGTACGGCAGTAGCTGTTTGGGGGTGCCCAGCCGTTGGGAACTGCCGGCGGCCAGCACGACACCAGTGACCGTCATCCGACCGGCCGGTTTGCGAAGGCGGTGCGGCATCCCGAACCGCAGAACCAGTAGTCGGTGCCCTCTCGCTGCAGGTGCTCGGTCGTGGGTCCGACGGTCACCGTCATGCCGCATACCGGGTCGACCGCCTCCGGCGCGGTTGCGCTGGTTGCGGGCACACGCACATTGCCCGTGCGCAGGGCGGCGATAAGCTCGGCGGCGATCGACACCGCGATCTCCGCCGGGGTCTTGGCGCCGATCGGCAATCCGACCGGGGTGTGGATGCGGGCCCGCTCGCCCTCGGACAGGTCCAGCGAGCTCAGGATCGAGGCGCCACGGACCTTGCTGGCCACCAGGCCGATATACCCGACACCGTTATCCAGTGCGGCACGGATGATTTCGGCCTCCGGACCGCCGTGGCTGGCGATCACTAGGCCAGTCGGCACTGCGGTGGCGGCAACCGGCTCGGTGTCGCGTCGCGCGTCGTAGCCAAGCACGCCACACAGCTGGATCAGCGCGTCGGCGATCGGCGTGGCACCGTAGACCCGGATCAGCGGCGCCGGCAACTGCGGGGTCAAGAATACTTCCAGCGCCCCACCGGACAGGCACGGGTTGACCACCACGCAGGCGCCGGGCGCTTCCGGGAAATGCACGTCGCCGTCGGGAAGCACCCGCAGCAGCACGCTTTCTCCGGCCTGCAGTGCGCCCAGCGCCGCCTTACGGACCGAGTTCTGCGCGCACTGGCCGCCGACGAAGCCTTCAATTGTGCCGTCCGCCAACAGTATTGCCTCATCACCCGGATAGGCGGAGGCGGGCGGCTGGGCCCGCACCACGGTCGCGTGCACGAACGGTGTTCGTGCCGCCAGTAGTTGCTGAGCCCGTTCGCTGATGGTGATCATGGTCTAGATCGGTGGCCTCGCCCGGCCCTGCATGGCCTCCCACACCCGCGACGGTGTCAACGGCATGTCGGCGTGCCGAACCCCGTACGGCGCCAACGCATCCACCACCGCGTTCACCACCGCCGGCGGGGATCCGACGGTAGCCGACTCGCCGATGCCCTTGGCGCCGATCGGGTGATGCGGTGACGGCGTGACCGTGTGGCCGGTCTCCAGGTGCGGCACCTCGAGCGCGGTCGGGATCAGGTAGTCCATCAGCGAGCCGCCCAGGCAGTTGCCGTCCTCGTCGAAGGCGATCATCTCCATCAGCGCCATCCCGATTCCGTCGACGACACCGCCGTGCACCTGGCCCTCGATGATCATCGGGTTGATCCGGGTGCCGCAGTCATCCACGGCCAGGAAGCGGCGCACCTTGACCACGCCGGTGCCCGGATCGACGTCCACCACACAGAAATACGCGCCGTAGGGGTAGGTCAGATTCGACGGGTTGTAGCACACCTCGGCGTCCAGCCCGCCCTCGATGCCGTCGGGCAGATCACCGGCGCCGTGGGCACGCATCGCGATATCTTGGATGGTCACCGACGCCGACGGGTCACCTTTGACGTGGAACTTGCCCTTCTCCCATTCCAGGTCTGCCACCGAGACTTCCAGCATGCCGGCGGCGATGATCTTGGCCTTGTCGCGCACCTTACGCGCCACCAGAGCAGCAGCCCCGCCGGATACCGGGGTCGAGCGGCTGCCGTAGGTGCCCAGCCCGAATGGGGTCTGGTCGGTGTCGCCGTGCACCACCTCGATATCGTCGGGCGGGATGCCCAGCTCTTCGGCGACGATCTGCGCGAACGTCGTCTCGTGACCCTGGCCCTGCGACTGAACGGAAAGCCGCACAACGGCTTTGCCGGTTGGATGCACCCGCAGCTCGCAGCCGTCGGCCATACCGAGGCCGAGGATGTCCATGTCTTTGCGAGGCCCGGCGCCCACCGCCTCGGTGAAGAACGACATGCCGATGCCCATCAGCTCGCCTTGCTGCCTTCGGCGCCGTTGTTCCTCGCGTAACGCGTCGTAGCCGATCATGTCCATGCCCTTGCGCATGGTGGCCTCGTAGTCACCCGAGTCGTACACCCAGCCCGTCTTGGTGGTGTACGGGAATTGCTCGGGCTTCAACAGGTTTCGCAGCCGCAGCTGCGCCGGGTCCAGCTTCAGCTCGAAGGCCAGACAGTCCACTAGCCGCTCGACGAAGTACACCGCCTCGGTGATCCGGAAGGAGCACGCATAGGCCACCCCGCCGGGCGCCTTGTTGGTGTAGACCGCCGTCATGTGGCAGTAGGCGGCGTCCAGGTCGTAGCTGCCGGTGAACACCCCGAAGAAGCCGGCCGGGTACTTCGTCGGCGCCGCCTGACCGTTGAACGCACCGTGGTCGGCCAGCACGTTGCTGCGCAGGGCCAGGATTTTGCCGTCCTTGGTGGCCGCGATCTCGCCGACCATGATGTAGTCGCGCGCGAAGCTGGTGGAGGTCAGGTTCTCGCTGCGGTCCTCCATCCACTTGACCGGCTTGCCCAGCACCAGCGAGCCGACGATCGCGCACACATAGCCGGGGTAGATCGGCACCTTGTTGCCGAAGCCGCCGCCGATGTCGGGCGAGATGACCCGGATCTTGTGTTCGGGCAGGCCGGCAACCAATGCGTACAGCGTGCGGTGGGCGTGCGGGGCCTGCGAGGTGGTCCACAGTGTCAGCTTTCCGCTGACCGGATCCAAATCAGCTACCGCACCACAGGTTTCCATCGGCGCGGGGTGTACCCGCGGATAGACCATCTCCTGCTTGACCACCACATCCGCCTTGGCGAACACCGCATCGGTGGCGGCCGCGTCGCCGGTCTCCCAGTCGAAGATGTGGTTGTCTTTCTTGCCTTCCAGGTCGGTGCGGATCACCGGCGCGGCCGGGTCGAGCGCCTTGCGGACGTCCACGACAGGATCGAGCGGGTCGTACTCGACGTCGATGAGCTCCAGCGCATCGCGGGCCGAATACCGGTCTTCGGCAACGACGAACGCCACCTCTTGGCCCTGGAAGCGCACCTTGTCGGTGGCCAGTACGGCCTGCACGTCGTTGGCCAGTGTCGGCATCCAGGCCAGGCCCTTCTCCGCCAGGTCGGCGCCGGTCACCACCGCCTTGACCTTCGGATGGGCCAGGGCCGCAGTGGTGTCGATGCGCACGATGCGGGCATGCGCGTACGGTGAGCGCAGGATCGCCAGGTGCAGCATGCCGGGCAGCGTGACGTCGTCGACGTAGGTGCCGCGGCCCCGGATGAAACGGGGATCTTCCTTGCGCAGCATCCGGCCGTGGCCGCACGGCTTTTGGTCGTTGTCGGCGGTGTCTTCCGGTGAGGGCGGCCTTGATTCGATGGTGGTCATGACGTGGCCTCCGCGGAACTGTGCTGAGCGGCCCATTGGATGGACCGCACGATTGTCGTGTATCCGGTGCACCGGCAGATCTGCCCGGAGATGGCCTCCCGGATGGTCTGCTCGTCGGGATTGGGGTCGCGGTCCAACAGCGCCCGGGCGGTGATCATCATGCCTGGTGTGCAGAAGCCGCATTGCAATCCGTGGCAGCGCATGAATCCTTCTTGCACCGGGTCGAGCTGGCCATCGACGGCCAGTCCTTCTACGGTCCTGACACTGTGGCCGGATGCCATGACGGCCAGCATCGTGCACGACTTCACCGGCACGCCGTCGACGTCGACCACACAGGTTCCGCAGTTGCTGGTGTCGCAGCCCCAGTGAGTTCCGGTGAGCCCCAACTGATCCCGCAGGAAGTGCACCAGCAGCATCCGGGGTTCGAACTCGGCGGTGACCTGTTCGCCGTTGACGGTCATGGTTACCTGCATGGCTAGTTCCCTTCCGGCTCGGGGATGTTACGCACCCGTTCGGTCGCGGTGCGCAGCGTGCGGATGGTTAATTCGGAAGCCAGGTGCCGCTTGTACTCGGCGGTGCCGCGAATATCGGTCACCGGTTCGCAGGCCTGGCTTGCTCGCCGGCCCGCCTCGGCGAAGGTTTCTTCGGTGGCCGGTCGGCCCACCAGTGCCTGGGCAAGCTCGGCGAGCGCTGTCCTATTCGGATTCACCGCGGTGAGACCCACCCGGACGGCGGCGATGGTGTCGCCGTCGAGCGTGATCGACGCACCGGCCGCGGTAACGGCCCAATCACCAACCCGCCGTTCGACTTTCGCATAGGCGCTGGAAGTGTTGTGCCGCACCGGGATACGTACCTCGACCAGGATCTCGTTGTGCGCCACCGAGGTCTCGTACGGCCCGACCGTGAAGTCGTCGATTGCTATCTCACGCTCGCCCGACGGCCCCCGCGCCAGGCACACGGCGTCCAGCACCATGCACACCGTCGACAGGTCCTCGGCCGGATCGGCCTGACACAGCGAACCGCCCAGGGTACCGCGGTTGCGGACCACCGGGTCGGCGATCACGCGTTCGGCATCGCGAAAGATCGGGCACACCGCCGCCAGCGTGTCCGACTCCAGGATCTCGCGGTGCCGGGTCATGGCGCCGATGCGCACCAGGGTCGGATCGGTGATCACGTATCCGAGTTCGGGCACCAGGTCGTTGATGTCGACCAGATATTCCGGGTTGGCGATACGCAGCTTCATCATCGGCAGCAGGCTGTGGCCGCCGGCGACCACTCGCGCCCCCTCCCCCAACCGATCCAGTAATCCGATGGCGTGGTCGACGCTGGTCGCACGCTCGTATTCGAAGGGCCCAGGTACTTGCATGCGCCCAGTGTCAGCCGTTGCTCAACGAGCGTCAATATCGACTTAAGTGATCGCTGAACTCGCCTTCTACCTGCGCGTCATGGTGGATCCGCCCGTCGGTCTCGGCCAACGGGCGCCCGCGGCCGCCCCACCGCCGGGCGATGATGTCGGCGGCGATCGACACCGCCGTCTCCTCGGGCGTACGGGCGCCGAGATCCAGTCCGATCGGGCTGGACAACCGGCCCAGTTCGGCGTCGGTCAGCCCGACCGCCCGCAGCCGCCGCAACCGGTCGTCGTGCGTCCGGCGCGACCCCATCGCCCCGACGTACCCGACGCGGGGCAGCCGCAGTGCCACCTCGAGCACCGGCACGTCGAACTTCGGATCGTGGGTGAGCACGCAGATCACCGTGCGCTCGTCGACGGCGCCCGCCTCGGCCTGAGCGGCCAGGTAGCGGTGCGGCCACTCGACGACGACCTCGTCGGCCGTCGGAAAGCGCACCGACGTGGCAAAGACGGCGCGAGCGTCGCAGACGGTGACCCGGTAGCCCAGGAACGATCCCTGGCGCGCCAGGGCAGCGGCGAAGTCGATCGCTCCGAAGACCAGCATCCGCGGACGCGGCGCGAAGCTGGACACGAAGACCTCCATGCCTTCGCCCCGGCGTTGCCCGTCGGGGCCGTACTCGAGAATTTCGTTGCGCCCCAGCGCAAGCAGGCCGCGCGCGTCGTCGGTGACCGCAGCGTCAGCACGCCCGGAACCGAGCGATCCGGCGATCGCGTCGGGGTGCACGACGAGGCGCCGGCCCACCCAGCGGGTGTCCGGGTGGGTGATCACGGTCGCGATCGCGACCGGCCGATGGGCGGCGATGTCCCCGGCCACCGCGCCGAGTTCGGGAAACGTTGACTGCGAGACGGATTCGACGAAGACGTCGATGATGCCGCCACAGGTCAGACCCACCGCGAAGGCGTCATCGTCGCTGACACCGTACCGTTCTAGCCGGGGTGCGCCGCCGTGTACCACCTCGGTGGCGAGTTCGTAGACGGCACCTTCGACGCAACCACCCGACACCGACCCGCTCACCGAACCGTCGGGCGCCACCACCATCGCCGCACCCGGGGGCCGGGGCGCGGACCGCAACGTCCGCACCACCGTCGCCAACCCCGCGGTATCACCGGCGCGCCAGATCGACAGCAGCTCGGCAAGCACGTCACGCACCCCCTTAAACTAAGCCAGAAGTAGGCTCTTTCCATGACTCCGGCTCAACTTCGGGCCTATTCGGCGGTGGTGCGGCTGGGCTCGGTGCGGGCGGCCGCCGCAGAGCTCGGCCTCTCCGATGCCGGGGTCTCCATGCACATCGCGGCGTTGCGCAAGGAGCTCGACGACCAACTGTTCACCAGGACCGGTGCCGGGTTGGCGTTCACCCCCGGCGGGCTGCGGCTGGCCAGCCGGGCCGTGGAAATTCTGGGGCTGCAGCAACAAACGGCGATCGAGGTCACCGAGGCCGCCCACGGCCGCCGGCTGCTGCGCATCGCCGCGTCCAGCACCTTCGCCGAGCACGCGGCACCGGGCCTGATCGAGCTGTTCTCGTCTCGAGCCGACGACCTGTCCGTTGAGTTGAGCGTGCATCCGACGAGCCGATTCCGCGACCTGATTCTGTCGCGCGCGGTTGACATCGCCATCGGCCCGGCCAGCGAAAGTTCGTTTGGTGCCGACGGCTCGCTGTTTGTGCGACCCTTTCTGAAGTATCAGATCATCACCGTCGTGGCACCTAACAGCCCACTGGCCGTTGGTATTCCGACGCCAGCGTGGTTGCGCCAGCAGCAGTGGATGCTCGGCCCCTCGGCGGGCGGCGTGGACGGAGAGATCGCAACCATGTTGCGGGACTTGGCGATTCCAGAATCACACCAGCGAATCTTTCAAAGCGACGCCGCCGCCCTCGAGGAGATCCGGCGAGTCGGTGGTGTCACGCTGACCATCGGCTTCGCGGTCGCCAAGGACCTGGCCGCCGGACGGCTGGTACACGTGACCGGTCCGGGCCTGGATAGATCCGGCGAGTGGTGCGCCTCGACGTTGGCACCCTCGGCCCGGCAGCCCGCGGTGTCCGAACTGGTCCGGTTCATCACCACCCCGCGGTGCACCCAGGCGATGATCCGCGGCAGCGGGGTCGGTGTGGCGCGGTTCCGCCCGAAGGTCCACGTCACCTTGTGGAGTTAGCTATACGCTTTACCCCCATGAGCGTGTACAAGGTGATCGACATCATCGGGACCAGCCCTACCTCCTGGGAGCAGGCCGCGGCGGAGGCGGTGCAGCGGGCGCGGGAAAGCGTCGACGACATCCGGGTGGCCCGAGTCATCGAGCAGGACATGTCGGTGGACTCGAGCGGCAAGATCACCTTCCGGATCAAGCTCGAGATCTCGTTCAAGCTGAGGCCGGCCAAACCGCGCGATTAAACAGCATCCGAGCCGTTGCGCCGTCGGGCCGTTGCGCGTCTGGCTTCGACTGTGCGCGTGTGGCTTTGAGTGTGCATCCACGGCTTTGACTGTGTACTCAAGGCTGAGGATTCGCTGCGGCGCCGCCCCAGCCGCACGCTCGACGCCACCACCGCACACTCGACGCCACCACCGCACACTCGATTCACCAAGCCCGCGACAGGTCGGCGTGCTGCCTGATCCACGCGTGCATCGCGATCCCCGCGGCCACGCCGGCGTTGATGCTGCGGGTCGAGCCGAACTGAGCAATCGACACCGTGATCGACGCGCCGGCGCGGGCGGCGTCGGTGATGCCGGGTCCTTCCTGACCGAACACCAGCAAGCACTCCCGCGGCAGCGTCGTCTCCTCCAGCCGCGCCGCCCCGGGGACGTTGTCGACGGCGACTACCGTCAGCCCAGCGCCAGTCGCGAACTCCATCAACTCGGCGGTGCTGTCGTGGTGGCGCAACCGCTGATAGCGGTCGGTCACCATGGCGCCACGGCGGTTCCAGCGCCGACGACCGACGATGTGCACCGTGTCCACCGCGAACGCGTTGGCGGTGCGTACCACCGAACCGATGTTGGCGTCGTGACCGAAGTTCTCGATCGCCACATGCAGCGGATGACGGCGAGTATCGATGTCGGCGACGATCGCCTCCCGGGTCCAATACCGATAGGCGTCGACGACATTGCGGCTATCACCGTCGCGCAACAACTCTGGGTCATACCGCAGGTCGTCGGGCAAATCACCCACCCAGGGACCGACGCCGCCGGCCGGCACCGCCCATTCGGTGGGCCCCGCTTCGTTCATCGCGACGTCCACACCGCGGCGTGAGTGCCCACGATCGCCACCGTCGCATACAGCAGCGCCTGGTTGATTTCACCCTGGGTGCACAGCGACGCGTCGACGTGTACGGCGTCGCGGGACGCGTCCGGCAGGATCAGCACCGATGCCCCATAGGCCGCGCACGCCGGGCTCAATCCGCGCCCGGGCAGCGTCGGCGCGGCAAGCAGCATCATCGGCCCGCCGCGGGCTGCGGAGTCGTCGCGATAGCGGGTCGCCAGCGCGTCGGCGGCCAACCCCAGCAGCATGTAGCCGTTGCCGGTGAATGCCGCTGGGTCCCCGAGCTGGGTCTTGGTCACCGGCGTACCGTCGGCGCGCCAGGCCGACAGGCTGGTGGTCTTGACCACCAGGCCGGTGTCGTTCTGATTGGTCGGCAACATGCCCACCGGGAATGCGGCCGGGTAAGCGGCCGCGGTATTGGCGATCCGATCATGGGGCGAATAGATATACACACCGCGCACCGCGCTGCGGTCGGTCAGCGGGCCCAGACAGACCGTGCCGGTGAGCCGGTCCGGCGGCGCCGACAACGGCTTGGCGATGTCACGCACCTTGGTCATCGCGTCGTCGCAGCTGCCGAGGCCGGTCGACTCCAGCGGATGGGCCAGGGCGCCGTAGAGGCCGTAGCGAATGTCCTCGGGTTTGGCGTGCGGCGCACGGGGGTCGCTCGGCGAAGCATCGACGTCGACCAGCACGTAGTCACCGGACCAGCGCAGATTCGACACCGCCATGTTCCACCCCAGCACCGGCAGCGATTCGCCCAGCCGGGCGCTCTGAGCGCCATAGATGCGATCGGGTCTCGAATCGGAGCACGCCATCAAGGCCGCCACGCAGGACAACGCCACGATCAGCGCAACCAGAACACGCACCGCCGCCGGCCTAGCCCAGCCCCAGATCGGCAAGCCCCAGCACGCTGCGGTACGGCAGACCTGCGGCCTCGATGGCCTCGGCGGCACCGGTGTCGCGGTCGACGACAACGGCCACGCCGACCACCTCGCCTCCGGCGTCTTGGACGGCGTGCACCGCGGTCAGCGCCGAGTTGCCGGTGGTGCTGGTGTCCTCGACCACCAGGACCCGCTGGCCGGACACCTCGGAACCCTCGATAAGTCGTTGCAGGCCATGGGTTTTCGCCGACTTGCGGACGACGAACGCGTCGATCGGGCGGCCGGGCGCGTGCATGATGGCGGTCGCCACCGGGTCGGCGCCGAGCGTCAGGCCGCCGACGAGCGCATAGTCCCAGTCGGCGGTGAGTTCGCGCATCAGCCTGCCGATCAATGCCGACGCCCGGTGATGCAGGGTGGCGCGGCGCAGGTCGACGTAGTAGTCGGCCTGTTTGCCCGACGACAGCGTGACGCGCCCGTGCACCACCGACAACCCGCGCACCAGCTCGGCGAGCTCGCCGCGGTCAGCTTCGGCCACTGCCGCCGCCGACACGCTTTACTGCCGCCCTGACCAGGCCCCGCGGCATCAGCCGCCCGGCCGAGACAATCGCCTTGTAGTGCAGGCCCGGGACGCTGATCACCTTGCCGCGGGTGACATCGGCCAGACTCTGACTGACCACGTCGTCGACCTCGAGCCACATGAACGACGGGAGGTTGGCCATGTCGATGCCGGCCCGGGCGTGGAATTCGGTGTGCACGTAGCCCGGGCATACGGCGTGCACACTGACGCCGGTGCCCTGCAGCCCGTTGGCCAACCCCTCGCTGAACGAGATCACCCAGGCTTTGGACGCCGAGTAGGTCGATCCGCGACCGGATAGCAGACCGGCGACGCTGGCGATGTTGATGACGGCGCCGGCGCCGGCTTCGAGCATGGCCGGTAACGCGGCCCGGGTCAGTTGCATCACCGCCGTCACGTTGACGTCGAGTTGCGCCTGCAGCAGGGCGGGATCGGTCGTCCAGAATTCCCCGGAGGTGCCCAGACCGGCATTGTTGACCAACACCCGGACGCCCCGGGAGAGCCGTTCGGCGACCTTGGCTCTGTCGGCCGCGTCGGCCAGGTCCGCGGGCAGGATCTCGACACCGCCGGCCTGCGCTTCCAACTCGCCGGCCAATTGCTGCAACCGGTCGACATCACGGGCGACGAGAACCAGGTCGTAGCCGTCACGCGCGTAGCGTCGCGCATAGCCGGAGCCAATCCCGGAAGTCGGACCTGTGATCAGCGCGACGGGCCGTGGCATGAGCGACAGTGTACTGACCGGCCGCCGGCCCTCGGGGCCCTGCTATCAGTGCTGGAAGTTGCTGGCTTGCCGGCCGTTACGACCGGCCGGCGGCGGACGCCGAACGCCTTCGGGACGACCTTCTTCACGACGTACCGGCTCGGCCACCCGCCGCGCCGGATCGGGTATCAGCCCGGCGGCCGGGTCGACCTGAGCGCGCCGGGGTGGCAGTTCTGCCTGACGCGCGGATGCCAGCGGACGCCCCGGTGCTGCGTTGCGCGCTGGTTCTGCGCTCTCTGCAGAGGTCTCGTCCTGCGGCAGCGGCGGCAACACCCGCAACAGGTCGTTGAACTGGCGCACGGTGCGCAGTCCCTCGTCCCACTGGGTGCGGGTGCTGGAGATCGGCATGCTGACCAACGTCCAGTTCTGCTCGTTCCACATGATCTCGGCGCAGTCGGGTGCGGTGTGCGCGAAGGTGACCATGCGCCGATCGCAGGCCCGCCGGGCCGCGTCGAGATTGGTGGAATAGACCATCCGCGGCCCGATGGCGCCGAGCAACCAGATGTCGCTTTCCCGTGGTTCCTTGAGTCCCTTGAGCCGCAGGTCCACCACGACGTTGGTGCCCACCTTGCGGTGCAGGGCGATCACCGTGGCGACTTCCTCGAGATCGAAAATGTAGACGGCCTCGCCGCGGATCTGACCCAGCACGACGTTCTTGGCCGGGACATCACCGACCGTCGACATCACACCGCGCTTCCAGCGATGCAGGATTTCGGTCGACTCGCGCTCGTAGTCGAAGCCGTGCGATCGCGCCCACGACCTACGACGTCGGCTGCGCCCGCGTTGTCGATCGACGTCGACGTACAGCAACACCACCGCACCGACGAAACACAGCGCGGACAGCGTGAACCAAAGCGGGACCACGGGAGACAGCCTATCTGCTGATGGGCCCGAATAAAGAATCCGAGCAGGTCACAACCGAATCACAGGAGTCAATACCAGGCGCGTCGGATGTCCGGCCGCATGGGGCGGCAAACGCATTTCACTGTCGGGTGGATCATTGCCGACATCGAATCCGCACTTTCGAGACGGGAGTCATCTGTGTCCCCTGCAGACGAGACGCTGCATATCGACGTTCCGGTCGAACTCGAGGAGGTGAAGGTCGTATTCAGCGTGGCATCGCTCACCTTCGAAGGCGACATGCCGGCCGTCCTGTTCCACCTCGGAATCGTCGCGGCCGACGCCACCGCCTGGCAGGCCAGCTCGCACGTCGTCGCCGTGTTCCACACGAATGCCGGACACGTGACACTCGACGACCAGGCCTACAACGCCAACCGGCACGTCAGCACCGGCAATCCGTACAAGCCGGTGCTGGCCGACCTGATAGCCAAGGGCGTGCACGTCGAGTTGTGCGGAGCCACCGCCAGGGCCAACGGTTGGCGCAATGCCGACCTCATCCCCGGGACCAGGATCAACAGGAATGCCATGGCCCGACTGACCCAGCTGGTGCAGCAGGGGTACGTGAAGATCTCGGAGGCTTAGACGTATGAGGGATTACCGGCTCATCCGCAGCTCCAGGGCGAACGGTGTCTGCCGGGCGACGATCGGTCATCCACCGATCAACTTGCTGGACATGCCCCTGCTGACTGAGATCGACCGGCTCTTGGGGAAGTCGCCGGCGACGACGGGGTGCGGGTGCTGATCGTCGACTCGGCCGATCCGGAGTTCTTCATCGCGCATGCGGACGTCTCGCTGCTCGGCGACTTGCATGGCCGTCCCGAAACTGCGGACACCGCACTGCACGACGAACTGTCGTTCTTCCACGCGATGACGGAGCGGATCCGAACCCTGCCGAAGGCAACCATCGCGGTCATCGAGGGAATCTGCCGTGGTGGTGGCTGCGAGTTCGCGATGGCTTTCGACATACGTTTTGCCGCGCTCGGCACGACCGTGCTGGGCCATCCCGAGGTTTCGGTGGGAATCATTCCCGGTGCGCGGCGCGCCGGCTGCTCCGGGCGGTCATCGACGCCGGCGCCCAGACCCGAGACTTCGAGCGGGGCGCCGCGCCGAAACCGCCCCCGTCTTAGCCCAGGATCAGTGCGTCGCCGTCAGCGCTGACATTGACCGGCACCACGTCGCCGTCGTGCACCTCGCCGGCCAGCAGCATCTTGGCAAGCTGGTCACCGATGGCCTGCTGGACCAGCCGCCGCAACGGACGCGCGCCGTACACCGGGTCGAATCCGCGATGCGCCAGCCACTGCTTGGCTTGCAGCGACACCTCGAGCTGCAACCGCCGTTGCGCCAGCCGTTTCTGCAGCTGCGCCAACTGGATGTCGACGATCTGCACCAACTCCTCGGGGTTGAGGCCCTCGAAGATCAGCACGTCGTCCAGCCGGTTGATGAACTCCGGCTTGAACGTCGCGCGCACCGCGGCCATCACCTGCTCCTCGCTGCCGCCCGATCCCAGGTTGGACGTCAGGATCAAGATGGTGTTGCGGAAGTCGACGGTGCGGCCATGGCCGTCGGTGAGCCGGCCTTCGTCGAGCACCTGCAGCAGCACGTCGAACACGTCCGGGTGGGCCTTCTCGACCTCGTCGAACAGCACCACGGTGTAGGGACGGCGGCGCACCGATTCGGTCAGCTGACCACCGGCCTCGTAGCCGACGTACCCGGGCGGGGCGCCGATCAGGCGGGCCACGGTGTGCTTTTCGCCGTACTCGCTCATGTCGATGCGGACCATCGCCCGCTCGTCATCGAATAGGAAGTCGGCCAGCGCCTTGGCGAGCTCGGTCTTACCGACACCGGTCGGTCCGAGGAACATGAACGCCCCGGTCGGCCGGTTGGGGTCGGACACGCCGGCCCGGCTGCGGCGCACCGCATCCGAAACGGCTTGCACCGCCTTCTTCTGCCCGACGACGCGCTTGCCCAGCTCGTCTTCCATCCGCAGCAGCTTGGCGGTCTCGCCTTCCAGTAGCCGCCCGGCCGGGATCCCGGTCCAGGCCGATACCACGTCGGCGATGTCGTCGGGACCGACCTCTTCTTTGAGCATCACTTGCTCGCGGGCCGTCGCCTGGGGCAGCGCCGCGTCGAGTTTCTTCTCCATTTCCGGGATGCGCCCATAGCGCAGCTCGGCGGCCTTGGCCAGGTCGCCGTCGCGCTCGGCGCGCTCGGATTCCCCGCGCAGGGCTTCCAGCTGCTCCTTGAGCTCACGGACGATCTCGATGGCGTTCTTCTCGTTCTGCCATCTCGTAGTCAGTTCGGCGAGCTTCTCTTTCTGGTCGGCCAGCTCGGCACGCAGCTTTTCCAGCCGCTCCTTGGACGCCTCGTCCTCCTCCTTAGCCAGCGCCATCTCCTCGATCTCCAGTCGGCGCACCAGCCGCTCGACTTCGTCGATCTCGACGGGCCGGGAGTCGATCTCCATCCGCAGCCGGCTGGCGGACTCGTCGACCAGGTCGATGGCCTTGTCCGGCAGGAAGCGGGCGGTGATGTACCGGTCGGACAGGGTGGCCGCGGCCACCAACGCCGAGTCGGTGATCCGCACGCCGTGGTGCACCTCGTAGCGGTCTTTGAGCCCGCGCAGGATGCCGATGGTGTCCTCCACCGATGGCTCGCCGACGAACACCTGCTGGAAACGGCGCTCCAGCGCGGCGTCCTTCTCGATGTACTTGCGGTACTCGTCCAGGGTGGTGGCACCGACCAGCCGCAGCTCGCCGCGCGCCAGCATCGGCTTGATCATGTTGCCGGCGTCCATCGCACCCTCACCGGTCGCGCCGGCGCCCACGATGGTGTGCAGCTCGTCAATGAACGTGATGATCTGCCCGGCCGAGTTCTTGATGTCGTCGAGGACGGCCTTGAGCCGTTCCTCGAACTCGCCGCGGTACTTCGAGCCGGCGACCATTGAGCCCATGTCGAGCGCGATGATCGTCTTGTCGCGCAGACTTTCCGGTACATCGCCGTCGATGATGCGTTGGGCCAGACCCTCCACGATCGCGGTCTTGCCGACGCCGGGCTCGCCGATCAGCACCGGGTTGTTCTTGGTGCGACGGGAGAGCACCTGAATGACGCGGCGGATTTCGTTGTCCCGCCCGATGACTGGGTCGAGCTTGCCTTCACGAGCCCGCGCGGTCAGGTCGGTCGAGTACTTCTCCAGCGCCTGATAGGTCGCCTCAGGTTCGGGGCTGGTAACGCGCGCGCTGCCGCGCACCTTGACGAACGCCTCTCGTAAGGCTTGCGGCGAGGCACCGTGCCCGTTGAGCAGCTTGGCGACGTCTGAATCACCGGTGGCCAAGCCGACCATCACGTGCTCGGTGGAGACGTACTCGTCATCCAGCTCGGTGGCCAGCTGCTGGGCGGCGGTGATCGCCGCCAGCGACTCGCGCGACAGCTGCGGTTGCGAACTGGCGCCGCTGATCTGCGGCAATCGATCGAGCAGACGCTGCGCTTCGGCGCGGACCGCGGCGGGCTCCACGCCGACGGCCTCGAGCAGCGGCGCGGCGATGCCGTCGGCCTGCGTCAACAGGGCCATCAGCAGGTGTGCAGGCCGGATCTCGGGATTGCCGGCAGCCGATGCCGCTTGCAGGGCCGACGTCAGCGCCGCCTGCGTCTTGGTGGTCGGGTTGAAAGAGTCCACGACAACTCCGTTCGGGATTTACGTTCGGTGAAAAATGCCTGTCGGGTTGTGCAACGCCGTCAATGTTGAGTCTGTTCCGCTCAAGGTTAGGTTGTTGGCGAACGCCGCGCCCATATGTCTGATACCACTGAGCTCAGCTTGGTAACAAGAGACCGCCGAATTCTGGGAACCCGGCGGTAGCAACGACGGCGGGTGCAACACCACGACGTCAGCTACCGTTCTTCGCGTGACGGTCGGAGAGCCTTCGTAAATGGTTGAAGTGGTACCGCTCGCCCTGGTGATCACGGTTTCGCCGCTATCGATCATCCCGGGAGTGCTCGTCTTGCACGCGCAACATCCGCGGGAGAGCGGTCTGGCCTATCTCGCCGGCTGGCTGCTGGGGCTGGCAGGGCTGACCTCGCTTGCCATCAGCATCTCCAACCTGCTGGGCGGTCTGCGCGAGACGCCCCCCGCATGGGCGTCCTGGCTGCGGATCGTCCTGGGCATAGCGCTGATCGTGTTCGGCGTCATCCGCTGGCTAACCCGCCGCGGTCACGACCACATACCGGCCTGGATGCGAACGCTCACCTCGGTCACCCCAACGCGGGCGGCGCTGACCGCAGCGGCACTGACGGTGCTCAATCCCAAGGTGTTATTCATCTGCGCGGCAGCCGGATTGGCAATCGGCACCGATGCACTGGGTAACAGCGGGACGGTGATATCGGCCACGCTCTTCGTGGCTGTCGCCGGCTCGTCGGTCGCGCTTCCGGTGTTGGCCTATACCGTCGCCGGGGAGCGCCTCGACGCTCCGCTGGAGCGACTGAAGAATTGGATGGAAAAACACAACACCGCAGTAGTGGCAGCGATCTTGGTGGTGATCGGGTTAGCGGTGCTGTACAAGGGAATTCACGCCCTGTAAGGCGTGGCGGGTTGCGCTCGCCGCTGGTTTCCCCGGCTCAGGGCGGTGTTGCCCGCAGTCAGCTTCGATGTTCGAGGATGTTCGAGATCGCTGAGCACCACGCCCGGCGAGCCTAGAATCGGGGTCCGTGGGCCTCGAGGACCGAGATGCATTGCGGGTGCTGCGCGACGCGTTCGCCCCTTCCGAGGGCCCCAACGAACTCGTCCGCCGGTTCTACACCACCTGGTTTGCCCTCGACGTTTCGGTGCGCGACCTGTTCCCTCCCGAAATGGACAGTCAACGAGCAGCTTTCGCGCACGCGCTGCACTGGGTGTATGGCGAACTCGTCGACCAGCACGCCGAAGAACCGGTGGCCTTCCTGGCCCAACTCGGCCGGGACCACCGCAAACACGGCGTGCTCCCAACCCAATACGACACCTTGCGCCGCGCCCTGTATCAGACACTGCGCGGCTATTTGGGCAGCTCCTGGACTGACAACGTCGAGCGGGCCGCCGACCAGTCGCTGAACCTGATCACCGGGGTGATGAGCGGCGCCGCCGACGCCGAGCAGGGGCCCGCGTGGTGGAACGGAACGGTCGTCGAACACGCCCGGGTGTCGCGTGACCTCGCGGTCGTCCGCCTGCGTCTGGACCAGCCGCTGGACTACCACCCCGGCCAGTACGTCAATGTCCATGTCCCGCAATGCCCCCGCCGCTGGCGATACCTCAGCCCCGCCATTCCCGCCGACCCCGACGGCCGGATCGAGTTTCACGTCCGCGTGGTGCCCGGCGGCCTGGTGAGCAACGCCATCGTCAACGAGACCCGGCCCGGTGACCGGTGGCGATTGTCCAGCCCGCACGGCGGCTTTCACGTGACCCGCGACGACGGCGATGTGCTCATGGTCGCCGGCAGCACCGGCCTGGCACCGCTACGGGCGCTGATCATGGACCTCAGCCGGTTTGCGGAGAACCCGCGAGTCCACCTGTTTTTCGGGGCTCGCTATTCCTGTGAGCTCTATGACCTGCCCATGCTGTGGCAGATTGCCGCACACAACCCGTGGCTCTCCGTCTCGCCGGTCTCTGAGTACTCCCGCGACCCGTCGTGGGCCGCGGAATACCCCGACGTGTCGCCGCCTCGCGGCCTGCATGTGCGTCAGACCGGGCGGTTGGCCGACGTGGTCACCAGGTATGGCGGTTGGGGCGACCGGCAGATCCTGATCTGCGGCGGCCCGAACATGGTCCGCGCCACCAAGGCCGCCCTCATCGCGAAAGGCGCTCCGCCGGAACGTATTCAGCACGACCCGCTGTCGCGGTAGGGCAGCGCCGGGCCGCGTTGCCGACCCACACCAGAAACGCCGGCAGCAGAAGCCGCCGAGCAGGCCGGGCCGGCCGATTAGGCTGGCGGGGTGCACGTCGTCACGCTGCGCGACCCGTCCTCCCCGGTGGCGGCGCAATTCGTGCCCGCGGCCGGGATGATCGGCAGCGCCCTAACCGACGCGGGTGTGCAACTGCTCGGTCAGCGAAGAGGTCTGGACGCCTACATCACCGCGGGAAAGACGATGGGGATACCGATTCTGTATCCGTGGGCGAATCGGCTGGGCGCCAACACCTATACCGCCGAAGACGCGACGGTAACCCTGACTCCGGGAGCAAACGGAGTCCGCACCGATCCCGCCGGGTTACCCATCCACGGCGTCTTGGCCGCATACCCGGGCTGGCGGGTGACGGCCGAATCGGCGAACGAACTGACCGCCGAGCTGGATTTCGGCGCCGAGCCAAAGTTGCTGGCCAGCTTCCCGTATCCGCATGTGCTTGCGATGGCGGTGCGGCTGGCGGACCGGACGTTGACGGTGCGCACCACGGTCACCGCGACCACGGACCGGGCGGTGCCGCTGTGCTTTGGTTTCCACCCGTACCTGCACGTGCCGCATGTCGCGCGCGGCGACTGGACAATCGAGACACCGCCGCTGCGGCATTTGTATCTCGACGAGCGGGGATTACCCACCGGCAAGACGGCCGAGCGGCCGGCGATGTCACAGCAACTGCGTGACGAGGCTTTTGACGACTGCTACGACCAGGTCGCCGAGGGATCGGTCTTCGCGGTCCGCGGCGGCGGCCGCCGCCTCGAAGTGCGTTTCGAACACGGGTATCCGGCGGCGCAGATCTTTGCGCCCCCAGGCGAGGACGTGGTCTGCTTCGAGCCGATGGCGGCGCCGACGGATGCGTTGCGCCGCGGCGGCTATCGGGTTGCGCGGCGCAACGAACCGGCGGTCGCCCAATTTTCCATCCGTGTGTGAGCGCTATAAATGCAAAAAGACCCGCGTACACCATTTTTGAAGTTTTTGTCCGAATCAAAGACGGTCCGCTGTCGCACTTCTGAATAATCGTTACGCTGGGACACTCACGGACCCGAGGGATGCGACGGCATCACCTGCCTCTGCGACGGCGACCAACGGTTCCAGGCAGGAGAGCTGATGAATTTCGCGGTCTTGCCACCGGAGGTCAAATCGGCGCGTATGCATCTGGGCGCCGGGTTGGGGCCGATGCTGACCGCGGCGGCGGCCTGGGACGGGCTGGCCGCCGAGCTGGGTTCGGCCGCCACCTCTTTTTCCGTGGTGACCACCGGACTCACGGGTTCTCTCTGGCTCGGTCCGTCCTCGGCGGCGATGGCCGATGCCGCCGCACCCTACCTGGGTTGGTTGAACGCCGCGGCGAACCAGGCCGAGCAGGCAGCCGTCCAGGTACGGCTGGCAGCGGCCGCGTTCGAGGCGGCGCTGGCGGCCACGGTGCATCCGGCCCTCATCTCGGCCAACCGCAGCCAGTTTGTGTCGCTGGTGTTGTCGAACCTGTTCGGGCAAAACGCCACCGCGATCGCCGACGCTGAAATTCACTACGAACAGATGTGTGCCCGGGACGTGGCCGCGATGTTCGACTATTACTCCGGGGCGTCCGCGGCTGTGTCGACGTTGACGCCGTTTCCCTCGACGCTGCGGGGTCTGGCCAACCTGGCGGGTCCGACGGCGGGCGCGTACGGTGCTGCCGCTGCCACCGTCACTGCGGCTGCGGCCGCCGCGCAGGACATTGTCGTCCCCTTCCGCAACGTGGGCTTGGCCAACGTCGGCCAGGGCAATCTCGGCAACGCGAACATCGGCGACTTCAATTTCGGCTCGGGCAACACCGGCAGCGGCAATATTGGCAGCGGAAACATCGGCAGCGGAAATGTCGGCTTCGGCAATACCGGCAACGGGAACAGCGGTATCGGACTCACCGGGGATCACCTGCGCGGGTTCGGCGGCATGAATTCCGGCACCGGTAACGTCGGCTTCTTCAACTCGGGCACCGGCAACGTGGGAATCGGGAACTCGGGCATCGGAAACTCGGGCAACGGCTACAACACGGCAACTACAACACCGGCATCCTCAACGTGGGCGATGTCGACACCGGCGCTCTCATCGACCTGGCGGGATTGTTCCGCGACGGAACGAGCACGCTGTTCAACGTCGGGCTGGCCAACCACGGCATCGTGAATTTCGGCAGCGCCAACATCGGTAACGACAACTTTGGTAACGGAAATATCGGCAGCTTCAACCTGGGTAACGCCAACATCGGGGACCACAGCGTCGGCAACGGCAACCTCGGCAGCGCCAATGTCGGCAGCGGTAACCTCGGCAGCGGCAACATCGGGTTTGGGAATGTCGGTAGCTCGTTGACAGCGGGGTTGAACAACCTCGGGATGGGCAACACCGGAAACCACAACTTCGGCTGGGGCAATACCGGAGACGGCAATATCGGCTTCGGTAACACCGGCAACGGAAATATCGGTTTCGGGCTCACCGGCGACAAGCAACGCGGCTTCGGTACGTTGAACTCCGGCACCGGCAACATCGGGTTGTTCAATTCCGGAACCAACAACATCGGCATCGGCAACTCCGGTACTGGAAACTGGGGCATCGGCAACTCCGGCGACTACAACACCGGCATCGGCAACACCGGCAGCACCACTACCGGATGGTTCAACTCCGGCGCCGCCAACACCGGGATCGCCAACGCCGGCAACTACAACTCCGGTTTGTACAACGCGGGTGAAACGAACACGGGCAGCTTCAACAGCGCAGACCACAACTCGGGTGGCTTCAACTCGGGAATGTACAACACGGGATACTTCAACGGCGGCGACTACAACACCGGCATCGGCAACACCGGTGACGTCAACACCGGCGCCTTCAACTCGGGCAACTACAACAACGGCTTCCTCTGGAGAGGCGATTACCAAGGTTTGGTTCGACTCTCCTACCACGTGACCATTCCCGAATTTCCGTACCAGGGCGATGTGCATGGCCTCGTCGAACTACCAATCCAGGGCACCATCAACGAAATCACCCAGGATGCGTTCACCATTTCCAAGATCCGGATCAAAGTCGTTCTGCACCAATGGCCGGGCATAAATATCACCGTCTATGACGGCGACCTAGGCCCTTGGACCATTCCTGCGAATGTGTTATCGGCTCCAAATAAATATCGATGACATCGTTCGCACAACCTTCGAAAAGTCCGGCGGTGGCACGGCGGGCCCGTACACCTTCGGTTTTGACTTCGTCCAGGGACCGGGATTCTTCAATTCAACGACCGCTCCGTCGTCAGGCTTCTTCAAACTACGGCAGTGGCACGTCTCGTCCGGGTTCTTCAACTCCGACGACGGTCTATCGGGAATCATCAACACCGGCACCAACCATTCGGGCATCTGGAACGCCGGCGCACTGGAAGACTCGGGCTTCTTCAACTACGGCGCGCTGACATCGGGCCTGTTGAACAAGGGCAATACCATCTCGGGCATATTCAATACCAGCACAGTGGATCTCGCGACGCAGGCATTTGTATCCGGCATCGCAAACATCGGCACCCAAGTGTCTGGCTTCTTCCACAACGTCAGGCTGCCGTAACTGTCTCATCGTCCGCTCACGCGGGCGGTGGCTGATCGCCTCCCGGGTTGACCCGAATTGGTGCACACGGTCGCCGGACGCTACCACGCTGAGTCGCGCGGCCGGGCCAACTGCGCTCAGTGCGCGCGTCGGTCGCCGCCCTGAACGCCAGCGGGCGCACCGAGCGTGACCTGGCGACGAAAATCCGGCCAACTTCTCACCGTCAGAACACGTTCGGCGACATCGCGGTGACGACGCTCACCGGCTCCAGCTGGATGGCGCCGTTCGCTCGCCCGCTCACGCGGGCTCCGCTCACCGGCTCCAGCTGGATGGCGCCGTTCGCTCGCCCGCTCACGCGGGCTCCGCTCACCGGCGCGGTTGCCAGAGGACGAGGGCCGTGCTCTTGGGCAACACCGCAAGCTCACGACGTTGGTTGGCGCGCAGGACCGCCAATTCCTCGGCCATCTCCTTGAGCCGCGCCTGCAGCGCTTCGACCTGATTCGTCAGCTCGATGATGCGCTTGATGCCGGCGAGGTTGACGCCCTGTTCCTGCGAGAGATGCTGCACCTGACGCAGCAGGTCGACGTCACGCTCCGAATAGCGCCGCCCCCCACCCGAAGTGCGCCTCGGACTGACCAAACCCAGCCGGTCATAGGTGCGCAGCGTTTGCGCGTGCATGCCGGCCAGCTCGGCAGCCACCGAGATCAGAAACGTCCGAGACTCGTCCTTCTTGGCCATCAGCGATGACCCGCCCAACCGGCCCTGGGGTTGAACCCGCTGGACCGCTCAGCCGCCGCGTAAGCCTGAAGTGCCTCTTCGGCGGCGCCTTCCAGGTTCGGCGGAACGGCCACCTTGACCGTGACGAGCAGGTCGCCGCTACCGCCGCTGCGCTTGGGCACACCACGTCCGCGCACCCGCAAGATGCGACCGTCGGCGGTGCCCTTCGGCACCCGAACGCCGACGGTCCCGTCCAGCGTCGGTACGGAAAGTGTTGAACCCAAAGCCAATTCGGTAAAGCTGACCGGAACTGTGACGGTCAGGTCATCACCGTCGCGCCCGAACACCGGGTGCGGTCGAACATGCACCGTCACATACAGGTCTCCCGACGGCGCACCGCGCAACCCGGCTTCGCCTTGCCCGGGCAATCTGATCCGCTGTCCGTCCTCGACGCCCGGCGGGATCCGCACATTGATGGTGCGGGTACGGGTGGTGACGCCGGTGCCTTTGCACTCATCACACGGGTGCTCGATGATCGAGCCGCTACCCCGGCAATCGGTGCAGGGCTCGGAGAAGCCGAACGCGCCCTGATTCCGGTTGATCACCCCGGCGCCGTTGCAGGTCGGACACACCTTAGGGCTGGTGCCCGGGCGCGCTCCGCTGCCGTGGCAGTTGGTGCACGGCGCCGGACTCGTCAGCCGCAACGGCATCGCCACGCCCTTGGCGGCCTCGACGAAATCAAGCTCGGTCTCGGTCTCCAAGTCGTTGCCGCGACGCGGCCGGCTGGGACGGGCGCTGCCGCCGCGGCCGAACAACCCGCCGAACAAGTCACCGATATTGGTCCCGCCCGAACGGCTGGCGGCGTCGAACAAATCGTTGAGGTTGAACTCGGCGCCATCGGAGCCGTAGCTACCTCCCCCGAAGCCCCCAAAACCGCCGGCGTCGAACCTACGACCGCCGAAACCGCCGCCGGCGAAAAGCCGGCGCGTTTCGTCGTACTCCTTGCGCTTGGCCGGATCGGTGAGCACTTCCTTTGCCTCGGAGACCGCCTTGTAGCGATCCTCGGCCGCCTTGTTGCCCGGGTTTCGGTCGGGATGATTCTCGGCGAGCAACTTTCGAGCCACGCGTTTGATTTCATCAGCGGTGGCGTCAGAGGAGACGCCCAACTCCTTATAGAAGTCCTTCTCGACCCATTCTCGCTGGGCCATGTTGCGTCACCTCCTCACCTTCGTCTGTGTAGTGTTGCCTCGCCTGTGATTCTCGGCCTTATTCACCGGGCACGTCGGCGTTATCGCTCGTGTCGGGCTGCTCGGTTTCGACGGGCTCGTCAGACGCGGGCGGTGCGTCCGATTCGGCCGTGTCGTCGGCAACCGTTTCGACGACGGCAACCAAGGCATTTCGCAGAACATGCTCACCGAGCTGGTAGCCCTGCCGCATGACGGTTCCGATCACCGGCTTGGCGTCTTGTCCGCCATCGCCCTCGTGCTGCACCGCCTCGTGCAGCACCGGATCGAAATCCTCGCCCTCAGCGCCAAATGGCTTCAGCCCCAGGCCGGTCAACGCGCTCATCAGCTTGTCGGCGACGGCCTTCAGCGGCCCGGAATCCAAGTCTCCGTGCTTGCGTGCCCGTTCGATGTCGTCCACCGCATGCAGCAATTGGCTGACAACGGCGGCCTTGGCCCGGTCCGCCGCGGCCTGCTGGTCACGCAGCGCACGCTTGCGATAGTTGGCGAAGTCGGCCTGCACCCGTTGCAGGTCGGCCGTCAACTCGGCAACCTTTTCCGCCAGTTTGTCGCTGCCGACCGCCGAACCTCCGGGTACCGTCCCTCCCGGCGTATCGCCGGGAGGGACATGACGTACCTCGCCCGTTTCCGGATCGATGCGCCGCTTGTCGGTGACCGTCACCTGTTCGTGTGGGTTGCTTTCGGTCACTTGGACTCCCGGTCGTCGTCGACCACCTCCGCGTCCACCACGTCGTCAGCCGAGCCCGACGGGCCGCCACCCGGCTGCCCCGCGCCGGCAGCGCCAGCCTCAGCCTGAGTGGCCTCGTAAATCGCCTGTCCGAGTGCCTGCGATTCGTGGCCGAGCTTTTCCATCGCCGACTTGATCGCGGCAATATCAGTGCCACCAAGTGCGGTCTTGGCCTCTGCCACCGCGGCTTCGACCTTGCTCAGCGTGTCCTCGGGCACCTTTGACCCGCCTTCGGCCTCACGCTGTTCCTTAACGAACTTCTCGGTCTGGTAGACCAGCGTCTCAGCCTGGTTGCGGACGTCGGCCTCTTCGCGACGCTTGCGGTCCTCCTCGGCGTGCGCCTCGGCGTCTTTGATCATCCGGTCGATCTCTTCCTTGGACAGGCCCGAGCCTTCCTGGATCCGGATGGTGTTCTCCTTGCCGGTGCCCTTGTCCTTGGCCGTGACGTGCACGATGCCGTTGGCGTCGATGTCGAAGGTGACCTCGATCTGCGGGACGCCGCGCGGCGCCGGCGGGATGCCGGTCAGCTCGAAGGAGCCGAGCAGCTTGTTGTGCGCGGCGATCTCACGCTCACCCTGATAGACCTGGATCTGCACCGACGGCTGGTTGTCGTCGGCGGTGGTGAAGGTCTCCGACCGCTTAGTCGGGATCGTGGTGTTGCGCTCGATCAACTTGGTCATCACGCCACCCTTGGTCTCGATACCCAGGCTCAGCGGCGTAACATCAAGCAGCAGAACGTCTTTCACCTCACCCTTGAGCACGCCGGCCTGCAGAGCCGCGCCGACTGCCACCACCTCGTCCGGGTTCACGCCCTTGTTGGGCTCCTTGCCGCCGGTGAGCTCCTTGACCAGGTCGGTCACCGCCGGCATCCGGGTCGAGCCGCCCACCAGCACCACGTGGTCGATGTCCGACACCGAGATGCCGGTGTCGGCGATCACCGACTGGAACGGCTTGCGGGTGCGGTCCAGCAGGTCCTGAGTGATGCGCTGGAACTCGGCCCGGGTCAACTGCTCGTCGAGGAACAGCGGGTTCTTGTCGGCGTCGACGGTGATGTAGGGCAGGTTGATCGAGGTCGACTGGCTCGAACTCAGCTCGATCTTGGCCTTCTCGGCCGCTTCCCGCAGCCGCTGCATCGCCATCTTGTCCTTGGTCAGGTCGATGCCGCTGGTGCCCTTGAACTTGTCGACCAGCCAGCTGACGATGCGGTCGTCCCAGTCGTCGCCGCCCAAGTGGTTGTCACCGCTGGTGGCGCGGACCTCGACCACGCCCTCGCCGATCTCCAGCAGGGAGACGTCGAAGGTGCCGCCACCGAGGTCGAAAACCAGGATTGTCTGTTCCTTCTCGCCCTTGTCCAAACCGTAGGCCAGCGCGGCGGCGGTCGGCTCGTTGACGATCCGCAGCACGTTGAGGCCGGCGATCTGGCCGGCGTCCTTGGTGGCCTGGCGCTGGGCGTCGTTGAAGTAGGCGGGCACGGTGATCACCGCGTCGGTGATGTCCTCACCGAGGTAGGCCTCCGCGTCGCGCTTGAGCTTCATCAGGACGCGCGCGCTGATCTCGGGCGCGGTGTATTTCTTGCCGTCGATTTCGATGGACCAGTCGGAGCCCATGTGTCGCTTGACCGAACGCACGGTGCGGTCGACGTTGGTCACCGCCTGGTTCTTGGCGGGCTGGCCGACCAGCACCTCGCCGTTGCGCGCAAACGCGACGACGGACGGAGTGGTCCGTGAGCCCTCGGAGTTGGCGACCACGACGGGGTCACCACCCTCCAGCACGCAGACGACGGAGTTGGTGGTCCCGAGGTCGATTCCGACCGCACGAGCCATGGTGATTCCTCCTGAGTATGTAGACCTTCGGTACTGCACTATGCTGAGTGAACCCCGCTCAAGCCTGCTCCCAGCAGGACCTGCTGTCAAACAGGGTTGAGCTTGGTCCACTCAACTTGTCGATCATGCTAACGGTGCCGGTTGCCGACTTGTTCCCGGGGTCGGCATCTTGGTTCTGGCCGGCGCGGCGCTCTTCGTTCATTGACTGACACGATGCAGCGAAGTTGGCCAATTCGAGCGTCTTCGTTCAACGACTGTGCACGTAGGGCGTCGACTGAGCACTGGCGGCGTCGACTATGCGCGTAGGGCGTCGAGCGTGCGCGCAGGGCTGAGTCCGTCCCGCTCAGACACGCCGCCAGCGCACACCCGAAGCCACCAATGCACCCTCGACGCCGCCACCACACACTCGACGCCCACTCAGCCGGCCACGCTTGACGGTGTGTCAGATGGCGGGAGTGGGATAGCCTGGCACCCAGTCTCGCTGCGTTTCCGCAAGCTACGGCGATAAGGAATTCGATGGCACCGCCTCCTAGCATGCTTACCCGCGAAGACTCCGGCTACCACAAGACCCTCAACAATCGGCAGCTGCAGATGATCGCGCTCGGCGGCGCGATCGGGACCGGACTTTTCCTCGGCGCCGGCGGCCGGCTCGCGTCGGCAGGACCGGGGTTGTTTCTGGTCTACGGGGTCTGCGGAATCTTCGTCTTCCTGATCCTGCGCGCGTTAGGCGAACTGGTGCTGCACCGCCCGTCGTCCGGATCGTTCGTTTCGTACGCCCGCGAATTCTTCGGCGAGAAGGCGGCTTTCGTGGCCGGCTGGATGTACTTCCTGAACTGGGCCATGACCGGGATAGTCGACACCACGGCGATCGCACACTACTTCCATTACTGGACGGCGTTTCACGTGATTCCGCAGTGGGCACTCGCGTTGAGCGCGCTGCTGGTGGTGTTGTCGATGAATCTGATCTCGGTGCGCCTCTTCGGGGAATTGGAGTTTTGGGCCGCCTTGGTCAAGGTGCTGGCGCTGGTGGTGTTCCTTGTCGTCGGCACGGTTTTCCTGGCCGGACGTTTCAAAGTCGACGGTCAACAGACCGGGGTATCGCTGTGGAGCAGCCACGGCGGACTGCTGCCGGCCGGGCTGCTGCCGCTGGTGCTTGTCACCTCCGGCGTGGTGTTCGCCTACGCCGCCGTCGAACTGGTCGGGATCGCCGCCGGGGAAGCGGCCGAGCCGGAAAAGGTCATGCCACGGGCGATCAACTCGGTGGTGTTCCGTATCGCGGTGTTCTACATCGGCTCGACCATCCTGCTGGCGCTACTGCTGCCCTACACCGCCTACCGCGAACACGTCAGCCCGTTCGTCACCTTCTTTTCCAAGATCGGTTTTGCCGGCGGCGGCAGCCTGATGAACCTGGTGGTCCTCACCGCCGCACTTTCGAGCCTGAACGCCGGGCTGTATTCCACGGGACGGATCCTGCGATCGATGGCCATCGCCGGCAGCGGCCCGAAATTCACCGCACCGCTGTCGAAAAACGGTGTGCCGTATGGCGGAATCCTGCTCACCGCCGGAATCGGTCTGTTCGGCATCGTCCTCAACGCCGTCAAACCGAGCCAGGCGTTCGAGATCGTGCTGCATATCGCCGCAACCGGAGTCATCGTGGCCTGGGCGACCATCGTGGCGTGCCAATTGCGATTTCACCGTTTGACGACCGCCGGGACGTTGCAGCGTCCGCATTTCCGGATGCCACTGTCCCCGTACAGCGGCTGGCTCACCCTGGTTTTTCTCGCGACCGTACTGATCCTGATGCTGTTCAACGAGGCATACGGTCGCTGGATGCTCGCCGCGATGCTGGTGGGCATACCCGCCCTCATCGGCGGCTGGTATGTGGTGCGCCACCGCGTGCTGACCACCGCCCAGCACGCCGCGGAAACCACCCAGCCCACCCAATAGCGCAATAGCGCATCACCGCGGTTCGTCGATGTCGACGCCGCTGGCGAGGTCGCCGCAGTCGACGATCTCGACCTGCCGCGCCGCCCGCAGATAAGCGGCCGCCCCCTGGTCCCCGGAGATCGTGGCCAGCACTGCCGGCCAATGCCCGCGGGCGATCACCACCGGATGTCCGGGCCGTTCGCCGAAGTACGCCCGCGCCAGACCACTGCGGGACGCCAACGCGCGGTTGACCACTCGCGCCACCACCGAGGCGTCGACATCGGGTGTATCGATGACGTGTAAGACGGCGTAGTCCGCGTTCATGCGATCGGCCTGCGCAAGGCCCTCGCGCACCGACGCGCTCAGCCCCTGTTGCCAATCCGCAGCGGTGATCGCGGTGACACCGGGTGGGACCGCCACCTGGGCAGCGCCAAGAACCACGACGATTTCGGTGCAACCACCGCCGGTCAGCGCATCCAGCGCGGCGTCGAGCCAACCTTCCACGAGGACCTTCGGACGTCCATACCGCCGTCCGGCACCTGCCGCTAAGAGGAGTCCGATCACTATCGACTCCGATAACGCCACTCTCCTATGATGACATCGGGCTTCTCAAAAGGCGACAACCAGATGGAACGCCATGACTCAGGACTTGCAACCGACCAGCGCTACCCCGGCACCCCGCTACGCCGGCACTCGCGTGCAGCGCGTCGAAGACAGCCGGCTGCTGACCGGGCATGGCAGTTTCGTCGACGACATCTCGAGGCCTGGCATGCTGCACGCCTGCTTCGTACGCAGCCCGTTCGCGCGGGCCCGGATCAATGGCATCGACGCCTCGGCGGCGCTGGCACTGCCCGGCGTCCACGCGGTGTTCACCGCCGCCGACCTCAATCCGGATGTCCGGGAGGCCTGGCACGCCGTCGCGGGTAAGGACGTCCCGGACACGCCGCGGCCCCCGCTGGCCAACGGCGAAGCGAAGTTCGTCGGCGACCCGGTTGCCTTGGTCGTCGCCGAGAACCGCTACCTCGCCGAGGACGCGCTCGAACTGGTCGACGTCGACTACGAGCCATTGCCGGCAGTGGTCGACTTCAGGCAGGCGCAGTCCGCCGAGGTGCTGGTACACGACGGCTACCCGAACAATGTCGCCGGCGGTATGGGCGGGGTGCGGCCGGACGAAAACGTCTTCGCCACATCGCCTTATGTCGTGGCAGAGCACCTCTATCAGCAGATCCATCTGCCGGTGCCGATCGAGACCCGCGGCCTGGTGGTGGAGTGGGTGGCGGCTTCGGGAGAATTGACCGTCTGGGCGTCGACCCAGACTCCGCACGAACTGCGCGCTTTCTGTGCCCGCCTGTTAGGCATTGCGGCACAACGGGTTCGGGTGATCGCGCGGGACACCGGCGGGGGTTTCGGCCAGAAGGTCGTCCCGATGCGCGAAGACATGTGCATCATGCTGGCCGCCCGCAAGGTGCCCGCGGCGCTCAAGTGGATCGAGGACAGGCGCGAAAACCTGATGTCGGCCGGGCAGGCGCGTCACGTCGACGGCAGGGCCAGGATGGCGTTCGACGACGAGGGCAAAATCGCGGCCGCCGACATCGACTTCGTCCAGGACATCGGGGCTTATCCGACGCCGTACCCGGTGTTGACCACCGCGGCCATCGGCATGTTCTTCCCTGGGCCGTACCGGGTGCCCAAGGCCAGCTTCAACTACAAGGCGGTGTTCTCCAACACCGCCGGGTTGGCGGCCTACCGCGGTCCATGGCAGTTCGAAACCCTCGCGCGCGAAATACTTTTCGACATCGCCGCGCGCAAGATGAATATCGATCCCGTCGAGCTGCGCCGGCGCAATCTGCTGCGCGGTGACGAGATGCCGTACGTCAACCCCAACGGCATGCCGTACGACCACGTCGCTCCGATCGAGACGTTCGAACAAGCCGTGAAAATCGTTGACCACGAGGGATTCCGCAAAGAACAGGCCGAGGCTTTGGCGCGCGGGCGCTACCTGGGCCTCGGCTTCTCGGCGTACATCGAGGCCACCGGCGCTGCCACCGGTCATATGGCCACCGAAGGCGCCACCATCCGGATGGGGCCGACGGGCAAGATCACCGTCTACGTAAACGGCGGTTCGAGCGGAAACAGCCTGGAAACCACTGTCATTCAACTGACTGCCGACGTGCTGGGGGCAGATTTCGATGACGTGGGCACCATTCAGGGCGATACCGCGACCACGCCGTACGGGGCCGGGACCCAGGGCAGCCGCAGCGGACCGATGACCGCCGGGGCCGTCACCGAGGCGGGGACCATGCTGCGCGAGAAGATCGTCAAACTGGCCGCACATCGCCTGAAGGTGGCCGAATCCGAAGTACAACTGGGTCATTCGCGCGCTGCCGTACGCGGGGACCCAGCAACCCAGGTGTCGTTCGGCGAGCTGGCCTACCTGGCCCACTACTCACCGCAGCAGTTGCCGCCGGGAATGTCGCCCACATTGGAGGCGACCGCTCGGTTCAACTCGCCCAACCCGATTCACTGGGCCAACGCGACCCACGCCTGCACTTGCGAAGTCGACACCGCGACCGGCAAAGTCACACTGCTGCGCTATATCGTCAGCGAAGACGTCGGGCCGATGATCAACCCGGCGATCGTGGAAGGACAGATCGCCGGCGGAACGGTGCAGGGCATCGGCGGCGCACTGCTGGAAAACCTCGTCTACGACGACGACGGCAACCCGCTGGCCACGACATTCGTCGACTATCTGCTGCCGACCGCCACCGAGGTGCCGCTGATCGAATATGGCCACGTCGAAATCCCGGGCCCGGGCCCGGGCGGATACAAGGGCGTCGGCGAAGGCGGGGCGATCGGATCGGTGCCGGCAGTGATCAACGCGATCAACGATGCCCTGGCGCCGCTGGGCGTGGCCCTAACGCGGCTGCCGGCCAGTCCGGCGTCGATCGTCTCGCTCCTGGAAGAGGCCTCGTGGTGAAGCCCGCATCGTTCGACTACCACCGCCCCGATACCGTCGACGCGGCCGTGGGCCTGCTGGCCGAGTTCGGCGAAGAGGCGAAAATCCTTGCCGGAGGCCAAAGCCTGGTGCCGATGTTGTCGATGCGGCTGGCCTACTTCGATCACCTCATCGACATATCCCGGCTGCCCGAGCTGCACGGTGTCGAAGCCCGCGGCGACCAACTGTGGATCGGAGCGGGAACCACCGAGGCCGTCGTTGGTGCCGATGCGCAAGTGCGCCAATCGGTTCCGTTGCTGAACTTGGCGACGCCGTTCGTCGGGCACTTCCAGATCCGCAACCGCGGCACGCTGGGGGGATCGATCGCGCATGCCGATGCCGCCGGTGAATACCCGGCGGTGGCACTGGCCCTGGACGCGGTGATGGAGGTGCTTTCGCCGCGAGGGCGACGAGAGATCGCTGCCGCGGACTTCTTCGCCGGCCTGTGGCAAACCACCATGGAGCCCGACGAGGTGCTCACCGGTGTCCGGTTTCCGGTGTGGAATGGCCGATCCGGCTTTGCGGTACGCGAATTTGCGCGCCGGCACGGCGATTTCGCGATCGCCGGGGCAGTCGTCGGGGTGCGGCTCGACGACCATGACCGGGTGTCGCGCTGCGCGATCGGCTTGCTGGGCCTGGGTGCCACGCCCACGCGCGCGACGGCGACCGAAACCGCGGTCACCGGCCTGCCGCTGCACGAGGTGATACCCGAGGAAATCGGCCGGGCAGCCATGTCGGAACTCGACGACATTCCGTCGGACCTGCAAGGGTCCGCGTCGTACCGCAGCCGGGTGGGTGCCGCCATGACGGCGCGTGCCTGGACCCAAGCAGCCCAGCAACCAAGCCTCGGAGCCAGTTATGCATGAGCGATCAGTCCAGTTCTCGGTCAACGGAAATTCCGTCGCCGCCAGCGTTGAACCGCGGATGACGTTGGCGGACTTCCTGCGTGACAAATGTGGGCTCACCGGCACTCATCTCGGGTGCGAACACGGTGCGTGCGGCGCGTGCACGGTGTTGCTGGACGGCGCTGCCGTGCGCTCGTGCCTGCTGTTCGCGGTCCAGGCCGACGGCATGGAGGTGACGACGGTGGAGGGCGTCGCGTCAGCGAGCGGCGAGCTTTCACCGGTGCAGGCGGCGCTGCGGGAGTGCCATGGACTGCAATGCGGCTTTTGCACGCCGGGTTTCGTCATGTCGATCACCGCGCTGCTGAACGACAATCCCCAGCCCTCCGACGACCAGATACGCCAAGCCCTGGCCGGGAACTTCTGCCGATGCACCGGCTACCAGGGCATCGTCGCGGCCGCGCGCCGGGCCGCAGACGTAATGGGCCACACCGAAGCCGAAGGCGCGTCACTGCGGTAACTTGCGTCACCTGCTGCGTAATCTGAGCTTTGGTCTTTGAGAATCTCGGGAGTAGCGCGTGCGGTTATTGCAGATCGGAGCGGCCCTGCTGGCGGCGGGTGCGCTGGGCGCCGGATGCGATTCCACCATTGACGGCAGGCCGATCGCCGGACCGGGCGCCGGGCCGATCGAGCCGTCGTTCCCGACGTCGCGGCCCAGTACCTCGCCACCGAGCGGCACGGCGCCGCTGCCGCCGACAACGCCGAGCCCGACTACGCCGGCCGGTGCCATCCCGTTGCCGCCCGACCAGAACGGTTACGTCTTCATCGAGACCAAGTCCGGCCAGACCCGCTGCCAGATCAACAAAGACAGCGTCGGCTGCGAGGCGCCGTTCACCAATTCCCCGATCAAGGACGGTGAGCACGCCAACGGCGTGCACATCACCGCCGCCGGCACCGTGCAGTGGGTCCTCGGCAATCTCGGCGCGATTCCGACCGTCACCATCGACTACAGGACCTACGACGCGCAGGGCTGGACCATCACCTCGACCACCGAGGGCACCCGCTTCCAGAACAACAGCACCGGGCATGGCATGTTCGTCAGCATCGACCGGGTCAGCACCTTCTGAGCTGGGAAGCACCCCGGCGTCAGTACCATCGGTTTTGTGGCACGCTACGGACCACCCGAAGACTTCCACAACCAGCCGACCCAGTATGGCGGCTTCGGAGCGCGGGGATACCCGCCGGCCGGCCGTCCTCCGCCAAACCAGCCCTACCAGCAAGGGCCGCCGGCTGAGCAACTCCCCCCGCCCGACCAATCCGACCCCCCCGAGCAATCCGACCTCAACGAAGAGCCCAAACCCTGGTACCGCAAGCCGGCGACGCTGATCGGCTGGGCGCTGCTATGCCTGATCCTGATCGCGTTGATCATCTACGGCATCACCCAGCTGATGAGTGATCAGCAGGGCAGCAGCCCGACCCCGACCACCACGACGACGACGGCCCCCACGACCACCACCACGACAGTGGAGTCGACCACGACCACAACTGAGCCGCCCCCCCCCACACCCGAGGCTCCGCCGGCCCCCACGCCGCAAGGCCAGCCGCCGGCTCAGCAACCGACCCACGCCCCGACGCGGCACTTCCCACATCTGCCGCCGTTGCCCTCGGTAATCACCATCCCGGGAATGCCGTCCCCGATCACCCTGCCGCCGAACCTGCCATAAGACTGCTGATCGGTAACGGTCCGCGTGGCTGCCGTATGCCGGTAGCCGTCGCGGACTAGCATCTGCGGCCGTGGCAAGGTACGACCCGCCCGACTACGGCGGCGGCGACCCGACGGTCTATGGCAACTACGGATACGGCGACGGCCCGGGCGGATACGGGCAACAGCCTCAACCTGCGCCCAGCATCCCGGGATGGCGCAAACCGCTGGCATTGGTCGGCTGGGGCGTACTGATCGCGGCCCTCATCGCGGTGATCGTGTACGGCATCATCCAGCTTGCGCACGGACGCCCCACCCCCGCGTCGGTCACCACCACCGTCACCACCACGACCATGCCACCGACGACCACCACGGCGCCGACCACGACCACCACGACTTCGCCGCCGACGACGACCACTACCACTACCAGCACGACCACCACGACCACGACCACCACGACTTCGCCGACGACGACGGGGACGACGGGGGCCAACCCGTCGCCCGGGGCGTTGCCGACTCTGCCGCCGCAGATCACGCTGCCGATACCGACCGTGATCAACTTGCCGCCCGGCCTCTGAGCAGATCGCTGCGTTTCGGCGGCGGCTATCGTGGGGAACGGCCGTCGGCCACCGATCGCCGCACGCAATGGACCACAGGGGGTGCTAGATGAGCGTTTCGCTCGGGTTGTCCATCGGGGTGGCCAACCTGGTCGCGGCCCGGGCGGACGGCACCCCGGTGCGACGGGCATCGGTGTTACGGCTGTTCGAGCATCGGGCTGCCGAAGTGGGCCTGCCAGAAGAGAACCCGGACTTCGCCGAGCCGGGACTGGTGCTGCGCGGTTTCGTCGAGCGGGTCGGCGACCCGGCTCCGCTGGTGGCCGCCGACGGGACCAGACATCAGGGCGAGGCCCTCACGGCGCAAGCACTCAACGCCATCGCACGAACCGTCGGCTACGGCGCCCCGATCACCATCGCGGCTCCGGCCTACTGGTCCGAAGGCCAGTTCGCCGCGCTGCGCGGAGCACTGCTCAGCCAGCCCGCATTGGCGCCCGACGGCGTCCCGGCGACGGTGATCTCCGACGCAACGGCCTCACTGGCCGCGCTGCACGCCAGGCCCGGATGCCCGACGAGTGGTGTCGTCGCGCTGTGCGACTTCGGCGCCGGTGGCACGAGCGTAACCTTGGCCGACGCCGGTTCGAATCTGCGCCAGATCGGCCCGACGTTTCGGTACCGCGAGTTCTCCGGCGACGAAATCGACCAGCTTGTCCTGGGCCACCTGCTCAGAGCGGCCCCCGATGTCGACAGCACCGAAGTGTCGGGCACCGCCACCCGGATGGGGTCGGTGACGCGTCTGCTCGGCGGATGCCGGGCCGCCAAGGAGCAACTGTCGGCGCTGACGACGGCCACTATTGCCACCGGCGCCGGCGAGGGGGTTCGGCTGTCGCGTAACGATTTTGAGCAACTGATCGTCACCCCGCTGGACCGTTTCGTCGGCTTTGTCGAAGAGATATTGCAGCGCAACGAGTTTCGGGCCGCACTGGCTGCCGTGGCCACCGCCGGCGGCGGCGCCGCGATCCCGCTGGTCACCGCCCGCCTTTCGGAACGCTTGCAGGTGCCCGTCTTCACCACGCCGCAACCGTTGTCCAGCGCCGCGATCGGTGCGGGCCTACTCGGCCAGGCACAGTCGTCAGCGGGTGCCCCGACCGGTGCCGGACCCGCCGTCGACGCACCGACCCACATCGTCGGCCCGGTCGTCCCCACCGAGGCGGCGCCGACGGCGTGGGTCAACCCACCCGCCACCGAACCGGCCAACGTCCCGCTGGCCTGGTCCGAGGACGCCAACACCGGCAACGAACCGGTCCCCTACACCGGACCCGATGCCACTGGTGAATACGGTCGCACCGCAACGGCTTTCGACCAACAGCGTGATCAGCCGCAGGCTACCGAGGCCGAACCGCTGCCGTGGTACAAGCGCGCCGCCGTGGTGTTCAGCCTGGCCGCGGCAGGCTTGGCGATATTGGTGGCGGTGGTGTTGGGGCTGACACTGGGCCCGAGCAAGAGCAAGCCGGTCAACACCACATCGCCGGTACCCCCGCCGACACCGCAGACCGTGACGGTGGTCGGGCCGAACAACAGCCCGACGGTGACGGTGATAACACCAAGCACCACAACGCCCCCGCCACCGCCGGCCACCACGACAACCGCCCCGCCGGTTACCACCACGACCACGACGTCGCCGCCTACGACCACCACCACCACGACTGCTCCGCCGACCACCACAACAACCCAGCCGACCACCACCAAGCCGACAACGACTACCGCGCCGCCGACGACTACCGCGCCGCCGACGACCACTCAGCCACCGACAACGACAGCCGCGCCCGTCACGCCGACCACGGTGGCACCGGGGGCCTAAAGGGTCAGCGCCGCGCGGCGAATCCGGCCACCATCGCTTCCGCACTGCGCACCGCCGCGCGACAGGCCCTGGTGGTGAATGGATCGTTGAGCGGATGTTCGGCTCGGCGGCGCCAGCGCTGCACGGCTGCGAGCGCGGCACGTGGACCGTCATGGTAATTCTGCGGACTCAGGCCCAGCCGGGCTGCGGGACTGGTTCCGGAGCCACCGATGATGCGGCGCAGCGACGAGAGTTCATCTTCGTTCAATGTCGTTGTCCTCGAAGGTAACAGGCTCAGCACCCGGAGTTCCTCGAAGGCGTGGGTGTCGGCCAACAGCGGGTCGATGTCGGCGATCACGTACGGCGTCGCCATGACCGGGTGCTGCTGCACGAACCGGCGCAACGACACCAGCGCGGTATGCGCCTTGAGCATGTCGGCGCGTTGCTCGAACTGCTGATCGATCACCTTGCGTAGCTCCACCAGCCCGCTACGCTCCAGCAATTCGGCCGCCAGTCCTGACGAATCGGCGATACCGGCCGCGAGCAGGGCGATCGAAATGCGGATGCCGAACATGCCGAACCGTTCGAGCAACTGCGCCCGCGTGCCCGCATCCACCGGTAACGGACTGTCCGGCCGGACAAAACGATCCACGCTCAACAGGGCTTTGTTGAGTTCGGCGCTGTCGGCTCCGGCCAGCTTCTTCAACGCGGAAAACTCGGCCTGGCGCAGCGTGCGCGCGGTCAGCGCAAGTAGCCCGGATACCGGCACCACCGCCTGACAAACGCCCGTCCGACTCAGCTCATCGGTGAACCGGATGGCCACATCCTTGGCCGAGACCATCGCATCAATGCGCCCCGCACCTATCTCATCGGCCCGCGACGCCACACCGATGATGCCCAGCGCTCCCGCCGAGCCACCGACGAGCCCGCCAATCTGCTTGAGCAAGGCGACGTCTGCGGCGGTGAGAGTGCGTAACAAGAACACCACCGCATCCACCCGCGGCACCCCGTCGGCGGGCACCAGGAGCCGTAGGGTGCGCTCGGAGGTATCGCGCGCCAGCGACGACGTTCCTGGGGTGTCGATGATCGTGGCGCCGGCCAGTTCTTCTGCGGGCCACTCGACGTCCAGGTCGACGATGTCGGCTGGATTGAGCCGGCTCAAGTCGAAACTCAGACCACCCCGATGCGTGATCGGCACATTCGTGCGCCGTCCGCCGCGGTGGTTGGCGGTCACCCTCGGAGCCGGACCGTGCCGGAACCAGGTCACGATCCGGGTTGCCTCGGTGGCATCAGTCGGGGCGATGTCGTCGCCGACAAGTGCGTTGACCAGAGTGGATTTGCCCGCCTTGAGCGTGCCGGCCAGGGCGATCCGGATCGGTTCGCCCAGCCGCGCCGTGATGCGCTCGAGCTCGTAGAAGACGTCGGCCCGCTGCCGGTAGGCCGGCTCACCCCGGTAGGCCTCGATGGTTCCGCCCAGAATCGCGCGGACCCGATCGGTTGTGCTCACACTGGTCCCAGCGGCGTCAGCATGGCTTCAACTTGCGCAGGTTGTCGGTCACCTGGTTCAGGATGTCGAGCTGTCGTTCGAGTTCGCGAATCCTGTTGTCGCGCTGGGCTTCTTCCAGATGTGCCGCGGTGACGGTGGCTTGCAGCGATTCGTTCAACGATCGGGTAAGCTCGTTGGCGATCTCCCGGTAGTGGTCGCGTAACGTGCGCTGGATCATCTTGAGCCGGTCGCGAGACTCCTTGCCGACTACGAATGAGATGTCGTCGACGAAGCGGCGCACATTGGTCTTGGCCTCGGCGCGCGCCCGCAGCAGCCGGTTCTCCTTGTCCTCCTTATAGGCCATGCGGCCGAGTATCAGCCCAGCCCCCACCGACACGGGGTTGAACAGACCGAGACCGGCCACCGAGGACAACATCCCGATCATCACCACGCCGCCGTAGGAACCCCGCAATCCGCTGACCATTTTCTGGGCTTTGCCGGCTGGCTTGGATTCCAGCCGGGCCAGCGCCTTGAGCTGGCCGAAATCGGCGCCCATGGCCCGCTTGCTCAGCTCCGGGGACATCACCGAATCCAGCCCCGCGTCGGCGAACGAGCGGGCGACGTCGTCAGCCAAAGCCTCGGCGCGATGATATGCCCAGACGAAGTTGTCGCCGACGGCGGTGGCAATCGCGTTTTCCACGTCGGCGCCGATCTCGGCCCAATGCAGCGTCGGGTCACACGAATCGATTTGCCGCTCAGCATCTTCGGTGACCGCGCGGAAGCGCGCCCGCAAATCGTGGTCCACGTCGGTGCTCAGGTCAGTGAAACCGTCATTAAGCACCTGCTGCCATAACGCGGTCTGCTGCAACGCATCCTGGGCTTCGCGCTTGCGCCGCTCCAAGTCGGAAGCCAGCCGGTCCCGCACCGCTGGGTCGTTGATGACTGACAATTCCGAACCGACCGATATCGCTAATTGCTCTGCCGCCGAATGTATTTCACGTAGAACTTCGTCGCGGACCCGGTCGGTCTCTCGGGACAGAACCTTCTCGCTGAGAAACTTCACGATCGCCGGGAAGTTGGATTCTTCGTTGAGTTCCTTGTCGTTCAACGTGACGGCATGGCTGCGCAATAATGACGAAACGGGGATGATCGGCATGGGCACGCGGGCCCGCTGCAGGTGCGCGGCATTGGTGTTGACGATCTCGCGCCAATGCGGGTACAGGTCGGTTTTGGTGGCCACCACCGCCCCAACGGGACAGACCTGGTGTGCCTTGCGCAGAAACCACATCTCCGGTTCGGTGAATTCCTGGCTGGCATCGCTGACCATCAGCAGCGCGTCGGCGTCGGGCAGCAACCCCAGCGTTGCCGACAGATGCGGCTGCCCGTGGCCGCCCACTCCGGGAGTGTCGATAAACGTCAGCCCGCCCTGAAGCAGCGGACTCGGCGCGCCGATCTCTACTCGCAGTACGGCGCGGCCGTGGGCCTGGGGCGCCCGACGCAGATCGGTGGTGATGTCGTCCACCGGGATGTCAACGGCGGTCGTCTCGCCGTTGGGCCCCGCAGCCAGGATGATCCGAGCCGACGGCTGGGCGCTGTAGCTGACGACGGTGATCACGACGGTGGCCTCGTCGTCTCCCACCCGCGCGACCGGCAGATTGAGCAACGCATTGAGCAGTTGACTCTTCCCCTGTTTGAGCTGGCCGGCGATCACCACCCTGATCTGCGGGTCGGTGATCCGCGCACGGGCACGCCTCAACCGTCGCACCAAATCACCGCGTTGGTTGAGTTCTGCGACCGCGATGGTGTGATCGATCAGCTCGACGATCACACCGACCCGACGCGGGTCATCGGGTTGAGTCACCGCACTGCCCCACTTTCTCGATCGCCTGCAATTACGGTAGGCGCACGAACCGGCGGGGACCACGAAGGTCCCCGCCGGTTTTGCCGCGCCGGTTCCGCCGAATCAGAACCCGTGCGGACCCATCGGCCCGTGCGACGGCGGCTCGGTGTGCATCGGCGGCGTGTGTGGCACCGGCGGCTCATGGCCGAACACCGAGGGACTCGGCGGCTCGTGCTGGACCGGCGGCTCGACCGACACATGCTCCTGCGGCGCTATCACGGGCGCGTGCTCAACCGGAGGAGTGTGCGCCGGCGCGGGCGTCGGCGTCGGCGCGTGCGGCGCCGGTGCGCTGATCACCGGAGGTTGCGCGCCCCCGAGTCCGGCAGTGCCCGGGCTGTGGACGACGGGACCACCAGCCGACGGCGGCGTCACGTGGCCGTCAGCCCCGGCGCCCGCGCCTGCCTGCATGACGGGGCCGTGGACCGTGGGGACGGTCGGGCCATGCTCGGCCGGCGCGCTACCAGCGCTAACGCCACCGCCGAGTGCGGCGCCTTCGTGGCCGAGGATGTCGCCATGCGCCCCGCCGGCGGCGGTCCCGCCTAGCCCGGCCTGACCACCGAGGCTGGTATCGCCGCCGACGCCGGCAGCGGTGCCGCCGAGCCCGGCAGCAGTGGCGCCACCCGGGCCCGTCGCCGCGCCCCCGAGTCCGGCAGCTGTGCCGCCGCCCGCGCCCGTCGCCGTGCCCCCGAGTCCGGCAGCTGTGCCGCCACCCGCGCCGATATGGGTGCTTTCACCGCTCACGATGTCGCCGCGGCCGACCGCTCCAAAGCCCAGGCCGGCACCGGTGGTAACGCCAGTTTGACCGCCCACGCCGACGCCACCCAGCGGACCTGAAATATGCGGGGTAGCAGCGCCGTTCAGGGCAGCGCCTTCGCTGGCGATCAACCCAGCCTGGCCGCCCAGGCCGAGACCGGCCTGGCTTGCGATACCTGCCGAACTAGCGATTCCGGCCTGGCTCGCGATACCCGCCTGACTGGCGATACCCGCCTGACTCGCGATACCCGCCTGACTGGCGATACCCGCCTGACTGGCGATACCCGCCTGACTCGCGATACCCGCCTGACTGGCGATACCCGCCTGACTGGCGATACCCGCCTGACTGGCGACCGCGGCCTGGCCAGCGATACCCGCCTGACTGGCGATACCCGCCTGACTGGCGACACCGCCACCGGCAGTTACAGCCGCCTGGCCTCCAATACCCGCCGCTCCGCCAACAGCGCCACCGGCCTGGCCGCCAATGCCACCTTGGCCGCTCACACCGACCTTGCCTACAAGGCCGCCACTGGCCTGACCACCAACACCAGCACCAATCACGCCACCAGCCTGACCACCAACACCAGCATCGATCACCCCGCCGGCCTGACCACCAAGGCCGCCACCGATCGCGCCACCCGCCTGACCACCAAGGCCGCCACCGATCGCGCCACCAGCCTGACCACCAAGGCCGCCACCGATGCCACCACCAACACCAGCACCAATCACACCGCCAGCCTGACCACCAACACCAGCACCAATCACACCACCAGCCTGACCACCAACACCGCCGCTGACGCCGCCACCAATCACCCCACCAGCCTGACCACCGAGGCCAAACCCGGCATCACCACCGATGACGGCATCACCACCGATGCCGCCGCCAAGGCCCCACCCCAGTCCGGCAGCAACCTGACCACCAACGGCGGCCTGGCCTCCAAGACCAAAGCCCACACCGGTCTGCAGCCCCAGACCCGTCTGAGCACCCAGGCCTAGGCCGGCTCCAACTTGGGCTCCAATTCCGGCCTGAAAGCCGGCGGAAAAACCCAGACCAGCCTGGGCGCCCAAGCCCGTCTGCGCACCAAGGCCAAGGCCTAACCCAGCACCAACCTGGGCACCGATCGCGCCCTGGACGCCGGCACCGAAGCCCAGGCCCACCTCACTGCCAAAGCCTCCGGTCGGGGCGGCAAACACGACACCGGGAACCAATCCGCTCGCACCCGTCTGCCAACCCAGCCCGCTCTGGCTCCAGACCCCGGCACCTAAACCACTGGTCAGCCCGGCGGCCAAACCGGCGCCCACATCGGTCGCGATGACGTTCGCTGCGGAGGCGCCGACCTCGCCCGCGAACAGGCCCTCGCCGCCGGCGACGGCGCCCGCGTCGCCCATGACGGCTCCGGCATCCTGGGCAACCACAGCGGACGACAGGCCGCCCCCGTCAGCCGCCAGCGCAAGGCCGTGCCGATCGGCCACCGCCTGCTGTAAGCCGCCGATCGGGTCGCCGGCGCCAAGATCGAGGAAAGGCAGCGCGCTGGCCGCGGCCGACGAGAACTCCGCGGGCGACACATTGATCAAACCGGCGTTGGTCATGGCCTGCCCGGGAGCAGCGACAAACGCCCTTGCTGCGTCTTCACTGCGGAACAGATTCAGGATGTAGTCGACCAGCGAGGTCATGTTCATGTCCCTTCAATTCAATGTGTGGAGTTGTTCGCCGAGAAGGCCGGCGCTCTGCCATCAACGCTATGGAGTCAGCATCCCGCCGAAATCGGGGTCAGATCCCCCGGTCAGTCAGGTACCCACCGGGATCGGCCAGGCCACCACATTAGGGGATTAGGGGAAATCGACGCTCCCCTACGCGACACCGAAAACAGCCCCCATGAACCGCATTTCCGGATGTCAAATGCCGCCCGTCACGCCATCACCGGACGATCAGACAGATCAGTAACTAATGAATTTCACCGTGGAGACCGAACCCGTGGTGATCGGGGTCGACGGTGTGCGGGTGAATGATCGGGTGGTCCCAGATCGCCGGGTCGTCCGCCGGGACGCCACCGTGGTCGAACGTCGAATCGGGCAGGTCAGCGCCGCTAAGCAGCACCGACGGCTCATGCGGTTCGATCCCGACCGGATGGGGATCGGTGGGCATTTCGCCGGCCCCCGGCAAGACCGGCTCGTTGATCACATGGCTTACCGGGCTGTGCTGTTGGAACGCGGGCGCCGGGGTGTGCGGCGAGAACGCATCGAGGGCAGCCGCCGCCGCACCGCTTGCCCAGACGTTGCCATGGCCGACGATTTGGGTCCCGGCAGTTGCGCCTGCCGAACCGGCCATTGACAGCGAATCCGACACCACTGGGATCAGATTGTTGACGTCGACGCTGGTCACATTCGTAAGGTGGGCATCAGCGATTGCCTGAGCAGGGTCGGCCGCATAGCGCGCGGCCGCCTCGGGATCGCGTACCAGCGAGATGACGAAGTCGAGCAACGAGTTTGCCATCTCGCCTCCACATCGCACATCTCTCGTGCTGGTCTCGCGTTAGCACGATGCTATCGGTTGACTGCGCCTCTGTGTTCGGTGCGAAACCCGCGGACCCCGCGATCCCATTAGGGGGTGTCACGTTAGGGGAATACCGGGGTTATGGGGACGGACGGGCTATGGTGAAACCGCTGCCGACAAACCTGTGAGCTGCGAAGAATCCGAGGACGCGAAATGAGCCACCGGCCGGACTCACGCAATACGGCGACGCATCCGTGATCCCAGCTCCTGCCGACGTCCCGCCCACCGCACGCGGTGTCGTCGATGACTTGACCCATGCGGCCACGGCCCCCGTCAAAGCCCTGGTCTGTGGTGGAATCGGAACCGGCAAGACATCCCTGCTCGCCGCGGGCCGCGAGGCGCTGCGCCGCGCCGGGTTGACGGTCCTGACCCGACCCCCCCGGGACGGTGATCCGTCCGACGCCGCGTTCGTCGTCGACGACGCCCACCTACTGATCGACGCCGAACTCGTTCGGCTGACCGAGCGGGCCCTCGAGCCTGGCGCCACGGTCGTGGTAGCCACCGAAGACCACCAAGAGGACCCGGCGCTACGCGCCCTGACGACGGCCATCGAACGGGAGCGGCCTCGAATATCGCTGGGTCCGCTGCCGGTCGCCGAGCACCTGCGTGATCACACGGCCGGGTTGCCGTTCCTGATCCATGCACTGTCCGACGCGGCACATCCACCGGCACAGGCCGCCAAGGTCACGCTCGTCATGCGGTTGCGCCGACTCGACGAACCCACACTGGACGCGCTGCTGCTCATGTCGCTGAGTCCAGGGTTAGGGGTCACCGATATCGCTGCGGCGCTTGGGGTTTCGACGGCAGACGCCCGCCGGCTGGTCGATCGTGCGCACGCCGGCGGACTCGTCCTACCCTCCCATCCTCCGGCGTTCCTACAGGCCGTGCATGACGCCGTCGCCCAGATCATCGGCAACGCGCACCACCATCAGATCGAAACATCGCTGTTGCGTACGCAATTCGACATCTCGCCGATATCGCGGGAGCTCGCGTTACAACTGGCCGAACATGGGTTGCATGACGGCCGACTGGCGGCCATCCTCAGCCGATATGCCGTGGCCGAAGGCGACTCGGCCCGCAGCGCACGGCTGTACCGGGCGGCGGTCACTGCGGGTGCCGCCGGACTGACCTCCCGGTTGGCCGATGCGCTTGCTCTCACCGCCGATTGCCCAGCAGCGGCAGCACTGGCCGACGATCTGCTCAGCTCGTCCGACTCCGCCGAACGCGCCGCGGCGGTGCGCATTGCGGCCAGCGTCGCCACCCATGACGGCAATACGGCTCAGGCCGCCGAGTTGTTCCGCTGGCTGGGCCCACACCCTGACGCGGTGGTCGGTTCGGCCGCGGTGATCGTGCTTGCGGCCACGGGCGATCTGACGGCTTCGCGAGGTGCGTTGCGTCTCAAGGATTCTGGCCCACCGACGATGGCTGCGCGAGCTTCGCGAGGCCTAGCCGAGGGGCTACTTCTGACCATGGATCAGCCCTATCCGGTCGCGATGGCAAAACTGGGCCAGGCCCTTGCGGCCCAACCATCGGTGACCGAAGCCCTGCCGGACAGCCCGGCCGCACTGGTTGCCTTGGCCGCAATACACGGTGGCGACCCGGTCCGCGCCCGCAGCGTGATCGGACGGGCGGTGCGCGCCGGTGGCGACGCAGTGTTCCGGAGCCGGCACCTACTGCTGTCCGCCTGGATCAAGATGCAAGACGGCCAGCTGCCGTCGGCCGCCGCGGATGTCGCCGCCGCCGGCACCGAGCTTCACCGGCGTGACGCGTTATGGGCCGCGGCACTACACATTGCGATCGCGCGCCGCAGTGGCGATACCGGTGTGCTGCACAAGCAGTGGTCCACCGCCATGGAAGTGCTCGCCGAATATTCGATCGATCTGTTCGCGCTGTTGCCACTCGCCGAGTTGTGGGTGGCCGCCACCCGAATACGCCAGGTGGACCAACTGGAATACCCCGTGAATGTGGCGTTCGCACTTCTGGATTCGCTGGGCAACCCGCCGTTGTGGTCCAATTCACTGCATTGGGCCGGCGTGCACGCCGGAATACTGGCCAGCTCACCAGAATCGGTCGCGCCGCACGGGCAGGCGCTCGCTGCGGCGGCGGCCCACAGCGGCCTCGCGCAGATCATGTCCGGTGCCGGCCGGACCTGGCTCAGGGTGCTCGCCGATCAGGTCGACGCCGACGAAGTCACCGCGGCGGCACGGTCGCTGGCCCGCGTCGGTCTGACCTCGGACGCGACCAGGCTGGCCGGGCAGGCCGCCCTGCAAACCTCGGATGCCAAGGTTTCGGGGGCGATGCTGCAACTGGCCCGAGACCTGAAGCTGGGCACGGGTTCTGAGGAGGTCATCGACCTGGACCCGGCTGCAGGCGCGTCGGCCGCACCACGCCAGCCACCGGCGGGCACTCCGCTGTCCGATCGGGAACGCGAAGTCGCCGAGTTGCTGCTGCTGGGGATGCCGTACCGCGACATCGGCAGCCGGTTGTTCATTTCGGCCAAGACCGTCGAACATCACGTCGCACGGATCCGCCGACGGCTCGGCGCCGAGTCCCGCTCGGAAATGTTGTCGATGCTGCGCGCAATGTTGACCCCACCGGAGTGAGCCGCCGATGAGACGCAGCGCCGACGGCGAAGTTAGGACAGCCTATCTCGCGTCGAACACGGCAAAGATGTCAGTATGGGCAGGTTGAGCAGGCAATAAAGCACGCCAGAGTGACCCCAGAGTGATGACTAGGCATTGGAGAGACTTTCGGTGACCACGCAGACGCTCATCAGACTGGTAGTCGGCCTGGGCATGACCGCAATAGTGGGCGCGTTCGCGCTGCGGCGCGTCTGGTGGCTCTACAAGCTCGTCATGTCCGGTCAACGGGCCAGCGACCGCACCGACAACCTCGGGACCCGGATCTGGACCGAGATCGCCGAGGTGTTCGGCCAGCGCCGGCTGCTGAAATGGTCGATCCCGGGCCTGGCGCACTTCTTCACCATGTGGGGTTTTTTCATCCTGCTGACGGTCTATATCGAGGCCTACGGGTTGCTATTCCAGCCCAACTTCCACATTCCGATCATCGGCCGGTGGGACGCGCTGGGCTTTCTGCAGGACTTCTTCGCGACCGCGGTGTTCCTGGGGATCGTCACCTTCGCGATCATCCGGTTGCGGACGGAGCCCAAGGAGTACGGCCGCAGCTCACGGTTCTACGGCTCACACACCGGCGGCGCGTGGCTGATCCTGTTCATGATCTTCAACGTCATCTGGACCTATGTGCTGGTGCGCGGGTCGGCGGTGAACAACGGCACACTGCCCTACGGCAACGGGGCGTTTCTATCTCAGTTGTTCGGCGCGATCCTGCGTCCGCTGGGCCACACCGGTAACGAGATCCTGGAGACGGTGGCCCTGCTGCTGCACATCGGCGTCATGCTGGCCTTCCTGATCATCGTGTTGCACTCCAAGCACCTGCACATCTTCCTGGCGCCAATCAACGTCGTGTTCAAGCGCCTGCCCGACGGGCTGGGCCCGCTGCTGCCCATCGAGGCTGACGGCAAGCCGATCGACTTTGAAAACCCGCCCGACGACGCCGAATTCGGCCGCGGCAAGATCGAAGACTTCACCTGGAAGGGCATGCTCGATTTCGCCACCTGCACCGAATGTGGGCGCTGCCAATCGCAGTGCCCGGCGTGGAACACCGGCAAGCCGCTGTCCCCGAAGCTGGTCATCATGGACCTGCGCGACCACTGGATGGCCAAGGCGCCCTACCTCCTGGGGGAGAAGGATCCAGCCACCGAGGGCGGCTACGTCGAATCCGGTCGCGGCGAACACCACCACGTTCCCGAGTCTGGATTCGGCCGGGTGCCCGGCTCCGGGCCCGAGCAGGCGAACCGACCGCTGGTCGGCACCGCCGAACAGCGCGGCGTCATCGACCCCGACGTGTTGTGGTCCTGTGTGACCTGCGGCGCCTGCGTCGAGCAGTGCCCGGTGGATATCGAGCACGTCGACCACATCGTTGATATGCGCCGCTACCAGGTGATGATGGAGTCGGAGTTCCCGTCCGAACTGTCGGTCTTGTTCAAAAACCTTGAGAACAAAGGGAATCCGTGGGGGCAGAATGCCTCGGACCGCACCAACTGGATCGACGAGGTCGACTTCGACGTCCCGGTGTACGGCGAGGATGTCGACAGCTTCGACGGCTTCGAGTACCTGTTCTGGGTGGGCTGCGCGGGCGCCTACGATGACAAGGCCAAAAAGACCACCAAGGCCGTCGCCGAACTGCTGGCGATCGCCGGAGTGAAGTTCCTGGTACTGGGTGCCGGGGAGACCTGTAACGGCGATTCCGCACGCCGCTCGGGCAACGAATTCTTGTTCCAGCAATTGGCCGCCCAAGCCGTCGAGACCCTGGACGGCCTGTTCGAGGGTGTGGAGACCGTCGACCGCAAAATCGTGGTCACCTGCCCGCACTGCTTCAACACCATCGGCAAGGAATACCGGCAGTTGGGCAGCAACTACACCGTGTTGCACCACACTCAGCTGCTCAACCGGCTGGTACGCGACAACAAGTTGGTGCCGGTGACTCCCGTTTCTCAAGACATCACCTACCACGACCCGTGCTACTTGGGCCGGCACAACAAGGTGTACGAGGCACCGCGTGAGTTGATCGGCTTCGCGGGCGCCAACCTCACCGAGATGCCGCGCCATGCCGAGCGCAGCTTCTGCTGCGGCGCGGGCGGCGCGCGGATGTGGATGGAAGAGCACATCGGCAAACGGATCAACCACGAACGCGTCGACGAGGCGCTGGCCACCAACGCCGCCACCATCGCCACCGGCTGCCCGTTCTGCCGGGTGATGGTGACCGACGGCGTCAACGACCGGCAGGAAGAAGCCGGCCGCAGCGGCGTCGAGGTGCTCGACGTGGCCCAGGTGTTGCTCGGGTCGCTCGACCGAGACGCGGTGAAGCTGCCGGAGAAGGGCAGCGCCGCCAAAGAGGCTGAGAAGCGGGCCGCTACGACGAAGAAGGTAGCGAAGGTAGCGCCGAAGGCCGCCGCGCCGACCGCTCCGACCGCTCCGGCTGAGGCTCCAGCCAAGGCACCGGCTGGGACATCGACCGCCGCCCCCGCCCCGCCGGTCAAGGGGCTGGGCATAGCAGGCGGAGCCAAGCGACCAGGCGCCAAGAAAACAGCCCCCGCCCAGGAAGCCGCCAAAGCACCCACTGAGGAAGCGGCCAAAGCGCCCGCAAAGGGGCTCGGCCTGGCCGCCGGCGCTAAGCGGCCCGGCGCCAAGAAGGCGTCCCCTGCCGCTGGCGTCGACAAAGAAGCCGCCACGCAGCCGGAAGCGGCGCCGGCCGCCCCGGCCAAGGGGCTCGGCATCGCCGCCGGCGCCAAGCGGCCGGGAGCGAAGAAGGCCACCACAGCGACGGCTCCGGCGCCGGCGGCCCCCGCCGAACAGCAACCCGAGGCAAAGCCGGAACCCGAGCCGACCACGCCGGCCGATCCGGACGCCGCTCCCCCGCCGGCGCCCGTCAAGGGGCTGGGCATCGCCCCCGGCGCACGTCCACCGGGGAAACGCTGACCCACGATTTGACACCTGTCAGCAAATTCGCTGGACAGCGATGAGACCATGGTTGACGTGACTACTCACCAGCTGCCCTGGCACGCCTCCGCACATCACCGGCAGCGCACCTTCGCGCAGTCGTCCAAGCTGCAGGACGTCCTGTACGAAATCCGCGGCCCGGTACACCAACACGCCGCGCGGCTGGAAGCCGAGGGTCATCGCATCCTCAAGCTCAACATCGGTAACCCGGCGCCGTTCGGTTTCGAGGCGCCCGACGTGATCATGCGCGACATGATCCAAGCGCTGCCCTACGCTCAGGGATACTCCGACTCTCAGGGCATTTTGTCGGCCCGCCGTGCGGTGGTCACTCGCTACGAGCTGGTCGAGGGCTTCCCGCGGTTCGACGTCGACGACGTCTATTTGGGCAACGGGGTATCGGAGCTGATCACCATGACGTTGCAGGCGCTGCTGGACAACGGCGATCAGGTGTTGATCCCGTCACCGGACTACCCCCTGTGGACGGCGTCGACCTCGCTGGCCGGCGGCACGCCCGTGCACTACCTGTGCGACGAGACCCAGAGCTGGCAGCCCGACATCGCCGACCTGGAATCCAAGATCACCGACCGCACCAAGGCCCTGGTCGTGATCAACCCGAACAACCCCACCGGTGCGGTCTACAGCCGCGAAATCCTCACCCAGATGGTCGATTTGGCGCGCAAGCATCAATTGCTGCTGCTCGCCGACGAGATCTACGACAAGATCCTCTACGACGACGCCAAACACATCAGCGTGGCCTCGCTCGCCCACGACATGTTGTGCCTGACCTTCAACGGTCTGTCCAAGGCATACCGGGTCGCCGGATACCGGGCCGGCTGGCTGGCGATCACCGGGCCCAAAGACCACGCCAGCAGCTTCATCGAGGGCATCAGCCTGCTGGCCAACATGCGGTTGTGTCCGAATGTCCCGGCGCAGCACGGAATTCAGGTAGCCCTCGGCGGACACCAGAGCATTGAGGACCTGGTGCTGCCCGGCGGCCGGCTGCTCGAGCAGCGCGACGTCGCCTGGACCAAGCTCAACGAGATTCCCGGGGTCTCCTGCGTCAAGCCGGCCGGAGCGCTCTACGCGTTTCCCCGGTTGGACCCCGAGGTCTACGACATCGCCGACGACGAGGAACTCGTCTTGGACCTGTTGCTGTCCGAGAAGATTCTGGTCACCCAGGGCACCGGATTCAATTGGCCGGCACCGGATCACCTGCGCCTGGTGACATTGCCGTGGTCTCGTGATCTCGCCGCCGCGATCGAGCGGCTGGGTAACTTCCTGGTCAGTTACCGCCAGTAGCTTCGCGAAACTCGTTGCTGGGCAGAGCGATCGAGCTGGAGACGGCGCGCCTGCTGGCTTCGCCGACTCGGCAACCGTGGTCGATGTCTGCAAAAGCCGACCGCGGCGTGTCGGTTTGGCATACGCTGCGCGGGTTAGTCGTCGATGGTGGCCGCTATCGGCCACGGCCAGCGGGAGGTTTACGTGTCGTTTCTGATTGTGTCGACGGAGGCGCTGGAGGCGGCGGCCTCAAATGTTGCCGGGATCGGGTCGGTGCTCAATGAGGCAGGCGCGGCCGCGGCGGTCCCGACCACCGCGGTGCTCGCCGCCGGTGCCGACGAGGTGTCGGCGGCCATTGCGACACTATTTAGCGCGCACGGCCAGGCCTACCAGGCACTCAGCGCCCAGGCGGCGGCGTTTCATAACCAGTTCGTGCAGGCACTGAACGTCAATGCGGGCTCGTACGCGGCCGCGGAAGCAACCAATGCGGCCCAAAGTATCCTCTTGGACCCGCTGAACGGAATCAGCCAGGTGCTGACCGGGCGCCCGCTGATCGGCAACGGCGCCAACGGGGCGCCAGGAACCGGGCAAAGCGGCGGGGCCGGCGGCTGGTTGATCGGTGACGGCGGTAACGGCGGATCCGGCCAATCCGGAGTGTCCGGCGGACAGGGCGGCAATGGTGGGGCCGCCGGACTGTTCGGCAACGGCGGCCTGGGCGGCGGCGGTGGCAGCGGCTCGATCAACAACGGCGGCAACGGCGGCCAAGGCGGCGCCGGCGGGCTGCTGTACGGCACCGGCGGCGCCGGGGGCGCGGGCGGATTCGGCACCGCCAACGGGGGAATCGGCGGCAACGGCGGCAGCGCCGGACTGATCGGCAACGGCGGCGTCGGCGGCGTCGGCGGTGTGGGCAGCGCAGGGTTGCAGTTCGGCGGTGGGAACGGCGGCCAGGGCGGAGCCGGCGGCTGGCTCCTGGGCAATGGCGGCGGTGGCGGCGCCGGCGGGCTGGGTGGCGCCGCAGCCGGTGGGTCCGGGGGCAACGGCGGCAACGCCGGGTTGTTCGGCGGCACCGGTGGCACCGGGGGGGCCGGCGGAAGCTCCGTGGAGAGCATCGGCGGGTCCGGCGGTACGGGTGGCCACGCCGGGTTGTTCGGCTCGGGCGGTACCGGTGGCGTCGGCGGGGTGGGATCTGCCGGAGGTGGATTCGGCGGGTCCGGCGGCGCCGGCGGTCGCGGCGGCCTGATCTTTGGTGCCGGCGGTGACGGCGGAGCCGGCGGAGCAGGCAGCCTTACCAACTCGCCGTTGTTCATCAGCGGAGGTCAGGGTGGTAACGGCGGGGACGCCGGCCTGTTCGGCATCGGCGGCGCCGGCGGCACCGGTGGGCTCGGCTACGTCGATACGACCGGCGCCACCGCCACGGGCGGCGCCGGCGGTGCCGGCGGGAGCGGCGGCACGCTATTCGGCATCGGCGGAGTCGGTGGCATCGGTGGTGCCGCCTTCGCCGACACCGTCGCCGGTGCCACCGCCACGGGCGGCAACGGCGGCGCCGGCGGGACCGGTGGGAGGCTGTTCGGTAACGGCGGGGCCGGCGGCACCGGCGGTGCCGGCTTCGAAAGCTTCGGCGGCGGCGGCGAGGGCGGTAACGGCGGCAACGGCGGTCAGGCCGCGCTGATCGGCAACGGCGGCAGCGGTGGCAACGTCGGGGTCCCCGGACCGAACGGCGTCGGCATCGGTATCGGCGGTAACGGCGGCAATGCGCAGCTGATCGGCAACGGCGGCAACGGCGGCAACGCCGCGACACTGCTCTCCGGCACCCCAGGCAACCCCGGCTCCGGCGGGCTGCTGTTCGGCGAGCCTGGGCAACCCGGGCTCTAGCCCGATAGGCCGGCCCAGCTGCGGCGTTGGCCGCGGCTAAGGATAATTTCGCTACCGCCTGGCCACCCAAGGCGCTGAATCATGTTGGCAGGCAATTGCTCTGGGCGTGATAGGGGCTTATGACGTCTGCGCCCGTCCCACCATCTCGCGGCTACCACGGAACCGCTCGGCAATTTGCCGGCACTAACCGCCTCACTCGGAAATTCATCGTGACCACGCTCCGTTTTCGGCACACCTCGGCATTGTTTTCCGCGCGCCGATACCGCACCGTCGCTCAAACCGCTTGTGATGGTGGGTGATCGGGGGATGTTTCACGTGCTCACCGAATCGGCTGTCATGCCGTCGCATCGAGTGTGCAGTGACGGCTTTGACTGTGTATGTAGGGCGGTAACCGCCGCGATCGGCCACCCTGATGGCACGCTCGGCGCCACCAGCACACACTCGGCGCCACCAGCGCGCACTCGGCGGCGCCGACCACCGACCCAACCGCACCAGCACGCGATTTCCATCTCCCCATACCGGGGCATAGCCCCACGACCGCTCTCGTAGTGGCGGTGGTGTTGTTGTGCGCGGCCCGGCCGGCCCGCGAAACGGTGGCGAAAGCCGGGCCCACTGTCGCACAAACAGAGGTCGAAATGCCCTAACAGGCACGATCGACTGCGCGCGACGCTGTTGTCTTCCGACACGTGCTGGCGATGGCCGGGTAGGAGGACAGCGATGTCGTATGTGGTGGTGGCACCGGAGATCGTGGGCGCGGCGGCGACAGATCTGACGAATATCGGTTCGGCACTCAGCGAGGCCAGCGCCGTCGCGGCGGCCCCGACTACAGCGATACTGGCGGCCGGTGCCGACGAGGTGTCGGCGGCCATCGCGGCGTTGTTTGGGGCGCACGCGCAGGTCTATCAGGCGCTGAGCGCCCAGGCGGAGGTCTTTCACGCCCAGTTCGTGCAGGCGCTGACCGCGGGCGCGGGCGCGTATGCCAGCGTCGAGGCCGCCAGCGCGTCGCCGCTGCAGTCGCTCCTGGACCTGCTCAACGCACCCACTCAGGCGGTTTTCGGGCGCCCGCTGATCGGCAACGGCGCCAACGGCGCCCCGGGCACCGGGGCAAACGGCGGAGACGGCGGCATCCTGTTCGGCAACGGCGGGGCCGGCGGATCCGGCGGCCCCAACCAAGCCGGCGGTAACGGCGGGGCCGGTGGCATCCTGTTCGGCAACGGCGGAACCGGTGGTGCCGGCGGAGCCTCATCGACCGGGGTTGGCGCGGGCGGCGGGGCCGGCGGGATCGGCGGACTGTGGGGCACCGGTGGCACCGGTGGCGCCGGCGGGCCATCAACGGTCTCCGACGGCGGTCCCGGCGGGCCCGGCGGGCGAGCACTGTTGTGGGGCCTCGGTGGCACCGGCGGCGTCGGCGGGGCCTCCCCGGTCGGCACCGGTGGGGCCGGCGGTGCCGCCGGTGCCGGCGGGCTGTTTGGGGGTCCGGGCGGCACCGGTGGCACCGGCGGGTTCGGCGTCGTGCACGGTGGGCGCGGCGGCGACGGGGGTGTCGGCGGATTGTTCGGCGTCGGCGGGGCCGGCGGCACCGGCGGGGCCACTACCACCGGCGAGGGCGGGTTCGGCGGGAACGGCGGCACCGGGCTGTTCAACACCGGCGGTGCCGGGGGCAACGGCGGTTCGGCGAGCGGCGGCACCAGTATCGGTGGGGGCGGCGGGGTAGGCGGGTTCGGATTCTTCGGTGACGGCGGGCCCGGCGGCACCGGCGGTGCTAGTAACACCTGGAACGGCGGGTTCGGCGGGGTGGGCGGTTCGGGCTTCTTTAACGGCGGCACCGGTGGGGCCGGCGGCTACGGCGCCAATATCGGCGGGACCGGTGAAAGGGGCGGCAACTCCGGGCTGTTCGGCAATGGCGGTGACGGCGGGGCCGGCGGCACCGGCGGGGTGACGGGCGGGCCCGGCGGACGGGGCGGCTCAGCCGCGCTGATCGGCGACGGCGGAAACGGCGGAAACGCCGGAACCGGCCCAACCCCGGGCAGCCCTGGCGCAGGGGGCACCGGCGGGCTGTTAATAGGCGCGAACGGGTTGAACGGGCTGCCGTAGGCCCGCGACGGCGCGGGCATACGACTTGGCCGGGCCGATGGCGCAAAGGTTCTGGTCGACCGGGTTTGGCCGCGAAGTCCGATGTCGGGCAATTGCCGACCAGGGCAGGTTCGCCCAAACCTCACCCACTGGCGTGTTGGCACACCCACCCATCGGGGGTGTGGCCGGATTCGATGAACCGGGCCAATTCCGCGGTCCTTTGGGGTGGTAGGACGTCAGCGTGCGGATAGACGACCGGCTCCTCCTTGGAGTTGTGCTGTTCGAGTTGAGCCAGCAGCTGACGGCAGCTCTGCGGCAGCCGCCGCGGGCATGACCATCCCGGCTTGGCGGATCGGCGGGAAAAGGAAGACCTCCTCCACGTAGATGTGCCGGCGCAGCGCGTCCAACGCGGCGGTCAATGCTTCGGGCGGCATGTAGCCAAGCTCAAGCTCTTCGACGAACGTCTCTATCACACAGTCGATTTCGTGGTGTTCTCGCTTCAGCGACGGTAGAAACAGCCAGATTGGGCATCGTATGCTCCTCTGAGTCCGGGGACGCCGATTTCGGCACGATGGATTTCCTCGCTCAACGGTCACTCACGGTTCAGCCGCAACACGTCGGCAAGCGGACGCCGCGGTGTGGGCGGCGGCGCCTTGTCCAGTGCGGGTACGTTGCCCACCCGGATCAGGACCTGGGGTAGGTCGGTGTGACCGGTCAGCGCCGCGAGCAGTTCGCGGCTAGCTGACAGCTCCGTCAAATGCGTTACCGGACAGGTGGCTAAGCCGGCCGTCGTACATTCCAGCAGGACGGTCGACAGGGCCTCGCCGCATCGCAGTGCGTTACCGTGACTGTCATCATCGGTGGACAGCATCAGGATCTTCGAGTGGTCGCTTCCGACCCCGGTCCGCCTTTCGGGGTTGCGGGTAAATGGAAAGGCGCGATTGAGCCCCACCCGGCCGAACTCGACGGCCGAAACCAGAGAACTAAAGGGAATGCCCTCGGAGTCCTCGAATGGCGCCGTCCACCAATCAAGTTCGCGGTGATATGACGAATCGTACCGGCGCAGCGATTCGGTGAGTTCGGCCGCTTCGGCCAGTCGGGGCCGCAGCTCTTCCGGCAACACGTCCAGGCGGACGTCGTCGGCGTCCACGCTGTTAAGCAGCACGGGCTCAACCGATTCCCACGTGGTCGGCGCCAGGAACGGAAGTCGATCGGTTCGCCGCCTCAGAATCGCGTCGGCACGCTGCCGCTGCTCATCGGTGACCCGATCGATGGGTGTGAACTCCACCGTGGCCAGGTGCAAGGGGTTGTCCGGGTTGGGAAATCGGTCGACACCAGCGCGCCACCCTGCGGCCGCCATTGCTACCCGCAAGTGGTCAAGTACGGCGCCACAGCCGATATGCGCTTGCCGCATCGTTCGATCCGCGCGCAGGAGCCGAGTGGGATCCAGGGTTAGCTCCAACCGGCCACCCTCGGCCGCCCACCGCCACGGTTGACTGTTATACAGCGAGGGAGCCCGGCACGCCAGTTCGATCGCTTCCTCGATGGTCTTGGTTTCCACCGCGGTGTCCAACACGGCGCGCCTCCGATTGCTGTTCTGCCCCAAGCCATCTCCGAGATCATGCGGAGACGGACATCAAGTGCTATATTAATGAATAATATCCTCTAAATAGGGGCTAGGCAATGTGACGAGGAGCGCCCTGGGATGAACGACCGAAACGAGCCGGCGAGCGGACCGCCGCATCGCATGGGCCACAACCGGCAGCGGCAACGAGTGCTCGAGTTGGTGCGCATGCACTCCCACGCGGTCGACGCAGCCGAGCTCGCCGCCCAGATGGGACTGCATCCGACCACGGTGCGCTTTCACCTGGACGCGTTGTGCAATGACGGAGTCGTCGAGCGCACCCGGATCGCCGGCTCCGGCGTCGGTCGTCCCCGCACCGGTTACCTCGCGGTCCGCGAGCGGCTCGACTATCAGATCCTGGCCGAGATCCTGGCGCTGGAATTGGGCGACACCCCCGACAAGCGTCGCCGCCGCGCCGAGGCCGCCGGCCGGCGATGGGCCCGGCGGATCTCGGGGGACTCGACAAGCGAAGACGTTGCCCGGCAACATGCTTCCGGCGATGTCGAGACCAAGGAAATGCTCGGAACGCGCGCAGCGCTGATCGCGAGGGTTTTCGCCCGCATGGGGTTCGGCCCTGAGCTGCAGCCGGCCGCATCATCGAACAGGGCCACCCAGCAGACCATTCGGCTGCACAGCTGCCCCGTGCGGGAACTGGCCCGAGCCCACCCGGAAGTGGGCTGCGCCCTGCACCAGGGTCTGCTGCAGGGCCTTTTCGCGGATTGGGCCGCAAGCGAACGTGATCCGGCTGCATCGCGGCCGGCGATAAAGGCCGAACTCGAGCCATTCGTCGAGCCGGAACTATGTCTTGTCAGGATGACCGGGCATGACTGAACCGCGTGTGCCGCCGGGCCACCCTGTCGCAGATGTCCGCGACCGCACGGACATTGAGGCGCTGCTGCGCCGGTTCTACGGTCGGGTGATGATCGACGACGTGCTCGCCGCGCCCTTCGACGATTTGCGGAGCAAGGGTCTGGATATGCACATCCCGGTGATGGCCGACTTCTGGGAGACCGTGCTGTTTCGCGCCGGACTCTACCGGGGCAGCGCATTGCACGCCCACCGGAGCGTCCATCAACGAACACCATTGAGCAGCCGTCATTTCGTCCGCTGGCTGACGGTATGGAACCACACGGTCGACGAAATGTTCCGAGGACCCGTCGCCGAGCACGCGAAAGTCCAGGGCGCCAGGATCGCCTGGGCCATGCACCGACGTCTAACGGGCACGGACGCACCGGAACTCGACGAGCTGATCACCCGCCAAACCGGCTGAGTCCGTTGACTGGCCCACCCTAGATGGTCTGGTGACGTCCGAAGAATTCATGGTCTTCGTTGTAACCGCCGTAGCCGCTGCCGAGTTCGGAGTAGTGCGCGACGAACTCGATGCCCTTGAGCCACTTTACATGTCGAAAGCCGTGCTGCAATTCGTTACGCAGTCGCAGCGGCGCACCGTGACCGTAGCTCACGGGTTCGCCGTTCATGTCGTAGGCCAGCATGCTCAGGTGATGGCTCATCTGCTGGATCGGGTGTGCCACGTAGTAGATTCCGCCGTCGGCCCCGGGCCCTAATGAGTAGAAGACCACCCATTTGGCCCCCGGCAACGGTTTGACGATGTCCATGATCGTCTGCATCGACACGCCACCCCATTTCGCGACTCCCGACCAACCCTGGATGCAGAAATGCTGGGTGATCTGTTCGTGGTACGGCAGGTGATGCAAGTCGGCCAACGAGAACTCGGTGGGGTTCTCGACGAGACCGTAGACCCGCAGTCGCCAATCCACGAAGTTGTTCTTCTCCAACTCTTTGTACTCAACCGTTTCCGGGTAGGTGCCGTTGTGCCAGAAGTACGGCGAGATGTCCTTCTCGGTGAATGCGCCGGGCTTGGGGTTGGTGTGCTCGAACAACCGCTGCAGCGGCCCGACGAGCGCGTAACCGACTCGCTGCACGGTGCGGGGATGGCGAAAAGTGAACGGCGTGGCCATCACCCAGCCGACGGCTACCACGACCATGGCCGCCGCGAAGGTCCAGAATCCGACCCAGCCGTTGTCGTCGCGGGCGGCGAACATGTGGTTGAGATTGCGCAACGCCTCGGTGGCGAACACCAACGTGACGTGCACGAGAATGAAGAACAGGAAATACACCAGCACCAGGAAATGCAGCGAGCGTGCGGTCTGAATGCTCAGCCGCTTGCTGATCACGGTGAAACGCATCGAGAGCGCCGGCGACATTCCGAGACCGCTGATGAGGGCAAGCGGTGCGGCGATGAAGACGGTGGTGAAGTAAGCCAGCAGCTGCAACGCGTTATATGCCACCCAGGTGTTGTCGATCGGCCAACTCAACGACAGATATTGGATAGCCACCGACGCGGCGTTGGGGAAGACGTCCCAACTGGTGGGCACGATGTGTCGCCATTGACCGGTTGCGAACAGCAGCACATAGAAGACCACGCCGTTGAGCAACCACAAGACGTCGACGCCCAGGTGCCACCACCGCGCCAGCCCAATCGAATGCCGAATTCCCGGCAGTCCCAATTGACCGGGCAGGGCAACCGAATCGTCCTTGGCCGTCCACAGCGGGTCATCGGGCACCGGCTTTGCCACCCGGAGCCACTCGTCCTTACCCGGCGTGGCATTGCGACTGAAATACAGCCGTGGATGATCGCACAGGATCTGAATCCCGGAGCGGATGATGAACATCATCAGAAACAGGTTGAAGAAATGCGTCCAGCCCACCCACGCGGGAATGCCCGGGCCGACGCCGGACGGAGCATGGGTACCGGGATATCGCTGGATGAATGCCTGCACGGCCGGCATGTTGTGCAGGCCCTTGCCCACCGCCACCGCCAAGACCAACAGGGCGAACCCGATGGGAATCAGCCACAGTAGGTTCAGCCACCGGTCACGACCGATACGCAACCGCGGAGCGATCGCCCGCTTGTCTTCTATCCCGCCGGCCCAGGTCTCCGGGTTGACAATGTTCTCGGCGAGGCGCAGTTCGGCGCGGTAGCCGAAGTCCAGCTCGCCGTCGCCGCGCGCGGCAGCGACCGTCGCCGACAAATCGACGTGCTTGACCGCGCTGCGACTCTCGTCAGGAAGGTTTCGGACATCGAGGTCATGGCGGTCTCGGTCGGTCATCAGGTCGCACCCCCGTCCGTTTCTACAATATGCACTGTGAAAACTGTACGCCATGGTAAGCATGCTCGAGAAACCGCGGGTTGACTTCCTGAGTTCGGGATCCAGCCCAGTGCCGCGGACCGGCGGTGGGTTACGAGTTATCCTGCGGCACTGGGCCTTTGTGAACTCACCGCGGCGCACTGCGGCCTCGTCCGCACCGCCGGCCCGGGGTTGCGGGTGCGGCCGCGCCGGCCGCCGTTGCGCGCCGGCGACTGATCACGTCAGTCACATGAGCCATCTGAATGGTCCGGGTATCCGTTGTGCCCGGCTACGCGCGACAAATCCGTTGCACCGGCCGTGGCTTGTCGCTGCAAGCGGCGCCGACTGTGCGCTGGCGGCGTCGACTGTGCTCCGACGGCGCCGACAGTGCCGTCGGGGCGGCCGATCGCGGCGGTTCCCGCCCTACATACACAGTCAAAGCCCTGACTGCACACTCGATACAGCCGGCATGACCGCCGATTCGGTGAGCACGGGAGATATCCCCCGAACGCCTACCATCACAGGAGGTTTGACCGGAGCCGACGGGCAGCCACGCCCGCGCAAGAGCACATCGTTGACCGCGGCACTCCTGCTCCCCATGAAAATTTCCGAGTGAGGCGAGCAAATTGTGCGCCGCCTGTTGCCGGCAAGTCATGCGCGGAGTTGACCGAAATCAGTTGCGTTCCAACAAATCCAGTAAGTAGCTACCGTATCCGGACTTGGTCAGGCTGCGCGCATGCCGTGCCAGTTGCTCATCGTCGATCCAGCCCAGACGCCACGCCACTTCCTCGGGAATGCTGACCTTGAGTCCCTGCCGACGTTCCAGCGTCCGGACGAAATCGGCGGCATCCAGCAGCGAGTCGAATGTCCCGGTGTCCAGCCACGCCGTGCCCCGGGCCAGCACCTCCACCGCCAACCGGCCCTGGTCGAGATAGACCTGGTTGACCTCGGTGATCTCGTACTCCCCGCGGGCCGACTTCTTCAACCCCCTGGCGATCTCGATCACGTCGTTGTCGTAGAAATACAGCCCCGGCACCGCATAATGCGACTTCGGGGTGGCCGGTTTCTCCTCCAACGACAACGCGATGCCATCGGCACCGAACTCGACCACTCCGTATGCCGACGGGTTGGCCACCCAATACGCGAAAATCGCCCCACCACTGACGGATTGGAATCGGCTCAGACTAGTCCCCAGCCCGGGACCATAAAAGATGTTGTCTCCCAATACCAAACCCACCGAATCAGTACCGATGTGATCAGCACCGATCACAAACGCCTGCGCCAGTCCCTCGGGCCGACCCTGAGTCGCATAGCTGATATTGACCCCAAAGTTCCTGCCGTCGCCGAGCAGACGATGAAACCCCGGCGCATCATGAGCCGTCGTGATCACCTGAATATCGCGGATACCGGCCATCATCAGCGTGGTCAACGGATAGTAGATCATCGGCTTGTCATAGACCGGCAACAGCTGCTTGCTGATCCCCATGGTGATCGGATACAACCGGGTCCCCGAACCACCGGCCAAGATGATTCCGCGCATCAGCGGCTCCTCAGTCCACCAGGTCGTCGTCGGTGAGTTCGGTGGCCGCCAGCGCCGAGGCCAAGTCGTCATGACGAAAGACCGCGGTGACATGGTCACGTACCACGCGGAATGCCGACGCGGCGGTCCTGACGGCCCCGGGATCGTCACGGTCGGTGATCTCCTGTTCGACGACCACGACGCCGTCGTGCACATACATCTGCCCTAGCTCCGCCGCCACCACGACCGAGCCGGCCCATCGGCGTAGCGCCTCATGACCCTGCACCGCCCCATGCGCATCACCGATGTCGATATCGTCACTGGACAACGACACCAACGTCTCCACATCACCGGCATTCAACGCGTCGTGCCAAGCCAACACCGTGGCGATCTCCGAAGTGGTCATGGTCTGCCAGTCTAAAGAGGCGTGCCATCCAGCCATTTCCGCCACACGGCATCATCACCGAACACCTCGATACCGGTGTCGGCGACCGGAACTCGGCGCACCATCGCCAGCAGCAGCTCGGCGGCACTGCCGCGAAGCGCCACCGTTCCCTTGCCGTGCTCGTGGGACCACGTGATCCGGCCCTCGTCGACGCCGACCGTCCATTCCCCCGCGGCACCCAGCCCCGGATCGGTGGCGTGCAGATGTAAGGTGTCGCCGGCCTGCAGCGGCAGAGCAGCACCGGCGCCCCCGGCCTGGATCGCGATGCGCTCCAGAAATTCACTGATTCCGTCGGCTGCGATGTCCGGTTGCAGCGTGAATTCGCTCCCGATGGCGATTGCCGCATCAACGCGATGCACCGCCACCTCGTGCAGCCGACGCCGGATCCACCAGCCCGCCGGCCTACGACCGAGAAATGTCCACACCGGCGTTTCCGTACCGGTCTGCTCGACGGCATCGACGAGACGCTGCGCTCCACCGCGCAGCCAGGCGATGGCGTCGTCCATATCCGGTGGCGGCTTTCCCTCTTCGACACTGCGCGGGTCCAAGAAGCTGTCCAGTCGATCGCGCACTATCTGCGCCGCCCAGCGGTCGCCACGCCCGACGTGGCGGAACAGCTGTCCGACGTTCCAGCCCGGACAACTCGGCACCGGCGTCGATTGGTCGGCGTTGCGGACGAGGTCACCAAATTCGCGGGTCTGGTCAAGATATGCCGACGGGTAATCCACGGCGGTCACGCTACTCGCGGCCCGAAGTTATCCGCGGCGCGGAGTTCGGTCATAGCGCCCCGAGTGCCGAGGCGCTCGAGGCATGAGCTCAGCGCGGTTGGCGAACCGGACGCGTAAGCCACACGAGGAGTATTGCGACGGCAATCGCGACAAGGGAAGACAGCCACCATGCGGAGATCACCAGTGCGGCTATCGCAAGTTCACGACCCTGCTGCCGGCGGTGGGCGATCTGGTAGAGCGCGACGATTCCGAGGGGAATGCTCACATACAGCAAGCCCAGCACACTCGTCACCAGCGCCGCGATCGCAAAGCCGTTGATCGCCAGCGGGCTCACAGACTCAGCCCGGGGAAACGCAGTCGCCTGGCGGTCGTTGGTCATGTTCGGTACCCATCTCGTTGGCTGGCCGCCGCGGCCGCTTGGTTGACGAGAACGATTCTCGTGGCCACCGCTGCACGGATGCTTGACGAATTCTTGGAAGCGGCACTGTTGTTCAAGCAGCCGCAACGCCGAAAGAAACGTCAGACCTACGGCGAGCCAAGGATCGCCGTCGCGACGGCAGAGGCCACCGCGAGCGAAAGGTTGACCCCGTTGTCGCTGCCCTTTTCGAAGTCGTCGCCGTCAACGGCCATGGTGTTCGTGATCTGCGCCAGGCAGACAACATTCCGGCCTGCCGCAGCTGCGTAGGCGTACAGCGCTGCTGCCTCCATCTCGACGCATGCGATTCCGCGCCGCTCCGCTTCCTTGATGGCCAGTGCCGTTTCGCGGTAAGGAGCATCGGTCGTCCAAGAACTTCCTGCCACCACGTGGATACCGTTCTGGTCGAAGGCATTTCGGAGCTTGTCTTTGAGCCCCGCAGCCAGATAGCTCCATTCACCGGGTGCGACGTAGTGCGCGCTGGTTCCTTCGTCGCGAAGCGCCCGCTCGATGAGCACGAAATAGGGCGGTGTCTCGGTGCCGCTGATGCGTCCCGCGGACGTGATGCTCACGAGCAATGATGCGCCGGATACGGACAACTGTTCGGCGACTAACACCGCGAACGGCGCGCCGACAGCCATTCCGACAACCCCGATTTCGAGCCCGTCGACCTCGACGACCCACATCTCGGTGTGGTAGCAGGCCCAGCCCGGGTGGCGATATCCGTTCCCGGCCCGGGCCAGGTGCCGTACTACGTCTCCGTCGGGATCCAGAACGCACACCGCCGGAACAGGATTGTCCGGCAACGACTTTTGACGGCGAGCCTCGCGCAGCAGATTTGCGGGGCGGAACACCGAAGGCGCGTCGAAGTCCTTTGGCGCAACCAGCGGGTAACCCTCTTGGCCGTCGGTCACCGTGCCGACGTTAGCGTATTCCAGCGGCCCAGCCAGGCCCTTTCTTGGGCAACTTTCTCGTCGTGGAATGCCACCGAGGGCGGGTACAAGGTCACCGAAGGTGCCGGAGCGCGCAGGAAGTTGCCCGCGCCCTTGGCGGCCCGGTGATCACCGGTCTCGACGTAGCAGGCACCCTCGCCGGTGAACAGACGCTCCGGCACGTCGTAGCCGAGATGGCGAGCGACGGCGTGCGCGACGACTCCAGCCTGGGATTGGGCGAACACCGCCGCCTTGGGCAGCGGCTTGCCATTCGGCAAAGTAAGCACAGTCGCGTCACCGAGAGCCCACACGCCGTCGACCCTAGTGGACAGCGTCTGCGGGTCCACCGGTATCCACCCAGATTCACTGAGCCCGGCTGATCGCGCCGCGGCCGACGGCGCATGCGGCGGAACCACCGCAAGCAGGTCGAATGGCTCGATCGTGCCATCACCGAATTGCAACGTCCGTTCCACCGCGTTGACTGCGGTGACGGACTTGCGGGCGTGAAAACCGATGCCACAATCCTCGAGCATCGTCACCAGAGCCTGGCCGACCTCGGGTCCTGCGACGGGCATCGGCAGCGGATCGGGGGTGAAGGTGTCGATGTGTACGGTGCCGTTGGCGAAACGGTCGCCGAGTTGGGCAGCCATGAGGAACGCCGCCTCGAACGGCGCGGCCGGGCACTTGAACGGCACCGTTGCCACCAGCACCACGATCCGGCCGCGGTCCAGCGCGTCGACCTTTCCGTGCAGTTCCGTCGCCCCGTCAAGCGTGTAGAACTGGCCCGCGACGCCGGCCTGGAGTGCCTGCGCCAATCCGGGTACCGCCGCCTCGTCGAGCGTGGCACCCAAGGCGATCACCAACGCGTCGTAGCCGAGGACACCGTTGCTGGTGTGCACCGCACGGGTGCCGACGTCGATGCGATCCACGGTAGCTGTGACCAGCTCGACGCCGGGTAGCGACGTCGGGGTCGCGCGGAAGCAGACTTCGTCGGGCCGGCGCCATCCCCGTAGCACCCAGAGCAGCGAAAGGCCGAGGGCTCCGTCAAAGCTCTTGTCCACCAATATGACCCGATCATCGGACGGCAGCAGCTGACGAAGGGTGTCGGCGGTGGTGAGACCCCCGACACCGGCCCCAAGGATGACAATCGTCTTACTCATGATGTTGGTTCCCTTCCGGTCGACACGTTGCCCATCTCGTGCCCGACGAGCAGTCCGCGCGGCTCGTTCCTCACGTGTTCTAAATATCTATGGAATAGTAGATACAGTGCGGAGTTCCGGCAAGGGTCATCCGGTTGGGCCGTCGATCATGCGTTCAGGAATAAGCGTCGAGGGTGCGATTCACGACGACTGGGACGCGACGGCGCCGATGTCGGTGAGTGCTCGCAGAACATCGGCCGATCGAGGGGTGGCCGCCGGGTCGGCAATCCACTGGATCATCAAGCCGTCGATGACGGCCATCAATACCGAGACGATGGCGGGCAGGTTCTCGGGCGGTTCGACATCGGAGCCGGCGAGGGCGGTGCGAGCCAGATCCACTGAATGTTGGCGCACTTCTGCATATCCAGCAGCAAGGCGCTCTCGTAGCCCCTCCGAGCGCAACGCCGGCGCGTACGACTCGACACAGGCATACACGGCGGGACGGATCTGCTCAAACGAGTCGACGGTCGCCTCCAGGACAGCGCGGATCTGTCCGGAAGGACCGGTCGCCGCCGATTGATCGAACGCCTCCCGGACCCGCTCGTTCCACGTCGAAAAGCACCTGCTGAGCGCGTCGTCGAGCAGAGCCTCCTTACCCCCGAAGTGATAGTTGATCGACGCGACGTTCACCCCCGCGGCGCGGGCAATGTCACGCGAGCTGGTATTTCCGTAACCGCGTTCCCGTAGGCAGGCGAGGGCGCCGTCGAGGAGTTTGTCGCGGTTGGTGCGCGGCTGTTGCACAGCCGCAGCTTACCGTGATAAGCATTCGTTTACATCAAACATTTGTTTAACTGACGCGGGAGCGTGATGGCAAACAGGGTTGTCCGGTTTATGGGAGCGTTCAACGGCGACACCGCGACCGCGAGCCTGCCACCAGGACCGCGGCTCCCCCGCCTCGTCCAAAGCGTGCTGTACCTGAAGTTTCGGGAATGGTTCCTGCCGGCGATGCACCGCAAGTACGGAGACGTCTTCTCGCTGCGCGTGCCGCCGTATGCCGACCACCTGGTGGTCTTCACGCGTCCCGAGCACATCAAGGAGATATTCTCGGCCAACCCCAGGACGCTGCACGCCGGCGAAGGCAACCAGATTCTCGGCTTTGTCATGGGAGAGCACTCGGTGCTGACCACCGACGAAGCCGAGCACGCGCGGCTGCGTTCGCTGCTGATGCCGGCGTTCAGTCGGGCCGCGCTGCGCGGATCCCGCGACATGATCCCTTCCGTTGCGCGCGAACATATCGCGCGATGGCCCGCCGATGCTCACATCAACAGCCTCGATTGCATGAACGCACTCACCCTCGACGTCATTCTGCGGGTCGTATTCGGGGTCACCGACCCAGAAGTCAAGGCGGAGTTGACCACTCGGCTGCCGGACATTGTCGACATCCACCCATTGATCCTGGCCGTGCTTCGCTATCCGTCGCTCAAGCACGTCAACCCGTGGAAGCGTTTCTTGGCCAACCAGCGCCGGATCGACGAGCTCCTCTACCGCGAAATCGCCTCCCGCCAAAGTGCTTCCGATCTCCAAGTCCGTACCGACGTGTTGTCGCGGCTGCTACAGACCGACGACGCGGCCACCACGCCGCTGACCGATGCGGAGCTTCGCGATCAGCTGATCACGCTGCTGCTGGCTGGGCATGAGACGACAGCCGCGGCCTTGTCCTGGACACTGTGGGAACTTGCCCGCAACCCCGGGATCCAAAGCCAGGTCGTGGCGGCCGCCGCTGGCGGTGATGACGGCTTCTTGACGGCGGTGTTCAAAGAGGGGATGCGCCGACACACCGTAATCGCCTCTACGGCACGCAAACTCACCGAACCCTCCCAGATCGGCGGATGGCGGCTGCCGGCGGACACGGTAGTCAACACGTCGATCCTGCTGGCTCATGCCAACGCGGAATCACACCCCGAGCCCACTGAGTTCCGTCCCAGCCGATTCCTCGACGGCAGCGTGGCGCCGAACACCTGGCTCCCCTTCGGCGGGGGTGTGCGCCGCTGCCTGGGCTCCGGATTCGCGCTGACCGAAGGCGCCGCTGTCCTGCAAGAGATTTTTCGCCAGTTCACCATCACCGCGTCGGGACCGACAAATGGCGAGAGTCCGCTGGTCCGCAACATCACGACCGTCCCCAAACATGGGGCACGCCTGCGGCTTACCCCGCAACGTGACGGCGCATTGGTCTAAAGACCGGCACTACTTCGGCTTGGCGACGGTGACGCACCACAGCCGCCTGGGCAATTCGCCTTCTTCGAAGGCGTGTACGTCGTCGAGTATCCAGTCGGCGACCAGGCTGTCGACCAGTTCGCGGGAGAAGAAATGTACGGCGAACCCGCCGCACTCGAAGATGTCGTCGCCATGACACTGGCCCATGCCGTAGTGCTTATCGCCGGTGTGCCGAACGGTGTAGACGAACTTCCCGCCCGGCTTCAGCACCCGCCGGACCTCGGCGACAACCGCATGAATTTCCTTGGTGGACAGTGCCATACATAACGCCATGTGGGCAAAGACGGCATCAAAGGACCCGATCTCGACGGGCAGTGGCGCGCGCAAGTCGTGCACGAGTGCCCGCACCCGACCATCCAGGCCCTGCGAGTGCGCGGTTCGGCGCAGCTGCGCAACCGCAACATCGCTGAAATCGGTGGCCAGCACCTGCAAACCCGCGCGGGCGAAATGAAGGCTGTCCCGGCCCTGGCCGGCCGCCAATTCCAGCACCCTGCTGCCCCCGGCACTCTGGAAGACCTCGAGTGCATACCCGGCCGGCAGCGACGGGCCCAACCCGTACATCGCCGGATGCGCCCGGTAGGTGTCCTGCCAGTGTTCGTGCTGCTCCACGGCCAGCTCCGGCTGCCCGGCGAAGAACATACCGCGTCCCTTCTGTTGCAGCCGGTAGGGCCGATCCGGCCGGGCTGGCCAAGTCTCTGTCAGTACTCTATTGAATTATAGATTAGTGGATTATAGTGACCTGGTGACCACTGCTCACCAGGTCAAACGTCACTTCACGAACCGCCCGCACGGGAGGCGCCTGGTTTCACGGCGAGCCGGCATCCACGTGCCCTGGAAAGCGCAAGACCGTCGCAGCACCACGAAACCAGGAGGGCAAACATGAGACGGGTACTGGTAGTCGGATACGGAGCGATCTGCTACCTGATCTTCGTAGCGGCATTCCTTTACGCGATCGGTTTCGTCGGCAATCTGCTCGTACCGCGCACCGTAGACAACGGCATCACAGCGTCCACGTCCGAGGCGGTTGTGGTCGATATCGTTCTGTTAGGGCTATTCGCGGTGCAACACAGCGTGATGGCGCGCCCGTGGTTCAAGTCGCGGTGGACCCGAGTCGTGCCGGCGACGGTGGAGCGCAGCACTTACGTGCTGTTGTCGAGCCTGCTGTTGTTGCTGTTGTTCTGGCAATGGCGAGCGATGCCTGCCGTCATCTGGGCCGTTAGTTGGCCGCCGGCGAAACTGCTTGTGCAGGGGCTGTTTTGGCTGGGCTGGGTCATCGCGTTCACGTCGACCTTCATGATCAACCATTTCGACCTGTTCGGCCTGCGGCAGGTCTATCTGGCCGCGCGGGAACGGACCTACACCCACCTCGAATTCCGCAGCACGATGCTCTACCGGTTGGTGCGGCACCCGATTATGTTGGGGTTCATCGTGGCATTCTGGGCAACGCCCACGATGACCGCCGGCCATCTGCTGTTTGCGGTAATGACGACCGGTTACATCCTGGTCGCCCTGCCTCTCGAAGAGCATGACCTGAGCCGGTCGCTGGGCGATGACTACCGGCGATACCGCAACCGGGTGCCCATGCTCATTCCCGGGCTGCTGCTGCGCAAGCAACGCCGTAGGCCGGGGACAGCAACCCGGTAATCCGCATCAATGTCGGGGCAGCGCTATGGGCTTCGGACTGCCGCCCCTTCGGCCACCGGCAGTCCGGCCAACCGCCATTCGAGCATTCCGTCGTCGAGACGCATCGCCGCGCGGCCCGCGCCGCGAGCAATACGGATTGCGTCGGGGGCCATGACGCAATAGGCACCACGGCAGTAGGCGACGATGTCGCAGTCGGCCGGAAGTTCGGCGAGCCGATCGGCCAGCTCGGCTACCGGGATATTGATGGCGCCCGGGATATGGCCGGCCCGGTATTCCTCGTGCGGTCGCACATCGACAAGCGTTACCTGGCCGGAGTTCTGCCGGCGCAGCAGCTCTTCGCGGGTGATCGCATCCTCGGGTGAGCCCAACACTGCGGCGGCCGCGACTGCCACGTCCGCCAGATGCTCATCGGCGACGACTTGCACCAACGCGAACAGCCTCGCCACGTCGTCCCCGGCGAGCCGGTAGTACTGGCGGGTCCCGTCGCGACGAGCCTCGACCAGGCCGCCGCTCTTGAGCGCCTGCAGATTTGCGGATGCCGTAGTCAGGTTCATCCCGGTCGCAGTCGCGATCGCCTCGACCGTGCGTTCACCCTGGGCGAGTAGGTCGAGGATCTGCAAACGCCGGCCGTTACCCAGCGCCTTGCCCACCCGCGCGATCTGCTCCAGTAGCGCCGCCTTGCGATTCGACTGTCCGGCCATTCAGCTGCTCCAAGACTCAGTGGAATACTGATATTCCATCGTTCATTGGAACTGCATAATACGCGGCGACGGTTGATCCGCACGCACCGGCCACGGCGGTCACCGCGAGGAACCGGCGATCTGGCTCAAGCGCCGTTCTGAGTGTCACCCATCGGCAGCCGGGCACCGAGGCGGAACACCCGCCAGCCCGAGCGCTCCCACCGGGAGACGTCGAGGCAATTGCGACCGTCGACAATGACACGGGCCCGCACCCTGTCGGCCAGGTCGTCGGGGTCCAGGTCGACGAACTCACGCCATTCGGTGAGCACCAGCACGGCGTCGGCGCGCTCGCATGCCTCCGCAACCGAGACCGCGTAGTTCAGGGTGGGGAACACTCGATGCGCATTGTCGAGGGCCTTCGGGTCGTACACGTTGACCGCGGCACCGTTGAGCTGCAGCTGGCCCGCGACGTTGAGTGCCGGCGAATCTCGCACGTCGTCGGATTCGGGCTTGAACGCCGCGCCGAGCACCGCGATGTTGGCGCCCAGCAGCGAACCGCCGCACGCTATTGCGGCCAGCTCGACCATGCGAGTGCGCCGGCGCATGTTGATGCTGTCTACTTCGCGCAGGAACGTCAGTGCCTGGTTGGCGCCGAGTTCGCCGGCGCGAGCCATGAATGCGCGGATGTCCTTGGGCAGGCATCCGCCTCCGAAACCCAAACCGGCGGTGAGGCATTGGCGTCCGATGCGCGGGTCGTACCCGAGCGCGTCGGCCAGCAGGCTGACGTCGGCGGCTGCGGCCTCGCACACCTCCGAAATCGCATTGATGAACGAGATCTTGGTTGCCAGAAAGGCATTCGCAGATACCTTGACCAGCTCGGCGGTCTGCAGGTCAGTCACCAGAAACGGCACGCCCGCCTGCAGCAGCGGGCCGTACAGCTCGCGAACCGCCGCCTCTGCCCGCGTCGAATCATCCTGTACGCCAAGGACTATGCGGTCCGGGTGCAACGTGTCCTGGACCGCGAATCCCTCGCGCAGGAATTCCGGATTCCACGCGACTTCGACGGTCGCATTCCGGGGACTCAGGGCCGCGGCCCGGCGCCCCAGTTCGGCAGCAGTACCCACCGGGACCGTCGACTTGCCGATGAGGACCGACGCCCTGCTCAGACGCGGCACCAGCGCGTCGATGACGGAGTGCACGTGACGGAGGTCCGCGCCGTATTCGCCTCTCTTCTGCGGTGTGCCGACGCCGAGGAAGTGCACGTCGGCGAAGTCGGCGGCCAGGTCGTAGTCGGTGGTGAATTGCAGCCGGCCAGCAGTCAGATTGTCGGTCAACAGCTTTCGCAAACCGGGCTCGTAGAATGGAATATCGCCGCCGGCCAATTTGGCAACCTTGCCGGGATCGATATCCACCCCCAGGACCTCGTGTCCCAATTCCGCCATTCCGACGGCGTGGGTGGCACCCAGGTAACCGGTGCCGAAGACGGTACATCTCACACCACCGTGTGTAGGTGCCCGCGATGAGCAGACCACATCGTGGCGCTGAACGACAGGTGACAGCTACCCGGCGAAATCAGAGGCCGGGGATAAACGGGATGTTGAAACCGCCGCGACCGTGCCCGTGGCCGCCACCGCGGCCGCCGCCGCGGCCGCCGCCATGATCGTCGTCATCGCCGCCGCCCGGGAAGCCGCCCCCACCGCCGGGACCAAAGATCGGGGGCACCGGTATCTGCACGGGCACCGGAAT
>NZ_MWQA01000001.1:3672113-3679791 GCF_002086915.1 Mycobacterium persicum | reverse complement strand
CCCCACTACTCCACCTCACCCCCACCCTCTCCCCACTCCCCCCCCCCCCCCCACCCCCCCCCCCCCCCCCCCCCCTCCCCCCCCCCCCCCCCCCCCCCGCCCCCCCCCCCCCCCCCGGGCCCGAAACCCCCCCCCCCCATTCCCCCGGGCCCCCCCCGGCCCCCCCGGCGGGGAGGTCCCCCCCCCCCCCCCCGCCCCCCCGGCCCCGCCGCCGCCGCCGTTGCCCCACAACCACCCTCCGGCACCACCAGTGCCGCCCGCTGCACCCGCGCCGCCGGCACCCCCGATCCCGCCATTGCCGATCAGCCCGGCCGCCCCGCCGGCGCCGCCGTCTTGCCCCGCAGCGCCTGACCCACCGGCTCCGCCGTTACCGAACAACAACCCACCCGCACCGCCGTTAGCCCCGGTTCCCGGCGTCCCGTCAACACCGTTGCCGATCAACGGGCGCCCCAATAGCGCCTGGGTGGGCGCGTTCACCATGTTGAAAAGTCCCTGCAGCGGGTCAGCATTGATCGACTCAGCACTGGCATACATCAGCGCGCCGGTACTCAACGCGTGCACAAACTGGTCATGAAACAGTGCCGCCTGCCGGCTGACCGCCTGAAACTCCCGAGCGTGGCCGGAGAACAGCGTCGCGATGGCTGCGGAGACCTCGTCGGCACCAGCGGCGGCCAGTAGGGTGGTCGGCCCTGCTGCCGCCAGATTGGCGTCTCCGATCAACGAGCCCATTCGCGCCACATCTGAGGCCACCGCCGCGACCACCTCGGGCGCCACGCTTACCAACGACATCGCCATACCTCCGACCAATGCGGGACCGAAGGCGCACTCCTGTACATGGCCAAAGCCGTTGCAAACAAAGCCAATAACGCACCAGCCAGGCCAGGGTGACCTCGGTCACACACGACGCTAAGCAGCACGGCCGCCGTGGTCTAGCAAAAGATTGCGAACACACCGTTGCGTCTCACGCATGCTTGGGTAATGCACAGCGCCGCAACCCTTCCCGTGCGTCAGATTCGATACCAGGATCGGGCGTTGTCGCTGAGCCGTTGCGAGGCGTCATCTCCCAGAGTGTCGCTGATCACGTCGAGGTCTTCTGCTGTGAACGCGCGAGGCGCCCGGGTGCCGGGCAGGTCGGTGCCGAACATCAGGGCCTGAGGGTTGACGGCGTCGATGCGGCGCAGCGCATCGGCAACGTTGAGGCTTAAACGCCCGAATCCCGTTGCTTTGACTCGTATTCCGCGATCGACCGCATCAAGCAGCCGAGGCAGCCCGGCCGCCGACAAGCCTAGATGATCAATGCTGATCCGGGAGCAGGCGGGCCAACTGCGGGACAAGTTCGGGCAATCGCGCAGCGTCGACGTAGAGCTCGGTGTGCCAGCCAGCGACGTCATGGGCCCACGGCTTGCGCTTGTGGGCCCCACCCCGCAGCGCGTCGGCGCTGGCATACGGCCCCGCGCCGCGGCTACCTCGGGTGCCACACCTGTGGGGCAGCTAACCGAGGCTACATGCGCAACACCGTTGCCATGAAAGGTAATCCGCAGCTGCCCGGTCCCTCGGCCAAATGCTTGAAGCCACATGGGCCGACTACCGGCGCCTTGCGGTAGTTTGCGAACGGACCGTTGCGCCGCGCACAAGCGACGAAGATCAGCCGTGTTGTCCCGCAGCGCCGTCGTTGCCGACGCTGCCATTGGCGCCCGCACTGCCCGACAGGAATCCCGTACCGCCCGCGCCGCCGGGACCGTAGGCACCACCGGGACCGCCTGGGCCGCCGGCCCCGCCTACGCCGCGGTCGCCCGCGCTGCCGGCCATCCCGATCAATCCCCCGGACCCGCCGGTGCCTGCGGTGGTCCCAGCCGTGCCACCGTTACCGCCGGTGCCACCGTCCCCGCCGTTACCGCCGTCGCCGCCGTTACCGCCCAGGACGTCGGGGGTCCCGCCTTCAGCGTTGCCGCCTTGGCCACCCGCGCCGCCGGCCCCGCCGGTACCGCCGCTACCACCGGCGCCGCCGCTGCCGCTGCCGCCACCGGCGCCACCGACGCCGACGAGGCGGCCGCCATTACCGCCGTTGCCGCCGGCGCCGCCGGCACCGCCGGCGCCGCCGTTGGACAGTGAATCGCCGCCGTCACCGCCATGACCACCGGAGACAGTGTCCTGGCTGTCCTGCGGGTAACCATGAGCTGCCCAGTCTCCGTTGGCGGTGCCACCGGCCCCGCCCTCACCACCGGCTCCACCGGGGGCGCCGGTGCCGCCGATACCCCCGACGCCACCGGCCCCGCCCGCGCCCCCGTCGCCCAGCAGCAGGCCGGCATTGCCGCCGTTGCCGCCCGCACCGCCGTTACCACCGGCGCCCGCGGCCACGCCGCTTGGGGCACCGTCGCCGCCGTTACCTCCGACACCGGCGTAAGCGGCTCCTTGGGACCCCACGCTGGAGCCACCGGCACCACCGGCACCACCGGCACCGCCCGGTCCGCTGCCGTTGCCTCCATTACCACCGTTGCCACCGTTGCCGTACGAGCCGATCCCGTCGGTGCTCCCGGTGCCACCGGCCCCTCCGGCGCCGCCGTTGCCACCGCCAGGACCACCAGGACCGCCGTCGCCCCCATTACCGCCTTGGGTGCCCGGAGCGCCGTAGCCCGGTGCGGACACGTCGCCACCCGCGCCGCCGTTGCCGCCGTCTTGGCCGTTACCGCCCTGAGGTCCTGCCGCGCCGTTGCCGCCGACGGCCGGATTGGGCGGGGGCGGCTGACCGGTGCCGCCGTAGCTTTGCCCGGCCGGTCCGGTCGCCGGGTTGGCGACGGCCGCGGGGTTAACGGCGTTCGCCCCGACGATGCCGGCGCCGCCCTGACCGCCGTTGCCGCCCGAGCCGATCAGACCGGCGGCATTGCCGCCGTCGCCACCCCGCCCGGGGCTATCGCCATGGACGCCCGCCATGGCCGACCCGCCCTGGCCGCCGTCGCCTCCGTTGCCGATCAGCCCGCCACCGGCGCCGCCGTGACCACCACCTGCGCCGGCCCCACCGGCCCCGCCAACACCACCATCGCCCCACACCAGGCCACCGCTACCGCCTTGCCCCCCGGCCATGCCCACCGATCCGGCCCCGCCGGCCCCGCCTCGGCCGAACAATCCCACCGCCGACCCGCCATCACCACTGGCGCCACCGACAATCGGACGACCGTGGGCATCAAGCCCGCCGACTCCACCGCGACCCCCGTTGCCGCCGTTGCCGTACAGCAGCCCACCCGCACCGCCGCTTCCGGCCGCCGCGCCGGCTCCGCCGTTCCCGCCGCCACCGCCAGCGCCTAGCAACACCGCCGACCCGCCCTGGCCGCCCACACCGCCGGCCCCGCCCACCCCACCGGAGCCGCCGCTGCCCCACAACCAGCCGCCGGCCCCGCCGTTGCCGCCGGCCGCTGCCAGTCCGCCGGCTCCGCCGTTGCCGCCATTGCCGATCAGCCCGCCGGGCCCGCCGGTGCCACCATCTTGGCCCGCTGCTCCCGAGCCGCCGTTGCCGCCATTGCCCACCAGCAGCCCGCCGGCCCCGCCGCTGGCACCAGTACCCGGCGCCCCGTCGGCACCGTTGCCGATCAGCGGACGTCCAACCAGCGCCTGCGTCGGTGCGTTGATCACATCCAGCAACTTCTGCAACGGCCCGGCATTAACCGCCTCCGCGCTCCCATAAGCCGCCGCACCCGCATTCAGCGCCTGCACAAACCGCTCATGAAACAGCACTGCCTGCCGGGCGACCGCCTGGAATTCCCACCCGTAACCGGAAAACAATGCCGCAGCGGCCGTCGACACCTCGTCGCTGCCAGCAGCGGCCAGCATGGTCGTCGGCGCCACTGCCGCCAGATGGGCCTCCCCGATCGCCGAACCAATCGGTGTCAGATCCGATGCGGCGGCCGCCACGGCCTCGGACGAAACGCTTACGAACGACATTCGGCCTACCTCTCAGCGTCCGGGGGCGACCGAAAGTCCGTCGCGCTCAGCGGATGACGCTATGCAGGAGAGGTAGCAGCGTCTAGCAGAAGCTTCAGTGCACAGTCTTGCGTCTGACGCAAGTAGAAGGCGCCGCAGCTGGGGTACAGACGATGCATCGGCTTCTGATCGGCGCAACAGACGCCGCCGGGCTGCGTCCGACAGGATCACCTATCGCCAGCGGGCTGCAGTTCGGGGACGCAGGGGCAGACGGATCGTTGCAGTGAATGCAAGTCTCTATTCGCAACCTTCTGCTAGACGCAGATGTGTTCCGTCCATAACGTGGCGTCATAAGCGGGAATGCGCTGGTCAGGTGGGTTAAGCAGCGCCTTCTCGGCAAACGACGGAGACCGAACGACCACGCGCTGCGTGGCGGCATCAGCGTGCGGCCCATCGGCTGATTCCCCGCGGCACGGCCTCGGACGTAGTTGAGGAAGTGAAATGGATTTCGCGCTGCTGCCCCCGGAGATCAATTCGGTGCGTTTGTACCTGGGCGCCGGCTTGCAACCGATGTTGCAGGCGGCGGCCGCATGGGCGGGCCTGGCGACGGAGCTGAGCTCGTCGGCCGCGTCGTTCGCCTTGCTGACCTCGTCGCTGACCGGTTCCGCCTGGCAAGGTCCCGCGGCCGCGGCAATGGCGGACGCGGCCTTGCCCTATCTGGGCTGGCTGAGCGCTGCGGCGGGCCAAGCTGACCAAACAGCCGGCCAAGTCACGCTCGCGGCCGCCGCGTTCGAAGCCGCGCAGGCAGCAACGGTGCATCCCACGCTGATCGCGGCCAACCGCGCCCAATTTGTCTCGCTGGTGCGCTCGAACCTGTTGGGGCAAAACGCGCCGGCGATCGCCGCGGCCGAGAGTCAGTACGAACAGATGTGGGCCCAGGACGTAGCCGCGATGTTCGACTACCACGCCGGGGCTTCGACCGCCGCCGCCGCGTTGACACCGTTCATCCCGACGGGAGCCCGGGCAGCGCTCGCCGGCGCATTGCAGAACCTCGGCTTGGCGAACGTCGGCGACGGCAACGTCGGCAACGCGAACATCGGCAACGCCAACATCGGGTCCGGAAACACCGGCAGCGCCAACATCGGCAGCGCCAACGTCGGCAGCAACAACGCCGGCTTCAGAAATTCCGGACCACTGGCAACGGCGGGCCTCAACAATATCGGTCTGGGCAATACGGGCAGCAACAACTTCGGTCTGGGCAACACCGGAGACGGCAACGCCGGCTTCGGAAACACGGGCACCGGCAACATCGGCATCGGACTGACCGGCAACCATCAGGTCGGATTCGGCGCGCTCAACACCGGCACCGGCAATATCGGCCTATTCAACACCGGCACCGGAAACATTGGTATCGGAAATTCAGGCTCCGGGAACTTCGGCATCGGAAACTCCGGCAACTACAACACCGGCTTGGGCAATGCCGGCAGCGTTAATACCGGTTTGTTCAATTCCGGAACCGCCAACACCGGGATGGCCAATCCGGGTAATTACAACACCGGCTTCTATAACCCGGGCGTCTCCAACACCGGCGGCTTCAACACCGGCAACTACAACACCGGCTATTTCAACGACGGCAGCTACAACACCGGTGTCGCCAACTCGGGCAACGTCAATACCGGCGCTCTGATCTCGGGCGACTACAGCAGCGGACTCTTCTGGCGGGGTGACTACCAAGGATGGGGCCCGGGCTTCGGCAACACGACGAGCATGCCGTCATCGGGGTTCTACAACAGCGGCTCCGGCAGCGCGTCGGGCTTCGGCAACGCTGGCTCCAACAATTCGGGGTTCCTGAATTTCGCTACCGGACCCTTGGGCAACTCCGGATATTTCAATGCCGGAGGGCTGGAGTCGGGCCTGGTGAATACCGGAAACACCATGTCGGGCGTTCTCAACACGAGCACGTTGAGTCTCGCCACCGCGGCCCATCTGTCGGGTGTGGCAAACACCGGAAGCCAGATGTCGGGGATCCTCGGAGGGCCGTGGCGCATCAACTTCGGGTTCGCCGACAGCGGCACGCTGAATTTCGGTAACGCCAACCTCGGCAACGTCAACCAGGGCAGCGGAAACGTCGGCAGCACCAACCTCGGCAGCGCAAACCTCGGCAACGTCAACATCGGCAGCGCAAACCTCGGCGGTTTCAATGTCGGCTCGGGCAACCTCGGCAGCCATAACGTCGGCTCCGGCAACCTGGGCAGCCACAATTTCGGCCCGGCCAATCGCGGCGACCATAACGTCGGATTCGGCAACGCGGGCAACGACAATCTCGGTTTCGGCAATGACGGCATCGGCAATGTCGGCCTGGGAAACACCGGCACCGGCAACATCGGCATCGGTCTCACCGGCGAACACCAAATCGGATTCGGCGCCCTCAACACCGGCACCGGCAACATCGGCCTATTCAACTCCGGCAGCAACAACGTCGGCGTGTTCAACTCCGGCACCGGCAACGTCGGCATCGGCAACGCCGGCACCGGCAACTGGGGCATCGGAAACGCGGGCGCCTGGAACTCCGGCATCGACAACCCGGGCACCGCCAACACCGGCCTGTTCAATCCTGGTGTCGCCAACACCGGCCTGGCCAATGCCGGAAACTACAACACCGGCAACTTCAATACGGCCAGCTTTAACACCGGCAACTTCAATCCTGGCGCGTACAACACCGGCGACTACAACAGCGGCGACTACAACACGGGCTGGTTCAACACTGGCAATACCAACACCGGCGCATTCGACAGAGGAAATTCCAACAACGGCTTTTTTATCAGCGGCGATAATCAGGGCCAGTTCGGCATCGACCTTGCCATCACCACCCCGACGATTCCCATCAACACCGACTACATCATCCCGATCAACCAGGTGGTGCAGTTCGGTGGCAACACCATCACCATCCCCGGCTTCACCTACCCGCAGAACTCCTTCCTGGACGGCTACTTTTACTTCGGCCCCTTCAATATTCCGCCGTCGACAATCACTCTTCCCTTGGTGACGCTCAATATCGGAGGCCCGACCACCGTCATCGATATGAGCTTCATCGGCGCGCTCGAGGGGCGCACGATTCCGATTCTCGATATTCCGGCGGGTCCGGGTTTTGGGAATGCGACGGGCGGTCCGTCGTCGGGGTTCTTCAATCAGGGCAGTGGCAGTTCTTCGGGGTTCGGTAACTTCGGGGCGAACAATTCCGGCTGGCACAACTCCGCGATCGGCGCTCTGGGCAACTCGGGGCTGGCCAACCTGGGGGCGTTGCAATCGGGCCTGTTCAACCTGGGCAACTCGGTCTCGGGCTGGTACAACACCGGCACCGCCGGCGTGGGCGCCCCGGCGCAGCTGTCCGGGCTGGCCAACGTCGGCACCGACCTGGCCGGCCTGCTGCACGACGGCCCCCAGGCCACCGTGTTCAACCTGGGCCTGGGCAACCTGGGTCAACTCAACCTCGGCTTTGGCAACACCGGCGAGCTCAACTGGGGCAGCGGCAACGTCGGCAGCGCCAACGTGGGCAGCGCCAACCTGGGCAGCCTCAACCTGGGCAGCGCCAACATCGGCAGCACCAACATCGGCTTCGCCAACACCGGCCCACACCTAAGCGCCGGTCTTGCCAATATCGGACTGGCCAACACCGGCAGCCACAACCTGGGCCTGGGTAACTTCGGTGATGACAACATCGGCGTGGCCAACACCGGCACCGGCAACATCGGCATCGGCCTGA
>NZ_MWQA01000001.1:3650646-3672013 GCF_002086915.1 Mycobacterium persicum | reverse complement strand
GGTGCCGGCGCGGGCGCGGGAGCCACCGGAATCGGAGCCGGAGCGGGCGCTGGAGCCCGGGGAGCCGGTGCCGGAGCCTGGGGGGCCGGCGCCGGAGCCGGAGCCTGGGGAGCCGGTGCGGGCTGCTGCGGAGCAGGAGCCTGAGGTGCCGGTGCTTGGGGTGTCGGCGGGGGAGCTTGCGGTGTCGGCGCGGGAGCGTGAGCTGCCGGTGCCGGCGCCGACGGTGTCACGACGTTATGGCCGGGGTCGGGCTTTACATCGGTTGACGACCGGATGCTGACGGCCAACGAAAGCGCAAGGGCCGCAACGCCGATGACGAAGATCGACGTCACGATGCTCGCGAGCAGCGGGAACGGCTTGCGCTCCGGCTGATCATCGGGCACCGCACTGTCGGCGACGACGCTGTCCGGGACGGCGCTGTAAGCCAACGGCCCCTCGCCGGTTTGCACGCTGTCGGAGACGTCGTTGAAGTAGGCGGCATCGAGCCGGTTCGGATCCAGGGCGCCGGTACCGGGATCTTGTGCGTAGGCCAGCGCGGCCGTCGACGACACGAAAAGGGGGGTATTAGCCGAGGCCAGTGCCGCGCCTCGGGCCAGCGCAGTATCGGGCTCCTCGGCCGCGGTCACCGGAAGCGCGGTCGCGGTCTCCAACGCCGGCTTGATCATCGGGATGTCGATACCGGAGCCGACGACGAATATGGCGTCCGGATGTGTCTCCAGGCTTTCGGCGGCCGAGACCATCTCCGTCAACTGGGCAACGGCGGTGTCGTCGTCGTCGGAAAGCAGCTGTCGCTGGATGTCGGCGATCGAGCCATCCGCGCTGTCGACCACCGCAAGGGTCGCGGTCTCCGGCTCGATGAACAGCAGCGCCGTGTGCGCATAGTTGGTCTCGTTGCCAACCGCTTGAGCCAGGGCGGCCGCGGCCAAGAATGCCGAGACCAGCACCACCTTCTCGATCTTCTGGTTGGCCAGCGCTTCACGCAGCGCAGCGGCCTGGGCCGGATCCCGCCAGGTCACACCCGTCGAGGCCAGCTGGTAGCCACCCTCAGAAGCGCCTTCGCGGGTGCCCAGGATCGCCGATACCACCTGTTGGGCCGCACTGGCAGTCGCCGCGTCCCCGTCACCGGAGACGTCGAACTCGTCCTGATCAACTAGTGCGCCGTCGCCGTTTTCGCCTTCAACCAGCACCATCCGGACTGCGGTTGGCGCCATCGACACACCAAGTACGGTGTCCAAAGCTCCCCCATATAGTCTTTTGCGTCGTCGCGGATACGTGACTGCCAACCTTGCCCCGGGTCCCCAACCCGGTATTCCCATCTTACTCGCGGCCCGCAATCACTCTCGGAGTTGGTTTGCTGCGACAACCACAAATCACTGTCCGCCGCGCCAGTAACCCGCGCTTGCTTATTCGAAGTTTGCTATCTGGATCGGTGCCCGCCGCCGAAGCCGCCGTGGCCACCACCGCCGAAGGGACCCTTACCGCCGCCACCGACCGGACCCTTGCCGCCGACCGGACCCTTACCGCCGACCGGCCCCTTACCGCCGGGACCGCCGCCGAACAGCCCTCCTCGACCGCCGCCACCACCACCGGGGCCATGCCCCGGTTTGGGTGACGGCGCCAGGACCGGAGGAGGTAGTCGGACCGGCTTACGAGGAACGGGACTCGCGATCCGCGGTGGTGACGCCGGAACCTCGACGCGAGGCGCAGGCGCCTGCGGTTGGGGCCGCGGCACTTGCGCCGGCGCCTTGGGCACCGGCGGGCGCAGCAGCGTCTCGGGACCAGTCGCGAGGACCGGGGGCACCAGGATTGGCAACACCGGCGGAACTACGACGGCCGTATCACGCGCCGGCGCAGCCTGCCGAGCTGGAACCTCCGGAGCCGGCAACACCGGGGCCGGTAAAGCCGGTAGAACCGGAGCGGCCGGGACCGAGGCCGCGGGCAATGGAGCCCGTGGTTGCGGGCTCGCGGCTAGGGGTGGCGCAGCGGGTCGCGGCAGGTCGATCCTCGGCTGCGGAGCGGCCGCGACCTGCGTGGGCGCGGGAGCGGGCTCCGTCGGCGCAACGAGATGGTTCTCGCTGGGCCTGGGCAGCAAGGCGACGGTCGGGCGGATATTGATCGCCAGGGCAACCTCGAGCGCCACCACCGCGGCGATGGCGATGACCGCCACTGCGCTACCGATCAACAGGGCCGACCGGCGGCCGGCGGAGTCGTCCGGCGTGGCGTCGGCGACGAACTCGTCGCGAAGAAGGTCGGGATCGGGCAGATCCTGCGCGTACGCCAGAGCCGCGGTGGAGGAAGCGAACAACGGTGCGTTGCCCGACGCCAGCGCCGCACCCCGAGCCAGGGCCATCTCGTCTTCCTCCGGCACGCGTACCGTCAGCGGCGTCGCCGCGTCGAGCGCGGGCTTGATCAGGGCAATGTCGACGTCAGCGCCCACCACGTAGACACCGTCGGGACGGGACGGCATCGACTCGACGCCGGCGACCATGTCGACGACCTCGGCCACCGCCGTGTCGTCGTCCTGGGAAAGCAGCTGCCGGCGCACCTCGCTGACCGCCCCGTCGGCGGTGTCGACCACCGCCAACGTCGCCGTGTCCGGTTCGACGAACAACACCGCCGTCCGCTCGTAGCCGACGGCGCCGCCGACCGCCTGCCCCAACGCGGCCGCAGCCAGAAACGCCGAAACCAGCATGACGTTTTCGAGCTTGTGGGCGGCCAGCGCGTCGCGCAGAGCCGCAGCCGATGTGTCGTCGGGGCACGTCACGCCGACGGAGGAAAGCCGCAAGCCGGCCTCGACCGCGCCCTGCCGGGTGCCCAGAATCGCAGCGATCACCTGGTCGGATGCGCTATTGGTGGATGGGTCCGGGCCGACGGAGAAGGTGTCTTCTTCGACGATCAGGCCGTCACCGTCTTGGCCTTCGACCAACGCCATCCGAACCGCGGCCGGTGCCATCGAAATGCCGAGTACAACGTCCAAAACCCCTCCCAAGGTTTTGCGACCGGCGGTGGACTGGAGCAGAACACGCCTAAAAAGATGTTAGTCCCACAAACAATGCCCGGAGCCGGCCCGAAGCTATGTAGAACGTATGAAGTTCACGTAGGAACGCGACGGCGTCGGGCCGCGCTGACCTTGATACTTGGATCCGACGCTGCTGCTCCCGTACGGGTGCTCGGCCGGGCTGGTCAATCGCAGAATGCACAACTGGCCGATCTTCATTCCCGGCCACAGAGCGATCGGCAGATTGGCGACGTTGGACAGCTCCAGCGTGATGTGGCCGCTGAAGCCGGGATCGATGAATCCGGCGGTGGAGTGGGTGAGCAATCCCAGCCGGCCGAGCGACGACTTGCCTTCCAGCCGTCCGGCGAGATCGTCGGGCAGCCTGAACAGCTCCAATGTCGAGGCCAGCACGAACTCGCCCGGATGTAGGACGAACGGATCTCCTTTGGCCGGCTCCACCAGGCTGGTCAGCTCGTCCTGTTGCTTGGCCGGATCAATGTGGGTGTAGCGAGTGTTGTTGAAAACCCGAAACAGGCAGTCGAGTCGGACGTCAACGCTGGACGGCTGTACCAGGCTGTCGTCGAACGGGTCGATGCCCAGCCGCCCGGCGCAGATTTCGGCTCTGAGGTCACGGTCAGAGAGCAGCACCCGACGAGCGTAGCTGCCGGTAGCTTCGCAGCGGGTGGCGCCGGCTCAGCGGCGCACGGCTCAGTTGGCTGGCGCGAGGCTCAGCGCAGGTAGATTTCCTCGCCGGTCGGGTAGCCGCCGCCGGTAGTGGTGATGTGGACGTGGTCGTAATGGCCGGCACCGGACCTGCGTGCGCCTTCGGGCGTGTAATAAACGCCCCGCCAAATCGCATCCTGTATGCCGAATCGGCTTGCGTGCAGCAACACGTAGCCGACGATCTGATTACCCAGTGAAATACCGTCGGCGCTGCCCGGATCCGGAATCATCACGTCAAGCGCCAACCCGTTGGGGTGCCACCGCAACGCGTCCGCTCGAACGCCGCCGATCTCGTGGACCTCGGGAAACAGCGCACTGATACTGCGGGCCACCAGGATCGTCTTGACCTGAAGACCCTGCTCTGGCGCAACCCCCGGCGGCAGCGCCCGGGACCGGGTGTCGACCCGCCACCGGGATGCCGCAGCGAACTGACCGCCTCCCAAACCCATGCCAGCCTCGCCACCAGGCATTCTCGACACCAAAGCCGCCGGAGTGGCGGCCACGATCTCCACGCAGCAGGGTCCCTCACCCGGGTCGACAACGCGCGCGTCAGACGGACCGACATCTCCGGCCACCGCGAAGAACACAGCAGCTGGGGCAAGGACAGGGGCCACGACAGTGGCCAGGACAGCTGGCGACCTTCGCCGTTCCCGGGCTAACGAGTGCCTTCCCACCTGACGCACTCTACGAGATCACGAAACAATAAACATCCCCTAATAGGAAATTATTATTCGCGTAAACCAGCGGTTTATCGAATCACACCGGCAAAGGTACTGCTACCAGTACTGATGTCAGATCTGCAATCGAGACCGGACGGGCTTGCCGATATCAGACAATTGTCGAACGGCTGCCGCGATACCGGCGGCGACCCCGGCGACCGCTGTTTCCACGGACATGCTCGGAGCGCCGAGGTTGTGTTCTAGGGCGGCAACACTGGGCAGGCACGGCAGATGAATCCAGCCGGCGCGGATCGGCAGGCCGTTCGTCGCGATGTGGTGCAAGACGCCGTACATCAGGTGGTTGCAGACGAAGGTTCCGGCGGCATCGGAGATGTCGGCCGGCACGCCGGCCTCGCGCATGGCGACGACCATGGCGTGGATCGGCACCGTCGCATGGTAGGCAACGGGGCCGGCCGGGTCCGTCTGCTCTCCCACCAGAACCGTGCCGGCGTTGTCGGCAAGCCCGTATCGCCCGCAATCGTTGATGTTTTGTGCGAGCCGCTCGACAGTGATCATGGCGCGCCCCGGATATTCGCCCAACATGACCACCACCTGCGGCCGAATGTCGGCGATGGCCCGCCGCGTTGCGGCGATCGACTCGAAGAACACATTCGGCACGATCCGGGCGGTCACCGTGGCGCCGGCGATGACACGACCGTCCAGCGCCTCGGCGGTGAGCTGCGCCGGGTTGGCGGGCGTGTTGCCGTACGCTCCGAATCCGGTGACCAGTACCTGCGACATGATGCTCCTTGATCTGCGGTTCGCGCGGTTGCGCGATGACACATTTTCGACCGGACCCGGGAGGTTGCCATCAACATCGTGACGACGGCCGCGTCCCTGGTCGCCTTCCCCGTCGTCGCCGGGATCATCGGCGGCGTGGTCGCGGTGGTGCGGAGCCCGTCGCCTGCGCTCGTCAGTGGCGTGCAGCATTTCGCCGCGGGGGTGGTCATGGCGGCAGTGGCCGGTGAGGTATTGCCGGATCTGCGCGCCCGGGGTTCGCTGTGGCTGATCGTCGTGGGCTTTTGCGCGGGCGTCGCGGTGTTGATCGGGCTGCGGCATTTCGACGGCGACGAGGCTGCCGGCGACGTCGAGGTGTCTGGCGGCGTCCTGCCCATCGGGTTTCTCGCCGTGGTGGCCGTCGACCTCTTCATCGACGGGTTGCTGGTCGCAACCGGCGCGACCGTGTCGAAGCGCACCGCGGTCATCATCGCGATCGCCTTGACGGTCGAGGTGCTGTTTCTTGGGCTGACGGTGGCGCTGCGTTTGGCCGGCTCGGGAGTGCATCGGATGCGGGCCGCGGTGATCACCGGTGGCGTCAGCCTGGTCACCGCGGCGGGGGCGGTGCTGGGTGCGCTGGTACTCGGCGGCGCGAGTGCCAGCGTCCTTACCCTGGTGTTGGCCTTCGCGGCGGCGGCGCTGCTGTGGCTGGTCGTCGAGGAGTTGCTGGTCGAGGCGCACGAGACGCCGGAGCGGCCGTGGATGGCGGTGATGTTTTTCGCCGGATTCTTGATCCTGTACTGCCTGGGAGTGATGGAATGACCCGGATGCTAGCCTTCTGAAGCAACCACGCCGATGTAGTTCAATGGCAGAACATCAGCTTCCCAAGCTGAATACGCGGGTTCGATTCCCGTCATCGGCTCCATATCTACCTGGTCATTCGGCCCGTCTCCAACTCCCCGCCAGACGCCCGGTCCCGTAACGGTCCCGTACAGCGCTGTGGCTTCCGGCCTGCGTGTCGGCGCGATAGTGTCAGGCTCACTTGGAAGAATCCTTCGCATGGCACTGGACACCGATAGCACCGATCCTCAACCACTCCAACGGCAGCACCGGTTCGGCTCGGGGAGCAACGCCGTGTGGAACGGTGACGCCTTGGACTTGCTTCCTGAGGTGCCTGACGGTTCATGTGCCCTGATCTTCGCGGACCCGCCCTACAACATCGGAAAGCGGTTCAAGGACTTCCACGACAAGTGGCCTGACGACAAGAGCTATTCGGGATGGTGTGAGAAGTGGCTCGCTCTGTGCATCGATAAGTTAGCCCCGAACGGGTCGCTCTACGTGATGGCTAGCACGCAGAGCATGCCCTATATCGACGTTTTTCTTCGCGAGCGGCTGTCGGTCGTCTCTCGAATCTGTTGGCACTATGACAGCAGCGGCGTGCAGGCGCGTCGGTATTTTGGTTCTCTCTGGGAACCGATTCTTCACTGCGTAAAGGACCCACTGAACTACGTTTTCAATGCGGACGACATAAAGGTAGAGGCCAGGACGGGTGCCCAACGGAAGTTGATTGACTACAGAAAAGATGTTCCGACTGTCTACTCGTCCGAGAAGATTCCTGGAAACGCTTGGTACTTTCCACGAGTTCGATTCCGGATGGCAGAGTTTGAGGATCATCCGAGCCAGAAGCCGGAAGCGTTGCTCGAACGGATCATCCGTGCAAGTTCGAATGCAGGTGACCTAGTTCTCGATCCTTTCGCCGGCACGTTTACGACCTGCGCCGTTGCACAGAAATTGGGTCGCCGGTCGATCGGTATCGAACGGTCCCGCGAATATATCGGCATTGGCCTTCGACGCCTTAGCATCGCGGATGAGTTGGACGGAGTACCGTTGACAGCAATTGAAAAGCGGCGCAAGCAACGCAATAGGAACGGCGTCAAAAGCCTGCCTTCAGATCTCGCCGATGGGCTTCCATTCGAAGATGCCTGAAGACGCTTTAGATTCCTTCGCCGATGAAGTCTTAGCCATTCTGGTTAGGAGGTTCGGTCCTGATACCGGCCATAAAATATTCCACGAAAGCTTACTGATCGGCTACATAGTACTAAAGACACGCGCAGCCAATCGAGGCTCAAAATCTCGGGGCTCATTCGCTAACCTCTACGCGATTTATGTGCTTGTCGAGGATTATATCGCCAAAGGCTATGTGCAGCGGTCAAATTACAGTGAGTACGAAGGCGCACGGTTCAGCCAGTTGATGATTAGACAACGCCAGTTACCTTTCGGTGAAAAGTTGCAAAATCACGCTTTGAATAACCGGCTCAACGACGAGTTTCACAAATTTTATCCCGACGAACCTGCCAGGCCCATCTTGCGAGACGTCGCAACTCAACGGTACTGGATAACCGAACCGCTGCTTGTGGTCCACGACCAGAACATCGCAGAGGCGATCATCGAGATAATCGATAAATACGTGGAGACGCGGCGTGACCGTTTCACCGAATTTATAAGCGACTGCCAACAGATCGATGAACTAGATGATAGCGAGTCTCAAAAGAAGGTTGAATTTGTAGCCTCGCTGCTGCAGCCCACGACGGATGCGCGTATCTTCGAGATAGTATCATTCGCCATCATGAAGGCCCATTATGGTAGCGATACGATATGGATTGGGCCTACGCGTGAGTCAGTCGAAGAGCAAATTCTTCGCCTATACAAAACTGGCCGTACAAACGCCAACGATGGCGGAATCGATTTCGTCATGCGGCCCCTCGGCCGGTTCTTCCAGGTCACCGAGACGCTGGACTTGAAGAAGTATTTTCTTGACATAGACAAGGTTCAACGATTTCCCATTACGTTCGTAATCAAGACGGAACTTGAGAGTTCTGTCGTGCGGGACAGACTACGGGCGGGAGCAGAAGAGTTGTTTGGGGTACAGAAGGTGGTCGACGCCTACATGGCCGCGGTCGAAGAAGTAGTCACGATCCCGCAACTTCTTCAGTACCTCGAACAAGCTGCGGCGGAGGGAAAGTTCTCCGAAATAATAAGCGAGATAATTCTCCATTCCCGCGTGGAGTTCAATCTCGACGATGATGAAGAAGCGATGCTTCGCGCGATGACTGCATCTTAAGGGATTGGGCGATTCCCGCCTCAGCCGTGTAGCGATATCACGTTGCCGCCGTACGCCTTCGGAGCAGCGAGTGCACCGAGCGCGGCCATGTTGCCCGTGTGGTCGTCGCTGTTGATCAGGTGGGCGTAAACCGTCAGCGTGGTCTTCACGTCGCGGTGCCCCATCAACTCCGCGATGTCGATGGGCCGAATGCCCGCCGCGAGGCACAAGCTCGCGTACGTGTGGCGCAGCGAGTGGAACGACTGCTCCGGGTCCAGCTCCGCGGTCGGCGTCAGTCTGTTGGCGCGCAACACCGCCGGTCGGTACACCGCCTTGTAGAACGTCGCGTGGCGTAGCGGCTGGGTCCAGTCGAGCACCAACCGCTTCTCCGCGTCCTCCACTGTGAGTTCGGCGAGCGCGTTGGCCTGTCGCCGCGCGCGGCCCTTCGCGGTCGCGCTCGGGGCTGCCTCTTCCACACCCGTAGTGGCCGTTCCTGGTGCGGCGGTGTCGGCGCGCGCGCCCGTAGGCCGGGGCCGGGTCAACGACATACCGGGCCATAGGGGCGCGTCGGGCTCGTCTAGGCGCGGATGCTCGGCGAGGTAGCCCCGCAGTAACTCCGTCGTGTCGGCGGTCAACGGCACGCGGCGGTAGCTCTGCTTGGTCTTCAGCGGGCCGTACTCGATGGCCGCACCCTTCGCCCGCGCTGCCTGCTGCACCCGCAGCACACCTGGCTTCGCCGGGGCGTTCGGATTGAGTGGCACGTCTGGGAGTTCGACGTTGGCGATGGTGAGCCCGCCGAGTTCCGCCGCACGCAGACCCGCCCACGCGGCGACGTGAACCAGGACGTTGTACGGCCAAGGCGTCGCGTCCACGAGCGCGGAAAGCTGTGCGGGGGTGAGGAACATCGCCCGGTCCACGACGACCCCGGCCTGCCCGCCGTTGGTGCCGGTCTCGGTGGGCAACTTGATGTACTCGGCGGGGTTCTTCGCCAGCCGGCCATCCACCACCGCTTGCTCCAGGACCATCCGGACGGTCCAGAACGCGTGCCGCACAGTGGACGGCTTCTTGCCCGCCTCGGTGAGCCGATTCACCCACGCCTGGATGTACTCGCGGGTGATCTTGTTCAGCGGGTAGCCGCCAAACACCGCGTCAATGCCGAGCGTCTTGCCGTCGCCGCGACGGGTTGCGGCCGGGGCGAGGGCGTAGCGGTGATTCTCAGCGTTGTTGCGGGTGTCGGCCTTGCGGGACTCCAACCAGACCGCCGCCGCGTCCCGGAACAGCATTTTGCCCTTGCCGGGGTCGAAGTCCATGCCGGTAAGCGCCGCCGTCTCGGCCTTGTTGGCGAACGCCTTCGCGTCCTTGCGGGTGCGGAACCCACCCTTGGTGCGATCGGTACCGTCGGGGTCGTACCACCGCACCACGTACGTTGTTGTACCGCTGGCGCGTACGCGCTTCTGGACGCTTGCCATCAGCTTGCTGCCAATTCTGTTGCAGCCCTGGCGCTCGCGTAGATGCGGCGCACGGTACTGCTCTGCCAGGTAGACAGCCCAGCAGGCGACAAGATGCCCTCGGCTTCCAGGGCGCTGGCGATCTTGGCGAAGCTCAGTCCGCTGTTGCGGTCCATGATGATTCGTCGGACGACACCCGGTTTCGCTAGCCGTGGCCTACCCAGCTGCTCGCCGCGTGCCCGCTTCGCCGCCAGACCCGCCTTGGTGCGCTCGGAGATCAGCTCACGCTCATACTGGGCGAAGTTGACCAGGTTCATCGCCACCATGCGGCCCGCTGCCGTCGTGAGGTCAACGCCGAGGTCTAACACGAGGAGCGACCAGCCTTGCGCCTGGGCGGCTTCGATTATGTTGGCGGCGTTGACTATCGACCGTGACAGCCTGTCGAGCTTGGCGACCACGAGGCCATCACCTTGCCCGCTCGCCAAGAGCTGCAACACTTCTCGCAACTGTGGGCCGATCACCTTGCCGGTCACGCCCGCGTCGGTGTAGTGCTCCACTGCCCAGCCTCGCCGCTCAGCCTCGGTGTCGATGGTCGCGTGCTGGGCCTCCAGCCCGTTGCGCTTCTCGGCTTGCTCCTCGGTGCTGACGCGCGAATAGCCAAACATCAACGCGCTCTGTGGTTTCGCTTTGGGGCTCATGACTCCCCCAACGACTGTTCGTAGTCGTTCAACTCACGGAACAGTTGTTGCCGTTCCTCGTCGGTTAGCTTGTCCTCGCGTGCGGCGATAAGCCGCTCCACGAAGTGTTCGGGTAGCGGGATGATCTCAGACACAGGCTCCAGGTCGGTGTCCACAAAGCCACAGCCCTCGTTGTCGGCCAGGTGGTCGAAATGGACTGTCGCGTCCACGAATCCATGTGTGTACACGTCCGTCACGACGCCCACCGCGCCGATCAGCGGCGTGCCGGTCCAGTCGATGGCGTCGGGGTGCGCCGGGTCGGTGACGGGCTCGCTGCCTTCGTTGGTCACAGAGACCACACGTACGCGGTCGCCGGGTCTGAATCTGCTCACTTCGGTTCCTCTCGTCGGGGCGGAAACGACCGTCACCGCCTTACGCCCCGAACGCTACGCCAGCTAGCACACGTCTCACTATACCTTTACCTGCACTGTCGCCGTCTATGGCTAACTCGTGCGCGCCGATTCGCGGCGGCTATTTCGGCTAGTGCCTGCTCTTCTGGCACGAGCTGGCCGCTAGGAGTGCGCGCGGGCGGTTCAGCCCACGGCGGTGCGCCAGCAGGCTTCGCAGGTTCTACGGGCCGCTCGGGCTGTGCTACGGCAGCCTCGGGCGCTGGCACGGGACGGCGCTCGGGCTCAGGCGCTCGGTTAGTGGGCGCGTCAGGTATTGGTCCCGGTGGCCCGGCTGGCCGCTTAGCGGCGCGGCGAATTGGCTTGCCCGCGCGCTTGGCCACAACCTTGGCTAACCGTTTGTCGGCTGGCGACACACTCGGGTCAGGAGTTACACCGCGCACCGCGCGCTCCAACATGATCGCCTTCGCGAAGTTCAATCGCTCCTTGGCTTTTCGTTGCGCCTGAGGCGACGCTCCGCCGTGGATGCGACACACTGTCCCCCCGCGAATCGCGAAGCGGCCGCACGGTTTACCATCGCGCTGCCTTCGCGCAGTACAGCGACGTGGATGGTCGAGGCGCTGCTCATATGTCAGTGCATTTAAGGCTCTAGCATTCTTAGGTTGCTCGCTCATCGTTCACCTGGCCGGATCCGGTCCTCTGGCCAAGGCGGTCGCCGTGGGTTCTGTCGCGGGCGTGTGGCTATTCCACGCCGCGTGGGCTTTTGGGGCTCCCACCAATACGGCGGGGGCAAACGGTCATAAGTGATCAATGCACTCTCCAATCGGTCGTGGTGTCTCTCTTTGTGATCCGGCCAAGGCGCGCCGCCAGAGGGGGAGAGGGGGAGAATCTCCCCCTGTGCCGCGCGAGATTTCGGGCCACGCGCGATACCCGCGAATGATGAAATAGCAACTTCCTGGTACTTTTAGGACGGCCTAAGTCGCAAGTTTTCGCGGCAGGCGGGGAGACCTCTCCTCGTCTCCCCCTCTGAACCGTGATCGTCATCGGCCCTCCTTGAGGTGGAACCGATAACCGTCGTTGCCTTGGTACTCAATTACATTCGCTTCGATCGCGCCGACTAACCGCAAGGAGTCGAGCGCGGGTTCGACATACTGGCGATCGTCGTTGCTGAAACACTTCTTGATCTGATTGAGGGTTCGGTCATTCTCTCGCCGTAACTTCCGGCAGATGCCCTCTGCAACTCGCGTAATCGCTCTCTCCCGCAGAACATCCGCTTTCACAACTTCTCGTTCGGCGTCCTGCCGTCCGCGCTCCCGATTGGCAGAGCGCGCCTTGGTCTTCAGCGCCGCTTGGACCTCGGTTCGCGTCGCAGTCGACACGCTCATCACGACACCGGCAAGGTCCCAGTCCTCGTCGGTGACTTTGTCGGTCCGGCCGTTCATCCACATCAGCCCCACCGCCACCTTCAGCCGCGCGAGGGTCGCGTGTGCATCTAGTGCCTGGTTCTCTGGGACTTCGCCGCGCAGCTTCGCCTTCTGTTCTCGCCGCACTGTCTCAACCACGCTCGGCGGCAACCCCAGCACATGAAATCCCGACTTGTCGGCGGGCATCTCAAGCTTGTACTCATCGCCTGGTCCAAACTTCAGTTTCGGACCATCATCATCGGCTGTAGCTCCCTGATCATCACCAGGTCTCGGCCATGCGGGTAGACGCAGCGGCTCGGGTTCATCGGGCGGCTCGTCTGCTGCATCTGGATCCGTCGTCGGAAGCCAGATAAACCGTTGCGGCGTACCACCGTCCGAATCCTGCAGAAGTGCCCCACCGCGCCCCGGCTGGACGCCGACCACCATCGTCATGCGGTAGCGGTGGCCCATCACCACGAGGGCCTTCTCCGCGTTCGCCCACCCGAACCCAAGCCGCTCGCCCATCCACGCCTTGCGAAGCTCTGGCATCAGCGTCGAACCGCCACGGCCTGCGAGCGCCGCGAAGGTGTCAACCTCGCCCACCGTGAACATCACCGAGTTCCGCAGGTTAATCTGTTGCGGTTCCTGGCCTTTCGGCTTCCTCACATAGGCGTACTGCTTGAGGATGCCTTCGCCGCTACCTGGTGTCGCGACGAACACGAACGTCTCACTGGCCACAAAGTCCTCGGCCGCAGCTTCGGATGTGTTCTTGCCGAAACCGGAACGAGCCACTAAGGCGACGAACAGATTCAAACTCGCCTCGGACCCAATCGTCGGCGGCAGCACCACGTCGGGCGGAATGGCCGCGATTGCCCGTGCGAGGACCGCGCCGAGCGTTGACCATGGCCCAACACAGCGTGCCCGCGCGAACGTCCGCAGCTGCTCCAACTCGGGCCGCGCCGACCAGAACGCCTCCAACTCGGCGTCTGTTGGCAAGTCGTCGTTACGGTGCGCCCGATCGGGGTCAGCCTGGGCCGCGCCCCATTTCATGACCCGAAGGAACTCAGCAGCGATTCGCCCGAGTCGTTCTCCATCCTCTGGCCCGAACCTGGCGTTGTACGCCGTGCGCAGCGCCTCCACAAGTTCACGTGCCGGGTAGCAGCCGGCCACTGCCTCCGAGAACGCCCACGGTGCGACCGCAACCAACGTCTGGTAGCGGCTCGCGCCTTCATCGACATTCGCGTTGTAGTTCGTTATCGGGCCGTCGATCTTGTGTCGGCAGCTATCCCGTCCACACCCTCCACCGGTGTGCGCGTCCAGGAACGCCTCCAACTCGGCATCGGTCAGCGGATCGTTTTGGTCAGCGGCTTCGGTCAGGCACTCTCGCAGCACTTCCGGCAACGGACTCACCGGCCCGGTTCTCACCTGGCGGTAGACACCGCCTTTGGTTTCGGCGTCGGGGTGAGGAGTCGGGGCTGCGATGATGACGCCGTTCTTGCCCCTGACGTCGCCGCAGATCGTGAACGCGCCCGCGCCGTTGCCAAACTGCTTGTCGGGAGGCATTACGAAGATGTAGTGCCCACGGTCACCATCACGGCGCGTGCCTTGAATCGCCGCGGCGCTCAGCAGCGCGTCGGCCAAGTCATCACGCCCATAGACCCTGATGCCATTAATGCTGTCGAGGTCAAGATCAAACACAACCGCGCCAGATCGCCCAGAGTGCAACGCGATTCCGTAGTTCGGGTTCACTTTCCACCAGCGCAGTATCCGATCAGGGTCACGGGTCGATTTGTCTTGCCACTTGCCGCCCACGACGCTGCCGGGGTTCTTGATGTCGTCGGGATCAGTTGGGAGTACATACCATCCGGCTTCCACGTACGCCAGTGCGGCTTCAAGTAGGGTCATACCTGTCACGTCCGGCAGCAGCAACTGAACGTCACTGTGCCCGTTTGTGTTCGGGACCCCAGGCTCTAGCGCAAACGGGTTTCGGCGCCGCTTTCGGCGGGTCGTCTCAGGCGGTAGACTAGGCATCACGATCCTTCCGCTGCCAGGCTTACGGTCGTACCGCCCCGGTGGGTTGCCATCCCCGCCGGGGCAACACTTTTATTGGACTGCAGCGGTTTTCGGCGCGCGATGCGCGTTAGGGCCGACAAAGCGAGTGGCACTGGGCTGCTTCTGCGCGGCAACGAAGTCCCAGCCATCTTGCTTGGAGAAGTAGTTGTTGTTACCGAACCGCGTCGGGGTGATCCTTCGATCGATCACGGCGTGCTTGATTGCACGGCGGCTTACCGGGATGCCCTCGTCGTAGTGCAACCATTCCCAGAGCTCTTGCTCCGTCATGGTCGGCTTCTGGTTTTCATTCATGGGCGCACTCCAAAAATGTTGCAGTTTTGGTTGTTTGCGCCCACTTCCAATCCCCGGTTTATGTAGGAAGCGCGTCCGAGGGGAGGGTCAGGCCGTCGTAGACGGCCCTACACCCCTACTACCTTACCCGAACCGTCGCCGCAGCGCCGAAACTAAAGCGTGTGTATACCCGCCCGAAAACAAGTGCGAAGCAGCGGTTTTCCTGCCCAGACCGGGCCACGGCGACGAATACATGTTGATTGGCTAAGCAGAAGTTAGGCAGTCAATACGTATCAATGCACTCGCTTCAGAGCGGACTACGGACTGGCCCGGTTCGGGCCTTGGCGCCGCCGAGGTTGGGCGGTCACGAAAACAGCATCGCCGTATTGGCCCCTGACAGCCACGCTGAGCGACGACAATCGCTGCCCTTCACCCTGTACGGGTGCAAAACGCGGTGAATCGTAAATCCCCGGGTGGTGCATCATCATCGCAGGTCAATTGGTCTACGCCCACGCGTCGGGGTTCACATCGGGCTCGGGGTTCGGCAGGATCACCGCGCCGGGTGGGAGGTCGGCACGGGCGTTGATGACGGCGGTCTTGTAGGTGTTGGCGGCGAACTTGCCGGCCAGGGTTTCGCATGCAGTGCAGCAACGGAACAGCATGATCAACGGTGCACGGTCCACCGGCAGCCACCGGGTAGTCCCACCGCCGTACTCGTTCACATCGGGGCTGAGCGGAGCGGTGCAGTCGTGCGCGATGTTCACAGTGCAGCGGAGTTCGTAGTCGCGGACGTAGCGCGGGTTGTGTTCACCGCCAAAGCACCAGTAGTCATCAACGGATCGGTCGAGCAGCAGCAAGCTCGCTATTTCTTCCGCAGGGCTCATGCTGCGGTCACGGTTGTCCTCGTGACGCCAGCGGTCGCGCACGACGTATACAAGGCTTCCCCCAACTCGCCAAATCTTGGCAACGCCCTGCTCATGGGTGGCGTCGGGGTCGGAGTCGGTGTCCAAGGTCTTGTACTGCAACGACGGTGGTAGGCCCAACGCGCGCTCGCGCGACGCTTCACCCTCGCGCAGATGGAAGTCGGCTGCCGCCGCGTCGGCCCGCTCAGCGAGGACCGGCACACGCACGGGATCGAACAACACCGTGTCTTCGCGCGTGCTGAACGCCTTCATGATGATCGCGGTAGCCCGGTTGGCAGCGCGCACGGTCGTGTTGGCTCTTGGGTCCATGGGGCGTGGGCTCCCCGTAGATTGCTGCCGTGTCATGCGGTTTCACCCCACTCCGCGCCCAAGCCGGTGCGGGCCGTCTTGGTATTCAGCGACGTTGCCCAGTTGAAGAGGTCTTGTGTCGAGAACATCAACACGCCCGCAACTACCGTGCTTGGTATCTCGCGGCGGGTTGCGGCGTTACGCACGTAGTTGAGTGTGAGCGGTACGCAGAGAACTTCAGTCAACCAGCGGTGCGCGCCAGCTCTGCCGCGAACGGTTAGCAACGGCGACAGTTCCGCGCCTTTTGGTAGGGCAGGCGGTAGTAGTTTAGGCATCCTGTGAACCTTCCTGTGTCCCTTGATCTTAACCCTTCCTCGCCGCGAACCGCCTCGGCTAACCTACGGTCACACACGGGAGGTGCTAGCGACGGGCGCGCCCAGCCTCTTTGGCGTAGCTTCGCTCGAATACGCACATCAGGAGGCATCTACGCCATGACTACTAATCCACTGATCCCCAGGCCGTTTCGGATTTGGGGTGGCGACGGCCTAGGCGGAACCCAAACGCACGGCGATGTCTTAGTTAATCAGCTCGCCGATGGCGTAACCCTTGACTCTGTCTGGTTGGAGCTAGGCGAGGTTCTCGCGCTCTACAACTCACACAGGTCCGCGCTCGCGAACCTGCTGTCGTACAGGACGATCAACGCTGCCGACGCCGTGCCGCAGAACGTGAAGGCCGAGCACTTTGAAGAAGCAACCGAGTTCGGCGTGCCGAGCGGCGTCAGCGATCCGAGTTACCTCAAATTGGGTTACTCGTGGAGAGATTACGATTTGGCGCTTCGGTGCACGTGGAAGTATCTTCGCTCAGCCACCAGCGAGCAAGTCACGAACCGCATCACCAGGGCTCTGGAGGCCGACAACCGGCTCGTTACGGGCAGCATCCTCCAAAGATTGTTTTCCCCAATAGTTTTCACGAATGACTTCGGCCATAACTGCTATGGCCTGTGGAACGCAGACGGCATGAAGCCACCCAACCACATGGGCAGGACGTTCGACGGTACGCACACCCACTACCTGGCGACGAACAGCACCACGTTGGACCCGATCCATGTTGAGAACGGGATTCGGCATATTGCTGAGCATGGCTACGGCACAACGCAGGCCGCGCGGTTCTTACTCTTGGCGCATCCGAACGACATCGAGGCATCGGAGATTGCGAGCTGGCGCGCTGGAGTTACGTACGACACCAACAAAACGCCGCGTTACGACTTCATCCCGAGTTCCAATGCGCCCGCGTATATCTCGCAGGAGAACATTCACGGCGCGGTACCGCCTGCGGAGTACGAGGGACTTCTGGTGACGGGCAGTTATGGCAAGGCCTGGATCATTGAGAGCTATTTCATTCCACAGGGTTACGTAGCCATCGTGGCTACGGGTGGTCCCGGTAGTGACGCCAACCCGGTTGGCTTCCGCGAACACACCAACCCGGCCTACCGGGGACTGAGACGCATTCCTGGACAGTGGCGGGGCTACCCGCTCCAAGATTCGTTCCTCGCGCGCGGCTTTGGCACGGGTGTCCGGCATCGCGGCGCAGCCGTCGCAATCCAAATTGCCGCGAGCCCGACCTACGCCCCGCCCGTCATCGAGCTATAGCCATGAAGTTCACGCGGGACTACTACGGCGGCACAGTCGAGGACACCGAATTTTCGTGGGGCCGTGGGGCCGTACCACCCGGCAAGGAACGCACCCCGCCCGACCAAGGCGGTAAGTACGTTGGCCGCGCGCCGTCGATGGCTGACCCACCGAAACGCAAAGACAAGGGCTACAGGCCGAGTGGCGCACCAGTGGGCTACGCCGGTGAGCAAATTGCACTATGAAACGTGGCCGGGGCGGGGCTTGTGTACCCGGCGGCTCCGTCCTGGCTGCCCGACTCGCGGCCAGTACCGCGAGCTGCCGGCGCCCCCGCGCCACGGCTACGCATGTGCTAGGCCGCGCTACGTCTGTCGCTAGCGCGGTCGCCGGGGCGGGTTGAGGCAGTGGGACTCCCCGCCCCAGGTTGGCCGTTCGCGCCCGCCCCGGCTGCACACCAGCGGCGCTAGTTGACTCGCAACAGAATCGGTGTCCAAGGGTGTTCGCCGACCTCAGCCACGCCTTGACTGTCGACGGTGATACCGCGGAACGACTGGTGGCCGAGAGCCCAGCGTCGCCGCCGAATCTCGGCCAATGACCGCCGCCGCCAACGAGCACCGTTCCATCCCGGTGGCGCTTCGCCGCCGGGTTGTCGGACCCAATCCGGCGTCAGGAACACTTCCTCGCCGTAGACCGTCAACTCGGCCACGTGCGCGTCGTATTCGACGCGTTCTGGTGCCATCTTCTCGTCAACCTTCTCCCAGAACCATTTGTAAAACTCGCGTACCGCTGCCGTGTAGCGGCCGATAATCGGCTGCAGGTCAAACGACTTGCCCTGCTGCTCAAGGTAAGTCCGTACCTCTGCGTTCAGGGCGTCCCACTTCAATAGCGGCTCAACTCGCAGCCGAAACTGGAACTCCGCCATGGGCATCGTCTGGGAGAACTGCCATGCCGGGTTCAGATAAGGAAGGAACTTGTGCTGGGAATAGTTGCGCAGTTCTACGAGCAGCTTTGCTTCGTCTGCTTCGAACACGGCGAGGCGCTTTTTGGTGTACTCGCCGCGCTCGAACTCGGACAGCTGTTTGCCAATGCTCGGCCAGATGTCGCGTAGGACTGCTCGCTGACCCGAGATGAGCGACTTCACCGAGCCGAGAAAGTTCGAGAGGAGTCGAGCCAGCTCGATGCCGAAGGGGTCGCCCACGTCGGGGTTGAACGGCTGGCTCTGGCCGATCTCGGGATACCGCCAAATGTGGGCCTGCAATTCCTCCGCGTTCCTGCTGAAGGCGTACGACGTCAGGTTCAAATCCTTCATCATCGCGATGACCTCGAACGCCCGCATCTCCATCAACATCGCCTGGCGCCGCTTGTACTCGGCAATCCACGGGTTGGTGTAGATCGTCTCGGACGTTCCTTCGCTGACGTCCTCAGCAGGGGCCTCGCTCATAGAGCCAATTCTGCGGCCGCGCTCCGACAACATCTTGGCGTGTCGGCGAGCGTGTCCAAATGGTCCCGTAACGGTCCCGTAGACGCAGCCGAACTGTGGGCGTACCGACGCCGTACCGGGGGCGTCCGTTAGCCGTACCGAAACTGGTCCTGAACAGTGCAGACGCAGCATCGCGGCAGCCCGCCGACCAGCGCTATCGCTCACCCGTTCGGGCGTAGAAAATACTTCCCAAGCTGAATACGCGGGTTCGATTCCCGTCATCGGCTCCACGTTGACCAGCGTGAATGCTGTTCGATCCGTTCGAATCTCGTGCTCGGTGTCACCACGATGTCCCTGAAGCGTCACCGGTACCCGCCACCACCGCGCCGAGCGGACACTAGGTTCCGTCCGAGCGAACTCTGACCGCTTCAGCGGTGGTTTCCTGATCGACCAGGTGGCCGTGGTGGAGGAACCTCCGCCACGCCATCGCACATCATCGTAAGCCCCACGCGATGTGGCCGGCGCCGCGCCGGTTGAAGGTCGGCGGGCAACACCAGCCGCGAGTTCGACGACCATCGCTGCCTCCGCACCCACTGCCTCCGACAGCCCACAGCGATCTTGGCTTCGCCAACGGAACTGTCGGCCAGCGCCGATAGCGTTGTGCCATGCTTTCAACCATGTCGGTCACCTCGATGCTCGATCGAGACGCCTACGTGTATGCCGAAGTCGATCGGCTCATTGGGCTCCCAGCTGGCACCGCGAAGCGTTGGATCAACGGTTACGAGCGTGGCGGCAAAGAGCACCCGCCGATCCTGCGCGTCATGCCCCGAGACACGGCCTGGGTCACCTGGGGGGAGTTCGCACGAGACTCGCATGCTCGCCGAATACCGCGATCGGCGAAAGGTACCCATCGCGCGGCAGCGCGCGGCAATTGAGCGCCTACGCGCACAGTTCAACCTCCGGTACCCACTGGCACACCTTCGCCCTTTCCTGTCGACCCATGAGCGGGACCTAACGGTGACCGGCGAGGACGTCGGCCTTAACGACGTCGAAATGACGATCCACACCGGCCAAGCCCTACTTGGTGACGCGCGGTGGCTCGCCGAGACGGCGACGCTCAGCCAGGATGACCTTGGCGAGCCCGTGATCGTTGAGCTTCCTGCCGACAAAGGGTTTCCCGAAATCGTGATCAACCCAAGCCGATACAGCGGCCAGCCCACGTTTGTTGGGCGGCGTGTGTCGCCGGTGACGATCGCCCGAATGGTCTTCAGCGGCGAGCGGCGCGAGGATCTGGCCGCCGACTACGGACTAAGCCTGCGGCAGGTGCAGGACGCGATCGACTACACCAACAAGTACAAGCTCGCGAAGCTGGCAGCGTAAAGCCGGGAAATGCTGCAACTCGACGGCGTGACCTACGTTGTCGACGAAAACTTGCTTCGCGTGGGGGCAGCGCTTGTTGCTGTGCGGAAAGACACCGCCCGGTTCGGCCGCACGCCCGTCGGCGACATGCTGCCGCCGGGCATCCTCGACACCGACTGGATCCCGATTGTCGGCGAACGCGGGTGGGTGGTAATCACCAACGATAAGCACCTACGGACGCGGCCAGTAGAGGCCGAGTTGGCGATAGCCCACAAGCTCAAAGCTATCCACTTGCACGGCAAGGTTGGCAAACAGTCGGCTTGGGCACAGCTGACGCGGATCGTCACAAGGTGGCCGGCTATTGAGCATCACCGCGAGAAGGCGCCGGAGGGGCCGTGGTGGCTGTGGGTGCGCCGCCGGCCGCCTTGGCGACGCCGCGCCCGCAAGCGCATGAGCGAAATGCGCAGACCTTCGACTCGCCTGATGCCAGGATGTTGACGTGACCAACGCGCCGCTGCGCTATGCCCGCAACGGGGACGTGCGGTTGGCCTACCGCGTGTTCGGCGACGCCGGCCCTTTTCTCATCTGGGTATCGGGCTGGGTGCTGAGCAATGTCGACACGATCGACGAACCCGGAAGCCCGTACGCGGAATTCGTCGACCTGGTTTCTCAGTCGACCCGGTCCATCGTTTGGGACAGACGCGGGACGGGCCTGTCGGACCCCTCGACTCAGCCACCGTCAATAGACCAGCGCATCGACGATGTGCGAGCCATCCTGGATGCCGCTGGCGCCGACCGGGCGGCATTCCTCGGCACCAGCGAGGGCGGATCGGTGAGCGTGGTATTCTCCGCCACCCACCCGGAACGGGTTGCCTCCCTTGTTCTTTACGGCACCGCGGCACGGTATTCCCAAGAGCTGCCCGACTTCCCGTGGGGATTCACGCCTGCCGAAATCGAATCGCAGCTCGACGAGATCGACAGTCGCTGGGGAGATGGCGCACTTGCAGATCTGTTCTATGGCGCGACTGCCGACACGCCTGGCGTAAGAGAAATGTTTGGCAAGCTCCAGCGCGCCATGGCGAGTCCGACGATGGCCAAGCTGTGGTGGAAAGCGTTCATGGAGATCGACGTCCGCGGTGTGCTCGCCTCCGTGCGAGCGCCTTCCTTGGTCATGGCGCGCCCCGGTGATCGGTTGGTGCCCATCGAGGCGGCGG
>NZ_MWQA01000001.1:3620294-3650546 GCF_002086915.1 Mycobacterium persicum | reverse complement strand
CGCCATTCCGGAGGCGCATTTTCAACCACTGCCGGAGGGTCCCCATAGCCCCTTCGACATCGCCGGCGACATCGTGTCTTCGACCGTGGACTTCGTCTGCGAGAAGCCGAGCGAACGACCCGACGAACGCATCCTGAAGACGGTGCTGTTCACCGACATCGTCGGCTCCACCGAACAACTTGGCACCCACGGCGACGCGCACTGGCGTCGTCAGCTCGATGCGCACGACAGGGCAGTCGACTGGCTGTTGGAGAAGTACGGCGGTCACCGGGCCAAGCACACCGGAGACGGAATCTTCGCACTCTTCGATGGGCCGACCAAGGCGGTTCGGTGTGCGTTGGAGCTGGTGCCGACCCTGGCCACCCGCGGCATCCCGATCCGAGCGGGCGTCCACATCGGGGAGTGCGAGCGACGCGGCGCGGAGTGGAGCGGCATGGCGGTACACACGGGCGCTCGCATCGGCGCATTGGCGGGAACCGGTGAGGTGCTCGCCAGTCGCACGGTCCGCGACCTCTCCGCCGGATCGGGCCTGACCTTCGAAAGCCTTGGGCCACAACAACTCAAGGGCCTACCCGAAGCGATCGACGTCTACCGGATCACGACGCCGACGAGCGGCCTGACGAAATAGCGCTATCACGGTGCCTGCCCGCTTCTGCTTCAGCAACGTGTTCGCCACCGAGGTACCACCGGCCATTCATGAGAACTCGCTTGGGCGCGAGCCGACGCCGGTGCACTTGACTGGCCGCCGTGGGAGGTGGACTTACCGGTGGTGATGTCAACATCCTCGGTGCATCGAATTTCCGGCTTTGCCTTGGCTGGGAACCACCAACGTCCAACGCTATTGCGGTGCTTCGAAGGCCAAACGGCGCGGTGGCTGCAGCGGCCAATCATTTTCCCAGTGCCTCCTTGGTTGTCGCGCACCTGATGCCACACCGGACCAGCGGTCAAACCGGGCAGCCCAACCATGTGTGGGATATCAAAGCGGAAAGCAGCGTTGGCTTTACTGCGCGATGAAACATGAATGACGACAAACGATCTCAACGGGGCCGGACACATACCCTTTCCAAGTGTAGCGGCACGTGGCGGGTCCAGCCCGTGACCACTACCCGAATCCGTTGATGTGAGCGAACACACGCATGCACCATGCACCGAGATCGCCGCGCGCATGGCGTCGTGCCCGCGTCTGAAACGGAAGATCGCCACAGCAGCCGCTGTAGCGAGTTGTTCGGCGATCTGATTCTCACCAGCGAAACGATGCAGTAGCGACGAAGCCGGGAACAGGCTCTGGTGTTGGGTATTTCGGGAACTGCCTTCGACGGCTGACCGCCGGAGAGCATCATCACCTGCGCCTTACGTCTACGAGTTGGCGCGCAACAGAATGGTTTATCGGGTGGGCGGGTGACTGGTAGGTGAATCGATCTGTGCCGGCTCAGCGGCGCATCGGCGGCTCGCCAAACCGATCTCACCCGCTTAACCAGCGCGATCGAATGCTGTACCAGCACGATGGGTTTACCCCCTATTCAGCAGGGCAAACATGGAATGTCATCGCGATTGAGGCCGTACCGTGCCGGTGTGGCACGATCGACCTCGCGCCGCGATATCGGGCCAGCCGCCCCCGCGCGGGCGTGCCGACCATCGCTGTTCGCGACGTCGACTGGAACGTCGCCTGGACAAAATTCAGATGTTGTCGACAGGCACCAGTCAGCCTGTTCGGCCCGCGAACTGGACAGCGGACTCCGCGTGATTGGCCAACCCCGCAGCGCTTCAAAGCGGGCATTCGAGCACCGAAGACAGATCGCCCTGAGCAACGGCGTTCCGCTTACCCTGGAATGATCAGCGCACCAATGGGTATGAACGAGACATGCTTATCCGACGAATACTACTTTTCGCTGGTGTGGTGGCATTGCTGGTGAGTTTGGTGGGACTGCTGGCCCCGGTGTCGGTTTCCCCTGGATTACACACCGTCGCGTGCGGAAACGCCTTGTCCCCCGATCTCTCCGCCGCCAGAAACAGAGACGACCGAACCCCGGCCAATGTGCCGATGGGCGGCCAGGTGGTTGCGGACATCAATTACACAAGGCTGTGTCAGATGGAGATCGAGGATCGACGGATCTGGACGATCAGCCTGGCCACTGCCGGAGCGCTTGCCGTCATCGTGGCTGTGGCGATGGCTGCGTGGTTCAAGCGCGTGCCACAGCGATGACAGCATCGATACTCCAAGCTTGCTCACCTGGACCACGACGCCGTGGGCCGATCGCGTCATTCGCGAGGCGCTCCCTGCAGTAGCGAGTCCTCAATCGTTGCCGAATTGATACCTACTCCGGTGTTTTGGCCGGGGTTTCCGTGGCTACGCCTGCGTGGAAGGAGTTCCCCCAACAAAGGCGGCGGCTCACTGCATCGGCGTGCGCGGTCTGACCTGACTTGGAGGTACCTGGCTGCGTCGCCGCGCGCCGGGAGCAAACCGAGTGTCGTAGTCATCCTAGTCACGGGAAAGGTCGGAACTGCGGTGTATAACCGAGTCGTCAACGCGACGGCGGCGGTATCGGTCATTGCCGCTGTCGTAGCTGGATGCTCATCGGAATCCCGCGCGCGCGTGGAGGCCCGCACCATCAAAGTGCTCATCAACGGTAGCGACACTGGTCATCACCTGGTGGATTGCACGCAGGTGCGCTGGCTTTGGACCCTGAAGACACTTAAGGACGATCCCGGCATCACCGCGCAACTGGAAACCGGCGGTGACGTTGTCGCAAAATTGGTGCAAATCAACAACCTCGGCGGTTTCACCGGTACCTTCGGCCAGGACGTTACCGGTGCGGCACAGGCCAGCCTTCGGAATGGGACTTTCACGATCGTCGGCACCGCAGTCGGGTGGTATGACGACAAGCCCGGTGAACGATCGAGTGCGAGGTTCGAAATCATCACCGCGTGTTAACGAGGTCGGCGCATCGACAGCGTCGATGCTGTTACAGCCCATGGCGAGCCAGCCAGTCGTCGATACTTTAGGCGACACTTTGCCACCCGCTCTCCAGCATCATGACGTGGCCCATATCGGGAAAGATCTCCACATCTGCCTGGTAAACCCTCGCCACCGCTGACGCGTCCCCGTCGACTCGCGAGCGGTCGTCGCTTGCGCCGAGAACAAGCAACGGCGCTGTCACAAGACGGGCATTGGGAAGCCGCCTCACCGTTTCTCGTGCAGCGCACGGACTTTCGGGCTTCAAGCGGCGAACACAAGACCTCACACACGGGCCGCCGCCACGCCAGAGTGCTCAGCGGAGTATAGATCTGGCCGTCACTTCTTTCACAGTGATCTCTGGCCGGCCCGGTACACAATTTGCCCGGCTAAGCGCGACAAGTAAAGGCGCGCAACGAATTGTCGCTCACAGCGATGATCGCCTGCGCCCCCGCGTGGGAAGGTGGAAATCGCGTGCTTGTGGTTGGGGCGCCGACTGTGCGCTGACGACGCCGACAGTGCGCTGACGGCGCCGACTGTGCCGTCAGGGCGGCCGATCGCGGCGGTTCCCGCCCTACATACACAGTCAAAGCCCTGAGCGCACACTCGATACGGCGGCATGACAGTCGATTCGGTGGTGCACCGGGCCACATCCCCACACACCCGCCATCACAAGGGGTTTGAGCGACGGTGCGGTGTCGGCGTGCTGAAAACCAAGCCACAGTGTGGGCAAAACCAAACACCCCGAACCCGCGGAGACTGATGTGGCTGATGGGAAAAGTCGCAGTTGCGTCCTAGGACTCGGGGCATACGATCAGCGTGGTCCTGGTTGCCGGCAGCAGCGCGATCATTGAGCACAGCGTCGCGACCACCCCACCGCGGAACCAGCCGCCGACCGACGTACCCGCGGCTGCGTGAGCCGACCAAGGTCGTGACACCACCAAAGCCGATCGCCGAGCCTAATCGCCGGTGCGCTCGAATGTTTCGTCGAACTCGACGCTGAGGGTGCACGACTGGATCTGCTCGTGGTGACCGTGCGCGGTGAGCAGCATGATCGGATCCTGCGGCGGTTGCGGCAGGGCGAACTCCGCGGTGTCTTTGACCGGCGTCGCGCCGCCGCCGTCGCATGTCGCTTCTCGCTCGGTCGACAGGATCCAACTCCTGCTGCTGAACACCAGCGGCTTTGAGCCGTCCGGTGGCGCGTGGAAAAAGCTCATGCACCGCTCGCCGGTGCGCAGACAGTCGGTGCGGACGGCCCAGTCATATTGCTTGGGTGTCGCGCCGTTGGCCCATTTGACCGTGTCGTGGTAGCGGCCATGCAGTGCCTCGGCCGGCGACACCACCCGCGGCGGCTGGCTCGCCGGATCCGACACCGCGGTGACGTCGACGTCTCCGGTCCGGGTGAAGGTCACCGCCTTCTTGATCGCGCAGCCGTTGGCGCTGGTCTTGCTGAATTCGCCGGAAAGCGTGCCGTCGGGCCGCGGTTGCAGTATCAATACCACCCAAAATTCGGCGTTGACGTCCTGGCACGTGGCGGTGGTGAGACCCACCGCCAGCCAGTGTCCGCCGACGTCGTCGAACACCATCGTCGGCAACGATGTCGTTTCGCCGCCCAGACGTGTCGCCGTGGCCACGCAGCCGGTGTTGCGGCACACCGAGCGCACCCCCCAGGTGGTCGTCGAGGCCGTCGCACCCGGGATGGCTAGGCCGTCCAGGCCGGGGCCGGTGGCCGCGTCGTAGTCGCCCCGGTAGGTGCCGGTGAACGGACCGGCGCTGGGCACGGCGGCCGAAGGCGCACCCGCCACCGCCGCGCTGCTCCGACCGTGGTTCCCGGACAGCTTCACGGCCGCCAAGACTCCGGCCGCGCTGAGCACCGCGACGGCCACCAGCGCGGCAACCAGGACCCGAGTGCGCCGTACCGGCCGCTTGGCGAGGTGCGGCTGGGCTGGCGGCACCGGGGCCGCACGTGTCGGCGCCAATTGGGTGTCCTGGTGGCTTTGCCCTTGAATGGGCGCCGGCGCGCACCGGGAGTCCAGATGCTCGGTGAAGTCGCGGCAGTGGGTGAACCGCTCGGCCGGCTTCTTGGCCATCGCCCTGGCGAACACCGGATCTAGGGCCGCCAGTTCGGGGCGGCGCTCGCCGATCGGTGGCGGCGGGGCCATCACATGTTTGGTGATGACGGCCGCGGCGCTGGGCGACTGGTAGGGCTGGGTGCCGGTGAGCATATGAAAAGCGGTGCAGGCCAACGCGTATTGATCCGCGCGCCCGTCGATCGGCTCCCCCATCAGCTGCTCGGGTGCGGCATAGGCGACTGTGCCGATCGCGAAGTTCGTGGCGGTCAGACCCGCGGTGTCGTCGACCGGCCGGGCGATCCCGAAGTCGGCCAGGAACACCCGTTGGGTCTCCGACCCGGGATCGGCGATCAGGATGTTGGCCGGTTTGACATCACGATGCAGCAGACCGCGCTGGTGTGCGTAATCCAGTGCCGATCCCACCGCGGTGATGATCGGCACCGCCAGGTCCAGCGGCATGCCGCCGGGATAGCGTTCGCCCAACAGTTTGGCCGCATCGGTGCCGGCGACGAAGTCCATGGAAATCCAGAACTGGCCGCCGGACTCGCCACGGTCATGGATGCCGAGAATGTTGGGATGCCACAGGCTGGCGGCGATGTCGGCCTCGCGGACGAACCTGGCGCGGTACTGCGGGTCGGCGGTGAGCTCAGCAGAGAGCACCTTGAGCGCGTCGCGGCGCGGCAACCGCGGATGCTGGGCCAGGTATACCGTGCCCATCGCGCCCGCGCCCAACACTCGCAGGATGGTGTATCCCGCGAACACCTCGCCAACCGCGAGCGGCATTGGCACATGGTAGGTCGGCGATTTCGGTCACCGAGGTCAATTCGGGGGAAGCGGGCGAAATACCGGCAACGCCCGATACTTGGCGCTGAAGCTGGCCTTGTCGTATTCCTCGCCCACCTCGCCGTCGTGAGCGACGACGGTGGGCCCGTCGACGGCGGCGAAACTGAACTCCGGCACTTGCAGTTCGTGGTAGAGCGGGCTGCGTTGCAGTCGGCCCAGCGCCAGCGCGCCCAAAATTCGCACGTTCGCCAGTCGCCGGCCGGTTTCCAGAATGCGGACGTCGATCAGGCCGTCATCCATCCGGGTACGCCGCGCGGGGGCGAATCCGGTGGGCAGATACACCGAGTTGCCCAGGAAGAACAACGACGTGTGCACGGTCTTGTTGTCGTAGCGGATGCGCACGGGCTGGTCGTGGCGCAGCGTGTGCAACGTGGCATAGATGCTGGCCAGCGGCTTGCCGATACGTCTTTCCAGCTTTTCTCGGTACCGCACGAAGGTGGGGTACGCGCCGATGCTGGCGTTGTTGACCACCATCCGGCTTTCGTTGAGGCACACCAGGTCGACGCGGGCGACGCTGCCGGCCCGGATCGCCTCGACGGTCTTGCCCACCGTGTCGCACCCGATGTCCTTGGCGAAATGGTTGAACGTCCCGGCCGGAAACACCGCCAGCGGGAGCCCTGCATCGTAGGCGACCGCCGCGGCGGTGGACACCGTGCCGTCTCCCCCGCCGACCGCCAGCACCTCGGCGCGCCCGGCCGCGGCCCGCAGGACCTGTTCCGGGTCATCGTCGGGACCCAGCTCGACGATCTCGGTCCGAGGTAGCTCGCGACGTATCTCGTCGAGCGCCCGGGCGCCGTTACCGCCGCCCGATGCCGGGTTGATGACCAGGACGACTCCGGCGCCGTCGGGTCGTGGCGGGGGCGGCACCCGCAGCGGGTCGGGAGTCGGCAACGTCGTCTCGACGATCGGCGGCACCAGCCGCCCGCCCAGCACGGCGATGCCGGCGCCGATGCCGAAACCGGCAAGGACATCGCCCGGGTAATGCGCTCCGGTCGCCACCCGGGACAAACCCACCAGGCCGGCCAGCAATGCCAACGCGAACCCCAGCGGTGGATTCTCCAGCCCGACCCCGACGGCGAACGCGGCCGCACTGGCCGAATGACCGGACGGCAGCGAATTTGATGTGGGGCGCCGGCGCACCCGCCGGACCAGCGGTACCGAGTCGTCGAAGGGCCGCGGGCGCCTACGGATTCGCTTGGCGACCTGGTTGGTCACCAAGCTGGTGACCCCCAGCGTCACGACGCCGCGTACCGCACCGCGCTGCGCCGCAGGCTTTTTCGTGGCGAGCAGGCCCGCAGCGATGGCCAACCACAACTTCGAGTGATCGGCCGCGCGGGTCAGCGGCGGCATCACCAAGTCGAGCAGCGGAGTCTGCGCCTCGGCGATCACCCCGAACAGTTCCCGATCGAGGCTGCCCAGGCCCCGGGTGATCGCTGTGATACTTCGCGCGCGTTGCCGGGGCCACCTGTTCACTCAACCCACCCTAACGCCGGTCACCGCGACCGAATCGGGTCGTCGGGATGCGGGCTCAGTGGCGTGGTCTCGATGGTCATCCATCCCGACAGCGGCAGCGATTCCAGGATCGCCATCAGCTCGCCGGGATCCCGGGCCCGCCACAGACCCACCATGCACGGGCCGTCCGGCCCGCCGGGCAGCGTCCAGAGCCGCACCAGGTGTCCAGCCTCGGCCAGGTCACGGGCGCGGCGGGCCTGGCGCGCCGAGGCGTCGTCGACGACGGGCGCCGCCGTGCCCGGTGGCACCGTGACGGTCATGGCGATCAAGAACTCCGGCCCCTTACCGGGCCGCGGAGTTATCCCCGCGCCGGGCGGGTCGTCGGGATGGCAGCCGAGCGCGCAGACCTCGTCGGTGCGCCAGATCCGCAGGGGCATCGAGGCGAGCAGCCGCTCCAGACACTCGTCGTCGGCGGCGGCGAAAAGCGCCAGCGTGCGCCATTCCCCGGGCCCAACCGGTGGGCGCCACATCCGAAGCAGGCTGCCCCTGGCCGCGAGCTCCCGGGTGCGCGCGGCCTCACCAGCGCGGACGTCGCTGACCTGGTCGGCCGACGTGCCCTCGGGAACACGGGTGGTCATGGTGACCAGAAATTCCATGCTGTCTCCCGGGCAAGCCGTGCCGAGGGCTATTCGGGGTGACCCCGGAGCTTGGTGCCTAGAAGACGCGGACCCAGTCGACGAGCATCTCCTGCGGGTAGGTGCCGGCCGCTGGATCGCCGCCACCGGAACCGCCGACGGCGAGATTGAGCACCGGGAACATGGTGTAGTCGGGGTCGTTGAACGGCCACTCGCGGATGGGCTCGTCCAAATCTTCGATGCCGGTCGCCGGAACACTGAAGTACGGCTGCATGCCGTCGGCATAGTCCAACCAGAAGTACATCCCGCTGGGATTCCAGGTGACCCGCCAGTTGTGCCAGCCGCCGTCCACGCCAATTGGGCAGGTCTCGAATGCCGTGCCGTCCGGGTTGGCGTGGACGGTGGTTCCCGACGGCCAGGTACCGTTGCCGTACCACTCGATCAGGTCGACTTCACCACTGCGGCCGGGGTCGTCGTTGGACAGCCACCAGGCGGGCCACATTCCGGGCGCCAGGCAGTTGAACTTGATCCGGGCTTCCCACGTGGTCCCGATGCCGCCCCGCCACAAGCCGTGGACCAGGCCGCCGAAGTATCCGTTGCCGTCCCGGGTGGCGCGCAACACCAGGTTGGAGTTGCCGTCCAGGAACACATTCTGGCGGCTGTCGCGGTACTGCCCCCAAAATTGGGGCTGGTCGAACCCGACGGGGTTCTTGATCGGCGTCCGATGGTTCGACACCGCCCACTTCGCCGGATTGGGAGCCGAGCCGGCCGGGCCGTCGAACTCGTCGTGAAAGAGGAAACCACCGGTTGCCCCCGCAGCCGGGGCCAACGGCGTCGGACCCGCCGGCGCCGCCGGAGGGGACGGGGCGGCCAAGGCTGTGGGGGCCGGGATCGCGGCCGCCAGCGCGCCGAATCCGGCCATCATCATCAGTCGGCGACGGTCAATCTCGGGCATAAGCATGGGACGATAGCAGCTCACTGTGCGCGGCGCCGACTCCGGGGCGACCCGTCTTCGCTTCGTGTCCAGGCCGACGCGGGTCATCGATATCGTGCAAGAAGCGCAAGCGTCACAAGCGCTCTCGCGTACTGTCAGGCCCCGGACGGTTCGCTGATCTTGACCAGCGTCTTGCCGATGTTGGCCCCGGTGAACAGCCCGTTGAGGGCGTCGACGCACGACTCGATGCCGTCGAAAATGGTCTGCCGGTGGGTGAGCCGCCCCTCGGCCTCCCACTGGCGCAGGTGGGCGAAAGCCTCGTCGAAGCGACCCCACCGCTCGAGGGTGTTGAAGCCTTGCATGAGCGCGCTTTTGGACAGCAGGTTGACGTAGTTGGCCGGACCCGGGTGCTCGCCGGTCAGGTAACTGGAGATGACACCGCACAGCACCACCCGCGCCTTGTGGGCGAGCCGGCCCAGCACCGCGTCGAGGATGGGGCCGCCGACGTTGTCGAAGTAGACGTCGACGCGCTGGGGGCAGTGCACTGTGAGCGCGGCGGAAAGATTCTCGTTCTGGTAGTCGATGCACGCGTCGAATCCGAAGTCTTCGACCACCGCCCGGCACTTCTGCGGCCCGCCGGCGATGCCCACCACCCGGGCTCCGGCAATCTTGGCGATCTGCCCGGCCACCGATCCGGTGGCGCCCGCCGCCGCTGACACCACCACCGTCTCGCCCGGCTTGGGCCGGCCGATGTCCGTCATCCCGAAATAGGCGGTGGCCCCGGTCGGGCCGTACACCGACATGATCGCCAGCTGGTCACTTTCCCCCGGGATGGGTGTGCTGAACACGTCGTCGCGGATGATCACATACTCCTGGAAGCCGGTCAGCGTGGTTACGACGTCACCGACAGCGTGAGCGTCGCAACGTGTTTCGACGACTTCGCCGATTCCTGCCGCCCGGATGACCTCGCCCAGCCGCACCGGCGGGAGATAGCCGGGCTGGTCGTCCAGCCAGGTTCGGGCGGCCGCGTCGATGCCCACATAGGTGGTGCGCAGCAGCGCCTCGCCCGGTGCGGGCCGAGGCGCCGGTGAAGCGATCAGCTCGGTGTCATCGGGCTGGACCAACCCGGTGGGGCGGCGACGCAACACGATCTGGCGGTTGGTCAAGTCCGGCACGATGTCGAGCTTATTCGGGCCTATTCGGCAAGTTCCCGGTATGGGAGCATCTGTGCATGAATCCAGAGGACGACCCGGAAGCCCGGATCCGCCAGCTCGAGCAACCGCTGGCCGACGCGGCGCGCGCATCGGAGCTGGGGAGTCCGCAGCCACCCGGCGGCTCCGCATACCAGGCCTACCCGCCGCCGGGCCCGGTGCCGCCACCACCGCCGATGCCGCCTCCGTACGGCTCGACGTATGGGTCCTATGACTCGTATGGCTCTCAGCCGCCATTCCCGGGGGCCACACCGCGATCGTCGTCAGGCAACCGGCTGTTCTGGATTTTGGCGGCGGTCTTCGTCGTCGGAATCTTGGTTGTGGTCGGCGGCATCGTCGCCTATGCGGGAAGCCACCTTTCACGCACGTTGTCCACCCTGACCCCCACCTTCCCGACGATCAGCAGCCCAGCCGGAACCGTCCCGCCGCCGTCGGGCACTAAGACCCGGAACCCCTCGACCGGTCCGTCGACGTCACCGGCGCCGCCGCCGGGCGGCGACCTCACTGTCAGCGGCCTCAACGAAAACAAAACACTCGCCTGCAACGACAGCGTCGTCGAAATCAGCGGAATGTCCAACACGGTCGTCATCACCGGGCATTGCGCCAGCCTGACCGTCTCGGGAATCGAGAACACCGTCACCGTCGATGCCGTCGACACCATCTTGGCCTCCGGCATCAACAACAAGGTCACCTATCGCTCGGGCTCGCCGAAGGTCAGCAAGTCCGGCAGCGGGAACGTCGTCCAGCAGGGCTGAGGAGCTAGGTCGGTTCGTGGGCGGGATCGTCGAGGACGCTGACCGCGATGCCGTAGGGCAAGAACCGCACTTTGCGCTTGGGGTCGGTGTTGTCCTTGTTGGCCCGCAGGGCATCCAGTTCGGTCGCATACACCTGTTCGACGCGGGCGCCGCCGTCGGCATCCACCGTGTAAATGGCCCACACCCCGTCGCCGGCCTCGCCCGCCGTTTCCGGCGCCGGACGCCTGCGCCGCCCCAGATCCTCGAAGATCATCGACCACCCCGACCGCTCGCCGGGGCCGGTGAGGAACCGGTTGATCCGCTCGAACGCGTCGCGCAGACCCTCGCTGCCTTCCCTGATCACCCGATCGAAGTCGTCGGGGTCGAATCCGAACGGACCGTTGCTGCCCACGCGACCTCCTCGAAATTCATCCGGTTACTGCCCAGTGTGCGGGCAGTCGACCCGATCCGCTACCCGCCTACGGCCCCGGCTCGGGTGGGGGCGGCGGTGGCGCCGGCGGATAGATCGGAATCGGGATGGTGACGAACGGGACGTGCAGGTACATCGTCGCGATCGGGCTGGGCGGGGGAGCCTCCGGCGCCGGCGCCGGTGCCGGAGGCGGCGCGGCCGGCGGCGTGGTCGCCGGCGCTGCCGGTGGCGGGGCCTGCTCCACGGGAGCCTGCACCGGTGCCTGGCGGGTCGGCGCGCGACGGGGCGCCGGCGGCGGTGCCGCATTGACCGCCGTTCGGGGCGGCTGGGCGACCACCGGCGGCGGGGCCGACGAGGCCGGTGGCGGGGCCGCCTCCGGTGGCGGCGCGGCCGGTGGCGGCGCGGCCGGCGCCGAGCTGGGAGCAGGCAACTGCCCCTGCGGCGGTGTCTCAGGCTGGGCCTGGACCGTGGGCACGGTGACGGCGCCCTCGGGTGGGCTGGGCTGCGGAGCAGCCATCGGCCGCACATCCGACGAGATCACCAGCAGCCCGGTCGCGAGGGCCGCCGCTGCGGCCAGGGCACTACCGACCAGTTTCACCGGCCGGCGCCGCGGCGTGATCTCGTCGTCGTCCTCGTCGAGGGCGCTGTAGGCCAGGGCGCCTTGACCGGGGTCGGCATGAGCACTGACGTCCAGGTAGGTCGGGGTCAGGCCGCGCGGATTCACTTCGCCGGTGCCCGGGTCCAGCGCGTAGGCCAGCGCGGCCGTCGATGACACGAAAAGCGGCGCATTCGCCGACGCCAGCGCGGCGCCGCGGGCCAGCGCCATGTCGGGCTCCTCGGGGACGCTCACCACCAGCGATGTCGCGGCCTCCAGCGCGGGTTTGACCGGGACAATGTCGACCCCGCAACCGATCAGGAACACCCCGTCCGCCCGCGAACCCGCCGCGTCCAGACCGGAGACGATCGGCGCCAGTTCGGTCGCCATGGCGCTGTGGGCGCCAAGGGACTGCCGATGCAGGTCGACGATCGAGCCGTCGGTGACGTCGACGACTGCCAGCGTCGCACTGCCGGCCTCGACGAACAGCATCGCGATGTGCTGGTAGTCGAGCGCGGCGCCGACGGTCTGTGCCAGGGCGGCCGCGGCGAGCAGCGGCGAGACCAACATGACGCCGCCGATGTCGCGGGCGGCAAGCTCCTCACGCAGCGCACCGGCCCCGCCGGGGTCGATCCACGTCACCCCGGTCGATGTCAACCAGTAGCCGCCCTCGGTCGCGCCCTGGCGGGTGCCGATAATGGCCGCAATCGCCTCGGCGGCCGCCGCCGAATTCGCCGAGCCCTGCGACCCGGCGACCTCGAAGCTCTCTTCCTCGACGGTGGCACCGTCGGCGTTTTCGCCTTCGATCAGCACCAAGCGGACCGCCGAGGGCTCCATTGATACCCCAAGTACGATGTCCATCTGGCCCTCCCAGGCCATGTGGTAACTAGCCATGGGGGTCTAAGGCGGACGAACGTACCGCGCCGGCCGCCGTCGACAATCCTCACGCCGCATTGCTGGTGCGACTAGTTACATCCAAATAGCTGGCGCTTATAAAATTGTGCCCAATTCGGACACTACTCGCGTCCAGCAGGTCGCGGACCGGTTCTGGTTAAGCTCAAAGCTGACTGCCAGCCGCGGAGTCGGCTCAGGGGGCGCCGGAACTCGCGAACGGATTCTGCGGCCCTTGAGGCTGCTGGGTCTGCGGCGCCGGGTTTTGCGGAGCCTGATTCGCCGGCACCTGAATTGGAATCGGCACGGGCAGCAGCGGGACGTGCAACCACTCCGTGGTCATCTTCACCGTCGAGGTGGTAGTCGGCGCATCTTCGGCCGTGGTGTCCTCGGGCTCAACCGTCGTGGTCGGCGTCGCCGAGGTGCTGCTGGTCGGCCGGGGACTTGTGGTGGTGGTGAGCCGAGGCGCGGTTGTCGTGGTCACCACCGGTGACGGCGCCAGCGTCGACGTCGGCGGCGGCGCCGTCAACGTCGGTGATGGCGGTGGTGGCGGCGCGACGGTCGTTGGGGCCGGAGCCGCACTGGGCGCCGGCACCGAGCTGGGCGGCGGCTTGACCGGGCTGGGCGCCGCCGCACTCGGCCGCAGCGACACCGAGGGCGCGGGCAGCGGCGCCACACTGGGCACCACGGGAGCCTGGCGCCGCTCGACGCCGGTCAAGGTGAATGCCACACCGCCGATCGCGGTCATCGCCACCACCGCGGAGAGGCCGATCAGCAGCTGAGAGAACCGCAACCGGCGCCACGGCGGTTCTTTGGGCGGGTCGATCACGTTCAAGCGCATCGACCAGCACGGGCCGTCCTCGTTGTAGGAGTCGCCCTCGAACCGCACCGGCACGTCGCCCGGGAAGTCCGTTTGCGACCAGGCCAGCTCGCGATCGGTCACCGCCTCCTGGTCGATCACCATCACGTCACCGGCCGGCAGCTCGATCAGGGCGGTACCGGACGCGGCCGCAGCCCTGGCCATCAAGCCGACGGACGTCCGAGTGCGGAAGTCCAGCTCTCGTCCACGGGCAGCCAGCAACAGCGCACCGGCCGCGGCCGCGCAGGCCGGCTGCGAAACGGTCAGCACCGGGAGCCGGGTGTGAAAGGAAAGACGTTGAGTGACAAGCGGAATGCTGGCGCCGCCGCCGACGGTGACCACCGCTGCCAGGTCGGTCCAACTCGCCTTGTTGCGCGCCAGCATGTCGTCGAACGCGTAGATGAAACCGGTCAGCCGATCCTGGATCAGGTCATCGAACGTGTCCCGGGTGAGCCGGATCGTAGTGCTGGTTCCCGCCAGCTCCACAGCCAATTCCGTGACCGCGTCGGTGGATAACCGCTCCTTGGCCTCTCGGCACCGTTCCTTCAGCAGGCCGAGCTGGACGACGGCGGCGGTGCCGGCCTGATCGATGTCGTCGCGGCCGAGCCGGTCGATGACGTGCAGCAGTATCGCCTGGTCGATCTGTTCACCGGCGAAATCCTCGTAACGCATTGTGGCGCTTACCGGTTCGAAATCGGACCTGGTCTCCACCAAAGTAGCGTACGAGGCGGAGCCGCCGAAATCGAGCAAACCGACCACGCCACCGGCCGGGATAGCCAGCTCGGTATTCGCCGCCGTCATCGCCGCGATTACGTCGGGGACCAATTGCGGCGCCATACCGCTACGCACGAAGCCGACATGCGTGCGCAGGGCATTGCGCAGCGCCTGGACGGTTCCCGGTTTCCAGTAAGCGGGGACGGCGATCGCGATCTCCGACGAACTCGCGTCCGCGCCGGCGGCGACCACCATCGCGTCCAGCGCCTCGACCGTCAGCAGGTCCGGATCATGAGCCGAGCCGTCCGGGGACACCAGGGCAACCGAGTCGCCGACGCGTTCCACAAAACCACTCATCAATGTGCCGGACTCGGCCACGTCCGGGTTACGGTCGAGCACACCGATTTTCGGGGCGCAATGCGGGTACAGCGTCAGCACAGCGCGACGGACGACCGGAGTGCTTCGGTTAGCTGCCGCAACCAGGTTCGTGGTCCCGATCGACAACCCCAGCGGGTCGTACATAGAGCGGATACTTTCGTCGATAGGGTCGAAGGCCAGGGTCAACCATAGCCGCGGGCATACCGGATTGCGTTCGCTCCCAATCTCATCGGTATGCGGTCGATGCCGTGTCGTCACCGAAAAGGTACAACCATCACCTTGACATACGGCGTGGGGTCAGACGGCGGTCAGCGGCAGCGAACGCCTGGGCTGGAATACAAAGTTGGACCCGCCACTTACCTTGGCCACCAACACCTCCGGCAATTCGGATCCCGGCGTATCGGTTTTCGCCAGTTCGGCGGCCCACTCGGTGTTCGTCCCGGTGACCCGGACGGCGACGTGCGGGTCGACCGCGGTGGCGATCGCCTGCAGCGGTTGTCCGGATTCGGGCGTGCACAGCGAAATCCATGCGGCGTCGTCGTGCCCCGGCGAGCCGTGCACAAGCCAGCTGTCCCCCGTCGTCTCCGCCTCGATATAGCCGGCGGGGTTGAACAGCGGGTGCAATTCGAATACCCGGAACACGCCGCCGATTCCGCCGGGCAGGGCCAGTGCGCGATGGATGCGTTCCGCGGCCAGCCCGGCTATCCCGGTCAATTGGCGGGTGCTGATCGACCGGGCCAATTCGGCGTCCGCACCGGCGCGTTTGCCGACCGCGATGGCGAACGACAGGTATAGCAGGTGCATTTGCAGGCAGATTTCGTCGGCTATCCGCACCAGCGCCGAGTGAGAGAAGGCACCGAAGTCGAGATCGGACAGCAACGGGCCCGCATAGTCGGCCAGTCCGTCGTCGGAAGAGTCGATGGCCGCCAATTCCCAACGGGCAGCTTTACTTTGCGCAACGACGTGCAGCGCCGGGATGCCCCGGGCCTCGGGGTGGGACTCGTCGATGACGACGGTCCACGCGCAGTGCGGCTGCCGGTCGGCTGGCATGCGCGGCGGCCGGTGGATGGGCCTAACCTGCGCCCGCGGGTTGGTGGCCACCGCTGTGGCGTCGAAGGTCGGGTCCTCAATGGTGTGGCACATGCCGAAGACGTACTCGTCGCCCAGGGGTTCGACATCGAGCAGCGCACCGCAGTGGTCCAGGCGGAATTCGCCGTGCCACCGATCGTGCACGGTGAAGCGGAAGTCCATGAATTGCGGCGGAGCGCCGATATCGAGTTGCAGGCCCTTGAAGATGGTGGGTACGTCGTCACCCTGGAAGTTCAGCGCCTGTTGCATGCGCCTGGTGTAAATCGGGCTGGCTGCGGCCCACTCCTCGATCGCGATCTGCAGCATCTCCTCGCGACCGAACGCCTGGATGCACCACGCCATACCGGAGCGGTCGATCAGCTGCCCGATCAACAGCAGTTCGGGCACCAGGATTGCCAGCTCCGCGCGGGACAACCTGGCGTAGCGGGATTGGCTCATGCCCCGACGATAATGTCGGCGGCGAACGTGCTGCAATGACGTGATGAACCCTGCAGACCTGGCGGCCCTCATGGCGGATGTCGAAGCAATCAAACGAATCAAGTACCGCTATCTGCGGGCCCTGGACACCAAGCACTGGGACGACTTCGCCGACACCCTGACCGAGGACGTGCGCGGCGACTACGGGTCGTCGCTGGGCAAGGAGCTGCATTTTTCCAACCGCACCGACGTGGTGGACTACCTGCGCTCGGCGTTGGGGCCCAACATCATCACCGAACACCGGGTGACCCATCCGGAGATCACGGTGACCGGCGACACCGCGACGGGCAGCTGGTATCTGCAGGATCGCGTCATCGTCGCCGAAGCCAATTTCATGCTGATCGGTGCGGCGTTCTACCGCGACGAGTATCGGCGGACCGCCGAGGGTTGGCGAATCAGCGCCACCGGATACGACCGCACCTACGAGGCGACGATGGCGCTGGCCAACCTGGGGTTCACCGTGCGACCGGGCCGCGCTTTGGCCGACTGACGGCCCGGGGTTACTTCGCGATCGCGATCACCGCGCCGGGCCGCAACCACCGGATGATCTGCACCAGTGTGGCATCGTCGATTGCCACGCATCCCGCTGTGGGTCCGCCGTCGGTGGTGTGGAAGAAGAACGCGGCACCGCCGCCGGGCACCTTGTTCTTGTTGACGCCCATCACCACCGAATGCTTGTACTGCGGGATCTGCAGGTTCTCACTCTCGGCGGTGTTGAACGGGCATTGGGCTTTCTGACACACCTGCATGCTGTTGAAGGTGGGGCTGTGGTCGTCCCCGCTCCACCAGTGGTTGGGTCCGACTTGCGTATACGGAAGTCCGCCACCGGGATTGGGCGCGGTGCCGAAAGCCGAGTCCAGGCTGTAGACGCCCATCGGGGTGGCCGGATAACCGCTCTTGGCCTGCGGCGCCATTCCCGCCGAACCGACATGGGTGGGAATCCCGGTCTTGAGCGGCTGCCAGCCGGCGGCGGTGCGCTGGTACACATCCATTTTCGCGGTGGAGCCGCCGGTCGAGACCACCGAAACCACCTGCGTGGCATTGCCGACCGAGTTCGCGAACCACGGATTGCCCGCCGCGACGGTCACCGGGGCGAGTCCCAGCGCCGCTCCGGCCAGGCACACCGCAGCACACAGTACAGCTCCCAGTCGGTGCATCGTTTCATCGTCAAGGGGACGAAACCTCAGGGTCAAGTAAAGGTTTAGTTCCGGTTGGATCACTGCGCCGAGACACTGCGAAAAGCGCCGCGCCGCAGGGCGTCAGCGGACTTCGGCAAGCCGGGCCGGCTCCGCAGCCGTTACCGGTAGCGGCCGAAACACCCACAGGCACACCAGAAAATACACGTATCCCAGTAACCAACCCGCGATCACATCCGACGGGTGGTGCACATTCAAAGCCACCCGGGCGGTGCCGACTGTCAGCACACCCAGCGCGGCCGCCGCGACCAAGACCACGCGCACCCACCGATGACTCGTCATCGGCAGCAGGAAGGTCAGCAACGCAAGCGCACTGGCCGTCATCTCGAGCGCATGCCCGGACGGGAATGAGGTCGACGGCGCGGTGACGAATTCGGTCACCGGTCGCGGCCGGCCGGCCAGATCCTTGGCGGCCATCGTGACCAATCCGTTGAGCGGCAAACAGGCCAACAGCAGCAGCGCCATCCGCACCTTGTGCTGCAACGCCGCAACCACCGCCATCGCCATGCCGATCAGCCGCATCGGGATCGGGCCCAGTACGAACGACACGCCGACCCAGAAGTCCACCCAAGCCGGATGCTTGATCCCGACGTCGTGCGCGGCGTTCAACAACGACCAATCCAGGCCATGCACCCAACCCCAGTCCTGGCGGTGCCCCACCCACAACACGGCGTAGCCGACGGTCGCAGCCGCCGCGAGCATCACGGCCACGCTGATCGGGCGACGGATCATGTTCAACGGATACCAGGCGACGGTGCGGCCCGGCCCCAGCGGCCCCATACTGGCCTCATGGCGGTGATTTTTCGCAGAATGTTCGGCATCGGCAAGCTACCCGCCGACTTGCGGGATCAGCTCGAAGCCGAAGGACTCATCTACCTCGAAGAGTATGTCGCGGTCACCAGGCGGTTCACCGGCGCAATTCCCGGTTTGCGGGCATCGCACAGCATTGCCAGCTACCCGGGCGCACTGGCGTTCACCGAGCAGCGGGTGCTGGGAACGCTCTCGTCGCTGCCCAAGCTGGCCGGCCGCGCCGTCGACGTGCGCTGGGACGCGCCGCAGACCGGCGCCGCAACCGCCGAGATCTCGTCGACGGGACTGCAACTGGAACTCGATGTCGCCAAGGTGGACCCGCGGTTCCACGGCCAGCTGTCGCTGCACTTCAAAACGGACATCGGCGAGGACGTGCTGACTCGCCTGCCGCTGCGATCACTTGCCTTCGACGTGCCGCCCGAGTACGTGTTCCGCGCGGTCGGGGTCACCTACAGTCCCTGATCCGGGTAGTCCCTGATCCGGGCCGCACGAGCCGCACCTTTTCTACGATGACCGGGTGACCGAATTCGCGTTCACTGCCGCCGAGCGGCAGGCGGTGTATCGCGTGATCTCCGAACGCCGGGACATGCGCCGCTTCCTGCCCGGCAGCGTGGTGCCCGAAGAGGTGCTGGCTCGGTTGCTGCACGCCGCACACGCCGCGCCCAGTGTCGGTCTGATGCAGCCCTGGCGGATCATCCGGATCACCGACGAGGCGCTGCGCAACGAGATCCACACCCTCGTCGACGACGAGCGCGCCCGGACGGCGCACGCCCTGGGCGAACGCGCCGAGGAGTTTCTTGCGCTCAAGGTCGAGGGCATTCTCGAGTGCGCCGAGCTGCTGGTGGTGGCGCTGTGCGACAACCGCGACGTGCACATCTTCGGCCGACGCACCCTACCCCAGATGGACCTGGCGTCGGTGTCCTGCGCGATCCAGAATCTGTGGCTGGCAGCGCGCGCCGAAGGGCTCGGCATGGGTTGGGTGTCGCTGTTCGATCCGCAACGGTTGGCGGCGCTGCTGGAGATCCCCTCCGATGCGGAACCGGTGGCAGTGCTGTGTTTGGGCCCGGTGCCCGAGTTTCCCGAACGGCCGGCGCTGGAGCTGGACGGCTGGGCCGTCGCGCGGCCACTCCCGGAGTTCGTCTGGGAGAACCGCTGGGGACAGATGTGAACTTCGCCGGCTCGGTCGATACCGGGTATCGTCGCCGCCGCAAGGTGGCTCGAGAGGTGGCAGACGGTGACGGGTGAAGGTAACGACGGCATAGACGGCATAGACAACGTGCTGATCGTGCATTGGCACGACCTGGGGCGCTACCTCGGTGTTTACGGTCACCCGGATGTCGTCAGCCCGCGACTGGACCAGCTTGCCGCGGAGGGGATCTTGTTAACCCGGGCGCACGCCACCGCCCCGCTGTGCTCGCCGTCGCGCGGATCGCTGTTCACCGGTCGCTACCCGCAAACCAATGGGCTGGTGGGGTTGGCCCATCACGGCTGGGAATACCGCAGCGGGGTCCGGACATTGCCGCAACTGTTGGGCGAGCAGGGTTGGTACTCAGCTCTTTTCGGGATGCAACACGAGACGTCCTACCCGGCCCGGCTGGGATTCGACGAATTCGACGTGTCGAACTCCTATTGCGAATACGTGGTGGCGAAGGTCGAGGAGTGGCTGCAGGATTGCGTGCCGGATCTCTCCGGCCAGCCGTTCCTGCTTACCGCGGGGTTTTTCGAAACCCACCGGCCCTACCCGCACGAACGCTACGAACCGGCCGACAGCGCGGGTGTCGAGGTCCCCGACTATCTCCCCGACACCCCCGAAGTGCGCCAGGACCTAGCCGATTTCTACGGAGCCATCACCACCGCGGACGCCGCCGTCGGGCGAATCTTGGACACACTCAGCGAAACTGGACTGGACACCAACACCTGGGTGGTGTTCCTGACCGATCACGGCCCGGCGTTTCCGCGTGCCAAATCCACGCTCTACGACGCCGGAACCGGCATCGCGATGATCATCCGTCCACCCAGCCGCCGCGGAGTTACCCGACGCGTCTACGACGAATTGTTCAGCGGCGTGGACCTGTTGCCGACACTGCTGGGCCTGCTGGGGGTCGACATCCCGGCCGATGTCGACGGCATGTCGCACGCGGCCTCCTTGCTCGGATCCGATCCCCAGGGCGAGCCGGTTCGCGACCATGTGTACACCACCAAGACCTACCACGACTCGTTTGACCCGATACGCGCCATCCGCACAAAGGAATTCAGCTACATCGAAAACTATGTGCCCCGCCCGTTGCTGGATCTGCCGTGGGATATCGAGGAAAGCCCGTCGGGGATGGCGGTCGCACCGTTCGTCAGGTCACCGCGACCGCAACGGGAGCTGTACGATCTGCGCGCCGACCCGAGCGAGACCACGAATCTGCTGACCGGTGACACCGCCGCGGAGGTTTTTGCGGTCGCGGCGGATCTTGCTGTCCGGCTTCATGATTGGCGTCAGCGCACCGGAGACGTGATCCCGTCGGAATTCGCCGGCACCCGGATTGCGGAGCGTTACACCGAAACGTATCGTCGGATCCATCGAACCGCGCCCAGCAGCAGGTCGGCGATCGCAGCCGACCGCGGTATCGAGGAAGAAGCCGCGCCGGCCAGTCAATAGCATGCGCTTCGCGCCAGCCACATTGGCCACACCAGCCTCCTCGGGTCATTGTGCCCGCATCAGTCGATTCAAGGTGGCCGTCCTCGGCTGAGTACCCACCGCCGGGCCTCTGTTTTCGGCACGTCGATGGCCCCACCTGTTCACCGGGTCGGCTGCCATGCCGCCGTATCGGGTGTGCCGTGACGGCTTTCAGTGTGCTTGTAGGGCGGGAACATTCGCGATTGGCCCGCCCTCGCGGCACGCTCGGCGCCACCAGCGCACACTCGACACCCGTCAGCGCACACTCGACACGGCCAACATCAGCTCGCGATTTCTCAGCTCCGTCACCGTGGCGTAGCCGCCCAACGCTTACCGCGACAACCCGCGTCCTGAAAACCCATATGACGAATGTGACGGCAATCGCGCATGGATCGGCGTCGATGCGGGCGGTGCGAAACGCGACTCGGCCAAACCGGATCCCGACCAGCGCAACGTCCGACCGACAGCGAAAGCTCACGAGCCGCGGCGTGCTCCCCCGACCTCGGCGACGACGAACAGCCGGCGGAACGGGAAGATCGTGGTACCGTCGGCGCGGCGCGGGTAGGCGTCGTCGAGCAGCGGAATCAGCTCCTGGCGGAACTGCTCCCAACCCGCGTCGTCCAGCCGTTCCCGCACCGGAACCAGCGCGGTGCCGGTGATCCATTCCAACACCGGGTGCTCACCGGTGAGCTGGTGCAGGTAGGTGGTCTCCCAGGCATCGACCTTGCATCCGGCGTCCATCAGCAGATTCGCGTAGTGCGCCGGCGGATGCACCACCGCTCCCACCCGAAACGGGATGTCGCGCAACAGCTTTGCGTACGGCTCCCGCCGGGCTAGGGTGCGCACCACGGCGTGCGACGGGGTATCGAAGTTGCCCGGGACCTGAACCGCCATCCAGGATCCGGCCGGCAGCTCGCCGGCCCAGCGGACCAGCAGTTCCGAGTGTTCGGGCACCCAGTGCAGTGCGGCGTTGCTGACCACCACGTCGGTGTCGGGCCGAGGTTTCCAGTTCCGCACGTCGCAGGTCGTCGCGTCGATACCGCGTTCCCGGGCGGCGGCGACCATTTCCGGTGAACTGTCCAATGCCTCGATCGTCGCCTCGGGCCAGCGTCGCGCCAGGTGCCGAGTCAGGTGGCCGGGACCGCAACCCAGGTCGACCACCCGGCGCGCCCGCTTGGCGCCCACCCGGGACACCAGGTCGTAGAACGGACGGCTGCGATGATCCGCAAAGGCCAGGTAGACGTCGGGATCCCACATGTCGGTCCTCCTGATCAACACCGTCGCCAATCGGGTGTTATGGAACAACCTATTACCCATGGGGTCCGGACGCGCACGGCATTGCCCCAGAAATTGACGACGCTGTCGAATTCTCCGGCACCCCGCGATGTCGGCGAGTTACCATCGACGGGATGTCGGAGTTTTCGGAGATGTCTGAAGCGGATCCCATCGATCCGCCGGTCCCGATTCCCGACGTACCCGGCGCCGACGCCGGCGCCGAAGGGCTACCGCCACCATCTGCGCTTTCGCTGCGTCAACGCATCGTCGTCGAGTCATCGGCGGTCGGCGATATCGCGCTGCGCACCGCGGCGTCATCGGTGCTGTCCACCACGGTGGCACCGGCCGTCGTCGCCACCGCTTTGCTGCGGCTCAACTCCGGCAGCGAACGCAGCAACTTGAACTTCTACGCCGAACTGGCCGCCGAACGTGACCCGGCGAAGTCGTTTTCGGCGCCGACGGATCTGCCCAAGATTTCGTCGCGGCGCGCCAGCCCGCTCGCCGAGTGGATCGCGCGTGGCACCGTCGACGACATCTCGTTTGCCAGCGGCTTCCGGGCGGTCAACCCCACCATGCGCAAGCAGTGGAGCGGATTGACCGCAAACAACGTTGTGCGCGCACAGCATTGGCGCCATGACGACGGGCCGCGCCCCACACTGTGCGTCATCCACGGTTTCATGGGCTCGTCTTACCTGCTCAACGGGCTGTTCTTCTCACTGCCGTGGTATTACCGGTCGGGTTACGATGTTCTGTTGTACACCTTGCCTTTTCACGGCAAGCGGGCCGAGAGGCATTCGCCGTTCAGCGGTTTCGGTTTCTTCGCCGGCGGCTTGAGCGGCTTCGCCGAGGCGATGGCCCAGGCGGTGTACGACTTTCGCTCCATCGTGGACTACCTGCGCCACACCGGTGTCTCGCGAATCGCACTGACCGGAATATCGCTGGGCGGCTACACGTCCGCGCTGGTGGCGTCGGTGGAGAACCGGCTCGAGGCCGTCATTCCTAACTGCCCGGTGGTGAGCCCCGGCAAACTGTTCGACGAATGGTTTCCGGCCAGCGGGCTGGTCCGGCTGGGCCTGTGCCTGTCGCGCATCAGCCGTGACGAGCTGAGCGCCGGGCTGGCCTACCACGGCCCGTTGAACTATCGGCCGCTGCTGCCCAAGCACCGCCGGATGATCATCACCGGCCTCGGCGATCGGATGGCTCCACCGGAGCACGCCGTAACGCTGTGGGAGCACTGGGATCACTGCGCGCTGCACTGGTTTCCCGGCAGTCACGTCATGCATGTGAGCCAGTTGGATTACCTGCGGCGGATGACGCTGTTCCTGCGAAGCTTCATGTTCGACTAGCGGCCTCGGTGAGCGACGGGTGCCCCGCCCACGCCGGCGCGGTGGGCCACACCAGTCGCTCCAGCAGGCCGTCGGGCGTGTCGGTGTGTCCGTCGAGTCGCCGGGTGCACGACGGCTCCAATCCCGCCAGCGCCAGCCATTGGCTGCCGCGTTGCAGCGTCAGTCCGGCCAGCGGCGCCGCGCCGTCGGGACGCGTATCGGTACGGAACGCGCACGCGACGGCAACCGTGGGCGGACTGCCCGGTCGACCGCCGGTGCCAATCTCCAATGCCGCCCAGGTCTCACGCGCCGGATGCGACCACACGGCCGCCAACGTTTCGGGCAATGCTGCATCCACGCTGACCCGGTATGCGGCAAGGTAATCGGAGTCGCCGTGGCGCATGCACCGCCACGTTTCGCGATCGGCTCGAGCCAGCAACCGTGGCGCGTCGTCGCGCGCAACCATGCCGACGTCCCAACCGATTTCGCGAAGGTGGTCGGCGAGCCGGCGCGCGGCGACCTCGGCGGTCTGCTGCAACGGGATCCGCGGTGACCGGGCTTGCAGGGCCGCCAGGTTGGCGGCGGCCGATACCGTCATCCCGATCCACAGCTCCCGCTCACCCGCCGCGTTGACACGCCCGGTGATTCGGACGGCGTCGGCGCGGATGCCGTAGCGGTCCAGATACCCGGCTATCAACGGCAGCGGGAGTACCTCCAGTCCCGGGGCCGGCGGACCGATGCGCAGCAGCGCCGTGGTGCGCACCTCGGTTGCGGGATCGGCGCCCGACCGCCGTCGCCGCATCATGGCCAGCCGGCGACGCACGATCCTGGTGAAGTGCAGTCCACGCCACCAGCCGAACAGGACGATCACCACGACAGCGGCGATCCCGATCAGCCAATAGTCGCGGGTCGACTGCCACGGATAAGCCATCGCCGCCGGCACCATCGCCAGCAGCGCCACCACGATCCGCCCTTTTCCCGGGCGCGGAATCGAATTGAGGCTCACGGGATCGGCTCCTTTCGCCGGCGCACCGTCGCCGCGGTTGCTGCGGCGATGCCGACCAGCAATGCCAGCGCTGCGGCTCCGGCGAATGCGACGTTGCGGGGTGTGGTGTCCTTGGGCTTGGGTGCCGGTGGAACTGCAACCGGTTTGGCCGTTGCCGCCGCTGGCGCGCCTGATTGCGGGGCGGGCAGCTGCCAAGTCAGCGCCGCCACCGGATCGACAGCGCCGGCGCCGACAATGTTGGACGGGGCGCGGGCGCCGTTGTGCGCGGTGGCGGTGATGCGGCGCACCACCTCGCCCGCGCTCAGGCCGGGATACCTGCTGCGGACCAGCGCGGCGACGCCGGAGACGTAGCCGGCCGCGTAGCTGGTGCCGCTGATCGGCACCAGTTGCTCATGGTCATTGGGAAGGCCGTTGGCCAGGCCACCGCCGTCGCCGTTGCTCACCGACAGAATGTTTTCCCCGGGTGCGGCGATACCCACCCACGGACCGGCCATGGTGAACTTCGACGGCTGCCCATCCGGCGCCAAGGATGCCACCGACAACACGTACGGCTGCCACCACGACGGGATGGAGATCGAGGTGACGCCGGCCCAATTGCGTGGATCGTCCGGACGGCTCAGGTCGGTCAGCGGGTTCGAGTCGCAGGAGCTACCACCACCACCCGAGCCGGCCGCGCCGCTGTTACCGGCGGCGGCCACGATCACCGCGTCCTTGTCCACGGCCGCATACCTGATCGCCGCTCCCAATGCGGACTGGTCGACCGTCCGGTCGGCGGGCAGGCAGGTGACGGCGGAGATGTTGATCACCCGGGCACCCAGATCGGCCGCATGCACGATCGCGCGGGACAGCGTGTCCACGTCGATCGCTGCCCGGGCCAGCGTGGGGTCCCCGCCCGAGGTCCGCGGTGAGAACTTGGCCGAGGTCACCCTGATCGACAGCAACCGCGCCGCCGGCGCGACTCCGGCGAAGCCGTCATTACCGGGCTGCCCGGCGACCACCCCGGCGACCAGGGTGCCGTGCCCGTCGCAGTCGGTCAGACCGTCTGTCGAATCCAGGAAGTCGCCACCGCCGTCCACGTTCGGCAATCGCGGACCCGGTTGCACCCCGGTGTCGATGATGGCCACCAACTGCCCGTCACCGCGCGAGAACTGCCATGCCGCAGGCAGATTCAGCACCGCTTGGCTCGGCGCCGCAATGCCGGTGTCGGTACCCGCCATGAGTCCCGAGACACTGCAGGCACCGCGTTGCTCCATCGGCTGCACCGGTCCCGGGGTGCCACTGGGCGGATCCACGGTGGCGTCGACCACCGGCGGGGCGATAGCCGACGCCGGCGCAGCGGTGGCCACCACCACAGCCAGAATTGCTGCGCAGCAACCTAATCCGGTGCCGCGTGTCATCGATTGAGGACCCAGGTGAACAGGCCGACCAAGTATGCCATCACGGGGATGAGCGAAACGTCAAGGCCGGCGGCGACAAAGCCCAGCAGGCGGCGCAGCGGCAGCGAGTAGCTGTCCGGTGAGGCAATGACGGGGTTCAGCGCAACGACGATCCAAGCCAGCATGAGTACCGCGAGCACCAGCACCGCGCCCAACGCGGCGACGTAGCGCCCGGTCGCCGTATAGACCACCAGCAGGATCCCCGCCACCAGATGCGGCTGGGCCAGCAACCAGGCCTTGCAGGCGGCCGAATCCCATACCCGGGCACGCAGCGCGGTCGCGGCCGCCGTCGCCGCCACCACGTACCAGCCCACGCCACCGACCGCTTCGGGGCGCACCGCGATTGCCACCGATCCCAGGACGCTCAGCAGCACGGCCGCGGCGATGAAACCGCTTTGATGGGCGTCACTGACGCGCACCCGCCGCGGCAGGTCTTCGAGCACCCGCAACGACGGAGCCGACGGGGTGGGGTCCCCGGGCGCCGGGATGACCGGCAACGGAAAGCGCGCCCACAGCGCCGACAGCTGAGCCGCCTGGATGGTGATCAGTAGCGCGGCCACGATCAGCCCGCAGCCGACACTGCGCAGCGGCAGCTGCCACAGCAGTTCGGCGCCGGCGGCCAGACATACCCCGGCTGCCGTCACCGCCACCGCGGTGAAGAAGGCCACGATGCGCTCACGTTCGGCGCGGGGCACCATCAGGCAGATCAGCGACCACGCGGTGACACCCGCGGCCGCCAGCAGCAGCTGCGCCGGACCGAATTTCCCGGGTACCGCCAGCGCCAGTGCCCCGGCGATCGGGACCAGTGCGGCGACCGACGCCGCCGTCCCCGTTCGTGGCGAACGCGCCGTGACCAGCAACCCGGCCAACGCCATGACGACAGCGATCCCGCTGACCGTGACCAGGCCGGTCAACGCTCCCGTCGCCACCCGGTAGCTGACCGCCAGCCCGGTCGCCACCAGAGCCACACCGATCACCGCGGCCAGCGCCCCGCGCTGGATATGCTTTGGCCCCCAAGGGCTCAGCCGCGAACTCGAGAAGATCATGGCGGCGTCGGCGATGTCCTCGACGATTCCCGGGGCGGCGGGACCGGGTGGCACCGGCTGCAATGCGAGCAGATCACCGTCGACCACCCCGACGGTGTCCAGGCTGGCGTCCAGGCTGAACGGTGCACCGCCGATGGGCGCCAGACTCAGGTGCGCGGCCGCACCCAATCCGGCCTCGCCGCCGTCGCCGTTCTCCGCCGCGGGAACGACCAAACGCTGGACCGCGGGCAGGATTTCGCGCAGCGGCAGCTCCGCGGGCAGGGCCATCTCCGTCAACCGGCTATCGGCGAGGATGGCGACGCGGACAATCGGCATCACGGTGCCCGACATCACCGGACCGTCCAAATCCGTTGGGGCCGTTCGGGAGACATCGTACTCACTTTCTGAATTTCGGTTATGAGGGTTGCCCGGAGAAGTCGCGGGACAACCGCTGACCGGGGAACCATTGCCCCTCCGGCAGGTTGGCGATGAGTTGTTCGATCGCGACGGCAGTCGCGAACGGTGTCCCGGGGCTGAAGGTCGACACCCACTCACCGTCGAAGGCTCGAGACGGACTGACCAATACCCGGCCGGCGGTGGTGTCGACGATGCTCAGACCGACGTCGGTGGTGGTGTGCTGGCCGTCGCGGTTGCAGCCGGCCACGATCTCGACGTAGCTGCGCGGACCGGAGAAGACCGCCTCCACCACCGGCCGGGCCGAAGCCGGGATACCCAGGTAGTCAAGGACTTCCTCGAGTGGGGCGCCGGAGCGCAGCCGCTCGTCGGCGCGAGCGCCGACCCGCATGGGCATGCTGAACTCCTCGAAGCGGGCCGGCGGCCGCTGCGACAGCCCGACACCGAGGACCGGAACCAGCGCCCGCGGGTCATCGATATCCATTGCCGTGAAGGTGACCAGCTGAGCGCTGCGCAGCGCGACGACGGTATTGAACTTCCGGGAGGTCTTGCCGCCGGCGCCGACCCGCCGGGCGACAATGCCGCGCAGCAACTCGCCGGTTCCCTCGGCCGATGCCGGCCCTATGTAACGTAAGTCCAGCCACCGGTCCGGGAAGCACACCACTTTGATCCAGTCGGCCACCGCGGCGTTGACGGTACCGTCCGGCGACATCAAGCCCAGCCCGGTCAGCTCGTCTTTCTGACGGTCGAAGAACGCGTTTCGTTGCGCGCTATCGGTGTAGGGCGGGGTGATGGCCAGCACCCACGGGAAGCTGCCGGCCCCGACGCTCTCGGCGATGAACCACGCGTTGTCGACCGTCAGCTCGACGGCATTAGGCTGCGAGGGTTCTGCGGATTCTGCGATCATCTAACTTGCTAGCCGCCCCATTTTGCGGCTTCAGCCTGGTCGCGGGCCATCATCGCCATGGTGTTGGCTTCGTGCGTGCCGGCCATCGACTGATAGGCCCGCACCAGATCCGCCATGGCCTGGTTCCACTGCGCCTGCCATGCCTGATACGTCAGCCCGGTGTCGCCCTGCCAGGCGTTCGACAGTGCGGACTGCTCGGCGGCGATATCCGAGCCCAAGCCCTGCATGGTGCCGGCATATCCGGACATGTCCCCGGCGTGTCCGAGCATCGCCGGGTAGTTGTACATGATCTGTGACATCACAACTCCTTTCGGTTGTCTGTGGGCTCAGAACGCCGTGTAGCCGGACGCAGCCGCGGAATCGGCGGCCACATAAGTTCCGGCGGCGTCACCGAGGTTGGCCTGGGCGATGTCGAGCAGGGCGTTGACCCTGGCCGCTGCCTCCACGAACCGGGCGTGGGCGCCCTGAAACGCGGCGGCGGACTCGCCCTGGTGAAAGGCTTGCGCCGACATCGCCGACTGCTCAGCCTGACCGATCGTGTGCCGCATCAACGCCGCCTTGGCGCCAAATGCCGACTGGGAGGCCACCAACTGCGGAATGTGGGCATCCAGAAGACTCATAACAACCCCTTTCTCTGGCAATTCGGATTTCGGTTACTCGCTGTCGTGGTGCGAAGCGTCGGCTCCCCCCTTCGGTACGCCTTCTTGCGGGCCGTCCCAGCTGCTCGGCACCATCGGCATCCGCGGACCGCCGCCGAACTCGTCACCGGCCAGCGCCGTCAGGCCGACCGCATGCAACACCGGCTCTTTGGCTGTGGTTCCGGTGAACCCGAGCGGGCCCGCCCCCCAGTCGGACGCCTGGGTGGGGTCCTCGGTTGCCGCGGGGCCGGTGCCGGAGTCCATGTCGAGGAATTCGTCGCCGTAGTCCCGTAATTCGCGCCGCGAGCGGCGTTTCGCGCGGGTTGCCGCGCGGCTTGCCGCTGCCGCGCCGACAGCCGGGACGGTCGCCGAGGGTGCCTTGAGGCTGCCGCGGCCTCCCACGGTCGGGCCCGAGGTGGGTCCCCAATCATCAAGGCCGCCAACCAGGTAGGCAAAACTTGCGGGAGCCGGGGCAGCCGGGGCCGGCACGGCGCCGGCCGTAGCACCAGCTCCGGACGGGGTCGCCGGAGCCCCCGCGAGACCGCTGGCCGTGGAGGCAAGACTGACAGCCGGCCACGGAGACGCCGACGCGACGGCGACAGCCAGCGGTATTCCCGCAGCGGGGGCGACAGCCACTGCGATCTCGGCAGGCGCCAGCGCCGCAAACGCTATCGCGCTCAGACCCAGGCTGAGCGCCGCCGGCGCCAGGAACGGCGAACTCAGCACCATGCCCCAGGTGGGCCAGCCGACGAGGTTGAAGAAGACCTGGTATCCCAGCGCGAACAACAGTGGGCCGTAGGTGATCAACGCCGCCACCGGGTTGGTGAGGAAGGCGATGATCATCTTTATCGAGTTGCCGATGGGGTCCTGCAGGAACGTCGCGATCTCTTTGAACATCCAGCCGTAGAAGCCCGTGTAGGCGTTCCACATGTCCTGCAGCAGCTGCCAGAGGAACTGCCAGGGGTTGAACGTGACCGCGGCGGCTGGTGAATGAGCCGCGTTGGCGACCATCCCGGCGGCCGGTTCGCCGCCGGGATTCACGATTGTCGGCGCCGGCGCGGTGCGCGGAGTCGACGCCAGTGCCGCGCCCGCGGCCGCTTGGTAAAGGCCCATGGTCGCGGCGGCCTGAAGCCACATCCGCAGGTAGTCGGCCTCGTTGAGTGCGATCGGAATGGTGTTGATGCCAAAGAAATTCGTCGCCACCAGGATGCCATGGATGACGTGGTTGGCCGCCAGCTCCGCCAGCGTCGGCATGGCCGCCGCGGCGGCCGTGTAGGCCGCTGCGGCG
>NZ_MWQA01000001.1:3610889-3620194 GCF_002086915.1 Mycobacterium persicum | reverse complement strand
TCACGGCGCAGTCGGCGCTGGCCCGCGTCAGCCACGCCACATAGGGCAGATGCGCGGCGACATACTGCTGCGCGCTCGGCCCCTGCCACGCCCCCGCCTGCACCGCATCCAGGATCCCGCTGAGTTCTGCTGCTGCCGAGGCGTATTCGGCGCTGAGCAGGTTCCAGGCCGCGGCCGCCGCCAGCAGCGAACCCGGACCAGGACCACTGCTCAGCGACGCCGAATGCACCTCGGGCGGCGAAGCAATCCAGATGGGCCCCAAGGGCGCGACCATGGTCAGGCGCCCGCGATCCCGTAGGTAGCCGCAGCCGCCGCATCACCGGCGAGATAGCTTGCGCCGGATTCGCCCACCCCGACGCCGGCACGTCCCAGTTCTTCGACGCCCTGGGCGGCGACGACGGCGTGCTCCTGCCCCTGGACACTGAACTCGGCGGCAGTCTTTAGCGACACCGGATCCACCGCAGGCGGCACCACCGCGGTGATCGACGGAGCCGCGGCAGCATGCGCGGCCGCCAACCGCGCCGTCAGCGTTTCCACGGCCGCGCTGGCCGCGGCCAGTCCCTCCGGAACCACTCGCAACGTCATGACTGACTCCCCTTCTGTTGCGTTTCACCAAATGTCGCGGCCTCCCCGACAAGCGGGTTGACCAACTGCATGTAGGTCGGAGATTCGCTGTCGCTCAACAACACCCCGCGCCCAGCTGGCATCCGGTCGAAACGTTGACCGCGGATCTTGCCGCTGTCGGCCGGATTGCCCGAGAGCATGACGGTGGTCGCCTGCAGGTCGTTGAACCGCCGCAGCAGCGGACTGGTCATCAGCGCGTGGCCGGAGCCGGAGGCCCGCGCCGTCACGATCACCCGCAAGCCCAAATCGCCCGCCTGCCCGAGCAGACCGATGAGCGGCGTCCACGGCCGCTGTCCGATATACGGACCCGCCATGGCCGCCGAATCCGGGATCTGGTCGACGTCGTCGATGACCAGGTAGTGGGTGTGGCCGTGGAAAGTCCAGCGGGCCAGCTCGGCAGGCGACAGACCGGCCGGTGGCCGTCGCGACTCGATGAGGTTTGCCAGCCCAAGCATCGCCGGGATGACCCGGTCGATGTTGGCGGTGTATTCGTTGTCGGGGAACAACGGCTCGTCAACCAGATGCAGCCGGCGGTCCAGCACGGTGAAGGCCACCTGCTCGGCGGTCGAATGCTCCCGGATAGTGCGGATCAGGTGGCGCAGCAGCGTGGTCTTTCCGGACTTGCTGTCGCCGAACACCATCAGCAGCGGATTGGCCGCGAAGTCGAGCACCACCGGCGCCAGGTCCTCCTCGCGCTGGCCGATGACGATCTGATCCGGCCCGCGATACAGCGCGCCGACCGCCTCGGGGGCCAGGTTGGTGGGTAGCAGCCGCACCGGCGGCGCGGCAACCCCCGGGTAGCGGGCGTTGATCGCGGCAACCTGTTCCGGCTCCGGAGCGGCGAACAGGAAGTGCTCGGCGGCCATGGTCAACCCGCGGCCCGGCTGGTCGGCCGGGACGGCGTCGGCCGGACGGCGCAGCGCGCCGACCACCCGCACATTGCTGTCGCGCGCGTCGTGCAGCTTTAGCTCCAGGCGCAACCCGAGGCCATCGCGCATCGCCAGCGGCACCTCCAGCCAGCTCGGGGTGGTGATGATTACGTGGACGCCGTACGCCAGGCCCACGTTGACCAACTCAGTCACCTTGGCCAGCAATGGGTTTCGCGTGTTGAACTGGTCGATGTTGTCGCGGCCGAAGGCGTAGAGGTTGTCGATGACCAGGAACACCTCACCGAAACCGTCGTCGGGAGCCGAACCGTTGTCACTGCGGTTGCGGAACACCTCACGCTGCTGCCGGGACAGCAGCAGCTGTTCCAGCTCACCGAAGGTACGCCGGATGCGTTCGGGTTCCAGCGCCGACGCGACGCTGCCGACATGCGCCAGACCCTCCAGCGAACGCAGTTGTCCGCCGCCGTAATCCAGACAGTAGAACGTCACCTCGCGCGGCGAGTGCAGGCTGGCGGCCGAGAGCATAAACGTCTGCAGTGCGGTCGATTTGCCGGACTTGGGACCGCCGTGGATCACCATGTTGCCGGCCGACGACCGGGCGTCGAACACCAGCGGATCGCGGCGCATCTCGAACGGCTTGTCGATCTCTCCGAGCGGCCAGCGCCACTGCCCTGGCGGCACCGCGGCTCGGGCCAGCAGTCCGGTGAGCGGGATCGGTTCGTCCAGCGGCGGCAGCCACAGCTGGGGAGCTCGCGGTCCGTAGCGCGCCAGCTGTTCGCCGACGGTCGCGATCAGCTTACGCGGCGGGCCGGCTGGTTCCTCGGCGTCGTCGGTGGCGATCACCGTGCCCGGGTCCGCCTCCACGGCTGCGGCCGTGAAGATCTTGGGTTCTGGAAGTGCTTGCACGACACGGGCTTTGGTGGCACGTGGCGGCTCGTAGATGCCGTCGACATAGGTGCTGCGAAACTTGATCGGGGTGGCCCCGGGCGCGGGCACCAGGAAGCCGATGCCCTTGTGTTCTTTACCGGACTCGATGTGGTAGGCGTCCTCCACACCGATGATCTGCCGAGACACGCTGGGGCTGGCCACCTTCAGACCGATCCGGTAGGAGGTGTTCTTGTCGATGTCCTTGATCTTGCCGACATCCAGCGTCTGGGACGCGAACAGGATGTGGATGCGGAACGAACGCCCCTTGCGTGCCACGTAATCGAAAAGCTCGGCGTATTCCGGATGATCGGCCAGCATCAGGGTGAACTCATCGGCCACCACGAACAGCGTCGGGATTGGCGGTAAGTCGAATGTCCCGGCGGCCCCGGATTCGCGAGCATTTTCATACTCGAGCACCGAGTTGAACGCGCTGCCCTGCACGCGGCGGCCGGCCTCGCGCAGCAGCGTTTCGCGGCGGGCCACCTCACCGCGCAGCGTGTCCGCGAACCGGTCGGCTAGCGACTTCTTCTCGGCCATGTTCGAGATCACCGCGACAACCTGCGGGAAATTCCGGAAGCTGTCGGCGCCGGCCTCGCCCTTGAAGTCGGCGTAGATGATGATCAGCCGGTCTGCGGAATGAGTCGTCAACAGCGCCAACAGAATCGACATCAGGGTCTGCGATTTGCCGGAACCCGTCATCCCGATCATCAGCCCGTGCGGACCCATTCCGCCTTCGGCTTCGTCCTTGAGATCGAACATCAGCGGCTCGCCGGTGGCGGTGACGCCGATCGGCACCCGCAACTCGTCGTCGCGCCGGCGCGGCGCCCACAGCGCCGGCACGTCCAGCCGGGACGCGTCCGAGATACCCAGCAGCGTGGTGAAACTCGCGCCTCGGGTGGCCGCGGAGCGCAACCCGGCGTGCGTCGGGTTGGAGTCCCACCGGGACAGCCGGCGGGCCAGGTGAGCGGCCTCGTCGGCGCCGAACTCGTCGGCATTGTCGATATAGGGCTGCCAGCCGCCGGTCTGCCACCGCTCGATGGCACCGTCGATCACCCGCAGGATCGGTTTTTCCGGATCGGAATATTGTTCGCGATGCGGTGGTGTGGCCGAATAGTGCACGACGGTCACCCCGGCACGGCCCACGCCCAGTGCCGACGCGGTCACGTCGTAGTCAGGATCGTCGACGACGATCAGCAAGTGCCGCAACGCATCTGCTGCCGCACCGGTGAATGCCGGACGGTCGAGCATGGTGGGGCCCAGCATTTCGACCAGCTCGTCGGCGTCGGCGGCCAAATAGCGGGCCGGGCCCACGCCGTCGGCCTGCCCGGGAATGTCGACGTGCGGCAACCACTTCAGCCAGGACCAGTCACTGCTCTCCAGATCGGGGCTGGCCAACGCCAGCCCGAGCACCGTCGGGTCGTGCCAGGTGACCGCCTGAGCCAGCCACGCCCGCAGCGCCGCACGCACCTGCACGTGGTCGCCGAGGACGGTGATCCGCGAAACCTTGGTGACATCGATTCCGGTGGGAACGTCACGGACGGTGCGCTGCGTGTCGAGCAGGCTGCGTAACGCGCTGTGCGACACCGGCTCCAGGTCGACTTCGTCAGCGGTGTCGTTGACCCGCAGCGTGGTGGCCAGGGGAGCGGAATGCCGTCCGGCCCGCAGCACCAGGAAATCCGGGTCGTGCGGGTCGCGCTCCCACTGGCGGCGGGATCCGGGCACCGACGCCAGGGCCTCCGGTTCCGGATGGGACCACTGCGCGGCCGCGCGCTGCTCGGCTGCCTGCGCACGGATGTTGTCCCGAACCACCGACAGGTACCGCAGATAGTCGGCCCGCTCGGCGTCGACTTCCTCGGTGCGCATCTTGTTGTCGTTGCCGCGAAACAGTGAGGTGGCCGCCAGCAGCATCACGAAGGGGAAGAACAGGGTCTGCGGAGAAATCAGCCGCATCCCGGTCGCGATCATCGCGACGATCATGCCGACAATGAGGATCCCCATCAGGTAGGGCATCGCGCGTCGCAACAGGGACGGCGGAATGACCCGAGGCAACTGGGGTGGCGCCTCGATGGTGATGGTGCCCTTGCGACTCGTCGGCGGAGTCAGCCGCCGACGAGCCTCGAAGATCAGTCTGCTCATCGCGACCCTCCATCGGCCGGCGCCGCGCGTCCGGGTTTGGTGTCCGGCGGCAGGGCGTCGTGAGCCAACAACGCGTCCGCCCGTGACAGCGTCGGGCCGGACGCGAATAGCGACAGGACCGACCACGGAATGGTCAGCGGCGGGGTCTGCAGGCCAAGTGCCTCAACGGTTTTGCGTCCGCCTTCGCCTTCGGTGTCGATGCCGTAGCGCACCCCGGTATCGGAGACCCAGAACAGCGAGCCGGTGGCCGGAGCCATTGCACCTCCGCCCACGCTCTGGGTGAAGTAGCCGGTGCCCGGCGGCAGCGCGACCTGGGTGGCGGTGGTACCACCGCCACCCACCAGGTCGACGGTGTGCACCGCGTCGGGCACCGGCAGTGCCGCGCCGCTGAGCAAGCTCAACGAACTGGTGGCCGCCCCGGCCGGCTTGCTCCAGTACGCGCACGTGACGGGGCTGCGGGCCACGTCGACCACGCTCAGCGACTGCACCGGATAACGCGTGACGTCGAGCATGCGTGACACGGGCAGCTTGGCCACCTGGTCTGCGCTCAGGCGTGGCGGCTGCTGCAAACCGAAGGAGTTGGTGTTGCGCAGAAGCGCGGCCAGCACTGGCGAGATCGGCTGCAGACCGTCCGGCAGCACCGCATAGTACTGCGAGGTTTCGGCCTTAGCGGCGCCATTGAGGGTGACGTCCTCCACCACCGCGCCGACCGGCACGGGCACATCGAAGGCCGGCTGACTACCGGCGTTCGGAATGACCGGTGCCGTCAATGGCGGCGCTTCGGGAATGGCGTTGAACAACCCCAACGCGATAGGCCGCGGCGCGAGTGCGTCGGTGCCCAGTCCGAGCGCGCTGGTGACCGCAAGGTCGTTGAGGTCCAGCAGGCTGCGCTTGCCGTCCCATAGCAGCCAGCTGCCCGCGCCGTTGTCGACCAGGACCGCCTGTGCGGAGCCGAGCGCGGCCGCGCGGGCGCCGTCGCTGTACGGCCGTCCCGCGATGACCGTCACCGCCGTGCTGTGGGCGCTGCGCCCGTCCTGGCCGCTGACGGAGTCACACACCGTCCAGTTGGCGTCGCGGGTGGTGTTCTGCACCATCCGCTCCGGGGCTCCCGGAATGCCGATCAGATTGCCACGCGGAAAGCGGTCCAGTTCAGAGCTTTTCACCGTCGTGGGGTTGACCGGCTTGCCGGCGATCAGCCGCGCCGAGGTCAGGTTGAGCACCGGGTGCACCGCGTCGCCGACCCGCACATACAGTGCGGCGGTGGACCGGTCGGCCAGCACCGGACTGGTGCCCGCCTGGCCGTTGGGCCGGATCAGCGAGAACACCAAGCAGCCGACCAGCGCGGTGATCAGGACCAGCGCCCCCATTAGTATCGCCCGCGACTGGGTGCGCAGCGGGTCGACGAGCATTCGGGTGTCATGCAAGGCAATACCCGAGGCGATGCGACGCATCACGAACCGCCAACCTGTCACCTGGTGGCGGGTGACGAAACCCCGGCGGTAGACCACCTTGTCGGGGTTGTGATTGACCGGGGTGCGCGAGGCAAACGAACGGCGTTCTGGATCAGGCTCGCGGGTAGTCATGCCGGCACCGAGAGCCCCAGCCCGCGTAGCAGTGGTTCCACAGACCTGTTCACGTCGTCGGCGGTGATGGTCATCAGCTCCTCATCACTGAACTCCCCGGTTCCCGCATGCTCGGAGTGGTCGAGCCGGAATTCACGTTCTTCCTCCGCACGTTCGACGATGTTGCGGACGAACCGCCCGTTGCCCGCAATGTCGAGGCTGCGGCGCATGATGCCGTTGGAGTCCGGTGTCGACGATGCCGCCAATGTGGCGAACAACGCCTCCAGGTGGTCGAGCGCCGATCGCTCGAAGACACTGTCTCGCTGTTCGGCCATCTTGTGTGCGATCTCCACCAGCTCATGCGATGTGTACGACGGGAATTCGATGCTGCGGGTGAACCGCGACCGCAGGCCCTCGTTGGTGTCGAGGAACTTGTCCAGGTCGGCCCGGTATCCGGCGATGATCACGACCAGCCGGTCACGATCGTTTTCCATGCGAGCCAGCAAGGTGTCGATTGCCACCAGCCCGAAGTCGTTCTTGGCTCCGGTGGCCACCAGTGCGTATGCCTCGTCGAGGAACAGCACCCCATCCAGAGCGCTGTCGATGATCGCGTTGGTCTTGGCCTCGGTCTCGCCGATGTGCTGGCCGATGAGGTCCGCGCGGTGCACTTCGCGGATATTCTCCCGCTTCAAAAGCCCTAGGCCGCAATAGATTTTGGCGACGACCCGGGCAATCGTCGTCTTGCCCGTCCCGGGCGGCCCGGCGAAGATCAGGTGGTGCGTGCGTTGGGCCACGGTGAGCCCGCGCTGCTTGCGCACCAGCTCCATGGCCACCGAACTCTTCAGCCGCGACACCTGGTTCTTGACTTCGTCGAGTCCGATGAATTCGGCGAGCTGGCGCTCAGCCTCGTGCAGCAGCGCGGCTTTGCGTTCATGTGCCGCGGGATCGATGAAATCATCTGCGCTGGGCTCGGTTTCGGGATCCCACGGGTCGGTGCGGGCCTCGATCCGGGCCGCGGTGGTGGTCACGATCCCGAAGCTGGTGTCGGACAGAGCCTGCTCGACTTGCTCGTTCTCCGGATGGGCCGCATACAGATCCTGTAGTACTTCGGCGGCCGATTCTTCGTCGACATGTGCGCGCAGCACCAGGGCTTTGGCCAGTGCCCCGTCGAGCGCCGCGACCGGGACCGGACCTTCGGGCTCCTCGAGATACGACAACGCCGGGGCGAACATGCCCAACCGGGCCAAGGCGGTGCCCAGAGTGATCTTGGCGGCGTGGGCGAAAGTCTGGTCAAGATTGGGATCGTTGACGATCGGCGTCAGCAGTTTGACAACGTCCGACCAGCGTGCGGCGCGGTAGTTGACCACGACCATGAGCCAGCGGGCTTCGCGCCAACCGGGTCGGCGCTCGGTGATGCCGGCAACCACGTCGTACGCCTTCGCGTAGTCACCGGTCGTCGCGAGGGCCGCCGCGTACGCGAGATGGAAATCGTCCGGGCCGGCGGCCCGGAACCGCAAGTACAACCCCGTGTCGTAATGAAACCCTAGGGCGTTGGGCGCCAGTTCCACGTGGCGCTGCAACACGCCGGCGGTCACCGCGGTGCGGGACACGGCTTCGAGCACGCCAATGGACTGGTCACCGGCCGCAGCCAGCCCCGTCCAGGCGTCGCACTGGTCGCCGGCGACGCGGGTGAGTGCGGTGAATCCCGATCGGGCCGCAGTCAGGTCGGCCGGCCGGCGCCGGTCGTAGACGGCGATGCCCAGCGCCCGGCAGCAGGTGGCGAACCGGCTGACGACATCAGCGTCTACTTTGCCGCCTGTCCGGGGTACGACGGAGGAAGTTGCGAGCATGCCGATATCACTGCGTTCCACGCTCCCGCCGTCTCCTGAACCTAAGGTCGCCACTGGTCACTACCGCCTGAAGCTGGCCTCCCGAAGTTAGCATTGCATAAGCTAACCTGTCGAGGGCGGTGAGGGGCGGGTTGTCCCGTCATGATGTCCGTCATGATGCCGACATTCGCATGGCACTGACCAGCGCCTTGGTCGCGGCGATCAGCACGGCCAGCTTCATGCCTGACGTTCCTCCTACATGTCGAACCCACCCAGCATTGTGCAGCTTAGTGAACATGGTTTTCATTACCAAGGGCGGGGCGGTCCCGACTCCGGGCCGCGGCGCGATGTGGTCAGCCACGACGCCGTGCATGACCCGGAAAAAATCTCACATACCATATGTCTTGTCAACTATTGCCTACTGCTATACTGCGCGCCGCGGGCCGGCCAGTATTACCGGTCAGTGCAGCGCAACGCCGGATCGGGCCGCCTGGGGCGGCTCATCGCGGATCGGTTCGGCTACCGCACAGGCACTTTGGCACTCACATGACCGCCCAGCACCAGGTGTCGAGCGCCAGGCCGGGGCTGGACCCGCGTCGCGCAGGTCGCGGGTCGAGCCTCCGGTCCGGACACGTCCCCCAGTAGCTTCAGCGGTTTCCAGGGTCATCCACGCCGATTGCGCATCCAGCGCGTCACCCGGCCGGCAGGCTGGTATCTAGGTGCCCCGGGTCGCCGGCCGCAACTTCCCATTGGCCACCTCAGTCTCCACGGCCGCCGGCGACAAATCCGCAACCAGCTCCCGGCTTGTCGCGGAAAGGTGGGCATTCGCGATGAATCCACGTGCACCGGGTCGGCCAGATTGCCATGGGAATGCTGTGACCGCTTCGCCGGGACCCCGCTGATCGCACTGACTAGACCAGCCGTCCTAGGCGCCCCACTTGGCGGCCTCGGCGGTGTCGCGAGCCAGCATGGCCATGGTGTTGGATTCGTGCGTGCCGGCCATCGACTGATAGGCCCGCATCAGGTCCTCCATGGCCTGGTTCCACTGGGTCTGCCAGCCCTGGTAGGTCATCCCGGTGTCGCCCTGCCAGGCATTGGACAGCGCGGCCTGCTCGTTGGCGACGTCGGCACCCAGGCTGTGCAGCGTGCCAGCATAGCCGGACATGTTCCCGGCGTGCGCCAGCATCGCCGGATAGTTGTACATAATCTGTGACATCACAAGTCCTTTCGACGTTCAACGGTGACAGGGTGCGGCTCAGAAGCCGGTATAGCTGGACGCGGCGGCGGCATCGGCGGCCACATAGGCGCCCGCGGCGTCACCCAGGTTGGCCTGCGCGATA
>NZ_MWQA01000001.1:3604098-3610789 GCF_002086915.1 Mycobacterium persicum | reverse complement strand
TTCCCGGCGTGCGCCAGCATCGCCGGATAGTTGTACATAATCTGTGACATCACAAGTCCTTTCGACGTTCAACGGTGACAGGGTGCGGCTCAGAAGCCGGTATAGCTGGACGCGGCGGCGGCATCGGCGGCCACATAGGCGCCCGCGGCGTCACCCAGGTTGGCCTGCGCGATATCCAGCAAGGTGTTCACCTTGGCGGCGGCCTCCACAAACCGGGCGTGCGCGCCCTGGAACGCCGCCGCCGACTCGCCCTGATGAAACGCCTGCGCCGACATCGCCGACTGCTCGGCCTGCCCGATCGTGTGCCGCATCAACGCCGCCTTGGCGGTAAACGCCGACTGCGACGCCACCAACTGCGGAATATGGGCATCCAACAAACTCATAGCGATTCCTTTCGATTCGACTTTCCGTTACTCGTTGTCAGCTCACCAGGCTGGCAAACGCCTGTTCGGTGCCCGCTCCCAGGACATCCGACTCCCAGGTAGCCGGCAGCATCGGCACTTGCGAAGCACCGCCGTACCCGGCGCCCTCTACTGCCGTCAATCCGCAGGGCTGTGCGACGTTCTCCTTGCCGTCCGTGCCGGCAAACCCCAACGTCCCAGCACCACGATCGGAAGCCCCCGCCGACGACGGCGGGCTCCCGGAAGCCGGCTGCACCGCTGACACCAACCGCGCCCGCCCCGCCGTCGCCCCCGGCGACGGCTCCACCGCCCCGATTGCCATAGCCGCCGGAGCAGCAGCCAATCCCGCAGCCGGCGCGGCCGCCACAGCCGCCGCCGGAGCAGCAGCCAGTCCGGCCAAACCGGCCATTCCAGCTACCCCGGGGACAACAGCAGCGGCCAGCCCTCCCAACAAAGGACTCGCCAGAAGCGGAACAACACCGATCAAATTCGAAATAATCCATCCGACAACAATTGTGGTAACACCCAAGACTGTGGCGTAGACAAGAGGCGGAATTATCGCGATTGCAATAATAAGTGGCAGCCCAAGTGCCGCCAAAAATAGCAGATCTACCACGGCTGCTATCAAGTGCAAATGCACGAGATTATCGAGCAATTGGAACAATACCGCACCATAGGTTTGGAAAACCATTGCGAAAAGCTTGAAATCCAATGCCCATACCTTGCCGACCAAGGCCAAGAACTGCATCAGTTCCTGCCATGGAAATGGGGTCAGGGTAAGTGTTGCCACGGCATTGCTGATTTCATTGGCACCGGGTGTGACGATGATCGGCGCCGGGATGGGGTGCGGGGCAGCCGCCAGCGCCGCGCCGCTGACGGTCTCATAGACACTCATGGTGGTAGCGGCCTGGATCCACATCCGGACGTAGTCGGCTTCGTTGAGCGCGATCGGGATGGTGTTGATCCCAAAGAAATTCGTCGCGACCAACACGCCATGGGTGACGTGGTTGGCGGCCAATTCCGCCAGGGTGGGCATCGCGGCCAGTGCGCTGACGTAGGCTGCGGCGACGGTGTCGTGCCCGGCGGCCGTTGCCGCACTGTCGGCGCTGGTCTGCATCAACCACGCCACATACGGAACATGGGCGGCCACATACGCTTCGACGCTGGGGCCCTGCCACGCACCAGCCTGCACCGCTGCCAGGATGATCGTGAGTTCTTTTGCCGCCGAGGCATATTCGACACTCATCGATGTCCACTCAGCAGATGCTGCCAGCAGCGACTCCGGACCCGGACCGGTGCTCAGCAATGCTGAATGTACTTCTGGCGGTAGGGCGATCCAGATCGGCGCCGTCACACCCAACCACCTAAGGCCGAATACGATACCGCCGCTGCGGCGTCACCCGCGGCATAACTCACACCGGACTCACCGACACCGATTCCCGAACGGCCCAGCTCTTCAACGGCTTCGGCAGCCACCGCGGCGTGCTCGTTGCCGTACGCGCTAAACCCGGCGGCGGTCTGTATCGACACGGGGTCCGCCGCCGGCGGGACCACCGCGGTAATCAGCGGTGCCGCAGCAGCATGCGCGGCCGCCAACCGAGCGGTCAGCGCTTCCACCGCCGCACTGGCCGCAGCCAAACCTTCTGGAACCACTTGCAATGTCACTATCGAATCCTTCCGATTGCATCCGTCCTGCCGGCATGGCTTAGGTCCTTATCGGCCTACCGCCGAGCATGATGCCGAAAAAATCTCACGGATCCTTACTATTGTCAACAGTTGCAGATAGCTACGGTTACGTAGGGAAAAGCTACGTTTCGGTAGCCATCTGTCTGGTGGGAGTCGTTGGGCCGGGCCTGAATACGACGGTTGCGGACATGGTGGGGATCTGCCATCCGAACTTCATCCGCAGCCCGACAAGTGCGTCGTTTCGAACGCGACAATGCGATATTGGCGGTGACCGGATCCAGATTGTTTGTCGAATTCATTTGCGCGAACACATCTTCGCGTCGAAATGGAAACTATCCGATAGGATTTCGGTTGGCTTGTCAGGTTGGTGGTACGTCCGGCACTACCTGGCGATGAGCGCGTCCGAGAGTTGTAAGCGGGACTTGGGCTTTCATGGGTTGGCGCTCTGCGAGGTGGCAGTCGTATAGACCAGCTTCCATGCCAGCCGATCACTATATCGCCGTTTCCCAACATCTTTCATGCACCAGCGAAGGATTCGTCGATATCGGCAGCCGGATGGCACCCCGGATTTGCGTGCGTGACGCACTGCCGGGAGCGCTACCCTACTCTCCAGACGCGTGGTCCCGTTGACCCTGACTGTCGTTGACAGCAGCGGGTTTTCCTGCACCCGGCCTGGTGTCCCACGTTCCGGGCACCATCGGCGCCGCCGGCCCCCCGCCGAATCCGTCGCCGGTGAGCGTCGCCAGTCCAGCCCGCGTCGCCAACGCCTGCGCGGCTTGCCGTCCCGGTGAATCCCAACGCTCCCGCCCCGCGGTCGGACGGCGTCGAAAGGAAAGGCTCTGTATCCGAGGGTGATTCGGATTCCAGGAATTCGTAACGGTAGCCGGGATCCGCCAGCCTGGCCCGTCGGCGGCGCCGCGCCCGCGTCTCCTCTCGCGCTGCCGCGGCGGCTGCCGCCGGTATTGCGGCCTGGTTGGGTTCTGACGCGGTTCGCCAGGCTGAAGCGCTCATCGCCGAGTCGAACCCGACATCGGGGCCGCCAACCACGTAGGGCAAGGCCGCTCCCAGAAACTCGGCGAGCTGATCTGCCGCCGCGGCGTACTCGGCACTCAGCGAACTCCACGCCGACGCCGCGGCCAGCATGCCGCCCGGCCCGGAGCCGCTGCTGAGCTGGGTCGAATGCACCTCTGGGGGCCAGGCCATCCACACCGGTGCCGTCATAGTCACGCCAGTCGGTCGGGAGCAGCGGCTAGCGCCATACAGGCCTCCTTGCCGGAATACGTGGAAGGCCGTGAGTAGTCGTACGCCGGCCAGGAAAAGTTCCCGCCCGAGGTGAACTCACCAAACCTACGGCTTGGTGGCACTGACCAGAGTGTTGCGCACAAACAGCTCCCCGGCCTCGGTCCCCGGTTCCGGCACCGGCCGGTCGACCTCACGGAGATACTCGACCAACGGAGTACCGAGGGCAGTCCAGCCATGTGCCCCAAGCCACTCGGTGGCCGGTGCGCACTGCTCGTTGTAGACCAACTGGAAAAACGGATTCGCGTCACCGGCCGCGACGACGGCACGTTCTTCTTCCACTTTGGCGGCGAATTCTTCCGGGGGAAGCGGGCTGCCGTCCTCCACTGCGGCGTGGCTGCCGGGGCAGGCGAGGTTGTCGATGCCGGTGAACAGCTGCTCCTGCGCGGTGGCCGGAAGATAGATCAGCAGCCCCTCGGCGATCCACGCCGACGGTTTGGCAGGATCAAAGCCGTTGTCTTGCAACGCTTGTGGCCAGTCTTCCCGCAGGTCGACCGCAATCTCACGTCGCTCGGCGCGCGGCGTGGCGCCGTGGCGGGACAGCACCTCGCGCTTGAAATCGAGCACTTGCGGCCGATCCAGCTCGAAGACCGTGGTTCCGTCCGGCCAGGGCAGCCGGTAGGCGCGTGAATCCAGTCCCGCCGCCAAGATGACCACCTGGCGCGCTCCAGCGTCGGCGGTCCGCTGGAAGTAGGCGTCGAAGTACCTGGTGCGGGCGCCCTGGAAATTGACGAAGTGCTCGCCGAAGTCCTCGCTCTTCAAGTCGTGGTCGGGAGCCTTGCCGTCGAGCACGTCGGCCCAGGAACCGCCAACGGCCCGGCAGAACAGTTCCGCGTACGGATCGACGGCCAGTGGGTCGGGCTTTTGGGCCTCCAAAGCCCGTGCGGTGGCGACGAACAGCGCGGTCGATCCGACACTCGTGGTGATGTCCCAGGTGTCACCTTCACTACGCACCCCACCGACATTAATGCCTGGCTGGACCGTCTGGCTCCCAGGTACCGGGGAGCATCGGCTCCCTGGGTGCGCCATCGAACTGGTCACCGGCCAGCGTGGCCAAGCCTGCCACCGCACCGGCCGTGTCCTTGTGAACCGTGCCGGCAAACCCCAAACTCGCCGCACCTTGATCCGAGGCGGTCGCAGCCGGCTCCTCGTTCTGCGGTACGTCCCAGTCCGGGTCGACCTCAACGTCCATAAACTCCTCGCCGTGGCCACGCAGCGCCGTCCTGCGGCGTCGCCGCCGTCGGGCCTGCTCACGGGCGGCTGCCGCGGCGGCCGCGGCGGCGGAATCGGGTTCGGGCGCCTTCTTCTTGGCACTGGCGGCAGCGCTGGCGCTCATTTCGTCACCGAACCCGATGCCCGGACCGCCGCCCACCAGGAAGGGATAGCCGAAGGCCGGTGCGGCTGGGGCCGGCGGCGGTGCCGGGCCGGGGCCGGCTGTGCTGGTCATGGAGGCCGGCGCCGGCGCAGGCGCTGCGGCCGACGCGGTAACGGTCGGAGTCATCGCGGCGACCGGCACCATGGTGGGTGCGGCGGCTACCGACGGCGCCGCGACCGGTATCCCGGCCGGCTGGATTCCGGCCAGGCCAGACAGTCCCGCGAAGCCGGTCACCGCCCCGAGGTTGGAGATGGCGCCGCTGATGGCGACAGCCAGCAACTGCGGGGACTGGCCGAGCGCTTGGATGATCTGCGCGATGTGGGTCGGCCAGTCGAACAGCATCAGTTCGACGAGGAATTGCATCGCCGCCGCGGGGTTGGTGAACAGTTCCTTGGCGAACGTTTGAAAGTCCTGACTGAATTCGAGAGCACGAACAAGCCACCACATGGGTTGGGCCGCATTCGTATATTCGTCGTAGTGGATTCCATTGACGGTCCCTTCGGCGGGGTCCCATATCACCCGGCCGCCGGTGATGATGCGCAGGACGTCAGCAACGACGTTGTCGATCGGGGTGGCCTCACCCCCGTGTTCATGGTCATGTCCGCCGTCGGCTTCGGCTGTCACAATCTGCGGGGCCGTGGTGGTCTGGGGTGTCGATGCGACAGCAGCGCCGGCCACCGCCTCGTAGGTCGCCATGGTGGTGGCCGCCTGGATCCACATCCGCACGTAGTCGGCCTCGTTGAGCGCTATCGGGACGGTGTTGATCCCGAAGAAGTTCGTCGCCACCAAGACACCGTGGATGGCGTGGTTGGCCGCCAGCTCGGCCAGCGTCGGCATCGTCGCCAGAGCGGTGGTGTAGGCGACGGCCACCGTTTCGTGCCGGGCGGCCGCGGCCGCACTGACCGTGCCCGCTTGCATCAACCACATCAGATAGGGCACGTGGGCGGCCACATACCGCTCAGCGCTGGGACCCTCCCAGGCACCGCCCTGGACCGCGCCCAGCACGACCGTGAGTTCGTCTGCCGCCGCGCCGTATTCGGCGCTCAGCGCCGACCACGCCGCGGCGGCGGACAGCAGGGAGCCGGGCCCGGGGCCGCTACTGAGCAACGCCGAGTGCACCTCCGGCGGTGACGCCATCCACACCGGCCACATCACCGCGAGCTTCCGGACGTTTTGAACATGATTTTCATTATCGCTATTCGAACACCGGGGACGGCCACAGTGCAAGTCCCGTCATCGATGTGGGGCTCGGCCGCTCGGTCCGTCACCGTCGAGGGTGCGGGTCGCAAACGCCGGCTCGCAAAACCTGGTCCGGATTTCCGGCAAACCCACAACTGTGTCGGCCGCACAGCGATACGCTGTATTGGCCGATTTTCTCTGGTGACGGGGGAGGCTCCAGATCGGCATGACAACGCACGTCATGGCGTATCGGGAGGTGTCAGATGTCGTTCGTGTTCGCGGCGCCGGAGGCGCTGGTGGCAGCGGCAGGAGATTTGGCCAATATCGGGACCGCGGTCGGCACGGCCAATGCCGCCGCCGCGGCCAACACGACGAGCTTGCTGGCCGCGGGCGCGGACGAGGTGTCGGCGGCGATTGCGGCACTATTCGGTGCGCACGGCCAGGCCTATCAAGTGCTGAGCGGGCACGCCGCCGCATTCCACCAGCAGTTTGTGCAGGCCCTAACCGCGGGCGGGACATCGTATGCGGCCGCCGATTATGCCGCTGCGACGCCGCTGCAGCCGCTCCTCGACGCGATCAATGCGCCGTTCATCGCGGCTACCGGGCGTCCGCTGATCGGCAATGGCGCCAACGGTGCCCCGGGCACCGGGGCCAATGGCGGCGCCGGCGGTTGGCTGATCGGCAACGGCGGAGCCGGCGGGTCCGGAACGTCCTCGACGACCGCCGACGGCGGGAAAGGCGGCGCCGGCGG
>NZ_MWQA01000001.1:3595610-3603998 GCF_002086915.1 Mycobacterium persicum | reverse complement strand
CGCGGCCGGGTTGTTCGGCAGCGGCGGTAATGGCGGCGCCGGCGGTGACGCCGGACCGACCAACGGCACCGGCGGCAACGGCGGTAACGGCGGCAACGCAATCCTGGTCGGCGATGGCGGCAACGGCGGTAACGGCGGGAAGGCTGCGACCAATGGCAAGGCCGGCACCGGCGGCACCGGCGGACTGATCGGCGCGGACGGGTTGACCGGGTTGGCGTAACCGCAAAACCCCGCGCCGACGTGCTGTCAGCCGTGCGCCAGCACGTCAACGCATATCCGCGGTGACGGGCGGCATCTCCGGGCTGTCGGCGCCTACACCAACGGGCGCCCGGCCTTGATCCGGCGGTCCAAGTCCCAGAGCATCAGGTTGAACGGGAACTGCCGGACGGCCCGCGGCATCATGGCGTTCACGGTCCCTATCGCCGCCATCAACCGATCGAAAAGCTGTTGTTTTCCGGCGTCCCACGGCAACCGCATCTCGTCGCGAAACCGTTGCGGCAGAAAGCCAGTGGTGATCAGCAGCGCGATACTTTCCGGAACCTTGCGCAGCACGGCGGGCAACGGCACACCCGGTATCCGCGCTGCGGCAATCGGATACAGGTAGTCGCGAACGGCGTCGTCGATCCGCACCTTCTTCAGCGACTCCTGCCAATACCGGTCAAAAGCAGCTCGATCCGGCGGCCACATCTCCGGGGGTACCTGCAGCGTGGTGGCCAGCGCCATCGTCTCGCGGTAATGACGCTCGGCCTCGGCGTCGTCCAATTCGCAGACGAAGATGCGGTGCACATCAGCTGCGCCCTTGCACATACATGCCGCCACCCACAGCTGCAACTCGGGGTCAAATGCGTTGTACTGCAACGGACTTTCGGATGTCGAGTACACCTGAGCGTGCGCCCGGTTCACCGCGCGGCGGTAAGCGGCCCGCTGCGCGTCGGTGCCGGCCATGGCGACCGCAATATAGGTAAAGGTGGTGCGCGTCCGCTTGATCGGATGCAGGTCCAGCCGGCCACTCTCCACTCGGCTCTCCACCACGCCATGGCCGACTTCGGGCCGCGCCAGTTGCATAATCACGTTGGCCGGACCGGCCAACAGCGCGATCCCCATTAAGGTGTCGTCTGTCGTGGCCGGCCGCCCGCGCCTGGCCCGCACCGGCCGGGGTGCGTCGGCCACCGGACGCTCAACATGTGGCACTTGCTGGCGAACCGCACCGGGAATTGCCACCGTACGTCCTCCTGCCGAGCCGAGCCGACCCGCTAATTGTGATAACGCTTGTTTCCCGATATTGCTCGGGTCCCTGCCCTGGTGTCAAGATGACGTTCGTGACCGAAGACTCCGGGTCAGGCGAACCCTCCGCACGCCCGTACCGCGGCGTCGATGCGGCGCAGCGGCTGGCCGCACGGCGTCGGCAATTGCTGGACGCCGGCTTGGACCTGCTCGGCTGCGACGACGGAGACATCACCGAACTCACGGTCCGCGGCGTCTGCCGCCAGGCGGGCCTGTCGGCCCGCTATTTCTACGAAAGCTTCGTCGACAAGGACGAATTCGTCAGCGGCGTATTCGACTGGGTGGTCGCCGGGCTCGCCGCCACCACCCAGGCCGCGGTAGCTGCGGTACCCCCACACGAGCAGGCGCGCGCCGGGATGGCCAACCTGGTGCGGACCATCGCCGGCGACGCCCGCATCGGGCGCCTGCTGTTCAGCACCCAACTGGCCAACCCCGTGGTGATGCGCAAGCGCGCCGAATCCAGCGCGCTGTTCGCCATGTTGTCCGGTCAGCATGCCGGCAACGCACTGCGAATTGCGGCAAACGAGCACATCAAGGCGGGCGCGCACTTCGTCGTCGGCGGAGTCGGCCAAACCATCAGCGCCTGGCTCGCCGGGCACATCGCGCTCGAGCCGGACCAACTCGTCGCACAGCTTGCGTCGTTGCTCGACGAACTCGCCGACCCGAAGCTCTACCACCTCACGGGAACAGCGGCAGGTGCCACAGCCGCGTCCCCGGTCGGATCAGCCAGAGCCGCGCCAGGGTAAGCCGCATGATGCGCTGCGAGCTGGTGATCATCACGACGGCGACCGGCAGCTCCAGGAACAGCGCGGTCAGCACCGACCACCAGCGTTCGTCGGGTCCCGCCGTCATCAGGTCGAACCACGCGTCACAGATCAGCAGCACCCCGGTGGTGAACGAGGTGAGCAGCAACAGCTGACGGCGCAGATATCCCAGCACCGCCGTCGCCGTCATGAAGCCGACCAAAAGGATGTCGAAGCCGACCCAGGTGGCCGGCCAATTGTGCGCGACGTAGTTGGCCGGCAGGGTCAACCCGAGAAATGCCGTCCACGGGATCAGCGCCAGCGCGCAACCGATGACCAGACGCAACCGGACACGCCGCGTCCGCGCCAGAGTCGTCGGGTCCACCAGTTCGCCCAGCGGACGCTCCAGCCGGGAGATGAGTTCTCGCCGTTGTTCGGGACTCAGTGCCGCGATCTGCTCATCGGTCAAGATACCGTCCGTCACGGCTGGCCAGCCACCGCCGCCGGTCGCCGGTCGGCCGCCGTCCTGGGGACGGCAGGCGTGTCGTTATCGGTGAATTCCTTTATCCAGCAAGCGAATTCCAGGGTGATACCGTCGGGGTCCTGGAAGTAGAACGAACGCACATACACCCCGGGATGCACCGTCGCCGATACCTGCATCTGGCTCTCGTCATGATTGAGGACCGGGCCGACCCGCACCCCTTTGTCCTTGAGCCGCTGCCGGTAGGCATCGAACTTTTCAGCCGGGACGTGGAATGCCAGATGGTTCATGGAGCTCACCGCGCTAGTGATGTCGCCGATGCCCGGAATGGCGCCGGGTGAGGAGATGCCCGGCACCCGATCCGGTGCCCCGGCAAACCAGAAGAACGCGACGCAGTCGCCGTTGCCGGCGTCGAAGAAGAAGTGCTGCCCCTGCCCGCCGGGCAGGTCGAGCGACTTGATCAGCGGCATGCCCAGGATGTTGCTGTAGAAGTCGACGGTGCGCGCCATATCCGAACACACCAGCGCGACGTGATTGATTCCGCCGAACTCGAACTCGGTGTTGGCGTTGTGCGGCTTGATCATCGTGCGGCTCCGATCGGCCCCTGCCCCTGGCCTGGCTAAGACTTGAATCTGAATCTAACATCAGGTTCAGTTGTGCTCCAGAGGAGGCGCGTCAGGTGGCTGAGTTTGCGACGCACCGCGGTCGGCGGACTCAGGCCGCGATCGACACCGCCGCCCGAATAGTCATCGCACGCAAAGGGATTCTGGCCACCACTATCGCCGACATCACCGCCGAGGCCGGCCGTTCGTCGGCGTCCTTCTACAACTATTACGACTCCAAGGAAGCGATGGTGCGTCAGTGGGCGCTGCGGTTCCGCGACGAAGCCAACGATCGGGCCCAATCGGTGACCCGGCACGGCCTGTCCAACCGCGAGCGTGCCTACCAGGCCGCCGCCGCGCACTGGCACACCTACCGCAACCGGCTCGCGGAGATGATCAGCGTGTCCCAGTTGGCCATGGTCAACGACGACTTCGCCCAGTATTGGGCCGAGATATGCGCGGTTCCAATCTCTTTCATCACCGACACGGTAAAGCGCGCCCAGTCGCAGGGGTATTGCCCAGGCGATGACCCACAATTGATCGCCGAGGCGATCGTGGCCATGTTCAACCAGTTCTGCTACATCCAGCTCAGCGGAGCCCGTGCCGAAGAACCCGACGGCCAGGCCTGCATCCAGACCCTGGCCAACATCTACTACCGAGCCATCTACGGTGAGGAGGTTCACTGAATTGCCCGATGTCGTTCGGGAGTTCGTCGGCCTGCCCTCCCCGACCGCCGGACGCGCCGGCGCCGGCGGACACCCGTGCCAAGGGCTCTACCACCACGTCGCCGGAAGTAGACCCACGGTGGCGATGATTGCCACCCACTACCAGATCGACTTTTCCGAACACTATCTCGCCGAATACCTGGCCACCCGCGGGATCGGCTTCCTGGGCTGGAACACCAGGTTTCGCGGCTTCGAAAGCCACTTCTTGCTCGACCACGCATTGGTCGACATCGGCGTGGGGGTGCGCTGGCTGCGGGACGTCAAGGGCGTGGAAACGGTGATATTACTGGGCAATTCGGGCGGCGGTTCGTTGATGGCCGCTTATCAGTCACAGGCGGTCGACCCGAACGTCACTCCGCTGGAAGGTATGCGCCCGGCGGCCGGGTTGACCGAGTTGCCCGTCGCCGACGGCTACGTCGCCACCGCCGCCCACCCCGGCCGCCCGGATGTGCTCACCGCCTGGATGGACGCCGCCGTCGTCGACGAAACCGACCCGGTGGCAACGGATTCCGAGATAGACCTGTTCAACAAGGACAACGGACCGCCCTACTCCCCCGAGTTTCTCGCCCGATATCGCGCCGCTCAGGTAGCGCGCAACGAGCGCATTACCGAATGGGCCCGGGCCGAGCTGAAACGGGTACGCGCCGCAGGTTTTTCGGATCGGCCGTTTGCCGTGATGCGAACCTGGGCCGACCCGCGCATGGTCGACCCCACCATCGAACCGACCAAACGTCAGCCCAATCTGTGCTACGCGGGCGCGCCGCTGAAAGCCAACCGCTCCGCGCACGGCATCGCCGCGGCCTGCACGCTGCGCAACTGGCTGGGCATGTGGAGTCTGCGGGAGGCCCAAACCCGCGCCGAGCCGCACTTGGCGCGCATCACATGCCCGGCGCTGGTGATCAACGCCGACGCCGACACCGGAGTGTTTCCCTCTGACGCCCAACGCATCTACGATGCGCTCGCCGGCACCGACAAGACCCGGACCTCGATCGACACCGACCACTACTTCACCACACCGGGCGCGCGTGACGAGCAGGCCGACACCATCGCCAACTGGATCGCCGAGCGGTGGCGCTGAGAGTTCTCGCTCACTTCGCACCCGGCGACAAGGTACTTGACCTCGTTGCGGCCGAACGAGATTGGCTGCAGGTCCGTTGGTGTTCCGAAGATGACGACGCCTGCTTCTACCGCGAATTGCCCGAGGCCGAAGTGATCTGGCATGTGCTTCGTCCGCTGTCGGACACCGACTTGGAACAAGGCGCGCGGCTACGGCTGATCCACAAATTCGGCGCCGGGGTGAACACCATCGACGTGAGGACGGCAACGAACCGCGGTATCGCGGTGGCCAATATGCCGGGCGCCAACGCTCCCTCGGTTGCCGAGGGCACGGTGCTGTTGATGCTGGCCGCGCTGCGCCGGCTACCGACGCTCGATACCGCGATCCGTCAGGGCCGGGGCTGGCCGACGGACCCGCAATTGGGCGAGACGGTGCGCGACATCGGCGGTTGCACGGTCGGGCTGATCGGCTACGGAAACATCGCCAAACGGGTCGCAGCCATCGTCGCCGCGATGGGTGCCAGCGTGCTGCACACCAGTACCCGCGACGACGGACGCCCCGGGTGGCGGCCGTTGCCGCAACTGTTGGCCGCCAGCGACATCGTCTCCGTGCACGTACCGTTGACCACCGACACCGAGCAGCTGATCGACGCCGCCGCGCTGGCCCGGATGAAGCCGGATTCGGTGCTGGTCAACACCTCTCGGGGCGCCGTGATCGACGAAGACGCCCTGGTCAAGGCGCTGCTCGGCGGGCGGCTGGCGGCAGCGGGGTTGGACGTTTTCGCTGTCGAGCCCGTTACGCCCGACAACCCGCTGCTAGCCCTGGACAGCGTGGTGCTCACTCCCCATGTCACCTGGTACACCGCCGACACCATGCGGCGTTATCTGGGCGAGGCCGTCGAAAATTGCCGGCGGCTGCTCGACGGACGGCCGCTAACCAATCTGGTCAACCAACCCACCGGTTGTTAGCTTGGAAGGAACTCGCGCAAGGGAAGGCGAACAATGCCGATCGCAATAACCCCTGAACATCACGACCTCGCCGATTCGGTGCGATCCCTGGTGGCGCGGGTGGCGCCATCTGAGGTGCTGCATGCGGCTCTAGAGACCCCGGTCGACAACCCGCCGCCCTACTGGCAGGCAGCCGCCGAACAAGGATTGCAAGGGGTGCACCTGGCCGAATCCGTGGGCGGGCAGGGGTTCGGCGTCCTCGAGCTGGCCGTGGTGCTGGCCGAGTTCGGCTATGGGGCGGTGCCCGGACCGTTCGTCCCGTCGGCCATTGCCAGCGCGTTGATTGCGGCGCACGACCCCGAGGCCAAGGTGCTTTCCGAACTGGCCACCGGGTCCGCCATCGCCGCGTACGCGCTGGATTCCGGACTGACCGCCACCCGTCAGGGTGACATCCTGGTGATCCGCGGCGAAGTCCGCGCGGTCCCCGCGGCGGCTCAGGCCGCCGTTTTGGTGCTGCCGGTGGCCATCGACAGCGGCGAGGAGTGGGTGGTGCTGCGGGCCGAGCAGCTGGAAATCGAGCCGGTCCGCAGCCTGGACCCGCTGCGGCCCATCGCGCACGTGAGGGCCAACGCGGTCGAGGTCACCGACGACGTCGTGCTGAGCAATCTGAGCATGACTACCGCCCACGCGCTGATGTCCACGCTGCTGTCGGCGGAGGCCGTGGGGGTAGCCCGCTGGGCCACCGACACCGCATCAAGCTACGCCAAGATTCGCGAACAGTTCGGCAGGCCGATCGGCCAGTTCCAGGCGATCAAACACAAGTGTGCGGAGATGATCGCCGACACCGAACGCGCCACCGCCGCGGTGTGGGACGCCGCCCGCGCCTTGGACGAGGCGCGCGAGGGCAGCCCGGACGTCGAATTCGCCGCGGCGGTAGCGGCAACCCTGGCGCCGACCGCCGCCCAGCGCTGCACTCAGGACTGCATCCAGGTTCACGGCGGCATCGGCTTCACCTGGGAGCACGACACCAACGTGTACTACCGCCGCGCGCTGATGCTGGCCGCCTGCTTCGGCCGCCACACCACCTACCCGCAACGGGTGGTGGACACCGCGACCACCACCGGTATGCGCCCGGTGGACATCGACCTGGACCCAGACACCGAGAAACTGCGCTCGGAGATCCGGGCCGAGGTTGCCGCCCTGAAGGCGATGCCGCGCGAGCAACGCAGGGTCGCCATCGCCGAAGGCGGTTGGGTGCTGCCCTATCTGCCCAAGCCGTGGGGGCGCGCGTCCAGCCCGGTCGAGCAGGTCATCATCGCCCAGGAGTTCACCAGCGGGCGGGTCAAACGGCCGCAGGTCGGCATCGCGGCCTGGATCATCCCGTCGATCGTCGCGTTCGGCACCGAAGAGCAGAAGCAGCGCTTCCTGCCGCCGACCTTCCGCGCCGACATGATCTGGTGTCAGCTGTTTTCCGAGCCTGGCGCCGGCTCGGACCTGGCGGGGCTGACCACGAAAGCGACCCGGGTCGACGGCGGCTGGCGCGTCACCGGCCAGAAGATCTGGACGACGGCCGCCCAGTTCGCGCACTACGGTGCACTACTGGCCAGGACGGACCCGAACGCACCGAAGCACAACGGCATCACCTATTTCGTGCTGGACATGAAAAGCAGAGGCGTGCAAGTAAAGCCGCTGCGTGAGCTGACGGGTCACGCGATGTTCAACACCGTCTACCTCGACGATGTGTTCGTTCCCGACGAGTTCGTGCTCGGCGAGGTGAACCGCGGCTGGGAGGTCAGCCGCAACACGTTGACGGCCGAACGCGTGTCGATCGGCAGCAGCGACGCCAACTTCCTGGCCACCCTGCCACAGTTCGTCGAGTTCGTCCGCGACGGACATTTCGACCAGGTCGCCCACCACCGCGCGGGTCAGCTGATCGCCGAGGGTCATGCGGTCAAGGTGCTCAACCTGCGCTCCACGCTGTTGACCATCGCCGGCGGCGATCCCATGCCGTCGGCGGCGATTTCCAAGCTGTTGTCGATGCGCACCGGGCAGGGCTACGCCGAATTCGCGGTGTCGACGTTCGGCACCGACGCCGCGATCGGCGACCCGGACCAATTGCCGGGCAAGTGGGGGGAATACCTGCTGGCCAGCCGGGCCACCACCATCTACGGCGGCACGTCGGAAGTGCAGCTGAACATCATCGCCGAGCGGCTACTGGGCCTTCCCCGCGACCCGTAAAACCGCTGCCGCGGTCCCAACGGGTGGGTCCGCTACGGCAAGCCGTGGAGCCCGCCCGTACCCAGCAGGAGTCCACCGGTTCCGCCGGCGCCCGAGCCCCCCGTGGTAACGCCGGTCCCGCCGTTGCCGCCGTTGCCGCCATTGCCGATCAACACGGCGTTGCCGCCGACGCCGCCAGCCCCGCCGTCACCACCGGCTCCGTCGGCGTCGCCGTCGCCCCCGGCCCCGCCGGCCCCACCGACACCCAGCAACTGCCCGCCCCTGCCGCCGGTGCCACCGGCACCGCCGTCACCGCTGCCACCGAATCCGCC
>NZ_MWQA01000001.1:3451061-3595510 GCF_002086915.1 Mycobacterium persicum | reverse complement strand
AACGAACTCCCGCCGGCCCCGCCGAGGCCGCCGCCACCCAACAGGCCACCGGCGCCGCCGGACCCACCGAGCCCGCCGACACCGCCCGCGAAGGTGCTGGCGCCGCCGGCCCCGCCGGCACCGGCATTACCCGACAACCATCCACCGGTCCCACCGGCCCCGCCGGCACCGCCGTTACCGGTCGAGGAGCTCCCGCCGGTCCCACCGGCGCCGCCGGAACCCAGCAGCCCAGCAGCGCCGCCGGCACCGCCGTTCTGACCCGCCGCGCCCGACCCGCCGGCCCCGCCGTCACCGAGCAACCAGCCACCCGGCGCCCCGTTGGCGCCGGTGCCGGAGGCTCCGTTGGCACCGTTGCCGATCAACGGACGACCGGTCGTTGCCTGGACGGGCGCGTTGACGGCGTCGAGCAGGCTCTGCAGCGGCGAGGCATTGGCGGCCTCGGCGCCGGCATACGCGCCGGCACCGGCGCTCAACGCCCGCACGAACTGCTCATGAAACAACGCCGCCTGCGCACTGAGCCCCTGATACGCCTGGCCGTGCCCGGAGAACACCGCCGCGATCGCCGCTGACACCTCGTCGTGAGCCGCAGCCAGGATCCCCGTGGTGGAGGCCGTCGCTGCAGCATTGGCAACGCCCAGCGCCACACCTAGATCCGCAAGCTGTGCCGCCGTCGAGGCCACCACATCCGGCACCGCAATCACATACGGCATCCCACAACCCCTGACATCAATCCACCGCGCCACCAACATGCATGCGCAATTCGCCCGGATGAGTTCAGCAGAATTACACCACTTGGCAGGCGAAGAAGATCCTGTTTCTCAGATTCCCGGTGACGTGCGTAGAGCTTCGTAGCGCGGTCGCCGGTTGCGGCAGCTACCCGCTACTCCACCTCCATCTCGCGCAGTTCACGCTTGAGGATCTTGCCGGTGGGATTGCGCGGCAGCTCGTCGAGGAAGATCACCTCCCGCGGCACCTTGTAGCGGGCAAGGTGGTCGCGCACATAGTGCTTGATGGTGTCCTCGTCGACCTCGGCATCGGGCTTCTTCACCACGAATGCACGCAGTCGCGCGCCCCACTCCTTGTCCTCGACACCGATCGCGGTGGCCTCCACCACGTCGGGATGCCCGCTGATCAGATCCTCCACCTCGGCGGGGAACACGTTCTCACCGCCGGAAACGATCATCTCGTCGTCGCGGCCGCTGACGTAGAGCAGGTTGTGCTCGTCGAAATAGCCGACGTCACCCGAGGACATCAGGCCGTCGATGATCTGCTTGTGGCCGCCGCCGGTGTAGCCCTCGAACGGAAAGGCATTGCCGACGAAGATCCGCCCGACCTCGCCCTGGGGCAGCTCGTTGCCGTTCTCGTCGAGGATCTTGACCTTCACGCCCTTGACGACCGGTCCGACGGTCGCCGGATTGCGCTCCAGGTCCTTGGGTCCGGCGATGGTGGCGAACGCGATCTCGGTCGAGCCGTACATGTTGTAGATGACCGGCCCGAGGTCCTTGAGCGCGCGCGAGGCCAACTCGGCGCCCAGCTGCGACCCGGAAACGAAGACGATCTTCAGGCTGGACAGGTCGGGCTTGTTGTGCATCTTTTCGACCGCGTCGAGGATGCGCGACAGCATCACCGGCACCACCACCATGGCGGTCACCTTGTGCTTCTCGATGTCTTCCAGCACCAGCGGCGGCTTGAATTTACGTCGCAGCACCAGCGTCGACCCCAGGAACATCGCGATGGTGGCGTGCAGGTAACCCAGCGCGTGGAACATCGGCGCCGGCAGCGACGTCACCTCGTTGGCCTTGAAGGGGACGTGCGACAGGATGCCGCCGACGGGCGCCAGCGTCGGTGGGGTGCTGCGGTTGGCGCCCTTGGGGGTGCCGGTGGTTCCGCTGGTCAGGATGATGATCGACGCATGCTTGCCGGCCTTGGGGGCGGGCGCGGTGCTGCTGCGCGCGATCAGGTCGGCCAGGGTCTCGTCGGTGCTGCCCGACGGCTCGTCTTTATCGGGGTTGGTGCCCAGGGCGCGGAGCTTGCCCAGCGGCGGCTCGGCCTTGCTGACGGCCTTGGTGTACTCGTCGTCGTAGATGATCAGCTTGGCGCCTTCGCGCTCCGACACCTCTTTGATCTGCGGACCGGAGAACTCGCTGTTGAGCAAGATGATGCGGGCTCCCACCCGGGCGGCGCCGTAGTTGGCGATGAGGAACCAGCGGTGGTTACGCGCCAGGAGGGCCACCCCGTCGCCGGCCCGAACCCCCTTGGCGAGCAGGGCGTTGGCCACGGCGTGGGCGGCCTCGTCGAGCTGCTTGTAGGTGAACTCGCCTTCTTCGTCAATGCAGGCTGCCCGGTCCGGGTGGCGCCGGGCATTCAGCGACGGCAGCATGCCGAACTCGCCCCACTTCACGATTTCGTTTGCCATCGCGGCATAGTTCAGCGGCGACTCCAACCGGAACGCGCCCGATTCGACGATCTTGCGCACGTAGTGCAGTTCGGAGGTACCGCGGTCGACGTATTGCTGGATCTTTCCGAGCCCGGGCAAGTCACTGAGGTTAGGCATAACCTCACAATATGTGACGGGGGTCGCAAAGCGATCAGAAGGTATTCCGGAATTAGCATGGACTCTCATGACCGGTCCGGCATCACTGGACGTCGCCGGACACCGCGTTACCATCACCCATCCGGACCGAGTGGTGTTTCCCGGCCCGGACGGCCGATCCGGACACACCAAGCTCGACCTGGTGCGTTACTACCTCTCGGTGGCCGATGGCGCGCTGCGCGGGGTGGCCGGCCGGCCGATGATCCTCAAGCGCTTCGTCAAAGGCATCTCCGAAGAAGCGGTGTTCCAGAAGCGCGCACCCGCCAACCGTCCGGACTGGGTCGACGTCGCCGAACTGCGCTATGCGTCGGGCACCTCCGCCAAGGAAGCGGTCATCCACGACGCCGCGGGACTGGCGTGGGTGGTCAACCTGGGCTGCATCGACCTCAATCCGCATCCGGTGCTGACCGGTGACCTCGACCATCCCGACGAGCTGCGGATCGACCTGGACCCGATGCCGGGCATCGGCTGGCGACACATCATCGACGTCGCCCTGGTGGTGCGTGAGGTGCTCGAGGACTACGGCCTGACCGGCTGGCCCAAGACGTCCGGGTCGCGCGGCTTTCATGTGTACGCCCGGATCGCGCCGCGCTGGCCGTTCTCCAAGGTCCGGTTGGCTGCCCAGACCGTTGCGCGCGAAGTCGAACGGCGGGTGCCCGACGCCGCAACCAGCCGCTGGTGGAAGGAAGAACGCGAGGGCGTGTTCGTCGACTTCAACCAGAACGCCAAGGACCGTACGGTCGCGTCGGCTTACTCGGTGCGGGCCACTCCCGACGCCCGGGTATCGACCCCGCTGGGCTGGGATGAGGTGCCCGACTGCCATCCGGAGGACTTCACCCTGGGCACCGTTCCGGACCGGTTCGCCGAGCTGGGTGACCCGTGGGCGGGGATCGACGACGCCGTGGGCCAGCTGGACCGGCTGCTCATGCTGGCCGAGGAATTGGGGCCGCCGGAAAAGGCGCCCAAGGGCGCCGGCCCACGGGCCGGCGGCCGGCGCCGGTCCTCAAAGCCGCTCATCGAGGTCGCGCGCACCAAGACCCGGGACGAGGCGATGGCCGCGCTGGACACCTGGCGCCACCGCCATCCCGCCGCAGCCGACCTGCTGCAGCCCGCCGACGTGCTGGTCGACGGGATGCGCGGGCCCAGTTCCATCTGGTACCGGATCCGGATCAATCTGCAGCACGTGCCGGCCGACCAGCGGCCCGCGCAGGAGGAGCTGATCGCCGACTACAGCCCCTGGCCGGACTATCCGCCCAAGCCGAAACCCATGCCGGACAGCTGATCAGAGTCGACTCGCCCAGCTTCCGCTGCGCAGGTAGCGGTACCACGTCACGATCAGCAGGCCCAGGAAGAAGACCACGTAGCAGCGCAGCGCCGGTTCGATGCTGCCGAATTGCGCCTTGGACCACGCATAGGCCAACGGCACCAGAAACCCGCCAAGCGCACCGACGGCGGAGATGACGCCCAGCGCACCCGCGGCCTGGCGACGCATCTGGACCATCGTGTCGGGGTCACCGCCCGCGAGCTCGCCTTTGACCGTGAAGATCCGGGAGATCATCCGGTAGGTCGATCCGTTGCCGATACCGGTGGCCACGAACAAGAACATGAAGCTGAGGAAGAACAGCGGCAAGTCGACCGCCTGAACCGACCACAGCGCCGCCGCCGCCCCGATTGCGAGCATGACGAAGCTGCCGGCGGTGATCCGGGCGCCGCCGATCCGATCGGCGAGCCTGCCACCGAGCGGACGGATAACCGATCCGATGGCAGCACCCAGGAAAGCCCAGCCCAACGCGATGTCACCGCGGCCGAAGACGCTGGTCAGCAAGGTCGGAAAGGCGGCCGAGTAGCCGATGAAGGATCCGAAGGTACCGATGTACAACAGCGACAACACCCAGGTGTCGGTGTGCCGCAATGCCTGCCAAACGGGTTTCACGTCAGCTTTGGCCTCGGTGAGGTTGTTCATGAACAGGTAGGCACACACCGCGGCGGCCACGGCCAAGGGGACGAACAACAATCCGGCACGTGCCAGCGCCACCCCGCCACCGGCGACCACGACCGAGGGGATGACCTTCTGCACCACCGCAACCCCGATGTTGCCCCCGGCCGCGTTGAGACCCAGCGCCCAGCCCTTGTCGCGCTCCGGGAAGAAGAACGAGATGTTGGCCATCGAGGAGGCGAAATTGCCGCCCCCTACCCCAGCCGTCGCGGCGATCACGACCAGCAGCACGAACGGGATGCCGGGATGACTTACCGCCCAGGACAGCAGTAGACAGGGAATGACCAACAACGTGGCCGAGATGATCGTCCAGTTGCGGCCACCGAAGATCGGGACGGCAAATGTGTAGGGCAACCGCAGCAACGCACCGACCCCGCTGGGCACCGCGACCAGACATAGCGCCTGGCTGGGCGACAGCGCCCAGCCAGAGGGCGCAGGGTGGCCACCGACGGCCGTCATATGCACCACCACGATGCTCCACAGCATCCAGACGCTGAACCCGATGTGCTCGGCGAAGATGGAGAAAACGAGGTTACGCCGGGCGATCGGTCTGCCGGTGCGCTCCCAGAACTCGGGGTCTTCCGGGCGCCAGTCATCAATCCAGGGACCTTCGACATAGGGCGCGCGCGGTGGCGCCTGCTGGACTTCCGGGGCAATGGTCATGGCCCGACGCTAAAGGCGCGCTGTTACCGGCTCCGGCGCCCGCAGTTACGTGGGCGAAAAGCAAACATCACAACGGTCTTGCGATGCCTGTCAGAAAAATGCGGCGGCGGGGGGATGCACCGGCATTGCGGCGGTGAGCCCACTCGGGCACGCGATAGTCTCACGCGGTGCAACAGGGATGGAGTCGCCGCGGATTCCTGCAGGTCGCTGGAGCAACAGGGCTCGTCGCCGCGGGGATTTCGGGGTGTTCGTCACCCGAACCGAAACCGGGCACACCCGGCGGTGGGGCGGTGACCATCATTCACCTATTCGGCAAGACCGTCGTCAAAGAGCCGCCGAAGCGCGTGGTGAGTGCGGGCTTCACCGAACAGGACGACTTACTGGCCGTGGGTGTGGTGCCGATCGCGGTGACCAACTGGTTCGGCGACCAACCGTTCGCCGTATGGCCGTGGGCCCAACCCAAGCTCGGCGCGGCGCAGCCGGTGGTCTTGAACCTGGACAACGGAATTGCGGTCGATCAGATTGCCGGCCTGAAGCCCGACCTGATCGTGGCCATCAACGCCGGCGTCGACGCCGACACCTACCAGAAGCTGTCGGCGATCGCCCCGACCATCCCGCAGTCCGACGGCGACGCGTTCTTCGAGCCGTGGAAGGACCAGGCGACCACCATCGGCCAGGCGGTTTTCCAGGCCGACCAGATGAAGTCGCTAATCGACGACGTCGACCGCAAGTTCGCCGAGGTCGGCCAGAAGAATCCGCAATGGAAGGGCAAGAAGGCACTGCTGCTGCAGGGCAGGCTGCGGCAGGGCAACGTGATCGCCACCATGGCCGGCTGGCGCACCGACTTCCTCAACCAGATGGGTCTGGTGGTCTCCGACGCCATCAAGCCCTACGCCGCCGGCCACGTGGCGGTCATCCCCCCCGAGCACAGCAAAGAGGTGCTCGATTCCGCCGATGTGTTGATCTGGTCCACCGAAAGTCCGGAGGAGCAGCAGGCGTTGCTGGCCGACCCCGCGATAGCGGCTGCGGGGGCGACCGCCCAGAAGCGCCACCTCTTCACCACCAAAGACCTGGCCGGAGCCATCGCGTTCGCATCGCCGCTGAGTTATCCTCTGGTGGCCGATCAGCTGCCCCCGCAGATCGGCGCCATCCTGGGCTGAATTCCCGGTTGGCACTGCCGCTGACCGCATCCTCATGAGCGTTTGCTAAGGCACCTCTGGCAGTGCTCGAAGATCCCTCGCCCGAGCGCCGACAACGGGGCTACCGTCGAAAGATGAGTGTGACGAACCTGTCCATCGACCCCGCAACCGACGCGGTGGCGCGCACCGTTCTGGACTACGGCGACCAGGCGCTGATGGTGCAATGTGACAGTACCGCTGAGGTTTTGGCGTGGACCGACGCACTGCGCGCGGCCGCCCTGCCGGGAGTGGTCGACATTGTTCCGGCCTTGCGGACGGTGTTGGTCAAACTGGCCGCACCCCGATTCCAGGGGGTTACCCGCCAACGGCTGCGCCGTCTACCGGTCGGCTCTTTGGCAGCATCGCCGGATCACCGGGGTGACCACCCCGTCATCGACGTCGTCTACGACGGACCCGATCTCGCCGAAGTCGCCGACCACACCGGCCTGAGCGCCGCACAGATCATCAACGCCCACACCGCAACCCCGTGGCGGGTGGGATTCAACGGGTTCTCGCCCGGCTTCGCCTATCTCATCGGCGGCGACCCACGGCTGCGGGTGCCTCGCAAATCCGAACCGCGAACCGTGGTGCCCGCCGGATCAGTCGCTCTCGCAGGCGAATTCAGCGCGATATATCCTCGCCAGTCGCCAGGCGGATGGCAGATCATCGGCCACACCGAAGCCGTGCTGTGGGACGTCACCAGACCCAACCCCGCGCTGCTCATGCAGGGCATGTGGGTGCGGTTCCGGGCCGCGTAGCAAGGAGCAGCTGCCATGACAATCCTGGAAGTTCTGCGCCCCGCCCCGCTTGCCATCGTCGAGGATCTCGGCCGGGCCGGCCTCGCCCATCTCGGTGTCGGCCGCTCCGGCGCCGCCGACCGCCGCTCCCATACCCTGGCCAACCGGCTGGTCGCCAACCCCGACGATCGGGCCACCGTCGAGGTCACGTTCGGCGGATTCTCGGCGCGGGTTCGCGGCGGCGACGTGGACATCGCCGTGACCGGGGCTGACAGCGATCCGACTGTCAACGGAATCATGTTCGGCACCAACAGCATTCACCACGTCCGTGATGGCGAGGTGATTTCGCTGGGCACGCCGCGCGCCGGGCTTCGGACGTATCTGGCGGTGCGCGGTGGCATCTGCGTCACCCCGGTGCTGGGCTCGCGGAGCTACGACGTCATGTCGGCGATCGGCCCCGCGCCGCTGCAAGCCGGTGACCTGCTGCCGGTCGGCGAGCACACCGCGGACTATCCCGCACTCGACCAGGCCCCGGTGGCCGCCTTCACCGGCGCCACGGTCGAACTGCTGGCGATACCGGGTCCGCGCGACGACTGGTTGGTCGATCCCGACGCCCTGGTCCACACCGACTGGGTGGTCTCCGACCACAGCGACCGGGTCGGGACGCGGCTGGTCGGGCGTCCGCTGCAGCACCGCGACCCGGACCGGCAGCTGCCCAGTGAGGGCACCACCCGCGGCGCGATCCAGGTGCCGCCCAATGGCTTACCGGTCATCCTGGGTCCCGATCACCCGCTTACCGGCGGCTACCCGGTGGTGGGCGTGGTGATCGACGAGGACATCGACAAGGTCGCCCAGCTGCGGCCGGGCCAGCATGTGCGGCTGCAATGGGCCAGACCCCGCACGCCGGTCCGTTAGCCGGCCCGTGCACGCCCAGGTCCACACCGCGCGCTTGGTGCACACCTCCGATCTGGACAGCGAGACACGCGAGCGCATCCACCAGATGGTGGCCGACGCCTTCGCCGGCGACTTCACCGAAACCGACTGGGAACACGCCCTGGGCGGGATGCATGCCCTGATCTGGCACCACGGCGCGATCATCGCGCACGCCGCCGTGGTGCAGCGACGGCTGATACACCAGGGCAACGCGTTACGCTGCGGTTACGTCGAAGGCGTTGCGGTACGCGAAGATTGGCGCGGCCGAGGGCTGGTGACCGCGCTGTTGGACGCCGGCGAACAGGTGATACGTGGCGCCTATCAACTCGGTGCGCTCAGCTCCTCGGCACGAGCCCGCAGGCTGTACGCGTCGCGGGGCTGGTTGCCTTGGCTCGGCCCCACGTCGGTGCTGGCGCCCGCCGGCCCGGTGCGCACCCCCGACGACGACGGCACCGTATTCGTGCTGCCGGTCGAGGTCACTCTGGACACCTCGGCGGGACTGATGTGCGATTGGCGCGCCGGCGACGTCTGGTAACCAGTGCGTAATTAACGCGCAATTTCGTTGTGCGCCAACGACGTCTGCTCGAATGTCCGGTGAACGTCGGTGACCCGCAGCACATTCGATCCGCAACTCACAGCGCCTGCCAGGAAGCTTCCAGACAACTGGAATTCAACTTTCAGGCGATATCGCCCTCACCAGGTTGACTCACTTACATACTCGATGTGAGCATCGAAAGGACTGCGACACATGCCTGGTGACCGCGGGCTGCCTGCATCCCGCCGAATGGCCGAAGCACGTTGCGGTGGGATAGCTCCACGGGGGATCTGAGTGCACGCCGTTAGGGGTGCTGCGCTCGTGACGTCTGTTCGGAACCGAAGACCGCGGACGAAAGGTAAAGACCGTATGGGCCGCAACCATCACATCCCGGACTGGAATCCGGAAGACATCGCGGCCTGGGAAGCCGGTAACAGCAAGATCGCGCGGCGCAATCTGCTGTGCACGATGGCCGGCGACCATGTGGCCTTCTCGATATGGTCGCTGTGGTCGGTGATGGTGTTGTTCATGCCGGCGTCGGTCTACGGGTTTTCCGCTGGTGACAAGCTGCTGCTCGGCGCGGTCGCCACGCTTGTCGGTGGCTGCGTGCGTATCCCGTACACCCTGGGTATCGCGAAGTTCGGCGGCCGCAACTGGACGACCTTCTCGGCATTCGTGCTGTTGATCCCGACCGCCGGCACCATCGTGCTGCTGGCCAACCCCGGACTACCGCTGTGGCCGTATGTGGTGTGCGCGGCGCTGACCGGGCTGGGCGGCGGCAACTACGCGGCCTCGTTGGCCAACGTCAATGCCTTCTACCCGCAACGGCTCAAGGGTGCGGCGCTGGCCGTCAACGCCGGTGTCGGAAACCTCGGGGTCGCGGTGATCCAACTAGTCGGCCTCTTGGTGCTGGCCACAGCGGGCCACGAGGCACCGTACTGGGTCTGTGCCACCTATCTGGTGCTGCTGGCGCTCGTGGGCATCGCGGCCGCGGTGTTCATGGACAATCTCGAGCACCGCATCGAGATCAACCACATGCGGTCGATCCTGTTCGACCGCGACACCTGGGTGATTTCACTGCTCTACGTCTGTACGTTCGGCTCCTGGATCGGGTTTTCGTTCGCCTTCGGCCAGGTCTTAGAGGTCAATTTCACGGCCAACGGCGAAACTGCTAAGCATGCGTCACTGCATGCCGCCCAAATCGCCTTCGTTGGACCATTATTGGGCTCCCTCGCCCGGATATACGGCGGACGCTTGGCCGATCGCCTCGGCGGCAGCCGCGTCACGCTCGGCGTGCTGGCCGGCATGATCATGGCCGCCGGGTTGCTGGTCGGCATCAGCACGTACACCGACCATGCCGCGGCGACACCCACCACCATGGTGGGATACGTCGCGGAAGTCGTCGGGATCATCGGATTCATGGCGCTGTTCATCCTTTCCGGTATGGGCAATGGGTCGGTGTTCAAACTGATTCCGTCGGTGTTCGAAGCACGCAGCAGATCGCTACTGGTCACCGACGCCGAACGCCGCCACTGGGCGCGTGCCATGTCAGGATCGCTCATCGGAATCTGTTCGGCAGTCGGCGCACTCGGCGGCGTGGGCATCAACCTGGCGCTGCGTGAGTCCTACCTCAGGAGTGGCACCGAGACGTCCGCGTACTGGGCGTTCCTGGCTTCCTATGGCGTTGCCGCCGTCCTGACCTGGATGATGTATGTACGCCGGCCGGTTTCGGAAGCAAAGGTCCACGGTACGAAGGCCCCGGCCGAACTCGCCCGGGTGTGAGCACCGCCTCAGCCAGGGGCAATGCCTAGGCAATTGCCTTGTAACGCCGCCGAAATTTCCGACGCTTAGACAGTTGATATGGCCCAGCGGAACTCTGAGCCACTGCGGGGCTACCGCATTGCAGTGACATCGGCTCGCCGCGCCGACGAGCTGTGCGCGTTGCTGCGCCGCCAGGGTGCCGAGGTCTGTAGTGCCCCGGCGATCTCGATGATCGCGCTGCCCGACGACGACGAGCTCCACCGCAATACCCTGGCGTTGATTGCCGATCCGCCGGACATACTGGTGGCGCACACCGGTATCGGCGTTCGGGGCTGGATAGCCGCCGCCGAGGGGTGGGGGTTGGCCGGCGGGCTGATCGAAGTGCTGTCTGCGGCCCGGGTCATATCTCGCGGGCCGAAGGCCACCGGGGAGTTACGCGCCGCCGGGTTACGCGAGGAGTGGTCCCCGGACTCGGAGTCGTCGCTGGAGGTTTTGGACTACCTGTTGCGTTCCGGCGTATCCGGGAAGCGGATCGCCGTCCAACTGCACGGCGCCACCGACGGCTGGGACCCATTCCCGGAGTTTGTCGGCGGGTTGCGTTCGGCTGGTGCCGAAGTGGTGCCGATCCGGGTATACCGCTGGAAGTCAACACCATTGGGCGGAGAATTCGACCAGTTGGTCGCCGGCATTGCCCGACGACAATTCGACGCCGTTAGTTTCACCTCGGCGCCAGCCGCGGCGGCGGTACTGGAACGCGGCCGTCAGTTGGGCATCGAGGAGCAGCTATTGGCCGCGCTGCGCAACGATGTGCACGCGATGTGCGTGGGCCCGGTCACGTCACGCCCCTTGACCCGAAAAGGCGTCCCGACGTCGGCTCCGAAGCGAATGCGGTTGGGAGCCTTGGCCCGGCATATCGCCGAGGAATTGCCACGGCTCGGATCGTGCACTCTAACCGCCGCAGGGCACGTCGTCGATATCCGCGGGACCTGCGTGCTGGTCGACGATTCCATCAAAACGCTGCCGGCCTCAGGGATGGCGATTCTGCGTGCGCTGGCCCGACGCCCCGGCGACGTCGTAGGGCGCGACGAACTGCTCGCCGTGTTACCCGGCAACGGCGATGACACCCACGCCGTCGACACCGCCGTGCTGCGGCTGCGAACGGCACTGGGAGACAAGAACATCATTGCAACGGTGGTCAAACGCGGCTACCGGCTGGCCATCGACACGCAGGACCACGTATGAGCCTGATCCTGACGGCACACGGCACCCGCAGACCGGCCGGCGTCGCTATGATCGGCGACCTTGCCGCGCGGGTAACCGCACTGGTCGACCAGACCGTGCACGTTGCGTTTGTCGACGTGCTGGGACCCACACCCAGCGAAGTGCTCTCCGGATTGTCCCTGGCAGCGGTATCGGCCCAACCGGCAATCGTGGTGCCCGCCTTCCTTTCTCGTGGATACCACGTCCGAACCGACCTGCCGGCTCATGTCACCGCCAGCGGCCATCCGGACGTCACCGTCACCCCGGCATTGGGGCCCAGCCGGGAGATCACCAGAATCCTGGCCCACCAGCTGGTGAAATCCGGTTGGCGTCCAGATGATTCGGTGATCTTGGCGGCGGCGGGAACATCGGACCACCGAGCGCTCGCCGATCTGCACACCGCTCGGACGTTCCTGTCGACGCTCACCGGGTCCCACGTGGAGCTGGCGTTCGCGGCCACCGGCGGTCCGGACGTGTGCACGGCAGTTGCCGACGCCCGCCGAAGCGGTGCGCGGCGCATCGTGGTGGTCTCTTATCTGCTGGCCGAAGGTTTGTTTCAAGAACGACTGCGCGACTGCGGCGCCGATCTGGTGACGCCGCCGCTGGGCGAGCATCCAGGATTGGCACGGTTGATCGCCGGACGATTCCGCGGCGCCATCCGGTGCCAATTGGGTAGTCGCCGAATGCTACGCATGCCGAATTAGGTGGCAGACAACTTCTTTGCCGGCAAGGCTGCGCCGGAATGGCACGCCGACGTCACGGACGCTTGATCTTTGATCACATCCGCGCAATCCTGGCACCATGGCCCATCACCAGGAGCCCTCACGCGGGCTCCTCGACCCGGTAGCCAAGATGCTGCGGCTGCCGTTCAGCACACCGGAATTCATCGACAAAATCGTCACCGGAAGCGTCAACCAGGTCGGCCGCCGTACGCTTTACATGCTGATCACCACCTGGGACGCCGCTGGCGGCGGTCCCTTTGCGGCCAGCGCCATCGCGTCCACGGGCCTGGCCAAGACCGCCGAAATCGTTCAGGCGATGTTTATCGGGCCGGTCTTCAACCCGCTGCTGAAGATGCTGGGGGTCGACAAGATCGCGGTCCGGGCCTCGTTATGCGCCTCGCAGCTGGTCGGCCTGGGCATCATGCGCTACGGGGTGCGTTCCGAACCGCTGCATTCCATGTCGGTGGAGGCCCTTGTCGACGCCATTGGCCCGACGATGCAGCGCTACCTCGTCGGAGATATCAGCCGCGGCTAGTGTCTTGCGCCAGGCCCGATAGGCCGGCGGTCGGCACTGTCAGGCGGCGATCCGCGCGACCTGGATGTGACCTTCGGGTGTGACCCGCGCCGGGTAAACCGGCACCGACACCCGTGGATCGTCAAGGCAGCTACCGTCGTCGAGCGCGAAAGCCTGCTTGAGAATGGGTGATTGGACCGCGACCCGGCCGCCGCGATCGCCGACGATCCCGCGAGACAGCACGGCCGCGCCGGAGAACGGGTCCACGTTGCCGACCGCGCGCACCGAGCCGTCGTCTAACCGGAACAGCGCCGCCTGGCTACCGTCGTCGAGCAGCACCCCGACACCACGGCCGGGAATGAGCTGGTCGTACGCACACGCGGTGGTCCAGACCTGAATGTCGTTGAGAAGTGTCATGATTCCCTCCCTGACTATGAGCGCATCCGCGGCATGCCAATGGGCACAGGGACTTTACGCCCGGCACGCTCGGTGAACGTCACGGTCGAGTCGACCGCGTCGGGGGCGTTGACGAAGGAGACGAACCGTGACAACTTGTCCGGATCCTCCAGCACGCCCTTCCATTCGCACTTGTAGTTGGCAACATGCCGCTCCATTGCGGCCTCGAATTCCTCGGCCAGGCCGAGCGAGTCTTCACAGACGACCTCGCGTACGTGGTCGAGGCCCAGCGATTCCACCCACGGCGCGGTGCGTTGCAGCCGGTCGGCCGTGCGGATGTAGTACATGAGGAACCGGTCGATGTAGCGGACCAGTGTCTGGGTGTCGAGGTCGCCGGCCAACAGCTGGGCATGCTTGGGAGTCATGCCGCCATTGCCGCCCACGTAGAGGTTCCAGCCTTTTTCGGTGGCGATGACACCCACGTCCTTGCCGCGGGCCTCGGCGCATTCCCGCGCACAGCCCGAAACACCCAGCTTGATCTTGTGCGGCGCGCGCAGGCCGCGGTAGCGCAATTCCAGATCGATGGCCAGCTGCACCGAATCCTGCTGCCCGTAGCGGCACCAATCGCTGCCCACGCAGCTCTTCACGGTGCGCAACGCCTTGCCATAGGCGTGACCGGACTCCATGCCGGCGTCGACGAGCCTTTTCCAGATCAGCGGCAGCTGATCCACCCGGGCGCCGAACATGTCGATCCGCTGACCGCCGGTGATCTTGGTGTACAGCCCGAATTCCTGGGCGATCTGGCCGATCAGAATCAGGTGCTCGGGCTTGATGTCACCACCGGGGACCCGCGGGACCACCGAGTAGCTGCCGTTCTTCTGAATGTTGGCCAGGAAGTGGTCATTGGAATCCTGCAGCGCGGCTTGCTCGCCGTCCAGGATGTGATCGGAACCGGTGGAGGCCAAGATCGAGGCGACAACGGGTTTGCAGATGTCGCAGCCCTTTCCGCGGCCGAAGCGCTCCAGCAGGCCGGAGAAGGTCCGGATCTCGGTGGCCGAAATGATCTCGAACAGCTCCGCCCGCGACTGGCTGAAGTGCTCGCACAGCGCCTTGGATTGCTCCACTCCCTCGGCTTCCAGCAGCTGCTTCAGCAACGGCACGCAGGACCCACACGAGGTGCCGGCCGCGGTGCATGCCTTGAGGGCGGGCACATCTGCGCAACCGTCGGCGATCGCGCACTTCAGGTCGCCCTTGGTGACGTTGTTGCAGGAGCAGATCTGCGCCGAATCCGGCAGCGCGCCAACCCCCAACGCACCAGCCCCGTCGCCGGATCCGGCCGGCGCGATCAGCGCCAGCGGGTCCCCGGGCAACTCGCTGCCGACCATGGGCCGCAGTACCCCGTACGACGAGGCGTCACCCACCAGCACACCGCCCAGCAGCGTCTTGGCGTCGTCGGAGAGCACCAGCTTGGCGTAGGTGCGCTTCACCGCGTCATTGATGACGACCTCGAGGCAGTTCTCGGTCGCGCCCATCGCATCGCCGAAGCTGGCGACATCGACGCCCAGCAGCTTGAGCTTCGTCGACAGATCCGCCTCCGGGAACTCGGCAGCACCGCCCAGCAGCCGGTCCGCCACCACCTCGGCGCTGGTGTATCCCGGTCCGACCAGGCCGTAGCAGCACCCCTCAATTGCCGCCACTTCCCCGACCGCATAGATATCGGGATCGCTTGTCCGGCAAGACAAGTCGGTGAGGACGCCGCCGCGTTGGGCGATCTCCAGGCCCGCCGCCCTCGCCAACTCGTCGCGCGGCCGGATGCCAGCGGCGAAGATCACCACGCCGGCATCGATGGTGTCACCGTCGCTGAGCCGCACCCGAACCGACGCTGAGCCATCTGAGTGTTCGACGGGCTCAACGGATTCGGTGCCCGTGCCAACGTGGACGGCGATCCCGAGGTCAGTGATCATGCGCGCGAGCAGGGCGCCGCCGGCCTCGTCGATCTGCTGGGCCATCAATCGGGGCATCATCTCGACGACGTGCGGCTGCAACCCGAACTGGCGCAGCGCATTGGCGGCTTCGAGTCCCAGCAGACCGCCGCCGATGACCACCCCGGCGTCGGCGTGAGCCGAGTTCAGTGTGTGTTGGGCGCCGGCGCGGATCGCGTCGAGGTCGTCGAGCGTGCGATAGACGTGGCATTGGGGCAGCTGGTGCCCGGGCACCGGGGGGACGAATGCGTAAGAGCCGGTGGCCAGCACCAGGGCGTCGTAGCTGTGCCGCTGTCCGTCCGCGGTGACGACCGACTTGGTCGCGCGGTCGATCTCGGTCACCCGGGTGTTGAGCAGCAATCGGACCCGGTCGTCACCGGCATAGTCGTTGCCTGGCAATGCGAGTTGGCCGCGGTCCCAGGTTTCGGTGTAGGACGTCAGTCCGACCCGGTCGTAGGCGGCGTCGGCCTCCTCGGCCAACACGGTGATCCGCCACGACCCGCTGGTGTCGCGGGCACGCAGTGCCTCCACCAGTCGGTGACCCACCATGCCGTGCCCCACCACAATCACGTGCCGCCGGCAGGGCGATTCCCCGTCGCGCGCGCGAGTAGTTCCGGCTGCAGCCATGCCATGAAGATTAAGGGCGGAAAATTGCCGCAAAATCGCCCAATGTGACAGCCCGATGACATGGCGCTCACAGCTGGGAACAGTCTGTGTGACTGCGTTCACTAACGGCGAAAGCCCAGGTGGAACTTTAGCGAAGTCGACTCATGTTCTACGAGGTAGCCAGCCCGGCACGACGCCGGACACAGCTAACTCACAAGGAAGCATAAGGAGATATCCATGAGCAATCTCGCATTGTGGTCACGTCCGGCCCGGGGCGCGTGGGACCCCGACCGGTTGTTGCGTGACTTCTTCGGTCCCGCGGCGGTGACGGACTGGTACAGGCCGGCGACCAGCGGGTTCAGCCCGGCTGCGGAGATCCTCAAAGACGGCGACGACGCCCTGGTCCGCCTGGAGCTGCCGGGGGTCGACGTCGACAACGACGTCAACGTCGAGGTCGACTCCAAGAACGGGGTGAGCCGCCTGGTCATCCACGGTGAACACCGAGACGAACGCGCGGAGAACACCGACGGCCGCGTCCTGAAGGAGATCCGTTACGGATCATTCCGGCGCTCGTTCCAGCTGCCGGCCCATGTCACCGGTGAGGCCATCACCGCGTCGTATGACGCCGGTGTCCTGACGGTGCGAGTCAGCGGCGCATACGCGGGAAATCAGGCCGGAAAACAGGTACAGCGCATCGCGATCACGAAGTAACCGGTTAGTCCGGCGACTTGATCCGGCGGGGTGGATGCTCCGCCGGATCAGCCGGTTGCGGGTCCGGTCCGCGCCGAAGGTCGACCGCTCCGGCGGGCCTGGCCGGCGCCGCGATGTCCTGTCCATCGCCGCGCAGTGCGGATACCATCGGGTGACGTATTGTGATCCGAAACACCATCGCCTTTCCGGAAGATACAGGGAGATACGTTGTCCGCCTCTGCTGAAATCGCCGAACTGCACGACCTCATCGGCGGTCTGCGGCGGTGCGTGACCTCGCTGAAGTCGCGGGATGGCGACGACCCGGCCATGCGCCGCATCGTCATCGACGCCGACCGGATCCTCACCGATGTCGAATTGCTCGACACCGATGTCTCCGAGTTGGACCTGGATCGCGCCGACGCCCGGTATTCCGGCGAGAAGATCGCCATCCCCGACACCGATTACGACCGCGATTTCTGGCGCGACGTCGACGACGAAGGTGTCGGCGGTCACAGTAGATACTGACAACCAAACCCCGCCGAAAAGAGGGCCCTCTATCTGTGTACCCTTCGACGAGATGCCACTCGAAGAGGATCACACCAGATGAGCGCACCCACGGCGAACCGTCCTGATACCGGCGTTTTCTCACCCACCCGGGCGCAAATCCCCGAACGGACCCTGCGCACCGACACCTGGTGGTGGGCACCGCTGGTCACCAACATCGGGTTCCTGGCGTTCATCGTCTATGCGACCACCCGGGCTTTTTGGGGCAGCGGCTACTGGGTCGAGAAATACCACTACCTGACGCCGTTCTACTCACCGTGCGTCAGCGCGTCCTGCGAGCCTGGCGCAAGTCACCTCGGTGTCTGGTTCGGACACTTCCCGTGGTGGATTCCGTTGGGAATGCTGGTATTACCGTTCCTGCTCGGTTTCCGGCTGACCTGCTACTACTACCGCAAGGCCTACTACCGCTCGGTGTGGCAGTCACCGACCGGTTGCGCGGTGCCTGAGCCGCGGGCCCATTACACCGGCGAAACCCGGCTTCCGCTGATCATCCAGAACAGCCACCGGTACTTCTTCTACATTGCCGTGGTGGTGTCGGTGATCAACACCTACGACGCTGTCATGGCCTTCCATTCACCATCCGGTTTCGGCTTCGGTTTGGGCAACGTCATTTTGGTGACCAACGTGCTGCTGCTGTGGGCCTACACGGTCTCCTGCCATTCATGCCGGCACGTAACCGGCGGCCGTCTCAAGCATTTCTCCAAACACCCAGTCCGGTATTGGATCTGGACGCAGGTCAGCAAGCTCAACACTCGGCACATGCTCTTCGCGTGGATCACGCTGGGGACGCTGTCGCTGACCGACTTCTACATCATGCTGGTGGCCACCGGAACCATCACTGACCTGAGATTTGTTGGCTGACAAGCTATTTCAGTAACACCCCAAAGATAAGGCTGAGCGAGGTTTCATGGTTGAGGTCGAACGGCACTCTTACGACGTGGTCGTGATCGGTGCCGGCGGCGCAGGGTTGCGGGCGGTCATCGAGGCACGCGAACGCGGCTTGAAGGTCGCGGTGGTGTGCAAGTCGCTGTTCGGCAAGGCCCACACGGTGATGGCCGAGGGCGGCTGCGCGGCCGCGATGGGCAATACCAACCCGAAAGACAACTGGAAGACCCATTTCGGCGACACCATGCGCGGCGGCAAGTTCTTGAACAACTGGCGCATGGCCGAACTGCATGCCAAGGAAGCCCCGGACCGCGTCTGGGAGCTGGAGACCTACGGCGCCCTGTTCGACCGCCTCGAAGACGGCAAGATCAGTCAGCGCAACTTCGGCGGCCACACCTACCCACGGCTGGCCCACGTCGGCGACCGCACCGGGCTGGAGTTGATCCGCACCATGCAGCAGAAGATCGTCTCGCTGCAGCAGGAGGACTACGCCGAACTCGGCGACTACGAGGCGCGGATCAGGGTATTCGCCGAATGCACGATCACCGAGTTGCTCAAAGACGGTCCGGAGAAAGAAGAACGGATCGCCGGAGCGTTCGGCTACTGGCGCGAAAGCGGCCGGTTCATCCTGTTCGAAGCCCCAGCGGTGGTGCTGGCCACCGGCGGGATCGGCAAGTCGTTCAAGGTGACGTCCAACTCCTGGGAGTACACCGGCGACGGGCATGCGCTGGCGCTGCGGGCCGGTGCGTCCCTGATCAACATGGAGTTCGTCCAGTTCCACCCGACGGGCATGGTGTGGCCGCCCAGCGTGAAGGGAATCCTGGTCACCGAGGGTGTCCGCGGCGACGGCGGGGTGTTAAAGAACAGCGAAAACTCTCGTTTCATGTTCGACTACATCCCGCCGGTGTTCAAAGGCCAGTATGCCGAGAGCGAGCAGGAAGCCGACCAGTGGCTCAAGGACAACGACTCGGCCCGCCGAACCCCTGACCTGCTGCCCCGCGATGAGGTCGCGCGGGCGATCAACTCCGAAGTCAAAGCCGGTCGGGGCACCCCGCACGGCGGCGTCTACCTGGACATCGCCTCCCGGCTGACGCCCGAGGAGATCAAGCGGCGGCTGCCGTCGATGTATCACCAGTTCATGGAGCTGGCCGGGGTGGACATCACCAAAGAGCCGATGGAGGTCGGGCCCACCTGTCACTACGTGATGGGTGGTGTCGAGGTCGACGCCGACACCGGCGCGGCCACGGTTGCCGGGCTGTTCGCCGCCGGCGAGTGCTCCGGCGGTATGCACGGCTCCAACCGACTGGGCGGAAACTCGCTTTCGGACCTGCTGGTTTTCGGCCGGCGGGCCGGCTTGGGCGCCGCCGACTACGTGCGGGCGCTGGGCAGCCGTCCGACGATTTCATCGGAGGCCCTCGACGCCGCCGCCAAGCAGGCGCTCAAGCCGTTCGAGGGGCCGACGGACGGTTCGGCGCCAGAGAACCCGTACGCACTGCAGATGGATCTGCAGCACGTGATGAACGACTTGGTCGGCATCATCCGCAAAGAAGACGAGATCACCAGGGCACTGACCCTGCTGGACGAGCTGTGGAAGCGGTACCAGAAGGTACAAGTGGAAGGGCATCGTCAATACAACCCGGCCTGGAATCTGGCCATCGATCTGCGCAATATGCTGCTGGTCAGCGAGTGCGTGGCCCGGGCCGCACTGGAACGCACCGAAAGCCGCGGCGGTCACACCCGTGACGATCATCCCGGCATGGACGCCAACTGGCGCAACACCTTGCTGGTCTGCCGCGCCGCGGGCGACGGGGACGGCGGCGACGGTCCGCATATCGCCATCACCCGGGAGTCACAGGTGCCGATGCGACCGGACTTGCTGGAACTCTTCGACATTTCCGAGCTGGAGAAGTACTACACCGACGAAGAGTTGGCCGACCATCCAGGACGGAGATCGTAATGGGTTACAACGCTAGCCTGCGAGTGTGGCGGGGCGACGACAGCGGCGGCGAACTCCGCGATTTCACCGTCGAGGTGAACGAGGGCGAGGTGGTGCTCGACGTCATCCACCGTCTGCAGCAGACCCAGACGCCCGACCTGGCGGTGCGCTGGAACTGCAAGGCAGGCAAGTGCGGATCGTGCTCGGCGGAGATCAACGGCAGGCCGCGGCTGATGTGTATGACCCGGATGTCGACGTTCGCCGAGGACGAGGTGGTCACCGTCACGCCGCTGCGCACCTTCCCGGTGATTCGCGATCTTGTCACCGACGTGTCGTTCAACTACGAAAAGGCCCGCGAGATACCGTCTTTCGCGCCGCCGAAGGATCTGCAGCCGGGCGAGTACCGGATGGCGCAGGCCGATGTTCAGCGCTCGCAGGAGTTCCGCAAGTGCATTGAGTGCTTCCTGTGCCAGAACGTCTGCCACGTCATCCGGGACCACGAGGAAAACAAGCAGGCATTTGCCGGGCCGCGGTTCTTGATGCGGATCGCCGAACTCGAGATGCATCCGCTGGACACCCGCGACCGGCGCAAGGAAGCCCAGGAAGCTCACGGGCTGGGATACTGCAACATCACCAAGTGCTGCACCGAGGTGTGCCCGGAAAACATCAAGATCACCGACAACGCGCTGATCCCGATGAAGGAGCGCGTGGTCGACCGCAAATACGACCCCGTCGTGTGGCTGGGTAACAAGCTATTCCGGCGCTAGCGACGCTCGCTGCCCCGATTACCCATCCGATTGACAGGCTCAGGTCATCTCGGTGACTGCTCAGCGGTTAGACCGACCGTTGAATCGGGTATCCGACTTACATCTGCTATCGGGGTCGACCGCGCCCGCATGGACCCGGTCGAGCTTTTAACCGCGGAAAGGCAGCGTTAGGAATCCATGCGAGAAATCACCAGTGTCAATGACATCCGAACCGCGATCCGTGAGTTATCGATCCGGGCCGAACTCGCGCACAAAGACGGCCGACACGATGATGCCGCCGAAATCGAGCAGCGCATCGAGGGCTACCGGGCGGAACTCGGCGGCCGTCCCTAACCGGTGACGAGGCGGCGGAAGGCGCTGCGGTGGAACACGATCGGCGCCACTTCGGCATCCACGGTGACCTGATTGACCCGCAGCACCACGATGGTGTGGTCGCCAGCCGGGATCAGCTGCTCGATTGCGCTTTCTAGCCACAGGCTGGTGCCTTTGATGAAAACTGCACCGCTGTCGTTGGAAACGGTCTCCAGACCGGCGAAGCGATCACCGGTCTTGGCGGCAAGGGTGCGTGCCGCCTCGTCATGCGTCTCGCCGAGCACGCTGATGCCCAGCATCGGAACGCCTTTGAGCTTGGGCCAGGTCGTCGAAATGTTCTGCACACAAAACGAGACCAGCGGCGGCTCCAACGAGACGGGCACGAAGGTGCTGGCCGCCAGGCCTTCCCGTACTCCGTCAACCTCGGCGGCGATTGCCACCACGCCAGACGGAAAATGGCCGAAGGCCTCACGCAGCGACGACGGTGTCAGCTTGCTCTGTGGATTCACCGGAACCTACTCGCCCCTTGAGCCGAGGACGGATTTCTCGCACCCGCCCCTCCCCGTCGCGCTGGCGTGACGCGCGCCACAACCGCCACGGTCACCATCATCGTTGCAGGTGGCGGCCACTGCGGGCAAGCGAATCGCCTCAATCCCAACCGGTTGGTTGGTTCGCACGTGAAATGTAGCTCACATCTACTTGCGTACAACTACGGCGCCGATATATTTTAGCGGTGTTACTGGTGGGTAACTTAGACCTAGTACCCAACCGCAAGTGGCATTCTCAACGAGGAGGACCGTAGTGAGCCACTACAAGAGCAACGTCCGCGACCAGGTTTTCACCCTGTTCGAGATGCTGGGCGTTGACCAGGCTTTGGGCAAGGGCGAGTTCAGTGACCTGGACGTCGACACTGCCAAGGAGATGCTGGTCGAGGTCAGCCGATTGGCCGAGGGACCGGTTGCCGCATCTTTCGTCGAGGGCGACCGCAACCCGCCGGTATTCGACCCGAAGACGCACTCGGTGTCGCTGCCGGAGGCGTTCAAGGATTCCGTCCGCGCGGTGATGGACGGCGGCTGGGACAAGGCCGGTATCGAGGAGGCCCTGGGCGGGATGCCTATGCCCAAGGCGCTGGTCTGGGCGCTGCACGAGCACTTTCTGGGCGCCAACCCGGCGGTGTGGATGTATGCCAGCGGCGGAGGCTTCTCCAACATCCTCTACCACCTCGGCACCGAGGAGCAGAAGAAGTGGGCCGTGCTGGCCGCCGAGCGCGGCTGGGGATCGACGATGGTGCTCACCGAGCCGGACGCGGGGTCGGACGTGGGTGCCGGACGCACCAAGGCCGTCCAGCAGGAGGACGGCTCCTGGCACATCGACGGCGTCAAGCGGTTCATCACCTCCGGCGACTCCGGTGACCTGTTCGAGAACATCTTCCACTTGGTGCTGGCTCGTCCCGAGGGCGCCGGTCCGGGCACCAAGGGGCTGTCACTGTTTTTCGTGCCGAAGTTCCTGTTCGACCCGGAAAGTGGCGAACTCGGTGACCGTAATGGCGTCTTCGTCACCAATGTCGAGCACAAGATGGGTCTCAAGGTGTCGGCGACCTGTGAACTGTCGCTGGGCCAACACGGTGTGCCCGCCAAGGGCTGGCTGGTCGGCGAGGTACACAACGGCATCGCGCAGATGTTCGAGGTCATCGAGCAGGCCCGGATGATGGTCGGCACCAAGGCCATCGCCACGCTGTCCACCGGCTACCTGAATGCGCTCGAATATGCCAAGTCACGCGTGCAGGGCGCCGACCTGACCCAGATGACCGACAAGACCGCGCCGCGGGTAACCATCACGCATCACCCCGACGTGCGCCGGTCCCTGATGACCCAAAAGGCCTACGCCGAGGGTCTTCGTGCGCTCTACCTCTATACCGCGACGTTCCAGGACGCGGCGGTCGCCGAGGTGGTGCACGGCGTCGACGCCAAACTGGCCGCCAAGGTCAACGACCTCATGCTGCCGATCGTCAAGGGCGTGGGTTCCGAGCAGGCCTACGCCAAGCTCACCGAGAGCCTGCAGACCCTCGGTGGCTCCGGCTTCCTGCAGGACTACCCGATCGAGCAGTACATCCGGGACGCCAAGATCGACTCCCTGTACGAGGGCACCACCGCCATCCAGGCGCAGGACTTCTTCTTCCGCAAGATCGTCCGGGACAAGGGTGTGGCGCTGGCCCACGTTTCGGGCCAGATCCAGGAGTTCGTCGACAGCGAGTCCGGTAACGGCCGGCTGAAGACCGAGCGGGCGCTGCTGGCCAAGGCGCTGGCCGACGTCCAGGCCATGGCGGCCGCGCTGACCGGCTACCTGATGGCCGCTCAGCAGGACGTCACCAGCCTCTACAAGGTCGGCCTCGGTTCAGTGCGGTTCCTGATGAGCGTCGGTGATCTGATCATCGGCTGGTTGCTGCAGCGTCAGGCCGCGGTGGCGGTGGCTGCTCTCGACGCGGGCGCCACCGGCGACGAGCGCGCCTACTACGAGGGCAAGGTCGCGGTCGCGTCGTTCTTCGCCAAGAACTTCCTGCCGCTGTTGACCAGCACTCGCGAGGTGATCGAGACGCTGGATAACGACATCATGGAACTCGACGAGGCTGCTTTCTAACTCCCCCGTCCAACAGCCAGATCCCCCGTTTCTTCGTTGAAACGGGGGATCTGCGTCTGTGGGGGCATCCGGAAAAGACCGCCGCTGGATCCCCTCGCTCCAGCGGCGGCCCTTTTCGTACGCCCGTCGTATAGGACTGCCGACCGGCGGTCGACCAACGGATTGCCCCGCGCTGCGGCCGGGGTCGGGGGGTCAGACCACAACGCGGGGCTATCCGAGCTAACAATTACCCATCTGCTCCGGGTAATAAACCCGCCGCCAAATCTTTTCGTTTCACGGACCGTTGGGCTGCCTTGTGGAGGTCCTGTCAAGCCTGAAGGATCGCGGCTACGCCCTGGCCACCGGCCGCGCAGATCGAGATCAGCGCACGAAGGGGCTTACCCGAGCCGCCTTTGCCGGTGGCCTTCTTCTCACTCAGTTGCTTGGCGGCCTGAGCCAGGATCCGCCCGCCGGTCGCGGCGAAGGGGTGACCGGCAGCCAAGGACGAACCGTTGACGTTGAGCTTGGAGCGATCGATCGCGCCGAGCGCGGCGTCAAGGCCCAACTTCTGCTTGCAGTACTCCTCGGATTCCCACGCCTGCAGGTGTGCCAGTACCACCGAAGCAAACGCCTCATGGATCTCGTAGAAGTCGAAATCTTGCAGGCTCAACCCGTTTCGGGCCAGCAGCCTCGGCACGGCGTAGGTTGGCGCCATCAGCAGGCCGTCGCTGCCGTTGACATAGTCGACGGCCGCGGTCTCGGCGTCGACGAGGTAGGCCAGCGGCGACAGCGAATGGTCGGCGGCCCATTGCTCGCTGGACAACAACACGGCGGAGGCGCCATCGGTCAGCGGAGTTGAATTACCCGCCGTCATCGTCGCATCGCCGGCCTTCACCCCGAAAACCGGACGCAAGGTGGCCAATTTCTCGGCGCTGGAGTCGGGCCGCATATTGTTGTCGCGGTACAGCCCCAGAAAGGGCGTGACCAGGTCGTCGAAGAATCCGCGGTCGTAGGCGTTAGCCATATTGCGATGGCTTGCTGCGGCCAGCTCGTCCTGGTCGACGCGTTTGATGCCCATCTGCTTGGCGGTGATGGCCGCATGCTCTCCCATGGACAGCCCGGTACGCGGCTCGCTGTTGGCCGGGATCTCCACACCGAGGTTGGCCGGCAGGGTGCCCAGCAGCCTCAATCGCTGCACATTGGACTTGGACCGGCGCAGCTTCAGCAGGTTCCGGCGCAGGTCGTCACCCAGGCCGATCGGCGGGTCCGACGTGGGGTCCCCGCCGCCGGCAGCAGCCCCCTCGTAACGACCGGCCGCGATCCCGTCGGCGGCGACGACGGCAGCCTGCAGGCCGGTGCCGCAGGCCTGCTGCAGGTCGACGGCCGGTGTGTGCGGCGACAACTCCGAGCCCAGCACACATTCGCGCATCAGGTTGAAGTCGCGGCTGTGCTTGAGCACCGCGCCGCCTGCTACCAAACCCAGGCGTTCACCGCGCAGGTTGAACCGGTCTACCAGCCCACCCAGCGCCGCGGTGAACATGTCCTGGTTGGACGCGTCGGCGTAAGCGCCGTCGGACCTGGCGAAGGGAATGCGATTGCCGCCCAGGACGGCGACTCGACGCTTGGACTCGGAATTCTGTTGAGCAGCTGCGGGCACTTTGCGTTCTCCGGGTATCTATTTTTGGGCATCAGCCGTTGCAGCCATACTACCCACTGTTCTTACTCTCAAGTAAGTTCGTCCTCGCTACGGTTGCTTATAGCAACACATACCCCGACACGGAAGGCAGCTCTGTGGCTCCCAAGCTCTCGTCAGATCTGTTCTCGCAGGTTGTCAGCTCCCGCCCCGGATCGTTCGTGGCCAAGCAGCTCGGTGTCCCGCAACCCGAGACGCTGCGCCGGTATCGACCGGGAGATCCGCCTTTGGTCGGATCGCTGCTGATCGGGGGGGAGGGCCGGGTGGTCGAGCCGCTGCGCGCCGCCCTCGACAACGACTACGACGTGGTGAGTAACAACCTCGGCGGCCGCTGGGCCGATTCGTTCGGCGGGCTGGTCTTCGATGCCACCGGCATCACCGACCCGGCCGGTCTCAAGAAACTGCACGAATTCTTCACGCCGCTGCTGCGCAATCTGGGTGCCTGCGCACGGGTGGCGGTGGTGGGCACCAGTCCCGAGGCGATCGCCGACACGCACGAACGGATTGCCCAGCGCGCGCTGGAGGGCTTTACCCGGTCCCTGGCCAAGGAGTTGCGGCGGGGCAGCACGGTCGCGCTGGTGTACCTGTCGCCCGACGCCAAGCCGGCGGCCACCGGGCTCGAATCGACCATGCGGTTCATCCTGTCGGCCAAGTCGGCCTACGTCGACGGTCAGGTGTTCCATGTCGGGGCGGCCGATTCCACGCCGCCGGCCGACTGGGACCGTCCGCTCGACGGCAAGGTGGCCATCGTCACCGGCGCTGCCCGGGGCATCGGCAAAACGATCGCCGAGGTGTTCGCCCGCGACGGCGCCCGGGTGGTGGCGATCGACGTGGAGTCCGCCGAGGAGGCTTTGGCCGAGACCGCCAGCAGCGTGGGCGGCACGCCGCTGTGGCTGGACGTCACCGCCGACGACGCCGTCGACAAGATCACCGAGCACCTGCGCGACCACCACGGCGGCAAGGCCGACATCCTGGTCAACAACGCCGGTATCACCCGCGACAAGTTGCTGGCCAATATGGACGACGCCCGCTGGGACTCGGTGATCGCCGTCAATCTGCTTGCCCCGCTTCGGTTGATCGAGGGCCTGGTCGGAAACGGCAGCATCGGAGAGGGCGGACGAATCATCGGGCTCTCGTCGATCGCCGGCATCGCGGGCAATCGCGGGCAGACCAATTACGGCGCCACCAAGGCCGGAATGATCGGCATCACCCAGGCGCTGGCGCCCGAGCTTGCCGACAAGCGCATCACCATCAACGCCGTCGCACCGGGATTCATCGAAACCCAGATGACGGCGGCCATCCCGCTGGCCACCCGCGAGGTGGGCCGGCGGCTGAACTCGCTGATGCAGGGCGGGCAGCCCGTCGACGTGGCCGAGACCATCGCCTATTTCGCCAGCCCGGCGTCAAATGCGGTGACCGGCAACGTAATTCGGGTCTGCGGCCAAGCCATGATCGGCGCTTGAGCGGTTAGGAGGATTCGGTGAACCAGCCAAGCGGCCTGAGAAACATGCTCCGCGCGGCGGCGGGAGCGTTGCCCATGGTGCCGCGCGGCGGCCAGCTGCCCACCCGCACGGTGACCGTCGAGGAGCTTCGGATCGACCACACCAACGTGGCCGACTACGCGGCGGTCACCGGTCTGCGCTACGGCAACGACGTTCCGTTGACCTACCCGTTCGCGTTGGCGTTCCCCTCGGTGATGGCATTGGTCACCGGTTTCGATTTCCCGTTCGCCGCAATGGGATCGGTACACACCGAGAACCACATCACCCGGTACCGCCCGATCGCGGTGACCGACACGGTCGGCGTGCGGGCGCACGCCGAAAACCTCAGGGAGCATCGCAAGGGCCTGCTGGTCGACCTGGTGACCGAGATCAGCGTCGGCAACGAGCTCGCCTGGCAGCAGGTGACGACGTTCCTGCACCAGCAACGCACCAGCTTGTCCGGCGAACCGAAACCGCCGCCGCAGAAGCAGCCCAAACTCCCACCGCCGTCTGCCCTGCTGCGGATCACGCCGGCCCGAATCCGTCGCTATGCGGCCGTCGGCGGAGATCACAACCCCATCCACACCAATCCGATCGCGGCCCGGTTGTTCGGCTTCCCCACCGTCATTGCACACGGAATGTTCAGCGCCGCAGCGGTTTTGGCGAATATCGAGGCCCGGCTGCCGGACGCGGTGCGCTATTCGGTGCGGTTCGGCAAGCCGGTGCTGCTGCCGGCCAGCGTCGGCGTCTACATCGACGAAGCCGATAACGGCTGGGACCTGACGCTGCGCAACATGTCGAAGGGGTATCCGCATCTGACCGGGACTTTGCGGCCGCTGTAGCGATCAGCCCGCGCGATGGTCGAGGTGTGGGAGCCGGCGGCCGACAGCGAGCCTCTTCAGTGCTTCCGCGCCCACCGCGGTGACCAGAAAGACCACCAGCATCCAAATCGGTGGCCGGGCCAGCTCCCAGACGAAGATCGCCGCCCAGGTGGGCGAGCCCTGGGTGACCGCAAGCACCCCGGCGGCACCGGCCAGCGAGATCACCGGTCCGTGCAGGTGCGTCCCGGTCGCCGCGTTGAGCGTCAACACCAGCAGCGACCCCGCCGCAGCGCCGGTGGCCAACGACGGTGTCAGCAGCCCGCCGGCTCCGCCGGCACGCAGGAACAGCGCGGTCAGCAACGGCTTCAACAGCAAGATCACGGCCGCCGACGACAGCGTCATCCCGCTGGCCAGACTGACCGTCAGGATGCTCTTGCCGTTTCCGGGCAGCTGGGGCCACCAATGCGAACAGATGCCGGTCAGCAATCCCGCGGCCGCCAGCGCGGGGATCAGCATCCAAGACCGCAGCATGGGGCGCGGCCGCGCCGCGGCCATGATCCGGTTGAAGGTCAAACCCACCACCAGCGCGAAGGGCGCCAGCAACAATCCGTGCGCACTGAGCAGATAGGTCGATTCGGCACGGGGCCAGTCGAGTTCGGGGCGGTCATGGGTGACGGCCGAACCGATCGCGACGGCCAGGCTGGACGTGATCAGCGCCGCCCCCACCGCCCGCAACCGCCAGGTGTTGAGCATGATCCGCAGGGCGAACAGCGCCCCGGCCAGCGGGACGGCGTAGACCGCCGCCAGCCCGGCCCCGGCGGCACATGCCAGCAGGATCTCCCGATCGCCGGGTGACAGCCGCCGCAACCATCGGCAACCCACGTCGGTGAGGGCCGCGGCGAATTGGCGTGGCGCGCCTTCGCGGCCGAGCGAGGCGCCGGAGCCCACCAGCACGATCTGCAGCGCGGCGTCGATGCTCCACGACACCGGCGGTATCGGATCATGCCGCGCGATGGTTCCGGCCAGCGGCGGCACCTTGGCGCTGCGGCGCAAGATCCACCAGCCCAGTCCCGCCAGCGCGGCACCGACCATCGGCCCCACCGCGCGCCGGACCGGACTGCTGCCGGTGATCCCGTCGAGCAGTGAGCCGAAAGTGTAGTGGTAGGTGAGGTGTTCGACGAAGCGCAGCACCACCGTCGTCGACAAACCGGCGAGCCCGGCCAGCAGGCCGGCGATGATCACCGCGCAGAAAAAGTCGAGGTTGGGGCGGGCCGGCCGGTTAGGCACCGCACGAATCTAGCCTGCGGCGACGTTGGGACCCAGGTTTGGGCCGGTGTCGCGCTCCGCGGGCGCGCCCTTGAGGCCGTGCCAGAACAAGTCGATCATCATCTCGGCCGCCTCGTCGACGTCGATGTCGCCGACGCTGAGCCGGGTCCCCACCGCCTCTCCCGCCCCTACCAGCGCAACCGCCATCATGTCGATTTCGGCGTCGGAGCGCGGGCTGCGAGTCCCGGCGTGCAGCATCCCGGCGACCAGGTCGATGATCTGCTCGCGTCCCTCGCGCACCGTCTGGGCGAACGCTTGCGAGCTGGTGGCCTGGGTGTACATCACGATCCACGACGCCCGGTTGGTGTCGATGTAGCGCAGGAACGACACTATGGCGTTGCGCAGCAAGTCCTTTGGGCTCACAGTCAAGTCGATGTCGGCGCGCAGCGCGTCGATGAACCGGTTCATCTCACGGTTCAGGCAGGCGCCGAACAGATCTTCCTTGGAGCCGTAGTACAGGTACAGCATCGGCTTGGAGATTTGCGCCGCGGCGGCGATGGTGTCCATCGAGGTCTCGTGATAGCCGTTTTCCGAGAACATCTGCACGGCGGCATCCAGCATCTGCTGCTCGCGGACAGCACGCGGTAGCCGCTTCGTACCACCTGCCATTGCCGTGCACCCCTCCAGCCGGTCGATCCGACTCTAGGGTAGGCAATGCGGGTTCAGCTAATGACCACAGTGCGGAGAGACGTTCTTCATCGCCGCCACCCGCACCACCGATTCGTCGATCGCGGGCATCTGCAATTCGCCGGCGGCCAATGCCTGTTCCAACCGGTCCAGGACGGCGGGCACCTCTTTGGTGGTGACCCACAACGCGATATCGGTGCCGGCCTGCAAGGTGCGTAACACCGCCTCGGCCACGCCGTACCGATCCGAGATGGCGGCCATGCTGGACAGGTCGTCGCTGAACACCGGGCCTCCGAACGCAGGCCCGCCATATCCGGTGCCGGTGCGCAGCAGGTCCACCGCGGCCTTGCTCAGGCTGGCCGGTTCGCTGCCGGTCAACCCGGGAACTTGCAGATGCCCCACCATCACTGCGACCGGGGTCCGGGTCAGCAGGGTGCGGTAGGGCACCAGGTCGCTGGCCACCAGCTCGCTCAACGGCGGCGTCGTCACCCCGCCGGTGTGCGAATCGCCCGAGCCGCGCCCGTGGCCCGGGAAGTGCTTGAGCACCGGCAGCAGCTCGGCATCGCGCAGCCCCTGCGCGTAGGCGCCGGCGTAGGCGGTGACCTTATCCGGATCCGAGCCGAACGAGCGGTCCCCGATCACCGTGTCGTCGGGCGCGTCGGTGACGTCGACCACCGGCGCGAAGTCGACGGTGATACCGAGCTTCTTCATCTGCCGGCCCCGCTCCAGCGCCACGTCGTGGACCTGGGCGACGGTTTGGGTCTGGGCCAGTTCCCGGGCCGACGGACCCCGGCCGCCGAGCAGCGAATGCAACCGCGACACCCGGCCGCCTTCCTCGTCGACGCCAACGGCCAGCGGCAGCGGGCCGGCGCCGGCGGCGAGATCGGCCAGCGGGCCGTTCAACATGGACAGGTCGGTGTCGCTGCCGATCAGGATGCCGCCGACGTGATAGGTGCTCACCACGGCCTTGGCGTCGGCGGCGTCGCGCACCCCCACCATCAGCAGCTGGGCCAGCTTGTCGCGGGTGGACAACGAGGCCGGCACCGCCGTCGGGTCGGCACACACCCGCGGTGCCGGAGCGGCGACCGGGGGCGGTCCGGGCGGCGTGCTCGACGCCGTCGTCGACGACGATCCGGTCCGGGTGCCGCCGTGGCTGCAGGCGGCCACCAGCACCGATACGGCCGCAAGCACCGTCAGTGTGCGCGGAAAAGCCATCCGGACATGCTGTCACGGTGGTGTTTCGGCGCCGGGTTCGGGGGCAACCACTGTTACGTTGTCGACCGACCTGGGGCGAGACGTCGCGCCCCGCCCCGATGATCGCTGCCGACAGCCATGAGATCGCGTTCTGCTAGGTTGGCGCTAAGTTTCTTTCAGCGTTTCTTTCAGCCACCTTTCACCACGACGTCACGCCTCAAGGAGCTCACGATGAACCGGATCGTCGCGCCCGCCGCCGCGAGCGTGGTGGTTGGTCTGTTGCTGGGCGCGGCCGCAATCTTCGGTATCACCCTGATGGTGCAGCAGGACACGAAGCCGCCATTACCCGGGGGCGATCCGTCGTCATCGGTGCTCAACCGGGTCGAGTACGGCAACCGTAGCTAGCCCGGCGGCGTCGGCTTCGAAGGTCAGCGCGGCGGCGCTTGCAGCAAACCCGCTGGTGACGCCCCTCTCCCGGCGGTGGCTGCTGTTGGTCGCGGCGGTGTCGCTGACGCTGACGTTCGCCCAATCCCCCGGGCGGGTCTCCCCCGACACCAAACTCGATCTCATCGCCAACCCGCTGCGGTTCCTGGCGCGCGCGACGAACCTGTGGAACAGCGAGCTGCCGTTCGGCCAATCTCAGAACCAGGCCTATGGCTACCTGTTTCCGCACGGGACGTTCTTCCTCGTCGGCCATCTGCTGGGAGTCCCGGGGTGGCTCACCCAGCGGCTGTGGTGGGCGGTGCTGCTGACGGTCGGCTTCTGGGGATTGCTGCGGGTCGCCGAGGCGCTGGGCATCGGTAGCCCGGCATCGCGGGTGATCGGGGCGGCCGCGTTTGCGCTGTCGCCGCGGGTGCTGACCACGCTGGGGTCGATCTCGTCGGAAACGCTGCCGATGATGCTGGCGCCATGGGTGCTGCTGCCGACGATTTTGGCCCTGCGGGGCACGTCGGGCCGATCGGTACGGGCGCTGGCGGCCCAGGCCGGTGTGGCGGTGGCGCTGATGGGCGCGGGGGACGCCATCGCGACGCTGGCCGGTTGTCTGCCCGCGGGGATCTGGTTGGCTTGTCACCGGCCCAACCGTTTGTGGTGGCGCTATACCGCATGGTGGCTGCTGGCGCTGGTGTTGGCGACGCTGTGGTGGGTGGTGTCGCTGACTCAGCTGCGCGGGGTCAGTCCGCCGTTTCTGGACTTCATCGAATCCTCCGGCGTGACGACCCAATGGTCCTCGCTGGTGGAGGTGTTGCGCGGCACCGACAGCTGGACGCCGTTCGTGGCGCCCGACGCAACCGCGGGGGCGCCGCTGGTGACCGGGTCGGTCGCGATCCTGGGCACCTGTCTGGTGGCGGCGGCCGGGCTGGCCGGGCTGGCCAGTCCGGCGATGCCGGCTCGCGGCCGGCTGGTGGCGATGCTGCTGGTCGGCGTGGTGTTGCTGGCCGTCGGGTACGGCGGCGGGCTGGGCTCGCCGCTGGCCCATCAGGTGCAGGCGTTCTTGGACGCCGGCGGCACGCCGCTGCGCAATGTGCACAAGGTGGGGCCGGTGATCCGGCTGCCGCTGGTCTTGGGCATCGCGGGGTTGCTGGGTCGGATACCGCTGCCCGGCAGCGTGCCCAGGTCGCAGTGGCTTCGCGCGGTTGCGCACCCCGAGCGCGACAAGCGGGTGGCCGTCGGAATCGTCGTGCTCACCGCGATGGCGGTCAGCACCTCGCTCGCCTGGACCGCTCGGCTCACCCCGCCTGGCACCTTCACTGCGATACCCCGGTACTGGCAGGAGGCCGCCGACTGGCTCAGCGCGCACAACACCGGGACACCGACGCCGGGGCGGGTGCTGGTGGTGCCCGGGGCGCCGTTCGCCACCCAGGTCTGGGGCACCAGCCACGACGAGCCGCTGCAGGTGCTGGGCAGCAGCCCGTGGGGGGTACGCGACTCCATTCCCCTGACCCCGCCGCAGACCATCCGGGCGCTGGACTCGGTGCAGCGCTTGTTCGCCGCCGGACGCCCCTCCGCCGGCCTGGCGGATACTCTTGCCCGCCAAGGCATTTCGTATCTGGTGCTGCGTAACGATCTGGACCCCGAGACGTCGCGCTCGGCACGCCCGATCCTGGTGCACCGCGCCATCGCCGGCTCACCCGGGCTGGCGAAGGTGGCGGAGTTCGGCGCGCCGGTGGGTCCCGGCTCGCTGGCCGGGTTCGTCAGCGACAGCGGACTGCGGCCGCGCTATCCCGCGGTAGAGATCTACCAGGTGGGTGGCGCGGGTGCGCCCTACTTGGTCGACACCGACCGGCTGCCCCGCGTCGACGGCGGGCCCGAGGTGCTGCTGCGTCTCGACGAACGGCGGCGGCTGTCTGGCCAACCGGCGCTGGGTCCGGTGCTGCTGACGGCCGATGCCGTCGCCGCCGGTCTGACGGCTCCGCTGGTGACGGTCACCGACACCCCGGTGGCCCGCGAAACCGATTACGGCCGGGTGGATCAGCACTCCTCGGCGATCCGGGCGCCCGGGGACGCCCGACACACCTACAACCGGGTGCCCGACTATCCGGTACCCGGCGCCGACGTGGTGTACGGCGGGTGGACCGGCGGCCGCGTCACGGTGTCCAGCTCGTCGGCGGATTCCACCGCCATGCCCGACGTGGCCCCGGCCACCTCGGCGGCGGCCGCGATCGACGGTGACTCGGCGACCGCCTGGGTGTCCAACGCACTGCAGGCCGCCGTCGGGCAGTGGCTGCAGGTGGACTTCGATCATCCGGTGGCCAACGCCGTCATCACCCTGACACCGAGTGCGACCGCCGTCGGCGCGCAGATCCGGCGCATCCTGGTCGAGACCGCCACCGGCAGCACCACCCTGCGGTTCGACGAGGCAGGCAAGCCGCTCACCGCGGCGCTGCCCTACGGCGAAACGCCGTGGGTGCGGGTCACCGCGGCCGCCACCGACGACGGGTCTGCCGGGGTGCAGTTCGGTATCACCGATCTGGCGATCACCCAGTACGACGCGTCCGGGTTCGCCCACCCGGTGCAGTTGCACCACACCGTGTCGGTACCCGGGCCGCCGGCGGATTCGACGATCGCGCGCTGGGACCTGGGGTCCGAATTGTTGGGCCGGCCGGGTTGCGCGCTCGCCTCCGACAGCGTGCGCTGCGCCGCGTCGATGGCCCTGGCGCCCGAGGAGCCCGTCAACTTCAGCCGCACGCTCACCGTGCCGCGCCCGACGACGGTGACCCCGACGGTGTGGGTGCGGCCCAGGCAGGGGCCCAAACTTGCCGATCTGATCGCTGAGCCGGACACCACCCGCGCGCACGGCGACTCCGATGTGCTCGACGTCGCGGGCTCGGCCTACGCCGCCACCGACGGCGACCCCGCCACCGCATGGACCGCACCGCAGCGGGTGGTGCAGTACAAGTCGCCGCCGACCCTGACCGTGAGCCTGCCGCGACCCACCGAGGTGGCCGGACTGCGGCTGCTGCCCAGCCGGTCGGCGTTGCCCGCCCATCCGACGATGGTGGCCGTCGACCTGGGCGACGGGCCCCAGGTGCGTGCGGTCAATCGCGACGGCGAGCCTCAGACGCTGTCGTTACACCCCCGCATCACCGACACGGTCACCATCAGCCTGCTCGACTGGGAAGACATCATCGACCGCAATGCGCTGGGCTTCGACCAACTCAAGCCTCCCGGGCTGGCCGAGGTGACCGCGCTCGGAACCGACGGCAGCCCGATCGCGGCCGCGGATGCCGTGCGGAACCGATCCCGAGAGATCACCGTCGACTGTGCGCACGGCCCGGTCATCGCGGTGGCCGGCCGCTTCGTACACACCTCGATTCGGACCACGGTGGGCGCGCTGCTGGACGGCGAACCGGCTACGGCGCTGCCCTGCGAACGCGAGCCCATCTCGCTGCCGGCCGGCCAACAGGAGCTGCTGATCGGTCCGGGAGCGGAATTCGTTGTCGACGGCGCCCAGCTGACGGCTCCGGAGGCAGCCGAATTACCCTCCACCACAACGGTTCCCGCCGCAACCGGGGTGTGGGGCCCGGGCCGTCGGGAAGTGCGGGCGCCCGCCTCGGCGACCTCGCGAGTGCTGGTCATTCCGGAAAGCATCACCCCCGGTTGGGTGGCGCATACCAGTAGCGGCGCCAGGCTGACTGCGGTTGCGGTCAATGGCTGGCAGCAGGGCTGGGTGGTGCCCGCCGGTGATCCCGGCACCATCACCCTCACCTTCGCGCCCAACTCGGTGTATCGATCGGGCCTGGCTTTCGGGCTTACGTTGCTGCCGGTGCTGGCCCTGCTCGCGCTCTGGCGGCGACGAGGCCAGGACCATGGCCATGCGGCCGTACGCCCTTGGGCACCCGGGCCGTTGGCGGCGGTCGCGGTGCTGACGGCCGGGGGTGCGATTGCCGGGGTGGCGGGAGTTGCCGTGGTAGGCGCAGCGTTCGGGCTGCGGTATGTATTGCGCGACCGGGAGCGGGTGCTCGACCGGATCACCGTCGGATTGAGCGCGGGTGGTCTGATTCTCGCGGGGGCAGTATTGTCCCGTCATCCGTGGCGCTCGGTGGACGGCTACGCCGGCCACTCGGCCAGTGTCCAACTGCTGGCGCTGATTTCGCTCGCGGTGTTGGCCGCATCGGTGTCGATGCCGGCTTGGGATAGCAGTCCCGGACGGGACCCCGAACAGGAGACTTGACGTGGAGTTCTTTCGAAGCCCCGGGCCAATTGCCATGGCGCACCGGGGTTTTACCTCGTTCAGGCTGCCCAAGAACAGCATGGCGGCGTTTCACGAGGCGGTGAAGCTTGGGTTTCGCTACCTCGAGACAGACGTTCGCGCCACCCGCGACGGCGTCGCGGTGATCCTGCATGACCGCCGCCTCCCGCTCGCATCCGGAACCCCGGGTGCGATCGACCAATTATCCTGGCGGCAGGCCAGCGCGGCGGATCTGGGCTCCGGAGAACCGATTCCGACACTCGAAGAACTACTTGTCACATTCCCGGACGCGCGGGTCAATATCGACATCAAGGCAGAGTCGGCCATCGAACCGACCGTCGAGGTCATCGAGCGGTTGAAGGTGCACGACCGGGTGCTGATCGCGTCGTTTTCCGACCGGCGTCGCCAGCGGGCCGTGCGTCTGCTCACCCGGCGGGTCGCCAGTGCGGCGGGTACGGGTGCTTTCATGGCGTTCATGGCGGCCCGGTCGGCGGGCCGGCGGGCGTATGCGCAGCGGCTGCTGCGCGACAGCGACTGCGTGCAGTTGCCGCCGCGGTTAGGTGGCGTGCCGGTGATCACGCCGGCGTTGCTGCGGGCCATGCATGCTTCCGGACGCCAGGTGCACGCCTGGACGATCGACGACCCCGCGGCCATGCATGCGCTGCTCGACATCGGTGTGGACGGCATCATCACCGATCGTGCGGACCTGCTCCGTGAGGTGCTTACCTCACGGGGACAGTGGTAGCGGCGCGGCAGCTGTTGGCTACCGGTTTGCCGACTGGTTAACTGGATACGCGGTCACCGTCCGAGGAGTACTGCCATGGGATGGTTTTCGGCACCCGACTACTGGCTGGGCAGAATGGTGCTCGAGCGGGGCACCGCGGTCATCTACCTGACGGCGTTCGTCGCCGCCGCGCTGCAGTTCCGGGCGCTCATCGGAGAGCAGGGAATGCTGCCGGTGCCGCGATATGTGGCCGAAAGGTCCTTCTGGCAAACACCGAGCCTCTTTCACCTTCGTTATTCCGACCGATTGTTCGCCGCCGCGTGCTGGTTCGGCGCCCTGCTGTCGGCAGCGGTCGTCACCGGTTTGGCCGACTTGGTCCCGTTGTGGGCCGCCATGCTGATGTGGCTCACACTGTGGCTGCTGTATCTGTCGATCGTCAACGTGGGCCAGGTGTGGTACGGATTCGGTTGGGAGTCATTGCTACTCGAAACCGGATTCCTGATGATCTTCCTGGGCAACGCTCGGGTGGCACCGCCGATTCTGACGTTGTGGCTGCTGCGTTGGCTGCTGTTTCGGGTCGAGTTCGGCGCGGGACTGATCAAGATGCGCGGTGACCCGTGCTGGCGCAACCTCACATGCCTGTACTACCACCATGAGACGCAGCCCATGCCGGGGCCGCTGAGCTGGTTCTTCCATCACCTGCCCAAGCCGCTGCACCGGATCGAGGTGGCGGGCAACCACTTTGCGCAACTCGTGGTGCCGTTCGGATTGTTCGCCCCGCAACCGGTCGCCAGCATCGCCGCAGCCGTCATCATCGTCACCCAGCTGTGGTTGGTGTTGTCGGGAAACTTCTCCTGGCTCAACTGGCTGACGATCCTGCTGGCATGCAGCGCCGTCGACCAGGCGTCGCTGGCGGCCGTGCTGCCGGTCCCTGCTCAACCCGCGCTGGCCGGGCCGCCGCTGTGGTTCACCGTCCTGGTGTTCGTGCTCGCCGCGGCGGTGTTGATTCTGAGCTACTGGCCGGCACGCAACATGCTGTCCACCCGGCAGCGGATGAACATGTCCTTCAACCCCTTTCATTTGATCAACACCTACGGCGCATTCGGCAGCATCAGCCGCACCCGCCACGAGGTGGTGATCGAAGGAACCGCCGAAGACGAGATCACCGGCGACACGGTGTGGCAAGAGTACGAATTCAAGGGTAAGCCCGGCTCGGTGCGCAGATTGCCGCGGCAATGGGCGCCCTACCACCTTCGTTTGGACTGGCTGATGTGGTTTGCCGCGATATCTCCGGGCTACGCGCTGCCCTGGATGACACCGTTGCTGACGCGGCTGTTGCGCAACGATCGGCCGACGCTGAAGCTGTTGCGGTGCAACCCGTTTCCGGATGTGCCACCGCGATACGTGCGTGCCCAGATTTATCAGTATCGCTTCACCACTTTTCAGGAGCTGCGGCGCGACCACGCCTGGTGGCATCGCACGCTGGTGGGTAGCTATGTGCGGCCGATGTCGCTCGGGAGAGCCAAATCACCGCCCGGGTGAGGCGCCGAATGACATCATGGCGAATGTGACCATCTGGTTAGTCCCTGCGCCACACCTGTTCCTCCGTCGGTGGACATCCATTGTGCCCATCTATCCGCGACAACGAGGCATCGCGCTGCTCCCCGGCTTGCGACGTCGTCACGGGATTATCGATCCGGTCGACCGATGACATTCGTTGTGTCGCTGCACATCCGGCCACGTCTACGTTGTCGGCGACGTCCCGAACCGCCGATCCAGCGAGGTCCGTTTCCTCCTTGGCGGACAACTGCATATCGGTTGCCCGGCCGTCGCGGGGCAGCTCCGCGGTAGCGTCGGTACTACCAGCCCTGGAGTTTGCGCCATCGGAAATTCCCGCACCAACCGACCGGATAGAGGGGTTATGACCGAACCGACCGTCACCAACGTCACCGAAAACAAGCGTTACGAGATCAGCGCCGACGGCGTGCGGGCCGGGCTGACCGCCTACGTCGACACCGCCGACACCGGCGGTCAGCGCATCTTCTACCACACCGAAGTCGACGACAGGTTCGCCGGTCGGGGCCTGGCAAACAGACTCATCGCCGCGGCGCTGGCAGACACCCGCGCCGCGGGAAAGCGCATCGTGGCGATCTGCCCGTTCGTCGCGGCCTACGTCGACAAACATGACGACTACGACGATATCCTCGACCCGATCACTCCGCAGGCCCATGCGGCGGTGCGCGCTCGGACTTGAGTTCGGCCTTGAGCTCGGCGTAGTTCGTCAGCCGAGCCCGGCGTCGGCAAGCAGCCCCGACAGTCCGTGTTCGCGGCAGCGCGCGACGACCGCGGGTGCCAGGGCCTCGGCGTCGTCGATTTTCCCTGTCGCCCTGAGGGTTTCAACTAGCAGCAGCTGCGCACCCAATGCCGCCCAGGGCCGTCGCGCACCGTCGATTCCGGCCAGCAGCTCGGCGGCACGCCGGCATGCCTGCTCCTGATCGTCTGCCGAGCCGCTCGCCGACAACAGCCGAATAGCGGAGTCCTCGTCGAGTTCGGCGATGATCGTGGCGATGCCGTCGCCCCGGGGCGGCTGATGAATGGTGCGGGGCGCTCGCAACCGGGCCGCGACCTCCTGTGGGATCGGGATACCCAGCCGGATTCGCTCGTTGTTGACAGCCGCCGCCAGCCGCGGCAGCCGCAGCCGCTCCGCCGCCGCCATCCCATCGGTGAGGCGATCGACCGCGGCCCCCCGATCCCGTTGCAGTGCCTTGACTCTTGCACCGGTCACGTATCTGGCGATCATGATGTCGACTCCGGCACCCTCGGACTCCAGCTGGTAGCCCTCGTCCAGCAGACGGGCGGCCTCGGCTAATTCGCCGGTCTGGTAGAGCAATTCGCCGAGAAGGGCGCTGGCGAGCCGTGCCGCGTAGGAGTGCGGTCCCGCCGTCGCGCCCAGCTCGTAGGCCTCCCGGAAATTCCTCAGGGCGCCTTGAATGTCGAGGGTGTACCTGGCCGCGATGCCGCCGAAGCACTGTGCGTACACACCCGCGAAGGGGCCCATCATCTCCTGGTAGGGCTGCGCCCACGCGAGCAGCCGATTAGCGGCGTCGAACTCGAAACGGTGGACCGCGGCGAACGCTGCCAGGCTTCCCGCCACGCCGCCCACCCGCGGATGGAAGCTGTCCGGCCGTGCCAGTGCCTCGGCAACCAGATGATCGATGGCGTCCACCCTATCGGCGAAGACCTCGCCGACTGCGCGCAGCACGTCGGCCTCCACCCGCAGATCTGCCCGCGCCACATCGGTGAGGTCTGCGCGCTCCAGGGCCGTCTCGAATGACTTCAGCGCCGCGGCGGCGGGCGCCAACCGTTGCAGCAGAACGTTGGTCCACGCCAGGGTCAGCTGTAGCCGCGCTCTCGAAACCACTAGTCGCGGCGGCAGTTTCTTGACGATTTCCAGCAGCGTCGTCATCTTCGATTGCTCGAGCAGGTTCGTCTCGTCCTGCTCGACCAGGTCGACCGCCCGCGCGGTGTCGCCGGAGGCCAGCGCGTGGTCGACGGCTTCGTTGAGGTGGTCGTGTTCGGCGAACCAGTCCGCAGCCACGCGATGAAGTTGGTCTACCCGGTCGGGGTGATCACATTCGAGCCGGTGGCGCAGGAATTCGGCGAACAAGTGATGGTAGCGAAACCAGTTCGGGTCCTTGTCGATTCGCTGCAGGAACAGGCCGCGCTGCTCGATGTCCTCCAGCATGGCCTGCCCGCGCGGCACCTCCGCGAGCGCGGACGCCAGCCCACCACAGATGCGCCCGGTGATCGATGTCGCCAGCAAGAAGTCGAGCAGCTCCGGTTCCAGGCTGTCCAGCACGTTCTCGGCGAGGAAATCGCCAATCATCTCGCTCGCACCGGACATCCGGCTCACCAGGCTGCCGGCGTCGGCGCCGCCGCGCAGCGACAACGCCGCCAATTGCAGCGCGGCGACCCATCCGTCGGTCGAGGCGGTCAGTGCCCGCACGTCGCCATCCGGCAGCCGCAGGCCATCGACATCGTTGAGCAGCGATCGCGCCTCCTCGACGTCGAAACGCAAAGCATCACAGTCGATTTCGACGAGTTCGTCGCGTATCCGCATTTTGCTCACCGGCAGCCCGGCACGTGACCAGCCGGTGACGATGACTTGCAGATGATGGCAGCCGCGCTCGAGCAGAAAACCGAGCGCGCCGATCGTCTGGGTATCCGACACCCGGTGCCAGTCGTCGATGACCACCACCAGCCGGTCGTCATTCCGGTGCATCTCGTCGATGAGCGCGGTCAGCACATATCGGGCGGCGTCGTCGCCGTGATCGTCGAGCACCTGCCCCAGCGACGCGGCAAGCGCCGGGCGAACCTGCCGGATCGACTCGAGCAGGTGCGCCAGAAACCACACCACGTTGTTGTCGTCGTCGTCGATGGTCAGCCAGCCCACGCCGACCGGGTCCCGCGAAAGCTCCTGGCGCCACTGGGCCGCCAGCGTGCTCTTGCCGAAACCGGAGGGCGCGTGGATGAGGACCAGCCGTCGCCGACCGCCCGCCCGCAACACGTCGAGCAGCCGGTTACGGACAACCAGCGATCGGGTCGGAACCGGCGGTCGGTACTTCGTCGTCGGCGTCGGCGGTGTCGGCGTGGCTCCGGTGTCCCGCCGCACCGCCGAGGGAGCCACCAGCGACGTCCGGCGCTCCACGCCCAGGTCGACCGGCAGGGCCATCTCGTCGACGGCGACGCCGCTGGCGCGCTGAACTTCGCGCAGCTCGTCGCCGAACGCCGCCGCACCCGGCGGGCGCGCCGCGGGATCGCGCGCCATCGCCCGTTCGATGACCGCGGCCACGTCAGCCGGCAGTCCGCGCTCCCGCAGATCCGGTACCGGCTGCGACGTGATGCGCAGGAACTGAGCGACGACCTTCTCACCGCTGCGGCGCTCGAACGCGGCGTGCCCGGTCAGCGCGCAAAACAGAGTAGCGCCAAGGGAATACAAATCCGATGCCGGTGTGGGCGCCTTGCCTTCGAGCACTTCGGGCGCGGTGAACGCCGGCGAGCCGGTGATGATCCCGGTGGCGGTCTGGAAGCCGCCGGACATCCTGGCGATGCCGAAGTCGGTCAGCTCCGGTTCGCCGTACTCGGTCAGCAGGATGTTCGCCGGCTTGACGTCACGGTGCAGGATGCCGGCACGATGGGCGGCCTCGAGCGCACCCGCGAGCTTCACGCCGATGCGCAGCGTCTCAACCCAATCCAGCGGCCCGTGTTTACGGATCAGCGATTCCAGCGAATTCTTGGCGTGGTAGGGCATCACGATGAACGGCCGGCCGCTCACCGTGGTGCCGACCTGCAGGATGGTCACGATGTTCGGATGGCCGGACAGCTTGCCCATGGCATGCTGCTCACGCAGGAAGCGCTCGAGGTTCTCCGGGTCCAGGTCGGTGGTCAGCACCTTGACCGCGACCGTGCGGTCCAGCAGCGGCTGAGCGCACCGGTATACGACGCCGAAACCTCCGCGCCCGATCTCGCCGACCTCGTCGAATCCCGCCTCGCGAAGTTCCGCGGGGATGTCGGGAACCAGACCCCGCTGCGTCGGGTGCGAATCGACGTCGACCATCGCCGGTCACTATCCTCCCCAGGGAGCTGTTGAGCTCCGCTGACATTGACACCCTAGCGCCGATTGCGGTCAGCGAAAACGCGCTGCGGGGCCCGCCACGTACTTGATACGGCAATCCGTGCGCCAGTGCCTGCCGGGGCCGGGCCCGACTGGCTCGGCCGAGTGATGCCGTTTACTGGCAACCGCTCCCCGGTCGCGCTGCCCGAAGTCGAGGCAGACGCCCCACGCGACCGCGGCGGCTGCGGACCGATGATCAGTGCAGCGCGGCCGCCGTGGCCGTAACCACTGCATAAGAGGTAAGCGGTGAACACGATCTCGAGACTTTCGGAATTTCAGGTGACGACGTCGACGACGACGTCAGTTGGGTTGGTGACGATGTCGTACACGGCGGATCGCTTCTGTGACTGGGCGACCAGCGCCCTGATCTCGTCGGCGGTGGCGTCAGCGTCGATCCGGTAGGTCACCTTGATACCGCTGAAACCATTGCGGACGGTGGGATCGGCCCCGAGGATACCGAGAATGTCTTCCCCGGCCTCGACGGTCGCGCGCACCGAGCGTAACTGAATCCCACGCCGCTGGGCGATCGATGCGATGCCGGCGGTCAGGCAGCCGGCGAGCGCTACCAGTACGTATTCGACTGGGGCGGCGCCGTTGTCATGGCCAGCAAACGCCACCGGATGATCGATGTCGTAGGTGAACGGCGTCTTGTGGTGCTGTACCTCCCCCAAGCCATACAACGTGTCGATGGTGGCTCGACTGTGGGTTCCGTTGACCCAGTGGTGATTTGCGCGCCACTCGAATTGGGCCAATTCCGGTTCCGCGACCAATGTGGTGCGGGCGCCGAGCAGGGCATCGACGTTGACGCCGTTGTCGACGGAAGTGTTCGTGGTGGTCATGGCTTTCCTTTCTGTGCTCCAACCGGTTTGATCTTGAGGTTGGCCTTTTCTCATGATTTGCAACGACTCCCGCCTGCAATTCCGCCGCGGATGAGAGTCGGTGCCGCTCGGTCATGCATATGATGGTGCTGGCGCCGATAATGTGCGCGCATGAGGGATCTGCCCCAAGTTCTGCAGAGCTGCAAGGTGTTTGGAAGACTGCCTAGCCAGGAAAGCGCCGACCGACGCTACAGTGTGCCGTCCAACTGTCCAAGCCGGTCCGTCAGGCGCAGGTTCTCGGAGTAGTCGACGGGGCAGGAGATCAGCGAGACACCGTCGTCGGCGAGCGCGGCCTTGAGTGTCGGCAGCAATTCCTCGGCGCTGGTGACGCGATACCCCTTGGCGCCAAAGCTTTGCGCGTAGCTCACCACATCAGGGTTTCCGAACTTGACGTAATAGTGTTCGCCGAGTTCGAGGTCCATCTTCCACTCGATGAGCCCGTAACCGCCGTCCTCCCAGATCAGCACCACCAGCGGTATCCGCTCCCGGACGGCGGTCTCGATTTCCTGCGAGTTCATCAGAAACGCGCCGTCGCCGACGACGGCCAGCACCTTGGCCTCCGGCCGGGCCAGCCGGACACCGATGGCTCCCGGAAGGGCAAAACCCATGGTGGACAGGCCATTTGATATCAGGCAGGTGTTGCGCCGGTAGGTCGGGTACAGCCGGGCCATCCACATCTTGGTGGCCCCGGTGTCGACCAGTACCACGTCGTTGCGCCCGAGCGCCGCTCGGGTGTCGGCAACCACCCGTTGCGGCGCCAGGGGAAAACGCGAATCCTGTTGTCCCCGAGCGAATTCCTCTTCGAGCAAGCCCGAACCGGGTACGTCGGTGCCGCAGTCGAAGCGGTGCCCGGACAGCGCGTCCGTCAACGCATCCAGGGACGCGCTGATGTCGCCGATGATCCCGACGTCGACCGGATAGTGCGCGTCGACTTCGGCCGGGAAGCGGTGGATGTGAATGATCTTCTTGTCGGCGCCCGGATTGATCTGAACGGGGTCGAATTCCTGCAGCTCGTAACCGACGGCGATCACCACGTCGGCGTCGTCGAACCCGAAGTTGACGTAGTCGTGCCGCATGAACCCCATGGTGCCGATGCTGTTGGGGTGGTCGTCGGGCATCACGCCCTTGCCGTGGAAGGTGTTGGCCACCGGCACGCCGAGCCCGTCAGAGAAGCGGACCAGCGCCGCGGTCGCGTCGCCCCGGGCGGCGCCGTGCCCGGCCAGCACGACGGGCCGGCGCGCCGCGCGCAGGATCTCGACGGCGCGGGCCACCTGACCGGCCGCCGGCGCTTCGGCGCGCACCACATTGCGCGGTAGCGGGGCCAGGCCGCAATAGTCGGCTGCGTCGGTATCCAGATGCTCGGGCACCGCTAGGTACACCGCCGCCGGGCGTTCGGTCTCGGCGACCTTGAACGCCTTGCGGAACATCTCCGGTATGGCGCGCGCGGTGGGGACGCCGGCGGCCCAGCGGGTGATCGGGGCGAACATCGACACCAGGTCGACGTACTGGTGCGACTCCTTGAACTGCCGGTCGTGGCCCACCTGCGCGGAGATCGCGACCATCGGGGTGCTGTTGGTGGTCGCGTCGGCGACACCGAGTTGCATGTTGATCGCGCCCGGGCCCAGCGTCGTCGACACCACCGCCGCCCGGCCCGTGACCCGGCCGTACATCTCGGCCATGAACGCCGCCGCCTGCTCGTGCCGGGTCAGCACATAGCGGATGTCCGATGCGGCCAACGCCTGTACGAAACGGATGTTCTCCTCGCCCGGTATCCCGAAGACGACGGAAACCCCCTCGCTTTCCAGGCACTTCACCATGAGCTGGGCAGCGGTAGTCACACTGGCCACCATAGTGGCAGGCTGGGCGGGGAACCTTCCGCTAGACCACCAGCAGAGGATGTCACCGTGCCCATCGCCACGATCAACCCCGCCACCGGAGAGACCGTCAAGACCTTCACACCGGCGACCCGCGAAGAAGTCGACGCCGCGATCGCGCGCGCCTATGAGCGGTTCACCGACTACCGCCACACCAGCTACGCGCAGCGCGCCCAATGGGCCAACGCCACCGCCGACCTGCTCGAGGCCGAGGCCGACCAGACCGCGGCGGTGATGACGCTCGAGATGGGCAAGACACTGGCCTCGGCGAAGGCCGAGGTGCTTAAGTGCGCCAAGGGATTTCGCTACTACGCGGAGAACACCGAAGCACTGCTCGCCGACGAGCCGATCGACGCGGCGAAGGTCGGGGCCGCCAGGGCCTACACCCGCTACCAGCCGCTGGGGGTGGTGCTGGCCGTGATGCCGTGGAACTTCCCGCTGTGGCAGGCGGTCCGGTTCGCCGCGCCCGCCCTGATGGCCGGCAACGTGGGTCTGTTGAAGCACGCGTCGAACGTGCCGCAGTGCGCGTTGTATCTCGCCGACGTCATCGCCCGGGGCGGATTCCCCGACGGCTGCTTCCAGACGTTGCTGGTCCCGTCCAGCGCGGTGGAACACATCCTGCGGGATTCGCGGGTGGCCGCGGCCACGTTGACCGGCAGCGAACCCGCGGGCCAGTCGGTGGGCGCGATCGCCGGCGACGAGATCAAACCGACCGTGCTCGAGCTCGGCGGCAGCGACCCGTTCATCGTGATGCCGTCGGCCGACCTGGACGAGGCGGTCAAGACGGCCGTCACCGCCCGGGTGCAGAACAACGGCCAATCCTGCATCGCCGCAAAGCGGTTCATCGCGCACGCCGACATCTACGACGCCTTCGTCGACAAGTTCGTCGAGCGGATGTCCGCTTTGCGGGTCGGTGACCCGACCGACCCGGACACCGACGTGGGTCCGCTGGCCACCGAGTCGGGCCGCGACGAGATCGCCAAACAGGTCGACGACGCCGCGGCGGCCGGCGCGGTGATCCGCTGCGGCGGTAAGTCCCCGGACCGACCGGGCTGGTTCTATCCCCCGACGGTGATCACCGACATCACCAAGGACATGGCGCTCTACACCGAGGAGGTCTTCGGGCCCGTCGCCTCGGTGTACCGGGCCACCGACATCGACGAGGCGATCGAGATCGCCAACGCCACGACGTTCGGGCTGGGGTCCAACGCCTGGACCCGAGACGAGGCCGAGCAACAGCGCTTCGTCGACGAGATCGAGGCCGGGCAGGTCTTCATCAACGGCATGACGGTGTCCTACCCGGAATTGCCGTTCGGCGGGATCAAGCGGTCCGGCTACGGTCGGGAACTTTCCGGCCACGGGATCCGCGAGTTCTGCAACGCCAAAGCCGTCTGGGTCGGCTGACCTTCCGCTGGGCGAGCAGCCGCAGAATCGCATCAGCACCGCGATATTTGTGCGATTCTGCGGCTGCTCGCGGGCGGCTCGCGGGCTGCTCGCGGGCGGCTCGCGGGGGCTAGGCCGAAGCTGCGGCCAGGGCCCGCTGGTCCTCCTCGGCGAAGGTGTCCTCGAGCTGCACCGGCGTGTAGTCGAGGTCGATTTCGCCGACCGGGCGGCCGCGGGCGCTGCTGATCGTCCCGAAGCGCCGCATGCCCTTGTCGCTGGAGTAGGTCATGAACTCCTCCACCGACAGGTTGAAGGGCATCGGGTCGCCATAGAGGGCGAAGCCGTCTTGGGTGAGTTGCAATGCCAACGGGATGAGCTCGTTCATCCGCTCCTCGAACACCGTCCAGTTGGCATCGTTCGCGGCGACGTGGCGACGGCAGGTGAAGGTGCCCCACGCCATGTGGCGGCGCTCGTCGTCGCTGATGTGCCGTACCAGCCGCTGCATGCCGGGAAGGATGCCGCGCTCCACACAGATCTTGTGTCAGGCGTAGTAACCGGTGAGCGCGAGCATGCCCTCGACGATGTGGTTATAGGTCACCGATGCCCGGACCTGGGCGGCCGGCGACGGATCGGTGGACAACGCGCTCAGGCATTCCGGCAGCTCGTCGTAGAAGATCTGGCGGTAGGACGGCAGGTCCTCGAGATAGCCATGCAGGTCCCCGGTGACGCCGACGGAGTCCAGCCACATGCGAAACACCTGGGTGTGCTTGGCCTCCTCGAACGCGAACTGGGTCAGATACATCTCGTCGGCGAGGCGCCCGTCGGCCCGCATAGCGGCCATGAACGGCTGAATGTCCTCGGTCACCGCTTCCTCACCGGCGACGAACTGGGCGCACAGCCGGATGGCATAGTCACGTTCGGTGGCGGTCAGCCGATCCCAGTCCTCGCGCTCGCGGGAGAAGTCGATATCGGCCGGATCCCAGAATTTGGCGTTGCCGCCGGCGAACAACTTCAACGGCAGGCTGTTCCAGTTGAGGCCGCCGGCGGCCAGCGAGCCTGATCCTGTCCGTGTCATGTGACCTCCTGAATGTCCGAGGCGTGTTCCGGGCAGAGTTTTGGGGAGAAGGCCGCCGCCAGCACGGCGACCAGCCGGCGCACGGCCAGCGCCGGCTGCTCGGGCGTGGGTTCGTCGAGCCCCAGCACCGGGTCCAGGCCGCGCATGTAGGGCGCCAGCGCCAAGTGCGGAAAAATCAGCAGCAGCAGGGACAACAACACGTCGATGTCGGCATCGGCGCGCAGGTCACCACGGTTGTGCGCATCGCGCACCAACGGCCGCAGCACTTCCAGGTAATGACGATGGATGACGCTGCGCACGCTGATGCGGGCGTCGGTGTCGACCTCCAGCGTCGCCGCGGCATGAAGGGCACGTTCGTGGGGATGCTCGGCGTAGTAGGCGACCCAGCCGTCGAGCAGGTCGGTGAGAAATTCGAAGAACGGCCGGCTGGGATCGAGCTCGCGGATGAGGTTCTCCATGTGGGTGCGCACCCGCTGGCTGCCGATGTCGGCGATGAACGCGTAGAGGTCCCGCTTGTCGGCAAAGTACTGGAACAGGCTTCCCTTGGCGACCCGCGCGCGCCGTGCGATGACGTTCAGGCTGCCGTTGGAAAATCCGTGCGCCCCGAACTCGTCCTCGGCGGCCTCGACGATGGCCGCCCGGCGAGCCGGGTCGACGCGCGCCCATGTCACCGTCGGCATACGCCTCCTCGCATCGATGACCACTGGTCATTCTAGTGTGAGGTGCGTCATAGTCAAGCGCGCCGAGTCCGGCTCAGCACGACCCGCCGTCTCAGCGGGATGTGGGCAAGCGCCTGGCCCCCAGCGACGCGTCCGCTACTCAGGGGCGCATCTCGTACGCGCCGTTGAGCGGTAGCACGTGTTCCTTCCAAATCCGGTCGTAGCGCGCCGGGTCATGGACGGGACGGCGGATCATCCGCATGGCGAACCGCGCCTGCTCGTCCGTGGTGGCCGCTTTGTCGTTGAGCTCAACGGCATAGCTGTTGAAGTCGCGGACCAGCAAGCCGAAGATCTCGTCGATCAGCGCCTCGTCCACACCCGATAGCGGGGCCTCCTCCAGGATGAGCTGGCCGTAGGGCACCGTCGCAAAAAGCTGTCCCACCCCGAATGCGAAGTCGATGTCCTTTTGCTGGACGGCATCCGGGGTGGCCGACGCCAGCATCTCGGCGAGCACGTCGACCTGCTCGCGCAGCAGCGCGACATTGGGTAGATGGGCATAGCTGTCGAAGGACGCCCGCCAATTGTGGAAGCGCACCTTGCCCAGGCCGCCGGTCGGGCCCTGGTTGAACAGGAAGGTGTCGTCGGCGGCGTCATCGCGGCGCGAGATCAGCGGCAGCGCGGCGTCGGGAGCGAACAGGTAGTTGGGCATGAACTTGGCGAGCAGCCCGATGTTGATGTGGACGGTGCCCTCCAGCCGCGGCAGCAACCCGATTTCGCGGGCCACGGTCTCGAAGAACGTGTCCTTCTCCACGCCCTTGGCCGCGATGACGTCCCACAGGGCGATGATGACGCGCTCGCCTTCGCTGGTGACTTTGGCCTTGGTCAGCGGGCTGTACAGCAGGTAGCGACGATCGTCCGCCGAGGCGCTGCGCATGTAATCGCTGGCCCGGGTGGCCACCAGGCGCATCGCGACCAGCCGCGCGTAGGCGTCGGTCAGCAGCCGGCGCACGTGACTGAAGTCGGTGACGACGGTGCCGTACAGGTGGCGGTTGGCGGCATGGGTGATCGCCTCGTACATGGCGTGGGTGCACATGCCGACGGCACCCCAGCCCAGGTTGTACTTGCACACGTTGACGGTGTTGAGCGCGGCGTGGAAGGCGCCCATCCCGCGGTGCAGCAGGTCGGCCTCGGTGACCGGATAATCACGCAGCGCGTAGTTCGCCACGTAGTTCTGCGAGTTGACCACATTCTTCTTGCACTCGTACCGGTCGTGCTGCGAGTCGGCGGCGAAGAAGACGTATTCGTCCGGGTTACCCGAGGACCCCGCGATCTTGCCGAAGGTGGAGACCATCCGGGCGACGTTGGCGTTGCCGATGTAGTACTTCTCGCCGTTGGCGACCCAGCCGTGTTCTGACGGCGTCAGGATCATGTCGGTCTGGTAGACGTCGGCGCCGTGGGACTGCTCCGACAACCCGAAGGCGAACACCTCGCCCTGTTCCAGCTGGGCGGCGGCCTTGCGCTTGGCGTCCTCGTTGTCGCTCATCCAGATCGGGCCCAGGCCCAGCGCCGTCACCTGGAACGGGTACCAGTAGCTCAGCCCGTAGAAACCGACGATCTCGGCGAACTCGCTGATCCGGTAGGTGTCCCAGCGACAGTCCTCAGCGCCGTATTCGGACGGGGTCAGCAGCGAAGCGAAGATCCGTTCCCGCCCGATGTGGTCCAGAAAGTCGGAGTACCACACCCGCTCGCGCTCGTCGTGCTTGAGGCGCGCCTTCCCCCGGGACTCGAAGAAGTCCACGGTGGCCTGCATGATCTCCGCCGAACGCTGGTCGGGATATTTGCGTTGCAGGCGGTTGGGGTTGAGCAGCATGAGGGTGGCTCCCGGGCGATTCGAATGTGTTCGGAAATGGACGGGGGTAGACGGTACTGCAATACCAACGTCGTTGGTGCAGGTGCCGGCAAATAGGCACTGTCGGCTGACCGGCGCGGCGACTTAGCATCAGCTACGTGTCAGAACTCAATACCGCCCGCGGGCCGATCGATACCGCTGATCTCGGCGTCACGCTCATGCACGAGCACGTGTTCATCATGACCACCGAAGTCGCCCAGAACTATCCCGAAGCCTGGGGCGACGAGGACCGGCGGGTGGCAGATGCGGTCGCCCGGCTCAACGAGTTGAAGTCGCGCGGGGTGGACACCATCGTCGACCTGACGGTGATCGGCCTGGGCCGCTATGTTCCGCGCATCGCCCGGGTGGCCGCGCAGACCGAGCTGAACATCGTCGTCGCCACCGGCCTGTACACCTACAACGACGTGCCGTTCTGTTTCCACTATCTCGGGCCGGGCACGCAGCTCGACGGCCCGGAGACCATGACCGACCTGTTCGTCCGCGACATCGAGCAGGGTATCGCCGACACCGGTATCAAGGCCGGCATTCTCAAATGCGCCACCGATGAACCCGGCATCACCCCCGGAGTCGAGCGGGTGTTGCGCGCCGTCGCGCAGGCGCACAAGCGCACCGGGGTGCCGATTTCCACCCACACCCACGCCGGGTTGCGCCGCGGGCTGGAGCAGCAGCGCATCTTCGAAGAGGAGGGCGTCGACCTGAGCCGGGTGGTCATCGGACACTCCGGCGACAGCACCGACGTCGGCTACCTGGAAGAGCTCATCGCCGCCGGCTCCTACCTGGGGATGGACCGGTTCGGCCTCGACGTCATCCTGCCGTTCGAGGAGCGGGTGGCCATCGTGGCGCAGATGTGCGAGCGCGGGCACGCCGACAAGATGGTGCTCTCGCATGACGCGACCTGCTACTTCGACGCGCTGCCGGAAGCGCTGCTGCCGGTCGCCGCGCCCAACTGGCATTACCTGCACATCCACAACGACGTGATCCCCGCGCTGAAGCAGCGCGGCGTCACCGACGAGCAGCTGCACACCATGCTCGTCGACAATCCGCGCCGCATTTTCGAGCGGCAGGGCGGCTACGACTAGCGCTACGACTAGCCCTACGACTGGCCCTACGGCGCGATCGCGTCCGCTTCCCGGTCGACGTCCTGCGGCCCGATGTGCTTGGCACGTTTCTCCCAGCGGCGCAACGCTTCCCGACACGGCGACTCGACCAGCGCGTAGCTCACCGCCGCGATGGCGAAACCGAAGACCAGCGTCAACACCAGCACCGCCGGCAGCTGGCCGGTGAACGGAAAGATGCCGAGCACCGGAAAAACCATGTCCAGGGCGGCCAGGTGCCAGATGAACAAGCCATAGGACCAGCGCCCCAGCGTGACCATGGCAGTACTGCCGAGCAGCCGGTGCGACGTGTCGGGCCGGTCCAGCACCAGGGGCGCGACCAACGTCAACGCCACCAGCGCGCCCATTGCGGTCTTGACCGCGAATTGGGTCGACGTGCCCTGGACCAAGCCCGCCGGACCCGCCAGTGGTGACGCCGCCACCAGATAGGACAGCACCGCCACCACGGCCATGGATATTCGGCGGCGCGCCAGCCAGTGCGGCAACCCGACCGGGCTGTGGACCCACTCGGCCAGCAGCATTCCCGCGGCGAACCACGAGAAGAACGCCGGTGGCCAGTTCAGCGGGTTGAGCCCGGAATCAGTGTGCACCGGCAGCCACGCCCAGGACCAACTGACCACCCCGAGCGCGCCGATCGCCGGCACCCGCGCGCCGACCGGTATCCGGCGGGCCAACAAGGCGAGCACGGGTAGCGCCAGGTAGAAGGCGACCTCGACGGACAAGCTCCACATTTGCGTCAGGCCGCCGGTCAGGGTGAGCGGCACATAGATCTGGGTGAGCGTCAGGTTGGCCAGCCACACCGTCGGGCTGGCGTGATCGGCGTCGGGCAGCAGGGACAGGATCACGACCACGGCCACCACGTAGGCCGGCATGATGCGGACCGCCCGCGATCGCAGATAGTGACCCGTACGCGGGCGTGGTCCGGCGTCTCGCGCCGCGGCCGCGTGGCCGCGCCACAGCAGGAATCCCGACAGCCCGAAAAACACCGCCACGGCCAGATCGAACCGGCCGAACAGCCGGCCGGCGACACCACTCGAATGCCCGGTCTGGAACGCGGCATGGGTGACGACCACGCCCATGGCCGCGCACGCGCGCATACCCTCGACGGCGGGCAGGAAGCTGCGCGACCCGCCCACCTGCTGGCTATCGGTCACCACCACAGTGTGCCCGTGTGCCGAGGCGGGAATGGGGTACACCGGGTACACCGGCGAAGTGGGGACAGGCACGCAGTCCGGGGCAATGCGTTCTGCTGTTAGGGTCAAACGGGTTTTGCCTCGCTGCATGGTCAGGTCGGAGCGGATCGCAACTGACGAGTCCATGGTCTGAGAAGGAGGTCACGGCAACGTGAACCGAGCAGTCATGTTGCGGATGGCCGCATTAGGGACGATCGGGCTCGGAGCCGCTCTGTTGATGGCCGCGCTGCTGCTGTCCACCTACACCAGCAGCAGGATCGCCAAGATCCCGCTGGATATCGATGCCACGCTGATCAGGCAGGGCACCGGATCGGCGCTCGACTCGGCATCTTTGTCCGGTGATCACGTCGTGGTCAACCAGAACGTGCCACTGGTGTCCCAACAGCAGGTCACCGTCGAATCGCCGGCCAACGCCGACGTTGTCACCCTGCAGGTCGGCACCTCGGTGCGGCGTACCGACAAGCAGAAGGACACCGGTCTGCTGCTGGCGATCGTCGACACCGTCACCCTCAACCGCAAGACGGCGATGGCCGTCTCCGACGACACCCACACCGGCGGCGCGGTCCAGAAGCCGCGCGGTCTCAACGACGAAAGCCCGCCGACCGCCATCCCGCTGCGCCACGAAGGGCTGGCCTACCGTTTCCCGTTTCACACCGAGAAGAAGTCCTACCCCTACTTCGATCCGATCGCGCAGAAGGCGTTCGACGCCAACTACGACAGCCAAGAGGACGTCAACGGCTTAACCACCTACCGCTTCACGCAGAACGTTGGCTACGGCTCCGACGGGAAGTTGGTGGCACCGATCAAGTACCCGTCGCTGTATGCCGGCGACGAGGACGGCAAGATCACCACCACCGCGGCGATGTGGGGTGTCCCCGGCGAACCGGGCGAGCAGATCACGATGAACCGCTACTACGCCGCGCAGCGAACCTTCTGGGTGGACCCGGTGACCGGCACCATCGTCAAGGAAACCGAACGCGCCTATCACTACTACGCCCGCGAGGCGATGAAGCCCGAGGTGACGCTGGCCGATTACAAGGTCACCTCCACCGAAGAGACCGTCGAATCCCAGGTCAACACCGCACGCGACGAGCGCGACCGGCTGGCGCTGTGGTCGCGGGTGTTGCCGATCACCTTCACTGCCGTCGGCTTGATCGCGCTGGTCGGTGGTGGCCTGCTCGCGTCCTTCAGCCTGCGCACCGAAAGCGCCCTGACCGAGCCCGGCCTCGACCGCGACGACACCGACTACTTCCGGCGCGCCGGGCTGGAGGAACCAGTGCCCGGAGCCGAAGCCGAGACCGAGAAACTGCCTACCCAGCGGCCCGAATTACCGGCTGATCCGGCCGCATCCACGTCGGAATCGCCCCCGCCCCCGCCGGTGTCCTCGACCGAACCGCCACCCGATCCCGGGCCGTCTGAACCTCCGCCCGCGGAACGGACTTAAACGCGCCGACGTGCGCTGGTTGCGACCGGGCTATGCGTTGGCTCTGGCGCTGCTGGTGCTGCTGCCGCTACTGCGACCCGGATATCTGCTCTTGCGCGACGCGGTGTCCACCCCGCGGTCGTACCTGTCCGACACCGCTCTCGGGTTGACCGCGGCGCCCCGGGCGACGCCGCAGGATTTTGCGGTGGCGCTGGCGTCGCAACTGGTCGACGGCGGCATCGTGGTGAAGGCATTGTTGGTCCTGGGTCTCTGGTTCGCGGGCTGGGGTGCGGCCCACCTGGTGGCGACGGTGCTGCCGACGGCCGGAGCCGGTGGCCAATTCGTCGCGATCACGATCGCTATTTGGAATCCCTATGTCGCTGAACGACTCTTGCAGGGGCATTGGAGCCTGCTACTCGGCTATGGCTGCCTGCCGTGGGTTGCCACGGCAATGCTGGGGTTGCGCTTGGACGGGTCCGGTCTTTTCGCCCTGGCGTTCTGGATCGCGCTGGCCGGGCTGACCCCGACCGGGCTGCTGCTCGCCGCGACGGTCGCCCTGACCTGTGTAGCTGCGCCCGGTGCCGGCCGGCCCCGTTGGCTTTGCGCCGCAACGGGATTGGGGTTTTCGGTGGTCGGCGCGCTGCCGTGGCTGACGGCGTCGGCCCTGGGTTCGTCGTTGGCCAGCCACACCGCGGCGATCGAGCTGGGCGTCGGCGCGTTCGCGGCGCGTGCCGAACCGGGCCTGGGCACGCTCGCCAGCCTGGCCAGCCTCGGCGGAATGTGGAATGGTGAGGCCGTACCTGGTTCGCGCACAACGCTTTTCGCGGTGGCGTCGGCCGCGGTGCTGCTCACCGTGGTAGCGGTCGGACTTCCCGTGGCGCTGCGCCGGGCGACAGCGGCGCCGCTGCTGGTGCTGGCGGCGGTATCGGTGCTGGTGCCGGCGGGATTGGCCACCGGCCCGGGGCTGCAGGTGCTGACCGCGGTGGTTGACGCGGTACCCGGGCTGGGTGTGCTGCGGGACGGGCAGAAGTGGGTGGCGCTGGCGGTGCCGGGGTACGCGGTGTGCGGCGCTGGGGCGGTGGTGACGCTGGCACGTTGGTGGCGGCCTGCCGTGGCGGGGTCGGTCTGCTGTGTGGCACTGGTCTTGGCGTTGCCGGACCTGGCGTGGGGCATGTGGGGCAGGGTCACACCCGTGCACTACCCGTCGGGGTGGGCGGCCGTCGCGGCGGCGATCAACCGTGAGCCGGCGCCCGTGGTGGTCTTGCCCGCCGGCACCATGCGGCGCTTTTCCTGGTCGGGTCCGGCTCCGGTGCTCGATCCGCTGCCGCGCTGGGTTTGCGCCGATGTGCTGACGACGGGTGATCTGGTCATTTCCGGGTTGACGGTTCCCGGGGACGGCGCTCACGCCCGGGCGGTGCAGGAGTTGCTCCTGGCCGGGCCCGACCCCTCGGCGTTGGCCCGGGCCGGGGTCGGGTGGGTGGTCGTCGAATCTGACAGCGCCGGCGACATGGGTGCGGCCGCGCGCACTCTCGACCGGCTGACACAGACGTATCGTGACGGCGAATTGGCTCTTTACCGGGTTGGCGGCCAGGCAGACGGTGTCACTGCTGCGCGCCTGCGAGCGACAATGGTCGCGCATTGGGTATGGGTCTGTCTGCTGCTGGTGGGCGGGGCGGGCATGGCCGGCTGCTGGGTGCGCCGCCAGTTGACCAGAGGCTAACCAGAGGCGAAGAGAGGCCGCTGATCGCAACGGATTAGGTTTCGCGGTTTACACCACGCCGCTGAGGCGGTCTCCCACCAGCACCGTTTCGAGCACCGTGCGCATGGCTTCGGCGCTTTGTTGCCAAGAGAATTCGCCGCTACGCACTTGCGCCTTGGCGCCGAGTTGGTCGCGCAATATCGGCTCGGAGAGCAGTTGTTCGAGTCGGTCCACCAGTTCGCGGTGGCTGTCGACCAGGATGCCGGTCACCCCGTCGATGATCGAGTCGGACAGACCGCCGGAGGATCGATACCCAACCGTGGGCACGCTGTGCTGGGCCGCCTCGACCACCGCCAGACCCCACCCCTCCTTGCGCGACGGCAGCAGGTGTACCCAAGAGCTCTGCAGCACATGGTGTTTGGTGAGGTCGTCGACGTGACCATGGAAGGTCACCGCGTCGGAAATGCCGAGCCGATTCACGTGGTCGACGAGTCGCTGGCGCCACCAGCCGCCACCGACCACGTCGAGGTGCAGACCCGGTATTCCCGGGTTTCGTCGCCGTAGCTCCGCCACGGCTTCCAGCGCATCCTCGATCCGCTTGTGCGGTACCAGCCGCGACAGCACCACCACCCGCGGGGTGGCCGCGCGCGGAACGGACAACGTCTGCGCCGGCGCCTCGTCGAGTCCGTTGCGGACCACCGCGATCCGCCCGTTATCCACACCCAGGGCGACCAGATCACGCGCCGACGGCAACGACACCGTCACGTACTGGTTGTGCCGGTTGAGCCGTGGCGACACCGTCGACTCGACGAACCAGCCCAGCCGACCGAGCACCGGACCTGCCACCGGCCACTGCTCGCGATGGCAGTGGTGGACCAGCACCACCGTGCGACGCCCATACAAGAGCCGGGCAAGAAATGGCAGACCGTTCTGGGTGTCGATGACCACGTCCGGCCGCACCCGGCGCAGCGGCCCCAACCGCAACCGCGCCAGTGCCAGCGCTACCAGCGCCCACACGTAGACGGAATAGCGGCCACCGGCGCGGCTGATCCGCACTCCGTCGATGACGTCGTGTCGTGGGGCCCCCGGATAGCGGGCGGTGCGTAAGGTGACCTCGATACCGGATGCGACCAGCTGCGCGCCGATGCGCTGCAAATAGGTCTCGCTGCCACCACCCTGGGGATGCCCGGTATCGCGCCAGCACAGCAGCAACACCGAGCGCAGTCCAGACATCAATCGCCAGCCTAACCTGGCGACGATGCGCGCCGCCGCGCGGCGCCCAGTGTGCGCTGGCGGCTTTGGATGTGCGCTTAGGGCGACTCCACGGCCTGCCGGTCGCCGGGTGCACACACCGAAAGCCACAGATGCACACTCGTGCGGACTTGACTAGCCCCTGGCGCATCATGCAGCACCGGGGCGCGAATGCGTAGGGTGTGGCCGGTGGCCGTCGCCTCCCCTGTCACCGATGTCGTAGCGCGCCGGGCGACGCTGGCCCGCTCACTGCGGTTACTGTCACAGTTCCGTTATGAGCAGTCCGACCCGGCACGCTTCTACGACGCCCTGGCAGCCGACACCGCGACGATGGTCGGTGATCTCTGGCTGGCCGGCCACGGGGAGCCGCCGACCGATCGCACACTGCTCGATGTGGGCGGTGGTCCCGGATACTTCGCCGCGGCGTTCGCCGATGCCGGAGTCCGTTACATCGGGGTCGAACCGGACCCTGGCGAAATGCACGCCGCGGGCCCCGCAAAGGTCGACGGGCCGGGCGTTTTCGTGCGGGCCTCGGGCATGGCTCTGCCATTCGCCGACGACTCGGTGGACATCTGCCTGTCTTCCAATGTCGCCGAACATGTGCCGCGGCCATGGCAGCTCGGCGCCGAGATGCTGCGGGTGACCAGGCCGGGCGGGTTGGTCGTGCTCTCTTATACCGTCTGGCTCGGCCCGTTCGGCGGACACGAGATGGGTCTGACCCATTACCTCGGCGGTGCCCGCGCCGCCGCGCGCTATGCCCGAAAACACGGCCATCCGGCGAAAAACAACTACGGGTCGTCGTTGTTTGCGGTCTCGGTGGCCGATGGTCTGAAGTGGGCCGCCAGCACCGGTGCCGCGGTTGCCGCATTTCCCCGCTACCACCCGCGATGGGCGTGGTGGCTGACCTCGGTGCCGCTGCTCCGGGAGTTCTTGGTGAGCAACCTGGTGCTGGTCCTGCAGCCGCGATAATGGAACGTGTTCTCGTTTCGGGTCGGCTTGGGTAGGGTGGCGCCATGAGCGACAGCCACACGACCGAATACGACAAACTCTTCATCGGCGGCAAGTGGACGCAACCGTCGACCTCCGAAGTCATTGAAGTGCACTGCCCGGCCACCGGCGAGTACGTCGGCAAGGTGCCGCTGGCGGCCGGCGCCGACGTCGACGCCGCGGTTGCCGCGGCGCGAGCGGCATTCGACAACGGACCGTGGCCCGCGACCCCACCAAAGGAGCGGGCGGCGGTGCTGGCCGCCGCGGCCAAGCTGCTGGAAGAACGCAAAGGCCTATTCACCAAACTGCTCGCCGACGAGACCGGTCAGCCGCCGACGATCATCGAGACGATGCACTGGATGGGTTCGATGGGGGCGCTGAATTTTTTCGCCACTCAGGCCGTCGACCAGGTCAAGTGGCGGGAGATCCGCAGCGGCTCCTACGGCCAGACCATCGTCCATCGCGAGCCCGTCGGTGTGGTGGGCGCGATCGTCGCGTGGAATGTGCCGCTGTTCCTGGCCATCAACAAGCTGGGCCCCGCGCTGCTCGCCGGCTGCACCGTAGTGCTCAAGCCGGCCGCCGAAACCCCTTTGACGGCAAATGCTTTGGCCGAGTTGCTGGCCGAGGCCGGTCTGCCTGAAGGGGTGCTGTCGGTGGTGCCCGGCGGTATCGAGACCGGCCAGGCGCTGACCTCCAACCCCGACGTCGATATGTTCACCTTCACCGGCAGCTCGGCGGTCGGCAAGGAGGTGGGCAAGCGCGCCGCCGAACTGCTCAAGCCATGCACGCTGGAGCTGGGCGGCAAGTCGGCGGCCATCATGCTCGAAGACGTCGATCTGGCCAGCGCCGTCCCGATGATGGTGTTCTCCGGCGTGATGAACGCCGGGCAGGGCTGTGTGAACCAGACGCGGATTCTGGCGCCGCGTTCCCGGTATGACGAAATCGTGGATGCGGTAAGCACTTTCGTGCAGGCACTGCCGGTGGGGCCGCCGTCGAACCCGGCGGTGCAAGTGGGGCCGCTGATCTCGGAGAAACAGCGCGCCCGGGTGGAGGGATACATCACCAAGGGCATCGAGGAGGGCGCGCGGCTGGTGTGCGGCGGTGGCCGCCCCGAAGGCCTGGACAACGGATTCTTCGTGCAGCCAACAGTTTTCGCCGACGTCGACAACAAAATGACGATCGCTCAGGAGGAGATCTTCGGGCCGGTGCTGTCGATCATCCCCTACGACACCGAAGAGGAGGCGATCAAGATCGCCAACGACTCGGTGTACGGGCTGGCCGGCAGCGTCTGGACCTCCAATATCCCGCACGGCATTGAGATCTCCGAAAGGATCCGCACCGGCACCTACGGAATCAACTGGTACGCCTTCGATCCCTGCTGCCCCTTCGGCGGCTACAAGAACTCCGGAATCGGCCGCGAAAACGGGCCGGAAGGTGTCGAGCACTTCACCCAGCAGAAGAGCGTGCTGATGCCGATGGGCTACACCGTCGAGTAACCAGGGCGAGCACCCGCAACCGCCCCGAAATTCGCGACTCGGCCGACTACCGTCCCTGAAAGCGGGCCTGCCGTCGTTCGATGAACGACTGGACGCCCTCGGCGGCGTCGGCGGTGGCGAATAGGGCCGCGACGTCGGGGCGCAGCCGTTCGATGGCCGCCGCCTCGCCGTGCCGGCGGGCCAGGTGCGCCGACGCCAGCGTGGTCCGCACCCCCAGCGGCGCGGCGCGGTCGGCGATGGTGTGCGCGATCTCTCTCGCCCTGGCCAATGCCGCCGCGGCGTCCTCGGCCACCTCCTGGACCAGCCCGATTCGGTGCGCCTCGGCCGCGTCGAATTCCTCGCCGGTGAGCAGCCAGCGCATGGCATTGCCCCACCCGGCCTCGCGCGGCAGCCGGATAGTCGCTCCGCCGAAGGGGTAGATCCCGCGCTGCACCTCGAGCTGGGTGAACCGGGTCCCGGCGGCGGCAACGCGGATGTCGGCAGCCAGCAGCAGTTCGATGCCCAACGTCATGCACCAGCCGTGTACGACGGCGACCAGCGGTGTGGTCCAGTCGCCGTCCAGCCGCCAGGGATCGCGTCCCCCCTCGGGGAACTCCAGTTCCCCGCTCGCGATGCCGGGACCGACGTCGACCAGATCAAGACCGGCGGTGAAGTGGTCGCCGTGGGCGAACAACACCCCGGCCCGTAGCGAGTCATCGGATTCCAGCAGCCCGTATGCCCGGGACAGGTCGGCGAGCATCGCCCGGTCGAAGGCATTGCGTTTGTGCGGCCGGTTCAGGCCGATCAGCAGGACATGGCCGTCGCAGCCGTCCCGCTCGAGGGACACGGTGGCGAGGTCGGGCAGGGATGGCTGGGATGCAGTGGTCATCGGCTCAGTGAACTCCACGAAACGGCATTATGCAATAGAGCATAATATGTTCGGCGTGATGCATAGCAGTTCGATGACGGCTCTTCCCCCACAGGCGCAGACGTATTATGCTTTGGTGCATAATCGTGGCCGGTGACCCGGTACATGAGGCAATACCTTCCACCGGGAGTAACCATGTGGATCATCGAGCTCAACATCGCCGGCTTCCGATTCACCCGCGAACTGCCCGATAGACGCCGACGAACGCTTCGGTTCAACCCACGCCAGCTGCACTGGCCGGCACACCGGCACTCACACGCCGCATGACACCGACCGGCACGGCCGCGAAGAAGCGCGGCGGCACCCGGGACAAGATGCTGGTCACCGCCGCGCAGGTGCTGCGCGAACGTGGCGCGGCCGGCGTAACCATCGACTCGGTGCTCGCCCGCAGCGGCGCCCCACGCGGCTCGGTCTACCACCACTTTCCCGACGGGCGAAACCAGATACTGACCGAGGCGCTTCGCTACGCCGGGGATTCGATCACCGCCGTGATCGACGATGCCGCCGACCGCGGCGCCCGGGTGCTGCTGCGCAAGTTCGTCGATTATTGGCAACATCTGCTCACCGAGGGCGACTTCACCGCGGGCTGTCCCGTGGCTGCGGCCGCGTTGGGCTCGGCCGACGATGGACTCGAGCTGTCCACGGAGGCCGGCGCGATCCTGAACGGCTGGTGTAGCGCATTGACTCGAGCGTTTATCACCGACGGTTTCGGCGAGTCGGACGCGGCGTCGCTGGCGGTGACGTCGGTGGCCGCGCTGGAGGGGGCCATCATGCTGTGCCGCTCGACGCGTACCACCGAGCCGTTGCGCACGGTTGGCGACCAGCTCCAATTCCTGGTTGCCTCAAGGGAATTCGTTCGTAGTAGTGGTACTGCCGTCAATCACGCCGGCCCGGGTGATTAACCGTGGCGCCGACGGCTGGACCGGCGGTCAGTCGCTGGCCGGCAGCGGCTTGACCTCTTTGAGTGCCAACTTGGTGTCGCCGATGCTCAGGCTTCCGGCGCCCGGCTTGGTCACCAGCACCTCGGCGCCGTTGTCGTCGACATAGCGTTTGCCCAGCACCGAGCCGTCGGCGAACGCCGGGTCGAGCTGGCCAGACCGCTCGGCGCCGATCGCCACCATCGGGACGCCTCCGCAGCGCAAATCGTCGAGGCTATCCGCGGTTCTGACGACAATGACCTGGGTGTCACACACCTGGCTGGCGAGACGGGTTCCGTTCTTGATCATGATGCCGTTCCTGCTAGTTCTTCGATGATCTGCCGGCGAAGTACCTTGCCGGTGGCGGTGGTTGGCAACTCGTCGCGAAACACTACCCGGTCCGGGGTGCGTGACCCGCGCAAACTGCTACGCACATGGTCGCGCAATTCCTGCGGGTCCGGGTCGGCGCCGGCGGACGGCACCACCACCGCGACGATGGCTTGGCCCCAGTGCGGGTCGTCGACACCGACCACCGCGACGTCACGCACCTGCGGGTGCTCGATCAGCACCTCCTCTAGTTCGGCGGGTGCGATGTTCTCACCGCCGCGGATAATGGTGTCGTCGCTGCGCCCGCCGATGAACAGGTAACCGTCGTCGTCGACCATGGCGATGTCCTTGGTCGGAAACCAGCCGTTGTCGTCGAGCACCGAACCGATTCCGGTGTAGCGTCCGGACACCTGCTCGCCGCGGACAAACAGCTCGCCGCTTTCGCCGGGCCCCACGACGGTGCCGTCCTCGCCGCGGATCTGCACCTCGATGCCGGGCACCGGCCGGCCGACCGATCCCAACCGCCGGGCGAGCGCGTCGTCCGATGCCGACAGCGCGGTGCGGTGGTCATCGGGGGTCAGGACCGCGATCGTCGAGCTGGTCTCGGTCAGGCCGTAGGCGTTGACGAAGCCGACATCCGGCAGCAGTTCCAGGGCACGGCGGACCAGCGGCAGGCCCACCCTCGAGCCGCCGTAGGCCAGGTTGCGCAGCGTGGGCAGCTTGTGGTCGCCGGTCGCCAGCACCGAGACGATACGGTCCAGCATGGTCGGCACCACAGTGGCGGTGGTGACCTGCTCCGCGTTGGCCAGCCGCACCCATTCGTGCGCGTCAAAGTCGGTCAGATACACCATCTTTCGGCCAGCGTACAGGTTTGACAGCGCCGCCCCGACCCCGGCGATGTGATAGGGCGGCACACAGATCAGCGCGGCGTCGCCGCTGTCGGCCGAGTCGAATTCGACCGTTCCGGTGACGTAGCTGGTGAGGTTGTTGTGGGTGAGTTCGACGGCTTTGGGCTGCGACGTGGTGCCCGAGGTGAACAGCACGATCGCCACCGCGTCGGGGTCCGGAAATTCCGAGACCGGATCGGCGCTGCCGGCCAGCGCCCGGAATTCGTCCGCACTCATCGACGGCGCATCGTCGAGCATCCCCCGATAGCGGTCGTCGGCGATCACCAGGGGTTCGGGCAGCCGGCGGATCAGCGCCTGGATGCCGTCGGCGGAAAGCCGATAGTTGATCGGGGTGAAGGGCAGCCCGGCGCGGGCCGCGGCGAAGATCAGCAGCGGCAGCACCGCCCCGCCGGTGCCGATGTACACCACATGCCGGGCGTTCGACGCCGCCAGTACCCCGGCGCCGCCGTCGGCGAGATCGCTGAGCTGCTGAGTCGTCAGCCGCAGGTCTCCCGAGACGACGGCCGTGCGGTCAGGGTTGCTCGACGCCGCCATCTCGAGAAGCAGCGAAACGCTCATCGGTGACCCTTCTCCGATCCCCCGACCTTTACACATCTAGCTTTCAGTGTAACCCATGAATGTCGGGGTTCCAGGACACCGGCAGCGACCACGCAAACCAGGTCGCGGGCTTGTGAAAGGCCTAGCGCCAGGCCGAGATTCGCGGAATCCAACCGGGAACGTTGCGGCGGTACTCGACGTATTCGGCGCCGTAGCGCTGTCGCAGATGCGGCTCTTCCCAGAATCGGATGGTGACCAGCTGGACCGCCCAGAAGGTGGCAAACCACAGCAGCAACCAGCCCGACGCGGTCAGCGCCGCCTCACCGAGCAGGATGCACAGCACGCCGCTGATCATCGGGTTGCGCACATGTCGATACGGGCCCCGCACCACCAGCTTTACCGGTTCCCCGAGCGTGCTGCCCACCCCGAGGGTGCCGTGGCCCACCCGGTCGAACAGCGCCACCGTCCAGATCAACAGTCCGATGCCGACGGCGATCAACAGGACACCGACCGTGGCCAGCCCCGCTGCCACCGGCGAATGGAGATCCGGCGCCCGTACCCCCGTTGTGACCATGATCAGCGCCGGTATCACCAGGGTCATGGTCACCGGAGCGATCAGGAACGAGATCAGGTGCCGCCACCAGAGTCTTCTGTCGCGCGTCGTCGTCATGATACTTCAACCTCCGTTCAAGAATGAGCGTACGCCGCGAGCTCACGATCATCAACGGGTGTTGAAGTATGCTTGCGGCATGACAGAAGCCCGGCGCAGCGGCCGGTGGCGCACCGGCCAACAGAACAAGCAGCGCATCATTGCTGCCGCCCGCGAACGTTTCATGCGCGACGGCTATGAGCGGGCCACCGTCCGGGCGATCGCCGGCGACGCCGGCGTGGACGTCGCGATGGTCTATTACTTCTTCGACAGCAAGGAGGGGCTGTTCACCGCGTCGGCGCTGACCGGTCCCGAGCACCCGCTGCATCAGCTGGCCACGCTGCTGGACGAGGGGATCGATGAGATTGGGCCGCGGCTGGTGCGCCGTTTCCTGGAGCACTGGGACGAAGGTGCGAAGTTCGAGCCGCTGCTGACGCTGTGGCGTTCGGCCGCGATCCAGCCGCAGGCGCGAAAGATCTTGCACGACAGCCTCGCCGGCCCGATCGCCGAACGGCTCACGGCCGAGTTCGGAGTCGCCGATGCGCAGTTACGGGCCGAACTGGTGGCCAGTCATCTGGCGGGGTTGGCGTTCGCGCGCTACCAGCTGAAGATCGAACCGATCGCGTCGAGCGGCATCGACGAACTGGTCGCCTGGCTGGGACCGACCGTGCAACGCTACCTGACCGCTGAGGCCCCGTAACTACCGCGAGCAGACGCAAAATCGCCCGACACGCCGAGCGTGTCGGGCGATTTTACGTCTGCTCGCGGCCTCACGTGCCGGTCCAGCGCGGCGGTCGCTTCTCGGCGAACGCGATCGCGCCTTCCCTGGCGTCGTTGGACATGAACACCGGACCGAAGATTTTCAGCTGCTCGGCGAACCGGTTTTCCAGGCTCCAGCCACGTGATTCGGTGATGATTCGCTTGGTGGCGGCCACCGCCAGCGGCCCGTTGGCGGTGATCTTTTCGGCCAGCGCAATAGCTGCCTCGAGCGCCTTGCCCGGCTCGGCCAGGATGTTGACCAGACCCAGCTCGTGGGCGCGTTCGGCGGGCAGGTTGTCACCGGTGAGCGCCAGCTCCATGGCGATCGCGTACGGAATGCGCTCTGGCAGCCGCAGCAGTCCCCCACCGCCGGCGACCAGGCCACGTTTGACCTCCGGAATGCCGAATGCCGAATCCCGGGCTGCCACAATCAGATCGGTGGCCAATGCCAACTCGGTGCCGCCGGCCAACGCGTAGCCTTCCACCGCCGCGATGAGCGGCTTGGCGGGTGGACGTTCGGTGAAGCCCAGGCCGCGGCCTTCGACGACCACGTTCTCGCCGCGAGCGAAGGCCTTGAGATCCATTCCGGCGCAGAACGAACCGCCCGCGCCGGTCAGGATGCCCACCGAAAGACCGGCATCGGAATCGAGGCGATCCATCGCGTCGGCCAGGCCCCGGCTGACCGCGGCGTTGACCGCGTTTTTGGCCTTGGGCCGGTTGATCGTGATGATCAGGATCCGATCGCGCTGTTCGACAAGGACTTCGGGTTCGGTGGTGCCGGCTTCTTCGCTCACAGTGGTTCGCAACTCCTTCTGATGTAGATCATGCGGTGGCCGATCACGCCTGCGCGAGCGCCAGCTCGACGACCGTCAACTGTTCGGAAAGGCCAGCGGCCCTTCGTATCTCGATGAAATCGGCGATCATGGCCTCGGTGACCTCGTGCGGATCTTTGAGCGTGGCGCCGTCGGTGAGCACCGAGATGTTGAGCTGGTCGACATAGCTCCACACGGTGATGTTCAGGCCGCTACCCGCGGTCAGCGGCCCCACCGAATAGATCTCGGTCACCTGTGCACCGCCCACCCGGCCGCGTTCCCGCGGCCCGGGAACGTTCGAGATGTTCAGGTTGAGGATCTTGTTCTGCCCGTCACGGCCGGACATCCACCGAAACATCGCCTCGGCCCCGGCCGGTGGAAAGTAGGCCGCCCAGCGGCTGATCAGTTCCGGTCCCAGCAGCTGGTGACTTTCCTTGGCGGACAACGCGTTCTCGCGACAGCCCTGCACCCGTTCCAGCGGGTCGTCGCAGTCGGTCGGCAGCGCCACCAGCATGCCGCTGAAGTGGTTGCCCGAGATCCGCTCCGGTGAGAAGTCATAGCTCACCGGTACGGAGGCCAGCAACGGTTCGGCCGTGCCGTCGTAGCGCAGCAGCAGGCTGCGCAGCGCTCCGGTGGACATGGCCAGCACCATGTCGTTGATGGTCGCCCCGAGCTTTTTCCCCGTCTCCTTCACGTCGACCAGCGCCAGGGTGGCGGTGGCAAACCTGCGCTCCGGGGTGATCTTGTGGTTCATGAAGGTCGGCGGCGGGGTGAACGGCCGGGTCAATTCGGGAGAGAGCTTGCGCGCGCTGCGCCGCACCCGGGCCAGACCCTGCGCGGTGTAGCGCATTGTCGCGGGGACCCGCCCCAGGTGGCGCAGGTGGTCGACGAACGCCGAAGTCATCAGTTCCGCCTTGCCGGGGGCCGGGTCCGACACGTACGGGTTGCCTTCCGGCCCCGGCAGCAGATCCATGCCGCGTGCCATCAGGTTGGCCGACGCGACGCCGTCGGCCAGCGCGTGGTGAATCTTGGCGACCACCGCCACCCGGTGATTGGCAAGGCCCTCAACGAAATACATCTCCCACAGCGGGTATTTGCGGTCCAGCGCGGTGCTGGCGATCTGGCCGATCGCCTCGTCCAGTTCGCGCCGGCCGCCCGGCGCCGGCAGCCTCCAGGGCCGGATGTGGTAGTTGAGATCAACCTCGCAGTGCTCACGCCACATCGGATGGTGGAACTTGAGCGGGACGTCGATAAGTTGATAGCCCAACGGCTCCAGCTTGCCCATGCGCCCGCCGATGACCTCGCGAAACGCGTCGATACCGAACTGGCGGCTGTCCGGGTCCAGCTCGATCACCGCGACCTTGATGGTGTGCATGTGCACATTCGGTGTCTCGCTGTAGAGCAGTACCGCGTCCCAGCCGCTGAGCCGTTTCACCGCAGCCCCCTGGTCATAGCGCGACTTTACAACCGGCGCAATCGGCCGGTGCCTAGATGACCTCTTTTGCGAACTGATTCCGGGTGCGGTGAACGTGGTTGAGGAACAGCGAGATCGCGTGGGTGGTCGGGCCGGTGCGAGCGCCGTCGAGCAGGTCGAAGCCGTGGCCGGCGCCGGGCAACTCCACGTAGGCCACCAGCGACCGCGACGCCGCACGTAGCCGCTCGACGAAGCTGCGTGCCTGCGCCACCGGGATGACCCCGTCGCGGCTGCCGTGAATGACCAGGAACGGCGGCGCATTGGTGTGCACCCGGGCTATCGGCGAGGCATCCCGGTATACGTGCGGGTGGCGGGCGATCCTGCGTTTGACCACGACCCGCTCCAAGAAGTCGACGAACCGCACCCGCTCCGGGGTGGAGCGGTCCTGCCAGTCGTAGCGACCGTAGATCCCGACCGCGGCGTCGACGGAGGTGTCGGAGCCCTCCGGTAACTCGCCCTGGTAGCCGGGGTCGTTGGCGGTGAGCCCGGCCAATGCGGACAGGTGGCCGCCGGCCGAGCAGCCGGCTATCGCGATGAAGTCCCGGTCGCCGCCGAATTTGTCGACGTTGGCCCGCGCCCAGGCGATGGCGGCCTTGACGTCTTGGATGTGGCGCGGCCAGCGGTGGTGCGGTGCGACCCGGTAGTCGATCGACAGGCACACCCAGCCCTGCTCGGCCATCCGCGACAGCAGCGCATACCCCTGAATGGTGCGGCTGCCGTGTATCCAGGCGCCGCCCGGGACGAACAGCAGCACCGGCGCGGGATGGGTGGGCAGCTCTTTGCGGCGCCACACGTCGAGCAACTGCGCCGGGCTGTCGCCGTAATGGACGCCACGGCGGTGCAGGTAGCGGCGGTGCCGCAGGACTTCGCAGACCGGCGGGGTGCGCTGCGGCGCCGGCCATTCGAGGTCCAGGTCGGCGGCCGCCACGATGCCGCGCAGCGCCGCGGCCGAAACCTCGTTCGTGCTGGCGCGGTCGCGACGGCGCAGGCCGCTGGTTCCCGGGGTGAGCCAGTCCTTGGCCCTGGTGGACACGAATTCCGGTGCATGCCGGGCACCCCAGACGCTCATTGCGGTGACACTGCCCAGCGGCTCGAGGTGCTTGCCGACCACCGGGAGCGAAGCTCCGGCGACGCTCAATGCCAGCAGATAGTCGCCCGGACGGGCCCGCAGCAACCACTTGACCTGGGACATCATTGTCGGGCCGCTCGCCGTCATGGAGGGAGCGTACCCCGCAGGGTTCGCGCTAACCACGATCACATTGCGGTGGTTCGCTGCGGCGCTGTGGGCTGCCGTCGTTTGCGCTGCCCAACGGCGCGCCGGGCAGCGTAAACGACGGCGCTGACGGCGAACATCGCCGCGGTCAGCAGCAGCCATCTGCCCAGAAACGGCTGCTGAGTCTGTCCGGTCGCCGCCAGGTAGGTCGGTGCGCCCTGTTCGATGATGCCGGGCAAAAAGATCAGCAGGGTCAGCCCGGCTCCCAGCGCCGGGATGCGAATGTGGTTGTGCGCGCTGATCTCTGGGATTTCTGGCTGAGAGCGGCTCGGCCGGCGCCCAGGGGCCGCCAGGACGCGGTCGGCCAGCGCGTAGAGCGGGAAGAGCAGCAGGTCGTGGGCGATCACGGCGGCGGCGAGCCAGACCGCGATCGACTGCCACCAGGTGCCGGGGTTCCACAGCGTGGTGGGCTTGAAGGTGGCCAGGAGGTAGCCGAGCAGCGCGAAGCCGGACAGCATCGTCAGCAGGTGTAGTGGATGAGCGCCGTAGTAGTGGGCAAACCGCTTTGTCGCTCTGAGCATTTCAGCTCGGCTCGAATTCGATGGCGGTGACCCATTTGGTGTTGTGCACCCCCGGTAGCGCGGGAACGATGATGCGCGCCGGGTAGCCGTGGTCAAGGGGTAGGGCGTCGCCGTTGACCCGCAGTGCAAGTAGCGCGTCGGGATCGTTGATCTGGTTGGCCTGCAGGCGCGCCGTGCCGAATGCGCCGCCGCGCTGCAGCGATACCACTCGCGCCGAGCGTGGTGCCGGGACCCCGGCCATTCGGGCCAGGTCGGCCAGCCGGACCCCCGTCCAGGTCTGCACGGTCGACCAGCCTTCCACGCAGGCGATCGGCAGCCTGGCGGTGCGCTGCGGCAGTCCGGCCAGGGCGGCGCGATCCAGTACCACCTCCGCCGGACCGCCGCGCAGCGCCAGGCGCCAGTTATCGCCGACGCTCTCGGGGGTGATCCCGGCAGCTACGGCGGTCTTGTTGACCGGGAAATCTCGACCTCGTCCCCGCGGCAAGAGCAGTGCCACGCTGCGCGCCGGCCCGCCGAGGGTCTGCCCGACGGTCAGCACCGCGATTAGCAGCACACCGGAGCCCACCAGGGCCAGGGCGCCGCGCCTGCTCACTGTCGGCTCCGCCGGGTCGGCGGCCACCAGCCCGTCGGGATCCGGTGGTTCGGGCCGGGTGTCGGTCACGTTGGTGCGCAGCACTTCTCGCATCGACAGCGACCGCAGCCCGGTGATCATGCGCGGAATCTTCAGCGCGATATGCATCAGGAAGCCGGCGATGAAAACCCACGCCCCGAAGTAGTGCCCGGTGTAGAAGCTGAATCCGAAGATGTAGTCGTACTGGATGTTGAGCACGCCGGTGACGATCTCGAACAGCACCCCGCCGACCAGCATCAGCAACGACAACCGCTCCAGCAGCTGGGCGATCGACCGCGCGGGCGGCCAGACGAACAGTTTCGGGATCACCGACCACAGCTTGGCCAACACCACCGGGATGATCAGCAGACCCAGCCCCACGTGGACACCCTGGGTCAGCCGGTACAGCCACGACGGATGGGTGGGCCAGGCGAAGGTGGGCAGCCGCAGCCACCCGACGTCGCGCGGGATCGCCTGACCGAACTGCGGCGCATAGGCGCTATAGGACAGCAGCCCGGTGATGACCACGATCGGCAACGTCACCAACAGCACCAGTCCGAACACCGAGGTCAGCCACGGGCCGCGCAGCGGGCTCCGAAAGCGGTTCAGCCGGTGAGCACCCGGTGGTGGATGACGCTGCAGGGCGCGCCACAGGCCGGCGGGAAAGCCGACGGCACCGCTTACCGGGCCGCCAGGGTGGCGATCACCCGCCCGCCGATCAGCCGCACGCCGGTGAGGGTGAGACCCACCCGCGCGGCCAGTGCGGCGGCGCTGTCCACGCCAACCGATGCCCATCGAAACCACGGCCCGACCTCCCGCGCTGACTCTAGGCGAACCCAGCGTGCGACGATACCGATGGCCTGCGCGTCAAACTCGGCCACGCAGCACCCGCCGTGGCACAACAATTCGGCGGCCCTTCCCAGGATCCGCAGCGGGTCCCCGCCGAGGCCGACATTTCCGTCGACCAGCAGGACCGTCTGCCAGCAGCCCATGCCGGGCAGCGGCTCGAACACATCGCCGAGAATGGCCGGGGCGCCGCCGCAGCCGGCTAATCGAATAGCGGTCGCGGATCGGTCGATGCCCAGCGCTGGGATACCCCGCTGCACGAGCCGGGCCACCAGGCGCCCGGGCCCACAGCCCAGCTCGATGGTCGGCCCGCTGCACATCTGCGCGACGGCCTCGTCGAAGGCCTCGTCGGAGCGGGGGCTCTGCTCGATTGACCGGCCACCCAACCAACGGTGGGTCGGTAGCAAACGCAACTCACCGTCGTCATGACGGATCCAGCATTGCTCGCCGCCGAGCGCCCGATCGTAGAGATGCCCCAGCATTCCACGCTCCTCGCATCCTGCCCGGCCATGGCCGGCTCCACCGACCGGTAAACGCGCCGGCAGGAACCGCATGCGCCAGCACCTCCACCAGTACCCGGTTCCCCGGTCGGCTACACCAAAGTTCGCCAAGAGCGACGGCTTGCCGTGTCCGAACGGTCAGCAAGGACTCAGCGTTTGGCAGAAACTCCGCCGCCACCTCGTGCGCCCGCGACCGGGCACATACTGGGTAGGTGCGCGCCAACGGTGACGTCGTCCATCCGGATCTGCGCCGAACCGCCCGCTTCGCACCACGACGACTGGTCGGTCCCCGGACATTGCCGGCAATCCGGGCGCTAATCGCGCTGACCGGCCGCGCGACGCCCGGCGATGTCGAGGTGATCACGCTGGGCTCGGGTGCCGGCGTCCGGCTTTACCGGGGCACGGTGTCACCGAGCCGACACCCGCCCTGCTGTGGATTCACGGTGGCGGATATGTGCTGGGCAAGGCCGCCCAGGATGACCGGCTGTGCCGCCGGTTCGCCCGGACGCTGGGCATCACCGTCGCCTCGGTGGAGTACCGGCTGGCACCCGAGCACCCCTACCCCGCGCCGTTGGAAGACTGCTACTCGGCGCTGCGCTGGCTGGCCGCGCTGCCCGCGGTGGACCCGCGCCGGATCGCTATCGGCGGCGCCAGCGCGGGCGGCGGTCTTGCCGCGGCGCTGGCCCTGCTGGCGCGCGACCGCGGCGAAATCGCGCCGGTATTTCAGCTGCTGACCTACCCGATGCTCGATGACCGCAGTTCCGCGGCCGCCGCCGACGCGCGCTATCGGTTGTGGGATCCTGGATTTTCGCCGCGACGTTACGCTCGCGGGTAATCCGGACCGCTGGTATAGGCGATCTCGCCGCCAATGATGGTTGCGGTCACCAGGCCGGCGTCCAGCTGAGCCAACGCCGTTGCGGGCGGCTGCGACAGCACGCACAGGTCTCCCGGTTGCCCCGCCGCAACCGTGCGCACCCGCCCGGGCTCATCCGGGTGACCCAGAAACATTGTCAAAGCTGTTCGCGCCGGAACGCATTCATCGGGATTGAGCACCGCCCCGCCGGATGTCGCGCGATGCACCGCGGCGCGCATGGCCGCCCACGGGTCGCCGAGACCGAACGGCATATCGGTCGACAATGCCACCGGCACTTGCGCTTTCAGGAACGACGCGACTCGCCAGAGCTGATGATGCTCGACGGCCGGGATCTCGGCAAGGTACTGATCACCGCGCTCGGCAACGAAATTGGGCTGAGTCACCACGGTCACCCCGAGATCGCGCAGGTCGGCCAGGTTGTCGTCGGGCACCACGGCGGCGTGCTCGATCCGATCGAGCGGATGGCTGCCGGCGCCGCGCAGCGCCGCGATGGTCACCACCAGCTGAGCCGCGGTCACGCAGTGCACGGCCACCGGGCGGCCGGCGTGGTGGCAGCCGGTGATCCAGGCAGTCAGGGCGTCCAGATCCAGCCGGTCGTCGTGCAGGATCTTCTTGCCTGGCGCCAAAAACCGCACCCGCGGCTGGAATTCGCCGCGGCGATGCGCGGTCAGCAGCGACTCCGTGTCGTCGGCGCCCAGATCCGGGGTGGCGTCGGTGACTCCGGTGACGCCCATCGAGGTGAGCCGGTCACTCAGTCGCACGAGGTCGGTTTCGCGCCGCGGCAACCCGTCCGGCCAATCGGAAGCGGCGCTGGGCAGCCGACCATCGGGGTGGCCGGCCAGGCCAATGCGGGCCAGTGCCGCGGAGTTGAGGATCCACAGGGCACCACTGCGATGCTGGATGCGCACCGGAATATCGGGCACCAGTGCATCGAGCACGTTGCGGTCCAACCGCCCGGCGACGGATTCGTGATAGCCGATCGCGCGGAGCCACCCGTCGGAGCTCGGCCTGGCCTCCGACAGTGCCTGTACCAGAACCGCTTTGGTGCAAACGGCGGGTGGCCCGACGAGTAGCGAATCCAGAGCCGCGGCCGCCGAGCGCAGGTGCACGTGGTGGTCGTGCAGGCCGGGCAGCACCGTCCCGCCGGCTGCGTCGAGAACCCGTTCACCCGGCGCCGCGACCAGGCCGTCGCCGACCTCGTCGATCAAGGCGTCCACCCGGACATCGGCTCTCGTCCCGTCCAGCAAGGTGGCCCGCCGAATCAGCATGGCAGCGCGCGTCTTTGATCGACCAGACGGCGCACGGCGTCGTTGTCGGCGCCGAGTTCGGCAGCGGCCCCGCACGGCGGCGGCGGCGACGGTGGCCGAATCGGGTAGGTCGATGCCGATGCCGTCAGTGGTAGTGCGGCGTAGCCGGCGGCGACGGCTGCCAGTGATACGTCGATGAGTTCGCCGCCGCCGCGCCCCAGCGATTCGGTGATCGCCCGGCTTGCCTCGATGCCGGCCAGCGGGTCGGCGATGGCGTCGCCACAGAACACCGGCCCGTCGGCAGCGGATCCGACGAGTCCACCGGCCACCGCGGCATCGTCACCGAAGGCCGGCCGTCCGGACTGTTCGCCATAGCCGCTGACGCGCAACCAGATTCGCCCGGGCCGCGGCGCAATGTGGTCGGGCCCGAGGCGTCGTCGCGCCAACGCAATGGGCCGTGAACCCTCGATCACGATGTCCGCGACGGTCAATAGCTGTCGCAGCTCGTCAGCCTGTTCGTCGAAATCGAGGCAGTACGAGAGCTTTTCACCGTTTATCCAGTCGAAGAAGGAGCGGTCGCCGGCTCGGGTGCCGTCACGGCGGCTCGGGCTTTCGATTTTCACGACAGTCGCGCCCGCTCGGGCCAGCAGCTGCCCGCAGAGCGGACCGGCCCACATCGACGACAGGTCGGCGACGAGCAGGCCGGCCGGTCCGCGCGCAGCGCCGCGCGGCCCGGCGCGACGAATCCGCGGCGGTGCGGCCGTTGCCTCACCGAGTCCCGCGGCGGGGATGTCGAGGAGCTGGGTCCGCTCGAGGATCGTGGACGCGCGCGACGTCGCGGCCCACCGCTGGATGGCGGGCCAGGGGTCTTCGGGCAGCCGATCGACCTGCAGCAGCGCCGGAACGGCGGCGACGTCGTCGGGGCGCGACAACGTGATCGCGAGGCAGCCGTCGGCGGCCGCGAGCAACCGGGTGGCTCCGCCGGCCGACACCCGGCCCCGGCGGGTCAGTCCCAGCAACCCGGCCCGCCCGGTCAGCAGTGTGGCCGCATTGGCGGCGAGCGCCTCGGCCCGGCGCAACACGTTGGCGCGGGAGAAGTCGGGCGGCCCGCCGGGCAGACCGGTCAGGTAGGCCAGCCCGCTACTCCCCCACCTGGCCAGGGTGCAGCTCACCCAGCCGAGCGTAATGCGCGCGCGGCGGTTCAGAACTGCAGCGCGGTGAACCGCCAGTCCAGCACCTGCCGGTCCGGCTCGTCCGCGTCGCCGGCGGCGTAGACCAGCGACCGCAGCCCCAGCACCCCGCCGTTCCCGGTGGGCCGGGCGGACTCGACGTGCAGTTCGCTGTAGAGGGTGTCGCCCTCGCGCACCGGCCCGGTGTGGTCGCAGTGTTCCCAGCCCAGCACCGTCACCAGGTTCGGCAGCAATCGGCAGGCCTGCGCGAACGCCAGCCCGATGGTGTGCCCGCCGTAGACCAGACGTTGCCCGCCGACCCGCGAATCATGGTGTGTTGCCGCGATATTGAGGGTAAGCCGAGCCAGCTCGGGGGCGCTGCTGACCAGGTCGGCGGTGCTGTGCAGGACCGAACCCGCAATGCCGTCGTCGAAGTGCGGAGCGGGCACCCTACTGCGGAACGCCTCGGCGTCCCAGCCGCTGGTGGGGTCGACGGGCGGTCCGGTCACCCCGGCGCCGATGGTGGACACGTCATCGTCGGGGGCGCCGTCAGGCCGCCAATCCGGGCCGGCCGGCAACATGGCGCACCGGTAGAAGTCGAGCACCAACCGATCGGCCTGGTCGACGGTCGTCATCCGCAGCGCCGCCAGTCCGGTTGGGGCACGACCCGGTTTGGCCGTATTGGCGCGCAACCCGACCACTTCGGTGCGGGTGTAGACGGTGTCGCCGATCACCGGGAATCGGTGAAACGTCAGGCCACGGTAAAACAGGTTGGCTTTGACCCGCTGCGTCACCAGGGTCGACTGCCCGATCGCCACGTCGCAGACCAGGCCCGGGTGCGCCAGGGGTGCGGATGCGCCGACCACCGCCGCGCACAGCTGTGCGTCCAGGGACAGCCGCAGCCGGTCACCCACGATCGCCTGATGGGCCGCGGCCAGCCCCGACGACAGCGTCATCGCCGGCGCCCAGTCGAATGTCTGGCCTAGCGAGAGGTCGTCGAAGTAGGGCCCGCCCGGGCGAGTGTCCGCGTATGTCACAACGCCACATGCTGGCAGCCGGTCAAAGCGAGGGTCAATATGGCACGGGTGAGCAATGAGCTGAATCACGAAGAAGCGATGCTGGTCGACACCGTTCGGGCCTTCATCGACCGCGACGTGAGACCGAGCGTCCGCGAGGTGGAACACGCCAACGCCTACCCCGAGGCGTGGATCGAGCAGATGAAGCGGATCGGTATCTTCGGCCTGGCCGTCCCCGAAGAGTACGGCGGGTCGCCGGTGTCGATGCCGTGCTATGTGCAGGTCACCCAGGAGCTGGCCCGGGGCTGGATGAGCCTGGCCGGGGCGATGGGCGGGCACACCGTCGTGGCCAAGCTGCTGACGCTGTTCGGCACCGAAGAGCAGAAGACGGCCTATCTGCCGCCGATGGCCACCGGCGAGCTGCGGGCCACCATGGCGCTCACCGAGCCCGGCGGCGGCTCCGACCTGCAGAACATGTCGACCACCGCGCTGCCGGATCCCGCGCAGGGCTCCGCGCAGGGCTCCGGCGGCTTGCGGATCAACGGCGCCAAGACCTGGATCACCAACGCGCGCCGCTCCGGGCTGATCGCGTTGCTGTGCAAGACCGATCCCACTGCCCTACCGCGCTATAAGGGGATCTCGATCGTGCTGGTCCAGCCCGGACCGGGCCTGACGGTGTCGCGGGACCTGCCCAAGCTGGGCTACAAGGGCGTCGAGTCCTGCGAGTTGTCCTTCGACGACTACCGGGTGCCGGTGTCGGCAGTGTTGGGAAGCCGTATGGGGGAAGGCTTTTCGCAGATGATGAAGGGCCTCGAAACGGGCCGCATCCAAGTGGCGGCCCGCGCCCTGGGGGTGGCGACCGCGGCACTGGAAGACGCGCTCGCCTATGCCCAGCAGCGGGAGAGCTTCGGTCAGCCGATTTGGAAGCATCAGGCCGTCGGCAACTATCTGGCCGATATGGCAACCAAACTCACCGCGGCACGCCAACTGACCCGCTACGCCGCCGAGCGCTACGACAGCGGCCAGCGCTGCGACATGGAGGCAGGGATGGCCAAGCTGTTCGCCTCCGAGGTGGCGATGGAGATCGCGTTGAACGCGGTGCGCATTCACGGCGGCTACGGCTACTCAACCGAATACGACGTCGAACGCTATTTTCGCGATGCGCCCCTGATGATCGTCGGCGAAGGCACCAACGAGATCCAGCGCAATGTGATCGCCGGACAACTGGTGGCCCGGGGCGGCATCTAGCCGATATGTCGGCGACCGGTGCTGTATATTTGCCTGACTTCGCCCAGGGAACCCAAGGGTAGGCACCAAAGGAGGGCAGCCATGAGTTATCCGCCAGGGCCGTACGGAGGTTCCCCCGAGTGGCAGGGCCAGCAGCCGGGCTGGCAGGGTCAACAACCGCAACCCGGTTGGCCGGCCCCGCAACCCGGTTACGCACCCGAGCCGGACAACTACCTCGTCTGGGCGATTCTGGCCACCATCTTGTGCTGCCTGCCGTTCGGCATCGTGTCGATCGTGTACTCCACCAAGGTCTCCGGGCTGTGGGCCCAAGGCCGCTACGCCGAGGCGCAGGCCGCGTCCGCCAACGCCAAGAAGTGGGCCATCATCAGCGCGATCGCCGGGGCGGTCATTGGTGTGATCGTCGGGGTGATTTACGTGATCCTGATTGCTGTGGCGGTGTCGGTCGATCACAACATGCCTTCCACCATCACCACCTATTCCGGCTACTGATCGAGGCGTTCCAACGTTGTGCGCCAACGGGTTTGCGCCTAACCGGTGGCTGCCGAGATGGCGTCCACCAGGCCCCAGGCCAGGGCGGTCGCGGCGTCGATGGTTCGGCCGGAGAGCACCAGATATGCCGTGCGCCAGCGTCCGATCCGTCGGGTAATGCTGACGGTGCCACCGGCGCCGGGGATCAGCCCGAGGCTCAGTTCGGGCAGCCCGAACACCGAATCGGGCCGGGCCACAACCCATCCGCAGAACGCCGCCATCTCCAGCCCGCTGCCCAGCACCCGCCCGTGGACCTCGGCCCGGCATGCCCGGCCAAGCCTGGCTCTGAGTTCGTCGAGCACCAGCGCTGGACTATGCCGGGTGCGGGCAAAGTGCGCGCTTACCGGATCGGCAAAGGCGCCGAACTCGGCGAGGTCGCCACCACTGCAAAACGATGGGCCGTTGCCGCTCAACACGATTCCGGTGACCGACGGGTCCAGCCGGGCTACGGTCAACGCCTCCAGCAGCGCGGCGCGCACATCGGTGGAGAACGCATTGTGTCGGCGTGGCCGGTTGAACCGGATCCGCAGGGTGTCCTTGTCGCGGTCCACGAGCACCGCGTCGGCCGTGCCCGGAACGGCGGCCGGGCCGCGATCGTCGAGCCAGCGTGCGAACTCCGGTCCGGCCTGCAGGGTCGAATACGCCAGTGATTCGGTGACCACGCCGGCCAGCGTCGCACCGGCGGGATCCAGGGCCCGCAGCACGTCGTTGCACATGGCGCTGGCCTGCGGCCAGTGCCGGCAGCGCCGCGTCACGTCCGCCAACGCCTCGGACACCGACGCCACGGTGACCACCCGGCGATCGCCACATGGCTGGTCAGTCAGCGTGAAAGTCGCTGTTTCCAGCCAGAATTCATCCGTAGGCGAGCCGTGGGCGACGATCACGCCGGGTGGCGACGCCACACCCACGTCCCGCTCATCCGCGGGGATCGACAGGTCAACTACACGGAGCATCGGTCAGGCCGAATACTTCTCGATCAGCCCGTCCTTGTAGAGCTTGCCGGTGTCGGTGCGTGGCAACTTCGCCTCGAAAGCGATGGATTTGGGGCATTTGAAGTGCGACAGGCGATCCCGCAACCACGCCAGCAGTTCAGCAGCGAATTCCTCGGTTGCGTCAGCCGGGTCGACGGTCTGCACCGCGGCCATCACCCGCTGTCCCATCTCGCCGTCGGGAACACCGAAAACCGCGGCGTCGAGCACTTTCGGGTGCGTCACCAACACGTTTTCGGTTTCCTGCGGGTAGATGTTGACGCCGCCGGAGATGATCATGTGATGGCGCCGGTCTGTCAGATACAGGTAGCCCTCGTCGTCGAGATAGCCGATGTCGCCCACCGTCACCCAGCCGTGCTTGTCGCGCGACGCAGCGGTTTTCGACGGATCGTTGAGGTATTCGAAGGAGAACCCACCCTCGAAATAGATCTCACCCGGCTGGCCCGGCGGGAGTTCGTTGCCGTCGGGGCCCAGGATATGAACCGCGCCCTGCATCGGCTTGCCGACCGAACCGGGGTGCGCCAGCCAATCCTCGGCGGTGATCAGCGTGGATCCGACGGCTTCGGAGGACGCGTAGTACTCGTCGACGATCGGTCCCCACCAGTCGATCATCTGCTTCTTGATCTCGACCGGGCACGGCGCCGCGGCGTGCATCACCCGCTTCAGGCTGGACACGTCGTACGAATTACGCACCGAATCAGGCAGTTTCAGCATTCTGGTGAACATCGCCGGTACGAACTGGCCGTGCGTCACCCGGTAGCGCTGAATGGCGTCGAGCGCCGACTCGGGATCGAACTTCTCCATCACCACGGTGGTGATACCGCCGGCCTGGGCGCTCATCGACCACACCGACGGGGCGGTATGGTAGAGCGGCGCCGGGCTCAGGTAGACCGAATCGCGGTCCATCCAGTAATCGATCAGCGCCGACATCATCCCCGGCGCCTGATCCGGTGGAACATGGGGTAATTCACGTTTGATTCCCTTGGGCCGGCCAGTGGTTCCCGACGAGTACTGCAGCAGGTCGCCCTCACGTTCGTCGTCGATCGGTGTGCCGGGTTGGCCGGCAACGCATTCCGGGTATCGCTCCCAGCCCGCCAGGTCGCCGTCGGCGATCATCAGCAGCTCCGGCAGGCCTGCGGGAAGATGGCCGGCCAGACCCGCGCAGGTGTCGCGAAGCGCCGCGGACCCGAGGATCGCCTTGGCGCCGCTGTTGTCGACGATGTAGGCCGCCTCGGCCGGGGCCAGGTGGGTGTTGACCGGCACGTAGTACAGGCCGCTGCGGCGTGCCGCCCACATGACCGCGTGGATGTGTTCGTTGTTCTCCATCAGAATGGCGACGACGTCGCCTTCCCGCAGCCCCGCCCGACGGAATCGGTGCGCTAGTCGATTGGCCCGGGCTTCCAGGTCTGCAAAGGTCACGATGGTCCCGGACGGATGCAGGATGACAGCCGGTTTGTTGGCGCTTTTCGCATCTCCCAGGTGCTGGCGGATCTGCATTGGCAGTCAGGGGCGCGGTGTCCGCAGAGCAGACCCGGTTCCCCTTCCCCCTTATCTGTGTTGGGGACCCCCGTAAAGGTGGATCCGGGTTGGTCGTTGTTGTTTGGCCCGTGCTCCCCGCTCCGTGTTGAGGGGCGGTGGACCGCAGTCGGGGTCGAGGTGGAGCGCCCGCAGCGCAGCGAGGACGAACGACCTCGAGGCCGACCAGGATCCGCCGCATACTGGGTCGGCGCGGAGCGAGGCAAAGACGTTGCGGTTCAAATCATGTGACGCCTCCGTGAGTGCTGAGGGGTCGAAGACAGCAAGCGTGGCGTGCCGGCGCCCAGCCTTATCTGGGTCCACGGACGTACGGTCCGGCGACATGATGATGGATGGGGTGCCCGGCGTGCGGGCTGGTGATGGGTGCGGCCGCTCATTGTTTCCAGGGCGTCCACCCAGATAGCCGCCCACCCCGTTCGTGAAGCCGGTCCCACCGGTGCCACCGTCACCGCCGGGGCCGCCGTTCCCGATGAAGTTGGCGTAGCCGCCGTTACCGCCGTCACCGCCCGGCCCACCGACGGCGGAGGCAGCGAATGCCGAGTTGTCGCCACACAGGCGACATCGGATGCCTTTCAGGACGTCGTCAATGAAGTCGTGCCGGCGACCATCGGCGGACCGAGGTGCGTCCGAGCAGCTAGCTGTTGATGACGGCCGCGCGCTGCGGACGCGCGCTGATGCCAGCAGGTGGCTCCAGCTATGAAGCAGGTCCGGATCAGCACACGGCGTCGATCAGGTCGGTGGCCACCGCGACGGGGAACTGCACCACCGCGGTGCCGACCTCGTCGATCCCGGTCCGGACCGCGTTCACGATCGTCGCCGGGTCGCCGGTGAACAGCGACCAGCCGATGTCGAAAGCGGCAATCTGCGGCGCGGTGATGAGGTTACGCACGTCGACGAACAGCTCGGTCGGTAACGACGCCGGCGCGACCGGCATCCCGTCCCAACTGACCATCGTCCAGCCCCCCGTGGGATTGCCCTGCACCACGACAACGCCGGTGTTGGGCAGTGGGTGGGTGAGGATGAGCAGCGGATTCGGATTGTCGACGCCCATCATCGTCCCGACGCCGATGGTGAAGGCGCTGGAGTAGGACACCACGGTGACCTTGCCGTCCGCCGCCGGCACCGGGTTCGCCAGCGCGGTGTCGTACATCGTTTGCACCGCGCCGTTGAAGGTGTGGCCGAAGACCACTCCGTTGAAGTCGATGGAGCCCGGGTTGAGCATCGGCACGATGGGGAATCCGAACGTCCATGCCATCGGGCCGACCAGATACAGCAGGCCCGCGGGACTTATCTGCGGAAAGTCTTCGAAAATGCCGGCATTGATCTCGTTGAGCCCCGGCAAATCCTGCGGGGTCATCCCGAGGATGGTGGCCAACGGCGCGGCGGTTTGCTGCGTGCGGACCAGTTGCGAGTCGAACAGTCCGGCGAAGGGGCCCTGCGGCGCAAGCACATTGGCGATGTCTATTGCCTGTTGCTGGCCCACCGCGGTGAGATTGGCTCCCGGTATTGCCGTGTCCATCAATCCCGCCGCGTTGGCCGTGGTCTGCCCGTGCCGCACGAAGTCGATGACGATCGACTGCTCGTTGCCGCTGCCGGGGTGCAGCCAATTCCCGACGTTGACGGGCTCGCCGATGAACAGCCCGCCGCGACCACTCGGCGCGCCGGGCCCGCCGAGGCCGCCGGTGCCGAACAATAACGCCTGGCCGCCCGCACCGCTGACACCGCCGGTACCGCCGATGCCGCCGTTGCCCATCAGCAGTCCGCCGGTGCCGCCCATGCCGCCCGGCCCGCCGCCAAAGCCGTCGCCGCCGGGGCCGCCGTTGCCGATGAATCCGGCATTCCCGCCTCGACCGCCGGCTACAGCTCCGGGACCGCCGGTCGGCGTATAGCCGGCCCCGCCGTCGCCGAACAGCACCCCGCCGGCGCCGCCGGTGGGATTTGCCGCGGTGCCGGCAGTTCCGTTGCCGATCAGGTCACGCCCCAACAGCAGGTGGGTGGGCGCATTGATGACCGGGTCGAGCACTTGGCCGAACGGGCTGGTGATCCACGCTTGGCCGGCGTTGCGGACGGGACCGTAGACCCCTGTCTGGAATCCGTCGGAAACCGCTGAAACCAGAGCGCCCGCGACGGTCGCCTCGGCACTGGCATACGATGCCGCCGCCGCGCTCAAGGTGGCTACGAACTGCTCGTGAAACGTCGCTGCCTGCGCCGCCGCCGCCTGATACTCCTGGGCGTGCGCGCCGAACAGCGCCGCAATGGCCGCCGACACCTCGTCGGCGGCCGCTGCCGCGACTTCGGTCGTCGGAATGACCGCCGCCAAATTGCCCACACTCACTGCCGAACCGATGCGCGCCACATCCGCGGCGGCCGTCGCCACCATGTCCGGCCCTACCAGCACAAACGACATCGCCTACCCCTCGTGCTATCGCGTACTAGTCATCATGGGGCCCGACACCGGAAAACACGCGGGTATCGAAAAAATGGAGCCGGCCTTGTGCTCGTTTACCGAGCGCACCGTGACAACTGCGGCATGACCATGCGCGCTGCCGGCGGATCCTCAGACGACTACGCCGGGGTGATCGCCAGCGCAAGTTGTTGCGGCACAACGTTCATCAGGGTGGGAAGAATGCCGCTGACGGGCGGACCGGAGATATCGTCCACAAGCGGCGGCAAGAACCACACCAGAGTCCCTGTCATGGCGTGTGGCGGAGCAAGAATCCCGTCGAAGGGGATATCAAGCACCACAAGTCCCAGGCCAAGCGGTAGGAACAAGGGTAGTGTCACTTCGCCGTTGAGGAAGCCATTGGCGACGAATGCGGGAGCATCGATCAACGCTCCTAATGCTCCCGCGACATCTCCGGTCTGCACCGCGCCGGTAAAGGCCGCCACGGCGGTCCCGAATCCCTCGAGGGTGCTCAGCGGGGGACCTAACGCCGCGAGGGCCACCGCCGGCGTCACCTTGGTGAGTGTGGTCCCGATATTGACGAGGTTTTGCTGGATCTGCGCGGGAATGGCAGCGATCGGGAATAGGTCCGTCACAACATGATTCAGCGCCGACGGGTCAGACAGCGCGGTACCGAGGTGTTGAGCCGCGTTCTGCAGCGACGTGGCGATCGTCTGACCGTATGCCATCTGGTTGGCCACGATCTGGCGCAAGAACGGTGCCGGGTTGGTAGCCCAGGTGCTGCCGAGGCTTTGCAGGTTGGCGGATGTATTCGCAATGAGGTCCTGGTACGGGCCCGCAATGCCCGGAGTCGCCTCCGCTGCCAACGCCGCGGTTGCCCCGGCAGCCGCATCGACCGCACCCCGTCCGGCGGCCATGATCGCACCGACGCCTTGTCCGACCGCCGAGGCGCCGCCGGTCGGGATCAACGGGTGTCCCAGCAAGGTCTGCGCGGGCGCATTAACCGCGCTGATCAACGCCTGCTCGGCGTTGGCGATCTCGGTGCCGAGATATGCTGCCGCGCCGCCATTCAACAAGCTCACCAGCCGCTCATGGAATGTCGCGGCCTGGGCGCTCAGGGCTTGAAATTCCCGGGCGTACGCGTTGAACAATCCGGAGATCGCCGCTGACACCTCGTCGGCGCCCGCAGCCAGCACCCCTGTCGTGGGCGCAGCCACCACCGCATTGGCCGAACCGATCGCGGAGCCGATGTTCGCGAGATCTGTTGCTGCCACCGTCATGGTCTCCGGGGCCGTGATCACAAACGACATCTGACACCTCCACGTGCGTGCGGCCAGCGACGTACAGTTTCGTTGGCGCGACACCCATCCCGATAGGGGATTTGTACCTTTGTTGAACAGGCCCTAGTGCTCATGAGTGCGCAGACCGATCGCCGGGCTTCAGCGATGCCTGCGGTGCGACCGCCGGTCATCCCGGCGGAGATCGACAATCACAGGGCACCAAGGTATTTGATGTTCGATCACCAGCCCAGCCGGCGCGTGCCAAGGTGCACCCCGCTAGAATTTCGTCGGCTCCGGTGCCAGCTCGCTGTAGCGGCGCGCCGTATCCATCAGCGCGGTGGCGCCGGCGGTCACGTGGCTGCGACGGCTGACGGCTGCCACGTACAGGTAGGCCTCCGGAACGATGCGCTGCACTCGTGCGCCGGCGCGCTGCGCCACCCGGGTCCACGACGACGGCATCACAGCCCGGCCGATCCCGTTGAGCACCATCGGCAGCATTGAGGTGCGGTGCGCAACCTCGGCGACGATGGTGGCCGGGATGCCTTCGGCCAGGACATCATCGACAAGCGCACGCATCAACGAGCCGCGCTGGGACACGATCAGCCGGCACCCGGCCAAGTCTTCGCGCCGCACCGTCGGGCCACCCGGCTCGTCATCATCGAGACGCGAAATCAGTACCAGCGCTTGACGTTCCAGCGCGACGACGTCGAGATCGGAAGTGCGCGTGGGTTCGGCCGCTCCCAGCACCCCGATCTCGGTTGCGCCGCTGCGCACGCTGTCCAGAATCTCTTGCGGAGTAAAGCCGGCCTCGACGTTGACGGCGACGTCCGGATGGTCGCCGGCAAAAGCGGCCAAAATCGTTGTCAGCGGCTCCATTCCCGGCGACGGCATGGTGATCAGATCGACCCGACCACCACGCAGTCCCTTCAGCTCCCGCATGACGGCTGTTGCCTCGTCGATATCGCGGAGTACCACCCGGGCCGGACCCACCAGCGCCTTACCGGCGTCGGAGAGCACCACCCCACGCCCGACCCGGTGAAACAGCGGCATGCCCAGCTCACGTTCGAAGCCGGCGATGGCCTGCGACAGCGACGGCTGGGCGATCATCAGCTGTTCGGCCGCCCTGCCAATGCCGCCGTAGTCGACGACCGCCAGGAAAAACTTGAGCTGCCTGACATCCATGGCCATTCCTCTGATCAGCTTCGATAGGCGAAGCCTATACCACCGATCGCAACTTGGTCTTGGACGCGCACCGGCCGGCGTCCCGCTAATGGACTGTGTAGCAACCACAGAGTCAGCAACGGAGGCTTCCCATGGCAGGGCAGACAGGGCAGACACGGCAGGTTTTCAAGATCGCCGCGATTCCCGGCGACGGCGTCGGCAAGGAAGTCGTCGCCGCGGGCCGACGGGTCCTGGACACCCTGGCGACACAGTCAGGCCTGTATACCTTCGAGTGGACCGAGTTCCCTTGGGGCTGTGAGTATTACGAGTGGACCGGGCGGATGATGGCCGCCGACGGGCTGGAAACCCTGCGGGCGTTCGACGCCATCTATTTCGGCGCGGTGGGCTGGCCCGACGTGCCCGACCACATCAGCCTGTGGGGACTGCGGCTGAACATCACCCAGAATTTCGACCAGTGGGCCAACGTCCGCCCGGTCAAGTTCCTGCCCGGCGTGGTTTCACCGCTGCGCAACGCCGACGACCACGACCTGGACTGGGTGGTCGTGCGGGAAAACAGCGAAGGCGAGTACGCGGGACTGGGCGGGCGCAACCTCAGCGGTCGCGGCCCGGGCAACGAGGTAGCCCTGCAAACCGCCATGTTCACCGACAAGGGCTGCGAACGCATCATCCGGTTCGCATTCGACCTGGCCCGCACCCGCCGAGTGAAGAAGGTCTCCAGCGTCACCAAGTCCAACGCCCAGCAATACGGAATGGTGTTGTGGGACAAGGTCTTTGCGCGGGTCGCCCGGGACTATCCCGACGTGGCGCACGAGAGCGTGCTGGTGGACGCGATGAGCGCCAAGTTCGTGCTGCATCCCGAAGATCTGTCGGTGGTCGTGGCGTCCAACCTCAACGCCGACATCCTCTCGGATCTGGGCTCGGCGCTGGCCGGCAGCCTGGGCGTGGCCGCCAGCGCCAACCTCAACCCGGAACGGCGCTTCCCCAGCATGTTCGAACCCGTGCACGGTTCGGCGCCCGACATCGCCGGTCGCGGGATCAGCAACCCCATCGGCGCGATCGCCAGTGCCGCAATGATGCTCGACCACTTCGGGCTGCATCACGAGGCTCGCCGCGTCGACTCGGCGATCGAAATCGCCACCGGCCGTGGCGTATTGACCCGCGACATCGGCGGCACGGCCAGCACCGACGAGATGGCCGACGCGGTGATCGCCGCGCTGGCACCGGTTCTCAGCGCGGCCTGACCACTGTCATGACGGCATACGGGACGACGCCGTGGTACCGACAGCTGTACTTCTGGGTGCTGGTCGCCATCGGTGCGGGCATCGTGCTGGGCTGGCTGGCGCCGGCCGCCGGTGTGGCGATGGAACCGATCGGCACCACATTCGTCGCCGCGATGAAAATGCTGATCGGGCCCATCGTGTTCCTCACCATCGTCGGGGGTATCGCCGGCGTCGCGGACCTGCGCAAGGTCGGACTGACCGGTGTCAAAGCGCTGGCCTACTTCCAGGCCGGGACGATCGTCGCGATGGTCACCGGGCTGATGGCGATCAACGTGTTCCGGCTCGGCGACGGCGTCAACGCCGACCCGGGCAAGATTCCCGCCGGCTACCCGGGGTCAAAACCGACCACCGCGGGCAAGCACGGGTGGGAGCTGCTCAGCCACCTCGTTCCCAGCAGCGTGGTGGGCCCGTTCGTCGACGGTGACGTCCTGCAAATCATCTTTCTCGCCGTGCTTTTCGGGGTGGCGCTCAACGCGGTCGGCCAGATCGGCGGCCCGGTGCTCGACGCCGTCAACCGACTGACCGCGGTCGTCTTCAAGGTGCTGTCCTACCTCATGAAGCTGGCGCCGCTCGGGGCTTTCGGGGCAATGGCCGTTGCGACCGGCGGATGCGGCGTCCACATGCTGACCAGCCTGGCCGGCCTGGTCGTGCTGTTCTACGTCACGTCCGCGCTGTTCGTGGTGGTCGTGCTCGGTTCGGTGATGGCGTGTTTGCGGCTCAACATCTTTCACCTGCTGAGCTACCTGCGTGCGGAGTTGTTGCTGGTCCTGGGCACCTCCAGCCCCGAGCCCGCACTGCCCGGATTGATGCGCAAGCTCGAACACGCCGGGGTCAGTGCGGCCACCGTGCGGCTGATCGTGCCGACCGGTTACGCGTTCAACCTCGACGGTGCGGCGATCTATCTCTCCCTGGCCGCGGTCTACATCGCCCAGGCGACCAACACCCGCCTGAGCATCGGTGCGCAAATCGGTTTGCTCGCAGTCATGTTGCTGACGTCCAAGGGCGCGGCCGGCACGGCCGGGGGCGGGTTCATCGCGCTGACCGCGACACTGAGCACCGTCGGCCACATCCCGGCCTCCGGCATCATGCTGATCTTCGGGATCGACAAATTCATGGCCGAGTGCCGAGCCCTGGTCAACTTCATCGGTAACGCGGTAGCCACCCTGTTCGTGGCCAAGTGGAACCGCGAGCTCGACGTTGATCAGGCTCGAAAAGTGCTCGCCGGCAGCCGTACTCGTCCGATACGCCGGGACACCGAACCGATACTCGTCGGACCCGGAATGCAGCATGCGGGCACTCGTCGCACCTGATAAGTTCAAGGGCAGCCTGCCGGCCACCGCAGGCCCACGCCCTCAACCGAATTCGTCGGGTGGACGCCTCGCGCGCCGTCGACCTGAGCGGGGTCGAGCTGGTCGTGGCCGGTGATGTCACCAGCCCGCTGACCGGGCCCGACTGTGCCGCTGTGCTTTTCGCTTTGCAGAAGGGGCGACCGTCGGTTTTCAGCGGCGCCTGGCCGACGTCGACGTCATCATCACCGGTGAGGGGTGCCTGGATCGCCAGACCCTGCAGGGGAAGCTACCTGCCGTCGTCGCGCGGCGCGCCGCTCCCACGCCGGTCATCGCCGGGGCGAGCCGAGCCGAAATAGATTTCAGCTCAACATTATTCACTGATATCTGCACTCTCGCCGACCACAGCGTCAGCGACGCCAGCCGCGACCCTCTACTCAGCGCCGGATTGCCCTACCGCATCGGCACCCACATCGGAGGGCGCATCCAGATGTCGACCGGCACGACGGTCTCATAAGATCGGCTGTGCCGCAGTGCTATTCGCCGCCCGCGTACCCGTCGCGGCGTCAGCCGGGCGGTGAAGCGGCGAGCAGTTCCTGCAGCGCGGCGGTGAAGTCGTCGGCGAGGTCCGCCAGATCGGGCAGCAGCTTCGGGCAGGAAATGATGCCGAGATCAAGTTTGTCGTTGAGCGACATGACGGTGATGTTGAGCCCGCAGCCGTGAAAAATCGGCCCAAGCGGATATATCGCCGTCAGCCGTGCGCCCAGGAAGTACAGCGTGCCCTGCGGGCCGGCCACATTGGAGACGATCAGGTTATGCACCGGTGAATGAGTCAGCGGGATCTTGGGGTAAAGCCGCATCGCGGTACCGAACACTGCCCGGTCGGCGAACTGCGCCCAGTCCTGCAGCAGCGTGGCTCCGATCGCCGAGCTGTGGTCCTTGGCGCGCGAGTTCGCTTGTGCGATGGCCTGCAACCGCCGGCCCGGGTCGGCGATGTGGGTCTCCAGCCGGGAGAACATGCCCGAGACCTGGTTATGACCGGGCCGCGATGAGGCCTGCCGCACCGACACCGGCACCATCGCCACCAGCGGCTTGCTGGGCAGTTCGCCGCGGTCGAACAGCCAGCGCCGCAACGCCCCCGCGCACACCGCCATCACCACGTCGTTGACCTTGACGCCGAACCGATTCTTGACCTGCTTGATGTCGGATAGCTCCAGCTGCGTAAACGCGATGTTGCGCTGGGCGGTGACGGCGGCATTGAACGCCGTCGGCGGCGCGGCGAACGGACGTGCCATGCTTCGCCCGCTACGGGCTCGCCGGGCCGTCTCGACGAGCGAAGCACCCGTCAGCGACAACACGTTGGCCAGCCGCCATGATCGGGAGGCAAAGCCCACCAGCCCGCTGGCGGCAATCTGCAGCCAGTTGGCACCACCGGGGCCGGGCACCGCATCCGGCGGTGGCGCGTCCGGCTCGGTGCTGCACAGCCGCGCCAGCAGGTCGGCGCCCATGACCCCGTCCCCCGCGGCGTGATGCCCCTTGGTCAGCACCGCCACTCGGCCACCCGCGGATGCGGGCGTGCCGGCGAGGCCCTCAATGACCCACATCTTCCACAGCGGGCGGTCCCGGTCCAACGGCACCTCGGCGATCTGGGCGCAGGTCTCGGCCACTTCCGCCCGCCCGCCCGGGGCCGGTACACCGATGCACTGCAGGTGGTGGTCGAGATCGAAACCGGCGTCCTCTATCCACACCGGGTGATCCAGATTCAGCCGGGAGTCGGCGAGCTTCTCGCGGAATTGCGGCATCGCCTTGATCCGCATCCCCAACGCGTCGCGCAGCCGGTCGAACGTGTAGCCGCCCGGCATGGTCGAAGTATCCAGTTCCAGCAGCGAGCACACATGCAACGGCTGTGTGAAGGTTTCCAGGTATAGGAAACTGGCGTCCAGCCCGCTCAGTCTTTCCACAATGCTCTCCCCTGACTCGCTGCGGGTATCAGACGGTGGCGCTGCCCGATGCGCACACTGCACCCGCCGGGGTTACCCCTTCTGGCGGCGGGTAAACCTGCCGCGGCGAACACCAGTGCGCACGCATGGCTTCGAGTCGGACGGCGCGCGGCAGCGGGCCGGCTCGTAGGATCGGTCAATGCAGCTTGACGAGTACCTGTCACTGGATGCGACGGCTCTGGCCGAGCTCGTCGAACGCAAACAGCTCACCCCGGCCGAACTTCTCGCGCTGGCGCGCCAACGTGCCGATGCGGTCAATCCGCGGTTGAACGCGATCGTTCGTCGCCTCGACGAGGTCGCCGACCGGCAAGCCGCCGACCCGCGGTTGCACGGCAGATTCGCCGGTGTGCCGTTTCTGATCAAGGACCTCGACCAGGAATATCAGGGCTTTCCCACCTCGTCCGGATCCCGGTCGCTGGCCAACGACGTGGCCGACCGGCACGCTCTGATCACGCAGCGGTTCCTGGACGCCGGCCTGGTGATCTTCGGCAAGACCAACACCCCGGAGTTCGGGGCCAAGGGTGTGACCGAGCCCGAGTACTGGGGTCCGGCCCGCAACCCATGGAACCTGCAGCACACGCCGGGCGGCTCGTCGGGCGGATCGGCAGCGGCGGTCGCCGCCGGGATCGTGCCGGCAGCCGGGGCCAACGACGGCGGCGGGTCGATCCGCATCCCGGCCGCCTGCAACGGGCTCGTCGGCCTCAAACCCAGCCGGGGGCTGGCGCCGTACGGTCCGCAAACCGGCGAGCCGATGTTCGGCATGGCGGTCCAGGGCGTCGTGTCCCGCACAGTGCGCGACAGCGCCGGGCACTACGACGCAATCATCGGACCCAATCCCCGTGCCGGATACCAGGTTCGGCTCCCCGACGTCCCGTTCACCGAACACATCAACAACCGTCCGGGCGTCCTCACGATCGGCTTCTCGACGTCGTCGGCAATCAACCCCAGCCCTCACCGGGAGGCCGTCGCCGCGGTCGACGGCGCGGCCAAGCTGCTGCAGGACCTCGGTCACCGGGTCGAGGAAGTCAAGCCGCCCTACGACGACGCCGCCCTGGCGCGTGATTTTCTGATCATCTGGTTCGCTCAGCTCTACCGCCACGTCGCCGACATCAAAGCGCGAATCGGCGCCCGCGACAGCGACTTCGAGGCCGACACCCTGGGCATGTGTGAGCTCGCGCGGTCCGCCGGCGTGCTGGCGCCGATGCAGGCGCTGGAGAACATTAACAACTACATCCAATCCCTGACGACGTTCCACGAGAGCTACGACTACTTCCTGACCCCGACCCTGGCCACGCCACCCCTTGCGGTCGGCGCCACGGCGACGTCACCCCGCCTGCAGACGGTGGCCCGGGTGCTGAGCAAGCTGCATGCCGGAAAAGTGTTGGCGCTCAGCGGAATTCTGGATCAACTGATTCAGGAGAGCCTGGGCTGGGTGCCCTACACGCAACTCGCCAATCTGACCGGGCGGCCCGCCATCAGTGTGCCGTTGCATTGGACCGACGACGGGCTGCCCCTGGGGGTGCAGTTCGTCGGACGGCTGGGCGCCGACGGTGACCTGTTGCAGCTGGCCGCGCAACTCGAAGAGGCCCGCCCCTGGGCGCAACGGCATCCGGCGACCGCAGTGGCGGCGAGTTAGGCTCCCGCTCAAGGCCATTCGTGCACCGGAGCGCCGGTGTGCGCATTCTCGGCATAACGCCGGGTCATCTCGTGCAGCGCCGTGATGCGCGGCATCCCGCGGTCCTCGAGGCGACGCACCACCGCGGTCTGCCAGGCCGCCCCGGTCTGCCCGGTCCGCACCCGCGCTGCGACGACACCGAGATAGCGGTCGCGGTCAGCCGCATCGACGCCCCAGGCATCCAGCCCGGCAGCGGCGGCCGGGAGCAGCCACTCACCGGCGAGCCGCTCGACCGGCTGCTCGCCTCCCTGCCAATGCAGCCGGGCGGCCAGCCCGTCGCGGGCCCCGCGATGCAGGTTCTGCTCGGCCGCGGCGAACGGTAACTGCCGCCACGGCGCGCCGCTGTCGGTGCTGTCGGCGATCGACCGGATCAGCCCGTAGTAGAAGGCGGCGTTGGCGACCATGTCGACGGCGGTCGGACCGCTTGGCAGCACCCGGTTTTCGATGCGCAATTGCGGTTGCCCGCCCTGGACGTCGTAGACCGGACGGTTCCAGCGCCACACGGTGCCGTTGTGCAGCCGCAGCTCCCGCAGGGTGGGCGCTTGACCGGCCTCCAGGGCGGCATCGGGGTCCTGGGCCTCCAGCATCGGAAACAGCGGCGGAAACAACCGGACGAGGTCGTCGAACAGCTCGACGGGGTCGTCGATCCAGCGGTCACCGAGCCGCACCCGCGCCGGCGCGCCGGCGCGTACCTCTTCGCGCCGACGGGTGTCGAGCAGCTGTTCGAGCAGCGTGATGCGGGTCTCCTGCCATGCCTGGCGGCCGAGCAGGTACGGCGAGTTGGCCGCAACCGCCACCTGCACTCCCGCGATCGCCTGGGCGGCGTTGTAGTGGGCGGCGAACCGGTCCGGCGCTACCCGCAGGTGCAGTTGCAGGCTGGTGGTGGCCGCATCGGGTGCCACCGAATCGGTGGTGAACTCCACCGACTCGCAGCCGTCGAGGATGCGCACCAGGAACGGCCGCTGCCGAGCGGCCGACATCCGGCTGGTCAGCAGCTCGTAGCGGGCGTTGTGCGAGATGCGCTCGACGGTGAGCTGCTCGGCGCTCAGCGTCGGCAACATGCCGACCGCGAGCAGCCGGGCGCCCAGCCGCTCGATGCGTGCCCGGCATCCGTCGAGGACCTCGGCGAGGTCGCGTTCGCTGTCGCGCAGCACGCTGCCGTGTAGCCGGCGGGGTGCCAGGTTCAGCTCGACGTTGAACTGGCCGAGCTCGTGCTGCATGTCCGCGCGGCCGAGGCGGGCCAGGACAGCGTCGTTGACCAGCCGCGGCCGGCCCAGCGGGTCCACCAGATCCAGTTCCACCTCCATGCCGATGGAATCCTGGTGGCCGGTGAACCAGCCGTCGTCGACCATGCGGCGCAACGCGGCAACGCATCGCCGCAGCCGGTGCCGCACCTCACGCTCGTGGCCGACGACCAGGCCGGAAGCATCGACGCGGTCGCCCACGGCACACCTCCTCGCGGCCCGGCGGGATGCCACCGCAACTACAGCATGCCCTTCCTAGATCCCCACAGCCATCGGCTGGAACACGCCGAGGTGATAGGAACTGCTCGGGTACTCCTTGGCGCCCACCTGCAGCGACAGCGGCGTCTGGACCGGCTCACCACTGGCCACCCGCGCGGCGATGGAGTCGAGGTCGAAGCGCGGGCGCCAGCCCAGGTGGTGCCGGGCCCGAGCGTTGACGTACACCCGGTCCAGGCGGTCCGGAAAGCGCCACCCGCGGCGCTGCCACACCCGCGCGGCCAGCGGTGCCCGCCGGGCGAAAACCGTTGCCGCGTCAGTGCGCAACAGCGCGAGGTCCTCGCGGGTGAACGGCGTGGTGGCCGAGACGACATACCGGCCGAACCCGAGGTGTGGGGCGCGCGCGGCGGCTCGCAGGTGCGCGTCGACGACGTCTTCGAGCGCGACCCGGCGAAACGCATATTCGTTGGCCTTGATGTTGTCGTCGCTGCGGCCGTCGTACAGCTGCGGCATGTCGTCGCCGTCGGCGAAGAAGCGGGACGCGCGCAGCACGACGCAGGGCAGGCCGTGGTTGCGGTGCGCCAACTGGCAGAGGTCCTCCGCGCCGACCTTCGATACGCCGTAGATGTTCTTCGGCACCGGCGGCACCGACTCGTCGATCCACGCGGCGGGCCGGCCGGCCGGCGGGACCAGCGCGTCGCCGTACACCGTTGTCGAGGAGGTCATGACCAAGGCGCGCACCTTCGCGGCGACCGCGGCTTCCAGCACGGTATGCGTGCCGCTGATGTTGGTGTCCAGAAATTCCTGGCCTGCGACGAACGCCAGCTGCGGCTTGTGCAGGGCCGCCGCGTGGTACACCACGTCCACCCCGGCCATCACCTCGCGCACCAAGTCCGAATCCGTCACCGAGCCAACGACATTCGTGTACTCCGAGGGCCGGGAGTCGAGGCCCACGACGTTGGCGCCGCGGGCGCGCAGCGTCCGCACCAGGGCCTCACCGAGGTGCCCGGAGCTGCCGGTGACCAGCGTGCGCACCGCATGGCCGCTGCGCGCGAACAGCTGCGCGATTCGGGAAGCGGTGTGAATTCTGGTGGCGGCTGGGTGAGCTCCGGTTGCAGTGACGCGCATCTATGTCCCCTTATGTGGTACTGGCGGATTCCTTCAAGCACCGGCCTCAGCCGCGCATTGCGGCGACCGTCCGATCGATGTCGTCGGGTGAAAGCCATGGCCCGGCAGCATCTTTCGCGATCTGACGGATCACGCGGGACACCGCGAGGCCGGCCTGTTGCGCCGCTGCCCACACGTGCTCGACGTGCAGCGAATCAAGGCCGTGGAATCCGAAGCAGACCTCCCACGGATCGATGCCGTAGCTGTCGGGTGCGCGTCCCAGCATGTCCGATCGCGCCGCGTCGAAAAGCCGGTCCACGTCGATGCCCGCCAGCTTTCCGCGGCGCTGCAGTGCGGCGACCAGGCACTCGGTCTGGCAGTTGCCCGCTCCGCGCCCGACGCCCATCAGCGTCGCGTCCAGGAAATCGGCCCCCGCCTCGAACGCCTGCAGCGTGTTGGCGACGGCCAGGCCCAGATTGTTGTGCCCGTGGTAACCGACGCTGACATCGGTCGCGTCGCGGATGGCCTCGACGTAGCGCCGCACGTCTTCGGGCAGGAACGTGCCCGTGGTGTCCACCACGTAGACGATTCGCACGCCCAGATCGCGGGCCCGCGTCGCGGCGCCGGCCAAAACCTGCGGCTCGAACAGATGAGACTTGACCAGCTGGACCGAAACCTCCAGTCCCCTGGATTGCGCGCGCTCGATAAACGGCGCGAAGCTGTCCAGTTCGGTGGCGATCACGCACATCCGAAGAAAGTCGAGGTAATCGCCGGCCAGGTCGACCGCCTCGATGGGCGCCAGGGCCGGGACGATCACCGCGCCCAGTTTCGCCTTGCGCACCACGGCGCGACCGGTGCGGAAATACTCTTCGTCGGTCTGAGCCGCCCGCCCCTGCGCGGCCGGAGCGCCGATGGTGACACCGTGCCCGATTTCGATATAGGGGATGCCCGCCTCGTCGAGATCGCCGATGATGGTGCGCAGATCGTCATCGCGGTAACCGAAGTTGACCGCGTAGCTGCCGTCGCGGATGGTCGTGTCGAGGATGACCGGTTCACGTGTCATTTTCCGACTCCTATCTCGGGTGTGTTGAGTTCCGGATCGATCGCGATGTCGACCACACACGGGCCGGTCGCAACCAGGGCTTTTTCCAGACCGGCGCGCAGATCGGCGGCATTGTCGACGCGAATACCCTGCGCGCCAAGGGCATTGGCCATCGCGGCCAAGTCGTTGACGCCGGTCGAGGCCAGCGGCGACGGATCCATGCGCCCGCGGATCACCGCGGTGGTGGCGCTCAACCGCCCGTCGTTCAAGACCACCCAGGTGACCGGGAGTCGCTGCGCGACGGCCGTGGAGACCTCGGTGCCATGCATCAGAAAAGCGCCGTCGCCGGCGATGCAGACGACACGTTCGCCGGGCCGGGCCAGAGCCATGCCGATGGCGCCGGCAACACCGCATCCCATGGGGGCGAAGTCGACGGTGGCGAAGAACGCGCCGGGCGCTCGCACCGGTATCCCGCGAAAGGCCCAATAGATGCAGGTCCCGGAATCCGTGCAGAGCGTGCTGTTCGACGCCAGCAGCGCGTCCAGCTCCCGCATGACCGCCAGCGGATGGATGGCGTCGCCTCGGGTTGGCGGGACCGGCAACGAAACCCGCGCCGGCACCGTAACCGGTCGCGACGATCGCACCGGCCGGGCGCTCAGCGATGCCACGAAGCCCCGGGCGGTGGCGGTGACGCCGAGCGAGGTGGCGACGAAGCGGCCGAACGCCGCCGGGTCGGGATCGACGTGGATGACCTCGGCTCGCAGCCCGCTCCAGCGCGGCGAAAACGAGCGCGTGACCAAGCCGTCGAAGGAGACGCCGACCGCGATCAGCAGATCGCAGGGCGTGCCGAAAAGATGGTCCTCGGCCCTGCCGTCGCCGAACAACCCGAGCACGCCGAGGGAAAGCGGATGCGTTTCCGCGACGACTCCGCGTCCGTTGGGGGTTGTCGCAAACGGAAGCCCAGCTTTCTCACAGAACGCGAGGATTCCGGCTCCGATCCCGTCCCCGCGACACCCGTTGCCCAGCAACAGCATTGGCGCAACGGAGCGCTGCAGCCGATCGATCACCGCGTCGGCGATCTCGGTACCACTCGAGGTGAGAAGTGCGGCGGCGGCGCGGCCGGTGGCGCCCATCCCAACCGGGTCGACGGGCAGCACCTCGTTCACCAGGTCGCGCGGCAGGCCGATGTGCACCGGTCCGCTCGGGATGCTGGCCAGCGCCCGAAAGGCGCGGTCGATCTTGGACCGCGCGTTGGCCACCGATTCGATCGACACCGAACTGCGGCACAGCCGGCGAAAGACCGCACCCAGGCCGAGCCCGTCCTCGCTGGTGTCCTGCTGCGAATGCATACCGAATTCAGGGACCGAAACCTCGCCGGTAAGAACGAGCATCGGCACCTGGTTTACCGACGCATTGGCCACGGCGGTCACCACGTTGGTGGCCCCGGGTCCGGCCGCGAAGACCGCGGCCGGCCGGCCGGAAGCCCGGGCGTAGCCGTCGGCGAGATAGCCGGCGCCGCCGTCGTGCCGGGTCAGCACGATCTTGAAGTCGCCGTCGCGGGCAACACGCACCAGCAAGGAGTCGAGCCGGGACGTCGGGAGCCCGCACAGCACAGCTATGCCGGCCTCGCGCATCCGGTTGACCAGATGGTCGCCGACCGTCGTCACGGCCGGACCTGACGCGTGTCGCATTCGGGGGCGTAGGCCGGACCGCAGGCACACAGGAACACCAGCGGGTCGCGACCGAGATTGCGGATCTTCTGCGGCACCCCGGACGGGATCCAGACGGTGTCGCCGCTGCCCACCGCTCGGGTTTCCGATCCGACGAACACCAGGCCGCTGCCGGACAGCACGAAATAGATCTCGTCGGTGTTTTCCAGGCGGTGCCACACCGTTTCGGAGCCGGCCGCCACCGTGGCGTGCGCCAGGCTGACCGACGCGATGCCCACGTTCAACCGGTCGACCAACAGCCGCACCTCGGAGTGGTCCGCCGCGACAAACGGCTGCGCATCCCTGACGTTGCTGACGAACATGGGCACAGCGTCGGCGCGGGTGCTGGTCGAATCCTTGGCAGATCCTTGGAAAGAGCGCCTTAGGCAGCCATTTCAGGAGATACAGTGACACGATGCGCCGCCAGGCGGGTCGGGCACCGCACGCGCCGACGACTGTAGCCAGCACTCATGCCAGAAGCCAACAGCGTCTGGACGATGATGCCCGGACAGCGGGCCGCCGCGCCGCGCCGGATCCCGGGGCGGACTGCCGACTGGATTCCAGGCTGTTGCTGATCACCGTGACGTGCATGATGCTGCCGCTGATGGTCACGCTGGACACCACGGTCGTCAATGTGGCGCAGCGGACGTTCATCGAGGAGTTCTCGTCGACCCAGGCCGTGGTGGCCTGGGCATCGACCGGCTATACCTTGGCGCTGGCGGCGGTGATCCCGCTGACCGGCTGGCTGGCCAATCGGCTGGGCACCAAGCGGCTCTTGATGGCCTCGGTGCTGATGTTCACCGCGGGATCATTGCTGTGCGCGCTGGCGTCGAATATCGCACTGCTGGTGGCCTTTCGGGCGGTGCAGGGTTTCGGCGGCGGGATGCTGTTGCCGCTGCAGCTGATCATCCTGGCGCGCGCGGCGGGTCCGGCGCGGTTGGGCCGGGTGATGACGATCAGCATGATCACCGTCTTGTTGGCCCCCATCGTCGGACCCATTCTCGGCGGCTGGCTGATCGACTCGTTCGGCTGGCAGTGGATCTTCCTGATCAATCTCCCAATCGGAGTAGTGACCCTGCTGCTGGCGGGATTGACGCTGCCCCAAGATGATTCGCTGCCAGCGGAGTCGCTGGACGTGATCGGCATGGCGCTGCTGTCGCCGGGGCTGGTGCTGCTGCTCTACGGAGTGTCACAGCTGCCCGGGCGCGGCACCTTCGCCGACCCGTATGTCTGGGCACCTGCCACCACCGGTGTGCTGCTGATCGGCGCTTTCGCCCACCACGCGCTGCGCCGGAGCGACTGTGCGCTGATCGATCTGCGGCTGCTCAAGAATCGGTCGGTCGCGGCCGCCAACGCGACCCGGTTCCTGTTCGCCATCACCTTTTTCGGCAGCTGCCTATTGTTTCCGGCGTACTTCCAGCAGGTGCTCGGCAAGACCCCGATGCAGTCGGGACTGCTGCTCATCCCACAGACCGTGGCCGCTGCCACGGTGATGCCGATCGTCGGGCGGCTGATGGAAACCCGGGGACCGCGCAACGTGGTGTTGGTCGGCATAGCGGTGACCGTCGTCGGCATGGGCATGTTTGTTTACGCCATCCGCCACCAGGGCATCGACCTCACCGTGCTGCTGGGGGGACTCGGCCTTTTCGGCCTGGGCACCGCCTGTCTGATGGTTCCGGTCACCTGGGCGGCCGTGCACACGCTCAATTCCAGCGAAGTAGCCCATGGCTCGACGCTGTTCAACGTCAACCACAACGTCGCCGCGTCCGTCGGCACCGCCTTGATGTCGGTAATCCTGACCAGCAGCTTCAACGGCAGCGCCGCCATTGCCGCGGCCAGACAAGCCGATTCGATCCGGGAACGGGCGGCCCGGCGAGGCTTTTCCGCCGACCTGTCCCTGCCGCCACAGGTGCGCGCCCCCGACTTCGCCGAGCACCTCGCCGACGACCTGGCGCTCTCCTACACCGGGGTGTTCGGAGTCGCCATGGTCTTGACCGCGATGATCGCTATTCCGGCGTCGTTTCTGCCGAAACGGGCCACGCCCCGGGTACGGCTGATCGAGGCGGATTCGTAGCACCCGCCGGCGGTATCGGGTCAGTTGCCTTCGGTAGCCGGGCTCGCACCCTTGGCGCCCATCTTCAGGATTGCCGCGGCCAACGGGTAGTCGGCGCCTTCGCGTTGCTCGATATAGCGGCGAATCCGCTCGTTGCCGAATAGCGCGACACCGGCCTGTTCCATATATTGGCGCATCTCGTCGATGTCGAGCAGGATCAGCTCGTCCTCGCCGCGCCAGCCGAACGCGATCTGCAGCACCCGCGGCGACAGATCGAAGTACTCACCGACCGCGATGAGCTCGGCAAAGTCGGGGAAGTCGTCGGCCTCCTTGCGGCGGGAGTAGGTGGCTTTGGGCAGTTTGAGCGCGGAACCGATTTCGCTGTCCGGAACGTCGCGGTTGAGCAGCCACTCCAGCACGCGGCCAAGGTCCTTACCCGCTCGGTTAAGTCTTGGCATCCCACCAACGTAGTGCCGGTTCCGGCACGCGTCAATTCAGACGCGCTAGTGGAACCTGAGCGGGATTGGGGCGGGCAATGATCTTTTTTCGGGAGACTATTCCATTTTTGGAACATATAACGTAATGTACTCGCTGTGAGGTGTTGAGACGGCACGGAGGCCCGTCACACGAAACGAGATCCTCACCGGACCAGATCGGGGTTAACGCCATGGCAGACAGCGCAGCCACCACGAACCACGCCTTGCCGTCACAACGCCGCACCGCCGGGCGGCTCGCTCGCCTGCTCGTCGTCGCCGCCGCCGGAGCAGCCCTGCTGGCCTCCGCGCCCGCTTTTGCCGACGTCGCCGAAACCGGCCCGTCCTACCAGCTGGGCTACACCAAGGCGGTCCAGGATGGCGGTTTCACGGTCAGCAGGATGCGCGCCATGGGCTTTCCGGACGACGCGATCGTCATCTCCAGCCAGGTGCACAAGGTCTGCGCCAGGGAACTGGCCTCGGTGCAGGCCGTCACCGGGGTCAATGACGCCGACTTCCTGCGTGGTTGCGCCAGCGGAGTGCAAAGCCTGATCGATGCCGGAATGGCCTCCTGACGCCCGCAACGCCGCCCGCGGATCTCGGCGCCGGTGAACCGGCCACCCGGCTAGGAGGAAATTCCGGTAATCAATCCGCACAACCCTTACGATGCCGACGTGGCCACACCAGAGGATCTCGACGGCGTCCTGGCAAATCTGAAAGCGCGCGTCGCGGCAGTCGAGAGATCGCAGGCCGACTACCGTTCGATGGTCGAGGCCATCAAGGCCTTCGGCGAAACGCAGCAACTGCTTGCCGACGTGCTTCGGGGTTACGCCGGTGAGATGAGAGCCACCGCCGACGACTCCAACCAACGCATCCGTTCGCTGGAAACCTCCACCGCCGAAATCAAGAATCTCCTCACCCGGGCGCTCGATCGCTGACCCGTCGGCCGCGCACCGACGTCACGCGTCGTCGACCCGTCGGGCCAGGAAGTCCAGGACAGCGCCGGCGAAAATGTCGTTGCGGTCACCGGCCACCATGTGCCCCGCACCACACACGTCGGTGAACTCCACCTGCGGGAAGCGGGACAGAAATTCCTCAGCACGCTCCTGACTGACCAGGTCGCTCATCTGGCCACGAACGAGCAGCATGGGCACGCCGCCATCCAGAATCGCCCCAACGGCGGCGTACAGGCGGTCGGCGTCGGTGACCTCGATCGGGGGAAACGCCGCGGCGCCGCTGATGAATTGCGGGTCCCAATGCCAATACCAGCGATCGCCGCGGCGGCGGAGGTTGGTGGTCAGACCTTCCAGATCGGACGGTCGTGGGCGATGCGGGTTGTACTCGGCGATCATGTCCGCGACTTCGTCGAGTGAACCGAACCCCGATTCCACCCGATTGGCCATGAATGCGTGCACCCGATTCGCCCCGGACGGGTCCATGTTCGGCACGATGTCCACCAACACCACCGCGCTGGCGATACCCGGCGCGAGCTCGCCGGCGAGCAGCATCGCGGTGAACCCACCCAGCGACGCGCCCACCAGCACCGGGCGCGGCGGCAGGCCGCGCAGTAGCTCCCGGACATCGCCGGCGAAGCTCACCACGCGATAGTCGCCTTCGCTGGACCAGTCCGATTCGCCGTGGCCCCGTAAGTCGACCGTGACAGCTTGCCAACCCCGTTCGGCCACGGCGGCAGCCGCCCGGCCCCAGGAGCGACGGGTCTGCCCGCCGCCGTGCAGGAACACCACGGCGCGCGCCCGCGGATCACCCAATCGGTCGGCGACGATGCGGACACCGCCCGGCCCCTGGATCGAAAACGATTCCGGTGCAGTCGTCATCAGCTGATGTTAAGACGCTCCGACGCAGCCCCGGCTGGCTAATCTAAGCCCCGGGACTCGGCTCGGTCAGCCGGCCCCCCGACATTGAAGGGTGCGCGATGGCATTCGAAAAGCCGACACCGGTCACCCAGCTGACGCTGGAACTGCGACTCGCCACGATGATGACGGGCGGAGTCAGTCTCGCGGTCTGGATAGCCGGCGTCGCGCGCGAGCTCAACCTGCTCGCGCAAGCCTCGCAATGGCGCAGGGCGGGCGGCACCTTCCCGACGAACAGCCGGCTCACCACCGAGTCGACGGCATCCCTGCGGCTTTATGCCCAACTCATCGACCTACTCGACATGATCGTCGACGTCGACATCCTGTCCGGGACAAGCGGGGGCGGCATCAACGCAGCTTTGCTTGCGTCGTCGCGCATCTCGGGCGCCGATCTCGGTGGGCTCCGTGACCTGTGGCTTGATCTAGGGTCCCTGACCGACCTGCTGCGAGACCCGCGAGACGAGTTCACGCCGTCCCTGCTGTACGGCGACGAGAAGCTGTTCGCCACGCTGGCGACGCAGTTACCCAGACTCGAGACCGGTCCGTTCCCGCCTGCGGAGTTTCCCGGCGGTATCCGGATCCCGTCCACCACCCTGTACATCACGACAACCCTGCTGTCCGGAGAGGCGAGCAGCTTCACCGACTCGTTCGGCACCCGCGTCCAATACGTCAACCGGCGTGGCCTGTTCACCTTCACCGAGGCAGACCTGACGAACCATGGCATCGCCTCGGCTCTGGCGCTGGCCGCGCGCAGCTCGGCCTCGTTTCCCCTCGCGTTCGAACCCTCGTTCGTGCCCTTCATGAAGGGGACCCCCGCGCAGGGCGCTGTCCCGGCCCGACCACCGATGGCGCCGTACGCCAATATCACCCGTCCGCACTGGGTCGCCGACGGCAGCCTGCTCGACAACCGGCCCATTGACGTGTTGCTCAAACGCATCTGCGACCGCCCCGCCCGGCGTCCGGTGCGCCGGGTGCTGCTGTTCGTCGTGCCGTCGTCCGGACCCCCACCGAACCTGGTGCAGCAGACGGCCCCGGACAGCGCCGACGAGCGGCTCGGGCTGCTCGCCAGCCTGTTGCGGGATCTGGGGGCGATCACCACTCAGTCCATCGCCACCGACCTGCGAGCGATTCGCGCCCATCAGGACCGCACGGCGGCGCGGATCGACGCGAAATTGCGCCTGGCCGAGTTGGCCGCGACGCTGCCGCACGGTTCTCGGCTACTGACCCCGCCGCTGCTGGCCGACTACCAGTCACGGGAGGCGCAAAAACATGCGCGCGAGCTGACCGATGCGCTGTTCCGCCAGCTGGGCAGCTGGCTACCGGCGTCGAGCACCGCAACCGAACGGGTTCCCAAGAACTGGGAGCCCGAACTGGCGGCAGTCGATACCGAGAAGGCGTGCCGCCAACACATCACCGAGGCGCTGCTGAGATGTTGGTCGCAACCGCCCCACCAGCCGCTACCCGAGAGCACCGCCGACCTCGCCCGGTATGGCCAGCCGGCATACGAGCTTGCCAAGGGCAGCGCGCTCGCCGTCGCCCAGGCGGCATACCACCTGGCGAAGTCCGACTCCGATATCGCCGAATTGGCGGCGCTCACCGGCACCATCCATGCCGCGGGCCCGTCGCCCACCGCGGTCGACCTGGGTGATCTTGTTCGCGCGGTATGCGAGAACACGTCCATCCGCGAAGGGTCGCTCAAGGATGCCGCCGCCTTGATCGCCGACGGCTATCTCCAACAGTTGGCGGTGCAACAGGACGCCTGGGACCGGCTCGGCGACGCCTTGGTCAACGGCTATGACACGCTAAAACGGTTGTGCGCCAACGCCGCGGCTGCCGCCGGCGCCGATCGGGGCGGGTTGCTGTCACACGATCGCGTCGGTCCCAGTGCGCTCGACACCTACCTGGACTACCTGGGGACCGGCGACGACCCCACGGCGATAGCGACGAAATTGTTCGATCTGGCCGCGACACAGCGGGCCATGCTGCCGGCAGATTCGGGGATCGAGCAGCCGGTGGAGCTCGTGCAGGTCAGTGCCGATACCCGCAGTCTGCTCGCGCCCGACTGCCGCAGTGCCCAGCAGAAGCTCACCGGCATGCAGTTCCATCAGTTCGGCGCCTTCTACAAGCGGTCCTGGCGCGTCAACGACTGGATGTGGGGACGGCTCGACGGAGCCGGCTGGCTGGTCCATGTCCTGCTGAACCCCCGACGTGTGCATTGGATCGCGCAGACCCGGGTCGGCACGCCCGGACCGGAGAGCCGCGCGCAGTGGTTTCTGCGTCAACTCAAAACCCTGGGCGCACCTGAGTTTCCGCGTTCGGGCTACCGGCTGCCGACCTTTGGTGGCGGCCCTGAGCAGCTACTCACCGAAAACATGGTGCTCGACGAGCTGGCATTTCTCGACGACCCGACGATGCCGTTGCCGACGAGCATTCCGCTGACGGCGCTGTGGCTGGCGCAGGCGTGGCACCAGCGAATCCTCGACGAGGAGCTAGACACACTGGCCAACACGGTGATCGACCCGCAGCCGGGACAGCGACCGGATTGGAGCCCGACAACATCGCGCAGCTGGGCCAAGAAAGTGTTGGCCGCAACGCAGGGGGACGCCAAATACGCTCTCTTGAACGAGAACCCGGTCGCGGGCGAATCATTCGCCAGCGACAAGCGATCACCGCTGATGGCGCAAACCCTGGCGAAGGCCGTCGCGACCGCCTCGGCGGCGGCGGGCTCAATTCGGTTGCTGCCCAGCGCTTTGAAACCGTCCGTGGTCACCCTGCGAACGCTGGCGCTAGGTGGATACCGGGTGGTGTCGTTGACCAAAGGCATCGCCCGTACCACGATCATGGTCGGCGTCATGCTGCTAATCCTGGGTGTTGCCACCGCGATTCAATCGGCAACGGTGCTCGGCGTCACCGGCCTGATCATGGCCGGAACCGGCAGTTATCTGATCGTCCTGGGAACATGGCAGTTCTCCAGCAGGTCGCTCTTTGCGCTGCTATCGGTCACGCTGGCCGGCGCGGTGCTTGCGCTGGCAACGCCCGTCGTACGCAGCTGGCTGTTCGGCGACGCCGACCATCCCGGTCTGCTCGGCGCCAACATCTACTGGCTCGGCGAACAGTGGTGGCGGCCGCTGATCGCCGTGGGCGCGGTCGCGCTGGGCATCACGGTCATCGCGGCCGCCAAGCCCGGACGCCGGTGAAAGCACGTCATAGCGCACGGATCCCGTTGTAGAGCACCATCACTCCGATCAACACCAACACCACCGCCAGCATTGCGGCGTGGTTCTTCGCCATCCAGTCTTTGAGCCGGGTCAGCGGCTCGTCGAGGCGATCGGCGGCACTCAGGTAACCCACTATCGGGAAGGCGACCGTACTCCCGGCCAGCGCGACGAAGATCGCGGCGCATATCAACTTACCGGCAACGCCGAGCGCACTGGTGCCGATAGCCAATCCACCCGCCAGGCAAATGATCAGCACCTCGGGTCGCAGCACCACCAGCACCGCCGCGGTGATACCGGCGCGCCGCGGCGTAATCGTCGAGAACGACCGCATCCAGCGCGGCGATTCGGCGTGTCCATGGCGAGTCAGCCAGCGGTAGCCGCCGAACAGGATCAGTGCCGAACCAAGGACCACCCGCACCCAGGATGCCCAGGCCGGCGGCGTCCGGTGCAGGCCGCCGAGCAGACCGGAGCCCGCGATGAAGATCGCGGTCACCGCCGCCAGTCCCAACAGCCAGCCGCCCAGGAATGCCAGGCCCGTCGGCCGCGGCCGCGGCGCGTGCAGCACCAGGACCGCCGGGATGACCGTCAACGGCGAAACCGCGATCACGAGCGCGAGCGGAATCAGCGGGGCCAGCACCGTGCCCCAATTTGCTGTCACGGGCTGAAATCTTCGCATCGACCGGCCACCGCACCGCGCCCCGGGGGTTGGATCTCCCAGGGATTCGCCTTGACGAGCGACGATCCGGTCTATGATCCGGCGTTGTGAGGGACGCGTATCCCGAACATGGGCCCGCGTCGCCGCCACGGTATCTCGTAGCGATCCTGATGTTCGTCGTGCCGATGAGCCAGATCCCGCTGGACCTCTACACCCCGGCGCTGCCACAGATGGTCGTCGATCTGCGCGCCTCGCCGACGGCGATGCAACACACCGTGGCGGCCTACCTCCTCGGGATGAGTTTGGCGCTCGTCCCCGTCGGAGTCGTCGCGGACGCCCGCGGCCGCAAACCGGTCCTGCTGTCCTGCCTGGGCATCGTTGTCGCCACCAGTGTGCTGTGTGCGCTAGCCGGCAGCGTGCCGGTGCTTCTCGCGGCGCGCTTCGCCGAGGGCGCGGCCGCGTCCGCCTGCATGGTGGTGCCTTACGCCATTGCCGCTGATTGCTTCCGCGGTCGGCGATTGACATCGGTGTCGGGACTACTCGGCGTCGCGTGGGGGCTGGCGCCGGTGCTGGCGCCGGCGGCCGGCGGGGTGCTGGTCCAGTTTCTCAACTGGCGGCTGGTGTTCGCCTCGATCGCGGGGTTGGCCGCGCTCGCCGCGGTGGTCGTGGTGCTGCTGTTGCCCGAAACGCTTGCGCGGCAGAAGCGTTCACCGGTCCACCCGAGGCCGATCATCCGGGTGCTGGCCGCCGCGCTGCGGCATCGGGTGTTCACCAGCTTCGTGCTGGTTTTCGGCCTGATGGCCTCGGCGCAGCTTGCCTTCGGGGTGGCCGGACCCTTCCTGTACCAGCAGAACCTGGGTTTCTCGCCGGCGGCTTACGGTTTGATGGCACTGATCGTCGGGGTGGCTAACCTGTTCGGAGAACTGGCCTGCGGCATTTTGGCGGTGCGCATCTCGGCGCGTCGGCTCGCCATGGGCGCGCTGACGGTCTTCGGCATCGGCACCTCGATACTGGTCGGATCGGGACTGCTGATCGGAAACGACGCGTGGGCGCTCACCATCGGTTCCGGTCTGGCGTTGTCCGGGTGCGGGGTGCTCTGCCCGCAGATGTACGGCCTGGCGATGGGCTTGTTCACCCGCAATCTCGGATTGATCGGCGGGCTGGTGAGCGGCATCGGTTATCTCGTGGTCAGCGCCGCCATGGCGGCTGTCGGCGCCTTCCATGAACGCACCCAGACACCGCTGGGGCTGTTGTTCGCGGCTTGTGGCGCAACAGCATTCGTGTTGCTCGCCTGGGCCATGGCCCGGTACGGACGAGTCCGGCAACCGGCACATTGACGCCTGCCGGCTCGGTCAGGACTGCGAGTTCTTGCCGACCGTGACCGGTGCCGAGCTGGGCGGCACCAGCAGCGTGCCACGCAGACTGCCCTTGGCGGTGCGAAGGGTCACCAGAACCCAGGTAGCGAGTAAGCCCGCATATCCGATGACGGCGGCCACCTTGAACGCAGGCAGCTGCGTGTGCACGGCCAGCTGCGACGTACCGGTGACGAAGGTGCCTACCGGGAAGGTGAGGCTCCACCATGTCAGGGCAAATGGCATGCCGCGCAGCAAGGTTCGAACCGTCAGCGAGGTGGCCAAGGCAATCCAGAGCACCGCGAAACCCCACACCGGAACCCCGAAGATGATCGCGAACCCGGCCATGTCCTCGGCCAGCTCGTGCGGCACCGCGCCGGTTAGCGCACCGGCCGCCAAAAGTCCTGCGGCGGTGATGGATTGGCCCAGCGGCCCCAGCACGATCCACAGTGTCGGCACCCGCACCGAGCCGGAGGTGCCGTACAACGCCAGCCGGCTCCAGATCATCGCGATGATGTTCAGCGACGCCACGAACGACAGTCCGAACATCGCGTAGCAGCCGTAGAGCATGGTCTCGCGGCCGGTGCCCGCCGGCATGTGCGGGAGTAGTTGCGCCCCGGTCGCGGCCGACACCATCGGCGGGACCACCGGCATGAGCCAGCCACCGAATGCCGCGTCCGGCTCCACCCGAAGCTGGGTGAACATCAGGAACGGAATGCTGACGGCGGTGAACAGGCCGCCGAGCGTTCCCGCGCTCCACAGCACCCAGTGCAGGTCGACGGCGATGCGCTCGCCAATGAGGTGCGCGCCGGCCAGCACTGCGCCCGAGCCGACGGTCATCAGCGCCATGGGTGCGGCGCCGTAGAAGTGGGCCATCTGCGGATTGCGGGCGTGCGTGCGGGCCACCGTGGGGTGGCGCAGCCAGTGACCGCCAACCAGAACGATCAGCACGACCAGCAGGACCGTCGCCATCACCCAGACCGCTTCGGCAAAGGCGTGCAACCCCGGCAGGTGGACCGGCAGGGTGGCCCCGGCGATGGCCACGATTCCGGTGCCCATGACCGAGGCGAACCAGTTGGGCCCGATATTGCCGAGCACTTCCACCCGGGTGGGCGCCGACGAAGCATCCGCCGAGCTTGCGGTGGCCATAGCTGAGCAACACTACCGGCGTAGCAGCTTCGACGAGGACCCGGCAGTCCGGAGCCGCCCGCCCGGGCACTGTGCGCCGCGATGGCGCACCGCCCGCTGCGCACTGAGTGAGTGGTCGAGCACAACCCACGGCGCAACCTGTGCAGTGCCGCGATTCGCGAATTGATAACTCTCATTTAAGGTTTGAGCGAGCGTATGCATGGACTTCTCCCTTGTTCGGCGTCGGGCGCCATGGTGCAATCGATCGACCGTTTCGACACCGCATTTCGGCGTGATGTTTGAAAGACGGGGCATCTGAAAGCATTTGCGATGGGAGAGCTGTTGTGACGCTGTGGGTGGTTCCGGAGGGTTTGGCAGCTTCGGCTGCACGGATCGAGGCGCGGAGCGCGCAGCTGGGCGGCGCCCACGCGGCGGCAGGGCTCGAACAGCTGGCCCGCTCTGAAGCACCGACAGCCCAGGGCTCGGCCAGTTACGCCGCCGGCGATGCCGCCGCAGCGGTCTCCTACGGACCCGCCGGCGATCTGGCATGAGCGCGCTGATCTGGTTGGCCAGCCCCCCGGAGGTGCATTCGACGTTGCTCAGCGCCGGCCCGGGCCCGGCCCCGGTGTTAGCTGCCGCAACGCAGTGGTCATCACTGAGCACCGACTATGCCGCCACGGCCGAAGAACTCACCATGGTGCTGGCCGCGGTCAGCGCCGGGGCCTGGCAAGGACCCAGCGCCCAACTCTGCGCAGCAGCCTACGCACCCTATCTGGCGTGGTTGGTTCAGGCCAGTGCCGACGCTGCGGCCACCGCCGCGGCTCATGAATCCGCGGCAACAGCATATGTCGGCGCCCTGGCGGCGATGCCGACTTTAACCGACCTGACCGCCAACCACGTCGCCCACGCAGTACTGATAGCCACGAATTTCTTTGGCATCAACACCATCCCGATCGCGCTCAACGAAGCCGATTACCTACGGATGTGGATCCAAGCCGCCGCCACCATGAGCGTCTATGAAGCCATCACCACAACCGCACTGGCCACCACACCACACACCACCCCCGCACCCGTCATCATCAAACCCGGCAGCACCACCACCGCCGCCCTCACCCAAACCGCCCTCGCACCCTTCCCGATATGGCAAATCCTGCGCGATATTTTAGGGATTATCGTCACGGAGCTGGTTGGCATACCCGCGTTCTGGATCCTGCTGCCGGTTGTCCTCTTTCTCGTCCCGTTTGGCCTCTTCTTCTACGGCCTAGCCGTGTTAATGGGACAGACTGGAATAGCCGACTCCATTCTGGCTAACGTCTGGGGCCTGATTACAAGCATGGCGGGTCTGGCGCTTCAAGTCATAACGACACCCTTTTTGGCCACTTACGAGATCATCGTAGGAATAATCAGCTGGTTGACCGGAAATCTCGGCGCGGTTGGTCCGGCGCTGTTTGACAATTTGGTCGAGGGGCTGGTGTTGGCAAGTCCGGCGGCGGCTGCGGCAAGCGCCAGCTCTGCGGCCCGAGCGGCTGGCTTTGCTTCGGCGATGGCGGTGGACACGGTGGGGCCGGCGGTTGCGGTGGTGTCGCAGACACAGTTGGTGTCGGGGGTGTGGGCGGGGAGTCTGGCACCGATGCCGGTGGCCGTTGCTGGTCAGGCCGCGGCTGATATGGGCAGTGCGGGGACCCTCGCCACGGGTTCTGGGGCTCAACCTGCCGGATTGGCCAGTCTGGGTGCCGGATTTGGTGATAGTGCGCGGCTGCCGATGCTGCCCGCTAGCTGGACGCCGGAGTTGGCTGGGGCGCCAGGCGAGGACGAGTTCGTCGGCGCAGCCGTTTGAGCCCGGTTTAAGCGTTCATTTAGCGGCTTCGTAATCCGCGCTTGTCGCCAAGGCGGCGTTGTTGCCTCACCGTATTGGCTCGGCTGAACAGTGAGCGATATCAACGTAAGAGTTTCAGTATGGCGAGTCGGCCGTGACATTTCAGGCTTCGCATGCCCGGGTTGCAGCGGACGCCGCCAAGGTGAATGCGCTGCTGGATATCGCGCAGGCCAAATTCGGTGAGGCCGCAGGCACATATCTGGCCGCGGATGCAGCAGCACCCTTGTTTTGCACGCTATTTAAGTCGACCGTCATCATTTGGGGGAATTTTGAAACGCGATGGAAAACCCAACTTGCGCGCGACTACATGAAAAATTCCCGGGAGCTTGCGAAGCTCGCAATGACGATGGATTTGACATACGCAGGAATCGGATCACGTTCGATTGGGTGAACGGCGGCGACGTGGCACGCTCAGCGCGAGCCAGCCTGATGGCCAACAGGGTTCTTCCGGTGGCGCAGTGGATCACAATCCAGCCGGTACCCGGGCCGGTGCCTACGTAGCGAGCCGTCTCGCGCCGCGGCCCAAGGCCGGTTGCGGCGCGTCTCACCCGTCCTCGGTGAGCTGGCCGGCCCTGCTCAACCGTGACGGTCACCTGACCCCAGAGCTGACCGTCACGATCGTCGAGCAGGTGGCGGCGGCGCTCGACGCCGCCCACGAACAGGGATTGGTGCACCGCGACGTCAAGCCGTCCAATCTGTTGATCACTGCCGACGAGTTCGTCTACCTGATCGATTTCGGGATCGCCCGCGGCGAAGCCGCCCCAAAATTGACCTACACCGGCTCGATCCTGGGCACCTGGGGCTACATGGCGCCGGAGCGTTTCACCGACGGGACCAACGATGCCTGCGTCGACATCTACGCGTTGGCGTGTGTGCTCTACGAATGCCTCACCGGGCAGTTGCCGTTTCCGGGTGAAACGCTCGAACAGCAGTTCACCGGGCACACGACACAGGACCCGCCACGTCCCACCGACGTCAAGCCCGAACTGCCGGCCGGGTTTCGACGAGGTGATCGCCCGGGGTTTGGCCAAGAATCCCGACCAGCGCTACCCCACCGCCCGGGAACTGGCCGCCGCGGCTCGCAACGCCGGCGGAACCGCGGCGGCCCGACGCGACACCCGACAACAGCGGCACCGCCGAGCAGCCAGCCCGATCGGAGACGGCCACACGACCGCCCTCACAGGGCGCGCCGGCATGGCACCGGCGCAAGCCCTGGCAACTCGGCGGTGCGGCCGCTGCCTTGGTCATCGCTGTCGTCGGGGTCGGCGCGATCGCGGGAAACCCGACGGCCCAGACCCTCTCGCAGGCCGCGGGACCGTCCGAGCCGCTCCGGCCGGCACCGGTCGTGTTGCCGTTCACCGGGCTCAACGGCCCCACCCCGGTCGCGGTCGGCCCCGGTGGCGCCGTCTACGTCGGCGACTACTACAACAACCGGTGGTGCAGCTGGCGTCCGGTTCGTTCGCCGAGACCGAGCTGCCGTTCAGCGGGCTTCACCGCCCCCAATCCCTGGCGGTGGACACCACTGGCACCGTGTATGTCTCCGACCTCCGTGGCGAGGTGCTCACCCTAACCGATCGGTCCGGATTTCGGTTGCTCGATGCGGGCCAAGACGCTTCGCGAGCCACATACACTGCCTGCAGTAATGCTTTCTTCGCAGACGAGGTTCGCATTGAGAAGAGTCCCGCTTGCGGTGTGGTTTTCGGTCCTGCTACTGATCGCCGCGCTAGCCATGCCGATCAAGCAACGGTGCGGGACACCGAGCCGCAGCTGCGCCAGCACGCTGGACGCAAACGGCAACCTTCACTACTACTACGAGGTCGAACCACTGGGGGTCTTCCTCCTGGAAATGATCACCGGCACCAACATCCGCTGGTATTACACCTCCGGCGAGGAAATCTCGTAAGCGCAAGGCGCATAACGGGTTTGGCTAGCCCCGGCAGACTTGCGGCGCATACTGCACGGTCGTGGTAGACGGCGTGTTGAATTGAGAGTCGATGGTGAGCTCGGGAATCACCGGCTGATTTTCGACGCCGAGCCGCTTCAGCTCGAGGTTGATCTGCATGGTGTCGGGGGTGATCCTGCGGGCATTGGTGTCCCGGTCCGGCCGCATCGACGCATCGGTGCTGGCGGCGTCCTGGGTGCGGATGATGGCTAGGTCGTCGGTGTCCTGTTCCGGGCCGAGTTCGACGAACTTCTTGCCGTTGTTGGCGACACTGTACGTCAGGACGTAACCCACGAAGCCGGACGAGTGGTTACCCGCGGGCGACTGCGGCAACGGCTGCGCGAATCGAACCACCAGCTGCAACACGCCGCTTCGGGGATGACCGACGTCCACGGACGCCACGGTGAGGTTGTCGGGCGGCTTCGGTCCGTCCTGCAGCTGGCAGTTGAGCCGCCTCGGCAGGCGCGCCCAGTCATCGCGGGGTGATTTCACCCAGAACGCGACTCCGATTCCGACCAACATCAGCACCAAGGCGATGGGAATGAGCAGCCGCAGTGCCGCCGGCATCCCCGACCAGCCCCGGCGCACCCCGTTGGCAACGGCCCGAAACGGTGAGCGTGCCGTCGAGCGGTCTGCCCGGCAATGCTCGGTCCAGTGCTGACCGTCCCAATATCGCTGTCCGCCCGAACCGTCGGGATTGAAATACCAGCCTGCCGGCGGTGAGGTCGGCACGGTCACGCTCCATTCAACGTCGGGGTCGGTGAGGGCTCGGCCGGGTGCGCCGGATCACGGCGGTGAGTCCAACGACTCCGGGGGCGGATCGAGCATTTGGACGTGGTCACCCTGCCACTGAAACCCGACGGTGGTCAGGGTGCCGTCATCGCAGGCATCACAGCTTTGTCTGGTCCGGTAGGTGAGGACGACCAGGTCGTCGGTGGAGGCCGGAACCTCCAATTCGGTGAACGGATACGCCACCGGGGTGGCAGTGCCGACGAACGCCCCGCGGTGAAACATCAGCGCCTGGTCCGGTGAGCTGCGGGTGGCATCCACCACCGTCACCACCACCGCCGATAGGTCCGCGCACGGATCGTAGTCACTGAACTGCGGGGTGGGATTCCACGCTTTGCCGGTTTTCTTGTCCGGGGGAAGCTGGGCGAGCGCCGCGGATACCGCGGTTGCCTCATCCGGCCCGCACGGGCCCGCGGGCGGGGTGGACGTCGTCGTCGGCGCGTTCGACGGGGCGGTCGTGGGCGCCGCCGACGGACCGGCGCCGGGACGCGGCTTGCCCGAGAACACCACGACCGCCACGATGACGAGCGCTACGACGGCTAGGACAGCTAGGACCGCCGCCACCAGCCAGACGGCGCGCGCGGACCGGGCCGGCCCCGACGGTGGAGTCGTATCGACAGCGTCGGACGGCTCGTAGGCCGGCGGGGGCCAGTTAGGGTCGATATCGCCCGATGCCATGTTGGTGCCCGACACCCCTCCCTGTTGGGCGGCAGATGCCTCCCGGTACTTCCGAGCTTGGCGAATTGTAGCCAGAAGGTGCAGGTAGGGGAAATGAACCGGCCGCGGAGTAGCCGCTGCTCAGCGGGTGAATCTGCCCACATCCGCGCATCTGGAGTGGGGGCAGCGCAGCAATCTGCCGCATACTAGACGGCATGCAGCAAGCGACGTCCCCGCAAACCGCCGGCCCGGTGCCGTCCGGTGAACCGGTGACGGGTCGAGGCATGTGATGGGTCGTTCGGGCGGACGTCACCGCCGTCGCGCTGTCCGTAAGCCGTCGCCGCTGCGCCGACGGCTGTCGCGCAGTTTCATGACGCTGGTCTCCGTGGTGGCCCTGGGCATGACCGGGGCCGGATATTGGGTGGCCCACGGCGCGCTGAGCGGCATCACCATTTCGCAGGCCCTGACCGCCGAGGACCCGCGGTCCACCGGCAACAACATGAACATCCTGCTGATCGGGCTGGACTCCCGCAAAGACCAGGAGGGCAACGACCTGCCGTGGTCGATCCTCAAACACCTGCACGCCGGTGATTCCGACCAGGGGGGCTACAACACCAACACCCTGATCCTCGTGCACGTCGGCGCCGACGGAAAGGTCGTCGCTTTCTCGATACCCCGTGACGACTGGGTGCCCTTCACCGGCGTTCCGGGCTACAACCACATCAAGATCAAGGAAGCGTACGGGCTCACCAAGCAGTACGTCGCGCAGCAGTTGGCCAACCAAGGCGTGAGCTCCCAGCGAGAGCTGGAGACCCGGGGACGCGAGGCCGGCCGGGCCGCGACCCTACGGGCGGTACGCAGCCTGACCGGCGTTCCGATCGACTACTTCGCCGAGGTCAATCTGGCCGGCTTCTATGACCTGGCCGAGACGCTGGGCGGCGTCGAGGTGTGTCTCAACCACGCCGTGTACGACTCGTATTCGGGCGCCGACTTTCCGGCCGGACGCCAGCGACTCGACGCGACCCAGGCGCTGGCGTTCGTGCGGCAGCGTCACGGCCTGGATAACGGGGACCTGGACCGGACCCATCGGCAGCAGGCATTCCTGTCGTCGGTGATGCACGATCTGCAGGATTCGGGCACCTTCACCAACCTGGACCGCCTCGACAGCCTGATGGCCGTGGCTCGTAAGGACGTCGTGTTGTCGGCCGGCTGGGATGAGGACCTGTTCCGCCGCATGGGCGAACTGGCGGGCGGCAACGTCGAGTTCCGGACCCTGCCCGTGGTGCGTTACGACAACATCGACGGCCAAGACGTCAATATCATCGACCCGGCCGCGATCAAGGCCGAGGTAGCCGCGGCGATCGGCACCGGCGCCCCGGCAGCGACCACCACGACCCCGGCCGCGAAGCCGAACCCGTCCACCGTCGTCGATGTGGTCAATGCCGGCAGCATCAGCGGGATGGCCAGCCAGGTGTCCAGCGTGCTGCGAAAGCGCGGCTACACCGCCGGCCAGGTCCGGGACCGCCAAGCCGGCGATCCGTCGACCAGCACGATCAAATACGGCGCCGGCGCCCAAACCGACGCACAGAATCTGGCCAACCTGCTCGACGTCGATACGTTGAAAGCGGACCCCAGCCTGGCGCCCGGACACATTCAGCTGACCGTGGACACCGACTTCGCGATGCCGACCCTCGACGAATCCCAAGAAACGAGCAGCACCACCACATCGACCGGGACATCGAACGGGACGGCCGGGAACACCTACAACACCTATTACAGCGGCGGTACCACCAGCACATACCCGACGCCCGATCACGGCAAGCCGATCGACGGCGGTGGAGTTCCCTGCGTGAATTAAGGCGCGCAACGGGGCGCTGTTCGCGGTGCGTGAATTAGGCGTGCGTCCCGCCGTCGATGCGGATTTCGGTGCCGGTGATGAATGCACCGTCCTGCGACACCAGCATGGCGATGACGCCGGCGACCACCGACGGATCTGCCATTCCGGCGCCGCTGGATGTCTCGGTGGTGGGCAGCACCGGCAGCAGCCGGGTGAACAGCGACCAGTCGGCATCTTGCGGAAGGTAACCGCCGGTGGCATCGGTGATGCCGGACTTGATGCTGCCCGGCGCCACACACACCGCCCGCAGACCGCGCTTCGCATACTCGACTGCCAGGGAATGCGTAAAGGCTTGCACGCCGCCTTTATTCGCGGCGTAGGCGGCCATGTACGGGTGGGCAAACGCCGCCGAGGTGGAGCTGAAATTCACTATCGTGCTGCGCTGGTTGGCCAGCAGCGCCGGCAGGGCTTCCCGGACCACCAGAAAGGTGCCGGTCAGGTTGACCGCGATGATCTGATTCCACTGTTCGATGCCGGTCTGGTGAGTGTGCCCGGCGCGCAGCATGCCGGCCGCGTTGACCAGTGAGTCCAGGCCGCCCAGGGTCTCGACGGCGCGACGCACCCCCTCGATCACCGATCGCTCGTGGGCGACGTTCATCTCGCAGGTGGTGAACGTGCCACCGGTCCCGGCCTCGGCGGCGCGGGCCGCTGTCGTGGCCAAGCCGTCGGCCGCGATATCGCTGCCCACCACCGCGGCCCCCTCGTCGAGCAGCCGCAGCGCGGTGGCCTGGCCGATCCCCGAGGCGGCGCCGGTCACCAGGATCCGCTGGCCGTGCAGTCGCTCCATGGCCTCAGACCACTCCGCGTAGTCCGTCACGGCCAAACACCGGTTCCAGCATCGCCGAGAAGTCCGGGCCCCGTCGCAACATGTGGCCGCCGTCGACGTTGATCACCTGCCCGGTGATGAATCCGGCGGCGTCGCTGAGCAGAAACATCGCCAGGTTGGCGACGTCCTCGACCTCGCCGACCCGCGGCAGCGGCGTGCAGAGGGCGTAGTCGCGGCTCAGCTCCGGCGATTCGGTGACCGGCGCGACGAGTTCGGTGCGGATCAGTCCCGGACGGATGCTGTTGACCCGCACCCAGGATGGGCCGAGCTCGTCGGCCGCCAACTGCATCAGGTGGTCGACCGCGGACTTGGTGACCCCGTAGGCGCCGAACCAGCGGTGGGTATTGCTGGCCGCGATCGAGGAGATGCCGACAAAGGACCCGCCTCCGCCGCGCACCATCTCGCGCGCGGCGTGTTTGAGGACGTACATGGTGCCGTTGACGTTGAGGTCGACAGTGCGACGCCAGGCCGCCGAGTCGATCTGGGTGATCGGCCCGATGGTCTCCGACCCGCCGGCGCAGTGCACCACGCCGTGCAGCTGCCCATGCCAGGCCGTTACCGCGTGGACCGCACGGGCGGTCTCCTCCTCGTTGGTGACATCCGCGGGCTCGTAACGGATGGATCCGCCGCGTGCCTTCAGCGCTTCGAGTTCTCGCACGGCGCCCGCCAGCCGGTCGGGGTTGCGGCCGACGATCATGACCGAGGCTCCGGCCGCCACCAGACCGGCGGCCACCCCCTTGCCGATTCCGCTGCCGCCGCCGGTGACCAGGTAGGTCCGGTCTTGAAAGGAAAGCTGCATTCGAGCCCCTCACGGTGAAGCTGAAACAGGTTCTCGTTATCGAACCATGCGGCCGTCGGCGCGGGCATGAGTCCCCGGCGCCACCGAACACTTTCGTCACAGCTGTCTCACCGGTTTCTCGGGAAGTTGGGCGGCGACTTGCCCATCTACTAGCGACTGTGAAGGTGTCGCTGTTCCCGGTCGTGGGGCTGCGCTCGGGTGTGGACGGTGTGGATAGATGGAAATCGGGTGCTGATGCGGTTGAGTCGGCGCCGAGTGTGCCGTGATGGTTTCGAGTGTGCGTCTACGGCATTGACATTGCATCAAGGGCGGCAATCGGGCGGCAATTCTTCCGCCCAGGACGCACAATCGCGCCCGTGGGCGCAGCGTCGACGCCGTCACCGCGCGCTCGATGCGGCGGCACGACAACCGATTCGGTGAGCACCTGACACATCCCCCGAACGCCATCCCTCACAAGAGGTTTGAGCGACACCGCCCAATCGGTCTGCCGAAAACAGAAGGGACACCTCTGCCCCTTCCGGGTACCGGTGTGCCGGGTGTCACCCAAACTCGCGGCACTACGGCGTATCGCGGCGGGCCACCTTGGTCGGCTTGGCCGTACGCCAGTCTTCGACGTCGGGCGGCAGGCCGACCGGGAACCTGTTCTGGTTGTGGGCGGCCCAGTGGGCATGTCCCAACTCGTGGACGTGAAACGCGTGCCGCAGCGCCTCGGTGAAGCCCATGGCGTCGGAGGCCGCGTTGACCGAATCCTTGACCAGCAACGCCGCCATAGTGGGACGCTCGGCGATACGCCGCGCGAACTCCAGGGTCTTTTCCGCCAGCTCGGCGGCCGGAAAGACCTTCGACACCATGCCGAGCCGGTAGGCCTCGTCTGCATCCAGCGAATCACCGGTCAACAGCAGCTCTTTGGCCTTGCGCGGACCGAACTCCCAAGGGTGCGCGTAGTATTCGACGCCCGGCATACCCAGTCGCACCGCCACCACGTCGCTGAACTTGGCATTGTCGGCGGCGACAATCAGGTCGCACGCCCAGATCAACATCAGGCCCGCCGAGATCGCGTTGCCCTGGACCTGGGCGATGGTGATCTTGCGCAAATCGCGCCAGCGGCAAGTGTTTTGGAAGTAGAAGTGCCACTCCTGCAGGTACAGCTTTTCCATGACCGCATCGCGGGTGGCGCCGTGGGAGCGGAAGGTCGGATGCTGCGCCGGTCCGGGCTTGCGCTCCAGCATCGCCGCCTCGGACCCGAGGTCGTGCCCGGCGGAGAAGTTTTCTCCCCGCGCGGCCAGGATCACCACTCGCACGGCGTCGTCGGCCTCGGCCCGGCAGAACGCCTCGTCGAGCTGAACCAGCAGGGTTCGATTCTGCGCGTTGTGGGCCTCCGGACGGTTGAGCCAGATCCGCGCGATCCGCCCGTCGTCGAGGGTCTCGTATGCGACCAGCTCGGCGGGGGTGGCGCCGTCGGCCTGGGCACCGGCGTGATCCGAGAGTGTCATTGCGCCCACCTGTCTTGTCTCGCGTGGTCATCTGGGGCTGGCATCGACTTTACAGATTACGGCGACTCTGTAAGAAGAGCGCGGGCCGGGCCCTCGATGCGTCGTCACACGTTGGAAAAGATCTGCTGCGGCACCGGTCGTCGAGGCGTAGCGTGAATACGCCGTGCCCGACCCCGGGAGAATGGCAATGGCTCATCATCAATCGGATTTCTGTGTCGTGGGGGCGGTATATGCGGGGCTAACCGCCGCTTACCGCATTCATCAAGCGGGGCACTCGGTAACCGTGTTCGAAGCCGGACCCCGCGGTGGCGGGCGTACCTGGTCGGCAAAGCTTTCTAACGGTGCGCTCTTCGAGATCGACGGACAATGGGTGGGCGACGAGGACGCACAGCCGGACGTCCGCAGGCTCATGGATGAATTCGGAATCGAAGTCTATGGACAATGGGACCGGGGAAAGACCGTCTTCGTCGATTTGAAAAACAACATCCACACCTACGACGCCCATGATGCGAATCCGTTAATCGCGCTGCCGCCGATTTCGATGGCAGCAAAATTGGATCTAAGCAAGGCCATACTCAGTATGGAAAAGATGTCCGAAGTGGTTAATCCGGAAGCACCGTGGGACGACGTCCGGTTTCCGTTTACGGTCAGCCTGGGACCCGGCACCACCCGCGAAGCCGACCAGATGACCGTTCAATCCTGGTTCAACCTGAACATCATGACCAAAGAGGCAAGAGCGCTGCTGGGCGCGGCGATAGTCGGATATACGGGGGTGGAGCTCGCGGCGTGTTCGTTGCTGCACTGGCTGTTTGTCCTCAAGATCTACCGCAGCAAGCTCTTCAACATGAGCGGCCAGGCTCCGGGCCAGGCCCAGCAGTATCGCGTCCGCGGCGGAATGCAACAAATGGCGGATCGGATAGTGGCGACGCTGGGCCCCGAAGCGGTACACCTCAATTCACCGGTCCGTCAGATCACCCAGGACGCCAATGGAGTCACGGTAAGCGCGGAAAACGTCGCCGTCCGGGCCCGCCGGGTAATCGTCGCGACGAACATCTCCATGACAAACTTCATCCACTTCGATCCGATCTTGCCGCCGGACCGGGCGCAACTCCAGCACCGCGTCCCCACCGGCGCGTTTTGGAAAATCTGGCTCTGCTACGACGAGGCCTTTTGGCGCCGGCGCGGGTTGGTCGGTGAATCCATTTCGATCTACCCGGGCGATTACAGCCCCAACGCGCGGGAATGCGGGTTCGACGAAAGCAGCGACAGACCCGGCCTGATGAGTGTCTTCCTCGCCGGTGACAAAGCTCGCGATTTCAACCACCTGACCCGAGCCGAGCGCAAAGCGCAGGTTCTCAAAGAGATGTCGCATCGCTTCGGCGCAGACGGCGGGCAGTTGTCCGAACGGATTCACTTCCCGGCCGTGTCGCCGCAGAACCCGGCCGCGGACTCCTATTTCGAGTTCAACTGGTCCATGGACGAGTGGACCCGCGGGGATTTCGCCGGTTGCATGGGACCTGGAGTGTGGACCGGTCACGGGTTCGGGCCCGCGGTGCGCGAGCCGGTCGGACGTGTCCACTGGGCGGGCGTCGACACCTCGACGTACCCGTACCACTGTGTGAGTGGTGCGGCGCAATCGGGCGAACGGGCGGCCCGGGAGGTGCTCGCCGCGGATTGAGCCTGGCTCGCCGTCGTGGCTGCGTCCCGGATTTAGTTTCGCTTACAGTTGTGTAATGCCTACCAAAACTGACCATGGCGATATCGGCGACGTGGAACCGGTGGCCGACAGCACCGCGAGCCAGGCCAGGAGGGTCGTCGCCGCATACGCTAACGACGCCGACGAGTGCCGCATTTTCTTGTCCATGCTCGGTATTGGGCCGGCGAAGCTCGAGAGCTAATGGCTTCCAGGGGATCCGCGGAGCCCACAACAACGGAAGTCTTCGGGGACTCTGACTTCGTCGTCGTCGCCAACCGACTGCCGGTCGACCAGGAGCGGCTTCCCGACGGCACCACCACCTGGAAGCGCAGCCCTGGCGGGCTGGTCACCGCGCTCGAGCCGCTACTGCGGCGCCGGCGCGGGGCCTGGGTCGGCTGGCCCGGTGTTGCCGAAGCCGATGTCGACGTGGTTGACGAGCCCATCGTCCAGGATGAGCTGCGGCTGCATCCGGTACGGCTGTCCGCCGACGACATCGCTGAGTATTACGAAGGGTTTTCCAACGCCACATTGTGGCCCCTCTACCACGACGTCATCGTCAAGCCGCTCTACCACCGCAAGTGGTGGGAGCGGTATGTCGACGTCAACCGTCGCTTCGCCGAAGCCACCGCACGCGCGGCCGGTCGCGGCGGAACCGTCTGGGTTCAGGACTACCAGCTGCAATTGGTCCCCAAGATGCTGCGCACGATGCGGCCCGATCTGACCATCGGGTTCTTCTTGCACATCCCGTTTCCGCCGGTAGAGCTGTTCATGCAATTGCCGTGGCGCACCGAGATCATCGAGGGCCTGCTCGGGGCCGACCTGGTGGGGTTCCACCTGGTCGGCGACGCCCAGAACTTCCTGTTTCTGGCCAGACAGCTGCTCGACGCCGAAACGTCGCGCGGAGCTGTCGGCGTGCGGTCCCGATTCGGTGCGGTACAACTCGAGTCGCGCACGATTCGGGTGGGCGCCTTCCCCATCTCCATCGACTCCGGGGCGCTCGACCAGGCGGCGCGACATCGCGACATCAAGCGCCGGGCTCGCGAGATCCGCGCCGAACTCGGTAACCCCCGCAAGATCCTGCTCGGCGTGGACCGCCTCGACTACACCAAGGGCATCGACGTACGGCTGAAGGCGTTCTACGAGCTACTGGCCGAGGGGCGCGCCAAACGCGACGACACCGTGTTGATCCAGCTGGCAACACCCAGCCGCGAGCGGGTCGAGAGTTACCAGATACTGCGTAACGACATCGAACGCCAGGTCGGCCACATCAACGGCGAGTACGCCGAGGTCGGTCACCCGGTGGTGCACTACCTGCACCGTCCGGTGCCCCGCAACGAGCTGATCGCCTATTTCGTGGCCAGCGACGTCATGTTGGTCACCCCGCTGCGGGACGGGATGAACCTGGTGGCCAAGGAGTACGTCGCCTGCCGCAGTGATCTCGGCGGCGCCCTGGTCCTCAGCGAATTCACCGGGGCCGCCGCCGAACTGCGACAGGCATATCTGGTCAACCCGCATGACCTCGAAGGGCTCAAGGACGCGATCGAGGGGGCGCTCAACCAGAGCGACGAAGAGGGACGGCGCCGGATGCGCGCGCTGCGGCGCCAGGTGCTGGCCCACGACGTGGACCGCTGGGCTCGCTCGTTCCTCGACGCCCTTGCCGAGGCGCGTCCGAAGGACCCGGGTTAACTCCGGGGCCGGGAACGCAGCGGCAGTAACCGATGGTCCCGGGTGAAAACCAGGCGCACCAGCCCCAGTGCCACGACGACGGTGGTGGTCGCGACCGAGCCCAGGACCAGGAACATCACCACCGCCTGCACCAGCACGGCCTGCACCGGTGGCACCCCGGCAAGGATGAGTCCGGTCATGGCACCCGGAAGGAACACCAGTCCGGTGGCCTTCGTGGTCTCGATCTGCGGAGAGATCGCCGACCGCAGCGCGATCCGCAGATACGGAGCCGCGGCCTGACGCGACGGCTGCCCGAGGGCGAGTCTGGCTTCCACCTCGTCACGTTTGTCGCGCAGCTCGTCGACCAGGCGCCGGGCCACCAGCACCATGGCGGTCATCGAGTTGCCGATCATCATTCCGGCAATCGGCACCAGGGTTCGGGCCTGCAGCGGAAAGACCCGCAGCCCGAATATCACCCCCAAGGTGATCGCGGCCGCCGCGGCGAACGCGGCAATGGCCAGCGGCGCCAGCCGCGGCACCTCGGGTGCCCGCCGGCGGGCGACATCGCCGGCGTAGCCGATCATGCCCGCCGTCCACGCCGCCGACCACCACAACGACCGGCCGGGCGCGAAGAGCAGCGTCAGCGCGCCCCCGACGAGCAGCAACTGGACCAGCGCGCGGGCGGCCGCCCAGACTACCTGCCTTTCCAGGCCCAGCCGCTGCCACAGCGAGATGGCCGCCGCGAACACCACCAGGGCCAGCGATGTCGCCAGCCCGATCCAACCGACCTGGCCGGTCATGACGTCACCTGATCGTCGGCCTTACCGTCGCCCGGCTTGGAGGCCGGCTTGGAGACAACGTCGACGAGTCCTACGCAGCGGCCCCGTTCGATGTGCAAGATCCGGTCAGCGGCCCGCTCGGCTTGCGCCGGGTCGTGGGTGACCCACAGGGCGGGAATGCCGTCGTCGGCCAGCCCACGCACCGCACGCTCGATCACCCGGGCCGCTTCGGCGTCGACGGCTGAGGTGGGTTCGTCGAGCAGCAGCACCTGCGGGCGGGCCATCAGGGTGCGGGCCAGGCACATGCGCTGCGCCTCCCCGCCCGACAACGCGGTCGCGTCGCGGTCCAACCATGACCCGGTGAGCGCCACCCGGGCCAGCGTGTCCCGCAGCTGCGCTTGCGACGCAGTCGGCTCGGCGACCAGCAGGTTGTCGGCGACCGTGCCCGGAAACGGTGTAGGACGCTGGAAACACATGCCCACCCGGCGCCGCAGCCACAACGGGTCGGTCTCGGCTATATCCGTGCCGCAGAACAACACTCGCCCGCTCGTCGGCACCTCCAGTCGATTGCACAACCGCAGCAGGGTCGACTTGCCCGATCCGGACGGGCCGAACACCGCCGTCACCCCGTGCCGGGGAATGGCGGCGGTGAACCCGTCCAACGCTCGCACCCGGTCACGTTGGACGACAACGTCGGCGAAGTCGAACACCGAAACGTCATCCACTGCCAAATCCACTGCTAAGCCTCGATCTGCCCGGGGGTCGGTCGCGAACGATTCCTGCGGTACGCTCACTCCGAAGACTATCGGAACACGATATCGGAGTCCGAGTTGGCGGTGACGGGTTCGGGACGAGTCTCCTGGCGGCGATTGCTGCACGCGGAGGGGCCGCCGGCCGCGATCTGCATACGACTCCTCGTCGGCTTGGTGTTCCTCAGCGAGGGCATCCAGAAGTTTCGCTACCCGCAGCAACTTGGGCCCGGCCGCTTCGAGCGGATCGGAATACCCGCCGCCACCTTCTTCGCCAATCTGGACGGGGTTGTCGAAATCTTATGCGGCACAATGGTTGTTCTGGGCCTGCTGACCCGGGTCGCGGCCATTCCGCTGCTCGTCGACATTATCGGTGCGATCGCCTTGACCAAGATTCCCGAGCTGCGGCCCGGGGGCTTTCTCGGTGTGCAGGGCTTCTGGGGCATGGCCCACGACGCACGCACCGACCTGTCGATGCTGCTCGGGCTGATCTTTTTGCTGTGGGCCGGTCCCGGCCGGTGGTCACTGGATGCGCGGCTGGCCAATGCCGGTTGATCGACGCGGCTTCCTCACCTGGAGCGGCCTGGGGGTGCTCACCGCCACCGGCCTGGCGACCGCCTGCTCGCATAGCCCGCCGGCCGGTAAGGCCGACTACACGCTGCGCATCGGGCAGAGCCAGGTGGAAGTCGCCCCCGGCAAACTCTTCGCAACCACCACCTACAACGGCCAATTCCCGGGGCCACTGCTGAGGTTTACCGAGGGCAAGCAGATCACCGTCGACGTCCACAATGACACCGGCACCCCGCAACAGCTGCACTGGCACGGCCAACACCTGCCGGTGGAGGTCGACGGCTCGGCCGAGGAAGGCACCCCGTTCATCGCCGCCCACGGCATGCGCCGGATCTCGTTTGTTCCCGGCCCGTCGGGATTCCGCTTCTACCACACCCACCTCAACCCGGGCGCCGACCTGACGGGCGGGCAATACGGCGGCTTGGTCGGCCCCGTCTACATCGAGCCCAAGCATGAACCGGGCGCTTACGACCGCGAAGTGTTCCTGACGCTCAAGGAGTTCGAGCCCAGCCTGAGCCAGGGCGGTGACATGCCCGGCGGCTTCCTGGCCGGTGAGGCGGTCGCCGGATTGAAAGACCAAGGCGAGCAAGCGATGAACGCCGCACTGGCTGCCGGCCTGCCGCATGGCTACGAAGTGGGCTATGAGGTCTTCACCGTCAACGGCCGCACCCTGGGCCACGGCGAACCGATCCGGGTCAGGAGCGGCGAGCGGGTGATGCTGCATGTCCTCAACGGCAGCGCCACCGAGAACCGCAGCCTGGCCCTGCCCGGACACGTCTTCACCGTGGTGGCCCTGGACGGCAATCCGGTGCCCAAACCCGTTGCGGTTCCGGTGTTGTGGCTCGGCGCCGCCGAACGCATCTCGGCGGTCGTGGAGATGAACCACCCCGGCGTCTGGATCCTCGGCGACCTCTCCGACGAGGACCGTCAAGCGGGTATGGGCACCGTCGTCGAATACGCCGGCCGCACCGGCGACCCGCAGTGGGCCCCGCCGCCCGAGTTTGCCTGGGACTACCGGGTGTTCGGCAGCGGCGGCACTCCCCCGGCCGCCGATCGGGTTATCGACCTGTTCATCGAGAAGCGCAACGCCGCCAGCGACGGGTTCAACGTCTGGACCGTCAACGGCGCCGCGTTCGCCATGGGCACCAACCAACCGGTGCTCGACATCGTGCGGGGGCAGCGCTACCGGCTGCGGTTCCGCAACGGCACCGACGACATCCACCCGATGCATCTGCATCGGCATACCTTCGAAATCACCCATGTCGCAGGCACACCGACGGCAGGTGTTCGCAAGGACGTCGCGATGCTGGGCGGGTACCAGATCATGGAGGTCGACTTCACCGCCGACCAACCGGGGCTGTCGCTGTTGCACTGCCACCAACAGATACACATGGACTTCGGTTTCATGACGCTGCTGCGCTGCTCCTAGACCTGCACACCGTAGAATCGGAACCCGATATCGGCTTCGTCACCGACGCGTACGGGGTTGTCCCGAAAGGGGTTGTCCATGCGGGAATTTCAGCGGGCCGCACTGCGCCTGCACATCCTGCATCACGCCGCCGAGGGAGAAGTCCATGGCGCGTGGCTGACCGGGGAACTGAGCCGCCACGGATACCAGGTCAGCCCCGGCACGCTGTATCCGACACTGCACCGGCTGGAGGCCGACGGTCTGCTGGTGTCGGAGCAACAGGTGGTGGCAGGCCGGGCGCGCCGCGTCTACCGGGCCACCGCGGCCGGCCGCGCGGCGTTGGCCGACGATCGCCGTGCGCTTCGAGAGCTGGCCCACGAAGTCCTCGGCACGGAGGCCTGAGTGGGGGGCCTGAGCTAGCCGCCGGCCGGCGTTGCGAAGCCATGGTGTTCCCGCCGAAACGCTGTGATACTCGATGCAGCACCGCAGCGCGGTAGGCAGCGAAGAAGATCAAGGGGGAAGCGACGTGAACATCCGTCACGGACTGGCCGCCGGCGCGGGTATCGTCTCGGCCGTCGCACTGGCGACCGCGCTGCAGTCAGGCGAACCGGCCCATGCCGTCGCGCCACCGCCGGACGGTGCCTACTCCTTCAGCCAGGCCGGCGTTTCCGGGGTTACCTGGACCATCACCGCGCTGTGCGACCAGCCGTCCGGAACGCGCAACATGAACGACTACTCCGACCCGGTCACGTGGGCGTTCCAGTGTGCGCTCAATATCGCGAGCACGACGCCCCAACAGATCACCCGCGCCGACAAGCTGCAGAACTTCAGCGCCCGGGCTCGGCTGACCAGTGTGCTGTGGACCTTCCAGGTGAACCAGGCAGAGGGCGTGTTGTGCCCCGACGGCAGCACCGCGCCGTCGACCGAAACCTATGCCTTCAGCGACGAGAACATGAGCGGCACGCACACCACCTTGCATGGCGCGGTCTGTGGTCTGGCACCGGACATGAAAAAGGAACCGTTCTCGCTCCAGCTGGTGGGGCCGCCGCCCAGCCCGGTCGAACGGTACCCGTTGCGCTGCAACCAAATTGCGATCTGCTACTAACCGGCGGCGGCGCAGGCGCAGCAGAGCTGCGGGCACGTGCCATTCATGACGCTCGACGGGCGTCTTTGTGCCCTACCCGGAACTACACGGCGTGGTGTTGCTGACGCCAGTAGTCCGGGTGTTCGGCCAGCCACCGACGCTCCACACGTTGCACCCGGTGATGCTCGGCCATGATCAACAACCCACCGGCCATCAGCAAACCGGCCGCGGCCGAGCCCAGCGTTAATAGCAACTCGCCGTGGTTGTAGGCCAGGGCCGCCACGATCCCGGCCATGCCGATCACTCCGAGGACGATGAGAAACAACCCCGGCAGCCACAGCGTGTCGATAAACGATTCACCGGCATGCGGTTGGGTGGTTCGGGAGTGTTCCACCGGATCGCGATATGCACCCTTCATTGACGTCTCCCTTCTCCAAGAGACGCTTCTAGGGTACGCCTAGATTGTGCGCCAGGTCACAGATAATTTTCCGGGTCGCGCGACCGCGTCGGCTCCGGCCTCGACCGCTCGGAACTGGGCTCAGATCGGCGTGATGTAGGCGATCAGCCACTTGCCGTCGATCCGTTTGTAGTCCACCCGCAGCCGGCTGCCGTCGTAGAGCGGCTGGCGTGACTTGTCGGTCACGGTACGGTTCATATACACCATCACCGACGCCGAATTGCGTTGCACCGACATCACTCCCACGCCGACGACATTGGCCTGGACCACCACCTCGCGCTTCTTGGCCTCCGGGATGATCTGCGCGTTGGCGCTGCGCTTGAACTCCTGGCGATAGTCCGGCGTCAGAAACAGATACGCGTCGTTGAGGCTGCGTTCGACCGTCTGGTAGTCGTAGGCGAAAACCTTCGGTATCTGATCGGCGGCCACCTTCGGCAACTCCGCCCGCGCGCTCCGCTCGCCGCTGGTTTCCACCCGGTCCCAGTAGAACCACCCACCGGCCGCGGCCAGCCCGACGATCGCGGCGACCAGCAGGACGCCGGCAACGGCTCCCAGCGCACGCCACACGCGCCGCAGTCGCATCAGTTGCCCCCGTCGGGATACTTCAGGTCGTAACCGGTCATCCGTCCGGTCTCGTCCTCGTGCACGATGACCCGTAACCGGTAGGGCATGGACGGTTTGTTGACGCCGTCGATGTCGGCAACCGTCACCCGCACCGAAACCAGCACCGAAGCGTTGTCGCTGACGGTGTCGATGCCTTCCAGGGCGGCACCGTTGATGACGGCCTCGGACGTGGCGTTGGTGGCGCGGAACAGGCCTTTGAGGTTGTCGACGTTGTTGTTGGCGCTGAGCATCCCGCGCAGGGGACCGCTGGTGCTGTTGACGAATCGGTTGACGGCCTCGTCGATGGTGTTCGGCGTGTAGCTGAACATGTTGACCACCAGCTGCGTGGCGGTGTCGACGAAGCGTCGCTGACGGGCCTGTTCGGCGTCGGCGTCCCGGTGCTGACCGACCAGGGCCAGCACCCCCCAGCTCAGCGCGGCGACGATCACCACCGCGGCGCCCAGCGAGATCCAGGCCACCAGCCTGCCCCGGGCCCGCCGACGGGGCGGCGGCCGGACCGCCGACCGAGCCTTGACCGCAGCGACCGGCGTGACCGGCGTGACCGGCTTAGCCGACTTGTCCGGACGCTTCGGCTCGGCCGTGGACAAGACATTGACCGGGGTTTCGGCTGCTTCACGCTGGCTCGAGGCGGCTTTTGCCGGACCCGCCGCGCGAGACGCCCGCCGGCGCACCCGCTGCGCGCCCGGCTGCTGTGGTGCCACTACATAGCCTTCGGAGCAAGCATGAGGTCCACCCAATTCTCCGCGCTGGACGCGCCATTGATGCCAGGCGCGAAGATACCAGTGCCGCCGGCCGGGTCCTTGAAGACTCCAGTGCTCTGGTCATAGGTGGTGTAAGCCTGGCCACTGGCTTGCGGTTCCGGCCCGGTGCCCACCGGCGGGGGCGGCGGCGGCAGCGTCTTCGGGTACGGAAGCAGCGGTGGCTGCGGTGGATAATCCGGCGGCATCCACGACGTGAAGGGCGGCGGCGGACCGTTGTCGTTGGGCGGCGGCGCCGGCTGCGCCGGCTGGTGCGGTGCCGGTCCGGGACCGGGCACCACACCCGGTGGCGGCGGCCCGGCGATCGGCGTGCCCGGATCCGGATCGGCGTCCGGTGGAATGTAGGGAAACTTGTTGGGCGGCAAGACGTTCAGGCCATTGGTTACCGGTGTGTCGTACGGGACCGGCGGCCCGCGCCACGGGTTGCGGCCGAGCGGCACGTAGCCCTTCGGATCGCGGCACAACTGGATCGTCGGTGCCCGCTTGCCGGGAAACTCCTGGCATGGGTAGTTCCGGGCGCCGCGCACCGTGCTGGGGTCATTCTGGGCGGTCTTGCAGTACATGTCGGTCGGGATTTCCCGCAGCCCCTCGTCGGCGGGCGAGCGGATCAGCGGCGGCGGAATGAAGCCGACGTTGCACGGCGGCGGGTCGTTCAGGTCGATCTTGAAGTCCAGCTTGGCGCCCTCGTCCTGGGGCACCCCGCCGGCAGCGGTGGTGAGCGCGGCGAACAGCGCCGGCAGCACCACCAGCAGCTGCTCGATCGACTTGTGATAGATCACGCCCACCCTGCCCAGGTTGGCCAGGCTGGCCGCCAGCGCCGGGAAGGAAGGCCGGATACCGGAGAACGCCGTGTTGGCCTCGTCGATCGCGTCCGGAGCGGTGGCCAGGGTGTCGCGCAGCCGCGGGTCGGCCGCACGGAGCTCGGCGGTGAACCGCGCCAGCCCGTCGGCCAGCGACTTGATGTCAGCGCCGGCGCGGACTTGAGCCTGTAGGAACGGACCGGCCTGGTCGATAAGCTGCGAGACCTGCGGGTAGTTGGTATTGGCCTCATCCACCAGCAACCGCGCCGATTCCACCAGCCGGGCCAGCTCCGGACCGGTGCCGTTGGTGGCGGTGAACGCCTCGTGCAGCAATTCTCGTAGCCGCGTGTCGCCGAGACTGTTGACCAGCACCTCGGCCTTGTGCAGCAGATCGGCGACGTCCTGGCCGATCCGGGTGTTCTTGCGCTCGATCTTGGATCCGTTGCGCAACTTGGCCGGCGACGGATTGGCGGGCGGCATCAGGTCGACATACTGCTCGCCGATGGCCGACACGCTCTTCACGGTGGCGGTGACGTTCGACGGAATCGGAGTGCCGCTGTTCAGCCGTATTTCGGCGGTGACGCCGGACGGATTCAGCTCGACCGACTCCACCCGCCCCACCTCCACACCGCGGTAGGTGACGTTGGCGTTCTTGTACAAACCGCCGCCGGCGACGAAATCGGCGCTGACACCGTAGGTTCCGAGGCCGAACGTGGCCGGCAACCGCAGGTAGAAGACACCCATCACCACCAGGGTGATGACGGTGATCACCCCGAAGATGGCCAGCTGGATCCTGGTGAGTCTGTCGATCATCTCCGCATTCCTACTGCCCCTTACTGACCCTTACTGACCACTAAGCCGTACCGGGCGGAATCTTGAACGGGTCGGCCGCCTGTCCGGACAGGTTGGCCAGTTCCCCGGTCAAGAAGTCGGGCGGGTTGAGGACCTCGTCCATGTGCGCCATGTTCGGGTCGAGTGCATACGACGTGGTGAAGAATGTCTCACCGATACGCCGTAGGGTCAGGTCGAACGTGGTGAACACGTTGAGGTAGTCGCCGCGCACCGCCTGCTTGATGCCGAAGTTGGGGAACGGGAAGGTCAGCAGCAGCTGCTGTGAGGTGACGAATTCCTTACGGTTGTCGTTGATCGCCTTGACGACCGAGTAGAGGTCTTTCAAGTCTGCGGCGAAGTCGGTCTTGGTCTTGGACAGCACGTGCGAGGTGACCATGGCCAGCTTTTTCAGCGCGGCGAACGCCTCGACGATGCTGGCGCGGTTCTTGTTGAGCACCCGAAGCGCGTCGGGCAAGGTGTCTAGCGCCCGGCCCAGGTTGTCCTTGTCCCGCGCCAGGATTGCGGAGAATCTGTTCAGCCCCTCGACCGCGGTGATGATGTCGTCGACCTGCTTGTTGAGTCCGGCCGTCAACTCCGCGAGCCTGGGGATCAGGTCTTTGAACTGACCCTGCCGGCCGGCCACGGCTTGATAGGTCTCGTCGGTGATCTCCTCCAGCGCACCGACATTGCCCTTGTTGACGACCACCCCGAGCGCGGCGAACACCTCCTCGGTGGTGGGCGCGCGGCCCGTGCGGGACTCCGGGATGGACTGGCAGGTGCGGTCCCCCAGCCTGCCGGTCGGATGATCAGCCGGACGCACCAGGTCGATGTGCATCGAACCCAGCAGCGACGTCTGGGCGACCGTGGCGGTCGAGTTGCACGGCAGCACCACTTGCTTGTCCAGCGCCAATTTCACCGCGGCATAAAAGGACCCGTCGGGCCGCTGCATGGCGTCGATGCCGGCGACACTGCCGACGGTGACGTCGTCGACCATCACCGGCGAGTTCTGCGGCAGCGTCGCCACGTCGGGCAGCTCGGCGGTGATCGTGAATGCGCCGTCGCCGTGGCCGGCGGTCCCGGGCAACGGTAGCGAGTTCAGCCCGCCGAACTGACAACCGGCAAGCAGCGTGCTGCCGGCAGCAAAAACACCGGCGCGCAACATGATTCGTCTCATCGGCCGGCCCCCTGCTCGGCGGGCAGCGGTGCCGCGGGCGCCGCGGAGGCAGCCGGAGCGGGCGGCGGTCCCGGCAGCGGTCCGTACCCGGGCGGGGGGCCCGGCGCCTGCGGAACGAACAGGCTCTGCAGGTCCGTGGTGTTGCCCGGCGCAGGCTGTGTCGCCGGCTTGGCCGGAATCCAGGTCAACTCCGGAACCGGCGTCTCGGCCTTGGCCTGGGTGGCCGGAGTGTCGTAGATGACCTGGCCCTTGTAGGCCGTGATGGTGTTGAGCGGGTGGAACATGATCGGCGGGTAGTTCGCCGTGAGCCGCCGCAGCACCGGGCCCAAGCGCTCCCGGCACAATTCGGCGCGCCGGTAGTAGTCGGGTCCCGACGTTCCCGCAGGGGTGTCGAACGAGCCGCCGCAGATGAATTGCACGGGGTTGGCGAAGTTGGGTATCGACAGCAGACCGTTCAGGGTGCCCTGCGCGGGATCGTAGATGTTGTAGAAATTGGCGATACCGGGACCCGCCACGTGCAACACCTGCTCGATGTTGTCGCTCTGGTTACTCAAGGTCTGGGTAAGATCGCCCAGCTGGCTGACCGTTTCGATCAGCGTCGAGTTGTTCTCGTGCAGAAAGCCCCGGATATCGGAGAGCGCCTGGTTGAGTGTGCCCAGAGTGTGGTCCAGGTTGCGTGAGCTGTCGGCGAGCACCTGTGACACCGCGGCCACGTGCCCGGCGAACTGCACGATCTGCTCGTTGCTCTGCGACAGCGCGTCGACCAGCACCTGCAGGTTCTTGACGGTGCTGAAAATGTCGCTGCGCGAATCCCCCAGGCGCCCGGCGACTTGTGAGAGTTCCTGCAGCGCCTTGTGGAACGAGTCGCCGTTGCCGTCGAGGGTGTCGGCGGCCTGGTTGATCGCCGCTCCCAGTGGGCCCTGCAATTCGCCCGCCGCCGGGCTGAGCGTGACCGACAGCTGGGTCAGGGCTTCCTTGACCTCGTCCCACTCCACCGGGACCGCGGTGCGGGACAACTCGATGCTGGCGCCGTCGGGCAGCACCGCGCCGCCGGTGTAGGCGGGAGTGAGCTGAATGAACCTCGCCGCCACCAGGTTTGGCGACATGATGACGGCCTGGGCGTCGCGGGGAACCTTGACGTCCTCGGACACCGACATGGTGATCTTGACGTCGGACGGCCGCGGCTCGATGGTGTCGACGGTCCCGACCGGAACCCCGAGGATGCGGACCTCGTCGCCGGGGTAGAGCCCGACGGCAGAGGTGAAGTACGCGACGATCTTGCGGCCGTTGCCGCCCACCGACGCCAGCACGTAGACACCGCCCACCAGCACCGCGACCAACGCGATGATGGTGACGGTGCGCACGCCCCGGCGGCCGAAACGTCGCTGCATGGCGGTCGTCATGGTGACTTCGGCCTGATGATCCAGCGTTCCTGGATGAGCCCGCGCAGATAGTCGGCGAAGCTGTCCGGCAGTTTGCCGGGCTGGTAGACCATGTCGAACACCATGGCCATCAGCGGCGCCGGAATCGCGCTGAAGACGTTGACGTTGAATCCCGGTCCGGATCCGACGACCTCGCCCAGCGTGGTCGCATAGGCCGGCAGCCGCTTGAGGGCTTCGGTGATGTAGTCGCGGCGCTCGTTGAGGTTGCTCAGCACCTGGTTGAGCTTGGACAGGGCCGGGCCGAACTCTCGGCGGTTATCGGCGACGAAGCCGGAAATCTGCGCCGAAACGTCGTCGATGCCGGAGATGAGCGCGCCCAGCGCGGCACGGCGCTCGTCGAGCGCGGCGAACAACTGGTTGCCGTCATCGATCAGCTTGTTGACCTGCGCGGCGCGCTGCGACAACACCCCGGTCACCGTCTTGGCGTGCGCCAGCAGGCCCTGCAGCGCTTCGTCGCGACTGTTCAGGGTGCGCGACAGCGACGTCACGCCGTCCAGCGCACCGCGCAGCTGCGGCGTGGCGTCGTGCAGCGTCTCGGTGAGCACCTTCAAGGCCTGCTCGAACTGCGGCTTGTTCAGGTCGTTGGCGTTGCGGCCCAGCTCCTCCAGGGCACCGTTGAGGGTGTAGGGCGTGGTGGTGCGGTTCAACGGAATCGTGGTGGCATGCCCGCTGCCGGCCGGGGTCACCGAGATGGACCGCTCGCCGAGGATGGTGTCGGTCCGGATCGCGGCCAACGACTGGTCGCCGACGACGACCTTGCGGTCCACACTGAAGGTGATCTTGGCGCTGTCACCGGCCAGGCTCACCTCCGAGACCTTGCCCACCTTGAAGCCCGAGACGTAGACGGCGTTGCCGGGGGTGATGCCGCCCGCATCGGTGAAGTAGGCGTCGTAGGTCTTGCCCTGGGGAATGAAGGGCAGCCCGGCGTAGCCGAAGGCGATCAACACCACACAGACCACCAGCACGACGCCGAAGATGCCGGTGCGCAGCGGGTCGCGATCGCGTTTGCTGCCTGGCTTCTTGTTATCTGGCTTGTTATTTTGCAAAGGCGCACCTTCCCTTGCTGGGATCCGGCTGGCCGCCCATCGGGATCAGGATGTCGCTGCCGGCCGGACCGTTGATCTTGATCGTCACGGTGCAGAAGTAGATGTTGAAGAACGCCCCGTAGGAGCCGAGCGCGGCCAACCGCAGGTAGTCCTCGCCGAGTTGCTCAACGTCATTGTTGATCTCGGCCTTGCGGTCGTCGAGTTCGGTGGCCAGCGGACGCAGGTTTTCCACGACGCCCTGCAACGGCCGGCGCGAATTTCTCAGCAGGTCGGTGAGATCGGTCGTCGTCGAGGCCAGCGGCGGGATCGCGCCGGCAACCGCGTCCTTGTTCTCGGCCAGCCCGGTGATCAGCTGTTGCAGCTGGTCGACGCTGGCGGAGAACTGCGCGCTCTTCTGGTCGACGGTGGCCAGCACCGAATTGAGGTTGGTGATCGCGTCGCCGATCAGCTGGTCGCGTTGGCCCAGGGCCGTCGAAAAAGCGCTGGTTTCGGCGAGCACGTCGGACAACGCGCCGCCCTGGCCCTGGAGCAACTCGATGACCGCGCTGGTGATCGTGTTGACCTTGTCCGCGTCCAGGCCTTTGAGCACCGGCTTCAGTCCCCCCAGCAGCGCATCAAGGTCCAGCGCCGGCTGGGTGTGCTGGGCGTTGATGGTGCCGCCCGGCGGCAGCTTGCGCAGCTCCCCGGGCCCGGAGGTGATCTCCAGGTAGCGGTCGCCGACCAGGTTTTCGTACCGGACCACCGCACGCGTGGACGAGTACAGCGTGTAACGCTTGTCGACTCCGAACGTCACGTCGACGGTGTTGTCCGGGTTCAGCGCGACCCCCGACACCGCCCCGACCGGTATGCCGGCGATGCGCACCTTCTGGCCGGCCTTCAACCGGGACGCGTTGGTGAAGGTGGCGTGGTAGGTGGCTTCCGGGCCGAACCGGAAGTCGCCGAACACCACCACCAGCGCCGCGGCCACCAGCAACATCGCCAGTGCGAAGATGCTGACCTTGATCACCATCGAGCGATGCGACGGCATGCCCCCGCCCGCCATCAGAAGTCGTCCCGTTCCGCGAAGGCGCCGTGGAACAAAAACTGCAAGGTCGACGGCGCGTCGACCTGCACCTCGGTGAACGGCTCGTACGGAATGTTGGCGTTGTCGGTGACCAGGAACGGCGCGCGGTAGAACGACCCGCCGTTCTGCTTGGTCGGGATGTCAGGCAAACCGCGGCAGTTCGGCCCGCCGGAGGCGTTGACGATCGGCAGGCTCTCGGGGTAGGTGTAGGCCGGCGCGCCCAGCACGAAGTTCGACGAGGTGAACAGGCCCGCCTTGCGGACCCCGATCAACGGCGCGAATTCCTTGATACCGCGTCCGATTCCCTTGAACAGGCAGCCGAACTCCGGCGAGTAGTCGGAGAGCACCTTGAGCGGGGCCCGCAACCGGTTGACGGCGTCGATGAAGTTCTGCTCGGCGGGCTCGAGCGTCTCGTAGGCGTTGTTGGCCAGGCCGATCGTGGCCAGCAGCGTGGTGTTCAGGTCCTTCTGCTTGTCCACCAGTGTCTTGTTGATGGTAGGCAGGCTGTCGAACACGGTGTTGAGGTCGGGCGCGGCGTCGGCGTAGACGTTGGTCACGATGCCCGCCTTGCGAAAATCCTCCTGCAAGGTGGGCAGCTTCGGATTGGCTTGGCGCGTCAGCGTATTCAGCCCCGACAACAGTGCGCCGAGGTCGTCGCCGTGGCCGCGCAGGCCCTCGGACAGCGCGCTGAGCGTTCCGTTCAATTCAACCGGGTCGATTTTGTGCAACAGGTCGATGAGCGACTGGAACAGCGTGTTGACCTCCAGCTGCACCTGGGATGCCTCGACGTGCGCATTAGGACGCAGCGACGTGGGCGACGGCGCCGTTTTGGGCGGAATGAACTCGACCGATTTAGCGCCGAAGATGGTGTTGCCGGCGATGTGCACGGTGGCGTTGGACGGGATGAAATGCATCTCGCCGCTTCTGATGGCCAGTCGCAGCCGTGCCTGGTCGCCGCTGTAGGTGATGTCCTCGACGGTGCCCACCTGGACGCCGCGGAACTTGACCTTGGCGCCCTTCTCCATCACCAGCCCGGCCCGCGGCGAGGAGACGATGACGGCGTCGGTCGAGGTGAAGGCAGCGGTATAGGACAGGTAGGTCAGGACGGCCGATCCCACCAGCAGGCCGGCCAGCAGCGCCGCCGCCACCCGCACACTGGTGCGTCGTGATCCGCCTGCCATGTCCCTGCCGAGTCCTTATCCGGAGAGGTTGAAGTTGCCGGACGCACCGTACACGGCGAGCGAGATGAACAGCGTGATGACCACCACCACGATCAGCGATGTCCGCACCGCCTGACCGACGGCGATTCCGACGCCGACCGACCCGCCGCTGGCGTTGTAGCCGTAATAGGTATGCACCAGCATCACCGCGATCGACATCACGATCGCCTGCAAAAACGACCACAGTAGGTCGGAGGGGATCAGGAAGGTGTTGAAGTAGTGGTCGTAAAGGCCTTTGGACTGCCCGTTGATGAACACGGTGGTGAAGCGGGCGGCGAAGAACGCGGCCAGCACCGACAGCGAATACAGCGGAACGATAGCGACCAGGCCGGCGATCAACCGGGTCGACACCAGGTAGGAGACCGAGTGGACCGCCATGCATTCGACAGCGTCGATCTCCTCCGACACCCGCATGGCGCCCAACTGGGCGGTGGCACCGGCGCCGATGGTGGCCGCCAGGGCGATGCCGGCGATCACCGGTGCGACGACGCGCACGTTCAAAAACGCCGAGAGAAATCCGGTGAGCGCTTCGATCCCGATGTTGCCCAGCGACGAGTAGCCCTGTACCGCGATGACGCCACCAGAGGCCAGGGTCAGGAAGGCCGCCACGCCGACGGTGCCGCCGATCATGACCAGCGCGCCCGCACCAAGGGTCATCTCCGCGACCAGCCGGATGGTCTCTTTGCGGTATCGCGTGATGGCGTTGGGGATGTAGCGCACGGTTTCGCCATAGAACAGCGCCTGCTCGCCGAAACTGTCCACCGGCTCCTGCAGCCGGGACATGAATCGGCGGAAGCGGATAGTGACGTCATAGCTCATCGCTTCATCACCATCGCTTGCTTTCCTTCATGTGTTACTTCGCCGAGATTCGTACGCCGATGGCCGTCATCACCACGTTGATCACGAACAGGCAGATGAACGCGTAGACGACGGTTTCGTTGACCGCGTTGCCAACGCCCTTGGGCCCGCCCTTGACGGTCAGGCCACGGTAACAGCCGACCAGCCCGGCCATCACGCCGAACAGCAGCGCTTTGACTTCGGCCAAGATCAACTCCCGCAGGCCGGTCAGCACGGTCAGCCCGTTGATGAAGGCACCGGGGTTGACCCCCTGCAGGAAGACGGAGAACACATAGCCACCGGACAAACCGATGGCACACACCAATCCGTTGAGCAGCAACGCGACCAGCGTCGACGCCAAAACCCTTGGCACGACCAGGCGTTGGATCGGGTCAATGCCCAGTACCCGCATCGCGTCGATCTCTTCGCGGATGGTGCGGGCGCCCAGGTCGGCGCAGATTGCGGTGGCGCCGGCACCGGCCACCACCAGCACGGTCACTACCGGGCCCAGCTGGGTGATGGTGCCGAATGCCGTTCCGGCGCCGGAGAGGTCGGCCGCACCGATCTCCCGCAGCAGGATGTTGAGGGTGAAGGCCACCAGGACCGTGAACGGGATGGAGACCAGCAGGGTGGGGACCAGTGATACCCGGGCAACCATCCAGGTCTGATCGAGGAACTCGCGGAACTGAAACGGACGCCGGAAGGCAGCACGGGCGGTATCGATCGACATCTCGAAGAACCCGCCGACGGCCCGGGCCGGAACCGCAAGCTGTTGAATCAACTTGGTTCCCCCGTCTGCTAGGCGGCGAAGCCGATGCGTCCCCTGAGCCCGAGCAGGGGCCAGATGCGGCTCCTGGCGAGCCGGCTCATATTAACCCAGAACGACTTCGCCGTGTCAATGAACGGTACTTTGCGTAACCTGCGTTAATTTGGCTGGTTAAACCCTTTCTGGTGCGGTCATTCTGACACAGGTTCTAACTGTCGAAGCGGGGCCCGATGAGCCCTCGGTCGTTGTCGGGCCCCTACTGTGCCATTAGACCGGTGGCCGAAAAGTTCCGGTCCGGAGCCCGGCCAGCAAAGTAGTCCCGCAGTGCCTCACTCAGCTGCGCGGGCTCCCACGCCGGGCCGTCCACGCTGAAGCGCCGCTCCGCCGTCGGCGCGGCCACCAGTGTCACCTGCGGGCCGTAAACGATGAACAATTGCCCGTTGACCTCCGCGGCCGCCGGCGATGCCAGAAACTGGACCAGGCTGACCACGTGCTCCGGTGACAACGGGTCGATCTCACCTTCGGCGACTTCGGGCTCGCCGAAGACCTCCGCGGTCATCGCGGTGCGGGCCCGTGGGCAGATTGCGTTGGCGCGTACGCCGTAGCGGCCCAGCGCCCGCGCCGCGGACAGGGTGAGCGCGGTGATGCCCGCCTTGGCCGCGCCGTAGTTGGCCTGCCCCGCGGGACCGACCAGTCCCGCCTCCGAGGAGGTGTTGACCAGCCGGGCGTACACCGAGCCGTCCGGGGTGTCTTTGGCTTTCGCGCGCCAGTAGGTGGCCGCGTTACGGGTGAGCAGGAAATGGCCGCGCAGGTGTACCGCGATGACCTGGTCCCAGTCCTCGTCGGACATGTTGAACAGCATTCGGTCGCGGGTGATGCCGGCGTTGTTGACCACGATGTCCAGCCCGCCCAGCCCGTCGGCGGTCGCGACCAGTTCGTCGGCGGTCGCGCGCTGGCTGATGTCGCCGGCGACCGCGACCGCTTTGGCGCCGGTTGCGTTGACCTCCTCGATGACGTCCGAGTTGTCCAGGGCGGCGCCGATGTCGTTGACGACGACGACAGCGCCGAGCCTGGCCAGCCCCACCGCCTCGGCGCGGCCCAGTCCCGCGGCCGCGCCGGTGACCACCGCGACCTTCCCGGACAGATCGTTGGCCCTAGTCAATTTATGAATACCTCTAGTTCGGGTAGTTCGGGTAGTTCGGGTTGTTGTGGGGCCTAGTCCTCGCGAAGCAGGGCGGCCCGCGGACATTCGGCGATCGCCTGCTCGGCCAGGGCCTCTCGGTCCGGTGGAATGGGATCGAGCTTCACGACGGCATAGTCCTCGTCGTCCAGGTCGAAGATATCCGGTGCAATTCCCAAGCACACTGCGTTACCTTCGCACCGGTCACGGTCCACCTTTACCCGCACGGCATCCTCCCTGAAGCTGGCGCTTTACCTGATCACTCCGTAGCACCACCATAGGGCTGTGGCGCCTCTGACGAAACGGTCGCTGGATTCCCAGACTAGAACGTGTTACAACCGGGAGAACGGATGGGTAGCCGTTCGCGCCCGTTTAGGCGCCCGTTCAGGCGCTTGTTTAAGCGGCCGTTCAGGCGGCCGGTGACGGCATTGTGTGCACGACGTTTGACCGGAGGCGGCAGGAATGCGCATCAGTTACACACCTGAGCAGGAAGAGCTGCGCCGCGAACTGCGGTCGTACTTCACCACCTTGATGACGCCGGAGCGGCGCGAAGCGCTGAGCTCGATCGGGGGCGAAATCGGCGTTGGCAATGTGTACCGGGAGACGGTCGCGCAGATGGGCAAGGACGGCTGGCTCACCTTGAATTGGCCCAAGGAGTACGGCGGCCAGGACCGCTCCCCCATGGACTCGCTGATCTTCACCGACGAGGCGGCGCTGGCCGGCGCGCCGGTGCCGTTTCTGACGATCAACAGCGTCGCGCCGACCATCATGGCCTACGGCACCGACGAGCAGAAGAAGTTCTTCCTGCCGCGCATTGCCGCGGGGGACCTGCATTTCTCGATCGGCTACTCCGAGCCGGGCGCCGGCACCGACCTGGCGAACCTGCGCACCACCGCCGTCCGCGACGGCGATGACTACGTGATCAACGGGCAGAAGATGTGGACCAGCCTGATCCAGTACGCCGACTACGTCTGGCTGGCGGTGCGCACCAATCAGGAGGCCAAAAAGCACCGGGGCATCTCGGTGCTGATCGTGCCGACAACCGCCGACGGTTTCTCCTGGACGCCGGTGCACACCATGGCCGGCCCGGACACCAGCGCCACCTACTACACCGACGTGCGGGTGCCGGTGACCAACCGGGTCGGCGAGGAAAATGGCGGCTGGAAGCTGGTGACCAACCAGCTCAACCACGAGCGGGTCGCGCTGGTATCGCCGGCTCCGATCTTCCTGTGCCTGCGCGAGGTTCGCGAATGGGCGCAGCACACCAAGGATTCCAGCGGAGCGCGGCTCATCGACTCGGAATGGGTGCAGCTCAACCTGGCCCGGGTGCATGCCAAGGCCGAGGTGCTCAAGCTGATCAACTGGGAGCTCGCTTCGTCTGCGAGCGAGGCGCTGTCCCCGGCCGACGCGTCGGCCGCCAAGGTGTTCGGGACCGAGCTGGCCACCGAGGCCTACCGGCTGCTGATGGAGGTGCTCGGTACCGCGGCGACGCTGCGCCAGGATTCGCCCGGCGCCCTGCTGCGCGGACGGGTGGAACGGATGCACCGGGCGTGCCTAATTCTGACCTTCGGTGGCGGTACCAACGAAGTGCAGCGAGACATCATCGGCATGGTGGCCTTGGGCCTGCCCCGGGCAAGCCGCTGAAAGGACTGAAGCAGCAATGGATTTCTCGACAACCGAAGCCGCGACCGACCTCGGCGGTCTGGTGGACACCATCGTCGACGCGGTATGCACCCCACAGCATCAGCGGCAGCTGGACGCGCTGGAGCAACGGTTCGACCGCGAGCTGTGGGGCAAGCTGGCCGGCGCCGACATCCTGACCAGCGCTGCCCCGTCGGCTCTGGGCGGCGACGGATTCGGGATGCTCGAACAGGTTGCGATACTGGTCGCGCTGGGTCACCAGCTGGCCGCGGTGCCCTATCTCGAGTCGGTGGTGCTGGCCGCCGGTGCGCTGGCCCGGTTCGGCTCCGAGGATCTGCAGCAGGGCTGGGGGGCGCCGGCGGTCAGCGGGTCGAAGATCTTGACCGTCGGACTCGACGGTGAGATGGGCGAGGGCCCGGTGCAGGCCGTCGGCGCCGCCGAGGGCTATCGGCTCACCGGCACGCGCACCCAGGTGGGCTACGGCCCGGTCGCGGACGCCTTCCTGGTTCCCGCCGAAATCGATTCCGGCACCGAGGTTTTCCTTGTCACCGCCGATGACCCGGGGGTGACAGTGACGGCTCTGCACACCACCGGCCTGGGCAGCATCGGACATCTGGACCTGGATGGGGTTGCGGTGGACGGCTCGCGCCGAGTTGGCGGCAGTGCCGCAGTAGCCTGGCTGCGCACGATATATGCTCTGGGCCGCAGCGCATTCCAGCTCGGCGTCTTGGAGCGCGGATTGCAGATGACGGCCGAATACGCCCGTACCCGAGAGCAATTCGACCGTCCGATTGGCAGCTTCCAGGCGGTGGGGCAACGCCTGGCCGACGGTTACATCGACGTCAAGGGGTTGCGGCTGACTCTGACGCAGGCGGCCTGGAAGGTCGCCGAAGATCTGCCGGCCGAGCTCGACGTGGCCTCGGCCGCGTTCTGGGCCGCCGATGCCGGGCACCGGGTGGCACACACGATCGTGCACGTGCATGGCGGTGTCGGCGTCGACACCGATCACCCGGTGCATCGATACTTTTTGGCGGCCAAGGAGACCGAGTTCGCCCTGGGCGGTGCCACCAGGCAGCTGCGCCAGATCGGGCATGAGCTGGCAGAGACTCCCGCTTAGTCGTGACTGTAGCGTCACGGTGGGATGCGAACGTGACTGCGGCGTCACGCTCGAGACGAGGAATCCGACGCATTGAGCACTGATCCGACCGTCACCCAGCTGCTGCTGCCGTTGACCGAAATCGCCGACCGTGGAATTTATTTCGAGGACTCGTTCACCAGTTGGCGTGATCACCTACGGCACGGCGCCGCCATCGCGGCAGCGCTGCGCGAACGTCTGGACCCCGGGCGTCCACCGCACGTCGGGGTGCTGCTGCAGAACACCCCGTTCTTCTCGGCGATGTTGGTGGCGGCCGGGATGTCGGGCATCGTTCCGGTGGGCCTCAATCCGGTGCGCCGCGGCGCGGCACTGGCCCGCGACATCCGGCACGCCGACTGTCAGCTCGTGCTCGCCGACTTGGAATCTGTTGCACCGCTGGGCGATGTCGAGCATGTCAACGTGGATTCCGCCGAGTGGGCCGCTGAGGTCGCCGCCCAACAGGATGCCGGCGTGTGTTTTCAATCCGCCTCACCCGCAGACACTTTCATGCTGATCTACACCTCGGGCACCAGCGGTGAGCCGAAGGCGGTGAAGTGCAGTCACAGCAAGGTGGCGATCGCCGGGGTGACCATGACCCAGCGCTTCGGCCTGGGCCGCGACGACGTCTGCTACGTGTCGATGCCGTTGTTCCATTCCAACGCCGTCCTGGTCGGCTGGGCGGTCGCGCTGGCATGCCAAGGGTCAATGGCGTTGCGCCGTAAGTTTTCTGCCTCCGGATTCATGGCGGACGTGCGCCGCTACGGCGCGACCTACGCCAACTATGTCGGCAAACCGTTGTCGTATGTGCTTGCCACACCCGAGCAGACCGACGACGCCGACAACCCACTGCGGGCGGTGTACGGCAACGAAGGGGTACCCGGCGACGTCGAGCGTTTCGCGCGCCGATTCGGCTGTGTGGTCATCGACGGGTTCGGTTCGACCGAGGGCGGCGTGGCGATCAGCCGCACACCGGACACCCCGGCCGGTGCGCTGGGGCCGCTGCCGGATGGTATTCAGATCGTCGACCCCGAGACCGGCGAACAGTGCCCACTGGGCGTCGTCGGCGAGTTGGTCAACATCGCCGGGCCTGGTCGCTTCGAGGGCTACTACAACGACGACGCCGCCTCCGCCGAGCGCATGGCCGGCGGCGTCTACCACAGTGGCGACCTGGCCTACCGCGACGAAGCCGGCTATGCCTATTTCGCTGGGCGGCTGGGTGATTGGATGCGAGTCGACGGAGAGAATCTCGGCACGGCGCCGATCGAACGGGTGCTGCTGCGCTACCCCGGAGTCGTCGAGGTAGCGGTATATCCGGTGCCCGATCCGGTGGTCGGTGACCAGGTGATGGCGGCGGTGGTGATGGCGTCCGGCGTCGACTTCGATGTCGACTCGTTCCGGGCTTTTCTGGCCGAACAGCCCGACCTCGGGCCCAAGCAGTGGCCGTCCTACGTGCGGGTGGGTACCGGTTTGCCAAAGACGCCGACGTTCAAGGTGCTCAAGCGCCAGTTGTCGGCCGAGGGTGTCGACTGCGGTGATCCGGTGTGGTCGATACGGCGATAGGTCGGTTTGGTGGGCGTGCTACACGCAAGGTGGCCATGACTAACGAGCGGAACCCGGCTCTGCAGCAGAGCTTCGAGGAACTTTCGGCCACGGTGCCGGCGATCATCGGCCTTGCCGTCGCCGTACCGAGTCGAACCGCGGCGTGTACGTTGGGCCCATGGTCGACCGGCGTTGCTTGGTCAACGATCAAAGTTCCGTTGGTGATCGCTGCGCTGCGTCATGATCGTAGCCGTGCGAAAGACCCTGCGGTCAAGGCGATCACCGAATCGGATAATGACGCCGCGGAGTTGCTGTGGTCGCAACTGGGACATCCCGCCGACGCTGCAAGGCAGGTGCAAACCGTGCTCCGAGAGGCTGGCGACGCGGGCACCGTGGTCGAATCTCGGCGGCTTCGGCCGGGTTTCACGGCATTCGGGCAAACGCGGTGGCCGCTGGACAGCCAAGCACAGTTCGCGGCGCACCTGCCAGGCCTTGCCGGCGCCGTCGGTGTCACCGGCTTGATGCGCCAGCTCTGCAGCGAGCATCGCTGGGGGCTGGCCGCTAAAGGTGTTGCCGCAAAAGGCGGTTGGGGGCCTGGGAGCGACGGTGACTATCTGGTTCGGCAATTCGGCTTCTTCCCCGCCGAATCCGGGTATGCGGGCGTGGCGTTGGCTGCCCAGGCAGCGAAGTTCGAGACCGGCGTGGATGGGCTCAACCGGATAACGGATTGGCTCGTCAACCATTTTGGCGAGCTGACGGGTCAGTGACGAGCCCCGTGCCGGTGTTATCCGGGGTTATCCCAACAGTGACGGCACCAGCGCGTCGATCAGGTGCGGTCCGGGTTCGGCGATGGCGGCGCGCAGGGCGTCGGCGAACTCCTCACAGGTCGTGACCCGCCGCGCCGGCACACCCATGCCCTCGGCGATCTTGACGAAATCCATTCTGGGGGGCGAGATGTCGAGAAGGTTCAGCGCCTTGGGGCCCGGCGCGGATCCGGCGCCGACACGCTGCAACTCGATCCGCAGGATGTCATAGGCGCCGTTGTTGTAGATGACGGTGGTGACGTCGAGGTTTTCCCGCGCCTGGGTCCACAACCCCGAAATCGTGTACATCGCCGACCCGTCGGATTGCAGGCACAGCACCGGACGATCGGGAGCGGCGACTGCGGCACCGACCGCCGCCGGGATGCCGTAGCCGATCGCCCCGCCGGTCAGCGTCAGCCAGTCATGTGCCGGCGCCCCGGCGGTGGCTTGTGGCAGCATCGGACCCGAAGTGTTGGATTCGTCGACGATGATCGCCCGATCGGGCATCAGCGCCCCGATCACGTCGGCCGCCGACGCCGACGTCAGCGGACCCGTCGGAAGTTGCGGACGCGACGCGGCCGCCACCGGCGCGCGGGTGCCCGGTGCCAACTCGTCGGCCAGCGCGACCAGAGCGTCCGCTGCTCCCCTGGGCTCGGCGAGCAGCTGCACCGCACATCCCGCCGGCACCAGATCGCTGGCCATGCCCGGGTAGGCAAAAAACGAAACCGGCGATTTGGCGCCGGCCAGCACCAAATGCTTGGCCCCGTCCAGCTGTGCCGTCGCGGCTTCGGCGAAATAGGCGAGGCGCTCCACGGCGGGCACGCCGGCGCCGCGCTCGAGCCGGGTCGGAAACGTCTCGCACAGCCAGCGCGCCCCGGTGGCCTCGGCGATCCGCGCGGCCGCGGCCAACCCCGGGCCGCGGGTGGCGTCCCCGCCGATCAGCAACATCACGGGCTCTCCGGAGCGCAACACGTTGGCCACCGACACCAGATCCTGACCGGTCTGCGCCGGCCGCTCCACAACCGGGGCAGCCGGCGCGGCACCCTCCGACCAGGAGGCATCGGCGGGCAGAATCAGCGTCGAGATCCGCGGACCCAACCGGCTCGCGGCGACCGCGTCGGCGGTATCGGTTCCGACGTCGGCGGCGGCCTGCGTCCGGCGCACCCATCCCGACACGCTGCCTGCCAGCGCATCGATGTCGGATTCCAAAGGGGCGTCGTACTTTTTGTGATAGGTCGCATGGTCACCGACGACGACCACCATCGGCACCCGGGCGCGGCGCGCGTTGTGCAAGTTGGCTAAACCGTTGCCCAGCCCGGGCCCCAGGTGCAGCAGCACCGCCGCCGGCCGGTCGGCGATGCGGGCGTAGCCATCGGCCGCACCGGTGGCCACACCCTCGAAAAGGGTTAGCACACCGCGCATTTGCGGAACGTCGTCCAATGCCGCCACGAAGTGCATCTCCGAGGTGCCGGGGTTGGCGAAGCACACGTCGACTCCGCCGTCGACCAAGGTGTTGATCAGAGCCTGGGCGCCGTTCATGGTTCCACCTTTCCTCGGGCCAGCCCTGTGAAGACGCGTTCGGCGTTGTGGTGCAGGAAGTCTCGTCGGGCGTCGTCGTTGAGATCGAGTTCGTCCAGGCCCGCCAGGGCATGCGGGTGGGTGATCATCGGATAGTTGGTGCCGAACAGGACTTTGCGTTGTCCGGTACCGGTTTTCATGAAGCTCACCAGCTCGTGCGGCAGCCGCTTGATGGTGTAGGCGGAGGTGTCGATGTAGACGTTTTCGTGCTTGCGGGCCACCGCGACCATCTCCTCGGTCCACGGATATCCGACATGCCCACACACGATCACCAGCTCAGGAAAGTCCAGCGCCACCTGATCGATGTAGGGAATCGGGCGTCCGGTTTCCGATGCCCGCAGCGGGCCGGTGTGACCGACCTGGGTGCAGAACGGCACGGCCAGCTCCACGCACTCGGCGAACAGCGGGTAGTAGCGACGGTCGGTGGGCGGCGCGTTCCACAGCCAGGGCACCACTCGCAGGCCGACGAAACCGTCGTCGCGGACTCTGCGCCGCAGTTCCCGAACCGCCGCCATCGGACGGTCCAGGTCGGCCGTGGCCAGACCGGCAAACCTGCCCGGGTGCGCGGCGACCCATGCGGCGACCTCGTCGTTGGAGATCAGGTCGTGACCGTTGGGACCGCGCCACGCGCTGAGCAGGCCGAGGTCGACGTCGGCGGCGTCCATCGCCGTGAGGGTGGTCGCGATCGGGATTTCGGTATCGGGCATGGACCCACCGGTCCAGCGCCGAAGCGAGGCCAACATGTCGCTGCGCAGGAACCGCTGGGTCGGGTGCTGCATCCACACATCGATCGTCATCGCGCTTCGAACTGTAGACGCCCCGCCGATGTTTTCGAGCGGCGGCGGCCCGTCCGCCGCGCCGATGCGGTCAGGCCGTTATCGGGCTTCGATCCGGCCGCGCGAACCATCGATCCTGGCGACAGATTCTGACCGTCACTATTTCCCCGGGTTTCAAGGGTGTGACACCGGACTGCTTATACGACAAAAACCGTTACTCCGCTAGAGGCCATCGTAATCATACCAATAGACGAGAAACCGCGGACATATTAGACGCGCGGTAGATAAAATGCCGACCTAGCGACGCCGCGGGGGGCGGTAGTTGCCGACTTTTCGTCAACCGGTTGGAGCCTCCGCCATGTCATACGTGCTCGTCTCCCCCGACATCGTCGCCGCAGCAGCCGAGGATCTGACCAACCTCGGTTCAACCCTTGGTGCGGCCAATGCAGCCGCGGCGACCTCGACGACGCACGTGCTAGCCGCTGCCACCGATGAGGTGTCGGCACGCATTGCGGAACTATTTGGCGCGTACGGCCGGGAATATCAGGCGATCAGCGCGGAGGCGGCGGCGTTTCACGCCCGTTTCTTACAGGCCTTGAATTCGGGTGCGGGGGCTTACGCCCTCGCGGAAGCTGCCAACGCGTCACCGTTGCAGACCCTCGAGCAGGATGTGCTCAACCTCGTGAACGCGCCGACCCAGCTGTTGCTGGGTCGGCCGCTGATCGGTAACGGCGCCGATGCGACGGTTCCCGGCGGCGCCGGCGGGGACGGCGGCATCTTGTTCGGCAGCGGCGGCAACGGTGCAGCCGGAGCACCCGGGCAGGCCGGTGGCGCCGGCGGGTCGGCGGGGCTGTGGGGCAACGGCGGCACGGGGGGCGCCTGCGGGATGGGCGCCAACGGCGGGGGCGG
>NZ_MWQA01000001.1:3411986-3450961 GCF_002086915.1 Mycobacterium persicum | reverse complement strand
GCTCGGGCAGTGCTTACCCAGCCAACCCCGCAGCATCTTGCGGGTTGCCGGCCGGATCTCACCCCAGTGCACCACACCGTCGTCGTCCACGTAATCAAACGTGATCTGCTTCCGGTGCACGTCAAACCCGCCTACCATCGTCATCAGTGGGACCTCCTCAAGCTCCCGAAAACTCTTACTGACGCCCACATCAACGAGCGTCTGAGCTGAGGGGGTGCCTACCGGGACCGGACTTTCACCCGCTAGCCTGATCCAGCTTGCTGGACGCACCATGAGCCGACTGTACGTCGCCCCCCGATTGCCGTAGCAATGGGGCGTGATCCCCGGGGCCGGCCGCCTGAGCGCTATGCAGCGGTCATCGATGTCAACCAACCGGCGCCGATGAACTGGCCGAGTCAACTGAATAGCCCTGTCGTGCTGGGCATCTCAGCATCGCGCGACGGGCCGACTTCGTTGGTCAAGCAGTTGGCCCGCCGTCAGCTCAGCTCTGCGCGGCGCCGATGATGGCTAGGTCAGTGGCGGCCAAACTTATCGGCAGGGCTGCATCTTCAGCCGCTAACCCGACAACGGTCGCGGCGTCATAACTAGGAGCCGACGCGACATCGTTAGCGGCCTTCATCGGGTCACCCGCTGCCAAATCTGCTTGCGCTGCCCACGGATCGTTCCCGGTGATGGTTGCCGCCTTCCCCAGCTCGGTCACGTTGTCGTCGACCACGTGACCTATCAAGGTCTCGTCAGCCCGGAGCATCTCGCCGGGGACCGCTGCGATCTGGGCAGCCTTCACCGCCAAATGGTGTTCAAGACTGCTCGGCTCTGCGGGCGAGGTCGGCAGTGACGCCTCGGGTGGCAGCCCGACGAGCATCCGGAGGTCGGTACTGACCAGTCGCGCGGGTAGGGCAGCGTCATCGGCGACCAAGCGGGCCGCGGTCTGAACGTCGTAATCGACGGCCCTGGCGACCTCGCCCACGGCCGGGACCGATTGGCCCGTGCCGACGTCGGCGGCCGCGGCCGAAGCCCCACCGTGATAGCCCACCAGCGCGGTGACATTGCGGGCCCAAAGCTCGTCCTACGCTCCCTCGATGGCGGCGATCAACGGACCGTTGAGGCCCAACACGTTTGACCGCACCGCTGCTACGAATTGCATGCGGCGGCGGTGACCTCCATGGGATGAGTCGATGCCGGACCCTGCCAGGGGCTCGGCCGGCTCGGCCTCGTCTATTCAGTGGCACCGCAACTGTCGGCGGTGAGGCAGCGCCGCACCAGCAAACTCGTATGCCGCCATCGCCATGCGACTCCTGTCTCAAGCCAGGCAATCGTTGAGTCGGTTGCGACGCACCCTATGACCGGCCGGCTTGGAAATTTCCCGTTTTCATCGCTCTGCCACGGCAATGCGCTGCGGAGTCCGCGAGTTTCGAGTTCGGACAACCTACCGCCATTGCGTACGGTGCACTCAGAGATGCTCGCACAACCGCGCTCGCGAATCGGGCCCGCGGGCCCAGGCCCATCCGGTGCGCCGTCAAAGCCAGCGTGTGGTTCCGGCCGGATGCGACAGCGCTCAACGAACGACTAGCGAGCGCAGCTTCTTACCCAATACCGTTGCAGCTGAAAGATTTTCACTGATAACGTTGACTTCGACACTCGCTCGTCGCCGTAGCTCGCGTTGCAGCCTGTCGCGCAACGTGGAATTCGCGGCGAGGCATCCGCGGCAGGCACCGGACATCCGCACGGTCACGTTGAGACCGACTACGGAAACCAGTTCGATCGACCCGCCGTGCGAGCTGGCAAGCTCCCCGATCGGACCGGCGAGCAGTTGCTGCGCGAGCGTCGTCAACTGAGCCTCCGAGCTCATCGATTGCTCGACCCGCCAACCGGTTGGGTCCACCAGCGCGTCGGTGAGCGCCGTGCGAATATCGTCTCCCAACTCGCGCCAGCTACCGGTTGCGCCGACGGTGATCAAGATATCGGTGGCGCGCACGACGATCTCGGCGATCAGTCCACTCTTCAGTAGTGCGCCCAGCCTGCCCGGTGCGTGCTGGACAATGCCGAGGGGTGGCAGCCGGTCCGGCACCGCCACCCATCGCAGTTGTCGCGGATTGCCGGTGGCAGTGGCATGCAGGGGGATCATGCGCCCAGGCCGATCGCGATCGACCTGGCGGCGAACGCCGCTAGCCAGGCGAGGCCGAACATGTAGGAGAATGCGACCGCAGGCCACCGCCAGGAGTTCGTTTCGCGGCGCATCACCGCGACGGTAGACATGCATTGCAAGGCGAAGATGAAATACGCCAGCAGCGCGATGACGGTCGGCGCGCTGAACAACTGGTGGCCATCGTCGTCGGTGAGGGCGACCAGTGCTCCATGCGGATTGTCGGGGTCGGTCGCCGCCGACACCTGACCGAGGGCTGACACGAACACTTCGCGCGCCGACAAGGAACCCAACAGGGCCACATTGATGTGCCAATCGAAACCGAGTGGTTTGAACGCCGGCCCGATCGCCTTCCCGACATCGGCGGCGTAGCTATGGTCCATCACATAGGCGCTGGCCTCCGTCGGCGACATGGATGCGGTCTCCGCCGCCCGGCCCGGCAGATTGAGCAGCGCCCACAGCACCAGCGACGTGCCCAAGATGATGGTTCCCGCCTTGCGTAAGAACACCTTGGCCGAATCCCACATCGCGATGAGCAGGTTCCTGGGCGACGGAAAGCGGTAAGGGGGAAACTCCATCGTGAACGGCAGAATATCGCTGCGTAGGATCGTCGACTTGAACACCGAGGCCGCGATCAGCGCCGAGGTTCCGCCGCACAGATACAGCAGGAACATCACGACACCCTGAGCGCTCAGGCCCCACCAGTGGGTCTGCGGCGACACGAGCAGTCCGACCAGCAAGGTGAACACCGGAAGCCGGGCCGAGCACGTCATCAGCGGCGCCGTGATGATCGTGGCGATGCGGTCCCGCGATGACGGCAGCGTGCGCGTGGCCATGATCCCCGGGATTGCGCAGGCGAACGACGACAGCATCGCAACAAACGCGCGGCCTTCCAACCCGGTCACGGCCATCACCCGGTCCATCAGGAACGCGGCCCGTGCCATGTAGCCGACGTTTTCCAGCAGCGCGATCAGCAGGAACAGCAAGACGATCTGCGGGATGAACTGCAGCACCGTTCCGACACCGCCGATGAGTCCCTGGCCGAGCAGACCGCGCACCACATCGTTGTCGATGTGCCCGCTGACAAGTCCGCCAAGCCAGCCGAGCACTCGGCCCACCCGGTCTTGCAGTGGCGCGGCGACGGTGAAAACGACCTGGAAGAAACAGAACATCACCGCAAAGAAGACCGCGGTGCCCCACAGTGGGTGCAATACCACCGCGTCGATCCCTCGCGTGCGCCGATCGGGTTGTGGCGCAACGTAACCGGCGGCGTCGAGCACCGAGATGCCCCAGGCGTCGACGGCGTCATCCTCGCCCGGGGGCAGCAGCGGGGGACGCTGCCACCGGTCGAACGACGCCAGCTGATCGCGCACCGTGTCGACGCCCACGCCGCGGTTTGCAACCACCGCGACCACCGGGATGCCCAGCGCCGTCGACAAGTCATCGGCGCCGATGCCGCCGCCGCGGGCGCTCAATTCGTCGGTCATTGTCAGCGCCAGCAGACACGGCAGGTCGAGCCGCAGCACCTGCGCCACCAGGACAACGGACCGGCGCAGCGTGGTGGCATCGGCCACGATGACGATCGCGTCGGGGCACCCGGTGTCAGACATCTCCCCGGCCAGCACGTCAGCCACCACCCGCTCGTCCGGGCTGATCGGGTCAAGACTGTAAGTGCCGGGCAGATCCTCGACGGCGATCCCGACGTCACCGGACTTGGCGATGCCGACGCTGCGCCCGACGGTGACACCCGGATAGTTGCCGGTCTTGGCGCGTAGTCCGGTCAGCTGGTTGAACACGGTTGTCTTGCCTGCGTTGGGGCAGCCGACCAAGGCCACCCGTGCCACACCGGCAACCGAGACCACGGCGCCGCTTTCCTGGTGACAGGTCGTCATGCGCCGATTCCCGGGTCAACTTCGATCAGTTGCGCGTCACGCCTGCGCAGGCAGAGTTCGGTGTCCTGAACCCGGTAGACAGTCGGATCACCCAGCGGGGCCCGCCGGATCACCTCGACGACGGACGCTGACCGAAATCCCAACTGTCGCAGCCGGCGCGCCAGCGCCGAAGGCGCCCGCGGCGCGGTGCCCAGGATGGTTGCCCGCTCACCCGGCCGCAGATCGGTGAGCGCGATCACAGAACGCGGCGCGGTGGGCGGGCGTGGTGTTGGATGGGGCATTTGGTCCTCCGAACAAGTATGTATCGCCTTGTGATACCCGCGGACGGGACACCTCCCCCACGCGGGTAACTGTGGTAGGCCTCGGGTCGCAGGGAAGTACCCTAGCTGCCTTGTGCCGCAGCCCTCGTTGGAGTTTAAGATAGCCTAACCTTAATCGCTATCAGGAGTGTCAATGCCAACGTCCACCGGCCGCGCATCGGAAGCTGCAGAATGCATCCGCACTGCGCGGGCACATCGGGGAACCACGCCGAATACCGATCGCCAGATCCACCGGGCCTGCGGGGACGTCCGTACCGCACTTCTCCAGGCGCTTGAATTACTCTCGGTGGCAACGGCCCCCCGGCCTGGGCACGACGACGTGTTCCGCGCATACAGCGACTTGGGGCGCGTCGAGCGTCACGTCTCAGTGGCGCTGCACGCCACCGACCTGCTCGACCAAATGGTGGGCACTCAGCCCGAACACCGTCAGCCCTGGTCCTACTATCGCGGCCGGATCGGCATGAAGTTGCGATCGGTGGGCCGCCGGGAATCCAACGCGACCCGTTAGTCGGCCCCTACTCGGCCAGCCGCTCCTTGAGCGCGTCGAACTCGTCCTTGACGCCGGTGGGCAACTTCTCCCCCACGAACTCCAGCCACTCCTCGATGAGCGGCAGCTCCGCGCGCCACTCCTCGGGGTCGACCTTCAGCGCCTCGGCCACATCGGCCACCTCGACGTCCAACCCGTCCAGGTCCAAGTCCTCGACGGCGGGGACAGTGCCGATCGGGGTGGTTCGGCCGCCGGCCCGCTGCTCGATGCGCTCCACGATCCACTTCAATACCCGGCTGTTCTCGCCGAAGCCGGGCCACAGGAAGTGGCCGTCGTGGCCGCGGCGGAACCAGTTGACGAAGAACACCTTCGGGAGTTTGGACTCATCGGCGTTCTTGCCCAGGTTGATCCAGTGCTGGAAGTAGTCCCCGACGTTGTAGCCGAGGAACGGCAGCATGGCCATCGGGTCGCGACGCACGTTGCCGACCTTGCCCTCGGCGGCGGCGGTCTGCTCGCTTCCCAGGGTCGCACCGATGAACACCCCGTGTTGCCAGTCACGCGCCTCGGTGACCAGCGGGACGGTGGTCTTGCGGCGACCGCCGAACAGTATTCCGGAAATCGGCACACCTTGGGGGTCATCCCATTCGGGCGCCAGGATGGGGCACTGGGACATCGGCGTGCAGTAGCGGGAGTTCGGGTGTGCCGCTTTGGTTTCCGTTTCGCGGATGTACCAGTCGTTGCCCTTCCAGTCGATCAGGTGGTCGGGCTCGCCCTCCAGACCTTCCCACCACACCTCGTGGTCATCGGTCAGCGCGACGTTGGTGAACACCGTGTTGCCCGCGGCGATGGTGCGCATGGCGTTGGGATTGGACTTCCAGTTGGTGCCGGGCGCCACCCCGAAGAACCCGAACTCGGGATTGACCGCGTACAGCCGGCCGTCCTTGCCGAACCGCATCCACGCGATGTCGTCGCCGAGCGTCTCGGCACGCCAACCCGGGATGGTCGGCTGCAGCATTGCCAGGTTGGTCTTGCCGCAGGCCGACGGGAAGGCCGCCGCGAAGTAGTAAGCCTTGTTCTCGGGGGAGATCAGCTTGAGGATCAGCATGTGCTCGGCCAGCCAGCCCTCGTCGCGGGCCATGGCCGAGGCGATCCGCAACGAGTAGCACTTCTTGCCCAGCAGCGCGTTGCCGCCGTAGCCCGAACCGTAGCTCCAGATCTCGCGGGTCTCCGGGAAGTGGGTGATGTACTTGGTGTCGTTGCAGGGCCACGGCACGTCCTGTTGGCCCTCCTCGAGCGGAGCACCCACCGAGTGCAGCGCCTTGACGAAGAACCCGTCGTCGCCGATCTTCTCCAAGGCGGCCTTGCCCATGCGGGTCATGGTCCGCATCGAGACGACGACGTATTCGGAGTCGGTGATCTCCACACCGAGCTTGGGGTCCTCGGCACCGAGCGGGCCCATGCAGAACGGCACCACGTACATGGTGCGCCCCCGCATGCAACCGCGGTACAGGTCTTTCATGATGGACCGCATTTCGTCCGGGTCCATCCAGTTGTTGGTGGGGCCGGCGTCGACCTCACGCTCGGAGCAGATGAAGGTGCGGGACTCCACCCGGGCCACATCCGACGGGTCGGACAACGCCAGGAAGGAGTTCGGATACTTCTCCGGGTTGAGCCGGGTGAACGTGCCGGCCCCGACCAACTGATCGGCGAGCCGCTGGAATTCTTCCGCTGAGCCGTCGGCGAAGACAACCCGGTCAGGCTGAGTGAGCTCGGCGACCTCCTCCACCCAAGACAGCAACCCCTGATGATTAGTCGGCGCGGTGTCTAAACCGGGAATGGTCGCTGAGGTCATCGAACTCTCCTGAGATTCTGCTGCGTATCTGCGGCTAGTTGTCGGCTGTTATCGGCTTCGGGATCCATCTGGGGGGTCGGTTTATGCGTTTGCTAGCACGACCGTTGACCCGGGTGCTTATTAAGACAGGTTATCGTGCATCACTTGTCGCGGAAGGCCAGGGCGGGTATAAGCCTCCTCACAAGACCGATTCAGAAGGATCAATATCCTTCCCATTTGGCGTTGTTGCTGCCGTTGCGGCTGCCGGTGCTCTCCGCAGCGGTGCCGACGCCCTGGGATCGGGTGCCAACCGTGGGTATACCCGGTTCGCGCAGTTCTTTACGCACGGCGTCGAGCGCGGCTTGAATGGCGGGCAGCTCCCGATCCCGCAGTGCGGCGGCTCGCGCCGCAGCGATGGTGTGTTCGCGTAGTTCGGCGTCGATCACGCTGACCTGGTGGGCCACCCGGGCGTGCTCGGCCTCGTCGCGTGCACTCAGCGCGGTGCTCAGCAGCGACTCGGCGGCCAGCACCCGGCCGGCAACCAGTTCGTCCAGCACGGAGCGCAGCGCGGACATCACGTCACCCGTCCAACGATCCAGCACGGCGCGGTCGCTCAGCAAGGCGCGGGTGTGGACCACCCACAGCGTCAGCGCCAACCCGAGCGTCACACACGCGACGATCCCGGCGCCCGTCAGCCAGGGGTTCAGCCAGGGGTTGAGCCGGGGCGCCAGTCCGGCCAGCAACCGGCTCAGCGTCAGTGCCACCCCCAGGCCGAAGCCGGCACCCAACACCACCATGAGCCGGGTCTCCAACCGCCGGGACTTCAACGGCGCGGCCGCAATGGCGACCGTCGGGAGGGTTTCGCCGGGCTGAAGCCCGATGGGCACACTGAGCGCCTGGGCCACGTCGGCGAGCCTCCGGTGGACTGCCTCGCTTACCTCGGCGAGCGCTCCGGCGACCCGGCTGCGGGTGTGCTCTTCGAACTCGGCAATCTTGCGTCGGGGCAGGGCCGCGATGTCCTCTTGCAGCTCGACACGTATCGATGAACAACGGTTGCGGGCAAAGTAGGACAATTGGACCCGGGCCTGTTGGACCTGACCGCGCAGCGCAATGGCGTGCTCTGTTTTCGACTGACGCCGATTCCGCAGGGCCGCACTGCGTTCCTCACGCAAGGCATCCACCCGCGCCTTGCGGCCGGCGCCTTCGGCGTCGCGCCGGAACCGCTGCGCGACCGTCTGCAACCGCGATTCCCAGGCACGCAGCCTGTTGCGGCGGGCGATGTCCGGATCGGCGAGCTGACTGAGCAGTGCGGTGACCAGGTCGTCCATCCGCGGCGGCCCCAGCTGCGGCGCGGCGGCCGCGCCCACCCACGGCACGTCGGCGTAACGAGGCGCATGCGCCGCCAGCGTGGCCCGGTCCGCGGCCAGCAGCTCGCGCCAGCTGCGGTGCACGTCGACCTTGGATACCACTCCGATCACCACGTCGGTGTGCTCGGCGGCGGCATCCAGCAGCGCGCAGTCGGATTCGGTCAGCGGGGCCGCGGCGGAGACCACGAACACCACCGCGGTCGGCGCGTCGCCGGGCGCCAGCTCCGGCGGTTCGAAGAACTCGTGTCGCGGCGCCCGTTGCCGCAGAGCGGCTGCCACGCTGCTGACGCCGGCCAGCCAAGGGCCGGTCACCAGGACCACGTCGCGGCGACGGATCACCGGCGGACCCGCCTTGGTTCCGATCGCCGCCACCAGTGCGTCGACCCGGGCGGCCGGGTCTTCGCGGGCCACGCCGATCATCCGCATTCCCCTGACTCGGCCGACCCTCCGGCCCGCGACCAGAGCCGAAGCGATCCTCTGACGATGTCGGCTCCGCAGGCGGCGGGCAGGTCGCCGGCGCGACCATCGCGGGAACTGCGGTGATGCTGCCATCGCACCGCCCGCCGCAACAGCGCCGCCATATTCTCGGGCGCGATGCCCTCCGATTCGAGGTGCAGCGCGGACACTGCGTCCAGGGCGGCGCTCATCCGGGCGAGCACCATGTCGTCGCCGGATAAACACCGCGCTATCCGCTCGTCCGTCACGGCCATCGCCTCGAGCGCCGTGACGGCTTCGAGTATGCGGCGGTAACGCGGAGGGGCGCCGGCGGCCATCACGCCGGCGACGACGGCGTCGACACCGCTGGCCCGGCGCAGCAGGGCCCGCACTCCCGCCGGTGGTACACCGCGGCGCACCGCCGCGACGCCAAGTGCGATGCCGAACAGATCGAGGGCCTCCAGCAGCCGCATCCGCATCGGAGTCGACACCGTGAGCTCCGCCGCCAGAAAGCCGTCGAAGGATCCGCCGAGGCAGGTCAGACCGTCGGGGTGGGCGGCCAGCGCGCGCAGCGCGGGCCAGCAGGTTTCATCGAGATCGTCGAACGCCGCGGCGGCGAGCAGCCCGATCATCGGTACCACGGGCAGGCCGACCAGCGCGGAAAAATGCGCGCAGCGGGTCTGCGCCGCGGCCATCGGCCCGGCACCGCCGAAGCCACTCAGATCTGCCTTGTTCAGCACGATCACCAGCGGCTGCCCGGCGTCACGGACGGCGGCTATGGCGTCGCGGTCCTCGGGTTTGAGCGCCTCCGCCAGGACGTACAACTGCACGTCGGCGACGCTGGCCGGGGAGACCGGTGAAACCGAAGCCGCCAGTCCCGCGCCGCGCAGGGCATGCGCCACCGTGCGGCAACCCGTCCCCGGGCGCCCGCGGACCGCCACCCGCAGCGGCTCCGCGACGCGCGCGGCGATCGGCTGCACCCGCCGGTCACCGGTACGGCCGGCGAGGCGCGTCAGCTCGTCGACGAAAAGCCGATACCCCTGCCCCGTCATAGCCCCCTGCTCGGTCGCATCACGCCGACACCGAATGGTGGCAGCTGCGCCCCCGCGCCGCCAGCCACCCTCGAGCCGGGAGTGTATCTACTCCGTTACGAATGACCATCGGCTGTCGAGACCGGCCCAATCCGACGACGCTCAAGTCGTCGCGGGCGGTGGCGCTACGGACTCCACGCTGACCAGTTCGGTCAGACCACTGATCTGCAGGACCGGCATCATGCGCGAGCTCGCGACCAGGCGCAGCTGATCGGCGTGCACGTAAAGGGCGTTGATGGCCTTGCTGTCCAGGTACTCCACCGCGCTGAGGTCGACGGTGAGCGTGTCGCCGGCGCCCACGGCCTCGCGAAGCGCGCTGGCAAAGACGTCGACGTTGCTCATATCGATTTCTCCGACCGCTATCAGCACCGGCGTGCCGTCGCTGCGGCGTTCGGTCGACAGGGTCAGCGGTGTGGTCATCAGGAGATCCTCGCGTGAAGATGAACGGTGGTGCCGAGCGTGCCGGCCTGGATGGTGACGTCGTCCATGAGAGTCCGCATCAGGGCGATGCCCCGGCCGCGGTGGGAATCCTGCCGCGGCCGCGGAGGTTTCCACGAGCCGGTGTCGGTGATGGTCAGCTGCAGTCGGTCCGCCAAGGCGATGGCGCGCAGGACGATGGTGCCCTGCGGATCACGCCGGTGTCCGTGCTCGATGGCGTTCGCGAGGGCCTCACCGACGGCGATCAGCACGTCCTGTGCCTGGCCGGGACCGATCATGGCGCGCGCCAGCCAACCCCGTAACGCGCTGCGGGTGGCGGCCAGCTGGCTGGCCCGGGCGGGAAGGTCGATCTCCAGCGGGCCGGGCTGCCGATAGAGCAACAGGGCCACGTCGTCCGGGTAGCCGCCGCCGGGGTTGAGCCCGGACATGATGTGGCTGGCCAGCTCTTCCAGGGCGACGGTGCCGCCGTCCCGAACCAGCGCGATGGCCTCGGCGATGCCCTGGTCCAGCGGGCGGCGGCGACGCTCCACCAGACCGTCGGTGTAGAGCAGCAAAGTCGCGCTGGGCGGGATGGTCAGGCGTGCTTCGGGTCGGGTCCAGTCCGGGCGCACCCCGAGCGCGATGGTGCCGGCCTCGTCGAGAATCCGCTCGGTGCCGTCGGCGTGAACCAGGATCGGCGGTGGGTGGCCTGCGCTGGAATAGAGCAGCTCACCGGTGTCGGGGCTGAGCACCGCGCAGAACGCGGTGGTGCACTGGGCCCCGGGCAGACGCGCCGCGAACCGGTCCAGACCGGTGAGGGCGACGCCGGGGCTGAGGTGCTCGAGCAGCAGGGCGCGGCAGGCGCTGCGCAACTGCCCCATCACGGTCGCGGCGGCCAGTCCGTGGCCGACACAGTCCCCGACGACCAGCGCGAGGCGCCCGGCGTCCAGGTCGACGACGTCATACCAGTCGCCGCCGACTTGCAGCGGCCGGGTGGCCGGCTGGTAGCGGACCGCGAATCCGCCGGGCAGGTGGGCCGGACCCAGGATCGCGTGTTGCAGCGCCAGGGCCGTCTCGCGTTGCTGGTCGAGCTGGTAGACGCGCTGCAGACCCTGCCCCAGACGCCCGGCCAGCGCCGTCAGCAGGGTTCGGTCTTCGGAGCTGAACGGCCGGTTCTCGGCCAGCTCGATCCAGATCACCAGCACCCCTCGCGGGTGTTGCAGGGCAATGCCCGCGGTCCCCGGTGTCATCGCCTCGGTGGTGAGCAGATCAGCCTTGCCCAGCGAAGAGATCGTCGCCCGGGTGTCAGCGGGCAGCTCGGCCCACCGCGCGGGCTCACCCGCTGACGCCACTTCCGGTTCGCCGGCAACCGGGGCTTGCGTTTCGGCACCGTGGCCGGCGACGGTGACCGCCAGCACCCGGCGCGCCCGCCACAGCTCGCGCAGCACCTCGACCGCGGCCTGGATCGCCGCATCGAGGCTGTCGGCCTGCACCAGTTGCTGGTTGAGGGCGGCCAACGCGGTCTGGCTCTGCACGGTGTAGTGCTCGGCGGTGACGTCACGGAAGGTGCCGACCATGACACGCCGGCCGGTGTCGGGGTCGTCGACCTGATTGAAGCTGGCGTTGATCCAGATCCGGTGCCCGTCTCGGTGGCGCGCCGGAACGGTGTAGCTGCCGTGGGGGTGGGTGAGGAAATGGGCGAACGCGTCGGCGAACTGCCGGTGGGCTTCGGGGTCGTCGCCGGCGTCGGGCCACCACGGGTGGGTCTGCACGTAGGGCAGGCCTTCAGGGCCGTAGCCGAGGATCTCGGTGAACGCGCTGTTGATCTCGACGACGGTGCCACGCTCGTCGCACACGAAGAAGGCCTCTTGCAGCGAGTCCACCAGGGCGGTACGCCAACGGGCGTGGTGATTGCGCAGTCGCGTCATTTGGACATTGGCACGCACCCGCGCCAGCAACTCCGCGGCGGCAAACGGCTTGACCAGGTAGTCGTCGGCGCCCGCGTCCAGCCCTTCCACGGACGCCTCTTGCCCGGCGCGCGCCGACAGCAGCAGCACCGGCACCGCAGCGGTGCGCGGATCCGCCCGCAGCTGTGCGACCAGCGCAAGACCATCCAGCCGGGGCATCATCACGTCGCTGATCACCAGGTCGGGCACCTCGGCGCGGATCGCGGCCAGCGCCTGCCGGCCGTCGCTGAGGGCGTCGACGCGGTAGTCCGCGCTCCGTAGCAGCCGGGTCAGGTAGTCCCGCATGTCGGCGTTGTCGTCGGCAACCAGCACTCGCGCCCGGGTGGCTGAACCCGCTGGAACCGACCCAGCGGTGACGGGGTCCTCGGTCGGCCGAGCGGGCCCGGTGTCCACCACGGCGTTAGTGTCAGCGGGCACCCACCGCAGCGCTTCCTGCAGGTAGGCCTCGGCCGCCGAAACTGCCTGCGCGGGCTCGTGGGAGGCGAGCGCGCCGGCGGGCAGGTGTGCCGTGCCGTACGGCAACCGGATGGTGAAAGTGGTACCGACACCTTGGCTGCTGTCGACGGTGATGCTGCCGCCAAGCAGCCCGACCAGCTCCTTGACCAGGGCCAAACCGATTCCGCTGCCCTCGTTGGATCGGGCCTGCACGGTTTCGACGCGGTGGAAACGCTCGAACAACCGGGGCATCTCCGCTGCTGGCACCCCGACGCCGGTGTCGCTGACCGTGACCACGGCGTCGCCGTCTCTCCGGCCGACCCGCACGGTGATCGACCCCTCGAAGGTGAACTTCAACGCGTTGGACAGCAGGTTGAGCACCACCTTCTCCCACATGTCGCGATCGACGTAGACCGGTTCGTCCAGCGGCGCGCAATCCACGATGAATTCGAGCCCGGCCCGCTCCACTGCCGAGCGGAACACGCTGGCCAGGTCGGCGGTGACGGCGGCGAGGTCGACCGGCTGGTAGTGGGCCCGCATCCGGCCGGCCTCGATGCGGGAAAAGTCCAGGAGGGTGTTGACCAGCTTGGCCAGCCGCAACCCGTTGCGGTGCACAACCTCGAGCTCCTCTCGCGCCTGTTCGTCGAGCCCCGGTGCGCGACGGCGCAGCTCCGCGACCGGCCCGATGATCAGCGTGAGCGGGGTGCGGAACTCGTGACTGATGTTGGAGAAGAATGTGGTCTTGGCCCGGTCCAGCTCGGCGAGGTTCTCGGCCCGCTGCTGCTGCGCCTGATAGCTGCGGGCACTGGCGATTCCGGCGGACAGGTGCCCGGCAACCAACTCGACAAACCCGCGGTAGCCCTCGTCGAGCCGGCGATAGCGATTCAGCGCGGCCACCAGGAAGCCGTAGGGCGGAGCACCTTGCTGCGGCAGCGGCACCACCAGCGCCTGCGCCGGAGGGTCGGGCCAGTCCCCGGTCGGCAGCTGGTGGAACAAGCCGTCGAGCTCGACGAGGACCGACTGCCCGCGCGCTGCTTGCTCGAGCGGCCACACCGCGGAGCCGTCGGCCGCCAGCGTCGTGGGCGCAGCCGGCTGCCCCATGGCGATCCCGCTGACCGCAGCCAACCGCGCCGCCGCGCCCCCAGCAAACGATCCCTCGTCGAACGATCCCTCGTCGAACAGTCGGTCGTCGAACAAATAGGTCAGTGTGAACGGCAAGTCGCGCGGATCATGGCCGAGTTGGGCGGCGGTGAACGCCAGCATCTCCTGTTCGGTGCGCACCACGCTGGGGTCGGACCCGAGATCGCGCAGGGTAGCCATCCGACGCTCGTTGATCACCCGGTCGGTGTCCTCGCTGACCACGCACAACATGCCGACAACGTGCCCGAAGTCGTCGCGCAGCGGGCTGTAGGAGAACGTGTGGTACGTCTCTTCCCGGTATCCCGACCGTTCGAGGAACAGCAACAGGGCGGCATCCCAGGTCGCTTGTCCGGTGGACAGCACCCGCTGGATCCGCGGACCGATGTCGTCCCAGATTTCGGCCCACACCTCGCGGGCGGGCCGGCCCAGCGCCCACGGATACTTCTGGCCCAGAGTGTCCCGGCGGTAGGCGGAGTTGCAGAAGAACGTCAGCTCCGGTCCCCAGGCCATCCACATGGAAAACCGTGACGACAGCAAGATGCTGACGGCTGTCCGCAGGCTTTGCGGCCACCCGGCGGGCGGTCCGAGTGGAGTCGCCGCCCAGTCCACCCGCCCCAGGTCGCGGCCCACCTCGCCGTCCGCGCCAAAGATCGCGTCCGGTGCCGGCATCGCCGGCCCATGCTCGGTATCCGCAGCGCCCACCATCGATCCCTCTCGCGAAGGTCCGCCACCCGGCCGTCATCGCACGCGTGGCCCTAAAAAAGGTTTGCCGCCGCCGTTGGGCGCGAATCAGAACAATGGCAGATTCACACCGTACCTCCCGGCCGCGCAGAATCATTACCACTCGGTTGGGCACGCTTTCGGGCCGCTGTTGGACGTCTGTCGGGCCCGTACTGGGCCTCTGCCGGGATCGCCGGCATACCGACGTCCGCCACGTCCGGCACCGCTATCCGCTACCAGCCAAAGGCAACTGTTGGGTATCAATCTGGCCCAGGAGCGGCTACACCTGCGTTTCATGAGCCACCATGGACGAATGCACGCGCAACCCGAGGTTGGGTTACGTCCCGACTCGCCGGCTCTGCCCAGCCCGGAGTCCTGCGAGCAAGACCGGGGCAGCGCGTGGGGCTATCTGCCGGCCACCAGCCTTCGCTCCCGCCATTCAGCGCTGTCGAGCACCCAGCGCCAGACCTGGGACCGGAGGTGGCCGGAGCTGGGCATCGACGCGGTCGCCGGGTCACCTCGCCGGGGACCGTTGGACACCCGCGCGTGGTTCGGCCGCGACGCGCCCCTGGTGCTGGAGATCGGCTGCGGCAGCGGGGTCTCGACGTTGGCGATGGCGCAGGCCGAGCCCCATCTCGACGTGATCGCGGTGGAAATCTACCGCCGGGGCCTGGCGCAGCTGCTGTGCGCGATCGACAGTGAGAGCGCGACCAATATCCGGTTGATCCGCGGCAACGGGATCGGCGTGTTGAAAGACCTGATCACCTCGAATTCGCTGTCCGGGGTCCGGGTTTTCTTCCCCGACCCCTGGCCCAAGGCGCGACACCACAAGCGACGGCTGCTGCAGCCTGCCACGATCGCCCTGATCGCCGACCGGCTAATCCCCGGAGGTGTGCTGCACGCCGCGACCGACCACCCCGGCTACGCCGAGCACATCGCCGCCGCCGGCGACGCCGAGCCGCGGTTGGCCCGTGCTGATCCGGGCGCCGAAGCCCTGCCGATCTCGGTCGTTCGCCCCACGACCAAATACGAATCCAAAGCCCACGATGCCGGCAGCGCCGTCAGCGAGCTGGTCTGGAGAAAACCGAAATCAGATGACTAAATGAGCCTCACTGAAGACGTGACCACGCATACGTCGGAACCCGTCGCCGGGGCCCCGGTATCACCGCTGCCGTCGGTATTGCCCGGCGATGTGTCCAAGGACGGACTGCCCGGCTTGGCCCCGCCGACGCTTCGGGTGCTGCTGGTTTGGGACGCTCCCAACCTCGACATGGGACTGGGCTCGATCCTGGGGCGCCGGCCGACCGCGCTGGAACGGCCCCGCTTCGATGCGCTGGGCCGCTGGCTGCTGGCCCGCACCGCAGCCGTCGCCGCCAGGGCGCCGGGCGGACCGGCCATCCGAGTCGAACCGGAGGCCACCGTCTTCACCAATATCGCGCCCGGCAGCGCCGACGTGGTACGCCCGTGGGTGGACGCACTGCGCAACGTCGGGTTCGCCGTCTTCGCCAAACCCAAGGTCGACGAGGACAGCGACGTCGACCGCGACATGCTCGAGCACATCGACAAGCGCTACCGGGAGGGGCTGGCAGCCCTGGTCGTGGCCTCGGCGGACGGTCAGGCATTCCGGCAGCCGTTGGAGGAGATCGCCCGGGGCGGAATCCCAGTTCAAGTCCTTGGATTTCGTGAACACGCCAGTTGGGCGCTAGCGTCGGATACCTTGGAGTTCGTCGACCTGGAGGACATTGCCGGTGTTTTCCGGGAGCCGCTCCCCCGAATCGGCCTTGATTCGCTACCTGAGCAGGGAGCTTGGCTGCAGCCGTTCCGGCCGCTGACCTCGCTGTTGACCTCGCGGATGTGACAGGCCTCACGTCTGAGACAACCGAGCGTCTGACAACCGAAGAGCAATGCGCGGGTCGCTAACGATCCAGTAAGGAGATTACGTGTTCGCCTGGTGGGGTCGAATTGTGTACCGCTACCGGTTCATCGTAATCGGCGTCACGGTGGCGTTATGCCTCGGCGGCGGGGTCTTCGGGCTGAGCCTGGGTAAGCACGTCACGCAGAGCGGTTTCTACGACGACAGCAGCCAGTCGGTCAAGGCGTCGATCCTGGGCGACCAGGTCTACGGCCGGGACCGGACCGGTCACATCGTCGCGATCTTCAAAGCCCCAGAGGGCAAGACGGTCAACGACCCTGCCTGGTCGAAGAAGATCACCGACGAGCTCAACCGATTCGTGCAGGACCACCCCGACCAGGTGATGGGCTGGGCCGGCTACCTGCGCGCACCGGACACCACCAGCACGGTCGTCAAGGGCATGGCCACCGAGGACAAGAAGTACACGTTCGTGTCCATCCCGCTCAAGGGCGACGACGACGACACCATCCTGACCAATTACAAGGACATCGCGCCGTCGTTGCAGAAGCTCGACGGCGGCACGGTTCAACTCGCCGGCCTCGAGCCGGTCGCCGAGGCGCTGACCGGCACCATCGCCACCGACCAGCGACGGATGGAAGTGCTGGCCCTGCCGTTAGTGGCCGTGGTGCTGTTCCTGGTGTTCGGTGGCGCGGTGGCCGCGTGTCTTCCGGTGATGGTCGGCGGCCTGAGCATCGCCGGCGCGCTGGGCATCCTGCGATTGGTGGCGGTGTTCGGGCCGGTGCATTTCTTTGCCCAGCCCGTGGTCTCACTGATCGGCCTCGGTATCGCGGTGGACTATGGGCTCTTCGTGGTGAGCCGATTCCGGGAGGAGATCGCCGAAGGCTACGACACTGAAGCCGCGGTCAGACGCACCGTCATGACCGCCGGCCGAACCGTCGCATTCTCGGCGGTGCTGATCATCGCCTCCGGGATCAGCCTGCTGATGCTGCCGCAGGGCTTCGTGAAATCGCTGACCTACGCGCTGATCGCCGCGGTCGGGTTGGCCGCCCTGCTGTCGATCACGCTGCTGCCGGCCGTTCTGGGAGTCCTTGGCCGGCACGTCGACGCGCTCGGTGTACGCACCGCATTCCGGGTGCCGTTCCTGCGCAACTGGAAGGTTTCGCGGGCCTACCTGAACTGGCTCGCCGACCGGCTGCAGAAGACCAAGACCCGCGAAGAGGTCGAGGCCGGCTTCTGGGGCAAGCTCGTCAACTGGGTGATGCGGCGGCCGCTGGTCTTCGCCATCCCGATCGTCCTGGGCATGATCTTGCTGGTCATCCCGTTGTTCAACCTGTCACTGGGCGGCATGAGCGAGAAGTATCTGCCGCCCAACAATTCGGTGCGCCAGTCCCAGGAGCACTTCGACCAGCTCTTCCCCGGATACCGCACCAATCCGCTGACCCTGGTGATCCAGTCGACCAACCACCAGCCGGTCACCGACCAGCAGGTCGCCGACATCCGCAGTAAGGCGATGTCGATCAGCGGATTCATCGAACCGGACAACGATCCGGCCAACATGTGGCAGGAGCGCAGCGTCGCGCCCGGCGCGTCGAAGGATCCTTCGGTACGGGTGCTGCAGAACGGGCTGATCAACCCGGGCGACGCGGCGAAGAAGCTGCAAGAGCTGCGCGCGATCACGCCACCCAAAGGGCTCGAGGTATACGTCGGCGGCACTCCGGCGCTGGAGCAGGATTCCATCCACAGCCTGTTCGACAATATGCCGGCGATGCTGGTCATCCTGCTCACCGCCACCACGTTGCTGATGTTCCTGGCCTTCGGGTCGGTGGTGCTGCCGATCAAGGCCGCGGTGATGAGCGCACTGACGCTCGGGTCCACCATGGGCATCCTGACGTGGATATTCGTCGACGGGCACGGCTCGGGGCTGCTGAACTTCACCGCTACGCCGTTGACCGCGCCGGTGATCGCACTCGTGGTGGCGGTGGGCTACGGCTTGGCCACCGACTATGAAGTCTTTCTGGTCTCCCGCATGGTCGAGGCCCGGGAAAGCGGCATGTCCACCCAGGAGGCCATCCGCATTGGCACGGCCACCACCGGCCGCCTGATCACCGCGGCCGCGCTGGTGCTTGCGGTGGTCGCCGGGTCGTTCGTGTTCTCCGACCTGGTGATGATGAAGTACCTGGCCTTCGGCCTGATGGCGGCGCTGCTGCTAGACGCGACCGTGGTGCGGATGTTCCTGGTGCCTTCGGTGATGAAGCTGCTCGGCGACGACTGCTGGTGGGCTCCGCGATGGATGCGGCGGGTGCAGACCCGCATCGGCCTCGGCGAGATCCAGTTGCCCGACGAACGCAAGCGACCGGTGACCGACGGCCGCGTCTCCCGGCCTCCGGTCACCGCCGGCCTGGTCGCCGCCGGCCCGCGCCTCCCGCACGATCCCACCCACCCGTCGACGCCGGAGTCGTCGCAACGCGGGTCCGCTCGACCGGAGATCGGGCCTACGCAGAGCGGGCCGTCCAGCGCGGGCACCAAGCAGATCCCGGTCAAGGCAAGCCAGCCGAGTGAACCGCCCACAGCTCGACTGTCCGCGCCCGGCAAACCGGGCGCACCGGGCCGCGGCTCGAGCAGCGCCGCGCCGGCGGCACCGTCGTCGGCCCGGCCACCGGCGCCGACCCCGCCGCCGGCCCCATCGGCCGGTCAGACCCGCGCCATGCCGATTCCGGGGAGCCGTCCCGGCGAAACCGACTCGGCCGATGCCACGGCCAAGCTGCCGGTCCAACGGCCGGAAGACAGCGACTCCGACGCGGCCACTGAGCAGCTCAACGCGCGCGGCGCGCAGGGCGACAACGGCGCCGACGGCACCCGGCGCCGACGCGGTGCCGGCGGCCTGTCCGCTCAGGACCTGCTGCGCCGCGAGGGACGGCTTTAGGTTTCCTTCGGCTCCGCTTGGTCGGCCGCGTCGGGATTGTCCACTTCGGCCTGCAGGATTGTCGACGGCTCCTCGGGCTGCTCGGCGGCGGCCGCCGGGTCCTTGGCCAGCAGCACCTGCATTGCGTTGTTGAGGAACGCGACCGTCGGGACGGCCAGCAGGGCTCCGACGATTCCGGCAAGTACCCCGCCGGTGGAAATGGCCAGCACCACCGCCAGCGGATGAATCGAGACCGCACGACCCATCACCAGCGGCTGCAGCAAATGGGCCTCGAGCTGATTGACCGCGATGAGCAAACCCAGAGTAATCAGTGCGTAAACCAATCCCTTGGCCAGTAGGGCCACCACTACGGCCAGCAAACCGGAGATCAGCGCACCCAGCAGCGGGATGAAGGCGCCCAGGAACACCAGCGAGGCCAGCGGCAGCGCGAGCGGCACCCCCATGATCGCCAACCCGGTGCCGACACCGATCGCGTCGGTCAGGGCGACCAGGAATGTGGCCCGCACATAGCCGATCAGCGAGGAGTATCCGGCGCGCCCGGCCTCCAGGACCCGGTCACGGGCCGGGGCGGGCACGATCTTGACCACGTACTGCCAGATGTTGCGGCCTCCGTAGAGGAAGAAGATCAGTGTGAACAGCACCAACACCGCAGCGGTGAGCAGCTCGGTGATGGTGGCGGCGGTGGAAATCGCGCCGCTGGTCAACTTGGCCTGATTGTTGCGCAGCGCCTCGATCGCGGCGTTGCCGGCGTTGTCGATCTGTTCGCGACGCAGATGCGCCGGCCCTTCGATCAGCCACCGGCGGCTCGAGTCGATGCTGCGTTCCACCTGTTTGACCAGATCGGGCAGGCCCACGATGAACTGGCTGATGACGAAGGCCAGGATGCCGCCAAGGATCGCAAAACCGCCCAGCAGCACCAGCGACACCGCGGCACCGCGCGGCACGCGCCGCAGATCCAGCCAATCCACGACCGGCACCAGCAACGCGCTCAAGATCAACGCCAGCAACACCGGAACGACGATGATCTCGAGTTTGCTGATGACCCAGATCACCGCGAGTGCGGCAGCGAAGATGACCAACAAGCGCCACGACCAGGCCGCGGTCTTGCGGACCAAAGGGGTTACCGAAGCATCGTCGAGGCTTGCCGACATCCGGCAAGCCTAACCGGGCTGCGGCGCCGGACTCCCGCAACGCCGCGTACGGCCCGGTGCGCGATCTTGCCATGGTGCGGTCGCTTCCCGCCGCCACCGCCGCCACGATCCGGTCACGACCCCGGAACGACCCTGACACAGTCGATGACGTGCGGAGATCGCGGTGCCACCTGCACGGTTACCCTTATCCGGTGTCGCACGACGCCCCCGCCCGCAAGCTCGTCGACCGGCGCGAAGAGGCGCCGCGCGGCAAGTACTGGTGGCTGCGCTGGGTGGTCCTCGGCATCGTCGCAATCGTGCTTGCGGTCGAGGTGGCGCTGGTGTGGGACCAGCTGGCCAAAGCGTGGATGAGTATCTACCAGGCCAATTGGTGGTGGCTGGTGGCTGCCGTGGGGGCAGCGGCCGCGTCGATGCACAGCTTCGCGCAGATCCAGCGCACGCTGCTGAGATCGGCCGGTGTGCACGTCAAGCAATTGCGGTCCGAAGCCGCGTTCTATGCGGCGAACTCGTTGAGTACCACGCTGCCCGGCGGCCCGGTGCTGTCGGCGACCTTTCTGCTTCGTCAGCAACGCATTTGGGGTGCCTCGACCGTGGTGGCGTCCTGGCAGCTGGTGATGTCTGGGGTGTTGCAGGCCGTCGGACTGGCCCTGCTCGGGCTGGGCGGCGCCTTCTTCCTGGGCGCCAAGAACAACCCGTTCTCACTGCTGTTCACCCTCGGCGGTTTCGTCGCGTTGCTGCTGCTGGCCCAGGCGGTGGCGTCGCGGCCGGAACTGATCGAAGGAATCGGCAACCGGGTGCTGTCGTGGGTCAACTCGATTCGCGGTAAGCCAGCCGACACCGGTGTGGCGAAGTGGCGCGAAACGCTCATGCAGCTCGAGTCGGTCAGCCTGAGCCGGCGCGACCTCGCGGTGGCGTTCAGTTGGTCGCTGTTCAACTGGATCGCCGACGTGGCCTGCCTGGGCTTCGCCGCCTACGCCGCCGGTGACCACGCCTCGGTCGCCGGGCTGACGGTCGCCTATGCCGCCGCCCGGGCAGTCGGCACTATCCCGCTGATGCCGGGAGGCCTGCTGGTCGTGGAGGCGGTGCTGGTGCCCGGCCTGGTGTCCAGCGGCATGGCCCTGCCCAACGCCATCTCGGCGATGCTGATCTACCGGCTGATCAGCTGGCTGTTCATCGCCGCGATCGGCTGGGTGGTGTTCTTCTTCATGTTCCGAACCGAGAACGTCGCCGATTCGGATGCCGACGACCCGCCGACCGACCCCGAGCTGGGACGCATCCTCGGGGTCGGGCGCAGCGTTGCCGACGACCCGGCCGAAACCGCCCTGCAGGGCCCGTTGCCGCCGCCTGATCGTGACTCCACAGAAGGCCGGTGAGTCAGCCGAGGTGATTTCTGTGTCGCCGTTTCAACGGCCCCGGACCGGCCCGCCGGCCGCGGGCGGCTGGGTGCCTGCCGGCGGTTGGGTGCCTGCGGGCGCCCCGGAGGCGGGGGGCGCCCCGGCTGCCGGCGGCAAACCCGGCAACCCAGCTGCGCCCTGCGCGGCCTGCGCCAGGTTCAGCGCCTGCGGAAACGTGACCGGCAGCTTGCACTGCGTCGAAAGATTGGTCAGCGGATGCGCAAGCGACTGCAGGTCGCCGGCGGCCTTGGGGTTCCGCTCGAAGTAACCCTTCAGTGATGCCAAGGATCCCAACGATTCCGGTCCCGCCGGCTGCTGCAGTGCCGCGGTCACCGCCTGATTGGTCTCCGGATGCGAGTCCAGGTAGTCGCCGGTTTGCTTGGCGACCGAGCCGATGGTCCTGGCCACTTCACTGGCCGCGCAGGGATCGGTCGCCCCGGTTGCCGAGGGTCCGGCCGGCATGACCAGCGCGGCCGCCGGCAACCCAACGGCGATCAAGGTGACGAACAACCCGCGCCGCGCAGCAGTACCTGTCCTGGCGAACGACCGCTTGCCAGCGTCGGATGCGGGCGCCGCGCCCGGCAGGCCACCACGTTCATGTGTCGACATCAGTTCCCCCGTCTAACCCGAGTTGCGGACTCCGAATGCCCGCACGGCCACGGACATCCTGCCACCTCCGGCGCGGGCGCCGTCAACACCGACGACCGGGGCCGGGGTTCGCCGCAGCATCGCAGTGCCGACATCGTTGCAGCTCAGCAACCAATAAGCCGACATAATTGATACGTGCCCTGCGGTAGGCTCGCGAGCACGCATTGCGAGAGAAATACCGGGAGAACAACATCCAGCAGTTCATGATGCGCCTGAGCCGCAACCTGCGCAGATTCCGGTGGTTGGTGTTCACAGGCTGGCTTCTCGCCTTGGTGCCGGCAGTTTATCTGGCCATGACGCAGTCGGGGAATCTCACCGGCGGCGGCTTCGAGGTAGCCGGATCGCAGTCGTTGCTGGTCCACGACGTCCTCGACGCTCAGTATCGCGACCAGGAAACGCCGTCGCTGGCGCTGGTGGCCACCCCCCGCCCGGATGCCAGCTTCTCCGACATCAACGACGCGGTCACCCGGCTGCGAAGCATCGCCGGCGAATTCCCCGGGGTAACGGAGGTGCCCAACCCCACGCAGCGGCCCCCGCAGCCCGACCGGCCATATGTGCTGTCGTTGCGGCTGGACGCCCGCAACGCCGGCACCAGCGACGTCGCTAAGAAGTTGCGCCAAAAAATCGGCGTGAAAGGCGACAAGCCCGGGCAAACGGCGGACGGCCGGGTGCGGCTGTATGTCATCGGGCAAGGTGCGCTCAGCGCCGCCGCGGCGGCCAACACCAAACACGACATCGCCGATGCCGAACGCTGGAACCTACCGATCATCCTGATCGTCCTGCTCGCCGTCTTCGGCTCGCTTGCCGCCGCCGCGATCCCCCTGGCCCTCGGTATCTGCACGGTCGTCGTCACCATGGGCCTGGTCTATCTGCTGTCGATGCACACCACCATGTCGGTCTTCGTGACCTCGACCGTGTCGATGTTCGGTATCGCGCTGGCCGTCGACTACTCCCTGTTCATCCTGATGCGCTTCCGCGAGGAACTACGTACCGGCCGTCGGCCGCAAGACGCCGTCGACGCCGCCATGGCCACCTCGGGGCTCGCGGTGGTGCTGTCCGGCATGACCGTGATCGCCTCACTCACCGGCATCTACTTGATCAACACCCCCGCACTGCGGTCGATGGCCACCGGGGCGATCCTCGCCGTCGCGGTGGCGATGCTGACGTCGGCCACGCTGACACCGGCGTTGCTGGCCTCCTTCGCCAGGGCGGCCGCCAAGCGATCGGCGCTGTTGCACTGGTCCCGGCGGCCGGAAAGCACGCAGTCCCGGTTCTGGGCTCGCTGGGTCGGGTGGGTGATGCACCGGCCCTGGATAACGGCGTTATCGGCATCGCTGGTGCTGCTGCTCATGGCGGCGCCGGCGACTCAGATGGTGCTGGGCAACAGCTTGCTGCGACAGTTCGACTCGTCGCACGAGATCCGGGCCGGGGTGTCGGCGGCCGCCCAGGCGCTCGGCCCGGGTGCGTTGGGCCCCGCTCAGGTGCTGGTCACGTTCCCCGACGGCGGCGCGTCCACCCCGGCACACAGCCAAACCATCGCGGCGATCCGTCAGCAGATGACACAGGCTCCCGATGTCGCGTCCGTGGCGCCGCCGAAGTTCGCCGCCGACAACCGCAGTGCGCTGCTCAGTGCGGTGTTGTCGGTCGACCCCGAAGACATGGGCGCCCGGCACACCGTCGACTGGATGCGGACCCACCTGCCCCGAGCGGCCGACGGAGCCCGGATCGACGTCGGCGGACCAACCGCGCTGATCAAGGATTTCGACGACCGGGTGGCGGCGACCCAGCCGCTGGTGCTGGCGTTCGTGGCCCTGATCGCGTTCGTGATGCTGCTGGTCTCGGTGCACTCGGTGTTCCTGGCGCTCAAGGGCGTGCTGATGACGTTGCTATCGGTGGCCGCCGCGTACGGCAGTCTGGTCATGGTCTTCCAGTGGGGCTGGGCGGAGAAACTGGGCTTTCCCCACTTGAGTTCCATCGATAGCACCGTGCCGCCGCTGGTGCTGGCGATGACGTTCGGGTTGTCGATGGACTACGAGATCTTCCTGCTGACCCGGATCCGGGAGCGCTTCCTGCACACCGGCCAGACCCGGGACGCGGTCGCGTACGGGGTGAGCACCAGCGCGCGCACCATCACCAGCGCCGCGCTGATCATGATCGCGGTGTTCTGCGGATTCGCGTTCGCCGGCATGCCGCTGGTGGCCGAGATCGGCGTCGCCTGCGCGGTCGCCATCGCGGTAGACGCCACCATCGTGCGGCTGATCCTGGTACCGGCGCTGATGGCGATGTTCTCGCAGTGGAACTGGTGGCTGCCGCGGTGGCTGGCCCGCATGCTGCCGTCGGTCGACTTCGACCGGCCGCTACCCGAGGTCGACTTGGGCGACGTCGTGGTGATTCCCGACGACATCGCCGCCGCAATTGCCCCCAGCAGCGACCTGCGGATGCTGCTCAAGTCTGCGGCCAGGTTCAAACACCTTGCCCCCGAAGCGATTTGCGTCGCCGACCCGCTTGCCTTCACCGGCTGTGGACGCAGCGACAAGGGACCCGAGCACGTTCCGGAACTGGTCCGGGACGGCGCCGACGTCGCCGTACCCGCTACCGCCGCCTCGGCGGCGTCGGCCCCTGTGTCCGCCGCCTCCGCCAGGGCCGGCGGCCAGTCGGCGGCCAGCAAGGTCGGCCAGGCCTACCGCAACAGCCTCGCCCGGGCGATGTCGTGGGCCGAGCGTCCGGTTCATCCCGTCACCGTGTGGCGCGCGCGACTCGCGATCGCGCTCGACGCCCTGGAAACCGACGCCGCCGAGCGCGCCGCCGCGAAAAGCGGCACCGACCGGCCCCGGTTCGAGCGGCGCAGCCCCGTCGAGACCACCAACGTCCAGTTGCCCACCGGCGACCGGCTGCTGATCCCGACCGGGGCGGAAACGCTGCGACTCAAGGGCTACCTGATCATGAGCCGTAACAGCAGCCGCGATTATGCCGAATTTGCTGACATGGTCGAAGCAATGGAACCCGACACCGCGGCCGTGGTGCTGGCGGGAATGGACAGGTATTACTGTTGTCAGCCACTGGGTTCGCATTCGAGGCGGCAATGGATGGCCACCCAGCTGGTCCGCCGGCTCGCTGATCCGCACCCGTCTGATGTCGACGACGAGTGGCCCGACCCTGATGCCAGGGCAAACTGGGAGGAGGTCAGGCAACGCTGCCTGGCAGTGGCCGTAGCGATGTTGGAGGAGGCGAGGTGACGTTGGCCGCCGACCAGCGGAAACCGGTGCCCGCTCCGCCACCGCAACGGCCTGGGCGGGGATCCAGCGAACCCGGCACCGACCAGCCGGTGGAATTTTGGTCTACGGCCGCGATCCGCACCGCGCTGGAGAGCGGCGACATCGCCACCTGGAAGCGCATCGCCGCCGCGCTCAAGCGCGACCCGTACGGGCGCACCGCCCGTCAGGTCGAAGAGGTCCTTGGCGGAGTTCGGCCGTACGGCATCTCCAAGGCGCTGTCGGAGGTGCTGGACCGTGCCCGCATCCAACTGGAGGCCAACGAGCGTGCCGAGGTGGCCCGTCACGTAAAGCTGCTGATGGATCGATCGGGTCTGGGACAGCAGGAGTTCGCGTCGCGGATCGGTGTGCAGGTCGAGGACCTGACCTGCTACCTCGACGGCAGCGTCAGCCCGTCCGCCTCGCTGATGATTCGGATGCGACGGTTGTCGGACCGGTTCGTCCGGGTGCGCAACACGCGCGCGGCCGACACCAACTGAGGCCCGGCCTATCGGGAATTGATCGGCGTCACGTCGAGTACCAGCCAGTCATTACCGCGCTTGGTCAGCGTTACCCGGACCGCCGGCGCCGCCTGACTCGGGGGTTGACCGGGCGAGTTCTGGGTGACCCGCAGAATCACCGCCACGCTGGCGTCCGCGGGCCCGAGCGCCTCCACTCCAGCCGACAGCGTCGCGGCCTGCGCGGTGACCTTGCGCTGCACCAGGTCGGCACTGGACTTGGCATATTGCTCCTTGAACGCTTGCACCCGGTCCGGGACCATCATCGCCGCGGCCCGGTCCACGGAGGCGTTCGGCGCAGTCGGCGAGAACGACGCCACCGCCTCGGCCATCCCGGTGGCGACCTGTACCACCGTTCGGGAGTCGCGATTGAACTCGCGATCCGGCGTGGTCCAGTGGGTATATCCGGTCAGCACCGAGGCCACCAGTGCGGCCGTGCACAAGAACACCACGGCCAGGCGCAGCCCCGGCGCGTCGTCGTCGGTGCCTACGGTGACGGCATCACGGCGAAACAGCCAGAAATTGACCGCCACACCCTCGGCGATCAGCAGCACCAACACCGAGCACGCCGAAATCCACCACCACGGCCAGCCGAGCACGAATCCGATCACCAGTAGCGCCATGGCGGCCACCAGCGGCGCCACGACGTCGAATACGGCCAGCCGCCACGCGTTTCTCATCGGGATCTCATCGGGTTCGTCATCGGATCGACTCCAGCCCGGAGATCATCAGCTTGCCGTCCACCTCGGAGACGTCGATCCGCAGATTCCAGTGCACCGTCTGGGGCTTGGCACCGGCGTTCTCGGCGACCGACGTCGCCACCAACAGCACCGAGTCGGTCCGGGTGGCAAAGGGCGGCAATTTGGTGGTCACCACCGGCCGGGCGCTGCCGGGCTGGGTATCCAGGTCGTGGTGCACCGTTTCGATCGCCACCGCCTCGATCCGGCCGCTGCTGCGCGTCTGCAACTTCTCCACCACCTGCCGATAGGGCTGCACGGCGGCGTCGAAATCGGTGTTGAGCTGTCCGACCGTTCCGTCGTGCAGCCGCTGCAGGCTGGAGTCGACGTTGCCGGCGTTCATGTTGATCAGCACATCGGTCCACTCGGCGGCCGCGCGCATGACCCGACTCAGATACCCGCGCTCGGCGACCTCGTCACGATGTGACGACCAGATGAGGACGCCGAGCACGACCGCGGCCACCGACAGCACACCGAGAACGGTCGAGGCGATGCCGTAGTTGGAGAACATCGCGGCCCGCGCCGACTCCGGTTCGTCGGGCTCCGGAGTCGCATCGCCGGAGTCGTCGGCCTCATCGACATCAGCATCCTTGTCGGGCATGGCCCGATCGTCGCACCCGATAAGGGATGGAAGGATGGCGGGGTGACAGTAGAGGCCATCCGCTCCGGTATCGACCTGAGCTACGTCGACGCCGATGCCCGCCCGCAAGACGACCTGTTCGGCCATGTCAACGGCCGCTGGCTCAAAGAACACCGGATACCGGCGGACCGGGCGATCGACGGCGCCTTCCGGCAGCTGTTCGACCGCGCCGAAGAGCAGGTACGCGACCTGATCGTCGAAGCCAGCCAAGCCTGTGCACAAGGCGCCGTGACCGGCGGCGACGAGCAGCGCATCGGCGACCTGTACGCCAGCTTCATCGACGAGGACGCCGTCGAACGCCGCGGTCTGCAACCCCTGCACGAGGAGCTGGCCACCATCGACGGCGCCACCGACCGCGTCTCCTTGGCCGCCGTCATCGGCGCCCTGCAACGCACCGGCATGGGCGGTGGTATCGGATTCTATGTGGACACCGACTCCAAGGACTCCACCCGTTACCTGCTGCACTTCTCCCAGTCCGGCATCGGCCTGCCCGACGAGTCCTACTATCGCGACGAACGGCATGCCGCGGTGCTGGCCGCCTACCCCGGCCACATCGCGCGGATGTTCAGCTTGGTGTACGGCGACACCCCCGAGGACCGGGCCGCCCACGCCGATATCGCGGCCCGCATCGTGGCGCTGGAGAGCAAGGTGGCCGCCGCCCATTGGGACGTGGTCAAGCGCCGTGACGCCGAGCTCACCTACAACCTGCGCACCTTCGCCGACCTGCAGGTGGAGGGCGCCGGCTTCGACTGGGAGGGCTGGGTCACCGCGCTGGGCAGCACGCCACAGGCGCTCTCGGAATTGGTAGTGCGCCAGCCCGATTATCTGCACGCGTTCGCGGCGCTGTGGAACAGCGAAGACCTCGACGACTGGAAGTATTGGGCGCGTTGGCGATTGATCCGCTCCCGGGCCCCCTGGCTGACCCGCGACCTGGTCGATCAGGACTTCGAGTTCTACGGCCGCAGGCTGACCGGCGCCGAGCAGATCCGGGAGCGCTGGAAGCGGGGCGTGGCCCTGGTGGAGACGCTGATCGGCGATGCAGTCGGAAAGCTTTATGTGCAAAGGCATTTCCCGCCGGGAGCCAAGGCCCGCATCGACGAGCTGGTGGCCAACTTGCAGGAGGCGTACCGGGTCAGCATCGGCGAGCTGCAGTGGATGACCCCGCAAACCCGGCAGCGGGCACTGGCCAAGCTGGGCAAGTTCACCGCCAAGGTCGGTTACCCGGTCAAGTGGAAGGACTACTCCACGCTGGTGATCGACCGAAACGACCTCTACGGCAACTTCCGGCGCGGTTACGCGGTCAACCACGACCGCGAGCTGGCCAAGCTCGGCGGACCGGTCGACCGCGACGAGTGGTTCATGGCACCCCAGACGGTCAACGCCTACTACAACCCCGGGATGAACGAAATCGTCTTCCCGGCAGCCATTTTGCAACCGCCGTTCTTCGATGCCGAAGCCGACGACGCCGCCAACTACGGTGGCATCGGCGCGGTGATCGGGCACGAGATCGGACACGGCTTCGACGACCAGGGGGCCAAGTACGACGGCGACGGCAACCTGGTCGACTGGTGGACGGATGATGACCGCGCCGAATTCGCCACCCGCACAAAGGCGTTGATCGAACAATACGAGACGTACACGCCACGGGATCTCGATGCCGGCCACCATGTGAACGGCGCGTTCACCGTCGGGGAGAACATCGGCGATCTGGGTGGGCTGTCCATCGCGCTGCTGGCCTACCAGCTGTCCCTGAACGGCGAGCCCGCTCCGGTCATCGACGGCCTTACCGGCGTGCAGCGGGTGTTCTTCGGGTGGGCTCAGGTGTGGTGCACCAAAGCGCGTGAGGCTGAGGCGATCCGGCGACTGGCCGTCGATCCGCATTCCCCGCCGGAATTCCGGTGCAACGGCGTGGTGCGCAACATCGACGCCTTCTACGAGGCTTTCGACGTCACCGAGGGCGATGCGCTATTCCTGGAACAGCAGAGCAGGGTCAGAATCTGGAGTTAAACGTCGATTCGCGATATTCCAGGCGCGCGTGGTGCGCCAGCGATTGCAGAAGCCTCACTGACGTATTGCGCGTCACCATCCCGTCTTTCTCTTGATTCGGCCAGACCTTCAGCCACCTCGGCCGCCCCTCTAAGCAAAATATGCGATACCAACGCCGCCATCAGTACGTAACCGAACCATAGCGGGTAATTCAATATGTATGCCAGCATGAAATAGGAGAACGTCAAGAACTTGATGACTACACTACTCGCCCTGGCCAGGCTGGATGCATAAATTGTGCGGCCGATGGAAGTTCTCATCGTCGACGAGGTGCCTTTCGCGGCCATGAATGCATCTGCTACTGAATGCCTGGCTATGACGATGAGCACGATGTAGAACGGAATCAAGTAAAGGCCGAGAAAGAGCGTCCAGAGTGCGTACTCTGTTATTCGGTCACCGGCGATGTCGATCCTGGGTCCTAATGGGAATCGCTGCTCAATCTTCCGCCTTGCCTTCTGTATCGCCTCACTATCGCTCGGATCTCCGATGATGTAGCGCGCATAAGCGATGAGGCCGAGCTTGCGGTCACTGTGCTGCCGCAATGCCAAATACCCGTCGACGCCGTCCAGCGTCAGCGATATCGCCAACAGGATGATCGGGATCGCCGGATGCACTCGCAGAACTACCAGATAGAGAACAACGAAAAGGATGAGCAACCGCAGCACCGTCACCTGGTCCGCGGTCCTGATGAGGTGTGAGCGCGGTCGTGCCGAGTGACGAACTGGCGCTGCCCAAGTCGTTGACGCCGGTGTTGGAGCCGCAGATCTCGCACTCTCCATGGCTACTTCCCGAGTAGATCCACCAAAATTTTGGGTGCCCGAATACGAGTTACTGCATTCGAGCGCACCCCGACGCCACCATCCCGACGTCGCCACGCCAAGAGTGCCGAGCCGAGGTTGGGCAAGGATGCAACGATTGTGAAATCCCATGGCAGCGGCCTAACGAACCGAACCGGAACTGCTTGGGGCATGCGCCGGCCGGTGATTTGCGCTGCCTGGACGATTCGATGGGCTGCGGCCACCAGACGTGGTTAACCCGGCGGTACGAGTGGTGCCCCGGTTCGGCACGCCTCGATGCGCGCCGGCACATGTTTGTGCCACGGTGTGCCGGCATAGGGGTCACGCCACCGCGTCGAGGTCAGCGTGTTCGGGGCGACGCCCGGGGTGCGTAGCTGGCCGTCGTCGTCGGTGTAGTCCAGCCCAAAGCCGTTGGGCAGGGCGGCATGTCCGGGCAGCATCGTCTCGGTGATCTCGACGGTCGCCTCAGCGCTGCCGGCCGCGGTGGTGATGCGGGCTCGGCCGCCGTCGACCAGTTCGAGGACCTGGGCGTCTTCGACGCTGACCCGCAGCGCCCCGTCGGCGTCGCGCTTACGCCAGGACGGGTCGCGGAAGATGTCGTTGGCGGTGTAGGCGCGGCGCTCGCCCACCGACAGCACGATCGGCAACTCCGGCGTCGTCAAAGCCATCGAAGTGTGGGCCAATGACCTTATCTCGTCCAGCATTTCGGGGATTTCCAGGGCGATCTTGTGGTCGGCGTGGCTGATCAACGCGAAGTCGTCCGGGTAGTCGTGCGCGGTGAAGGTGACCCCGGATCGGCCGGATAGGATCGCGTCGAATAAGGCGTTGCCGTCAGCGTGCCCGGCGCGCCGGACGGCGTCGGGATAGGTCATCGCGGTTTTCTGGGCAAGCCCCCACAACGCCGCCGCCCCCGCCAGCCCGTCCGGTAGCGTGGGGCCGAGGGTTTCGTAGAGCACGTAGGGAAGCAGTTTGGCCACAGTCGGATTGGTCGCCACCGCGGTGAGAAACGCCTGGGTGTAGGCTTGGCGGCCTTGCTGCGCCGCCTCGCGCAGCGGCCGCAGATCCGCGTCGTCGACAACATCCAACGCGCGCACCAACCGTGACCAGATTTCCGGTTCCGGCAACGTTCCCGGCAGCGGTTCCAGTATCGGGTGGCGCAGGTGCACCGCGTTGTGCGGGAACTCAAAGTTGAAAAAGGTCGCTTCGACCTTCTCGAACTGCGACGACGCCGGCAGCACGTAATGGGCCAGCCGCGCGGTTTCGGTCATCGCGACGTCGACGACCACCAGCAGTTCCAACGTTGCGAAGGCCTCCCTGCAGGCCGCCGAATCAGCAAGGGAATGAGCTGGATTGGCACTTTCGACGATCATGGCCCGGAAACGGTCCGGGTGGTCGGTCAGGATCTCTTCCGGCACGACATTGCCCGGAACCAGTCCGGCGATGATAGGGGCGCCGGTGACCGGCGTGCGTCCGGATATCGCGCTGAACAGTGGCGCGAACGACGAATGCAGATGCTGGCCACCCTTTTTCGCGAAGTTGCCGGTGAGGATCCACAGCATCTTGTTCAGGTACGAACACAGCGTGCTGTTGGGCGCCTGCTGGACGCCGAGGTCCTCGAACACCGAGACGCTGCCCGCGGTGCCGATCCGCCGGGCCGCCGCTCGCAACAATTTCTCGTCCACGCCGCAGCGTTGCGCGTAGTCGGCGACGGGAACCTCGCGCAGTACGGTGCGCACGGCGTCGGCGCCGTGCACGTGTTCGCTGAGAAATGTTTCGTCGCAAAGGTTTTCCTGAACCAGAACGGCCGCCAATGCCGCCATGCACCAGGCGTCGGCGCCGGGCCGCACCCGCAGATGAAAGTCGGCCATCTTGGCCGTGTCGGTGACGACGGGATCGATCACGATCATCGATCGGGCCGGGTCTTTGGCGATGTCGTTGAGCACCACTCGGGCTCGCGGGAAGCTCTGCGACATCCACGGATTCTTGCCGACGAACACCGATACCTCGGCGTGCTCGAATTCGCCGCGCGTGTGGCCGCCATATAGCTGCCAATCGATCCATGCTTCTCCGGTCTTTTCCTGCGCCAGGGCATTTGACCGGTAGCGCGCACCCAACGCCTTCAGGAATGCGCCGCTGTAGGCGCCGCCGAGATGGTTGCCCTGCCCGCCGCCACCGTAATAGAAGATCTTGTCGCCGCCGTAGATATCACGGATCCGCTTGAACCCGTCGGCGATTTCGACAATGGCCGTGTCCCAGTCGATTTCCTCGTAGGTCCCGTCCGATCGGCGGCGCAGCGGCGAGCTCAGCCGGCCGCGGTGGTTCTGGTAGTGGTCCAGGCGCAACGCCTTGTTGCAGGTGTACCCGCGGGAGGCCGGATGCGCTTTGTCGCCGCGGATGCGGGCCAGTTTGCGGTCCGCTACCTGCACCACGATGCCGCAGTTGCACTCGCAGAGGATGCACGCAGTGGACTGCCAATCGGTGGTGGTCATTGCGGTTTCCCTTCCGGCAGCTCGGCCAGTAGCAGGTGGTGCAACTGGCGGTGAACCGACTCGAGCGGTGTCAGGTCACGCCGTACCCGGGCCAGCAGCAGCGCGCCTTCCAGCGCCGACACCGCCAGCATCGCCAATTCGTTTGCCCGGGCGGCCGAGATGCCGTCGCTGACAAAGCGCTGCGCGAGCAGCTCCGACCAGCGGTCGAACACCGTCGCCGCGTGCTCGATCACCGGCGCCATTCGCTCGCCGTCGGCGCCCTCGCCGGCTTCGACCGCCACCGCCGCGATGGGACAGCCCGCACGGAAGTCACTGGCGAGCAACTGCTCGCGGTACCAGCCGATCAGCGTGTCCAGCAGCTCGAGGCTGCCGCGGGGTTCGCCGATGATGGCCGCGACGTGCTCACCGGCGTAGTCGATGGCCTCGCACAGCAACTGGGTCCGCCCGCCCGGGAAGTAGTGGTAGGCCGACCCGCGCGGCGCCCCACTGTGCTGCAGCACATCGGAGATGGCGGTGGCGCGTGCGCCACGCTCCCGGATCAGCAGCGCGGCAGAGACGACCATGCGTTCGCGCGGACTTCGCATGGCTGCTCCTCGGGCCGGGACTGTCTATGTATGTTGATATACATAGTGCGGTCGCGCAAGGGGTGGCCTGCCACGGGTTTGGCAGGGGCTCCCCGGCGATTGGACGCGCGAGTCTGCATCCAGTGCGTCCAGCCTGCACTCAGAGCGGCGCGGACTGCGATCTCGCCGCCCTGAGCGCAGAATGAAAACCTGACCCGGTTCGGGCAGCGCCAAACCCGCGTGAGCCGTTACCGATCCGCGGCCGGCCTGCCCGCGCAGCTCTTAGATCTGCCAGTCCTGAGCGCCGTCGTTCTTGTTGTAGGTCCCCACGGAGTTCTTCACGACTACCGGGTCCCCACTGCCGAAGTTGTCGTAGAACCACTTGGCGTTGGCGGGACTGAGGTTGATGCAGCCGTGGCTGACATTGCGCTTGCCCTGATCACCTACCGACCACGGCGCGCTGTGCACGAAGTTTCCGCTGTTGTCGATCCGGACGGCATCGGAAACGGTCACCTTGTAACCCTGCGGCGAATTGACCGGGACTCCATACGTGGAGGAATCCATCACCACCGTGGGCATCTTCTCAAGCACGTAATACGTGCCGTTCGGAGTCTGGTGGTTGCCGGCCGCCATCCCCATCGACATCGGGAAGCTCTGCTGCACCACGCCGTTGCGGGTGATCGTCATCTGGTGGGTGGCGTCGTCGGCGGTGGCCACCAACGAATCACCAGTACGGAAGCTCGACTTGGTGCCGGCCGCGTCGATATTCACCGCCGTGTTGGCCGGCCAGAACTGCAGCGGGCGCCACCGAACTTGGGTGGGACTCATCCAATAGAACTTGCCGGGCACCGGCGGGATCGACGAAATGTGGATGGCGCTTTCAGCCATCGGGCGGTCGGCGATGGGCACCTGGAAATTGATGATGATCGGTTTGGCCACCCCGACCATCGCGCCGTTGACGGGGTTGAACGTCGGCGGCCGGAATGGCGGATCGCCGACAAACGGCGTCGGATCCTGCCCAGCGACCGGGCCGGCGGCGGCAGGTATCGCCAGCGGGTCGGGCGGCGGTGCAAGCGGGTCGGGCGCCGGAGGCAGGGCCAGCGGGTCGGGTGCGGGAGCCCCCGGGTCGGCAGGCTGAGCCGGCGCGACCACTTCCGGGTCGCCGGGCACCTGATCCGGGTCCGCAAGTGCGGGGCCGGCGCCCAACAACAACAACACCGAAACCACCCCGGCCACGTTCACCGCGGCGAAGAGCCTTGCCCCCCTGCCCCCCTTGCGGGCCCTCGTCCAGCGCGACATATGTCATCCCTCCGGTCACGTCCTGGCCCCCAGTGTGGCATAGCGCAGCAGCTGTTTTCCGGTCCCGCAGCCGCCCGGCACCACCCCAGCTACTCGGTTCACGCCGTTGACCTGCAGCCTTATTGAAGGGTGTGAAGTTTCACGGGGCCGCCTCATCCGCAGCCTCGAAGACGCGCCGAGCCGCCGTCATCCCCACCAACGCGACGCCCATCAAGATCGCCGATGCGGTGAGCATTAGCGCCACATTCCGCTCGTACAACAGTCCACCGGCCAGCGAGCCGGCCATGATGCCCAGCTGAAACGCCGTCACATACAGCCCGGATGCCCCGTCGGGGTCGTCGGACCCGCTGCGCATCGCCGCCGATTGCAGCATCGGCGACACCGCGGTGGCAGCCGCTCCCCACAGCACGATCGCCCCGGTTCCGACGACCAGTGTCGTCACCGGCGCGCGGCCACCGCCGAACGCCAGCCCCGTCAGCACGACGAACGCGACGGTCAGGCCCGCGACACAGACAATCATCGCGCCCTTGGGCCGGCGGTCCAGCGGGCGCGCCATCAGAGCCACCGCGATCACACCGGCGATCCCATAGGCGGCCAGCAGCCAGGCCTGATTCGGCCCGTGCACGCCGACGACTTGCCGGATGACCACCACGATGTAGGTGTACGAGACGAAATGGCCGGTGACGCCGATCATGGTGATCAGGCTCACGATGATCAGCGCGCGATTGCGGTGGTGGCGCGATCGCGGACCGACGTGCCGCAACTGGTCGGCGCTGAGTACGAGTTCGGGCAACAGCAGCCGGGCCGCCACAGTGACCGCGGCAGCCGCCACGGTGACGCACACCGCCGCCAGCCGCCAGCCCCACATCAGACTCAACGCGGCCGTCAGTGGACTGCCCACCACCAGCGCCAGGCTGGTTCCGATGTAGATCGACGTGGTGGCGCGTCCGGCGTGGCTGGGGGGCACCAGCCGGGTGGCGATCGGTGCGATGACCGACCACAGCAAGCCGTGGGTGACCGCACACAGCACCCGCCCGCCGGCCAACACCGCGAAGTTCGGCGCCAGCGCCGAGATCAGCTGCGAAACGGTCAGGCAGACGAGGGCGACCACCAGGGTCCGCCGCCGCGGCCAATGCGCCGTCCAGCGCACCAGCGGAACCGTCGTCAGCGCCGCGACCAGGGCATACCACGACAGCAGCGTTCCCACCAGGACGACACTGATGTTCAGGTTTCGCGCGATCGCCGACAGGGCGCCCACCGGCAGGATCTCGGCGGTGACATACACGAAGGCCGCCGCGGCCAACACAGCCAACTGCGCGGCGACCCGCGGTGTCCAGGGTCCGCCGGCAGGGGCAACGGTTCGGGTCTCGGCAGTCATGGCGGTGACATCTATCGGCATTCAGTGGCCGCGCATCGCCCGCGCACCGCGGTAGTGCGTCGTGACGATCACGCTGCACTCACCGTACGCACCGCCGCCGCGCCTTCACACGAATTGCGGGTCAACACGCCCGTGCGCGGACGCGCGCTCAGGAACGAACGAGTCGAGCGATGGCTGCGGAGGCTTCTGCGAGCTTGCTGTCGGCTTCGGTGCCACCCTCAGCAACGGCACGGGTGACGCAGTGGTTCAGGTGTTCGTCGAGCAGATTCAGCGCCACCGATCTCAGCGCACTGTTGACGGCGCTGATCTGGGTGAGCACGTCGATGCAGTACTTGTCCTCTTCGATCATGCGCGCGATTCCGCGCACCTGACCCTCGATGCGCCGCAGCCGTTTGGCGTAATTGTCCTTCTGCTGCGAATAGCCGTAGTCGGTTGTCATCATTCTCCCAACGATCGGACGCCCCAGCTCTGCGGAAATCTCCGATCGGGCTGCCGTAAATCCTAGATGCTACCTCATACCCTAGCGGGGTATCAGGTAGGGTGCCACGAGCATACTTGGACGATGCCCGAAGCCGACATCAAGCCCCGCAGTCGTGACGTCACCGACGGCCTGGAGAAGGCCGCTGCCCGCGGCATGTTACGGGCAGTAGGCATGGGGGACGAAGACTTCGCCAAGCCGCAGATCGGGGTGGCATCGTCGTGGAACGAGATCACGCCGTGCAACCTTTCGCTGGACCGGTTGGCCAAGGCGGTCAAGGAAGGGGTGTTCGCCGCGGGCGGCTATCCCCTTGAGTTCGGGACGATCTCGGTGTCCGACGGCATTTCGATGGGACACGAGGGGATGCACTTCTCGCTGGTGTCGCGCGAGGTGATCGCCGACAGCGTCGAGACCGTGATGCAGGCCGAGCGGCTGGACGGCTCGGTGCTGCTGGCCGGGTGCGACAAGTCGCTACCCGGAATGCTGATGGCCGCCGCCCGCCTGGACCTGGCGGCGGTGTTCCTGTATGCGGGCTCGATTCTGCCCGGGTTGGCCAAGCTCTCCGACGGCAGCGAGCGCGAGGTCACCATCATCGACGCCTTCGAAGCGGTCGGCGCGTGCGCGCGCGGACTGATGAGCAGGGAGGACGTCGACGCCATCGAGCGGGCGATCTGCCCCGGCGAGGGAGCCTGCGGCGGCATGTACACCGCCAACACCATGGCCAGCGCCGCTGAAGCGCTGGGCATGTCGTTGCCGGGCAGCGCGGCGCCGCCGGCCACCGACCGTCGCCGCGACGGGTTCGCACGCCGCAGCGGGCAGGCCGTCGTCGAACTACTGCGCCGCGGCATCACCGCCCGCGACATCCTCACCAGAGAAGCCTTCGAGAACGCGATTGCCGTGGTGATGGCGTTCGGCGGCTCGACCAACGCCGTGCTGCACCTGCTGGCCATCGCCCACGAAGCCGGCGTCGAGCTGGCGCTGGACGACTTCAACCGGATCGGCTCGAAAGTGCCGCATCTGGCCGATGTCAAGCCATTCGGCCGCCACGTGATGTCGCACGTCGACCACATTGGCGGGGTGCCGGTGGTCATGAAAGCACTGCTGGATGCCGGTCTGCTGCATGGCGATTGCCTGACGGTAACCGGTCAGACGGTGGCCGAGAACCTGGCCGCCGTCGCCCCGCCGGACCCGGACGGCAAAGTCCTGCGCGCGCTGAGCAACCCCATCCACCCGACCGGCGGGATTACCATTCTGCGCGGATCGCTGGCGCCGGAGGGTGCGGTGGTCAAGACCGCCGGTTTCGATTCCGAGGTATTCGAAGGTGTGGCAAGGGTTTTCGATGGTGAACGGGCCGCGCTGAACGCCCTCGAGGACGGCACCATCACCACGGGCGACGCGGTGGTGATCCGCTACGAAGGCCCCAAGGGTGGGCCCGGGATGCGAGAAATGCTCGCCATCACCGGAGCGATCAAGGGCGCGGGGCTGGGCAAAGACGTGCTGTTGCTGACCGACGGCCGGTTCTCGGGCGGTACCACCGGCCTGTGCGTCGGCCACATCGCGCCCGAAGCCGTCGACGCGGGGCCGATCGCCTTCCTGCGCGACGGCGACCGGATCCGGCTCGACGTCACCAGCCGCACCCTCGACGTGCTCACCGACCCCGACGAATTCGCGGCCCGGCAACAGGATTTCACTCCCCCACCCCCGCGCTACAAGACCGGCGTCCTGGCCAAGTACGTCAAGCTGGTCGGCTCCGCCGCCGGCGGCGCGGTCTGCGGGTAGCCACCCCCGTTCGAGCCACAACCCGGGTTCGCGGCGATAGCATCGGGCAATCCATCGCTTCGTGACTGCCGGGCGATGGTTTTCGTGAGTACAGCGAGGTGCCCGATGACGTATGTCCTGGTCTCACCGGAAATCATGGCCTCGGTGGCGGCCGATGTGCACAATATCGGCGCGTCGCTGGCCAACGGGAATGCAGCAGCGGCCGCCACGACGACGAATGTGGCCAGCGCGGCGGCCGACGAGGTGTCGACCGCCATCGCGACGTTGTTTTCCCAGTACGCGAAGAACTACCAGGTAGTGGCCGGGCAGGCGGCGGCATTCCACGATCAGTTCACCAACACCCTGCTGGCGGGCGCGAATTCGTACGTTTCCGCCGAGGCCGCCACTGTGGCAGACGTCCTGCTGGGAGTCGTCAACGCGCCCACCCAGGCGCTGCTGGGCCGCCCGCTGATCGGCAACGGCGCCAACGGGACCACCGTCAACGGCGTGGGAACCCCAGGCGGACCCGGCGGGCTCCTGTACGGCAACGGCGGCAACGGCGGGGCGAGCACCAACCCGGGGGCAATCGGCGGCGCCGGTGGATCCGCCGGCCTGATCGGCAACGGCGGCATCGGCGGCCAAGGCGGACCCGGCGGGACGGGCGGCGCCGGCGGCGGCGCCGGGTTCCTGTTCGGCACGGGCGGCACGGGCGGCACCGGCGGCGCAGGTACCACCGGTTTGGTCGGTGCCACCGGCGGCGTGGGCGGCGACGGCGGGGCCGGTGGCA
>NZ_MWQA01000001.1:2992575-3411886 GCF_002086915.1 Mycobacterium persicum | reverse complement strand
CGGCGGCGCCCCAGGACCCGGCGGCATCGGCGGCAACGGCGGCGACGGCGGTATCGGTGGTCCGGGCGGCTACGGCGACACCGGCATCGGAACGCCGGGCTACGCCGGCGGCATCGGTGGCACCGGCGGCACCGGCGGCGCCCCCGGTCCCGGTGGCAGTGCCGCCGGCAATGGGGGACAGGGCGGTATCGGTGGCACCGGCGGCTACGGCGGCAGCGGCAACGAAACAGCCGGGTACGCCGGCGGTTCCGGCGGCCAGGGCGGTGTCGGGGGCGCCGGCGGCGCGGCCGGTGTCGGTGCTGCCAACGGCAACGGCGGCGGCGGCGGCGAAGGCGGCCAGGGAGGCAAGGGCGGTTACGGCGGTTACAGCGGCAGCACCTACGCCGGCGCGGCCGGCGGCGTGGGAGGCAACGGCGGCACCGGCGGCGGCGGTGGCCAACCCGGCAGCGGCACAGGTAGCGCCGGCAGCGTGGGCGGTGCCGGCGGCGGCGGCGAAGGCGGGCTCGGCGGCACCGGCGGCACCGGCTACTACAGCGGCAATGCCGGGCCCGGCGGTCAAGGCGGCCAGGGCGGCAGCGGCGCTGCCGGTGCGCCCGGTCAGGCGGGCGGTGTCGGAGGTGTCGGCGGGTCCGGCGGCACCGGCGGCACCGCGTCGGGCAGCGGCAACGGCGGCACCGGCGGCCAGGGTGGCACCGGCGGATCCGGCGGAACCGGCGGCAGCGGCGCGACGCCTGGGCAGGTCGGTGGCGGCGGCGGAATGGGAGGGGTCGGCGGAACCGGCGGAACCGGCGGCAAGGCCTCCGGCGGCGGCAACGGCGGCGATGGTGGCGACGGCGGTGACGGCGGGGTCGGCGGCGACGGCGGTAACGGTGACGGCGCCGCCGGCGGCACCGGCGGAACCGGCGGCGGCGGCGGCCACGGCGGTCACGGCACTCCGCCGGGCGGTACCGATGGCGGCCCGGGCAACATCGGTGCGGACGGGCTCGACGGCCACACCATCTGACGGTGGCCCGACCGTCGCAGCGCAAGATCCGATGGTTTCCGATGGTTGATGTCCTCGACCGGCTGCGACTCGACGTTCCGGTGGCCCAGGCAGGCATGGGCGGCGGCATCGCCGGCGCATCGTTGGCGGCGGCGGTCGCCAACGCGGGCGGTCTGGGCACCCTCGGCCTGGTCACCGCTCGTCAGTTGCGCAGGGCCATCGATCGAGTGCGGGCCGAGGCTCCGGGCAGAGCCGTGGCAGTCAACCTGTTGCTGCCCTTCCTGAACCGCGGTCACGTCGACGTGTGTGTCCGCGCGCGGGTGGACGTCGTCGTTCTGGCCTTCGGCGAGAAGCGCGGGCTCATCGAGCATCTTCGCGACGCCGGAATCGTCGTCTTCGTGATGGTCGGCACCCGGGAACAGGCGCTGCGCGCGGTCGCCGGCGGCGCTGACGGGTTGATCGCCCAGGGCCGTGAAGCCGGTGGACACCTCGTCGGGACCATGCCGGCACTGGACTTCCTCCCGCAGGCTCTGGCGGTGGCCGGGCCGCGGCCGGTGTTGCTCGCCGGGGGCATCGCGGACCGCGCCGACACCAGCGCGGCCCTGGCGGCTGGCGCCACCGGTGTGGTCGCCGGAACGCGATTCCTGATGACGCATGAGGCGAACGCCAGCCGCGCGTATCAACGCCGGATCATCGACGCCGACAAGACGATCGAGACGAACCTGTTCGGCTTTAGCTGGCCGCTGCGCCACCGCGTCCTGCCCAACGACGCCACCCGGCGGTGGTGCCGCGACGATGGGATGGCCAAGGCGGCGCCTGCGGTCTTCAACACCGTGAGCGGCCCGCTTTCGGTACTGGGGTACTTCGATGCCGGCCCCCTGCTGCGGTTGCAGTCACCGGGGCGTCCCTGTTCACTCCGCTGCCACCGGTCGCGGGGACGCCCGATTCCTGGGTGGAACGGGCGGCCCTCTATGCCGGTGAGACCGCGCTGCACATCGGCGAGATCACCTCGGCGCAGCAGGCGGTCAGGGACCTCAGTCCCTGATGGCGTTAGCCGACGGTGGCGATGGCGAATCCGTCCCAGCCCTTCGTCCCGACCGTCTGGATCGCCGCGGTGTCCAGGCGCGGGTGCCGGCCCATCAGCTGCAGGGTCTGGCGCGTCGCCACCGCCCTGGCGTCGTCGGATTGCGCCGACAGCACCTGACCGTGGCGAATCACGTTGTCCACGACGATCACCGCGCCGGGCCGGGCCAGCCGGACCGCCCATTCCAGGTAGGCGGCATTGTTCTCTTTGTCGGCGTCGATGAACACCAGGTCGAACGGAGCCCCGGTCACCGTCGGCAGGGTGTCCAGCGCCGCGCCGACCACCACCTCCACCCGATCGGCGACGCCCGCCCGCTGCAGGTTGGCGCGGGCAACCGAGGCGTGTTTGGGTTCGTATTCCAGCGTCACCACCCGCCCCTGCTGGCCCGCGCCGCGGGCCAGCCAGATGGTGCTGAAACCGCCCAAGGTGCCGATCTCGAGGATGCGGCGCGCCTGCATGGCGCAGGCCAGCAGGCACAGGAACTTGCCCTGCTGCGCGGAGACCGCGATGCGCGGCAACCCCGCGGCGTTGCTGGCCTGCAGCGCCGCGGACAACGCCGGGTCGTCGCCGATCAGCGTGCTGTCCAGGAAGGCGTCGACGTCGTGCGGGGTCGGTTGGGCCATACCGAAACGCTAGTCCGGTCCGCGCGCATCGGCTCGTCACGATCAAATTCCCCGTTCCCGGTGTTTACCAGATACCCGTATGGGGTATAGAGTAGGTTGTGGTCATCCGCTTGGGACGGCAGTCCCCCGATCCGAATGAAGGTGATATTCATGGCGACCCATGAGGCTGGAACCGAGTTGACCTGCGGCCACGAGGGCTGCGGCTGTCGTGTCCGCATCGAGGTCCCCTGCCACTGCTCCGGCGCCGGCGAGCCGTACCGCTGCACCTGCGGCGACGAATTGGTCCCGGTCCAGTAAGCGGGCAGCCGGTCGTGCGTGCGGATGGATCATCATCGCCCGAACGCACGACCGGCCAGCTCGACCTCGGCCGTCAGCGTCAGCGCCACCGCCGATGCGCCCACCGCAACCGCGTAGCGACCCGCCGTGATGCGCCAACACCCGGCACTGCCGTCATAGCCGGCCAGCAGCCGCGGGTCCGCTGCGATGCTCACCCGGACGACCTGACCCGGGTCCAGATCCACACGCTGGAAACCCAGTAGCCGCAATCGCTGTGCGTCGGGAACGGTCGTCAAATACAGCTGCGCGACGTCCGACCCGCCGCGTCCGCCGGTGTTGACGACGCTGAACGTGGCGTTGACGGTGTCACCGCCGGTCACCGCCAGGTCGCGATACTCGAAGCTGGTGTAGGACAAACCGTGACCGAAGGCGAACATCGGGGACTGCCCCGTCCGGGCGAACCAGCGATAACCGACATCCGCGCCTTCGTGGTAGTCGATGGTCATCGGTGTCCCCACCGCCGCATCGGGCAGCTGCGGACGCGGTGTCTGGCAGAGATCGGCCGGGAAGGTGATCGGCAGCCGGCCAGACGGATTCACCTGTCCGGCAATAATTTCCGCGATGGCCTGAGCGCCCGCCTGGCCCGGATACCACGCTTGCACGATGGCGTTCACACAGTCCCGCCAGGGCATGGCCACCGGGTTGCCGGTCTCGAGCACCACGACGGTGTTCGGATTGGCGGCAGCGACCGCCGAGATCACCGCGTCCTGGCCCCACGGCAGCGACAGGTCGACGCTGTCGAAGCCCTCCCCTTCGGGCCGGATCGCGAACACGATCGCGACGTCGGCGCGGCGCGCCGCCACCACCGCCTCCGCCGGGCTGATACCGGGATCGAATTCGAGCTGCACGTCCGGGAATTGCCGTCTCAGTTCGTCGAGGGGGCTCGGCGGCACCAGATAGAGATTGCGCATGCCGGGTTGCAAGCCGGACCCCCCGATGGGGATCACGCTCGCATAGCCGCCCGGCGGTACGACGGCGCTGGAGCCGAAGCCGGCCGGTAACCCGGTCTGCGCGTAGCCGCCGATGACGGCAATGCGACAGCCTGAAGCGGGAGCCAACGGCAACAGCCCTCGGTTCTGCAGGAGCACGATCCCCTGCCGGGCGATCTGCAGGGCAATCGCGTTGTGCGCGTCCATGTCTGGCGCGGGAGCGGGTTCCCACCCGTCGATTCCGACAGCGAACATCGAACGCAGGATTCGCCGCACCATGTCCGACAACCGTTCTTTGGGCAGCAGGCCTTCGGAGTAGGCGGCACGCAGTCGATCGCCGAATGCCTCGGCCCCCCACAACACGGCGTCGATCTGCGCGCCGCATTCCTGGTCCAGGCCGGCAAGCGCGCACTCCCAACTCGGTGTCCCGCCCCAATCCGACATCACCCAGCCGCGGTATCCCCAGGCGCCCTTCAGCACATCGTTGAGCAGGACAGCGTTCGCGGCGGCGTAGTCGCCGTTGACCTTGTTGTATGCCGCCATCACCGCGCCGGGCTGGGCCCGCTCGACGGCGATCTGGAAGGCCAGTAAGTCCGATTCGCGGTGCGCGTCGGGGTCGATGACGGCGTCCAGCCAGTGCCGGTTGGTCTCGTTGCAGTTCAGTGAGTAGTGCTTGGTCGTGGAGATGACGCCCTGGTCCTGGATGCCGATGATCTGCTCCGCGGCTATGGCGGCGCTCAACAGCGGATCCTCGGAGAGGTATTCGAAGTTGCGGCCGTTGCGCGGGTCTCGGGCCAGGTTGATGGCGCCGGCCAATTGGACGTTGAACCCGCGGCTGCGGGCCTCGCGTCCGATCACCTCGCCGCTGGCACGGGCCTGTGCGGGGTCGAATCCGGCGGCCAGCGCCAGCCCGGCGGGCAGCGCGGTGGCCGTGTCGCCCGGGCGGTAGCCGGGATTGGTGACACCTTGCCCCGCGTCGCTCATCCGCAATGCCGGAACCCCCAGCCGCGGTATGCCGGGCACATAGCCGGCGCTCATCGAAACGTCGGGCGGGATGCGCTCGTCACGCAGCGGCCACCAGTCCCCGGCTCCCATGACCCCGACAAGCAACGAGAAGCGTTCCTCGTCGGTCATCTGGGACTCGATCTCGCGGGCCCGGGCGTCGGGGTCGGCTGGGCTCACCGCACCCCCTCTTTCGCGTAGACCACCCGCAGAATGTGGCCAACCTCGGGTCCCATCACCAACTCGGCAAGCTCACACATCGTCGCCACGAATTGCGGCCCGTGCGGCGGCGGCACCCGGCACAGGTGATGTGCGATTTCATGGAGCACGACCAGCTCGCGCATCGCCCAGGCGGCGGTGGCGCGGTCCGGGACGGCGATAGTGCCTGCGCCGTCGCGGTTTTCGTAGTGCGCAGCGGTGGCCGCCCGCCGGGCGCGCACCCGTAGCGGCGACACCGACGGCCAGGTCCGGCGCACCGCCGGCAGGGCCAGCACGTCGTCGACGTAGCGCTGCACCGACGCGACCGACGCGAACCGGCCCTCGGGCGGCAGCGTCAACTGCGTCCCGAAGAAATCCACACCGGGTGACCCGTGCTCGACGGCACGATCGAATACGGTGCGGACGAACTCCTCGGCCGCATAAACCCGGGCCCGCTGGGAGTCGCGGCCGGAGGAATCCGCCCGGGTCACCGGTCCAGGGCGGTTCGCGCTCCGGGCAGCTCGGCACTCTGGCCCAGCCGGGCCTGTCGCCCGGCCCGGTCACCCGCGCGGCGCGCCGCCGAGGAATATCCGGCCGAGGCCCGGTGGGCCCGCCAGGTGCCGCGCGCCCGCGACGCGCCGCGGTAGTAGTCGCGCAGCTCGATCTCCTTGTCCCGCAACGCGATAGCGGTGCCCGGTGCCCGGCCGCGGTCCGCGGTGACCTCGCGGGTGGCCTGCTCGCGGGCCTCGGCCAGGCGCTGACCGACGCGAGCACCGAAGGCCAGCTGAAAGTTGAGCCTGGCGGTGATGGTGGGCGTGGGCCGGTGCGCCCCGGAGGCAAGGTAGGCATCGGAAGCCCGCACCATCTGCACCACCAGGCTGGCGTACAGGGCGTGGGTCGCATCGATGTCCTCGGGGAATCCGTAGGCATAGAGGAACGTCGAATTCGACGCGACGTCGCAGCGTACGTCGTTGGCCGCGGCGATCAGCACGAAAAGCTGCACGTAGGTCCTTAGCCCGCGGGCGCCGGCCGTTCCGATGGTGATGGTGCGCTGGGTCGGCGTCTGCGCGGCCGTACGGTTGGCCGAATGTGACCGCGCCACCGCGAGGTCGATGGACGCCGCCGTTGCCAGCCGCTGTGCGGCGGCCATGAACGCGTCGGCTTCGTGGGGATTGTCGGTGCCTTCGGCCTGACGCAGCAGTGCGGCGATGCGGGCCAGCATCTTGTCGTCGGTCATGGCGCCAAACTACTGCAGCGGTACGACAATTCGATTCAGAGGCGTTTGGTGATCCAGCCGACCACGTCGTCGAGCACCTGGTCGCGCTCCGGCTCGTTGAAGACCTCGTGGTAGAGCCCGGGATATTCCTTCAGTTCGACATCGATGGAGCCCACACATTCCACCAGGCGCCGGCTGCCCTCGATCGGGATAAGCCGGTCACCCGTGCCGTGCACCACCAACAACGGCGCGGTCAGCGCCGGCGCCCGCCGCGGCATGGTCTCGCCGACCTGCAGCAGCGCCCGGCCGATCCCGGCCGGCACCCGGCCGTGGTACACCCGCGGGTCGTTCTGGTAATCCGCCACCACCTGCGGGTCGCGGGATATCGCGGTGAAGTCGAGCTCCTGGACCGGCAGGCCGGGCACCACAACACCGAGAACCTTGGCAGCCAGCGCCACCACCGGCGACACCAGATCCTGGGCCGCCACCGCCGGCGCCGACAGCACCATCAGGTCGTAGTTGTCCGGGCGTTCCACACCGTAGGCGAACACCATTGCGCCGCCCATGCTGTGCCCGAGGACGATGCGCTTCAGGCCGGGGTTTTCCCGGGTGGCGATGCCCACCAGGGTGTCGAAGTCGGTGGTGTATTCGGAGATGTCGCGCACCAGCACCCGCTTGCCGCCCGAGCGGCCGTGTCCGCGATGGTCGAGCGCGTAGGTGACCAGACCGGCCTCACCGAACCGCTGCGCGACGTGATCGTAGCGGCGGGCATGCTCGCCCAGACCGTGAGCCAGCACGACCACGGCTTTGGGTGCGATGTCGGGCGTCCAGACGTCGTAGACGATGTCCACACCGCCGACACCATCGAAGTTGCGTTCAGTGCGCGTCGCATTCATTACGGGCAGCTTACGGGCTGCACAGCGGCTCGCCGGGCCGGGCCGTCCGGGTTGTCAGCGGCTCTGCGTAGGCTCGTCGGGGTGGGTCTACTAGCACAAGACAACGAGCTCGGCGGTGATTTCTCCGCCCGTGCCGAACCCTACCGGCGCGAACTGCTGGCGCACTGCTACCGGATGACCGGATCGTTACACGACGCCGAGGATCTGGTGCAGGAGACGCTGCTGCGCGCCTGGAAAGCGTATGACCGGTTCGAAGGCAAATCGTCGATACGGACCTGGCTGCATCGGATCGCCACCAACACCTGCCTGAGCGCTTTGGAAGGCCGGCAACGCCGGCCGTTGCCGACCGGACTGGGAACATCCAGCTCGGATCCGACGGCGGAGTTGGTCGAGCGCGGTGAGGTGCCCTGGCTGGAGCCGCTGCCGGAACTGACGGATGATCCGGCGGATCCGTCGGTCATCGTCGGGTCGCGCGAATCGGTCCGCTTGGCCTTTGTGGCCGCGCTGCAGCATCTGTCGCCGCGGCAGCGGGCGGTGCTGTTGCTGCGCGACGTGCTGCAGTGGAAGTCGGCCGAAGTGGCCGAGGCGATCGGCACCACCACCGTCGCCGTCAACAGCCTGCTGCAGCGGGCCAGGTCCCAGCTGGAGACCGTGCGCCCCAGCGCCGAAGACCGGTTAAGCCCGCCGGATTCGCCGCAGGCCCAGGACTTGCTGACCCGCTACATCGCCGCGTTCGAGACCTACGACATCGACCGGCTGGTGGAGCTGTTCACCGCCGAGGCGATCTGGGAGATGCCGCCCTACGTCGGCTGGTACCGCGGCGCGCAGGACATTATCACGCTCATTCACCAGCAATGTCCCGCCGAATCGCCCGGCGATATGCGCATGATCCCGTTGGTGGCCAACGGCCAGCCCGCCGCGGCCATGTACATGCGCGCGGGTGAGCGGCACGTGCCGTTCCAGTTGCATGTGCTGGACATGGTCGACGGCCGGGTGTCGCACGTGGTCGCGTTCCTTGACGGCACGCTGTTCCCGAAATTCGGTTTGCCCGGTGGGCTGTGACGACCGGGCTGTTGTTTGGGCACCGTCGACATCGGCAGCGTGGGCTACGGGGACCCGTTCGTTCCGCTATGGCCGAACCATCCGGCGCTGCCGCCTTTGCCACCCGGCTCGCCGCCCGTGCCGTTGCCACCATCACCGCCATTGCCGATAAGAATGGCGTTGCCGCCGCCGCCGCCCCTGGCCCCAACGCCGAAACCGCCGATAGCACCCGCATCGCCGCCGTGCCCGCCGTTACCGATGAATACGCCGCTGCGGCCACCGGCCCCGCCCATGCCGGCGACGCCGTTACCCTCGCTGGCGCCACCGGTGCCACCGGCACCGCCATCGCCGACCCATCTGGCTGCGCCGCCCGCCCCGCCAATACCGCTGGTCCCGCTGCCCAGTAGACCGGCTCCGGCTTGGCCGCCGGTGCCGCCGGCACCACCACTGCCCCACAGTCCGCCCATCCCGCCGACGGCACCGTCACCACCGTCACCCCCGGTATTCGCCGACGAGAGCCCACCTTTCCCACCGTGCCCGCCTTGTCCACCATCCCCACCGCTCCCGAGCAAGTGGCCGCTTCCACCGATGCCACCGAGGCCACCTTTGCCGCCGGTGCTTCCTGGCACATCGGCGGCGGCTCCGCCCGCCCCTCCTGGTCCGCCAGCCCCGCCGTCGCCGAACAGTCCGGCGGCGCCGCCGACGCCGCCCGCCCCCCCGGCGCCGGAGACACTGTTGGGAATCGCGGCGACCTCGGGAGTCCCGCGCGGTGTTTCACGAAACGTCTTGCAACGCCAGCTCACCCGATGTTGGGCAGCGCCGCACCCGCCGATCCCGCCCAAGCGATCAGGTTCCAGCCGGCAGTCGCTACGCGCAGGTTCACCGCGCACCCGTTTGTAGCGCCGCGGAGTCGCTGATGCGCCGCCGTTGTGCCTGGATCAGTTTCTAGGGCAATGCAATTGGTGGATATTCGATCCGCGGCGGCCAGGTGCCGCATGACCGCTGTCCGAGGACGCCTCCGCAGCACGCACCCCTGCCCACGCCGCTACTGTGGGATCATGCCCGCCACGGTGGAGATTCGGCGAGCGGCCGAGCGGGCCGTCACCACGACCTCCTGGCTGACATCTCGGCACTGCTTCTCGTTCGGCGACCACTACGACCCGGACAACACCCATCACGGGCTGCTCCTGGTCAGCAACGACGACGTCGTGCAACCCGGGACCGGATTCGACACCCACCCGCACCGCGATATGGAAATCGTAACCTGGGTGCTGAAAGGTGAACTGACCCATCGGGATTCGACGGGAAACCACGGCGTGATCTACCCCGGTCTGGCTCAGCGCATATCGGCGGGCAGTGGAATCCTGCATTCGGAAAAGAACGAGTCAACCACGCAGCCAGTGCGTTTCGTGCAGATGTGGATAGTGTCCGACCAGACCGGCATTGACCCGGGCTACCAGCAGCACGATATCGGCGATGCCCTGTCGAACCGCGGTCTGGTCACCATCGCCTCGGGCATCAACGGCCACGACGCCGCGATCACGCTGCACAACCGCAGCGCGGCCCTGCACGCGGCGCGATTGCGGCCCGGCGACACGGTCGACGTCCCCCCGGCGCCCTATCTGCATCTGTTTGTCGCCCACGGCCGGGTTGGCCTGGACGGGGCCGGCGCCCTCGCCGAAGGGGATGCGGTCCGCTGCACCGACACTGGGGCCCGGCGGCTCACCGCCGACTGCCCCGCGGAAGTCCTGGTATGGGAGATGCACGCAAACCTGGGGTCCTGAGCCCGTTCTGACACCACATAGAGTTGGCTCGACAGACAGGAGCCCACATGTCTCAATCGCATCCGCGTCATGCCGCACCGAACCCCAAGCGCAGCATCAAGTCGGTTCGGACCGTGCGGTTCTGGGCGGCGCCGATCCTCATCACGCTGGCCCTCATGTCGGCACTGGCAGCCCTGTACCTGGGCGGAATCCTGAACCCGGCGACTAACCTGCGTCACTTCCCCATCGCGGTGGTCAACCAGGACGCCGGTCCCACCGGCAAGCAGATTGTCGAGGGCCTGGTGGCCGGACTGGACAAGAACAAGTACGACGTGCGCGTCGTCTCCCACGACGAGGCCAAGCGGCTACTGGACCGAGCTGAGGTCTACGGTTCGGCCGTCATTCCGCCGACTTTTTCCTCGGGGCTGCGCGATTACGCGATGAGCGCCGTGCAGCCGACCCACGCGGACCGACCTACGATTACCATCTCGACCAATCCGCGTGCGGGCACGCTGGGCTCGAGCATCGCCGCCCAGACGTTGACCCAGGCGATGGCCGTGGTGAATTCCAAAGTCGGGCAACGCCTTACCGCCGACGTTGCGGCGCAGACCGGCGGCGCGCCGTTGGCCGGCGCCGCCGCGCTGGGGCTGACCAATCCGATCGACGTCAAGTCCACGGTGTACAACCCGCTGCCCAACGGAACCGGTAACGGACTGTCGGCCTTCTACTATGCGCTGTTGCTGCTGTTGGCCGGATTTACCGGCAGCATTGTGGTCAGCACGCTGGTGGACTCGATGCTCGGTTACGTACCAGCCGAATTCGGCCCGGTGTATCGCTTCGGTGAGCAGGTCCGTATCTCGCGGTTCCGCACCCTGCTGCTCAAGTGGGGATTGATGACGGTGCTGGCCTTGCTGACGTCGGCGGTGTACCTGGCGATCGCCCATGGCCTGGGCATGCCCATTTCCCTCGGTTGGCAATTGTGGCTCTACGGAGTGTTCGCGATCATCGCGGTAGGCGTCACGTCCAGCTCGTTGATCGCGGTACTGGGATCGATGGGCTTACTGGTGAGCATGTTGATCTTCGTCATTTTCGGGTTGCCGTCGGCGGGCGCCACGGTTCCCCTCGAGGCGGTGCCGCCGTTCTTCCGCTGGCTGGCCACATTTGAGCCGATGCACCAAGTGTTCCTGGGGGTACGGTCGCTGCTCTACCTCGACGGTCACGCCGACGCCGGGCTGTCGCACGCCTTGGCGATGACATCCATCGGTCTGGTCATCGGCCTGCTGTTAGGGGGCATCATCACCCACCTGTACGACCGCAAGGGGTTCCACCGGATACCCGGGGCGGTCGAGTTGGCCATCGCGGCCGAACACCAAGCGCAGCACCAGGCACGGGAACGAGCTCGCGCCGGCGCCGTCGAGAGCTCCCCCGGCTCTGGTGAAAATCCAAGCGAACAAACGTAATTCGAGTGCGGCACAATCGTCACATCGCTGTTACATAAGTTGACAGTGTGACAGATGTGGCTAATTCTGGGATGGCTGCTTCCCGATCGGGCCGAAAGGGCTACCGTGCTGACGCCATCTGCCAGCCTGCGCCGACTTGCGGCTTGTCTTGCCTTGGTGGCTGCATGTGCCACGCTCACGGTCACCATCGGACCACCCGTCGCCCATGCCGCCGACGGTCGGGAGATGCTCGAGCACGCCATCGCCACAACCAAGGGCTCCTACCTGGTGTACAACTTCGGCGGCGGGCACCCGATGCCGCTGCTCAACGGCGACGGTGGCCGCTACGAGATGAACAACGGCGGCCATCTCATGATCATCAAGAATGCGTCGCAGCGCCTGCAGCCGCACCTGCTTGTCGACACCCACACCGGTGACCAGGCACGCTGCGAACACAACGCCGGGGCACGCACCAATGAAGGGCTCTGGCAGGCATCGGAAATCTACGCACCGCTGCAGGCCTGGCAGCGAATGGGACAGCCGACAATCGCGATCAACGCCAACTTCTTCGACGTGCGCCCGCAGAAGGGCGGCTCCTGGCGATCGACCGGCTGCAGTTCGCCACTGGGCGCGTTCGTCGACAATACCCACGGCCAGGGCCGCGCCAACCAGGCGGTCACCGGCACCGTCGCCTACGCCGGCAAACAGGGCCTCTCCGGCGGAAACGAGACCTGGACCTCGCTGACCACGATGATCATCCCGGCCGGTGGTGCGCCATATGTGTTGCGGCCCAAGGGTAGAGAAGACTACGACCTGGCCACTCCGGTGATCCAGGGCTTGCTCGACAAGAACGCGAAGTTCGTCGCCGTCGCCGGGATCGGGCTGTTGTCGCCGGGCAACACCGGCCAACTTCACGACGGCGGCCCGAGTGCCGCGCGTACGGCACTGGCCTACGCGAAGCAGAAAGACGAGATGTACATCTTCGAAGGAGGTAACTACACGCCGGACAACATCCAAGACCTCTTCCGGGGCCTGGGCAGCGATACGGCGATCCTGCTCGACGGTGGTGGGTCGTCGGCCATTGTGTTGCGCCGCGACACCGGAGGCATGTGGGCCGGCGCGGGGACACCGAAGGGCTCGTGCGACACCCGCGAGGTCCTGTGCGACTCTCACGAACGGGCGCTGCCCAGCTGGCTCGCATTCAACTAGTAAGCGCCTGAGGCGTTTTGCGATCCACGGGGCCGTAGCGGAAGACCAGCATGCTCACCGAGATCACGGCGGCGGCCAGTGCGAACACCGGCGCCACGGTCACCCTCGACATGATGGCGCCGAGCAGGGCGCCGCCTAACATCGCGGCGATCACGCTATAGCGCAGCAAGCTTCGGCCACCCGTGCCGCCGGCCAGCCGGCTCTCGGCGCCGATCGCGACGATGGTCGACGTCAACATCGTGGTGCTGAGCTCGCGAATGCCGAACTCCCGAGCGATCGCGTTCTGCAAGCCGAACGTCAACGCGAGCCCACCGATGAGAAACAGCTTGGTGTTGTCGTGATAGTGCAGTACCCCGCTGCCGGCCAGTACTGACAACGTCGCCAGCACCGCGACCTCGGTTCCCAGCGCCGCGCTGATCCAGCGTCGTGGCTCACCGCCGAGCGCCCGAGTCAACCGGCCGCCGATCATCGTGCCGATGACGAAGGTGACCACGGACACCACGCCGGCGACCAGGTCGATACCCGTCTGCGACTTCGGCACCAGGCAAATGCCGAGGAAGATCACGTTGCCGGTCATGTTGGCCACGAACACATGCCCGAGGATCAGCACGCTGATCGCGTCGGCCAAGCCGGTGGCGAAGGTCAGCAACAGCAGCGCGGCGATCGTCAACCGGTGATAGCCGGGCGAGCTGACGGCCATGCGAACCCTCGACCAGGCCGGGGCTACAGGCGAGGCGTCAAATCCAACGAGGTGATCGTCGTCATCCTGGTCACAAACCAGCGGGAGTGATCCCGCTTCATGATCAGCCGGTACGACAGATACTTCATTGCCGGAATGTTCTTGGTCAGCGGGCTGGTGGTGGTGGTGTTCGTGTACACGATGGCCACCGCATTGGGACCATCCAACGATTCGACGGCCACGCCGGTGACCTCGGTGTTATTGGTCACCTTGGCTTGCTTGTTCGGTGCGACGATACTGTCGACGAATTTTCGGTATTGCGCTCCGAAGTCACCGCTGAGGTAGACCGCCGCGCGATCGGCCAGCTTATCCATGTTTTCCGGGGTGTAGGTCCACAACGTGGTGATCGCGTTCGCCGCGGTCCGCGCCACGTTGAGCTTGACGGCCACGACCGCGCGATCGGCCAGGTACGGCTGCAGGGTCGCGCCGGCAAATGCGGCGGAACCCACGAAAAGCGACGCGACGAGTCCGGTGACGACCGCGGCGACTCGCTTTCCGCTGGGGCGTTTCACCTTGCCGGTCAGTCGCTTGAGGAACCCGACGTTACGCCCGGCGCCGTCACCCGCGGCCTCGGTGTCGGTGTCGGTGCCGGACTTTTCGGAATCGGAGTCGCCGTCGGCATTTTCGGACTGATCCTCAGCTGCTGGCGCAGACTCGTCGCCTCCGGGTGCAGCGCCCACCGACTCGGTTGCGCGAGTTGCCTGATCGTCCAACTCGGCTTCGGCGCCGGTCTCGCCGGCGGAGGTCGCCGCGGTCAGATCATCTGCAGCAGGTTGCTGATCTTCCACTGATTCCCTTCCTGCTTAGCCGTGGCAGCCCAACGGTTCGTGTTCTCGAAGACCTCTTTGCCATCGGGTGACTTGGAAGTGACCTCGGTGGCCACCAAAACGCTGGCGGTGCCGTCGTCGTTCCACCGTTCCACGCCCGCATCCAGGACCGTACCCTTGGCGGGCTCTGCTTGAGCGACCTGCAGCAGGATCTCGTTCGCCTTGTCGTGGTACTGCTTGGCGAACTCGCCGGTCGCTTGCGCCAATATCCGCTCGACGTATTCGTTGGCGTGATACGGGTCAACGGTAGTGAACTGCCCCATGAACCATTTCACGTAGTTGACCACCTCGTGCTCGCGGTGCGCGGCCTGATCCCGCGACGCGTGCGCGACCAGCATCAAGCTGGATAGCGTGATCGCCACCGCCATCACCACGGCAGCGGAAATGGCCACGAGCGGGAATACCCACGGTCGTCTCGGCGGCAGTGGGCAGGTGACAAGCAGAAGTCCCTCGCCGGGGTGGAATCTGCGCCGCGGACTCATTTTCCGTCCCCTGGCGGCTTCGGTTTGGTCAGTACGGTCAGGTCGTCAACCCGCCATTGATCGTCGCGGCCCCTTGCGAAGCTGACCCGGACGGTTGCGCTGATATAGCGGATATCGGGCGGCGTGCCACGGCGACCCTGCATGAACAGCAGCATGGTCGCCCGGTTCGGCGTCGCGGATTGGACGGAACTGCCCGTCACCCAGTACTCGTTGAGGACGGGATGCCCCTTCGCGACGGTATCCTGCTGGGCGGCCAGCTGACCGCGGTACCTGTCGGTGGTCAGCGATTGCGCTCGAGCGAAGTCCTCGCGCAACGTTTTCGGGTCGTACGTCAGCATCTGGGAGACCATCTTGGGCCCCTGCGTCGCGAGCTCCGCGCGGGTTCGATCGGCTGCCTTGTCATAGGAGTACACCACCGCGTAGCTCACACCGGCACCGCCGAGGCACAGCCCGGCTGCGGTGATCAGTGCCACCGCCGACCACCGCCGCGCCGTGGCCGGCCGCCCGCCGGGATCAACGCTTCGCACCTCGGTGCGCAATAGCATGTCGGCGAAGGTGCGCCGGTCCGGATCCCACAGCGGCCACAGCCATCCGACCATCAGCGGCACGGTGTCGACCAGGTGGGCGAGGTCGCGCACCATCAGCCGCCACGGGCCGACGGCGTCTCCGTCAGGGCGCACCACCGCGATTCCGCACAATGCGCGGCCCAGGGTCCAACCGCTCAGGGCGGGCGCTAGCCAGCGGTTGACAGACATCAGCAGGGTCACCAAGGCCAGGATGGCGACGCACACCCACCACCATGAGCTGTCCGACGGCACGGTAAACGAGACCAGCGCCAGGGTCGCTACCACCGCGATGCCCGGCAGTACATCAACGGCGACCGCAGCCATGCGCAAATGCCATGGCGCCAAAGCCTTTTCGGCTAAGGCCGGGACGGTCTCGGGGGTCTGGATCTGCTCGACCACCACCGTCACTTGGTCACCTGGTCGAGTTTCGAAATCTTGTACTGGCCGTCCGTAGGTGTCATACGCACCCGCAGCCGGTAGCCCGTTTCCTGATCCTGCGCCTGATCGTTGGACATCCGGACACGCAGCGCGACGAGCACGTCAACCGATCCGTCGGGGTTATTACGCTCGACCGCGGCCCGCATATCGGTCAACTGAACGTGCACGTTGGCGGCCTGGTACGCCTGAACGAGCATGCTGCTGTAGAGCACGGCTTGGGAGCGGTACTGATCGGTGCCGCAGTCGATGATCTTCTGTTCACTGGCGGCCATGGAACTGGTGTCCGGTGCCTGCGTGACCGCGACACAGTCCTTGGCCACCTGAAGCGCTGCCGCGTTGTTGCGCGCTACCACCTCGCTCTGCTGGTGGGCACGTAGCGCCAGATAGCCGCCGGCCCCGATACCGCCGGCGACGAGCACCAACGCCGCGCTGATACCTACCAGCCACCCACGACCCAAACGCGACGGGCGCCGCTCGACGGCCGGCGCCGCGGTTTGGTCCTCACCCGTGGTGTCGGAGATGTCCGGACCTGCTTCGTCCTCGGATTCTGCCGAGTCCTCGTCCATTGCCTCGGCGCTGTCCTCACCGGCTTCCGATTCCGCAGTCAGCTCACCCTCCGTGTCGGGGGTGTCTGAGCCGGTGTGAGCCTCGGATTCGGCCGAGTCCTCGTCCGTTGGCTCGGGGCTCGACGAATTATCCGCGTCGATGGGGTTCAGCCGGCTGGCGCCAGCATCTCCTTCCATCCGTCGTCTCCTGTTTTGGTCGAGTTTTCGACGGAGTATCTGACTCCGTCGGGCCCTACCAGTTCACCGCTCTGAGGGCTGTAGACCGCCGTTGGCGGCCCGCCCGGAGTGTAGACACAGGGGTTGGGCTGCTGTCCGTTGCACTGCACAGTACCCGAACCGGGCCGCTGCAGCGGGTCACTGACCGGCGGCGGCGTCCCGCCCGGAGGCAGTCTATCGGCCGGTGCCGGGTTCATCCCGTTATTGACCGATGGCGCCGGGATCACCAAGCCGGGCTTGACCGGCTGATCGCAGCGCGCCGCCGGCGCCGGGCAGGTCAACAGCTGGTTGGGGTCGCCGTACCACGGATTGGTACCCGCCGGCACGTATGGTTTCGGGTCGCGGCACTCCCGCGGCGTCGCCGCTCGCTTGCCCGGGACGTCAACGCACGGAATGTTGCGTGACCCGCGCACGCTGTTGGCCGGGGTATCCATCGGAATCTTGCAGTACGTGCCTGTCGGCAACGGCTGCAGGCTGGTGTCGGCAAAAGATCGCCACTCCGAGGCAGGGATGAACCCGGTCAGACACGGCGGCGGCTGGTTGATCGCCAACGCCAGGTCCAGGGCGGCCATGTTGGGGAACGGCGCGGCCACTGTCTGCGCGATCGAAGCACCCTGCGGCAAGAACACCAACACCTGCTCGACGCCCTTGTGGTAGCGCTTGAGCAAGTCGAACACCACTTCGAGGTTCGCCAGCGTCTGCGGCAGCGAATCACGCACGTCGGTGAAGACCTCGTTCAGCTGGTCAGCGGTCGGAGCTGATTGGGACAGAATGCTCTTCACGTTCTGGTCCCGTTTCGCGGTCTGAGCGGCCAGCGTGTTGAGGTTGCGCGCCCAGCGTTCGATCGCGTCGCCCGAGGTGACTTGGCTTTGCAGGATCGGGCCGGAGTGGTCGATGATGTCGTTGACGTCGTTGATCTGGGTGCGGAAGTCACCGACGATCGCCTGCGTGGCGTCGACCAGCCGTTGCAGGGCGGGGCCCAAACCACCTACGGCTTGCGCCGTTTCGTCGAGCAGCACGGGGATCTTGTCCGCCGGCAACACCTGAAGGCCGCGGTTAGCGGTGTCCAGGGCCGGCCCGATCTCACTGGGCACCGTCCCCTTGGTGATCGTCTGTCCGGGCGAAAAGACCTTGCCCGGGTTGCCTGTCGACACCAAGTCCAGGTACTGCTCACCGACCGCCGATACCGAATGCACGTTCGCCGACGCATCGACCGGAATCTTGTAGCGGCTGTCAATGCTCATCGTCGCCTCGGCGCCGGTGGGCGTCGGCTCCACGTCGGTGACCTTGCCGATGGTGACGCCGCGATAAGTCACGTTGGCCGTCGGGTAAAGGCCACCCGATGCCGGCAGCTCCGCCTTGAGCGTGTAGCGGCCGATGCCCGCCAGCGATGGAATCCGCAGGTAGTAAACCCCCAGGACCAACAGTGAGACCACGGTCAGGACCGCGAACACGATCAACTGGCGTTTGATGAAGGGAGTCAGCATTGCCGGTCGCCCCTTTCCACCAGCGGTCCGCCGGGCGCGTCGTTCGGGTTCGGCGTGTAGCGGACGTCGGGGATCATCGTCTCGGGATCGCGACCGAAGGACTGCTCGAGCGCGCGCAAGGCTCCGGAAAAGCCGGTGCCGGTGAGCAAGGCGTTGTCCATGGCGCTGAAGGTCACGTCAATCGTGGCCGACACGTTCTGGTAGTCGCCGCGGAACAGCTTCGGCACGGTATCGATGTCGTACGGCTGAGTGAGAATCAGCTTCAGCGCGCCGATCAGATACTGCGACCCGCGGCCGAGTTCCTTGAGCGGGCATTGCAGCGCCTGCAAGTCGGTATGCAGCGGGCCACGCGCCTCCGACAGGTATTGGTCGGTGACCTGGGTGAGCTGTCCCAACGCGTCGACGGCGTTGATGAGCAGGTCACGTGTGTCGGCGAAGTGCTTGATCAGCGGCGGGATGTCGGTCAGTACCCGGTCCAGCACATCGGATCGGCGACCCACGTACACCAGCAAACGGTTGGTGGAGTCGATAGCGTGGGTGATGTCATCGCGTTGCTGGTTGAGCTGGTCGGTAAAGGTGTCCAGCTTGGTCAGGAAGGCCCGAATCTGGTCGGCCCGCCCGTGGAAGATGTTGTAGACCTCGTTCTGGAGCACCTCGAGATTCGGGATGCCGCCACCGCGCAAAATCATCGAGATGCTGGCCAATGTTTGCTCGGTGTTGGGATATGCGGAGGAGTTCTTCAACGAAATGGTGCAATCCTGCTTGCGGTGCGGCGGCGGGCACAGCGGCTGCGGCGACGGATCCGGCGGCGCCGCGAGCTCCACATGCTGAGAACCCAGCAAACTGGTCTGGCCAATCTTCGCGGTGGCGTTCCTCGGTAGCTTGACACCTTTGTCGATCCCCAGCTTGAGGGTCGCTATCCAGTTCTCCAATCTGATGTCACGTATCGAGCCGACCGTGACGTCGGCGACCATCACCTTGCTGTTGCCGTTGATCGCCAGCGTGTCGGGCACCTGCACATAGAGGACGTACGACCCGTCCCCGGTGCCCGGACCACCCGGAATCGACACATTGGAGATCCCGCGCCAGCCGCACGAACTCAGCATCAGCGCGACCATCAGCAACGCCAACGCCTGCCAGGCGCGGTGACGGACGCGTCCCACGGCTCGCCGCGGTGTCCACTGGCTCGGCTTGCTCTTCGCGCGTACCGCGCTCATCGCGCCCCTCACTGGCCTGCTCCTGCCTCAGCGGGAAGTGGAGCGCCTACCGGCGCGGGCGCCGCGCCTGGACCGGGCGTCGGGGCAACCGGTCCCGGGATCACCCCCGGGCCAGGCGGCGGCGGCTGGATCGGCACCGGTGCCTGCAAACCGATCGGCGGCAACACCGGGTACTCGTCATAGGCGTTCGGCGGTCCGGGTGGCGTCTGCAAGGTGGACTGAACGGGCGGGATGTCCGGGCCTCCCATGAGTTCGGCCAGCGACTCGGGGGTCATCAGACCCGCGGTGATCGGCCCTACCTGCTGCCCCTGCATGCCGGGGGCGACAATCCAGCCCGGCTGGGTGTTGCGGTGCGACAACGGAGTATCCGGCACCCAGATCCCCGGGACGGTGGTGTCCTTGTACCCGTTTGGCGGCTGCAACCGCGGCTCGGAGTAGGCGACCTGCTTGGGCAGCACTTCGGCGGTGCTGAAGAAGTTCACCCCGAACGGGAAGTAGTTGAACTTGATCGCATCCAGGATCGGCGCCAGGTACTGCGCACACAACTCAGCGGACTCCTGATATCCAAGTCGGCTGGCGGCCTGAATAGAGCTGCAGACGAACTGCATCGGGTTGGCAAAGGATGTGATCTCCGGGATGGCCACGACGGACCCGTGCGACGGATGGTAGATCTGGTTGACGTTCGACGCCGCCGTCGGCAGCACGTGCAAGGCGGTCTCCAAGCCGTTCAACGGCTCGGGTTGCAGCAGCGTGTTGGTCGCCTCGGCCAGGTTGTTGACATCGTGAGTCAACACCTCGCGGTTCTTGTCGAGGAACGGCCGGATCGTCGTCAGCAAGCTGTCGAACTGCTGTAACGCATTGGAAAGGGCTTGGTCGGAGCTGACCAGCCGGCCGGTGAGGTCGGCCAGGTTCTGGTTCAACGCCACGAACTGCTGGTCGTCCTGGTGCAGCGCGTTGACGAACAGCGCCAGGCTGCGGACCACCGCGAAGAAGTCGCCACGGCCTTCGTTGAGCGCGGTCAGCGCGCGCGACAGGCTGTCCAGCGTGGTGTTGAATTGCTTGCCCTTGCCTTCCAGCCCGTAGGCGAAGGATTCGAGTACCTCACCGAACGGTCCCTTGGGCTGCTGCGGGGTGGGGCCGAGCTTGTCGATGATGTTGGTGATGCTGTTGCGCAGCTCGTCCCACTCCACCGGCACCTGGGTGCGCTCGATCGGAATGACCGCGTTGTCGGCCAGCACCGGGCCGCCTTTGTAAGGCGGCTCCAGCTGGATCGAACGCGACGCCACCAGGGTCGGGTTGAGGATCACCGCCGAGGCGTTGGCCGGCACCTTGTACTGGTTCTGATAGTGGAAGGTGACCTTCATCTTGTCGCCGGCCGCTTCGATGCTGTCGATCTTGCCCACCTGCAGGCCCATGATCTGGACCTTGTCACCGGGGTACAGCGCATTTGCGGCAGGGAAATACGCAACCACGGTGTTGTTGGTCAGCTTCTGGTAGAGCCGCCAGCCGACAAACGCCGCCACCAGGGCCAAGATCACGATCAGCGTTCCGATGATCACCGTCGCCCGCGTCATCCTCGGAAGCCGCAGGTTGCGGATGTCAAAGACGGTGCTCAATTCTGGCTCCCTCCAGTCACACCGCTACCGCCGGTGCCTCCTGGGTTGATATAGGGGTCGGGCAGCTGCGGCCCCGGCCCGGGCGGCGCGGGCGGACCCGGCGGTAGCCCTGGCGCGAACGTCGACGGCGGAGGTGTCGGGCCGGCCGGCGCCAGTTGCTCGGTGCGCGCCCCCGGCGGAGCGTTCGGTGGCAGCGGCACCGGGGTACCCGGAACGTCCGGCGGCGGGTCGCCCGGACGCCCCGCGATCGGGATGCCCGGTGTCGGCGGCAGGCCGTTCGGGTTCGGTGGGGACGCCTCGACATCCAGCGGCGCCGGGAAGTTCGGCCCCCCGAACGGGCCGAGGAGTGCGCCAGCGCAGGGCAGCGGGTTCCATGGCCGCGGCAACCCCTCGTCGCCGACCGTGACATTGCCGCCGGGATTGGCCGGCGTGTACGAGCAAGGTGAACCGGGCGGGACGGCCGGCCCCGGGTGCTCGGGCGTGCCCTCCAGCACACCCGGCGCCGGCGGCGGCGCGCCGTTGGGGAAGCGGGTGCCGTTGGGATCGGGCCAGCGGAATTCCGGCAAGCCGGCACTGCGCCAGAAATTCTCCGGGTCCAGGCCACGCTTCTTGAATGCGGCGTCGATGAACGGCTGCAGAATCTGCCCCGGAACCAGGTTGTGGATGACCACTTTGAAGAAGGGCCCGGACGCGATTGACTCGTTCAGCGACGGCAGGAATCCGCCGACCATCAGGAGCCCGTTTGCCAGGTCGTCTTTGCGCTCAACCAGGATGTCGCTGACCTGACGCAGCTGCTCGAGCACATGGTTGAGATTCGGGTTGTCGTTGATCAGCCCCTGCACCTGGGCCGAGAACGACGCGATGTTGGCCAGGAGTGCGTCGATGGCGCGCCCGCGTTCGTTGAACGCGGCGATCAACGTCTTGGCGTTGACCAACAGCCGGTCCACCTGCTGGCTGCGGTCCCCCAGGATGCTGGCCACCTGGTTGGCCTGCGCCAGCAGGTGCTGGATCTCCTCGTCGCGCTTGCCGATGGTGTCGGAGAACTTGGCCACGCCCTCGAGCGTGGCGCTCAGATGCGGGTAGGTCTGGTCGATGGTCTGCGACAACACATGCAGCGACTGCTTGACCGTGTCGATGTCCCAGCCGGTGGCCGCCTTGGTGACATCGAAGAAGGCGTCATAAATCTGGTACGGAGTGGTGCTCTGGCCCAATGGCAACGTGCCCCCCGGGCGCAGCGGCTGGTTGCCGCGCGCCTCGATCTCGAGGACCTTCTTGCCGAGGATGGTGTCGGTTCGGATCGCCAGCCGGCTTTCGGTACCGATGACATTGGTGCCGACCGAGAATTTGATCTTGATGTGGTCACCGTCGATCGACAGGGCCTCGACCTTTCCGACATCCATGCCGGCGATGCGCACCTTGTCACCCTTGTTGAGACCGCCGGAGTCGGTGAACTGCCCGTAGTAGCTAGGTCGTGCGAACAACATGGGGACGCTAGTGAAGCTTTGACCGACGGCGACGACGATGATCATCACCACGATGCCCATGAGGCCGATACGAAGCCGATTGGGAGGTTCCAGCGTTCTCATTGTGGCGTGCACCTACCCGTCGGCTGGGTGAAGAGCCGGACCGTACGCACCGGTCCGCCGGGCTGCAGCCCATTGATTCTGAGGCTGATATCGCAGGAGTAGAAGTTCACGAAGTCCCCGTAGGACCCGATGGTGCGCCCGATCATGTTCAGCGCGGTCGGGACCTTGTGCAGGAAATCGTTCAACTCCTGACGCTGGTCGATGAGCGGCTGCTGGACGGCGTCGAGGTAGTTGACGGTCTTGTGCAGCAGTGCGCGGTCCTCGGCCAGCAGATCGGCCACGGTCCCGGCGGCGTTGCTGATATGCACGACGCCGTCCGCCAACTGAGTACGGTGGTCCTTCAACCCGGTGATCAGCACCTCCAGGTTGTTGACGGTCTGATCGAAGTCCTTGCGATGGCGAACCGTGGTGTCCAGCACGGTGTTCAGGTTCTTCACCACCTCGCCGATGGCTTGGTCGCGTTCGGCGATCTGTGAGGTCAGCTGCGCGGTCTGGTCGAGAATGTCGTTGATGGTGCCGCCCTGACCCTGAAACACGGTGATCAGCGCCGAGGCGATGGTGTTGACCTTGTCCGGGTCCAGCGCCCGGAACACCGGCTTGAAACCGCCGATCAGTGCGTCGAGGTCGAGCGCCGGCGAGGTACGCGATAACGGAATGAACCCACCCGGTCGCATGACCCGGTCGCTGCCCTCGCCGTCACCACGCTTGAGCTCCAGGTATCGATTGCCGATCAGGTCGAGGTAGCGGATCTGCGCCGTGGTCGATTGGTAAAGAGGTATCGAGCGGTCGACGTCGAAATCCACCCGGACCCGTTTGCCGCCGTCTACCAGCGACACGTTTTTGACCTTGCCGATCTCCACCCCCGAGGCGCGGACGAATTGTCCGGCCCGCAGCCCGCTGACGTTGCTGAACTCAGCGGAGTAGCCGTAGGTGCGGTCGAAGCGGATCTGACCGAAAACGATGACGATCATCACGCTGAACAGCACCAGCACCAGTGCGAAGGCGCCGAGTTTTATTGCAGTACCGGTGATTTTCATGGGTTGATCGTGTTGTCCCCTACTTGACGGCCCCAGACGTATTCGATCGCGTAGGGCGAACCGGTCTCCAGGTGGTTATAGGGAGCGATGCTGTTGCCGGTGTCCATCACCAACTCGGGCGCCGGCCAGAAATCGTGGGTGATCTGCTGCCAGCAGCCCGGCGCACCACCGGGGCCGCCATGTGCGTTGACCCGCGGCAGGTTTTCCGGATACATGTAGGGATTCGGTGCGCCGCCGACCACTCCGGCGGCCAGCCCGCCGATCTGTGACAGCAGCAGCGGCACCAGCGACGTCGGATTCAGCATCAATCCCAACCCGGACAGCAGCTCGCTGTGCGTGGCCAGCGAATAGCCGTTGCCGCCGAGGAAAGTGGCGGCCTTGGGCTCGATGTCGTGATAGTTGCGCAATGTGCAATACAGCTCCGGGCTGTAAGTGTCCAGCAACTGAGCACTGGGCACCAGGTCGGCGGCGCCACGCGCCAGATACGGGCCACCCCGGCCGAAAACGTCCGCGCCGGTGTTGCCGAACCCGACCGCCGCCAGCAAAGCGGCATCCAATTCGCGCTGATGCTGGTTGATGGTGCGCGCCGTCGGCACCGAATTGTCAAGGAAGTCGAACAAATCCGGCGACGCGTTGGCGTAGACGTCGCCGAGCGCCGCCAACTGCTGAATGTCGCGGCGGGCCTGCGGCATCCGCGGGTTGACGTCATCGAGAATCGCGTTGGCGTTGACGATCGATTGCCCGAAGCGATCGCCCAATCCGGTCAGCGCCTGCGCGGCCGCGCTGAGCGTCAGATTGAGCTTGACCGGGTCCACCTTCTCGGCAATCGAGGTGATGGTCTGGAACAAGGTATTGATCTCGGTCGTCACGCCGACGGCATTGATGACGCTCTTGGGGGTGAGGTGACCCTTCGAGATGACATTGCCGCGGTCGTCTCGTGGCGTCGTCAGCGACACATACTTGCCGCCGAACACCGTCGTCGCCTTGATTTGCGCGTTGACGTTTTCCGGTACCAGCGACAGGTACTTCGGATTCACGTTCAAGACGAACTTGGCGGCGGGTTTGCCGTCGCGGGTGATCTCCGAGATGCTGTCGACCCGGCCGATCTGCACGCCGTTGTAGGTGACCTTCGAGCCGGGATCCATCACCAGGCCGGCTCGGTCGGAAAACATCGTCAGCTTGACCTTCGGGGTGAAATCCCCACGAAACTGCAGGTAGACCAACACGAATATGACGAGCGCGAGCACCAGAAAGACGACGCCCGCCGTCTTGTACGGCGGATCGCTGACCTTGTTGACCTTGGCCGGCATCGTCATGGCGCTACACCGTCAGTGCGAAGTTGGGGTCGACGCCGTAGAGCGCCAACGCGGCGGACAAGACGACCACGGGAATCGAAACCAGCGAGAAACGCATCGATCGGCCGACGGCCTCGCCGACACCGACGGGGCCGCCGCCGGCGCTGTACCCGTAGTAGCAGTGACTGACCATCACCACCGCGGTGATGATGATCGCCTCCAGAAACGACCAGAAGACGTCGTCGGGCCGCAGGAACGTGCGGAAGTAGTGCTCGTAGGTGCCGGTCGACTGGCCATAAAGCACCGTCGTGGTGATCTGCGGGGACAGGAACGCCATGATCATCGCCATCGCATAAAGCGGGATGATCACCGTCAGCCCTGCCAGGATCCGGGTGGTCGCCAGGAAGCAGACCGACTTGATGCCCATCACTTCCAGGGCGTCGATCTCTTCGCTGATTCGCATTGCGCCCAGCTCGGCGGTGGCACCGGCGCCGACCGTTGCCGCCATGGCCACACCGGTGACCACCGGCGCGGCGATGCGGACGTTGATCAGCGCGGCGAAAAAGCCGGTGAACGCCTCCACACCGATGTTCCCCAGCGACGCGAAACCCTGGATGGCGACCAGCGAACTGCCGGACAACGTCACAAAACCGACGATCGCGGCGGTGCCGCCGACCACTGCCATCGCACCGGTGCCCATTCCGATCTGAGCGATCAACCGAAGGGTTTCCTTGCGGTAGCGGCTCAGCGCAAACGGGACGTTCCCGAGACTGACCAGCGTGAACCAGGCCAGTCGGCCGGTCGTGTCCAGTCCGCGGATCGCGGCCCCGCCATATCGGTTCAGATTGGCGGTGGCCCTGGGGAATCGGGCGCGCAATACCGCAGAAGTCGCCATGTCAGTGCCCCGTCCCGAACCGGACGCCGACCGTGGTCAGCACCACGTTGACCGCGAAAAGTGCGACCACGCAGAGCACGACGGTCTCGTTGACGGCGGTGCCCAAACCCTTGGAGCCACCCCGGACGGTCAGCCCGCGGTAGCAGCCGACCAGCCCGGCGATAAGTCCGAACGTCGCCGCCTTGACCATTGCGATGACCACCTCCGGCAGGCCGGTAATGGTGGTGAGCGTGGCCAGGTAAGCCCCGCCCGACACGTTTTGCAGATAAACACCAAACAGATAACCGCCCACCAGCCCGACGGTGATCACCAGGGCGTTGAGCAACGTGGCGATGAGCGTCGCGGCTATGACCCGGGGAACGACGAGCCGGTGGATGGGGTCGATGCCCAGCACTTCCATCGCGTCGATCTCCTCACGGATGGTGCGGGCACCCAGATCGGCGCAGATGGCCGTCGACCCGGCGCCGGCCACCACCAGCACCGTGACCTGCGGGCCGAGCTGGGTGACGGCTCCGATCGCCGCGCCGGCACCGGAGAGGTCGGCGGCGCCGAACTGGGCCAGCAGCACGTTGAGCGTGAAGATCAGCAGGACGGTGAACGGCACCGAGACCAAGATGGCCGGCAGCAGCGCGACCCTCATGATGAACCAGCACTGCAGGATGAACTCGCGCCATTGGAATGGCCGGCGAAACAGCGCCTTTCCGGTCAACACACACATCCGGAAGAATCCGCCGACGAGTGTGAGGGGCGTTTCCAACTGGTCCCGCAGATAGCCCATCAGGTGCGGACGCGTCGAGGTCGTCGTCACTGTCGCCTCCTCACCGTGGGACCGCTCGGGTTGCGGCGTAACGGCCGATCATGTCGCACGCCTTCCTCCTTGCCCCATCCCTAGGTGTGTGACCGTCGGCTCCCTACCTGCAGGTAGTAACGGAGACCACAGGAATGTACCTGATGGCCGTCGGCGTGTGAACCGCATCCTCACAATTAACCCTCCGTCAACAGCGGGCAGCCCGCAAAGCTCCTGTCAGTCGTCCTCTCTAGTCGTTGAATGCATTGGCACAGAACGATTTTCGAAGCTCTTGCGAGCCCCGTAGCGCAACCGCAATTCGGTTTTGAGCACCTTCCCGGCAGGGTTGCGGGGCAGGGCCTCGACGATCTCGAGCGCCTTCGGGTGCTTGTAGCGCGCGAGCCGCTCGGTCAGGTACTCAGTTAGGTCTTCGATCCGCAGGGGCGCATCCGTTACAGCCGCGATCGCAACCGGCACCTCGCCCCACTTTTCGTCGGCCCGGCCGATCACCGCAACCTCGGCGATACCAGGGTGGCCGGCCAGAACGTTTTCCACCTCGGCGCAGTAGATGTTCTCGCCGCCGGAGATGATCATGTCCTTCTTACGGTCGACCACCCAGACGTAGCCGTCGGAGTCCATCCGAACGAGATCCCCGGAATGAAACCAGCCGCCGGCGAACGCTTCCGCGGTGGCCTCCGGGTTGTTCCAATAGCAGCTCATCAATGTTGGTGCGCGGTAGACGATTTCACCCACCTCACCGACGGGGACGTCGTTCATCTGGTCGTCGACCACGCGGGCGGTGACCGTGGGGATCACCTTGCCGACCGAGCCGCGCTTACGGATCGCGTCTTCGCCGAGCAGCATGCAGGTGACCGGCGACATCTCGGTCTGGCCGAACGCGGCCAGAATCTGCGTTCCAGGAAACACCTCCGACATCTGCCGCAACAACGCGTCCGGCGCCGGTGCGGCCCCCCATGACATCACCCGCAATTTCAGGTTGCGCGGCCTTGCCTGCTGCTCGGCGCACACCGCCTGCCATTGCGCAGGCACCAGAAAGATGCCGGTGACCCGCTCCGCGGCCAGCACGTCGAGCAGTTGACCGGGATCGAACGCGCCCAGCGGGTACAGCACGGTGGGGACACCGAGCAACATCCCGGTCAGCATGTTGCCGATCCCGGCGATGTGGAACAGCGGGACACCGATGAAACCGACGTCGCTGCCGATGTTGGCGCCGCTGGTGTACAGCGCGGTTATCGCCTGCCCGGTGAGATTGGCGTGCGTGAGCACCGCGCCCTTCGGCCGGCCGGTGGTCCCCGAGGTGTACATGATCAGCGCCGGCGAATCGTTGGGGATGTCGACGGGTGCGGGCGGGTCCCCCGTTTCGTCCACCAGATCGTCGTAACCCTGCACGGCGTCGTCGGATGCGCCGCCGGCCACCACGATCGTGTCCACCAGCGGTCGGATGGCACGGACAGCGGTGGCCACCGGTGCCAGCACCCCCTCGGTGATCAGCACCCGCGGTGCGCAGTCCGCCACCAGCAAGGCGATCTCTGTCGGGGTGAGCCGGAAATTCAGCGGCACCGCGATGGCCCCGAGCATGTTGGCCGCCAACACCGACTCGATGAACTCGGTGCGGTTGAGCATCAGGATCATCACCCGGTCGCCGAAGCCGACCCCTCGACGGCTCAACGCACCGGCCAGCGCGGTGACCCGGTAGCGCAGGTCAGACCACGTCACGGTGTGACCCAGAAACCGCAGTGCCGTCGCCTCGGGCTGCATCAGGGCATGCCGCTGCAGCTGGTTGACCCAGTTTTGCCGGCGGGCCAGATAGGGCTGCTCCAGGCCGGCTGCGGCCTGGTTCAGATCACTGACCAGTTGCGCGGTCAACTGTGCGATCCCTTCACTCCTGCACCGCTTGCGTCACGCTGATATTTGATAAAACATGGTGTTATCTGGGTCACATTAACGGGCCCAGTGGCCCTAAAACAAGACCCGCAAAGCCCCGCCACGCCCCCGAAAGTCCTGGCAGGCCACATGAACGCTCCGCTGTCCGCCCGTCCGCGAAGCCGGCGGCCACTGCGCCGGGCGCAGTTGTCCGACGAGGTGGCCGGCCATCTGCGGGCGGCGATCATGTCGGGGACGCTGCGTCCGGGCACGTTCATCCGCCTCGACGAGACCGCGGCCGAACTCGGGGTCAGCATCACCCCGGTTCGTGAGGCCCTGCTGAAGTTGCGTGGTGAGGGCATGGTGCAGCTGGAGCCGCACCGCGGTCACGTGGTATTGCCGCTGACCAGGCAGGACATCGACGACATCTTCTGGCTGCAGGCCACCATTGCCAGGGAGCTTGCCGCCGCGGCGACCGCCCGGATCACCGACGTCGAGATCGACGAACTGACCCGCATCAACGACGGGCTGGCCGCCGCCGTCGGGTCCGGTGACGCCGAGACCATCGCGACACTCGAGTTCTCGTTCCATCGCGTTTTCAACCAGGCCAGCCACCGGATCAAGCTGGCCTGGTTCCTCTTGAATGCCGCCCGCTACATGCCGGCGCAGGTGTTTGCCGCCGATCCGCGCTGGGGCGCGGCCACCGTGGACAATCACCGGCGGCTGATCGCGGCGCTGCGTCGCCGGGATGCGGCCGCGGTCACCGAGCACACCGTCTGGCAATTCACCGACGCCGCACGACGACTGACCGAAACGCTGGACCGTAACGGAATCTTCGGCCAAGCCGACCGGGTTGCCCCGTACCCCTAGCCGGTGGCCAGGTTCTCGGCCCGCTGTTTGAGGTTCTCGGCGAGCTGCTCGAGGACGTTGTTGAGCAGCATCTTCACCATGGGCGCGGGCACCGGCAGGCTGGGCTCGACGTCGATGTCCACCGTCAGCAAGCTGTTGGCGCCGGTCTCCACCACGCTGAACAGCTGTTCCTGCTTGAGAAACAGGTCGCCCTGCTGCATGACCGTTTGAATCTGATTCTCGCCCGGGTAATACACGGCGTGGATATAGATGCCCTCGAAGCCCTGGATCGCGGTGTCGAGCCGCACCTGGCTGGGACGCCCGTCGTCGTAGCGGTGCAGCACCCAGGCGCCCTTGATCCCTTCGTTCCATTCCGGGTACCGCTCGATATCGGCGACGATGCCCATGATCGCTACGGCGTCCGCGCTGACCTCGACGGTCTTGCTCAAAACTGGCATTGGCGAAGCATACCCGGGTAGCCGGCGGGCGCTGACCGTGCCGGTCCCGGCCTGATTTCGGGTGTGGCCCGGCCTATTTCACGCCGGCCTTACTCCGTCCTCACGCCGGGTTCGCGCGGGCCGCACGCAAGCTGTCGCCAGCAACGAGCGGATGGCCTCCGGGATCGGAACGGGTTTGCGGGTGGTCCGGTCGACGTAGACGTGGACCCAGTGGCCCAGCGCGGTGATCGGCTGCGCCCGGTCGCTGTCGGTTTGCTGGCCGGCTTTGAACACGCCGAGTCGGTAGGTGACGCTGCTGCGGCCCAGTCGGGTGACCGCCAGGCCCACGACCAGCTGTTGCGGGAAATGCAGTTCGGAGAAGTAACGACAGCCCGATTCGGCGACGATGCCCAGCGACGACGTGGAGAGCGGGTCGAGGTTGGTACCCGTGTTGATCCAGGCGTTGATCGCGGTGTCGAAGAGCTGGTAGTAGACGGCGTTGTTGAGGTGGCCGAACATGTCGTTGTCAGCCCAGCGGGTGAGCACCGGCCACAGCACCGGGAAGTCGTCGCTGGTGAGGTTCTGCGGCGCAGGCGTTTCGGGCACCGACGGGACCGATGGAACTTTCGATGTCGAAGCCATGGTTGTATTCCAGCATGTTTCACATCCGCGGCGCGGTGCTCGAGCGGATCGGGTCGCCTCGCCCGTACGTCGAGTCGCGGCCGATCGGTGTTGCCGACCTCGATCTGGAAGCGCCCGGCGGCGATGAGGTGCTGGTCCGCATCGAGGCCGCCGGCGTATGCCACTCCGACCTGTCGGTGGTCAACGGCAACCGGGAGCGGCCGGTGCCGATGTTGCTCGGCCATGAGGCCGCGGGAATCGTCGAGCAGGTCGGTGATCGGGTCGACGACGTAGTCGTCGGCCAGCGAGTCGTGCTGGTTTTCCTACCGCGGTGCGAACACTGCGCGGCATGCGCGACCGAGGGCATGACGCCGTGTCAGCCGGCCGGCGCGGCCAACGCGGCCGGAACATTACTGGGCGGAGCTATCAAACTCAGCCGGGACGGCCACCCGGTGTACCACCACCTCGGCGTCTCGGGATTTGCCACCCACGCCGTGGTCAATCGGGCCAGCGCCATCCCGGTACCCGACGATGTGCCGCCGCGGGTGGCGGCCCTGCTCGGCTGCGCGGTGCTGACCGGCGGAGGCGCCGTTCTCAACGTGGGTAACCCGCGACCGGGACAGTCGGTCGCCGTCGTCGGACTCGGGGGTGTCGGGATGGCGGCGGTTCTCACCGCCCTCACTTATCCCGACGTCCGCGTCATCGGTGTCGATCAGATTCCGGAAAAACTTTCCACTGCAACGACACTCGGCGTCCATGACACCTATACGCCGCAGCGGGCCATCGATGCCGGGGTCAAGGCGAACGTGGTCGTCGAGGCCGTCGGTCACCCCGGCGCGCTGGAGACCGCGATCGCACTGACCGCCCCGGGCGGCCGTACCGTTACCGTCGGGCTGCCGCCCCCCGACGCGCGGATCAACATCTCGCCGTTGGGGTTTGTCGCCGAAGGCCGGTCGCTGATCGGCAGCTACCTCGGTTCGGCGGTTCCCAGCCGCGACATTCCCCGGTTCGTGTCGCTGTGGCGGTCCGGCCGGCTGCCGGTGGAATCGCTGGTGTCGTCGACGATTCGGTTGGACGACATCAACGCGGCGATGGACCATCTGGCCGACGGCACGGCGATCCGCCAGCTCATCACGTTCTGACTCTGCGGGCTCAGGCCGGCACTAGCCCCACCACTGCGTATCGCTGAACAGCGTCTCGACCGACTCGACCGAACCGCAGGGGATTCCGGCCGCCTTCAGCGCCTGACCCTTGAACGCCCGCGCGGCCGCGCTAAGCACATGCTGCACCGGGCTGATCGTGCGATTCAGCCCCCAAGGCCACTCGTCACCCCACAGCGCCACCTCGCCCGACCGGTGCTCGAGCGCCTCGAGCATTAGGTTCCGGACGCGATCGTCCGACGCCAACGCAGCGGCGCTGACGGCCAGGCTCTGACCCCATGGCCCCCATGGGCGAGGCTCGGTCAGTCCGGTCTCCAGGTCCGCGGTCCGGGCCCCGAGGATCCGCAGCGGCCGGGTACCGTCGCCGCCCGGCAGCAGTACCGTCACCTCCCAACCGGCCATCACCCGGTCGTACAACCAGCCCCCGGCGGCATGCACCACATCGACAGCACTGGTGGCCACCACCTCGAGCCGGTAACGCAGACACTCCGTGTCGGTCCGCGGCCCCCGGTGCACATCTGTCGCCAGGTAATCGCTGATGCCGAAAGTGGGAGTGATCATCGGTTCATTCCTCGTGCGTGGACCACATGCGGACGGGTGGCTTGGCGCGGCTGTCAGGGTGTCCGCCGCACCGGAATGGCCCACCGGGACCGGCCCGGTTTCGGCGAATCGGGTGACACGGTTCACCCGACAGCGTGACACTTTCGCGCAAATTTGTAAAGCTTGTGGGACCGTCAAGACCCGCGGCGGGCCGCAAGTTCGGCCAGAACTTCCGCGGTGTGCTGGCCCAGTGCGGGAGCCGTCCAGCGGGGTGCCCAGGGCGTGCCGTGGAAATCCGCCGGCGTGGCCACCATCGGCACGCTCGATTCCCCGTCCGGCACCTCGACGATGCCCCCCGCGGTGTGGAATTGCTCGTCGGCGACGACGTCCTCGAGCGTGTTGACCGGGGACCAGAAGAAATCCGGTTCGGCGGCGAAGGCTTCCGCCCATTCCGCAAGCGACTTCGTCGCGAAGATCTCGTCCAGCGCGGCGATCAGCGGCACGGCGTTGGCGGCGCGGGCGCGGGCATCGCCATACCGCGGATCGGCCAGCCACTCCGGCCGCCCGACGACGCGACACAACGCCGGCCAGTGCCGATCCGCCTGAAGCCCGACGATCCAGAACCGTCTCCCGTCGCCGGCGGTGTAGTTGTTCATGCACGGGTTACCCATCGACTCGCGTTGTCCGACCGCGATCGGCTGGCCGGTGAGCAGATACGTGTTCAGGTCGAAGCTGACCGTGTAGGCGCCCTGGCGGTATAGCGAGGTGGTCACCAGTTGACCGGTTCCGGTGCGCTCACGCGCGAGCAGCGCCGCGCAAACGGCGGCCGCCAGGGTCATGCCCGCCGAGTGATCACCCATGCCGCCGCGCTGGAACGGCGGGGTGCCGCCCGGCGGGGTGAGCAGATCGGCCACACCGGCGCGCGCCCAAAACGCCGCCACGTCGTAGGCGGCCCGGTCGGCGTCGGGCCCGGTTTCGCCATATCCGGTGATCTGCCCGTAGACCAGACGGGGGTGGTGGCCGGATACCGCCTCGAAGTCGAGCCCCAGCCGTCGCAACGCGCCGGGGCGCACATTGGTCACGAAAACGTCTGCGTCGGTGAGCAATTCGAAGGCAGTGCGGCGACCGGCAGCGGTGGTGAGGTCCAGCACGATGCTGCGCTTGGAACGGTTGTCCATTTCGAAAGGCGGGTTGACCCCGAGGTCGCATCCCAGCATCCGGCCGAACATCCGGCCCGGATCGCCGGTCGGCGGTTCGATCTTGATGACGTCGGCGCCCCAGTCGGCCAGGATGGCGGCCGTGGCCGGTCCAGCGACCCAGACCCCGAGCTCGACGACTGTGATGCCTGCTACCGGTCCCGCCATGGCTCATTCATACTCCGGCTCATTTGCCCGAGCCTCTGCGGGACCGAAGCCCGGCCAAGACCCGTCGAGGCAGCACGCGCCGGCTGCGGTTGGGACATACGAAGTCCGACGAAACGTCACCTCCGCATCACGCACCCGCGACTACCTCGAAACGAGAAGCCGGCCGGAGCACACCGTCATAGCACACTCACATTTCGGGTAACGGCAATCCGTGCCGGATATCGGCGGGCCGCGACTTACGCTTACCTGATAGCACGACGTCGCCGGGTTTCGCGGTCCGCCAGCAGCGAGCCCGCACCCCGCACTTGGCAGACGCGGCTCGCGGCGACGCAATCACCATGGCCGCGGCGCTGGTGCCCCAGTTGGGAGGAGCCTCATGAGTCTGGTGGCCGGACATGGTCCGCTCAGCCGGAACCCGGCCGGACACTTCTGTCCGCCGATACCCGCAAACGTCGTCTACATCGAACCGCATCCGCGCCGGATTCAGGCCTTCCGGAACGGGCGGCTGGTCATCGACACCGAGCGGGCGCTGCTGGTGCACCGGCGCGATCACCCGCTCAGCTACGTTTTCCCGGACGACGAGGTCGGCGACCTACCGACCGAGCCCGAATCCCAAGCGCCCGGTTATGTTCACGTGCCGTGGGACGCCGTCGACACCTGGGTGGAGGAGGGCCGCAAACTCGTCCACTATCCCCCTAACCCGTACCACCGGGTCGACTGCCGCCCGACCACCCGTCACCTCAACGTCTCCCTCGCCGGGACGGCGCTGGTGGACACCCACGACACGGTGATCGTTTTCGAGACATCGCTGGAACCGCGGCTGTACGTGGAACCTTCGCAGGTGCGCACCGATCTACTGCAGAAGTCCGACACGTCGAGCTACTGCAACTACAAGGGCGTCGCGACATATTGGTCCGCCGTCCTGGATGACATCTTCGTCGAAGACGCCGCGTGGAGTTATACCGATCCGTTTCCGGAAAGCCTGCCGATCAAGGGATTCCTCAGCTTCGACGACACCCGCATCGATGTCATCGCCGAGCTGCCGGGCCGCGTTCTCGGGGCGACAAGGGTGCTCTGATCCGCGAGGAGGGGTCAGGCGGCATCGATCACCAGAGTCCGGAACCGCTCGATGGTCTCCAGCACATGAGCGAGGCTGTCGCCGGGCAGCCCTACCTGCACCCAGGTAACGCCAAGGGCCGCAAGCTTTTCCAACCCGGACAGGTAGGCGTCGGCGTTGAAGCCGTCGCTCGCCGGGCTGCCCCCGTCGGCGTTGGTGAAAGTGATGTCGATTGCCGACCAGTCGCGGCCGGCCGCGTCGCAGTTGCGCCGCAAGTCCTCGATACCGTCGGCAAGCCGGTCCATCGAGTCGATGGCCGCGGTACCCGCGGTCTGGGCCAGCCGCGCAGGGGCGGGAAACGGGCACCAGCCGTCACCGTAGCGGGCGACGCGACGGCACGCCGCCCGGGTGTTGCCGCCGATCCAGATCGGCGGCGGACGCGGCGGTCGGGGATGCGCGGCGATGCCACTCGCGGTGAAATGCCTTCCCGCAAACGATATGTCATCGCTGGTCCACACCACGCGGATGACCTGCAGCGCCTCCTCGAACAGCTCGGCACGCTCGTCGTAGTCGACACCCAGTGCCGCGAATTCCCGTTTCAGATACCCCACCCCGACCGCCAGGGTGAACCGGCCGCCGGACAGCAGGTCCAACGTCGCGCCGGACTTGGCCACCAGGAACGGGTTTCGATACGGCAGCACCACGATGTTGGGAATCAGGCGCAGCGTCGTCGTGCGGGCGGCCGCGAAACCCATGGCGACAAACGGATCCAACGCGTCATGGCCACCTGCCTGAAGCCAGCGCTGTGACGGGGCCGGGTGGTCGGTGAAGCCGAACCCGTGAAAACCGGCGCCTTCGGCCGCCGCGGCGATCGCCGCGATACCGGCCCCGGACAACAGCTCCGGATTGTAGGGATGACTGTGCATCGGGTGGGTGACGGCGAAGCGCATAGCGCTAGAACCGGGACCGGGCGTCGATCGCCGTGTCGGTGATGCGCAGCGGCCGGATCATCGCCTCCTGGACAAAGGAGGCGATGAGTGCGCCCTCCTCGGTGTGCACGGTGCCGCGGACGTACGACATTCCGGCGCCGACCTGGGTGCTCTCGTGGGTGTAGAGCAACCAGCCCTCCCAGCGCACCGGTTCGTGGAAGGCCACCGAGATCGTCATCGGCGCGGTGGACACCGTCAGATGCGCCTGGCTGGTACCAATGCCCGGGTGCGCCCGCATGGTGGTCGAAATGCCCAGGTGGCCAGTGAAATACGCGACCAGCGCCTTGGCCAGGTCGTCACGGGCCGGGATGGGGTCGTAGCGCAACCACGCGTACAACTCGGGTGGTCCCACCTCGTCGGGACTGTTGACGTCCACCACGTCGACGAGTCGCAACTCGCGCCCGATCATCGGCATCTGCGAGACGTTGGCGTGCGCGGGCGCCGCGACGACGGGCCGCGGCAGGTGATGGCGGATTACGTCGCCGGTGGGGACGTCGGCCAGGACCGTCATGGTGATGCAGCGCCGGCCGTCCTGCTGGGCCGAGACGACGGCGGTGGCGGTGGACCGGCCCTGGTGCACCACGTCGAGGAGCAACTCGACCGGCGGACCGACCGCGACGGCGCGGGAAAACACCGCGTGCGCCGACCGCACCGCCTTACCGTGGAATCGCTTGGCCACAGCGACGATTGCCTGTGCGAGCACCTGGGTGCCCTCCACCACCTGCCGGCCGTCCGTCCCGGCGATGCCGGTTTCGGCGCTGAACCGATCGGCGCCCTGGGCCCGCACCTCGAAGAGTTCGAGCAGCCGATCGACCGACCATTGGGCCTGTTCAGAATCTGTCGTCAACTGCGTTCACCTCTTGCTCACAACGCCAACTCACGGCCCAGCGTGACACTTTGAGCTAAGTTTGTAAAGGTTATCCGATTGCGTCGCGTCCCCGGGCCACCGGCGAAACCACGTGACACTTGCCCAATGCTTTGTAAAGTTTGAGGCATGAGCCAGGCGTTTGGGGCAACAGCTGCGACCGAGACCGACAATTCGACCCGTCAGCGGATCCTGGCGGCCACCGCGGAGGTGCTCGGCCGCAGCGGCAAGACCAAGCTCAGCCTCTCGGAGGTCGCGGCCCAGGCCGGGGTCTCGCGTCCGACCCTCTACCGCTGGTTCGCTTCCAAAGAGGAGTTGCTCTCCACATTTTCGCGCTACGAGCGCCAGAACTTCGAAAGCGGACTGGCCGACGCGACGGCCGGGCTCAAAGGCGTCGAAAGGCTGGATGCCGCACTGCGTTTCATCGTCGACTACCAGTACTCCTACTCGGGGGTCCGGATGGTCGATATCGAACCGGAGCTGGTCATCGCGCAGATGTCCCGCGTCATACCCGAGATGCGTGACGGCTTGCAGCGGCTGCTTCCCGGCCCCAATGCCGCGGTGAAGGCAGCGACGGCAATCCGGGTCGCGATCTCCCACTACATCGTTCGAAGCGACGACGCCGATCAGTTCCTGGCTCAGCTGCGTCACGCCGTCGGCATCAGGGGAGCCGAATGAGGGCCAACCGCGCCGCTATTCGAACAGCACCGCCGCGTTGAGATAGCCGGTCGGGTCCAGCGCCGCCTTGAGGGTTCGCATGACGGTGATATCGGTGGACTCCCGCGACATCCCCAGGTACCGGCGCTTGCGGCTGCCGACGCCGTGCTCGGAGCTGACGTTGCCACCGCACTCGGCGATCAGTCCCATCAGCTCCGGATACAGCGCAGGTTCGCGCTCCGGCGGCAACCGCAGCACGTTGAGGTGCAGATTGCCCTCCCCGATATGGCCGAACAGCACCGGCAGCGCGTCGGCGACATGGGCGTGGACCAGACTGACCGCGTCCCGGGCGAATCCGGCGATCGCCGGCAACGGCAGTGAAACGTCGAGCTTCAACGGTGGCCCATAGCCGCCCAGCACCTCGGCCAGCGCTTCCCGGGTGCGCCACAGTCGTTGCCGCGCAGCGCTATCCACGCCGACCGCCGGTTCGCCGCAGTGCGGCATCCCGGCGAGCAGCCCGGCGAGCCGATCGGTCTGATCGTGGTCGGCTGCCAGTTCCACCAGCAGCAGCCAGTCTCCCTCGACGGGAGCGGCCAGCCCCAGCTGCTCGCGGGTCAGCGCGGCGGCGCGGCCGTCGACCAATTCCAGTGCCGCGATTCCGTCCGCGTCGCGCAACACCCGTGCGGCGTCGACCAGCGCGTCGAGGTCGGCGAACCCACAGATCGCCGTCACCCGATGCGACGGAGCCGGATGCAGCCGCAGATCCAGCTGGGTGATGACGCCCAACGTGCCTTCGGCGCCGACGAACAGCGCCGGCAGGTCGTAGCCGGTGTTGTCGCGGCACACCCGGCTGTGCCGATGCAGCACGGAGCCGTCGGGCAGCGCCACGTCCAGACCCACCACCTGCTCGCTCATGTTGCCGTAGCGCACCGTGCGCAGGCCGCCGGCGTTGGTGGCGGCCATCCCGCCGACGGTCGCGGAATCGCGCGCCGACAGGTCGACACCGAACACCAGCCCCGCCGCCGTCGCGGCGTGTTGCACCGCCGCCAGTGTGGCACCGGCACCCGCCGCGACACGGCGTTCGAGGACGTCGACATCGCCTACCGCACAGAGCCGTTCGGTGGACAGCAGCACGTCGTCGTGTTGCGGAACGGTGCCGGCCACCAGGGAGGTGCGACCGCCTTGCACGGTGACGTAGGCCCCGGCGTCCCGGCATAACCGCAGCACCTCGGCGACCTGCTCGGCGCAGCCGGGCCGCACCAGCGCACTGGCCCGGCCCCGGTAGCGGCCGGTGTGGTCGACGCTGCGCGCGGCGAGCACGTCGGCGTCGGTGGTCACGTGGCTCGAACCGACGGCAGCGGAGAGGCCACCCAGGATGCTCATGACGCGCGCGAAGCCTCATCAAGCCGACCGACGTTTCCGGCGCCGACATGAGCGACGTGAATCGCCATGGGTGTCCTCCGTCAAGCCGCGATCCGGTAGCGTTTCCCGACCGTAGTCCATCATCCGGCGGGCTGACGAACACGTGCTGGAGGCGCTGTGGCCGAACGCGAAGACGTCTCTTTCACCTCCGGCGCCGACCGGATCGGCGCGTGGCTCTACCGCCCCACCGGCGGCGGCCCGTCGCCGCTGCTGGTCATGGCGCACGGTCTGGGTGCGGTACGCACCATGCGGTTGGACGCCTACGGCGAACGATTCAGTGCGGCCGGCTACGCCTGTCTGGTGTTCGATTACCGCAACTTCGGTGACAGCGAGGGCGAGCCCCGCCAGCTGCTCGACATCGGTATGCAGCTTGCGGACTGGACGGCGGCCGTGGCCTATGCGCGCACCATCGAGGGGATCGACCGGAGCCGAATCGGCTTGTGGGGCACTTCCTTTGGCGGCGGGCACGTCATCGCCACGGCGGCCCGGGTGCCGGGTATCGCCGCCGCCGTGGCGCAGTGCCCGTTCACCGACGGCGTCGCCTCCGTCCGGGCGATCAACCCGGCGACCGTTGCGCGCCTCACCGCACTGGCGCTGCGCGACGTCGTCGGCGCCCTGGCCGGACGGTCCCCGGTGCTCGTTCCCACAGTCGGCAAGCCCGGCGAGGTTGCGGTGATGACCGCCGCGGACGCCTACGAGGGCTATCTCAGGCTGGTGCCCGAGGGTGTGGAGTTGCGCAACGAGATCGCCGCCCGGATCGCGTTGCGGGTCCTCACCTATCGTCCGGGACGGCTGGCCGCCAAGGTCCGCTGCCCCATCCTGTTCTGCGTGTGCGAGACCGACTCGGTGGCGCCCGCCGGCCCGACCCTGCGTTACGCCGCCAAAGCTCCCCGCGGTGAGGTCAAGGTGTATCCCGAGGGGCATTTCGCCATCTATGTCGACGGTGCTTTCGAGCGCGCCGTCGCCGACCAGATCGCGTTCCTCGACAGGCACCTGAAAAGCGGTTAGTCCCCAGCCTGGCCGATACGGGCAAACGCCAGACTTCCCGGCAAGACCGCTCTACCCTCTGTAATTACCCAATACCCGCGGTTGCGGCTAGTTGCGGCGGGACAGGGCGGGACCCGTTGGCGGGAAGGACGGGGAGATGTCGCATGTGTTTACTGCCCCGGAGCTATTGGCGTCTGCCGCGGCCGAGGTCGACGGCATCGCCGCGGCGGTGGGCGCCGCCAACGCGGCGGCCGCCGGGCCGACGGCCAATCTGCTGGCAGCCGCCGGTGACGAGGTTTCGGCCGCTACGGCCGCGCTGTTCAATGCCTACGCGCAGGAGTACCAGGCGGTCGTCAGGCAGGCTGCCGCATTCCATCACGAGTTCACCCGGGCACTGGCCGCCGCGGCAGGTGCCTACGCGCAAGCGGAGGCCGCCAACGCGGCTTTGCTGAACGCGGCGCTGACCGGGGCGCTGTCGAATGCGCGCACCGCGGTCACCGCACCGATCCAGTCGTTGTTGACCAGCGCGGGCGTCGGCACCGGCGGATCCAGCGCGCTGACGGCGGTTCCGGCCGCGGCTTCCCAGGTTGCGCTGATCATGGGCGGCACCGGAAACCCCGACCCCGACCCCAAATACCTCAATCGAATCAACGTCAAATACATTCAGCACCTCTTCCCCGGGGCCATTCCGAAGGCGCTCTTCACCCCCGAGCAGTTCTGGCCGGTTACCCCGCAACTGGGCAACATGACGTTCAACCAGTCCGTCGCTCAAGGCGTAGTGGACCTGAACAACGCCATCAACGCCCAAATTGCACTGGGAAACAAGGTCGTCGCGTTCGGCTATTCGCAGAGCGCCACCATCGTCAACAATCAAATCAACGCGCTCATCGGGGCGGGCTCCCCCCATGCGAGCGACATCTCGTTCGCCATGATCGGCAATCCCAATACGCCCGACGGCGGGCTGCTGTCCCGCTTCCCCGGCTTCTACATCCCGTTCCTGGATGTGCCGTTCAATGGTGCGACCCCGCCGAACAGTCCCTATGCGACCACCATTTACACCGCGCAGTACGACGGCATCGCCAACGCTCCCCGTTATCCGCTCAACATCTTGGCGGACATCAACGCCTTCATGGGCTACTTCTATGTGCACAACACATATCCGACGCTCTCGGCCAGCGAGATCGCTAATGCGGTGCCGTTGCCGACCTCTCCCGGCTACGCCGGCAACACCCAGTACTTCATGCTGCTGACTCAGGACCTGCCGCTGGTCCAGCCGATTCGCGACATTCCCTATGCCGGACCGCCGATCGCCGACCTGTTCCAGCCGCAGTTGCGGGTGCTCGTCGACCTGGGCTACGCCGACTACGGACCGAATTATGCGAACGTTCCGACCCCGGCCGGGCTGCTCTCGATTCCCAACCCGTTCGCCGTCGGCTACTACCTGGCCCTGGGAAGTCTGCAGGCGCCCTACGCCGCCGCGGTGGAAATCGGTGTGGAAGCTGGATTCTGGGGCCCGGAGTGGTTCCCCCAGGCCTATCCGTGGATTCCGTCCATCAATCCGGGCCTGCATTTCTATATCGGCCAGCCTGAGGTGACGTTGCTGTCCCTGGCGAGCGGGGGCCTGGGGTCGCTGCTGCATCTGATTCCGCCGCCGGTCTTCCCGTGAGACGACGACGCGCGGCTTGGTCGCCACGAGTTCCGGAAGTTCAGGTCCGTCGGAAACGTGGAATCGCCGGACTTCCCGGCGGGACCGCTTTAGTCTCAGCTCATACCTGATACCCCCGCGGTTTGGGCCCTTTCCGTTTTCCGGCCGGAAGGGACCCAGTTTGCAAAGGACGTGGCGATGTCGTATTTGCTCACTGCGCCAGAAATGGTGGCGACGGCCGCCACTGATCTGGACGGGATCGCGGCGGCGCTATACGCCGCGAACGCGGCCGCGGCCGGACCCACGACCGGATTGCTGGCGGCGGCCGAAGACGAAGTGTCGAGGGCTATCGCGACGCTGTTCGGCGCATTCGGTCAGGAGTACCAGGCTGTCGTCACCCATGCTGCCGAGTTTCACACCGAGTTCACCCAGGCACTGGCCGCGGCGGCGAACGCCTACGCACAAGCCGAGGCCACGACGTGCAGCGCGCTGAACACATTCGAGACGCAACTCCAGGCCCTGTTGGCCCCGCTGCTTCCCAATGCCGGCGCCGGTGCCATCAACCCGCCGTCGATAACCAGCATCGGCGCGCAGGTCGCCTTCATCATGGGCGGCACCGGTATCCCGGACCCCGATCCGATGTATGTGACAGGCGCCCAGACACTGTTCATCCAGCCCCGTTTCCCGGGTTTTCTCTCGGATGCCCTGCACACGCCCGAGCAGTTCTGGCCCACCACTCCGAATCTGGGCAACCTGACGTTCGGCCGTTCAGTGGCCGAGGGTGTGGCTACTTTGAGCAACGCGCTCACTACCCAATTCAGCACCCTGGGCAACAGCGCCGTCGTTTACGGCTACTCGCAGAGCGCGGTGATTGCCACCATCGAAATACGCCATTTGATGGCCCAGGTCACCCCGCCGAGCCCCAGCGATCTGGGCTTCGTGCTGACCGGCAACCCGAACAATCCCAACGGCGGTGTCCTCCAACGCTTCACCGGCCTGTACGTGCCGGTCCTGGATGTGCTGTTCAACGGCGCGACGCCGCCGGATTCGCCCTACCCAACTGTCATCTACACCAACCAGTACGACGGCACCGGCAACTTCCCGCAATACCCGCTCAATCTCCTGGCGGATCTCAACGCCGTGATCGGAATAGTCGACGGTACCCATTTCTACGTCGGCTTGCCGCCGGACCAGGTTGCCAACGCTGTGCACCTGCCGACTTCCCCGGGCTACACCGGCAACACCGACTACTTCCTGGGTCTCACTCAGAAGCTACCACTGACCAGCCTTATTCGTCCGATTCCCTATGTGGGGACGCCACTTGCCGAGCTGGTCCAGCCGGACCTGCGGGTGCTCGTCGATTTGGGCTACTCCGACTACGGGCCGGGTCTGAGCTATGCGGACATTCCCACCCCGGCCTCGTTCCTGTCGGTTCCCAACCCGTTCGCCGTCAGCTACTACCTGGCCAAGGGCGCGGCGCAGGGAGTCCAAGCCAGCCTGGTGAATCTCGGGTGGTTGCCGCCCTCCTACATACCGACTGGGTATCCGTACGCTCCGTCCGTGGCCCCGGGTCTGAACTTCTTTGTTGGTCAGCCGAGCGTGACCGGCCTGTCCCTGCTAACCGGGGCACTGGGCACCGCGGCCAGAGATCTGGGATGGATTCCGCCGTGGTGGGATTGATTCCGCCCATACCGGGGCTTGCGCCTTGCTAATATCACGTATTCGCTGACCGGCAGAAACCCCCGTTTTCCAGTGCAAGAACAGCTTGCTCATTCCCCCTGGAAAGCGCCAGATCGTCAGGGGAGGACGTGCAATGACGCACCTAATCGCTGCGCCCGAAATGATGGTGTCGGCGGCTACGAATGCGGTGGAGATTGGTTCGGCAATCACCGCCGCGGGCGCCACCGCCGCGGGGTCGACGACCAATGTGCTGGCGGCGGCTGCCGACGAGGTGTCGGCGGCGATCGCGAAGCTCTTCGGCACCTACGGTCAGCAGCTTCAGGCGGCACTCACCCAAGCCACCGCATTTCACGACCAGTTCGTCCAGACGCTGGCCGGCGCGGCAACCACCTATGCGCAGGCCGAGGCGGCCAATGCCGCCGCGGTGGTCAATGCTCTCGGCGGAATCAATGCGCAGGTCCAGAGTCTGCTTGCCCCGGCGGTGCCCAACGCCGCCGCCGGACCGACAGTGATGGCGGCCGCGGCACCCGCCGCCTCGACGGTGGCGCTGGTCATGGGCGGCACCTTCGACCCGGAACCCTTCCCCCTCTACGTATCGCTGATCAACAACGCCTACATCCAGCCCTTCTTCCCCGGGGCGAACCCGACGGGAGTGAGTTACCCCGCCCAGTTGTGGCCGCTCAGCATATTTCAAGGCAACCTGACGCTCAACGAGTCCGTCGCCCAGGGCATGACGGATCTGACTAATGCGATCAATTCTGAGATCGGCTCGGGAAATCCCGTCGTCAATTTCGGGTTCTCCCAAAGCGCTGTGGTTTCCACCAACGTCATCACCGAACTCATGGCGCTGCCCCCTGGCATCCGGCCCGACCCCAGCCAGCTGTCGTTCGTGCTGGCCGGCAATCCCGCGACACCCAATGGCGGCTTCTTCACCCGATTTCCAGGTATTACCATCCCCTGGTTGGACATAACATTCACCGAAGCGACCCCGCCGAATTCTCCCTACCCGACCACCATTTACGCCACCCAATACGACCCGGCCAGCGACTTCCCGCGCTACCCGCTCAATTTCTTGGCCGACCTCAACGCGCTAATGAGCACCGGACGGCACGAGTTGTATCCAATTCTCGCCGTTAACGATGCGGTGCCGTTGCCGACGTCTCCGGGGTATAACGGCAACACCCAGTACTACATGTTCATGACCAAGGATCTGCCATTACTTGACCCGCTTCGCGCCATCCCCATTGTGGGCGAGCCGCTCGCCGAGCTCATCCAGCCCAATCTGCGGGTACTTGTCGATTTGGGCTACTCCGACTGGGGAAACGGCCAGGACTACGCGAATGTCGTAACCCCGGCCAGCCTGTTTTCCATCCCCGACCCATTCGTCGTCGGGAGAGAACTGGCCGATGGCACCGTCAAGGGTATCCAAGCCTCGCTCGTGGAAATAGGAGCATTGCCACAATCCGCACTGCCGAATGAATACCCATATCTTCCGGCCTTGGACACCGACGTGAATTTCTACGTGGGCCAGCCAACCGCGACAGACATATCGTTGCTTACTCGGGCCGTCGGGCCGCTGCTGGACTTGGTTCCACCTATCCACCACATGCCGCTGCTGACTCCATTAGCACTTCCGTTGATTCCGCTAATCCTTCCGTTGCTCCAGTAGCGCAGCTGCGGTGTAAGCCGAAGGACTCCTGCTGGCGCCGGGCGCCAGCAGTCCCCACGGCGGAGGCGCGTCGCGCGCTGATCACGGCGGCTGCCGTAGCGCCCGTCGCGCTCGCAAGGACACCGGGCCCGACGGCAGAACAGATTTATGTTCGCTCATAGCTGGTAACGCCGGCCAAGCCATGCTCGGACGCGAACGACAGCAGACACGAGACGCGGTACGTCTTCATGGGAGTGAGTACCGTCGTCGCGAGGCCAGCGTCTTGCTATAATCTCCCCGCTGACCAGGCAAAACCCCATTTCCCGGCGCACCAGGAACACACTAGTTCCCGGTGAAAAGTGCGGGACTGTCAGGGGAGGACACAGGGTGACCGACCTCATCGCCGCCCCGGAGATGTTGTTCTCGGCGGCCACGAATACCGAGCAGATTGGTTCGGCAATCATCGCGGCCGCAGCGGCCGCGGCGGGATCGACGACCACTGTGTTGGCGGCGGCCCAAGACGAAGTGTCGGCAGCCATCGCGAAACTCTTCGGTACCTACGGCCAGCAGCTGCAAGCAGTTCTGCGGCGAGCCTCCGCATTTCACGACGAGTTCACCCAGACGCTGGCGACCGCGGCGAACGCCTATGCACAAGCCGAATCCGGCAACGCCAAAACGGTGGCCAACGCTCTCGGCGGACTCGGCACGTGTGTTCAAGACCTGCTGCGCCCAGTGGCCGCCAGGGCCACCACTGCACGGACATTGCTGGCCGCTCCGGCTGCCTCGGCGGACGCGCTCGTCATGGGCGGCACCTTTGACCCGGAACCCTTCCCTGTCTACGTATCGCTGATCAACAATGCGTACATTCAGCCCTTCTTCTCGGGGGCAATCGCGTCGGGGGTGAGCTACCCCGCAGAGTTGTGGCCGCTCACCATATTTCAAGGTGACCTGACGCTCGACCAGTCCGTCGCCCAAGGCGTAGCTAATCTGAACACTGCGATCACATCTCAGCTCAGTCTGGGTAACAAGGTCATCGATTTCGGCTTCTCGCAAAGCGCCGTGGTGGCCACCAATGAAATAGCTAACCTCATGGCCCTGCCCCCTGACGTGCGACCGAATCCCAGCCAACTGTCGTTCGTGCTGGCCGGCAATCCCGCAACTCCCAATGGGGGCTTCTTTACCCGATTTCCCGGCTTGCACATTCCGTTCCTGGACATAACATTCACCGAGGCCACGCCGCCGAATTCGCCCTACCCGACCTCAATTTATGCCACCCAATATGACCCGACCAGCGACTTCCCGCAATACCCACTCAACCTCCTGGCCGACCTCAACGCCTTGATGAGCACCGGCCAGCACGAGTTGTATCCAAACCTCGACATTGCCGACGCGGTTCCGTTGCCGACGTCTCCGGGCTATACCGGCAACACCCACTACTACATGTTCATGACCCAGAACCTGCCATTGCTCGACCCGCTGCGCGCCATTCCGTTCATCGGTAACCCGCTCGCCGACCTCGTCCAGCCGGATCTGCGGGTGCTGGTCGACCTTGGTTACACCGACTGGGGAAACGGCCAGGACTACGCGAATGTCCCCACCCCGGCCGGTCTGTTCGGTATCCCGAATCCCGTCGCCGTCGGCACAGACCTGGTCAGTGGCGCGGTCGAGGGAGTCCAGGCTTCGCTCGTCGATATTGGGGTGCTGCCGGCCTCCGCCGAGCCCAACGCCTATCCGTTCCTTCCGTCCTTGGACACCAACGTGAACTTCTTCGTGGGCCAGCCAACCGTGACCGGTATATCTCTGTTCACCCGCAATGTCGGGTCGATACTGAAATTGATTCCGCCCGTCGAACAGCTGTTTCCTTTTGCGTTTCCGCCATCCCCTTGAGCTATTTCTTTAGCGTGCGCACAGGCATAGGTCGCGAACCCCGCAAACCCGTGGCGCCGCCCGATGGCCGTCGGCGCCGTAAACCGCCCAGTTGTCGCTCGTGCGCCGGTATCAGGGCTACGGTCCCAGCGGAGAATTCCTGCGGATCGACTCGTCGCGAATCAACCCGCGCAGCAACGCGGTGCTGAATTCGGCCGCGATCTCCTTGGCGGTGCGGCGGCCGCTCGGCCGCAACCAGCGGTAGCTGCCCAGCGTCATCCCGATGTAGCCCAGCGCCACCACATGGGAGTCGCATTCGTAGAATTCGCCGCTGGCGATGCCGCGGTCGATGAGGCCGTGGACGTGCTCGTAGACCTGGGCTTCCTTCTCGCGAACCTCCGCCACCTGTTCGCTGGTGAACCATTCGGTGATGTAGGGCTGTTCCTGGAAGTACACCGCGGCCCGTTCCGGATTGCGCGCAATACCGCTGAGCAGCCGCACGGTGTATTGATAGAGTGCCTCGCGCGCCGTCCAGGACGGGTCGTCGTGCACGGCGGCCAGCGTGCCCTCGGCGGCTTGACGATAGATGTCGAACAGGATCAGCGCCTTACTGGCGTAGTAGTGGTACACCGTCGCCTTGTTCAGCCCGATCACGTCGGCGACGTCATCCATCCGGGTGCCGTGATAACCGCGGGCAGCAAACAGCTTCGTGGCAACGGCCAGCAACTCCTCACGGCGCGAAAGCCCATTCTCGGACGGCGTTTGTGGCATCGGTACTCGCTATCTCGCTGCCCGCGGAGCCCGGCGCCCCGAATCAAGGCTTGACCAATCAACTGGTTGGACAGTTTATGCAGGGCCGGCACCGCCTGTCGCACCGACGCGGATCCGACTAGACTTCTGGGGAACCAGTCGCGAGTCGATGGCGAGTCGAGAGGTGCAGTAATGGATCCAAGTCCTGACTACGACGTGAGCGACGAAATCGAGTTCTTCTTCAATTACCTGACCTGGGGCATCCGTGGGGTCGAGGACGGCAACGGCTATCCGCCGCCGGCCTACCCGCCCGTCTAGATATCCGGCGCCACCACCTGGTTAGCCACCAACGCAACCCGGCCAGATCCACCGAGGCTGTCAGCCCGATGTTGGCGGCGGGCCGTTTGTAACGATTGGCGATCCTTAACCGGCCGCGATCACGACATTTGGGCCCGGCCGAAGCTGGTTTGGCCAAAATGCCGGACGTCGCCGACAGGACTCTTTTAGGCTCTCTGGGCGCCCGCTGTTGGGCTGGCCGTGCTTGGCAGGGTCGGTCCCGTTTGACGGGTAATCGCCTCAGCGTCGGACAGGAGACGAGTTGCCCAGTGTGATCGCGGCCCCGGAGATGCTGGCTACGGCGGCCGCCGACGTGGAGGGGATCGGTTCGGCGATCAGCGCGGCCGGCGCCGCGGCTGCGGTCCCGACGGCCCAGGTGCTGGCGGCGGCCGGTGATGAGGTGTCCGCGGCCGCTGCGGCGCTGTTTCGCGCATACGCCCACGATTGTCAGCTAGTCCTGAGCCAGGCCACCACCTTCCACAGCGAATTCACTCAAGCGTTGGCTGCCGCTGGGGCCACCTACGCGCACGCCGAGGCCGCCAACGCCGCGGCCATGTCGGGCGCACTTGACGCGCTCGACGCGCCGGTCGAAGCGCTGCTGGGACTGGGCAACGCCGGACCAGGCGCCGCCGTGGGTACGTCGACGTCGTCGGTGATGCTGTCCGGCAACCCGGTCACGGCGTTGATCATGGGCGGCACCGGGTATCCGACCTTTCCTGCGCCCGTGTTGGCGGCCCTGGACAGCGCGTACATCCAGCCGATCTTCGGGCCCAACAACCCGGTCGCCCAGTACACGCCCGAGCAGTGGTGGCCGTTTATCGGGCACCTGTCACTCGACCAGTCCATCGCCCAGGGCGTCACGGCGCTGAACAACGGAATCAACGCGGAACTACAAAATGGGCATGACGTCGTCGTTTTTGGCTACTCGCAAAGCGCCGCGGTCGCCACCAATGAGATACGTGCGCTGATGGCACTACCAGTCGGCCAACAGCCAGATCCCAGCCGACTGGCTTTCATGATGATCGGTAATATCAATAACCCCAACGGCGGTATCCTGGAGCGTTACACCGGCCTTTATGTCCCGTTCATGGATGTGTCGTTCGACGGTGCAACGCCATCAAATTCCCCCTACCAGACGTACATCTACACCGGTCAATACGACGGCTATGCCCACAACCCGCAATACCCGCTCAATATCTTGTCCGACATCAACGCCTTTATGGGCATCAGATTTGTCCACAACGCGTATCCCGTCACGGCCGCCGATGTTGCGAATGCCGTGCCATTGCCGACATCCCCGGGCTACACCGGCAACACCCATTACTACATGTTTTTGACCCAGGACCTCCCGTTGCTGCAACCCCTTCGTGCCTTGCCCTTTGTCGGGCCCCCGCTTGCCGACCTGATCCAGCCGGATCTCCGGGTGTTGGTCGATTTGGGTTACGGCTACGGCTACGCCGATGTGCCCACCCCCGCCAGCCTGTTCGGCTTCGTCAACCCGATCACAGTGATCTCCCACCTGGCGACAGGGGCAGTGCAAGGCCCCCAAGCCGCCCTGGTAGATATCGGGGCGTTACCGCAGTCGTCGCTGCCTGACACCTACCCCTATGTCCCGTCGGCGAATCCCGGCATGGTATTCAACTTCGGCCAATCGAGTGTGACCGAGCTGTCGTTACTGAGCGGCGCCATTGGGTCTGTAGCGCGATTGATTCCGCCAGTCATTTGAGACAGCCTCGCGCCGGGTTCCACCTAACGACTTCAGCTGGCCTAGAGCGCTTTGAGTTCCTCGGTGACCTCGGACACCGATTTCTTTGCGTCCCCGAACAGCATCGTGGTGCCGTCGGCATAGAACAGCGGGTTGTCGATGCCGGCGAAACCCGAGTTCATCGACCGCTTGAGCACGATGACCGACCTGGCCTTGTCGACGTTGAGAATCGGCATGCCATAGATGGGGCTGGATGTTTCGTTGCGGGCCGCCGGATTGGTGACGTCGTTGGCGCCGATGACGATCGCAACGTCAGTGCGGGCGAACTCGTCGTTGATGTCGTCCATGTCCTTCATCGCGTCGTAGTCGACTTCGGCCTCGGCCAGCAGCACATTCATATGCCCGGGCATGCGGCCGGCCACCGGGTGGATCGCATATTTGACCGTCACACCCTTGTCCTCCAGCAATGACGCCATGTCCTTGACCGCATGCTGTGCCTGGGCCACGGCCAGCCCGTAACCGGGCACCACGATGACCTGGTTGGCGTACGCCATCTGAATCGCGGCGTCGGCCGCCGACGTGGCCTTGACGTGCTTGTCGCCGCCGCCATCGCCGCTGGGGGCCACCCCGCCGCCACCGAAACCGCCCGCGACGATGGCCGGGATCGAGCGGTTCATCGCCTTGGCCATCAGGTTGGTCAGGATGGAGCCGGATGCGCCGACGATCATGCCGGCCACGATCATTGCGGTGTTGTTCAGGGCCAGACCGGCCGCCGCGGCCGACAGCCCGGTCATGGCGTTGAGCATCGAGATGACCACCGGCATGTCGGCGCCGCCGATGGGTAGCACCACCATCAAGCCCAGCACCCCGGCCGCGGCCAGCAGACCGATCATCCACCACAGCGACACTCCGCCGCTGCCGGGATGTGCGCCCAGCCCGATCACCACAGCGGCCGCGACAGCGCCGGCCAGCAGCAGCAAGTTGACCGGCTGCTGCGCCTTGCCGAGACCGATCGGGCGGCCGGAGATGATCTCCTGCAGTTTGCCGAAGGCGATGATCGATCCCCAGAACGAGATCGATCCGATGATGGCGGCGAACAGCGACGCCACCACGATGTGCACGGTGGGCGACTCGCCGTGTCGGAACGCGGAAAAGCCGCTGGTCTGGATGAATTCCGAGAGCGCGATCAGGGCTACCGTCCCACCGCCGACGCCGTTGAAGAACGCCACCAGCTGCGGCATGGCCGTCATCTTGGTCAGCCGCGCCGGGGGCACCCCGAGCACGACGCCCACGACCAGGCCGGCGATGATCAACGGCCACTGGCTGGTGTGCCGGATCATGACCAGGGTGGCCGCCACCGCGATGGTCATGCCGACCGCGGCGATCAAGTTGCCGCGCACCGCCGTCTTGGGGCCGGTCAAGCCCATCAAACCGTAGATGAACAGCGAGAACGCGAAGATATAGAGGCCGATCACCAAGTACGTCATTTGGCTGCCGGCTCCTCAGTTTTGGCGGGTAGCGGCTTCTTGCCCTTGAACATGCCGAGCATCCGGTCGGTGACGATGAAGCCGCCGATCACGTTCAACGTGCCGAACACCACCGCGACGAACAGGATGATCTGCACCGCGATCGATGGGTGCTCGACCCGCCCGAACACCACCAGCGCACCCAGCACCACGATGCCGTGGATCGCGTTGGTTCCCGACATCAGCGGGGTGTGCAACGTATTGGGCACTTTGGAAATCACCGCGAATCCGACGAACCCGGACAGCACCAGGATCGCCAGGTTCTCCAACAGTTGGTCGTACATCGCTAGGAGGCCTTTCCGTCCTGGGTGCGGGTCACACACGATTCCGCGATGACCTCGTCGTCAAAGTCGGGGGCCAGCTGCCCGTCCTTGATCAGCAGGTCCAGCAGGGCCGTGATGTTCTTGCTGTAAAGCTCGCTGGCGTGCTCGGGCATGGTCGCCGGCAGATTCAGCGGCGAGGCGATGGTGACGCCATGCTTGACCACCGTCTTGCCCGGCTCGGTCAGTTCGCAGTTGCCGCCGGTCTCGCCGGCCAGGTCCACGACCACGCTGCCGGGCTTCATGGCTTCCACCGCGGCAGCGGTCACCAGCCGCGGCGCGGGTCGGCCCGGGACCAGCGCGGTGGTGATGACCACGTCGAAACCGCTGATCGCCGCTTCCAGGGCCTTCTGCTGCTGGGCGCGTTCCTCGTCGGTCAGCTCGCGGGCGTAGCCGCCTTCACCTGCGGCGGTGATTCCGACGTCGAGCCACTGCGCACCCACCGAGCGCACCTGGTCGGCGACTTCCGGCCGCACGTCGTAGCCGGTGGTGCGCGCCCCCAACCGCTTGGCGGTCGCCAGCGCCTGCAGACCTGCCACGCCGACACCGAGCACCAGCACGGTGGCCGGCTTCACCGTTCCCGCCGCGGTGGTCAGCATCGGGAAGAACCGGGTCGACTCCGATGCGGCAAGCAGCACCGCCTTGTAGCCGGCGACGTTGGCCTGCGACGACAGCGCATCCATGACCTGGGCCCGGGAGATGCGCGGAATGGCCTCGAGTGCGAATGCCTGCACGCCGGCTTGCTCGAGCGCACCGATGCAGTTGTCGGCGTTACGCGGGGCCAGGAAGCCGATCAGGGTTTGCCCGCTGCGCAGCCGGCCGATCTCCTCGGCGGTCGGCGGCGCGACCTTGACGACGACGTCGGCAGCCCATGCATCTCCAATGATGGCTCCGGCCTCGGTGTAGAGCTCGTCGGGTAGCAGCGCCCGCTGACCGGCACCGGACTCGACCACGACGGCGACACCACTGTTGACCAGTGAGGCCACCGCTTTGGGTACCAGCGCAACGCGCCGCTCGTCGGGCCGTGACTCGGCCACTACCCCTACCCTGACGGTGTGGGTCTGCGCATCTGTCATGGCGCGTACATCTACTTTCCTCGTACTTTCCTGCGCGATGGACATGCCGCTAGCTCGGCCGCGCGCCTGGCTACCATAACGCGTGCCGGGTTCACCACCGATTTGTGACCGTTCAGGTCGAGGCGCCGGCAACCCTCGGCACACTGGTTGATGGTTCGCCGTCCGACGCCAAGCCGGTAGCCGCCGGGCTGTTGTGGCGACACAAAGTGAGGTTGTGTGACGCGGCGGCGGGCCTCACCAGAGCGGGATGTCCCGCCCGTGCTCGGAGGCCGGTCGCGGACCGAACCAGCGCCGCTCGGATTCGGCGATTCGCAGGTCGTTGATGCTGGCCTCGCGACGCGCCATCAGCCCCGACGCGGTGAACTCCCACAGCTCGTTGCCGTAGCTGCGATACCACTGACCGGTGTGGTCGCGGGACTCGTACTGGAACCGCACCGCGATGCGGTTGTCGTGGAAGTCCCACAGGCTCTTGCGCAGCGTGTAGTCGAGCTCGCGCCGCCACTTGCGGGTCAGAAAGGCGACGATCTGGTCTCTGCCCACGATGTGCTCGTCGCGGTTTCGCCAGTGCGAGTCGACGGTGTAGGCCAGGCTGACGTGGTGAGGGTCGCGAGTATTCCAGGCGTCCTCTGCGGCCTGGACCTTCTGCGTTGCGGTGTCAGAGGTGAACGGCGGGAAGGGCGGGCGAGTCTCGTTCATGACCCCTATTGCATCGCGAGCAGTCGCAGAATCGCACTGACGTATGCGAATTCATGCGATTCCGCGTCTGCTCGCGGTGGCTTACTGCAGGCTCCCCATCGTGCCTTAGTGTGTGGGAATGGACTTCGCGATGTCGGCCAAGGCCATCGACTACCACCAGCGGTTGTCCGACTTCATGACGGAGCACGTCTTCCCGGCCGAGTCCGACTACGACCGATATCGCAATGAAGCCGGCCCGGACGACCACACCGTCCCGCCGATCATCGAGGAACTCAAAATCAAGGCCAAAGAACGCGGCCTGTGGAATCTGTTCCTGCCAGCCGAGTCGGGCTTGACCAACTTGGAGTACGCGCCGCTGGCGGAGCTGACCGGGTGGAGCCTGGAGATCGCGCCCGAGGCATTGAACTGCGCGGCGCCCGATACCGGCAACATGGAAATCCTGCACATGTTCGGCACCGACGAGCAGCGCCGGCAGTGGCTGCAACCGCTGCTGGACGGCGAGATCCGCAGCGCGTTCTCCATGACCGAGCCCGCGGTCGCCAGCAGCGACGCCCGCAACATCGAAACCACGATCGCCCGAGACGGCGATGACGGCAATAACTACGTCATCAACGGCCGGAAGTGGTGGACGTCGGGCGCCTCGGACCCGCGCTGCAAGATCTTGATCGTCATGGGGCGCACCAACCCCGACGCGGCGGCCCACCAACAGCAGTCGATGATCCTGGTGCCGATGGACACTCCCGGGGTGACAATCGTGCGTTCCACACCCGTATTCGGCTGGCAGGACCAGCACGGCCACTGCGAGGTGAGCTACGACGACGTTCGGGTGCCGGCCACCAACCTGCTCGGTGAAGAAGGCTCCGGCTTCGCGATCGCCCAGGCGCGGCTGGGACCGGGCCGAATCCACCACTGCATGCGCGCACTGGGCGGAGCCGAACGCGCGCTGGCGCTGATGGTGGACCGGGCGCGCAACCGGGTGGCGTTCGGCCGCCCGCTGGCCGAGCAGGGCGTGGTACAGCAGGCAATTGCCAAGTCCCGCAACGAAATCGACCAAGCCAGGCTGCTGTGCGAGAAGGCCGCGTGGACCATCGACCAGCACGGCAACAAGGAGGCTCGCCACCTGGTCGCGATGATCAAGGCCGTGGCACCGCAAGTCGCGTGTGACGTCATCGACCGCGCGATCCAGGTTCACGGCGCCGCCGGGGTCAGCGACGACACCCCGCTGGCCAGGCTCTACAGCTGGCATCGTGCGATGCGGATCTTCGACGGACCCGACGAAGTGCACCTGCGGTCCATCGCGCGCGCCGAGCTGGGGCGGGAGAAATCCGCGTTCGCCGCCGCGGTCACCCGACATGGCTGACCTGGAACTACCCGGAGCATGGAACTTTCGTGACGTTGCCGACAGCACCGCGCTGAGACCGGGACGGCTGTTTCGCTCCAGCGAGCTCAGTCGCCTCGACGACGCCGGCCGGGAAACACTGCGCCGGCTGGCCATCACCGATGTCGCCGACCTGCGCTCGTCACGGGAGGTCGTCCGGCGCGGTCCGGGGCGAGTGCCCGCCGGCGTCGACATCCACCTCCTGCCGTTCCCCGACCTGGCCGACGACGACGCCGGGACCGACGCCGATGCGCCGCACGAACACGCGTTTCGGCAGCTAATGACCAACAGTCCGGACGGCGAATCAATCGACCAGGCCGCCGTCCGCTATATGACCGACGAATATCGCCAATTCCCTACGCGCACCGGCGCCCAACGCGCGCTGCACCGCGTCGTCACCTTGTTGACCGGCGGGCGGGCAGTGCTCACCCATTGCTTCGCGGGCAAAGACCGTACGGGCTTCGTGGTTGCCACCGTGCTGGAAGCCGTTGGTGTCGACCGCGAGGCCATCCTCACCGACTTTCTGCGCAGCAATGACGCGGTGCCGCGGTTGCGGGAACAAATCTCGGAAATGATCCAACAGCGCTCCGAGGCCGAACTGACGCCGGAGGTGGTGACGTTCACCGAAGCGCGGCTGTCCGACGGCGTGCTCGGCGTGCGTCCGGAGTACCTGGAGGCATCGTGGCGGACCATCGATGAAACCTGGGGATCGGTCGGCGCCTACCTGCGCGACGCGGGTATTACTGCCACCGACGTCGACCGGTTGCGCAGCGCGCTCTTGGGCTGAACTCCAATCTTTGAGGTCGGCCCAAAGGCCAGACATGATCGCGGAATCGCCTTACGCTCAACGGGTACCCGACATGGCGGGTGAATCGTGCACCCCGTCACCAGGAGGATGGCCTCTTGTCATATGTTTTGACACAGCCGCCGGCCATGGTCGCGGCCGCCGCCGAGTTGGCCGGGATCGGCTCGGCGATCAATGAGGCCGCTGCGTCGGTGGCAGGTCCGACAACCACGATCGCCACGGCCGCCGCAGATGAAGTGTCCACCGCTATCGCGCAGCTATTTGGCGCGTTCGGGCAGGAATACCAAGCGATCAATGCGCAACTCGGGACGCTATACAGCCAATTCACCCAGAAGTTGACGGCGGCCGCGAACGCCTACTTCGGCGACGAGGCCATCAGCGCCGCCAGCCTGGTGAAAGGCGCCACCGCCGGGCTCTTTACGCCGACCTCTCCCACCCCGGTACCGCCGGTTTTCGGCCAGAACACCGCGATCGTCATGAGCGGCACCGGATCGCCGATACCCTCGATCCAGTACGTCACCAACATCACCAATCTATTCCTGCCGCCCGGCGTGGTCGTGAACCCGTTGAACACAATTGAGGAGCTCTATCCCATCACCGGCGTCAAATCGCTGCCCTTCCAAAACTCGGTGCAAACAGGGCTGCAGATTCTCGACGCCGCGATTTGGGAGCAGATTCACGCCGGAAATCACGTCACCGTTTTCGGCTATTCCCAAAGCGCCGTCATCTCGTCCCTGGAAATAGAGCAGCTTCTGTCTCTGGGCCCCAATAAGCCGGACCCGAGCCAGCTCAGCTTCATATTCATCGGCAACGAAATGAATCCCAACGGCGGCATCCTCTCACGGATACCCGGACTGAACATTTCGACCCTCGGCCTACCGTTCTACGGATCGACCCCGGACAATCCGTATCCGACGACGACCTACACCCTGGAATACGACGGCTTCGCCGACTTCCCGAGGTACCCACTCAATGTCCTGTCCGACATCAACGCGGTTTTCGGGATTATCACCGTGCACACCCAGTACCCGTATCTCACCTCGCAACAGGTAGCCAACGCCATACTCCTGCCGACCGAGGGCGTGACGTCCAATCAGTACTACATCATCGAAACCGCGGACCTGCCCCTGCTAGCCCCGATACGGGCAATCCCCGTCATCGGACCACCCCTGGCCGCGCTCGTACAACCCAATTTGGAAGTGATCGTCAATCTCGGCTACGGCGACCCGAGATTCGGCTACTCGACGAGCCCGGCCAACATACCCACCCCTTTCGGACTCTTCCCGGACATCCCGCCGGGCGTGGTCGTCGATGCGCTGGTCGCCGGAACCCAACAAGGCATCAACGACTTCGCTGCAGCGCTGCCGGCAGCGCTCAACCCTCCCGAATTGCCGGTGATCGGATTCCCACCGTTCATCCAGCAAATCCTGCCGCCGAGTCCAACGCCGGTGCCCGCGACGCCCGTCAATATCGCCAGCACTTTTGCCGCCGTTGTCGCGGACAGCTACTCACTGCTGCTTCCCACGGCCGATCTCGGCGTGGCTTTTGCCACGATTCTTCCGGCCTACGACCTCAGCCTGTTCCTGAACCAATTGCTGCACGGAAACTTCATCGCCGCGATCGAATTGCCGCTGGCCGCCACCGCGGGGTTGGCCGCGCTGGGCAGCATGATCGAATTCATCGCGATCGTGAGAACGATAGCGTCAATTATTCAGCAATTGCAGAGCCTGAGCTTCTAGCCGGGGTGCGGCTAGACGCTATGAAATGGCCAGGCACTAAAGCGGCGGACAGGTTTGCTTTGAGCGCCTGAGGTTGGTTGCTAAGGAGGATACGCCGATGCCGTACGTGCTCGTCGAGCCGCAGATGGTGGCGACGGCCGCGGCGGATCTCGAACACATTGGCGCGGCGGTGGGCTCGGCCAGTGCCGCGGCAGCCGGTCCGACGTCAAGCCTGGCCGCGGCCGCGTCCGACGAGGTGTCGGCGGCCATCGCGAATCTGTTCGGCGCATACGGTCGGGAGTACCAGGGCATCGTCACGGTTCTGGAGGCGTTCCGAGCCGAGTTCGCTCGATCACTGGCGGCCGCGGGTTTGGCATACGCGCAAAGCGAAGCCACCAATGCGGCAACGGTTTCGGCTGCCATCACGGCGTCGCCACTGACGGGACCGACCGTTTCCCTGATCATGGGAGGCAGCGGAAACCCAACGCCCGGAATCGATTACGTGGACGATCTGCTCAACTACATCAGTCCGCAATTCGGGGCCACCACTGCGCGGGCGCTGTTCACCCCGGAGCAGTTGTATCCGCTCACCGGCGAAAAGAGCTTGCCGCTGACCACTTCGGTGAGCCAGGGCATCGAGATCCTGCACAATGCGATCCTCAACGAGGTCGACACCCTGGGAAACAGCGTCGTTGTCGGCGGCTACTCGCAGAGCGCGATCATCGCCTCGTTGGAGATGCGCAATCTGGCGGCCATGCCGCCGGGCACCGCTCCGCCCGCCGACAAGCTCGGCTTCGTCCTGCTGGCCAACCCGATGAATCCCAACGGCGGCCTGCTGTCGCGCTTCGCCGGCCTCAGCCTGCCGAGCCTGGGTGTGGAGTTCTTCGGAGCGACGCCCGCCGACACCATCTACCCGACCTCGCTCTACACCCACGAGTACGACGGCTTCGCCGACTTCCCGCGCTATCCGCTCAACATCGTGTCGGACCTGAATGCCATCGCGGGCATCGCCTTCGTCCACACCGATACTCCGGATATCAATCCGCAGACGCTGCCCCCGGGCGATCTGATCAAGTTACCCACGGAGCCGACATACCAGGGAAGTACCTCCTACTACATCATCCGCACACACCATTTACCGCTGTTGACTCCGCTGAGATTCATTCCGGTGCTGGGTAACCCACTCGCCGATCTCGTCGAGCCGAATTTGACGACGATCGTCAATTTGGGCTACGGGGACCCCCGCTACGGCTATTCGACCGCGCCGGCGAACGTGCCCACGCCGTTCGGGCTCTTCCCTGAGGTGGACCCGGCCGTCGTCGCCGCACAATTGGTCACCGGAACGCAGCAGGGCTTCAGCGCCGCGGTCAACGATGTCCTCGGCCAAGGACCGCAGGGACCGCCGACCGTGCCCAGCCTGGGTTCGTCGCGCCTGGTGGATCTGCTGACGTCGATCGCGTCGCCGCCCGCAATAGTGGTTCCGCCGACGTCGATCGACGGCTTGATCACCGACCTGCAGGCCGCGAACACTTATCTCTCCAACACCGTTTCCGGGGGGCTCTCCCGCGCTTACGAGTCGCTGCTCCCGACGGCGGACATCCTCAACGCCGGCCTGACCGAAGTCCCGTCTTATAACGTCAACCTCTTCCTGGACGGCATCGAACAAGCGGTCAACGGCGACCCGGTCGGGCTGATCAATGCCATCGGTTATCCGATCGCCGCCGACGTGGGGTTGCTTGCGCTTGCCGGCGGGCTTGAGGGGTTGGTCCTGCTGGGCATCGTGGTCACCGATTTCTAACGCGATCCGGCGTCCAAGCCGCCGTCACGACCGTCCGCGACATTGGGTCCCAGATCGCCTGACGGCGGCGCGGTTCGGCCGTCGAGCAACCCGCGCGCGGCTGAGTTCGGCTGAGATAGCCAAACGCGCACTATGAACCAACGGACCGATCTAGGCTGACAGATGCCGGACCTCCCGATGGCCGGTGCCGCCCGGGCCATCGGTTTCGCCTCATCGGCGCTATCACAACGAAACACCCTGGGTTTGAAGGAAATTGATCGATGACCAGCATGATCGCGCAACCGCAACTGATGGCCGACGCCGCCGCGAACATCGAGGGAATTCGTTCGGCGATCGCCGCGGCCAATGCCGCCGCCGCCGGCCCAACCACCGGTCTTGCGGCGGCCGCCGCCGACGAGGTGTCGGCCGCGGCTGCGACGCTGTTCGGCGCATACGCACAGGAATACCAGGCGGTCATCAAGCAGGCCGCGGAGTTCCACGACACATTCGCCCAGGCCCTGGCCGCCGCCGCGACGGCCTACACAAAGGCCGAGGCAGCCAACGCGGCGATGGTTTCCGGGGCGCTTCGCGCGGTGACCTCGCCCATTCAGTCGTTACTCGGCGGCGCCGCGGCCCCGGCCGCCCCGGCGGGAGGCGCAATGCCGGCACCGGCGGCGCTGGCGTCGCCGTTCGACGCGCTGATCATGACCGGCAGCGGCACGCCGATCCCATCACTGGCCTACATGCAGTCCGTCGCGCCCTATATTTCGGGAACCCCCAGCCAGTTGATCCCCCTCAACACCCCTGAAGGCTTGTATCCGCTCACCCAGATCAAGGACTTGCCGCTCACCCAGTCGGTGACCACCGGTGTGCAGATCCTGGACAACGCGCTCTTCGGGCCGCAAGGGCTGATCACAGCCGGCGGCAACGTCGCGGTGTTGGGCTATTCGCAGAGCGCGATCCTCTCCTCGATGGAGATGCGCCAACTCATTCTGCAGGGAAGCCCGAACACGGCCAACCTCAGCTTCACGCTGCTGGGTAATCCGATGGCCCCCAACGGCGGCCTGCTGTCACGCTTCCCCGGGCTGTCGATGCCGGCGCTGGGTCTGGAGTTCTACGGGGCGACGCCGTCCAATTCGGGTTACCAACTCAGCCAGTACACCCTGCAATACGACGGATACGCCGACTTCCCGCGTTACCCGATCAATTTCCTGGCGGACCTCAACGCGTTCATGGGCATCCAGTTCGTGCACGGCGACTATCCATTACTGGATCCGAACAACCTTCCCCCGGGCTACAACATGGTGGAGCTGCCGGTGTCGCCGGCCAACAACGGCCTCGAGCACTACTACATGATCACCTATCCCGGGCTGCCGTTGCTGCAGCCGCTACGGGCGCTTCCGGTGATCGGCAACCCGCTGGCGGATCTGGTCGAACCGAACCTGACATATCTGGTCAACCTCGGCTACGGTGATCCCCACTTCGGCTATTCGACCGGATATGCGGATGTACCCACCCGATTCGGGCTGTTCCCGTCGATCGACCCGGTGACCTTTGCCGGCGATATGGTCGGCGCAGCCCAGCAGGGGGTGAACGCCTTCGCCGGCGATATCGGCGCCATGCTGCCGACGTCGCTGCCCGACTTCTCACTGCCGGCCGCCGCGCTGACCGGCGGCTCGCCGACGGCATGGGCGTTACCGACTCTGCCTGCGGCCACCGGTTCGCCCATCGACGGCATCATCGATGCCCTCAAGGCGGCCAACACCCATATCACCAACGCCATCAGCAGCGCGGCCGCCGACACCTACGCCATGGCGCTACCGACGGCTGACATCGTCAACACCCTGGCCACCAAGGTTCCGTCGTATAACGTCAACCTCTTCCTGGACGGGATCCGGGAGCTGGCCAACGGTGACCCGGCCGGCATAGTCAATGCATTCGGCTATCCGGTCGCTGCGGATGTGGCCCTGCTGACCCTCGCGGGCGGCTTCCAGACCATCGTCTTGCTGAACGGAGTCGAATCGGTTATCGGCGACCTCACCGGCGCGGCCTAGCCGTCGTCACGGTAACCAAAACCGCGGCGGCGCAGCTATTTTGACCACAGGCGATGTCGAGGATGTCCTCGGGTGCGGCGGCGAACTAGCCGGTGGAAAGAACAGCATCCTGACTAACCGTCCTTGTTGGCCGAAATCACCGGCGCCGCCGCAGCATGCGCGGCCGCCAACCGCGCACTCAACGCCGCCACTTGTGCGGCCGCGCCGGCCAGTCCCTCCGGAACCACCCACAACGCCACAACAGCACTCCCTTCCCAATAGTTAATGGAAATCCCGACTTTCGGTGATCGCGCAGCAAATACGGCACTCAGCGGCAAACCGATCACCACAGAGCGCCCCAATCCCAGCAAGAAGGCAGCCGATACCGATACTCAATCAGGCATTAAGCAGTGGTAATTAACGCAGTTCGATGTGGGTACCGAACACGATGGTCCGGCAACTCGACCCAACCGCCCGGACATGACCCCCGACAGACTTGCGGGCGAGACCACTCAGGCTAAGGCTCGAGAACCACCTTGCCAAGCACACCTCCGTCGGCCAGGCTCTGCAACGCGGCCTGGGCTTCGGACAGCGGATAGCGTTGCGGCGGAGGCGGTCTCAACCCCAGGGCGACCAGATAGTTCAAACCCCAGGAGAACAACGCCGCCGAACCGGGGACCTTGTTGAGATACTCGCCCCAGGCGACGCCGAGCACCCCGATGTTGCGCAACAGCAGCCGGTTGACGGTGAGCGTCGGGATGCTGCCCGCGGCAAAGCCGATGACCAGTAACTTGCCGTCGATGGCCAGCACCCGGATGGCGTCGTCGAAGCTCGGGCCGCCGATGGGATCGACGACGATATCCACACCGCGGCCGTGAGTGTGCTTGTGCACCTGGGCAACCCAGCCGTCCGTCAATCGCAGCACTACGTCGGCGCCGAGCGCGCCGACGTAGTCAACCGCCCCCTCGCGGTGCACCACGGCTATCACCTGGCGTGCGCCCATCGCCTTGGCAAGCTGGACGGCGGCCGTGCCCACCCCGCCGGCGGCACCGAGCACCAGCACCGTGTTGCCCGGCCGCATCGCGGCGCGCCGCGCCAGCGCGAAGTACATGGTGTTGTAGTTGACCAACAACGACACGGCTTCGGCGTCGTCGAGCTCGGCGGGGCTGCGCACCACGTTGGAAACCGGAACGGCCACCCGTTCGGCGTAGCAGCCGAGCACCCCGAATGCCGAGACCCGTTCTCCCACAAGGAAACCCGAGCCAGGCGGCGCATAGCGCACTATGCCCGCGGTTTCCAGCCCGGGCACGAACGGCGGCGGCAACTTCAGCTGGTACTCGCCCTTGCTCAGCAGCAGGTCGGGAAAGCACACGCCGGCAGCACGAACGTCGATGACGACCTTGTCGCCGTCATCGGGAATATCGTCGATATCGGTATAAACTATGCCGGACGGGCCGGAAAGCTCTTGTACGACACAGGCTTTCATGCAAACTACAGCTTGAAACCGGCTTTTTGCGCGCCGGACAGGTCGGTGATCTCACCCCAGTGTGCCGCCACCTCCTGCACCGAAGGCGGGGTGTCGAAGGTGGCTCCGGCGTTCTGGAACAACGCGGCCCGCTGCACCTTGCCGCCGCCGACGATGAACACCGACGCGTTGTCCGCGCACTCTTCGGTGCACAGGTAGGCCACCACCGGCGCGACGAAGTCGGGCGTGAGTTTCTCGAACACCTCGGGCGGCAGGATGTCCTGGGTCATCCGGGTGGCCGCGATCGGGGCGACCGCGTTGGCGTGAATGTTGTACTTGGCGCCCTCCAGCGCCAGCGTGTTGATCATGCCGACCAGACCGAGCTTGGCCGCGCCGTAGTTGGTCTGTCCGAAGTTGCCGAACAGCCCGCTGGTGGAGGTGGCGACGACGACCCGGCCGTAACTCTGCTCGCGGAAGTGCGGCCAGGCCGCGCGGATCACGTTGTAGCCGCCATAGAGGTGCACCTTGAGCACGGCGTCCCAGTTCTCGAACGGCATCTTGTGGAAGGTGCCGTCGCGCAGGATCCCGGCGTTGCTGACCACGCCATGCACCGCCCCAAACTCGTCGAGCGCCGTCTTGATGATGTTGGAAGCCCCCTCGGGCTCGGCAACGCTGTCATAGTTGGCCACCGCGCGGCCGCCGGCGTCCGTGATCTCGGCGACCACCTGGTCGGCCATGTTGTGGCCGGCGCCGGTGCCGTCACGGGCGCCGCCGAGGTCGTTGACGACCACGCTGGCCCCTTCCTTGGCAAGCGTCAGGGCGTATTCGCGGCCCAATCCCCCGCCGGCTCCGGTAACGACGACGACGCGATCCTGCACTCCGGGCATCAGGTTCCTCTCTGAATGTGCGTTGACATGGTCAAGGTCGGCCCGGCAGCCGACCGGGTCGTGCGGGCGTCTGCGTCAGGCTAGAACAGCTTGCGCGCCAGCTTGAAGGCGCGCTCGGTGTAGGGCGGATAGATGATCTTCGAGAAGTCGGGGCGGGTCGGCTTGGTCAGCACCGACTTGCGGTGGCTGAACTCGTCGAAGCCCCATTTGCCGTGGTAGGCGCCCATGCCGGAGGCGCCCACGCCGCCGAACGGCAGCTTGGCCGTCGATACCTGGAAGGCCAGGTGGTTGACCAGCATGCCGCCGGCCGGCACCTCCTTGATCACCCGCTCGCGGGTTTCGCGTGACTTGGTGAACAGGTATGCCGACAACGGCTTGGGCCGTGAGTTGACGAACTTGATCGCCTCGTCCAGGGACTTGACGGTGAGCACCGGCAGGATCGGACCGAAAATCTCGTTGGACATCAGCGGTCCGGCCGGATCGGGGTCGACGACGACGGTCGGCTGGATGCGCAGGCTCGACGCGTCGCACTTGCCGCCCACCGCGACCTTGGCCTTACCGTCGGCTTCGCCCTGGTTTTCAACAGCGGCGAGGTAACCGCTCAACCGGTCGAACTGGCGCTGGTTAACGATGCGCAAGCCGTCCGGGTTGTCCTGGGAGCGGAACCTGCCGATGGCGGCGCCGATCTTGGTGACGAGCTCGTCGCGAATGGTCGCGTCGGCCAGCACGTAGTCGGGGGCGACGCAGGTCTGGCCGCCGTTGAGTAGCTTGATCCAGGCGATGCGCTTGGCGGCCACGTCGATGTCCGCGTCGGCGGCGACGATCACCGGGCTCTTGCCGCCGAGTTCCAGCGTGACCGGGGTCAGATGCGGCGCCGCGCCTTCGTAGACCTTACGGCCGATCTCGGTGCCGCCGGTGAACATCACCCGATCGAGGCCCTGCGCGATCAGCGCCTGGCTTACCGAGCCGTCGCCTTCGACCACGGCGATCGCGTCGCGGTCGAGGTAGCGGGGCACCAGCTCGGCGATCAGTCGTGACGACGCCGCGGCGATCTCCGAGGGTTTGAGGATGACGGTGTTTCCGGCGGCGATCGCCCCGACCGCCGGGCCCAGCGTCAGATAGAACGGGTAATTCCAGGCGCCGATGATCAGCACGGTGCCGTAAGGCTCATACTCCACCCAGCCGCGGCCCGGTAGCTGGGGCGCCTCGAGAAGCAGGTATTTGCGACGCATCCACCTGCGCACCTTTTTGGCCGCGTACTTCGCTTCGGCAATGGTGACCGCGATGTCGGCGATATACGCCTCGACCGGGTTGCGGTCCAAATCCTCGGCGAGCGCCTTGGTGATCGCGTCCTCGTTGTCCTCCATCAGCCGTTGCAACTGCAGCAATTGGTTCCTGCGCCACTCGACACTGCGAGTGCGACCGGTGGCGAACGTCTTACGTAGCCGCGCCACGGTTTCGGCGACCGTTTCGGCGACATGGGTGGGCTTCGATGCGTTGGCTTCAGGGGCCGTGGGTTGGCCCGTGGCGAGGTCCTGAGCTTTTGGTGCAACCGATTCGGTGGTCATCGTTGTCCTTTCTTCGGAGTCCCATCCGGTTCCCGATCCGGGCCCGGTCCCGGTTTTTCAGGGCCGCCCGGGGTGCCCGCACCACGTCACGTGGTCGCACATCGGTGATATTGGCGATCCTAGTCATGCGGTTACGGCAGGAATAGGTAGGAAAGATCCTGCCGGATCAGCGCTACACCGGCGCGACGGGTGACACTGCGCTACCGCTCGGAGGTCGCTCGGCACGAAACAGCGGTATCGCGACCGCACCGGCGAGCAGCGAGAAACCCGCAAACCAGGCGAAGGCGCCGGAGAAGCCGAGCGGCAGCAGGACGGCCTGGAAGACAAGGCTGCCAATCCCCATACCAACCCACAGGACGCAGGAGTTGAGCCCGATCGCCTGCCCACGCTGCCCGGGAAGGTCGGTGACGATGACGACCAGGGCTGGTTGGGTCATGTCGTACCCGAGCGACAGCGAGACAACGGCGGCTTGGAGGAATACCAACGACGGCTCACTGGCGAACACCGCGGCACAGGCGGCGGTCAGGGTCAACCCGAGCGGGATGACGCGCGCCCGCCCGTAGCGATCGGCCAGTCGGCCGATGGCGGGGCTGAGCACCAGGCCCGGGATGCCGTAGCCGAGCAGCACCAGCCCGATCTGCTCCTCGTCAAGTTGAACGTGGTCATGCAGATAGACCCCCAGCCAGGTGTAGACCCCGGCGTGCAACACCGCGTTGACCAGCACGTAGCCGTAGGTCCGGCGACCGCGGGAGGTGCTCAGCAGCTCCGCGAATCCGGCCGCGACCTGGCGGATCGATGACGCGCGCGGGGCCGAGGCGGTGTCGGGAACCAACCACAAACCCAGCACCAACAGCACCAGTCCGCAGGCGGCGACCACACCGAACAACCCGTGCCAGCCGACCAGCGGTTCTCCCAGCGCGCCGCCGGCCGCGCCGAAGGCCATACCACCGGCCGCTCCACCGAAGACCCATCCCAGCACCCGGCCTCGGCGCCGGTACGGCACCAGGTCGCCGATCAATGCCACGCTGATCGGCACCACGCCGCCGGCGGCAACCCCGGTCACGAATCGAAGCGCGATGAATTCCCCGACATTGGTTGCCAGCGGGGTGGCTGCCGTCAGGACCACGAAGGCGCACAGCGACATGAGGATGACACGACGGCGTCCCCACCGGTCCGATACCGTGCCCCACACCAGGACCGTCCACCCGTAGGGCACCAGGAACGCGGGCACCCCGAGGCCGACCATGCCCTCGCCGCTGCCGAAGTCGCGTGCCAGCGCCGGCAGGATCGGGGCAACCATGAAGATCTGCGCGAAAAGCAGGAACGCCGTCGAGGTCAGCAGCGCCAGCGTCAGCGCGAACGAGTTTGAGTCGGCGTCCGGGGCGATCCGGCGCCCCGATACCTCGCCACGGCCAACAGGGCCCGGCGTGCCAGGCAGCAGACCGTGACCGTCGGCGCTCCGGGTCGACACGGCCACAACCCCGGCTTTGGCGGTTAGTCCGAGCCCGCCTGATGGGGTGGGTCACCCGCGGAAATGGAAGACAAGGGAAAGCGTCTGGTGGTTGCGGATACGAGGGCTACCGTGCTGACCGCGGCGTCGAGGTCCATGCGACACTTCCTTACCGGGTGACCGGGTGGGGCCTCAGACTAACCCAGCCGCCGTCGACCAGCCGTGGCTTTGAAAGCTTTGCTGCAACGGCCGCTCGGGCAGGATCCGACTGGCCCCACGCTGGTCGCAATGTCCCAGGAGTCGTCCGCGGTGCGCGGCATTACAACCGCTCCGCCGTCACGAACTCGGAGAACGCATCCTTGTCGTCGGCCATCGGGACGCCTTCGACCCAGCGGCCCACCCGGCGCATCTCGTCGCCGGCGTTGTGTGCGGTGGCGCGCCAACCGTGTTCGTTGAGCCACTCGGCGACTATGGCCCGGTCGGGGTCGTGGTAGATGAGCTCCTGCACATCGACGGTCTCCTCCAGGCCCAGCGTCTCGGCCACCTTCTTGAATCGCTCCCGCATCTGTGCGCGCCGTTCGTCGGCGTGGTTGCCGGCAGTTTCGGCGGCGATCAGGCTCCCCGGCGGGCTGAGCTCACCGATCTGGGTGAACAGCCGGTCCTGGGCGTCGGCGGGCAGGTACATCAACAGCCCCTCGGCCAGCCAGGCGGTCCGGGCCGTCGAGTCGAAACCGGCGGCGCGCAGCGCGGCAGGCCAATCCTGGCGCAGGTCGATCGGCACCTCGCGGCGAACGGCCGACGGCGTCACCCCGTTTCCCGCCAGCGTCGCGGACTTATAGGCAAGAACCTGGGGCTGATCGATCTCGTAGACCGTCGTCCCGGCGGGCCAATCCAGCCGGTAAGCGCGGGAATCCAGTCCCGAGGCCAGAATGACGACCTGACGGATCCCGTCGGCGACCGCGTCGGCGAAGTAGGTGTCGAAGAAGTTGGTCCGCACGGCCTGGTAGTTGCGCATGTGCTGGACGGTCGCCGCGGTCTCGGCGTCGAGAGCCGCCATCTTGGCAACCATCTGCTCGTCGAGCATCGCCTCCCACAGGACACCGGCGTTGGCGCTGGTGACCAGCAATTTGGCGTACGGGTCGCGGATCAGCGGGGCGGGCTGTTGGGTTTCGACGGCCCGCGCCGCGGCCACCATCACCGCGGTGGCGCCGACGCTGGTTCTGATGTCCCAGGTGTCGTCATGGGTACGCAGAGTGCTCATTCGCATGCTCCCGTTCTCTAGCGGATCTCTCGTTGGGCCGGCGAAAAGTGGTGCGAGACCATGGGATTCGTCCCAGCGGCGGGGCCGGAGGTAAACCGGGAAAGCAAACCAGGGAAACACCGGCCGGATCAGTCATACGCGGCCAATGCTACCTAATAAGTTAGGCAACCTATACACTTTGTGGCCCAGGTCACTGCCGCCGATCGGCGACTGGCGGTCAAGCCTCCGACGTCCAGAGCGTGCCGGCCATCAACTGCCGCAGCGCCGCGATGATGTCCGCCATCTCCCGGTAGCTGCCCACGAAGCCGGCATAGAAGCCGACTCCGCACAAGACGAGCAACAGCGCCTCGGCCAATGGAGCGACCTGGATACCGGCGATCAATTCGCCGCGCTCAACGGCATCATGGACCGCCCAGATCAGGAATTTTCGGGAGCTGGCGACCGGGTCGTTTTCGGATCGCCCCAAGTCCGGATGCCGCTGCGACTCGAGCACGGCGGTAGCCAAGAACGCAGCGGTGGACGGGTTTTTCTCGTCCGCCTCCATCGCCACGGTGATGAACGCGGCCAGCCGCCGCAGCAGCGTCGGCTCGCGCCGTGCCCGCTCGATACCGGCGATGACGACCAGCTCGCTGGTTTGGTCCACCACTTCCCGGTACAGCACCCGCTTGCTGGCGAAGTAATGGTTGATGGCCGGCCGGGTCAGGTCGGCGCGTACGGCGATCGCCTGGAAGGTCGCGCCGTCGTAACCACGTTCACTGAACACCTGCCGGGCGGCGCTGACGATACGCCGTCGCGTCTCGTCCGATTTTGCGGCAGGCGGACGTCCGGGGCCGCGACGTGCGGCGGTGGGCGGCATGCCTAGAGTGTGCCACCGCCACGGTGCGGCATCAGCGCGTTCTGCGGGATGCTACGAAACTTGCCAGCCTGGTAGTCCTCCAGCGCCTCGATCACTTCTGCCCGGGTGTTCATCACGAAGGGCCCGTAGTGGAATACCGGCTCGCGGATTGGTCGCCCGCCCAGCAGCAGCACGTCAAGAGCGGTTGTCCGGTGGGCATCCGGCGTCGGGCCGGCGGTCACGGTGATCCGGTCACCGGGGCCCATCACCGCCAACTGACCCCGGTGAATCGGGTGTCCGGCCACGCCGACCGAGCCGCGTCCGGACAGCACATAGACCAGCGAATTGAAATCCCGTCGCCAACCGATGTTCAGCCGGGCGCCGGGTGCGATCGTGGCGTGCGCCAGCGTGATCGGCGTGTGGGTGCTCCCGGGTCCACGGTGGCCGTCGATCTCCCCGGCGATAATGCGGACCAGGGCTCCGCCGTCGCCCGAGGCGATCAGCGTGACGTCGCCGCCCTCGATAGCCTGGTAGCGAGGCTGGGCGAACTTGTCCTTCTTCGGCAGGTTCACCCACAACTGGACGCCGTGGAAGATTCCGCCGCGCTTCACGGTGTCGACGGGCGGGGTCTCGATATGCAAGATGCCCGATCCCGCCGTCATCCACTGCGTCGCGCCGTCGGTGATCAGGCCGCCGCCTCCGTAGGAATCCTGGTGCGCGAGCTTTCCGTCGATCATGTAGGTGACGGTTTCGAAGCCCCGGTGCGGATGCCAGTCGGTGCCCCGGGGCTCGCCCGGCTGGTAGTCCACCTCACCGATCTGGTCCATATGCACAAACGGGTCCAGCGCGGCGGTGCCGATGCCGGCGAACGCCCGGACAACGGGAAACCCCTCGCCCTCGTAGCCTCGCGGGCCGGACGTGATGGAGCGGACCGGCCGCTCGGTCGCGTCGGCACCGGGGCCAGCCACCCGCGGCAGGGTCAACGTATCGGCGGTTACAGCGGGCATTCCTACCTCCTCTTCGGGAACTCCGATCAAGAACTACCCGGAATAACCGGACCAGAGTCCACTTATTCCCGGTTGTCATAGGATGACCTGATGCTTGCGAGGCTCGCGCGGTGAACGACCCGACACCGGACGCCCCGGAACCCCGAGAGGCGCCGCCCGCTGCCGCCGGCGGGCGATTCGGCGCATCGATCAGAAGTGCCGGCTATTTGCGCAAGTGGTTGTTGCTGGGCATCACGATCGGCGTCATCGCGGGCCTGGGCGCTGTGGTGTTTTATCTGGCGCTGAAGTACACCGGCGAGTTCCTGCTCGGCTATCTCGCCGACTACCACATTCCGACTCCGCTGGGCGAGGGCGGTAGCCGCGGGTCCAGCGGTTTCGCCCGCCCATGGGCCATTCCGCTGGTGACGACGGGCGGGGCGCTGCTCTCGGCCTTCATCGTGGCCAAGTTCGCACCGGAAGCCACCGGTCACGGCACCGACGAGGCCATCGAGGCGGTCCACACCGATCCGCGAGCCATCCGCGGGCGGGCGGTGCTGGTGAAGATGGTGGCCAGCGCGCTGACCATCGGGTCGGGGGGTTCCGGCGGGCGTGAGGGGCCGACGGCGCAGATCTCGGCCGGTTTCTGCTCGTTGCTGACGCGGCGGCTGGGCCTGGCCGACGAGGATGGCCGGATTGCGGTGGCGCTAGGTATCGGCGCGGGCATCGGCGCCATCTTCGCCGCCCCACTGGGCGGAGCGGTGCTGGCGGCGTCGATCAGCTACCGCGACGATTTCGACTATCGCAGCCTGCTGCCCGGCTTCATCACCTCCGGGACCGCGTATGCGGTGCTCGGCGCCTTCCTGGGATTCGACCCGCTGTTCGGCTACATCGACGCCGAATACCGCTTCGAGCGGGCATGGCCGCTGTTGTGGTTCGTCGTGATCGGGCTGATCGCCGCGGCCGTCGGCTACCTCTATGCCCGCACCTTCCACGCCTCCGTGGCGCTCACCCGCCGGCTTCCCGGCGGGCCGGTGATCAAGCCGGCCGTCGGCGGGCTGCTGGTCGGGTTGCTGGGGCTGCTGATCCCGCAAATCCTGAGCAGCGGCTACGGCTGGGCGCAGCTGGCCGCCGACCGCGGATCGCTGATGAGCATCCCGTTGTGGATCATCGTCGTGCTGCCGATCGCCAAGATCATCGCCACCTCGCTATCGATCGGCACCGGCGGTTCGGGCGGGCTGTTCGGGCCCGGCATCGTCATCGGCGCGTTCGTCGGCGCCGCGATCTGGCGGCTGGGGGAGCTCTCCGGGATACCGGGCGTGCCCGATGCCCCGGGAATCTTCGTGGTGGTCGGCATGATGGCGTGTTTCGGCAGCGTGGCGCGGGCACCGCTGGCGATCATGATCATGGTCGCGGAGATGACCGGCTCGTTCTCGGTGGTGCCCGGGGCGATCCTGGCCGTCGGGATCGCCGCATTGCTGATGTCGCGCACCAACGTCACCATCTACGAAGCGCAGCGGTTGAACCGCGAAGCCGCCCAGGCGGAACGAGCGGAACGAGCCGAACGCGCGCGCAAGGCGCCGCCCGGTTAGGACCGCCGCCGTGCGGTGCTGGCGGCGTCACGTTCGGTCGCCGAGCCGTCGTGGGTCAGTTTGCCGCCGGCGTTCTCCAGGTGCGCCCGGACGAACCACTGGAACTTCTCCAGATCCGCGGCGTGCGCGATCAGCATGTCCTGGGTGACGCGGTCGAGTTCCTCGGTCTCGTCGATGGCCTGGCGGATGTCTTCGATCACGCCGGTGTAGACCAGGTCCAGCGCGGCCAGATGTGCCTGCACGCAGTCGCGGCCAACCGAGTAGTCGTCCCAGCTGCGATCCTTGATGATCGCTCCCGGGGTGCCCTGCGGCGACGCGCCCAGGGCGGCGATTCGTTCGGCCACCTCGTCGGCGTAGCCGCGCACCGACTCGACCTGCGGGTCGATCATCTCGTGCACGCCGATGAAGTTGGGCCCCACCACGTTCCAGTGGATGTGCTTGAGCGTCAGATGTAGGTCGTTGTAGGTGCTCAGCTGCTTCTGCAGGAGTTCGGCGAGTCGCGTGCCCTGCTTGTCGGTCAATCCCGGAATGGTGAACTGTGTCATCGATCAGCCCCCTGAAGTTCGCCTACGGTCATGTCCTGGCAGGGATACCCGACGGCGGCGGCCCTCACACGGGGTCTGCGGGCGCTACAGCGAGTGGATTTGCTGCACCGGCAGTCGCGGCCCGCGGCGTGGCTCGTAGGCCAGGCCGCTGGCTTCGAGCAGCCGGACCACCCGATGCCGGTGCGGCCGCATCGGCTCCAGCAGCTCGAGCATGCCGGCGTCGTCGACCGGATAGCCCAGCAGCGTCCAGCCGATCATTTTCGGCATGTGGTAGTCGCCCACCGACACCGCGTCGGGGTCGCCGAAGGCCCGCTGCGCCGTCTCGGCCGCGGTCCACACGCCGACTCCGGGCAGCGACGTCAGGGCCGCGCGCGCCTGCGCGGCGGGCACCGCGGTCAACCGCTCCAGCGACGCCGCCCGCCGTGCGCAGCTCACGACCGTCCGGGCCCGACCCGGGTCGACGTTGGCGCGGTGGAACTCCCAGGACGGGATGTGCCGCCAGGCCTGCGCCGACGGCGGCACCCGCATGCCCTCGGGCGCCGGCCCGGGGGCCGGTGTGCCGTATTTGGTCACCAGCACACGCCACGACCGGAAGGCGTCGGCGCCGGGGACCCGCTGCTCGATGACCGCCGGAATCAACGCCTCCAGCACCTGCCCGGTGCGGCCCAGACGCAGGTGCGGCAGCCGCCGGTGCGCGGCCGCGACCGTCGGCTCACTCGGCAGGAAATCCGCGGCGTCGTCGTCGGCGCCCAGCATCGCCGGCAGCAACTCGAGGAACTGTTCGGCGCCGGGGCCCCACGCCACGCAGTGGGCCGAGTCGGCGGCCGCCCGGCTGATCCGCGCCGTAACCGGCCCGCTGGCCAGCAGGCTGGTGCGCCAGATCGTGCCGTCACCGGGGATGCGAAAGCAGGGATCGCCGCGGCCGCGGCGCAATGGCGCCAGGGTGTGGCCGAAGCCCGCCGCGCCGGGGAAGGTGACTGTGCGTGCGCTGATCACCTGAGCCTGCCACGACTCCGGCGTGCGAACCGCGAGCGGGGCCTCGATTGACCGCTATCGCCCTGCCGGGACAGGATGGCGATGTGATGACGCCGTTCGACGACCCACAGGCCGAACTGGCATGGATGTTCATGCAGAGCATGTCCGAGGGCGGAGACCTCGACGAGGGCTTCGCCTTGCTCAGCGACGACTTCAGCTACTGGAGCATCGCCACGCGTTCGGCGATCGATAAGGCGACGCTGCGCCGCGCGGTGGAGCGCCGCAAAAAGAAGTTCGAGGTCAACATCGAACTGGTGCGATGCGTCAACGAAGGCGAGACGGTTGTCATCGAGGGCGAGGTCGACGGCGTCACCGCCGACGGCACCCGCTACGACAGCCCGTTCGTTTGCATCTTCGAATGCCACGACGGCCAGATCGTGTCGCTGCGCGAATATAGCGATACCCAGTCGTTGGCAAAGGTGTTTCCCTGAGCGGGTGCTACGCCGGCTCGACGCTGATGTCGGCCTTGTCGGGATAGAACGCGACGTGCCCGGCTATCGCGGCCACCGCGGGATAGGGCTGTTCGTAGGTCCAGATCGCATCCGCCACGGTGTCGCCGGCCGAGGTGGCCACGCTGTAATAGCTGGCCTGTCCCTTGAACGGGCAGTAGCTGTGCGTGTCGGTGCGGGTCAGCCTTTCCTGGGCGACGTCAGCCAGCGGAATATAGTGCACCGCAGGCAAAGTGGCCTCCCGCAATTCCAGCGCCGCGGTCGTGTCCGCGATGAGTTCACCGTGGATGCGGACCTGTACCCGGCCGGTGGCCGGTTCGATGGTGATGGGATGCCCTGCGCTGGGTTCTGAGACTTTCGGGTGGCTCATGAGGTTTTCAACGCCGGCCGGCGATCAACATTCCCGACCGAACGCGTAGCGGTGATACTGCGACATGTTGGCCAGTGCCGGAACCCGCGACATCAGCCGGCCCAGCACCCGGTAGGCGCGCGGCAGCCGCGCGAAGGTGTCCGATTCGAACCAGCGAACCCAGGCCAGCAGCCGGGTGCCGGGCACCGCCCGCAGGATGTCGTCGGGCCCGTCGATACCCCAGCGCAGCGTCGATCCGGATCGGCGCACCACGGTGTTCATCCACTGCGACTTGATGCCCAGCCGGTTGAACGCGTCGAACTGCAACTCACCGGAGGGAAACCGGTCGACCACGCGTCGCAGTAACCCAACCCCGTCCGGTTCGCTCAGATACATGGTCAGTCCCTCGCCGATCATCAGCGCGGGCCAGTCGTTCGGAATGTCGGCGAGCCAGGCCGGATCGGTGACCGACGCGGCGACGACGTGGTGGCGGGCCGCCGTGGGGTACAGCTGGGTGAACAGCGCGGCGACCTCGGGGTGGTCGACGTCGTACCACTGCACCGCCGGGCCCGGCTGCAGCCGGAAATATCGACCGTCCAGCCCGCACCCGAGGTGCAGCACGACGGCTGCGGGATGCAGGGCCAGGAATTGCCGGACCCAGCTGTCCAAGTGCGCCGTCCGCGTCGTCACCGCCGCGCAGTTGCGTGCGGTGATGGAGGTTTGTGACCAGTCGTAGTCGATACGCTCGACGACCTCCTTGGCATAGCGATCGCCCAGGATCGGATGCGGCCGGTCGGCGTCGAGCGCCTTGGCGTACAGGGTCGCCAGCATGGTCTGCGGCGGCCCGGTGAGGTCAACGGCGACTTTGCCCATCTGTCTGGGGCTTTGAGGAGTCTGGCTATTCGGATGACGCGGTCTTGGTGTTCGGCCCGACCGCGCGCATCGCGGCCCAGAATCGGGCGGCCTGGCGAATCGATTCCTCGACCGGGCGCGGCTGCCAGCCCAACTCGCGAACCGCCTTGCCGTGATCGAGTTCTGCCTCGGCGCGCATCATCCGCACCGACTGCAGGCTCAGTTCGGCATCTTTGCCGGTGAGCCGTGCCCGCAGGCTGCCCAGCGCACCCAGCGCATAGAGCACCGGCGCCGAGATCGAGCGTCGCGGCGGCGATACGCCGGCTTCCGCCGCCGCTATCCGCACCACCTCGGTCAACGCGATCATCTTCTCCGAGACCAGGTAGCGCTCGCCGTTGCGGCCGCGCTCGGCCGCCAGGATCATCGCTGCGGCGGCATCGTCGACACCCACGGCTTCCAGGTCGATCCCGGTCATCAGGAACGGCAACTTGCCGAAAACCGCGCCGGCAATGAAGGCGCCATGGGGTGTGCGGCCCCAGTCTCCGCTGCCGTAGGTCGTCGAGACGCACAGTGCGACCGCCGGCAGCCCCGCCTGCGACACGTACCGCATCACCAGGTTTTCGGCCGCAACCCGTGATTGGACGTAGGGACTCACCCGCCGCACGTCGACGACGTCGGCCTCGGTCGCCACGTGCCCATGGCGGCGGCCCACCGTGGCATAGGTGCTGGTGAAGACGAACCTGTGCAGGCCCGCGGCGATCGGCTTTTCGACGGCCACATCCAAGACGTTGCGCAGGCCTTCGACGTTGGTGCGAAACAGCGGTGACGGATCGCGCAACCAGGCGCGGGTGTCGACCACGCAGTAGTAGACGTCGTCGCAGCCGCCCATCGCCTCGCGCAGCACCGCGGTGTCGAAGACGTCGCCGTGAAATCGGGTGACCTCCAGGTCGTCGATCGACCGGGTAGTGGCGGTGGGGCGCACCATCGCCCGCACCTGCTCGCCGGCCTCGACGAGTCGGCGGGTCACATGTGACCCCAGGAAGCCGTTGGCTCCGATAACCAGCTTGGGCTTGGGCTTGGTGCTCATTGGGGTCCCCCGTACCGTTGCATCCACTGCGCCGCGTCCTCGTCCAGGGTTCCCAGCGCTTGCGCCTTGCGGCACCACGTCAGTCCCGCCTTCAAGAAGCGCAGCGGGTTGTAGATGTCTTCCTGGCGGCACCATTGGCCGTCGCCGGCGTAGGTGATGATCGAGATGTTCGTCGCGCTGACCACGCTGCCGTCACCGGGGTCGCGCATCGGGTTGTCCAGCTCCATGATGATGCGGCCGGTGGACTCGTCGATCACCGACCACAACGACGGAAACGCCACCATGTGACTGCCGGGGAAGGTCGACATCGTTTCCTGAATCCAGGCGCGCACCTGCTCGCGGCCGTGCATTGTGCCCGCGGCATGCTCGATGTATTCGACGTCCGGCGTGTACTGGGCGACCCAGCCGTCCCAGTCGCGGGTCTGCGCCGCGCGGGCGACGGTCTGCTCGAATTCGCCGAATGCCGCGGCCAATTCGTCGCGGCTGAACACCGGGCCGGTCACGTTAGCTCCTCAGGACGGCCCGGCGGCTGCCGTCCGTGTGTTTCGGTCGATAAGGCGAGATGGGGCGAGATGAGGCGAATCGTACGACGTCCGAGGTCGGCGAACTCGACGCGCACCGCGGGTGCGGCCGTCAGCCGCGGCTGACCATCCGCAGCCGCCAGCTCAGGGCACCCGTCCACAGCGCGCCGAAGACGAGCAGTATGCCCATGGCCGAGAGCCACCAGCTCGGCGAATGCGTCCAAAGCTCGTGCGGAGTGCCCGGCAGACCGATCGCGCCCAGGTCCATGGTGGACGCCGAAGCGGCAAAGCCCCATCGCGATGGCACCAGCCAGGAGAGCTGGTTGAGGCCGACGCGGTGGGCTAGCGGGAACATGCCGCCCGCGAACACGACCGCCACCAGGCTCGCCAGCAGGAACAGCGCCGGGAGCTCCCGCCGGTGCTCGGCCAGCGCGGATAGCGTCAGGCCGGCGACGGCCGAGACGACGGCCGTCGCCGCCAACGTCAGGTACAGCTCGACGAAGGGGTGATCGGGCAACACGGTTCCCCGGGCGGGGGCGGTCTTCCCCACCGCGACGATGGCTGTCAACGCAGCGGTCTGGACGACCGCGACGAGGCCGAAAACGAGGAGCTTAGCGGCCACATACGCGGGCACCGCTAACCCGACGGAGTGCTCGCGGCGGAAGATACCCCGCTCGACAACCAGGTCGCGAATGGTCGACGCGACGCCCATCACGACCGCACCGCTGTTGAGCACCACCAGGAGCTGCCCAACTTCATACGGGTCGTCCCGGTGCGGTACCGACAGCGACAGCGCCCCGAAGACCACCGGCAAGACCGCCATCGCGACGAGGTAGCCGCGGTCGGCGGCGATCAGCCGCACCTGACGGCGGATCAGCATGGAGGTTTGGCGCCACAGGCTGGTGCGGCTGCCGCGTTCGGGCGCCTCGCCGGGAGTTTCCGGCGGCTGTTCGGGTGTGTCGCCTTGCTGGTCGGTCGGGGCGGCGTCGCCTCCGCCGTCGGCGCCTCCCGGCGGAAAGGCGTGCGACCAGCGGGCTTTGCTCACCGCCTGCTCGATGTCCGCCGGTGGCCCGGCGAAGGCGACCTCGCCGGAGGCGAGCAGCAACACCTGGTCGCACAGGTTCAGTGCGGCCAGCGAGTGGGTCGCCACCACGACGACGCGGCCGGCATCGGCGAGTCGGCGCGCCGTCGTCATCACCTGACGGTCCAACCCGCGATCCGGCTTGCCGCTCGGCTCCTCGAATACCACCAGCGACGGCCCGGTGAGCAATTCGATCGCCACCGACACGCGCTTGCGCTCGCCGGCGGAAAGGTTGCCGGCCTTGACCGCACGCTGGGCGCCGAGGTTGGCCTCGTCGATGACCCGGTTGACCGCCGCACGGCGTTCCGCGGCCGAGGTGTCCGGCGGCAACCGCAGCTCGGCGGCGTAGCCCAAAATCTGCTCGACAGCGAGCTGATGGTGCATGACGTCGTGGTGCGGCACCACCGCGATGCGTGACCGCATCGAGGGGTCGTCGGCATGCAGATTGTGGCCGTCGCAGGTCACCAGGCCGGACGTGGGCCGGGCCGCCCCGCTCAGCAGCGCGATCAAGCTTGATTTGCCGGCGCCCGGCGGGCCGATGACCGCGGTCAGCGTGCCCGGACGAGCGGTGAAGCAGACATCGGTCAGCAGCTGATGGCCGTCAACGACGAGGCCGAGCCCGTCAGCCGTCACATCGCCGCCCGCCGCAGTCGGGCGGCGCACCAACGTGGTGTCGCTACCGCTGCCTTTGTCCCGAATCTCCCAACCGAGGGTTCGCTCCGGCTCGTCGACGTCGGCCGGCCGCTCGGCGTCCTGCTGATTCGCCGGTTTCGGTCGGGCCGGCGTGTGCGGGTCGCGTAACCAGGTGCGCAGCCTGCCGATGAGCCGTCGGGCCGGGTTGTGGTCGCTTTCCGGTGACTTTGCCGGCGTCGGTGCTAATTGCCGCAGATGTTCGGTGGATTCGTCGGAGCCCGGCTCGGCGGGAGGCTCGACGGTCGCCGCGTCGCGTTCGGCCAGTTCGCCAGTCGGATTCACCATCGGGGCATCGACCGCCGGGGCTGGGTCGGCGGGCGGCGGCTCACAGGACTCCGGCTGGGGGCGCTGAAGCCGGATCGCCGGAAACCCGGGCAGCGTCGGTGCTTGAGTCGGCGGCGGATTCGGCGGGACCGGCGGCGGCTCGGGCTGCCGACCCGGCGCTGCGGACGACGGCAGAGCCGGGCCGACCCAGGCGCCCGGTACCGCCGCGCCGGGCGGGACGCCGACCTGGAAGACCAGCCGTGGCCCCCGCTGCGGATCACCGGCGGTGATGTGCTGACCACTACGGATGATCGCCGCGGACACCCGCACGCCGTCCAGATAGGTGCCGTTTCGGCTGCGGTCGATCACCGCCCAGTGGCCGCCGTCGAACCGCAGCACGAAGTGCTCGCGGGAGACCCAGGTACTGTCCGGCCCGTCGAGGCAGATGTCCGACCGGATGTCGCGACCGACAATGATGTCGCGGCCGGGGGCAAAGGTGTACATCGTCGTGCCGACCCACACGGTCAACGGCACCGCGCACGTCGTGGTTCGCATGACTGCCACCTTCCGTCGTCTTCCGTCGCCGAACATGCTGCCTTGATGCAAGGATCGCCCGTTATCTACCCGCCGACCGGCCGTCACAACCGCATCCAGCGCCATGAGGCGCTGCCGGTTCGGACCGGGCCGCCACGTTAATGACCGCGCATTTGCGGGTAGCCCAGACCGAGCAGCCACCCTGTGTCCATCAACCGACGAACAGTCAGGAGAGACTCATCGTGCTTTGCCCTAGCATGACGTCCCGGGTGTCGCGCCGCGTTGCCGACTCGGCGGCAGACGGGCGGATCTCATTGTTCCCGTGCGTGTTTGACGCCAAGGCATAGCCCGGACAAAGTCCGAAGTGCTGCGTCGCGACCCCAACCTCGGCTTGCCGACCGGCGGTATCTTCCCCGGATTGGCCCGCCTGGTGGTGCGCCGGCCGCTGATCGTCATCGGTTTCTGGGTCGCGCTGGCAGCCGCGCTGTCCCTGACGTTGCCGCCCCTGACGCAGGTGGTCCGCGAGCACACCGTGGAGATCCTGCCCGAGGACGCGCCCGTGATGGTCACCGCCAAGCAGATGGCCGAGGCGTTTCACGAACCGGGATCGCAAAACGTCGCCGTGGTGGTGCTCACCGACGAGCACGGGCTGAGCCAGGCCGACGAAGAGGTCTACCGCACACTGGTCGACCGGCTGCGCCACGACACTCGCGACGTCGTCGCGGTACAGGATTTCATCAGCGCACCTGCGCTGCGCGAAGTCGTGGAGAGCAAGGACCACAAAGCGTGGTTCATCCCGGTCAGCATCGCCGGCGAACTGGGCTCGCCGCAGTCCACCGCGGCCTACACCCGGGTGGCCGACATGGTCAAGCACACCGTGGCGGGGTCCTCGCTGACCGCGAACCTGACCGGGCTCCCGGCCACCATCGCCGACATGTCCGCGATCGGGCAGCGCGATCTGCAGGTGATCGAGACGGCGACCATCGTCATGGTGCTGTTGATCCTGCTGGTGGTCTACCGCAACCCCGTCACCATGTTGCTGCCGTTGCTGACGATCGGCTTGTCACTGGTGACGGCTCAACAAGTCGTCGCCGGCCTGGCCCGGGTCGGGTTGGGCATCTCGGATCAGACCGTGGTGTTCATGACCGCGATGATGATCGGCGCCGGCACCGATTACGCGGTGTTCCTGATCAGCCGCTACCACGAATGCCTGCGCCGCGGAATGGATTCCGACCGGGCCGTTGCCCGCGGCCTGACGTCCATCGGCAAGGTGATCGCGGCCTCCGCGGCGACCGTCGCGGTCACCTTCGTCTGCATGACGTTCACCCGCCTGGGGGTGTTCTCCACGGTCGGGCCCGCCTTGGCGGTGTCGATCGCGATCGCATTCCTGGCCGCGGTCACCCTGCTGCCGGCCGTCATGGTGCTCGCCGGGCGGCGCGGGTGGATCGCACCGAGACGAGACCTCACCAGCCGGTTGTGGCGGCGCTCGGGAGTGCACATCGTCCGGCGCCCGATCGCACACCTGACGGCCAGCCTGGTGGTGCTGATCGCGCTGGCCAGCTGCGCGTCCCTGGTGCGCTACACCTACGACGCACGCGCCGCGTTGCCGTCCGGCGTGGAAAGCAACGTCGGGTATGAAGCGATGAACCGCCACTTCTCGCCGAGTTCGACCATCCCGCAATACATTTACGTCCACTCACCGCACGATCTGCGCAATCCGCAGGCCCTGGCCGACCTCGAGCAAATGGCCCAGCGGGTCAGCCAGCTGCCCGACATCGCCATGGTCCGCGGTATCACGCGGCCCAAGGGTGCACCACTCGAGGAAGCCAAGCTCAGCTATCAGGCCGGCGAGGTCGGCGGGAAGCTGTCGGATGCGTCGAAACAGATCGCCGGCGCCAACGGCGACCTGGACGCGCTGACCACCGGCTCCCGCAAGCTCGCCGACGCCCTGGCCGCGATCACCGGCCAGGTCAACCAGGCGATCGCGGTGATCAACGGTCTGGTCGGCGAGGTGTCGCGGGTGCAGAACCAAGTCAACGCCAGCGAGACACTTCAGCAGATCCAGCAACTGGCCGCGAGCCTGCGCAGCAACGCCGGCAGCCTCGAGGAGGTGTTCAACATGGCTGGCCCGGTGCTGGCCGGGCTCAACGCCAGCCCGGTCTGCACCACCGATCCCGCCTGCGCCACTGCCCGGGACCAACTACAACTGCTCGTCAATGCCCGCAATGCCGGCGCGTTCGACCAGATCGCCGACGTCGCCCGGCAGCTGCAGGCCACCCCGGATGTGCAGAATCTGATCGGCACGCTGCAGGCCATGCGAGCGTCGCTGAACCAGGCGGTCCAGACGATTCGGTCCCTGGGCCTGGGCAACCCCGGTGGGTTGCAGCAGAAACTGGCCGAAATGCAGCAAGGCGCCAACGCGTTGGCCGACGGAAGCCAGCGGGTGGCCGACGGCGTGCAGCAACTGACCGAGCAGACCAGACAGATGGGCCGCGGCCTCTCCGACGCCGCCGCATTGCTGCTGTCGATGAAGCTCAACGCCTCGAAACCCGGCATGTCCGGCTTCTACATCCCGCCGGAAGCGATGAACGACGCCCGATTCAAAGACCTGGCATCGATCTTCGTGTCCCCGGACGGGCACGCGGTGCGCTACCTGGTCCAGTCGAAACTGGATCCGTTCAGCACCGCGGCCTTCGACCAGGACAAGGCGATCGTCGACGCCGCTCGCAGCGCCCAGCCCAATACGTCACTGGCCGATGCGTCGATCGCGATGTCCGGCACCACCCCGACGTATGCCCAGATGCGCGACTACTACAACCACGACATCCGGTTCATCATCGTGGTGACCATCGCCGTGGTGCTGTTCATCTTGATCATGCTGCTACGGGCGGTCATTGCGCCGCTGTATTTGGTTGCCTCCGTGGTTGTTTCGTATCTGTCGGCGCTGGGCGTCGGGGTGATCGCATTCCAGCTCATCGGTGGCCAGCCTCTGGGGTGGAGCGTCCCGGGGATGGCGTTCATCGTGTTGGTCGCCGTCGGCGCGGATTACAACATGCTGTTGGTGTCGCGGATCCGCGACGAGTCCCCTAACGGCATCCGCTCCGGGGTCATCCGCACCGTCGGCACGACGGGAGGCGTGATCACCTCCGCCGGGATCATCTTCGCCGCGTCGATGTTCGGCATGCTGTTCGCCAGCATCAGCACCATGGTCCAGGCAGGCTTCATCATCGGCGTCGGCTTGCTGCTGGACACCTTCCTGGTCCGCACGATCACCGTGCCCTCGCTTGCGGTGTTGGTCGGTAACGCCAACTGGTGGCCCTCCAGGCGGTTGGCAACCAGGCGACCGGTACGGGCGCCGCAGCCTGCCCGTGTCCCGGCGGAGCTGTCGCGTCCGAGCAGTGAACCCGATATCCAACCGTCCGAACGGGCCGCCGCGGCCGAACTGGAGCCGGTCCATGCCGGGCCATCCGGCAGCGGCGATCATGGAGCCGGCGGCATCGACCCCGACTGCGTGGTCTGGCTCTGGGCGATGTCGGCCAGCCGCAACTAACCTCGGATCGAGGGCCCTTGACGACCCCACCGAAGGAGAGACTGCAATGACGACAAACACGGCAATCCTGGCCGGCGGATGCTTCTGGGGCATGCAGGACCTGATCCGCCGCCAGCCCGGTGTCACCTCGACCCGCGTCGGCTACAGCGGCGGCGAGACCCCCAACGCCACCTATCGCAACCACGGCAACCACGCCGAGGCCGTCGAAATCGTCTACGATCCGGCGGTCACCGACTATCGCACCCTGCTGGAATTCTTCTTCCAGATCCACGATCCGACCACCAGGAACCGGCAGGGTAACGACGTCGGGACCAGCTACCGGTCGGCCATCTTCTACCTGGACGACGAGCAGCGGCGAATCGCGTTGGACACCATTGCCGATGTCGAGGCCTCGGGCCTGTGGCCGGGCAAAGTGGTGACCGAAGTCAGCCCGGCCGGAGCATTCTGGGAAGCCGAACCCGAGCACCAGGATTACCTGCAGCGCTACCCCTACGGATACACCTGCCACTACATCCGCCCGGGCTGGAAACTGCCGCGCCGGGCGTCAGCAAACCCATAAGCGCCAGCCGCTAGCGGGTACGCACCACGATTCGTCCGCCGTCCTTGGGAATGTAAGCGACGCCGCGGCAGCGCCACTTCTCGTCGGGCGCCGTCGTCGTCTCGATGACGAAGTGGCGCAACACCGTTCGCAGCACCACATCCATCTCCATGTTGGCGAACGCCGCGCCCACACAGCGGCGGGTGCCGCCGCCGAACGGGATCCAGGCGAACGCCGACGGCTTGCTTGCGATGTAGCGCTGCGGGTCGAAGCGCTGCGGGTCGGGGAATACGTCGGAGTTGTCGTGAATTTGGCCGATGTTGATGATGATCGAATCGCCGCGCGGGATCGACCACTCGCCCAGGCGATAAACGTCGGAATAAACGTGCCGGGCCGCGAAATCGATGACGGTCCTGGCCCGCTGGACTTCCAGGATGGTCGCCTGGCGCAGCTCGTCACCGCCCGCGTCGGCCTCCGCCACCAAGGCGGCCAGGAGCTGCGGGTGCCGGGTCAGCCGCTCGAACGCCCAGGCCAGCGTGGCCGCGGTGGTCTCGTGTCCGGCGGCCAGCAGGGTGAGCAGCTCATCACCAATGTCCTTGCGGGACATGACAGAACCGTCGTCATAGGTGCTGCGTAACATCAATGCCAGCACGTCGGTCCGATCGGCGAAGTCCGGGTCGGACCGCTCGCGGTCGATCAGCTTGTCGACGACGGCGTCGTACTGCCGCCGGTACTCGGCCAGCCGGCCCCACGGGCTGTACCGGCCATAGTTGCGTTTCGGTTTGGGCATCGCGGCCAGCCGCGAGCCCAGCGTGACCCACGGCGGAATCAGCCGGCGCAGCTCGTCGAGTTCGGCCCCGTCGGCCCCGAACACCGCACGCAGGATGGCGTTGAGGGTGATGTGCATCATCGACGGCAGGGTCGCGAACGGCTCGCCCTGCGGCCATCGAGCCGTCTCGCGCAGCGTCTCTTCCTCGATGATGGCCTCGTATTTCTTGATGCTCTTGCCGTGAAACGGTGGCGCCAACAGGCGTCGCCGCCGGCGATGGTCGTCGCCTTCGAGCGCGAACACCGAACCGGAGCCGAACAGTCGGCTCAGATTGGGCTGGATGTTGCCCAATTCGTCGGGGCTGGTGGTGAACACCTGCCTTGCCAGCTGCGGATCACCGACCACCACGACCCGCCCGTAGATGGGGATGTTCAGGGTGAAGACATTGCCGAAGCGGCGCGCCAACCGTCGCATCATGCCGCGGCGCGTGATCGCAAAGACCAGGCCTTGGGCCAGGCTTGGAATCCGCGGCGCCGGCGGCAACGTGATTTCGGGTGGTGCCGCCGCATCGGCGATTGCGTGGCTCATCGACATGGGCTCCCAACATCTGCCCCGGCTGCTCGGTCGTGAACACGGGGATGGTACCGCGGTGTACCGCAGGCTTATCCTAGGCACGGTACTCTTTGGTACCAAGGCTGACAAGGTCCGCACCGATCCGGGTAAGGAGGCGCGTTGGTGACCGCAGTGGCCGGCAATACCGCGCCGGCCGACATCGACCCCTTTCGGCTTCGCCTGTTCGACGGCCTGGCCGCAGCGATCGGTGAACGCGGCTACCGGGCGACCACCGTCGCCGACGTCGTGCGCCACGCGCGGACCTCGAAACGCACCTTCTACGACCAGTTCGCCAGCAAGGAGCAGTGCTTCCTGGAGCTGCTGCGGGCCGACGTCGAGAAGCTCGGCGAGAAGATCTCGGCCGCGGTCAACCCCGACGCCGACTGGCATCAGCAGATTCGCCAGGCGGTCGAGGCCTACGTCGGGCACATCGAATCCCGGCCGGCCATCACCTTGAGCTGGATCCGCGAGCTCCCGTCGCTGGGCGCCATCGCGCGGCCCGTCCAACGCCGCGGATTACAGCTGCTGTCCACCCTGCTGATCGACCTCAGTGCCAGCCCGGGGTTTCGGCGCGCGGGCCTACCCCCGCTGACCGTGCCGTTGTCGGTCATCCTGCTGGGCGGACTGCGCGAGCTGACCGCACTTGCCGTGGAGGACGGGCGGCCGGTCCGCGACGTCGTCGAACCAGCGGTCGATGCGTCGATAGCACTCCTGGGCCCTCGTTCCTGAGCGGGCCGACTACGCTCGTCGCACACCCGGTGATTTGTGGAAAGGACTGCGATGCGGCTATCGACCCGGAACCAGCTCAAGGGCACCATCACCGAGGTCGACCTCGGCAGCGTGATGGCGATCGTCAAGGTCAAACTCGACGGCGGCGACCAGATCGTCACCTCGTCGGTCACCAAGGACGCGGCAGTGGAACTCGGCCTGAAGGCCGGCCAGCCCGCGACGGTGTTCATCAAGTCGACCGAGGTCACGATCGGCGTCGAGTGACCGTGGCCACCATGCGCGCGGAACGCTTCTATGCCAACACTAAAAAGGTTGTGCTGGAAGACGTTCCGATACCCGAGCCCGGTGCGGGCGAGGTCTTGGTCAAGGTTGCCTTCTGTGGGATCTGCCATTCGGACCTGAGCCTGATCAACGGAACGTTCCCGACCCAGAAACCGGTGGTGACCCAGGGCCACGAGGCCTCGGGCACCATCGCGAAGCTGGGCCCCGACGTGACCGGCTGGGCAGCGGGGGACCGGGTGGTGGTCGCCGCCGGCCGGCCCTGCCAAAGCTGCCCCAACTGCCGCCGCGGCGATGTCGTCAACTGCCTGAGCATCCAGTTGATGGCTTTCGCCTACGACGGCGCGTGGGCCGAATACACCGTGGCGCAGGCCGCCGGCCTGACCCGGGTACCGGACAACGTTGCGCTGGAGCAGGCCGCGATCCTGGCCGACGCGGTGTCGACGCCGTTCGGCGCCGTCGTCCGAACTGGAAAGGTGGGGGTCGGCGAATCGGTCGGGGTCTGGGGTGTCGGCGGGGGGGGCACCCACATCGTCCAGCTCGCACGGTTGGTCGGCGCGGCACCGGTGATCGCCCTCGACATCAACCCGGCCGTTCTGGAACGCGCGCTGGAACTCGGCGCCGACTACGCGTTCGACACCCGTGACGACGGGTTGACCGACAAGCTCGCCGAGGTCACCGGCGGGCGGTTATTGGACGTGGCGTTCGACGCCGTCGGCCTGAAGGTGACGTTCGAACAGGCCCTGGGTGCGCTGACACCCGGCGGGCGGCTGGTCGGGGGGGGAATGAGCGCGGAGTCGCCGACCATCGGGCCGACCGTGATGTTCGGGGTGACCCGCAAGCAGGTGCTGGGGCACCTCGGTTACCAGAACGCCGACATCGAGACCCTGGCGAAGCTAGTTTCGCTTGGGCGCCTTGATATTTCGCGGTCGATCAGCGAGGTCGTCGCACTTGAAGACCTCCCGGCGGGCATCGAGAAACTGGAGCGGCAGCAGGGCAACCCGATCCGTATCCTGGTCAAGCCGTAAGGAACGCGCGCAGCCGGTCCAGGACCAGGTCGGGCCGCTGCTCGACGATCCAATGGCCGACGCCGTCGACCAGCTCGACCTCGAAATCGGTTGCGCGATCTTCGTATCCGCGCAGCAGGTTGGGCGTGATCACCGGGTCGCCGGTGCCGTGCAACCAGCGCACCGGCACGTCAACCCGCGTGTCGTCGTATTCACCGCGCAGCCAGCGCAGCATCTCCGTCGTCTGGAAGCTGCGGTACCACCGTGAGCCGGCTTCGGCGTGCCCGGGCTGGCGCATGCAGTCGACGTACATCCGGACGTCCTCCTCGGGCACGCGGAATCCGCCACCGACCCACGAGGTCAGCATCCGGAAGTAGCGGGCCTTGGGGTCGGCGATCAGCCGGGGCCCGATGACCGGCAGCGAGATCGGGATCTGGTACCAGAACCGCCACATGTGCCGCAGCATTCCGAGGTCGCGGCGCACCCACGGTGCCGAGGTGTTCAGCCCGAAGAAGCCGGTCACCTTGGCGGGGTGGCGCAGCATCATGATGAAGGCGGCCGGCCCGCCCCAGTCATGGGCGACCAGTTTGACCTTCTCGACACCCAGCCGGTCCAGCACCGTGGCCAGATCGTCGGCCATCTCGCTCTTGAGGTACCGGGAGCGCGGCGCCGAGCTCCAGCCCGCGCCGCGCAGGTCCGGGCACAGCACCCGGTAGCCGTCGGCGGCCAGCGGGCCGATCAGCTCGTGCCACTCCCACCAGTTCTCCGGAAAGCCGTGCACCAGCATGACCGCCGGCCCGTCGGCCGGCCCGGCGTCGGCCACGTGGATGGTGACGTCGTCGCCTACGTCGACAAACCTGTGTTCGACACCGTCCAGGGCGGGCATGGTGGTCATGTGTTGAGAAGGTAGCGCTTCCCCGACTCAGCCGGCCACCGAGCCTGTAATTTTGCAGGCCGCTACTCGAACTTCTGCTGCGGATTTACAGGCTCGGCGCTAAGTGAGAAACCGCTCGACATAGGGCGCGAAGCGGGCGCGCAAATCCTCCTCGGCAAGCCCGAACATCTCGCAGGTCGTTGCCACGTTGCCCAGTCGGCCGCGTCGGTGGCCGTCCAGGTAGCCGGTGATCGGCGTCCGTGCCGGTTCGTCGAACGGCTCGCCGGCCAGGGCGTACACCCGCTCGGCGACACCGAGCTCGTCGGCCATGAAGTCGTCGAATCGGATGTCGATCGAGCGCCGCGGACCGATGGTGTCGCGGTCGCGCACCAGCGCGGTGAGCATCCGGTCGAGCCGGTCCACCCAATATGCCGCAATCTCTGCCACCGGCACCGGCGAGCGGTGCATCCGAGCGGAATAGGTGATCATCGCCATCATCGACAGCGCCACCGGCACCGGGTCACGGTGAGTGAACACCACGATGCTGCCCGGAAAGACCCGATCCAGCACCGGCACCTGCTCGAGGTGCTGGGGCGACTTGAGCAGCCACCGCCGCCCGCCCCGCAGGAACTGCATCGCCTTGAGCTGCCTGGCCAGGTATCGGTAGTGCGGCGTTTGGTCGTGAGCCTGGTAGTAGTCGCGCCAGGCGGGCACGTGGGCCAGCGTCTCGAAGAGCATGGTCGAGAAGTCGTTGGCCAGCAGCTGAATCTCTTCGTGCACGTGATCGGTGGTCATCTCGTGCATCAGTGGGAAGTAGGGCATCACGGTGTTGATCACCGCCACCGCGACGTCCATGCGTGCCCGCCGCGGATCCGGCTCGACGCCGGCCTCGTGCGGCAGTGGAAAGGGCTCGACGCTTTCCCAGTACGGCATGGTGCGGAAGGTGGGCGCCGCCGCCAGCATGTTGTGCAAATGCGTGGTGCCGGTACGGGGCAGACCGGCGATGAACACCGGTGATTGCAGTTCGATGTCGTCGATCTCGGGATGCCTGGTGAGCAGGTCGGTGAACAGCAGCCGGTTCTTGAGCAACTGCAGCAGTTGCCCGTAGAAGTTCACCACCCCGGCCGCGTGTAGCCCGTCGATGTCACGCAGTGCGGCCAGGAAGACGTCGAGCCGTTCCCGGTAGTCGTCGTCGCCGAAATCATGCAGGCCGGTGTCGGCGCTGGCGCGCGCGTGCAACGCGTCGGCATCCAACGGGCATTGCGGGGCCATTGTGGCCATCATGTCGCGGATCTGCTGGGCCGCCGCGCTGAACCGGGGCTGAGCCAGGTCGTCGAGACCAACGACATCACTCACGCGACTTATGTTACTCTGAGTTTCGTAATGGTAGTCGATTTCGGCCGACCCCGTGATCCGCGGATCGATGCGGCGGTGCTTCGCGCGACGGTTGAACTGCTCGCCGAAACGGGCTATGCCGGGCTGCTGGTATCTGCCATCGCCGAACGGGCCGGCACCAGCAAGCCCGCGATCTATCGGCGCTGGCCCAGCAAGGCGCATCTGGTGCACGAGGCGGTGTTTCCGATCGGCGCCGCGACCGAAATTCCGGACACCGGATCGCTGGCGACGGATCTGCGAGACATGGTGCGACGCACGATGGCGGTCTTGGCGACGCCGGCCGCCCGCGCGGCGCTGCCCGGCCTGGTCGGCGAGATGGCGGCCGACCCGACCCTGCATGCCGCACTGTTGGAACGGTTTGCCGGCATCATTTCCGGCGGCCTTGCCTCTCGGCTCGAGAACGCCGCTGCCGCAGGCGAAATCCGGGCCGACGTCACCGCCGATGAACTGGTCGAGGCCATTGCCGGCAGCACCCTGCTAGGCCTGCTGACCCGCGGCGCCGAACTCGACGACGCCTGGGCGGACCGCACCACCACATTGCTCCTGAGCGGAATCCTGAAAGGAAAGCCTGAATGACGCACGAGTCGGCTACGGCATGGCGGGAATTGCTCGACACCTTGGGCGCCCTGGACCGCGGCTTCCTCGAGGGCGAGCGTGCGGTCACCGACGACCGGCACCTCGCCGACGGTTACCGGATGCTCGCCGCCACCCTGGGTGTCGCGTTCGACGCCTATCTCTTCCCCGAGCCGGGCCGGCCGCAGTTCGTCGCGGTCAACACGCCGTTTCGTCGCGACCGCCGCTGGGGCGGCGACAACACCGACGCCTATTACTTCATGTGCCCGGTCGATCCGACACGGCGCTACCGGATCGGCGGCAACAAGGGTGACAGCGCGTATTTCTCGGTGACCGCCTACAACGAGCCCTTCCCCGGCGCGTGGTCGGACCGGGTCGTCGCGATTGTCCGCGACAGTGACCTCGATATCGACGCCGACGGCAACTTCTCCTTCGAGCTGGGTCCCACACCCGATGCCGCCGTGCTGATGACCCGTGACTACCAGGCCGACCCGCTGACCGGTCGCCCGGTCACCTGGACTATCGAGGCGCTCGACGCGCCGGACCCGATACGCCACGGCGACGCCGAGACCGCCGCAAGGCTGCGGGCGGCGGCCACCTGGATGCGCACCATGTTCGCCATCGTGCCGCTGGCCGTCGGGGACAGGGCCCGTGACGCGCATCGGCTTGGACACGAGACCGCCCACGTCGCAAACCAATTCGCGGCTCCCTACCAGGTGCCCGACGCCAACTTCGGCTGGTCGGCGCGCGATGCCTGCTACTCCTACGGCAGTTTCGTGCTCGACGACGACGAAGCGCTGGTCATCACCCACCGGCCGCCGCAATGCCGGTTCTGGAATTTGGTGGTGTGGAACCAGTTCATGGCCACCTACGGTCCCGCCGAGGGCCCCGATGCCCGCTGCTCCGTCAACGGTCACAGCGCGATGGCCAATAGCGACGGCTCGGTGACGATCGTCTTGTCCCGCGGGACGACGGCCCATCCGAATTCGCTGACCACGCTGGGCTATCCGCAAGGCAACCTCGCCTTCCGGTGGTTTCTGGCCGACGAGCTGCCGACCCGGCCCGAGGTGAAACTGGTGCCGGTCGCCGACGCGCCGACCGGCGTGGGCTGAAGCTAAGCCTGGATCCGTGGATGCAGGCTAAGCTGCAGCAGATGATCCTCGGTGGTGATCCAGCTAATTTGACCGGCCAGGGTCTTGTAGACAATGTGCAACGGTTCGTGCAGTCGCTTCCCGAAAACGACCCGAGGACCGCGTGGTTGCGCGGCCAGGTTGCGGATCTGCAGGCGCATGTGAAAGACATCGACTACGCCCGTACCCATTGCAGCACCGGCGAGGTAGAACTAAACCTCCCGGACCAGCTCGATGGCCCGGCCGAGCGTCGAAAGCTTGGCATCGAGTGTGCCGCCCGCGGGATAGAGCCGCACCGTGTTCACACCGGCGTGCCGCCACACCCCAAGGCGGGCCCGGACCATGTCCTCGGTCCCGATCAGCGTGGTGGCCAGCACCATCTCGTCGGTGATCGACGCGACGGCGCGGTCGCGGTCACCGCGCTGCCAGTGCTCGCGCACCGCGGCGGCAACGTCAGCCCAGCCTTGCCGGCTGTAGGCCCGGTTGTAGTAGTTGGTGCTGGCGGACCCCATGCCGCCCAGGCTGAATGCCAGCTCCTTCTTGCGGCCGGCAACCATGCCGCGCAGCTGGTCCTGGTCCTTGGCGAATGCGACCTCGGCGCCCTGACAGATGTCGATGTCGGCCCGGGTGCGACCGGCGGCAGCCAGCCCGCTATCCAGGTGCGCGAAGTAGGCGCCGGCGGCGCCTTCCGGCACAAAACTGGTGCCCAGCCAGCCGTCGGCGATCTGTCCCGTCAACCGCAGCATCGCCGGGGACAACGCGGCCAGATAGATCGGGATGGCGTGCTCGGGCCGCGTCGACAATCGCATCGGCACCGCCTCGCCTCCGGGGCGCGGAATCTGAAACTCGTTGCCGGAGTACGAGATTTTGCCGCCAGCGAACGCTTGCCGCACGATGTCGACGGTTTCGCGCATCCGCGCCAGCGGCCGGGCGAACGACACCCCGTGCAGGCCCTCGATCACCTGCGGCCCCGAGGCGCCCAGGCCTAGCAGGAACCGCCCGCACGACAGGTTGGACAGCGTGATCGCGATCTGGGCCACCGCAACGGGCGATCGGATGCCGAGTTGCAGTACCCCCGAGCCCAGCAGCATCCGTTCGGTGCGCGCGGCAAGGTATCCCAGCGCCGACGGCCCGTCCGCACCCCAGGCCTCGGCGACCCAGCAGACGTCCAGTCCCAGCTTTTCGGCCTCGACGACGAACTCGACGGTGTCTCGGCCAGCCGTGGACAGCTCGACCGTGGTGGCGGTGCGCATTAGCGGACCCCGTGTTCGGCCAACCTCTTGATCGCGGCCAGCGTCTTGTCGATCGCGGTCTCGAACTCCCGCAACCGCACGAAGACGATCTTCTGTTCCTTGTCGGGCATCGCGTCGATGGCGCGCGACAACCCCGAGCGGCCCGGCCCCATCTGCGTCCAGTAGGTCAGCAGGGTGCCTCCGTCCCGGGGTGTCAGCCGGAACCGCCAGATGGCCGAGGGATTGTCGGATTCGCCTACTGCCCAGGCGAATTCGTGTGGCTCATCGCAGCTGACAATTTGTGAAGTGGTGCTCCATTCACCGAAGGCATCGTGCCGGTTGTGACCGACGAACCGGGCGCCGATCCGGGGCCCGGTGGCCTCGTCGACCCATTCCACCGCTTGCAACTCGTTGCTGAGGGTCGGCATCAGCTCGACATCGCAGACCAGACTCCAGACGCGCTCGGGATCGGCGTCGATCCACGTCGAGGCTTCCACGGTTGGCTTGTCTGCATAGCGCGCGCCGGTCCACTCCACGGGCCCATTGTCCTCCAGTTGGGCTGTTGTGGCCCCCGCGCTGACCACTTTGTTTCGCATCGAGCCTGCGCCCAGCGCTTCGCGCTGCGCGCAGGCTCGGCGGCGTCACCGCAGGCTCGGCGGCGTCATGCCGCTGACAGCGCGACCGCTTCCCGCGCGGTGGCCTTGCGCCGCGCCGGCCAAGACCCCAGGAAGGCGAGCTTCACGATCTTGCGCACCACGGTGGCGAACTGCTTGGGCAGCGGGCCGCTGTTGTAGGGGATGCCGTAACGCTCACAGATCTCCCGCACCTCCGGGGCGATCTCGGCGTACCGCCGGGCCGGCATGTCGGGGAACAGATGGTGCTCGATCTGATGCGACAAGTTGCCGGACAACAGATGAAACAGCTTGCCGCCGCTTAGATTTGCCGAACCGAGGACCTGGCGGAAGTACCACTGACCACGGGACTCGTTCTTGGTTTCCTCGGCGGTGAACTCCTGAGTGCCGTCGGGGAAGTGGCCGCAGAAGATGATCATGTACGACCACACGTTGCGCATCAGGTTGGCCGTGAGGTTGCCCGTGAAGACGAACGGCGCGAACGGTCCGGCCAATAGCGGGAAGGCGACATAGTCCTTGAGGGTTTGCCGGCGCGTCTTCTTCCAGATCTCCCGCAAGACGTCGCGCTTGTCGGCCAGCCGGATCTCACCGGCCCGGATGCGCTCGGACTCCAGTTCGTGCAGTGCGACGCCGTACTGGAACAGCACCATCAACAGGAATGCGTAGACCGGGTTGCCCAGGAAGTAGGGCTCCCAGGGCTGGTCGTCGCTCATCCGCAGGATGCCGTAGCCGATGTCGCGGTCCATTCCCACGATGTTGGTGTGGGTGTGGTGCAGGTAGTTGTGCGAATGCCGCCATTGGTCGGCCGGGCAGGCCGTGTCCCACTCGAAGGAACGCCCCGAGATGGCCGGGTCACGCATCCAGTCGTACTGACCATGCATGACGTTGTGGCCGATCTCCATGTTGTCCAGGATCTTCGACACCCCGAGCATGGCGGTTCCCAGCAGCCACGCCGGCGGCAGGAACAGCAACACTCGTCCGCCGACCTCTAGGGCGCGCTGCGTCTTGATGACCCGGCGGATATAGTCGGCGTCTTCTTCACCGAGATCCGCCATGACGCGCTCCTTGATGGCGTCGAGTTCGCGGCCGAACGCGTCGGCCTGTTCGGGGGTGAGGGTGATCTTGTTGAGTGTCATGTCAGAACTCCTTGAGATGTTTGGGGGTTATAGCGCGAGGTCGACGTCGCCGACGGGAACCGAGACACAGATCTGCACGTCCTCGTCGGGACCCGTGGAAACGGCCCCGGTGACCAGGTTTCGCACCGTGCCCGAGGTCTTGCGCCGGGTGCAGGTGTGGCAGATGCCCATCCGGCAGCCGCTCTCGGGTGTCAAGCCGGCCGACTCCGCCTGCTCGAGCAGCGAGCGGCCGTCGTCGACGACGTCGATACCGCTGTCGGCGAAGGACACTCGGCCGCCCGAGGGGTTCGCCGGCGCCTCGAACACCGGAGGCACGAAGCTCTCGGTGACGACGTTGTCACAGTGCTCGCGCACCGCCTCGACCAATGATGTTGGGCCGCAGACGAACACCGCATCCGGCGTCGGCATGGCCATGGCCAGGTGGTCGGCGCCGAAGCGGCCCACCAGATCACCAGCGCCGGAGCGGGTGTAGCCGTGCAGCACTCGCACACCCGGCAGTTCTTTGTGGGCGGCCAACTCCTCGCGATAGCACGCCTCCGCAGGCGTGCGCGCGTAGTGCACAAAGGCGACTTCGCCCTGATGACCCTCGGCAACCAGCGTGCGCAGCATCGCCATGACGGGGGTGATGCCACTGCCGCCGGAGACGAGCAGCACCCGGCGCGGCCGCTGCGCCGGCAACACGAAGTCGCCGCCGACCCCGGCCAGGCCGACCACCATGCCGCGGCGGGCACGCTGGTACAGGTAGGTCGAGACCAGCCCGCCGTCGTGGTGGCCGATCGTCAGCTCGAGGGTCGGGCCGCCTTCGGCGTTGGCCGGTGAATAGCAGCGGGTGTGCCGGCGACCGTCGATGTCGACGGTGAGGTTGACGTACTGGCCGGCCTTGACGGTGTTGGCGTCGGTGAAGGTGCCGTTGGGAGCGAGGGTGAGGGTGACGCTGCGCGGCGTCTCGCGCCGCACCTCGATGACCTTGGCGCGGGCCTCACCCAACGTCCACGTCGGCGCCACCAGCTCGGTGTAGCGGTCGACGCCGTGCGGACCGGTGAGCAGGTCGACCAGGTCGGAACCCAGGACTCGCTTCGCAACGGCTTGGCTGAGCGTTTGAGTGAACATATGTACACGGTGCGCCGGGATCTAGCTGTTCGTCAAGGGTTTCCGCAGGTCTGTGGTAGGGTTCACACAGTGAACGACCGTACTCCTAGCTCACGCTCACATCGGTCCGGCCAAGGCCGGGCCCGCGCCACCGTGTCGCGGGAGGAACGCAAGGAAGCCACCCGGCGCGCCATCGTCGCCGCCGCGCTCAAACTGCTGCAGGACCGCAGCTTCAGCGGCCTGAGCCTGCGCGAGGTGACCCGGGAGGCCGGGATCGTGCCGGCGGCGTTCTACCGGCACTTCGAGTCAATGGAGGCCCTGGGGCTGGTCCTGATCGACGAGTCGTTTCGCACCCTGCGTGACACGTTGCGCGGAGCGCGCGCCGGCAAGCTGGACCCGAACCGGGTGATCGAGTCGTCCGTGGAGATCTTGGTGGGCAGCGTCGCCGACAGGCGCGAACACTGGCGTTTCATCGTCCGGGAGCGCTCCACCGGACTATCGGTGCTGCGCTACGCCATCCGCACCGAGATCCGGCTGATCACCTCCGAGCTGGCCACCGACCTGGCCCGCTTCCCGGGGCTCAACGAATGGAGCACCGAGGACCTCAACATCTTGGCGACACTGTTCGTCAACGCGATGATCGTCATCGCCGAGGCGATCGAGGACGCCCAGAGCGCCGAAGCGCTGCAGGAGATTCATCGAATCGCCGTCAAGCAGCTGCGGATGATCGCGATCGGTGTCGCCGGCTGGCAGAGCAAGTCCTGATCAGGCGGGCACCGAGTCGGTCTCGCGTTCCCACACACGGTGCTTGGCAAGGACTTTGGTGAATGCCTCGACGAAGTCGTCGGACAGGTCGTCGGCCGCCGCCTTGGTCGTGACCACCCCGTTGGAGACGAAGGCGTCGGTGCTCGCGGCGGTTTTCTCGGTTATCCCGGCCTTAGGCAGCAACTTGACGCCCGCACCGAAGGCCCCCACCGCCTTGAGGTGCTTGTAGGCCTCCGTCACGAAATGCATCGCGTAGCCGTCCTCCGACAGGGTCTTGACGGCGTCGGGCCCGCACGGCACCACGACCGCGTCGTAGAGGACCGACGACATGGTGGTGATCGCCCGGTCAACCGGGAGTTCGCCGCCGGATCCGCCGGCTAGCGTGCCACCTGCCTTGGGCGCCAGCACTTCTGCGACGGCGCCGCGGTTGCGGATCGCGTCTATGAAGCGCTGGGTTCCCACCACGTCGACGCCGTCGGCGGCCAGCACGGCGATCTTGCGGGTCTCGATACTGTCGGTGACGGTGTTGAGTTGCGAAAGCGCTGGGGAGGCAGGCATTTTATCGCCCGCCCTGTCCAAGAACGGCTGTTCTTCGGGCGCGGGCAGCCCTAGTTGTCCGGCGACCCGTACCGCCAGGTCGTGGTCGACGAGGTTCAGCTGATCCACCACGCGCACACGGATGTCCGGTGTTTCCACCTTGCCTAGCTCGAAGGCGTACGCGGCGACAATGTGTTTGGCCTCGACGGCAGACATGCTCTTCCAGAACATCCGGGCCTGGCTGTAGTGATCCTGGAAGCTTTCGGCCCGCTGGCGGATCTTATTGCCGTCGACTTTCTGGGTGTAGTGGCGGAATACGTTGTGGTCAGCCAGCGCCGGACAGCCGCCACCCAGGCTGTTCTTGTAGTAGCTGGACCTGCCCTGCGGAATCGTGTGCTGGCCATAGCCGTCGCGCTGGTTGTTGCGGACGTCGGCGACCGGCCGATTGACCGGCAGTTGCGCGAAATTGGGGCCGCCCAGCCTGATCAGTTGGGTGTCGAGGTAGGAGAAGTTACGGAACTGCAGCAGTGGATCGTTGGTGAAGTCGATTCCGGGTACCACGTTGGCGGTGTGGAAGGCCACCTGCTCGGTTTCGGCGAAGAAGTTGTCCGGGTTGCGATTAAGCACCATCTTGCCCACGCGGCGCACCGGAACCTGTTCCTCGGGAATGATTTTGGTGGCGTCGAGCAAATCGAACTCGAAGTTGAACTCGTCACTTTCGGCGACCAGCTGCACTCCCAGCTCCCACTCCGGGTACTGGCCGGCCTCGATGGCTTCCCACAGGTCGCGCCGGTTGAAGTCGGGGTCCTTGCCGGCGACTTTCTGGCACTCGTCCCAGATCAGCGAGTGCACACCCAGGCGCGGCTTCCAATGGAATTTCACAAACGTGCCTTCGCCTTGGGCGTTGACCAACCGGAAGGTATGCACGCCAAAGCCTTCCATCATCCGGTAACTGCGCGGCAGCGCCCGGTCCGACATCAGCCACATGATCGTGTGCAGCGTCTCCGGCTGCAGCGACACGAAATCCCACAACGTGTCGTGCGCCGACTGCGCCTGCGGAATCTCGTTGTGCGGCTCCGGCTTGACGGCGTGCACAAAATCCGGGAACTTGATGCCGTCCTGGATGAAGAACACCGGGAAGTTGTTGCCGACCAGGTCGTAGTTGCCTTGATCGGTGTAGAACTTGGTGGCGAATCCGCGGACATCGCGCACCGTGTCCGCCGATCCGCGTGACCCGGCCACCGTGGAGAACCGCACGAAGACCGGCGTCTGCTTACCCGGTGTGGTGAGGAACTGCGCCGCGGTGTAGTCGGCAAGCCAGTCGTCATAGGGCTCGAAGTACCCGTAGGCTCCGGCGCCTCGGGCATGCACCACCCGTTCGGGGATCCGTTCATGGTCGAAGTGAGTGATCTTTTCCCGGGCGTGGAAATCCTCGAGCAGGGTGGGCCCACGTTCCCCCGCGGTGAGCGCGTCGTCGGTGTGGTCGACTCGCACGCCCTGCTGAGTGGTCAGATATCCGGTGCTCCCGGCTACCCGGCAGTCGTCAAGCTGCCGCTGCTTCGGGTTACCGTCGTTGGCTGCCATTCGTCCCTCCAGCGTTAGGAATTCCAGACTTGGGTACCCGGCCGCGGCCGTGGCAAACGACGGGTCCGCACTGCCGCGGAGCCGTCACTGGTCATCCACGACCTCGAACAACGAGCCGCCGTCCTCGGGCGTGCCGTCGATTTGGCCTCGATGGGCGCGCCCGGGGCCGTCCTCTTCCCACCCGCCGTCCAGCCGGTCCGGCTCTTCGGCGGCGAGTCGGTCGTCGAGGGATTGCCCTTCGCGCTGCTCGCGCGCCGTCATCCCGAACCGGTCGGCCTCGCTCCAGTGCTCGGGTGGGTCCACCACGATGTCGCCGTCGTCGTTGCGGAGCTCGTCGGAGTCGGTGGATTCGTTCGGGTTGAGCGTGTCGCCGGGGCCGCCTTCCTCGGGGAAGTCCGCGGGATCGCTCAGCTCGCCGGTAGCCATTGGCAACGGTTGCCCGCAGCGTCCACCCGCTAAACCGGCCCGCCGAACCTGCTCGGGCCGGGCGGGATGCTCAGCGGGGTTCGCGCCACATCGGCCAGATCGGCGGCCCGCCGTGCGGCAGCATGATCTCGCCGGTGACGGTGAATCCGAAACGTTGGTAATAAGGGATGTTTTCGGGTTTCGAGGACTCGAGATAGGCCGGGCAGAACTCGGCGTCACAGCGGTCCAGCCGCGACCGCATCAAGGCCTGACCAAAGCCGCGTCCACGCACGCCCGGGTCACTGCCGATGACGGCCAAGTACCAGTGCGGTTCTTCGGGATGCGCGCGCTTCATCGCCTCCTGGACGGCGCGTGCGGTCGCTCCACGAAAGCCGAACACCCGCAAGAATGCCGGGGTCATGGCCAGCTCCGCCCGGCGGGTCTCCCGCCATTGATTCGGCGGATCCCACAGGGCGGCGGCGCCGACGCCGGCGCCCTCGCACGCCACCTCGACGCCGCCGCGGGGCAGATGGTGGTGGCGGGTCATCGTCGCGAACACCCGATGCAGGTGCGCGAGCCGGGACTTGTCGTGGGGAAGCAACCACCTCATCACCGGGTCGTCATAGAAGGCGCGGGCCAGGGTTCGGGACAGAACGCGGATGTCGGCCTTGTGCGCTGGACGCGCCTGGGGGGTCACCAGCCCAAACTAGTGGTAGCGCCGACGGATCGGCCAATCCACCTCCTTGCGTGCCCGATCGGCCATGCCAGTTCGGACCAGCCCCGTGCGCAGCGGTGCGCCGACGACTGTCGCAGCCCGGCCGGCGTGAGGCAAGCTCGATGGTGTGACAGGTCGCGTGACGGGTAGTCGGAGCCGATGACCGGCATCTCGCGACGGACGTTCGCCCGACTGGCCGCCGGAACCGGCGTGCTGGGGACCGGCGCGATATCCGCCGGATGCGGCACCCGGGGCGAGTCGACCGGCCCCACGCCGTCGCCGGCCAGGGGCATTGGAGTCGTGTTGTCCCACGAACAATTCCGCACCGATCAGCTGGTGGCGCAAGCCCGGGCCGCCGAAAATGCCGGGTTTGGGTACGCGTGGACCAGTGACCACCTTCAGCCGTGGCAGGACAATCAGGGTCACTCGATGTTTCCCTGGCTGACCCTGGCGTTAGTGGGTCAAAGCACCACCCGTATCTCGTTCGGCAGCGGGGTGACCTGCCCTACCTACCGCTACCATCCGACCACGGTGGCCCAGGCATTCGCCTCGTTGGCAATGCTGAGTCCGGGCCGGGTGTTCTTGGGGCTCGGCACTGGTGAGCGACTCAACGAACAGGCCGCCACCAACACGTTCGGCTCCTACCGGGAGCGCCACGACCGGCTGGTCGAGGCCATCAGGCTGATCCGCCAGCTGTGGAGCGGTGAGCGAATTTCGTTTGACGGACGTTATTTTCAGACGAACGCTCTAAAACTCTACGACCTGCCCGCCACGCCACCGCCGATCTTCGTGGCCGCCAGCGGTCCCAACAGCGCGGAGCTGGCCGGCCGGCACGGGGACGGTTGGATTACCCAAGCCGGCGACCTCAAGAATCCGCGGCTGCTCGCCGCGTTCGCCGCGGGCGCACAGGCCGCCGGGCGTGACCCCGCGAATCTCGGCAAGCGTGCCGAGCTGTTCGCTGTCGTCGGTGACCACACGGCGGCCACCCGGGCCGCCGGCCTGTGGCGATTTACCGCCGGGGCCGTCGATCAGCCGAACCCGGTGGAGATCCAGCGTGCCGCCGAGTCGAACCCGATCGAAAAGGTGCTCGCCAACTGGGCCGTCGGCACCGACCCGTCGACCCATATCGGTGCGGTACAGGCGGTGATCGATGCCGGTGCCATACCGTTTCTGCACTTTCCGCAGGACGACCCCACCGTCGCCATCGAGTTCTACGGCGCAAACGTCTTGCCCAAGTTGCGCTAGCGAATCGGACGGGTGCGCACCGCCCCCGCAGGGATCCGAATGCTCTCGTGCCCGCCTATGCGCGACAATTCTGTTGCGAGCCTGGGCTTGTCGCTACTAGGCGGGCACAACCAGTAGCGCCTTCCCCGCAGACTCCTGTGGTACCCGGAGACTCCTGTGGTAGATGTGACTTCCGCCCCGGCGCGCGGTCACCGGCCCAGCCGGCTCCCCTCGGCCGATCCGAGGCCCACGCCCAAATACTGCGGCGTTGCTTAGCCAGCCTAAGCCGAAGTGCCTACCCGACAACGCAAATCGGCTCCATCGGAGCCGTTTGAACATCGCGCGGGTGGGTAGCTCAATGGGTGTCGCTACTGATACCGACGGAGGGAGGACCACCGGTGAGCATCGAAACAGGTCATGTGACCGGCACCCGCGACAAGACTTACAACCTGATCTGGTACACCGAACAGTGCCTGGACAACGCGCTCCGGCTGGAGACCTACATCGAAGACGCCGAGCGTGACGGCGACCGCGAGACGGCCGACTTGTTCCGCAAGGCGCAGGCCGACAGCCGCAAGGGTGCCGAACTGGCGAAACAGCTTCTCGCACAAAGACTCTGATTGCTTGGCGACTTTCGAACGGTCCGGGTCGCGACACGAAAACTGTGGCCGCGATCCGGGTCCGCGGCATAGCATCCTTGCCTGACCCACCACCGCCCTTACGATGGGGTAGCTCCATCAACGATGCCGGTGCGACACTGCGCCGGGGAACGGTTGGCGACGGTGTGGGATTTCGAAACAGAGCCGCAGTACCAGGCGAAACTCGACTGGGTTGAGAAATTCATGGCCGACGAGGTCGAGCCGCTGGATCTGGTCGCACTCGACCCGTATGACAAAAAGAATCCCGAGACGATGGCGGTCCTGCGGCCGTTGCAGCACCAGGTAAAGGACCAGGGGCTGTGGGCCGCACACCTGCGGCCGGAACTCGGCGGCCAAGGCTTCGGCCAGGTCAAGCTGGCACTGCTCAACGAGATCCTCGGGCGCTCGCGGTGGGCGCCGTCGGTGTTCGGCTGCCAGGCGCCGGACTCCGGCAACGCCGAGATCCTCGCGCTCTTCGGCACCGAGGAACAGCAGGCGCGCTACCTGCAGCCGCTGCTGGACGGCGAGATCACGTCGTGCTACTCGATGACCGAACCGCAGGGCGGCTCGGATCCCGGCTTGTTCGTCACCGCCGCGACCCGTGACAGCTCAGGTGACTGGATCATCAACGGCGAGAAGTGGTTTTCCACCAACGCCAAGCACGCGTCGTTCTTCATTGTCATGGCCGTCACCAACCCCGAGGCCCATACCCACGAGAAGATGTCGCTGTTTATCGTTCCTGGCGAGACACCCGGCATCGAGATCGTGCGCAATGTCGGTGTGGGCTCGGAGTCTTCCAGGCATGCCAGCCACGGCTACGTCCGCTACAACGACGTGCGGGTGCCGGCAGATCATGTGCTGGGCGGGGAAGGCCAGGCGTTCATGATCGCGCAAACCCGACTCGGCGGTGGCCGCATCCATCATGCAATGCGAACAATTGCGTTGGCGCGCCGGGCCTTCGACATGATGTGTGAGCGCGCGGTATCACGTAAAACCAGACATGGGCGATTGGCCGACTTCCAGATGACCCAAGAGAAGATCGCCGACAGCTGGATTCAGATCGAACAGTTCCGGTTGCTGGTGCTGAGAACTGCGTGGCTGATCGATAAACACCACGACTACCAGAAGGTCCGCCGCGACATCGCGGCGGTGAAAGTCGCGATGCCGCAGGTGCTGCATGATGTGGCGCAGCGCGCCATGCACCTGCATGGCGCGCTGGGGGTCTCCGACGAGATGCCGTTCGTCAAGATGTTGGTCGGCGCCGAATCACTGGGCATCGCCGATGGCGCCACCGAGCTGCACAAGATGACGGTGGCGCGGCGCACCCTGCGCGAATACGAGCCGGTGACAACACCTTTCCCGTCACAGCACATCCCGACCCGCCGGGCGGCGGCCGAGGCGCGACTGGCCGAGCGCCTCGAACATGCGATCGCCGAATTCTGACGGCGAGCGCTCAGGAGATGTAACGAACGACGCTTTCGGCCACGCATGCGGGCTTGGGCGAACCCGCTATCTCGATCGTGGTAGCCACCGTGGCCTGTACGGCGCCGTTACCGAGGTCTTCGACGCCGACCAACGAACTCTGCGCCCGTACCCTGGAGCCGACGGGCACCGGCGCGGGAAAGCGAACCTTGTTGAGTCCGTAGTTGATTGCCAGTTTGATCCCTTTGACCGTGTACATGTCATGCTGCAGCCGCGGCAGCAGTGACAGCGTCATGAAGCCGTGGGCGATGGTCGTGCCGAACGGGCCTTTGGCCGCTCGTTCCGGATCTACGTGGATCCATTGGTGATCACCAGTGGCATCGGCAAACAGATTGACGTCTTCTTGAGTGATGGTCACCCAGCCGCTCTGCCCGATGGTCTCACCCGCGGCAGCGGCCAGGTCGGCAACGGACTCGAAGGTGCGCATGAATGTCTCCTCTGGTCGGGAGTAAGCATAGATCGGGTCGGGCTGCCGCCCATTCACAGCAGGCTAGGCTAGGAACCGCGCCTTGCTGACACCACAAACAGGGTCATTTCCCATGACCTCACGAGAACGCTCCTCGGCCGCCGGTGCGCGGCAATCGTCAACTCGACGAGCCGATTCCGGGCCGACGCCCAATCGTTAGCCAACCGCGATGTCGCGCTTCGGCGGTGACAGACCCGTCACGGCGCCCTGCTGTGTTTCACTCGCCCAAGACAGGTTCGACCGCGACACGCGGCAGACGAGAGTTGGGATGGGTTACAAGCCATGAAGTTCGTTGAAAAGCTGCGTGGCGCAGCGAAAACCATGCCCCGCCGGCTGGGTATCGCGGCAGTGGGGGCCGCCCTGCTATCCGGTGTGGTCGGCGCCGTCGGCGGCTCGGTGCCCGCGGCCGCGTTCTCCAGGCCGGGCCTTCCAGTCGAGTATCTGCAGATCCCGTCGCCGTCGATGGGCCGCAACATCAAGGTCCAATTCCAAGGCGGCGGAGCGCATTCCGTCTACCTGCTGGATGGTCTTCGCGCACAGGACGACTACAGCGGTTGGGATATCAACACCCCCGCGTTCGAGGAGTTCTACCAATCCGGCCTGTCGGTGGTCATGCCCGTCGGCGGCCAGTCCAGTTTCTACAGCGACTGGTACCAGCCTTCGCAGGGCAACGGTCAGAGTTACACCTACAAGTGGGAGAGCTTCCTCACCAGGGAAATGCCCGCCTGGCTGCAGGCCAACAAGGGCGTTTCACCGGTTGGCAATGCGGCGGTGGGCCTTTCGATGTCGGGCGGTTCGGCGCTGATCATGGCCGCGTACTACCCGCAACAATTCCCGTACGCGGCGTCGTTGTCGGGGTTCCTCAACCCGTCCGAGGGCTGGTGGCCGACGCTGATCGGGCTGGCCATGAACGACTCCGGCGGTTACAACGCCAACAGCATGTGGGGCCCGTCCACCGACCCGGCGTGGAAGCGTAATGACCCGATGATTCAAATTCCGCGACTGGTAGCCAACAACACTCGAGTCTGGGTGTACTGCGGCAACGGCACCCCCAGCGACCTCGGTGGCGACAACATGCCGGCCAAGTTCCTTGAGGGCCTGACGCTGCGCACCAACCAAACCTTCAGGGACACCTACCTGGCCTCGGGCGGTCGCAACGGCGTGTTCAACTTCCCGACGAACGGAACGCATTCATGGCCCTACTGGAATCAGCAACTGGTCGCCATGAAGCCGGACATGCTGCAGGTGCTCAACGGCCCCGCCGCCCCTGCCACGTGAGACCCGGCTAATACCCGAGCCAGCATCGGCAGCAGCGCACACGGCCAGCGCTGCTGCCGATGTTCGTTACGCTCACCCGCCGATCCGGGTGATCCGGCTGATCCGGGTCAGGATTCCTTCACCAACGTCCGCCGGTCGGAGTGGAAATACGTGTAGCCCGTGGTGACCGCGCAGACTATCGTCGCCACCGCCAGCATCTGGGATCCGCCGACCACCAAGCTGATAACGCCTCCGGCCGCAGCACCGAGGCTGAAGCTGGCGTACAGCAAGAAGTAGCCGAGCCAGTCCTCCACCTTCCCGCCGGCCAGGTGACGTTCGATGCCCTGACCCATCTTGACCAGGGTGCCCGTCACGTAACTCAACGGCACCGACACCTCGCCATCCTTGACGAACGATGTGTTCAACGCGCCAATCCCAAACACCACGAACAGAATCGGGACGAAATCAAGCAGGGTCTGTTCCCATCCACCCAGGAGAATGTCAAGCGCGGTGGCCGCCACCAGACTGAAAGTGGTCAGCACGGTGGGGCCGTACGGATGATCGACCCAGAAATGGCGGCGGCATATCGAGGCAACCACCACACCGGCGACAAAGCACACGATCAACAACGACGCTGTTATCGTCAGCCACACATCGTCGCGGAAGACTCCCAGCACAGCTCGCTGCGCATTGCCGGTCATGAAAGTCACGAAGTAGCCGGCGGAGTGGGTGAACGCCGTGGCCCCCAGCACCCCGGCCAGCCCGGCCAGCACCCAGGACAACCTCGCTTCGCTGTCGTAAGTCTCTTTCCGCACACGAGCATGCTTCCAGAGACTCGCGGGGTCCGCAGATATCAGCCGGTCACCCCAGCTCGCAGACCACGCCGGGCAACCGCGGAAAAGCCTGCTCAGGCGGTCAGCCGGGCGATCGAACGCAACGGAATCGGCAGCCATCCGGGCCGATGCCGCGCCTCGTAGCCCACTTCGTAGACCGCCTTGTCCAGTTCGTAGGCGGCCAACAGCTGCGCCGAATCCCGGGGGTCGGTCCCCGATGCCGCCGCATAGCCCTCGCAGAACGCGGTCCGATTGCGCTCGACCCATTCCCGGGCGCGGGCCGCCAACTGCTTGTCGGTGGCCTGGTCCACCAACGGCCCATAGGCGGCGTACTCGAAGGAGCGCAACACACCGGCCACATCACGCAGCGCCGAATCAGGTGCTCGCCGCTCATCCAGCGGCTGACCCGGCTCGCCTTCGAAATCGATCAACAGCCAGCTCTCCGGGGTCCGCAACACCTGTCCTAGGTGCAGGTCGCCGTGGATCCGCTGAACGGTGACGGTCTCGCCGGCCAGCTTCTGGAATCGCTCTTCGATCGTCGCCGCGTACGCCTCCAGCTCCCCAACCGCCGCCACGGTCGACGACAGCCGCGCCAACACGGTGTCCACCGGGAACGGCGCCTGGGCCGTTCCCAGGCACTCGGCCAGGGTGGCGTGCACCGACGCCACCGCCTCGCCGAGCCGGTAAGACTCGCCGGCGAAGTCTCCGCCGACTTCGTGGGCATACAGGTCGCCTTCGGCGAACAGATCACGGACGCTGGCGGTGGCCATCGCCCAGCCCTCGGCGGCGTTGGAGGCGAATTCGGTCACCATGCCCAGCGGACACGCCTGCTCATTTGCCGCCGAACTGCCGGCGTCCGGCCCGGCCATCTCGTATGTTCCCAGCAACCGTGCTGCGTGCGGGTTACCGGCACGGCCGAGCACCCGGTTCAATTCGATATCGGGGTTGATGCCGCTGGAGACGCGCCGAAACACCTTGAAGATCGCACGCCGATCGAAGATGACGCTCGTGTTGCTCTGCTCGGCATCGGAGACGTGCGGCGCCGCGTTCAACGGCAATTCGATGTCTGGTTCTTTGGCGAATGTCACTTCCACCCCGGATGCAACGCGGATGGCTGACGAGTCGATCAACGACAGCAGAAACGGCGGCGCATCGGTGTCGTAGAGGGCGTCGAAGCCCGTCCGGTCTTCCGCGGCACCGATCGTTGCCACGGTGCTGTACTCGGACACCGGCGCCGCGTCCCATCCGACGATCACCTGGTAGCGCTCCGCCGAACCGTCGGCGTAGTCGGCGTCGACGAGCACCAGGTCGAGATCGTTCTTCAGGGGGACGACCACGCTGACCTCTGCGCGGGACAGTTGGCGGTTGCGTCCGGCGTACCACCGTTGCTGTGGCAGCCACTCAGACCAGGGCAGCTTGGCTGGCAGGCTCATGCGCGCCGCTCCTCTTCGCTTCGCTTCGCATCGTCACCGGCGCGGATCATGCGTTCTCCTCGGTTCTGGACAACTGGAACCAGTAGAAGCCGTGGCCCGGCAGGGTCAGCAGGTAGGGCAGGTGGCCGATACGGGGAAACTCCACATGCCCGGTGAGCTCGATCGGTGTGTAGTTGTTCCATTGCTGCAGGTTCAGTTCGATGGGCTGCGGGAACCGCGAGAGGTTGTTCACGCACAGCACCACATCACCGTCTCTGCCGTCACCGCCGCCTCTGCCGTCCCGGCCCGGTGTTTCCCGGACGAAAGCCAGGACCGACGGGTTGGACCCGCCCAGTTCCTGGAAGGATCCGACGGCGAACGCCTGGTGGCGCCGCCGCACCGCAAGCATGGTCCGGGTCCAGTTCAGCAGTGATGTCGAGGTGTCGCGCTGCGCCTCGACGTTGACCGCCTGGTAGCCGTAGACCGGATCCTGGCTCGGCGGCAGGTAGAGCCGGCCGGGGTTGGCTGTGGAGAATCCGGCATTACGGTCCGGTGTCCACTGCATCGGGGTCCGCACGCCGTCGCGGTCCCCCAACCAGATCACGTCGCCCATGCCGATTTCGTCGCCGTAGTAGAGCACCGGTGAGCCCGGCAACGAGAGCAGCAGCGCGTTGAACAATTGGATCTGGTTGCGGTCGTTGTCCAGCAGCGGCGCCAGCCGGCGGCGGATGCCGACATTCGCCTTCATCCGCGGATCCTTGGCGTACTCGGCGTACATATAATCGCGCTCTTCGTCGGTGACCATTTCCAGCGTCAACTCGTCATGGTTGCGCAGGAAGATCCCCCATTGCGCCATATCGGGTATCGGCGGCGTCTGCGCCAGGATCTCTGAAATCGGGAACCGCGACTCGCGGCGGACGGCCATGAAGATACGCGGCATCAGCGGGAAGTGAAAGGCCATGTGGCATTCGTCGCCGCCGGTGGTGGCGTCGCCGAAGTATTCGACGACATCGGCCGGCCACTGGTTGGCCTCGGCCAGCAGCACCCGGCCGGGAAATTCGTCGTCGACCACCTTGCGGACCCGCTTGAGGAAGGCGTGCGTCTCGGGCAGGTTCTCGCAGTTGGTGCCCTCGCGCTCGAAAAGGTAGGGGACCGCGTCCAGCCGGAACCCGTCGATGCCCAGGCCCAGCCAGAAGCGCATGACGTCGATCATCGCCTCTTGAACGGCCGGATTGTCGTAATTGAGGTCCGGCTGGTGGGAGAAGAAGCGGTGCCAGTAGAACTGGCGGCGGACCGGGTCGAACGTCCAGTTCGACTCTTCGGTGTCGACGAAGATGATCCGGGCGTCGGTGTACTTCTGGCTGGTGTCGCTCCACACGTAGTAGTCGCCGTAGGGCCCGTCGGTGTCGCGGCGGGATTCCTGGAACCACGGGTGGGATTCCGAGGTGTGGTTCATCACCAGGTCGGTGATGACCCGGATTCCGCGGCGGTGGGCGGCATCGACGAGGGCGACGAAGTCGTCGACGGTCCCGAACTCGGGTAGCACCTTGTAGAAGTCGCGGATGTCGTAGCCGCCGTCACGCAACGGTGAGTCATAGAACGGGGGCAGCCAGATGCAGTCGATGCCGAGCCATTGCAGGTAGTCCAGCCGGTCCAGGAGTCCACGCAGATCACCCGAGCCGTCAGCGCTGGAATCGTAGAACGCCCGGACCAGTACCTCGTAGAAGACGGCGTGCTTGAACCAGGTCGGGTCGGCGGGAAGCGCGGCGGCATTGCCGAAATCCTTGGCATCGGGGTGCTCGACCACACCTCCTTCGACATGGCTGCCCTCGGCGGGATGGTGCGCAGCATCGTGCCGGGAGGCTTCTCTCGCGTCGTTCATCAACTCCACGATGCCACGGGTACCCGAGGTGGAACTTCGGGAACCATGCGGGCAAACACTGCCGGCGCCAACCGAATTCGCCGGCCGGCAGTGATCATCCCCGCATAGCTCAGGCCGGCGGCCCTTCCGCCAGCGTCACGTTCTCGGTGCGCGCGACCCCTGATTTGGACAGCCAGCTGATCGAGACGACGTCGCCGGGATGATGCCCGTTGAGCACATCCGACAAGGCGGTAGCCGAACTGATCGCGATGCCGTCGACCGCGGTAACCACGTCGCCGTTGGAAATCCCGATCGACGCGGCGGGCGCGGTCCCCACCACTCGCTGCACCCTGGCGCCGTTGCCGTTGTTGTCGACGACGCCGAGGCCGAGGAACGCGGTCGGTCCGACGTGCACCGTGGGCGACCCGCCTCCGGAGCGGATCTGGTTGGCGATCGCCATCGCCTGGCCGATCGGAATGGCAAAGCCCTGCCCGCCCTGAGACAGCTGGAAGTTGTCGGACGCGGCCGTGTTGATGCCGACAACCTGCCCCTGGTTGTTGACGATCGGCCCGCCCGAATCGCCGGGCCGGATCGCGGCGTCGACCTGGATCAGCCCGTTCAGCGTTTCTTCGGCGCCGGTGAGCGCGTCCGAGGCCTGGACGGTCTGGTTGAGGGCGACCACCCGTCCGGGCACCGCGCGCGGCGTTCCGCCCTGCCCGCCGGTGTTGCCCAGCGCGACGATGGGCTCACCGATCGACACCCCGCCGCCGATCGCGGCGGTGGGCAAACCGCCCGCACCCCGCAGCTGCAGCACCGCGATGTCCTGGGTGCGGTCATAGCCAACCACGTCGACGCCGTAGGTTTGGCCGTTGCCGACGTCGAACGCGCTGATGTCGGTGGCGCCCGAAATCACGTGGTTGTTGGTCAGCACGACACCGTTGGGATCGATGACGATGCCGGTGCCGGCTCCTACCGCGTTGTTGTAGCCCAGCTTGGTGTTGATGTTGACGATCTGCGGCCCCACCTGGCCGACCAACGCCGACGGGTCGAGCGGCAGCGACGGGTAGTCAGCGAACCGGTCCAGCGCGAATGTGGACGGCGCCGCCGATGCCGGCGCCGGCGGTGTGGCCAGACCCAATCCGAGCACGGCCAATATGGCGACCAGCCATGGCCACCTCACCGGATGGTGGCGAACGTTGCTCATCCCGTAACCTCCTGCGTCGGGGGAGAAGCTGAATTGTCCCAGCCTTAAGGTCCGGGCAGCACAACTTTGTCTACATCTACCGTAGTCCAAATACCCACCTCGGCAGGCCGCAAGACTTCGAGCGGCCAAAATTGTCGATATCGCCTATACCTGTTCTAGGCCTGCTTAATGCCATAACTCAGATGGTGACTGATATCACCGACCATGTCGATGAGAGTCAGGTCGCGGTAGGAAAAGCGCCAGCTGCCCTCGACGCATTCGAAGCGGTCGTGATAGCGGCCCGTAACAATGGCCTGCAGCGGAAAGTCCTCGGTCTGCTGCAGCACCGTGTAGTAACTGCGGCATTGCGCGGTTCTGGCGTGCCCGTCGATCTCGATGATCGGATTGGTGACCACATGCTTGGTTCGGGGTGTTCCGTCGGGATACAAGACGATCAGCGACTTCCAGATCCTCAGCAGCCCTGCCGCATCGATGGTGTCGTGGCCGGCAGCGTCGATCCGGATGCGAGCGTGCTCGAACAGCGCGGCCGCCTCGTCCAATTCGCCGGCGTCGACGCACTCCGCATAGCGGTAGAGGAGATTGGCGATCTGCGTCTGCGCCGGCATGGGGTAACGGTAGCCCGCACACCGGGATTTCCGTGGCAGCCGGCCCGAGCCGAGCGGCAGCCCGGCCTTTAGGCTGAGCCGGTGGGCGAATTCGACCCGAAGGCCGCCTTCTCGCAATCCCCGGTGGCGCGGTTGGCCACGATCACGCCCGCGGGCACGCCACACCTGGTGCCGGTGGTTTTCGCGGTGGACCGGGACCGCATCTTCACCGCCGTCGACGCGAAGCCGAAAACTACCCGGCGGCTGCAGCGCCTCACCAATATCAATAGCAATCCGCACGTCAGCCTGCTCGTCGATCATTACGACGACGACTGGACGCAGTTGTGGTGGGCCCGGGCCGACGGAGTCGCCGCGATCTATCACGACGGTGCGGCCATGCACACCGGATACCGGCTGCTGCGCACGAAATACCCTCAGTACCAGTCGATTCCGTTGGACGGGCCGGTGGTCACCGTGTCAGTACGGCGTTGGTCCGGCTGGCACAGCTGACCCGGCTGCCCGTCGGCCACACCCGTCACACTGGTACCAGGGCAGCATAGCCTGGCTTGGAGAAGCACTAGCGCATTTCCCGCGGAGGTGGCAGTCGGCGGGCACCGGACCGGCCGACCCCCGAGCCGACGCCACAGCACCTCCGTCGCACCGCATCGGCCGGGCCTTGTGCTGGGCGGCGGTTGGGGGAAAAGTTGCTACTGCGTCCTGTGGGCTGGAGCACACCGCTTACGGGAGTGGGCGGGCTTGGATTCCTGACACCCGGAAGAACTGGAGGAAAATCATGGCCGACAGAGCGAGTGCCTCCCAGGGGGCGGGAGCCGCACCCACCGCGGACGGCCCGGACGCGGTTCGCAACGTGGTGCTGGTGGGCCCATCAGGCGGCGGCAAGACCACCCTCGTCGAGGCCTTACTGGTCGCGGCCGGAGTGCTGTCCCGGCCCGGATCGGTCACCGACGGCACCACGGTCTGCGACTACGACGACGCGGAGATCCGCCAGCAGCGCTCGGTCGGGCTCGCGGTGGCCTCGCTGTCACACGACGGCATCAAGGTGAACCTCGTCGACACCCCTGGATATGCCGATTTCGTGGGTGAGCTGCGCGCCGGGTTGCGAGCCGCGGACTGCGCGCTGTTCGTGATCGCGGCCAACGAGGGCGTCGACGAGCCCACCAAGTCGCTCTGGCAGGAATGCAGCCAGGTCGGCATGCCACGCGCAGTGGTGATCACCAAGCTGGACCACGCCCGGGCGAACTATCCCGAGGCACTGGCCGCCGCCCAGGACGCGTTCGGCGACAAAGTCTTACCGCTGTACCTTCCCGCCGGACCCGCCGGTGACGGCCTGATCGGATTGCTGTCACAAATCCACTACGAGTACGCCGGCGGCAAGCGCGCCGCGCGCCCCCCGGACCCATCGGACGCCGATCGGATCGAGGAGGCCCGCGGCAGTCTGATCGAAGGGATCATCGAGGAGTCCGAGGACGAGTCGTTGATGGAGCGCTACCTCGGCGGCGAGGATATCGACGAATCCATCCTGATCCAGGACCTGGAGAAGGCCGTTGCCCGCGGCTCGTTCTTCCCGGTGATCCCGGTGTGCAGCGGCACCGGCGTCGGCACCCTGGAACTGCTGGAGGTCGCCACCCGCGGCTTCCCGTCTCCGATGGAGCACCCGCTACCGGAGGTGTTCACCCCGCAGGGCGCCGCACACGCCGAGTTGGCCTGCGACGTGAGCGCGCCCTTGCTCGCCGAGGTGGTGAAGACGACGTCCGACCCCTATGTCGGCCGGGTCAGCCTGGTGCGGGTGTTCTCCGGAACCATCAAGCCCGACGCCACGGTTCATGTGTCCGGCCATTTCTCGTCGTTTTTCGGCGACCAGAACGGGTCGGCGAACACCCATCCCGACCACGACGAAGACGAACGCATCGGTCCGCTGTCTTTCCCGCTGGGCAAGCAGCAACGCCCCGCGACCGCCGTGGTCGCCGGCGACATCTGCGCCATCGGCAGGCTGAGCCGCGCGGAAACCGGCGACACCCTGTCGGACAAGTCCGAGCCCTTGGTGCTGAAACCCTGGACGATGCCGGAACCCTTGTTGCCCATCGCGATTCAGGCGCACGCCAAGACCGACGAGGACAAGTTGTCGGTCGGCTTGGGCCGTCTTGCCGCCGAAGACCCGACATTGCGGATCGAGCAGAACCAGGAGACCCACCAGATCGTGCTGTGGTGCATGGGTGAGGCCCATGCCGGCGTGGTGCTCGACGGGCTGGCCAATCGGTACGGCGTCACCGTGGACACCGTGGAGCTGCGGGTACCGCTGCGGGAAACGTTCGCCGGCAAGGCCAAAGGCCACGGCCGTCACGTCAAGCAATCCGGTGGCCACGGCCAGTACGGGGTGTGCGACATCGAGGTGGAGCCGTTGCCGGAGGGCTCCGGGTTCGAGTTCGTCGACAAGGTGGTCGGCGGCGCGGTGCCACGCCAATTCATTCCGAGCGTGGAGAAGGGTGTCCGCGCGCAGATGGAAAAGGGGGTGCTCGCCGGTTACCCGGTGGTGGACTTGCGGGTCACCCTGCTCGACGGTAAGGCCCACAGCGTCGACTCCTCCGATTTCGCCTTCCAGATGGCCGGTGGACTGGCATTGCGAGATGCGGCCGCGGCGACCAAGGTGATCCTGCTCGAGCCGATCGACGAGATCTCGGTGCTGGTGCCCGACGATTTCGTGGGCGCGGTGATGGGCGATCTGTCCGGGCGCCGCGGCCGCGTGCTGGGTACCGAGACCGCCGCCAACGAACGCACGGTGGTCAAAGCCGAAGTGCCTCAGGTCGAGTTGACCCGGTATGCCATTGACTTGCGCTCACTCGCCCATGGCGCCGCATCGTTCACCCGCACGTTCGCCCGATACGAACCGATGCCGGAATCCGCTGCGGCCCGGGTGAAGTCAACCGCGTAGCCGGCCTCATGTCGACGGTTGACGGACTACCGGCCCACATATTGCTCAACCATCTGGTCGTCGTGCTGGGTCCGTTGGCGGCGATCCTGGCGATCATGTGCGCGCTATGGCCGGCCGCCCGCCAACGACTGGTCTGGCTGACGCTGGCCCTGGCCGTCATTACGCTCGTCGTGACCCCGTTGACCGCGGACTCGGGCGAGTGGTTGGCCGGCAAGATCGGCCAGTCGCCGGCGATCGACAGCCACGCGAACCTCGGCCAAACCCTGTCCTACTTCGCGGTTGCACTGGCGGCGACGATGGTCGCGCTGGCGGTCGTCCACCTTCGCCGGGCCCGCGGACGCGCGGTGAAACCCGTAGTGCAGCTGGTGGTCATGCTGTTGGTGGTGGCCGCCGCTGCCGCCACGCTGGTCCAGACGTATCGCGTCGGCGACTCCGGCGCGCGAGCGGCGTGGGGTTCGGTCACGTCGTCGCGGTGACTCCGGGTTACGCCGGCGGACCGAACCGTTGGGCCACGGCGCGACGGTCGAGCGAACCTTTCGCGGTGTGCGGCAGCTCGCTCGCCAGCTCGAAGGTTGCCGGAATCTCGAAGGCCGCCAAGCGTTCCCGGCAGAACTCGGTGAGTTCTTCGGGAGTCGGCGCGGGCTGGCGAGGCACGATCACCGCCGCGACGGCCTCACCGTAGAGCGGGTGGGGAACGCCGAAGACGGCCGGTTCCAACACGTTCGGATGGGTGGCCAGCACGTGCTCGACGCGCTCCGGCGATATTTTCTCGCCGCCGCGGTTGATCAGCTCTTTGATCCGGCCACGGATGCTCAGGTCGCCGTCGGCCGACAATGTCCCCAAATCGCCGGTGCGCAGCCAACCGTCGGTGAAGTTGGCTTCGGTGATCTTCGGGTCGCCGAGGTAGCCACGCACCACGGTGGGGCCGCGCAGCCAGACCTCGCCGACCTCGCCGGGGCCGACGGGCGCTCCGCCGGACCCGACGATCCGGATCTCGGGCCCGGTCGAGTTGCCCACCAGACCGGTTGACACTGCCGGGTTTTCCTCGTCGTCGGGGCTGGTGGTGGCCACCTGGTGGGTGGCCTCGGTCATCCCGAACGCGCACACCACCGGCGCGCTGAACTCAGCGTGCAGCGCCTGCGCCGTCTCCGGGGTGAGCGGGGCGCTGCAGCTGCGGATGAAGCGCAGGGCGGCTTTGGTGCCGGACGGTTCAGTTTTGGCACGCTCCAACAGGATCTGGTGAATGGTCGGCACCGCCGTGTACCAGGTGGCGTGCACCGCGTCGATGTCGTCCCAGAAACTGTGCGCCGAGAACTTCCCGCGCGCCGGCAGCAACACCGCGCCCCCGGACGCCAGCGTCGACAGCAACGCGGCCATCAAGCCGTGACCGTGGTACAGCGGCATCACCGCGACCGTCGCGTCCTGCGGACCCAGCCGATACCCGGCGATGATCGCCCGGATCGAACTGGCGATGTTTCCGTGGGTCCACGGGACCATCTTCGGCAGGCCCGTCGTCCCGCCGGTGAACATGATCATGGCGTCGTCGGGCCGCAGCCCCTCGGGTGCGGCCGTGACCGGCTTCGGTTCCCCGGCAGCCTCCAAACGGACCGATAGGGCCCCGTCATCGCGGCCCACGCTCACCGCCACCGGCCACCACCGGATCGCCGAATCTTCCCCGCTGTCGGGACCGTTGCCGTCCACCAGCACCACACGTGCTCCAGCAGCCTCGGCGCGGGCGCGCTGGTCGCCGACGGGTAACGCCGGGTCCAACGGAACCACGACAAGATCGGCTCGAGACGCGGCCAGCAGCGCGACGACGAATTCGGCGTTGCTGCCGGAACGCAGCGCCACCCGGTCGCCCGGCAAGAGACCGGCCCTGGTCAACTGCCCGGCCAGGTCGTCGGCCAGCCGGATCACGTCACGGTAGCTGATCGCGACGCGGTCGGCGGTCACGACAAGTGCGACGGCCTCCGGCCGCCGGGTTGCCGCCACCATCACCAGATCGGCAATCCGCGGACTCGACGATTCGGTGGGACCATCGGCCGCGAACTGTTGCGCCACCGTCTTGGCGATCGATGACATCGCACGCTCCTCTCGGGTGTTGCCGGTGCCGGATCGGCTCTTGTATGGCCACCCTGCCGGTGACAATGCTTCTTGTCCAATACCGATCCGCTACCGCTCGATAGCCGGAACCTATCGAATGCACCCGGTCGGTGGCCAGGGTCAATAGACAACGTAAATCACTGAATAGCGCCCCGGTCTTGGACACAGCCCCGGCACTGGAACAAAGTGATGACCGAGCCATTCGCGGCCCGGAGCACTCCGGTCCCCCTCAGACACGAGGAGTCGCCACCATGACCATGCAAGCGGCATCTCCCGGCGCAGCGCCGGATGGACCGGCCAGTGTTCGCCTGACCGATGGCTTTCACCTCATGGTGGAGGCCCTCAAGGCCAACGACGTCGACACCATCTACGGGATCGTCGGCATCCCCATCACCGACCTCGCCCGCACCGCCCAGGCCGCTGGGATCCGTTACATCGGCTTCCGTCATGAGGGCTCGGCCGGCAATGCGGCCGCGGCCGCCGGTTTCCTCACGGCGCGTCCCGGCATCTGCCTGACGACGTCGGGCCCCGGCTTTCTCAACGGCCTGCCCGCGCTGGCCAACGCCACCGCAAACTGCTTCCCGATGATCCAGATCTCGGGTTCGAGCCGGCGGTCCATCGTGGACCTGCAGCGCGGCGACTACCAGGAGATCGACCAGCTCAACGCCGCCCGGCCATTCGTCAAGGCGGCCTACCGGATCAACCGGGTGGAGGACATCGGGCTCGGGGTCGCGCGCGCTGTTCGCACCGCGATTTCGGGCCGGCCGGGCGGTGTCTACCTCGACATCCCCGGCGAGGTGCTCGGTCAGGCACTGGAGGTCTCCGTTGCCGCCGACAGCATCTGGCGGCTGGTCGACCCGGCACCGCGACAACTTCCCGCGGCCGAGGCGGTCGACCGCGCCCTGCAGCTACTCGCCGCGGCCCGGCGGCCGCTGATCGTGCTCGGCAAGGGCGCGGCATATGCCCGGGCCGACAACGTGATTCGCGAGTTCGTCGAGACCACCGGAATTCCGTTCCTGCCCATGTCGATGGCCAAGGGGCTACTGCCCGACTCGCATCCGCAGTCCGCTGGCGCGGCCCGCTCGCTGGCCATCGCACGGGCCGATACCGTCGTGCTGGTCGGTGCCCGGCTGAATTGGCTTCTGGGCCATGGCGAGTCGCCGCAGTGGGCGGCCGACGCCAAGTTCATCCAGGTCGATATCGCGGCGTCGGAGTTCGACAGCAACCGGCCGGTGGCGGCACCGCTGACCGGTGACATCGGCTCGGTGATGTCGGCGCTGCTGGACGGCCTGGCCGGACGTCCCATCGCGGCGCCGGCGGAATGGACCGGCGAGCTGTCGGATCGCAAGGCGCGCAACGACGCCAAGATGCGCGAGCGGCTGGCCGAAGACCCGCACCCGATGCGGTTCTACAACGCGCTCGGCGCCATTCGCGCCGTGCTGCAACGCAATCCCGATGTGTATGTGGTCAACGAAGGCGCCAACGCGCTGGATCTGGCCCGCAACGTCATCGACATGCAGTTGCCGCGACACCGGCTCGACACCGGTACCTGGGGGGTGATGGGCATCGGCCTGGGCTACGCGATCGCTGCCGCGGTGGAGACCGGCCGCCCGGTCGTCGCGATCGAAGGGGACAGCGCATTCGGCTTTTCGGGCATGGAAGTCGAGACCATCTGCCGGTATCGACTTCCGGTGACCGTGGTCATCCTCAACAACGGCGGCGTCTACCGCGGTGACGAAACGGCGGTGGCCGGCAGCGATCCGGCGCCTACCGTGCTGAACGCTCGCGCGCGTCACGAGCTGATCGCAGAGGCTTTCAGCGGCAAGGGATATCACGTCACCACCCCATCGGAGCTGACCGCGGCACTGGCCGACGCGCTGGCGTCGGGGGGACCGTCGATCATCGACTGCGAGCTCAGCCCGGCCGCCGGTGTGGAGAGCGGACACCTGGCGAGCCTGAACCCCACCAGCGCGGCCACCGCCCCGCCGGCGCCGGTCAGCGCCGGCGGCTGATTCCCGACATCCGCGCGTCGAAGAACTCGCCCAGGTCCAACTCCTGCGCAGCTGCGACGAGCGCGCGGGCGACGGGTGATCCCGGGCCGGCGGAGTTGGTGGCCAAACCGATCTGGGCTTTGCGAATGGGATCGACCAACGGGACCGGACGAATCTCGCCGCCGGTCGGCGTGGTCCATAGCCAGGTGTGCGGAACGATGGACGCCCAGTTGCCGGTGGCCACCTGAGCGATAAGCGAAGCGACAGAGTCCGTCTCGACCTGGGGGCTGACCGTGATGGCATGCTCGGCGAAGGCGGCGTTGATGATCTGGCGATCCCGCATGTCCGGCGAGAGCAGCGCCAGCGGCAGTTGCGCGGCGTCCGGCCAGCGCAGCGTCGACGCGCCCGCGGGCACCATGTCGGGCGGCACCAGCAGCACATAGCGCTCCTCGTAGAGCGGCACCACATCGATGTCGCGGCTGTCTGCTGTTGTCGGATGCACAATGATCGCGTCGAGTTCGAAGTCACGTAGCCGGCGGTACAGCTCGGTTGCGGCCAGCCGGGAGCAGATTTGGGCCTTGACCAACGGGTGCGCCGAGCAGAAACCGGACAGCACCAGCGACGCCGTCGTCGACGCGGACGGGACCGTGCCCAACCGCAGCGTCCCGGTGATACCGGAGCGCACCGCGTCCACCTCGGCCTTGAACGCGTCGTGCTCGGCCAGAATCCGCTTGGCCCACACCACCAACCGCTCCCCCTCGGGAGTCAGGCCCTCGAAGCTATGGCCGCGGTTGATCAGGGTGACGTTGAGTTCACGTTCGAGCTTGGCGATCGCCGACGACAGCGCGGGTTGTGAGACGTAGCACTTCTCGGCCGCCCGGGCGAAGTGACGCTCCTGGGCGACCGCCACGAAATACTCCAGCTGACGAAAGAGCACTTACACCTCCTCGGCGGTGGAGCACGATTTCGCTGAGGCTAACGTGTCGTCGGCCAGTCAGCCAATCTCAGCGGGCTGGGGGCCGGCTACAGCGCAGGTGCCGGCTGCGCCGCAGACTCAGGCAAGGCTGGCGACGGACCGCTACCATGACGACCGGAGCAAAGCCGGACCGGCGGTCCGAGATGTTTGCTGCAGCACGTAGCGGGTACACAGCCCTAGAATGCGGTTGTGTTGATTGCACCGTCCCGAAGGGTGACCGTCATGCGCCACGCAGTTCGTTATCTGTTCGTTATGGTCGCAATCACGACGATGGCCCTGACCGGGTCGGGCGCTCTGGCGAGCGCCGCGGTACCCCTGCCGCAGCCCGTTCCCGGAGTCGCCGCAGTGTTGCCGGCCAACGGTGCAGTGGTGGGCGTGGCACACCCGGTGGTGGTGACCTTCAACGCCCCGGTCCTCGATCGCCGCGCGGCCGAACGGACCATTCGTGTCACCTCCCCCAGTAACATGACCGGACATTTCGAGTGGGTCGACAGCTTCGTCGTGCAGTGGATTCCCGATCACTACTGGCCGACCCATAGCCACATTTCGGTGGGTGTGCAGGAGCTGACCGACGGCTTCGAAACCGGAGACGAGCTGCTCGGGGTGGCCAGCATCTCCGCGCACACGTTCACCGTCAGCCGAAACGGAGAGGTGCTGCGCACCATGCCGGCGTCGATGGGCAAGCCCAGCCGTCCGACTCCGATCGGCAACTTCAGTGCGCTGTCGAAAGAGCGCACTGTGGTGATGGATTCACGCACCATCGGTATTCCGCTGAACTCTTCCGACGGGTATCTGATCACCGCGTCCTACGCGGTTCGGGTCACCTGGAGCGGCGTATACGTGCACTCGGCGCCGTGGTCGGTCAACTCACAGGGATACGCCAACGTCAGCCATGGCTGCATCAACCTCAGCCCGGACAATGCCGCCTGGTACTTCAACACCGTCAACGTCGGTGACCCGATCGAAGTGGTCGCCTAAGCCTAAGACGCATAGCTTGGCGTCTGTTTTCGCCACGTTGAGTCCTGCCCGTGTTGGTCAAAACTCTTGTATGGCCGGTGTTCGGGGGATGTCGCGTGCTCACCGGATCGACTGTCATGCCGCCGCATCGAGTGAGCGCTGCCGGCTTTGAGAGTGGATGTAGAGGGGGGAGCATCCGCGATCGCCCTCCCTGGCGGCACCCTCGGCGCCAGCAACACACACTGGAAACGGACATCGGAGCGAACATGGCGGGGTCGCCGAAACACCTTTTCAGCCTCAACCCAGACCACGCCGAGCGCAACCACGCGACCAACCGCACCAGCACCCGATTTCCCTCTCCCCACACCGCGGCGCGTGTGCTGGTACCGCATCAGCCCAGGCCGGCCTCGACGACCTTGACAATGACCAGCACGACCGCCACCACCAGGTAGCCGCGCAGGGTAAACAGACCCGCACGACGGGCCGGTGACATGGTCGGGCGGGTGATGGTGGCCAGATCGGGGGTACGCCAGTTCGCCCGGTCCTGCCGGCGAACAGCACGCCGCTCGGCGCGGGTCAGCAGTGAGGTGTCGTCGAGTTCGTCGACGTCTTGCGGATCCAGGCCGCCACCGAATGCCTGCGAAATCGTCTCCGCTTTGCGGCGAGCGCCCCTGCGCCGGCTGGCGATCAGCACGGCGGCGCCGCCGACGATGCCGGTCGCCGCTCCGGCCCCGAGGCCGGCCACCAGGGTGGTGGTGGATAGGTGCGGGAAGAACGTCGCCGCGGTCAACGCGAGCGACAGCAACACCAGACACCACACCGTCGACCAGGCAACGATGTTCTGCCGCAACGTGTTTGTCCATGGCCCCAGAACCGCGCGGTCATTGCACAGCAGGACCAGGAACACGGTCGCCGAGGGCAACAGGATGCCGGCGAGCGCCTGCACGCCCTGGGTCACCAGGCCCAGGACCTGATCGGGACTAAAAGCAATTGCGGCCGACACCGCAAGGAGGACGGCGTAGCCGCCGTAGAACAGTGGCGCTTCACTGACTTTCCAGTGCAGTGAGTGCCGCTTGCCCATCGAGTCACCGACGGCATACGTGGTGGCCAGGCCGATCGCGTTCGCTCCGATCAACGACGCGTCGAGCAGGATGATCGCGAACAGCATGCCCACCGTGCCGCTGAAGTGGTTGGCCAGGCCCGTCGCCACCGCTCCCGCGTCGGTGAAGTGCCCGGCATCCGCGGAGCCGGACAATCCGAACGCGGTCACCGCCATCAGCGCTGTCGCGCCGACCATCACGACGACGATGCCGAGCACCAAATCGGCTCGCGCATAAGAAATCCACTGTGTGGTGATGCGCTTGTCGACCACGTTGGACTGCTGGAAGAACAACTGCCATGGTGCGACGGTGGTGCCGACGATCGCGACAATCAGCAACAGCACGGTGGCGTCGAGTCCGCCTGGGAACTGCGGCCGCAATCCCTCGACGGTCCCGGTGAGGGTCGGGTGCACCAGCAGCGCCATCGGAATGATCACCACGTTCACCGCGATTAGCAGGAACATCATCGCTTCCCAGCGGCGGAACGACCCGCCGGCCACGACGGCGAACAACAGCACCGCGGCGGCCGGAACAGCAATGACCTTGGGACAACCCAGGAAGCCGAGTGCCATTGATACGCCGATGAATTCGGTGACGATCGTCAGCGCGTTGAGAATCAGCAGATCACCGACGCTGAATGCCCCCCAGAATTTGCCGAAGCGTTCGAATATCAACCGCGCGTGCCCAACCCGCGCGACGGCACCGAGCCGCAGCACCATCTCCTGGTTTACATACAGCACCGGGATCAGCAACGTCAGCGTCCACAACAGTTTCATCCCGTAGTCTTGCCCGGCCTGTGCGTAGGTCGCGACACCGCCGGCGTCGTTGTCGCCAACCATCACGATCAGGCCCGGACCACTGATGATCATCAACGTCCGCAGGCGCGCCCAGCGTCCGCGGGTTGCGCCATCGCCGTCGCGAGGTATCCGCCCGAAGGCACCGACGATGTCACCACTGTGTGCCGTGTCCGCCACCGCGGTGTCGGCTACGACGGGAGTCGGCGGGGTTTGGGCGGGCGAGCGACCGGGCGGGCCACCGTGGCGCCGGGTGGTGATCGAAGTCATCGGATTACTCGCTATCTGAGTGAGGTTGGCATGGCGGGCGGGCCGATTCGGCGGGCGGGCGCCCGATCGACGCCTGCCCGCTGAATCGGTTAGTGACACGTTGTGTCGCTTAGCGCGGGTCGGTGATCACCGCAATGGGCATCCGCGCCAGATATGCGTCGGCTCGCTGCTGTGGGGTCATGGTGAAGGACGCGCTCAGCTTGCCCGACAGCCTGCGGCCGGTACGCAGCACCGACCGGCGGCCTTTGGCTGTGCGGGTAAACTGTTGTGAGGCAATAAAGTTCGTGGTGGTGGCGGTCATTGTTTTCTCCTGCCGGCAGCCCGATCGACTGGCGTCATCGCCGGCGCTGCGAGCGCCCGGTCAAGCGCCGCGTGAAAACGCCTACGCGGAAACGGAAGTCCGGGAAAGCTCAGGCGGCAGGAATGCCGGAGCCGGATCGGGACAAGACGGATTTCGGATACGGACTATCGCCCGGACTACTCATCTCGCCCTCACCTCCTCACGGCCAGGACACACGCGGGTGTAATCACGGTCACCTGTACGAGGCAAGAACGCCCGGCGCCAATCGCTGGGCGCACCCCTCTCGTCGGAGCTTTGGCACTGCACAGCGTATCCGGACTACGCCCGGAAGCCACTTGGGCTCAACCCTTAGGCCGGGAAGAGCTGTCCTGACCCGGGGCGTCTTTCGACGTTCGGGGTCAGTGGCCTGTATCCATGCAGACGCCTCACCTACCGAGGTGCTTGCGGGTTAATGCTTACACCGGTATCGGCGGCTCGTCAAACGGGATGTCGCCGAGGCCGTGGCCGTCGATCACCTCGTGTTGACAGTCCCGGCGGGGTTCTTGATTGACGCGGGTGTGACGTGTCGGCCGGGTCAGGGGGCGTCGTGGCGGTGTCATTAAGGAGCCAGTGCGTCAACGGAGGGCCGGTTGGCTCCCGTGACGGGTACTAGTGTGCGTTTACAAGCTTTGGTCGGGCCAGTCCTGGGTCGGACAAGGTGCGTCCGTGTGGCGTGGTGCGGCTTCGCTTAACTGTCACTCGACGCAATGGAAGGAGGCGGCAGGCCTGGTGAGTTATGAGCTGACGATGAAGTTGGAAGCTATGGCGTCGGCTGCGCATGTCCTGGCAAACCAGGCCGATGAGCTACAAGAGGAATTGGACAGCATCACCTGCGACTGGCGCGAGCTGTCGTCCAGGTGGACCGGTGTTGCGGCCTCGGCTTTCGAACCACCTTGGGAAGAATGGCATGCCGGTGCTGTGAAGTCGGCGGAAATTTTGTCCGAACACTCGCGGCTACTGATGCAGTCGCTGGACCTGATGCTTGACCATGAAAGCACCGCGGTGAAGGCTTTCGAGGCCCTGCATCGGAAGGGGCCGGCGGTTTGAGTCGGCGCTACACGGTCGATTTGGATGCTCCCTCGGCCTTTGCCGATCGGCTGGCAAAGTTCACTGCGCGTGCTGAACAGATCGCTACCGCCGTGGATCAATGTGTGGCCGAGCTGCATGGCAGCTGGCTTGGCCAGGGCGCGGACGCCGAACTGGAATACCACCAAAGGTGGACGGCTGCCGACAAGCAGATGCGTGAAGGTCTCGATGACCTACGAAGAAACGCTGAAGTGGCCCACCGCAATTACACCGGGGTGGCGCAGCTCAACACCACGATGTGGCCATGACTCAAGACGTCGATCCTGCGATCGTCGCCGAGGCCGGGCGTGTCTACGGCAAGGTCTACGACGCCGCCGCAGCTGCGGTGCATCACCTATCGGGGGTGCTAAAGGGGTCTGCCGGCATGGGCGGCACCGACAATGCCGGCCACTCCTGGAGTCTGAAATACGACGCGCTAGTTGGCGGACGTGCTGGTGGAGCCGGACTCATGGAAGCGGCCACCGCCACGATCATGGGGTGCAGCCCAATGTTCGGATCTATTGGCCACAACGGCGGTGAACCACCAAAACGCCGATCAGCAGTCAGCGATGAATAACGCTGGTGCACCAGCGTTTCCGCCCACCGCTAAGCCGATGTTCTTGGTGCCGGCGATCCCTTCGGCGGTGGGCGGACACGATGATGTTCCCGGGTGGTGGCACACCATTCAGGCATACGTGCAGGGTGAAATGTGGCCAAATGGCCACCAGGACAAGCTGCGTGCGGCCGCTGACGCCTGGCATACGGCCGCACGTGAACTGCGCTCGGCGGCCGATATTGCCAACGACGGTGTTATCGAGTCAGTGCGGGCGCAAAAGTCACCCGAGTTCCCGGTAGCGGCCACCCCAACTGCACCATGGCGCGCGATTCGCTCAAAGCCGTCGCCGAGGGGTTTGATGCCGCGGGCAAGGCGTGTTCGGACTACGCGCAAGCAATCGATGACGCGCACTCGAAGATCCTGCACGAGATGGCGGTGCTCGGGGCGACTGTCGCAGTTACCGAGGTCGTTGCGGCGGTCTTGATTCCGTTTACCGCGACCATAAGCGAGGGTGTCGAAGGTCGTCGATGTCGCACGTTTGACGGCCACCGGAGCACGGATCGCGACGATCATTCGAGAGTTTCGGGTAGCGGCCGAAGCCTCTAGCCTGCCGACCGTTAGCGCCCTCGGCACCGCCGCGCGGGCTGTGGGTGAACTCTCCCCACTGCTGGCCGCCCGCGCGCAGCTCTTCTTGGCCGAGGGAACGGTCCCCGGACTGTTGGGCACCGAGGGACTGGATCCGCTATCGCGCCCCTACATCAGGTCGGAACGCGACAAGCTGTCGAGGCAGCAGCCAGGAAGACACCTGACGGCAAGTATTACGTCAGTGCCACCGATGAGAACGTGTTAATCCCGGTTTCCAAACAGTACGAGGATGCGATCTTGAACCTACCGAAGAGCGCGGACGGCAAGTATTACCTCGGCGCCGACGGCGCCCGTTATCCGGTCGATCCCACCTACCACCTTGGCCACGTCGGCGGTCAGGAGTGGTGGCGCATTCGCGACACGGCGATCCAGCAGCACTGGACACGCCAGCAGCTCATCGAATATTGCAACCGTCCCGAGCTTTATCAACTCGAAGACGCACCAGGAAACCTCAGCCACGCATTCGAACTACCAAGAGAGGCAGGATGAACACAAACGATCGTGACCGGGCGGGCCGAACGCCGCTACACTACGCCGTCATTGACGCGCCGGTGGGCCTGGACCATACGACGGCACTCAAGGATCCCGCGTTGAAAACCGAAAACCACCGCAAGATAGTGGAATTCATCCTGGCCAACTTTCGCAGGCTGTTAGACGCCGGCGCCGACGTCAACGCCATCGACGAGCAGGGTTGCACACCGCTGCATTTTGCAGCTAAAGGAGAAAGCGACGAAGTAGTGCGGCTCCTGCTGGATGCCGGCGCCGACGTTAACGCCAGGAGCAATAGGGGTGAAACGCCTCTACTCAACGCCGTGACGAACACAACGCCGGCAAAGCTTCCCATAGTTCGGTTACTTCGCGAACATGGCGCCGATCCGACGGTGATCGCACACGATGGCTTCAGCGCCCTCAAATATGTTCAGCGGTACGGGAAACCCGAACTACGCGAAATATTCACCGATCTGCTCTAAGCCAATCCGCGGCCGGCCCCCATTTACAGATTGCCGGCCCGACGACATGGAACCTCCGCCCCAGCTGCCGCGCACCTGACTACCGCAGCGACTCCTCGAGCCAGGGCAACAGCCACTTGACGCCTTCCGGGGTGAGGTGGACGCCGTCGCTGCGCACCTGGATGCCGTCGACCTTGGCGGTGTAAACGCCGTCGGGACACAGCTTCTTGTTCAGGTCGATGATCCCGACGTTCGGGTGGTCACGAACCGTGTTGCGCAACATGGTGTTCCATTGGTTGACCCGGTCGGGCTGGTCCTCCGGGTACAGGCGGCCGTCGGGTTTCTCACCGCCCCGGCTGTAGGGGACGGTGGCCACCATCACCCGGACTCCGCTGGAGCCGACAATATTGAGAGCCCGCCGCAGCTCGAAATTGAGGTATTCGTCGAAGGTCGGGTCACCGATGTGGGTCCACTTTCCTTCGTTGACCCGGTCTACGGTCTCCCACCGGCCGATGATCAGCAGCGCGACATCGGGTTGGTCCTGACTGATCTGGGTGGACCACCTGCTCGGCCAGCCGTCGCATTCCGGTCTTTGCTCCAGGGTCTGGCCGATGTACCGATACGGCGTACCGCGCACCAGGCTGCACCCGATGACCGTGTGGTCGAGGAATCGGAATCCGGGTGCGGGCGGCAGGTAATGCATCATGGTCCAGCCGATCGAATCACCGAACACCGAAACGGTGAACGGCCGGTTGGGATCTCGCGGGCCGGGATTCGGACCCGAATGGCCCGCGCCCGGCGGCGACGGGGATACCGCCGCGACCGCCGAAACCCCCGGGGGCAGACCAACTTCGCGCAGACCGGGTCCGGTAGCGACGGGCACGACCAGCATCGTCGCCGCAGCCGCGGTCGCCACAGTCGCCGCGGCCAGCGGCAGCAGCGGTACACCTGAGGGGCGCCAGCGGCGGATGGGTTGTTCGATCAACCACCATGATGCGGCGGCCACGGCCACGGTGGCGGCGCAGCGCACGCCGAACAGTTGGAATCCGGTCCATCCGGTGCGTTCACCGTTGAGCGTCAAGAAGATCGGCCAGTGCCACAGATAGACGCCGTACGAAATGGCGCCCAGCCAGACCAACGGCCGCCAGGCCAGCACCCTCGCCACCGCTCCGCGCTGCTCGAGCGCCACCGGGGCGACCACGAAGACGGCGGCCACGGCCACGACGAGCAGCAGACCGTGCCGGAATTCCGCGACGCTGCCGGTCGCGAAGTGTGTCAGCGCCGCCAACCCGGCCACGCCGACGATCGGCAGCAGGCGGGCCATTCGCCGCCCCCACCGGCTGCGGACCAGACACCAGCCGCGGTTCAGCGCGGCCCAATCCCGAACCAGCAGAGCCGATGCCGCGGCGCCGATTAACAACGCCTGGGCGCGCGTGTCGGTGCCGAAATAGATCCGGTCACGCGTTGCCGCGGAGACGCAGACGATGGCCGCCGCCGCCGAGCCCAGAGCGCCCAGGGTCGCGATCACGAAGGCGGCGAACCGGACGTGGCCCACCGTGGTCTTGGCGAAGTAGCGTTTGGCCCGGGCCGCCAACAGCAAGGTCACCGCGATCAGCAGCAGCGGCCAGGCGATGTAGAATTGCTCCTCCACCCCGAGTGACCAGGTGTGCTGCAGCGGTGATGGCGGGGCGCCCTGAGTGAAGTAGTCGGTCTTCTGCGCCACGAACCGCCAGTTGGCCATCCACAGGAACGCGGCGATCGCGTCGCTGCGCAGACCGGTTAGCGCTTGGTAAGGAAGGAATTCGCGTGCCGCGGTGACGGTGAGCACCATCAACACCAGAGCCGGCAGCAGCCGCCGAGCACGGCGAATCCAGAACCCGGTCAAGCTGATGCGCCCGGTGTGCCGCAGCTCGTCGAGCAGCAGCGAGGTGATCAGGAATCCGCTGAGGACGAAGAAGATGTCGACACCGATGAACCCGCCGCCCATGCCGGGAATGCCGCCGTGCCCGGCGAGGACCAAGGCAACCGCGATCGCGCGCAGCCCGTCCAGCGCGGGGATGCCGCGGTGTCGCTCGGGTCGATCCGGGACGGTTCGCCGTCCGGCACGGCCCACCGGGGCCACCCAACGGCGTCGTGGTGCCGAACGTGCCGGTACGGAATGTTTTCCGTCCGGCTCAGTGCTCGCTGTTAGCGCGCCCTGACCGTATTGCCGCCCGGCGCCGTCGTTGCTGCCGATACGTCGCTGCCCCTCCTCGTGATCCCAGCCAGCTTAGCTAGGGCGGCGCCGAGATCCTTCGAAGACACGCGCGGACGGGCTCATTCGACGATGTCGGCCTCCACGCCCAGGCCCAGTTCGTCGAGCACCTCGGCGTTATGTGCGCCCAATTCGGGGGCCGGGCCGGCGACCCGGCCGGGCGTTCGGGAAAACCAGGTCGGCACACCGGGAAAGCGCACCGGGCCATGGACAGTGTCCACCGTCTCGAAGAAGCCCACGGCGTTGAGGTGCGGGTCGTCGAATAATGCCGCGGGACTGGACAACGGCGACGCCGGTATCTCCAGCTTTCGGAACAACTCGAGCCATTCCGCGGTGGAGCGCTGGGCAATCGTCTCGGCCAGTAGCGCATACACCGTGTCGATCTCGCGCGCCCGTCCCTCCAGCGTGGCGTAACAGCCGTTGGCCCAGTCCGGTCGCACCGCGTCGACGAAGGCCGCCCAGTGCTTGTCGTTGTAGATCAGCGCGGCGATGTAGCCGTCACTGGTTCGATATGGCCGGCGATTGGGAGCCACCGTGCGGGGATAGACCGCCGGACCCAACGGCGGATCGAACATGGCGCCGTTGGCGTGCTCCACCAGCATGAAAGCGGCCATCGTTTCGAACATGCCGACCTCCACTTCTTGCCCTTCGCCGGTGCGTTCCCGGTGGAACAGGGCCATCATCGTGGCGTAGAGCGCGGTCAGACCGGCGACCTTGTCGGCCATAATCGTTCCGACATAATTGGCCTCACCTGTCAGCTGCTCCTGGACGAACGGCAAACCGCAGGCCGCCTGGATGGTGTCGTCGTAGGCCGGCAGATCCCGGTTGGGTCCGCGCCGCCCGTATCCGTAGCAGTTCGTGTAGACGATGCCGGGATTGATGGCGGCCACCTCGGGATAGCCGAAGCCGAGCCGGTTGATGGCTTTGGACCGCATCGAGTGGATGAAGACGTCGGCTTGTTCGACGAGCGCGCGCAGTGCCGACTTGCCACACTCGGAACGCAAGTCCACGGTGATGGCGCGCTTGCCCCGGTTGACGTTGACGAAGACCCCGCTCATGCCGCGGGCTGGCCCGACCGAAACGTAGCGGGTGTCATCACCGTCCGGCGGTTCCACCTTGATCACGTCGGCGCCCATGTCGGCCATGATCTGGGTGCAGTAGGGCCCCATCACCATTGCGGTCAGATCGACGACCCGCACCCCGAGCAGTGGGCCCGCGCTGTTGCTAGGCATCTGGCAGACCTGTGCCGCGCGTGGCGATTTCGAAGCTGTACCGGAGGTGTTCGCCGTGACCGTCGGGCACCACCGGAAACACCAGCGGGTCGGCGAGGTCGCGGATGTCATCGAGGCATTCGGTCACGTCCTCGATCGACCACGACCGCCGGTGCACGCCACGGGATTCGGCGATCACCGCTCTGGCGATCCGGCCGGCGACGGCGATCAGCATCTCGCCGGTGACCGGGCACGATTCGTGAGTCAGCAGCCCGACGGCGGGCGCCACCAGGTCCGCGCCCATCGGCGGGTACACCGACATATCCAGTCCATCAGCCATTCTCGTGACGGCCGCGGGAACGATCACGTTGCAGAGCACTCCTTCCGGGGCGCCTTCGAGAGCCACCGCATTGCACAAGCCGACCAGGCCCGCTTTGGCGGCAGCATAGTTGGCCACGCCGTGATTGCCGTACAGACCGCCGATCGACGACGTCAGCACGATGCGACCGTAGCGCGCCGCGCACATCAGCGGAAACGCCGGCCGCACCACATGGAACGCCCCGCGCAAGTGCACGTCGATGACGGAATCGAAGTCCCGGTAGCTCATCTCCTTCAGCGAGGCTCGTCGCACCGTGCCGGCGTTGTGGATCAGGACGTCGATCCGCCCGTAGCGGTCCAGCGCCGTCTGGACGATCGCCTGGCCACCCGCGGCGGTGGCCACCGAGTCGACGGATGCGACGGCGTCGCCACCGGCCGCCCGGATTTCAGCCACCACCTGGTGCGCCGGGCCGGGGTCCATTCCATCGCCGCTCAGACTGGAACCGGTGTCGTTGACGACGACATTGGCGCCCCGGGAAGCCAGCAGCAGGGCATAGGCGCGGCCCAGGCCGCGGCCGCCCCCCGTGATCACGGCCACCCGGTCGTCGAATCTGAGCTGACTCATCAGGACTCCAGGGCGAGGCCGTCCAGGCCGCCTCGGTCGCGCCAGGCCGCCAACAGGTCGCTGAACGCGTAAAAGCCCGGCCCATATGGCTCGCCCAGATGCGATCGGATACCTTCGGTGCCGCCACCTTCGTTGTTGTAGTAGCCCGGCGTGCATTCCAGGTCGAACGCGCTGTTGTCGATCGCCGTCTCGCTTATGGTCCGGCACCAATCATCTTGCGCCTCTTGGGTCGGCTCGACCGTCGTCGCACCACGCGCCAGGGCCTGCGAGATGATGTAGGCGATGTGCTCGCCCTGCAGCTCGTAGTTGGCGGCGATATTCGCCGAAATGCCGACCTGGGTGAACCCGGTGAAGAACTGGTTGGGGAAGCCACGGCTGATGAACCCGTGGAAGGTCCGGTAGCCGTTGCGCCAGTGGTCGAACAGTGACAGCCCGTCGCGGCCTTCGATCGCCTCGATCGAATATCGGCGGCTGATCTCGGTGGTGATCTCGAAGCCGCTGGCGTAGATGATGCAGTCGACCTCGTACTCAATTTCGTTGGCCACCAGCCCATTCTCGGTGGCCCGCTGTACGCCTTTGGTCGCCGACACGTCGACCAGTGTCACATTGGGTCGGTTGAAGGTCTGCAGGTATTCGTCGTTGGTGCAGGGTCGCTTGCACAGGAACCGGTAGTAGGGCTTGAGCGCCTCGGCGGTTTCGGGCTCTTCGACGATGGTGGAGACCCGGTGCCGCAGCCGCTCCATGACTTTGTAGTCCTCTTCCTCCCGGATTGCCATGAACCGCTCCGGGGTCATCGCCGCAGGGTCCGGTAGCGCGAGCACCCGTGCGGCGGTGTTGCGGCCGAGCTCGGTCCAGAAGTCGCAGACGTAGTCGGGTTGGCCGAGGGCCATGCCCTCGAATGTCCAGGCGTGGAAGTTGCGCTGCCGTTCCTTCTGCCAGCCGGGCTGAAGCGACTTCACCCACTCCGGATCGGTGGCCGTGTTGTTGCGCGGGCCCACCGACGACGGTGTGCGCTGAAAGACATAGAGCTGCTTGGCATACCGGCCCAGGTAGGGGATGATCTGGACGGCGGTTGCCCCGGTGCCCACCACCGCGACCCGCTTGTCGCTGAGCTTGACCAGGCCGCCGTTGCTGTCTCCCCCGGTGTAGTCATAATCCCACCGCGAACTATGAAAGCTATGCCCCTTGAAATCCTTGATGCCGGGAATCCCTGGGAGCTTGGGCCGGTGGAACGGTCCGGAGGCCATCACCACGAAACGGGCCCGCAGGTCGTCGTCACGGTTGGTGCCGACCCGCCAGCGCTTGATCGACTTGTCCCACCGCAAGGCCCGCACCTGGGTAGAGAAGATCGCCGAATCGTAGAGCCCGTAGTGCTTTCCGATGCGCCGGCAATGCTCGTAGATCTCGGTGCCGTCGGCGAACTTCTTGCTCGGCATGTAGTTGAGTTCTTCGAGCAGCGGTATGTAGCAGTAGGATTCGTTGTCGCACTGCAGCCCGGGGTAGCGGTTCCAATACCAGACACCGCCGAAGTCGCCGCCCAACTCGATGATCCGGACGTCGTCGACACCGGCCTTCTTCAGATACGCACCGCACAGCAGCCCGCCGAAGCCCCCGCCCAGCACGACCACGTCGATGTCCGCCGAGATCGGATCGCGAACCAGCGGCGGCGAATGCGGGTCGGTTTCGTAATACCCCGCGAAGTCGTCGACGAGTTCGATGTACTGCTGGGAACCCTCCGGCCGCAACCGTTTTTCGCGCTCGCGTCGGTACTTTTCTCGCAGCGCCGGGAGGTCGATATCCTGCGGCGTCTGTGTCGGCGGGCAGTCAGGGGCCGTCATGCCAGGGCGTTTTCGGGCAGCGCCGCCGGATGCAGCGGCGCCTCCATCTCATGCGCCGCGGGCAGCACCTCCGCGGCGAACAGCCGGGTGCTCGCCATCGCCTCCTCGTAGGGCATGGTGCCGAACTGCGGGACGATGGTCAGCTCGGAGAACGAACACGCCTGCTGCGCGGCGCGCAGCCGCGTGAAGATTTCCTCCGGTGTCCCGATCAGCAGGTTGGAGGCGTGATAGCCCGGCGTCTTGGGAGCGCTCTTGGGGTCACCTGTCACCGACGAGGCCAGAACGGCGGTGGCGCTGGCCTCGCGGGCCGCATAGGCTTCGTAGCCTTTGACACCCTTGAAGTTCGACGCATCGGCGAATCCGTAGTGCACCGTGACATCCCGGTTCGCCGTCCAGATCCACTCCTCGGACTTGGCGGCGTCTTCGGGTTTGGCGGTGCAGTACATGAACATGACGTTTTTGGGCTGGCAGGGCGGCAGGCCCTCTTCTTTGCGGAAGATGTTGACCTGCTGGACCTCCCGGCCGGCGTCCTCGATCGGTTTGTTGCCCACGAACAGCGGCACCATGCCGCGGCGGGCGAGGATCTCCAGCGACTCGGCCGTCGACGACGAACTGTAGATCCGGGAGAACAGATCACGGGTTTGCGGCTCGGGGCGCAGCGACATCTCCGGGACCGTGAAGATCTCGCCTTCGTAGCCGAACCGTTCGCATGACAACGCCAACTGCAGGATGTCGAGGGTTTCGTTGAAACGCTGGCGGCTTTCTTCCCGCGGGACGCCGACGGCGGCGAACTCCCCTTTCGACACCCCGCGCCCGATCCCGATCGTGGTGTAGCGCCCGTTGGACAGGATGTCGAGATAGGCGATCTGGTGTGCCAGCCGGACCGGATGCCACCAGGGCGCGACGACCACGAAGGTGCCCAGTCCGACGCGCTCGGTGCGTCCGGCGAAGTAGCTGAGCGCCTGAATCGGGTTGGGTGTCATGCCGTACGGCGTCCCACAGTGCTCCGGAAGCCAGATACCGTCGAACCCCAGCGGTTCGGCCAGATCACCGAGCGCGAGCGTGGCCTGGACGCATCGCCAGTCCGGGGTGGCGGGTGGCTGGCTGAAATCTCCGGCCAGCACGCGGTCCCAATCGTGGGCGTTGTGCGCGCCCAGCCCGATATTGACCTTCATCGCGTCATCTCCGTTGTCAATTGGCGTGGCGCACCGGTGCCCATATACATGGCCAGATTGCGGTGCAGGTTGGCGGTGCTGCGTTCCATGTAGGGGTTGGGCTTGGGGCCGGGGAAGCCCAGCGATTTCATGCCCTGCTGAACCGCGGCCATGTTGGAGAAGTCCTGCGGCAGCACACTGCGCCAGCCCGGGTCGTCGGGCGGCGCATACACCCATTCGGTTTGCGGCTCTTCGCCTTTCGGGAACAGCTCGTAGCAGGAGGCTTCGAAGATGCACTGGTCGGGTTGGTAGCCGTGCGGTCGGGCGCTGTAGCACAGCGCGGTGGTAAGGCCCTGCCCGATCTGGAAATTCGGAAAGATCTGCCAGGCCGTGCCGCTGTCGGCCAGGTGTTCGGGATCGATGGCCGGCCAGATCACGCCGCGGGCGGCGTCGTCACGGCGCGCCGCGGTCAGCCAATGCTCGAGCACCTGACCGGCGGGGGTGTCCTCGGGCAGCTCGTCGACCAGCCGAAGTGCCGCGTCCACCAACGTCTTGGTGGGGGTCGCGTTGGTCTCCTCCAGCGTGTAACGCTGCATTTCGGCCGTGGACATCCGCGCGTCGGCGCCGGTGCCGAGCCGGATCTTGGATTTGGTTTCTTCCAGGCCTTCCGGCGCGTCGTAGCCGATGTTGCTGTGTTTTCCGTGCGCCCTGGCCCAGCCGCGGAAGTTGCCGAACCGGTTGAACTGCGGATGGGTGGTCGCGACGTGGTAGGTCTCGTTAAAGGCTTCCATCGCGACCTTCCAATTGCACCGGAAATGCAGCCACTTTCGCCACTTGCAGCGCATGTCCTGCAGGTTGAACGGGTCGAGCATGGTGGCGGCGGGCTCGAGATAGTCGCGTAACGGCTCGGCGGCGGGATCCATGTTGATCCAGATCCAACCGCCCCAGGTGTCGACGCGCACGGGCGCCAGATGGGTGTTCTCTCGAGTCAGTGCGCCCTGCCAGTCCTGTTGTTCGGGAATGTGGATGCAGTTGCCGTCCCGGTCGTAGGTCCAGCCGTGAACCCCGCAGACGAACGACTTCTTCTGGCCGCATGCGCTTTTGGCGCCCGCCGGGATATCCACCAACCGGCGGCCGCGGTGCATGCAGACGTTGTGGTGCGCTTTGAGGGTGCCGGATGCGGTGCGCACCACCACGATCGAATCGTCGAGAATGTCGTAGGTCAGGTAGCTGCCCACCTTCGGCAGGTCTTCGACGCGCCCGACCTGCTGCCATACCCTGCGCCACAGCTTGTCCCGTTCGGCGCGGACGTAGTCTTCGGAAATGTAGGCTTCGACGCCGATAGTGACCGGCGCGCTCAGCTCGGCATCGGTTTCGGCCAGATCCGTCGAATTTGTCATCCAGCTCAATCCTCCCAGCGCTTGATCGCCGCGCGAAACGAATCGTCCTTGAGAAACAGCGAGGTGTTGTCGGCGCCCAGATGCCCCCACTTGAGGCTCAGGCCACCATCGACCAGCAGGGTTTGTCCGGTGATATAGCTCGAAAGATCGGACAGCAGAAACAGAATGACGCCGGCCACCTCATCCGGCCGTCCGCGCCGTCCCATCGCGATCGCACGGCGGTCGCGGTCGGGGTCCTCGTCGGTGTAGGTGCGCGAAGCCGGTGTCTCGGTGACCCCGGGTGCCACCGCGTTGACCCGGACGGTGGTTCCGGTTGCGCCGCAAGCGAGTTCGAGAGCCATCGTGCGAGTCGCCGCCACAATCGCGGCTTTGGCGGTGCCATAGGCGATATGGAACGGCGCGGTATTCATTCCGCTGATCGAGGACAGCGAAACGATTGAGCCCGGCCGCTTTTGGCGGTGCAATTCGGCGGCCACCGCCTGGGTCATGAAGAACATCGTCTCCAGATTCCTAGTGAATAGCTCGCGCCAGTCGCTGCGGGTGATCCGCGTTGACGGCGTCCAGGTCGACGGGTCGGCGCCGCCGGCGACATTGACCAGCCCGTGCAGATCGCCGTCGGCGAGCCGTACCGCCGCCATGGTGGTGTCGACGCCGTCGTCGGTGGAGATATCGGCCGCCACCTTCAGCACGGGCAGTCCCGCGGCGATCAACGGGTCCAGGTGCTGGTCGAGATTGTCCTGCCCGCGGCTCACCGCGACCACCGTCGCCCCCGCCTGGGCAACCAGGCGCGTCACGGTGGTGCCGATACCGCCGCCCGCCGCACCGGCGACCACCACGACCCGTCCGGCCAAACTCAACAGATCGTCAGTCATCTAATTGTCTGGACAAGATAACGGCGTGCATCCACGAAAGAACATGATTCTCGTAGGCGGCGCGGCGCGTCAAGGCGGTCTCGAAACGCAGTCGCCATATTGTCTGGACCACTGTTCGATTGCTATGGTCCGAACAGTGATAGCCGGAACCGGACCGAGACACCACACGGCCCACTCGCAAGGCCGCTACCAGGCCGCGCGGCCGCCACATGTCGCCGACGGCTGGAGTCTGACCCGGCTCACCGCGCCCAGCCGGCTGTTCGGCGCCAACGGTCTGCGCACCGGTCCGGACGGCCGGGTGTACATCGCGCAGGTGACCGGCAGCCAGATCAGCGCGCTCGACCTGGCGACCCGCCGACTCGACACCATCAGCCCCAAGGGAGGCGAGATCGTCGCACCCGACGACATCGCCTTCCACCCGGACGGCAACCTATACGTGACCGAGGTGATGGACGGGCGGGTCAGCCTGCGGGACAAGGCCGGCCGCACCCGGGTGCTTCGGGACGACGTGCCGTCCGCGAACGGGATCACCTTTCATCGGGGCCGGTTGTTCGCCGGCGAATGCCGCGAAGCCGGACGCCTGCTCGAACTCGACCTCGACGGTGGTGAGCCGCGGGTCCTGCTGGAAAACGTGCCGTTACCCAACGCCATGGAGGTCGGGCCGGACGGGTTGTTGTACTTCCCGGTCATGGGCGCCAACGAGATCTGGCGCATCGATCCCGACGGCGGCGTCCCGGAATGCGTGGCCGGTGACCTCGGCGTTCCCGACGCGGTGAAATTCGATTCCGACGGCTGCCTCGTCTCCACCCAGGCGCGCACCGGGCAGGTGCTGCGAATCGATCCCCGCAGCGGCGACCGCGCGGTGTTGGCGACGCTGAATCCCGGTCTGGACAACCTGACTTTCGCCGGTGAGCGGCTGTTCGTCTCGAATTTCACCGGCGAGATCACCGAAATCCTTCCCGACGGAACCACCCACGCAACGCTGGAAGGTGGGTTGAACTGGCCGCTGGATCTGTCGGTCGGCGCCGGCGGCAATCTCTACATCGCCGACGGAACCCACTTCTACTGCTTGTCCGAGAACGGCGCACTACGAGCCTCCGGAATGCTGTTCACCGCAGGATATCCCGGCTTCCTGCGAGGTGTGACGGCCGTGGGCCCACAGGAATTCGTGGTCACCACGTCCAACGGCGAGGTGGCCCGGTACCGGCCGGATGACGGTGAAAGCGATGTTCTGGCAACTGGTTTCGACCAACTCTATGGCGTGGCGGTGGCTCCGTCCGGCGCCGTGGTGGCGGCCGAGCTGGGAACCGGACGGGTGCTGTCGATCGGCCGCGACCGGGTCGACGTGCTGGCCTCGGGTCTGAGCGAGCCGATTGGGGTGACGATCGCCGCCGACGGAACCTGCCTGGTTTCCGAGGCCGGAGCCGGTCGGGTGCGTGGTATCGGTGGCACCGGCATAGTCCTGGACGGGCTGCAGCGTCCCCAGGGCATCCTGGCGCTCGACCGGCACATCTATGTCGTCGACGCCGGTGCGCAGGAAGTCGTCCGATTCGACCTCGACGGCGGCGCCCGGCACACCATCGCGTCGGATCTGCCGGTCGGTGCTCCACCGGGGGTCATACCCAAGCCGCTGCGCGGGATGCCGCCGTTCTCCGGACCACAGGGTCCGTTCGCCGGCATCGCCGCCGGGCCCGACGGCGCCCTGTATGTGTCCGCGGACGCCGACGGCAGCGTACTGGCCTTGCGCCGGGAATCCTGAAGGACGCCAACGTTGTCCGAACCCAAGGTCATCGACCACCGCTATCTGCAGGTGGCGCGCACGTTACGCAAAGAGATCGTCGACGGTGTGTATCCGGTGGGGTCGCAGTTACCGACCGAACACGAGTTGTGCGAGCGGTTCGCGGTGAGCCGCTACACCGTTCGCGAGGCACTGCGACGCCTGCGCGACGACAACCTGGTGGCGTCGCGGCCACGCACCGGAACGCTTGTCATGCCGCGGCCGTCGGCCGATTCTTATGTGCAGCACGTCATGTCGATCAACGACCTGCTCGCGTTCGCCACCGGTACTCGGTTCGCGATCGAATCCATCGCCATGGTCACCGTCGACGACGAGTTGGCGGACCGCACCGGGCTGGCCGGCGGTGAGCAGTGGCTGGCCGTCCGCGGCTTCCGGCTTACTGAAGGTGCCGAGGCCGCCGGTATTGCGCTGTGCCGCACCGAGTACTACATCAACCGGGCGTTCGCCGCGGTCGGCAGGCTGCTGCAGCGCCACCACGGTCCCATTTTCCCGCTGATCGAAGATCTTTTCGGGCTCAGTATCGTCGAGGTTCATCAAGAGATCGCGGCGGTCCTCATTTCACCGGCGCTGGCAGACGGCCTCGACGTCGAACCGAGTACGCCCGCCCTGCAAGTGCGGCGCACCTACACCGCGTCCGACGGGCGGGTCGCCCAGGTCACACTCAACACCCACCCCGCGTCGCGGTTTCGTCACTCGATGACGATGCGGCGGATGCGCGGCTGACCGTGGCCGCACACCGGAAGCTGATCGACGGCCGATGGATCCGTTGGGACGACGAACGCGCCGCCGAGGCGTACGCACGCGGTTGGTGGGTGGGAGAAACGCTGGCCGATGCGCTGCGCCGGGCCGCGCGGAACACTCCGCACCGGGTGGCGCTGGTCGACGGCGATCAGCGGCTGGATTGCGAAACCCTGCACCACCAGGCGACTACGCTGGCACACGCGCTCAACGCGCGGTTGCCTCCGCACAGTGTCGTGTCGTTCATGCTGCCCAACTGGCACGAGGCCGCGGTGATCTACCTGGCCGCAACGCTGGCGGGGATGGTGGCCAACCCGATCCTGCCGTCCTTGCGCGATCGTGAGCTGCGTTTCATCCTCGATGACTCCGACAGCCGAATGGTCTTTGTTCCTTGGCTTTTCGGCAACCAGGACTACCCGTCGATGGTGCGCCGGGTGATCGCCGAGCTGGCGTCGCCGCCCTCTGTCGTCGTGCTGCGCGGGGATTGCGATACCACTCAGATTGCCTTCCAGTCGCTGTTCACCGATCCGACGCCGGAAACTCGGCTGCCCGAACTGGATTCTGATGCCGTCCGGATGATCCTGTACACGTCTGGAACCACCGGACGCGCGAAAGGCGTACTGCACACTCATAACTCGATTCATGCGTTGATCCGTCAAATCGGTGAACACTGGCTGATCGAGCCGGGCGACGCGTTCCTGGTTGCGTCACCGATCGCCCACATCGGCGGCTCCATCTATGCGTTCGAAGGCCCGCTGCTGCTGGGTACGACCGCGGTACTGATGGACCGGTGGAACGCCGAGGATGCGCTGCGGCTCATGCGGGCCGAGCGCTGCAGCCATATGGCCGGCGCCACTCCATTTTTGGAGCAACTGCTCGCCGCCGCGCAACGAGCCGATGTCAGGCTGCCCGACCTGAAGCTGTTCGTGTGCGGCGGCGCATCCGTATCGCCGTCGCTGATTCGCAGCGCCGCAGAGTATTTCGACCCTGCCGTCGTCACCCGGGTGTACGGCTCGACAGAGGTGCCGGTCAGCACCGTAGGCTCACCGGATGACTCCGACCACGCCGCCGAGACCGACGGCCGGGTCGGCCTCGCCGACGTCAAGCTGGTGTCCGGCGAGATCCTGGTACGCGGCCCGCAGATGCTGGCCGGCTACCAGCACCCCGACGACGAGGACGGATCCTTCGACGCCGACGGCTATTTCCGAACCGGAGACCTCGGGCGCTGGGCCGACGACGACTACCTGGTGATCACCGGGCGCGCCAAGGACGTCATCATCCGCAACGGTGAAAACATCTCACCGAAGGAAGTCGAGGACATCCTGGTCAACCATCCAGGCATCGCCGAGATCGCGATGGTCGGACTGCCCGACGAGCGCACCGGGGAACGGGCCTGTGCCGTCGTCGTACCCACCCACCCGCCGGGCCCGGACGTCGCCGGATTGCGCAGCTTCCTCGAGGCCGCCGGCGTGGCGCGGTTCAAAGTCCCCGAACAGGTGGTGATCTGGGATGTCCTGCCGAAGAACGACGCGGGCAAGGTCCTCAAGCACCAGATCAAGGCGGCACTGATGAAAAGCGAGCAGTGAGATGCAGGTGGCTATCGTCACGGGGGCAACCGGCGGGATCGGGTTCGGTTGCGCGACAAGGCTTGCCGAGATGGGCATGGCGGTCATGGTTACGGGACGCAATGCCGACAAGCTGGCCGCGCTGGCACGTGCCATTGGCGATCCGGACCGGGTGACCACCCACGCCGTCGACCTGACCGATGACGACGCCCCCAGGCAGATCACCGACGTCGCGGTCACCCGTTGGGGTCATATCGATTTCCTGGTCAACGCCGCCGGGGTGGGCAGCCCGAAGCCGCTGCACGAGACGGACGACGAGGCGCTGGACTACTTCCTGAACTTGATGTTGCGGGCGCCTTTTCGCCTCACCCGCGAAGTGTTGCCGCACATGCCCGCCGGCTCCGGGATCGTCAACATCACCTCGACGTTCGCCGTCGTCGGCGGAATGCGCGGCGGGGCCTATTCGGCGGCCAAGGGTGGCCTCACCGCGCTGACCACCCACATCGCCTGCCAATACGGGGCGCAGGGAATACGGTGCAACGCAGTGGCTCCCGGGGTCATTCAGACACCCATGACCGAGGATCGGCTGCGGGACGAGCGGTTTCGACGGATCAACGTCGAGATGACGCCGCATACCCGGCTGGGGAGCGTCGACGACGTCGCCAGCACCGTGGCGTTCCTGTGCTCCCCCGGCGGGTCCTTCATCAACGGTCAGACGATCGTCGTCGACGGCGGCTGGAGCTCCACGAAGTATCTCTCCGAATCGGCGCTGACCGCGCAGTGGAAGTCCGAATAGAACCATCCGGCGTTGCGCCGTCGGCGATGGCAACCGCCAGATCGATCAGCGCCAGACCTCCGAAATGCGGACTAGCAGTTAGCTCGTGGCTGACTTAGGGCAGTTGTACTCTCGTGCGGCTATCCGCCGAGATCAGCTGGTCGTAACGCGCCGTGCTCTGACATCGGGAAGGTGTCGCTGTGCCAGTTCGTAGTCGGCGTCGTCATGAAGGACCACCAGTCCGCTCGCTGCGGCGGTGCCGCAGATGAGCAAATCGACCACTGACAAAGCACGTACCGCTCCTGCGCCCGCCAGTCGGTACTGCGCCGAATCTATCCACCGCCACACGGATTTCGGCACCGGCACGTCAGGAAAAATGTCACCAAACGTCCGGTTCATCTGATCGAGCTCGTCGGTGTTGCGTGCTGATCGACGGAACTCGGCTCGTTGTGGTTCACACGACCCAACGGCCCCGCTCAGTAGCGGCGCGGTCCACGCCGTGGCGAGGTCGGGCTGTCGCAGCAGCCGCCAGACCGCGGAGGAATCCGCGAGGAAGCCGATCAAGCCCCGGCCGCCTTCTCATCAGCTCGAGCGTTCAGCCAACCCTCATAATCCCAGCTCTGTGCCTGCTCGCGGGACCTGGCCAGCGCATCGATCCGCCGAAAGCGAGCGACGTAGTCGCGCATGGCGAGGTTTACGGCCTCTTTCTTGGTGTGTACGCCCGCAATCCGCATCACCTCGGCCAGCGCGTCGTCGTCGAGGTCGATCTGAGTCACCGACATGACAGACCTCCTATGTTTGATATGTACATGGTATAGATACATTGCCAACGTTGACGTGAACTAACGCAACGTTGTCGACGTAGGCAGCGCGTTGCGTAGGTGACAACCGTTTCCCAAGGAGCGCGCAGCCTCTCAATTCAGCGCGAACCTGCCAACGGGTACTCGCCTATCCCGCCGAGCGGCATTCGAAGTGGCGGCGGATGCCGGACAGCATCGCCCGATGTGCCTTGACCGCCTCGCGGATGGTGAACGCCGCCAGCGGCCGGGGCGCGGTTATCCGAATTCGCTCGGTGAGCCGGGTGCCCGCGTCAATCGCCTCGAAACTCACCGCCGCGCGTACGTGGACCCCCGGCGACTGGTCGGCCTCAGTCCTGACATCGCCGTCGTCGGGAACGTGCAGCCGCGCCCGGTAGCTGATCTGAATAGCGAATGGCCCCAACGTGATTCGATCCACAATTCGATAGCTCTGCAGATAACCCTGCGCGGTTTCGTGGCGGCCTGTCGGCTGAACGGACACGATCAGTGGGTGCGCGCGCTTGATGTTGTCCAGGTTCACGTAGAAATCGCGGACCCGATCCGGCGGCGCCGGTACCGATTCGGACAACGTCCGCTCGGCGCACGCCACCCACCAGCTCATGCCGAAAACGCCGCGAGCAGACTAGCGGTGCGCCACCAGGTCAGCCCGGCCAACACAATCAGAACAACGATCGTCGCAGCGACTTGGACCCTGTTCCGGCGTTCCCGCGGCGGGTAGACGTAGGCCGCCGCGACCAGCCCACCGGTGACCAGTCCGCCCACGTGTCCCTGCCAGCTGATCAGTTGTGAGCTGACCGCCGGAACGACGAAGGTGAAGGCCAAATTGATCGCAATGATCGCGACGACCCAGCGCACGTCGAGGGCCAGCCGTTTTCCTACCACGAAGGTGGCACCGAACAGGCCGAAGATTGCTCCCGATGCGCCCGCGGTCGCCGTGCTCAGCGGCGACAGCAGGTAGACCAGCACCGACCCGCCCAGCCCGCTCAGGGCGTACAGCGCGCCGAAACGTGTTCGTCCCAGCCATATTTCGAGCGGTGGGCCTACGACATACAGCGCCCACATGTTCAGCAGCAGATGCGTCGCGCCGTAATGCAGGAACGCCGAGGTCGCCAGGCGGTACAGCTGGCCTTCGGCCACCGCGGGTGACCACAGGGCCAGCTGCTTTTCCAACGTCCCCGACGACATCTGCACGACGAAAGCCAGCACGTTGATCACGATCAGCGTGTAGGTGACCACCGGCGTGGCCGACCGCTGCCGACCGCCGAAGTGGGTCCGCGGCTGTCGAACGGTCCGGGCACCCGCTTCGACGCACTGCACACATTGGTGTCCGACGGCGGCGTCGCGCATGCAGTCCGCGCAGATGTGCCGCTCGCAACGGTTGCAGCGCACATACGCCGGGCGGCCCGGATGCCGGTAACAGGTCGGCGCTTCGGCCGGCGACTCCGGTCCGCTGGGGCTACTCATCGCACCATTCTTGCCCGGGTCGCCGCCGCGGGGGTGGCGGGTTGGGCGAACGCACATTTCTCGGCTTTCTAGCCCCAGCGCGTTGCCTTACTGTTTTTTCGTGGAGCCAACGGCATGACCGAGACCGGCGCAGGAGTCGTCGAGCGTTACCTGGCCTGCCTGGCCGCTCATGATTGGGATGGCCTGGCCGCCACCATCGCCGACGACGGCCTGACGCGGGAGGGCCCGTTTTGCGACGTCATCGAGGGCAAACAGCACTATGTCACCTATCTGCGCAAGGTGCTCACCAATCTCAAAGGCCACCGGCTGCGGGTGCAGCGGGTCTCGAGGGTGCATGCGCGGCTGTCCTACGTCGAGTTGACCGAGGCCTTCAAGATCGACGGCGCTCCGGCCGAATGGCCCGAATGCATCCTTTTCGAGCAGAACGACGACGGGCTGATCTCCCGCGTCAGCGTGTTCTTCAAGCAACGCCGCACTGACGCCGACTAGCTTGCCCCTGCGGCACCGTCGGAGCCGTAGACGGTGCCGCCCTTGCCGCCGGCGCCTCCCGGCCCGCCGAAAATGCCGCCCCCGCCGTCGCCGCCGTCGCCGATCCACCGGGCGTTGCCGCCGTTGCCGCCGGCGGCGGGCTGTCCGATGCTCGTGCCGGCATTGCCACCGGCGCCGCCCCAGCCGATGAACCCCGCGGTGCCCCCATCACCACCGCCGCCACCGCTGATGCCGCCGAGGCCCATCCCCCCGGCGCCGCCGGCTCCGCCCTGGCCGACCAAACCGATCGCGTTGCCACCGTTACCGCCTTTGCCGCCCGGGTCGCCCATTCCGCCCGCGCCGCCGTTGCCGCCGTTGCCGATGACGATGCCGCCGTTACCGCCGACACCACCGGCCGACGAGGTGCCGGCAGTCCCGTACTGCCCGTCGCCGCCGGTGCCGCCGTTACCGAAGAATCCGGCGTCGCCACCGTTGCCGGCAGGCCCCGCGTTGGAGCCGAGGCCGGCGTCCCCGCCGGCGCCGCCATCGCCGAGCATCCCACCGCCCCTGCCGCCGGTGCCGCCGGCACCGCCGTCTCCGTTGACGCCCGCAACGCCGCCAGCTCCGCCGGCGCCGCCGGTACCTATCAGGCCGCCGTTGCCACCGTTGCCGCCGCCACCGCCGTTGTCGTTGCTGCCGAAGCCGCCAGCCCCGCCAACACCGCCGTCACCCACCAGCCCGCCTATTCCACCGGCACCGCCACGGCCTCCGTTGTCGGCGCCGATACCGCCGTCACCGCCGGCCCCGCCGTCCCCTAACAGGCCCGCCTGGCCCCCGTCGCCGCCATTCCCCCCGTTGCCGCTGTTAGCTCCTGGCCCGCTGACCCCGCCCGCCCCGCCGGGCCCACCGTTGCCGAACAACCCGACGGCATTGCCGCCGTCACCACCTGACCCGCCATTGGCGCCCACGGCGATCGCACCCACGCCGCCCGGCCCCCCGGCGCCTCCGTTGCCGAATAGCCATCCGCCGCTGCCGCCTGCCCCGCCCGCCTTTCCGACCACCGAGGCGACCGTGCCCGGACCGCCGGCCCCTCCCGCCCCGCCGTTGCCGATCAGTCCGGCCGACCCGCCATTGCCGCCAAGCTGACCCGGCCCGCCGGAGCCGCCGTTGCCGCCGTTGCCGTAAAGCAGGCCACCCGGCCCGCCGTCCTGCCCGGTGTTGGGTAGACCGTTGGTGCCATTGCCGATCAGCGGGCGGCCCAGCATGGCCTGAGCGGGCGCATTGACCGCGTTGAGCACGTTCTGCTCCAGGGTCTGCAAAGCCTGGAGCGGCGACGCGTTGGCTGCTTCGGCGCCCGCGTAGGACGTCGCACCCGCGCCGAGCGCCCGCACGAATTGGTCGTGGAAATCGACCGCCTGGGCACTCACCGCCTGATACGCCTGCGCGTGCGAATCGAACAGCGCGGCGATGACTGCCGACACCTCGTCGGCCCCGGCGGCCAACACACCCGTGGTCGGGATGGCGGCGGCGGCGTTGGCCGAGCTGATCGCCGCGCGGATGCCCGCGAGATCCGTCGCGGCCGCCGCAACCATTTCCGGTGACGCGATCACAAATGCCATCGCTACCTCTCCCGTCGGAGCGCCACCGAGAAAGTCGGCGAGAATTCAGCGTAACGGGGACTCGACAGCCCCCGGGTAGGAATGTTCCGGTCCCATCGTTATGAATCTGCACCGGACTACCAAACTGGACGCCTTGTCCCGCCATGAGCTGGAACGCAACAGCTCAAGCTCGACTGCCCACCGGCACCCGAAGTCGCGCCAACACTGCGGGTGTTCCCTGGTGCACTGAATTGGCTTACTGTGTGTTGCGTGGAGTCACACGGAACCCCTGAATTGGTGGCCGTCGAAAATTTGCACTCTGGTGACCCGATCACCGATATCAACGGTGGGGGTCAAAGGTACATAGTTCTCGAATCCAAGGCCGTCGGTGATGGCTGCGTGGTTCTTGAACTCGAGTCCAGGGTCGACCATCGACTGCAGGTCATCGAAAAGTCATTCCCCACCGGCTATCACGTTGGCCGGGCGAACCACCGCATTCTGTAGCGGCGAATTTCGTCGCTCGAATATCCGACCCGCGTGGTCCTTTCGGCGGCGACCGGTCGACTCAGCTATTCCGCGACCGGCGACCTCGCCATGGTCCCGACGGCCGCCAACGGACAACCCGCGGCTGCTGAGTACCACCGCGCTGACGATAACCTGATGCGGGCTCATTCCGTGCATATCCTGACCCTGGGTGCCACCGGGATCGCCGCGATGACCGTGTTTCTCGATCCGAGCCTGTTTAGCTCGTTCGGTTTGCCGTCAACTCGGTAGCCGGGTCCACCCGCACGCCGTGTGGACAGGTCGTTGACACGCCGCGAGTATTAGGGCGCGGTAGGCCCGGGCAAGGCACGGTAGGCCGCGGTAAGCACTGAGAGGTGGCGGAATGAAGGTTCCGGGTGTGGCCGACGTCGTCGGCGGGATCACCGGAGGGGCAGCACAGGCCTTGCGGGCCGGGGTGAGTGGTGTGGCCAGCGCTGCGGGCACGGTGGAGATGCTGGCCAGCCCGGTGCTGGAGCTGATCGTTCCGGTGGTGGAGGCCGCGGCTCACTCGACCGGACATGCGCTCGGGATGACGAGTTCGGCTACCGAACGGGCCGGGCGCCTCGCGCCGCCGATGCGTTGGCACAGCGGGCGGCGGGTTCACCTGGACCTCGATCCATTGCTGCCGTTTCCCCGATGGCATGAGCATGCGGCGGTGCTCGAGGAGCCGGTTCGCCGGATTCCGGGAGTCGCCGAGGCCCATGTGGAGGGCGCGTTGGGCCGTCTGGTGCTCGAAATCGCGGCCGATGCCGACAGCGACGCCGTCGTGGACGAGGTGCGCGACACGGTGTGTGCCGTCGCCGCCGACCTGACCTCCACGGTGTCGGCACCGCGGACCGCGCCCTTCGCCGACCCGGGCAACCCGCTGGCCATTCTGGTGCCGTTGACCGCGGCGGCGATGGACGTGGTAGCCCTCGGGGCGTCGGTCACCGGCTGGTTCACCCGGCTGCCCGTCGCGCCGCGAAGTGCGCGCGCGGCGGCCGCGCTGCTGAACAACCAACCGCGGGTGGTGGCGGTGCTGGAGTCGCGGCTGGGCAGGGTCGGCACCGACCTTGCGCTGAGCGCCTCGACAGCCGTGGCGTCCGGATTGAGCCAATCGGTCGGCACCCCGCTGCTCAACCTGGCCCAGCGGGGCCTGCAGCTGTCCGAGGCGGCAGCGCATCGGCAACGATGGCGTGTCCGCGAGCCCGAGCTCGCCTCACCCGGCCGGCCCCAGGCGCCGGTGGTCCCGGTCATCTCGTCGGCGGGTCCCGAGTCGCACGTGCCCCGGCACAACTGGGCGGCCACGGCCGCGGGCGACGCCTCGCACATCGTCGTCGACGGGGCCATCGATGCCGCCATCGACACCGCCAAGGGCTCGATGGCCGGGCCGGTCGAAACCTACGTGGACCAAGCCGCCAACGGCTCGGCGGTGGCAGCGGTGGGCGCGCTGCTGGCCGGCGGCGGACCCGCCGAGGCCGGCGAGGCCATCCTGGCGGGAGTGCCGAAGGCGGCCCACCTGGGTCGGCAGGCGTTCGCCGCGATCCTGGGTCGCGGCCTGGCCAACTCCGGGCAATTGATCCTCGACCCGGGAGCACTGCGGCGGCTCGATCGGGTGAAAGTGGTTGTCATCGACGGCGCCGCGCTGCGCGGTGATCACCGAGCCGTCTTGCGGGCGCGCGGCGACGAGCCGGGCTGGGATGACGACCGCGTCTACGAGGTTGCCGACGCGCTGCTGCACGGCGAGGAGGCACCCGAACCCGACCCCGACGAATTGCCCGCGACCGGCGCGCGGTTGAAATGGGTTCGGGCACAAGGGCCGTCGGCGGCTCCGGCGCAGGGTCTGGAACGTGCCGACCTGATTGTCGACGGCGAGACCGTAGGCAGCGTGGACGTCGGATGGGAGGTCGACCCGTACGCGATCGCGTTGCTGCAGACCGCCCACCGGACCGGAGCACGGGTGATTTTGCGCCACGTCGCCGGCACCGAGGATCTGGCCGCCAGCGTCGGCGCGACGCATCCGCCCGGCACGCCGCTGCTGAGGTTGGTGCGCGAACTGCGGGCGGATCGCGGCCCGGTGCTGCTGATCACCGCGTTGCACCGCGATTTCGCCTCCACCGATACGTTGGCCGCGCTGGCCATCGCCGACGTCGGGGTGGCCCTCGATGATCCCCGCGCGGCGACGCCGTGGACGGCGGACATCATCACCGGCACCGATCTCGCCGCCGCGGTGCGAATTCTGTCGGCGCTGCCGGTGGCGCGGTCGGCCAGCGAATCCGCGGTGCGCCTCGCTCAGGGCGGCACCACCCTGGCCGGCCTGCTGCTGGTCACCGGTGATCCGCGGCGCACCACCAATCCGCTCTCGTTGCGACGCTGGTTCAACCCCGTCAATGCCGCTGCCGCAACCGCTTTGGTGTCGGGAGCGTTCTCGGCCGGCAAGGTGCTGCGGCTGCCCGATCCCACCCCGCAACCGTTGACGGCCTGGCACGCCCTGGACCCCGAGATCGTCTATTCGCGCCTGGCCGGGGGGTCCCGGCCGTTGGCGGACGAGCCTGGCACCCCGGAATGGCGGCGCCGCCTGGACGACCTCTCCTACACCCCGGTTCTGGCGCCGCTGCGCAAACCGGCGAGGAACCTGGTGAAGCTGGCGGCCGCCACCCGGCACGAGCTCGCCGATCCGCTGACTCCGATCCTGGCTGTCGGGGCGGCGGCCTCGGCGATCGTCGGCAGCAACGTCGATGCGCTGCTGGTCGCGGGCGTGATGACGATCAACGCGATCACCGGTGGAGCGCAACGGCTGCGGGCCGAGGCCGCGGCGGCCGAGTTGTTCGCCGAGCAGGCCCAGTTGGTGCGCCGCGTGGTGGTCCCGGCGGTCGCGACCACCCGGCGCCGGCTGGAGGCGGCCCGTACCGCGACCCGGACGGTCACCGTGTCGGCGAAATCGCTACGCACCGGCGATGTCATCGACCTGGCCGCACCAGAGGTGGTACCGGCGGACGCCCGGGTGTTGGTGGCCGAGGACCTCGAGGTCGACGAATCCCTGCTCACCGGTGAGTCGTTGCCGGTCGGTAAGCAGGTGGACCCCGTCGCCGTCAACGACGACGACCGGGCCAGCATGCTGTTCGAGGGCAGCACCATCGTGGCCGGGCACGCCCGGGCCATCGTGGTGGCCACCGGCGTCGGTACCGCGGCGCACCGGGCCATCACCGCGGTCGCCGACGTCGAGACCTCGGCCGGGGTGCAGGCCCGGCTACGGGAACTGACCAGCAAGGTCCTGCCGCTGACGCTCGCCGGCGGTGCCGCGGTGACCGGCCTGGCGCTACTGCGGCGAGCGTCGCTGCGTCAGGCGGTCGCCGACGGCGTCGCGATCGCGGTCGCCGCCGTGCCCGAGGGCCTGCCGTTGGTCGCCACCCTGTCTCAGCTGGCCGCCGCGCAGCGGCTGACCGCGCGCGGCGCGCTGGTGCGCGCCCCCCGCACCATCGAAGCGCTGGGCCGCGTCGACACCGTCTGCTTCGACAAGACCGGCACGCTGACCGAGAACCGGCTACGGGTGGTGTGCGCCATTCCGGGTTCGGCCACGCCGGAACAGTCGTTCCCCGACGCCGCCGACCCGCGCTCGGCGGCGGTGCTGCGGGCCGCCGCGCGCGCGTCCACCCAGCCCCACGACGGACAAGGACACGCCCACGCCACCGACGAGGCGATCCTGGTTGCGGCGAATTCCCTTGACAGCCAAGGTGATTCGGAGTGGACTTTGGTGGCCGAGGTGCCCTTTGAATCCAGTCGCGGCTTCGCGGCGGCCATCGGCAGGACAGCTGACGACGCCCAGCCGGTGCTCATGCTCAAGGGCGCCCCGGAGACGATTTTGCCGCGCTGCCGTTTCGCCGACCCTTCAAAGGAGCAGGCCGACCTCCAACATGCCGAGTCGCTGGTGCACAGTCTCGCCGAGCAGGGCTTGCGGGTGCTCGCGGTCGCCCGGCGCCCCTGGGAGCACGACACCGCCGACGATGACGACACCGACGCCGACGCCGTCGACGCCGCCGCCCACGATCTGGAACTGCTGGGCTATGTCGGCCTGGCCGACACCGCGCGCCCCTCGGCGCGGCCGTTGATCGAGGCGCTGCTGGACGCCGAGCGCCACGTGGTGCTGATCACCGGCGACCATCCGGTCACCGCGCGGGCGATCGCCCGCCAGCTGGGCCTGCCGGCAGACGTGCGAGTGGTGACCGGAGCCGAACTGGCCAACCTCGACGAGGACGGCTGCGCCAAAATCGCCGCCGACGTACCGGTATTCGCCCGGGTCAGCCCGGAGCAAAAGGTCCAGATCGTCGCCGCTCTGCAGCGTTGCGGCCGGGTGACCGCGATGGTGGGCGACGGCGCCAATGATGCCGCCGCCATCCGGATGGCCGATGTGGGTATCGGGGTGAGCGGTCGCGGTTCGTCGGCCGCCCGCGGTGCGGCCGACATCGTCTTGACCGACGACGATCTGAGCGCGCTGCTCGACGCGCTGGTCGAGGGCCGCAGCATGTGGGCGGGGGTGCGCGACGCGGTCACCATCCTGGTCGGCGGCAACGTGGGCGAGGTGCTGTTCACCATTATCGGGACTGCGTTCGGGGCCGGCCGCGCGCCGGTGGGGACCCGCCAACTGCTGCTGGTCAACCTGCTCACCGACATGTTCCCGGCCCTTGCCGTGGCCGTCACGTCGCAATACGCCGCACCCGACGAGGCCGAATACGAGTCCGAGGAAGAGGCCGAAGAGGCCCGTCGCGCCCACCGGCGGGCGGTGCTGACCGGCCCGACGCCCTCCCTCGACGCGCCGCTGATGCGCCAGATCGTCACCCGCGGCGCGGTCACGGCAGCCGGTGCGACGGCGGCCTGGGCCATCGGCCGCTGGACACCGGGAACCGAACGCCGCACCTCGACAATGGGATTGACCGCGCTGGTGACCACCCAGTTGGCGCAGACCCTACTGACCCGGCGGCACAGCCCCCTGGTCGTGGCGACCGCGCTCGGCAGCGCGGCCGTCTTGGTGGGCATCATCCAAACCCCGGTTGTCAGCCACTTTTTCGGATGCACACCGCTGGGCCCAGTCGCCTGGACGGGCGTGTTCGGCGCCACCGCCGGAGCCACCGTGGTCTCGGTGATCGCGCCGAAGTGGTTGGCTAACACCATCGGCGTCGCGCAGGACGACGATCAGGAGTGAGATTCGGGGCCGGCGATGCTCATCAGCTCCTTGCGCAGCACCTTGCCGGTCGTATTGCGCGGGATGCGGCTGACGACGTGAATGTCTCTGGGCTGCTCGAATCGAGAAACCCTGCCCTTCACGTACTCCCGGATCTCTTCCGGGTCGATGTCGCGGTCCGCCCGGGGGACGATGAACGCGGCCAACCGATGACCGAACCGTTCGTCGGGAACACCGATGACCGCGTTCTCGGCGATGTCGGGATGTTGGGCGAGAGCGTTTTCCAGGGCACGCGGATAGACATTCTCGCCACCCGAGAGGATCATGTCGTCTTCTCGCCCAACGATGTACAGCCGGCCGGACTCGTCGAGGTAGCCCATGTCGCCGGTACTGGCCATGCCGTCGATGACGACTTTGCCGCCCCCGCCGGTATAGCCGTCGGATTTCAGTTCACCGCCGACGAAGATGCGTCCGGTGACCCGGGGCCCGACCGGGCGACCGCTTCGATCGAAGATGCGGACCGGGCAACCCGCCACGGGCCTGCCCACCGTTTCCGGAGCGGCCCGCAACTCGGCTGGTGTGGCCAAGGATCCGATGCCGACCTCGGTGGAGCCGTACAGGTTGTAGAGGATGTCACCGTAGGTCTCCATGAACCGTTGCGCCAGCCCCGGATCGAGCCGGTCCCCGCTGGAGATCACCACCCGCAGGCACGGAACCGGGTTTCGCGCCCGTACCCGCTGGGGCAGATCCAGAATGCGGGAAAGCATGACCGGGACCGCGCTCAGCGCGTCGGCCCGATGTAGCGATGCCTGGGCAAGAGCGGCTTCGGCATCGAAGCGTCGCCGGGTCAGCACCGTGCCGCCGAGGCCGATGGTCAGTGCGAGCATGCCGAAGCCCAACCCGTGAAACATCGGCGTGGCCAAGGCCATCCGCGAGCCGACCCGCAGCCGGGTGCGCTCCAGAACTGTCACGCCGACGCCCACGCCCGAACTCACCTTGGGGGTGCGTGGCACCCCCTTGGGCACGCCCGTCGTACCCGAAGTCAACAGGATGATCCGACCCGACGCGACAACCTCGGGCCGCGCACCACCGCGCATGGTGGTGACCGTCTGCGGATCGATTACCGTTGCCGGCTTGCCGGTTTCGGCGACTTGGTCGATGAATTCCTTGTCGCACAGCATTATTCGGATTTGGTGGGAATTCAGCGCGGCCGCCAACGCAGTGCTGCGGAATTCGGTGTTCACCAACACCACGTCGGCGCCCACCAGGCTCGCCGCGAACACCGACGTGACGAAATTGCGGCCGTTGCGGCACATCACGCCCATCGCCTGCCCGGCCCCGGCGCCGGTATCCGAGAGCTCGTGGGCAATCGATTCGGTCATCGACTGCAGCTCGCGGTAACTCAGCGCGCCGTCGTCGTCGATGATCGCGGTCCGGTCCGGCCATCGCGCCGCGGCAACCGCAAGCAGGGTGTACAGATTCATGCCGCCGCGATACAGCTCGCGGGCCAGGCGCAACAGCGCGACCGGGGCAGGCGGACTGAGCAGTCCGGAGAACAGCACCGCCCGAGCCGCCGTGCCGACCACGCTGCTGACCATCGTCACCTTTCCGTCCGGGCCGAGCCGGCGAAGAACCGACGATGCCACAATCCTGCGGCGCGTTCGGCCGGTCCGGCCAGCAACACCGAGGCAAGTTCGGCGGGCCAGAGCCAGGGTGGCTCGTTGGTTCGGGGCCGCTCGATGATCGCCTTGGCGATGGCGTCGGCGGCCTCATCGGGATACAGGCCGGGAAGTCGCCCGAGGATGGGTGTGGGCTCGATCATCCGGGTGCGCACCAGCGCAAAGTAGACCGTAGTCACATCCACACCGTCGACATGCAACTCCGGTGAAACGCTGCGCAGCCAGCGATCGAAGGCTCCCTTGGAGGCCTGGTAGGCCCCCCATTGCGGGCCGGGCACCACGCGTACTCCGACGCTGGAGACGTTGACGATGTGCCCGCGGCCCGCCTCACGCATCGCCGGCAGCAGTCCCAGCAACAGCCAGATCGGCCCCAGGTAATTGATGTCGATGGTGCGCTGGAAGTCGTGCGGCCGGTCGTACTGGTCGTGCAGCGACCGACGCAGCGACTTGCCCGCGTTGCTCACCACGATGTCCAGCGGACCGTGGTTCTCGTTGATGTGCTTGGTCAGTACGCTGACGGCGGCCTCGTCGGTGAGATCGGCCGGATAGGCGATCGCCGCGCCGCCGCCGGCGTTGATGGCCGCGGCGACGTCGTCGAGCCGGTCGGCCGATCGGGCCACGATCAGCACGGTCGCTCCCGCCGCGGCCAGTTTGCGGGCGGTCGCTTCGCCGATACCGTAGGACGCGCCGGTCACCAACACCGTCTTGCCGGAGACGGCGCCGCGCAGTTTGTCGGGATCCGATAGGCGCGCCGGGTTGGCCAGTCTGGTGCCGGCCTGTTCGAAGGCCTGTTCAAAGACCTTCGTAACCGCCTGCGTTGCCCGACTCATCCGACCAGATCTCCCAGTTGCGTTTTCACTATCTTGCCTATCTTGGCAATCTTGGCTCACGACCGCCATCGCGGTGCAACGGGCTCCCGTCTGCGGGGTTCTACCCTGTCGCGCGGCGGTTGTGCAGCGTGCGCGGGTCGACGCCGCAACGGGCCCACGCATCGGCTGCCCAAGGCGCGTAGACCCACCTCAGCGGTAGCCGGTTGATCAGCGGATTCACCGCCCGGACCAGCGCCGCGAACCGCTGGTATCGCTTCTCCTTCCTGGCATCCCAGTCCAGGTCGCAGACGTCGCGCATTTGCGGCGGCAACGTTCCCACGATGACCACCCGGGTGTAGGCGTTCAGTGGCGCAGACAAGACCTTCCAGATCGGGCCGGGAACCTTGCGTGGACCGGGTATCCCTTTGCGCAGGTAACCGGTGCCGTACCGGACCGTCTGGTGCGGGACGAACCGCTCGAGCATGCCCTCCCAGTAGGCGCAGAACTCGTCGTAGGTCTGGGGCTGGCCGCGATCGCTGACGCCGTAAAGGCGATACCAGGTCTTGCTTTCCTCGAAGATCTGCTCCTTCTCGGCGCGGGTCAGCCGCCGGATGAACATGTCCGCCGTGTACAGGATCTGGTCGACGAAGGTGGCATGGGCCCAGTAGAACAACTCCGGGTTAAGCGCGTGATACCTCGAGCCGTCGCTGATGGTGCCTTTGATCGACTTGTGGAAGTCACGCACCGTGCCGCCCCAGGCGGCGGGATCCTCGGAGTACACCGTTTTCATCAGTGGCGGCGCCGTCCGCCGGGCCCTGCCCACGGTGTCGCTGAAGATCACCGAATGATCGAAGACCCCCTGAGCGAGCTGCTCGATGCAGTTTTCGGTGCCCGCGACGCGCTGGAAGCCGAAGATTTGGGTGCGGTAGTCGCCGTAGAACTTCCAGATCAGCGAATCCGGGCCCAGCCGCGGCGACGCGGTGTGGTCAGCGGGTTGCTCGACGAGCACCGGCACCGCTTCCCGCACACCGGTGTCGAATCTCGCGCCGGCGGTCAATTCAGCCGTCATCGGTCCTCCGCGCCGCAACCTGACGAAGCAGTGACACAATTCTGTTTCTTTGTATCAAAGTAGCGGGCTAGATGGACGTCGGCAACGCGGTATCGAAATTGCCGCGACGGTCGTTGATCTGGGCGTGCCACAGCCGCCACGGCAATCTCGAAGGCAGGGCCGAACTATCATGCAGTCCAGGATGGGCGCCGAAACGAGCACCGACACGGCCGAGTCGATCACCGACCTGGACCGAACCATCCTGGACACCGCCCGCACGGTGTTCGAAACCTACGGCCTGCGCCGGGCCAACATCGAAGACGTCGCGGCGCGCGCCGGAGTGAGCCGCAGCACCATCTATCGACGCTTCCCCACCAAGGACGAACTCTTCGAACGCGTCGTGCGCCGCGAAGCCGAACGGTTCTTCACCACGCTCGACAACGCCACCGACGGCCTCGATCCACAGCAGGCGGTGATCGAGGCGTTCACCCTCGGGGTGCGACTGATCAAAGACTCGCCGCTGTATGCGCGCATCGCCGAGAGCGAACCCGAGCTGTTCGGCAGGTTCTCCCGATCGCATGTGTTCCCGATCGGCCAATTCGCCGACGGGATCGCCCGCACGCTGCGGCGCTGCGGTGCCGGCATGCCCGACTCCGACCTCGCTAACATCGCCGACATCCTGCTGCGGGTCGCGGTCGGCATCATCATGTTCCCCACCGACCGCCTCGACACCTCCGACGACGCGGCCGTCCGCGACTACGCCGCCCGCTATCTCGTCCCGATCGTCAGCGGGTAGCCGTGTCCGAGGTGTCCCCCACTCCCAGGACCCGCTACGCCAAGTGCGGCGAACTGGACATCGCCTACCAGGTGCTCGGCGATGGTCCGATCGACCTGCTCGTCGTGCCGGGGCCGACCATTCCGGTCGACACGATCGACGCCGAGCCGTCGATGTACCGCTTTCACCGGCGGCTGGCCTCGTTCAGCCGGCTGATCCGATTCGACCATCGAGGGGTCGGCCTGTCGTCTCGCGTTCCGTCGGCGGAGCTGCTCGGCCCCAAGTTCTGGGCCGAGGACGCGGTCGCGGTCATGGATGCCGTGGGATGCGAGCGAGCCACGGTCTTCGGGTCCGGCTTCACCGCGACGACGGCGCTGCTTTTCGCCGCCCGCTATCCCGAACGGGTGCAGAGCCTGGTGATCGTCGACGGCTCAGCACGCACGATGCGGGCGCCCGACTATGAGATCGGAATCGACTCGAAGACAGCCGACCCATTCCTCACCGTCGCGGTGGAGCCGGATGCCGTCGAGCAGGGCTTTGACGTGCTGCGCATCCTGGCTCCCAGCGTGGCCCGGGACATCGCTTTCCGCTCATGGTGGGATCTGGCGGGCAACCGGGCGGCATCGCCGAGCGCGGCTCGGGCCTTCAACAACGCCGTGCGCGACTCCGACGCGCGCGACTGCCTGCCACACATCACCGCGCCCACGCTGATCCTGCATCGTGCGCGTTCGAGATACGTGCCGGTCGAACACGGCCGTTACCTTGCTGCGCACATCGCCGGATCACGCTTCGTCGAGCTACCCGGCTCCGATTCGCTGTACTGGGTCGGCGACACCGCGGCGCTGCTCGACGAGGTCGAGGAGTTCATCACCGGGGTGCGCGGCTCGCTCACCGAGCGGGTGCTCACCACGATCATGTTCACCGACATCGTCGGCTCGACCCAACGTGCGGCCACCCTCGGTGACGATCGATGGCGCGACCTGCTCGACAACCACGACACTCTGGTCCGTCACGAAATCCAGCGCTTCGGCGGGCAAGAGGTGAACACCGCGGGCGACGGTTTCGTCGCGACGTTCAACAGCCCCAGCGCGGCGATCGCCTGCGCCGCCGACGTCGTTGGCGCGGTCCGGGTACTCGGCATCGAGGTCAGAGTCGGCATCCACGCCGGTGAAGTCGAGGTACGCGGCGCCCGGAAAGGCCACCACGGCGACGTCGCCGGCATGGCCGTGCACATCGGCGCGCGGGTCATGGCGCTCGCCGAACCCGGTGAAGTGCTGGTGTCCTCGACGGTGCGCGACATCGTCACCGGCTCCAAGCACAGCTTCGCCGAGCGCGGTGACCACGATCTCAAAGGTGTGCCGGGCCGGTGGCGGCTGTACGCACTGGTCAACGAGCCTTCCCGATAGCGGGAACCGATTGCCGCCGGTGTCCGACTTGTAGGCTGACAAGGGCACAAACACCAACCCAAGCCAATCCAAGCCAATCCGAGGAGGGCCGTGGCGGCTCCAGTTGTGGGGGACTCCGACCTCGGCTCCGCCCGGCCGTCGCCGACATATATCCAGCTCGATATCGCCGGAATGTCCTGCGCCGCCTGCGCGAGCCGGGTCGAAACGAAGCTGAACAAGGTTCCCGGGGTGCGGGCATCGGTCAACTTCGCCACCCGCGTCGCCACGATCGATGCCGTCGGCCACGCGGTCGACGAGCTGTGCCAGGTGGTCGAGAGCGCCGGATACCACGCGGTCCCGCATGCGGAGTCGGCCACCGACGAGCGCGATCCCGACGCCGAGCATGCCCGCAAACTGTTGTGGCGGCTGCTGGTGGCGGCGGTGCTCTTCGTGCCGCTGGCCGATCTGTCGACCATGTGCGCGCTCGTGCCCAGCGCCAGGTTCCCCGGCTGGGGGTTTGTGCTGACCGCGCTGGCCGCCCCCATCGTGACGTGGGCCGCCTGGCCCTTCCACTCGGTGGCGCTGCGAAACGCGCGGCACCGGACCGCGTCGATGGAAACGCTCATCTCGGTGGGCATCACGGCGGCCACCGCCTGGTCGCTGTCGACGGTGTTCGTCGACAAGCATCCGCGGGAAAGCAGCGGAATCTGGCAGGCGATCCTCAACAGCGACTCCATCTATCTCGAGGTCGCCGCCGGAGTCACGGTCTTCGTCCTGGCCGGCCGGTACTTCGAAGCCCGCGCCAAATCCAAGGCCGGCAGCGCGTTGCGCGCGCTGGCCGCGCTGGGCGCCAAGGATGTGACGGTGCTGCTGCCCGACGGAGCCGAACTGGTGATCCCGGCCGGCGAACTCAAAAGGCAACAGCGCTTCGTGACCCGTCCCGGCGAAACCATCGCCGCCGACGGGGTCGTCCTCGACGGCGCCGCGGCAATCGACATGAGCGCGATGACCGGCGAGGCCAAGCCGGTCCGGTCGGCTCCGGACTCCCCGGTCCTGGGCGGCACCGTCGTGCTGGACGGCCGCCTGGTCATCGAGGCCACCGCCGTGGGCGCGGACACCCAGTTCGCCGCGATGGTTCGCCTCGTCGAGGAAGCACAGGCGCAGAAGGCCGGCGCGCAACGCCTGGCCGACCGGATCTCCGCGGTGTTCGTGCCGGTGGTCTTTGCCATCGCGATCGTGGCCGGTGGGTGCTGGCTGCTCAGCGGGGCCGGCGCGGACCGGGCATTCTCGGTGACGCTCGGGGTGCTGGTAATCGCCTGCCCGTGCGCGCTGGGGCTGGCCACCCCGACGGCGATGATGGTGGCCTCCGGGCGGGGTGCGCAGCTGGGAATCTTCATCAAGGGTTACCGGGCGCTGGAAACCATCCATGGCATCGACACGGTGGTGTTCGACAAGACCGGCACCTTGACCGTCGGCCAGTTGCGGGTAAGCACGGTGACGACGGCCGCCGGGCGCGATTCCGCGGAGGTCCTGGCGCTGGCCGCCGCCGTGGAAGCGGCCTCCGAGCATGCCGTGGCAACCGCCATCGTCGCGGCGTCGCCGGCCCCGGCTCCGGTCGCCGATTTCGCCTCGGTGGCCGGATGCGGCGTGTCGGGACGTGTCGGCGGCCACCACGTCGAAGTCGGCAAGCCCTCCTGGATCACCCGCGACACACCGTCCGACGCCGCGTTGGACGACGCCCGCCGCGAAGGCGAGTCACGCGGCGAGACAGTCGTTTTCGTGTCCGTGGACGGCGTGGCCTGCGCCGCCGTCACGATTGCCGACGCGGTCAAGGAGTCGGCGGCAGACGCGGTCCGGGCGCTACGCAGCCGTGGGCTGCAGACCATGCTGCTCACCGGCGACAATCCGGCCGTGGCCGATGCGGTCGCTTCCCGGGTCGGTATCGACACCGCCATCGCCGATGTGCTGCCCGAAGGCAAAGTCAGCGTGATCCAGCGCCTGCGCGACCAGGGACATACCGTCGCCATGGTCGGCGACGGTATCAACGACGGTCCTGCCCTGGCAGGTGCCGACCTGGGGCTGGCGATCGGACGTGGCACCGACGTCGCGATCGGTGCGGCCGACATCATCCTGGTTCGCGACGACCTGCACATCGTCCCGCAGGCACTGGATCTGGCGCGCGCCACCTTGCGGACCATCCGGATGAACATGATCTGGGCGTTCGGTTACAACGTCGCCGCCATCCCGATCGCGGCCGCCGGCCTGCTCAACCCACTGATCGCCGGCGCCGCGATGGCGTTCTCGTCGTTCTTCGTGGTGTCAAACAGCCTGCGGTTACGTAACTTTGGGAGTCAATGATGGCCGAACAAACCTTCTCCGTCGACGGACTGCGCTGTGCGGGGTGCGTCGACACCGTCACCCACGCGCTGACGGCCCTGGAGCCCGTCAGCTCCGTCGCCGTCGATCTGGACGCCGACGGCCCGTCGACAGTGCGGATTTCGGCCGATGTGGAACTCACCCGCGAACAGGTCCAGGCGGCACTGTCGGGGAGTGGCGACTTTTCCGTCGTCGGCCAGGGGTAGCGCCCATGCTGATCTAGTCACCGCGCTGCGCGGAGTCCCGGACCAGGCGACCACATCATTCACATGGAACCCCAGCCGGTGCGCATTTTGCTCGCCTCACTCGGAATTCATGGGGACCACGAATGCTGCGGTGAGCGATGTCCTGTGGCGCAGCCTTGGATATCTGGCTCTGTTTTCGGCATACCTTGGCTCTGTTTTCGGCACGCCGATACCGCACCTTCGCTCAAACCTCTTGTGATGGGAGGCGTTCGGGGGAAGTCGCGCGCGCTCACCGTTATCGGCTGGTATGCCGCCGTATCGAGTGTGCGGTGACGGCTTTGACTGTGTATGTAAGGCGGGAACATCCACGATCGGCCCGCCCTGACGGCACAGTCGGCGCCATCAGCGCGCACTCGGCGCCATCACCGCGCACTCGGCGCCCCCAGCCGCCGACCCAGCAGCACCAGCACGCGATTTCCTTCTCCTCATGCCGGGGCGCAGTCCCACGACCGCCATTAGCGACAAGCCAAGGGGCGCAACGAATTTGTCGCGGGCAGGCGGGCAGAACGAGACATCCCGAACCCGTGAGACTGATGTGGCTGATGGGAAAGCCGCAGTTGTGTCCTATCACGAGGGCACTAGATCCGCGCCGTCCTAGGCCCAGAACAGCTTTGGGCCAGTAACCATCAAGTAGCGCCGGCCACCGCAACCGCGCTCATCCAGGAAGATGTGCGGGTTCCGCGCTGATCTCCAAAGCATCAGCGGCGGAACGAATTTTGGGTAATCGAGCGGGATCGGCCAGCAACGCGACCAAGGTGAACTCCACGATCTCAACGGGATCGACCGCGAGATCCGGGAACGTCACTGCGTCGAACATCGCCTCGATCAGCCTGGCTACCGAAACCGGATTCAGTTCGCGCACATCGCCTTCGTCCTGTCCCGCCCGAATGAGATCCACGATCACCGGCTCGATCTTCGAAACCAGCGCCTGTTCGGCCGCGAAAGCGTCGTCATGCTGCAGTTCCGGGGTGATGATGATGGCGGCCAGTACGTTGGGCGAGCGATTCACATACTCGTAGGTCTCCAGGAGCCAGCGGTGCAGCTTGACCACCGCCGGGGCGCGCACCGCCGCGAGCTCGTCGGCCACCGCCAGGGGACGCTCCAGAGCGAGCCGCACCAATGCCGCGAGAATGTCTTTCTTCGAGGAGAAGTGCTTGTAGAGGGCCGGCTGCTCGACGCCGACGGCGGCGGCGATCTCCCGGGTCGAGGTGGCGGAGTAGCCCCGCAGCGAGATGAGCTCGGCGGCCGCGCGCAAGATGCGGTCCGCCGTTGGGCTGCGTCGTGCGGCTTCCCCGGACATGCACCTAAGGTAAGCCATCAGCCACCAGCGCAGCTGTGCGGTTCCGGTACGACACGAGCAGCATCGCGGCCCGGCCTCTCAGGCTTCTGCCGCGAGCCGTTGCGCCGGATGCGACCGTGACCGCGGCGCGGTCGCGGGATGTTGGTTACGCGGCGCAACACCGGCACACTGACCGCGGTGGGCCTTGGCAGGCCTGTCGGTCCTGACCGGGTGAAATACCCCTACGTGGTAGGAGCTGCTGGCATATTCCTTGGCGCCCACCAGTTGCGACAGCGGCGTGCGGACCGGTTCGCCGTCGGCCACCCGGGCTGCGACGGCATTCAGATCGAAGCGTGGATTCCATCCCAGTTCCTGGCGGGCCCGGGTGTTGACGTCCACGCGGTCCAGCCGGTCGGGAAACCGCCAGCCACGTTCGGCCCACACCGCCGCGGCATCCGGCACCCGACGCGCCAGCACCGCGGCTGCGTCAGTTCGCAACTCGGCCATGTCCTCCTGAGCGAACGGTGTGGTGGCGGAGATGATGTACCGGGCGAATCCCAGGCTCGGTGCGAGCTGCGCCGCCCTCAGATGCGCGTCGACCGCGTCCTCGAGGGCGACGCGCCGGCATGCATACTCGTTGGCCTTGATGTTGTCGTCGCTGCGACCGTCGTAATCGTCGGGCATATCGTCGAACTCGGCGAAGAACCGCGCCACCCGCAGCACCACACAGGCCAGGCCGTCGTTACGATGCGCCAGCTGGCACAGGTCCTCGGCGGCGGCCTTGGTCACCCCGTAGATGTTTTTCGGTATCGGCACCACCGATTCGTTGATCCAGGCCGCGGGCTCGCCCGGCGGCGGCACCAGCGCGTCCCCGAAAACCGTTGTCGAGGACGTCATCACAAAGGAGCGGACGTTCGCCGCGACCGCGGCGTCGAGCAGATGATGAGTGCCGCTGATATTCGTCTCCACAAATTCATGACTCGGCACGAAGGCCAGCTGCGGCTTGTGCAGGGTAGCCGTGTGAAATACCACCTCTACGCCGGCCATCACCTCGCGCAACAAAGCCGGGTCAGTCACCGATCCGACAACATCGGTCCACTTCGACGGCCGGCTGTCCAGACCGATGACGTCGGCTCCCCGCTGCCGCAGGGTTCGCACCAGTGCCTCGCCCAGGTGGCCGGAGCTGCCGGTCACCAGGGTCCGCATGTTGAGTTCCGGCGTCCGGGTCCACGAGCTCGCCGCGATTGCGGCTTGGCGTTGTTGGTTATCAGTGGATAACATGGGTTTATGGTATCGGCTGATAACCGGATGTCAAGACCTTTTGACGTGGCTTCACGCGGTAGCGGCCGACCCCATAACGCCGATTTTTCGCCGGCGCCCACCCCTTGACCGCCCGGGATATCAGATGATAACTTTTGTTATCAGTCGATAGCCGATGTCAACTGCACCGCCCTCACTGGCAGCGCCGGGCAGTTAGCCCGGCACTCCAAGGAGGGTCCAAAAGCGAATGTCTATGTCCATGGTGAAGCCCAAACCGCCCACCCGGCCGGTAGCGGGCCCCAAATGATCTCGGTGCCAGCGATGTTGATGCGGGGCGGCACCTCCAAAGGGGTCTACCTGCTCAAGTCGGATCTCGATCGCGTCAGTGCAGACCGGAATGTGCTGCTGCCTGCCGTCATGGGCTCACCAGATCACCGGCAGATCGACGGACTTGGCGGCGGCAGCTCAACAACCAGCAAGGTCGCGATAGTCGGGCCGGCGACCCGTCAAGGCAGTGACATCGACTATCTGTTCGCACAGGTGGATGTCGAATCCATGCGGGTGGATTGGACACCGACGTGCGGGAACATCCTCGCCGGGGTGGGACCGTTCGCGATCGAGCGCGGACTTGTCGCACCGGTTGACGGTCACACCTCGATCCGGGTCCATCTGGTTAACACCGGTGCTACCGTGGCGGTTTCGGTGCCCACCCCGGGCGGGCAGGTCGAGTATGCCGGCGAATTCGAAATCAGCGGTGTGCCCGGACGCGCCGCGGCGATCGACATGGTGTTCAGCGAGTTCTGCGGCGGGAGCACCGGGGCATTGTTCCCGACGGGAAATCCCGTCGACGATGTCGACGGAGTCGCGGTCACCGCGATTGACGCCGGGGTGTGCGCCATCATCGCCCACGCGGAAGCGTTCGGGATCGCGGGCGACGAATCGCCGCAGCAGCTTACCGGCGATCGCGAATTGCTGTGCGATATCGAATTGGTCCGGCTGCGTGCTGCGGTCGCGATGGGCCTCGGCGACGCCACCGGACGCGTTCTGCCGAAGGTCATGCTGATCTCCAAGTCGCACCGTGGTGATCTCCGGTCGCGCTACTTCGTGCCGAGCAGCTGCCATCCAACCCACGCGGTTTCCGGGGCGCTATGTCTGGCGACGGCAGCAACCTTCGCCGACACGGTTGTCGGAAGACTTCTCCCGCAACGCTTCACCGCCGGGCCGTTGGTGATCGAACATCCGGTCGGCGCAATGGACGTGGAGGTCGTCGACGGCGGCGGGGCCGACAGGATTTCCGCGGTGCTGCGCAGCACAGCGCGAAAGCTGTTCGACGGCTATGTGTTTGCCGACCTGGGCAAAATGGTCGCCTGAACGATGGATATCCGACAAAAGCTGCGAACCGGCGGTTACTGGTCGTGCTGTCTGCTACTCACGATCACACTTGGGCTGCTGCTCTCGGCATTTCACATGCCGATCGGATGGCTGATCGCCGCGCTGGCCAGTGCCGGATGCATGGCGGTGTTGGCGGGCGGGGAGTTCGTGCCGCACAAGCTTCTGCTTCGGCCGGCGCAGGGATGCATCGGCATGGCGGTCGCCGTGCCGCTGAGCGGCCTGGCCAGTACCACGATCGCCGGATACCTCGGAATCTCTGCGGTGTGCTCCGCAGCGACGCTGATCTTATGCCTGGTCTGCGGCCTTGCCTTGACCCGCGCCGCGAAAACGCTGTCGCCGGCAACCGCGTTGCTGTCGACATTGGCGGGCGGGGCCAGCGGAATATGCACCATGGCACCGGAATTGCGCGTCGATCATCGTTACGTGGCGCTGTCGCAATACCTTCGGGTGGTCGCGGTCGCGCTGACGGTTCCGCTGGTCCTGCAATGTGTCGGCGCTCCAGCGGGCCGGTCGCATCCAGCCGGGAGTCACGCCACGCTGGTCTCCAGTGTGGCCGCGATCGTGGTCATCGTCGCAGCCGGTTACGCCGGATTGAAGTGGAAATGGCCGGCGCCGTTTCTGATCGCTCCCATGCTGGTCGCACTGGTGACTCAACTCCCCGGCCCCGGGCAATTCGTGCTGGCCCTGCCGCCCACGCTCAATGCCGTCGCATACGTCGTGATCGGGTGGCAGGCCGGAGGCGCCCTCACCCTCGGCGCACTCCGTCAATGCCTGCGACTACTGCCTTTGACATGCGCCTTCATCGGAGTCGCCATCGCTGGGTGCTTGGCGTTGACGTTCGTGGTGTCGGCCTGGACCGGTGTGTCCTTTACCCAGGCATATCTGGCGACCACACCGGGCGGAATCTATGTGGCGCTGGCAGCCAGCGACTCGGCGGCCGAGCCGCTGGTGGCGACCATGCAGGTGGTGCGTCTGCTGGTGATGAACATCGCCGCCATCATCGGCAGTAAACTGCTTACCACCCAAAAGGATTCGCGCCCCGACGAACCGCGAGAAGAGCCGCGGCTGCCGGCCGGCGTGCTCGTCGGGGTCGGTCGGACATGGCGACTGGTCCGCGCCGGCCGGTCGACGAGCCCTGCTTTCGACGACCGGCAACGACGGTTGGTTTCCGCCTGCGCCACCGCGTCATCGTCGGAAGCAGCGCCGGCCCCCGGCACGGCATGGAGCTCGGCCCGGGTGCTGTGATGATGGGAATTGTTGCTCAGTTCCGCAGCTTCAATCATCCCAGCCGCGTGCTGATGGTCAACCAGTTCGCGATCAATGTGGGCTTCTACATGCTGATGCCGTACTTGGCCGGCTATCTGGCGGGCCCGCTCGGGCTGGCGGCGTGGGCGGTGGGCCTGGTGCTGGGTGTGCGCAACTTCGCCCCCAGCAGGGCATGTTTTTCGTGGGAGGGACGCTGGCCGACCGGTTCGGCTACAAGCCGCTGATCGTGGCCGGATGTCTGGTGCGTACCGGCGGATTCGTGCTGCTGATGCTCGCACAGTCCTTGCCTATTGTGATAATCGCCTCGGCGGCAATGGGTTTCGCTGGTGCGCTGTTTAATCCGGCAGCGCGCGCCTACCTGGCGGCCGACGCCGAGGACCGCAGGATCGAGGCGTTTGCGATGTTCAACGTCTTCTACCAATCGGGGATTCTGCTCGGCCCGCTGGTTGGACTGGCTTTGGTGGCAATGGACTTCCGGGTATCGGTGATGGCCGCTGCGGTCGTTTTCGCGGCCCTCAGTGTCGCGCAGCTGTTGGCGTTACCCCCGGACAAAGCCGGCCGGGCCGCGGGCAGGGCACGGTATGCGGAGAGGAGCTCGGTCATCGAGGACTGGCGCGCCGTGTTGGGCAACCGATCGGTATTGTGGTTCGCCGCAGCCATGATCGGCGCATATGTGCTGGAATTCCAGATCAACCTCGCCCTTCCGCTGCATGCGTCGCGGCTGGCGCCGCACTCCCAAACCTCCTTGGTGGCAGTGCTATTCCTGATTTCCAGTTTTGTCACGGTGGCCGGCCAGCGCCACCTCACCCGCTGGTTCGGGGCGCGGTGGGAACCCGGGCGGAGCCTGCCCATCGGAGTCATGGCGCTGACGGGATCTTTCGTGCCCCTTGCGGTCGTTCCCAACGAGCAACGGTTCGGTACTGCCGCCGCGGTGCTGGCGCTGTTGCTGTCGGCGAGTCTGCTCGCGCTTGCCGCGGCGGTGGTGTTCCCCTTCGAACTGGACAGGGTGGTCTCGTTATCCGGAGACCGGCTGGTGGCCACCCACTACGGCTTTTACAAGACCGTTGTCGGAATCGGTCTGCTCATCGGCAACCTGGTGATCGGGGTGCTGCTGAGCGCGGCACACCGCTTTAACGTCGACGAATTTGCCTGGGGGGCATTGATTCTCGTGGGGTTAGTTGCGGTGGCGGGCCTGTCTCGGCATGGCAGGCACACCGCACCAGCGAGCGGGCCGGGGCGGGCCGTGGGAGTCGCGGCCGGGTGATCGCCCGCGGCCTTCGTGTCAGCGCTTTGGGCGAGTATCCAGACCGCTCCAGGCGATCTTGACACCAAGTTATCAGCTGATAACCTCAGGTGGAGGTTATCGGCTGATAACTCTCCACCGCCTTCTGTGCTGACTCAAGGAGCAACCTCCATGTCCTCGATGAATCTTGACGCCGAAAAGCCCTGTACTGATTGGCCATTGGCTATGCGGGTGCGGCTGAATGGAATCCGACCGGTGACGGCGCCACGGCGCCTTGTCGAAGCTGTTGGCGGTTAGCCATGCTGGATTTCGCAGCATTGCCGCCGGAGATCAATTCGGGTCGGATGTACGCCGGCGGCGGCTCGGGGTCGTTGCGGGCCGCGGCCGCGGCGTGGGAGGTGCTGGCCGCCGACTTGTACGCGACGGCGGTCGAGTACCTGTCGGTGGTGTCGGGACTGACCGAGGGACCGTGGCGGGGGTCCGTATCGGCGTCCATGGCTGCGGCGGCGGCGCCGTATGTGTCCTGGCTTGCCACCAGCGCGTCCCAGGCACAGCACGCGGCGAGCCAGGCCAGGGCGGCCGCGCACGCCTATGAAATGGCGTTTCAGATGACCGTTCCGCCGGCGGAGGTGGCGGCCAACAGGACGGTGTTGTCCTCGCTCGTCGCGACCAATGCGCTGGGTCAAAACACCACGGCGATCGCGACCACCGAGGCGCAGTACGCCGAAATGTGGGCTCAGGACGCTGCCGCGATGTACGCGTATGCGGCCGCCTCCGCGGCCGCATCCCGGGTGGCGCCCTTCGCCGACCCGCCGCCGACCACCAACGAAGCGGGATTGACCGCCCAGGCCGCTGCGGTGGCCAGGGCCGCCGAGTCGGACGCGCAGCTGACCATGCTGTCGCAACTGCTGTCCCGGGTGCCCCAGGCCCTGCAGGAACTCGCATCACCGATGTTGTCCATGGACCCACCGGATTGGCTGGACTTCATATTTGTCACCGCTGCGCCGCTGATCCTGAGCTCGGTCAGTTCATGTTTGGGGCTGACCCAGTCGCTGGCGTCGCTCTCGCTGGTGGCGGGGTCGGCGGCGCAGGTCGCCACCGGCGACGCGGCGTCGTTGGGTTCGGCGCTGGCGGGTGGGATTGGTTCGGTGGCCGGTATGTCGTCGGCCGGTGCGGCGATGCCGGCGAGTTTGGGCGGAGCGGGATCGATCGGCGGGTTGTCGGTGCCGGCAAGCTGGGCCGCGCTTCCCGCGGCCGGCTCTGCCGCCGCGGCGCTCCCGACCAGCTGGGGCGTGGTGCCCGAAAGCGCGCCAGGCGCGCCGGGGATGCCCGGTGTTCCGATTGCCGGGACATCCGGGCAGAGCATAGGCGGTGCGGTACCGCGATACGGCTTTCGTCCCATGGTCGTGCCACGTCCGCCGGCGGCCGGATAGCGCACTTCACGCGGACGAGCGCCCAGGCGGGCAGGCGCTGTTGCCGTTTGGGTGATCGGCGGGGTACGCGTGGATCAGCGCCGTGGTGAGTTTGGGGACGGCGTGGACGAGATCGTGTTCGGCGTCGTGGGCAATGCGGTGTGCCGCAGCCAGGCTCAGGGTTGGCTCGATGTCGAGTTCGGCGTCGACGTGCAAGCGGTGGCCGATCCAGCGCATCCGTAGGCTGCGAACTGCTCGAACCCCGGGCAGTGCGGCCAGGGCGGTTTCGGCAGTGTCGATGAGGGCCGGGTCCACGCCGTCCAGCAGGCGGTGGAAAACGTCGCGCACCGCGGTGCGCAGCACAGCCAGAATGACCACGGTGATCACCAGACCGATGATCGGGTCGGCCAGCGGGAAGCCCAGGGCGGCAGCGCCGGCGGCAAAAAGCACGGCCAGGGAAGTGAATCCGTCGGTACGGGCGTGCAGGCCGTCGGCAACCAAGGCGGCTGAGCCGATGCGTCGGCCGACGCCGATCCGGTACAGCGCGACCCATTCGTTGCCGACGAATCCCATTAGACCGGCCAGGGCAAGCCAGCCGACGTTTTCGACGGGCCGGGGGTGGATGAGCCGCACGACGGCCTCGTAGCCGGCGATGACCGCCGACATCGTGATCATCGCTACCACGAATAGGCCAGCCAGATCCTCGACACGGCCGAAGCCGTAGGTGTAGCGGCGGGTGGCAGCCTTGGTGCTCAACGCGAATGCGATCCATAGGGGCACCGCGGTGAGCGCGTCGGAGAAGTTGTGGACGGTGTCGGCTGCCAGGGCAATCGACCCGGAGATGAGCACGACGGCAACCTGGGCGAGCGCGGTGATTCCCAGCACCAACAGGCTGATCTTGACCGCACGGATCCCGGCCGCACTGGCTTCCAGCGCATTGTCGATGCTGTCGGCGGCGTCGTGAGAGTGCGGGGCGAAGATCTCTCTGACCACGGCTCGCCACCCTTTGCGATGGTCGTGGCCGTGGTGGTTGTCCGAGTGATTGTGACCATAAGTGGCCGCGCCGCTGAAGGTTTCGGTGTGATGGTCGCTCATTTCCGACGTGCCTTTCGCTGCGGAAGGTCGGCGGTGATGCCCCGACCGGCGCGGGCCGGCCCGCCCGCTCGGCGAACTGGTTGACCAACGACTCGTCGTCGCCCACACTCCGGAACCTCACGCGACACGCGTGAAGCCCACATACCTGCGTTCATGCGCAGATACTAAACCATGGCACCAGGTGGTGCCATCGCTTATCTCGTCATGCCAGCGTTCAGACTGCCGCCCAGACCCGCCGAGCCCGCAGCCCAGCGGCGATGGTGAACCGGCCGCGCAGCCTTGAAAACGTGAACCGATTGTTCTCGGCGTCATAAAAGAACCGCAGTGTTCGGACCGGGAAATATCCGAGCATGAGAACGGTAATCGTGATACGCGCCGAGCGGCTCTTGACACCGTGCGCCTTTGTGGTCCTGGTATAGCGCGTGGCATATCGGAAAAAGTCGAGCGGTGAGCATTCCACCCGGCGGCCAGACGCGCCCGCCACCATCGTGGATTCGTACGCGATCTCGAAATTGTTCTTGAAAAGCGTCAGCGCAAGATCGATGTCTTCGTGCAGTCGGTCTTCCAGGTCCAGCCGCGTGAGATGACGCACCGCCTGCCACGCCGAGGTCCGGATTGCCATGTTGGCGCCCAAGAGGAACCGTTGATCGGTTGCCGTGCGATGCAGCTTGCGGCGGACCAGGTGGTCGATCCTGAATATCAGCCAACGCAGTGGAATGTCGTAGTAATGGACCGGGCCGGTGGCCGCATCGACGGCGGAGTCTTGAAAACACCGGCGAATCGTCTCGACCCAGTCTCTGTCGACGATGGAATCGGCGTCAATCCGGCCGATGATCTGACTGCGCGCATGGTCGAACCCACAGTTTCGCGTCGGCGCGATACCTAGATGCTCAGTTTGGTTGACCAGCTGTATATCGATATGGGGGTTCGCTTCTTGATACCGGCGCACGATCGATACGGTGTTGTCACTCGACTTGTTGTTGACAACGATTATCTCGTCCGGTGCCGATGTTTGGTCCAGGCATGCCTCAAGACATTTGCCGATAAAGCGTTCTTCATTATGCGCGGGGACAACGATTGCCACGGACGGCCGCTCAGACATCGCCATGACCTCGCTAGATCGCAATGTCGCGCCGAGCCGGTCTGATGCCAAAAGCAGCAGCGGTACAACAAACCTCGGCTAATGAATTGGCGTTCGACATACGCCTGTCCCGCGGGTCGTCAAAAAGGACTTTGAGCCCACATCGGTTATCGGCCGATAGCAACACCAGTCGATGATATCAGTTGATAACTGGCCGCCAAAGGCCGGTTTGCCAACCGGCCCGCAACCTCGCCTGGATGGCAGCCTCTGGCCACCCGCGAGCACCGAGCGAGGGCCACGGTCGCCAATATCCGATCAACAACCCTTGACGCACCAGGTATCGCCCGATAACCTCGGTATCAGTCGATAACCGATGGCCGGCGCCGGCGTCGGAACATCAACCACGACACGTCGCAGCGGTTATCGGCATGCTCCGTCACGCCAACGCAGCCGGCGACGGAGCTCCCGCGGGCTTTCAGACCACTTGATTGGCAACAACTTTGATCACCCGTGCGATTGTTCGGGCTTCGCGGAACTGAGGAGGAAGCGGATGTTCGTTGCGGCGCAACCGGCAATGCCGCCGACGTCGACGAAGCGTTCACGCGGTGGGCCCGGCGCGGCGCGATATCGGGTGGTCAGTGCTTTGGCCGCCTTCGGGACCGGCTCCGGTTCGTACGCCGCCGCTGCGGCCGCCGGCGCGATGACAGCCCGCTAAATCAGCCGAGCTGGGACGAGGGCACACACATGATGGATTTCGGAGCACTACCACCGGAGATCAACTCCGCCAGAATGTACGTCGGTCCGGGTGCCGGCTCGCTGCTGGCCGCGGCGGCGGCGTGGGAGTGTCTGGCGGCTGATCTGTACTCGCTGGCCGCGTCATACGAGTCGGTGATCTCGGGGCTGACGGTGGGTTCCTGGCTGGGTCCGGCGTCGGTGTTGATGGCGGCCGCGGCGGCGCCGTATGTCGCGTGGATGAGCGCTACCGCGACCCAGGCCGAGCAGGCCGGCATCCAAGCCATGGCGGCGGTGACCGCGTTCAATGCCGTGTTTTCGATGACGGTGCCGCCACCGGTTGTCGCGGAGAACCGGGCCATGCTCATGACACTGGTCGCCACCGATATCTTCGGGCAGAACGCCGCGGCGATCGCGGCGACCGAAGCGCAGTACGCGGAAATGTGGGCCCGCGACGCCGCCGCGATGTATGGCTATGCGGCTGCCTCGGCGGCCGCATCGACGTTGACGCCGTTCGAGGAGGCCCCGGAAACCACCCGCACCGATGGGCTGGCCCGGCAGCTCGCACTGGTCGGGCAGGTCGAAGCCGCCGCCATCAGGCAGCTGATGTCCGTGGTGCCGCGGGCGCTACGAATGCTCAGCGAGCCGGCACCGTGGAACTGGCTGGTGGAACTGTGGAGGGAGATCTCGCCGCACCTGGGCACCTTCAGAGACATCGTGTCAATTGGGCAGAACTGCGTTTCGGTGACCAACAACACGCTTGCCATGACCCAGATGGGCGCCGCGATGTCCAGGGTGGTGCCCGCCGCGATCAGCGAGGCTGCCGGCGCCGCGGCCAAGGCGATTGCGGGCGGGACGACAGCGGTGGGGTCGGCTTCCGGCGGGCTGGCCGGTTCGGGGTTGGCGGCCGGGTTGGGCCGGGCCGCTTCGGTGGGCTCGTTATCGGTACCGCAAAGCTGGGCCGCGACCAATCATGCGATCAACCCGGCTGTGCGGGCGCTGCCCGCCACCAGCCTGGGCAGCGCTGCGCAAGGCGCGCCGGGACACATGCTGGGCGGGCTACCGCTCGGGCCGACACCCTCCGGCGGTGGCAGCGGTGTCAACAGCGCGTTGCGGATCCCGCCGCGCGCCTATGTCATGCCCCGAATCCCAGCGGCGGGCTAGCACTGCGGGTTCGGGGTGCCGATTTCTGCCCACCCGTTACCGACACATTCGTTGCGCCCCTTGGCTCGTCGCTGATAGGCGGGCATATTGTCAACCGGCTAAGCCTGGGTCCGCGTGATTGCTTGGACCAGGACTCTGGGTAGCGCGGTGGCTAGATGCGAAGTCGCACCATCGACATCTTTCATACCGATGTCAGGCCGAGCAGGTAACCGGTTTGCCCGCCAACCAGCCACACGCTTAGGCGCACAACAGATCCGTCACTGAAAGCGGTTGTGGGACTGCGGCCCCGATATGGGGAACTGATCACGCCGAGTGTGCGCTCACGGCGCCGACAGTGCCGTCAAGGCGGTCGATCATAGATTTTCCCGCCCTACGCACACAGCCAAAGCCGTCATTGCACACCCGATACAGCGGCATGACGCCAAATTCGGTGAGGACGCGATATCCCCCGAACGCCCGCCATCACAAGCGATTTGAGCGAAGGAGCGGTATCGGCGTGCCAATCACACAGCCAACGTGGGCATGGGCATCATCGAAGGCTGGGCGCGAATCATCGCTGACCAGCCGCATGAGACGGGCAAACCCAACACCGCAAACCCGCGGATACCGGGGTGGCCGATGCGACGAGTCCGAAATGAATCCGACTGCTGCTCAGCAGCTCCGGCCCCAGGATCCGGCCCGCATCATCGACGCATCCGGGAAAGTTCGCGAAGCATCGCGTTGTAGGCATCCAGGTCGTCGTCGGCGTAGTTGCTGTCCGCATGCCGGTCCTCACGGGTGGCGACACGCCGGTCCTGGCGCGCCCACTGCGCCACTAGCGCCACGATCACGATGACAATGGGCAGTTCGGTTGCACCCCAGGCAATTCCGCCGCCAAGATGCTGATCGGCGACAATACTCGGCAGCCAGGGAAGCGCAACCGACTGGTAAAATCCGCTGCCAATCGCCGATGACATGGTCATCAACGCGATGCCGAAGAAGGCGTGAAATGGCATGACCGCGAACAGCAACCCGATCCGACCCGGATAGGGAAGCCGGCGTGGTCCCGGGTCGATACCGATGATCGCCCAGTAAAAGAGGTACCCGACGATCAGGAAGTGGACGGCCATGAACTCGTGGCCCCAGTGATAGCGCACCAAAATGTCGAACAGCGGTGTGAAATAAACGATGTACGGCGAGGCCACAAAGAGGATGAACGCGGTGATCGGATGCGACAAGAACGCTGTCACCCGCGAATGCAGCAGCCAGGTCAGCCACTCGCGGGGGCCGGGCGGCTGTCCGTCACCGGCTGCGGGCAATACCCGCAGCGCCAAGGTGACCGGGCCGCCCAACACCAGCAGCACCGGGACGAACATGTTCAGCGTCATGTGCTCGGCCATGTGGACGCTGAACATCGCCGACCCGTAGGCGCGCATGCCCGAGCTGCTGGTGAAAACCAGGACGATACAACCGATCAGCCATGCCATCAATCTGCCGACGGGCCAGGCATTGCCGTTCATCCGCAGGCGCACGTAACCGACCACATAGCCGACGGCGAGCACCACGCCAAGTGTCCCGACCAGGCTGTCGAACCGCCACTCGGTGAGCAACGTGGCGACGTTCGGCGGCTCCGGCAGTTCGTACCCGAGAAAGACGTCCCACGCCGAGAACTGGTGGGTGACATACCGCGGCGCGGTCTGAACCGCCATCGCGGCCACCGCAGCCATCACGGCCATCATGGCCACGGCGCCGGCGATACGGGCACCGCCGGAATCCCCGGGCCGGACGAATAAGCGCCAACAGTCCGATAACCACACCAGCGCTACCACCAGGCCCGCCGCCAGACCGAGGCGAGCAAAGTCCGAATCCAACGACCATCCCGGGATCAGCAGATACAGCAGCACCGCTCCGTAGGACAGGGTCAACGCTCCGCAGGCCACCTGCATCACCCGCACAGCCCGACCCGGCGGCGCGGTGGCCACCGCAGTGGCCGTCTTCAGCCCGGTCAGCGCGGCAAGGGCCAACGTGAAGACAATCGCGGCGCTGGTGGTGTAGTCATGGTCCGGCCCCTGCCCCGCGTTACCGGTGACCGCCGTCGCAACCGCGGCGATCACGGTGGGGATGAGCAACACGAAATGGCCGACCCATCGAGTGGTGAGCCGCAGCGTGACGGTGACCACCAACGCGCCGATCGCCGCCACGATCCATGCCCGTGCGACCTCAGAGGCGCCGACGGCGTCGAGCAGCGCTCCACCGCCCAACAGCTGCGACGGCGCCACACCGGCATCGTGGGCGGCCTGAATGACCACCATCACCACCGCAAGCCCCAGCCAGGCAACGGATAAACGCTCTGCCACAAGGTGAATCCGGAATGCCGCCGCATCGATCAAGCCGTCGTGCTCCGGGCGCGACCCGATGACGACGTACAACAAGGCACCCAGGCACACTGCGGTCGCCAACGACGCCAGAAAGTATCCGAGCGGCTCCGCGACGCAAAGCAACGCACCCGGATAGGGGTTACCCGCCGTGGCATAGCGGCGCGCTCCCGACGCCAGCCCGTAGCCAGCCAACACCCCCGAGATTCCGATCAGACCAAGAAGCAGCCCGGCCAATGCCCACGAGATCGACCGCGGGGCCGGCGCCGCCGACGGCGAACGGTCAGCGGTCGCGTCGGTCTGCACCCCACGAGCTTACGACCCGATGTCGCACCGGGCGCCCGTTGCCCAGCCTTGGATTCGCCGGCCTCACCGACCGATGGCGGACCGCATATTCTTCGGAGGCTGTCGATACCGAGCCTGAAAGGACGTCATGACCTCCCCGCACCCCGGCGATCGAGCTCCACATGGTCGATGAACTGCTGCTTCGTTGGCTGGTGACCGGACTTTTCATGCTGGGCGGCGCCAGCTACGTCGTCGCCGCGATCGGCCCGCGGCGACGGTGGGTCTACCTCGTCAGCAATGGGCTGCATCTGGTGATGGCGATTGCGATGGTGGTGATGATTTGGCCCTGGGGTCTCCATGCGCCGACGACCGGACCCGCGGCCTTTTTTCTGCTGGCGGCCGGGTGGTTTATCGCGCTGACCGCCGTCTCGGCCAAGACGATCGCACAGTGGACGGCCGGCGGCTACCACGCATTGATGATGCTCGCTATGACATGGATGTACGTCGTGATGAACGGTCATCTGCTGCCCGGCAACCCGGTCACCCCCCACCAGGCATCGACGGCCAACTCGATGCCTGGCATGCAGATGTCTGCGATGCCCATGCCGGCGGACAGCATCCAGCCGGGATGGGTGGCCTCCGTCAACTGGTTGTGGTTCTTGGTCTTCACGGTCGCGGCGATCGTGTGGGCCGCCATCTCCATGGCCGGATGGCGGCGCGGTGGGACCGGCTGCACGCGCGACGTCCTGGCGCAGACCGGCCGGATATCGATGGCTCTGGCGATGGCTATCGTTTTCGCCGTCCTGCTCTTTGGTGGTTGACCGGACTACACCGGCACTCGTGGCGCATCCGACAACTCCCATGGAACTTCTTGCGGCTCGCCGGCGACTACCTGCTTTGTGGATTGGGTTACCAGGTTCGCGTGTGAGCAAGGGCTTGTAGCTGGGTGATCGTCGCCGTCAAGAATCTCGTCGCTGAACGTGCCCGGTTGGTGTTCTCGGTGTTGGGAGTGGGGATCGCGGTCCTGTTGGTATTGGTGATCTCGGGCATCTTCGTGGGCACCACTAATCGGGTCACGACCTACATCGACCACTCCAGGGGAGCCGTGTGGGTGGTACAACCCGGGGTATCGCAGATGTTCAAAGCGGTGTCGTGGTTACCCGGCGACGGCAGAAACCGCCTGCTGACCGTCCCCGGGGTGCAATCGGCGGATCCGCTGCTGGGATCACCGTCCGATTTTGTGCACAACGGCACCCACACCGCCTACTTCGTGCTGGGCTATGACATCCGGACCGGCGCGGGTGGCCCGTGGTCGCTGGCGCAGGGCCGCAACGTCGCGCGCTCCGGTGAGGTGGTGCTGGACCGGGTGCTGGCTACCAAGAACGGAATCCGCCTTGGCGACAAGGTTCGAATCGTCGACGAGAATTTCACCGTCGTCGGGCTGTCCAACCAGACCGCCGCGGTGACGAACTACTACGCGTTCATCTCGCTGCCGGACGCGGCGCGGCTGCTGCGGGCCGGAAATCGGGTGTCCTACTTCCTGGTTCGGCCCCGGGACGGTTACACCGCGGAGCAGGTCGCCGCCGCGATCCACCGGGACGTGGCGGGCATGGATGCGTTGCCCGCCGCGGCCTTTGCCGAAAAGAGCCGCGACATTGTCGTTTCCATGATCGGACGGCCGTTGAAGACGATGATCGCGATCGCGGTGTTGGTGGGTGTCGCGCTGGTGGGTTTGACCGTGCTGGCGGTGACCAATGAGCAGCTGCGCGATTTCGGGGTGCTGCGCGCCCTGGGGGTGCGCCCAATCCAGTTGTGCCGCACAGTTCTTGCCCAGGCGGCGGTGATCGCCGGGCTGGGCTATCTGGCCGGCGCCGCCGTCGCCTACGGCGCGCAGTTCCTGATCGCCGACCGCCTGGGCGACGTCACCGTCGAGATCACCCCCACCATGCTGGCCGCGATGGCCGCCGCCACCGCCGTCATGGCCCTCCTCGGATCACTGATCCCGGTGCGCCGTGTCGTGCGGATCGATCCCGTCACCGCCTTTAGACGCTGACCCGAAGTGAGGATGCCCATGCGCTGCCCGGTGTGCCATCACAACGCCTCGGCCCCCCGATGTGCTCAGTGCCGCAGGCCGATTCCGGAAGACACGTCGGGTCCGGTGCTGCGACTGAGTGATATCACCGTTGACTACGGCGACGGCGCGACGGCGGTGCACGCTCTGCAGGGCGTCGACCTATCCGTCCAACGTGGCGAAGTGGTCCTGGTGGTCGGGCCCTCCGGGGGCGGCAAGACCACCGCGCTGCTGGTGATGGGCCTGCTGCTGACCCCCGACGGCGGCTCGGTGCACATCTGTGGCCACGACGCCGGCCGGTTGTCCGAGCGCCGGCGTGCCGAGCTGCGGCTGGCCCGGCTGGGCTATCTGTTTCAGGACTACAACCTGTTGCAGTCACTGACCAGCGTCGAAAACATCGCGCTACCACTGCGTTACGCGGGTGTACGCAAAACCGTGGCGATCGCGCGGGCCCAGCAACTGCTCGACGAGCTGGATCTGGGGCATCGCGCGCAGCACCGCCCCGCGGCATTGTCCGGAGGCGAGAAACAGCGGGTGGCCGCGGCTCGTGCGCTGGCCATGGGCCCGGACGTGATTCTGGCCGACGAACCCACCGCCAACCTCGACTCGGCTACCGGAAAGAAGGTCAGCGCGCAACTGGCCGGCGCGGCCAAAGCCCAGGACTCCGCGGTGGTCATCGTGACCCACGACGCCCGCCTCGAAGACATCGCCGATCGAGTCCTGCACCTCGAAGACGGTCGACTACTGGCCGCCGCGACCTAGGAGCCGAACTCACAGCCCCCCAATGTTTCCCGAGACACCCGAAGCGAAAGGCAGCGGCCGCGCCGCTGATGGCAACACTCGACCGGATTGGAGCGACTTCATGACACTGACGATCGGCAGCACCGCCCCGGATTTCGAAGCGACGACTACCGAGGGACCGATCAAGTTCCACGAGTGGATCGGCGATAGCTGGGCAGTGCTGTTCTCCCATCCCCGCGACTTCACCCCGGTATGCACCACCGAACTCGGCTATCTGGCCACCATCAAGCCGGAATTCGACCGTCGCAATGTGAAGATCATCGGGCTGTCCACCGACCCGCTCGACAGCCACGCCGCATGGTCGAAAGACATCGCATGCACCAGTGGTACGGCGCCCAATTACCCGCTGATCGCCGACACCGACTACGCCGTATCCAAGGCATACGGGATGTTGCCCGCCAACATCGCGGGCGACCCCAGCGAACACCCGCCCGCCGAACTTGCCACCCTACGAAACATATTCGTCATCGACCCGAACAAGACGATCATGCTGGTGATGATCTACCCCATGACGACCGGCCGAAACTTCGACGAGGTGCTGCGGGCGATCGACTCACTTCGGCTGTTGAACAACGGGTTGGCTACCCCGGCCCAGTGGCGGCAGGGCGACGACGTGATCATCGCTCCCTGGATCTCCGACGAGCAGGCTCGCCACACCTATCCCGACGGCTGGCAGGGCCCGCTTCCTTACCTGCGTTACGTTCCAAGCCCCCAAGGGCTTTAGGTCTGGCTGGGGGGCTGAAGGAGAAGGTCGTGGATTTAGTCACCATGCTGGGCATGCCTGGTGATGCGTTGCGCGCACCGGCCGCCGAGACGCGCACGTCGCTCACCGACGTGCTGCGCAAGGCATTTGAATATCACTTTCAGCGCAACGGCTTCTATCGCGCGCAGTGCGACGCCGCGGGGGTGACGCCGGCCGACATCCGCGACTACGACGACCTACACCGGATCCCGCTGCTGCCGGTCGGCATGTTCAAACAAACCGGTGCCCACGTTCTGCTGACGTCGGGCCTACAAGACATCGAGATGGAGATCCGGTCTACGGGCACCGGCGGAGTGCCGTCGGTCGCTCGCCGGGATACGTTGACCGTGACCCGGGCATCGGTGGGGCTTTTGGGCTGTTATCGCGACTTCTTCGGCATTTCCCATGGCGCGGGACTGTTCCTCTGCCCGTCGACGGCCGAGGTGCCCGAAATGGGCATGGTCAAGGTGTTCAATCTGCTCACCGGGCTGCTGGACGATCACAGCTACCTCGTCCGCGACTACTCGTTTCGCCCCGATGAGGCGTTGGCCCGGCTGCGCCACTGGGACGGCAAGATGACCAGGCACATCGTCGGCCCCCCGTTCATCGTCGCCCGCTTCATGAGATACCTGGAATTGGAGGCGATTTCACTGACCCTGGACCCCGAATCGCTGATCATCATGCTCGGCGGCTGGAAGCAATACACCGGACGCTCGATCAGCCGTGCGGAGTTCAACGACAAGGCCGAACGGTTGCTGGGTATCGACCGGACCCGGATCCGCGACATGTACGGAATGATCGAATCCAACATGCTGGCCATCGAGTGCGAGCACCAACGCAAACACGTCCCACCGTGGTGCTATCTGTCCATCCGCGACATCACCGACCCCACAACCGAACTCGGGACCGGAAAGACCGGTGGTATCGCGATCCTGGACGCACTCAACACGGCCTATCCCGGCTTTCTGCTATCCGACGACGTCGGCGAGGTCGACGAAGGCACCTGCCCCTGCGGCCGAACCGGCCAAACCGTGCAATTCCGCCGCCGCCGGCATGGGGCCGAATTGGGTTGCTGCGCCGTCAGTATCGAGAAGTACCTGGATTCCCGCGAGGTGGTCGCCGAATGCGAACTCGCCCAGACAAGCCGGGGGGGATAAACGATGCCGCGATACAGCCCCACGGTGGTCGATCACTTCACCAACCCCCGCAACTGCGGGCGGCTCGCGAACCCTGACGTCTGCGCCTTCGTCGGCAACCCAGTGTGCGGCGACCAGATTTTGCTCACCGTACGCGTCGAGGCGGACGCTGTCAGTGAGGTTGCGTTCGAGGCGTATGGCTGTTCTGCTTCGCTTGCTGTCGGATCCATCCTGACCGAGCGCCTCGGCGGCATGACGATCTCTGACATTGCCGCCCTGGACGCCGCACGAATTCTGCAATGGTCGGGCGGGCTCGGACCTGACCAACAACACGTCGCAGTGCTGGGTGCCGACGTGGCCCACCGGCTCGCCGACAACTACCGCAAGGGAATTCACGACGATGGCACCTGTTTCGCCGGTTGACGGCCGGGCGGTCGTGTCCGCATTGCCGATCCACCCGGGTACCGATGGGGTTGACGGCCTCTACTTGGACTATGCGGCCACGGCGCCATTACATCCGGCTGCGGCCCGGGCTGTCCACGCCGGCCAACAGCTGCTGGGCAATCCGTCGAGCGGCCACGCGGCGGGGCGCGCGGCCGCCGACGCGCTGCGCGACGCGCGCCACTCGATTGCCCGGCTCCTGGGGGCGACTCCCCACGAGGTGGTGCTGACTTCCGGTGGTAGCGAAGCGAATGCGCTCGCATTATGGGGAACGTTCGCCGCCCACGGGTTCACCGGTCACCTGGTGACCACCTCGATCGAACACTCGTCCGTCCTCGAAAACGCCCGCACACTCGAAGAATTGGGCGTCGCGGTGACGATCGTCGATCCCGGGCCCGGTGGTCATGTCGAGGCGGCGGCGGTCGCGGCCGCGATGCGCCCCGACACGGCGCTGGTATCGGTGATGCACGCCAACAACGAAACCGGCGCCATCCAGCCGGTGCGCGAGATCGCGGCGCTGGCCGCCCACGCCGGTGCGGCTTTTCACATGGATGCCGTGCACACCGCCGGCAAGCTCAGCCTCGACGCGGTAGACGCGTCGCTGATCTCGGTGTCGGCGCACAAGTTCGGTGGCCCGCGCGGGGTGGGTGCACTGGCCGTCCGCAACGGGCACCGACTGGTGCCGATGGTGCGCGGCGGGCCGCAGGAGAACCGGTTGCGCGCCGGGACCGAGAATGTCGCCGGGGCCATGGGAATGGCTGCCGCCGTTGAGGTCTGCCTGCGGCGCAGGTCGTTGGGCCACCGGTTGGGCATGCGCGAGCGTCGTGAGCAATTGATCCTGGGCCTGGCCGACGCCGGGGGTGTGCATGTCAACAGCACCGAACCGGTGCTGGAGGAGACGATCAGTGTGCGATTCGACGGCGTCCGCGCCGACACCCTGGCCGATGCGCTGGATATGCAGGGCATCTACGTTTCGACCGGGTCGGCCTGCCACGCCGGACACGACGCCGTGTCGTACGTGCTGACCGCGATGGGATTGACCGAACCGACCGCACGATCCACCGTACGGTTCTCCCTGGGTCCCGAGGTGACGCCCGACGACATCGACCGTGTGGTGTCGGTCACGACGCACGCGGTCCAGCGGTTGCGCGGCATCGCCGGTAAGACAGGAGATCGTCAGTGATCATCGCCGTCAAAAACCTCGTCGTCGAGCGTGCCCGGTTGGTGTTTTCGGTGTTGGGCGTGGGGATCGCGGTGCTGTTGGTGTTGGTGATCTCGGGCATCTTCGTAGGCACCACCAATCAGGTCACCACCTACATCGACCATTCCAAGGGCGCCGTGTGGGTGGTACAGCCCGGCGTCGAACAATTGTTCCGCGCCGTGTCGTGGTTGCCCGCCGAGGACAGAAATCGCCTGCTGACGGTTCCCGGCGTCCAGTCGGCCGATCCGATCCTGGGCCAACCGTCCGACTTCGTCCACAACGGCACGCAGACTGCGTACTTCGTGGTCGGTTACGACACCCTGACCGGTGTGGGCGGCCCGTGGTCGCTGGCGCAGGGCCGCAACGTCGCCCGCTCCGGCGAGGTGGTGCTGGACCGGGTGCTGGCCACCAAGAACGGAATCAAACTCGGCGACAAAGTCCAGATTGTCGACGAAGATTTCACGGTTGTGGGGCTGTCCAACCAGACCGCCGCACTGGGCAACTTCTACGCGTTCATCTCGCTACCCGATGCAGCGCGGCTGCTGCGGGCCGGAAATCGGGTGTCCTACTTCCTGGTCCAACCACGGGACGGCTACACCGCTACCCAGCTCGCCGCCGCGATCCACCGCGACCTGCCCGACATGGACGCTCTGGCCGCTGCCACGTTCACCGACAACAGCCGAGCCATCATCATTTCGATGATCGGGCGACCGTTGAAGACGATGATCGCGATCGCGGTGTTGGTGGGTGTCGCGCTGGTGGGTTTGACCGTGCTGGCGGTGACCAATGAGCAGCTGCGCGATTTCGGGGTGCTGCGCGCCCTGGGGGTGCGCCCAATCCAGTTGTGCCGCACAGTTCTTGCCCAGGCAGCGGTGATCGCCGGGCTGGGCTATCTGGCCGGCGCCGCCGTCGCCTACGGCGCGCAATTCTTGATCGCCGACCGTTTGGGCGACGTCACCGTCGAGATCACCCCCACCTTGCTGGCCGTGATGGCCGCCGCCACCGCCGTCATGGCCGTTCTCGGATCGCTGATCCCGGTGCGCCGTGTCGTGCGGATCGATCCCGTCACCGCCTTTAGACGCTGACCCGAAGTGAGGATCATGACCGAAAACCGTTCCGCGCTGATACTTCCCGAGGCCGGCGAAGTCATCGCCGCATTCCGCCACGCCCTCGAGAAGGTGCTGGCGCCCGAGGATCTCGCGCAGGTCGACCTCGACCGGGTCGACTCCGGAACACCGCTGCTCAGCCTGCCCATCGACTCGGCGGTACTGATGTCGTTGATGACCGAGCTCGAGGACAGGTTCGCGGTGTTCATCGACGAAGAGGCGGCGTTTGCGTTCCACACCGTTGCCGATGTCGCGGACTATGTGCGGCGACGGCTGACCGACAAGGCCGGCCGGCTGGCCGGCGCGTGAGCGTTTTCTCGCCCGATGTGCTCGCGCACGTGCGGGCCAACGCACCCGCAATGTCCAGTGGCGCAATCGATTACACTCGCCTGCTGCAGCAGGGCCTACAGCAGATCGATTTCTACGGCACCCGCGAACATCTCGCGACGCTCCCCGGGGACGCCCTGGTGCACCGGGTGCTCGTCCACGCCGGCGCACTCGCCGCCAGCGGGCTGAGCCGGGGCGACCGGATCGTGATGGTGTCGGCCAATACCGAGCAGTACCTGGCGACGCTGCTGGCGGCCCTGCTGATCGGCGCGCTGCCGTGCGCCGTCGCACCGCCACCCACACCGTCGCACGACGAGTCGGCGGGCGTTCAACACCTGCGTGCCGCGATCCGCGTCGTCGATCCCAAGCTGGTGGTAGCTCAATCCCGGGTTACAGCGGCGATACCGGATGCGCCCGTACTCGCTTATGAAGAACTCCACCACGCCCAACCACTTTCCTGGCCGACCGGCCGGCCACCCGAGCCGAGCGACCTCCATCATGTCCAGCTCACGTCGGGTTCGACGTCCGCCCCCAAGGCGGTGCTGCTGACGCACGGCAATGTCGCGCACAATGTCGGCGCCATCGGTTATGCGACGGCCATTGCGCGGGGCCACGACCGGGCTTTCAGCTGGTTGCCGATGTATCACGATATGGGCTTCATCCAGGTGCTCGGCGGGCTGCTCTACGGCTTACCGGTGGGCATCATGACACCCCTGGCATTCCTCCGCGACCCGCTGTCGTGGGTGCGGCACATGACGCACCATCGTTCGACCCATACCGCGGGTCCGCCATTCGCATACCGCGCCACTGCCGACGCTTTCCAACGTGCCAGCGGGACAACCGAAATCGATCTGTCCCCGCTGGCGTACGCGTACGTCGGCGCCGAGCCGATCGCCCACTCCACGGTGCGCTACTTCACCGACACCTTCGCTCGACTCGGATTGCGGCGCGACGCCCTGGTTCCGTGCTACGGCATGGCCGAGTCGGTGCTGGCCACGACTTTGGCGCTGCGACCCGCGGCCACGGCCGCAACGAATTTCGGGCGCGTCCGGGTGTGGGAATCGCGACCACGCCAGGTTGTTTCGTGCGGTAAGCCGGTGGACGGCCTGCGGATTCGTATCGTGGACGCCGACGGTGTGGAGCTGCCGGCGGGCATCGAGGGCCAGATCCAGGTGAGCGGTCCGTCGATCATGCTCGGCTATCGCAATGACGACGGCTCGGTCACCTGCCCGCCCGACGGCTGGCACGACACCGGAGATCGCGGATTCGTCTCCGAGGACGAACTTTTCGTGGTAGGTCGCAGCAAAGAGATGTTGATCGTCCGTGGCCGGAACTTCCCGCCCTACGACGTTGAGCGGACAATCGACGCCATGCCCGACATTGGCGCCGGGCATGCGATCGTCTTCTCGGTCCCAGATGCACGACGTGGCAGAGAATCCGTCATCGCCGTAATAGGCACGAATGCCACGGAAACCGAGCATCATCGAATCCGCGCCGACGTCGCGATGGCGGTACGAACCGCATTCGGGTTCTCCCTCGACGACATCGTGCTGGTTCCCACCTCAGAGATTCCCCGCACCACGAGCGGGAAACTGCAGCGGCTCCAGGCCCGTCAGCGATACCTGGGCCGCCACCTACACGTCGCGGCAACCTGACGGGCGCGCAAGCTCAACTGCGATTCAGCGCAGGGTGGTTGCGCGCCAGGAACGGCAGCATCCACTCGGGCGGCGCGATCCGGAAAAGACCGGCGGCGACGCGGTTCACCAGACCCGGGACGACGACGGCCCGGCCGGCGGCCAAACCCTCGATTCCGGCCTGAGCCACCTGGGCGGCGGGTTTCCACATGATGCGCGGCAAACTGTTTTCGGCTTCCTCCTTGGTGAATCCCGCGGCATCACCGAAGCCGGTGTCGACCGGTCCGGGACACAGTGCGGTCACCCCGACCCCGGTACCACGCAGCTCGCCGCGCAGGCTGTGGGTATAAGACAGCACGAACGCCTTCGCCGCGCCATATGCGGCTTGTCCGGGCAACGGACCGAATGCGGCCACCGACGCCACGTTGAGCACCGCTCCCCGACGACGTTCGACCATGCCCGGCAGGAACCTGCTGCACAGGTCGACGACCGCGGCCACATCGACTTCCACCAGGTTGAGTTCTTGGGCCGGAACGGATTTGGCCACGACGCCGAGCGTCGAGAGACCGGCGTTGTTGACCAGGATGTCCGGTACTAGGCCGAGCGCGACGACCCGATCCAGCAGGCTCGCCCGGTCGCTTCGCTCCGACAGATCGGCGGGCAACGGATGCGCATCCGGTCCCAACCGACCGGCGAGCGCTTCCAAACGATCGGCGCTGCGCGCCACCAGGACGACCTGGTAGCCACGCTGGGCGAGAATCCGCGCAAGTTCCTCGCCGATGCCCGAGGACGCCCCGGTGACGATGGCGGCGCGGTCATTTCCTGGTGGAGGAAGAGGCATACGGCGACCTTACCCGCCAACCCGTTGGGTTCTTGCCGCGTTGCCCGATCCACGCCCGATCCGGGACTGCCACACAGCGACCACGAGGCCTGAATGGGCCTGCTTGACCCACCGTCAGAAGACGGGGATCTGCCCTCGGGCCGCGGCAATCACTCTCGTGGACCTCGGGCTCATGCCGCCGTGTGTGCGATGACGGCTTTGAGTGTGCGTGTAGGGCGGGGACATCCCGCGGCGGCCCGCCCTGATGCCGCACTCGGCGCCATCACCGCACGCTCGGCGCCATCACCGCAGTCTCGGCGCCGTCAACACACGCTCGGTGCCGTCGGCACCGACGCAGGCAGACACCCAGATCGACGTGATCATCGTCGGCGGGCCGGCGCGCCCGAATGACGGATAGCGAATGCGACGGGATGGCCGAAACCTCCTAAGCGTCAACCCTGACCGCACCAGCCCCGATTCTCATCTCACCACACCGAGGCGCAGCCCCCTAATGCTTCCAGCGACAAACGAAGTCCTGCAACGGACTTGCCGTTAAAAGATGCCATAACCCCCCCCCCCCCCGGAGACCGGTGGGACTGATGTGACCGTTGCAGCTACATCCTGCAGGGCGGTGTGCTGGATCAGCATCATCCAAGGACAATTAGATCGTGGATTGGCGGGTGAGCACCGGGAGCAATCGCAGCAGGATCCGGGCCGAGCCGTCGGCGGTCTCGTGGACGAACCGGTTGAAATCCAGGCCGGAATCGCTGCCGGCAAGGTCGGAGAGCGCACGGATGACCAGCCACGGGATACCGAAGGATTCGCAGACCTGAGCCAACGCGCCACCCTCCATTTCGATTGCGTGGCCGCCGAATTCGTGGTGCAGCCGGCTGCGGGTGCGCTCACAGTGCAGGTATTGATCACCGGTCAGAACGGTGCCGAAGGTGATTCGCGGCGGCCGGCCGTGGCCACCCGCTCCGATCGACAGAGACGGCAGGGTGAACCCGTCCAGACGGGCCCGCACGCGCTCGATCAGCCCGGGGTCGGCCCGATAGCCAAGCTGCTCGGTCGGTTTGATGAACGGTATGTGTCCGGGCTGGTAGGGCTGCAGCTGCTCGTCCTCCACCAGGCCGAAATCGTGCTGGACCACCCTTTCGGCGATGACGACGTCGCCGATCTGCAGCTGCGCATCCAGCCCGCCGGCGACACCGGTGAAAACGATCGTGCGGCAACGGAATCGGTCGGCGAGCAACGTCGCGACCAGACTTGTGTTGACTTTGCCCATGCCGGCTGCGGCCAAGACCACCGGGTGGTCGTCGAGCGCGCCCACGTCGAAGCTGGCCTGGGCGATCTGGTGGCGTTCGGGCCCCGACATCAAACCCAGCAGGTAGGACAACTCCTGCGGGATCGCGCAGATAATCCCGATCGTCACGGCGAGCCGCTCGACCGCAACCCGGTCACCGATCACCCGAGGTCATCATGCGGGAACCGCGACGGAACCGCACGAGGTACCCGGGCAGTCGGCGCACCGGCACCGGCTTGGGCCAGTCGTCGGCCCGGAAGTATGCGTCGGAGCCGCCATCGACGAACACCACACTGCCGCAAAGGAAGTCGGCGGAGTCCGACAGCAGGAAGCAAATCCAGTCGGCCATGTGCGCGACGTCGCCGAATCCACCGATGGGAATAGGGAACGACCGAACGGCTTTGGCTTGCGTCGGGTCCGACAGCTGCTCCTGCAGTAACGGTGTCATGATGGCCCCGGGCGCAAGGGCATTCAGCCGTATACCCGAACCGGCCCAGTCCGGCAGCACGGCATGGCGCCGAACCCAGCGACTCACCGCGATTTTCGACGCCGCGTACATGATCGAAGGCGCCCCTCTGCCGAACAACCTCACTGACCGCAGCGCCCCGTCGGCGTCATTCTCCAGCAGTGCTCGCACGGTTCGCCGGGGAACCGCTGGAACCGTCGTCGTTGAGTTGCTTCCGATCACGACCACCTTCGCACGGTCGACGGCGGCCAATGCGGGCCGCCACGCGTGCAACAACTCGACCACGCCCAGGTAGTTGACCTGCGCGATCCGCCGCAGCCGGTCCCGCCCCGGGCCTGGCCCCAAGCCCGCAGCCAGCACGGCACCGTCGAGCCTGCCGCCCGATGTCACCCAGACTCCGTCGGCGGCCTGCGCGCGTCCCTGTGGTGTCGACAAGTCGGCGACGACGTCGGCGTCTTTGAGGTCGACGCCGATCACCGTGTGGCCGTGATCCCGGAGCCGCGCCGCGGCCGCGCGGCCCATCCCGGATGCCGCTCCGGTGATTGCGTAGGTGCCCATTGCGATCTCCGATCCTGCTCGGGCGGCGCCGTCAGGCCGTCATGGCTGCGCGTTCCAGGTCGAGCAACTGCTCGCCGTGCCGTTCTTCCTCATATGCCTGGCGGCCGCCGCGCAGCCCGAACAACCGCTTCGAGATCAACAGGTACAGCACCGCAGCCATATTGATGGTGAAGGTCACCAACCGGGTCATGGTGATGCCCTTGGTCAGGTCATGGATCTCCAACGGCAGGAACAGCGAAGTGGCCACCACCGCAAAATATTCGCCCCAGCGCTTCAGCAGCCATAGGCCCACGCCCTCGACCACCTGCAAGACCGCGTAGGCGGCCAGCATGAACGTGATCAGCGCCAGCGTGGATGGTTTTGCGGCCAGCGCCTTCTCCAGTTCATGTATCGCCGACATTTGATCGACCTTGAACCCGGCCGCGCGAAAGACCGGCAGATCACGATCGAGGGTGGCTTGAATGGCTCCGCGTGCCCCGCGAAACTCCCACACCGCCCACGCGGCCAGACCGAGCACCATGGCCCGGAACAGCCGTTCGACCGCGAGCACCCGGATGATGATGGCCTGACGTAACGCCTTGCCCCGCATGATCAGTGGTGCATCTTCGGGATGTCCTCGTCCATGCGGCTCACCGAGGGTGAAGTCGCCGCAGCGAAGACAGCGCCATACGTCACCGAGCTTGGTCGTGGCGCTCAGCCGGTCCGCCAGTGCCTCGTCGTCGGGTGCATAGGTGGCGTGCCCGCTGACCGCACACGCAATGAGCTCCCACCGGTTCACGCCACGATTTTCACGCTTGGCCACGAGCCGATCATTCAGTGCGGGTGGCGAGCCGCGCAAGACGGCACGCACACCTGCGCCAGTTCCGGTCAGAACCGCGACGAGCTGCGCGGACGCTGGGCGTCCGGACTCACCGCGCCGAGGAGTCCGGCCAGTTCGCCGACACCGATCTCGTCGAGACGCCCGACGGCAGCGATGATGTCGGCGCGCAACCCCTGGTGGCAAAACGGTTCGGTGAGCCAGTGGAATTTGTCCACGACCCGGTCCCATGACAGCGGCCGTGTCGGTGACCCCTCGTAATCGGTTTGCCTACAGGTCAATTCGCGCCCATCCCGGGTTGTCACCTGCACACGGACCGCGGTTCGTCGCGGATACTCAGCAGTCAGTTCAGCTGCGGGCCTGACGTCGACGCGGGCCACCAATTCCTGAACGTCGGCGCACCGAACGCGCTCGGTCTCGAGCTGTCGAGGACCCACTGCCCCGTCGAGCATGGCCACCGCACTCAGGTACTTGAGGTTGTAGTCAGCCTGTTCTTTGGTCCATGGATGATCCTTGTCTCCGTAGGTCCCCCCGCCGGCAATGTCATAGGCACCCTGAAAGACCTCGAGTGTGATTGCGGCGACCTCCGCGCCGTACAGGTTGTGCTGATCGCGCAGCGCCAATACCGCGTCGATGACGGCCTGGCCGTGGATGAGCGAACAGTACTGCTTGAGGTAGGTCTGTTCGACGGAATTCAAGCCGCGATCCTCGGTCCGGAAATCGATTGGCTGGCCGAAAAGTTGTGCCAAGCCGTTAGGTCCTTCGAACAATGACTTGGGCCCGGTGATCCCGCGAGCCGCCAGCATGGTCGCATATACCGCACGCATGCCGGTGATGGCGGGCGAGATGCCTTTCCAGTTCGACACCGGCTCGGCGTGAACAGCGGCCAGCGAGACGTTGTCGGCCGACGATGCGGCGATTGCGTCCGCCGTCCCACCAACGTCCAGCCCGAGCAGCTTGGCCGAGCCGGCCGCGACTGATATCGCCAGTTGCAGCGCGTGGTTGAGGCCGCGCGCCATGACGGGAACCTGGGCACTGAACCGGCATTGGACCTCATACGCGACAGCCAAGGCCAGCAGGAAGTCGGCACCGCTCGCATTGACGTGCTCAGCGACGGCGAGGATCGCGCCGAGGTTGTCGGCGGGGTGGCATAGTCCCCCAACCGTCAGGTAGGTGTCCAGCAGATCTAGGTATCGCACCAGCACCGCATTGAAGAACGCGGCCTGGTCGACTGGGGCTCGTCCACCACCGACGAGTGTCGCTGTCGGACGGCCACTGAAGGCTTCGGTGTGAGCGCGGATCGCGGGGATGATTTCGCCGTCCAGCGCACCCACCGCGCAAGCGATGCTGTCGAGTACGTTGCGCTTGAGCATCAACCGTGAACTGCCGGTCAGGTCGGCCAATTCAGCGTCGACGACGAATCCGGCGAGTTGGTCCACAACGTAGTTGTCTGCCATCGGCTTTCCTTGCGCGGGGACTCGGCGCTGGCGAAGTGGGCGCAACCCGGCCTCACCTCGGGTCGGGGGCGGGGCCAGCTTCAGGCCAGCTTCACGTGGAAAAGCTTGGCATAGAAGTCCGGCACCGAGTTGTGTGCCCTGCGATGTGCGCGACCAGTCCGGCAAGGTGTATAGCAGTATCGCATTGGGTGGCCGCGGCCCAAGCGCGGCCTTCTCGTACAGATGGGCGCTGGTGGGCGTTGTTCGCTGTGGGTGAACATGTGAAATCGGTTGGTGGGCGGGCACTTTCTGACGGGGTTTTGTCGGAGGCCGCCGATAGGTTGAGTGCTATGGAGTGGCAGGCGATCACGGCGGCGTTCGACGGGTTGGATGCGGCGCTGGATGTGGTGGCGGGGCTGAACTTCGATGCGCTGAGCACCGCGCGGTGGTTGGCGCTGCTGCAGCGCTGCGAGCAGGTGCGCCGACGCATCCCGGTGCCCGAGCATCAGCTGATCAACCACCTGGCCCGCCAACCTAGCATCGCAGGGCCGGGCGGCAAGCTCACGCATGCGATCGCCGAGTGGACGTTGACCAGCCGGGCCGCGGCCAGCCGGCGCATTAATGTGGCCGCCGATCTGGGGCCGCGGCGCGGATTGACCGGTGAGCCGATCGCCCCGGCGCTGGCCGCCACCGCCGGCACTCAACGCGACGCCAAACTCGGTGTCGAACACATCGCGGTGATCCGCCGGTTCTGCCGGCAACCGCGAGCGCCAGCCGACCCGGCGGGTATGCGCCAATCCACATCGCCATATCCAGACGCCGACTTATCCAGACGTAGGGCGCAACCTGGTGCTAAACAGGGTTCGTGCATCGTTTTGCTCGGCATCCACTTCGCGCTCAGCGCGCATTCTTCGATGTCGGACAGCGAGCGGTAGCGGCGGACGACATCGGCGTGGGGAAGCCGTCGTGACCTACGGAATGGTGCTCGGCAGGTTCTTGCCGCCCCATGCCGGCCACGTTTATCTCTGCGAGTTCGCGCACCGATGGGTGGAGGATCTGACGATCGTCATCTCGGTACGGGCCCGAGATCCGATATCGGACAGCCGACGCTTGGCGTGGATGCGTGAGCTGTTCCCCTTCGATCGCGTGATTCGTCTTTCCATGGAGAACATGCAGCATCAGTCGGAGCAGCCGCCGTCCTGGGCAATGTGGAAGGAGGGGCTGGAGGAAGTCCTTCCGGCGCGTCCCGACTTCGTCTTTGCGTCCGAGCCCTACGGCGCGGACTTCGCCCGAATTCTCGGAGCACGTTTCGTGTCAGTCGATCAGGCGCGCGCAGTCGTCCCGGTCAGTGGCACGCGCATCCGCGCGGACCCGTTTGCGCACTGGCAGCACATCCCACGCTGCGTGCGGCCCGACTTCGTGAAACGGGTCAGCATCCTCAGCGCCGATCCCCGCGAGGCGAGCGCCCTCGCCAGGGCGCTCGCGGAAAAGCTCGGGACGAAATGGGTTCCCGAATGGTCGAGCGCGCCAAGGGATTTGAACGAAGACTCGGCAGCGGGATCGGATTGGACCGACCTCGTTCGCGGACAGATCGCTTCGGAGGAAGCCTTGGCGCGCGACGCCGACCGAGTGCTGATCTGTGCCACCGATCCGCTGGCGACCACCGTGTGGGCCGAGTTGGCGTTGCGAAACTGCCCCCGGAACGTCCGCGAATTGGCCGGTCGCCCTTATGATCTCACCCTCCTCATGACGCCCGATTCGTGCCCGGAGACGGCCGGCGTGGCGTATCCGCTCGAGGCGGGCGTCGACTTCGTCGACCGCTGCGAGCGTGCGCTGCGCGCGGCGGGACGACCATTCCTCGTCATCAACGGCGGCTGGGAAGAGCGAACTGCCACGGCCCTACGTGCCGTCGAGAAACTGACACCTTCCCACCGCGCGTGGGAATTACGGTGATACGGCGCCCGGGCGGGCGGCAGCCCGGTCTGTCCTCGCACCCCGCGAGCCGAGCCCAACGCAGCAATGCGGACAAGCTCGACGCCAGGCTGTGGTGGATAGCAGGAGTGTGCGTCCTGGGCTCATTCATGAACTTCTTGGACACCACCGTTGTCACCGTCGCACAACGCACGTTCGTCAGCACCTTCGGCTCGACCCAAGCCGTCGCTTCCTGGACGATCACCGGTTACACGCTCGCGTTGGCCGCCGTGATCCCGCTAACTGGTTGGGCAGCCGACCGATTCGGCACAAAACGAATCTTCATCGGTTCGGTTGTCGCCTTCACACTGGGCTCACTGCTGTGCGCGGTAGCGCCAAACATCACCTTGCTGATCGTCTCTCGAGTGCTGCAGGGCTTCGGCGGTGGCATCCTCACGACGCTGACCCTCACGATCGTGAACCGCGAGGCGGGTCCCAACCGGGTAGGCCGCGTGATGGCCGTGTTGGGAATCCCGATTGTGCTCGCGCCGGCATTTGGGCCTGTCCTGGGTGGTTGGCTTATCGACAGCTACAGCTGGCAGTGGATCTTCTGGATCAACCTACCGGTCGGTGTGGCCGCAATCGGCCTCGCCGCAATCGTGCTGCCCAACGACGACCCTGCTCCGTCGCAGACCCTCGACGTCATCGGGATGCTGCTGCTGTCACCGGGCCTGCCGGTGCTGCTGTACGGCATGTCCGGAATCCCAAGCCGCGGCACGGTGACCGACAGGCACGTGTGGATACCCCTGGCCGCCGGTACGGCGTTGATCGTCGGGTTCGTGTTTCATGCCCTCTACCGGTCGGAGAAGCCCCTGATCGATCTGCGCCTATTGACCAACCGAGCGTTCACGCTCACCAACGTCGCCATGTTCTTCTACATCGTCTCCACGTTCGGCGCCGGGGTACTGTTTCCCAGCTACTTCCAGCAGCTGCTGAACCAGACACCGTTGCAAGCCGGGATGAGCGTGGTCCCCCGAGGAATCGGTGCCGCGGTGAGTATGCCGTTGGCGGGAACGTTGATGGACCGACGCGGCGCTCGCGGGGTGCTTCTCATCGGGATCACGCTGAACGTCGCGGGCATGGGTGTCTTCGCTTACGGCGTTGCCCACCAACGCGAGTCCATGCCGCTGCTTCTAGCCGGTCTGACAATGTTGGGGCTCGGCATGGGCTCCACCCGGATGCCGCTGGTCGCGGTGACAATGCAGACGCTGGCCCCAGATCAGATGGCCAGGGGTTCCACGATGGTCAAGGTCAATCAGCAAGTGGCAGCCGCAGTGGGGACCGCGCTCCTATCGGTGATCCTGACCAGCCAGCTCCACCAACCGGTGATGTCGCAACAGCCTTCCCCGCGCGAACTTTCGCAGGCCTACAGCTCAGCACTGGTGGTGGCGGTAGTACTGGTGGGATTGACTTTCATACCGCTGGCATTCCTGTACCAGAAGCCGAAAGCCATGGAGCCGAGGCACCCTGAACGACGCGAGCCCGGTTGCGCCGCGCAGCACCGCGGGCAGTCAGCTACCGGTATTCACTGAGTACTCACCCTGAGGCGACTGGTACAACTCGCCCGATCTGCCGACGCACCCTCGAGATCACGGCGCGTCGAAATTGTGCAGGGTCTGATTCGTCCCCTCGCTCACCGTGACATAGCCGTCCCCGTCCGGGTGGAAGGCGATCGCCTCACCCTGGGATTCGTTCGGAACCGCCGGGCCCATAACCGGCTGCCGGCTGAACGGTGACCAGGCGCTGCTGTTCGGGTCCCGATTCCACAGCAGCACATCGCGATAGGTGCGGACGGCCAATTCCGAACCGTCGGGTGAAAAGTCGGCGCTGGTGACCAGTTTCGAGTTGGTGTGCGACAAGTCCAAAGTTGCGACTTGTTGCAGTGTCGTATCACCGGAACTTCCCCACGCAGTTGCCGGCGCCGAATACACACGTGAAACGTTGGCACTGCTCTTCTCGATGACCATCAGGTTGCCCGAACGCGGATCGACGGCCAGTGACTCGGAGTTGACCTTTTCGCCATTGGGATAGACAAGTCGAAGTTGGTCGACCCCCGTCAACGTGGTGTTGGTGGGATTGGTCGCCGTGCCGGTCACCGTCGGCTCGGGGACGCGGTAGATGACGACGTCGCTGCGCGACAATCCGTTGTCGCCGATGTCGCCGGCATAGATATAGGACTTGCCGTCGGCCGCGGTGGCGACCTCGATGTCTTCCCAGTCGACAGCTTTCGCACCACCAAGTGTGTAGCTGCCCAAGGTTTGGCCGGTCTTTGTGTCAACGGCGAAGATTCGCGCCGAGTCTCCCGAATCATTGTGCACCCAAACGACATTCGTATTCTTGATGCCGGCGTCGACGCCCGATATCTCCGCGAGGGCACTGTCGGTGATGGTTCCCCCGTTCGACGAGACGAGGTCGCCGGAACGGGCCGCGTCGACCACGTTCTGTCCGGGATCAACCGGCCTCCCGGGATCCGACGGGCCGCCCGGATTGCCGGGCGTATTGACCTGGGTACCGGGTAGCCCGGTGGAACCGGCATGGCCGGCAAGTCGTCCGCCGGCGCCGCCGGCTCCGCCCGGACCCGGGTCGACACCCGAACCGCCCATGCCGCCGTTGCCGCCGTCGCCGATCAGCTGCGCGGGGCCACCGACACCACCGGCGCCGGCCGTGCCGCCCGGCACACCGGCCCCGCCGGTGCCGCCGGCGCCGCCATTGCCGATCAAACCGGCGCTACCGCCGTTGCCTCCGGCCTCACCGGGCCCGCCCGATCCGCCGTCGCCGCCATTGCCGTACAGCAACCCGCCAGGCCCGCCGTCGTGCCCGGTGCCGGGCGCCCCGTTGGCGCCGTCACCGATCAGTGGACGGCCCAACAGGTTCTGCGCGGACGAGTTGATCAAGTTGAACGCCGCCTGCGCCAGCGGATTGGCATTGGCCGATTCGGCGGCCGCATACGATGCCGCAGTCGAGGTCAACGACTCGACGAACTGCTGATGGAATGCGCTGACCTGCGCGCTCAGCGCCTGATATTCCCGGGCATACCCGGCGAACAGCGACGCCACCGCAGCCGAGACCTCATCCGCTGCGGCTGCCGGTATTGCGGTGGTTGGCAGCGCTACCGCCGTGCTCGCGGAATTCAGCGCCGCGCCCATGGTTGCCAATTCGGTTGCCGCGGACGACAACAGCTGTGGAACCGCCACCACGTACGACATCGCCGTTCCTCCACCAAGCTATATAATCAATCGCTTGATAGTATCGCTATCCAGTCGTTTGCGGTGTCGCTATCAACCAGATAATCAATCGGTTGATAGTATGTCGCCCCGCCGTTCCCGGGGAGCCATGATGGATGCGAGGGATCCATGAGAAGCCGCGCCGCCATTCTCTACGAGTACGGCCGCCCGTGGACGGTCGAAGAGTTCGACCTGGATCCGCCCCATTCCGGCGAAGTCCTAGTGCGTCTCGCGGCCACCGGGTTGTGCCACTCCGACGAGCACATCCGCCAGGGCAGGCTGGCTCCCCCGGCAGAAACGCTGCGTTCCCTGGGACTTCCGGCGATGTCGCCGACCATCGGCGGACACGAAGGCTCGGGCGTCGTGGTCGAAGTCGGCGAGGGAGTCCGGCGCTTCGCGCCCGGCGACCATGTGGTGACGTCGTTCGTCGCCGTGTGCGGTCAGTGCCGATGGTGTGCCTGCGGCATGGAATACCTGTGTGACACCGGAGCCGGGACGCTCGCACCCGGCATGCCGACCGACGGCACATTTCGGCACCACACCATCGACGGGCGAAACCTCGGACACATCTCCAAGATCGGGGCGTTTGCCCAACACACCGTTGTGTCGGCTGATTCTCTGGTCAAGATCGATCCCGGCTTTCCGTTGGTGCCCGCCGCGCTGCTGGCATGCGCGGTTCCGACCGGATACGGTTCGGCGGCCCGTCGCGCCGGGGTGCGCGGTGGGGACACCGTGGTGGTGATCGGCGCCGGCGGAATCGGCACCGCGGCCATCCAGGGCGCGCGGATCAGCGGCGCCGCCCGCATCGTTGCCGTCGATCCCGTCGAATTCAAGCGCACTTCCGCGCCGACATTCGGGGCCACCCACGCGGTGGCGACCGCGCCCGAAGCACTGGAGTTGGTGCGCGAACTAACCCGCGGCGTGATGGCCGACGCCGTCGTCGTCTCCCCCGCGATGATAGAAGCGGCCGACGTCGACGCGGCGCTGAAGCTCACCCGAAAGGGCGGCACCTGCGTGCTCACCGGCCTGCCAGCACCGAAGACATCCTCGGTCGACGTCGCGTTGCAGGAATTTATCTTGATGAATAAGACGTTGTGCGGCACGGTATTCGGCTCGTGCAATCCCAAGAGCGACATTCCCCTGCTGGCCACGTTGTACGAGTCCGGGCGACTGCTCCTCGATGAAATGATCACCAAGCGCTACGCGCTAGCCGAAATCAACGACGCCTACGCCGATCTCGCCGCCGGTGAGCTGATCCGCGGAGTCATCGACTTCGACCTGGGCTGAGTCGGGCTCGGTCCCGCGTTGCCCAACGGGCAGGGGGTGGTTCAATCAAGAGTGCCCGCCTGTCGGCTCGAGTCGGGCGACGGCCGTCATCTATCGACTCACATGCTCACCGGGTCGGATGCTGCCGTGCTGTCGTATCGAGCGTGCTGGCGAATCGAGCGTGCGGTGACGGCTTTCAGCGTGCACGCAGGGCGGGGATTTTGCGGCGCTCGGGCCGCCACGCGACACGCTCGGCGCCCACAGCTCACACTCGCCGCCATGGCGGCACACTCGACGCCAGCGAGACGGCATCTCCGGCAATCACGATGACGGGCCACGTCTGTCCAGGCCACGTCGGTACGAAGCGGCTACGAGCGGTCGAACAGCGCGCCTCTGACCAATACCTTGGCCGAGCTCAGCGCCGCCTGGTACTCCTTAGGCGGCAGGGTGGCGGCCAACTCGGTCAACCCGTAGATGAGGGCATAGATCGCCTCCACCGTGGCCCGCGCATCGGGATCGGCGAGTTCGCCGCGCTGATGGGCGTCTGCGACGATGCCCTCGATGATCTCGCGGAACGTCGTGAATCCGCGATCACCCACTTCGGCGGCCGTGGGCCAATCGGACCTCACGATGTTTCCCGCCCGGATCGCCCACTCGAAGGCGGCCAAATCCGGGTATTCACGCATCAATTGGCCGCATTCGTCGAGCACTGCTTCGATCCGCTCGATGACGTCGCCCGGGCCTTGCGCCGCCTTTCGCAGCCGCGGCATAGCGGCCTCGGCCCTGGCCGCGATCGTCGCCTTGATCAGGTCCGACTTGTTCGGAAAGTAGTTGTACAAGCTGGCACTGGTCATATCGGCCGCTCGGGCGATCTCGCGGATGGTCGTCTGGGAGTAGCCGACCTCGGCCACGCACCGCATCGTCGCGACGATGATGCGCTGGCGGGTCTCCTCGCCGCTGGCGCCGACGGGGCGGCCAAGATGTGCCCGGGTCATGGTCGGCGTCTTCCTCATTGGCAGGTTTGCCCGCCGTGGCGGGCGGCGTGGTTCGACACGGTCGAATATATTCGACTGATCAATTAGTTCCGGCGTCCGCGCTGGCGGACGCCGGGTGACCGACAGACCAACGGAGGACGCCGCGCTGCATGACCGTTAGCTCTTCTGCGTCGCGGTCTCAATTGGGCCGTCCGGTGGGCGCACACGGTGAGCAGACTCGGCAACGGATCATCGCCGCGACCATGCGCTGCGTGGCCGAGGTCGGCTACTCCCAGACGACCATCCGCGAGATCGCCCGAGCGGCCGACATGACCAGCGGCAGCTTGTATCACTATTTCCCCAGCAAGTCCGAGCTGCTCAACGCGACCGGCGAGGAGATCGAGCAGATCGTGTTACCTAGGCTGCGCGCGGCCGCAGCCCAGTCCGACGACGCCGTCGACCGACTCGATGCGGTGCTGGATGAGTCGACACGGCTGATTCACGACTACCCACACCTGGCGGCGTTCCTGCGGGCCGTCCGCATCGAAAGCAATGCCCGGTCGTCGCGCGAAGGTCCGAAGTATCCGGGATCCAAGGCGCTGCGCGATGTCGTCACCGATATCGTCGCGGACGCGCACCGGCACGGTGTGCTGTCCCCGGACACGGGCCCGACCGGAGCCGTGGAAGCCATCTGCGCGTTGACGCGCGGCCTGTCCGAGCAGGCAGCCACCTTGGCGCCGGAGGCATACAAGGCCACGCTGGGGTCGGCAAAGAGACTGATCCGGGGCACGTTGTTCGCGGCGGCCGGCCGCCCGGTCGGCGGGCAGTGATGAGTCTGCTCACCGCACTACGGCTGAACATGACCAATATCGCCGATCCCGCGGGCCGGCACACCGGTCGCTATCAGGCCGCGCTGGAGATGGCCGAGTTCGCCGATACCCACGGCTTCACCGCGGTCAGCGGCGAGGAACATCATCTGTCCAGGACCGGTTGGCTTCCGTCGCCGCTGATCCTGGCCGCTGCGGTCGCCGGGCGCACCCGCAGCGTGCGGATCAGCATCAATGCCCTCATCGTCCCGCTCTACGATCCGATTCGGCTCGCCGAGGATATCGCCGTGCTGGACAACCTGGCCCGAGGTCGCTTCAGCTTTGTGGCCGGAATGGGTTACCGGCCTGAGGAATACCACGCCGCCGGCAAGGACTGGTCACGGCGCGGCGCATTGATGGATCGCTGTCTGTCGGTGATGCTCCAGGCGTGGAGCGACGAGCCCTTCGAATATCAGGGCGCACTCATCAACGTCACGCCAAAGCCGCATACCCGCCCCCATCCGATCGTCTTCGTCGGCGGTATGACGGGTGCGGCGGCCAGGAGAGCCGCGCGCTTCGGGCTGCCGTTCTCGCCGCCGATGGCGATGCCCGAACTTGCGGCGGTGTATCAGCGGGAGCTGCGCAACCAGGGCAAACAGGGCTTTGTCTATCACCCCGAAAACGGCAGTACCGTCACCCTGCTGCACCCCGACCCGGACGAGGCGTGGTCCCGTTATGGCAGTTACATCATGTGTGAGACCGCCGAATACAGCGCCTGGAAGCGGTCGGGCGTGCCCCGGCCCAATGAGCAGCCGGCCGGCTCGGTCGAGGAGCTGCGCGGCCTGAACAACGTCGAGATTCTTACTCCTGACCAGTTGATCGGCCAGATTCGCAGCGGCCGAAAGGAAGTCGTGATGAACCCACTCGTCGGCGGACTTCCGCTCGATGCCGGCTGGGCCAGCCTGCAGCTGCTGACTGATGAGGTCTTGCCCCAGGTCTGACGGGGCGCGATGGCGTGCTCCAGATAACAGAATGCCGACCCTGCCGCGTTCAACACGACATATCGATGCTGGTAATGGTACGGTTCGCTGCTGTGGTGGCTCCGTTCTTGCTTATCGGCTTCCCCATCGGCATCCCCGATGTGGGCATGCCCGGTTCGCCACCTGCCCGGTTGCGCGGGCGTTCGATTGCGACCGTCACATGTCAGAGCTGAATCGTCGCCACTTCCTGGGGTCGCTCGCCGCCGCAACGGTCGTCGGCGTGGGCGCGGCCCGGTGCATGGTCGCGCCGCAGCCGCGCACCTTCGCGCAGACCCCGGTGGCCGCCACGCCGACTTCCGGCCCGACCGTCGCGGGTTTGTTGCCACCGCCACCGCCGAGTGCGCGCATCCGGTTGCCCGGCGGCGGCGTATTGAGCCAGCTTCCCGGTGACGGCGACTTGCTTGCGCTGACGGTCGACGACGGCGTCAATACCGAGGTGGTGCGCGCCTACACGCAGTTCGCCAAGGACACCGGCGTGCGGTTGACGTTCTTCGTCAACGGAACATACGACTCCTGGACCGACAACATGGCGCTGCTGCGGCCGCTCGTCGAATCCGGGCAGATCCAGCTCGGTAATCACACCTGGTCGCACCCGGATCTGACGACGCTGCCGAAAAGCGAGATCGCTCAACAGCTCACCCGTAACGACGAATTCCTGAAGAAGACGTACGGCATTGGCGCGAAACCGTATTGGCGCCCGCCGTATGCAAAGCACAATGCCGCTGTTGACGCGGTGGCGGCCGAGCTGGGCTATACGGTCCCGGTGCTGTGGTCGGGCTCGCTGTCGGATTCGACGTTGATCACCGAGGAATACATCGTCAAAATGGCCGATCAGTATTTCATCCCACAGGCCATCGTTATCGGCCACCTCAACCATCTACCGGTGACCCACGTCTATCCGCAGCTCGTCGAGATCATCCGCGCCCGCGATCTTCGTACCGTCACCTTCAACGACGTATTCCTAAGAACCCCGTAGTCGTCCCGCGCGTAATGCGTTGCCACCGAAAGTGTTTCAGCTAGCCGGGTAACCGGCCGCGCCGACACCCGGCACATCCCAGGTGGCCGGCAGCATCGGAGCCCGAGCGCCGAACCCGTCATCGACCGCGTGCGAGGCATAGTGAGTCAACCCTGCGGGCGACGAAGAAGCGACCGTGCCGTGAGTCCCGGCAAATCCCGACGTTCCGGTGCCGGGGACTACCACCGAGACCGATGCACCAGACGCGCCCGGTGCCAATCCGGCCAGCGCGCCGAGTTGGGGTATCGCCGCGGCCGGTGTGGCAACCGCCCCGACCGCCGGGAAGGCGCCCAGGCCCGCCGCGGAACCGATAGCCGGGAGCATGCCGGCCGACAGGCCGAACGGAAGCGCAATCGACCCGCCGGTTGCGCCGGCGATGACCGTGCCCAACATCGGCCACGTCTGAAAAGCCTGGTAGGCCAACGAGTAAAGCATCGGGGCCCATTTCAGGAAGACGGCGAACGGATCGACGAGCAAGTCATTGATCTTGTTCACCACCGGGTGCACCATCAACATGACCGCCTCGTGAAAACCCCAGGTGTCGGCAGAGGTGCACACCTGGCACAGTTCCCACACCCGCGTCAGGTCCATGATTACTGCCTCGAGCAGGTGCCAAGGGACCCCCAGCGCCGCGGACGCGGCAGCTTCGGCGCCCGAAACGACATCGGGTTTGACCACCGCCGGGGCGGGGGTGGAGGACGGTACCGAGGCCAACGCCGTACCAGCGACTGCCTCATAGACGCACATCGTGGTCGCGGCTTGGATCCACATGCGCACATAGTCGGCTTCGTTGAGCGCAATCGGGATCGTGTTGATGCCAAAGAAGTTCGTCGCCACCAGCACCGCGTGCATGGCGTGGTTGCCGGCCAACTCGGTCGGTGTCGGCATCGCATCCAGGGCGCTGGCGTAGGCCGCCGCCGCCACCTCGTGCTGAGCAGCCCGCCGCGCACTGTCCGCGCTCGTCTCGGCCAACCAGGCAAGGTAGGGCAGATGAGCGTCCGCGGCCCGCTGGCCGCTGCGGCCCTGCCACGCGCCGGCTTCGACCATCTCCAACACCGCAGCGAGTTCCTCTGCAACCGACGCATATTCGTCGCTCAACGCTGTCCACGCCGCGGCGGCCTCGTGCAGCGGACCGGGACCGGCCCCGCCGCTGAGCAACGCCGAATGCACCTCTGGCGGCGTCGCCATCCAGACCTGCGCAGCACAAACCACTCCCGATGTCACCGCGCAGACTCTCCGATCCCGTGTCGACGGCAGGCACCCGGTCAACGACCGGAGCAACCGATTACCTCCGCGGGACTTTAAATCCGACCGAACATAACTGTTGCGGAATCCCGGGTTACGAAAGTGTGTCTACACGCCGTGAGTAGTCTGTGAGTCAGTTGTCCGGTAGCTGAGTTGCAGGTGATCACGCGGTCTTGCGTCGTTGCCTCAGGCGGGCCACCCAGGCACGGATGTCATTGCTGTGTTCGCCGAGGCGCGGCGCCCTGGTTCGGTAGGTCACCGGTGTGGCGGATAACGTGATCGGGCTGGCCACCTGGCGACCGAGTGCGTCGCCGTCCTCGGTAGTGCGGATCGGGTGCAGGCCCAGCCGCTCGGCCAGGGCAACGGCTTCGGCGATGTTGTTGACGGCGCCGGCGGGAATTCCCCGTGCCGAGAGCGTTTTCGTCCAATGCTCGGCCGATTCGGTTGCCAACGCGCGTTCCAGGTGCGCGCGCAACAGTGCGCGGTTGCGCACCCGCGATTCGTTGGTGGCCAATCGCGGGTCTCGGGCCAGGCCGGAGATACCCAGCGCTTCGCAGAGCCGGCCGAATTGCCTGTCGTTGCCGACGGCGAGCACGATCGTCCGGTCGCCGGTCGGGTAGCTGTCGTAGGGCGCGATGCTGGCGTGTCCGTTGCCCATTGCCCGCGGAATCTGTTCGGCCAGAACAAAACCCGCCGACTGGTTGGCCAGCGCAGCCAACAGTGCCGACATCAGATTGATCTCGACGTGTTGGCCACACCCGGACCGGTCCCGCTCGCGCAACGCCGCCAGGATGCCGACCGTCGCAAACAGGCCCGCCAGGACGTCCACCAGAGCGGCGCCGACCTTGGTCGGGCTGTCGGCGTCGGCCCCGGTGATGCTCATCAACCCGCCGAGCGCCTGGACCAGCAGGTCGTAGCCGGCCAGTTCGCGTCCCCCCGCGGTCCCGAACGCCGAGATGCTGCAGTACACCAGAGCCGGGTTCGCCGCCCGAACCTCGGGCTCGTCCAGGCCGAAGCGCGCCATGGTGCCCGGGCGAAAGTTCTCCACCAGCACGTCGGCGCGTTCGGCTAAGGCCCTGGCTACCCGCAGGTCCTCGGCCTCGCGCAGGTCGAGCACGATGCTGCGTTTGTTGCGGTTGACGCTCAAGTAGTAGGCGCTTTGGTCCGCGACGAACGGCGGACCCCAGGCCCTGGTGTCGTCGCCGCCGGGTGGTTCGATCTTGACGATCTCGGCACCCAGGTCGCCGAGGGTCATCGTGCAGAACGGTCCGGCCAGCACCCGGGAGAAGTCGGCCACCAGCAGTGATGAAAGCGGCTGTGTTGCAGTGCCATTCATCATGTTCCGACCGGCCCGAACACCGCCGTCACCGTGCCGTTACGGCGCGGAACCGGAGTGACACCGAACCAGATCCGCAGGGCTTGCGGAGCGACCTCGGCGGCGCGATTCTCGAGTTGGTCGAGGGTCAGGCTGCTGATCGGATGGGTGGCGACCGCAGGCTCCAGGCCCGCCATGCCGCGCGATTCACGCTGCAACTGGGCCTCGCGCTCGAACTCGGTTGTCACGATGACCACTGTCGGCACCCCCGCCTGTTCCAGCCGCACGGCATCGTTGACGCACGCCGAGCAGCATGAGCCGCAGTCGCCGATCGCGGTGAGCGCGATGTCGTTTTCCGCCGCGATCCGCCGGATCAATTCAGGGTCGGCATCCGAGGAGAAATGGCGTTTGTCGTAGTAGGTGACCGAGGCGAACGTCAGCCCGGCGCTTGTCAATTCGCGCACGGTGGCCCGCAAGAGTTTGGCGGCGTTCCATTTGGTGTTGCTCAGCACTCCCAGGCGCAGCCCGACGACCCGGTTGGGTCGAGGGGCCATGGGGATGGCTGACACCTCGATCATGCCGCAGGGGTCATAGGCAAAGTCAGTCATCGGGGTTCTCCTTCGTCGAGTTCGTCGAGGTCGTCGGGAGTTTCACAGGCGGCACGAGCCGTCGGAGCACTCGAGGTCGCGTCCGCTTGCGGTGGAGCCAACGACGTCGTCCTCGACGGCGCGCAGCACCGGGGTGGTCGCGGTGCTCCAGCCGGGCAGGAAGGCCGAAAACCGGCCCGCGGATCCGCCCGCGACCAACAGGTGAATGTCGTCGGGGGTGAACACGATCGGCACCCGCCGGCCCGACTCGCGCGGATACCACTTCGGCAGGTTGCGGTTGTAGGTGCGCGCGCCCGAGGTTGCGTAGCGGTTGCCGTAACTCACGTCGTCCCAGTCGTTGGTGCCGTTGAGCCACAGGTAGCGACGGACGTCGTCGCGGGTCCAGCCGAACGAGGCGATGGTGTGCGCGTGCTCCACTCCGATGACCACGGTGCAGGAGCCGCCGAGCACCGCGTTGTTGTGTGCGATGGTGCTCATCGCCGAGGCGATGGAGTCCAGAATCCCTTGCGGGTCATCGGAGATGTGATTGGTGACGCTGTGCGGGGCTTCGGCCCCGATCACCAGAACGGTGCTGTCATTCGGGGCATAACCGTGCTCGACGTGATAGGGAGCCCACGGGCTGGCCGCTTCGTTTTCGGCGATGCAGAACGTGTACTTGCCGGGGTGGCCGAGGGTGCTCTTGTCCAGCTCACCGGGAATGCCGCCGCCGACCGTGAGCATGACCAGGCGGATCGCGCGGCCGATGGTGGCGTTGGCGCGGTTACCCGAACCGAATACGTTTCCGCCGGAGTTCATTCCGATTCGGCGGGCGATCGGTCCGTTGACCACGATTAGCGGCGAGACGACGTGCGTGGTGGCCTGAATGCCGTTGAGGTTGAACCGTGCATCGGTCAGCGCCAGCACGGCGGCGCGGACGACGGGGGCGTACTCGGGTTTGCATCCGGCCATCACCATGTTGACGGCCAGCAGTTCCCGGGTCAGGCTGCCCCATCGCGGCGGGATGCGCGCCACCAGTTCCTCGGGCGGCCCGCCCAATACGTCCAGCACCGCGGTGACGCGCTCGGGTGTCGGCGGAACCACCGGCAGCCCGTCGCTCCAGGGCTGGTTGAAGTAGTACTCGACGAGATCGCGTTCGTCGGTGAGCACGGCGGTCATGCGGTTGCCTTCCTGGTCTGGGCCTGGTCTGGGGCGCTTTCGAGACCACGCTAAGACCGCCGCATCTTCATCGTCCAAGACATGTTGAGACAGGCAATATATCCTCAACATATGGCAGACCCGGAGTTGCGCTTGCTGCGTTACTTCGCGACGGTCGCCGAGGAACGACACTTCGGCCGGGCCGCCGAGCGACTTCACATCGCCCAGCCGCCACTGAGTCAGCAGATCCAAAAGCTGGAACGCCAACTGGGAGTGGCGCTCATCGATCGCTCCCGCCGCCCGATCGAGCTCACCGACGCCGGCCACGCCCTGCTCGCGGAAGCCACGCTGGCGCTCACCCACGCCGAGCGCGCCTTTGCCGCGGCGCGCCGGGCCGGCACCGGCCAGCTCGGCCACCTTCATGTCGGCGCGCTGCAGGCAGCGGTGGACGGCGTGTTGGCGTACGTGATGCGCGCACATCGCCGCCGCTATCCCGACGTCAAACTCGAAGTCGCCGAACTCGACACCGCTGAGCAGACGGCGCGGCTGCTGGCACACCGTATCGACGTCGGCTTTGTGCGCGGACCGGTTGACGAGCCGTCGTTGACCATCCAGACCCTGCTCGACGACCCGCTGGCCGCGGTCGTCTGCGAGGACCACCCACTCGCCGGACACCGGCGTCTTGCCCCGTCACTGCTGGCGGACCAGCCGATGATCCTGTGGACCAGAGGTGCGGCGGCCACCACCTACGCCGACGTCATCGAGCTGTTCCGGATGCACCACATCGAGCCGCCGATCGCCGACGAAGTCGCGCGGATTCAGACGATCCTCGCACTGGTGGCATCCGGTGCCGGAAGCGCCTTATTGCCAACGTCTTTCATCAACCTCAGCCGTAAGGGGGTGCGGTTCATCCCGCTGCACGGCCCGCTGCCGTATCGCCCGCTGGCCCTGGCATGGCGTACCGCCAACCAATCACCCAGTGTGCGTTGCTTTCTCGACGTCGCCGTGGCGGAGACGCCGCGATACCTCGAAGACCTCGGCTGGCACTATCCACAACTCGCCACCGAATCGGCGCAAACCTAGTCCTGCAGCAGCCCGTCGATGAGCCGTCGCAGCACCTGCCCGATCTCGTGGCGGGCGCGTTGTTGATCCTCGGCGGTGGCGATCGCCATGGCCGCCTCGTCGAGGGCACCGATCATCACCGTTGCCAGCGGTCGCACCGGTAGCGCAGCCAACTGGCCGGCCCGGATGGCCTCGGTGAGCAACTGTTCGGTCATCCCCAGGCTGTACCGCTGGGCGACGTCACGGAAGGCGCTCCACCCCAGCACGGCGGGGGCATCCAGCAAGATCAGCTGTCGCACCTCGGGGGCGCCGGACACGTCGAGCCAGGCCTCGACCGCGGCGCGGATCCCATCGGCGGGCGTGCTCGCTCCCCACGCCGCGACCAGGGGGGCCATCCGGGCCCTCACATCCTGTTCGACCGCCTCCACTACGTCGCGGAATAGCGCTGCCTTGTCGGCGAATTGGTGATACATCGCACCGCGGGTGACTCCCGCCTGGGTGGCGATCTCCGGCGTTCCCACCTCCGCGTAACCCCGCGCGCCCCACAGCGTGCGGGCGGCCGAGATCAGCGCCTCGCGGGTGGCCGCGGAACGCTCTTCCTGAGTCCGCCTCTTGATTTCCATACAACCTGTCGGTAACTTACGAACAGACAGCCCGTTTGTAAGTATGTCGGTGTGAGGAGTCAACCATGTCGACGATCGACATTAGTGCCGGGACCATCCATTACGAAGCAACCGGACCCGCCAACGGCCGGCCCGTCGTGTTCGTGCACGGCTACATGATGGGCGGGCAGCTATGGCGGCAAGTCGCCGAACGGCTTGCCGGTCGGGGTCTGCGCTGCTTGGCGCCGACCTGGCCGCTCGGGGCGCATCCGGAACCACTGCGCGCCGGCGCGGACCGATCCATCAGCGGTGTCGCCGGGATCGTCGCCGAATTCCTTGCCGCCCTCGACCTAGAGGATGTGGTGCTGGTTGGCAACGACACCGGCGGGGGGGTCACCCAACTCGCCGCGGTGCACCATCGCGAGCGAGTCGGCGCTCTGGTGCTCACCAGTTGCGATGCGTTCGAACACTTTCCGCCACCCATCCTCAAGCCGGTGATCCTCGCGGCCAAGTCCAAGCCGCTGTTCCGGGCCGCTATCCAGACCATGCGGGCACCGGCGGCACGCCGGCGCGCCTACGACGACCTGGCGTACGCCGACATCGACGAACTGACCCGGGCCTGGGTGCGGCCGGCGTTATCCAATCCGCGGGTTGCCGAAGACCTGCGCCACTTCTCGCTGTCGCTGCGCACAGAGGTCACCACCGGCGTCGCCGCCCGGTTGCCCGAGTTCGACAAGCCGGCGCTGATCGCCTGGTCGGCCGACGATACATTCTTTGCCCGCGAGGACGGTGAACGCCTGGCCGCGACCATTCCGAACGCCCGCTTCGAGTTGATCGAGGGGGCGCGGACATTCTCGATGGTGGACCGGCCAGATCGGCTCGCCGATCTGCTGTCCACGGTGGCCGTACGCACCTAGCGCGCACCCGGGCCCACTCGTCACCGCCCACCGAACGATCCGGACGAGCTTCGCCGAAAAAGTTGGCGCGGCAGCCCCGATACAGCACTAAGGCGGCATAGAATTCCGCCTTGTGACGACCCCGTCGAACCCCTGGGGCGACGAACGACGGAGACTCTCGCATCAGCTTCCGATGCGCGATCACTTTTTCGGCCGTCACCAGGCACGTCGGCTCAGCCGCCGCTTCGCCCGGGTGGGCGTCGAAATTCCACCGGGACGGCTACGGGAAATGCTGGCCGGCATGCCGGTCTCAGACGACGAAATGACAAGTGTCAGTTTCGCATTGATCGCCATCCGGTTAAACCACGAAAACCGAGTCGCCAAGATGCGACGCCTGCAGCGCTGTTGCCGGCGGGCGTTGATCTCGGTCGGCTTGGCCATCGTCGCGTTGAACTTCCTGCTCTGCATCGGCTACCTCTTCCTGACGTTGACCCAGCACGCGTCGTCGTGGTGAATCACCGCCGCAGCCGTCGCCCGTCGAGCCACCCTGCGTTGCGGCAAGCGAGGCGATAGCCGGGCTCCCGGTAGCCGTACCCAGCCGGAACGGGTAGAACTACGCAGGCCTGGCGGTGCGTCGATCCGCGATGCTGCCCGACATGACAACGCTCATCCGCTTTCCCAGCCCCACCGAACTGGCCGCCCGCACCCCGGCCGACCGCGACCGCGCCATCGACGTCATCCGCATCACGGCCCTGCTTGGAGTCGTCGTCGGCCACACGGTGATGGCGATCAGTGTCATCCGCGGCGGCGTGCTCATCTGGGACAACCTGCTGACCACCTCGGCGGTGTTCCAGGCGCTGACGTGGATCTTCCAGATCATGCCGCTGTTCTTCTTCGCGGGCGCGGCGGCCTGCCTGACGTCGTGGCGACCCGACACCAATTGGGGCGACTGGCTGCTGAAGCGCTGCAGCAGGCTGTTCCGCCCGGTGTTCTACTACCTCGGGTTCTGGGCGATCACCCTGGTATTGCTGTATCCGATACTGCCCCAGCATGTTTACCAGCCCGTCGCCGGGATCAGCATTCAACTGCTGTGGTTCCTCGGCGCCTATGTGCTGGTGCTGGCGGCGATGCCGCTGCTGTCTCGGATCACCACGACCGCGCGCCTGGCCGCCGGTGTGACCGCGGTCTATGCGGTCATCGCGGTCATCGACGCGGTCCGGCTGCACTGGCCCGCCGCCGCGGCGCTCGGCTATCTCAACCTCGCGGTCTGGCTCATTCCCGGCATGTTCGGCGTTGCCTACCGACGCCGCTTGCTTTCCGGGCGCGTCGCGCTGGGCACCGCCGCGGCACTGTTCGCCGTCGACATCGCGCTGCTTCGGTGGGGACCGTACGAGCTGAGCCTGGTCGGCATCGAAGGGCAGCGGCTGCCCAACATGAGCCCCCCGTCGCTGCTGCTGGCCGGTCACGCAATCACATTGAGCGCGTTGGCCATTGCGGCAGCACCCGAAATCGCCCGCTGGGCCCGCCGGCCGCGGGTGTGGTGGTTGACCGCAATCGGCAATACCGGCGCCATGACGCTGTACCTGTGGCACATGCCGGTACTGCTGGGGGTACAGCTGCTCTTCGACATCGCCGGCCACCCCCGCTACCCTGGACAGCCCGGTTTCCTCGCGATCAGCGTGCAGCAGCTGTTGCTCATGGCCGGCGCGATGGCGGTGCTCTTCGTCGTGCTGCGGCCGCTGGAGAACAATCCGCTGCCCGGCTGGGATGGCGCACCCGCCAGCACGTCGCGCCGGCAGGGCACGGTAGTGGGCATGCTGCTCTGCGTGGCCGGGGCAGCGATTTTGGCCGCGGTGAAGTGGGGCCTCAAGGACGACGGGCTTGCCTGCGTGGCCGTCATGCTCGGCGCACTCGTGGCTGCTCGGACCGTGGCCGCAGGACGGTGGGCCGGTCTTGCCGACGACAGTCGTCGCCGAAACATTCCCCAGCTGGTCACGGTTCAGAAGGATTGAGCGCTCGGCCGCGACGCCGCGTCGGGCCCCTCGGCGTCCGACGCGGCGAGCAGCATCTGCAAGCTCTGCCGAAGCTCGGCCAGGCGGCGCTGCCCCAGGATCTGTGTCCAGCGCTCTTCCACATCGATTGCGTTGGAGCGCATAACACCAAGCGCCTGACGACCGCGGGGCGTCAGCTGGACCAGGCGGGCCCGCGAGTCCGCCGGGTCAGGTGCCCGGCTGACATAGTCGTGGCGTTCCAGTGCCGCAACGGCCTGGGCCACCGCCTGCCGGCTAACGGCAAGGTACTCAGCCAGAGCCGAGGCATGCAGGCTCCCGGCGGCCAAGGGCACCAGCAGCACTGCCTGCGCCGGGCGCAACCCGTCGAGGCCGGCTGCGGCGAATGCCGCTCTCAACCTCGGCGCACCGGTTGCGGCCAGTAGTTGCACCAGGGCCGGCACCGTCGGCTCCCACCGGGCATCCAGAAGACGTCGCATAACCGAACAGTGTCGCACTCACTCCCATATTGACAAGCAGCTTGTCATTCTGCGGGCTTGGTGCCACCATTGGACTCATGGCCTCCGGACAGGTGTGGATGCGCGTGACAGCGCTGCTGGGCGTGCTGGTGACGTCGGTGGGCGGGTGCTTGGGCTTAGTAGGCCCCGGGCACGCGACCGGAGCCCCCGAGCCGAGGACGATTCCCACCGGCCAGTCCAGCCAGAGCATCCCATGGGGCAGCGAAAACCGGACTTTCAATCTGTACCGGCCGCCGGAACTTCCCGATGCGGTGCCGCTGGTGGTGATGCTGCACGGCGGCTACGGCAACGGCGCACAGGCGGAACGGGCCTATCACTGGGATGCCGAAGCCGACCGCGGACATTTCCTGGTCGCCTATCCCGATGGCCTCAACCGCGCCTGGAATGCCGGGTCGTGCTGCGGCCTGCCGCAACAGGCCGACGTCGACGACGTCGGTTTCATCACCGCCATGGTCGCCGCCATCGGGCGGCAGATACCTCTCGACACCACCCGTGTCTATGCCACCGGCATGTCAAACGGAGCCATGCTGGCGCTTCGGTTGGGTTGTCAGACGGACATTTTCGCCGCTGTTGCGCCGGTGGCAGGCACGCTGTTGACCGATTGCGCACGCGCACAACCGACGTCGGTTCTGCAAATCCACGGCACCGCCGACGAAAGTGTTCCCTACGCCGGCGGACCTGGTAAAGCTTTGACAGCCAACGGAACTCCTCGCGTCGACGGCCCGTCAGTGCCAGCGGTGAACGCCATCTGGCGCGGCATCGACGGCTGCGGACCGTCGTCCTCGACCACTGCCGGCGCCGTGACAACCGCAACCGCCGATTGCCCGGGCGGACGCACCGTCGAATTGATCTCGGTGGCCGGGGCCGGGCATCAATGGCCCGGGGGTACCAAGAGCCCGCTTCTCGAACGACTCGGCCTCCCCGAACCGTCGACAGCGCTCGACGCGACTGACTCCATCTGGCAGTTCTTCAGCGGCCACCACCGCTAGGGCGCAATTGGTGTCGGTGACGGCGGGCGACCAGGGTGCCGGGTCAATGGGGGTTCGCGGGTACCGTCCAACAGGGAGCTGGGGTGCAGGCCGGCGGATTGGCCACCGTACGAGATGTCGCCTTCGGCAACGGCGCACCGGTGCCGATGTTGCCTCCACTTGGCATGCGCAACCAGTCGAGACAGTTGGGGTGTAGCGGGTTGGTCTTCGGCTTTTCGGGTCGGTTGATCAATACCTAAGGTCCGCCTTCTCAGCTGGATTTTTGTTAGGCCAGACCGCCATTGGGTCGATGAGTCGATCGCGCAGCACCACGGCGCGAAAGAGCACTGCGCACACGTGGGCGGTGAACGTCAGGAACAAGAGGAAGTACCGCGTAGATCTCGATATTGTGCGGTGCGATGCGGGGCAGCTGAAACGGCCCCAGCGAGATGAGCGTGAGTCCGGCCGCCGACAGCATGGCCCACCCGGTCAGCGGCTGGATAAGCTGCACGGCGTACAGCGAGTATTCGGACCATGACGCGATACGGCGTTCGACACGCCCGATGGAGGGCCGGAACGGCGGCAGTGCAGGATTTACTCGCCGGCCAGCTCGCGGTGCTCGATCAGGTCGCGCAGTCCCCCCGTACCGAGGCGCTCCCGGAAGGCCAGCGCCGTATAGCCCACGGCCGTCGCGTCGGTGCGGGCTCGCACGGTCGCCGAACGTGGCAGGTGAAACAGCACACCCATTTCGCCGAAGTAGTCGCCAGGTCCGGCGACTTTCACCAATTCCTCGCCGCCGTCGGCCAATTCGTGCACGATCTCGAACTCGCCCTGGGACACCACGTAGATCTGGTCACCCATCGTGCTTTGCTCGAACAGCACCTCACCGGCCTTCAGTTGCACCGTTTCGGGCGGCCGGTTGGTGTCGGTGAAGTCCGGCGTCAGTTCGACGACGCGATCGGCCATCGGCAGCATCCGGCTGTCATGGGTCGCGACCATCACGACGCGATCCCCGTCTGCGAGTTCACGGATCAGCCGCAGCACCTCCTCCACCTGGATGAAGTCGAGGTGCGCGGTCGGTTCGTCGGCCAGGATCAACGGCGGATCCAGCGCGATCGCACGGGCAACCGCGACCCGCTGCTGCTGTCCGCCACTGAGATCGCCGGGGCGATGCTTCATTCGTTCGGCGAGATTGACCCGCGTCAGCAATTCCTCGGCACGTTTCCGCGAAGCGGCGCGCGACATCCCGGCCGCGCGCATCGGAACCATCACGTTTTCCAGGGCGGTGAGGCTCGGCACCAGATTGAAGGCCTGGAAGACGATGCCCACCTTGTCACGCCGGTACTTCGCCAGCGCGGTGCCCTCCAGCGTGGTGATGTCGACGTCTTCGAACTTGATCGCACCGGACTTCGGTCGCAGGATACCGCCGAGGCAGGACAGCAATGTCGTCTTCCCGCAGCCACTGGGCCCGAGCAGGATCACCAGCGAACCGGCCTCCACGTCGAGGTTCAACCCGTTGATCGGCCGCAGCGCGTAGCCGCCGCTGTAGTACTCGACGACGAGGTTCTGAATGCTGAGATCGCCCACCGCTCAAGGACCTCCGAACGCGAGCGCTGGATCGACGGTCGCGACGCGCTTCAAACCGGCGAGGCTGGCCAACAGGCCGATGACGATCGCCACCACCGGCAGCGCCAGGTAGGCCCAAGCGGGCACGGCGACGATCATCGGAAACAGCGGCGCCAGGAGTTTCGACAGGATGACGCCCACCACCGCGGCCAGCAGCGAGACGACCAGTGCCTGCAGTGCCAGCCCCGCCATGATCGAACGTGTCGGCGTGCCTATGGCTTTGAACACCGCGAAATCGCGCATGCGCTCCAGCGCCGAGAGGTACACCACCGATCCGACGATCAGCGCTGCCACGATCCATAGCAAGACCGCCACGATGGAGATCGAATTCACCGCGACGCGCAGCGGGCGTACCAGGTCGTGGACCGCACCCGCGCGGTCGTATGTCTGATAGCCGTCCGGGAGCCCCCGGGGTGAGCCGTCGACCCCGATGGAGGTGACCATCGGCTGCCCGTTATAGGCCAGCTGCTGTAACCCGTCGGTGGTCAGGAAGATGTTGGGGATCTTGGCCAATGCTGTCGAGTTGGGCACGATGCCAACGATCCGTAAGGTATGCGCACCGACCTGCAGGGTGTCGCCGAGGTGGCGGCCCAGTGTGCTCGAAACCGCCACCTCGTCCGGCTTGGCCGGGGCGCGGCCCTCGGAGACCTGCGGCATGCCGGGCCCATGCTCGGGCGCGCCGAAGGCGGTGACGTTTCGCGTCGAGGTGCCCTCTTTCATGATCGTCCCGACACAGCCCAGCGGTGCGGCGGCCGTGACGCCGGGCTCGGCGGCCACGCGCGCCAGGTCAACATCGGGAAACGGCGTCGAACCCAGGAACGGCCCGGCCGCGCCGGTCTTGACCACGAATTGGTCCACGCCCATCGAGTCGACGGTGTGCTGGGCCTCGACCCGGAAGCCGTTCGCAAGTCCGGTGAGAACCAGCGTCATCCCGAAGATCAGCCCGGTACTGACGACCGCGATGACAAGGCGCCGCTTTCTCCACTGCATGTCACGCAGGGCCGCGAAGAGCATTCCCAGAACCTACCAACGTCCCCGCCGTCCCGGTCCAGGTTTGTCCGGGCCGGCCGCGCACCGGGCCGGCAACGGCGCCGAACGCCACAGGTAACATGGGCGTTCGGTTGCCAGTGGCATCCATGGGCGCCATCGTCATGACGTCGCGCCGCGGCTTGGCTGCGCAGGATCGACGATCGACAGGGTTGAGACAACAGCCCCAGGCTTAGTAGTGGTTGTCTGGGAACTAGCGGTGTCCCACCAGCAACGGATGTGAGATACGAGCATGACCGAACAATCTGGCGATCCGGTAACTCCGACGGCTTTCGGCATCGAGAAATCCCAGACAGATCAGGCGGTCGTGCTGGCCGTTTCGGGAGAAGTGGACATGCTTGCCGCGCCGCGGCTCGCCGAGGCGATACAGACCGCGCTGGCCGCCGGCCCCCCGGCAGTCATCGTCGACCTGTCGAAAGTGGACTTCCTGGCCTCCGCCGGGATGACCGTCCTGGTCACCGCCAACTCTCAGGTGGCGCCACCGACCCGTTTCGCGGTGGTGGCGGACGGCCCGGCCACCAGCCGCCCGATCAAACTCATGGGCATCGATTCGGTGTTCCCCCTCTACCGGACACTCGATAGCGCACTGAGCAGTTTTGCCGGCGAGTGAGGCTTTCGCGGCACCAAGTGTTACCCGGGCCAGGCGTACCGCCTGAGTGAACCGACCGCTTTCGTCCGGCGATCGGTTTTCATTGACTCAACCGATTGCGACGCCTACCGTCGACATATACGCTACGCACCGTCGCGTAATGATGGTTGGGAACCGGGTTCGCCGCCCTGTTCGCGTCGCAGCCGGGCGACCAGGAAGAGACCCAGAGGGACGCATGTTCGATCTGAAGATCGTCGGCGGCGCCGTCGTCGACGGCACCGGCGCGCAGCGGTATCCCGCGGATATCGGAATCAAAGACGGCGCGATCGTCGACGTTGTCCGCCGCGGTTCCAACGACCCCGCGATGGATGGCTTACAGATGGCCGTTGCCTCCGAAACCATCGATGCGACAGGCCAATTGGTGGCCCCCGGCTTCGTCGACATCCACACCCACTACGACGGACAGATGAGCTGGGACGGCTTGCTCGAGCCGTCGAGCGGGCACGGGGTCACCACGGTGGTCACCGGCAACTGCGGGGTGGGATTCGCTCCGGTCCGCCCCGGCCGCGAGGACTGGCTGATCAGGCTGATGGAAGGTGTCGAAGACATTCCCGGCACCGCCCTGACCGAGGGCATTACCTGGGGCTGGGAGAGTTACCCGCAGTACCTCGACGCGATCGGCGCCCGCACGTTCGCGATCGACGTGGGCAGCCAGATCCCGCACGGGGCGGTGCGCGCGTACACCATGGGTAAGCGCGGAGCCCACAACGAGCCGGCAACCGCTGACGACATCGCGGCGATGAGCCGGCTGGTCACCGAGGCGGTCGAAGCCGGCGCGCTCGGCTTTTCGACATCACGCACGCTGGCGCACCGCGCGATGGACGGCGAGCCGGTGCCCGGCACCTTCGCCGCCGAGGACGAGTTGTTCGGTCTCGGCCGCGCCATGGCAGCAGGCGGCCGGGCCGTCTTCGAGCTCGCCCCGCAAGGGGCGGCGGGCGAGGACATCGTCGGGCCCAAGAAGGAATTGGAATGGATGCGGCGGCTGAGCGCCGAAATCGACCGGCCGGTGTCGTTCGCGCTCATCCAGGTCGACGCAGACCCGAACCTGTGGCGCGAGCAGCTGGACCTGTCCGCGGCCGCGCATGAGTCGGGCAGCCGGCTGTATCCGCAGATCGCGGCGCGCCCATTCGGCATGATGATCGGGTTCCGCGGACACCATGCTTTCGGCCATCGGCCCACCTACCGCCGGCTGATGGCCGAATGCGGCCGCGACGAACTGGCACACCGTCTCGCCGACCCGGCGGTGAAGGCCGCGATTCTCGCCGAAGCGGATCTGCCCATCGACCCGACGGTCCTTTTCGACGGCATGTCCGCCTTCGTTCAGCACGCACTGGGACGTCTGTACGCACTCGGCGATCCGCCCGACTATGAGCCCACACCCGACCGTACGGTCGCCGCGATCGCGGAGGCGCGCGGCGAGGACCCGCTGGCGACCCTCTACGACCTCATGCTCGAGGCGGACGCGACCGCCATGCTGATGTTGCCGTTGTTCAACTACGCCGACGGCAATTGCGATGCCATCCGGGAGATGATGTTGCATCCCGCCGGGGTGCTGGGGCTTTCCGACGGCGGTGCCCACTGCGGGATGATCTGTGACGCTTCATATCCCACGTTTCTGCTGACACACTGGGCCCGCGACCGTCGCCGCGGCGAGCAATTGCCGCTGGAATACGTGATTCGCAAGCAGTCCCGCGACACCGCGTATCTGTTCGGCCTCACCGACCGCGGCACCATCGAGCCCGGGAAGAAGGCCGACCTCAATGTCATCGACATGAACGCGCTGACACTGCATCCCGCGGCGATGGCCTACGACCTGCCAGCCGGTGGCCACCGAATCTTGCAGGCCGCAAGCGGATACACCGCCACGATCGTCAGCGGTACGGTCACCCGTCGCAACGGTGTAGACACCGGGGCCCGGCCCGGTCGTCTGGTGCGCGGCGCGCGCTGACACGCTGGCGAGCCTGGTCGTCGGGGCGGCAGAGCCGTGGGTACGGCCGACGGCGGCTCACTGGCAATTCGTCGCGAAAAGAGGTGTTCCGGTCGAGCGATGCGCGACATCATTGGTATCAGTCACATGGGTCACGCCAGCACCGTCTACGACAGGTGATCTCGCACATGGCATCTCGCACTACCCGCGGGCGACTTCCAACAACGTCGCGACGATCAGATCCTTCGAATCGGTCAGTTGGTCGCCGAGCGTCGCCGCAACACCTTGCATGTCCCGTAGTCACCTAGCTTCGGGTGTGAGCGAGCTGAGCGGCCCGGGTAGCCCTCCGGGTGGCCTCGATTTAGACTCGCCCGCGTGGGATCGGATGAATTGCAGGTCGTCCTTGGTCAGCTAGGGGTTACGGCCAGTCAATCGCAGGGCCTCGGTGCCCAACTCGCCGCTGGAACAACGCCGCCGTCACCGGGCCAGCCATTCCAAGCAACGACGGCGGCGGTGCGTGGTATCAACGCAGCAATTGGCGGTGCTGCGGCGGAATTCGGCACCCGAACTCAGGCTACGGGTGCCGCGGTGACTGCCGCGGCGGCAGGTTACGCCCATCAAGAGACGACGGCGGCCGCCGAGATGGCCGCGGTGACGCAGGTGACGGTGGTTTAGATGCCGGCCACCCTGTCGCAAATCCGGGCATGGAGCATCGAGCATCTAATCGATGCAGCCGGCTACTGGACCAAGACCGCGGATCAGTGGGAAGACACGTTCCTGCAGATGCGAAACCAGTCCTATGCCATCGCCTGGCATGGCGCTGGTGGTGACGGGCTGCGGCAACGAACCAGCGCCGACCTGCCGATTGTCAGCGCCAAAGCCGAGCTGTTGCGTCAGGCAGCCGGGATTGCGCGCGATGGCGCCAGCGAGATCGGTGCAGCCCAGCGAAGAGTCCTGTATGCCGTTGAGGACGCCCAGAATGCGGGATTCACTGTCGGCGAGGACTTATCGGTCACTGGCGCACACACGAGCAGGACGGCCGCAGAGCAGGCCGCCCGACAGGCTCAGGCGCAAGCTTTCGCCGGAGACATCCGCTTGCGCGCAGAACAGCTCGACGGGGCAGAGGCCAAGGTTGCAGGCCAACTTACCGCCACCACCGCGGGTCTCAGCGGCGTCAGCTTTGCGGAAAACCCGATCTCCACCCCTGTCCCGCAAGCTCCCGCCACCCAGCGCAATGGAATCCGGTTGGTCGACTTCAAACAAGACGGCGGCACTAGCCCCCCGCCCCCATTCGCGCCGTGGGACACCCCTGACGGAACACCGACCCCCCCTCAGCCCGCGTTCTTTCCCCAGTACGAGCAGGCCATCACGGCACCGCCAGCGCCTGCGCAGCCGGGTCCGCCGATGCCCGCAACCCCACCGCCGCCGCCCCTCCCCGCCACCGGTCCGGGCGGCGCCGCGGCCGCCAAACCTCGATGCAGCCCATATGACGCAACCAAAGCCCTCCTCGAGCCCGCAGGCGGCATGATTGCGATCTTGACCGCAGTTCCTGAAGGTGGAACCGGCGTGGGGATCCCCGCCGCGGTCGGTCAAATCGCTCTCGGTACGGCGGCGGTCGCGGACGGCTTGGATGCCGCCGGCAAATGCCTGGATTAAGGCCGCCGACAGCACTGGACGATGGCCGGCATGCTTAACTCAGACCCGCCCACGACAGGCAGCCCTGCCAGGGGAGAATCGCATGCAGCACTGCGTCACCGCGACGTTCCCTGGCTGTTGTGGGTCCGGGCGGGAGGGCTGCACGTGTGAAGATGAACCCTCTGTACGGCCCAGCGTTCTACACAGTGATGACTGTGCTGTTCCTGGCCCTGTTCGTACTGAATGTATTGAGCCACGGCACGGCGCTGGGCCTGATCAGTAGCGGGGGCCTCGCCGTGTTGATGGGCTGCACCGCCTACCGGGTGTGGTCCGCCAAGCGCCTCATGAACCGGCAATAGCGACGGTCGGCGGGTTCGCAGTGTTCGTCGGCGAGAATCCCCGGGACTCCCGAAGCTCACCCTCCGAAATACCAATTGGCACCCTTGAGTCACGGCGTACATTACGGATTCCTTCGATGGTCGTCAGCGGAGGATTGCTCGGTAAACCTGGCGAGGTTGGTTTTGAAGTCGCAGAAGGGCGCACGGCGCTCCTCACGGGATGGCGTAATCGTCGCAGTATCTGCCTATAGCAATGTTCGCAAGTGCCCACCTGCGTCCGACTGTCACACCATGACAGGGGGTTGACAACGATTGACCTCACAGTCTCTTGTAGGCCAATACCGCGCTGCGCGACGCGCCGATCCTCTCGGCCGCCAGCGACACCATTGATCGGCTTATTGCGCTCAGCGAAAACAACCCGCTCAGTCTGCCGCCATCCGCCACGACGCCCGCACGGGCGACACCGTGGCCGCGGAGATCTCGTCGAGCACCCCCAGATTCGACCCGCTCAACCCAACGGGACAAAATTAGAACCTGTTACAGTTCACCCCACAACGCGCAACCCGAGTGGGAGTACTGGCATGGCTGGTGACAAGTCGGCGCGCATCTGCGAATCCGCCGATGTCGTGGTGATCGGGTTCGGCGCCGCAGGTGAGTGCGCAGCCATCGCCGCCCGCGAGCGCGGCGCCGACGTCATCGCATTGGACCGTGCCAATGGTGGTGGTGCCACGGCGATATCGGGCGGGATCATCTACGCCGGCGGCGGCACCACGGTTCAACGGCAGGCCGGGGTCAACGACACCCCCGAGCAAATGCTGGCCTACCTTCGCCTCGAAGTCGGCGACGCCGTCAGCCCGGAAACCCTGGAATCATTCGTGCGCTCGAGCCCCGACATGATCGACTGGCTGAGCAGCTACGGGGTGCCGTTCAGCCCCGCATTGTGCCCGTACAAGACCTCGTTTCCGAACAACCGCTACTACCTGTACCACTCGGGCAGTGAAAACGCCGGTGCGTTCCGCAGCCACACCCCGCCCGTCCAGCGCGGGCACCGCGTCAAGGGCAGCGGCACCTCGGGCCGCAAACTGTATGCCCCGTTAGCCAAAGCCGCTGTGGCCCTTGGTGTTCGGTTCTGGCCCCATACCACGGTGACGAACCTGATCCAGGATTCGTCCGGTCGGGTGACCGGGGTGGAAGCACTGACGATGCACAATGCGCCACCGCGGATCCGGCGGCTTTATGCGGCGATGGCCGAGCTGTCAGCCAAACCGGGCATCTACTACCCGCCGCTGCGCCGCCTGCTGGAAGGGCGGCTGCGCAGGCTGGAGCGGCGCTACGCCCAGCCGCTGCGGATCGACGCAGGCCGCGCGGTGATCATCTGCGCCGGCGGCTTCATCGCCAACACCGACTGGGTGCGACGGTTCGCTCCGCAATATCTCGGTGGTCTGCAGCTGGGCACCAGCGGCGACGACGGCAGCGGCATCGCCCTGGCGCAGCGCGCCGGAGCGGTCACCGACCGGATGGACAATGTCTCGGCTTGGCGTTTCATCACCCCCCCGAGCGCGTTCATCGGCGCGATCATCGTCGACAAGCGAGGGGATCGCTTCATCGACGAAAGTCGCTATGGAGCGGCGGTCGGACAAGCCATGATTCGACAGCACCAGGGTGCCGGCTGGCTTCTCGCCGACGCCGCGTTGATGCGGGAAGCCCGCCGCCAAATGATCAAGCAGCCGTTGTGGTTTCAGCGCGCCCAGGTCGCGGCGCTGATGCTGGCCGACGCGGCCACCGCGCCGTCGCTGCGTGAGGTCGCGAAGGCAGCCGGTGTCGATCCCGACGGACTGGTGGCGACCGTCGAGGCGCACAACAACGCCATCGACACCGGCGCAGCAGATCCGGTCGGAAAGCCCGCGGAATTTGTGCGCCGGATCAGCCAACCGCCGTTCACCCTGCTCAATATTTCGGTGCGGCCAAGCCTGCTCAACCCCACACCGATGCTCACCCTGGGGGGTATCCGAATCGATGAACGCAGCGGAGCGGTCGTCGACCAATCGGGTAAGCCCATCCCCGGGTTGTTCAGTGCAGGACGCACCGCAGCCGGAATCTGTTCCAATTCCTACGTCAGCGGGCTGTCGCTGGCCGACTGCATATTCTCCGGCCGCCGCGCCGGAACGCACGCCGTCATGGCGTCGGCCGAGGAGATCCCGCATTGAGCCACCCCCGAGGAGCCTGGTCCGCCGCGTGCGGTTGCTGATAGCCGACGCAGTGAACACTTCCCGGATGATTTTCGGCACAATGGAGCCGCGATACTGGTTAGGCGCCGATCCAACGCTGAGCCCTCGAAATCCGATCAATAGCGACGCCGGGAGAAACACAGATGAGCGACGAGCAGCCGACCATCATCTACACCCTGACCGACGAGGCGCCGCTGCTGGCGACCTACGCCTTTCTGCCAATACTTCGCACCTTCGCCGAGCCGGCGGGTATCAAGATCAAGAGCAGTGACATCTCCCTGGCGAGCCGGATTCTCGCCGAGTTCCCCGACTACCTGACCGAGGAGCAGCGGGTCCCGGACGACCTGGGCGAGCTGGGACGGCTGACGCAACTACCGGAGACCAACATCATCAAGCTGCCGAACATCAGCGCTTCAGTACCGCAGTTGGTGTCGGCGATCAAGGAACTGCAGGGCAAGGGCTACAAGCTTCCGGACTACCCGGCAGATCCCAAGACCGACGAGGAAAAGGACATCCGCAACCGCTATGCCAAATGCCTGGGCAGCGCGGTGAATCCGGTGCTGCGGGAGGGCAACTCCGACCGTCGCGCACCCAAGGCGGTCAAGGAATATGCCCGCAAGCACCCGCACAGCATGGGCGAGTGGTCGATGGCCTCGCGCACCCATGTCGCGACCATGAAGCACGGCGACTTCTACCACGGCGAGAAGTCGATGACCCTGGACCGGGCGCGTGACGTGAAGATGGAGCTGGTGACCAAGCAGGGCGAGACGCTGGTGCTCAAGCCCAAGGTGTCGTTGGGCGCAGGCGACATCATCGACAGCATGTTCATGAGCAAGAAGGCCTTGGTCGAGTTCTACGAGGAGCAGATGGAGGACGCGCGTAAGACCGGCGTGATGTTCTCCTTGCACGTCAAGGCGACGATGATGAAAATTTCGCACCCCATCGTCTTCGGCCACGCGGTGCGGACCTTCTACAAGGACGCCTTCGCCAAGCACCAGGAGTTGTTCGATGAGCTGGGAGTCAACGTCAACAACGGATTGGTCGACCTTTACAACAAGATCGAGTCACTGCCGGCGTCGCTGCACGACGAGATCATCCGGGACCTGCACGCCTGCCACGAACACCGCCCCGAGCTGGCCATGGTGGATTCGGCCAAAGGTATCTCGAACTTCCATTCGCCCAGCGACGTGATCGTCGACGCGTCGATGCCCGCGATGATCCGCGCCGGCGGCAAGATGTGGGGCGCCGACGGGCGGCCCAAGGACACCAAGGCCGTGATGCCGGAGTCCACCTTCTCCCGCATCTACCAGGAACTGATCAACTTCTGTAAGACCAACGGCGCCTTCGATCCGCGAACCATGGGCACCGTGCCCAACGTCGGGCTGATGGCGCAAAAGGCCGAGGAATACGGCTCGCACGACAAGACTTTCGAGATTCCCGCGGACGGCGTCGCCAACATCGTGGACCTCGACACCGGCGAAGTGTTGCTGACCCAAAATGTGGAAACCGGCGACATCTGGCGCATGTGCACCGTCACCGACGCGGCGATCCGCGACTGGGTCAAGCTGGCGGTCACCCGGGCCCGCAACTCCGGAATGCCGGTGTTGTTCTGGCTGGACCCGTACCGCCCGCACGAGAACGAGCTGATCAAGAAGGTCAAGCTCTATCTGCAGGACCACTACACCAACGGACTCGACATCCAGATCATGTCGCAGGTGCGCGCCATGCGGTACACGCTGGAGCGGCTGATCCGCGGGCTGGACACCATCGCCGCTACCGGCAACATCCTGCGCGACTACCTCACCGACCTGTTCCCGATCCTGGAGCTGGGCACCAGCGCCAAGATGTTGTCCATCGTTCCGCTGATGGCCGGCGGCGGCATGTACGAGACGGGGGCCGGCGGTTCGGCGCCCAAGCACGTCCACCAACTCGTGGAGGAGAATCACCTGCGCTGGGATTCGCTCGGCGAGTTCCTGGCAATCGGCGCCAGCCTGGACGACATGGGCGCCAAGACGGGCAACAAGAAGGCCAAGATCCTGGGCAAGACGCTGGATGCCGCGATCGGCAAGCTGCTGGACAACAACAAGAGCCCGTCGCGCAAGACCGGTGAGCTGGACAACCGGGGAAGTCAGTTCTACCTCGCCATGTATTGGGCGCAAGAACTTGCCGCGCAGAACGAGGACCAGCAGCTACGGGAACACTTCGCACCCCTGGCCGATGCGTTGGCCAAGAACGAGGAAACCATCATCGCCGAACTCGCTGCGGTTCAGGGCGAAGAGGCGGACATCGGCGGCTACTACGCGCCGGACCGGGAGAAGACCACGGCGGTGATGCGACCGAGCAAGACCTTCAACGACGCGTTGGCGGCCGCGCACGGCTGACATACGCCCGTTCACCTCGTTGGCCGCGCAGCCACGCAGGCTCGGCTGGCCGGGCGTCATCGGCGAAACAGGTGCAGCAAGATTGTCAGCACCACGCTGCCGACAATCGAGATCACCAGCATCGAGACCACCGGGATGTAGATGCGCACGTTTCCGCGCTCGATTCTGATGTCGCCAGGAAGCCGTCCGACCCACCAGAGGCCGCCGACCCACGTCAAGACACCCAACACCGCGATGATGATTCCGGCCACCACGATGAACGGACCTACGTTGCGGCCCATTGGACCTCCCACCCGATAAGTCGGTCGGCACCGATCATAACCGTCCTCCTCATTGACTAGGCACCCACTCACGTTGCGCGGCATGGGACCAAAGGCCCTAGGACCTCTGCGCCAGCAGACCTACCATGGGCAGATCTGAAGGGCCTACTGCGCGAGGATATTTCGTTCGCCGGTAATCGCTCCTCCACCGAGAAAGAAGGTTGGTCATGGCGGTCCTTGATACCGTGCGAGTGTTCAACAAGCACGTGCTGAATCCGGCCATGATGCTGGTGGCCGGCCGAAAGTACTGGTACGCCAGCGTTATTGAACACACCGGTCGATACACTGGCAAGAAGTACGCCACCCCCGTGGTGGCCGAACGGGTAGATCAGGGTCTCGTCATTCCGTTGCCCTACGGCACAGACACCGACTGGCTGCGAAATGTCTTGGCTGCGGGGCACGCCACTGTTCACGTGCACGGAGAAACGTATGAGGCAATTGATCCGCAGATCCTTGATGCCGCGGCTGTAGCCGGGCAGCTGGCCCCTGGCCGGAAACGTACTTTCGATCGGTTCAACGTCAGGAGCTATCTGAAGTTGGCGGCCGGGGCCACGCCGCCCGCGCCGAACTGATTCGGGTCCGCGAGATCTGCGCCAACATCGCCGGCCATCCCGAAGGGCCCGGTGACGAGCGCTGAGTCGATAAGGCGCTTCACCGACCGGTATGGCAACCAGGTTCTGGTACAAGTCGTCCAGAACCACACGACGCGTGTCCGGGCGCCGGTGAAGGCCGTTATCCCCAATCGGCCGACCAAAGTCGCTTCACCCGAGCCACTCGCGCTAATGTCGAGGGCACCAGCCATGATGGCCTGGTGGGCATCGAGATCCGTGTTCTCGACGGCGAAGACGACCTCGTCGCGGCTGCTGGAATTTTCCGCGCCGCCATGGTCGGGTTGCCACCCCCGCCGGACCTGCCGCCAGGCGAGCTCACCACGCTGTTCGAGCCAGGCCGTACGGTGGGCGCTTTCGTTGGACGACAGCTGGTCGGCACTGCTGATGCCGTGACCTGCGGACTGACACTTCCCGGCGGAGCGGTGGTGCCGCACGCCGCCGTGACGCACATCGGGGTGCTGCCGTCGTACACCCGTCGAGGTATCGCCACCGAGCTGGTCCGTCATCAGCTAGACGACATCGCCGCCCGGGGAGAGGTGGTCGCGACACTGCGCGCCTCCGAGGCGACGATCTATGAGCGGTTTGGCTACGGCGTGGCGAGTTCATCGCAGAGCGTGGAGGTGGATACGCGACGGGCCGCGCTACGTCCAGGCGTCGGAGCCGGCGGGCCGGTTCGGCTGCTCGACACCGCGCAAGCATGGGACGTGCTGCCCCGAATCTACGCCGGAAACCGGTCTCCCCGGCCGGGAACCGTTGAGCGCGCACCGGTTTGGTGGCGGGGTCTGCGGTTGCGCGCCAAAGCATACTCTGGGCCTTGGTATGTCGCGGTGCACGGTGAGCCCGGGGCGGAATCCGGTTTCGTCCGCTACCGCCCCCTCGATACTGAGACCTGGTTCGTCAGCGAACAACGCACCATCGCGGTCGAGGACTTCTTCGCCCCATCAACGGATGCCTATTTGGGCCTGCTGCGATTTCTGCTGGGGCTGGATCTCATTGACCGCGTGGTGTTCTGGATGCTCCCGGTTGACGATCCGTTGCCGTGGTTGCTTGTCGACCGGCGGGCCGCGAAGGTCACCCGGATATACGACGAGACATGGCTGCGCGTCGTCGACGCGCACCAGGTGCTTTCCGCACGCCGATATGCGGGCGACGGCTCCGTCACCGTTGCCGTCAACGACCCTGCCTTGCCGAGTAATTCGGTCAGCTTCACAATCACCGGCGACGGCGCCGAACCCACTCAGCAGCGTCCGCAGCTACACATCGGCGTCCACGGGCTTGCCGCCGTTTTGCTCGGGGGCGCCACCTGGCGCAGCCTCGCGGTGGCCGGGCTGGTACGCGCCGACGATGCAGCCGCACTCGCCACGGCGGATCGGCTGTTCGCGGTGCCGGAGACACCGCATGCCGGATTCTTTTTCTGAGGCGCTGAGGTTCTGCGGTTCCGAAGGGGACATCGTTGTCGTCGCGTCTGGCATCGTGCGCCCTAGCACGCTTGCCACACCGCAGGTGAGTGAGTACTCTCTCACTATGCCCGCCTCGGGACGCGACCGTTTGCTGTCGGCAGCACTGAAGCTTTTTGCCGCCAAGGGGTACGCGGCCACGTCAGTTGCCGATATCCAGCGGGCGTCCGGGCTGGCGCCCGGATCGGGCGCGCTCTACAAGCACTTCGGCTCCAAGCGTGAACTGCTCGAGGCCGCGGTAGCGCACCGTATCGACAGCATCGTGGCCGCGCGGAAGCAGTACGACGCGGGGCAACCAGACACCGTCGAGCAGGCGGTGCGGACCGCAGGGCGGCTGATCTGGAACAACCTGAAACACAGCGAAGACCTACTCAAAGTCATGCTGCGCGAGCCCGATGCGCTCGGTGATCTCGACGAAAAGACCTGGCAAGTCATCACTGACAATGCCTATCAGCGGTTCGCCGACGAACTGGCCGCGTCCAACCGTTCCGGTCGCACCCGGATCCCCGACCCGGAAGCGGCCGCCGCCGTCGCAATCGCGTCCCTGTCCCACGCCGCCACGCTGCAAGCATTGACCGGCCGAACCCCCGGAAACATCGATGACGAGCGATATTTCGAGGCGTGGGTCAACCAGACGGTAAGCGTCCTCGCGCAGTACGCCGCGACCCGTTGAGCACCAAACTATTTCAGGAGTAGAGCCATGACATTCTCACTGCAACTGAGCGACGACGTGATACAGGTGCGCGACTGGGTGCACGAGTTCGCGACCGAAGTGATCCGCCCGGCCGCCTCCGAGTGGGACGAACGGGAAGAGACTCCGTGGCCGGTCATCCAGGAGGCGGCCAAGGTCGGCCTGTACTCCCCCGACTTCTTCGGGCAGCAGGCAGCGGAGCCGACGGGACTGGGCATGCTGACCGCCTTCGAGGAGATGTTCTGGGGCGACGCCGGCATCGCGCTGTCGATCATGGGCACCGGCCTGGCCGCGGCGGCCTTGGCCGGCAACGGAACTCCGGAGCAACTGGGTCGCTGGCTGCCCGAGATGTTCGGCACCGCCGACGATCCCAAGCTGGGCGCGTTCTGCTCTTCGGAACCCGACGCGGGTTCTGACGTCGGCGCCATCCGCACCCGCGCACGCTATGACGAGGCGGCCGGTGAGTGGGTGCTCAACGGCACCAAGACCTGGGCCACCAACGGCGGCATCGCCAACGTGCACATCGTGGTGGCGTCGGTCTATCCGGAGCTCGGCACCCGCGGCCAGGCCACGTTCATCATCCCGCCGAACACCAAAGGCTTTGCCCAGGGACAGAAGTTCAAGAAGCACGGCATCCGCGCTTCGCACACCGCCGAGGTGATGCTCGACGACGTGCGACTGCCCGCAGACTTGATTCTCGGCGGCCGGGAAAAATTCGAGGCGCGGATCGCCCGGGCGAAATCCGGCGCCTCGGTGGGCGGTCAGGCGGCGATGAAGACCTTCGAACGCACCCGGCCCACGGTGGGAGCGATGGCGGTGGGCGTGGCCCGCGCCGCCTACGAATATGCTCTCGAATACGCCTGCCAGCGTGAGCAATTCGGTCGAAAGATCGGCGAATTCCAAGCTGTGGCATTCAAGTTGGCGGACATGAAGAGCCGGATCGACGCGGCCCGGCTGCTGGTGTGGCGGGCCGGCTGGATGGCGCGTAACAACCAGAGCTTCGATTCGGCGGAGGGCTCGATGGCCAAGCTGGTAGCCAGTGAGACGGCCGTGTACGTCACCGATGAGGCCATCCAGATCCTGGGCGGCAACGGGTATACCCGTGACTACCCGGTGGAGCGGATGCACCGTGACGCCAAAATTTTCACTATCTTCGAAGGGACCAGCGAGATTCAGCGCCTGGTGATCTCGCGCGCGCTGACCGGGTTGCCCATCCGATGACCGCCGCACGGTAGGTATCCGTGATGAAGGTCGTGGTGGCATGCTATGGCAGCCGCGGCGATATCGAGCCCTGCACAGCCGTCGCTCGCGAACTGCTGCGGCGCGGTCACGACGTCTGTATGGCGGTGCCGCCCAACATGGTCAGCTTTGTCGAATCAGCAGGACTCGTTGGCGTGGCCTACGGGCCGGACTCGCGCGAACAGATGAACCCCGCCATGGATCTCGTCCGCGACTTGGTGGCCCAGACCCGCAATCCGATCGGCCTGCTGTCTCACGTGATCGAGCATGTCACCCGGGTCAACGCGGACAAGAGTGCGGTTCTGACGTCACTGGCGGCCGGGGCCGATCTGCTGTTGGCCAGCTTCAACGAACAACGTCTGGCCGCCAATGTCGCTGAATACCACGGTATTCCAGCGGCAGCGCTGCACCTCTTCCCAGCACGTCTGTGGGCCTCCGGCGGGATGTCGCCGCTGATCATCGCGGCGGTCGATGAAGCCCAACGGCAGGCATTGGGGTTACCCGAGGCCGACGAACCACCGTCGATGCTGGAAATCCAGGCCTACGACGAACTCTGCCTGCCCGGACCGGCAGCCGATTGGCTAGCACCGCATGGGCGGCAGCCCTTCGTCGGCGCGCTGACGCTGCAGCTACCGACGAGCGCCGACGACGAGGTCTTGTCCTGGATGGCCGCGGGGACGCCACCCATCTATTTCGGCTTCGGCAGCACACCGATCGACAGCCCGGTCGACACGGTTGCCATGATCAGTGCTGCTTGTGCCGAATTAGGTGAGCGGGCACTTATTTGCGGCGGCGTCAACGACTTCCGCGGCATCGCCCATGCCGGCCACCTGAAGATCGTAGACGCGGTGAATCATACGGCCGTCTATCCGGGCTGCCGCGCGGTCGTTCACCATGGCGGTGCCGGCACCACGGCCGCGGGGATGCGGGCCGGAATCCCCACGTTGATCCTGTGGTTCTGGCTCGACCAGCCGGTCTGGGCAGCCGGGGTCGATCAGCTGGGAGTCGGCGCGGGACGGGCGTTTTCGACCACCACCCAAGACACTCTGGTCGCAGATCTGCGTTCGGTCCTCACTCCGCGACGCGTCGCTCGGGCGCGGGAGGTCGCCGCGCAACTGATCGCACCGGCGAAAAGCGTTGCCCTGGCCGCTGATCTGCTCGAAGATGCCGCCCGGCTGGGACGCGTCGGGTGATCACTGGTGCGTTCGACTCGCCGATCTTGCGGACCGGCTGCCTGTCCAGGCCGTGACGTGCCCGCGCTGACGGGAAGCGGTAGCGTCACGGCCGTGGAAACAGATCGCGTCGATGAGACGGCTGCGCCAGGGCCGTTAGGGTTTTCGGCACCGGTTTCCGATTCGGCACCTCGCTGGGGTCTGGGCGCCTTCTTGCTGGTGGGGCTGGTCTACTTGCTGTCCTCGGCCGCATTCGTCGTCGTCCTCGCCGGTAGGGGCCCGTTGTCTGCGGGAATGCTTGCACTGGCGGTGGGAGCCCCCACCGTGATCGCGGCCGGGCTGGCCGTGCTCATCACGACGCTGCGCGGCAATGGTCCCCGCACCGACCTGAAGCTGCACTGGTCGTGGCACGGTGTGAGGCTGGGATTGCTGTTCGGTTTCGGCGGGCTGTTCGTCACGGTGCCCGCCTCGGTGCTCTACGCCAAGGTCACCGGTCCGGGCGCGAAATCCGCTGTCGCCAGCGTCTTCAGTGGCGTCCAGGCTTCCTGGCCATGGGCGGTGGCCGTGTTTGCGCTTGTGGTGTTCGTCGGGCCGCTGGGCGAGGAGGTCATCTTTCGGGGGCTGCTCTGGGGAGCGGTGGATCGGCGCTGGGGGCGGTGGGCTGCGCTGGTGATAACCACCGTGGTGTTCGCGCTGGCTCATCTCGAGTTCACCCGAGCTCCGCTATTGGTGGTGGTGGCGATCCCGATCGCACTGGCGCGGTTGTATTCCGGTGGCCTGTTGGCCAGCATCGTCGCGCACCAGGTGACCAACCTGTTGCCGGGCATCATCTTGATGCTTGGTGTGGCTGGGGTCATTCCGATGCAGTGAGGCAAACCCCGGGCTCGCAATCCTCAGGGCGACCACGGATTTCAGGCGATCGCCGGCGTGCCTCCTACTTCCAGGCGAATACCGGTTGCTCGAACTCGTCGACCGGATCGGGGCGGCCTTCCAGGCCAAGCCACCGCAGTTGCAGCAGCACCGCACCCGTGGGCGCGTGGATCAGGTGGTTGCCCAACGGGATTTGCACGACCGGCCGCGGGCTCTCCGGGATCGTGATGAATCGCGGCGAGTCGTCGCGCTGCAGTTGGTGAAGCCCCACCCGGTACACCGCCATCACCTCGTCGGGCGCGGGGCGGGGCTGCAGCCGCCCGCCACCCCAGATCACCACCGGGGTGATGACGTATCCGGACCGCGTCGGGTAGTCGTCGAGCAGGCCGAGCACCGTCGAGTCGGACAATCGGATGCCGACCTCTTCGTCGAGTTCCCGCAGTGCGGCATCGACCGCGCTTTCCCCCCGATCCACCCGGCCTCCGGGCAGCGCCCACTGCGCGGCATGCGAAGTGAGGCGAGATGCTCTGCGGCACAAGAGAAAAGCGGCGCCGCCAGACGCGTCTACCATCCGGGCGTCAAGGCCGTACTCGGGCGGTGGCCAGCCGGCGATCCGCTCGTCCGCCGGCACCGGATCCACCCCGTCCTCACCGACCTCGGAGTCGACCAGCAGCACCGCGACGGCAGCGTGGCGCTTGGTCGGGTCGGTCACCGCGCGGCGGTCGTGGCCGGCCAGGTGTACCCGGATCTGCTCCCGTAACGCGTCGTCGTAGCTGATCGTCACGGCTCGACGATAGGACGAGGACGCCGGATGTCACCAGCTTCTGCCTGCGGCGGGCGACGAAATTCTTAGCGGGCCGTAGTCTCGGACTGTGTCAGTCCGGGAGCTGATTGTGCTCGGCACCTCGAGTCAGGTGCCTACCCGGCACCGCAATCACAACGGCTATCTGCTGCGCTGGGACGAGGAGCGGCTGCTGTTCGACCCCGGCGAGGGGACTCAACGGCAAATGCTGCTCGCCGGTGTGCCCCTCACCGCCGTGACGCGGCTATGTCTTACGCACTTTCACGGCGACCACTGCCTGGGCGTGCCCGGCGTGGTGCAACGGCTCTCGCTCGACGACGCACAACACCGGGTGCACGCCTACTTCCCGGCCTCGGGGCGACAGTTCTTCGCGCGGCTGCACCACGCCTGCATTTTCCACGACCGCGCCAACGTGCATGCAGAGCCGGTTGCCGCAGACGGCCCGGTGGCGACGGGAGCGTTCGGAGTCTTGGAAGCACGAAAGCTCGATCATTCCGTCGACGCGATCGGCTACCGACTGATCGAGCCCGACGGTCGACGGTTCGTGCCCGAACTGCTGGCGCGCTTTGGCATCGCCGGGCCCGCGGTGGGCGAGTTGCACCGGGCCGGGTCGGTCCACATCGACGGGCGCACCGTCGATTTGTCAGAAGTCAGTGAGGCACGCCGTGGCCAGCGATTCGCCTTCGTGATGGATACCCGGTTGTGCGACGCGGTCTACGCTCTGGCTGAGGGCGTGGACCTATTGGTGATCGAGGCGACCTTCCTGAGCGAGGACTCGGACTTGGCCGCACATTACGGGCATCTGACCGCGCGGCAGGCGGCGCGGGTGGCAGCAGAGTGCGGGGTACGGCGGCTGGTGCTGACGCACTTCTCCCAGCGCTACCCCGACGCCCGGTGTTACCGCGACGAGGCGGCTGAGGTTTTCGATGGCGACCTGGTCATCGCGGAGGACCTGGCTCGGATACCGGTCCCCCAGCGGCGGTAGGTGCGGCGGGATCGGGAACACGCGCTGCTGCTTAACGCGGTGGTAGGGCTGCGGTTGTGTGCTAGCGAAGAACCCGGAGCCTGCCTCTCCCCGTCGATCGCTGCGGTCACGCTACGGTCGGCTTCAGCCACCTCGCCAGTCCAACGTCACGCGTGTGCAGGGGTCGAAGGTCCCGAGCGGCACCGCAGCGGGAAGGTAACTGCGAAGATGGGCGCATGGTAATTCCCTGGGACTCGGCGGTCACCGCCGACACTGACACCATCGTCGGTTCGCTGGCCAGTAGCGACAGTGTGGCCGTCGCGGGCTCCATCGCGACCGCCGGGAGCGCCGCCGTCGCCGGGTCGGGGGCAACCGCGGGCAGTGTCGCAGTGGCGGGGTCGGTCGCCACCGCGGGTGGTGTCGCGGTCGCCGGGTCGGCGGCTATCGCGGGCAGTGTCGCGGTGATTGCCAGCGCGCTGAGTGTGCTGTGCATAGCCGTCCGGGAATGCGTGGCATGCTTGGCATGCGTCGCCTGCGCCCGGTGCGTGGCCTGTGTCGGATGTGTGCGTTGTACCGACTGTGTCGGCTGCGTCGGCTGCGTGAACTGCTCCGGCCTGCGCAACGCCAAGGGCGCCAGGAACATTCACGTGCAGGCCGGTGGTAGCAACCGAGGCTAGCTCTAGCGGTAGCGCGGCGGCCAATGCCATGGCGGTTGGTCGAGCAGACGCTGGCCGGCAATGCGGGTCTCGCCGAGTTCTTTGGTCAGACGGACGGTGTGCACGTCCGCGGCCTGTTGCAGGGTCGCGACAAGCGGCTCGGAGTGGGTGACGACGACAATTTGGCTGTGCTCGGACGCGGTGGCGATCAACGATGCCAAGGCGGGCAACAACTCGGGGTGCAAGCTGGTCTCGGGTTCGTTGAGCACCAGCAGCTGAGGTGGACGTGGCGTCAGCAGGGCTGCGGCCCAAAGCAGATATCGCAGTGTGCCGTCGGACAACTCGGCAGCGCCCAGTGGCCGCAGCATCCCGGGCTGGTGCAGCACGAGTTCGAAGCGGCCCTCGGCATTGCGGATATCGACACTGCTGCCCGGAAACGCGCGTTCGACGGCATCACTGAGCGCCTCATCGTCGCCGATCTCTCGAATCGTTTGCAAGGCTGCGGCCAAATCCGCACCGTCGTTACCCAATACCGGTGTGCGCGTGCCGATTCGGGGTTGCCGCGCGGGCGCGTCGGTGTCGGTGCGCAGCTGGTCGTAAAACCGCCAGTTGCGCATCCGCTCCCGCAGCTGCATCAACTCCGGCGCCCGCACCGGGTCAGCCAGCTCACTGAGCATCGAGTCGAAAGGCCGCAGCACGTCGGCGATCACATGCCAGCCACCGTCACCGTCTCGCACCCGTGCGGTCGGGCCACCGCGCTGAGCAATCACCGTGGCGGGGCGCCACACCGGACCGACCCACAGCGCCTCGACTTTGACCTCCGGATCGAGCCCGAACTCCGTGCGCGTGGCAGTGGGCAGTCCGAGGTCCAGTGCATAGCCGAATTCGTCACCGGCAAAGCCCAGCTTCAGGCTGACCGACTCCGTTCGCACCGTGCCCTGAACCCGATGACGCCCTTGGCGCACCGACTTACCGATCACCGCCGGCCCGGCCCATATCGTTGAGCGCAACCCGCCTTCGCGGGCCAGCGCAGCCACCGCGCCGTTGCGGGCCGAGTCCGCCAGCAGGCGCAACGCTCGATACAGGTTGGACTTGCCGGTGCCGTTGGCACCGGTTACGACGTTGAGCTGGCGTAACGGAACGACCAGCTGGCGCAGCGAGCGGTAATTCTCCACCGCGACCGTACCCAGCACCTGGCCACGCTAATCCAATGTCCACGCCGTCCCACGGATAGGTCCCCGAAACGCTTGTTGCGACCCTCGGCCAACCGCCGCTTGCTGAACGGCCGCCTTCTTCGACGTTTCCCGGTCGACGCTGACTCGGCCGTATCGTCGCGCCTGACCACCCACGGGTACAGTGACCGCGCGCTACCCGGGTGGTCCTATTGGCCCGCGTTTTGGGCGAGATCGATGGCGTACTGGCTCACGAAGTGACCCGCCGAAGGGCCCCCGTTGCATGATCCGTCGGATTCGCCGGGACGTTTGACCCACAGATAGGCGTCGGCGTGCGCGCCCGCAGTCGCCGTGGTGGGCGGGGTGCCGAGAGCACGCCCGCCGGGGTTGCACCAGCTCAGTGCGGAGTCGGGCGCAGGTCCGGCGCCGTTGCGCGAGGTGTCGATCACGTAGTGTGCACCGTTCGTCATCCCCGAAATCGCCTCGCCGTAACCGATTTCCTCGTCGGTGCTGAAAAAGTTCGAGACGTTGAGACTGAACCCTCGAGCATGGCCGACACCGGCCTGGTTGAGCCTGGCGGCGATTTCCTCGGCACTCAACCACCGCGAATGTCCGCCGTCGACATATACGGCCGCGGCCGGATCGCGGGTCAGGGTGTCCACCGCGTAGCGGATCAGATCGAAGCGTTCCTGGCGCTGGTCAGCCGACAGGCAGTCGGCCATGTCGAGTGCATCGGGTTCGACGATGATCGCCGCCGGCGAGCCGCCCAGGCCGGACGAAATGCTGTCGATCCACTGGCGGTAGTCCGCCCCCGACGCGAACCCGCCGGACGCGTAACTACCGCAGTCGCGATGCGGAATTCCGTAGAGCGCGAAAATCGGCACGCTGCCGGCAGCCTGTGCCGCGCCGGTGTATCCGGCGACCCTCGCGCCTACCGAACCGGCTGGAAATGCCTGGTCAAGCCAGTACGCCTGCGGGGTATTGGCGACGGCGGTCAGCTGCGGACTCGGCGGATTGGCGTTGCGCGCGGCGGCCATGGCCGCCGACGCCGGGTCCACGTAGAAAGGCTGTCCAGCCAGCGGGTTTCCCGCATCGACCAGACGCACCTCAGGGGCGGCACCGACATGCACGGCACCGGCAGAAACCAGGCCGGCAACGGCCGCAACCGCCACAAAAGGGGTGATCCACCGAGCGACAGCACCTGCAGCTATTGACATCACGCCAGTAAAATAGTGCCGCGACGTAAGAAACGCCAATCCTCGACGACGGCTGCGGGCGCCCATCTATCTCGTAACGGGTCACCCGAGCTTTTCTCACCCGTCGCCGCGTCTTCCGCGACTGGCACGTCGCCGGCGGAGGGGGATCTGGCTTTCTCGCGATTCGAAATTCGAGACGACCGGCATTCACGGTCTTAGTTCGACGAATCCGGCTGCGCTGAAATCATCGTCGAATGCATATGCATTACGGATGCCTTTCCTGCGCATCAGTGCGAAACTCGTCGCGTCCACGAACGAGTACTCTCGCTCGTCATGCCGGGCCAGCCAGTCCCAAGCCTGTTCCTCGAGATCGGCGGTGATGTGCTCGACGCGAACGACCGCGCTGAAGCGGATCGCGGCGGCGCCGACGGCGGCCCGATGACCTCTGCGGCGGTTCAGCAGTGTCCAGGTCTCGCCCAAGACGTGGTTAGAGGTCAGAACAACTGGTGGCTTGCTGGCACACAGATTCTTCGCGATCTCGTGCCGGGCATCTTTGGCGTTGCCCAGCGCCGCCCAAAAGGATGTGTCAGCGAAGATCATTCGCGCTTTCCGTACAGCACATCGTCAACGGATGCAGACAAGTCGGCTCCCCCGTCGAACGATCCGATGAAGGCATCGACCGGATCTGGACCAGGTTGTCGGAGGCGTTCGGCCACGTACTCTCGGATAAGCGCCGCTTTCGACTTCCGCGTACGTCGTGCCTCGACTCCTAGCGCTCGGTCCATCTCCTCCTCGATGTAGATCTGGAGTCGCTTCATGCTCCGAACATACGTCAGTTCGCGAGATGCTGTATACAGCAGGATTTCGCTGCCGGCACCGTTCCGGGCAGCACCGCAGCCGCCAACCCGGATGGAGCGCAGATTGGGGGGACCGTTGATCCGGGGCAGCGCGGTTCCGACCCCGTTCCCCGGACACCAGACGGACCTTGTCCGGCGACAGCGTTGCGCATAGTCTCGCGGGCGCATGACGTCCGTGCCACCATTACCCACTACCCGGCAGGTTCGCGTCCATTCGCCGGGGAGCATATCGCTCGATCGCGTGGACTTGGCGCCCTGCGGTCCGCGGGACGCTCTCGTGGAGGTCCACGCCTGCGGCATCTGTGGTAGCGACCTCACCTACATCCGCCTCGGCGGACTCGCCGGACCGGGCGGGGCGCCGATGCCACTCGGGCATGAGTTTGCCGGGGTGGTGCGGCAGGTCGGGGCCGAGGTCGCCGGGCTGGCACCGGGCCAGCGGGTTGTGGTCCATCCCGGCAACGATGTATTGGGCCGGATCGGCGGGGCAGCGCCGTCGGCGGCCTGGCCGATGTGGTGCTGGTCCGGGAGGCCGCGGCCGGAGGACGGCTCATCGGGATTCCCGACGGCATGGCGATGGATGTCGCGGCCCTGACGGAACCGGTCGCGGTGGGAATGCACGCCGCCGAGCAGGCCGATGTCTCTCCCGCTGACACTGCCGCGGTGTTCGGTTGCGGCCCAATCGGTTGGCTGCGATCACCACCCTGGCGGACCGTGGACTGAGCGGGATCGTCGGGGTGGATCCGTCGGCCAAGCGACGGCGGCTCGCCGAGCTCCTCGGCGCGTCGGCGGCAATTGATCCGAACCAGACGAAGGTGTGGCGCGAACGGGGACGCCTGCACGGAACCCGATCGCTGCCCTACGGACGCGCACCGGCCACCGACGCCTTCATCGAGGCGTCCGGGTCGGACCCGGTGCTCACCGACATCATCGACCGGGCCGGGCCCGGTGCGCGGATCAGCGTGGTGGCGTTGCACTATCAGGCGGTACCGGTCAACTTCCTCAGTGTGCTGATGAAGGAGTTGACCATCCGCGGCTCCATGGAATATCCGACTCGGTTCGAGGATGCGGTCGACCTGCTGGCCCGGCGGGACCTCTCGGCACTGATCACCCACCGCTTCCCACTCGACCGGGCCGAGGCGGCATTCGAGCTGCTCACCCAGAGCCGCGAGTGCGGGAAAGTCATGGTTACCGGTTCCTGAGGCTCGACGCCGGCGGGACGCGCCCCGCCGACGTCAGCCGAGGGTCAACCGCAGGAACTCCCGCCGGCGCGCCAGCACGCTGGGTAGCCACGGGCCGACGTCGGCGGCCTCGAACCACTCGGTGCGGTCCAGCAGCATCCGCAGCACGGTCGCCGCCTCGAGCCGCGCCAGCGGCGCCCCCAGGCAGAAGTGGATGCCTTTGCCGAAGCTCATGTGCCCCTTGCTAATCGGACGGTCCAGCCGGAATTTGTCCGGCGCCTCGAAATGGGCGGGATCGCGGTTCGCCGCGCCCCACAGCAGCAGCACCCGGGAGTTCCTCGGCAGCGCGGCACCCGCGAGTTCGGTGTCGCCCAGGACATGGCGGTAGTGCGCGCGGAACGGCGGCTCCAGCCGCAGGGTCTCCTCGATGAAGACACCGAGCAGATCCGGCTGGTCGCGGAGCCGCCGCTGCAGCGCCGCATCGGTGGACAGAATGGCCACCGCGGTGCCCAGCAGCGATGCCGTCGACTCCCCGCCAGCGCTGAACAGCGAGACCAGGATCAGCTGTGCGGTGAAGGCGTCGAGTTCGCCGGCCGCGCACGCCTTCGCCAGCACAGCCATCAGGTCATCACGCGGGCTGGTCGCGGCCAGCCGCAGACGTGTCGTAATGTAGGCGCTCAACTCGCCAATCGCGGCCATCGACGCGGCCAGCTCGTCGACCGACATCAGCCCGTCGAGCAGCTGGGTGCTGGCATAACCCCACCGCGCCAGCTGGTCGGCATCGGCCTCGGGGACACCGATCAGGTCGGCGACAACGCTCATCGGCAACCGGTTGGCGACGGCGTCCATCCACTCGATGGTGCCGTCGTAAGCTGCTGTGGCCCAGAGCGTTTCGAATACCCGAGTGATCAGCGGCTGCAACGCCTGCACCCGTTTGGCGGTGAACTGGCCGACCATCAACTTGCGGTGCGAGGCGTGCACGGGGTCGTCGGCGGTGACCAGGATGTGGGTCCGGCCGCCCACGCCGTCCATCGGGAACGGGACGACCCCACCCGCAGGGGTGAATGTCATGGTCGCGGTCAGATTCGACGAGAAGACCTCGGGCCGGCTGACCACATCGGTGATCGCCGCCCAGCTGCTGACCACATAGAACTCGGAATCGCCGACGCGATGAACGCCGCCGTCACTCCGCAGCCGGGCATACAGCGGGTAAGGGTCCTGGATGGCCGCGTCGCCGAAGAACTCGGCCGGGTCGATGGTGGCAGTCATTGTCAGTATCGGGACTCTACCCGTCTGCTGCTCTGCTCGTTCGTCAAGCGTGCCGCCTTCCATGAAGCTCAGAAATCCCGCCAAAGCCACGCGAAGCGCGTCTGGCCCAGGGTGCCCGGGGCTAACTCCGCAAATGCCGCTGCCGCGTCTGAGCGGGGTGGCGGGCCGGCCGCCATACTTTAGCGGTGGTGAGTCCGTGAGCCGCTCGGCTCACTGATCGATGGCATCCTGGTCCATATTGCGCTTCGAGCGCGCCGTCGGCCGCGTCGACCGCCGCCGCGGAATGCGATCTGTGATGCCACTCAGCGAGTTGACCATCCTGTTGAGGGTATCGACTGCCGACTCGAGGGTGTCGGCGGTGGGCGTCAACCTCTCCACGGCGGGCTGTAGCCGACTCAGGATTTCAGCGGCTTCGGTGAATTGTTCGAGCGGTCCATTCTTAGCCAGCAGCTTGTCGATGACGCCGTCCTCGGCGAACATCCGCTCGATAATGCCGTCCTCGGCGAACATCCGCTCTAACGGTCCCTCCTCGGCGAGCAGCCGATCAGCGAGCCCACCGGGCGCCAGGATCCGCTCTAGCGCGGTTCCTTCAACGGACACCCGATCGAGTAAACCGCCGGGCGCGGTCAACAGGTCGACAACCCCACCCGGGCGCATCAGCTTGTCCGCCGGCCCGCCGCGGACCAGAGCGCGCCCCATCGCCCGGTCGTTTTCGGTTAATTCGGCAACTCGGTTGGCACCAACGAGCGCCCCGCGCAACGGAAATAGGTCGGTAATCGGATCCACGGTCTTCGGGCCTTCCTCCCCCAAGGACTGCTTCACAGCCCCGAGCGCCATGGCCGCAACGGCGAGTCCGGCGTCGGCCACCGCGACACCGGCCCGGACAGGGGCCATCGCTGCACCGACAATGGCTTTGCTGATGTTCACGCGGCAAGTGTATGGCTCGGCGTCGTCTCCGGTGGGCGACAGCGCCAATGGGATGGCAGACAATCCAGGCGATGAGCTACGTCGCCAGACAGGGTTTCGAATCGGGGCCACCGTCGCCCGCGCGCAGCAGCGCCAACCCCAGGTCCGTCGGCTGCAACCGTGCCCTGGACGCCGGTTGCCCAAGAACAAGCGCGCGAGTTTGTGTGCGTTCACCCCAAGGGAATGAAATCCCTTGTCTCAGAAGGTTTCGTCGCAGACTGCACGGCGGGTGACGATCGGCTTGACTCCGAGTTTGCAGATTAACTGGTCGATCTGCTGCTGACGTTCGGCGGTTGGTTGGCTGTGCGGGTTGCAGAAGTAGGCCGGGAGTCGGGTCTCGACGCACCGTTGGGCATGATGGGCCATCGCGCCACTCTGGTTTCAGGTCCACGGCCGGCACAGCGGTTCGGCAGCGTGAAGGGCCGAGGCGATGGCGTTGCGGACGGTTTCGGCGCCGTGCCCGGCCCAAGCGGCCCGTTCTTGACTCGGAGTCGTGAGCGTTTGGGCATTCGTGGCGGGATCAGCAGCGCTGGTGAAACGCGGGTTAGCTTGCCGGCTAAGGATTTTCGGCGCGCCGTCTCAGCGCAAACACCCTGAGCTCGCGGTCGGTGCGCGATTGATACCTGCGGTAGATCGACAGCGCAAGGAAGAGCGCCAGGGCGTGCTCGCGTTGGTCGCCGGTCAGCAGGGTCGCGGTTATTGGTATCACCGATCCGGCGATCGTCACTGTTGCCTCTGGGTGCGCGAGGAGATTTGACGACCATGCCGGGTGGTGGGGTTGCCCGAAATTGCTGCCCAGGACGAACAACCGATCGTTGTCACGAATGTAGGTCAAGGCGTTGTCACGGCGTCGTCCGGATTTGCGTCCGGTCGTGGTGAGCACCAGTACTCGCATCGCGGCGGACCCAACGATTGTGGCGCGGCCCCCGGAGTTGCGTAGCAGCCAGTCATCGATGGGTGCGATGACCCGTTGGACCAAGCGCGACCCGAGTGTGGTCCCGGCGAATCCGTAATACGGCTTGAGCAACAGCGGCATGTCGTTTCGGGTCCACCGCGCTTCGGGTAAAACATCCCGGACCATAGCCGTCACCTTTCTGTCAGATCGGTTCGAAGCAGGATTGCAGCTTCAACGCTCGCCACGGGCGGCGTCCACCGACAGTGCGCAAGCCTTTGCGAGCGGCGGTCAGTGGTCCGATCCGTTGGTAGAGCAGCAGCGCCAACGTCGAGGCTGGCGCCCGCAAGACCGCATCGGGGCGATCGCCGGGACGGCGCACGCGGAATTCGGCGGTACCAGCGTGGACGTGAATCACGTAGGGCCGCGCCTCAGGAACGTCGATCGCAGCGCAGATGTCGGTGTGCGGCGATAGCCCGGCGCGCAAATAGGCGGAACCGGAACCGAATTGCATCAGCCCGCGCAACACCAGCAGCATGTCGCGTTCGGGGAGTTCCCATGGGGCCGTGACGGCGCGGGCGACGTCGCCTCCATGCACCAGCAGCTCACCGAGCCAGTTCGTCTGCGAACTGATGCCATCGCCGAGCAAACCACAATGAAACGGCAGCACCGGCCCTTGGTTCGCTACAGCATCGAAGTAGCTGTCCATCTCCGGCTCGAGCCGCGGCGACCGCCGACCCGCAGTTGGGGTTGGGCGCCTTGATCGAAATCGGTGGATACATGACGGGACTTACCGCGCAGCGCAAGGCGAATCCCGGCGACGACCTGGTGTCCAGGTTGATCGCCGCGGAAGTTGACGGCGAGCGCCTCAGCGAGGCCGAGGCGACCTTCTTCTTCGGCATCTTGATGTTCGCCGGCAACGACACCACCCGAAACACCGCGTCCGGGGGCATGCGGGCCCTGATCGAAAACGAAAGCGAGCGCTTAAAGCTCGTCGACAACCCGGACGCCATCCCGAACGCCGTGGAGGAGATGTTGTGCTGGGTCACACCGATCGTCTACTTCACTCGAACGACACAGTGCGACACCGAAGTGGGTGGGCACCGTCTGCGGGAGGGCGAACGGGTCGCGATGTGGTATCCGGCCGGGTCTCGTGACCCGGAGGCAATCGACAACCCCGACCGCTTCGACGTGTCTCGGCACAAACCTCCCCATCAGGCTTTCGGCGGCGGCGCGCACTTCTGCCTGGGTAACGCACTGGCGCGGCTCGAACTGCGGGTGCTGTTCGAAGAGCTGATGCGACGGGTGCCCGACATGCAATTCGCCGGCCCGATTACCCGCTTGACGTCAAACTTCTCCAACGAGCTGACATCGATGCCGGTCACCTTCACGCCGGGTAAGCGCGAAGGCGGCGCGTGACAAGAAGTTGCTGCGACGTGTGAATGGGGTCGAGGATGCTCACCGAGCCATGTTGGCGAACCGTGACAGGTGCAGCTGGTGTGCGACGGTCACCGTCTTGGTCGGACCGTTACGGTGCTTGGCGAGAATGAAATCCGCTTCTCCCCCGCGAGGATCGTCACGGTCGAAGGCGTCCGGCCGGTGCAGCAGAATGACGACGTCAGCATCTTGTTCGAGGCTTCCCGACTCGCGCAGATCAGACAACATCGGCTTCTTGTCGGTGCGCTGCTCGGGGCCGCGGTTGAGCTGGCTGATCGCGACCACCGGAACCTCGAGTTCCTTGGCGAGCAGCTTGAGCTGCCGCGAGAATTCCGACACCTCGACCTGCCGCGACTCGTGCTTCTTGCCCGAGGTCATCAGCTGCATGTAGTCGACGACGACCAGACGCAAGCTGGCCTTCTGCCGCAGCCGGCGCGCCTTGGCGCGGATCTCCATCATCGTCATGTTCGGCGAGTCGTCGATATACAGTGGCGCCTCGCTGATTTCGCTCATCCGCCGGGCCAGGCGCGTCCAATCATCGTCGGTCATGCGGCCCGAACGCATGTCGGAGAGCTTGATTTTGGCCTCCGCCGATAACAGCCGCATCACGATCTCGGACTTGCTCATCTCCAATGAGAAGATGATGCTGGCCTGGCGGTGTTTGATCGAGCACGAACGCAGGAAATCCAACCCGAGGGTGGAGTTGTGGGTCGGCACCATCCCGCGGCCGGCCAAATAAAGGTGCGCGGCGTTGTCCACCTCAACGCAGCGCACCGCGACACTGGGCACCCGGCGTACCGAGACGACCCGCAAAACCGGTGCCAGCGTGGCGGTGGGCCGGTATCCGGCGCACCGCACCATGGAGCCGGCCGGCGCGATCGTGTCCAGCCCACCCCGCAATTGAGCTGAGGTTCGGATCCCTTGGCCGGTCGGCCACTGATGTTCGGCATCAGCGACAATCGTTGTGCCGTCGGAGAACTCGATCTGATAGCATGGGCGTCCCAACATGACGTCGGTCGCGCCGACCACCCGCGTCGGCAAGCCGTCGGCATCGAGCAATTCCTCGCCGACGGCGACGTCGCCCATCGTGGTCCAACCGGCCGGTGTGGGCAGCGGCGTGTCCAGCGCCAGCGCCTTGCCCACTCCCGGGCGCGCCGCGACAATGATCATCTGCCCCGGGTGCAGGCCGTTGGTCACCTCGTCCAGTTCGCTAAAGCCCGTCAGCACACCGCGCGAGACACCGCCATTGGACGCGATGGCGTCGATCTCGTCCATCGTCGGCTGCAGCAGATCCTCAAGCGGCACAAAGTCTTCCGACAGCCGCCTGTTGGCGACGTCGTAGATTTCCGCTTGGGCGCGGTCGACCACCTCGGCCACATCGGCGCCCTCGGCACCGGCATAGCCGTACTGCACCACCCGGGTGCCCGCCTCGACCAACCGGCGCAGTACCGCCTTTTCCGCGACGATGCTGGCGTAATAGCCCGCATTGGCGGCGGTCGGCACCGTCGAGATGAGGGTATGCAGATACGGCGCGCCGCCGATGCGGCGCAGTAGCCCGCGACGGTCCAGTTCGGCAGCGACGGTCACCGCGTCGGCCGGCTCGCCGCGCCCATACAGGTCGAGGATGGCGTCGTAGACGTTCTGGTGGGCAGGACGATAGAAATCACCGGGCCGTAGCCGTTCCAGCACATCGGCGATGGCGTCCTTGCTCAACAGCATCCCGCCCAGCACGGACTGTTCGGCGGCAAGGTCCTGCGGGGGTTGGCGGCCGAAGTCCTCACTGGGAGGCGGGGCATCCATTCCGGGGTGTGCAAGATCGTCGACGACCGCCATGGGCCCTCACCTCCTCCGACATGAGCATCCGAACACACATTCGACCGCCGATAATCAGAGCGTAAATCAAGGCTCCGACAACAATCCCCGCTCCCACCTCAAATGGCCGACCATCAAGTGGCCGCTACGTCACGCCGATACCGTCGCCGCCGCAGCTCAATTGACCGCCCGCGAGCACCCACATCCCAATGCGCCGGGACGACGGTAAACGTTGCTGGCCGGTCCTCCAAGGGGCCGTTGTTCATGAAGCTGTGCATGGTGTGTGCATATCCGTTGACCCCAGTGTTGAACGGGGTGTGCAAAACCTGTGGATCAATGCGGGTTGTTCCGACATCACTGCAGATAACCGCCATACAACGGCACACGTATTGTGTGGACAACAATCTCCTCGGCGTGTCGGTCCAGGTTACCGCCTCGGGCGTGTTGGTTTTCGCCGAGATTTTCAGCGAGTTAAGCCTTGGTAACGGCGACCGCGCCAAGGCACCATCGGAAAAGTTCGCCAGCGGCAACCTTTTCGGTGCCGTGCAGGGCGGGCCGGCGGCCGGTTACGAGCAACCGACAACCCAGTCGGGGCATCGATGGGCTACGCCGGGGTGGACAGCTCCGGCGGGCTTGGACGGCCCCGGTGTGCACCGGGGCCGCCAGCGACCCATGTGAAGAATGTGATTGCCGGCCCAGGACTCCTGGCGCCGAGGGCCGCTAGGATTCCGCGACGACGTCGACTGAGATCTCGACGTCGACTTCCGGGTGCAGGTGCACCAAAACCGGATGCGTGCCCACCGCCTTGATGTGGGCCTTGGGTAGCCGGACGATCCGCTTGTCGAGGTTCGGGCCGCCCGCCTTCTTGATGGCCGAGACGACGTCGCCCGCGGTCACCGAACCGAACAGCTTGCCGGAATCGCCCGCCGTTTTGACGGGCAGTGCGACCGGGCCCAGCGCTTCGATGGCCGCCTTGATTTCGTCGGCATGCTCGCGGTCACGCACCGCTTTGGATTCGCGGGCACGGCGAATGTCGTCGGCCTGGCGTTGGGCACCGCGTGAGGCCATGATCGCCAGGCCGCGGGGCAGCAGGAAATTGCGGCCGTAACCGTCCTTGACCTCGACTGTGTCGCCGACGGAACCGAGGTGGTCAACGTCAGCCGTCAGAATCAGCTTCATCGTTTGCGTACTTTCGTTGGGCCTGCGGCGCTTACGGTCGGCTACCGCGCCGACGAGGTAAAGGGCAGCAGCGCGACTTCACGGGCATTCTTCACCGCGGTTGCGATGTCTCGTTGGTGCTGAACACAGTTGCCGGTGACCCGGCGCGCCCGGATCTTGCCGCGCTCGCTGATATAGGTGCGCAGCAGCGCGGTGTCCTTGTAGTCGATCTTCTGACCCTTCTTCGCGCAGAAGACGCATTTGCGCGCCTTGACCGGCTTTTCCGGAGCCGGGCGTCGCTTGCTGGACTTGGCCATGAGTGTCTTTCTTTCCGTTGCTCAGTGATGGGACGTGTTGTCGATCAGAAGGGCGGCTCGTCATCGCCGCCGAATGAGCCCGAGGCAGGGGCGCTGCCCCACGGGTCGTCACCGGAACCGGGTGCGCCGCCGGCCGGCGGGGTCGCCGGCCGGGAACCGCCACCGCCGCCAAAGCCGCCGCCACCGCCGCTTCGGCTGGCCTTGTTGACTTTGGCGGTGGCGTACCGAAGTGACGGACCGATCTCGTCTACCTCGACCTCGACGACGGTGCGCTTCTCGCCTTCACGGGTTTCGAACGAACGTTGCTTGAGCCGGCCGGTGACGATGACCCGCGCACCCCTGGTCAGGCTTTCCGCTACGTTTTCGGCGGCCTCCCGCCAAATGTTGCAGCGCAGGAAAAGCGCCTCGCCGTCCTTCCATTCACCGGTCTGCCGATCGTAGATCCGGGGCGTTGACGCGACAGTGAAATTCGCGACGGCGGCACCCGACGGCGTGAACCGTAGCTCGGGATCAGCGGTCAGGTTTCCGACGACGGTGATGGTGGTGTCACCAGCCACAATAGTTCTCCTTGTTCCGCCCGATCCTCGCCTGGCGGGTAGTCATGAGCGTCTTTGACTCGAGCCTATGCAACGGGGCTGACAGCGACGGGCTGGTGCTTGATTGCCCGGCTCCTCCGCCCCCGCTACGCGGCCGCATCGTCGCCGGGCTAGTGCTTGATTGCCCGGCTCCTCCGCCCCCGCTACGCGGCCGCATCGTCGCCGGGCTAGTGCTTGTCGGCGCGCATCACCTTGGTGCGCAGTACCGACTCGTTGAGGCTCAGCTGGCGGTCCAGTTCGGATACCGTCGCCGGGGCAGCCTTCAGGTCGACGACGACGTAGATGCCCTCGGAGTGCTTGGCGATCTCGTAGGCCAACCGCCGCCGCCCCCAGATGTCGACCTTTTCGACTTTTCCGCCGTCCTTCCGGACGACGTTCAGGAACGTCTCCAGGGACGGGGCGACGGTGCGTTCGTCGAGAGTGGGATCGAGGATGATCATGATTTCGTATGGACGCATAGGGACCTCATCACCTCCTCTGGTCGTAGCGGCCACGGTCGGTCCGTGGCAGGAGGGTCGCCTGCGTCGGCAACCGTCCCAGGCTACCGGATAGCGCGCCGACCAGAAAATCGCCGAACAATGCCGCGGTCTGCGCCCAGATTGCACTGGTGGTCGTGGTCTGGTGCCGGACCACAGCCCTCACGGCAATCTCGCGGCCAGAAAGCCGGTCACTTCCGGCTGCGCAGGAATTCAGCGGCCCGGCTCCTCGTTGCCTCGTCGGCAGTGGCCAGCGATCCCGAGGCGAACGGCGGCCGCGGGTCGTATTCGATGAGCAGCTGGGCGGCCTGGGCGGCTTCCCGGTCAACGAGCAACTCGACCAACCGCAAAGCCATGTCGATGCCGCTGGAGACCCCGGCGGCGGTGATGATGCGCTGCGGCAGGTGTTCGACGACGCGGTCGGGCACATACCGCGCGCCCAGCTCGTTGAGCTGTGCTGCGGCGCGCCAATGCGTCGTGGCGGTCAGCCCGTCAAGCAGCCCGGCGGCGGCGAGCAACAACGCTCCGGTGCACACCGAGGTGGTGAATCTGGTGTGCGGATGGACCGATTGCAGCCAACCGCGAATGATCTCGTCGTCCAGCAGCACCCGGGTTCCGATGCCACCGGGAAACACCACGACATCGGGTGTGCCGACCTCGTCGAAGGTGGCATCGCAGACCAGGCCGAGCATGCCGTTTTCGGTGCGCAGCTCGCCGCGCCGGTGCCCGACGAAAACCACTTCGATCGACGGAATACGCTGCAGGACTTCATAGGGACCGACCGCGTCCAACGCGGTGAACCTCGGGAAAAGCGGGATCGCGACCTGCATCAGGGCTCCCGCGCCGCAATAGCGGCAGGCGCTGTCAGCTCCGGCCGCGATGCGACTGGGCGCAGCCAGTTCGGCAGCCAGCCGGGTGCGGCGTCGGGGGCACGGTCGTAAACACCGCCCGCGGGATCGTCGACTCGCCCACTCCAGCGCACCAGATCCTCCTCAGGCCGGTAGATTTGCCGAATTATCAATGCACACAGCACGATAACAGCAATATCTCGCAACAACACCGTGGTGGTGAACCACTGCTGGGGCAGTGAGCGGTTCGGGTTGCCGTAGAGGTAATACATTCGCGGAACCCACACCAGCGCGTCAATTGTCATCCACGCCAGCAGAATCCGGCGGTGCGGCAGGGCAAGCACGGCCAGCGGTACCAACCACAGCGAAAACTGCGGGCTCCACACCTTGTTGGTCAGCAGGAAGAACACCACCACCAGAAACATCAGCTGCGCCACCCGCGGCCGCTGCGGCGCAGTGAACGCGATGTAAGCGACTGCGGCACAAAACAATACAAACAGCACCGTCACGACCGTGTTCAGCACCATCGGCGGTTCCCAGAAGCCGCGTATGGGATCGAAGCCGCGCCAGCCGGTGTAGGACTTCACCACGTTGTACAGCGAATCCATGTCGTCGCCGCGCCGGGTGTTGAGCCGGAAGAACTCCGACCAGCCCCGCGGATAGAGCACCATGATGGGCAGATTGACCGCCAGCCAGGTCACCGCCGCGGCCAGCGCCGTGCGGCCCACGGCGCCCAGCCGCCCGGTCCGAATACCCAGCACCACCAGCGGGCCCAGGAACAACAGCGGATACAACTTGGCCGCAGCACCCAAACCGATCAGCAGTCCGGCCAGCCACGGTCTGCGGCGCGCCCAGGCCAGCAGCCCACCCATTGCGAAAGCCGTTGCCAGTGCGTCGAAGTTGGTGAATATCTGGAAGATCAGCAGCGGCGATGCCGCCACCAGTGCCGCATCCCAGATCCGGCGGCCGGCCAGGCCCGAGGTTGCCCACACGGTAGCCAACCAGGCGATCGCCAGCCCGAACGCCGCGGCGTTGAAAAACATCACCACTTCGGCGATCACCGGGAGCGGCGTGACGTTGCTCAACGCGGTGTAGGTCTTGGCAATCGCCATCGACACGTACTGGTATATCCCGGTCAACACCGGATATTCCATGTAGCGCACCGCCAACCGCCCGTTGTATTGGATCTGCGGTGCGCCGGTGCTGTCCGTTTCGACCCAGCTGGATTTGTACGGGAACTTGCCCTGGCTCAACAGCTCTGCGCCGTAGAGCGGCACGGTGTCGGAGTAGCACAATTCGTAATAGGCGCGCTGGTTGTCCCAGTTGGCCACCCTCTTGTCGCCCGGCCCGGTCCCGGTGGTTTGCAGGCAGGCGGCCTTCGTCGACCAGCCGAGCGCCAGAAACACCAGCGCGATCACAAACATCACCCGCAACGGCGTCATGAACCGGGCACGTCCGATCAAGGCGTGCCGGCCCACCGGCCCACCGATGACGTCGGCCAAAGCAGAACCCAAAACGTCGGTGCGGCTGGGACAATCGCGGGTATCTGCACTACGTAGGTCGCGGGCCAACGGCGCGGGCGAGGTGAGTGAGCCGGTTGCTAGATGGGTCCGGATATCCGTCACGGTGGCGGTGTGGGATTGTCAGTCGGCGGTGGTGCGGACGGCGGCCCGGGCGCGAGCGTCACGGTGGTGGGCGGACCGACGGGAATGGTGATCCCCGGCGCCACTTCGACGGTGGGTTGAATGACGGTCTCCGAGGGCGGCGCCGCAGACGGCGGAGGCGGCGGCGGCGCCGGCACACCGGCGTAGCCGCCAATCTCCGTGGGCTTGGGGAACGTCTCGTTCTGGGAGCCCTTCAGGGCCCCGTCCATGGTCGCCTTCCAGATATCCGATGGCAGACCCGAGCCGTAAACCGCTGCGCCCGAGGCGGTCTCCAGCGGCTCGTCGCCCTTGACCGTCCCGACCCACACGGCGGTGGACAGCGACGGCGTGTAGCCGACCATCCAGGCGTCCTTGTTGGCGGTGGTATCACCCAATTGCACCGTGCCGGTCTTGGCGGCCGAGGGCCTGCCGCCGGCCAGGTTGTGGCCGCGTGAATAGCCCGCGATCGGCATCATGGCCGCGGTGACGTTGTCGGCCACGGCCTTGGGGATGCGCTGCTCACCGGAGTCGTCCTGGGTGGCGGCGTCGAAAAGGACCTGACCTTCCGCATTGACGACCTTCTGGACGAAGTGCGGCCGGTGATAGATGCCCGACGCGGCCAGCGTGGCGTACGCCGTCGCCATATCGATCACCCGGGTTTGATACTGGCCCAACACAATCCCGTTGTTCGGCGGCCCGCCCTTGCCATCCTCGGACAGCGTGTGCGGCACGCCCGGGAAACTCTCGGCCACACCGGCTTGGTGCGCGGCGTCGGCCACGGCCTGGGGGCCGCCCTTCAGTTTGAGCATCAGCCGGTAATAGGAGGTGTTCAGCGACATCTTGAGCGCCTCGGCGATGTTGCACGTCCCGCAACCCTCGCCGTCGACATTGGTGATCTTGATGCCGTCGACCGTGAGCGGTGAACTGTCGACCTGATAGCCCAACCCGATCCCCTGCTCGAGGGCCGCCACCAACGCGAAGACCTTGAACGAGGATCCGGTCTGCAATCCGGCTTGGGCGAAGTCGTAGCCGTTGGCGTTGTCGCCGCCGTAGTAGGCGCGCACCCCGCCGTTGTGCGGGTCGATGGACACCACCGCCGCGCGCATATCGGGATCCTGCCCGTCGAGGTATTTGGCCACCGCCTTTTCGGCGGACCGTTGGGCTTGCGGATCGATGGTGGTGGTGACCTGCAACCCCTGGGTGTTCAGGGTCTGCTCATCGATGTTGAACAGCTCCAATAATTCCTTGGTCACCTGTCGTTCGATCAGCCCGTTGGGGCCGGTGGTCTGGTTTTCCGCGCGGGCCTGCTCCGGCGGGACGGTCTTGGGAAACTGCTGTTCGGCGCGGTCCTGGGCGGACAGCGCCTTGGTCTCGACCATGCCGTCGAGCACCCAGTTCCACCGCGCGACTGCGCCTTCCGGGTCGACTGCCGGGTCCAGCGTGGACGGTCGCCTGATCAGCGCCGCCAGCAACGCCCCCTCGGATACGGTGAGCTGCTCGACCGGCTTGTCGAAATAAGCCTTCGAAGCCGCCGAGATCCCGTAAGCACCCCGCCCGAAGTAGATGATGTTCAAATACGCCTGCAGCACGTCGTCTTTGGACCACTCCCCGGACATCTTGGTCGCGATCACCAACTCCTTGGACTTGCGCATCAGGCCGCTCCACCCGTGCTGCGCCGAACCGACCAACGCGTTCTTGACGTACTGCTGGGTGATCGTGGAACCACCCTGCAAGTCGCCGCCGAACAGGTTGTTCTTCACCGCCCGGGCAAAACCGCTGAACGAGAAGCCGGGGTTGGAGTAAAAACCGCGGTCCTCAGCCGCGATGACCGCCTGACGTACGTGCACCGGGACCTGGCTGAGGTTGACGTCGACGCGATTGCCTTCCGGCGGAACGATTTTGGCAATTTCGGAGCCGTCGCTGGCCAGAATCGTGGAGACCTGGTTCGTGCGGATGTCCCCCGGCCTCGGCACGTCGACAATGAAGTAGGCCATGGTGAAGGTGACGATCGGCAGCAAGATCATCGCCGCCGCCGCCAGGCCAACCGATCGCCGCACCCACTTCCAGTTGATCCGCTGGATCCACTCGGGCCTCGGCCTAGCCGTCCGAGCGCCCCTCGGGCCGCCCGGGCCGGGTGGCCCCGGTGGACCTGCTGCGCCGCTCAGCCGCTCGTGTCGAGGGCGCGGCTCGGGACTGTTCAACGCAGCCTTGACCTGCTCCAGCGGGTCGCGATGCAGGGGTGTCGTCGGCGGATTGTCCAGGGCAGCCCTGACTTCCTCGATCGGGTCCGCGTGCCGAGACGATCGGTCATCGGTCACCGGCGGGATGATCGTGGTCATTCGATCGTCGGGCGGAACCTGGCGGCGCGGCCCCGCCGACGGACGCGCCCCTTCTGCGCCACCTGGGTTCCCGCGAGATTGGTCCACACCCTCAGTCGCCGGCCCGCCTGCAGCGTCACTCGACGACTGGTGGTGGCGCCCTTCGCTATTCACTGGCCGTGCGGGCGCCATCGCGCGCCGTCCGCGTTCGACCAGCCCCCCTCGGGGCCCTTGGAGGTCGCGCCGGACGTGCCGGACGTGCCGCGCCCAGGACATAGGACTTGACGAGGTGATTCCAACTGCAAGTCCGGCACACCTCCACAACGTGCACCGCAAACTCCGTGAACCGGGTGGCGAGCATGACCAGCTCTTCGGCGGTCCGCGCTGAGCCCGAGATCGCGCCCAGATGCTCGCCGAACACCCAAGACACGATTGTCAGCTGCTCCTTGCGGCAGATCGGGCAGACCACCCGGCTTGGTTTCCCGTGAAACTTCGCGGCGCGCAACAGATAGGGATTTGCGTCGCAGACCTCGGAGACGCCGGTGCGTCCCGAGTACACCTCGGCCAGCAGTGAACGCCGGCGAAGCGCATAGTCCACCACCTGTCGCTGCAGTTGCACGCTGACCAGAGTACGTCGCTTTCGCGTCGTGACGATGCAGCCCGGCACGGCCTGGGCACATCCCGGGCAGCAGCGGCGGCACCTCGACCTGCGCCACCGAAGCTGCATCGCGCGCCCAGGGTCGGGACTTCTACGATCATCCCCGTGGCGAAATGGCTGGGCGCACCACTTGCTCGTGGAGGATCGACGACGACCCGGGCCAAGGACAGCGACCGGCAAGACGCCTGCCAGATTCTTGACGCCGCCCTCAACGACGGCCAGCTTTCGATGGAAGAGCACCGCGATCGGGTGAGCACCGCCACCAAGGCCGTGACGCTGGGCGACCTCCAAAACCTGATCGCCGATCTGCAGTCCGAGAGTGCCCCCGCTGAGGTTCCCGCGCTCAAGTCGCGGGCACGACGCAACGGGTGGGGTCTGCTGGCGGCCGCATTCGGGGTGTCGGTGCTGTTGGGTGTCGGCATCGGCTGGGGTTTGTACGGCAATACCAGCTCACCGCTGGATTTCACGACGGATCCGGGAGCCAAGCCCGACGGCGTCGCGGCCGTGGTGCTGACGCCGCCGAAGCAGCTGCACTCCCTAGGCGGGCTCACCGGTCTGCTGGAGCAGACGCGCAAGAGGTTCGGCGACACCATGGGGTACCGCTTGGTGATCTACCCGACGTACGCCGTGCTCGACCGCAAGGACCCCGCCGACGACCGCAGGGTGCTGAGTTACACCTACCGCGGCGGCTGGGGCGATCCGACCAGCTCCGCCAAGAGCGGCACCGACGGGTCCCTGGTCGACCTGGGCAAGTTCGATGTGAAGGCGACGGTGGGGATTATGCGGGGCGCCGCGGAGACGCTGGGCATGAAGCAATCCGACGTCACCAACATGTACCTGGTCATCGATCCGGCCGAAGACCCCACCACGCCCGGGGCGCTGTCGTTGTCGGTGTATGTTTCCAGCGACTACGGCGGCGGCTATATCGCCTTTGCTGGTGACGGCACCGTCAAACAGGTGAGTTACCCGTCGTAGCGGAGCCGGGGGCAGGCCGCTCACACGTGACGAACAACTCACCAACGCCGCGTGGTGTTGTGGCAAATATATCGAAACGATACGATGACGCGAGGCGTCGAAACGCTAAGTAGTTCACGCAACAGCGGCCATACAGCAGCCATACAAAGGGGGTGACTCGATGCTGGAACTTGCCATCCTGGGCCTCCTGATCGAGTCGCCCATGCACGGCTACGAGTTGCGTAAACGGCTGACCGGGTTGCTCGGCGCATTCCGGGCATTCTCCTACGGCTCGCTGTATCCGGCCCTGCGGCGGATGCAGGCCGAGGGGCTGATCGCGGAGAATGCCGCTCCCGCGGGCACGCCGGTGCGCCGCGCACGCCGGGTCTACCAGCTGACCGATGAGGGCCGGCGACGCTTTGCCGAACTGGTCGCCGACACCGGCCCGCACAACTACACCGACGACGGCTTCGGGGTGCACCTCGCGTTCTTCAACCGCACTCCGGCCGAGGCGCGGATGCGCATCCTGGAAGGCCGTCGCCGCCAGGTCGAAGAGCGCCGAGAAGGCCTGCGCGAAGCGGTGGCACGGGCCAGCAGCTCGTTGGACCGCTACACCCGGCAACTGCACCAGCTCGGGCTCGAGTCCAGCGAGCGTGAAGTCAAGTGGCTCAACGAGCTCATCGCCGCAGAACGGGCAGCGCCCAATCACGCCGAACAGACGTGAACTCTGCACACCAGCCCCTGCACACAACCACACAAGACACTGCCCAAAGCTATGAGGTTAGGAGAACGCCCGAATGAGTGAGTACAAGCCGTTAGGGGCGCCGGAGGCGCAGCCTGAGGTACGGGTCGCGATTGTCGGCGTCGGCAACTGCGCGTCCTCGCTGGTCCAGGGCGTCGAGTACTACCACAACGCCGACGACTCCTCCACGGTGCCCGGGCTGATGCACGTGCGGTTCGGTCCGTACCACGTCCGTGACGTCAAGTTCGTGGCCGCGTTCGACGTGGACGCCAAGAAAGTCGGGTTCGACCTGTCGGACGCGATCTTCGCCTCGGAGAACAACACCATCAAGATCGCCGACGTGGCGCCGACCAACGTGACCGTCCAACGCGGTCCGACATTGGATGGCATCGGCAAGTACTACGCCGACACCATCGAGCTCTCCGACGCCGAGCCCGTTGACGTGGTCCAGGTGCTGCGGGACGCCAAGGTCGACGTGCTGGTCTCCTACCTTCCGGTGGGCTCGGAAGAGGCCGACAAGTTCTATGCCCAGTGCGCGATCGATGCCGGGGTGGCGTTCGTCAATGCGCTGCCGGTGTTCATCGCCTCCGACCCGGTGTGGGCCAAGAAGTTCGCCGACGCCGGAGTGCCAATCGTCGGTGACGACATCAAGAGCCAGGTCGGGGCGACGATCACGCACCGGGTGCTGGCCAAGCTGTTCGAGGACCGCGGCGTCCAGTTGGACCGCACGATGCAGCTCAACGTGGGCGGCAACATGGACTTCCTCAACATGCTCGAAAGGGAGCGCCTGGAATCGAAGAAGATTTCCAAGACCCAGGCGGTCACCTCCAACCTGCAGCGCGAGTTCAAGACCAAGGATGTGCACATCGGCCCGTCCGACCATGTCGGCTGGCTCGACGACCGCAAGTGGGCCTATGTGCGACTGGAGGGTCGTGCCTTCGGTGACGTGCCGCTCAATCTGGAGTACAAGCTCGAGGTGTGGGATTCGCCGAACTCGGCGGGCGTCATCATCGACGCGGTGCGCGCGGCGAAGATCGCCAAGGATCGCGGCGTCGGCGGACCGGTGATCCCGGCATCGGCCTACCTGATGAAGAGCCCGCCGCAGCAGTTGCCGGACGACATTGCGCGCGCCCAACTCGAAGAGTTCATCATCGGGGCCGACTAGTTCGGTCGGTTGGTGCCGAATGGACTTGGTGGGATAGGCGGTAAGCACGCTGCGGTCAGCTTGACGTGGCGGTTGGTGTTGGTGCAGTGGCCGGTTAAGGCCGGTCGCTAGCCATCGTCACGCGACCGCCGCGCACCCAACCGGGGCTGCAACGCACCATCGACCACTGCACCAGCCCCGGATTGCCGCAGCGGGATTAGCGTGGTCGTGTTCCATCGTGGCCATCGCGTCGTACGGGTTGAGTCCAGCACCCGCCGCTCGCCTCGGCCGCTCGCGGCGTCACCTCCCGGATCCGGTTCGGCCGCGTCGAGCACGCCAGCCCAGCGCGTATGTCCGCCAGCACGTCACCGCGCCAGGCCCGAACCAATTCCGAACCCTGATCATCAACCGTCGATAGAAACGGTTTTGCTAACGCCGGCCATACGCTACTCAGTCATGTTCCGAATATTATGGCCAGCAGCAGAAGTAGCCAAAGACGCAAGGGGCTGGTTGCTTGTTCATCGACTGTCCTGCGTGAAGCTTCTAATCGTCTTCACCTGCATCATCATCACGATAACGTGGATCATTATAATTGGGACGAATAATGTTATCGATATTTTCGGGAGAATATCTTTCTTCATCTGAGGCGGTCCATTGTGGTTGGTTTGGCTGCTCCCGTACAAAATCACGAAGCATGTCTAGTCTTTCTGGATCATATACTCTGTGCATAGTCCAGCGACTGTTCTGGGAATTGCTAACCACCTCGTTGTACCAATCTTGGTTTAGATCGTCGATATCTGCACCTGATCTAACAATGGAACGCGGCAGCAGTCCTTCCTCTGTCGTTACGACGAAATATTCCTGAAGTAGGTCGCCCGCACCGGGATCTTCTCTCCCAACGCCTTGCGAAGAAAATGGGTTGACCTGCCCTGAATCGGAATCGCGTACGCTACCATTCGCGTAGCCAGAGTCAAAGCTATCCGGCTCGCGTTCAATGTAGACCTCGGGCACACTCACTTCCATCAAGCGGGACGGATCAACGGACGAAATGGTAGGAGCTGAAGCTAGTACATCGAAATTGGTTGCTCCATTATTGCTTTCCTCGACCTGAGGATGGTAATGGCTATTCGGATCGTAGCTTGTGTCGTTGGGATTATAATCAGTGTAAATAAAGACCTGTATTCGCTCGGGCTCTGGGTTATGGCCTTCACCGTTGATTTCTTTGAGATTGCTCCCGCCGCCGCTGGGACTCACTGAGTCTGAGTTTCCGCCGGAGCCGCTACGGTCGGTAGAGCTAAAGTCGCCGCTCGAGCAAGTGTCTAACTTGAAGCCATCGTAGGCAGTTAATGCAATATCGAGTCTGCCAACATTAAACCGATCGAAATTGGCGGCATCAACTGCGGCGCTCCCACAGCACAAAGTCAGCGCCCCCAAAGTTGCAACTGCAACACCAATCTTCCGACGCTGTGTGACCGTCGCCTCTTCGGCCGTAGACCAATTGAACAGAACGGAATGGGATTCGGCCGTTGTCACATCGATAAAGTTGGCTGCTTTAATGTCCTCGGACATTAATGACTAATAGCCTTTCTAATAATGTTAGCTCTGCGGCCGGTTGTTGAATGGTTAAACGTAACCACTCCCGGACAGGGGTGCAAGCCGGATTGCGAGCCAGTCCGACTTTGCCTGTACAAAATGGCTACAGGTATGAACTCGTGGCCATTGGCGTCCGCAGTAAACGTAGGTAAAGCTGGATTTGCTGTTCGAATCCGGCAAGGGGCCACAACATTATGGGACAAATGCTCATTTACGTCAATTGCGATCAACGATCGATTCATATTCATAGCTTATGAAACTGCGCCTTGTCGACCCCAGCGTCTTTCCGGAAAGGTTGGCGCGGGGCTCGGTGGCCTTGATATAACCGCCAACCACAGCCAAATATCGACGCCAGCCGTCACCGGCGACCAGCGCGAACGGACACAAAGTGATCTGTCCACTTCAAAGGTTGCATGCGCTACCGGCCTAGATCTCTGCGCGCAGCGCATTGCCGAAACCCACGCAGCGTCCGGCATCACATAGCAGGCGGTCCGGCGGGTAGGTCGAACGAAGCGAACGACGGGACGTCAGAGTCATCCCCGCCTGGCACTTGGGCATGACTCGTAGAGTCAGAGCCGTGACCGAGATTTCCGACGACGAACTGGCCGGACTCTCCGAGTTCGATCTGCTGGCCGAAAACGCCGAGCAGGCCGGTGCCACCGGCGCGCTGCCGGAAGTAGCGCGGGTGGACGCCGACACCGCTGCCGGCAGAATCAGCGCGCTGCGCTGGGGCGGCGCGGCGCCGCGAGTGATCTTCCTCCACGGCGGCGGCCAGAATGCGCACACCTGGGACACGGTGATCGTCGGCCTTGGCGAGCCGGCGCTGGCGGTAGATCTGCCGGGGCACGGTCACTCCGGTTGGCGCGAGGACGGCGACTATTCGCCGCAGCACAATGCCGACGCCCTGGCCCCGGTGCTGCGGGAGCTGGCACCGGCGGCCGAATTCGTCGTCGGGATGTCGCTGGGCGGGCTCACCGCGATCCGGCTGGGCGCGGTCGCCCCCGAACTCGTCGACGAACTCATCGTCATCGACGTCACCCCGTCGGCGCTGCAGCGGCACGCCGAAATGACCGCCGATCAGCGCGGCACGGTCGCGCTGATGCACGGTGAGCGAGAATTCCCCAGCTTCCAGGCGATGCTCGACGTAACCATCGCCGCGGCGCCGCATCGCGAGGTGAAGGCATTGCGCCGCGGCGTGTTCCACAACTCCCGTCGACTCGACAACGGCAACTGGACCTGGCGCTACGACGCCATCCGCAGCTTCCCGGACTTTGCCGGCTTGTGGGATGACGTCGACGCCTTGTCGGCACCGATCACGCTCGTGCGCGGCGGCAAGTCGGGCTTCGTCAGCGACCAGGATGTCGCCGAATTGAGCAGGCGCGCAAGGCATTTCCGTGGTGCGCACACCGTTCCGGATTCGGGCCACTCGGTGCAAAGCGACCAACCGCGCGCGCTTGTCGACATCCTGCGCGCAGTGTTCGGCAGACGCTGAGCGTTTCGCCCAGAGCACCGGGCCTACCGTGGTCGTATGACCTCAGCCGTGCATCCCGATCTACCCATCCGCATCGGCGTGCAGCTCCAGCCGCAGCACGCCCCGCACTACGGCCACATCCGCGACGCCGTCCGCCGCTGCGAGGACATCGGCGTCGACATCGCCTTCAACTGGGACCACTTCTTCCCGCTCTTCGGCGATCCCGACGGTGCGCACTTCGAGTGCTGGACCATGCTCGGGGCGTGGGCCGAGCAGACGTCGCGCATCCAGATCGGCGCCCTGGTGACCTGCAACTCCTACCGGAATCCGGAGCTGCTGGCCGATATGGCCCGTACCGTCGACCATATTTCCGACGGCCGACTCGTGTTGGGCATCGGTTCCGGCTGGAAACAAAGGGACTACGACGAATACGGCTACGAATTCGGCACCGCCGGCAGTCGACTCGACGACCTGGCCGCCGCGCTCCCGCGAATCAAGGCCCGACTCGCAAAACTGAACCCACCGCCCACCCGTGATATCCCGGTGTTGATCGGCGGCGGCGGCGAACGCAAGACGCTGCGCCTGGTGGCCGAATACGCCGACATGTGGCACAGCTTCACCGCCGCCGACGAGTTCCCGGCCAAGGCCGCGGTATTGAACCGGCACTGCGCCGACGTCGGCCGGGATCCGGCCACGATCGAACGCTCGGCCGCGGTAACGGGCGGGATCGCTGACGCCGAAGCTCTGGTCGAGCTTGGGGTCACGCTGCTAACGGTCGGCTGCGACGGTCCCGATTACGACCTCACCGCCGCCGAGGCGCTCTGCAGATGGCGTGGCAGCCGTTAGTTGGCGTTTGCGTCGATTTCATCTGCCAAACGCCCGATAGCGCGCTGCCAGTCATGAGAAACTTGCCAGCGCCGATAGCCGGAGCGGCTGGAAGAGACTCGACGGAAACCGACGGATAGTGATGCCTAAGAAATATGGGATCAAAGAAAAAGACCAGGTTGTTTCGCACATCCTCGACCTGATCCTGACTGGCAAACTGCGCAGCGGCGACCGTGTCGACCGCAACGAAATCGCGCAGGGCTTGGGAGTCAGCCGCGTCCCGATACAAGAGGCACTGGTGCAACTCGAACACGACGGCGTCGTGTCGACTCGCTATCACCGCGGGGCGTTCGTCGAGCGGTTCGACGAAGCGACCGTCCTCGAACATCACGAGCTCGACGGCCTGCTCAACGGCATCGCTTCGGCGCGGGCCGCGGCCAACCCCACACCGCGGATTTTGGGCCAGCTCGACGCGTTGATGCGCTCGTTGCGCACGTCGAAGGAGCCGCGGACTTTTTCCGAAGTCGCGCACGAATACCGGCGAACGGTCAACGACGAGTACGCGGGGCCGCGGCTGCACGCCAGCATTCGTGCCTCGCAAAACCTTATTCCCCGCGCCTTTTGGCTGACCTACCAGAACGGCCGCGACGACATGCTGTCGTTCTACGAAGACGAGCACTCGGCAATACATCGGCGTGATCCGGAAGCCGCGCGGGCCGCATGTATCGGGCGATCCCAGCTGATGGCGCACACGATGCTGGCCGAACTATTCCGTCGCCGGGTGTTCACGCCGCACGGCGGGATCGGGCCGGACCAGTTTCCGGTACGCCTGACGGCCATGGTTCCGGAGCCGTCGGCTGTCGGCGCTCTGGCCGGCACTCGCGAGCCGTCGTCGATCGTGCTCTGAGCGACGCGCCATCCGGTCGGCCGATACGGTGGCGGTGATGAGTCCACGCGTGGGTCCCCGCACCAGAAGCGGGCTCAGGCTATTGGCCGCGGCCGCGACAATGCTGATCCTCGCCACCGCTAGCCTGGCAACCGCCGCGCCCGCGGCGGCAGACCGCCATCAGTGCGCCCCCGCCGGGGTGGAGAGTGCCACGGTTCTGCCCGGCAACCTGTCGAGGCCCGGTATGGCGGGCACCGACGACGACACCGACACCACCGCCACCGTCGTGCCGCTCAGCTCAATTGATGTCAACGCGCTGGGGCTGGGCACCCCCGGGGCGCTGACGGTGGGCACGCTCTCGGACGCCCCGCCGAACGTCTGCATCAACTCGACCGGACGGTTCACCGGCTTCGACAATGAGCTGTTGCGCGCCATTGCCGCCAAACTTGGCTTGCACGTGCGCTTCGTCGGCACCGACTTCTCCGGGCTACTTGCCCAGGTGGCATCGCGACGTTTCGACGTCGGCTCGGCATCGGTCAAGACCACCGATGCTCGCCGTCGCACGGTCGCTTTCACCAACGGCTACGACTTCGGCTACTACTCGCTGGTGGTGCCTCCCGGTTCGGCGATCACCAGTTTCACCGACCTCGCCGCGGGTCAGCGCATCGGCGTCGTCCAAGGCACGGTCGAGGAGTCCTACGTCGTCGACACCCTGCACTTGCAACCGGTGAAGTATCCCGACTTCGCCACCGTGTACGGGAGTCTGAAAACCCACCAGATCGACGCGTGGGTGGCACCGGCTAACCAAGCAGCGGCCGCCATGCGGCCGGGCGATCCGGCGGTGATCGTCGCGAACACCTTCAGCACCGACGATGTCGTGGGCTATGCGGTCGCCAAGGACAATCCCGCGCTCGTCGACGCGCTGAACTCGGGGCTGGACGCGGTGATCGCCGACGGAACCTGGTCGGATCTCTACAGCAACTGGGTTCCCCGCACGTTGCCGGCCGGCTGGAAACCCGGCTCGAAAGCCGTCGCTGCCCCGACGTTGCCGGATTTCGCCGCAATCGCGGCCAGTCAACACCGCAAGTCGCTCCAGCCCGCCGCGCCCAAGTCGACACTGGCGCAGCTTCGGGAATCCTTTTTCGACTGGGACATGTACCGGCAGGCCATCCCGACGCTGTTCGCTACGGGGCTACCCAACACATTGATCCTGAGTGTCAGCGCCAGCGCGATCGGGCTGGCAATCGGCATGGCGCTGGCCGTCGCCGGGATCTCGCAGAAGCGCTGGCTGCGGTGGCCGGCGCGGGTGTACACCGATATCTTCCGCGGCCTGCCCGAGGTGGTGATCATCCTGATCATCGGGCTGGGTGTCGGCCCGATCGTGGGCGGGCTGACCAACAACAACCCCTACCCGTTGGGCATCGCCGCGCTGGGATTGATGGCCGGCGCCTACGTCGGCGAGATCCTGCGTTCCGGAATCCAAAGCGTGGACCCCGGCCAGCTCGAGGCCGCTCGTGCCCTGGGTTTCAGCTACTCCGCGGCGATGCGATTGGTGGTGGTGCCGCAGGGAATACGGCGAGTGTTGCCGGCATTGGTCAACCAGTTCATCGCACTGCTGAAAGCCTCTGCCCTGGTGTACTTCCTGGGCCTGGTGGCCAGACAGCGCGAACTGTTCCAAATCGGCCGCGACCTCAACGCGCAAACCGGTAACCTGTCGCCGTTGGTGGCCGCGGGCATCTTCTATCTGCTGTTGACTATCCCGTTGACCCACCTGGTGAACTACATCGACGCGCGGCTTCGGCGCGGCCGCGCCAGGATCGATCCGCAGGATCCCTCCGAGGTCGTCAGCTCGACTATCGGCCAGGAGATGACGTGACCAGCGAGGCGCGCCGTTCGCCGGTTTCGTTGGTTGCCAAGGATATTCATCAGACGTTGGGCGGTAACGCGGTGCTGCGCGGTGTTGATATCGACGTACCGGCGGGCACCACCGCGGCGGTGATCGGCCCGTCGGGCTCCGGCAAGTCGACGTTGCTTCGCACCCTCAACCGATTGCACGAGCCGGACAGCGGCGACATCCTCCTCGATGGACGATCGGTGTTGCGGGACAACCCCAACGAACTGCGCCAGCGCATCGGCATGGTGTTCCAGCATTTCAACCTGTTCCCGCATCGCAGCGTGCTCGACAACGTGGCTCTGGCGCCGCGCAAGCTGCGCGGGCTGTCCGCCGGTGCGGCGAGGGACCTGGCGCTGCGCCACTTGGAGCGAGTTGGCCTGAAACACAAGGCCGCTGCGCGTCCCGGCATGCTATCGGGCGGCCAACAGCAACGTGTTGCGATTTCGCGCGCACTGGCCATGGCCCCGCAGGTGATGTTCTTCGACGAAGCGACCTCTGCGCTGGATCCCGAAATGGTCAAGGACATCCTGGGACTGATTGCCGACCTCGGCGCCGACGGAATGACAATGGTGGTCGTCACCCACGAAATGGGCTTCGCCCGCTCGACATCGGATGCGGTCGTCTTCATGGATCACGGCAAGGTCGTGGAAGCCGGTCCCCCGGAGCAGATCTTCGAGGCCGCACAGACCGATCGACTGCAGCGGTTCCTGGCCCAGGTGCTTTAGGCACCGCTGGCAGTCAGCTACCGCGATGTCGGGTTAGACTGCCGACTTATGGCGGACAGCGGATCCACCGCACCTGAGGTGACGGAATTGGCGGAGGGCCTGCACCGCGCACTGTCCAAGTTGTTCTCGATCTTGCGCCGCGGGGATCCCAATGGCGCGGTCGCCGGGGAGTTGACGCTGGCGCAGCTGTCGATTCTGGTCACGTTGCTCGATCGCGGTCCGATCAGGATGACTGACCTGGCCGCACACGAACGGGTGCGGACCCCGACCACCACCGTGGCTATCCGCCGGCTGGAAAAGATTGGGCTGGTGAAGCGCTCCCGCGACCCGTCCGATCTGCGGGCGGTGCTGGTCGACATCACGCCGCAGGGGCGGGCGGTGCATGCCGAGTCGCTGGCCAACCGGCATGCCGCCCTTGCCGCGATGCTCAGCCAGCTCCCCCACTCGGACCTCGACACGTTGATGAAAGCGCTGGCGCCGCTGGAACGCCTGGCCAGCGGTGAGCCGGCCAATGCCGCCGCCGGCGATGCCCGTGAACAGGCGTGAAAGCAACCGACCGGCAAGCTGATTGGTAACCGCTGCAGCCATGCCCACCGCACTCATCACCGGCGCCAGCCGCGGCATCGGTTCGGCGATTGCCACCGCCTTGGCGCCGACACACACCCTGCTGCTGGCCGGTCGGCCCTCCGAGTGTCTCGACGCTGTCGCGGAACGGTTGGGCGCCACCACTTTTCCACTCGACCTGGCCGATGCCGGCACGATCGAGGCCAGCTGCGAAGTGGTCGACGAACTCGACGTGCTGGTGCACAACGCCGGACTATCCATCCCCGGCCACGTCGGCGATTCGCACGTCGACGAGTGGCGTGCCACCTTCGACGTCAACGTCTTTGGCCCGGTGGCACTCACACTGGCACTGTTACCGGCGCTGCGGCACGCCCACGGCCAGGTGGTGTTCATCAATTCCGGTGCCGGGCGCAATGTTTCGCCGGGCATGGCGTCTTACTCGGCCAGCAAGTTCGCCTTGCGGGCCTTCGCGGACTCACTACGCGCCGACGAACCCGGCCTGCGGGTGACGACGATCTTCCCGGGCCGCACCGACACCGAGATGCAGCGCGAACTTGTCGAGTTCGAAGGCGGCAACTACGATCCCGCCAGGTTCCTGCGGGCCGAAACCGTCGCCGCGGTGGTCGCAAACGTGATAGCCACCCCGGCCGATGGTCACGTCCACGAGGTGGTCGTCCGGCCCCGCTAGCGCTCTAGCTGTAGCGGGCCGCCGAGCGTGCATTGCACGACGGATTTTCGGCGTGTCGCGTCGACCAATTCACATTCGGCGCGGGGATCTAGACCACCAGGTTGATCAGCCGGCCCGGAACCACAATGACCTTGCGGGGCGTGGCACCCGCCAGGAACGCCCGCACCTTCTCGTCGGCCAGCGCGGCGGCTTGGACCGCCTCGTCGTCCGCCTCGGCGGCCACCACGATCCGGCCACGCACTTTTCCGTTGACCTGCACCGGGTATTCGACGGTCTCGTCGACAAGGTAGGCCGGATCTGCCTCGGGGAAAGGGCCGTGCGCCAACGAGACGGTGTGGCCCAGCCGCAACCAGAGCTCCTCAGCCAGATGCGGAGCCAGCGGAGCCAGCATCAACACCAATGGCTCGACCGCCGTGCGAGGCACCGCATCACGATGCTCCTTGGTGAGGTGATTGGTGTATTCGATGAGTTTGGCGGCCGCGGTGTTATTACGAAGTGCCGCATAGTCTTCGGACACACCCGCGATCGTGCGGTGCAGTGCCCGCAGCGTGTCGGTGCCCAAATCGGTCCCGTCGACCACCCGCGTCTCGCCGGTGTCCTCCTCGACCACCAGCCGCCACACCCGTTGTAGAAAGCGGTGAGCTCCGACGACATCCTTGGTGGCCCACGGACGCGACGCCTCCAGCGGGCCCATCGACATCTCGTACACCCGCAACGTGTCGGCGCCGTACGCGTCGCAGATCTCGTCGGGCGATATCGAATTCTTCAGGCTCTTACCGATTTTGCCGAATTCCTGGAAGACCTCGATCTCGCCGCCGGAATCAGGGTAGAAAAAGCGCCCGTCGCGTTCGATCACTTGATCTGCCGGCACGTAGGATCCGCGTGCGTCGGTGTAGGCGAACGCCTGAATGTAGCCCTGGTTGATGAGCTTGCGATAGGGCTCCCGTGAGCTCACGTGACCCAGGTCGTACAAGACCTTGTGCCAGAACCGCGAATACAGCAGATGCAGCACCGCGTGCTCGGCGCCACCGACGTACAAGTCGACGCCGCCGGGGTCCTGCGGACCGTGTTCGGCCGGCCGCGGGCCCATCCAGTACGCCTCATTTTCCCTGGCGCAGAACCGCTCCGAGTTATGCGGATCGGTGTAGCGGAGCTCGTACCAGGAGCTGCCGGCCCATTGCGGCATCACGTTGGTGTCACGACTGTACCGCTTGAGGCCGTCGCCGAGATCCAGTTCCACGTGGACCCACTCGGTCGCCTTGGCCAGTGGCGGCGACGGCTCGCTGTCGGCGTCGTCGGGATCGAACAGCACCGGTGAATGGTCGGCCACCTCTGGCAATTCGACCGGCAGCGCGGCGTCATCGAGCGCATGCGGACGTCCGTCGCTGTCGTAGACGATCGGGAACGGCTCACCCCAATAGCGTTGCCGCGCGAAAAGCCAGTCCCGCAACTTGAATTCAATTCGGGCCCGGCCACGTGCCTCGGACTCCAGCCGCGCGGTGATAGCCTGCTTGGCTTCCGCGACGTCCATCCCGTCGAGGTGACCCGAGTTCACCAAGACACCGTCTCCGGTGTATGCGGCCTCCGAAATGTTGCCACCGCCAATGACTTCCACGACCGGCAGGCCGAACGCCCGGGCGAAGTCCCAGTCCCGCTGATCGTGGCCCGGGACCGCCATGATCGCCCCGGTGCCGTAGCCGGCCAGCACATAGTCGGCGATGAAGATCGGCACCGGTTCGCCGTTGGCCGGGTTGATCGCATAGCTTCCCAGAAAGACGCCGGTCTTCTCCCGGCTTTCCTGACGCTCCAGGTCCGACTTGGCCGCGATCGCATCACGGTACGCGGCGACGGCCTCGGCCGGTGTGGCGGCGCCGTAGGTCCACGAGGGGTTGACGCCGGCGGGCCAGGCGGGCACGACCAGTTCGTCGACCAGCTCATGCTCGGGCGCCAGCACCAGGTAGGTGGCGCCGAACAAGGGGTCGGGCCGGGGGGTGAACACCTCGATGTCGACTCGCGAACCGATCCGGTCACCCGTCGCGATAGTCGCCGAAAACAGCGCCACGGCTCCGGTCGAGCGACCAATCCAGTTGCGCTGCATGGTCTTGACTTGCTCCGGCCAGTCCAGCACGTCGAGGTCTTCGAGCAGCCGGTCGGCGTAGGCGGTGATGCGCATCATCCATTGCCGCAGCCGCTTGCGGAACACCGGGAAGTTGCCCCGGTCGCTGCGGCCGTCGGCGGTGACCTCCTCGTTGGCCAGTACCGTGCCCAGCCCCGGACACCAGTTCACCATCGAATCGGCCCGGTAAACCAGTCGATAGCTGTCGATCACGTCGGCCCGCTGCCCCGCCGACAACCTGGCCCACTGCCGCCCATCGTCGAGAGTTCTTGCGCCGGAATCGAATTCGGTACGCAGCTCGGTAATCGGACGAGCCTTGTTGGCTGCGGTGTCAAACCACGCGTTGTAGATCTGCAGAAAAATCCACTGTGTCCACTTGTAGAACTCGACGTCGGTGGTCGAAAAGCTGCGGCGGCTGTCGTGACCCAGACCCAGCCTGCCCAGCTGCCGGCGGAAGTTCACGATGTTGGCCTCGGTCCGGGTACGCGGGTGCGTGCCGGTTTGCACGGCGTACTGCTCCGCGGGCAACCCGAAGGAGTCGAACCCCAATGCGTGCAGTACGTTGTGGCCCTTCATCCGGTGGTACCGAGCGAAGACATCGGTCGCGATGTAGCCCAACGGATGTCCGACGTGCAATCCCTCGCCGGACGGATAGGGAAACATGTCCTGGACGAAGAGCTTGTCCGCGGGTACCGGCGAACCGTCCGCGGGAGCCAACGACCCGACCGGGTTGGGCACGTTGAACGTCCCCTGGCGAGCCCAGCTGTCCTGCCAGGTCCGCTCAAGCCCCGCCGCCAGCTCTGCGGTGTAGCGGTACCGCGGGGCGTCGGATTCCGCGTCCCTGACACTGGACGTGCCACCGGAGGCGCTGCCCGGCGTCGTGGTCGGCGATTCGGTCACGCCCAACAGGGTATAAGGACGCCCCTTGCAGGTCGGTGGCCAAGCCGCCGGCCACGGGTTGGTCTCGGTTGCATTGCACACCGGTCAGAGGTTCATCCCAGCTCGATTTCGGCACTATTGGCGCCTCTAAGAGTTCGTTAAATTCAGCTCGATGACGGGCATTGACGCCCGCATAGTTCGGAGGGACCGACGCACATGATCCACATCGCGCGTACCTGGCGGGTCGTCGCTGGGGGCATGGCTGCCGGTTTCGTCGGCGTCGTACTCGTCGCGGGCGGGAAGGCATCGGCCGAACCGCTGTATCCCCAACCGCCGCTCCCCGCGCCGGTTCCGGTGCAACCGGCGGCGCCGCCCGTCCAGAACCTCACCGCGGTTCCCGGCGGTGTCGGCAACAGATTCGCCCCGGTTCCCGCGCAGGCGCCGGCGCCCGCGCCCGTGGTGTCGGCGCTACCCCCGGCGGCGGTGGCGCCGACGCCGCCGGCGGTCACGCCCGCCGTAGCCGGGACCTTACGAGAGTTCCTCCTGAGCAAGGGGGTCAGGTTCGAGCCGCAGCGGTCGCAGGGGTTCAAGGCGCTCGACGTCACCCTGCCGATGCCGCCTCGATGGACTCCGGTACCCGACCCCAACGTGCCCGACGCCTTCCTGGTGATCGCCGACCGGGTCGGCGGTAACAGCGTCTACACGTCCAACGCGCAGGTAGTGGTCTACAAGCTGGTCGGCGACTTCGACCCGGCGGAGGCCATCACGCACGGTTTCGTCGACAGTCAGAAGCTGCTGGCGTGGCGGACGACCAACTCATCCATGGCCGACTTCAGCGGCTTCCCGTCGTCGATCATTGAGGGCACGTACCGCGAGAACGACATGACGCTGAATACCTCGCGCCGCCATGTCCTTGCCAGTTCGGGGGCTGACAAGTACCTGGTGTCGTTGTCGGTGACCACCGCGGCCTCGCAGGCGATCGCCGATGCACCTGCCACGGACGCCATCGTCAACGGTTTCCGGGTGACGGCCCCCGGGACGGTCGGTCAGGCGCCCGCCCAAGGGGGAGCAGCGACTGCGCCCGCTCCCCAAGCTCCCGCGCAGGCCTTCGCGCCCGCTCCCCAGGCTCCCGCGCAGGCGACGCATTCGGCTCCAGTGGCAGCCCCAGCCCCGCAGGCGACGGCGCCGCACGTCAACCCGGCATCACCGTCGCTGCCCGGGGTAATAACCACGCTGCCGCCGCTGGTCACCCTCACACCCGTCCCGTCGCACTGAGTCCTGGAGCCCCGCTGGGCGGATCGGGTCGGGCGGACCCACCGGCGAACTCGTATTGTGAGTCCATGCTGATCGCGGGTGTGCTGTGCGTGTGTGCGGCGGCGGCTTCCGCCGTCTTCGGGGTCTGGTCGCTGTCCCATACCCGCACCACCGATCCGACGCAGATGGCGCTGCGCGCCATGGCCCCTACCCAGTTGGCGGCCGCGGTCATGCTGACCGCCGGAGGTGTCGTGGCACTTGCGGCGGCTGCGCCAACGGCTTTGGTGGTGCTGGCCGTTTGCGTGGCGGGCGCGTTCGGCACGCTGGCCACCGGCTCATGGCAGTGCGCCCGCTACGCGCTGCGCCGGGAGGCAGCCCGAACCAGGTCGACTGATTGCGGCGACGATTGCGCCGCCTGCACGTTGTCCTGCCGATGAATTCGACAGTGCGCCGTCGGTTTTCCTGACGCGTCATCCGCGTGGCCGGACCCGCGGAGCGAGCTGTGGCGTGGTCTTAGTTGCGGCTGAGGTCGATCGGATGGGTGGCCAACAGCGAAAGCGGTAACGGCTGCCGCCGCAAGACCTGCCCCCACAGGTCGGCTCTGGGCGGAACCAAGACGTCAGATGGCAACGCCGACAACACAATCCAGTCATCACGCTCGATTTCGCCCTCGAGCTGACCGATAGTCCAGCCCGAGTACCCGGCGAAGATCCGCACACCTTCTACCACCGGTGCTAGTAGGTCGGGTTCGGCGTCCAGATCCACCATCGCCATGCGGCCCGCAACATGGCGTAGACCTGGCGCCCCGTCCGGATCCGCACCGACCCGCAGTACCGCCAGGCACAGGGCGGCGTCGCGCTTGACCGGGCCCCCGATGAACATCGTCTTCGGTTTGGCCGCGAGTTTGGCCCACTGCGGCAAGACGTTGTAGACCGCCGTCTCGCTGGGTCGGTTGAGCACCACACCCAGGGTGCCGCCCTCGTTGTGCTCGACGATGTAGATCACGCTGCGCCGAAAGGTCGGCTCCAACAGATCGGTGTTGGCCAGCAGCAAAGTACCCGCTCGCACACGTTGTGCGGCGGGTGCCATGTAGTCCTCGGGATCATCCTGCGGCGCCACCACACCATCATCGCACTGACCAAAGCAACACCGGGCCAAACAAGCATGGTCGCCAGATATTTGTACTGTGATTGGGTCGGCACAGCGCGAAACCAGCATTGCCTGCGCCCGATCGTGGAAGTGGGTTTTGTGATTCGCAGCCAAACGCAAGCCAGCGCACCGGCCGCACTGTGGCGGTCGATACGTGCGCTGCCCGACTTCGGGCGACTGCTGCAGCTTCGCATAGCGAGTCAATTTGGTGACGGTCTCTTCCAGGCGGGACTCGCGGGAGCGCTGCTGTTCAATCCCGACCGGGCCGCCGACCCGATGGCGATCGCACGGGCTTTCGCGGTGTTGTTTCTGCCGTATTCACTGCTGGGCCCGTTCGCCGGCGCACTGATGGATCGCTGGGACCGGCGGCTGGTGCTCGTCGGCGCCAACATCGGCCGGTTGGCCTTCATCGCCGGGATTGGCGCGATCCTGGCGCTTCGCGGCGGCGATCTCTTGCTGCTGATCGGAGCGTTACTGGCCAATGGTTTGGCCCGGTTCGTAGCATCGGGCTTATCGGCATCGTTGCCCCATGTGGTGCCACGCGAGCAGGTGGTCACGATGAACTCGGTGGCCACCGCATCCGGGGCGGTCGGGGCCTTCCTGGGCGCGAACTTCATGCTGTTGCCCCGGTGGCTGGCCGGCGGCGGCGATCACGGCGCCGCCGTGGTCGTCTTCACCGCCATTGTTCCGGTGCTGATTGCGTTGCTGCTATCGCTGCGGTTCGCCCCGCGGGTACTCGGTCCGGACGACACCAAGCGCGCGATTCATGGGTCGGTCGTGTACGCGGTGATCACCGGCTGGCTGCACGGCGTGCGTACCGTTGTGCAACAACCGACGGTTGCCGCTGCGCTGTCCGGCCTGGCCGCACACCGGATGGTGGTCGGCATCAACTCGCTGTTGATCTTGCTGCTGGTGCACCACATGAAAGATGCGGACGTCGTAGGGTTCGGCACTGCCCTGGTGTTCTTCGCTGCCACGGGTCTCGGGGCATTCCTGGCTAACGTGTTGACCCCGGTCTTGATCCGGCGGTGGGGGCGCTATGCGACGGCCAACGGCGCCCTGATCGCGGCCGCGACAATCGAAATCGCCGGCGCCGGCCTGGTGATCCCGATCATGGTGGCATGCGGGTTCCTGCTGGGGGTGGCCGGCCAGGTGGTCAAGCTCTGTGCCGATTCCGCGATGCAGATCGACGTCGATGACGCGTTGCGCGGGCACGTGTTCGCGGTCCAGGATGCGTTGTTCTGGGTCTCCTACATCGCCTCGGTTACCGTTGCCGCGGCGTTGATTCCAGATGACGGGCACGCACCCACGTTTGTGTTGTTCGGCTCGGTGATCTATTTGGCCGGGCTGGTGGTTCACAGCATTGTTGGCCGACGGGGACAGCCGGTCAACGGCGACTAGGGGAGGTACTGATGGCGGGTCCGGGTCCGATCGTCGCTGACCTGCGGGCCGAAAGCGACGACCTCGACGCGCTGGTGGCGCCTCTTCCGCCGCAGCGATGGGCCGAGCCGACACCGGCGCCGGGCTGGACCATCGCGCACCAGATCGGCCACCTGTTGTGGACAGATCGGGTGGCGCTGACCGCGGTCACCGACGACGCCGGCTTTGCCGACATACTGACCCAGGCGGCTGCTGATCCTGCCGGCTTCGTAGACGACGGCGCCGAACAGCTCGCGGCCCGGCCGCCGGGCGAGCTGCTCGACGACTGGCGGATGACCAGGGGCAGGTTGCACGAGGCGCTACTGAAGGTCGCCGACGGTCGCAAACTACCGTGGTTCGGGCCGCCGATGAGCGCGGCGTCGATGGCTACCGCGCGATTGATGGAGACCTGGGCGCACGGACTCGACGTCGCCGACGCACTCGGAGTCAGTCGGCCCCCCACCGACCGGCTGCGCTCAATAGCGCATCTTGGTGTCCGCACCCGGGACTACGCGTTCTTCGTCAACAACCTGACCCCGCCGGCCGAGCCTTTCCGAGTCGAGTTGCGCGGTCCGGACGCAGACACCTGGTCCTGGGGGCCGGCCGATGCCGCCCAGCGCGTCACCGGATCCGCCGAGGATTTCTGTTTCCTGGTCACCCAGCGGCGGGCGTTGGCCACCCTCGACGTCGCCGCGGTAGGGGAGGATGCGCAGCGGTGGTTGACGATCGCTCAAGCCTTCGCCGGCCCTCCCGGCCGCGGGCGATGAGCGCGCGCCAGTGCGCGAAGAGAGCCTCGGCCCATCGGCCCCGCCGCGGGCGATGAGCGCGCGCCAGCGTCAGTGCAGCGAGCCGCCGTAGCGTGCCTGGTTTTCGGCCTCTGCTTCCTCGCGCAGCGCCGCGATCGCGGCGTTCAGCCGGTCGGCCAGTTCTGCGTGGGAATAGCCGGTCATGACGCCGGGATGCAATCTCAACTTGAGCAACCGCCCATCCGAATTGGCGACCGCGTGAATATCTCCCAGATCCACGCTGTAGGTGACGGTTTCCGCCTGTGCGACAAGCGCTTCCCACTTGTCGGCGGCCTCGCTGAGCTCACGAAGAACCGATTCGACGAGGTCCTTATCGCTCAGTTCCGCGCGATCACCAGACCCCGGCACCAAAACAGTATGTCGACGGCTCCAACCAGCGTCAATTCAACGGCCCGCCAACTTGACCGGCTATCGGCTGAGTTCACGGAACCACGCGAAGTGATAGTTGGCTGATACCGGATCTCCGGTAACCCCGCTTTCGGTGGCCGCCAACAACATACAGTTGAGCAACAGCGCGGGATCGACATTCGGGTACTGCGCCACAACCTCATGCCGAGCGGTATCGAGATGCACTCGCAGCAGGTCGATTTCGTCTTCACCGACACCACCTCCGGCTGCCGCGGCCTGGGTCAGCAGGTGCACGATCCGCGGCAGTCCGTCGCGCCAGCGGGTAGCCCCGCTCAGCTCCGATACCAGATCGTCCAACGTCGGTAACTCCCGCGGCCTGGACGAGGACGTGGTCGGAGTGAAGTCGCTCGTCCAGCCCAAGAGGTCCCCAGGGCGATAGGTCGCCAGGCGCGCCGTCGTACCGATCAGCTGTGCGACGCCGCCGCTGCGACGCTTCGGCTGCAGCAACTGCACACCTTCGGGGAGCATGACCCCAGGAGGTACCCACCCGTGGGCCAGGTCGGTGACCAGCACCGTCATCCCGTCCGCGCGCTGCCCGACCGCCCAGTTCAACCGCGGTTCCTGACGAGCCACGAAGGTCAGCAGCCGCTGCAGCCGTTCGTCGTCGGACTCGGGCGCGGCCACGCCCCGCGCCGGCGTCACCGATTCGGCCACAATGACCTCCGCTTCAGGAGGCGCGACCGGTTGGACTTGTTCCTTCTCGTGGGCGACCGGTTGCTCTTCCCCCGGGGACTCCTCGACGACAGGAAGCACTCGGGTACTGGCGGGGTCGTCAGCGGAACCCGGCCGTTCATCCTTGATGGCGGGGAGCACCCGGGTCCGCTCCAGATCCGTCCCGCCCAAATCCGCGGGGACTGACGGACGCGCGACGACCGGCGGCGCAGGATGTGCGCGCAGTTGCCGCAGTGTCGACTCGACTCGTCGCACCGCCCGCGCGCGAGCCTCGTCGATCACCGCGGCTTCGGCCGCGCGGCGGGCGGAATCAAGCATCACCGCTGACCTGAGGGTCCTCAACTCATCGTTGGCAGAACTGACGATCCGGTCTAAGTCGGCCTTCAGATACGCTGCCAGCGCGGCGGTTTCGGCGTTGTTCGGCGAGAGCTCGGCAGGCCAGATCCCGCCGATCACCCACGGGGTGCAATCGGGGGGAGAGCTGAAAGCCGGAATCGTGAGGGATTCCTCCGTCGCTCTCCGCAGGCGCTGGCGCGCCGACCGCCTGCCGAAGATCGCCACCGGCTAAGCGTACCGGGACCCTGCGAGCCTCCACAGACGCCTGAATTGTGCCGGCTTCATGGCCTGGGTAGCGTAAAGCCATGGCTGATTCTGCGCTGCAGCAGCAACTCGACGAGGTGCGGACCTTGCTGTCCCGCGCGCGAGAGTTGTTCGGCGCCAATCCCATCGAACCGCCCACCGATATCGTCCCGGATCCCGAGACCGCCAAGACCTGGATGCTCTAGAGCCTCAGCGCCGCCGCCGGCGCAGATGGTGCGCCAGGAGTTTTTCAATCGCCGCGTCGAGATCTTGGTCGCTCGGAACGCTGGGGGACGGCGTATGCCCAGCCGCGATGATCTCGTCGCGTACTTCCAGCAACGCTTTGAGGCAGGAAACGTCTGCGGTCAGCAGGATGCCCTCGGCCAAAGTCTCGGCATCGGTATCCATGGCGCCCTCACTCAGCGCGACGCTGTGCATGTAGCCACCGCGACAGGAGCGAACCAGGATGTGCCCGCTGGGGTGCACGGTGTCGAAAGCAGGATTGGCGTCCGTCATCGACCGGTCATCGATCGGGGTCGAAGACTTTGCTGAAGTCCCGTACCGCGTCTTGGTCGTGGCGTTCCCACATGGCGGCCGACGTCCTCAGGCTCTGGGCGATATCGGCATGGTCATCGGCTTGCTGCTCGTAACACAGGCGCCGCAACTCGAGGAGTTCACGGCCGGCGCCCCGAAGTTCGGCGAAGATCGGTCCGAGCGACTCCAGGCTCTCCAGGATCGCGGCATGCGACGACGGTACGGTGCGCAGATACTCCGACGTCTGCTGGTGATGGGCGGCGGCTTCACGTAAGTGCGCCGGCACCACATGGATTCGATCTGCCATCCGCGTCTCCTTTGGTGTGCCGGCGCTCAGGCCGGCGGGGTCAGTATTGCGAAGCGGCCGAGGGAGCCGCCGGCCGGGTCGGTGTCGGTACGCCGGCCCGGGCCGGCCCGGTCGGAGTGGCCGCGGCGGGCGGATGCTCCCAGCCTAGGAAGCTTGGCCCGCCGATGCTGGAAACCTGTTGAATCTGGCCGTCGAGCAGTGCCTTGTTGCGGCCAAGCGCGAGCGCATGCCGATCGACGAACAGGCCGATGTCCCCAGGTTCGAGCCGAGCCGGGTCTATCGGGTCGGTGACCGCCGTGCCCGGCGGCGGCAGGGCAATTCCCTGCTGCTGGAACGCATCTGGGATCGGCAGTCCGCCGGCTGCGGCCTTGATGGCCGCTGCCAGTTGGGGGTTGGCGGCGGTGACCGTCTCACCGTTGGGCAACGTGACGGTCGTCGGACCGGTCGGCGGCGAGTCGGGCTTGTCCGGCGATGGTTGCGCGTCGGTGTCTTCCTCATGCTCCCGGTCTTCTTTGGGGTCATCGGGGTGACCCGCTCGCTCATGGTCGGGATCGCCGGAGTCCAGTTCGGGTTCGTCGCGATCGGCGAGTCCTGGTTCAGATCCCCGGAGTAATCCCGAAAGCGGAGACCCACCCCAACCGAGGCCGGGCGTCGGCGAGGTTGCCCCTGCCGGTAACCCCGGCATCGGTAGGCCGCCCAGATTGGGCATGCCGGGCGTCGTCGGCGCCATCTGCGGCGGCGGGGAACTGGCGCCGGGCATCGAGGTGTCCCCGTCCGGCAGTGCCGGATCGTCGAACAACAACGAATCGAGAAGCGGGTCGTCCGACAGCAGATCCGCCGGATGACCGCCATCATCGCCGGCTGCGCGTGCGGGCGTCGCCGGCCCCGCACCGGGCTCGTCCTTCGAGGCGTTGTACAGCGACGTCCACGCCGCCATGAGGGTCGCCTTGGACGTGTCGTCGAGGCTGGCGTTGGCGACCACCTCACGGATATCTCTGAGCTTGCCGATCAGGAACCGCTGGAAATCGCGGGCCCCCGCCGGTGTGTCCAGATCCGATCGCGTCCGGACCGCCGCTTCGGTCTCCTGCTGGAGTTGGTTGAGCGCGTCGCGACCCTCGACAGCGGTCAGGTGTGCGTTCAGGATCGCCGAAATGACTTGCAAGTCGAGCTGGGAGCTCGCCGAATTCTGATGTGCCAGAGCGGCTTCCGCTCCTGCGATTGCGTCGGCGGCGCTCGCCTGACCGGCATCCGGCGGTGCGGATGCGGATTCGCCCCGCTGCGGGCGATCAAGCGACCCTGCCATGCCGCGTGACAGTACCCAGGCGCTCGGGTGCCCACAATTCACCTCCGCACGCCGATCCGAGCCTAGCCCCCGGGGCCGGCATACTGCGCCAGCAATCGGGCCAGCACAGCACTTTTGGTGCGATCCAGCTCGCGGGCGTCGGCCACGATCGCGGTGATCTCGCGTTGCTTGTCGAGCAGGAATCGCTGAAACTCCCGGGCTCCGATGGAGGTGTCGACGGCAAGCTCCCCTTGGTCCGAAACGGCGCGCTCGATGTCGGCTGCAATCGCGTCCAGCCGACGGATACTCTCCCGCATCGCGGCGTGTGCGCCGGCAAGCGCCTCGGCCAGCGCGCGGTCGGCCTCGGCTATCGCCTCGTATTGCCGACCCAGCACCGCCTGCCGCGCCGCGATGGCATCCGGAGAGGATCCGGCTTGGTCCGACATGAGTTCAACCTTCCCATCCTGCCCGCCCGACCGGGCGTTAATCAGTCACAGCGGTCTGCGGATCTGCACGTTGCTGCCCAACCGGCTGACCCGCACCGAGGCACCGGCGTACGGCGCCTCGACGACCAGGTTGTTGCCAATCGCCAGCTGGACATGTCCCGGATGCGGAAAGACGAGATCACCAGGCCGCACCTGGGAACGCGGCACCGCTATCCCGTCATGTATCTGTTGATAGGTCGTGCGGTCCAGGTGAACACCTGCCTGCGCGTAGGCCCATTGGACCAACCCGGAACAGTCGAATTGGCCGGGTCCCGTCGCGCCCCACACATACGGGCAGCCCAGTCGTGACAGCGCGGCCCGCACGGCGATCGCGGCTCGGCCGCCCACTGCCCGGCTGCCGTATCGCGACATCCGGTACCGAAGCGCGCGCAACGCGGCCTGATGCCGTCGTGCCCGCAGGCGGGCCGACACGACATGCGCTCGTTGCGCGCGCAACCGTGCTACGCGCCGACGGAGGGCCTCGCGCTGGGCGATTGGGGTCACCGGTGTCGCGGCCGCGTCGATGCGGGCCTGCTCGACGATGCTGCCGGTGAGCTGGCGAGCCCGCTCGCGGTCCCGGTGCGCACCGGCGATGACCGCCGCAACGGCCGTATCGGTTCGGGCCGCAGACAACAGGGCGTCCCTGCCGTCGGTGGCCCGGTGTTCATACCGACCCCGGGAACCATCGATATTGAGCCCGGCGGCGCGCTGCAGCAGTTGCTCGTGGTGTGCGGTCTCAACGTTCAGCGTCGGTGGGAGACCACCTAGACCGCTGCCGCCGAAAAGCCGGTGGGCGCGGCTCAACACCTCGATTTCGGTGTGGCTCACTGGACTTGTTCTCCCCCGTGGTGGTGTGTCTGTCCCGGGCCGGCCGTCTCCATGTCCTCGGCAGCGGCCATTGCGTCCACGAAGGCCCGTACGCGGGGCAGCGCGCCCGGGGGGATGGCTCCTCGATTGCGGATATCCCACATTTCGTCGGTGCTCACTCCGATCAGCGCCGCTATGACGGCTTCGGGTAGCGGCGACTGCGCGCATGCTCGATCGAATCGCGCGCTCAAACTGGTCGACATCCGCTCCAACAGCGTGCTGCGCATGGCCTCGAGCGCCTGCAGATGGTGCATCAGTCGGTCGCTGGACTCCGAGCCGGCGTTGACCGCCACCCGCCAGGAGCTTGCCGCCAGCATCTCCGCTTTCACGCACTGTGACACCACAGACAGAATATACGTCTCATATTCATTTGATGTCGTCGCCGGCAGCCTATCGATGACGGATCTGAGGGTATCGAGCTGGGCTTCGGCGTAACCCTCGAGCACATCGGTGTCGCCGTGACGGTCGACCACCACGGTGCCGGGGCGTGGCGGCGACGTTGCCGCAGCGGGCTGGGCTGCCATAAGCCGAGCCAGTTCGGCATCGGCATCTGCGGCGACCAACAGCCGAGAATAGGTGCCGGGAGGCAGTCCCAGTCCGTTTTCGACCTTCTGAACTGTACCTTTATGCGGCTTGCGAGCGCCGCGCTCCAAATAGCTGAGCCCCATGATGCTGACGCCCGTTGCAGCAGCCAGGTCGGCTAGCGACCAGTCGCGCGACTCGCGCAATGCGCGGATGGCCGCGCCAGCCGATTCACGGCTCACCGCGGGCTCCGGCCATAACCGGATATTACACAGTGCCGGCGCGTATTCGCTTTGATATACGTTTTTGTCGCGTTTCGCTTGCGGTCGGGGCCATCCTGTGTATACGCTTTTGCCTACGTTTCGGAGGAGTTTCGCAGCAGAAGGAGACAACAGACATGGCTACCCCGTGCACAGGCAACCCGGAACTGTGGTTCGGCTACCCCGACGACGACAGCGGCGACGGCGCGGCGAAGGCCCGCGCCTATGAGCGGTCGGCCACCGAGGCTCGAATTCAGTGCCTGCGCCGCTGCCCACTGGCGCAGCAGCGCCTGTGCGCCGAACGGGCCGTCAAGTATCGCGAGGAGTACGGCGTGTGGGCCGGTGTCAAACTTCCCGGAGGCCAGTACCGCAAGCGGACGCAATTGGCTCAGGCTCACGAGGTACTGCGGCGGATCGCCGCCGGTGAGATCAATGCCAGACAACTGCCGGAGAACGCTGCCCTGCTGGCGCGCACCGAACGCGACGCCCGGCCGGTGACCGCGGTGGTGTTGCACCTACCGGCGGCACAAGTAGGCCCGCGCTCGGCGGCGTAGCGGGACGGCGAGGCCAATCAGTTTGCTGAGTTGGCTTTCGGGGTAGATCCGGGTAACCGTGAGTTCGACCCCGAAGGCGATCCATGACGTTCGACCTGACACCGACGGCAGCACAACACGATCTGGCCCGGCGCACGCACGAGTTCTCCGAAGAGGTGATTCGGCCGGTGGCGCTGGATTACGACCAGCGCCAGGAGTTTCCCTGGCCGGTGCTCGAGGAGGCAGCCCGGCGCGGGTTCTACAGCCCGCTGTTCTACCGCGATCTGATCGGCGATCCGACTGGCCTGTCGCTACCGATGTTCATGGAGGAGCTGTTCTGGGGGTGCGCCGGAATCGGCCTGGCGATCGTCATGCCCGCGTTGGCGCTGTCGGCGATCGGCCAGGCCGCCTCCCCCGAGCAGATGCTGCAGTGGGCGCCGGAATGTTTCGGCACCCCAGGTGATCTCAAACTCGCGGCGCTGGCGATCTCAGAACCCGAAGGTGGCAGCGACGTCCGCAATCTGCGCACCCGGGCCCGTCGCGACGGTGACGACTGGATCATCGACGGACACAAGATGTGGATTGGTAACGGGGGGATCGCCAACGTGCACGTGGTCAACGCCGTGGTCGACGAGGAGCTCGGCCACCGGGGTCAGGCGCTGTTCGTCGTGCCCGGAGGGACGCCGGGACTGGAACTGGTGCGAAAGCTCGACAAGCTGGGTTGCCGCGCTTCGCACACCGCCGAGTTGCGCTTGAACGGTGTCCGGATCCCGGGCGCGAACCTGCTTGGCGGGCAGGAAAAGCTTGAACACAAGCTTGCCAGAGCCCGCGAAATCGTTGCCGGCGCAAAGCGTTCCAGCTCAGCGACGTTGGGCACTTTCGAGCAGACCCGCCCTATGGTGGCCGCCCAGGCGATCGGGATTGCCCGCGCCGCATTGGAGTACGCGACGTCGTATGCCACCGAGCGCGAGGCGTTCGGCGGGCCGATCATCGACAATCAGGGCATCGCATTTCCATTGGCGGACTTGGCAACTCAAGTCGACGCTGCCCGGCTGCTGACGTGGCGGGCCTCCTGGATGGCGGCCAACGGAGTACCCTTCGAGCGGGGCGAGGGCTCGATGTCGAAGCTGGCCGCCAGCGAGGTCGCCGTCAAGGCCACCGAACGCGCGATCCAAACCATGGGCGGCTGGGGCTACATCACCGATCACCCGGTGGAAAAGTGATATCGAGATGCCAAGCTGTACACCATCTTCGAAGGCACCAGCGAAATCCAGCGGATGGTCATCTCGAACGCGCTCGGCGCTGCCGTCGACACCCCACCGCTGCATGTCGTACTCGAGCCGTCCGGGGGACCGCTGAACCGGATCTTCGGTCGGGGCACGCCGCTGAGGTCGCGCGCCGCCGGCGCCGCGCTGTCGATGCGGGACCGGCTCCCCGAACCGGTGACGCGGGCGGCCATGAAGGTGCTGCGGCCGGCCGGCCGGTGAGTCGGCGTAGGGTCGCGGCAGCGGGCCGCACAGCGCATGACGAAGGGCGACGATGAGCAACCTCGAAGCCGCACCGACTGAAGTTGCCTGTAGCGCTTCCCGGACCGCGGGTATCGAGGTGCTGCACCCGCGCGAGGTTCCCTTGGGCGGACCACGAGCGATCCCGGTACAGCGCACCCTGCCGCAGCGGCAGCGAACGCTGATCGGTGCCTGGTGTTTTCTCGACCACTACGGCCCCGGGACCGGACCCGCCGCGCGGATGGACGTCGCACCTCATCCGCACACCGGGCTGCAGACGGTGAGCTGGTTGTTCAGCGGCGAGGTGGAACACCGCGACAGCGCAGGTGTGCACGCGATAGTCCGGCCCGGCGAGCTGAACCTGATGACCGCAGGCGCGGGGATTTGTCATTCCGAAGTGTCGCTGCAATCCGGCCCGGATGCGGCCCTGCACGGCGCCCAGCTGTGGGTGGCCCTGCCTGACGTGGCGCGCCACACGGGGCGAGACTTCGTGCACTACGCGCCCGAACCGATTGCGCTGCCGGGTGCCCAGGCGCGGGTATTTCTGGGCGAGCTTGCCGGAAGCCGTTCGCCCGCACATACGTTCACGCCGCTGCTGGGCGCTCAGATCGATCTGGAACCCAACACTGCGCTGGACATCGACGTCGAGCCGGCATTCGAGCACGGGGTGCTCTGCGATGCCGGCGAGATCGAGATCGACCGGACTGGGCTCGCGGTCGGCGACCTGGGCTACCAAGGTCCGGGCCGCACTGCCCTGCACCTGGCCAACGCCGGGGTCCGCCCCGGACGGGTGCTGCTGCTGGGCGGCCCGCCCTTCACCGAGGAATTGGTGATGTGGTGGAACTTCGTCGGGCGCAACCACGACGAGATCGTCACCTATCGGCAGCTGTGGCGAGCCCGCGACGAACGCTTCGGCGCCGTCACGGGATACCTGGGCACGCTGGCTCGGCTGCCTGCCCCGCCACTGCCCGCTACCCGGCTGCTTCCCAGGCAAGCGTCGAACCGAAAGGATGCCGGATGACCACCGACAAAACCGGTGCGGAGACCACGGTCACCGCCGAGCAGGGCAGGTACACGATCGCGGTCGAGGGTAGAACCGTTGGCTTCGCCAGCTACCTCGACCGTGGCGGTCAGCGGGTCTTCGACCACACCGAAGTCGACCCGAAGTTCGGCGGTCGCGGGCTGGCGACCATTCTCGTCGAGAAAGCGCTGGAGGAGGCGCGAGCGGACGGCAAGCGCATCGTCCCGGTCTGCTCCATGGTCGTCACGGTGCTCAACAAACATCCCGAATACGCCGACATCACCGACCCGGTCTAAGTCTAAGTCCGCGCGTCCGGGCCGTCGGAGTCCCACGTGGCCGGCAGTATCGGGCCGGCCGGACCGTCATCAAAGCTGTGGGCGGGCAGCGTGACCAATCCGGCCGCATCGGCGTTGCCCTTGGCCGCGGTGCCGCCGAAGCCGATCGCGCCGGCCCCGCGGCTGGATGCGGCGGCCCGCAGGTCGCCAACCTCGTCAGCGCCTTCAGGGAGGTCGTTCCCGGCGTCGCCGTCCATATCCATGAACTCATCGGCGTACTGACGCTGCGGCGCCGTCGTCTTGCGTCGGCGACGAGCACGCCGTTGTTCGCGCGCCGAGACCGCCGCGGCCGGGGCGGACACACCGACCGACGGCGCCTTGGCGCCGCTGTTATGGGTCAACGCGGGAGGGAAGCCTTCGTCAGGGTCGAAGCCGCCCACGGCATAAGTCGCCGCCGGGGCCGCCGCTGCGGCGGGCGCAGTGGCGGCACCCGCCGTTGTCGAGGCAGCAGGCGCGGCGACCGGAGCGGTGACACTCGACGCCACACCTACCGCCGGCCAGGCCACCGGGTGCCCGGCCGACGCCACGGTCCCGCCGGCCCCACCGGCGATGTCACCCGCTGCGGCAGCCGCCGGAAGTTGAACCGCGAGCTGCTCGCCCACACCGATCACTACCCGCAGAATCGTCCCCAGCAGCGGATCGAGTATCAGTTGGGGATAGGTGAGTGACGCCCCCACCCAGGAGAAGGCCTGGTAGGCAACGGCAAACAGGAACGGCCCCCAGGTAACCAACGCCTGCGACGGATTGGTCAAGAAATCGGTGATCAACTGCATGCCGTTGCCCACCGGGTCCTGCAGGAAATTGGTGATCGGCGCATAGAGCTGCTCGACATAGTCGATGTATGCCTGCAGCAGTTGCGAAACCAGGTCCGCGAGGTTCAGTTGGTTGCCGGCGTCGGTGGCCCGCGCCAGGGCCGCCAGCCGGGCGGGGTCGGCGGCGTCGCTGGTATCCGCCTTGAGTAGCGGCGGCGCGGGCGAGGTGGCCGGGACGGAGTCCGCGGCAACGTTCGACACTGTTTGATAGATACTCATCGTGGTGGCGGCCTGGACCCACATGCGGAGGTAGTCCGCCTCGTTGAGCGCGATCGGGATCGTGTTGATCCCGAAGAAATTGGTCGCGACCAGCACACCATGCACAACATGGTTGGCGGCCAGCTCGCCCAGGGTCGGCATGCTCGCCAGCGCCGCGGTGTAGGCCTGGGCGGCGACGTGGTGCTGTAGCCCGGCGGCAATGCTCTTGCCGCGGGCCTGCTCGAGCCACGCCAGGTAGGGGGCATGCGCGGCGACGTACTGTTCGGCGCTCGGGCCCTGCCACGAACCGCCCTGGACCGCGGTCAGTACGGCCGCGAGTTCGGCGATCGCCGAACCGTATTCGTCGCTCAGCAGCTGGTAGGCGCCCGCGGCGGCCAGAAACGGCCCCGGACCGGGCCCAGTGGACAACAGCGCGGAGTGCACCTCGGGCGGCGATGCCATCCAGACCGGCCAGACCGGCGCCGTCATGACCTGTCCTGCCTCAGCACCCCGGCGCTGGCCACAGCGAACGTCGTCATCGGCTATCCCCCCGGCGCGTTGGCCCTTCGGCCGTCCGGGTGCTCGACCATGCGCACGGCCGCGGGCGAGTGCTTCGCTACCTCACGCCAATTAACCCGCCAATGCGTCGGCTAAACCGATGCCGACCGACTTGTGTGCCAGTCGCCGTCAGCGACAAGCACGCCCACCCCGATAACGCATGCGCGGCTCAGATGTCTTCGTCCTCGTTCGGTCGCGGGCGAGGCCCGCCGCCCAACGACGGGCGCCGGGGAGCCTGGTGCCCGTAGACGCCCTCCGGATAGGCGGTCTCGGCGTGTTGGGTCAGGTCCACACCGCTCACCTCGTCTTCTCGGCTGACCCGGAATCCCATGGAACGCTCGATCAGCAGGGCGAGCACATAGCTGACCGTGAACGCGTAGAGAGCTACCACCACCATCGCCAGCGCCTGCTTGCCGAGTTGACCCATCCCGCCCCCGTAGAAGATTCCCTTCGGGCCTTGGGTCATCACCGCGGTGGCGAGCAGCCCGATCAACAACACACCGACCACTCCGCCGACGAAGTGCACCCCCACCACGTCAAGAGAGTCGTCGTAGTTGAGTTTGAACTTCACCGCGATCGCGAAGGAGCACACGACGCCCGCCACCAGCCCGACGATGGCGGCGCCCAGGGTGTTCACCGTGCCGCACGAGGGCGTGATCGCCACCAAGCCGGCGACGACCCCGGAGGCGGCGCCGAAGGTGGTCGGCTTGCCGTCCCGAAACTGTTCCACCGCAAGCCATCCCAGCATGCCCAGACAGCCGGCGACCAGGGTGTTGAGGAAGATCGCGGCGGCCAGCCCGTTGGCGGCCAGCGCCGAACCGGCGTTGAACCCGAACCAGCCGAACCACAGCAGTCCCACACCGAGGAGGACGAACGGCAGGTTGTGCGGGCGCATGGCTTCTACCTTGAAGCCGATGCGCGGACCCAATACCAGCGCCAATGCGAGCGCCGAGGAACCTGAGACGATCTCGACGACCAGCCCGCCCGCATAGTCGAGCACCCCCATCTTGAACAGCCACCCGCTCGGTGCCCACACCCAATGCGCGATAACGCAATACACCGCCACCGCCCAGATGGGCACGAACACCATCCAGGCCGCGAACTTGGCCCGGTCGGCGATGGCGCCGCTGACCAGGGCGGCGGTGATGATCGCGAAGGTCAGCTGGAAGGTGGCGTACAGCAGTTCGGGCACCGACCCGTGCAAAGTCTGCGGGCTTATGCCGAGCATCCCGGCGTGCGCCAGCCCGCCCAGAAATCCGCCCGCGCCGCCATCGGAGAACGCCAGGCTGTAACCGACCAGCAACCACGCCACCGTCACCAGTGGTATGGAGATGAAGCTCATCATGATCATGTTGAGCACGCCGGTGGTGCGGACCATGCCCCCGTAGAAAATCGCCAGCCCGGGCGTCATCAGCAGCACCAGCGCGGTGCTGGCCAACAGCCACGCGGTGGCGGCGGGATCGATGTCCAACTGTGCGGCTCCTTCGATAGTCGTCGATAAAACTGCCGGCGCGCATTGTCGCCGTTGACGGATAGACGGTAGACGCTGTTGACGAAGGCGACCATCCATGTGATCCATGTCGCCATTGCGTCATTTCGAGCCGATGCAACGGCTATGACCGCCGTCCGTAACCGACGGCCGGGTGTCCTGACGTATCGCCAGCGGCGGTGCGCGACAAGGCGGTGTCGAGCCGCTAGCTGCCAGTACGCTCGCGATGCCGGCACCCGGCCCAGCAGCAGGGGCGGCGCTTGCCTTCTTCCAGCTCCTCCTGGGTCCGGCGGATGCGCCGCTGTCGGGTCGTCGCTTGTTTGGCATCCTCGACCCAGCAGATGAACTCGTTGCGCGCCAACGGCGTGATGTCGTTCCACGCAGCCAGGGCCGTGGCGTTGGCGATCAACGCGTTACGCAGGTCGGTGGGCAGCCCATGCACGACCCCGCCGGGCACTTGGGCACGACTCACCGGGCCACCTTAACTTCTCGGGGAAGATTTGCGGTTCAGGGAGGCGGTGGATGAACCGCGGCGGGGTGCACTACCCGGCGCGGTTCACTCGCAACAGTGGGCGAAGGGGGACTTGAACCCCCACGTCCCGAAGGACACTGGCACCTGAAGCCAGCGCGTCTGCCATTCCGCCACTCGCCCGAAACAACCGGAGGACCATACCACTGTAGTAGGCACACGCCCCAACCGCCGCCGGCAGGTCGACAACCCGCGGCGGGGGAGCGAGCCCGGACGAAGCGGGACTCGCTCGGTCCTTGGCCGTCCCTGCTACCGGCCTGTCACCTGCGCGATGTTTTCTCAGGATTCTCACGGTGCCACTGCGTCACGGTGTCCCGATAGCATGTTTCGTGACCACGAGATGCGGGCAAGTCGTTTGCCTCGCGCCGACGATGACCGGAATCTAGTGAGGCGAGCGCTGAAAAATGGGTAGCCAGAAGGGCCTGGTTCAGCGCATCGAGCGCAAACTCGAGTCAACCGTCGGGGATGCATTTGCCCGGATGTTCGGGGGATCGATCGTCCCGCAAGAGGTGGAAGCCCTGTTGCGGCGGGAAGCCGCGGATGGTGTGCGCGCACTCGAGGGAAATCGCCTTTTGGCGCCCAACGAGTACATCATTACCCTCAGTGTGCACGACGCGGAGAAATTGGGCGCAGACCCCGATCTCACGTCGACGGCATTTGCTCGGTACTTGGCGGACTATATCCAAGAACAGGGGTGGCAAACGTATGGTGATGTGGTGGTCCGGTTCGAGCAATCGCCGAACCTGCATACCGGCCAGTTCCGCGCCCGCGGGACTGTTAACCCCGACATCGAGCCCCGCCCGACGGTCACCGCTTACGCCCGGCCACAATCGAACCACGCGTTTGGCGCAGAACCAGGAGTACCACCGATGACTGACAATCCGAGCTACCGCGGCGGTCCGGGGCAGGGGCCCGACGAGTACTACGACGACCGGTACGCGCGTCCGCAAGAGGAGCCACGCAGTGGCTCGCCCGGCGGGCCGGACCCGCGCGGTGGATATCCGCCGGAGGGTGGCGGCTACCCACCCCAGCCCGGATACCCGCCGCCACCACGTCAGCCGGACCAGGGCGGCTACCCAGAACAGCGCGGCTACCAAGACCAGGGCGGCTACCCAGAACAGCGCGGCTACCAAGACCAGGGCGGCTACCCAGAACAGGGCTATCAGGACCAGGGCGGCTACCCAGAACAGCGCGGCTACCAGGACCAGGGTTACCCCTCGTCGTACGAGCAGCGTCCGCCCGGCTACTCCGGCCCCGGCTACGACCAGAGTTACCGCCAGGGCGGCGGTTATGGCCAACCACCCGGCGGCGGCTACGGCCAACCACCCGGCGGCCAGCCCGGCTACGGCCAACCACCGAGCGGCTATGGCCAACCACCCGGCGGCGGCTACAGCCAACCACCCGGCGGCCAGCCCGGCTACGGCGGTTACGGCGACTATGGCCGTGAACCCGCGCGTCAGGAGGACGGTGGTTACGGCGCTCCTGGTGGTCCCGGCGCTCCGCCTCAGGCCCCGCAGGAACCACAGCGGCCGGCATATCCAGATCAGGGCGCCGGCTACGAGCAGGGCGGCTACGACCAGGGCTATCAGCAGGGCGGCGGATACGGCCGCCAGGAATACGGATCGGGCGACTACACCCAGTACGCCGAAACGCCAGCCCCCGGCGGCTACCCCGCCCCGTCCGGCGGGTACGCCGAGCCGGCTCGCGACTACGACTATGGCCAGGCGGCGGCTCCCGACTACGGCCAGCCGGCGGGCGGCTACGGCGGTTACGGGCAAGGCGGCTATGGATCACCCGGAAATACGGTGACCCTTCAGCTCGACGACGGCAGCGGCCGCACCTATCAGCTGCGCGATGGCTCCAACATCATCGGGCGCGGGCAGGACGCTCAGTTCCGGTTGCCGGACACCGGCGTCTCACGCCGGCACTTGGAGATCCGTTGGGACGGGCAGGTCGCGCTCCTGACGGACCTGAACTCCACCAACGGCACGACCGTCAACAACGCACCGGTACAGGAGTGGCAATTGGCCGACGGCGACGTGATCCGCTTGGGCCATTCCGAGATCATCGTCCGCATTCACTGAACCCTCTGGGCACAATGCTGCCTCGCTTCCCTCGCACCGACCGCCCGACCAGTATCGTGACTTTGCTGCACTTCTCGGCATCACCGGCGCGGGGCTGGCAGCGCCGAGACGGACGCCAGGACGGAAAGGACGCCAGATGCAGGGGTTAGTACTGCAACTGACGCGTGCCGGCTTCTTGATGCTGCTCTGGCTGTTCATCTGGTCGGTGCTGCGGGTGCTGCGCACCGATATCTACGCACCCACCGGCGCCGTCATGGTGCGCCGCGGGCTGGCGTTGCGCGGCACGCTACTACCGTCGCGCCAGCGCAGGCAGACCGCCCGCTACCTCGTCGTGACCGAGGGCGCGCTGGCGGGCGCGCGCATCACGTTGAGCGGACAGCCGGTGTTGATCGGACGCGCCGACGATTCCACCCTGGTGTTGACCGACGACTACGCCTCGACACGGCACGCCCGGCTCTCTCAGCGGGGATCGGAATGGTACGTCGAGGACTTAGGATCGACCAACGGCACTTACCTTGACAGGGCGAAGGTGACGACTGCGGTACGAGTTCCGATTGGGGTGCCGGTTCGGATCGGCAAGACGGCAATCGAGTTGCGCCCGTGACCCGCGCCGGCGCCGAAGCAGTGGGGGTACCACCCGCTTCCGGGGGACGCAGCGATGAGGTGGGGGCGCCAACCGCTTGCGGGGGAGAGCTGCGCTCGTGACCCTGGTCCTGCGATATGCGGCCCGCAGCGATCGCGGCCTGGTACGCGCCAACAACGAAGACTCCGTCTACGCCGGAGCGCGGCTGCTGGCGCTGGCCGACGGCATGGGCGGCCACGCCGCCGGCGAAGTGGCGTCCCAACTGGTCATCGCCGCACTGGCCCACCTCGACGACGACGAGCCCGGTGGTGACCTGCTCGGCAAGCTCGAGGCCGCGGTTCGCGCCGGCAACTCGGCGATCGCCGCCCAGGTCGAGATGGAGCCCGACCTCGAGGGCATGGGGACCACCCTCACCGCGATCCTCTTCGACGGCAACCGGCTCGGTCTGGTGCACATCGGCGACTCCCGCGGTTATCTGCTGCGCGACGGCGAGCTGACCCAGATCACCAAGGACGACACGTTCGTCCAAACCCTGGTCGATGAGAATCGGATCACCCCCGAGGAGGCGCACAGCCACCCCCAACGCTCGTTGATCATGAAGGCGCTGACCGGCCACGAGGTCGAACCCACGCTAACCATGCGCGAAGTCCGGGCCGGTGACCGCTACCTACTGTGCTCGGACGGGCTATCCGACCCGGTGAGCGACGAGACCATCCACGAGGCCCTGAAGATCCCGGACGTTGCCGAAAGCGCCTACCGCCTTATCGAACTCGCGCTGCGCGGTGGCGGCCCGGACAACGTGACCGTCGTGGTGGCCGATGTCGTCGACTACGAGTACGGCCAGACCCAGCCGATTCTGGCCGGAGCGGTATCCGGTGACGACGATCAACTGACCCTGCCGAACACGGCCGCGGGACGCGCCTCTGCGATAACCCCCCGCAAACAAGCCGTCAAGCGGGTTCCGCCGTCGGCCGAGACTTTCCACCGGCATCGCTGGTCGCGTCGGCGGATCATGCTTGTCGCGGTGCTGGCGGCGGTCCTAGTTGTCGCGGCGTTGTTCATCGGTCGCGCGATCATCCGCAACAACTTCTACGTCGCCGAATACCACGGCACTGTGTCGATCATGCGCGGGATCCAAGGGTCCCTGCTGGGCATGCCCCTGCACGAGCCGTATCTGCTGGGCTGTTTGAACGCACGCAACGACCTATCCCAGATCAGCTACGGCCAATCCCTGGACCACCTCGACTGCCATCTGATGAAGTTGGAAGATCTACGTCCGTCCGAACGCGCGCAAGTGCAGGCCGGACTCCCCACCGGCTCCCTGGACGGCGCCATCACCCAACTGCGTGAATTGGCCGCCAACTCCCTACTGCCGCCGTGTCCGCCGCCGCGCGCCACCTCGCCACCCGGCCCACCCACCCCGACCACCGCCAGCGGCACCCCCGAACCGAGCATCACATCCTCGTCAACGTCCCCGACCACCCCGACCACTTCGCCCGCTGGGGCCCCGTCCACCACTACCGGAAGTGCCGGCCCCAACCACGCGAGCACTTCGCCGACAGCGCCCGCGTCACCGTCAACCACATCGCCGACCGTGACCGCGCTTCCGCCACCTCCTCCGCAGCCGGGCATTGACTGCCGGGCGGCGGCATGACGGCACCGCTGCAGGCGCCGGTGACGGTGACGCCCCCGTTGCCGACCCGGCGCAACGCCGAACTGCTGCTGTTGTGCTTCGCCGCGGTGGTCACCGTCGCCGCGCTGCTGATCGTGGAAGCCAACCAAGATCGCAGCCTCCATTGGGATTTGGTCAGCTACGGGCTGGCCTTCCTGACGCTGTTCGGCTTCGCGCACCTGGCTATCAGACGCTCCGCCCCGTTCACCGACCCCCTGCTGCTGCCGGTGGTGGCGCTGCTCAACGGGCTTGGGCTGGTGATGATCCACCGCCTCGACCTCGTCGACGACGAGGTCGGCCACCACAGTCATCCCAGCGCGAACCAGCAGATGCTGTGGACCCTTGTCGGCGTAACTTCTTTTGCGCTGGTGGTGACCTTTCTCAAGGATCACCGCCAGCTCGCCCGCTACGGCTACACCTGCGGGTTCGCCGGTCTGGTCATGCTCGCCATACCCGCACTGTTGCCCGCGAGGTGGTCTGAGCAGAACGGCGCCAAGATCTGGATTCGGTTGCCCGGCTTCTCGATTCAGCCGGCCGAATTCTCCAAGATTTTGCTGCTGATCTTCTTTTCCGCGGTGCTGGTCGCCAAGCGCCGCCTGTTCACCAGTGCCGGCAAACATCTGATGGGCATGACCCTTCCCCGCCCGCGGGACCTTGCGCCGCTGCTTGCGGCTTGGGTGATCTCGGTGGGGGTCATGGTCTTCGAGAAGGACCTCGGCACGTCGCTGCTGCTGTATGCGTCGTTTCTGGTGGTCGTCTACCTGGCCACCCAGAAGTTCAGCTGGGTCGTCATCGGTCTGGCCTTGTTCGCGGCGGGCAGTGTCGTGGCGTACTTCGTCTTCAGCCACGTCCGGATCCGGGTGCAGACCTGGTGGGATCCGTTCGCCGACCCCGAGGGCAGCGGCTTCCAGATGGTGCAATCGCTGTTCAGCTTCGCCACCGGCGGCATCTTCGGCACCGGGCTGGGTAACGGCCAACCCGATACCGTGCCCGCGGCATCGACGGACTTCATCATCGCCGCCTTCGGCGAGGAACTCGGCTTGGTCGGTCTGGCCGCCATCTTGATGCTCTACACGATCGTCATCATCCGCGGCCTGCGCACCGCGATCGCCACCCGCGACAGCTTCGGCAAACTACTGGCCGCGGGTCTGGCATCGACGCTGGCCATCCAGCTGTTCATCGTGGTCGGCGGCGTCACCAAGCTCATTCCGCTGACCGGGCTGACTACACCGTGGATGTCCTACGGTGGGTCGTCGCTGCTGGCCAACTACGTGCTGCTGGCCATATTGGCGCGCATCTCCCACGGAGCCCGACGTCCGCTGCGCACCCGCGCCCGAAATACGACGCCGATCGCGGCGGCCGGTACCGAGGTGATCGAGCGGGTATGAACGCCTCTCTGCGCCGGATCTCGGTGACCGTGATGGCGTTGATCGTGCTGCTGCTGCTCAACGCCACGATGACGCAGGTCTTCACAGCCGACGGGTTGCGCGCCGATCCGCGCAATCAGCGGGTCCTGCTCGACGAGTATTCGCGCCAGCGCGGCCAGATCACCGCGGGCGGGCAACTGCTGGCCTACTCGGTGGCCACCGACAGTCGCTTTCGTTTCCTGCGGGTCTATCCCAACCCCGAGGTGTACGCGCCGGTCACCGGGTTCTACTCACTGCGTTATTCCAGTACCGGGCTGGAACGCGCCGAGGACCCGCTGCTGAACGGGTCGGACGAGCGGTTGTTCGGCCGGCGACTGGCCGACTTCTTCACCGGGCGCGACCCGCGCGGCGGCAACGTCGACACCACCATCAACCCCCGCGTCCAGCAGGCCGGCTGGGACGCGATGCAGCAGGGCTGCGGCGGCCCCTGCAAAGGCGCGGTGGTGGCGCTGGAGCCGTCGACCGGCAAGATCTTGGCGCTGGTGTCGTCGCCGTCCTATGACCCCAACCTGCTCGCGTCGCACGATCCCGAGGTCCAGGCGCAAGCCTGGCAGCGGCTTCGCGACAACCCCGACTCGCCGTTGACCAACCGTGCCATCGCCGAAACGTACCCGCCGGGTTCCACCTTCAAGGTGATCACCACCGCGGCGGCGCTGCAGGCCGGAGCCACCGACACCGAGCAGCTGACCGCCGCCGCCGAGATTCCGCTGCCCGGAAGCACGGCGACATTGGAGAACTACGGCGGCACGACGTGCGGCGCCGAGCCGACCGTGTCGCTGAGCGTGGCATTCGCCAAGTCGTGCAACACCGCTTTCGTTCAGTTGGGCATCCTGACGGGCGCAGCCGCGCTGCGCAGCACGGCGCAGGCGTTCGGCTTGGACACCTCGCCGGACCCGATACCGTTGCAGGTGGCCGAGTCGACCATCGGCCCGATCGAAGACACCGCCGCATTGGGTATGACCAGCATCGGGCAGAAGGACGTCGCGCTGACCCCGCTGCAGAACGCTGAGGTCGCGGCGACCATCGCCAACGGCGGGATCACCATGCGGCCGTACCTGGTGGACAACCTCCGCGGGCCCGACCTGGCCAACATCAGTACCACTGCGCCATATCAGCAGCGGCGCGCGGTGTCGCCGCAGGTCGCCGCTAAGCTAACAGAGCTGATGGTCGGCGCCGAGAAAGTCACACAGCAGAAAGGGGCCATCCCCGGCGTGCAGATCGCATCCAAGACGGGTACCGCAGAGCACGGCACAGACCCCCGTCATACTCCGCCGCATGCGTGGTACATCGCCTTCGCGCCGGCACAGGCGCCCAAGGTTGCCATCGCGGTGTTTGTGGAGAACGGGGGCGATCGCCTGTCCGCGACCGGTGGTGCGCTGGCCGCGCCGATCGGACGGGCCGTGATCGAGGCTGCGCTGCAGGGGGGCCCATGAGTCCCCGAGTTGGTATGACGCTGTCCGGCCGCTACCGCCTGCAGCGGCTCATCGCCACCGGCGGCATGGGGCAGGTCTGGGAAGCGGTCGACAGCCGGCTGGGCCGGCGGGTGGCCGTCAAGGTGCTCAAGAACGAGTTCTCCTCCGACCCGGAGTTCATCGAACGGTTCCGGGCCGAGGCCCGCACCACGGCCATGCTCAACCACCCGGGGATCGCGGCCGTGCACGACTACGGCGAGAGCCAGATGGACGGCGAGGGCCGCACCGCGTACCTGGTGATGGAGCTGGTCAACGGCGAGCCGCTGAACTCGGTGCTCAAGCGCACCGGCCGGCTGTCGCTGCGGCATGCGCTCGACATGCTCGAGCAGACCGGCCGCGCTCTACAGGTTGCGCACGCGGCCGGACTGGTGCACCGCGACGTCAAGCCGGGCAACATCTTGATCACGCCCACCGGCCAGGTGAAGATCACCGACTTCGGGATCGCCAAGGCCGTCGACGCGGCGCCGGTGACGCAGACCGGAATGGTGATGGGCACCGCCCAATACATCGCGCCCGAACAGGCTCTGGGTCACGACGCGACCCCGGCCAGTGACGTATATTCGTTGGGAGTTGTTGGCTACGAAGCGGTTTCGGGTAAGCGGCCGTTCACCGGTGACGGCGCCCTAACGGTGGCGATGAAGCACATCAAAGAACCGCCGCCGCCACTGCCCGCCGAGCTGCCGCCCAATGTGCGAGAACTCATCGAGATCACGCTGGTGAAAAACCCGCAGATGCGCTATCGCAGTGGGGGACCGTTCGCCGACGCCGTCGCCGCGGTACGGGCCGGCCGGCGGCCGCCACGGCCCAGTCAGTCACCGCCGCCCGGGCGGGCCGCGCCGGCAGCGATTCCGTCGAGCGCGCCGGCCCGGATTGCGGGCAACCCCACCAGCCGGGCCACGGCCCCGCGCCGGTCCCGGCCGGCGACCGGAGGAAACCGGCCACCCGCGCGGCGTACGTTCTCGTCGGGCCAGCGGGCGTTGTTGTGGGCTGCCGGCGTCCTCGGGGCGCTGGCGATCATCATCGCGGTGCTCATCGTCATCAATTCGCGTGGCGACAACCAGCCGCAGTCACCGCCCCCGACCGTGACCGACACCGGAACCCCCCCGGCCAGCCAGACGCCGACCGGCCAGGGGTTGCGACCCGGTGCGACGGGTTTCGGCCGCCTCGACAATGACGGCCGTGACGGTTCGCAATGGGGGCGCTTCCGGCCGCCGGGGGCGAGCCGGGCAGACCAACTTGGCCGTACAGTCGCGCCGCGACCGACTCACCACGCGTCGCTGGACCGATACGAGACATCGCGATGACCACCCCCCGGCACCTTTCCGATCGCTATGAACTGGGCGACATCCTCGGCTTCGGGGGAATGTCCGAGGTTCACCTGGCCCGCGATCTGCGTCTGCACCGGGACGTGGCGGTGAAGGTGCTGCGCGCCGATCTGGCCCGCGACCCCAGCTTTTACCTGCGCTTCCGGCGGGAGGCACAAAACGCGGCGGCACTGAACCACCCGGCGATCGTGGCGGTGTACGACACCGGCGAAGCCGAAACGTCCGCCGGTCCGCTGCCCTACATCGTCATGGAGTACGTCGACGGCGTCACGCTGCGTGACATCGTGCACACCGAAGGCCCGATGCCGCCGAAGCGGGCCATCGAGGTGATCGCCGACGCCTGCCAGGCGCTGAACTTCAGCCACCAAAACGGCATCATCCATCGCGACGTCAAGCCGGCCAACATCATGATCAGCTCGACAAATGCGGTGAAGGTGATGGACTTCGGCATTGCCCGGGCGATCGCCGACAGCGGCAACAGCGTCACCCAGACGGCCGCGGTGATTGGGACGGCGCAATATCTGTCCCCCGAACAGGCTCGCGGTGATGCGGTCGATGCGCGATCCGATGTCTATTCGTTGGGGTGCGTGCTGTATGAAATCCTGACCGGCGAACCGCCGTTCACCGGTGACTCGCCGGTGGCGGTGGCCTACCAGCACGTCCGCGAAGACCCCATCCCGCCCTCGGAACGCCATGAGGGAATCTCCGCCGACCTGGACGCCGTCGTCCTCAAGGCGCTGGCCAAGAACCCGGAAAACCGCTACCAGACCGCGGCGGAAATGCGCGCCGACCTGGTGCGGGTGCACAACGGTGAGCCACCGGAGGCACCCAAGGTGCTCAGCGGCGCCGAGCGACGCTCGTTGCTGGCGGCCACACCCGGACATCCCGCGGGTCCGCGCACCGATCCGCTGCCTCGCCAGGTCCTCGACCACACCGATCGGGACCGCACCACCCCTTCGGTGGGCCGCTGGGTCGCCGTGGTCGCGGTGCTGGCGGTGCTGACGATCGCCGTCACGATCGCCATCAACACCTTCGGCGGCAACACCCGCAAGGTGCAGGTGCCCGACGTGCGTGGCCAGGCATCCGCCGACGCCATAGCCGCGTTGCAAAACCGCGGCTTCAAAACCCGCACGCTGCAGAAACCGGACTCGACGATCCCGCCGGACCACGTCATCGGGACCGACCCGGCTGCCAACACCTCGGTGGGTGCGGGGGCCGACATCACCATCAATGTCTCCACCGGACCCGAGCAGCGTGAGCTGCCCGATGTCTCGTCGCTGACCTACGCCGAAGCGGTCAAGAAGCTGACCGCCGCCGGCTTCAGCAAATTCAAGCAGGCCGCCTCGCCCTCCTCACCGGAGATGGCGGGCAAGGTCATCGGTACCAACCCGCCGGCCAACCAAACCTCGGCGATCACCAATGTGATCACGATCATCGTCGGCTCCGGCCCCGAGGCCAAACAGATTCCCGACGTCGCCGGTCAGACCGTCGACCTGGCGCAGAAGAACCTCAACGTCTACGGCTTCACCAAGTTCAGCCAAGCGCAGGTGGACAGCCCGAAGCCGGCGGGCGACGTGGTCGGCACCAACCCACCCGCCGGCACCACCGTTCCGGTCGATTCGGTGATCGAACTACAAGTGTCCAAGGGCAACCAATTCGTCATGCCCGACCTGTCCGGAATGTTCTGGACCGACGCCGAACCCCGGCTACGCGCACTGGGCTGGACCGGGGTGCTGGACAAGGGGCCCGACGTCGACGCCGGCGGATCCCAGCACAACCGGGTGGTCTACCAGAGCCCGCCCGCCGGTTCCGGCGTCAACCGGGACGGCATCATCACGCTGAAGTTCGGTCAGTAGTCCCGGCTGTGCCGGCCGCTGCGGTCGGCAGGTGCGGCCGGACGGCGGTGAGCACTTCGTTTTCCAGCCGGCGCACCAACGTGTCGTCGCGCGCCCAGCCGCAATAGGTCAGCCAGTTGGCCAGCATCCGGTGTCCGCCCTCGGTCAGGATCGACTCCGGATGGAACTGCACACCGTGAATCGGCAACTCGCGGTGACCCACTCCCATGATCACCCCGCTGCGGGTATGGGCGGTGACCTCGAGCTCGGCCGGCAGCGATTCCGGAAGGATGGTCAGCGAGTGATACCGGGTTGCCGTGAATGGGTCCGGAAGTCCTTGCAGTACACCGACATTCGTGTGGTAGACGCTGCTGGTCTTGCCATGCAACAACTCCGGCGCGCGGTCGACGGTGGCCCCGAACGCCACGCCGATGGCCTGGTGTCCCAGGCACACGCCCAGCAGCGGGGTTCGTGCCGCCGCGCACGCCGCGACCATGCTCACCGACGCCCCCGCGCGTTCCGGCGTGCCGGGGCCTGGACTGAGCAGCACACCGTCGAATTGCTCGGCGATGGCGCTCTCGTCGGCGAGGCGGGCGTCGTCGTTGCGCCACACTTGCGCCTCGACGCCCAACTGGCCCAAGTATTGGACCAGGTTGAACACGAAGCTGTCGTAGTTGTCGACGACCAGAATCCGCATCGTGACAGGTTACCGTCCGGCCTCAGTAACCCACGGGCCCCAGCGGCTGCGCAAAGTGCATCCGCACCGGTTCGGAATGTCCGACGACCTGTACGTCGGACTTGACCTCTTCGTGGTAGCCCAATCCGAACCGGACCACGTATTGCTTGTAGAGGGTCACTAGCGGAGCCGCGGCCAAGGCTGCTTGGATCGCAGCGGGATTACCGATCGCGGTGATCGTGTAAGGCGGGCTGTAGGTGCGTCCGTTCAGCAGCAGGGTGTTGCCGACGCAACGCACCACCGAACTCGCGATAATGCGCTGGTCTTGCATCTGGATCGCCTCGGCGCCCGCGCTCCACACCGCGTTGAAGACGGCATCGATGTCCTGCTGGTGCACCACCAGGTCGTCGGGGGAGGCGTCGCGCGGGAAGCGGCCATGGGCGTCGCGCTGCGCATCGTTGAGCGTCACTACCACGCCAGGGCCGTGGACCGGGTCCATGCCGGCCACACCGGCCAGTTCGGCGGCCCGCCTGAGCATCGCCGCCAAGGCAGTATCCGACGACGGAGTGTGCGTGGTCTCGATCTGTTTGGTCAGCGCGTCGCGCTGGGCATCCAGCCGGTTCACCGACGACTGGGCGTGGCGGACCAGGTCGACCAGCCGCGGCGCGTCGCTACGGCGAATCTCCGCGCCGCCGGAAACCCCATGCGTCGCGGCCAGCAACAACCCGGCGAGCAGGCAGACCAGCGGAACACCGAAACGCCACGGCGAGCGGCGCTCATCGGTCATCACGTCTCCGTTTCCTGGTCGCGAGGCCAGTTGGGCTAGTCTCGTAGCCAAGCTTTGGCTGCAGCTGCAGTCGCAATCGTTGCACTTTGTCCGCTCACCGTGTTGTTGAGGTATCCCGAGGTATTACATGCCCAAGTCAAAGGTCCGCAAGAAGAACGACTTCACCGTCAAGCCGGTGAGCCGCACGCCCGTGAAAGTAAAGGTCGGACCGTCCAGTGTGTGGTTCGTCTCGTTGTTCATTGGGTTGATGCTGATCGGCCTCGTGTGGTTGATGGTCTTTCAGTTGGCCGCACTCGGCAGTCAGGCCCCCAAGGCGCTGCAGTGGATGGCGGATCTGGGCCCGTGGAACTACGCCATCGCGTTCGCTTTCATGATCACCGGTTTGTTGCTCACCATGCGGTGGCACTGAGCAGCACCGCGCCCGAAATGAATTTATTTCAGGTCGGGTTGGTTACTGATCCAGCAACGTTGTGGTTCGTCAATCACATGGATGTAGTTTATCCCCACTGTTGATAGCGTCTGTGGATAACCGGGTCTGCGGTGGTCGGAGGGTCTGGATAGCGCATGCAGCAAACACAATGGTCGCCTCCGGCGGCGGGAATCGCTGGCTGCGGCGTTGCCGGGGTATTGATGGCTATCGGTTCTGTGACCTTGGTCACAGAACCGCCGGGACGCGTGCTGGCCATGGTTGCCGCACTGGGTTTGATCTTGTTTGCCGGCGTTTCCTGGCGGGCACGGCCGAAGCTGGCAATCACCGGCGAGGGGCTGGCGATCCGCGGGTGGTTGCGGACGCAGCTATTGCGACGGCCCGAGATCAAGATCATCCGGATCTCTCAGTTCCGGCGTTACGCGCGCAACGTTCGACTTCTCGAGATCGAGACGGTCAACGACCGACTGTTCATCTTGTCCCGTTGGGATCTTGGGACCGATCCGCTGAACGTGCTCGACGCCCTTACCGCGGCCGGCTATGCCGGCCCGGGGCGCGGGTAGCGCGGCGGTTTCACGAGATGGTGATCGACTCGATCACCACTGGGTCAGTGGGCCGATCGTTACCGTCGGTGGGTGTGGTCGCGATGGCGTCGACGACGCGCTGCGACTCCGGATCGGTCACCTCACCGAAGATGGTGTGACGCCGGTTCAGGTGCGGAGTCTTGCCGACGGTGATGAAGAACTGTGAGCCGTTGGTGCCGGGCCCGGCGTTGGCCATCGCCAGCAGGTAGGGCTTGTCGAATTGCAGTTCGGGGTGGAACTCGTCAGCGAACTTGTAGCCTGGCCCACCGCGGCCGGTGCCGGTCGGGTCACCGCCCTGGATCATGAAGCCGTTGATCACCCGGTGAAAGACCGCGCCGTCGTAGAACGGCCCGGAAGTGCTTCCCGATGCATTTTGGGTCGAGTAATCTTTGGTGCCCTGCGCCAGGCCGACGAAGTTGGCGACGGTCTTGGGTGCGTGGTTTCCGAAGAGGGCGACCTTGATGTCTCCGCGGTTGGTGTGCAGCGTGGCGGTGGCAGTCTGAAACGGGCTGTTAGTCACGGGATCACAGTGTGCCATTACCCGGTGGCGCGGCCGCAGCCGGTGTCACCCGACGCGAACGGCGCGGTATTGAGGCAATGGGCCCGCGGACGTCCTTGTGGTGGCAGTGTGTGGGGGTATCGGAGTGGCTCTGGGCTAGGGCATCGACCAGCCAGAAACCAGAAAGGCGGCAGATGAGCGAGATGGTGGAAACCCGATTGACGCCGAGAGAGCGACTGACCCGGGGCCTGACCTATTCGACGGTTGGCCCCGTGGACGTGACCCGTGGCGTCGTCGGACTCGGAGTTCAGTCCGCGCAGTCGACCGCCTCGGAACTTCGTCGCCGGTATCGAGAAGGCCGGCTGGCCCGCGAGATCGCCGCCGCTCAAGAAACGCTCGCCCAGGAACTGGCCGCTGCCCAGGAAGTGGTGGCAAACCTGCCTCAGGTACTTCAAGAAGCACGGCGGTCCCAGCGCCGCGGCAACAAGAAGCGGGTGTGGGTGATCGCCGGAGCGGCAACCGTCGTCGTCGTAGCGGGCGGTGCGGTGGCATTTACCATCGTGCGGCGCTCGTCGCGCCCGGAGCCCTCGCCGCGCCCGCCGAGTGTAGAAGTCCAGCCACGCCCGTAGGGCACTGCATCACCGGGCCAGGCATGCGATGTCGTTGATCGCGTTGGAAGAGCATTACGCGTGGGATCCGGTCAGCGCCGACAATGTCGTCGGCAGCTGGCTTCGGCTGCACAATCGCATCGCCTACGAGCGGCTGTACGACCGGGGACCATTGCGGCTGGAGCAGATGGACGCCGCGGAAATTGACTTCCAGATCCTCTCGCTGTTCGACCCCGGCGTGCAGGCCGACGATGACGTCCACCGTGCCGTCGACAGTGCGCGTCGCGCCAATGACGACTTGGCCCAGACGATCACCGCGATGCCGGACCGATTCGGTGCGTTCGCGACCCTGGCGCCCCAGGACCCGCGGGCCGCGGCGGCCGAGTTGAACCGCGCCGTCAGCGAATTGGGTTTCGTCGGCGGGCTGATCAACGGGCACACTCAGGGCCGTTATCTCGACGACCCGGCCTACTACGGGTTGTTCGAAGCCGCCGAAGCGCTGCAGGCACCGATCTATCTGCATCCGACCACGCCGCATCCCGCGGTGATGGACGCCTGGTTCAAGCCCTACCTCGGGGCCGGCCTGCACCTGGCGTCGTGGGGTTTCGGCGTGGAGACCGGCACGCATGCGCTGCGGCTGATCTACTCGGGCCTGTTCGACCGCTTTCCGCGGCTGCAGATGATCTTGGGTCACCTGGGCGAGATGCTGCCGTTCGCCGCGCACCGGATCGACCGCTACTACGGCCTTGCCGGTGATCCGGACGCCGGCCGAAAACTGCGCCGGTTGCCGTCGGAGTACCTGCGCTCGAACTTCTATGTGACCACCAGCGGCAACTTCTCAGCGCCGGCGTTTGCTTGCACGCTGGAAGTCATGTCTGCCGATCGGGTGATGTTCTCGGTCGATTATCCGATGGACGACAACATGGCCGGCGCGAAGTTCCTCGCCGACTTCCCGTTCGACGACGAGCTGCGACGAAAAGTCGCCGCCGGCAACGCGCAGCGGCTGTTCAAGGGCAAGATCCCGGCACTGTAGATGCGCGTCAAACGGTGCCGCTGCGCTTTTGATCTGTGGAGCTGTCCTGTGGAGCCTAGGGGAATCGAACCCCTGACACCCGCCTTGCAAAGGCGGTGCTCTACCAACTGAGCTAAGGCCCCTCGTCATTGCGAACCGCGTCCCGAGACGGGTAACCAGACTCCGGATCCGGCGCCACGTGCCACACTTCGGCGCCGCGCCGTGCCCGCACCGCCGCCACCACCGCAGCGATTGCTGCCAGTGATAACGCGAGCCTCACGCAACACCTTGACGGGCACATGGTCGTGGGCCTAGGAGGACTCGAACCTCCGACCTCTTCGTTATCAGCGAAGCGCTCTAACCGCCTGAGCTATAGGCCCGGATTCCGGATACGGCCGAGCGACGAGATTACCGCAATCGCCGCCCCACCCCCAAAATGCTAATCCCGGTCGGCCAGCGTCACCTCGATGCCGCCGATCAGATCCGTGGTGAGGTTGTAGACGAACGCCCCAATGGTGGCCATCGCGGTCATCAAAACGATGTTCACCAAACCGATCAGTACGGCGCCGCCGAAGATCGTGCCGCTCGAGACCAATTCCGCGCTGCTGCCGCTGGTGTTGTTGAGCAGGTCGCCGACGTTGCTGTTGAGCTTGGCCCACACGCCCATGCCGCCGAGCACCAGGTACAGGAACGCCACCGAGATCATCCAGACGAAGAACAGGGCCACCGACAGCAGCAGCGACACCTTCAGCGTGCTCCATGGATCGATCCGCCGGATCTGCATGCTGGCCCGCACCGGTCCGCGGCCGCGCCGGGGTGAAACGTGCACCCGGGATTCCCGGGGTTCGGTGGTCACCGGACGGCTCGCGGCGGTAGCAGGTGCCGGCGCGTCGACCGGACGGTCCGGCGCGGACCTGCGCTGTGCCCGAGGGATAGGTCCCGACAGATCGGGCAACTCGCTGGCGTAGGCCTCAACCGGTGGACCGTCATTGCGGGCCGGAAGGTCGTCGGGCTCCGGTGGGCTGGTTTTCACCGCCCCGGACGGGGCGCCCGACGGCGCCGAGGTACCGGTGATGAAGCGGTTCAACCGGGCGTCGACGGCCGAGCTCGGGCTGGGTGGCCGCACGTCGGTCGGCGGATCGTTCGGTTGCCACTGCCCCGGCTGAGACGGCCAGGCGCCGCCTCGGTGCCGCGACGCAGCGTCTGCGGGCTCTGCCGCGCGGCCCGTCGTCGCCCGGTGTGCACCGGCACGCTCGGACACCGCATCCCCATTCGGTAAGTCGCCCGTATTGGGGGCGCCCGGCTCGTTCGGTGAGGTCACCCCGACTCCTAACATGTGTACCCAGGTCGCTGAGTCTAGTTGCCGTGGTGTTCGGCGGCGGATCCGCCATCCGGATCGTCACCGGGAGGTGACGACATCGCCGCCACGCCACCGATGCAGCCGCCAAGCCCGGTGTCACCGCCGACCTGGTGTCCGGCCCGTCTAGCCGGACGGCGCCCGACCGGGCATCCGCGGATTACGATCGATCCGCCGCACCGCAACCGTCACAATCGAAAGTACGAGGACTCGCCGTGAAAGCGGACTCGCACACCGCGTCCCCTTTACAGTCGGCCACCGGCGGGCCCCAGGCCAGTGTCGCCATGGTCGTCGGCGGGCTCGGCGTTGTCTTCGGCGACATTGGCACCAGCCCCATCTACACGATTCAGACGCTCTTCAGCCCCAGCGACCCACACCCCGTGCCGATCACCCAGGCCAACGTCTTTGGCATCGTGTCGTTGATCTTCTGGTCGGTGATGATCATCGTCACGCTGACCTACATCACACTGGTGATGCGTGCCGACAACAACGGTGAAGGCGGCATCATGGCGCTGATCACCTTGATCCGGCGCGGCGGCGGCGCGCGCGGTCGTCGCACCGCGAAGACGTTGGCCGCGTTGGGAATCTTCGGCGCGGCACTGTTTTTCGGCGATAGCATGATTACCCCGGCGATATCCGTGCTGTCGTCGGTAGAGGGTCTCAAGGTGATCGAGCCAGGTCTTAAAGATTGGATCGTGCCCATTACCGCGGTAATCATCGTGGCGTTGTTCGCCGTGCAACGTCACGGCACCGAAGCGGTCGGGCGGCTATTCGGACCGGTCATGATCGCCTGGTTCGTGGTGATCGGCGCGTGCGGGTTATCCGGCGTCGCCGACAACCCGGAGATTTTGAAGGCGCTGTCGCCGACCTATGCGTTGGCGTTCATGGCCGGTCACTTCCACATCGCCTTCTTTTCTCTGGCGGCGGTTGTCCTGTCGGTCACCGGAGCCGAGGCGCTCTATGCCGACATGGGTCACTTTGGTCGCCGGTCCATCTCGCTCGGATGGATGCTTCTCGTGCTGCCGGCATGCACGCTGAGTTATTTCGGTCAGGGCGCGCTGGTGCTTCGCGACCAGACCGCGGTGCGAGCTCCCTTCTTTCTGCTCAGCCCGGAATGGGCGCGGATCCCAATGGTTTTGCTCGCCACGGCCGCAACCGTGATCGCCTCGCAGGCGGTGATCACCGGTGCGTATTCGGTGGCATCCCAGGCCGCTCAGCTGGGCTACCTGCCGCGGCTGCGCATCGAACACACCTCGGCATCGACGATCGGTCAGATCTATGTGCCGTGGATCAACGGCGTGCTCATGGTCGCCGTGCTGACCCTGGTATTCGCGTTCCGCAGCTCGGCGGCGCTGGCTTATGCGTTCGGGATGGCCGTCACCGGAACGATCACGATCGTTACACTGCTGTTCCTCTACATCGCCCGAACCCGGTGGGGCATTCCGCTATGGCTGGTGCTGATCGGCGGCGGCGCGTTGCTGCTGGTCGATTTGATGTTCCTGGCCGCCAACCTGACCAAACTCGTGCACGGCGCCTGGCTACCGCTACTCATCGGCCTGGCCGTGTTCACCGTGATGACCACCTGGCAGCAGGGCCGGGTGATCGTCACCCGGGTGCGAGAGCGGGACGAAGGGCCGTTGCGGGAGTTCGTCGAGGAGCTACGGCAATATGATCCGCCGCTGGTGCGCACTCCGGGAACGGCGGTATTCCTCAACCGCGGCACCAAGACGGCGCCACTGGCGATGCGAGCCAACGTCGAGCACAACCGCGTCCTGCACGAAAACGTCGTCATCATGTCGATCGACACGATGCCGGTGCCGCGAGTGCCGGATGCAGAACGCACGACTATCGACAGCCTCGGCTACTCGCAGGACGGAATCATTCACGTCAGCGCCCGCTTCGGATACATGGAAAGGCCCAACGTCCCGCACGCTCTGAGCCTGCTCGACGCCAAGGAGACGGAGGGCTTTCTCGACGTCGACACGGCTTCCTACTTCTTGTCGAAGATCGAATTGACGGCCGGGGCGGAAGCCACCATGTCGTCTTGGCGCAAGCGCCTGTTCATCGCCACGTCGCACATCACCGCCGACGCCGCCGCGTATTTCAGCCTGCCGCTCGACCGAACAGTGATCATCGGTTCACGTATCGAGATCTGACACCGGATCACTTGCGCCGCGGCGGTCTCTCGCAACGGAGCGTATAGACGCTAACGGTGGATTTCGCGCGCACTTCCGTTTGGCGACCGCCGCGCGCACCATGGAGAGATCGGCGGTTCTCACAAGACGGGTCGTCACAAGACGGGAAGGAAGCGCGCGATGAAGGCAAAAGTCGGCGACTATCTCGTGGTCAAGGGCACCACCACCGAAAGACATGACCAACATGCCGAGATCACCGAGGTGCGTTCCCAAGACGGCTCGCCGCCATACGTGGTGCGTTGGCTGGTGACCGGGCACGAGGCGACGGTGTACCCCGGGTCCGATGCGGTCGTCGTCAGCGCCGCCGAACACGAGGAGGCCGCACGACGCGCTGCCGGCCGGGCCGGACGGACCGCGACATAGCCGGAACGTCGCTGGGCTTCGCCGCGGCTATGTGCTACTTGGCCGAGCCGTTGCCGTCGTCGGTTTCTGCGACCGCCTCCTCGCTTTCCTCGGCGTTGCGTGCGATGGCCAACAGGGTGTCGCCCTCGCCCAGGTTCATCAAGCGGACACCCTTGGTCTGACGTCCCGCCTTGCGAACCTGTCGTGCCGCCGTCCGGATGACGCCACCTCCGGAGGTGATTGCGTACAGCTCGCTGTCGTCGTCGGCGATCAACGCTCCGACCAGCCTGCCGCGCCGACGGTCATACATCACGGTCAGTACCCCTTTGCCGCCGCGGCCCTGCACCGGGTACTCCTCGATCGCGGTGCGTTTGGCGTACCCGCCGGACGTGGCGACCAGCAGATAGGTGCCTTCGCGGACCACGTTCAGCGACAGCAGCCGGTCGTCGGCGTTGAATCGCATGCCCTGTACCCCGGAGGTGGCCCGGCCCATCGGGCGTAGCGCCTCGTCGGTGGCCGAGAACCGGATCGACTGCCCGTTGGCCGAAACCAGCAACAGGTCGTCCTCGGCCGAGCACAGCACCGCCCCGACCAGCTCGTCGCCATCGCGCAGGTTAATCGCCACGATGCCGCCGGAGCGGTTGGAGTCGAAGTCGGTCAGCTTGGACTTTTTGACCAGCCCGTTCTTGGTGGCCAGCACCAGATACGGCGCATCCTCGTAACCCCGGATCTGGATGACCTGGGCGATGCGCTCCTCGGGCTGGAAGGCCAACAGGTTGGCGACGTGCTGGCCCCGCGCGGTGCGCGAGGCCTCCGGCAACTCGTAGGCCTTGGCCCGGTACACCCGGCCCTGGGTGGTGAAGAACAAAATCCAGTCGTGGGTCGAGCAGACGAAGAAGTGCGCGACGATGTCGTCCTGCTTGAGACCGGCGCCCTGTACGCCCTTGCCGCCGCGCTTTTGGCTGCGGTACAGATCGGTCTTGGTGCGTTTGGCATAGCCGGTTTCGGTGATGGTGACGACGACGTCCTCGCGGGCGATCAGGTCTTCGTCGCTGACGTCGCCGTCGGCGGCGACAATCCGGGTGCGACGGTCGTCGCCGTGCTTGTCGACGATCTCACCGAGTTCGTCGCGCACGATGCCGCGCTGTCGCTCGGGCTTGGCCAGGATGTCTTCCAAGTCGGCGATCTCGGCCTCGATCTTGGCGAGGTCGTCGACGATGCGCTGACGTTCCAGTGCCGCCAAACGCCGCAGCTGCATGTCGAGGATCGCCTGGGCCTGGATCTCGTCGATGTCGAGCAGCTCGATCAACCCGGCCCGGGCGATGTCGACGGTCTCCGACGCCCGGATCAGCGCGATCACTTCGTCCAGCGCGTCGAGCGCTTTGACCAGCCCGCGCAGAATGTGGGCCCGCTCGTTGGCTTTTCGCAGCCGGTAGCGGGTGCGCCGGATGATGACGTCGAGTTGGTGCTCGACGTAGTAGCGGATCATCTGGTCGAGCCGCAGCGTGCGCGGCACCCCGTCGACGATGGACAGCATGTTGGCGCCGAAGCTTGTCTGCAACTGCGTGTGCTTGTAGAGGTTGTTGAGCACCACCTTGGCCACGGCGTCGCGTTTGAGCTCGACGACGATGCGCACACCGACCCGTTCGCTGCCCTGGTCTTCGATGTTGGCGATGCCGGCAAGCTTGCCGTCGCGGACCTGCTCGGCGATCGAGGTGATGAAGTTGTCGTGGTTGACCTGATACGGCAGCTCGGTGATTACCAGCGACGTCCGGCCGCGCGAATCTTCTTCCACCTCAACGACTCCGCGCATCCGGATGGAACCGCGACCGGTCTTGTACGCGTCGGCGATGCCCTGGGATCCGACGATCAGTCCGGCGGTGGGGAAGTCGGGACCCTTGACCCGCTCCATGACCGCGGCCAGCGTCGTCTCTTCGTCGGCGTCGTAATTGTCCAGCGCCCAGAACACCGCGTCGGCGAGTTCGCGCAGGTTGTGCGGCGGGATGTTGGTGGCCATGCCCACCGCGATGCCGCCGGAACCGTTGGCCAGCAGGTTGGGGAACCGGCTGGGCAGCACCGTCGGTTCCTGCACGCGGCCGTCGTAGTTGGGGATGAAATCGACTGTCTCCTCGTCGATTTCACGCAGCATCTCCATGGCCAGCGGGGTCAGCCGGGCCTCGGTGTAGCGCATCGCCGCCGGTGGATCGTTGCCCGGCGAACCGAAGTTGCCCTGACCGTCGACCAGCGGATAGCGCAGCGACCAGGGCTGCGCCATCCGCACCAGGGTGTCGTAGATCGACGCGTCGCCGTGCGGATGGTAGTTGCCCATCGTCTCGGCGACCGACCGTGCCGACTTGGCGTGGCTGCGATCCGGACGGAACCCCGAGTCGTACATCGCGTACAGCACTCGCCGGTGCACCGGCTTGAGTCCGTCGCGCACTTCCGGCAGGGCGCGGCCGACGATGACGCTCATCGCGTAATCGATGTAGCTGCGCTGCATCTCCTGCTGAATGTCGACCGGCTCGATCCGCTCGGCAGAATCGTCGGGCGGCAGCGTCGTGTCTGTCATCTATTCCTCGTTTGCAACGGTGCGCGGGCACGCTTTAGACATCTAGGAAGCGAACGTCCTTGGCGTTGCGGGTGATAAAGCTTCGGCGTGCATCCACGTCCTCACCCATCAGGATGGAGAACAGCTCGTCGGCGGCCGCGGCGTCGTCCAACGTGACTTGACGCAGTACCCGCACCGACGGGTCCATGGTGGTTTCCCACAATTCCTTGGCATCCATTTCGCCCAGGCCCTTATAGCGCTGGATGCCGTCTTCCTTGTTGATCTTCTTGCCGGCCTTGAGCCCTGCCTCCAGCAACCCGTCACGCTCGCGATCGGAGTAGGCGAATTCGGGGTCGGAACGTTGCCATTTCAGTTTGTACAACGGCGGCTGGGCCAAGAACACGTGCCCGTTCTCGATCAGCGGACGCATGAAGCGGAACAACAACGTCAACAACAACGTCGAGATGTGCTGGCCGTCGACGTCTGCGTCGGCCATCAGCACAATCTTGTGGTAACGCAGTCTCGCGATGTCGAATTCGTCGTGGATTCCGGTACCCAGCGCGGTGATGATCGCCTGGACTTCGGTGTTCTTCAACACCCGGTCGATGCGGGCCTTCTCGACGTTGATGATCTTGCCGCGCAACGGCAGGATGGCCTGGAACATCGAGTCGCGGCCGCTCTTCGCCGAGCCGCCGGCCGAATCACCCTCCACCACATACAATTCGGACTTGCGCGGGTCGGTCGAGCGGCAGTCGGCCAATTTCCCCGGCAGTCCGCCCAGATCGGTTGCGCTCTTGCGGCGCACCAACTCCCGCGCCTTGCGAGCGGCAATCCTGGCCTGCGCTGATGAAACTGCCTTGTTGACAACGGTTTTGGCATCGGCGGGGTTGGCCTCGAACCAATGGGTGAGCTGTTCGTTGCACACCTTCTGCACGAACGACTTCACCTCGGTGTTGCCCAGTTTCGTCTTTGTCTGACCTTCGAACTGCGGCTCGCTGACTTTCACCGAAATCACCGCGGCCAACCCTTCCCGGATGTCGTCGCCGGTGAGGTTGGGGTCCTTGTCCTTGAGTAGTTTGCGGTCCTTGGCGTACTTGTTCACCACGGAGGTCAGCGCGCTGCGGAACCCCTCTTCGTGAGTCCCACCCTCATGGGTGTTGATGGTGTTGGCGAAGGTGTGCACTGACTCCGAGTACCCGGCATTCCACTGCATCGCGATCTCCACCTCGTGGCCGGGGCCCTTACCGGAGAAGTCGACGATGCTGCTATGGATGGCATTCTTGGTGCGGTTGATGTGCTTGACGAAATCAACCAGCCCTCCGGGATAGTGGAAGGTGCGCTTCTTGACCTTGTGCGGGGCGGCGGATTCGGCCGCCTTCTCCCTGGCCGACTTCGGGGCCTCGGCGACGTCGCTGACCACCTCGTCGACGACCTCGTCTTGGCTGACCCGCTGATCGGTCAGGTTGATGGTGAGCCCCTTGTTGAGAAACGCCATCTCCTGCAACCGTCGTGCGACGGTTTCGAAGTCGTACTCGGTGGTCTCAAAAACGTTGGGGTCGGCCCAGAATCGTACCGTCGTGCCGGTCTTCTTCGTCGGCGCGCCTTGCTTGAGTCCCATCGGCTCGGATTTCTCGTAGACTTGCGACCACTCATAGCCGTCGCGTTTGATCTCCACCTCCAGCCGGGTGGACAGTGCGTTGACCACCGAGACACCGACACCGTGCAGTCCGCCCGAAATCGCGTAGGCGTCGGAATCGAACTTCCCGCCGGCGTGCAGCTGGGTCATCACCACGTCCACGGTCGGTATTCCGGAGGCGTGCATCGCAACCGGGATTCCGCGGCCGTCGTCGGTCACCTCGACACCGCCATCCTCGAGCAGCACCACGGTGACGGTGGCCGCGTAACCGGCCATTGCCTCATCGACCGCGTTGTCGACCACCTCCCAAATGAGATGGTGCAGGCCGCGCTCACCGGTCGAGCCGATGTACATGCCGGGGCGTTTGCGGACGGCCTCTAGTCCCTCGAGAATCGTGATGGATGCAGCGCCGTATTCGTCTTGGGCCTTCTTCTTCTGGGCAGCCACGGTCCGAATGTTCTCCTCGGGGTTGCACATGCGAGCGGTCCAGTCACCGCAGCGGGTCGTATATCTACTCTACCGTGAGCACCTGTCCGCACCGATTCTCTAGGTGCGTTTCCACCTATCTAACTGCGCCGTGCGCTCAATATCTTGTTGGAGGACGCGTCCGGACGTCGGGGATACGGGTCCGCTTCGTCCTGGTGGATTTCAGACGTGGACGACAGGGAGCTCGGGCCGCCGCTTGATCGACCCGGGTCATGGGCTAGCCATAGGTGTCGCGAGGCCCCCTACCGGCGATGTGTCGCGGCCCTTTGCGCCACGACGGTGCGGCCGGACCGGTGATTTTCAGCGTGGTCACCACTCCGTTACCCACCGCAGCAGCGATTTTGGCCAGTAGTTGGGACTGCATGATCCGCAACTGCGTGGCCCATGCGGTCGATTCGGCGGTCACGCTGAGCACACCGTCGTCCAGCGAGGTCGGAGTCGCATGGTCGGCGATCTGCTGGCCGACCACCGCGGCCCACTGGCCCAGCACGGTGCCTTCGGCGACACGTCCGGACCAACCGCGCTTCTTCGCCAGTTCGCGGGCCAGCCTGCCCAACGGTTGCGGATCGCGAACATCGGGTCCCGGACCCGACCAGCTTCGGCGCTGTCCGGCGACGCGTCGCGATGAAACAGGCTGCGCCACCGGCCCGCGCCCGAGATCCCGTCCCCGGGCACGAGCGGCGGCCCGAGCCTCTGCGAGGGTACGTCGAACCAGGTCGATACCGTTGTCGGGTTGTTGGGTGTGCTCCGGGCTCGATTGCTCACCGTTCATGCGGACACCACCGATATTCGTCCATCGTCACCCTCACGCAAGTCGATCTGCACCCGTTTCGCGTCCCAACCCGCCGGAATGTCTTCCGGCACCGCCGCGGTCACCACAACCTGTTCGGCCGACTCCGCCACGCTCGCCAGGGCCCTACGGCGCCTGGTATCCAGCTCGGCAAAAACGTCGTCCAACAACAACACCGGGTCACTACCCTCGACCCGCAACAATTCATAGGCGGCCAGCCGCAGCGCGACCGCCATCGACCACGACTCCCCATGGCTGGCAAAACCTTTGGCGGGCTGGTCGCCCAACCGCAATTCCAGGTCGTCGCGGTGCGGGCCGACCAGACATACCCCACGTTCTACCTCGGCATCACGACGCGCGGCCAGTGCCGCCAACAGCCGGGCCTCGAGGCACCCGCGATCGGCAGTCCCGTCAGGTTCGTCGGATCCGGGGAGGACCGACGTCATGCTGGCGCGGTACTCGATGGACGCCGTGCGTGACTCCGGCGCGAGCAGTTGATAGGCCTTCGCTACCTCCGGGGCCAATTGACTCACCAAATCCATACGGGCGGCCATCAATTCGGCGCCGTGCTCGGCCAGCCGGCTATCCCAGACATCCAGGGTGTCCAGCACCCCGCGGTCGCCTCGATACCGCGCGCCCGCTACCGATTTCAATAGCGCGGTACGCTGCCGCAGCACCTTGTCGTAGTCGGCCCGCACCGCGGCCACGGCCGGGCGGCGCACTGTGGCCAAATCGTCGAGGTAGCGGCGTCGTTCTGCCGGATCCCCGCGGACCAATGCCAAATCCTCGGGAGCGAACAGCACCGCTCGCAACACCCCGACCACTTCACGAGTGCTGCGCACCGGTGACCGGTTCAGCCGGGCCTTGTTCGCCCGTCCGGCGGCGATCTCGAGGTCCACCGCGCATTCCCGACCGTCGCTGACCACGATCGTCGAGATCACCGCACGGTCGGCGCCGGCCCGAATCAGCGGCGCGTCGGTGCCGACCCGATGTGAACCTAAAGTGCTCGAATACCACAGTGCCTCAATGAGATTCGTCTTTCCAAAGCCGTTCGGACCAACGAACACGGTCCGCCCCGGATGCAATTCGAGGTCCGCGTGCGCCCACGAACGGAAATCACGCAATCCCAAATGCCGGACGTACACCTACTTCGGCACCACAACGATCAGCCCGGCAACCGAACCGGCATCAGCAGGTAGACGTAGTCCGTCGGCACCGCCGGGAAGGGACCATTACCCGTCGGCGTGCCATCCTCGGCTGATGCGGGACGCAGCAGAGCGGGTTTTCCCGGGGTGGTGAAACCAAACGACACCCGCTCGGAATGCAACGACCCCAGACCGTCGGTCAGATATGTCGGGTTGAACGCGATCGTCAACGGTTCACCGGCGAAGTCGACAGCAAGGTCTTCCTCGGCTCGTCCGACATCGTCGGCGCCGGCGGAAAGCCGCAGCGTCCCTTCGGCGAATTCCATACGGACCTGCGCGCCACGATCGGCAACCAGCGCGACCAGTTTGATCGCTTCGGTCAATTCCGCCACATCCGCGGTGGCCACCGCGGTGTGCTCGGCCGGCAGCAGTTGGCGAAATTTCGGAAACTCCGCGTCCAGCAGCCGCGTTGTGCTGCGCTTGCCGTTACCGCTGATCCCCAGCAGCCCGTCCTTGCCGACGCCCGTGCCGGCACCCAATGACAACCGGACATCAGATCCGTCACTGTTGGCTTTGGCGGCCTCGGCCAAGGTCTTGGCCGGTACCAGCACCGACGCTTCGACCTCAGGCGACAACGCGGTCCAGGTCAATTCGCGTACCGCCAGGCGGAACCTGTCGGTTGCCGCCAAAACAACCGTCTCACCCGAGATCTCGACGCGGATGCCGGTCAACATCGGCAGTGTGTCGTCACGGCCGGCCGCGATGGCGACCTGGCTGATGGCCTCGGCGAACAGATCTGACGGCAACGTGCCGGTGTCATCGGGCAACGTCGGCAGCGTCGGGTAGTCCTCCACCGCCATGGTCGGCAGCGAGAACCTGGCATTTCCGCAGGTCAAGGCGACCCGGTTGCCGTCGACGTAGAAATCGACCGGCTTGTTGGGCAAGGCGCGCGTAATGTCGGACAACAGCCGGCCTGAAACCAAAACGCTTCCCGGAGAAGCTATTTCGGCAGCAACCTGTACTTCGGCGGAAACCTCGTAATCGAATCCGGAAATTGTCAGCCCGTCGTCTGAGCCCGTCAACAACACACCTGAAAGCACCGGCACGGCCGGCCTGGTCGGCAGATTCTTCGCCACCCACGACACCGCCTCGGCGAACGACTCCTTCACCAAGCGAAACTTCAAGTCGGTGAGACCAGTCTGGGTCGTAGCCGCGTCCATTGCGTCCCTTCACCTAACAGTGAGTTCGATCCCTGGATCCGTGAGCCAGCTCCCGCCGCCGGCATCGCGACCGCCGGTGACGTAACGCCGCAACGGCAGTCGAACAACAACCGTAGAACGTCTGGCCCCAAGTTGAAAGCTAATCGTCAACGCTGACATGTCGGGCTGCGCACCCTCGCGAGGGACCCTGTGTGGGCGGTGTCCCCAGACCCGTTCTTCTAAGGACAACCTTGGAATAGATCTCAATAACAGTAATAAGGGGTGTGAGTTCTGGGGATGGCCAGGCGTCGGTGCTGCTAGGCGGCGAACTGGGATGTGGATGACGACGTTGCGGGCTGTGTGGGCCGTGTGAGCTGCTGGGGATGAATCGGCAGGTGTGCAACGGCAGGCCGAAGTGTGCAATCCAGTTTCGAGTGGCTGTGCACACAACTACCCACACCCGATGGTGTGGCTGCTGTGACTGGCGGGAGAGAAGTTTTTTTGCAGAAGGTGGCCGGAAATGGACCGAGTTCATCGCTTGGAGCGCTGACGGATCCTTGTCGTGAGCTCTTTGACATGATCGAAGACTTCGCGGCGTTCGGCCATTTCGGACAAGATCTTGCGTTGGGCGTACATGACCGTGGTGTGGTCGCGGCCGAATGCCTGACCGATCTTGGGCAGAGACAGATCGGTGAGTTCACGGCAGAGATACATCGCGATCTGTCGGGACTGGGCCAGCGATCGGGTCTTGCCCGGTCCGCGCAGCTCTTCGACCGTGGTGTCGAAATACTCGGCGGTGGCGGCCATGATGGTCGCCGCACTGATCTGCATGGCGGTGGCGTCGGCGATGAGGTCGCGCAGCACTATCTCAGCCAGGGCTTTGTCGATCGGGGTCTTGTTCAGCGAAGCGAATGCGGTGACCCGGATCAGTGCACCCTCGAGTTCGCGGATGTTGCGTTCGATGCTGCTGGCGATGAGTTCTAGCACATCGTCGGGCACCGCGAGCCGTTCCATCTGCGCCTTCTTGCGCAAGATGGCGATGCGGGTCTCCAACTCCGGGGGCTGCACATCGGTGATCAGGCCCCATTCGAACCGGGTCCGCAGCCGGTCTTCGAGCGTGGCGAGTTGTTTGGGTGGCCGGTCGGAGGAGATGACGATCTGCTTGTTCGCGTTGTGCAGCGTGTTGAAGGTGTGGAAGAACTCTTCCTGAATGCCTTCTTTGCCTTCGATGAACTGGATGTCATCGACCAGCAACACGTCGACGTCGCGGTAGCTGCGCTTGAAGGCGACCTTGCGGTCGTCGCGCAAGGAGTTGATGAAGTCGTTGGTGAATTCCTCGGTGGAGACGTACTTGACCCGCATCCCTGGGAACAGTCGCTGCGTGTAATTGCCGGCCGCGTGCAAGAGGTGAGTTTTCCCAAGTCCCGACTCGCCCCAGATGAAGAGGGGGTTGTAGGCGCGTGCCGGTGCTTCGGCGATGGCCAGGGTGGCGGCGTGCGCGAACCGATTGGAGGCGCCGATCACGAAGGTGTCGAAAGTGTAGCGGCGGTTGAGGCTGGTGCCACCGGTGGCGGCGACCGTATCGGTACCCGACGGGCGCTTGGTGAAGTAGGTGGGCCAACTGGGTCGAGGGCTGCCAGCGGTCTCGTCGGGGTCGTCGTTGTCTCCGGCGGTTTCGGGTGATGTGTCCCGGGACATTTCCAGGCTGGGATCATCGGCGGACTGCCCGCCCTCGTCGGCGTGAGCGGTGGGCGGAGGTGGCGCGATGCGAACACCGAGTTGGATTTGGTGGCCGAGTCGTCGACTCAACGCGTCGGTGATCGGGGTACGCAGGTGACGCTCGATCTCGTTTTGGACGAAGCTGCTTGGGACCGACAACAACGCAAACCCCTCGACGATGGTGAGTGGTTGGACGAGGTTCAACCATGCTCGTTGCTGGGGGGTGAGGGGAGTGGTGAGGGTGGTGCCAGTGCCCGCGATGCCGTCAGCGTTGAGTTCCCCGTTGAGTTCGGAGACGACCGCATTCCACACCGAGGCAAAGCCGGACCCGGGATCATCGGTCAACGACGCATCCCCCTGGTCCGACATCGAGGTGCAATTGTCGGCGACAAGCAAGCTGTCCACATGGTTATCCACAGTTGTGGAAAGGACGGTCGACTACGTTCCGTAACCTTTCGGCCACGGCCCGCGATCTCCGCGCTGCATCCAACCACCCGGCTGTCGGGGCAGCTAGTCGATCCGCCATCCTCGCTTCATCGTCGGCCGCCGTTTCAGTCCGAAACAGCACTGCCCGAAGCTAACAGTTTTCGGTGCGGCTGCCAACAGTTCTTTCGTTTTCCGTTGGTCGTCTTTGGATGTGCGTGCAATATGGAGTGCGTTAGGGGCAGCCATCTTTCGGTGGCGGGCGGGTTCGGCCTGAGTCTGTTGGGACGGGCCAGGTTTGACCAGGCGAAGCCTCGTCAGTACCCTCAAACAGTCGCCCGAAAGTCGGCGATACGGCTGCGACCTGGATCATGTCTCCGGGGACCGCGCCGGCCAGCAGCCAGACTACCTCCGGCCGCCGACTGTGCGAGATTGAGCGGGCGGATGGTATGCGAGACAGATCGAGGAGAACGCCGTGGCCAAGGGCAAGCGGACCTTCCAGCCGAACAACCGGCGCCGAGCCCGCGTTCATGGTTTTCGACTGCGGATGCGTACCCGGGCCGGGCGAGCCATCGTCTCCGGCCGGCGCCGTAAGGGCCGCCGCGCACTGACTGCCTGATCGTCGCGTCAGGTTTCTTAGCGGTGCTGTCCGCACGCAACCGCATGAGGCGGTCAACGGAGTTCGACGCAACCGTCAAGTATGGGATTCGAACCGTACAGCCCGACGTGGTCGTCCACGTCCGTCGAGGTGACCAATCGAAGGACTGCAGCGGTCCGCGGGTGGGATTGATCATCGCCAAATCGGTGGGTACCGCGGTCGAACGTCATCGGGTGGCACGTCGGTTGCGACACGTTGCCCGGCCGTTGTTGGGCAACTTGCATCCGTGCGACCAAGTGGTGATCCGGGCACTGCCGAGCAGTCGGTACGTCTCGTCGGTGTGGCTGGAACAGCAGCTGCGCCGCGGTTTACGCCGCGCATTCGAATCGGGGGGTACTGTCCGGTGACCCAGTCGGCGTGGAGTCCCGCGCGGGTGGCGAAGGCCACCGGGCGATGGACAGCCCGCGGACTGATTTTCATGATCAATCTCTATCGGCACATGGTGTCTCCGCTACGGCCGGCCTCGTGTCGTTTCGTCCCGACCTGCAGCCAGTACGCCGTGGATGCGCTGACCGAATACGGTCTGATCCGGGGCAGTTGGCTGACCGTAGCCAGGCTCGCGAAGTGCGGACCCTGGCATCGGGGAGGATGGGATCCCATACCAGAGCGCCGGGGATGTTCGGACTGCGATGTCCGCGGGGACCTGCCGGCGAAGCAAGGGAAGAGTGAGTCTTTTGTTTGATTTCTTCAGCCTCGACTTCGTCTACTACCCGGTGTCGTGGATCATGTGGGTCTGGTACAAGCTGTTCGCGCTGATCTTCGGGCCGTCGAACTTCTTCGCGTGGGCCCTGTCGGTGATGTTCCTGGTGTTCACGCTGCGTGCGCTGCTCTACAAACCATTCGTTCGGCAGATCCGTACCACTCGCCAGATGCAAGAACTCCAGCCGCAGATCAAGGCGCTGCAGAAGAAATACGGCAAGGATCGCCAGCGCATGGCGATGGAGATGCAGAAGCTGCAACGAGAACACGGGTTCAATCCGATCCTGGGTTGCTTGCCGATGCTGGCACAGATCCCGGTGTTTTTGGGCCTGTACCACGTGTTGCGCTCGTTCAACCGGACGACGGGCGGCTTCGGCCAGCCGCAGATGTCGGTGCTGGAGAACCGGCTCACCGGCAATTACGTCTTTACCCCGACCGACGTGGGCCACTTCCTGGACGCCAACCTGTTTGGCGCCCCGATCGGGGCCTCGATGACTCAACGCGGTGGGCTGGATGCGTTTATCGATTTCAGTCGGCCTGCCGTGATTGCGGTCGGCGTACCGGTCATGATCCTGGCCGGCATCGCGACGTACTTCAACAGCCGGGCATCCATTGCCCGGCAGAGCCCGGAGGCGGCGGCCAACCCGCAGACCGCGATGATGAACAAGTTGGCGCTCTATGTGTTCCCGCTGGGCGTGGTCGTCGGTGGTCCGTTCCTGCCGCTGGCGATCATCCTCTACTGGTTTTCGAACAACATCTGGACGTTTGGCCAGCAGCACTACGTGTTCGGGATGATCGAAAAAGAGGACGAGGCCAAGAGACAGGAAGTGTTGCAGCGCAGGGCGGCCAACGCACCTGCCCCGGGAGCCAAGCCGAAGCGACTGCCCAAGTCGGCGTCTGCCTCCGTTGACGGGTCTGTCACCGAGGCGGCGGCCGACTCGGATGTCGACGGCGGCGTGAAGGAGACGGGTTCTGCCGATCTGGGCTCGGAGGGGAAGTCCGAGAGGGCGCCGCGAACGCAGGCCGGCAAGCAGCCTCAGGCCGGCCGCAACAACGCTCCCGCCGGCCGTACACCGCGCCCGGGTGCGCGGCCCAAGAAGCGCAAGCGGTAAAGCGCGTCACAGCCTTTGCGGGACGAGCGGCACGACCGCCCAGAAACCTCAGCAGAATGCCGCGAAACATCGCCAACACTGACCCGTGAGTGAGGGAGAAGAGCCATGACTGATGCCGAAACCACCGAGCTTGACATTGAGAGCAATCCGGCGGTGGGGGATGTGCCAGACGCGGAAGACGTGATGCCGGCCGATGCCGATGGTGACGAGACCGATCTGGAAGAGCGGTTGGTCGCCGAGGGCGAGATCGCCGGGGACTACTTGGAAGAGCTGTTGGACCTGTTGGACTTCGACGGCGATATCGACCTGGACGTCGAGGGTAATCGCGCGGTGGTCAGTATCGACGGCAGCAACGATCTGAATAAGCTGGTGGGTCGCGGGGGAGAGGTGCTGGATGCTCTGCAGGAGCTGACGCGACTGGCAGTGCACCAGAAGACCGGGGTGCGGAGTCGATTGATGCTGGACATCGCAAGCTGGCGCCGGCGTCGTCGAGAAGAATTGGCGGCCTTGGGGGAAAGGGTGGCACGGCGCGTTGCCGAGAGCGGTGAACGCCAGGAGCTCGCGCCGATGACGCCGTTCGAGCGCAAGATCGTCCACGATGCGGTCGCCGCAGTGCCCGGTGTACACAGCGAAAGCGAGGGCGCGGAGCCGTCGCGGCGAGTCGTGGTGCTGCGCGACTAACCCGTTATCCGACCGCGATCGCCCCGCGACGTCGAGTCGGGGAGTTACAGCTATGTAGTTCCGGTGGACAGGCGGACAGGGCCATCGGCAGAGCGCGGAAGATCGGAGATTGTTTCACGTGAAACATGAACATTCTCCCGAGCCGGCCCGGCTGTTGCGACCCGCATTGGAACCCTTGCACCCCGACCAGTCCGGGATCCCGATGGCGATCTTTGGCGACCGGCTTGGACTCGCCCGGAGATACGCCGACTGGTTGGCGGGCTGCGGTGTCGAGCGCGGGTTACTGGGCCCACGTGAAGCCGAACGTGTCTGGGAGCGACATCTATTGAACTGCGCGGTCGTCGGCGAGCTCGTCAATCCGGGTGAGCGGGTAGTTGATATCGGCAGTGGTGCCGGACTGCCCGGCGTGCCGCTGGCTCTGGCACGCCCCGACCTTCGGATCATTCTTCTCGAACCGCTGCTGCGGCGCAGCGACTTTCTGCACGAGCTCGTCGCGGACCTAGCGCTGCCGGTGGAGGTGGTCCGGGGCCGGGCCGAGGACCCGGCGATACGAAAGCGACTTGGCGCCTGCGATGTCGCGGTGTCAAGGGCGGTGGCCCCATTGGACAAGCTGACGAAGTGGAGTATGGCGTTGCTGAAGCATGACGGGCGAATGCTTGCGATCAAAGGAGAGCGAGCCGCCGATGAAGTGGAGAAGTATCGGCGTGTAATGGCCCTATCGGGTGTGGGTGATGTCAGGGTAGTGGAATGTGGCGCGAACTATTTAAGGCCAACCGCAACCGTGGTGGTGGCACGGCGAGAAGGTCAGAACCGACCGGATCGTGGGCAATCACCGGACGGAGTAACAATATGAATCCGCCCCGGTGTGCCGCTGTATCGACCCCAGCTGCTCCTGCAGGGCAGGCGGGGATCTCTCCCGGCCGGCGGGATCGGCCGGAGTCGCCCTTTTCGGTAGACGCACCCGGTGCGGAAGCGCCGGCCGTAGCCGCCACACCGCCGGTATCCGGGGCGCAGTCTACGGTTACCGCTCGCTCGGCGAGGACCTTTGGGGGTGCCAACCCAGTCGGTCGCGGTGCCTCGACGGCGCTGCTGGCCACCGAGTTGGCGTCGGCGGCGGAAACAACGCACAATCCCACGGTGAATGTTTCACGTGAAACATCAACCGAAATCGACACCCCAATCGGCGCCGCAGCCGAACGCGCCATGCGTGTCCTGCACACCACTCACGAACCGTTACCGCGACCACACCAGCGGCGCCTGTTCACGGTCGCCAACCAGAAGGGCGGTGTGGGCAAGACGACCACCGCGGTCAATCTTGCCGCCGCCCTTGCCGTTCAGGGGCTCAAGACGCTCGTCATCGATCTCGACCCGCAGGGCAACGCGAGCACGGCGTTGGGCATCACCGAACGGCAATCCGGGACGCCGTCGTCCTATGAAGTGCTCATCGGCGAAGTGTCGCTGCGGCAGGCGATCCGGCGCAGCCCGCATAGCGAGCGACTGTTCTGCGTCCCGGCGACGATCGATCTCGCCGGCGCCGAAATCGAACTGGTGAGTATGGTGGCGCGGGAAAACCGGTTGCGTACCGCGCTCGCCGAGCTGGACAACCTGGACTTCGATTACGTCTTTGTCGACTGCCCCCCATCGTTGGGACTGCTCACCATCAACGCACTGGTCGCCGCCCCCGAAGTGCTGATCCCGATTCAGTGTGAGTATTACGCGCTGGAGGGCGTCTCACAGCTGATGCGCAACATCGAGATGGTGAAGGCGCACCTCAACCCCGAACTCGAAGTCACCACGGTGATCCTGACGATGTACGACGGACGCACGAAGCTGGCCGATCAGGTGGCTGAAGAGGTCCGCCGGTATTTCGGGAGCAAGGTATTGCGGACGGTGATTCCCCGCAGCGTCAAGGTATCGGAGGCGCCGGGCTACAGCATGACGATCATCGATTACGATCCCGGTTCGCGGGGAGCAATGAGCTACCTCGATGCCAGTCGTGAACTGGCCGATCGTGATCGACCATCAGCCGGGAGGGGACGACCATGACGCAGCCGTCACGCCGGAAGGGCGGCCTTGGACGCGGACTGGCTTCGCTGATTCCCACCGGTCCCGCCGATGGTGAGTCCGGACCGTCGTTCGGCCCACGCATGGGGTCGGCGACCGCCGACGTCGTGATCGGCGGGCCCGCGCTCGACGCCAGCCCGATGGGTGCGGTGTACCGCGAGATCGCCCCGTCGGACATCGAGGCCAATCCCCGGCAGCCGCGCCAGGTTTTCGACCAAGAGGCACTACAGGAATTGGTGCACTCGATCCGCGAGTTCGGGCTCTTGCAGCCAATCGTCGTGCGAGCGATCGGGCCGACGCCAAGCGGTGCGCACTACCAAATCGTGATGGGGGAGCGACGTTGGCGCGCTGCCCAAGAGGCCGGCCTGACCACGATTCCCGCCATCGTGCGCGAAACCGGTGACGACAGTCTGCTGCGCGACGCCCTGTTGGAAAACATTCATCGCGTCCAGTTGAACCCGCTGGAGGAGGCCGCCGCCTACCAACAGCTCCTCGATGAATTCGGCGTCACCCACGATGAACTGGCCGCACGCATCGGCCGGTCGCGCCCGTTGATCACCAACATGATCCGGCTGCTCAAGCTGCCGATCCCGGTTCAGAGGCGGGTCGCCGCAGGGGTGTTGTCGGCTGGTCATGCGCGTGCGCTGCTGTCGCTAGAGGCTGGGCCGGATGCACAGGAGGAACTGGCGAGCCGGATTGTCGCCGAGGGTCTGTCGGTGCGAGCCACCGAGGAGGCCGTCACGCTGGCGAACCGAGCCGGTGCCAGCACACCGAACCCGCCGCGGCGCAAACCGATCCACATGCCCGGACTCCAAGACGTTGCCGAGCGACTGTCGACCGCTTTCGACACCCGAGTCACGGTCAGCCTTGGCAAACGCAAGGGCAAGATCGTGGTGGAGTTCGGTTCGGTGGAAGATTTGCAGCGGATCATCGGGTTGATGACTGATGCGAAGGCGTGAGCCGTAATACCGGGTAATTACGTCACTGTGACACTGACGCGGTTCCGGAATTGGGAGGCAGTGCTTGTTGCGGTGCACTTGGACGCAGACCCTATGCGCGTCAAGGGTTTTCGTGAAGCGGCGGGTCGGTTGTGATCAGCGGAGCCGGTCGTGACCCGGCAGCGGCCGGCGGCAACCCGGGGGGCTAACCGATACTGGCCCAACCGCGACCAACTCTCCTATCCTGGAGAGGTTGCTGGTGCACATCAGCCGGGGGAGATCGGGGCTGTGGGCGTGGCCGTGCGACAACGCGGGCCGAATGGCTCGCAGAAAAGCGGGGCTGACAGTTGCAGTACCGCACGGAGGCCAGGAGACTAGTGACTGCTCGTATCACAGCGCTGCGGCTCGAAGCCTTCGAGCAGCTTCCTAAGCACGCGCGCCGGTGCGTGTTCTGGGAAGTGGATCCTGCGACCCTGGGCAACGATCACCATCTCGCTGACCCCGAATTCGAAAAAGAGGCCTGGCTGTCCATGGTGATGTTGGAATGGGGTTCGTGCGGTCAGGTGGCGACGGCCATTCCGGATGAACGCAGTGCCGCCGAACCGCCCTGTTTGGGATATGTGTTCTACGCTCCGCCGCGAGCGGTACCGCGGGCCCGCCGATTTCCGACGGCGCCGGTGTCTGCCGATGCGGTGTTGTTGACGTCGATGGGTATCGAACGCGGACTGGCCCCCGATGATTTGCCACGCAGCCTGATCGCTGGGGTGGTCGACGAACTGGTCCGACGCGGGGTCCGCGCGCTGGAGGCTTTCGGCCGCACGGCGGAGGTGGCCGATTTAGCGGATCCTGGACTGGTCGACCCGGAAGTGCGTCCAGTGCTCGAGGCTGTCGGTGACTGCTCCGTCGACCACTGCGTCATCGACGCAGACTTCTTGACCGACATGGGTTTTGTGGTCGTGGCCTCGCACAGGTACTTCCCGCGGTTGCGGCTCGAACTGGACAAAGGCTTTGGGTGGAAGGCCGAGGTAGAGGCGGCTTTGGAGCGATTGCTGGAAAATGCGCAGCTGCAACAACCCGTGGGGGCGGCTTCCACCGCGAGTTCCACCGCCAGTTCCACGGCTAGTTCTACCTCGAGGGCCGGCAACAGCATCTGACGGCTCGGAAAACCAGGTGCCCTCGGAACTTCGAAATTCAGGAACCGCCGAGCCTGCTGGCCCGCTCCACCGACAGCTCGTGGGCCAATAACTCGGCGAAAGTGAAAGTCCCCGTGGGCCGGTCGTTTTTGCCCAACAAGTAGAGGCGCTTGACTGCGGCAAGAATACCTTCGGCAATGGCGTCGCGGGTCTGTGTCGAAACCAGCATCTCCCGGTCGTGGGGATTGGTGATATAGCCGATGTCGACTTGAACGGTCGGCATCCGGGTCAGCCGCAACAGATCCCATGTTCTGCCATGGGTACGGCAGTCCCGTAAACCAGTGCGCGCCACCACTTCTCGCTGAATAAAGTCAGCCAGATTGCGACCAATGGTGGACACCGACCCGTGCGAGTTTCCGAAGTGGAACGAGGCGACGCCGTTAGCTGAAGGACTGGCTTGGGTCTCGCAGCGCAGGCTGATCATCAGATCTGCGCCAACCGCGTTAGCGGTGGCGGCGCGTTCGGCGTCTGACGGGCTGTGGTTGGCCGGGCGGGATAAGAAGGTCTCCATGCCGATGGCCGACATGCGTCCTTCGAGGCGACTCGCCAAGTCCCACAAGACGTCCGCCTCGCTGATCGGCCCGGCCGGGCCTTGGGTGATCAGGCCGTGATCGGCACCCCCGCGGCCCGGATCGATGATGATGCGCTTGCCGGACAACTTGGGGCCCGAACGGCGGACCAGCTCCTCTTCCCGAATCGCGTGCGGTGAGCCGCCGCTGACCCGTGAACTGAGAAAGTACAAGGACCGCAACGTTTCCGGGCCGCAGATACCGTCGGCGGCGAGCCCGTACTCACGCTGGTACGACATCAGCGCATTGTGGGTCTGCAATCCGAAATATCCGTCGACCAGCCCCGTGTAGAACCCGAGATCTTGAAGTCGAGCCTGTAGTGTCGCCACATCGTCGCCGTAGAGGGGCGCACCGAATTGGTGATAGAGCGTGCGGGCACCGAGCCGGTAGGAAGCCTCCTTCAACGCCCGATAGGTGGCCTCGCCGACGATGCCGTCAACGAGCAGTCCGCGATGCTGCTGGAAGGCACGTACCGCTTGGTCGAGTTCGGCGTCGAACACCTCGAGTGCGACATGGCGGCCTGTAGTCAGATCTTCGTCGGGATTATCCAGCATCCCCAGCGCGGCCAGCGCAGCGCGGATCTCGGTGACAGCGGCGCTACGGTCTCCACAGCGCAGCGCGTCGCCGTCTTCGCGGCGCGGACTCGGCATACCAAAGGCCCTCCAGGACTCACTGAACTCGCTGACAAATGCAACACAGCTAGCCGCTATTGTCGCAGACGCTTCCCGATTTCGGGAAAACCCCAGGCTGATCCGGGGCCCGACGCGTCGTGCAGGCAGCGGTTGGTCGCGGCACCACAACTGCTGCGACGTGACGGTATGGCGAAGTGGCATTGCGGGGTGCGAAAAGAGTTCTTGCCACCGAAACCCGGGCGGCTTTGGGCAATTTCTCGATGCTGTTTGCTGCGGTGAGCGCGTTGCGGCTTGCGATGGCCGGGGCGGATCGCGGCCATGTCGGTGAGTTTTGTCGACGTTGACGGACGACGGCGATGTGCTTGCTGCTTTCGAGCCGCGTACGAAATGAAGAATCGGTCTTGAAGGCCTGCGCACCGGATCAAACACGGTGGCGGCCAGTCCCTCGGGGCTGCTCGAAGGTCGCGATTTGGCCGACTTGGCGACTCCCGCTTCGCTCGAGCAGTCCCGAGGGACTGGCCGCCACCGGATGCTTTAGGCTAGGCGCCCCATTTGGCGGCTTCGGCCATGTCACGGGCGTTCATCGCCAACGTGTTGGATTCATGCGTGGTGGCCATCGATTGATATGCGCTGACCAGTTCCTGCATGGACTGATTCCACTGTGCTTGCCAACCCTGATAGGTCAGCCCCGTGTCGCCCTGCCACGCATTGGATAATGCGGCCTGCTCGGTGGCTATGTCGGCACCCAGGCCGTGCAGCGTTCCGGCATACCCGGACATGTCCCCGGCATGAGCCATCATGGCGGGGTAGTTGTACATAATCTGCGACATCACAAACCCTTTCAGAAATGACGATGGTTTACTTGGGCCTCAGAAGCCGGTGTAGGCCGAAGCTGCAGCCGCATCGGCCGCCACATAGGTGCCTGCGGCATCACCCAGATTGGCCTGCGCGATGTCCAGCAACGCATTCACCTTGCCGGCCGCCTCGACAAACCGGGCGTGCGAGGCCTGAAATGCCGCCGCTGACTCACCCTGATGAAATGCCTGCGCCGACATCGCTGACTGCTCAGCCGATCCGATTGTGTGCCGCATCAATCCCGCCTTGGCGGCAAACGCCGACTGCGACGCCACCAACTGCGGAATGTGGGCATCCAACAAACTCACAACAACTCTCCTTCGAACTCGATTTTCCCGTGGCTTTCCTGGTTACCTGACCGTCACACCGCTACGCCGATCAACCCCCCATCGCCGAGCGCTCCGACTAGCCCGTGCTCCCAGCTGGCCGGCAGCATCGGAATTTGCGCACCATCGCCCTCAGAACCGATGGCGGCCAGCCCGGCAGCGCGCATTTCGGCCCCGTTGGTCAGCGTTCCAGCAAAACCGAAGCCGTCAGAACCGTGATTACCAACAGCCGCAGACACTGACGCCGTGCTCTCTGCCGAAGCCGCCGACACCAATTGCGCTGGCGACACCGCTGCCGGTGCAGTTACAACCGGCAGCACCGCATCGACCGCCACGGCAGACGCCGGGGCCACCGCTGTGACCTGCACCGCGGCGCTGGCGCTTGCGGCAGTCGCGGGAATGGCCAATCCCGAAGTAACGTAAGTCGACAAAGCCGGACCAGCCAGAGCGAAATTTCCGATAATCCAATCGATAATCAACCCGATGCCTTGAAAAAAAGCAATTGCCGGCGACAGGAAAAAGAATGTGCCCATAACGACCATGATAAGTGGCGCGGCTAAAGGCAAAGCCAGCAAATACAATGCAACGGTGTAATCGCCCAACAGAGCTGCCACACCAGCAGCAACCACGAGTAAAGGAGAGATCAGAAGCACAAAGGCGAAAGCCCAAAAGAACACGAACATCAGTGCTTCGTTAAGGATCGTTTCTACGATGAGATTCAGAATTTCCCAGAAGGGGAAGGGGGTGAGCGTGGTCTGGGCGGCTAGGGCACCGGGGGCGCGGCCGGGTTTGAGGATGACTGGTGCCGTGGTGGCGCGTGGTGTAGCGGCCAGTGCCGCGGCAGAAACCGCGTCGTAGGCGCTCATGATGGCGGCGGCCTGGATCCACATCCGCACGTAGTCGGCTTCGTTGAGTGCGATCGGGATCGTGTTGATACCAAAGAAGTTCGTGGCCAGCAGCACCGCATGGATGGTGTGGTTGGCGGCCAACTCCCCCAACGTGGGCATTGTCGCCAGCGCAGTCGCATAGGCAGTGGCCGCGGCCTCGTGCGCGGCAGCCGTGCCCGCATTATCGCTGCTGGCTTGCATTAGCCAGGCCAGATATGGGGCATAGGCCGCCGCACACAGCTCCGCGCTGGGACCTTGCCAAGCCCCGGCCGCCACCGCGGCTAGGACCAGACTCAGTTCCTCGGCCGTGTCGGCATACTGAGCACTTAGCGACAACCACTGCGCGCCGGCCGCGACCAACGGAGCCGGCCCCGGGCCAGCACTTAGCATCGCCGAATGCACCTCCGGCGGGCATGCCATCCAGACTGGTGCGCTCATGCCAGGCCGGCCGCAGGCGCATATGTCAACGCCGCGGCGGCATCGCCAGCGGCATAACTGACCCCGGCCTCACCGATGCCGACACCAGAGCGGGCCAGCTCTTCGACACCCTCGGTCGCGATCCCCAGGTGCTGCACACCGCAGGCGCTGAGCCCGGCCGCGGTACGCAACGACACCGGGTCGGCCGCTGGAGCCACCACTGCGGTGATCAACGGCGCCGTGGCCGCATGCGCAGCCGCCAACCGAGCACTCAACGCCTCCACCGCCGCAGCTGCGCCGGTCAAGCCCTCAGGAACCACCCACAACGTCAAATCGACACTCCTCGTCCTAATGGTTTATGACTCCGCGGATTTCCGATTGCCGAATTCGCGGTATTCAATGACTGACCGATTGCACCATGCCCGCCGACCCGGGGCAACGACGTGCCGATACATTCACCCACTCGGATCATAAGTACAAATGATCAATGCGACACAGCGAAGACGGCGAACCTCGCAAGGGCTGCAAGGCGCGCCTGCCCAGGCGATCCCACTGATAGATAACAGGGTTCGAGTGCGAGAAAGCGAGAGTGACCGATGAACGGAGCCGTGCTGACCGACAGAAGAAAAGGAAAGGGACGCTGATGCGCTGGGCGTTGGCCACGCAGATGTCGGTGTCGCCGTTGGCGGCGCTGCTACGGGTTATGCCGCGAGGCCGCTCGTACGCGAAAGTGGTTGCACAGCAGCGATTTCCACTTTCGAGCGGGAGCCAAGCCGGCCCGCCGGCCGCAAGCTTTTATGGCCGCCGGGAGCGGTGCTGCGCAAGCCGACTCTCCCGGCGGGCCGGAACACGTTCTGCCTGACCAGATTTCACTACCATTTCAGTCACTGCGGACAGCAGGGAGCATCCGTCCGGCGGCGCCGGACCGCAACGGCGTGAGCACCGATCCGACCGCATCGAGAAATCACCGCCGCTGCAGACGGAGTGCAAGCGGCATCGTCGCTACACCCCGACGGGTCGTGAATCGGGCACCGGCCCAGTGACGAGCTACTAGCTGAGGTTCGGTACCACGTCGGAAATCTCGCGTAGCAAAGCCGCTTTCCCCTTGGCCCCGACAATCCGTTTCACCGGCTGGCCGTCTTTGAACAGGATCATCGTGGGAATCGAGATGACCTGAAAGTCGCGCGCGGTTTGCGGATTGGCGTCGACGTCGAGTTTGGCCACGGTGAGGCTGCCCGAACGCTCGGCGGCGATCTCTTCGAGCACCGGCGCCACCATCTTGCATGGGCCGCACCAGGTAGCCCAAAAGTCAACCAGCACAGGCTTATTACTAGACAGCACAGTGGTGGAAAAGGATGCGTCGGAAACTTCGATTGTGGCGCCGGACTTGTCGGAATCGGTCATTGCTGTGCTCCAATCAGCGTGTCGGTACTGTCAGCGTGCCCTGTTGCTTCGCGTTCGGCCAGCCAGCGTTCGGCGTCGATGGCAGCGGCACAACCGCTGCCGGCTGCGGTGACCGCCTGCCGGTAGGTGCGGTCGACCAGGTCTCCGGCGGCGAATACCCCGTCCAGCGATGTGCTGGTGGTGCCGCCGTTGACCAGCACGTAGCCGTCGGGATCCAGATCGAGGGCATCGCGCACCAGGCCGGAACGCGGCTCGTGTCCGATCGCGACAAAGACGCCGGTTACCGGCAGCGTGGTTTCTTCACCGGTGACGGTGTCGCGCAACCGCAATCCGGTGACGGTCGTGTCCCCGTCCACGGCGAGCACCACCTGGTTGGTCAAGATGTTGATTTTGTCGTTTGCCTGGGCACGATTGAGCATGATCTTGGAGGCCCGGAACTCGTCTCGGCGGTGCACCAGCGTGACACTGCGGGCAAAGCGCGTCAGGAAGGTGGCCTCCTCCATGGCCGAGTCACCGCCGCCGATGACGGCGATGTCCTGGTCGCGGAAGAAGAACCCGTCACAGGTGGCACACGAACTCACGCCGCGCCCGAGCAGCTCCTGCTCGCCGGGCACATGCAGGTAGCGCGCCGCCGCACCCATCGCCAGGATCACGGCCCGAGCGCGGTGGATTTCCCCTTCTGCGGTGACCACCGACTTGATCGGTCCGTCCAGCGATACCGACTCCACGTCCTCCATGCGCAGGTCGGCACCGAACCGCAGCGCCTGTTCCCGCATCTGGTCCATCAACTCGGGACCGGTGATACCGTCGCGGAAACCCGGATAGTTCTCCACCTCGGTGGTGGTCATCAGTGCCCCGCCGAACGAGGTGCCTTCGAACACCAGCGGCGCCAACTGCGCCCGGGCGGTGTAGAGAGCGGCGGTGTACCCGGCAGGACCGCTGCCGATGATGATCACGTCGTGGATGGTGTCTGGAGTGGTGGAAGCGGCGGTCATGCGGGCCTTTCGGGTGCGGAAAGCTGATCTCGGACTTTTATGAACGCCAGCGTAGGCACTGGTGTTCCCTTCCGCGCGTTGGACCATGCCGGGATGCCGCTACGAGCCGGTGGCTCGGGCAACTGTGGTGCTGGCCAACAGGCCGGTATCGGCGGCGCTGCAGTTGAGCGCCACCGCGTAGACCGCCACGGTGTCGGGACCGTCGCCCGGTACCACCAGCAGCACCCCGGGGCGGGCGTTGATGCCGATCGGTTGGGCTCCCAGGATCTGCGTGGATGCCGGGTAGCCCAGGCCGCTCAGGCAGGACGCGCGCCGTGACGGGTCGACGAGGGCGGCATCGACAGGGCCGTAGTCGGGCGTGCGTTGCAGCAGTTCCAGGATCTGTTCGGGCGACAGCGGAATCACCGGCGGCGGCGTCGAGACGGTGATGTGCATTGCGGTGGCGGGCGTGGTCGGCGCCGGCGAGGGCGCAGTGACCAGTGCGGCGGTACCGACGCCGATCGCCGCGACGGCCGCGCAGAACCCGGCTATCCCGGCAAGGATTTTCCCGGGGCGGATGCGCGGCCGGGCTGCGTGCGCGGCGGGCGACTCGCCGGAAGCCGCGGACCGCAACGTCGCGAAAATCCTGGCGGCGACATCGGCGGGAGGATCCGTCGTCGACGCCGGATCAGCTCCGGCGGCCGCGAGGTCGCGGCGCACCTGCTGCAGGGCACGCCACATTGCCGCTGCCTGCGGGTCGGTGCGCACTCGTCGGCGGACGCCGGCGGCGGCTTCGTCGTCGAGCAGACCGGCCTGCAGATCGGCGAGGAGCTCGACGGTCAGCGGCGGGTTCGCGTCGGCTTCGTGTCCGGTTCCTTTCATCCGCCCCAGTGTCCGTCATTCACCGCTTGATGACGACCCGCGCCCCGCGCGGGAGTGCGCCGCGCCGGTCTGTGCTAACTCCCATCGAAAACGTTGGCGCCGGTGTCGAGGTAACCGAGCAGCCGCGCAAGCCGCGCCCGCCCGCGGGCGCAGCGGCTTTTGACGGTGCCCTCGGCCACACCCAGCATGCGTGCCGTGTCGGCGATCGAATACCCCTGCATGTCGACCGCGACCACTGCGGCCCGTTGTTCGACCGGAAGCTGGAGCAGCGCTCGCTGCACCAAAATCTCCGTCTCCACGCGGGCCGTTGCATCCGGAACCGGATACACGTCATCGAGTGGGGCGGTCGGCCGGGCCCTGGCCTGGCGCAGCCGGTCCAGGCAGGCATTGACCACGATGCGGTGCAGCCAGCTGCTGACGGCCGCGTCATAGCGAAACGACGCCGCGCACCGGTGTGCCGAGATCATCGCGTCTTGCAGTGCGTCCTCGGCGTCTTCCGGGGTACGGCTGGTGAGCCGGGCCAACCGGTACAGGTGGCGCTGATGGCGGCGGAACAACTGCTCGAAGGCGCGGTGCTCGCCGCCGACGAAAGCCGCCAACAGCTCGGCGTCACTGCGTTCCCTTCTGCCCCCAAAACCCACCGCCGGACAGTAACCAATCGGTAGCCGCAGGGCACTTCACTCGTTTGCGGCGCCGTGCGGCAATCAAGATGCGGCCTGGACGGTGATCTCCGAGATGTCGGCGCGGCTCTTGCCGTCGGTGGTTCCCAACGTTGAAATCCACACCAGCAGGTTGGACGTCGGTGCCGATGATTTGACCGCGATGGTGTTGTGGCCCGGCTTGAGTGCGGTGGCCGAGGTCAGCACGGAGGTGTCGTCGAGCTTCGACGGGTTCGGCGTCGGTGACGAGCGGATCTCGACCTTGGTGCCGGTGCTGGAAATGTCGACGGTGACGGCTCCGACCACGGTCGGCTTCGGCAGCTGCAACATCAATCCGACGCCGTTCTTGAAAGCCGGGAACGGCACGGCGTCGGTGTAGGTGTCGGTTTGCCAGGAAGTGCTGGGATTGCCGTCGATAGCCAGCTCGGCCTGGCCTGGGTTGTCGGCCTCCCCGTCGGGGGAGAAGACGGTGGCTTTGGTGGGTTTGACGGTGCTGCCGGCGGGGGCGGAACTGGCCTCCGACGCCGACGACGTTTGGGTGTTCAGGCCGAGCTGGTCACGGTTGAGGCCGGCGCCGACGTTCCCGAAGACCTTGTTGATCACCGAGACCAGAACCAGAAGCGCGACCAGCAGAACGGCGGCTCCGGTGCTGATGCCGATCAGCAGGTTGCGGCGACGCCGCGCATAGGCTTCGCTGTCCTCCGCTGCCGAGCGGCGCACCGACACCTGCGGCGCCGGCTCGACGGGACCGAGCACCTCGGTCCGGTCGGCCACCGCAGTCGCCTGCTGAAGCAGGTTCAAAAGCGTTGAGGCACTGCGTATTCCGCCGTTCTCCTGGACCGACCGGACGGCAACGGCAGAAATCTGGAAGGGAATGTCGCGGTCGACGACGGTCGGTTCGACGGGCTCACCGGACGCATCCCGTTCGGCCGGGGGGAACCCGCTGCGGGTCCCGGACTCCGGCAGCGGCCACTGGTTGACCAGCAGGGCATACAGCGCGGCGCCAATGCCACGGATGTCGTCCTGCGGGTTGGCTTCCGGCATGGTCGCCGGATAGGCCAGTACCACGTCGCCTTCGATGCTGACGCGCACCCGGCTGGGGTGGTCGATCGAGAGGGCCACTCCGGCGCGGTGCGCGGCGTCGGCGGCCGCGGCCAGCGACTGCATCGCCCGGATTGCCCCCACGGGCGACGGCGCGGTCTCGGCGACCTCGCGCAACGAACCGCCACGGATCCATTCGGCGACCACCACACCCCCGGAGCCGGTGTGCAGGACGTCGAGCACCCGCGCGATACCGGGTTTGTCGATGCGGCTCAGCCGCAGGGTGCGGGCCAGGATTCCCTGGCGCATCTCCTCCGGCAGCATGCCCTCCGGGTCGACGAAGGTCAACGCCACCTGGCGATCCAGCGCGGTGTCCAGCGCCTGCCAGAACCGCAGATGCGATGTGCCGCCGTGGAAGATCAGCAGCCGGTAGCGGCCGTTGGCTATGCGGGCGCCCGGAACCAGGTTGACGTCGTCTCGTGGCACCGACGGTTCCGGGCCACGCTCGCGTGGCGCATCGAACGGAATCGGCCCGCGGGCATCGGCGTCGCCGTTGAGCCGGTCGGGCCGGCGGGGCCGCGACCCGGCACCCCGATCGAGGTCGGCGGGAATATCGGGCTGAAAGTCGTCGGCAACCGGCCGAGGGAGGTCAGTGCCGGAGACGGCGTCGGACGAGGCGGCGCTATCCGATGGGCGGTCGGTCACCTCCGGTCCTTTCGCTATCCCGGGTCTGATTGCCGGGGGTCTGCGCCGGATCGGCTGATGGACCGTGGTTTCCCCCGGCGGGGACGACTTTCTTTGCTCAGGGTACGTGACGCGGTAACGGCCAGACGATCCCTCCGCCGCAGTGGTCTCGCGCCGACGGGGTTTGCCGGGCAGAACGCCGAGGCGATGCTGGATCACCCGCAGCGCCGCCTGTGCCTCCGGGACCTGCGCGCCGAGCATGACCGCGGCCAGAATCGGCGCCATGATCAGGCCCAGCACGAGCAGCCGCAGCAGTGAGCCGGCCCCACCGCCGTGGGCGGTCAACTGAGCCAGGCCGAGCAGCCGATCCGCGACGTGGGCAATCAGGCCGGCCAGCAACGAGGCGGCAGTCGTCACCAGGACGGTGTGCCCCTCGTGGGCGCTGATCAGCTGGCCACCGCCGGGGCGCAGCGCCCGTCGCAGCAGGTAGTAGCCGATCGTTGCGCCGGCCAGGAATCCGAGCCCGTTGGCCAGTCCCAGATAGCCGGCAACCAGCTCGGGGTCGTCGGTGACGTGCGGCGCCAGCAGCGAGGCGACGATCTTGACGCCGGTGATGACCACGATGATGACGATGGGCGTCCAGGGTTGCTCCCGGGCGTAAAACACCCTCAGTTGCAGCAGCACCAGCCCGTAGGGAATCAAGGTGAACGCCGACAACGCGATCGCGGCGCCGAGGTATCCGGCATCGACTTGGCCGAAATGCCCGTAGGCGAACAACGCGGTGCCCATCGCCGGCCCGCCGACCGTCATGAAGGCCACCGTGGGGATCAGCGTGATCATCGTCAGCCGGGTGGCCAGTGACAGGTCGGCCAGCACCGCCGGGATGTCGTCGGCGGCGGCGTTGCGGCTCAGTCGCGGCATCACCACGGTCAGCACGGTGACACCGATGATGCCGAACGGCAGCATCAGCACCAGCCACGTGTAGTTGTAGATCGCCGGGCCCGACGCCGCTGCCGTGCTGGCGATCTGGTTGCCGACGACCAGGCCGAGCTGACTGATCAGCACATACAGCACCATCGCGGCGGCCATCGCGCCAAATCGCTTGAGCCGCTGGTCGATTCCCCACAGCGGCCGCAGGCTGATGTGCTCGCGCCCAATCGCCACCAGCAGCACGGCGGTTTGGGCGAACACCCCCAACGTGGTGCCGATGCCCAGCACCAACAGCTTGGGGTTGCCCATCTTGACCGGATCGATCGACAGCTCCCCGGGGACCGCCAGGTACACCCCCAGGGTCGCGATGGCGACGAGGTTGTTGACGACGGGCGCCCACGCCGGCGGCCCGAACACGTTGCGGGTGTTCAGGATCGCCATGAAAACCGACGACAGGCCGTAGACCAGGACCTGGGGGAGCAGCAGGTAGGCAAAGGCGGTGGTCAGCGGCTCGTTGACCTGCGGATTGCGGCCCAGCATCAGCCGCACCAGCAGCGGTGCCGCGGCCACCGACAAGAGGGTGGCCACGATCAGCAGCGTGGTGGCCAACGTCACCAGTCGGCGCACGAACGCGGCGCCGCCGTCGAGGTCGTCCTGCTCGGCACGGGCCAGCACCGGCACGAAGATCGCGGTGAAGGTGGCTTCCAGGACCAGCGCGGCGACCAGGTTCGGCAGCTGGTTGGCCACCGAGAACGAGCTGGAAAGCGCGGCCCCCAGGATCGCGGCCAGCAGCACGATCCGGGCGAAGCCGGTGAGCCGGCTGATCAGTGTCGCGAACGCCATTCCCCACGATCGCGACACCAGGGCGGCGTCGGACAGTTCAGACCGGCGCGGGGCCGGCTGCTGATCCGGTCGCTGCGGCGCTGGGTGCACTCGCCGCGGAGCCGGTTTCATACCCGGTGCTCTTCTTCGACCCGACGGTCGGGCGCACCGTGCTGTTGGGTGTGCCGGGCCGGGGGCGGGTCGGGGCGATCCAGGTCGGCGCGGTCGGGCTGGCCGCGGAATCGGTGCCAAAGCCGCCGTCCGGCCAGTGTCACCAGGACTGCCGCGGCGGTGAGGGTGATGGCGAACAGCACCTTGCCGTAGGCGTTGGAGTGCACCGACAACCGCACCGGTTCGCCCAGCGCCATGCCGTCGGGTGTCTTGAGCGCCACGTCGATGGCGACCCGCTGGGTGAAGTTGACTTCGATAGGCACCCGCAGCGGCAGATATCCGGGCGGCAGCTCGATTTGGCCGACGTCGGTGACCGTCATGCCGGGCGGAGCGTCGACCTGCAGCTTGACCCGGATGGGTACCGCCAGACCGTTGTGCAGCGCCAGGGGAAGCGGACTGTGTTCGGTGGCCAGGGTGTAAGAGCCGCCCGGGTTGACGATGGTGACCGCACCGAAGAAGTCGTTGATGGTGTTGCCGACCACCGCCAGCCGCTGCTGGGCCAGGCCGTTGCGGGTGTCCGGCGGTACCGACTGGCTGAGCGCGCGCAGCATGTCCTCGCGGAGCGGCGCGGTGTATTGCACGCCGGTCAGCCCGGTGCGGTCATCGGTGGTCAGCGCCGCGGTGAGCTTCCACAATCGGCCGACCTGGCCGGCGATCTGCGCGGTGATGTCGTCGCTGATCCGGCCGCGGGCGGTGGCGGGGTTCGCCTCGGTGCCCGGGGGTTGCGGTGGCTCGGTGTGCGCCGCCGCGTCGGCGATCAGCGCCGGCAGCGGACGCGGCACGGCCAGTCCGGCGTGAATGGTGGTGGCCAGGGCGGTGAGGATGGCCTGGGCATCGTCACCCTGCAGGTTCCACGTCGCCGGTGGCACCAGGATCTGGGTGCGGGGGGCGGCGTCCGGGTACAGGCTGCGCCACAGCAGGGCACCCAGCGCGTCCTGGCGGCGGGCGGTGGCCGAGTCGTGGCTGATGCGAACCGACAGCGACGAGTCGAGGTAGGTGGGAACGATCGGGTTGGTGCCGGCCGCGGCGAGCGCGGCGCCGACGGCGGGGTCGAACGGCGCGGCGACCAGCTGGGGGGACAGCCGCCGGGGGGTGATGTCGGGGTTGGCCGAATTTCCTGGAGCGGTTTCGGGGGTGGGAAAGTCGGCGGCCGCGATGGCGACCATGCCGTCGTCGGCGCTGAGCAGTTCGACCGCGCGGCTGGTCAATGGCCCGTCCGGGATCAGGGTTGCACCCCGCACGGAGTTGATGTCGAGAATCTTGTCGACGATGTCGGCGGCGCTCACGGTGGCGATCGTGCTCAACCCGGGATCGTTGACCCGCTGCAAGGCGTCCAGGTCGGCCTGGGAATACGGCAGCGGTGCCACGCAGGTGCGATGAGCCAGCGCGCGCAGCCGGTTCAGCCAGATGGTGGCCGCGGTTTGGCCCGTTCCCGGGTGGGTCGGGGTACCGGGCAGCTGCCCGGGGCCGTCGGGGGAGTCGGACACCACATAGCCGGCGGTCATCGCGTTGACGGTGACCAGCAGATCCGGATCGACCGCCAGACACAGTGCGCGGGTGACGGCGCCCTCGGGGTCGACGTCGCGGCTGGTGGCGAGCTCGGCTGCAGAGAGCAGGGTGTCGAGTCGGCCGCCGTTGGCCAGCGAGTTGGCCAGGTCGTCGTCGACGAGCCGCACTGGAATGGTGCCGCCCGGGACACCGGGGGCCAGGCGTGGCCGGTCGGCGAGCGGCCACAGCATGGTGATCCATACCGGCTTGGTGGTTTCCGGTGCGACGGCGGTGTCGAAGCCGGCTGCCTTGTCGGACTTATCAGGGGGTACGCCCACGACGGGCAGCAGGAACCGGGCGTTGTCGAGCCGGGCGGGTGCCCCGTAGTCGGGTGTCCCGTTGACGTTGACCAGGAGCGGGAAGATACCCGGTTGGTCGATGGTCAACGACGGTTTGGTCAGCGAACGCAGCGGAGCCGACAGGCTGAACCCCGCCCCCTGTCCGCGCTGCAATTCCGGGGCGACCGTGACGAAGTCAGCGGCCGGCTGGTACTGGTCGGTGCTGCCGTCGAGCGAGGTGCGCAGGGCCGAGGACGCGGTGACGGTTCCGGCATGCTCGAGCCGGACCATCACGTCATGGACCGGGCGGTCGCCGATGTTGGTCACCGTGCCGCTGACGGTGACCGTCGGGTCGCTGGTGGTGGTGACAACATCCGGGGTCACCTGATCGATGCGCACCTGCACAAACGGCGTGGGCGTGGGCTCACCCGCGGTCGCGCGCGGTACATTGAGCACGCCCGCGAAACCGGCCGCGATGCCGATCACGGCGGCGAGGCGCCACAAACCGGCCCAAGGCACTCGCAACGCAGTCACGGCCCGTGAGAGTTCTTTCGGCTCGGCGGCGATCCGTCGGCGTGCCGGGTGCGTGAGTGGGTCTGCGGCCGTCGCCGCGGTGAGCTGGGCGGAAGCGGGGGAAGTGCGGCCGGGCCGTCGGTCTGCAGTTTGTCGATCAGCTCGTCGGCCACTTCGGCCAGGCGGCGTTCGTCGGCGTAGGCCAGCCGCGACGGCAGCTCCCGGATCGGCACCCAGGCCACCTCGGCTACCTCGAGATCGTCGTCGGAAAGCTCTCCGCCGGAGAAGCGCATCAAATAGTGATGCACGGTCTTGTGCACCCGGCGGCCGTCGGTGACGAACCAGTAGTCGATGCGACCCAACGCCGCCAGCACGCTGCCGCGGATTCCGGTTTCCTCGGCGACCTCACGGATGGCAGTCTGTTCGGCCGTCTCGCCCATTTCGATGTGCCCCTTGGGCAGCGACCACAGCATGCGTCCGCGTCGGTCGATACGCCCGATCAGCGCCGCGACCTGCTCGTCGCGCGGTCCGTCGATACCGTCGATGACCAGTCCTCCGGCGGATGTCTCGTGTACCGTGCGCAACCGGTCCGGACGGCCGCGACGCGAGCGCGGCCGGGCAGGTCTTGCCGATGACGGGGTGGCGGCGCCGTTGCCGGTCGGTTGGGCGTCCGTAATATTTTCGGCGGAAGCCGCAACGCCACGACCGCGGCGCCGGCCCCGGCGCCGACGTGGTTTGGCTTGTTCGCCCTGCGACACCCAAGCGATATTAGCTGGCACGAGCTGGTGTTCCGGATGTACTCGCCGTCGTGGGCTGCAGGTTCGGGCGGTCGGGTCGCGCGCGGGCGCGCCGGTGGGTGGCCGGCGGCGGACAAGGCGAGTCCCGTCGGCCACTTGCGTCACAGAAGTCTCTGGTTGGTGGACGCGCGACGTGCCCACCCTCGAGCGACTGCGGTGTGGCCATCCCACCGAACCCCGCTCGGTTGATCCGCCTCCCTCGACGAGCCCGCAAATACCCGTCAGCGCCACGCCGAGCGATTCCCATTAGGCTGATCGAACGTGGCCGACACCGTCCAGGACGCCGACCTGCTGACCGCGGCCGCGGTCGCCCTCAACCGGCATGCCGCCGTGCTTCGCGAACTGGGGTCGGCATTCGCCGAAGCGGGTCATGAGTTGTATCTGGTCGGCGGTTCGGTGCGCGATGCGCTGCTGGGCCGGCTGAGCCCCGACCTGGATTTCACCACCGATGCCCGTCCGGAGCAGGTGCAGAAGCTCGTGCGGTCCTGGGCCGACGCGGTGTGGGACACCGGTATCCACTTCGGCACCATCGGCGTCGGCAAGGACGCCTACCGGCTGGAGATCACCACGTTTCGCGCCGACAGCTACGACCAGGTGTCACGGCATCCCGAGGTGTCCTTCGGCGACCGCCTCCACGACGATCTGGTGCGCCGCGACTTCACCGTGAACGCGATGGCGGTGCGAGTCACGCCGGAGGGTCCGGGCGAATTTCTTGATCCGCTGGGCGGTTTGGCGTCGTTGCGGGACAAGGTACTCGACACCCCGGCACCACCGTCGGAGTCCTTCGGCGACGACCCGTTGCGGATGTTGCGCGCCGCGCGGTTCGTCTCCCAATTGGGCTTCACCGTTGCTCCGCGGGTACGGACGGCGATCGAAGAGATGGCCCCGCAGCTGGGCCGGATCAGCGCCGAGCGGGTGGGCGCCGAACTGGACAAGCTGCTGCTCGGTGACGACCCGGTCGCGGGCATCGACCTGATGGTGCAGAGCGGCATGGGTGACGTGGTGCTGCCCGAGGTTGGCGGCATGCGAATGGCCATCGACGAACACCACCAGCACAAGGATGTCTACCAGCATTCGCTGACCGTGTTGCGGCAGGCAATCGCGCTGGAGGACCCACCTCCAGAAGGAGGCCCGGATTTGGTGCTGCGTTGGGCGGCGCTGCTGCACGACATCGGCAAGCCCGCCACCCGCCGACACGAAGCCAACGGCGGGGTGAGCTTCCATCACCATGAGGTGGTCGGCGCCAAGATGGTCCGCAAGCGGATGCGCGCGCTCAAATACTCCAAGCAGATGATCGACGACGTCTCGCAGCTGGTGTATCTACATTTGCGGTTTCACGGCTACGGCGACGGCAAGTGGACCGATTCCGCGGTGCGCCGCTACGTCACCGACGCCGGGCCGTTGCTGTCGCGGCTGCACAAGTTGGTGCGTGCCGATTGCACGACCCGCAACCAGCGGAGGGCCGCCCGGCTGCAAGCCAGTTATGACCGGCTGGAGGAGCGGATCGCCGAGCTGGCCGCCCAAGAGGATTTGGCTCGGGTGCGTCCCGACCTGGACGGCAACCAGATCATGGAGCTGCTGGGTATTCCGGCGGGCCCGCAGGTGGGTGAGGCGTGGCGGTACTTGAAGGAGTTGCGGCTGGATCGCGGGCCGCTGAGCACCGAGGAAGCCACCGCCGAACTGTTGGCTTGGTGGAAAACTCGAGGGAACCCGTAGCCTGGGCGTTGCGTCAGAACGGTTGTGGAATATTGCGTGGGCGGGGACGACGGATCCGCCGCTATCTGGAACCGTGCACCCGACCTCGACCTCGACGGTGACGGCCGGCTCGATGCGATCGGGCTGGACTTGGATGCCGACGGGATGCGCGACGACGCGCTGACCGATTTCGACGGCGACGGGCTGGCTGACCATGCCGTCCTCGACGTCGACAATGACGGGAAGCCGGAGAGCTACTTCACCGATGACGGGTCGGGGACGTGGGCGGTCGCGGTCGACCGGGGCGGACAAGTGCGCTGGTTCGGGCTGGATGGTGTCGAGCACACCGGCGGTCCGCTGGTCGACTTCGACGGGTATGGCCATGCGGACGACAGGTTGATCGACGCCGACGGCGACGGGCTGGCCGACCGGGTGCTGTGTGCCGGGGACGAGGGCGTGACCGCGTATATCGACACCGACGGGGACGGGCGTTGGAATGTACGGCTGCGTGACACCGACGGCGACGGCGCGGCCGACGGCGCCAGTTCATTGTGAATTGACCGGCACCCGCACTGCCGTTAGCCTGGCCCGCAACCGCTGAGCCAAGCCGGGATCAATGCTCTCCGAAAAGAGGTGGCGATGTTCGTTGACACCGGATCACTGCACTTGGGGGCCAACGATTCTCACCGCGCGGGCGACCATGCCCAGGACGGAGTCGGCCGTCTATCGCGCGGCCCACTGCTGTCAGGGATGTTCGGAGAGTTTGCCGCAGCCGAGGCATTTCATGGCGCGGTCACCTCGGCGCGTGCTCAGCAGGTGAAAACGTTGCAGGCACACCAAGAGGTGCTCACCGCGGTCGGCGGCAATGCGCGCCGCGCCGCGGCGGGGTTCGCCGGAATGGATGAGCGCAACGCCGCGCAGCTGCGGGCGGTGCGATGCAGCTCCGCTACATAAGCATTCCGCTGTTGATCGGCGAGGCCGGTGGTGATCCGTGGGCGATCAACTCCAGCCTCCAAAGTGGGCGCCCCGCAAAGATTTCCGATTTGGCGCAGGCTTTTCATGACGCGGGCAGGTGTACCGCCGAATCCAGTGGGGCCTTCGACGCTGCGCGGCGCCGATTTGAGGCGGCGTGGAATCGGGAAAACGGTGATCATCCGATCAACGACTCGGCCGAAGTGCAGCGCGTGGCTCAGTCGCTGGGCGCGCAGTCCTTGCGGTTGCCGAAGATCGGGGTCGATCTGGAGATCATTGCGGCGTCGTTGGCCGAGGCGCAGCGGTCGGCCAGTGGGCAGATCGCGACGCTGGAGGGCCAGCTGCAACAGCTCGACAACGAGATAGGCCAAGCGGTCGAACTCGAGAAGGATATCCACCTCACCAATGCCGATCGAGCGGCGCTCGACGCACTTATCTCTGCCCTCGAGGATCGGGCAATCGCCGACACCAAAAGCGCCCTGGGACAACTGCAATCGATCCGCAACGGCTACTCGGACACCCTGCAGAAGTCGCTGAACACCTTGCGAAGTGATGGGTATGACCCGGCAGGTATCCAAGCTCTCGACGCTCCGCAATCACCACCGAAACCTGAAGAGCCGATTCAGATTCCACCACCAGGAACCAACGCTGAGGAGGTCAACAAGTGGTGGAAATCGCTGAGTCCTGAACAGCAGCGGCAGCTGACCGCTGACCATCCGCCAGAGCTGGGGAACCTCAACGGAATTCCGGTCGACGTCCGCAGTCCGATTAACAAGGCAGTCATGGACGACGATCTCCATCGCGTGGCGGACGTTGCCGACAAATACGGTGTTTCGGTCAACGAGGTGGTCGCCGATCCGGGCAAGTATGGGCTGTCCGCGGCAGCAATTACCCGCTATAACAACGCCTGCCGTACCCAGGAGGGGCTGAACGCGTCCGCCAATGCGGTAGATGAGTGGGGGCATCATCCTGAAGTATTTCTGTTGAAGTATCAACCCGAGGCCTTCGGCGGCGAGGGGGCTGCCGCGATCGCCATGGGCAATCCCGATACAGCAGCAAACACCGCGGTCCTGGTCAAGGGACTGGGTACCGGGGTTCGCGAGGGAACGCTTTCCAACCCCGACGGGGTGCGCCTGTACCAGGAGTCCAGCCGAGCCGACTGGGGAAAGCGAACCGCGGTGGTGATGTGGGTGGGCTATGACGCGCCCAACACCGTGACGGACCCGGGTTTGTACTCGCCGAACATGGCCCGTACCGGGGGCCAGGCGCTGGCCGCCGATGTGAACGCCCTGGCGGTCACCCACCACGACGACGTGCCGTCACACATGACGGTGGTCGGACACTCCTACGGGTCCACTACGGTCTCGGATGCGGCGGCGGCATACGGGATGCATGCCGACGATGTGGTGCTGGTCGGCTCGCCGGGAACCGACCTGGCGCATTCGGCGGCCGATTTCCATCTGTCCCCGGGCGGGCATTTATATGTCGGGGCGGCTTCGGGGGATGCGGTCACCTGGTCGCCTGGTCATGTGACCGGACCCGGACTCATCGGTCCAACGCTGGGTGGGCTTGGAGACGATCCCGCCGTCGATGGTTTCGGGGCCACCCGGTTCAAAGCCGAAGTCCCGGGTTATACCGGCAATCCGGTGTATGACCATTCGCATTACTTCGACAACGGATCAGAATCGCTGTTCAGCATCTCTGACGTGGTCTCCGGTCACGGCGATGCGCTACAGCACGATGGGATGACCGCACATCATCGTGGTGAATACGGGATGGGGGAGTGGTTCGACCCCGAAGCGCTGCGATCGGCGACCACCAGGCACCGCCATAGCGGACCGACGGGCTGAATGCGTGCCGTTTCGCGAATTTGAAAATCTTGAAAGGAAGTGACGAGTGTGGACCCTGCCAGTCCGGATTGCCGTCGCGGCGATCGGAATCGGCCTTGTGCTCGGCGGATGTGCTGACGACGTGCGGCACCCGATTTCGCCTCAGCAGGCACGCGCCCAGGTTGTCGATGCGGCCCGCGACATCGTCGCGGCGCTACACGCGCAGGTGACCGAGGCATCGTTCTCCTACGAGTCGTGTAATGACCAGGGCGAACCCCCGTTTCGTGGGGTGGCGAAAGTCATTTTTTGGATGCCGGGCGTCCCGCACGCCGAAGCGGCCGACTCGCAGACAATTGTTAAGGTGCTAGTCGCTAATGGCTGGAGCACCGACTCCGACTTTAAGTCCCATGCGCCAACTCTACGCAAAGGCGATATCAACATTATTTTGAACGTTGTTCCGGCGCAGATGCCGCCTGGAATCGAACGTAACAGCCATGCTTGGGTTGAAATTGACGGCGAGTGCCGCGACACCTTCGACCACCGTAAGGACCACTCCATCTTGCCGGTCGATGTCAGTAAGGAAATTCAGCAGTCCTGATGCCGTCGGCGATGAACACTGGATTCATGAGGTATCGATGACTGAAATAGGCCTGGAAAAGGCTCGAATGCGCGCTGTCGAGGCGATTGACAAATTGGCTGAAAAAGAGCGGCTCGGTGAGCTTATGAAGAAGCATGGTATTTCCCGTACAACGCGGTCGCGTTCGTCGTACATGGAGATATTTCCGCCGCCTTGGCCCCATATATCCCGATTGCCGATGATCCAGCGAAGCCCTACGCGATTCCTGGAACTGTTCACAATATGACAGATGCGGGGATTTTCGTGGATTTGGATGGCGAATGGGGAGATCGGATTGGCTATGCTGATGGAGCCTGGCAGGCTTCAGTAGGAACTCCATATGAGGCGCGTGCGATTCCTCATGACAGTCTGCACAACCCTTATTTTGAGTACAAAGTGCAGGCCGAAAAAGGTCTTCCGCCCGGGTGGCTAATTGAATATTCACTTGCCGCACCATGGTTCGGACAGCCAGGTGGTGGGCCCCAATATCGCATAATGGCGCCACAGGCGAGCGCCCCAACGCCAAAGCCCTCATTGCAAGAGGCTTCTTAAAGGAACCGTAGAGCATACAGGAGTCGCGATGACCGATTGTTACGTAGATCTGAACGGATTTCCTCCGTTCTTACACCGGATTGTCAAGTCATGGTACTTGTGGCAGGAAGTCTATCTCCGTGAGTTGGGCCGCCGGCTAGGCGACGATCAGCGCGAACCGAAGGCCGGGGAAACGCCTGAGCGAGTTTTTTGGGGTCGACAGCCGCCAATGATGACCAAAGATTGTGAGCTAGGCTTAGTTGACGATGCGGACGTTTCTTACTACTTGGTATGCAGAAATGAGGGGCATTATATCGATAGCGAGGAAAGGGGCTCCCGGCGCAGGTACTGGATGTTTAGAAGGTTTGAGGATGCAGAAAAGTACCTCCTGTTCATTATTAGCCAAATGGCTCGGCCTGGAAAGTACACCAATTCGGTCGGTTATCGCTGGGTGCAAGAGGGTTTGGACGCCAGGGTTTCTTTAAGCAGGCCGGATCCGGTAAACTTTCCGGGATGTGTGAGCCTTAGGGTCGACGACGAGGCTACTGATCGCGGTTGGATGGCTGAAAGCGACGCGGTACAAGCGTCGCATATCTTGGTTCTTACGTTTGAGGAACTCGATACATTGCTCCGTGAGGGCATTCCAGCCGATTGGTTCACCATTAGTATCGTTACGGATTAACGCAATCTACCAGATGGCTGCAGCAAGGGATGGTGAAAAATTTCAAGAAAGATGGTTACCAATGTCATTCCACGCTCTCTGGCGGTGAGCTGCCGAACCACAGTCCCGCAGTGGGACGTCAAATGCTGACGCAGGGGTTGATTACCTACGCAATAGCTCTATCAGGCCGACCATGGGCGTGACAAACGGTGGGTGGAAGGAGGGTAAGTGCTAACTAGCCGACACTGGTCTATCAACTGTGATATTCGAACGATAACTCTCCGGGAGGCTTATAGTGAATACTCGGGGTGATATAGATATCAGCCAAGCAATTGAACTTTATTTGAAGCACTATCCAGGCAAGAACGATGAAGAATTCGATCTGTTCTTTGGGCCGGCTGTAGCACCGATCGCACTCTCGAAAGTGCGGGAGATTCTGGACGAGGCGATGAAGGTGGAAGTGGATTTGACGGATTGGACTTTGGTTGAGGGTGGCGAACTGGTGAAGTCGGTGATGCGCAATCAGCACCCCGAGCTTTCGCTAGAAGCCATCGCGTCAATCGGTCACTACTATACTTATTTGATGCGTTAATACTGGGACTTCGCTTTTCTGCAGTTCCCCATCGAGAGACCGCTTAATAGACATGAGGAGTATCAATCTGCTACAGGATCAAAATAGTTGCAGGTTGACCACAGTTAACGACTATTCGTCATGAGGACAAAGGGACTGAGAGAAGACAGCAGCTCCGACCTGCCGACCATGTGCGTGGCAGGCGTCGGGTGGGTCGAGGGAAGTACGTGACAACTCTAGCTAGGTGGGCTTAGAGACGATCCCGCCGTCGACGGTTTCGGGGCCACCCGGTTCAAAGCCGAAGTCCCGGGTTATACCGGCAATCCGGTCTGTGACCATTCCCACTACTTCGACAACGGATCAGAATCGCTGTTCAGCATCTCTGACGTGGTTTCCGGTCACGGTGGTGCGCTACAGCACGATGGGATGACCGCACATCATCGCGGTGAATACGGGATGGGGGAATGGTGCTACCCGGAAGCGCTGCGATCGGCGACCACCGGGCACCGCCATAGCGGACCGACGGGCTGAAATGCGTGCGTTTCGCGACTTTGAAAATCTTGAAAGGAAGTGACGCGTGTGGACCCTGCCAGTCCGGATTGCCGTCGCGGCGATCGGAATCGGCCTTGTGCTCGGCGGATGTGCTGACGACGTGCGTCACCCGCTTTCGCCTCAGCAGGCACGCGCCCAGGTTGTCGATGCGGCCAGCGACATCATCAACTCCCTTCATGCCGAGCTGACCGAGGCGACATTCAGCTACGAATCATGTAATGACCAGGGAGAGCCACCGTTTCGTGGGGTGGTGGACTTGTCGTTCTGGATGCCCGGTGTCTCGCACAATGGACCGGCCGATCCTAAGACGCTGATCTCAGCGTTGGTCGCCGACGGGTGGAGCACCGACTCCGATTTCATATCCCACTCGCCCACACTGCGGAAGAAGGACGTCAACGCCATCGTGACGGTGGTACCGCCCGCGCTCCATGGGGAAGGATTCAACAGTCATGTTGGCGTCAAACTGGACGGCGAGTGCCGCGACACCTTCGACCACCGTAAGGACCACTCCATCTTGCCGATCGATGTCAGTAAGGAAATTCAGCAGTCCTGATGCCGTCGGCGATGAACACTGGATTCATGAGGTATCGATGAATGAAATAGACCTGCAAAAGGCTCGAATGCGTGCTGTCGAGGCGATTGACAAATTGGCTGAAAAAGAGCGACTAGGTGAGCTCATGATCGTTGATTCAGCGATCGTGGAGACAAAAGAAGCATGGCATTTCCCGTACGACGCGGTCGCGTTCGTCGTACATAGATATTTCCGCTGCCTTGGCGGGGAATGTGCCAGTGAGGGTACCGCGAGATGGCAGCGCTCTTACCTACGAAGCGCCCGCTCAGTGGTGAAACGGGGGAGCAAGCCGCAATTTGTTGTCGGCCTTGAAGTGTGCCATCGCCACCTTTGGTGTTGTAAGTCACTTCATCGGTCGTCGGGCGCTGGCTGAATTGTGGCGACGTGCCGATGTTGTTAGGTTGCCGCCATGGGCGCTGATGACACGTTGCGAGTAGATCCTGTGGTGATGCAGGGGTTCGCCGAGTCGTTGCGTGGTGCGGCTGAGCATTTTGCAACGCAGTTGGCAGAGCTTGATTCTGAGGTTGGCGAGGTGTTGGGCGGCTGGCGCGGCGCGTCGGGGAACTCGTATGGCTCGGCGTGGGAGTTGTGGCATCGCGGTGCTGGTGAAGTGCAACTGGGGTTGGCCATCCTGGCGCAGGCGGTAGCCGAGGCGGGGGCGGGGTATCAACAAAACGAGACTGCGTCCGCCCAAGCGATGCGTGAGGTCGGTGGTGGCTGAGCCGTTTCGGGTCGATCCGGCGGCGCTGTCCGAGGCGGTGCAGCGGATGGCCGAGTTCGGGCGTCACACCGAAAGCATGCTCGCCGAAATCGACTCGTTGGTGACCCGCTTGCATGTGACGTGGACGGGGCAGGGTGCGGCGGCTCATGCTGAGGCGCACCGGCATTGGGCTCTTGGTGAGGCGATGATGCGCCAGGCATTGGCTCAATTGCGTACCGCGGGGCAGGGCGCGCATGCCAACTACTCGGGCGCCATGTCGACGAATAGCCGTATGTGGTCGTGAGCTGATGACCACGCTGGCCGGCGGCCCTTGATGGCGCCGGTACGGCGGTGGTGGCCGCCGGTGAGACTCTGGGGTCGGTGACCTCGACGCTGACCGGTGCGCTGGCGGGATCTGCTGGGATGGCCGGTGATGATCCGGCCGGCGAGCAGTTCGGACGTGCTTATGACGAGACGGCGGCCACCGTGTTGCAGGCGATGGCCGTGACACGCAATGGGTTGTGCAATCTCGGCGATGGCGTGCGCATGACCGCGCACAACTACTCGCTGGCCGAGGCCATGTCCGATGTCGCCGGCCGCGCCGCGCCGCTGCCGGTGCCGCAGCCGACCAGTTGCGCGGCCGCGAGTTCGGCGCCGTCGGCGATTGGTAACGGTGATAGCGCCCCGGCGGGCTGGGGCTGGGTAGCTCCCTACATCGGGATGATCTGGCCCAATGGGGATTCGGGGAAGCTGCGTGCGGCGGCCGCGGCCTGGCGTAACGCCGGCACCCAATTCGCGGTGGCCGAAATCCACGCGACCGCAGGGCCGATGAATGCCATTCGCGCTCAGCAACTCCCGGAAGCAGGGCTCATCGAGGGCGCTTTTTCTGATGCCTACTCCAGCGCGACCGCGATAGTGGGGCAGTGTCAGACCATCGCAACCGGGCTGGACAAATATGCGGCCAAGATCGACGCGGTGCATGCTGCGATCCTGGATTTGCTGTCGCGCATCTGCGATCCGCTGACGGGAATCAAAGAAGTCTGGGAGTTTCTCACCGACGAGGACGAAGACGAGATCGCCCGCATCGCCCATGACATCGCCACGGTGGTCGACAATTTCACCGGCGAAGTTGATGCGCTCGGCAACCAGATCGGTGAAGCAGTTGCGCAAGCTCATACGACGATCAGCAACATGGGCCGGCTCGCCGCCAAGGAATGGGAGCAGTTCCTGCAAGGCAACCCGGTGGGTTGGTTAATCAATTTCACGGGGCAGCGGTTCAAAGGCATGGGCGAAATCGTCTGGGGACTGGGCGAAACGGCCTGGAACTATAACCAGATTCGCGCCCTGCTCGACCCGGTTGGCTATGGCCGCGATGTGGGTGGGATGGCTCTCGGTATGGCGCCGCTGGTTGGTCTTGGCGGCGACCACGCGCCCGGAGTCTTCGAGTCCTGGAAGGAGGTCATCAAAGACAACGTTCACTGGGACGATTGGGCAAGAAGCCCCGGCGAGGCCTACGGAAAAATGGAAGCCGACGTCGCGACGAACTTCTTTCCCGAGGGGCCGGCCGCCAAGTTGGACAGGGCCCGTGAGATCGCCGATAAGCTAAAAGCATTCAGGGAGAGGTTGTTCGGGACCCGTGGCCCTGGCGACCCGAATCCTCCTGAGCCGCCTACACCCACTGGCCCTAAGCCTAAGGCTGAACGGCCTGACCAGCCTCAGCCGCCGACGGACCAACAGCCGCAATCGGGAAGCCCGACGCCTGGGCCGCAGTCCAAACCCGGAGCCGGAGACAATCCGTTACCCAAGAGCCCCACTGAATCCAAGACACCAGTCGAGAACAAACCAGTCACCGGTGAGTCGGTCAAACCCAACGGGTCACAACCGGATTCGGAGGATACGCCCAGGGGATCCGTTCCCGCCGCGTCAGGGGAGAAACTACCGCCAAGCCATTCTCAGCCGGATGAACCCATCTCGGCTCAGGTACCGGCGTCCGGTGGCAATTCCCCCAAACTGACTCCATCGGCGCATCCGCCAGAGGCACACGTGCCGGTGGCAGCCCAAGCGTCGCCGCATTCCGCGCTTTCCACCAACCCCCGCACGAAGCACCAGCCCACAGCGGCGCGGTCCATGGCGGACCCCTGGGCGCCCATCCAAGTGAATCAGCGCCAGGTCCCGACGGCTCGCCTCATGAAGCAGGTGGCAGCCAGGATCCGCATGAAGCGCAATCATCGGATGATGGCGGCTCAGCTAGCCATGACGGTTATGACGTCGGTGGTCACCATGAGCCGCCCACCGGCAGGGACGTTTTTCCAGATGCGAAACCTTTTGGTGAGCTCGGCGAAAAAGAGTATCGGACACAATTTGAGGACGAGAATGGCAATTTGATATATCCTGATAAGGATGATCCCGCCAAGCCCTACGCGATTCCAGGTACGGCGCATGATATGACCGAGGCAGAGATCTGGGCACTGGACGGAACAAAAGTTGATCGCATCGGTTATCCTGGCGGGGAATGGCTTGCCCCGGTTGGGACTCCCTATGAAGCTCGATCACTTCCCCACACTAATTTGGACAAGCCGTACTTTGCCTATACGGTAAATGTCAAAGCCGGACTGCCGCCTGGATGGAAACTCGAGGAATCCCTCGCTGCGCCATGGTTTGGACACCCGGGCGGCGGACCCCAGTACAAAATTATTGCCCCACCGGATGACTGGCCTAAGGTCCAGGACCTCATTGACAGAGGATTCTTGACCAGGGACTAAGAGCGACCCTTAGGAGTTCATGATGCCCAATTATCAGGTTGACTTAAGTATGTTCCCTCCGCCGGTACATCGGATTGTTAAGTCGTGGTATTCGTGGCAGGAGGTCTACCTCCGAAAGTTGGGTAGTTACCCAGGTAAGAACGAACGCGAGCCGCGGGGCCGAGAGACTGAGGAGGAAGTATTCTGGGGCGGCAGGCCGCCAGTAATGATTAGTGATAGCGAATTACGGTTTTTTGACGATCTGGAACTTTCATATTATTTGGTCTTTGAGGACAATCTTCACTATATCGACGGGATGTCAAGGGGCTCACGGCGTAGGTACATGATGTCCAGGCGCTTCGAGGATGCCGAAAAGTATATGCTTTTTTTGATTAGCCAGGCTGCACGGCCAGGCTATTACGAAGATTCACCAGGTTTTCGCTGGTATAAGCAGGGCTTGCATCCTAGGGTGTCTTTATCTAAGCCTGATCCCATAAATCATCCAGGCCGTGTATCCATAACCGTCGATCAAGAAGCCACTGATAGAGGATGGATGAGCGAACACGACGCAATTGCTGCGTCACACGCTATCGTCTTGAGCTTTGTGGAGCTTGATGCTGTACTGCGCGAGGGAGTTCCACCCGGCTGGTTTACGCTTAACATAATTGGTGGATAGCTGACATTGGTAATGGGAGTGAGTATTGGGACACCGGAGCGCGGGCGGAAGCCAAGCGTCGCATTTATGGTAAGCAGCCTCTAACCCGGATGTTTCGCGGGGTTGACGTGGCGGCCTGATCGGTTCGGATTGCGGTTTTCGATCTTGATTTTCGACGGTGGGCATCATGGCGGTCCCGGTCAGCGGGTTCTGGCGGGTTCCTGTGCCCGTCGGTCCTTCCGTGGGGTCGTGGGGGTAGGTGGGGTGTTCGTCAGCCCGGTTGGAGGCGCGCCAACGCGGTAGCCAGCAGATCGGCCCATGGGGTGCTGGCGGCGAGCCGCAGCCGGGTTCGACGGGCGTGGCGCGCCAACCGGCCGGCGATCGAAAACAGGCGCAGTCGTAGGCGTTTGGGTTCCCAGCGCCGCGCCGAATGCTCGTCAAAGGCCAGCATCTGCAGCCATGCGGTCAAGTCGATCGCGAGCTGCACCAACGCGCACCAGATCCGGTTTTGATCGAATCCATGCAGAGGTAGGTTGACCAGGCCGGTGTCCTTGGCCACCCGAATGCGGTCTTCACAGCGGGCACGACGGCGGTGCCGCAGCTCGAGATCGGGCAGTTGGCCCCGGCCGGTGTTGGTGACGAACGCCGTCAGCCGTAGCCCGTCGCGGTCGGTGAACCGCAGCTGCGCACCGGGATGGGGGCGTTCCTTGCGCACCACCAGCCGCATCCCCGCAGGCCAGTCCGACAGGTCAACCACCCCGGTGGCCTCGGCCACCCACGCCCCGTCACGGACCTGCCCGTCAGCGTCGTAGGCCGGGGTCCAGGCCCGTTCGGGAATCACGTCGATGGCAGCGGTCATCGTTTCGTTGAGCGTGAATCCCAGCGAGTAGGACAGCCGGCGAGCGGTCAGGTAGTTGAGGAATTCGTGAGTGGCTCCGCCAGCGTCGGTGCGCACCAAAACCTTCTTGCCGACCCGATAGCCGACCTCAAACGGCAGCTGCTGTAGTGCCGATGCGAGGACGGTCTTGTGGTCGGCGGCGGTGTTGGAGCCGGCGTTGCCAGGCCGCAGCAGGATCGCCAGTGACTCCCCGGTTCCCGCACTGCCGTGGTCAACGAATGCGCACAATGGATGAAATCCAAAGCCGCGCTTGAATGTTGGTGCTGCTTTCTCCTTTTCCGAGTGCGCGGTGACCAGGGTGGCATCCAGATCGACGATCAACGGGTGATCGGCATCGATCCCATGACCGGGTGAGTGCTGCCCGGCGGCTGCCCACGCCGCCGCACGCGCGCTGGCCCGCGCCGAATCAATGGCCGCCAAGGCTTTCGAGGCATCTGCGGCCAACGTCGTGATCAACCGCGACACGGTGGGATCGGAGGCCACCGGGCCGAACACGCCCGGCTCGGCGCGCAGCAGGCCGACATCTGCCAGGCAGTCCCCACCGAGCGCCAGTGCCACAGCGATATCAAGCACAATCTTGCCGGGATCGTGGCTGGCCAGAGGTTTACGCCATGGCGCCAACGCGTCCGACAAGGCGCCGGTCAGCCCGGCCCGCTCGGCGGCGCGCAGCAATACCACCGCACCTGCGTGCGACACGACACCGGTTGCGCGGCCATCGACCGACAACGACGGGTAACACGACGTAGACTTGCCCACCAGATTGGTGCTCCGATTCTTGAGATGATCTGGTCCTAGACAAACCGGATTATCCCTGCTCAGAGCACCATTCTTCGTTCAAGACACACCATCAAGATCAACCGGCGCGAAAGCCCGAGGCTAACTGAGAAAGCGGTGGCGTGATCTGAGGGAGCGGCAGCCAAGGACCGCTGCCAACCAGCCCACCACCGGTGACACCGCCACCAACACCACCAGAGATCACCCCCGGCATACCGGCAGCCCCCGGCTTACCCGGCGGGTCATTCTCACCAGCGGCCGTAGGACGAGGCATTTCGCCTGCCTCGCTTGGGCAATCGTTCGCGACCGGCATGATGACGGGGCAACCGGCTGCCGCGGGTGCGCAGTCGTTGTCGGCTGGGACGATGCATGCGATGGAATCGGGGGCAACACCTGCACCGCAGACGGCTTCTCCGCTACCTACGGGTCGGCAAGATCATCAACCACTACAAAATGGCCAAGCACTTCACCATCGAGGTCACCGACGATGCGTTCACGTTCACCCGCAAGACCGACCAGATCACCGCCGAAGCGGCCCTAGACGGCATCTACGTGCTGCGCACCAGCCTGCCCGAACAGACTCTCGCCAACAGCGATGTGGTTTTGCGCTACAAGGGACTTGAAGACGTCGAGCGGTTTTTCCGCGGCATGAACACCGAGCTTGATGTGCGGCCCATCCGCCACCGCCTGGCCGACCGAGTGCGCGCCCACGTGTTTTTGCGGATGCTCTCCTACTACATCAGCTGGCACATGCAACAAGCCCTCGCCCCGATCCTGTTCCAGGACAGCGACAAAAACGCCGCGGCAGCCAAGCGCACCCATCCCGTCGCTGCGGCCCAGCGCTCCGATGCCACCCTGACCAAAGCCGCCCGCAAACGCACCCAAGACAACTACCCGGTCCACAGCTTCACCAGCCTGCTCAAAGACCTCGCCACCCTGAGCGCGGCCACCGTGGACCGCTACCTCAAACCCGCCCGGGAACGGTCACGCGCTCAAAATCCGTGAGGCACCACCACCGGCCACGCGCTCAAAGTAGGTGAGGCACGCCGCTGATTTGCTGCCACGCCCATGCCTGTTCCACTATTGAGCCCGGCCGGTTCACTGCTGAGGCGCAGATGTGCGGACAGTTTGTGGTGACTGATCCAGCAGGAATTATGGAGGACGGATGGCGGGAAAGCAGTCTCCTGACTTCAGTGGACCCTCGGCTACCGGGCGACCCACCCAGCCGCCGATACACAGTCAGCACGCGCTAACGCCGCGGATCTGGCCAACTATTGCCCTGGCCGTGATTGCTACCGTCGTGGCCGTCGCTGCGCTGATAGTGGCGCTGACAGCCTCCAAACCTTCGGCCGCCTCAGTGCCGACATATACCGCCGCCGAGACGACAGCAGCGCAACGGCAGCTTTGCAGCACATACGAGCTGGTAGCACAAGCTGCAAGGGTCGACACCGCCGGCAGCGACAAGGCATTGGCCCGCATAGCTACTACAAATGGCGCGTTAATGCTCTACATAGCGGCCGCCAACCCGGCTCTTGACGCCAGCTACCGCGATGCTGCACGCGCGTTGGCTACGGCGGAGGGAACGCTTACAGCGAAGGGTAGTTATGGGGTCGCCACGGACGCCGAATATCAAGCTGCGCTCGATGACGCAATCGCCAAGGATGCTGCTATGAAGAAGGTTTGCGGTGGTGGGTGACCTCCCACCGGGCAGGTGGACAGCGGCGCTGATTGGGCCGTGGTGGCCGACTCCGTCGACGATCCTTCGCGCGGCCGCGCAACATTGGACCGCATGGATGACGCAGAAGCAAGAACTGGCTCAGAGTCTGCGGAACCAGCGAGAGCTCTTGTCCCGCAATGAAGGCAAGACTGCGGATGATCTTATTGCCCGGTATTTCCAGGGTGAGAGAGCTGAGCTAGACAAGGCGGAAAAATACAAGGCAAAGTCTGACGCGTTTAACACCGGTGCTGATGCCATCGATTATTTGCGGAGCCGTTTGACAGACATCGCAAACACCGGCAACAAACAAATAGATGACGTTCTTGCGTCGAAGAAGCCGTTACCCGAGCAGTTAGCGGAAATTCATAGAATCCAAGCCCAGTGCAATGCTGACGCCACGTCCGCTTCCCTAGCCACCGTCGACAAAATCGTGGGTGCCACTCAAAAGATTCTCGATGCCGAAGGTGTCGGCGGTGACGCCCGAGCGTGGGCGCGGAACAACGGGTTCCACCTCGACGATGCGCAACGCCCACGGCCGATCAGTGAGGACGACGTGAAATCAGCTGCAATCGGGTCTGGTGGTCGTGGTGGTGCAGATGCCTCACGTTGTCCCGGGCGTCGACACGCAGGAATTGCCACCAGCGGCTTTTAGCCGCAGTGGACTGGCCAGTGGTGGTGGCAATAGTTCCGGAAACATTTCAGGCGCCGGTGCGCAAGGATCACCACCGGTTGCATTTTCGGCCGGTGCGCGCGCCGGACCAATACCAACAAGCCCACCACCGGTGACACCGCCACCAACACCACCAGGGATCACCCCCGGCATACCAGCAGCCCCCGGCCTACCCGGCGGGTCATTCTCGCCAGCGGCCGCGGGACAAGGCATTTCACCTACCTCGCTTGGGCAATCGTTTGCGACCGGGATGATGACGGGGCAACCGGCTGCCGCGGGTGCGCAGTCGTTGTCGGCTGGGACGATGCATGCGATGGAATCGGGGGAACACCTGCACCGCAGACGGCTTCTCCGCTACCTACACCGCCGCCGGTGGCTGCACCGACCATCGCTGCCGCCGGTATCGAATCAGCAGCAATCCACCCTTCAGTTGACACGTCAGCGACGGCCTCCGGCGCCCCGGTGATGGCAGCCGGTGACACCGGCACGGCGGCGGTAGCACCAACGGTGGTAACGAGTGCGCCGATGTCCGCGCCCGTGCCGCCTGCGGTTGGCCCGGCGGTCCCTGGTGGATCGTTGCCCGCGTATGGCTCTGACCTGCGCCCACCCGTCGTCACTGCCGGGCCCACTCCATCAGCTGTGGCAGCGCCGGTTTCCGGTGCGCCGGTGGCACCGTCGGCGTCGTCGTCACCATCGGCGGGGGGCCCGCTGGTTTCTCCGGTCGAGCGCACGGCGTCGGGCACCACCGCGGGTGGGCAGGTCGGCGCAAGCGGAACGACGATGTCTGCAGCATCGGCAGCGTCGGCCATATCCGGGGCGGCCGCTGGTGCGGTGTCTGCCAGGGCGGCCGAGCAACAACGGCTGGAGCGCCTCGTCGATGCGATGGCTCGTCAGGAGCCGCGACTATCCTGGGCGGCCGGACTGCGTGAGGATGGCACCACCACCCTGCTGGTCACTGATCTTGCAGGGGGGTGGATTCCGCCTCACATTCGACTGCCTGCCAACGTGATTCTGCTTGAGCCAACCGCACGGCGTCGCGATGCAAGCGTGGTCGACTTGTTGGGAGCCGTCGTGGCCGCGGCTGCGCACGAGCCGAACGCTTACATCGGCGAGTCGGGTCCCGATGCGCCACTGTTAAGCGGTGATCGCGCAGCTCGCTCCGCCGCGCCGAAAGTCGACGAACTCGGACCCACCCTCGTCGAGGCTGTACGTCGCCGCGACGGTCTCCCGCGGATAGCGCAAGCCATCGCAGCGCCTGCAGTGCGCAAAACCGGCGTCCTGGAAAGCGAAACCCAATTGCTGCGGGAGCGCCTTACCGCAATCCAGGAGTCGGTGCTCAACGCATACCCCGACCACGAGCTATCGGCTCTTGGCGATTGGATGCTCATGGCGGCAATCGATGCGCTGATCGACGAGCATCAGTATCTCGCGAACTATCACATGGCGTGGTTTGCCGTAATCGCTAGGCGCGAGGGTTCCGGAGGGTTTGCTGGGTAAGGAGTTTTGGTGATTCCCGGCCGTGGTTCCAGCACCGGGCGACATTGCAGGACTGTCAGCTTCGGACCGGTAACGGATCCGTGCTGGCTACTGTGGCATGGGCCCGCAGGCCGCTCGAGGTGAATACCTGTCCGGTTGTGCTCTGACAAAATCATGATGACGCGCCCGCCGGCGCGTGCAAGGCAACCAAGTAGCGGCCTCAGGTCAGCCCAGACGAGGTTGAGGTGACACATGACCGCGGATCCATTCCCGTTCCCGGTTCCGGGAGTTCCGGCCATCCCGCCCAACTCCAGCGGAGTCCCGATTAAGGTGACGCCGGAGACCTTACAACAGGCGCTATACGGGCCATTATCGCCGCCGGTCGAGCCGAGTATCGTTCCGCCGCCAGGACCTGCCCCCGCAGACCAGGCTCAATCAGCGTTGGGTGCCGCCGGGAATCTTGGCGTTCCCGGCGACGTCGCATCGAGCGCCCAGGAAGATATGGATCGTCGGGCGCACGCGGCCGATGCCGCGCGGAAGTTCCCGGCTAACGAGGCTGACGCGGCACAGCAGTTCCAAGGCGTCGGTGCGCAGGCGGGTGCCCAGGGGGCTACCCAGATGATCCAACAAGCGGTGTCCGGCATTACCGGTGCCCTCGGCGGGGCGGTTGGCGGCATCTTGGGGCCACTCACTCAGCTTCCACAGCAGGCGATGCAGGCCGGCCAGGGCGCAATGCAGCCGCTGATGAGTGCGTTTCAGCAAGCCCATGGCGCGCAGGGGCTGGAGGCTGCGGACGGGGCGCGGCTTGTGGACAGCGTTGGCGAAGAATCCGGGCTCGGCGGCGGCAGTGGTGCCGGGGGCATCGGCTCCGGCGGCGGGGGCGCTGGCGGCACAACCCCGACGGGTTATTTGGGACCGCCGCCGGTGCCGACGTCGTCACCACCGACAACTCCTGCTGGGGCGCCGACCAAGTCCGTCACGGGAACGCCTACCAGCGGTACGTCGCCCACACCGACGTCGATGGGTGGGACCGGGATGCCGATGGTTCCGCCCGGCGCGATGGGCCATGGCGGCGAAGGGGGGAGCAAGGACAAGCCGGTCGAGAAGCGGATAACCGCTCCGGGTGTGCCCAACGGGCAGCCGGTCAAGGGCCGCTTGACGGCCCCGCCTAGTGTCCCCGTCAAGACTGGCGACGGCAAACCGCCCGTTACCAAGTCGGCCCGCCGGATTGTGGTATTGCCGACCGACGGGGAAGCGCAGGACTAATGGGAGTCGATCGGCGTGGCGTCGAGGGTCTTGAGTGGCGTGGCGAACGCTGGTCATCGAGCTGCTGGTCGGTGAGCACTTCCTTGGACTGGGACCGATGTTGATCCCTATGGCTAGATCGTGCCCCGGCTGGTTCGGTGAGGTCGCTTGAAGCGCTGATGGGATGTCGTGCCATTGCGAGCACTGATCCATTAGTCCGCCGCCGGGTGTCCTCAGGCTCGATGATGAGTCAACGACGACCCAGGAGGTGGTATTGATGATCTTTGTCGGCGATGACTGGGCCGAAGACCACCACGACGTGTATCTGATGGACGAGGCCGGCCAACGCTTGGCAGCGCGGCGACTACCGGAGGGCTTGGCCGGTATCCGGGGCTTACACGAGCTGATAGCAGCCCATGCCGAGGAGCCCGATCAGGTGATGATCGGCATCGGAACCGATCGTGGTCTATGGGTCCAGGCGTTGGCCGCATCGGGCTGTCAGGTGTGGGCCATCAACCCGATGGCTGCGGCCCGCTACCGCGATCGTCACCACGTCTCGGACGCGAAGTCCGACGCCGGGGACGCCAAGCTGTTGGCCGACCTGGTCCGCACCGACCGGCACAACCACCGCCGGATCGCCGGTGACAGCCCCGATGCCGAGGCGATCAAGGTGTTGGCCCGTACTCATCAGAGTTTGATTTGGGCGCGCACGCGCCATGTCAACATGATGCGCAGTGGGCTGCGGGAGTACTACCCCGCGGCCCTGGAGGCCTTCGAATCGCTCAGCGACAGTGACGCGTTGGCGATCTTGGGTCACGCGCCCACTCCCGAGCAAGGGGCTCGGTTGAGCCTGGCTAAGATCGGTTCGGCGCTCAAAGCCGGTGGACGGCAACGTAATATCGACGCACGCGCCGTCGAGATCCAGGCGACTCTGCGCCGCGAACACCTCACCGCTCCTGTTGCAGTGGCGGCCGCTTTCGGGGCCACCACAACGGCCGCGGTTCATGTCATTGCGGCACTGAACACCCAGATCGCCGAACTCGAAGCAATTCTGGCCGACCATTTTGAGCAACACCCGGACGCCGACATCTACCGCTCCCTGCCAGGACTTGGTGTCATACTCGGCGCCCGGGTGCTCGGTGAGTTCGGGGACGATCCGAACAGGTACACCACCGCTAAGTGTCGCAAGAACTACGCCGGAACTTCACCACTGACCGTTGCCTCCGGCCGAAAGCGTGCCGTACTGGCACGCCATGTCCGCAACAAACGCCTCTACGACGCGCTCGATCAATGGGCGTTCTGCGCGCTGACCCGTAGCCCCGGAGCTCGCGTCTTCTACGACCAGCACCGCGCCAACGGCGACAGCCACCACCAAGCCCTTCGCGCCCTGGGCAACCGACTCGTCGGCATTCTCCACGGCTGCCTACGCCACCACACGCTCTACGACGAACACAAAGCCTGGGCACACCGCACGCCCGCAGCCGCTTGACAACTTACGGACCTGGGATGTCTAGCCCGAGTGCTTTCGAGCTGAGCCGGGACAGCTCCTCGATCTCACCCGGCCCGCTCGGAAGTCGCATATACCCCAAACCAACGCGGTGCGTGGGCGTTCGGGTTGCCCAACCCTGCACCTATTCCGGTCGGCCCCCCAGCGGGCATGGAGTGGTCTGGGACGGCGAGTCGCTTGTGTGCTTGAGCCTGGTGCCGAATTCGCGGCCACGGCAACCATAGTGACGGACACCATTGTGCATCTTGGGTCGCTTCGGGCCACGCCGCAACGGCACAGGAGTGACCCGGCCATACCTTGTTGACGTACACATAGGCGGAGGCGAATGAAGCGGAAGATAGCAATTGCCACCGGTACCCTGGCCTTCGCGATCGCCGGGTCCCAAGTGTGGCGCACGTTTGAGTTACGGCGCATCGCATCGTTCTATTCGGACAGCCTCGATTTCCTAATCCTAATTCGCGGCGACACGATCGGCAGTCATTACACTTCCGCCTTTCGGTATTTCTACTGGTGGCTGAATGTCGAGGCAGCATCGTCGGCTGCTGCCGCGCTGGTCTTGATCCTGGGCGTTGCGCTGGTGTTCTCTGGAAAGTCCATGGGGTTGAGATTGGTCGCGGTCGGATGCGGCGTCGTCGTCATCACTACAACCCGGCGGAGCGCGCCACCCGTCGTGGCTGGAAATGCAGTCCAAACCAGTTCGTGATATCGGCTCCGTGCAGGAAACGCTGCCATTCCAGGAACACAGCAAACCGCAATTTATACCGCGCACCGAGTGAGTAGTCGGGTCGTCGTAGCCGAAGTAATGTCATGGCCGTGACGCCATTACGCCACCTCCGCCGGCTCGATCGAATGGCGCGGAGGGTTGCTTTGACGCTACCCTGCTCTACACGAGCGAGCCGACATTCCGGGCATTCTGTTGGATGCCGTCGGCCTGGCGTGGGCGTTCGCTGACCAGAAGTTGCGGGAGTAGTGGCTCAATGTTTGTTTCCGATCCGGTGCGCCAAGTCGCGACCGGCGAACTGCCGGGCCTGCCACCGACGGATTTGACAGAAACGGGAGTTGGGCTTGCTGGCGACGGAGCCGGTATACGCCGGCGGGCCGACGACCTCGCTCGGCCTCGGATACAGGAGAATCGTTGACTGATCCCGTGACCACGCGGGCAATAGCGTCGCTATCCCGCGGCCATCGCCTGTTCGCGCGCCGCGCGACGCCGGCCGACATCGGCAGCGCCCCAGCGCACGTCCAGGCACATGCCGACGCGATAGCGCAGGCGACGGTAGCCCAAACCACACATGCGACAAACCGCTCCGATACCTCGGTGCGGGTGCTGCGCCGGCTGGCCGACACCGATGCGGAGTTGGCGCAGATCACCGCAGCAGCCCAGGCCGATCACGCGCACGCCAGCGTCGTGACGCGCGCGGTCCTGGACGCCGCGAAGGCCGATGTCATGCCGTCCGTTGACACTCCGCTGGGCCGGCGCGAGGCGATGGCCCGAATGGTGGCGCGGCTACGAGCCCAGCATCGACACATCGCGCGGTCCAAGGCGCGGGCACGGCTACATGCGCTGCGGCTGCGGCGGCTGCGCTACCTGCGGACAGCAAGAAGAAGGCATTACGAAGCCCCACCCACCGGGCGCCGAGCGGTGTTGGCCGCAATTCAGGAAGCTTTGGACATCAAGGGTATTCACGATCCCGTCGCACGCGCCAGGTGGGCCCGCGGTATGGACCTGGTGGCGCGGCGCGAGTCCAACTACAACGCGGACGCCGAAAACCATTGGGATTCCAACGCTGCAAGGGGCACGCCCAGCAAGGGTGCATGGCAGTTCATCGCTCCGACGTTTGCACGGTATCACCAGCCGGCAACGTCGACCGACATCCACGACCTGGTAGCCCAGGCGTGCGCGTTCATCAACTACGCGCGCGGCCACTACGGCGTGGCCGCCGATGCGTCGAATTTGGCCGATCGGATCCAGCAGGCCGATCCTCGCCGAACACCCAAGGGGTACTGAGAAATGCCGTTGAGTTTGTCCAACCGGGACCAGAATTCCGGTCACCTGTTCTACAACCGGCGGCTGCGCGCGGCGACGACCCGCTTCTCGGTGCGGATGAAGCACGACGATCGCAAACAGACTGCCGCGGTTGCGTTGTCGGTGGTGCTGGTCCTGATCGCGGCAGGATGGATGATGCTGCTCAACGTGCTGAAACCCACTGGCATCGTGGGAGACTCAGCGATCATCGGTGACCGCGATTCCGGCGCCATCTATGCGCGCATCGACGGTCGGCTATATCCAGCGCTGAATTTCACGTCCGCGCGCTTGGCAACCGGGACGGCCGGGCAGCCGACATGGGTCAAACCGGCTGAGATTGCCAAGTATCCGACCGGTCCGCTGATCGGCATTCCCGGGGCGCCCCCGGCGATGCCGGTTAACCTGGGCGCCATCTCGGCGTGGGCGGTGTGCGATACCGCCGGCCGGCCACGTAGCGGCGACAAGCCGGTGGTGACCTCGATCGCGGGCATGCCCACTGGCGGCGGCCGGGCGGCGCCGCTCCGCGATGACGCCGGGCTCCTGGTCACCTTCGAGGGCAGCACCTATGTGATCTGGGGAGGCAAGCGCTCACAGATCGATCCGGCCAATAGGGCGGTCACCTTGAGCCTGGGGCTCGACCCCGCGGTGACGATGCCGGTGGAGATCTCCCGCGCGCTGTTCGACGGGTTACCGGCGACCGAACCGTTGCGGGTGCCGCAGGTACCCGAGGCAGGATCCCCGTCGAAGTGGGTGCAGGGATCCCAGGTCGGCGCGGTGCTGCAAGCCCAAACCGCCGGCGGCGGAAGCCAGTTCTACGTACTGCTGCCGGACGGCGTGCAAAAGATCAACAGTTTTGTGGCCGATCTGCTGCGCAGTGCCAACTCCTATGGATCGACGGCGCCTCGACTGGTGACCCCAGACGTGCTCGTCAACACACCTCAGGTGACCTCGTTGCCGGTGGAGTACTACCCGACGGGGCGACTGAATTTCGTTGACACCGCTGCGAATCCGACCACCTGTGTTTCTTGGGAGAAGGCGTCGACGGATCCGCAGGCCCGCATCGCCGTCTACAACGGCCGGGGCTTGCCGGTTCCCTCGTCGATGGATAACCGGATCGTGCGATTGGTGCGTGACGACCGCAACCCGGCGTCGGTGGTTGCCAACCAGGTTCTGGTGTTGCCGGGTGCTGCGAACTTCGTAACCTCGACCAGCGCTGTGGTCACCGCCGAATCGCGTGAATCGCTGTTCTGGGTATCGGCTAACGGCGTGCGATTCGGAATCGCCAACGACGAATCGACGCTGCGCGCTTTGGGGCTGGACCCGTCTCACGCCGTGCAGGCGCCGTGGCCACTGCTGCGGACATTCGCAGCGGGACCGGCATTGTCACGCGAGGCTGCGCTTTTGGCTCGCGACACGGTGCCGACACTGGGCCAGGTGGCCGTGATGACGACAGCGAAAGCGGGCGGCTAGCAGGATGTCGAAGAAAGCATTTCCCATCAACCGTGCCAAGATCGACTCGCCGAAACCGGTTCGGGTGGCGCCCAATGCGCCGATAGCACTACCGGAACGCGAACCGCGCAACATCTGGGTGATGATCGGCGTGCCGGCGCTGATCGTGGCGCTGATCGGCACCATCGTCATGCTGTACGTGTCGGGCGTGCGCAGTCTGTCCACCGGCTTCTTTCCGCTGATGGGCATCGGCGCGTTCAGCATGCTGGCCTTTTCCGGTCGCTTCGGCCGGGCCCGCAAGATCACCTGGGGCGAAATGGAAAAGGGTCGCCGCCGCTATCTTCGCGACCTCGACGTCATCCGTGACGAGATTCAGGACGCCGTCTGCGCGCAACGCTCGTGGCAGCATGCGGTGCACTCCGATCCGCGCGGTTTGGGTGCCATCATCGGCGGGCCCCGGATGTGGGAACGCGGTCGCGGCGACGTCGACTTCCTGGAGGTCCGGTTGGGCACCGGTGTGCAGCATGCACCCGATTCGGTGTTGTCGGTGACCTGGCCCGACATCTCCTCCGAGGAGGAACTCGAACCCGTTACCGGGCAGGCGTTGCGCGATTTCATCTTGGAACAGCGCAAGATTCGCGATATCGCCAAGGTGGTGAATCTACGATCGGCCCCGGGCTTCAGTTTCGTCAGTGAAGACTTGGATCGGGTGCGGTCCCTGATGCGCTCGATGCTGTGCTCGCTGGCGGTGTTTCACAACCCGCGCGACGTCAAGCTGATGGTGGTGACGCGTAACCCCGAGGTGTGGTCATGGATGGTGTGGCTGCCTCACAACCTGCATGACGAGTTGTTCGACGCGTGTGGATGGCGGCGGTTGATCTTCGCCACCCCCGAAGAGCTGGAGGCGACGCTGGGCGCCGAGCTGCACATGAAGGGAAAGCGCGGCGCGTGGGCGCCGCCGACGGCAGCCAGCCCAACGGCAATGGGTTCCGCGTTGGAAACCGGCCAAGGCGCCGACACCGTGGATTTGGGACCGCACTTGGTGATTGTTGACGACAACACCGGCAGCCCCGATGCGTGGGAGAGTGTCGTCGGGCAGGTCGGCAAGGCCGGTATTACGGTGCTGCGTATCGCGTCGCGGGTGGGAACCGGCGTTGGATTCGGCGACGACCAGGTTTTCGATATGACTGAACGAGATGGCGCGACAACCGTTTCCGTGTCCCTCAGACCCGGTACAAATGGCTCCGATGGCTCCGAAGTCGAGGACGACGACGCCCGCCCGACGCCGCTACTGCGGGCGCGCGGCAAGTTCTTTGCCCATGCCGACCAGCTGTCCATCCATCGCGCGTACCGATATGCGCGTGCGATGGCGCGGTGGTCGCCGACAAGCCGCAGCGAGATCGCCGATTCGACCAGCGGCGCCGCCGAGCTACTGCGGGCACTCGGAGTCAGCGATCCGCGCGGATTGGATGTCGACCGGCTGTGGGCGGAGCGCCGCGGCCGCGGTGACGAACGATGGTCGGAGATCCCGGTCGGCGCCAAACCGAACGGCGAACTGCAGAACGTTATCATCCGCGCAAAAGACTTCGGTGGCTTCGGGTTTCATTCAGTGGTCATCGGGACTAGCGGGTCGGGCAAGTCCGAGTTCTTCTTGTCTTTGGTCTACGGGATCGCGCTGACACACTCGCCGGAGACGTTCAACGTCATCTTCGTCGACATGAAGTTCGAATCTGCGGCCCAAGACATCCTGGGTATTCCGCATGTGGTTGCCGCTCTGTCCAACCTCGGTAAGGACGAGCGCCATCTGGCGGAACGTATGCGCAGGGTCATCGACGGCGAGATCAAACAGCGATATGAGTTGTTTACGTCGGTGGGCGCGCGCGATGCCAACGACTACGAAGAGATCCGCCTTGCCGGTCGCGATCTGCCGCCGGTGCCGGTCCTGCTCGTCATCGTCGACGAATATCTGGAGTTGTTCGCCAACCATGAGAAGTGGATCCAGCTGATCATCCATATCGGCCAGGAGGGCCGCGGCGCCAACGTCTTCTTCATGTTGGGCGGGCAGCGGCTGGATCTGTCGTCGCTGCAGAAAGTAAAGTCCAACATCGCATTCCGGATCGCGCTGCGAGCCGAATCCGGTGATGACAGTCGGGAAGTGATCGGTTCGGATGCGGCTTACCACCTGCCGTCCAAGGAGAACGGTTTTGCGCTGCTAAAGGTGGGGCCGCGCGACCTCGAGCCGTTCCGGTGCTTCTACCTGTCCGCGCCGTTCGTCGTGCCGAAGAAGAAGGAAGTGGCCAAAACCATCGACATGACGTTGACCAAGCCGCGACTGTACAACTGGCAATACCAGCCGCTGGACCCATCCGACGCCGAGGCGTTGGAGGCCGCGGCCGCCGCCGATGCGGAACCCGACGAATTCCTCTACCACGACGACGGATTCAAGAAGAAGAAGATTGTCGACGTGTTGCGCGAATCGCTGCGTGCCGTACCGCACCGATCGCCGCGACGGCCGTGGTTGGAGCCACTGGAAGACGCCGAACCGGTTGATGTCCTGGTGGCTGGATATCGCGGCAAGCCATGGCATGTCGACTACGGGGACAACCCGGGGCTGATGTTTCCGGTCGGCGTCATGGACATCCCCGAAGAGTCCAAACAGGTCGTGTATGCGATCGACGCGCTGCGCAGCAACATCATCGTGGTCGGCGCCAAGCAGCGCGGCAAGACGACCACCTTGATGACGCTAATGGCCTCGGCCGCAACGATGTACAACCCGTCGCGGGTGACGTTCTTCTGCATCGGCGGGGCCACCATGGCTCAGGTGGCTTCGCTACCGCATGTCACCGACATCGTGTCGCCCAAGGATGCCGAAGGCATCGAGCGCATCCTGAGCACCATGGACGCATTGATCGATTCGCGCGAAGAGGCGTTTCGGCGGGCCAGAATTGATCTCGACGGATTCCGCGAGCGCCGCTTCGGCCCGGGCAGTGACGGGATCGGCGGCACCGACCCCAACGACCAATTCGGCGATGTCTTTGTGGTGCTTGACGATTACGACGATTTGTACTCCCGCGACAACACCATCGGTGATCGCATCATCTCGCTGAGCAGCCGCGGTCCCGAATACGGTGTGCACCTCATGGTCAGCGCGGGTGGCTGGATTCACGGCCAGCGGCAAAGTCTGCTGCAGAACGTGACCGCCCGAATCCAGTTGCGGCTGGCCGACCCCAGCGAGAGCCAGATGGGGCATTCGTCGATCGAGTCGCGCGAGGCGGCGCGACGAACATTGAACCGCCCCGGTTTCGGTTTGACGGAGAGTTTGCACGAGCTGCGCGTTGGTGTTCCTGCGCTGGCCGATCCTGCAACCGGCGAATTGGTCGGTATTACCGAAGTCGGGGAACGAATCGCTGACGTCGCTGGTGTGACTAAACACGCAAGCCTGCAGCGGCTGCCGCAGCGGGTCGAGCTCAAGGCGATCCTCGAGTACGAGGCCGCACATCCCAGCGGCGACGACCTGTCGATTGCATTTGCGATCGGCGAACGGCACCAGCTGGGCCCGGTGCCGCTCAGGTTGCGGGAGAGCCCAGGGTTGATGATCTTGGGCCGCCAGGGCTGCGGCAAGACCACCGCGCTGGTAGCCATCGGCGAGGCGGTGATGAGTAGGTTCAGCCCGGAGGAAGCCCAGCTGACCCTGATCGACCCCAAGACCGCCCCGCATGGTCTTCGCGACCTGCATGGCCCCGGCTATGTGCGGGCGTACGCCTATGACCAAGACGAGATCGACGAGGTCATCACCGAACTGGCCCAACAGGTCTTACTGCCCCGATTGCCTCCGAAGGGGCTGAGCCAGGAAGAGTTGCGCGCGCTCAAGCCGTGGGAGGGGTGTCGGCATTTCGTGCTCATCGACGACCTCCAGGACTTGCGCAAGGAACAGACTTATCCGCAGAAGCCGCCGGTGGGTGCGGCGCTGTGGAAGCTGATGGAGCGCGCCCGCCAGATCGGGTTGCACGTGTTCACCACGCGTAATAGCGCGAACTGGGCGACCATGCCGATGGACCCGTGGATGAGATTCCAAACGTCAGCGAAAGTGGCGCAGCTGTATATGGATAACGATCCGCAGAACAGAATCAACCGAATGGTTCGAGCGCAAGCGTTACCGCCCGGACGCGGTTTGCTGGTCAACACCGACGACGCCGTCGAAGGAGTGTTGGTCGGGACCCCGTCGACGCTGGCCGCACGGTAAGAGTCACCAGGATGGAAGGCAGCGTTTCAGAGTCGCAGACGGCGCGATGCAGCTCCGGTACATAAGCATTCCGCTGCTGATCGCCGAGGCCGGCGGCGACCCCTGGGTCATGAACAACAGTCTCCAAGTTGGCCGTCCGGCGCAGATTTCCGTTCTGGGGCAAGCATTTCACGACGCGGGCCGTTGCACTGCCGAGGCGGACGCCGCATTCGCCGACGCACGTCGCCGCTTCGAAGCGGCGTGGAACCGGGAAAACGGCGATTACCCAATCAACGGCTCCGCCGGCGTGCAGCGGCTAGCGCAGTCGCTGGGTGCTCAATCGCTGCAACTGCCCAAAATCGGGGCGGATTTGGAGAACATCGCGGCCGCTTTGGCTGAGGCACAGCGATCTGCTGTCGGATAGATCTCTACGTTGGAGGCTCAGCTGCAGCAACTTGACGACCAAATCGGGGAAGCCCTGGAGCTTGAGAAAAACATCCATCTGACACCCGCTGACTTATCCGCACTCGACGCACTGATCTCTGCTCTTGAAGGGCAAGCAATTGAAGACACCAGGGCCGCTCTGGGCCAGCTGGAGTCACTGCGCAACGGCTACTCAGACACTCTGCAGCGATCACTGGCCAACCTCCGGACGGAGGGGTACGACCCGGCGGCCATCCAAGCGCTGGACGCCCCGCAGGTGCCGGCCCAACCTGAACCGCCCCCAGATCGTTCCGCGCTGTCGCAGCCGTTGCCGGAAGACCCCAGGCAGTTTGCCGACCTGTGGGGGCGGCTGACTCCGGAACAAAGAGACTGGCTCTACAGCCAAGACCACAACATCGGCAACCATGATGGGATGCCAGCAGTCGATCGGGACCACTACAACCGGCTAGCGCTTGCCGACGAACTGAGGCGCTCCCAATCCGCCGTTGCCCAGGCCGACGCATTGCGGGCCCAGCACCCCGACTGGGCGGCGGGGAAGAACATCCCTCACCCCAATACGCCGGGTGCGATTTTCGACGATCGCCTCGCCTACGAGGCCTGGCAACGCCAATATGACACTGCGCGGAACGAAGCCAGGTACCTGCCGGATCTACAGGCGGTCGATCGAGCCGTCAAGGACAGTTCAGATAGGAAACTGCTGCTTCTTGACACCAAGAAGGGCCGTCAGGCCCGGGCGGCCATCGCGGTCGGCGACCCTGACACGGCCACGCACGTATCGGTGACCGCGCCAGGGCTGAACACCACCGTGCGCGGCAGTATCGGCGGCATGACTGAGGAAGCGACGAACCTCAGGACTGAGGCTCTGCGGCAATTGAGGTTCACCCCGGGACACGAGCATGATTCGGTGTCAGCGATTGCGTGGATTGGCTACGATGCACCGCAGGTTCCCGGCTGGGATGATGTCGGTGCTTCTATTGCGGGAATCTGGGGTGTCAGCCACGATGACGTCGCAAAGGCCGGCGCTCACGATTTGGCCCGCTTTTATGACGGGTTGGGTGTTGCCCACCAGGGCGCCCCCGCTCATCTGACGGCGATCGGGCACTCCTACGGCTCGCTGACTACAGGGCTGGCCCTACAAGAACCCGGCAATCACGGTGTCAGCGACGCCCTCTTCTACGGCTCGCCAGGAATCGAAGCGTCCACGCCGCGGCAACTACATCTGAATACCGGACATGTCTACGCCATGGAAACCCCTGACGATCCGATCCAGTGGACCTACGACAGCAAAGCCATCGTGCACAACCTGCCATCCGGGCTGGCTCAGCTTCTCGGGTTCGGCGCCGACGCCACCGGCACGGGAGACTTTGGACTCAACCCAGCCACTAATCCGAACTTCACTCAGCTGGCCACTGGGCCGGCCACCGTGTCCGATGGGCACGGCGGGACTCTGAGTTTGGAGGGAGCGCACGGGCATAGCGATTATCCGCGCCAGGGCAACAACAACCTGCCCCGCACTACCGGGTACAACATCGCTGCGATAGTTGCGGGCCTGGGCGACAAGGCTATCCGGTGAATGCGGCCAGATGAACACATACCTCGACCGCGGACGCAATGGCCTTCTATGCGCCGTGATGACGGCAATCGCGCTAGCAGCAACAGGATGTCACGTGGAAAATCCAGATACACCCACCCCGCCGAGCGCGGCAGCTCAGGCTCTCGCTGAACTCAAGGCCTTGCCCTCGTTCGAGGAAACCAAAGTTCAGGTGCAGGACGTCATGAATGAGATCACCACGGCTGCAAGCAAGATTATTCCGTCGATCACCTGGGAAACGCTTGACGAAGGCTCTACCGGTACTTGCCAGCAACCTTACGAACAAACTGACGGCAAGCGATATTTTCTGCCTGATGCAGTTGCCGTCCGGGTGTCGGTCTCCGACCTCGCCTGGACCAAGATTGTGGAGGCGGCCAAGGCAGCCGCTGCCAAGATCGGCGCCACCAACGTCCAGGTCATAAGGGACCAGCCCGGCGACCATGATGTGTGGTTTTCCGGTCCGACCGGGACATTCATCAAGGTCGGCTATCGGGGCAACCTCGTAGTCTCCGGCTATACCGGCTGCAGACTACCTCGAGACAAGAAGTAGTCGTTTCGGCAGAACGGCGAGATAGCTCGTGCGCCCAGAAGCTAATCCGCAGTCTCGAGATCGGCGCGGGCTACATCTGGCTGCGTACGCCGCATCGATCGGTGTCCTCGCTTCGATCGCCGACGCTTCCGTTCATTGCACTTATCTGCGCCGTGCTGACCGCCGTAATGCCTGTCGTCCTGGTGGCGCCTCCGATGGCTGTGCGGTGGGTATGGGTAGGGCTGCCATGTTCTATCGCGGGTACTTCGTCGGACCATCGATCGCGAATTGGGCTCACTCGGCCGGCATCTTGTGAGCCGGAGCCGGCCGACCACCACAACGGCCACCATGGATCGTCAACGTGGGGCTCAGACCGGCCCACAGTTGCCGCGGCGGCACGTATGCAGCGCTTGCCCGCCGAGCTTGAAAACCGCAGATCATGCCCACAGTCAACTTGTGAATACATCATCCGCCGACTCGCACTAGACTGCCAACCAACACGTCTCATCGCGAGACCACATTCGGAGGGTGAACATGGTTTGGTCTGTGCAACCAGAGGCAGTTCTGGCATCGGCAGCCGCCGAGTCGGCGATCAGCGCGGAAACCGAGGCGGCGGCCTCCGCGGCAGCACCGGCGCTGCTCGGGACGACCCCGATGGGCGACGACCCGGACTCCGCGATGTTCTCGGCGGCACTGAACGCCTGCGGAGCCAGCTACCTGGGTGTGGTCGCCGAGCACGCCGCTCAGCGCGGATTGTTCGCAGGAGCCCAAGGCTTGGCGGCGGGGGTGTCTGACGCCACCGAGGTGGCACGCGCAGCGGCATCGGCATTGGGTTAAGTCCGCATGCCCGATCCAGGATGGGCTGCGCGTACACCTGAGGCCAACGACCTGCTGCTCAAGGCGGGAACCGGAGTTTCCACGCATGTGGCCAACCAAACGGCGTGGACCACTGTAGGTGCCAGCCACCACGCCTCGGGTATTGCGTCAGCGATCAACACCGCGGCTACCGCGGCGAGCTGGCTTGGCCTCGGCTCGGCGGCCTCGGCGCTCAACGTGACCATGCTCAATGCCTCCCTGCACGGCTTAGCCGGCTGGGTCGACGTCAAACCGGCGGTGGTGTCGGCGGCGATAGCGGCGTTCGAGATGGCCAATAGTGCCATGCGCCCGGCTCCGGAGTGCATGGAGAACCGTGACGAGTGGACGGTCGACAACCACATCAATCCGCTTGTCTGGGGGGCACTGACACCGCGAATCATCTCGCTTGATGTCGAGTATTTCGGGGTGATGTGGCCCAACAACTCGGCGGTGGGCGCAACCTACGGCGGGATCCTGGCGGGGCTGGCGGAAAGCCTGGCCATTCCGCCACCGATCGCGACCATGAGTGCATCCCCGGCGGCGCCGGCCCAGGCGGCTTCGGCTGTCGGGCAGGCCGCTGCGGAAGCCGCGGCTGGGGACGGCATGCGGTCTGCCTATCAAGGGGTGCAGGCGGGGACAACCGGCGCGGGCCAGTCGACGTCGGCCGGCGAGAACCTTGGCAACCAAATCGGCACTTTCATGCAACCGGTCCAGTCGATGATGCAAGCGGTTCCTCAAGCTTTGCAGGCTCCGTCCGGGCTGATGCAGGCGCCGATGAGCGCCCTGCAGCCCTTGCAGTCGATGATGGGCATGTTCGCCAATCCCGGCGCTCTCGGCATGGGCGGCGCGGCGCCCGGGGCGTCGGCGGCTTCGGCCGCAGCAGGTGCAGCGGCGACCGAGGCGTCGGTTGGCGCCGGGGGAGGCAGCGCCTCTCTGGGCGGCGCTGGCTTGTCCGCTACCAGCTTCACCCGTCCGGTCAGTGCGTTTGAGGCCGGAAGCAGCGGTCGACCGGTGGGACTGCGGCCAAGCGGGGCGCTGGGCGCTGACGCCGTGCGTTCGCCGACGACAACAACGATGGGCGGCGCGCCGATGGGCGGCATGCCGGTGGGTCATGCTGGCGGAGGCCACCGCGGATCGCACGGTAAGTCCGAGCAGCCGGCCACCGTGCGGGTGGTCGACGACCGCTATGACCCGAACTGGCGCAGAGGGTGAATCGACAGCTCTAAATAGCAGCCATACACTTCGCTTCATGCCCGATAGACAAGGGCGAAACGGCTCACATTAGTAAGGAGAAATGTCCCCATGGCAGACGGCACAATTCAAGTAACACCGCAGATGCTGCGCAGTACGGCACACGACATTCAAGCGAACATGGAGCACGCGATGGCCATAGCTCAGGGCTACCTGGCCAACCAGGAGAACGTCATGAACCCGGCGACCTGGTCTGGTGCTGGCGTGGTTGCTTCCCACGCGACCGCCACCGAGGTCGCCAACGAGCTGAACAAGGTCCTGACGGGAGGCACCCGGCTGGCCGAAGGCCTGACCCAGGCTGCGGCCCTGATGGAATCGCACGAAGCGGACTCACAGCACGCGTTCCAAGCCCTCTTCGGCGGCGGCCACGGGTCCTGACCTACCGCTATCTCTAGTCCATATACCTCTAGTCCATATACCGCTTCGGAAGGAAATTCATCATGGGAGACCAAATCACTTATAACCCGGGAGCCGTATCCGATTTCGCCACGGATGTGGGCTCGCGTGCCGGGCAGCTGCACGAGATTCACGAAGACACCGCCAACAAGACGAATGCCCTGCAGGAATTCTTCGCGGGCCACGGTGCGCAAGGGTTTTTCGATGCGCAAGCCCAGATGCTTTCGGGGCTTCAGGGTCTCATCGAGACGGTGGGCCAGCACGGAACCACGACCAGCCATGTGCTGGACAATGCGCTCGGAACCGACCAGGCGATCTCGGGGTTGTTCCACTAGTCAGCTGTTAGTCCGCCACGTGCGCCAGCGGTACCGAATGTATCCGTGGCGACGTGGGTCCCAAGTGGGGTGGGGCATACGCGCAATGCTGCGCGTGTGCCCCACCTTCTGTTTTTACATTGAGGTGAAGGCGCCATGCTGACGACGACGGTCGACGGGCTGTGGGTGCTACAAGCGGTAACCGGGGTGGAACAGATCTGCCCGGAACTCGGTCTGCGGCCTTTGCTGCCGCGGCTCGACACCGCCGAACGGGCACTGCAGCATCCGGTCGCTGCCGATCTCAAAGCCGCGGGAGCGCTCGACGAATCAGGCAACGCCGATCCGATGATCCGCGAATGGCTCACCGTGCTCCTGCGACGCGACCTGGGGTTACTCCTGCTTATCAACGTGCCCGGCGGCGAGCCGACGCGGGCAGCCATCTGCCGGTTCGCTACCTGGTGGGTCGTTCTAGAACGCCACGGCAAAATGGTGCGGCTCTACCCCGCCGGCATGGCCAGTAACGAGACGGTGGCCGGTGAACTTGTCGTGGGTCAGATCGAGCAGTTGTGCGGCGTCGCTGAAGCGGCACCGTTGCGGCCGGTCACGGTGGATGCCGACGCGTTGCTGGAATCGGTGCGCGACCCCGGCAGCCTACGTTCGTTCTTGGTCAGCCAGCGCCTGGACGTCGACCAGTTACAGATGCTCACCATGGCAGCCGATCCGGCGCGGTCTGCACATGCGGCAATTGTGGGGCTACAGGCTGGTATCGGACCGGAGAAGACGGCGCGCCTTCTCATCGGTGATACCGCGGTAACCATTATCGACACCCCGGCCGGACGCATCTGCGTGGAAAGCGTGATGTCGGGGCAGAGACGCTACCAAGTGCTCTCGCCCGGCTCGCGAGGCGACATTAGTGGTGCGGTGCAGCGCCTCATCCGCCGCTTGCCCGCCGGTGACGAGTGGTACTCCTACCGGCGTGTGGTGTGAATAACCGTGACGCGGAATGGCGCGTTGCCGCAGGTACGCGGCAACTGCGCGAGGTAAACGTGGAATCACGAATCGTGTTAGCATCGCCGTCGTGACAAGCCCTTGGAATGACCCGAATATGTCAGACGAAGGAGCGCTCGGACGGGGGGATCCATCAGTTCGGCGCCACTTTCGGGATTCGGTATCCGACACCATGCGCATTACCGATCTGGCGGCCCCCCGGAAAATTCCTCCAGGGTCGGGGTGGCGGAAATTCCTTTATGCCGCGTCGTTTCACAAAATCAACCCGGGGGAATCGCCTCGGGAACGACACTACCGCGATTTACAGGCGCGCATCCGCAGGCATATTCGTCGGCAATACGTGATCACGGTGGTTTCCGGCAAAGGAGGGGTAGGGGTAACCACGATGGCCGCCTGCATCGGCGGTGTATTCCGCGAATGCCGGCCGGAAAACGTGATTGCGATCGACGCGGTTCCCGGCTTCGGCACGCTGGCGGACCGCATCGACGAGTCGCCGCCGGGAGATTACGCCGCCATCATCAACGACACGGACGTCCAGGGCTATGCGGACATCCGCGAACACCTCGGGCAAAACACCGTGGGATTGGACGTACTGGCCGGAAACCGCACCTCAGACCAACCCCGACCGCTGGTTCCGGCAATGTTCTCCGGTGTGTTGTCGCGGCTACGGCGAACCCACACCGTCATCATCGTCGACACCGCCCCCGACCTCGAGCACGATGTCATGAAGCCGGTGCTGCAGAATACCGACACCCTGGTGTTCGTCTCCGGCATCACCGCGGACCGGTCCCGGCCCGTGCTGAGGGCAGTGGACTATCTCAGGTCCCAGGGCTATCACGAGCTCGTCTCGCGAAGCACGGTAGTCATTAATCACACGGACAACATCACCGACAAAGACGCGCTGGCGTACCTGACTGAGCGGTTTACCAAGGTCGGCGCAACAGTGGAAGCGATGCCGTTTGACCCGCACCTGGCCAAAGGCGGGATTATTGACACGGTCCACGAGCTGAAGAAAAAGTCGCGGTTACGGCTTTTTGAAATTACCGCGGGCCTGGCCGACAAATATGTTCCCGACGCCGAGCGGGCCGCGCCGTGACGTCTCCGCATAAGGTTGCATTCCCGGCCCGGTGCGCGGTCAACATTTGCTATGACACGCATCTGAGCTCCCAGGTGTTTCCCGCCGGAATTCCGGTGGAGGGATTCTTCGAGGGAATGGTCGAGCTGTTCGACGCCGATCTGAAGCGTAAGGGTTTCGACGGTGTTGCGCTCCCGGCGGGCAGTTACGAGCTGCACAAGATCAACGGTGTCCGACTGGACATCAACAAGAGCCTCGACGAGCTCGGGGTTCAAGACGGTGACACGCTGGTCCTGGTGCCGCGGGTGGCCGGCGAGTCGTTCGAGCCGCAATACGAGTCGCTCTCGACGGGATTGGCGGCTATGGGTAAGTGGCTGGGTCGCGACGGCGGAGATCGGATGTTTGCCCCGGTAACTCCCCTGACAGCTGCCCACACGGCGATAGCCATCATCGCCATGGCAGTTGGCGTTGTGGTAGCGCTGGCGTTGCGGACCCGAACTTTCACCGACAGCCTGGTTCCGGCTGCAGTGGCTGGTGGGATCGGGGTCTTGCTGGTGGTGGGCGCGGCGGTGGTGTGGTGGGGCTGGCGGGAGCGGCGCGACCTGTTCAGTGGCTTCGGCTGGCTGGCGGTGGTGTTGCTGGCCGTCGCCAGTGCGTGTGCGCCGCCTGGTTCGCTCGGCGCGCCGCACGGGCTGATCGGAGTCGTCGTGGTACTTCTCGGCGCGGTAGCGATCGGTGTGGTGACCCAAAAGCGTTGGCAGACAGCAGTTGTCACCGCCGTGGTGACGGTGTCCGGGATCCTGGCCGTGGTGGCGGTGATCCGGATGTTTCGGCCGGCTTCGGTGCAGGTGCTGGCGATTTGGGTGCTGGTCGGCCTGCTGGTCCTGGTCAGGATGACCCCCACCATCGCGCTGTGGGTAGCGCGGGTACGGCCCCCACACTTCGGATCGATCACGGGCCGCGACCTTTTCGCGCGCCGTGAGGGGATGCCCGTCGATACCGTGTCTCCGGTCAGCGAGGCCGACACCGAAGACGAGGACAACGAACTCACCGACATCTCCGCGCGCGGCGCAGCGATCGCCGCTTCGGCGCGGCTGGTCAATGCGGTGCAGGTCGGTGTGTGCACTGGGGTGTCGATGGTGCTTCCCGTCGCGGTGTGGGGGGTGTTGACGCCGGGGGGCCCGTGGGATTGGTTGGCGCTCCTGGTGGCCGGTCTGGCAGCAGGGATCTTTATCACCCAGGGCCGCGGATTCGCCGCCAAATACCAAGCGGTTGCCTTGGTATTGGGAGCGTCGGCTGCGGTATGCGTGGGCGTCGTCAAGTACGCTGTCGCAGCACCACGAGATGTCCAGGCCGGACTTTTCTGGCCTGTCCTGGCGGTGGTGGTGTTTGCCGCATTGGGTTTGGCCGCAGCGCTTTTGGTGCCGGCGCTAAGGTTCCGGCCGCTCATCCGGCTGACCGTGGAATGGCTGGAAGTGCTGGCGATGATCGTGTTCTTGCCGGCGGCCGCGGCTCTGGGGGGGCTGTTCGCATGGATTCGTCACTGAGCCGACGGTGCTTGCGTGGCGCGGCGGCGAGCGTCGCTATTGCGCTGGTGGCCATCTGGACCGACCTTCCTGCCGCGCAAGCCATCCCACCACCATCGGTAGATCCGGCGCTGGTACCTCCAGACGGGCCGCCCCGGCCGGACCAACCGATGCGTCGCTCCAATAGCTGTTCAGCCCCGATCACCGTGAAGAACCCCGACGTGGCGCAGCTGGCACCGGGCTTCAACCTGCTTAACATCACTAAGGCGTGGCAATACAGCACCGGTAACGGAGTGGCCGTCGCCGTCATCGACACCGGCGTCACCCCCAACCCCCGATTGCCGGTGGTACCCGGTGGGGACTACATCATGGGCGAGGACGGTTTGTCCGACTGTGACGCGCATGGCACGGTGGTGAGCTCGATCATCGCCGCTGCGCCGCAAGGTATTTCACCCATGCCGCGGCCCATGCCTGCTACCCCGGCGTTTCCTCCGCCGGCGGGGCCGCCGCCGGTCATCGCCGCACCGGCGCCGCCGGTGGAGGTGCCTCCGCCCATGCTTCCGCCGCCGCCGCCGACACCGGTGACGATCACCCAAACGGTGCCGCCGCCACCACCGCCACCGCCTGATGAAGCGGGCGCAATGGCACCCTCCAATGGGCCGCCGGATCCGCAGACCGAGGACGAACCGGCGGTGCCGCCGCTACCGCCGGGCGCTCCGGACGGGGTGGTGGGGGTTGCCCCTCACGCCACCATCATCTCGATCCGCCAGTCCTCGCGAGCTTTCGAGCCGGTCAACCCGCCACCGGCGGATCCCAACTCCGACGAACGAGTGAAAGCCGGCACGCTCAATACGGTGGCGCGCGCGGTGGTGCACGCGGCCAACATGGGCGCCAAAGTGATCAACATTTCGGTCACCGCATGCCTACCGGCGGTCGCCCCCGCCGATCAGCGGGCGCTGGGCGCCGCCCTGTGGTACGCGGCCACCGTCAAGGATGCGGTGATCGTCGCCGCAGCCGGCAACGACGGGGAAGCCGGCTGCGACAACAACCCGATGTATGACCCACTGGACCCGTCGGATCCGCGGGACTGGCACCAGGTCAAGGTCGTCTCCTCGCCGTCGTGGTTCTCCGACTACGTGTTGTCGGTCGGCGCCGTCGATGCCAGTGGCGCCCCCCTCGACAAGAGCATGTCTGGCCCATGGGTTGGCGTGGCGGCGCCGGGAACCCACATCATGGGTTTATCGCCCCAAGGCGGTGGACCGGTCAACGCTTATCCACCGTCGCGCCCGGGTGAGAAGAACATGCCATTTTGGGGCACCAGCTTCTCGGCGGCCTACGTGAGCGGCGTGGCGGCGCTGGTACGGGCCAAGTTTCCCGATCTGAGCGCGCACCAAGTGATCAACCGGATCGTGCAGTCGGCACACAACCCGCCAGCGGGAGTCGACAACCGAGTGGGATATGGGCTGGTCGATCCGGTCGCCGCGTTGACGTTCAACATTCCTGCCGGCGAACGGCTGGCCCCAGGATCCCAGAGCAGGGTAATCACCCCGGCACCGCCGCCCACGCCCCCGGATCACCGGGCGCGCAACATCGCCATCGGGTTCGTCGGCGCAGTCGTCGCCGGCGTCCTGGTGGCGGCCATCGCGTCCCGGTTACGGAGGGCGCGATGAGGCTAACCCTGACCGGGTTCGATCCGGTCAGTGTTAGGCGGTTGGTCGGAATCTGGGTGGTATTCGGCCTCGCATTGGGGGGTTGGGCGGTGGGGGGCTACGTCGGCGCGGGAGTCGCCCTGGCGGCGGGCATCGCGGTGGTGTTCGTCCGGTGGTGGGGCCAGCCGGCGTGGTCATGGGCCGTGCTGGGGTTGCGAGGCCGGCGCCCGATCAGTTGGGACGCGCCAATTACGGTGGCCAACAACCGGTCTGGTGGTGGGGTCCGGGTCCAAGAGGGTACCGCGGTGGTGGCGGTGCAACTGCTTGGCCGAGCACATCGCGCAACCACGGTGACCGGTTCGGTGACCGTCGAATCCGACAACATCATCGATATCGTCGATCTGCTGCCGCTGTTGCAGCATCCCCTGGACCTGCAGCTCGATTCGATCAGCATCATCACAGTCGGCTCGCGAACCGGCACCGTCGGGGACTACCCGCGGGTGTACGACTCAGAGATCGGCACCCCACCTTACGCGGGTCGGCGCGAAACCTGGCTGATCATGCGACTGCCGATCATCGACAACGCCCAGGCGTTGCGGTGGCGCACCAGTGTTGGGGCTGCGGCAATTTCGGTCGCTCAGCGCATCGCCGGCTCGCTGCGGTGCCAAGGTCTGCGCGCCAAGGTGGCGACGGCCACCGACCTGGTCGAGCTGGATCGCCGGCTGGGGTCGGACGCGGTAGCCGGCAGCGCGCAGCGGTGGAAAGCCATCCGTGGAGAATTGGGCTGGATGACCACATATGCCTATCCGGCCGAGGCGATTTCGTCACGAGCTCTTACCCAGGCATGGACCCTGCGGGCTGACGAGGTCGTCCAGAACGTGACGATATATCCCGACGCGACCTGCACCGCGACCATTACGGTGCGCACCCCCACCCCGGCCCCCACCCCGCCCAGCGTGATCCTGCGCCGCCTCAACGGAGAACAGGCCGCGGCCGCGGCAGCCAACATGTGCGGCCCGCGCCCGTACCTGCGCGGGCTGCGTCACAGCGCGTTGCCCGCGCAGCTGGTCAGCGAGATCGGCCCGTCTGGTGTGCTGGTGGGCAAGTTGCCCAACGGCGACCGGCTGATGATCCCGGTTACCGATGCCGGTGAGCTGTCGCGGGTGTTCGTGGCCGCTGACGACTCCATCGCCAAGCGGATCGTGATTCGTACGGCCGGTGCCGGCGAGCGGGTCTGTGTACACACGCGCGACCACGAGCGGTGGGCCAGCGTTCGGATGCCAGAAGTCAGCATCGTCGGAACGTCACGGCCGGCGCCGCGCACCACAGTCAGCGTCGTGGAATACGTGGGACGGCGGAAGAGGTACGGCGACAGCACATCCGAAGTCGCTGGCAACGATATCGGCGATGTCGCAATTGCGCCCACACCGCGGCCGGCCAGTGTGATCACCGTCGCGCCGGCCGGGACCGCGCTGCCCGAGGGGCATCGACACGGATTCGAGGTCACCATCGAGCAAGTCGACCGCGCCATGGTCAAAGTCACTGCGGCAGATCAGAATTGGCTGGTGGAGATGGAGATGTTCCGCGCCGAAAATCGTTACGTCAGTCTCGAGCCGGTCACCATGTCGATTGCTACGAAGTGACTCGATCAACGTTGCGCCACAACGTGATGAGGCAGACTTCCCCGTTGCGGAACGATTACCGCCACGCTGTCCAGGATGGTGGATACAATGGCTGATTTGCTCACTGCCCGTAGGCATTTCGATCGAGCGATGGCGATCAAGAGCAGCCAGGGACCAGAACCCGCGTTACCCGAGTTCGTCGCCGCCACCGACGCCGACCCGTCGATGGCTGACGCATGGCTGGGCCGCATCGCCTGTGGCGACCATGACCTGACGTCGCTCAGACAGCTCCACGCCAACAGCGAATGGCTGCACCGCGAAACCACGCGGATCGGCCGGACGCTTTCGGCCGACATCCAGCTGGGTCCCTACGTAGGGATCACGGTGACCGACGCGTCGCAGGTGGGGCTTGCCCTGTCGTCCGCACTGACCATCGCCGGGGAGTACGCCGAGGCCGACGCGCTGTTGGCCAACCGCGAGCTCTTGGATTCGTGGCGCAACTATCAGTGGCATCAGCTGGCCCGCGCGTTCCTGATGTTCGTCACGCAGCGTTGGCCCGATGTGTTGTTGACCGCCGCCGAGGATTTGCCCCCGCAGGCGATCGTCATGTCGGCGGTAACGGCATCGATTTGTGCGCTGGCCGCTCACGCCGCAGCCCACTTGGGGCAGGGCCACGTCGCCCTGGACTGGTTGGACCGTGTCGATGTGATCGGGCACAACAAGTCGTCGGCCCGCTTCGATTCCCATGTGCTGACCGCTTCGATTGGCCCGGCCGACATTCCGCTGCTGGTCGCGGATCTGGCCTATGTGCGCGGAATGGTGTACCGCCAGCTGCACGAGGACGAAAAAGCGCGGATCTGGCTGTCCAAAGCGACCATCAACGGTGTGCTGACCGAACCAGCCAAGGAAGCGCTGGCGGACCCGAAGCTCCGCCTGGTCGTCACCGACGAGCAGACCATCGCCAGCCGCACCGACAAGTGGGATCCGGCTACGGCGAAAAGCCGCGACCAACTCGACGACGACGACGCGGCCGAGCGTAGGGCCGAGTTGCTGGCCGAGGGCCGCGAACTGCTGGCCAGGCAGGTCGGTCTGGCCGCGGTGAAGCAGGCGGTGGCGGCGCTGGAAGACCAGCTTGAAGTGCGCACGATGCGGCTGGAACACGGCCTGCCCGTCGAGGGGCAGACCAACCATATGTTGCTGGTCGGGCCGCCGGGCACCGGTAAGACCACCACCGCTGAAGCGTTGGGAAAGATTTATGCCGGCATGGGAATCGTGCGGCACCCCGAAATTCGGGAGGTCCGCCGCTCGGACTTCTGTGGCCACTACATCGGTGAGTCCGGGCCGAAAACCAACGAACTGATCGAAAAGTCGCTTGGCCGAATAATTTTCATGGACGAGTTTTACTCCTTGGTGGAACGCCACCAGGACGGCACCCCGGACATGATCGGCATGGAGGCCGTCAACCAACTGCTGGTGGCGTTGGAAGCGCACCGTTTCGACTTCTGTTTCATCGGGGCCGGCTACGAGGACCAAGTCGACGAATTCCTGTCCGTCAACCCGGGTTTGGCCGGCCGGTTCAACCGCAAGCTGCGGTTCGAGTCCTATTCGCCGGCCGAGATCGTCGAGATCGGGCAGCGCTACGCCACACCGCGGGCCAGCCTGCTCGACGACGCCGCGCGCCAGACATTTCTGGACGCGGCCACCACCATCCGCAACTACACCACTCCCGGTGGACAGCAGGGTATCGACGCCATGCAAAACGGCCGGTTTGCCCGCAACGTCATCGAACGGGCCGAAGGGCTCCGCGACACTCGAGTGGTCGCCCAAAAACGGGCTGGCCAACCGGTGTCGGTTGAGGATCTGCAGGTCATCACCGCCGCCGACATCCAGGCCGCGGTGCGCAGCGTGTGTTCGGACAACCGCGACATGTCCGCCATCGTCTGGTAGCAAACCGTGACCCGGCCCCGGCGGGAAAAGCGTTGTTTACGCAGCCGTTACGTCTAAAATGCACGCAGACCTGACACGCAGATGCCAGGTCGGCAACGCGGCTCAATGAACGGAGTGATTCCGGGGTGCACCGGATCTTGCTGATGGCGATGGTGCTGGCGTTGCTCAACGCGCCGCCCGCGTTGGCAATCAATCCACCGTCGATCGACCCGGGCGCAGTACCGCCCGACGTGACCGGTCCCGACCAGCCCACCGAACAGCGCGTCCTGTGTTCGAGTCCTACCACCTTGCCGGATTCGAGCTTCCACGATCCACCGTGGAGCAACGCCTATCTCGGCGTCTCGGAGGCGCACAAGTTCGCAACCGGAGCCGGGGTGACGGTGGCCGTGATCGACACCGGTGTCGACGCCTCGCCACGAGTGCCGGCGGAACCGGGCGGCGACTTCGTCGACCAGGCCGGCGACGGCCTGTCCGACTGCGACGCGCACGGGACGCTGACCGCCTCCATCATCGCCGGCCGGCCGGCGCCGACCGACGGGTTCGTCGGCGTCGCACCCGATGCCCGGCTGCTTTCGTTGCGCCAGACGTCCGAGGCCTTCGAACCAGTTGGCACCCAACCCAATCCCAATGATCCCAACGCCACCCCGGCGGCGGGGTCCATCCGCAGCCTGGCTCGCGCGGTAGTGCACGCGGCCAATCTGGGCGCCGGTGTGATCAACATCAGTGAGGCGGCCTGTTACAAGGTGACCCGGCCCATCGACGAGATCAGCCTGGGCGCGGCAATCAATTACGCGGTCAACGTCAAGAACGCCGTGGTGGTCGTCGCGGCCGGCAACACCGGTGGCGACTGCGCGCAGAACCCGCTGCCGGACGCGTCGACCCCCGGCGACGCACGGGGCTGGAGCAAGGTGCAGACGGTCGTCACGCCCGCGTGGTACGCGCCCTTGGTGCTGACCGTCGGCGGTATCGGCGAAAGCGGTGTGCCCAGCTCCTTCTCGATGCATGGACCGTGGGTGGGCGTGGCGGCCCCAGCGGAGAACATCGTCGCCCTCGGCGACCGTGGCGAGCCGGTGAATGCCCTACCGGGCCGGGAGGGGCCGGTCCCGATCGCCGGCACCTCGTTTGCCGCGGCGTACGTCTCGGGTCTGGCGGCGCTGGTGCGGCAGCGGTTCCCGGAGCTCACCCCGGTACAGGTGATCAACCGGATCACCGCCACCGCGCGACATCCGGGAGGCGGAGTCGACAACCTCGTCGGCGCCGGCGTGATCAACGCGGTGGCGGCGTTGACGTGGGACATCCCGCCGGGACCCGCATCGGCCCCTTTCAATGTCAGACGAATTCCGCCGCCCGTGGTGGAACCCGGCCCCGATCGCCGGCCGATCACCATCGTGGCGCTGTCGGTTCTGGGCCTGACGCTGGCGCTGGCACTCGGCGGACTGAGCGCGCGGGCGCTGAGGCGCCGATGAGGAATCCATTCAGTCCGATACGGTTACGATTCAGCACCGGTCACACCTTGGTCGTCGCGGTGCTGGGCCCGCCCTGCATCATGCTGTTCCTGCATACGCGCTACTGGTGGGCGGGCATAGCGATAGTCGCGGTGGCCACCATCGTGGCCACGGTCACCTTCTTCGGGCGTCGGGTAACCGGTTGGGTAGCAACGGTCTTCGCGTGGCTGCGCCGGCGCCGCAAGCCGCCGGACGTTCCTTCCGAGCCGGTCGTCGGTGCGACCGTCAAGCCCGGGGACCACGTCGCGGTGCGGTGGCGACGTGAGTGCTTGATCGCGGTCATCGAACTCAAGCCGCGACCGTTCACCCCAACGGTGATCGTCGACGGGCAAGCCCACACCGACGACGTCTTGGACACCCGACTGTTGGAGGAGCTGCTATCGGTGCACTGCCCCGACTTGGAAGCAGACGTCGTGTCGGCAGGTTACCGCGTCGGCAACACCGCCTCGCCGGATGTGGTGAACCTCTACCAGCAGGTGATCGGCGCCGACCCGGCGCCGGCGAACCGCCGGACGTGGATCATGTTGCGCGCCAACCCCGAACGTACCCACAAGTCGGCGCAGCGGCGTGACACCGGGGTCGCCGGACTGGCCCGGTATCTGGTGGCATCGGCCACTCGCATCGCCGACAGCCTGGCCAGCAATGGTGTCGACGCGGTGTGCGGACGCAGTTTCGACGATTACGACCACGCCATCGACATCGGCTATGTCCGGGAGAAGTGGTCGATGATCAAAGGCCGCGACGCCTACACCGCCGCCTACACCGCACCGGGTGGCCCGGACCTATGGTGGTCGGCACGCGCCGACCACACCGTCACCCGGGTCCGCATCGCTCCGGGGATGCCGCCGCAGTCCACGGTGCTGCTGACTACGGTGGGCAAGCCGAAGACGCCGCGCGGCTTCTCCCGCCTCTACGGCGGCCAGCGGCCTGCGTTGCAGGGGCAGAACCTCGTTCCCAACCATCACTGTCAGCTGCCGATCGGATCGGCCGGTGTGCTGGTCGGCCAAACCGTGAACCGGTACCCGGTATATATGCCGTTCGACGACGTGGACGTGAGTATCAACCTCGGCGACGCTCAAACCTTCACGCAATTCGCGGTGCGCTCGGCCGCCGCCGGCGGAATCGTGACGGTTGGCCCGCACTTCGAACAGTTCGCCAGCCTGATCGGTGCGCACGTCGGTCCGGTGGCCAAGATCGCGTGGCCGAACGCGACAACCTACCTCGGCCCGCATTCCGGCGTCGACAAGGTGATCCTGCGGCACAACCTCATCAGCACCCCGCGGCATCGGGAGTTGCCGATCCGGCGGGTTGCCCCGCCGGAGGAGAGTCGCTACCAGATGGCCCTGCCGAGGTAGAACAGTGTCGGCAAGCCCGGGGACGGCCGAAATTTTTGGTGCAGTAACCGCTCGCTTCAGCGACGATAATGGCTGTAGCACTAAGGAGGATGATCCGAGATGAGCCAGCCGCAAACCGTGACGGTGGATCAACAAGAAATTCTGACCAGGGCCAACGAGGTGGAGGCCCCATTGCCCCCGGGCAAGGTTCCGCCGACCGATGTGCCCAATCCACCATGTGCGCTGACGGCGGCCAAGAATGCGGCCCAACAGCTCGCGTTATCGGCGGAGAACATGCGGGAGTTCCTGGCGGCTGGTGCCAAGGAGCGGCAGAAGCTGGCGACCTCGCTGCGCAACGCGGCCAAGGCGTATGGCGAAGTCGATAGCGAGTCAGCGACCGCCCTGAACAGCGATGGCAGCGGAACTGTGGAGGCCCAGTCGGCCGGCGGCGCCGGCGGGGACAGCTCGGCTGGGCTGCAAGACACACCGACGGTCGCGGCCGCTGGAGATCCCGACTTCACCGATCTTAAGACTGCGGCAGTAAAGCTCGAATCCGGAGATCAAGGCCGATCGCTCATCGATTTCGCGAACGCGTGGAACGATTACAACTTTGCGTTGCAAGGGGATGTCAAACGATTCCGTGCGTTTGACAATTGGGAAGGTGACGCGGCTACGGCATGTGAGGCCTCGCTGGATCAACAACGGGAGTGGATACTCCACATGGCCAAATTGAGTGCTGCGCTGGCCAAGCAAGCTCAGTACGTCGCGCAGCTGCAAGTGTGGGCGATTCGGTCCCACCCTTCGTCAGCGGACATCGCAAAGCTCGAGGAGTTGTCCAAAGACCCCGCGTATAAGGATCAAGCCATCAAGCTGTACGCCGAATATCAGCAAAAGTCGGAGCAGGTGCTTTCCGAGTACAACACCAAGGCGACCCTGGAACCGGTGAATCCGCCCAAGCCTCCAGCCGCCATCAAGATTGATCCACCGCCCCCCGCTCAGCCGCAGGGATTGATCCCCAGCTTCTTGATGCCGCCCAGCGACGGCTCGGGCGGAACACCCTTGACCGGGATGCCGATGGCGCCGATGGCCCCGGCCGGCGGGGCTGGTGGCGGGATGCCGGCCGGGACCAGTGCAGAACTGACATCTGCCGCTCACCAGGCGGCAGCCAACCTGTCGAAGGACCCGGGGATGAAGCCGATGTCGCTGGGCGGCGGCGGAGGCGGCGGCGGTATCGGTGGGGCACCGCTGGGGGAGCCGGCGGGCCTGGCGGGCACCGACTCGGTGCGGCCGGCTGCCGCGGGCGACATCGCCGGCGCGGCTCAGGGGAAGGCCGCGGCGGGCAGTGGGATGGGCGGGGGCGGCATGGGCATGCCGATGGGGGCACACGGCCAGGGCCAGGGAAGCTCCAAGTCCAAGGGCGCCCAGCAAGACGACGAGGCGCTTTACACCGAGGACCGGGCGTGGACCGAGGCCGTCATCGGTAACCGTCGTCGTCAAGACAGCAAGGAGTCGAAGTGACCAGCATGGAAATGGACCCGCATGTCGCCCAGACGTTAGCGCTGGCGGCACGGTTCCAAACGGCCCTCGATGGGACGCTCAATCAGATGAACACCGGATCTTTCCGGGGCACTGACGAGACCGAGACCGTCGAGGTGACGATCAACGGACACCAATGGCTGACCGGGGTCCGTATCGAGGAGGGCCTGCTGAAGCAGGTGGGCGCGGAGGTCGTCGGGGCGCGGGTCAACGAAGCGCTGATGAACGCACAGTCCGCGGCGACGGCGTACAACGACGCGGCGGGTGAGCAACTGGTCGCGGTCCTGTCCGCTTTGTCCGACACGATGAACAAAGGGCTGATCTAGCTCGGTTCTTAGCCACGTCGGCGACGGCTTGGACGCTGACGCTCAGCGTCCGGCCGGGCCATTGCGGCGTGTTGCGATTCCGTCTGGCGCCGTGCTGCGCGCATCCCGTCCCATCGCGGTTCGAGCGATGCAGCCATCACCATGGCAGGGTTGCCGGCGTCCGTGCGGAGCCGGATTCGGCGGCCGCCCTGATCCCAAATTGCCGCATCTAGCTGGTCTTAACCTCGGTTAGGCTTGTTAACCATGACGTCCGGTACCGCTCATCAGCCGTCGCCGCATCAAAGCCGGCGCCGTGGCTGTGCAGCGTGCGCGCCGGTCGAACGATCCACTGCGGGTACCTACCCGGCAGGTCTCGTCGCTGCGGTATGGCGGCGGTTGGGAGGAGAGTAGGCGATGGGCATTCCGAGGCCGATAGGAGAGTACGCCGGGCAGATGCTCGAGCCGAGCGGGTGGCCGGAGGCCGATGAGGACACCTTCTACGACCGGGCGCAGCAGTACAACCGGGTCTTGCACCAGTTCACCGACGTGATGGATGCCTGCCGCCACCACCAGGTCGAGGTCTTCGACGGCGGTGTATGGACCGGTGGGGCGGCCAATGCCGCCAACGGTGCCCTGGGGGCAAACCTCAGCCAGATGAGCACGCTGCAGGACTACCTGGTAACGGTGATTACCTGGCACCGCCATATTGGCGGGTTGATAGCCCAGGCAAAGGCGGATATCGGCAACAACGTGGACGGGGCGCAACGGGAAATAATCGCGTTGGAGAACGACCGCGACATGGATGCCGACGCGCGCAAGGCCGCTATCGAGTCATTGGTGCGCGCCACGCACAGCGCCAATGCCAGCCTGGTGGCGGAAGCCGCCGAGCGAGTCTCGGCGTCCAGGAACTGGAAGCCGCCGCACAACGCGCTCCAGGATCTGCTCCACCAGGTCACGCCTCCCACCCCCGAGGTGCCGTCGTTGGTCGTACCAACTCCGGGCAAGCCTGCTCCCGCGCCCCCGGCGCCGAAGCCCTTCGAACCGACACCGGTCAACCCGCACAAGCCGGTGACACCGGGTGCACCGGTGACTCCGGTCACCCCGCGGCCGGCCCCGCCGGTCACGCCGGGCAAACCGGTAACCCCCGGCGTACCGGTTACTCCCGTCACCCCCAGGCCGGTTCCCCCGGTTACCCCGGGAACGCCGGTGACCCCGATCCCACCGGTGACACCGGGCAAGCCGGCTAAGCCGGTCACCCCGGTTAACCCGGTCGAGCCGAAGCCGGAGCAGCCGGCCAGCCCAGTCGCTCCGGTCAATCCCGCACCGGCCCCGGCGCCGGCCCCGGGCCCATCCACTCCCGTTTCACCGACTCCCGCGCCGGCACCGGCGCCGAGCCCGCAACCGGCTCCGGTGGGCCCGTCGCCATCACCGAGCCAGCCGTCGATGCCGAGCGATCCGGGAACCCCGTCGACGCCACATACCCCGTCGACCGAGCCCGCTCATGTGAAGCCCGCGGCCGCGACGGAGGCGCCGTCGATGCCGTCCGCGCAACCGACGGCTCCGTCGGGCCCGTCGCATGGCGACGACGGGTCGTCGTCACAGCCGATGGCGCCCGCAGCCGCCGGCGGGATGCCGGCTGCCGCTCGCGGAATGTCCGGCGGAACCGCCGCTCCCGCAGCATCAGCGGGCGCCGGCCCGAGCAGCGGGCAGAGCGCCGCGTCCAGTGCGGGCTCGCGCGCCGCGACCGGGCGGGCACCGTTGGGCCCAGCCGGCAGGGCACCGGCGGCAGCGACTCCTCGCCCGGCATCGGCGCGCATCGCGCCACCGGCCCGGCCGGCGCCGCCGCCGGAGGCACCCGAGAAGGAAAAGCGCGAGTCGGCCGACGACGACCTCACGGTGTTGCCGTCGGTGCCGGTTTCGGCAGCGCGGGCGGCGCGCGATGCCATTGCCGCGGCGTCCGGTGCCCGCCGCGGTAAGTCCGACCCGCTGCGGTTGGCGCGTCGCATCGCAGCCGCATTGAATGCGTCCGACGTCCGTGACGAGGGGGATTACGGGTTCTTCTGGGTCACGGCGGTGACCACCGACGGCGAAATCGTGGTGGCCAACAGCTACGGCCTGGCATACATACCTGACCACGTGCAATTGCCCGCGAACGTGTTCATGGCCAGTGCCGACCACGCCATTCCGGCGGACGAAAAGGCTCAATTCGCCACCTACCCGATACTGGCCGTGCAAGGATGGGCCGCGTTTCACGACCTGAAGCTGCGGGCGGTGATCGGAACCGCGGAGCAGTTGGCCAATTCCGATCCCGGCGTAGCCAAGATCATTTTGGAGCCGGACGATATCCCGGAGAGCGGCAAGATGACCGGCCGTCCGCGGCTGGAGGTGGTGGATCCATCGGCGGCGGCCCAGCTGGCCGAGACCGAGGACCTTCAGTTGCTTGGCCTGTTGCCGCCGGCGCCCGCCGATGCCAACCCGCCGGACGACGAGCGGCACATGCTGTGGTTCGAGCTGATGAAGCCGATGACCAGCAGCGCCACCGGCCGCGAAGTGGCCCACCTGCGGGCGTTTCGGGCCTATTCCGGACACTGCCAGGAAATTGCCCTGCACCAGGCATACGGTGCCGCCGACGCGGAGGCTCAGCGCCCCGCGGTCGAGGACTGGCTGTATTGGCGATATGTCACCGGTTTGCTCGACAGCGCCCTGACCGCGGCATCCTGAAACCTGCTGCGTACCGGGGCCACATCAGGCCCGGACCAGCGGCGACGCTCGAGATCGACGTGAGTGCGCAAAGGTTCCAGTGGAAGCTGGGCAGAAATTGCTGAACTTCCCTGTCAGGGCCACACAGATAGACAAAAGCGCGAGCGACATCAATATCGAGTTCCTGTGATACTCCCGCCATGGTGACGGCCCCGGCAGCACAATCCACTTTCACTTCTATCGGACTGATGGCCAAATACACCTTGGTATTGGGGGCTTCATTACGCAGGGCCAGATTCGAAGACATCCTGAGCTTTGACCCTATGCTCCGCGGCGGATACACCGCGGTCGCGTGCGACACCTGGCAGCCTGATATCAATAACGTCACGCAAAATGCTGCCGCCGCCACGGGGTTCTTCACCACAGGGCGAGGCATAAACTGAGGCTATGACGAGGAACCTCGCAGCCAAGATCATCTGGGGTGTCACCGGTGTGGCCGCCGGCATCGGACTCTGGTTCATCTCGGTGATGACCTTGATGACCTTTGGCCTTTTATTCTACTCGGTAATCGGCGCCGCGTTTCTCGAGCTTACTATTTGGATCGTTTCGGCCCTGGTCACGCACAAGCGACTGCGGCGGCAGCATCCGAAAGCTGTCAAATATAAAATAGCACCCGCTGCTCGCGGGTATGCTGATACCAATCGCATACATTGTCACCTGTGAGATAAGCGAATATCCCCACGCAATACTGCCGGGGTGAATTGACACTCGGTCAATAACTTGAGCTGATGTCTGCTAGCCGCGATCTTTCGCGGGGCTGACGTGCTGGCGTGAGCGGTTTCGGATTTGTAGTTTCAGAGCCGGCTGTGTCGGGTCGCCCGGAATATCGGTGGTGCCCGGGCTCGTTGGCTCCCCGGTTGATGCACATCAGGATCGAGGCAGAACGTCGCGCTGAGGTAGATCTCGGCGAAACCGGTGCCCGCGGTTGGAAATCAGACGGGTGCTGCGACCGAGCCCGCCGACGCGTTGCCGCCCGTTGCGGCGTGGACAGGAGCACTGACCAACGTGGCTGCGCCGGCTGCGGCGCCGTCTTCGTCGTCTTTGTCCTCGTCCTTCTGGGTGTCATCGACGAGCTGCCCCTGCTGCTCCGGCTTGGTGTCGGAGGCGAGCTGGGCGGGAGATGCGCCTTGCGAGCTCTGTGAGGCCGCCTGTTGTGCTGACTGACTGATGGTCTGGGCGATCGGAGATGCTTGCTGCGCCATCTGACCGGCTTGTGGGGCCAGCTGGACGACCTGTGGCACCGTCGCAGCCACCCGCGGCGACAGCGCCTCGGCCTGAGCGCTTACCGCCTGGCCGAGCTGCGACACCACACCCGCGGGCGCTCCCAGCAGTTGCGCCGCCGGGGCACCCAGCAGCTGCGTGGCGGCCGGAGCACCCAGCGATTGGCCAGCCTGTCCGGTCAGGTTTGCCGCGGCACCGGCTACCCCGCTGGCTTCGCGCTGTTGGCCGTCGGAGTCGAACTGGTACTGCGTCAAAGCGTTGCCCAGCGACTGATCGGCTTTGCGGTAGATGTCAGCCGCGGTGGCCATGCTGGTTGCCGTCCGCTTGAGAGCGGCACTGACGCCGGGTAAACCGTCGGAAACCAGTGATTCGATGCCCGGCATCGTCTCGTTGATCGCTGCGGATATCGGATCGGATCCGGTCGCCGCGATTGGCGCCGGAAGCGCCGGGAAAACGAGGTCGGCGAGTTTGCTTCCAGCGGCGATCAGGCGGGCGGGATCGACGGCCAGTGGTTCAGCCATCGCAAAATCCCTTCTGTAGGCTACCCATCGAGCAAATTTTACCCGACATCACATAGGGCCAATCGCGCCAATTTCGGTCACCAGTGCAGCGCAGAAAATGGCACGCTGACAGCTCAGAAGCGGATATTCCGGACCATGTCGAAGACGCTGGTGATCCACAGCAGCAGGGGAACGATGGATGCCACCATGGCGCCGTCGATCAATTCCAGAATCCGCTTCATCACCGGGGAGACGCGACGAACCTGAGCCGTGGCTCCCACGACGATCAGAGCCACCACGGCGGTGGCGAGGTAAACGGTCAGCATCAGCCAGGCGTAGTGCGGGTACCAGAGGCTGAGCCTGACCGCCAAGCCCGTCGGGATCACGACGGCCGCAGCCAACATTGCCCATGCACACCACCGGTCTGCGTACAGCCGCGACCGGAATCCACAGATCACGGTGATCAGGCCCGCGACCACCAGGCTGTGCACGAAGAAGTGTCCGTGCACCACAACCGCGATGGAACCGACGGCAAGGACCAGGGTCCCGGCCGTGACGTAACCGATGAGCAGTTGCTTGGCCAGCTTGCTGCGCTCGGTCAGACGTGCGGCGGACGCCGGCGCGGACGCGATGATGGCCTGCCAGGTCGGAGTCTCCTCGTTGGTGGCGTCTTGGGCGGTGACGGGATCGAGCAATTCCTCGTTGTCCACGGTTTCGCCCGGAACGGGGATGGGCGGTAGCGCAATCCGCGCGACGGCGACGGTCAGTTTGGCCGCATTCGTGACGATGAACAGCCCGAATGCGATCGCGCCCGCAGGGACCCAGTGCTGGTAGCCGTAGCCGAAGGCGACGGCGGCGGCGATGGTCGCGATGGATGTGATCGCGACGAACGACGCCAATTCATGACGCCGCCGAGGACCGCCGCGGGTCATCAGCGTCAGGAATAAGACGGCCGTGGCGGCAGCGGCGAGCTGCGGAGCTCCCAGCGAGTTGACTCCACGCGGCAGCGGAACGGCGATCGCCGCCGCGGCGGTGAGCGGTTGGTAGGCCGTGAGCAGCAGGCTCTCGGCCAGGCCCTTTTTCTGGTAGAAGCGCTTTGCGACAAAGCAGCCCACCAGGACCGCGACGCCGATCAGGCCTACTGCCAGCGGCCAGAACGGGCTGCGGCCGGTTGCCCACCACGCCCGCATGGCGACCGCGGTGATCGGCAGGGTCATTACCGGTATCGCCACGTAAACAAAACGATTCAGGGCCGAGCGGTCGAACTCCGGCGATTCGTCAAGCACCGCGATCGCGTCGATGACGTCTTCGACGAGCGGTCGATACCGCTCGGTCCGGCTCACGGTCACCAGGGTGAGCAATGAGCCGTCGACCACGCCGGCTTCGTCGAGCGATTGATCCAGTCTTAGCGGCGGGAATCCGGGACGGGCGAAGGCCCACACTCCCTGTGCGGAAAAGTCGAAGCCGGCCAAAACGTCAGGCGGGGTGTCTTCCAGCAGATCGGCTAGCACCGCGACGGTGTCGTCGATATAGGTTTCCATGGGCGCCGCCGCGGGCAGCACCAGGTCTGTCATCCGTTTGCCGGTAAGGATGGTCACCCGGGTGGTCGCGGGTTTCGGCGGAGTTGTGCCCGCTGCGGCGGCGGGGGCGGCAACGGCAGGTGCGCTCATCGGCGTCCGGCCCTTTCAAAATCGTCGGATAAGGCTGCTGCCAGCTCGAGGATTCGTCGTTTGTAGACCGGGCCGAGCTGTTCGAGGTGAATTTCGCCACCGGCCGCGATGTGCTTGTCCCACGGTAAGACCACCACCCGGCCGGGCTGGAGCTGCTGTTGGAACTGGCGGACCACGTGTTTTTCCGCGACGTTGGTCTCGCCAACAGAAACGTGGTCGACGACCACGCAGGCGCGGTTCAGAAGGTCCTGATATCCGTTGTGCCGCAACCACTCCAGGGCAATCGCGGTTTGACGCGCGCTGTCGATCGATACGTTCGTCACGATCACTATTGCCGACGATGTTTCCAGTACGCCGCGGGTCACCGGGTCGAAGAGCCCGGCTCCGCAGTCGGCAATGACGAGGTTGTAGAACTTGGATACCTTGTCGACGGCGATCCGCATGTCCTCACCGCTGAGCCCGCGGCGTGCGGTGGTGTATTCCTGAGTGGGCAGGATTTCCAGATTGGCGGCGTTCACGCTGGTGTGCGCGCGGACGTCGTTGTAGTGCGACAACTGCGGGTCGGCCAGGAGATCCGCGATCGATGAGGGCGACGAACGGCCCGCGCGTTCGGCGAGGTTGCCGCAGCCCGGATCCGCATCCAGCACCAAGATCCGGTCACCCCGCACCTGCGCCAGTGTCGTGCCCAGCGTGACTGTCGTGGTGGTCTTGCCGGCACCACCCTTCAGCCCGAGCACCGCGATCTGATACGAGCCGCGAGGTCTTGTGCTGACCCGGTTACGCAGGTCCAGTTCGTATTTCTCGTCGGGTGACAGTCCGAAGTTGATCCGGGTGACCGAGTGCACCCAACGCCGCCACCCTCGCTTGGATACCAGCTTCGCGGGCTTCCCGGCGCGACCACCATCGACCGCAGCAGGCTCGCTGTGCGGCCTTGCCGGGGCCGGAGCAGGTGGGAATTGGCCCTGGGCGGGAGAGTGCGGTGGTTGGGCGCGCACCGGGCCCGGCGGCTGAGCCCGCGTGGGCGCCAGCCCGGACGACGGAGGCAGTGCGGTTGTTGGTGTCGCGGTAGCGGCCTGATCGGCGCGCCGCCTGGCGCGGCGGCCGCCGGTGGGTTCGGGATGGGTTTCGGTAGGAGGCGGGGCGGCCTCGGCCTCCGACGGACGATCGGAGTCGGAGTGGCTTGGCGGTAACCACGCGAACGCGGTCGTCGGTCCGACCCTGGAGGCCGGTTGCGTCTGGTCTGTCGGCAGGCGTTGCGGAACGGCGGCACCGGGTGCCGACGGCGCCTCGTCGTCGTCCGGTTCGGGCCGATAGCGGTGACCCTTGCGGGCGCGTCGCGAATGCCGGGGAGCATCGGATGGCGGTTGCGCGGGGGGCGGAGTAGGTTGCTGATGCTCGCCGGGCCGAACGTTGTGTGGCGACGTTTCGGTCGCTACCGACCGAGTCGGCGCGGTAGGAGGTTGCGGTGGATTCGGAGCAGCCGCAAACGGTTCGGTGGCCGACCGCGATGGTTGCGGTGCTGCTGGCGGCGATGGTGATCGCCAAGTCGCGGCCGGTGGCGGTGGGGCGGGCCTGCGCGGGGCTTCGGGTCGCTGTGGTGCGGGCGTCGGCGGCGCGCCCATCGGCATCGGTGCGACGGGTGGTTTGGGTGACGGTGGTGCCGGTGGCGGTTCGGCCGAGGGTTGCTTGCCGGCCGGCGGTTCAGCTGCGGCGACCGGTTTGCCCGGCGGCGCAGTCTCCGGGGGTTGTGGCGGCGCCGGTGGTTCGGGTGGCGCCGGTGGCGGTTCGGGTGACGCCGGCGGGGGTTCGAATGGTGCCGGCGGGGGTCCGCCGATGGGCATGGGGGGCAGCGGCGGTTTCGGTGGCGGCGGTGGCGTCGCTACCGACGGTGCCGGCGGGGTCGCTGCGGCCGGGGCAAACGGCTGCGACCAGTCGATCGGCGTCGCCGGAGTGTCGCCATTGGGTTTGGCGGGCGGTGGATACGGCGAACTCGCATCGAAGTACGATTCCGTGTTCTCTTCTTCTGGTGGCTCCGAACCTTCAGCGGGCCGAAAGAGTTTGTCATAGTCGGCCGGCATGAGAACCTCTCAGAAGTTCGCCAATAATAGGACAAAGCACGAGAAGGGGCGAGATCCCCAAAAGGGTTGAACTCGCCCGATCTCGTGCTTCGGTATTGTACGCGAATAGGGTGTTACCTATGCGAACATCCCCGTTACGTTGCCCTCGGTCGAGGCCATGGCCTGACCGGCTTCGCTGATCGTGCGCGAGAGGTTCTGCAGCGCGTTGTTCAGCTCCTGCGCGGTGGCGTCCCACTTCTGCTGGACACCCTGGTAGGCCTCCGAACCGCTACCGCCCCAGGCCGCAGCCAGTTTGGTCAAAGACTGCTTGCCTTCGTCGAGAAGGGAATGAATGCTGGTGACATTCCCCTGAATTGCGCTGGCCGCGGCCTCGATGCCCGCGAAATTCCACTGCTGCTCTGTCATGTCCTATTGCTCCGTTTCTTTGTGGTAATTGGGGGTCAGAAGCCCATTTGTGAGGACAGCGCCTGCTGCTGCTCCTCGTCGGCCTTCGAGTATTGGACGCCGGCCTGACGAATGTTCGTCGAAATTTCCTCGAGCTCAGCCTTTTGTTTGTTGGCCGCCTCTTGGAAGCGCACCACCGCGGCCTGGGCCGCCGTGCCCGCCGCACCACGCCATTGGGCCTGCAGCGAAGCAGCGGTTGACTCGACCTGGTCGATCTGCGTCTTCAGGTCACCGGAGATCCGCTCGAAGTTACCTGCCTCCTGCGCGAGGGTAGCGGCATCGGTCTTCATCTCTGCCATGCTGGACTACTTTCTCTCTTTCTTTTCCTCGCCAAAATGTTGGCAAGTCTTCCGGCCCGGGTGGCCGGGAAGTCTGTTGTCTGCGGCGACGGTCACCAGTCGTCCTCGTCGTCCCAGTCGTCTTCGTCTGCGTCGTTGCGCTCCTGGGTGAGCGTGGCCGGTGCGGCCATTCCCGGTCGGGAAGAACCGCCGGTTTGTGCTCCCTGCCCCATCGCGCCCGCGCCGACCGGGGCCGCTCCGCTGGTCGCTGAGGACCCCGCAGCGGCGGCCGGTTGCACGGCCGGGCCGACAGGCTTATCGAGTAGCTCGCTCATGAGCGGGGTGCGGGCCAACGTCCCGCCGGCGCCGGGCAGCGCTTCCCCGCGTAGCAAACCTGCACCCATACTGGCGCCGGATCCGCCGGCCAGCGGATGGTTGGACAGCGGACTGGTGCCGACCAAGCCCATCTGCAAAGCCTCGTCGTCGGCCGGATTGCTGCCGGCCATGCCGCCGGTCTGGCTGAACATCGACGTCAACTGTTGCATCGGCTGGGTCAGCTGCTGCATGGGCCCGCTCGCCTCGGCGAGCTGGCCCGCCGTCGCCTGAAGCTGGCTGGCCGGTACGCCGGTGACCTGTGACGCCATATCGAAGACCGGGCTCGCCACCATGCTCTGGCCGCTCATGCCCGGGTCGAGGATCGCGGTCATCGGCTCGAGCTTTTCGAAGAGCGTGTTAGCCAGGGTCTCGGCCTGGTAGACGTCCATCGCCAGGGCGGCCTGAGTCCACATGCGGATGAAGTAGTCCATCTCATTGAAGGCGATAGGCACGGTGTTGATGCCGAAGAAATTGGTCGCCATCAGAATCGCGGTGGTGATGTGGTTGGCCGCGATCTCGGCCAGCGACGGCGTGGTCGCCATCGCCTGCGTGTATGCGGCCGCCTGCGCCGTGGCCTGTAGGCCCCGCGTTTTGGCCTGCGTTGAGGCGGTCTGCAGCCAGGTCACCATCGGCAGGGCAGCCGCGATCGCCTTGTCGCTGCCTCCGCCCGTCCACGCTTCACCCAGCGAGTTCAAGCGAGCAGTCAATTCGACGGCCTGAGCATCCAAGGCGGCCGCGAACGCTGCCCAGCCCGTGGCTGCGGCCAGCATCGGAGCCGGGCCCGCGCCGGCCATCAGCCGCGCGGTGTTCAACTCCGGCGGCATTGCGTGCCACCACATGGCGATCACTCCTTTTGGTTGCGCTGTCTCTGTCGGTTGGTTGACCTGTTAGGCGATGACGCCGGCGGCGCCGTCGTCCACTTGCGAATAAGTCCGGGCGATGTCCTGGACCGCGTCTCCGGCCCGTTGCAGTTCGGCCTGGGCCGAGCTGTTGGAAGCCAGCATCTGCGCGCCCGCGGAGGCGAACGCCGCGGCCGCCTGGGCCGAGACCTCGTCGGCGCCCGCGGGCACCAGCCCGGTCACCGACATCACCGCCGTCGCACCCGCTGCCACACCACCGAGCGCGTTATCGCTCACTTGCCCGCCAATGTCGGCAGCGGCGGCGGCGTGTGACATTTCTTCCATTTGCCGACTTCTTCTCCTGGTATTTACCGTCTAGCCGTTAAACCGTTTAGTTATAGCCGGAAACAAACCCCGACGAAGAGCACCGCGCTGGGCTCCGATTACCGCGGTCTCGGGACCTCCTCGCCGCGATTGAAATAATCTTAACCGGGGGTTGGGGGTGCTGCGAACACTTCTTCTGGAGGCTCGATGTAGGGGGCCTGGATGACCTCTTTGCCTTCCGGTGAGACCAGAAATGCCTGGCCAGGGGGCCTCCGCTTGACCTTGAACTCGCTCGACGGGAATTCCTGCTTCTCGCCCGAAAGGAACATTGTGGGGGCGCCCGACCCGAATGCCGCGCCCACGAACTTGTCCATGGTCGCCTTGTATGCCTGGCTCATCTGGCAGGTCACAATGATGTGCAGCCCGATATCTGTCGCAGCCGGCAATAACGGTGCCAGTGGTGCCATTGGGGGCATGCCGCCGGCGGCACCGACAATCATGTGCCAATCATCGACCAGGAGTACGACATCGAATCCGCTCCACCACGAACGCGAGCGCAATTGTGCCGTCGTCAGGTCGGTGGGCGGCAGCCGCTTCTTCAAGTTGACTGCCAGGGCCTTGACCGCCTCGTCCAGACTTGCGCTGTTGCGGTTGATCGCACCGGCGGAAAGCAGGTGGCTGTCGGGCACCGCGTCAAGCAGGCCCGAGCGGTAGTCCGCGAGCATGAACCGCACCTGATCGGGACTGTTGCGGGCACAGATCGCTCGGGCGATGGCGTGGGCAATGGTGGTCTTGCCGGACTTGGCCGCACCGAAGATCAACAGGTGCGGGTTCGAGTGCATGTGCGCGTGGGCCACCGACAGATCCGTCTCGCGCAATCCGATCGGGATCTCCCAGCGAGTGCGGTAATCGGACTCCGGCCCGGGCGGGTTCGGGTCGAGCTCGTACAGGTGAATCCGCTCGGGCAGGACCCGGACCGGCGGCGCCTGGTCGGTGTGCTGGGCCGCGATCTGCGCGACCCCCGCGGTCATCGCCTCCACCAGGTTGTCGGTGCTGTGCACGCCGTCCAACCTGGGCGCCCCGATCATCAAGTGGTGCTTTTCCATCGACACCGCCCGGCCCGGACGATTCGCCGGGATCTCCCGGGCAATCCGGTCGATCTGGGTTTCGTTAACGTCGCCGAGCCGGAACTCGATCTTGGTGCCCAGGTAGTCACGGACCCGTGACTTCAGCTCCGTCCACCGCGGCGTCGAGATGATCACGTGCACACCGAACGACAACCCCTGCGCGGCCAAGTCCTGGACCTGCAATTCCAGGTCGGGAAACTCGCTGACGAACGCCGGCCACCCGTCGATGATGAGAAATACGTCACCATAGGGGTCGGCCGCGACGGGCTGGTTCGGATCGTCACGCAACTGTCGGTACATGGCGATAGAACCCACCCGGTGTTCCTTGAAGGTGGCTTCTCGTTGCCGCAGCACGGATTGCATCTCGGCGACCACCCGGTTGACCTTGTCGGGCTCGGAGCGGCTGGCCACCCCGCCGACGTGCGGCAGGTTTTCCAGGTAGATCAGACCGCCGCCGCCGAGGTCGATGCAATAGAACTGGACATTGCGCGGTGAGTGGGTGGCAGCCGCCGACATCACCAGCGTCTGCAGCAGGGTGGACTTCCCGGTCTGCGGCGCGCCGCCGATACCTATGTTCCCGCCGGCGCCGGATACGTCGACTCCCCAGACGTCCTGGAGGTGGCGGCGCGGTTCGTCCATGATGCCCAGGGCGAAGCGCAGCGGTTGGCGCCGGTCGCGGGCGACCAGCTCGTCGAGCGGTGTGGGATCGGTCAGCGGTGGCAGCCACATCTTGTACGCCCGCGACTCGGCTGTGCTGAGTTGGTCCAGGATGACCTCGCGCAACGTGCGTGTCTCGGTACTGGTCATGACGTCAAGGCCTCCTCAAGCACCGGGGCTGCGGTGAACGGTCGGATTCGCAACGCCTGCTTGGGAATCTGCGGACCGGCCTTGCTGCCGTCGCCATTGGCGTCGACCCCCGCCGGCGGAACATACGGCCCACTGATATAAAACGTGCTGAACTTGACGGGGTCTTCCATGCCCACCCGTAGAAACCCGACACCGCTCTCTTTGTTGGTGATGTAGACCGCTTCCGGAGTCCCGATCACCGCCTTGGACTCATGGGAGCTGGTGGTGCGCAATGCGATTCGGTAGGTCAGGTTGGGTTCCAGTTTGTCGATGCGAACACCGCCGGTCTGCAGCGACTGAGTGGCCAGCAACAAATGCACCCGCAGTGACCGGCCCACCCGGCAAATCCGGTCGAACAGGCCGATGAAGTCGGGATGACTTTGCAGCAGCTCGGCGAACTCGTCAACGACGACGAAAAGCGTTGGCAGCGGCGGAAGGTCGGCGCCACGTTCCCGGTATTTCTCGTACTCGGCCACTCCGGAGAGGGCGCCGGACGCGCCGACCTTTATCCCGGCCTGACGCAGAATCGACTGGCGGCGGTCCAGTTCGCCGGTCAACACCTCGCCCATCCGGCTGACGAGCTCGGCTTCCTCGGCCATGTTGGTGATGACGGCGGCGGTGTGCGGAAGCTTTTCCATTCCCAGGAAGGTCGAGCCGCCTTTGAAGTCGGTGAGCAGCAGGTTGACCTGATCCGGGTGGGTCATGGCCACCAACGACAGGATCAGCGTGCGCAGAAATTCGGATTTCCCGGACCCTGTGGTGCCGATCAGCATCCCGTGCGGCCCGCCGCCGAACTCCGCACCCTCCTTGATATCCAGGTACATGACGTTGCCGGTCTTGAGTTCGTGGCCGAAGGGAATCTTGAGTCGATCACGGTCGGTGTCGGTGTACATCCGCCAGCGGGAGGGGGTGATTTCCTCGACGGTCTTGGCGCCCACCAGCTGATGCCATTCGGTTGCGACCTTCTTCTGGACGCGCGACGTCTTGTCCAGGATGGTGCCCGTGATCGACCAGCCGGCCAGCTTGCGGGCAAGGCGGGCCGCCTCTTGCGGTGACATGCTGTCGGCGACCGAGGTCACCAGGCGAAACTGCTGGCCCGGCAGACGGTCGTCAGCGGTCCCGTCGTCGGCGACCCGGATGCGGTAAGCCGAGCCGCGGTGGTTGCCCAGGGTGAGCACCGTCACACCGGCCCGGCCGTCGGGCGGGAATCCGGCCTTACCGCCGGTGAGGTCCACGACGACGACATAGGGGCCGGTGGGAAGCGTGTCGGGGGCGTGCGGCCCGCGCGCGGCCAGGTCGGCCAGACCGTCCGGGCGGGTGTAGATCATCCGGACCGGTCCGGCAGCGTCGGTATCGGTCTGATGTTGAACGTGCGGCAACCATTTGAGCCAGGACCAATCCGGGTCCTCGGGATCTTCGGTGAGGACCCGGATCTGCAACAGGTCCGGCGGATGGAACACCGCCAGATGGCAGATCATGGCCGTCAGCAACCGGTCAGCGCCCGGCCGCGCGCCGCCGATCGCGATGGTGGGAAAGGTGCGCAACTGCAGCAATTTCGGGCAGTCGTGGATCAGCCCATGGGTGCGCAGGAACTTGACCACCCACATGTGGCTGACCGGCTCGAGATACGGTTGCGGTGCCGCGGAGGTTGCGGCCAATTCGCCACCGACGGCTGGTTTCAGCAATCGATCCACGGCCGGCTGGTCGCCGATCCCGATCCGGGTGGCCGCGTAGAAGTCGCTGTTGGCCGGCCGGGACCACTGCCGCTGGGTGCCGATGAGCGACAGCAGATCGTCGGGATGCGGGGCGTGGTAACCGAAGAACGCCACCTGTGAGGTGGCCGAGGACGTCACCCGTCCGCGGAGCCCGGCCAGGTAACGCAAGTATTCCTTGCGGTCGGCGTTGATTTCCGGCACCTTCTTGCCACCGCCGCCGGAACCCCCGGCCAGCGAGCCGACCATCATCACGATCATCATCAGCGGCATCATCAGCATGTAGGGCGATAGCTGCCTACCGCCGGCGAACATGATCGCGATCATGCCGAGCATGGCGCCACCCATCACGTAGGGCAAAACTTTCTGAACGCCCGAGGGCGGAATGTCGATACCGAGATCGTCGGGTGGCGTGAGGCTGATCTCGCCCGGGGTCAGCCGCGGGCCGCGAGTGATGGTCGGGGTGAATTTCTTCGTCGTCATCAGGGGACTCCGGGTGTTCCGGCGGGCACTTTTCGTGGACTGGGATCGGCGGGAAGCGTTTCGTGCTCTAACAGGGCGGCGTCTTTGGACAGCACCGGCCCGTCAACGAGCAGCCGAACCGCCTCCCAGGGAGCGGTTTTCGGGGAACCCAGGCCCAGCGCCTTGGCGGCATCGGCGTTGGGGACGCCGTAGCGGACCCCCTCCGGGTCGATGTAATACATCGATTCGCCGTAGCGGGGATCTGGGGACTGCAACTGGACGAACTTGCCACCGTCGATGTACACCGTTGCGGTGCCCTGGATCTGCTTGATACCGCTGTTCATCGCCGACGGCGGGATCGGCAGATGCCGTCCGGACAGGACCGTCGTCTTCGGCGACTGATCACCGGCTCGGCGTTCCCACATCCAGCACAGGGTGGGTTCGTCCGGCCGGGACATGATCTTGAGCTGCTCGGCGGGCAGCGGTGAGTCGTAAACGCGTTCGGGAATGCGCACGACCAGGCTCGGCACCACCGCCGGAGGCGCCACCAGTCCATGCGACTGGGTCGCGCGCAGCGCCGCCGCCGTCGTCGCGTTCACGGCGGCGATGCCGTCGGGCAGCACTACGTAGTATTGCGGCCCTTTGTCGGTGTGGATCTGAAATACCGAGCCGATTACCAGATCATCCGGCAGCCCAAGGGTATTCGGCGTTCCCGCGCCGGGTATTGGCGGCAGCTGCCAGGCGCCCATCGCGGGCAGTGCATTGAACATGCCCTCCGACATCGGGACCGGCTGGGCGGTGACGGGGATCCCCATGGCTGAAGTGAGAGCGCGGTCGCTGAGGTCGATCGAGTGGCGCCCCTTGGCGGTGACGATCCAGGTTTGACCCTGGTAGGTCGCCAGCGTTGCCTCGTTGGCCTCGATTGGGTTTATCGACGAATCGATCAGTAACGGCATCACCAGGACCGACGTCTGAACCGCGGCGGAGGCGGCGCCGGGCCGGACGACGGTGTCGCACAGGGTCCACGTCGAGGTGGTGTCCCCGGAAACCGGTGTCGCGTAAGGGGCGCCGGGGATTCCGATGGTCTGACCCAACGGCATCCTGCTCAGTTCCGAGGATTTGACGGTGGCGGGGTTGGCCGGGTTGCCCAGCACCAGCCGCGCCGAGGTCAGGTTGTAGACGGGGTGCAACTGTCCCGACACGATCACATACAGCTGGTTGGTCGCCCGGTCGGTCAGAAGGCTGCTGGCGCCGAGCTTTCCCTGGGGTTTGAAGAAGGCCAGCAGCCCGGCCCCGAGCAGGATCAAGACCGCGATGACGATGCCGAGCCCGACCGAACGGCTGTAGAACTGCAGCGGATCGTCGAACATGCGGGTGTCACGCCGCACGATGGCGTGCTCAAGGCGGCGAAGCAGGAAGCGCCAGCCGCTGACCTGAACCTTGGTGGTGAGGCGAAGCCCCATGGTTCACTCTCTCATGTTGAGGTGCGCATGCACAGAGGCGATCGCCTCGGCCATGTCTGACCCGTTGATCTCTTGCAGCCGGTCCACATCCAGAGATTCGATGTCGATGCCCTGCGCCAGGCGCATGTCCCGGTATTGCTCGGCAGCTTCGACCAATTGCCGTGCGTAGCGGCCGTTCCCGGCGATGTCGAGGGCCGGGCGGCCGCGCAACGTCCGCTCGTGCAGCGTCTTGGCGGCTCGCAGGAACTCGTCGGCGGCTTCGGCGCTCAGCATCGAATCATTGGCATTGGCAATAACTTTCGCGATTTCCAGGAGCTCTTCGGGGCTGTAGGTGTCGAACTCGATGCGGGTGGCGAAGCGGGACCGCAAGCCTTCGTTTGTTTCCAGCAGCCGGTCGATGTCCGAACTGTAACCGGCGATGATTACCACCAGCCGGTCACGGTCGTTTTCCATGCGGGCCAGCAGAGTGTCCATCGCCTCCTGCCCGAACGGGTCGGTACGTCCATCCCGTTCCTGAACCAGCGCGTAGGCCTCGTCGATGAACAGCACGCCGCCCAGGGCCTGATCGATCGTCTTGGCGGTCTTGACCGCGGACTGCCCCTCGTATTCGGCGACGAAGTCCTTGCGTGAGGTCTCGACTAGCTTGGGTTCGGCGATGACACCCAAACCGGCGAGAATGTTGGCGACCACGCGGGCGATCGTGGTCTTGCCGGTACCGGGCGGTCCGGTGAAGATCATGTGCTTGCTGGGCTGGGCGACTTTCATTCCCTTGGCAGCCCGAACCCGGGCCATCATGGTCGCCGCGCGGTATCGCTCGATCTGAGCCTTGACGCGGGTGAGTCCGATCTGGCGGTCCAGCTCGGCCTGGGCTTCGGCCAGCAGCCGCTCGCGACCGGTGTTGTCGGTCACCACGCTGCTCGGATCCCACGGATCGGAGCGGGAGGCGATCTGCTCGGCCGTGGTCGTCTTCAAACGATACGATGAATCCTTCAGCGCCGCTGACACTTTCGGATCCGGATGGGTGGTCTGCAACCATTCCAGCAGTGCCACCGCGGCGTCTTCGTTGCCCTGGGAGCGACGCGCCATGGCCAGATACCAGGCGATGGCGCGTGCGCACGCTTCACCGGCCGGCGAGTCGTTGGCTTCGGTGAGGCGGCGTTCGGCTTCGGTGAACAAGCCCAGGTTCGCCGCCGCCACACCGTGCGCCACACCGGCAGCACCGGCCAAAAACTTGTCCGGCCATTTCGCGCCGCTTTTGACCTCGTCAATCACATCGGTCCAGCGCTCGGCGGCGCCGTAGATCACGGCTTTGAGCCACGACACCAGATGCTCGGACCCGGCGACCGCGCTGGCCTCGATGGCTTCCATGGCGTCGGCGTAATTGCCTTGGGCCGCTTCGGATGCGGCGAAACCCATGGTGATGGCCAGGGGCGATGCGACGGGGTAGGTGATATCTCCGTACAGGCCGCCGATGGGGACTCTGGCGCCCAGGGTGCTCATCGAGATCTGCGCCGAACCCGCCAATCGGCCGAAGTTCCGGCGCGAATACCAGGCTCGGAACAGTGTCACCCGGTCCAGGTCACCGCATCTGATCCGGCCGACCCACGCATCGCACGCCGACTCGTCGTCATTGGTGATTTCGGTGAACAGGTCCAGCGACCGTGCCTCAGACAACGGCAGCATGCCGACGGCACTTTCGAACAGACCGGCCAGGCGATCAGTCATGTATCACCGTTCGTTGTACCGAGAGGTGTAATCGACCTCGTAGCGAGTGGCGAACACCTCGGCTTCGGCTGCGGCGGCTTCTTCGGGCGTCGGCAAATTCAGCGTCATCCCCACGAACTCGCGAAGCAGGGCATTCGCCTCCTCGCCGTCGCCCGCCAATTCATTCATGCTCTCCATCATGAAGGTGTGCTGGGCTGCCCGGGCTTTTTGCCGGGCCAGGTCGGCGATGACGAAGATCTCCTCGGCAAGCCCTGATTCGGTCATGCGCGATGCCTTGTCAGTGACCGTGATCTTCTGGATGATGCCGCCCATCATCGCCGTGACCGACACGCTGCCCTGCGGGTTGGTTACCGTGAACAACTCGAGCTCGGACTCTTCTTCCTTCTCGGTCAGCCCGTGCAGGGCGTCCAGGTCGGCTCCCGCGGTGTCCGCCGGCTCGGCCGGCGCGTACTCATCGAGCGCGTCGAGTGAGGATTCCTCGGCCGCACCGGCGGTGAAATCCAGCGCGTCGAAATCGTCGCTGACGTAGTCGTTCCCGGGCAGGTCCACTATGGCTCCCTTTCTGACTCGTGACGGGGATTGAGCAGTCAGCCTCGGGCGGAGGCTTGGGTGTGATCCGAGGCGTGATCTAACCAGGAGGCCGCTGGGAGAAGCTCCACCAGGGCGTCCAACGAGCGCTGCAGGTTCTGCGGCGTGCCCGGGAGAAAGCTGCCGTACAGTTCACCGCTGACGATGCGGGGAAGTGAGACCAGCCTGCCGTGCGCCGAGTCGAGGACACCGGCGGCAGCCTTGGTGTGCGTCGTCGTGCCTCCCGGATGGCGTTGGCTCGCGACGATTTCCACCCAGCTGTCCGGATTGTTCACGATTTCGGTGTAGATGCGGGCCGCGGTGGGCGCCAGGCCGTAGCGGGTCAGCTGAGCCGCGGTGGTGCACTCGGCCAGTTCGCTCGCGATGCCGGTGAGCGGTTCCACGTTCGCCGGGTCCGCGGAACCCAGCACCGCGGTCACCATGCCCGCCAGGCCGACCTGCGGGGCCACCAGCTGAAGCACCAGCAGGTCACCGTTGCGCACTGCGATGACATGGCGATCGTCCTTGCGGCACACCACAAACCGCACCATGACGCCGCCGACGTCGCGGCGCCACCAGCGAGCTTCGAGGGTGCGGTCCGGCCGACTCAGGGTGTCCACCATCGAGGCGACCGTCGGATGCGGGTAGCCGTTGTGGTCCAGGACGCCTTGCGCGGTGAGGTCACGCCGCACCTGGTCCCAGACGACTTCCCGCAGATCGTCTTGCGGGATGTTCGGCCGGATGCCCAGCGCCACTGGGAAATCGACCAGGTGTAACCGGTCCGCGAGTACCAGCATGCCGTCGATGGTGACCTCGACGCCGACGACGTCGTCGACGAGGCCCGCGCGGCCGGTAGCGAGCGGACCGGTCATATCAACCGAAGATCTTGTCGATGACGCCGGCCAGACCTTGGTCGGAATTCAGGTAGGCCCCGGCCGCCGAGAGCAGATTGTTAGCCAGCCCGCTAGTGACCCCTTGCAGCCCAGTGCCGGTGCTGTTGCGGGTCGTCTCGAACTGTTGCAACGTGTCGTTGAATTTCGACGTGAATGAACCGTGGGTGATCTGGACGCGCTGGCTGATTCCGCTGGGTGCCGAGGTGGCCGATTTGAGTTGGCCGACGATCTCGTTGTGCATACCCGCCAGTACCTTCAGAAAGGACGGTACGACGCCGAGTATTCCTGTCATGGGTGGACCTTTCCGCTACGTTCTTCTTTTTACTCGCTATGGCTTTGGTGCGCTTGGCTTTGATACGGCAGGCGCATCAAACCAGCCCACTCGGCGCGGGCCTGGGCGGCGGACCCTGGCGCTGCTGGACGCCGGCGGCCCCGGCGTCGATCGGAGCGCGCTCGGCACCTGCTCCCGCGGCGGCGCCTTCCTCGTCTTCTTCCCGCTTGTCGCTGACGAGGGTGGCCTGCTGCTGGCCGCCCTGCTGGGCCTGCGAGGAGATCATCTGCGCCTGTTGGCCGGCCATGCTGCCGAGCTGGCCCGGCCCACCGCCAGCTGACACCAGGTGCTGCAGCTGACCCATCGTCGCCGTGAGCGAACTGACGTTGGGCAGTTGGGCAAACGACATCAGGTCGCTGAAGCTGAGGCTGGGCAGGCCGGCGAAGCCGCCCAAGAAATCGGGCAGGGCGGCCAACTCCGTCCAGGTTGGCAACTTGCCGAGGTTGCCGATTCCCGGGATCAAGTCGCCCAGGCTCGGTAAGCCGGGGAACAAGTTCGGGATGCTGGGCAGGCCGGGCAGGCTCGGGAATCCGGGGATGGGCAAGCCAGGGAAGCTCGGCAGGCCGGGCAGGCCGGGCAGGCCGGGCAGGCCGGGCAGGTTCGGCAAGCCGAAGTCGGGCAGGCCCGGGATGGACGGCCACTCGAAGTCGGGCAGACCCGGAATCGGCAAGTTGAAGTCCGGTATACCCGGGACGGGCGGCCACTTGAAGTCCGGCAAGCCCGGGATGTCGGGCAGGCCCGGGATCGGAATGTCGGGCAGTTTCGGCGGCCAGAGGCCGTCGATGATGTCGGGGATGCTGGGGATGGGCAGACCCGGGAACTTAGGCAGCGTCGTCAACATCTCGATGAGCCGACCGAGCAGACCCTGCAGGTTGGTCACGTTCATCAGCGTCATGATCGTCAGGTACAGAAGTGCGCCGCCGACGGTAGCCATGGCAATGCCGGACATCGGCAGTGCGAGTTCCCACGACCACAGCCAACCCAGCAGCGGAACCTTTTCCAGCCCCCTGCAGACCTTGTAAACACCGTCGATCATCTTCTTCATCGCCCGCAGGACGTCGCGCGTGTTGGAGACGTACTTGGCCTGGTTTGAAATCATGTTGCCGGTCAAAGAGTCGATGTCGCCCATCACCTTTGCGCGAAGTTGCTGCGCAATGTTCTGGTTCAAATAAGCGTCGGCGGCTTGGCCGATCCAGTTGGCGCCCGGAATGGCGAGCCCCATCTTGTCGCTGATTTGCTTGAACAGCGTCGCGCCCGTGTTGAAGACATCACCTGGGTCGGGGATGCCCTCGCCGAGCAAGAGCAACTGGCCCCAAATGAAGTTACTGGTGTTCTTGCAAAGGTCGCTGCCCTTCATTTACGTCTTTCCTCACACTCGCTGATTCTGTGCACTGACTGTTGTGCACCTTTACACCGCACGTTGAGCTTAGCAGCGCTGTGGTGGCGGTAGATGCACGAATTTTTTGGTGAGCCGGGCGATTTCGTGCGCAACGCGTGACGTAGCCGCGCAGCCGGCCGACCGGGCGACGGTGCCGTTCCCCGGACGATTGAACTCGAGCGCTCCATTGTGTTGCGGCCCCCGGAGTCGACTCAATTGATTTGACGGATAAGCGCTTCGATTGCTTCGGCGGCTTCGGCTGGCAAAGCTTCCTCGGCTTCGGCGCGGACAATCATTTCTTCTGCCACTCCGGCTGCCTGTGCAGTTTCGGATGCGGAAAGATTGGCGCGCCGGCGCGCGGCATATAAACGCTGCGCCAGCGTGGCTCCCGGGGCGGTGGCCCCCAGCGTCATCAATTTGTCGTGGTAACGGCGGACCGCGCCCAGTGCCTTGATCAGTTCGGGGGTAATACGACTGATGCGAGTCGCCTGTACGGCGATGCCCTCGAGTTGACGCAAGTCGGCGAGGATCGGCGCTGCCCGCTCGGTGAACTCGGGGTCCTCGGGCGGTGGTAACGCGGCGATGGCCAGGCTGCAGGTGTCGACGGCCGCCGCCACCGCCTGCGCGATCAACGATGCCGGGCCCTCGGCGGGCGGTACCTCGGCATCTGCCTCGAAGGTCGGTAGCGCCGCCTGCTGTCCGGCGGGCTCGCCCTGGCGGATCCGGGCGATGGTCCCGGGCGGCCATTGCAGCACTTCCTCGAGCTTGGCCCGGGTCCGTTCCCGTGGCCAGCTACGGCCTTTCTCGAAGGCGATCAATGCGCCCGCATTGATGATCCCGTCGGCCGCGAGGCTGCGCTGACTGATGTCGAGCTCACGTCGCCTTGCCGCAGCGGCCGCGCCGGCGCGGACCACGCCGGGATCGGGTTCGCTGGTCTGGCCATCCGACTGGTCCGCCGGTCGTTGTTCACGGCGCTGCTCTTCAGGCGAATTCGACGGCCTGACGACTTCGAACGTCAACGCCTTGCCTCCAGTGGGATCGCCGAACCGGACGATGGTCTTGTCGCTGACGGTCACAGATCCTTTGCGTCGTCCGTCGACGAACATACCGCTCGGGCCGTTGCCGAGGATGCGCCACGGTCCATCTTCGGACACTGCGCGCAGATGTGCCTGCGAAACGTCCGGATCATCAACCTGGACACCGGCTTGGGGTGTGCGACCAATGGTCACGACGTCACGGCCGGGGGCGATCGCGTGCGACGGTTCGCCGCTGTGGGCGACCAGCAGAGCCGGCCCGACAGGTGAATCGGCGTTGGGCATCTGCGTCGCTTCCTCACTTTTCCGGGGCACGTCTTAGCTGGCGGGTAGTGGTGCGGTCAGCAGGACGCCTTCCGCCGACCACCATCCTAACCGTTGCGCTCTTCCAACGCTACGCTTTTGCTACGTTTTTCGGACCATGGTTGTCGGGGGTCAGCGGCGGGTACTGCTGCGGCAAAACCGCGATAAATGCTACGGTTCTGCCCGGCAGAAGTATTGCAAGCCGTAACGGTTTGTGCAATGGCTTGGCCCGGTTTTGACCTGCCCGGGCGGCGGCAGCACGTGAAATTGTGAGTGTAACGCCTGGTGATGGCCCGCATCGGCGAGCTCCGAAGCAATCACTGCGGGCAGCCGTAGCGTGCTTCGGCGGGGCTCACCGGTTCCAACTGTTGCACTGCAACGGTTAGTGCTATACGCTACTGCTTGGGAGGCTACCGACCTGCAACGCTTTAAGAGGAGCGCAACGATATGACCGCAACGGCTCTGCACGAGGTCCCGCTGGGCGTCTGCACGCAGGACCCCGACCGCTGGACAACGACACCCGACAACGAGGCCAAGGCGATGTGCCGGGCCTGCCCGCGGCGCTGGGCGTGCGCCCGGGACGCTGTCGAATCCCCGGGCGCGGAAGGTCTTTGGGCCGGTGTGGTAATTCCTGAGTCAGGCCGGGCCCGGGCGTTCGCGCTGGGCCAACTGCGGTCACTGGCGGAGCGCAACGGTTACCCCGTGCGCGAGCGGGTCGTCGCCCAATCGGCATAAGCCTGCCGCGATCCGAGCCGCTGCTTCGAGGGGTCTGCGGTGCGGTGCGGTCAGCTGTTGCCACACGTAGACAGCGCGAGAAATCGAAAGATTTCTCGCGCTGTTTGCGTTGTCCGCTGCCCGCCGGCAAGCGGCAAAGACGGCCGCCCTGAGCTCGATTCGGCGACCTACCGTGCCGGGCCACCCGGAGCCACCCGGCTCGTCGGTGCGATGATGCCGGTCGAAAGGGAGGTGGCGGATGCGGTACATGCGTGAGGAAATCGTGCACGCACCGGCGGCGCGGGTATGGGAACTGCTCGTCGACGTCGAGGGCTGGCCGGCCTGGACGAAGTCGATGCGCGAGATCGAGCGCCTGGAAACCGGTCCATTGGCAGTGGGCAGCCGGTCCCGGGTAACTCAGCCGAAAGGTCGTCCGATGGTGTGGACGGTCACCGAACTGAAGCCGATGCGCACGTTCACCTGGGTGGCAACCCAGCCCGGTCTTTCGATCGAGGCGGTGCATCGCATTGACGAAGACGGGGACGGCGTGCGCACCACGCTCGAATTGATCATGACCGGACCACTGGCGTGGTTGGCAAGCCTCACCGCGGGTTCGCGGGTTCGGTCGTATGTCGACATGGAAAGCAACGGCCTAAAACGGGCAGCCGAGTCGCGCTGAGTCCGCCGGCGGTCAGTGCGCTGGCGTCGCCGCCTCAGGGCGGGAGGCTCGGCGCTCGTCGGGTCGCGATGCAAAATACTCCACGATGATCGCCGCGATCTGGAGAAATTTCAGCCGCGTCGCCGGCGCCAGCTCGCGGCGCACGTCGATGACGCCGCCCGGCCTCAGATGCGGATCGAAGGGCACCTCGACAACCCGCTGCCCATGCTCGACGAACTCGCGGGCAAGCACCGAGCGAGTGCGTTTGTCGGAATGGCCATCGGAGTCGTTGAGCACCACGATGCTGCGCCGCAACAGATCCGTCAGCCTGCGGTCTGACAGCCACTCCATCGTCTTTGCCGCAGCGGAGGCCCCGTCCGCCCACGGCGAGGACACCACTATCAGCGCGTCGAGGTCGCGCAGCACTTCCTGGGTCAGCGGGGCGTCCATCGTCGAACCGCAGTCGATCACCGAGATCGCGAAGTGGCGGTCCAGGCGCAGCGCGGCCTCCCGGTAGATCGCAGGGTCGAGCACCCTGCGTCCCCCGGCCATCGGTTCGCCGGGTAGCACGTGCAGGCCCACGGAGTTACGGCCCAGCCGAGCGACTATCTCGGCGAACGACGGCAGGTCTTTGGCTGCGGTCAGATCCCAGAACGACCCATGCGCGGCCGGATCGATCCTGCTGCTCAACCGGCCGAAGGCGGTATCGGCGTCGATCGCCACCACGCGGTCCTGCTGGCGCAGTTCGGCGAAGATGGATCCGATGCTGGCCGCGACCGAGGTCTTGCCGACGCCGCCCTTGCCCAGGACGCCGAGCTTGTGGCTGCCGCGCAGGGCGGTTCGGATGGCGGCTTCGAAATCGGCTGCCTCGCGTTGCGCGGCGGACGGACCGGGATTGATCAGGCCGAAGGACACCACTCGAACGAGACGTCGCCAGCTGTGGTCGGCGGGTACACCCCCGGAACCGGTTGCGGATGCGAGGGCGCCCTCGGCCCGAATACCCGGTGGGACCGGGACATCGGACGGTGCGAGCGGGTGCGGCGGCAACGCTGATTGCGGTGCGTCCGGTCGTGGCTGCGCCGGTTCGGCCGGGCGCGGGGGTTGGGCTGAAGCCGGTGGCGGCGGACCATATGCGAACGCCGGCGGATGCGGTGGCGGAGTTGTCGGCGGGCGCCGCGGAGCGGGTGAATGCGGGCCAGCCACGCGATGAGGGGCCGGCGGCTGCGATGGCGCCGGCGCAGATGTCGGCGGGCGCGGCGCAGCGGGTGGATGCGCCCCAGGCACGCGAGGAGGCGCCACCGGGGCCCGCGAGGGTGCCGAATGCGGAACTTCGGACTGCGGACCGGTCTGGCTACTGCCCGGGCCGGCGGGCCGAGTCGGCCGCATCCGATCCCGAAGGAATTCGTCGCGCTCGTTCATAAGCTCCTCAGTCGAGTCGGACCACCAACGCCGGACACCGACCAGTATCCGTCCCAGTATCGGGCACCGGCCGGGCTGCCTCACCTGGTGGACCGGGCTTGCGGTCGGCCGGCCTGTCACAAGCGGTTTTAGACTCCTATTAATATTGTGCAAACTCGGCGCCGGGCCACCCTGGCATGGCGGCAGCGCTCTCCTCGGGCCGTCGACGCCCGACCCGGCGGTTTCCGCACCATGGCTGCCATGCTTTATCACCGAGCGTGTTACCGGTGTGACGGCGGTGTGAGCGCCTAACCGTGGCCCCTGCGGCTGCTGACCGGCCGCACCAGCAAATTAGTCTAAGTAGTTACTGTGGCCACCGGCAGCACTTCCGAGGCTGGCGAGGGCGTGGGTTCGCGCTCCCAAAACGGCAGGTGAGGATGTCCTCGGAGGCCGGTCCGGCGGTACCCACGGCACCGCCGGTGGGCGGGTTACCATTGAGGAAGTTGGCATGTCAGGCGGGTATTGTCATATCGTTTTACGACTTGTCGAGATCGGTACCGGGGCACCGTTCAGCGCTGCACGGACGAATCACCGGCCTGATCATTCCGCTGGACGGACAGCCTATCGACAAGACCGGAGGGGTCAACGCCCGCAACGTCACGGCATGGCGCCGTCGGAGCTGCTGGTGAGGCCGCGCAGGAAGTCTGCTGAAGGGTTAGGTGGGTATGGCGCCCAAGCGCGTCGGGCTATACAACCCCGCATTCGAACACGATTCGTGCGGGGTAGCCATGGTCGTCGACATGCACGGCCGGCGTAGCCGCGACATTGTGGACAAGGCGATCACTGCGCTGCTGAACCTCGAACATCGCGGTGCCGCCGGCGCCGAGCCGCGCAGCGGCGACGGCGCGGGCATCCTCATTCAGGTGCCGGATGCGTTCCTGCGAGAAGTCGTCGACTTCGAGTTGCCGGCTCCGGGCAGTTACGCCACCGGTATCGCCTTTTTGCCGCAGTCGTCCAAGGATGCGTCGGCTGCCTGTGCAGCGGTGGAGAAGATCGCCGAGGCCGAGGGCTTGCACGTGCTGGGCTGGCGGAACGTGCCCACCGACGACTCGTCCCTGGGTGCCCTCTCCCGCGACGCGATGCCCACCTTCCGTCAGGTTTTCATGTCGGGCGCCTCCGGCATGACGCTGGAGCGCCGTGCCTACGTGATTCGCAAGCGGGCCGAGCATGAACTCGGCACCAAAGGCCCCGGCCAGGACGGCCCCGGCCGGGAGACCGTCTACTTTCCCAGCCTGTCCGGCCAGACGTTCGTCTACAAGGGCATGCTGACCACGCCGCAACTGAAGGCGTTCTACCTCGACCTGCAGGACGACCGGCTGACGAGCGCCCTGGGTATCGTGCACTCGCGGTTCTCCACCAACACCTTTCCGTCCTGGCCGCTGGCGCACCCGTTTCGGCGGATCGCTCACAACGGCGAGATCAACACCGTCACCGGCAACGAGAACTGGATGCGCGCCCGCGAGGCGTTGATCAAGACCGACGTGTTCAAGGCCGAGTCCGACTCGGCGAATAGCTTGGAAAAGCTGTTCCCGATCTGCACCCCGGGAGCCTCCGACACGGCGCGGTTCGACGAGGTGCTCGAGCTGCTGCACCTGGGTGGGCGCAGCCTGGCGCACGCCGTGCTGATGATGATTCCCGAGGCCTGGGAGCGCCACGAGAGCATGGACCCGGCTCGTCGGGCGTTTTATCAGTACCACGCCTCGCTGATGGAGCCCTGGGACGGCCCGGCGTCGATGACGTTCACCGACGGCACCATCGTGGGCGCGGTGCTGGACCGCAACGGCCTGCGGCCGTCGCGGATCTGGGTTACCGACGACGGCCTGGTGGTGATGGCCTCCGAGGCCGGCGTGCTGGATCTCGACCCGTCGACGGTGGTCCGCCGGATGCGGCTGCAGCCGGGCCGGATGTTCCTGGTCGACACCGCGCAGGGCCGCATCGTCTCCGACGAGGAGATCAAGGCCGAGCTGGCCGCCGAGCACCCATATCAGGAATGGCTGGACCGCAACCTGGTTCCGCTGGACGCATTACCGGCGGGCAAATACGTGCGGATGCCCCACGACCGGCTGGTGGTGCGGCAGTTGACCTTCGGTTACACCTACGAGGAACTGAACCTGCTGGTGGCGCCCATGGTCCGGACCGGCGCGGAGCCGATCGGCTCGATGGGCACCGATACACCGATCGCCGTGCTGTCCCGGCGTCCGCGGATGCTGTACGACTACTTCCACCAGTTGTTCGCCCAAGTGACCAACCCACCGCTGGACGCCATCCGTGAGGAGGTGGTGACCAGCTTGCAGGGCACCACCGGCGGCGAGCGCGACTTGCTGAACCCGGACGAGAACTCCTGTCACCAGATCGTGCTGCCCCAGCCGATTCTGCGTAACTACGAGCTGGCCAAGCTGATCAACCTCGACCCGGACACCGAGGTCAACGGACGCCCGCACGGCATGCGCTCCAAGGTCATTCGGTGTCTATACCCGGTGGCCGAGGGCGGTAGCGGGCTGGCGGCCGCCATGGCAGACGTGCGTGCCCAGGCGTCGGCGGCCATTGCCGACGGCGCGCGGGTCATCATCTTGTCCGATCGCAACTCCGACGAGAAGCTGGCGCCGATACCGTCGCTGCTCGCCGTCGCCGGGGTGCACCACCACCTGGTGCGCGAACGGACCCGCACCCATGTGGGCCTGGTCGTCGAATCCGGTGACGCCCGCGAAGTCCACCACATGGCGATGCTGCTGGGCTGCGGGGCCGCCGCGGTCAACCCCTACCTGGCGTTCGAGTCGATCGAAGACATGCTCGACCGGGGCGCCCTGGAAGGCCTCGGGGACGGCATCGACCGCAAGAAGGCGCTCAACAACTACATCAAGGCCGCGGGCAAGGGTGTGCTGAAAGTGATGTCCAAGATGGGCATTTCGACGCTGGCGTCCTATACCGGCGCGCAATTGTTCCAGGCCGTCGGCATCTCCGAGGACGTGCTCGACGAGTACTTCACCGGGCTGACCTGCCCTACCGGCGGCATCACCCTCGACGACATCGCCGCAGACGTTGCCACTCGTCACTCGCTGGCCTACCTGGACCGGCCGGACGAACGGGCGCATCGCGAGCTCGAAGTGGGCGGGGAGTACCAGTGGCGCCGGGAAGGCGAATACCACCTGTTCAACCCGGAGACGGTGTTCAAGCTGCAACACTCCACCCGCACCGGGCAATACAAGATTTTCAAGGAGTACACCCGCCTGGTCGACGATCAGAGCGAGCGGATGGCCTCACTGCGCGGCTTGCTCAAATTCCGCGCGGGCGTGCGGCCTCCGGTGCCGCTGGAGGAGGTCGAGCCCGCCAGCGAGATCGTCAAGCGCTTCGCGACAGGGGCGATGAGCTACGGCTCGATCTCCGCTGAGGCGCACGAGACGCTGGCGATCGCGATGAACCGGCTGGGTGCCCGCTCCAACAGCGGTGAAGGCGGCGAGGACGTCCGCCGTTTCGAGCGCGATGCCAACGGGGATTGGCGCCGCAGCGCCATCAAGCAGGTCGCCTCGGCCCGTTTCGGTGTCACCTCGCACTATCTGACCAACTGTACCGACATCCAGATCAAGATGGCCCAGGGCGCCAAACCCGGTGAGGGCGGCCAGCTTCCGGGTCACAAGGTGTACCCGTGGGTGGCCGACGTCCGGCACTCCACGCCCGGTGTGGGCCTCATTTCACCGCCGCCGCATCACGACATCTACTCCATCGAGGATCTGGCGCAGCTGATCTATGACCTGAAGAACGCCAACCCGTCCGCGCGGGTGCACGTCAAGCTGGTCTCCGAAAACGGCGTCGGCACCGTGGCCGCGGGTGTCTCCAAGGCGCACGCCGACGTGGTCCTGATCTCGGGGCACGACGGCGGTACCGGGGCGACCCCGTTGACGTCGATGAAGCATGCTGGTGCGCCGTGGGAATTGGGTCTGGCCGAGACGCAGCAGACGTTGCTGCTCAACGGTTTACGTGACCGGATCGTGGTCCAGGTGGACGGCCAGCTCAAGACCGGTCGTGACGTGATGATCGCGGCGCTGCTCGGCGCGGAGGAATTCGGCTTTTCCACTGCGCCGCTGGTGGTGGCGGGCTGCATCATGATGCGGGTGTGCCATCTGGACACCTGCCCGGTCGGTGTGGCCACTCAGAACCCGGTGCTGCGGGAACGGTTCACCGGCAAGGCCGAGTTCGTGGAGAACTTCTTCATGTTCATCGCCGAAGAAGTGCGGGAATACATGGCGCAGTTGGGCTTCCGCACCTTCAACGAGGCCGTCGGCCAGGTCGGATCGCTGGACACCACGCTGGCGCGGGCCCACTGGAAGGCGCACCGCCTGGATCTGACGCCGGTGCTGCATGAGCCCGAGTCGGCTTTCATGAACCAGGACCTGTACTGCAGTTCGCGTCAGGATCACGGTCTGGACAAGGCGCTCGATCAGCAGCTGATCGTGATGAGCCGCGAGGCGCTGGATTCCGGTTCGCCCGTTCGTTTTTCGACCACCATCAGCAACGTCAACCGCACGGTGGGCACCATGCTGGGTCACGAGGTGACGAAAGCCTATGGTGGCCAAGGCTTGCCGGACGGCACCATCGACATCACATTCGAAGGGTCAGCCGGTAACAGCTTCGGTGCGTTTGTGCCCAAGGGGATCACATTGCGCATCTACGGCGATGCCAACGACTACGTTGGCAAGGGTCTGTCCGGCGGCCGGATCGTGGTGCGGCCGTCGGACAACGCGCCGCCGGACTATGTCGCCGAGGACAACATCATCGGGGGCAACGTGATCCTGTTCGGCGCCACCAACGGCGAGGTCTTCCTGCGTGGCGTGGTCGGTGAACGATTCGCGGTCCGCAATTCCGGGGCGCATGCCGTGGTCGAGGGTGTGGGCGATCACGGGTGCGAATACATGACCGGCGGTCGGGTGGTCATCCTGGGTCGTACCGGCCGCAACTTCGCCGCCGGTATGTCGGGCGGGATCGCCTATGTCTACGACCCGCACGGCGAGCTACCCGACAACCTCAACACCGAGATGGTCGACGTCGAGACGCTCGACACCGATGACGCGGACTTCCTGCAGGGCATCATCGCCGCGCACGTCGACGCCACCGATTCCCCGGTCGGCCAACGCATTTTGGCCGACTGGCATGGGCAGCAGCGGCATTTCGTCAAGGTGATGCCCCGCGACTACAAACGGGTGTTGCAAGCCATCACCGAGGCCGAGCGTGACGGAGTGGATGTGGACAAGGCGATCATGGCGGCTGCGCATGGCTGACCCGACCGGCTTCCTCAAATACACACACCGGAAATTGCCGAAGCGTCGACCTGTTCCGCTGCGCCTGCGCGACTGGAAAGAGGTCTACGAGGAGTTCGACAACGAGACGCTGCGTCAGCAGGCAACTCGCTGCATGGACTGCGGTATTCCCTTCTGCCACAACGGCTGTCCGCTGGGCAACTTGATCCCGGAATGGAATGACCTGGTGCGCCGGGGCCGTTGGCCCGACGCGATCGAACGGTTGCACGCCACCAACAACTTCCCGGACTTCACCGGCCGGCTGTGTCCGGCGCCGTGCGAACCGGCATGCGTGCTCGGGATCAACCAGGATCCGGTGACCATCAAACAGATCGAGCTGGAGATCATCGACAATGCCTTCGAGGAAGGCTTCGTCGAGCCACTGCCGCCGCACACGCTGACCGGCAAGTCGGTTGCCGTCGTCGGTTCGGGCCCTGCAGGCCTGGCCGCCGCGCAGCAGCTCACCCGTGCGGGACACACAGTGACCGTCTTCGAGCGCGACGACCGGATCGGCGGCCTGCTGCGCTACGGCATCCCCGAGTTCAAGATGGAAAAGCGTGTCCTGGATCGGCGGCTGGAGCAGATGCGGGCCGAAGGGACCGAGTTCCGCGCCAGCGTCAATGTCGGGGTCGACATCACCGCCGAGCAGCTGCGCGCCGAGTTCGACGCGGTAGTGCTGGCCGGTGGCGCCACCGCCTGGCGCGACCTGCCCATTCCCGGTCGTGATCTGGATGGCGTCCACCAGGCGATGGAATACCTGCCGTGGGCCAATCGGGTCCAAGAGGGTGATGACGTCCTGGGGCCCGATGGGCAGCCGCCGATTACCGCCAAGGGGAAGAAGGTCGTCATCATCGGCGGTGGCGACACCGGGGCCGACTGCCTGGGTACCGCGCATCGCCAAGGCGCGGTCAACGTCCACCAGTTCGAGATCATGGCGCGCCCACCGGACAGCCGCGCGCCCTCGACCCCGTGGCCGACCTACCCGCTGATGTATCGGGTCTCTGCGGCCCATGAAGAAGGCGGCGAGCGGGTGTTTTCGGTCAACACCGAGGAATTCGTCGGTGTCGATGGGCATGTGACCGCGCTCAAGGCGCACGAGGTGACCATGCAGGACGGCAAGTTCGTCAAGGTCAAAGGTTCGGACTTCGAACTCGAGGCGGATCTGGTTTTGCTGGCGATGGGATTCGTCGGCCCGGAGAAGCCCGGTCTGCTCAGCGATCTCGGGGTCGAGTTCACCGACCGCGGGAACGTGGCGCGCGGCGACGACTACGAAACCTCGGTTCCGGGTGTTTTCGTGGCCGGTGACATGGGGCGAGGCCAATCGTTGATCGTGTGGGCGATCGCCGAAGGCCGGGCCGCAGCCGCGGGTGTGGACCGCTATCTGATGGGCTCCACCGCGCTTCCGGCACCGATCAAGCCGACGGCTGTGCCGCTTCAATAACCACACCAGTAACACCAGAAACACGCCGTTGATTGCTCGGCGCGTCGTCTGTTGTTTGCCAGACGCCGGGTGTCTAATGGGGCTCTGTGGGCTCCGTCACAGCGATGCGTTGTGGAGTTCCGCCCGAGTTGTCCGATCGCAGGGAGTGTCGCTGTGCGTAGCAACCCAGTACCCCGGTCACGGGTGGGGCGAATCGCCTGGTCGTGGTTTCGTCACCCGGTAAAGAGTCACGAGTTTCCCGCAAGAAACGAGCGTCTGGTCACCGCTGAAGAGTTGCTCCGCTTCGCGATGTGATCGCCAGCTGTTGCCCCCGCTCGGGCGCAACGAGTTTGCTCAACGATATCGAATTGTTATCTGGGCCCGCATTGCGAAAGCAGCCCCGATTCCCGGATCGCCTCCGCCAGCGGCTGAAGGACCGCGGGGTCGGGGGGTGGAACTCCTCGGGCGGAACGCCGACGAAATTCCAGTGCTGGGCATAGCGCGCGGTTGGCGCCGATGCCCAATTCGAGCCGTCCGTTGGAGATGATGTCCAGGGCGGCGGCCATATTGGCCAGCACCGCCGGGTGCCGGTGATGGATGCCGGTGACCAGGGTGCCCAGGCGCAGCCTCCGCTGGCCTGCGCGAGCGCGGTCAGAGTCGTCCAGCCTTCCAGGCACGGGCCGTTCGGGTCGGAAAAGATCGGGTAAAAGTGATCGAAGGTCCATCCGGATTCGTAGACGTCGATGCCGTCGGCTTCCTGCCAGACCGCCAGCATCTGTGCCCACGTGGTGTTTTGCGGTGAGGTCTTGAATGCGAATCGCATGAGGCTGACGGTAGTCCAGCGTCCGGAAGCGCAACTACACTCGAGGCAACGATGTGCTACGCCCCGGGAATCGACACCAAACTCACCCTGCTGGCGGCCGGACTGATCTTCTTGTTGGCGCTTGTCCTCGGGGTGTGGAAGTACCGGCAGATCATGATCTCCGATGACCGCCGGGCGCATGTTTACGTCGACATCGCTCACCGGGCGGCGCTGCTGTATGCGTTTGCGACGCTGTTGATCGCGGTCTTCGTCGAACTCAGCGTCTGGCCGGCGTGGCTCAACCTGACGGCAGCGATGGTGGTGGTGTTCTTTTTCGTCGCCGCGATCGGCAGTTACGTCTGGCACGGCGCCCGGCGCGACACCGAAAACCAATTCGACCCTCCGGCGCCGGGAACCCGGCTGGGGATGGCCTTGCTCATTCTCGGCGAAATCGGCGGTTTCGCCGTGGTTTTCGTCGGCTTCATCGCGGGGCAGTTGAGTTAGATGGATCCGGTAACCGCGCTGCGCCAGATCGCCTACTACAAGGACCGAAGCCGTCATGACCCGAGGCGCGTCATGGCGTATCGCAACGCCGCCGACGTCATCGAGAAACTGGACGACGCCGCGCTCGAGCGGCACGGTCAGGCCAACAGCTGGCAGTCGCTGCCGGGCATCGGGCCGAAAACCGCCAAGGTCATCGACCAGGCCTGGTCCGGCCGCGAACCCGACCTTCTCATCGAATTACGTTCAGCCGCTGAGGATCTCGGTGGGGGAGCGGTGCGCGCCGCACTGCGGGGCGATTTGCACCTGCATTCGAACTGGTCGGACGGGTCGGCTCCGATCGAGGAGATGATGGCCACCGCGGCCGGCCTGGGCCATGAATACTGCGCGCTGACCGACCATTCGCCGCGGCTGACGATCGCCAACGGCCTGTCCCCGGAACGGTTGCGCAAACAACTCGACGTCATCGACGAGCTGCGCGACAAGTTCGCCCCGATGCGCATCCTCACCGGAATCGAGGTCGACATCCTGGAGGACGGCAGCCTCGACCAAGAGCCGGAGCTGCTGGATCGGCTCGACATCGTGGTGGCCAGCGTGCACTCGAAGCTGGCGATGGATGCGGCCGCGATGACCCGGCGGATGGTCCGTGCTGTTTGCAACGGCCACGTCGACGTACTGGGCCATTGCACGGGCCGGCTGGTCTCCGGCAACCGCGGTATCCGGCCCGAATCGAAGTTCGACGTCGAGGCGGTGTTCACCGCCTGCCGCGACCACGGCACCGCGGTAGAGATCAACTCCCGCCCCGAGCGCCGGGATCCGCCGACGCGGTTGCTCAATCTGGCCTTGGAGATCGGTTGCGTGTTCAGCATCGACACCGATGCGCACGCACCCGGCCAGCTGGATTTCCTTGGCTACGGTGCGCAACGTGCCCTCGATGCCGGTGTTCCGGTCGACCGCGTGATCAACGCCTGGCCGGCCGATCAGCTGCTGGAGTGGGTGTCAATCCGGTAGCCGCGGCATTTCCACGCCCGGGTCGCGGCCCATCAACACCGCGCGGGTCAGCGCGGATTTGCCGAAGCGCCGCCGGATCTGGTCCACCGCCTGGTCGAGTACGTCCGGCGGCTCGCCGTCAAACGGCAGCATCAGCTGCTGGGCGCCGCTGGGGTCGATACCGGAGACCGCAAAGCCGACCAGGGTCAGTCCCCGCCGGGCGATGTCCGGCGCGGCCGCCGCGACCAGCCGCCGGGCGGCGGCCAGGATCGGCTGCGTCGCCGCCGTCGCCCACGGCAGCGTGTGTGACCGGGTGGCGCGGCTGAAGTCGTCGAATCGCAGGCGCAACACCACGGTTCGGCCGGCGCGTCCGGCGGCGCGCATCCGGCCGGTGATCCGGTCGACCAGGGTGACCACCACCGCGTCGATCTCGGCGGATGACATGCTGCTGCCGGTTCGTCCGAGCGCTCGTTGGGCGCCCACCGAGCGTCGCCGCACGCCGACGGTCACCCGGCGGCGGTCGATATTGCGCGACAAGGCATACAGTTGGCGGCCCATCGCGCCGCCGACCATCGAGCCCAGCGTGGACTCGCTGAGCTCGGCGACGTCGGCGACTGTATGAATGCCGTGGGCGTGCAGCTTGTCGGCGGTCACCGCGCCCACACCCCACAACCGGCGCACCGGCAGCGGATGCAGAAATGCCAGTTCCCGATCCGGCGGCACCAGGAGCAATCCGTCGGGCTTGGCCTCCTGGCTGGCGACCTTGGCGAGGAACTTAGTCCGGGCCACTCCGACGGTGATGGGCAGGCCGACCTGCTCACGCACGTCGGCGCGCAGCCGCGCCGCGATCTCGACCGGGGTCCCGCAGAGCCGGCGCAGCCCGCCGACATCGAGGAACGCCTCGTCCACCGAGAGCGGTTCCACCACCGGTGTGCAATGGCGAAACACCGCGAACACCGCCTCGCTGGCCCGGGTGTATGCGCTCATCCGCGGCGGCACCACCACGGCGTGTGGACACAACCGGCGCGCCTGAGCGCCACCCATCGCGGTGCGCACGCCGTAGGCCTTGGCCTCGTAGCTGGCCGCCAGCACGACTCCGCCGCCGACGATCACCGGGCGGCCCCGCAGTGCGGGGTCGTCACGCTGCTCGACGGAGGCGTAGAACGAATCCAGGTCCGCGTGCAGGATGGAAGCCTCATTCCGCACGAGCATATGTTCGCAGCCGGGTATGACAGCCGAAGGTGGCGCGGCCGGCACGCCGGCCGCGTCGCGGTAGCATCGGCAGTCGGGGACGGGGAGGACCTCTAGCGGATCAAGGTGATGGCCGCATGACCACGAGCACCCATGCAAAGCCTCCCGGCCTGGCGCATTTCGCGCTGTTCTATCGCTCTGAGCCGGAGTACCTCGACGCGGTGGTGCCGTTTGTTCTCGACGGACTGGTCAACGACGAGCCGGTGCTGGTCGCAGTCCCGGAACGGGAGCTTGCTGTGCTACGCACCACGTTAGCCCGCGCCTGCCAAGAGGGGCGTTGGCCGACTTGACCGACGTCGGCCAAAACCCCGGCCGGATTCTCGGGGTGGAGAGTGCTTTCGCCGCCGGGCACGAGGGCCGCCCGGTCCGGATCGTCGGTGAGCCGGTATGGCCGGGCCGCACCGACGACGAATATCCGGCATGCGTGCAGCACGAGGCGTTGGTCAATGCGGCGTTTGCCGGACGCGACGCGACGGTGCTGTGCCCCTACGACGCCCGCGGACTGAGCGCTGACGTGGTCGCCGACGCCCGGATGACCCACCCGCTGGTGTGGTCGGACGGTTCGGCGGACCGAAGTGCCGAGTATGCGCCGGATGACGCGCTGGCGCGCTACAACCGGCCGCTGCCCGCCAACCCGATAGCGGTCACCTATACGATTCGGTCCGCCAATGATCTTCGACCCGCCCGCTCGGTCGCTTCCTGGTATGGGAACGGGCTGGGCCTGCCCGCCGCGACGATAGCCAATCTCGAGCTGATCGCCACGGAGTTGGCTACCAACAGCCTCGAACACGCCGGCAGCGCATGCCGGCCGGCCTTCTGGCAGCACAACGGGTATGTGGTCTGCGAGGCGAGCGACCGCGGCCGGTTCGCCGATCCTCTGGCCGGGCGGCGTCCTCCGGTCCGCGGCGTCGCCGGGGGCCGCGGCCTGTTTCTGGTCAACGCGCTGGCCGATCTGGTGCGTACCCATAACGGCGTCGGCGGCACCACTATCCAGGCGTGCCTGCGGAGGGACTCATCGAAACGGGGGATCGCATGATCCGACAACATGGTGTCGTCGCATCGGCCGCGGGCCTGGTCCCCTTCGGGCATCTGGGGTGGGGTTACAGCGAGCAAGCGCAATTTCGCGCACGTGCCGCCGAATACATCGTGGACGGACGGCTGCAGAATCAATGGGTCGAGTACGTCGGCGCCCGCAGCCGCGACGAATTGCGCTCCGAATTCGCAGCCATGCCCGCCCTGTCCGAGATCCGATATCGACGGCATCGGCGTGACGCCGGTCGCAGAGTTCTATACCTTTCGGCCCGGCACTGACGTGGTGGATCCCGGGGCTTCAATGGCCCAGCGCGTCGAGGCGGTCGAGAAGGCGCTCGCCGACGGCTACTCGGGCTTCCGGGGCCGTCGTGGATTGCACCGCGGTGGCACGCAGGCCCGACCAACTCGACGCGTTCGCCTGCTTCGAGTTCCTGATCGACCAGAAGATGGCCGTGCTTCCGGTGTCTGCGCTGTGCGCCTACGACACCGGACAGGTGAGAAACGATGCGGCCGAACTGATGTGCCTGCACCCCTACATGGGTCCGCACGGGCCCAGTTTCCGGCTCTACGCCGCGCCGGGATGCGGCTTTGCGCTGGCCGGTGAGATCGATGCCGCAAGCGAGTCGCTCTTCGCCGCCACGCTGCACCGCACCTGGCCGCTGACCGGCGACGACACGTTGGTCATCGACGCGCAAGGGCTGGAATTCAGCAGCCACCGCCAGCTGGACATCCTGGATCGCTGCGCGCGCTCCGGTAACCGCGATGTGCTGCCGCGCACCGACCAATCCGCTGCCATCCGCCTCTTCGGCGTGCTCGATTTCGCCCGCGTCCGACTGGAGCTGCCCGCCGACTGTGACGACGACGGCTGGTCACAACCGCAGAACGACCAGCATGTGGAGAGCCGGGCGACCATTGAGCAAGTCAAGGGCGCGCTCATGCACGGCTTCGGCGTTACCGCTCAGGAAGCCTTCGACATGCTGGTGACGTTGTCGCATGACACCATCACCAAATTGCGCGATGTCGCCGCTCAGTTGCTGGACCAGCTGGCCGGACCTGCCTCGGGCCGAACCCGCCGCGGCATTCACGACGCCATCACAACCGTGCGGAACCGGTTACGCCACGATTGACCGCCGCGGTTAACGCCCCTGCCCGTAGATGCTGCTGACCCAGATGTGCACCAGCGTGTCCAGCACGCGCGCTTCCGGGATGCAGGGTTGTTCGGCGGCAAAGGACGCGAACAGCGTCCGTTCATTCATCAGATTCAGCGCGGTGGCCAGTTCCATGGCGGGCACGGTGACCGGCGCGGCGCCGCGGTCGCGTTCGGTCTCGATCACCTCGGCGGTGTAGGAGATCCATTTCTGCATGAACGTCGACCACAGGTCCCGGACCTCGGCGCTGGTCGCCCGAGCGGCCTGACCAGCCCGGGTGACCGCCTTATGCGAACCGAACGTCTCGAAGAAAACGTTGATCCCGGTACGCCACATGGTGTCGCGGTCGGCGTCCGGGGCCTGGATCAGGTTTTCCAGCGCGGTGTCGGCCTCGGTGACCACCCGGTCCAGCAGCGTCAACAGCACCGCTTCCTTGGAGGGGAAATAGAAGTAGAAGGTCGGCCGGGAGATTCCTGCCCCCTTGGCCAGGTCGTCGACCGAGATGTCGGCCAGGGGACGCGATTCCAGCAGCTTTTCAGCGGTGACCAGGATGGCCAGTTCTCGATCGTCGCCGGATGGCCGCGCGGTGCGCCGGCCGCGATGCAACGACGCCTGACCGGTCGGGGAAGTGGCCACGAACCGCAGCTTACCGTGTGTCGATAATTTCGACACTACGTTGACGCACTCAACATCGCGTTGATAGCGTGGTTCCATGACCGAGCATCTTGACGTCGTCATCGTGGGCGCGGGGATTTCCGGCGTGAGTGCGGCCTGGCATCTGCAGGACCGCTGCCCCACCAAGAGCTACGCCATCCTGGAAAAGCGTTCCGCCATGGGCGGCACCTGGGACCTGTTTCGCTATCCCGGCATTCGCTCCGACTCCGATATGCACACCCTGGGCTTCAGGTTCCGCCCCTGGACCGAGCGTCAGGCCATTGCCGACGGCAAGCCGATCCTCGACTACGTCAAGGGCACCGCGGCCATGTATGGCATCGACAAGCACATCCGGTTCAACCAGAAAGTCGTCAGCGCCGACTGGTCGACGGCCGAAAACCGCTGGACCGTCAACATCGAGACCAATGGCACCCGCAGCCAGCTCAGCTGCTCGTTCCTGTTTCTGTGCAGCGGCTATTACAACTACGACCAAGGCTATTCGCCGAAATTCCCCGGCGCGGCGGACTTCACCGGTGCCATCATCCATCCACAGCACTGGCCCGAGGACCTCGACTACGAAGGCAAGAACATCGTCGTGATCGGCAGTGGCGCCACAGCCGTCACTCTCGTTCCGGCGCTGGCGGATTCGGGTGCCAACCACGTCACGATGCTGCAACGTTCGCCGACCTACATTGTCTCGCAACCGGACAGTGACAGCATCGCCGACAGGCTCAACCGGTGGCTGCCGGAAAACCTGGCCTACTTCGCGGTCCGGTGGAAGAACGTGTTGCGTCAGGCGGCGGTGTACGGGGCCTGCCAGAAGTGGCCGCGGCGGATGCGCAAGATGTTCATGGGCTTGGCTGCGCGCCAACTGCCCGAAGGTTACGACGTACGCAAGCACTTTGGCCCGCACTACAATCCGTGGGACCAGCGGTTGTGCCTGGTGCCAAACGGCGACCTGTTCCGTGCCATTCGCCACGGGAAGGTCGAGGTGGTCACCGACACCATCGATCGGTTTACCCCTGCCGGAATCCGGCTGAATTCCGGACGTGAACTTCCGGCCGACATCATCGTCACCGCGACGGGTTTGAATCTACAACTCTTCGGCGGGGCGACCGCCTCCGTCGACGGCGAACCGGTGGATCTCACCAAGACGATGGCCTACAAGGGCATGATGCTGTCCGGGATTCCCAATATGGCGTACACGGTCGGCTACACCAATGCCTCGTGGACCCTGAAGGCCGACCTGGTGTCGGAGTTCGTCTGCCGTGTGCTGAACTACATGGACGCCAATGGTTTTGACACGGTGATGGCCGAGCATCCGGGTCCGGATGTCGAGGAACGGCCGTTCATGGAGTTCACTCCGGGCTACGTGCTGCGCTCGATCGACGAACTGCCGAAGCAGGGCTCACGAAAGCCGTGGCGGCTCAATCAGAACTATCTGCGCGACATCCATCTGATCAGAAGGGGCAAGATCGACGACGAAGGGCTGCGCTTCTCCAAAAAGCGTGCCCCCGTGCGGGTTTAGGTTTTCACGGGCAGACCACGACAATGCCGTCGTCGTCGCTGTAGAGGACTTCGCCCGGCACGAATGTCACGCCGCCCAGGGTAACGTCGACGTCGCGTTCCCCGGCGCCGGTCTTGGTGCTCTTACGGGGATTGGTGCCCAGCGCCTTGATGCCGATGTCGATGCCGCGCAGTGCGGCCGAATCACGTACCGCGCCGTGTACCACCAGGCCCGCCCAGCCGTTGGATCGGGCCAATTCGGCGATCACGTCGCCGACCAGCGCGCTGTGTAACGAACCGGCGCCGTCGATGACCAGTACGCCGCCGGCACCCGGCTGCGAGAGCACGGATTTCAGCAGGGCGTTGTCTTGAAAGCAGCGCACCGTGCTGATCGGCCCGGCGAACTCCGGGCGCCCGCCGAACTGGCGGAATTGCAGATCGCAGCTGCGCACGTCGGGCCCGATATCGTCGACCAAATCGGCCGTCGGCCGAAACGACACGTTGTGCATCGACCTAGCGGCGGCGCAGCTGCCGGACCAGCAGCATCGCCAGCAGGCTTAGCACGACGGCGACCAGCAGTGGAACGGTGAAGTTGTTTGACGCCTGCTCCACGTCCCGGGAAAGTGGGTCGTTGGCCCGGTCGACAGCTGACTTCGCTTGTGCTGCGGCGTCTTTGGCGGCGGCGGCAAGTTCACCATTGGATTTCGCGTGCTGCTCGAGTCCGGGTGGCTGGGCGGCCATCGCGGCGGCCGCGGGTTCCGGGTTGCCGGCGGGCGTTTTCTTGGCGGGGGCTTTTTTGGCCGGCGTTTTTTTGGCTGGGGTTTTTTTGGCGGGCGCTTTTTTGGCGGGCGCTTTCGCGGCCTTCTTGGCGGGCTGCTTCTTGGCCGGTGGTCTCGGTGTGCCGTCGGGTTCGCCGTCGGGTCGATCCTGCGGGTCTGCCATGCGGCCGCTCCTTTGCAGCTTCTCTGTTTGCGTGGGGTCGCTCACTGGGTCGCGAAGCATTCGGGTCCCATCATGCCAGGACCCGGTATGCCGCCGTCTCGGCTACCTGGGCGCGCGGGCGGGCTAGGGGCGGCGCCGCAGCGCCCATAGTGCTCCGGCGGCCACCGCGGCTATCGCACCGACGGCGAAAGGCCAGGTAGGAATGTCGGCGTCGGTGTCGGCCCGGGCTACCGTCACCGGGTAGCTGGCGCGCAGCAGCTGTGGCCGCCCGGTGACGGCCGGGCCGGTCGTCACCGGCTCGGCGGTGGGCCACCCGGTGCCCGGACGCTGGATGCCGGTCAGGCTCATCCGGGTCGGGCCCGCAGACGCGCGGACGGGGTCACCGCTGGCGCCATCCACCGTCGAGGGCGCGGTGAGCGTCAGGGCGATCAGCAGCAGCGCCGACCATGCGAGACCGAGCAGCTGCTTCATGATCGCCGCATTTCAGGTCAGCCCTAGCCGGGCCATCAGGTCGGCCTCGATGCCGTCGAGCTGTGCGGAGATCGCGGTGTGGGCGGCCCGGCGCCGTTGCGCAGGCATGTTCTCCGCGGCTGTGATGGCCGCTGACAGCTCGGTGAGCCGTTCACTGATGGCCGCGACGAATTGCTTGGTCTCCGCGTCCTTCGGCTTGTTTTCCTGGACCATCCGCAGCGACTGCTCCGAACCGGCGATCCTGGCCGACAGCCGGGCGCCGTGCCCGGAGAATTGTCCGACCTGAGCCAGCGGAACCCCGAGTTGGTCGGCACGACGCTGATCGATCAGCCCGCGCGCGGCAATGGCCGCCCGGTATATCACCGGCGCCAATATCGGGGCCAACAGCCGCGACACCGTCAGCGCCCGGCGGATTCGGGTGGGCGACAGCAACTTACCCTCGCGTGCCGCTTTGAGCTGGGTCTCGGCGACCTTGAGTGCCGCGCGATCGCTGTCCCGCTGCGCCTTGAGCTGTGCCTTGAGGGCCTTGTCCGCCGCCTTGCGCTCGTACTTGAGGTGACGCGCCGCGTTCTTCGCCGACAGCTTGGCCTCGAGCTTGGCGCGGGCCTTGATCGCGCGGGCTTCGGCGCGACGAATCACCCGGCTCTTTCGCTTGCGGAACAGGCCCATTCCCGGCCGCCTCCCGGTTCTCGTGGACTATCGCGGTGCGTGCGCGATCGTTGGGCCAACCCTAATCCGCGTTGGGCCCGGGCGACCCGTCAGGTCGGTGGCTGCCGGCTGTTACGCGTCGAGCCGCTCCGCGCGGCGCAGTTCGTCGATCCGGTCGACGATCTGTTGCTGCGCCTGCGCCGACAATCCATGGGAGCGCTCCGCGATGCGGCGCACGCCGTCGTCCCGCATCGCGGCCAGCCACTGCAATTCCTTGTCGATTTTTGCGTAGTAGTCGTCGTCGGTGAAGTAGGCCGCCCTGATGCGGAAGAAGTTGGCGAGGGCGGCCATGGTCGCCGACGACGGATTGGTGCGGTTGCCCGAGCGTAGCTGGGACAGGTAGGGAGCCGACATCGTGATGCCCTCCGCCTTGAGCGCGGCGATCACCTCCGCGGAGGTGTGCGGCCCGCGTCCGGGTGGATACACCGTGTCGAACAGACGGTTTAGGCGGGCAGCGAACGTCGTGCTCATCGATATGACCTCCACCGGGCTGCAAGATCGAACGGTTACCTATCTTTATTTGCTGATCATGGTAGCGACAGTTATGTCCACAACCAAGTGCAAACCTGAGCGGATTGCGTACCGGCGTGCTGGAGGCGCGATCAGGATGCCCTTGACGAGCGTCCAACCGATTCGGTGAGGTGTCCACAGAATGAACGGATTTCACAGGCTATCCGCAGAATACATTGCCTGGCGGTGCTCGGCGAGCTATCAGGCCGGCCGACCGGGATCGGTTTACGCGCACCTCGCCAGGTGAATGCATTCAAAGTCGGGCAACCAACCCCTAACGGCGCAATGCTCGGCCGCTCCTTTGCTGTCGAGCTCCACTGCGGGGGGCGGCGCGCACCGGCGACGTCGCCGCCGGTGCACCGGAGCCGCCCGCGACCTGTCGTCCGCATCGCCGAACCGTACGGGGTCCGGTAGCCGCCGTTCAGCAGAGGTTCAACCGGGCTGGGCGGACCTGGTGGTCACCGCGGAGGCACTGCGACGCCGGCGAAGAGTTTGCGCCGTAACCCCGGCCGCCGCGACGATCGCCACCGCCGCCGTCACACCGATGGCGACCGAGCGCCACCCGAGGGCGCCGTCGAACAGCATCCACAAGCCGAACAGCAGGAACAACAGGCTGGCCAGCACATGCAGCAGCTGCTCGGGCAGCCGCTGGTGCAGCAGTAGTCCCGCACCGATTGCCAGGCCGTCGGCCAAGATCATGCCCAGGGTGGAGCCGATCCACACACCGACCCAGTCGTGATCGCTGGCCAGGGTCACCGTTGCCAGCGTCGTCTTGTCGCTGAGCTCGGCCAGCACGAACGATGACACCACGGTCAGCAGCGCGAACCGTGGATGGGGTGGGGTCGCGGGCTTGTCGTCACCGGCCGCGCTTTCTCGCCAGGCCCACACCGCGAACAGTAGGAACGCGATCGCGCCCGCGAAAGCCATCGGCCGCGCCGGGAGCGTGGCGCCCAGGAAGTGGCCGATCGCCACCGAGACCCCGTGCACCGTGAAAGACGCGATCGCCACGCCGGCCATCACCACCCACCAGCGAAACCGCAACGCATAGGTCATGGTCACGAGTTGGGATCTGTCGCCGAGTTCGGCGACGAAAACGACTCCGAGACTCAGGAGTGTGGCTGCGAGCATTGGGGACGACCTTTCGACACGTGGCCGATGACGCCGTGGTCATCGAACATCGGTCGAAGGTCTCGCCCACCGTCTGCACGACGGTTCGCCGGCCGGGCTTTCGCCAGTATGTCGACCCGACGATTCGGGGCTACTCCCCTTCGCTAACGAACCCCAGGCTAGCGGCCGGTTTCCGGGCGCGCCAGGGCGACGACAGAGTTCGGCCAGTCGCATTCTCGGATTCGCTGGCCGAAACTATGGTTTCGAATTGGCTTATGCGGCAAGCAGCATCGCCAGGATTGCGGTGTCGGGGTGGCTGATGGGGTCGACACCGACGCGACTCACCATTGATGTGATGGTGCCGTCCGCTTCGGCCTCCACCCAGGCGGCCCGGTGCTCCAGACCCAGATGCGGCAACCCGGGCAGTAGGACGCAGCCCGACGCCGCGCCGGTGCATTCCGGTAGCGACGGCGTTGTTTCCGAGGGCGGATGCAACATCAGCAATGCCGGGGGCTGATGATCGGCGAAATATCCGGGTCGGATGGCGGATTCGCCGAACACCGTGCCCTCGGCCAGCACCAGGCCGACGGTTCCGGGCGCGGGTTCGTCGGGCAATTCTTCGCGGGCACCGAATACGGTTGTCGTGGAAAGCAGTCCGGGCCACGACGCGACCCGGACGGCGACCATCAGCAGCTGCGCCCATTCTTTGGTCGAATCAGGCCAGCGTCCAGAGATGACAAACCCTTTCAGGGCACCACGAGAATGAAAGGGAGCAACCCCTATCGGTCTATCTGACCCAGCATTCATGCCGCCCTCCGAGATGCCTCCATCCGAAATAACCGCGCTGCTAGCTCGAACAACCGTCTAGTTTCAATAATCAAGCATGCGCGGGGATTTGGCGCTGCGCAACCCGACACGGCTAACCCCTCGCCACGATCGCGGTGTCGTCGAGAAGTCGCGATATC
>NZ_MWQA01000001.1:2956674-2992475 GCF_002086915.1 Mycobacterium persicum | reverse complement strand
CGGCGCCCAGGCGCTGAAAATGCTGGAGTCAGCCGAAGATCAGGCCCTGCGTTTTCGAGGTGGCCGCCTCGTAGCGCGCCTGCACATCGGCCCAGTTCACGACATTCCAGAATGCTTTGGCGAAGTCGACCTTGACATTCTTGTACTGGAGGTAGAAGGCGTGTTCCCACATGTCGAGCAGCAGTAACGGAATGATTCCGAGCGGAAAGTTCGTCTGGTGGTCGTAGACCTGGAATATCAGGAGCTTGTTGCCGAGAGTGTCCCAGCCCAGCGCCGCCCAGCCCGACCCCTGCACCGTGGTGGCGGCGGCGTGGAATTGGGCACGAAACTTGTCGAAGGACCCGAACGCCTCGTCGATGGCCGCGGCGAGTTCGCCGGTCGGCTTGTCGCCTCCGTTGGGAGAAAGGTTCTTCCACCAGATCGTGTGGTTGACGTGGCCGGCGAGGTTGAAGGCCAAGTTCTTCTCGTTCAGCAAGATCGCCGAGTGGTCTTCCTTGGCGCGCGCCTCTTCGAGTTTGGCGACCGCATCGTTGGCGCCCTTGACGTAGGTGGCGTGGTGCTTACTGTGGTGAAGTTCGTTGATCTGACCCGAGATGTGTGGTTCCAGCGCCCCGTAGTCCCAATCCAGATCGGGCAAAGCGTATTCGGCCACGGCGTTCCCTCCTTCAATCGTCTGACACGTCATTCGCGTGGGTTCCGCCACGCGGCGGGCTGACGTAGTCAACCCTGCTGCATGACCGCGCGTGCCGCAAGAACAGCCCCCATCATCCGGAACGGCTCGAGCAGTTCCTTGAATTTCTCAGGGCATACCCGGGCGCCGGGGACTTAATACACAACCAGGAAGACCAGCACCGCGAGCAGCGCGAGCGCGATCAGTCCGGCACGAAGGGCGGCGATGACATAGGCGTGGTTCCAGGCGGGCGAACCCGAGCGCGAATTCGACGGTGGCGGCGACCCCGGACCGTAGGAGTGTGTCGCCATCAAACGCCTTCCCCCGGCATGGTCATCCCGCCTCAGTGAGGTGAGTCACAATGAACATCGCGTCGCAGATCATAACGCCTGGTGCACTAGTTGAAAAATTGCGCGACGAACAACGCCGGCAGTGTCGCCGGGTGATGGCCAGATGATGGCAAGACCGCACCAGCCGGCCGTCGAAAACCACTGCCTGCGGCCGCGCGACCGAGCCGGGCCGGACAACCTCTGACGGTTCGCCACCGCAGCGCCGGCAAGTCGTTAACCGGACCGCGGAAAAGCTTGGCCCGACGCAGCCCCGCACTTCGCTCGCGGCGCCTCCGGGCTGTCGATCGGCGCGTCCCGGGAGCGCCATGTTATCCACAGTTCGACGCGAACCGGGCCGATAGAGGCGGCATCGAGACGGACAGCCGACTGTGGATAAAGCTGTGGAAACTGTGGATAGGTCGCGGTTGGGCCTTAGTAGCTGTCCAGGTTCTGGCCAGGTCCCGTCCAGGGGTCGCGCAGACTGCCTCGCCGGGGGCCCGGGCCGCCGCGGTCCCGCACCGCCCCGCGCACGCAAGGTGCTTCCCCGATCCGCTTTGACGCCGTGCTGTGCCGTGGTGTCGGCAGGCTATTAGGCTGGTCCGGTGATCCAGGTGTGCTCCCAATGCGGCACTCGGTGGAACGTCCGCGATCGTCAGCGGGTGTGGTGTCCACGTTGCCGGGGGACCCTGATGGCGCCGCTGGCCGACCCGTCGGCGGGTGACCCGCGGTGGCCTTCGGCGGTGGGCCCTCAGCCGGCGCCTCACCTCATGCAGCGCACTCCGCCGCGGCTCCCACCCGGGTTTCGCTGGATCGCGGTACGCCCGGGCGCCCCGCCGCCACCGCGGACCTGGCGACGATTCCGCGGGCCCACGCCGCGCTATGCCGTGATGCCGCGTTGGGGTCTGGCGGACCGACTCCCTTCGACCGCACCGTCGCCGGCGGCGATACCGGAAAAGTCCGGGCCGGCCGCACCCACGGTGCGCGCCGCGCTGTTCGCCACGATCGTGGTGCTCGGTATCGCCGCATTGGTCTATGCGGTGCGATACGTGCTCCTCATCGTCAACCGCAGCCTATTGCTTAACTCCCTGGTGGCCGGGGCCGCGCTGTGGTTGGGGGTGCTGGCCAGCATTGCCGCGCTCGTCGCGACGATCGGCTGTTTCGTCGTGCTCATTCGCTGGCTGATCGCTCGTCGGGCTGCCGCGTTCGCCCATCACGGCCTGCCCGAGCACCGCTCGGCGCGGCAGTTGTGGGCCGGCTGTCTGCTGCCGTTGGCCAACGTGTTGTGGGCGCCGGTGTACGTCATCGAACTCGCGGTGGTCGAAGACCACTACCACCGGCTGCGCCGGCCCATCGTGGTGTGGTGGATCACCTGGGGGGTCAGCAATGCGGTGTCGATCTTCGCCATCGCCACCAGCTTTGCCGGCGACGCCCAGGGCATCGCCAACAACACGGTGATGACGGTCGTTGGCTACGCGTTGGCCGCGGCCGCCGTGGCCGCTGCCGGGCGGGTGTTCGAAGGGTTGGAGCGCAAACCGGTCGAACGGCCGGCGCACCGGTGGCTCGTGGTGCGCCCGGATGGCCCGCCCCCGCAACCCGCCCCGGTTGCTGCCGGGGCAGTTGAGCTGCAAGGCCAAGAACCGGCAGCATAATGGGCATGACCTGGGCCGACGAGGTGATCGCCGGGCATCCGTTTGTGGTTGCCCACCGTGGCGCGTCCGCTGCTCGACCGGAACACACGCTGGCCGCCTACGACCTGGCGCTCAAGGAGGGCGCCGACGGCGTGGAATGCGACGTGCGGCTAACCCGCGATGGCCACCTCGTCTGTGTACACGACCGGCGCTTGGACCGGACCTCGACCGGAGTCGGGCTGGTCAGCACGATGACGCTGGCCGAGCTGCGCGAGCTGGAGTACGGCGCCTGGCACGAAAGCTGGCGTGCGGACGGCACTCACGGCGACACCAGCCTGCTGACCCTGGATGCGCTGGTCGCGCTGGTGCTGGACTGGAACCGGCCGGTGAAGATCTTCATCGAGACCAAGCACCCGGTCCGATACGGATCGCTGGTCGAAAACAAGGTGCTGGCACTTCTGCACCGCTTCGGCATTGCCGCGCCGGCCTCCGCCGACCGGTCGCGCGCCGTCGTCATGTCGTTCTCGGCCGCGGCGGTCTGGCGGATCCGGCGGGCCGCGCCGCTGTTGCCGACGGTGCTGCTCGGCAAGACCGGACGGTACCTGGCCAGCAGCGCGGCCACCGCCGTCGGGGCGACCGCGGTGGGACCGTCGCTGCCGGCGTTGAAGGACTACCCGCAACTCGTCGACCGTGCGGCGGCCCAGGGACGGGCGGTTTACTGCTGGAACGTCGACGAATACGACGACGTCGAATTCTGCCGTGAGGTCGGGGTGGCGTGGATGGCCACTCACCACCCCGCCCGCACGAAGGCCTGGCTACAGCAGGGGCGCGCCGGCCAGGCCGGCGGCTAGAGACTACCGCCGGCGGCGCGCGGGGCGCCTGAGGCGGACGGCGCCCGGCCCACCTCGCGGGCGACGAAGTTCTCGAGCTCGAACAGGTTGGATCCGGCCCGGTCCGCGATCCGCAGCAGGGTGGACATCAGCGACATCTCTTCGACCTGTTCTTGCAGGAACCACTGCATGAACTGCTCGCCGAGGAAGTCGCCCTCGTCGCGGGCCACCGCCGCCAGCCGGCCGACCTGGTCGGTGACGGCACGTTCCTGGTCGAGTGCCAGCGCCAGCGCATCACGCGGTTTGTCGAACTGGTTTCGGACGGTGTCGATGCCCGGTATTTCGACGCGAAGGCCGCGGTCGAGCAGATGTTGCACCAGCATCATCGCGTGATTGCGTTCTTCGACCGCCTGGCCATAGAAATGCTTCGCCAATTGTGGCAAGTCCTCGCTGTCGAAATAGACCGCGATCGCAATATATTGCTGTGCGGTGGTGAATTCGTTGAAGATTTGCTCTTGCATTAACGCGTGGAATTTGGTCTTGTGTCCGTCGTAGTCAGTCATGAGGTCAGATTAATGCAGGTAGGACCTGGTCCGCAACAAAGGCATCACTTAGTGAGGACAGCGTTTCCTAAGTGTTCCGGGGCCGTCAATAACGCTCTTTATCAGGCCAGGTTTGCCTAACTGAAATAATTCCGCTAGGCGTTATTGCGGGTGGCTGTCGCTACAAACGATACGGGGCGCCACGACTTCCTCGCGCCCAGCGTGAACAGGGGGCGCTGAGCACCGGCGTGTCGTCGCGGCCGGTTCACGTTCGACGCGTCCTGCACACCCGGTGAAGTCACTATGGTTGCCCGTCGATCGCGGAAGTCGGCACCGGAGCATCCGACGCGAGCGCGTCGAACAATTCCCGGGCCGCGTCGTGATTCCATACCACCACCGAGCCGACGTCGCTGTCGGTGAACTCGCCGATCGGAACCGTCAGCGCGGTGGTGTGCCCGTGCAGCGCCCAGACCAGGCGTGCCAGGTCGAAGACATGGGTGGCCTGGTCGACGGTCAGCGCCCGGGCGGCTGCGTGTGGCACCGCGTACCAACGCCATGGGTTGAGCCATACCGCGGGGCTGGCGGCGCGGTGCAGCAGCGCTGCCATGAACTGGCGTTGGTTGAGCATCCGATCCAGATCGGCCCGCGGTGTGGCGCGAGACCGGACGTAACCCAGCGCCCGTCGGCCGTCCAGTTGTTGACAGCCGACCGGCAGGTCGACACCGGCCAATGGATCGCGGATCGGGTCGCTCAGGCACACGCTGACCCCACCCAGCGCGTCGACCAGGTCGGCGAAGCCGCCGAATCCAACCTCGGCGTAATGGTTGACGCGCAGGCCGGTGGCCTGCTCAACGGTCTGCACTAGTAAGGGCGCGCCACCGGTCACGAACGCGGCGTTGATCTTGTCGCGACCGTGACCGGGTATCGGCACCGAGGAGTCGCGCGGTATCGACACCAACGTCGTCGGGGTGCTCGACCCGAACTCCGGCACATGCACCAGCAGGATGGTGTCGGTGCGTCCGGCGCCGACGTCGCCGCCGGTGGCGAGGCTTTGCTGCTGCTCGGTGGTGAGGTCCTGGCGGCTGTCGGAACCGACAAGCAGCCAGTTCGTGCCGCGGCCGGCGCCCGGGCGGTCGGCGTCGTCGCTGAACACCGGCTCGCGGCGCAGCGACGTGTCCAGCCACAGCGCACCGCCGAGGATGCCCGCTCCGGCCAATAACAAAACGACCAGCACACTGAGTGCCACGATCCTGCCCCAGCGCCGCTGCCTGACCCGGTTGCGGCGCGCCTTCGGCGCCACCGGCCGCGGAGGCGGCGTCGACTCGGCCGGACCGCGCTGCCGTCTGAGCCGGACTGGCCGGGCTGTCGAGGACGGCGGGGGATCAGTCGTTGCCGGTGTGGAATCCGGTTCGGGCCGGGGTCTGCCCGGTGGCCGCGGTGGCGGGTTTTCGCGACGGATGACCTGTGACGGCTCCGGCTGCGCCGACCGGTGATGCAGCGGTCCTCGGGGTCTCCAGGGCTGCGGTGATCGATCGCCGTTCACCCGGACAACGTACGTGGCCGGACCCGGCAGTGCAGCCGGCCGCGACGGCGTGCTACGACGCGCAGCGCCGGCGGGCCCGCAAGCCGTTGACGAAGGGGCACCCCATCAACACCCGGATGGCCTGCCCCAGCCCATGCATGTCGTTGACCGGCCGATGGAACGGCAATCGGATGTCGCGGTCGCCGTCGTCGCCTTCGACCCGAAATTGCACGCCGTACCGGTCGAGGCCGAGGGGACGGATCGCTCCGCGCCGCCATTGGGCGGGCAGCCGGGAGACCAACCGGGCGACGACGTCGCCATGGACGGTCGCCAGGTGCCACAGCAACGTCGATTCGATCTCGCAGAACGGGTCCGGTCTGGCTGCCAGCAGGTCCGCGACACTGACCGGCGAGGCTCCGGTGGTGTCGGTCACGACCACCGATTCGGTCTCCAGCCGCAGCAATGTGTACCGGTGCTGCTGCCGCAGGGCGGGGCCGGATCGGGGAGTCTCCACCTGCAGCAGGGTCGGGTCCGGGTTCTCGGTGGCGATCGTGTCCAGCACCGAGGTCACTGCTCCCCACGGGACCCGCTGCAGGCGACCGCGGATCCACACCAGCGATCGGACCGGCTCCCGGACCGGCAGCGGGGCGTAATCGGTGAGCTCGAGCAAGGCCTGAGATCCACAGCCGGGCGTGTAACCGGCCGCGGCAGCGCGGTCAGCGGGAACGGCCACGGCGAAGGAACCGTCGGACATCAAGTGATGCAGCGGCGCGGCCATCGGTTGGTCGGGCTCTACCGCCAGCAGGCCCGCGCCGGCCCGCGCGCAAATTGTGCGAACGCGCTCGGCGGTCGTGGGCGTCGGGTTGGTGATCGGAAACATCGCGGCGGCTCCTCGAAATTAGGTAAGCCTAACTTAAGCTACTCGGCTCGTCCGTCGCAAGGACCCGATGCGCCACTAGTGTGGTCAACGTGGTCTGCATCGCCTACCTCGGTCCGGAAGGGACGTTCACCGAGGCGGCGCTGTTGCAGATAACGGCCGCCGGGCTGGTACCCGGCCGGGAAGCCGAGCTGACGGAGCTGCCGCAACGGCTGCCGGTCGAGAGCACCCCCGCCGCGCTGGAGGCTGTCCGCAACGGCACGGCGGATTTCGCCTGCGTCCCCATGGAGAACTCGATCGACGGGTCGCTGGCGCCCACTTTGGACAGCCTGGCCATCGGTTCGCCGCTGCAGGTGTTCGCCGAGACCACCCTCGACGTGGCCTTCAGCATCGTCGTACGGCCCGGTCGCAGTGCGGCCGAGGTACGGACGCTGGCCGCCTTCCCGGTGGCGGCAGCACAGGTACGGCAATGGCTCAGCGCGCATCTGCCCGGTGTCGAGATGTGCCCGGCGTATTCGAATGCCGACGCGGTCCGCCAGGTGGCTGAGGGCCGGGTCGACGCGGCTGTCACGTCGCCGCTGGCGGCCGCCCACTGGGCATTGACGGCGCTGGCCGACGGTGTCGTCGACGAATCCAGCGCCCGGACCCGTTTCGTGTTGATCGGCCGGCCGGCCCGACCGCCGGCGCGCACGGGAGCCGATCGCACCTCGGCGGTGTTGCGGATCGACAACGTGCCCGGCGCACTGGTGGAAGCGCTGACCGAGTTCGGCATGCGCGGCATCGACCTCACCCGGATCGAATCCCGGCCCACCCGTACCGAATTGGGCACCTACATGTTTTTCGTGGACTGCGTCGGCCATATCGACGACGACGCCGTCGCCGAGGCACTCAAGGCGTTGCACCGTCGTTGTGCTGATGTGCGATACCTGGGTTCCTGGCCGACGGGACAGGCGGTCGGCATGCAGCCGCCGCCACCCGACGATGCATCGATCTGGCTGGCTCGGCTGCGGGAGGGCCAGCCGGCCCCGGCCCGGGAGCCGGGGCGATGAGCGGTCGGCTGGTGCTGCTGCGGCATGGCCAGTCCCACGGCAACGTCGAGCGCCGGCTGGACACCCGGCCACCCGGCACGGCGTTGACGTCCCTGGGACGCGAGCAAGCCCGCGCGTTCGCGCTCGGCGGTTCTGCCCGCCCGGTCCTGCTGGCGCACTCGGTCGCGGTCCGTGCGGCAGAAACGGCCGAGGTGATCGCCGCCGAGCTGGAGTTGTCGCCGCTGCGGCTCGACGGCATCCACGAGGTCCAGGTGGGAGAGCTGGAAAATCGCAGCGACGACGAGGCCGTGGCCGAATTCAACGCCATCTACGACCGTTGGCATCGCGGTGAATTGCAGGTGCCGCTGCCCGGCGGTGAGTCGGGCGAAGACGTCTTGGACCGGTACCTGCCGGTGCTTACTGAACTACGGATGCGCTACCTGGACGACGCCGCCTGGGATGGTGACATCGTGGTCGTTAGCCATGGCGCCGCTATCCGGCTGACGTCGGCGGTGCTGGCCGGCGTCGACGGCACGTTCGTGCTCGACAACCATTTGGGCAATGCCGAATGCGTGGTGCTGGCTCCGATCACCGACGGGCGCTGGAGTTGTGTGCAGTGGGGAAACCTCAAGCCGCCGTTCTACCCCGACCTCACGCAAGGCCCACCTACGCCGGTCATCGACGCGGTGACGTCAAGCACTGACCCGATGGGGTGATCCGGCCTCTCCGTTCGGCGCGTCAGCGCATCGGCAGCCGACCGCGTCGCAGTCGATGACGAACCCGTGCACCGATATCTCGGGTCCGTCGCAGTCGTTTTCGGTGCATTCGGTCCGGCCCAGATCATGACGAATGACGGTGCCGTGGCAGTGATAGACGCCTGTCCGGCAGTCGCGACAGACTGTGCTCATGAAGCGTTCTTAGCACCAGGGCCGGACAATTCCGGGATGCCGCGCCCGTCACCGGCGGGGTTCGGTCAGCCCCCCCCCCGTTCGTCCCGCCCGGCGTCGTCGATGCCGAAGTGGTGGGGGATCTCGTGGATCACGGGGATTGCCACCTGATCGACGACTTCGTCGGCGGGTTCGCAGACATCCAGCAGGGCGTCGCGGTAGATGGTGATCGCGTCCGGCAGTGCTCCGGCGTAATCGGAGTCGCGCTCGGTCAGCGCGACTCCCTCGTATAAGCCCAACAGGTCGTGGTCGCCGGGGTGGCGGTCGGCGACCAAGATGACCACGTTGTCCATCGCGGCTGCCAGTTCGCGCGGGAGGAGGTCGAGTGCGTCGGAAACCAGTTCGTCGAACCGCTGCGGATCCATCCGCACCGCCACGGGTTAACCTTCCGGCGCGGGCTCGGCGGGTGCGGGGGCTTCCGGTGCCGGGGCCGCCGGCGGCGCCCCGCCATCAGCCGGTGGGGCGGCGGGTGCTTGGGTGGTGGCCGGCGCGGCGGGCGGTTGGGTGGTGGCCGGGGCTGCGGGCGCGCGAGACGGTGTCACCACCGGCTGTTGATTGGGCAGGTGTTGGTTGCCCGGTGGCGTGACCGGGATCTCCTGGACCGGGGCCGCGGGTTGTGGGGCCGGCACCTGCACCGGGATCGGCGGCAGCGTGAGCCGCTCCTCGGGGATGTCGGGCGGCGGTATCGGGGGCTGGCCGTTGATCAGCAGCGGTCCCTTGGCGCTGTTGACCAACGTGGCCCAGCCGCCGTTGCCCAGCGTCGCACCGATGCTGCACGCGACCTCACGGCTGCCCGCCGACCAACTGGACAGCGACAGCGTCGGGTAGATCAGCGTCAACGTGGTGGTCCGCAACTTGATGGGCGCCAGATACGCGTCCGTCATCCGGGTGCAGTTGTCCTTGATGTACGCGTCCTGCTCTGGTTCGGCGGGCAGCGCGTTCGGGAACTTCTCGGAGAGGTTGACCGTGCCGGTCACCTCCATCGCGTGGGGGGCCGTGCAATCGACCGGAACATCGACCGGTTGGTTGGTGTTCGAGTCGATGGCCAGGCAGGTGCCGGCCGGCCAGACCTTGGACTGGTCGAGTTCGGCGACCTTGCCTTTGAACAGGGCCTGCTGGTTGTTGGGGCCGGGCAACTGCAAGCCGCACAACATGCGGCGCTCGCCGGCTTGTCGCCACGCGCGGTCACCGGACCACAGCATGCTGATGGTGAACTTGCTGTTCGGGTCGAACTTGGTGCCGAGGTAGCGGCGTACGGCGGCCTCGCACTGCTCCTGGCTGATTTGCTGGATGCGTGCCGGCGACGGGGGATCAGCGTTGGGCCCGTACTCCGAACCGGGGAAGGTCCGCATGTCGATGGACTCGGCCACTTCGAACCGGTGGTCGTCGGAGCAGCTGACGATGGTCGCGGCCTCCGGCATGGCGTCGGGCCAGTTCAGGCAGTCGCCGCCGGTGGCTCGGTTGAAGGCGGCGTTGCTTTTGGCGCCGGTGCTGGGCACCGGGTTGTTGTCGATGTAGCCGGCAAGGCGCCCCGGACCGGTGGTCACCGCGGGAATCGCGGTGGCCAGCCCGGCGATCAGCAAGGCACCCAGAGCGGTGAGCAGCAGCGCCCGCCGGGTCGCCGACGCCTGCAGAGCCCGAGGCCAGCGGAAGCCCGCCCCCGGCGGGGTGGCTGCGGCGGTGCCGGTTCTGTCAGCTTCGCTGTCAGGTGGCAGTTGCTTCTCGGGAGCGTCCAACATCCGTTCCATTGTGACAGGGGCTGCCCGGTGGCGTTACCAATGTTGCTGATGTGAGACCAGAGCCGGATGCCCGGCCAGCTGACGCCATCGGGCTGCGCGGTCAAAAGTAGTCTTGCGCCCGTGATCGACCTGAAGCTGCTCCGCGAAGACCCCGACGCCGTGCGCCGCTCCCAACTCAGTCGCGGCGAAGACCCGTCGCTGGTGGACGACCTGTTGACGGCCGACGCCACGCGGCGCAGCGCGATCGCGGCCGCGGATGCGCTGCGCGCCGAACAGAAGGCCGCCAGCAAGAGGGTGGGCGGCGCGTCACCGGAGGAGCGGCCCGCGCTGCTGCACCGCGCGAAATACCTCGCCGAGCAGGTCAAGACCGCCGAAGCGAACCAAACCGAAACCGAGGCGGTGTTCACCGCGGCACATCTGGCGATCCCCAACGTGATCCTGGACGGCGTCCCCGCCGGCGGGGAGGACGACTATGCGGTGCTCGACGTCGTCGGCGAACCCCCTCGGCTGGACGACCCGAAAGACCACCTGGAACTCGGCGAGGCGCTCGGTCTCATCGACATGCAGCGCGGCGCGAAGGTGTCCGGATCGCGGTTCTACTTCCTGACCGGGCGGGGTGCGCTGCTGCAGTTGGGGCTGCTGCAGCTGGCGCTGCGGCTGGCCGTCGACAACGGCTTCATCCCGATGATTCCGCCGGTGCTGGTGCGCCCGGAGGTGATGTCCGGCACCGGCTTCCTGGGCGCCCATGCCGAGGAGGTGTACCGGCTGGAGGCCGACGACCTCTACCTGGTGGGCACCTCGGAGGTGCCGCTGGCGGGCTACCATTCCGGCGAGATTCTGGACCTGTCCGCCGGGCCGCTGCGTTACGCGGGTTGGTCGTCATGCTTCCGGCGCGAGGCCGGCAGCTATGGCAAGGACACCCGCGGCATCATTCGAGTGCACCAGTTCGACAAGGTGGAGGGCTTCATCTACTGCACACCCGGCGACGCCGAAGCCGAACATCAGCGGCTGCTGGCCTGGCAGCGCGAAATGTTGGCCCTGATCGAGGTGCCGTATCGGGTCATCGACGTGGCCGCGGGTGATCTCGGCGCGTCGGCGGCGCGCAAGTTCGACTGCGAGGCGTGGGTTCCGACTCAGGGCGGCTACCGCGAGCTGACCTCGACGTCGAACTGCACCACCTTTCAGGCGCGCCGCCTGGCGACCCGCTTCCGCGATGCCAATGGCAAGCCGCAGATCGCGGCGACGCTCAACGGCACGTTGGGCACCACCCGCTGGCTGGTCGCCATCCTGGAAAACCACCAGCGGCCCGACGGCAGCGTGCGGGTCCCCGCGGCGCTGGTCCCGTTTGTCGGTACCGAGGTGCTCGAACCGCTCTAGACGTTGAGGGTTTGGCGCGATTGTTCGTGCCGGCGCTGGCGTTCGATGGTGGCGAAGTAGCAGGCGAGCGGGAAGGCAAAGCTGGTGAAGAAGCTGGCCACAAAGAACAGCCACGGGCGTTTCAGACCTCGCCGATAGCCGTCGACGATGGTAAACACCGGCAGCAGAACGACATTCGCGATGAGGTAGTCCTGATTGCCGGAGCCTGCGGCCGGGTTTGCGAATTGCAGCCGAAGGAAGTTCGGGTAGCTGCCCGGTCCGGAGACCAGGTTGCCTTGACCGTGCGCGCCGAGCATGAAGTGGATGTTGAAGTACCAGCCCAACGCGATCGAGGCGATGCCGGCGGTGTAATACACGCATTCCAGCGGCGACAGCCAGGCCCCGCCCGCCGGTTTCGCGTAGACCTTGGGGTTCGACGCCACGATCCAGGCGACGACGGCAAGCCCGAGTAGCGCGTGGATAACCAGCGACACCATGGCCGCAGTCTCATCGCACCGGAAAGTTTTGTCAATATTGTCATAATGATTCTTGGTACGGTTTACTGCCATGGTCCGGCCAGCGCAGACGGCGCGCAGCGAACGCACCCGGGAGGCGTTGCGTCAGGCCGCGCTGGTGCGATTCCTGGCCCAGGGCGTGGCGGACACCTCGGCCGAACAGATCGCGGCGGACGCGGGGGTATCGCTGCGGACGTTCTATCGCCACTTCCACTCCAAGCACGATTTGTTGTTTGCCGACTACACCGGGCTGCACTGGTTTCGCACGGCATTGGACGCCAGGCCGGCCGACGAGCCGATCATCGATTCCGTGCGGTCGGCCGTCTTCGCGTTTCCCTATGACGTGGAAGCCGTCACGAAAATCGCCGCGTTGCGGGGTGCGGAACTCGACCCCGGGCGCATCGTCCGGCACATTCGTGACGTCCAGGCCGACTTCGCCGAGGCAATCGCCAGGCAGCTGCAACGCCGTAGCTGCGTGGCTGACCCGACTCCGGACCAGCGGTTGCGGGTGGCGGTGACGGCGAGGTGTATCGCCGCGGCCGTGTTCGGTGCGATGGAGGTGTGGATGCTCGGCGATGAGCGGTCGCTCGGTGAGTTGGCGCGGATGTGTCATACGGCGCTGGAATCGCTGCGGGCCGGTATCACCGAGTCGTGGCTTCCCGGCCAGGTTTCGTCATAATTGACAAAACCTTTGCATCCGTGCCAGCGTGCCTTGCTGGAGGGCAGGAGCATGTCTGATTACGACGCCATAGTCATCGGCGCCGGGCACAACGGGCTGACCGCGGCGGTGCTGCTGCAGCGGGCGGGGCTGCGAACCGTGTGCCTGGACGCCAAGCGCTACGCCGGCGGGATGGCCACCACCGTCGAGCTGTTCGACGGGTACCGGTTCGAGATCGCCGGCTCGGTGCAGTTCCCCACGTCGGCGGTGGTGGTGAACGAATTGGGCCTGGATACCTTGCCGTCCGTCCAGTGCGAGGTGATGTCGGTGGCGTTGCGCGGTATCGGCGACGATCCGCTGATCCAGTACACCGACCCGGTGAAGATGTTCGCCCACCTCAACGAGGTACACGGCGCGGACGTGGTCACCGGAATGGCGGGGCTGCTGGCGTGGGGCCGGGCGCCGACACGGGCGCTGGGACGCTTCGAGGCCGGCACGCTGCCGAAGACCTTCGACGAGATGTATGCCTGCGCCACCAACGAATTCGAGCGCTCAGCCATCGACGACATGCTGTTCGGGTCGGTCACCGACGTGCTGGACCGCTACCTGCCGGACCGCGAGAAGCACGCCGCCCTGCGCGGCTCGATGACGGTGCTGGCCGTCAACACCATCTACCGCGGGCCGGCCACGCCGGGCAGCGCCGCCGCACTGGCCTTCGGACTGGGTATGCCCGACGGCGACTTCGTGCAGATGAAGAAGCTGCGCGGCGGCATCGGGGCGCTGACCGCGCATCTGTGCCGGCTGCTGCAGAGCCACGGCGGCGAAGTCCGGTTGCGATCCAAGGTGGCCGAGATCCGCGTCGAGGGCGGCCGGGTGAGCGGCGTGCGTACCGAGGCCGGCGACATCCTGAGCGCCCCGATCGTGGTCTCGGCCGTCGCGCCGGACGTCACGGTCAACGAGCTGATCGATCCCGCGGCGCTGCCCGCCGACATTCGGGAACGGTATGCGCGTATCGATCACCGCGGCAGCTACCTGCAGATGCACTTCGCCCTGGACGAGACGCCCAGTTTTGCCGCGCCATACCAGGCGCTCAATGACCCGGCCATGCAGGCCTCGATCGGGATCTTCTGCACACCGGAGGAGGTGCAGCAGCAGTGGGAGGAATGCCGTCGCGGAATTGTGCCGGCCGACCCGACCGTCGTGCTGCAGATCCCGTCGCTGCACGATCCGCAGCTGGCCCCGGAAGGCAGGCAGGCCGCGTCGGCGTTTGCCCTGTGGTTCCCCATCGAGGGCGGCGCCGACTATGGGCAATCCAAACTCGACATGGGTCAGCGCGTCATCGACAAGATCACTCGGCTGGCACCCAATTTCGCCGGCAGCATCACCAGGCACACCACCTTCACGCCCAAGCACATGGGGGTGATGTTCGGCGCGCCCGGCGGCGACTACTGCCACGGGCTGTTGCATCCCAACCAGATCGGACAAAACCGGCCGGGGCCGAAAGGCTATCTCGGCCAGCCCATTCCGATCGACGGGCTGTACCTGGCAAGTGCGGGATGCCACGGCGGACCCGGAATCACGTTTATTCCCGGCTTCAACGCCGGCCGTGCGGTCCTGGCGGGGTTATGACTCGCCGAACGTGCTCTCAACGCGAAGAACTCGCGAAAATCTCGCAGTGGATACACGTTCGGCTAGAGCTAACGCCGTTCGGCGAGCAACCCATCCAGCAGCGCGACGAAATCGACCGGACGCGCGGGCGTGAAGGCAGGCTTCCATCGCGCCCCCCGAATGTCCAGGGTGATCAACGTCGACTTGAGGGGCCGGTTGACGTCCAGCGGTAGCCAGCGCTGCAGGTCCGAGCTGCCCCAGATACGGAACCGGTGGGTGAGCAGGCCCAGCGGCTCGGCCTGGTAGCCGCGGATGTCGTCTAACGCGATGACCTTGGCCGTGCCGGACGGAAAGTGGTACCGGCGCAACGTGAGTGCGGCACGGTCCAGCTGGACCAGGCCGTCGTCGTAGAACTGCATCATGTTTTCGAACTCCGCAACTGGTGGCCGCGGGTGGTCAGGCAGCGGCCGTCGTCCAGCCGCCATTGCCACCCGTGTAGGTTGCAGGTCAACGTGTTGCCTTCCACCACACCGAATTTCGAAAGATCGGCTTTCAGGTGGGGACAGCGCCGCTGAATTTCCCAGCCGTCCAGGGTGATCGATGCGCTGTCGTCGTGAGTCTCGGCGAACCAGCCGTCGGCGTAGGTGATCCGCTCGTCGGTCAGACACTTGAAGAAGGTGTAGAGGTATTCGTTGTAACCGCCGACGCGCCAGGCCCGAAACCGGGTCGACAAGAAGATGGTGTTGACCCAGTCCGGTTCCCGGTCGCGCAGCACGGTGCGTACCAGCTCCGGCGCGATCGCGAAGCCGTAACGGATCTTTTCGTCGGGAATGCGTTCGCGCACCGTCCGTTTCGGAAAGTCCAAGACGACGGTCTCGGGGCCCAGGACCAGTTCCACCGGGTAGCCGATGCCGTCGCAGATCTGGTCGCTATGCATCATGATCGGTTCGAACAGCGCGCGCAGCGGTTCCAGCAGCGGCTCTCCGCTGGCGGAGGCCCAGCTTGCCCGTTCGGCCGCGACGACCGGCGCCATCCGTTCGGCATAGTCGGCGATGTACTTCGCCTTGCCGGTAGTGAAGATGGCTTCGACGTCTTCGACGGGCAGTGGATGGTTCAGCGAATTCAGCTCCGCGCCGGTGAAATCCGCGACAGATCCCGGGATCATCAGCAGGCCGCGATCGTGGCCGTGGGTGCGCATCTGGTCCAGGAACACCATCTGGTCGGGGAAGATGTTGGCCGGGTCGCTGCCGTCGTCGTTGAGGTGGCGCAGTTCGGGGTCCAAGAAACACGGTGGTCCGGCCGACGGAATCACCCAGGTGGCCCCGACCTGCGCGATGTACTGGCGAGCCCGGTCCATCCCGCGCTGCCGCTTCTGGGTGGCGAAAGCTTCCTTGGCGCGCGCCGGCATGTCGTAGACCATCGGGTACCAGATGGCGCCCGAATACTGCAGCATGTGCACGTCCATAGGGCCGAACTGCGATGCCAGCACGTCCAAATCGATCGGACGGGCATCGTTCATGTTGAACGCCGTCGTCTCGCCGTCGGAAACCACCAGTGCCGAGTCCCCGATCGGACCGTCGGCCGGGGCTCGCAGCGCGATGATCATGATGTCCAGTTCACCCTTGGGCCCGCTCACCCGGTGCTTGACCGAGTCGGTGGTGTCGAAGAACCGGTGAAACCCCAACTTCTCCAGCTCGTTTCGCAGATCGGGCACCGGAAAGTCGGGCAGCAGCACCACCGCGTTCTTGTTGACGTGGCTCCGCAGGTTCTCCGCGTCGAAATGGTCCTTGTGGAGGTGGGAGACGTACAGGTAGTCACAGTCGCCCAGGGCGGACCAGTCCAGTGTGCTGTTGTCGGGAAACGGGAACCAGGAAGTGAAGTAGGCCGGGTTGAGCCAGGGGTCGCACAGAATGCTGCCCGCGTGGGTCTGGATCAGAAAGCCGGCGTGGCCGACGCTGGTGACCTGCACAAATGCCTTTCCGTGTCGTTCAGGAAGATCGACCTGCTGCGCGCGTGGGGGCCGCGAAATGCAGCATCGAGCTTAGCTTGCGTCGATATCCTCGGCCTGCCACAAGCGTCGGTAGTAATCCAGGCGCGGCGGGTCCGGATCGACTCCGTAGGCTTCGAAGAACACCGTGTCCCAGCCGCGCCCCGGGTAGTTCCAGACCAGCGACAGTGTTGCCACCGCGAGGTCGGCCCACCGATCGGCCACGCCCAGGGAGTCGACGTCGACATGTCCGCAGCACCGGCCGTGCTCATCGATCAGCGTGTTGGGCGAACACGCATCGCCGTGACAGACCACCACCCGATCGACCGGCGGAGGGTCGCCGAGCTTTGCCCGCCAGGCCGGGGAAAGCCGGGCCAACCGGCCGGCCGCCGACCAGTCGAACGGACACGACGAGACCGGCAGCGTGTCGTGCAGTGTGCGCAACCCCACAGCGATCGCCCGCACCGCCACGTCAGGTGCCGCCAGCCAGCGAGGGTGCACCGCTGATACACCGGGCAGCCCACCGGTGCGCAGCCATGCCCGGTCGCCGTCGAGGCCGAAACCCAATACCGCCGGCACCGGCGTGTGCTGCGCCGCCCAGCGCAACCGCCGTGCTTCGTCGGCGAAGTCGACCGTGGCGGCTCCGGCTACCTTGACGAATTCGGTGCCCGGACCGATCCGGAAGGTGACGCCGCCGAGTTCATTGGTCCAGACGGCGCGCACGCGCCGGCCGGCAGCAAATGTGCGGACAACTGTGGGTACGGCCGGCGGTGACGTCGGGAAAGACATGGGAAGGGAAGGCCGCCTCTCTTTTCCGGTCTTTGCCTCTCATTTTCGGCTTCAGCCTTGGCGGCCCGGAGCACTAGGCTGGACAGCTGTGGAGCCGGTATACGGGACTATCATTCAGCTTGCCCGCTTGACCTGGCGCATCCAGGGTCTCCGGATCACCGTCACCGGTGTGGAGAACGTACCGGCCACCGGTGGCGCCGTCGTCGCGATCAACCACACCGGATACCTGGACTTCACCTTCGCGGGTTTGCCGGCTTACCAGCAGGGTCTCGGGCGCAAGGTGCGGTTCATGGCCAAACAGGAAGTCTTCGACCACAAGGTCACCGGTCCGATCATGCGTCGGCTGCGGCATATCCCGGTAGACCGGCAGGAGGGGGCCGCGTCTTACGAGGCGGCGGTCCGGATGCTCAAGGATGGTGAGCTGGTCGGCGTCTATCCAGAGGCCACGATCAGCCGCAGTTTCGAGATCAAGGAATTCAAGTCGGGTGCCGCGCGGATGGCGGTCGAGGCCGGCGTGCCGATCGTTCCGCACATCGTGTGGGGCGCGCAACGGATCTGGACGAAGGGCCACCCCAAAAAGCTGGTGCGTCCGAAGGTGCCGATAGCGGTCGTCGTCGGCGAACCGATCGAACCGACACTGGGCACCGCCGAACTGAACAGGTTGCTGCACTCACGGATGCAGCATTTGCTGGAACGGGCGCAGAAGCTGTACGGACCGCATCCGGCCGGCGAGTTCTGGGTACCGCACCGGCTCGGCGGCGGTGCGCCGTCGCTGGCCGAGGCGGCCCGGATGGACGCGCAGGAGGCGGCGGAGAGGGCGGCTCGCCGTGCGCAGCGCGCCGATCCGGCCGGAGCCGCGGAGCAGTGACCGATGGCCGAGCCGACCTACCGCACCCTGGAGATCCTGGCCAAGTTGCTGGTGCTGGCGACCGGAACCCGGATCAGCTATTTCGGTGTGGAAAACGTGCCCGAACGGGGCGGCGCCGTGGTCGCGATCAACCACACCAGCTATGTCGACTGGCTGCCGGCCGCGCTGGCCATGAATCGTCGGCGCCGCCGGATGCGGTACATGATCAAGGCTGAGATGCAGCGGGTGAAGCTGGTCAATTTCTTGATCAAACGCACCCGGACTATCCCGGTGGACCGAGGTGCCGGCGCCGGCGCCTATACGGTGGCGGTGCAGCGGCTTCGGGAAGGTGAACTGGTCGGCGTCTATCCGGAGGCGACGATCAGCCGCAGCTTCGAGCTCAAAGAGTTCAAGTCCGGGGCCGCCCGGATGGCGGTGGAGGCAGACGTCCCGATTGTTCCCGTTATTGTTTGGGGTGCCCAGCGGATCTGGACCAAAGGCCATCCCCGGCGCATTGGACGCACCAAAGTGCCGATCATTGTGCAGGTGGGACCGCCTTTTCCGGCCCGCGGCGATATCGCGCAGACCGATGCTGCTCTGCGGGAGGCGATGACCGGGCTGCTGCATCAGGTGCAGCAACGGTATCGCCATCCGCCCGGGGCGTACTGGGTGCCGCGCCGACTCGGTGGCGGTGCGCCGACGCCGGCCGAGGCGGCTCAGTTGGATGCTGACGAGGCGGCGGCGAAGGCGGCCGGCCGTGCACCGCATCAGTCGCGGTAGCGGTGGAAGGAGAACATACGAAATGGCCGAGCCATTTTTCCGAATGATGGAGTTTCTTGTCCCATCGATTGTCGCGGCCAACGGAAACAAGATCACCTACTACGGCCTGGAGAACATTCCGGAGCGGGGCGGCGCCTTGATCGCCCTCAACCACACCAGCTACGTGGACTGGATTCCCGCGTCGATCGCCGCCAAGCACTGCCGGCGGCGGTTGCGGTTCATGATCAAGGCCGAAATGCAGGAGGTGAAGGCGGTCAACTACGTGATCAAGCATGCCCAGCTGATTCCCGTGGACCGCTCCGAGGGCGCCAATGCCTATGCGGTGGCGGTGCAGCGGCTGCGCGAGGGCGAACTGATCGGGTTGCATCCGGAGGCGACCATCAGCCGCAGTCTGGAACTGCGGGAGTTCAAGACCGGCGCGGCGCGGATGGCGTTGGAGGCGCAGGTGCCGATCGTTCCCATGATCGTCTGGGGTGCGCACCGGATTTGGCCCAAAGATCAACCCAAGGACTTGTTCCGCAACAAGATTCCGATCACCGTGGCAGTCGGACCGCCATTGCGTCCGCAGGGCGATGCGGTGACGCTAAACGCCACGTTGCGCCAGGCGATGGAATCGATGCTGTATCGCGTGCAGGAGCAGTATCCGCATCCGCCAGGGGAGTACTGGGTGCCCCGACGGCTCGGTGGCAGTGCGCCCAGCCCGGAGGAGTCGAAGGCCTACCGCATTGCTGAGTTGGCTGAGCGGGCGCGAAAGCGTGAGCAGGCCCGCATAGCATCGCAGAGTCGCAGCAGAATCGCCGAACTGGCCCAGCGCGCGCGCCGGCGCGGGCACCACGGAGTGACCTCGCCCAGTCGCAGCAAAGGCGTACCGCACTGACGACGCCGCCGAGCCCGCCGGCGCTCATCGCGTGCGACGTCGACGGCACCCTGCTCGACGACGACGAAACCGTGACCGCGCGCACCCGCGCGGCGGTGCGCGCCGCCGTCGCCGGCGGCGCGACGTTCATCCTGGCCACCGGCCGCCCACCGCGCTGGGTGCGGCCGGTGGTCGACGCACTCGGCTTCGCGCCGATGGCGGTGTGTGCCAATGGCGCGGTCATCTATGACCCCGCCACCGATCGGGTGGTATCGGCGCACACCCTGTCCGTGGATGCTCTGGCCGCTCTGGCCGAGATCGCCCGGCGGGTCATCCCCGGTTCCGGGTTGGCCGTCGAGCGCATCGGCGACCGTGCGCACGATACGGCGACCCCGCAGTTCGTCAGTTCACCGGGCTACGAGCATGCCTGGCTGAACCCGGACCACACCGAGGTGTCGATCGAAGATCTGCTCAGCGCGCCCGCGATCAAGCTGCTGATCCGCAAGACCGGCGCCACCAGCGCGGAGATGGCGGCCCGGCTGGCCAAACATCTCGGAACCGCAGGGGAAATCACCTATTCGACCAACAATGGGCTGGTCGAGGTCGTTCCGTTGGGCATCAGCAAGGCCACCGGTGTGGCAGAAATCGGCCGGCCCCTGGGGATCGCCGAGGCGGACGTGGTGGCTTTCGGGGACATGCCCAATGACGTGCCGATGCTGCTGCGGGCCGGGCTCGGGGTGGCGATGGGCAATGCCCACCCCGAGGCGCGCGCCGCGGCCAATGAGGTCACCGCTGCCAACACCGACGACGGCGTCGCGCGGGTGCTGGAGCGCTGGTGGTCCTGATCCGGACGGCGCCGCTGATGTGGGAGACTGCCCGCGTGCCGGCGTACCAGCCTGATGCTCGCCCCCTGGGCGGCAAGTGTGTCGCCTCGCCGGGCCCGTTACCCGGACCGGAGGAGAGCTAGTGGGGTCGGAACCAGACCCACCGGTTAGCAGCCGCCCCGACGACGACCAGGGCGGGCCCGCCGCGGCTGCCGAGCGGTCCGACGAGACGCAGCCGGTGCCGGATGCCGAATCAGCAGGAGACGCACCGGCCAAGCGCCGGGCCGGCGGCAGCATCCAGTATCAGGACCCCGAAACCGCGCGGCCGCGGCCCCCGACGCCGGCCGAGCTGCGGGCCCGACGGAAGTACGAGGACAAGCAGCGCGAGATCGAAGAGGCTCGGCGGGAGGCCGAGGCCAAGCGCGCCAAGCAGAAGCGTGTCCTAATGGGCGCCGCGGCCGGCGTCGGCGTGGTGGGTCTGGTGGCCGGCCTCGGGTACTGGTTGCTGACGCCCGAGCACGTCACCGCCCAATGCGTCCAGGACGACCCGAATGGTCAACCGGTGATCGTCCCCGACAGCTACTGCACCGGCCATACCGCGGGCCTCAACGGCTTCTTCTTCTACGGCGGACATCAGTACCGGTACTACTACGGCAGCTCCGGTAACGTCGGTCAACGCCCCAGCGGAGGCACCACGGTTGCGCCGAAGGGCGCCACGATCACCACCAAGTCCGGTACCACGATTTCGCGCGGCGGGCTCGGCGGCAGCGGCGGCAAGGGCGGCGGCGGGAGCAGCGGCTCGTGAAACGCGCCCGGACCCAGCCGCGTCCCAACTGGCGATCCATCGTCGAATCGCAAGGCCTGGTGTACGGCACGCCCGCGCGCGATGCGACCGGCGCCGACCGGCCGTACTGGGACGAATCGGTGTACTACGAGTTCGACATGGACGAGATCCTGGCGCTGGAAGCCGATGTCGAACTGCTGCACTCGATGTGCCTCAATGCCGTCGAGCAGGTGGTCCTGATGGAGCGGTACGCCGATTTCGGTCTGCCCGAGTGGAGTTGGCCGTTCATCGCCGAATCGTGGCGGCGTTCCGATCCACATGTCTACGGCCGCTTCGACTTGCGTTACGACGGTCGCCGGCCGGCGGTGCTGCTGGAATACAACGCCGACACCCCGACCACACTGCTGGAGGCCGCAATCCTGCAGTGGTATTGGCTCAAGGACAAATTCCCCGCCGACGACCAGTGGAACTCGTTGCACGAACAGCTCGTCGACCGCTGGAAGGCGGTCGCTGATCTGTTGCCCGGCAACGAACTTCACTTCACCTGGTCGGGTGTGGAAGCGACCGGCGAAGACCAGATCACCACGACGTACCTGCAGGAGACCGCGGCTGAAGCCGGTTTTCAGACCGTCGGCTTGATGATCGAGGACGTCGGCTGGGATGCCGCGCTGGAGCGATTCGTCGATCTGGAAGAGGCGCCGATCGAGGCCATCTTCAAACTGCACCCGTGGGAATGGGTGCTCGATGATCAGTTCGGCCAGCACGTGGTATCGAGCCTGCCGCAGACGATGTGGATCGAGCCGCTGTGGAAGGCGCTGTTGTCCAACAAGGCGATCCTTGCGGTGTTGTGGGAGATGTATCCCGGGCACCCGAACCTGTTGCCCGCCTACATCGACGACCCGCATGAACTCACCGAGTACGTCCGCAAACCCAAGCTGGGTCGCGAAGGCGCAAATATCACGATCGTCGGCGCCGGCATGGAGACCGCCACCGGCGGTGTCTACGGTGAAGAGGGCTTCGTCTACCAATTACTGGATCCGCTACCGGAATTCGACGATATGCGCCCCGCCTTGGGAGCGTGGATCGTCGGTGACTCGTCGGCGGGTATGGGTATCCGGGAGACCGCCGGACTGGTCACCGACGATGGCGCTGCGTTTGTCCCGCACCGGATTCCGCTGAAATAAACCGTTCCGCCAAGTGAACCTTCCGCCAAAATGAAACGGAGCTGATCTTCGATGACGACATCCATCGTGGCGCTGCATTCGGACTACTGGAGTTGGCTCGGTCGCGGGGTCGGCGCCGTCGTCTTGTACTCGATCCTGGGTCTGGTGCTGATGATCATCGGGTTCCACGCGATCGACTTCACCACCCCGGGACCGTTGCGCAAGATGGTGCGCGCGGGTAAGCCCAACGCCATCATTGTGGCCGCCGCCGGGATGGTGAGCATGGCGCTGATTGTGGTGCTGGCGATCTATTCGTCGTCGGGCAGGTTGGGCGAGGGGCTGCTGGCGTCGGCGACGTTCGGCATCGTGGGCATCGCCGCGCAGGTGGTGATGATGCGGATCGCGACCCTGGTCATCGGAATCGACATGGATACGTTGTTCCAGGCCGACGAATACAGCTTCGAGTGTCTTATCGTGGCGGCGGCGCAATTCGCGTTGGGCATAGTGGTTGCCGTGGCGATTCTTTGATGGGGCGTTTAGAGATTTAGACCGAACTCGGTCAGCGGAACTTGGGGTTGGAGAAAGTGCGCAGCGCATTGGGGGCAACGGTGCGCCCAGCGAGCGAGCTGGCATCGATGGTGCGTGGGCGGTAGAGCAATCTCGGCAATCGTTTCGCCATCAGAGCGACGGGATCAGGGTGAACAGGTCCGGACATTCCACACAAGAACGCCCATTCGTGCTCGTCACTGCCGAAATAAACCACGGTGTCAAAGGTTTCGTGAAAGCGTCGCCACGACCGGCGCAGTGACTCGTTGCGCCACAGTGTCGGGCAGCCGGCCTGGGACACGACGACTCGGCCGATTGCGCGGCATGGTCTGAGAAAGTCGACGTCGTACAACCGGTTGTGCTGGGCGAGCCCGGTGCGCTCGTCGGGCAGATCGACCACGACGACGTCGTAGCACTCGGTGCACCGCTCGACGAATTCCCTTCCGTCGCAGTAATGGACGGTGACCGGACCGAATCCTTTTTCAGCGCTGCGCAGTTCGTCCATCGAGTAGCCGTAGGGCAGATGCTCGGCGCAGAGCCGAACGGCATCTCGATCGATGTCGACGTGATCGACATGTGTCGCCCCGGCGGCTACCGCAAGCTGGCTCACCACACCTTCGCCGGAACCGATGACCAATATTCGGTCGATCTGCTCCGCCAACAGCAAGGCCGGCACCAGCAACGCCTCGTGATACACCAGCTGGCTGAACTCGGTGCTCTGCCGTTCGCCATCACTGAACAACGCCACGCCCTGGGCTGTCTTGCCAATCAGCAGTCGCTGGAATGGGGTACTTTCCTCACAGATGACCTGGTGCAGTTGCCAGCGTCGGCTCAGCCCCGGCGCCAGCGGCTCGATGATCTCCCGGCTCGGTGCGGCGACACCGGCTCCACCCACGAAATATGTTGGCAGCGACGCAAATCCGTTGAACCTCACCGCCGCGTAGCTCGCGGTGTAGGCCCCGGCATCGTCGATCTGTACGCCGTCGCCGGGACGCAGCGTCACCGGAAGCGGGTAGCTGCGGTAGAGCACGTCGTCGCCGTCGCAGGTGGGTCCGGCGAGCACCGCATCGGCGACCGGGTCGCCGTCCCGGTCGGTCCTCAGGCGATAACGGATGTACTCGTTTTCCGATTCCGCAAGACCCTGGTAGCGACCGATGTCGAGGTACACCCAACGGTGACCATCGGTACCGGTCCTTGCCGACACCACTTCGGCGCGTATGACACCCGCTGAACCCACGATCGCGCGGCCGGGTTCGATCACCAGCGTGGGATGACGGGGGCCGAAATGACGTTCCAGCGCCGACCTGATGGTGTCGGCAACGGCTCTTAGTGGTGGGGCACCGGTGGCATAGGCAAGGGGGAATCCGCCGCCGGCGTTGACCGTCGTGAGGCCGTCGAACTCTGCGAATATGTCCGCGGCACAACGTATCCCGAGCTCCCACGCGGCCGGGTCGAGCTGCTGGGAACCGACGTGGAAGCAGACGCCCTCGGGGTGCAAGCCCAGATGCCGGGCATGTACGAGCAGCCCGGCGGCCTCCTTGGGGGCACACCCGAACTTGTGGCCAAACGGCGTGACCGACGACGGAAAGGCCGGAGCGATACGGCATTCCACGCTGGCTTTGGGAGCATGCTCGGCGATCGCGGCCAAACCCTCAGCGGTGTCGAACGCGAACCGCCGCACCCCGCTGGCATACGCATGGCCGACCGCGGCCGGCTTCTTGATGGTGTTGCCGAACGCCAGCCGGCTACCGTCGATACCGGCCAATCGGCACGCGTCGATCTCGCCGGGCGAAGCAACATCAAATTCGGAGCCTTCGCCCGCGAGCAGGCGCAGAATCGGTTCGCTCGGGTTCGCCTTGACGGCATAGCGAATCGAAGCGCCGGGCAGCGCGGCTTGCAGCGCCGCGAAATTGTCCCGCACCCGAGCCAGGTCGATCGTCAGATACGGCGTCTCGGGCACGAGACGCAAGACTAACCGGACCTCAGTTCACTGGATGCGTTGGCAGCGAGAAGTGTTCGGGAGGGACCTCGGGGCCGCTCGGGGGCTGAGTCGACAGCGGCGTCGTGATTCCGTCGACAACCTCGGTGATATTGCCGGTGAGCCGTTCGAAGTTCAACACCCCATGCTGGAAGTTCTGCGTGATTCGCAGCGGTTCTTGGATCTCGGCGCTGGTCGGCAGGCCAAGCGGCCCGCGTTCGTAGCTCAGCGAAGCCCAGGCGTCGTAGATCGCGCCGGTGACCGGTTGCGCGCCGGTTTCGGGTGACCAGTACATCGCTCCCTTGGCGAAAGTTACGTACCGCGCCGCACCGGCCGCCTCGGCCTCGGGCGAGGTGGGTGCGCCCAGTACGCTGTTCATCCCCCCCAGCGCCTGCCAGCGTTCGTAGATCACACCGCCCTCCAGGGCCTTCAGCAACTCCTCGGGGGGATCGTTGAAATGTGCGGCGATGTCCCGGATTTCATCCATCAGGGCGTAGCCGGCATTGCCCGGGCAGTCGGTGTTGCCGACGTCGCGGTGGGTGAAGATGGCTGGCAACCGCGCTATCGCACCAGCCGGATAGGTTGTGTAGGAGCTGCCGGCCGACTCCAGCTCGACGGTGCCCTTGGGGTCGACGTCGTCCATGCCCAGCCGCCAGCCGAGCAGTCGCCCGACGGCGCGGAGTTGCAGCGGTGTCGGCGCGACGTCGTCGAAGTTGCCGATCATCGCCACACCCCAGGTGTCGCGGTTGAATCCGCCGGTGTGGAACGCCTCGACCGGTTTGGTGAGGCCACCGGCACTGCCCTCGAACACCTGGCCGTACTTGTCGACCAGCGCGTTGTAGGCGATGTCGCACCAGCCCAGCGTCTTGCTGTGATACGTGTAGATCGCCTTGACGATCCCGGCGGACTCCAGGGGCGAATAATCGTTGCTGCCGGCGGTGTGGTGAACCACCGCGGCGCGAACCGCCCGGTCGTATTGCGGGCTACCGCAGCGCAGCGATTCGTCGGCTCCCCATTCGGCACGGCTGATGATGGGCGGCGCTTGGCCGGGCATCGTGACCCCGGTCGGTGGTGTCCACTGCGTCCGGGCCGGCGCCCGCGGTGGCGAGATGAGGATCGCCGAGATGTTCTGCCCGAACGGCTGCTCCTTGGTGGCCGGACGATAACCCAGGCCGGCCGGGTTCGTTTCGGCGGCCACCGGCGGCTGGGTCACCGGCGCATCGACCGGTCGGGTGACCGCGACCTGGACGGTCGTGGTGGTGCCGACGAACACCGGATCGGTGCTGCGCGGCCCCTCACCGGGGTTCGCCGAACTCGAGCCCGGTGCGTCGGGCGCCGCGGTTTCATACTCGGCTTGGTACCACGGCCCCCACGACCCGTCGGGACGTTTGGCCCGCACCCGCGTCGAGGTACCAGTCAGGTCACCGGTCAATGCGACCAACGAGAACGGCGTGTCCTGAGTCAGTTCGCGAACCGTGACGCCGCCGCCGAGGCCGATCAGCGGTTGCTCGACGAGTTGGGTGTCCTGCGCCGGCGGTCGCTCATGGGCGCTGTGCGCAGGACGGTTCAGCACCCACGAGACGATGACCACCGTGGCGGCGACAGCGGTGACCAGCATTGTCGGGGCACGGCTGCGAGACGCCACCAGCCGATGTTACTTGTGTGCCTAATGTTTCTTATGAGGCGACACGGTACTTATGGGGAAAACCTGTCGACGACACCGCAGAGTGATGACGTGGCGACTCTGCGGTGTCGTCAGGTGGCAGGTCCCTAGGTCCTTTTCGAGGCTGCGGGGCTTCAGGCGACGGGCGTCGTCGGCGCTGCCGGTGGTGCCACCACCGGTGCGGCAGCCGCCGGCACCGCGGGCGGGACCACGGCGGGTGCACCGACGGCGGGCGCGCCAGCGGCCGGCGCCGCGGCGCCGCCGTTCTGGATGGCCTGCATGATGGACGGCATCAGCACGCCCTTCAGCAGGTCGATGGCCTGCCCGGCGCCCAGCTGATTGGCCGCCTGCATCACATCGTTGAGCAGCCCGCCGCCGCCGCTGCTGGCTGCGCCACCACCGGTGCCGATCGGGCTGGTCGCCGGCCCGTAGCCGGTTCCCGGCCCGTAGCCCAGCGATGGGTCTCCCAGGATCGGGTAGGTGCCGTCGGCCCCCGGGTCCAGACCGGCCGGTGTCGTGATGGGAATCTCGCTGGCGCCGCCGAGTGCCGGATCCAGCCCCGTCGGGCTGGTCAGGCCCGGCGTCGCTCCGGTGGGGCTGGTCAGCCCGGGATTCACCGCTGTCCCCGGCGTCGGTGGCGTCAACGTGGTACCAGGCAGGGCCAGCGATCCCGGCGTCGACGGCGTCAAACCCGTCGGGCTGGTCAGGCCCGGGCTGGTCAGCCCCGGACTGGTCAGGCCCGGGCTGGTCAGCCCCGGACTGGTCAGGCCCGGACTGGTCAGGCCCGGACTGGTCAGCCCCGGGCTGGTCAGGCCGGTGCCGGCGGCACTGCCGCCGGTCAGGCTTGGCACCGGCGGCAGGTTAATACCGAACTGCGAAAGCCCTTGCGACAGGGCCGACATCAGCTCACCGGGCAGATCGGCCACGCTTGCCGCCCGGACAAACTCGTGGTGCTCGGGCGGTTTGCTTCCCGCGGTCGATTCGTAAACGAGAAAGTATGCACAAGGACTCGCAACTGCCAGGGCCGCGACTGCGCTCATGGTGGTCGAGAGCTTGCGTCGGCGTCGATTCGGCACGGAAGTCTCCTCAATCTGGACTATTTGTCGCGTCGGCTCCCTCGCCGTCGTCGACGGAGGAAGCCCACAAGATCGATGGTACGAGTGAGGTTTGTGTGACTAGAGTGGCTATATCGAATCGTGAGGCAATCGCACCAAAGGTGCGATGTTGGGGCGGCGACGGATATGAGAACCTGCGCACTTGCCCAAAACCTGCGAGAACCCTCACTCGGGCGAGCCGCCAAGTCGGGTTTTGGCAGCGGGGTCGGATAACCTAGGCAACCGATGACCGCACGTTTCGACCTCTTCGTCGTCGGTTCCGGATTCTTCGGCCTGACGATCGCCGAGCGCGTGGCTACCCAACTCGGCAAGCGGGTCCTCGTTGTCGAGCGCCGCCCGCATATCGGCGGCAACGCCTATTCCGAACCGGAGCCGCAGACCGGGATCGAAGTTCACAAGTACGGCGCGCACCTGTTCCACACCTCCAATAAGAAGGTGTGGGACTACGTGCGGCAGTTCACCGACTTCACCGACTACCGGCATCGGGTGTTCGCGATGCACAACGGGCAGGCCTACCAGTTCCCGATGGGCCTGGGCCTGGTGTCGCAGTTCTTCGGCAGATACTTCACCCCGGCCGAAGCGCGCCGGTTGATCGCCGAACAGGCATCCGAAATCCATACCGCCGACGCGCAGAACCTCGAGGAGAAGGCCATCTCGTTGATCGGCCGGCCGCTCTACGAGGCGTTCGTCAAGGGCTACACCGCCAAGCAATGGCAGACCGACCCCGCGGAGTTACCGGCTGCCGTCATTAATCGACTGCCGGTGCGCTACACCTTCGACAACCGGTACTTCAGCGACACCTACGAGGGCCTACCGGTCGACGGCTACACGGCGTGGCTACAGAACATGGCCGCCGACGACCGCGTCGAGGTCAGGTTGGACACCGACTGGTTCGACGTCCGCGACGCACTGCGCGCGGCCAGTCCGGATGCTCCGGTCGTCTACACCGGTCCGATCGACCGCTACTTCGATTACGCCGACGGCCGGTTGGGGTGGCGCACCTTGGATTTCGAGGTGGAAGTACTCGGCGACTGCGGTGATTTTCAAGGCACGCCGGTGATGAACTACAACGACCTCGACGTCCCGTACACCCGGATCCACGAGTTCCGTCACTTCCACCCCGAGCGCGAATACCCGACGGACAAGACGGTGATCATGCGCGAATACTCCCGGTTCGCCGAAGCCGACGACGAGCCCTACTATCCGATCAACACCGAGGCCGACCGCGCCCTGTTGGCCGCCTACCGTACCCGGGCGAAGTCCGAAACCGCGGCGGCGAAGGTCTTGTTCGGCGGTCGCTTGGGCACCTACCAATATCTGGATATGCATATGGCCATTGCCAGCGCTTTGAACATGTACGAAAACGTCGTTGCGCCGCACCTGCGCGACGGCGCTCCGCTTGTCGATCCGGGATCTCGCGCATGACCGCCGTGAGCCTGCTGTCCCGGATCATCCTGCCGCGACCGGGCGAACCGCTCGACGTGCGCAAGCTGTACCTCGAGGAGTCGACCACCAACTCGCGGCGCGCTCATGCGACCAGCCGCACCTCGCTGCAGATCGGCCCCGAGTCAGAGGTGTCGTTCGCCACGTATTTCAACGCGTTCCCGGCCAGCTATTGGCGACGCTGGTCGATCTGCACGTCCGTGGTGCTGCGCGTCGAGCTGGCCGGATCCGGGCGTGTCGACGTTTACCGGACCAAGGCCACCGGTGCCCGGATCTTCATTGAGGGCCGCGAATTCGCCGGCGGCGACGACACTCCGGAGACGCTGGAGATGGAGATCGGGCTGCAACCGTTCGAGGACGGTGGCTGGATCTGGTTCGACATCACCACCGACACCGCGGTCACCCTGCTCAACGGTGGCTGGTACGCGCCCATCGCCGCCCCGGGCACCGCCAACATCGCCGTCGGCATCCCCACCTTCAACCGCCCCGCGGATTGCGCCAACGCGCTGGCCGAACTCACTGCAGACCCGCTGGTGGACCAGGTGATCGGCGCGGTGATCGTGCCCGACCAGGGCACCCGCAAAGTTCGCGACCATCCGGACTTCCCCGCCGCGGCTGCCCGGCTGGGCAATCGGCTCTCCATTCACGACCAGCCCAACCTGGGTGGCTCCGGTGGCTACAGCCGGGTGATGTACGAGGCGCTGAAAAACACTGACTGCCAACAGATCCTGTTCATGGACGACGACATCCGCATCGAGCCGGACTCAATTCTGCGGGTGCTGGCGATGCACCGCTTCGCCAAGAGCCCGATGCTGGTCGGCGGGCAGATGCTCAACCTGCAGGAGCCGTCGCACCTGCACATCATGGGCGAAGTCGTCAATCGCTCGAACTTCATGTGGACCGCCGCGCCGCACGCCGAATACGACCACGACTTCGCCGAGTACCCGCTGGGCGACAAAGAGGAACTGAGCAAGCTGCTGCACCGGCGCATCGACGTCGACTACAACGGCTGGTGGACGTGCATGATCCCGCGGCAGGTGGCCGAGGAGCTGGGCCAGCCGCTGCCGTTGTTCATCAAATGGGACGACGCCGACTATGGTCTGCGCGCGGCCGAACACGGCTACCCCACGGTGACGCTGCCCGGAGCCGCGATCTGGCACATGGCCTGGAGCGACAAAGACGACGCGATCGACTGGCAGGCCTACTTCCATCTGCGCAACCGGTTGGTGGTCGCGGCGATGCACTGGAACGGCGACATCACCGGCCTGGTCCGTAGCCATCTCAAGGCGACGCTGAAACACCTTGCCTGCCTTGAATATTCGACGGTTGCGATCCAGAACAAGGCCATCGACGACTTCCTGGCCGGTCCCGAGCACATCTTCTCGATCCTGGAATCGGCGCTGCCGGAAATACACCGGATCCGCAAGGCCTATCCCGATGCGGTCGTGCTGCCCGCCGCCAGCGAGCTGCCGGCGCCGTTGCACAAGAACAAGGTGATGAAGCCGCCGGTGAACCCGGTCACCATTGGTTACCGGCTCGCCCGGGGCATCGTGCACAACCTCAAGGCCGCCGATCCGGCCCACCACGTGCGTCCCGAGTACAACGTGCCGACCCAGGACGCCCGCTGGTTCCGGTTGTGCACGGTCGACGGTGTTACGGTCACGACGGCCGACGGCTGCGGGGTGGTCTACCGTCAGCGCGATCGGGCCAAGATGGTCGCGCTGCTGTGGCAGTCGCTGCGCCGCCAGCGGCAGCTGGCCCGGCGCTTCGACGAGATGCGCAGGGTCTATCGCGCGGCGTTGCCCGTGCTGTCCAGCAAGCAGAAGTGGGAGACGGTGCTCTTCACGGCGGAAAACCAAGAGCACCGACATGCCTGAAGCCCGTCCGTTGGGGGCACCGGCGCACGGTGAAGCCGCTGCAATTGTGGCCGTTCAATCGGCGCTGGCCGACCGACCGGAATCGCTGACGGTGGCCCAGGGGCTTTCGCACTTCGGCGAACACAGCATCGGCTGGCTGGCGGTATCGGCGCTCGGAGCGGTTCTTTCCCCGCGGCGACGCCGGGATTGGCTGGTCGCCGGCGCCGGCGCCTTCGCCGCCCACGCGGCAGCGGTATTGGTCAAGCGGGTGGTCCGGCGCAAACGGCCGCACCATCCCGCCGTCGCGGTCAATGTCGGCACGCCCAGTCAGCTGAGTTTCCCGTCGGCGCACGCGACCTCCACCACGGCCGCGGCCATCCTGATGAGCAGGGCCACCGGCCTGCCGACCGGGCTGGGCGCGGCGGTGCTGGTGCCGCCGATGGCGCTGTCCCGAATACTGCTGGGGGTGCATTACCCCAGCGACGTCGCCGCCGGTGTGGCGCTCGGCGCCGCCGTCGCCGCCGTTGCGGTGCGACTCGACCTCCGACTAACCAGGGGTGTGTCGATATGAGCGAAGACCTGGTGACCGGACCTCCGGCCAACTTGGTTGTTGGTGTGGTCAAGGCGATGCGCCCGCGGCAATGGGTGAAAAACGTCCTGGTGCTGGCCGCGCCCCTGGCCGCGGCGGGCCGGGGCGTCCGATACGACTACGCCGAGGTGCTGACCAAGGTTTCGGTGGCGTTCGTGGTGTTCAGCCTGGCCGCCTCGGCGATCTACTTGATCAACGACGTGCGCGATGTGGAGGCTGATCGCGAGCACCCCACCAAGAGGTTCCGCCCGATCGCCGCCGGTGTGGTGCCCGAATGGCTGGCCTACACGGTGGCGGCGGTGCTGGGGGTGGCCTCGCTGGCCATTGCCTGGTGGCTTACCCCCAGCCTGGCCGTGGTGATGGCCGTCTACCTGGCCATGCAGCTGGGGTACTGCTACGGCCTCAAACACCAAGCGGTGATCGACATCTGCATCGTGTCGTCGGCATACCTGATCCGCGCCATCGCCGGCGGCGCGGCCGCCGACATCCCGCTGTCTCAGTGGTTCTTGCTGACGGCGGCGTTCGGGTCGCTGTTCATGGTGGCCGGCAAGCGCTACGCCGAACTGCAGCTGGCCGAGCGCACCGGCGCGGCGATCCGCAAGTCGCTGGAGAGCTATACCAGCACCTACCTTCGATTCGTCTGGACGCTCTCGGCCACCGCCGTGGTGGTGTCCTACGGGCTGTGGGCGTTCGAACGCGACCGGTACTCGGGCTCGTGGTATGCGGTGTCGATGGTCCCGTTCACCATCGCGATCCTGCGCTACGCCGTGGACGTCGACGGGGGGCTGGCCGGGGAGCCCGAAGACATCGCGCTGCGCGACCGGGTGTTGCAGTTGCTGGCGCTGGCGTGGATAGGAACAGTTGGGGCCGCTGTTGCCTTCGGCTAGTTCGAGATTCAAGGCCCTGCGGGCCAGCGCGCTGGCCCGCAGGCCCCCAGTCCGGCGGGCCAGATGGCCGGTTTTTCCCTATGAGCCGGTGGTCCGGATCAGTCTGTGGGTCAGCGTGGCGGTGATCTGCGTGCTGTTCGGTTGGGGTGCGTGGCAACGACGCTGGATCGCCGACGACGGTCTGATCGTGTTGCGTACGGTGCGTAATCTGCTGGCCGGCAACGGGCCCGTGTTCAACATGGGAGAGCGGGTGGAGGCCAACACCTCGACGGCGTGGACCTATTTGCTCTACGCGGCCAGCTGGGTGGGCGGGCCGATGCGGCTGGAATATGTGGCGCTGGCCGTGGCCCTGGTGCTGTCGTTGCTGGGGGTGGCGCTGCTGATGCTCGGCACCGGCCGGTTGTATGCGCCCAGCCTGCGCGGCCGCCGGGCGATCATGTTGCCGGCCGGCGCGCTGGTCTATATCGCGGTGCCGCCGGCGCGAGACTTCGCCACGTCAGGGCTGGAAAGCGGGCTGGTGCTCACCTATCTCGGGCTGCTGTGGTGGCTGATGGTGTGCTGGGCGCAGCCGCTGCGGGTCCGTCCCCACGGCCGGGTGTTCATCGGTGCGCTGGCGTTCGTCGCGGGATGCAGCGTGTTGGTCCGGCCCGAGCTGGCGCTGATGGGCGGCCTGGCCTTGATCATGATGCTGGTCGCGGCGCGGACCTGGCGCCGCCGGGTGCTGATCGTGGTGGCCGGCGGCTTGCTGCCGGTCGCCTACCAGATCTTCCGGATGGGCTACTACGCGTTACTGGTGCCCGGTACCGCGCTGGCCAAAGACGCCGCCGGCGACAAGTGGTCGCAGGGCATGATCTATCTCTCGAATTTCAACCGGCCCTACGCCCTGTGGGTGCCGATCGTGCTTTTGGTGCCGCTTGGCCTGGTTCTGATGCTGGCTCGTCGCAGGCCGTCGTTCCTGCGTCCGGTGGTGGCGCCCGATTACGGGCGGCTGGCGCGGGCGGTGCAGAGCCCGGCGGCGGTGGTGGCCTTCATGGTCGGCAGCGGCCTGCTGCAGGCGCTGTACTGGATCCGGCAAGGCGGCGATTTCATGCACGGCCGCGTGTTGCTGGCGCCGCTCTTTTGCTTACTGGCTCCGGTGGCGGTAATTCCGTTGTCACTGCCCGATGGCAGGGACTTCTCCAAAGAGACCGGTTACTGGCTGGCCGGTGTCGTCAGCATCCTGTGGCTGGGTGTGGCGGGCTGGTCGCTGTGGGCAGCGAACTCGCCGGGGATGGGCGACGACGCCACGCACGTCACCTATACCGGCATCGTCGACGAGCGCCGCTTTTACGCGCAGGCCACCGGACATGCCCATCCGCTGACCGCCGCGGACTATCTCGATTACCCGCGGATGGCCGCGGTCCTGACCGCGCTCGACAACACCCCCGACGGCGCGCTGCTGCTGCCGTCGGGCAACTACAACCAGTGGGATCTGGTACCGATGATCCCGCCGGGAACGGCTCCCGGTATCCCGGCCAGCCAAAAGCCGCAGCACGCGGTGTTTTTCACCAATTTGGGGATGTTGGGCATGAACGTGGGTCTGGACGTCAGGGTGCTCGATCAGATCGGGCTGGCGAACCCGCTGGCCCAACATACCGAGCGGTTGAAGCACGGCCGGATCGGCCACGACAAGAACTTGTTCCCCGACTGGGTGATCGCCGACGGTCCGTGGGTGAAGTGGTATCCGGGTGTTCCGGGTTATCTCGACCCGGCCTGGGTGGCGCAGGCGGAGGCGGCCCTGCGGTGTCCCGCGACCCAGGCGGTGCTGAATTCGGTGCGCGCGCCGTTGACCGTGCGCCGTTTTGTGTCCAACGTGGTGCACTCCTTCGAGTTCACCAGGTACCGGATTGACCGGGTTCCGCTCAACGAACTCATCAGGTGCGGGCTCGAGGTGCCCGACGTGCCGCCGGCCCCGGCCCGGGAGTGATGCGGGGTCAGCGATCCGGCCCGAATGCCGGGCCGCGCGGGCCGTGCCGCGAAGAATTTCGGCCCAATTGCGATCAGGCGTCCGCGACGCGGGTGCCGCGGTGTGAGGCGAGACTGACAGCAACATCACAATTGAGCCGTTACCAGCGGCCCCCGGACCCCGGGCACATGCGGAAACGAGATCTCGGGCCGCCGCATACGGCGCGAAAATCACCCGGAATCGCGGCCCGGTAACGCTTTCGGCGTCGTGCTCGATGAGAGAACCGACCCCAAGTTGTGGTTGACTACACGGGCACTGCGACGCCGAGCGCGCGCAGTCCGACGTAGTTGAGGATGCGCCCTATCCACCGGATGCGCCTAAAAGATTGAGGATGAGGAAGCAAGGATGAAGCTTGTTGACAGGTTTCGTGGCGCCGTGACGGGTATGCCGCGCCGACTCATGGTGGGAGCCGTTGGTGCGGCCCTGCTGTCGGGTCTGGTCGGTGTCGTTGACGTCACTGGCGGTTCGGCGACCGCGAATGCGTTCTCGCGGCCGGGCCTGCCGGTGGAATACCTGCAGGTGCCCTCGGCGGCCATGGGCCGCGACATCAAGGTCCAATTCCAAAGTGGTGGGGCGAACTCGCCGGCGGTGTATCTGCTGGACGGTATGCGCGCCCAGGATGACTTCAACGGCTGGGACATCAACACCCCGGCGTTCGAGTGGTACTACCAGTCGGGCCTCTCGGTGGTCATGCCGGTCGGCGGGCAGTCCAGTTTCTACTCGGACTGGTACAACCCGGCTTGCGGTAAGGCCGGCTGCACCACCTACAAGTGGGAGACCTTCCTGACCAGCGAGTTGCCGCAGTACCTGTCGGCCAATCGGCAGGTCAAACCCACCGGCAGCGCCGCCGTGGGTCTGTCAATGGCCGGCTCGTCGGCGTTGATCCTGGCCGCATACCACCCGGCGCAGTTCATCTACGCCGGATCGCTGTCAGCGCTGCTGGACCCGTCGCAGGCGATGGGGCCGTCGCTGATCGGCCTGGCCATGGGCGACGCGGGTGGCTACAAGGCTTCCGACATGTGGGGTCCGAAGGATGACCCGGCGTGGCAGCGCAACGACCCGACGCTGCAGGTCGGCAAGCTCGTCGCCAACAACACCCGCATCTGGGTGTACTGCGGCAACGGCAAGCCGTCCGACCTGGGTGGCGACAACCTGCCCGCCAAGTTCCTCGAGGGCTTCGTGCGGACCAGCAACTTGAAGTTCCAGACCGCCTACAACGCGGCCGGTGGGCACAACGCCGTGTGGAACTTCGACGACAACGGCACGCACAGCTGGGAGTACTGGGGTGCGCAGCTCAACGCCATGAAGCCGGACCTGCAGCACACGCTGGGTGCGACACCCGGTGGCGGCGGCAACGGCACCACGCAGGGCACCTAGACGCCCTGGGCGCCGCAACGGCGTCCGAGAACCCGCATTCGACGGCGGCGACCCTTCGGGGTC
>NZ_MWQA01000001.1:2891222-2956574 GCF_002086915.1 Mycobacterium persicum | reverse complement strand
CGACCCTTCGGGGTCGCCGCCGTTGGTTACTTCTGCGTTATCTCCCCTTTATCGCGTTGTGTGCGGTGTGGTTAGCTACCTTGCGGGCCGGGGCGTGCCTCGAACCCGCCGCACGGTCGGGCGCTGCGGGCATGCAGCGATACACGATGGAGGTGGACATGAGGGGTCTGTCGGTGGTGCTACGGCTGCTCTGCGTTGCGGTGCTGTCGATCGCGTTGGGCGGTGTCACCGTGGCAGCAGGATCGTGGGGCACGGCCAAAGCCGCCCCCTACGAGACCCTGATGGTGCCGTCGGGCGCCATGGGCCGCGACATCCCGGTCGCGTTTCTTGGCGGTGGCCCGCACGCGGTGTACCTGCTGGATGCCTTCAACGCCGGCCCCGACGTCAGCAACTGGGTTACCGCGGGTAACGCGATGAACACCCTGGCTGGCAAGGGAATCTCGGTGGTCGCCCCGGCCGGCGGTGCCTACAGCATGTACACCAACTGGGAACAGGACGGCAGCAAGCAGTGGGAAACCTTCCTGTCCGGTGAGCTTCCCGATTGGCTGGCGGCCAACAAAGGCCTGGCGCCCGGCGGTCACGCCGCCGTCGGCGCATCTCAGGGCGGCTATGGCGCAATGGCGCTGGCCGCGTTCCACCCGGACCGATTCGGCTTCGCCGGATCGCTCTCCGGGTTTCTGTACCCGTCGAGCACCACCACCAACGGTGCGATCCTCGCCGGCCTGCAGCAGTTCGGCGGTGTGGACGGCAACGGCATGTGGGGTGCCCCACAGTTGGGCCGGTGGAAGTGGCACGACCCATGCGTGCATGTCGCTTTGCTGGCGCAGAACAACACCCGGGTCTGGGTGTGGAGTCCGACCAACCTGGGCGCCAGTGATCCTGCCGCCATGATCGGTCAGGCCGGCGCGGCGATGGGCGACAGTAGGTCGTTCTACCAGCAGTATCGCAACGTCGGCGGGCACAACGGTCACTTCGACTTCCCGGGCGGCGGCGACAACGGCTGGGGCTCGTGGTCGGCGCAACTGGGTGCCATGTCCGGCGATATCGTCGGCGCGATCCGCTAGCGAGCCGACGGGCGGATCCAGCTAGCCGGCCCCGGGCCACGCGGCGGAGACATCGTCCGGGACGGAACTTCGTCACCAGCCGGTACCGTGTATGGGGTGCGGCAGCGGGCGGCGCCACTGGGTGCCGACGCGGTGTGGTGACTTCGGGCGGCTCGGGCGGCGAGCGTGCGCGACATCGCCGCCGACCGCAGGCTGTACTCAAACTTACCGACGCTGCTAGCAGGAGAACATGGCTACCAACTCCCGGCGCAGAAGACGCCGCCAACGAATCCTCGCCTGGGTTGCGGCCGGCGCCCTGGCGTCGGTCGTCGCGCTGGTCATCGTCGCCGGCGTGGTCATGCTGCGCCGCCAGGAAGCACCGCCCAGCGCGGTACCGCCCGGGGTGCTGACCCCGGGTCCCACCACCTCTCACCCACGCAAACCCCGGCCAGCCTTCCAGGATGCGTCCTGCCCGGACGTGCAGTTGATCGCGGTACCCGGCACCTGGGAGTCGTCGCCGCAGGACAACCCGCTCAACCCGGTGCAGTTCCCGAAGGCGTTGCTACTGAATGTGACCGGGCCGATCTCCCAGCAGTTCCCCGGATCGCGGGTGCAGACGTACACGGTTCCCTACACCGCGCAGTTCCACAATCCGCTCAGTTCCGACGGTCAGATGTCCTACAACGAAAGCCGGGCGGAGGGCACCCGCGCGATGGTGCAGGCGATGACGGACATGAATAACAAGTGCCCGCTGACCAGCTATGTGGTGGTCGGCTTCTCGCAGGGGGCGGTGATTGCCGGCGATGTGGCCAGCGATATCGGCAACGGCCGGGGACCGGTCGATGACGACCTGGTGCTGGGCGTGACGCTGATCGCCGATGGCCGTCGCCAGCCGGGGGTGGGCAACGACATCCCGCCCAGCCCCCCGGGCGAGGGCGCCGAGGTCACCCTGCATGAGGTGCCGGTGCTGTCCGGGCTCGGCTTGACGATGACGGGGGCGCGTCGGGGTGGCTTCGGCGCACTCGACAGTCGCACCAACGAGATCTGTGCCCAGGGCGATCTGATTTGCGCCGCCCCGCAGGAGGCGTTCAGTCCCGCCAATCTGCCGACCACCCTCAACACGCTGGCGGGTGGGGCCGGCCAACCGGTCCACGCGATGTACGCCACCCCCGAATTCTGGAACTCCGACGGGCAGCCGGCTACGCAATGGACGTTGAACTGGGCTCACGACCTCATCGACAAGGCGCCGCATCCCAAACACGGCTGAGGCGAGACGGGTGGCCCGAACACGGCGGGCGAGGGCGGGCCCCAGGCGCCGCAGCGGCCGGGCGCTCGCAGATTGGGGCAGCGGGACACAGTCGCTAGTGCCCCGATCGTAATGGGATCAGCGGTACCTTGTGATTTGGTCTGACGCCTCACGGCCCTTAACATTAAGAGAAATTTAAGAGCATGTGGATGACCCGGCTGGGTCGTAGCCGGCAACGATTGGCGCGCCCGCGAGTGTGCGCGCCGCTCAGGGGCCGGATCGCGTACGGATGTAACTCGTCGGCGGAGCCGACCAGGATGTAAACCCTGTCGGCGTAGCCGACCAAGCAGTGTTGTGACAGGAGAGGGCGGCATGGCGTACCACAACCCGTTCATCGTCAATGGACGAATCCGGTTCCCGGAGAACACCAATCTGGTGCGTCACGTCGAAAAATGGGCGAAGGTGCGTGGCGACAAGCTGGCCTACCGGTTCCTGGACTTCTCCACCGAACGGGACGGCATCGAACGCGACATCCTGTGGTCGGAGTTCAGCGCGCGCAACCGCGCCGTCGGCGCCCGGCTGCAACAGGTCACCCAGCCCGGCGACCGTATCGCCATCCTGTGCCCACAGAACCTGGACTACCTGATCTCCTTCTTCGGCGCGCTGTATTCCGGCCGGATCGCGGTGCCGTTGTTCGACCCGGCCGAGCCGGGTCACGTCGGCCGGTTGCACGCGGTACTCGACGACTGCACCCCGTCGACCATTCTGACCACCACCGACTCCGCCGAGGGTGTGCGCAAGTTCATCCGTAGCCGCTCGGCAAAGGAACGGCCCCGGGTGATCGCCGTCGACGCGGTTCCCACTGAGGTCGCGTCGACCTGGCAGGAGCCCGACGCCAACGAGTCCACCACGGCCTACCTGCAGTACACCTCCGGATCGACCCGGACGCCGACCGGCGTGCAGATCACCCATCTGAATCTGCCGACAAACGTGCTGCAGGTGCTGCATGCACTGGAAGGGCAAGAAGGTGACCGCGGTGTCAGTTGGCTGCCGTTCTTCCACGATATGGGCCTGATCACGGTGCTGCTGACGTCGGTGCTGGGCCACAGCTTCACCTTCATGACTCCGGCCGCGTTCGTGCGCCGACCCGGCCGCTGGATTCGCGAACTCGCTCGTAAGCCCGGCGAAACCGGGGGAACTTTCTCCGCCGCACCCAACTTTGCCTTCGAGCATGCGGCAGTGCGCGGCCTGCCCCGCGACGATGAACCACCATTGGACCTCAGCAATGTCAAGGGCATCCTCAACGGCAGTGAACCGGTGTCGCCGGCGTCGATGCGCAAATTCTTCGAAGCCTTTGCCCCGTACGGTCTGCCCGAGACTGCGGTCAAGCCGTCCTACGGTCTGGCCGAGGCGACGCTGTTCGTCTCGACTACCGCGCCCAACGAGCCGCCGACCGTCATCCATGTGGACCGAGACGAGCTCAACAATCAGCGTTTCGTCGAGGTGCCCGCCGGCGCGCCGAATGCCGTCGCGCAGGTCTCGGCCGGCAAGGTCGGCGTCGACGAGTGGGCGGTCATCGTCGACCCGGACACGGCTAGCGAGCTGCCGGACGGGCAAATCGGCGAAATCTGGCTGCACGGCAACAACCTGGGCATCGGGTACTGGGGCAAGGAAGAGGAATCCGCTCAGATATTCCGCAACATCCTGAAGTCGCGGATCAGCGAGTCGCACGCCGAGGGAGCCCCCGACGACGGCCTGTGGGTGCGCACCGGCGACTACGGCACCTACTTCAAGGGACACCTCTATATAGCGGGCCGGATCAAGGACCTGGTCATCATCGACGGCCGCAACCACTACCCGCAGGACCTGGAGTTCACCGCGCAGGAGTCGAACAAGGCCTTGCGGGTCGGCTACGTGGCCGCCTTCTCGGTGCCCGCCAACCAGCTGCCGCAGAAGGTGTTCGACGATCCGCACGCCGGGCTGAAGTTCGACCCCGAGGACACCTCCGAGCAGCTGGTGATCGTCGCCGAACGCGCTGCCGGTACGCACAAACTGGAATACCAGCCGATCGCCGACGACATCCGTGCCGCTATCGCCGTCGGGCATGGGGTGACCGTGCGGGACCTGCTGTTGGTGTCGGCCGGCACGATTCCCCGGACCTCCAGCGGCAAGATCGGACGGCGCGCGTGCCGGGCCGCCTACCTCGACGGCAGCCTGCGCAGCGGCGTCGGTTCCCCGACGGCATTTGCCACCGAATCCTGAGCCCCCAGAACCACAAAGGTACCCATGGCTGACATAGACGTATCCCAGGCGAACGACCCGGAGAAACCGCCCGCCGGCGGGACCGACATGCGCGCCGGCGACGATGCAGTGGGGGTACCGCCCGCTTGCGGGGGACGAAGCGATGCTGAGGAGCGGCGCATAACAACGGTCCCCGAGATGCGGCAGTGGCTGCGCAACTGGGTGGGCAAGGCGGTCGGCAAGTCGCCGGACTCGATCGACGAGTCGGTGCCGATGGTGGAGTTGGGCTTGTCGTCACGCGATGCCGTGGCGATGGCGGCTGACATCGAAGACCTGACCGGCGTCACGCTGTCGGTCGCGGTGGCCTTCCAGCATCCGACCATCGAGTCGCTGGCCACCCGGATCATCGAAGGCGAACCCGAAACGGCTGACGACGGCGTCGACGTCACCGACTGGACCCGCAACGGCCCCGCCGAGCGGGTCGACATCGCGATCGTGGGCCTGTCCACCCGGCTGCCCGGCGACATGAACACTCCCGACGAAACCTGGCAGGCGCTGCTGGAAGGCCGCGACGCCATCACCGACCTGCCCGAGGGCCGCTGGACGGAATTCCTCGAAGAGCCGCGCCTGGCCGAGCGGGTCAAGGCGGCGCGTACCCGCGGCGGCTACCTGAAGGACATCAAGGGTTTCGACTCGGAGTTCTTCGCGGTGGCCAAGACCGAAGCCGACAACATCGACCCGCAACAGCGGATGGCGCTGGAGCTGACCTGGGAGGCGCTCGAACACGCTCGCATCCCGGCGTCGAGCCTGCGCGGCGGGGCCGTCGGCGTGTACGTCGGCGTCTCCAACAACGACTACAGCTTCCTGGCGGTATCGGACCCCACAGTTGCCCACCCGTACGCGATCACCGGCACCGCCACCTCGATCATCGCCAACCGGGTGTCCTACTTCTACGACTTCCGCGGCCCTTCGGTCGCGGTCGACACCGCATGCTCGAGTTCACTGGTAGCCACCCACCAGGCGGTGCAGGCCCTGCGGATGGGCGAATGCGACGTCGCGGTGGCCGGGGGCGTCAACGCGCTGATCACCCCCGTGGTGACGCTGGGTTTCGACGAGATCGGACAGGTGCTGGCACCAGACGGCCGGATCAAGTCGTTCTCTTCCGACGCCGACGGCTACACCCGCTCCGAGGGCGGCGGGATGCTGGTGCTCAAGCGGGTCGACGACGCCCGCCGTGACGGCGACCAGATCCTCGCCGTGATCGCCGGCAGCGCGGTCAACCACGACGGCCGGTCCAACGGCCTGATCGCGCCCAACCAGGACGCGCAGGCCGACGTGCTGCGCCGGGCCTACAAGGATGCCGGCATCGATCCGCGCACCGTCGATTACATCGAGGCGCACGGCACCGGAACCGTCCTCGGTGACCCGATCGAGGCCGAGGCGCTGGGCCGCGTCGTCGGCAAGGGTCGTCCCGCCGATCGGCCGGCGCTACTCGGCGCGGTGAAAACCAATGTCGGACACCTGGAGTCGGCGGCCGGTGCGGCCAGCATGGCCAAGGTGGCGCTGGCTTTGCAGCACGACAAGCTGCCGCCGTCGATCAACTTCGCCGGGCCCAGCCCCTACATCGACTTCGACGCGATGCGGCTGAAGGTGATCGACACGGTGACCGACTGGCCGCGCTACGGCGGCTACGCCGTGGCGGGAGTGTCCAGCTTCGGCTTTGGAGGCGCCAACGCGCACGTGGTGGTGCGTGAGGTCTTGCCCCGCGACGTGATCGAGCGCGAGCCCGAACCCGAGCCGCAAGCGGCCGCGCCCGCCGAGACCGCCCCATCCGAGGCACCCGCGCTCGAAGGCCACGCGCTGCGGTTCGACGACTTCGGCAACATCATCACAGACGCGACCGCGCCTGTCGAGGACGACGAACCGGAGTTGCCGGGCGTCACCGCGGAGGCGTTGCGGCTCAAGGAAATTGCGTTGGAAGAGCTTGCGGCGCAAGAGGCGCAGGAGGGTCCCAAGCCCCCGCTGATCCCGCTGGCGGTGTCGGCGTTCCTGACCTCCCGCAAGAAGGCCGCGGCCGCCGAGCTGGCCGACTGGATGGAAAGCCCCGAAGGGCAGGCGTCGTCGGTGGAGTCGATCGGCCGGTCGCTGTCGCGGCGCAACCACGGCCGCTCCCGCGCGGTGGTGCTGGCCCACGATCACGAGGAAGCCATCAAGGGGCTGCGGGCCGTCGCCGCGGGCAAGCAGGCGCCGAACGTGTTCAGCGTCGACGGGCCGGTGACCAATGGTCCGGTGTGGGTGCTGGCCGGGTTCGGCGCCCAGCACCGCAAGATGGGCAAGAGCCTGTACCTGCGCAATCCGGTGTTCGCCGAGTGGATCGAGAAGGTCGACGCGCTGGTCCAGGACGAGCTGGGGTACTCGGTGCTCGAGCTGATCCTGGACGATTCGCAGGACTACGGCATCGAGACCACCCAGGTCACCATCTTCGCGATCCAGATCGCCCTGGGTGAGCTGCTCAAGCATCATGGCGCCAAGCCGGCCGCGGTGGTCGGACAGTCGCTGGGCGAGGCGGCGTCGGCGTATTTCGCCGGCGGTCTGTCGCTCCGCGATGCCACCCGCACCATCTGCTCGCGCTCGCATTTGATGGGCGAGGGCGAGGCGATGCTGTTCGGCGAGTACATCCGGTTGATGGCGCTGGTGGAATACTCCGCCGACGAGATCAAGACGGTGTTCTCCGACTTTCCCGATCTGGAGGTGTGCGTCTACGCCGCTCCCACCCAGACCGTCATCGGGGGCCCGCCCGAACAGGTGGACGCGATCATCGCCCGGGCCGAAGCCGAGGGCAAGTTCGCGCGTAAGTTCCAGACCAAGGGCGCCAGCCACACCCAGCAGATGGATCCGCTGCTCGGCGAGCTTGCCGCGGAGCTGCAGGGCATCAAGGCGCTGAGCCCCACCTGCGGGATCTACTCGACGGTGCATGAGGGCAGCTACATCAAGCCGGGCAGCGAGCCCATCCACGACGTCAAGTACTGGAAGAAGGGCCTGCGGCATTCCGTCTACTTCACCCACGGGATCCGCAACGCCGTCGACAGTGGGCACACCACCTTCCTGGAGCTGGCGCCCAACCCGGTGGCGCTGATGCAGGTGGGCCTGACCACGGCCGCCGCCGGTCTGCATGACGCCCAGCTGATTCCGACACTGGCCCGCAAGCAGGACGAGGTCGAGTCGATGATCTCGACCATGGCCCAGCTCTACGTCTACGGCCACGACCTGGACATCTGGACGCTGTTCAGCCGTGCCACTGGCCCCGAAGATTTCGCCAACATTCCGCCGACCCGCTTCAAGCGCAAGGAGCACTGGCTCGACGCGCACTTCTCCGGCGACGCCTCGGTGATCATGCCGGGCAACCATGTCGCGCTGCCGGATGGCCGCCACGTGTGGGAGTATGCCCCGCGCGACGGCCAGGCGGACCTCGCGGCTTTGGTCAGAGCCGCTGCGGCCCAAGTGCTTACCGACGCACAGCTGACCGCCGCCGAGCAGCGCGCGATACCCGCCGACGGTGCCCGGCTGGTGACGACCATGACCCGCCATCCCGGCGGTGCGTCGGTTCAGGTGCACGCCCGCATCGACGAATCGTTCACGCTGGTCTACGACGCCCTGGTGGCTCGGGCCGGTTCCGATGCGGTGCTGCCGGTCCAGGTTGGGGCGGGCGCGGCGATCACCGCTGCACCCGCTTTGGTCCCCGAAGCTTCGGTCGAGGAATCGGAAGCCGACACGCTGACCGACAGCTTGACCAACCGCTACCTGCCGAGCGATGTGGGCAGATGGTCACCGGATTCCGGGGAGACCATCGCCGACCGGTTGGGCCTGATCGTCGGGTCGGCGATGGGTTACGAGCCCGAGGACCTGCCGTGGGAGGTGCCGCTGATCGAGCTCGGTCTGGACTCGCTGATGGCGGTGCGGATCAAGAACCGCGTCGAGTACGACTTCGATCTACCGCCGATTCAGTTGACGGCGGTGCGCGACGCCAATCTCTACAACGTCGAAAAGCTGATCGAGTACGCGGTCGAGCACCGCGACGAGGTCGAGCAGCTCAGCGAGTACCAGAAGACCCAGACGGCCGAGGAGATCGCCCGGGCGCAGGCTGAATTGGTCAGTGGGGCAACGGTTTCCACCGTGACTGCGCCGGCACCTGATCCGCAAGCCGCACCGGAAACGCAGGCCGCGCCCGCTTCGGACATTCCCGTACCGCCGCCGCCGACGGACCCCTCCGGCCCTACCGGTAATGGGCAGCCCAACCTGGTGGCCGCCGCGGAAGCGCTCAATCGGGAAGCGGTCGCCAAGGCGCTCAACTCCGACGTGCCGCCGCGCGATGCCGCCGAGCGCGTCACCTTCGCCACCTGGGCGATCGTCACCGGCAAGTCGCCGGGCGGCATCTTCAACCCGCTGCCCAAGTTGGACGACGACAAGGCGGCCACAATGGCGCAGCGGCTCTCCGAGCGTGCCGAAGGTGAGATCACCGCCGAGGACGTGCTGACGTCGGAGAACATCGAGGCACTGGCCGACAAGGTGCGTGGCTACCTGGAGGCGGGCCAGATCGACGGGTTCGTGCGCACGCTGCGGGCCCGGCCCGAGGGCGGCACCAAGCCGCCGGTGTTCGTGTTCCACCCGGCCGGCGGGTCGACCGTGGTGTACGAACCGCTGCTCAATCGGCTGCCGGCCGACACCCCGATGTACGGCTTCGAACGAGTCGAGGGGTCGATCGAAGAGCGTGCCGCTGTCTATGTGCCGAAGCTGATCGAGATGCAGGGCGCCGGTCCCTACATCCTGGTCGGCTGGTCGCTGGGCGGGGTCCTGGCCTACGCCTGCGCGATCGGGCTCAAGCGGCTGGGCAAGGACGTCCGGTTCGTGGGCCTGATCGACGCGGTGCGCGCCGGCGAGGAGATCCCGCAGACCAAGGAGGAGATCCGCAAGCGCTGGGACCGCTATGCCCGTTTCGCCGAGAAGACGTTCAACGTCACCATCCCGGCGATCCCCTACGAGCAGCTCGAGGAGCTCGACGACGAGGGCCAGGTCCGGTTTGTGCTCGACGCCGTCCGGGAGTCCGGTGTGCAGATCCCGGCCGGGATCATCGAGCACCAGCGCACGTCGTACCTGGACAACCGGGCGATCGACACCGCGCAGATCCAGCCCTACGACGGGCATGTCACCCTCTATATGGCCGACCGATACCATGACGACGCGATCATGTTCGAGCCACGGTATGCCGTTCGCCAGCCGGACGGCGGTTGGGGTGAATACGTCACCGACCTCGAGGTCGTGCCGATCGGTGGTGAGCACATCCAGGCCATCGACGAGCCGATCATCGCCAAGGTGGGCGAACACATGAGCCGCGCCTTGAACAAGATCGAGCACAACGTCGAGGCTGAACAGAGGGCCCCTAAGTGAGCACCAAGACCACCGCCGAGCTGCTGGCCGAACTACGCGAAAAGCTGGAGCTGGCCAAGGAGCCCGGCGGTGAGAAGGCCGCCGCCAAGCGCGACAAGAAGGGCATCCCGAGTGCCCGCGCCCGCGTCTACGAGCTGGTGGACCCGGGCACCTTCTTCGAAATCGGGGCGTTGTGCCGCACTCCCGGCGACCCCAACGCGCTCTACGGCGACGGGGTGGTGACCGGGCACGGCCTGATCAACGGCCGACCGGTCGGGGTGTTCTCCCACGACCAGACGGTGTTCGGCGGCACCGTCGGGGAGATGTTCGGCCGCAAGGTGGCCCGGCTGATGGAGTGGTGCGCGATGGTCGGCTGCCCGATCGTCGGCATTCAGGACTCCGGCGGCGCCCGCATCCAGGACGCCGTCACGTCGTTGGCGTGGTATGCCGAGCTGGGCCAACGGCACGAGGCGCTGTCCGGGGTGGTGCCGCAAATCTCCCTCATCTTCGGCAAGTGCGCCGGGGGAGCGGTCTATTCGCCGATCCAGGACGACCTGCTGGTCTCGGTGCGTGACCAGGGCTACTTCTTCGTCACCGGACCGGACGTGATCCGGGAGGTCACCGGCGAGGACGTCACCCTCGACGAACTCGGCGGCTCCGACGCGCAGGCCCGCTACGGCAACATCCACCACGTGGTGAACTCCGAAGCCGAGGCGTTCCAGTATGTGCGCGACTTCCTGTCGTTCCTGCCGTCCAACTGCTTCGGCAAGCCGCCGGTCATCAATCCCGGACTGGAACCGGAGATCACCCCGACCGACCTGGAGCTGGACTCGATTGTCCCGGACTCCGACAATGCGGCCTACGACATGCACGAGATCCTGCTGCGCATCTTCGACGACGGCGACTTTCTGGACGTCGCCGCCCAGCACGGGCCGGCCATCATCACCGGGTACGCCCGGGTCGACGGGCGTCCGGTGGGTGTGATCGCCAACCAGCCCATGCACATGTCCGGGGCCATCGACAATGAGGCATCCGACAAGGCGGCGCGGTTCATCAGGTTCTGTGATTCGTTCCAGATCCCGCTGGTGTTCGTGGTCGACACCCCGGGGTTCTTGCCGGGCGCCGAGGAGGAGAAGCGGGGCATCATCAAGCGCGGCGGGCGGTTCCTGTACTCCGTGGTCGAGGCCGACGTGCCGAAGGTGACCATCACCGTCCGCAAGTCCTACGGCGGCGCATACGCGGTGATGGGTTCCCGGCAGCTGACCGCCGACTTCAACTTCGCCTGGCCCACCGCGCGCATCGCGGTGATCGGCGCCGAGGGGGCCGCGCAGCTGCTGATGAAACGCTTCCCTGACCCCACTGCGCCAGAAGCGCAGGCAATTCGCAAGTCGTTCATCGAGAACTACAACCTCAACATGGCGATTCCATGGATCGCCGCCGAGCGCGGGTTCATCGATGCGGTCATCGATCCGCACGAAACCCGGCTGCTGCTGCGCCGGTCGATGCACTTGTTGCGGGACAAGCAGCAGTGGCAACGCTTGGGTCGCAAGCACGGGCTGATCCCGGTCTAGCTGTAGCGCCGAGCAGACGCAGAATCGCCCAATTTCCGCCGAAATTGGGCGATTCTGCGTCTGCTGGTGCTCCGGGGGCGGCGGCGACGCGCCACGCCGAATGAGCGTCGGGCGAGTTCACAACCGATGCGTGAAGGCGCCATCAATCAGCTGGTCGAAGCGCTGCAGCGCTTCGTCGGATTCGGCGTCGATCCCTCGCAGCGGGCCGCGCTCGGCCAGATACCGCTGCGCGTATAGCCGGGCGACGAGCGCCTTGCGGTCGGCGCCGCGGGTGGCCCGCTCCCACGCCGCCTGCTCGGTGAGCAACGCCCCGGCGTAGACATCGCCCATGAATTGGGCCAGCGGGAACAGTCGCGCCTCGGCCACCTCCGGGTCCAGCTTCGTCCAGGCCGTGATCGCCGCGTCGAGATCCTCGATACGCTGCGACACCAGGCGCGTGGTCTCGTCGTCGTCGGACACCGAGACCGCATCGCGCATCCGGGCCAGCAGCGGCTCGTGCGCCCGCGACTGTTCCATGCCCCGCCGCACGTCGAGGCAAAGGATATTGTCGGAACCTTCCCAGATGGTGTTGACCTGCGCGTCCCGCAAAATCCTTGCTACCGGCCAGGTTTCGATGTAGCCGTTGCCGCCGTGCAGCTCGACCGCGTCGGACGCGGCGGTGAGTCCGAGCCGGCACACCCGCAGTTTGGTCACCGGCACGGCGATGCGCTGCCGGATCGTTTGCGGCTGACAGTGGTTGGTGGCTCCGGTGCCGTCGAAAATCAGCGCCAGCGCGGCTTCGACGTCGACGACCATCTCGGCCAGCTTGCGCCGGATCAGCGGTTTGTCGATCAACGCCTCGCCGAACGCGCGCCGCTGGCGGGTATAGCACAGCGCCTCGACCAGGGCGCGGCGCGCGTTGCCGACGGCGAACGAGGCGGTGCCCAGCCGTAACTTGTTGGTCAGTTCCATCATGCGGCCGAGTCCCTTGCCGTCGGCCGGCCCGGAGTCGGCCTGAGGTTCGCCGGACAGCAGGAAGGCTTCTGCGTCGACGAACTCGATCTCGCCGGAGGCGACCGAGCGGGTGCCCAGTTTGTCCTTCAGCCGCCGGACGCGCACGCCGTTGCGGGAGCCGTCCCGCCGGGTCCGCAACACCAGGAAGGAGGCCACTCCCCGGGTCGAGTCGGGGGCGCCCTCGGGTTTGGCCAGCACCACGAACGCCTCACCGGCGCAATTGGAGGCAAACCATTTGAAGCCGTTCAGCAGCCAGGCGTCGCCACAGCGGGTCGCTGTGGTTTCGAGCGCGCCCAGGTCGGAGCCACCAGTGCGCTCGGTCATCAGTTGCGCCGCCTCGCCGTCCCACTCGCCGGAGTTGAGTTTGCCCAGGACGTAGTCGCGCACGTCGGGGGGCGCGTAGGCCGACACCAGTGACCGCACCATGTTGCCGCCGGTGCCCAGCGCGCAGGCCATCCCGATGTCGGCCTGGTTGAGCAGATAGTTGGACGCGAACAGTGGCAGCGACGGGCTCACGCCGGACCGCTTGGCGTCGTCGCGCAGGGCTTGCTGGGCGTCCAGAATGGCCCGCTTGGACCGGGTGAACGATTCCGGCATCACCACCCGGCTGATGTCGTGGCCCCACCGGTCGTAGCGTTCCAGCTGCGGGGGGTTGCGGTCGGTTTCCTCGGCCCAACGGGTCACCGGGCCGCCCATCAGCTCACCGATGCGGGTCAGATGCGGCTCGGCGACTCCCAATTCTTCGGGCTGCAGGTAGTACGCCATGGTGAACTGCAGCATGGGATCGGTGAGGTACCAGTTGAGACCGGTGGCGCCCTGGTAATTCTCGGTGCGGTAGCGCTCGGCCTTTTCCGGTGTCGAGAACGGCAGCCGGTCCACGGCCTCCAGCAGGTATTCGCTCATCCCGCGACACTATTACATAGGTTTTATATATGTCTATACGTGCGGGACGCGGCTCCGACCCGGCCCGCCGCTTCAGTGGCGATAAACAGCTTGCGCCACAACGGAATCCAGCGCACCGCTACTTCACGGGCTCGACCAGCGTGAGCCGCGGCCCCGCCACCGCGTAGTCGAACCGAACGGGCGTCCCCTCGTCCAGGCTTCGTTGCAGTACCGCCAGCCGCGTGGCGAACTGGGGATCGTCGCGTTGCAGCAGGTAAATGGCCGCATGGCGGCCGAAGTGCACACCTACCGGCTTGTCCGGCTGAGTAGTGTCGAGCCTGACCACGGCGTCCTCGTGCACCCCCGATGATCTGCCGTCAGTGGTGAACGGCTCGGTCGTGGTGCATCCGACGGCGGTGACGGTCACCGCCGTCGCCACCAGGCCGGCGATCGAGCGCGCTGCGCCGAGAAACCGGGGTGCGCTCACGCGGCGCGTGGCAGATCCGGCCTTGCCGTTGCCGCATGCTGGGTCGGCCGGCTGGGCGTCGGGGCCCAGCCGACGTAGGTCAGATACAGCCCGACCAGCGCAAAAACGACGCATAAGCTCACCCACACGGCCTGCGCCCCGATCATGGCGTTGGCGACCGACACGAAGGCCCCGGGAAAGGCCAACAGCAGCAGCCCGCGCAACGTGACAAGCCAGCCAAGCAGCGACACGATGATCGCCGCCGCACCGCGCCAGTACTGGTGACTGGCCACCATCATCAGGCCGAACAGCAAGACGAAAGCCCCGGTCACCCAGGTCCACAGCGAATTCGCCTCGAATTGTGATAGCAGCTTCGCCATATCGGAGGCACGTACCACGGCCGTCACGTCGACGATCACCAGGAAAGGACCAAGCACCCGGGAGAACATCCGGGTTCGGGTCTGCGAATCGGGTGAGACGTTCATGGCAATACCTCCATCCGACGCCATCGACGAATCACCTTGAATCGCATCATGCGACGGCGTGCCGCGCTAGGGACCGAAGTCCCTGCTGGTTTGCGAGCGGTCGCCTCGCCTACATGGGCACCAGGAACTCCGAGGTATAGAACTCGGCGGGGTTTTGGGAATTGCTGTTGGGACGCTCGACAATTACCCACACCCCGGTCGTACCCTGCCGGACCGTGTCCTGAATGGTCACCGTCCCGGTCCCGCCCGCATCGAGGTCAAGGCCGGTGAAAGCGGTGCCCGGGGCCCCGGGACCGCACGGGGCCGTCGATGGGCGGGGTGCCTGGATCAGGCCGACGTCGTAATGCATCCCGGGCTGTGCGGGGTTGACCAGGTGTACCTCGGCGACCGCCTGCGATCCCGCGCGGTGGATGAGCGCGGAGCCGGTGCCTGTAGGGGGAGGAACCGCCGGCAACCTGGGCGCGACCGAGGTGCGGCTGTAATCGCATTGCCGCATGGCCGCTCCCAGCGCCACCCTGGTGGCGCTGCTCGAGCCCGGATTAGCCGCCGCAGTGGCGACCGTGATCGTCGCCGCCGGGCAAGTCACCAAAGTGATTGCTGCCGTAAAGGTCATATATCGTGTCAGCCTGCGCATGGCCCCCACCGTTCTTTCCCCGCGGTTTGCCCGACCCGCACTAGATATTGACCGCATCAGCGACGGCGAAACCTCGCCAGGCTTTGCCGGCTGGGGCTGACGAATCAGGCTGCCTGCTCATCGCATCTGGTGTATAACCACAGCGACCGGCCGCCGGAAGTAGCGCTCTCCAAGGGGTGTGACGCTCAGGGTGATGTGCACGTCGAAACGAGTTCGATGACACGCGAATTGCGGATCTCGCGGCGACAACTCGGTGTCGCCACGGGCGCCATTCTCTCGGGCGGGCTGATCGCCGTCGGTACCCGCGGGCACAAGTCCGCGAACCCAGCGGCATCGGCCGTCTCGCCGCAGTCGCTGGGGTACACGATCAAGGTCAACGAGTCCGGCGGTGCGCCCGGCTACGTATTCTTTGTCTCCGGAACCACGGCGGCCCATCTTGGGAACGTGACGCGCCCCTGTGTGCTGGTCGTCGCCGACAAATCCGGACATGTGGTGTGGCAGCGCGAACTTCCGGCCGGGGAGACCGCCGGCAACCTCCGGGTCCAGCGCTACCGGGGAAAGCCGGTGCTCACGTGGTGGCAGGGCCGCAAGCAATGGGGCCACGGACTCGGCGCCAGCTATATCGCCGACGAACATTACAACGTGATCAGGACCCTGACGCCCGGCGGCGAGTTGCCGTCGGACATGCACGAATTCCGGCTCACCGCGGACGGTCGCGCCCTGATCACGTCCTACCCGGAGGTCGCGGCCGACCTGACGGCCATCGGCGGGCCGAAGGACGGCCGGGTCTACAACTGCACCGCGTCGGTGGTGGACGTAGCCACGAAACAGACGCTGTTCCAGTGGGATGCGTTGAGCCACATCGCGATCAGCGACTCGCCGGCAAAATACACCGCCGGCCAAACGCTCGACGTGTACCACATGAACTCGATCGCGCTGGACCCGGCGGGCAACCTGGTGATCAGCATGCGCGCCCTCTCCACGGTCTTCAATGTCGACTACCGCACCGGCGCCATCAACTGGCGACTGGGTGGTAAGCGGTCCACGTTCGCCCTGGGCGACGGCGTCGAATTCGCGTATCAGCACGACGTGGAGATGCCCGATGCCGCCACGATCACGTTGTTCGACAACCACTACGAGGGCAGTCAGGGGCACATGGGCGATGGCGTGGTGCCGACCAGCCTGAAATGGATCCATCTGGATATCGCCGCCGGGCGGGCGAGCCTGGTCCGGGCCCAGCGGCACCCGGGAAATCTCAGCGTCGGGGCCATGGGTAACCTGCAACAGCTTCCGGGTGGCAACGCCTTCTCCGGATGGGGCACCGCCGAACGCATCTCCGAGTTCACCGCGGCTGGCGAGATGGTGTTCGACGCCAGCCTGCCCGGCGGTACCTATCGGGCGTTCCTCGACGAGTGGACCGGCGATCCCGTCGAACCCCCGCAACTGACCTTCGCCGGCGATACCGCACACGCCGTCTGGAACGGCGCCACCAGGGTGAACCGGTGGCGGTTACTGCACGGCCCGGAAAGCAACACCTTGACGCCGCGGACCACCGTCGCCTGGTCCGGCTACGACACGTCGATTCCGCAGATTGGGAATGCTGGCGGTTACTACCAACTCGAGGCGCTGGGCGCCGACGGGGCCGTCATCGGCAGGAGTGTGCTGATCGCCCGGTGACGAGACTGCGTCTATGTCGCCGAAACTGTGACCAGCGCGTGCCTAGCGGCCTGGCACCCGCGATGAACGCAGACTCGAACTCAGGGGCCGATCCGGATCTTGCCCGGTGACCACAATCCGCTGCGGGTCGCGGTGCCCAGGTCGAGTTGTGCGGGCGCCGCATCGACCAGGGTGTCGAATTTGCGCAGTGATCCCCAGTCGCGGGCCCAGTCGCGCGACAGATAGGTGGCCATCACATGGGCGCGCAGCAGCAGGTCGGTGATGCCCAGCAGCCCGCCGTTGACGCCGTCTTCCCAGGTGTCGGTGTCCAGCTTCTTGGCGTTGTAGTCCGGTGTGATGCGGAATTTCGGGATTTCGGTGACGCCATTGACGTGCAGCATCGGCTGCTGACACGGGAACGCCAGCCCCACCGCCCAGTCCAGCAGCACCGGTTGGGTGGAGCCGACGTATTCCTGCAACGACCGCAGGTCCGGCACCCGCGGCGGGGTCACCGCGATCCAGTCCTCGGGGGTCAGGGACAGGTCCTCGGCCACCACCCGGACGGCGACGGCGTCGGCGGGCATCTTGTCGCGGGCGAACCGCAGATTGCGCCAGGCTTTGGGCTGTTCCCCGTAGAGGTCGTCGGGCACCAGCCGGCCGGCGGGCACCAGCGCGCCCGGCCCCGGCCGGGCGTACTCCAGCGCCACCGTCTGCCCGGGGGTGTAGCCATGCAGCACGCTGTGCCCGGCGATCTTCCCGGCGGCGGTCACCACCACCAGCGGATGTCCGTCGTCCGGCTTGGGCAGCAGATACCACGCCGAGGCGAGTCTGCTTTGCTGCTGCGCGCCGGTGGTGTAGGTGCCGGCCAGCGGAACCCGGGCGGGGTCGAGTTGGTAGGGCAGCGGCACCGTGGATCCATTGATGCCCGCGGTCTTGAGTTTGGTCGGCGCGTCCCAGTCGTAATCGGTGCCCGGCTGGTTGGGTTTCATCACGATCGCCTCGGCGACGGTGTGCTCCGGCACGCCGTTGGGGGTAAAGCCTGTCGGGTTGATGCCACCCAGCGGCCCCAGCGGGCCGTAGTCGCCGGGCAGCGCAGTCATGAAGCCCTCGTTCGGATCCGGCTCGACGAGCACGTCGTCGGCCAGTCCGCAGCCGCCGACGAAGGCCCGCAGGTTGGACCAGCCGTTGGAGTAGGTGGGGTACTGGCGCACGATCCCGGCGACCATCGACGCGACGAACACCAAAGCCATGAAGCCGGCCGCCAGCGGGACCGGCGCGCTGGTGAGTGCGCGGGTCAGGCGGCCCTCACCGCTGCCTCGGGGGGCGAAATGCAACCAGGCCGCATACAGCGCGGCGATCGCGAACAGCGCGAAAAAGATTGTGCTGACCGTGATTCCGGCGATCTTCGGCATCGCACTGTTGAACGGCACGCCATAGCTGGACACATACCACCAGCCGTTGGTGGTGGCCCAGCACAACGCCAGCATGAACAGCACCGCCGCCAGGAACGCCATCCGGTTGCGCGACCAGCGCAGCACCTCCCGTGATACCAACACCGTCGTCAGCGCCGCCATCGCCGCCCCCACCGCGGCGAACAGCCCGAAGTGGTGCACCCACTTGGTCGGGGTGAACATCAAGAAGAACATGGTGGCGAAGATGACGCCCATCAATCGCCACGCCGGCCCCCGCGCCACGCCGGGAATTCGCTTGCGCCGCAGCATGATAAACACCGCGGTGAACAGGCACAGCGCGGTGATCAGGAAGCCGAACCGGCGCGACAGCGAACCGTCGACGGTGGGCAGGATGAGATAGTAGTAACGCAGGTTCTCGGTGTACCAGGCCTGACTGGGACCGATCTTTCCGCGAACCCTGGTGGCTTCCAACACCGTTGACAGCGTCTGGTCGGCGAAGACGACGGTCAGGATGATGGTGCCGGCGGCCAGCATCGGTGACAGCAACGGCAACGTGCCCACCAGTCGGTGGCGTTTCACGAAGATCCGCAGGATCGGGCGCCCACCGGCCACCAGCGCGGCCACCGCGATCAGGCCGGTGGGCTGCACACCGAGCGTGAACGCGGCGGCGATGATCGCCAGCGCCGCCGGGGTGAGCCGGCTGTACCGCATCGACCGCTCGATCAGCACGTAGGTGACCAGCGAGCCCAGCGCGATAATGCCTTCGGGCCGCAGGCCGTTGTTGAACGGCATCCACGCGGTCAGCAGGACCATCGCCGCGGCCCAGTTGGCGGGTTTGCTGGCCGCCACCGCCGGCCCCAACCGTGGCAGCACCTCACGCGAGAGCAGCAGCCAGCACACCAGTCCGGCGAACAGGTCCGGCAACCGCATCCAGATGCTGGCGTCCCAGAAGCTGGAGTTACTGACGTGGGTCATCAGCGCCAGCAGGTTGTAGTACCAGCCGAACGGGTCCTCCGGGCTGCCGAACCAGCGGAAGTAGTTGGACATGTAGCCGGCGTGGTCGGCGACGCGGGCCATGCCCAGGATGTAGCCGTCGTCGGAGGAGTTGGCGCCGATGACGTGCCAGAGCAGGAACGCGAAGATCACCACGGCGTCGAGCAGGGTGAAGGTGCGCCAGTTCTGTGGAATCCACCGACGCATCCGGTGGCCGTCCAGCTGGTCCAGGCGCCACAGCGCGATCAACGCGACGATGGTGGCCACGATCGCGCCGATGATCGCCAGCAGTTTCAGTGTGGTGGGGGTGGTGGAGAACCGGGTGTCGATGGTCGCCGAGAACTTCAGCCCGGGCGGCGCGGGTCCGGTGAGGTCGGTGAACACCCCGACGATCTGGGGGCGCAGGTTGGGATCGGGGAAGCCGCCGCGCAATGGTTGCCCGCCGGGATCCTTGAGGCCGACGAAGGTGGCGAACGTTCCGGCGTGCGTCGAGGTGACCTCGATCTGCTGGCATTGCGGGGAAGCCACCAGGTCGCGCGGCACGGACAGGATCACCACGTTGCGGTCGGTGACGTCGACCCGCTGACTGCTGACGACGACGAACATCGCCTGCAGGTTGGCGTCCTTGCCCTGCTTGGGTGCGGTGCCCAGCACCACCCCGCCCTGCGGCGGCATGCCGCGCACCACCTCGCAGGGCACGGTGGCCGTCAGGTCGACCGGCGTCAGCGTAATCAACGGCGCGGTAACGCTATTGAGTTGTCCGTTTTGCGGCCAGTTGAGCATCGCGGTGGTCTGCACAACCGGCAGCAATGGCGTCGCGACCGACAACACGAAGCCGACTAGGCCCGCGATCGTCGCCACCCAGCGGGTCACCCGCACGTCACGGCCGGCCGCGGTCATGCTGATGGCCGCCGTCATGGGAGAGCCCTGATCGGTCCTTGCCGGCTCCAGCCGGGCACGGTCACCACGCCTTGGTGGACGACGGCATCCGGTGCCTGATCGGCCGGCACCAGCCGGTAGTACTGCTCCACCGTTCCCCAGTCGCGATACCAGTCGCCGCGCAGGTAGGTGGAGATGGTCGAGGTCCGCAGCAGCGCCTGGGTGAACAGGAACGGCCCGCCGGTGGAGCTGGACTGCCACAGGTTCGACGACACCGCGGTCTGTTTGTGGTCGGGCATGATCCGGTATTGCGGAAGTTCGGCCACGCCAAGGTGTTCGGAGAACGGCCGCTGGCAGGGGAAGTTGGCGGCTGTCGCGATATCCATCAACACCGGTGTCTGGGAGCCGATCAGCTGCTGCAGCGTTTCCAGCACCGGGACCCGCGGCGGGGTGAACGCGAACCATTGCTCGGGGCTCAGGTTGGGGTCGTAGGCGACGATGCGCGCCACGTCGGCCTCGGGCGGGGCCCAGGTCAGCGGGAACCGCAGGTTGCGCCACGCCGGTTGCGGCCCGAGGTCGATCGGGAACACCTGCCCGAGCGGCTGGATGCCGCCGTCGGGCCGGGTGACACCCCACTGCAGTTTCAAAGACTGGCCGTAGACGAAGTCGCCGTCCTCTTTGTACGACCAGATGGCCCCGGCGGCCGAGATCACGACCAGCGGCCGGTCTGCGCTGCGGGCTGGCAGTTGATACCAGGCCGAGGTGGCGGTGGCGGCCAGGGTGTTCTCGCCGTAGCTGCCCATCACCGGGGTGCGAGCGGGATCCAGCCCGAACGGCAATGCCGCGTGGGAGCCGTTGACCCCGACCGGGCCCTTGCCGCCGGCGGTGCCGGCGGAGTCGGTGATGGCGGCGTTGGGTTTGTTGGGCGAGGCGTCGGAGTTGACCACTCCGGGTTTGCTGACCACCGGGTCGGACCTCAGGTCCTCACCCACGCCCTCGGGTTTGAAGCCGACCGGGTTGACGCCGCCGAGCGGTCCGTCGGGTCCGAAGGCCTGACCCGGAACCGGTTGCAGCATACCGGCATTGGGATCGGGTTCGGCCAGCACGTCGTCGGCCATGGCGCAGCTGCTTGGTGACAGCCCGGATTCCAACGCGGCCAGGTTGGACTTGGCGATGGTGTACAGCGGGTAGCGGGCGGCCGCGCCCTTGGCGAGCGAGCCGACTTCGCCCAACACCATGATCACCGCGACCACCAGCAGCGGGGTCGAGGCCAGGACCCGGTTGCGCCGGTTGTCCTTGACCTCGGTGTGCCCGGCGTAGTCCATCCGGAAGTGGTACCAGGCGGCCAGCAGGCCGGTCAGCACCGACAGCGCAAGGAACATCGACGTCACCGGGTGGCTGGCGATGACCGGCTGGATGTCGTACCACGGCACGCCGTAGTTGCCGACGTAGAACCAGCCATTGATGCCCGAAGTGGCCCACGCCAGCACGAACAGCAACGCGGTGATGTAGAGCGTGAGGTTTCGCCGGCTGTGCAGGCCGATCCGCGCCACGGTGAACGCGGTGACCGCCCCCAAGGCACCGGCCAGGCTGGCGAACGCGCCGAACTGAATGGCCCACTTGGTCGGGGTGAACGTCAATAGCAGCAGGCCGACGGCCGTGGTGCCGATCAGCCGCCAGGCCGGACCGCTGGACAGCCCCGGCACCCGGTCGCGCCGTAGCAGCACGAACAGCATCCCGAACAGGCACAGCAACATCACCAGCACCGCGAACCGGCGCGACATCGACCCGTCCGCATTGGACTCGACCGTGAGGAAGTAGTAGCGCAGGAAGTCCTGGTACCACGCGATCGTGGGTCCGACCTTGTACTTGATCCGGGCCGACTCGGCGACCGTCGCCAGCGTTTGGCTGCGGAACACCACCACGGTGATCAGCGACAGTGACGCTGCCAGCACTGCCAGCGGCGCCAGCAGGCCGTCGGTGGCCTGGCGCCGCCGGATGATTTGGGCGATGGCGCGCGCGCCGGTGAGCAGCGGGGCCAGCGCTATCAGGCCCTGCGGCGCTAGCGTGGCGGTCAGCATTGCGACGATGATGGCGAGCGCGCCCGGCGCCAGATGCCGCTGCGCGATCGAGCGTTCCACCAGCACCCAGGTGACCAGCACACCCAGGGCAATCAGCGGCTCGGGGCGCAGGCCGTTGTTGAACGGCAGCCACGCGGCCAGGAACACCGCGCCCGCGGTCAGCACCGCCGCCCGGTTGGACGCCAGGCCGCCCTTGCCGGGTCCCAGCCGCCGCAGCGCAAAGTGACTGATGATCAGCCAGCAGCCGATCCCGGCCAGCGTGGCCGGCAGCCGCATCCACACGCCGGCGGTGCTCAGCGACGCCAGCCGGGCTAGCACCCCGAGATACCAGTCGAACGGCGCCTCCGTGGTGCCGAAGTAGCGGTAGTAGTTGGCGACATAGCCGGCCTTGGGCGCGACGCGGGCGATGGTCAGGTTGTAGCCGTCGTCGGAGGAGGTGGCGCCGATGATGTGCCAGAGCAGCAGTGTGGCGATCACCCCGGCGTCGGCGAGCCAGATTGCCCAGCCGGGGCGGCGTCGGGAGAGCCGCACACCGCCCCGGCTCTGGCGATCCAGGACCGCCAAAGCCAGGATCGCTACCGCGACCGCCAGCGCGCCCAGGGTCATCGCGATCGTTTTGACGGCGGTGGGGTTGGTGATGAATCGGGTGTCGACGTCGATGCGGGCCGACAGGCCGGGCTGGGCGGCCACCGTCAAGTCGGTGAAGATCCCGCCGACCTGTGGCTTCTTTTCGGCGGGCAGAGTTCCCGCGGCGCCGGGAATGCCGACGAAGTCGGCGTGCGCACCGCCGGCGTCGGCCCACAGGTGCAGCACGCTGCAGCGTCCCTCGGCGATTGCCGAGCGCGATGCCACCGCGGCCACCGTGTCGCGGAAGGCGACGACGACGGTGTCCTTGTCGGCCCGAACGAACAGGCCATGTTTACCGGTGTCCACGCCACCGGCCGGCAGGGTCGACAGCACCAGGCCGCCGCCGGCGGGCAGGGTGGCGATCGCCGGGCACGGGACCGAGATGTCGAGTGCCCGCGGTGCTCCGGATACCAATGGTGCGGTGATCTGGGTTATATCGCCGTCGGCGGTCGTGCCCTGCGGCCATAGGATGGTCGCCGTCGTCTGCTTCACCGGAAGCAGCGGAACCAGGGCACACAACAGCAGTCCGGCGATTCCCGAGACGACGGCTACTAGGCGGGCGATCCGGTGAGATCGCTCATTACCGTCGAGGGGCACGAGGGTCGATGGTAGGCGACGAGGCTGAGTGGCTTTGAGATGCGGGGCCGGACAGCGGGGGTGGTTATTGAGATCGAGTCTGCGTCAGGTGCGTGGAGCCGGCGCTGAGCGGCGATGTGGGCGCAGTCTCGGCGCGGTCAGCGCGGGCTCGGTCGGTGGGGTCCTGGTGCGCCCGACTCCAGCCGCGTCCGGCTGAGAGCCACGAGGAGCGGTCTGAAATGCGCGGGTATCCGGGGCGTTCCTGAAAGCAGCTCGCTCCCGTTGTATAGCTTTGATAGGGAAGGAAAGCTTTCTATTCTCGGCATCATATGAACGCCTTATCGCGTGCACCGGAAAATATCCCAACAGCAGAATCGCGGTAACTATCGGCGCCATGCGACTTCTCATTCCGTGGAGCCGCGTCGTCCTGCCGTAGCGTGTCGCATACCGGTAGAAATCTCGTGGCGAGCTCTCCACCCGGCGCCCCGAGAGTCCCGCGACGAGTGTGGGATCGTATGCGATCGGCAAGTTGTTTTCGACTAATGTCAGCGCCAGGTCGATATCCTCGTGAAGCAGGTTCTCGGTATCCGGATGTGTGAGCTGCCGGACTTCCTTCCAGGCCGAGGCGCGAATGGCCATATTGGATCCGTAGAGAAACCCTTCGTCCCGCGCGTTGCGGTGCAGCATTTGGCGTGTTTTGTCGTCGAGCCAAAGGATGAACCTCCGCAGGGGCATGTCGTAATAGAAGACTGGGCCGGTGACCGCCGCGATGTCAGGGTCCTGGAAGCAGCGCCGGATCGTTTGAACCCAATCAGGGCTGATACATGAATCGGCGTCGATACGGCCAATCACGTCATGCGAAGCATTATCGAAGCCAAGGTTACGCGTCGGGGTAATGCCCTGACGGTCGTTTTGATGGAGCAGGCGGATGTTGATATGCGGGTTTTCCGCTTGATAGCGGTAAACGATCGACGCCGTCTCGTCGACCGAGTTGTTGTTGACGACGATGATCTCTTCCGGTAGCGAGCATTGGGCTATGCACGACTCCAGACAATTGCCGATAAACTCGGCCTCATTGTAGGCCGGAATAACGATCGTCACGGATAGCTGTTGCGACACGCTGTTGCCCCTTCATCTCTTCGAGGCGCAATCAGTGGGCCTCCAGGTATGCCGGAATACGGTCCGTGGGGGGAGGGTTCAGAGATCCGACCAGAGCACGCGTCCCGATCAGTAATTGCTTTGCCGAAAACCGCTATGCAGAACGGCCCGACCTGCATCGATCTGCAGGTGCGTCGCCACGAGTTCTGATCCGGGGCACCCGGGTGGCTCGACGAGCGATGGACGCCGCATGCCCACGAAGCCGACCGGGTCTGAGGTCGGTATGCACCACCCGAGGGCGTCGCTCGATTGGCGTCACTGTGGGGCAGCACCCGCGTAACCGTCAACATACGTTGACATAATAGTCAATCACGGTTGGCAAATGCTAGATCCTAGATTGGGTTGACCAGAACGCTCGAGCCAAATAGGACCAACGCGTTGCTAGTGCCGATGGCGCCGCGACACATCTCGGGACGGAGCGGTATCCTTCCGGGAGCGTGGGTTGCCTGTCGGTCGGCTGGCCGAGGTCGATCGCCAGCCAGCAATCAACCGCCGGTGCCCGACGGCGCGCTCAGCTGGTGCAACCCGAGCTTTGGGCCTACCGTGTGCGGCGCGGTGCGCCGGCCCTCAGCGTTCGCTGAACGGGATGTCACCGCGGCCGACTATCGCGATGTCAACTTGGCGAGCCGACTGTGGCCATAATCGGTGACGTAGACGGTGCCGGCGGCATCAACCGCCACCCCATTGGGTCCGTCTAGGTCGGTGAACGGCAGCAGCCTTGGCGCCCTTGAACCAGCCGCCAACTCCGCCACCCAATAGCCTTGGCCCTGAAAATTGTCCGTGACATAAACATTGGCGGCGCGATCAACAGCTACCGCAAAAACGTGGATGTGGTACAAATCATGGTCAAAGGACAACTCGTGCTGGTGGCCCGAACCTGCGTCCAAGACTCGGACTCGATAAGTCCAGATTTCGCTGACGTAGACGTTGCCGTCCGAATCGACCGCCACGTCGCCCGGGTAGTGAAGATCGGAAAATCCCAATACTTGCTGGGTGCTCGACCCGGCGGGCAACATCAACACCTGATTATTGCCGGTGTCGACAACGTAGACGTTTCCGGCGGAATCGACGGCTATTCCACCAATGCTGGACAGGCCGGCAAATGGCAACACATTTCGGATGTTGCGCCCTACCAGGAACTGCACCACTCGCTGGCCGTCATCAACAGCATAGATGTTGCCAGCCAAATCGACTGCGACACCAAAAGGACTGTTGAGACCCGAGAAACCAACCACTTGCTGCGGGCCAGATTCAGGAGCCAATTTGACCACGCGATTATTGCCGGTGTCTGGCGACGTAGACGTTATTCGCGGCATCAACGGCCAGCCCTGTGGGACGGGACAGGCCCGGTGAACGGGACCACCGACTGTACTGATGTCGCCGGCTGGCGGTCGTTCGGCGGCGCTGTCTGATGGCGCTGGCCGCTGAGCGTCTTGCCGGTGGTCAGTTTCTTCTTTGACACATAAATCGTATGCTTTCGCGCTGCGCCGGGTCATTCATGTTGTAATCGCGTGGCTTCTTATCATGCGCGGCTACTCTCCTCAAGTAGTCTTGTTCTCTGCGATTAAATTCGTCCACTTTTCTTTGCAGCTTCGCTATGTCCCCAGTCTTACATTGTGGGGGCGGCTGAGTTGGTGTGGTGGTCGTAGTCGTGGGAGTATCTTCGGGGAAGATGTTGCCGATTCCTCCCATTGCGCTCGTAATTTTTCCCGCGACTTGCTGATCGGTGCTAATCAATTGCAGGACCCGTTGACGGATTTCGCCGTCGAATGCTTGTGCCTGCGCTTGACGGCCGGCTCGTTCCGCGAGCGAGTACCCCGTAAACCGGTCGGTGACAGATAGGTCTTCGCCGACGAAGAATCCGGCGTCGCGGGCGTCCTGGTCTGCGTGAACCGACAGGCTGTCTCGCCAGATTTGATTGAACGACTCATACCAACGATCGCCGGTAGCGGTCCAATAGTCCGCCGCTTCAGTCAGATGTTCGGTGGGGCCAGGCCAACAGCTGCGACAAGCTCGGCATGGTCGCGATCGTCGCGGCCACGGCTATGGCCGGGTCAAACAGTCGGCTGCGATGCGCATATGAACTGCCCCATCTCTGTGCACTTCACTGTCATCGACGGGAGTCCAGACCGCGAGGGCCGCGCGCATCCTGGCAGCCGACTTCTCAACGACCTAGGCCAGCTCCTGAGCCCGGACTGGACTGCCCGCTTACCCCTTGCGCATCGGCGCGGGATCCCACAGACCGCTACGGGTTATCGTGCCCAGCCGCAGGCGTGCCGGCTCGGCGTCGGGGTAGTAGGGGGTCAGCCGCTGCAGCGATCCCCAGTCCCGGAACCAGTCGTCCTTGAGGTAGCTGGCCACCGTCGTCGCGCGCAGCAGCAACTCGGTGATGCCCAGCGGGCCGCCGCCGTTCTTGTCCATAACGGGTGAGTTGGCCTCGGCGCCGAACCGGTCCGGCAGGATCCGCCATTTCGGTGTCTCGATGACGCCGTTTTGGTGGCCGAACGGTCGCTGGCATGGGAATGCCAGCCCGACCAGCCAGTCCAGGAACACCGGATCCTGGGAGCCCACCACGTCCTGAAGGGTGCGCAGCCGCGGAATACGCGGCGGTGTCAACGCGATCCAGTGCTGGGGAGCCAGGTCCTCATCGTCGGCCACCAGGCGAATCTGGGTGGCGCTGTCCGGAATGGCCGACAGCGGCGCGCGTAGGTTACGCCAGGCGGGCACCGCGCCGACATCGGCAAAGCTCATCGAGCCGCCGGGGTGTCCGGACGCCGCCTGGTCGTCGGTGGCCCATTGCACCTGGACTTCACGAGGGTCGAAGCGGCCGGCTGCCGAAACGACCAGCAGCGGTGTCTTGTTGCGTTCCTCCTTGGGGGGCAGGCGATACCAGCCCGACCGAAGCAGCGCCGGGACCTGGATGCCGGCTCGCCAGCTGCCCAGCACCGGGGTTCGGGCGGGGTCCAGGTTGAAGGGCAGCCGGGCGCGGGAGCCGTTGATCCCCGGTGCGGCGGTGGTGCCGCCTTCGGTGCCGGCTTCGGTGCCGGTGAACAGCCCGTCGTCGTTGATGAAGCTGCGGTCGCCCGGACGTTCCATCACCGGGTCGGCGGAGACGTCAGCGGGAATTCCGTTGGGAGTGAACGCTTCTGAAAGGGCGGCGCCCAGCGCGTCGGCGACCGGAGCGCTCACCGGCGCCAGCATGCCAGCCTCGGGATCGAGCTCCACCAGTACATCTTCGGCCAGCCCGCACGTCTTGCCGGTGACCGCTTGCAGGTTGGACCGGCCGACGGACCAGGCAGGGTACTGGGAAATCATCCCCAGAGTCAGCGACGCGACTTCCATGGTCACCAGCAGCCACGTCGCAATTGCCAACGGGGACTGGATTATCCGGGCCAGCTGTGCCCCGACCCGGGTCTTGGGCGGCCCGTCGTCGGTGTCGACGAAGTTGAACCACGCCGCCACCACCAGCACCACGACCGAGAGCTCGAGCAGCGCGGTGGTGAGCGACCAGCGCCACTTCGGGAACGAATTCGACCACGGGACACCGAAATTGGAGACATACCACCAGCCGTTGACGCTGGCGAAGGACAGCGCCATCACGAAGATCACCACGGCGGCGAACACGGTGCGGTTGCGTCGGGACCGCATCGCCGCCCCGGTCACCGCGACCGCGGCCAGCGCCCCCAGTGAGCCCGCCAGCCCGGCGAACACCCCGAAGTGGTGGGTCCATTTCGTCGGGGTGAACATCATCGCCAGGAACGAGATGATGGTGATCCCGATGATGCGGCGGCTGGGGCCGGCGGCCGTGCCCGGAATTCGCCCTTTGCGCAACGACATTGCCACCGCGACGGCGAGCGCGACGACCAGCGCCAGCACCGCGAAGCGGCGGGCCACCGACCCGTCGGGGCTGGCCATGAACAGCCGCTCGTAGCGGATGTGTTCGTCGAACCACTTGAGGCTGGGGCCGACGGCACGCTTGAGCATGCTGGCCTGGGCCTCGCCGGCAAACGTCTGGTCGCGGAAGATCAGGATCGCGGTGACGGTGGCCGCGGCGAGCAGCGGCGCCAGCAGCGGCAGCGCGCCGAACTGCTTGTAGCGCCGGTGCAGGATGGTCCGCAGCGGCCCGATGGCGACCAGCAGCGCGCCGATCGAGGCGATGCCGGTGGGTCCGGAAAACAGCGTCAGCGCACCGAGGATGCAGGCGATCGCCACCGGCAGCAGCCGGCTGGTGGCCACCGCGCGCTCCACCGAACACCAGGTGAGCAGGATGCCCAGGGCGATGATCGGCTCCGGCCGCAGGCCGTTGTTCAGCGGCAGCCACACCGCCAGGAACATGCCCGCCGCCGTCCACGCCGCGGCGCGGCTGTGTTTGACGGCGTGGCCGAGACGGGGGATGACCTCGCGGCTGATCAGCCACCAGCACGTCAGGGCCATCGCCAGGGTGGGCAGCCGCATCCAGACGCTTGCGGTGCTGACGTGCGCCCACATTGCCAGCAGGTCGTAGTACCAGCCGAAGGGTGCCTCGGGTGTGCCGAACCAGCGGTAATAGTTCGCCATGTAGCCGGCGTGTTCGGACACCCGGGCCATGGTCAGGATGTAGCCGTCATCGGAGGTGTTGGCGCCGACGAAGTGCCACCACACCAACACGGCGATGACCAGGGCGTCCAGCCCGCCGACCGACCACCAGCGCTGCGGCAGGATGCGCCGGTGGCGGGTGCCGTCGGCGGTGTCCAGGACGTGCAATGCCACCAGGGCGACGGCGGTCGACAGCAGGCCGAGGATCATCGCGGCCATCTTCAGCGAGGTGGGGCCGCTGCTGTAGCGGGTGTCGACGGTCGCCGAGAAGCTCAGGCCCTGCGGTGTCGGCCCGGACAGATCGGTGAACACCCCGACGATTTGCGGTCGAAAGTCGTAGCCGCCGCGCTCCCCGCGCAGCGCTTCGCCGGGATGTTCGGCGTTGGGACCCTGTTTGAGCCCCACGAATTCGGCGGCCACCTTGTCGGCGTGGGCGGTAAACGTCAACTGCTGACATGCGGGGCTCAACACCTGGCTCAGCGGAGCGCTGACCACCGGGACATTGCGCACCACCAGCACCAGGTCGTCGTTGGCGCGCTGGATGAGCAGCCCGCGGTCGACGGCATTGGGGGCCTGCTTGGGCACCGTCGACAACAGCACGGTCTTGCCGGTGTTCTGCGGCCCGGCCAGTCCGGCGGCGGCTCGGCAGGGGATGGCGATGTTGAGTTCGGTGGCCACATAGCCGATCAGCGGCGCCTCGACGCTGGTGAAGGTGCCGCTTTGCGGCCAGTTCAGTTGCGCGGTGGTCTGCTTGACCGGCAGCAGCGGGGTGGCCAGCGCCAGGATGGTCCCGAGCAGGCCTGCGACCGCGGCGACGAACCGAGCGATCCGGTAGTTTGCTCCCGCGTCGCTCACGGAGGTAGATGGTAATTGTTGCAGCGCGCCCGGTGCGGTTTCGGTGGCCATCAGGGGCCCGCCGTCGGTTTGCGAATGGCCAGGACGAAGGGGCCTATGGTGTCGACGCTGAAACGCGGGTCGGCGAAGAGCGCGGACTTCAGGTCCACGGTGTAGCGACGGACGTTGGGCTGATTGGGGTAGACGTCTTCGGCCAGCCGCAGGGTGTAGGTATTGCCGGGGCCGCGGCGCATCAGGAACACCGTCGGCGCCGGCCAGGGCAGCTTGTCCAGGGCGGCGATGAACTCGCCGGCGGTCTTGAGCTTGGCCCAGCTCTCGATGTGGGCGGCGCGCTTGTCGAACTGCGCCAGCGGGTTGGCGTAGTGCGACGTCAGCCCCTGGAACCCCCAATAGGGGTAGTAGGACAGAAAGCTGTAGTCGGCGGTGAGCACCACGAGCTGATCGCGCGGTTTGCCGGTGACCTTTCGGATGGCCGCGTCGACCGCCGGGTAGTACTTCTCGGAGCCGGGTGGGCGCCGGTCACCGCGCTGGCCGTGGCCGTCGGTGTCGGTGTAGGCGACGGTCAGGTCGGGCCGCAGCACGTCGGGAATGTCCTGGCTGAACGCGATCGCGCCGGCCAGTCCGATGGCGCCGACGACCGGGAGCACCGCGTGCCGCCTCACGGCCAGCGCTTGTGCCGCCTCGACGAAGCCGAACACGCCCGCCGCGGCCAGCAGCACGGTCAACGTCGGCTGCAGCCGAAAGGACAGCAGCGTGGTGCGCGCCAGCGTGGTCAGCATCGACAGCAGCGACCACAGGTAGACGGCCAGCACACCGATGGCCAGCGCGCCGGCCCGGGTCGACGACCGCGCCCGGACCACCAGCCATAGGGTGCCCAACAGGCACAGCGCGCCCAGCAGCGAGAACTGCAGCATCGGGAAGGTCAGTTCGGCGCCGTCGGCCGGCAGGTAATGCTGGGCGCTGCCGGTGTCGCTGACCGGGTCGCGGGCCGCCCGCAGCAGATACGGCAGCCAGGTGCTGGAGCCGATGGCGGCGGCGATGACGGCGATGACGGTCAGCCGGCGCAGCGGGTCGAGGGCCGCATTGAGGCCGTCCCGCCGCCACCGGGACCCGGCCAGCAGCAGCGCCATCAGCGCGACAGTGAACGCGCTGTAGGCGAATAGCAGCGTGTACCAGGTCGCCGCGAAACCCAGGAAGACGCCGGCGCCGACGACGGCGGCGCAACCGGCCTTCGTCGGCAGGCCGGGTGTGACTGTGGCGTCACGCTCGGCGTCGGGTGTGACTGTGGCGTCACGCTCGCGGCGGCGATCGCCGGCGCGCAGCCCCGACCAGGTCAACACCAGCACCGGCGGCAACAGCACGGTGATCATCGCCGCGTACGGCTCCGGCGAGCTGTAGGCCAGCGTTACCGCCGCCGTGGCGATGGTGACCAGCAGCGCGTATTCGAAGCGGATCAGCCGCCACCACAGCACCAACGCCACCGCCACCGCGACGGTGATCGAGATGATCGCCCAAGGTTTGAACATCTCCCAGGCGGGTGTGCCGGTCAGCGCGGCGGCGCGGCCGCCGATCCAGAACCAGCCGGGCGGGTAGAACGGCGGCAGCCCGAGGTAGGTCATGTCCTGCAGGGCGGGGCTGTCGGTGAGCCGGGTCAGGTATTCGGTGCGGAACTGCTGGTCGACGGAGATGCCGAACAGGTACAGGGTGGTGGCGCCCAGCGGCATGCCCAGCGTCACCACGGTGAACGCTGACACCAGCACCAACCCGCCCAGCTGCGCCAGCCGGCGAAGCCGCCCGGAGCGCCACACCCAGCCGACGGCGAGCAGCCCGGCCAGACAGCCGACCTGGCCGACGGTGGTCAGCGCATGCAATTGGTTGGACGACGGGTAAGCCGGCCACTGCACCCGCGAAATAGCGTTCAGTGCCACCACGGCTACGACCACAGCCACCAGCGCTGCCAGGGCCATCTGGCCAATAGTGGCCAGCGCGTTGCGGGCGCCCGGCATGCTCAGATGGGCAGTTTGCGGAAGATGCTTCGCGGGATGTGTCGCAACACCATCATCACGTAACGGAATGCTGCTGGCGCCCAAACCAATTCCTTACCTTTTGCGGCCGCGGTCACCGCGAGGTTGGCGACGTACTCCTTGTCGACGGTCAGCGGAGCTTCCTTGATATGCGCGCTCATCCGGGTACGGACCTGGCCCGGCCGGATCACCAGAACCCGAACTCCGTACTCGCGCAATGCCTCTGACAATCCCAGGTAGAAGCCGTCCAGGCCGGCCTTGGTGGAGCCGTAGACGAAGTTGGACCGGCGCACCCGTTCGCCGGCCACGGTGCTCATCGCGATGATCTGGCCGAAGCCCTGGGCGCGCATCTTCTCGGCCAGCAGCACGCCCACCGAAACCGCCGCGGTGTAGTTGATCTCGGCGATCTGCACCGCCTTGCGCTGGTTCTGCCATAGCTCTTCGGCGTCCCCGAGCAGGCCGAAAGCGACAATGGCCACGTCTATGTCGCCCTCGGCAAAGCACTGCTCGATCACCTTCGGGTGGCTTTCGGTGTCCACCGCGTCGAAGTCGACGAGTTCCACCGACCGCGCGCCGGCCGCCTTCATCGCGGCCACCGCGTCGTCGCGCCCAGGGTCGTCGGGCAGGCAGGCCAGCACGATGCGGGCCGCGGCGTTGCGCAGGTAGCGCTCGCAGATGGCCAGGCCGATTTCGGACGTGCCGCCCAGCAGCAGGATGGACTGGGGGTTCCCCACGGCATCAAGCACCATTTAGAGCAGCTCCAAACGTCGGGCCATGTCGGAGGCGAACACCCGCAGCGGGTCGACCTTGCGGCGCACGGCAATCCATTCGTCGATGCGCGGATACATGGCGTGGAAGGTTTCGGCGGTGGTGCGGGAATCCTTGGCGGTGTAGAGCCGGCCGCCGAATTCCAGTACCCGGCGGTCGAGTTCGCTGACGAACCCGTTGAGCCCGGCCTTGATCGGGAAGTCGACGCAGATGTTCCAGCCCGGGATCGGGAAGCTCAGCGGTGCCCGGTTGCCGGGGCCGAACAACTTGAACACGTTGAGAAACGAGTAGTGGCCGCTGGCCTGGATGTCGCGGATGATCTTTTTGAACTCGTCGACCGCCTCGGTGGGAATCACGAACTGGTACTGCAGAAAACCCGCCGGACCGTAAGCGCGGTTCCATTCACCGAACATGTCCAGCGGGTGGTAGAACTGCGTGAGGTTCTGGATCTTGCCGCGGTAGGTGCCGGACTTGCGGTACCACAGCTCGCCGATCGGCCCGAAGGTGTACTTGTTGGCCAGCCCGTTGGGGAACACGTCGGGGAACGTCAGCAGTTGGGGCGCATCGAATTTCAACGGATTGCGGCGCAGCTTCTCCGGCAGCTGCTCGAGCCTGGCCAGCGAGCCGCGGGATACCGCGGCCCGGCCCAGCTTCGGGGGTGCACTGATCGCGTCGAACCAGGCGGACGAGTAGGTGTAGTTGGCTTCGCTGCCGTCGCTGTGCAGGGCGATGGTTTCGTCCAGGTCGGCGGTGACGTCACCGTCGGCGATGAAATACGCGGTCTCGGTGGGTGTCATCTCGATGGTGGCGCGCAAGATGATCCCGGTCAGCCCGTTGCCGCCGACGGTAGCCCAGAACAACTCGGCCTCATCACCATCCGGGGCGACCCGCCGGATCTCGCCGGTCGCCAGCAGCAGCTCCATCGACCGCACGTGGTTGCCGAAGCTGCCCGCACTGTGGTGGTTCTTGCCGTGAATGTCGCAGGCGATCGCGCCGCCGACCGTCACCTGCCGGGTACCCGGCAACACCGGCACCCACAGCCCGAACGGCAGGGCGGCCTTCATCAGCTGATCGAGGTTGACGCCGGCGTCGACATCGGCCATCTTGCTGTCGGCGCTGATCGAGTGGATGTTGTTCAGCGCGGACATGTCGATCACCAGTCCGCCGCCGTTTTGCGCGTTGTCGCCATAGGACCGGCCGAGCCCGCGGGCGATCACGCCCCGGGCACCGGAGTCGGCCGCCTGGGCCACCGCCTTGGCGATCACTTCGGGATCCGGCGTGCGCAGCACGTCGGCCACCGATGGCGCGGTGCGGCCCCACCCGGTCAGCCGGGTGGGGGTGGTGGAACTGGCGTTGCTCGACATCGTCAAAGAGGGTACCGCCTCCGGCGGTGGCGCCGCGGGACGCCGACGTCCGTCACCGGAGGTAGCTCGATCGAGCGTGCAGTGGCGGTATCGATCCGGCCGCAGTCCGCTCAGCGGATCCGGAAGATCACCGCTCGTTGCACGACGAAGTTGATCACCGTGGCGGTGCCCTGCGCTATCACGAACGCGACGGGTATCGCCCACCCCCGGTAGTGCAACAGCGCCAGGCACAGATGGTTGAGCCCGACCTGCACCGCGAAGGTGACCCCGTAAAGGCCCATGACCGCGGCAAACCGCGCCCTGCTCGGCGAGGCCTGGAAGGTCCATCGGCGGTTGATCAGGTAGGCGGTGATGGTGCCGACCACGACGCTGATGAACTTCGACAGGTCAACCTGCAGGCCCACCCCTTTGTAGAGCGCCACGTAGACGCTGAAGTCGACGATCGCCGCGAAACCGCCGGTGACGACGAAACGCACCATCTGGGTCGTCAGATGCAGGTGCTGATGGTGCTCGCGCGTGGGCGCGGCATCAGGCTCGGGCGGGATCATCGGGGGGAAGTCTAGCCGGGCGGGCCAGCGCCTCGGGTACCTTCGGTTTCCGGTGCGTCAGCCGATCAGGTGGGCAACTTCATTGCGATCAGCTCGACCTGACTGGGCCCCCGGGGGGTGGAGTAGGTGACGGTGTCGCCGGGTTGACGCCCGGCGAGCGCCTGACCGAGCGGGCTGTTGGCGGTCAGCGTTTCCGCTTCGTGGCCTTCGGGGCTCTCTTCGATGATGGAGATCACGTGCATCGTGACGACCTCACCGTCGGGAAACCGCAACGTCACCTCGGTGCCACCGGGCAGTGTGTCGGACCCGGTGTCGCGCAGCGGCCCGGACTTGAGCCGCCGGTCCAGTTCGTTGATCCGGTCGGCGAGGACGGCCAGCTCGTCGGCGCGCTGGATCGCCTCGGCGGCGTCCCCGTGGTCACCGACCATGCCTCGGTCATTCTTGACCTCGATCTCGAGGCGGTCGTGGCGTTGCCGCAGCCTGGCCAGCTCGGCGGCGAGGTGATCGCGCGCCGCTTCCGCCAGCCCCGTTGATTGGACTTCCTCGCTCACGTCCGCAGACCTTTCGCCCCAGGTTGCCGGTAGGTGCCGCGCGCCGATTGCACATCGGAATCGCGGCGTTTCAGTGTTACACCACGAAAGCCCGGCCGTCACTGATATTCGCCAAGCGGATATAGCCGGTTATTCGCGCCGTTAACCCTCGGGCGGCCGTGCCGCCCGATGCGGCGTGCCGATCAGGTGGTTACGCACCCTCTTTGGCGCCGCTGGTGAGCGGCGACACCACGTTGTCCGAGTCCTCGTCGTAGTCCAGCGTTCCGCCGCGCAGCGCTTCGAAGATGGCCACACCCTGCGAAACCAGCCCGGCGGCCACCTGGCTGAGGCCTTCGGCGCCGTTGAGCACGGTCAGATTCGCCCCGGCCAGGCCGCGGGCGGCCTTCTCCACGATCACCGGCAGCTGGTCGATGAGCATCCGGTCCAGCGCCACCCGATTGTGCGACGCCGCCGCTTCGGCCTGGATCTTCATTTTCTCCGCGTCGACGACGGCCAGGATCCGGACCCGTTCGGCTTCGGCCTCCGCCGGCTTGACCACTTCGGCGACCAATTCCTGCTGCCGCAATTCGGCGGCGCGTTGGGCCAACTCGGTGCGCATTTCCAGCACCTCTCGCTGGGCCTGGGCTTCGGCCAGTGGACCGGCCTGCGCGGCCTCGGCTTGTGCCTTGTCGATCTCGGCCTTGTATTGCGCCTTGACGATGGCGGTTTGCCGGGCGAACTCGGCCTGCTTGCGCTGCGATTCCTGCTCGGCTTCGGCGGCCGCCTGGTTGGCCTGTGCCTGAGCGATCTGGGCCTGCTGCTGGATCGCGGCGTTATGCGGTGCCGACATCGCATCGATGTAGCCGAGTCCGTCATCGTCGATGGACTGGATTTGCAGCGCGTCGACGGTCAGACCGATCCGGGCCATCTCTTCCTTGGAGCCGTCGAGCACCTCGGTGGCCAGCTTCTGGCGCTCGCGGATGATCTCCTCGACGGTCATAGAGCCGATGATCGAGCGCAGGTGACCGGCGAAGATCCGGCCGGTGAGCACCGACATCTGGTCTTGCTCGGACAGGAACCGTTGCGCGGCAGCGATGATGCTCTCGGTGTCGTTGCCCACCTTGAACGCGATCACGGCGCGGACGTTGAGCGTGATGCCTTGCTGGGTGACGCACTTTTCGGCGACCTCGGACTCGCACATGGCCAACGTCAGGAAGGCGGCCTTTCGGAAGAAGGGGACGACGAAGGCGCCGTGGCCGGTGACGACCCGGAAGGGGACGTTGCCCTTGGCCTTGCCGCCGGAGATCAGCATCGCCTCGTCGGGAGCGGGCACCTTGTAACCGAGCATCGTTGGACTCCTTACACTTTCACGGTTTCTAGGAGAAAAGTTCGGTTGACACCATCTGGGTCCAGGGCTCGACGATGACCGTTCTCGCGCCCCGAACCCCGACCACCAGCACGCTGGTCCCCTTCGGCAACGGTTCGTCAGAGCGGGCCAGGAATGCCTCCCTGGTGCCCCGCACCGAAAGTATGACCTCGCCGGGACCGTCTGCGCCTCTGGTCGCCACGATCAGCGTCCCCACGCAACCGATCACCGCGGCGTCGCTCACGAAGGCATCCTGCTCCCTCAGGGGGCACGGCGTCGAGTTTTGCCGGCCGCGCGCGACAAACCGCTGCCGCGCATCAATATCGACTCCGAAACCGATCCGGCGGCCCCGGTATCGTTATCGGGTCGGGAATCGTTGCCGCCCTTGATGGCTCAGTTCCGCTGCGGTTGACGATCGGGCACCGAAGACGCGCTGCTGCCCTTCAAGCGGCCCAGGGCAGGCTGCGCGCGGGTGGCCGGGCCACCGTCGCCGGTGACTCGGACGGGCAGCCGTCAGGAACCGGGTTAGGCAATCTCGGGGCCGACCACCCTGGCCGGATAGCGAGTGCCGACGGCAGATAGGCCAGGAACGCATCGGGCGTCGGCGCCGCGGAGGCCGTCGTGCAGCCACCGAAGGCGAGACCGGCGGCGACTACCGCGACGAGAACTTTCCTAACAGGTATTTCCATTGGTTGCGTCCCTCGCGTCATACCCGCAAACACCGACCTTATTCGAACGCGCGTACTGAAAACCGGGAATTGTCAGCCGAATCCGGGATCAGTTGAGAAGCCGGGGTTTCGCAAGGCCGGCGGTGCAAGGCGGCCGGGGTCAGACGGTGACCAGCGCGCCGTCCCGTTTCGGGGTCAGCACGAACGCGAGCAGGTAGAGCACCCCGACGACGATCAGCAGATTGCGGTAGCCGGTGACCAGGGCGCCATATTCGAGGCAGCCCCCGAGAATGGAACCCAGCAGATTGATGGCGAACGCCGACTGTGCGTGCTCGGTGGCGGCGAAGCGTTTGGCAAAGGCGATGTTGGCCAGGTAAATCGGCAGGAATCCGATCACGCAGGCCACCACCAGTCGCGGCCAGAACGGCCAACTCAGCAACCAGGCCGGGTCGATCACGTACGCCATCGCCAGGGACGCGACGATGGTCCCCCACACCACCGGAAGCGGCGGAGTGCGGAATTTCCGGGTGGTCTCGACGGCCGCCAGGACGATCACCAGCACGCAGGCGAAGACCAGCGCATTCACCAGCCAGGTGGTGCCGAACAGCAGCGCGAAGGTGGCGATGTTTTTCGTCTCCAGTAGCAGGAACGCGGCGCCCATGAAGAAGAGGTCGACGTAGGACCGCATCGATCGAAACGACCCGCCCAGCAGCCGAACCGCGAGCAGCGTGATCAGCATGATTCCGGCCAGCGCCCACAGATACATGGCCGGGATCGCGCCGCCCTTGTAGTAGAGGAACGGGCGGTCGTCGGTGGCGGGCGCGACGACCTCGCTCGGCGGTGCGTACGGCGCGGCGCACTTCTGATTGGCCGGATCGACCGCGACGGTGATCACCGCACGGTGACTGGCCATCTGGTCGACGCACGGCCGATGTCCGAACGCGGCGGCCGCCGTCTCGGCCAGCCGGTCGATGAGCCAGGGCTGGCGGTAGGCGTTGTACATCGCGAACACCCCGCTCGGCTTGAGGTGCTCGTAGGCCGTCCGTAGCGCGCGATCGGTGAACAGGAACGATTCCAGGCGAATCTGCGAGGCGCCGTTGACCAGAGCCAGCGAGTCCGGCAGCGCGAACAGGATCAGGTCGTAGGTGGCGTCGGTAGATTGCAGGAAGGCCCGGCCGTCGTTGATGTGCACGGTGACGCGCGGGTCCGCGTAAGCCCGGTCGGGGTTGCGCCCGACGCCGATCTGCACGAGACGCGGGTCGATGTCCACCGCGTCGACGTGCTTGGCCCCCTTGGACAGTGCAATGGCGACATCAGACCCCGACCCCGCCCCGACGATGAGCACGTTATCCAGGCGCAGCGTGTTCGTCCGCTCATAGGGCACCCGGTACTGCTGGTATGTCGGAGCGGACTGGCTGAGAATCCAGTCCGCGGGCGCCATCACCTGGTGCGGGATGCCGTTGACCGAGATCGCCACCAGCGTCGCGCCGTCCCACGACCGGTGCCCCCAGGTCTGCACCTTGTAGTACGGCGACCAGGAGACGCCGGCCGTGATCGACTCCGCCAGCAGGACCAGGATCAGCCCGGCGCCCGAGATCGCGGTCACCACTTTGAATCCGCGCCGGTTCAGCGTCACCAGCATGACGGCGGCGATCGTTCCCCACACCACCGACGACGCCCGCAGGAACGACAGCAGCGTGAACAGGCCGATGCCGAGCAGCGAGCCGATCAAGTCCCAGCGGTAACAAGTGAGCGCATCGAGTTGCCCGAAACAGCGGCCGACCACCTCGCCCGGTCCGGCCATCAGCGTCGCCACGGCGACGAAGACCGCCGGCAGCACGATCCAGGCCGGCAGGCCGCTGGGGCTGGCCGACGTGAAGTAGATGATGTCGCTGCCGCCGCGGTTCAATCTGATCGGAAACAGCTGAACGGCGAGCACCAGCAGCATCAGCAGCACGCTGGACAGCGGCAGGATCGACCAGGATTTCCGGGAGATCAAGAAGCCCATGCCGATGCCCAGGAACGAGCCGAGCAACACGAAGTTGGTGAAGTACGACAGATGCAGCACGTTCGACCCCAGCCAGCGGATCAGGACGAGCTCGATGAACAGTGTCGCCGTGCTGCCCAGGACCAGGCGGGCGATGATGGCTCGGGCGCCGCGCCCGGGAGCCCGTTCGGACGCCGGTTGCCCGGGCCGGGTCGGGGTCCGGGCCCGCAAGCAGGAGCTCACCGCCGCATCATGACATGTCGTGAACGCCGTCGAGGCCGTTGAGCACATAGTCACCGATCGCGACCGAGATTAACCGGGGCGTGGCTGCGGTTGCGACGGGATGACCCGACGTCGCCACCGTGGCCGCTAAACCCAGTAGGGCACCCGCGCGCGATACTGCCGCATGGCAACCGCCGCCAGCGCCCAGCCGACGACGGTCAGCACCACCACCACCACCCAGTGCCGCAACTCCTGGTGTGCGCCCAGCAGCGGGGCCCGCACGATGTCGAGGTAGTGCAGCAGGGGGTTGAGTTCGACGACGCGCGACCACCGCCCGGCGCCCTGCTGGCGCAGGGTGTCGTCGTTCCAGATGATCGGGGTCATGAAGAACAGCAGCTGCACCACCGAGAACAGCAGCGGGGCGATGTCGCGGTAGCGGGTGGCCAGGATGCCGAAACACAGTGACACCCATACGCAATTGAGCACAATCAGCCCCAATGCCGGAATCACCGACAGATCCGCCCACGACCACGGCTTGGGGAAGATGACCGCCACCACCAGATAGATCACGATGTTGTGGGCGAACAAGATCATCTGCCGCCACACCAGCCGATACACGTGCACGCTCAACGGTGTCGGCAGTTGCTTGATCAGGCCCTCGTTGGAGACGAACACATCGGCGCCGTCGAGGATGGCGGCGTTAATCAGGTTCCAGATGATCAGCCCGAGCGTGACGTAGGGCAGATGCTCCGACAACTCGAGGTGAAACAGCTTGGAATACAGCCCGCCCATCGCGACCGCGGTGGTTCCGGTGGCGATGGTGATCCAGAACGGGCCCAACACCGAACGACGGTAGCGCTGCTTGATGTCCTGCCAGCCCAGGTGCAGCCACAGCTCGTGACGGCGGAACCCGTCGATCAGATCGGCGCGGGCGCGGGCCAGTGTGCGCGACTGCGCTTTGAAGCTAGCTTGAGCGTCGATGAACGTCATCACGACCCTCCCAGATCAGGCCGCCCGAACTTCTCGCGGCGGCCCAAGCGACGCAACCGAATCCATTCCAGCAGGCCTTTGAGGTCGCGGCGGGTCACCAGGAAGAACCAGCCGAACCGCAGCCACTCCTGCGGCAGCAGCTTACGCAGACCCGGCTGCGACAACACGTAGCCGCGGTTGCGGTAGGTGAAGAACCGCTTGCCGGGGTCGTCGGGGTATTGGGTGTGCATGCGGCCGCCCAGGATCGGCTTGAACTCGTCGGACCCGCACGGGTGCAGGTACGCCGCGTCCAGGCAGGTGCCGAACGGCAGGCCGGATCGAACCAGCCGGCGGTGCATCTCCACCTCGTCGCCGCGGATGAACAGCCGCAGGTCGGGCACTCCGATTGCCTCGCACGTGGCGGCCCGAAACAGTGCCCCGTTGAACAGCGACGCGATCCCGGGAAGCAACTCCTGCCCCGGTTCGGTGCGCAATTCGCTGGTGCGCCTTCGCCATACCAGGCCGCGCCGCAGCGGAAACGCCAGGCGCTGCGGGTCGTTCATGTTGCACACCATCGGCGACACCTCGGCCAGGCCGTATTTCTCGGCGCATGCCAGCAGCGTCTCGAGCACGCCGGTGTCCTGCGGCTGTCCGTCGTCGTCGGCCAGCCACACCCAATCGGCGCCCAGCGCCAGCGCGTGCAACATGCCGAGAGCGAAACCGCCTGCGCCGCCCAGGTTTCGGCGCGAACCGAGGTACGTGGTGGGGATCGGTTGGGCCGCAACCAAATCGCGGACCCGGTCGTCGGCGTCGTTGTCGACGACGATCAGGTGATCCGGCGCCCGGGTCTGGGTGCTCAGCACCTCCAGCGACACGGCGAGTTCATCGAGGCGCCGGTGGGTGACCACGACGGCAACGATGAACTCACTCATCCCCGGACACTTGTTGCGCCAGCGGCTGTTGCGCTATGCCGGTGTTCGCCGTCTCGGCCAGCACGTCGTGCACGTGCCGGGCCGCGTCCGCACCCTCGTAGGCACGCACCACGTCTTCGATACCGCCGGTCAGTTTGATGACGCCGTGGTCGATCCACATCGCGGTCTTGCACAGGCGGGCCAGAAATTCGTTGGAATGGCTTGCGAACACCAGGATTCCGGAACGGTCGACCAGGCTCTGCAACCGCGACTGGGCTTTCTTGAGGAATTCGGCGTCCACCGCGCCGATGCCTTCGTCCAGCAACAGTATCTCCGGGTCGATGCTAGTCACCACGCCCATCGCCAGCCGCACCCGCATACCGGTGGAATAGGTGCGCAGCGGCATCGACAGATACTCGCCCAACTCGGTGAACTCGGCGATCTCGTCCACCTTGGCCTGCATCTGCTTTCGGGTCTGACCCAGGAACAAGCCGCGGATGATGATGTTTTCGTAGCCGGAGATCTCGGGGTCCATGCCGATGCCCAGATCGAAGACCGGCGCGACCCGGCCGGTGACCTTCGCCCAGCCGCGCGTCGGCTCGTAAATGCCTGAAAGTAGGCGCAGCAGAGTCGATTTCCCGGCTCCGTTGTGGCCGACCAGGCCCACCCGGTCGCCGAGTTCGAGCGACATGGTGATGTCCCGCAACGCCTCGATGACGACGACGTTGGAGCTGTTGCGGCCGATCGCGCCGCCAGCCTTGCCCAGGAAGGCCTTCTTCAGGGAACGCGATTTGGCGTCAAAGATGGGAAACTCCACCCACGCATCGCGCGTCTCGATGTGCGGACCCTTGGACACGGTCTACAGGTACTGTCCGGTGCCGTGGCCGTGGCCGTGACCCGGCTTGCCGACGCCGGGGGGCAGCGCGCCCTGGCGCATCTGCTCCAGCTGCGCGCGGGCAGCCATCTGCTGGGCGAATAACGCGGTCTGGATGCCGTGGAACAGACCTTCCAACCAGCCGACCAGCTGTGCCTGCGCGATCCGCAATTCGGCGTCCGAAGGCGCGGCGTCCTCGCTGAACGGCAGCGTCAGCCGGTCGAGTTCCTCGCGCAGCTCGGGCGCCAGGCCGTCTTCGAGCTCGCGGATGCTGATGGCGTGGATATCGCGGAGCCGGTTGCGGCTGGCCTCGTCCAGCGGCGCGGCACGGACCTCCTCGAGCAGTTGCTTGATCATGGTGCCGATTCGCATCACCTTGGCGGGCTGTTCGACGAGGTCGGTCAGCGAACGTTCGTCGGAGTCGTCTTCGGCTATCGCCATGAACCGCGGTTCGCCACCGATGATCTCGACGCCCTCGACATCTTGGTCGTCGTTGCCGGTAGTCAATCCAGTCACCATCCTCTTACGCGTCGACTAGGAGTGCGTCGTCAAGCCCTGCCCGCGCCACTCGAAAATCCGGGCTCCGCCGTTGTCGTAAATCTTCTTCCACGACGGCGATTTCTCCAGAGAGACTAGTCCGTCGGGAACGGCGAACCCCCGGACCGTCGGGCTGCTGGTCAGGATGTAGCGGATATTGAGCGCCTTGATGGACTCCAATACCCGCGGATCGGCATCGCCATTGCGCGCGTAGGCCCAGAAGATGAACCGGTGGTAGCCGGGGCCCTGCTGCACGGGGTAGTCGTAGTGGGTCCATAGCGGGTGCAGGCCGGCCACCGCGTACATCCACGCGGTGCCGTCGGTGTTGGCATTGCCGATCAGGGTGTCGCGTGCGCCGGGCAGGGTCGCCAGGTAGGCCATGGCGTCGAGGTCGCGTTGGTCGATCATCACCGAGTCGTACTTGTCGCCGAACAGGAAGCGGTGCCGCGGAAAGTAATGCCAGGTACTGACCAGGCAGATCGCTATCAGCAGCGCGGCGGTGACCGAGGTCCAGAAGGACTGGGGCAGCGTCCGGTACCGATGGGTCAGTCGTTTCGCGCCGGCCACCGCCAGCATGACGAGCGTGAACACGGCGATGCCGGCCATCAGCATCAGCAGCAGTGTGGTGGCCGCCGCTATCCGGCGCGGGTCGTTGTAGAAGAATTCGCCGAGCCCGCCGGCCACCGCTCCGATCGGACCGCCCAGCGGGGTGCCGGCGTTGACGTTCATCACGATCAGCAGCAACCACACCGCCAGCGGCCACCAGATCTTCTTGACCAGCAGCATGAACCCGCCGATGGCGGCCAGCACAATCAGGGCGTACTGCACCGGGAAGTCGTTGAGGTGGCGGGAGTGCTGGAAAACGGCGTCGAACAGGCCACGTTTCTTGCTCAGGTAGGTGAGGAACGAGTGCCCGGCGATGATGTCTTCCTGCTGCTGGACGCTGAGGAACTGCGGCAACATGATCAGCCCGGAAATCACCGCCACGCCGGCCAGGGTCAGCAGATCGGCCAGCCGGCCGCGGACCGGACGCCACAGCGCCTCGAACAGCCACCAGGCCGACACCAACAGCACGACGACAACGCCGCCGCTGATGTGCACCGACAAGACACCCACGAACGCCAGCACGGCCACCGGGATCCGGTCGCGGTGGCGCAACGTCGAGGTGATCAGCGCCATGGTGGGTACCGCGACCCCGTAGGCGGCGAGGTTGGGCATCGCCGCCGTGTCGAACTCGACATAGGGCACCGCGGTGAACGACGCCGACAATGCCGCCGCAGTGGCGGCAGCCCCGGCGGTTAGCCACTCCGCGGAGGCCGAGGTGGCTGGCCATTCGGCCAACCGGGAGCGCAGCACCCGCCAGGTCAGTACCGCCGCGCTCACCGGAAACAGCCAGATCGCTGCGGCCAGCGAGTTCAGCGTGTAACCGGTGGTGGCTGCGGCGCCGGTGAGCTGACAGAACACCGCCGCCAGCGCGTGGAACACCGACGGGTAGTACAGCAGCGCGTGGGTTTCGACGTTGCGCAGCTCGCCCATATGGGTCGGCGACGCCTGGCCGGTGTCGAGGATGAAGCGCACGGTGTTGGCGTGCCACACCGCGTCCCAGGTGCTGGGGATGGACTGCCAGTGCGGGATCCCGCGATAGGCCGCCCAGCTGATGAACAGCACCCCCAACAGCACCCCGGCCGCGACCGTCAGCGCCGGACCGCGACCGACCGACCGCGCCTCGGCGTCCGGGTCCCGAAAGCGGCCGAGCACCAGTTGAAGGCCGGTGACCACCGCGGCCACGACGGCCAGGGCCAGCAGTGCCGTCCAGCCGTTCCACGGGATGCCCAGCGCGCCGTAGGGCAGGATCGCCAGGGCGATGACGCCGTATGTCAGCGGCGGGCCCACCGCGATAGCGGTGGGCCAGTTCAGCTGAGCGATCCGTGCGACGATTGCCCCGGGCGCGATCAGCAATACCAATGCGATCAGCGTTCCGAACCACAAGCTCACTGGACTAGTATGGCTGGCCGGGTGTCCTGGCTCGGGAAGCCGTAACGGCTACAACGTCGATGGGGCGCCCACGACCGTCACCAATTTGCAGATATAGCGAGAGCATTAGGGTGGCTGGCATGCCATATGACGTCGCCCGGGTGCGGGGGTTGCACCCGTCGCTGGGTGACGGATGGGTGCACTTCGACGCGCCGGCCGGCATGCTGATCCCCGACTCCGTCGCGACCACGGTGTCGACGGCATTTCGCCGGTCTGCCGCCAGCATGGCGGGTGCGCACCCCTCGGCGAGACGCAGCGCCGCCGTGTTGGATGCCGCGCGTGAGGCGGTGGCCGATCTGGTCAACGGCGATCCGGGCGGCGTGGTGCTGGGCGCCGATCGCGCGGTGCTGTTGTCGTCGTTGTCGGAGGCGTCGTCCTCGCGCGCCGGCTTGGGCTACGAGATCATCGTCAGCCGCCTCGACGACGAGGCCAACATCGCGCCGTGGCTGCGGGCGGCCCACCGCTACGGCGCCAAGGTGAAGTGGGCCGAGGTCGACATCGAGACCGGTGAGCTGCCGACGTGGCAGTGGGAGAGCCTGATCAGCAAGTCGACCCGGTTGGTGGCGGTCACCTCGGCGTCGGGGACGCTGGGCGCGGTCACCGACCTGCGGGCGATGACCAAGCTGGTCCACGACGTCGGCGGTCTGGTGGTGGTCGACCATTCCGCCGCCGCCCCGTACCGGCTGATCGACATCAAGGAAACCGAGGCCGACGTGGTGGCGGTCAACGCCGTCGGCTGGGGCGGGCCGCCGGTCGGGGCGATGGTTTTCCGTGAGCCGGCGCTGCTGAACACCTTCGCCTCGGTGTCGACGAATCCGTATGCCACGGGTCCGGCGCGGCTGGAAATCGGCGGGCACCAGTTCGGGCTGCTGGCCGGCGTGGTCGCCAGCATCGAATACCTGGCCTCCCTGGACGAGTCGGCTCGCGGGACTCGCCGCGAACGCCTGTCGGTGTCGATGCATTCGGCGTCGGCCTACCTGAACCGGATCTTCGACTACTTGATGGTGTCGTTGCGGTCGTTGCCGTTGGTGATCCTGATCGGCCGCCCGGAAGCGCGGATACCGGTGCTGAGCTTCGCATTTCAGGACGTGCCCGCCGATCGGGTGGTACAGCGCCTGGCCGACAACGGCATCCTGGCGATCGCGAATGCCAACTCCCGTGCGCTGGACGTGTTGGGCGCCAATGACGTGGGCGGCGCGGTGACCGTCGGGCTGGCTCACTATTCGACGACGGCCGAAGTGGACCAGCTGGTGCGCGCGCTGGCGTCCCTGGGCTGAGTCGGGCTAGACGGTCAGCAGGATCTTGCCGTACGTCTTGCCCGACAACATCAGCTGATGCGCCTGCGCCGCCTGTTGGATAGGCAGGCGGGTGCCGATGATCGGACGAACCCGCTCGTTGCCGATCATCGGCCAGACCGAGGCCGTCACCGCCGACGCGATGGCGCTCTTGCTGTTCGGACCGGTGACCGGCCGGGCCCGCAGCGTGGTGCCGATGATCCGGGCCCGTTTGGTGAGCAACTTGCCCAGGTTGAGCTCCGCCTTGACCCCGCCCTGCATGCCGATGACCACCAGTTGACCGTCGACGGCCAGGGCGTCGATATTGCGGTCCAGATAGGCCGCGCCCATGATGTCGAGGATCACGTCGGCGCCGGGCGTTTCCTGTTTGAGGCGCGCGACGAAGTCCTCGCCGTGATAGTTGATGGTGATCTGCGCCCCGAGCTCGCGACAGAGTTCCAGCTTTTCCGGCGTCCCCGCGGTGACCGCCACCCGGGCGCCCAGAGCGCGTCCGACCTGGATCGCGTGGGTGCCGATGCCGCTGGCGCCGCCGTGGATCAGTAGCAGCTGACCCGGGCTCAGATGGGCGGTCATCACCAGGTTCGACCACACCGTGCAGGCGACTTCGGGAAGTGCTGCGGCGTCGACCAGACCGACTTTCGGTGGAAGCGGCATCACCTGGCCGGCCGGAACGGCGGCGTACTCGGCGTAGCCACCGCCCGCCAGCAGCGCGCAAACCTCTTGTCCCACTGCCCAATCCGAGACACCGGAACCCACGTCGGCCACCGTGCCGCTGACCTCCATACCGATGGTCTCGCTGGCGCCCGGCGGCGGCGGATACTTTCCGGCCGCCTGCAACACGTCGGCGCGGTTGACCCCGGCCGCGGCGACCTTGACCAGCACCTCGCCCGGGCCCACGCAGACATCGGGCACTTCCTGCCAAACCAGTTGCTCCGCCGATTCGGCGACGATGGCACGCATGAGGGCCACGCTACAACCGCTACCCTAAGCAGCGGTGGCGTGGCAGAGCGGCCTAATGCACTCGCCTTGAAAGCGAGAGACGGCTAAAACCGTCCGGGGGTTCAAATCCCTCCGCCACCGCCATTTGGGGCGGTTTGCGAGTTTGGCACCGGAGCTTGGGGCCGTTCGGCGACGGGGGACCGACATGGCGGTTCCTAGCTCGCGGTGGTACTTGCCGCGGATTCGGCGCAGCGGAAACGTTCCTCGGTGAAGCGGACGACGGCTTCCCGGACGTGTCCCGACACGAATGAGCGCGCCATCTCCTCGGCGTCGCGCTCGATCCGTGCGGCGTCGAGCGTGGGTTTGACCAGTTCCCGCGTTCGCAGCAGGGCTGGGAAGCAGTGGTTGGCCACGGATTCGGCGATGCGGCGAACGGTGTCGAGCGGCACGTCCGTGACCAGGTCGTCGATCAGCCCGGTGCGCAGCGCATTCGCCGCGTCCATCGGCCGGCCGGTCAGCATCATCCATTGGGCGGTCGCATCGCCGACGATGGTGGTCAGCCTGCGCAGTGTGATGCCATCGGGGACAACCCCCAGCGCGCCGAACGGCAGCCGGAACGTGCTGCGGGCAGTCGCGATCCGGTTGTCCGCCGCCAGAGCCAGCTCGACGCCGCCGCCCGCCGCGAGGCCGTCGACGGCGGCGATCGTCGGGATCCGGCAGGTGGCGACGGCGGCCAATGCCCCGACGACGATCCGGCAGTACGCGGTCGCGGCGTCGAGATCACTGGTCGCGGCGAGCACGTCGGCGAGGTCGGCCCCCGCGGAGAAGTAGCCGCCGGCCCCCCGCAGCGCGATCAGCCGGACCCCGTCGGTCTCGGCGAGCTCCGGGACCAGTTCAGCGATCGCGGTCCACATCGCTGCGGTCAGGGCGTTGCGCTTATTCGGGCGCGAGACGGTCACCGTGGCCAGCGGACCGTCGATCTTCCACCGGATCTCGCTCATCGGGTGACCTCGGCCATCTCGCCGTGTGCGAGCAGCACACCGTCGGCGACCAGACCGGCGATCTCGGTCTCGGACACACCGAACTCGCGCAGGATCTCTCTGCTGTGCTCGCCGAGCAGGGGAGGCACCAGCCGCACGGAGCACGGCTGGTCGTCGATGTGCAGGGGGCCACGGACGAGGTTTACGGTGCCGAGGCTGGGGTGGTTGACGCTCTCGACGACGTCGACCGCGCGCACCTGCGGGTCGGCAAACACGCCCGCCATGTCGTGGACCGGCCCGGCCGGGATGTCGGCCTCACGGAGCAGGCGGACCCAATGCGCCGAGTCCGCCGTGGCCAGAGCCCCGGCGATGACGGCGTCGAGTTCCTCGCGATGGCGCAGCCGGCTCGGGCTGTCGCAGAAGCGCGGATCGTTGATCAGATCCTCGCGGCCGACCAGCCGGCAGAGCCGCTCGAAGTGGGCCTGGGTGCCTGCGGCGATGTTGATCGCGTGGTCGGCGGTCTGGAACACGCCGCAGGGTGCCAGGACCGGATGGGAGTTCCCGACGCGTTCGGGGACGATGCCGTTGGACAGGTAATTCTGCGCCTGGAAGGTGAGGACCGCCAGGACGCTCTCGAGCATGGAGGTGCCGACGGCGCGGGTCGTAATACCCCGGGTACGCCCGGCCAGCGCCGCCGCAACGCCGACGGCGGCGAACATGCCGGTGAGGAGGTCGACGATCGGCAGGCCCACCCGCACCCCGTCACGGGACGGCTCGCCGGTGAGCGACATCAGGCCGCCCATGCCCTGGATGATCTGGTCGAAGCAGGGTTCACGGTGCAGCGGTCCGCTACTCCCGAACCCGCTGACACTGGCGACGATGGCGCCCGGCGCGTGCCGGTCGAGCCAGTCGGCGTCGAGGCCGATGTCCGCCAGGATGCCGGGACGGAAGTTCTCCACGATCACGTCGACGTGCTCGGCCAGCCGGCGCAGCACGGCCCTGCCGTCTTCCGAACGGAGATCGAGGGAGATGGAGCGCTTGTTGCGGTTGACCGAGACGTGGTAGAGGCTGGTGCCTCGATCGTGCGGCCCCCAGCGGCGGATCATGTCGCCGCCGGTCGGCTCGACCTTGATGATGTCGGCGCCGAGGTCGCCCAGGAGCGTGGTGCAGAACGGACCCGACAGCGCCCGGGTGAGGTCGAGGACGCGGATGCCCTCGAGCGGAAGGTACTTGGCGGGACCGGTCGCCGAAGGAGATTGGCCATGCGAACTGTCATGCGTCATGAGGCACAAACCTACGGCGGCCATGACGCCTGCAATATAGTTGTAAAACTATTATTCAATGGATCTGGATAGGTTCACACACACATGTCCACGGTCGTGGCGGACATCGCTGCACTTCTGGATTCCTGCCGGGCCGGAGCCGCCGCGAGCGATACCACGCGGGCGATCGCACGACTGGCCGACAGCTTGACGCAGGCGGGTGAACAGCCGGATCTTTCCTCGTTGCAGGCACCGATCGAGGGCATCCGGTCCGACTACGCCGGTTACTTTCGCCGGGAGACCGAGCTGTACCGGCTGTTGCAGACGGCGCAGCGGCTGCTGGGCACCGCTGCTTTAGAGGAATTGCTCGCTGTCATCGTCGAGGCGACTCGCGATCTGATCGGCAGCCAGGTCGCCCATCTCAACCTCGTGGATCGCGGCGAGCAGTTCTCGACCATCCGCGCGACCACTGGCGCCCGCACGGAGACGTTCCGTCTTCAGCACACACCCGCCGGAGCGGGATTCACCGGACTTGTGCTGCGTCTTCGGAGCCCCTACGTCACGAAGGATTATCTGAGCGACCCTGCCATCGAACATGATCCGTCCGGCGACGCCTCAGTTCGAGCAGACCATCTCGTCACGATGGCTGGAGCGCCGATGCTCGACAAGCAGGAGCCGCTCGGAGTGCTCATGGTGAGCTGGCGGCGGCCCGTCAGCGTCACCGACGAACAAGTCGACCTGCTGACATCGCTCGCTTCTTTGGCAGCCGTGGCCGTCTCGGCGGCCCGCCGTCACGAAGAAGCACGCCGGTCTCGCATCGCGCTCGAGGAAGCGAACGAGAACTTCAGCCGGGTGAATTCTCAGCTCGAATGGGGTGCTCAGGCTCATGACCGGCTGTTGGCCCTGCTGCTACCAGGAACTGGGATCGACGCGGTCGCCGAAACCATGAACGAACTACTGGGAGCGAAGGCCGCCGTGCTCGACCCGCAGGGTGTGCTCCTCGCCGCGGCGCCTTTGTCGTGGCGGCCCGTGATAGCTCGCGGCGACCTCGACAGAATCGCTGCCGGTGGCCGGACCGCGCATGTCACAGGTGAGGGCGGGGCGCCGCTGTGGGCAGCTTCTGCCCATTCCGGCGGTGAGCCGCTCGCGGTGCTGGTCGTCGAACGCGATGATCTCCTCGACATGGAACACCTGCTATTGGAGCGCGCGGCGACCGCGACCGCCCTGCTCCTGGCCACCATGCACGCCATCTCCGAGGCCCAGTTCCGCTCGTCTGCCGACCTGGTCACCGACCTGGTCCGCGGTCGACGGCTCGATAATGTGGACCGACAGGCTGCGAGCCTGGGCCTGGAGCTCAGCAGGCCGAACGTCGTCCTCGTCACGTCGACGCTGTCCGATCGCCGACGTCAGACCCGCTCACTATTTCGCGGACACGCGCACCGAGTCGGCGGGCTTTCCGGCGAGATAGACGGCCACCTCGTCGCCATCCTTCCGCTGGCCGACCCACACGCCGCGGCAACCGATGTCGCCACCGCCTTCAACGAGGCCGGACTGCTCGTAGCGGTTGGCGCCTCGGGTCCCGCTACCCGACCGAGCGACATCGAGCAGCACTACGCAGCAGCGCTGGACTGCGCCACGGCCCAAGACACGCTGACCGGACACGGCCCGGCCACCATCGACACCCTCGGCTTCGTAGGACTACTGCTGGCCAACCCCGACCGCGCCCAGCTGAGCGACTTCGTGCATCGCCGCGTGGGTGCACTGGAAGAGCACGACACCGATCGTCACACGAGTCTCATCCCGACCCTCGAGGCCTACCTGGACCGAGACCGCAGCATCCGGGCGGCGGCCCAACATCTCCACGTCCACACCAACACCGTCCAGCAGCGATTGCAACGGATCGAAACGCTGCTCGATGTCGATCTGCATACCACCAGCTCGGCAACCGAACTCGACCTCGCGCTGCGCTTACGGCGCCTGCTGCGAACGATGTCGTGAATCCAGGTAACCCGGACACCGCCGTTCAGTGCAGCGTCGGCGCATACCGAAGCACCGCGGCAACCCCGTCGGTGGGAGCCAACCGCTCGTCGGTGCGTACCAGCGAGGCCCCGACCGAGATCGCCAGCAGCGGCAACGCCTCGTCGGCGCGCAGCGTCTTGGCCGGCGCGGCCCCCTGCTCGGAAAGCACGTCCGCGTTGGGGGCGAAGCTGCTCAGTGTCTCGTCGGCGACCACCGTGGCGTCTCCGATGTCGCCGACGATGAGCGTGTCGACCGCCCCCTGCCGCAACGCCGAACAGACGGCGCCCAGACCCTCCGCGGCGCGTCCGGACCGGCGGCCGATCTCGGCGCCGAATCGTTCGGCGGCATCGTCGATCGCCCGGAGTCGGCGCCGGACGAACCAGGACTCGATGGCGCCCTGCACCTCGTCGAGGCCGTACCCGCTGTGGCGCGCACCAACCTTCAGCGGCACCGCCCGGCCGAGTACCCGTTCCGGGAGGGCCGCCAGCAGGTCGGAGCGTGATCGCACCTCGCCGACCACGAAGAACGCGTCGATGCCGGTCTCGTCGACCAATTCGGTGACGCGGTCGGCGACGGCGCGCACGTTCTTGCGCGCGGCTTCATCGGTGCGCAACTGCGGGTCGCCATATCCCGCCGTCTCCGCGCCGGCGGCTTTGTGGACGGGATAACCGCCGCCGTCGACGGTTTCCGAGCGCAGGGTGCCGTGGCTGCGCACGGTGATGTCAGCGCCGGTGTGGTCGACCTCGACCAGCACGTAGTTCGGTGGGTCGAAGCCATGTTCGACGATGGGAACGATGTAGGGCAGTTCGGAGACGCGCACCACCGGGGTGCTGGTGGGGCGCAACAGATGTTCGTTGACCACCACGCCCGTTGCGCCGGCGATCACCGCGCGCCCGCTTCGGCCGATCGGTGGGCGCAGCTCCAGCACGGCCTGCTCGATGTCGGCGGTCACGGAATCGGCCACGCCCTGCTGCTCGAGTTGTTCGCGCAGCCCGCGCCACTTGAGCTCCAACTGATCGGCGGCGTCATGCGTGTCGTGTGAGTCCTCGAAATAGATCGACGCGAACGGTCCAGGCGTGTCCAACAATTGGCGGAAGCGGTCGGATTGCATACTTGTCGGGTTGCCGGGCAGGTCGGCGGACAAACCCGACAAACCCGCTAAGCCCCGTCCCCGTCGGTCTGGTCGAAGAATCGCCAGTCGCCGTCGATATCGACTTCCATCCGCCAGCCGAGCTCGGTTTTGTCGGCCTTGTTATCGACGAACCACGCGTGTGCGTCGTCGGCGTTGCCGATCTCCTTGGTGGCCACGACCTCGCCGTGCGGGTTGATCACTCGGTAGGTAGACATGGCTGCAGGGTTCCCGCCGGCCGGCGAGGTCAACCCGGTGGGATCGTGGCGGCGATGGTGTTCAGCAGCGCCCCGTAGCGGCCGGCGTCGGGATCTCTGCCGGGTTTTCCGCTGCTGATCACCGCGGCCGCCAGGCGGCGCTGCGGGTCGGCCCAGACGGCGATGTTGACCAGGCCGAGGTGACCGAACGCGGCCGGCGCGTTGCGCCCGAATGGCCCGAACCGCGTCGAACCCAGCATGTATCCGGTGCCCCAGCGCAATGGCATCAGACCGGTCGCGACGTCGGGCCGTAGCCGCCGGCATTCCTTGACCGCGTTGCGTACCGTCTCGGGCCGCATGATTCGCACCCCGTCGAGTTCGCCCCCGCGGCGCAGGATCTCCATGAACCGCGACAGCTCATTGGCGGTGGAGACGGTGTTGGACGACGGGACGATGGTGCTCAGAAACAGCGGCTGGTTGGTGTACGGGATGACCTCATGCACGGTTCCGCCGATGGCTTTGCGGAAGGCCGCGGCGATCACTGGCGGCAACGGCCGCCCGGTGGCGTGGCTGGGCGCGACCAGCGGGAGGTCTTTCTTGGCGACACCGAAGTTGGTCCACCGAAAGCCCAGCGGGTCGAGGATCTCGGTGGCAAGGATGTCGCGAATTTCCTTACCGGTGCTCCGCCAGATGATCTCGCGCATCAGCGGACCCCACGTCAACGCGTGGTACATGTGGACCAGCCCGGGCCGGTAGAGCGGCCGCAATTCGCCGAGCTTTTCTAGGGCGTACTCGTGGTCGTCGGCCTTGGTCACGTCCGGCCGGGGGCCGGTGGGAAACGGGACGCCGGCGCTGTGGGTCAGCACGTGGCGGATCGTGGTGCGGTCCTTGCCGTGGCTGGTGTAGGTGGGCAGGTACTCGCAGACGCGGTCGTCGAGGGAGAAGTGCCCCCGTTCGGCGAGCAGGTGCACGACGGTCGCGGTGATGGCCTTGGCGGACGAGTAGGCGCAGAACGGGGTGTCGGTGCTGACCGGAATCTTCTCCGCGTCGGGTGGATCGGTCGGAGCGTTGCCCCAGCCATGGCCGATCGCCCGGTTGAGCACCACGTTTCCGTTGTGCCGCAGGCACACCTGGATAGCGGGGTGCATTCCGGCCTGGTACCAGTGGCGGGCGGCCTGCCAGATCCGTTCGACGGCCGCGCTGTCGATGTCGCAGCGGTCCTCGTCGGCGATCGCCGTCACGGCGTCCAGGTCGGCGGGGACGCGGATCTTTCCGTCGGGGGTCATCTCTGCCACCTTCGCGAGGGTACGTGGCTCTAGCGGCTATAGCGGCGGCGAGATTGCCGCTATGGCTGTGCCCCGGATGGCGACCACAGCCATGGCGGCAATCTCGCCGCTGTACCGGGCAACAGGCCCTACTCCCCGGTGAACTGCGGCGGCCGCTTGGCGAAGATCGCCGAGATGCCCTCGGTCAGGTCCTTCGACGGCAGGAACGCGGCGTTCCACGCGGCGACATAGCGCAGGCTCTCCGACACGGCGGAAATGCGTTGCTGGTCGAGGACATCCTTGATGCCGTGCACGGTCAGCGGCGGGTTTTCGGCGATCTCGGCGGCGGTGGCGTGCGCCGCGGCCAGCGTGGCCTCGGCGTCGTCGTAGACATCGTTGACCAGGCCGATCTTCTCGGCTCGGGCAGCGTCGATGTCGCGGCCGGTCAGCGCCAGTTCGCGTAAGTGGCCGTCGTTGAGGATCAACGGCAGCCGGGCGAGGCTGCCGACATCGGCGACGATGGCCAGTTTGACCTCGCGCACCGAGAACTTGGCGTCAGCGCTGGCGTAGCGGATGTCCACCGCCGAGATCAGGTCGACGCCGCCGCCGATGCACCAGCCGTGTACCGCGGCGATGGTGGGGGTGCGGCAGTCGGCGACCGCGCTGATCGCGTTCTGCATGCGCTTGACCTCGGCGTGGAACTCCGCGCGCGGGCCCGCCAGGGCGTCGCCGGACAGCAGCGCGGTGAAGGAGCCGCCCATCGCGGGGACGTCGAGGCCGTAGCTGAAGTTCTTACCGGAGCCGGTGATGACGATGGCCCGCACCTCGCGGTCGCCGTCCAGCTTTGCGAACACTTCGGGCATCTCCGACCAGAACGCCGGGCCCATCGCATTTCCCTTGCCAGGCCCGATCAGGGTCACCTGCGCGACCCGGTCCTTGATGTCGACGGTGACGGATTCGTATGTTTCGCCCATGCCCGAGACCGTAGCGTGGCGAGTATGTTCTCCGATTTGCGACCCGGACCAGATTCTCCACCGACCGACGAGCTGCAAAGTGCCGAGGCCTCACTCGGGGTCCTGCAGCAGGTGCTGCACACCATCGCCGCCGACGATCGGGCCAAGCAGACGCCGTGCACCGAGTATGACGTCAAGGGGCTGACCGGGCATCTGCTCAACTCGATCATGGTTCTCGGCGGCATGGTCGATGCGGAATTCTCCATGCGAGAGGACACCGACTCGGTGGAGCGTTTGGTGATCGGTGCCGCTCGGCCGGCGCTGGATGCCTGGCACCGCCGCGGCCTGGAAGGTGAGGTGTCGCTGGGCCCGGGTTCGATGTCCGCCAGGGTGGCGGTGTCTGTCTTTTCGATCGAATTCCTGGTCCACGCCTGGGATTACGCGACGGCAGTGGGACGTGAGGTGCGCGTGGCCGATTCGTTGGCCGAGTACGTGCTGGGATTGGCGCACACGCTGATCAAGCCGCACGAACGCGGCGCCGCCGGCTTTGACGCGCCGGTCGAGGTTCCCGAGCACGCCAGCGCGCTGCATCGGCTTGTCGCGTTCACCGGCCGCAACCCGGCCTGATAGCCGTCACGGGATCGACCGAGCATCGACTTCCCGCCAGCTGCGGGCGAATCGCAGCAGGGCGTCGTTTTCGTCCGGCGCACCCACGGTCACGCGGACGCCGTCGCTGCTCATGGGGCGGACCACGATGCGCGCGGCGGCCGCGTTTTCCACGAAGTCGCGAGTGCGCGCTCCCAGCGGCAGCCAGACGAAGTTGGCCTGCGGTGGCGGCAGGGTGAATCCGGCGTCGCGCAACGCCGCGGTCACCCGGATGCGCTCGGCGACCACCGCGTCGGTGCGGGCCAGCAGTTCGTCGGCGGCATCCAGCGAGGCAATGGCCGCCGCCTGCGCGATGCTCGACACAGTGAACGGCACGTAGACCTTGTCCAGCGCGACGATCACGTCCGGGTGGCCGATCGCATCCCCGACGCGTAACCCCGCCAGCCCGTACGCCTTCGAGAAGGTTCGCATCACCACCACGTTGTCGTGGGAGCGGACCAATTCCAGACTGTCGGGGGCCATGCCGTCACGGACGTACTCGATGTAGGCCTCGTCGATCGCGATCAGGATGTGTGGCGCAACCGCTTTGACGAAGTCGGCCAGGGCGTCCGGGGGAACAACGGTCGACGTCGGGTTGTTCGGATTGCACACGAAGATCAGCCGGGTGCGGTCGGTGACCGCGGCGAGCATCGCCTCGAGGTCATACGTGTGGTTGGTCAACGGCACCGGGACGGCGGTCGCGCCCGCGACCGCAACCTGCGGCGGGTAGAGCTCGAAGCTGCGCCAGCCGAAGATCACCTCGTCGCCCACCGAGGCGACGATTTGAACGAGCTGCTGGCACAGGCTGACCGAACCGCACCCGACCGCCACGTGCTCGGGACCGACGTCTACGTGCTTGGCCAACGCCGCCTTGAGTTCGACGCTGCCGTTGTCGGGGTAGCGGTTGATCGACTCGGTGGCCCGTTCGATGGCCGCGCGCACACCGGGCAGCGGGCCGAACACGGTCTCGTTGCTGGCCAATTTGATCGCCCCGGGCACCGTCTTGCCGGGAACATAGACTGGCAGCCCGTCCAGTACGGGTCGCAGACGGGCAGGCACGTCGACAGCATATGTGGCAGCTGTGTACGCTAAGCGTCCGGCGGCTCCGGGTTCCCGGCATCGGGTACCCTCAGGAAGTCCATGGAGGCGTGCCAGAGCGGCCGAATGGGGCTCACTGCTAATGAGTTGTCCCCCTTCAAGGGGACCGGAGGTTCAAATCCTCTCGCCTCCGCTGGATCCGTCGGGGAACACAACTGAACACAAGCGCCCGTAGCTCAACGGATAGAGCATCTGACTACGGATCAGAAGGTTGGGAGTTCGAATCTCTTCGGGCGCGCTTTTCATCCGGGTAGATAGCCAGCTTCTCGAGGAACCGGGGCATACGACCGGCGCCGAAATCGTAGAAACCGTACCCACGTGGGCGTGATTGCGATTCTTGCCATCCGCTCGTAGGTGTCGCGTACCTGTTGTTAAAACTTCGCGGCCGCGTCGGCATCCATGGCCATGCGGGCTGCGGCCAGGTACTCCGGAACCACACCGTCGACGATGTTCACGCTGGCATGTGCGCGGATCGCCAACGCCCGCGCTGTCTTCGGGGTGTCCCAGGAATCGATGGACAGAACCACGTTCGCGGAGCTGGACAAGGCAGCTACCTTCGGAGACGTGGTAGCGGTGGCGATGACGAATTCCTCACCGGTCCAGAAGTACCCGACCGGGATCACCCTCGGCCTCCCGTCTTTGCCGACATAAGCCAGGTGAGCGGCAGACGTCGACGCAAGCGACTCCTGTGCCCCGGCAGTGCTCAGTTCGACGTCTATCTCCTGCTTAATCACAATCGTTAGCTTTCGTGAGTCGGCGGCAACCATGCTCAAACAGCGTGAGAAGAAGCCGGCGGCCTAGCCGCCGGAGAAGTCACGAACCGCATTTCGCGAGCCAGCTGAAGGCAGCGGCTTCAACGATGCCGTTCACTCCTTGGCAGCGAACGGGTTAACTACCCGTACCCCGGCGTAGTCTTCGTCGGTGCTCAAGTCCTCGGATAGGACGACATCACAGCCAAGAGAGCGGGCGGCTTCCAGGATTGCGGCGTCCCAATACGAGACGCGGAATCGCCTACCAGTCGCAAAAGCTGCGAGCATGAGTTCAGCTGTGATCGGGGCGACGGGAAACCGCATGAACGACTCCACCAGCCCGACGGCCTGCTCGTGGCTGATTGGATCGGGCCTGCTGCTGCGCGTTGCCTGAACGTAGAATTCCTGAAGAACCTGAACGGAAACCGCGAGGTCGCGGTCGGCCAGGATTTCGTTCGCACGCCTGCCCTTCTCCCGCTCATGGCGATCGCGGGAGATCGCGTACAGCAGGACATTGGTGTCAATGAACCGCACGGGCGTGGACTTGGTCGCGGCTCAGACGATCTGCGGCGCGAAACCGGCGAATCTCATTCTGGATCTTTCGTTGCTGTTCCTCGAGCCGCGAAAACGCGGCGTCGCGTTCAGCAAGTGAAGTGAGATATCCCGCCACCAGCGTACTTACCGACTGGCCAAGTTCTGCCGCCCGAATCCGTGCCGCCCGGTAGACCTCGTCGGGGACGGCGACGGTAATATTTTTCACAGTTCCACATTATCACAGTAACTGTGAGACTTAGCGATGTCGTCGACCATGCGTCGCGGTCGCGCGGGTAAGTCGGGCGGCTGTGCCGGGAAGGCCGGCCGATCTCATCGATGTGCCGCACCGCCATGCCTCAGCGCGGATCCATCACCTGTCCCGCGAAGAGCACTGCGCCGGTCTTGTCGACAATCGCGAACAGGAACGGGTGATCGACCGTCACCTCTTCGACCGGACCAAACCCTCCGCCGATCACCGTTGAAACGGCTGCGGCTTCCGTACCGAACTCGTCGATCCCGACGAAGGCCTTCTGCAGTATGTGGGTGATCTTCAGCTGTTCGTCAGTGGTGATGTGGGAGAAGTCCGCCTGCTTCTCGTCGAATGCGCGCGGCATCCCCATTGCCGCCAAAGTCTCCTTGAATTCCTCGGGTCCCCAGGTGATACGAAACTTGGGCAAACTCAGCACGACGGGCCCCTGCACAAAGGCCAAGTTACGGAACCAAGCGTCGTCCATGCCGTTGCGAACCGCCTGGAGCTGTCCCTCCGCCGGCAACACGATCAGCATCGTGAGGTCGCCGCCCACGTAGGGGAGTTCCACTGCCTGAAAATTCGACCCGGCCACGTAGGGCAGCGACCTCGCCTTGTGCATCATCGGCACGGTGACCGCTGATTGCGGAGTCACGCGGAAGCTGCCGTCGCGCGTGTCTTGTGTCGGAAATGGGCTCTCCCAGCTCGCCTTGAGGTAGGCCGCGTTCAGCAGCACGACACGCGTCAACTCGTCTATCGCGCCCGGCGGGATCGGGTCTTTGATCTGCCCTTTCGTCGCGTCGCTGGCGAAGTTGTTGATGGTGACCCGCTCGCCGTCGGGGTTGCCCTTGAAGTCGCCGAGGTGCGCGCCGGCATCGTATTGGGTAGCCAGGATGTCGAGGAACGGCGCGCGAACCGACATGCCACGCTGCAGCCAGACCGCGTCGACCATCGCCAGTTCGATGCTCCGCGGGTCCTCGGCAGAGATCGCAGCGCGGTTGCGTGAACGAAGCTCGAGCAGCAGCTGATTCATGGCACGGTAGTAGCTGTCATTGCCAAACGGATCGCGCAGCACGGTTTTCATTTGAGCCGCCGTGTCAGCGGCGGCACCGGCATAGGCCATCGACAACGCGACGCCGAGGCTCAGCGGAGAGAAGACCAGGTTCTTTTCACTGGCCGCCGACATGCGCCGGAACAGGTCCAGCCCGAAACCGTTGGTGGCGTTGACAAAACTCTGCTCATCCGCCGCGGCAACGTCCGGCGTGTTGTCGTACGGAAGGCTTGACCGCGTGATGGGCGCGGGTGTCGGTCCTGGTGTGGACTCCGCACGATTGCGATCGCCCCCGCAGCCGACAGCACTTGTGAAGACGACGGCAGCAGCAATCACGCCGTGGAGTCCGACGCGGAATGAACGGGTTAGGGGATTCACGGCGACCAGTATGCGCGCCTCGGGACGAGGACATTTGACAAATCTCTCGCGGAAATGCATTTGGTTCCGTCCGGCGGCTTGACTTCGCCGGCGGGTAGCTGCGCCGAACTGATCGTGGACTTACGAATCGGCGACGGATCTTGAAGTTCTTCTGCTGGGGGGAGCGCGCCGGTCGGGTTCAGTAGCGTGGGTTGCACGAGTGAACTGACTAATCAGGAGCTCGACTCGAGCGCCGTGTTGCCCCGGGCGCAATCGGCCCGCGCGGTTGAGCGCGACGAGTCCGTGCAGCGCCGCCCATAACACCTCCGTCAGGGTGTCGACGTCCTGTCGGTCCGCAATTTCTGTGATTGCTTGACGTAGCTCTTCGAAGGCCGCTGACAACTCGGGTGGGGTAGCTGTGTCGGCGAATCGCAATGTGGTTGCCCGGATGAACATGGCGTCGTAGAGCGCCGGGTTCTTCTCGGCGAACTCGATGTAGGCATGTGCGATTCGTTTCAGCGTCGCCTTGGGAGTCCGTCGTCCGCGACGGGCGCACGACAGCACCTCGGCCAGTTCGGCGAACCCGTCGATCGCCACGGCTTCAGCGATGTGATCCATACCCGAGAAGTGCTTGTATAACACGGGCTGGCTGTATTCAATCTCCTCGGAGAGCCGACGGGTGGTGACAGCTTCCCAGCCCTCGGCTTCCGCCAATTGCCGCGCCGTAGCGATGATCAGTCGACGACGCGCGGCGTGTTCGCGAGCCCGGCGCTCATTGATGGCCATGCTTCACCATAGCATCGCTAGATACATTAGTAATGCTATTGTTACGAGCGCGACTAACCGCTAGCATTGCTACCAATGACGACCCGATAGGAGGTTCGAGGTGATCGAGCTCGCCAAGATGTTGGCAATAATCTCGGTGCTGGGTACTGCGGTGGTGTACGGCACCGACGTGTTCTGCGCGCTTGTTCAGCGACCAGCACTGGCCGCGGTGGACGAGCGCGCCCTGGTGGCGGTAATGGGCCAGGTGCATCGTTACGGCGACCGGCGGATGCCCGTACCTGGGGTTCTCGGGGTTGTGGCTGCCGTCGCAAGTGCCGCACTGTTCGCGATTGCCGGTCAATGGACGCCAACCATTACGGTGGTCGGTGCCGTGGTGATACTGCTGGCGTGGATTGCGCTTTACGTGCGGGTCAGCGCGCCGATTAACCGCCAGCTCACCTCCGCCGCTACCGCCGGCCGGCTCCCGACGAATGCCCGGTTGCTGCAGTCCAATTGGGACAGCATTATCAACGCTCGCGCCATTCTGCAGGGGGTGGCACTGGCAGCGCTGTGCCTGACGCTGATCGTCTGACCCACACCGGCCGCGACGGACTGCACGGTCCCAGACCTGAGGCCGTCCCCTACCTGAAGGGAGATAGTGATCGTGATCGTACGACCGAAAACGCTTGGACGACTTCTCATGCGCGCCGCGCCGGCTTTCAACGCGCCGGTGGCCGCGGTGGCCACTTCGGCACGCTTGGGTGGATTGGTGAACCACAACATCGCCCTGCTCAGCTATACCGGGCGGCGTTCCGGACGCAGCTTCACCATCCCGGTCGCATACCGACGCGCCGGTAACCAGGTCATCATCAGCGTCAAGATGCCCGAGGCGAAGACGTGGTGGCGGAATTTCCTCGGCAACGGGGGCCCGCTCACGCTGCGGCTCGACGGGACAGAGCACACCGGGCATGGCGTCGCGCAGCGCGACAACGAGGGACGCGTCAGCATCACCGTACGACTGGCTAACGCTAACTGACCGCCGACCTGCCGGCGCGACGCCCGTCAAGGCGTTCCCAATTCATCCGATGGATGCGGAATTAGCTTGTGGGACTGCGGTTTTGGCCCGACCACGACCTTTTCCGACCGAAACCGGATGTTCCGGCCTACCGCCCGAGGCGACGACGCAGCCTGGTGATTGCGTTGAACCCGCGGGTGACCAGGCGGTCGGCGCGGGTGCCTGTCATCGGTAGCATCCCGATCTGACGAGCAAATCCGGCACCGTCGTAGTAGACGGTATTGCTGGCCACCCGGCCGTCGGGCGCCAGCCGGATGACGTCGCATCCGAGAATCTCGACTCGGCGGCCGGTCGCTTCGATGTCCTGAAAAGGCGATCCCGTGAACGATCCGCCGCCCTTCCACTGGACCACGACCTGGCCGGTGCCGTCGTCGACGACGTTCTCGATCACCAGCCGCCAATCCGGGACCGCTGCGAAGAGTCCCGTGAACCATTGCGTCAAGGCCGCTGCCCCGCGCACGGTTTCACCGGTGGCGAGGAAGTAATCGACCGAGTCGTCGCTCCAGAAGTCTTGTGCATGGGAGAAATCACGTTCGTCGAACACCCGCCGAAACACCTCCCGAACCCACTCTGCGTTCGTGGTGCCCGGTTGCAGCGCAGTCATGTGCGGCCTCCTTCAGCGGCGCTGGGACGATCATCGCCGCTGCCCCCGACACTAGACCCGGCCATGAGGCTGATGGGAGTCTTGCTCACGGCCCACGGTAGGTGCCGCCATCAGATGCCGGGATGTCGTCGCGCTCTGCGCACGTCAGCGCCGCGACTCGATGATGTTCAGCGCCCGCTCGAATAAGTGCACGGTGGCCGCATGCAGTTGATCACCGACTTGCTTTTCGGCCTTGCCCGCGCAGGCGCGGGCCAGCGTGCCCTCGATCACGATGCCGAGCTTGAAGCAGGCCAGCACGGTGTACCAGGTGATGTGCGACAGGTCGCGGGTGGTGTTGGCGGCATACCGGTGCAGCAGGTCGTCGGTACTGGCCAGTCCGCTTTGGCCGCCCAACGCGTGGCTGAAGACGCTCGACCCGTCGGGCTGGCGCCAGGTCGCCAGCAGCCAGCCCAGGTCCAGCAGCGGGTCGCCGATCGTGCACATTTCCCAGTCGACGATGGCGACCACGTCCGGCCCGGTCCAGGAGAACATGACATTGGCGGCGTGGTAGTCCCCATGCATGATGCCGGGTGTCCACATCGTCGGCCGATGGTGCTCCAGCCACGTTGACACCTGCTTGATTCCCGGGATCTGCGGGCCGGGGTAGCCGTCGTACTGCTGATAGGACTCCAGCTCGGAAAGCCAGCGCGGCACTTGGCGTTCCAGGAAGCCTTCCGGTTTGCCGAAGTCGGCGAGCCCGACGGCGACATGGTCTACCGCGCCCAGCCTGGCCAGCGCATCGGCCATCGCCAGGCCCATCCCGAACCGCACCTGTGCGTCGCCCGCGTGCAGCGGCGGCAGCCCCTCACCGGCGTTGAAACCCTCGACGGGCTCCATCAGGTAGAAGACCGCGTCACCGAGCACACCGGGGTCGTCGCAGGTGGCGATCAGCCGCGGATGCGGAACGTCGGAGCCGGCCAGCGCGGCGAGGACCCGGGTTTCCCGCAGGATCACCGCGTTACTGCGCGGCCGCAGGTGCCGCGGCCCGCGCCGCAGCACATACTGCCGGCCGCACCTGGTGAATCGCAGCATGACGTTTTGCGTTCCGCCGGTTACCGCGCCGACGTCCTGCAATGGACCCTCGCCGAGTCCCCGTTCGGACATCCATGCGGCCACCGCTTCCAGGTCCACCTGTAAAAACCTACTCTGGTGCCATGACGTCGCCGGTACTCCAGCGTTGGATCGAGATCGTCGATTCCGGGCGCATCGATGGTCTCGAAGCGTTGCTCGCCGAGGATGCGGTCTTCTTCTCGCCCGCGGTCTTTAGGCCGCAGGAAGGGCGGGCGCAAGTGGTCGCGTATTTGGCTGCGGCGTTGAAGTTGTTCGGCGACTCCGGTTTTCACTACGTCGAGCAGTGGCACGGTGAACGCTCGGCCATCCTCGAGTTCGAAGCCGACGTGGCAGGCATCTACGTCAACGGAATCGACATGCTCCACTGGAACGACGACGGCCAGATCGTGTCGGTCAAGGTGATGATTCGCCCGGTGAAGGCGCTTCAGGCCATCATCCCGAAGATGGCCGAGCTGCTGAGTCAGTCCTGAGGCTTGGCGCGCAAGGTGTAGCGCACTGTCTGAACCCGGATCATGCCGTCGGCGAACACGAACGTGTCGATGCCGTCGGCGACGTGCTGTTCTTGAAGATCTGAGTTTTCAAGTTCCACGCCGCGTCGGGCAGATCGTCGAGCAACCTGACGAATACCTGCCGGATGGCGTCCTTGCCGCGCGCGACGCCGGCTGAGGTGAGCACCACGGAGTCGTCGGCGTAGTCGGCGACGATCTCGTCGAGGTTGCCGGTGGCCAGCGCCCGACCGTGGTGGGCGAATACTTCCTGGGGCGTGCGTGTCATAGCGAGCGATCGTAGCCCGCAGCCGCTGGAAGAATGGCTCGCGAAAACCGACTTAATCCGACCTTATCCGACGGGGTGTGGGGATGCCGCGAACTGACAATGATTCCTGGGACATCACCGAGAGTGTGGGAGTCACCGCCCTGGGCGTGGCCGCCGCTCGCGCCGCCGAGACCGAGAGCGAAAACCCGCTCATCAAGGATCCGTTCGCCCGGGTGTTCGTCGAAGCGGCGGGCGAGGGCATCTGGTCGGTTTTCGCCGATCCCCGGTTGCTGGCCCAGGCGGCCGATGCCGAACCCGAGGTGCGCTCCCGGGTTCGTGCGATGGTCGACTTCATGGCCACCCGGACGGCGTTCTTCGACGAGTTTTTTCTGGGCGCTGCCGACGCCGGTGTGCGGCAAGTGGTGATTCTGGCGGCGGGACTCGACGCCCGCGCGTGGCGGCTGCCGTGGCCCGACGGCACCGTCGTCTATGAGCTGGACCAGCCCAAGGTGTTGGACTTCAAGACCGCAACGCTGCGCCGGCACGGCGCACGCCCGACGGCACACCTGGTGAATGTTCCGATCGATCTGCGGCGGGATTGGCCAACGGCCTTGCAGGAGGCTGGGTTTGATGCGCCCGAGCCTTCGGCCTGGTCGGCGGAGGGCCTGCTGCGCTATCTTTCGGCGAAGGCCCAAGACCTCTTGTTCGAGCGCATCGATGCCCTGAGCCCGCCCGGCAGTCGGCTTGCCTGCAACGCGCCCGGCGAGGGCTTCCTCGACCCAGACCTGGTGCGGCGCCAGCGTGAGGACATGCAGCGCATGCGAGCCGCCGCCGCCCGGCTGGTCACGGTCGAGGTGACCGACCTCGACGACCTCTGGTACGCCGAGGAACGCACCGCCGCGGCCGACTGGCTATCGCGACACGGCTGGCAGGTGTCGTCGCGGACCATGTCGGAGGTGTTGGCCCGTTACGGCCGTAGCGTGCCCAGCGATCTCAAAGATTCCATGCCACCAACACTTTTCGTGTCCGCGCAGCGACCGGCGTCCTGATCGCAGATTCGCTGGCTCCGCACGGCTCGCGGTGTCAGCTTGGGGCCGCGGCCCGCTGGCAAATATGAGTTCAGGGGAATGCCGGAATTTGCGTCTACGTCACAGTTACGCTGCCGTCAATAGTTCACCGACGAACGGCTGGAGGTAGCAATGGCGCACCTGGTGGCGATTCCGGAGATGCTGGCTTCGGCGGCGACGGATCTGGAAGGGATCGGTTCAGTGCTGGGCGCGGCTAGCGCGACGGCTGCCCTCCCAACCACCGGGGTGCTGGCGGCCGGAGCCGATGAGATCTCGGCGGCCGTAGCGTCGGTTTTTGCCGGTCACGGGCAGGCCTACCAGGCGATCAGCGCTCAGATGAGCGCCTTTCACGCCCAGTTTGTGCAGGCACTCAACGGCGCGGGCGGCGCTTATGCGGCCGCCGAGGCGGCCAACGCCTCGCCGTTGCAGGCGCTGCAGGACACCGTGTTGGGTGCGATCAATGCGCCGGCCCAGACGCTGTTGGGCCGCCCCCTGATCGGCAACGGCGCCGATGGGACGGCGGCCAATCCCAACGGCGGGGCCGGTGGGCTCCTCTACGGCAACGGCGGTAGCGGCTATTCGCAAACCGCCGGCGGGCAAGCAGGGGGCGCCGGGGGTGCCGCGGGACTCATCGGAAACGGCGGGGTGGGGGGGGCCGG
>NZ_MWQA01000001.1:2876102-2891122 GCF_002086915.1 Mycobacterium persicum | reverse complement strand
GAAATCCCGGCAATGGTGGCCTCGACGGCGTCAGTGGCGTCAGCGGCCTGCTGTTCGGCAGCCTAGGGTAGCAACCGCCGACGGCGTTTGGCCGCACCGGCGTTCGCCCGGACACCTGGCCCGAAGACGCGGTAAGCGTAAGCCCCGCAACGGTTTTCGGCACCGGCGATGAAGTTGCCGCGGCCTACTCCGCCAGCATGCCTGCCACGTCGTCCTTGATCGCCGCGATCGCGTCGACGGGGGTGAGGTTCTGGCCTTGGCTGTTCTGGCCGAGTTGCGGCCAGCCGGCGCCGTGGGGCCCGCGCAGTTGATCCCAGATCTCGCGGACCTTGGTCAACAGCTCGGCCTGCTCCTCGTCGGTGAGCGCCATCAGCGGTCCTCCGTTCGCTGTGATGCCGCAGGCGGCGGCGAATTGCCGTGGTGTCAGTCCGTCGGCTGAGTTCATGTCGCACCGGCCAAAAGGCGGGCAGCCCTGTGGCAGATTCGGGCTGTAACCCGAGCCGTCGGTGTACTGGTGGGCGACCTGGCCGGGAAGGTGGGGATTGGAGCCATACCCGGCCGCGATCACCCGCAGGCCGGCTGGACGCACCCGCCACATACTCCAGAAGTCATATGCGTTGGCATAGCCGATGATTCGCCTGGGCGAACCGGCGTAATCGGCCAGGTTCCAATACAAATGGTTGATCCACGCCGACCCGTCGCCCGGCGGGTTTCCGCCCGATTCGACGTCGAGCATCAATGCCACCCGCTGGTGCAAGCCGCCTTCGGCGTCGATCATGGCGCGCACGGTATTGGCGTTGGCCTGCCAATTCGGACGGACGTAGGTGTAAACGATCCCCAAGGTCAAACGCCCGCTGTCCAAGGCGGCTCGCATCCAGGCATAGTTGCGCGCGAAGTTGTGATCGCGATAGGTGCCGTCGCAAACCCGAATGGACAGCACCCGATAGGGATATGAGTCGTCAACCGGCACTTGATATTCGGATACGTCGGCGAACAATGTATCAGGCACGGCCCCCTAATCCCCGTCTACCACAAGGCTTGTCGCCCATGGTACAGATCCCGTTCATGGAAGTCGGGCAGGCCGGGCGAGTGTCAGCGGGTATTGTCGCCGTCATGGCTGACCGCCCCGCCACCGTTGGCGACGTGCACCGGATCGCCGCGTCGATGCCACACGTCAACCGGGTGGCCGGGCCGCAGGGCAACCCCATCTACCAGGTGGGCGGCAAGTCGTTCGTGTACTTTCGCACCCCGCGGCCGGACGCGACCGACCCGGACACCGGTGAGCGCTACACCGACGTCATCATCCTGTGGGTGGAGTCCGAGGCCGACAAGCTGGCCCTGACCCAGGATCCGGCGTCACCGTTTTTCACCACCCCCCACTTCGACGGACATTTGTCGGTGCTGGTCCGGGCCGGTCGATTGGCGGAAATCGGCACCACCGAACTGGCCGAACTGATCCAGGACGCCTGGCTGTCACGCGCCTCGAAGCGGCGCGCGGCACAGTGGCTCGATGCCCAACACCGGTAGTTTGCCAGCCCGCGGAAATTCCGACCGCTAATTCGCAGGGGTTCGCTTCGGCGCGATGTTTGAACATGCGTGCAACGGGTATCTCAGGTCTGCGGGATTTTTCTCGACACACAATGGAGGTCACCATGCGTGGGCGCGGAGTTGTCGGGGCGATTGTGCTCGTGTGGTTAATCATCGGAGTCTTCGCGACGTGGCAGCGAGGCTACTTCAAAGGTGAGCAAACAAGTTGCGCTTCAGCGGGAACCGTTGCGGTGACGGTGATCGCGGGCCCCCTGAATTACCTGGGTGTCAACCCGAAAGTAACAAATTGCCATTTGCCGCAGCCCAGCTCAATGCAGCAGGGCGATCACATCCCCTCGATGTAAAGGAAGTCGCCATGATCGTCGTCGGTGCCATCTTGCTCATTCTCGGATTCGTGTTCGGCATCCATTTGCTGACGGTGCTCGGGATCATCTTGCTGGTGATCGGAGCCGTGCTCTGGGCTCTGGGCTCCATGGGGCGCCCGGTCGCCGGCCGGCGGTACTGGTACTAGCGCCCGGCGCCCGACATCGCGTGGCCGCCAGAGCCCACGGTGGCCACGCGATCTTTCACAGCTTGCGCATAGCAACGGCATAGCGTCGGCCTAGTGCGGTGCGGATACTGGGAACCGTGACGAGCCCGCGACCACCGGCCGAGCGGGTCGTCATGTCCCGCGCCGACGGACAACCGATCAGTGTCCTGGTCGTTGACGACGAACCCGTTCTCGCCGAAATGGTTTCGATGGCGTTGCGCTATGAGGGCTGGAATGTCACCACGGCGCAAGACGGCGCATCGGCGATCGCGGCGGCCCGCGCCGCGCGGCCCGACGTCGTCGTACTCGACGTGATGCTGCCCGACATGAGCGGCCTGGAGGTGCTGCACACGTTGCGCCGGGAGAATCCTCGCCTGCCGGTACTGCTGTTGACGGCCAAGGACGCGGTGGAAGACCGCATCGCCGGATTGACCGCAGGCGGCGACGACTACGTCACCAAACCGTTCAGCATCGAGGAGGTCGTGCTGCGGCTGCGCGCGCTGCTGCGGCGCACCGGCGTCACCACCGTCGACAGCGGTGCCCAACTCGTGGTCGGAGATCTGGTGCTCGACGAGGACAGTCACGAGGTGGCCCGCGCCGGCGAACCGATCTCCTTGACCTCCACCGAGTTCGAGCTACTGCGCTTCATGATGCGCAACTCGAAGCGGGTGCTGAGCAAGGCCCAGATCCTGGACCGAGTATGGAGCTACGATTTCGGCGGCCGGTCCAACATCGTCGAGTTGTACATCTCCTACCTGCGCAAAAAGATCGACAACGGTCGCGCACCCATGATCCACACGCTGCGCGGCGCGGGCTATGTCCTCAAACCGGCCGGTTAACGCTCCGCGGGCCTGGTCATTGCGCCTGCGACTGCTGGTCGGACAGGTCGTCGTTCTGGTGCTGGTCTGTATCGGAATCACCGCGGCCACCGAACTGGCCCTGCGCCACCATCTGGTGACGCAGCTCGATGGCCAGCTCGGCGGGGCTTCCTACCGCTCGGCGTTGCTGTACCCCGAGCCGCCGCGCCGGCACGAACCGCGCTACGTGCGGACCGGCCCCGGCCCCAGGTTTCTCGACGCGCCCGGCCAGCCGGCCGGCTTGGTCGCGGCAGTGGTCAGCAACGGCAAGACGATCGACGCCGGCTACCTTACCGGCAGTGGTGCCCGGGCCGCGCTGAGCGACAACGCCCAGGCGCAGCTGGCCGCGATCGCGGGCAGCCGCACGCCGGTGACCCTGAACCTCGACGGCCTGGGTCGCTACCGGGTGGTTGCGGCCCCGAGCCGAAACCGCACCGACGTCATCGTCACCGGCCTGTCGATGTCGGGCATCGACGCCACGATGCTGCGGATGCTGGTCATGTTCGGCATCGTCACCGCGGTCGCGCTGCTCGCCGCCACCACCGCCGGGGCGATGATCATCCGGCGGGCGCTGGCGCCGCTGCGGCGGGTCGCCCAAACCGCGACCGAAGTCGTCGATTTGCCGTTGGACCGGGGCGAAGTCGCATTGCCGGTCCGGGTGTCCGACACCGACGCGAACCCCTACACCGAGGTGGGTCAACTGGGGTCGGCCCTGAACCGGATGCTCGACCATATCGCCGCCGCATTGTCGACGCGGCAGGCCAGCGAAACCCGGGTGCGCCAGTTCGTCGCCGACGCCAGTCACGAGCTGCGCACCCCGCTGGCGGCGATTCGAGGCTATACCGAACTCGCGCAACGCATGAGCGACGACCGGGAAGCGGTGGCTCATGCCATGAGCCGGGTGGCTTCGGAGACCGAGCGGATAACTCGTCTCGTCGAGGACCTGCTGCTACTGGCCCGCCTGGACTCCGGACGGCCGCTGGAACGTGAACCAGTGGACCTTTCGCGCTTGGCGGTTGACGCGGTCAGCGACGCCCACATCGCGGGCCCGGATCACAAGTGGGAGCTGGACTTGCCGCCGGAGCCGGTGGTGGTCACCGGTGACGGCGCACGATTGCACCAGGTGATAGCCAACCTGCTTGCCAACGCCCGCATCCACACCGGTCCCGGCACGGTGGTGACGACCCGATTGACTGTCGAGCCGTCGCACGCCGTGCTGCGGGTGGTCGACAACGGCCCGGGCATTCCGCCACGACTGCAGTCGGAGGTATTCGAGCGGTTCGCTCGCGGGGACAGCTCTCGCTCCCGCAAGGGCGGCAGCACCGGGTTGGGTCTGGCGATCGCATCTGCAGTTGTCAAGGCCCACAACGGGACCATCCCCGTCAACAGCTCGCCCGGGCGTACCGAGTCCGCGGTGCGGTTGCCACTCGCCGGGTGGCAACCGCCCGCATCGTCACCCTGTTGAATGCCCTGCCCCCGGGGTTAGGGGCAGGTGACGTCGATTTCGAACGGCTTGTTCACCGGCTGCATCGGGTTGGCCATGTCGACGCCGGTCGCGGTGCCGGTGATCTTGTAGGTGCTGCCGCTCTTGCTTGCCTCGGCTTTACCCTGTCCGGTGCCGGAGGTGTATCCGAGGGTCACGCCGTTGACGTTGCCCAGGCCGACCGACTTCACCTCGGGCGGGTTGGCGTCGGTGAGCACGGCGGCGATGCCGGTGGCTGCCCCACCGATCGCGATGTTGACGTTGCCGGCGGCCGTCGTGCAGACGACCGAGCCGGTCACGTGCTGGTCCTGACCGTCGATGATGACCTTCGTTCCCGCGGCCCCGCCGCCACCGCCGGTGCTTGTCGAGGTGGCGCCGCTGGTGGAGCTTCCGCCGCCACTGGTCGATTTGTTGCTCGAACATCCGGAAAGGCCCGCGGCCAGAATAGCCGCTCCGGCTACCGCCACCGTCAGTCCACGCTTCACCTGTGCTCCTTTGCCGTCGTAGCGATCCACTGGCTTTGAGGACCGCCCCGGCAGTATGCAAGCTAACCGGACGAAGGTCTAGGGTCCTAAGCAACTATTTCTATCCTCTATATTTCCTGTTAGTCACTTGAGAGCATCTTCCGGCGACCGTCGCGTTAATGGCAAGGTATTGCCGGTGAACGTCAAACCCCCTTCTGCGGCCATCGAGTCCGCCCATCGCGAATATGTTCCCGCAAGCGATGACACAACTGACTTCGACAATGCCGATCGTGGATTCATTGCGGCATTGTCCCCGTGCGTCATCAAGTCGGCCGACGGCCGTGTGGTTTGGGACAACGACGCGTATTCATTCCTGCGCGGACCCGCGCCGACATCGGTGCATCCCAGCCTGTGGCGGCAATCGAGACTGGCCGCCAAACAAGGCTTGTTCGAAGTGGTGCCGGGTATCTATCAGGTCCGCGGCTTCGATATTTCCAATATCAGCTTCGTCGAAGGCGATACCGGCATCATCGTCATCGATCCGCTGGTGTCCACCGAGGTCGCTGCCGCGGCGCTGGATTTGTATCGCACCCACCGCGGCGGTGACCGCCCCGTCGTCGCGGTGATCTACACCCACAGCCACGTCGATCATTTCGGGGGCGTGCTGGGCGTCACCTCACAGGCCGACGTCGACGCCGGAAAGGTCTCGGTGCTGGCCCCGGAAGGTTTCACCGCGCACGCCGTCCAGGAGAACATCTACGCCGGCGGCGCCATGATGCGTCGCGCCGGCTACATGTATGGCTCCTACTTGCCGCGCGGCCCTCAGGGGCAGGTGGGCTGCGGTCTGGGGCAGACACTTTCGACCGGTGAGGTGTCGCTCATCGTGCCGACCGTCGACGTCAGGCGGACCGGCGAAACACACACCATCGACGGGGTGGAGATCGAATTCCAGATGGCCCCGGGCAGCGAAGCCCCCGCCGAAATGCACTTCTATTTCCCGCGCTTCCGCGCACTGTGCATGGCCGAGAACGCCACCCACAACTTGCACAACCTGCTGACGTTGCGCGGGGCGCTGGTGCGCGATCCGCGTGCCTGGTCGGGGTATCTCACCGAAGCGATCGAGACGTTCGCTGATCGCGCCGACGTCGTGTTCGCCTCACACCACTGGCCAACCTGGGGGCACGACAACATCGTCGGGTACTTGTCGCAGCAACGCGACATGTATTCCTATCTGCACGATCAGACGCTGCGGCTGCTGAACCAGGGGTACACCGGTGTCGAGATCGCCGAAATGTTCCAGATGCCGCCGGCGCTGGAGCGGGCATGGCACACCCACGGCTACTACGGGTCGGTCAGCCACAACGTGAAGGCGATCTACCAGCGCTACATGGGCTGGTTCGACGGCAACCCCGGCCGGTTGTGGCCGTACCCGCCGGAAGCCATCGCCCCCCGTTACGTCGAGGCGATGGGAGGGATCGACCGAGTCGTCGAGCTGGCCGGTAAAGCCGTTGCTGATGGCGACTTCCGCTGGGCGGCAACGCTTCTCGATCATGCGGTGTTCACCGACAGCAACCACGCAGCGGCCCGGCAACTCTACGCCGACACCCTGGAGCAGCTTGCCTACGGTGCGGAGAATGCGACCTGGCGTAACTTCTTTCTGTCCGGGGCGACGGAGCTTCGGGACGGCAACCTCGGCACGTCGGGGCAGGCGCCGTCGCCGACGTTCTTCGACCAGCTGACCCTGGACCAGATCTTCGATGTCGTGGCCATCAGCATCAACGGCCCGCGTGCCTGGGACCTGGACCTCGCGATCGACTTCAGCTTCACCGAGCCAGCGGAAAATTATCGGTTGACCCTGCGCAACGGTGTGCTGATTCATCGCAGGGTCGCCGCCGATCCCGCGACGGCGAACGCGACCGTGACGGTAGGCGACAAGGTTCGGCTGGTTAACGCGGCGCTCGGCGACATCAGTTCACCGGGTTTCGAGGTATCCGGAGACGAGACGGTGCTGCAGACCTTCTTGAGTGTCCTCGATAGGCCCAATCCGGCTTTCAACATCGTCACGCCCTAGCTTCGTCCGGCCGCTGGTGGCGCCGAGTGTGCGCCGGTGGCGTCGAGTGAGCCGTCAGGGCGGTCCGCCGTCGACATTTCCGCCCTACATGCACGCTCGAAGCCGTCATCGCACACTCGATGCGACGGAATGACAACCGGCTCGGTGAGCGCGTGAGACATCCAAGGCTGCGCACGAGGACATCGTCGGCCAGCAGGTCCTTGGCCACCTCGAATTTTCGAGCGAAACCGCTGAAACTCCTGTGGCACAGGTAAAACCGGTATGTCAGGCGACGTCGATGACGACCTTGCCCAGCACCTTGCGATCGGACACGTAGCGCAGGGCCGCGGCGGTGTCGGCCAACGGGAACCGCGCGCCGATGTAGGGCCGGATCTTGCCGGCACCGAATAGCTGCGCCAGCTCGCCGAGGTCACGGTTGGCCTCGGCGGGGTGGTCGCTGGCAAAGGTACGAATCTCCATGCCCCGCAGCGTGATATCTTTCAGCAGCACAAGATTCAGCGGAATCGTCGGGATGGTGCCAGCCGCGTAGCCGAGGGTGACGAACATCCCGCCGCGGGCCAGGCCACGCAATGCCGGCTCCGAGTACCGGCCGCCGACGGGGTCGATCACCACCCGCGCGCTGTCGCCGGTGAGCTCGCGAATGCGCGCCTTCAGATCCTCGCGGTCGTAGTCGACGGTCGCCTGCGCGCCGCGCCGGGCGCACAGCTCCAGCTTCTCCGGGCTGGAGGCCGCCGCCAGCACGCGGGCACCCATGGCGACCGCCAGATCGACGGCGGCCAGACCCACGCCCCCGGCGGCGCCCAATACCACCACCCAATCCCCTTCTGACACTTGCCCAACCGAGCGTAAGGCGTGGTACGCGGTTCGATAGGTGACCCCGAAGGCGGCGGCCGAAGCCAGGTCGGCGTCGTCGGGAACGAGCGTTGCCGACGACGCGTCCAGGAGCGCCCGCTCGGCGAATGCCCCGACGGCGGTGGTCCCGAAAACCCGCTGCCCGGGCACAAATGGCGCCCCCGCGCCGGCGGTCAGCACCTCGCCGGCGAGCTCGCTGCCCGGTGTGAACGGCACCGGGATCCGGATCTGGTATTTGCCGGCGATCAACAGCACGTCGGGAAAGTTGACCGAGGCGGCGTGCACCCGCACCAGGAGCTGGCCGGGTCCCGGGACCGGGTCTGGAAGCTCGCGGACAACCAAGTCCTCGGGCGGACCGTACGCACGGCAGACGACCGCGCGCATCAACCGGCCCCGTTCACAACGAAAGCGAAGAGGGAAGGGCCGGAACGTGATCCACGAGGTCGCCATACTTGGCACGGGCGGCCTCACGGCGCACGTCCAGCATTTCGCTGGGCCGCTCGGCGTCTTCGGCGTCGTAGTTCTTCAGCAGCAGCCGGGCCAGGTTGACCTTGTGCGCTTCGGTGGGCCCGTCGGCCAGGCCGAGCGCCACCCCGCCGAGCAGGACGTTGACCAGCGGCAGCTGATCGGTGGTGCCCAACGCGCCGTGCACCTGGATGGCGCGTAGCCCAATCGATTTGAGCACTTGCGACGCGAGGATCTTGCAGGCGCCGATCTCGGCTCGCGCCGCATGCTCGCCGGCGGTGTCGATCAGCCAGGCCGCATGCAGCACCGCCAGCCGAAACGGCATCAGCTCGGTGTAGGAGTCGGCGATGAACGCCTGCACCAGTTGTTTGTCGGCCAACGAACTCCCCTGGGTAAAGCGGCTTTTCGCCCGGCGTGACATCATCTCGATGGCGCGTTGCGCCATCCCGATCGAGCGCATCGCGTGATGCAACCGGCCACCGGCGAGCCGGGTCTGCAGGATCAGGAAGCCCTGTCCGGGTTCGCCCAGCAGCGCGTCCGGTCCCACCCGCACCCCGTCGTATCGCACCAGGGAATGTCCGGGTTCGTGCGGAAGCGCCCCGACCACATGGTGGTTGGCTTCAACCGTCAACCCATCGGTTCCGGCCGGGACCAGGAATGTCGAGGCGCCCCGATGTACGGGCACATCAGGATCGGTGATCGCCACGACGATAAAGAACGATGCGACGGAGGCGTTGGACGAGAAGTACTTTCGCCCGGTGATCACCCAACCGTCACCGTCGCGGACGGCGCGGGTGGTGAACACCCGCGGGTCGGCGCCGCCTTGGGGTTCGGTCATGGAGAAGCAGGAGAAGATCTCACCGGAAAGCAGGCCTCGCAGGTAGCGGTCCTTCTGCTCCTGGGTGCCGAAGCGCGCGATGATTTCGGCGTTGCCGGTGTCGGGTGCCTGGGTGCCGAACACGATCGGCGCCCACGAGCTGCGGCCCAGGATCTCGTTGATCAGCGTCAGCTTCACCGCGCCGAAGCCCTGCCCGCCCAGTTCTGGACTCAAATGCGGTGCCCACAGGCCCTGGTCGCGAACCTGCTGCTTGAGCGGGTCGACGATCCGCCGTCGTTGGTCGTCGAGTGGCAGGAACTCGCAGCCGGGGAACAGCACTTCGAGGGGTTCCACCTCGTCGCGCACGAATCCGCGAATCCAGTCGAGTTTCTTCTCGAATTCCGGTTCGGTGGAGAAGTCCCAAGGCACGCGAATGCTCCTATCTCTCAGGGGATTCCACCGTCGGCCCGGACAATCGAGCCGGTGGTGAAACTGGACGCGTCGGAGGCGAGAAACAGTGCGGCGCCGACGATCTCGGATGGATTTCCGGCCCTGCGCAACGAAAGATGCCCGAACGGATTCTGGGTTGCCTGCTCCAGATTCCAGGCCTTGCTGATATCGGTCAGAAACGGTCCGGCCATCAGGGTGTTGACCCGCACCGATGGTCCGAACGCCCGGGCGAATCCCTCGGTCATCGCGTTGAGTCCCGCCTTGGCGGCGGCGTAGGGGATGATGTCGGCGCCCGGCCGCAGCGACCCGGTGGAGCTGACGTTGATGATCGACCCGCGCCCGGCCGCCACCATCCGTTCGCCGACGAGTGCCGACAACCGGAACGGCCCTTTGAGGTTGAGGTTGACCACGGCGTCGAACAGCTTCTCGGTGACGTCGGTGAGCTTGTCGTACAGCGGTGACATGCCGGCGTTGTTGATCAGCGTGTCGACCTTGCCGAACCGGTCGTAGGCCGCCGCGACCAGCCCGTCGAGCTGGTCCCAGCGGCCCACATGCACCTGGTAAGCCATCGCGGCGCGCCCGGTCTCGGCCTCGATCTTGGTGGCGGTGGCCACGCAGTTGTCCAGGTTGCGGCTGGCGATCACCACGTCGGCACCGCAGCGGGCGAGCGCGAAAGCCATTTCGCGGCCCAATCCGCGGCTGCCGCCGGTGATCAGCGCCACCTGCCCGGTGAGGTCGAAAAGCTGCTCCGCATAACCCATTTCAGCGAGCCCCGGCGAGTTCGGCCGCGGTGGCGATGAGCTGGGGCACCATCGTCGCGAAGGTTTGGTTGAGCGTGGTGTCGACCTGCCCCGCGCGGACCCCCGCCGCGTACGTCTTCTCCAGCACGATCCCCAGTTTCCAGTTGGCCAGCACCAGGTAGTAGTCGATGCTCTCGGTGGACAGTCCGCTGATCGCCTCGTAGTGCGCCAGCAATTCACCGCGTCTGGGCATGCCGCGCATGTCGAGATAGAAGCCATCGGCGCGCGGCTCGTCGCCGTCATAACCCAGTAGCGCCCACGCCAGGTCCAGCAGCGGATCACCCACCGTCGTCATCTCCCAATCGACGATCGCAGCCAGCCGGGCCGGCGCCCCGTGCGCGAACATGACGTTGGCGAATTGATAGTCCCCGTGCATGATGCCCGGCGTGTAGTGCGCGGGGCGGTTGCGGCGCAGCCAGTCGGCGGCCTGCTGCAGGCCGGGTAATTCGCGCACCTGATAGGCGGCCAGGAAACCCAGCCAGCGATCGACCTGCCGTTCATGGAAACCGTCCGGACGGCCGAACCCGTCGAGACCTTGGGCGCGCCAGTCCACTCGCCCCAGCTTGGCGGCACCCTCGACCAGCTGGAACGCCAGCCCGCGCCGGGCGTCCAGGTCGGTGTCGAACGGCGCCTGCCACCCACCGTCCATGGGACTCCAGCCGTCGACGGCCGCCATCACGTAGAACGGCTTGCCCAGCACCGAACCGGTCTCGTCGGCGCCGATCAACTCGGCATGCGGCACGTCGGTGCCCGACAACGCCCGCACCAGCCGGATTTCCCGCAGTAACCCGTCGACCCGGCCCGCGTCCGCCCGGGGGCCGGGCATCCGCAGCACCCTGCGTTGATCGCCGCGCCGAATCAGGTACAGCGTGTTCTGGGACCCGCCGCTCAGCTGCTCGAGTTCCGGCTCCGCACCGCCGCCCGGTGCGCCATTTACGTCGAGCCAACGACCGATCACGCCCGCGTCCAGCTGCGTTCCGCTGACAGTCGTCATGGGCCGCACACCCGCTCTCGGCTCGGAGAATTACATTCTCAAGCGGCATCGTAGCGCCGGGCAGGCCGCGTGTAAGGCTTGGCCCATGCAACTGCTTCTGGTCCGGCATGCGTTGCCGCTGCGCAGCGAACACGGCGAAGGTTCGGATCCGGACCTGTCGGACACCGGCATAGCCCAGGTGGCGCGACTACCCGAGGCGCTGGCCAGGTTCCCCATCTCGCGGGTGGTGAGCAGCCCACAGCGCCGCGCCATCCAGACCGCCGAGCCGGTCGCGGCGGCGCTTGACCTGTCGGTCGACATCGACGACCGATTCGCCGAATATGATCGCGACCTTCCGCTGTACATCCCGGTCGAACAGATCCGTGCGGAAAACCCACAGGAATGGGCGCGGATGGCTCAGGGGCAGCTGCCCAGTGCCGTCGACGAAGATGCCTTCCGCGCGCGGGTCCGCGCGGCCGTCGACGACGTCGTCGTCTCCGCCGATCCGGACGAGACCGTCGCGGCGTTCAGCCACGGCGGGGTGATCAACGTGGTGCTGCACGAGATCCTGGGAACGGCACGCCTGTTGTCATTCCCCATCGACTACGCCTCGGTGACCCGGCTGTTGTTCTCCCGATCTGGTCAGGCGACGGTGGTGACGGTCAATGCGACCGAACATGTGTGGGACCTATTGCCCCGGAACCGGCGCCTGCTCGGCGATGATGCAGGCCGTGCGGGGCCGGGCAATCAGCGGTGGTAAACAAGTTCGGTGACTTCGGATCACGGACTCGACGGCCTCGACCTGGCCGCACTGGACGGATATCTGCGTTCGCTCGGCGCCGAGCGCGCCGGTGAGTTACGCGGTGAGTTGATCTCCGGCGGCCGCTCCAACCTCACCTTCCGGGTCTGCGACGATGCGACGAGTTGGCTGGTGCGGCGCCCTCCGCTGCACGGGCTGACGCCGTCGGCCCACGATATGGTCCGCGAGTACCGGGTCGTTGCGGCACTGCAGGACACACCGGTGCCGGTGGCGCGCACCATCGCGCTGTGCCGGGACGACTCGGTGCTGGGCGCCCCGTTTCAGATCGTCGAATTCGTGGCCGGGCAGGTGGTGCGCCGGCGCGCTCAGCTCGAAGCGTTCGGCAGTCGCGTCATCGACCGCTGCGTCGACGCACTGATCCGGGTGCTGGTCGACTTGCACAGCGTCGACCCGAATGCGGTCGGGCTCGGCGATTTCGGTAGACCCGACGGCTACCTGGAACGGCAGGTGCGCCGCTGGGGTTCGCAATGGGACCTGGTGCGCCTGCCCGACGACCGCCGCGACAACGACGTCGCCAGGCTGCATTCGGCTCTGCAGCAAGCGATTCCGAAGCAAAGCCGAACCTCGATCGTGCACGGTGACTACCGGATCGACAACACCATTCTGGACGCCGACGACCCGACGACGGTGCGCGCGGTGGTGGACTGGGAACTCTCGACGTTGGGGGACCCGCTGTCCGACGCGGCCCTGATGTGCGTCTACCGCGACCCCGCGCTGGATCTGATCGTCAACGCGCAGGCTGCCTGGACATCGCCGCTGCTGCCGACCGCCGACGAACTGGCCGACCGGTATTCGTTGGTCTCCGGGATGTCGCTGGGGCATTGGGAGTTCTACATGGCGCTGGGCTACTTCAAGCTGGCCATCATCGCGGCCGGCATCGATTTCCGCAGGCGCATGTCAGAGCTCGCCGGCGGCCAAGCCGATTCCGTCGACGACGCGCCCGACGTGGTGTCGCCGCTGATCTCGCGCGGCCTGGCCGAGATCACCAAGCCGATGGTGTAATTCAGGGCCTCAGTTCAGCATGGACCGCTGGGAATGCCGCGACTGGGCGAGGTTTCCTGGGGGGGCATGACTTGCGGATACGGCACCTTGTAGGGAATTGCTACCGAGGGTAGTTCAAGTGTTCCTCCCAATATGGCGTTGGGGACACACTGCGGCAGCGCCTTGAGCGCTTGCAGGCCAGGACGGCCCAAATTGGGTCTAGACGGGTTCGGCGGGATGGCGAAGTTGAAGGTCGAAGTCATATCCCCGGTGACGCTTCGCCGCCAAGGGGTCAGGTTCGGCACCGGCACGCCAAAACGCGTTTCGAGCAATCGCAGTTGTGAGGTGTGGTCGAACGTATCGTGGACCATGAGGCCGCTGCGGCTGTAAGGAGAGATGACCATGCATGGCACGCGGTAGCCCAAACCGATCGGCCCTCGTATGCCGCCGGATCCGTCGACTTTGTTGATGTCGACACTGTTGGATATCCATTCACCGGGTGTACCCGCCGGCGCGGTGGGCGGTACTACATGGTCGAAGAAAGTGCCGCATTCGTCATAGCTGACGATCAGCGCGGTCTTTTCCCAAACCGCCGGATTTGACAGCAATATATCGCCACAGCGCCCGCCGACACGGGTAACGAGGGATGCTCGGAGAACACATATCCAGGAACCAGCCAGGAAACGTTGGGCAGCTTATTTTCTAGTACGTCGACTGCGAAGTCTATAGGGTAGGCGGGTGCGATCCCGTAGCGAGCTAAATCCGACCTGGGGTCCTGAGCCTGCTTGAAGGATTTGACCCAGCCTTGGATACCAATGCTCACTTCGTTGAGGGGCCCCTTGTTCTGATATACCTTCCAGCTCACCCCGGCGGCGCTGAGATTCTGCGGCATAATGGTCCAGCTGAACTTGCCCACCGGCAGGAATATGGGGTCCGCTAATACCGGCCCGCCCTGCGTGCCATCGGGGTCAATGGTTGCGCTGATCCAGTACAGCCGGTTGGGCGTGGTTCCGGTCAGCATCGAGCTGAAATAGCCATCACAAATTGTGAAGCTTCAGGGGTATTCGGGCTCCGGCCGGCGCCACACGTCGGAAACATAGCTATTTGCAGGTGCGTCCAGGCGGCTTTAGTCACTCAACGCGGCTGTTCCCGAATTTGCCGAAATAGCTGTGAAGCCGTGGTTAAGTGAAGGACGTTGACCACAGTGAGGAGAGCAAATGCCGCACGTGATCGCGTCGCTAGAGATGTTGACGGCGGCCGCAACGGATGTGGCCGGTGTAGGGGCGGCGATCAGTGCGGCCAATGCCGCAGCCGCCGGCCCGACGATGGGGTTAATGGCCGCCGCCGCGGATGAGGTGTCGGCGGCCATCGCGGCATTGTTTTCTGACCACGCGCTGCAGTATCAAGCCCTGAGCGCTCAGGCGGCGGCGTTGCATGACCGGTTCGTGCTGGCGCTGACCGGTGCTGCGGGTGCGTATGCGGCCGCCGAGGCGGCTAACGCTTCGCCGCTGCAGACCCTCGGGCAAGGCACGCTGGCTGCCCTCAATACGCCCGCTGCCGCTGTGTTCGGGCGCCCCTTGATCGGTAACGGCGCCAACGGAGCGCCGGGGAGCGGAGAGGCCGGTGGACCAGGTGGGTTGTTGTTTGGCAACGGCGGCAACGGGGGTTCAGGTTCGCCCGGGAAGGCCGGGGGTGCCGGTGGGTCCGCCGGACTGTTCGGCAACGGTGGGGCCGGTGGCGCCGGCGGTGCCGGCGCGTCAGGCGGCAATGGCGGTACCGGTGGGTGGCTGTGGGGTAGCGGCGGGGCCGGCGGGTCTGGTGGAGCCGCCAGCGGAGCCGGGAATGGCGGGGCCGGCGGGGCCGGAGGCGCCGGCGGCGCACTCATCGCGATCGGCGGGGCCGGTGGGCCC
>NZ_MWQA01000001.1:2854028-2876002 GCF_002086915.1 Mycobacterium persicum | reverse complement strand
CGGTTGTGGGTGCCGGCGTCGGCGGCGCCGGCGGAATTGGCGGGGCCGGTACGGGAGCCGGCGGCTTCGGCGGCACGGGCGCCGACAGCTTTGGGTTGTTCGGAGGTATCGGCGGTACCGGAGGGAATGGCGGCGCCGCCACTGCCGGCACCGGCGGCGTCGGCGGTGCCGGTGGCACCGGTTTCGGCTTCATCGGATCTGGTGGGAACGGCGGCGACGCCGGTACCGGCGTCGGACTCAACGGCGGCGGCGGCGGCAATGGCGGGGGCGCCCACGGTGTACTCGCGGCCATAGCCGGCGCCGGCGGCACCGCCGGTGCCGGTACCAGCGGTTTCGGCGGTTTCGGCGGGTCTGGCGGCAAGGCCGACAGCCTGGTCTTCAGCGTGGGCGGGGCCGGTGGCGCCGGTGGTGACGCGTCCACGGGCGGCGGGGGACTCGGCGGTAACGGCGGCGTGGCCGTGGCCAGCGGCCCCCTCGGAATCAATATCGCCATCGCAGGTGCCGGCGGTCATGGCGGTGCGGGTACCAGTGGCGGTAACGGCGGTGAAGGCGGTGTCAGCGTTTCCTACGGCCTCGCGGCGATCGCGCTGGACCTTGGCGGTGCGGGCGGCGCCGGCGGGGCAGCTACCACCGGAAGCGCCGGTGCCGGAGGCAACGGCGGTTTTGTCGACAGTCTTGATCTCTTCGGGTTCGGGGTATCTTTCGGCGGAGCCGGCGGGGCTGGTGGGACGGCCTCCGGGGCCGGCGGCATTGGCGGAGCCGGCGGCAACGGCGGCTTGGGGGACATGCCACTCTTCGGTGCATACGGGGGCGGCGCGGGCGGGGATGGTGGGGCCGCAATTGGGACCGGCGGGACCGGCGGAAACGGTGGCAATGGCGGTGTCGCCCGCGGGTTGGGGCTCGGCCTGGGCGGTGTCGGCGGACACGGCGGTATAGCTCCCACCGGGACCGGTGGCGACGGTGGCACCGGGGGCGGCGGACTCGGGCTCATCGGCTCGGGCGGGAATGGCGGCGACGCGGGTTCCGGCGTCGGGGCTGCCAGCGGCGGTGACGGCGGAAATGCCGGGGCGGTCCTCAACGGCACCTACCAAGCGTCGATATACGGCGACGGCGGCAATGGCGGCAACGGCGTCAACGGCGGAAGCGGCGGCAAAGGCGGCAGCGCCGGCCAGGCTGGCGGCACAGCTGGGCGCAACGGATCGCCGTAGCCAGAAAAGTAGGTCCCAGCCCGCATGGTCAACGAGGCGGCGGGCTGGCGGAGCGCAATGCCTGCGTGTGGGATTTCTTGGCGACCCGGCGCAGCTGAATGATCCGCGCGGTGCCGACCGCCACCGTCAGCAACCCACCCCCGACGGCGGCCAGCAGGATGGCCACTCCCAGCGGAAGGCTCCAGTGCCAGCCCAAAAAGGTGAATGGGGTGGAGGCGGTGTTCTGCGCGATGAAGACCAGCAACAGGATCAGGATCAAAAACCCGGCGATCAACGACGACCACAGGGCGCCGGCCCGGGTCAGTGTGGACGCCGGGTCCTTGGCGGTCACACGAGGTCTGGGAGCCGAGGGTGGCTGTTCACGCGGGCCTGAGGGGTTGCTGGTCATACTGTCATCTTCTTCCCATCCCGCTCGGAATGAAACCAAGCTACGCGGGAAACGGGCATGAGGCGGGATTGCGGCGCCCCGATCGTCCTCAAGATAGTGTCACCGGCATGAGGATGCTGCGGCGCGCGCGTCGCGCGACACTTGCCGCGGCGGTCTGCGTGGTGACGGCATGCCCGGTGGCGGCGTGCGGCAACGCCGACCCGTTCGGGTCGTCAAATGGCACCATCAAGTCGATCGTCGTCGGCTCCGGCGACTTCCCGGAATCGGAGATCGTCGCGGAAATCTATGCGCAGGCGTTGCAGGCCAACGGTTTCGACGTCGGGCGGCGGCTGGGTATCGGTAGCCGTGAGACCTACATACCGGCGCTCAAAGACCATTCCATCGATCTGGTGCCGGAGTACATCGGCAACCTGCTGCTGTACTTTCAGCCAGACTCCACGGTGACCATGCTGGATGCGGTCGAATTGGAGCTTTACAAGCGGTTGCCCGGCGACCTGTCGATCCTGACGCCGTCACCGGCCTCCGATACCGACACCGTCACCGTCACCAAGGCGACCGCCACCAACTGGAATCTGACGACCATCGCCGACCTCGCCGCACATTCTGCCGAGGTGAAGTTCGCGGCGCCGTCGGTATTCCAGACCCGGCCGGCCGGGCTGCCCGGCCTGCGCCAGAAGTACAGACTCGACATCGCGCCAGCCAATTTCACGACCATCAACGACGGCGGCGGCGCGGTGACCGTGCGCGCGCTGGTCGACGGAACCGTCAACGCAGCCAACATCTTCAGCACTTCGCCGGCGATCCGGCAGAACAACCTGGTGGTCTTGGCGGACCCGGAACACAACTTTCTGGCCGGCAACATTGTGCCGCTGGTCAATTCGCAGAAGAAGTCCGATCGCCTCAAGGATGTCCTGGACGCGGTCTCAGCGAAGCTGACGACCGAAGGCATGGCCGAACTCAATGCCGCGGTGTCGGGCAACGACGGCGTAGATCCCGACCAGGCGGCGCGGAAATGGTTGCGCGACAACGGCTTCGACCACCCTATCCAGCCATGATCGGTTTCGACAACGTCGCCAAGGTATACGCCGACGGCACCACCGCCCTGGACCGGTTGAGTCTCGAAGTCCCTCCGGGCAGGCTTACCGTGTTCGTCGGCCCGTCCGGGTGCGGCAAGACCACCGCGCTGCGGATGATCAACCGGATGGTCGAGCCGACCTCGGGCACCGTCACCGTCAACGGCACCGACGTGGCAGGCGTCAACCCGGTGCGATTGCGGCTCGGCATCGGCTACGTCATCCAGAGCGCGGGATTGATGCCGCACCAACGGGTGATCGACAACGTCGCGACGGTGCCCGTGCTCAAAGGACAGTCGCGCCGGGCCGCCCGCAAAGCCGCCTATCAGGTGCTCGAGCGGGTCGGGCTGAGTCCCAAGGTCGCCACGCGTTACCCGGCGCAACTCTCCGGCGGCGAGCAACAGCGCGTCGGAGTGGCTCGCGCGCTCGCGGCCGACCCGCCGATCCTGTTGATGGACGAGCCGTTCTCGGCCATCGACCCCGTGGTCCGCCACGACCTGCAGAATGAAATTCTGCGTCTGCAAAGCGAATTGCACAAAACCGTGGTCTTCGTCACGCACGACATCGACGAGGCGTTCAAACTCGGCGACGTGGTGGCGGTGTTCGCGCCCGGCGGCAGGCTACAGCAATGCGACGAGCCGGCTGAGCTACTTTCGCGACCGGCCAACGATTTTGTGTCGAAATTCATCGGGCTGGGCCGCGGCTATCGGTTGCTGCAGCTCATCGACGGCGCCGGCCTTCCGTTGCACGACATCAGCTGCGTGCCCGCAAACTCCCTGCACGACAAGCCACTCCCGGATGGCTGGTTGCTGGTGGTCGACGACGGCCACGCGCCGATGGGCTGGATCGACGCCAACGGCCTGCGCCGCCACCGAAACGGCGCCGCGTTGGCGGACACCGTGACCGTCGTCGGCTCGGTGTTCCGCCCCAACGGCAACCTCAGCCAGGCGCTGGACGCGGCGCTGTCGTCGCCCTCGTCGATGGGTGTCGCCGTCGACGGCGGCGGCAAGGTGATCGGCGCGGTACTGGCCGACGATGTGCTGGCCGCGGTGACGCGTCGACGGCAGGGCTGAGGCGTGCGTTATCTGCTGACCCACCTCGACACCGCCTGGGTGCTGACCGTGATCCATCTGCGGCTGTCGCTGATTCCGGTGCTGATCGGGATGGCGATCGCGGTGCCGCTGGGCTTGGCGGTGCAGCACGCGTCGGTGCTGCGGCGATTGACCACGGCGACGGCCAGCATCGTGTTCACCATCCCGTCGCTGGCGCTGTTCGTGGTGTTGCCGCTGATCATCAAGACGCGCATCCTCGACGAGGCCAACGTCATCGTCGCGCTGACCGCCTATACGACGGCGCTGTTGGTGCGGGCCGTGCTCGAGGCGCTGGATGCGGTACCGGCACCGGTGCGGGACGCGGCCGTCGCTGTCGGCTACTCACCGATCCGTCGGATGATCAAAGTCGAACTGCCGCTGTCGATCCCGGTACTGGTAGCCGGGCTGCGGGTGGTCGTCGTGACCAATATCGCGATGGTTTCGGTGGGCTCGGTGATTGGCATCGGCGGCCTGGGCACCTGGTTCACGGCGGGATACCAGACCGACAAAAGCGACCAGATCGTGGCCGGCATCATCGCGATGTTCACCCTGGCCGTCGTCATCGACATGCTGCTGAGCCTGGCCGGCCGGCTGGCCACACCGTGGGAGCGTGCGTCGGCTAGCCGTCGCCGGATCAGATCCACCATCGTCGGCGGTAGCCGATGAAAGCGACGAACTTCCTCGAGCAAACCTGGTCTTACTTCTCCACGGCAGCTAACTGGACCGGACCCGCGGGGCTGGCCGCCCGCACGGTGGAGCATCTGGAATACACCGCGCTGGCCGTGGCCGCCGCGGTGCTGATCGCCGTCCCGATCGGAATGGTCATCGGGCACACCGGCCGCGGCCAGGTGCTGGTGGTCGCCGTGGTCAACGGGCTGCGAGCGCTGCCGACGCTGGGTGTGCTGTTGCTGGGCGTGCTGGTTTTCGGGTTGGGAATCGGTCCGCCGATCGGGGCGCTGATGCTGCTGGGCATTCCGTCGCTCTTGGCCGGCACGTATGCAGGCATCGCGGGAGTGGACCCGCTGGTCGTCGATGCCGCCCGGGCGATGGGGATGACGGAATCGCGGGTGCTGCTGCGGGTCGAACTGCCCAACGCGATGCCGCTGCTGCTCGGCGGGCTGCGCAGCGCGACGCTGCAGGTGGTTGCCACCGCGACGGTGGCCGCCTACGCCAGTCTGGGCGGGCTGGGCCGCTACCTGATCGACGGGATCAAAGAACGCCAATTCCACATCGCCCTGGTCGGTGCGGTGATGGTGGCTGCGCTGGCGTTGGTCCTGGACGCGGTGCTGGCGTTGGCGGTATGGGCGTCGGCGCCGGGCACCGGCCGCCTGAGAAAGCCCGCAAGCCGGCCAAATCGCGAAATTGACGTCACAGTTAGCTCTAATTTGGCCACGGCCGACGGACACGTCCTACGGTAGGGGTGTGAACTCCGCTCCCTCGGATCCGGCCCGGCGCGTCTGGTCGGCGATGTTGACTTGGCGCGCCCAGGACGTCTCCCGCATGGAATCGGTACGAATCCAGGTGTCCGGCAAGCGAATCAGGGCCAACGGCCGCATCGTGGCGGCGGCCACCGCAACAAATCCGGCCTTCGGTGCCTACTACGACTTGCAGACCGACGAGTCCGGCGCCACCAAGCGGTTCGGCCTGACCGTCACGCTGGCCGAGCGGGAACGACAGCTTGCTATCGCCCGCGACGAGGAGAACATGTGGCTGGTCACCGACCACCAGGGCGAGCGGCGCGCGGCGTACAACGGTGCGCTCGACGTCGACTTGGTATTCAGTCCGTTCTTCAATGCCTTGCCGATCCGGCGCCTCGCGATCCACGAGAAGGCCGAGTCACTGGCCTTGCCGATGGTCTATGTCAATGTCCCCGAGATGACCGTCGATGCGGCCACCGTCAGCTACACCAGCGAGGGACGGCTGGATGCGATCAAGCTCCGATCACCGGTCGCCGACACCACCGTGACCGTCGACGCCGAGGGATTCATCGTGGACTATCCAGGATTGGCAGAGCGGATCTGATCACCCCGCCGGCCCGGCCCGCGGCGGCCAGTTGCTCGCGCCATCTCTCGGCGCCGATCATCACCGTGATGATGTCGGAGCGCGGGAAGCTCTCGTAGCGGGTACGTGCGGCGTGGCCGGCGTCGACCAAATCGGCCACCGAGCCGTGGCCGGCCAGCGAATCGCGGGCGCGGCCCAGCAACTCGATGACCCGGTCGGTGACCGGCACCAACTGGCCGGTGTTGGCTTCACACATCGCGCGCACCAGGTCCGGGGCGGTGCCGGCGACTCGGGTGGCGTCCCGGAACGACCCCGCGGCCAGCGCGAACGCCAACGGCACCTCGGCGGCGGTGATCGCCAGCGCCTCGGCAAGCAGATGCGGCAAGTGGGAGATGGCGGCCGCGGCGGCATCGTGCTCGTCGGACTTGGCCGGGACCACCACAGCCCCGCAGTCCAGCGCCAGCGTCATCACCATCGACCACACCTGAGGATCGACATGGTCGTCCACGGCGATCACCCAGGGGGCTCGGGTGAACAGCCCCCCGTGGCCGGCCGCCCAGCCCGAGTGGGCGGTGCCCGTCATCGGGTGACCGCCGACAAAGCGGGCCTGCAGACCGGCGGCGGCGACCTCGTCGAGCACCGCGCATTTGACGCTGGTGACGTCGGTCAACGGACAGTTGGGGGCCGACTCACGGATATGGGCGAGCATGTTGGGCAATGCCGGCATCGGAACCGCCAGCACGATCAACGCTTCGATGTCCGCGGCCCGCGTCAGCGTCGCGGAAAGATCGGTGCTGGCGTCGAATCCTGCGGCCCGGGCGCCGTGGGCTCCCTCTACCGACCGGTTATAGCCGAAAACCTCGCGGCCGGCCGCTGCCGTGGCTCGCATGATCGAGCCGCCGATCAGCCCCAGCCCGAGCACACACACCGGTGTCGTCTGCACAGTCCCAAGGTTGGCACACTTGTCCGGTCGGTGCCTGGTTCCAGGTGATGCCGGCCACCGGTGTCGCAGCGGGGCCGTCTGGTCACGGGCCTGGTCAGCGACTAGCGTAAGCGGCCATGGGAGCACAACGGGCCTCCGCGCCGGGCCCGTCCGCCGACGCGCCGGACGGTTTCGGTGTTGCCGTCGTGCGTGAAGAGGGCAAATGGCGCTGCGCGGCGATGGGTCGGAAAGCGCTGACCAGCCTGACCGCCGCCGAGACGGAGCTGCGGGAACTGCGCAGTTCCGGAGCGGTGTTCGGGCTGCTCGACATCGACGACGAGTTCTTCATCATCGTGCGCCCCGCACCCTCGGGGACGCGGCTGTTGCTCTCGGACGCGACGGCGGCGCTGGACTACGACATCGCCGCCGAGGCATTGGACAGCCTGGACGCCGAGATAGATCCCGACGACCTCGAGGATGCCGAGCCGTTCGAGGAGGGCGACCTGGGCCTGCTGGCCGATATCGGCCTGCCCGAGGCGGTGCTCGGAGTCATCCTGGACGAGACCGACCTCTACGCCGACGAGCAGCTCGGGCGCATCGCCCGGGAGATGGGCTTCGCCGAGCAGTTGTCGGCGGTGATCGACCGCCTCGGCCGGTGACCGCTGACCGCGTCGGTGAGTACTGACGAACAGCTGATCCGGGCCGCATTGGCGGCCGCAACGACGGCGGGACCGCGTGACGTGCCGATCGGAGCGGTCGTCGTCGGCGCCGACGGAACAGAACTGTCCCGCGCGGTGAATGCCCGTGAGGCGCTGGGTGATCCGACCGCGCACGCGGAGATCCTCGCCTTGCGCGCGGCGGCGGCGGTGCTCGGTGACGGCTGGCGGTTGGAGGGGACAACGCTGGCGGTCACCGTGGAGCCGTGCACCATGTGCGCGGGTGCCCTGGTGCTGGCGCGGGTCGCTCGCCTGGTGTTCGGCGCCTGGGAACCCAAGACGGGGGCGGTCGGGTCGCTGTGGGACGTGGTCCGCGACCGCCGGCTCAACCATCGTCCGCAGGTGCGCGGCGGTGTGCTCGCCGCGGACTGCGCCGTACCGCTGGAGGAGTTCTTCGCCCGCCAGCGATTGGGGTGACCGGCCACCCGTTCGGTAAGCTGCTCGACGGTGGCGTGTCCGAGCGGCCTAAGGAGCACGCCTCGAAAGCGTGTGACGGCTAACACCGTCCGAGGGTTCAAATCCCTCCGCCACCGCCTTTTGTATCGCAGTTCAAAGGTGTTTTGGTTGCTACGGGGGCCCGGTGGCCGCATTTGGACCAAGTGCCCATACCCCTGGTGAGTATCGACAGTGTAGTGCCGCCGCAACCGCGTCTAGATCCAAATCGAAAATGTCAGAGGGCAAGGAGAAGCGGCGTCCACGACCGTCGTCGTGGACGCCGCTTCGGTTGCCGTTCGATCTTCACGTGGTGACGAGCGTGTCGGTGTCGACGCGTTGTCAGTCTGATATTCGCGGGTTGGTGGTTCCGGGCGTGAACGTTCCCCCAAACACCGTGCGCTCATCGAAGCAATTCGTCATGTACTTCGCTAGTGGACTTCCATTGGAACCCAACAAGCGCTACAGGTGGCGCATAAAGATTGATCACGAGACCCGTGACGAGTGGACCGAGACTTTCTATGTCTTTAACGCTGATGCTGGGCCGGTTATCGGCTAGGGATTCAGCCGGTCAACACTAAATTGCTGGGGGTGCCAGGCCCCGTCCGGGCGTGAATCGGACGCGCGGTGGACCGACCTGCGGCCGCAGTTACTTGGCGTCAGTAACAGCCAATAACAGCTGCCGTAGCCGTTGAAGAACGGACCGTTCCACCACCTCAAGAACCGGAAGGCCTCGCGCCGCTGCTGGAAGCGCTCGGCTCTCCGGAGGTTTCCGTGCGTGGCGGCAACGGGCGGGCGATTACCCTTCCCGATTCTGTGCGCGACGCGCTCTACAACCTGTGCTGGCGCTGTCGCAAGGCAAGGGCATCTCGCTCATTCCCCGCCAGCGCAAGCTCACCACGCAGGAGGCGGCCGACCTGGTGGACATCTCCCGCCCGACGCTGGTGAAGCTTCTCGAATACGGACGTATCCTGTTCGAAATGGCTGGACGGCACCACAAGGTCAGCCCGGATGTTCTGTTGGAGTATCAGCGCCAGACACGGGCCAACCGGCGCGCAGCGCTAGACGAGCTGACCCAAGACGCAGCTGGCGAAATCGAGGCAATTCTGAAGGCGCAGTAAGGGATTAAACGAGCAATGTCGGCGTTCCCGGTGGTGTTGGACGCTTGCGTGCTCGTTCCCTTTCCGCTGGTCGATTTTCTGCTGCGGCTGGTCGACGAAGGGATTTATCGGCTGCGGGACGCTATCTCGATAAGCGCCGAAGCCACCGGCTCTGACCGCAGCAACGAGGCATCGCGACGAGTGCACCACAAGACATCAGCGGTACCGCACGATGCCGAGCCCATCGATGCGCCGAAAATCGGCGACGTTGGCGGTCGCGATGGGTATGCCCAATTGCAAACTGGCGCAACCGATCCAGAGGTCGTTGGTACCGATCAGCTCAGCCCGGCGACGTAGCTCCCGCACCACCCTTGCGTAGACGAACGCGATCTGATCATCCACCGGGACGAGGGTGTGTCCCTCGCGCATGGCAGCAACCACCGGGTGGTCGGCCCGGTCGAATCCTTCGGCGAACTCGCCCAGCGCGATCGTCGAAAGGAACAGTTCGGCATCCGGTGAGCGTTTGAGGAACCGGTGCGCGGCGCCGTCGTCGTCACCCGTGGACCGCTCGCGTTGCAGATCGATGAGAAACGTCGTGTCGATGCTCACCCGGAGCGCCACAAGTCCTCGGGCGGTGTGTCGGTGTGCTGTGCTTCGTCGAGGCGCGCGAGAACATCATCACGCACCGTCGGCAATTCAGCGAGTGCATCCAGAAGCGCCGCGGCGGTGGGAGCCTCGTTGCGCCAGTGCGCACGCTTGATGACGTGCGAGAACGATTCGGTCGGCGAACGCCGGGCAGCCCGAAGACGCTCGTATGCCTCGAGATCAATCGAGATCGTCTTGGTTGCCACGGTGCATGTATACATGCATGGCACTGTGTAGGCAAGGCCCGACGGCCCTGGCCGCGGCCACAGGCCGGGCCACCGCGACTAGCCGCTTACCAGCAGCGGAAGCGAGATCGCTCCGGCGCCGCCGGTCACCACGATCACCCAGCGGCCGTCGACCGGCAGCGTCACCTCGATGCCGAAGATCGCGAACCCGACTTCGGCGGCGGTGGCGGCTTCCGGCAGCTCGAAATGCATGTGCAGCGGCTCGTCGTCGGTGGGAGGCCAGATCTCGACATCCACCCGCCGGTCCGGGTTACCGGTCTCGGTCTGCGTCAGCACCACGAGCAGAAACTGTGCCAACCGGTCGGCGTCGAGGGCGTAGCGGAACAAGACTCCGCCCGACACATTGAGCTTGTTGTCCACCGCCGAAGCCGCCTCGGCCAGGAAGGCCCCCACAATCATCCCGCCGAACCTAGCGCTTTCTCGGCCGGTCTCAGCCCGCGCCGTAGGGCTGCTGCGGCACCGGCTGCTGCGCCGGCTGTTGCGGCTGCGGCGCCCCGCCGTAACCGAGCTGTGAGGCGGTGTAACGGGCGGCCTCGGTCACCGGCACGGCTTGCACCGCGGTGCCGTAGGCGCAGATCTCGGTCCACACGTCGCCGAGTTCGGTGGTGTCGAATCGCATCCCGATGATCGCGTTACCGCCCTTGTTCCGCGCCTCGTTCATCAGCCGGACCATCGCCTCGTTGCGGCTCTCGGCCAGATTCTTGGTCATGCCCTGAAGCTCGCCACCGAACATCGACTTGAAGCCGGCACCTATCTGCGAGAAGGCATTTCGTGATCGCACGGTGAGCCCGAAGACTTCGCCGCAGACACGTTGGATCTCCCAACCCGGAATGTCATTGGTAGTGACAACGAGCACCGCACAACCTTCCTGCCGAACCGAGCGCTGGTCTGGCCTCCGGTGCAGGGTACCGTTTCGCCGCCGCGCCTGGCGCTTCAGCGCAGCTTTCGGCCGTATTCGTCGGTCACACTGCCGGTGAACATCATGATCGCGTCGACAGAGGTCCAGACCACAACACCAACCAAGATCGGGAAACCGACGAGGCAGAACATGGTTAGGACAATGCCGAGCAGTCCAAGGCTCAGCTGTGTGACGGCTATCGGAATCGATCCGATGTAGAAACGGCCGATGCCGAGGAAGCCGAAGAACAGCTGCAAGAGTCCGGCGGTCACCGCTGACTTGTCGGACAAAGGCACGCCGCTGGCGGCATCGTGCCCATAAGGCGCGTACGGGTTCCCCGCCGGGTGGTAGCCGGGGAAAGCGGGGTGGGGGTAAGCCGGGTTGGCGGGCTGCGGCTGACCCGGATAGCCCCACTGGGAAGGAACATGGGGATTGGGCGGTGGTCCGTGGCCATGGGGCTGTTCGCCCCAAGGCGGCTCGCTGGAGGGGTCTCGAGGTTCGTTCGGTATCGACATCACTGCCTCCCCATTTCCTATCGCGGACTTCACGCTACCGGGCGGCCCGGCACGCACCGCCGCATGCTGGTCGACCTGCCTGTGCTACCGCGGCCCAGCACCGGCTACCGTCTGAGGCACATATCGATCGACTCCGATCGACGCGTGGGAGCGGGGACCCGGTGGACCTTACGGGCGGTGACACCCAGGGCATCGACTTCGCCGATCTGACATCACCCACGTTGACCGACGTGCAGCGCCAGGTGTTGAACTTCACCGAGTCGCGTCACATCCGGTTCGACGTCGACCAGATGCTGGCCGAGGCGATCGACCAGGCAGGAGTCACCGACCTGGACGACACCGACGGCTTCGGTGACCGGCTGGCCGCGCACGTGGCGGCCATCGACGGCGACACAGGGCTGACCCAGCTCACCCGCGGCACCTTGCGACAACGCGTGGTTCGGTTGCTGCGCAACCGCTTGTCGCTGACCGACCTGGTCAAGCGGTATCCCGAGATCGAATCTATCCGGATCGAGAAACCCTTCATCGTGGTCGGGATGCCGCGATCGGGTACCACCCATCTGGTCAACCTGATCGCCGCGGATCCACGCCGGCGGGCGCTGCCCTACTGGGAAAGCCAGGAACCCATTCCGGCCCGCGGCCAGGGCCCCGACATCTTCGGAGTGGACCCTCGCTACACCCGGATCAAGCAAGAGCACGACGCGCTCATGGTTACCGCTCCAATGGTGGCCGCCATGCACGACCGCTTCCCCGCGGCCATCGAGGAGGAGGTGGAACTCCTCGACCTGGACCTGGCCTCCTACGTCCTGGAATGGCATGCGCGAGTGCCGGACTGGCGCGACTACTATCTGACGCTTGACCAACACCGCCACTACGCGTATCTGAAAAAAGTGTTGCGGGCGTTGACATTTCTGCGCGGCCCGCGCACCTGGGTCCTCAAGAGCCCACAGCATTGTGAACAACTCGGCCCCTTGATGGCGACCTTCCCCGACGCGACGGTGGTGTTCACCCATCGCGATCCCGTCGCGGTGATCCAGTCGGCGATCACCATGATGGCCTACTCCGATCGGCTGCGCCGTAACAGCATCGACGCCGCCTGGCTGCTGGACTACTGGAGCGACCGAGTGGATCGGCTGCTGCGCGCCTGCGTGCGCGACCGCGCCCTGGTGCCACCCGAGCGCAGCATCGACATCGGATTCCACCGGCTCGACGGCAACGAAATGCCGTTGCTCGAAACCCTTTACCGGCGCGGCGGAGTCGAATTGACCCCCGAGGTACGTGGGCGCTTTCAGCAGTACCTGGACGGCAATCCCCGCGGCAAGCACGGCCGAATCCGTTACGACCTGCAACGCCACTTCGGTATCTCGGCCGACCAACTCCGCGAACGGTTCGGCTTCTATTTCGACAGATTCGACGTCCGTGCCGAGTCCTGACCCGACGAAGGAGACCGCAGCGATGTTCGAACCGGTTTATCTCAGCCGGCCCGGCGCCGACGAGATACGCCCGGCGGCCGCCGAACGGGCCGAGGAGCTCGCCCCGGGCCTATGGTGCTCGCCGGGTCTGTCGAATGCCTACCTGCTGACCACCGGCGACGGCCGGGTGATCGTCAACACCGGCATGGGTTTCGAGGGACCGGTGCACCGCGCCAACTTCGACGCCGTCGACAACTCACCGGTGCGCTACATCATCATCACCCAGGGACACGTCGACCATGTCGGCGGTCTGGACAGCGTCCGTGACGCCGATACCGTCGTTGTCGCGCAGGAGAATTGGACCCTGTGGCGCGACGACAACGAACGTCTCATCCGGTATCGCGCCAGCCGCAGCGCTTTCGCGTTCAAGGACACGCTGAAGACCGGCATCGAAGCGATTCAACGCCGCCTGGGCACTAGCCGCCTGCCCGCCCAGAGCGTCCCGGCCGTCGATCTCGACTTCGAGGACACCCTCACGCTGGAGGTCGGCGGCCGGCGGATCGAACTGCTGGCGGTTCCGGGCGGAGAAACCACCGACTCACTCGTGGTGTGGCTGCCTGACGAGCGAATATGCCTGTGCGGCAATACCTTCGGTCCGATATTCGGGCACGTGCCCAACCTCGTCACCATTCGCGGCGATCGCTACCGAGACGCCTTGACCGCCATCTCCTCGATCGAGCGGGTGCGCGACCTGCAACCCGAGCTGCTGGTGACCGGTCACTTCGCGCCGATCAGCGGCGCCGAACGTATCAACGCCGAACTGACCCGGCTGCGCAATGCCGTTCAGTACATCCACGACCAGACCGTCGCCGGGATGAACGCCGGAAAGGACGTCGTGACGCTGATGCGTGAGATCAGCCTGCCACCGGAATACGACGTGGGCCAAGGATACGGAAAGGTCGCCTGGGATGTGCGGGCGATCTGGGAGAACTATTCGGGCTGGTTTCATCACCGCTCGACGACCGAGCTCTACCCCGTCGGCTTCGACGCCGTCGCGGCAGACGTCGTCGAATTGGCCGGCGCCGACGCGCTCCTGGCTCGGGCGCGCGCGCACCTGGCCGCCGGCCGGCCGCTGCACGCCATCCACCTCGCCGAGTTGGTGCCCGACGATCAGGCGCGCGCACTGCTCAGCCAAGCGCACCAGACATTGCTGGCCGACAGTACGAACTTCTGGGAAAGCGCATGGCTCAAGCATCAGATAGCGAGCAATTCATGACCGCGAGGGTGAGTTTCGACTTCACCGGGACCACCGCCCTGGTCACCGGCGGCACCAGCGGAATCGGACACGCGATCGCGACGCTGTTCCGCGATGCCGGGGCCGAGGTCGCGGTCACCGGAACCAAGGCGGCCGCGGCCGATTACGAGACAGACCTGTCGGGCATGACCTATCACCGGCTGCATTTGGTCGATGCCGATTCGGTGGACCAGTTGGTTCGGCGTTTCTCCAGGCTGGACGTGCTCGTCAACAACGCCGGTGCGAACTTCCCCGGCGGGCTCGACGAATCCAAGCCGGATGGGTTCGACACGTCGGTGACTCTCAATCTGACCGGTCCCTACCGATTGACGGTTGGACTTCGCCGCGCGTTGAAAGCGTCGACGGCGTCCGGGGGTGCCAGCGTGGTCAACATGGCATCCATGTCTGCGCTGCGAGCGGTGCCGCTGGTACCCGGCTACGGCGCCGCCAAGGCGGGGATCATCTCGATCACCAGGAATCTCGCGGTCAAGTGGGCCCCGATGGGAATACGGGTGAACGCGGTAGCACCGGGCACCATCGATACCCCGATGACCGCACCCATGCACATCGCACCCGAGTTGGTGGCGGCGGAACTGGCGCATATTCCGTTGCGACGTTTCGGATCAGTCGGCGAGATAGCGCCCACGGTCGCCTTCTTGTGCACCGAGCACAGCAGCTACACCACCGGCGCCGTCTTCGTCGTCGACGGCGCCTCGGACTGCGTCTGATCGTCGATGCGGCCGGCGGGCGAGACGTGGCCGCCCGCGCAGACGCTCACCGACACCGCGCGGCGCTGAGCGTCCCGCGTCGGCTCAGAAGCCGAACGACGGTTGCATCTCGCTGACCAGTACCGGAAGCGAGATCGCTCCGGTGTCGGCGGTCACTACCAACACCCAACGGCCGTCGACGGGCAAGCGCAGCTGGATCTCGAAGAAGGCGAATCCGGGAAACTCGGCGACCGCCGCTTCGGGCACTTCGAACTGCAGGCGTATCGCCTCGGCATCCTCGGCATCCGCGGGAGGGCGTGCCTCGATGTTGAGCTGCCGGTCGTCGGAACTGCCCGGCTCGGACTGCGTCAGCACCACTAAGACAAACCGGGCCAACCGGTCCGGCCCGACCGCAAATCGCGACAGCACGCCGCCCTGCACGTTGAGTTTGTTGTCCACCACGGCGGCGGCGTCGGCCAGGAAGGCACCCGTAAGTATCACGCCGCTGAACCTAACACGCAGCCAGTGAACCCGAGGGCCATCCGGCCCTTGACGGCGATCGCCGATGTCGGCGCCGGCCCCGCTGGCCCCCGAAAATTTTTGGGGTGCAGGTGAACCCAAACGGTGCTAAGACCGTTGGATTGTGCAGAGGTTGGGCGGGCGGCACGTCGCAACGAACGTCATCCGGGCTTGGGTAGGACCGATTTTCGAGAATTGCAGATGAAAACTATTCCTTACGACTACTATCGCGATTGACATCGTTTAAGGCCCCGGTTACCTCGTCGTTGACCACCACTGACTGGCGCTATACAGGAGAAACACATGCAGTCGATGTCTATCGATCCGGCAGCCGCCGACATCGGTGCGCAGGTTGCCGACAACGCCTCCCAAGGACTGCAGGCCGGTGCGACGGCATCGACCCCGCTGACCTCGCTGCTGCCCGCCGGGGCCGACGAAGTCTCGGCCCAGGCGGTGGCCGCGTTCACCGCGGAGGCCGCTCAGCTGCTGGCCCTCAATCAAGCGGCGCAAGAAGAGCTGCGACGGGCCGGAGAGGCCTTCGCCGACATCGCGCGGATGTACACCGATGTCGACACCGCCGCGGCCACCAGCCTGACCGGCGTGGGACTGCTGCCCGGGTTCCGGATGGCGGCCGGCTAGGCGCACTACGGCATACCGGTCGCGGCTTCGCGGATCCGCGGCCGGAAAGCGCGATACTGGGCAGGTGCCTGAACGCCAGCCTGACCGCAACGTGCTGGGCGGACCCCTGCAACCGTGCGGTACCGACCCGCTGACCGGCTTCTATCGAGACGGCTGCTGTTCCACCGGCCCCGAAGACCTGGGCCGACACACCATCTGCGCCGTCGTGACCGCAGAATTCCTCGAACATCAGCGCTCGATCGGCAACGACCTGTCGACGCCCGTTCCCCAGTACCGTTTCCCCGGGCTGCTGCCGGGAGACCGCTGGTGTGTGACCGCGATGAATTGGCTACGGGCCCACCATGATGGCTGTGCCGCTCCGGTGGTGCTGGCCGCCACCCACGAGCGCACCCTCGAGGTGGTCCCGCTCGAGACGCTGAAAGAGCACTCGGTCGACGTGCCCGACGACCTGACCGACTTGTAGCACGCTTCCGGCCGCTGTGCCTGCCGGGCCGCGTCCAGATTGCCGCCAGGGTTGTGGCCGCGTGAATCCAGGGCCAAAACCACAGCCGTGGCAGCAATCTCGACGTTCCCGCCGGCAGGCCGTCACCGACGCCTGCTGTCGATGTGGTCCAGACCACAAATAGCTGTCCTCAATTGTCAAAACGATGTCCTCTGCTGTCAAGACATGACGCCGTGATGTGCGGCAAGGTGTGTTCGACGGTTCAGCCACCTCCCCTCGGACGGTGAGGTCCGCGGGGCAGATCCCATCGAACAGGACACGCGCATGGAATCCAGCAGCATCGAGCACGTCGACGTGTTGATAGTTGGTGCCGGTATCTCGGGCATCGGCGCTGCTTACTACCTGCGGACAATGCAGCCGACCAAGACGTTCGCCATCGTTGAGGCCCGCGGCGATATCGGCGGGACATGGGACCTGTTCCGGTATCCGGGAATTCGGTCGGACTCCGATCTGCACACGTTCAGCTACGAGTTCAAGGCGTGGGAGAACGACAAGGCGATCGCCAGCGCGGACGCCATCATGTCCTATCTTCGCCAGACGGTGGCCGAGAACGGCATCGGTACGGCGATCCGGTTCGGGCACAAGGTGATCGAGGCGGCCTGGTCCAGCCGTGACGCCCGCTGGCTGGTGCAGATCGAGCGCTCGCGCGACGGTCAGGCTTGCGGCGAACGGGTGACCATGAGTTGCGGATGGTTCTTCTGCGCCAGCGGCTACTACCGCTACGACGCGGGGTATACGCCGGAATTTCCCGGCCGGCAACGGTTTAGCGGGCAGATCGTGCACCCCCAGCACTGGCCCGAAGACCTGGACTACCGCGGCAAGCGGGTGGTGATCATCGGCAGCGGCGCAACCGCGGTCACGCTGGTGCCGGCCATGGCCGAGTCCGCCGGACACGTGACCATGTTGCAGCGTTCGCCGACCTACGTGATCCCGGTGCCGTCGAAGGACCGCATCGCCAACACCTTGCCCAAGTTGGTCGGTCGCGACCGTGCCTACGCCCTCACCCGCAAAAAGAACGTCGCCAAACAGCGGCTCGTCTGGCGGTTCTGCCAGCAATACCCGCAGGCCGCCCGGCGGCTGATCCGTCACCTCAACGCCCGGCAACTGCCGGCCGGGTATCCGGTCGACGAGCACTTCCGCCCGGCGTACAACCCGTGGGACCAGCGGCTGTGCGCAGTGCCCGACGCCGACATGTTCCGGGCCATCCGCGAGGACCGGGCTTCGGTGGTCACCGACCGGATCGACACCTTCACCGAGCGCGGAATCCGGCTGGCGTCCGGGCGGGAGATCGAGGCCGACATCGTCGTCACCGCAACGGGTTTGAACCTGCTGGCATTCGGCGGCATCAAGCTCTGGGTGGACGGCACCGCCGTCGACGTCTCGGAAAAGGTGGCGTTCAAGAGCTTTCTGCTCAGCGACGTCCCCAACTTCGCCTACCTGTTCGGCTACACCAACTCGTCCTGGACGCTCAAGGTCGGGCTGGTATGCGAGCACTTCTGCCGGCTGCTGGCTCACATGGAAGCCAACGGACACGATGTCTGCTGCCCGCAGGTGCCCGGGGCAATGTCGACCCGGCCGTTCCTTGACTTATCCGCCGGCTACGTCCGGCGCGCGGTGGCCCAGTTCCCCCACCAGGGCACCGAAGGACCATGGCAGGTCTGCATGGACTACCAGGCGGACCGAAAAATGCTGCGCGAGGGCCCGGTCGACGATGACCACCTGCGCTTCACCACGTCGGCCGGCGCCGACACGTCCGAGTTGGCCCTGACGGGCTGACCGGCCGCTAACCGGCCCAGGGGGCCATGAGGGGAGTACATGTATGGAACTGATGTCACCGGTCGACGCGTTGTTTGTGGCCGCGGAGTCGCGCGAGCATCCGCTGCATGTCGGGGCGCTGCAACTGTTCCAGCCGCCTGGGGGCGCCGGCCGGGCATTCGTGCGCGAGACCCACCGGGCGATGCTCGAATGCCAAGACATAGCACCGCTTTTCCGCAAGCGGCCGAGCTCTTTGCATGGCTCGATCGCCAATGTCGGCTGGTCCACCGACAACGACGTCGACCTCGGCTACCACGTGCGACGCTCCGCCTTGCCGGCGCCGGGCCGGGTGCGCGAGCTGTTGGAGCTCACCTCGAGGCTGCACGCCAACCTCCTCGATCGCCATCGGCCGCTGTGGGAAACACACGTGATCGAAGGCCTCAAGGACGGGCGGTTTGCGATCTACTCGAAGATGCATCACGCGCTGATCGACGGCGTATCCGGACTCACCCTGATGCGACAGTCGCTTTCAGCCGATCGCGACGACACCGACTTTCGGGCGGCGTGGTCGCCCGCGCCCGCGCGCTCCGCGCGCGCCCGGCAGCGCCCCGGGCGGTTGCACCGCCTCGGTGGAATGCTCGCATCGGTTGGCGGGCTTGCCCCGTCGACGCTTCGGTTGGCGCGTTCGGCGTTGCTGGAACAGCAGCTGACATTGCCCTTCGGGACGCCGCGCACCATGCTGAATGTCGGCGTCGGCGGAGCGCGGCGCTGCGCGGCCCAGTCCTGGGAGTTGGACCGGGTCAAGACGGTCAAAGACGCTGCCGGAGTGAGCCTTAACGACGTCGTGCTAGCGATGTGCGCCGGCGCGCTGCGGGCCTACCTCGACGACAACGACGCCCTGCCGGACGCACCGCTGGTGGCGATGGTGCCGGTAAGTCTTCGCAACGATCACGACTCGGTGGGCGGAAATATGGTGGGGGCGGTGTTGTGCAACCTGGCTACCCACCTCGATGACCCGGCCGACCGCCTGGACGTCATTCATGCGTCGATGCGCGACAACAAGAAAGTCCTGTCACAGCTGCCTCGGGCGCAAGCGATGGCCCTGTCACTGCTGCTGTTGAGCCCGGCCGCGCTCAATACCTTGCCCGGCCTGACCAAGATGACTCCGCCGCCGTTCAACGTGTGCATCTCGAATGTGCCCGGCGTGCGCGAGCCGCGATACTGCAACGGCGCCAGAATGGTCGGCAACTACCCGATGTCCCTCGTGCTCGACGGACAAGCGCTCAACATCACGTTGACCAGCACCGCCGACAGCCTGGACTTCGGACTCGTCGGCTGCCGCCGCAGCGTCCCGCACCTGCAGCGGACGCTCGGCCACCTGGAGACTTCGCTGAAGGAACTGGAGCGCGCAGTCGGCCTCTGACGGCCGGGCCAGCCCCGGAACTTCCGTCACTGCGACACAAAGGATTTCGCTCACCCAAGGGCAATGGCCGTGCGGGCGAACCTGTTCCGATGAGAACCGCGCGAGCGGGCGGCCCGTGTCCGACACCCACCGGGCCGTGCACCCGAAGAATCAATTTGACGTGCGCGAAACCTACGACACCGTAGCCCATTTCAACAGTTGACAAGAGTTATAGTTCATGAGATTTATATTCGGTCGCAAGTACCGCGCCGGTAGATCAGGCGCCTCGGAAGGAGTATCGGTAATGACGCTGCGAGTGGTGCCCGAAGGTCTGGCGGCGGCCAGCGCGGCGGTGGAAGCGTTGACAGCTCGGCTCGCGGCGGCGCAGGCGGCCGCCGCGCCGTTGATCACCGCGGTAGTTCCGCCGGCGGCGGATCCGGTGTCGCTGCAAACCGCGGCGGGCTTCAGCGGTCAGGGCGTCGAGCACGCGGCGATCATGGCGGAAGGGGTCGAAGAACTCGGCCGGTCCGGTGTCGGTGTCGGTGAGGCCGGCGTCAGTTATGCGGTAGGTGACGCCGCGGCGGCGGGCAGCTACCTGGGGTCCGGCGGTTTGCAGTGACGGCTCCAGTGTGGATCGCCTCTCCGCCGGAGGTGCATTCGTCGTTGCTGAGCAGCGGTCCGGGTCCCGGTCCGCTGCTCGTTGCCGCCGCATCCTGGACGTCGATCAGCGCCGAGTACGCTTCGGTGGCAGAAGAACTCACCGCATTGCTGGGCGGGGTTCAGATCGGAGCGTGGCAGGGCCCCAGCGCCGAAGTATTTGCGGCGGCACACATCCCCTACCTGGCCTGGCTGTTGCGGGCCAGCGCGGACAGCGCCGGGGCGGCCGTCCAGCACGAGGCGGCGGCGTCGGCCTATACCGGCGCGCTCGCGGCGATGCCGACGTTGCCGGAGTTGGCTGCCAACCACGCCGTACACGCGGTATTGCTGGCGACGAATTTCTTTGGCATCAATACGATCCCGATCGCTCTGAATGAGGGCGACTATCTGCGGATGTGGATCCAGGCTGCCGCCGCGATGAGCATCTATCACGCGGCTTCGGTCGCGGCGCTGGCGTCGGCGCCGCATATCACGCCCGCCCCGCTGCTGGTCAAGCCTGGTGTCGGCAGCGCCGGCGACGCCGCTGCCACGTCTCTCCAATCCACCGTGGGGGATATCCCGTGGAACTTGATCTGGGCGCTCCTGAAGGAGGTTGCCGAGGCGTATCTGGCGTTCAATGTGTGGGTCTTGAAGGAAGACGCGCTATTCCTGCAGGACCCGATCGGCAATTTGTGGCAGATGCTCAATGCCTTTTGGACCAATCCATTCAACGCGCTGCTGGAATGGGGCCCGATGATCTTCGCGCTCGGCTACACCGTGGCCGAAGGCGGAGCGCCGGCAACGACACTGGCGACGGGGGTGATTACTGGTGCTACCAGCGCGCTACTGGCCGCGCTGCCGCCGGCGCTGGTTCCGGCTGCCACGGCGCTGATGAACGCTGCCGGACTGCCGGTGGCGGCAGCTCCGGCGGCGGTGGGCGCGGTTGCCGCCGGTTCGGTGACGCCCGAACTCGGCGCTGTTGCCGTGCCGCCGCCGGCCCGATTGGTTTCGGCGGTGGCGACCGCTCCCGCGACGGCGCCGGCCGGCGCGGGTTACTCAGCCCGGGGCGCTGCGGCGTTGGGATTCGCCGGGACCGCCGGCAAGGTGGCCGGCGGAGAGCCAGGAGGTTTGACCAGGTTGGGCGCCCAGGAGTCAGGCGACGTGGCGCGGGCCCCGATGCTGCCGGCTACCTGGGACCCGAGTTGGGCGGGGGAGGCGATCATGGCCGGCTGCGTCAGCTAACCAGAATAACCGTGCTCACGAAAGGGAATCGCTATGAGTTTGTTGGATGCCCATATTCCGCAGTTGGTGGCGTCGCAGTCGGCGTTTACCGCCAAGGCGGCGTTGATGCGGCACACGATCGGGCAGGCCGAGCAGTCGGCGATGTCGGCGCAGGCGTTTCATCAGGGCGAGTCGGCGGCGGCGTTCCAGGGCGCGCACGCCCGGTTTGTGGAGGCCGCCGCCAAGGTGAACACCTTGCTGGATATCGCGCAGGCCAACCTGGGTGACGCCGCGGGCGCCTATGTGGCCGCCGATGCCGCCGCCGCGTCCAGCTATACCGGCTTCTGAGCCGCACCCTGTCACCGTTGAACGTCGAAAGGACTTGTGATGTCACAGATTATGTACAACTATCCGGCGATGCTGGCGCACGCCGGGAACATGTCCGGCTATGCTGGCACGCTGCACAGCCTGGGTGCCGACGTCGCCAACGAGCAGGCCGCGCTGTCCAATGCCTGGCAGGGCGACACCGGGATGACCTACCAGGGCTGGCAGACCCAGTGGAACCAGGCCATGGAGGACCTGATGCGGGCCTATCAGTCGATGGCCGGCACGCACGAATCCAACACCATGGCCATGCTGGCTCGCGACACCGC
>NZ_MWQA01000001.1:2781602-2853928 GCF_002086915.1 Mycobacterium persicum | reverse complement strand
CTGGGTGACGCCGCGGGCGCCTATGTGGCCGCCGATGCCGCCGCCGCGTCCAGCTATACCGGCTTCTGAGCCGCACCCTGTCACCGTTGAACGTCGAAAGGACTTGTGATGTCACAGATTATGTACAACTATCCGGCGATGCTGGCGCACGCCGGGAACATGTCCGGCTATGCTGGCACGCTGCACAGCCTGGGTGCCGACGTCGCCAACGAGCAGGCCGCGCTGTCCAATGCCTGGCAGGGCGACACCGGGATGACCTACCAGGGCTGGCAGACCCAGTGGAACCAGGCCATGGAGGACCTGATGCGGGCCTATCAGTCGATGGCCGGCACGCACGAATCCAACACCATGGCCATGCTGGCTCGCGACACCGCGGAGGCCGCCAAGTGGGGGTAGCTGGCCGTAATCCGGTGCCGTGATGGTGGACGCGGTTCGTCGGCGGCGGGCGGTCCGGCCGAGTGCCGGACGGATCACGCCGACGTGCCGATGCTCACGAGATACCTTGCAGCATCGCGTGTTACATCGCGGCGTACGGTATCGACTCGAACACGTGCGGTCCGACACCGCGATATATCCCGGGGGACGCCAAACGATCCGCGCGTGAGCCGCTCAGGCCCGCGCGAATGCCGGCAGCCGGGCCCGGTTTCGGTAGGCTGCCGGCCCCGCCCCAAACCAGCGCCTGCAGGAGCGCGTCAACACGCTCTGCTCGGCATAGCCCAATTCCCTTGCCAGGTGCGACAAGCTGATACCCGTGGTGCGCAGGTAGCGGTCGGCGGTGTCTTTGCGGACCTGATCGAGCAGCACCGCGAAGGTAGTTCCTTCGTCGGCAAGCCTGCGCTGCAACGTTTTCGGATGCAGGTGGAATTGCTCGGCCACCAGGTCGAGGGTCGCCGCCCCGGTGGGCAACAATTGGCGAACGATGGCGCGTACCGATTCCACGATCCCGGCACCGAGTGGGGTGATGCTGCTCAGGTAGTCGACCACTGCGCGGTGGGCGACGTCGTCTCGGTTCAACGGTCGGCTCAGGTCCGCGGTGCGCACGGTGAATCCGCTCCTGCGTTCGGCGAAGAACGGCGTGCAGCCGAAATACTGCGCGTAGTCGGCCGGGGCGGTAACCGGGTCGTGGGATAGGTGCACCGCAAGCGGGGCGTAGTCGGCGCCCATCAGCAGGCGTAACACCCCGAGCGAGACGCCCAACGCCAGCTCCAGCGTCTGCGGACAGGGAATCGCTTCGTCGAGGAGGAACTGGATTCCGATAAATGATCGCTGCGCATCGGCCGCCGAGGTGATCTGTATGCGGATAACGGGGCTATACGCCGCCATGAAGGTGTTGAAGATCGACAAGGCGTCGGCCACCGTTGCGGCGGTCCGAGCGGCCACACCCACCGGTCCCAGGATCTCGATACTCTGTCGCCGGGCCAACCTGCGCCCGAAATCCGGTGTAGCAGTTGCCTCCGCGGCCGATTCCATCGCCCTGATCGCCGCGCGGAATGGTATGAACGCGTCGTAGTTGCCGACGTCTCGGTCCCGGACACCCACTGCCCGCAGCAGGCTGGCCGGGTCACCGCCCAACTCGGCGACCAGCTTCGGGTAGTTGGACAGCCCGGTCCCACGCACCACGGACATGCCGTTGACCCTCAGCGGACGGCGCCGCTGTGTCAAGTACCCGCGAACCCAAGGCACTGACGGGCCATGTGGAAGCAAACTGCGCAGGCGGCTAGCGTCGGTGGATAATGCTTGCCGCCGGCGTTGCCGGCGGCAAGCGGCAGCGGCCAGGAGGTGTCATCGAAAATCCGTCCACACCGGTGGTGACCGGCTCGTCGGGCGACCGCAACCCGTACGTCGAATCCAATCGCGACCAGCTGGAAGGGACCCCAGACCATGCGTGAATTCAATGTTGCCGCCGATTTCACCGTCGCCGACACCGACCACATCGCCGGCAGCGTGTACGCACACGAGCGCGACGACCCCGATCATGTGATCTTCCAGCGCCTGGTCAACGGGGTGTGGACCGACGTGACCTGCGCAGCGGCCGCCCAGCAGATCCGCACCACGGCACTGGGTTTGATCGCCGAGAACGTGAACGCCGGCGATCGAGTCGCGATCTTGTCGGCCACCCGCTACGAGTGGGTGATCCTTGACTACGCGATCCTCTCGGTGGGCGCGGTCACCGTGCCGATCTACGACACCTCCTCGGCCGAGCAGGTGCGCTGGGTACTGGAGGATTCCGGGGCCGTACTGGCGATCGCCGAGACCGACGCCCACGCCCAGGTGATCAAGGAACTCAGCGACGAGCTGCCGAGCCTGCGTAGGATCTTGCAGCTCGAGTCGAGCGGCCCGACGGCCCTCGACGAACTGGCCGAGGCCGGCAAGGCAGTGGACGTCGGCAAACTCGACCAACGGCTGGCGTCGTTGCGGGCGGCCGACCCCGCGACGCTGATCTACACCTCGGGCACAACTGGCCGCCCGAAGGGCTGCCAGCTCACCCACTCGAATCTGCTGTACGAGGCGCGCGGCGCGGCGTCGTGCTTTCCGACACTGCTGCGCAAGGGTGAACGGCTGCTGGTCTTCCTGCCGCTGGCGCATGTGCTGGCGCGTTCACTGTCCATGTCGGCGTTCGCCAACAAGGTCACGATCGGTTACACCAGCGACATCAAGAACCTGGTGTCCACGTTGGCTGTGTTCCAGCCGACGGTGGTGGTGTCCGTGCCCCGGGTATTCGAAAAGGTCTACAACACAGCAGAATTGAAGGCCCAGGATAGCGGCAGGGGCAAGATCTTCGATGCCGCCGCTCGCACCGCGATCGAATGGAGCACGGCCCTGGACACCGGCGGTCCGGGCTTGCTGCTGCGGGCCAGGCATGCGCTGTTCGACCGGCTGGTGTACGGCAAGCTACGCGCCGCGCTCGGCGGCAACTGCCATGCGGCGGTTTCCGGGGGAGCGCCGTTGGGCAAGCGGCTGTGCCACTTCTACCGCGGCGTCGGGGTGACCATCTACGAGGGCTACGGGCTCACCGAGACCAGCGCCGCGATCACCGTGAACCGGGTCGGCGAAGAGCGGGTCGGCACCGTCGGCAAGCTGTTACCCGGCAACAGCATGGCGATCGCCAATGACGGCGAGGTGCTGGTGCGCGGCGGCGTGGTGTTCACCGGCTACTGGCGTAACGAGAAGGCCACCGCCGAGGCGATCGTCAACGGGTGGTTCCACACCGGCGATCTCGGGTCGGTCGACGCCGACGGCTTCTTGTCGATCGTCGGCCGCAAGAAGGAGATCATCGTGACCGCCGGCGGCAAGAACGTCGCACCGGCTGTCCTCGAAGACCAGTTGCGCGCGCACCCGCTGGTCAGCCAGGCCATGGTGGTCGGCGACAACCGGCCATACGTGGCCGCGCTGATAGCGATCGACCCGGAAGGTTTCGACGTGTGGAAGCAGCACCACGGCAAAGAGGCGACGGCGTCGGTTGCCGATCTGATCGACGACCCCGATCTGGCCGGTGAGATCGACCAGGCGGTCAAGCAAGCCAATCAGGCCGTCTCCCAAGCCGAATCGATCCGGCGGTTCCGCATTCTGCCGGTCGACTTCACCGTCTTGACCGGTGAGCTGACCCCGACGCTGAAGGTGAAACGCAATGTGGTGGCGCAACGTTTCGCCGCCGAGATCGAGACCCTGTACAGCAAGCGCTGACGAGCGGCTCGACGCTCGGGTCACGGAGCGACGCTGCCACGTTCGCCGACCTTTCCCACCCGCCAGGCCCCACCGCCCAGCAGCGCCAACTGCTGCTCGTGATGTGGCTCGACGGTGTTGCGGTGGCTGACCGATACCACAACGGTGTCCGGCAACTCGGTGCGGAGCAATTGGTACAGGGAATATTCGAGTCCCGGGTCGAGCGCTGACGTCGCCTCGTCGAGGAACACCGCACTGGGCCTGGTGAGCAGGATGCGCGCGAACGCGATCCGCTGCTGTTCGCCGGGGGAGAGCACCTTGGCCCAGTCCTGAACCTGATCCAGCCGGTCGCGCAGGTGAGCCAGCGCCACTTTGGCCAACACGTCGCGCAGCCGGCGGTCGGCGATGTCGCCCTCGGCGGCCGGGTAGGACACCACGGCACGCAGATTGCCCAGGGGCACATATGGCAACTGGCTCAAGAACATCGTCGCGTTGTCCTGGCTGGGGTGTCGCAACGTCCCCGATGTGAACGGCCACAACTGGGCGAGGCTGCGCAGCAGCGTGGTCTTGCCCGACCCCGACCGGCCGACGATCACCATGGAGTCGCCCGGAGCGAGTCTCATGCTGAGCGGCGCCACCAATTGCAGGCCGTCCGGCGTGCGCACCTCGACCTCATCCAATTCGACCGAGCCGTCGACGCTGGGCGCGGTGTGCAGTTTCGGCAACGCCCGGGTCTTGGCGTTGGATTCGACCAGGCCGTGCACCCGCAGGATGGAGGCGCGGTAGCTGGCGAACAGGTCGTAGGCGTTACGGAAGAACGACAGCGAATCATGAACCGTGCCGAACGCCTGCGTGGATTGCATGACGTAGCCGAGTTTGAACGAGCCCGCGAACAAATGCGGCGCCTGAATCAAAAACGGCAGCAGCCCGATCGGCTGGCTCACCGCCACGTTGAACCCGGTGAAGGCCACGCTGCGCCGCAGATAGCCGCGATAGTTCGTGATCACCCCCGCGAATCGCCCGTTCAATTCCACACTTTCGGCTCGCTCCCCGCGGTAGAAGCCGACCGCTTCGCCGGCGTCGCGCAGCCGCACCAGCGCGTAGCGGAAGACCGCGTTGCGCTTTTCGTTGCGGAAGCTCAACCGGATCAGCGGGCGTCCGATCCAGAAAGCGACCACGGTGGCGAACGTGATGTAGGCGATGACTATCCAGAACAGCGCCCGCGGAATCTGCAGACCTGCGACGGTGATCGGGAACGACAGGTCCCACAGGATCGCGGCGAACGACACCACCGACACCACCGCCTGCACGGCGCCGAACAACAGGGTCTTGGCAGTGCCGTTCGAGGGGATGTTCGCCATGCCTCCCGAGCATGCGGTGAAAGCATCGATGTCTTGCTGGATTCGCTGGTCGGGATTGTCGATGGGGTGGTCGATGAACTGGCCGCGATAGTAGGCGCGGTCACCTAGCCAGTCGCCCATCAATCGGTGCGTGAGCCAGACCCGCCACCGGATGATGAACTCCTGCATCAGAAACTGGTCGACCACGGCCCGCGTGATGTAGATGATCGCCAGCACGGCAAAGGTCGCGATGGCCACCCAGAAGCCGTGGATGCCGGAATTGCGGACCCGCATGTCGCCGCTGGCGGCCCCCTCGAACGCCACCTGCAGCGCGGTGTACAAGTCGTTGCTGTAGTAGCTCAGCAGGATGTTGATCCGCACCGCGACCATCACCAGCATCAGCAGCAGGGCCAGCCGGCCCCACACCGGAAAACTGTCGTGGCCTTTGAAGTATCCGCCGGTCACCTCCCAGAACTGCCGGCCCCAGGTGGTGTAGCGGGCAATGAGCGTCCCGACGGCCAACAGGGCCGCGCCGCTGATCGTCCAGGCTTCGGCAAGCCACCACAGCGACCCGGCAACCTCGTTGCTCCAGTCGATCGACGGCGTGAAGGTATCCATGGTGAACGCTCCTGTGCCATGGCGTCGTGGCGACGCTATGTCGAGAAGCTACCGCGATTTGAAAAGCGGCCCGCTCACATTGAGGCCACCGGTTCGCCGATGCGGCTGAGCCGCCACGGGCCGTTGCCCAACAATTCCAGTTCCTGGTGATGATGCGGTTCGACGGTGCTGCGGTGGCTGGCGCTGACCACGATGCAGTCGGGCAGCTCTTTTCGCAGCAAGTCATAGAGCGCGAACTCCAGTCCCTCGTCGAGCGCCGAGGTGGCTTCGTCGAGGAACACCGCCTTGGGTCTGGTCACCAGGACGCGGGCGAACGCGATGCGTTGCTGCTCGCCGGGCGAGAGCACCTTGGCCCAGTCCTCGACGTCGTCGAGCCGGGTGATGAGGTTGGGCAAGGTGACTTTGGCCAGGGCGTCGCGCAGCGTCAGGTCGTCGATCTCGCCCTCCATCGCCGGGTAGGTCACGCCGGCGCGCAGGTTGCCCAGCGGAAGATAGGGCAGCTGCGGGACGAACATGACTCCGTCCCCGCCGTCCGGATAGCGCAGCGTGCCCGAGGCATACGGCCAGAGTCCGGCCAGCGTGCGCAGCAGCGACGTCTTGCCGCAGCCGGACTTGCCGGTGATGACCAGGGCGTCGCCGGGCACCAGCCGCACATTGAGCGGGTCGATCAATTGCGCGCCGGCCGGTGAGCGGACCTCGACGTCGTCGAGTTCTATCGCGACGTCGCCGGTGGCGACGCTGCGCAGCTCAGGCAGCGTGCGCGCCTTGGCATTGGCTTCCGCCAGCCCGTTGAGGCGGATGATCGCGGCCCGATAGCTGGCGAACCGGTCGTAGGCGTTGCGGAAGAACGACAGCGAATCCTCGATCTGGCCGAAGGCGCCGGCGGATTGGATCACGTCTCCGAGTTTGATACTGCCCGCGAACAGCCGCGGCGCTTGCACGATGAACGGCAGCGGGTTGATGGTCTGGCTCATCGTGACGTTCCAGCCGAGGAAGCCGATCGTGCGCCGCACGTAGCGGCGGTAGTTGGCAATCGTATCGGCGAACCGCCTCCCGAGCTGGGAACGCTCCACGCGTTCGCCGCGGTAGAAGCCGATCGCCTCGGCGGCGTCGCGCAGCCGCACCAGCGCATACCGGAAGGCGGCGTTGAACAGCTCGTTGCGGAAGCTGAACCGGATGAGCGGATGACCGATCCAGAAGGCGACCACCGTTGCCATCGAGACGTAGCCGAACAAGACCCAGAACAGCGCCTTCGGAATGTCGATCCCGAAGACGGTCAACGTGCCGGACAGCCGCCACAAGATCGCGGCAAAAGATACCACCGAGACAACGGATCGGACCGCGCCGAACAGCAGGGTGGCCGACGTGCCGACCGACGGGCTGTTGGGCGCGCCACCGACACCTGCGGTGAAGATGTCGATGTCCTGCTGGATCCGCTGGTCGGGGTTGTCGATCGCGGCGTCCAGGAACCGGCCCCGATAGTAAGCCCGCCCGTCGAGCCAGTCCGCTGTCAGCCGGTCGGTGAGCCATACCCGCCATCGGATCAAAAACCGTTGCGTGACATACAAATCCGTCATCACCTGGATGACTTGCAGGGTGGCGATGACACAGAAGGTCCAGATGGCCACCCAAAAGCCGTGGATGCCCGAATCCCGCACGGCGTCATTGCCGGCGGCGGCGCCCTGGAACGCGGCCTGAAGCGCCGAGTACAGGTCGTTGCTGTAGTAGGTGAACAACACCGTCAACCGCACCGACGTGATGACCGACAGCAGCAGCGCGCCGAACAAACCCCAGACCGGGACGCTGTGCCGGCCCGTGTAGTACTCGCCGGTGATGCGCCAGAATTGGCTGCCCCAGCGGGTGAACCGGACGACCAGCACCGCGACGACGAACAGGCATGCCGCGCTGAGCGCCCAGGCCTCGACAATCCACCGCAACGACGCGACCAGCTCGTGGCCCCAGTTGATGGAGGGGGTGAACTTTTCCACGGAGGCTCTCCTTCTTCCGCGGGCGGACGCGCACTTGCTGCTATGCCGGTGGGGCCGGCCAGGAGTGAGCGGGGCTGACGATGTTGGCGATCTTGGTGAAAAAGTTCCACACCCCGAGGACCTCGACATTCGAGTTGACGAGCATGAGCAGTGTCGTGCCCTCGGCGGGGAGGTAATAGACGTAAGACTGGTAGCCGGGGATGTTCCCGTTGTGGCCAATCCAGGCGTTTTGGTTCTCGAGTCCAAACCCGTAGAGCGTGCCGGTTCCTTCCGACGGCGCGAGCAGGAATTCGAGGCGTTGGGCCTGTGCGGCCTTCGAGAGCAACTCGCCTTCCGCCACACTGCGCGCCCAGATGCGCAGGTCGTCGAGCGTCGAGACCATGGCTCCCGCTGCCCACCCCCATGACGGGTTGAAGTCGGTGGCATCTTGGATCTGGCCGCCCGGACGCTTGGTGTAGCCGTGCGCGTGTGGCGAGGGAATCTCGGCGCCGACCGGCAACACGGTGTGCTGCATGTTGAGCGGCTGCGCGATGTGGTCGCGGATGAAGTCGGCCAACGGTTGGCCGGAGACCTTCTGGACCACCATGCCGAGCAGCACCGTATTGGTGTTGTTGTAGTCGAATTGCGCTCCGGGCGGAAAGGCCGGCGGATGGCTGGCGGCGATCTGGATCAGCTCTTCCGGTGTGCGTTGGCGCGTCTCTTCTCCCAGCTTCGGCGGTGTCGTCTCGGTCGAGTAGTCGAAGAGCCCCGATCGCATGTGGCCCAGTTGCCGCAGCGTGATCACGTCGCCGTTGGGAATTCCGGGCACATACTTGCCGATCGGATCGTCGAGTCCGACCTTGCCCTGGTCCACCAACTGCAGAATTGCGGTGGTCGTAAAGGTCTTTGTGACGCTGCCGATGCGCATGTGCATATCGGTGGCCATCGGCGCGCCGGTCGTGGTGTCACTGCGTCCGAACGCCCGCACGTAGGGCGCCTCACCGGGCTTCCAGACGCCGATGAGCGCACCCGGTACCGAGGCCTCAGCCATCCCGGCCGGAATGACCTGGTCGAGCCGCAGGGTCCAGCCCTTGGGTTGGACACTCGCGTGGCCGCAGCCAGGAAGTGTCATCAGCAGCGTCGCCGCCAGGACCCGCCACCGCCTTGGGTGTGTCGGCCCGGTATCCGATCCGGGTCGCGGAGTGGTTATCGACAGCTTTCGAGTTCGTCGGCGACCGGAGGGCGTGAGCTTTTCCACGGAGGCACTCCTTCTTCCGTGGCCACATCGGCGACACTAGTTACCAGCTGTGCGTGACGGTATCGCAGTTGCAGCTCATCGGCCCGTGTCCGGCGGCCACTTGGCGGGTAGTCGAATCCTGAACCCCAACGCCGCGAGGAGTGCCACGATGACCGCAATTTCCGAACCGAAGACAACGAAGGTCACGCCGTTGCTGCAGGCGCTGAGCCGGCGGGTCGACGCCGCCGACGGTGACCGTCGCCGCGACGTCACCAACGCGATGACCGGACAGCCGCTCGCCGGCGTACCGCAATGCACCCCAGAGGACGTCGTCGCCGCGGCCGGCCGCGCCCGTGCTGTCCAACGTGCCTGGTCGGAGCGCCCGTTGGGCGAGCGCACGGAGGTGCTGTTGCGCTTTCACGACTTGGTGCTGCGGCGTCAGGACGAGATTCTCGACATCATCCAGTTGGAGAGCGGCAAGGCCCGCGCGCACGCCTTCGAAGAGGTCGCCGACGTATGTCTGACTGCCCGCTATTACGCCCACACCGCCGAGAAGTATCTGCGCCCCAAGCGCCGCCAAGGGGTGCTGCTTGCCCTGACCGAGGTGTGGGAACACCGGCTGCCGAAGGGCGTGGTCGGGATCATCTCGCCGTGGAACTATCCGCTGACCCTGGGCATCAGCGATGCGCTGCCGGCGATCGTCGCCGGTAATGCCGTATTGGCCAAGCCCGACAACCAGACGCCGTTCTCGGCCCTCTGGGCGGTGCGCCTTCTCGAAGAGGCGGGCATGCCGCAGGGGCTGGTGCAGAGTGTCACGGGATCGGGATCGGAGCTGGGTTCACCGATCATCGAGCAGTCCGATTACGTGATGTTCACCGGTTCGACCGACACCGGCCGCACGGTGGCCGCCCAGGCGGGCAAGAGGCTGATCGACTGCTCGATGGAACTGGGCGGCAAGAACGCGCTGCTGGTCCTCGATGACGCTGATGTCGGCAAGGCCGCCGTCGGTGCGGTTCGGGCGGCATTCTCCAACGCGGGCCAGTTGTGCATCTCGGTGGAACGCATCTATGTGCCCGACGCCCTGTGGGATGAGTTCACCGACCGGTTCGTGGCAGCCACGACGGCAATCAAAATGTCTGCCGCGCTTGACTATTCGGCTGACATGGGGTCGCTGATCAGCCAAACACAGCTCGACACCGTGACCCACCACGTCGACGACGCGGTGAACAAGGGCGCGACCGTGCTCGCCGGTGGCAGGCCGCGTCCCGACATCGGCCCCTTCTTCTACGAGCCGACCATTCTCAGCGGCGTGCGCGAGGGCATGGCGGCGTTCGCCGACGAGACCTTCGGTCCGGTCGTCTCGCTGTATCGCGTGCACAGTGAGGAGGAGGCCGTGGCGAAAGCGAACGACAGTCTGTACGGCTTGAACTTCAGCGTGTGGACCTCCGATCCCAAGCGCGGGCGTGCCGTGGCCACCCGATTGCAGGCCGGAACAGTCAACATCAACGAGGGCTACGCCGCCGCGTGGGCATCTGTCGACGCGCCGATGGGCGGCATGAAGGCCTCCGGGCTCGGTCGTCGTCATGGCGAGCAGGGGATCCTGAAATACACCGAGCCGCAAACCATCGCGATCGAACGCGGGCTGCCGGTCGGCGTGCCGTCCTGGATGCGTGCCGACCACTACGCACGCCTGATGAGCGGCGGGTTGCGGATGCTCCGCCGGCTACCGGGCGTCAAATAGCCGGTTCCTGACGGTTGCCGGCTAGGTCATGGGTCGCTTTAGCTTTAGCCCGGCACCAGTGGAATAAATTCGGGCGCAGCGGCGATGTATAGGTCAAGCGAATCGTTGCGGCGTTGACTACTCACGGTGTGTTCGGGTTTTGAAGGCGATTTTGTTCAAATTCCCGGTACCCCTACCGGTATCAGCGGCGTACGATTCGAGTTAAGAACCCCTCATGAATGGAAAGACCATGGTTAAGTTCTCAATGCTGGCTGCTGCCGGGTTGGCTGTCGGGGCCATTGTGGCAGGTGCGGGAGCTGCCGCGGCGCCGGCATATGCCGACTCCACTGCTGACTCCACCTTCATCCAGCAGCTCGACAAGGCCGGGATCCCGTACGTGAACCCGTACTTGGCGGTCGGCCGGGCCACGGCCATGTGCCTGTACCTGAACCAGGGGCACACCGAGGCCGAGGCGTTGTTGTTCACGGCTCAGACCGACCGAGCCAACGCCACGTCGTTACAGGACGCCCAATTCGCTCAGCTCGCCGAGGCTATTTACTGCCCGAACGAGCTTTCCTCGGGCCGCTAGAGAATTCTGTGACTTTGCAATAGTTACCCTGGTTTCGTATTCGCAGGAACCGGGGTGACTATTGCTTGTGCAGACATTGACCACTCGACGATTGTGGATAGGCTTCGCCGCGCGGTTGATCGGGGATGGGGCTACCGAAATGGTCCATTTTTGTGCGACCTCCAGGACCAGGACGGTTCACCCACCCGAATCCTCTTCGGGTGTTATTCGCTGTCATCTAGGTTCCCATCATCGATGTCCTCATCTTCCCATATGATGGGAACGGGATCGACTATTGGCCGACGGCCTAGAGCTTCATCTAGCAGCTGTTGATATTTGTCAAATGCCGCTCGAAACTCATGCGGGTTGAGCGCCGCGTCATAGGTATATTTAAGGCTGTCTAAGTGCGTTAGAGCGTCGTAGCGTGGTGGTCTTTCATAACCAAAATCTTTATATAAATCTTTATATGGATTCCCCCATGCATCGGAATAGTCATAATCTGGCTCATTGATAGTCTGGCCGACTATTGGTGGTTCGATTTGAAACTTTCCGTACGCGGTCGGTGGTTCTAGGTCGTCTGTCAGTAGTTCAGCGGTTTCGGAGACGATCAGCAGGCTGGCGGCACCGTTGCTTGGGTTGGTGGTCGAAGGTTCTTCGGTGCCCCTGGAATTGCTGTTGTTCATGGCGGTGTCGCCAGTATTTGCTGAATTCGTTGTCGCGGTCGTGGTGTCGGTGAGGGCGGGGGTGGAGCTTCCAGTGCTTTCCGTTGTGCACGTGTCGAGTTTGAATCCGTCGTGAACGGCTAAGGTGATGTCGAGTCGGCCCGCGCTGATTTGAGAAATCAAAGCTGCTGGTGGCGGGGTTGCCGCGGCGAAGGCAGCGCTGGTTGCACTGGCTAGTGCCAGCGCTCCCAATGCTGCGGTGGCGCGGGTGTGTCGTTGTGGCGACTTGCGTCGGCGGGGTGTGGCGCGGGGTCCTGCGCGGTCGGGTAGTTGTTGAGACGTCACGGGTGCGGGTCGGCCCTTTCCTGGTTCATTCGGGTGTAGAGCGAAGTGGGTGGCGCGATCTTGGGCGCCTGTGAGGCTAGCAATGGAGCAATGTCGATATGTAGCTGCCCTTCGGCAGCATAGACACCAATATTTGGTATCGGATGCTGATGTGCAGCAGCATAGCGATTGCCCATGCCAGTCGTGCGGTGAAACCCAAGTTAAGTGTCGGCGAAGGCCCTCGGCGTCTTGGTGTAGCCTGAAAAGTGGTGGACACTTCCGCGGCAGCGTTATTGACTTCGGCCTGACGCATCCACCGGCGGAACGGTCTCGGCGCTCATTCTAACCTGTCGGCAATCGCCTTGTGAATCGCCCCGGTTCTTGTGGCTTTTACGTCACGGCTAACCGGTCGGGTGGCTGACTTTTAGGTGCTACCCGACCGGAATGCACGCCGTATTTCAGCGGTGTCCGGGCGCGTTCGGATTGCAGTCGATGCGGTCCGGGACGAAGCAGTCCGGAATGATCCAGTCGCTGAGCGGATCATTTGGGTTGACGCGCACCGAGCCCTTCGGCAATTCCGGAGCCTTGCCTGGTTCCAGGGTGAACGAATTAGAGAAAATCGCCGGCATGTCCCTGGCGAGCCGGAGCAATGCCCCGCCCTGCCGTACGCAGATGAGCCCAACGGCGGGCGGCTGTTTGGCCGGGTCCGGCATCGCCTCCGAGCTTGGCCACACCAGGTTGCACAGATCCTGGGCACTCAGGATGTGGTAGGGCGGATCATCGGCTTGTGCCGGCGGGCTACCCGTAAACCCGGCACTGGCGAGCCCCATTCCCACCGCTGCTATTGCGAGTCCTCGACGCATTAGCGCCCCCTCACCAATCGTGGGTCAACTAGTGTGACACGGGCGAATAGTAACGCCGTCACGGCGCGGTTTGAAAGAAAAATTTCAAGCTGAGGACTTTCGTCCCCTCGAATACCGCCCGGGGGCCGGCCCGGCAATCGATCAGCCCAGTACGGGGACCCGGCGCTGGTGGCCCAGTTTGTCGAGCGCGGCTTGCATCACCGAACGCACCCGGGCGTCGACCTCCGCCGGCTCGGCGTCCTTGCCGAATTGGGCGGCGACGTCGATCGGATCCAGCACCTGGTAGACGATTTTGGCGGGCAGCGGCATATTGGCGGGGAAGAACACCGTCAAGCCGAACGGTAGGCCGACGGTGACAGGCAGGATCTCGATGCGAATTCGTTTGAGACCCAAGTGCTTTGCCAGCCAGTTGCCGCGGGTGACGAAGAGTTGGGTCTCCTGACCCCCGATGGAGACCGCGGGAACGATCGGTACGCCGGCCTGAATAGCCGTCCTGACGTATCCGGTGCGACCGCCGAAGTCGATGACGTTCTGCGCCAACGTCGGCCGGAACGCGTCATAGTCACCGCCGGGAAATGCCAGCACGACCGCACCCGAACGCAACGCCGTGACCGCGTTGTTCCGACTGGCGTGAATGACGCCGAGGCGGCCCAGTGCCTCGCGGAACGGAGTGAAGAAAACCCCATAGTGGGCAAGGGTGTACAGCGGACGACCGTAACCGAACCTGCCGTAGAAGGCGGGCGCCAGCACGTTCCAGTCGGGCGTCAACACCCCGCCGGAGTGGTTGGACACCAGCAGAGCGCCACCGGTCGGGGGAAACGATTCCAGGCCGCGCACCTCTGCCCGGAACCAGCGCTTGATGAATGGGGTGACCGTGCCGATCAACGCCTTGGTGAAGGCCGGATCCCACTTGGCCATCTCGGAGTTGTCAATCTCCTTGCCGCTCACGTCTTCTGCCCATCAGTAGTCGAGGTGCCGGTGACTCGATTATCCTCCCGCCACGGTGCTCTGACCGAGGACCAATGGCCGCGGATGCGAGGTCTAAAGTCCCCCGTCGACAACTCCGCGAATCGGTAGCGTCAGGTCTAAACCACGACATCGCACAAGTGGGCAGGAGTGTGGCGATGACCGTATTGATGACCGGGTTCCCCGGCTTTCTCGGCAGCGCGTTGCTACCGCGCATCCTCAACCGCACGGACGGCACGGCAATCTGTCTCGTGCAGTCCAAATTCGCCACCCTGGCCAAGCGCCGCGTGGCCGAACTCAGCGCTGCCGAACCGTCGGTCAGCGGGCGGATCGAGCTGGTCGAGGGCGACATCACCCAACCCGGACTCGGACTCGCCGCGGGGGCGCTGAGCGAAGTCACCGAGGCGTGGCATCTGGCCGCTGTGTATGACCTGGCGGTGGCGCGTGAGGTAGCGATGCGGATCAATGTCGACGGCACCCGCAACGTCCTTGACGCACTTGAACAGTGTCCCAACCTGACCCGGCTGCACTACTTCAGCACCTGCTACGTCAGCGGACGCTACGCCGGCCCGTTCGGCGAGGACGACCTGGAAGTGGGTGCGCCGTTCAACAACTATTACGAGGAGACCAAGCATCTCGCCGAGGCGGACGTGAGATGGCGGATGTCGGCCGGGATGCCGGCGACCATCTATCGGCCCTCGATCGTGGTCGGTGACAGCCGAACGGGTGAGACGCAGAAGTTCGACGGGCCCTATTTCGTCATGCAGTGGCTGTTGCGGCAGCCCCGGCACGCGATCCTGCCGGTGGCGGGAGATCCCACCATGACGCGGGTGAACGTGGTCCCGCGTGACTTCGTCGTCGACGCGGTGAGTTATTTGAGTGGGCTGGCCATTTCGGAGGGCCGCACCTATCAGCTGGCCGATCCCCAACCGCTGACGGTCGAGGAGATGACCGACGTGCTGGCCCGGGTGACCGGCCGGCAACTGATCAAGATTCCGCTACCGCGCAAGCTGGCGAAGGGCTCGTTGGCTCATGTTCCCGGGCTCTACCGGTTGATGCGGATCCCGCCGGAGGCGGTCGACTATTTCACCCATCCCACTTTCTATTTGACCGACCATTGCCGCGCCGACCTCGCCGACGGCCCGGTCGGGCCCCCGCCATTCACCGGCTACGTCGATCGGCTGGTGGATTTCATGCGCCGCCACCCGGAAGTCGGCTCCGCGGCGATGTTCTGACGGTGCCGCGCGCCGCTGTGCAGGTGCCTGAACCGGGACCATGACCACGAGCGCGTCCGCTGGATAACCGCCCGCATGCGGCCATAGGGCGATCCTGAACCGGCAACAAAGTTGTTCGGCACGCTTTAATTAGTGCATGGAATTGATGATGCCCAACGACTCGATGTTCCTGTTCGCCGAATCGCGGGAGCATCCCATGCACGTGGGCGGCTTGTCGTTGTTCGAGCCGCCGCAGGGGGCCGGTCCGGAGTTCGTGCGGCAGTTCTACGACGCTCTGGTTGCCAACGAGGAATTCCAGCCCACGTTCCGTAAACACCCCGCGACGATCGGGGGTGGAATCGCGCGTGTGGCATGGGCCTACGACGACGAGATCGACATGGACTACCACGTCCGACGCTCCGCCCTGCCGTCGCCGGGACGGGTACGCGACCTGCTGGAGCTGACCTCGAGACTGCATACCAGCCTGCTCGACCGGCACCGCCCGCTGTGGGAACTGTACGTGGTGGAGGGGCTCAACGACGGCCGGTTCGCGATGTACACCAAGATGCACCACGCCCTGATCGACGGTGTCTCCGCGATGAAGCTGATGCAGCGCACCCTGTCGACCGACCCGGACGACACCGAGGTGCGGGCGATGTGGAATCTGCCCCGGGCGCCGCGCCCGCCGTCGGGCGGATCGTCGTCTCCGCTCAGCTCGCTGGTCAAGCTGGCCGGATCGGTTGTGGGCCTTGCCCCTTCGACCTTGAAGCTGGCCCGCGCCGCCCTGTTCCAGCAACAGCTGACGCTGCCGTTCGCGGCGCCGCACACCATGTTCAACGTCAAGATCGGCGGAGCGCGCCGCTGCGCTGCGCAATCCTGGTCGCTGGAGCGCGTCAAGGCCGTCAAGCAGGCAGCCGGGGTCACCGTCAACGACGCCGTCCTGGCGATGTGTGCCGGCGCGCTGCGGTATTACCTGATCGAACAGGACGCGCTGCCCATCACTCCGCTGATCGCGATGGTCCCGGTGAGCCTGCGCTCCAAAGACGATTCCGACGGCGGCGGCAACAAGGTCGGCAGCCTGCTGTGCAACCTCGGCACTCACGTCGAGGACCCCGCGGAGCGGATCAAGATCATCAGCGAGTCAATGCGCGCCAACAAGAAGGTGCTCGCCGAGTTGCCGCAACTGCAGGTGCTTGCGCTGTCCGCGCTACATATGGCGCCGTTGACGTTGGCGGGTATACCGGGCTTCTTGTCGACGGTGCCGCCGCCGTTCAACATCGTCATCTCCAACGTGCCGGGCGGGACGGAGCCGCTGTACTACGGCGGCGCCCGGCTCGACGGCAGCTACCCGATGTCCAACATCCCCGACGGCCAAGCGCTGAACATCACCCTGGTGAACAACGCGGGCAATCTCGACTTCGGACTGGTCGGTTGCCGTCGCAGCGTGCCGCACCTGCAGCGGCTGTTGCTCCACCTGGAGTCGTCACTGAAGGATCTGGAGCAGGCCGTCGGAGTCTGAGGATCACCCGGATGTCCAGGCTCAGCGCCGGTTTGCTGCTGTATCGGGCACCGGCCGGAGTCGTCGAAGTCCTCATCGCGCATCCCGGTGGCCCGTTCTGGGCGCGCAAAGACGATGCGGCGTGGTCGATTCCGAAAGGTGAGTACCCCGAAGGCGAAGACCCCTGGTCGGCTGCCCGGCGGGAGTTCACCGAGGAGCTGGGCTTGCCGGTTCCTGACGGGCCGCGAATCGACCTGGGCGCGGTGAAACAATCGAGCGGCAAAGTGGTCACCGTCTTCGCCGTCGAAGCCGACCTCGACATCACCGACGTGCGCAGCAACACTTTCGAGCTGGAGTGGCCGAAGGGGTCCGGCACGGTGCGCGCATTCCCCGAGGTCGACCGGGTCGGCTGGTTTCCGGTGGCGCAAGCGCGTACCAAGCTGCTCAAGGGGCAGCGGGAATTCCTTGACCGGCTGATGGCGCAGCCGTCCGTGGCAGGCTTAACCGAGGGTTCGTGACGGCGTATGTTCGCATGATGCAGACATTGCGCACACCCGACGAGCGGTTCCACGACCTCCCTGACTTTCCTTACGCGCCAAGGTATTGCGAGTTGCCCGACGGCGAAGGCGGGACCCTGCGGGTCGCCTGGGTGCAAGACGGGCCGGAGCGCGCCGACCCGGTGCTGATGCTGCACGGCGAGCCGTCGTGGTCCTATCTGTACCGCAAGATGATTCCGGTCCTGGCCGCCGCGGGCCATCGTGTCATCTGCCCGGACCTGGTCGGTTTCGGCCGATCCGATAAGCCGACCCGCCGCGAAGACCACAGCTATGCGGGTCATGTCGAGTGGATGCGCACGCTGGCTTTCGACGTGCTGGACTTGCGCAACGTGACTCTGGTCGGACAGGACTGGGGTGGGTTGATCGGATTGCGGCTGGCCGCCGAGCATCCCGAGCGCTTCGCGCGGCTGGTCGTGGCCAACACCGGCCTGCCCAACGGCGAGCAGCCGATGGCCGAGATCTGGTGGCGCTTCCGGGAAGCGATCCAGACCGCGCCGAAGCTGGACATCGGCTGGTTCGTGCAAGGGGGATGCCGGCGGCAGATGAGTGACGCGGTGCGTGCCGGCTATGACGCCCCTTTTCCCGACGACGCATACTGTGCCGGCCCGCGCGCCATGCCCGGTCTGGTGCCGACCTCCCCCGACGACCCGGCGGCAGCGGCGAACAAGACGGCCTGGACGAAACTGTGTGTGAGTCCGACGCCCATGCTGGTGGCGTTCAGCGACAGTGACCCGATCACCGGGCCGATGGCCGAGATCTTCAAGCGTGAGATGCGCGGAGCGCAGGGCGTCGAGCACCCGGTGGTGCACGGCGCCGGCCACTTTCTGCAAGAGGACGCCGGCGAAGAGCTGGCCGACTATATCGTGACGTTTCTGCGTCGCTGACCCAGTCCGCGTCGCCGGAAGAGGACGAACAAAACCACCGCCGCCACGATGACAGCCATCAGGAGTCCGGCGAACAGGATCACCACGATCGGATGGCGACGTTGTCGTACACGACGACCAGTTGCCGGTAAGCGTCGTCGTTGGGCGCGTTGCCGAACACGAAATCCGAAGAGATTTGCGACGTTTGGTACACGTCGACCTGAGTCTTGGTCAGATGGGACCCGTGGTTGCCGGCCAGTTCCCGCAGCACCGGGTCACGAACCTGGCCGGCGACCGTGCCCGCGAACTGGACCTGGGTGAATTGCCGGGATCTGCGGTCCGAGGCGTAGTACCTGGTTGACGACATCCGGGGCATGGGCTGCAGTGGCTCCCTCGCGCGGCGCGGCGGCTCTCGGAAAGCCCATTCCCAGGACCCAGCGGCGCTGATGCTGGATTTGTGGAGCGGTCAACGCGTCCAACTCGACGAAGGTCGCCTTGCTACGCGCCGCCATGGTCGCGGCCACCCACTTTGACCAGGGCGCACTCGACGTACGGGCACAATGTCAGCATGACGACACGGCCCATGGAGCCCACGGAATATGCCGAACCGCAGGCATTGCTGCTGCAACTGCTGGACCCGGCGATCCGTGCCAACCCGTATCCGGTGTGCGCACAGCTTCGTGAGCACGGGCCGCTGCAGCTGCCGGACGCCAACTTCGTACTTTTCTCGACCTATCACGACTGCGACGAGGTGCTGCGGCACCCGTTGTCGAGCAGCGACCGGTCCAACTCGACGATCGCCCGGCGACGGCTGCAGGATGCACCGGCCGCGGGCACCGAATTCCCGCCCGGCTTTTTGTTTCTCGATCCGCCCGATCACACCCGGCTGCGCAAGCTGGTCAGTAAGGCGTTCGCCCCGAAAGTAGTGAACGCACTGCGACCCGATGTCACCGCGCTGGTTGACGGATTGCTGGACCGGATCGCCGAAAAGGGCCGCTTCGACGTGGTCGGCGACTTCGCCTATCCGTTGCCGGTGGCGGTGATCTGCCGGCTGCTCGGGGTGCCGCTGGAAGACGAGCCACAGTTCAGCCGGGCGTCGGCCTTGCTGGCGCAGTCGCTGGACCCGTTCCTCGCCTTCACCGGCGAGGATCCGGAGGACTTTAACGACGGGCTGGCGGCTGGCAGCTGGCTGCGCGAGTATCTGCGCGGGCTGATCGCGAGGCGCCGGTCGCAGCCCGGCGACGACTTGATGTCCGGTCTTATCGCGGTAGAGGAGTCGGGAGATCAGTTGACCCAGGAGGAGATCGTGTCGACCTGCATGCTGCTGCTGGTCGCCGGACACGAGACCACGGTGAACCTGATCGGCAACGCCATCTTGGCGATGCTGCGGGACCGTCGGCACTGGGTTGCGCTGGGCGCCGACGCTGCCCGAGCGCCGGCGGTCATCGAGGAAACCATGCGCTACGACCCGCCGGTGCAGTTGATCGGCCGAATCGCGGGCGCTGACATGATGATTGGGGACGTCGGGGTGGCTCAGGGGGACACAATGATGTTGCTGCTGGCGGCGGCACATCGTGATCCCACCGAATACGACCGACCAGACAACTTCGACCCGGCACGCGGGCCGTTGCGGCACTTGGGTTTCGGCCACGGGGCGCATTACTGCTTGGGAGCCCCGCTAGCACGGTTGGAAGCCGGGGTGGCGTTGTCGGCGATCACCGCCCGATTCCCCGACGCCTGGCTGGCCGGTGAGCCACAGTACAAAACGAACGTCACGTTGCGCGGGCTGCAGGCGCTGTCCGTCGTGATCTAGTTACTTCGCCCAGCCGTTGGGCGCGCGGCGGTCGGTCTGGTGACTTGAGTCACGTGAGTCACCGGGGGTGGGGTGTCGCCTTTCGTCTGCCTCTGAGCGGCAAATTCGTTGCGTTACTGGCGTTGTCGCGGACTGGAGGGCAGATTGGGTGTCGGGTCTGCTATGTGACTGGTGAGGCAGTTTGCCCCCGTTGATGTTCGCTGTGGGTGAACATGTGAAATCGGTTGGTGGGCAGGCACTTTCTACCCGCATTCGTGTCGGAGGGCGCCGATAGGCTGAGGGAACTAGCGGCATTCGTGGACAGCGGACGTCGCCCAAACTCTAGTCGCGGTTGTCGTTCTCACCGCTTTGGCCCTCTTCGCCGGAAGGGGTCTGGGCGGCCAAAATGATCGAGATCGGTATTGGTGTGGACAGCTCGAATTTGCCTTGCTCGTCATAGTAGGCGCCGATCGTGTACTCGCCTTCTATCTCGATCGGGAAAGAGAGTTCTTGGGTAAAGCACCGGTATTTGGATGCTTTATCGTCGTCGTCCGGCCAGTGCCAACTGGCTTTGAGGGTTCCGCGCGGCACCCCGGCGGGGTCTTTGCACACGACGTGGAGTTCTGGGTCGTAGTCACCACCTGCTTTGGCATGCACCACCAGAACAACGGGAACCTTTGCCCAGAGCGGCATTTGGTCGACCTGAAACCAGGTCATCGGAATGCGCGTCGCATTGATCGCGCCGTATTCGTCCAATGTCGCGGTGCCGGCAACGAACAATGAAGATACGTGCAGCATTCCGACATCTTAAGGGCGTCGAATGGCTGAATCCGGACGTTCGAATTTGCGGGCGCGCCGCGCAGGGCTGCGCCCGGGGACGCGGTGTAGCGATAAAGGCGGATATCGCACCGCCGGAACTGCCCGCCCAGGGGGTCGGGCGATCGAGCGTAGCTACACCGCGTCTCGGGACTTGACCTCCGATCTAGTCGGCCCGACAGCCGACACGGTGCTTACGAATCGATGTCGTCGACCACGAAGACAGCCCACGCGTATGCGGCGTCCACCTCGTGGAAAAGGGCTTCATGGCTCATCAGGTATCTCCTTATCGCAATTCACCTGCCGTGCGGAAGTGCCCAGCCTTGCAACGATGCCTCATTTCAGCGGCATGCGTTGTCCCCTGATCAGGGGTTCTTTACGACGAATTCCGAGTAGCACGAACGGTGGACAACGGGGGTCCGCCATCAGGCGGGATCGGGGGTTGTCGTAATCAGGTCAAGGTGACGCCGAACCAGCGGGTGAGCAGGCGATCAAGCTCGTCGAGGTCGGCGATGTTAGGTGTTGGCGCCGCGGACGCCCAGGCTACGTAGCCATCTGGACGTACCAGCAGCGCCGTTGCCGGCACGTCCCCGACCGGGCGTCCGGCGGCGACGGTGACCCGGTCGATGTCGACTGCCGCCTGAGCCACCACGCCGTGCTCGGTGAGGTCTACCAGCAACGGCCTCCCGTCGCGGGCGAGCTCCGCGATGCGGGTGGCTCCGCGCGAGTTTTCGACCGCAAAATCCGGCACCCAGCGCCCGACGAGGGGATGCTCATCCGAACTCGCCGCATAGCGAATATCGGCGCCCGACACCAGGTTGCCGAGGTGGCGGACCACATCGGGTTGCGCCAGCAATTCGGTGAAGAGTTCCCGTAACGCGGTGACTTCGGCCCCGGGCCGAATAAGGGCCAGCTGGGCGCGGCTGTACATGATCACCCGCTCGGCGGCGGGCCGGCGCTCGGCCTCGTAGGTGTCGAGTAGCTCGGGGCCGACCCGTCCGTCGAGCACGGCGGCCAGCTTCCAGCCGAGGTTCATCGCATCCTGCAAACCCAGATTGAGACCTGGTCCCCCGAGCGGCGGCTGCACGTGCGCGGCATCGCCGACCAGCAGGACCCGGCCGGCCCGGTATCGCGACGCGATCCTCGAGTTCACGCCGCGGTAACGCCGCAAATCCGGTGGTGCGCCGGTGGATTCGGGCTGGAGCGGCACAGCCGCGCCCAGCACGCGTTTGATGCTGGCCTCCTGCTCGGCAACGGACATGGGCGCGGTGTCGCTGTCGGTGGAGTCGGGGTTTTCGCGCGGTGCGCTATCCAGCTCGATGGTGAATGCCCCCGGCCGGTCTGTCAGTTGCAGGCCCCAACCGAAGATGCCGTGGGGGGTGCGAAAGTACTGCCGGGGCGGGACGGCACCGAACCCCGGTACATTCAGCGAGCCGTTCACCGGATCCACCCAGTCAAGCGGCGGCAGCACCCCGAACGTCACATGTTCGATGACGTCGTACGACGACATCCCGGGAAAGTCGATGCCGGCCAGCTTGCGGGTGATACTCGAGCCGCCGTCGGCGCCGATCAGGTATTCGGTCGCCAGCTCATAGGCGCCGTCCGGCCCGGCGATGTTGACGGTGACGCCGTCGTCGCCCTGGTCGAAGCCGGTCAACGCGTGACCCCAGCGGAAGTCGACGCCGTATTTCTGGGCTGCGGCCAGCAGCACCTCGATGAGCCTGGGTTGTTCCACCCGAAGCGTGTACAGCTGGTGGTTCGGCACCTGCGCGAAACTGAATGCGAACCCGGCGAAGAACGAGCCGGGGGCGGGTTGCGGGGGCTCATCCGTCCCGGTGAGAGTGCTGTACAGGCCGCGGTGGTCGAAGATCCGAACCCCTTGGCCGACAATGCCCGCCGCGCGAGGTTGGCGGTTAGGGCCGGGACTGCCGTCCAGCAGCACCGGCCGGATCCCGGCCAGTCCCAGTTCGCAGGCCAGCATCAGCCCGTTGGGGCCGGCTCCGGCGATGACGACCTGGACCACGGGGTGAGACTACTAGTCCGTTCCGGTGCCCGCCGCGGTGCGCGGTCCCAAGCCGGTCACGATGTCGTTCAGTCGAAACGACACCGGCTGTTCGAGTTGGGAATAGGTGCACGAGCGTGGATCGCGGTCCGGGCGCCACCGGTTGAACTGGGCGGTGTGGCGAAACCGCGCGCCTTCCATGTGGTCGTAGCGCACTTCGACGACGCGCTCGGGGCGCAGCGGCACGAACGACAGGTCTTTGCCGGCGTTCCAGCGGGAGAATTCGTTCTTGCGCGGGGTGCGTTCGCCGGCTTCGTGGGCCGCCCAGTTCCATGGGTGGTTGTCGAAAGTCGTTACCAGCGGCTGTAATTCGGTGAAGAGCTGCCGCCGCCGCGCCATTGGGAAGGCGCCGATCACACCGACCGAGGCGAGTTGGCCGTCATCCTGGTAGAGCCCCAGCAGCAGCGAGCCGACCGCGTCACCGCCGGACTTGTGCACCCGGTACCCGGCCACCACGCAGTCGGCGGTCCGTTCGTGCTTGATCTTGAACATGACGCGCTTGTCCGGCTGATAGGTGATGGAAAGCGGTTTGGCGATGACGCCGTCGAGACCTGCGCCCTCGAACTCGGAGAACCAGCGCTGCGCGGTCGCCAGGTCGGTGGTGGCCGGGGTGACGTGGATCGACGGGCCGGAGCCGGACAGCGCATCCACCAGCGCCGCCCGGCGCTCAGTGAACGGACGCTTGGTGTAGTCGTCGTCGCCCAGGGCCAGCAGGTCGAACGCGATGAACGACGCCGGGGTGTGCTCGGCGAGCATGCGCACCCGCGAATCGGCCGGGTGGATGCGCTGTTGCAGCGCCTCGAAATCCAGGCCGTGCTCGGTGGCGATGACGATCTCGCCGTCGATGACGCAGCGCGGCGGCAACTCGGCGCGCACCGCCGCGACCAGCTCGGGGAAATAGCGGGTCATCGGCCGCTCGTTGCGGCTGCCCAGCTCGACCTCGTCGCCGTCACGAAAACAGATGGACCGGAAGCCGTCCCATTTCGGCTCGTATGAGGCGTCCGCCGGGATGGTCTTGACGGACTTGGCCAGCATCGGCGAAACGGGCGGTATCACGGGTAGGTCCATGGGTTCATTCTGGCGTGCGGCATGCTGGAATCCAGCTATGGCCGCTGCTGCAGAAGAACTCGACGTCGACGGCATCCGGGTGCGGGTGACCAACCCGGACCGGGTGTACTTCCCGCAGCTCGGCTCCGGCGGCACCAAACGCCGGCTGGTCGAGTACTACCGCGCCGTTGGCCGGGGCCCGATGCTGGCCGCGTTGCGCGACCGGCCCACGCATCTGCAGCGCTTTCCCGACGGCATCGACGGCGAGGAGATCTATCAGAAGCGGGTGCCCCAGCACCGTCCCGACTACCTGCAGACCTGCCGGGTGACGTTCCCGTCGGGACGCACCGCCGACGCATTGCAGGTGACCCACCCGGCGGCGATCGTCTGGGCGGCGCAGATGGGCACCGTGACACTGCACCCGTGGCAGGTGCGCTGTCCTGACACCGAGCACCCCGACGAATTGCGCATCGATCTGGATCCGCAGCCCGGTACCGGTTTTGTGCAGGCGCGGGATGTCGCCGTCGACGTGTTGCGGCCGTTGCTCGACGAACTCGGGTTGGTCGGCTACCCGAAGACATCGGGCGGGCGCGGGGTGCACGTGTTTTTCCGGATCGCCACCGACTGGGACTTCATCGCCGTGCGTCGGGCGGGCATCGCGCTGGCCCGCGAGGTGGAGCGTCGCGCGCCCGACGCGGTGACCACGTCCTGGTGGAAGGAAGAACGCGGCGAGCGGATCTTCATCGACTTCAACCAGAATGCCCGCGACCGCACCATGGCGTCGGCGTATTCGGTGCGCCGTACCCCGATTGCCACCGTGTCGACACCGTTGACCTGGGATGAGCTGGCCGGCGCGGACCCCGACGACTACACCATGGCCACGGTGCCCGACCTAGTGCGGCGTCGTGACGATCCCTGGGCCGGCATGGATGATGTGGCGCAGTCGATTGCGCCGTTGCTGGACATGGTTGCCGCGGACGAAGAGCGCGGCCTCGGAGACATGCCGTACCCGCCGAATTACCCGAAGATGCCCGGGGAACCGAAACGGGTGCAGCCGAGCCGGGATACCGATCTGAAGAGGGATGCCCGCAACGGGTAGCGCCGAACTCATACCGCGGTCAGCGCACCGGTTGTGGGCTCGCGGCGTCGCTCTTCGGGTCGATCAGGATCTTCGCGTGTGCCTCGGGGTCGCCGAGCGCGTCGAACGCGGCCTCGACACCGGGCAGCCCGACGGTCCCGGTGATCAGCGGCGCGGCGTTGACCTTGCCGTCGGCGAGCATGTGCAGCGTGTCGCGGAATTCGAGCGGGGTGTAGCCGAGCACGAACCGCAGGTCGATCTCCTTGTTGATCGCCATCGCCGGGCGGATCTGGTCTGCGCCCATGCAGACCCCGACCACCACAACGCGGGAAAACAGTGGGGCGCTCGCGATGATGCCGTCGATAATGCCTGGGACACCGACACATTCGAAGACGACCGGGTGCTTGGGCGTTGCCGCGCCAGCCGCTTCGGCCACGCGCCACAGATGCCACCAGGGCAGCCGCAGCCGGTGTAGCTTTTCGACGGTGCCGACCGCGAGGTCGAACGCGTCGAGGATGCTTTTCAGGTAGCCCTTTCCCGGTCCATGGGCGGCGGCCGCCTCGTAGGGGGAGTCCTGCGCCGCATCGACGACGACGTCGGCGCCGCAGGCGGTGGCCAGCGCGCGCCGGCCCGCGGAGAAGTCGCTGGCGATCACGGTGCGCACGCCGTGTGCCTTCAGCATGCAGATCACCGCGAGGCCGATAGGGCCGCAGCCGATCACGATTGCGACGTCGCGTTTGCCCACGTCGCCGCGCCGCACGGCGTGCCAGCCGACGGCCATCGGCTCGGTCAGCGCAGCGATCTCCGGCGACAGGCCGTTAGGGACGGGAAACGTCAGCGACTGCTCGACGAGCAGCTGCTCGGCGTAGGCGCCCGGCGCCATTGTCGACAGTCCGATCCCGTGCACCTCGTTGCCGCGTCGCAGCAGCGGCATGGCCACAACCGGGGTGCCGGGCCGGGGAGCTTTGCGGGTGCCGGGGCCGTAGTCGACCACGTCGCCGCAGAATTCGTGTCCGAACACCACGTGCTGATCGGATCGCATGAAGGCGTGGTAGCCCGATTCGTCCATCATGTCGGCGAGTTCGTCACAGTGGTAACGGGCGTGCAGGTCCGATCCGCAGATGCCACACTTGCGGACATCGATCAGCAACTGCCCTTTGGCCGGTTGCGGGGTGCGCTGTTCGACTACCTCGAGCTTCGCGTTGGTGCAGGTTACCGCTCTCATCCTGAGACAGCCTGTTCGGTCGGATTGATGTTGTTGCCGGGGCAAACGTAAGCCTGGACGAACCCGGCTGTCACCCCCCCAGGGCGTCATCACCCGCACCGATCACGGCTTCTCCGCGATCATCAGGGTGTAGCCGAGGCGTCCGGCCTGGACTTCGGATCGCGCCAGCGCGGTGAACGCGCGGACGGTGTCGAGCTGGATACCGTTGTCTGCCAAGGTATCTGGCACGGCGATAGCCAAGGCGGTGATCCGCGAGTCGATGCGGTCGATCATGTCCAGCAAGCTCCGGTCGTGCGACTCGACGTGGCGGATGCGTAGCCCCGCCTGCTGCAGGATGCCGGTGTAGTCGGTGACCGACCGGGCGTCGGCGATGCAAGCCACCCAGGCGCGCAGTGAGGTCAGCTCCGGCGGTAGGCCGGCATCGGTGACGGTGACATCGGTGATGCCGACCAAGCCTCCCGGACGCAGGATCCGGGCGAACTGGCGGGCTGCCGCAGCCTTGTCCGGAAAGGTGCACAGTGCGCATTCGCACACCAGGGCGTCAAAAGCGTTGTCGGCCAGGGGAAGTGCCTCGGCGTCGCCGTGATGGAGGTGCACCCGATGCTGCAGCCCGGCTTGCGCGACGGCCGCCCGGGCGCGCGTCACATTGATGTCGCTGAGCTCCACCCCGTCGACCTCGACATGGTATTCACTGGCGAGCAGTCGTGCGGTGGCGCCCCGCCCGGCGGCGACATCGGCAACCCGCCGCCCTGGCCGTAGCCCCAGCCGGTTTGCCAGCCTGCGGGTCAGTGCCGCGCCGCCCGGATGATAGGAGTCGCCGAGCAGCAGGGTGACGATGTCGCCGGAATAAGCTTCGGCGCAGCAGGCTTTGATCTGCTGCGGTGACAGCGTGATCGGCGTCGCACGGTGGCCGGCCTGCTTGGAACCGTGTGGGGAATCGGTCACCAGACCGGCGAGCGGGGCGGCGTTGGGCACGATATCGGGAACCGGCACGCCGGTGAGCTGTTCGCGGACTTGCTCGCGGTAGCCCACCGAGTTGTAGGCGCAGAACGGGATCAGTCGCCCGTCCGGAGTGAGTTGCTGCACACAGCATTTCATCAGTTGCTTGACGTTCAGGGTGTAGGGGTCCTGGAAGTCCTGGATCACGATGGCGAAGACCCGATCGGTCAGGTTGGCCAGCGCCTCGGGCAGGTTGATCCCGCAGGCGCTGGCGCAGTCGAGCGCGGCTGCCGCCCGCTGCAACTGTTCGATCGTGGTGTCGGTGCCCATCACCGCCGACGCCGACCACAGCTTCTCCAGCGCTTCGCGAATCGCCAGGTCGGGGATCACCCGGTTGGACACGTAGTCGAGATAGTCCTGCACGTCAAGCAGTCGCGGAATTGGCAGCACATGCTCACCGTCGGTGAGCAGATAGGTGATCGATCGACAGGTGGGAAAACAACACGGAACCGGGAAGAAATCGTCGGCCTGGAACCAGGCGGGCAGCTGGGCGGCGATGCCGTGGACGATATCGGAGTTGGTCAGCCTGGTCAGGGGATCGAACTGCAGGTGCCGGCCGGCGTGGGTGACCGGCTGGAACACCACCGATTGCACCGCTGGCTGCGCCATACCGTGACGGATGACGGCGCCGAGTTCGTGGTCGTTGACCCCGCGCTCGACGGCGGCCACCAAGGTCACGGTCAGGCCCGCCGCCGCGCAGTTGTCCAGCGCGCGGGCCTTGATGTCCCGCAGATCACGGCCGCGGATCTGGCGATAGGTGGCTTCCTCGAGGCCGTCGAACTGCAGGTAGATGTGCACTGGGCGCCCCGGCCGGTTGCGCTGCGCAAGGTTGGCGACGAACTGCCGATCCGATGCCAGCCGAATGCCGTTGGTGTTGATGATGACGGTCTTGATCGGACGGGTCTGGGCGGCGTCGACGAACTCCAGGATCTGCTTGTGGATCGTCGGCTCGCCGCCGGAGAGCATCACGACTTCGGGTTCGCCTTCGGCGGCGACGAGTGCGTCGAGCATCGTCTCGCACTGCGCCAAGGTGAGCGCGTAGCCGTCGGGCTGGTGACCGGAGTCGGCGAAACAGATCGGGCAGTCCAGGTTGCAGTGGGTGTTGACTTCGATCAACCCCAGGCAGGCATGCTGCTTATGATCCGGGCAAAGCCCGCAGTCGGTGGGACAGCCGTCGCGGATCTCGGTCTGAAATTGCAGCGGAATGGTGCCGGGTTTGTTGAATCGCATCGAGTCCAAGTACATCTGGGCATCCCCGTACACCAGGGCCTCGAACTCGCCATGGTCGCGGCAGCGCTTGCGCAGATATACCTTGCCGCCGCGGACGTTGACCTGTGCGTCGATCACGACCTTGCACACCGGGCAGATGCTCCTGGTGTACTCGAGGAATACCTCGTCGCGATCCCGTTTCATCGTCGTCACTGGTGCCCCGTTTCCCATCGGCCCGGTAAACCGGGGTAGCTCATCACGGCGGGTAGCGTGCCCGCGCGCAACTGTCATCAGGACTACAGTTCAGCTGCGCGGCGCACCGCAATAGCGTGCTATAGCGGCAAGGATGATTGCAGGAGGTTGACCAGAATGATTCGTGCTGTCTGGAACGGCGCGGTGCTTGCCGAGGCGCCGCGAACCGTCCGGGTGGAGGGCAACGACTACTTTCCGCCGGAGTCGCTGCGGCGCGAGCACCTGGTCGACAGCTCGACGAAGTCGATATGCCCGTGGAAGGGCCTGGCGCACTATTACACCGTATCGGTCAACGGTGATGTGAATCCGGACGCCGCGTGGTACTACCCACGTCCGAGCCCGCTGGCGCGTCGGATCAAGAACCACGTCGCGTTCTGGAACGGTGTGCGCGTGGAAGGCGAGCCGGAAGAAGCTCCTCCGCAAAGCCCATCGTTTAAGGATGGCCGGCTGCCGATCTGGCGCATCGGCATCACCGGCGGTTTGGTCGGCATCCTGTGCTGTGTGGGACCCACCGTCCTTGCGATGTTCGGAATCATCAGCGGTGCAACGGCATTGGTGTGGGCCAACAATCTGTACGGCAACTACGCGTGGTGGTTCCGGCTGAGTGGCCTGGGCGTCCTCGCGCTGCTGGTATGGATTGCGTTGCGGCGGCGCAATCAGTGCAGTCTCGGCGGCATCCGCCGGTTACGGTGGCGGCTGGCGACCACGCTGGGCATCGCGGTTGGCACCTACGCGGTGTTGTACGCGGTGACGACCTGGCTGGAAAGGTTCGCCTAGACCACGGCGTTGAACGCGGTGACTTACCCGGACATGGCGGCGCGCGGGCGCCCCACCAGCAGCACACCCGAGATGACAGTCGAAAAGCTCACTCAGAAAGCCGGTCTCGAGGTCCCGGGCGATGACGAAAGTCGGCGCAATCGGCTATCGGGGCTAGCTCCGCTGAGCGGTCTCGCCCCCGGACTCGGAATGCGGACATTCAGATCCACCTCCATGGAACGAATCCAACCCGCCAATCCGGCTGACGGCGGTGCACCTGTCAACCGCTTGACGATGCAGTGCTACGGCGAAACATGCTGCGACAGGCTAACATTCGCAATCCGAGGGCGCCAGTCAGGAGTGCGGCGAGAATAGCCAGCAGCGGCCATACCCCGAGCGAGTCCACGCGTTGGACCAGCCACGTTTGCACCGCACCGGCGGCTTCAATGACGGGATCCTCCGTGCCGGCGTCGGTGAAATACAGCCGGATCTCATAGTAAGATCACGGTGGCAAACGGAACATACTGCTGCGCCGAGGCGATCAGTGGCGCAATCAGCAGACCGAAGAGGCCGAACACCGTGAGGAATCCGGCTGACATGACAAGCGTGGCCGCTCCAGCACGGGCCAGCGCCGCTGGCCGCGACGTGATCTGGCTGCCGCCGGCGATGACCAAGCCCAGATAGCCTGGCAGGAACGCAAATCCACACGGGTTCAGCGCGGCCACCAGCCCGGCGGTCAGCGCCAGGACCAGCGGGGTCGTGTCGATCACAGGTCAGCCAGCATGCTAACCCGCTTGGTCAACTCGGGTTCGGTCAAGGGACCTTCGACGACGTCGATAGTGCCGTTTGCGCTGACGAACGCGAAAGCCGGTTGCGCCGTCACGCCGAACTTCGCCCAGACCGCCGCGTCGGTATCGGCCAGCTGCGGCATCGAGGTGAGCTGGTATCTGTCGACGAAGTCTCGCATCGCCGGTACCTGGTCTTGCGCGGCTACCCCTACGAAGGTCACCGTGGGATACGCGGCGCCGACTTTGCCGACCGTTGCGGCTTCCCGTTGGCAGACGGGACACCACGGCGCCCAAAACCACAGCACTGCAGGCTTGCCCGACAGGCCTTCGCCCGAAAATATGCGGCCATCAAGGGTCTTGGCGGTGAACTGCAACTGCGCCGGCACGGGCAGATGGGCGCCGGCCGATCCGGACGTCGCGACCGACGCTACCGCCGGCGCCGCAGCCGGCAGCGTGGTAGCACCGCGGGCGCACCCGGCGATCAAGGCGATGAGGGCTGCAAGAGCGACAAGGGGGGCTAGCAAGGCCAAATGGGTTGTGCCATCGCCGATTCCGGCGTCAGTAGGCCGGCGGAATGGCCCGCGCGAGGTTTGGCCGGTGGTCATGTTCAGGTGGCGAACCGGAATGGTCGCGCCGATGGACAGTCTTCTGCTCGTCACGTCCATAGTCCAGCCCAACGGCTCGACGGAAAACACAGGTTGGTCAGCGTGCTGACAATTGTCCATGTTCACGCCGGTTGCGGAACGGTCCGGACCGGGTATCAGCGTGGGATCAGATAGATGCGGTGCCGGTACGTGCTAATAGGTGAACTATGACAACCGCGTTTGTGCTCTCCGGGGGCGGCAGCCTCGGGTCTATCCAGGTGGGGATGCTCCTCGGTTTGGCCGAAAGCGGCATTAGGCCGGACCTGATCGTCGGCACCTCCGTCGGCGCCGTCAACGGCGGTTGGCTGGCGTCGCGTGCTGATGTCGAGGGCATTCGCATGCTGGCCGACCTGTGGCGGTCGATATCGAGAGAAGACGTGTTCCCCACCCGCCCGATCGTGGGGCTGTTGGGTTTTCTCGGTCTGCGTTCCAACCTGGTGCCGAGCCACGGTATGCGGCGGCTTCTCAAGGGCCATCTGCAGTTTTCCCGGCTGCAGGATGCACCGATACCGCTGCATGTGGTGGCCACCGACGTGCTGTCGGGCCACGACGTCCTGCTTTCCTCGGGTGACGCGGTCGACGCGATCACTGCCAGCGCCGCCATTCCCGCCGTCTTTCCCCCAGTGAACATCGACGGACGGGATCTGATGGACGGCGGTGTCGTCAACAACACTCCGCTGTCGCACGCGGTGGCGCTCGGCGCCGATCTGGTCTGGGTGCTGCCGACCGGCTACCCATGCGCGCTGCCCGAAGCACCAAGGGGGGCGCTGGCGATGGCGATATACGCCTTGACCCTTGCCATCAACCAACGCCTGGCCGTGGATGTCGCCACCTATGAGAAATCCGTCGACCTGCGCGTCGTCCCACCGCTGTGTCCACTCGGTGTTACGCCAATCGACTTCTCGCATACCACCCGGCTCATCGAACGATCGCATAACAGCACCCGCGAGTGGCTGGCGACGCGTCGCCCCGTCGTTGGTCAGGCGGCGTTGCTCGCGCCGCATCGGCATTGAACCATCGCGAGCGCCGAAGAATCGCCCTGGTTCAGCGGAAGCGTCTGGTGGCGGCAAGACCGCTCGATACTAAAGCGCCGGTTCGTAGGGGCGACGCGGCCACGTCGGGCTGTGCTCAGGGTCGGAGTCCCGCGTCACGTCGGTACGGGCCTCGTCGCGAGCGTTGGAAGGAAAGGAAGTGTCGACACACCACCAGGCGTCGCAGAGTTTGGCCCACCACTGCGGTACGGGTAGCGGGGAGGCGCCGCAGGCCACCACCCCGTAGGTATCCGGGTCGCCGGGAGCTCCGGGCGACGACGTCACGTATTGATCCACCATTGCGGCGACATTGTTGTCCACGTCGATCTCGCAGTGCACGTTTCCGGCATACGGTGACGGAATGCTCACTTGCATACCAGCTTTCGCCGGATCGGCCAGCATGGTGTTGGTGGTGAATTCGCGGCCTGTCGCGCTCAACGGGGAGGTAGCCGTATAGCTGTCGTTGACCATGTAGATCGCTCGAGCGCTGGAAATGGGCGCGTCCACCTTCACGATGTAGGTGACGTTGTGCGGGTTGTGCGGGTCGGCCAGTGCAGTCGCGGGAGTCAGCAGCCAGCCGAGGGCAGCGCCCGTCACGGCGGCGATTACCGCCCAGCTGCGCGTGGTGGGACTCATGACGGCAGACAATACGCTCCGCCTGCTTTGCCGGCCAGGTTTTTCTGGCCATTGCCGCAGCCTTTGCGGCGAGGTCCGGGCCAGTATTCGGGTGCGCGAGTTCTTTCAACCGAATAGTCATCTGGATAACACTTCTGCTAATCGGCCTCCGGCCCGGATAACCCCGGATAACCTCACCCCGGATAACGATGTAAAAGATCGGCTTCTCCAGGCCGCCTGTGTGGGTTACGCTCTGCGCTGACTTCCACGACGACAAGGATCCGCAATGGAATCTGCATCCCTCGGGCGTCGCCTGCGGCGAAATCCCCTGGACCGCAGGACATTTCTGGCCCTGATGGCTGTCACGGCCGGCGCGGGTGTGATCAGGAGCGCCGGTCCGGCGCGGGCCGGTGGCGAAGAGCTGCTAGACCTCCCTCAGGTGTCCAGCGAGAACGGCGTCTTGGACTATTCGCTGGAGGTGGTGACCAATCCGGTAGAGCTGGGCGGTCGTCAGTTGACCCTGGAGACATACAACGGCCAGTTTCCGGGACCGATCTTGCGGATACGGCAGGGCGACAACCTACGAATTTTGCTGAAGAACCGCATCGTTCCGGTAGGCATTCCCACAAATAATGTTTTCATGGTGCCCTATTGCGCCTCCAAGTCGAACGACCCGCGTTTCGACACCCGGCGAGCTTGCGTCCACGACTTCTGGAATAGGTGGGAGCGAAGGGCAACCATGTTCCAGGAGTTGGTCGACACGAACTTGCACACCCATGGGCTGCAGGTGTCTCCGGAGGACCCCGGGGACAACGTGGGACTTCAGCTGGGCCCGCTGCAAGACCACCAGTACAGCTACAACATCGCGGCCAACCAGCCGACCGGGTTGCATTGGTATCACCCGCATTTCCACACGGCGACGGCCCATCAGCTGTGGAACGGGCTGTCCGGTCCGATCATCGTCGAGGGCGACATCGACGCGATACCCGAGATTGCCGAAATGCGAGAGCGAACCATCGTCGTCAACGAGATGTGGATCGCCGACGACAGTGCCGAGGTGCCGTTCGCCGTGGTGGTTCCCATGGCGGGTCACGCACCCTTCGAATCCATTCCCGCGGTGCCGTCGTCCATGTACTACCCCCTCAACGGCCAACTGCTGCCCGACATCAGTATCAAACCGGGGGAGGCGCAGCGCTGGCGGTTTCTCAACGCGTGCCCGCATCGGTCGATCTGGCTACATGTCGAGGGTCACACGCTGCACCAAATCGCCACGGACGGAACGCCTTACCACACACCGCGGCCCCGGCCGAACATCATGCTGGCCGCCGGCAACCGGGCCGAGTTCATCATCAAGGGGCGTGAGCCGGGCCGCTACCGGATCTACGCGGCAGCCTACGACCAGGGCCACCCCGGCGGTCCGCGCCCCTCGATGCCGTTGGGCACATTGGTGGTGACCGGGAACAAGGTCAACAGCCGGATGCCCACCACCCTGGTGGATCCGCCACAGATGCCGAACCTGCCCATCGCCCGCCGTCGCACCATGGTGTTCTCCGGAGACATCACCGGCCGGACCGGCATGGGAGTGCAGTTCCTCATCGACGGAAAGGAATTCGATCACCAACGGATTGACACCGAGGTCGAGGCTGGCACCATCGAAGAGTGGACGATGATCAATGAGGATGTCTTTCAGCATCCAATTCATATCCATGTCAACCCGTTTCAGGTCGTCGACATCCACGGTATCCCACCCGGGGACACCAGCTGGCAGACGGAGCCGGACGTGTGGTGGGACACCTTCCGGCTACCCCCGTTCGGCCGGTACACCCTACGTATGTATTTCCGCCCCGACGTGACCGGCATGACCGTTTATCACTGCCACATTCTGCCGCACGAAGACAGGGGAATGATGGGCCTTCTCATGATCGATCCGCCCGGACAGCATGCGATGGAGTGATGATGCGCCGCCCACTTGTCATCGCTTTTGTGCTATCGACATTGTCGGCCGTCGGCCTGGCAACAGCCGATCCGTCAATGCAGCCGATGGAGAGCGAAGGTCGCTACACCTTCAACCAACAGCATCGCGACAATCTCAGTTGGTGGAACCGCACCTGGGTGCCGCAGCTCATCCCCAAAGGCGCCCTGCTCGAAGTGCAACTGCCGAGCGATCCGATCCACTGGATTCCCTACGGCGAACCGGACTGTCAGCCGAGCCCGGGCTGGGACTGGGCCGAAATCAGCGGTTCGTGGTACCCGGACGGCCCCCCGCGGCACCAGCGGGTTGCCGTGCAACTTGAAGGTCAGCGCACCGTTCCCAACGAGAACCGCTACCGGGAGTCGGCAAACCCGTACGAACTGCCCGGCGTGTACATCCCGTTCGACAAACGGGTGGACGGCAGCAGGACCATCACGATCTTCGACTACCGACTCCTGCCCGGAAACCCCGACGACTACTGGGCCGGAAGGGGTTTGGCAACAATCTGCCTGCGTCCCGACCCGATCCCCGAGGACGTCAGAGTGCTGGGCTTCCCGCCCGACACGCCGCCCACCTACGTGCTGACGCTTGTCGTCGGCGTGCGGCAGGCCTCCTACGGCGGCGGCCTGCCACCGACCCCGCTACCCCTACCGCCGATGGTCACCCTCGAGCCGGGCGGGCCGGCCGAGCCCGCTGCCGAGGCGCCTGGCTAGCTTATGGCCCCCAAATCATGAGGTCTTCCATCCCGTTGTTCATCGTCACCGTGGTGGGCGAGGCGCCGGTGACGTCGAAGTGGATTTTTCCGGTCGATTGTGCGCCTTCGGGAATGGTGGCTCCACTGATGTTGGACGGCGAAGAGACAAACCACAGAACCCGGTAAGCCGCTTGTTCGGGAGCGACGGCGTTGAACTGCGAAATGGCGGGAGTGACGCTGCCCCGAATGGCCTTGACGGTCGCTGTCGCTTCCCAAAGCTTCCCGGCCACCTGGTAGCCCGGCGTCTCATCGCTGCTGGGCTGCAGGTTGCTGACCTTCCAGCTGAGGACAACCTGACCGACGCTGTCGGTCATCGTCAGTTCGGTGCCAAGTTTGCCGACCATCGGATAGGCGGCCGACGCAGTCGGTGCACTGGTGACCCCGGCGGTTGCCACGACCAGGGTTGCGACTGCCGCCTGAATCAAGGTGGTGATTTTCATGGTGCTCTCCTCGGTGGTTGGAGCGACAACGGTATATATATAAATCACCCTTTTCGCATATGACCACTGTTTTCAAGAATTGTTATCCGCCGCTGCCAGCGCCTCGGTATCACGGGATTTGATCGAGATTTGGCCGGCGCGGGATGCCCACCGCTCGGCCGCAACTAAGCGTGAGCGCTCAGCGCGAGCAGCTTGGTGGCGACATCGACGAGGTCGGTTCCGACGACGTCGGCCGGAGCGAAGACCTCGGCGTAGTGCCCGTCGGTACGGCCGGCCCATCCGGTCGTCCAGCCGGCGCGCTTGGCGCCGTGGCAGTCGAAGGCGTGTACTGCGACCAGCGCGAGTTCCTCGGGCCGGTGCCCGATCACGCCCGCCGCATGCGTATAGACCGGCGACGCGGGTTTCCAGCTGCGAACCTCGGCCACGCTGATCACCTGATCGACATAGCGCCCCAGGCTGGAGCGGTTGAGAAAGTCCATGGTGGCCTCGGCGGTGCCGTTGCTCAGACAGGCTAGTGAGATCCCGGAATCGGCAAGGGTTCGCATGGCGGGTTCGGCGTCGGGGTGGGCGGGCAACGCGCCGAAGCCTGCCATGACGTGGCCCACCGCGTCCTCGTCGAGCTCGTCTCGCGCCAGCGTACGCAGTGCCGCGGCGGCGACCACCGGAAACGGCTGGTAGTCGCCGGCCAAGCTCAGCGCGATCCCGTCGCGCAGTAGCCGATCAAACCAGCGCTCGGCCAGCTCGGCCGCCAGCCCGATGTCGGCGAATCGGGATCGCAATGGCGCCAACGAGATCAGAGTTTCGACGACGTCGAATACCACCGCCTTCGGCCGGTGCGGTAAGGCCATGCCTCACTTACCCCCGGGGTAACCGCCGCAAGGCATGGCGTTCGGCACGCGCTCGGGCTCGGCGTGCGATTCGATGCCGACAGGAACGGTTGCTTTGGCCATGCCGGTTGCTCCTTCGTGATGGCTAGCCGATGGATACCCAATTCGGACGCGGCTATCCCAATATGACCAGCGAAATACTCGACGATGGCGCCGGGCGCCCCCCGGCTACCTCAGGCCCGGATTCGAAAGTTATTGCGCGCGAGCGCGCAACCCGGCCTCGTCGAGGATCTCGATGACCGCATATCCGACCCGGATCAGCTGATCGCGTTCAAAGTCCTTGATCACCTTGTTAATTGACGGACGCTGGACACCGAGCATGGCCGCAATAGTGCGTTGCGCCAGTTCGACGTGGTTCTCGACGGCCTCGTCGAGCAGCAGCTGCGCCAGTTGAGCCGCCAGCGGCCGGCCAAGCAGTCCGATCAACCGCGACTGACTGGCCGACACTCGTTGCGCCACGCTCGACAGCCAACGCCGCGAAATCGCCGGGTGGGTTGCGAGCAGCCGATCGAATGCCTGCCGATCCAGAAACAGGCAGCTCGAATCGGTCAGCGCTCTTGCGGTGTAGGGCGGCGGCATGTCGAGCAGCAGCGGGATGTCGCCGTCGACATCACCCGGGCGAAGCACGTCGACCACCACGCGCCGCCGCCCGGAGCCGACCGCGAGTTCGAGCCGTCCCTGCCGCACAATGCACACCCCGCTGGCGGCGCGGTCGGCCAGGAACACGACCGTTCCCGGGGCAAAGTCTCTGGATTGGAGGCTTTCCGCGAGAGCTGACACATCGTTGGGGTGCAGCGGGGCCGATGCTCCGCGACCCACGCACCGTGCCACCCAGGCTGCGTGTCGGACCTGCGCCTCCGAGGCCTGCTGGCCGCCGCCCAGCGACTGCACGAGATGCCGGAGCGGACTTGCCGGGTGGTCTGACATCGCGCCTCCTTCATGCACCGCCGATCATGTCACGAAGCGGGCGCCGATATCCGGTTCGGCTCGATGCCCGCTCAGCGATAGCCCAGCCGGAGCAGAACTCGAGCATTGAAGGCGCCCTCGGCGGTCGTCGGCAGCCTGAAGTCGAGACCGTCGGCCACCCGATTGATCGTGTTGAACAACGCGCAGACCTCGATCGCGTCCCGGACCGCTTCCGCGCTGACGCCGGTGTCGAGCACCGCGCGCACATCGGGCGGTCCGATTTCATCGGGTGTGCGGGTTAGCTTTTCCAGCAGGCCCAGCGTCGCCCGTACCCGGTCGTCGACCGGGGCGGTACGCCAATCGCTCACTGCCGCAACGGTGATCGTGGGGTCGAGGACAGCCGAAGCGACCGCCTCATGGGTGGTGGCGCAGAATTGGCAACGGTTTTGCTCCGAAACGAAGGCGGCGAAGAGTTCTCGCTCACCGACCGTCCACGGCGATGGTCCCCGCATCACCGCCTGAGCCAGCGAGAAGAACGGCTTGCCGAAGAAGCGTGGACGGTAGTGCCGCATCTTGATGATGTCGGGTATGTCGCGGCGGGTCGCGGCCCGCAACGCCGCGAACACCAGGCGAGTGCCGAATCGACCACGTGCGACGCTGTGCAGTCTCATCGCAACGCCTCGTCGAGGGCGGCCATACCCGCGCGCCGGCGGCTGTCACCCGCACCGAGCGCGGCGGCGATGGTCACCTCGAATATCTGGTCTTCGGAATAGCCGGCTCCGCGCAGCCGCTCCATGTCGCTGTCCTGCACCCGGTAGGCATGCCGGCGCAGCTTGTCCACATATGCCTGCAACGGCTCGGGCAGGTTATCGCCGCGGTAGGCGGCGCGTCGCAGGGCCGGATCCGTATCGGCCGGGGCATCGAGAACAGCGTGGTGAAGCCTCTCCCGCAAGCGTGGGTATCGGCCCATTGTCGGCACCGCGCACCCCCTTGTTGGTGGGCCGGTGTGGCCCGGTACGGCAAGGTGCGTCTGACCTTAGCGATCCCGGTACGGTGCCGTTCAGCGCGGGGCATGCCGGCAACTGGCCGGCCTGTCACCATGGAGTACGTGACCACCGCGATTGTGGTGACGGTGCTGGTGCTGGTGGGCATCGGCATCGTGATCAACGAACTTCTCCGGCTACGCACGTGGTTGAAGAATTCGCCTATCCCGCCCTCCGAGGGGGACGAAACACAGCACCCCGACGCGCTGCCGTGATTTCTCGTCGAGATTGCCGCCACGGTCGTGCACCGACGGAAAACCACAGCCCTAACGGCAATCTCGACGCAACCGGCTACGCCCGCAGGGCTGCGACCGTATCGGCCAAGGTGCTGAGCGGATCCCGATAGGTGATGCCGAGTTCGGACTCGCTGGGCGAGTCGTCCGACTCCGGCATCTGGGTGTAGTACTGCATCCCGGCGGCGGTGAACGGATTGTCGAACGGCAGGTACGGACCGGCCAAGTCCAACAGCGTCCCCGCGACGCGCAGCACGGTGTCGGGAACCGGGACGCTCACCATCGGTGTCTCGGCCACCTGACCGAGCATGGTGGCCAGCTCGGTCACCGGAATCCGGTGCCCGCCCACCATGTAGCGGCGCGGTCCACGGCCCGGTTCCAGCAGCGCGGCATGCACGGCGGCCACGTCGCGGACGTCGATCACCAACCACGCCGCCCGGCGCCCGGGGATCGTGTGCATCTGCAGCGCCGCTTTGACTCCCTCGCCGGCCTCACCGAACTGGTCCCCGACGGGCGGGCCGAGAACCATGCCGGGATAGGTGATGTTCACCGGTGCGCCGGCGTCCTGCAGGCCGCGCGCATAGATTTCGACCTGCGCCTTCGACGTTCCGTAACCGTCCGTTCCGCCGACAACCGGCAGGTCGGCCGTCAGGGTTTCCAAGTCGGGATGGAAAAGCGCGGTGAAACTGGATACGTGCACGATGGGGTCCAGCCCCAGTTGGACGGCTTGGCCGAGGACGTTGCGCGCGCCTTCCATGTTGGTGCTCAGCATCTGTTGTGTCTGGCGCGGATCGGTGGCAACCAGTGCGGCACTGTGCACGACGGCGTCACATCCGGTCAACGCCGCACGTACCGCGTCGCGGTCCTTGATGTCGGCGGGAACGAAGTCCGATGTGTCGACACCCAGTTGGGCGACGGTCCTCTCCAGCTTTGCCGGATTTCGGACCAGGAAGCGCACCGAATGCCCCGCATCCGCGATGGCCTTGGCGGTCCAGCCGCCGACGAACCCCGTACCTCCGGTTACCAGAACATGCATGGAGCGATTGTGCACGGCGGGCCGACCGGCACGCGGCCGGGGCGGGACTCACGAAGCTAGCGCCGACTGTGCATCCGACGACGCAACGCCGACGAAGCGTCGCGTGGTTCACGCTCGGCGGGGGTGGTCCTAGAGGTGGCGCGCCGCGAAATCCGCGCCCTGGCTTGTCATGCCGTTCATCGCATACGAGACGTGGGCTACGGGATCGTTGCCGGCACCGCAAACGCCGTCGCCGTTCGCGCACAACTCGATCGTCTTGGGCTGATACAGCGGCCCTATGGCGATCGGCGGTGCGCCGTACCGGTTCAGGAATTGACCCGACGGTGTTCCGAAAAGGGTAACCGCCGCAACGTGATTGGCGATCTCGGCCGGCATCGGCGCGGGCACTGCGGCCGCCGGAACATCGGGCGGCACGGCGGCGGAGGTGACGTAACCGGCCACGGCCGCCCCCTGAGAGTAGCCGCCGAGTATCTGCCGAGTCGCCGGGCAGCTGGCCGCCATGGATTCGATATGCGTGCTGGCGTCGCGAACCCCGTCGATAACCGTGAGCGGGAAATCACTGCTGGAAAAGTCACTGCTGGCCGGATAGTTGATCGCATAGACCCCAAGTGACCTGGCACCGATCTGCGAGCGCAGCGCCTCCACAAAAGAGGCTCCGATATTGCCGATCCCCGGCGGTTCGCCGGTGCCGCGGGCGAACAACACCTCGACGTCGGGGCATGGCTCGGCGGATGCCGACGGAACCTGGGCGGCAGGTGCCGCGGTCAACGCGGCAACCGTGCCCACTGCGACCGCGGCGCCGGTTGTCAACCGGCGTAGCCGTGCCAACTGCGCCGTCAGCCAGCGCTGGCCCATCGTGGTCATCCCCTACTTCCGGAAGGCATCCTTGACCTTCTCACCGGCAGCCTTCAGGTTGGCCTTCGCCTGGTCGGCCCGGCCTCGGTTCGTGGTATCCGGATTTCCGGTGGCCCTGCCGATCGCTTCCTTGGCCCGGCCGCCCAGGTCCTCGATTTTGTTTTTCAGCTTGCCCTTGTTGTTCTTGGCACTCATTATCCCTGGATACCCGGCATCGGGCGAGGGTGAAACCTCCGCCATGATTCGGCGCAGCGAGTGGGCATCGGGCCCCTCAGCGGAAGAAACCCGACTGCCCGGACTCGCTGTTGAAGCCGCCCGAGCTGTTGCCACCGGTGTTATGCAGGCCCGAGTTGCTGCCGGTGGCACCGGAATTGAAAAAGCCCGAGTTCAATCCGCCGCTGCCCGAATTGAAGAAGCCGGCCACACCGAAGCCTGCGCCCGTGTTGAAGAAGCCGGTAGCGCGGCCGCCGCCGCCCTGGTTCCAGAAGCCGGAGTCCAAGCCGAGACCGCTGATATTGCCTATGCCCGAGCTGTTTTCGCCGCCGTTGAAAAACCCTGAGCTGCCGGAAACCGAATTGCCGAAGCCCGAGTTGGGCCCGGGCTGGTCGGCCGAACTGCCCAACCCGGTGTTCAGCTCGCCCGCGTTGAACAGGCCGGTGTTGATACCGCCCGAGTTCGCCAGGCCGGTGTTCAACGGGCCCGAATTGAAGTAGCCGGTATTGATGAAACCCGAGTTGAAGCCGCCGGTGTTGTGGTTGCCGGAGTTGAAGCTGCCGACGTTGAACGAGCCCCCGTTCGCGAAACCGGTGTTGTGATAGCCGCCGTTTCCGAAGCCGGTGTTGACGCCGCCAAAGGCGCCGGAGCCCGAGTTCCCGACGCCGGTATTGGTGTCGCCGGAGTTCCAGATGCCCGTGTCGACCTGGCCCGAGTTCGCGACGCCGAAGCTGTTGAGCCCGGAATTAGCGATGCCGACGTTGCCGCTGCCGGAGTTGAAGAACCCGATGTTGCCGGTGCCCGAATTGCCGAAGCCGATGTTGCCGCTGCCCGAATTCAGCCAGCCGGCGAGATTGACGCCTCGCTGGTTGTCGCCGGTGAGCCCGATACCGATGTTTGCGTTGCCGGTGTTGCCGAAGCCGATGTTGTTGTTGCCGCTGTTGCCCAGGCCCCAGTTGCGATCACCGACATTGCCGTATCCCACGTTGACGTTACCGTTGTTTCCGGATCCGACGTTGTTGTTACCGCTGTTGCCGTTGCCGAAGTTTCCGCTGCCCAGGTTCCCAGTGCCGACGTTTCCATTGCCCGCCGAACTTCCCGGGCCCGAGTTGCCGAAGCCCACGTTATTGCTGCCGTTGTTCCCACTGCCTACGTTGAAGTTGGCCTGCACCGCGTCCAAGAAGTTCCCGTTGCCGCTGCCGAGGTTGAAGTCGCCGAAGTTTCCGCTGCCGAGGTTGGTGTTGCCGAAGTTTCCGCTGCCCAGGTTGGTGTTGCCGATGTTTCCGCTGCCCAGGTTGGCATTGCCGGTGTTGCCACCGCCCAGGTTGAGCGAGCCGATGTTGCCGAAACCGAAGTTGATCGGTGGCAACTGCGCGACCACCGCCGACGCCAGCGCGTGATAGCCGGACATCGCGGCCGCATCCTGAGCCCACATCTGCTCGTAGCAGGCTTCGGTGGCCGCGATCGCCGGGGTGTTCTGCCCGAACAGATTCGACCACACCAGCGACACCAGCCGACCGCGATTGGCCGCGATCGTCATCGGATGCACGGATGCCGCCCGCGCGGCCTCGTAGCCGGCGGCCGCCACCCGGGCCTGCCCCGCCGCCTGCGCAGCCAGGGCCGCGGCCGTGGCGAGCCGGGCGGTGTACGGAGTGGCCACCGCGGCCATTGCGGCAGCCGCCGGCCCCTGCCAGGATTGACCGGCCAACGTCGTGGTCACGGAGCCGAACGAGCTTGCAGCGGCGGCTAATTCGTCGGCAAGCCGATCCCAGGCCACCGCCGCGGTCAGCATCGGCGCCGTCCCCGCTCCGGCGAAGATCCGCGCCGAATTGACTTCCGGTGGCAGCACCGAAAAGTTCATCGCCCGTGACCCCTTTCCGCCAGAACTCTACGATCGTGTTCGGCGCCGGGGAGCGGGTTTGCGCTATTCGCTATGCGCTGCGCCGCGGCATCGTCCCGCGGGGAAGGGTCAGCGGGAGGTCGTTATAGGTCGCGATGCCGGGCGCCGCGGCGACGACGGCCGGGATCGCGTTGACCACCGGCATCGCCGTCATGATGTGGCCGAGCACCATGAAGTCGGCGATCGTCTCGGCCTGAAAGTACGGCGGCGGCAAGAAGCCGATCCGGGTGGTGACCGTCGGTTGCCCGTCGACCTGGATGACCCAGCCGTCCTGGTCGATCTTCCAGTCCGGTTCGAGCGTCTGCCCCTTGCGCCAGCGGACGTTGAGCTCGACGACGATGGCGCCGTCGCGCACGCCCTGCCAGCTCGCGTGCACACCCGCGACGCAACCTGCCGGTATGGTCCACGACCCGAGATCAAGGTCCGCCGTGGTCTGGGCGTAGTCGGCCACACAGCGCACGTCATCGAGCTCGATCCCTAGCGCGTCGGCGACCAACCGGACCGCTTCGCCGAAAACGGCCGTCCCGTGCGCGGTCATCGCCTGCAGGTCCGGGTGGTCGATCGGCTGGCCGAAGCCGACCGGTTTTTCCGTCGCCGGGGAGTCGTAGAACGTGGTGTCGGCGGCCTCGTTGACGGTGACCTTGTCGATCCGGTCGCAGACCATCGCGGACACGATGGCCAATAGCTCGGCGAAGCCGGGGCTGACGCCGGAGCCGAAGATCGTCGAGCCGCCCCGCCGGCACGCGTCCAGGATCCGGTCGCGGTCGGCACCCAGGTTGTGCCCGGTGATGAAGGCCGCGGTGGTCACCACGTTGGCGCCGGTCGACAGGATGCGAACCAGTTCGTCGACGTTCTTCCACATCGGGTTGTAGACCACGCAGTCCGGCTCGAGGTCCAGCAGCGCGTCGACATCGTTGGTGGCGGCCACGCCCAGCGGTGCGATGCCGCACAATTCGCCGGCATCGCGGCCGACCTTTTCCGGCGACCATGCATAACATCCCACCAGTTCGAGGGCTGGGTTGGCGGCGATCGCCTGCAGTGCGCTCTTGCCGACGTTTCCGGTGGTCCATTGCACGACCCGATAGGTTTTTGGCACTCGCTCAGCATAGGGATGCCGGTTGCGCGGCGACAGCGAATCCCGGCTCAATACGCGGACTCGCCGGCCAGGATTTCGGCGAGGAACGCGTCGGCCGGCGGTCGGTCCAACCGCTCCCGCACCCAGCGGCGGACCCGATCGCGGGTGTGCCGCGATTCGTCGACATCGGCGCCGATCACCACCGATGTCCGCGGCCAATCGTGGTTCCAGGCCGCGGCCTGCGCCATCGCGTGCCGGTGTGCGTCGGCGAGCGCGAGGGTGGCCCGGCCGCCGGCGTCCAGGGCTCCGGCGCCGCTGACCTCCCCGGAGTTCACCCGTACCGGGATGTCGGTGGGCGCATCCGGCCCGACGACGGCTGCGCGTATCACCGCGACAACGCCCGGGCCCGCCGGCTCGACACTCCAGTCGACGGTGTCCTCGGCCGCATCGAAGATTCCCGGCGGCACCGCACCCCAGTTGATCGACGCCACGCCCCGGCCGATCGATGCCGCGCCCCGCGGAGCCCCGTCGGTGCCGGCGGCCAGCGCGTAGTCGTCCCGGCGGCCGCTCGGCAACGTCGCGACAACCGACGAATCATCAACTGCCGCGGACAGTTCCGCCCAGGCCATGTCGTCAAGGCCCGCCTCGTCGGCCAGCCGGGCGCCGGACCGCACCAGCTCGAGGACACGTCGATCGTCTGTCCGCAGGTGGGAAAGCAGCGCGGCGGCATGCGGTGCCAGCAGCCCGGCCACATCCGAATCCAGGGTGTCGTCGGTGAAGAAGCCCTGCACGCCGGCCGTCAGCACCGCCACCTCGACGTCGAGCAGAGCCCGGTCGAGTCCGGCGATGCCGTCGCGCTGACTGGCGGGCCACCAGCGTCGCAGCCAGTGGCCCAACGCCAGCCTGCGCAGCGGGGCCGTCGACCCCGACACCACGTCGACGCCGGCGAGCTCGAGGTCACCGGCAGGATGCGCGGCCAGCGCCGATGTCAGCGCCACATGGCCGGTCTCGCCGACCACCCGCCACAGCCAGTCCGCGCGCGACACGTCGGTGAAGGCGATGTGGGTCGCGGCGTCGTCGGGCGGGTCGTCGATGGTCCACGACAACACCGCGCCACTGACTTCCAGCACCGCGGTCAGCGGTGTCGTCGCGGGATGAGCCGGGCCTGTCGTCCACAAACCGGATTCGGCGACCAATCTCATCCCGCCACCTGCAATTCCAGCATCGACTTGATCCGCTGCCGGTGGTCGAGGCTGACCGACCGGGCAACGCCCTCCAGCAGCGATCGCACGTCGTCGACGTCCTCGCAGGGCTCCTGCCAGACGTCACGTCCGTGCAGCCGAGCCCACAGTCGGCTCAGGTAGGGCTGCGGGTAGGCGGCAAGGTCGTCGACAACCTGTTGCTGCCGGGGATGGATCGGCCCGCCTTCGGCGAGATAGCGCCGGGCGTGCAGGACGTACGCCTCCTTACGCAACCTGGACTGGATCTGCGCGGCCAGCGGGTACCGATTGGTCGTCGACCGGTCCAGGGGCGCTAGTTCGACCGCGACCTCGATGCCGGCCACCAGCGTTGCCTGCTTGTCCTCGGCCAGCAGACCCCACGGGGCACAGGCCCGGTCCACCTCCTCGGCGCACAACAGCGGCACATCGGGTAGTGCGTCGCGATCCAGGGCACGCCGTAGCGTGGCACGCACCCGATCGACCACCGTCCGGTCGAGCGGGCGGTCGCTGTCGGAGCCGCCGACGACCTGTGGGCACCGTTGCGGCGCAGCGGAACTGAGCCCCAGTGTCACTATCGACCACGGCAGCTGGGCATCGTCGACGCGGGCCAGCGCTCCCAGGTTGTACGGGGTGGCATCGGCGATAAGCGCGCACCAGGCGCGCTGGCGGGCGGCGGCTGCGCGGTGACCGGTGGCGGCATCCAGCACGGTTCCCAACCCGGCCAGAAACGACTCGACCACGGTGTCCAGAGCCATTTCCGGGGCGCGTATGTCCCGCCAGCTGCGGTCGAGTTGCGCGGTCAGGCCGGCGACCACCGTGGCGCTCGACACGTATTCGTTGAGCACTTCGACGGCGGTGCGGTCCCGACCCTGATGCACCTCGTGCAGCACCGCGGCCGCGGTCTCACGATCATCCGGCGCGGGTGGACCTTTCGTCACAGCCAACTCGAAACACACCGGGAAGTAGAGCTCTTGGGCGTTTCCGCTGCGAATTCGCAGCCGCCGCCGTTCTCGCTTAAGCACGTCGAACCACGCAGCCGCACAACGCAATTCGTGCCCGCAGCCGATGATCAGGTCGCTCATTGCCGCGGCCGTGCCGGGGTCGACGACCGGGGCCGAATACTGGGGATTGGATCGCAACCGCAGCACCAGCGGATCGATGATCCGTTTGACGGTGCGGCTCAGCGGGCCGCCGTCATCACTGCTGAGCACCTCGACACCGGGACCGATTGCGCGCCACGCCCGGTCGATCACCGCCCGGCGGGGGTGACCCACCGCTACGGCCATCGCCACCCGCGGATCCGCGCTCATCTCGACAGGATAGGGGTATGGGCGGCCATAGTGATAACCCGAAAGTTGGGTTCGGTAGCCGGTCGCATACCAGAGCCTGGTGGCATGAACACGTCGAAGCTGCCGGCCGTCATCGCCGAGATCGGGCTGATCGCAACCACCCTGCTGTACCTGATGTTTCACTGGTCGTGGCTCGCCCTCACCGGTGTTGCCCTGGCCGCGGCGACGGTGATGCTCGTTGGCCGACTCGCCCGCGGCTCCCGCCCGGCAGCAGCAGACAGCCGCACCGTCGGGGTGGGCACCGTGCGCGCGGTCGGCCCGGGGGAGCGCCAGATCTGGATCGAGGTGGCCAGCGTGCACGGCGACAGGTTCATCGGCCGACTGGTGCGTGACGACGACGATTCTGACGAAGCGGCGTTGCGTCCCGGCCTGGTCGTCCTGGTGGCATTCGATCCCGCTGACCGCGAGGCGCTTTCACTGCCCGATGACGTGTTGGCCGTCCGCGCTCGCGGCCTGAGCTTCGCATGACCGTCAGCGAGCGCCGTCGACCGCGAAAGTGACCACGGCCGCCCAATACAGCGGGCTGGCGGTGACGTCTCCGTCCCGCCAGCGCCGCATCTGGTCGCGCTGCCAGCGGTTGACGGCACATCCGGCGTCGACGTTGTCGTGGGCCCGGTCCACGGCGGCGACCGCGTCGGCCATCGGATCGACCAGATCGTCACCGGCGGTTGCGAATTGGCGATAGGCGGCGGTAGTGGGCAGCGACCATAGGGTGGCCGTCACCAGCTGCGCCCCACCGAGAATCATCGCCGCCACCAGGCCGGTAGCCTCGTCGAACCGATAGTCACCGCCGGACGCGCAGGCCAGTAGTGCCACCCGCGGCGGTATCGGCAACCGCAGGGCCATCAGATCCGACGCGGTCAGTGGCCGGTGCTCGCCGACCGCGTCGGCATCGCCGGCGATCTCCGCCCGACAGGCCAGGTGCAGCGCGGCCCGGTCGGCCCGGCCGAGATCACTGTCGGCCGAACTCGCGTGCCCGACATATACGAGTCGGCTCGGGTTTTGAGCCAGTAAGCCGGCCAGCCACCAGCGGTCGGCATCGCTGCGGCGAAACAATTCGACTGCCGCCTCGACGGCCGGCAACACCGCGCGGCGTTGCATCAGCTCGGCAAAGTGCCGCGCCAGCACAGTGTGCTCCGATGGGCGGCCGAGCACCGATCCCAGCGCGGAGTCGGGCCGCTGCCCGGGTACGCGGGGATCCAGGACCAGCACCGGCGGACCGTCTTGCCGGGCGTCCCAGCCGGCCGGTGCCCGCGGCGCATTGACGATGTTCTGCGGCACCGCCAGCAGCACGTCGACCAACTCCATCAGCCGGTAGCCGTCGGTGTGGGCCGTGATATCGGCCAGCTGCCACGGGATGCGGGCGGCCGCCCGGCCGCTGGCGGTGATGGCCTCCTGCCGGGCCCGCACCAGCTCTTCCTTGCTGGGTCCGGATTTCGGCACCGCCAGCAGACCCCAAGGCACCCGTGCCAGACGGGCGCTGGGCGCGACGAACAGCACTGGGCGCGGCGACGACACGCACTCCGTCAGTAGCTGCCATCCCGATGCACCGATCAGCAGCACACCGAGGATGTAGGCGAGCGTCAGTTCGGCATCCGGCGTCGCGAACGGACCGGTGGCCAGTGACCGTTCGATGGCATCGCGGCGGCTCTCCGAGCCGTGCGGCTCCGGCAGCGCGTCGGCGAGTTCGTCGAGGGCCGCCAGCAGAATCGGCTCTTCCACCACCCAGGCAACGGTTTTCGACGGCTGGCCAACGATCCGCAAGCTGGCGTAGGTGGCGATTCCGACGTCGGCGTATCGCAGGACCAGAGTCAGCCGGCCCGAATCGCTCATGGCCAGGTCGACCAGGCGGGCTCGGTGGCGGTGACAGCGCGCCCGTATCGCTGAAACGCCAGTGCCCGATAGTGACTCATGATGGGCTCGGCGTCCGGCTCCATCCGCAGCGGCGGCAACGGCCCAAGCCGGGTCAGCGAGTTACCGGTTTGCGCCGGTGGACCCGCTGCCGCGAGGGCCGCGAGGGCCGGCTCCGGCTCGGTGTCGGCCAATGCCGTTGCCGTGGTGGTCGACGCCCACTCGCCCATTGCCGGCCGTTCCGGCACGCCGCTGAAAGTTCCTCTGGCACTGTGGTATTCGACCAGCTCGCTGACCAGGCCGGTGTTCTCCCATTCCCAGGCGACGGCGAAGGCGCCGGCCAGCATCGGCGCCGAGACGTTGGCGGCCCACCGTGCTCTCGCGTCTGCGTCGGCGATCGAATAGCGCACCGAGTCGACGGCGAGCGCCGCGGGCACCTTGAGCTCGGCGGCCTGCTCGAGCTTGGTCAGCGCGCGCCGGTATCGCGCGGTGCCGACCTCGCCGCGCAGGATGCCGAGCCCCTCGGCTTGCCGCGCCTCGGTTTCCTGCAACGTCTCCTCCGGGTCGCCGGAACTGTCAAAACCCAAGTCGGCCAGCGCGTCTGCCCGCCACACGGTGCCCAGGTGGCTATCCAGCTGAGCGTATTGCAGCCAACTGCTGCGCGGTGACGAGTCGAGCAACTCGCGCGCTTGCGCAATCATCTCGACCGCTTCGGCGAAGCGACTGCAGAAGATCGGGATCCAGCTGCGTTGCAGCAGAATACGATGCAGAGGCAGTGGCTTGCCCAGTTCACGCCAATGCCGTTCGGCGTGTTCCCAGCATTCGTCGGCGGCTTCCAGTGCGCCGCTTGCCAACCGGACAAGTCCCAGATACAGCCAGCACCGGGCGACATCGTGCGCCCGCGCGTACCGGGCGATGACCGGATGAGCCTGCGACACCAACTGCTCGGTCATCACGTGGTCGCCGACCAGCCAGCGGGCCGCCGCGCGCTCCAACTGCGTTCTGGCCGAAGCGAATTCCCAGCCGTTGGCGGCCGCGCGGGCTCCGGCCCGGAGTAACCAGGGCTCGGCTTCCGGCAGTCGCCCGGTCTCGACGCAGAATCTGCCGTATCCGGTGGCCGCGCAAACCCAGAGGTAGTCGTCATAATCCTCGCCGGTAGGCCGGTTGACGGCGTCGAGTACCTGCTCCCACAGGTGCAGCGATCGGGGATGCAGGTCATCGTCGCAGAGCGCAACAGCGCACCGGAGGCGGGCATGGGTGAGCAGGCAGGCGCCCTCGCCGGCAAGGTCGGGAAAGGCGTCACCGGAGTCGCTGACCAACGCAGCCAACTCCGCCAGCGCCGTCTGGGCGCCGGGGTGATCGCCGCGCGCCGCTGCCAGGCCGGTGTGCAGCAACTGAGCGCGCCGCGAGTAGCGGCAGACCATCCACGCGATGTCCGCGTCGGACATCCGCACCTGAACGGCGGCCTCGGGCATCGCGCCGGCCAGAATCCCGGAATAGCTCGCCACACAGTCGCGGATCCGCCGAATGCATTCCTCCACACCGTCATTGGCGCCGCGAGCCAGGTAGATCTCACCGAGCTGCGCGAAAACCTCCAGCATGAGGTCGTCTCGGTCGGCCTGCTCGATACGCGGCATCAGCGACAGCAGCAGTTGCCGCGCACCCTCCTCGTCGGCGGCGAACGCCAGGCGCCGGGCGCGTTCGAGCTCGTCGGAGATCGACACGGCTGCATCATAAGTCCGGCCGGCGGACATGGAGGCATGTCCGCAGGCCGGGATCTGCCGCGCTAGCCGCACGTCACCTTGATGTTGAAGTCCTTGGTGATCATTCCGGCCATCGGGTTCTTTAAGTCGGCTCCCTGCGCCTGGCCGGTGATGGTGTAGGTCTTGCCGTCCACCGCGACCTTGGCCGAGCCCACCTTGGCGCCCATGTTGTCCGCGACGGACAGGGCGTTGCCGTCGACGACCAGCGCCAGCGACTCGACCCGCGGTGTCGCCTCGTCGGTCATCACCACCGCCAGCGCCTGTTGCTGACCACCGGTGGAGCCGCTGCCGATGTTGATCTTGCCGCCCTGCTTGACGCAGGTCACCGAGGACGGGTTCAGTCCGGGAAGATCGGTGCCGCCGACCTGGACCTGAGTGCCGCCACCGCCGGTGGAGACGCTCGATGCCGGGCTGGCCGTGTGACCGCCGCTGGAGCAGCCCACCAGTACCGCAGCGCCGCCGATGGTTCCAATCGCCACCGCGATAACACGCTTCATCGGATTTCCTTCCGTTGTGCGCCGCCCCGATGGCGGCGTCATGGCAGCAAGTACAAATCCGCTCGGTCGCTACCGATCCCAAGTATTCGAGCGACCCGCAAGCGCCGCTGTTCGGTCGTGGTGATGGAGTGTCAGTGTGATCGACATCCAGACTCGGGAAACGGCGCAAGTGGTGACGCTCTCATCGGGGCGGGTGAACGCCCTCGACGTCGAGCTGCTCGGTGAGCTGACCGACGTTCTGCACCAGCTGCAGGGCCCGCTGGTGATCACCGGCGCCGGGCGGGTGTTCTGCGCCGGTGTGGACCTCAATCGCGTGCTGGACGGCGGTGCGGCCTATACCGATCGGCTGATCCCGGCGCTGTCCGGCGCGTTCGAGGCGATGTTCAGCTATCCCGGGCCGACGGTGGCCGCAATCAACGGTGCGGCCATCGCGGGCGGGTGTGTGCTGGCCTGCGCCTGCGATCGGCGATTGATCAGCCCCGATGCCCAGATCGGCGCATCAGAGGTACGGGTCGGAGTGCCCTTCCCGGTCGCCGCGCTGGAGGTGATGCGCTATGCGTGCGGCGACCGCGCCGAGGAGGTGCTGCTGGGCGGCGGCACGTTCCGCGGGACCGAGGCCGTCGCGCGGGGACTTGCGCACACCGTCGTCGACGAGGACCTCCTCGAGGCGGCCGTCGCGGAGGCAGCGAGCCTTGGTGACATTCCGGCCGAGGCATACCGGCACACCAAGATCCAGCTGCGGGCACCCACGGTGGTACGAATGCGCGAATCCGGCGACATCGACGACGGCGTCCGCCGGCGCTGGGGTGCCGAGCAGACCCGGCAGGGGATCGCCGACTACCTGGAGCGTCTTCGCCGGCGCTGAGCTAATCCTCGACCGTGACCCCGCCGCGGGTGCGGGTGCGCCGGCGACGGTGGGACGTCTTGCCGGTCGGGCGGCGGTTGCGTATCGCACTCCGCGGCTCCTCGGCCGCTTCGGGCTCCTCGGCCGCTTCGGGCTCCTCGGCCGCTTCGGGCTCCTCGGCGGCTTCGGTCTCGGCTGCTACCTCGGCCGTCACTTCCGGCTCGGCCTCAGCCGTAGATTCCGGGGTCTCCGGCTCGGCCGGCGCCTCTTCGGTTGCCTGGGTTTCGGCTTCGGTCGTTTCAGCGGCCGGGGCCTCTTCTTCCTCGGCTTCTTTGGTCTGGGCCTCTTCGGTCTCAGCCTCGTCGGAGTCGCCTGGCTTCTTGCGGCGACTGCGCCGCTCCTTGGTCGCTTTCGGCTTGAGCGGTTTGGGTGGCGGCGGCGGCAATTCCGCGACAAACGACAGGTAGAACGCGAAGAACCCGAGCAACCCGATGGCGGCGGCGGCCCCATAAATCGCGAACAACCACTGTCCCGCGGAGTCCAGACTGAGCCAGATCTCGCTGATCGCGGTGCCGATGATCAACGCGCCCGCCAGCACATGCGCCACGATCGACCAGGTTCTTATCGACAGCGCGAGCTGCGGGGTGCCGAGTTCTGGCTTGCGGGTGCGCAACAGGGTGAACACCACCGGCAGAGCGGCCAGGCCGATCAGCGCGCCGGCCACGATCCGCAGCGTCGTTCCCAACGCGTGCGAGGTCTCGCCCATCAGCTCGTACCAGCGGGGCAATACGAAATAGAAGTAGAGGAGGCCGGCGGCGATCGAAAACGACGCGTGCCAAACGACGGCCCACTTGCGGCGCATATGCCTCCTCATACTGGTTGGCACTGGTCAGCTTAACGTTGCCCCACAAGCTGGCCGGCCCACACCGTGTGTGTCCGCGCTGCGGACTTATGGCGGAGGATGCGGGATTTGAACCCGCGAGGGCTATTAACCCAACCCGCGTTCCAGGCGAGCGCCATAGGCCACTAGGCGAATCCTCCGCCGATATGGTAGCCGCTGGACGGGGCCAGGTGTCTTGCGGCCGTCGTCGAGCGCGTCAGCCGGGGTACTAGACTTGATCGTTGGACCCCGCGCGGCGTCTATCCTGTGAACTCCCCCAGGGCCGGAAGGCAGCAAGGGTCAACGGGCTCTGTCGGGTGCGCGGGGTCCCCTCTGGTCAGGGGAGGCGTAACCGCGTTCAACGGCGAAAGGGCCGCATGGTGTCGTTCGATTCCCTCAGCCGTGACGAGCTGGCAGCGCTGCATGACCGCCATCGGCAGGACTACGCGGAGCTGCAGGCCAAGAAGCTGGCGCTGGATCTGACTCGCGGCAAACCGTCCGCGGCGCAACTCGACCTGTCCAACCAGCTGCTGAGCCTGCCCGGAGACGACTATCGCGACCCGGAAGGGGTCGACACCCGCAACTACGGCGGCCTGCATGGTCTGCCGGCGCTGCGAGCCATCTTCGCCGAGCTGCTCGGAATCCCGGTCCAGAACCTGATCGCGGGAAACAACTCCAGCCTGGAGCTGATGCATGACGTGGTCGCGTTCTCGATGCTCTACGGCGGGGTCGATTCGCCCCGGCCGTGGAAGGACGAACCGAGCGTCAAGTTCCTGTGTCCCGTCCCCGGGTATGACCGGCACTTCGCGATTACCGAGACGATGGGCATCGAGATGATCCCCGTCCCGATCCTCGACGACGGCCCCGACGTCGACCTGATCGAAGAGTTGGTCGCCGCCGATGCCGCGATCAAGGGCATGTGGACGGTGCCGGTGTTCGGCAACCCCACCGGTGTCACCTATTCCTGGGAATCCGTTCGCCGGCTGGCCCTGATGCGGACAGCCGCGCCCGATTTCCGCTTGTTCTGGGACAACGCCTACGCGGTGCACACCCTGACCCATGACTTCATTCGTCAGGTCGACGTGCTAGGACTGGCCGTCAAGGCCGGCAACCCGCACCGCCCCTACGTCTTCGCGTCCACGTCGAAGATCACCTTCGCCGGAGCGGGCGTCAGCTTCTTCGGCGGGTCGCTGGGCAACATCGCGTGGTATCTGCAGCACGCCGGGAAGAAATCGATCGGCCCGGACAAGGTCAACCAGCTACGGCATCTGCGGTTCTTCGGCGACGCCGACGGCGTGCGCCTGCACATGCTGCGCCACCAGCAGATCCTGGCGCCCAAGTTTGAGTTGGCGCTGGAGATCCTGGATCAGCGGCTCCAGGATTCCAAGATCGCCTCCTGGACGGAGCCCAAGGGCGGCTATTTCATCAGCCTCGACGTGCTGCCGGGAACGGCCCGACGCACGGTGGCATTGGCCAAGGACGCCGGAATCGCGGTCACCGAGGCGGGTGCGTCGTTCCCGTATCGAAAGGATCCCGACGATAAGAACATCCGGATCGCGCCCACGTTCCCGTCGCTTCCCGACCTGCGCGACGCCGTCGACGGGCTGGCGACGTGTGCGTTGTTGGCGGCCACTGAGTCGCTGCTGGATCCTGGTCATCACAGCTAGATCGACTGTGCGCTCAGGGCTTTCGCTGTGCGTCCAAGGCGGCAGAAATCGCGGAAATCCCGCCCGGTGTGCACCCTCGACGCCGTGAGAGCACACTGGATGCCCAGCCGGGCGCTAGTCACCCAAGCTGAGTAGCCTGCTGACCGTGGCTCTCTACCGCAAGTATCGACCGGCAACCTTCGCCGAGGTGGTGGGGCAGGAGCACGTCACCGAGCCGCTGTCGGTCGCCCTGGAAGCCGGCCGGATCAACCACGCGTACCTGTTTTCAGGGCCGCGCGGCTGCGGGAAGACGTCGTCGGCGCGCATCCTGGCGCGCTCCTTGAACTGTGCCCTTGGCCCGACGGCCACGCCGTGCGGCGTCTGTGATTCCTGCGTGGCGCTGGCGCCCAACGCGCCCGGTAGCATCGACGTGGTCGAACTCGACGCCGCCAGTCACGGCGGCGTGGACGACACCCGCGAGCTGCGGGATCGCGCGTTCTACGCGCCGGCTCAATCGCGGTACCGGGTGTTCATCGTCGACGAGGCGCACATGGTGACCACCGCCGGTTTCAACGCGCTGCTCAAGATCGTCGAAGAGCCGCCCGAGCACCTGATCTTCATCTTCGCGACCACCGAACCGGAAAAGGTGCTGCCCACGATTCGGTCACGCACTCACCACTACCCGTTCCGGCTGCTGCCGCCGCGCACCATGAGAGGGCTCATCGGGCGAATCTGCGAGCAGGAGGGCGTCGTCGTCGACGACGCGGTGTACCCGTTGGTGATCCGTGCCGGCGGCGGGTCTCCGCGCGACACGCTGTCGGTGCTGGACCAGTTGGTGGCCGGCTCCGACCACGGCGACGACGGCATCCGGGTGACCTACCAGCGGGCACTGGGGCTGCTGGGGGCCACCGATGTGGCCCTGATCGACGACGCGGTCGACGCACTGGCCGCGGGCGATGCGGCGGCGTTGTTCGGGGCGGTCGAATCGGTGATCGACGCCGGGCACGACCCTCGCCGTTTCGCCACCGATCTGCTGGAACGATTCCGGGATCTGCTTGTCCTGCAAGCGGTTCCGGATGCCGTGTCTCGTGGCGTGGTGGATGCGCCGGAGGACGTGCTGGACCGGATGCGGGATCAGGCGGCGCACATCGGGCCGGCGACCCTGACCCGGTATGCCGAGGTGGTTCAGGCCGGCCTGGGCGAGATGCGCGGCGCGACTGCGCCGCGCTTGCTCCTGGAAGTGATTTGCGCGCGGCTGCTCCTGCCGTCGGCCAGTGACGCCGAATCGGCGTTGCTGCAACGTGTCGAGCGGATCGAAACCCGATTGGCCATGTCGATCCCGGCCGCTGCAGCGACACCGGACACTGCGGCGCCGAGTCGTCCGACACCGCCCGCGCGGCCGGCGGATGCCGCGGCGCGGAGTCGTCCGACACCGCCCGCGCGACCGCCGGACACCGCGGCCCCGCCCCGTCCCACACCGCCGCAGCCGGCTCCCGAATCGACTCCCGAACCGGAGAAGGCGTCCAGCGAACTCAACGCGGCCGCCGTTCGTACCATGTGGCCGACGGTGCGCGACAAGGTGCGCCAGCGCAGCCGCACCACCGAGGTGATGCTGGCGGGGGCCACCGTTCGCGCCCTGGAGGGCAACACCCTGGTGCTGACCCACGATTCGGCGCCGCTGGCGCGGCGCTTGTCCGAACAGCGCAATGCAGACGTCATCGCCGAGGCGCTCAAAGACGCATTGGGGGTCGCCTGGCGGGTGCGCTGCGAGGTGGGCGGACCCGAGCCCGTCGCAGCCTCGGCGCCCGCGAGAGCGGAAGAGGTTGTGCCAGAAACCGATTCCGCTCCGCCCAGGGAAGACGAAGAGGAAAGCATGCTCGCCGAAGCCGGCCGCAACAACCCCTCCGAGCCGCGCCGCGACCCCGAAGAGGTGGCACTCGAGCTGCTGCGTAACGAACTGGGCGCCCGGCCCATCGACTAGGAAATCTAAGGCGTCCACCAGGGCCGCAGCGGCAGGTCATCCTCGCCCCACGGGTCCACATTGGCGGCCAGCGCGTGATGCAACTGAATGTTGTTGTGTTCGAACGCCACTCGCGATGCAGCCATGTACAGACCCCACACTTTGGCGGTGGGCAGCCCGACCTCGGCGACGGCCTCCTCCCAGTGGTCGACGAGGTTGCGGCACCAGTCACGCAGCGTCATCGCGTAGTGATGCCGGAAGTTCTCCTCGTGCAGCACCTCGAAACCGGCGTTTTGGATGTCGGTGATGATGCGTCCCGAGCCCGCCAGCTCTCCGTCGGGGAAGACGTAGCGGTCGGTGAACCCGCCCGCGAATGGGGCCGACTTGTTGTCGTGGCGGGTGATGCAGTGGTTGAGCAGCAGGCCGCCGGTGCACAACTTCGACTTGAGGAAGCCGAAGTAGGCGGGATAGTTCCGGACGCCGATGTGCTCGGTCAGTCCGATCGACGAGACGGCGTCGAATCCCGTCTCGGCCACGTCGCGATAGTCGCAGTGCCGCACTTCGGCAAGGTCGGTCAAGCCGTCGTCTTCGATCGCCTGTTGCGCCCACTTGGCCTGCTCGGCCGACAGCGTGGCACCCAACACATGGACCCCTCGTCGCGCTGCGTAACGCACCATGCCGCCCCAGCCGCAACCGACGTCGAGCAGCCGGTCGCCGGGTTGTAGCCGCAGCTTCTCGAAGATCAGCCGGTATTTGTTCTCCTGGGCCTCTTCCAGCGTCGCGTCGGCGTGCGGGTAGACCGCGCAGGTGTAGGTCATCGACGGGCCGAGCACCCATTCGTAGAAGGTGTTGGAGACGTCGTAGTGGTGGCGGATGGCTTCGGCGTCACGGGACTTGCTGTGCAGCAGACCCTCGGCCAGCCGGCGCCACCGGGGCGGCGCCTCCTGCGGCGGCGGCGCGACCGGCAGCAGGTTTTCGACACCGATCGAGCGCACGACGTTGGCCAGCACCCGCGGCGACGGGCGTTTGAAGTGCACCCGGTCGGTCAGGGCCTTGAGCAGCTGATACGGGTCGCCGGGATGGACGCCGCGGGTCTGCAGGTCACCCGATACGTAGGCGCGGGCCAGACCCAGTTCACCCGGGGCCGTCGCCAGGTAGGTGATGCCGCGCGGAGACGTGAGTTCCAGACCCAGCGCCGCGTCGGCACGCCCGGCAGTGCTGCCGTCATAGGCTGCGAACTTCAGCGGCTGCTGTCCAGGAGCGGTGAAGATCGCCAGGATTTCGGCCATGGTCAGCTTGCCCCCGGCTATGGGACGGCTGGCCTCCTTGATCGTTGTCATCGTCGTTGCACCGCCTTTGCGTAGAGGTCGAGTAGACGCGAGTCCGGGTCGTAGATCTTTTTCACGGTGTTGTAAGACTCCCCGCCGTAGAGCTGGTCAAACTCCTCGCGGGTGTAGTAGCTGTCGGAGTAGAGCGACTTGTGGCCGTCGAGTTCGCTCACCTTCGCCTCGATCGCCCGGTTCGTCACGCCCTCGGCGGCGCCTACCGGCACCGACGACCAGAACCCGATATTGACGTAGGTGCGATCCGGCTGGATCGGGTACAGCGGCCACCCGCTGGGGTTGCGCAGCCGCAGTGGGCACACCCAGATGGGTGTGATCGGCACATTGCCTAAGAACCATTCCAGGAATTCGCCGGTGCGCCCGATGGGCACCTCGACGTCCTGCACGACCCGTTCGCGCGCCGGACGTCCGTTGCGTTTCTCGATCCGGTCGGCGATTCCGAAGCGCTGATCGACCGCCATCAGCTTCCAATAGACGCTGCTGCACCGGTAGCGGCGCGGCCACCAGCGCCGCAGCCGCGGGTTCTGCGCGCCGAAGGCGCGTGAACACCAGAACCAGTCGGTGTCCCAGCGCCAGAAGTAGTCGTGGATGGTCAACCGGTCTTCTTTGACTCCGGTCCCATGCCGGATGGACCGGTAGTAGATGTCTTTTCCGGTGTAGTCGCTGACTGGGCCCGGAGTCGTCGTTCGCACGCCCACGCACAGGTAGCTCTCGTCGGCGCCGAAGACGACTCCGTCGAGGTAATCCACCGGGAGCCCGTCGAGTCCTTGGGTGTCGACAATGCGTTCCATCGCCGCGATCATCTCGGCCAATGAGTGGAATCGAATGTGCCGCAACGCCACAAAGGGTTTCACGGGCTCCAGCTCGATTCGCAGCCGGGTCGAATAGCCCAGTGTTCCATAGGAATTGGGAAATGCGCGGTACAGGTCGGCGTGCTGGTCGGGAGACGTGGTGAGCAATTCGCCGGCGCCGGTGAGAATGTCCATTTCCAGCACCGACTCGTGCGGCAGGCCATTGCGAAACGATGCCGACTCGATGCCCAGGCCGGTGACCGCCCCGCCGAGGGTGATGGTCTTCAGTTGCGGAACTATCAGCGGCGACAGGCCGTAACGCAACGTCGCCGCGACCAGGTCCGCATACGTGCACATGCCGGCTACGTCGGCGGTGCGGGCATCGGGATCCACACCGATGACGCCGGTCAGTCCGGAGGTATCCAGGCCGGGGGTATCGCGTTTGGTGCGGGCGCGGAACAGGTTTGAGGTGGGCTTGGCTAACCGGACGGTCGCGGTTGCAGGGATGGATCGATAGCTCGCCAGCAACCGCTGGACGCCCGAGGTGTAGGTGGACAGCGCAGATTCACGGGCGGGCATCACATATATCGTAGTCACCGACCACAGCCCCTGCATCCGCGCGCGGGCTCGATACGGAGGAGTTGCGCCTGATGGCACAGGTGAGCGCAGCCAGCACGATCTTGATCAATGCCGAGCCCGCGGCCGCATTTGACGCGGTGGCCGATTATCGCCATGTCCGCCCGAAAATCCTCTCTCCGCAGTACAGCGAGTATCAGGTGCTCGAGGGTGGGCAGGGGCAGGGCACGGTCGCCAAGTGGCGGCTGCAGGCCACCAAATCACGCGTGCGCAATGTGCAAGTCAACGTCGACGTCGCGGGCCACACGGTGATCGAAAAGGACGCGAACTCGTCCATGATCACCAATTGGACGGTGGCTCCCGCGGGTCCCGGCTGCAGCGTCACGGTCAAGACCAGCTGGAACGGCGCCGGCGGCGTCAAGGGTTTCTTCGAAAAGACGTTTGCGCCGTTGGGCTTGAAGCGAATTCAGGGCGAAGTGCTGGCCAACCTGAAGAAGCAGCTGGAAGGCTAACGCGCCTGGCCCTGGGCGGCCAGGAAACCTGCGATGCCGCGCACCAGCGCGTTGGCGTACTTCTGCCGGCCCTCGGCTGATTCGATCAGCGCCGAGTCCGCGGGGTTCTTCATGTTGCCCAGCTCGACCAGGATCGACGGATACTGCGCCAGGTTCAGGCCCGCCAGATCGGAACGTCCGTACAGTCCGTCCTGGCCGATGTAGTTGGCCGGTGGAATACCCGAGGCCTGCAGCTGGTCCCGCATCACCTTGGCGAACTGCACCGAGGGTCCGGCCTGGGTCGCGTTCAGTGGCGGCGCGGAGTAGTTGACGTGGAAGCCGCGGCCGGTGGCCGGCCCGCCGTCGGCGTGCAGGCTGACGACCGCGTTGGGGCGCAGGGCGTTGGCCATGTTGGCCCGTTCGTCGACGCATGGCCCCAGGGCGTTGTCGTTGCCGCGCGACATGGCGGTGCGCACCCCCAGCGCGTTGAGCGCGGCCCGGAGCCGCAGCGCGGTGTCCCAGGTGAAAGTGTGTTCCGGATAGCCGCTGTTGGTCGACGTTCCGCTGGCTTGGCAGTCCTTGGTGCCGCCGCGACCGGTGGGTACCTGGCGCCCGATCGACGAGTCGTTGGCCCCGTTGTGGCCGGGATCGATGAATACCACCATGCCGGCGATGCTGGCGGGGGTGGCGGCGGCTGTGGGGACAATCGGTATCAGCGGTGCCGCGGCGGCGACGAGCACGCCGGCAACCCTTTGGAGTAGGAAGGCGATCCCGACACGCAGGCTTACTGGTACGTCCACTGCGCAAAGCTAACGTGGCGCGGTCTAGGCTAGGTGTTTCGAATCGCCCGACAACCGCAGGCGAAACCAACTCGAGACCAAGATGCGAGGGGACTGTCATGCAACCTGGAGGCGATATGTCGGCACTGCTGGCCCAGGCGCAGCAGATGCAGCAGAAGCTATTGGAAGCCCAGCACCAACTGGCCAACTCTGAGGTGCACGGCCAAGCCGGTGGTGGCTTGGTCCAGGTTCGCGTCAAAGGCAGTGGCGAGGTGATCGGTGTGACGATCGATCCCAAGGTCGTCGACCGCAACGACATCGAGACCCTGCAGGACCTGATCGTCGGTGCGATGCGCGACGCATCACAGCAAGTGACGAAGATGGCGCAGGAACGGCTGGGGGCATTGGCCGGGGCGATGCGTCCGCCCGGTGCGCCCGGTGCACCCGGGCCGGGTATGCCTGGTGGGCCGGGGATGCCGGGAGCGCCCGGGATGCCGGGTATGCCTGGTGGGCCGGGGATGCCGGGAGCGCCGGGGGTCTGACCGGCACCGACATGTTCGAGGGACCTGTCCAGGATCTGATCGACGAGCTGGGAAAGTTGCCGGGTATCGGACCCAAGAGTGCGCAGCGCATTGCGTTTCACCTGCTGTCGGTCGAGCCAGCGGATATCGACCGCCTGACCGCCGTACTGGGTCGGGTGCGCGACGGCGTGCGGTTCTGCGCCGTGTGCGGCAACGTCTCCGATGGCGAACGTTGCCGCATCTGCGCGGATCCGCGCCGCGACGGTTCCCTGGTATGCGTCGTCGAGGAGCCCAAGGACATCCAAGCCGTCGAGCGCACCCGCGAATTCCGCGGCCGCTACCACGTCTTAGGTGGTGCGCTTGATCCGCTGTCCGGGATCGGCCCTGAGCAGTTGCGGATCCGCGAGCTGCTGAGCCGCATCGGTGAGCGGGTCGACGACGTCGACATCACCGAGGTGATCATCGCCACCGACCCCAATACCGAGGGTGAGGCCACCGCCACCTACCTGGTGCGGATGCTGCGCGACATCCCCGGCCTGACCGTCACCCGGATCGCATCGGGCCTGCCGATGGGCGGCGACCTGGAGTTCGCCGACGAGCTGACCCTCGGCCGCGCGTTGACCGGCCGCCGGGTGCTCGCGTGATGTCGCCGTGATGTCGCCGTGATTTCGCCATTGATTTCGCCGTTGATTTCGCCGAGCCTGTAATTTTGCAGGCCGCTACTCGCACTTTCCCTGCAGATTTACAGGGTCGGCGAGTTGTCGGCTCTCGCTGCCAACATTTCGAGCCATGACGGCGGTTTTCCTCGGGAGCGAAGCGGTCACGTCCAGAAAAATGACCCGGCACGAGCTGCAACGGTGGTATCGGCCGGTGTACCCAGGTGTCTACGCCCCGCAGCGGCACAACCTGTCACTGCGCGACCGGACCATCGGGGCATGGTTATGGTCGGGACGCCGAGCGGTCATCTCCGGTGTAGCCGCGTCCGCACTACACGGCGCGCAATGGATCGACGATGACGTCGCCATCGAGTTGGTCTGGTCGAACACCAGGCCGCCGCGGGGGCTCGTCGCTCGCGACGAAGTCCTGGCCGATGACGAGATCACCCGGGTAGCGGGCCTGCCGGTGACCACGTTGGCGCGGACGGCCTATGACCTCGGTAGGCATCTGCCGCGCGGGCAGGCGGTGGCGCGCCTCGACGCGCTCATGCGAGCGACGCCGTTCTCAACCGAAGATGTGCTCCTGTTGGCCACGCGCTATCCAGGTGCGCGTGGTGTCCGGCGACTGCGGGCGGCGGTGCCCCTCGTCGACGCGGGGGCGGCGTCCCCCAGGGAGACCTGGCTGCGGCTCTTGCTGATCGATGCCGGATTTCCCACGCCCAGCACGCAGATACCGGTGCAGAAGGATTGGCGGCTGATCGCAATGCTGGATATGGGCTGGGAGAAATACCAGGTGGCGGCCGAATATGACGGTGACCAACACCGCACCGACCGCCGGCGGTATGCGCACGACCAACGGCGACTGCGTACGCTCGCGCAGCTGGGTTGGCTGGTCATCCGGGTGATCGCCGAAGACAGGTCCGAAGAGGTAATCGCCCGGGTGCGCCACGCACTGCTGGCCAGAGGCTGGCGGCCCTAGCCTTAGCCTTAGCGAGCAGCCAACCGCTCGCGGCGCAGCAGGTCCACCTCGGGGAGCTCCAGCGGTCGTAGCGAACCTACCACCTTGCTGAGCAACAGGTCGGCGAGCTCGGGGTTGCGGGCCAGACACGGCCCGTGCATATAGGTCGCGATCACGCTGCCCTGAACCACGCCGTCGAAGCCGTCACCGGCCCGGTTGCCGGCACCCCTGACCACCGCCCCCAACGGCGACGCCGCGGGGCCCAGGACGGTGCCGCCGCGGTGGTTTTCGAAGCCGGTCAACGGCTGCCTCAAACCGGTCAGCAATGGCGTGCTGACCAGTTCGCCGATGGTGCGGGCCGGTTGCGGCGTGGTTGTGACATCGAGCAGGCCCACGCTGTCGACCCGCTCTCCCGAGGATGTCTCATACCACTGGCCCAGCACCTGGACGGCCGCACAGATCGCCAGCACGGGCGCGCCCCGGGCCGCCGCGCGCTGCAGGCCGGGGTATTGCAGCAGGTGCTTGGTGGCCAGCCGCTGCGCGTAGTCCTCCGCGCCGCCCAACGTGTAGAGGTCCAACGATTCCGGAACCGGGTCGGCCAGCGTGATCTCGACGATCTCGGCGGGGATGTCGCGCAGCAGCAGTCGTTGGCGCAGCACCACGGCGTTGCCGCCGTCGCCGTAGGTGCCCATCACGTCGGGTAGTACCAGCCCGATCCGCATTTTGGATTCAGCCATGTCGCGCCAGTGCCCGTTGCAGCTGCAGGAACGCGGTGTAGTTGGCGACGACCTCGACCCGCCCGGGCGGGCAGGACGCGATGGCCGCCATAGTGTCGTGCACCAATGTATGCTCGACACCCGCGTATCCCAGACGCACCGCCAGGTCGGTGCCGCGTTCGCCGGCGGCGACGACTGGGGTCTCTTCGAAATGCTCGAAACGGACGTCCCACAGCCACGACAGGTCCTCGCCGTCGGGCACCTGCCCATTGACCGCGATGACCACCCCGGCCGCGTGCTTGTCCACCATCGACAGCGCTTCCTGCCAGCCGGCCGGGTTCTTGGCCAGCAGGATGCGGGCTTCGTGCGCACCGATCCGCACGGTCCGGTAGCGGCCGGCGACCTCGTCGACACTCGACACGGCCGCGACCGCCTTCGAAGGGTCGGCGCCCAGCGCGACGGCGGCGGCGACGGCCTGGGCGGCATTGCCGCGATTCACCGCGCCCGGAAGCGTCAACCGCATCGGCAGCGCGAGCCCGCCAGGCCCGTACAGGGTGTCGTCGTCGAAGAACCACTGCGGGCTGGGCCGCTTGAAATCGGCGCCGGTGGAATACCAGTGGCAGTGCTCGCGGACGATGACCTCGCCGCTGCGAGGACAGCTCACCGAATCGTTGGACCAGGAACCTCCCGCGGCCACCCACACGACGTTTGGGCTGTCGTAGGCCGCCGAGGTCATCAGCACGTCGTCGCAGTTGGCGACGACGACGGCCTGCCGGTGCCGCGCCAGCCCGGCGCGCAGCGTGCGTTCGATCACGGTGATCTCGCCGACGCGATCCAGCTGATCCCGCGACAAGTTCAGCAGGACGATGACGGTGGGCTCCACGGCGTCGGACACGTGCGGCACGTGCATTTCGTCGACTTCCAGGGCAGCCAGCTTGGCATGGCGATCCGCGGCCAGTGCGGCCACCAGGCCGGCGTCCATGTTGGCGCCCTCGGCGTTGGTGGCTACTGCGCCCAACGTGCCCAAAGCTGCGGCCGTCATTCGGGTGGTCGTCGACTTGCCGTTGGTCCCGGTGACGACCACGGTGCGACGGCCCACGGCGAGTTGGCGCAGCACCGAGCGGTCCAGGGTCATCGCGACCAGACCGCCGATCATCGCGCCGGCTCCGCGCCCGGTGACCCGCGATGCCCAGCGCGCGCTCGCTCCGGCGGCGAGGGCAAGGCGGGCCCGGGTGGTGATCACCCGGGTGAGTTTAAGGGCGATCGCAAGCTCGGCGCTTGTGGCGCCGGGCGTGGCGGGTCGCCCTCGTGTGGTTTCATGCCCGACACGATGCGCAGCGACGCCGCTGATGTCGGTCGCGCATGCGATTCTCATTCTGTGAGCCACACCTGGGGACGGCCGGCCAGCCACCCACACGGGGGTTGGGCCGTCATCGACGTCGAGACCTCGGGCTTTCGCCCTGGTCAGGCCCGGATCATCAGCATCGCCGCGCTAGGCCTCGACGCCGCCGGGCGGGTGGAGCAGTCCGTGGTCAGCCTGCTCAATCCGGGAGTGGACCCGGGCCCCACCCATGTCCACGGTCTGACCGCGGCCATGCTCGAAGACCAGCCGCAATTCGCCGACATTGTCGGTGACGTGGTCGAAGTGCTGCGCGGGCGCACCCTGGTGGCGCACAACGTCGCGTTCGACTACGCGTTCCTGGCCGCCGAAGCCGAACTCGCGGACGCCGAACTTCCCGTCGACACCGTCATGTGCACGGTCGAGCTGGCCCGCCGGCTCGAGCTTGGCATGGACAACCTGCGGCTGGAGACGCTCGCGGCGCACTGGGGTATCACTCAGGAGCGCCCCCACGACGCGTTCGACGACGCGCTGGTGTTGACCGGAGTGCTGACGCCCGCTCTCGCCCGCGCTCGGGAACTGGATGTCTGGCTGCCGATACGGCCGGTGACCCGGCGTCATTGGCCCAACGGGCGGGTGACTCATGACGAGCTGCGCCCGCTGAAGGTGATGGCATCGCGGATGCTCTGCCCGTATCTCAACCCGGGCCGCTACGTCACCGGCCGGCCCTTGGTGCAGGGCATGCGGGTGGCGTTGGCCGCAGAGGTGGGGCGCACCCACGAGGAGCTGGTCGAGCGGATCTTGTACGCCGGACTGGCTTACAGCGACGACGTGGACCGCGAGACCTCGCTTGTGGTCTGCAACGAGACCGCTCCCGATCAGGGCAAGGGATATCACGCAATGCAATTGGGGGTACCGGTGTTATCCGACGTGCAGTTCATGGACCGCGTGGAGTCCGTCACCGGCGGCACGAGCATGGAGCAATTCACCGATCCCGGACTGATCGACAATCAGCTCGCCCTCTTCTGAACCTTGCTTGCACTACAACCGTAGTGGTAACGTCTTACCCATGGCAACCACTACGGATGTAGTAGGCCGAACCGTGTACCGCCGGCACGGCTATTTCTTCCGGGAAGCCGCGATCCTGACGATTTCGCTCGGCGTCGTCCTGCACCTGTACCGGGTGGTCTTCGGAGACGAATTGACCCTGCGCTACATGGTGACGGTAACGACGGACCGAATCCTGCTGGTGCCGATGACGTATGCGGCCATCACCGGCATTCTGGTGTGGCACCGGGTCCGGTTCACCGGCAAACGGCATCGGCTGTTCTTCACCGCATCGTTGGTCTACATCGCCGGCAGCGTGCCGCTGCACCTCTACATGTCCTATGTGGTCAGGGACGTGTCGATGGTGACGTGGTTTCCGATGTCGTTCAGCTACCTGCTGCTGATCGCGGTCTATCCGGCGTTCCTGACCATGTTCTGGCGGCTGCGCTACACCCACTGATGCCGCCGAATCCGCAACGCCGCGCGCAGATCCTCGACGTCGCCATCGGCATACTCGCCGAGGAGGGAATCGGCGAGCTGACGCATCGCCAGGTCGACGAGCGGGCGGGCCTGCCCGCGGGCACCACCTCGAACTACTTCCGGACACGCCAGGCACTTCTCGAAGCGACCGCGGCGCGCACCGTCGACCTGCATTGGCAACGCGTGGCGGCGCTGCAAACCGCGGTCGGTTCGCTGGCCCGTGACGGCGTCAAAGCGCTCCTGACGCGCATGCTGGCCGACCCCGACGAGCGGGCGCGACGCTACACGCTGGCGCGGTTCGAGCTGTTCATGGAGGGGACGCGCCGGCCCGAGCTGCAGCCGTTCCTGAAAGATCTTCAGGCCGCCGCGGTGAAGTCCGCCACGCTGATCCTCGAGGCGGCGGGCTTCACCCCGACGCCTGAGCAGATGGACGAGTTGAGTCGGCTGCTGAACGGTTACCTGTTCAGCAACCTCACGATACCGGGCGGAGCACCGAATCCGGCCGGAGTCGTCGACCGGCTGTTACGTGCGTTATTCGAGCAGTAGTGAGCCGCAGCGAATACTCGGAGCGGCCGACGGCATGCACACCTGATAGTGGTCCTACGGCGGCGGCGCCGGTGGGCCGGCGTCAGCTCATCGCCGATTGCTGGCCCGGTTGACCGCCGACACCACCGCCCGCAGCGACGCGGTGGTGATCGACGGCGCGATGCCCACGCCCCATACGACCTTGCCCGCCACCGACGCCTCGACATATGCCGCTGCCTGAGCGTCGCCGCCGGCGCTCATCGCGTGCTCGGAATAGTCCAGGATGGCCACGTCGAAGCCAACCGGATGGAGTGCGTCGACAAACGCCGCCAGGGGGCCGTTGCCGCTGCCGCTGATCTCGGTCTCCACGCCGTCGATTTTGACGGTCGCGACGATGCTGGTGGTGCCGCCGTCGTCGTCAGCGGCATCGACATGTTGCTTGATGCGCTCCAGCGGCCGCACCGGGGCGAGGTATTCCTCGGCGAATACGTCCCACATCTCCTTCGGTGAGACCTCACCGCCGTCGCCCGCCGCGCCCTCTGCGATCTGTTGGATTACGCGAGAGAACTCGATCTGCAGCCGCCGCGGCAGGACCAGGCCGTGATCGGCCTTCATGATGTAGGCCACCCCGCCCTTACCGGACTGCGAATTGACCCGAATCACCGCCTCGTAGGTGCGGCCGACATCGCGCGGGTCGATCGGCAGATACGGCACCTGCCACAGCATGTCTTCAACATCGGTGTCGGCCTCATCTGCGGCGATCTTCATTCTGTCCAGGCCCTTGTTGATGGCGTCCTGGTGGCTGCCGGAGAACGCGGTGTAGACCAGGTCGCCGCCGTAGGGGTGCCGCTCGGGCACCGGCAGCTGGTTGCAGTACTCCACCGTGCGCCGGATCTCATCGATGTTGGAGAAGTCGATCTGCGGGTCCACCCCGCGGGAGAACAGATTGAGCCCCAGGGTTACCAGGCATACGTTGCCGGTGCGCTCCCCGTTGCCGAACAGGCAGCCCTCGATCCGGTCAGCCCCGGCCTGATAGCCCAATTCGGCTGCGGCGACGGCGGTTCCGCGGTCGTTGTGCGGATGCAGGCTCAGAATCACGGAGTCGCGACGCGCCAGGTTGCGGCTCATCCACTCGATCGAGTCGGCGTAGACATTGGGCGTGGCCATCTCGACGGTGGCAGGCAAATTGAAGATGATCGGGTTGTCCGGCGTCGGTTGGATGACCTCGCCGACGGCGTCACAGACCTCTTTGGCGTATTCCAGCTCGGTGCCGGTGTAGGACTCCGGCGAATACTCGAAACGCCATTGCGTGCCGGGATATTTGGCGGCCTCCTCGAGGCATGTGCGGGCGCCGTCGATCGCGATGGCCTGCACCGCGGCCCGGTCGGCCTTGAACACCACCCGGCGCTGCAGGATCGACGTCGAGTTGTAGAAGTGCACGATGGCCTTTGCGGCACCTTGGCACGCTTCGAAGGTGCGCTCGATGAGCTCCGGACGGCACTGGGTCAGCACCTGGATGGTGACGTCGTCGGGAATGGCGCCCTGCTCGATGATCTCGCGGACGAAGTCGAAGTCGGTCTGGCTGGCCGACGGGAACCCGACCTCGATCTCCTTGTAGCCCATGCGAACCAGCAGGTCGAACATGCGGCGCTTGCGGGCCGGGCTCATCGGGTCGATCAGCGCCTGATTGCCGTCGCGCAGGTCCACCGCGCACCACAAAGGGGCGTGGGTGATGACGCGGTCGGGCCAGGTGCGGTCGGCGAGGCGGATGGGCTCGACTTCTTCGGCGAAGGGGCGGTAGCGGTGGACCGGCATCGACGAGCCTCGCTGGGGATTCCAGCCGGGTTGGCCGGGTCGCGGTGGGCCGGAAGGTTTGACGACGGTTCGCGCCGATCGATACGCGTCGGGTGTATCAGGATTTGTCACGGTAGTTGCTCCGGGGTGTCAGAAGGAACCTCAGACCGGCGCAATCGCGAACGTCCCGCGACGGGAAGCCGGTCTGGATCAGACCCCGTCGCGGCGTCCGAGGAGGAGCACCCGCTGCACGTTGTGCACTCTACCGCTATCGGCCCGATCACCAAAACCACTGATATCGAGTGTGAGCTGACGGCTTTGGGCGTGCGCTGAGGGCGTCCAAATCGCGGAAGTTCCGCCCGGAGCGCTCACTCGATGCCGTCAGCTCACCCTCGATGCTCGTCCACGTATTCTGTTGTGGACTTGAATCCAGGACCAGAATCCCAGACAGGAAAAGATCAGTGGCGCTCGTCGTGCAGAAGTACGGCGGATCCTCGGTGGCCGACGCCGACCGGATTCGCCGGGTCGCCGAACGCATCGTCGAGACCAGGAAGCAGGGCAACGACGTGGTCGTCGTCGTCTCGGCGATGGGCGACACCACCGACGATCTTCTGGACCTGGCTCAGCAGGTGTGCCCGGTGCCGCCGCCGCGTGAGCTCGACATGCTGCTGACCGCCGGCGAACGCATTTCCAACGCGCTGGTTGCCATGGCGATCGAATCGCTGGGCGCCCAGGCCCGGTCGTTCACCGGTTCGCAAGCCGGGGTGATCACCACCGGCACCCACGGCAACGCCAAGATCATCGACGTCACGCCGGGACGGGTCCGGGCCGCACTCGACGAAGGCCGCATCGTATTGGTCGCCGGATTCCAGGGCGTCAGCCAGGACACCCGCGACGTCACCACGTTGGGCCGCGGCGGCTCGGACACCACCGCGGTCGCCCTGGCGGCGGCGCTGGGCGCCGACGTCTGCGAGATCTACACCGACGTCGACGGCATTTTCACCGCCGACCCGCGGATCGTGCACAACGCGCGCAAGCTAGACACCGTCACATTCGAGGAGATGCTCGAGATGGCGGCCTGCGGCGCCAAGGTATTGATGCTGCGCTGTGTGGAATACGCCCGCCGCTACAACATTCCGGTGCATGTCCGCTCGTCGTATTCGGACAGGCCGGGCACCGTCGTCGTCGGATCGATCAAGGACGTACCTATGGAAGACCCCATCCTGACCGGAGTCGCGCACGACCGCAGCGAAGCCAAGGTGACCATCGTCGGGCTGCCCGACATCCCGGGCTATGCGGCCAAGGTGTTCCGCGCCATCGCCGACGCCGAGGTGAACATCGACATGGTGCTGCAGAACGTCTCCAAGATCGAGGACGGCAAGACCGACATCACCTTCACCTGCTCGCGCGACGTCGGGCCGACCGCGGTGGCCAAGCTGGACTCGCTCAAAGACGAGATCGGCTTCTCCCAGGTGCTCTACGACGACCACATCGGCAAGCTGTCGCTGATCGGGGCGGGCATGCGCAGCCATCCCGGGGTGACCGCGACGTTCTGTGAGGCGCTGGCCGCCGTCGGGGTGAACATCGATCTGATCTCGACGTCGGAGATCCGGATCTCGGTGCTGTGCCGCGACACCGAGCTGGACAAGGCGGTGGTCGCGCTGCACGAGGCGTTCGGACTCGGCGGCGACGAGCAGGCCACGGTCTATGCGGGGACGGGACGTTAGATGGTTGCGATAGGAGTTGTGGGTGCCACCGGTCAGGTGGGCCAGGTGATGCGCACGTTGCTCGACGAGCGCGACTTCCCGGCCAGCTCGGTGCGGTTCTTCGCCTCGGCCCGCTCCCAGGGCCGCAAGCTGGCCTTCCGCGGTCAGGAGATCGAGGTCGAAGACGCCGAAACGGCGGATCCGAGCGGCCTGGACATCGCCCTGTTCTCCGCGGGGGCGGCGATGTCGCGGGTGCAGGCGCCGCGGTTCGCCGCCGCGGGCGTGACGGTGATCGACAATTCGTCGGCGTGGCGCAAAGACCCCGATGTGCCGTTGGTGGTGTCGGAGGTCAACTTCGCGCGCGACGTGCGCGGGGCGGGGCCCCTCAAGAAGGGCATTATCGCCAATCCCAACTGCACCACCATGGCCGCGATGCCGGCGCTCAAGGTGCTGCACGACGAAGCCCAGCTGGTTCGCGTGGTGGCCTCCACCTATCAAGCGGTCTCCGGTAGTGGCCTGGCCGGGGTGGCCGAGTTGGCTGCCCAGGCGCGTGCGGTCATCGACGACGCCGAGGCGTTGGTGCACGACGGCGGTGCGCTGGATTTCCCGCCGCCGCAAAAGTACGTCGCGCCGATCGCATTCAACGTGGTGCCGCTGGCCGGGTCGTTGGTGGACGACGGCTCGGGGGAGACCGACGAGGACCAGAAGCTGCGGTTCGAGAGCCGCAAGATCCTGGGCATTTCCGACCTGGCGGTCAGCGGTACCTGCGTGCGGGTGCCGGTGTTCACCGGGCACTGCTTGTCCATCAATGCCGAGTTCGCCCGGCCGCTTTCGCCTGAGCGGGCTCGTGAGCTGCTTGACGGCGCGCCCGGTGTGAAGGTGGTCGACGTGCCGACGCCGCTGGCCGCGGCCGGGGTGGACGAGTCACTGGTCGGGCGCATCCGGCACGATCCCGGGGTAGCGGACGGGCGCGGTCTGGCGCTGTTCGTCACGGGCGACAACCTGCGCAAGGGGGCGGCGCTGAATACCATCCAGATCGCCGAGTTGCTGGCCGCCGACTTGTGACATGCGGGTGAGCTCCGCCTGGGTCGCGCGGTGCTCGCTGGTAGCGTCTTTACTTGTCCCGCAGTGCTTTTGGGTCGCGCACGCCGATCCACCGGCGCCGCTGCCGCAGCCGATCCTGCAGCCGCTGGAACCCGGTCAGGTGCTGCGGATCGGTCCGACTGCCGGCACCGGAACCCCCACCGGTGACTACGGTATCGGGGCCACGGACCTGTGCGACTTCGTCGAATTCCCCAGCCAATTGCTGCAGGTTTGCGGCGACAGCTTCGCCGGCCAGGGTGTCGGGTTCGGCGGCTGGTACTCGCCGGTTGCGTTGCACGTCGACACCGCGTCGGTCGACGACCCCGCCGGGGTGCGCTACACCGGCGTCACCGGTGTAAGCAAGCCGCTGCTCGCCGACCCGACGCCACCCGGGGATTCGCAGCTGCCCGCCGGGGTGGTGCAGATCAACCGGCGCAACTATCTGATGGTGACCACGACCAAGGACCTGGTGCCGCAGAGCACGCGGCTGGTGGTGGCCGAAGCGGCGCGCGGCGGCTGGCAGACAGTTCCGGGGTCTCGGCGCGACGCCTCCTACCAGCGCTGGGGACAGACGCAGATCAGCGGGTACTACGACCCGATCCCTACCCCGGAATCGCCCAGCGGGTGGGTGTACATCGTGGCCAACAGCTTCACCCGCTGGCTACCTGTGGTGCTGTACCGGGCCACCCCGGAGGCGTTCACCGACCGGTCCCGCTGGCAGGGCTGGGCCGCCGGGGCCGGCGGCGGCTGGAACAAGCCACCGACCCCGCTATGGCTTGACCAGGTCGGCGAGATGAGCATTAAGCAGATCGAGGGCAAAACGGTGCTTTCGTATTTCAACGCCAGCAACGGCGACATGGAGGTCAGAGTGGCCGACGACCCGACGTCCCTCGGTACCGCGCCAGTGACCACCGTGGTGCAACACGAGGAGGAGTGGCCCGAGCCGGCCGAAAGCCTGCCGCCGCCCTACGACAATCGGCTGGCGCAGCCGTATGGCGGCTACATCTCGCCCGGGTCCACGCTCGATGAGTTGCGGATATTCGTCAGCCAGTGGAACAACGCCGACCCGCGTGCCCGTGCGCCGTACCGGGTGATCCAGTTCGCGGTCAATCCGTTCAAGCCGTGATCATCTGGATGCCGCCCGCGCCGCCCGTGCCGCCGGTGCCGCCGGTGCCGCCGGTGCCGCCGGTGCCGCCGGTGCCGCCGGTGCCGCCAGTGCCGCCGGTGCCGCCGCCCAGAGGTCGCCCTGCCCGCCGGGCGATTGGCCAGAATGGCTCATAGCTACTACATAAGTTGTGCATAGCCGCCACCACTGTTTGCCCCGGCATCATGCGTGTCATGAACGAAACACCTGAAATACCGACAGCGCCGACGTCGACCGCCGTGGCACCACCCCCACCGCCGGCGCTGCCACCAGCGCCCCATCAGACCCCCAAGGTCTTCAAAGCCGCGGCGTGGGTGGCCATCGCCGCCGGAATCGTGTTCATCGTCGCGGTGATCTTCTTCACCGGCTTCCGGCTCGGGATGCAAAGCGGTCACGGCGGCTACGGCCACCACCGCCATCACAAGCCCCACGCGATGATGCACCGAATGGGAGGTCCCAATGGTGGCGTCCCAGCGGTGAGTCCCGGCGGTCCCGCGCAGGTGCCGTCCTCGGTTGCACCCGCCACCACACCCGGTCGTTAGAAACTTCGACACCAGGCCCGGTGCTCACTCGAGCACCGGGCCTCATGAGTTTGTGATCAATCCGGTGTCGTATCGCCGTAACCCTTTGCGGTTGTCGCGGCGCTGAGCAATATTCGAGTGATGAGCGAAACACCGGA
>NZ_MWQA01000001.1:2764297-2781502 GCF_002086915.1 Mycobacterium persicum | reverse complement strand
CGGCTGCCGTAGCCACCGCGCCACCACCACCCCCGCCGAGGGAAAAGCCGCCGAGGCTCTACCAGGCCGCGGCGTGGGTGGTGATCGTTGCCGGCGTCATCTTCATCGTCTGGTCGATCTTTGTCGCCGGCGCCCTGGTTTTCGGGTACGGCAAGTGTTATCACCATCGCCACCACCATCACGGCATGTTCATGCCGGCCGGTCCGGGTGGCCCCGGCCCGGGGCAGGGATGGCAGTTCGGATTCCCCGGACCCCCTCCCCCTGGCATGGGCCCTGGCATGGGTCCCGGCATGGGCCCTGGGTTCCCCGGCGGTCCGGGCGGTCCGGGTGCCGGCCAGATGGGTCCGGGGGCTCCGCAGACGCCCAGCAGCCCCAGCCCCACCACGGCGCCGTCGCGGCCATAACTGGTTCAGCGAACAAGCGCATACTGGGTCATGTGACCAACCTGGCGCGGGACAACCGGCCCGGCGTCCCATCGCGGGATGCCGGGCCGTGCTGTAGCAGGTCGAAAGTCCTTGGCGCCCAGCATGATCTGGCCTAGTTGCGTCACTAAAGCGTATTGCCGTGCAATCCAATAAGTTTCGTTGAACCCGCCCAGTCGACGAGGAGACACCGATATGACCGAGCGCTACACCACCACCGACGCGGGCAGTCCGGCTCCCAGCGACGACCAGTCGCTGACCGTCGGCCCCGACGGCCCCATCCTGCTGCAGGACCACTACCTGATCGAGCAGATGGCCATGTTCAACCGGGAACGCATCCCGGAACGTCAGCCGCACGCCAAAGGCGGCGGCGCGTTCGGCCGCTTCGAAGTGACCAATGACGTCAGCAACTACACCAGGGCCGCGGTGTTCCAGCCCGGCGCCAAAACCGACACACTGATCCGGTTTTCCACCGTCGCCGGCGAGCGCGGCAGCCCGGACACCTGGCGGGACCCGCGCGGTTTCGCCGTGAAGTTCTACACGTCGGAGGGCAACTTCGACATGGTCGGCAACAACACCCCGATCTTCTTCATTCGCGACCCGCTGAAGTTCCAGCACTTCATCCGCTCCCAGAAGCGCCGGGCGGCAAACAACCTGCGCGACCACAACATGCAGTGGGACTTCTGGACCCTCTCACCCGAGTCGGCCCATCAGGTCACCTGGCTGATGGGGGATCGCGGCATTCCGAAGACCTGGCGGCACATGAACGGCTACGGCAGCCACACCTACAGCTGGATCAACGCCGCTGGCGAGATCTTTTGGGTGAAGTACCACTTCATCACCGACCAGGGCATCGACTTCCTGACGCAGCAGGACGCCGACCGGCTGGCCGGTGAGGACGCCGACTACCACCAGCGGGATCTCTACGACGCGATCGAGCGGGGCGAATTCCCCAGCTGGACACTCAAGATGCAGATCATGCCGTTCGAGGACGCCAAGACCTATCGGTTCAACCCCTTCGATCTGACCAAGGTATGGCCGCATCGCGACTATCCCCTGATCGACGTCGGCAAACTGACGTTGGACCGCAACGTCACCGACTATCACACCGAGATGGAGCAGGCCGCATTTGAACCCAACAACATCGTGCCCGGCACCGGATTGAGCCCGGACAAGATGCTGCTGGCGCGCGGGTTCTCCTACTCCGATGCACACCGGGCCCGACTGGGCACCAATTACAAGCAGATTCCGGTCAATTCGCCGAAGGTGGAGGTCAACAGCTACTCCAAGGACGGCGCGATGCGGATCCACAACGTCACCGATCCGGTGTATGCGCCCAACTCCTACGGCGGCCCGCAGGCCGATCCGGCGCGCGCGGCCGAAGTGCGCTGGATGGCCGATGGCCCAATGGTGCGTGCCGCGTACACGTTGCGTTCCGACGACGACGACTGGGGACAGGCCGGCACCCTGGTCCGCGACGTGCTCGATGACGAGGCCCGGGAACGCTTGGCCCACAACATCATTGGGCATGCTTCCAAAGGTGTGCAGGAGCCAGTGCTGTCACGGGTGTTCGAGTACTGGCGCAACGTAGACCCCGATCTGGGCAAGAAGGTGGAGGAAGGCGTGCGGGCCCGGCTTCATGGCAAGGCCTGAGCGGATGCGCAACGCGGTGCTGAGCCTGGCCCTTGCGGGCTGGGCAGCGGGCTGGGTGGCAGCCCCCGCAGCTCCGATTGCGGCGGCTCACCCGTCAGAGCCGGGGGTGGTGAACTACGCCATCCTGGGCAGGGGATCGGTCGGCAATATCGTCGGCGCGCCGATGGGTTGGGAGTCAGTGTTCATCGACCCGTTCCAGGCGTACGCGGTCGACCTCCCGGTGTGCAACAACTGGGCCGACATCGGGCTACCGGAGGTATACAACGACCCCGACCTGGCGTCGTTCAACGGGGCCATCACCCAGACATCCGCCACCGACCAGACCCACTATGTCAAGCAGGCGGTCGGGGTGTTCGCCAGCAACGACGCGGCAGACCGGGCGTTTCACCGGGTCGTGGACCGAACCGTGGGTTGCTCGGGTCAAACCACCGCGATGCACCTGGACAACGGGACCACGCAGGTGTGGTCGTTCGACGGCGGCCCGCCGGGCCCACACGACGCGGCGTGGACCAAACAAGAAGCCGGCACCGACCGGCGTTGCTTCAATCAAACCAGGCTGCGCGAAAATGTGTTGCTGCAAGCCAAGGTCTGTCAGTCCGGCAACGGCGGTCCCGCGGTCAACGTCCTGGCCGGGGCAATGCAGAACCTGCTGGGTCAGTAGCCGCCCGCAAATGTGGGTACTCATCTGAACCGGGCATCGAAAAGCGGACGGGAATATGTCGGGGCGCTCTGGAAGATGAGATGGTGGCGGCTATCGTTCTCGATAGCTGCGCAGGCCCCGGAGGAATCGTGATATGACGTTTGCCCCCAGCACTGCCGCGGCAGCGCAGCTGGACAGCGCCGGTGACAGCGATAGCGAGATCGCCTCGCTGGAAGCCGCGGGGGAGTACGTCGCCGACGGCTGCCTCGTCGACGGTCCGCTCGGGCGGGTCGGGCTGGAGCTGGAGGCGCACTGCTATGACCCCGCGGATCCGTTTCGCCGACCCGGTTGGGACGAGATCAGCGACGTCCTGGACTGGGTGAGCCCGCTGCCCGGCGGCAGCGCGGTCAGCGTCGAACCCGGCGGCGCGGTGGAACTGTCGGGTCCGCCGTGCGACGGCGTGCTGGCGGCCATCGACGCGATGAACCTCGACCAGGCCGTGCTGCGTCCGGCCTTCGCCGACGCCGGCCTGGGCCTGGTGTTCCTCGGCGCCGACCCGCTGCGGCCGACGAAGCGGATCAACCCGGGCCCGCGCTATCGGGCCATGGAACAGTTCTTCGCCGCCAGCGACTCCGGGGCAGCCGGCGCGGCGATGATGACGGCGACCGCTTCCATCCAGGTCAACATCGACGCCGGGCCGCAGGCCGATTGGGCGTCGCGGGTGCGACTGGCCCACGCCTTGGGGCCGACGATGATCGCGATCGCCGCCAATTCCCCGATGCTCGGTGGCGAGTTCTCCGGTTGGCGGTCCACCCGGCAGCGGGTGTGGGGCCAGATGGATGCGGCCCGGTGCGGGCCGATCCTGGGCGCCAGCGGCGACGACCCCGCCACCGACTGGGCGCGTTACGCCCTGAAGGCGCCGGTGATGCTGGTGCACAACCCGGATGCCGTGGCGGTGACCCACTACGTCCCCTTCGCCGATTGGGCCGACGGCACGGTGTTGCTGGGTGGCCGCCGCCCGACCACCGCTGACCTGGACTATCACCTGACCACGTTGTTCCCGCCGGTGCGGCCCCGGCAATGGCTGGAGATCCGCTACCTCGACAGCGTGCCCGACACGTTCTGGCCGGCTCTGGCCTTCACGGTGGTCACCCTGCTCGACGACCCGGCGGCGGCGGAGCTGGCCGCGGAGGCCGTCGAACCGGTCGCCACCGCCTGGGACGCCGCTGCCCGCGTCGGCCTGGAGGACCGGCGGCTCTACGCGGCGGCCAACCGATGCGTCGCCGTCGCCGCCGAACGGGCGCCGACGCAGATCGCCGACGCGATGCAGGTGTTGATCGCCAATGTCGAGCAGGGCCGCTGCTGCGGTGACGACTTCGCCGACCGGGTCGTCGAATCCGGGATCGCGCCAGCGGTAGCGCGGCTGGCGCGAGGGGAAGCGTGACAACACGCGAAAGGCTGGCCCGCGATCTGGAGCGGGCCCGGACGTTGACGTTGCGCCTGGTCGATTTCGACGACGCGGAGCTATGCCGCCAATACGACCCGCTGATGAGCCCGCTGGTGTGGGATTTGGCGCACATCGGTCAGCAGGAGGAGTTGTGGCTGCTGCGCGGCGGCAACCCGGATCGCCCTGGGATGTTGCCGCCGGCGGTCGAGGGCCTCTACGACGCATTCCAGCACTCGCGCGCCAGCCGGGTCGAGTTGCCGTTGCTGTCTCCGGACCAGGCGCGAACCTTCTGCCGCACCGTGCGCTCCGCGGCCCTGGACGCACTGGACGCCGTGCCGGACGGCCGGCCCGACGACGCTGGCTTTGCCTTCGGCATGGTGGCCAGCCACGAATACCAGCACACCGAGACGATGCTGCAGGCGTTGAACCTGCGCCCCGGCGCGCCGCTGCTGCGGGAGACGTCCGTGCTGCCGGCCGGGCGGCCCGGCGTGGCCGGGACGTCGGTGCTGGTGCCGGGTGGGCCGTTCGTGCTGGGTGTGGACGCCGAGACCGAGCCGTACTCGCTGGACAACGAACGCCCGGCCCATGTCGTCGACGTGCCGGCCTTCCGGATCGGCCGGGTTCCGGTCACCAACGGCGAATGGCGACAGTTCGTCGACGACGGCGGCTACACCCAATCGCGGTGGTGGTCCGATCGCGGTTGGCAATACCGCCGGAGTGCCGGCCTGACCGCCCCACAGTTCTGGAATTCCGACGGGCGAACCCGCACCCGGTTCGGCTACCACGAAGACCTTCCGCCCGACGAGCCGGTGCAGCATGTCACCTACTTCGAAGCGCAGGCCTTCGCGGCGTGGGCCGGCGCCCGGCTGCCCACCGAGGTGGAGTGGGAAAAGGCGTGCGCATGGGATCCGGTGACCGAGTCTCGGCGCCGCTACCCGTGGGGCTCGCAGCAGCCGTCGGACAGGCACGCCAACCTCGGTGCCGCGGCGTTGCGCCCGGCGCCGGTGGGCGCCTACCCGGCCGGCGCCTCGGCCTATGGCGCCGAGCAGCTGCTGGGGGATGTCTGGGAGTGGACCAGCTCGCCGCTGCGGCCCTGGCCCGGATTCGTCCCGATGATCTACGACCGGTACTCCCAACCGTTCTTCGACGGTGACTACCGGGTGCTGCGCGGCGGATCCTGGGCCGTCGAGCCGGCCATCCTGCGGCCCAGCTTCCGCAACTGGGATCACCCGTACCGCCGGCAGATCTTCTCCGGCGTCCGGCTGGCCTGGGACGTTGAGGAGCCGGCCTGATGTGCCGTCATCTGGGTTGGCTGGGCACCGAGGTGACCCTGTCGACGCTGGTGCTGGAGCCGCCGCAAAGCCTGCTGGTGCAGTCCTATGCGCCGCGCCGGCAAAAGCACGGCCTGATGAACGCCGACGGTTGGGGCGTCGGCTTTTTCGACGCGGGGGTGCCGCGGCGGTGGCGCAGCGCGTCACCGTTGTGGGGCGACATGTCATTCGCGTCGGTCGCGCCGGCGTTGCGCAGTCATTGCGTGGTCGCCGCGGTCCGCTCGGCGACCGTCGGGATGCCGATCGAAATCAGCGCCACCGCACCGTTTACCGACGGACAGTGGCTGCTGTCGCACAACGGCGTTGTTGACCGCGCCGTGCTGCCGCTGACCTCGTCGACCGAATCTGTCTGCGACAGCGCGGTATTGGCGGCCACCATCTTCGAGCGCGGTTTGGACGAACTGGCCGGAACTATCGTCGAGATAGCTGCCGCCGACCCGCTCGCCCGGCTGAACATACTGGCCGCCAACGGATCTCGGTTGCTGGCCACCACCTGGAACGAGACGCTTTCCATGCTGCAACGCCCCGACGGGGTGGTGCTGGCCAGCGAACCCTACGACGACGACGCCGATTGGGCCGACGTACCGGACCGCCACCTGGTGGAGGTCACCGCGGACGGGTTCACTTTGACCGCCTTGGACGCCACGAAAGGACCTTGATGACGCTGTCGCTGTCCAACCACCTGTCCGAGGACTCCGCCTACCTCGCCTTGTGCCGCGACGTATTCGACGGCCTGCAAATGACGCCAAAATCGTTGCCGCCCAAGTGGTTCTATGATTCGGTGGGCAGCGATCTGTTCGACCAGATCACCCGGTTGCCGGAGTACTACCCGACCCGCGCCGAGGCCGGTATTCTGCGAGCCCACTCCGCCGACATCGCCGCCGCCAGCGGGGCCGACACCCTGGTCGAACTCGGCAGCGGCACCTCGGAAAAGACCCGGATGTTGTTGAATGCGTTGCGCGATCGCGGTTCGCTGCGCAGATTCGTGCCGTTCGACGTCGACTCGGGAGTGCTGTCGGCGGCCGCGAACGCTATCAAGGGCGAGTACCAGGGCATCGAAATACACGCTGTATGTGGTGATTTCGAGGAACACCTGGCTGAGATTCCCGTCGGCGGCCGACGATTGTTCGTGTTCCTGGGCTCGACGATCGGCAACCTGACACCCGGTCCGCGGACGGAATTCCTGGCGACCCTGGCCGGCGTGATGCAGCCTGGCGATAGCCTGCTGTTGGGCACCGACCTGGTCAAGAACCCCGAGCGGCTGGTCAGGGCCTACGACGACGTCGCCGGCGTGACCGCCCGGTTCAACCGCAACGTCCTCGCGGTGATCAACCGCGAACTGGATGCCGATTTCGACCTCGACGCCTACCGGCACGTCGCCCGGTGGAACGCCGCCGAGGAGCGGATCGAGATGTGGCTTCGCGCCGATCGCCGGCAACGGGTGCGGGTGGGCGCACTCGAGCTGACCGTCGACTTCGCCCCCGGCGAGGAGATGCTGACCGAGGTGTCGTGCAAGTTCCGGCCGGACGGCGTCGCGGCCGAGCTGGCCGCGGCGGGGCTGCGTCGCACCCGGTGGCGGACCGACGACGCCGGTGATTTCGGCTTGTCGCTGGCCGTGAAGTGAGCACCCTGGCGAAGCGGTGGCGGGCGGCTCGCCCGCCGGTCGCGGGCCTGCACCTGGACAGCGCCGCCTGCTCGCGGCAAAGCTTCGCGGTCTTGAACGCCACCGCCCGGCATGCGCTGCACGAGGCGGAGGTCGGCGGGTATGTCGCCGCCGAGGCCGCCACCGCCGTGCTCGACGCGGGACGCGCCGCAGTCGCCACGCTGTGCGGCATGCCGGACGCGGAGGTGGTGTTCACCACCGGGTCGCTGCACGCTCTGGATCTGTTGTTGGGCAGCTGGCCGGGCGCCCACCAGACATTGGCCTGCCTGCCCGGTGAATACGGGCCCAACCTGGCCGTGATGGACGCCCTCGGGTTTGAGGTGCGCTTCCTGCCGACCCTCGACGACGGCCGGCTGGCGCTGGACGACGCGGCGTTCGAACTGGAGGAGGATCCGCCCGATCTGGTGCATCTGACCCCGGTGGGCAGCCATCGCGGCACCGTGCAGCCGCTGGCGATGATGGTCCGGCTGTGCCGTGAGTTGGGCCTGCCGGTGGTCGTCGACGCCGCACAGGCGCTGGGGCAGGTGGACTGCGCGGTAGGCGCCGACGTCACCTATTCATCGTCACGAAAATGGCTCGCCGGGCCGCGCGGTGTCGGGGTGCTGGCGGTGCGCTCGGAGTTGATGCAACGGCTGACTCCGCGGCTGCCGCTGCCGGACTGGGCCCCGGCAATGTCGGTGGCGCAGCGCCTGCAGCTCGGTGAGGCCAATGTGGCCGCGCGCGTGGGCTTTTCAGTAGCGGTCGGCGAACACCTGAGCTACGGGCCGGAATTGATCAGGGCGCGCCTGGCCGAGCTTGGCGGCCTCGCCCGGACCCTGCTGGCAGACGTGGACGGCTGGGTGGTGGTCGAACCGGTCGACGAACCCAGTGCCATCACCACGTTGGCCGCGGTCGACGGCCCCGATCCGGCGGCAGTGCGGGCCTGGCTGCTCGCGGAGCGGGGAATCGTGACGACCTGCGCCAATGTGGGGCGAGCGCAGCAGGAACTGACGGCGCCGGTGCTGCGGATCTCACCGCACGTGGACACCACCGCCGACGACCTTGAGGCCTTTGCCGAGGCGCTGATCGCCGGCACCGCGGCAACGTCGGGCTAGGCCGCGTGACGGGTCAGCCGGCCTTGTGCGCGCTCAGCAGATAGGCCGGCAACATCATCCGGTCCTTCTCGTCGCGCGGGTGCGGCGGCATTTCGAACGGCGCTCCGGGAACCTGCGGCACATTGGCATGGATGAACGCGGGCCGGATCTCATCGATCTCCCAGTACTTGCTCACCGCGTCTCGCAACTCGTCCTCGTCGACCTCGTTGGGTCGGGCTTCGAATTCGGCCGGGAACGCCCCCTTGGCGAACACCAACACGTAGTAGCGGGCGCCCGGCGCGGCCGCACGATGCACCGAGCGCAGGTAGCCGTCGCGCCCCTCCACCGGCAGCGAATGAAACAACGTGGAGTCGAGCACCGTGGCAAAGCGGCCCTCGGAGCCGTCCGGATAACCGGCGAAGTCGGTGATGTCGGCCTGCACGAAGCTGGCCGTGCTCAGCCCCCGCTCCTGGGCGGCCTTGGTGGCCGCCGCGACGGCCGTGGGCGTGATGTCGATGCCCACCACGGTGTAGCCCTCCGCCGCCAGCGCCAGCGACAATTCGGCGAACCCGCATCCGGCGTCGAGCACATCGCTGCGGACCTTCCCGGCCGCGATCAACGCCGCCAATTCCGGCTGCGGCTCACCGATATTCCACGGCGGCGGGCCCTCGAACACGCCCTGCTGCCGGTATGCGCCGTCCCAGTCCATTACCTCAGAAGTCATGGCTCCCAACCTACTCACCCCAGGTGTGCACCGGCTCGTTGGCGTGCATGTGCTTGCAGTAGCGGCGCAGCATCTCGGCCAATGCCGCGCGCCGGTTCATCCCGCCGTCCTCCAGCCCGCGCACCGTGGCGACTTGCCAGGTGGCGCCGTTGCGGCCGACGCTGGCCCGGCCCTCGATGACCCCCAGGAACCGGTCGCGCACCTCGGCGTCGACACCCCACCGCCGCAGTCCATCGTGAGCCATCGGCAGCAGCGTGGTCAACACCAACTCCCGCGTCGGCACCTCACCCAAGCCGGGCCAGTGCATCAGGGCATCGATGCCGTGCCGGGCTGCTGCGAAGAAATTCGCTTGTGCCGCAGCGAAACTCATCTGGGTCCAGGGCGGTTGCTCGGCCTCGGCCAGGCTGCGCAGCACGCCGTAATAGAACGCCGAATTGGCCAGCATGTCCAGGACGGTCGGTCCGGCCGGCAACACCCGGTTCTCCAGCCGCAGGTGCGGCCGTCCTTCGCCGGCCACCTCCGAGACGTCGTACACCGGCCGATTCCACCGGTACACCGTGCCGTTGTGCAACCGCAATTCCGCTAGCTGCGGGACCCGTCCGGCCGCGAGCTCGGCGACCGGATCCTCGTCGGACACCTCCGGCAGCAGCGACGGAAAGTAGCGGATGTTCTCCTTGAACAGGTCCAGGATGGAGCCGATCCACCGCTCGCCGAACCACACCCGCGGCCGCACGCCCTGGGTCTTCAGCTCCTCCGGCCGGGTGTCGGTGGATTGGGCGAACAGTTCGATGCGGGTTTCCGACCAGAGCCGGTGGCCGAAGAAGTAGGGGGAGTTGGCGCCCAGCGCAAGCTGTGGGCCGGCCAGCACCTGGGCCGCGTTCCAGTGGGCGGCGAAATCGGCAGGAGCCAGCTGCAAATGCAATTGCATACTGGTGCAAGCTGATTCGGGGGCAATCGAGGCGGCCTGCCAGCTCAACGGCTCCGGGCCGGAGATATTGATCGGGATGTCCTCACCGCGGGCGTCGAAGATCGATTCGTTGAGCGCGACGTAGCGGGTGGATTCGCTCATCCAGCCCTCGGTCAGATGCTCGGGCATCAGCGTGGGCAGGATGCCGATCATCACGATGTGGGCGCCGTCGGAACCGGCCTTTCGCTCTGCGTCGTTGAGACTGGCCCGCACGTCCCGTTCCAGATCCAGGCCGGTACGCCCGGACAGCAGTCGCGGCGGCACATTGAATTCGATGTTGTAGGCGCCCAATTCGGTCTGGTAGGCCGGATCGCCGATCGCGTCCAGCACCGACCGATTCGACATGGCGGGCTGGTAGTCGCCGTCGACAAGGTTGCATTCGATTTCCATCCCGGTGAGCGGCAGGTCGGAATCGAAGCTGCACTGGGAAAGCATCGTTTCAAAGACGTCCAGACAGACTTGCACCTTGCGCCGGTATTCCCGCCGGTGTGTGCGGTCATACGTGGTGCGCTTGACCTCTTCGCCCACAACGCCGATGCAACCGGTTTACCGCCCGCCGCGCAAGTGCGACCCGGGTAGCCGCGGATCGGTACCCATCATGGACGATTAACCCCAGTGTTCGATGTCACGTTTAGGAGTGCAGTTGGCCGAGTCCTCAGAGTTCATAGCCGCCATCGATCAGGGCACCACCAGCACCCGCTGCATGATCTTCGATCATCGGGGCGCCGAGGTGGCCCGGCACCAGCTCGAGCACGAGCAGATCCTGCCCCGCGCCGGGTGGGTCGAGCACAATCCGGTGGAGATCTGGGAGCGCACCGCCTCGGTGCTGATGTCGGTGCTCAACGCGGCGGATCTGTCGTCCAAAGACATTGTGGCCCTGGGGATTACCAATCAGCGAGAGACGACTCTGGTGTGGAACAAGCACACCGGCCGGCCGTACTACAACGCGATCGTCTGGCAGGACACCCGCACCGACCGGATCGCGGCGGCACTGGAGCGCGACGGCCGCGGTGAGGTGATCCGCCGCAAGGCCGGGTTGCCGCCGGCGACCTACTTCTCCGGCGGGAAGTTGCAGTGGATCCTGGATAACGTCGACGGGGTGCGCGACGCCGCAGAACGCGGCGATGCGTTGTTCGGCACCCCGGACACCTGGGTGTTGTGGAATCTGACCGGCGGGCCGCGCGGCGGGGTGCACGTCACCGACGTGACCAACGCCAGCCGGACCATGCTGATGAACTTGGAGACGCTGGACTGGGATGACGAACTGCTGTCGTTCTTCGACATCCCGCGCGCGATGCTGCCGGCCGTCGAGCCGTCGTCACCGCTGCAGCCGTACGGTGTCACGCTGGACACCGGGCCGGTGGGCGGCGAGGTGCCGATCACCGGTGTGCTCGGTGACCAGCATGCGGCCATGGTCGGTCAGGTGTGCCTGGACGCGGGAGAGGCCAAGAATACCTACGGCACCGGCAATTTCCTGCTGCTCAACACCGGCGAGACCATCGTACGATCGCAGAACGGCCTGCTGACCACGGTGTGCTACCAGTTCGGCGACGCCAAACCCGTTTACGCGCTTGAGGGTTCGATCGCGGTCACCGGTTCGGCGGTGCAGTGGCTGCGCGATCAGCTCGGCATCATCAGCGGCGCCGCACAAAGCGAGTCGCTCGCTCGTCAGGTTCCCGACAACGGCGGGGTGTATTTCGTGCCGGCCTTCTCCGGATTGTTCGCTCCCTATTGGCGATCCGATGCCCGCGGCGCCATCGTGGGGCTGTCGCGATTCAACACCAATGCGCATCTGGCCCGCGCGACGCTGGAGGCCATCTGCTACCAGAGCCGGGACGTGGTCGACGCTATGGAAGCCGATTCCGGTGTGCGCCTTGAGGTTTTGAAGGTCGACGGCGGTATCACCAGCAATGACTTGTGCATGCAGATCCAGGCCGATGTGCTCGGCGTGGACGTGGTGCGGCCGGTCGTCGCCGAAACCACCGCGCTGGGCGCGGCCTATGCGGCGGGTTTGGCGGCCGGGTTCTGGACGGACCCGTCGGACCTGCGGGCCAATTGGCAGGAGGACAAGCGCTGGACGCCGCAGTGGACCGACGAGCAGCGCGCCGCCGGGTACGCGGGGTGGCGCAAGGCGGTGCAGCGAACCCTGGATTGGGTCGACGTGTCGTAGATAGGGGCTGGCTCGGGCTGAAGTTCGTGACAAAGCAAGCCGCACTAGATTGCCGGCGATGGAATCGTCTACCAGTGAACTTCAGGCCAGCGGTGCGGGCCTGCACGCGGAAGCCGGCTGGTGTGTGGCCTTGGCGGGCAGACTGGCTGGCAACGGCGCGCCGACAGGTGTGGGCTCGACATGGCTGGCAAGCCACGCAGTGGTCATTGGCTCCAATGCGGGGTCGCCGCGGCCGGAGTCGAGTGCACGGCGCGGGTGCAGCAGACGGCTGCGAAACTCGCCGCCGCAGCCACCGGCTACGTCGACAATGAAGCTCGTTCGGCGGCACGGTTCCAGGTGAGGATTTCGCTTACTACCGGCCGCAGTGCCCAATACGCACAGACCCTCGCTGACGAGCTCGCGGATCATGCTCAACGTCAATTGCTGAACTTCGTGTACCGGCCGCCGCGGCCCGGTGTTTGTAAGGAATGACGAGTGCACCTCGCTAAGTGAAATCCAGTCCTGCAGGCCCGCGATGAGCAGGCCCTCCTTGATCCAGTCATGCTCGGTAGCAGCGCCCATCACTCACGTTTCCTTTTCTGGGGTGACGGTCATGCAACGCATTCTTCCAGTCGAACCAGTATCAGAGCTGACGCTGATCGCCCACGCGGGGGCCAAGGCCCGACGTCGCCCGCGGTCCTGGCGGAACTGCTGACGATGAATAGCGGGTCGAGTCACAATGGGTTTCCTGTCTAGCCAAGCCATGAAACCGACGCTCAACGATAGATTCGCATAAAAGCTGTCCACACCGACCACCAAGACCGGTCAGTCCTCGCCGAGAATGCCGTAGATCTCGCGGCGCGCATTGTTGAGGATGTCGACGATGCGTTGCTGCTGCTCGACGCCGGCGGCATGCGCCGCTTGCATGACCGCGCCGATCAGCTGGCCCATGGCCCGGCGCAATTCGAGGTGTCCCGGCGCGACGCCGTCGGCGATCTCCTCCCACGGCGGAGTGTCGATCTTCTCGGCGGCCGCCCGGCCCTCGTCGGTCAGCTCGAAGAGCTTCTTGCTGCCGTCGGCCGCGCCGGCGGTGATCAGGCCCTCATCGTCGAGTAGCTGCAAGGTCGGGTACACCGAGCCGGGGCTGGGACGCCACAGGTCATTGCTGCGCTCGGCGATCTGCTGGATCATCTCGTAGCCGTGCATCGGCCGTTCGCTCAGCAGCACCAGGATGGCCGCCCGGATGTCGCCGCGGCGGCCACGGCCGCGCCCGCCGCGGCGCCAACCGCCGCGTGGGCCGCCGGGGCCGAAGCCGAAGCCGAACCCCGGGCCGAAACCGGGACCGAACCCCAGCGGTCCGTCGTGGTCACCGGCATGGTCGCGCAGGTTTTCGAAGAATTCACGTCGGGCCTGACGCCGGGCGCTGTGTAGCGCGCGGCGTTGTCCGGGCGGCAGGCCGGGGCCGGGACCGAAGCCGAACCCTGGCCGAGCGCCGAATGGCCCGCCGGGGGCAGTGAAAAGGTTGTCCATGTCTGTTCCTTATGTCTGTCGAAAGCGGCGCCGAAAGCTATGCCGATACAGTAACGATATATCGCGACAGAACGAGATGCAACGGTGGACCGTGGTTTGCGGTTGTCCTCGCCCGGGTAGTCCCTGAGGTCATGGACGGCAGAAATCGCCTGACGGAGACGCGTCCCAGTGGCGTGGCCGCTCCGACGCGGGGCAGTGGGCAGGCCCGCTTATGGATCACCTGGGTGCTCGCCCTGCTGACCGTGCCGGGTGCGGCAATCGTGATGTTGTTCGCTCTCGGCGCGGTGATGAGCACCGATGCCTGCAGCGAAAGCCGCTGCCCCAACCTGGGCGCCGGAATCGACTTCGGTGTCTTGTTCTACGGCGCGCCGGTGGTGGCCCTGTTGGTCATCGTCGTCTCGGTGTTCGCCGCCAAGCTCCGGTTCGGCATCGCGGTTCCGCTGGTCGGTCTGGCGCTATTGGTTGCCGACGTCGCCATCCTGGCCGTGACGGTCGCGCAGTAGCTAGCTCGGCGGCGAGAAGCTGCCGGGCGGCGGGGTGTACGGCGGCACGTCGGGCTCCGGGGGTTCCGGCCACGGAATCGCCTGTGGTTGCGGGTACATCGGCGGCTGGGCGGGCCATGGCTGGGCGGTCGGCGGCCGGGCGGGCCACGGCGCCGCAGCGTAGGGCCCCTGCGGTCCCATCGGCGGCATAGCCGGGCCCATCGGCGGACGGAGCCGTGCCAGCTCGCGGCGGTGCCGTTCGGCAAGCACCGCGGCGAGCACCAGCTGCGGCGGAACGCCCGGCGGGGGCGGTGGCGCCACCCGGGACAACACCTCGCCGGCGATCCGGTATGCCATCTGCTCGCGCAGCGGCGGATCCAGTTGCGGTGCCCGGGAAAGGAATTGGCGCGCGAGTTCGGCCTGTCCGGCGGTGAGCCCGGACAGCTGCAGCGACGACGCCCACCACGCCAGCGACGGCGGCATGGCCGGCGGCGGCCCCAGGCGCGGAGCACGCTCGCTGACGACGATGGTGCCGGCGAACATGTCACCGACGCGCTTGCCCTTCGGCGACACCATGCTGCAGATCACGGCCGGGCTGCCCAGCAGCATCCAGATCTCCACCACCGACGCCAACGCGCGAAACAGCGCCTGGCGAAAGCGTTCCGGGCCCCCGTCGTCGGATACCACGCGCAGGCCCATCACGATCTTGCCCACCGACCGGCCCCGGGTCGCGGTCTCGATGGCCACCGGGTAACCGACGAACGCCAGCACCGTGAACATGATCAGGAACGCAATGGTCAACGCCGCGTCCAACTGGCTCAACGCGGCCGCCCACAGCATCAGCCCGAGCAGGTAGCCGATGAAGATCACGGTGATGTCGATGATCGCGCTCACCGCACGCACCGGCAGCTGGGCGATCTGTACATCGAGCACCACCGCATCCCCGGTCACCACCTCCGACATACCCGGAACGCTACAGGTTTTGCGACCTGCCGCTTGCCCCAGTGAGTCATTACTCGACTAGACGCCCAAGCGAGGTATCGGTGCGGTTACACATGCCAGGAGCGCCGAATGCCCAGCCGCCCCCTCCTATGCGGGTTTCGACTTTGGGATCCATCGGGTTGGCGAGAAGTCGCTGCAAAGGTCGGTATGGCACACCTGAACTACCTCCTCGAGACCTTCACGGTCCAGCACATGTGCGCGCAAATTCAGCAGCCAGGCACCGTGGGGAAGATATCCATGCACCGCCTCCTTGGTCGTACGGGATATCACCGTCTGACCGCGGTTGGCAAAGTCGCGAAGTGCTATGGCGTGGCGCATCGTCGACTGGGTACAGAACGGACCGAGCTCACCGGTATGAATCCCTATCCTGGGCTTGATCGCTGCAAGCGCAGCCCGTTGCAATTCCAGGGCGGCGGCCACGGCATCGCTGGCGTCCTCGAAAATGGCTCCGAACGTGTCGATCTCGCCAGGATCGGCAAAATATGCGCCGCGGTATGCCGCGATGGCGTCGGTTGCTTGCCGGTTCAACCGAACCACTTCGGTGGCAATGGCGTGTTCCAGTCCGTCAACGCGACTTAGCACTACTGTCACCTCCCGTGTCGATGAGAAGCAGGGCGATCCGGTAAGGCAGCTGTTCATCCTGAGTTTTCGTGATGATTGGGCCATGGCTACCATGGTCTGGCAGGATTCCGCGAAAACCATCGGCAATAGCGCTTAGCCACACCAAGATTCGCGCGTATTTGCCCAGTAGCGTTGCGTTGTAACCAGTTTGAAACATTGCGGCCCGAAGTGACGCGGACTCACATCGTTGTTGGCGGGGTCGGGTTGCTGGCGTGCTCGCAGTGAACGGGTCCCGCCTTGTGGTGACGGTCGCAAACGGCTTGTGGCACCGGTTTCGTCTGTGGCGGGCGTGTCGCGACTCCGATAGCCTCGACTGACCAACATGGCTGTCGAGTCAGCGTTCAGTCATGGTGCGGTGCGGTGGTAAGACGACCGGGGAATCGGCGCGCACCAAGGGCCAGCGCGCCCATGAGTAAGACTGCGGCTGCGGCAACGGCGAACTGGACCCCGCGGATGAACTCTTGGTCCGTTACGGCAACGACCAGCCGCTCCTGCGTTGAAGTCATTGGATGTCCGGTTCCGATATCAGCGGCGTGGGCACACGGATTTGCGCCGTCAACCACAGAAGAAATGACGGCTGCGCGTTCGGCGGGATCGCGGATCACCGTCTCGAGCTGTTGCGGCAAAGAGGCGCTGAGCCAGCCTGCGAGGATGGAGCCAAGCAGGGCTACCCCGAAGATGGCTCCCAGGGAGCGCTGCAGATTGATCAGACCCGCCGCCATGCCGGCACGGTGATCATCGACCTCGGTCATGCCGATACTCAACAGCGGTGTGGCGCACCCGCCTGCCCCCGCGCCGAACAAGGCCAGTCCGATAATCACGATTGGTATCACCTGGCCGATCGCCATCCCGAACAGCGCCAACCCGGCAATCATTGCTGTGAGACAAATGAGCAGCGGCAGCCGAGGGCCCCAGCGTTGGACTGCCTGGCCTGCCAGCAGACTGGCGATGCCGAATCCGACCGGTACCGGCAACATCAGCAGACCCGCGTGCAACGGCGAGAAGCCGCGCACGTTCTGGAAGTGCTGGGTGATGACCATCAACGTCCCGAAATAGCAGGACATTACGACGAAGTACACCAGTAGCGCCGACCGGTACACCGGGTCGGTGAACAAGCGTAGATCGATAAGCGGGAAGGCGGCGCGACGTTCGTGCTGAACAAAAAACAGCAGTAACACCATTGCCACCAGCAGCAGCGTCACGATCAACCCGGGTTGCCGATTCACCCTCGGGGCCTCGATGATCGCGTACGCGATCACCGCGATCGCGGGGGCAAACAACAGCTGCCCCGGCCAGTCGAGCTGAGTCGGATCAGGGTCTTTGGATTCGCTGACACTCAGTACCGTCAGTAGCCACACGATTGCGCCAAGAGGCACATTGACCGCGAAGACGCTGCGCCAGCCGAACTCCTCAACCAGGACCCCGCCCAATGCCGGGGCGGAACCCGCACCAATACAGCCAATGGCCATCCAGCCCGCTATCGCGCGTGCTTTCATACCCG
>NZ_MWQA01000001.1:2657151-2764197 GCF_002086915.1 Mycobacterium persicum | reverse complement strand
GGCACCTCCAAATGGAACAAGATCGAACACCGGCTGTTCTCCGCGATCAGCCGTAACTGGCGCGGACGACCCCTGGAATCCCACGAGGTGATCATCGAAACCCTCAGGGCAACAACCACATCCACCGGACTAACCGTAAACGCGGCACTCGACACCACCACCTACCCCCGCGGCATCAAGATCACCGACAAACAGATCGCTGCCCTGCAAGCCACCCAGCTACACCGCCACCAATTCCACGGCGACTGGAACTACACACTCACCGCCCACCACACCCCGACACGCCCGACACCACCTACCTAATTACTGCGCGAGCCCTTAGCTCACCGGCACGACCAGTCGACAGTCAGCACAACGATCTGGCTATTATGCGCCGAACCATAGCGACCTCGAGGACTGCGTCAACGCGGTCCTCGATTATCGTGAGCCAACGCCGTCAACCGGTTTGGCCACCGGCGCTAGTGTCCTGAGTCATTAATTCGGGTGCAGTAGTTGGCGATGCCGGCGAGAATTTGGTCGGCGGTTTTGAGGCCCACCCTCCAACTCGGCCCGCTCGTCGGCGGTCAACACGAACTCGATGGCGTGAGGTTCGGCACAACCCAATTCAACAACTAGATCGCAATTAATGACTTCAGGACATTAGTTGATATTTTCCGAAGGGTCAGGTCCTTCGTCCTCATGGGGCGGCAAGAACATGTTCATGTTGTGCGTGAAGTTATAGCGGCTGACGGCCATACCATTCACGAAGATTAGCCTGTCGTGATCGAATGCGTCTGCCGGGAAATCTGCCAAGTTTCCAGGAAACTGCGGCGGATCCTCTGACGAATCGTTATTGTAGTCGCCATACGAAGAGCTGGAATCTTCAGATCCATAGGAATAGGAGACTGGGAAGTCGGGCGGCTGACTATCATTCGAAACGAGAAGTAGATTGGAGCCGTAGCCATCTATTGGCACTGCCTGCAATGACTCGTCGATGTTAATCGCTGCGAGATTCGCAGTGGCGGTGGTAGCGTCTTCCTGAACGGAATTATTCACCAAGCCCGTGATATCGTCGGAAAAATCATTTGCGGAGCTGGTGGGGGTATCGTTGGTCAAGTTGTTGTTGCTGCTGCAGGTGTCAAGCTTGAATCTGCCGTGCCCGGTCAACCTGACGGTAAGTCGACCTACGCTGACCGTGGGATCGTGGGCGTTGATGGGTTTATCAATGGCTCCGGCAACGCCGCTGGCTAGCGTTAAAGAGCCCAATGCGGCGGCAGCCGCACATTTGCGTCGCCGCGAGCTGGTAAGCGAGGCTTTCGCATGGGTTAAATCAGTTTCGGCGGCGCTGCGACTGCTTTCGGGTATCACGGCGCGCCACAATGGAGACATGCTCAAGAATCTCCTTTAGCTGAGGTGTCGAGAGGTTGAGAAACTTCCATGCCGACGTCGAAGGAACATCTCGGGCATTAAGCAACGCCTCTTTCATCCGGTGCACACCGCGGTTATGTGCCAGAGATCTACCATCGATGGTTGTCAGCAGCTCAAGGCGTTCGGTAACGACCTTGCCCATTTTGGCCTGCTCGCGAGCACTGTATCAGCTACCGCTCTTGGTGACGGGGACACCATCACTGATTCCCGGCTGCGGCTGCGGTACTACGCTACCCAGGTGGACGTCGACGCGTTCTTGCTGACCCACCGCGGCACCTGGGATCGCCTCGACCAGTTGGTCAAAAAGCGTCGCTCGCTGACCGGTGCCGAGATCGACGAGCTCGTCGAGCTGTACCAGCGCGTGTCGACGCACCTGTCGATGCTGCGGTCGGTGTCGTCGGATTCGCTGCTGGTCGGCCGGCTGTCGAGCCTGGTCGCCCGCGCGCGGGCCGCGGTCACCGGCGCGCATGCGCCGCTGACCAGTACCTTCGTCCGGTTCTGGACCGTGTCCTTCCCGGTCGTCGCCTACCGCGCCTGGCGGTGGTGGTTGGCGACGGCGGTGGCGTTCTTCGCCGTCGTGGTGCTGATCGCATTCTGGGTGGCCGGCAGTTCCGAGGTGCAGTCGGTCATCGGAACTCCGGGCCAGATCAACGAATTGGTCAACCACGACGTCGAGTCGTATTACAGCGAGCACCCGGCAACGTCGTTCGCGCTGCAGGTCTGGGTGAACAATTCCTGGGTGGCCGCCAAGTGCATCGCGATGTCGGTCGTGCTGGGCCTGCCGATACCGCTGGTGCTCTTCCAGAACGCGGCCAACGTCGGAGTGATCGCCGGCTTGATGTTCGCAGCTGGCAGAGGTGGTTTGCTACTCGGTCTGCTGATTCCGCATGGACTGCTCGAGCTGACGGCGGTGTTCCTGGCCGCCGCTACCGGGATGCGGCTGGGCTGGTCGGTGATCGCCCCCGGTGACCGGCCGCGCGGACAAGTCCTGGCCGAGCAGGGCCGCGGCGTGGTGTCGGTGGCGGTGGGCCTGGTGGGGGTATTGCTGGTGTCCGGGCTGATCGAAGCGATGGTGACGCCGTCACCGTTGCCGACCTTCGTCCGGATCGCCATCGGCCTCTTGGCCGAGGCCGCGTTCGTTTTCTACATCGGGTACTTCGGCCGTCGCGCCGCCAGGGCCGGGGAGACCGGCGACATCGAGGACGCTCCCGACGTGGTGCCCACCGGCTGAGGCCCACTGCCGCGACAGTGAATCGGGCGACGCGACACGCCGCGCGGGCGTAGCACAATTCACACTCGGGGGCCGAAAACTAAAGCCGGCCAGTCGCTTTCATCGCCAGATAACGATCCGCCAGCGCCGGTGCAAGCTCGGCAGGCGGCGCGTCGACGACGTCCACTCCGCTGCGGCGCAGTCGCGACGCGATAGCCCGACGGTCGTTGCGGGCGCGTTCGGCGGCGGCCGCGTCGTAGACCGCTGCCGCGTCGGACCGCCCGATGGCCAGTTCGTCGACGCGCGGGTCGGCGACGGCGGCCACCACCACATGGTGTTTGGCCGACAGCTGCGGCAGCACCGGCAGCAGACCCTCGTCGAGGGCGGTGGCGTTGAGGTCGGTCAGCAGCACCACCAGCGACCGGCGCCGGGTGCGCCGTAGGATTGCGGAAATCATTGCCCGCCAATCTGATTCGACGAGCGCCGGGTGCAGCGGCGCCATCGCGTCGACCAGTTGGGCCAGCAGTTCGGTGCGCGACGCCCCGAAAACTGCCGCCCGGCTCACCCGGTCATGGGCCAGGAAGTCGACGTGGTCGCCGGCCCGCGACGCCAGCGCCGCCAACAGCAGCGCGGCATCCATCGACCAGTCCAGTCGGGGCCATCCGGCGGGATCGGCGGCAGTGGGGTCGACGCCGACCCGCCCCGCCGCCATCCGCCCGGTGTCGAGCACCAGCACCACCCGCCGGTCCCGCTCGGGCCTCCAGGTGCGCACCATCACGTCGGAGCGACGGGCCGTCGCGCGCCAGTCGATTGAGCGGACGTCGTCGCCGACGACATATTCGCGCAGCGAGTCGAATTCGGTGCCTTGCCCGCGGATCAGCGTCGGCAACAACCCGTCGATCTCGCGCAGTTTGGCCAGCCGCGACGGCAGGTGCTTGCGCGACAGAAACGGCGGCAGCACCCGGACCTTGCCCGGAACCGGTTGCGAACTTTGGCGGCCCGCCAAGCCCAGCGGTCCGAGCGATCTGGCGGTGACCACGGCCGCGCGCTGGTCGCCGCGGCGAACCGGCCGCAACTGGGTGGTTAGCTGCTGTCGCTCGCCGCCGCCGATAGTGATCTGGTGGCTGCGCGGTTCGCCGCGGGCGCTGGGCGGCCAGGCGTCGCGAACACGGCCGCGAAACCGGCGCCGGCCCTCGTTGTGAACGGACAGGCCGGCATCCGCGGGCTGGCCCAGCCGGATCGAGCTGTCGGCGGAGCGGGTGAAGCGCAATGTGCGGGGGCTGGCCGCCAGGGCGATGTCGATGACCACGGCCGTCATCAGCGCCGCCAGCAAGATGACGAAAGCCCTTGCCGGCCAAGGGGCCAACGCGATCGGCAGGACGCAGATCAGCGCCAGCAGTCCGGTACGTCCGGTCAGGACCACTAGCGGGGCACCGGAACCGACGCCAGTATCCCGTCCAGCACGCCGTCGGGTGTGGCCCCTTCGAGCTCGGCTTCCGGACGCAACATGATCCGATGCCGCAGCGTGGGGCGCGCCATGGCCTTCACGTCGTCGGGAGTGACGTAGTTACGCCCGGACAACCACGCCCACGACCGGGCGGTGCCCAGCAGCGCCGTTGCCCCGCGGGGCGACACACCGAGCTGCAGTGCGGGCGAGGAGCGGGTGGCCCCGACGATGTCGACGATGTAGCCCAGGACCTCGTCGGCGATCAGCACCTGACGAACCGCCTCGCGCCCGGCGGTCAGCTCAGCCGCCCCGGCCACCGGCCTGATCGCCGACAGGTCGCGCGGGTCGAAGCCGTGCGCGTGCCGGCCCAGGATGGCGATCTCGGAGTCGCGGGCCGGCAGCGTGACGTTGAGCTTCATCAGGAAACGGTCGAGCTGGGCCTCGGGCAGCTGATAGGTGCCTTCGTATTCGATCGGGTTCTGCGTGGCCGCCACGATGAACGGGTCCGGCAGCAGTTTGGCCTGGCCTTCCACGCTGACCTGACGCTCTTCCATGGCCTCGAGCAGCGCGGCCTGCGTTTTGGGCGGCGTGCGGTTGATCTCGTCGGCGAGCAGCAGATTGGTGAACACCGGGCCCGGCCGGAAGGTGAATTCGGCGCTGCGCGAGTCATAGACCAGCGAACCGGTGACGTCGCCGGGCATCAGGTCGGGGGTGAACTGCACCCGCTTGAACTCCAGCTGCAACGCGGCGGACATGGCCCGGACCATCAGCGTCTTCGCCACTCCGGGAACGCCTTCCAGTAGCACGTGGCCGCGGCACAGCAGCGCGATCACCAAGCCGCTGATCACACCGTCCTGTCCGACGACGGCCTTGCCGATCTCGGCACGTAACCCCAGCAATGCTTCGCGTGCCGAGTCCGCGGGCGCGGATTGGGTGGGAGCGGGTTGTGTCACGAGTGGGTGACCTGCCTTTCGATGTCGTCGAGCGCGCGGGCGAGGTGTAGTAGATCCTGGTCGGTGGCCGGTGGTGGGCCGTACAAGTGGTATCGAATGAATTCCGGGTCGGCCCCGCTGCGCCGGGCCACGGTCAGCACCACCGCCGGCGGGTCGGTGCCCGGGCCGATACCCAGCCGCGGCAGCAGCCGCTGCAGCGTGGCGGTGCGCAGCGCCTCGGCGGCGCGATCGCGGGCTCGCCGGGACCGGTACAGCCGGCCGCGGCCCTCGACCGTCTCCGATGCGCGCACCACCACGGGTATCGCTTCGGCCACCAGCGGGCCCAGCCGGCGCCCCTTCCAGAGTGCCGCCAGCAGCACCACCAGCCACAGCTGCCAGACGATCCACGTCACGTTTGTCGGGATCAGGTCGGACAGCGAACCGGGCTCCGACGTCTGTCCCTCGACGCGGTGTGGCGCGTACCAGACCAGCCGTGGCCGGTCGCCCGCGAGGTTCATCGCCAGCGCGGCGTTGCCCTCTTCGAGCAGGCCGCCGTTTGTCATGAAGTCGCTACTGCCGACCACCGTGACGGTTCGCCCGGCGTCGCGATAGCGGACCAATGCCCCGCCGTAACAGCTGACCACGTCCAGATCGTCCCTGGGCTGGTAGGCATCGCTGGGCCCGAAATGCACTTTTCCGGCCCGATTGGCTTCGCGCAGCGGGCATTTCGGCTGGGACGCGAATTGCTCGGCCGCGGTGATGCGCAGTTTCGGGGTGAGCGCCCTGCGGGCTCGCGCGGTGGGTTCGACCAGGAACAGGTCACCGGGGGCTTGTGCCAGCCGTTGCAGCAGTGCGCTGTCGGTCAGGTATTGAGTCTGGGCCACCAGCAGCAGCGAGTCGGCGCGGGCTAAGCGTTCGACGTCGGCGACCGTATTGGCGACGACGACCTCGACGCCGCCGTCGCGCAGCAACGTCACCAGCGCATGGGCGCCGGAGGAGTTGGTGGCCGCGGGATCCATCATGCCGCCGGGCCGCGGCGCGGTCAGGTAGGTGCCGACGGCGGCGACGAGGATGATCGCGACCAGCGCGAGCACCATGCCACGCCACGGCCGCCACGGACGCCGTCGCCGGGTGATACCCGGTGCCGGCATCACCGGACCTGCGCCCAGGAATCGGGCGCGGTGGGCCGTTCCACCGCAGACGAGGCATGAGCACGTGATCGCAGGTGGTCATCCAGGTCGGCGATCAGCCGGTAGGAATCTTGAGTTCCGGGCCGCTCGCCGTAGGTGACGTCATTGAAAGCCGTTGCTGCCCGGGCCAATTCGCCAGCCAGGTGAGGCAGGGCCGCGCCCGCGTCGGTGGCCAGCTCGTTGGCGGTGCGTCCGGGAGCCGGGTTCAGCACGCCGGTCTCTTCGAGCTCGCGCGCGACCGCGCGCAGCCGGTGCCGGATAGCTGCGGCCCAATTACCTTGGGCCGCAAACGCTTCAGCCGTAGCTCTATGCTGGGCCGCGGTGAGTTGGCCGGCTTCGAACAGCTGGTAGTCACCGCCGCGGTTGGTGCGCATGGTGCGGCGGGCGATGTGGACGGCGACGATCACCGCGATCACCGCCAGGATAAACACCACCGTCAGGGTGAACCAGCCGCCGGACACCGAAGCGCCCTTCTCCAACAGCCGGTACAACTGCTCGTTGAGCCAGTCGCTGAAAGCCGTCGACAGCGACGGCTTGGGGTAGATCGGTTTGTCGAGCTCATGCTGTGCTGCCTGATGGGCGGCATCGCGGTCGATGTCGATGGAAGGCATGGTCAGTCAGTCCTCACCAGTCGATCAGCAAGGCCGCGTGAGCCACAGGTTGTCGGTGGACTCCACCGCGGCGGGCCCACCGGCGGCACCGGTCTGCAGCACCAGATCGAAAGCCTCGGCGCGCATGCGGCGATCGGTGTAGAGCAGCACGACAACTCCGGCGGTGAACGGTGCGGTGATGATCTGGCTGATCGCCGAGCCGACGGCCGACAGCGTCGTGCCGACGAGCAGCATAGTGATGGAGCCTTCCGACGCGGTGACCCCCAGCAAGATCTGGCTCGCGATGCTGAAGGGCGCCGCGACCGCACCGCCAACCAGTCCCACCACCAGGGCCGTCAGTAACCGGATGCCCAGGACCCGCCAGAACCCGCCGCGGACCAGCCGGAACGATCTGGTGACCGCGTCGACCAGCGGCAGTCGCTCCAACACGATCAGCACCGGCGCGAACACCAACATGGTGTACAGGTAGGCCAGCAGCAACCCGACCAGCAGCAGCAGCGGGATGCCGACCAGGACCGCCGCCGCACCGTTGATCGCGGCCCCGACCCCGACCAGGATGACCACCACCAGCCCCGCGAGCGCCACCATCCCGGCGGCTTCCAGCAAGGCCAGCCCGATCAGTGCCAGTACGCGCCCGCGGACCCGGGCCCACGCCTCGCTGATCGTGATGGGAGACCCGAACACCGCGCGCCCGACGACGACGGTGAGGATTCCGCTCAGCAGCATGCCGCCCAGCCAGGTGACCAGACCACTGGCCGCGACCGAACCCATCCAGGCGCCGAAGACGCCCAGACTCAGCTCGGTTGACGGCTGGGTTTTCAGTTGGTTGAGGGCCGTCAGCGGTCCGACCGTGGCGATCAACGTGATGACCTGCATGATCACCACGACGATCGCGGTCAGACCCAGCGTCGCCTTCGGGTTGGTGCGGATGTAGCCGACCGCGCCGTTGTAGATATCGCTCAAGGTCAACGGCCGCAGCGGGATGATTCCGGGTTTGACTGCCCCGGGAACCAGGGGCGGGCCATATCCCGGTGGCGGCGCACCATATCCGGGCGGAGCGCCGTAGCCGGGCGGCGGGGGACCGTAACCCGGTGGCATGCCGTAACCGGGCGGCGGGCCGTATCCCGGCGGTGGGGCGCCGTAGCCCGGCGGCTGCGATGGTGGCGGCGGATAGCCGGCGCCTAATGGTGGGTACCCGGCCGGTACGTACCCGGGGGTCTCGGCCGGCGGGTCAACCGGATAACTCGGCGGCAGCGTACTCACCGGATGTGGCGGCTGTCGTCGTTGGTCATGGGCTCCATCCTGTCGGCGGTCTGCGCATTTCTCAATGCGGGTACGTCTTCCGGTCTTGGTGTCGGGTTCGGCAACCTCCGAAAACAACCCGCGTAGCGTCTCTGCCATGGCGGAACTCAAATCGCGGCTTCGGGCCGACCTGACCGAAGCGATGAAATCGCAGGATAAGTTGCGAACTGCGACCCTACGCATGGTGCTGGCCGCAATCCAGACCGAGGAAGTATCGGGCAAGCAGGCCAAGGAGCTCTCCGACGACGAGGTGCTCAAGGTGCTGGCCAGGGAATCCCGTAAACGTGGCGAGGCGGCCGAGATCTACACCCAGAACGGGCGGGGTGAGCTGGCCGCCAACGAGCACGCGGAAGCCCGGATCATCGACGAGTATCTGCCCACGCCGCTCACCGAGGCAGAAGTGGCCGACGTCGCCGACACCGCCATCGCCCAAGTGGCCGAACAGCTCGGGCATCGGCCCACCATGAAGCAGATGGGCCTGGTCATGAAGTTCGCCACCGAGATCGCCGAGGGCAAAGCAGACGGGGCCCGCTTGTCGGCGGCGGTCAAAGAACGGCTGTAGCGGCCCTTCTCCAAGATCACTTGCCGGAATCGAGCCTTTCGCGCTGCGGCACCACCACATATTTCGGATCCCTGGTGGATTCCACGCCGGCCTCGAACACGCCGAACCGCTGCAGCGCACTGCCGGTGAGTAGCGCCAGCCCGCACAGCGTCGCCGCGAACCGGCTCCGGCCCGCCGCCGCCGTGCCCAGCGCCCCGCCGATCGTCAGGTACTCCGCCCACTTGCGCAGCCGGTGCGGCTTTCCCGTGGTGTACGCCTCGGCGGCCAGCCCCAGCCGTTGCTCCAGCAGCCGCGACGCCGCGATCTCCAGCCCGGCGCCCACGACCGCCAGTCGCCGCGCCGGACCGGCCTCGGCCCCGGGCGCCAGCACCATGCCCCAGCCGCCGCCGCTGGCTGCGGCCGAGCCGGTGAAGACGAAGGGCAGATACGGGTGTGCCTCGTGCCAGGCGGGGACGGCGGTCTGCGACAGCAGGACCGCGGTGTAGGAGGCGACGCCGGGTGCGACGGCCGCCGCCGAGAGTCCGGCCGGGCGTGCCAACCAGCGCACGAGCGCTCCGACCCCGGTGCGCCGCAGCGCCGCCGGCATGAGCGCGGCGGCCCCGGCCAGCCCGGCGCCCGGCCCGTAGGCGGTCAGAATCCAGGTGCCGACGCTCATCGGCGAGCTCGGCTTGGCCACCCGCAGCATGTGGTGGAACCGCTCGGGGCGGCCGAGGTCGGCGACGAGGAAGTACATGCTGGCCAGGAGGCTGGCCAGCGCCCCGACTCGGCTGACTCGGCACAGCGCCGGACGCTCGGTCAGATCGGCGCCGGCGGCCAGCAGCGCCGACCCCGCCGACAGGCCACCGGAGAACAGGTAGGCCGCGATCTTCCACTCCCACACCGGTGGTTTGAGCACCGGACGCCCGTAATACGACCGGAACTCCGCTCGGGGCACGGCTAGCTGTTCCCGCCCGCTGCCCGCCCCCCGGGTCATAGCCGTCTCCCAACGAACGCCGACACCGCGGCGGCCACCAGCGCCGACGCGGCCATCCCGGCGTAGCGCCACATGGCCGGCAAATCGCGGGTGGGCACCACCGGATCCGGCGGCAATCCGTAGACCTCGGGCTCGTCCAGGAGCAGGAAGAACGCACCGTCGCCGCCGACGCCGTCGTCGGGATCGTGACCGTACAACCGCGCCTCGGTCACGCCGCGCTCATGCAGCTGCTCGACCCGGCGGGCGGCGCGCTCCCGCAGTTCGTCGAGCGGGCCGAACTGGATGGAGTCGGTGGGGCAGGCCTTGGCGCACGCCGGTTCCAGCCCGTCATGCAGCCGGTCGTAGCATAGGGTGCACTTCCACGCCCGGCCGTCACCCTCGCGGCGGTCGATCACCCCGTACGGACAACCGGACACGCAATACCCGCAGCCGTTGCAAATGTCTTGCTGCACAACGACAGTGCCGAACTCGGTGCGGAACAGCGCGCCCGTCGGACAGACATCCAGACATCCGGCATGGGTGCAATGTTTGCACACGTCGGAGCTCATCAGCCAGCGAAAGTCTGTGCGGGACTGCGGGTCGGCCGACGCGCCGGGGCGCTCGAATTTCGGGATGCCGAGGTCGGTAGCCGGCTGCTCGATGAACGCCACGTGCCGCCAGGTGTTTGCGCTGAGCATGCCGGTGTTGTCGAACGACATCCCCAGCAGGTTGAAGCCGTCGTCGGGCACCCGGTTCCATTCCTTGCAGGCCACCTCGCAGGCCTTGCAGCCGATGCACACCGAGGTGTCGGTGAAGAACCCGACTCGCGCGGGGTGCTCCAGATGCCCGGCATCGCCGGCCGGATCGCTCAGCGGGCCATAGAAACTGTTGCGGTTCAAGGGGTTTCCTCGCTATGGGTGTCCAGTCGGGTGCCGGTCGCCGTGGTGACGCCGGCGCGGCGGCGGTATTCGGCGATGTAGGCCAGCAGCTCCGGTCCGCGGGGCCGTCGTCCCGGTTGCACGTCACAAGTGCAGACCTTGCTCTCTTGGATGAAGACGTTGGGGTCCAACACCACCCCGAGCAGATCGTTGACCACGTCGCCGTCGACCAGGCCGGTGTAACCAAAATGGTAAGGCATCCAAATCTGTTGGACCACATGGTCTTCGATGCGAAGTGGCTTCATCCGCTCGGTCACCAGCACCCGTGCGTCCACCGCGGTGCGGCTGGTGATCACATGCGCCCAGTCCATATGCGTCAGCCCCCGGATACGCGCCAATTCCGGTGAAACCTCGACGAATAACGCGGGCTGCAGCTCCGACAGGTAGGGCAGCTGACGGCTCATCCCGCCGGCCGTGTGGTGCTCGGTAAGCCGTGCGGCGGTGAAGATGAACGGGAACACCTCGCCGTGGGCCTCCGGCGGCGCCGGGTTCGACGGATTGTCGTTGCGGCCATAAACGATTCGGGTCGGGTTGCCCTGCTGTCCATACATCGCGTTGCGCACCGGGGACTCGTGCGGTTCGTAGTGCGTGGGCAGCGGACCGTCGGCCAGGCCGCTGGGTGCGAACAGCCAGGCCTTGCCGTCGGCCTGCATGACGAACGCGTCGTCGCCGCGCAACGCCTCGACGCCCACCGCGCCTTTGGGCGGGCGGTAGTCCGGCGGCTTGTGCTTTTCGAAGTCGGGCACGTCGTGGCCGGTCCATTCCCGGTTCTCCGGATCCCACCAGATGAGCTTCTTGCGCTCGCTCCACGGCCGCCCCTGTGGGTCGGCCGACGCCCGGTTGTAGAGCACCCGGCGGTTCAGCGGCCAGGTCCAGCCCCACTGCGAGGTGTCCCGCCGGTCCGCCTGGTTGACGTCGTCGGCGTACACGCCGCTGTAGATCCAGCAGCCGCAGGCGGTGCTGCCGTCGGCCTTCAACTCGGTATAGCCGTTCACCGCCCGGCCGGTCGTCAGGTCGATGCCGTTGATGCGGCGCAGCACGTCCTCGCCAGAGGGCTCGTCACCTTCCATCGCGTAGTCCCAGAACAGCTCCAGCAACGGCCGGTCGCGCTCGTCGGTCGAGCCGGCCAGCTTCTCCCGCAACCGCCGGCCCAGGTGGTAGAAGAACCACAGCTCCGAGCGGGCGTCACCGGGCGGGTCGACGGCCTTTTCGCGCCATTGCAGCATCCGCTGGGTCTGGGTGAACGTGCCGGCCTTCTCCACGTGCGAGGCGGCCGGGAAGAAGAACACCTCGGTGCGGCAGGTCTGCGGGGTGATCTCGCCGGTCTCGACTTCGGGGGCGTCTTTCCAGAAGGTGGCGCTTTCGATCATCACGAGGTCGCGCACCACCAGCCAGTCCAGGTTGGCCATGCCGAGCCGCTGCAGCCGCCCGTGGGCGGAGCCGACGGCCGGGTTCTGGCCGAGCAGGAAGTAGCCGAACACCGTGCCGTCGACCATGTCCATGACGGTGCGGTAGGTGCCGTGGTCGCCGTTGATCCGCGGTAGGTAGTCGAAGCAGTAGTCGTTGTCGGCGGTGGCGTGCTCGCCCCAGTACTCCTTGAGCAGCGACACCATATAGGCGTCGGCGTTGTGCCAGAAGCCCTTCTGGTTCTGGCTCTTGATCCGGTCCAGGTAGTCGGCCAGGTTCGCTTGGCCGGCGTGCGGCATGGCCAGGTATCCGGGCAGCAGGTTGAACAACGTCGGCACGTCCGTGGAGCCCTGGATGCTGGCATGCCCGCGCAGCGCGAACACCCCGCCGCCGGGCCGGCCGATGTTGCCGAGCAGCAGCTGGATGATCGAGCCGGCGCGAATGAACTGCGCGCCCATGGTGTGCTGGGTCCAGCCCACGCTGTATACCAGCGCGGTGGTGCGCTCGCGGCCGGAATTTTCCGTCCACGCCCGCGCGACCCGCAGGAAGGTGTCGGCCGGCACGCCGCACACCCGCTCCACCATCTCCGGGGTGTAGCGGGCGTAGTGCCGCTTGAGGATCTGGTAGACGCACCGCGGATGCCGCAGCGTCGGGTCGGCCGGGATATCGCCCGCAGCACCCTCCACCGCCGGTCCGCCGGAGCCGAGCTGATCAGGGGCGGCGCGCAGCTTGTCGTCGGCCCCGCCGCGACCGCCATGGTGTGTTGACTCGTAATGCCAGGTGGCCGGGTCGTACGAGGCGGTGTCGGGGTCGTAGCCGCTGAACAGACCGTCGAGATCCTCGGTGTCGCGGTAGTTTTCGTCGACCAGGAACGCGGCGTTGGTGTAGGCGGTGACGTACTCGCGGAAGTCCAGCCCGTTGGACAGGATGTAGTTGATCACCCCGCCGAGGAACGCGATGTCACTGCCGGCGCGCAGTGCGACGTGGCGGTCGGCCAGCGCGCTGGTGCGGGTGAACCGCGGGTCGATGTGGACGACCTCGGTGCCGCGCGCCTTGGCCTCGATCACCCACTGGAACCCGACCGGATGGGCCTCGGCCATGTTGGAGCCCATGATGACGATGAAGTCCGAGTTGACCAGGTTTTGCTGATAGTCTGTCGCTCCGCCGCGACCGAAGGAGGCTCCCAGACCGGGAACCGTGGCGCTGTGTCAAATACGGGCTTGGTTCTCGATCTGCAGCGCGCCCAGGGCGGTGAAGAGCTTCTTGATCAGGTAGTTCTCTTCGTTGTCCAGGGTGGCGCCGCCGAGGCTGGCGATGCCCATGGTGCGGCGCAGCGTGTTGCGGTCGGCGTCGAAGTCCTGCCAGCCCTTGCGACGGGCGTCGAGCACTCGGTCGACGACCATATCCATCGCGGTGTCCAGGTCGAGTTCCTGCCACTCGGTGGCGTAGGGGGCGCGGTAGCGCACGACGGTTTCCCGCTGCGGGCCGGTGACCAGCTGGGTGCTGGCAGATCCCTTGGGGCACAGGCGTCCTCGGGAAATCGGGCTGTCCGGGTTGCCCTCGATCTGGATGACCTTCTGGTCTTTGACGTAGACCTTCTGCGCGCAGCCCACGGCGCAGAACGGACACACCGAGTGCGCGACGTGGTCGGCTTCGGCGGTGCGCGGCGTCAGCGTTGCCGAGCGGGGCGACTGTGCGGCTTTGCCGCGGCCCAGCGGGTCGGACCCGGTGAGCTGGCGGTAGACCGGCCACGACTGGATCAACTTCGCAAGCTTGCTTTCCGGGTGCATTGTTTGATCAAACCCTGCGGCGCACCTGCGGAGCAAACCCGCAGCCTTAACGCGTCGTCCTGGTGCCGTCCGCATCGCGGCGGGTAATCCTCAGTGCGTCAAGCCGTTCGAGCAACGGGACGGCGACCCGGCGCGTGGTGCCCAGAGCGCGGCGGGCGTCGCTGACCGTGAACGGCTGCGGTAGCGTCGCCAGGATAGCGGCCGCGCGTGGGAACGCGTCGGGCCCCAGCACGACGCCGTCGGCGACGCGGGTCAGCCGTCCGGCCCGCACGGCCGCGGCCAGCTCGCGGCTGCCCAGCTTCAGTTCGGCCAGTTCGTCGGCCTCCGGCGCCCGGAACGGTTCGGCGGCCAGCCACTCCTCCACGGTGCGCACCGCCTTGTCGACGCGCGCCGGCAGCGCCGCCCCGGGTTGCCGGACCAGGCCGTCGGCCACCTCCAGGCCGGTGCCGTCGAGCAGCTCGGACACCAGTTCGGCGGCCGGCAGGCCCACCCGCTGCCGCAGCGCTTCCAGCGGCATGCCCGCCGCGATGTCGCGCTCGGCCGCCCAGCGCCGCACCGTCGTGACCGCAAGCTCACGCCGCCCGGCCCACCACTGCGGATCGACCACCCACTCGCCGACCTGGCGGCCGGCGGCCGGCAGACCCATCGCGCGAAACTGCGTCACGGGTGCGCACTCGGGCGGGGGCACCCGGCCGGTCGCCAGCTGCTCGCCGCGGGCTCGGGCCGCGCCGCGGCGGCGCAACTCCGGCGGCCGCACATCGAGCACCTCGATGCCGGCCGCGATCCGGTGTTCCCCGGGATCGCGCAGCAACCCGACGTCGCCGACCCGCAGCGGCAACGCTCTGGCCAGCCGCAGCCGCGCCCCGGCCGTCCCCAGCGGGCGCACCCGCGCCGGCACCGCCGCGGACCCGAGGTGCAGCACCAGCTGGTGGTGCAGAGTGCCCGCCGACCGCAGGGCCACGTCGATCTCCGCGGTGTCCAGCCAGGCACCCGGCGTGCGAACGGTGTCGCCGCGAGCGATGTGCCGGCGATCCACGCCGCGCAGGTTCACCGCCACCCGCGCCACCGCACCGGCCGCGTCGACGTCGCGGCCCAGCGATTGCAGGCCGCGGACGGTGACGCGGCGTCCGGCGTGTTCGAGTTCGTCGCCCACCCGGATGGTGCCGGCGCTCAGCGTGCCGGTGACGACGGTGCCCGCACCGCGCACCGTGAAGCAGCGGTCGACCCATAACCGCACGTCGCCGTCGCGGTCCGGCCGCGGTAGCCGCATCGTGAGTGCCAGCAGTTGGGCCCGCACCTGGTCCAGGTCGGTGCCCAGCACGACCGGCGCGTCGGCCAACCGCGCCCGCACCTGCTCGATCGCCGGCGCCGGATCGGCAAGGTCTGCCTTGCTGATGACGACCAGCACGTGCCGAACCCGCAGCGCGTCTAAAGCCGCGAGATGCTCGTCGGACTGCGGCATCCAGCCCTCGGTGGCGGCCACCACGAACATGACGGCCGGAACCGGGCCCACGCCGGCCAGCATGGTGGGAACGAACCGTTCATGGCCCGGCACGTCGACGAACGCCAGCCGGCGCCCGTCGATCTCGGTCCAGGCGAAGCCCAGCTCGATGGTCAGGCCTCGGCGCTGTTCTTCGGCCAGCCGGTCCGGCCACATCCCGGTGAGCCGCTGGACCAGCGTCGACTTGCCGTGGTCGACGTGGCCCGCAGTGGCTATGACGAACACGCCAGCACCGCCGCCAGCACCAGGTCGTCCTCGTCTGGTGCCACCGTGCGCAGATCCAGCAGGCATCGGCCGCCCTCCACCCGGCCGACGACCGGGGGGCCGCCGGCGCGCAGCTTGGCGGCGTAGGACTCGGGCAGGCTCAGCCCGGCGCTGGGCAGTCGCACACCCGGGGCCCCGCCCCCGCCGACGGCCGCCACACAGTCCACCGCCTGCGCGCCGGGTAGCTGCGCGGCAAGGCTTTCAGCGCGGGCGCGCAGTTGGGTCACCTCGGCGGCCAGCGCTCGAGCTACCGGCGGCGGCGGCCCTACCACGGTCGCTTCCAGCGCGGCGAGGGTGAGCTTGTCCACCCGCAGCGCACGGGCCGCCGGATGGCGGCGCAGCCGCTCGATCAGGTCGGCATCGCCGAAGAGCAGGCCGGCCTGCGGACCGCCGAGCAGTTTGTCACCGCTGGCGGTGACCAGGTTGGCGCCGTCGCGCAGGGCGGTTGTCGCATCCGGTTCGTCGGGGAGTGCCGGATGCGGTTCCAGCAATCCCGAGCCGATGTCGACGACGAGCGGTGTGTCGAGTTGCGCCAATTCGGCCACGCTGACCGCCGAGGTGAACCCGGTGACGCAGAAGTTGGACGGATGCACCTTGAGCACAAACCCGGTGTCCGGCCCGATCGCGTCGGCATAGTCGCGCAGGCTGGTGCGGTTGGTGGTGCCGACCTCACGAAGCCGCGCACCCGTGGACGCCAGCAGCTCGGGGATGCGGAATCCGTCGCCGATCTCGACCAGCTCGCCGCGGCTGAGCACAATCTCTTTTCCCCCGGCGAGCGTGAACGCGGTCAGCAGCAGCGCGGCGGCGTTGTTGTTCACCACGTGCACCCCGCCGGCGGTGGGCACCGCCCGAGCCAGCGCGGCCAGCGTGCCCCGGCCACGGCGAGCGCGGCGACCGGTCGTCAGGTCGAATTCGACGTCGGTGGCGCCGCTGGCGGTGACCACCGCGTCCACCGCGGCCTGCGACAACGGTGCCCGGCCCAGGTTGGTGTGTACGACGACGCCGGTGGCGTTGATCACCGGCCGCAGGCTTGCCGCGGTGGCCGGGAGCGCGGCGACGGCGTGCTCGGCCACCCGCTCCGGCTCGATCTCGCCGGCGCGGGCCCGCTGCTGGGCCTGCGCGATCACGGATTTCACCAGGGTGCGGCCCAGCAGCTGTTGCGCCTCGGCGAGGCGGGGATCGGCGAGCAGCGCGTCGGTGCGCGGAACCCGTCGTCTGGGGTCAGTCATGTCCGGACCCAGGGAGGTGGCGGAGGCGGACGGGAATCGAACCCGCCAGCGGCAGCATCTGTCGCTCGACGGTTTTGAAGACCGCGCCGGTCACCAGACCGGAGACGCCTCCCTGGGCCATGGCGACAATTATGGACGCCATGGGTTACCGACTGACTCAGTACGCGCACGGCGGCGGCTGCGCGTGCAAGATCCCGCCCGGCGAGCTGGAGGACGTGGTGCGCGGATTGCGCGCCGGCGTCCCGGCTCATCCTGCCGGTGAGCTGCTGGTCGGGCTGGACAGCGGTGACGACGCCGCCGCGGTGCTGATCGAGGGCGGCACGGCACTGATCGCGACGACCGACTTTTTCACCCCGGTGGTCGACGATCCCTATGACTGGGGCCGAATCGCCGCCGCCAACGCGCTGTCCGATGTGTACGCGATGGGCGGGCGGCCGGTGGTCGCGGTCAATCTGTTGGGATGGCCGCGAGATGTGCTGCCGTTCGAGCTGGCCGCCGAGACGCTGCGCGGCGGGCTGGATGTGTGCTCGCTCGCGGGCTGTCATCTGGCCGGCGGGCACAGCGTCGACGACCCCGAGCCCAAATACGGGCTCGCGGTCACCGGAATCGCCGACCCAAACAGGTTGCTGCGCAACGACACCGGTAAGCCGGGCACCCCGCTGTCGCTGACCAAGCCGCTGGGCATCGGCGTCTTGAATTCCCGGCACAAGGCCACCGGCGAGCGGTTCGCGAACGCCGTGGAGGTGATGACCACGCTAAACGCAGGAGCGGCGGCTGCCGCGCTGGCGGCCGGCATCGAATGTGCCACGGATGTAACCGGTTTCGGGTTGCTGGGGCACTTGCACAAGCTGGCCAGGGCCAGCGGTGTGACTGCGGTGATCGACTCCGCTGCGGTGCCGTATCTGGACGGCGCGCGAGCAGCCCTGGCCGCCGGCTACGTCAGCGGCGGCAGCCGGCGCAATCTCGAGTGGGTGGCGCCGCATGTCGACCTGTCGGCGGTGAGCGAGCAGGAGGCGCTGCTGCTGGCCGACGCGCAGACCTCCGGTGGACTGCTGATCGCCGGCGAAATCCCGGGCGCACCCGTTATCGGCGAGCTGGTGTGCCGTGCCGAGCACACGATTGTGGTGCGCGGGCCGGCCTAGAACGCTGGCTCGGGCGCAAGCAGCTCTTATGGCCGGCCGTCGGCCGCACGCTTTTTTCGACGGCGACGATCGCGTTCAGACAATCCTCCCCAGATGCCGTAGCGCTCATCGTTGGCCAGCGCGTACTCCAAGCATGGACGTTTGACCTCGCAACCGCTGCAAATACGTTTGGCGTTGCGAGTACTGCCGCCCTTATCGGGGAAAAAGGTATCCGGGTCGGTCTGCGCGCAGAGGGCATACAAATGCCATTGCTGACCCCCCACGTCCGCGTCGAACATCTCAGGCTTGCGGGCATTCATGCTCACTGATCTCTAACGTCGCTGGGATAATTACACAGAATGGTTGATTTCGGTTCGGGAAAAATAACGAGTCCTGTTGAATGTTGGGCGATTTGGTATTATTGGGGTGGCTCGACGCGTCGTATTGGGCGACGAGGACCACCCGCGGTTTGGCGCACATCTCCACGACATCGGCTTCGCCAAGGCCTGGTCACCGAGGCGCTCGCGCAGGCGCCGGGCGCAACCGGCACGACGCTACTTGAGGTGGTCGAGAAGTAGGCCATTTGGACCAAAATATTCGTCTCGCCATTTCTGTAAGATTTGGGTGTGGTCGACATCGTCAGGGTGAAATCCAACCTGGCAATAGATTTTGACTTTTGGGGCGATGCCCTCGAAGAATGGAACTCGCGGCAGCGAGATTATGCTGCGCAGGGTGTCGATCGGGTGCCGCCAAGCCCACGGATCGGTGGCGATTGAGACGAGGAGAAGTATGATCGGCACCCACAAGAGGGCGAGCATGCCGGTCATTGAGAGAATTCGCATTCGCTCGCTGCCGCCTACGTACCGGTAAACGTCGAATGCAACCGCCTTATGCTCCATTTCTTCAATTGCATGCCAGTTCAGCATGGCTCGCACCTCCGGGTCGCTCAGTCGTTCTTGCAGCCAAGGAGTCGTCAATGCCTGTTCGCCGAGCACCGCAGTAAGGTGCTCTACAGCTGCCGTATTTGCTAGCGCCAGTTTTGCGACCGTATTCGGAATGCGATACAGGTTGTCCTTCATCCGTTTGACGAACCTGGTGCCCAGGGCATCGAGCAGCCTGGTCACCCAATATCCCATCCGGACCAGCTCCACGTTCAGGTTGCGGTGCTGCATCCCGTGGTTCATTTCCTGCCCGATGAAGCCGGCAACTTGATCCTTCAATACCGGATCGGCGATCTGATCTCGGTAACGGCGAACTGCCAGAATAAAGGATTCCTCTCCCGATGGTAAACCGCCGGACATGAGCGCAACGAGGTGACTCATCGCAATGTCACCCGCTACGAAATGTCGCCGGGATGGAGCCGCGTGGTGAAAGGAAAATGCGATTCGGCGAGTCTTTACCGCGCGCATCACAGCTGATTGCGGCCGGCTGTACGCCATATTGGTCCCCACGATTAGCAACCTGTCTCTACGACTTGGCGAATTAGTGTCAAGCGTGTTCCGTGACAGCGGCCACCCGGGCCGCAAGCTGAACGGTCCACTCCGGTAGTACCGACGGTACATATTAGTTCGGGAAAACCCGCTTAGTTGTCATCAGGATCATGAGGATCAAATGGCGGCAAATTAGCCCATCGCGGAAACCCATCTGGCCACATGATCCCAATCGGCGGCGGGGCATTGTTGTTGTTATTATTGTTGCCCATTTCGGCGTCAATATCGGCCGGCGCAGTATCCAGGTTTTCTGTGGCGAGGTCGCCTGCAATGATGTTTGCCGGAACTTCTTGAATATCAACGCCCACAGCGGTATTAGAGTTTGAAGTGGCGACGGGATCACTGGCGGTGTCGCCGTTGTTGCACCGGTGCCATCAGAACTGTCGATATTGCTGCTGTTACCAGAGTTGGTGTTGTCACCCTGGGCGATCCCGGAGTTTCCCGCGGTGCACGTGTCGAGTTTGAACCCGTGGTTGGCCGTTAGGGTAATGGCGAGTCGGCCGACGCTGACGTTAGGGCCGTTGGTGGTCGCAGTGCTGACGTCTAGGACGCCGCTAACACCGCTGGTTATTGCCAATGCTCCCAAGGCCAGGCCGGCGGCGCGGGTGCCACGCCGCGACTTGGTGAGACGGACGTGGCCCGGTGCCGAATCGGATCCGCTGGCGACGGCGTTGTCCCGCGGTTGGGACGCCCGGTCGGTGGAATATTCGGACATGCTGAAAGAAAGCTTCCTTTCGGTAACCGGCGCAGCAAATGGCTGCAGCACTGAAATCAGGGGTGCGCTGACGTCCGTAACGTCCCTAGCTGGGCTCGCTGTCTAGCTCGTGGCCTGCGGGCAGCAGCCCACTGGCGCGCGCACCGGGCATCACCACGCGCACAAGCGCCTCTGGCAGTGGCACCGCAACTCCCTTCCAAGCCCGCTGCCTCCACCTAAGCCGTTAAACCATTACCTCCCAGCGCAATACGCAAGGCATGCCAAATGAATCTGGGTGATCATAAGTGACCGAGCAATGCGATCTCCATCCCCCGAACGTGCGACAGCATGTCCCCCGATCAGAGGACCCACGCGAGCTAGCGTCACCGACGACGAAAAGCGACGACCGCGACGCCGGGCTGAGCTGCTAAAGCCGACCGGTACGAGCAGAGGTGCCGCGCCGGCCGGTAAGCCCGAGGTAGGCGGCGATGAGCAGGATCGCGACGACGACGCCGACCAGGAACGGGATGAACTCGAAGCCGCCGTTCTGATTCGAGTATCCGAGCCTGTAGGAAATCCAGGTGCCCAGGAACGCCCCGACGGCCCCTAACACCACGGTCATGATGACGCCGATGTTCTGCTTGCCCGGCATGATAAGGCGGGCGAGGGCGCCCACGATGAGACCGACCACGATGGCCCCGATGATTGTTCCGATCATTGTCCGCTCCTTTGCGGTTGAGGCGGGCCGTTGCCCGCTCCTGCGCTCGGTCTACCCGTTTTGACGCCGCGGCAAGCCACCGCGAGCGCAGCGCCAGGGCGAGTTTGGGGGCGATTTTTCGCCGTGACGTTATATGGGCCTATAGCCGGGTACCCCAGCGCGTATGACGAATTTCGGCTATACGTTGATGACCGAGCAGAGCGGGCCGAAAGAGCTTGTGCGGGACGCCGTTTCGGCCGAGCAGCGGGGCTTCGACTTTTTGGTCTGCAGCGACCACTTCTCGCCCTGGCTGACGTCGCAAGGACACGCGCCCAACGCCTGGGCGGTACTGGGTGCAGTGGCTCATGCCACCGAACGCCTCGACCTGTACTCCTACGTGACCTGTCCGACGATGCGGTATCACCCCGCGATCGTCGCGCAGCAGGCCGCGACCGTGCAGATCCTGTCCGACGGGCGGTTCACGCTCGGACTGGGTAGCGGCGAAAATCTCAACGAGCACATCGTCGGCCGGGGCTGGCCCGCGGTCGAGCGTCGTCAGGACATGTTGCGCGAGGCGGTCAAGATCATCCGCGAACTGTTCGGTGGCCGGCTGGTGAACTGGCGTGGCGACTATTTCCAGGTGGATTCGGCGCGCTTGTGGGACCTACCGGACGTGCCGATCGGCATCGGGGTGGCGATCGGCGGACCCAAGGCCGTCGACAAGTTCGCCAAACTCGCCGACCACCTGATCGCGGTGGAGCCCGACGGCGACCTGGTCGACTCGTGGCGCGCGGCACGCCAGGTTGCCAACGGGACCGGCGCCGGACGGGTGGTCGGACAGATACCGGTGTGCTGGGATCCCGACCGCGACGCCGCTGTCAAACGGGCACACGATCAGTTCCGCTGGTTCGGTGCCGGCTGGGCGGTCAACGCGGACTTGCCGACGCCGGCCGGTTTCGCTGCGGCGACGCAGTTCGTGCGTCCGGACGACGTCGCCGAGAACATCCCGTGTGGGCCGGATCTGGACGCCATCGTCGAATCTGTGCGGCCCTATTGGGAAGCCGGTTTCACCGATATCGCCCTCGTGCAGATCGGCGGACAGCACCAGGACGAGTTCCTCAAGGAGGCCGCCGAACCGTTGTTGCACAAGCTGCGGGCCGCGTCCTAACACACCACAAGGCAAGGGAAATGACGATGAAAGACGCTTCAGCGAGCGCAGCGGCCACTCTGGCGCGCGGCCTTGGTGGGGCCAGCCTGGGTCTCGGCCTCGCCGAAGTGCTGGCCCCAAGGAAAGTAGCCGTGCTCGCGGGCGTGGCCGACACGGACCCGTCGCGCTCGATCATCCGCGCGTTGGGGATACGCGAATGCGGCCACGCCGCCGCGTTATTGCTCGGCTCGCCGAAACTGGTGTGGACCAGGGTGGTCGGTGACGTGCTGGACGTCGCGCTGTTCGGGGCGGGGGTGCTCAGCCGTGGCCGGGGACCGCGGGCGCGCAGTGGCGTTGTCGCCGTCGCGCTGACCGTAATCGCCGTCGCCGACCTCTACGCCGCGACGCGCACCGCCCGCGACCGAGGCCACCGGCATGGCAGCGGTCCGAAGCATCGGTCGCTGCGGGCCGCGGTGACGGTGCGCCGTGCGCCGGAGGACGTGTATCGGTTATGGCGTGACCTGGAGAACCTGCCCAGCTTCATGCACCATCTGCGATCGGTCACCGCCGGCGACGGCGGGCGGTCGCATTGGGCCATCAACGCGCCGGTAGGGCAGCCCGTGCGGTGGGATGCGCAGATCGTCGAGGATGTGCCCAACAAGCGGATCGCGTGGCAATCGGTGCGCGATTCCGGGGTAAGGCACGGGGGCAGCGTCGAATTCACGCCGACGGCCGCGGGCGACGGCACCGAGGTCCGAGTCACGATCGGCTACCACATGCCGGGCGGTGCGCTCGGCAAGTCGGTTGCGACGCTGTTGGGCGAGTCGCCGGAACAGCAGGTCAACGACGACCTGCGGCGGTTCAAGCAGATCCTGGAAACCGGGCAGGTGCTGTATTCCGACGGGTCGCCGGAAGGCACGTCAGTGTTGCGCCAGATGCATCAACAGCCCGCACGGCCGGTGAGCGAAGGAGCTGTCCGATGAAGGCCATCGTCTGGGCCGGACGCAATAGCGTTGAGGTGCAATCGGTTCCAGATCCCGCGATCCGCAACGACCGCGATGTCATTGTGCGGGTCACCTCCACCGCCATCTGTGGTTCGGACCTGCACATCTACGACGGCTATATCCCCACGGTCAAGCACGGCGACGTGCTGGGGCACGAGTTCATGGGTGAAGTGGTCGAGGTCGGAAAGGCGTTGTCCAACTTGGCCGTCGGCGACCGGGTGGTGGTGCCCTTCCCGATCGCGTGCGGGGCCTGCTCGGCGTGTGAGCGCGACCTGTACTCGCTGTGTGAGAATTCCAATCCCAACGCCGGAATGGCCGAGAAGTTGTTGGGTCATTCACCCGCCGGGCTTTTCGGGTATTCGCACATGTTGGGCGGGTTTGCCGGTGGCCAAGCCGAATACGCGCGGGTGCCGTTCGCCGATGTGGGTCCGCTGAAGATCGACGACGATCTCACCGATGACCAGGTGTTGTTCTTGTCGGATATCCTGCCCACCGGCTACATGGGCGCCGAGATGTGCGGCATCACCCCCGGTGACGTCGTCGCGGTATGGGGTGCGGGTCCGGTGGGCCTGTTCGCAGTCGCCAGCGCCTACCTGCTTGGCGCGGCCAAAGTGATTGCGATTGACCAGGTTCCGTATCGGCTGGAGTTGGCCGTCCGGTTGGGTGCGACACCGCTGAACTTCGCCGAGACCTCGGTGCTGGAGGAGCTTCGGGACATCACCGCCGGGCGGGGTCCGGACCACTGCATCGACGCGGTGGGTATGGAGGCTCGCACCGGCTCTCGAGTGGTGGACGCCTACGACCGCGTCAAGCAGGCCGCGCGGTTGGAAACCGAACGGCCGCACGCACTTCGGGAAGCGGTGATGAGTTGCCGCAACGGCGGCACCATCTCGGTTATCGGGGTGTACGGCGGCGTGATGGACAAATTCCCCATCGGCGCGGTCATGAACCGCTCGCTGACCATCAAGACCGGCCAGTGCCACGTACAACGCTACATGCGGCCGTTGTTGGATCGGGTCTGCAGCGGCGAGATCGACCCCACGATGATCATCAGCCACCATCTCCGGCTCGACCAGGCTCCACACGGCTACGAGATCTTCAAACACAAGCAGGACGGCTGCACCAAAGTCGTCTTGAACCCATAAAGGAGCCATAAAGGAGCACTGCGATGTCGAAGGAGTTGCAAGGCAAAAGGATCGCCATCCTGGCTGCCGATGGCGTGGAAAAGGTCGAACTGGAGCAACCGCGCGCGGCGCTGCTACAGGCCGGTGCTCAGGTGGAGGTCGTGTCGTTACGGGGCGGCGAAATCCAAGCGCGGGAACACGATCTCGATCCGGCTGGCAGGTTCGCGGTTGACCGTGTGGTTGCGCAGGCGTCGGTGGCCGAATTCGACGGCCTGGTATTGCCCGGTGGGACCGTGAACCCCGACAAGCTACGTTCCGACAGCACTGCGGTGTCTTTCGTCCGTGACTTCGTGGAGTCCGGAAAGCCGGTTGCCGCAATCTGTCACGGGCCCTGGACGTTGGTCGAGGCAGGCGTGGTGAAGGGACGAACGCTGACCTCCTATCCCAGCATTCGCACCGACTTGCGCAACGCCGGCGCCAACGTCGTCGATGATGAGGTTGTCGTGGACGGCAATGTGATCACTAGTCGCTCACCATCCGACCTGCCGACGTTCTGCTCGACGATTGTCAATCAATTGGCGCAGGTCGAGGGGTAGCGATCGTCCCCGATCGGCCGGGTTTGGTTTCGAGCAGCGGTTTGCGGGCATTAGTACTAGGACGCCGTGATCGTCACGGCGGTGCCCCGAAAGGTCTACCTTGACGACCACCTACCCAGCCTTGGATGGCGCCACGGTCGCCGACATGGTGTACCAGCCACAATCCGACTCCCGTTTGCTCGTTGACACGATGAGGCGGACCGGCCTGATCCCGCGCCGCAGGGTCCTCGACCTGTGTACCGGAAGCGGTTTCGTCGCGATCGCCGCCGCTGAAATGGGCTGTGCCAGCGTCACCGCGTTCGACATCTGCCCACATGCCGTGCGCTGCTCCCGTGACAACGTCGCCGACGCCGGAGTGGACGTCGACGTTCGTCAAGGCTCGTGGACACGGGCTTTCGACTGCGCACCGTTCGAGGTGATCGTGTCCAATCCGCCGTATGTCCCCGCTCCGCCCGTCGACGACTCCGACGCTATCTCGCCGGCGGCCGGTCCGTCATGGGCCTGGAATGCCGGACCCGACGGGCGCCTGGTGCTGGATCCGCTGTGCGAGTCGGCGGCAAAGCTGTTGTGCGACGGTGGATCTCTGCTGCTGGTGCAGTCGGCTCTGGCGGGCGTGCAGCGGTCCATGGATTGTCTGTTATCGACCGGTTTGGACGCGGAAGTTGTTGCTTCTCAGTGGATTCCGTTCGGCCCAGTGTTGTCGGCGCGGGCGGCATGGCTGGAGGAGACCGGGCGGGTACCCCGCGGCTGTCGTGACGAGGAAATCGTGGTGATCCGGGCGGACAAGTCATGACTACCACCCGGGTTCAGGTGGTGCCCAACGGTCCGGTCCTGGTGTCCGGTCCGGTGCGCATCGAGACGCCCGGCGGCGGTGTCGTGGAATCGGACCGCTTCATGGTGGCCATCTGCACCTGCCGGCGCAGCAAGGAATACCCGCTGTGCGATACGAGCCACCGCAGGTGCCGGCCTCACGGGTCTGAGCAGAAGGCTCAAGCTAAACCCTGACCTGTCGCTCGCAGCCGGCAAGTTTGCGTTGAGAACCCGACGCTCGTGTCGGACCCGGCTGGGATAATCGCATGTATGTTCCCCGGGGGCTAGCCCGGGAGGTGGCGTGCGAGTCGAAACCTTGTCGAGCTCATATGACACGTCCACGGGAAAGCGGCGCACTGACCGCCCCTGACCTGGCTCGTGAGAGCTTTCTTACTGCTGCTGAGTGCCTTCTGCTGTGTCGCGGACTGGCGGCAGCTCATAGCTCTGGAGCTCTGCAACGAGCTTAGCGACGACTTCTTGCACGTAGACCTCTTCGTCTTTAGTCAGCCGGAAACGTCCTTCATGTAGCATCGATGCGTAAATGATTTCAAGCTGGAACCACAGTCGGCCCAGCAAATTGGTCCATGATGGATCCGCGACTTCTTCGAGCGATTGGATTATCGAATCTAAGTCACGAGCTACACGTTCGAGTCCGGAAAATTCGCCGGCGTAATAGTTCAGCGAGTTAAGCGCCAGCTGGCGGAGATAAGCGATCCGGTGGCGAGAATCCTCATCGTTCGTCAAGGTCGTCGGTCCCCGAAGGTCGGGGTAATGATGGTACCGTCGGCAGCTTGCACAGCGCTGATATGATTGTCGGGATCGTAGAAAACTGTCTTGCCTCCTCGGCTCGGCGAGCGCAGGCCGTTTTGAAGCGCATTTTGCACGACGCTTACCGGAATGCCTCTGCCCTGCATTTGGTCAAGGGCGTGTCCGCTGAAGGACGTTCCGTCAATCGTCGCAGGAGCATTCGTTCCGGGGCGGACATCCATTGGGCCGCCGCGCTGTCCGGTGGGCGTCGATGGATCTGGTGACGGTGCGTGCGGTTGCTGTGGTGCTGGTTGTGTCCAGTATCGGATTTCGGCGCGTATAGCGTCTTTGGCAGGCGTGTATTGTGCGTTTGCGGCATCTAATTGGCGCTCGAGTTGCGCCTTTAATGTGTTGTAATACCAGGCTTCTTGATTATAGGCGTTTACCGCGTTCCAATCGGCAGGATCAGGCGGATAGAGATTGTGGTAGCGCGCTGCTGTTTCCGGGCCGGTGCGCACCCGCCACCGGCTACTGCTGCGACAGAACCGCCATGAAGCCCAAACGCCGCCGCACTCGCGCCCAAGACCGCGCCCAACGCATTACCACCGAACGCCGCCACAGCCGCACCCCCCGCCTGAATCGAGTCCGCCGCGGTCCAACCCCGCCCCGCCCCACCCGACGACGAACCCCCACCCTTTTAAGCGCGAGGGCCTACACCTCGTCCAACGGCCGGCGCAGCGATGTCTCACCGGCCTGCCACGACCGCATCAGGCAGTCGGCCAACCGGTTTTCGAGGAGCTCGAACGCCCGCATCCCGAACACGATGTCCTGCTCGAGGTGTGGTTCTCGCTCGGCGAGATCGCCCACCACGTCGATGCGGACCACCTGTTCGTGTACCGCGTCCGCTTCCACGTGTTCGTGGTAGAAGGCGACACATTCCTCGGGTGCCTCCATCCGGCGCAGCGCCTCGACCATCCGCCGAGAACCCGGTGGCGAGGTGATCTCCGTCGCCGCGAAGTGTCCGATTGCGGCCCCCCGCAACCGCCGGTGCAGCCCGAACAACGACATGATGTTGACCACCGCCAGTGATTCGGCGGGAACCACGTCGAGATACCCCAGGTAGGTCGAATCGAGTCCGGCCGCGTCCAGGAGGTCGGCGAAAAGCTGCTGGTGCACCCGCGGGCCATAACCGGCACCGTATTCGTCGAACTCGACGGCGACGAATGCCGCCTTGGCCTGACCGGTCAGGCGTGGAATTGCCCAGGCATGCGGATCACCCTCTTTGAGGTGATACAGCGATCGGTGTGCAAAATATTCACGCATCTGCCGCCATGTTCCGGTGTCGCGCAGGTAATACGACGGCCCAGTGCCGTCGACGGGCTCTATCGAGAGCTTGTCCATTTCGGCCACGGCGGTGTCGTGCGGCTCGATGGGGCCGACATCACGACGCACGCCCGTCAGGAAAGCCCGCTCGAATTCGGCACGTAGGTGCAGCAGCGCGGGATTCCACTCCCAAGTCGGATCCACTCCGGAAAAGCCGCGGTAGTGCAGCTCATAGCACATATACAAGGCCAGCTGCAGATCGTGGCCGTAGGGATCGACGTCGCCCACCGAGGCGCCGATGCGGGTGAACTGGTCGCGGGGCGCCGGCCCGGTCAACGCCCGGCGCACGGCGATCGACAGTGGTCCGTGTCCGGCCGGTAGGGACGGCTCGACGTCAGATGAGCGTCGCTGCTTGACGGGCCTGAAGGTGGTACGGGTCACGCCCTTGAATACCCCGGATCCGGTAACTCAACCTGCCGCGGTTCAACCGAGGATCGGCCGTAGCCGCCGCGGGCGGCTAATGCGATTTGACGACCCGGACAGATTTGCCGCGATGCCGCCACGTGAATTGTGCTCCGGCAAGCCGTGATCTGAGCGAGATCGCCTGGATAATTTTCGTCCAACCCCATGTCTTCTATTGCCGATATGTAAGGACTAAACTCCTTGCATGCGCTGCGGGGGCGGCGCCGGCCAGGGTCTAACACAAGGCCCACTTCACATCCATTCCAGACACTCAGAGTGCCGGGGGGTTCGTCTATGCCCGCGAGGACCAATGTCATTGCATTGCAACCGAATCGACAACGTTTAGCGACACGGAATCAGGCTGGCCGCCAAAGCAGCCGGCACACGGCATTGCGGCCCACGCTTGCGCCGCCCAATTCCAAGGCCACTCAACGGCGGGCGGCCGCCGTCATCCGAGACCTCGATCAGAAGCGCGCCTTCGGAGCCAGGGTGCCCGGGGCCCAGGCGCCGGCCAACGAGCTCGCCCAACGGGTCGCCGCCGTTGCCCAATTCCTGCGCAAGCGACTGACCGGGGACTATCGCGTCGACGAGTTCGGCTTCGACCCCCACTTCACCGACGCACTGGTACGGCCGTTGTTGCGGTTCTTTTCGCGGTCGTGGTTCCGGGTCGAGGTCAGCGGGATCGAAAATCTGCCCGACAAGGGCCCGGCACTGGTGGTCTCCAACCACGGCGGGGTGTTGCCGGTCGATGCGCTGATGATCTCGACGGCGGTGCACGAACACCATCCCGCGCACCGAAACCTGCGAGCGTTGGCCGCCGATTTGTGTTTCGACGTGCCGGTCATCGGCGAGGTTGCCCGCAAGGCCGGTCACACGCTGGCCTGTCCCACCGATGCTCATCGGCTGCTGGCGGCCGGCGAACTCGCCGTGGTGTTTCCCGAGGGATACAAGGGCTTGGGCAAGTGCTTCAAGGACCGCTACAAGCTGCGCCGTTTCGGCCGCGGCGGCTTCGTGTCGGCCGCGGTGCGCGCCAAAGCGCCGATCATCCCGTGCGCGGTGGTGGGTTCGGAGGAGATCTATCCAATGCTGGGCGATGTCAAGCCCTTGGCGAGGCTGTTGGGCCTGCCGTACTTCCCGATCACCCCGTTGTTCCCGTGGGCCGGAACGGCCGGGCTGATACCGCTGCCGTCCAAGTGGCACATCGCATTCGGCCGGCCGATCGGCACCGCCGACTACGACCGCGCCGATGCCGACGACCCCACCGTCACATTCGAACTGACCGACCACGTACGGGAGACCATCCAGCAGATGCTGTACAGCCTGTTGATCCGCCGCCGCAACGTCTTCTTCGGCTAGCGAGGCAGCCGAAACAGCATCTCGATGGCAGTCCCGCCCGGGCTGTTGTCGATTTCCACGGCGTCACACAGGGCGTTGATCAGCGTCAGGCCCCGCCCGCCGTTGCCCGGATCGGCCGCCGGTGTCTTCCACGACCCGGAGTCGACGACCCGCGCCTGCACCGCTTCGTCGACGGCTCTCACATCGACCAGCATGGTCCCGACGCGGTGCCCGCGGTATGCGTGCTCGATGCAATTGGTACAGGCCTCGCTGATCACGAGCACGATGTCGCCGGCCCGTTCGTCGGAGACGTCGGCGGCTCGCAGCCACCACGCCAGCTGGCGCCGGATGCCCGCCAATTGATCTGGGGTAGCACTGGTTTCGATGCGTAGCGGCCCGTGTGGATGCCGGTATGCCACCATTGCGACGTCGTCGTCGTATCCTGCGGCCGGCGCCAATCGGCCCAGCACGGCATCGGCGACGGCATCGACCGGCAACATCATCGACGCTGCCAACACGTCGGCGACGCGTCCCAGGCCTTCGTCGATCGACTCGTACTTGCGCTCGACCAGGCCGTCGGTGAACAGCATCAGCGTCGAGCCGGGCAGCAATTCCTGGGAAGCCTCCGGGCGCGGCTGCGTTCGCCGGACCGCCAACGGCACCGAGCGGGCGTCGGTCAACAACGTGGTCCCGCGGCCGGGCTCGGCAAGCACCGCGGGCATGTGCCCGGCGTTGCTGTAGTCGAGGATCCCGGATTTGGTGTCCAGGATCGCCAGAAACACAGTGGTGCAGTAGGCATCCGGAATCAGCGACGCGGCCGCGTCGAGTTGTTCGAGCAACAGTGCGGGTTGCGCGCCGGTGAGTAACAGCGCGCGCGCCGAGCTGCGCAGCTGGCCCATGATCGCGGCGGCTGGCAACCCGCGGCCCACGCAGTCGCCGACGACAATGCCGATGCGGTGGTCGTCCAGTGCCAGCACGTCGTACCAGTCGCCGCCGATCTCCAACGGCGGCACGGCGGGTTCGTAGCGGACCGCGAAGCCCGGCGGCGGCTTTACCGGGGGCAGCATGGCCCGCTGCAGGGTCAACGATGTCTCACGGGCGCTCTCGAATTGCCGGACATGGCCGATGGCCAGGCTCAGGTGACCGATGAGCACCGTGACCAGCAGCCGATCCTCGGCGGTCACCCAGCGCGGCACCCGCAACTCGAGCCACAGCGCGACGTCGGCGGCACCCGACAGCACCGCGACCAGTCCCCGGGCTTTGCCCGGAGTGTCGGGCCACTCGATAGTTCTCGCCGTCAGCGGCAGTTGTTGGCGTGCCTCCTCAAACGTCTGGCGCAGCATCGGATCCATTCTGCGCCAAGACTTTTCGGATGGCTCCCCGGCGACCTGGACGGTCGGTTCACCGTCGCCGGGAGGCCATATGACGGCAACCACGCGTTGCACGTCGACCGCGCTGCGGCATTCGTCGAGGGTGATGGACAGCACCTCGGCCATGCTCTTGGCCACACCGACCGACGTGGCCAGCCGCAGCACCGCGCTTTCCCTTGCGGCGAAAGCTCGTTCGGCGGTGATGTCGCGCACCGTGCCCACGTACACGTCGCGGTCCGCGACCGCGCCCCGAACGGCGTTGATACTGACTGTCACCCAGACCAGATGGCCGTCGCGGTGCCGGATCGGCGTCTCGTACTCGGCAAAGCCGTCCCGCCGGACCCGCTGCTGTTGCTGGGCCGCGCTTTTCTTGTCGAGCAGCCACGGATGCGGCCACCGGTACGGCAAACCTTCCGGGGGATAGCCGATGATCTCGGCGAACGCGCTGTTCATCTCGATCACGGCGCCGTCGTGGTCGGCGACGAAGAATCCTTCCTGCAACGAGTTCACCAGCGCGTTGCGGAAGGTGTCGCGGTGGGCGAGATCCTCGGCCCGGGCCCGCTGCTGCTCGTAACGCCTGGTGCCGTCAAGGAATCCGCGGGTGGCGATGTCGAGGGCTGCCAGGGTCTGCAGCAGGAACTCCAGCGCGATCGGCCGGCCCGACGCGGCGTCTGCCGAGAGCTCGTCGAGCAACCGGAAGTGGTTCTCGATGATGTCGAGCATGCTGATGCGTTCCGCTAAGGCCCGGCGTCCGAGCTCATGGCCGACGGCCAGGCTGTCCTCGTCGCGCTTGTCCAGGTAGGTACGCAGCGCGGCGAAATAACGGGCGCGAAAGTCGTCGGTGTAGGTCATGTCGAGATGCCCCGGTGACGCGCGGCGAGCACCATCGCGTCGTCAGTGTCCTTGGCGTGCTTGACCAGTATCTGCTCGGCGATGGCGGTGGCGGAAGCAGCGAAGTCGATGTGGTCCAGGTGGTCGTCGGTGATGCCGTCGCTGGCGACGACCAGCAGGTCACCGGCGCGGATCGGCACCACCTTGGCCGGCGTGACCTCCGGTACCCGGTAGCCGACGATGCCGGCGGTCAGCCGCACGCTGGAACTGATCCGGACCCCGCTGATCGCCTTGGCGACCAGGTTGGCGGCCACGTTTCCCACGCCCGTCCAGCACAGCCCGCCGGCGGAGAAGTCGATTCTGGCCAGGGTCATCGCGACCCCCCGGGTGCCGTACAGCATGCGGTGGCAGAGCTGGATCAGCACCTCGAGACGTTCGTCGCGGGCGTCGTCGAGCACCTTGACGGCGATCCGTGCGGCCCGGGCGGCCTCCGGGCCGTGTCCAAGTCCGTCGAGGACACCGAACAGCGCCGCGTCACCGCCGATCTGGACCGCGATCGGCAGGTCGCCGCAGGTGTGCTCGCCCGGCCGCGGCCGGCCCGCGACCGCCCACTCGATCGGCCCGAACCGGCCGTTATCGCGCACGGGGCGGAACCCATTTCCACATTTCGACGATCGTTCCGCGACCCACCGCCGACTCGACGATCAGCCGGTCCATCAGGCGCCGCGCGCCCGGCAAGCCCATGCCCAGCCCGCGGCCGGTGGAGTAGCCGTCCTCCATCGCACGATCGACGTCCGCGATGCCCGGCCCCTCGTCCTCGGCGCGCACCACCAGCGCCTTGCGGCCCTCGCGCTCGGCCACCGCGACCCGGACCTCGCCCCGGCCGGCGTAGCTGGTGATGTTGCGGGCGATTTCGGAGATCGCGGTGGCGATCATGGTGACATCGGTCAGCGAGAACCCCAGCTCACTGGCGAGCTGATGTCCCGCGTGGCGAGCAGCGACGATGTCGTCGGGGTGGTCCACCTCGACGACGATGTCATCCGTCACTGCCGGGCCCGATCATCGGCTTTTCCAGGCCCAACTTGCGGTTCAGCAGCGCCAGGCCTTCCTCCAAGTCGAGCGCGGTGTGCATATCGTCGAAGGCCAGCCCCAGCTGCACCATCGCGAAGGCCACCTCCGGGCGCAGGCCCACGATCACCGTCTCGGCGCCACGCAGCCGGATCATCCGGGCGATCGTCTGCAGGGACCGGGCGGCAAACGAATCCAGCACCTCCACGGCGGTGACGTCGACGATGATGCCCTGGGCGCGGAATTCGGTGACGCGGTCCATCAGACGCTGCCGGAAGAGCTCGGTTTCGGAGTCGGTGAGCGCCGAGCGCACCGTCGCAATGAGAATCGGTCCCAGCTTCAGAATGGGTACCGGCATGGGCTGACCTTTGATGAGTGCCTACCCGGTCTAGTCGCCGGTGCGGGTGACTTCGTAGCCCAGCAGCCGCTCGGCTTCCTCGATACCGCCCTGTAGGTCGCCGACGGCGTTCATCTTCGACAGGTCCAGCCCGATTGTGACCAGGGTCAAAGCGATTTCGGAGGACAGGCCGGTGATGATCACGCTGGCGCCCATCAACCCGGAGGCGTCCACCGTTTGCACCAGGTGGTTGGCCACCGTCGAATCGATGGTCGGTACCCCGGTGATGTCGATGACCACGACCTTGGCGCGGTTGGCCCGGATGGCGCGCAGCAGCTGCTCGGTGACCTGGCGGGCGCGCTGGCTGTCCAGCACGCCGATGATCGGCAGAATCAGCAGCTGCTCGCGCACCTGCAGCACTGGCGTCGACAGCTCGCGGATGGCCTCCTGCTGCTGGCGGATGATGCGTTCACGTTCCTGCACGAAGCTGACCGCCACGGTGTTGGCGATCCGGTTGGCCGCCGGCTCGTAGGCGTCCAGCACCTGGTTGAGCATCTCGAAGTCGGTCTGGTACTTCTCGAACAGTGACCGGGCGAGCACATCGCGCAGCAGCAGCACGATGCCAACGACCTCGTCGGTCTCCACGCCCCGGGGAATGATGCGTTCCGACAGGTCGCGGGCATAATCCTGCAGCGCCTCGACGCTGCCGGTCTCGAGCACCTCGACGTAGTTGTCGTAGACGGCGGTCGCCTCGGAGAAAATCTCCTCCGGCGTCATCGCGGTGAGCAGCTCGGCCGCGGTGATCCGGCGCGCCCACTCCTCGCGCAACCCGGTCCGGTTCTGCCGCAGATGCTGCACCAGCTGTGGCAGCAAACCATCGCTGGAGACCGTCTGCGGGACGGTATTGGTGTTCGAAGTGTTCGAAGTAGTCGTGAGCTCCATCGGCAAGTCTGACATCTGGCCTCCCCAAGTGCCATGTCGCGCCCCGAAGGGCGCAGCTCATATGGGGAGACTAGCCTGGGGCGCGCCGCATAACGCGTCAAGGTCTTCTTCTTCTCGCAGTTCGGGAGGCGGGTTAGGCTTGCAGTACCCCCACGGCTTTGGACAAAGGACCGCCATTGTCAGCTCCTGATTCGATCACCGCCGAGGTCACGGACCACGACGGGGTCGCTGTGCTCAGTATCGGTGGCGAAATCGACCTGGTCACCGCTCCGGCCATGGAAGAAGCCATCGGCGGCGTGGTCGCCGAAAATCCGACGGCATTGATCATCGATCTGTCCGGCGTGGAGTTCCTCGGCTCGGTGGGGCTCAAGATCCTCGCGGCGACCTACGAGAAACTCGGCGGTGCGGCCGAATTCGGAGTGGTCGCGCGAGGCCCGGCGACCAGACGGCCGATCCACCTGACCGGCCTGGACAAAACCTTCCCGCTATATCCGACGCTGGACGAGGCATTGACCGGCGTGCGGGACGGCAGGCTGAACCGCTAACACATCACGTTTTCGTCACGATCGAGATAACGATCGTCTAAGAACTCGTCTTCACTTCTGAGAATTTGGCCGTTCCTTAACACAACGGGTCACACCAGTGCGCAACCGTCACGGCAACGACGGTTGCCGCCGCAGGCGCATGTTCGTCCTGGGCGAACGGCGCCCGGCGGCTGCTTTTCCTTCCGCTACTTTGGCTTTCGGGGATTCGGGAGCCTCCATGATCGGTTTGCTCATGCGAATCATGTGAAGGAATACGTCATGAAATTCAGCAGTATCGTCGCGCGTCGGCGCGTCGCCGGGGTCAGCGTCGGTTGCCTGCTCGGGGGGCTGGCCATCGGGGTCGTGGGCGCGCCGTCGGCGGTGGCCGCACCCGACTGCAGTCCGGAAGGCGTCCACGCCACCATTTCGTCGGTGACCGGCTCGGCGCAGCAGTACCTCGCCGCGCATCCGGGTGCCAACCAGGTCGTCATGGCCGCCTACGGGCAGCCGCGAGGCGAGGCGGCCGCCAACATTCGCAACTACTTCACCGCGCACCCCAACGAGTACTACGACCTGCGCGGGATTCTGGCGCCGATCGGCGACACCGAGCGCCAGTGCAATGTGACGGCCCTGCCCTCGCATCTGGAGTCGGCCTACCACGAGTTCATGGCGGGCTGACGCGGCGCCGGCAGCCGGAACGACCCGCCCCGACGATGTGGCGGGTCGTTCGGCTTCGGCCGGGCAAGCCGGTGGAAAATCGCCGTCCGGGTCTCGTCGAATGCGATGATCACCGGCATGGATGTCGACCATCCGGACCGGGACCAGCGCTTGGATCAGCGCAGACGCGGGGAGACCGAACTCCAACGGCTCGACCGCAATTGGAACAGCCTGCTGCAGGAGCTGCGGGTGGTCCAGACCGGTGTTCAGCTGCTCACCGGCTTCCTGCTGACGCTGCCGTTCCAGCAGCGCTTCGACACCTTGACGCTGCACGGTGTGTATCTGGCCACGGTGGGATGTTCGGTGGCCGCGACGGTGCTGCTGATCGCCCCGGTGGGCATGCACCGGCTGCTGTTTCGGCGGCACCGCCTGGTGGTTCTGGTGTCGGCGGCGCACCGGTGCGCCTACGCCGGTTTGGTGCTGCTAGGCCTGGCGTTGACCGGGGTGACGGTCATCATCTTCGACGCGGTGTCCGGGGTGACCGCCGGCATCGTCGCCGGGGCCTGCGCGTTGGCGCTGTTCGCGGTTTTCTGGGTGCTGGTTCCGCTGTTGCTGCGCACCCGCGACGTGCACCCGCCGGACTACTGACCCGCCGAGCCCCGGTGTGAGCCGCTGTCGCGGTGGGTAATTCCTCTGGGGACATGAGAGGAGCGCCGATGCGGCTGCGTCGCAGCGTCCTGAGCAAGCCCGGGATCGCCCGTAAACGGCGGGGTAAGGGCTTCGCCTACTACGGCCCGGACGGCGAGTTGCTGACCGACGGCCAGACCCTGCAGCGAATCAAGGATCTGGTGATCCCGCCGGCGTGGCAGCAGGTGTGGATCGCGCCGTATCCCAACGCGCACATTCAGGCGGTCGGCACGGACGCGGCCGGACGCCGTCAGTACCTCTACCACCAGGCCTGGCAGCAGGAGCGTGCCGAGGAGAAGTTCGACCGCGTGCTGGATTTGTCCAAGGAGCTGCCGGCGCTGCGGCGCCGGATCGCGGAGGACCTCGGCGGCCGGGGTCTGACCCGCGACCGGGTGCTGGCCTTGGCGCTGCACCTGCTCGATCTGGGCTACTTCCGGGCCGGTGGTGAGCAGTATGCGGACGACAACGACTCCTACGGGATCGCCACCCTGCGCTGTGAGCACGTGACGGTGCGCCGCGACGCTGTGGCCTTCGACTACCCCGCCAAGAGCGGGGTGCGGCGCACCCTGGAGATCGACGACCCCGAAGTCGTCCGCGCGGTGCGTTCGCTGACCCGCCGAAAGCCGGCTTCGGAGCGATTCCTGATGTGCCGCAACGGTTCTGGATGGGAAGAGATACGTGCTGACGACCTCAATGCGCGCTTCAAGGAGTTGGTCGGCAACGACTACAGCGTCAAGGACTTGCGGACCTGGCACGGCACCGTGCTGGCGGCCGCGGCGTTCGCCGACGCGGACCCGCCGGTGTCGCAACGGGTGACCAAGCGGGTCGAGGCGGCCGTGATGCGCGAGGTCGCCGAGGAACTGGGCAACACCGCGGCGGTGGCGCGCGGCTCCTATGTCGATCCCCGGGTGGTCGCCGGTTACGAGCAGGGCGCGACGATTGCCGCGGCGGCCCGGCGCGCGCGCCGCGCCCGCCGGGCCGCTGCCGCGCAGCAGATCCTGGAAAAGGCCACCCGGATGCTGGTGCAACGAATCGCTAAGGGGCAGAACGCATCCGGATTGCGGAAGTTGGCCAGAACGGCGTGATCCGGCGGCGCTACCCGGCGGCGGTGCGCTTGAGCGCGGTGTGCGGACTTTCGCCGTAGGTCTGGCGATAGAGTACGGCGAACCGGCCGGTGTGGGCGAAGCCCCAGCGCTGCGCGATTTCGCTGACCGTGGTGGCCGATCGATCGCCGGAGATCAGATCTTGATGGGCTCGATGCAGCCGGACCCGGCGAAGGTACTCAGTGGGAGTGGTGTCGAGCTGCTGGCGGAACAGGTACTGCACCGCCCGCGGCGTCAGATGCACCACGGCCGCCACATCCTTGACCGCGATGTTCATCGCGGCGTGGCGGTGAATGAACGACATCGCGGTTTGCAGGGCCTTGGGGACCGATGGGTCGTTGGGCGACGACGTTCCCGCGGTGACGTTGGACGGAAAGCACTCGAGTAGCGCGGCGGCCAGCAGGCGACCGGCCGCGGTGACCAGGAGCGGGTGCCGGGCGGTGTCGGCGGAGGCGAAGCTGGTGGTGACGTAGTCGAATGCGTCCCGCCACATGCGGGCCGCCGCGGGGGTACGCGGCCGGGAACCGAGGAACTCGACCTGCTGCGGCATCGGCGTGTGTGACCCCGCGGCGACCTGCCGCAGCAGGTCGGCGTCGATGCTGGCAATGGTGAACCGGACGCTGTTCAGCCGCAACAGCCGCGGAAATCCGTCGACGGCCAGCATCGGAGTGTCCGCCTTCGGAGAGCCGTCGCCGACCGCGATCAACGAGCCCGAGCGCGGCTGGATCACCTCGAAGCCGTCGCTGGTGCGGATTTCGCAGTCGACTCGGCCCTGGATCGTCACGTCGTCGACGGTGAGGTGTTCGGTTGCACACCGGCGGTGGGTGATCGTCGCTCCCCTGGCGAACTCGGTGATTCGCCAGCCCGGGTGATAGGCGTTGCCGAAGAATCTCTGGGCGGCGACCGGGTCGGCGGTGTGGAAGTGGGCGTAGCGCACCGCGGCCGGGCCGTCCGGTTGTTGCGGGCGATCCTTGCCGTCAAGGCTGACCGCGTCGCGCAGCTGCGGACGGGCACGGCACCGTGTGTCCTCGGTAACACTTGTCATTGTTGACAATAATGGTAGTGGATCTGCGCCACTATCGGGCGCTCGCCACGGCTTGCTGTTCGACCTGCGAGCTCACCTGACGATAGATGTTTAGCGCATCGAGCGCGATGCGCTCCCAGGTGAACCGCGACTCTGCGCGCAACCGCCCCGCGGCTCCCATTCCCGCACACTGGAAGCTTTGTCCTTGAAGAGTTTTCAATGCGATTGCCAATTCCCGGTGGTCGTTCGGCGATACCAGGAGTCCGGTGACCGAGTGCACCACGGTGTCGACCAGGGCGCCGGTGGACACCGCCACCACGGCGACGCCGCTGGCCATGGCCTGCAACGCGGCGCCGGCGCGCGGCGCCTGCCGCGGCGCGCACGCTACCACGTCCGCCGACCGCAGCAGCGCCGGCAGTTCGTGGGCCGCAACCGGGCCGGCGACGCGGACCCGGTTACTCACCCGCAGCTCGGCGGCGAGGTTTTCCAGGGCGCGCCGAGCTTCACGGTGCCGGGAGCCGGCCGGGGCGCTTTCGGCGATGACCAGTTCCGCCGCGGGGATCTTAGGCAGGGCGCGGATCGTCGCGTCGAAGCCGCTGTCCGGCGAGGGATCTGGGGCGACGCAGACAATGCGATGCTGGTCGCCACGGGCGAGCGCGGGACCCACGGGAGTAAAGCGGTCGACATCGACACCTGCCGACAAGACCGACAACCGCGCACGGGTGCGGCGCAGCCTGGCCAGCGCGCTGACGTCGTCAGTGCTGCCGGCGGTGACCCAGGTCGCGTTGCGGGCCAACAGCGGTTCGAGCCGGGCGCGTTCGGAGCCGTCGGGATGGCGACCGGCTCGGTGCGGCTGCGTGGTCAGGCCATAGAAGCTCTGCACGGTCGGCAGGCGTTGACGTTTCGCCGCCAGCTGGGCGGCCATGCCCCCCAGCCATCCGAGGGCATGAACGACGTCGGGAGGATCCGACGCCCACACAGCGGCAAGTTCGGCGGCCCAGTCGCCCACATAGGGCAACACCTGCACCGCAGGAATCGCCGCCACCGGGCCGGCGGTCACCGCAACGATCCGATAGCCGTGACCGGTCTCGGCACCCGCGGCATCCGAGAAGGTCGCCCGGCGGCGTACGAAGGCGGTGACGTCGTGCCCCTGGGTAGCCAACGCGGCGCACAGCTGCCCGCAGTCCTCGGTGACGGCCCCACCGTACTCGGGGTCGTACTCCTGAGCGACGTCGTCACCGCAGACGATCGCGATCTTCATTCGGCCATCCTCCGAACCTCGCGACTCCCTTCCCGCGTTTCTTGGGGCGTTCCGCGACGCGCGGAGACTACCCGCTATGCCGGAAGTGAAACCGCCGCAGAGGTTGTTTTCGCATTCCGGACCGATCGCCCGGTGCGGCTGTCAGCCGACGACCTCCATGAGCAGCAGCGCCCCGCCGATGAGGTCCCCGGCCGAGCGAAACGATGTGCAGGTGACGCGCACCTGAGCCGGGCGGCCGCGGCGGTTGACCGCATCGAGCACCGTTTCACCGAAACTGTCGGGGTCCACGAAGGCATTGCCGATCAACGGCCGCAGGTTCTCCATCGGCAGTCCGATATCCAGCGAGGTCAACGCCGAACCCGTCGCCTCGTCGGCTCGCAGCCCCCACAGGTCCTCGCTGCCGCTGTTCCACACCACCACCCGCATCTCCCGGTCCACCACGACCATGCCCAGCCGGACCGAGTTGACCAGCGAGTCCAGCAGATCCTTCAGGTCGTCCAGCTCGAGGGTGCGTTCCCGCAGAGCGTCGTTGATGGTGTGCAGCTCGTCGTTGGTGGAGTGCAGTTCCTCGTTCATGGTTTCGAGTTCTTCGTTGGTGGACTGCAGTTCCTCGTTGGTGGTCTCGAGCTCTTCCACCGTCGACTGCAGTTCCTCGTTGGTGGTCTCCAGCTCCTCGTTGGTGGACTGCAACTCCTCGTAGGCCGTCTCCAGCGCCCGGTTGGTCGCGACGACCTTGTCGAGCAGCGCGCGGGTCGCGGTGACGTCGAAGAACACGATCGAGACCCCGAGCAGGCCGTTCTGGGCGTCGATGAGTGGGTTGACGTGGATCTCGAACCACACCGTGTCGGCGCCCGGCCGCTGCCATTTGACGTCCTGAATCCGCGCCGGACGGCGCTCCACCTTGGCCTGCTCCAGGTAGGCGCGCAGCTCGACGGGCCGGTAGGACACTTCCAGATCACGCAGCAGCCGTCCGATGTCGCGGGCCGAAAGGCCGAACACCGTCTCGGCCTGCTGGTTGATCATGGCGACGGTGTCCTCCCGGGTGACCACGATCTGGGCCACCGGGCCGGCGCGAAAAGCCAAGTCCCGCAATGTTGTCAGGCCCGGCGAGTCGCCCTGGCGGTCATACAGCGCCGCCGCCGGGTCGTAGCGGTTGACGTTGGCGTGCGGTCCGGCGGCCTTGCGGAAGATTCGGTTCTTGAGGTTCAGCGGGGTGAATCGATCGCCGTGACTGAGCAGCATCTCGGCGTGCCCGAGGAATAGGGTGCCCTGTGGTGCCAGCGCGAAATGCAAGCGGCTCAACACGTTTCGCTGAGTTTCGGCGTTGAGGTACATCAGCGTGTTGCGGCACACCAGTAGGTCGACGCGGGAGATCGGCGCATCCTTGACCAGGTCGTTGCGGCCGAAGATGACGGTGCGACGCAGATCTTTGCGAAACACGTAGCGGCCGTTGAGCTGTTCGAAGTAGCGGGCCAACAGATCCGGCGGCACCGGCTCGACCGCCTTGGCATCGTAGGCGGCGATGCGTGCCTCGGCGAGCGCGTCTTCGTCGATGTCGGTGGCGTAGATCTTGACCCGTTGCCGGAACGCGTCGGCGCCCAGCGCCTCGGCCAACAGCATGGCCAGGGTGTAGGCCTCCGGGCCGGAGGCGCATCCGGCGCTCCAGACCCGGACCGGGTCGTCGGGACCGCGCTCGGCCAGCATCCGCGGAATCACGTCGGCCCTGACGAAATCCCAGGTCTCCTGGTCGCGGAAGAAGGCGGTCACGTTGATCAGGATGGTGTTGAACAGGGCGGCGAATTCGTCGGAGCTGGCCTGCAGGACGTCCAGGTAGTCGTCGAAGCCGGAGTAGCCGGCCTGATCCATCCGGTGCCGGACCCGGCGCATCAGCGACGCGCGCTTGTACCCGGTGAAGTCGAAGCCGCGGGAATCCCGCATGTAGCGCAACAAGGCCTCGAAGGACTCGTCGGTTGTGGCGTTCATGGCTATGACGTCCGCATTCGGTGAGGGGGTCCGACGGACTGGAACACTACTCGCGACGTCACAGCCCGTTTTCGGGACCGACGAGCGCCCACACCGTCTTGCCCGAGGAGGTCGGTGTGCTGCCCCACGCGCGGCAGAGGGCGGCGACGATGGACAGGCCGGACAGCATTTCGGCGCCGTGCCCGGCGTCTTCGTGTCGCACCGCGGGTCGATGGCTGTGGTCCTCCACCGCCACGGTGACGGTGTCTCGGTAGCTCTCCAGCACCAGTACCGGCGCGCTGTCGGTGTGCGCGAGCACGTTTTCTACCAGCACCGTGGCCACCGTGGCGGCTACGGCAGCGAGATCGCTTCTGGCCCATGCGGTTAGCCACGCCTGGATCAGTGAACGGGCCACCCGGACGCTGACCGCGGTCGGCGGAAGCTGGGCCCGGGTACGCCGCCGGACGTGTAGCGACGGTTCCGCCACCGCGGCGAGCGCGGACTCCCGGGTCGGGTGCGCCGGCACGTATCGCGCCACCCCGACCCTGGTGATCAGCCGCCGCGTCTTTGGGTCCTCGCAGGCAAGCAGCATGGGCACATCCGGCCAGGTGCTGACGTGCCAGCGGGCACTGGTGAACACCGACCAGGCCGAGGCCGATGGCACCGACAGGCGGTTCACGTCGACGATCACCGCGCGCGGTTCTTCCAGCGCCGCCTTAATGACGGCGTCGCGCAGCTCGCGGTAGGTCAGGCTGTCGAGCACGCCCTCGACCACCAGGACCGCTGTGTCGTCCTGGTGCTCGGTGTCGACCACCACGTGCCGGTTGTGCTCAGTCATCGTCATCGCCCGGGTGGCCCCGGTGGGGAACGCCGGCCGACAGCCGCTGGCTTAGCACGGCCAGCGCCCGCTCGGTCTCCTCGGCCCGGGCCGAGTAGCGCCGAAAAACCGGACCGTGACCGGCCTTGCCGGCCAGGTGCCGCGCCAGTCGGGCTTTCTCCTGCAGGCTGCGCAGCGCCACCCACAGTGCGCCCTCGATCTCGTCGTCGCGGGCGGTCAGCAGGGCGTCGGCCGTCCAGGCATGGCCGACGCGGCAGCGATAGTGGCCCTCGCCGATGGATACCAGCGAACCGTGGCAGTCCGGGCAGGTGTACCCCGAGGCCGTCCCCAGTTGCTGGGTGTCGAAGTCGGTCGAGAAAGGTGACGCCATGGCGATGCGGTTCTCCAGCTCCAGCGCGATATCGGGTTCCATGGTGAGCTCCTTGATTTCCCGGTGCGACAGCTCCTTGAGGACTGCCCCGATGTCGGCGGCGGCCGCCTCCCGGTCCAGCACGCCGGCGTGTCGGGCATTGGTCGGCATCGACGGAAACAGGGCATCCTCGGCTGTTTGGCCGATGGTGGTGCCGCCGCGGGCGCGGATTGCCGCGAGCCCCAGCACGCCGTCGTCGAGCACGCCGGACAACAACACCCCGATCGCGCGCGGCCCGAAGGCCAGCGCCGCCGACCGAAACAATGCGTTGATCGCGGGACGATGCCCGTTTTCGGTCGGCCCTTGCGACAGCACCACCCGGTGGTCGCTCACCAGCAGATGACGATCCGGCGTGGCCACATAGATGCGTCCCTGCTGCAGCGCGGCGCCGTGCTCGGCGGGCACGGCCGGCAGCGGCCCACTGCGATCGAGGATCTGCGCCAGCACGCTGGGTGCGCCCGGCGGCAGATGCAGGGTCACCAGGTAGGCGTAGGGCAGGTCGGGTGACAGGCCGGACGCCAGACAGCGCAGCGCTTGGACACCGCCCGCCGAGGCGCCCACCACCACGCCGCGCAGCTTGCTGAATTCGCTTTCCTGCATGACAACCCTGAATACCCAGTTCAAGGTTAGGCAACCGCCTTGTCGGTGGGTAGGTCCGACGCGGAAGGGGGACCGCAAATCGTCGCGAAAAAGCCGTTTAGCGAATCACCTTAAGGGTACTTGGCTCGCCATGTCGCAGCGTGACGTCAAGACGGTCCTGGTGTGGCACGTGCACGGGTCCTGGACGCAGGCGTTCGTGGCGGGCCGGCATCGGTATCTGGTCCCGCTGGCCGGCGATGGTGGTGCCGAAGGCCGGGGCCTGGCGGGCCGGTCGTGGCGCAACGCGCGCGAGGTCGCGCTCGAGGAACTGGGCCGGCACGACATCGACGTCGTGGTGCTGCAGAACCCGCACGAGGCGGCGCTGTGTGCCCGGTGGACGGGCCGCCGTGCCGGCCGCGACGTGCCCGCGGTGTACGTCGAGCACAACGCACCGCGGCCGCACGCCGAGCGCAGCCGCCATCCGGTTGCCGACCGCAGCGACATCCCGCTGGTCCACGTCACCGAGTTCAACCGGCTGATGTGGGACAACGGGTCGGCGCCGACCCGGGTGATCGAACACGGCGTCGCCGATCCCGGCCCGCGCTACACCGGCGACATCCTGCGCGCGGCCACGATGATCAACGAGCCACTGCGGCGGTGGCGCACGGTCGGCGCCGACCTGCTGGAACCGTTGTCGGCATACGCGGCCGTCGACGTGTGGGGCATCGGCAGCGAGGCGCTCTCCGTCAACCGCGGTGCCGTGACGGGCCGCGGCGATGTTGCCGCTCCGCGGTTGTGGGAGCAGGTCGCTCGCAGGAGGGTGTACCTGCATACCGCGCGCTGGACGTCGCTGGGTCTGTCGCTGGTCGAGGCGATGTTCCTGGGGATGCCGGTAGTGGTGGCCGGCACCACGATGGTCCCGCTGCTGATGCCCGCCGAGGCGGGCGTGGTCAGCGCCGACGTGGACGCGTTGGGGCGCGGCCTGCGCGAGTTTATGAACGACCATGCCAGCGCGGTCGCCGCCGGCAAGGCGGCGCGGGAATTCGCCACCAGCCACTTCTCGCTGGGGCGCTTTCTCGCTGAGTGGGACCAGCTCATCGAGGAGCAGTGCAGTCGATCCCGAAAGGAGCCGGCATGAGGATCGCGATGATCTCCGAACACGCCAGTCCCCTCGCCCATCTGGGCGGCGTGGACGCGGGTGGTCAGAACGTGCACGTCGCCGAGCTATCGGCCGCGCTGGCCCGGCGTGGCCACGAGGTGGTGGTCTATACCCGGCGCGACGACTCCGCGCTGCCCGACTCCGTCGAGACCGGATCCGGCTACACCGTCGCGCATGTGGCCGCGGGCCCGGCTCGCCCGTTACCCAAAGACGAACTGCTGCAATACATGTACGGGTTCGCGCGGTACCTGGACGCGGACTGGCTGGGCGCACCGCCCGACGTGGCGCACGCCCACTTCTGGATGTCGGGCCTGGCCACGCAGCGGGCCGCCCGGCCGCACCGCATCCCGACCGTGCAGACCTTCCACGCGCTGGGCTTGGTCAAACGAGCGCACCAGGGCGTCGACGACACCAGCCCCGGCTGCCGGATCGGGGTGGAGGCCGTCGTCGCCCGCGACGCCGACTGGGTGGCGGCCACCAGCACCGACGAAGTGTTCGAGCTGGTCCGGATGGGCCGCGCCCGGTCCCGGACGTCGGTGGTGCCGTGCGGAGTCGACGTCGACGCCTTCACCCCGGACGGTCCGGTGGCCGGCCGCGGCGATCGGCCGCGCATCGTGTCGGTGGGACGATTGGTGCCGCGCAAGGGATTCGACACGCTGATCCGGGCACTGGCCCGAGTTCCGGATGCCGAGTTGGTGATCGTCGGCGGCCCCGACCGCAGCCCACTGGCCGACGAGCCGGAGGCGCGCCGATTGCAGGAGCTGGCCGGGTGGCTGGGGGTATCCGATCGCGTACAACTGGCCGGGGCGATCACCCGCGACGAGATGCCGGCCATGCTGCGGTCCGCGGATGTGGTGGCCTGCACCCCGTGGTACGAACCGTTCGGCATCGTGCCGCTGGAGGCGATGGCCTGTGGAGTGCCAGTGGTCGCCACGGCCGTAGGCGGAATGCGCGACACCGTCGTCGACGGCGTGACGGGCCGGCTGGTACCGCCACGGGATCCAGAAGCGCTGGCCCAGGCGTTGTCGTCGCTGCTACCGGATCGGCGCTGGCGCGCAGCGTTGGGCACGTCCGGCCGGGAGCGGGCCCGGACCCGCTACAGCTGGGACCGGATAGCGGCCGACACCGAACGCATCTACGACAAGGTGGTGCCGTCCCGGCGCATGGCCGCCAGGTCGGGGTGATTCGGATGACGTTGCCGTTCAACGACTTTCGATTAGCCGCAATGACCGCTCAACCGGCTCGGGTAGCCGGCGCCGCTGCCGCAGCGCCTTCGGCAGGGCGCTGAGCGCCTCGAATAACGCTGCGGCGTGGGCGGTGTCGTGTGTCGCGGCCCAGGCCAGCTCGGCGGAGGCGCGGATGCACCGGTCTACCGGCCGGCGCAGGCACGCGGTGAGCATTTCGTTGCGCAGCACCCGGGCATGCTGGACGCGGTCCGGTTTTCGCGCCGGAGACGGTCGGTGGTATGCCACCAGCGCCCGGCAAAAGTACAGATCCCAGCCCCTTGCGGCCAGATCCCAGGCCAATAACGTCTCTTCGCCCCGGAAGTGCAGGATCGGGCTGAATCCGCCGACGGTCTGGAATGCCGCCTTGCGCACCAGCGCCGAGCAGGCCTGGAACCCCAGGATGGACGGCCCGGGCAAGGCCGTGTGTCGACCGAGCGGACTGTTGGCGAGTTCGTCGACCACCGGGTCGTCACGGTGCTGCGGCCAGACGACGGTTCGGCCTGCCAGTAGCGCCACGGTGGGATACGCGTCGAACAGCACCTCGGCAAACTCGACGGCCCCGGGCGCCCACCAGGAATCGTCGTCGCAGAACGCGACAAAAGGTGTGCTGCATTGTGCCACACCGATATTGCGGGCTACGGCGCCTTGGTTGCGGGTCAGGGGTATGACGGTCAACCGGCCGCCGGAGCGGGCCGCGAGCCGGTCGGCGGCCGCCACCGAGTGGTCGTGGGATGCGTTGTCCACCACCACGATCGGGCAGCCGGTGGTGTCCAGCAGACGTTCCAGGACGGTGCACAGCTCGCTGGCACGGTCACGCGTCGCGATCACGAAGGACGTTCGGGGCCGGCATGCAGAGTTTGCAGAGGGGACCGCCATATCCGAGTCCACTACCCCGGAATTACGCTGGCAAAACACGTTTCATCATCGAATTCCCGGGTACCAGACGCGGGTGCCTGGAATGTCGCGTGTTTTGGTCACTGGGGGCGCCGGCTTCCTCGGTGTTCACCTGTGCAAACAGCTGTTGGGGGCCGGCGTCGAGGTGGTCAGCCTGGACGACCTGTCTACCAGCTCCCCGGCCGCGGCGGCCCGGCTGCGGGGGCGGCCGGGTTATCGCTTCGTGCCCGGTGATGTCTGTGATCCCGCAGTCATCGGCATGGTGGGCGTCGCCTTCGACACCGTCTTCCATTTGGCGTCACCGGCTTCACCGCTGGACTACCAACGGTTGCCGATTGCGACGCTGCGGGCCGGATCCGAGGGCACGGCCACTGCTTTGGAGATCGTCCAGCGTGGCGGTGGCCGGCTGGTGCTGGCATCCACCAGCGAGGTCTACGGCGACCCCCAGCAGCATCCGCAGCCGGAAAAATATTGGGGCAACGTCAATCCCGTTGGCCCGCGGAGCGTCTATGACGAAGCCAAGCGCTATGCGGAGGCGCTGGCCTTCGCCCACCATCGAAAGCACGGAACCAACGTCGGAGTGGTCCGCATCTTCAACACCTACGGGCCGGGTATGCGCGCCGACGACGGCCGGATGGTTCCGACTTTCTGCCGGCAGGCGCTGCGTGGTGAGCCGCTGACCGTATCGGGCGCCGGAACCCAGACCAGGTCATTGTGCTACGTCGACGACACCGTGGCCGGTCTGATCGCGTTGGCCCGCAGCGACTTCAGCGGCCCGGTCAACATCGGCAACCCCACCGAGCTGACCGTGCTCGAGGTCGCCGAGCTGATTCGTGCGTTGGCCGACAGCGGCTCGATCATCGAATTCGGCCCGCCGGCCGTCGACGACCCGCAGCGCCGCTGCCCCGACATCACGCTGGCCCGCCAACGGCTGGACTGGTGGCCGCGGGTCGACCACCGCACCGGGCTGAGCCGGACGCTGCAGTGGTTCCGGATGACGCTCGACCAGTCGCGGCGGACCCCGGCCCGCGAACCGCTGGCGACATAGGAGGTCCGGTGCGAATCCTGGGCGTCAATGCCGTATTTCACGATCCGGCCGCGGCTCTGGTGGTCGACGGGCAGGTGGTCGCGGCCGCCGAGGAGGAGCGGTTCTCCCGGCGCAAACACGGCAAGCCGGCGGTGCCCTTCTCGACCTGGGAGCTGCCCGTGGCGGCGATCCGGTGGTGCCTGGATCACGCCGGTCTGCACCCGGCGCAGATCGACGCGGTCGGCTATTCCTACGACCCGGCACTGATGTACGAGGAACCGCTCGACCCGGCCGGCCTGGACCGGGACTGGGAGCACTTGCGCACGCTGTATGCACTGCGCGCGCCGCGATTCCTGGCATCCGCCGTACCCGGACTCAATCCCGAAGTCGTGCAACACGTTCGCCACCATATCGCGCACGCGGCATCGACAGCGCTGGCCTCGCCGCACCCCGACACCGCGGTGCTGGTGGTGGACGGTCGCGGCGAACGAACCTCGATGCTAGCCGGGGTGTACCGCGACCACAAGCTCGACGTGCTGGCATCGCAGCGGCTGCCCGACTCGCTGGGGCTGCTCTACGAAAGTCTCACCGAGCACCTGGGTTTCGCGCGTTCCAGCGACGAGTACAAGGTGATGGCGATGGCCTCCTACGGCCGCCCTAGGTTCCTCGGAGAGCTGCGCGACCGGGTGTACGCCTGCGCCGACGGCGGGTTCCGCACCAAGCCCATCGAGTGGGAGGAGTTGGCGCCGCGGCGCGCCCCGGAGTCGCACGACCTCGATCCGGTGCACGCCGACCTGGCCTGCAGCGTGCAGCGCGTCATCGAAGAGGTGTTGCTGGACCTGGTCGGCTGGCTGCGCGACCGCACCGACGGCGACGCACTATGCCTTGCCGGCGGCGTGGCGCTCAATTGCGTTGCCAATACCCGCATCTACGCGGAATCCGGCTTCGACCGGGTATGGGTGCAGCCCGCCGCCGGCGACTCCGGCACCGCGCTGGGCGCCGCGCTGGCGCTGGCGGCAGCCTATGGCGAGCCGATCGCCCCGATGCCGACCGCGCGACTGGGCCGCGGCTGGTCCGACCGGCAGATTCGGGCCGCACTGGACAGCGCGGCAATCAGTTACGAAGAGCCACAGGATATTTCGTCTGCCATTGGTGACGCGCTGGCGGACGACCGGTTGGTCGGCTGGTTTCAGGGCCGCGCCGAGTTCGGTCCCCGGGCCCTGGGCGGACGCTCATTGCTGGCCGATCCCCGTGATCCCGCCAACCTGGAACGGCTCAATTCGGTCAAGGGCCGCGAACAGTTCCGGCCGGTGGCGCCAATGGTTCTCGCCGAACGTGCCGCCGAAATCTTCTGCCGCGGCCCGCTGCCCAGTCCCTACATGCTGTTCGTGCACGACGTCGCCGAGGCGTGGCGCGAGCGCATCCCCGCGGCCACCCACGTCGACGGCACCGCACGCATCCAGACCGTCGACAAGGACGCCGAGCCGCGGCTGCACGCGACGATCAGCCGGTTCGCCCAGCGGACCGGGGTGCCGGTGCTGGTCAACACCAGCTTCAACACCGCCGGACGGCCGATGGTGGACTCCCCGCGGGATGCGCTCGAGGTGTTCGGCAGTTCCCCGATCGACGTACTCGCCATCGGCCGCTACCTGGTCAGGCGCCGCCGATGAGTTCCGGCTACGCGATCGTGGTGCCCACTGTCGGCCGAGAATCATTGTGCCGCTTGGTGACCGCGCTAGACCAAGGTTCGGGCCCGGCCCCCGAAGAGGTGGTGGTGGTCGACGACCGGAAAGCCCCCGACGCCGCCCTCGACCTGGTCGCCGGCTTTCCGGTGCGGGTGCTGGCCAGCGGCGGGCGCGGCCCGGCGGCCGCACGCAACGTGGGATGGCGGGCCACCAACACCCGGTGGGTGTGCTTCCTGGACGACGACGTGGTGCCCGGGCCGCGGTGGCGCTCGGAGCTGTCCGCCGACCTGGCGGCCGCCGGCGCGGCCGGTGCGGACGGCTCCCAGGCGGTCATCGAGGTTCCGGCGTCCCGGTCCGGCCGGCCGACCGACGACGATCGCCGGACCCTGCGGCTGGCGTCGGCGCGCTGGATCACCGCCGACATGGCATACCGCCGCGCCGCACTGGTCACCGTCGGCGGCTTCGACGAGCGGTTCCCCCGCGCCTACCGCGAGGACTCCGACCTGGCCGTGCGGATCATCGCGGCCGGAGGCCGGATAGTGCGCGGCGGCCGGCGTAGCCGGCACCCCGTGGCCCCCGCCACCTGGTGGTCCAGCGTGCGTGCGCAGGCCGGAAACCGCGACGACGCATTGCTGCGCCGCAAGTACGGCCGGTCCTGGCGAACCATGGTCGGCGAGGGGCCGGGTCGGCTGCCGGCGCACCTGGCCACCACCGCGGCCGGCAGCGTAACTGTGCTCGCTGGACTACTACGCCGGAATTCGGCGCGCCGCATCGCGGTGACGCTCTGGCTGCTGCTGAGCGCGGAGTTCACCGCCCGGCGCTGGCTGGCCGGCCCGCGTTCTGCCGTTGAGGCTCTTCGACTTTCGGTGACCAGCGCGCTGATTCCACCGGCCGCGGTGGCGCACCGGCTGGCCGGCGAATGGGTGTTTCGCCGGACCCGGCGCGACCCGCCGCTGGCGGTGCTGCTCGACCGCGACGACACGCTCATCGTCGATCGGCCCTACCTGAACGACCCCGACGGTGTTCGGCCCACTCCCGACGCCGTGCGTGCGCTGCGGCGGCTGCGCGAACGCGGGCTGTTGCTGGCGGTCGTCACCAACCAGTCCGGGGTGGCCCGCGGGCTGATCAGCAGCGACCAGCTGACCGCCGTCAACGCCCGGGTCGACGAACTGCTCGGCCCGTTCGACTCCTGGCAGGTGTGCGTGCACGCCGAACTGGACGGCTGCGGCTGCCGCAAGCCGCGGCCGGGCATGGTGCTGGCCGCCGCCGAGGCGCTGGCGGTACCGCCCAGCCGCTGCGTCATGATCGGCGACACCGGCGGCGATGTGGAGGCGGCCCTGGCCGCCGACGCCGACGCGGTGCTGGTGCCCACCGCGCGCACCCTGCCGGACGAAATCGATCGCGCGCAGGCTCGCGCGCGGGTGGCCGCGACCCTGGACGAGGCCGCATCGCTGGTGTTGCGGGAGTGCCGATGAAGACCGCCTCGAGTACCGCGATGGTGGCGCGGCTCGACAGTGCCGGCGACGTGCTGATCACCGGCCCCGCGGCGCGGGCGGTGGCCGCGTACCACGACCGGGTCGTCATGCTGGTCGGGCCACGCGGCCGCGATGCGGCCGAACTGCTGGTCGGCGTCGACGAGATCGTGGAATGGCAGGCGCCTTGGGTGGATTTCGACTCGCCCGAGCTGACCGCCGCCCACGCGGAAGGGTTGGTCAAGCAGCTGCGCGACATCGCGCCGGCACGCTTGTACATCTTCACGTCGTTCCACCAGTCGCCGCTGCCGCTGGCGTTGCTGGCCAAGATGGCGTCGGTGCCCTGGGTCGGCGCGATCAGCACCGACTACCCCGGCGCGCTGCTGGATCTGCGATACCAGGCGCCCAGCGGAGTCCCCGAGCCGGAGCGGGCGCTGTCGCTGACCGCCGCGGCCGGTTGTCCGCTGCCACCCGGCGACGACGGCGCGCTGCGGATCCGGGCGCTCGATCCGCTGCCGAGCCGGCTGTCGACCCGGATCGGCCGGGACCCGTTCGTGGCATTCCATCCCGGCGCCGCCGTGCCGGCGCGGCAACCGAGCCAGGACCGCAGCGCGGCCATGGTGGCGGCGCTGGCCGGCGCCGGCTACCGCGTGGTCGTCACAGGTGGTCCCGGCGAGGCCGCGCTGGCCGCCGCGGTGGCCGGCGATGCGGCCGTCGACCTGGGCGGCCGGACCAGCCTGGCGGAATTGGCGGCGGTGTTCGCGGCGGCGCGCGTGGTCGTGGCGCCCAACACCGGGCCGGCGCACCTAGCCGCCGCCGTCGGAACCCCGGTGGTGTCGTTGTTCGCGCCCGTCGTCCCGGCCGCACAGTGGCGTCCCTACGGCCGGCGGGTCAGTGTGCTCGGCGACCAGTCCGCGCCGTGTCGCGCCAGCCGGGCCCGGGTCTGCTCGGTGCCCGGCCATCCCTGCCTGGACGGAATCAAAGACGCCGAACTGCTGGCTGCGGTGCGGTGGAGAGGAGGACCGCCATGATCGAAGTGCACTTCGACGCGTTGCGGGATGCGGTCGGCCGGACCAGTGCGCAGGCGCCGCGCCTGCGCAGGTGGGGCCGGCAGCTGGCGGGGGTGCTGAGCGGCGGCGGCCGGCTACTGGCATGCGGCAACGGCGGCAGCGCCGCCGAGGCCCAGCACCTGACGGCCGAACTCGTCGGACGGTTTCGCGACGAGCGGATCCCGTTGTCGGCCATAGCCTTACACGCGGACACCTCGGCGCTGACGGCCATCGCCAACGACTACGGCGAAGAGGAGGTGTTCGCCCGGGGAGTGCGTGCCCACGGCCGGCGGGGCGACGTGCTGGTGGCGCTGTCGACCAGCGGCAGCAGCCGAAATGTGCTGGCAGCCGTCAAGGCCGCACACGACCTCGACATGCTCACCTGGGGCCTGACCGGGCCGGCCCCCAACGTGCTGGCGTCGATGTGCCATGACGCGGTCACCGTGGACGCCCCGACGACGGCGACCGTGCAGGAGATCCACCTGCTGTTGGTACATGCGCTATGCATGGCGGTCGACGACGTGCTGCTGAGTTCGGAGAGAGCATGAAACCGCTTGTGATCATTGGTGATTCGATGCTCGACATCGATATAGACGGGTCGGCCACCAGGCTGAGCCCGGAGGCCCCGGTCCCGGTGGTCGACGCCGGGCAGCTGAGGCAACGGCCGGGCGGGGCCGGGCTGGCCGCCCTGCTGGCGGCGCGCACCGAAACGGGAGTGGTGCTGGTCACCGGGATCGTCGACGATGACGCCGGCCGGCAGTTGCAGGGCCTGCTGGCCGCTGCCGGGGTGCGGGTGCTGGGGCTGCCGATGCGCGGAACCACCGTGACCAAGACCAGGATTCGGGCGCGGGGACAGTCGCTGCTGCGCCTCGACGGCGGCGACGGTTCCCCGGTCAGCCGGCCGCTGGCCGACGAGGTCACCGAGGCGCTGGCCGGTGCCGGAGCGATCTGTGTGGCCGACTACGGCGGCGGTGTCACCGCGCTGCCGGAGATACGAGGAGTGCTGAGCCGGCTGGCACCGCGGATCCCGGTGGTCTGGGACCCGCATCCGCGTGGCGCCGCACCGGTGCCGGGATGTGTCCTGGTGACTCCGAATCAGCAAGAGGCACAGCACTTCTGCGGCGACAGCAGGGCCGGAGAACTGCTCCGCAGCAGATGGTGTGCGCAACTGGTGTGCATCACCCACGGCGAGCACGGCGCCTGGGTGTACGGAGCCGACGGCGACGCCGAGCACGTCAGGGTCCCGCAGCCGGCAGCGGCCGCCGGCGATGTCTGTGGAGCGGGCGATCGCTTCGCCGTCGCCGCGGCCACCGCCTTGGGAGCCGGGGCGGGGCCGATCGCCGCCGTGGTCGCCGCCGTCGCCGACGCCGCCCGCTTCGTGGCCACCGGCGGTGCGGCCGCGGTATCGACCCCCGTCCCGCGCGCTGTGTTGCCAACCGGCGCCCGGATCGAAGACCCCGCCGGCCTGGATCCGGCGGCGCTGGCCGAGCGGTTGCGCCGGGACGGCCGCACCGTGGTGGCCACCGGCGGCTGCTTCGACCTGCTGCACACCGGGCACATCAGGTTGCTGCGGCAGGCCCGCGAACTCGGTGACGCCCTGATCGTCCTGGTCAACTCCGACAAGTCGGTGCGCGCGCTGAAAGGCGACGGGCGTCCGGTGATGCGCGACGTCGACCGGGCGCGGGTACTGGGCGCCCTGGCCTGCGTCGACGCGGTGGCGATCTTCGACGAGCCGACTCCGGAGCGGCTGCTGGAAAACCTGCGTCCCGACATCTGGGTCAAGGGCGGCGACTATGCGCCGGCCGACCTCCCCGAAGCCGCCGTGGTGCGCCGCCACGGCGGTGAGGTGGTGATCCTGCCCACCGTGGCCGGCTACTCCTCGTCCCGGTTAATCGCCGCCGCGAGTTCGGGCGCTGGCCGTAACGAAAGGACCTGACATGACCGACGTGACGAATCCCCTTGGAGCCGTGCTGATCTCGGGAGGTTCCTCCGGACTGGGCGCGGCCACCGTCGCCGCGGTGGCTCGTCGCGGCGGCACGCCGCTGGTCATCGACAAGAAACCCCCGGCGGCCGACGTGCCGTACGCGGCCGCCGACCTGGCCGACACCGGCGCGGTCGCGGCGGCCGTCGAGTCACTGGCCGACCGGGTGGGCGGCCGGATCGCCGGGGTGTTCACCGCGGCCGGCATCGACTCCTGCGGCACCCTCGGGCAGGTACCCGCCAAGGAGTGGGAACAGGTGATCGCGGTCAACCTGGTCGGCACCGCGGCCGTCGTCCGCGCCACACTTCCCTACGTCAGGGCCAGCCACGGCCGCATCGTCACCTGTGCCTCCACCCTGGGCATCAAAGCGGTCAGTGACGCCACCGCCTACTGCGCCTCCAAGTTCGGTGTCGTCGGGTTCACCCGGGCCTTGGCGGCCGAACTGGCCGGGCAGGTCGGGGTGACGCTGCTGATTCCCGGCGGCATGTACACGCCGTTCTTCGACGGCCGCACCGAACAGTACAAGCCGCCGGCCGACGCCAAGCTCAACAAACCCGAAGACGTCGCGGCGACGGTGGTTTTCGCGTTATCCCAGCCACCCGGGTGTGAAGTGCGCGAGCTCGTGGTCTGCTCATCCACGGAGTCCTCGTGGCCGTAGCGTCGCCGGGCGCCACGGTCGTGGTGCTGCGGGCCCTCGGCCTCGGAGACCTGCTGACGGCGGTGCCCGCGCTGCGCGGGCTGCGCCGGCACTATCCCGGCGCCCGGATCACCCTCGCGGCGCCCGACGGCTATCGGGACCTGGCGCTGCTTACCGGTGCCGTCGACGACGTGTTGCCGACGGCGGGCCTGGGGGATGTGCGTCCGTTGCCGAAACCGCCCGCGCTGGCGGTCAATCTGCACGGCAGCGGGCCGGAAAGCATCGACCACCTCCTGAGATGGCGACCCGAGGCGGTGATCACCCATCGGCACCGTCGTCATCCCGAGCTGGCGGGACCGCCCTGGCGACGCGGCGCGCACGAGGTGGACCGCTGGTGCTCGCTGCTGCAATGGGCTGGAATCGCTTGTGAGCCAAGCGATGTGACCGTCCAGCGGCCACCGATCAGACACGGCCCCACCGGTGCGGTGGTGATCCATCCGGGGGCCTCGGCGGCGGCGAGACGGTGGCCGGCGGGGCGCTTCGCGGCCGTGGCCGCGGCACTGGCCGGCGACGGTCACCCCGTCGTGGTCACCGGATCGGCCGGCGAATCCGACCTGGCGCACGACGTCGCCCGGCGCGCGGGCCTGCCGTCGAACGCCGTCCTGGCCGGGGCGCTGGACCTGCCGAGGCTGGCCGCGCTGGTCGCCGACAGCCGGCTGGTGATCTGCGGCGACACCGGCGTCGGGCACCTGGCCGCCGCGACCGGCACCGCGTCCGTGGTGCTCTTCGGGCCCACCGCTCCAGCCCGCTGGGGTCCGCGTGGACCCGCGCCGCACGTCGCGCTGTGGGCCGGCGGCCTCGGCGATCCGCACGGTGACATGCCCGACCCGGGGCTGTTGCGCATCGATGTGGCCACGGTGCTCGAGGCCGGCCGGCGACTGCTGAAGGCGGCCGCATGAGTGCCCCGCCGCGAGTCGGCGTGGTCGGGGTCGGCTACGTCGGTCTGACCACCGCGGTCTGCATGGCCGCACGCGGGTTACCCACGATCGCCGTCGACATCGACGACGACAAGGTGCGGAAACTCTCGGCAGGAACACCGGTGATCGACGAACCCGAATTGCCGAAGTTACTGCGGGCCGGGCTTTCTCGTCGGTTGTTGAGCTTCAGCGCGAGTTTCGAAGTATTGGCCGACCGCGACGTCGTCTTCGTCTGCGCACCGACGCCAAGCGCTGGCGACGGACAGGCGGATCTGGGCGCGGTGCACTCGGTGGTCGACCGGCTCGCAGCTGTCCTTCGATGCGGCGCCATCGTCGCGCTGAAGTCGACGGTGCCCGTCGGGACTACCTCGACAGTGGCTAATCGACTGCGCGGCACCGGTATTCGAGTCGTATCGACACCGGAGTTCTTGCGCGAGGGACATGCCGTGCACGATTTCCGGAATCCGGACCGGCTGGTCATCGGCACCCTGGACGACGTTGCGGCGCAACGTGTTCGGGAGACATACGGCCCGGAGACCGAGCCGGTGTTGCGGATGACGCCGGAGAGCGCCGAGCTGGCCAAGTACGCCAGCAACGCCTTTCTGGCGGTGAAACTTTCCTACGCGAACTCGCTGGCGGCGCTGTGCACTCGGGTCGGCGCCGATATCGAGGACGTCACCGGCTGCATGGGCGCCGACCCCCGGATCGGAGCCGAATTCCTGCGGCCGGGCCCCGGGTGGGGGGGCTCATGTCTGCCCAAGGACACCGCGGCGCTGGTGCACACCGCACGCGGTCACGGCGTGTCCTTGGCCGAAGTCGAGGCGGCCCGGGTCACCAACGCCGTGCAGGCCGACCGGATTGCCGGCGCCCTGCGCCGCGCGCTGGGCCGTCCGTTGTCCGGCTGCCGGATCACCGCACTCGGATTGACCTTCAAGGCCAGGACCAGCGACACCCGGGATTCTCCCGCGTTGACAGCGTGCGCCGAGCTGGCCCGGGCGGGCGCACAGGTGATGGCTTACGACCCGCAGCTGGCCAACATCGACCCGGTGATCCTGCAACGGGCCGAGGTCACCGCCGTCGACGAACCTTACCGGGCCGCCAAGGCGGCCGACGGCATCCTGGTACTCACCGAGTGGCCGCAATTTCGCGATCTGGACTGGTATTCCATTGCCCGGGAGGCGCCCGCGGCCGTCGTCCTGGACACCAGAAACCTGCTGGATCCAGCAGGAATCCGCGCCGCCGGGCTGAGGTATCTGGGAAACGGCACGCCGCGGGGGTTCTGAACCGATGTTTAACTTTAACCGCGGTTTCACCGGGTAGGACCTGGGCTGGGGGATGCCGGCGCTCGGGACCGGCAAGCGTGGAGGACGTGTCATTGACTGATAACAGGGTCATACCCATTCGCCCGGCCGCACACAGTAGTGACCCACACTGGCGTGACCGAAGACCGCACCAGCGCGGCGAAAACTCGCCCGGCGGGTTGGCCCTGGTCACCGGTGCCAGCAGCGGCGTGGGTTTCGCCTTTGCGAGCCAGTTCGCCCGGCGCGGATACGACCTCATCGTCGTCGACTCCGTCGATGAGATCCACACGGCGGCGGACGCTCTCAGCGGTCTGGGCACCAACGTTCAGCCGATCCAGGTCGACGCGCGGCTCGCCGAGCGGCCCGACATGTTGTACCGGCGGGTGCGGGCGGCGCGGCAACCCGTGGTGGCGGCCGCGCTGAACTCACCGGTCGACGGCTATGACCCCGACGACAGCTTGGAAAACGTGCTGCAGGAGATGGTGGCCGGCATCGGGCAGACCATGAGACTGGCTCGGCTGCTGGCCGAGGAGATGGTTGTGCACGGCCGCGGCGGCATCATCTTGACCGTGTCGCCGGCCAGAGCCGCATCGCCCCACCCGGCTCGCTGGGATCACTCGGACCACTATGTGGCGCTGTACCGGGCCAGCGCGGCTTTTCTCAGAGACTTCGCCCAGACGCTGCAAGGCGAGTTGGGCCAGAGCGGGGTGCGGGTTACCACGATGCTGCCGGAACCGGTTGGCGCCGGCAGTTCCCGGATGCACCGCGCACTGGCCAGGGTGGATGTGGCTCTCGACCACCTCAGCCAGCTGGCCGGCGCCGCGTGGCATCCGCGGATCCTGGCGGAACTGGCGCGCCGGCTAATCCGCGATGACGCGAAATGGCTGGTACGCCAGATCATCTCGCCGTCGGGGGACGCGGTGTGACGCGGTGGGTGCTGTGGGGTGATGGGGCACATTGGGCGCACCCACCGCGTCACCGGGTGGAACGGGCAGCCGTGAGTCAGTTGCCGAAGCCGCCGCCCGGAGACGCGACGGTCATGGGTCCGCCGGGACCTGCGCCCAGGCGGCTGGCGGCGAAGTCGACGCCCTTGCCGATCATGCCGCCGTCGTCGGCGTAGGTGTTGTGCGCGGCGAAGTTCATGCCGTCGGAGCACACCGGGTCTTCGGGGGCGCAGACCTTGATGGTCTTGCCCTGGTAGGCCGGGCCGATGGTGACCGGCGGCTCACCGAGGAAGTTCATGGCCCGAACGTTGGGTGGTCCGAACAGCACGACGGCGGCGACGTGGTTGGCGACGTCGGGTGCCAGCGGTTTGGGCACGGTCGCCGGGTCGACGCCGTCCGGCACCGCCGGGGACGTGACGAAGCCCATCACCGCCGCGCCCTGAGAGTAACCGCCGAGCACCATTTTGGTGTTGGGGCAGCTGCCGGCGGTGGAGACGACGTGTGCGCCGGCGTCGCGGACGCCGTCGACGCCGGTGTCCCACTGGTCGCTGGCGGGGTAGTTGACCGCGTAGACGCCCATCGAGCGGGCGACCAGACGGGAGCGCAGGCCGTCGACGAAGGCCTGTCCGGTAGGGCCGACACCGGGTGGTTCGCCGGTGCCGCGGGCGAACACCACCTCGACGTCGGGGCACGATTGGGCGGAGGCGGTGGGGATGGCAGTAGCCGGCAGGACGGTAGCGCTGAGGACCCCTGCGGCGGCTGCCGCGGGACCGACGAGACGGACAATACGAGAGGCATTCATGCCGCAGGAAGTGCCCACCCATCCGCATACCCAAACCCTGAATTTTTCGGCGCCTCGGATCGGCCCCGAATCGACCCGGCCGTCGTCACTTCCGGCGGTTGAAACCCTGCGGGCCGGGGTACCCGCAACCCGGTTTGGTCGGTAGGGCGCGGCTTGGCCCGGCACCTGAGCGAGCGAACACCAATCCTGCGATGAAAGGAGCCGGGAATGGGCACCCAGAACAATCGGGACAATCGTTGGAAGCGTCGATTAACCGTCGCCGCAGTCACGGCCGCCGCGCTGCCGTGGCTGGTGGGTGTGGTCGGGGGCGAACCGAAGGCGCGGGCGGCCGCGCCGGAGTTTCTGCAAGTGCCGTCGGCGGGCATGGGCCACAACATCACCGTGGAGTTCCAATCCGGCGGAGCCCCGGCCGTTTATCTGCTCGACGGCCTGCGCGCCCGCGACGACCGCAGCGGCTGGGACATCGAGACCAACGCCTTCGACGAATATGCGGGTTCCGGCATATCGGTGGTGGCGCCGGTCGGCGGGCGGTCCAGCTTCTACTCCGACTGGTACGGATCGGCCAACGGCCAGACCTACAAGTGGGAAACCTTCTTGACCAGCGAATTGCCCGCTTACCTGGCGAGCAGGGGGGTGCGGTCGACCCGCAACGCCGTGGTCGGCGTCTCGATGTCCGGGTCGTCGGCGATGATCTTGGCGGCCTATCACCCGCAGCAGTTCGCCTATGCCGCCTCGCTGTCGGCCTATATGACGCCGTCCAGCGGAAACGGCCCGACGCTGATCGGATTGGCGATGAACAACGAAGGCGGGTTCAACCCGCAAGATATGTGGGGACCGACGGGCGGTCCCGGGTGGCAGCGCAACGACCCCACCGTGCAGGCCGGACGATTGGCCGCCAACAACACCCGGCTGTGGGTCTACAGCGGTAATGGCACCCCCTCCGAAATCGGCCAGGGCAGTATCCCGGGACAGGTCATCGAACAGGTGGTGCTGCAAAGCAATTTCGCGTTCAAAGATGCCTATACCGCTGCCGGCGGCCACAACGCCGTGTTCAACCTCGACAACAACGGCGTGCACAGCTGGGGCTACTGGGGAGCCCAGCTGGCGGCGATGAAGCCGGACATGCAGCGGACGCTGGGCGCCAGTGGCGGCGGGCAGACGTGACGCTCTCAGCCGCGTAGGCCGAGCCGGCCGGCCAGCATCAGGAATGCGGCCGCGAAATCGTTGTCGTCGGTGGCCTTCTCGAGGTGGTCCCAGTCCAGCTGTTCGCGCACCGCGCGGGCGGCCGGTATCAGGTCGGCGAAGTTGCAGTGATGTTCGGTCATGGCGCGCAACTTCTGGGTGAAGACCGTCGTGGGCGGCAATACCGGCATCGAAATGGCAAGCACCACACGCTCTTCGGCGCCGTCGAGGTCCGCCGGCCGCACCGGCTCACCGTTGACCCGGTGTAGCACGTCGACAACCCACTCGCCGTTGCGCGCCTTGAGCAGCCAGTCTTCCGGTGGGCGTTCGATACAGAAACCGGCGTCGGCGAGCGTGGCGGCCGCAGCCGCCACGTCGGCCTCGGCGACCACGATGTCGACGTCGTGACTGGGTTCCGGTGCGCCATAAGCCCATAACGCGTAGCTGCCGGCCAACGCGAAGTGCGGCCCGTGTTCCTTGAGGGCTGACGCGGCGTGGCGTAACGATTCCCGCAGCCCCGGGTACTCGGCACCGCCGGTGCGGCTGGTGGGCTCAGTCATTGTGGGTAGTGCATACCCTGCCGGAGTCGTCGGCAACCCGGCCGACCGTGACTGCCGGGGACTATCGGGCAGCCGTTTAATCACCCGCCGAAATCGGGTATCAGCAACGTATGTCACCCATAGCGCCGAGTTGCTACGCACGGGCCGCGGTGGTGACTTTCGTTCGCGACGGGCGGGTGCGCCCGTGACGGCTGGGCTGGTGGAGCATTGGCTGGAGTCGGGGCGGCTGGACTTGCCGCTGCCGGCCTCGGGGCGCACCGCCGAACGCTGGCAGCGCCTGGCGCAGTTGGCCGAGGAGGACATCGCGGCGGCCCGCATCGCCGAAGCCCATGTCGACGCCGGCGCCATTCTCAACGAGTTGGGCGGTAAGCCGCCGCAACCAGGTCAGCTGTGGGGCGTGTGGGTGGCCGAGTCCGCCGACGCGGTGCTGCGGGCCAGCCGCATCGCCGGCGACGAATATGTCCTCAACGGCATTAAGCTGTGGTGTTCGGGCGCCGGGTTCTGCACGCACGCGCTGGTTACCGCGGTGCTGGACGATGGCAAGCGGGGCCTGTTCGCGGTGACCGTCACCGACCCCGTCGTCAAACCCTTGCCGAGCACCTGGTGGAACCCCGGGATGGCCGGCAGCGACACCCGATCGGTGCAGTTCAGCAACGTCCATGCGATGGCGGTGGGGGAACCCGACGCCTACCCGAACCGGCCCGGTTTCTGGCACGCCGCGATCGGAGTGGCGGCGTGCTGGCTGGGCGGCGCCCGCCGGGTCGCCGACCCCTTGTACCGCTGCGCCGGAAGCCAGTCGGCCGACGCCTACGCGCTGGCGCATCTCGGCGCGGTCGACGCCGCGCTCGCCGCCGGAGAAGCGGTCCTGGCCAGCGCCGCGGAGCGGATCGACAGTGATCCGTTTGACCGGTCCGACACCGCGCAATTGCTGGCTCGTCGTGCCCGCGCCATCGTGGAACACGCGGTTGACGAGGCCATCACCCGGACTGGCCGCGCCCTGGGGCCGGGACCGCTGTGTGAGGACGGTCGCCATGCGCAGCGGGTCGCCGACCTGACCATCTACATCCGACAAAGCCACGCCGAGCGGGACCTTGCCGAACTAGGGCGCCTGGCCGGGCGACAACATTGCGGGCCGCGGCACCGGGCAAAGGCGCCCGAGCCGCGGCCATGCCGTTAGCCGACCGGTAGCCATGCGGGTGGCGACCTTCAACATCCTGCACGGCCGCACGGTCGGCGACGGGGTGGCGGTGCAGCGGTTGTGCGACTGCGTGCGCCGTCTCGACCCCGACGTGTTGGCGTTGCAGGAAGTGGACTGCGACCAGCCGCGATCGGGCCGGGCCGACCTCACCGCGGCGGCCGCCGAAGCCATGGGCGCGGTGGCGCATCGGTTTGTGGCCGCGATCTCGGGCACGCCCGGTGCGACGTGGATGGCCGCAACCGGCGATGAACAACCTGGGACCGCGGCGTACGGCATCGCGCTGCTGTCGCGCTTTCCTGCGGCCAGCTGGCAGGTGGTGCGATTGCCCCGCATTCCGGCGCGCTTCCCGATGTATCTGCCCGGGCCGGACAAGGTGATGATCGTTGACGAGGAGCCGCGGGCGGCCGTCATCGCTCGCCTGCATACGCCCTTGGGGCCGATCACGGTGGCCAATACCCACTTGTCGTTCGTGCCCGGCTGGAACCGGTGGCAGCTACGCCGCCTGGTTCACGACGTGCGCGGCTTCCCCGGACCGCGGCTGCTGACCGGGGACCTCAACCTGACTCCGGCCGCGGTGCGCCGATGGTCGCGGATGCGGCCGTTGGCAACGGCCGCGACGTTTCCGGCGTCCGCCCCCGACCGGCAACTCGACCACATCCTGACCGACGATCCCGGTCTTCGTGCCGGCGCGGCGGCGGCCGAGCTGATGCCGATCTCGGATCATCGGGCGCTGCTGGTGGACCTGGACCGGGCCTCGAAAACGGTGTTGCTCTAGTCAACGCGGGTCCCTGCGCCCGCCGCAATCACATCGTTCACATCGGGCCCAGGCCTAGGCGGTGCTCAGTTTGCCCACCTCATAGCGACAACTTTGGTGTGACGCCGCACCGATTTTGTCGCTCACAGTGGTCGTGGGGCTGCGTACCGGTGTGGGCAGATGGAAACCGCGTGCCGGTGCGGGTGGGTCGGCGGCTGGCGGGTACGACTGTGCGGTGGTGCCGCCGACCGTGCCGTCACGGCGGCCGATCGCGGGCGGTTACCGCCCTCCGTACACTCTCAAAGCCGTCATTGCACACTCGACACGGCAGTGCCGAAAACAGAGCCACGGTATGCGCAGGCGGCCAAGGCCGCGCAAGAGGACATCGTTGCCCAGCAGCTTCTACAGCCCCGACGGGTCACTCCTCTTGACTGCGCGCCTCCGCGCCGGTTTCTCCGCTGCCGAAGTCGTCGTCGGCGGAGCCGCGTCCGACGTAGCTGCCCTCGGCGTCGCGGCCGGCTCGCGACTTGGCGACATGTGGGTCGAACTCCACGTCGGACTCGGTTTTCTCGGACTGACGTCGTGTCATCTGGTTACCTCTCGGCTAATAGCTAAGCTAGAGCGCCCGCATTCCCCGGTTGGGCCGATCGCAAACGCTCACCGCAGACAGCGCTCCGCGGGCAGCAACGTGGCGCTCATGTTGCGTTCCATCATCTTCAGCGCGGCGGCGCCGAGCTCCTCGTCGATGTGCGCGACGGCATCGGCCGGGACCACGACGTCGTAGTGGCGCAGGTAGCCGTCGAGCGCGCTATAGAGGATGCACTGCTCAGTGACTTGACCGGCAAGCACGATGCGCCGGGTCTTCAGCCGATCCAGCAGATACTCCAGTGCGGTGGCATAGAACACGCTGTGGCGCACCTTGGTGATGATTCGGCAGCCGGCCTTCGGCACCAGCGGTTTGACCAGGTCAGGACGCTCGCCATCCAGCGCGGCCGAAATGATGGCACGATGGTCGGCGGTGAAGTCGCCGTGGTTGTCGTTGACATAGATCAGATCGACGCCGCGGTTGTGTTCGGCGTCGCCCACCAGCCCCACGAGCGGATCGATGATGGCCGCGACGTTGGTCGCCAGCTGTTCGGCGTCGGGATGGCGGTAGTCGTTGAACATGTCGATGACCAGCAAGGCGGTATCACTCACCGACCAGTGATACCCCGGTATGTGGCCGGCCACCCGGTTTGAGGGCCACAGGACGCTGGGTAGTCATTGGCAGCGACCTCACAGCCATCCGGCAGAACGATTACAGATTAGACGATGTGGAAATAGTTTCCATAGGCTATGGTGGTGGCCACACCGATATAGCTGGGGAGTTGAGCATGCTTGACACCGAAAGTAGCGCCGTTTGTGCTGGCCGCACGCCGCGGTCGATGGCCGGCGAGCGCGGCGCCAACGTGCCCGGTTTGGTGGCCGCGGGCATCTGGGCAGTCGGACTCGTCGCCGGCCTGGTGCTGCTGGCAACTGGGCATGAGGTGGTGGCCGCGGTGATCCTGGTGGTGGCCGTCATGTCGCCCTGGTTCGGGCTGGCAGTCTCACGCAGCCGAATCCCGGCTTATGGATCCGGGGAGCCCCAAACCATGCCCAACGGCTGGCACGGGATGGAAATCCCGGCCCGCTGAGTCGGCCTCTTTGGAGAGTTGACTATCGATCGACGCGCCTTGCAAGCGTCGGCAATTTCTTTCTGTTGACAGGTGTGGCCGATATCCGAATGGGGTATTGACTCTGCCACGGGGTGACCACAGCAGGTGAAACCCGGTCACTGCGCAGGAAGGAACGCACCATGCCGACCGCTAGCGATTACGATGCACGCCGTGTGTCCGACGCCGAGACCGCGGACGGTTCGGTTCTGCGCGAACTGACACCAGTCCTGCCCAAATTGTCCACTGCCGTCGCCGACGACGATCCGAACGAGGCGCCATTCTTCGAACTGCCGGGTGCGGATCTTTCCGGTGAAGAACTATCGGTAGCGGTGATTCCCCAGCGTGCCGACGAATTCACATGCTCACGTTGTTTCCTGGTGCAGCACCGCAGCCGGTTGCGCAGTTCGGCCGGCGAGCTTCCGGTGTGCGCCGACTGTGTGTGACCGGCTCGGCCGGTCTTGACCTGGCCGGCGGCGCCGTGTTGTGTCGTGGGCGTGGCTGCTTCACCAGATTTGGAGCCCGATTCGGAGCGTGATTTGGCCGGCCCACCGGACGTGAACCGCCGGCCACCGGGGCTGCCGGCCCCGCGCCCGTTTCGTACGGCTTGTGCGGCGGCGTATGCGGTTGCCTATCTGGTGGGCGGGGAACGCCGGATGCTGCGGCTGATCCGCCGCTACGGCCCGATCATGACGATGCCGATCCTCACCTTGGGAGACGTCGCGATCGTGTCCGATCCGGCGCTGGTGAAAGAGGTTTTCACCGCTCCCGCCGACGTCCTGCTCGGCGGCGAGGGCGTGGGCCCCGCGGCGGCGATCTACGGGTCCGGGTCGATGTTTGTGCAGGAGGAGCCGGAGCATCTGCGGCGCCGCAAACTCCTGACACCCCCGTTACATGGAACCGCCCTCAACGGTTACGTGCCGATCATCGAAGACTCCACCGGCGCGGCTATGCGCAGTTGGCCCGTCGACCGTCCGTTCGCGCTGCTGCCGGCGGCGCGGGCGCTGATGCTGGACGTGATCGTCAAGGTGGTTTTCGGTGTGCGCGATCCCGACGAGGTGCGGCGATTGGGCCGGCCGTTCGAACGTCTGCTGAACCTCGGTGTCTCGGAGCAGTTGACGGTTCGCTACGCACTTCGGCGCTTGGGCACATTACGCGTGTGGCCATCGCGGGCCCGGGCCTTTCGGGAGATCGACGACGTCGTCATGCCGCTGATCGCCCGACGGCGCGACGACCCGAGCTTGACCGAGCAACGCGACATCCTGGCATTGCTGATGTGCGCGCGCGGCGAGGATGGTAAAGGATTGTCCGACAACGAGATTCGCGACGATTTGATCACCTTGATGCTGGCCGGCCACGAAACCACCGCGACCACGCTGGCCTGGGTATTCGATCTCTTGCTGCACCATCCCGAGGCGCTGCGGCGAGTGCGAGACGAAGCCGTCAGCGGTGCGGACGCGTTCACCACGGCGGTGATCAACGAGACGTTGCGGATACGGCCGCCCGCGCCAGTCACGGCACGCGTTGCCGCCCAACCATTTCGCATCGGCGACTACCTCGTGGATGCCGGGACGCGCATCGTCGTCCACATCATCGCCATCAACCGCAATCCCGATGTCTATGACCATCCCAACGAGTTCCGGCCCGACCGATTCCTCGGGGTGCACCCGCAAACCTACGCCTGGGTGCCGTTCGGTGGTGGCGTGAAACGTTGTCTGGGAGCGGCTTTTTCGATTCGAGAGCTGGTCACCGTGGTGCACCTACTGTTGCGCGAGGGCGACTTCAGTGCCGTCGACGACCTGCCCGAGCGCATCGTGCGCCGCTCCATCATGCTGGCGCCCCGCCATGGAACCAGAGTGCGGTTCCGGCCACGGCTCCAAGAATCCGTTGAGAATCTTCCAAGCGCTGGCTCGGATGCTCGTCGGCAGTGACACGCGGCGACGAAGGGATACAGCCGAGATGACAACCACCCGCCCACTGTCGGTTGCCGGCGCCGCGCCGGAGCGTGCCACCAACGGCTATGCGTCGGCGGCGTTCGCGTTCAGCGTCGTGGGGGCGCTGGTGTTGAGCGTCGTTTGCGCCGTCACCGCATTGGTTCAGATCAAGAATCCCGAAGAGGGCCGGGGACTGGCGATCGCCGGGCTGGCGATCTCCGCGGGCTGGGTCGCGCTACTGTTCGCGCTGGCCCATGCGCACGTCATCTAAACGGTATCGGCATCTTTGGAAAAGGGGGAAGCGATGCAGGTCGTGGTGATTGGTGGCACGGGCATCCTGGGGTCGCAAGTGGTCGAGAAGCTGCGGGAACACGGTCACCAGACGGTGGCGGCATCGCCCAGCACCGGTGTCAACACGCTGACCGGAGCGGGCCTCGCCGACGCTCTGAGCGGGGCCGACGTCGTTGTCGACGTGTCGAACTCACCCTCCTTCGACGACGATCCGGTGATGGAGTTCTTCACGAAGTCGACCACCAACCTGGTGGCCGCCGCGCGGGCGGCCGGCGTCGGGCACTACGTCGCGGTGTCGATCGTCGGCTGCGATCAGCTGCCCGACAGCGGTTACCTGCGGGCGAAGGTCGCCCAGGAGAAGCTCATCGAAGAAGCGCGGCTGCCCTACTCGATCGTGCGGGCCACCCAGTTCGCGGAGTTCACCGACGCCATCGTGGCGTCGATGACGGTCGGCGACGAAGTGCGCGTCCCGGACGCGCTGATCCAGCCGATCGCCGCCGCCGACCTCGCGGCTGCGGTGGCCAGGGTGGCGGAAGGCAAGCCGCTGGGTGGCATCGAGAATGTCGGCGGGCCGGAGAAGATCTCGTTCGAGCAGATGGCCCTCGACGTCCTGGCGCGCCAAGGCCAAGCCAAGACTGTCGTCGTCGATCCCGATGTCGGTTACTTCGGAACACCGCTCGCCACGAATAGCCTGGTTACCGCATAGGCGCCGGAACGCCGTTGTCGAGTCGGGGTGGCGGGATTTGAACCCACGGCCTCTTCGTCCCGAACGAAGCGCGCTACCAAGCTGCGCCACACCCCGCTTGAAGCCACGACAGCCTATCGCACCCGCCCGTCGACTCGCCAAACCGCCGGCTCAGGGTCCCAGGTGCAGGAGCGTTCGAACTCGACCAAGGCCCGGGCCGGACCGCTCGGATCGAGCCCCTGCGCACCGACCCAGTCGTCGTCGAAGTAGGTGTCGGCGTAGCGGTCGCCGCTGTCGGCGAGCAGGGTGACCACCGAGCCGCTGCCGCCGTCGGCGACCATCTCGGCGAGCAAGCCGAACGCTCCCCACAGGTTGGTGCCCGTGGACGGCCCCACCCGGCGTCCCAGCACGCTACTGACGTGGCGGGCGGCCGCGATCGACGCGGCGTCGGGGACCGACACCATGCGGTCGACCACGCTGGGCAGAAACGACGGCTCGACCCGCGGCCGGCCGATGCCCTCGATCCGCGACGACGCGGACATCACGACGTCGGACCGACCTTCGGCGTATGCGGGGAAGAACGCCGAATTTTCCGGGTCCACGACACACAACCGGGTCGCGTGCCGCCGATAGCGGATGTAGCGCCCGATCGTCGCGCAGGTTCCGCCGGTTCCGGCACCGACCACGATCCAGTCCGGGACGGGGTGCTTCTCCTCGAGCATCTGCGCGAAGATCGACTCGGCGATGTTGTTGTTGCCGCGCCAGTCGGTGGCGCGCTCGGCATTGGTGAACTGGTCCAAATAATGACCGCCGGTTTCGGCTGCGACGCGTTCCGCCTCGGCGTAGACCTGACTGGAATTCTCCACGAAATGGCAACGGCCGCCTTGCGATTCGATGAGTGCTACCTTGGCGGCGCTGGTCGCCGCCGGCATCACCGCGACGAACGGCAGGCCCAGCAGCGACGCGAAGTAGGCCTCCGATACCGCTGTCGAACCCGACGACGCCTCGACCACCGTGGTGTTCTCCCCGATCCAGCCGTTGCACAGCGCATACAGAAACAACGACCGCGCCAGCCGGTGTTTGAGGCTGCCGGTGATGTGTGTGGTCTCGTCCTTCAGATACAGCGCGACGTCAGCATCGGCGCACCAGGCCGACGGCAGGGGGTAGCGCAGCAGGTGGGTGTCGGCGCTGCGCCGGGCATCAGCCTCGATCAGCCTGATCGCGTTGTCTGTCCAATCGCGGGACAGGCTGCGGACGGCGATGCGGGTCCGGTCGTTCAACGCACCGAGACCTTGGGCTGCGAACGGCCCAGGTTCCTGTTCGAGTCCCGGCCGCCCATGGGGCTGGCGATCAATGTCAACAGGGTCGCTTCCGGCCGGCAGCAGAACCGCGCCGGCGCGAACGGCGAAGTCCCGATGCCGGCGGAGACATGCAGCCGCATGGTCGCGCCCCACTGGGATGCCCCTTTGGCCCGCGTCCGGTCCAGCCCACAGTTGGTGACCAGGGCCCCGTAGAACGGCAGGCACAGCTGTCCGCCGTGGGTGTGGCCGGCCATCACCAGCTGATAGCCGTCGGCGGCGAAGCGGTCCAGCACCCGAGGCTCCGGTGAGTGGGTCAGTCCCAGCCGCAGGTTGGCGACCGGGCTCGCCGGGCCCGCGATCGTGTCATAGCGGTCCCGATCGATGTGGGGGTCGTCCACGCCGGCTGCGGTGATATGCAGCCCCGCCACCTCGAATTCGCGACGGTTATGGGTGAGGTCGAGCCAGCCGCGCTCGGTGAACGCCGCTCGCAGATCCTGCCACGGCAGCGGTTCGCCGTGGACGCGGTGGCCCGGGTTGATCAGGTAATTGGCCGGGTTCTTCAGGCGCGGCCCGAAGTAGTCGTTGCTACCGAAGACGAAGACGCCCGGCCGGTGCAGCAGGTCGCCCAGGGCCTGCACCACTGCCGGCACCGCCTTGGGATGCGCCAGATTGTCGCCGGTGTTGACCACCAGGTCGGGTTCCCAGCTGGACAGCTCGCGCAGCCAGGCCTGTTTACGGCGCTGGCCGGGCAGCATATGCAGGTCGCTGATATGTAGGACCCGCAGCGGTGTGGACCCAGGACTCAGCACGGGCATGGTGATCTCGCGCAGCACGAACGCGTTGCGTTCGATGAGCGCCGCGTAACCGATCCCGGCGACGATCGAGCCGAGCGCGACGGCACCGGTGCGTAACAGGACGGGCGAAACAGCCATGCAGGCAGCCTACTGCCGGTCGCCGACTGATCGCTTGTGTCTAGCGCAACAACCCTACGGAGGCGGCGGCGGAGCCAGCAGTGGAATGGTGATCGGCGGCAGCCCGGGGATCTCGATAACCTGCGAACCGATCGGAGCCGGCGGCCCGTCCTCCGGCGGCGGCGGCGGTGGCGGCGGGATGCCGTTACTGATTTGGATCGTGACGATCGAACCCGGAATGGTCTGGCCGCTGGGCGAGGTTCCGACCACTTCGCCGTACTTGGCGCTGCTGTTGACCGAGTTGGGTTGGTCGGCGACCTGGAAACCGGCGTCCCGTAGGCGCTGGCGCGCCTGGTCCACATCCAGCCCGGCCACGCTCGGCACCCGGGAGGCCGCCGATCCTTCGACATACCGCGGATCGGTGGGCGGCAGGTGCACCTCGCCGAAGTTGTTGGCGATCGGCTTCATGGCGGTGAACCACGTCCGGGCCGGCTCGTTGCCGCCGTAGAGGTCACCGTTGCCGCAATGGCGCAGTGGGCCGGAACACAGATCCGTCGGCGACGTCGAGTCGTCGTAGATGTAGTTCGCCGCCGCGTAGCGATTGGTGAAACCCACGAACCCGGCGGAGCGGTGCGCCTCGGTGGTGCCGGTCTTACCCGACATCGGCAGGTCCCAGCCCGCGGCGCCGGCCGAGCCGGCTGCCGTGCCGCTACCCACGGCGTCCTTGCTCATCGCGTTGGCCAGGGTGTTGGCCAGACCCTCGGGCACCACTTGTTCGCAGGTCTCGGTGGTGACGGAAACCTGGTTGCCGTTGCGGTCGATCAGCTTGTCGATCGGGTTCGGCGGGCACCACACGCCGCCGGAGGCCAGCGTGGCCGCGACGTTGGACAGTTCCAGTGCGTTGACCTCGATCGGACCCAGGGTGAACGACCCGATGTTCTGGCGTTTGACGAAGTCGGCCAGGCTCTCGTTGCTGTCGGGGTTGTAGTCACGCGCGGTGCCGGGATTGGCGTAGGACCGCAGGCCGAGCTTGATGGCCATGTCGACCGTGCGGCTCACCCCGACCTGCGAGATCAGCTTGGCAAAGGCGGTGTTGGGGGAGGTGGCCAGCGCGTCGGTCACGTTCATCGATCCGCGGTAATTGCCGGCGTTGATCACGCACCAGGTGTCCTTGGGACAGCCTTTGGCTCCGCCGCTGCCCAGCCCTTTGGCCTGGAATCGGGGTGGCACGTCGAGTTGGGCGTTGATGCCCATACCCATGTCGAGCGCTGCGGCCGTGGTGAAGATCTTGAAAATGGAACCCGCGCCATCCCCGACGAGTGAGAACGGCTGGGGCCGCATGGTTTCACCGGCTTCGGTGTCCAGGCCGTACTTGCGGTTGCTGGCCATCGCCAGCACCTTGTGTGAATCCTTGCCCGGTGCGATGACGCTCATCACGCTGGAGATGCCGGCCAGGTTCGGGGGAGCGAATTTGTCGACCGCCGCCTTGACCGGGACCTGGACGTCGGGGTCCAGTGTGGTGCGGATGAGGTAGCCGCCCTTGGCCAGCTGGTCCTTGCTGATCCCGGCGCGGGACAGGTACTCCTGGACGTAGTCGCAGAAGAAGGCACGGTCACCGGCGGCAATGCAGCCGCGGGGCAATTCGTTGGGTTGCGGCAACACTCCCAGCGGCTGCGCCTTGGCGGCACGCAATGCGTCGGCCTCTTGCGGGATGTTCTCGATCATGGTGTCGAGGACCAGGTTGCGCCGGGCCAGCGCGCCCTCGGGGTTGGTGTAGGGATTCAGCGCGCTGGTCGATTGCACCATGCCCGCCAGCAGCGCTGCCTGTTGCCAGTTCAGATCCGAGGCGTTGATGCCGAAGTACGTCTGCGCCGCGTCCTGCACACCGAAGGAGTTGTTGCCGAACGACACCAGGTTCAGGTACCGGGTCAGAATCTCGGGTTTGGTGAAGGTCTTGTCCAGGGTGAGCGCCATCCGGATCTCGCGCAGCTTGCGCGCCGGAGTGGTCTCGACGGCTGCCCGCTTCTCGGCGTCGGTTTGGGCGGTGACCAAGAGTTGGTAGTTCTTGACGTACTGCTGCTCGATGGTGGAACCGCCGCGAGTGTCGAGATCCCCGGAGGCATAGCCGGCGAGTCCGGTGAGGGTGCCTTTCCAGTCGACGCCGTTGTGGTCGGCGAAGCGCTTGTCCTCGATGGAGACGATCGCCAACTTCATGGTGTTGGCGATCTTGTCGGAAGGCACCTCGAACCGGCGCTGCGAGTACAGCCACGCGATGGTGTTGCCCTTGGCGTCGACCATGGTCGACACGGCCGGAACCTCGCCCTGAAGGAGCTGAGCCGAGCCGTTCGCCACTACCTCAGAAGCGCGATTGGACATCAGCCCCAGCCCGCCTGCGAAGGGGAACATCAGTGCCGTGGCCACGACGCTGGCCAACACACAACAGCCCGCGAGCTTGAGCAGGGTAAGCGCCACCGGGGGGCGATCGGACATGCGTACTACAGTAGCGGCCCCTTGTCACGCCCCCGCGCCGTGAGACTGAAAAAAATTCTTAGGAAAGCGGTGACGGCGGCGCCCGCGCCGCCCCGGCGCTTATTTTGCGCGTGCGTCACAGGTCAGGGACCTAATCGGGGACCGAGGGGGTGCTTTTCCCCCGGCCGATCGCCAGAAGTCGGGACGCGCGTCCCAAAAAAAGCGTTATCAGACTGTTGCGCAATTGCCACCTGACCACCTAACTTATAAGCGCAGTGAGATTCAGGTAACACCGATGTGCACAGTGTGTCTTAGGTCGCAACATCGGCTGGTACCCGAGGAGGGCGGTCGCGGCTAGCGGCCGGGAGGAAGGGATCAGCTCGTGTCAGGAACACGTCCGGCCGCTCGAAGGACAAACCTCACGTCGGCGCAAAACCTCCTCCGCAGCGCCGATGCGGAGGAACGGATCAACTGGGTGTCAAAAGCGCTGTGCAGGGCGACGGACCCGGACGAACTCTTCGTCCGTGGCGCCGCGCAGCGCAAAGCCGCGGTGATCTGCCGTCACTGTCCGGTAATGCAGGAATGCGCGGCCGACGCACTTGACAACAAGGTCGAGTTCGGGGTGTGGGGCGGCATGACCGAGCGTCAGCGCCGAGCACTGCTCAAGCAGCATCCTGAGGTGGTCTCGTGGTCGGACTACCTCGACAAGCGCAAGCGTCGCAGCGTCGGTTAAGGCTCTCGGATAGGGGGTGCAGGCGAGCCGGCCGGCCCCTTGTTCCCCATTACGATTTTGTTACTGAGTCGGCGTCCCTGGCTCTAATTGTCTTGTGCCCAATAGGAACTGGCGCGTGCGTAATAGCGCGGTTTTCTCACTGTAGCGTTGTTCGGCGCGGTGGGGGCCGGTTTCGCGAATCTGCTGGGAGTCGTAGGCGTCGACTGTGAGTCGTAGGCGTCCAGTGTGCGGCAGGGGCGGAAATATCCGGCTCAGACTCAACTGGCCGCGCCCCGGATTCACGGTCGACGCCCTCGGCACACACTCGATGCCGCGGGCCGGCTTCTCAGCGGCCTGTGGCGCGGGCCGCTTCGTCGCCGACGGGAGCGATCTGGTCGGCGAGCGCACGCAGCGCATCCAGGTCGGAGACGTCGAACGGCAGCGACGGGACCCCGACGACGGGCACGTGTGGATTGGCCCCGGTGAACCGGGACAGCAGCCGGATCTCTCGCTTGGCCGTCTGCCCGCGGTCGGCATGGATCCGCAGCACCGCTGCCGCCAGCGACGCCACCTCCGACTCGCCGTGCTGCTCCTCCAACGTTTCGGTCGCGTCGATGGCCCGCTCGACGGGTAACGCGCACAGCATCGGGTGAGTGCGGTTCAACACCAGCCCCGCCAGCGGCATGCCTTCTTCGGTCAGCCGGTCGACGAAGAACGACGCCTCACGCAGCGCATCGGGCTCGGCCGCAGACACCACCACGAACTGGGTACCGCGCCGTTTGAGCAACGCATAAGTTCGGTCGGCCTTCTCCCGGAAACCCCCGAATGTGGCGTCCAGCGATTGCACGAATGCGGCGGCATCGCTCAGCATCTTCGAACCGAGCACCGTAGACATCGCCTTCATAGCCAAACCCATAACACCCGTCACCAGCCGGCCGATACCTCTGCCCGGCGCCAGTAGCAGCCGCCACAACCGGCTATCCATGAAGCTGCCCAAGCGTTTTGGCGCGTCCAGGAAGTCCAGCGCGTTGCGCGACGGCGGGGTGTCCACCACGACCAGATCCCAGCGATCCTGCGCCAGGAGCTGGCCCAGCTTCTCCATGGCCATGTACTCCTGGGTGCCGGCAAGTGATGTGGCGACGGTCTGGTAGAACTGGTTGTCCAGAATCGATTGTGCGCGTTCGGATCCGGAGTATTGGACCACCATCTCGTCGAAGGTGCGCCGCATGTCGAGCATCATCCCGTGCAACTCGCCGGGCACCTCCGGGGCCAATGGCACCCGTTGCGGTGTGTTACCCAGGTCGTCGATACCCAGGGCCTGGGCCAGCCGCTTGGCCGGGTCGATCGTCAGGACGACGACGGTGCGGCCATATTCGGCTGCGCGCAAGGCAATTGCCGCGGCAGTTGTGGTCTTGCCCACACCGCCGGCTCCGCAGCATACGATAACCCGATTGGACGTATCGGCCAGGATCGCGGCCATATCAAGGGTTTTCGGTACAGTGCTCATCGAACTCCCTGCTGCGCAAGCGATTCCGAAAGCTCATACAAGCTGCCCAAGTCGACACCATCGGAAATCGTCGGTAATTCCAGCCGCGGAACATGCAAGGCGTCAAGTTGCTGCGCGGTTTCGGCGCGTGCACTGATTCGGCTGGCGTGCTGGATCGTCTCAGTCAGCAGACCGGCGAAATCCGTTGCCGCCAGCTCGATTCCGGCCATTGCCAAACCGGACCGCACCGCGTCGGCGTCGACATCGCCCTCGGCGGCCTTCGCGAGGTCCTCGGCACTCAGGTAGGCCGGAATATTGCGGTTGACGATGACGCTGCCGATCGGCAATTGCATCTCGGCAAGCTCCTCGATCGCCTCCAGGGTCTCCTGCACCGGCAGCGCTTCCAGCAGCGTCACCAGATGGATAGCGGTCTGATCGGAGTGCAGCAACCTCACCACCCCTTCGGCCTGCGAATGCACCGGCCCGCCCTTGGCCAGATCGGAGACCGCCTTGGTGACGTCCAGAAAGCGCGCGATGCGGCCCGTCGGCGGTGCGTCGACGACGATCGCGTCGTAGGCCGGGTTCTTGGTCCCCTTGTTGAGGCGGACCACCGTTTCCTTGATCTTGCCCGTCAGCAGCACATCGCGAAGGCCGGGCGCGATCGTCGTCGCGAACTCGATGGCACCGACACGTCGCATTGCCCGGCCCGCGATGCCCAGGTTGTAGAACATGTCGAGGTATTCCAGGAACGCGGCCTCGATATCGATTGCCAGTGCGTTCACCTGCCCGCCGCGCTCGGCGGTCGCGATCTTGACCTCTTGATAGGGCAGCGGCGGGACATCGAAGAGCTGCGCAATCCCTTGGCGCCCTTCGACTTCGATGAGCAGCACCTTGCGGCCTCCGGCTGCCAGTGTCAGCGCCAGTGCGGCCGCGATGGTGGATTTCCCGGTGCCGCCTTTGCCGGTGACAAAGTGCAAGCGGGCCTTCGACAGGCGCGACGGCCAGCCGACGGAAGGACCGTCGTGAGGTGTGTTCGCCACCATCGCATGCTAGCCCCACCACTTCGCTCGGCCGCCGGGCTGGCCGGAGCTCGTCAACGGGGGCGGATAAGCTGCCGTCATGACCCAACCCTCCGCATGGGAGTACGCGACGGTTCCGCTGCTCACGCACGCCACCAAACAGATCCTCGACCAGTGGGGAGCCGACGGCTGGGAGCTCGTCGCGGTGTTGCCGGGGCCAACCGGCGAGCAGCACGTCGCCTACCTGAAGCGCCCGAAGTAATGGACGCAAAATCCCGGCTCGCGCAACTGGGCATCACGCTCCCGGAGATGGTGGCGCCGCTGGCGGCCTACGTGCCGGCGGTGCGCACCGGCAACCTCGTCTACACCTCGGGGCAGTTGCCCTTCGAGGCCGGAAAGCTGGCCTGCACGGGCAAGGTGGGCGCCGACATCACGCCGGAGGAAGCCAAGGCCGCGGCGCGCATGTGTGCGCTCAACGCGCTGGCGGCGGTGAATTCACTGGTGGGTCTGGACGCGGTGACGAGGGTGGTCAAGGTGGTCGGGTTCGTCGCCTCCGCGCCGGGCTTCCACGGTCAGCCCAGCATCATCAACGGAGCCTCGGACCTGCTTGCCGAGGTGTTCGGCGACAACGGCGCGCACGCGCGTTCGGCTGTCGGCGTATCCGAGTTGCCTCTGGGCGCACCCGTCGAAGTCGAGCTGATCGTGGAGGTCGGCCAGCGGCCGTGACCGCGCCGCTGACCCATCCCGCCTACGGCCGGCTGCGGCCGGTCACCGGCACGGCATCGGTGCTGGTAGCCGACAATCCCGGGCTGATGACGCTGGAGGGCACCAACACCTGGGTGCTGTGCGGACCGGGCAGTGACGAGTTGGTCATCGTCGACCCTGGGCCGGGCGACGACGAGCACCTCGCCCGGATCGCCGCGCTGGGCCGTATCGCGCTGGTGCTGATCAGCCATCGCCACGGCGACCATACCGACGGCATCGACAAGCTGGTCGAGCTGACTGGGGCGCCGGTACGCGCCGCGGACCCGCAATTTCTGCGCGGCGATCACGGGGTGCTGGGCGATCGCGAAGTGATCGAGGCCGCCGGGCTGGAGATCACGGTGCTGGCGACCCCGGGTCACACCGCCGACTCGCTGTCGTTCCTCCTCGACGATGCGGTGCTGACGGCCGACAGCGTGCTGGGCCGCGGCACCACTGTTCTGGACAAGGACGACGGCAGCCTGACCGACTACCTGGAATCGCTGCATCGGCTGCGCGGTCTGGGTCAGCGGACCGTCCTGCCCGGGCACGGGCCGGAATTGACCGATGTCGCGGCCGTCGCGCAGGGGTACCTCGCGCACCGGCAGGAGCGGCTCGCGCAGGTGCGCTCGGCGCTGCGGGACCTCGGCGACGATGCCACCACCCGCCAGGTCGTCGAACACGTCTATGTCGACGTCGACGAGAAGCTCTGGGATGCCGCCGAATGGTCGGTGCAAGTGCAACTGGACTATCTGCGAGCTCCGTAGCGCGAGAAGACGCAGAATCACACACGAATCGCGGCGGTGATGCGAGTCTGCGTCTGCTCGGCGGAGCTAGCGAGCGCGGCGCGCCAGGCGTTCGGAGTCGGAGATCAGCACGCTCTTGCCCTCCAACCGGATCCAGCCGCGGTGCGCGAAGTCGGCCAGCGCCTTGTTCACCGTCTCCCGCGAAGCCCCGACCAGCTGGGCGATCTCCTCCTGAGTGAGGTCGTGGGTGACCCGCATCGCGCCGCCCTCCTGGGTGCCGAAACGCTGGGCGAGCTGCAGCAGCTGCTTGGCCACCCGGCCGGGCACGTCGGTGAAGATGAGGTCGGCCAGATTGTTGTTGGTGCGCCGCAACCGGCGGGCCAACACCCGCAGCAGTTGCTCGGCGATTTCCGGACGATCGGCGATCCACGCCCGCAGCGCGTCGCGGTCCATCGAGACCGCCCGCACTTCGGTGATGGTGGTCGCGCTGGATGTTCGCGGCCCGGGGTCGAAGATCGACAACTCGCCGAACATGTCGGACGGGCCCATGATGGTCAGCAGGTTCTCCCGGCCATCCGGCGAGCGGCGCCCGATCTTCACCTTGCCCGCGACGATGATGTACAGCCGATCGCCCGGCTCACCTTCAGCGAAAACCGTGTGTCCGCGGGGGAAGTCAACGGGCTGCAGCTGCTTGGTCAGTGCCGCGACCGCGCTGGGCTCAACCCCTTGGAAGATTCCTGCCCTTGCCAGGATCTCGTCCACGTTGCCTCTTCAGCTTTCCAACGAAGTGATACGGGCAGGCCGTCCCTCTTGACCAGCGCCGGTGTACAGGTTAGGCCAATCGGTACGACGTGCCAACGCTACACACGATTGACGTGTCGAGTCGCCTGAACCCGGGAATGGATGTGTCGGGGGGCAGCGCGGTACGGATCGGCGTGATGCTTGCCGGTGAGGGCCCTGGTTGTGGGGGCCTCGGTCAGGGCCGGCGCCTGGCGTCGATGCAGATAAGCCAGCGCCTCCGGCATGCCCTCGCGGGCCAGCCGGTGCACATCGACGGCCTGAGCTTGTTCGAGAAACTCGGCAACGTCCGAAGCGGTCACGGTATCGCAGGAAAGCGCTTGCTCTAGCCGACCAAGGCCGAGGGTGGTCAGCATCAGCAACGCCGGAACGCACGCCACCAGCAACCACGACACAAGGAGAGTAAACATGGCCTTGCATCAACACGAGGTCTCGGTCAGATCACGAAATCAGTACTCTGTCGTAGGTGACAGCGGCAAAGTCGTCCGGGCCTACCCGGCCTACACCAGCCACGCCCGCCGCCGACGTCGCCGAGCGTTGGTCCTCTGAAACCCGCACCGCCTTGGTGCGCCGCGCCCGGCGGATGAATCGTCAACTGGCACAAGCCTTTCCGCATGTGTACTGCGAATTGGACTTCACCAATCCGCTCCAGCTCGCGGTGGCGACCATCCTCTCGGCGCAAAGCACCGACAAACGGGTGAACCTGACGACGCCGGCGTTGTTCGCGAAATATCGGACGGCGCTCGACTACGCCAAAGCGGACCGCACCGAGCTGGAAAACCTCATTCGCCCCACTGGTTTCTTCCGTAACAAGGCGAACGCGTTGATCGGCCTCGGGCAAGCTCTGGTCGAGCGGTTCGACGGCGAGGTGCCCGCCACCATGGTCGAACTGGTGACGCTGCCGGGGATTGGACGCAAGACCGCCAACGTGATCCTCGGGAACGCCTTCGGCGTCCCCGGGATCACCGTCGACACCCATTTCGGGCGATTGGTGCGGCGCTGGCGCTGGACCGCCGAAACCGACCCGGTAAAGGTCGAACACGCGGTCGGCGAACTGATCGAACGCAAGGAGTGGACCGTGCTCAGCCACCGGGTGATCTTTCACGGCCGCCGGGTGTGCCATGCCCGTAAGCCCGCGTGCGGTGTCTGCGTGCTCGCCAAAGACTGCCCTTCCTTCGGACTCGGCCCCACCGAGCCGCTGCTGGCCGCAGCTCTTGTCCAGGGCCCCGAAACCGAGCATCTGCTGGCCCTTGCCGGCCTGTGACCTCGCGACTGACCTCAACCCGCTGGACCATCGCGGTCCTGGCGGTGGTCGCCACCCTCATCGTGGCGCTGGTCGCCCAACTGCGCGACGACTCCCCAAGCACCGCAACCCAACAGGCGCCCGCGGCGCGAGACCACCGCGATGCCGACACCGCCGCGGCACTGGCCGGGCCGCGGCGACGCGCCAACCTGCCGCCCTGCCCGGTCGCCGGTGACGGCCCGGGCTCACCGGCACTGAGCGGCGTGGCGGTGGAATGCGCGGCCGACGGTTCGGCAGTCGACGTGGCCCGGGCGCTGGCCGGGCGGCGGGTGCTGCTCAATCTCTGGGCGTACTGGTGTGCGGAGTGCATCGCCGAACTGCCCGCGATGGCCGAATATCAACAACGGGTCGGGCCCGACGTCATGGTGGTGACGGTGCATCAGGACGAGAATGAGGCGGCCGCGTTGCTGCGGTTGGCCGATCTGGGTGTTCGATTGCCGACCCTGCAGGACGGCCGCCGTAAGGTGGCGGCAGCATTGCGGGTGGCGAATGTGATGCCCGCGACAGTGCTGTTGCGGCCGGACGGTAGCGTGGCCCAGACCCTGCCGCGCGCTTTCGCCAGCGCCGAGGAGATAGCGGCCGCGGTCGGAGATAAGGCGTGGTGAGCGGTTGGAGAGATGGCGGGCAGGTGCACCCGTCCAGCCCGACAAGGAGGCGCCGGTGAACGCTGGGGTTGCCCTGACGCCCGAGGTCGGCCCGTCCTGGCTGCGCCCGTTGGTCGACAACGTGGACCGGGTGCCCGACGCGGTCCGGCGGCGGCTGCCGGCCGACATGCTGGCCATGGTGGCGGCGTCCCGGGCTACCGCATCCCTGCGTCGCAATCAACGCGAAGCGGCCGTTCTGGTGCTGTTCTCCGGTCCCGAGTCCGGACGGGCCGACGGCGGCGTTCCCGACGACGCGGACCTGCTGCTGACGGTGCGGGCGTCGACCTTGCGTCACCATGCCGGTCAGGCGGCCTTCCCCGGCGGTGCATCCGATCCCGGAGACCAGGGTCCGGTGGCCACCGCCTTCCGGGAAGCCCATGAGGAGACCGGACTCGACCCGGCCAGGCTGCACCCACTGGCCACCATGGAACGCACCTTCATCGCTCCGTCGCGATTCCACGTCGTCCCGGTGCTGGCGTATTCGCCCGATCCCGGACCGGTGCACGTCGTCAACGAGGCGGAAACGGCCATGGTGACCCGGGTTCCGGTGCGCGCCTTCGTCAATCCGGAAAACCGGCTGATGGTGTACCGGCGGACCCTGAGCCGGCGCTGGGCCGGGCCGGCGTTTCTGCTCAACCACATGCTGGTGTGGGGATTCACCGGACAGGTGATCTCGGCGGTGCTCGACGTCGCGGGGTGGGCCAGGCCCTGGGACACCAGCGATGTCCGCGAACTGGACGACGCGATGGCGCTGGTCGGCGAGCAGGGTGGACTGCGATGAACTCGATGAATGCCATGACCCCGTCACAATGGCTCGACATCGCGGTGTTGGCGGTCGCTTTCATCGCGGCGATCTCGGGCTGGCGCTCCGGTGCGCTGGGCTCGACGCTGTCGTTTGCCGGCGTGCTTTTGGGCGCGATCGCCGGAGTGCTGCTGGCGCCCCACATCGTCACCCACATCGCGGCCCCCCGGGCCAAGCTGTTCACCGCGCTGTTTCTGATCCTGGGACTGGTCGTCGTCGGCGAAGTCGCAGGTGTGGTGCTGGGACGGGCGGTGCGCGGCGCGATCCGCAACCGGCCGGTCCGGGTGATCGACTCGGTCATCGGGGTGGCGGTGCAGCTGGTCGTGGTGCTGACGGCGGCGTGGCTGCTGGCGACGCCGCTGACCCAGTCGAAGGATCAGCCGGAGTTGGCGGCGGCGGTTCGCGGGTCACGGGTGCTCGCCGAGGTCAACGAGGTGGCGCCCACCTGGCTCAAGACGGTGCCCAAGCGGCTTTCGGCGCTGCTGAACACCTCGGGCCTGCCGCAGGTGCTGGAGCCGTTCAGCCGCACCCCGGTCATTCCGGTTGCCTCGCCCGACCCGGCGCTGAGCGATAACCCGGTGGTGACGGCCACCGCGCCGAGCGTGCTCAAGATCCGCAGCCTGGCGCCCAGTTGCCAGAAGGTGCTGGAGGGCAGCGGCTTCGTGGTCGCGCCCGAGCGCGTGATGACCAACGCGCACGTGGTCGCCGGGTCCAACAGCGTGCAGGTGTACGCCAGCGGCAAACCCCTGGACGCGACCGTGGTGTCCTATGACCCTTCGGTCGACATCGCGATCCTGGCCGTCCCGCACCTGCCGCCGCCGCCACTGGTGTTCGCCCAAGAAGAAGCCAGAACGGGCACCAGCGTTGTGGTGCTGGGCTACCCCGGCGGTGGCAACTTCACCGCGACGCCGGCCCGGATTCGCGAGGCCATCAAACTCAGTGGTCCCGACATCTACCGCAACCCGCAGCCGGTCACCCGCGACGTCTACACCATCAGGGCCAACGTGGAGCAGGGTGACTCGGGCGGGCCGTTGATCGACCTCAACGGTCAGGTGCTCGGCGTGGTGTTCGGCGCGGCCGTCGACGACCCGGACACCGGGTTCGTGCTGACCGCCGGTGAGGTGGCCAGTCAGCTGGAAAAGATCGGGGCCACCCAGCGCGTCGGCACCGGGGCCTGCGTCAGCTGAGCCGGTGCACCTGATCGAGGAACCGCGCCAGCTGCCGGTTGACCTCCTCGGGCGCTTCTTCATGGCAGAAATGTCCGGCGCCGGAAACGGATACGTAGCGCCCGTGCGGTGCGTAACGCTGAGTGCGCTCGACCGGATCGGCCAGCACGTAGGGATCGGCGTCGCCGCGTAGGTGCAGCAACGGCACGCCGAGCTGCCGGCGCATCGACTTCATGAAGCGCCGGCCTTCGCCGCGCAGCTGACTGCGCACCGCCCAACGCTGATACTCCAGTGCCGAGTGCGCGGCAGCCGGTATCCGGATGGCCTGCCGCAGATAGCCGATGGTCTGCGAAAAGTCTTCAGAGGCAACCCATTTGGCGCTGCTGCGAATGCGCATCAGGCGCTCGATTTCGGCCGCGTCATGTCGGGTCAGTAGGCGCTCGGGCCACAGCGGCACCTGGTAGCGCAGCAATGTCGGCAACAGCGCGCGGCCCTGGTCTCGCCTGGTCAGGGTCGACCGTCGCAGCGCGGCCGGGTGCGGTGAGCTGATCAGCGCGATGGACCGCACCAGCCGGGAGTGCAGCAGCGCGGTGGTCCAGCAGGCGAGCCCGCCGTCGGCGTGACCGACCAGCGTCGCCGAGGAGTGTCCCAGCGCGCGGATCAATCCGGCCGTGTCACCGGCCAGGGTCCAGCCGTCGTAGCCGCGGGGCGGTTTGTCGCTGCCGCCGTAGCCGCGCAGGTCGACCGCGACCACCCGGGCACTCGTGAGCCCGCGCAACTGGTGACGCCACGACCACCAGAACGAACCGAACCCGTGCAGCAGCATCACCAGGGGCCGTGCCATGGCCGGTATGACCGGGTCCGTCGCGTCGGGGTCGGTCGGAATGGCCTCGACGACATGGAACCGGATGCCGTTGGCGTGCACGTCCAGATGCCGCCATGGCCCGTCGATGCGGGTCATCGACGGATCTGGCGCCGGCACTTACCAACCCGACGGATCGGTGGGCGTGTTGCCCTCGGGTACCGCCGCAGGGCGGGTCACGGCCGGGGTCTTCTCATGGCCCGGCATGAGCGCGGTGCGAGTCTCCTTCACCGACTCGATGGTCTGCCGCGGTCCCCGGATCCGGCGGACCTTCAGGAAACCCAACAGGGCGAGCACCACGGTGGTCACCACCATGAGGGCGAACACGATCAGGAACGCCACCCAGCGCCACAGCCAGGAGTCGAGCAGCTCGGCGAGGAAGAAGAACAGGAAAAAGGTCGAGTAGAACAGCACCACCAGCGCGGCGATGAAGAACACGCTGCCGGTCAGACCCTTCTTGACGTCGCGAGTGATCTCGGCGCGTGCCAGTTCGACCTCGGCCCGCACTAGCGTCGACATCTGGGCGGTCGCGTCTTTGATCAGGTCGCCGATCGACGGTTCACCGGGCCGGGCGTGCGGATCGGCCAACGGAATCGTGGTCAGCGTGCTGGGCACACCGGTCTGGCGATCAGGTTTGCTCACAGACGATCCTCTCGCGTTGACGGGCCACGGTTTCGCGGTAGTCGCGGTTTATGTTGCCATGCGCTCCGGGTGCCGGACGAGGCCAGCCAAAGACCGTGAGTCACCGGGCGGTTTCAACCTATTAAATTGACGGTCAGCGGCCACAACTAACCGCATCGGACGTAGTCTGACGATCATCTACACTGGCGCATCTGTCCTTGATGTCCGGTGATGTCCGGAAGATGTCCAACCACCGACGGGAGTACCACTTTGCAGACGGCGCACCGCCGCGTCACCGCGGCGACCGTGGCCGTGTTCCTGGCTGTTGGGTTTCTTCCCGCGGGCACCGCGGCCGCTGACGACAAGGTTGCGTTGGGCGGCGGCGCGGGCATCGTCGTCAACGGGGGGACGTTGTGCACGTTGACGACCATCGGTCACGACAAGAACGGCGACCTCATCGGATTCAGCTCCGCGCACTGCGGTGGTCCGGGCGCGCCCGTCGCAGCCGAGGGTGCGGAGGCGAAAGGCATCGTGGGCACCATGGTGGCCGGCAACGACACCCTCGACTACGCGGTGATCAAGTTCGATCCGGCCAAGGTGACGCCGGTGGCCGACTTCAACGGCTTTGCGATCAACGGCATCGGCCCCGATCCGACGTTCGGCCAGATCGCCTGCAAACAAGGACGATCCACGGGCAACTCGTGTGGGGTCACCTGGGGTCCGGGGCAGGACCCGGGCAGCATCGTGATGCAGGTCTGCGGCGGCCCCGGGGACTCCGGGGCGCCGGTCACGGTCGACAACCTGCTGGTCGGGATGATCCACGGAGCCTTCAGCGAGAGCCTGCCCAGCTGCGTCACCAAATACATTCCGCTGCATACGCCGGCGGTGGTGATGTCGATCAACGCGGACCTGGCCGACATCAACGCCAAGAACCGGCCGGGCTCGGACTTCGTCCCCATCGGGGGCTGAGCTATTTCGCGGCTGTTTCGCGAGCTGAACGCCGCTGATTTGGTGACTCGGATTCCGCCGCTTCCGAACGGGTTTGGTGGGTCCAGGAACAACAGTAGGGTCTTATCCACCTGACTTCAGGCGGATAAGACCCTACTGGTTTGTCGACGAGGTCAGTCGATAACAGTGTCGGCGTGGAACGCGGGGGCCGTGTAGGCGCCCTCGGTTTCGCAGAACAGCAGTTCATGTGCCATGTGGTTCTCTCCTTCAGCCAAAGTGAAGAACTGTCTGTGGCTCTTCCCATCCTCTGGCGTAAGAGCTTGCCAGTTGTCGGGAAACGGAACATCCCCTGAATGGTTGCCGATTAGGGGGAATTTAGGGGGAATGTCTACCCCACGGTCTGGGGGATGCGATGTCCCCCGATCGGGGGACATGGATAGGGCCGCGACTGCTTTTGGCCCGGCCGCTGAGCACCTCCGCCGAGCCCGTAGTCATCGCCGGTCCCGAGAAAGCCGGAACCCACCCCCGGCGCTCGCCCGAGCCGTCGATGCGAATGAAGCGGTTCGGCGGCTAAACTCTATCGCGGCGATGTCGGGCGTGCTGAGCACACGTGTTGTATGTCGGTTGCGATGATCTAGGTGGAAAGCAAATGGCATGGGTCCGGATCATTGCCGGGGCTCTTCGTTGGACATGCCCCGCGTTGATTTGTCGAAGCAGTCGGACGCCATTCTCCCGACATGCCGGTACCTAATGCCTGAGTCCACCAACCTGCAGAACGGCATGCCGGGTGGTGAGCAGTCGCTCGCGCTGACCCGTGGGCAGCTTGATATATGGCTTTCGCAGGAGACGAATGGCTCGGGAAAGCCTTGGCAGGCAAGCCTTTTCGTGGTGATCGGTGGCGTCGTCGAGCCAAGCCTGATCGAGCGCGCGGTCAGACAGGCGGTCGCCGAGTGCGAGCCGCTGCGAGCCGGAATTTTCGAGGTGGACGGACATGTGTATCAGAAGCTTGCGGACTATCCAGCTGCCGCGGTCCCGTTCTTCGACCTGAGTAGTTCGCGGGACCCGGTTCAGGAAACGTACCAGCTGGCCTCGTCCATGCAGCGCCAGCCCATGGCCTGGACTGGGCCATTATTCCGATTTGCGTTATTCCGTACAAGCCCGAATCAATTTTACTTGTTTGTCTGTCTACATCATATCGTTGTTGACGGATTTAGTTCTGTCATGTTCGTCAGTCGAATTGCGACGATCTACTCGGCCATCGTGTCCGGGCTAGCGGCTCCGGAATGCTCTTTCGGCACGCTGCGCGATCTTGTCAGTACCGAATTAGCGTACGAGGCTTCCAGAAGGTATCGAGAAGACCTGCGGTTTTGGAAAGAGAACCTTCCGCCACACCGCGGGCCGGTGAACTATCGGTACGTGGATGCCGGTGACGGGGACGATGATTACTTCGCGTCGGCGCCGGTGGCACTGGACGCTCAGGCCGTGCAGAGAATCGACGATCTGTCGCAGACGTTAGGCGTCAGCCGACGATCGGTGATCGCGGCGGTGTGCGGACTCTTGGTACAGAGCTGGGACCACAGCGGACCCGAGGTAGTGCTCGATTTCCCGGTAGCCAGACGCACCAGTGAAAGGTTGAAGACGATTCCGGGGATGGTTGCCGGGGTGGTTCCGCTGAGGTTGACGACACCGCCAACCTCTTCCGTTGGCGAACTGTGCATCCAGGCGGATTCACAGATACGCCAGGTCGTTCGGCATCAACGGTTCCCGGTGCAAACTCTCAGCGGCCCGCTTCGTGGAGTTGCGCTGAATTTCTTTCCGTCCACGACGGTTCCGCAATTCGGCAATGCGCCGGCTTCGCTGGTGTATACGAACTTCGGCCGTGGGGATCGGTTCGGGTTGTTCTTCATGAACGAGGACAACCGGCTGTTTCTCAGCACCGCAGGTCCCGGCGCGCCGTCGGCAGATTTCGAGGGCGCCGCTCTGGCCGCCAGACTGGCGCGGCTTTTCACCTTCATCACCGCCGACCCGGGACGGCGGTTGTCATCGATAGACCTGCTCGACCAATGCGCGGACCGCCACATTCATGCCTGGAGCAATCGTGCTGCGCTGACAATCCCGGCTGCTCCCAGTCCCTCGATCCCGGCGTTGTTCGCCGCCCAAGCGGCGCGGACAGCTGATGCCGTCGCCGTGACATCCGCGGACTGTGTATTGACCTACCGGCAACTCGACACGGCCAGCAACCGACTTGCGTCCCGGTTAGCCGACCGCGGAATAGGCCCCGGTGATGTGGTGGCGGTGCTGTTGCCACGCAGCGGCCGCGCCATCGTGGCAATCCTGGCGGTCCTCAAAGTGGGAGCCGCCTACCTGCCGATCGACCCGGATCACCCCCGCTCCCGCATCGCTTTCCTGCTCGGGGACACCGCACCACTGGCCGTTCTGACCACTGGTGACCTGACCGCGCTCGTGGACGGCCACGACGTTGCGCTCATCGACGTCGACGCCCCCGCTATCGCCGCCGCCGACACCCCGCCAGCGCCCGACGCTGACGAAATCGCCTATGTGCTTTACACTTCCGGCACCACGGGGACGCCCAAAGGGGTGGCGATCACCCATCGCAACATCGTCCAGCTCGTCACCTCGGCACCACTCAGCGCCCAAGCCGAACCCACGGTGACGCAATGCCATTCCTATGCTTTCGATTTTTCCGTATGGGAAGTCTGGAGCGCACTGTTACACGGCGGGCGCCTGCTGGTGGTAGGTGAAGACGTAACCATATCCCCCAACGATTTTCACGCTCTGCTGGTGGCGGAAAATGTTACCGTACTGACCCAGACGCCCTCAGCCGTCGCGGCCTTGTCGACGGATGGGCTGAGCGGTACAACACTCGTGGTTGGCGGTGAACCGTGCACCGCCGAAGTGGTGGACCGCTGGGCGCCCGACCGGGTGATGGTCAATGCCTACGGCCCAACCGAATCCGGCGTCTGTGTCTCCATCAGCACACCACTGACTGCCGGTTCCGGGGTGGCGCCCATCGGACGGCCGCTGCCGGGGACCGCGCTGTTTGTATTGGACCCGTGGTTACGGCAAGTGCCCACCGGGGTGGTGGGGGAAATATACGTTGCGGGAAGCCAAGTGGGGCTTGGTTATTGGCGACGCCCCGGGTTGACGGCGTCACGGTTTGTGGCGTGCCCGTTCGGCGGGACGGCAGCGACGGGAATTCGTATGTACCGCACCGGCGATCTGGCTTGTTGGGGCGCCGATGGTCAACTGCACTACAAGGGTCGCTCCGACGAACAGGTGAAGATCCGCGGCTATCGCATCGAGCCTGCCGAGATCGCCACTGTGCTAGCGCAGTCACCCGGAGTGGAGCATGCGGTCGTCATCGCACGCGAAGATCGTGTCGGCGAGAAACGGCTGGTGGGGTACATCACCGGCGCTGCCGACCCGAACGTGGTCCGCGCCGGGCTGAAAGACCGCCTGCCCCATTACATGGTTCCGGCAGCCATCGTGACGCTCGGGCAGTTGCCGGTGACAGTCAACGGGAAACTCGACGTTGCCGCGCTGCCCATTCCGGACTACACCGCTGACCGATACCAGGCGCCGACGACACCGGTGGCCGAAATCGTGGCCGGAATCTATGCGGGGGTCCTCGGCATGGAACGCGTCGGCGCCGACCAATCATTCTTCGACCTGGGCGGTGATTCGCTGTTGGCGATGCGAGTGGTGGCAGCAGTCAACACCACTGTGGGCGCGGACCTGTCCGTGCGGGTGTTGTTCGATGCCCCGACCGTCGCCGAACTGACGCCGCATATCAGGGCCGGATCGGCTGCGTCGCTGCCTCTGGCGGCGGTTGAGCGGCCCGAGAAGGTGCCGTTATCCCTTGCCCAGCACCGCATGTGGACCGTCATCCAGTCGCAGGGCCCGTCGGCCGTGTTCAACATCCCCTGGGTGTCCGAGTTGCATGGCCCGCTCAACGCGGAGGCGTTGCGACAAGCCTTGGCCGACGTGGTGAGTCGTCACGAACCCTTGCGCACCGTTTATCCGGCCGTAGACGGCATACCGCATCAAGTCGTATTGCCGGTCGAGCACGCGCGCTTGTGCTGGGAAGTCGTCGATGCCACCGCGTGGACGCCCGATCGGCTCCGCGACGTTGTCGCCGCTCAAGCCCGCCACCACTTTGACATCGCCGCCGAGATGCCGCTGCGAACCCGGTTGTATCGCGTGGCCGACGACCAGCACGTGTTGGTTCTCGTGCTGCACCACATCGCCGCTGACGGCTGGTCGCTGGCCCCGCTGACTGCCGATCTCGGCCTGGCCTATCGCAGTCGATGCGCCGGGCAGATCCCCTCCTGGGAACCGTTGCCCATCCAATACATCGATTTCGCCCTGTGGCAACGCGCATACCTGGGTGATCCGCAGGATCCCGACAGCAGGATCGCCGCGGACCTCCGCTACTGGGCGAAGGCGCTTGCGGGCATGCCCCCGCCTCTCGACTTGTCGCCGGGCCACCCCGGCGCCACTTCGCACGACAACCGCGGCGACACGGTCGCTGTGCAGTGGCCGGCCGCATTGCACCGCCAGATCACCCAAGTGGCCCGCGAGCACCGCGCCACCAGCTTCATGGTCGTCCAGGCGGGCTTGACCGCCCTGCTGGCCCTGCTCACCGGTCGCGACGACATCGTGATGGGCATCGTGGTCGCCGGCCGCGGCCACCCGAGGCTCGATGATTTGGTCGGCATTTTCGTCAACATCATGTTGCTGCGCACCGAGGTGACCGGTGACCTCGACTTCGCACATTTGCTGGACCAGGTGCGCACCCGCGGCCTGGAAGCGTTCGACCATCAGGACATGCCCTATGGAGTTCTCGTCGAGCGGATCAACGCCGCTCGCTCGGCACCCCCGGGGGGGCTGACTCACGTCGTGCTGGCGTGGCAGAACAACAAGCCCGCCGAGCTGGTATTGGGCGAGTTGGACGTCACCCCCGTTTCGGTGCACACGAAAACCGCGCGAATGAATTTCCTGTTGTCGCTTACCGAACAATTCACCGATACCGGTGAGCCCGCCGGGATCAGCGGGGTGGTTGAATATCGCACCGCCGCCTTCAGCCCCGCGGTTATCGAAACCGTCATCGAGCAGTTGGAAATGCTGTTGACGTTGGTGACGGCCCACCCACAGCGGCCGTTGTCGTCAATCACCGAACTCGATCTCGCATCCCGTTAATACCGCGGCGGCTTGGTGGTCCGGAGCGCGTCGAACGTGACGGCTATTTCGCGGCCCGGATCGCTTCGAACACACCGGGATCCAACAGCGTCGACGTGTCACCCAGTTCCCGGTTTTCGGCGACGTCGCGCAGCAGCCGGCGCATGATCTTGCCACTGCGGGTCTTGGGGAGCTCCGGCACCACATGGACCTCGCGGGGCCGGGCGATCGGCGAGATCTCCCGGGCCACTTCGGAGCGCAATTCTTCGACGGTCCCGTCGTGCGGTTGGTAGTTGGCCCGGAGCACGACGAACGCGCAGATGGCCTGGGTGGTGGTCTCGTCGGTAACCCCGACCACGGCCGCCTCGGCCACCCCGGAATGACCGACGAGCGCCGATTCCACCTCGGCGGTGGAGATGCGGTGCCCGGACACGTTCATCACGTCGTCGATGCGGCCCAGAATCCAGATCGCGCCGTCGGGATCGATGCGCGCGCCGTCCCCGGCGAAGTAATAGCCCTTGTCGGCGAATTTCGACCAGTAGGCGTAGTGGTAGCGCGCGGGGTCACCCCAGATGCCGCGCAGCATCGACGGCCACGGCTGGTCCAACACGAGATAACCGGTGACGTGCTCGTCGCCGTCGGTGTCCGGGCCCAGCGGGTCGCCGTGGTCATCGACGATCTTGGCCGAGATGCCGGGCAGCGGCGTCATCGCCGACCCGGGCTTGGCCGCGGCGACACCGGGAAGCGGCGAGATCATCGACGAGCCGGTCTCGGTCTGCCACCAGGTGTCCACGACCGGTGTGCGCCCGGCGCCGATCACTTCGCGGTACCAGCGCCACGCCTCGGGGTTGATCGGTTCGCCGACCGACCCGAGCAGCCGCAGGCTTGACAGGTCGTGCGAGTCCGGGATCTCGCGGCCCCATTTCATGAACGTCCGGATCAGTGTCGGAGCGGTGTAATAGATTGTGACACCGTATCTTTCGATGATCTGGAAGTGCCGGTGCTCGTCGGGTGTGTTGGGGGTGCCCTCGTAGAGCACCTCGGTGACCCCGGCGGACAGCGGTCCGTAGACGCCGTAGGTGTGGCCGGTGACCCAGCCGATGTCGGCGGTGCACCAGAACACGTCGGTTTGCGGCTTGACGTCGAAAATAGTGTGCATCGTGTAGCAGCTCTGGGTCAGATAGCCGCCGCTGGTATGCAGGATGCCTTTGGGTTTGCCGGTGGTGCCCGACGTGTAGAGCAGGAATAGCGGCTGCTCGGAGTCGAACGCTTCCGGCGGGTGTTCGGCTGCGGCCGGGTCGACGATGTCGTGCCACCACAGGTCGCGATCGTCGTTCCAGGACACGTCAATTCCGGTGCGCCGCACCACCACAACGTGTTCGACCGGGCTGTCGGGGTCGTTGACCGCCTCGTCGGCGGCGTCCTTGAGCGGCATCGGCTTGCCGCGCCGGTACTGTCCGTCGGTGGTGATCAGCACCTTGGCTTGGGCATCGGCGATCCGGGCGCGCAGTGCGTGTGCGGTGAAACCGCCGAAGACGACGGTGTGCATGATGCCCAGCCGAGCGCAGGCCAGCATGGCGATCACGGCCTCGGGGACCAGCGGCATGTAGATGGCGACCCGGTCGCCGGCGACCAGGCCGAGGCCGGTGAGCGCGTTGGCCGTCTTGCACACCTGGGTCAGCAGATCCGAATACGTCAGGGAGCGGCGGTGATCGGTGGGTTCGCCCTCCCAGTGGATGGCGACCCGGTCACCGTCGCCGGCTTCGACGTGGCGGTCCAGGCAGTTGTAGGCGACGTTGAGTTTGCCGCCGACGAACCACTTGGCGAACGGCGCGTCCGACCAGTCCAGCACCTCGGTGAACGGGGTCGCCCAGGACAGCAGGCCGGCCTGTTTGGCCCAAAAGCCCAGGCGGTCTTGCTCGGCCTGGCGGTACAAGTCCTCGCGGGCGTTCGCCTGGTCGACGAAGTGTTGCGGCGGTGGGTAGGCGGACGGGACTTCGGTCTCGGTCACTCTGTCGAGCCTAGCGCTGCGCGAATGCGGCCGGACCGGCCGAGGCTGTCCGGCTAGGGCTAAGCCGACTCACCGGGTTGCGGTGCTGCCTCGGTGATGGGGTGCACCTGCAATTGGCAGGCACCGATGGTGGCCGGCACGGTGAGCACCACCGGGGTGTCGGGAGGGTTGACGAGCAGGTCGGTGTAGGTGGGGCATTGGCTCCCGCCGGCGTCGACGGCGATACTCTCCACGATGCTCTGCGCCTGGTGCGACAGCGACACGGTGACCGTGGGCGGCACCGTGACACCGGCTGGCAAGCCGCCCATGTACCCACGCAGCGTGGGCTGGGCATGAATGAGGGGCCCGCCGGCGCCCGAGTCGACGCCGGGGTAGCCGGTCAGCGTGCACGGCACCGCGCCGCCGGCAAGGCTGAATATCAGGTTCAGCGCGCGGTGGCCCACAGCGGCCTGGCCCGGGGAGGTGGTCACGGCGATGCGCTCCGCCCGGCACGGCGTCGGTTCGTCGTTGCTGTCAACCGGCGCGGCCCATGCGGCGGGGCCCGGCATGGTCGCGGCCCAACTTGTTGCGGCCATCGCGAAGGTGGCGATCATTCGGCGGGCACATCGCCGCGCCGGGCGCCCCTGGGGTGCATGCACGACGGTGATTATCCGGGAAAGACACCTCGATTACCGCAAATCACGAGATTCGGTGGCCCGCCCGCCCGCCGCGTCGCGTGCCGACCATCGTCAGTGGTCGGCTCACCGGCCATCGGGGAGGCGAGAACCCCGGTGCCCGAATCGAATTCCGCACCGCGGGATCCCTCGGACGTTCTCGGACCGGCACTGGCCAGGCGTCCGAAGATCGCCAGCACACCCAACGTCAGCAGCACCGTGCCGATGACGATCAGCGTGGTGCCCGGCGATCTGCCCCGGTTTGGCGGTTGGGGTGGTCGTGGGACACCGGGTCGCGGACGACCGCGCGAGCGTTGCTTCAGCCCGACGATCAGCACAATCCATCCCACCGTGGGAACCACGAGCGCCACCGTCAAATACGCCGCCTGAAAGGCGCCCCCGTGCGCGGCGAGAGATGTGACGGTCATCCGCGGGATTCTAGGATGTCGGGGCTCGTCCCGGCGCGCATTGGACGTCAAACCCGAAGGGCACTGCCGGCTTGCCGACGCGCGCCACCGCGGCGTCCGGGCCCCGCATGATTGGCGGGGCCGCACGCTTTAGGGTCGCTGTCATGGTGCGCGCCGCGCTGGCCTGGCTGGCCACAGTAGCCTCCGTGCTGCTGGTGGCAGCCGGTGTGACGGCGTGCGGCGGCGGCCTGCTGAGCCCCGATGTGGTGTTGGTCAACGGCGGGGAGCCGCCCAACCCGCTGATCCCGACCGGCACCAACGACAGCAACGGCGGGCGCATCCTCGATCGGCTGTTCGCCGGCCTGGTGTCCTACGACGCCACCGGCAAGCCGTCACCGGAGGTGGCCCAGTCCATCGAAACCACCGACAACGTCAACTACCGAATCGTCCTCAAACCCGGCTGGAAGTTCAGCGACGGCTCACCGGTGACGGCCCACTCGTTCGTCGACGCCTGGAATTACGGCGCCCTGGCCGCCAACGCCCAACTGCAGCAGCAGTTTTTCAGCCCGATCGAGGGATACGACGAGGTGGCCGCCGGCGACGCGCAGCGGACCACCATGTCCGGGTTGCGGGTGTTCAACGACCTCGAGTTCAGCGTGCGGCTCAAGGCGCCGACCGTCGACTTCGTGTTGCGCCTGGGCCACAGCTCGTTCTATCCGCTGCCCGACACCGCATTTCGTGACATGGCGGCGTTCGGCCGCAATCCGATAGGCAACGGCCCCTACAAGTTGGACAACGGTGCCGACGGTCCGGCGTGGGAACACAACGTCAAGATCGATCTGGTGCCCAACCCCGGTTATCACGGCAACCGGCAACCGCGAAACAAGGGTTTGCGGTTCGAGTTCTACGCCAACCTCGACACCGCCTATTCGGACCTGTTGTCCGGCAATCTTGATGTGCTGGACACGATTCCGTCGAGCGCCCTCACCATCTACCGGCGTGACCTCGGTGACCACGCGACCAGCGGGCCGGTGGCGGTCAACCAGTCTCTGGACACCCCGCTGCGGCTACCGCACTTCGGTGGTGAAGAGGGCCGGCTGCGCCGGTTGGCGTTGTCGGCGGCCATCAACCGTCCGCAGATCTGTCAGCAGATCTTCAACGGAACCCGCAGCCCCGCCCGCGATTTCACCGCCCGCTCACTGCCGGGGTTCGACCCGAACATACCCGGTAGCGACGCGCTGGACTTCAACCCCGAACGGGCCCGTCAGCTTTGGGCCCAGGCCGACGCAATGTCGCCGTGGAGCGGCCAATACGCCATCGCCTACAACGCCGACAGCGGCCACCAGGAGTGGGTCGACGCGGTGGCCAACAGCGTCAAGAACGTGTTGGGCATCGATGCCGTCGGCGCGCCGCAGCCAACGTTCGCGGGTTTCCGCACCCAGATCACCAACCGCACCATCAACTCCGCATTCCGCGCCGGCTGGCAAGGGGACTATCCCTCGATGATCGAGTTTCTCGCGCCGCTGTACACCACCGGCGCCGGCTCCAATGACGTCGGCTACTCCAGCCGGGAATTCGACGCGGCGCTGGCCAGAGCCGAAGCCGCGCCCACCCTGCGTGAGGCCGACTTGCTGGTCAACGACGCGCAGCGAATCCTGTTCCACGACATGCCCGTTGTTCCGTTGTGGGACAATATCGCCGTCGTCGGATGGTCGACCGAGGTGAGCAATGTCCACGTGACCTGGAACGGTCTGCCCGACTACGAGAACATCGTCAAGGCCTGACATGGGTTGGTACCTGGTGCGGCGGATCGCGGCGATGGTGCCGGTGTTCCTCGGCGCGACGCTGCTGATCTACGCCATGGTGTTCCTGTTGCCGGGCGACCCGCTGGCCGCGATGGCCGGAGACCGGCCGCTGACTCCCGCCGTGGCCGCGCAGCTGCGCGCCCGCTATCACCTCGACGACGCGTTCCTGGTGCAGTACCTGCGCTACCTGGGCGGTGTGCTGCGCGGCGATCTGGGCCGCGCCTATTCCGGTCTGCCCGTCAGTTCCGTTCTGGCGCATGCCTTTCCGGTCACCATCAGACTGGCGTTGATCGCGCTGGTGGTGGAGGCGGTGCTGGGTATCGGCTTCGGCGTGATCGCGGGTCTACGCCAGGGCGGGCTGTTCGACGCCTCGGTGCTGATCACCGGGCTCATCATCATCGCGGTCCCGATATTCGTGCTCGGCTTTCTCGCGCAGTTCCTGTTCGGCGTGAAGCTGGGGCTGGCGCCGGTGACGGTGGGGGGGCGGGCGACGTTGGGCCGGCTGTTGTTGCCCGGGATCGTGTTGGGTGCGGTGTCTTTCGCCTATGTGGTGCGGCTGACCCGTTCGGCGGTCGCGGCCAATGCCCACGCGGATTACGTTCGCACCGCCACCGCCAAAGGGTTGTCGCGGCCACGGGTGGTGGCGGTGCACATCCTGCGCAACTCTTTGATCCCGGTGGTGACGTTTCTTGGCGCGGATCTGGGTGCGCTGATGGGCGGAGCCATTGTGACCGAAGGCATCTTCAACATCCACGGTGTGGGCGGCGTGCTGTATCAGGCGGTCACCCGACAGGAAGCCCCGACGGTGGTGGCGATCGTGACGGTGCTGGTGGTCATCTATCTGATCACCAATCTGGTGGTCGACCTGCTGTATGCCGCCTTGGACCCGCGGATCCGATATGGCTGAGCCCGGCCGGTTTTGGCTCGACAGCTGGCGCCGGCTGCGCCGGCGGCCGAAGTTCGTCGTCGCCGCCGCCCTGATCCTGCTCATTCTCGTCGTTGCGGCGTTTCCGGGTCTGTTCACCGGCGCCGACCCGACCTACGCCGATCCCGGTCAGAGCATGCTCGCGCCGTCGGCCGCGCACTGGTTCGGCACCGATCTGCAAGGCCACGACATCTACGCGCGCACCGTCTACGGAGCGCGGGCATCGGTGATGGTGGGACTAGGCGCGACCTTCGCGGTGTTCGTCGTGGGCACCGCGCTGGGTGCGCTGGCCGGCTTCTACGGCGGCTGGCTGGACGCGGTGATCTCGCGGATCACCGACGTGTTCTTCGGATTACCGTTGCTGCTGGCCGCGATCGTGCTCATGCAGGTCATGCACCACCGCACGGTCTGGACGGTGATCGCCATCCTGGCGCTGTTCGGTTGGCCCCAGATCGCCAGAGTGGCGCGGGGTTCGGTGCTCGAGGTACGCGGCAGCGACTACGTGCTCGCGGCTAAAGCATTGGGGCTGAGCCGGTTTCAGACCCTGCTTCGGCACGCGCTGCCCAATGCCGTCGGTCCGGTAATCGCGGTGGCCACCGTCGCGCTGGGCATCTTCATCGTCACCGAGGCCACACTGTCCTATCTTGGGGTCGGACTGCCGCCGTCGGTGGTGTCGTGGGGCAGCGACATCAATGTCGCGCAGATGCGGCTGCGGGCGGGCTCGCCGATCCTGTTCTATCCGGCCGGCGCGCTGGGGATGACGGTGCTGGCTTTCATGATGATGGGCGACGCGCTGCGGGACGCCCTGGACCCGGCCTCGCGAGCGTGGCGGGCATGAGCGCCGGCGCGCCGCCGTTGTTGTCGGTCGAGTGCTTGGACGTCAGGTTCGGCGCGGACGAGCCGGCGCTGCGCGGTATCGACCTGACGGTCCTTCGCGGTCAAACCGTGGCGGTGGTGGGCGAATCGGGATCGGGCAAGTCCACCCTGGCCGCGGCGATCCTGGGCCTGCTGGCGCCCGGTGGGCGAATCACGGCCGGCCGCATCGTCTTCGACGGGCGCGAGCTCACGGCGTCCGACCGGCGGCTGATGCGCGCGATCCGCGGCCGGGAGATCGGCTACGTGCCCCAGGATCCGATGACCAATCTCAACCCGGTCTGGAAGGTCGGCTTCCAGGTCCGGGAGGCGTTGCGGGCCAACACCTCCGGTCGCGATGCCCGACGGCGGGCGGTGCAGCTGCTCGGCGAGGCCGGCATGCCGGATCCGGGTAGCAACGCCCAGCGCTATTCACACCAATTGTCCGGCGGCATGTGTCAGCGGGCCTTGATCGCCATCGGGCTGGCCGGGCGGCCGCGGCTGCTGATCGCCGACGAGCCGACGTCGGCGCTCGACGTGACCGTGCAGCGTCAGGTCCTCGACCATCTGCAGCGGCTCACCGACGAACTGGGCACCGCGCTGCTGCTGATCACTCATGATCTGGCGCTGGCGGCCGAGCGGGCCGAGTCCGTGGTGGTCATCAACCGCGGGGTGGTAGCGGAATCCGGTGCGGCACAGGGTATTCTGCGCAACCCGCAGCACGAGTACACCCGGCGGTTGGTGGCCGCCGCTCCGTCGCTGACGGCGCGACGGCCGGCACCCAACCGTGCGGCACTGAGCCGGCCGCAGCCGCCCGGGCCAGCCGATGACATCGTCGTCGTCTCGGAGCTGACCAAGACCTACCCCCAGGTGCGGGGTGTGCCCTGGCGGCGTACGGAGTTCCGTGCCGTCGACTCGGTGTCGTTTCGGCTGCGGCGGGGAAGCACGTTGGCAGTCGTCGGCGAATCCGGATCCGGCAAATCCACCCTGGCGCGCATGGTGCTCGGTCTGCTGCAGCCGACGTCGGGCACGGTGGTCTTCGACGGCGAGGACATCGACGGGCTGGACCGGGCCCGCGCATTCGCATTTCGCCGGCGGGTGCAGCCGGTGTTCCAAAACCCCTACAGCAGCCTGGATCCCCGGTATTCGGCGTTTCGCTGCATCGAGGAACCGTTGCGTATCCATCGGGTCGGGGACCGCAGCGAACGCCGCCAGGCGGTGCGCGAGTTGCTCGACCAGGTGGCGCTGCCGTCGTCGGTGCTGGACCGGCTGCCCCGGGAACTGTCCGGCGGTCAACGCCAACGGGTCGCGATCGCCCGGGCGTTGGCGCTGCGGCCCGAGGTGCTGGTGTGCGACGAGGCCGTATCGGCGCTCGACGTGCTGGTACAGGCCCAGATCCTGGATCTGCTGGCCGAGCTGCAGGCGGGCCTGGGCTTGAGCTACCTATTCATCAGTCACGATCTGGCCGTCATCCGGCAGATCTCTGACGACGTGCTGGTGATGCGCGCCGGCCGGGTGGTCGAGCACGCCACCACCGACGAGGTCTTCGCCCGGCCACGCCACGAATACACCCGGCAGTTGCTGGAGGCCATTCCCGGGGCCACGGCGGCGTCCCGTTAGGTTGGGAACCTGTGACGGGTGACCCGCTGGCTGCGTTGATGGAGTTGCCCGGCGTCGCCGACGCCAGCGACCGCGCCCGCGCGGCGTTGGGCCGCGCCCACCGGCACCGGGCCAACCTGCGGGGGTGGCCGGTCACCGCCGCCGAGGCGGCGCTGCGGGCGGCGCGGGCTTCCTCGGTGCTCGACGGGAGTCCGGCCCGGCTGGACGACCTGGCCGAGGCCGGTGCCGCCGGCGACCCCGTGTTCGGGGGAGCGCTGCGGGTGGCACAGGCGCTGGAGGGCGGCGGGGGCCAGCTGGTCGGTGTGTGGCAGAAGGCGCCGCTGCAGGCACTGGCCCGCCTGCACACGTTGGCGGCCGCCGGCCTGGTCCACGACGACACGTTGGGTCGTCCACGGGCCGAGGCCGGGATCGGTCGTCGGCTGGAGTTGCTCGCCGAACTGATGACTCGTCCGACGCAGGCGTCGGCACCGGTGGTCGCCGCAGTCGCACACGGAGAACTGTTGACGCTCAAGCCCTTTGGCCATGCCGATGGCGTGGTGGCGCGCGCGGTGTCGCGGCTGGTGACGATCGCCACGGGACTGGACCCGCACGGACTCGGGGTGCCGGAGGTGAGTTGGATGCGGCAACCCGCGAGCTACCGTGACTCCGCGCGCAGATTCGCCGACGGCAAGCCCGACGGTGTGGCGGCCTGGCTTGTGCTGTGTTGCCGGGCGCTGACGGCCGGGGCGCACGAGGCACTATCGATCGCCGAGGCATTGCCGCGCAGATAGCTGGCGGGACTACACAGGACTACAAAAGCGAATTATTCGCAGAAATGCGAAGCGGGCGGCGACCGAAGGATTCGAATCGCCGCCCGCCAACACGGTTCTCGGTTACCAAGCGTGCATTTCGGGGCTGCGTGGGTTGGCCTCGGCGCTTTTGCGACACTTCCGGCTGCAGCCCCACCCAAAGGACCGTCGCTACCATCTGCACTTCGCAATTACGCAGGCCCGCAACACTTCTGCCATTATCGCGGCTATGACTCCGCGTGGGTGCCGGGAACCGTGCTGGGCGCCCGGGTCGGGAGAACGAACCTTCTCTTCCGGATCGACCTTGGCCTCACCGGGCTTCCGTGACTCCATTTGTACTACTAGACCCTGACCACAGCAAGGCCTAATTGCGTGAAAATTCTGTGACAACTTTTGATTGTGGCCCAAGGTGTTTGCTATCGAGACGATTGGTGACACTGGGACACCAGTGCCGCATGGTCGCGGAGGTTAAAAAGCGAAGCGGCGCAGCAGCGCGTAGCTGACTGCTCCGGCGGCCAGTGCACTGACTCCCACCGCGGCAGTGGTGGCGATCGCCGCGCCCGACGGGGCCGGGATCCGGTCGCGCAGGGAGACCGGCCGGGAGAAGGACAACACCTGCCAACCGCGGTCGACGGCGAGTTTTCGTAAGCCGCGATCGGGGTTGACCACCGAGGGGTGGCCCACGGCCTCGAGCATCGGCAGGTCGGTGATCGAGTCGGAGTAGGCGTAACAGTGTTCCAGCGGGTAGCCCTCGCGGGAGGCCAGCTCGCGGATCGCCTGCACCTTGCCCGCGCCGTAGCAGTAGAACGCGACCTCACCGGTGTACTTACCGTCTTGCACCACCATCCGGGTGGCCATCGCGTGAGTGGCCCCCAGCGCGCGGGCGATCGGCGCCACGATTTCCTCACCCGAGGCGGAGACCACCACGACGTCACGGCCGCACAGCTTGTGGGCGGCGATGAGGTCGGCGGCTTCGGCGAAGACCAGGGGAGTGACGATGTCGTGCAGCGTCTCGTTGACGATCGACTTCACCTGTTCCACGTCCCACCCGGTGCACATGTTGGTCATGTGGACACGCATCCGGTCCATCTGGTCGTGGTCGGCGCCGGAGAGCAGGAAGATGAACTGCGCGTAGCTGGACTTGAGCACGGCGCGGCGGTTCAGCAGCCCCTGCGCGAAGAAGGGTTTGCTGAACGCCAGTGTGCTGGACTTGGCGATGATGGTCTTGTCCAGGTCGAAGAAAGCGGCGGTGCGCACCTCTGCGGGCGGCGCGTCGGCTGACCGGGGTGAGGTTTGCTGCGGGGCGGCCGGGTCGGGTACGGTCACCAATCCAGCATAGGTTGGCGCCCGGCACGCCGTGATCTTGTGTCCGAAGGGCTCCATGACAACAAATGTTGTCGCTTTGTGCGCCACGTTTACACGGCTCAGGCCGTATTTTTTCGCTTGTGCAATTACTTGCGTGAATGCCATCTGGCATGTGTATAGTAAGCATTACTCGGCCCTGAGCCGAGGGTGCATCAGCCCGACCCCCCGGGGCTGAAGCACGACGACCTCCGCCTCCTCCCCCCCTGGCGGGGGTCGTCCCTTTTCTGGGGCAAATCTGCGGGACGCGGCATCGAGCCCGGCTCGATAGACGTTGCGGAGACCTTCGCGAAGCCTCCGGTCCGCATCCGATGTGAGCGGGCGGCCGGCGTGATTATGCACAGCCGCGTCCCTATCCACAGATTGCGCTGCGGGACTGGTGTCCAACACCGGCGGCCCCGCAGGGTGGGGGAGTGACCCAATCCCTTGGTCCCGGAGTGTTGGCGATGTTGACCGCCGGTGAACTGCGCGACGAGTTGGACCGGATCGCCGCAGCCGTGGGTGTGCGGGTTGTCCACAGCGGATCGGTGACCAGAAAGACCTGGTCCGCAGCGGCCGCAGTGGTGCTCGACGAAGCGGCGGCCGAGCGTTGTGGCCGGATTGCCCTGCCGCGGCGTTCCCATGTCTGGGTGCTGACCGGCGACGAACCTGTCACGGCGACCTGGACGGTGGCCATCGCCGTCGGCGCCGAGCGGGTGCTGCGGATGCCCGAGCACGAACACGAACTAATCCGCGAACTCGCCGACGCCGCCGCATCGGCGCGCGACGAGGGCATCCGCGGGAAAGTCGTCGCCGTCATCGGAGGCCGTGGGGGTGCCGGGGCATCGCTGTTCGCGGTCGCCCTGGCCCACAGTGCCGCCCAGGCGCTGCTGATGGACCTCGATCCGTGGGGAGGTGGCATCGACCTGCTGGTCGGCGGCGAATCAGCACCCGGCGTGCGGTGGCCCGACCTGGCCTTGCAGGGTGGCCGGCTGCATTGGTCGGCCGTATCTGAGGCCTTGCCGAGACATCGGGGGATCAGCATGCTTTCGGGCACCCGCCGCGGTTGCGAGTTGGACGCCGCGCCGGTGGAAGCGGTCGTCGACGCCGGCCGGCGCGGCGGAGTCACCGTGGTCTGCGACCTGCCCCGGCGGATGACCGACGCGAGCCACGCCGCATTGGACTCCGCCGACCTCGTCGTCCTCGTCTGCCCCAGCGATGTCCGGGCCTGCGCGGCCACCGCCGCGATCGTTCCGGTGCTGACCGCGATCAACCCCAACCTGGGGCTGGTCGTGCGCGGGCCGTCACCCGGGGGATTGCGAGCAGCGGAGGTCGCCGACATCGCCGGCGTCCCCCTGCTGGCGTCGATGAGAGCTCAGCCGCGCCTCGCCGGGCAATTGGAACACGGTGGCCTTCGATTGCGACGGCGATCGGCGCTGGCCGCGGCGGCCCGGAGGGTCCTGGCGGCGTTGGGACATCCGCAGGGCGGGCTGAATGGCAGGGCCGCGTGACCGGATCGTTGATCGAACGGGTCCGCGAGCGGCTGGCTACCGAGTCCGCACCGCTGCGTCCCAACGTGGTCGCCGCGGCGATCCGCGCCGAATCCGGCGGGATGCTCGGTGACACCGAGGTGCTCGCCAACCTTCGAGTGCTGCAGACCGAACTGACCGGTGCCGGCATTCTCGAGCCCCTGCTATGCGCCGACGGCACCACCGACGTCCTGGTCACGGCGCCTGACGCAGTGTGGGTTGACGATGGAAACGGTCTGCGGCGCAGTGAGATTCGGTTCAGCGACGAGGCGGCGGTGCGGCGATTGGCGCAACGGCTGGCGCTGGCCGCGGGTCGCCGCCTCGACGACGCGCAACCATGGGTGGACGGGCAGCTGAGCGGGATCGGCGCCGCCGGGTTGACGGTACGCCTGCACGCGGTGCTGCCGCCCGTGGCGGTCGAGGGCACCTGCTTGTCACTGCGGGTGCTGCGGCCCACCACGCAAGATCTGACGGCGCTGGCCGCCGCGGGCGCGATAGCACCGCAGGCCGCCGACCTGGTCACCCAGATCATCGCCGCTCGCCTGGCTTTCCTGGTGTCCGGGGGCACCGGCGCCGGAAAAACAACCCTGCTGGCTGCCATGCTGGGCGCCGTCTCCGGCGCCGAGCGAATCGTCTGCGTCGAAGACGCCGCCGAGCTGGCTCCCCGGCATCCGCACCTGGTCAAGCTCGTCGCCCGATGCGCGAACGTCGAAGGCGCCGGTGAGGTCACGATGCGCCAACTCGTCCGGCAGGCACTTCGGATGCGGCCCGACCGCATCGTCGTCGGCGAGGTCAGGGGAGCCGAGGTGGTGGACCTGCTGGCCGCCTTGAACACCGGCCACGACGGAGGCGCGGGCACCGTGCATGCCAACAACCCCGGTGAGGTTCCCGCCCGGTTGGAGGCCTTGGGCGCGCTCGGCGGCCTGGACCGTGCGACGTTGCATAGCCAGCTGGCCGCCGCGGTCCAGGTACTGCTGCACGTCACGCGCGATCAGGCGGGTCGACGCCGGCTGACTGAGATCGCCCTACTGCGCCGAACCGACAGCGGCCTGGTCCAGGCGATGCCGGCATGGCATGCCGAATGCGGATTGGCCGACGGCGCAGCCGATTTGCGCAGCTTGCTACAAAGCCGGATGGCAGCATGAACGGCCTCGCGGTGGCGTCGCTGACGTTGGCTTCGGCGCTTGTGGTCGCGCCGTCGCCGCCGCGGCGGTGGCTTATCTGTCGTTCCTTCCGTCGACAAGGTCCGCTGCGAGCACGGTGGGTTCTCTGGGTCGGCGGCGGTGTCCTTGTAGGCGCCGTCGTGGCGTTGCCGTTGACGACCGTCCTGGCCGTCGCGGTGGTGGGCCTCACGGCGACCCTGCGTTACCGTCGTCACCGTCGCCGTCGGCGCGCCATCGGGGAAGCGAAGTCGCTGGAAGCAGCTCTGGATGTGTTGGTCGGCGAATTGCGGGTGGGCATCCATCCGGTGCGGGCGTTCGGCACCGCCGCCGACGAAACCGAGGGTGCGGTTGCCGCATCCATGCGCGCCGTGGCGGCGCGGGCCCGACTGGGTGCAGACGTCACGGGCGGCTTGCGCGCGGCTGCCGGGATGTCAGCTCTGCCCAGCCACTGGGAGCGACTCGCCGGATACTGGCAACTTGCCAGCGATCACGGCCTGGCCATCGCCACCTTGATGCGAGCTGCCCAACGCGACATTGTTGAGCGGCAACGTTTTTCGGCAAGCGTGGCATCGGGGCTGGCCGGCGCGCGCGCAACCGCGAACATTCTGTCCGGCCTGCCCCTGCTCGGGGTGTTGCTCGGTCAGCTGATCGGGGCGCGACCGTTGAGCTTCCTGCTGAACGGGCACGCGGGCGGATGGCTATTGGTGGTTGGTGTTGCGCTGGTCTGCGCGGGACTGTTGTGGTCGGACCGGATCACCGATCGGGTGGCGCCATGAGTACCGCGGCAGTGTTGCTGGCCGCGGCGTTGTTGGCCGGAGTGGGCCCGACGGTGGTTCGGGCCCGCGCCGGGACGCCGTCTCGCGCGCCTCGGATGCGGCCGCGGCCGGCGCAAGACCGGGATCCGCTGGCCTTCTCGTCCAGCCTGGACGTGCTGGCGGTGTGCCTGGCCGCGGGCATGGCGGTGTCCGCTGCCGCGGCCGCGACGGCCCCCTCGGCGCCCCCGCGACTGGCGCAGCAGTTATCCCGCGCCGCCGACTTGTTGACGTTAGGGGCCGACCCGTCGATCGCCTGGTCGCTACCGCCGGACCTGCCACCCGGCGCCGCCGATGCGCATCTCGATGCGCTGTTGCGGCTGGCGCGGCGCTCGGCGTCCTCGGGCGCCGCGCTGGCCGACGGCGTCGCCGCACTGGCCGCGCAGTCCCGCCAGGACGCCGCGCACGCGGCCACCGCCGGCGCCCAACAAGCCGGGGTGCTGATCGCCGGTCCGCTGGGACTGTGCTTTCTGCCGGCTTTCGTATGTCTTGGCCTTGTCCCGGTGGTGGCCGGGTTGGCCGGAAAAGTACTTGACTCGGGTCTGATGTGAAGTCGCAACGAAAGGAATGCATTGGTGGCCAACATATTTCAGGTGATGACGGCACGCATGGCGATGCTGGTGACCGACGAGTCCGGCATGTCCACCGTCGAGTACGCCATCGGGACCATCGCCGCGGCGGCATTCGGCGCGATCCTCTACACCGTTGTCACCGGCGACTCGGTGGTGTCGGCGCTGAACCACATCATCGGCCGCGCGCTGAGCACCAAGGCTTAGCGTCGAGTGCCGGATCGAGCACCGTCGAGGCGGCTCTGGCCATCGCCACCTTGGTCGTGGTGCTGGTGCTGTGCATGGCCGGTCTCACGGCGGTGTCGATGCAGTTGCGTTGTATCGACGCCGCCCGTGAGGCCGCTCGACTGGCCGCGCGCGGGGATCAACATTCGGCTGTCGATGTTGCCCGGCGAATCGCTCCGCCGGCGGCGCGTATCGAGGTGCGCCGAGACGGCGAATTCCTTGTCGCGTCGGTTGTCGCTCGGTCAAAGCTATTGCCTACCTTGGATATTGCGGCTAAGGCGGTGGCGGCTGCGGAGCCGCGATGATGGTGGCTCGGCCACCGTGCTCGCGGTCGCGATGGTGGGCGCGCTGCTGTGGGTCGCCGGGGCGGGCGCCTATCTGGGCTCGGTGGCCGTGGCGCGGCATCGTGCGCAGGCGGCCGCCGATCTGGCCGCGCTGGCGGCGGCCGCGCGGTTACCGGATGGTGGCCCCGCAGCCTGCGCACGGGCAACGGCCGTGGCGCAGGCGATGGGGGTGGGCGACGCCGCCTGTGCGGTACGGGACCTCGATGTGGTGATCACCGTCGAGGTTCCGGTGGCTTTCGCCGGCGTGGCCCGGGCCGCCGCGCGGGCGGGGCCGATCGGCAGCAAATGAGTCGCGGTGGGGCGCAGCCTGTTGGACCGCTACGTCAAGCCGTCAATGCCGTTGGCGCCGAACAGTTCGCCGCCGGCGCCGCCGGTGCCGGCAAGGCCCATCTGGGTGCCCGTCCCGGCGTTGCCGCCGTTGCCGCCGTTGCCGATCAGCCGGGCGTCACCCCCGTCGCCGCCATTGCCGCCGGTGCTGCCCGCGGCCGAGGTAATCCCGCCAGCCCCACCGTTTCCGCCGTTGCCGATCAGCCCGGCGTTGCCGCCGAGCCCGCCGGCCCCGCCGTGGCCCGCAACGCTGAAGCCGCCAAACCCGCCGGTTCCGCCGCCGCCGCCGTTGCCGAACAGGATGCCGGCCTTGCCGCCGGATCCACCCGCGCCGCCGCTGAGGCCGGCCGCGCCGCCGTCGCCGCCGTCGCCGCCGCTGCCCCAGAGCAGGCCGACCCCACCGGCCCCACCGACTCCGCCCGTGTTGTGACCGACTCCACCGTCACCGCCTCGACCACCGGCCCCGAACAGCCCCGCCGTACCGCCGGCCCCGCCGTCCCCACCGGTGGCGGGTTGTCCGTTGCCGCCGTCACCGCCGGCCCCACCGGCGCCGTAGAACAGACCCGCTGAACCGCCGGTCCCACCGGCCGCACCGTTGGTGCCGCCGGTCCCGCCGTCCCCGCCAAAGCCGCCGTCGCCGAAGAGGCCGCCGGCGCCGCCGGCACCGCCGACGCCGCCGTCCCTGACCAGGCCGGTTCCGCCGCCGCCGCCAAAGCCGCCACTGCCGAAAAGACCGGCGGCGCCGCCCGCCCCGCCGACGCCCCCGTCCTGACCGCCGTTGCCGCCCTTGCCGCCCGCGCCGCCGGACCCGCACAACGTCCCGCCGTCTCCGCCGGCCCCACCCGCGCCACCGACGGCATCGTCGGCCTGCCCGCCGTCACCGCCGGCGCCGCCTGCGCCGAGCAACCCGCCGCTGCCACCGCTACCGCCGGCACCGGCGATGTGGTGAGCGCTCACACCGCCCACGCCGCCCCTGCCACCCGAGCCGAGCAATCCGGCCGCACCTCCCGCTCCGCCGGCGCCGCCGTTGCCGTCCAATGAGCCCCCGCCGGTCCCGCCGTCGCCGCCGTTGCCGAACAACCCGCCGGCTCCGCCCGCCCCTCCGTTGCCACCCGGCAGCCCGAAGCCGCCGACGCCACCGGCGCCGCCGACGCCGAACAGCCCGGCTGCCCCGCCGTTACCGCCGTTCTGGCCGGGCGCGCCGGAGCCACCGGAGCCGCCGTTGCCGATCAACAACCCGCCGGGTCCGCCGTCTTGGCCGGTACCGGGCGCCCCGTTGATACCGTTGCCGAACAGCGGGCGCCCCCACAGCGCCTGGGCAGGCGAGTTGACGATATTCAACAGACTCTGACCGGCATCGGCTTCCGCGCCGGCATATGATGCCGCGGCGGCCGCCAAGGTTTGGGCAAATTGGCTATGGAACTTCGCCGCTTGTGCGCTCAGCACCTGATAGGTCTCGCCGTGCGATCCGAATAATGCGGCGACGGCAACTGACACCTCGTCCTCGGCTGCGGCCAGCAACCCAGTGGTCCGGGCCGCTGCGGCGGCGTTCGCGGCGCACAGCGACGAACCGAGATGCGACATCTCGGCCGCGGCCGCCGCGAGCGTCTCCGGAGCCGCATTCACCAACGACATTCCGTGCCTTCCTTGAAGTTCCGAAACGTAGGGTATCGGGCCCGGACCGCGGCCGGATGGTTTTGACGTCCAGAACGAAAGACGTTGTCCCGTTTGTCAATAAGAAGTCGAACCTGGCTGCCGTTTCGGCGGTCCGGGGCTCGTGCAGGCCGGATCGCCAACACCTTCGTGACGGTCAGGTCGAGTTGCGCACGGCCGTCGGCGATCCGGCGTCGGCGAGTTCGGCGGCGGTGGGCAACCGCAATGAGATCAGTCCGGCGAAGGTTTCCGGCTCCAGTTCTATCCGGTTGACCGTGACGTGCACCGGCACCCAATCGGTGTCGTTGCCGGGAAGCCGCAGCACGCCGCTGGTGGCTCCGTTAGCGAATTCCATTGTCATCGCGGTGATGAGCTCCTGGTCGTCGGGATGCACGCGCGGCTTGTCGGGCTCGTTGGCCCGCCAGTCGTAGAACGGGCACGGCTCGTCGAGCCACTTCAACAGGGTCCAGGTGTTCAGGTCGACCAGCGCCCGGTGGACCCCGGCCTGCGCGAGTCCGTCGAGAATCTTCTGCGCCAGGTCGTCGACCGGCACCAGCGGGCCTTTGAGTTCGGCCCGCCAGTTGATCGCTCGTGCGACCAGGTGGTGCCGGCCGTCCGACCCCGGCTCCAGCGCGCTGCGCGCGGTGAAACCCAACCTGATCGGGTTTCCTTGCCAATCGGTGAGATCCCAAGTGCTGCACAGTGTTTGGCCAGGCTCAGGCTTGACCACCATAGCCAGCACCCGGGTTTCGTTCGGACTGAGTTCGCGCGACGGCAAGTCCTCGGCGAAAGCCCTTCCGTAGGTGACCTCGACGTCGGGATTCTTGCCGCTGTTGAGCAGCGACTCGCGGGTGTCGGTGGCCACCCCCAGGGTCAGGTCCCACTTCAGCGGGCCCGGGATAGGCCGCTCCGGTGGTTCCGCGTCGGCGGGACCGATCCACACCTGCACGCCGTGCACCCGGCCGTCCGACATCACAACGGGTTCGGTGCAGATGACACGATCGCTCTTGGGGGTAATGCTGCTGAGGCTCTGACCGGTCTGCAGCGACTCGGCGATCGCCGTGCGGACGGCCGCGAGATGGGGACTGCGGCGCAGGAACGTGGTGATCGGAACCAGGTTCTTGAGCTGACGCCCCTGGGCGACGACGGCCGGTTCGTCCCCCAGCGTTTCCACGAGCAGCCAGTCGTGGGTCATAGGCGCAGTCTACTGACCGCGCATCCAAGTATCGCGGCGGGTAGCCGCTGATCACCGGAATCTTGTTGCGGCGACGGCAGATACGTGCGCCAAAGATGGGTCGTGGCCAGGCGCCCGGCGCCGTTCAGGGCAGTCCGTTCAGTCCGTCCAGGCCGATCAGTGTTCCGCCGGTGCCGGCCTTGCCGCCGGTGCCGTTACTGCCGACCCCCACGGTGGCGCCGCCATTGCCACCATTGCCGCCGTTTCCGATCAGCTGCGCGTTGCCGCCGTTGCCGCCGTCGCCGCCGTCGAACTCGCTATCGGCGCCTGCCCCGCCATTGCCACCGTTGCCGACCAGGCCGGCGCTACCGCCGTTACCGCCGTTACCGCCGTCGTCGGTGGCGCTGACGCTGCCGTTGCCGCCGTCGCCGCCGCTGCCGTAGAGCATGCCGGCGTTGCCGCCGTTGCCGCCGTTCGCGCCGACTGTGCCGCCGATGGTCGCGCCGGCGTCGCCGCCCGCCCCGCCGTTGCCGGCAAACATGCCCGCGTTACCGCCGGCACCACCGTTCCCGCCGTTGGCGATGTCCGGGGTGGTGCCGCCGGTGCCGCCGGCGCCGCCGTTGCCGACCAACAGGGCGGTGCCACCGGCCCCGCCGGTCCCGCCGTTGGGGCCGCCACCGCCGGCGCCGCCGGCTCCGCCGGTAGCGAACAGACCGCCGGTTCCGCCGACCCCACCGGTACCGCCGGTGTCGCCCAACCCGCCGGTACCGCCGACGCCGCCATTGCC
>NZ_MWQA01000001.1:2640860-2657051 GCF_002086915.1 Mycobacterium persicum | reverse complement strand
TACCGCCGGTGCCGCCGTCAACGTTGGTTGATGAAAACCCGCCGGCCCCGCCGGCGCCGCCGGTGCCGAACAGCAACCCGCCGGCCCCGCCGTTGCCGCCGGGCAATCCGGTGCCGGTGCCGGACATTGCGCCGGAGCCGCCGTTGCCGCCGTTGCCGATCAGCCACCCGGCGTCACCGCCGTTTTGACCCGTGCCCGGCGCTCCGTTGGCTCCGTTGCCGATCAGCGGCCGTCCGGTGAGGTTTTGGACCGGTGCGTTGATCGCGTTGAGCAATTGTTGTAGCGGCGACACGTTGGCGGCCTCGGCGCTCGCATAGGACGCCGCACCCGCGTTGAGGGCCTGGACGAATTGCTGATGAAAAGCCTGTGCTTGGGCGCTGAGGGTTTGATAGGCCTGCGCATGGGCGCCGAAAAATGCCGCGATTGCCGCCGACACCTCGTCCTCCGCGGCGGCCAACAGGTTGGTGGTCGGCGCGGCCGCGGCCCCGTTGGCCGCGCCGATCGTCGAACCGATGGTCGCCAGATCAGACGCCGCCGACGCAACTGTGTCCGGCGCCGCGATCACAAATGACATCAGAGGTCCTTCCGGTCATGACGGCCCTGGTCCTCTGGGCGACGTCAGACGTGAAGGCATCGTATGCCGATCCCGACCAGCGGCATGGCGTATTGATCGGGTTGCTTGGGGCATTCTGATGTGCCGCGCCGTTGTAGCTCAGCCGGTGGGTTTCCGACCGCTCCCGGCGCGGCTCGGTGGTGGCTCATGATTTGCACACCCCGCTCACATGCGGGTAGTTTCAGCTGAACGTCCGCACTGCCGGGACTGGGTTGTACTCAGCCGCTCACCAGGCGATGTGGTGACGCTTTTGGCACCTCCTCGGTCGCGAGGAAGTGCAGATCGGTGGAGGTCGACCGTCGAGGGGTCGGTCGCCATCCGCCGGATTTCCCACCGCAATTTTCACGTAGGTGCGACGCCGTTGCGCGCGAATCCCGTTGGGTTACTTCAACTACGGCAACTACGGCAATCCGCTGATCCCGCTTGTGCCGAGCAACATTCCGCCGAGGCCGCCGGTTCCGCCAGCCGCGGGTGTCGGGATGGTGCCGCCGTTGCCGCCGTTGCTGCCGGCTCCGCCGGCGCCTGCGGCTATTGCGCCATCCTCGCCTGCGCCGCCGGTACCCCCGCTGCCGAGTAGCTCGCCGGCTTTTCCCCGGTTTCCTCCGGTGCCGCCGCTACCGGTGGCGCAAGTCCCCCGGGACAACGGGACGCGAGCCAGGGGTTTCGGCAAGAACCAGCTGATTATTTAGCAACCCTCAGCACCCAACTCCGTGAGCACCAATCGCAGCACTCGCACCGCGCCGTCCTTGTCCAGTGGGTCGTTGCCGTTGCCGCACTTGGGCGATTGCACACACGACGGGCAGCCGCTGGGGCATTCGCAGGCTTCGATGGCCGCGGCGGTGGCTCCCAGCCAGATGCCGGCCCGACGGAAGCCGCGCTCGGCGAACCCGGCTCCGCCCGGATAGCCGTCGTAGACGAAAACCGTTGGCAGCCCGTCTGGGCCGATGGCGGTGGACAGGCCGCCGATGTCGCCGCGGTCGCAGCTCGCCAGCAACGGCAGCAGCCCGATGGCCGCATGCTCGGCGGCATGCAATGACCCGGGAATCCGCGGCGCATCAATCCCATTGCGGGCCAGGGCATCCGAAGAAATCGAATACATCACCGCGGTGGTGGGCAACACCTGTTCGGGCATAGCCAGCTCGACGAAGTCGATCACCTCTCCGTTGAGCCGACGGCGCAGGTATCCGACGACCTGATGGGTGACGGTCACCGGCACCAGGCCCAGGGCGACGGCGCCATATTCCGACCGCTCACCGGTTCCGGTCACGCCGATATCGGTGATTTCGCGCGCGAATGTCGCATACCCCGGATCCTCGGCGTGGACGAAGGCGATCCCTTCCGCGAAATCCAGCGAGTCGACGACGTAGCTCTCGCCCTGGTGCAGATACACCGCCCCCGGATGCACGCAAGTCGGTGCCCGGCCCGTGTCAACGCTGCCCAGTAACCGCCCGGTGTCGGACTCCACGATGACGATCTGGCCGCCGATCGAGCCCCGAATATCCACCGCCGCATGCGGTTCGACCCCCGGAGCCGGGAAGTACCTGCCGCCCCGCCGGCGCAACAGCCCGTCGTCGACCAGTCCTTGCGCCACCTCCACGGCATCCAGCGACCGGACCTCGGCCTCCTCGAGCGGCAATTCGACTGCGGCGCAAAGCAATTGCGGACCCAGAAGATAGGGGTTGCCCGGGTCGATCACCACCCGCTCGACCGGCTTGCCCAACAACGCGGCCGGATGGTGCACCAGATACGTGTCCAACGGATCGTCGCGGGCGACCAGCACCACCAGCGCGCCCTGACCGCGCCGGCCGGACCGTCCGGCCTGCTGCCAGAACGACGCGACGGTCCCGGGGAAGCCGGCCAACACCACCGCGTCCAGCCCGGCGATGTCGACACCCAACTCCAAAGCGTTCGTGGTGGCCAGCCCGCGCAACCGGCCCTCGGCCAGCGCGTGCTCCAACGCGGTGCGGTCCTCTGCCAGATATCCCGCCCGATACGACGCCACCAGGCCGGACAACTCCGGGGCGACGTCGTCGAGCCGCGCCCGGGCGCCCAGCGCGGTCAGCTCCGCGGCACGCCGCGACCGAACGAACGTCAGCGTCTGCGCTCCCTCGGCGATCAGGTCGGCCATCAGCCGCGCCGCCTCGGCGCCCGCGGATCGTCGAACCGGGGCGCCGTTCTCCCCGATCAGATCGGTGCGCAGGGCGGGCTCCCACAACGCCACTGTGCGCGCCCCGTGGGGCGAGCCGTCCTCGACCACCTCGGCGACCGGCTGGCCGATGAGTTCCGCGGCGGTCTGGCCGGGGGAGTCCGTGGTGGCGCTGGCGAATATCACCGTCGGGCCGCTACCCGGCTCAGCTGAATACCGGGCGCACAGCCGCAACAGCCGGCGCAGCACCATCGCCACATTCGAGCCGAAAACCCCACGGTAGTAATGACATTCGTCGACTATTAGAAATCGAAGCCCGCGCAACAGCACCGCCCAGCGGGCATGGTTGCGCAGTATCGACAGGTGGACCATGTCCGGATTGGAGAACAGCCAGCGCGATCGTTCGCGCGCAAAACGCCGCACCTCGGCAGGACTGTCGCCATCGTAGGCGGTGGGGGCGACGTCGTTGAGCGGGACGGCTGCGGTCAACGCGTGGGCCGCGCGCAACTGATCGTGGCCCAGCGCCTTCGTCGGCGACAGGTACAACACCCGGGCCCGCGGATCCGTCGCCAGTGCGTTGAGCACCGGCAGCTGGTAGGCCAGTGACTTTCCCGACGCCGTGCCGGTGCTCACCACCACGTGCCGGCCGTCGTGCGCCAGTTCGGCGGCCTCCAGCTGGTGCGACCACGGCGCGGTGATGCCGCGGTCGACGAACGCGCGAACCACGTTGGGGGCGGCCCATTCCGGCCAACCGGTTGGTCGGCCAGGCCGCGGCGGCAACTCGGCAACGTGGCGCAGCGGAGACTCGCCGGGCGGGGTGCCGGCGAGTGCAGCGGCGAGCAGTTCGCTGCCAAAACTCGCCATTTACGCACCCTTCGACAACTCGTCCACGACAGAAGTCTGTCGCCGACGCGACGAACATGGTTGACTGATTGCGGTCGCAGCTTCTGTGTTCGTGTCAAACTTTCGCAGGATCGACGTTGCGGCCGCGGTTCCTGCGAGGTTATCGGTCGGGTTAAGTTCCGGCGACTCTGCGAGGTATGGCGGTCGCAGCTTGGCCCGGGGCACCGAGAGGCGGTGCACCGCACCCAGAAGAAAAGGAAAGATCGAGAAATGCCACAGGGAACTGTGAAGTGGTTCAACGCGGAGAAGGGGTTCGGTTTCATCGCCCCCGAGGACGGTTCCGCGGATGTGTTTGTCCACTACACGGAGATCCAGGGTTCGGGCTTCCGCACCCTCGAAGAAAACCAGAAGGTCGAGTTCGAAATCGGCCACAGCCCTAAGGGCCCCCAGGCCACCGGAGTCCGCTCCCTCTGATCCGAGCGGTTCTGACGAACCCCCCGGCGCACTCCCGCACAGCGGGTCGAGCCGGGGGGTTTTCGTTATCTCAGGTGCGTCGGGTCGCGCGAGGCGCAAACCTACCCAAGGCTGAAATTGGCGGCTGCGGTGTCTGCTCGGCAGGCTCTGGCGGGGCCCAGCGACACCGCAGCTGGCCGCCGCGCCGGATATGCAGCAGCCACGAATCGACTCGCTGGCCTACTGTCGGTGGCGTGGGCCAGCTTTCCTTCTTCGCCGCGGAGTCCGTGCCGCCCGCGGTGGACGATCTTTCCGGAGTGCTGGCGGCCTCGGGCCAGATCGTCATGGTCGGCACGGGTGCCCGGCTGTCGGTGGTCGTGAGTGAACTGTGGCGAGCCGTCGCTCTCGCCGAAATGATGCGTGACGCCGGCCTGGTCGCTGAGATCGCCCGTACCGACGAGGACACCCCTTTGGTGCGCACCGGCGCGGATCCGACGCTGCGTCCGATCGCGGCCGCCTGGACCCGCGGTGCGGTCAAGACGGTGCCCCCGCGATGGTTGCCCGGGCCGCGGGAGCTGCGGGCGTGGACGCTGGCAGCCGGCAGCCCGGAAGCCGACCGCTATCTGCTGGGCCTCGATCCGCACGCTCCCGACACCTATTCGCCACTGGCGTCGGCGCTGATGCGGGTCGGCATCGCGCCCACCCTGATCGGCACCCGAGGCGCCCGGCCGGCGTTGCGGATTAGTGGCCGGCGCAGGCTATCGCGCCTGGTGGAGAACGTGGGGGAACCTCCGGACAGCCCCGATGCGTTGGCTCAGTGGCCACGGGTCTGAGGGCCCGCCGGAGCTACTGTCTCGGGTGGCCGGTTTGCGCAGGTGCGCCCAAGGGTGCGAAATTGTCAGGTGCCCACGGGGCGAGGGGACGGCGGCGCGCCGGAATTTCACCTGAGATTCCGTGCCGGTCTGGCACTCTTCCTACCGGGGGCGGTTCCGTGGGGAGCCAGGATCAGAGATGGAGCGTAACCGCAGTTGGCTGAGCCGAAGACTAGGGGCCCTGGAAGCTCCGGCAGCCGTAGTAGCAGCGGCAACGGGAGCGGTCGGCGACTCGTCATTGTCGAGTCGCCCACGAAGGCGCGCAAATTGGCCGGCTACCTGGGGCCCAGATACATCGTCGAGTCGTCGCGAGGCCACATCCGCGATCTGCCTCGGGCGGCCGCCGACGTGCCCGCCAAGTACAAGTCCGAGCCGTGGGCCCGGCTGGGGGTCAACGTCGACGCCGACTTCGAACCGCTCTACATCATCAGCCCGGAGAAGAAGAGCACCGTCAGCGAACTGAAGGGCCTGCTCAAAGACGTCGACGAACTCTATCTGGCCACCGATGGTGACCGTGAGGGTGAAGCGATCGCCTGGCATCTGCTGGAAACCCTGAAGCCGCGCGTCCCGGTCAAGCGGATGGTCTTCCACGAGATCACCGAGCCGGCCATCCTCGAGGCCGCCGCCAACCCCCGCGAGCTGGACATCGACCTGGTCGATGCGCAGGAAACCCGGCGCATCATGGATCGGCTCTACGGCTACGAGGTCAGCCCGGTGCTGTGGAAGAAGGTCGCGCCCAAGCTTTCGGCGGGCCGGGTGCAGTCGGTGGCGACGCGAATCATCGTGCAGCGTGAGCGCGACCGAATGGCATTCCGCAGCGCGTCGTATTGGGACATCATTGCCACGCTGGACGCCAGCGTGTCCGACCCGAAGGCCCAGCCGCCCACCTTCGCCGCCCGGCTGACCGCTGTGGACGGCCGAAGGGTCGCCACCGGCCGCGACTTCGACTCATTGGGACAGCTGCGCAGCGGCGCGCCTGGTTCGGCGGAGGTCGTCGTCCTCGATGAAGCCAGCGCCACCGCACTGGCCACACGTCTCGACGGCGGGCAGCTGACCGTGGCGTCGGCGGAGGAAAAGCCCTACACCCGTCGGCCGTATCCGCCGTTCATGACGTCCACGCTGCAGCAAGAGGCGGGCCGCAAGCTGCGGTTCTCCGCCGAGCGGACGATGAGCATCGCGCAGCGGCTCTACGAGAACGGCTACATCACCTATATGCGTACCGACTCGACGACCCTGTCGGAGTCGGCGATCAATGCCGCGCGTACCCAGGCGCGTCAGCTCTACGGCGAGGAGTACGTGGCTGCGGCGCCGCGTCAGTACACCCGCAAGGTGAAGAACGCCCAGGAGGCGCACGAGGCCATCCGGCCCGCTGGTGAGACGTTCGCCACCCCGGACGCGGTGCGCCGCGAACTCGACGGTGACGAATTCCGGCTCTACGAGCTGATCTGGCAGCGTACGGTGGCCTCGCAGATGGCCGACGCGCGCGGTACCACACTGAGCCTGCGGATCGAAGGCATGGCCGGCCAGCAACAGGTGGTGTTCGCCGCCAGCGGCCGCACCCTGACCTTCCCGGGCTTCCTCAAGGCCTACGTGGAGACCGTGGACGAACTGGTCGGCGGCGAAGCCGACGACGCCGAGCGGCGGCTGCCGCAGCTGAGTCCGGGCCAGCGGCTGGCCGCCGTCGAGCTGACGCCCGACGGTCACGCCACCAATCCGCCCCCGCGCTACACCGAGGCGTCATTGGTCAAGGCGCTCGAGGAGCTGGGCATCGGGCGCCCGTCGACATATTCGTCGATCATCAAGACCATCCAGGATCGCGGCTACGTGCACAAGAAGGGCAGCGCCCTGGTGCCGTCCTGGGTGGCATTCGCCGTAACCGGTTTGCTGGAACAGCATTTCGGTCGCCTGGTTGACTACGACTTCACCGCGGCGATGGAAGACGAGCTCGACGCGATCGCCGCTGGCACCGAGCGACGCACCAACTGGCTCAACAACTTCTACTTCGGCGGCGAGCACGGCGGGGCCGATTCGGTGGCCCGCTCCGGGGGGTTGAAGAAACTCGTCGGCATCAACCTTGAAGGCATCGATGCGCGAGAAGTCAACTCCATCAAGCTGTTCGACGACGCCGAGGGCCGTCACGTCTACGTTAGGGTGGGCAAGAACGGGCCGTACCTGGAACGCACGGTAACCGGCGACAACGGTGAGCCGACACCGCAGCGCGCCAACCTCGACGACTCGCTCACGCCCGACGAGCTGACCCTCGAAGTGGCCGAGCAGCTATTCGCCACCCCGCAAGAGGGACGCGTGCTGGGAGTCGACCCCGTGACCGGCCACGAGATCGTCGCCAAGGACGGGCGTTACGGGCCGTACGTGACCGAGGTTCTCCCCGAACCGGCGGCCGAGTCCGGTGAGCCCGCGAAGAAGGCGAAGAAGTCCACCGCCGTCAAACCCCGCACCGGCTCGCTGTTGCGCAGCATGGACCTTCAGACGGTCACGCTCGAGGATGCGCTGAAACTGCTGTCGCTGCCCCGGGTTGTGGGCGTGGATCCCGAGTCGGGTGAGGAGATCACCGCGCAAAACGGGCGTTACGGCCCATACCTGAAGCGCGGCAAGGATTCTCGTTCGCTGGCGACCGAAGACCAGATCTTCACCATTACTCTCGATGAAGCGCTCAAGATCTACGCTCAGCCGAAACGCCCTGGGCGGCAAAGTGCTTCGGCTCCGCCGCTACGTGAACTGGGCAACGATCCGGCGTCGGGCAATCCGATGGTGATCAAGGACGGGCGGTTCGGGCCCTACGTCACCGACGGTGAGACAAACGCCAGCCTCCGCAAGGGTGACGACGTAGCGACGATCACCGATGAACGCGCCGCCGAGCTGCTGGCTGACCGACGGGCCCGCGGCCCGGTTAAGCGGACCGCCAAGAAGACCGCCCGCAAGACGCCGGCCAGGAAGGCGGCCAAGCGGTCTTAGCCGGATTCGAAAGTTCTGGCTTCTCCCGCAGGAAGTTTCGCTGCCGCAATTGGTGAGTCTTGGGCTGTGCCGATCGCACCTTGCACATGGATCTCGATAGAAGTCGGCACCCAATTTGCCCGCACCGCGAATGTGGCTGGTCAACGATGTCCTCCTGCGCAGCCTTGGTTGGCTGGCTCTGTCTTCGGCACGCCCTTACGGGCTGGCGTTCGGGGGATGTCTCATGTGCTCTCTGAATCGGCGGCAGTGTCGCCGTATCGAGTGTGTGGCGACGGCTTTGACCGTGTATGTAGGGCGGGAACCGCCGCGTTCGGCCGCCCTGACGGCACGCTCGGCGCCGCCGGCGCACACTCGGCGCCGTCAGCCGCCGACCCAATCGCACCAGCACTCGACTTCCATCTCCTCATACTGGGGTGCAGCCATACACCCGCACTGAGCGACAAGCCAAGGTGCGCAATGGATTTGTCGCTGAAGTGCGGGCACCCCGAATATCCGGGAACACCATAGACCCTTGTGGCTGAAGTGGCAGGTCCCGGAACTCAGGGCACTAGATCGGCCCTGTCCGGCGTGTAGGCACTGCTCTGCCACACCATCCCGGCGCCGGCCAGCGCTGCTGCCAGCTGGCTGCGGGACTGGAGGCCGAGCTTGCGGTAAGTGTTGGTGAGATGGACCTCGACGGTCCGCAGGCTCAGGAAGAGTCGTTGTGCGATCTCGCGATTGGTCTCATTGCCCGCGGCGAGCCGGGCAACCCGCAATTCACTGACGGTGAGCGCAGCGGGGCCGGTAATCGCGCTGCGGCGTGGTCGTGCTCCGGCGGCAACCAGCTCCATGCGGGCCTCGTCGGCCAGTGGCCGGGCACCACACCGGGTGGCCAGATCGAGCCCCTCGCGAAGCACCGGGAGCGACGCAGAACGCTGCCCGGCACGGCGCAACGCCGCGCCCTGAGCAGTGAGCGAGCGAGCCAGTTCCAGGTCGGAGCCGGCCGTTCGGAGGATCGCCACGGATTCGGCAAGAGTGTCGATTGCGTCTCGGTCGCCGACGAGTCCACTGACGCGCAACGCGATGCCGATGGCGCCGGGAGCCTGGAACCGGCGGGAGAGTTCCAGATTTTCGGCGGCGAGTTCGCGCGCCCGGGACACCTCGTCCACTTCGAAAAGGATCTGCGCGGCATCGGCTCGCCAATGCGCGAAGCCCGGGTTGGTGAACCCGTGTTCGGACAGTGTCCGTCCACAGTTTTGGTAGTCGGTCAGCGCGTGGTGGAGCCGGTTCTGCCGCCAGCGCAGTCTGGCGCGGGCCAGGAGCACGACGTGGTCGAGGAGCATCTGCACCGTGGCCGGTCCTTCCATCCCACGCTCGGACAGGATGGCCTGTGCCTGGGCGAGCTCTCCCCGAGCGACCAGTGCATCGATGAGAACTGCTGCGGCCAACTGTATTTCGGGAATTGTGGAGAGTTCGTGTAAATCGAGCGCGGCCCGTCCGGCCTCCTCGGCCTCATACAGCCGGCCGGCGTAGAACGCCCCGTGCGATCGCAGTGTGGACAAATACCGGTAGCCGCCGATATCCCCGTTCCGTTGGGCGAGCGCGATGCCGCGGTCGAGAAGTTCCAGCGCGTCGACGTGGTGGTCGGTGATCGACATTCCGGCACTTGCGAAATTGACGATTATCCAGGTGTCCGGGCCGGTGGACAGCGCACCCGTTGCGGCTCGTTTTGCGACAGCGAAGGTTTCGTCCGCGGATCGGACCCCAGACGTGGCGAAGCAGAAGGCCAGCGACGCGTCGATCAGCCGCACGGTGTCATCGGAGACATCAGCGGTTCGCGGGATGCGCTCGAGCTCGCCGATCCTGTTGGTCGGTGGCTCCATTGCGGCCAGCCCGGCGACCAGCAGGGTGAGACACCCTGGCCGCCGGAGGAATTCGGCTTCCCGGCCGCCGAGAATGCGTCGTGCATCGTCGTAGCAGGCGGTGACCTCCGCGCCGTGGCCGGCCCGAAACAGCATCAGGGCCCGCTGCAGGGTTAATTCCGCTCGCAGATCCGGGTCGTCCACCAGGCCGGCTGCCGAACTCAGCACGTCGGCGGCCTCGACGAATTTGTTCCCCATTGCCAATGCTTGTGCGAATTCGATCAGGATGCCCAGTCGGTCGCCGACGTCGGGGGGTTCGTCCAGTGCCCGCCGCAGACAGGATGCCGCGATCTCGGGTGCGCCGCGACCCAGGGCACTAGCGGCCGCCAAGCGCAATTGTTCGACGATTCGCGGATCGCTCTCCGGTGCGGTCGCCAGCAGATGCGGCACAAGTTCTTCAGGAGATACGCCGTTGCTTGCGAGCAGGACGGCAGCGCGTTTGTGTTCGATGCTGCGGCGCAGATCGGTGCCGTCGGCGTAGATCACCGTGCGCACCAACGGGTGTCGTAACGAGATTGGCCGAGTCCGCATGATGATGTCCTCGGCGGCGAGGGCCTCACCGGCTGCCGCCGCCTCGTCTGCCGTCAAGCCAGCGAGTTCGGCGGCGATGTGCAGATTTTCGACCGGCCCGAGAAGCGCGAGAGCGCGGGCCAGCCTAGTCGCTTTCGGGCCCAGATGGGCCAGTCTGGTCAGCACCGCTCGGGTCACCGTGTCCGGCCGCAAATTGGCAACCCGGGCCGCTTCGGCGGCAATGGGACGTATGCCGTCGGCATTCAGCGTTCGCAGCCCCTCGGTGAGCAAGAAGGGATTGCCGCCGCATGCCGTTGCGCAGGCTCGGCAAAACGCGTCATCGGCGTCGACGGCCATGATCTCGCGTACCAACTGGCTGACGGCCGTCTCGGTCAAGGGCTGCAACACAAGTCGCTGCGGGGTGAGCCCGCTCAGCGCCAGGTCCAGCCCGCTTCCGGGGGCGGCTGGCCGACCGGCGAGCACGAGCATGACGGGAATATCGGTGATGCGCCGGGCCAGGTAGGAGATGAACCGCAACGACGCCTGGTCCACCCAGTGGACGTCGTCGATCACCAACAGCAGCGGGCATTCGGCGGCAAGGTCGGAGCACACCCAGTACAGGCCGTGCGCCACAGCGCCGACGGTCGTCGGGTCCGCGACGCGCATCTCGGTGAATACCGGTGCGGCCAGACGTGCGGCGCCGGTTAAGGTCAACGACCGCACTGCCGGTTCGAAAAGCTGCCGCACCACCGAGAACGGCAACTCTTGCTCGAGCTCACCGCTCAATGCGGTCAGGGCCGCGAAACTGTTGCCGCGGGCAAGGCCGCACAGTGCGGTCACCAGCGCCGTCTTGCCGATGCCCGCGACACCCTCCACCACGACAACGCAACCATGACCGGTGCCGGCGTCGGTTAGCCGTGCACGCAACCGTTCGAGTTCGCGCTCCCGCTCCAGCAGCGCCACGGTGCCTCGGTTCTGCCGGCAAAACATTGTGGTGACTACCACGATGTCTATTGGCCCGCGATGACGGATGGTCGCTTCCATGCAATCAAAGCAAATGTCCGGGTCGATGTGAATCTTCTTTGACTTCGCAGTGACGTCGGAGCCCGGCACCGGGCCTACCCATGACGCCGAACGGCTCGAACTGCTCGGGAAATAGGGCAACTACGAAGGGAAGGCCCGCCATGACCAGCTCGCTATCCAGTCCCGCGTCGGCGTCAGAGAACACCGGCCGCGGCAGAGCCGATGCCGTATCGGCGCCGCAAGTTCTCATTACCGAACAGCAGGTTCTATTCAGCAGCGCAGCGGCGATTGCAGCGCCCGCAACGACGCACCACCGCGGCCTCGGCACCACGCTGATGGCGGCAATCGGCCACATCCACATCCGGCTGCCCGAGCCCCGACCGATATATCCCCGGCGGGAGACCAGCTATTTCGAGGCGGCGCGGATGTCTCGCGAGATGGACCACCTGTGACGGCACCATCCGATTCGTCACGAGGCTAGGACCGCCCTAAGGACCGCCCTAAGGACCGCCCTACGGTCCTAGCCCGAGCAGAACCCGCACCAGCTCTGCTTGGCGGTGGGTATCGGTTTTTTCGAAGACGTGTTGCAGATGGGTGCGTACCGTCGTCACCGAGACAGACAACTCGTCGGAAATTTGCTTGGCGTCGGCGCCATGCACCATCTGCAACGCGACGTCGGCTTCAGCTCTGGTGAGGTGGTAGAGCCGTCGTAACAGCGCAGCGGGTGGCTCGGGTTCATCCTCGGGATCAATGATCAGCACCAAGGCGGTGGGCCGGCCGACGGGCTCGTCGCCGTCCCGCCGGTGGGCCGGCAAGACGTGAATGACATAGGGCCGCTTACCCGAGTGCCGCACGCAGGTGAGCGACCGTCCGGTGCGAACGGCGCAGCGGTCGCCGGTGAGCGCGTTGTGGATGGCCAGGTGTAGCTCTCGTTCGGCCTGCGCGCAGGTCGCGGTGATGCGTCCTGACCGCATACACAGGCCGTCGGCGCCGCGAAGGATGTGTTCGGCCGCCGAATTCAGGTTCACTACAACGTTTTCGATCGTGACGACGACGATTCCGTGCCGGACAGTGTCCAGCGCGCCGGCCAGATCCACGGCGTTACGGGTCAGCGCCCGAAGTTTGTCCTGGGTACATACCGCCTGGTGTAGGTGTGGGACCAGCCCGCTCATCAGCTGGATGCGCTCGGAGGTGTCGAAGGACCGGGTCGGCGACACCACCAGAAAACATGTCGGCGTTGGGCCGCCGGTTAGCCGGACGAATAATCCGTCCTCGAGTTCGTTGGGGCGCATCCAGCCGGCGTAGAACTCGCGATTCCGGTTGCGGAAAATGATTTCTGGACCGGTTCGCACCACACCGACCGGTCCTTTCTGTAGCGCGGCGAGTACGTAATCCAGTTGGTAGTAATGCTTTGCGTAGCTTTCGAGCGCCGAAGCGGGAAGAGTCGAATCCTGAAACGACCAGACCGAACCGTCGCCCAGAAGCATCGAGCCACCCGTACCGCCCATCGCGCGGTGGATGTCGCGGATGGCCGGCTGCCAGTGCTGCGGACTGGCGGCCGCCGTGTAGACACCGGCTACCAGGCGCGAAAAGTCCGCAATCGTAACCATTGCCCGGCCCACGACTCGCCGCACGCCACCCGCATCGGGCACCTTCCTCGCTGTGAATCTTTAGGAAGATCGCTGTGAGTCTCCTAGAAAGATTAGCCCGATCTCATCCATATGGATGAGGTTTGAGCCGCCTCATGGTGGTTGTCTTCGAAGTGCTCGAAACTGCTTGCTCCGGCTGGGAGCCACCAATCGTGCAAGGAGCTGCGACCATGTGGCATTTACCGTCCCACGTGCGTGCGCCTGATGTCGGCGAACAGGACGTCGAGGTGGCGCGGATGTCACGCCAGATGGACCACCTGTAAGGGCGCCATACCACCGCGAACGCGGTGGCCCGCCGGAGCGGCCCTTACCACCGAATTATCGGATACCCACGAAAGGAGATAGCAATGTCGGAGCAAGACCAAAACATCGAGGTCGTCAAGCGCGGCTATCAAGCCTTCGCCGACGGCGACGTCGAAACGTTGATGAGCCTGTTCGACGACAACATCGAATGGGTCCAACCGGGTGAAAGCGCAATCAGCGGCCGCTATCACGGCAAAGGCGAACTCGGCGAGTATCTGCGCCGGTTGGGTGAGAAGTCCCCGACCGTCACGCCCCACCGGTTCATCGCCGACGGCGATACCGTCGTCGTGTTCAGCGACGCCACCGTTGGCGGCGAAACCAGTCAGGACGTCGAGGTCTACACACTGCGCGACGGCAAATCGGTGCGGGTGCAGGTGTACGGGGACACGGCGATGATGGAGCGGCAATACGGCAAGAAGCCGGTCGCGGCCGGCTAGCCGGGGAAGTCGCTGGAAACCTCTTCGGGCGCAGCAAGATTCAGCGGCCTGGCCAACTGGGTGGGTGCGGTGCGCCCTCGCAGCTCGACGACTTCGGCGACATCCCAGCACAACGCCTCGGCATCGAGCGCGCCGCTGACCGCGATGGCCGACGCCAGCACGTGGCCCGCTTCGAGCTTGGCCAGTTCGGTGAGTCGCGCGGCCTCGTTGACCGGGTCGCCGATCACGGTGTACTCGAAGCGTGCTTGCGCGCCGATGTGGCCGGCGATGGCCCGTCCGGCTGACACCCCGATTCCGAACTCGGCCGAACCCAGCACCGGGATGAGTGCGTCGTGCAGTTCCCGCGCGGCGCATAACGCGGCGCCGGCCCCGTCAGGGTGTTCGATCGGTGCGCCGAAGATCGCCAGCGCGGCGTCGCCCTGGAACTTGTTGACGAACCCGCCGTGGCGGCCGACGGTGTCGACCACCACCCGGAAGACCTCGTTGAGCAGATGACCCCCCTCGGCGGGCGGTCGCGTGGCCGCCAGCTGGGTGGAGCCCACCAGGTCCACGAACAATCCCGCCACGTCGCGTTCCTGACCGCCCAATTCGGTGCCGCGCTCGATGGCGCGGCGGGCCACGTCTTCGCCGACATAGCGACCAAACAGGTCACGCAGCCGCTGCCGCTCGGACAGGTCCCGGACCATGTCGTTGAAGCCGGCCTGCAGCAACCCCAGCTCGCTGGCGTCATAGATCTGCATGTGGGCGTTGTAGTTGCCGCGCTGTACCTCGGAGAGCGCCCAGCGCAGCTGGCGCAGCGGATCGGCGATCGACATGGCCACCAGCAGGGTGCTGACGAACCCGATTCCCAGCGCCGCCAACGCCAGCAACAGGATGGGATCGAACAGCTTCTCCGGTGCGGTGTGCAGCAACGCGATCTTGTCGGACACCACCGCCAGCACGATCGCCAGCAGCGGCACCGCGGTGGATAGCACCCAGGCCAGCATCAAGCGCAGGATGACGCCGGGTGTCCGCAGGTTTTCCGGCACCCCGCTGCGCAGCGCGGCCACCGCGACGGGTCGCAGGACCCGCTCGGACTGCAGGTAGCCGATGATCGCGGTCGCGGTGGCCCCCAGCGCCGTGGCGACCGCGACGACGGGCGCGGCGTAGCGGGCCACTGACCAGCTGGCAACGATGAAGACCACACTTCCGATGGCCCACACCACGAGGCTGATCACGGTTCGGTAGAAGGGCATCCGCAATACGCGCCTGCGGGCCAGCTCGGTGGCGGCCGGATCAGCCTCGGCAAGAAGGTTGTCACGGCGCTGCCATCGGAAAACCGGTACCAGCAGTTTGAAATTCGCCGCGACCCCGGCGAAAAACGCGACGTGCGCCGACAGCACGAAGATGGCCAGGTTGAGGCGCGGCAGGTCCTGCAGCTGGATTCGATCACCCGGTGGCAGGCCGTAGCGCAGGAAACCGAGGACAAAGAGCGCCCCGATGATGTCGGACTGCAGCATGCTCAGCGAAAACACCGGCCACGGAGTGCGCACCACCCACCGGGCGAACGCGCTGATCCGCCCGGGCAATGCTGCCACGGTAGCCACGAGCCCACCGTATCCGGCGGTGGCGACTGGCCGGAAACTTACGGCCGCCCAGGTACGTCGCCGCCGACCGGCCGAAGCGCCGAAATGTTACGGGAAGGTCGCGAAACGGCGGCCAATCGGTCTCTGTCGGCACGGACTAACCCTGGACTAACCCGGGACTAACCCGACTAATAATGTGCACCAATGATGTCCGGGGTGTTTATGCGGCTGGTAGGCCAGGACGCGGTGAAAAACGAGCTGATCGCCGCCGCCAGGTCGGCTCGTGGTGACGACCGTCACAGCCTTGCCGGCGACGGAAATATGACACACGCGTGGCTGATCACCGGTCCACCGGGTTCTGGCCGGTCGGTGGCGGCATTGTGCTTCGCGGCGGCGCTGCAATGCACTGGCGATGCCGAGGACGGGGGTCCCGGATGTGGTCGCTGCCGGGCGTGCACGACGACGATGGCCGGCACTCACGCCGACGTCCGACGCGTCATCCCCGAGGGCCTGTCCATCGGCGTCGACGAGATGCGGGCCATCGTGCAGATCGCGTCGCGGAAGCCGACCACCGGACACCGCCAGATCGTGCTGATCGAGGACGCCGATCGGCTGACCGAAGGTGCCGCCAACGCGCTGCTCAAGGTGGTGGAGGAGCCGCCGGCCTCGACGGTGTTTCTGCTGTGCGCGCCCTCGGTGGACCCCGAAGACATCGCGGTGACGCTGCGATCTCGATGTCGGCATGTCGCGCTGGTGACGCCGTCGACCGCGGCGATCGCCCAGGTGCTGGCCGACAGCGACGGTCTGGACACCGAGACTGCGGCCTGGGCGGCCTCGGTCAGCGGAGGTCATGTGGGACGGGCCCGGCGGCTGGCCACCGACCCGGAGGCCCGGCAGCGACGG
>NZ_MWQA01000001.1:2636588-2640760 GCF_002086915.1 Mycobacterium persicum | reverse complement strand
CTTCCGAGGAGTTGGTCGCCGCCGCCGAGGCCGAAGCGCTGGTGCTGACCGCGGACCGGGCCGAGGCCGAGACGGAGGAGCTGCGCACGGCGCTGGGGGCTGGCGGCACGGGTAAGGGGACCGCCGGGGCGATGCGCGGCGCCACGGGTGCCATCAAAGAGCTGGAACGACGGCAGAAATCCCGTCACACCCGCGCCTCGCGGGATGCGCTGGACCGGGCACTGATCGACCTGGCGGGCTACTTCAGGGATGCGTTGCTGGTGTCGGCGAACGCGGCCACCGTAGCGGCCAATCACCCGGACATGGCCGACCGGGCCGCGGCGCTGGCCGCGCATGCCACACCCGATCGGCTGTTGCGTTGCATCGAGGCCGTGTTGGCCTGCCGCGAAGCGCTGGCGATCAACGTCAAACCCAAGTTCGCGGTCGACGCCATGGTGGCCACCATCGGCCAGGAGCTTGGGTGATTCTGCCCGCCTGCCGTAGACTCGTGCCGCCCGGCGCGATGGCGCCAGCAGGTACAGCCGCCTTAGCTCAGTCGGTAGAGCGATTCACTCGTAATGAATAGGTCAGGAGTTCGATTCTCCTAGGCGGCTCCGAACGCTCGGCCCAGCTGGGCCGTCACCCCGACATTGTCCGGATTGGACCGTCACATCGGTGCCAGGTAACCCACCGGACCCGACGCGATGCACAGCGACAGCGCAGTGGTGTTGGCCCGCACCGCGATCGCGTCCCCGGCGCCGGGCAGCCGGGCGTAGACGCGGTTGAGGCCTGGATGCACCGGGACCTTCCGCTCGGGTCCATCGGATAGCGACAGCGTCATCGATCCGTTGCTGTTGGCCAGGTAGTTGAGTTCGACCGTCCAGTCGGCGGGCAACAGCGGGCCGTCGAGGACCAGCCGAGTCGGCTGGTCCGGCTGGGTGAAGTAGCCGCAGCGCGGCTGCGGGCCGGGAACAATGGTGCGGATCCAGGTCACTCGCGCGTCGACCAGACTGCCGGAGCTGGTGAACATGCGCAATCGAGTTGTCGCCGTTTCGAATTCGGGGCGGTCGCGTAGCAGCGCGAACATGTGGCTGGCCAGGTTCTCTGGCCAGGCCACCCGCTGCAGCACCAGCGGGTCGACTTCCTGATCCAGCAGCGGTGCACTCGAATCGGCATGTGCCGCAGCAAGACTGGCCTTCGCATTCTGTAGGTATGCCTTGGTTGGGTTGTCCCGCCAACTGGTCAGAAATGTCGCCGTGGAATACAGGCTGCTGGCCAGGAACAGCACAGTCAGGCCGGCCGTCACCGCGGCGCGCGGCGGTGAGCGGTCCAGCCAGTCCAGCCACGGTGTTTCCCGGTTGGGCGCAGCGAACACGATAGCGCCCAGCAGCGCCAGTACGACCACGAGATCCGGCAAATACCTTAGTGTTTGGGCCAATTCGAGTGCGGTGAACCGTGACGAGCGCATCAGATAGATGGGTATCTGGCAGGCGACGGTATAGCCTGCCGCGGTCAACCAGACCGCACCGATGCGGCGCTTGCGGATCAACGAAAGGCCAAGCACGCCAAGCAGCACCAACCAGCCGAGGGCCATCACTGCGGACGGCGGCGTGGCCCACGGCGACGACGGCGCCCAGCGATCCCAGTGCCAGGGCCCGCCGGCCAGACCCGGCACGATGCCGTGGGTGATCGAGCGGCGCAGCAGATTCCACGTCATCGAAAGGTCCGAGCTCCACCGTTTCTGGTTGACCACCGCCAGATACAGCGCCACCCAGGCAGCGGTCAGCGCCAGCGAGGCCGTCCATAACCGGAAACCCGCCCGCCATACCGTTCGCAGCGCCCGCGGGTCGCCCCCGACGTGGCGCCACAGCGCGGCCACCGCGAACGCGACAAACGGGATTACCGCGGCCTTTTCGAAGAACAGCAGACCGACGAGGTAAACCAGCGTGGCGGTCACCGCGTATCGCTGGTTGCCGGTGCGGATCAGCAGGACCGCGTCGGCGCACACCCAGGCCAGCGCCGCCAGCATCGGCAACGAGTTCAGCGCCGCCGCCCACCACGCGAACCCGGGTACCCCCAACGGGGTGAACAACGCGAACGTCAAGGGAATCAACAGAACCGGACGCCAGCCCAGGATCACCCGCAGCGCCCGCAGCAATGCCAGCGAAGCCAGCAGCTGCAGCACCACCAGGCTGATTGCCGGACCGGTCCAGACCAGTGGCGCCGCCCGGATGATCGCAGCGCCAACCAGGAAAGCGCCCGGCATCACGTGGCCGTCGTGGTCGTCGAACAGGTACGACGGCGACAGCAGGCCCTGGGTGCCGGCCTTGCCGACCAGGATCAGATCGTCCCAGTAGAAGTAACCCCCGAATGCCAGCACCGCGCGAACGCCCAGCTGTGCCGTGATGAGCAGCGCGGCCGCCAACGTCACTCTGTATGGTGGGCCGGTGCGCGCACTCGTCACCGGGGCAGCCGGTTTCATCGGATCGACGCTAGTCGACCGTCTGCTCGCCGACGGTCACACGGTAGTCGGGCTGGACAATTTCGCGACCGGCCGGGCCACCAACCTCGAGCACCTCGCCGAGCACCCCGCACATGTTTTCGTCGAGGCCGACATCGTGACCGCCGATTTGCGGGCCATCCTCGACCAGCACCGACCGGAGGTGGTGTTTCATCTGGCGGCGCAGATAGACGTCCGGCATTCGGTGGCCGACCCGCGGTTCGACGCCGAGGTGAACGTGATCGGCACGGTGCGGCTGGCCGAAGCGGCACGCCGCACTCGGGTCCGCAAGATCGTGCACACGTCCTCGGGCGGATCCATCTACGGCGTCCCGCCGGTGTATCCGACTCCCGAGACGGTGCCCACCGATCCGGCGTCGCCGTACGCCGCGGGCAAGGTGGCCGGGGAGATCTACCTGAACACCTTCCGGCATCTCTACGGCCTGGACTGCTCACACATCGCGCCGGCCAATGTCTACGGCCCCCGCCAGGACCCGCACGGTGAAGCTGGTGTGGTGGCGATCTTCGCCCAGGCGCTGCTGTCGGGTAAGCCCACCAAGGTGTTCGGCGACGGCGGAAAAACCCGCGACTACGTGTACGTCGACGACGTGGTGGACGCCTTCGTCAAGGCATCCGGGGAAGCGGGCGGTGGGCAGCGTTTCAACGTCGGCACCGGCGTCGAAACCTCGGACCGTCAACTGCATTCGGCGGTCGCCGCGGCGGTCGGGGGACCCGACGACCCGGAGTTTCATCCGGATCGCCTCGGCGACCTGCAGCGGTCCTGCCTCGACATCGGCTTGGCCGAGCGGGTGTTGGGCTGGCGGCCCCGGGTGGAGCTGGCCGAGGGCGTGCGGCGCACGGTGGAGTATTTCCGGCACGCGTAACTCGGGGATCAGCCACCCGCCCAGCGTCACACCGCGTTACCCGTGGGCGCCAGGGGCGCCGGGCGCCCCAATCGCCCCGCCGCGGCCCCCGATACCACCCTCGCCTCCGCCGGCCAGGCCGCCGCTGAGACCACCGTCCCCGCCATTGCCGCCGAAGCCGAACAGCAAGCCGGCATCGCCGCCGTCGCCGCCGCGACCGCCGGCAACGGAGTTGGTTCCGGCAGCACCCCACCCACCGTTGCCGCCGTTACCGATCAACAACCCAGCGTTGCCGCCGTCGCCGCCGCGGCCCTGGAACCGCCCGAACCCGGCGCGACCCCCGTTACCGCCGTCACCGAACAGGCCCCGGGCGTGGCCGCCGTCGCCGCCGTCGCCGCCTGTCCCACCGTTGGAAGTGCCGCCTTGCCCGCCGGCGCCGCCGCTACTGGCCAGCATCCCGCCGGCACCGCCGTCACCGCCCCGGCCCGCACTGGTGGGTACTAGCTTGCTGGCGAGGATGTCACCACCGGCCCCGCCGGTACCACCCTGACCGAACCACCCGGCAGCGCTTCCTCCCGCGCCGCCGGCGCCGGCTACTCCCTCGGTCGCGATGCCGCCGGCTCCGCCGCCGCCAGCGTTGCCGGCGACGCTCCCGCCGGAGCCACCTGCACCGCCGTCGCCGCCACGTTTAAGTCCGCTGCCGCCGGCGCCGCCGGTGCCACCGTTGCCGAGCAGGCCAGCTGCTCCGCCGTTGCCGCCGGCGCCGCCGAACTTGTCGGTGTTCTCACCTGGAGCGGGGAGGGGGATGTCCCTGGTAGCGGCGGCGCCGCC
>NZ_MWQA01000001.1:2582594-2636488 GCF_002086915.1 Mycobacterium persicum | reverse complement strand
CCCCGCCGTTCCGGCGTTGCTGGTGCCGCCGTGGCCGCCGTCACCACCGTCGCCCATCAGAAGTCCGCCTGCTCCACCGTCAGCGCCGAGGCCGGCGCGGTTGGAGGCGAACCCGCCCGCTCCGCCGAGCCCGCCGTTGCCGATCAGGCCGGCGGCGCCGCCGACACCGCCGTTGCCACCCCAGTGGCTGCCGACCCCGCCGGCGCCCCCCGGACCGCCGTCGCCAATCAGGCCGGCAGCGCCACCATTGCCGCCGTTGCCACTGAAGGCAGATGCGATGGCGCCGGCGCCGCCAGCGCCGCCATTGCCGAACAGCAGCCCACCGGCGCCGCCATTGCCCCCGGGTCCGCCAATGTTGGCGGCGAGTCCACCTGGCCCGCCGGCCCCGCCATGGCCGAACAACAGCCCGCCATTTCCACCATTGCCGCCGGCCCCGCTGCGCTGGCCGGATCCACCCACCCCGCCGCGTCCACCACTGCCGATCAGTCCGGCGGAGCCCCCGTTTCCGCCGGGCAAGCCACTCGTCCTCCCGTTGACGGTGACTGTTCCGCCGGACCCGCCGTTGCCGCCGTTGCCGATCAAGAGCCCGCCGTCGCCGCCGTTCTGACCGGTGCCCGGCGCGCCGTCGGCACCATTGCCGATCAGCGGGCGGCCCAACAACGCCATGGTGGGCGCGTTGATCGCATTAAGCAGCTGCTGCCCGGCGCTGGTGATATCGGTGGCCGCATAGGCGCTCGCGCTGGCCTGCAGGGTGCGCACAAACTGGTCGTGAAATGCCGCCGCCTCGGCGCTGAGAGCCTGGTATGTCGCGGCGTGGTCACCGAACAACGCGGCCAGCGCCGTCGACACCTCATCGACTGCGGGCGCCAGCACCGACAACGTCGGTCCCGCGGCCGCGGCATTGGCCTGGGCGAGGGCAGAGCCGACCCTCGACAGATCACCGGCTGCGGCAGCCACCACCTCCGGTGCGGCGATGACAAACGACATGGGTCCTCCTAGCGCCTAGCTTCGCTGCCGGCATTGCCCGCGCGCGGGCGCCGGCTGCTGGCCCTAGGGTGCCTGGAGGGTGTGCGGCAGGCCTTGACGAATCATGAAATGCGCTTGTGCGGGCCGTTTGGCCTGGTCAGTGCATCATGCGGGGGGAGTGACGAACCGTTGCAGGCTCGACCGAGCCCGAGCCACCATCGCGGCGCTGTCGCTGACTGAGTCGCGGTGTGCCTCGAATCGATTCGCGCCCAAGCGGTCGATGAGGGCCTCCAATTGTTCGTCTCGCAACGGCGACGGCATGCCCGCCTTGACAAACGCGCAGTGGAGGAAGGCGGCGTCGTCGTCGGCGCCCAAGCGGACCAGCAACCGGGTGATGTACCGCAGCGCCGCCCCTTGCTCGAACCAGTCGCCGACGCGGTCCCAGTGGTCGAGCACCTCAATGAACATCCGCGCCGCCTCGACGGGATCACCGTGTACGGCGCGCGTTGCCGCGGCCGACATCAATGCGGTGCCGCTGTGCCAGAAGTTCTGCACCGCCGCAGCCAGCTGCGCCGCCTGGTCGAACAGGGCCGTCGCGCGGACCGGCTCCGATCTCTTGAGCAGGTAACCCAGGGCAAAGTAGGCCATCGACCGTGCTGTCGGGTTGCCGGTGCTGTCGGCGAGCGTCACCGCCTCCTCCGCGGCCGGCAGGCCGTAGTCTGGTTTGCCCAGCGCGCCCGAACAGATCGCAATCTCATACAGCGTCCACACCAGCCGGATCGGGTCGGCATCCCCGCGGGCGCGGGTCACCTCGCCTTCCCAGTAATCGAGGGCCCACTGCGAATCGCCCTCAAAGAAGATGACGTCGGCCAGCACGTCTGCCGGGTAGGCCACCCGTGCCGTACCGGGGCCGGGCACCCGGCCCTGCGCGAGCTCCGCCAGCGACCGCGCGTGGGCATAGTCGCCGCGGGCCCAGGCGCCGCGTGCCGCCACCCCGACAGCCGTGGCGAACAACGGATGCTCGGGGTGGGTCACCGTGATCAGGCGTTCGGCCCATTCGGCCATTTCGTAGCCAATGCGTAGTCCAAGGAGCTCGGGTAATGCCGCGACCAGACGAAGGGCAAGGTCGGTGGCGCTGTCGGCCATCGCGCGTTCGAACGCGGCGCGAAGGTTGTCGTAGTCCGGCATCATCCGCTCGACCCACTCTTGCTCCTGGCTATCGTGCAATCCGGTTGCGGCCCGCTCGGCCAGTTCGGTGTAGTAGGTCGCATGCCGGGCCGCATATGTATCGGTGAGTCCGGCTTCGCGCAGGTGCTCGCGGCCAAAGGCCCGAAGGGTTTCCAGGATGCCGTAGCGAGTCCGGTCGGTGACGCTGCGCACCACCACCATCGACTTGTCGACCAGACCGGCGAGCAGGTCTAGGGTGTCCTCTGCGACGTCGCCGTCGGAGCCGCACACGCCGTGCGCGGCATCCAGGTCGAAGCTCCCGGCGAAGACGGAGAGCCGCACAAACAGCGCTTGTTCAGCCTGGGTGAGCAGTTGATACGACCAGTCGATCGCGGCGGCCATGCTTTGCTGGCGCGGCAGGCTGCCCCGCGCGCCGCCGCGCAACACACCAAGGGTGTCGAGACGGCGGATGACGTCGGTACTGCTCATCATCCGCATGCGGGCCGCCGCCAGCTCCACTGCCAGCGGTAGGCAATCCACCATCCGGCAGATCTCCGCGACCGCGCCTTCAGGCTGATCTTGGAGATGAAAATCCGGCCGGCCCGCTCGGGCTCTATCGGCAAACAAGTGGGTGGCATCGTCGACCGTCAGCGGTGGGACGACCACAATCCGCTCGCCATCGATCGCAAGTGGTTGGCGGCTGGTCGCCAGCACCGCCACTTTCGGGCAGTGCTGGATGATCCGCGCCAGCAGATTGGCGACCGCTTCCACGACATGCTCGCAGTTGTCGGCGACCAGAAGCACCTCGCGGGCGCGCAGGTATTCGATCACCGAGTCTTCGATGCCCAACCCCTGCTGTTGCTGCAGATGCAAGGCTGTCGCAATGGTGTGGCTGACCGCTGCGCCATGCTCCAGCGGGGCCAGTTCGCAGATGGCTACACCTTCGCTGAAACGGCCCTGCTCACGCCGCGCGACCTCCAGCGCAAGCCGGGTCTTACCGACGCCGCCGACTCCGGTCAACGTCACCAGGGGACCTTCGGCCATCGACTCGATCACGCGCGCCACTTCGTGTTTGTGGCCGACGAAGCTTGTCGCTCGGCGCAGCAGCGGCGAATGCGGCCGATCCACCACCAGGTGCGGCGTCGGCGCGCGGCCCGGCGGCTGCTCGTCGCCGGTAAGAATTTGCTGGTGCACCTGGTCCAGCGAGGCGCCGGGGTCGACGCCGAGTTCGTCGGCAAGTCGCTGCCGCATCTGCCGGTAGGTGTCCAGCGCATCCGCCTGTCGGCCGCTGCGGTACTGGGCCAGCATCAGCTGTCCGGCCAGGCGTTCATCGAGCGGGTGAGCGGCGTGCGCCGCGGTGAGTTCCACCAGCACCTCGCTGTGGCGTCCGACGCGAAGTGCGACGTCGTTGCGGTCCAACACCACCGACAGCCGCTCGCCCAACAGAGTGCTGCGCAGGTTGTTGATCCATGGTGTGTCCAGCGCGGGAAACGGCTCGCCACGCCAGCCGCCCAGGGCGCGTTCGAACAGGTCTGCGGCTTGCAGCGGATCTTGGCAGCCCCGCGCTTGACGCACCACATGCCGGAACCGATGCAGGTCCACCGACAGTGCGTCGGTGCTCAGCACATATCCGCCCGGCTCCCGGGCAAGCGCTACGCCCGGGGTATCCGAAAACAGGTTCCGCAGTCGAGATACATACCCGGCCAACGAGTTTCGAGCGTGGTGCGGCGGGTGATCCGACCACACGTGATCAACCAAATGGTCCACCGCAATCGGGTGGTTGACGTCGACCAGCAACGCGACCAGTACGCACCGCTGGCGCGCGTGACCGATGTCGAGCCGCTGCCCGTCGACGTGCACCGCGACGTCGCCGAGCAAACAGAACTCGACTGACATTCAGTGCACCTTCTCCCCACGCCGCGCGCAGCTGCGCCGGGCAACATCAGGGGCGAACGCCGGCAACTCCCGGTGACCTCAAGGCGAAGTCGAAGAGCCCGCGAAACACCTGGACTTGAGCGGCAATGTACACCCAGCAGGTCGGTGACGCCGACGAATTGACCAGGCCGTTAGGAGACTGAATTCGCCGAACTACTGAATCCGGCGGTGCTGCGTCGCAGTCACGCCTGCGGCGCTTGGGCGCCCTCGAGCGCGACGGCCCGCGCTAACCGTGCGTAGCGCAACTCCAGGTCCTTGAACCGCATATAGGTGCTCAGGGTGGTGAAACTGAACGCCATGATCAGCGCGTAGAGCATCAGGTCGGTGCCGCGGCGCACCCCGAACCAGTGTGCGACCACCGTCGTGTCGTCCGGCCGCAGCACCGCGTAGACGCCGCCCAGCACGAACAACACGTAGCCCACCTTGACCCACGCCCGCGAGCGCGCGCTGCGGCGCGACCGCAGCAGGTACACCAGCAGGACGACGATCGACCCGATCAGCAACACCTGGATCCAGTTCAACGCCGTATCCTTCCTCGCAAGAACCCGTCGAAAATGATGTTGACGCCGTTGAGCAGCGGCTGGCCCTTGGACTTCGAATACTCGGTGTAGAGCACCTCGACGGGCTCTTCGGCTACCCGCCAATGGTTTTCGGCGATCAGCATGACGAATTCCGTGGCGTGGCTCATGCCGCTCATGGTGAAGTTCAGGCCGTCGGCCACCGTCTTGTTGAACACCCGCAGCCCGTTGTTGGTGTCGGTCAGGCCCAGTCGCCGTCCTCGTCGGCTCAACCGCGCCGCGGTCTGCAGCACGAGTCGCTTCAGCAGCGGTGGACGGTTGGTCACGGAGCCGCCGAAGCGCGTCCCGATCACCACGTCCACGTCACCGGCGGACAGCCGGTCGATCATGGCGGCCACGTCCTTGACGCGGTGCTGGCCGTCGGCGTCGAACGTGGCGAACACCTGAGCACCGGGCTGGCTGCGGGCGTACTCGACGCCGGTCTGGATGGCTGCGCCCTGGCCCAGGTTGACCGGATGGCGTACCAGATGGGCCCCGGCCCTCAGGGCGATGTCGCCGGTGCCGTCGGTGCTGCCGTCGTCGACGCAGACGACGTGGTCGAAGACGGACCGCACGTCGGCAATCACGTCGCCGATCACAGCGGCTTCGTTGAAGGCGGGGATGACGATCCAGACGTCGGGGTAATGCGAGGTCATTTAAGTCCACAAGTTACACGTTGGGTCTGCACTGATCATCGGCTACGCGCCAGCGCCGCCAGATGAACACCGATGCCTATCAGTGGGCCACACAACAACGCGACGACCGTGCGGGTCTCCAGCGGCACCGGTAACAACAGCATCAAGCCGGAGGCCACCGTCGCGCCGACCCAGCCCAGCGAATACGCCCGGTGCAGCGCGGCCGCCACCGCCGCGGCACCGGTGATCGTCAGCATGGCGATCGCCACCGCGGCGGCCGTCAGCCAGGCCAGCAGCGCGCCGCTGGCCTGGTATTGCGCCCCGAACAGGGCGCGCAGCAGCCAGGGGCCTACCACGCCGGCCGCCAGCACCCCGATCGCGCCGACGCCGCCGATCACCGCGGCCGGAGCCAGCAGCGCGCGAATCCGGTGAGTGCTTTCGTCGACGAAATGGGCGATGAGATTTCCCTGCATGGCCGTCAGCGGCACCAGCAGCGGGGCTCGCGTCAAGGTCACCGCCAGGATGACGACGCCGCCCCGGGCGCCCAGCTCGTCGGAGGTCAGCTTCAGCAGCACCGGAAAACCCATCACCAGGATCGCGCTGGCACCTGCCGCGGTGATCGAATGAGCCGCGCCCCGCAGGAACGTGGCGATGCTGCCGGGTGTCAGCAAACGTGCGGTCACCCGCGTGGCGGGCGACGCCGCCAGCATTATCAGCCAGGCCACCGAGCCGGCCACGGTGGCCCACAGGAAGCCGACCAGACCCCATCCAAGAACGAACGTGCCCGCGGCCACCGCAACCCGGATGACCGCGTCGGTCACCATCAACGCCCCGTATTGGGTCCACCGGTTCATCCCGGCGAGCATGCCCATCAGCGTGGCGTGCAGGCAGAATCCGGCCAGCCCGACGCTGAGCAGTCCTACCGACAGCCACCGCGCCTCGACGAACATCCGCGCGCTCCACAGCGGCGCGCTCCCGGCGATCACGACGGCTGCGGCGACGCCGACCAGTGCGGCGGCCCGCAGCGGATGAATACGACCGCCGTCCGGCAATACGTCCAGGTAGTGCATCGACCGGACTTCCCGGGTGGTTTCTTGCAGCAATCCGAAGGCTGCCCCGGTGACCAGCCCGAAAGCGCCCCAGAACACCCCGAAGACCGAGAAGCCGTCTGGCGCGAGATTGCGGGCGGCCAAGTAGATCACCGCGTAGCCGCACAGCCCGGTGACGGCGGTGGCGAGGCCGACCCGCGCCACGCTGCCGCGGGTGATCGGCCCGCCGGGTGCGGGGGCCGTGCCCGGGGTACCGCTGACGTCGGTCACCGTGGCCGCATTAACGGCCAACCGACCCGATGCGTGCCACGTTCGCACATATTAGGCGGGCCGGGCGCCGGCATTCGTGAGGCTGGTTAGGCCCAGCTGGATCCGATCGCTGAGTCGGTTTGGGCCATGTTGGAACCGGCGGCTTGCACCTTTTGGCCGTGCGCATTGGCTTGCTCGTAGATCGCCTGGAAGTTGCGGCCCAACGCGGTGATGAACTCATGGCAGGCCACCGACCCGGCCCCGCCCCAGAAGTCCCCGGCGGCCAACACATCACGCACGATCGCCTGATGCTCGGCCTCCAACGACGCCGCCTGCGCCCGGATCAACGCCCCATGGGCATCGACATCACCGAACTGGTAATTAATCGTCATCGCCGAAATCCTTCCTAACTGCTCAAAATCTGCTGCGACGCCTGCTCTTGCTGCTCATAGTTATTGGCGTCGCGGATCAACCCATCACGCACCCCGTGCAACATGGTCACGATATTGCGAAACGCCTGATTCATCTGACCCATGGTGTCCAACGAGGTCGCCTCGGCCAACCCACTCCAGCCGGCCCCGGAAATATTTTGCGACGACGCCCACATCCGCCGCGCCTCGTCCTCGACGGTCTGCGCACGCACCTCGAACCGACCCGCCATATCCCGCATCGCATGCGGTTCGGTGATAAACCGGGTGGTCATTACCTTGTGTCCCGTCAATCGTGGCTGAAAACTGCGCGACCGATCACCCCCGCCCTATCCGACGCCGGTGCGCGGAATCACACTCGGGCGCGCCTGCACCACATGCGGATTCGCCCCACCGCGGCCCATCATCGCGGCGGGCATCCCCGCACCGGCACCACCCATCCCCATCGGCATCGGCATCATCGGCATCCCCCCACCAGCCGGCGTGGCTGCCGGCGCCGTCGCCGCAGGACTTGCCATGGCACCTAACCCCGCCACCGCCGCACTGGCCATCCCCTTAGGCATCGAGCCCTGCCAGGCCGGCGGCACCGACATGGCCCCCAGCAAATGCGATTTACCTAACTGCGCGGCCATCCCCGCGCCGCCGCCCAGCGGCTTTAAGGCCGGAGCGGTGCCACCGACAAATTTCGGAACATCAGCACCCGCCCCCGCCGCCGCACGTGCCAATCCCGCCGTGCTCGGATTGGCGCTCTGCGCCAACGACATCAGCGGGGAAATCAGCATACTGGCCGGATACATCGCCATCTGGGCTAGCGACGTCAACGATGACACCGGAACCACTGAAGTCAACGACTGGACCCCGCTCAGCAAGGAGGGAGCCGTTGCCACCGCATGTTGGGCCGCCGACGCCATCCCAGCGATACCCGCACCGACTTGCGAAGCCAACCCCGCCAAATCCAGCGGCGGCACACTAAACGACGTCAGCGCCGCGGCCGCCGATGTCGCCCCGGCGTGATAGCCCACCATCGCGGCCACGTCCTGGGCCCACATTTCCATGTAGTCGAATTCAGTTGCCGCAATCGCGGGGGTGTTTTGTCACAGGAAGTTTGTCGCCACCAAAGCCCCGAGCAGCATCCGGTTGGCCGTCACCGCGGCCGGATGCACCGTGGCCGACATCGCCGTCTCAAACGCCGTCGCCGCCGCTCTAGCTGTGGACGCCGCCCGCTCCCCCTGTGCCGCCGCCTCATTGAGCCAACCCACATAACGCGTGGCCGCTGCGGCCATCGCCACCGCTGCTGGACCTGCCCACGGCCCACAGGTCAATCCAGTAACGACCGAGTCGAACGAGGCCGCCGATGCTGCCAATTCGGCGGCCAACGTATTCCAAGCCGCCGCGGCCATATGCAGCGGTCCCGATCCGGCGCCGGCAAAGATCCGTGCCGAGTTGATCTCCGGGGGCAACCCGGCAAACTCCGGAACCATCGCAACCCCCGATCGCTACCCACGCGGCCGCCTAGCCCGGCAGGTTCTGCGGCGCTTGCCGCCACGACGGTAACTGCGCGGCCACCTCCGAAGCCCCGGCGTGGTAGCCCGCCATCGCCGTCACATCCTGGGCCCACATTTGCTCGTAGTCACCTTCGGTGGCGGCGATGGCGGGAGCGAGGAGGCCCAATAGGTTCGACCTCACCAGCGATACCAGCTCGGTGCGGTTGGCCGCGACCGATAGCGGATGCACCGTCGCCGCCCGCGCTGCTTCGTAGATGGCGGCCGCAGCTTGGGCTCGTGCAGCTGCATGCCCCGCTCGGGCGGCCGACGTACTGAGCCATCCGGCGTATGGGGCTGCTGCGGCTGCCATCGCGGCCGAAGCCGGGCCTTGCCACGCCATGCCGGTGAGCCCCGACGTCACCGACTCAAACGCGGTGGCCGCCGAGCTCAACTCGGAGGCCATCCCGTCCCAGGCCGCCGCGGCGGTCAGCAACGGACCCGAGCCGGCACCGGTATAGATTTTTGCTGAATTGATTTCTGGCGGCTGCATCGAATAGTTCATTACCGTCGTCCTTTCTGCTTGAAAGATTTATGAACCGGCGCCGAGCCGATACCTGCCAATTCCGTCGTAGCTGCCTCCAATTTTTCGGTCACACCGCATGCCGGTACGCGAAGCGCAATAGTGAGGTGTTGACTCCGCCACACGGAATTTTTAAGGGTCGTAAGCCGGCCACCCCACAGCGCTGCTGAGGCTAGGCCAGATGACGGAAGAAGAAGAAGAATTAAATGGGCACGGGCGCACCGATTGCCTCCGCAAGCTGTTCGGGCAGGAAGGTGAACAAATCGGGAACGACGCCTCCGAATGCGGTGCCACTGAGCGGGAAGGGTCCTAACCCGAACAATGGGATGGAAAGTGACGCGAATTCCGATGGAGTAAGGATCCCGCCAAGCGGGACACTGGTGTCCACCTCGACGCCGGTAAGGAACGCCGGTATGGTGAGTGACCCGTGGCCGTTGAGGAAGCCATTCGCAACCACCGCCGGAGCGTCAATTAATGCGGTGGCGGCGCCAAGGATGTTCCCCGTTTGCGCCGCGCTGATAAACGCATTCACGCTGGATCCCAACGCGTTTACTGTGGTGATCGCCGGAGCTATCGCGCCCAGAGTCATTACCAGCGGCAACCCGACGTGAAGGACGCTGGTATTGATGTTCAACGCCTGAGAGGTGTCGGTCAGCGTGTTGATCACATTGGTGACGTTCTGCGAAATCTGACCCGGAATGGACGTGGCCGGTAGCAGGTTGGTGAAGCTCTGCGCCATCTGTCCGGGGATGGCGAGGATGGGTAAGAGATCTCCCAAAGTGCCCACCGGCGTGACCGGGATCACGCCACCGTGGATGGGGCCAGCGACGAAACCTGTCAGGAACAAATTGCCGAAGCCGGTCGCGATATCGCCGACCGCACCCGAGACGTTGCCGGCCGCAAAATCCTGGAAGGCGGTTTGGAAGGCGGCCGGCAGGGCCGCCAACCCGGCATCGAAGTCGTGGGCGGCGCTGTGCAGGGCGGTGCTGATCGTCTGGGAGTAGCCGATCTGTTGGTTGACGAGCGCCTGCAGGACTGCCGCCGGATCAGTGGACAACAGACCTTGGACGGAAGCGGGGAAGTTCTGAATGGCGCTTCGGAGCGCGGTGGCGAGCGTCTGTTGGTAACCGATCTGGTTGCTGAGGAACTGATGCAGGAACGGCTGCGGGTTCGCTGCGATGGCACTTTGTAGGCTTTGCAGATTGGCGGCAGTCGTGGTGAAGAGCGTTTGGTACGGGCCGGCGACCGTGGCGCCAAACGTGGCCAGGCCGGTGGTCAGCCCGGGCAACCCGCCTGTCGGGAGCGCTCCGAGCTCCGTCTGAAGTCCATTGATGGACTGCGAAATGGCTTGTGCGCCAGTCTGAATCTGGCCCGCAAGCCGAGCAGGATCGGTCGCGACGGCCTGTGAAACGGCTCGCATGTCGGCCTGGATCTGACCCGACCCTAGCGCCGTAGCGCCCCCGCTCTGGATAGCGGTCACGGCGCGGTTCAGGGTACTTCCGGCCTCGCCGGCGACCTGCCGAGCGGCGGACTCCGCGGCCATCACGGCGCCGCCGACCTGCCGGCCCAGGTTGCCGAGCATCTGAGCAACTCCGCCGGTGCCACCACCGAGTAGCGCCTGTTCGGCGTTCGCGGCTTCAGCGCTCAGGTACGCGCCCGCACCTGCGTTCATCACGTTGACGAACTGGTCGTGAAACGCCCGCGCTTGGGCGCTGAGTACCTGAAATTCGTGGCCAAAGTTGCCGAACATGGACGCGATGGCGACCGAAACTTCGTCCTGGGCCGCCGCAGCTATCCCGGTCGTGGGGCTCGCGGCAGTCGCGATGGCCTCGGCCAGCGACGAACGAATCCCCGCCAAATCCTGGGCCGCGCCCAGTACCAGTTCCGGCGTTGCGATCACATACGACATATCCGACTCCTTCGACTCCTCGCCCGGTAGACAGCGGGCCACTATTTGTCAAGTGTCTAACGTAGTTAACTCGTGAGTAACATGGGAGAATTCACAGCAACCTGCCAGTTACGTCCAAGTAATGTCCAAGAAATGCATGCGTGCAGGCGAGGCGGAGGTTGCCCGGATATCGAAGTCCGCATGGGGCGTCCATCGCGGGTGCCTACGAAGGATCGCGACGCGATCGTCGCAACTCGGATCGCGGGGAGCATCGACAAGTTCTTTGCAGGTTTGCTGTATGTAGGAAGGTCGGATTGCTGTACGGGTTATGGCCAACGCTGGCAGGCGTTAACGAGTGTCGAAGCCGACGCGGAGCGCGAGACGGTCACGACACCAACGGTGCACCCAGCGGACGGCAATGTGTATCGCCACCGGGATTCGGTGCCCGGTGTTGAGGGTGCACCCGCGGCAGACGACAACTGCTCGTCAAATCAGAAGTGGCGGGCCGACATCCATCGAAGGTCCCGCAACATCAGACGCGGCCCGCGTGATCTGCTGCCTTGGCCGATGCCCAAGCCATTGCGGCGGTGCCGACGATCCTGATTGTGTTCCTGCCGTATCAGGAAGCCACGCCGTGCAGCATTAGCCGTCTGGGCGCCACGGTTGGTTGCGTAACTCTTTGCTGAGATTTCCCTTCGCAAATAGCTGCCGTGGTAGCTGGTCGAGCCCGGCACCAGCTGGTTAGGCGCAGAACCGGCGGCTTGTAGCTGTTGACCGTGGGCGTTGGCTTGTTCGTCGATCAGCCGGAAGTTGCGGCCCAGCTGGGTGATGAACTCCCGGCAGGTCGCGCCCCAAAAGTCCCGGCGCTACCCGATCCCGGTGCGCGGGATCACACTCGGGCGCGCCTGCACCACATGCGGATTGGCCCCCCCACGGCCCATCATTCCGCCGGGCATCCCCGCCCCGGCACCACCGGCACCCATCGGCATCGGCATCATCGGCATTCCCGCGCCACTGCCGCCAGCGGCAGCCGCCAATTCCGCCGCATTGGGCATACCACCCAACCCCGCCATGGCTGCGGACGACAACCCCTTGGGCATCGACCCCTCCCAGGTCGGCGGCACCGACATCGCCCCCACCAACCGCGCCTTACCTAAGTCCGCGCCAATACCCGCACCCAGACCCGCGCCACCGCCGAGGCCCTTCATCGGATTGACATCACCGACAAACTTCGGCGCATCAGCCAGACCCTCCAACGCCGTCGCCCCGGCCAACCCCGCCGTACCCGCATTGGCCGTGCTGCCCAACTGCATCAGCGGCCCAAGCATCATGCTGGCGGGCTGCGCCGCGAACTGCGCCACCTGCATCACCGACGACAACGGCAGCGACGAGGCCAACGACTGCAACCCGGTCACCACCCCCGGAACCCCCGCCAGCGCACCCTGCAACGCCGGCGACACCGCCGCCGTAGCCGTCGTCGCCAACCCGGCCACCTGCGCACCCACCTGCGAGGCCAACCCCGCCAAATCCAACGGCGGCACACTAAACGGCATCAACTCCGCAGCCGCCGCCCCCGCCCCCGCGTCATAGCCGACCATCGCCCCCACATCCTGAGCCCACATCTCCACATAATCGAACTCAGTAGCCGCAATCGCCGGCGTGTTCTGCCCCAAGAAATTGGTCGCCACCAACGCCCCCAACAACCCCCGATTGGCCGCCACCGCCGCCGGATGCACCGTCGCCGACACCGCCGCCTCAAACGCCGTCGCCGCCGCCGCCGCCGACGCCGCCGCCGTCTCCGCCCGCGCCGCGGCCGCGCTCAACCACCCCACATACGGCGCCGCCGCCGCCGCCATCGACACCGACGCCGGACCCGCCCACGGCCCACCCGTCAACCCCGCAATCACCGCATCAAACGACGACGCCGACCCCGCCAACTCCGCGGCCAGCCCCTGCCACGCCGCCGCCGCCGCAAACAACGGCCCCGCGCCAGCACCAGCAAAAATCCGCGCCGAATTGATCTCCGGCGGCAACCACGCAAAATCTGACAAGGGATGCTCCTTCACAACGTTGCGGCGCGGTGGCCGCTCAGCGTGCCCACGAGAGCTTGCGACCAGGCCGCGCGGTTGCGGACAAGCCTTTCAGGGATTCATTGAGCGGCTATTGGGTAAAAATGAAATGGGCGGCCAGTCGGTATCCGCGCCGCCGTCGTCAAGCCGATATCCGGCCGCAGCATTCCGGGCGGCGCTCGGAAAGGAACCATGACAACGATCCGCATTTTCGGGTTGTCGCTGCTGTTCACCGCGGGCGCGCTAGCCATCGGCTACTGGCACGGCGGGCCGACGGCGCTGTTCTTGCTGGTTGTGTTGGCGGTGCTGGAGGTGTCGCTGTCGTTCGACAACGCCATCATCAACGCCACAATTCTGAAGCAGATGAGCCGGTTTTGGCAGCAAATGTTCCTGACTGTCGGGATTCTGATCGCGGTGTTCGGGATGCGGTTGGTGTTTCCGTTGGCCATCGTGTGGGTCACCGCCGGGCTGGACCCGGTACATGCGCTGGACCTGGCGCTCAATCCGCCGCCCAACGGCGCGCTGGAGTTTCCGGACGGCTCGCCCAGCTACGAAAAGCTGATCAAAGACGCGCATCCGCAGATTGCGGCGTTCGGCGGCATGTTTTTGCTGATGTTGTTCCTGGACTTCGTTTTTCACGACCGAGACATCAAGTGGCTGAAGTGGATCGAAGCGCCGTTCGCCCGCGTCGGCCGGCTCGGGCAGGTGCCGGTGGTGGCGGCGTGCGTTGCGCTGGTCCTCGTGGGCACGGAGTTGACGCATTCGGGTGAGGATCGGGCGACCGTGCTGATCGCCGGGTTACTTGGTCTGGTGACTTATCTCGTCGTCAACGGTTTGAGCCGGGCGTTCCGGCCCCCGGAAGCGGCGGCGTCGGACGTCGAGAGAGCGGGGGCGGTCGGCAAAGCCGGCTTCACCCTCTTCCTCTATCTGGAGGTGCTCGATGCGTCTTTTTCCTTCGACGGTGTCACCGGAGCCTTCGCGATCACCAGCGACCCGATCATCATTGCGCTGGGCCTCGGCCTGGTGGGCGCCATGTTCGTCCGGTCGATCACCATCTATCTGGTCCGCCAAGAAACCCTGGACCGCTACATCTACCTCGAGCACGGCGCGCATTGGGCGATCGGGGCTCTTGCGGTGATCATGCTGATATCGGTCGACCACGGCTTACAGTTGCCGGAGTGGATCACCGCCTCGATCGGGGTGGTCTTCATCGCGGCCGCCGTCACCAACAGCGTGCTGCGCAACCGGCGAATCGCCAGGTGATGCCCGAAATCAGTGTCCGGTGGCCTGGAATCGCTCCACCGAGCGCTGCACCTCGGCTTCGGCTTCCTTGCGCCCCACCCAGTCGGCGGCCTTGACGAACTTGCCCGGCTCCAGGTCCTTGTAGTGCACGAAGAAGTGCTTGATCGCGTCCAACTCGAAGGCCGGAACGTGCTCGAGGTCCTGGATGTGGTCCCAGCGGTGGTCGTCGGCCGGGACGCACAGCACCTTGTCGTCGCCGCCCTTCTCGTCGACCATCCGGAACATTCCGACCGGCCGGGCCGCCACCAGCACCCCCGGGAACACCGCCTCGGGCAGCAGAACCATCGCGTCCAACGGGTCGCCGTCCTCACCGAGGGTGTCCTCGATGAAGCCGTAGTCGGCCGGGTAGGCCATCGGGGTGTAGAGGTAGCGGTCCAGGCGGACCCGGCCCGTCTCGTGGTCGATCTCGTACTTGTTGCGCTGGCCCTTGGGAATTTCGATGGTCACGTCGAATTGCACCGCGTGGCTCCTTTGGATAAGCGAGTGGATAAGCGTGGATAAGCAAGGCCCGGGAGAGGCTTGAGTAGGTCGAATGCCGTCGCGGCTACACCCTAGTCCAGCGATACCGCAGCGCTGCCCCGTGGCCGGTTCGGCACAATGGGACACGGAAAGGACCGGGAAAGGACGCTGTAAGGCAGGAGAGTCATGGGTCCCAAACGTTGGCGAAAGACCACCCACGTGTTCGTCGGGGTGGCTGTGCTGGCGTTTGTCGCCGCCGTGGTGGCGGCCGCGGCGTTCTTCACGACCGGTGGTCACGGAGCCGGTGCGCGCCCGCCGGTCCCGCCACCGCGCCCGCCCACGGTCAAGCCGGGGGTGACACCGGTGGTGGACACGGCTCCGGCGCCCAGCGCGGCCGGGGTGGCCGCGGCGCTGGCCCAGACGGCGGCGGACCCCAACCTGGGCAGGCTGGCCGGCCGGGTCACCGACGCCTTGACCGGCCAGGAACTGTGGCGCCAGCTCGACGACGTGCCGTTGATCCCGGCGTCGACCAACAAGGTGCTGACCGCGACGGCGGCACTGCTCACCCTGGACCGACAAGCCCGGGTCAGCACTCGGGTGGTGGCCGGCACCCGCGACAGCCAGGGGCCGGTGGTTTTGGTGGGTGCCGGGGACCCGACGCTGTCGGCCGCGCCCCCGGGTGTCGACACCTGGTACCGAGGCGCGGCGCGAATCAGTGACCTGGTCGAGCAGATCCGCCGCAGCGGCATGACGCCGACGGCGGTGCAAGTCGACATCTCGGCGTTCACCGGCCCCACCATGGCGCCGGGCTGGGACCCGGCCGACGTCGACAACGGTGACATCGCCCCGATCGAGGCCGCCATGATCGACGCCGGCCGGATCCAGCCCACGACCGTCAACTCGCGGCGGTCACGCACCCCGGCACTGGACGCCGGACGGGAGCTGGCCAAAGCGCTCGGCGTGGACCCGGCGGCGGTGACGATCGCCTCGGCGCCGGCCGGCGCGCGGCAGCTGGCCGTGGTGCAGTCGGCGCCGTTGATCCAACGGCTGTCCCAGATGATGAACGCCTCCGACAACGTGATGGCCGAGTGCATCGCCCGTGAGGTGGCCGCCGCCATCAACCGGCCGCAGAGCTTTACCGGTGCGGTCGACGCGGTGCTCATCCGGCTCAACAGCGCACACATCGACACCGCCGGCGCCGCGCTGGCAGATTCCAGCGGGTTGTCGGTCAACGACCGGCTCACCGCCCGCACGCTCGACGGCGCGATGCAGGCCGCGGCGGGCCCGGACCAACCGGCGTTGCGCCCGCTGCTGGATCTGCTGCCGATTGCCGGTGGCAGCGGCACGCTGGGGGAGCGCTTCCTCGACCGGGCCACCAACCTGGGCCCGGCCGGCTGGTTGCGGGCCAAAACCGGCTCGTTGACGGCCATCAACTCGCTGGTCGGTGTGCTCACCGACAGCAGCGGACGGGTGCTGACGTTCGCGTTCCTGTCCAACGATGCCGGGCCGAACGGTCGCAACGCGATGGACGCCCTGGCGACCAAACTGTGGTTCTGCGGGTGCACGACGTGACGGCACCCTCGGAGTTGACCCTGGGCAACACCGTCGATTGGCGATTTGCGGCCACGGTGGGGGAGCGGCTGGCCCGCCCTGGCCCGCCGTCCACCGAATACACCCGCCGCCAGGTGATCGGCGAACTGATGCGGGCCGCGGAGCAGGCAGAACCGCCGGTTCGCGACGTGACCGGGCTGATCACCTCGGGTGCGGTGCCGCCGGCGCGCGTCCTGGACCGGCCCGCATGGGTGCGGGCTGCCGCCGAATCGATGCGGGCGATGACCAACGGCAGTGACAGGCCGCGGGGGTTTCTCACCGGCCGGGTCACCGGCGCCCAGACCGGGGCGGTGCTGGCGTTCGTGGCCTCGGGCATCCTCGGCCAGTACGACCCGTTTGCCGCCGCCGACGGCGCCGGAATAGGCGGTCTGCTGCTGGTGTATCCCAACGTCATCGCGGTCGAGCGGCAACTGCGGGTCGACCCTTCGGATTTCCGGCTGTGGGTGTGCTTGCATGAGGTCACGCACCGGGTGCAATTCACCGCCAACCCCTGGCTGGCCGGCTACATGCAGGAAGCGCTGGGTCTGCTCACCCGGGAACCGGCCGACGATCTCGGTCAGGTGGTGGGCCGGCTGGCAGACTTCGTCCGCAACCGCGGTGACTCGTCCGACGATTCCGGCGGCCACGTGTCCGGCATTCTGGGCGTGGTGCGCGCCGTGCAGTCCGAGGCGCAGCGCCATGCCTTGGATCAGCTGTTGGTGCTCGGCACGCTGCTGGAAGGCCACGCCGAGCATGTGATGGACGCGGTGGGGCCGGTGGTGGTGCCGTCTGTGGCCACCATCCGACGCCGCTTCGACGAGCGGCGTCAGCGTAAGCAACCGCCGCTGCAGCGGCTGCTGCGGGCCCTGCTGGGCTTCGACGCCAAGCTCAGTCAGTACACCCGCGGCAAGGCGTTCGTCGACGAGGTGGTGGGCCGGGTCGGGATGAAACGGTTCAACACGATCTGGACGGGTCCGCAGACACTGCCCCTGCCGGCCGAGATCGAAAACCCGCGGCGATGGATCGACCGGGTGCTGTAGCGCAGCTGCGCAGGGCTGTCGAGAAATTCGTCGCCCACTACCTCGGCTCCGCCGAGCCGTGGTGCATCGGGCTGTCCGGCGGCCCGGACTCGTTGGCGCTCACCGCTGTTGCGGCGCGACTGCGGCCCACCACCGCGCTGATCGTCGACCACGGTTTGCAGCCGGATTCGGCTTCGGTCGCCGAAACCGCACGGGCACAAGCTATTTCGTTGGGCTGTCGGGACGTCGAGGTGGTCTGCGTCCAGGTAGGGACTGACGGAGGTTTGGAGGCGGCGGCGCGTGCCGCTCGCTATGCCGCGCTGGAGGCCCGCCGCGACGGTCCGGTCTTGTTGGCCCACACGCTCGACGACCAAGCCGAGACGGTGCTGCTGGGGCTCGGCCGTGGTTCGGGGCCCCGGTCGATCGCCGGCATGCGTCCCTACGATCCGCCGTGGTGCCGGCCGCTGCTGGGGGTGCGTCGCAACGTGACCCATGCCGCGTGCCGGGAGCTGGGCCTGACCGCCTGGCAGGATCCGCACAATAGCGACCGGCGCTTCACCCGGACCCGGTTGCGCCACGAGGTGTTGCCCCTGCTGGAGGACGTCTTGGGCGGCGGCGTGGCCGAGGCGCTGGCCCGCACCGCGACGGCGTTGCGCGAGGACACCGATCTCATCGACGCGATTGCCGCCGCCGCTCTGACCGCGGCGACTGCCGGTGCGGGCCTGGACACCGCGGCGCTGACCGCGCTGCCGGGCCCGGTGCGACGCCGGGTGATCCGCAGCTGGCTGCTGGCCGGCGGCGCGACTGGGCTAACCGACAAACAGATCCGCGGCGTCGACGCGCTGGTCACCGACTGGCACGGCCAGGGTGGCGTGGCGGTCGGGTCGGCATCTCGGGGTCAGCGATTGTTCGCGGGACGACGTGACGGCGTGCTGTCCTTGCGGCTCGAGCCTGTCGCGAAACCGATTTGACGACTGCCTTGGTTGCCGGTCGGTCGACGTCGCTACGCTGTGGTCGTGGCTGAGACCTTCCCGGGACAGATAGCGGAGCTGTACCCGGGAGATATCAAGTCCGTGCTGCTCACCGAGGAGCAGATTCAGCGCCGCATCGCAGAGCTCGCCGCCCAAATCGGCGACGACTATCGCGAGGTGTCCGCGACGACCGGCCAGGATCTGTTGTTGGTCACCGTGCTGAAGGGCGCGGTGCTCTTTGTCACCGACCTGGCACGTGCGATTCCGTTGCCCACCCAGTTCGAATTCATGGCGGTGAGTTCCTACGGGTCCTCGACATCGTCGTCGGGAGTGGTGCGCATCCTCAAAGACCTCGACCGCGACATCCACGACCGTGATGTGCTGATCGTCGAGGACGTCGTCGACTCGGGTCTGACGCTGTCCTGGCTGTTGCGCAACCTCAAGAGCCGCCATCCCAGGTCGCTGCGGGTGTGCACGCTGCTGCGTAAGCCTGATGCGCTGGGAGCCAACGTCGATATCGCCTACGTCGGCTTCGACATTCCCAACGACTTCGTGGTGGGCTACGGCCTGGACTACGACGAGCGCTACCGCGACCTGTCATACATCGGGACGCTGGACCCCCGGGTCTATCAATAACGCCTAGTCCAGTTCCCACACCGCGGTCACCGAGAACCTGACCGTCTGTTGGCCGGGTTCCAGGGGCACCGGCGTCGCCGCGCGCGGCGGCGCCTCCGGGGCAGTCCTCGTCGGTGCGGAACCGGAGCCCTCGGAGATCGACAGCACCTTGCCCAGGCGCAGCCCCGACAACTGCGCGTACTGCTGGGCACGGTTCTTGGCGTCGTCGAAGGCGCGGGCCCGCGCGTCCTTCACCAGCTGCGAGTCGTCGGCGATGGAATAGCTGACCGAACTGATCCGGGTGGCGTCACCGCCGGTGCTGACGATCAGTGCCAGCAGCCGCGAGGCGGCATCGGTGGGGTGAATTTTGACCTCGATCGCGTTGTCGGCGCGGTAGCTGGTGATCGTGGCCGTTGCGCCCGGCTCCGCGCTGCTGTACTGCGGTTGCAGGCTGACCTCCGTGGTGCGAATGTCCTTGCGGTCCACCCCCGCTCCCACCAGCGCATTGATCACCGCCTGCTGGCGGTCGTTGGTCTGGTTCATCGCGCTGGTGACGTCGGCCGCGGTGAACTCGATCGCGACGTCGGCGGTCAACGTGTCCGGAACACCTTGCACTTGCCCCGACCCGAAAACTGTCACCTGACGCGGATTTGCCCCGGGCGGCGACGCAACGTGGGAATCGCACGCTGACAGCGACGCGGCGACCAGGCCCGCGACGGCCAGGGCAACCGACTTGCGGACGACCTGTGGGGCGCTTTGTGTGAACGGCATGCGCTACCCTAGCGCCGCTGCGGCGCCGGGAAGCGAAATCCGCGCCGTCGCTTCGGCTCTGCTAACCGCCGGCGGGCGTTCGGGGGATGAACCTTGTCCGAGCCATCGGCGCGGCACCCGCGCGGGCGACCCCGGTTCCAGCCAGGCTGGACATGGCCATTTGGACCCACGGCGTTCCGGAGTCCGGATCGGCCGCGACCGCGCCGGGCGACAGGTCGGCGCCGGGAAGGATTGCCGGGGCTTTGACGGCCCAACTCGGCGGTACCGACAGCCTTCCGATCGAGTCCGCGCTGCCCAACGCCGCGCTGATCTGGTGAGCCGGGGCGGTGATGGGCACCATGTGGGTCGCCGCGGCGACACCACCCATCGCGGCCTTGGCCAGCGCCTTGGTCGCAAAGCTTTGCATCATGCTGCCCATGTTCATCCCGTCCATGACGGACAGGGAAAAGATGGTTGGTTCGAACGCCACCTTGCCCCCCAGCAGTCCCCACTCGGTCGTCTTCCGCATCGCACTCGCGGCGTCGGTTATCGCGGTCCACACTTTCGACCAAGTGCTGGAGCTGGCCGGGGAAGCGAGTGCCTGCAGTGCCGAGGGTGTCAGCTCGTGCAGCCGCGCCACATGCTGAAGCACCTCACCCGAGGCGTGTGTGGCACCGACCGCGCGCGCGGCGAACTGGCCGGCGAGTCCGCCCGGATCGGTGGTCGGCGCCGGCGCGGTGAACGGTGTCAGTCGTGATGCGGCGGCCGACGCTTCGGCATATGCATACATGGCGGCGGCGTCCTGAACCCACATCCGCAGGTAATCCACTTCGTTGAGCATGATCAGCGGGGTGTTCTGGCCGAAGAAGTTGGTGGCGATCAGCACGTGGTGCACGAGCCGGTTGGTCAGGACTTCGGCCAGCGGCACCGTCATCAGGTGCGCGATCTCGTAGGCTTCTGCAAACAGCCGCGCATGCCGTCCGGCGCGCGCTGCTTCGGCAGCGTTCGCCGTCAGCCATGCCACGAAATGCGCTGCTGCTGCCGCCATTTTCGTCGCCGACGGTCCTCGCCATGACATGGCCAAGTTGGCCAGCATCGACCCATACGAACTGGCCGCATCGTAGAGATTGGCGGCCATCTCATCCCAGGCGACTGCGGCCGCGTGCAGCGAGCCGGAGCCGGGGCCGGCCCACATCCGGCCGGAGTTGACCTCCGGCGGCAATAGCGCGTAATCCATTGCGGCACTAGCTTTTCTACGCCAAACCGACTTTATTCGTGGCCTCAACGGCGGTGTACGAATCCCCACAAGCCGCGAGCGTCGCGACAAACGCCTCGTGAATCGCGATGGCCCGGGTGTAGACCGCCTGAAACGCCTTCGCGTGTGCCGCGAAATGCATCGCGGTCAAAACCGAAACCTCGTCGGCAGCAGGCGGAATCACATTCATCGTCGCAGCGGCCGCAGCCGCGTTACGGGAGATCATCGACGAGCCGAGTGTTTGCAGCTTGGTCGCCGCTGACCGCAGCATTTCCGGCTCTGTGGTGAGAATCGACATTAGTGACTAAACCTCCGCGACGTGTCAAGGCGGGTAGTTGAATGGGCATCGGCGGCGACGACGCCGTCAAGCCCGATTGGCCGTACCCTGCCGAATGTCCTTGGGGTACAGTTATGTTGGTGCGACTTCGTTGTCGGAGAGTGACGCTTTCGTACGAAAGCCGTTGTGAGCAAACCGCTGAACTAGACCGTCGCCGGTGCGGAGATTTCGGCGTCGACGTACTGGTCTAGGGGCCGTGGATGGTGTTGTCGTTCGATCTCGCACCGGCGTTGCGAACGGCCGGGCCGTTTGGTACGGAGCGCATACCCATGCCTCCTGGACTAGTGCGAGCTCATTGGCAACCGTCGGGAGCGGGACCTATCGTGAGCCCGATCACAACGATGCTGGATGCGAAGGTAGCACTAGGACATGATTTTTGTCAACCGTAGTTGTCCAATGATGGGGGATGGCTGCGGCGGGTGAGCCGGGTCGCAAGCCGGCTCGGCGACGGCGGCATCCGCCCTGGTTGCTTCGCGAACCCGGACCGCACATTGAGCAACAATTTCCGACAGCAAATTTCTGAACCCGCAATCCCGCCGAAAATCTGAGACGTAAAGCGCGACCGCGTTGGTGCACCGGACCGGCTCCGCCCGCTGACACTATCGCCGCGTGCCAACCCGCAGTGGCGGAGCCTCCGCGACCATAACTCTCACCTTGGTGGGCGCATCTTGATTGGTTCCCGGGGTGGCATGGCGACTCAGATAGCAGTGTGTCCAGCAAGTACGGCGCATCTGTTGTGGATCTGGGGCTCGATAACGCGCTAGCCGGACGGTCAACGGCGGCGCGCATACGCTATCCGAACCCATTACCGTATCGTGTTTGCCGGCGTCGCCCAGAACTTCATATCAAACTCAAATCATATTTGATTCAGATATGTTTCATAGAATAGGGCCAACGGCCCTGCGCTTTTGCCTCAGCAAATGAATTGTTATCGACACAGCAGTGAACAGGCTGGGTGAAACCTGTGTTGTTCCTATCTGACTGGCCTACCGTGTCCTGCGATGTGCTTCAGCGATGAGCGGCGTCACCATCCGTGAAAGTCGTTGACGCAAAGTGAAATTGGGGAAGGGAAATTCATGTCGATCATGCTCGCGCAGCCGGACATGCTGGCTGCAACCGCTACCGAACTGCAATCCATCAACTTTGCGGTCCGTGCCGGGAATGCCGCCGCGGCAGGCCCGACGACCGGGGTGGTTCCAGCGGCGGCCGATCTGGTGTCGCTGCTGACCGCCACGCAGTTCGCCACGCATGCACAGATGTATCAGCAGATCAGCGCCCAGGCCGTAGCGGTGCAGGAGCAGTTGGCGACCACCCTGGGCATCAGCGCCGGCTCGTACGCGGCTACCGAGGCCGCCAACGCGGCCACCATCGGCTAGGAGACCGATAAAGTCATGGATTTCGCACAGTTACCACCGGAAATCAACTCTGCGCTGATGTATTCCGGGCCGGGTTCGGGGCCGATGCTGGCTGCAGCGGCTGCGTGGGATGCCCTGGCTGCCGAACTGCAATCCACCGCGTCCTCCTATGACGCGCTGGTCACCGCCCTGACCGACGGGCCGTGGCAGGGGCCGTCGGCGGCATCCATGGTGGCCGCCGCCATGCCGCAGGTGGCGTGGCTGAGGAGCACCGCGTCACAGGCAGAGCAGGCGGGTAGCCAGGCCGTGGCCGCCGCGACCGCCTACGAGGCGGCGTTCATGGCGACGGTGCCGCCGGCAGAGGTCGCGGCCAACCGGGCGTTGATGATGGCGTTGTTGGCCACCAACTTTCTCGGCCAGAACACCGCGGCGATAGCGGCGACGGAGGCGCAATACGCCGAAATGTGGGCCCAGGACGCGGCCGCGATGTATGGCTATTCCGGCGCAGCGGCGCAAGCCACCACATTGACGCCGTTCAGCCCGGCGACGCCGACGGTCAACCTGGCCGGGGTTGTCGCCCAGGCTAATGCGGTGGCGCAAGCGGTGAGCACGTCGGCGCCTGCGCAAGGAATGACCCAGATCACCAACTCGCTGTTGCAGATGGCCGGTCTGACGAATGAAGCGCCCTGGCTCAGCAATCCGTTGGCAGCACTCGGCCTCGTCGGGCACACCTGGAACTCCAACGGCGACGGCATCGTCGTGGCCGGTTTGTTCGGCGATGTGGTTGAGGGCTTGACCGGTTCGGCAACGGTGGACGGCAGCTTGCCCATGGACGTGTTCAATAGGTGGGTTTCTCCGGCTCGGCTCGTGGTCACCCAGATGAAGGACTACTTCGGTCTCGCGCACGACCTGCCGAAGTGGGCCAGCGAGGGCGCCGAAGCGGCCGCCAAGGCCGCCGAAGGTGCGGCGAAAGCCGCGGCAGGGGCATTGCCTGCGGCCCTTCCGAGTGGCTTGGGTGGCATAGCGGGAGCCGTCGGTAAGGCGGCGTCAGTCGGCGGATTGGCGGTCCCGGCTTCCTGGGCCAACACGGTCGGGGCGGCCAACCCCATCGTGACGATCAGCAACCTGGGCGCCGCGGCGGCGGCAGAACCCGCCGCAAGCGCGTTCGGCGGGATGCCGGTGATGCCTGGTTCTGGCGTCGGCCGCGGCATGGCGGCCCACTTCGCTGCTCCCCGATACGGATTCAAGCCGACCGTGGTGCCACAGCCGCCGGCCGGTGGATGACGGAGTGGGGCAAGAGGCAGTTCTTTGTAGCGCGCCGTAGCCGAGGCGGATCTTGCGCGAAGTGGCGATGGATGACGCCTGATCGTCGGTGATGCCCGGCTTTCCATGTGGCAACGGTCGTGGGATTAACCGTGTTGCGGCTCAACGCAACTCGGTTATCTGCAACCGGTGGCCGCAGCCAACCGGGCCATCCCGCGCAGTACCACGGTGTCCGTTTCGCCATCACCGCCACTGCGCGATCCGACCGGCGCATCGCGGAGCGCGGGCCGGGCGTGGGAGTTGACACCAATTGCGCCTCGGCCGATCCAGCCCGCGCGCCGTGACGCTCGACCGCCAGGAGTTGCCAGGAGCCGGGTACACCGCGCAGCTCAACGTTGCCGCGGTCCTGGAAACCGGTGCCGGAGCCGACCACGAGGTCACGGACCGTGCAGGAGACCAGGATGTCGCCCGCCCCCGCGTGCCCGAGGATTCGCGCCGCGATGTGTACCGCGATCCCGCCGATGTCGCGGTCCAGCAGTTCACACTCGCAGGTGTGGACGCCGATGCGGATCTCGATGCCCGCCGTCTCGGCCCCAGCGCGCAACGCTTCCGCGCACCGGATGGCCTGTGTCGGGCCGTCGAACGTGGTGAGATGCCCATCGCCGGTGCTCTTGACCACCGTGCCGCCGAAACGATGGGTGAGTTCGGCAGTGATCTCACCGAAGCGCTTCAGTACCGCCCGCCACCGCTCGTCGCCCATGGCCGCGGCGCGTTCCGTCGAGGCGACGATGTCGGTGAACAACACGGTGCGCTGGGCTCGATGTGACTGCGCCGGTGCGGTATGGCTGCCGGTGAGCAGCTCCTCGATCTCGGTCGCGACCCTGTCGGGATCGGTGAACCAGGGCGCGTGGTCCGCGCCCTCGAGTTCAACCATGCGCGCGCCGGGAATGTGATCGGCGAGGTACCGGCCCGACTGCACCGGCACGCCAGGGTCTTCCCGGGCATACAGGACGAGCGTCGGCACGGTGATCGTCGGCAGAATCGCCCTGACATCGATCCGGAATGCCGCTTCGGCCGTCGCCCGCGCCATCCCCGGACTGGCGCACAGGCGCTTCAACATTCCAAGCTGGCGCGTTGACCGGATCGACGAAAGGACGCACTTGAGTGCGGTGCCATTGCCCCAGGCGGACCGGATGGCGTGGCCGAATTCCTGGGTCCGGGCGATCCATTCCAGCGACGCCACGTAGTCCTCACCCAGCTCACGGACCACGCGCGCCCGCAGCTGCGCCGGGTCGCACTCCAGGTCATCCCAACTCTGGGCGGCGTTGTACGCCGTCGTACCGGTGAGGATCAACGCCCGGGTACGTTCCGGTCGCGTCGCGGCGAAGAGGATCGCGGCCGGGCCGCCCTCACTCACACCGAGAAGGGCGGCCTTGCCGAAGCCGGCGGCGTCCATGACGGCCTCGATCTCGGCTGCTCGTTTGTCGAGGGTGCGAACTCTTGGGACGGGATCCGACAGCCCCACCCCGGCCTTGTCGAACAAGAGGATCCGGGCGAACGTGCCCAGCTTTTCCATAAGGGACCCGAATTCGGGCATCGCCCAATACAGCTCGACGTGGCTTGCGAACGACCCGGCCCAGACCAGCTCGACCGGCCCGTCGCCGAATACCTGATACGCCAGGCTGAGATCACCGCAGGATGCGTACGACGTTTCCGCCACGGCGTCGAGCCGTAATTGGCGCGAGCGCAAGGCGTGGCGGATCACGCAGCCCGACGGCACGTGCTGCGGGCCGCTCACCGTGCGCTTGCATCAAATAGCTTGTCGGCAAAGGCATTCGGGGTTCTCAAATGCGGAGTCGGTGCTGCCGGATCCTGGTGATCGACCGGATGGCGCGATCCACATCGGAGACGACGACAGTACTGAGCGTCGCCGACGGTTGGGAGTGCGGGGCGTCAACCGGACTGCGAGCGGTCGGCGGTGCAACCAATTAGCGAAAGCTGTCCAGCCTCAACGACTCCGTAACCGTCCAGGTCACCGGGCGCCGAGCGGTCGCGACGACGGTGTGGTCGCTCGCCGCGACGTCGATGGCTATCGGCGTGCGGCCGTTGTGCCCGCGTGCCAACGCCGTCACGGCATCGGCGCGGATCCAGCATCGATTGCCAGGAGCGTGGGCGGCCCGGCCAGCCCGTCGACCACCGTTAGGTGCGCGGCGGCTCGGCCGTCGGATTGGGTGCCAGCACTCGCTGTCGAGTCGTCACCCGGAACGGGTCCAACGATTGTGACCCGTCCAAGGCCTCTTGCACATCCTCGGCAGTGATGAGGCCCAGTTCCATTTGGAGCCAGGTGGCGCTGAGGCCGAATGCATGCGCCGCGCGCCTGGCTTCCTCGGCGTCCGGGAAGTCCTCGGCGTTCGCGCGCCCGCTTCCCCCATACCACCGGCCTTTGGTCACCCCGCAGGCATCGCGCAACTGCTCGACGGTGATGTCACGGTTCAGCGTTGCTTCAAGCAGGCGCTTGAGCCCCCACCCGGCAGCGTTGGTCCTCGGCACGGGTCAAGCCTAGCCCGATGCCAAAAGACGGTCAAAGCATCCTCACCAGAGAGTCTCGGGTTAGAAACACGAATCAGAGATCTAGGACTAGACAAATAGTCATAATTTATGACACCGTATCCGCTACGGGGATGACCCAGTCAATACGGGTACTAGCTGTGCCGGACTTCGGCACCGCGGTAGGAGGAGGAGAAACCACATGTCCTTTGTGATCACGCTGCCGGAACTGCTGATGGCGGCGGTTGGCCGGCTGGAAGCGATCGGCTCGACCGTCAGTGCGGCCAATGTGACCGCGGCGCTTCCCATCACCGGAGTGATCCCGGCGGCAGCCGACGAGGTATCGATGGTGACGGCGGCGAGCTTCGCCGCTTACGGCCAGCTGTACCAGGCGATCAGCGCAGAGGCCCAGCTGATCCATGAGCAATTCGTCAAAGCCTTGGGATTGAGCGGCAATTGGTATGCAGCAACCGAGGCCGCCAATGCGACCCACGCCGGCAGCGGGTCAACGTCCGGTGTACCCATGCAACCGGTACCAGTCGGCCCCTCACCTATCAGTCCGGCGCCCGCCACCCCGGCGCCCAAGAGCCCGACGCCCCGGATGGCACCCACCCCGGCGCCCAAGAGCCCGACGCCCCGGATGGCACCTACCCCGGCGCCGCGCCAGGCACCCCCGAGCCCGACGCTTACCCGCCCGGCGCCCGACCGCCCGTCACCTACCAGCCCGGCGCCCCGCCCGGCGCCCGATCGGATGCCTGCCCACCCGACGCCCGATCGGATGCCTGCCCACCCGACTCCCGATCGGATGCCCACTCGCCCGACGCCCGCCGAGCCTGCCAGCACAACGCCGTATCGCGAGGGCTATGGCGCCTATGGCGGCTACGACCGTCACTCGACCACCCATGGCGGCGGCTATGGCGGGGGCCATGGCGGCTATGGCGGCTATGACCCCTATGGCGGTTACGACCGTCACTCGGCGTCCTACGGGCGCGGTAGCTATGCCGGGACTCACTAGCGCAGCCGTCGTACAGCCGATAACCACTCAAAAGGAGGGATTAGCAATGGATTTCGGTGCCTTACCCCCGGAAATCAACTCGGGGCTGATGTATGCAGGACCAGGGTCGGCGTCGATGCTGGCCGCGGCGGCGGCCTGGGATGGCCTGGCTGCCGAGTTGCGCTCCGCCGCGACGGGCTACGGCTCGGTGATTGCCGAACTTGCCGACGCGGGATGGCAGGGCCCGTCCTCGGCGGCCATGGCCGCCGCCGCCGCACCGTATGTGGGCTGGATGCACTCCACCGCCGTGCAGGCCGAGCAGGCGGGAACGCAGGCGACCGTGGCCGCGGCCGCGCACGAGGCTGCGTTTGCGGCCACCGTGCCACCGCCGGTGATTGCGGCTAACCGGGCGTTGCTCGCGTCGCTGGTCGCGACGAATTTCCTGGGCATCAATACGCCGGCGATCATGGCCACGGAGGCGCACTACGCCGAGATGTGGGCTCAAGACGCCGCCGCAATGTATGCCTACGCCGGCGCGGCATCAGCGGCGGCCATGCTGACCCCGATGGCGGTGGCGCCTGCCACGACCAATGTGGCCGGCCTGGTCGGCAGTGCGGTCGCGGCCGGCGAGGTCGCCGTCACCAACCTGCAAGGCGCCATCCAGGGCCTGGCCGGTCAAGCGGCCAACACGCTGGCGACGATTCCGTCATCGCTGCGTAGCAGCTTCCAAACCGGCATTAGCCAACTTGTGGGCCTCTTGGGCGGCACCTTCGGCCAGGCTGGCCAGGGCGCCGGCATGGGCGCACCCGGAACTGGCGGGCTGCAACAACCGGCAGCACCCAGCCCGTCTCCGGCGAGGCCGATGCACACCCCGGCCCCGGTCCCTCGACCGGCGACGCCCATTCCCACCGCACCCATGCGGGTGCCCGAGATGCCGGTGCTGCCCCCGACTCGCGTGCCGGAGATGCTGGCCCCGGGTCGGACCATGGTGCCGTTGACGGCCGGTATGGGTCAGGCCGGTTCGGTCGGAAGTCTGTCGGTGCCGCCGAGCTGGGCCGCGTCCGCGCCCGAAGCTGCGGCCGCTCCGGCGGCTGCGGCCACGCCGATCACCGGTGCCGGTACGGCGGCGCCAATGATGACCCGGGGCATCCCCGCGGAAACGGTGCGGTTCATGCAGACGCGAGAGTTCGGCGTAGCCATGCCGGCCCTGGCCGTGTTGCCGCGCAGCGTGGTCGGCTGAGGAGAGGGGGCGACGCTCTCGAGTTACCGGTGATCGACATCAGATTCGACGATTCTTCAAGGAGGCATTCAACATGACCGCACGTTTTATGACCGACCCGCACGCGATGCGGGACATGGCGGGCCGTTTCGAGGTGCACGCCCAGACCGTGGAAGACGAGGCCCGCAGGATGTGGGCGTCCGCGCAGAACATCTCTGGTGCGGGCTGGGCCGGTACGGCAGAGGCGAGCTCTTACGACACCATGGGCCAGATGCATCAGGCCTTCCGCAACATCGTCACCATGCTGCACGGGGTGCGCGACGGACTGGTCCGCGACGCCGGCAACTACGAGCAGCAAGAGCAAGCGTCCCAGCAGATCCTCGGCAGCTGAGCCGATTCCACGACAGGAGAACACCGACATGACAATCAGCTATCAGTTCGGCGATGTCGACGCCCACGGCGCCACCATTCGCGCACAAGCCGCCTCATTGGAAGCCGAGCACCAGGCCATCGTTCGTGACGTCGTTGCCGCCGGGGACTTCTGGGGCGGCGCCGGGTCGGCGGCCTGCCAGGAGTTCATCACCCAATTGGGCCGCAATTTCCAGGTCATTTACGAGCAAGCCAATGCTCATGGCGCCAATGTGCAAGCCGCCGGGGCCAATATGGCCAACACCGACGGTGCGGTCGGCTCCAGCTGGGCCTAAGCTAAGCCTGGGGCGTGACCAGAATCTTGCAGTGCCGCTCGGGGTCGGTGAGGTCGTCGAAGGCCGTACCGACCCCGTCCAGGCCGACCTCCCCGGTGATCAGCGGGCTGACGTCGATATCGCCCTCGGCGATCGCACGCAGTGACTCGGCGAATTCATCCGGGCCGTAGGCGAGCACGAACTGCACGTTGATCTCTTTGGCAATCGCGAAGAACGGATGCATGGTGTCGGTCTGCATGCACACTCCGGCCACGACCAGCCGCGTGCCCGGCCGCGCCCGTCGCAACACCTCATCGATGATCCCCGGCACGCCGATCGCCTCGAAAACCACTGCAGCCTTGACGGTGTCAAATGGCGAGCCCTGTGCCGGGTTTACCGTCCGATGCGCTCCCATCGTCGTCGCCAGTTCCCGTCGCTTCGACGAAAAGTCAGCTGCCACAATGGTTTCAACGCCGCGCAACCGAAGTGCTGCGATGATGGACATACCGATCGGACCGCAACCAAGCACCAGGGCCGCCTCGCCGGGGGCAATGCCCGACTTGTTGACGGCGTGCAATCCCACCGCCATGGGTTCGGCGAGGGCGGCATGTTTGGGATCGAGGCCATTCGGAACGGGCAGCAGCAGCGGTGCCGAGAGCAGCATCCGTTCGGCATAGCCGCCGATTGTGTCGTTGCTGTAGATGATCGGCTCGAAACCCTTGGCCGACAGCAACACCGGAATCGACGTGACCAACGTTCCGGGTGGCTGGGTTTCGGTATCGGGTCCCGCTTCGAGTATCTCGGCGCTGAATTCGTGACCCATGAAGACGTCACGGTTCAGATCGACGTTGGGTCCGCCGGCGCCGCGCGACATCTGATCGGTGAGCGCCAGCATTTCCTCGCCGTGCGCGGCGAAATGCAGGTCAGAACCGCAGATACCGCATGCCAGCACCTTGACCAGTACCTGGCCCGGGCCGGGCGCCGGGTCGGGCACGTCGTCCCGGTACACCATGCGCCCATTTCGTAACACCGAGGCGCGCATCAGCTTTCACCGCCTTGGTGCTCGGCCACGTGCTCGTTGATGGCCTTGACGACCGCCTGGCCCGCCCGGCCGATCAAGTCCTCACGCTTGCCCTTGGCCCACTCGTGCGACGCGCGGGGCGCTTCGAGCTGACCCTTGAAATAGGGGATCACTTTGCGGGCGAACAGGTCATAGGAGTGAAAAGTCGCCTGTGGCGCCGCCCAGTCGTGGCCGAGCAACAGCAGCGTTCCGAAGCCGCCCGAGCGGTCCAGCAGGTCCTCGATGTGGGCGATAGCGTCCTCAGGTGTGCCGATGCAGCAATTCCCCTTGGCGGCATACTCTTCGACGAATTCCCGGGTGGATTGCGTGCCCTCGACCGCGTTGGATAGCGGGACAAACCCCGCCGCGCCAAAGTACTTCGAGAAATCGGGCAACCCGTAGATACAGTCGTCGAGAGCCTGGTCCCGGGTGTCGGCCAAATGCATGATGGAAAGCACTCGCCAGTCGCGACGATCGGGCTCGTCCCGTCCGACTTTGGCGGCCTGCTCGCACACCACTCCCCAGGTGTTCTCCAGTGCGGCATACCCGCCGGGCACCGACATCGACAGCGACAGCAGCGACGTGCCCAGCGCTCCGGCCAGCCTTGGCCCGGACGGCGAAATCATTGCCGCCGTTGAGATCTCAGGGTACGGCCAGGTGTACGGCCGGATATGTAGTTGCGCCTCGCGCAGGGTGAACCAGTCGGAATGGCGGTCGATACGTTCGTCCGGCGCGGCACGGAACAAGGCGAGAATCGCCTCCAGAGACTCCTGCATCATCCGGCGCTGGTCGATGGGATCGATGCCCATCATGTAGGCGTCCGACGGCAGCGCGCCGGGGCCCGTGCCGAACATGACCCGGCCACGGGTCAGGTGATCCAGCAGCACCCAGCGGTCGGCCACCATCAGCGGATGGTGGTAGGGCAGCGAGACCACTCCGGTGCCCAGCCGGATGTGTTTGGTCCGCTCGGCCGCGGCCGCGATGAAGACCTCCGGGCAGGCGATCAGCTCGTAGCCGCCGGAGTGATGTTCGCCGAACCAGGCCTCGTCGAAGCCCAGGCGGTCCAGCGCGACCACCCGGTCCATGTCGTATTCCAGTGCCGCCGTGGGGGATTGGCCGGTCGGGTGAAACGGTGTGATGAAGACGCCGAAGCGAAGCGGCGCACCCGTCACCACTGCACCCCGTTGAGGAACTCGAGTAGTATCGCGTTCACGTCGTCGGGCCGCTCCTGCTGCAACCAGTGCCCGGCGCCGTCGATCAGCACCTCGCGGTAGGGGCCGCTGATCACCTCCGAAGCGCGGTCGGTACGGGTGAAGGACAGCACCGGGTCCGCGGTCCCAGCAATAAATAGTGACGGCACCGAGATTTTGGCGTCAGCGAGTTCGGCCGTTGTCTCCCAGTTGCGGTCGAAATTGCGATACCAGTTGAGCCCGCCGGTAAAACCGGTGTGAGCGAATTCGCTGATGTAGTGGTCCAGTTCGTCCTGACTGATCCAGTCCGGCAGCCCTTCCGGCTCCGGCAGCCGGTCGATAAAGCCCTCAGGTCCGGGCGCCAGCATGCGCAGTGCCGAACTCTGGTCGCCCGGTGGTCGCAAACCGCCGATCATTCGGCGCATCGTGCGGGCCGGGTCACCATCGAGCTCAGCATCGGCCACACCCGGCTGCTGGAAATAGAGGATGTAGAAGAAGTTCTCTCCGAACGTCTTGCGAAACGCTTCGGTGGGCGGCACCTGAGCGCGGGGCAGCGGTGGAACGCTCAATGCGGCGACTCCCGCGACCCGGTCGGGGTGCAACAGCGGCGCATTCCACACCACCACGGCACCCCAGTCGTGACCCACCCAGACCGCGCGCTCCGCGCCCACGTCGTCAAGCAAACCCGCCAGGTCGGCCGTCAACTGGTGAATGTCGTAGGCCTCGATCGCCTCCGGACGCGACGAACCCCCATAGCCGCGTTGATCCGGAGCCAGCACGTGGTAGCCGGCGGCGGCCAGTGCGGGAATCTGGTGCCGCCAGGAGTAGGCCAGCTCGGGAAAGCCGTGGGCCAGTATCACCACGGGTGCGCCGCGATCTCCGGCCTCGACCACCCGCAGCTGTACACCATTGGTATCGACTAACCGTTCGGTTGATAGAGCCACCGTCTCACCAAATCACAACGGCACCGGAGCGGGAAGGCCCCATCTGGGTAGGGCTCCGCCGAGCGTGAAACCGCTGCGAAAATTCGGCTTGAATTTCGCAGCAGTTTCACGCTGGGTGCAACGGTCGGTCGGTCAGATGGAAGCGCGGACTGGATATCGTGACCGGCGCCGCGCATCATCGGCTGATGCGGCTGGACCACATAGTGCTATGGACAAAAGACGTGCGGGCGGCAATGGACTTCTACTCCAGGGTGGTCGGGCTTACGCCGGTACGGTTCGACGAGTTCGAAGGCGGAACTGCGCCGTTCCCGAGTGTGCGGGTGTGCGAGGACTCCATCATCGACCTCATCCCCGTGCGAAGTGCCGCGGCTACCGAGTCGATGACCAGGGTCGCCGGCAGCGCGGGCCATCCGGTCAACCACGTCTGTCTCGCCATGTCGAAGACCGAGTACGACGCCCTCGACGAACGTCTGCAGGCAGCGGGCATCGACACCGGCGCGCGGCTGAACCTCAGCTTCGGCGCTCGCGGCTGGGCGCCGCAGGGCTACTACTTCGCCGATCCGGACGGCAATGTGATCGAGGCGCGCTACTACGAGTAACTGCCCACCCGATGGCCGAGCGCCCCGGTCGCGCGATCTGTGGGCCACGTCACGCTGGAAGACCGTGACCAGCCAACCGCGGGCGCTGATGTGACCAATATCCCCGCGGCGGTTGCGATGCTCGGGAACCCTGGCGGGAACCGCCGGACGTTGACGCAGCAGGGCTGTGCCGACCCGCTAGCCCGGCTAGACCCGTCGAGCTGGGCTTGCGATCGCCACGGGACGGTAACCTTGACATTTCCAGCTGCGTGAATCCGGAAGGACCTGGCCGGCACGGCCGATGATTGATGAATCGAAAAAACGTGATCCGCACCGTCACGGCGATCGCCGTCGTGGTGCTGCTGGGCTGGTCGTTCTTCTATTTCAGTGACGACACCCGCGGTTACAAGCCCGTCGACACCTCGGTGGCGGTGGCTCAGATCAACAGCGACAACGTCAAGAGCGCGCAGATTGATGACCGCGAGCAGCAGCTGCGGCTGACCCTGAAGAAGGGCAACAACGACACCGACGGATCCGACAAGGTCATCACCAAGTACCCCACCGGCTACGCCGTCGACCTGTTCAACGCGCTGACCGCGAAAAACGCCAAGGTCAGCACCGTCGTCAACCAGGGCAGCATCCTGGGCGAGCTGCTGGTCTACGTGCTTCCCCTGCTGCTGCTGGTGGGGCTGTTCGTGATGTTCTCCCGCATGCAGGGCGGCGCGCGGATGGGCTTCGGTTTCGGCAAGTCCCGGGCCAAGATGCTCAACAAGGACATGCCCAAGACGACGTTCGCCGACGTTGCCGGTGTCGACGAAGCCGTCGAGGAGCTCTACGAGATCAAGGATTTCCTGCAGAACCCCGGCCGCTACCAGGCGCTGGGCGCCAAGATCCCCAGGGGTGTGCTGCTCTACGGCCCACCGGGCACCGGCAAGACGCTGCTGGCCCGGGCGGTCGCAGGCGAGGCAGGCGTGCCATTCTTCACCATCTCCGGGTCCGACTTCGTCGAGATGTTCGTCGGTGTCGGCGCCTCGCGCGTCCGGGACCTATTCGACCAGGCCAAGCAGAACAACCCCTGCATCATCTTCGTCGACGAGATCGACGCGGTGGGCCGCCAGCGCGGTGCCGGCCTGGGCGGCGGCCATGACGAGCGCGAGCAGACGCTCAACCAGCTGCTGGTCGAGATGGATGGCTTCGACCCGCGTGCCGGCGTCATTCTGATCGCGGCCACCAACCGGCCCGACATCCTGGACCCGGCGCTGCTGCGGCCCGGCCGATTCGACCGGCAGATCCCGGTGACCAACCCGGACCTGGCGGGTCGCCGCGCGGTGCTGCAAGTGCATTCCAAGGGCAAGCCGATCGGCCCGGACGCCGACCTCGACGGGCTGGCCAAGCGGACCGTCGGCATGACCGGCGCCGACCTGGCCAACGTCATCAACGAGGCGGCGCTGCTGACCGCTCGGGAGAACGGCACCGTCATCACCGGTCCCGCCTTGGAGGAGGCGGTGGACCGGGTGATCGGCGGCCCACGCCGCAAAGGGCGGATCATCAGCGAGCACGAGAAAAAGATCACCGCCTATCATGAGGGCGGCCACACCCTGGCGGCCTGGGCGATGCCCGACATCGACCCCGTCTACAAGGTGACGATCCTGGCCCGCGGCCGCACCGGCGGCCACGCGGTGGCGGTGCCCGAGGAGGACAAGGGCCTGAGGACCCGCTCCGAGATGATCGCGCAGCTGGTGTTCGCGATGGGTGGGCGTGCTGCGGAGGAATTGGTGTTTCGCGAGCCGACCACCGGCGCGGTGTCCGACATCGAGCAGGCGACCAAGGTGGCCCGCGCGATGGTCACCGAGTACGGCATGAGCGCCCGCCTCGGGGCGGTGAAATACGGCACCGAGCACGGCGACCCGTTCCTGGGCCGCTCGATGGGCACGCAGTCCGACTACTCGCACGAGGTTGCCCGCGAAATCGACGAAGAAGTGCGCAAGCTCATTGAGGCGGCGCACACCGAGGCGTGGGAGATCCTCACCGAATACCGCGACGTGCTCGACACGCTGGCGGGTGAGCTGTTGGAAAAGGAAACCCTGCACCGGCCGGAGCTGGAGGCGATCTTCGCCAACGTCGAAAAGCGGCCCCGGCTCACCGTGTTCGACGACTTCGGCGGCCGGATTCCCTCGGACAAGCCGCCCATCAAGACACCCGGCGAGCTCGCCATGGAACGCGGCGAGCCGTGGCCACCGCCGCTGAAAGAGCCGGCGTTCAAGCAAGCGATCGCGCGGGCTACCCGCGCGGCCGAAGCAGCACAGGGTGCCCAGTCAGCCGCCGGCGGCGGCAACGGATTGGACCGGGAGGACAGATCGGCCTACCAGCCCGACTACGGTGCACCGGCGGACTGGCACGCTCCGGGATGGCCACCACCACCGTCGTCGCCCGGCCGGCCGCAGCCGGCGCCGGGTTATCGTCTGCCAGAAAAATCCGAACCGGACCCCGATGAGCCTTCCGACCAGCAGAATAAGGACGTCAGCCGGTCCAATCCGTCGGCGCACGGCTGACGAAACGGAGGATTGCCATGACGCAGCTGGATTCTCGCCCCACGTCGTCCCTCCCGCGGGCGTTCGACCAGCCGCGCGCCGAGGCCGCCGTTCGTGAATTGCTGTGCGCCATCGGCGAGGACCCGGACCGGGGCGGTTTGCGGGACACTCCGGCACGCGTCGCCCGCGCCTACAAGGAGATCTTCGCCGGGCTCTACACCGACCCCGACGCGGTGCTCAACGCCATGTTCGACGAAGACCACGACGAGCTGGTGCTGGTCAAGCAGATACCGATGTACTCCACGTGCGAACACCATCTGGTGTCGTTTCACGGTGTGGCCCACGTCGGCTATATCCCGGGTGAGGACGGCCGGGTGACCGGGTTGTCCAAAATCGCCCGGCTGGTAGACCTGTATGCCAAGCGGCCGCAGGTGCAGGAGCGGCTGACCAGCCAGATCGCCGACGCGCTGGTGAAGAAGCTGGAACCCCGGGGCGTCATCGTCGTCGTCGAGGCCGAACATCTGTGCATGGCGATGCGCGGGGTCCGCAAGCCCGGTGCCGTCACGACGACCTCAGCGGTGCGTGGTCTGTTCAAAACCAATGCCGCTTCTCGAGCCGAAGCGCTCGATCTCATCCTGCGTAAGTGACCCCGGCGCCTGTGCAGGTCATGGGTGTCGTCAACGTCACCGACGACTCGTTCTCGGACGGCGGGCGTTACCTCGATGCCGCCGGCGCCGTGGAGCACGGTCTGGCGCTGGTTGCCGACGGCGCCCACATCGTCGACGTCGGCGGCGAGTCCACTCGGCCCGGCGCTGCCCGCGTCGACCCGGGTGTCGAGACGGCCCGAGTGCTACCGGTGGTGAAAGAGCTTGCTGCACAGGGAGTTACGGTCAGCATCGACACCATGCACGCCGCCGTCGCGCGCTCGGCGCTGGAAAGCGGCGCGCAACTGGTCAACGACGTGTCCGGCGGCCGGGCCGATCCGGCGATGGCGCCGTTGGTGGCCGAAGCCGGGGTGACGTGGGTGCTGATGCACTGGCGGCCGGTGTCGGCGGCCAACCCGCACCAGGTGCCCGACTACGGCGACGTGGTGGCGCAAGTGCGCGGCGAACTGATGGCAGCCGTTGACGACGCGGTAGCCGCCGGCGTCAACCCGGCGAAGCTGGTGATCGATCCGGGCCTCGGTTTCGCCAAGACGGGACAACACAATTGGGCACTTCTTCGGGCCCTGCCGGAGTTGGTCGCCACCGGGTTTCCCGTTTTGCTGGGTGCCTCGCGCAAGCGTTTCATCGGTAGCTTGCTCGCCGGGCCCGACGGCACCACCCGCCCGCCTGCCGGGCGCGAGACGGCCACGGCGGTGATTTCGGCGCTGGCTGCCCTGCACGGGGCTTGGGGCGTGCGGGTACACGACGTGCGGGCAACGGTCGACGCCCTCAAGGTGGTCGAAGCATGGCAGCGAGTTGAAGGGACCGAGCGCGATGGCTGACCGAATTGAGCTGCGCGGCTTGATTGTTCACGGCAAACACGGGGTCTACGACCACGAGCGGGTGGCCGGGCAGCGCTTCGTCGTCGACATCACCATGTGGATCGATCTGGTCGACGCGGCCCGCAGCGACGATTTGGCCGACACCTACGACTACATCGGGCTGGCGCAGCGAGCCAGCGATATTGTCGGCGGGACGCCGCGCAACCTCATCGAAACGGTCGGCGCCGAGATCGCCGACGAGGTGATGGAAGACCAGCGCGTGCACGCCGTCGAGGTGGTGGTGCACAAGCCGCAGGCCCCCATCCCGCTGCCGTTCGCCGACATAGCGGTGGTGACCCGGCGGTCGCGGCGTGGCGGCCGCGGATCGGTGGTCCCTGCGGGCGGGGCGGTATGACGCGGGTAGTGCTGTCGATCGGCTCGAACCTCGGTGACCGCCTCGCGCATCTTCGGTCGGTCGTCGACGGGCTCGGTGATGCGTTTGTCGCGGCGTCCCGGGTGTACGAGACCGACCCGTGGGGCGGCATCGAGCAGGATCCGTTTCTCAACGCGGTGCTGATTGCCGACGACCCGGATCGTGACTGCCACGCGTGGCTGTGCCGGGCTCACGAGTTCGAGCGGGCCGCGGGCCGGATGCGCGACGAGCGCTGGGGTCCGCGAACGCTGGACGTCGACCTGGTCACCTGCGCCGAGATCACCCCGTCCGGCCGAGTGGACGTGCTCTCCGACGACAGCGATCTGCGGCTACCGCACCCACTGGCACACCTGCGGGCCTTCGTGATGATTCCGTGGCTGGACGTCGATCCGGCGGCCGAAGTGCCGCTGCCGGACGGTCCGCGACCCGTCGCCGAGCTGCTGGCTGAACTTCAGCCCGCCGATCGGGCGGGTGTCCGGTTGACGGCCCTGACCTTGGGAAACTGATGGGCCCCACCCGCAAACGCGATCTGATGGCCGCGGTGATTGCGGCTGCGGTGGGCGGTTATCTGCTGGTCATGGTGTTGTTCCGGTGGTTTCCGCGGATCACGGTGTGGACCGGGCTGTCGCTGCTCGGCGTCGCGATCGCCGAGGCGTTGTGGGCTCGCTACATCCGGACCAAGATCGGTGACGGCGAGATCGGCGACGGGCCCGGCCGACTGCACCCGCTCGCCGTGGCCCGCAGTCTGATGGTCGCCAAGGCATCGGCGTGGGTGGGCGCCCTGGTGCTCGGCTGGTGGATTGGGGTGCTGGTGTACCTATTGCCGCGGCGGTCATGGCAGCGGGTTGCCGTCGAAGACACCACCGGAACCGTCGTGGCCGCCGGCAGCGCGCTGGCGTTGGTGGTTGCCGCGCTGTGGCTGCAACACTGCTGCAAGTCTCCGCAGGATCCCACCGAGGGCGGCGAGGGGGCCGAAACCTAACCGGTTGCCAGGCATCGCTCGCCGACGTTGCTGGCGGCCCGTCGAATCGGCTGAAGAATCGCCGGACCGGCGCGACACGCGGACGGCGCTGCCCGGGTACAGTCAGGCCATGACCGTTCTGTCCCGCGGCGCCCGGGTCCGGCGCGGCGGCCGCAGGCCGGGTTGGGTGCTCTTGACGACGTTGCTGGTCCTCGCGATTGCGGCCAGTTCGGCACTGGTTTTCACCAACCGCGTAGAACTGCTCAAGCTCGCGGTAATCCTGGCGCTGTGGGCTGCCGTCGCCGGTGCTTTCGTGTCGGTGCTGTACCGCCGGCAAGCCGATGCGGAGCAGGCACGGGCACGCGATCTGAAGCTGGTTTACGACTTGCAGTTGGATCGCGAAATCTCGGCTCGCCGCGAGTACGAGCTGACGGTCGAGTCGCACCTGCGCCGCGAGCTGGCCGCCGAACTGCGCGGTGCGGCCGCCGACGAGGTGGCCGCGCTACGAGCGGAACTGACCGCGTTGCGGACCAGTCTGGAGATCTTGTTCGACACGGACTTCGAACACCGTCCGGCGCTGGAGCCCATGGACAAGACGGGGGCAACAGAGACGCGCCGCTCACGTGCGGTGGCCGATCGGGTCCAGAATGGGCGGGGCCCGTCCGCCGACTGGGTATCCATCGACCGGGTCGCGGTGGTTCGCCCGGGTGAAGCGGTCAACCGTGCCGAGGAAGCGATCATCGACGTGCCCGAGGTGGGAATGCCCCCATACGACGACCGGGATGCTCCTCCAGCGGGACCATTGCCGCCGCCCGCCGAGCCCGCAGGAACGAAACACTCCGCCGAGCGGGTCGGGCTGCCCTACGAAACCGCGCCGGCCCCGCCCGGTCCGCGGTATGAGCCTCGTCATCGGCCACCGCCCCCGCCGCCGCAACCGGAGCCACGACCGGAGCCACAATCGGCATCGTCATGGGAACCCGTCGCCGCCGATGGACACTGGATACCGCCCGGGGCGCCCGGCAGTCACTGGGCGTCCGGGGAACCCGCCGCCGCGCCGCCTGCCCAGTCGTCGGGCCGCCGGCGGCGTTACCGGCATACCAGACCGGAGGAAGATCAGGGGGACATCAGCCTGGGCCACGTCGAGGTGCCCGGAGATTACGGTGGTCGCCGGTCACGATCTCGCCATTCGACGGAGTACCGCGACCATGGCGTGGGGAGCCTGGGATCGGCCCGCAGGGCGGAAGGCCCAGGTCCGGTTGCCGCGCCGCCTCCCGCTCCGCCTCCCTCGACCGCTCCGCCTCCGCCGGCCGCTGCGCGGCCCACTGCGCCGCCGCCGCCCCGCCTGGCCGCGCCGCCGCCTCCGGAACCGGCTGCCCGCCATCGCAGCCCGGAGCCGGAGCCCGCGGCGGGAGCACATGGCTCCGACGCGCAAACCGGTGGTCAGTCGGTCGCGGACCTGCTGGCCCGGCTGCAGGTCCAGCCGTCCGGTGGTGGCCGGCGTCGCCGCCGCAGCGGCTGATCGACTACAGTTTTAGTGACCGTCCGGTACCCGCTCAATCAAGGGACTGGAACGAACGACAGAAACCTGTGAGGTCGTCTGCGATGGTGCAGTTCGACGGATTGCGCCCGGCCAGGCTCAAAGTGGGAATCATCTCCGCCGGCCGGGTAGGCACCGCGTTAGGAGTGGCGCTGGAACGCGCCGACCACGTTGTGGTGGCATGTAGCGCCGTCTCCCATGCGTCGCGGCAACGGGCCGGGCGCCGGCTGCCCGACACCCCGGTATTGCCGCCGCCGGACGTCGCTGCCGCGGCCGAGCTACTGCTGTTGGCGGTGCCCGACAGCGAACTGGCGGGTTTGGTGTCCGGACTCGCGGCAACCTCGGCGGTGCGGCCCGGGACACTCGTGGCGCACACCTCCGGCGCCAACGGGATCGGGATCCTGGCACCGCTGACCCGGCAGGGCTGCATACCGCTGGCCATTCACCCGGCGATGACCTTCACCGGGTCCGACGAGGACATCAGCCGCCTGCCAGATACCTGCTTCGGGATCACCGCAGCCGATGGCGTCGGCTATGCGATTGCCCAATCGCTGGTGCTGGAAATGGGCGGGGAGCCGTTCAGTGTCCCGGAGGACGCCCGCATCATCTACCATGCGGCGCTGGCCCACGCGAGCAACCACATCGTGACGGTCCTGGCCGACGCTCTCGAGGCGTTGCGCGCCGCGCTGCGCGGCAGCGAACTGCTGGGCCAACAGTGCGTCGACGACCATCCCGGGGGAATCGCCGAACGCATCATCGGACCGCTGGCCCGCGCTGCGCTGGAGAACACACTGCAGCGTGGGCAGGCCGCGCTGACCGGGCCGATCGCCCGAGGTGACGCCGCCGCGGTCGCCGGGCACCTGGCCGCGCTGACCGGCGTCGACCCGCAACTGGCCCACGCCTATCGGGTGAACGCACTGCGGACCGCGCAGCGGGCGCATGCTCCCGCCGACGTCGTCGAGGTGTTGGCGCGATGAAAGTCAGCTTCAACCCGGGCGAACTCAACCGGTACTCGGTGCCGCGTGAGGTCGGCGACGTCTGCCGGGCGCTGCGGCACACCGGCCGGCGAGTGATGTTGGTGCCCACGATGGGCGCCCTGCACGAGGGTCATCTTGCGCTGGTGCGCGCGGCCAAGAGGACACCCGGCTCGGTGGTCGTGGTGTCGATCTTCGTCAACCCGCTGCAATTCGGCGCCGGGGAGGATCTCGACGCCTATCCGCGAACCCTCGAGGACGACGTGGCGCAGCTGCGTGCCGAAGGGGTGGAGATCGTGTTCGCGCCGACGGCCGCGGCGATGTACCCCGACGGGATGCGCACCACGGTGCAACCCGGGCCGCTGGGCGCCGATCTGGAAGGCAGCGCGCGGCCGGGCCATTTCGCCGGGGTGCTGACCGTGGTGCTCAAACTGCTGCACATCGTCCGGCCCGACCGGGCCTATTTCGGCGAGAAGGACTACCAGCAGCTGGTGCTCATTCGGCAGCTGGTCGCGGACCTCAACGTCGACGTGCAGGTGATCGGGGTGCCGACCGTGCGGGAGGCCGACGGGCTGGCGATGTCGTCTCGCAACCGCTACCTGGACCCGGCTCAGCGGGAAGCGGCGGTGGCGCTGTCGGCGGCGCTGACGGCTGGGGCGCATGCGGCTGCAGTGGCCGGCGCCGGTGCCCGGGCCGCGGTGGACGCGGCCCGCGCGGTGCTCGACGCGGTGCCCGGCATCGCGGTCGATTACGTGGAGCTGCGCGACGCCGGGCTCGGCCCGGCGCCCGCCAGCGGATCGGCCCGGCTGCTGGTTGCGGCGCGCGTCGGCGCCACCAGACTGCTGGACAACGTGGAAATCCAGATCGGAAATTTCGCCGGCACCTTCGGGCCGGACGAGTCGCGGGCTCACTATGCCCAATCACCTTGGAGGAATTGATGTTACGGACAATGCTGAAGTCAAAGATCCACCGCGCGACGGTGACGCAGGCGGACTTGCATTACGTCGGGTCGGTGACCATCGACGCCGATCTGATGGAGGCCGCCGATCTGCTCGAGGGTGAACAGGTGACCATCGTCGACATCGACAACGGGGCCCGCCTCGTCACCTATGCGATCACCGGCGAGCGCGGCAGCGGCGTCATCGGGATCAACGGTGCGGCGGCTCACCTGGTGCACCCGGGCGACCTGGTGATCCTGATCGCCTACGGGACCATGGAGGATGCCGAGGCGCGCGCCTACCAACCGCGGATCGTGTTTGTCGACGCCCGGAACAAGCAGATCGACCTGGGCAGCGATCCGGCTTATGTGCCCGACAACGCCGCCGAGCTGATGAACCCGCGGATGGGTGCACGGTAGCCGTGCTGCTGGCGATCGACGTCCGCAACACCCACACCGTCGTCGGCCTGCTGTCCGGAGCCAAACAGCACGCAAAGGTGGTGCAGCAATGGCGGATACGCACCGAATCTGAAGTCACGGCCGACGAATTGGCGCTCACCATCGACGGCCTGATCGGCGACGACTCCGAGCGGCTCACCGGCGCGGCCGGTCTGTCCACGGTCCCGTCGGTGCTGCACGAGGTGCGGATCATGCTCGACCAGTACTGGCCGTCGGTCCCGCACGTGCTGATCGAACCGGGGGTGCGCACCGGTATCCCGCTGTTGGTCGACAACCCCAAGGAAGTGGGCGCCGACCGGATAATCAACTGCCTGGCGGCGCATCACAAGTTCGGTAAGGCCGCCATCGTCGTCGATTTCGGATCGTCGATCTGCGTGGACGTGGTGTCGGCCAAGGGCGAATTCCTCGGTGGTGCCATCGCACCCGGCGTGCAGGTGTCTTCCGACGCCGCAGCCGCCCGCTCGGCGGCGCTGCGCCGCGTCGAGCTGACCCGGCCGCGTTCGGTCGTCGGCAAGAACACCGTCGAATGCATGCAGGCCGGCGCGGTGTTCGGCTTCGCCGGGCTGGTCGACGGCTTGGTCGGACGCATCCGCGAAGACGTCAAGGGTTTCTCCGCCACCGACGATGTCGCGGTCGTGGCCACCGGGCACACCGCGCCGCTGCTGCTGCCGGAGCTGCATACCGTCGACCACTACGACCAGCACCTGACCCTGCACGGGCTGCGGCTCGTCTTCGAACGAAACCGCGACGCCCAGGGGGGCCGGCTGAAGAGCGCCCGCTAGAACCCGCAGCGAGTCTGCGTAGAGCGCGCGCCGCGAGCCGGCAGTCACGCCGTCAGCGCAGGCTCGCTGCCGTGAGCGCAGACTCGACCCCTTAAGCTGGCACGTCGTGGACTCGGCCGAGACAGACATTCCCGAGCAGTTCCGGATCCGTCGGGACAAGCGTGCTCGGCTATTGGCAGAAGGGCATGACCCCTACCCGGTTGCCATCGAACGCACCCATACCTTGGCCGAGGTCCGCGCCGCCCACCCAGACCTGCCCGTCGACACCGCGACCGACGACATCGTCGGCGTCGCGGGCCGGGTGGTCTTCGCCCGCAACACCGGAAAACTGTGCTTTGCGACACTCCAGGATGGTGACGGTACCCGCCTACAGGTGATGATCAGCCTCGACAAGGTCGGCCGGGAAGCGCTCGACGCGTGGAAAGCCGATGTCGATCTCGGCGACATCGTGTATGTGCACGGCACCGTGATCAGTTCACGGCGAGGCGAATTGTCGGTTCTCGCCGACTCGTGGCGGATGGCCGCCAAGTCGCTGCGGCCGCTGCCCGTCGCGCACAAGGAGATGAGCGAGGAGGCGCGGGTACGGCAGCGCTATGTCGACCTGATCGTCCGCCCGCAGGCGCGGGGGGTGGCCCGGCAGCGGATTGCCGTCATCCGAGCGATACGGAATGCGCTGGAACGCCGCGGGTTCATCGAGGTCGAGACGCCCATGTTGCAGACGTTGGCCGGCGGCGCGGCGGCTCGGCCGTTCGTCACCCATTCCAACGCTCTCGACATGGACCTCTACCTTCGCATCGCGCCGGAACTGTTCCTCAAGCGTTGCATAGTCGGCGGCTTCGACAGAGTCTTCGAACTAAATCGGGTGTTCCGAAACGAAGGCGCCGATTCTACACATTCCCCGGAATTCTCGATGTTGGAGACCTACCAGACCTATGGAACCTATGACGATTCCGCGGTGGTCACCAGGCAGGTTATTCAAGAGGTAGCCGACGAGGCGATCGGCACCCGACAACTTCCGATGCCCGACGGCAGTGTCTACGACATCGACGGAGAATGGGCGACAATCCAGATGTATTCCTCCCTGTCGGCGGCACTGGGCGAAGAGATCACACCGCAGACCTCGGTCGATCGGTTACGCGAGATCGCACGTCGACTCGATGAAGAGATTCTGGACAAGGGTGGCTACCGTCACGGCAAACTCGTCGAGGAACTCTGGGAGCACACCGTGGGCAACACGTTGACCGCACCCACATTTGTGAAGGATTTTCCGGTAGAGACAACGCCATTGACCCGTCAGCACCGCAGTATCGCCGGAGTAACCGAGAAGTGGGACCTCTACCTGCACGGAGTCGAACTGGCCACCGGGTACTCTGAATTAAACGATCCGGTGGTACAGCGGGATAGATTCGCTGACCAGGCCCGCGCCGCGGCGGCGGGCGACGACGAGGCGATGTTGCTCGACGAGGATTTTCTGGCGGCCCTGGAGTACGGGATGCCGCCGTGCACCGGAACGGGAATGGGTATCGATCGGTTGTTGATGGCTTTGACCGGCCTGTCAATTAGGGAGACAGTTTTGTTCCCGATTGTTCGACCACACTCCAACTGAACTGGCCGCCGATGTGTCCAGATTGAGTATTTCACGTTCTTATGGCAGATTAGTGGCCGGGGAGTCTATCCATCCTGCACGGTAACTGCACGGGAAGAAACGCGAGGGTAAGCCAATGGCGAAGAAAGTAACCGTCACCTTGGTCGACGATTTCGACGGTTCCGGCGCCGCCGACGAAACGGTCGAATTCGGGCTTGACGGGGTGACCTATGAGATTGACCTTTCTTCTAAGAATGCCGCGAAACTGCGCGGCGACTTGAAGCAATGGGTTGAGGCCGGCCGTCGTGTCGGCGGTCGCCGGCGCGGGCGTTCCGGCTCCGGCCGCGGCCGCGGCGCGATCGATCGCGAACAAAGCGCCGCGATCCGGGAATGGGCGCGTCGCAATGGACACAACGTGTCGACTCGTGGCCGCATCCCGGCCGACGTCATCGACGCGTTCCACGCCGCAACCTAGTCATCGCTCACACCGGCGCCCAGGCTCCAAGCCTGGGCGCCGGTGCTGTGTCGCTTTCGCTGGTGGCGAACTTGCCGCCGGTCCGCGCCGGAAACATAGCGGCGAGCTTCCTCGTTGACGTGGTGCGGTTCTGAAGTAAGAGGTGCCACGCGGACAGGGGTCCGTGCCCCGGAACCGCTAGGCACCGCAAGGTTATGAACCCTGGCGGGCCGACCATTACAGTGGACAGCAGGTACGCGGGGCCGAGCCGGACCGGTTCGGGGCCGACCAAAGTACCGATGAGGAGAGCAGGTAACCGCCGATGTTCGAACGATTTACCGACCGTGCCCGCCGGGTCGTCGTCCTGGCGCAAGAAGAGGCCCGGATGCTGAACCACAACTACATCGGCACCGAGCACATTCTGTTGGGTCTTATCCACGAAGGCGAGGGCGTAGCCGCCAAGTCGCTGGAGTCGCTGGGTATCTCGCTGGAAGGGGTCCGCAGCCAGGTCGAAGAGATCATCGGCCAGGGCCAGCAGGCGCCGTCCGGGCACATCCCGTTCACTCCGCGGGCCAAGAAGGTCCTCGAGCTGAGCCTGCGCGAGGCGCTGCAACTGGGCCACAACTACATCGGCACCGAGCACATCCTGCTGGGCCTCATCCGCGAGGGTGAGGGGGTAGCGGCTCAGGTTCTGGTGAAGCTGGGCGCCGAGCTGACCCGGGTGCGTCAGCAGGTGATCCAGCTGCTGTCCGGCTACCAGGGCAAGGAGGCCGCCGAGGCCGGCACTGGCGGTCGGGGTGGCGAGTCGGGCACTCCGTCCACCTCGTTGGTGCTCGACCAGTTCGGCCGCAACCTGACAGCCGCGGCGATGGAAGGCAAGCTGGACCCGGTCATCGGCCGCGAGAAGGAAATCGAGCGGGTGATGCAGGTGCTCTCCCGGCGCACCAAGAACAACCCGGTGCTGATCGGCGAGCCCGGTGTCGGTAAGACGGCCGTCGTCGAAGGCCTCGCCCAGGCCATCGTGCACGGCCAGGTCCCCGAGACGCTCAAGGACAAGCAGCTCTACACCCTGGACCTGGGGTCCTTGGTGGCGGGCTCGCGCTACCGCGGTGACTTCGAGGAGCGCCTCAAGAAGGTGCTCAAAGAGATCAACACCCGCGGCGACATCATCTTGTTCATCGACGAGCTGCACACCCTGGTGGGTGCCGGTGCGGCCGAGGGCGCCATCGACGCGGCCAGCATTCTCAAGCCGAAGCTGGCTCGCGGTGAACTTCAAACGATCGGCGCCACCACGCTCGACGAGTACCGCAAGTACATCGAAAAGGACGCCGCCCTGGAGCGCCGCTTCCAGCCGGTGCAAGTCGGCGAGCCGACGGTGGAGCACACCATCGAGATCCTCAAGGGTCTCCGCGACCGCTACGAGGCCCATCACCGGGTGTCCATCACCGACAGCGCTATGGTGGCCGCCGCCACGTTGGCCGACCGCTACATCAACGACCGGTTCCTGCCGGACAAGGCGATCGACCTGATCGACGAGGCCGGGGCCCGGATGCGGATCCGCCGGATGACCGCGCCGCCGGACCTGCGCGAGTTCGACGAGAAGATCGCCGAGGCGCGCCGGGAGAAGGAATCGGCGATCGACGCCCAGGACTTCGAGAAGGCCGCCAGCCTGCGGGATCGGGAGAAGACGCTCGTCGCCCAGCGCGCGGAGCGCGAAAAGCAGTGGCGTTCAGGGGATCTCGACGTGGTCGCCGAAGTCGACGACGAGCAGATCGCCGAGGTCCTGGGTAACTGGACCGGCATCCCGGTGTTCAAGCTCACCGAGGCCGAGACCACCCGGTTGCTGCGCATGGAAGAAGAGCTTCACAAGCGGATCATCGGCCAGGAGGACGCCGTCAAGGCCGTCTCGAAAGCCATCCGGCGTACTCGCGCCGGACTGAAAGACCCGAAGCGCCCGTCGGGCTCGTTTATCTTCGCCGGACCGTCCGGCGTGGGTAAGACCGAACTGTCCAAGGCGCTGGCCAACTTCCTGTTCGGCGACGACGACGCGCTCATCCAGATCGACATGGGTGAGTTCCACGACCGGTTCACCGCGTCGCGGCTGTTCGGTGCTCCGCCCGGATATGTCGGCTACGAGGAGGGCGGTCAGCTCACCGAGAAGGTGCGGCGCAAACCGTTCAGCGTGGTCTTGTTCGACGAGATCGAGAAGGCGCACCAGGAGATCTACAACAGCCTGTTGCAAGTGCTCGAGGATGGCCGGCTCACCGACGGTCAGGGCCGCACGGTGGACTTCAAGAACACCGTGCTGATCTTCACGTCGAACCTGGGGACATCCGATATTTCTAAGCCCGTCGGCCTCGGGTTCACCAAGGGTGGCGGTGAGAACGACTACGAGCGGATGAAGCAGAAGGTCAACGACGAGCTCAAGAAGCACTTCCGCCCGGAGTTCCTCAACCGCATCGACGACATCATCGTGTTCCACCAGCTGACCCGCGACGAAATCATCCAGATGGTCGACCTGATGATCGGCCGGGTCGCCGGCCAGCTCAAGAGCAAGGACATGGCGCTGGAGCTGACCGACAAGGCCAAGTCGCTGCTGGCCAAGCGTGGCTTCGACCCGGTGCTGGGTGCCCGTCCGCTGCGGCGCACCATACAGCGCGAGATCGAGGACCAGCTGTCCGAGAAGATCCTTTTCGAGGAGGTCGGGCCGGGCCAGGTCGTCACGGTCGACGTGGACAACTGGGACGGTGAAGGCGCCGGCGAGGATGCCGTGTTCACCTTCACCGGCACCCGCAAGCCGCCGGCCGAGCCGGACCTGGCCAAGGCCGGAGCGCCTGGCGCTGGCAGTCCCGGGCCGAGCGGGCCGTAGTAGCGGGCGGTAGACAACTGAGCGATCCTGCCGAGGCATGCCCACTCCTGGGCGCCTCGGCAGGACCGTTTGGTATTACCTGAGCGTCGACCGGCAACGCTTGAGCGGTTTACACTGACCGGTATCGACGACGGCAACGGAATCTGGTGAGAGTCCAGAACGGTCGCGCCACTGTACACAGTCAGACCCGTTGCCCGTCACCAGCACCTACGTGGGACGCGAGATCCCCAGAAGGAGTCGACCCGTGGCTAATTCCCAGGCAACCCCCGCTCGGCCGGTTCATGTGTCGGCGGTGAGTGCCGCGCTGTGGTTGGCCGCCACCGCCGTCCTGGCGCTGTTGGTCATCTATTTTGTCGCCTTCGACCAGGGCGCGGTGTCACTGTTCGGTGGCGACACGCACGTGCACGAATTCTTCCACGACGCAAGGCATCTGCTCGGCTTCCCCTGCCACTGAGCCACCCAGGGCTGACATTATGGAGAAGCGTCTGATAGCGCGCGGACTCCTGGCCGGCGCGGTGGGCGCCGTGCTGGCGTTTGCGTTCGCTCGTGTGTTTGCCGAGCCGGTCATCGGCCGCGCAATCGACTACGAGGACGGCCGCACCGAAGCGGCGCACGCTCAGGGCGTGCACGAGCACGGTGTCGAATTGTTCAGCCGCGGCGTGCAGGGCACCGCCGGATTGGGTTTCGGTGTCCTGTTTTTCGGCGTCGCCCTGGGTGCGTTGTTCGCCGTGCTGTTCTGCGTTGCCCACTCTCGGACCAGAAACGTTGGACCGCAAAGGCTTTCGATTCGTCTAGCAGCCGGTGCCGGCACCGCGGTGTACCTAGTGCCCTTTCTGAAATATCCGCCCAACCCACCGGCCGTGGGTCAGGCGGACACGATCGGATCGCGCACCCTGTGGTACCTGGTCATGGTGGTGGCGTCGGTGGCGCTTGCACTGGGCGCCGTGTGGCTGGGCGGCCGGCTGGCTCCGCGGGTGGGTGCGTGGAACGCCGGACTATCGGCCGTTGGTGTCTATATCGTCGCGAGTGCGGTGGTCATGTCGGTGTTGCCGACAGTCGACGAAACACCGAGGCCGATGCGCGACGCTGCCGGAACGATCATCTATCCCGGATTCCCGGCCGATGTCCTCTACGAATTCAGGCTGGCGTCGCTGGGCACCCAGATGGTGCTGTGGGCGACCATCGGGGTGGTCTTTTCGACGCTGGCGCGCCGGCTGCTGGATACGACGGCCGCGACGGGACGGGCGGCGAGCATCGAGACGTGACCCGCCAGTGAGCCAGGTCATCAGGCTGACGTTGGTGTCGCACGCGATGACCGATGCCATGGCGGTCGGCCGGTTTCCGGCCGACGAGCCGCTCAACGACACCGGCCGTCGCCAGGCAGAAACCGCGGGGCGCCCCGACATCCGGTGTGGCGTTACCCAACTGGTCGCACCCGAGCGGCGGACCCGGCAAACGGCTCACCTGTTGGGACTGCGGGCCGCGACGGAGCCGCAACTGGCCGACCTCGATTGCGGATGCTGGCGCGGCACCGGTCTCGAGTACGTTGACAACCATCAGCTTCAGGCGTGGCTGACCGAACCCGCCGAGGCGCCGCACGGCGGTGAGTCCATCGTCGACCTGATCGACCGGGTGGCGGGATGGCTGGCGTCGCTGGCCGGCAACACCGTGGCGGTGACCCATCCGGCGGTAATCCGGGCGGCGATCCTGGTGGCGCTTGACAGTCCACCGAAATCCTTCTGGCGTATCGACATTGCGCCGGTCAGTCGAACCGTCATGCATTACCGCGGGCATCGCTGGACGCTGCGGCTATAGCGACCTATCGCGGACCCACCAATGCGAAGACCTGCTTGGCAACCTGCAGCATCCATCCGGTCACCGTCGGCCCGTGATCACGGGGCCAGTTCAGCTGAAAGCTCACCACCCATGCCTGGCCGGTCCTGTCCTCGGCATACCAGCTGAAGGTCAGGTCCCCTGGCAGCCCGCCGGCCTTCGCGCCGATGTAAGGCCAATCGTTGCGGTCCAGCTGGATACCTGGAACAGCGGACAGGATCTGCCGGACCGGCGCGGCCGGGCCAACCGCATTGGCCTGCAAAGCCAGGTGCACCCGGCAAATGTCCTCCGCGCTTCCGTACCACTCCGCGCCGTACGTGGAGGCCGGAGTGTGGGCACGCATCGGATCAGGTTGGTAGGGCGTCGCATTCGCCTGCTGCAGTAACTGAGCGCGGACCTGCTGGGATGCGTGTTTCCATTGGTCGCGCACATCCGGTTGACCCCAGCCGACGGAGAACAGCTCGTACATCGTGGGAAACGGTGTCATGCTGGCCGGATCGTGATGGCCGGCGGTGGCCAGCGCCTCCTCGATAGCGTGAGTGCCCAGCCTCTCGATCAGCAAGTCGGTGGCCATGTTGTCGCTGGTGGCGATCATCTTCTCGGCGGCGGTGCGAACCGAAACATTCGCCCCGGGCGGCAGTTCCAGGCCCGACGAACCCACCGCTTTGCTCTTGGCGGTCACGGTGAGCAGTTCGTCCCAGGACACCGTGCCGTCCTTCACCGCGTCAGCCAGGGCGTGCAACACGTACAACTTGAAAATCGAAGCAAGCGGCAAGGATTCGCGGGTATTGGTGCCCGCTACCGGGTCGCAGTTGCCGTTGGTCACCTTCGCGACTTGGTAGGAATAGCGGGCGCCGGTTCGGCTCAACACGGCGTCGACGTCGCGCCACGAGCTGACCGACGGTGGCTGGGTCTCGAGATCGAACCGATCGACCTGGCCCTGGTCGTCGGTATGGATCCGAATGTCTTGCCGCGCACCGTAAGACGAAATGAGATGCAGCGTGGCCACGCTGGCGCCGATGGCTACGCCTTCGACGGTGAACGGGCGGTCCCACCACAGCTCTTCCATGGTGTGCTCGACGGAGCCGATTTGCCCGGGCGTCGCCAGGGTGCCGACGCCCACCGGCCCGATCGGCCAATCCGAGTTGAGCATGTCCACCGTCTGCTGGGCACGCAGGCCGGGTGGTGTTCTGGTGTCGATGCGGCGCCCCGGATCGGCTGCGTTGGCGGTTGGCGTGGGCGAGTGTGCGCAACCGGGAGCCAGGGCGACCACTAATGCGGCGGCGGCGCCTAACGCCCTTGCACGGGGCGGCAGCGCCGGCCGGCTACTTCGTTTCGCCAGTCCCGGCAACGTCGAGCACAACCTCGAATTCCAGGAGCGAAGCACCGGTCGCCACGGGGTTGGCCCGGTGGCCGGCGTGGGCCTCTTTGGCCGGCCCGTTCGCCCAGGCCTGGAATGCTTCATCGGACTCCCAGTGTGTCACCACGAAGTAGCGGTCTTCGCCCTTGACCGGTCGCAGCAACTGAAAGCCGAGGAAACCGGGAGAATTCTCCACCGCATGCGCACGGTGGGCGAAACGCTTCTCCAGTTCGGGGCCAGCGTCGGCAGGCACCTCGATTGCGTTGATCTTCACCACTGGCATGTCGCTAGGCTACCGTGCCCGCCATGCCGACCGATCTGCTGACCCATCGCGGCGGGCAAGGCAAACCGCTGGTCCTGGTACACGGGTTGATGGGCCGGGGTAGCACGTGGTCGCGGCAACTGCCGTGGCTGACCCGGTTGGGCAGTGTCTATACCTACGACGCGCCGTGGCACCGGGGCCGTGACGTCGACGATCCGTACCCGATCAGCACCGAACGCTTCGTGGCCGACCTGGTTGACGCGGTTGCCCCGCTGGGCGTGCCTGCGCGCCTGGTCGGGCATTCGATGGGTGCTTTGCATTCGTGGTGTTTGGCCGCGCAGCGTCCCGATTTGGTGGCGGCGTTGGTGGTCGAGGACATGGCACCGGACTTCGTTGGCCGCACCACCGGTCCGTGGGAGCCGTGGCTACATGCGCTTCCCGTCGAATTCGCCTCTGCAGAACAGGTTTTCGCCGAGTTCGGCCCGGTCGCCGGTCAATACTTCCTGGAGGCCTTCGACCGCACCGCCACCGGTTGGCGGCTGCACGGAAATACCTCACGGTGGATCGAGATCGCCGCCGAGTGGGGCACCCGCGACTACTGGGCGCAGTGGCGGGCGGTCCGGGCCCCAGCACTGCTGATCGAGGCCGGCAACTCGGTCACGCCGCCGGGGCAGATGCGCGAAATGGCTGAAAGGGACTGTCCAACAACGTATCTGCGAGTCCCAGAAGCGGGTCATCTGGTCCACGATGAAGCGCCGCTGGTGTATCGCCACGCGGTCGAATCCTTTTTCGCCGACATCGGGGCCGGCTGAGCCGACTCCCTGCAAACCTCAACGGAAACTCGGCCGGCGCCCGCCCCGCGACGACCGTCGCCGTTACCCATCCGGGGCTTGGGTACCGGAGCCGCTAACCCCGATGGTCAATTAACGAAGTGGTTTACGCGAATCTCAAAAGTCCTATAATGAGGGAATGGACGCTGCCGAAAAGCGGAGCGCGGCCGCCCAACCTGCTGTCGAAGCTCCCGACCGAACCTGGACCTTCCTGACGAACCATGCCCATGTGTTGCTGTGCGTGTCGACCGGCGAGCCCCTGACAGCTCGCGAGCTGGCGCTGCGAATCGGCATCACCGAGCGTTCCGTGCAGGCGATATTGACCGACCTGACCGAGGAGGGCTACCTCATCAAGTCCAAGGTTGGTCGTCGCAACGTGTACGAGCTCAATCCGCAGGGTCGGCTACGCCACCCACTCGAAGCCAGCCATACCGTGGGTGAGCTCGTTACGGCCTTGTCCTGAACTGAACGCCCTGGCATGGCCGGTTGGCCGCCGCGCCGGTCCGTCATGCCGACGTCCGAGCGAGCTGGTGCCGCCCTGCCCGCTTGGGCAGGGGTAGCCCGGCCAGACGGCGCCATGACTGGATCGCCTCGGAGGTGACGTGGGCGTATCCGATTGGCGAGTCAATCCCGGTACCGAGCATGTGGGCGCGCAGGGCGCTGCCGGTGATGGCGTCCAGTGTCGCCACGCGGCGACCTGCGACCAGCTCGGTCGACTGGTGTGCCGCCTGCAGGGCATAGAACCCGGCGGGATTCGACGCGGGGACGAAGGCATTGGCTTCGCCCATCGCAATGTCGTACGCGGTATGCCAACGGGTGAGCGACGGCATAGTGCCGCGCGCAACGCGTCGGTGCAGTTCGGCGATATCGGCGATCGCCTTGATCGTGGTGATTCTGGCGTATCGGACGAGTCCCCAGGTCGGGCTGGTCAACAGCTCGGCCACCCAGCCGTGGACGACCCGGCGGGAAACCCCGGCGGTTCCCACCGTCTGCCAGCCCAGGTCGAGGGCGATGATGCTGTTTTCGGGCGTCAGGTAACCGCCTGGACCGGCCAGCAGGTCATTGCACGATTGGACGAATGCGGCCAACGGGCGGGCCGAACACGCAGGATAGTCGGTGATCTTCGAGTCGCCATTGATGTAGGAGATGACGTTCATGGCGCAGCCGGCGCCCGTCCCCGGCTGGTGAGGGCCTTTGGCCAACCTCAACGGGTTGGTGATGCGGTCGAGATCCATGTGCCCTTCCTCCGGCGTTCGCCACTCCCTAATGCGAAAGGTATATAGCCGAAGCGTTTTTCATCAATGGAAGTTCATATGAGTTTGCTATGAGTGGGGACGTGGGAGGCCGGTAAGACGGGCCGTCGCCACCGGTGCTCATGGCCTGCTCAGCTCGGCGGTGAAGGTGCCGGGACTGATCGGTCGGCGAACGCCGGCGCCCCCCGCCCCGGCATAGTTGCCGGTTCGCAACCTGGTCCACCGCAACTC
>NZ_MWQA01000001.1:2576102-2582494 GCF_002086915.1 Mycobacterium persicum | reverse complement strand
GGCCGCGAACTCGCGGTCGGGCCAGCACCCCACGGGTTAGACGCACTCCAACAACGCCGAGTCGCTCTCGTCGATGTCGCCGAACGTCGCGCAGGCGCGCAGCCCGCCGTCTTGGGCATTGCTGACCAAGCACACGATCGCCGACTGTCCGCTGTCCACGGCCTTGGCGATCACCGCCGACTTGTGCAGCAGCGAGACACCGGTGTGCACCACGTGGGCGGCCGACAGCTCGTCGGCACTGCTGATGTTGGCGTCCTGGCGGGCGAGCGAAGATATCGCCTGCTCGACAACCGCGCGAGCCGCGCCCTCCGGAATGGTGACGTTGTTCCAGGCCGCTAGCGCGGTCTCCATGGCGGCGCAGTGTTCATGGCCGAGAATGACGATCAGCGGTGTCTTGAGGGTGCCGACCGCGTACTCGACGGTGGCCAGCACGCCGGTGTCGATAACGTGTCCCCAGGTGCTGATGTCGATGAGTGAGCCCCAGCTTTGACCGAGCACCACCTCGCTCGCCGTGTCGGCGTCTGCGCAGCGGAAGACCACTGCGATGGGTGAGTGGTCGTTGGCGCCGGCCTTCTGCTTCGACCGCAGGGTGGTGTAGAAACGTTGGTTTCCGGCTTCCAGGCGCTGCCAGGCGATTGACGGGTTGGACATGATGGTTCCTTTCTTGTGGGGTCTTGTGGGGTCTTGTGGGGTCTTGGTGGGGTCTTGTTGGGTCTAGCTGAAGTACTCCGGTCGGCTGACGTAGGTGTCGGTGACGAACATGACCCCCGGCGACCCCTCGAGCAGGCGGCGCAGTCCGGCGATCAGTGCCTCGGATTTGGCGTCCGGGACGACGGTGATCAGCAGCTCGAGCGCGGCCTGCTGGTTGAAGAGCAGCCGGCCCTGGTGGTAGCCGTGATGGCCGAGCCCCGAGACGCCGGACACACTGGTGAATCCGGTGGCGCCGGCGTTGTGGAACTGCTCCCGGACGGCGGGGGCGTGTTCTCCGGCCACGACCACTTCGATCTTGGTCATCTTGGTCAAGCCGTTGGTTGGCATGGCATTACCTCCTGGTCGGTCGGGTAGTGGTTTGCTGCGGTTGCTGTGGTCTCCCAGCGCCGCCAACCGCCGCGGGTCCAGCGCTGCCAGTCGTCGTTGGGGCCTTCCCGGGCGGCCAGGCACACCCAGTCGTTGCCGAACAAGTGCTGCAGGATGGGGTTTCGCTCGACGACCATGTCGATGCGCTGCAGCGGCGCCTGCACGACGGTCAACAGGCGCATGGGTTCATGCCCGAAGGACCGGCCGTCGGTAAGCGACTGCCGAGGCAGGCCCAACTGCAGGTCGCCGCCGTGTCCGGCGAGCACGCCCACACCGCCGACCACGTTGTGGATGGTCTTGGTTCCAGCTCCGAACAGTTCCGGCGCCACCGTGGAGAAGTAGTACTGGCAGTTGATCCACTGAGCGACCACCATCGGTGCGGTGAGGATGGTCTCCAGCGCGCCGCCCTCGGCGTCCACGTCGGCTTCGTAGGAGTGCAGGAAGACCCGTCGCTGCAGATCGATGCCGCGGGTCAGCGCGCGCGGCGCGACGACGAAGGCCGCGTTGCCCGCCAGGCCCCACTCGGGAAAGACCTGCGCCCAGTCGACGGATCGCTGAGCGACGTGGCGAGCGGCGCGCCGCGGGTCGGGGTCGGCAGGGCCGCCGGGAAGCCCGGAGCAGCGCTCGGCGGCCAGCTCGGCGCCGGCGAGCTGGAGATCCGCGACGAGCCGGCGCACGTCCGGTAGATGACTATCCGGAACCAGGTGCTGGTCCAACACCGTCACGAGGTCGGTGGCGGTGTCGTGTTGAGCCGCGACGAACCAAGTGTCGTCGGGGATCGTGATCCCCGAGGCGCTCAACTCAGACCGGACGTCGGCGTCGTTGAGGATCGCCGCGGCGGTACGGGCGTTGGGTCCGCCGGCCTGTCCGCCGCAGGCCCCACAGTCCAGAGCCGCCTGGAACGGGTTGTTCTCGGTGACGCTGCCGTGCCCGCACAGGACGACCAGCCGGGCGAATTCTCCCGTGAGGCCCATGGTGGTGAGTGCGACGTGTGCGTACAGGGCGCGATGGGCCAGTGCGACGGTGTCGTTGATCGACAGCACGGTAGGAGCCGGGGGCGCCAGCCGGTCGCGAAGGCGTCTCCGTAGTTTCCCGCTGCCTATCGGGCTCAGCGTTTTGGCCGCGGCCCACGGACCGGCCGCCCAACCGGCCGCCTCGGCCAAGGCGAACGGGGCGATCAGCGCCTGCTTTGCGGCATGAAATGCCGCTTCGGCGCCGGCCATGATCGTGCTGCCGTTGCGCAGCCGCTGCGCCGCACCGGCGGCCGACGGCACCGGGTGTTCGACGACTTCATGTTCGGGGCGGATCAGCACCGGGCACAGGTCGTTGGGCGATCCACCCAGCAGGCTGGTGAACCGGATGGCGACGGCGAAGAAGCCGGCGAATCCGAAAGTCTGGTACTCGCCGAGGAATTCGATGTGGCGGCGCAGCCCCTCGGATCGGGTGTCGATGCAGCACACGATCTGGGCTGCGGCGCGCCCATTCCCGGGTGCCGGGGGGTTTTCCGCCAAGCCTCGCAGTAGTTTGTCGCGATAGTGGGCCTCGTAGGCCTGCTGCCACACCAGCTGCCGCGCGGTAACCGGCAATGCCGACAAAACCCTTGCAGCAGCACCTAAGTCGGCGTCGCTTACCTCGTCGAGCCCCCATGCTCGGGCCAGCGCGGCGGCTCGTTCGCGGGCTGAGGATAGGCGCGGCCGGGTGGCCGCCACCGGCTCGTCCGGCGCGTTGAACGTGTTGTGGGACAGCAATACTGCTTCGTACGTCAGCCGCATTGCGAGGTAGTCCAGTAGGTCCACACCGGTGACGCGTTCGGCAGACCAGCGGACGTGGGCGGCCCAGCCCGGAAGCCGCGTCAAGTGGGCTTGCAAGTAGGTAATCCGGTCGTCGTCGGCCACGCCCAGCTGGTCCAGGGCTTGCAGCGCGGCGTCGTCGGCCCGGGTGGGCGCCTTGCGCAGCGACGCTCGCGCCCGGCGGCTCAGCTTGTGGTCGCCGGGGGCCAGTGTCCGCCAGGCGCGGTAGAAGCCCAAGTGGTGGTCGGGCATCGGCCAGCCCGCTGCCGGTGATCCGAAGAACGCCGCACACCATTTGGTGGCTTGGGCGTCGACCTGCCCGGCTACCTGCGGTGCCACTTGCTCACTCCGAGTCAGGTTGCGGCGTAACGGCTTCGGAGCCAAACTGCCGTGCAGCAGGTCGCCGCGCAGCAGTTGCGAAGGTGTCATCACGCGGGTTCCCATCCGGACGGGCTCGCCGTCCAGCAAGGTGGGGTAGCGCAGCCGCAGCGTCGACTCGAGATCGGCGTCGGTGATCCGTCCGCTGCGGTACAGGCCGCGGAACGTCGTCTCGTCCAGCACGCCGGCGCTGCCGTAGAGGTCGCCGGCCCGTCGGACCGCCTGCTCGAAGGGCATCGACTCCAACCCGGCCAGCGGGTTGACCGCGATAAAGGTCTCCAGCGGGTAGTGGGTGGGTATCACACGGGCGGCCAGGTTCACGTCGCTGCGTAACTGCGCGCGCCGGGTTTCGGTCGAGACGTTGTCAGCCGCGATGGTCACTGGAGGGCTCCTGTCAGTTGCGTGTTCGGTTGGGGACGAGTCGCCGGAACATGGCCGGCGACAAGCGCTTTCGCGTACAGGGTGCGCTGCAGCCGACCGAACCAGCCGTTGGCCGGGGCCCGGGGCAGCAGGGTCAGTGCCGCAAGGATGACCGCGACTGCGACGATGCCCGCAGACGACGCGGACGGTACGGTGACCGCGGGCAGATCGGGCGCCAGGAATCCGGTTACCGCGCCGACCAGTGCGACGTATCCGATGGCAGCCACGAGCAGCGCGACGGCCCCGATGAGAGCAGCCCGTGCGCCCGGGCTCCTCGCCAACCAGCCCGTCAACGCTGCCGCGGCCGTCGCCCAGGTGAAGACCAGCAGCACCCGCGCCGAGCCGTGCTCGACGTGCTGCAGTCGCACGATGCTGCTGGCCGCATACAGCGCGGCGGCCGGCAGCAGCAGTGCCGCGGCATGGATCGCTGCCCAGCGGGCCCGGGTCGGCGTCGGCGCCGGTGGCCGAGCGGCCTTTTGGCGCCGCTTGGCTATCGCCGAGCCGGACGACAGGAACAGGGTGGCTTTGTAGAAGCCGTGGCCCACCAGGTGGAATACCGCGGCGGCGGACAGGCCCAGGCCGCAGGTCAAGATCATGAAGCCCATCTGGGCCATCGTCGAATACACCAGCGAGCCCTTGATGTCGGATTTGGTGAGCATCACGACGCCGCCGTAGAGCACGCTGAGCGTTCCGGCGGTGAAGGCCAGGCCCATGGCCATGGCCGATCCGCTGACGATTGGGCTCAACCGCACCAGCAGCACACCGCCGGCGTTGACGACGCCGGCGTGGAGCAGCGCCGAGACGGGCGTGGGCGCGGCCAGGGTGGCCGGCAGCCAGCGATGAAAGGGAAGCTGCGCCGAGCGCGACAGAGCAGCCACCACGATCAGACCGGCTGCCGCCCACAAGGCCGGTGACCGGCCCTCGAATGGGTTGGGCCCGAGGTCGAACAGGCTGACGTTGCCCCATTGCATGGTGATCAAGCCGACCGCCGACCACAGCGCCAGATCGCCCAGCAGGAACGCTGTCGCCGTCCGCAGCACGCCGTCGCGGGCGGCGGGCAGCTCCCAGTAAGTCGCCTGCAGCAGGCACAGCGCGATGCCGGCCACGGTCCACGAGACGGCCAGACCGATCAGGGTTCCAGAGGTCATGAGGCCGGCGGAGGCCGTGGTGAGCATGCCGGTACCGGCGGTGAACCACCCCGATCGGCGATCGCAGGCGAGGTAGCGCAGTGCGAAAACCTGTACGACCGTGCTCACTCCGTACACCAACACCAACAGCAGCGCGCTGAGCCGGTTGGCTCCCAGCTCGGCGATCAGGGTGCCGCCCGCTGACCGCAGGGTGGCCGAGAGGGGGCCGTCGACCGCTACGTGCAGCGCTATCAGCAATGCGGAAACCAAGCCCGCACCGGCGGCTGCGGCGCCCAATTGGCCGACGAGGCGTGGATGCCGCGAACCGGCCAGGAGCGCGCTCAGCGATGCAAGCAGGGGCAACGTCAAGGCACCGACGAGGACGGCGTTCACCGGCCATCACCGCCAGTGCTGGCAGCGGTAGGTCTGGAGTTCATGCGAAGCAAACTACGCGATATTTAATACATCTGTCAAACATCACGAAATATATTTCATGATCTAGACCTCGGAGGCAGAGCCGTTTGGGTCGAGCATCAATGGCGCCCGCTCCTGCGACAACGGCCGCGGCGGGCGACGCGGTGATGATCCGACCGCGGTCTGTGTGGCGGCAGCGTAGAAAACTCGAGACGATCGCTCGGAAACCCTGAGACATCGCGCCCTGCCGCGCGACGATGTAGTCCTGTCGATTGGCCGACGGTGAACGAGCGATTGTCAGGGCCGCCATCGTCGTGATGACTCGTGGGAGGTGGCACGTGTCGCTTGTGATTGCGGCTCCGGATCTGATGGCGTCGGCGGCCGCGGATTTGACTGGCCTCGGCGCGACGCTGGGCAGCGCCAACGTGGCTGCGGCGGCCGCGACGACGGGGGTGTTGGCGGCGGCCGGTGATGAGGTGTCGGCGGCTATTGCGGCGGTGTTTCCGGGCATGGTCAGGGCTATCAGGCGCTGAGCGTGCAGGCCGCGGCGTTTCATGACCAGTTTGTGGCGGCGTTGAGTGCGGGTGCGGGGACGTATGCGGCTGCGGAGTCTGCGGCGGCTTCGCCGCTGCAGAGCCTGCTCAACCTGGTCAATGCGCCCTTCCAGTCGGCGTTGGGTCGGCCGTTGATCGGCAACGGCGCCAACGGGGCCCCGGGAACCGGGGCGGCCGGCGGGGCTGGCGGACTCTTGTTGGGCAACGGCGGGGCCGGTGGGTCCGGAGCGGCCGGGATGGCGGGCGGTGTTGGTGGCGCCGCGGGGCTGTTCGGCACCGGCGGTGCTGGCGGCGCCGGTGGGAGCTCAAGCGTTGCCTCCGGTGGGGCCGGTGGGGCCGGTGGGGCCGGTGGCCTGTTGTGGGGTGACGGCGGCACCGGCGGCACCGGTGGGTTGACCACCGCCGCCGGCAAGACCGGCGGCGCGGGTGGTGCCGGCGGGGCTGGCGGGCTGTTCGGTGCCGGCGGCCCGGGTGGCCCGGGCGGGACCGCGTTCGTGGCTGGCGGGGTCGGCGGGGCCGGTGGGGCTGGCGGCGCTGGGGTGTTTCTAGCCGGCGCCGGCGGCGCCGGCGGGGTGGGCACCCTCACCGGTGGGTTCGGCGGGGCCGGCGGTAATGGAGTACTGGGCGCGGGC
>NZ_MWQA01000001.1:2571933-2576002 GCF_002086915.1 Mycobacterium persicum | reverse complement strand
CGGCACCGGCGGAAACGGCGTCGTCATCGGCGATGGCGGCAACGGCGGCAACGCCGGGCTCGGCAAGGCCGCGGGCAACCCCGGCGCCGGCGGCACCGCCGGGCTGCTGCTCGGCAACGATGGGCTCACGGGAAAGACGTAGCCTGTGGGCAACGCGATTGGCGCCGATCCCGGACGGGTAGCCAGGCCAATCGGGAGGTTACGCTTCGCCCGCCAACGCGAATCGGCCATCGGCAGTCTTTGCGACCAGGCCGTCGGCCAGCAACGAATCCAGCGCTCGGTCACGCTGTGCGGTATCGATCAGCCATGCCACGTCGAGCTCGGCGCGGGTTGCTGGAGAGTCCTTGGCGCGCAATACATCTAGTAACCGTCCGCGGACCTGTCGGTCGGTTCCCGCATATGCCTGCACGCGCCGCGGCGGACCGTCCGTGGCAGGATATCCAGCGGTCCGCCATGCGCAGCCGCTCACCGGGCACAAACCGCAGCGCGGGGCGCGGGCCGTGCACACCGTCGCACCCAGTTCCATGAGGGCGACCGAAAAGCGTGGCGCCGATTCATGATTCGGCAGTATCGCTAGGACGTCGGCGTGGTCCCGGGCGGCCGACGGCGCACCCGCATCGGCGCGCCCGTGCACCGCACGAGCCACTACCCGGCGCACGTTGGTGTCCACCACCGGCACCCGCCGGCCGTACGCGAAACACGCCACCGCGCGTGCGGTATAACTACCGACACCCGGCAGCCTCACCAGCGTTTCGACGTCGTCGGGGACCACGTCACCGTGGTCCCGCGCGATGATGGTCGCGCATTCGTGCAAACGCTTCGCCCGGCGCGGATAGCCCAGCTTCCCCCAGGCCCGCAGCACATCGGCGGCCGTCGCAGCGGCCGTTGCCGACGCGGTGGGCCAGCGCCGCACCCAGTCAGGCCATATCGACAACACCCGCGACACCGGAGTCTGCTGCAACATGAACTCGCTCACCAGAATCTGCCATGCACTGACGTCTGGCCGGCGCCACGGCAGGTCGCGACGCGATCGCTCGTACCAAGCAAGAAGATTGGCGGATGATATGTGCTGCGCAGCGGTCACCGGCCGGTACGGCAGAATGCGTGACATGCCCAACACCAACCCGGTAACCGCGTGGAAAGCACTCAAAGAGGGTAACGAGCGATTCGTCGCCGGCAAGCCCGAGCATCCCAGCCAAAGCGTTGAGCATCGCGCCAGCCTCGCCGCTGGGCAGCAGCCGACCGCGGTGATCTTCGGCTGCGCCGACAGCCGGGTGGCCGCGGAGATCATTTTCGATCAGGGCCTCGGCGACATGTTCGTGGTCCGCACGGCCGGGCACGTCATCGACTCGGCGGTGCTGGGCTCCATCGAGTACGCGGTGACCGTGCTGAACGTCCCGCTTGTGGTCGTCCTCGGCCACGACAGCTGTGGTGCGGTGAATGCAGCCCTGACGGCACTGGACAGCGGCGCTCTGCCGGAGGGCTATGTGCGCGATGTGGTGGAGCGGGTGGCTCCATCGATCTTGTTGGGCCGGCGCGACGGACTGAAGCGGGTCGACGAGTTCGAAGAGCGACACATCCACGAGACGGTGGCGCAGCTGATGGCCCGCTCGACGGCCATATCGACGCGGGTGGCCGCCGGCACGCTGGCCATCGTGGGTGTGACCTACCAGCTCTCCGACGGCCGGGCGGTGTTGCGCGATCACGTCGGTGATATCGGCGAGGAAGGCTGACCTTCCGGCGCCGCTAATCCGGCCTCTAACACGGCCCACGCTCGAAAGGGCCCAGCTAACCTCGCGACACGCCGAGGCAGGTCAAACAAGTCGGCGTGACCTGGGCCTACGGTGTGAATGTGCTGGATCTGGAACCGCGTGGCCCGCTACCTACCGAGATCTACTGGCGGCGCAGGGGACTGGCCCTGGGTATCGCGGTCGTGGTGATCGGAATCGCGGTGGCTGCCGTAGTCGCCTTCGTCGGTAACACCGCCGGCGCCAAACCCGTCAACGCCGAGAAACCGGGCTCCGCGCAAAGCCACCCGGGCTCAAACCCGCCGCAGGCGCCGGAACCGGGCGGGCAAAGTGCCGCCAACGCTCCGGCGGCTCCGCAGGGGCAGAACCCGGAGATGCCGACTCCTACCGCCGCGGTGCAACCGCCGCCGGTGCTGAAAGAGGGGGACGACTGCCCGGATTCCACGCTCGCAGTCAAGGGATTGACCAACGCGCCCCAGTACTACATCGGCGACCAGCCGAAATTCACCATGGTTGTCACCAACATCGGGCTAGTGGGCTGTAAGCGCGACGTCGGGGCCGCGGTGCTGGCGGCATACGTCTACTCGCTGGATAACAAGCGGTTGTGGTCCAACCTGGACTGCGCGCCCTCCAACGAGACCCTGGTCAAGATGTTCACTCCGGGGGAGCAGGTGACAACTGCGGTGACCTGGACCGGGATGGGGTCGGCGCCGCATTGCCCATTGCCCCGGCCGGCGATCGGTCCCGGCACGTACAACCTCGTCGTCCAGCTGGGCAACCTTCGGTCGCTTCCGGTTCCGTTCGTATTGAACCAGCCGCCGCAGCCGCCGGGGCCACCGCCGGCGCCTGGCCCGGCCGTGGCGCCGCCGCCGGAGGCCCCGCCCGCTCAGGGCGGTTAACGCTCTACTGGTCAGCGATCGTCGACTCGGCCAGCTGTGACAGCCCCTCGCGCACATGGCGGGCCCACATCGCGCCGATGCCGTCGACAGATTGCAGGTCGCCGGCGCTGGCGGCCAATAGACCCTGCAGCGTTCCGAAGGAACGCACCAGCAGGTCGGCATGGGCGAATTGCAGTCGCGGGATGACTGCCATCGCGCGGTAGCCCCGCGGGCTCAGCGCCGAGTCCTGTGCCTCCGCCGTCGTGGGATAGCCGAAAACCTTTGCCAGCACAGTGAAATCGAGCAACTCGGTGTCCGAGAGTGCGTCCAACTCATCCAGGGTGGCGTCAATTTGGGCTTTGCTCGGCGGTTCCGGGTTGGCGTGGTAGTCGCGGACAATCAACTCGCGGGCGGTGTCGTTGCCGCCGAGCAGTTCCTCCAGCTGTAGCCGTAACTGCCGCCCATCGGTGCCCAGTTCCACCGCGTCGTAATCGATCACCAACCCGATTCGCCGGACCAGCTCGAGCCGCTGCACCACCGTCATCACGTCGCGCAGCGTGACGAAGTCTTCGATCTCGGCCCGGGAGAGTTGCCGGCTGACCTCATCGAGCCGGGCCTTGTAGCGTTCCAGCGTCGCGATCGCCTGGTTGGCTCGCGACAGGATGGTCGCCGAGTCGGTCAGCACATGACGATCACCGCCGACATAGACGGTCACGATGTTCATCGAGTGGCTCACCGAGATCACCGGGTAACCGGTCTGGATCGCGGATCGCTCCGCCGAGCGGTGGCGGGTGCCCGATTCGTCGGTCGGTATCGACGGATCCGGGACCAACTGCACGTTGGCCCGCACTATGCGGCTGCAGTCGGTGGAGAGCACCACGGCACCGTCCATTTTGCACAGCTCGCGCAGCCGGGTGGGGGCATAGCGGACGTCTAGGGAGAAGCCGCCGTCGCAGATCGCCTCGACGTTCTCGTCGTAGCCGAGCACGATCAGGGCGCCGGTGCGGCCGCGCAGGATACGTTCCAGGCCGTCCCGTAGCCCGGTGCCGGGTGCCAGGCGGGCGACAGCCTCACGCAGTGTCGGACGTGTCACAGCGTGCATTCTGCTATGAGCGGGGCCACTTAGGGATCGCGCAGTAATTAGGTAGGTGTTGTCGGGCGTGTCGCGGTGTGGTCGGCGGTGAGCGTGTAGTTCCAGTCGCCGTGGAACTCGTACGACCGCGGCATCAAGATCACCGACAAGCAAATCGCCGCCCTCGAAGCCACCCAACTGCACCGTCAAGGTGGTGGTGTCGAGGACCGCGTTCACGGTCAGTCCGGTGGATGTGGTTGTTGCCCTGAGGGTTCGATGACAACCTCATGGGATTCCAAGGGTCGTCCGCGCCAGTTGCGGCTGATCGCGGAGAACAGCCGGTGTTCGATCTTGTTCCATTTGGAGGTGCC
>NZ_MWQA01000001.1:2466242-2571833 GCF_002086915.1 Mycobacterium persicum | reverse complement strand
AGGGATCGCGCAGTAATTAGGTAGGTGTTGTCGGGCGTGTCGCGGTGTGGTCGGCGGTGAGCGTGTAGTTCCAGTCGCCGTGGAACTCGTACGACCGCGGCATCAAGATCACCGACAAGCAAATCGCCGCCCTCGAAGCCACCCAACTGCACCGTCAAGGTGGTGGTGTCGAGGACCGCGTTCACGGTCAGTCCGGTGGATGTGGTTGTTGCCCTGAGGGTTCGATGACAACCTCATGGGATTCCAAGGGTCGTCCGCGCCAGTTGCGGCTGATCGCGGAGAACAGCCGGTGTTCGATCTTGTTCCATTTGGAGGTGCCCGGCGGCAGGTGGCAGACCGTGATGTCCAGTCCGGCCTCGGTGGCCAAGGCGGCAAGTTCGGTTTTCCACAACCGCAGCCGGGTCCCGATCCGGATGCTGCGGACACCCGATGCCCCCTGGCGATCAGCTCGGCGGCCAGCAACAACCGCCACGCCCGCTCGTCCAAATGCGGGCGGATCAACGACAAACGGGCAGCGACCGGATCGGAGTCCACAGCAGGCAGCGTCATACCACAAGTGTGGACAAACCAAACAGAAAAACCTAAATAATTACTGCGCGCCGCCTTAGTGATGAGTGTCCAGACGACACACGCTCGCGGGGGCGCTGGTGCGGTGGTCGGCAACGTCGATCATGTGCTCGAGCGCCGCCACGATAGTAGGCGCGCGCAGTGCTCGCAGACCCGCCGGCGCCGCCTCGCGACCGGGCGGGATCAATGCGATGGTGAATCCCTGACGAACTGCCTCGGCCAGCCGCCGGTCCATGCCGTTGACCGGCCGCAGGTCGCCTGCCAGCCCGACTTCGCCGATCATCACCGCCGTTGTAGGCAGCGGCAGGTTCGCGTACGCCGAGGCCAGCGCGATCGCAACCGCCACATCGGACGACGGATCGGTCAATCGCATCCCGCCTACGGTTGAGAGATAGATGTCGTTGACACCGATGCGCAGCCGGGCGTGCTTTTCCAGTACTGCGGTGATCATCGCCGCGCGGGCGTGGTCGATTCCGCTGACCGCCCGTCGCGGCGAACCGCCGGCCGGAGTGGCCAGCAACGCCTGTACTTCCCCGATCAGCGGCCGCTTCCCGTCGAGTGTCACGGTGATGGCGGTACCGGGAACCGGAGCGGACCGCTGATCGAGGAACAGGTTTGACGGGTCGGCGATTCCTTCGATGCCGTTGTCGTGCAATAGAAAACACCCAACCTCGTCGGCGGCGCCGAATCGATTCTTGACTCCACGGACCATCCGTAACCCGCCGTTGCGGTCGCCTTCGAAATGCAGCACCACGTCGACGAGGTGCTCTAGTGACCGCGGTCCGGCGATCGACCCTTCCTTGGTGACGTGACCGACCAGGATCAGCCCGAACCCGTGGGCCTTGGCGGCGGCGGTCAGGGCGGCCGTCACCGCACGCACCTGGGTAACCCCGCCGGCGACGCCGTCGGCCTCGCTGGTGGACATCGTCTGCACCGAGTCGATGACGACCAGCGCCGCCTGCACGGTCTCGATGTGGCCCAATACCGCGTGCACGTCGGATTCGGCGGCCAGATACACCTGTTCGCTGTGACAGCCGATGCGGTCGGCGCGCAGCCGGATCTGTCCGGCGGATTCTTCGCCGGAGATGTACAGCGCGCGCTGCCCCGACTGCGCCCAGCGGTGCGCGACTTCGAGCAACAGCGTCGATTTGCCGACACCGGGTTCGCCGGCCAGCAGCGTCACCGACCCTGGCACCACGCCGCCGCCCAGCACCCGGTCCAGCTCGTCGATGCCGGTCGGACGGTGCCGATTCAGGTTGGGCTGCACCGAACTGATCGGAACGGCGCGCGACGCCGGCATCGGCAGCCGGCGACCACTGACGCCGACCCCGTTGCGTATCGGCACCTCTTCGACCGTGCCCCAGCTGCCGCATTCCATGCACCGCCCCACCCACTTGGCGGTGAGATGACGACAATCCGAGCAGCGGAATTGCGAACGCACGTTAGCCACGCCGTGACCGTATCGGTCGGGTACGACAGCCGCGGCGCGGCCGGCTGGGTGGGGCGTTAGTGCCGGACCGGAGCCGTCGCCTGCTCGTGCGGCTGAGCCAGCGGCGCCGCGATCGGCACCATCAGGGTGCCCTGTCCGGCCTTCTCGAAGTTGAAGGTGAAGCTGTACGTCAAGCCGTTGGTGATGGGCTTGGTCAAGACGACGCTTGCCCTGGCCGCCTGATTCGACCCCAGCGGGCCGGGCGCGACGAGCTGGCCGTCCGGCGTACCGACGAAGAGCATCCCGCCGGCGGGCAGCCGCGCGTCACCGGTCATCGTCACGGTGCCGATGTCGCTGCCGATGCTCACCAAACGATCAGCCACATCCGGGGATTGGTTGATAGCCACCAGCACCAAGTCCACCTTCCTGCCGGGCTGCAGGAAATCGCCGCTGCGCTGCAGAGCTTGGATCCGGACATCGCGCAGCAGCACGTTGTTGATGGTGAGCCGGTTGCCGTTGACGGCGGGCTCCTGATTCGCGGTTTGCGAGATCTGACCGGTTCCGCAGGCACTCACCATGGCGGCAATCAGTGCGACCAGGCCCACCGCGGTGAGGCGGATCTTGAAGCGGTTCACTCAATGCCTCCTGCTGGGTTCGGAGCATGGCGGATCGCATGACGGCCTGCTGACTGCGATTCGACTATGCACAGTAGTAGGTTGCTGCCGCCGGCGGTAGCGCCGGTGTCGGTCCCGGGTGCAATTTCGCGATCTGCGTGGCGACTTCACGAAGACTTCACGTTAGTGGCATCGCCGGTGCCTATACCGACAGGTGAGCGGGGGCTGCCGGCTGGTGGAGGTCTGTCATGTCCTTTCTTCTGGTGGCGCCGGAATTGGTTTCTGGCGCGGCGTCGGATTTGGCGGCGATCGGCTCGGCGGTGAGCACGGCCAATGCGGCGGCGGCGGCGATGACGACGCAGTTGACGGCGGCGGCCGGCGATGAGGTGTCGGCGGCGATCGCGGCGTTGTTTAGCGGCTATGGGCGCCAATATCAGGAGCTTTCGGCGCAGATCGGGTTGGTTCAAGAGGAGTTTGTGCGGGCGTTGAATGGCGGCGCAGCCGCCTATGCCGCCGCTGAGTTCGCCAATGTTGAGCAGGCCATGTTGGGCATCGTCAATGCGCCGACTCAATTGCTCGTTGGGCGTTCGTTGATCGGTAATGGCGTCGACGGGTTGGCGCCGGGGCAGGCCGGCGGCGACGGCGGGTTGTTGTGGGGCAACGGCGGCCGTGGTGCGGCTGGTGCCGCCGGCCAGGCGGGCGGTGCCGGCGGAGCTGCGGGCCTGATCGGCAATGGCGGAACTGGTGGATCCGGCGGTGTGGGCGCGTCGGGCGGGGCCGGTGGCGCCGGCGGCCTGCTGTTAGGAAATGGCGGCACCGGCGGGATCGGTGGCGCGGCCGGGGGGATCGGCGGTCGCGGTGGTGACGCCGGATGGTTTGGCCGCGGCGGCGACGGTGGGGCCGGCGGGGCCGGTTTCGTCGGCGCAAGCGGCGCGGCCGGAGACCCGGGCATTGACGGGGGCGACGGCGTCGAGGGTGGGCCCGGCGGCGCCGGCGGCGCCGGAGGGCGTGGTGGGCTGCTGTCGGGCGACGGCGGTGCCGGTGGCGCCGGGGGAGCCGGCGGTAACGGCGGCAACGGCGGTGACGGCGGTGACGCCGTTGACGGCACCGGTCAAGACGGCGGTAACGGTGGGCACGGAGCTGCGGGCGGCAAAGGCGGGGACGGCGGACAAGGTGGGTTTGCTGCGCGAGGGATGGGGGGTCGCGGTGGTGACGGCGGCATCGGCGGTAACGCCGGAAACGGCGGAGTGGGTGGCGACGGCGGCGATGGGCCCAACGGCGGCCACGGCGGCAGCGGCGGTGACGGCGGCGATCGCGGTTACGGCGGGGCGGCCGGCCGCGGTGGCGGCAGTGGCCTCGGGACCAGCGGTGGTGACGGTCTCGAGGGCGCTAGCGGCCAGGCCGGGGGTAACGGCGGTGCCGGTGGTCATGGCGGTGACGCCGCCCCGGCTGCCGTCGGCAAGACGGGCGGCAGCGGCGGGTGGGGCGGTCGCGGCGGCAATGCCGGGCGGATCGGCGAGGGTGGCGCTGGCGGCGATGGTGGGTCCGGCGCCGACGGCGCGGACGGTGTCAACCCGAGCGCACTCCCCAAGGCCGGACAGGCCGACAGCGGGCTTCCTGGGCCTTCCGGAGGGGGCGACGGCTTCGACGGCAAAGACGCTGTCCAATTCACGGGCGGAACCGGAATAGGCATCTGGGGCGGCGACGGCGGCGACGGTGCGGGCAATTCCGGCTTCGGCGAGCGTCAGGGAGGCGACGGCGGCAACGGCGGAGCTGGTGGTCTCGGCGCCAAGGGTGGTGCGGGCGGCGACGGCGGCAAGGGTGATGCCATCTTGGCTTTCGGCAACGGCGGAACAGGAGGAAACGGGGGAACTGGCGGTCCCGGCGGTGGGGGCGGCGACGGCGGCGACGGCGGCTTCGCCAGCAGCCGAGGGACCGAAGCAGTTCCCCAATTTCAGGGCCAAGCTTTCGGCGGCCAGGGTGGCGACGGCGGGGATGGCGGCGCGGGCGCCAGGGGCGGCGACGGCGGCAAGGGCGGCGACGCCGACGCCGTTCACGCCTATGGGGGCAAAGGTGGCGTAGGCGGCCAGGGCGGCGCAGGTGCATCCGCCTTTGGCGGCGGGGCCGGCGGTAAGGGCGGAGCCGGTGGTGCCGGCGGATGGGAATCCGGCAACGGCGGTGCGGGCGGCCACGGCGGCCAAGGCGGCGAGGGCGGCGACGGTGCGGGTGGCGGGCGCGGTGGCAATGGCGGCGGCGGCGGCGACACCTATCGCCTGTTCCTGAGCGGCAAAATACCCGCGCCAGACGCCACCCCGGGCGTGGGCGGTGCCGGTGGTGACGGCGGTGTGGGCGGTAACGGTGGTGCCGGCGGTAATGGCGGCGCTGGCGGTGCCGGCGGCGCGGCAACGGCAGGGATTGCGGGCAGCCACGGCATCGGCGGTCAGGCCGGCTCCGGCGGCGACGGCGGGTCCGGCGGCGACGGTGGTGCCGGCGGCACCGGCGGGAAAAATGCCGATCCCTTCTTCGGCAAAGGTGCTGACGGAGCCGACGGCCGGTCCGGGGCCAACGGGGTCCGGGGCGCAGACGGTCAGGCGGGCGCCTCTGGTTAATTCCGGCGGCACTCGAACTCTCCCGGCAGTGTCGACCAACCTGCCGCCACCGGGTGGCCATGCGCCGTCGAGTTGGTCAGCGGGGTCTCATCCCACCCGGCTGGAGCCGGTCTGGAGCCGGTAAAGCTGCCGACGGGTGGGCCATCGGCTACCGCACCACCGAGCGCGCTGAGACTGCGGCGACCGGCGGCAATCGGCGCGGCGATGCACGTCTTGCATCGCCTGTCAACCCCCAATCTCCAGCCGCGGTGCCCCTGACCTGCACCGTTGATCCGCACGCGTCAGGGAGGCGTGTTAGCATGGAGTGACGAAAGGGGCTCAAATCAGATGATCTTCAAGGTCGGTGACACCGTCGTCTATCCACACCACGGTGCAGCGTTAGTCGAGGCGATCGAAACCCGAACCATCAAAGGGGAACAAAAAGAGTATCTCGTCTTGAAAGTGGCGCAGGGCGACCTGACCGTTCGTGTGCCGGCTGACAACGCTGAGTACGTTGGAGTCCGCGACGTCGTCGGCCAAGAAGGCCTTGACAAGGTTTTCCAGGTGTTGCGTGCCCCGCACACCGAAGAGCCCACCAACTGGTCACGCCGTTACAAGGCCAACCTCGAGAAGCTGGCTTCCGGCGACGTGAACAAGGTCGCCGAAGTGGTGCGTGACCTGTGGCGTCGGGACCAGGAGCGGGGTTTGTCCGCAGGCGAGAAGCGGATGCTGGCCAAGGCTCGGCAGATTCTGGTCGGGGAACTGGCGCTGGCTGAGAGCACCGACGACGCCAAAGCGGAGACCATCCTCGACGAGGTTCTGGCCGCCGCGTCCTGAACACCCCGAGACTCCGGGTGACTGGAGCCAACGGCGCCGTAGTCGCAATCGTTCCGGCCGCAGGGTCGGGTGAGCGGCTGGCAGTCGGCGTACCCAAGGCGTTTTATCAACTCGACGGGCAGACCCTGGTCGAGCGCGCCGTCGAGGGCCTACTGGAATCGAAGGTCGTCGACAACGTCGTGGTAGCGGTCCCGCCGGATCGAACCGACGAAGCAAAGCTGATCCTCGGGCATAAGGCCATGATCGTTGCCGGCGGCGCCAACCGTACCGAGACCGTGCGTCTGGCGCTCTCCGCGCTAAAGACCTCTGAGCCGTCGTTTGTGCTGGTACATGACGCAGCGCGGGCGTTGACGCCACCTTCGTTGGTCACGCGAGTGGTCAACGCATTGCGGGACGGCCACGCCGCCGTGGTGCCCGCGTTACCACTTACCGACACCATCAAGGCGGTCGACGCCAACGGGGTCGTCTTGGGTACCCCAGAACGGGCGGGCCTCAGGGCGGCACAGACCCCGCAGGGGTTCGCCGGCGATCTGCTGCTGCGCGCCTATCAGCACGCGGGCACCGCCGACTTCACCGACGACGCATCACTGGTCGAGCACATCGGCGGCCAGGTTCAGGTGGTCGAGGGTGATCCGCTGGCGTTCAAGATCACCAACCGACTCGATCTGTTGTTGGCCCAGGCGGTAGTGCGCGGGTGAACGGACTGCCGCGGGTGGGTTTGGGTGTCGACGTGCACCCGATCGAACCCGGACGCCCATGTTGGCTGGTGGGCCTGCTGTTCCCGAGCGCCGACGGCTGCGCCGGACACTCCGACGGCGACGTTGCGGCGCATGCGTTGTGTGACGCCGTACTGTCGGCTGCCGGGCTGGGCGACATCGGCGACGTGTTCGGAGTCGACGATCCACGGTGGGCAGGTGTCAGCGGAGCCGCCATGCTGCGTCATGTCGTCGAGCTGATCACGCAGCACGGCTATCGGGTGGGGAATGCCGCCGTGCAGGTGGTCGCCAATCGGCCCAAGATCGGTTGGCGCCGTCTCGAGGCGCAGGCCGTGATGTCGCGGCTACTCAATGCGCCGGTATCGGTGTCGGCCACCACCACCGACGGGCTCGGCCTGACCGGACGGGGTGAGGGTCGGGCCGCCATCGCCACGGCATTGGTGATTTCGCTGCGCGACCCGTTCCCGGCCAAGTAGGGTCGGGCGGCCGTTGCGGTCGTAGGCAGTAAGCTGGCACGTCGTGACCGATCGCGCCCGCTTGCGGCTCCATGACACGGCGGCCGGCGCCGTGCGCGATTTTGTTCCGCTGCGCGACGGACACGTTTCGATCTATCTGTGCGGCGCCACCGTGCAAGGCCTGCCGCACATCGGGCACGTCCGCAGCGGGGTGGCATTCGACATCCTGCGGCGCTGGTTGATCGCACGCGGCTTCGACGTCGCCTTCATCCGCAACGTCACCGACATCGACGACAAAATCTTGAACAAGGCCGCCGCCGCCGGCCGACCGTGGTGGGAATGGGCGGCCACCTACGAACGGGCATTTACCGCCGCCTACGACGCCCTGGATGTGATGCCGCCGTCCGCGGAACCGCGAGCCACCGGGCACATCACCCAGATGATCGAATTGATCCAACGTTTGATCGAAACCGGCCATGCCTATACCGGCGACGGGGACGTCTACTTCGATGTGCTCAGCTACCCGGATTACGGCCAGCTGTCCGGGCACAAGATCGACGACGTCCACCAGGGCGAAGGCGTGGCCGCGGGCAAACGCGACCAGCGCGACTTCACCCTGTGGAAGGGCGAAAAACCCGGAGAGCCGTCCTGGCCGACGCCCTGGGGCCGGGGCCGTCCCGGCTGGCACCTGGAATGCTCGGCAATGGCCCGTACCTTCTTGGGGCCTGAATTCGACATCCATTGCGGCGGAATGGATTTGATCTTCCCGCATCACGAGAACGAGATCGCGCAGAGCCGCGCCGCCGGCGACGGGTTCGCCCGCTACTGGCTGCACAACGGCTGGGTGACAATGGGCGGGGAAAAAATGAGCAAGTCATTGGGCAATGTGCTGGCCATACCGGCGATGTTGCCGCGGGTCCGGCCGCCCGAGCTGCGCTATTACCTGGGCAGCGCGCACTATCGGTCAATGCTCGAGTTCTCTGACACCGCCCTCCAGGACGCCGTCAAAGCCTATGTCGGCGTGGAGGATTTCCTGCACCGGGTGCGCAGCCGGGTGGGTGCCGTGCTGCCCGGCGAATGGACGCCGCGTTTCGCCGAGGCGCTCGACGACGATCTGTCGGTTCCGATAGCGCTGGCCGAAATTCACCACGCCCGCGCAGAAGGCAACCGGGCACTCGACGCCGGTGACCATGAAGCCGCAGTGCGAAGCGCCGGTTCGATCCGCACGATGATGGGAATCCTGGGCTGCGATCCGCTCGACGAACGCTGGGAATCGCGGGACGAGACAACGGCTGCGCTGGCGGCTGTCGGCGTACTGGTACAGGCCGAGCTGGACAACCGTGAGAAGGCGCGCGAGCAGCGTAACTGGGCACTTGCCGACCAGATTCGGGATCGCCTCAAGCACGCCGGCATCGAGGTCACCGACACCGCCGACGGGCCGCAGTGGACGCTGGGCGGTGGCGGCAAGTAAATGGCGGGTAACTCGCAGCGCCGGGGGGCGGTACGCAAATCCGGCACCAAGAAGGGCGCCCCTGTCGGGTCGGGCGGGCAGCGCCGTCGCGGTCTGGAGGGCCGCGGTCCCACCCCGGCGGCGCATCTGCGGCCCAACCATCCCGCCGCTAAGCGGGCCAAGGCGGCGCCGCGCCGTCCGGTACGGAGTCGGATCGACGAAGCCGAGACGGTTCTTGGCCGTAACCCCGTGCTGGAATGCCTGCGCGCCGGAGTGCCTGCCACCGCGTTGTACGTCGCGCTCGGCGCCGAAGCGGACGAGCGGGTGACCGAATCCGTTGCCCGGGCCGCTGATTCGGGGATCTCGATCCTCGAGGTGCCGCGTGCCGATCTGGACCGGATGACGGCCAACCACTTGCATCAGGGCATCGCGTTGCAGGTGCCGCCGTATCACTACGCCCATCCTGACGATCTGCTCGCGACAGCCATGGACACGCCGCCCGCGTTGTTGGTGGCGCTGGACAACATCTCCGACCCGCGCAACCTCGGTGCGATCGTGCGCTCGGTGGCGGCCTTCGGCGGCCATGGCGTGTTGATCCCGCAGCGCAGATCGGCCTCGGTGACGGCGGTCGCATGGCGTACCAGCGCGGGCGCTGCCGCCCGTATTCCGGTGGCTCGGGCTACCAATCTCACCAGGACACTGAAGGATTGGGCCGACCGCGGGCTGCGGGTGATCGGGCTGGATGCCGCCGGTGAGACCGGAGTCGACGACCTGGACGGTAGTGACCCGTTGGTGGTGGTCGTCGGCTCCGAGGGCAAAGGGCTGTCGCGGCTGGTGCGGCAGAACTGTGACGAGGTGGTGTCCATACCGATGGCCGGGCGTGCGGAGTCGCTGAATGCCTCGGTGGCCGCCGGCGTGGTGCTTGCCGAAATCGCCCGCCAGCGCCGGACTTAACACGGCGAGAAGACATAGAATCGCCCAAATCGTCATGGAATACTGCGATTTTGCGTCTGCTCGCCACTAGGCGCGGGGGTCAGGATCAGGGCAAACCGTGGAGTCCGTTCTGGCCCAGCAGCCGTCCGCCCGCGCCGGCGCCGCCACCCGCACCCGGAGTCTTTGGCGAACCCGCCGTTACCGCCGTTGCCGATCAGATTGCACTGCCGCCATTACCGCCCTGGCCGCCGACCGCCAGCGCCGCCGTTGCCGAGCAAGATGCCCCCGGGCGCGCCGTTTTGGCCGGTCTCCGGTGCGCCATTGGCGCCGTTGCCGATCAGCGGGCGCCCCAGGACGGCCTGGGTGGGAGCGTTGATCACGCCCAGGATGTCCTGTCCGGAGGGTCTGCAGGGCGGAGTTTGCGTTTTCTGCGCCGGCGTAGGAGCCGCGTCGGTGCTCAGCGCCTGGACGAAATGATCGTGAAATACCGCCGCCTGAGCGGTCAGCGTCTGAAACGCCCGGCGTGACCGGAAAACAGTTCCGCGACCGCGGTCGACACCTTGTCGGCGGCCGCGGCCGATATCCCGGTGGTGGGACCGACCGCCGCCGCATTGGCCGTCGTAAGCGCCGAGCCGATTCTGGCCACATCGTCGGTCGCCGCTGCGACCATCTCCGGAATCGTGATCAGAAACGACATCCAACACCTCGTGCATAGCTATCGCCTCCCCGAGAACAAGGAGAGAGCTACCACGAGACAGACCCGCAGCACGCCTCACCGTATCGCGAGGGCGGCGCCCGTTCGGAGTAATGCGATCACCTTTGGCGATCCCGAGGCGGGCGGCGCGACCCGCCCGGGACCGCGGCCGAACGTCGTGGTGGTTGCCGCCCGCCGGGCACCCGAGAGCTGTTGGGCCCTTAACCATCAACCGAACGCGGGCAGTCAGCTAGCTGGCCCAGGCCGACATGTCCGTCAACTGGGTCAGTCGGATGCTGTTGCCCGACGGATCGCGGAAGCCGGAGTCGATGCCGTACGGCCGCTGTTCGGGCGGCTCGGTGAACTCGACGCCACGAGCCGTCAGCTCCTGGTAACTGGCCTGGCAGTCGGCGGTGGTGAGAAACACCGTGCCGGCGAAGCCTTTTGCCGTCAGATCCAGGACTTGTAGGCGGGTGGGCTCGTCCAGCATCGGCGGGCCGGGAACGTCCATCAAGACGATTGACACGTCATCTTGACCGGGCGGTCCGACGGTCAGCCAGCGGAAGCCGCCGAGTTCCGGCAGCGAAACATCCTGGCGCACTTCCATGCCGACCTTCTCGGTCCAGAATTTCAGTGCCTCGTCCTGGTCGTGTACCCAAAGCTGGGCGCTTGCGATTTTCAACATGCAGAAGACGCTAGGTGCTCACCGCGCCCGGCGTCTTCTCCCCGTGTGCTGTCTTGGGGCACCACCCGGCTATCGGCCGGCGGCCGGGTATGTGCCCGCAAGATGCAGTGCGGCACTCGGGCGTGCAGCGCCGCCGGCGGCAGGCTGGCGCGGTAGGCGGCCGGCGGCTTGCCGTACACCCGGGCGAAGCTGCTGGTGAAGGAGCCGACGCTCTGCAAACCGACCATGACGCAGACCTCCGCGATTGACCTGTCGGTGTAGCGCAGCAGCGCCGCGGCCCGCTCCAGCCGCCGGGTCTGCAGGTATGCGCGCGGAGATTCCCCGAATGTCCGGGTGAACATGCGGCTGAAGTGAGCGCGTGACAGCCCGGCCGCCGCGGCCATGTCATCGACGGTGATCGGTTCGGCGTAGCGGGCGTCGACGAAATCCTTGGCACGCAGTAGGTATCTGGCCGGACGAGGCTGCGGCATGCCGTCAAGTATGGCGCGTCGGCGGAATCGGCACAGAAATCAGACACCGAGCAGCTGCGCGCTCGCCCACAGCGCGAGCACCGCCGCCAGCAGCGCGGTGGGTACTGTGCAGAGCCCCAGACGGGTGTATTCGCCGACGCCGGCCTCGACGTGGTGACTGCGCAGCACCCGCCGCCACAGCAGGTTGGACAGTGAACCGACGTAGGTCAGGTTGGGGCCGATGTTGACCCCGATCAGCACGGCCAGCACCGCCGCCGGCCCGGCGGCCGCGACCAGCGGCAACAACACCAGGGTCGCCGGAAGGTTGTTGACCAGGTTGGCCAGCGCGGCGGCCACCGCCGCGATACCGAGCAGCGCCGGCAGCCCGGAACCCGACGGCAGCACCGTAGACATGGCCCTACCCACTCCGTTGAGCATGACCGCCTGCACGACGACGCCCAGCGCCAGCACGAAGACCAGAAACGCCACGTTGGCCGAGCGCACGATCTCCGTCACCGACGTGTGCCCACGGCCGAGGCTGCGCAGCGCCAATAGCGACGCGCCGGCCAATGCGGCCCACGCCGGCGCCACCCCCGCCGCCTCGGCGATCACGAACCCTGCCAGGGTCAGCGCCACGACCACCAACACGAACACCGGCGGCCGCGGCGGCGGCCCGAGTTGCTCGGGGTCCGGTGCAACACGCAGGTCCCGGGCGAAGAACCACCGGAACACCGCGTAGACCGCCGCCACCGCGGCCAGCCACGGCAGTCCCATCACCAGCGTGAACTTGATGAACGAGATCCCGGCGACGTGGTAGGCGAGCAGATTGGTCAGATTCGACACCGGAAGCAGCAGCGACGCGGCATTGGCCAGGTGCGCGGTGGCGTAGGCGTAGGGGCGCACCGGCGGTCGCAGCCGCCGCACGACGGCCAGCACCACCGGTGTCAGCAACACCACGGTGGCATCCAGGCTGAGCACCGCGGTGATGACGGCGGCAATGACGAACACGTGCCGCAGCAGCCCGACCGACCCGGTGCTGGTTCGCGCCATCGCCGCACCGGCGGCCTCGAACAGGCCCTCGTCGTCGCACAGCTTGGCCAATACCAATACGGCACCCAGGAAGGCGACCACCCGTGCCAGCCCGGCAACCTGGGCGGCCGCCTGATGGACCGAGATCGCCCCGATCCCGATCAGGATGACGGCCGCCGGGACCGCCGCCAGCGCCTCGGGCCAACCGCGCGGACGGGTGACCGCGAAACCCAGGACCACAGCCAGCAGCAGCAGCGCAACGACGAGGGGCAACGTTCAAAAACCTTCAGGAACGAGGGTTCTCGCGCCACTGCGCAGTCGGCGACGGTCGCACGCGGTCACGTTCCAGCCTGCCAACGGTCCGCACCGACGTGGCGACGTTGTCAGCGGCATGGCTACCTATCGGCGGCTATCGGCGGACTGGCGGCGAACTGGACGGAGCTTGAGCGACAGCGCCTAGTGCTCTGTTGGCAGGCGCGCCGTCTACCCGGAAGCGATCTCAGCGGATATTACCCGCCGTCGGCGCAGCCGCCGTCAGCACCGTCGAGGCACACCATGGTGTGCCTTCCCCGGGTGGGCTGCTGAGCCTTGATTAACGTGGAGTCGACGGGTGGGTCCCCGTCACCGCACCGGGGAACGGAATTGTCAATGATCGATCCGAGCACCGATGGTCCGCTTCCCCGACGAACCGCGCACGCCCTGGACCTATTGGCGTTTTCACTGGCCGATGTCCGCGATGGGTTAGCTCCCTATCTCTCGATCTATCTGCTGCTGACTCACCACTGGGACCAGGCCTCCATCGGGTTCGTCATCGCGGTCGGCGGTCTCGCGGGAGTCGTCGCGCAAACGCCGGTTGGCGCCGTGGTGGACCGGACCACCGCGAAACGGGCGTTGGTCATCGTCGGCGCGGTGTCGATCGCCGCGGCAGCATTGGCAATGCCGCTGTTTCCCGGCTTCTACTCGATTTCGTTCCTGCAAGCCGTTACCGGGATCGCCGGCTCCATCTTCAATCCGGCATTGGCCGCGATAACACTCGGCATTGTCGGGCCGCGGATGTTGTCTCGACGGATTGGTCGTAACGAGTCGTTCCGGCATGCCGGTACCGCGGCGGCAGCTGCCGCAGCCGGCGGTCTCGCTTACTTGTTCGGCCCGGTAGTGGTGTTCTGGCTGCTGGCCGCCATGGCGGTGATCAGCGTCGGGGCAACGCTACGGGTCCCGCCCGACGCGATCGACAACGACCTGGCCCGCGGTCTGGACCGGGCTATCGGGATACAGCACGCGCAGCCGTCCGGATTCTCGGTGCTGCTGCACGCCCGGAGACTGATGATCTTCGCCGTGGTGGTCTTCACCTTCCACTTCGCCAACGCGGCCTTGCTGCCGCTGGTCGGGCAGAAGCTGGCGTTGCACAACAAGCAGGTCGGGACGGCGCTGATGTCGGCGTGCATCGTCGCCGCACAGGTTGTCATGGTGCCCGTCGCATATGTCGTCGGATTCAAGGCCGACACCTGGGGACGAAAGCCGATCTTCCTGGCCGGCTTCGCGGTCTTGACCGTCCGCGCGTTCCTGTACCCGCTGTGGGACAACTCGTACTGGCTTGTCGGTGTGCAACTTCTCGACGGTGTGGGAGCCGGCATTTTCGGCGCATTGTTTCCCGTCGTCGTCCAGGACGTCACACACGGAACGGGCCGGTTCAACGTCAGCCTGGGGGCGATAACCACCGCGTGGGGAGTGGGTGCCGCGTTGTCGAATTTCGTTGCCGGCAGGATCGTGGTCGCGGCCGGTTACGACGCGGCATTCATGGCACTGGGCGCCATCGCGGGCGCGGGCTTTGCGCTCTATCTGGTCGCGATGCCGGAAACGGCCGCGACGGCAGGTTCTGCGTCAAACCCACGGGTCCTCGCGCCGCCACACCGTCGGCAGCTGTAACGAGATGCCGTCCGCCGCGGCCAGCTCGTCGAGGATGCGCATCGACACGTCCAGGTCGTCGGCCGCATACGGTATGGCGCGCAACGGTTTTGACAGCGGACGGAAGAAGTCGTCCCAGTGGACCAGGATCACCCGGCGGGCGCCGACCGCGCGCACCACCTCGGTCCAGTAGTCGACCAGATAAGACCGCGGTTGCAGGCCCAACTGGCCGACACTGAGGTAGACGACCTCGGCCCGGTACCCGTCCAGGGCGCCCGTGACGAAACCGGCGCTGCCCTGGATCAACAGCCGCCGGCCCGACGGGCGGTGGTGCACCAGCGTCGACCATGCCTCACCGCAGCGGTAGGCCGACGCCCGCACCGGCGGCACCACCGGTGCGCTGATCCCCCCGGGGAATCGGTCCGGCGGGCAGTGGCGCGATTCGACCAGCGTGACGTCGTAGCCGCCCAGCTCGATCGGCTGTCCGGGGACCGCCACCACCAGCCGGTCTTCGGCCAGCCCGTAGCCGCGCCCGACGTTGGCCGCCGACTCGCCCCCGACCAGCTGCGCGCCGGTGCGGTCGGCCACTAACGCGGAGTCCATCGCGTGGTCGATGTGGGTGTGCACCGGGATGACGGCCGCAAGCCGCGACACCTTGGCGCGGGCCAGGCAGCCGTCCACCCGTGCCGGCGACGGCGCCACCTTGGCCGCGGCCACCTGCGCCAGCCCGGGGCGGGAGAAGTAGCCGTCGGTCATCAACGCCGACGAGCCGTCGTCGAGCAGCAGCGTGCTCACGCCCATCCAGAGCACCGACAACGGCGAATCCGGTTGGGCCGCAGGGACATTGAACCGGCAGGAATAACGGGTGAGGTTGGGACGACCGAGTTTCAGCCGCATCAGCAGAACGCCTTGATCTCGGCGCCGGAGGCCGCCAACCGCTCTCGCACCGCGGTCGCAATCTGCACCGCTCCCGGCGAATCTCCGTGCACACAAAGCGATTCCACGGTGACGGGCACGGGTGTGCCGTCGACCGCGGTGACTGCGCCGGTGGCCACCATGGCGACCGCGCGCTCGGCGATCGCCGTGGGGTCGACCAGCACCGCGCCGGGTTCCCGGCGGGACAGCAGTTGCCCGTCGGGCCGGTAGGCGCGATCGGCGAACGCCTCGGCCACCGTGCGCAGGCCGAGGCGGCTAGCTTCGTCGAAAAACACCGAACCCGTCATACCCAGCACCGGCAGCGCCGGGTCGACCATCCGCACCGCCGTCGCCACCGCGGCCGCCTGCTCGCGGTGGGTGACGATCGTGTTGTACAGGGCGCCATGGGGTTTGACGTAGGACACCGTTGAGCCGCCGGCCTGGGCGATGGCCTGCAGCGCGCCGATCTGATACACGATTTCGGCAAGCAGGTCCTCGGGGTCGACGTCGATGAAGCGCCTGCCGAACCCGGACAGGTCGTGGTAGCCGACCTGGGCTCCGATGCGCACGCCGCGCTCGGCGGCGGACCGGCAGACCCGCAGCAGTCCGGCCGGGTCTCCGGCGTGGAAGCCGCATGCCACGTTGGCGCTGGTGACGATCTCGAGCATGGCGTCGTCGTCACCGAGCTGCCAGGCGCCGAATCCTTCACCGAGGTCGGCATTGAGGTCGATGGAAGCCACCCGCCCAGCTTATTGCGGGATGGCCGACGAGGCCCGGTCAGTGCCGAGCGGCCTTAGCCCCCTCGCGAACCTTGCGACGCCTGAACCCGCTGCGCCGGCGCCGTGCCAACCGCCTCGGGACCAGGTGCGACCAGCATAAAGGCCGGGACGTCGAGGCCCGCGCGAGCCCTCGGCGAAACGGCCGCGTAGCCGCGCCGACGGAGCCGCTGTAGCCTCACCGAACGTGGGCTCCACACCTCGCCGGCGGGCGACTCTGGCGTCGCTGGCTGCTGAGCTCAAGGTGTCGCGCACCACCATTTCGAACGCGTTCAACCGACCGGATCAGCTTTCCGCCGAACTGCGGGAGCGGGTGCTGGCCACCGCCAAGCGGATGGGTTACGCCGGACCCGACCCGGTGGCGCGATCCCTGCGGACCCGCAAAGCGGGCGCCGTCGGCCTGGTGATGGCCGAACCGTTGACCTACTTCTTCAGCGACCCGGCGGCGCGCGATTTCGTGGCCGGGGTCGCGCAATCGTGCGAGGAGCCGGGGCAGGGCCTGCTGCTGGTCGCCGTGGGCGCCAGCCGCAGCCTGGAGGACGGCACCACCGCCGTGCTCAACGCCGGGGTCGACGGCTTCGTCGTGTATTCGGTGTGCGACGACGATCCTTACCTGCAGGTGGTTCTGCAGCGGCGGTTGCCGGTTGTGGTGGTCGACCAGCCGAAGGACCTGCCGGGAGTGTCCCGGGTGGGCATCGACGATCGCGCGGCGATGCGCAAGGTCGCCGACTATGTGCTCGGGTTGGGGCATCGCGACATCGGGCTGCTGACCATGCGGCTGGGCCATGACCGGCGCCAGGGCCTGGTCGACGCGGAGCGGCTGAAGTCGCCGGCTTTCGACGTGCAGCGTGAGCGCATCATCGGCGTCTGGGATGCGATGACAGCGGCCGGGGTAGACCCGGATTCGCTGACCGTCGTGGAAAGCTACGAGCACCTGCCGACGTCGGGCGGTGCTGCCGCCAAGGTGGCGCTGGCCGCCAACCCGCGGATCACCGCGCTGATGTGCACCGCCGACATCTTGGCGCTCTCGGCCATGGATTACCTTCGCGGACATGGCATTTACGTGCCGGGTCAGATGACCGTGACCGGATTCGACGGCGTGCCGGAAGCCATCGGCCGCGGGCTAACCACGGTGTCGCAGCCGAGTCTGCAGAAGGGCCGACGGGCCGGCGAACTGCTGCATCGACCGCCGCGGTCCGGTCTGCCCGTCGTCGAACTGCTCGCCACCGAGCTGATCCGGGGCCGAACCTGCGGGCCCCCCGCTTAGGCCTAGCTGTTAGGCACTCTCCTGGCCACCGAGCAACAACCGCACGGCGAGGTCCAGTCGCTTGCTGACGTCGGTGGCCGATGCGCGACGGGTCAGCCACGCAAGCAGATTCGACAACCACACATCCGAGATCACCCGGGCGATGTGGTACTGATCCTCGGTCGGGTCACCGTCGGCCATGGCGCGGGCGAACATGCTGTCGATGAGCTTCTCCACGTGGTCGACCTCGGTGGCCGCCGAAGCGTCGGCGAAGACGTAGGCACGCGTCATCGCCTCGGTGAGCAACGGATTGCGTTGCATCGCGCGATTGAGCTTGCCGACCATGAAGCTCAGCCGCTGATACGGGGTGCCGCCGGCCAGCGCGGAGCGGTCGGTCTTGGCGTCGATGCGGCTGAATTCCCGGCCCAGCGCCGACACCAGCAGATGCACCTTCGACGGGAAGTACCGATACAGCGTGCCGACCGCGACATCGGCGCGATCGGCGACCGCGCGCATCTGCACCGCCTCGTAACCGCCCTTCGACGCGATGGCCATGGTGGCGTCCAGGATGCGCTTGCGACGCTCCCGCTGTGCCTCCGAACCCAACTCGGACTCAGCCAATACCGCCACGTTCATGACCTCGCGCGGTTGAGTGTCAGAAACGCGGCCCGGACTCGTGTTCGCTGCAGACATGTAACGCGTAACTCCCCTCCCGGGCGGTTGGTCGCCAAACGATACGCATGTTGTGCGTGAATTTCCCACCTCCCGGTCGCGGGGACAACGTCGTGTACTGGCCTAATAGCTGTCGACTTGACGGTTGATCATTTTCACTATTAGAACACGTTCTAGTGGCTTTGAATGTTCCTCGGATGTTTCTGGCCGGGTGAATTTCACTACGGGAGGGGCTGAAGGTGGTAGCGACCGTCACCGACGAACAATTCGCGGCTCGCGAGTTGGTACGCGACTGGGCTCGCACCTCGGCCTCCGGAGAGGCTGCGACGGCGGCGAGCCGCGCCATGGAAGCCACCGAACACGGCGACCCCGACGCCTGGCGACCGGTGTTCACCGGCCTGGCCGAATTGGGGCTGTTCGGCGTTGCCGTCCCGGAGGATCGCGGCGGCGCCGGCGGCAGCATCGAGGACCTGTGCGCCATGGTCGAAGAGGCCGCCAAGGCTTTGGTGCCGGGGCCGGTGGCGACCACCGCGCTGGCCGCCCTGGTGGTGCCGGATCCCGAATTGCTGGCGGCGCTGGCCGCCGGCGAACGCGTCGCCGGGCTCGCGCTGGAAGGCGATGTGCAGTTCGACGCCCAGACCCGACGAGTATCGGGCACGGTTCCGTGGGCGCTGGGCGCCGTCGCCGGCGGCGTGCTGCTGTTGCCGGCCGACGGCAGGTGGCTGCTGGTCGATACCGCCGGCGACGGCGTGCACCTGGAGCCGTTGCGGGCCACCGACTTTTCGCGGCCGGTGGCGAAAGTGGTGTTGACGTCGGCGCCGGTGGCGCCGGCCAGCGTGATCGCCGATTCCTGGGAGCGCGTCGAGAACCTGGCCGCCACCCTGCTGGCCGCCGAGGCCGCGGGAGTGACCCGGTGGGCGCTGGACACCGCGGTGGCCTATGCCAAGGTTCGGGAGCAGTTCGGCAAGCCGATCGGCAGCTTCCAGGCCGTCAAGCACCTGTGTGCGGAGATGCTGTGCCGCGCCGAGCAGGCCGAGGTGGCCGCCGCCGATGCGGCCCGGGCCGCTGGGGACCCCGACAGCCAGCAGTTCGCCATCGCGGCGGCGGTGGCCGCCGGCCTCGGTATCGCCGCCGCAAAAGCCAACGTCAAAGACTGCATCCAGGTGCTCGGCGGCATCGGCTGCACCTGGGAGCACGATGCGCACCTGTATCTGCGCCGGGCCCACGCCAACGGCCGGTTCCTCGGTGGTGCCGAGCGCTGGCTGCGCCGCATTGCCGCGCTCACCCGCGACGGCGTTCGCCGCCGGCTGACTATCGACCTGACCGGGGTGCGGGAGCTGCGACCCGAGATCGCCGCCGCAGTCGCCGGAGTCGCGGCGTTGCCGGAGCAGCAGCGGCAGGCGGCCCTGGCCGATGCCGGGCTGTTGGCGCCACACTGGCCGCCGCCGTATGGACGCGGCGCATCCGCGGCCGAGCAGTTGCTGATTGATCAGGAGCTGGCGGCAGCCGGCGTGGTGCGGCCGGACCTGGTGATCGGTTGGTGGGCGGCGCCGACCATTCTCGAGCATGGCACGCCCGAACAGATCGAGCGCTTCGTTCCGGCCACCCTGCGCGGCGAATTCCTTTGGTGCCAGCTATTTTCCGAACCGGGCGCCGGGTCCGACCTGGCGTCGCTGCGCACCAAGGCGGTTCGCGCCTCCGGAGTTCGGGGTGGTTGGCTGCTGACCGGGCAGAAGGTGTGGACGTCCAAGGCGCACCTGGCCAGGTGGGGGGTGTGCCTGGCGCGGACCGACCCGGACGCGCCAAAGCACAAGGGCATCACCTACTTTCTGGTGGACATGACCTCGCCCGGGATCGAGATCCGGCCGCTGCGCGAGATCACCGGCGACGCGCTGTTCAACGAGGTCTTTCTGGACAATGTGTTCGTGCCCGACGAGATGGTGGTCGGCGCGGTCAACGACGGCTGGCGGCTGGCACGCACCACGCTGGCCAATGAGCGGGTGGCGATGGCCACCGGTACCGCGCTGGGCAACCCCATGGAGAAGCTGCTCGAGGTGCTGGCCGAGACGGAACCCGACGTCGCCCAGCAGGATCGGCTGGCGAGGTTGATCGTCATTGCTCAATGTGGTGCGCTGCTGGATCAGCGCATCGCCCAGCTGGCCGTCGGCGGTCAGGATCCGGGCGCGCAATCCAGCGTGCGCAAACTCATCGGGGTCCGCTACCGCCAGGAGCTGGCCGAGTTCATGATGGACGTGTCCGAGGGCGGCGGCCTGGTGGAAAACCAAGCGGTTTACGACTTCCTCAACACCCGCTGCCTCACCATCGCCGGCGGTACCGAGCAGATACTGCTCACGCTGGCCGCCGAGCGGCTGCTTGGCCTGCCGCGTTAAGTATCCGTCGCCGGTTCGCGGATCTCGCACCCAACTGCACCCGTCCGGGGCGGCCGTGTCTCCGAATGGCTTATGTCCGACAGGAGCGGCACACGGCCGTCTGGTGACGAAGGAGTCGAAACGCACATGATGAACGCTTGGGCCAGAACAGTCGCGGCGACTAGCCTCGCGGCGATCGCAATCGGGGGTTTCGCGGCTTGTTCGAGCAATAAGTCGGCCAGTGGACCATCGACGAGCAGCAGCGCGCCGACCAGCATGGCGGCGCCCGCGTCGACGTCGGCGATGGCCGATCCGGCGGCTGACCTTATCGGTACGGGCTGCTCGGAGTACGCCAAGCAGAATCCCAGCGGTCCGGGGTCGGTAGCCGGCATGGCGCAGGACCCGGTGGCGACCGCGGCGTCGAACAACCCCATGTTGACGACGCTGACGTCGGCGCTGTCGGGCAAGTTGAACCCGAACGTGAACCTGGTCGACACCCTCAACAGCGGCCAGTACACGGTGTTCGCGCCCACCAACGCGGCCTTCGACAAGCTGCCCGCGGCCACGATCGATCAGCTCAAGACGGATTCAGCGCTGCTGCGCAGCATCCTGACCTATCACGTGGTGCAAGGTCAGGCGAGCCCCAGCAAGATCGACGGCACCCACAAGACGCTGCAAGGGGCCAACGTGACCGTGACTGGCCAGGGTAACGACCTCAAGGTCAACGACGCCGGGCTGGTATGCGGTGGCGTTCATACCGCCAACGCGACCGTGTACATGATCGACACGGTGCTGATGCCGCCGAACCAGTAGGCTTTGCCAGCTCTACCCAAAACAGCCCGGCCCCGGCCGGGCTGTTTTGTTGTGCCCCTTTGCACCAATCCAATCGTGGTTCGGCGTCGAATACCAAACATGTTGACACTTGCGCTGATTGGCTTTGTCGGGGGCCTCATCACCGGCATATCACCGTGCATTCTCCCGGTGCTACCGGTGATCTTCTTCGCCGGCGCACAGCAAGGCGGCCCAGAGTTGGCTGCGCGCAACGCGTCTGACGGCGACGTCGCTGTGGCGACGAAGCCGCGACGCGGGCTTTCGGAGACGTTGCGCCCCTACCGGGTGATCGGCGGCTTGGTGTTCAGTTTCAGTGTGGTCACTTTGACCGGCTCGGCATTGCTGTCGCTGCTGCATCTGCCGCAGGACGCGATTCGCTGGATCGCGCTGGTCGCATTGGTGGCGATCGGGCTGGGCCTGATGTTTCCCGCATTCGAGCAGCTGCTGCAACGGCCGTTCTCCCGGATCCCGCAAAAGCAGGTCGGCAACCGCCGCAACGGGTTCGGCCTGGGCCTGGCGCTGGGTGTGCTCTACGTCCCATGCGCGGGGCCCGTGCTGGCCGCGATTGTGGTGGCCGGGGCGACGGCGCAAATCGGGGTGGGCACCGTCGTTCTCACGCTGTCTTTCGCGTCCGGCGCGGCGCTGCCGTTGTTGTTCTTCGCGTTGGCCGGCCAGCGGGTGGCCGAGCGGGTGAGCGCTTTTCGGCGTCGGCAGCGGGAAATCCGGGCTACCGCAGGCATTGTGACGATTCTGCTTGCGGTGGCGCTGGTGTTCAACCTGCCCGCGGTGCTGCAGCGGGCCATTCCCGACTACACCAGCTCGCTGCAGGACAGACTGGGCAGTGATCGGCAGATCCGGGAAAAGCTCAACCTCGGCGGCATCGTCAACGACCAGAACGCGCAGCTGTCGAATTGCAGCAACGGCGGCAATGAACTTGAAAATTGCGGCGCGGCACCAGATCTCAAGGGCATTGTCGGTTGGCTGAACACGCCCGGCGGCCAACCGCTCGACCTGCGATCGCTGCGCGGCAAGGTGGTCCTGGTCGACTTCTGGGCCTACTCCTGCATCAATTGCCAGCGGGCCATCCCACACGTCGTCGGCTGGTACAACGCCTACCGGGACCAGGGTTTCGAGGTCATCGGAGTCCACACACCGGAGTACGCGTTCGAGAAGGTGCCCGGCAACGTCGCCAAGGGCGCCGCCGACCTGGACATCAAATACCCGGTTGCGCTGGACAACAACTACTCCACCTGGACCAATTACCGCAACCGGTACTGGCCCGCGGAGTATCTGATCGACGCCACCGGCACTGTGCGACACATCAAGTTCGGCGAAGGCGACTACGACGTCACCGAGAACCTGATCAGGCAGTTGCTTGTCAATGCCAACCCCGGGGTCAAACTCCCGGCGCCGGTGGACGCGACCGATCTCACCCCGCGGCAACAAACCACTCCCGAGACCTACTTCGGGGTCGGCAAGGTGGTCAACTACGGCGGCGGCGGTCAGTACGACGAAGGCTCGGCGACATTCGACTATCCGCCAACCCTGGCCGCCGACAGTTTCGCGCTGCGCGGGCCATGGTCCCTGGACTACCAAGGCGCGACGGCCGAAAGCGACGAGTCGAGCATCAAACTCAACTACCACGCCAGGAACGTCTACGTCGTCGTCGGCGGAAGCGGAACCCTCACCGTGACCCGGAACGGCCAGACCACCACGGTGCCGATCAGTGGACCGCCGACGTCGCACCAGATCGTCGGCGGCGACCGGGTCCAGAGCGACACCTTGGAGGTGCGTCCCACCAAGGGGTTGCAGGTGTACTCCTTCACCTATGGCTGATTTTCGGTGATCGCCAATCCAAATCCGGTGCGGCTCCGAATCACCAATGTCCGGCATGAATGAGACGGCACGACAACGTTGTCGTCGACAATACTGAAGGAGCCGATTAGCGATGAAAAGTTCAATTGCAGCAACAGGTTTGGTGGCAGCGGCCGTCGTGGGTCTGGCGGTAGCCACCTCGCCAAGTGCCGCCGCGGCCGATTTGGTCGGGCCGGGATGTGCGGATTACGCGGCCGCCAACCCCAGCGGCCCGGCATCGGTGGAGGGCATGTCGCAGGTTCCGGTGGCGGTGGCGGCCTCCAACAATCCGATGCTCACTACACTGACGTCGGCGGTATCCGGCAAGCTCAACCCTCAGGTGAACTTGGTCGACACGCTCAACAATGGGCAGTACACCGTGTTCGCGCCGACCGATGCCGCGTTCGGCAAGCTGCCGGCGTCGACGATCGACCAGCTCAAGACCGATTCAAACCTGTTGAGCCGCATCCTGACCTACCACGTGGTGCAAGGTCAGCTGAGCCCGGCCAGGGTGGTCGGCCAGCACAAGACGCTGCAGGGAGCCAACGTCATGGTCAACGGCCAGGGCAACGGCCTGAGCGTGAACAACGCCGGCGTGGTCTGCGGCGGGGTACCCACCGCCAACGCGACGGTGTACCTGATCGACACCGTGTTGATGCCACCGGCATAGTTGCGCCGCGGCGAGCCACCCAGCACTGCTGATCGGATCCCCGGCCAGGAACTCGACTATCTCGTTTCCTGGCCGGGATCCGGCATGATCGTCCAATTTCGTTGAGTGCATCGGTGATCCAGCCGCCTGCGGTCGGTGGAGTAAGCGCACTCTCAAACCGCGGCGAGGATCTCCTCGGCGGCGCGGCGACCCGAGGTAATCGCGCCATCCATGTAGCCACTCCACACCTGGGCCGTCTCCGCTCCGGCCCAGTGGATGCGGCCGACCGGCGCGGCCAGCGCCTTGCCATACTGAGTCAGCGCGCCGGCGCCGAGCCGGCCACCGTAGCAGCCACGCGTGAATTCCTCAGCAGCCCAGTCTTGTTCGACGATGTCGAACGGCTCAGCGGCTTGCGGCCCGAAATACTTCACCAGCGAATCGATCACGAGCTGGTGGCGCTGCTCGGTCGGCAGCTCCGCCGCTTCGCGGGCGTGGGCGCCCTCCAAGAAGCCGACCAGCACACCGCAGGCGGCGTCGGGAGGAGAGTTGTCCAGGACGACGTTGAACGCGTCGTCCAGGCTGGTCACAAAGCCGCTGAGACCGGCCTCGCGCCAAAATGGGGTCTCATAGCCGACCTGGAACTTGATCACCGACCCCGCCGGGAATTGTTGGGTGAGGCCGTCGCGCACGGCGGGCAGGGGCGGCAAGTAGCGGATCCGGCCCGCCAGCGTAGGCGGGATCGCGGCCACCACGTGGCCGGCCCTGATCTTGCCCGTCTGGCCGGCGTCGGCGTCCTCGTAGCAGACGATGACACCCTGCCCGTCCTGGGTGATCGTGCGTACCACCGCCCCAAGCTGGACCCGATCAGCAAGATCCTCGGCCATCCGCTCGGAGATCCGGTGCGTCCCGCCCACGACGCGGCTCTCCTGTGCGCCTCCGGTGACGGCGAGCATGGTCGCCAAATTGTTGCCCGAGCGGATGTAGAACAGAAAGTGCAGAAACGAAAGCTCGGGTGTTTCCGCGGAGAACAGCGTCGGCACGATCAGCCGGAAGAACCGAAGTGCCACGGTGTCAGTCGTATTCGCGGCAAGCCAGGTGTCGAAATTCTGTCGGTCCAGCTCCGCCGCGTCGTCCGCTCGCCAGGGCGCCGAGGTGGGTATCGAGCCCGCGAGCGTCTCGATAACCCCCAACAGGCGACCGATCTCGGCCAGGCTGTCGGGCGGGAGGCCGAACGTCGCGTCGGAGTACCGGACCACCTGTCCGTCGTAGCACGAGATCGCGTCGCCGGTGTCGTAGGTAGGGAACGTCTCCAGTCCGAGCTCGTCGATCAGCTCGAGTACCGCGTGCTGGCTCGGCCCCACCCACTGGCCGCCCATCTCGACCTGCACGCCGTTGCTCAGAAACCCGCCAAAGTTGCGGCCCGCGACCCGATCGCCTCGAGGTCCTGCGCGGAGCGCCTGACGTCCGGGTTGGCGATGTGCTGCAGGATCAGCCCATCGATGCTGGCCACCAGCACTCGAGCGAGCCGATCGAAGGGAAGCGCGGATGTCTCCCCGGCCCGTGTCGCTGCCTCCTGGCACCACTGCGCCACGATCTCGGTGTACCTCTCGTATTGCCAGCGCGGCAGCGCCTCCAAGCCGGGCGTACGCAGCGCGTGGGTGACGAGTTCGTACTGAACGAGTTGCAGATCGCGGTGGTCGACGACCAGCTTTTCCCAGAAATTGCGCAACCCGCACCCGATCGCGTGTTCCAGCCCGGCCTCGAGCTCGGCTGAACTCTTCAGCAGGTCGGCAATCTCCTCCACGACATCCTCGATGACCGCGCGCAGCAGGCCTTGCTTGCTCGGGAAGACGTATTGCAGCGTCCCCAGCGGTATGCCGGCTTCGTCCGCCACAGCGCGCATCGTGGTGCCGCCGACCCCGTCACGCATCAGCACGACGCGCGCGGCAGCCACTGCCTGCTTGCTGCGCACGGCGGATCTGATGTAGGGCATCGAATCTCCCGTCTCGGATATCTCCCGAATGGGGCCACGGTAGCTGTTTGCCGGCCACCCAGTGCAACCCACAACTTCGCTTACGGGGGCGCAAACCGCTCATCGGCACCCGGGCTTGATGACCGATCGGATGTGGGATCGCTTCCTGGCCAATCAATTTCCGCGATGAGGAGTCGAATTCGGAGTCTTAGCCGGCGGGCTGATCAGAGACTGCCGCTGCGCACCGGCGGGCTGCTCGAGCAACCGAAGCGGATGCTGGCCGTCGACGGCCCCGACAAATGGGGGATGGATGCTGTAGCCAAGCATGCGTTGGATATCCGCGGAGACCACTTTGGCAATGTCGGTCGGCACCGACAGCGTGAAGGCTTCGAGTGGTCGCAGCCAGGGTTGGCAGTATTGTGCGGTCACTGCCAAGCGGGCGGCCTCGGTGTTGTTCGCCCCGCCGCCGTGCCAGAGGGTTCCCAGGAAGAAGATGCACGAGCCGGCCGGCATGATGACGGACTTGCGGATATCGGTGGGAGTAGGCCGGCGGTCGTCCCAGCGATGGCTGGCGGGAATCACCACGGTGGCGCCGTTGGCCGCGGTGAAATCGTCGATGGCCCAGATGGTGGCCGCTCCCAGCGCGGGCCGGGGCCGGGGGATTGGGTAAAAGGCATCGTCGAAGTGCAACAGCTGGCTGGATTCGCCCGGCTCAATGTTGATGACCTGCAGCGCAGAGAGCAGGTAATTGGGCATCAACAGCCGGTCGAGAACGGCCAGGGGTCGGGGATGATCCACCAGCCGGTCGCATGCTCGGGTCTTGGACAGGACGCTGTATAGCCGCTGCGTACGGTGTCCCTCAAACGAGTTGCGCCCGTGGTAGCTGAGCATCGGGGCCAGCGCGTCGCGGATTTTTCGACATTCGTTGTCGCTCAATAGGTTTTCCCATATTACGAAGCCGTCGCGGGCCAGCGCTGCCAAGTCGGCGTCAACCAAATCGCTTTCCACCGAGGCGCCGGCGCTCGGCGTCCAGCGGTAGCGTCCGGCAAGGTCGCCAGTCAGGTCGTCAAGCGTTGACATGTCGCTCTTCGCGGTCATGTTCCCAGATCCCTTCGATGGCAAGGCCGACAGCGCCGGCCACAAACACCCACACCTGTTCGGCAACCTCGTCGGCGGGCGGGCGAGGCGATCGGCTCAGGGCGACGGTGCCCATGGCATGGACACCGGACAACGTCGCGACGGCCAGCAGGTGCGGGTCCCGGTCGGCCGGCAGCTCACCGAGGCGCTGAGCGTGCATGATGTTGTGCGCGGCGACGTCGGCCAGCTCCTGCAATAAGCGTGCGTTCTCGGCGACAACCGCGCCGTCGCCCAGCGGCCCGCCCAACATCAGCGGCGCCAACGGTTCGGCGTAGAGAAACGCCAACCAGTCACGAATGCGCCGGCGCTCACGTCCCGCCCAGGTCGGCGCGTCATAGTTGCGGAGCGTGACGGCGGCGCCGAGTCGTTGATAGAAATCTTGAACCAGCGCGATCAGCAATCCGGACCGGGTGCCGAAATACCGGTACGGCAGACCGGCACTGACTCCCGCCCGGCGCGCGACGGCGGCAACCTCTAGCTCGCCGGTTTCCGCCCACTCTGCGACCGCGGCGTCCAGCAATGCCTGCTGTGTCGCCGACGCCCTCGGTGTCGTGCCTACCGGCATGGGGCCCAGCATAAGTTGAGTTCAGCTCAATTAGTAGGCGGGATTCTGGTTCTCGCAGCCCAGTTGTGGACTTTCTATGAAAACGATTACACGTTTTAGATTACCGGTTATTGTTTTCGTATTACTCCACCGAGTCGGGAGCACCGCAACCATGACCACTGAATGCCGCGTATCTGACCTGTCCGAGCCGGTAAGCGCGCCGGCCGCACCGAACGCGGCGCCGGTCACGGTCGCCCACGGCGACGGCATCGGACCCGAGATCATGCGGGCGACATTGGATGTACTTTCCGAAGCCGGCGCCCGGTTAGCCATCGAAGAGGTGCAGATCGGTGAGGCGGCCTACCTGCGCGGTCAGAACTCCGGCATCGAGCCGGCGGCTTGGGAATCACTGCGACGTACCCGGGTGTTCCTGAAGGCTCCGATCACCACGCCTCAGGGCGGGGGATTCAAGTCGTTGAACGTTACCGTACGTAAGACTCTGGGCCTTTATGCCAACGTGCGTCCCTGCGTGGCCTACGCGCCGTTTGTGCCGACCCGCCACCCCGGCATGGATGTGGTGGTCGTCCGGGAGAACGAAGAGGATCTCTACGGCGGCATCGAGCACCGCCAGACCGACGAAGTCACCCAATGTCTCAAGCTCATCAGCCGGCCCGGTTGCGAGCGAATTTGCCGCTACGCCTTCGAATATGCCCGCCGGCATGGCCGGTCCAAGGTCACCTGCTTCACCAAGGACAACATCATGAAGCTGACCGACGGACTGTTCCACCGGGTATTCGACGAAGTGGCCGGCGACTACCCCGACATCGCGGCCGAGCACTGGATCGTCGACATTGGCGCCGCGAAGCTGACCGACACTCCGGAAAACTTCGACGTGGTGGTGATGCCTAACCTGTACGGCGACATCCTCTCGGATGTCGCCGCCCAGATCGCCGGTTCGGTGGGTATGGCGGGATCGGCGAATATCGGCGATGACGTCGCCATGTTCGAAGCCATTCACGGGTCGGCGCCGCGTCGAGCCGGTCAAGACGTCGCAAATCCGTCAGGCCTCTTGCTCGGAGCGGTGATGATGTTGGTGCACATCGGTCAGGGCGACGTGGCTGCAACGGTCCACAACGCCTGGCTGACGGCCCTCGAGACGGGGGCCGCGACCTATGACATCGCAGGGCCAGGACGGGCGGCGTTGGGAACCCGCGACTTCGCCAAGGCGGTGATCGCTCATCTCGGCCACCGCCCGCAGCGGCTCGCGGCTGTTGACTACCCCGTCGTCGAACGCCGGTCGGCCGCTGCTCCGCGCCCGGCGGTACGGGCGAAGAAGACCCTCGACGGCGTCGATGTGTTCCTGCACGCATCGCATGCTCGCCCGGACGGCCTGGCCGCCGCGTTGGTCTCGGCCGCCGGCGACGGCTGGCTGCGACTGCAGATGATCACCAACCGTGGTGTGAAGGTGTGGCCGGACGGATTCCCCGAGACTTTTTGCACGGATCACTGGCGGGCGCGGTTTCAGTCTCCCTTCCCCGGAGCGGCCGCACCCAGCCACATACTGCAATTGCTGCACCACCTGTATCGCGCCGGATTCGACGTCATCAAGACCGAGGGCTTGTATCGGTTCGACGGCCAACCCGCCTATTCGCCGGGCCAGGGGCAATGACGTGGCGTCACTTACGGGAGGTTTGTCCATGACGATGGTTGATGTCCCGGCGGCGGTGCACATCGGCGCCAACGAGTTGCCGTTCGTCGACATCGGTGATGGCTCCACACCTGCGCCAATCGGGACGAAACCGTTTTCAGCGATCCGCAGGTTTTGACATTCACCGCCACCCCAACCCGCAGCTCTCCTTCGGGATGGGTGGTCATTTCTGTCTCGGCGCGCACCTGGCCAGACTCGAGGGGCGGGTGTTTTTTGATGAACTGCTCGCTGCTTTTCCGCGCCTCGAGATCAGTGGTGAGCCCGTCCGGGTTCGGTCGAAACCTGAATAACTCGCTGAAGCGCCTCCCCGTCCGGCTACGCGCCTGAGCCCCGCCGCGGGACTACACTTTTCGCCGCGCGGCGGTGGTTCAATAGTGAAGTGATGCAACATAGTTCGCGACACCACGTCCATCTCCATGCGGGCGGACGCGGGGCCGACGCCCCGGCGGGCGTCACAAGCGAAGGTAACCCACCCAGATTGCCGTCACGGCTGTCGAAAGGTCGAATGTCTTCCAATACCACAGCCATGGCGGCAATTTCGGCGTCAACGTGTCCGCCAACAGCTCCGTCGAACGAACTACTGAATTGTGCGCCGGAGACGGCGCCGTGATAAGTCCCCGGGCAACGGCTGGTAGGACGCCCGTCGTTCCGGGCCGGCTGCCGCGCGAGTCTGCATCCAGTGCGTCCAGACTGCGCCCAGCGCGCTGCTGACCGCGATTTCGTCGCTCTCAGCGCAGAATGAAAACCTGACCGCGTTCGGTCAGCGCCGGACCCTCCCAGCGGACGGGCGGCGACGCGGCACGCAGCAGCGCTAGGAAAAGTTCGTCTGGGCGCAGGTGCTGGGCGAGGTGAGGTTCACGCCGGAATAGACCACCTGGATGTGGGTGCACACGATGACGCCGGCGTTGGTGCTCGGCTGGCCGGTCGACCAACTGGTCGAGTCGATGACGCCGGTCGTCTGATACTTGTCCGGCGGGCCGTCACCGAAGTACACGGTGGTGATCACGTCGGAGCCGCCCGCCTTCATCACCCGCTCGAACTGGCCGGTGGCGTGCGCGTCCAGGTAGGTCAGCCGGTTTGTGGGCCGGATCTCGGTGGTTTGGCGGGCCCACAGATCAGGCGGGAATCCGGCCGGGCCGTCGGGTGTGCGCAGATTCGCCCCCGCCACGAAGTCGCAGCTGCCGTTCTGGTGGCAATTGACAAACGCATGTGTCTCGAGCTGAGTGGTGTCGTCGATGGGGAACAGCGTGCTGGCCGTGTTGCTTGCCGCCGGCGAATGCGGGGCGGGCGCGAAGGCCAGCAGCGCCCCGGCGATCGCCGCGACTATCGGAGCACCCGGCAGCAGCCGCTTCATCTCGCATCCTTCCGCCCGGATGAAACTTAGTCCCCGCGACTATTCGTCGTAGGTCACTTCTACCGAATCAGATTCCGGATGAGATTGACAGGCCAAAATCAGCCCGTCGTCGAGGTCCTGCTGCTCAAGAACGTCGTTGACTTCCATGCTGACTTTGCCGCCGCGCAGTGTGCAGGCGCAGGCGCCGCAGTGGCCTTCCCGGCAGGAGAACGGCGCGTCGAGACCGGCGGCCAACAGCACGTCGAGCAGCTTGGCGTTGCGCGGCCAGGACACCGTGTGGGTTTCGCCGTCGAGTTCCACCACCGCGGTGGCCGGTGGCGCAGTGTCGTCGCCGCCGACATCCTCTATTTTCACCGCCGCGAACGGATCGGAATCCAGCGACTTGAACACTTCGATATGCACCTGTGGGGCAGCCACTTTCAGTGTCGCCAGGGCTTCGCGCGCGGCGTCCATGAACGGGCCCGGTCCACAGATGAAGACCTGTCGTTCGGTGTAGGGGGCGGCCAGGTTCACCAGCGCCGTCGCGCTGGGCAGCCCTTGCAGCGATTCCAGCCAGTGCACGACGGTGAGGCGGTCGGGATACTTGGCGGCCAGCTCGCGCAGCGCGTCACCGAAGATCACCGAGCGATCGTCGCGGTTGGCGTAGACCAGTGTCACCTGTCCGCCGCCTTGCGCCAGCGCCGACTTGCAGATCGACATGATCGGCGTGATCCCGCTGCCGGCGGCCAGCAGCAGGAAGTCGTCGTCGAGCGTCTTGGGCACGAAGTTGCCCGACGGCGCCAACACGTGGATCCGCATCCCGGGGTGCGCGTGGTCGCACAACCAGTTCGACGCATATCCCTCCGCAGTCCTTTTGACCGTCACGGTCAGCGCGTCGTCGGTGAACGGCGAGCTGCACAACGAGTAGCAGCGAGCCACTGAGCCGGTGCGGTCGCTGGGAACGCGCAGCGTCAGGAACTGGCCGGGTGCGTAGCGCAGCCGCTCGGCCGGGATCTGCGGATCGTCTGCTCCGTCCGGCACCGCGAACACCAGCGAGCGCGCCTCGTCGGTTTCGGCGACGACCTCGGCGATCTGCAGTTCCAGGACGTGGCTGCCGAGTGGTTCGTCAGGGATTGCCTCGGTCAATACCCTGCCTCCCTGTCGCCACTCGGTGTCCTAACTAGAACATGTTATAGAAAACGCGCTTGGCGCCGCTACCAGCCGCAGGAATACCCTGCTCGACACAAATCGGAACGTGTTCTAGTCTTTCTCTAGGTCCACTCCGGTCGTCGAACAGGCCGCACTCCCAGGAGGCAAACGTAAGTGACGTCCATTCAACAGCGTGATGCGCAGGCGGTGTTGGCTGCCATCGATGATCTGCTTCCGCAGATCCGGGAGCGCGCACAGGCGACGGAAGACCTGCGCCGCCTGCCCGACGAGACCGTCAAGGCACTCGAAGAAGTCGGTTTCTTCACCCTCCTGCAGCCGCAGCAGTGGGGCGGGCTGCAATGCGATCCCACGTTGTTCTTCGAGGCGACCCGCCGGCTGGCCAGCGCCTGCGGTTCCACCGGCTGGGTGAGCTCGATCATCGGCGTGCACAACTGGCACCTGGCGCAGTTCGACCAACGGGCCCAGGAAGAGGTCTGGGGCGACGACCCCAATGTGCGGATCTCGTCGTCTTACGCCCCGATGGGCGCCGGCGTCGTGGTCGACGGCGGCTACCTGGTCAACGGGTCATGGAACTGGTCGTCGGGCTGCGACCACGCCACCTGGACGTTCGTCGGCGGACCGGTCATCAAGGACGGCCGGCCGGTCGATTTCGGCAGCTTCTTGATCCCGCGCACCGAATACGAGATCAACGACGTGTGGTACGTGGTCGGCCTTAAGGGCACCGGCAGCAACACGCTGGTGGTCAAGGACGTGTTCGTGCCGCGGCACCGATTCCTGTCCTACAAGGCGATGAATGACCACACCGCCGGTGGACTGCAGACCAACACCGCTGCTGTCTACAAAATGCCTTGGGGCACAATGCATCCCACCACCATATCGGCGCCCATCGTGGGCATGGCCTACGGTGCCTACGCGGCGCACGTGGAGCACCAGGGCAAGCGGGTGCGAGCGGCGTTCGCCGGGGAGAAGGCCAAGGACGACCCGTTCGCCAAGGTTCGCATCGCCGAGGCGGCCAGCGACATCGACGCCGCCTGGCGCCAGCTGATCGGCAACGTCGGTGACGAATACGCGTTGTTGTCCGCCGGCAAGGAGATTCCGTTTGAGCTGCGGGCCCGGGCCCGGCGTGACCAGGTGCGCGCCACCGGGCGGTCGATCGCCTCGATCGACCGGCTGTTCGAGGCGTCCGGCGCCACCGCGCTGTCCAACGAGGCTCCGATTCAACGCTTTTGGCGTGACGCGCACGCCGGCCGGGTGCATGCGGCCAACGATCCGGAGCGGGCGTACGTGATCTTCGGAAACCACGAGTTCGGGTTACCGCCCGGCGACACGATGGTCTGATGACGGCGACGACGCAGGAAGTCACCTTCGAATCCACGTCGCGCTTCGCCGAAGTCGACGTCGACGGACCGCTGAAACTGCACTACCACGAGGCCGGTGTCGGCAACGACCAGACGGTGGTGCTGCTGCACGGCGGCGGGCCGGGCGCGTCCAGCTGGACCAACTTCGCCCGCAATATCGCGGTGCTGGCCAAGCATTTCCACGTGCTGGCCGTCGACCAGCCCGGATACGGCCACTCCGACAAGCGGGCCGAGCACGGGCAGTTCAACCGCTATGCCGCCACGGCGCTCAAGGGGCTCTTCGACCAGCTGGGGCTGGGTCGGGTTCCGCTGGTAGGTAATTCGCTGGGCGGCGGCACCGCGGTGCGGTTCGCGCTGGACTTCCCCGACCGCGCCGGACGCCTGGTCCTCATGGGCCCGGGGGGGCTGAGCATCAACCTGTTCGCCCCTGACCCGACCGAAGGGGTGAAGCGGCTGGGGAAGTTCTCGGTCCAACCCACCCGGGAAAACCTCGAGGCGTTCCTGCGGGTCATGGTCTACGACCAGAAGCTGATCACTCCCGAGCTGGTGGACCAGCGTTTCGAACTGGCCAGCACGCCGGAGTCGTTGGCGGCTACGCGGGCGATGGGAAAGTCGTTCTCCGGGTCCGACTTCGAGCTCGGCATGATGTGGCGCGAGGTGTATCGGCTGCGTCAGCCGGTGCTGCTGATCTGGGGCCGCGAGGATCGGGTCAACCCGCTCGACGGTGCGCTGGTCGCGCTGAAGACCATTCCCCGTGCGCAGCTGCACGTGTTCGGGCAGTGTGGACATTGGGCTCAGGTGGAGAAGTTCGACGAGTTCAACGAGCTGACGATCGATTTCCTGGGAGGTGCCAAGTGAGCATTCGGTCGCTGGGCTATCTGCGCATCGAGGCCACCGACATGGCCGCCTGGCGCGAGTACGGTCTCAAAGTGCTTGGCATGGTCGAAGGCAAGGGCAGCGTCGAGGGGGCGCTGTATCTGCGGATGGACGACTTTCCCGCCCGGTTGGTGATCGTGCCGGGTGAGCGGGACCGGTTGGCGGAGGCCGGTTGGGAATGCGCGAATGCCGCAGGGCTGCAGGAGATCCGCGATCGGCTCGACGTGGAGGGCACGCCGTACAAGGAAGCGACCGCCGCACAACTGGCGGATCGGCGCGTGGACGAGATGATCCTGTTCTCCGATCCGTCGGGTAACCCGCTGGCCGTCTTCCACGGCGCCGCGCTCGAACATCGCCGGGTCGTCAGCCCGTACGGGCACAAGTTCGTCACCGGCGAGCAGGGGTTGGGTCACGTGGTGCTGACGACTCGTGACGACGCCGAGGCGCTGCACTTCTACCGGGACGTGCTCGGCTTCAAGCTGCGTGACTCGATGCGGCTGCCGCCGCAGGTGGTCGGCCGGCCCGCCGAGGGACCGCCGGCCTGGCTGCGCTTCTTCGGCTGCAATCCCCGCCATCATTCGTTGGCCTTTCTTCCGTTGCCGACACCGTCTGGCATCGTGCACCTGATGGTCGAGGTGGAGAACTCCGACGACGTGGGCCTGTGCCTGGACCGGGCGCTGCGCCGCAAGGTGCCCATGTCGGCGACGTTGGGCCGGCATGTCAACGACCTGATGCTGTCCTTCTATATGAAGACGCCCGGCGGTTTCGACGTCGAGTTCGGTTGCGAAGGTAGGCAAGTCGACGACGACGAGTGGATCGCCCGGGAGAGCACCGCGGTCAGTTTGTGGGGGCATGACTTCACGGTCGGTGCCCAGGGCTAGCCATGTCCGCGCCGATTGACCCTCGCACGTTCCGAAACGTGCTGGGTCAGTTCTGCACCGGAATAACGGTGATCACCACCGTGCACGACGAGGTGCCCGTCGGCTTCGCCTGTCAGTCGTTCGCGGCGCTGTCGTTGGAGCCGCCGCTGGTGCTGTTCTGTCCGACCAAGGTGTCACGGTCCTGGAAGGCGATCGAGGCGACCGGCCGGTTCTGCGTCAACGTGCTGACCGAGAAGCAGAAGCACGTGTCGGCGCGATTCGGCTCCAAGGAGCCCGACAAGTTCGCCGGGATCGATTGGCATCCTTCAGAACTCGGGTCGCCGATCATCGACGGGTCGCTGGCTTACATCGACTGCACGGTTGCCTCGGTACATGACGGTGGGGATCACTTCGTCGTGTTCGGCGCGGTCAATTCCCTGTCGGAAGTCCCTAAGATCAAGCCGCGGCCACTGCTGTTCTACCGCGGGGACTACACCGGCATCGAGCCGGACAAGACCACGCCGGCGCAGTGGCGAGACGACCTCGAAGCGTTCCTCACCACCACCACCCAGGACACCTGGCTCTAGGCCCTTCCACGCTGGGCAGCGGTGATGTCGGCCTGAAACCGATTCCGTGCCGATGGCCGGACAGCCGTGGCGGCATTCGGCCGGCGACGCGACCCACGATTAATGTCAACCAGCCTTGACTATCGTCGTGGGTAACTGTAGCCTTTGTGTCGGGTAGGAGTCGCCACAGCCCGTCGGCCCGTAGTGTGAAACCGGTTCGACACCATGGTGATTCCCCACTGCCGTTCGATTGCCGCAGGGCGCTCCGGCGGCGTGTGATTGTGAACGGGTTCGTCTGCAGTGTTACGGAGTGTTGCCGCATGCGTCGATCGCAGTCAGGGGCCAACGGCGCCGCCGCCTTCAATGCTCACCCCGTCGGATCAAGGTGTGTGAGGACATAAAATGGGTGCACTTGTCATCCTCAATTCCACGATAAGTTTTATCGAGTCCCTGTATACGACCCTTGGTGTCGGAACCCCGGTCACCGGAGAGGTATTCGACACCAGTTCCTCGACGTTCCGCGAGGCAATCGAAACGCAAGCGTCGGCCGTTTTGAGTGACAACTGGGTCGGCACTGCGGCGGAAAAATATTCGGAGAAGAGCAAAACTCTTCAGGACGCCGAGCAGATTATGGCCGACGTCGACTATATTACCGGAACACTGGTCTCGGACCAGGCTGAGGCGGTCGAAAAGGCGCGTAAGACTCTCAAGAAGTGGATAAATTTCCTCGAGGACTGCAAGCCCTATGCTAAAGCGCTTTACAACGCCGTCGTCACCATACCCGACTCGTACGTCTTCCAGGCCGCGGTTTCTGCCGTCGCCATGACGGCCGTTGGCATCGCCTTGCTGGAATTACTGCTCACGACGTTTGAAAACGCCGAAAAACTAGTCGAACGTATCGAAGAAATAGTCGAGCTGTTGGTGCAATTGCCGAGTGACTTCACCGAAGACCTGGCTGCGCTGTTGGAAGGCCTGCTCTCCGGCATGGAGTCCGAAATTTCCGACCTCGTCTCCAATGTGGTCTCCGATGTGGAATCCGAGGTGAGCCAGATTGTCTCTGAAGTGAAATCCGAAGTCAGCGAGGTTGTCTCGGCGTTGAAGTCAGAAATATCCGACTTGTCTTTGTCCGACCTGTCCTTGTCAGATTTGTCTTCACTGTCGGACTTGTCTGCTTTTTCCTCCTTGTCTTCCTTGGTGTCGGTGTCCGGCCTGACCTCGTTGTCCGGTTCGACCGCGTTGTCTGACTTGACCTCGTTGCCGGGCTCGAACGCGTTGTCGGGTTCGACCGCATTGTCCGACGTGGCCGCGTCGTCGGGCTCGGCCATTTCGCCCGGACTATTGACTCGGTTTGCCGGCTATACCGGCTTGCCCACATCCGGCCAGACAACCGGTCAGCTGGGTGCGTTGGGCAAGCTGGCCGACGAATCGTCGCAGAGCCCGCAAGCCGGCATGCCTCCGGGCCTGGTGCGCCGCTCTACGAAGGAGGCCGAGGGCCAGAAAGGTGCGGCCGCCGGTGCGGCCGGTGCGGAACGTGCACCCGTCAGTGCGGCCGGGTCCAAACCGACTCAACAGCGCAGCCTTTGATGCGATCGGCCGTCGAACATCAGGCTCGGATGCCGGAAAGCACTCGGAAGCATCACTATTCAGCGTGAGGAGAATTCGCCGTGTCCGATTCGTTAGCCGTCAACCCGGAATTTCTTGGCGTGCTCGCAACCGCGCAAGACCAAGCGGCAACATATGTCCAGTCCGCGACGGAAGCGGTCGCAGGCATCGGCGAAGATGTTGAGACAACCCACGGTTCGTATACGTCGAAGTTCAATACCACACTGACAGCGCTGGTGACCATCCGCAACTCTGTGGGCACCAGCCTGTACACACTTGCCGGTGAGGTTGCCTCGAATCTGCGTATCGCAGCCAAGGCCTATAGCGAAGCCGACGATGTCTTGGCGAAGGTTGTCGAGAGGATCAAGTTTTCCAGCTGAGCTCGTTCAATTCCCTTGCGGCAGTTGTCAACGATGTTGTCGACCTCGCCACTAGCAATCCGAAAGGACCCGATGATGGAGCGGCCCAGCACCGACGACTACCTCGATGATCTGACCACCCTGGATATGTACGGGCGCCCAAGGCGCCAAGAGCCGACTGGCTGCCATACCCACGATCTGATGAGCTGGTCCGCAACCGATGACTGCCTCGATGATCTGTCCACCCTGGATTTGTACGGCCGCCCGAAGCGCCGGGTTTCCACCGGCGGCGGCATTCACGGTGAAACACGGGTCGAGGCCGAGATCGCCGATATCGATCCAGATGCGCTTGCGCCCTCGGCCGAGACGACGGCAGAGCATGAGTCCGGCCTGGTGTCGGTGGCCAATCCGCAAGGGACCGTGTTGGTGTCGACCGATATGGGTGGCAGAATCCATCGGGTCGAACTGTCCGCGGGGGCGACAAGCATGCGGGAGCAAGAACTCGCCGACGAGATCTTGGTCATCGCGCACCTCGCGCGGCAACGGGCCCGGTCCGCCCAATACACGCTGCTGCTCGACACCTTGGCCGAAACGCCCCTTCAGGACCCGGAAAGTCGTCCCGCCCTGGTGGAATTCGTGACCAAAGCCATGAGGGTCGCGACACCGGAAGAGACCGCCGCAGCCGAAGCGAAGGTGTTTGCGACCCGGTATGCGCGGTATTGACGGCCTTAGGGCGGTGCTGATCTAGCCGACGCGCTCCGCGGAGCCACTGCGTGCCGTAGTCGCATCGTTCACATAGGCCTCGGGCTGGGCCGGTTCCCGGTTTGCCCACTTTGTAGCGGCAAAAGCAGGCGTGCAGCGGATTTGTCGCTAAGCGTTCGGGGGGCTCCGCGGTTGGTGCGCCGGATGTGTGGTCGGGCTTGACGCTGACGGTTTCGAGTGTGCTCAGACGGTCTCGAGTGTGCACTGATGGGTGTGTCCCGAGCGTGGAAGGGAGTTCGATGTAGGTAGAGCTTTCCGAAGCGGTGCTGTGCAGGAGATGAAGGATTGTTGGCCCTTCGGAGTCGCCCTGCGGGGGGTGGCTTCAAACCGCCACATGCTGCAGGAGCGGTGACGTGATTGTGGTGAGCGATGTGGAAAAGGCACAGGTCGATGTGTCAGGTGGGGATCGGGAAGGCGAGCGCAAGCGATTCGCTGTTGACGTGTCGAAATGCACATAGATGACATCGAAACCGGGGTGTCCGTCATATCCCGGGATGAGTCTGGCGGGTGCCCGTTGATTGGCCAGGCGGTGTCCGGCATGGAGGCGACGCGAGCCCGATCTGCGGCTTTTGCATGGAACGGGAGAAGACCGGATTCGACACTGCCCGTCCGGGTTTTTCGGGTGGGCGAGAGGGAGTAGCCCGCGCTTGTCGTGGGTGTGAGTACCGTCGCGGGTCCGGTTGGCGGACCGGCTCGTAGTAGTGGTGAAGCTCTTGTAATGGGGGTGGAGCGAAGGGGCCGGGTCATCTGTGGCTGTGTTCGTTGGATCAACCGAGACCCGTTGGGGTTCGGGAGGAGTCGGATGGGCGAGTTGAAGTCGCCGGGCAAGCCGTTCGAGATTTCGAAGTGGGCGGTCCAGGAGGCGTTTGAGAAGGTCAAGGCGAACAAGGGCGCGCCGGGCATAGACGGGGTAACCATCGAGGCATTCGAGGCCGACCTGGGCAACAATTTGTACAAGGTGTGGAATCGGATGTCCTCGGGTAGCTACTTTCCGCCTCCGGTGCGTGCGGTGGAAATCCCCAAGCCGCATGGCGGGGGGACCAGGATGCTGGGGCTGCCTACGGTGGCCGATCGGGTGGCGCAAACGGTGGTGGCCGAGGAGCTGAAGTCGGTGGCGGAAGCCCTCTTTCACGAGGACTCCTACGGGTATCGGCCGGGCCGCTCAGCGATCGACGCGGTGGGAGTATGCCGGCAGCGGTGTTGGAAAACCGACTGGGTGATCGATTTGGACATCCAAAAGTTTTTCGACAGCGTGTCTTGGGACCTGATGCTAAAAGCGGTGGCGGTCAACACCGATCTGCCGTGGGTGATGCTGTATGTGCGCCGGTGGCTACAAGCTCCGGTGGCATTGCCTGATGGCACCCTGCAACAGCGAGACCGGGGCACCCCACAAGGGTCGCCGGTCTCGCCCGTGCTGGCCAACCTGTTTCTGCACTATGCGTTTGACATGTGGATGGCCCGGGAGTTCCCGAGTGTCCGCTTTGAACGCTACGTCGATGACGCGGTGGTGCACTGTGTCACCGAGCGCCAAGCCCACCAGGTGTTGGCCGCGCTGCACGACAGGATGGGCGAGGTCGGGTTGCGGCTGCATCCCGACAAGACCCGGATCGTGTACTGCAAGGACGCTAACCGGCGTGGTGACTATGCGCACACGTCGTTCACGTTTCTGGGTTTCACGTTCCGTCCGCGCGGGATGCGGGCCAAAGACGGACACACGTTCCTGTCGTTTTTGCCCGCGATCAGCAGGGACGCCTTGACGAAGATCGGCCGGGAGGTGCGGTCCTGGCGACTGCACCATCGCACCGGGCGATCCTTCGCTGACCTTGCACGCTGGATCAACCCCATCGTGCGGGGCTGGATGAACTACTACGGCGCCTTCTTCCGGTCGGCGCTGCATCCTCTCCTGGCGCGCATCAACGCCTACCTGATGCGTTGGGTCCGCAACAAATATCGGCGGTATCGGAGCCGCGGTGCGTTCCAGCAGGCATGGCAGCGGGTCACCACGCAGTACCCGCGTTTCCTCGCGCACTGGCAATGGACCACCACCGTCCCCGCCGTCTGGTGATCAAGATGACAAGAGCCGGATGAATCGAGAGGTTCATGTCCGGATCTGTGGGAGCCGGAGGGTGCAATCCCCTCCGGCCACCCGACCGCCGAGCGTGCCGTCAGGGCGGCCGATCGTGGGCGTGCCCCGCCCTACATCCACAGTCAAAGCCGTCACCGCACACTCGACGCCGCGGCCATGCCAGTCGTCCCGGTGAGCACGTGAGTCATCCCCCGAACCCGAGACACCCGCCATCACACGAGGTTTGACCGAGGTCGCGGGGCATCGACGTGCCGGAAACAGACGTCGCCTGAACGCATGCTGTACGTGGTGACCGAGCCGACATGGAAAGCCGTTGGTAGCTGGCCGGATCACATCGGCCCGGCAACCGCCACCACACAACCGCCCGCGAAGCGACGGCCGCTACATGAAGTCGAGGGCCTCGACGTTGGCGATGGGGCCTTCGTGGGTGGGCCGGTCCGCGCCGCCGATGCAGTACACGGTGTTGCCCACGGTCGCGACCACCTCGGCGTGCCGCGGGGTCGGCAGCGCAGGTAGCGTGCTCCACTTTCCGTCCGCGATGTCATACATCTCGACAACTCCGAGCACGCGGGTGGGCTCTTCGCCGCCGACCACCACGATTCGCCCGTCGATGAACGCGGCGCCGTAACTTCCGCGCGGGGTGGGCATGCCCACCAACTTGGTCCACTTACCCGCTTGCGGGTCGAAGCGTTCAAAGGCAGCGGAGTTCTTGTCGGCCGACAGGAATCGCCCGCCGATCGCATACACGTAAGTGCCGTCTGACACCGCAGCCAAATGCTCGCGGGGCGTTGGCAGGTCGGGCGCATCCTTCCACGAACTGCCGTCGAAAACCTCGGTCTGCGCGACGAGCTGCTTGGCGTTTTGCCCGCCGACGACGACGAGCTTGTCACCAACCACCGCCGCTGCCGCCGCCGCCCGAGCGTGGCTGAGGCTCGGCAACTCCACCCAGCTGTTGCCGCGCAAGGCGAACACCTTGTTGGAGGCATCCGCGAGGTTCTCGCTCGCACCGCCGAGCACCACCACCTCGCCCCGGTAGGTCGCCGCCGTCGCGTGGTGCAACCGGATGGGCAGCGGCGGCCCGGGTTGCCAGGATCCGGTGTGCGGGTCGTAGCTCTCGACGGTCGTGAGCCCAACGCCTTCCCGCACGCCACCCATGATCCAGATCTTGTTGTCCAGTACGGCCCACGCCATCATCAGGCGGGCCGTCGGTGCGTCCGGCAACGTCCGCCACTGCGCCGCCGGCTGGATTTTGCGCGCGGGCAGCTTCAGCATTTCGGCCGACGAGGTCGCCTGGTCGTCGCCTGCGGCGGTCGAACCGCCGATCGCATACACCGACTTCTCGACCGTGTCGACCGCCATCCCGTGCCGTGCGGTCTCCATATCGGGCAAGCCGGCCCATGTTCTGGTCATCAGATCAAACACAGCCACGCTCTTGAGGACCTGTCCGGCCGACATCCCGCCGACCGCCACCAGGCGTCCATCGGTGATCGCGACGCCGAGGTCACTGCGTGGTTGCGCCAGCTCGGGCAGCGGCGTCCAGGTTTTCGCGGCCGGATCGTATGCCTCGACCGTCGCCAGGTCGGACTTCGCGTCGTTTCCGCCCACGGCGTACACCAGCTTTCCGTCCGAGGCCGCGGCCAGCATCTGCCGCGGCGTCGGTATCGGAGCGCCAAGGGTCCAGGAGTTGCCGTCGAAGACCTCGGTCGTGTTCAGCAGTGCGCCGTTGGCGTCCACCCCGCCGGTGACGACGATGCGGTCTCCCACCGCGGCCGCGGCCGCGCCCGCCCGGGGCTGCAACAGATGCGGCAGCTCCACCCAGCGGCTATTGACCACTCGCCAAACTTGTTCGGTAGCAACCTTTTTGGAGCCCTCAGTGCGCCAGCCGCCCAGGACGATGGGGTTGCCCTGCCAGGTCACCGCCATCGCGTGCTGAACCGGAACCGGCAAGTCGTCGCCGCCCTTCCAGCTGTCGATCACGGGGTCGTAGCCCTCGTGCAGACCGGTGACGGTGCCGTCGGCCCGAACCCCGCCGAAGATCCAGATCGTGCCGTCGACTTGGGTGGTCGCCGCCGCATCGCGGGCGACCCGCGCATTGGTGATCGGCTTCCACTGAACCGGCGCCTGGGTGCCCGGTTGACCAGAGACGGTCTGGTGGGCGCCGTTGTCGTGCGATGCCACCAGGAAGACTCCGCCGGCCACCAACAGCACCACGGCGACGGCCGCCGCCGCGGTCAACAGGATGCGGTTGCGCTTCCTGTCCGGCTCGGCGAACCACGACGCCACCCGTCCCCGGGGGGCTTCCCTACGCCGGGTCTGTCGGGCGCGGCCGGACCCGCAGGGCCCTCTTGCCCCGGACCCTTCGGCGGCTCGATCGGCGGGGTGGCGCCGGTCCATTCCGCGGGCTGCCGGGGCGACTCCGCCCTGCTCGACGAGGCCCGTAGCTGCGCCTGGGTGTCACCGAGGTGCCCGGGCTCAAAGGCGGTGTCTGTTCCCGGTGACCGCCGGTGATCGACGGACTGCGACGGCAGCAACGAGGACGGCCGTTGCCCCGCGGCGCTCGGCGGTTGGAGCGCAGCGGCGCCGCCCGCCCTGGCGGCGGGCTGCGGACCCTTGAGCGGAACGGTCGAAGACGTGCGCAGCGGCACCTGAGCTTCCGGGCTCAGTATCGCGGGCGATACTGGAGGCGTTTCCGGGACATCCGTTGAGGCATCGGTGGTGCGCGCACGCATGTTGGTGATCGCCATCGACGCGGGCTTCAAGCCGTTGCGGCGCTGCGCCGCCTGCAGCTCACGGCCGAGTTCGGCGGCCGACACGGGCCGTTCGGCCGGGTCGATGGACATCGCCTTCTCGATCGCCGAGCACACCGCATCCGGGATTCCGTCCGGACGCAGGTCCGGAACCCCGGTGGAACTGATCCGCAGGTATTGCGCGACGAGGTCTTCGCCCTTCTTGCGTTCGTGTGCGGCGCTGCCCGCGATCAGTGCATAAAGTGTGGCGCCCAGCGAGTAGACGTCGGCGACGACCGTCGCCGGATTACCGGTCATCACCTCGGGCGCGGTGTAGTCGATTGTGCCGGAGAAGAACCCGACCGCCGTTTCGAAGCCGCCCTCGATGTGGGCGATCCCGAAGTCGGTCAGCTGCGGCTCGCCGTAGTCGTTGACCAGGACATTCGCCGGCTTGATGTCGCGGTGCAAGGTGCCGACCCGGTGCGCGGTTTCCAGCGCCCCGCACAATTTCACGCCGATCTCCAACGCCTCCGGCCAGGGGATCGGCCCCTCCCGGCGCAACCGTACCGCCAGCGAATCCGCCGCGTAGTAGGGCATCACGATGTAGGGCCGGTCGCTTTCGGTGATGCCGACCCGCAGGATGTTGACGATGTTTGGATGCCCCGAGAGCCCGCCCATCGCGTAGCCCTCACGCAGGAAACGTTCCCTGCTGTCGTCGTCGAAATGCGACGGCAGCACTTTGACCGCGACATTTCGTCCCAGCGCCGTCTCGCGACAGCGGTACACCACTCCGGCGCCGCCTCGAGCCACCTGGCGCGCGTCCTCGAATCCGGCGGAGGCCAACTCCGCGGCGATCCCGCTCTGTGCAGGTGCCGAGCCGGCAGCCCCCGGGTCTTCAGCCATGTCTTGGCGCTCTACCTCCATGCCGTGAGAGTCGCGAGTCAAGCGTAGCGAATATGAACTCACGGGCATACTGTTCGACGGCAATCGTTGCCGAATCGCTTTCGCAGTGCCGGTCGACCGACGACACGGCGCCTTGGCGCTCGCTGAAATCAATTGTGGTCCGGGTTACGCGAGAATCGCCCAGTGCTCAGGGGCTTTTCGGGGCGACGCTGAGCGAGCCGCGAGATATGTGGCTACTGTTGTAGCCGTCGACAATTCCAGGGGTACGAGAGAGAAAGCTGTGCAGGTTCGGCGTTTCGGCGAGCTCGAGGCAGTGATCATGGACCGCGTGTGGAACCGCGGCGAGGTCGTCACCGTGCGCGATATTCTTGACGACTTGGCGCATGATCGCCAGATCGCCTACACCACGGTGATGTCCACCATGGACAACTTGCACCGCAAGGGCTGGTTGCAGCGGGAACGGGTGGGCAAGGCTTTCCGCTATTGGCCGACTATGACCCGCGAGGAACATTCGGCGAGATTGATGCGCGATGCCTTCGATACCGGGGGAGATTCGGACTTGGTGCTGGCGTTTTTTCTCAAGCAGATGGACGAGGATGAATCGGCGCGGGTCCGCGACGCGCTGCGTCGGTTCATTGATCGGCAAGAATCGTGAACGCGGCTCTTTTGTTGCTCCTTTATGCGTCGATGTTGACGTGGCTGGGCCCCCTGCTGCTACGACGTGTCACCGGCACGGGTGTGCGGCCTCAGCTTGCCGTGGCCTCCTGGCTGACAGCGGTGGTTGCCGCTATTGCAGCGTGGTTGGCTGCGCTCGTGTTCCTTTGCGCCGCAGTGCTCGACAGCATCTGGCGCCACCGGGAACCAACTTTGTGCTTCAAGGCGTTAGGGGTCACCGGCCAGCTGGGATTGCCGCACGCAATTGACGCAGTACCCGCGTTTCCTCGCGCACTGGCAATGGACCACCACCGTCCCCGCCGTCTGGTGATCAAGATGACAAGAGCCGGATGAATCGAGAGGTTCATGTCCGGATCTGTGGGAGCCGGAGGGTGCAATCCCCTCCGGCCACCCGACCGCCGAGCGTGCCGTCAGGGCGGCCGATCGTGGGCGTGCCCCGCCCTACATCCACAGTCAAAGCCGTCACCGCACACTCGACGCCGCGGCCATGCCAGTCGTCCCGGTGAGCACGTGAGTCATCCCCCGAACCCGAGACACCCGCCATCACACGAGGTTTGACCGAGGTCGCGGGGCATCGACGTGCCGGAAACAGACGTCGCCTGAACGCATGCTGTACGTGGTGACCGAGCCGACATGGAAAGCCGTTGGTAGCTGGCCGGATCACATCGGCCCGGCAACCGCCACCACACAACCGCCCGCGAAGCGACGGCCGCTACATGAAGTCGAGGGCCTCGACGTTGGCGATGGGGCCTTCGTGGGTGGGCCGGTCCGCGCCGCCGATGCAGTACACGGTGTTGCCCACGGTCGCGACCACCTCGGCGTGCCGCGGGGTCGGCAGCGCAGGTAGCGTGCTCCACTTTCCGTCCGCGATGTCATACATCTCGACAACTCCGAGCACGCGGGTGGGCTCTTCGCCGCCGACCACCACGATTCGCCCGTCGATGAACGCGGCGCCGTAACTTCCGCGCGGGGTGGGCATGCCCACCAACTTGGTCCACTTACCCGCTTGCGGGTCGAAGCGTTCAAAGGCAGCGGAGTTCTTGTCGGCCGACAGGAATCGCCCGCCGATCGCATACACGTAAGTGCCGTCTGACACCGCAGCCAAATGCTCGCGGGGCGTTGGCAGGTCGGGCGCATCCTTCCACGAACTGCCGTCGAAAACCTCGGTCTGCGCGACGAGCTGCTTGGCGTTTTGCCCGCCGACGACGACGAGCTTGTCACCAACCACCGCCGCTGCCGCCGCCGCCCGAGCGTGGCTGAGGCTCGGCAACTCCACCCAGCTGTTGCCGCGCAAGGCGAACACCTTGTTGGAGGCATCCGCGAGGTTCTCGCTCGCACCGCCGAGCACCACCACCTCGCCCCGGTAGGTCGCCGCCGTCGCGTGGTGCAACCGGATGGGCAGCGGCGGCCCGGGTTGCCAGGATCCGGTGTGCGGGTCGTAGCTCTCGACGGTCGTGAGCCCAACGCCTTCCCGCACGCCACCCATGATCCAGATCTTGTTGTCCAGTACGGCCCACGCCATCATCAGGCGGGCCGTCGGTGCGTCCGGCAACGTCCGCCACTGCGCCGCCGGCTGGATTTTGCGCGCGGGCAGCTTCAGCATTTCGGCCGACGAGGTCGCCTGGTCGTCGCCTGCGGCGGTCGAACCGCCGATCGCATACACCGACTTCTCGACCGTGTCGACCGCCATCCCGTGCCGTGCGGTCTCCATATCGGGCAAGCCGGCCCATGTTCTGGTCATCAGATCAAACACAGCCACGCTCTTGAGGACCTGTCCGGCCGACATCCCGCCGACCGCCACCAGGCGTCCATCGGTGATCGCGACGCCGAGGTCACTGCGTGGTTGCGCCAGCTCGGGCAGCGGCGTCCAGGTTTTCGCGGCCGGATCGTATGCCTCGACCGTCGCCAGGTCGGACTTCGCGTCGTTTCCGCCCACGGCGTACACCAGCTTTCCGTCCGAGGCCGCGGCCAGCATCTGCCGCGGCGTCGGTATCGGAGCGCCAAGGGTCCAGGAGTTGCCGTCGAAGACCTCGGTCGTGTTCAGCAGGGCGCCGTTGGCGTCCACCCCGCCGGTGACGACGATGCGGTCTCCCACCGCGGCCGCGGCCGCGCCCGCCCGGGGCTGCAACAGATGCGGCAGCTCCACCCAGCGGCTATTGACCACTCGCCAAACTTGTTCGGTAGCAACCTTTTTGGAGCCCTCAGTGCGCCAGCCGCCCAGGACGATGGGGTTGCCCTGCCAGGTCACCGCCATCGCGTGCTGAACCGGAACCGGCAAGTCGTCGCCGCCCTTCCAGCTGTCGATCACGGGGTCGTAGCCCTCGTGCAGACCGGTGACGGTGCCGTCGGCCCGAACCCCGCCGAAGATCCAGATCGTGCCGTCGACTTGGGTGGTCGCCGCCGCATCGCGGGCGACCCGCGCATTGGTGATCGGCTTCCACTGAACCGGCGCCTGGGTGCCCGGTTGACCAGAGACGGTCTGGTGGGCGCCGTTGTCGTGCGATGCCACCAGGAAGACTCCGCCGGCCACCAACAGCACCACGGCGACGGCCGCCGCCGCGGTCAACAGGATGCGGTTGCGCTTCCTGTCCGGCTCGGCGAACCACGACGCCACCCGTCCCCGGGGGGCTTCCCTACGCCGGGTCTGTCGGGCGCGGCCGGACCCGCAGGGCCCTCTTGCCCCGGACCCTTCGGCGGCTCGATCGGCGGGGTGGCGCCGGTCCATTCCGCGGGCTGCCGGGGCGACTCCGCCCTGCTCGACGAGGCCCGTAGCTGCGCCTGGGTGTCACCGAGGTGCCCGGGCTCAAAGGCGGTGTCTGTTCCCGGTGACCGCCGGTGATCGACGGACTGCGACGGCAGCAACGAGGACGGCCGTTGCCCCGCGGCGCTCGGCGGTTGGAGCGCAGCGGCGCCGCCCGCCCTGGCGGCGGGCTGCGGACCCTTGAGCGGAACGGTCGAAGACGTGCGCAGCGGCACCTGAGCTTCCGGGCTCAGTATCGCGGGCGATACTGGAGGCGTTTCCGGGACATCCGTTGAGGCATCGGTGGTGCGCGCACGCATGTTGGTGATCGCCATCGACGCGGGCTTCAAGCCGTTGCGGCGCTGCGCCGCCTGCAGCTCACGGCCGAGTTCGGCGGCCGACACGGGCCGTTCGGCCGGGTCGATGGACATCGCCTTCTCGATCGCCGAGCACACCGCATCCGGGATTCCGTCCGGACGCAGGTCCGGAACCCCGGTGGAACTGATCCGCAGGTATTGCGCGACGAGGTCTTCGCCCTTCTTGCGTTCGTGTGCGGCGCTGCCCGCGATCAGTGCATAAAGTGTGGCGCCCAGCGAGTAGACGTCGGCGACGACCGTCGCCGGATTACCGGTCATCACCTCGGGCGCGGTGTAGTCGATTGTGCCGGAGAAGACCCCGACCGCCGTTTCGAAGCCGCCCTCGATGTGGGCGATCCCGAAGTCGGTCAGCTGCGGCTCGCCGTAGTCGTTGACCAGGACATTCGCCGGCTTGATGTCGCGGTGCAAGGTGCCGACCCGGTGCGCGGTTTCCAGCGCCCCGCACAATTTCACGCCGATCTCCAACGCCTCCGGCCAGGGGATCGGCCCCTCCCGGCGCAACCGTACCGCCAGCGAATCCGCCGCGTAGTAGGGCATCACGATGTAGGGCCGGTCGCTTTCGGTGATGCCGACCCGCAGGATGTTGACGATGTTTGGATGCCCCGAGAGCCCGCCCATCGCGTAGCCCTCACGCAGGAAACGTTCCCTGCTGTCGTCGTCGAAATGCGACGGCAGCACTTTGACCGCGACATTTCGTCCCAGCGCCGTCTCGCGACAGCGGTACACCACTCCGGCGCCGCCTCGAGCCACCTGGCGCGCGTCCTCGAATCCGGCGGAGGCCAACTCCGCGGCGATCCCGCTCTGTGCAGGTGCCGAGCCGGCAGCCCCCGGGTCTTCAGCCATGTCTTGGCGCTCTACCTCCATGCCGTGAGAGTCGCGAGTCAAGCGTAGCGAATATGAACTCACGGGCATACTGTTCGACGGCAATCGTTGCCGAATCGCTTTCGCAGTGCCGGTCGACCGACGACACGGCGCCTTGGCGCTCGCTGAAATCAATTGTGGTCCGGGTTACGCGAGAATCGCCCAGTGCTCAGGGGCTTTTCGGGGCGACGCTGAGCGAGCCGCGAGATATGTGGCTACTGTTGTAGCCGTCGACAATTCCAGGGGTACGAGAGAGAAAGCTGTGCAGGTTCGGCGTTTCGGCGAGCTCGAGGCAGTGATCATGGACCGCGTGTGGAACCGCGGCGAGGTCGTCACCGTGCGCGATATTCTTGACGACTTGGCGCATGATCGCCAGATCGCCTACACCACGGTGATGTCCACCATGGACAACTTGCACCGCAAGGGCTGGTTGCAGCGGGAACGGGTGGGCAAGGCTTTCCGCTATTGGCCGACTATGACCCGCGAGGAACATTCGGCGAGATTGATGCGCGATGCCTTCGATACCGGGGGAGATTCGGACTTGGTGCTGGCGTTTTTTCTCAAGCAGATGGACGAGGATGAATCGGCGCGGGTCCGCGACGCGCTGCGTCGGTTCATTGATCGGCAAGAATCGTGAACGCGGCTCTTTTGTTGCTCCTTTATGCGTCGATGTTGACGTGGCTGGGCCCCCTGCTGCTACGACGTGTCACCGGCACGGGTGTGCGGCCTCAGCTTGCCGTGGCCTCCTGGCTGACAGCGGTGGTTGCCGCTATTGCAGCGTGGTTGGCTGCGCTCGTGTTCCTTTGCGCCGCAGTGCTCGACAGCATCTGGCGCCACCGGGAACCAACTTTGTGCTTCAAGGCGTTAGGGGTCACCGGCCAGCTGGGATTGCCGCACGCAATTGCGTCGGCCATGGCCATGGGCCTGTTGTTTGCCAGCCTGCTGGCCACCACCGTCGTCAGCTGGCGCGTCGCACATCAGTGGCTGCGGCAACGATCACGCAGTCGCCTGCACGCATCTGCTGCTCGGGTGATCGGAGGCGGCGGTGACCGGTATGGGCGGCCTGACCTGGTAGTTGTTCCGGCGCCGCATCCCGCTGCCTATTGCGTAACCGCTCGCCCCGACCCTGTCGTGGTGGTCACCACCGCTGCCCTGGACCGCCTCGACGAGCCGCAGCTGGCGGCTGTGCTGGCGCATGAGTACGCTCACTTGGCCGGTCGCCATCATGACCTGCTCATGGTGCTGCGGGCAATTGCTGCGAGCCTGCCGCGATTGACACTGTTTTGCACGGCAGCGGAAATGGTCGCGGACCTATTGGAGATGTGTGCTGATGATGTCGCGGTGCGGCGTCACGGGAAGATGGCATTGCTACGCGGACTGCTGGCGCTGACAGGGGCGCCGCCGGCGATGGCGTCGACGGCGCTCGGCGCGGCGGGCACCGCCACGCTGGCCCGCGCGAGCCGGCTAACCAACCCGATATCGCGCCGCAGGCGTTTGCATGAGCGGGTAATTCTCGCTACGACAATTGCTTTTGCGGTAATCACTCCGTTGGCGGTCGGGCTGGCCTGTCATCTGTGACGAGCGCATTGCGGTTCGGGGCGCGCCATCGAAGCAGGGTATGCCAGCACACTCCCACGGCGACCAGCGCAACCAAGGCGCCGACGAGGGACCATGGGCTCAGCCCGTCGACCAACTGAATCAGCCACTCCTGCACGGCGTTAGCGGCCCCGATCACGGGGTCATCGGCTTCGGCATTGGCAAAATAGAGCCGCAGTTCGTAGTAGCCGTAATACATGACATATAGCCCGGTCAGCAGCACGATTACGCCGACTATTCGGCCTACGAAGGGCAGAACACGCCGAAACGTCGCGGTGGCCGCGGAGCCGGCCAGGGCAACCGTCAGCGCTGCCACCCCCACCGTGATCGTCATTCCGCCTGCGTACGCGACGAAAGCCAGCACGCCCGAAAGCACCGCACCCTGCCTGAACGTGGTGCTGATGACGGCGAGAAACGGTGCGACGGTGCACGAAAGTGACGCAATCGCGTAACCCACGCCGTAGCCGTACATGGAGGTAAGCCGCCTTGTCGGCGTACCACCCGCGCGTTTCGGCAGGATGATGCTGACGTCCTTTCCGGCCAGCAACCAGACAGCCAAAGCCACCAGGAGGATCCCGATGACCACGGTGGCAAACGGCAGGTACCTTTGCGCCGACGCGATCACCGGTGCGACGAGTAGCCCAAAAATGCCGAAGACCGTCAGGAATCCGACGGACATTCCCGCGGTCGCGGCGCCGGCGCGGATCAGGGCTCTCGGACGTGAGACTCCCTGACTACCGGCGATCACCAAGCCCAAATAGCTTGGCAGGAAAGCAAATCCACATGGATTGAGGGCAGCTACCAGTCCGGCGCCCAGGGCAAAGCTCAGTGCTGTGGCATCGATCACCGGCTGACCAGCCTGTCGACCCGCTCGTTCAATTCAGACTGAGTCAGCGAACCTTTGACGACGTCGACGTCGCCGTTGGCGCTCACGAACGCCCACGCCGGTTGCTGCGTTACGCCGAATCTTGCCCAGATCACCCCGTCGGTATCGGCTAGCTGAATGAAGCCGCTCAATTTGTATTTGTCTACGAAGCCCTGCATCGCCAACACCTGGTCCCGCGCGGCCACCCCAACGAACGTCACGCGCGGGTGCGCCCCGGCGACGTCCGCCGCGATCGGTGCCTCATGCTGGCACTTTGGGCACCAGGGCGTCCAGAACCACAACACCGCGGCTCTTCCCGCCAAACTGTCACCCGAAAACGTGTGCCCATCAATAGTTTTGGCGGTGAACTGCAGTTGGGCAGGTACGCGTGCGCTCTGGCCGGTGGGCCTGCTGGATGACGAAGTCAGCGTATTGGCCGGGTCAGATCGTGCTCCGGAAGAGCCGCAGGCTGTGACGATCATCGCGGCAGCAGCAGTGATGGCAAGCGAGGCGGTTAGGCGCCGTTGCATGGTGATCCCTTTCCGTCGATTGGCGAGACTTCGCGGCCGGTGGTCACCAAAATACTACCTACGTACGTAGGTAGTAGTTAGAGCCGGGTTGCTGGTGCGGCTAGGTGCGCCGTGGATGCCACAAGCGCCTGGGGGATTGGTTCGGGTGACCTGGACACCACTGCGATTCCGGCACCGCCGCGCGGACCTGATCAACGTGCGCGCCGCAACCGGCCCACGTCACTTTCCCGCAGGTGCGGCACCTGACGGCGTGACACATTCAGCGAGCCTCCTAGAGAACGGGCGGCCCCTGGTAAGGCCGTTGCAGCACGGCGAATTCGGGCGTGGTCGCGGCGGTGATGACGGCCTCGAGCAGGCGGACGCCGTCGTCGCTGCCGGGTATCCCGGTCAGCACCGGCCCGAAAAACCCGCGCCCGTCGACCGCGATGATCGGGCTGCCGGCCGAGCCGCCCAGAGTGTCCTGGCTGGCTTGGTGCGCGCGCCTGGCGGCCTCGTCGAGTGCACTGTCGTCTAGCGATTCGGCAAGTGATTCGTCAAGTCCGCATTCGGTCAGGGATTTGCGGACCTCATCGGTGGACATTTCTTTCCCACGCACATGGATACGGGCGCCGACCGAGTCGTAAAGCCGTGCGAATGCGTCCGGCCCGTGCTGGCTGGCGACCGCGGCGAACAGCCGACCGAGCCGTCGTGATCGATCCATCATCTGCTGTTGTTTCGGGTTGAGGTCGTTGCCCTCGTTGAGTACGGCCAGGTTCATCTGCCGCAGCGTGACCGGTGTGTCCGTCTTGTGCGCGGCATCGAGCAGCCATCGCGAAGCGGCCCAGGCGAAGGGGCATACCGGATCGATGTAGAGCTCGACGTCAGCCACTGGCTCCTCCTTCTGCAACTTTCCCGATCTCGGGCGAACTAACGCCATAATACCCCCTTGGGTATACGGCTGTCGAAGTCGTGCGCCAGCCAGCAAAATGGGGCTATGGCGCTGGATCTCAACGCGTACTTCGAACGCATCGGCTATCGCGGTCCCACCGAACCTACCCTGGCGGTGTTGCGGGAGCTGGTGAGCGCCCACACCCGGGCGATTCCGTTCGAGAACCTCGATCCGCTGATGGGGGTGCCGGTTGACGACCTGAGCCCCGAATCGCTGATGGACAAGCTCGTCCACCGGCGCCGCGGCGGTTACTGCTACGAGCACAATGGGCTGATCGGCAACGTGCTGGCCGAACTCGGGTTTCGGCCGCGGCGGCTGGCCGGGCGGGTGGTGTGGATGGCGCCGCCGGATGCGCCGCTGCCGGCACAGACGCACACCGTGCTCGCGGTGAGTTTTCCCGGTTCGGACGGTTCGTATCTGGTGGACGCCGGTTTCGGGGGGCAGACGCCGACGTCGCCGCTGCGGCTGCGGACCCGATGCGTCCAGCAAACGACGCATGAACCGTACCGGCTCGATGACCGTGGCGACGGGCTAGTGCTGCAGGCGCTGGTTCGCGACGAGTGGCAGCCGCTCTATGAATTCAGCACGATCAGCCGGCCGCCGATCGACCTGAAGGTGGGCAGTTGGTTTGTCTCGACACACCCGTCGTCGCACTTTGTCACCGGTTTGATGGCTGCCACCGTGACCGAGGACGCGCGGTGGAACTTGACGGGCCGGATCCTGGCGGTCCATCGCGGCGGCCGGACCGAGAAGACCGTGCTCGAGGACGCGGCCGCGGTTGTCGACGCGCTGAGCGGGCGCTTCGGCATCAACGTGGCAGATGTCGGCGAACGCGGTGCCCTCGAAGCCCGCATCGACCAAGTCTGTTTCGGCGACAACTGAAGGGCGAGCCCGTCGCGGGCGAACAATCAGCTCCCCGGCAGCCAGGACTGTATTCGGCGCAGGGCTTCTTCGATGTCGCTGGTCGGCCCGGCGAACGACATCCGGACAAACGAGTTGCCCCGCGCGGTGTCGAAGTCGACCCCTGGTGCGATCGCCACGCCGGTGTCGGCCAGCAACCTCGAGCAGAAGCCCAGCGAGTCGGTGGTGAAGTCCGAAACGTCGGCGTAGACGTAGAACGCGCCGTCGGTGGGAGCCAGCCGATCAACTCCGATGCGACGCAGGCCGTCGAGCAGCATCGAGCGATTGAGCGCATAGTGCCGCAGATTGCCGTCGGCTTCCGCGGTCGCCTCGGGGGTGAACGCCGATACCGCGGCGATCTGCGACAGCACCGGCGGGCAGATGGTGAAGTTGCCGGTGAGGCAGTCAACCGCCCGGCGCAGCTCCGTCGGCACCAGCAGCCAACCCAGTCGCCAGCCGGTCATTGCGTAGTACTTGGAAAAGCTGTTGACCACCACCGCGTTCCGTGAGGTCTGCCAAGCGCAGCTGGTCTGCGGTGCCCCTTCGTACACCAGGCCGTGATAGACCTCATCGCTGATCAGCCGGACCCCGGATTCGTCGCACCACGACGCGATCGCCGACAACTCGGCGGGCGGGATGACGGTGCCGGTGGGATTGGCCGGGCTGGCCACGACCAGCCCCTGCACCGGCGGGTCGAGTTCGGCGAGCATCTGCACGGTGGGCTGAAACCGGGTCGCCGGCCCGCACGGTATCTCCACCACCTCACATCCCAACGCTGACAGGATGTTCCGATAACAGGGATAGCCGGGACTGGCCATCGCGACCCGGTCGCCGACATCGAAGCATGCCAGGAAGGTGAGCAGGAAGCCGCCCGAGGAACCGGTGGTGACCACCACCGCGTCGGGGCCGACCGTGATGCCGTGCTGGCGCTCGTAGTCCGCCGCGATCGCGGCACGCAGCTCCGGAATACCCAGTGCCACCGTGTAACCCAGCTGGTTGAGATGCAGGGCGGCGGCCGCCGCGGCGCGTACCGGTTCCGGGGCGCCGGCGCTGGGCTGACCCGCCGAGAGATTGACCAGATCGCCGTGGGTGCGCTGGCGCTCGGCGGCCGCCAGCCAGACGTCCATCACGTGAAACGGTGGAATGCCCGCGCGCCGGGCCACACGATGGGTCATGGTGCGGAAAGCACCTCGGACTCCAGCTGGCGCAGCAAGTCTCGTGGTGAATCCAGCAGGTGCGTACTGCCGTGCGCCCGTTTGAAATACAGGTGCATGTCATGCTCCCAGGTGATCGCGATGCCACCGTGCAACTGGATGCCCTCGGCGGCCACGGCGCTGAGCGCTTCGCAGGCAGCCAGTCGTGCGGTGGCCGCATTGGCGGGGGTGGGGTCATTGCAGGCGTCGGCGACGACGGACCGCGCCGCTGCGACCGTCACGTACAGATCGGCCATCCGATGCTTGAGTGCCTGGAAGCTGCCGATCGGGCGGCCGAATTGCACTCGGCTCTTGGTGTATTCGACCGTCAGTTCCAGGCAGCGTTCGGCGGCGCCGATCTGCTCGGCGGCCAGCAGAATTGCCGCTATGCCGGCCAGTCCGGGGTCGGCGCCGATCTTCCGGGTTTCCTGCGGCTGCATGCGGGCCAGCCGGCGGGTGGGATCCATGGTGGCGACGGGCTGCGCGGTGAAGCGAGTCCACCTGCTCAGTTGGCCCTCGTCCGCGGCGACGACGACGTCGGCGACGTCACCGTTGACGACGTAGTCGGGGTCGAGGACCAGCGCGCCGATCGAGGTACCCTCGGCGAGCCGGGTGAGCGACTCGGCGTCCGGCTCGGGTGCGGTCAGTAGCGCCAGTTCCGCGAGCGTGGTGCCCAGCAGCGGTGCGGGCACCAGCGACCGGCCCAGCTCTTGTAAAACCGTTGCGGCGTCGGCTAACTCGCCGCCGGCTCCGCCGAGTTCCTCCGGGACGACCAAAGCGGCGGCGCCGACTTGTTCGCACAGTAGCCGCCACAGCGCCTCGTCGTAGCCGCGGTCTGACTCCATCGCCGCTCGCACCGCGGCTGGACTTGCGTGCTTGGCCACCAGGGCGGCGACGGTCTCGCGCAGCATCTGCCGTTCGTCAGTCATAACGCCTCCAGCACTCGCCGTCGATGCTCCTCCGGTGTACCCCAGGCCGAACGCAGCGCCTGCACCTTCAGCAGCCACAGCGACAGGTCGTGTTCCTGGGTGAATCCGATGGCGCCGTGAGTCTGTAACGCCGAGCGAGCCGCCAGCAGACCCGCCTCGGATGCCGCTGCTTTCGCCGCACTGACGTCCCGCGGCGCCAACGACAGCGCCGCGCCGTAAACCAGCGGACGGGCCAGCTCGACCGCGATGTGGACGTCGGCGAGTTTGTGCTTGATCGCCTGATACGAGCCGATGACCCGGCCGAACTGCGTCCGCTGCTTGGCATAGTCGACGGCCGCGCTCAGCAGTGCTTCGGCGGCACCCACCAGTTGTGCCGCCGTGGCCAATACGCCGAACTCGTAGGCGCGGTTGATGTCTGCGTGCCAGGATTCGCCGGTCGCCGCCACGTCGTAGAGGCGACGGCTGGGGTCGACGGACGCATGGCGCCGGCCCGGCGTGCCTTCGGCGACACCGGCCTCACCGGCCAGTAACACCAGCCCCGCGGTGTCGGCGTCGACGGCGCGCGGCACCTGCGGCGGTAGTGCGACGGTGGCGATCAGCTCACCCGATGCCAGGCCGGCGCAGCGCTCGGCCTGATCGTCAGTGGCAAGCAAAACCGGTGCCACGGCGATGGATTCGGTGACCGGGCCGGGAACACACCAGCGGCCAAGCCGTTCCAGCGCAACCACCAGGTCCACCGGATCGGCCCCCAGACCGTCGAACTTCTCCGGAATGTTGAGTGCGGTGACGCCAAGGTTGGCCAATTGCTGCCACACCTTGCGGCCGGGCGCCGCATCGCCGGCCGACCAGGCGCGAACCGCGCCGGGCAGATCGGCAGCACCCAGCGCCGCGTCGATGCTGGCGGCGAAATCACGTTGTTGTTGATCAAGGGCAAAGTCCACGGTCACTTCTTCTCTCGCGGCAGGCCCAGCAGCCGTTCCGAAATGATGTTGCGCTGGATTTCGTTGGTGCCCGCATAGATTGGTCCGCCCAGGGCGAACAACAGCCCATCGGTCCACGGGCCGGCCAGCTCTGCGTCCGCTGCCAGGATGTCCAGCGCGGTCTGATGCAATTCCACGTCGAGCTCCGACCAGAACACCTTGGTTACCGACGATTCGGCGCCCAGCTCGCCGCCGCCGGCGAGCCGGGTGACCGTGCCGAAGGTCTGCAGCCGGTAGGCCTGCGCCTTGATCCACCCGTCGGCGACGCGGTCGGCGAATTCCGGTGGGGAGCCGTTGGCTTTCCACAGTTGCACCAGCCGCTCCGCCACCGCCAGGAAGCGGGCGGGGCTACGCAGCGACATGCCGCGTTCGTTGCTCGACGTGCTCATGGCCGCACGCCAGCCGTCGTTCGGGGTGCCGATGACATCCTCGTCGGGAACGAAGACGTCGTCGAGGAAGATCTCGCCGAAGCCGGTGTCGCCGCCCAATTGCACGATGGGCCGCACCGTGACGCCGGGTGCCTTCAGGTCGAACATGAAGTAGGTGAGGCCGCGGTGCCGCTCGGCCGACGGATCGGACCGGAACAACCCAAAGCCCATGTCGGCGAACGGCGCCCGTGAGCTCCAGATCTTCTGCCCGTTGAGCAGCCAGCCGCCCTCGGTCTTGGTGGCGGTGGACCGCAGTGAAGCTAGGTCGCTGCCGGATTCGGGCTCCGACCAGGCCTGGGCCCAGATCTGCTCGCCGCTGGCCATTTTCGGCAGAATCCGATCCAGCTGCTGCTGGGTTCCGTGGGCGAACAGGGTGGGCGCCAGCATCGAGGTGCCATTGGCGCTGGCCCTACCCGGCGCGCCAGCGCGGAAGTATTCCTCCTCGAACACCACCCAGTGCAGCAGCGGGGCGTCGCGGCCGCCGTACTGCTCCGGCCAGGTGATCACCGACAGTCCGGCATCGAACAGTACCCGATCCCAAATCCGATGCTGGGCAAAGCCTTCGGCGTTGTCGTAGGACGTCGTCGGGATCGAGTCCTTGTTGGCCGCCAGAAACTCGCGCACCTCGGCCTGGAAAGCCAGGGTTTCCTCATCGAATGCCAGGTCCATTCAGGCCAACTCTCGCAGTTGTGATTTGACCACCTTGCCGCCGGCGTTGCGGGGCAAGGCATCGACGAACCGTACCGACCGCGGCGCCTTGAAGTTCGCCAAATGCTCACGGGTGTACGAGATTACCGTCGCCTCGTCGAGCGTCGCGCCGGACCTGGGCACCACGAAGGCTCGGCCGACTTCTCCCAGCCGCTGGTCGGGAACACCGATCACCGCGGCGTCGGCCACGCCGGGCAGCCGGGCCAGCACCTGCTCTACCTCGGCGGGGTAGACGTTGAATCCACCGCAGATGTACATGTCCTTGAGCCGGTCGGTGATGCGCAGGTTGCCGGCCTCGTCGACGGCACCGATGTCGCCGGTGTGCAACCAGCCGTCGGAGTCGATGGCCGCGGCCGTCGCCGTCGGGTCATCGAGATAGCCCAGCATGACGTTGGGTCCGCGTAACAGGACTTCTCCGGTGTCTGCGATACGCAGGTCGAAGCCGGCGAACGGGCGCCCGCAGGTGGTGGCGACGGTCACCGCGTCGTCGTCGGGGCGGCACATCGTCCCCATGCCGTTGGCCTCGGTCAGACCGTAGGCGGTCAACACGATGTCGATATCGAGTTCGGACTGCATGCGTTCCACCAGCACCACCGGCACGGTGGCCGCGCCGGTCACCGCGAACCGCAGCGAGCTCAGGTCGTAGTCGCGGCGCGCCGGATGGTCCAGCAGGGTCTGGTAGATGGTGGGCGGCCCGGGCAACACCGTGATCCGGTGCTGCTCGATCGCCTGCAGGGTGTGCAGCGGATCGAACGTCAGATGCGGGATCAGCGTCGCCCCGGTCTGCAGGCAGGCCAGGATGCCGGCCTTGTAGCCGAAGTTGTGGAAGAACGGGTTGATGCACAGATAGCGGTCGTCGCCGGTGATCTTGCCGTTGGCCGCCCACGACGCCGAGGCCGCGAGCGACTGCCGGTGCGCGCACAGAACGCCCTTGCTGCGGCCGGTGGTTCCCGAGGTGAACAGGATGTCGCTGACGTCGTCGGGCGTGACGGCGGCCGCGCGCAGTTCGACGGCGTGGGTGTCGGTGCCGTGGGCGATGAACTCGTCCCAGGTGCCGTGGACCGGATCGTCGGCCTCGATCGGAATTCGCACGATGTGCCGAAGCGCGGGCAGGGCTTGCGAGTTCAGGCCGGCGGCCCGGTCGGCGCCGAGGAACCGGCCCATCGCGAACAGCAGCGGCGCCCGCGTGCGGCCCAGGATGTCGGCGGCCTCTTCGGCGGTGTAGCGGGTGTTCAGCGGCACCATGGCCGCGCCGGCGTGCTGGATCGCCAGGCAGGCCACCACCCAATGCCAGGTGTTCGGCGACCAGATGGCCACTCGATCGCCGGGCTCGACGCCCAGTGCGATCAGCGCCGCCGCGGCCCGGTGCACCTCGGCACGCAGGGCGGTGGCCGTGAAGCTCCGGTCGTCGGTGATCAAGACGTCGTGTTCGGGGAACATGGCCGCGAGACGATCCAGAGCCGCGGGCACGGTACGCGGATCGTCGGTCATCGAATGCTCCTCTAAGCGGCACGCGGCGCCCTTCACCGGCGGCCTAACAAAGCAAGTGCTTGGTAGGTTAGCCTACAGGTCATGCAGGACGTCGAGGAGTTCCGGGCCGAGGTCCGCCAGTGGCTCGCGGACAATCTGGTCGGCGAATTCGCAGCACTGAAGGGGCTCGGCGGGCCGGGACGCGAGCACGAGGCGTTCGAAGAACGCCGGGCATGGAATCAGCATCTTGCGGCCGCCGGGCTCACCTGCTTGGGCTGGCCGGTCGAACACGGTGGACGGGGACTGCCGACCGCGCACCGGGTGGCGTTCTACGAGGAGTACGCCCGCGCCGACGCTCCGGTGAAGGTCAACCACTTCGGCGAGGAGCTGCTGGGCCCGACCCTGATTGCGTTCGGGACGCCCGAACAGCAGCAGCGCTTCCTGCCGCGCATTCTCGACGTCACCGAGCTGTGGTGCCAAGGCTATTCGGAGCCGGGCGCGGGCAGTGACCTGGCCAACGTGTCGACCACTGCGGAGCGCGACGGCGACCAGTGGGTGATCAACGGCCAGAAGGTGTGGACGTCACTGGCGCACCTGTCGCAGTGGTGCTTCGTGGTGGCGCGCACCGAGAAGGGCTCCAAACGGCATGCCGGGCTGTCATATTTGCTGGTGCCGCTGGATCAGCCCGGGGTGCAGATCCGGCCGATCGTCCAGATCACCGGAACGTCGGAATTCAACGAGGTGTTCTTCGACGACGCGCGTACCGATGCCGGCATGGTGGTGGGCCGGCCGGGTGACGGATGGCGGGTGGCGATGGCGACGCTGACCTTTGAGCGCGGCGTGTCCACGCTGGGCCAGCAAATCGTCTATGCCCGTGAGCTTTCGCGGTTGGTCGACCTCGCGCGGCGTACCGGCGCCGCCGACGACCCGTTCATCCGGGAGCGGCTGACCCGGGCGTGGACCGGGCTGCGGGCGATGCGCAGCTATGCACTGGCCACCATGGAAGGGCCGGCCGCTGAGCAACCCGGCCAGGACAACGTGTCAAAGTTGTTGTGGGCCAACTGGCATCGTTCTCTCGGGGAGCTGGCGATGGACGTGATCGGCAAGCCGGGTCTCGCGTTGACCGGCGGTGAATTCGACGAATGGCAGCGGCTGTATCTGTTCACCCGGGCCGACACCATCTACGGCGGTTCCAACGAGATTCAGCGCAACATCATTGCCGAGCGGGTGCTCGGCCTGCCGCGGGAGGTCAAGGGATGAAATTGTCCGTCGCGCCGAAAGAAATTCCCGGACATGGACTTTTGGACGGCAAAGTGGTGGTGGTGACCGCGGCCGCGGGTACCGGCATCGGCTCGGCCACCGCGCGTCGCGCGCTGGCCGAGGGGGCCGACGTGGTGATCTCCGACCACCATGAGCGACGGTTGGGGGAGACCGCCGCCGAACTGGCCGCGCTGGGGCTCGGCCGAGTCGAAAGTGTGCTGTGCGACGTGGCGTCCAGTGTGCAGGTGGACGCCCTCATCGACTCGACCACCGCACGCATGGGCCGGCTCGACGTGCTGGTCAACAACGCCGGCCTCGGTGGCCAGACGCCGGTCGCGGACATGACCGACGACGAGTGGGACCGCGTCCTGGACGTCTCCCTGACGTCGGTGTTCCGGACTACCCGGGCCGCGTTGCGGTACTTCCGCGACGCCCCGCACGGCGGAGTGATCGTCAACAACGCCAGCGTTCTCGGCTGGCGAGCCCAGCACTCGCAGGCACACTATGCCGCCGCCAAAGCGGGAGTTATGGCGCTCACCCGTTGCAGTGCAATAGAAGCCGCCGAGTACGGGGTTCGGATCAACGCCGTCTCGCCCAGCATCGCCCGGCACAAGTTCCTGGACAAGACCACCTCGGCCGAGCTGTTGGACCGGCTGTCCGCCCGAGAGGCGTTCGGCCGTGCCGCCGAACCCTGGGAAGTCGCGGCCACCATCGCGTTTCTGGCCAGTGATTACTCGAGTTACCTTACGGGCGAGGTTATTTCGGTATCGAACCAGCACCCGTAGGCGGTTGGTGATCGGGAGTGGTATTGCCTTGGCCTGTCTCACTCGAAAATTCATAGTGACCACGAATGCGGCTGGTCAACGATGTCTTCTTGCGCAGCCTTGGATGCCTGGCTCTGTTTTCGGCACACCTTGGCTCTATTTCGGCACGCCGATACCGCAGCTCACCGTATCGGTGGCCATGCCGCCGTATCGAGTGTGCAGTGACGGGTTTGACTGTGCATGTAGGACGGGGGAACGCCCACGATCGGCCGCCCTGACGGCACACTCGGCGCCGCCAGCGCACACTTGGCGCCATCAGCGCACCGACCCAACCGCACCAGCACGCGATTTCTCTCTCACCCCACCGGGACACAGCCTGATAGCCCGGCATCGCCGAGACGCCGGCTGTCCGTGTCACCTCGTACTTGCCAGACGGACAAGGCATCTCGAATCACCATGACCCTGATCGCCGATAGCCGATTCGGGATGCCTGGCCGAACTTTCCGGCTACGTCAGTTGTTTCAACAGTTGTTCGATGCTGAACAAGCCCGACAGAGCGGTGCCGGTGTTGAAGAAGCCGCTGTTGAAGCCGCTCACTGCGGGGCCCGTACTCGGGACACCCATGTTGCCGATGCCGGAGATAGCACCGTTGAATACTGATCCTCCGCTGGCCTGGTTGAAGAAGCCCGAGATGGCGCCGGCGGCAGTGCCGGTCGCAGTGTTGGAGAATCCCGAGACACCATCGCCGGTGTTGTTGAAACCGGAGTTGACCAGGCCGGTGTCGGTGGTCGACCCGATGCTGGTGTTCACATCGCCCGAATTCCAGAAACCTGTGTTGGTCTCGCCCGAGTTGCCGGAGCCGGTGTTTCCGTCGCCCGAATTCCACGACCCCGTGTTGAGGGTCCCGCCGTTCCCGAAGCCGGTGTTCAATTCACCCGAGTTGAAGAGGCCGGTGTTCACCAGACCGCTGTTGCCGAGGCCGAAGTTGCCGATGTCGGAGTTGAAGAGGCCGACGTTGCCGACGCCTGCGTTTCCGATGCCGAAGTTGCCTAGGCTGGTCGACGGCGTCGGGCTCGCGTTGAAGATACCCACGTTGCCGTGGCCGGAGTTGAAGAAGCCGATGTTGTTGGTACCGGAGTTGCCGAACCCGATGTTGCCGCTGCCGGAGTTCAGCAGCCCGGGCAGGTTGATGCCTACCTGGTTGTTGCCGGTGAGCCCGATCCCGATGTTGTTGTTGCCGGTGTTTCCGAAGCCGAAGTTGCGGATCCCGGAGTTGCCAGCGCCGAGGTTTCCGACGCCGGTATTGCCGCCGCCGATGTTCTCGTTGCCGATGTTTCCGAAGCCGACGTTTCCGTTTCCGAAGTTGCCCATGCCCAGGTTCGCGCCGGGGTTGGAGCTGGTGCCCGAGTCCCCGGTGTTGCCGAAGCCGATGTTTTGGTTGCCGAAGTTCCCGCTGCCGAAGTTGTTGTTGCCCTGGTTTCCGTCGCCGATGTTTCCGCTGCTCGTAATGGCGGAGCTGCCGTTGCCGCTGCCGACGTTTCCGCTGCCGGTGTTTCCGCTACCGACGTTGGCGGTGCCGGTGTTGCCGTTGCCGATGTTGCCGTTGCCACCCTTGTTGCCGATGCCGATGTTGGGCAAGAGCGCCAACAACTGCTCGAAGGGGTTCAACCCGGCGGCGGCCGCCGCCGCACCGGCGTGATAGCCCGTCATCGCCGAGACGTCGGCGGCCCACATCTCCTCGTACTGGGCCTCGGCGGCGGCGATCGCCGGCGCGAAGAGCCCCAGGAAATTCGACCGCACCAGCTGCACGAAGGCGTTGCGGTTAGCTGCCACCAGTAACGGATGCACCGTCGCCGCCCGCGCCGCTTCGAATGCGCCGGCCACCGCCTGGGCCTGCGCCGCGGCGCCGGCAGCCTGTGCCGACGCCGCGCTCAGCCACCCCGCGTACGGCGCGGCCGTGGCCGCCATGGCCGCCGACGCCGGGCCCTGCCAAGCCTGGCCGACCAGACGCGAGGTCACCGACGCAAATGAATTCGCAGCTGTCCCAAGTTCATCGGCCAGCCCGCCCCACGCTGTCGCCGCCTGCACCATCGGCGCTGAACCGGCACCGTTGAACATCAGCAACGAATTGATCTCCGGCGGCAGCATCGGAAAACTGACCATGTCGACCTCCAACACTTTCCGCTCGGCCGCCCCGACGCGACTGATACCTGGTGGGCAATTTACGGATGCTACGCCAATTGCGCGGTGGAGAAGGGGTTTCAGGCAAAGCCGGCCGGCCTTGGATCGTTGATCGGTCAGATCGATGCCCGCGGCGCTGTGGGCCGATGACGGCGCTGCGGGCACTCTGGTCGCCATCGCCAGTTGGATGGAGTTAAGTCGTTGCGGCCCAGGCTAATCCGCGGCGACCCCCCGCCTACCGGCGCGGCTACGGTGGGACCGAGGACGCCCGGGATGCTGGTGTTTCCGATGCACGAGGTCACGCCGCTCTGCCCGGTGCCGCCGCTGGCCGTGTTGAAGAAGCCGGACATACGCCCCGGAGTGCCGCCACCGGAGGCTAGGCTGGAAGTTTGACCGTTAGGTATTGGGGCTCCGCTGGCCGAGTCGAGAAACCCGAGAAAAGTGTTCATTAGCTGATATACCAGCCCCCACGTGATCGACGAGAACGACGTTGCCGTCGCCACCGACTCCGATGAGATCCCCTGCCAGGCGGCCGCAGCCTGCAGCATCGGCGCCGAACCCGCACCGCTGCACATTCGCCAGGAATTGATCTCCGGCGGCGGCACCGCAATCTTGACGATATTGACCTCCTACCCAGGTCCGCGGCTGCCGCCCGAAGCGATCGTTGCCCGATCGTGCGGCTCCCAACGGTGTTCGCGTCCTAGGCGCGGGGGACTCTCGATCGTTTCCTGATCGAGTACTCCGATGGCAGCGATGTTACGACGATGGCTGGGCCGACATCCGTTTTCCGTACGAATCGTTCATGCTGGAATTCTGTGGAGGCGGCGCTACCGATGGCCTCGGGGCAAACCTTAGTTGGTGTCGACGAAGTCCGTCGTGGTTGGCCGAGCAAGCGCTTGGTTGATAGTGTGGTCGGATGGACCGAGTGGCCGGTCAGGCTATCAGCCGGCGAGATGAGTTGCTGGAGCTCGCCGCGGCCATGTTCGCCGAGCGCGGCCTGCGCGCCACCACCGTGCGCGACATCGCCGACGGTGCCGGCATCCTCTCCGGCAGCCTGTATCACCATTTCTCCTCCAAAGAGGAGATGGTCGACGAGCTGCTGCGTGGGTTCCTCGACTGGCTGTTTGATCGCTACCGCGAAATCGTGGACACCCAGCCCAATCCGCTGGAACGGCTCAAGGGGCTGTTCATGGCCTCGTTCGAGGCGATCGAGCATAGACACGCCCAAGTCGTTATCTACCAGGACGAAGCCCAGCGACTGTCGTCGCAGCCGCGGTTCTCCTATCTCGAGGACCGCAACAAGCAGCAACGCAAGATGTGGGTGGAGGTGCTCAAGCAAGGCATCGCGGAGGGCTATTTTCGGCCCGACCTCGATGTCGATTTGGTCTACCGCTTTATCCGGGACACCACCTGGGTATCGGTGCGCTGGTATCAGCCCGGCGGACCGCTCACCGCCGAGCAGGTGGGCCAGAAATACCTCGCCATCGTTCTTGGCGGGATCACGAGAGAAGGAGTGTGACATGCCCGAGGCGTACGTCGTTGAGGCCGTGCGGACAGCGGTCGGCAAGCGCAACGGAGCACTCGCCGGCGTGCATCCGCTCGACCTGGGGGCCGGCGTATTCCGAGGCCTGTTCGAGCGCGTCGACGTCGACCCGGCTGCGGTCGAGGATGTGATCGTCGGTTGTGTGGACGCCGTCGGCGGACAGGCCGGCAACATCGGCCGGCTGGCCTGGCTGGCCGCGGGGTACCCGGAAGAGGTTCCCGGCGTCACCGTCGACCGGCAATGCGGCTCCAGTCAACAGGCGATTGCCTTTGGTGCACAAGCGATTATGGCGCAGACAGCCGACATCATCGTGGCCGGGGGAATCCAGAACATGAGCCAGATCCCGATCTCTTCGGCCATGGAGGTCGGCAAGCAGTTCGGTTTCAGCTCGCCGACTGCCGAGTCGAAGGGGTGGCAGCACCGCTACGGCGACGAGGAGATCGCGCAGTTCCGCGGCGCCGAAATGATCGCCGAGCGGTGGAATTTGTCCCGTGAGGAGATGGAGCGGTTCGCGCTCAGCAGCCACGAGCGTGCGTTATCCGCAATCAGATCAGGACATTTCGACAACGAGATCGTGGCGGTGGGCGACTTCCGCCTCGACGAGGGGCCTCGTGAGACATCACTGGAAAAAATGGCGGGACTGCCGACCCTCGTCGACGGCGGCCGGCTTACCGCGGCGCTGGCCAGCCAGATCTCCGACGGCGCCAGCGCGGTGCTGCTGGCCTCCGAGCGAGCCGTCAAGGACCACAACTTGACCCCGCGGGCGCGCATTCACCACGTCAGTGCACGCGGCGCCGATCCGGTGTTCATGCTGACCGGCCCGATACCGGCCACCCGTTATGCGCTGGAGAAGACCGGGCTTTCCATTGACGACATCGACGTCGTGGAAATCAACGAGGCATTCGCGCCGGTAGTTTTGGCCTGGCTCAAGGAGATCAAGGCCGACCCGGAGAAGGTCAATCCCAACGGCGGTGCGATCGCGCTGGGTCATCCATTGGGAGCCACCGGCGCAAAGCTGTTCACCACCATGCTCAACGAGCTCGAGCGCGTCGGTGGTCGCTATGGATTGCAGACCATGTGCGAGGGCGGCGGCACGGCCAACGTGACGATCATCGAACGCCTCTGACCTTCGGGGCGCCGAGTGTGAACCACGCGACGCTTCGTCGGCGTGTCGCGTCGCGGGATGCACAGTCGGCGCTCGGCGTCGTGGGGCTGTCGGTGGGTGCTGTCACTATTCGGCCATGAGCGACGTCCCGTGGCCCTTTCTCGGTTCGGAGGCGTTGGCCACCAGGGCCATTCCGGAGCGGACCATGCGGCTGGTCTACGAGTCCCTCTACCCGGGCGTCTACGTCCCGTCCGGCGCCGAGCTGATCGCCAGCCAGCGCGCACGCGCGGCATGGTTGTGGTCGCGGCGGCGCGGCGTGGTCGCCGGTAATTCGGCGGCGGACTTACTCGGCGCGAGGTAGGTGGACCCGCGGGCGCCGGCCGAGTTGGCGCATGACAATCGACGGCCGCCGGCTGGTATCACCGTGCATACCGAGACGGTGCTTCCCACCGAGATCTGACGGTCGACGGAATCCCGCTCACCAGCCCCGCCCGTACGACCTTCGACGTCGGGCGGCGCGCGGCAACCCGGTTGTGGGCGGTGCAACGGCTCGACGCGCTGGCCAACGCGACCGATGTCAAGGTCACCGAGGTGGTGGCCGTCATCGCCGACCGCCCGGGCGCGGGGGGTCTGGCTCGGCGGGTGCTGCCCCTGGTCGACGGCAGCGCGGAGGCCCCGCAGGAGACGCGAACTCGGGTGGTGCTGATCGACGCGGGCCTGCTAGACCGCAAACACAGCTCAGGGTGTTCGACGAGTACGGGGATTTCGTGGCCCGCATCGATATGGGCTATGAGGAGTTGCGGGTCGGCATCGAGTACGACGGGCCCCAGCACTGGACCGACCCCGGGCAACGCGACCGGGACATCGACCGCTACACCGCACTGCTTGACCTGGGCTGGACGATTATCCGGGTCAGCGGTGAGCTGCTGCGTTATCGGCGGGGCACATTCGTCGGCCGCGTGGTTGCGGCGATGCAAGCAGCCGGCTGGCGTCCATGAACCGCCGAACCTGAACGCGTCAATGTCAACCGGTCAGCGTGTGGCCAGGATCAACGCCATACCCCCGAGGGCCAGCAACCAACTCGCGAAACTGCCCACCAAGAAGTATTCGGTCACCTCGTCTATGCCAACCTCCCCATTGCGGCCCTTCTGCGCGCTCAATTCGGGAAACCGAATAAGACCCTTCGCCGCGACGACCGCCCCGGCGGCCCCCACCTGCCCGCCCAGGCCGAGGCTGAGGATCAGCAAGCGCTCCATGGGACCCAGCACCCGGCCGCCCTTCAGCTTGTCCGAGGGCTGCGGCTGACCTGCCGGACGCACGGCTCCCACCGCGCCGAGCACCAAGCGGATCAACTGATTGCCGGTCGCCAGCTGGAGCAGCACCACGCCGACGACCATCAGCAGCCGGGTAGGCGTGACGGTGCCCAACGGCAGGGCCACCCACTGCGCCCAGCGGGCGGCAACGCCACCCGCGTGAGATCCCAACCCGGACAGGGTGGTTAGCACCGCAAGCCCGACCACCATGACGGCCAGCGCACGACGCTGGTGCTTACCGGTGCGCTCGCTGCGCAGGCACGACACCTCCCAGGCCACCGCCGCCAGCGCCGCCAACCCCAGGGGCACGATGTCGCGGGCGTGCCACAGCCCGCACAGCGCCGCACAGGCCACCACCACCGCCGGTCCGGTGACCAGCGGCAACCACACCGCCCTCGATAACCGCCGCCACCCATCGGCGATGCCAACAGCGATCAGCAGTACCGCGACGGCGCTCACGTGATACTCCGAAGATATTGGGCGGCAAGGACAATCAAGTCCAAACCGTCACGGCTTGCGCGCTGGGACACCGCCGACGCGCTGATACCCTCGGCTACGGCGAGTTCCTTCTTGGTCAGCCCGTCCATCAAGCCCCTCACAATCCGCAATGACCTTTCATCGAGCGATCCAAGCAGATGGTCCCGACAAATCAGCGCCGCGTTGACCGCCGCGACATCAGAGCGGGCATCATCCGGCGCCCGAAATGTGGTCCGCACCAGCGCAAAGCCGGGCCGCTGCTGGATGTCGGCGGTATGACGGATGGCGTCTCGCGCCGCCCACCACGCCGGGCCGTCCTGGATCCCGGCGTCCGCGTCGAGGATGGTGACCGCGCCCCACCCTATCCCGAAACGGACGTCGACCTCGGGGGCCAGCAGCAACCGCACTCGCATTGCGGCGTCGATGGCGGCGCCGACAGTAGGGTAGCTGCCCTGGAACTCGTCGCCGACGGTGAACGCCGGTGCGTCGATCGCGCCGTCGGCGGCCTGCCGCAAAGCCGTTGCGGTTCGGGTATGCAGCGCCGAACGGTCAGCGGCGCGGCGGGACCCGACCACGTCGCCGATCATCGTGGCCCGAAGTGAAGCCCAATTCTTCAGAGCATCCATGTGAACATAATAGCTTAACTTCTGTCTGATTAAGCTATCAGCTAAAGAGCCTCGGGAGCGCCTAGCGGTCGTAGTCGACGGATACGAACGGGGTGATGGGGTGCGACTGGCAGGTCAAGATGTAACCGGCGTCCAGCTCGGCCTGGCCGAGAGCGAAGTTGTGGTCCATCTCGACATTGCCGTCGATCAGCTTGGCCCGGCAGGTTCCGCATGCACCTCCCATGCAGGCGTACGGCGCGTCGTCGCGTACCTGCAGCGCCCCTTCCAAAATCGAGTCACCAGGCACCAGGTCGAACGTCGCCGTCTGTCCGGACAGCGTGAACGTGACGGTCGCTGCCTCATAGGAACGTTGGGGTGCCTCGGACGTGTCATAGCCGTAGAACAGCTCGAGGTGAATGTGCCCCGGGTCCACGCAATGTTCAATCAGCGACTCACGCACCGCGACGGTCATTTCCATTGGGCCGCAAATGAACCACTCATCGACGCTGTCCGGCTGCAGGCTGCCGGTCAGCCACTTGTTGAGCTTTTCGGTGTCGATGCGGCCCCGCAGTTCCGGAGTGTGCAACGGCTCGTTGGACAGCACATGCAGCACCTCCAGCCGGTCGGCGTAGCGCGACTCCAGGCGGTCAAGCTCGGCGCGGAACATGGTGGATTCCTTGGTGCGGTTGCCGTAGATCAGCGTGAACCGGCTTTCGGTCTCGATCTCCAGCGTGGTCGCCAGGATCGACAGCACCGGGGTGATCCCGCTGCCCGCCACCAGGCCCACGTAGTGATTGCGGTTCAGCGGGTGCAGCGGGGTGCCGAACCGGCCGGTCGGAGTCATCAGCTCGAGCACGTCGCCGGCCTTGAGTTCGTTGGCAACGAACGTCGAAAAAGCGCCTCCGGGAATGTGTTTCACGGCAATCCGCAACTGGGCACGGGTGGCCGGAGCGCAGATCGAGTAGTTGCGCCGAATTCCTTGGCCGCCCAGATCGGTACGCACGGTCACATGCTGGCCCGGCTCGAAGCGAAACGCGTCCTGCAGCGCTTCGGGTACCGCGAACGTCACCAATGTGCTGTCGGCGGTGATGGGGTCGACCGAGGCGACCGGGATGCGGTGCAACACCGCGTGAGGGGAGCTGGACCGGGCCGGCATCCGCACCGGCAACAGCTTGGCGAGCCGGCCATTGAGCTGCTTCCATTCCCGGAACTGGTCCGGATTCAGTTGCTGGCCAAAGACTGTCGAGATCGCCGCATTGCGCTCCAGGTAGGCTTCTTCGTTGCGCTTCCACGTCCGCAGGTACCGGTAGAACGGCACCGACGGGTGCAGATGGTGCACCAGGTGGTAGTTCTGCGACAGCAGCACCGGGGTGAACAGCCACTCCGCGCCGACGCGGTTGCGGGTCGCCCGGTACCGGTTGCTGCGCTGGGTGTCCTCCAGCCCGTGGTGGGGCAGCCAGTCGAACCACCATGCCAGCACGGTGAGTCCGATGCGCTGCGGGATCAGGAACACCACCGCAAGAGTCCAGAAATTTCCGGTGGCGATGGCGACGGCAAGACCGGCGACGCTCAGGGTGAACATCACCAGCGTCTCGGCGACTTCGGCGACGGGTCGGCTGCGGGCCCGGGGCAGGTAGTACTTGAGGTAGAAGTATTCGACCATCGGCCAGCGCAGCGGCAGCAGCCATGGCGAGCCGTGCGACGCGAACGTGTCCGGGTCCTGTTCGTCGTCGTTGGAGTGCCGGTGGTGCTGGATGTGGATGTACCCGAACGACGGGAAGGCGACCACCGGCCCGACAAAAAGCCACGCCAGTCGTCCGAACAACCCGTTGACCCAGCGGGTCGAGCTGATCGAGTAGTGCGACGCGTCATGCACGACGGTGAACATCACGAAGGTCACCGCGGCGTTGACCGGAATTGTCGCCCAGAACGGCACCCAGCCGTTGATGTACCCGACGGTCGACAGCACGAATGCCGTCAATGCGCCCAGGAAGATCCCGACGGTCGGCACCGCGAGTCTGGGTACCGACTCCCCGGGATCGGGCAGGGCATGATGTGCGGATGAGTCGGGTGCCGCTTGGTCTACGGTGCCGATGGTCGACATAGCTGAAGTAGCGTAGTCGACACGCGTCAACTACTCCACCAGCGTTGACGCTGCACGCAGATCAGCCGCAACTCACGGCGCGTTGAGCACCAGCGCCAGTGATGCGACGTTGAGCGTCAAGAAGCCGATGGCGAGGGCGAACTGGGGGCTGTAATCGCGGGCGAGTAGGTGTGTGTAGATGGCGCATACGAAGAACAGGACGAGCCCGACGGCCGCGGCGACACCGACCGGCCGTAGTCCGGCCACGCCAACCGCCAAGCCGATCGCGCCTGCGGTCTTCAGCGTGCCGATGGGGAAGGTGAGCCACGACTCGGGGACGCCCGCCCTGGCCATGCCGGGAAGTATCGGCTTGAAGTGAAGCAGAGCGGCTACCCCGGAGAAACCGTTGGCCGCAACAGCGCCCAGTGTGACAGCGACGTAAGTGGGTGTCATGGTAGGAATTCCGTTCTGCTAGTAGGCGATACCAATGACCTGCCGGACCGTCGCGGATTGATCCAGCGCGGTCAGCATCAAGTGCGCGACGTCGGCGCGAGATATCGCCGAGCCGCGAGGGACATTGCCGCCCAATACCGTTCGATAGCTTCCGGTCAGCGGCTTGTTTGAGAGTTTGGGCGGCCGCACGACGGTCCAAGCGATGCGGCTGCGCCCCAACTCGGCTTCCATCTCGGCAAGGTCGGTATAGACGTTGCGCAGCACCGTGGTGAGGATCGGCAGGACCACCGTGCGCGTGAGCAGACTTTCGCCGGGGGGCACCGGCCCGACCGGGGCCGCACTCACCGCGACCAGTCGCTCGACGCCGGTAGCCTGCATGGCTCGCACGATGCTGCGGGTACTGGTCGCGGCCACCGCAGTGTCTTTTCGGCCGTGCGGGCCTACCGCCGACAGCACCGCGTCGCTTCCCCGCAGCGCTGGCCGCAGCAGCGTTGGTTCTTCCAGCCCCGGCACGGTGCTTACCGACAGCCCGGGGCTGGTGATCGGCAGTCTGGCGGCATCGCGAACCACCGCATTGACGGAATAACCGCGTTGCAGTGCTTGTGTTACCAGGTGTTTGCCAACGCCGCCGGTGGCGCCGAAAACGGTGATCTTCATCTGGCCTCCAAAGGATTACGGTTCGTCGACGCGCTCGAGACGCGATCGACCAATCCAAAGACTATCACTAACTGAGACAATCACAAACGGTGCATCAGCTACTTGCACATCCCAAGACCATCACCTACAGTGACAATCATCAACGATGCTTACAGGTTGGGAGGGGCTATGAAACTGGTGATCTTCGGAGCGAACGGCCAGACGGGTCGGCTGGCGACCGCGCTGGCTTTGGCGGCGGGACACCACGTCACCGCGGTGACACGCCGGCCGCTCGAATTCCCGATCGCCGGAGCGCGGTTGACGGTGGCTGCTGCCGATGCGCGCGACGCGACGGCGGTCGCGCCGATTGTGCACGACGCAGCCGCGGTGGTCTCGGTGCTGGGAGCGTCATTCACACGCGAGCCGGTCGACACGTACTCGGTCGGCACCCGCACCATCGTGGATGCGATGCGAAATGCCGGCGTGCCACGCCTGGTGGTCGTCAGCTCCACCGCGGCGTATCCGATGCGGCGCCGCAATGCACCCGTGTCGCTTCGGTTCATCGAGCCGGTCATCAGCCGCACGGTCGGTAAGACGGTCTACGACGACATCCGGCGCATGGAAACCGTCGTCCGCGGTAGCCGTCTTGATTGGACAATCGTCCGCCCGTCGGGTCTATTCGACCTACCCGCCCCGACAAAGTACGTGTCCGGAAGCGTCGACCCGGTGGGTGCGTTCACCGCTCGGATCGACCTGGCGGACTACCTGGTGGCGATCGCCGCCGATACCTCCACGGCGGGCCAGACCGTCGTCGTCTCGACTACCGAGAACACCCCGAGTCTGTGGCAGATGATCCGCCGGGAAGCCGGCTGATTTCCGGGGCGTTGCCCTGCCGAAAGTGCTTGACCCACCACGCTAACGGAGGTGAATCAGTGACGTCGTGCACCGACATCAGCCCTGCTGCTACGTCAACGCGACGAGTTCCGGGCCGGTTTGAAACTAGTTCCGGTTATGCCGCGGTGCTGTCCAGCGGGTTGTTCGCGGGGTTCCTGGTGACCGTGGCGGTTTTCGAAAGTAGTTTGCGCGGTCTCGGGGCGTCGGTCTACACCCAGGTGCGGCTGATCGAACTCGACCGGCTCGGCGGCCTTGCCGCATTGCTGCTGGTGCCTGCCATTGCGGCGGCTGCGGCATTGACAGTGTCGGTGACCAGGCGGCGCGGCAGCGGCAGGTGGCTGGCGTTGATGGCATTGCTGCTGTTGCTGACTGCGCTGGTGATCAGCGCGGCCATCAGTGTCCCGATCAACACCGCGCAACAAGGCTGGTCGGTGCTGGCGCCACCGGGCGACTGGTCGGCAGTGCGCGATCGCTGGCAGGCGGCCCACGTTGCCCGCACCACCAGCGCCGTACTGGCGTTCGTGCTGCTGGCTGCGGTCACGACGCCGCGGCGCCGCAACCCGGAAGGGACTCAATCATGACGACGGTTGTGGTCACTGGTGCCACGGGCAATGTCGGGCGACCGCTGGTCACCGAACTGGTCGAGGCTGGAGCGACCGTCCGCGCCGTCACTCGCCAGCCTGGCACTGCCGGCTTTCCCCGCGGTGTCGAGGTGGTGACCTCGGCTGCCGAGGGGCTTCGGGGAGCCGACGCGGTCTTCCTCAACTCTCGCGCACTGGCCGATGACCTTGCGACGGTCGTCGACCGCGCCGGCGACGAAGGCGTGACACGCCTGGTGGCTCTCTCGGCGATCAACGCCGACGACGACTTCGCGATCCAGCCATCACGCTTCCGCGGCGACCGCAACAAGGAGGTCGAACAGCTGGCCATCGAGTCCGGTCTTTCGTGGGTAAGTCTGCGGCCGACAATGTTTGTCTCGAATCTGGCTGGAATGTGGTCGACACAGCTGCAATCCGGTGATGTGGTCGCTGGGCCGTATGCCGCCGCCTCGAGCGCCCCGATCGTCGAACGGGACATCTCGGCGGTGGCCGCGCAGGCCTTGCTGACCGACAGGCTTGTCGGCCGAACGGTTGAACTGACCGGGCCCCAGGCGTTCACCAACGCGCAACTGCTGGCGACGATCGGCACGGTGGTGAACCGGCGGCTGCGCTATCAGGAGGTTTCGGTGGAGCAGGTGCGCAACAGCTTTGTCGCACTGGGGTTTCCGACCGCATTTGCGGATGCCTATATCGGTTTCCTTGCGGCCACCGTCGACAAACCAGCCGCGGTAACACGCGAGATCGACAAAATCTTGGGCCGCCCGGCTCAATCGTTCGCCGCCTGGGTCGCCGACCATCGGGCACTGTTCACCAGATCGCAAGGAGGTTAACCATGACCGCACCACAAGATTTCACCTTCGAAGCCGCTTACCGTGGTGAGGTGCCCAGCCTAGGCGCCGGTCCCAAGCCGCCGTGGAGCATCGGCGAACCGCAGCCCGAGCTCGCCGCACTGATCGAGCAGGGCAAGTTCCACGGCGACGTCCTCGACGTGGGCTGCGGCGAGGCGGCGATCTCGATCCGCCTGGCCGAACTCGGTTTCACGACAGTCGGTCTCGACCTCTCGCCAAGCGCCATTGAGCTGGCCCGGGCCGAGGCCGCCAAACGCGGGTTGACCAACGCTACCTTCGAAGTCGCAGACATCAGCGACTTCGCCGACTACCCGCCGGGATCGGAGGGCCGGTTCGGCACCATCGTCGACAGCACGCTGTTTCACTCGATTCCCGTCGAGGCGCGCGAGGGCTATCTGCAGTCGATCGCTCGCGCCGCCGCCCCCGGGGCGTCATATTTTGTGCTGGTTTTCGACCGCGCAAGCATGCCCGACGGCCCAGCCAACGCCGTCACCGGCGAGGAACTGCGCACTGCCGTGGGAAAGTACTGGGCGATCGACGACATCAAACCGGCCCGGCTGCACGGCAACCTGCCGGAGAGCTTCTCAGCACTGCCGCTGGGTGACCTGCGCGATGAACCACATGGACGCAAGTCGGTACCAGGCTGGTTGCTCAGTGCGCACCTGGGCGCGCGTTAGCTGGCAGCACCCCGCGCATTCATGAACCATGGCGCCGACGCCACCAGCACACGGCGGGATGCATAACCACTTGACCTTGACAGGGGGATCAAAGCGATGATTTCGATTCTCAACGCGCTGAGGCGATTATGGATACCCCTGGTCGTCGTGGTAGCGATGGCGACCAGCGGTTTCACCGTCTATCGACTCCACGGAATCTTCGGCGCTCACAGCATCTCAGCGGCCAGCGGCGAAAGTTTCGACCAGATCGTACCGTTCAATCCCAAACGGGTGGAGTACGAAGTTGTTGGCCCGCAAGGGACTAGCGGAAGCATCAGCTACCTGGATGAGAACGCCCAGCCGCAGCGCGCCGGCTTCACGACGCTTCCCTGGACACACACTTTCACCACGACCATTCCGGCCGTTTTCGCCAATATCGTTGCGCAGGGAAACAGCAACACCATCGGATGCCGCATCACCGTGAACGGCGAACTCAAGGAACAGCAGTACGCCAACGAAGTCAACGCCCAAACCTTCTGCCTGGTGAAGTCCGGATGAGCGACCAGAATTCGGCCCGAACGTTCCTCGCGCGGGCCACTCGCGTGCTGGCAGTGCCGATCATCCTGGTATGGCTGGCACTGACCGTAGTCAGCAACGCCGTTGTCCCCCAGTTGGAAATCGTCGGCAGGCACCACTCGGTTTCCTTGACCTCCCAGGATGCGCCGTCGACGATCGCGATGAAACGCATGGGCGCTGCGTTTCGCGAATTTGATTCCGACAGCGTGGCGATGATCGTTCTGGAAGCCGATGCACCACTGGGCGACGCCGCGCACCGCTACTACGACGATCTGGTTCGCCGACTCGAGCAGGACGTGAAACACGTTCAACACGTCCAGAACTACTGGGGTGACCTGATCACGGCGGCAGGCTCGCAGAGCGCCGACGGGAAATCTGCCTATGTGCAGTTGAACCTCGCCGGTGATGTGGGCCAGCCGCTGGGGAACGAATCCGTCGAGGCGGTCCGAAAGATCGTCTCGCGGTCCCATCCGCCGGCCGGGGTGCGGGCCTACGTGACCGGCCAAGCACCGCTTACCACCGACCTGACCGATGCCGGTGAGAAGAGCTTGGTGAAGATCACCGTGATCACCCTTGGGGTCATCGCCGTCATGCTGCTGATCGTGTATCGGTCCATCGGGACCCTGCTGACGGTGCTGACGGTGGTGGTGGTCGAAATGTCCGCTGCGCGAGGAGTTGTCGCGGTAATCGGAAACACCGGCATGCTGGGGCTGTCGACCTTCGCCACCAGCCTGCTCACGTCATTGGCGATCGCCGCCGGCACGGACTACGCAATATTCCTCGTCGGGCGATACCAGGAGGCGCGTCAGGCCGGCGAAGATCGCGAAACCGCCTACTACACCGCATACCGCGGGGTCTCCCACGTGATCTTGGGATCGGGACTGACCGTTGCGGGCGCAATGCTGTGCTTGCACTTCACCAGACTGAACTACTTCAGTTCCATGGGCATACCCAGCGCCATCGGTCTGGTCGTGGTCGTCGCGGCGTCGCTCACGCTGGGGCCGGCTGTCCTTACCGTGGGCAGCCGTCTGGGCCTGCTCGACCCGAAGCGAAAGATCAAGACGCGACGATGGCGGCGAGTCGGCACCGCGGTCATCAGGTGGCCGGTCCCCATTCTCGCCGGGGCAACAGCGATCGCCCTCATCGGCTTGCTCGCCCTGCCCGGATATCGGACGAACTACAACGATCGCCGCTACATCCCCGGCGATTTGCCAACCAATGTCGGATACGCGGCCGCGGAACGCCATTTCGGCGCGGCGCGAATGAACCCCGACATGTTGTTGGTGGAGACCGACCACGACTTGCGTAATCCGAGCGACATGCTCGTGTTGGACAGGATCGCCAAGAATATATTCCGGGTGCCGGGTATCGCCAGAGTGCAGAGCATTACGAGGCCGCTGGGCGCCCCGATCGAGCACAGCTCGATACCGTTCCAGATCGGCATGCAGTCCGTCTCCACGACCGAAAACATGCAATTCTTGAAGGACCGCATGGCCGACATGAAAAAGATGAGCGACGACTTCGGAATAATGGTTGCGGCGATGGAGCGCATGATGGATCTGATGCGCCAGCTTGCCGACACCACACATCACATGGTCGGCGACACCGAGCAAATGCAGGCCACGACCAACGAGATGCGGGACCATCTGGCCGATTTCGATGATTTCTTCCGGCCGCTACGGAGCTACTTCTATTGGGAGAAACATTGCTTCAACATACCGATCTGCTGGTCGATGAGATCGGTGTTCGACGGTCTGGACGGCGTGGACGAATTGACCGACAGCCTCGGCTCGCTGTTGAACGATGTGAAGAGCATGGACGCGGTAATGCCGCAGCTACTCGACCAGCTGCCACCGATGATCGCCGTATCAAAGAGCATGCAGACAACGCTATTGACCATGTACAGCAGTTTCGACGGGATGATCACCCAGATCGAGCGGATGACCGATACCGCGACCGCTATGGGACAGGCGTTCGACGCGGCAAAAAACGACGACTTTTTCTACCTGCCTCCGGAGGCCTTCCAGAATCCGGATTTCCAGCGCGGGCTCAAACTGATGGTCTCACCGGACAACAAGTCCGCACGGATCATCATCACCCACGACACCGACCCGGCGACACCGGAGGGGATCTCGCATGTCGACGCCGAGCTCCAAGCAGCACGCGAAGCGGTGAAGGGTACGCCGCTGGCGGGTGCGCGATTCTATCTTGGCGGTACCGCCGCGACGTATAAAGATATACAAACCGGCGCAAAATGGGATCTCCTGATCGCAGCGGTAGCCGCGATAACGCTGATTTTCATCGTCATGCTGGTGCTTACCCGCGCGCTGTTCGCCTCCGTCGTGATCATCGGGACGGTGGTGCTGTCACTCGGCGCGTCATTTGGTCTCTCGATCCTGCTTTGGCAATACATTCTCGGCATCGAACTGCATTGGATGACGCTGGCGTTTTCGGTGATCGTTTTGCTGGCTGTCGGATCCGACTACAACCTGTTGGTGGTGTCCCGGTTCAAAGAAGAAATCGGCGCGGGACTGAAGACCGGAATTATCAGATCCATGGGGGCCACCGGGGGTGTGGTAACGGCAGCCGGCCTGGTGTTCGCCGTCACGATGGCCGCCATGGTGACCAGCGAGCTACGCGCAATCGGGCAGGGCGGCACCACGATCGGGCTGGGATTGCTGTTCGACACCTTGGTAGTGCGTTCTCTGATGACACCATCGATTGCCGCGCTACTGGGGCGCTGGTTTTGGTGGCCGCTAGCGGTCCGAAGCCGCCCACCGCGGGCTGATAACGCGTCAACACCGCCTCGGCAACGGCCAGCCGAGCCGGAACTGGCCCTAAGCGGATATCGGGAAATATGATGCACCGCAACAACATTGATTATGCCAGCCGGCGCGCCCCGACCATAGGACTTGCCGCCGGCCTCGCCGCTGCGGTGGCCGCCGTGGGACTCGTCTTCGCCGCGCCCGCGTCCGCAGATGTCGATACCGATTTCTCAGATCAACTGCGCGCATACGGTATCTACGGCTCTCGCGACTACAACGCTTGGATAGCGAAGATCACCTGCGAGCGACTGGAGCACGGTATCGATGCCGACGCCGATGGGTCGGCGGGGTTCGTGTCCGACAACCTTCCCCGGGGTAGCACCACCGCGCAAGCCTGGCAATTCCTGGCCGCCGCGGTCGGCAGTTACTGCCCGGACCGGGCAGCGGTCCTGCGGCGCGCCGCGGAACGGCAGCGCTGATGTCCGCGGGCATTCTAAATCTAAAACGTATGCCGGAAAGGATGTTTGATGAGCAGTCCGGATCGCAGCAACCGCCGTCACAATGGAATCGGGGTGATCATGGCGATGCTCGCCATGGGCGCCGGCATCGCAGGAGCGCCCGGTATCGCGTCGGCCGACGCAACCGACGATTACCCGATACCCCACCGGATGATCGTCACGACGTGTACAGCTGAACAAATCATGTCCGCCGCGCGAGATGTGGAACCCGTCTACTACGAGCGGTACCTGATTGACTACCATAACCATTCGCCGGAGATTCAGCAGGCAACCCGCGACCAGATGCACTGGTTCTATTCGCTCGATGCCGCCGCCCGGCGAGCGTATTCGGAGCAGTTGGTGACGCACTTCGCCGATCCACTTACCGTGGCGTGGCCCAATTACGCCAAGCTGTTCTTCAACAACAAGGGCGTCGCCGCGCACACCACCGACATCTGCGGAGAATATCCGTCGAACGACCAGGCTGCCTGGAACTGGTAGCGCCGCACCGGACATTGCACTCCCGACGCCACCTGCCCAACGGCATCCGAAGGGTTATTGCTAACCGCGGTCAGACATTCGAGGATGAACTCCTGGGATGAGTCCGGCTCCGGCGGCCATGCGCTGCAAGAGCTTTCGGAGTGTGTCGCGTTCGTTGGATGACAGCGCCGCAGACATCTCTTCGTCGAGCTCCCGACCCGATTCATCGAGAGTAGGGAGCAGGCGGCGACCCTTGTCGGTCAGGGTTACCGCGAATGCCCGCCGGTCGTCGGGGTGCCGCAATCGCTTGACCAGCCGCCTGCGCTCCAGATCGTCGATGACGGTCACCATCACGTTGCGGTGGATCCCCAACCGCGCTGACAGCTGGCGCTGAGATTGACCATCGTCGGATGCCAGCGCCAACAGCACCGCATAGGACCGTGGTTCCACTCCGGTGGGAGCCAGTCGGCGATGGAACTCCGCATCACTGTAGGAACCCAGTTGGGAGAGCAGAAACGCAATGCGTTCATCCAACGCGGTAATGCCCAAACGACTTTCAGCCATTTATGAAGGTTAGCACCTAAATTTGATCGTCAGCGTCAATGATAATCAATACGGCCCAAAGACGCTGTTAGTCCGCGACCAGCGCCGACGCCGCTCGCAGGTGCGCGACGGCGTCGCGCACGATCGACTCGATCAATTCCGCGCACGACGGCAGGTCGTCGAGAATGCCCGCAACCTGACCCGACGCCAGCACCCCGGCATCGGTGTTGCCGTCGACCAGGCCGGCCTTGAGCAGCATCGGGGTGTTGGCCGCCATCACCACCTGCGACCACGTCAACTCCTTGCCGTGGCGCATGGCCAGGCCGTCGCGGATCATCGATCGCCAGCTCGTCTTCGACATCTTCTTGAATTTGCCGGCGTTTCGCACCGCCGCGATGAAACCCCTTATCCGCGAACCGCTTTCCAGTTTCTCGACCAGACCGGTGCGCAGCACCCGGTGCGGCATGCCGTCGACGCGGGTGGTGACGACGGTGCCGTCCAGTGCGGCCTGAAGATAGCGCTGTTTGACCGCGTCGGGCACGGTGGAATCCGACGTCAGCAGAAACCGGGTGCCCATAGCGACCCCAGCCGCGCCATAGGCCAGTGCTGCGGCCAGACCGCGCCCGTCGAAGAAACCGCCCGCGGCGATCACCGGGATGCCGGTGCCCTGCACGGCATCCAGGACCGACGGCAGCAACAGCGTGGTCGCCACCGGTCCGGTGTGGCCGCCGCCTTCGCCGCCCTGCACGATCATCGCGTCGGCACCCCAGGCCGCGACCTTGCGGGCGTGTTTGGCCGCGCCGATCGACGGGATGACGACCGCGCCGGCCTCTTTAAGCCGAGCGATCAACTCGGGTTTGGGCGCCAGGGCGAAGGAGGCGACCTTGACACCCTCGCGGATCATCAACTCGACGCGGTCCGGGGCGTCGGCGGCGTCGGCGCGGATGTTGACCCCGAACGGCTTGTTCGTGGCGGCCTTGACTTTGCCGATGGCCGTCGCCAATTCGTCCAGGGTCATGGTGGCCGACGCCAGGATGCCGAGGCCGCCCGCGTTGGCGGTGGCCGACACCAGGCGGGCGCCGGCCACCCAGCCCATGCCGGTCTGCACCACCGGATGCTCGACGCCGACCAGCTCGGTCAGCGGGGTCTTGAGCCGCACTATCGAATCTCTCTATCGCGCAACGCCTTCGGATCGATGACCTCGCGGATGAGCCGCAGCTCGTCGTCGGTCGGTTGCCGGGATTCACCGGCGCCGCCAAGCCCGTGCACCTCGAACGAGGTGGCTTCGCGGACCTCGTCGGGCGATACCCCGGGGTGCAGGGACACCGCGCGCATGGTGTGGTCCGGGCCGCCGAAGTCGAACACGCCGAGGTTGGTCACCACCCGGTGCACGTTGACGAACCGGAATGCCGGATTCCCGGGGTCGACCTTGTCGTAGCCGATGCCGGAGACCACGTCGACGGCGTCGACGAACACCCGCTTCGAGTGATTGCCGACCCAGTAACTGGTGGCGTGATTGATGGTGTTGCCCGGCGATCCGCGGACCCCGAACATCTGCCGGGTCGGGTGTTGCAGCGGCCCGAACGCCGAGATGTTCTGATTGCCGTAGCGGTCAACCTGATTGGCGCCCATCACCACATGCCGTCGGCCCCAGGCCAGCGTCTCGAATACCCGGCCGAACGGCATCCAGCCCTCGACGGCGCCGGTCTTGCCCAGCGGCGGAGTATCGGCGAGCAGCTGCGCCTCGCCGTCGGTGAGCAAGATGTCCGGGGAAAAGGTAAGCCGCGCCAGCCGCGCCCCGACCGAGGCCATGGTGGTCATCGGACTGATCATGATTTCGCCCGCGTCCCGGAACAACTCGGCGCAGGCGACTGCGCAGATTTCGGCCCGGGTGCTCATGACGACGCTCCAAACTCGCGTATCGCGGCCTGGTAGTCGTCTTCGCCGCCGGAAAGGTAGTTGGCGACGAACTCCCGCCAGCCGTCCTCGGTGGACGCCGCCTCGGCATAGTGCCGCTGGAACTTCTCGTCGCGGCCGTAATCCGGTGCGGCGGTGGTGAAGTGGGCCCCACCGGGCGCGTCGACCACCGCGTCGACCATCATCCGGTTCACTAGTAGGGCCTGCGGTGGAACGGCCTTGACCAGCTCCTCGGTGGAGACGATGCGTTCGACCGACAGGAACCGCTTTTCGGCGGCCATCAGAAAGAGGTCGTCGAAGTAGGGGTCGATGCCGGTGTAGGCCGCATTGCCGTGGCAGTCACCGAGATTGAGGTGGGCGAAGGCGGCGTCCAGGCGCAGCGCCGGCATGGCGATGAGGGTTTCGTGCGGGCCGCCGGGGGCCGGGTAGGGACTGGTCACGGTGGCCAGCTCGCCCTCCCAGAAGTCCGGAACCGAGCTGCCCAGGCCGGCGCGGATCGGCAGAAACGGCAGCCGCTGGGCGGCTGCCTGAAGCCCGCACCGTAGCATGCCTTCGTCCATTTCCCGGGCTTCGATGGCGCCGCTGGTCCGGGCTTTGGCGAACCAGGGGTCGTAGAACGGCGGCGAGTCCAGTGAGACGAACCCGTAGTAGACCCGCTTGACCTTCCCGGCCGCACATAGCAGTCCCAGGTCCGGTCCGCCGTAGGTGACCACGGTGAGGTCGGTGACATCGGTGCGCAGCATGGCGCGCACGAAAGCCATGGGTTTGCGCCGCGAACCCCAGCCGGCGATGCCGATGGTCATGCCGCTGCGCAACTGCGCGACGGCGTCGTCGAGCGTGGTTCTCTTGTCGGGCACTATGCGCCGCTCCTCATCCTCGCTTCGCTCTGCATCGTCGCCGGCGGCTATGACTTCTTCACGAACGCGTCGCGGTGCTCGTCGGACACCCCGGCCAGGTTGAGCTCGAAGGTAAATCCCTGTTCCATGCGGTAACTCGAGTTGACCCGTTGCACGTCGATGAAGTTCAGCGCCTCCTTGGCGGCGCGGATGACCCGGGTGTCCTTGGCGGCGATGTCACGCGCCACCCGCAGGGCCGCCTCGTCGAGTTCGGCGCGGGGCACCACCTCGTGCACCGAGCCGAAGTGGTGCAACGTGGCGGCGTCCACGGTGGTGGCGGTGAAGAACAGCCGCCGCATCATGTGCTGCGGCACCAGCCGCGACAGATGAGTGGCGGCACCGAGCGCGCCGCGCTCCACCTCCGGCAGCCCGAATCTGGCGTCGTCGGAGGCCACGATGACATCGGAGTTGCCGACCAGGCCGATGCCGCCGCCCACACAGAATCCGTTGACGGCGGCGATCACCGGCACCGCGCATTCGTAGACGGCGCGGAATGCGGCAAAGCAGCCGCGGTTGGCGTCGATCAGCGCGGTGTACCCCTGGGAAGCTTGAGTGCGCTGCATTTCCTTGATGTCCACACCGGCGTTGAAGCCACGGCCCGCGGCGCGCAGGATCACCGCGTGGGTTTCGGGGTCGGCGCCCGCGGCCGTGATGACCACGGCGAGGTCGAACCAGCCGCGTGACGGGATGGCGTTGACGGGCGGGTAGTCGACGGTGACCGCGACTATGCCCGGCTCCAGGGTGGCGGATGTGATTGGCAATTGGCACTTCCTGTCGAGAACCCGGGTACCTGAGCAAGCACTTGCTTGGTACGCTAGCACAGTGACCCGTGCCGACGCAGGCCCTCTGGCCGGAGAAGCCATCAATCTAGGTCTGGCCGGGCGGGTGGTGTTGGTGACCGGCGGTGTTCGGGGGGTAGGCGCCGGCATCAGCGCGGTCTTCGCCGAACAAGGCGCGACCGTCATCACCTGCGCACGACGAGTCGTCGAAGGTCTGCCGTATGAGTTCCACGCCTGCGACATTCGCGACGAGGACTCGGTGGGCCGGATGATGGGCGCCATCGCCGAACGCCACGGCCGCCTCGACGTGTTGGTCAACAACGCGGGAGGGTCGCCGTACGCGCTGGCGGCCGAGGCCACGCACAATTTTCACCGCAAGATCGTCGAACTCAATGTGCTTGCGCCGCTGCTTGTTTCGCAGCAGGCTAACGCGCTGATGCGACAGCAGCACCGCGGCGGGGCGATCGTGAACGTCTGCAGTGTCAGCGGTCGGCGTCCCACTCCGGGGACCGCCGCATACGGGGCGGCCAAGGCTGGGCTCGAAAACCTCACTGCCACACTGGCCGTGGAATGGGCTCCGCAGGTCCGGGTCAACGCGGTGGTGGTCGGCATGGTCGAGACCGAACAATCCGGGTTGTTCTACGGAGATGCCGAGTCGGTTGCCCGCGTCGCCGCCACCGTGCCCATGGGCCGGCTGGCGAAACCCGTCGACGTCGGTTGGGCCGCAGCGTTTTTGACGTCCGATGTGGCTTCGTATATCAGCGGCGCCACGCTGGAGGTGCACGGCGGCGGGGAACCGCCGCCGTATCTGGCCGCCTCGAGCGCCAACAAGTAACTAATCAAGGAGTCAGGGTATGGGTTTGGTCGACGGGCGGGTGGTGATCGTCACCGGAGCGGGCGGCGGTATCGGTCGCGCGCATGCGCTGGCCTTCGCGGCCGAGGGCGCGCGCGTGGTGGTCAACGACATCGGGGTGGGGCTGGACGGTTCACCCGCAAGCGGCGGCAGCGCGGCGCAGGGCGTGGTCGACGAGATCACCGCGGCCGGTGGCGAAGCGGTCGCCAACGGATCCGACGTCTCGGACTGGAACCAGGCGGCCGGCCTGATCCAGACCGCCGTCGAAACCTTCGGTGGCCTCGACGTTTTGGTGAACAACGCCGGCATCGTGCGCGACCGGATGATGGCCAACACCAGCGAGCAGGAGTTCGATGCCGTCATCGCGGTGCACCTCAAGGGCCACTTCGCCACGATGCGGCATGCCGCGTCATATTGGCGGGGACTGTCCAAGGCGGGGAAAGCCCCGGAAGCTATTGACGCCCGGATCATCAACACCAGCTCCGGTGCGGGCCTGCAGGGAAGCGTCGGGCAGGGCAACTACAGCGCCGCCAAGGCGGGCATCGCGGCGATGACACTCGTCGGCGCCGCGGAGATGGGCCGCTACGGCGTTACCGTCAACGCCATCGCACCGTCGGCTCGGACTCGCATGACCGAGACCGTCTTTGCCGAGATGATGGCCAAGCCCGACGAGGGTTTCGACGCGATGGCGCCGGAGAACATCTCCCCGCTGGTGGTGTGGCTGGGCAGCGCCGAAGCCCGCGACGTCACCGGAAAGGTGTTCGAGGTCGAGGGCGGCATCATCCGAGTCGCCGAGGGCTGGGCGCACGGCCCGCAGGTCGACAAGGGCGCGCGATGGGATCCCGCCGAGTTGGGGCCCGTCGTCGCCGACCTGCTGGCCAAGTCGCGGCCACCGGTACCGGTTTACGGGGCCTGATTGCCAATGGATGAACCCGTGGCACTATCGCTCGGCGAGTTGGCTCGGCCCAGCGGCCTCTCGGCCGTCTTTTGCGCCGGCGCCTCCCCGCTGGGCCACCGGTGGGAACTCCGCGGAACCGATAACGCTCTGCTGGCCCGTACCGCCCGAGTGCACAGCGGCGGCAAAGCGGCACAGAAGTTCTGGAAGCTGGTGACCTTGACGGGCATGGATGTCGGCAATGACATCCACGTCGAGGTGCGCGGCGCGGGCGGTGCGGTCTTGGCCCGGATCAGCTCGATCAACGAGAAGCCGGCTCCGGTGACGCTCAGCGATCCCGACCGGCGGCAAATCGCTAAGACTGTCCGCAAGAAGGACGATGTGACCGTATTCGGGTCCGACGACAGCGTGCTCGCTCAACTGGTCTGCGACGGCGACGGGCCGTGGCCGGTGCTCGACAGTGCAGCCGTTGTGGTGGGCCAGCTGGTTGGCGGCGAGCCGGGACCGTCGCTCAAGCCGGAGCTCCTCGAGTCGTTGTTGTTCCCCCGGGAGGCGATCAATTCGGCGGCGTACAAGCAGAGCCAGCATCTGGGGTTGCGCCGGGTGACGCGGTACACGTTCCTGCCGGCGACCGGGAAGACGCCGTCGTTGCCGCTGGCGTTGCTGCCGTTGATGGCCGGACTCATCTACTGAGTTATTTTGCGGTTGCATTGGCTACGCGACGCCGGAAATCCTGGCGAAGTCCAGGACGCGCTGCTTTCAACCGCGATACGGTGCGTCCCTAATACCGACCATGTCGCGGGTACTCGGACACCAGCAGGGATGTCATGGCCCATCGGGAGGTGTCAGATGTCAACATTGATCGCGGTGCCCGAGCTCCTGGATTCGGCCGCAACGGATCTGGCCAGTATTGCTTCGACGCTCACGGGACCGGCGGTACCGGAGGAAACCTCTTGGGCGTCAACGGTTCTGACGGGTTGACGTAGCCGGCCGGTTGGCGCGGTGAAATTCTTTGTCCGGGTCGCCCGTCACAGCCGGCCAACGCGACAACCGGCCGAAGCGGCCCTCAGCGCCCGTCGCTACGGCTCGCAGACCACGATCGGTATGGCCCGGTCGGTCCAGGACTGATAATCCTCGTAGGTCGGATACATGTCCACCAACTGCCGCCAGTACGTGGCGCGCTCCTCGTCGGTGGCGTCGCGCGCGGTGAGATCGAGAACTTCCTTCTTGATCTGCACCTGAACCTTGGGGTTGGCCTTGAGGTTTAGATACCACATCGGGTTCTTGTCGGCGCCGCCCTTGGAGGCGGCGACAATCACCCGGTCGCCGTCGCGCAGGAAGTACAACGGACTGACCCGCGGCTGGCCGGTCTTGCGACCGGTGGTGGTCAGCAGAGCGACCGGGATCTTCTGGAAGGTGCCACCGAGGCCCTCGCCGCCGTTGCGTCGATACATCCAGGTATTGAGGCGCGACATCCACTTGATCAGAACATCGGTGAACGGCGAATTCAGAAACCTCGGCGGCGACTTCGGCATGACGACATCCTACGGGCGCGCTACCGCTGAATGAACGGGCGAAAGCGCACGACGATGTGCGCGATCTCGGCCTTCCCGCTGGGGCTATCGGCGGGAATCACGAACGTCTCGTTGACTCGTGAGGCGATTCGCCGGCCGGCGAAGGCGGCCTTGGTTAGCACGTCGTAGGTCGCGTGCACCTCATCGCCGACGATGCGATAGTCCGGTGGTGTCGCATCGGCGATCACCCGGTACTGAAGTCCCCGGTTGAGGCTGCGCCGCAGGTGAGCGCCGGAAAACCCGTTCTTGACACCCTGCTCGACCCGGGTGCAGCCGGGCGCGAACGGCACCTTGTCGGCATCATGGCTGACCAGCGCGTCGATGTAGGCCTGCGCCGCGGCAACGCGGTCTTCGTCGGAGACCGTCATCAGATTCGTTCGATGATGGTCCCGGTGGACAGGGCACCGCCGGCGCACATGGTGATCAGCGCGGTGCTTTGGTCCGTGCGCTCCAGCTCGTGCAATGCGGTGGTGATCAGCCGGCTGCCGGTGCACCCCACCGGATGGCCCAATGCGATCGCGCCGCCGTTGACGTTGACCCGATCCATGTCCGGCTCGTGGACCCGCGCCCAGGACAGCACCACGGAGGCGAACGCCTCGTTGATCTCGGTGATATCGATGTCGCCCATCTTCATGCCGGCCTTTTCGAGCACCTTTGCCGTCGACTGCACCGGGCCATCCAGGTGGTAGTACGGCTCGGCGCCGACGAGCGCCTGGCTGACGATCCGCGCGCGCGGCCTCAAACCGAGCGCCTTGGCTTTGTCTTCGTCCATCCACAACACCGCGGCCGCGCCGTCGGAGATCTGCGATGACGTGCCCGCGGTGTGAATGCCGCCTTCGAGTACCGGCTTCAGCTGGCTGAGCCCCTCCATGGTGGTGTCCCGCAGGCCCTGGTCGCGACCGACCAGATGGCGCTCGCTGGTGGGCTGCTTCTGCTCGTCGAGCACCGGCGCCTCGATGGGCGAGATCTCCCGGTCGAAACGGCCCTCGTCCCAGGCGCGCTTGGCGCGTAGCTGTGACTGGAGTCCGAAGGTGTCGATGTCCTCGCGGGTGATCCCGCGGCGCTTGGCGATTCGCTCGGCGGCCTCGAACTGGTTGGGCATGTCGATGTCCCACGACGCCGCCCGCCAGTTGCGGTCCGGCCCCGCGTTGGCCCCTAGGCCGACCCGGCTCATCGCCTCGATTCCGCAGGCGATGCCGACGTCGATCGCGCCGGCTGCGATCAGCCCCGCGATCAGGTGATTGGCCTGCTGCCCGCTGCCGCACTGACAGTCGACGGTGGTGGCGCCCACGTGTTCGGGCAAGCCCACGGTCAACCACGCGGTGCGGCTGATGTTGTTGGACTGCTCCGCGAATTGGGTCACGCAGCCGCCGATGACCTGCTCGACCTCTCCCGCGTCGATCCCGGCCTTGTGCACCAGTGCCTTCTGCACCGCTCCCAGCAGCTCGGTCGCGTGCAAACCTGACAGCCACCCATTCCGCTTGCCGATTGGGCTGCGTGTGGCCTCGACGATTACCGGGTTACCCATGGAGCCAGGCTAGAACACGTTTCATTACTATGACAAGCGACGATGGGTAGGTGCCTTTTGTCTGCGGTGAAGGCATGTTTTACTGGCAATAGAGCATCACTAGGACAACTAGTGACACTAGTTATCCATGGATCGCCTGGCGCACGGTTTGCGCATGTTGGTCAACGAAGACTGCAGTTAGGAGAAGTATCGTGCCTTGCCCCAATCTTCCACCCGGGTTCGATTTCACCGACCCCGACATCTACGCCGAGCGGCTTCCGGTCGCCGAGTTTGCCGAACTGCGGGCGTCCGCGCCGATCTGGTGGAACGAGCAGGCACCCGGCCACGGCGGCGGCTACCATGACGGCGGCTTCTGGGCGATCACCAAGCTCAAGGACGTCAAGGAGGTGTCGCGGCGCAGCGACGTGTTCTCCAGTTGGGAGAACACCGTGATCCCGCGGTTCCACAATGACATCGCTCGCGAGGACATCGAGGTGCAGCGGTTCGTCATGCTCAACCAGGACGCGCCCCACCACACTCGGTTGCGCAAGATCATTTCGCGCGGGTTCACGCCGCGGGCCATCGGACGCCTGGAGGCCGAACTCAGCGAGCGTGCCCACAAGATTGCCAAAGCGGCCGCGGCCGAGGGTTCCGGCGACTTCGTCGAGCAGGTGTCGTGTGAGCTACCGCTGCAGGCCATCGCGGGTCTGCTGGGTGTGCCGCAGGAGGATCGCGGGAAGCTGTTCCACTGGTCGAACGAGATGACCGGCACCGAAGACCCGGAATTCGCGCATGTCGACCCAAAGGCGTCCTCGGTGGAGTTGATCAGCTATGCGATGAAGATGGCCGAGGACAAGGCCAAGAATCCGGGCGACGACATCGTGACGCAGCTGATCGAGGCCGACATCGACGGCGAAAAGCTCTCCGACGACGAGTTCGGCTTCTTCGTGGTGATGCTCGCGGTGGCCGGCAACGAGACCAGTCGCAATTCCATCACCCAGGGCATGATGGCGTTTGCGGACCACCCCGAGCAGTGGGAGCTGTACAAGAACGAGCGTCCGGAGACCGCCGCCGACGAGATCGTCCGCTGGGCCACTCCGGTCACCTGTTTCCAGCGGACCGCGCTACAGGACTACGAGTTGTCTGGTGTGCAGATCAAGAAGGGCCAGCGGGTGGTGATGTTCTACCGCTCGGCGAACTTCGACGAAGAGGTCTTCGAAGACCCCTACACGTTCAACATCTTGCGCAACCCCAACCCGCATGTGGGGTTCGGCGGTACCGGGGCGCACTACTGCATCGGAGCCAACTTGGCCCGGCTGACCATCAACCTGATGTTCAACGCCATCGCCGACCATATGCCGGACCTGAAGCCCATCTCGGCTCCGCAGCGGTTGCGGTCGGGCTGGCTCAACGGCATCAAGCACTGGCAGGTCGACTACGCCGGCAAGTGTCCGGTAGCCGCCGCTACACCCGGTGCGGTGGCGGGCGGCGTCTCGAGTTCTGTGGCGCGGTAATGGACTTCGATCTCACCCCGGAACAGCAGGCGGTTGCCGACGTGGTCACGTCGGTGCTGCAGCGGGATGCCTCCTGGGCTGCGTTGGTCGACGGCGGAGTGACGGCGTTGCCGGTGCCGGAGCGGCTCGGCGGCGACGGCGTCGGGCTGCTCGAGGTGGGGACCGTACTGACCGAAGCCGGGCGGCACGGTGCAGTCACACCGGGACTGGCAACGCTGGGCCTGGGTGCGGTGCCGCTGCTCGAGCTGGCCACCGATGAGCAGCAGGACCGTTACCTGGCCGGGGTTGCCAAGGGGTCGGTGCTGACCGCGGCGCTCAACGAGCCGGGCGCCCCGCTGCCCGACCGACCGAGGACCAGTTTTGTAGGCGGCAGGTTGTCGGGCACCAAGATTGGTGTGGAGTATGCCGGCCAGGCGGACTGGATGGTCGTTACCGCCGACAAGGCGGTCGTGGTGGTGTCACCGAAAGCCGAAGGCGTGCAACTGGTGCGCACGCCGACGTCGAACGGTTCCGATGAGTACACGGTGACGTTCAGTGACGTGACGGTTGCCGAATCCGATGTGCTGGTGGGCGCTTCGGCGCACCGGGTCAACCAGCTGGCTTTGGCGATGGTGGGTGCGTATGCCGACGGGCTGGTGGCTGGTGCGTTGCGGCTTACCGCTGACTACGTGGCCAACCGCAAGCAGTTCGGCAAGCCACTGTCCACCTTCCAGACCGTGGCCGCGCAGCTCGCCGAGGTCTATATCGCCTCGCGCACCATCGATTTGGCGGCCAAGTCGGTGATCTGGCGGCTGGCCGAAGATCGCGATGCCGATGACGACCTCGACGTGCTCGGATATTGGTTGGCGTCTCAGGCGCCGCCGGTGATGCAGATCTGTCATCACCTGCACGGGGGTATGGGAATGGACATCACCTATCCGATGCACCGGTATTACTCCACGATCAAAGACCTGACCCGGTTGCTGGGCGGGCCGTCGCACCGTCTCGAGCTCGTGACGATCGCAAGCGCGGCGAACCCGGGCACGGCGCAGCCGGGTGCGAGCGACCCCGTGGGAGTGCAATGTTTATCGACCTGACTCCGGAGCAGCGGCAGCTGCAAGCCGAGATACGGCAATACTTTTCGACGTTGATCTCGCGCGACGAGGCCAAAGAGATGGAGAAGGACCGGCACGGCGCGGCCTATCGCGCGGTGATCCGGCGGATGGGCCGTGACGGCATGCTCGGCGTCGGATGGCCGAAGGAGTTCGGCGGCCACGGTTTTGGCCCGATCGAGCAGCAGATCTTCGTCAACGAGGCGCATCGGGCCGACGTGCCGCTGCCCGCGGTGACATTGCAGACCGTCGGGCCCACCCTGCAGGTATACGGCAGCGAGCTGCAGAAGAAGAAGTTCCTGCCGGCGATCCTGGCGGGGGAGGTGCACTTCGCGATCGGCTACACCGAACCCGAAGCGGGCACCGACCTGGCGTCGTTGCGTACCACCGCGGTGCGCCAGGGCGATGAGTACATCGTCAACGGCCAGAAGATCTTCACCACCGGCGCCCATGACGCCGACTACATCTGGCTGGCATGTCGCACCGATCCGGAAGCCGTTAAGCACAAAGGCATTTCGATTCTGATCGTCGACACCAGGGATCCCGGCTACTCGTGGACGCCGATCATCTTGTCCGACGGCGCCCACCACACCAACGCCACGTACTACAACGACGTGCGGGTGCCGGTAGACATGCTCGTCGGTGCGGAGAACGGCGGCTGGCGGCTGATCACCACCCAGCTCAACAACGAGCGGGTGATGCTGGGCCCGGCCGGCCGCTTCGCCAGCATCTACGATCGGCTGCACACCTGGGCGTGCAAGCCGGCCGCCGACGGCGTCGCACCGATCGACCACGCCGACGTCAAGCGTGGACTCGGTGAGATCCACGCGACCTGGCGGATCAACGAGTTGCTCAATTGGCAGGTGGCGGCAGCCGGCGAGGACATCAACGTGGCCGATGCCGCGGCGACGAAAGTGTTTGGCACCGAACGTATTCAGCGTATCGGGCGACTCGCCGAGGAGATCGTCGGCAAATACGGGAACCCCGCTGAACCGGACACCGCCGAGCTGCTCGAGTGGCTGGACTCGCAGACCAAACGCAATCTGGTGATCACCTTCGGCGGCGGCGTCAACGAAGTGATGCGAGAGATGATCGCCGCATCGGGCCTCAAGGTGCCGAGGGTGCCCCGATGACCGATATCCGCGAAGCCATCACGCAAATCACGGCGGCCGGCAGCAGTAAGCCGCGCGCCGCCCGGGACCCGGTGAACCAGCCGATGATCAACAACTGGGTGGAGGCCATCGGCGACCGCAACCCGATCTATGTCGACGACGATGCCGCCCGCGCTGCCGGCCATCCGGGAATCGTCGCGCCCCCGGCGATGATTCAGGTCTGGACGATGTACGGGCTGGGCGGGCAACGTCCGAAGGACGACCCATTGGGTCCGGTTATGAAGCTGTTCGACGAGGCCGGCTATATCGGCGTGGTTGCCACCAACTGTGAGCAGACCTATCACCGGTACCTGCGGCCCGGCGAGCACGTCGCCATCACCGCCGAGCTCGGTGACGTCGTCGGGCCCAAGCAGACCGCGCTCGGCGAGGGCTGGTTCATCAACCAGCGCACCGTCTGGCGCGTCGGCGACGAGGACGTTGCCGAAATGGATTGGCGCATTTTGAAATTCAGGCCTGCCGCGTCGGCCGATGCGGCGGTTCCCGACGATCTGGACCCCGGTGCGATGATGCGGCCGTCGTTGTCGCGCGACACCGCGTTCTTCTGGGAAGGCGTTGCGGCTCACGAGTTGCGCATCCAACGGCGGCCCGACGGCAGCCTGCAGCATCCTCCGGTTCCGGCGGTGTGGCAGGAGCCGTCCGCGCAGATCGACTACGCGGTGTCCAGGGGTCGCGGCGCGGTGTTCAGCTTCGTGGTGCATCACGCACCGAAGGTGCCCGGCCGCACCCTGCCTTTCGTGATTGCGCTGGTTGAACTGGAGGAGGGCGTGCGCATGCTGGGTGAGTTGCGCAACGTCGACCCGTCATTAGTGGAGATCGGAATGCCGGTTCGGGCAATGTATATCGACTTCCCGGCTGGTGCCTCCGGCCCGGAGTGGACTCTCTACGCCTGGGAGCCGGACGCATGAGCGCCCCGGCTGTGTCAGTAGGCGCGCAGCTGCCCGAGCTGAAACTGTATGGCGACCCCACGTTCATCATCTCGACAGCGTTGGCCACCCGTGACTTTCAGGACGTCCACCATGACCGGGACAAGGCACAGGCCAAGGGCTCCAAGGACATCTTCGTCAACATCCTCACCGACACCGGGCTGGTGCAACGTTACGTCACCGACTGGGCGGGGCCGTCGGCGCTGATCAAGTCGATCGGGCTGCGGCTGGGGGTGCCGTGGTACGCCTATGACACGGTCACGTTCTCCGGCGAGGTGACCGCGGTGGCGGACCGACTAATCACGGTAAAGGTGCTGGGCCGCAACAGTCTTGGTGATCACGTGATCGCGACGGTCAAGCTGACGATGGGGGATGCCTAGTGTTGTCCGGTAAGGCCGCCATCGTCGGCATCGGCGCCACCGACTTCTCCAAGGACTCCGGCCGCAGCGAGCTGCGGCTGGCAGCGGAAGCGGTGCTGGATGCGCTGGACGATGCCGGCTTGAGCCCTGCGGACGTCGACGGGTTGACCACGTTCACCATGGACACCAACACCGGGATCGCGGTGGCGCGGGCGGTGGGCATCGGTGAGCTGAAGTTCTTTTCCAAGATCCACTACGGCGGTGGCGCCGCGTGCGCGACCATCCAGCACGCGGCGATGGCCGTCGCGACCGGGGTGGCCGACGTGGTGGTGGCGTACCGGGCGTTCAACGAGCGATCCGGCATGCGGTTCGGCCAGGTGCAGACCCGCCTTGTGGGAACTGCTGGGGCGCATGCTGATTCGACATCAGCTGACAATTCTTTTTCGTATCCGCACGGGCTTTCGACGCCGGCAGCGCAGGTCGCCATGATCGCCCGCCGCTACATGCATCTGTCGGGTGCGACCAGCCGGGACTTCGGCGTGATCTCGGTGGCCGACCGCCGGCACGCCGCCAACAACCCGAAAGCCTACTTCTATCAGAAGCCGATAACCATTGAAGACCACCAGAATTCGAGATGGATCGCCGAGCCGTTGCGGTTGCTGGACTGCTGTCAGGAGACCGACGGGGCGGTGGCGATCGTGGTGACGTCGGCGGAGCGCGCGCGTGATCTGAAGCAGCGGCCCGCCGTCATCGAAGCGGCGTCGCAAGGGTCGAGCCCGGACCAGTACACCATGGTCAGCTACTACCGGCCCGAACTGGACGGCCTGCCGGAGATGGGGCTGGTGGGCCGGCAGCTGTGGGCGCAGTCGGGCCTGTCGCCGGCCGATATCCAGACCGCCGTGCTCTACGACCACTTCACCCCGTTCACGCTGATTCAGTTGGAGGAGTTGGGATTTTGCGGCCGCGGCGAGGCCAAAGATTTCATCGCTGACGGCGCGATCGAGGTGGGTGGACGGCTGCCGATCAACACCCATGGCGGTCAGCTCGGGGAGGCCTACATTCACGGTATGAACGGCATCGCCGAAGGTGTGCGGCAGCTGCGCGGCTCCTCGGTCAACCCGGTGCCCGGTGTCGAGCACGTGCTGGTCACCGCGGGGACGGGCGTGCCCACGTCGGGTTTGATTTTGGGGTAGCTGTACCTGACCCCGGTGATTACGCCGGCAGGACGATCCCGCTGGCCTGGCCCAGAAAGATCGCTTGGCCACCGGGGGCGACGTAGCCGCCGGTGGGCCCGTAGACGCCGTACATCGGGCTGAGCGGGCCTGCCCCGGCGTAAATGTCGTTGATCCAACCCGAAGACAGGGTGTACACCGCGGCGGTGGCGCCGGGCGGGGAGAAACCAGTCAGCAGCTGGGCGGCGAAGTCGACCAAGGGATTTCCGCCCAGCATCGAATCGACATGCGAGCCGTTGACAATCTCGACCCCGACGAACTGCCCCGGGTACAGACTGACCAGTTGATTCGTGGTGCCACCGAAGGCGTTCCACGGCTGGGGTGGCGCTGCCACCACATAAACGGGGACGCTCGCCGACTGCAGGTTGGCTATCGCCGCCGCGAAGGCCGTGGCGTTGTTGGCGACCCCGTCGAACATCACCACCCCGCGCAGGTGGTTGGTGTTCGCCCCGAGGTCTGCGAGGTAGTTGCCGGCGGCGATCGTGGCGAGGCCACCACCGGCGGAGTGTCCTGACAGGATGAAATCCTGCGGTAGCGTGCCCTGGTATCCGGCCTGGTTCGCGCTGATGTTCAGCGCCGCTTCCGGTCCGAGAAACAACGACGCCACGCCCTGCTGCATCTGCGGGCTGCCGATCCATAGGCCGAACGGCAACGGAATTGACGGCACGGTGGGAACGACCACGACGCTGTTGGTCTGCTGCGCCAACTGCACGGCCAGCGGCTCGTAGAACCAACCTATCGCCCCGAAGCCGTGCTGCAGATAGATGACACCGGTGGCATTCACCGAACCGTCCGCCTGCGTCGGGAAGTACCAGTGCGCGGGGGCGGGGTAGTTGAACTGAGGAATGGTAAAGCCCAGGAAGGAGGACGGGCCGATCGGAATCTGCAGGAAAGAGAAGCCGGACTTGACCCCGGTCACCCCGTTGGTGGCCGGAGCAGCGAGGGCCTCGGTGGCGGCGTAGTTCACCGCCCCGGACAGGCCCGCCTCGTTGGTGGCTGTGTTCAGCAATGTGGCGGGCTGATTGCTGCCAGTGTTTGCATTACCGAACAGCGGGTGGCCGATCAGCCGCTCGATGGGCGCGAAAACCCCCAGTCGCTCGGCCTGTTGCGCCAGCGTCTGCAGCGGTGACACATTCGCGGCCTCAGCGGCCGCATAGGCGACCCCCGCCGTGGTCAACGCACGCACGAACTCGGCCTGAAACAGCGTCGTCGTCTGCGCGCTCAGCGCCTGGAACTCCCGGGCGTAGCCGCCGAACAGACTCGCGATGGCCGCCGACACCTCATCACCGGCCGCCGCGATAAGTCCGGTCGTCGAGGGCGCCGCCGCAGCGGCGGCCCCTTTGATCGCCTCACCGATTCCGGTCAGATCCCCCGATGCCACGGCAATAGCCTCGGGCGCCGTGATCACGTACGACGACATCGGCCGCTCCAATCCCCGATGGCCCGACAACGTCAGGACAGCTAGGAAATGGTATCCAGGTTCTCGAACGTCGATGGCCGGTTTGAGATCCCCGCTGGTGGCCTATGCGAAGCCATTACGCCGCGCGGGGCTCGGGGCGACGGCCCGTCGGTGATGACGATGCTTGGTCTGGTGTGCGTGGGTCTACGTTTGTAGCGGATCGGTCCACCGCACACCTGAGAAGCGACTGAAGTCGACGTCGGTGGAACACAGTTCGGCGCCGTGCTCGATAGACAAAGCGGCCAGATGCGCGTCGCTGGTCAGATTTCCCGCCGTACCAAGCGGAGTAAGCAAGCCGCGAAGGACGGCTGCGTGGCGATCCGTGGGATGTACAACCGTGACACACGGTTGGGCCAACCATCCGGCGACGACGTCGAAGGACTCGTCGACGGTCAAGGGCCGCTCGAATATCGCTGCGCGGGTGGATAACCGGACAAAACCGACGAGGGCGTGCCAGGCGAAAGCGACGGTCGCCGAACCCGACAACGTGTCATCCAGCCACTCGCGTGCCGCCTTGTGACGAGCCGTCGACTCGTCGATTGCATAGATGAGGATGTTAAGGTCAAGCAGTTTCATTTGCGCAGCGCAAGCTTGCGCAAGGTCTCCGCGTCCTCGTCTCCCGCGGCCAACGCCAACGCTTTGTCGATGTCGACTCCCGCCCGCAGTCCAAGGTCGCGACTCGGCGTGTGATAGGCGCGACGGGTGGGTGCACCACTCAATCCACGCCGCACCGCGTCGTTCAGCACCGCCTTGAACGACAAGCCCCGCTCACGGGCTGCGTGCTGTAGCGCAGCGACGACATCTGGATCCAGCGTCACGGTGGTCCGCATCATGCAATCATAGCGTCACCAGTGATGCTGTCATGATGCGCTAGTGCACGGGGTTTGCGGGCGTGACGCTGCAGTCACGTTCGGGTTCGAATGTGACTGCAGCGTCACGCTGGCGGTCGTGTCGGTGGTCGCTGGCACACTGCTCGTTTCATGGGGGAACCCTTTGTCGGCAGTGAGGCAGTGGCGGCGGGCATCACGTCAGCTAGCCAGTTGCGGCGTCGCTATACGCGGGTGTTTCGCGACGTCTATGTCAGCGAAGGAACCGAGCTTACGCAGGCGGTGCGGGCGCGCGCGGCCTGGCTCTGGTCGAAGCGCCGCGGGGTCGTCGCGGGTTTCACCGCCGTGGCTTTGCATGGCAGTAGCTGGGTGGACGAGGACCGGCCAGTGGACATCATTCACGACAACCGTCACCCGTTGCCGGGCCTGCAAATTTGGGGCGACCGGCTTGAGGATGACGAGATCCAACTGATCGACGGCATTCCGATTACGACGCCCGCGCGTACTGCTCTTGACCTCGCGTGCTGGCATCCAACGACAGCAGCGGTCGCCGCTCTCGACGCCCTTGCCCGCGCGACCGAGTTCAAGGTGGCCGACGTAGAGTTGCTGGCCGCCCGACACCGTGGGCGTCGTGGACTGGAGCGTGCTCGTGTCTCGCTCGATCTCGTCGACGCGGGCGCACAATCCCCGAAGGAAACGTGGCTGCGGTTGGTGTTGGTGCAGGGAGGGTTACCGCGGCCACAAACGCAAATTCCGGTGCTCAACGAGTTCGGCGATGCTAATGCCTACCTCGATATGGGTTGGGAGGACGTCAAAGTCGCGGTCGAGTACGACGGCGAGCAACATCGCACTGATAGGCGACAGTACACCTGGGATGTTCGACGGCTGGAATTGGTCGACCGTCGCGGCTGGACCGTGGTCAGGGTAGTCGCGGGTGATCGGCCCGCTGAGATTCTTCGCCGCGTCCGCGCTGCCCGTGCGCTTCGAATGTGACGCTGCAGTCACACGCGGCCTCGAACGTGACGCTGCGGTCACGCCCAGGCGAAAGAGTAGACACGCCCTAGGCGGGCACCAGCTCGATGCCGCTGAGCACGACGGCGTTGTCGCGCGACGGCGCGACAACGCCGCCAACGATGCGGCCCTGGTCTTTCCACATGTTGACCTGAAGCGTTTCGCCGGGGTACGCCACCCCCGCGAAGCGGGCGCCGTAGGCGGCTACCGCCGTGGCGTCCGCGTCGAGCAGCGCATCGGTGATGGCCTTGCAGGCCATGCCGTAGCTGCACAGCCCGTGCAGAATGGGCGCGGGAAAGCCTGCGGCAGCTGCGAATTCGGGGTCAGAGTGCAGCGGATTGCGATCACCGCACAAGCGGTAGAGCAGCGCTTGCTGCGGCAGCACCGGCATCGCGACCTGCAGATCAGGTGCGCGCTCCGGCGGGGCATCCGAGGTTGACGGGCCGCGTTCGCCGCCGAATCCCCCCTCGCCGCGGGCGTAGATCGACCGCTTCTGCGTCCACAGCAATTCGCCGTCGGGTGTGGTCACCCTCGTCTCGCTCCAGATCACCGCGGCCTTGCCTTTGTCCCAGATATCGGTGAACCGGGTGACGGCGCGCGCGGAGCCCGACGGCGGCAGCGGCCCGGGCACTTCCACCCGTTCGCTGGCGTGTAGCACCTTGCTCAGTTCGATATCGATGCCGGGGAACCGGACGGTGGGCGGTTTGGTGGCATGGAAGGTGGCGGCCACCGTGGCGAAAGTCGGCAGCACCTGCGGGGTGTCGTCGACCAAGTACCGCAGCTCGCGCGGGTCCATCGGGTTCGACCCGGCACCCAATGCCAGTTGGTAGAGCTGGACATCGCTACTGGTCCAAGTGAATTCGACCGGATCCAGTTCGGCGTTCAGTGCGACTTCGACGTCAATCGGCATGTTGGCGCTCTCCAGCGATATGCAGGGCGGCCAGGTAGCCGAAGGTCATCGCCGGCCCGATGGTGCCGCCCGGGCCCGGGTAGGTGTGTCCCATCACCGGCGAGCTGACATTGCCTGCGGCATAAAGACCGTCGATGATGCTGCCGTCGTCGCGAAGCGCTCGGCCGTGGACGTCGGTGCGGATACCGCCTTTGGTGCCCAGGTCTCCGGGAACCATCTTGGCGGCGTAGTAGGGTGCGTGCCGGATCTCGCCCAAGTTCGGATTGGGCTTGTTGGTCGGGTCACCGTAGTAGCGGTCGTAGGCGCTTTCCCCGCGGTGGTAGTCGGTGTCGACGCCAGAGCGGGCAAAGCCGTTGAAACGCTGGACCGTCGCGATGAATTGGTCGACCGGGAGGGCGGCTTTGGTGGCCAGTTCCTCCAGCGTGTCGGACTGGATGATCACGCCGGAATCCAGCCACTTACGCGGAATACGTTGGCCCGGTTGCAGTCCGGCAAAGATGTAGCGGTCGCGGTATTGCTGGTCGAAAACTAGCCAGGCGGGAATGTTCTCACCTGGTCCAGGACCCTGCCCGTACTTGCCGCCGTACATGTGGTGGCAGGCCTCGACGTAGGGCATCGATTCGTTCATGAACCGGTTGCCGGACATGTTGACGATGATCGACCCGGGCGAATTGCGTTCCGACAGCGCGAACCATGGCGCGCCCACCAGCGGCACCGTCGGGCCCCACCACGCGTCCTCCATCAGATCCAGTGCCGCACCTAGCTTTTCGCCGGCGACAATGCCGTCGCCGGTATTCGCCTTGGCGCCGACAGTCCATTCGGTGGTGATGGGCGCGCGCTGGTACTTCACCCGCATCTGCTCGTTGTGCTCGAAACCGCCACACGCCAGAATCACTCCGCGCCGGGCCCGGATCAGCTGCGGCTCGGCAGCTTCCGACGCGCCGGCGTCACGGACGTACACGCCGCGCACCACCCCGTCTTCGACGTAGAGGTCGGTGAGCGCCGTGTTGAGTAACACCGGAACCCCGGCCTGCCGCAGCCCGATCCGCAGCGGGCCGATCAAGGCGCGCCCCATGCCGACCAGATGCTTGCCGGTGGCCTTGGCCCAGGTGGTGCGGGCACCGACCTTCAGGCTGCGCAACACACCCCGTGGGTGCCGCTTCAGCTGGTTGAGACGCACGTAGTCCTGTTGCATCACAACAACATTCAGCGGAATCTTGCCGTAAGCAGGTTCCAGCGTGGCTTCGTCGGGACCGAGCTTGCGGGCATTGAACGGCTTCGGCTCGATCGAGCGGCCGTCCGGGCGGCCACCGGGCGCCTCGGGGTAGTAGTCGGAATAGCCTGGCACCCAGCACATTTTCAACGGGGTGTGCTTCAGCACGAAGGACAGCATCTCGGGCCCGCGCTCGAGGTAGGTGTCGATGCGCTCCGGCTCGACCCCGCTGCTCGACACGTCACCGATGATGCCGTGCAGATAGGTGCGGGCCGCTTCGCAGCTGTCGCGGACGCCGGCGCGCTTGAGTACCTCGTTGTTGGGAATCCAGACGCCGCCGCCCGAGCGCGCGGTCGATCCGCCGTAGTGCGCGGCCTTCTCGACGATTACTGTCGAAAGACCGCGGTGCGCGGCGGTTAGCGCTGCCACCATACCGGCGCCACCGCTCCCGACCACGACGACGTCGTAGTCCTGTGCTGTCATGTAGAACACGTTATAGAATTGCCCGGGTCGGGCGCTACTGACCCGGTCACCATGAGGTCGGCAAGACGAGGGGACTTCGGTAAATGCTCACTGTTGCGACCCGCGACGAGCTGGCCGCCGACTTGGCGCAAGCTGAGCGCAGCCGTGAGCCGATCGCTCCGCTGACCGCCGCCCACCCCGACATGGACGTGGTCGACGCCTACGAGATCCAGCTGATCAACATTCGCCAGCGGGTCGCCGAGGGCGCCCGGGTGCTGGGCCACAAAGTGGGGCTGTCGAGCAAGGCCATGCAGCAGATGATGGGCGTCGACGAGCCCGACTACGGGCATCTGCTGGACGAGATGCAGGTGTTCGAGGACACGCGGGTCAAGGCGGCCAGATATCTGTATCCGCGGGTCGAGGTCGAGGTGGGTTTCATCTTGTCGGCGGACCTGCCGGGCGCGGACTGCAGCGAGGACGACGTGCTGGCCGCGACCGGATCCCTGGTGCCGGCGATCGAGTTGATCGACACCAGGATCACCGACTGGAAGATCGCGCTGTGCGACACGATTGCCGACAACGCCTCCTCGGCGGGCTTCGTGCTGGGCGCAGCGCGGGTGTCTCCCGCCGATATCGACGTCACGGCCATCGAGGCGACGCTGATCCGCAACGGTGAGGTGGTCGCTGCGGGCCGAAGCGATGCGGTGCTGGGCAATCCGGTCACCGCCGTGGCCTGGCTGGCCCGCAAGGTGGACAGCTTCGGGGTTCGGTTGCGGCAAGGCGACATCGTGTTGCCCGGATCGTGCACGCGCGCGATCGACGCCCATGCCGGCGACGACTTCGTCGCCGAATTCGCCGGGCTGGGCTCGGTCCGGTTGGCATTCGAGTAGGAGCGATCGCAAGCGCGGCGAAGCCGGGCGCGGCGGGTCGCGACCATAGAGATAGGAGCGATCGCAAGCGCGGCGAAGCCGGGCGCGGCGGGTCGCGACCATAGAGATAGGAGCGATCGCAAGCGCGGCGAAGCCGGGCGCGGCGGGTCGCGACCATAGAGATAGGAGCGATCGCAAGCGCGGCGAAGCCGGGCGCGGCGGGTCGCGACCATAGAGATAGGAGCGATCGCAAGCGCGGCGAAGCCGGGCGCGGCGGGTCGCGACCATAGAGATAGGAGCGATCGCAAGCGCGGCGAAGCCGGGCGCGGCGGGTCGCGACCATAGAGATAGGAGCGATCGCAAGCGCGGCGAAGCCGGGCGCGGCGGGTCGCGACCATAGAGATAGGAGCAACATGCCGTCTAAGGCAAGCGTGGCGATCGTGGGGTCGGGCAACATCAGCACCGACCTGCTCTACAAGCTGCTGCGCTCGGAGTGGCTGGAACCGCGCTGGATGGTGGGCATCGACCCGGAAAGCGAAGGCTTGGCGCGGGCCCGCAAGCTTGGTCTGGAGACCAGTCACAAAGGGGTCGACTGGTTGTTGGAGCAGCCCGAAAAACCCGACCTGGTGTTCGAGGCCACCAGCGCCTACGTGCACAAGGCGGCCGCACCGAAGTACGCCGACGCGGGGATCCGGGCCATTGACCTGACGCCGGCAGCGGTGGGCCCGGCGGTGATTCCACCGGCCAACCTGCGTGAACACCTGGACGCACCGAACGTCAACATGATCACCTGCGGGGGTCAGGCGACGATCCCGATCGTGTATGCGGTGTCGCGGGTCGTGACAGTGCCATATGCGGAAATTGTCGCGTCGGTGGCTTCGGTATCGGCGGGCCCGGGCACCCGGGCCAACATCGACGAGTTCACCAAGACCACCTCACGCGGAGTAGAGACCATCGGTGGAGCCGCCCGCGGCAAGGCGATCATCATCCTGAATCCGGCCGACCCGCCAATGATCATGCGCGACACCATCTTCTGCGCCATCCCCGAGGACGCCGACCGGGACGCGATCGCGAAGTCCATCCACGATGTGGTGGCTGAGGTACAGACCTACGTGCCGGGCTACCGGCTGCTCAACGAGCCGCAGTTTGACGAGCCGTCGCTCAACTCGGGCGGCCAGGCGGTGGTCACCACGTTCGTCGAGGTGGAGGGCGCCGGGGATTACCTGCCGCCGTACGCCGGCAACCTCGACATCATGACCGCGGCGGCCACCAAGGTCGGCGAGGAGATCGCCCGCAAGAGCAAAGATGTGACACTTTCGGTTACCGGAGGCACGCGATGACCAGCATCTGGGATGTCCGCATCACGGACACGTCGTTGCGCGACGGGTCGCACCACAAGCGTCACCAATTCACCAAAGAGGAGGTCGGCGCCATCGTGGCGGCCCTGGATGCCGCCGGGGTGCCGGTCATCGAGGTGACCCACGGGGACGGGCTGGGCGGATCGTCGTTCAATTACGGCTTCTCCAAAACTCCCGAGCAGGAATTGATCAAGCTGGCGGCCGAGACGGCCAAAGAGGCGCGGATCGCGTTCTTGATGTTGCCCGGGGTGGGCACCAAGGACGACATCAAAGAGGCACAGGACAATGGCGGGTCGATCTGCCGGATCGCCACTCATTGCACCGAGGCCGACGTGTCCATTCAGCATTTCGGGCTGGCGCGCGAGTTGGGGCTGGAAACCGTCGGTTTTCTGATGATGGCCCACACCATTTCGCCGGAAAAGCTGGCCGCCCAGGCCCGGATCATGGCCGATGCCGGCTGCCAGTGCGTCTACGTCGTCGACTCGGCCGGGGCCCTGGTGCTCGACGGGGTGGCCGACCGCGTCTCGGCCCTGGTCGCCGAGCTCGGCGAGGACGCCCAGGTGGGTTTCCACGGCCACGAAAACCTCGGCCTGGGGGTGGCCAACTCGGTGGGGGCGGTGCGCGCCGGCGCTAAGCAGATCGACGGCAGCGTGCGGCGTTTTGGCGCCGGCGCGGGCAACGCCCCGGTAGAGGCGCTGATCGGGGTGTTCGACAAGATCGGGGTGAAAACCGGCATCGACTTCTTCGACATCGCCGATGCCGCCGAAGACGTGGTGCGCCCGGCCATGCCCGCCGAATGTCTGCTGGACCGCAACGCGCTGATCATGGGCTACTCGGGGGTCTACTCGAGCTTCCTCAAGCACGCCGTCCGTCAGGCCGAGCGCTACGGTGTGCCGGCGTCGGCGCTGCTGTATCGAGCAGGTCAGCGCAAGCTGATCGGCGGTCAGGAAGACCAGCTGATCGATATCGCTTTGGAAATAAAGCGTGAGCAAGAAAGCGGCGAGGTCGTCACACATTAACGGTCTTGTTAATTAATTCGGATTGGATGGAATTCCGGATAGCTTGTCGGCCTCCCGACTAACGTCTTTGTAGGGGTTGCCGCCAGAGATCAATTCTTTGCGGGTTCGGGCCGATGTTGGAGGCGGCGGTGCCGCGGCCACCTTGACGCTGACGGTCTTCGCACCGGACCTGCCGGCTCTGGCCAACTCCCAGGCGCCGTGCGCGCGGTCGCGCGACACGCTCTATGAATGGACCGACATATTGCGCACGGAGAAATGGTGGTTATCCGCCGCTTTCGACAGGGTTCCGGTCGTTGGCACCGCTCACATCGGGTGACGGCTCGACATCGGCGGGCCGGATCGGCAAGCCACGAGTTCAACCGGGCTGCAGACAGCGGCAACACCTGTTCGTAGCACACCACGACTCCGCCCTGGCCAGATTGACAGCACGCAGTGTGCAACCCGTCAAAGCTCAACTGTGGGTTGCCCTTTCGAGGAGCTGTGGATCCCGTGCCCGACTACCCGAGGGTTACAACGTCGAGAACTCCACACGGAGGATTTGTTTGGCGCCGTCGGTGACGTGGATACCCGAGTCGTTGACGCTAATGGAGTCGGCGGTGAACGAGATGTTGACCGGGTCGACTTCATGGTCACTGCCGGGGTCCACGGTGACGTTCGTGATGACTGGCGCGCCTTTGAATGTGTAAACGGGTCCGTTAAACGTCCCTACTGCCAAGCTCGCAGTCGTCAGGAACGTCTCGGTCACTGTGGTATCCGCGACGTCGAAGCTGGCCAGCACCTGCACCATGGGACCACGTGTTGCATACAGCGTTCCCTTGGGCCAACTAACTGGAACCTTCCCGGTGACGGTGTTGGTGAAGACGTCATCGACGGTGGGGTAGTTGGCGGACAGGGTGGCAGTCGCTCCGCGGAGCGTGTTGGACGTCGAGGATCTGGAGGTCGGTGGCCCAGACGCGGCGCTGGCCGCCGTTGTACCGGCGCTGGGTGCTGGTTGGTTATGGCTGTGGCAACCGGCGACGAGAACTGCTGCCGTGAAGATCATCGCAAGTTTGCTCATGGACAATCCTTAATTCCCAACCAGTTCCACCGCCAGGTGCCGGATGCCGGTGTGGCCGCTTGCTACGCATACAACTCTTCGATACTGGCCTTGACGTCATGGCGCAGCGGCCGTGCTCGGGCAGCGATCGACTCCAGGTCGACATCTTCGAGGGCGCGCTCGTAGTCGGCGATCGCGGCCTGCGGGATGGCTACATCCAATTCGGGTCCAATTCGGGTGCAATTCGGCCTGTGCCCGCCGCACGGCCAACGTTCGCCGACCACGCTGGCCTCCGGGGACCAGATCGCGACCATCTCGGCGCTGGCGTAGCGGCTGGCCAGCACGTTCGGAATGCTCACAAGGACACAGCTTACGGTCGCGTGGCGCCCCGATTTGATTCCCTGACCGCGTTCCCCATCGATGTCCAGCTCGCCAGCTCGCCAAAGCGGCATAGTCTGACAACCAGCTCACCCCAGGTCCGAGCGTCACCCAGCAGAAGATAAGCGCCGCAATGACTTTCGGTCCGTACTTGGGTAGTCGCGGCGGCCGTTGGCGGACCGCTCGTTGTCGCGAGGAACCACGCAGCGCCTTGCGTGGATGATCGCGATGGCACGGCGTGGTGGCACACGACTCATCGATTAACTTCGCTTTGCCGGGCCCGGTCCCCCGCTTGTGGCGGGCCCGCGACCGCCTTTGTTACGGCCTTGCGCTCTGCCGTCGTCAATTCCAAGCCTGCGGCGCCGGCGCAACCACGCTCAGTTTTTTGGACGACGCGTCGTGGGCGGGCATTCTCATTCGAGGCAACGAATAGGGCTCCGCGGGCATTTGGGTGATCAATGCGAAATCGGGATTTCGCATTCCGTACTGCGGTATGATCCGCTCCTGCCCTAAGGGTCGACGGTGACCCGGGCATCTCCCGGGTCGTCCTGGCTCATTGGGTCATGACAGGTTGGGAGGTGTCCCATGGCGTTTGTGATCGCGGTGCCGGATTTCATGGCGGCGGTGGCGACGGATTTGGCGGGTATCGGTTCGACGATCAGCGCGGCCAACGCCGCGGCGGCAGGCAACATCGAGGCGGTGCTGGCCGCGGGCGCTGATGAGGTGTCGGCGGCGGTGGCGGCGGTCTTCGGCGCGCACGCCCTGTCCTATCAGGCGGTGAGTGCGCAGGCCGCGGTGTTTCATGACCAGTTTGTGCAGGCCTTGACCGCGGGCGCGGGCTCCTATGCGGCCGCCGAGGCCGCCAGCGCCGCGTCGATAACCAGTCCGCTGCTCAACGCGATCAACGCGCCCTTCCTGGCGGCTACCGGGCGCCCGCTGATCGGCAACGGCGCCAACGCGACGGCGGGGTCGGGGGCGGCCGGCGGGGCCGGCGGGTGGTTGTACGGCAACGGTGGTTCGGGTGGGTCCGGCGTGGTTGGCGGTGCCGGTGGGGCCGCCGGGCTGTTCGGCAACGGCGGCCGTGGCGGCGACGCCATCGTCGGCGGAAAGGCTGGCGGTGTGGGCGGGGCGGGCGGGTTGTTGTTCGGCACCGGCGGCGCCGGCGGCACCGGAGGGATTGGCCTCCTGCTGGGCGGTATGGGCGGGGCCGGCGGGGTCGGCGGGCTGTTCGGGACCGGGCGGGGGGGGGGGGGC
>NZ_MWQA01000001.1:2453725-2466142 GCF_002086915.1 Mycobacterium persicum | reverse complement strand
ACCGGCGGGTTCGGCGTCGCTACCGGCGGGGCCGGCGGCACCGGAGGCAAGGCCGGGCTGTTCGGCGACGGCGGTGGCGGCGGCGACGGCGGGCAGGGCTTCGGGACCGGCGGTGCCGGTGGGACCGGCGGCAACGCCGTGCTCATCGGCAACGGCGGTAACGGCGGTGAGGGCGGGACCGGCGCCCCGCCCGGCACCGGTGGCACCCCCGGCGCGGGGGGGCTGCTATTCGGTTTGGACGGGTTGACCTAGCCCGGCGGGCCGCGGCCGCGCGGCCCAGACCTTGTACTTGGATCGTGCGCGCTCGATCGACCCTGATGTGCGCAGCTTGTGCTGACGACGGATCGGATGCAACAAACGGCTGGCAGTGTTCGACCAAGGGGATCCACAGGCACCGCCGTCGCAAACGCCCAGTCGCAAACACCGGAGCCGTCTGGTGCGCTTTGACCAGATGCCGAAATGTCCGTCGGGTCGAGGTGAGCGGGCTGCGTTAATCAATTCGATCGGTGAAAAGCCGGAGAAGTTGCTCCGTTCGTCCTACCGTTTTGTGGTGGGGGTCTGTCTGGAAGGACGGGTCCGATGAATTTTGCCGTGTTGCCGCCGGAGATCAACTCGTTGCGGATGTTTGGGGGTGCGGGTTCGGCGCCGATGTTGGCGGCGGCGACGGGTTGGGCGGGGTTGGCTGACGAGTTGGGGGCGGCGGCGTCGGCGTTTGGGTCGGTGACCTCGGGGTTGGTGGGTCAGGCGTGGCAGGGGCCGGCGGCGTCGGCGATGGCGGCCGCGGCGGGTCCGTACGCGGGGTTCTTGAGCGCGGCGGCGGCGCAGGCGGCGGGGGCAGCGGCGCAGGCTCAGGCGGTGGTGGGTGCGTTTGAGGCGGCGAAGGCGGCGACGATTCATCCGCTGTTGGTGGCGGCCAATCGGAGTGCGTTTGTGCGGTTGGTGTTGTCGAATTGGTTGGGTTTGAACGCGCCGGCGATTGCGGCTGCTGAGGCCACATATGAGGAGATGTGGGCCGCCGATGTGGCGGCGATGGTGGGCTATCACGGTGGGGCCTCGGCCGCAGCGGCAGCGCTGCCGCCCTGGCTGCAGTGGTTGCAGACGCTGCCCAACCTCGGCATTGGGAATATCGGTAATGCGAATCTGGGTAGCGGAAACACCGGCAAACTCAACTTGGGCAGCGGGAACAAGGGTGACCTCAACGTCGGTGGCGGAAATATCGGTGATCAAAACCTGGGTGGCGGTAATAACGGTGGCCTCAACGTGGGTGGCGGTAACATTGGCAACTCGAATATCGGCAGCGGTAACGGCAGGATCGGTTTTCCGGCCAGTGGGAATGTCGGCAACGGGAACCTAGGGAACTCGAATTTGGGGAGCGGGAACACCGGCAACTTCAATGTCGGGTTCGGAAACACCGGCAACCAGAACGTCGGTGCCGGAAATAGCGGCGCCGTGAACACCGGCGCCGGGAATACCGGCAACAGTAACTGGGGTTTCGGCAATAACGGCAGTGGGAACATCGGTTTTGGGAACACCGGTAACAATAACATCGGGTTCGGATTGGCCGGTAATAATCAGTTCGGTATCGGTGGGTTGAACTCGGGTAGCAATAATATCGGCTTGTTCAATTCGGGGAACGGTAATGTCGGCTTCTTCAACTCCGGGAACGGAAACTTCGGCATCGGCAACTCGAACGACGCAAACGCGGGCATCGGCAACTCGGGCGCCATGCTGGGGGGCTTCCCAGCAGGCCATAACACCGGGTTTGGCAATTCTGGTGGCCTGAACACCGGCTACGGCAACGCCGGCCTGCTGAATACCGGCGCGGAGAATGGTGGCGTGGCGAATTTCGGCTTGTGGAACGGGGGGCAGTTGAACGCCGGCATATTCAACTCGGGACAACTCAACACCGGCAACTTCAATACGGGTTCGCTCAACACCGGAGACTTCAACTCGGGCGCAGTCAACACGGGCTGGGCGAACTCAGGGGACATCAACACCGGCGCCTTCAACGGGGGCTCGCTCAATACCGGCTTCGGCGCTGTGGGCATCGGACCGGGCCCGAACTCGGGCTTCGGCAATACCGGCTTTACCCACTCGGGTTTCTTCAACTCGGGTAGCATCAGCTCGGGCTTCCAGAACGCGGGCATGCAGGTCTCAGGATTCCTCAATACGGCCACTGCGCAGGGCGCGGCGGGAATTGGTAACGGGGGTCAATCCGAAGCAGGTATTGCAAACTCGGGCACCATTAACGTCGGACTCTTCCACACAGGTGCAAGGGTCTCAGGCGCCTTCAATAAAGGATTCCAGCAGTCGGGCTTCGGAAATTGATGTCGCTAACGAGGCAAGCCGATTGACATCGTTGATTCGGCACCCGGGCAGGTTGCAGGTACGTCCATCGCATCCGGCGGGCGCTGACAACACCCCCTAGTCATTGCTATTCCTTGCTATTCGGCGACGCCTACTAGCAAGTGCGACTCCGGCAGCGCCCGTCGTCGGGCATCAACGCGGCCGGCGACCAGCCGATTAAGCCACTGGCCACCCTCGCGGCCGCACAGTGGGGGCCCTCACCGTGGCGCCAGCGCAGCGGCCCGATGTTCGCCATTGACTGAAAATAGGAACACGTTCTAGCGTCGAGGTCGTGTCGTCTAGTCCCGTTTCTGGCCCGCTGACCGAGGCGATCGCCGAAGCCGAGAAGCTGGTGACGGCGGCACCGCACATCGAAACCGAAGCCGACCTGCTGGAGGGGCTGCAGTACCTGGCCGGCTGCGTCGCGGGATGCATGCATCTGGCCTTCGACAATGAACGTGACCATCCGTTCCTACAGTCGGGCACCGGACCGTTCACCAAAATGGGGTTGGACAACCCCGACACCCTCTACTTCGGCACCCGCGTGCAGCCCGACCGCGACTACGTGGTCACCGGCCGGCGCGGGACCACCACCGACCTGAGCTTCCAGGTGCTCGGCGGCGAGTACACCGACGACAACGTGCCGGCCAGCCAGATCGCATTCGACGACCGTGAACTCGACATCGCCCCGGACGGCACCTTCCAGTGGCAGCTGCGCCCGACCAGTCCCGGCCAGCTGGTGATCCGCGAGGTGTACGGCGACTGGTCACAACAACGTGGCACGCTGGCCATCTCGCGGCTGGACACCGCCGGCACCGCGCCACCGCCACTGAGCCGTCAGACCATCGAAAAACGTTATGCGGCAGCGGGAAAGCAACTGTTGAACCGGGTTAAGACCTGGCTGCAATTCCCGCAGTGGTTTTATCTGAACATCCCGGTCAACACCATGGTGCCGCCCCGGCTGACACCGGGGGGCCTGGCCACCCAATACTCGTCGGCCGGTCACTTCGAACTACGGCCGGACCAAGCCCTGGTGATCACCGTGCCGGTGAGCGATGCCCCGTACCTGGGTTTCCAGCTGGGCAGCATGTGGTACATCTCGCTGGACTACATCAACCACCAGACCTCGTTGAACAACAGTCAGGCCCAAGCGGATCCGGACGGCAAGGTGCGCATCGTGGTCGCCGACCAGAATCCCGGCGTGACCAACTGGGTGGAAACGCTCGGCCATCGACGCGGCTTCCTGCAGTTCCGTTGGCAGCGGGTGTCACGGCAGCTCACCGAGGCCGACGGGCCGACGGTCGAAGTGGTGGACTTCGGCGCGATACCGGCCGCGTTGCCGTATCTGGAACACAACAAGGTTTCCGAAGACGACTGGCGCAAGCGAATCGCCCTGCGCCAGCAGCAAATTGCGGCCAGGATGCTGGGGTGACGATGACCGGGATGCTCGAGGGAAAGATCGTCGTCATCAGTGGTGTCGGGCCGGGACTCGGGACCACGCTGGCGCACCGATGCGCGGGCGAGGGGGCCGACCTGGTACTGGCGGCCCGCAGCGCCGACCGCCTCGATGACGTCGCCAAACAGGTTGTCGACAGCGGCCGGCAAGCCATTGCGGTGCGCACCGACATCACCGATGACGACCAAGTCAACAACCTCGTCGACGCCACTCTGGAGGCATACGGCAAGGTCAACGTGCTGATCAACAACGCGTTCCGCGTACCGTCGATGAAGCCGTTGGCGGAAACCAGTTTCGAGCACATCCGCGACGCCATCGAGCTCAGCGCGCTCGGTGCGCTGCGGCTGACCCAGGGCTTCACCCGCGCGCTCGCCGAGACCCACGGCTGCATCGTCAACGTCAACTCTATGGTGTTGCGGCACTCCCAGCCCAAATACGGGGCCTACAAGATGGCCAAGTCAGCGCTGCTCGCGATGTCGCACTCACTGGCCACCGAACTCGGGCCGAAAGGTATTCGCGTCAATTCCGTTGCCCCCGGCTATATCTGGGGTGACACCCTGAAAGGCTACTTCGAACACCAAGCCGGCAAATACGGCACCACGGTGGAACAGATATACCAGGCCACCGCCGCCCACTCCGATCTGCGGCGACTGCCGACCGAGGACGAGGTGGCATCGGCGATTCTCTTCTTGGCCAGCGACCTGTCCAGCGGCATCACCGGACAGACCTTGGACGTCAACTGCGGGGAGTACCACAGCTGATGGGCGATCGCACCGATGTCGGAACCGTCGAGGAACTGCACGCCTCGGCCACGAAGTTGGTCGGGCTCGACGATTTTGGTTCCGACGAGGACAACTACCGCGAGGCTTTGGGCGTGCTGCTGGACTCCTACCGGCGCGACGCCGGCCTTACGGTGTTGGGCAGCAAGATGAATCGCTTCTTTTTGCGGGGCGCGCTGGTGGCCAGATTGCTGTCCGAGGCCGCGTGGAAGCAGCACCCGCAGTACGCCGACGTTCCCATCGAGCGGCCGATCTTCGTCACCGGGCTGGTGCGCACCGGCACTACCGCGTTGCATCGGCTGCTGGGCGCCGACCCGGCCCACCAGGGTCTGCACATGTGGCTGGCCGAGTTCCCGCAGCCACGGCCGCCCCGCGACAGCTGGGAGTCAAACCCGTTGTACCGACAGCTCGACGACCAGTTCACCCGACACCACAAAGAAAATCCCGGGTATACCGGCCTACATTTCATGGCCGCCTACGAACTGGAGGAATGCTGGCAGCTGCTGCGGCAGTCGCTGCATTCGGTGTCCTACGAGACGTTGGCGCATTTGCCGGGCTACGCCTCGTGGCTGTCGCGGCAGGACTGGACGCCGGCATATCGGCGGCACCGCCGCAACCTTCAGCTGATCGGACTCAACGACGTCGAAAAGCGTTGGGTGCTCAAGAATCCCAGCCATCTGTTCGCGCTCGACGCATTGATGGCCAGCTATCCCGACGCGCTGGTGATACAGACTCACCGGCCGGTGGAGACGATCATGGCGTCGATGTGCTCGTTGGCACAACACACTTCTGAGGGGTGGTCGACGGTGTTCGTCGGTCCGCGGATCGGCGCCGACGCAATGGACACCTGGTCGCGCGGGCTGGAGCGGTTCAATACCGCTCGGGCGCAGTATGATCCGGCCCAGTTCTACGATGTCGACTACCGCGACCTGATTGCCGACCCGCTGGGGACGGTGGCCGCCATTTACCGGCATTTCGGGTTGACGCTGACCGATGAGGCCCGACAAGCGATGGCGAAGATTCATGCCGAGAGTCAGACCGGCGAGCGAGCGCCCAAGCACAGTTACTCGCTGGCTGACTACGGTCTGACGGCTGAAGCGGTCAAGGAGCGGTTCGCAGGGCTGTGATTCGGTGATCGTGGCTATGCGTTGAAGTCTTGATCAGGGAGTCCGCAGGACGTGATCGCGGTGTCGCGGAATGCAGCGGCCGATGGCGGCAAGTATCTGTTAGTCATCCATCCGACCGCGATAGGGCGGACCAGTTTCTTGTCGTCGACGGCGATCTCAACGATGTCCGGCGGTGGTGTGGCGGCCTTGGGTAGCACACCGACACCCAACCGCGCTCCGATGAGCCCGCGCAGGGTGGTGATGTCGGTCCCCTCAAAGGCGATGGTGGGTGTTACGTCATGACGCGCGCAAGCGTCGTCGAAAATCCTGCGTAACGTGTGGTTGCGGTCCAGGGCCACAAACGGCTGCCCCGCCAGCTCTTCAAAGCCGATGAGCTCGCGGTGTGCCAGCGGATGCGCGCGATCGACGACGGCATAGAGCTGTTGGGTAAACAGCTTGTGCCACTTGACCCCGGGGGACTCGTCGAAGGTCATGGGGTAGCTCAGGCAGATATCGATGACCCCGGTGGTCAGATCATTGACAAGCGCGGGGCCGGCGCATTGGCGCAGTTCGAATCGCGCCGCCGGATAGTGATCGTGATGGCGGCGGATCAGCCTGGGTACGGTGGCCACACCCAGTGATACGAGGAATCCCAGGGCCACGGTGCCGGCATCGACGCCGGCGAGTTGGCGTACGCCGGCCACGGCCGTCTCGAGGCTGCGTTGCGAAGCGAGGCTGGTCCGCAGGAATGCTTGGCCGAACCGGTTGAGCTCGTTGGCCCGCCCGCGCCGGGTGAACAGTTCGACCCCGATTTCGTGTTCGAGCATGGCGATGGCGCGGCTGACCGCAGATTGTGACACCGCCAGCTTTTCCGCGGCATCGCGCAGCGTGCCGACCTCGGCGACCGTCTGGAAGTAACGCAGCTGGTAGAGCTCCACAACTAGGCATGGTACTTGCGCAATGGACAAGAATTAGCTCGAACGTTCCAACAAACGTTGAGTACGTGCGTCATGTCGGTCGGCATCCCGCTTCGAGCACGGCGAGCCAGGCGCGGATTTCGCTGCTGTGCTCGCCCAACTTTGGCGCCCTGGTTCGATACGTCACCGGTGTGGCGGATAGGGCTATTGGGCTAGCCACCTGCCGGCCGAAACGGCGGTCGCCGTCGGCGGTGGTGCGGATGGGTTGCAATCCGAGTCGTTCGGCGTATACGAAAGCTTGGGCAATGTTGTTGACCGTGCCGGCGGGGACTCCGGCCTGGTTGAGGGCCGCCGTCCAATGGTGGGCCGAGTGTGGCGCCAGCGCACGCGTCACAATCGTGCGTAGCGCTGAACGGTTGTGCACCCGAAGCTCGTTCGTGCGAAAGCGATTATCGCGTGCCATCTGAGGTATGCCCAGGACGTCGCAGAGTTGACCGAACTGCTTGTCGTTGCCCACCGCCAGAACGAGTGTCCCGGCACCGCTCGGGTAGGTGTCGTACGGGGCGATGCTGGCGTGGCCGTTACCCAGTGCGCGTGGAATCGCTTGAGCCAGAACATAACTGGCTGACTGATTCGCCATGCCGGACAGCAGTGCCGACATCAGGTTGATTTCGACGAGCTGGCCAATACCAGATCGGTCGCGCTCGCGTAGCGCCGCCAGGATCCCGACCGTGGCGAACAGTCCGGCCAGCACATCAACGACTGCCAGGCCGACCTTGGTCGGGTTGTCGGAATCAGTACCGGTAACACTCATCAGCCCGCCCAACGCCTGAACCAACAAGTCGTAGCCGGCGAGTTGGCGTCCCGCGGCAGCTCCGAACGCCGAGATGCTGCAATACACCAGTGCAGGGTTGGCCGGGCGAATCGTGGCCTCATCCAAGCCAAAGCGCGCCATGGTGCCGGGCCGGAAATTTTCCACCAGCACATCGGCACGCTCGGCCAGCGTTCTAGCCACCCGGAGGTCGTCGGCGTCACGCAAGTCGAGCACGATGCTGCGCTTATTGCGATTGACGCCGAGGTAGTACGTGCTCTCCTTGTCCACGAATGGCGGCCCCCACGACCGAGTTTCGTCACCACCCGGACGTTCCACCTTCACCACCTCCGCGCCGAGGTCGCCAAGCGTCATCGTGCAATACGGACCGGCGAGCACCCGGGAGAAGTCGGCCACCAACAGTGACGAAAGTGGTTGTGGCGCGGTCTCAGTCAGCATCGGCGCCCCAAAATGTTCCCGGCCGGCGTGGCGTCGTCATGGTCGGTCTCCTGTTCTTGTCTCTTGGAAGGAAACGCTAGGGAAGCCGCTATACTGCGTCTAGTAGAATGTTATGCACTAAAGCTTGCTTTATGCGCAAGTATCTTCCCGCACGCCACGCTTTGGTAATCCGCAACGGTGTGTTCGGAACCTTCTGCTAGATGTCATGTCGGGGGCGAATTAGCGTGTTGGTGTGACCGGGCTCACTTTGATCAGGCTGGCCGGTAAGAGTGATGACGTCGCCATTCGTGCATGTGGCGACTGAGGTCGTGGCAGCCGCGGCTGCCGATCTGGCGGCGATCGGTTCGACGATCGTCGACGCTCACGCGGCCGCAGCGACATCGACAACCGTCATGTTGACCGCGGCCGGTGACGAGGTGTCGATCGCCGTCGCCGCATTGTTGGGCGGCTACGCGCAGGAATTCCACGCTGTTAGCGCATGGGCGACAGTGTCCTATGGACAATTCGTCGAGACACTCAGCGTCGCTGCGCAGGCCTATGCCGGTGCGGAGGTCCGCAACGCGGCATTGTCGCAACAACCGCCCAACGCGATCAATGCCGTCACCCAAGCTTTACTGGGTCGTCGGCTGATTGGCGATGGCGCCGCAGGAGCCCCCGGGACCGGCGCCGACGGCGGACCCGGCGGACTGTTGTACGGCAATGGCGGCGCGGGCGGGTCGGGGGCGGCTGGGCAAAAAGGCGGCGACGGTGGGGCTGCGGGCATGGTCGGAGCCGGCGGGGCGGGCGGCGCCGGAGGCTCCTCGCCGGCGGGCAACGGCGGCGGTGGCGGTGCGGGCGGGTCGGGCTGGCTGTTCGGCAGGGGCGGTGCGGGCGGTGGGGGCGGCAGCGGTCAGGTCGACGGCGGTGCCGGTGGGCCAGGGGGTTCGGGAGGGCTGTTCGGCGCGGGTGGAGCCGGCGGTCTTGGCGGACTCGGCGTGACCGGCGTCGGGGGAGCCGGCGGCGCGGGCGGAGCCACCCCGCTTGTCGGAACCGGTGGCGCGGGCGCTGCCGGCGGCCTCGGCGTAGCCGGCAACGGTGGGTCCGGAGGTTCCGGCGGCAATGGTGGCGTGCTCGTCGGCGCCGGTGGCGACGCCGGCGACGGTGGAGCTGGTCGCGTTGCGGGTGGGCCCGGAGGCCGCGGAGGGGACGCCGGTCTGCTCTATGGCCACGGTGGAGCCGGCGGCACCGGCGGTACCGGTGGCACCGACGGCGGTGGGGGCGGTGCCGGCGGACGCGCGGGTCTGCTCTTCGGAGCGGGCGGCGCCGGCGGCGGCGGTGGTGCGGGCCACCTCGAAGGCGGGACGAGTGGCGCCAACGGTGGGCTAGGCGGGGCCGGCGGGCAGGCGGGCCTGGTCTACGGCGCCGGCGGGGCCGGCGGTGCCGGTGGTGTCGGGCATATCAACGGCGGGGCAGGCGGCGCCGGCGGAAATGCCGGACTGCTGATCGGCGCGGGTGGGGCCGGGGGTCCCGGCGGGGCCAGCGGCACCAGCGGTGGGGCCGGCGGGGCCGGCGGTAACGCGGCCATGCTGTGCGGCATTGGTGGCGACGGCGGCGCCGGCGGGTCGGGCGGGTTGGCGGCTACGGGAGCCGGGGGCGCCGGCGGGGCCGGCGGACGGGCCGGTCTGGTTGGCCGCGGCGGCGGCGGTGGGGCCGGGGGAGAGGCAGCCTCGGGTTTCGGGGGCGGTGGCGGCGACGGCGGCAATGCCTGGTTGATCGGTGATGGCGGTGATGGCGGTTTTGGCGGACTCGGAACGGTCGCGGGCGGCATCGGGGGCACCGGTGGCACCGGCGGAGCTTGGTTCGGCCTGCGCGGTGCGAACCGGTCGGGATAGCCGGAGGCGGCCAAGCGCGGCACGGCTATGGCAGCCGGAAGTTATGAAAGAATCCCGAAAGCTCGATCCCCAAATTCGCGATGCCCGAAACGAAGGCTTGTGTCGCCGGATTCGCCGTGCTGGTGTTGTATATGCCGGAGATGGTGTTGCCGACGTTCAGTAAGCCCGATTGCAGGCTGCCGGAGTTGAGTAAGCCCGAGGTTTCCGTACCGCCGTCGTTCCATATGCCCGACAGATTGGTTCCGGCGTTCCTCCAGCCCGATAGACCCGCGATCCCGTCGTTGAACAAGCCCGAGGAACTCCCGGCGCCGGCGTTGAAGAAGCCCGATGACGGGGCATCTGTCGAATTGAAAAATCCAGGGCTCTGCTGGAAATCGAAGCCGATCGTAATCGGACCCACGGTGCCGGCGCCGGGATAATCGAGAATCTGATTGATCACATAGTCAATTCGTGTGGCCGGCTGAACCGTGCTTTGCTCGATGTCCCACGGCCCGATGGCGCTGTTATAGAGGTTTGTGACGATCGGCCCAACCGGGGTTTGTTGTACCGCATTGACAACGATGGGGATCGCGTAAATATGAAATTTCTCCTGGACAATTTCACCGATGGTCCCGGTGATTGGTATTAGGACATCGCTATGAATGTCGTAGCGATATGGGATTTCGGGGATTGTCATTGTGTAGGAGACGCCGATGAGGCCTTGGTGGTCGCCCCGCCATAAGAAGCCGTTGCTGTAGTTGCCGGAATTGAAAGCTCCGGTGTTGATATCACCGGTATTGGCTATTCCGGTATTGTAGTTGCCACCGTTGAAGTAGCCCGTGTTGAAGCTACCCGAGTTGAAGTCGCCCGTATTGTGATCGCCCGGGTTGAAACTGCCCGTGTTCGCCTGACCTGCGTTGTACAGGCCGGTGTTGGCGGCGCCGGTGTTGGCGAGTCCGGTGTTGACGGCGCCGGAATTGAAGAATCCGGTGTTGGTGGTGCCGGCGTTGGCGATTCCGGTGTTGTAGCTGCCGGAGTTGGCGATGCCGAAGTTGCCGGTGCCGGAGTTGAAGAAGCCGACGTTGTTGGTGCCGGAGTTGAACAGGCCGATGTTGCCGGTGCCGGTGTTCGCGTCGCCGAAGCCGATTTGATGGTCACCGGTCAGGCCGATGCCGATGTTGCCGGTGCCGGTGTTGCCGAAGCCGATGTTGGCGTCGCCGACGTTGGCCAGGCCGAGGTTGTGGTTGCCGGTGTTGGCCAGTCCGAGGTTGTGGCTGCCGGCGTTGGCGAGCCCCAGGTTGAGGCTGCCGATGTTGGCGCTGCCCAGGTTGAGGCTGCCGATGTTGGCGCTGCCCAGGTTGAGGCTGCCGATGTTGGCGCTGCCCCCGTTGAAGCTGCCGGCATTACCACTGCCCAGGTTGAGGTCGCCGGTGTTGACGCTGCCCAGGTTGAGTGCGCCGAGGTTTTCCAGGCCGATATTGAACGTCGTGCTGTTGGCGCCGTCTCGCAACAATCCCGCGAGGTCGGTGCCGGCGTTGCGGAAACCCGAGATGGTGGCCGAGTCGGAGAAGTCCAGCGGGCTCACGTTCCCCCAACCCGAAATACCGTTGCCCAGATTGGTCAGGCCCGACTGCAGCGACCCGACGTTGTTGAAGCCCGAATTTCCGAGGATTCCATCAGAAATGTTGCGTAGGCCCGAATTGTTGGCGCCGATGTTGAAAAAGCCCGACGAGCTGCCGGTGCCGCTGTTGAAGAAGCCCGACGACGGCGGGCCGGAGAAGTTAAAGAACCCTGGTGTTGCCGGAATATCGACGAGCGGCATCTGGATGGGCCCCAGCCCGGCGGTTCCGCCGATGTCGATCACCGTCGAACCATCGGGGTTACCGATGTTGAGGTTTATGGCGGGATTGGCGATATCCAGCACGATCGGGGAAAAGGCGATGGGTCCGATCCAGCCCTCGATGTCACCGCCGAGGCCGTCGTTCATTCCACTGAAGGGGACTGGGTCAATGCCGAAAGGTGCGATGTTGATGGGGGTGATGGACGCGGTGATAGGGATGTTGATGGGGATCTTGACGTCGAGGGCTGCGGGTATTTCGGGGATTGTGATGGTGTAGGTGGCGCCGAGGAGGCCGTGGGAGTCGGCTCGCCAGAGGATGCCGTTGTTCATGTTGCCGGTGTTGAAGGCGCCGGTGTTGGTGTTGCCGGGGTTGGCGATGCCGGTGTTGGTGGTGCCGGTGTTGTAGGCGCCGGTGTTGGTGTTGCCGGGGTTGGCGATGCCGGTGTTGGTGGTGCCGCTGTTGTAGAAACCGGTGTTGGCGGTGCCGGTGTTACCCCACCCGGTGTTGAGTGCGCCGGTGTTGAGCACACCGGTGTTGGTGGTGCCGGTGTTGGCGATTCCGGTGTTGGTGGCGCCGGAGTTGGCGATGCCGAAGTTGCCGGCGCCGGAGTTGAACAGGCCGATGTTGTTGGTGCCGGAGTTGAACAGGCCGATGTTGCCGGTGCCGGTGTTGAGGGCGCCGAAGCCGATCTGGTGATCACCGGTCAGGCCGATGCCGATGTTGCCGGTGCCGGTGTTGGCCACGCCGATGTTGTCATCACCGAAGTTACCCAGGCCCAGGTTGTGGCTGCCGGTGTTGGCCAGTCCGATATTGGCAAGACCGGCGCTTAGGTGTGGGCCGGTGTTGGCGAAG
>NZ_MWQA01000001.1:2434671-2453625 GCF_002086915.1 Mycobacterium persicum | reverse complement strand
CCCCGTTACCGCCGTTGCCGAAGAGCAGCCCGCCGGCGCCACCGGCCTGTCCCGGCGCGGTTCCGTTGGCGCCGTTGCCGATCAGCGGACGTCCCAACAGCGCTTGGGTGGGGGCATTGATGGCGCCCAGCACGTCGTTCTCCAGGGTTTGCAGGGGCGAAGCGTTGGCCGCCTCGGCGGCCCCGTAACTGCCCGCGGCAGCTCTCAGCGCCTGCACAAATCGGTCGTGAAAAGCCGCTGCTTGCGCGCTCAGCGCTTGGTATTGCTGGGCATGGTTACCGAACAGTGCCGCGATGGCCGCCGACACCTCATCGGCACCGGCGGCCAGGATGGTCGTGGTTGGCGCTGCCGCAGCCACGTTGGCGTCACTGATCGCAGTACCAATCCCAGCCAGATCCGAGGCCGCGGCCGCCACGAAGTCGGGTGCCACATTGATGAACGACATCATCTTTCCTTCCGCCACGTAGGCCCGGCACGCCGCTTGGCGAGCGCTTGCCAGCAGCGTGCGCCGGAAGGTGGTAACGCGTCTAGCAGAAGGTTTTGAACAAAGCCTTGCGTGAAACAAAAGTATCGGCGCTACCCGCCGGACCCGTGGCAAGCGGGACGCAGCTGGCCGATGAGCCCGGGGCTATTACTGGGCCAGTCGTCACCGCGAATCGAAAGGAATTGCTGTGCAACGCTAATCGGTCATCTGCGCCCGCGGGTCTGCTGAATACCGGCCAGTTGCGGCTAGTCAACTCGGCGGCTGCTGCCGATGGTTAGGCGCCTACCTTTAGCGCCGAAGGTTTGAGCAGGGCGTTGCGGAGGGTCGTGGTGACCCAAACCTCGAAACGTTGGAGTGAGTAGCCGGCGCCCGAGACCAACAGCTCGTAGCTGGCCGGACCGGCGATCGCCCACGCGGTGTCGACGGCGTCTTCCCGCGGGAGCTGCAGCGCATCGTCTGGAATGGTCGCCAGCAGCTCGCTGAACGTTGCGCGCCGCAGCGCCTGAAGCTGCTGCCATTCCTCGGCGATCGCCTTGTCGACTGCCGCTCCGTCGCGGTAGGCCCGCCACGCGATTGCCGAGCGCTGCGCCACACCGCAGAACAGTTTCGCAATCTGCGCCAATGTGCCACCGGGATCATCGCAATGTATTTGGGAGGAAAAGTGTTTCGCTGACGGAACCGTTCCGGGCGCGAGTGTGCTGTCGAGGTAGCCGCGTAGCAACGCGCGTTTGCTTCCCCACGCGAGGTAGAGCGTCTGCACCGTGACCCCGGCGCGCTCGGCGATTCGGTTGACCGTGGCGGCGACATAGCCGACCCGGGTGAATTCTTCGGCGGCAGCTTCCAGCAGCAGCCGGCGGGTCTCTGCCCGCGAGGCCGCCGCGGCTTCGCGTAATCGGGTCGTATTGCGGGGCCGCTTCTGTTCCACCTGCCGAAGCCTACTCCACCGTGCTAGAGTGACACTCTAACACAATTGAGTGTCACTCAATAGAGTGCAATGAGGAGTCGCAATGGGCCGGCAAGCTCCGATCTACCTGTGCCGATGGCGCCGCCCCGGCGATTATGGTCAATGCCCGCATCCGCACGGGCGCCGCTGCGACATCACGGTGTCCCGGCTGACCCGCCGCTGTCGGTGGTCGCGATTCCAGCCGCGCCACCACGTTGGACCCGCGTTGGCCGGCGATCCGGTAAGCGTCTGCCCGGCGCGATCGGCCGTCGCACTCCGTGACACCGTAGAGCGGATGATCTCCTGATGGCCAGCCAAATTGCGCCGCAATCCATCCGACCGCGCACCCAGGAGCCCACTATGCCGGCGGTGTCAGCGGAGTACCCCAGCCACGACCGTCCCTGGAAACGACCCGGGGCCGCCCGGTATGCCGCGGCCCGGCTGCAGGGGATCCTTCGGCCGCCGGTGGATGTCGCGGCAGCACCGCCGGACCTCATGGTGGACCGAAACGTCGCTATCTGTATGCGCGACGGTGTTGTGTTGCGGGCCAACGTCTATCGCCCCCCTGGCCCGGGACCGTTCCCCGTGATCCTGGCGGCACACCCCTACGGAAAGGACCGGCTGCCCAAGCGCATCTGGGGCCGGTGGAGCATCAACCCCCAGTTTCGCGTCCTGCGCCAAACCGCGCCCATCGAAATCTCCAACGAAACCAGTTGGGAGGCGCCAGATCCGGTCTGGTGGGTAGCGCAGGGATATGCCGTCGTCAACGCCGACCTGCGGGGGGCCGGCACCTCGGACGGGGTCGGTGCGTTGCTTTCCGATCAAGAGGGCCGCGACGTCTACGACCTGATCGAGTGGGCGGGCGCCCGGTCATGGTCCAATGGCAACGTCGGCATGCTGGGGGTCTCTTACCTGGCCCTTTCACAGTTCAAGGCGGCCGCGCTGCACCCGCCGAGTCTCAAGGCGATCTGTCCCTGGGAGGGGTTCACCGACGCCTACCGCGACCTTTTCACACCGGGAGGAATTGCCGAGAAAGGCTTTTCCCGAATCTGGGTCGCCATCGTCAAACGGGTCATGCGCACTTCCGAAGACGTCGGCAGGCTGCGCAGGGCACACCCGCTGCTAGATCAGTGGTGGCAATCGCTGGTCCCGGACCTCGCCAGGATCACGGTGCCCATGCTCGTCTGCGCGAGCTTCTCCGACAACAACCTGCACAGCCGCGGATCCTTCCGGGCATTCGAAAAGGTCAGCGCCACCGAGAAATTCGTCTACACGCATCGCGGCGGCAAATGGGCAACGTTCTACGGCGACGAGGCGCGACGGGCTCAGCTGACGTTTTTTGATCGCTACCTCAGGCAACGCGACGTGCCCAAACCCCCGCCGGTCCGCCTCGAGGTGCGCGAGCAGCGCGACGTCATCGCCCAGGTCCGTACCGAACGTGAATGGCCGCTGCACCGTACCCAATGGTGCGATCTCTACCTCGCCGACAACGGATATCTGGACACCGCAGCGCCGACGGTCGACGGATCGGTCACCTTCCACACTCGTCGCCGCGCCGCGGCATTCACCTTCCCGGTGCAAAGCGATCTGGAACTCACCGGCCCGATGAGCCTGGTGCTATGGGTCTCAGTCGACGGCGCCGACGACGTCGCACTGTTCGTCGGTGTCGAGAAATGGGTTGGCAGGAAATGGGTTTCGTTCGAAGGCTCATATGGTTTCGGCCGCGATCGGGTGACGACGGGTTGGCAGCGCGCCTCGCTGCGTGAGATCGACACCGAGCGCTCCACGATGTACGAACCGGTGCATACTTTTCAACGGCGCCAACCCCTCTCGCCCGGTGAGGTCGTTCCGGTCGAGGTCGCACTGGGGCCATCGGCCACGGTCTTCCATGCCGGCGACCGCATCCGCCTGCTGGTCGCGGGTCGTCAACTGGCCCCACGCAATCCGCTCTTCGGCGCCTTCCCCGCCCGTTACCTGCCAAGCCCGTCCGCGCGGTGCATGTTGCACTGGGGACCGCAACGGCCAGCAAGGCTGCGGGTGCCGGTGATCCCGGCAAAGGCTGGCGACGTCCGAGGCCGGCCGTGACGGATGAGCCTTCCTCAAGGCCTTACCGGCGGGTGTTCAGTCCCGCTGTTCCTCGGTCAGATAGCCCTCGGCGATGGCGTGGTCGATGCTGTCGCTCATTTTCGGGCAGGCTTTGGTGCGTGCGGTGTTGCCGCCGGACGCCCGCACTTCGGCGAAATGCGCGCAGCGCTGCACGGCCTCGGTATTCCATTGCACCGCCGTATGACCCGGCCCGAGTCGCTTGACGGTGATGGTGACGTGACAGAATCGGCAATCCACCGGTTGCAAGCCGCCGGTCAGATAACGTTCACGGTCGGCCCGGCTGGCTTCCCGTACCGCGGCGGCGCGTTGCGGATCGTTGGCGAAATCCCATGTCTTGGAAGGCGATCGACGCCCCGCGTGGTCCTCGGATACCGTATGGTGGTCATGATGCCCACCGCGCAGCAGCAGCATCGAACGGGCCAGCCGATCGACGTCGGGAACAGGTTGATCGTCGGACGGGCTCATGACCGTCAGTGCTGCTCGGCGGGCACGCCGTCGGCGGGTTTCCTTGCGTCCAGGTTTCTTTGGACCTCGGCCCTCCAGAACTCGTTGGCCCGAGTGGTGTCCACCTCCATCTCGAAGCGCTCCACCATTTCGGGTTTGATGTCGGCCACATCTACATAGAACTGCTCATACCAGCGACGCATCTGATAGACCGCACCGTCTTCCTCGACCAGCAGCGGGTTCGCGATTCTGGTTTTGTGCTTCCAGATCTCGACGTCCTGCATGAACCCCATGCTGACGCCTTCGGTGAACACCCGCGACAGCTTGTCGGTCATCTTCTCGTCCATGCCTTTGGGCTTTTCGACGATCACACCCCACTGCAACACGAACGAGTCCTGAGTCACCGGGTAGTGGCAATTGATCAGGATCGACTCGGACTTGTAGCCGCTGTAGCTATTGTGCAGCCAGTTGATCATGAACGACGGCCCGAAATAGGACGCCTCGGAATCCAGGTGCGCTTCGCCGTACGCGGTTCCCAGACCCTCCACGTCCGGGCGACCCACGTTGTGCAGATACTGCGAGGCGATGTGACCCTCGAAGACGTTCTTGAAGTACGTCGGCAACCCGAAATGGATATAGAAGAAGTGCGCCATGTCGGTGACGTTGTCGATGATGTCGCGGCAATTGGACCCTTCGATGAGGATGCGGTTCCACCGCCAGTCCGTCCATTCGTCGCTGGCTGCCTCGGGAATGTCGGGGATCCTTACACTCGGGTCCGGCGGGTTGCCTTCGTGGTCGTGCCAGACGAAGAGCAGGCCGCCGCGCACGTCGGTCTCCCAGGACCGGGTGCGCGCGGTCTTGGGGGTGCGCTTGGCGTATGGCACCAGCTTGCAGCGGCCGTCGCCGCCCCAGCGCCAGTCGTGGAACGGGCAGGCGATCTCGTCGCCCTTGATGGTGCCTCTGGACAGGTCACCGCCCATGTGACGGCAGTAGTTGTCGAGGATCTTCAGGTCGCCGTTAGAGTCGGCGAACACCACCAGCTTGGTGCCGAACGCTTCCACCCCGTGCGGCTTGCCGTCCATGAAATCCTTGGCGACACCGAGGCAATGCCAACCCCGCGCGTACCTGGTCGGCAAGGTTCCGGCATCGATCTCCCGGACGCCGACGCTACTTGTGCCGGTACTCACGCTGTCACCTCCGCATCACTGAACCACTAACTAGAACACGTTACAGTTTTGAGGCCGGTGAGTGCAATGGCGGCGCGCCTGGCCACAGCATATGCATGGTGCGGTATATGTAAACGATGCCGCTATACACATTCGAGGGCCGCTCTCCGCGCGTCGATCCCACCGCGTTTGTTGCCCCCACCGCGACGCTGATCGGCGATGTCACCGTCGAAGCGGGAGCGTCGGTTTGGTACAACGCCGTGTTGCGAGGCGACTACGCGCCGGTCGTGGTGCGCGAAGGCGCCAATGTTCAGGACGGCTCGGTGTTGCATGCGCCGCCGGGTATCCCGGTGGACGTCGGGCCCGGGGCGACGATTGCCCACCTGTGCGTGATCCATGGGGCGCACGTCGGACAAGAGGCGTTAATTGCCAACCACGCCACCGTGCTGGACGGCGCGGTGATCGGCGCGCGCAGCATGGTGGCGGCGGGGGCCTTGGTGGTGGCCGGCACCCAGATTCCTGCCGGCGTCCTGGCGGTCGGAGCACCGGCCAAGGTGAAAGGACCGATCGAAGGAACGGCAGCCGAGACCTGGGTCAACCTCAATCCGCAGGCCTATCGTGACCTAGCCCAGCGGCATCTGACCGGCCTGGAGCCGATCTAGCCTGGCCCCAGTTCGGGCGGCCAGTGCGAAGCTTGAATCCTTGTGCACTGTAGGGGATTTCCCAGTCGACCTAATCCGGGCGGCGAACCCGTTAGTTTATCGACAGTTTCACCACGCGTTTGTGAAAGTCGGTCACGTAGACGTTGCCTGCATCGTCGACTGCCACGCCGTACGGGAAGTCGAGGTCGGTGAAGGGCAGTGTCGAGGGGGTGTTCGAGCCGGCCTCCAGCTTCAAACCCCGGTTGTTGTTCAAGTCTGTGACGTAGACGCCGCCTTTGCGGTCCACCGCCACACCGTGAGGAAAGTTGAGTTCGGTGAACGGCAGGTAGACCGGGTTGGTCGCACCAGCGGCAAGCTTTGCCACGCGGTTGTTTTCGCTGTCGGCGACATACACGGTGCCGGCGTCGTCTACTGCCGTGCCCAACGGGTGACGAAGGCCGATGAACGGCAGCTCGGCGGGGTTGTTCGAACCGGCGGGAAGTTCCAATACCCGGTTGTTGCCGGAGTCCACGACGTACGTGTTGCCGTTGCGGTCTACCGCAACACCATGGGGAGAGCTCAGGCCGGCGAAAGGCAACTCAGCCGGCGTGGGGGAGTCCGCTGGCAGCTTGAGTACCCGGTTGTTGTATGCGTCGACAAGGTATATGGCGCCGCTGACGTCCAGCGCCAAACTAGCCGGGCGGTTGAGGCCGGTGAACGGCAACTCGGATTGCTTATCGGAACCGGCCGCCAGCTTCAACACCCGGTTGTTGCTTGAGTCGGCGACGTAAACATCGCCCTTACCGTCCACCGCCACCCCGTCGGGATCGCCCACCTCGAGCGGCAGCACGACCTGCTTGGGCGCGGCTGGGACGGTCGACGGACCGCCCTGGCTGGGCGCGGCCTCCTTGGATGAGGTACGGAAGAAGCCCAGGTGCCCAACAGCTGCGAGGATGGCCACCAGGACTACCGCGACGCCCACGATAGCCAGGGTGCGCTGGTTCAACAGCCGGTTACGCCTGAATTCCCCTGCACCCACAGCCAGCTCCCTCACCAGCATTTTGATCGCGACACCTGGACACTACCCGCATGGGCGTTGCCCATAGCGCAAGTTGAGCCGGGCAGCCCTGGCGGGGACTCGAAGCCGCCGGCGCCAAAGCCGAGCGTCGGCAGATGAACTGCCGACCGATGTCAGGCCTTGCCGCTGACTTCCGCGATCAATGCATCGGGGTCGGTCACACTGACGTACAACGTTTTCAGCGTGACCGGCACGCCCATGACTTTTGCCCGCGTGGGTGGGTCGATGGTCAGCTCCACGATGCCCTTGGAGGAGCCGTTGACCAGCCAGCGGCCCCGGAACCCGTGGGCACCCCAGGAGTACACCCGGTCGTTGTTCGGCTTGACGTCTTTGATGGACGCCACGGGGATCTCGGCGTTGAAGCCCCAGCCGAACTTGACGCACAGAACGCCGTCCTGGACGCGCACCTCGCTGTGCTTGGGCCCACAGCCGAGCGGTACCGAGAAGGGGAGAAACCAGCGCTCGTAACGCAGCTCAGTAGGCACGCCTGAGAGTGTAGGCGTGACGGGGAGGCTTGGACTAGATTTTTTTGGCCGTTGCGGCGGCGCGGTCCATCTCCCAGTAGGCCCGCAGGGCCACCAACTGTCCGTCGTCGTTGGTTTTGTAGGTGAATACACCTTCGGTGGTGATCTGGTGGTCGCCCATAGTCGTCAGGATGTGCCCGACGTTGGCTTCCTCGTCGCCGCATTGGAACGTGTCGCGGAAGAAGAACTCGATGCTGGTGGCGGGCGCAATCACCTTGTCCCAGAACGCTGATATCGCGTCGCGGCCCCGGTGGCCCTTGCCTTCGGGATCGAAAGCCGATGGGCCGATGGGGTCTTCGACGACAGCGTCGTCGGCGAAGACCGCCAGCCAGGCCTGTTTGTCGCGGGCCATTACCGCCTCGCGGGATCGCCGGCCGGCCTCGTGCGCGGGGTGCGTCTGGGTCATGTGTCCTGCCAACCGGAGTGGATATAGGTGTCGGCGAAGCGTTTCAGCGAGTCCTGCTTCTTCTCGAGCGGCGCATCGAAGCCCAGGCCGTCGAACACCCAGGGGACGACGATGTTGTCGGTGACCCCCATCTCGGCGAGTTCACGGTGACCGTCGACCCCGAACTTGTCGATACAGACCGCCTGGACCTCGAACGGCTGGTCGGCTCGGCCGGATTCGCTGCGCAGCACGTTGAGCCGGCCGATGGTTTCGGCCAGTTGCGCGCTGGTCATCATCGCGGTGCTCCAGCCGTCGCCGACGCGCGCGGCCCGCCGCAGCGCCACGTCGGTGTGCCCGCCGACGTAAAACGGCACCGGCCGGCTGGGGGCCGGGCTCATCTGCAGGCGATCGAAATCGAAGAATTCACCGTGGAATTCGACCATGCCGCCGCCGAGCACCAGCTTGATCACCTCGATCATCTCGTCGACCCGCGCGCCGCGCCGCCGGTAGGGAACCCCGCACCACTCGAATTCCTCTGGTGCCCAACCGATTCCGATGCCGAAGCCGAAGCGGTTGTTGGTCAGATTGGCCACCGAGCCGACTTGGCGGGCCAGCAGCAGCGGCTGGCGGGAGCCGAGCTTCATCACGTGAGTGTAGAACCGCAGTGTCGAGGTGGCCGAGCCCATCGCGGCGGCGGCGATCAGCGGGTCCACCCACGGGGCGTTCTCGTCCCACATCCGCGACCCGTCGGGCGTATACGGATAATCGGCGGCCGCCTTCTCCATGAAGAACAGCGAATCCGGTAGGGCGATCGAATCGAACCCGACTTCTTCGGCGGTCTTGGCGATGCCGACCAACTGCTCGACCGGCGCCATCACGATACTGCAGGTGTACTTCATCCTTTTCATGGCGTGACCGGCTTTTCAGAGCCGACGACCCACATCGAGTAATACTGCGAGCCACCTCCATAGGCATGGCCCATCGCTTTTCGCGCATTCGGCACCTGGTGGTCGCCGCCCTTGCCCATCACCTGGATGGCGGCCTCGGCAAACCGGATCAGACCAGAAGCGCCAATCGGGTTCGAGCACATCACGCCGCCGGAGGGGTTGACCGGCAGCCGTCCGCCGATGGCGGTTTCCCCGGCTTCGGTGAGCTTCCAGCCTTCGCCCTCGGCGACGAACCCGAGGTTTTCCAACCACATCGGCTCGAACCAGGAGAACGGCACGTAGATTTCGGCGGCATCGATTTCGTCGATCGGGTTGGTGATGCCCGCCGCCTTCCACAGCGCGGCGGCGGCGTCGCGGCCGGCCTGCGGGCTCACCTGGTCGCGACCGGCGTAGGCCAGCGGTTCGGTGCGCAGTGCGGTGGCATGGATCCACGCCACCGGCTGGCCCTGCGCCACCTTTGAGTCGGCGATCTCCTCGTTTCCGATCACCACGGCACAGGCCCCGTCGGAGGAGGGGCAGGTCTCGTCATAGCGGATCGGGTCCCACAGCATGGGTGACTCCATCACCTTCTCCAGGGTGATATCGGGCTGCTGCAGGTGCGCCAACGGGTTACGGCTGCCATTGAGCCGGTCCTTGACGGCCACCATGGCGCCGATGTGCGTCGGCGCCCCGGAACGACGGATGTAGGCGCGCACGTGTGGCGCGAAGTAACCACCGGCGCCGGCACCGACCGGCTTGATGAAGGGGATCGGAATCGACAGTGCCCACATGGCATTGGACTCCGATTGCTTTTCCCAAGCCATGGCCAGCACCCGGCGGTACTTTCCGGACTGCACCAGGCTGGCCGCAACCACGCCGGTGGATCCGCCGACCGAGCCCGCGGTGTGCACCCGGATCATCGGTTTGCCGGTGGCGCCCATGGCATCGGCCATGAACAGTTCGGGCATCATGACGCCTTCGAAGAAGTCGGGCGCCTTGCCCACCACGACGGCGTCGATGTCGTCGAAGGTGGACCCGGAATCGTCCAGGGCCCGATCGATGGCCTCGCGCACCATGCCGTTCATCGAGACGTCGTGGCGTTTGGCGACGTACTTGGTCTGGCCGGTGCCCAGGACCGCGGCCAGCTGTGCTCCTGCTCCGGCCATCAGTTTCTTCCTTCCATCACGGCGACCAGATTCTGTTGCAGCGCAGGCCCACTGGTGGCGTGCGCCAGAACTCGCCGAGCCGAGCCGTCCCAGATATGTTGGGCGGCAAAGCCGATCCGCTCCAGGCCGGCGACGAACATCGGGTTGGCGGCCAGCGCACCACCGGAGGGATTGATTTTCGTCGCCCCCGGCAAGTTGATGGCATCGGCGAGGATCAGGTGCTGATGGGTGAACGGCGCACAAATCTCGGCCACATCGATGTCGCGGGTCTTGCCGCCGCTGGCTGCTTTCGCGGCGGCTCTGGTCGACGGTGACTCGGTGAGGTTCCGCACGCCCAGCGACGGCGACTCGATGCGATGTTCGATACCCGTTATCCACGCCGGGTTATCCCGCAACTCCCGAGCGCGGTCGTCGGCTGCGAGGACGATCGCCGCGGCGCCGTCGGTGATCGGCGCGATGTCGTGGCGGCGCAGCGGGTCGGCGAAGAACGGCCGCTCCAGCAGGTCGTCCATGCTCACCGGGGGCTCGACGGAGTCGACCCGGCGGGCATTGGCGAAGGAGTCGAAAGCTACCCGCGCCATTTGCAATTCGCTCCACTTGCCGGAGTCGAGCCCGAGGCGGGCCTGTAACCCGGCCATGGACACTGAATCCGGCCACAGCGGCGCGACGGTGTAGGGGTCGGTTTGGCGGGACAGGACGCGCCGCAGGGTTCCGGCGGAGGACTTGCCGAAGCCGTACACCAGCGCGGTGTCGACCTCGCCGGTCAGGATCTTGACGTAGGCCTCATACAGTGCCCATGCGGCGTCCATCTCGACGTGCGATTCGTTGATCGGCGGTACGGCACCGATCGAGTCGATTGCTGAGATGAACGAAAATGCCCGTCCGGCAAGGTAATCCGATGATCCTGAACACCAGAAGCCGATGTCGGCCTTGGTGATGCCGAGCTCTTCGTAGAGCTGGGCGAAGCACGGCATCAACATCTCGACGCCGTTAGTGGTGCCGTCGGTGCGGCGAACGTGCGGTGCGTGGGCGAAGCCGACCACCGCGACATTGCGAGCGCTCATATGCAGTTAGGCCCTTTACAGGTGGTGCTTGTAGGTTTCGTAGTCGGCGTCCGGTTCTGCGGTGGGCCGGAAGTACTGGATGTTGTCGATGCCGTATCCCCACTCTTCGCGAGGTTTCCACACCGCCTCTACCCGCATCCCCATCCGCACCTCGTGCGCGTCGACGTCGGAAACCAAATGCAGGAACGGGATATCGGCGCCGTCGAGCAACACGTAGGCCGCCACGTAAGGCGGTTTGATCCGCTGACCCATGAACGGGATGTTGATGATCGCGAACGTCGTGACCGTGCCCTTGTCCGGCAGCTCGACGAACTCGGTGGTCGGCTGGCCGGTCGCCGGGTCGGCGCCGTGCGGCGGGAAATAGACCTTTCCATTCTGGCCGGTGCGGGCGCCCAGCAGCTTGCCCTCGGCGATGGCGCGCAGGTAGGCGCTCTCCTCATGGGATGCCGTGTGCTGGATGGTCATCTCGATCGGGGTGACCACCATGGTGACCGGGTCCTGGTCGGCTGGTGCCTCGGGGACAGGTTCGGATTCGCCGCCGAGCGCGAAGTACGCGATATCGGTGATGGCGCCGACGGTCTCGTCGGCCCAGTGCGCATGTACCCGGGCGCCGGTCTTGATCTTGTCCGGTTCGCCCGCGGATCCGACGTCGACGGCGTGCATCAGCAGCGTGTCGGCGCCGTCCAGCTTGATCAGCGCCCAGGCAAACGGGCGGTCCAGCGGCTGGCCCGCCAGCGGCTCCGGCTGCCAGGTCCAGGAGACGACGGTGCCGACATCGGACACCGGTACCATCTCACTCAGCGGTTCGTAGGTCCCCGGGTCGTATTCGGCGGGTGGCACGTGCACCCGGCCATCGGATCCGCGAACGCCCAGAATGCGGCGCTCACGCAGCGCGGTGAAGAACTTGCTCAACGTGGGGCCCACCGAACGGGTGTAGTCGAACGACAACGTCAACGGCGCGGAGAGAGGCGGCTCACGATGATCGATCAAGGTCGGGCCGCTCCAGGTGGCTGTCACGCCTTCGAGTAGAACAGGTTCTAACTCACTGAGCAAGAAGGCAGCAAGGAGGCAAGGATGAAGCTGGGCCTACAGCTGGGGTACTGGGGCGCTCAGCCTCCGGAGAACGCCGCGGAACTCGTCGCCGCGGCCGAGGACGCCGGGTTCGACGCGGTGTTCACCGCCGAGGCGTGGGGCTCCGACGCATACACCCCGCTGGCCTGGTGGGGTTCGGCTACGCGGCGGCTGCGGCTGGGTACTTCGGTGGTCCAGTTGTCCGCGCGGACACCGACGGCGTGCGCGATGGCGGCGCTGACGTTGGATCATCTGTCCGGTGGCCGTCACATTCTGGGGCTCGGCGTGTCCGGCCCACAGGTAGTCGAGGGCTGGTACGGTCAGCCGTTCCCCAAGCCGCTGGCCCGCACTCGGGAGTACATCGACATCGTGCGCCAGGTCTGGGCCCGGGAGAAACCGGTGACCAGCGACGGCCCGCACTATCCGCTGCCATTGAAGGAGGGGGCCGGCAGACCGGTGACCGGGTTGGGCAAGGCGTTGAAGCCCATTACTCATCCGCTGCGTGCCGACATCCCGATCATGCTGGGTGCCGAGGGACCGAAGAACGTGGCGCTGGCCGCCGAGATCTGCGATGGCTGGCTGCCGTTTTTCTATTCGCCCCGGATGGCCGGCATGTACAACGAATGGCTGGACGAGGGATTCGCCCGGCCCGGCGCCCGCCGCAGCCGTGCGGATTTCGAGATTTGTGCGACGGCGCAGATCGTGGTCACCGAGGACCGCGCGGCGGCGTTCACCGGAATCAAGCCGTTCCTGGCGCTCTACATGGGCGGAATGGGTGCCGAGGACACCAACTTCCACGCCGACGTCTACCGCCGCATGGGCTACGCCGAGGTCGTCGACGACGTGACCAAGCTGTTCCGGTCCGGGCGCAAGGACGAGGCCGCGGCGGTGATCCCCGACGAGCTCGTCGACGACGCCATGATCGTCGGCGACCTCGACTACGTGCGTAAGCAGATCGTGGCCTGGGAAGCTGCCGGCGTGACCATGATGGTGGTCAGCGCCCGCAGCGTTGAGCAGGTCCGCGACCTTGCGGGGCTGGTGTGAGATCCCGCTTGCGGCGCTATTAGAACGCGTTCTAGATTGGCCGGGTGGATTCAGATGGCGTGCGCGTCGCCGAAGGTCATCTCGACATTGGCCGCCGACTGCGACGCCAGTGCCCGCTTGGGCAGGCCCAGCGAGGCGAGTTCCTTGGCGTAAGGGTGGTCACCGAGGCGCAGTCGGGCGCCGCCGACCCGGGCCCGCAGGCCGGATATCTTCATCTCCCACGGGATCTCCCGGGTGACACCGTCCTGGTGGGAATAGGCCTTGAGCACCTGCGAACCTCGTGTCGGCAGCGGCACTCCGTTGCTGAACTCCATGTCGGCGATGAGCTGCCCGTCGGCGCTGACGTCGAAGCCGAATTTGGCGCCCTCGCGAACATTGAAGTCCGCCATGATCTTCGGAAAGCCCCAGATGGTGCGGCCGGCCTCGAGGGTGAAGGACTGGTCGACCGGCAGGTGGTGGATGAACGCCGCGGCTTTCGTCAGGGCCCGGGGACCCCGGGCTTGTCGGGCTCGGCTGCCGGGCGGGTTGACCATGACCGCGGTGCCGTATTCGTGGTACTGGCCGAGGTCGCCGTCGACGTAGCGCACCAGCATCTGCATGACGATCGCTTTGCCCGGCAGGTATTCGCACACCGTCAGGCCGCTGTAGTCGATAAGTTTTTGGGTCGGCGCGGTGGGCACCGAGAACATCGCCGAGTGCATATTCGCGGTGCGGATCCGGACCGGCATGGTGAGCACCGTGCCGGCGATGGTGTGTTGCGAGACAGGCATGACGCTCACTGTAATGCGGAGGACTGGCATGACTGAAGCCGTTGACAGGCCAGACATCGATCTGACGGACGGCACCTTCTACGCCAGTCGTGAGGCGTGGGCGGCGTACCGGTGGATGCGGGCGCATCAGCCGGTGTTCCGTGACCGCAACGGACTGGCCGCGGCGTCGACCTATCAGGCGGTGATCGACGCCGAACGGCAGCCCGAGCTGTTCTCCAACGCCGGCGGCATCCGTCCCGACCAGCCGGCGATGCCGATGATGATCGACATGGACGATCCGGCACATCTGTTGCGGCGCAAGCTGGTTAACGCCGGCTTCACCCGCAAGCGGGTGAAAGACAAAGAGGCCTCGATCGCGGCGTTGTGTGACGCGCTGATCGACGCGGTGTGCGAACGTGGTGAATGTGACTTCGTGCGCGATCTGGCGGCGCCGCTGCCGATGGCGGTGATCGGCGACATGCTCGGCGTGCGCCCGGAGCAGCGGGAGATGTTCTTGCGCTGGTCGGACGACCTGGTGACGTTTCTGAGTTCCCATGTGTCGCAAGAGGATTTTCAGGTCAGCATGGATGCCTTCGCGGCCTACAACGACTTCACCCGGGGGACTATCGCCGCGCGTCGTGCGGAGCCGACCGACGATCTGGTCAGCGTGCTGGTGAGCTCCGAGGTCGACGGGGAGCGGCTGAGCGACGACGAACTGGTGATGGAGACGCTGTTGATCCTGATCGGCGGCGACGAGACCACGCGGCATACCTTGAGTGGGGGTACCGAGCAGCTGTTGTGCAACCGCGACCAGTGGGATTCGCTGGTGGCCGACCCGTCGTTGGTGCCGTCGGCGGTCGAGGAGATGCTGCGTTGGACGGCGCCGGTGAAGAACATGTGCCGAATGTTGACTCGTGATACGGACTTTCATGGCACAGCCTTGCATGCGGGCGAGAAGATGATGCTCTTGTTCGAATCGGCCAACTTCGACGAAGCGGTATTTCCGGATGCCGAGCGATTCGACATTCAGCGAAACCCGAACAGTCACTTGGCGTTCGGCTTTGGCACCCATTTCTGCCTGGGCAACCAATTGGCGCGCTTGGAGCTGTCGTTGATGACGGAGCGGTTGCTGCGGCGGCTGCCCGATCTGCGGCTGGCGTCGTCGGATGCGGCGTTGCCGCTGCGGCCGGCGAACTTCGTCAGCGGCCTGGAGTCGATGCCGGTGGTGTTCACTCCTAGTGCGCCTTTAGGTTGAGCTGCGTTGAGCTGCATTGCGCCGAACGTGTTGCCAGAGCGAGATTTTGGCTGATTTTTCGCGCTGAGTTCACGTTCGGCGGGCCCAGGCTACTGCCACCCGTCGCAGGATGCCGCCGGGCACGTCCTCGACGGTGACCCGCACCACGATCCAGCCCAGCTCGGTTAGTGCTTCGACGCGGGCGATGTCTCTATTGAATTGCCTGCGATCGGTCCGATGATGATCGCCCTCGTACTCGACCGCGACTTTGATGTGCTCCCAACCCATGTCGAGTTCGGCGACAACCTCGCCGTACTCTCCGTAAACCGCGATCTGGGTCTTCGGCGGCGGATAACCCGCGTCGATGAGCAGCAACCGCAGCCAAGTCTCGCGGGGTGATTCCGCACCCGCGTCGACGAGCTTGAGCGCGGTGCGGGCACGTCGGATGTTGCGGTATCCGTGGTAGCGTTCGGTCAGCAATTCGGCCTCGGCGACCCGGAGCCTGGTTGCTCTGGCGAGCGAGTCGATGGCCGCAACCGCGGTGCCGACCGGATTTCGGCAGGCGAGGTCGAGGGCAGTGCGGGCCGGGGTGGTTACCTGTAGGCCGCGAACGAGCTGGATCTCGTCACGGGCGACGGCGCTCGACCACGTCAGGATTCCGCTGGGCGGCCGGCGGTGGTCATAGAGTAATCGGGCCGGTGCTCGATGGTCGACCCATTTGGCCCCATGTAGTGCCGAAGCCGAGTGGCCCGCGATGACGCCGCGCCGTCGCGACCACAGCCAGGCGGCATGCGCGCGAGTCGTGGCGGTGAGGTCAGTACCGGGCGGGACGTATACGTCGGGATGTATCGCGACGTAACGGCTACGCAGCCGATACGGTGTCAGCGCACCCGATGCGAGGGCTTCGCTGCCGAGGAAAGGTCCGGTCACGGACTAGCAGTGTGGCGCGGGGTACCGACAAGGCCGTCGAGCGTGTTCTGGCTGTCAAGATTTGGCCGAATTCTCGCAGTCAGAACACGCTCGGCGAGGGGGAGTTAGCGGTTCTGGAAGTTGGGCTTGCGCTTTTCGGCAAACGCCTTGGGGCCTTCCTTGGCGTCGTCGGACAGGAACACCTTGATGCCGATCTGGGTGTCGATCTTGAACGCGTCGTTTTCGGCCATGCCCTCGGTCTCCCGGATGGTTCGCAGGATCGCCTGGACGGCGAGCGGGCCGTTGTTTTCGATGATTTCCGCGATCTCGATGGCCTTCGTCAGGGCCTGCCCGTCGGGCACCAGATAGCCGATCAGGCCCATGTCCTTGGCCTCGGCGGCGGTGATGTGTCGTCCGGTTAGCAGCAGGTCGCACGCCACCGTGTAGGGGATCTGCCGCACCAGCCGCACCGCCGAGCCGCCCATCGGGTACAGGCTCCACTTGGCCTCGGAGATGCCGAACTTGGCGCCTTCGCCGGCGACCCGGATATCGGTGCCCTGCAGGATCTCGGTGCCGCCGGCGATCGCGGGACCTTCCACGGCGGCGATCAAGGGTTTGGTGAGCCGTCGGCCTTTGAGCAGGGCGTCGATACGCGACGGGTCGTAGCTGCCGTCCTTGAACGAATCACCCGGCGGCTTCTTGGTTGCCGCCTTCAGATCCATGCCGGCGCAAAAGTAGCCACCGGCCCCGGTGAGGATGGCGCATCGGATGTCGGGATCGTTGTCGACGCGGTCCCAGGCTTCCACCATGATCTGCATCATTTCGCTGCTCAGGGCATTGCGGGCATGCGGCCGGTTCATGGTCACGATGAGGGTGTGGCCGCGCTGTTCGACCAGCGCATCCGGTTCGGGCTCGTTTGCTAGTGCTGTGGCGTTGTCCAGGGGCACGGCTAACCGCCTCTCGCTCGACATCGGGCATTCGCTTGTCAAGAAATGTAACACGTTCTAGTTTGGGGTCCGTGGCCCTCAATATTGCCGATCTCGCCGAGCACGCCATCGACGCTGTGCCTGACCGGGTAGCGCTCATCTGCGGCGATGAGCAGCTGACCTACGCCCAACTCGAGGAGAAAGCCAACCGCCTGGCGCACTACCTGATCGACCACGGAGTGCGGAAGGACGACAAGGTCGGACTCTACTGCCGCAACCGCAACGAGATCGTCATCGCGATGCTCGGCATCGTGAAGGCGGGCGCCATTCTGGTCAACGTCAACTACCGGTATGTCGAGGGTGAACTTCGGTACCTCTTCGACAACTCCGACATGGTTGCATTGGTGCACGAGCGCCAGTACTCCGACCGGGTCGCCAACGTGTTGCCGGACACACCCAACGTCAAGACGGTCTTCGTCGTTGAAGACGGGAGCGACAAGGACTATCAGCGTTACGGAGGCGTCGAGTTCCACGCGGCGCTGGAGCAGGGCTCGCCTGAGCGGGACTTCGGTGAGCGCAGCTCCGATGACATCTACCTGCTCTACACCGGCGGCACGACGGGATTCCCGAAGGGCGTGATGTGGCGCCACGAGGACATCTACCGGGTGCTGTTCGGCGGAACCGACTTCGCCACAGGGAAATTCGTGGAGGACGAATACGACCTGGCGCGTGCCGCCGCCGCTAATCAGCCGATGATCCGGTATCCGATTCCGCCGATGATCCACGGGGCCACCCAGTCGGCCACCTGGATGTCCATCTTCTCCGGTCAAACCACCGTCCTAGCACCGGAATTCGACGCCGACGAGGTGTGGCGCACGGTTGCGAGGCATAAGGTGAACCTGTTGTTCTTCACAGGTGACGCGATGGCCCGGCCGTTACTGGATGCACTTGACCGAGAACACGATTACGATCTGTCGTCGCTGTTCCTGCTGGCCAGCACCGCCGCATTGTTCTCGCCGAGCATCAAGGAGAAACTGCTTGAGCTGCTACCGAATCGGGTAATCACCGACTCAATTGGGTCGTCGGAGACCGGGTTTGGCGGAACCAGCATCGTCGCCGCCGGCGCGTCGCAGAACGGAGGACCGCGAGTCACCATCGACCACCGGACGGTGGTCCTCGACGAGGACGGCAACGAGGTCAAGCCCGGTTCCGGGGTGCGCGGAATGCTCGCGAAGAAAGGCAACATTCCAGTCGGCTATTACAAAGACGAGAAGAAGACCGCCGAGACGTTCAAGACCATCAACGCTGTGCGGTATGCGATTCCGGGCGACTACGCCATGGTCGAGGCGGACGGAACGGTCACCATGCTGGGCCGCGGCTCCGTGTCGATTAACAGCGGAGGTGAGAAGATCTATCCCGAAGAGGTCGAGGCCGCATTGAAGGGCCATCCCGACGTCTTCGACGCTCTGGTAGTCGGTGTGCCCGATCCGCGCTACGGCCAGCAGGTAGCGGCCGTGGTGCAGGCCCGGCCAGGATGCCGCCCGTCGTTGGCCGAGTTGGACGGCTTTGTGCGCTCGCAGATCGCGGGATACAAAGTGCCGCGCAGCATTTGGTTCGTCGACGAGGTGAAGCGATCACCTGCCGGCAAGCCGGATTACCGCTGGGCCAAGGAGCAGACGGAGGCGCGGGAGGCCGACGATGTGCGGGCCGGTCAGGTGACTACTGGGGCGTAATTTGGGTTTGGCCGACGGCGGCTTTGCCCGAGCTGAGGCGCCGAATTGCGCTGACTTGCGGGTGCAATGTGCGGCGGTCCGGTGTACCCACGCGGCCGGTCATATCGTTGGCTCCCGACCTGATCTTTGAATCCTGGGTACTGACCAGCTGCGAGCCGTCCCGCCCGGCGCGGGGTTGGTTGCGCGTAGCTGGTCAATTGCCCGTGGCGCGCCGCTGGTCTCGCGCTCTCAGGCGCTACCCCCGTTGCCAGCGGTACCGCCTTTGCCGCCCTTCCCGCCGGTGGGACCAATAGGAGGTAGGCCGGGTCCGCCGCCACCGCCGGATGTGCCGGGATTGACACCGGCGGCTCCGGCGCCGCCG
>NZ_MWQA01000001.1:2330541-2434571 GCF_002086915.1 Mycobacterium persicum | reverse complement strand
GCCGGCGGCGCCGGTACCACCGTGGCCGCGGGCGGGGCTGGCGGCTCCGGAGGCAACGCGACCCTCGCCGCCAGCGGTGTCGGCAGCTCCGCCAACGGTACCGCCACCGGCGGGACCGGCGGGGCCGGCGGCACCGTCGGTGCCAACGGCGGGCGCGGAGGCATCGCCATCATCAGCGCCAACGGAGGCGGCACCATCACTGGTACGGCCATCGGCGGCGTCGGGGGTGCGGGCACCACCGGTGGCCGCGGCGGTGCCGGCGGTGGCGGCTACCTCGTTGCCAACGGTGCAGGCAGCTCCGCCAGTGGCACCGCCATCGGCGGAGTCGGGGGCGCGGGCACCACCGGTGGCCGCGGCGGCTACGGAGGCGGCACCCGAATCGGTGCTTATAGCGGCGGCACCGCCACTGGCACGGTCACCGGCGGCTTCGGGGGTGCGGGCACCGCCAACGGCCGCGGTGGCGGCGGCGGCGTCGCCATCGTCGCCGCTTACGGCGCGGGCGGCTACGCCAGCGGCATCGCCATCGGCGGCGCCGGGGGCGCGGGCACCACCAACGGCTACGGCGGCAACGGAAGCTACGCCGGGATCAGAGGTAATAGCGGCGGCACCGTCACTGGCGGCACGGCCACCGGCGGTGACGGGGGCGCAGGCACCAACGGCCGCGGCGGCTACGGAGGCAGGGCCACCCTCTTCGCTAGCGACGCCGGCAGCTCCGTCACTACTGGCTCGGCGACCGGCGGGGTCGGCGGGGCCGGCAGCGGCGGCGGCATCGGCGGCGCCGGAAACATCGCCCAAATCAACGCCCTCGGGGGCGGCACCGTCATCAGCAGCGCCACCAACGGCGGGGACGGCGGTAACGGCATCACCGACGGCATCGGCGGTACCGGTGGGCAATCCGCCTTCACCGCAAACACCGGCGGCGCCATCACCACCAGCACCGGCACCGGCGGCGACGGCGGTAGCGGCACCGGCGCAGGCAACGCCGGCGGCAACGGCGGAGCCGCCGACCTCACAGTTCCGCCTCCCGCCCTCGTGACGGGAGCGGTCATTACCGGTACGCCCGGCGCGAATGTGCCGTGAGAGTTCGCCGCTGATCGAAACGCCAACCGCGGCCGGTCGAAAGACACGGCCGCGGTTGCCGTCATACGGTGTGCGACTGCCCGGTCGAGGCATCAGGCTGCGGCGGCATCCGCGCGGCTGCGCGCACCGGCCCACCTGGAGCGACTGGGCGTCCACATCGCCTAGCCAGTCCGTTCATCCCATGCTCGGTACGCGAAACCGGCGCTTACCTCACACGACCGTCAGCCCGGCGGGTTTCCTCTCCGGGTCGCGCCAGAAGGCGTCGTGGATGAAGCGGTTGAACAGATCCGGCGGTAGCAACGTGTCGCGCGGTTCGGCCGTGACCGTGGGGCGCACGGTGTGTAGTCCCGGTGTCCCGGCGCGCTCGTCGAACTCGGTGACGTCGTACTCGACGTGGCTGAAGTCGTGGTCGAACACCGGCTCACCGAGAAACGAGTAGACGGCCTGCATCGCCTTGGCCGGGTCGGTGCTCAGGGTTTCGTACTGCAGCAACAAAAGTCGCTCCCGTTGCGCGCCATAGCAGGCTTGCTTGAGAGCATCGTAGGGACCGCCCACCATGCCATCGGGCGCCACCACCTGTTGGGCGCGGCTATAGACGGTGCCGCCGGCGCTGTAGTTGAAGATCGACGACGGGCTAAAGACGTTGCGTTGAATCAACCGCTCGATGCTGTCCACCACCCACTGCAGATCACGCACGCAGGCAATCACTTTCGCCTCGGGAAACAGCCGGGCAATCGCGGGCATCCACGCACACCAGCCGCGGTTGGTGTCAAAGATCACCTGGGCGGTGGAGTCCGCATAGAAATCGTCGAATAACCCGCGCAGGATGCGCTCGCGCTTGGCGTCGTCGATGAACACCGAAAACTCATTGCGCCCGCTCATTTCGTCGAGCAGGGCGCCGAACAGGCCGGCCAGCGGCCCCGACATTCCCGCCTGGAACCGCGGGTTTTGTCGCAGTAGTGCGGCCAGCAACGTCGAACCCGAACGCGGCAGACCCGAGATGAAATGAATGGCTACCACGGCACACCCCCGACCTACCTTCCGCACCATGAAATGCTCTGCGGACGTCACCCCGTGTGGTGGCGCCATGTTAGTCGATCACACATTCAATCGAGCGAATACTCGGCAAAAAACGCCATAAACAGCGCAAACGCCATCCGAGACCGAGAGCCCCCTGTCAGGATTGAACTGACGACCGCTCGCTTACAAGGCGAGTGCTCTACCACTGAGCTAAGGAGGCCTGGTTAACCGGTGCCAGCCTAACGGGTCAATGCTCGCTGTCGATGACGCGTTGCGAGCGCACCGGCCGCGACGCCGAGCGGGGCCGGCGGCCCGGCAGCGGAATGCGCTCGGCGATGTTGCTGAGCGGGTTGACCACCATGGTGAGCGCGATGACGGCGTCCTGCAGGGTGGCGATCGCGGGCTCGAGCGCCTCCATCCCGGGTGCCAGCCGGGCCAGGGTGTCGGCCACGTCGGCGAGTTGTTCGAGCGGTCCGTTCCTCGACGTCAGCTTGTCGATCAGGCCGCCCTCGGCGAGCAGCCGATCAGCCAACCCGTCCTCGGAAAGCACCCGTTCGACCAGGCCGTCTTCGGCCAGTATCTGGTCGGCCAGCCCGCCCGGTTGCAGCGCGCGCTGCATCGCACCTCCCTCGGCGGTCAACCGATCGAGCAATCCGCCGGGCGCGGTCAGCAGGTCGACCACCCCACCCGGGCGCAGCATTCGGTCCATCGGCCCGTCGGGTGCGATCGCGCGTCCCAGCGGCGCGTCTTCGTCCAGGAGCTTGGCCAGCCGGTTGGCGCGCACGATCGCCTCTTCGATCCCCAACACGCTGGCCATGGCGTGGGATCCGGCATCGCCACCGGTCTCACCGAGTGCCTGCTTGGCCAGCCCGACCGCTGCGCCGGCCAGGTTGAGGCTGGTTTCGGCGGCGGCGAGGCTGGCACGGGCGGGCGCAGTCGCGATGGCGACGAGGGTGTTGCCGAGATTCATCCTGCGAGTCTATTCGCGACGCGGCCAAATAATTGCGCACGGGTTCAAGCCGATCAGCCGATTCCTGGCAGACTATTATCAGTCGACTGCCAACGAGCTCTCAGGAAGTACTCAATGAACGTGAAGCTAGTACTCAACTACGTGCTGCAGGAATGGTTGTCATGACCGCAGTGAACCCGGGCGAAGCCAGCACACCGGAAGCTCGCATCCTCGTCGTCGACGACGAGGCCAACATTGTCGAGTTGCTTTCGGTGAGCCTGAAGTTCCAGGGATTCGAGGTCCATACGGCCAGCAACGGAGCACAGGCGTTGGACCGGGCCAGGGAAGCCCGCCCGGACGCGGTGATCCTCGATGTGATGATGCCCGGCATGGACGGCTTCGGGGTGCTGCGCCGACTGCGGGCCGACGGCATCGATGCCCCGGCGTTGTTCTTGACCGCCCGAGACTCCCTGCAGGACAAGATCGCCGGCCTGACTCTGGGCGGCGACGACTATGTGACCAAGCCGTTCAGCTTGGAGGAGGTCGTCGCCCGGCTGCGGGTCATTCTGCGCCGCGCCGGCAAGGGCAGCGCCGAACCGCGCAATTCCCGCCTGACGTTCGCCGATATCGAGCTCGACGAGGAAACACATGAGGTGTGGAAGGCCGGCCAGCCGGTGTCGCTGTCGCCCACCGAGTTCACCTTGCTGCGTTACTTCGTGATCAACGCCGGCACGGTGTTGAGCAAGCCGAAGATCCTGGACCACGTGTGGCGCTACGACTTCGGCGGCGACGTCAACGTTGTCGAATCCTACGTCTCCTACCTGCGCCGCAAGATCGACACCGGCGAGAAGCGGCTGCTGCACACCCTGCGCGGGGTGGGCTATGTACTGCGGGAGCCACGATGAGCGCGCTTCGTGTGGTGCCTGGCCCGGCTAGGTAGCGAGTATGGCCACGTACCGTCGACGCGGAATACCGCTACGGGTAAGCCTGGTCGCGGCCACCCTGGTTCTGGTGCTGTGCGGTCTGTTGGCTTCCGGCGTGGCGGTCACCTCGATCCTTCGGCACAGCCTGATCAGTCGGATCGACTCGACGCTGCTGGACGCCTCGCGTACCTGGGCGCAGTCCCCGTGGAAGCATTCGATGTCCCACGGGGAAGGGCCCGATCCCGCCCGGCCGCCGTCGAAGTTCTACGTGCGCGGCATCAGTCCCGACGGCCATACCGTTACCGCCATCAACGACCGCAATGCCGAGCCGGCGTTGCCGCCCGGCAACGACGTGGGTCCGGATCCGACGACCCTGCCCTCGGTGAACGGCTCGGACATCGAATGGCGCGCGGTCTCGGTGCACGGCGCCCATGGCGGCCTGACCACAGTGGCCATCGATCTGTCCGACGTCCAGCACACGGTTTCATGGCTGGTTTGGTTGCAGATCGGCATCGGCGCTGCCGTACTGGTTGTCGTCGGTATCGCCGGCTACGCGGTGGTGCGCCGTAGCCTGCGGCCGCTGGGCGAGGTGGAACAGACCGCAGCGGCGATCGCCGCCGGGCAGCTGGACCGCCGTGTCCCCGAGCGCGATCCCCGAACCGAGGTGGGCCGACTTTCGTCGGCGCTCAACGGGATGCTGTCGCAAATCCAGCAGGCGGTGGCGGACTCCGAATCGTCTGCCGAGAAGGCGCGCGATTCCGAGGATCGGATGCGCCGCTTCATCACCGACGCCAGCCACGAACTACGCACGCCGCTGACCACGATTCGCGGCTTCGCGGAGCTGTACCGCCAGGGTGCTGCCCGCGACGTCTCCATGTTGCTGTCTCGGATCGAGAGCGAAGCCAGCAGGATGGGCATGCTGGTGGATGATCTGCTGATGTTGGCCCGCCTGGACGTCCAGCGGCCGCTGGAACAGCACCAGGTGGACTTGCTGGCGTTGGCAAGCGACGCGGTGCATGACGCGCAGGCGATCGACCCCGAGCGCACGATCACCCTGGAATTCCTGGAAGGCCCCGGCACTCCCGAGGTGCTCGGCGACGACGCCCGGCTGCGCCAGGTGCTGAGCAACCTCGTCGCAAATGCGTTGCAGCACACCCCGGAAAGCGCCGACATCACCGTCCGCGTCGGCACTGAGGGTGATGACGCGGTGCTTGAGGTGGCCGACAAGGGACCGGGCATGAGCCAGGAAGACGCGTCGCGGGTTTTCGAGCGCTTCTACCGCACCGACTCGTCGCGGGCCCGAGCCAGCGGCGGTACCGGCCTGGGCCTGTCGATCGTCGACTCCTTGGTCAGGGCTCACGGCGGTGCTGTCAGTGTGACGACCGCGCCGGGCGATGGGTGCTGTTTTCGCGTCACCCTGCCGCGGGTCAGCGAGGTTGCGGCTCAGGTCAGTTGAGCCAGTGCGGCCTTGATTTTGGCCTGCGCCTCGTCAAGCGACTCCGGCGACGGGTTGCGGTCGACATTGGCAAATCCGAAGTCATGCAGGCTGCGGGTCGGGAACACGTGGATGTGCAGATGCGGAACCTCAAGCCCGGCGATGATCACACCGGCCCGTTCGGTGTGGAACGCCGTGCAGACCGCCTTGCCGATCAGCTGGCTGACCTGCATGACGCGGGCGAACACCGCGGTGTCCACGTCCTGCCACTGGTCGATTTCGGCGCGGGGCACCACCAGCGTGTGGCCTTGGGTCATCGGTTCGATCGTCAGGAACGCGACGACGTCGTCGTCCTCGTAGACGAAACGGCCTGGTAGCTCGCGGTTGATGATCCTGGTGAAGATCGACGCCATGGATCCAGCATAGGTGGGCGCATCGGCGGCCCGCCGTCACCCGAAGAGGTTGGGCGCGAACCCGAAAAGTCCACGCTGCACCGAGCCCAGCAGATCCGCGGCGGTAGGCAAGCCGACCAGTGACCCGTGTGAGAAGTACGGCCCGGCGTTAGGTGTCACAGACGAATAGCCGTCATTGACAATCGGCTGCAGAACCGAGTTGAGGTTGTCGACGATTGGTTGTGGGACACCGATCTCCTTCAGCGGCAACAACATTGGCAGTGTAGACGAGGGGATCAGGTACGTGGTGATGGTGCCGCCCAAGGAGGTGGTGGCGCTGGACACCTGCACTGCGTCCGACATTAAGGCAAGTGATGCCGTGTTGTGGAAGTAGGCCGCCCCGAACAGCGAATTCACCGCTGCCGGCAGATTCCAGGGCCGGTCCGGCGGATTACCCCAGAAATCGTACTGGCCGTACACCACGCTGACGTCGTACTGGGTGTTCGGTAGTCCCTGCACCGTGTAGTCGATCAACGGCACGGTCATCCCGTTCGGTAGGTAGATGTTCGCCAGGCCCTGCTCGGGGCTGGAGAACATGGCGAACTGCAGAGCATGAGGCGGCGGAGCGCTCGGGTTGGTTGCCAGGTAAGCCAATTCGCGGTTGACGACGATGGTTCCCTGCGACAGCCCGGCAATGTGCACCGGTGAGCCGTTACCGTTGGCAACCGCGTTCATGATTTGGTCATTGAGCGCTCGCTGTCCCATGGCGACGGCGTCGTTGGTGCCGGGAGCGGCCAGGCTACCGCTGAGGATGCCAATGCTGGCCGGGTAGTTGACAAGCTGAGCGGTGGTGCCGGGGAACCAGTTCTGCCCGATGGCGTGGTTGAGTAAGTCGTAGCCCTGCAGAATTGACACCGAACCTGGCCCCGGGACACCGCCTTGAAGGAGCACCTGCCCGAGATAGGGCAGCGTGGTGATGAAGTTCGGATAGTACAGCGGCCCGGCGCCGGGGATCGTGATCCGCGTGCCCGCCGCCGCGGTGGCAATCGGGGCAGGACCGGCTGCGCCACCCCTCGACAGGGTCTGGGCCGACGCGTTGACCGCGTTCCGCAGAGTTCGCTCGGAGTTGGCGATCTCGGTGGTCGCATACGAGTTCGCGGTTGCGGCCATGGTGCGCACCAACCGCTCGTGCAGCTGCGCCGCTTGTGCGATGACCGCCTGGCATTCCCGGCCGTGCGCGCCGAACAACGCCGCGATGCGGGTAGAGACCTCGTCGGCGGCTGCGGCCAGCAACGACGTGGTGGAGTTGGCTGCTGCCGTGTTCGCCGCGTTGACCGCCGACCCGATCTTGGCCAACTCGCCGGCAGCAGTCACCAGTGATTCAGGGGTCGCCACGACATACGACACTGCTGCCTCCTGGCGCGGGCACACGGGGCGGACGTCAACACCGTGTTCGTCCCCGACGCGATCGGTGGCTGTGAGGGTACTCGCCGCTCGCACCCTAGGCGGGGCTTTTCGCGGGCCTGGGCTTCAACGGCTTTCGGTCGGCGGCAGTTTTCCGGGCGTGCATGGTGTGGATGCGGGGTTGACCGCGATCAAGGTGTGCTCGGATCTCGAAGCGAAATCGTTAGCACAGTGTTGCCGTGTCGTCGTCCGCGATCGCCAGAATCCTCGGTAACCCAATGCACGGGAGGGGACCTTGGTGCGGTTTCCCGCGGCAATGTTGGCCGTTCCTACGGCACTGCTGGCCGCGTGCGCCATTTCTCTTGTACCCGGGGTTGTTTCGCGAACGCTCCCCGCTTCGGCGCGGGCGGCCGCCACGTTCGGCCCATTGGCGCCGCCGAATCCGTTCATGGCGCCGAACGGGTTGGCGTCCATGCACAACGACGCCGGCTCGGCCGACGCGGGACCGCTTCCGGGACCCGGCGCCCGGCCGGCGGCGATCTTGGCGTACCCGCTGGTGGCCGCGTGCCCGACCATCACCCAGGGGACCGACGGCCTGGTGCTGGCGCTGTGCACGTCCGATATCACCCAGGCGCCGGTAGTGCACCTGATCGATCCCAACGGCATTGTGCCGCGGGTCATCCCGCTGGCGAGCATGGATATCGCCAAGGGCGGGCTGCTCGGCGGCGTCTATGCCTACTTGGACAACAACGACCAGTTGGTGATGATCGACGGAACCAACCACCTGCTACGCATCGCACACGGCAAGGACGCCAAGGGCCGCTGGCAGCTAACCGTCACCGAGTCCACCGACGTGTCCAGCGTAATTCCGCCCGGCGACCAATCCGTCGGCGTCGTCCCGGATTATCTCGGCAACGTCTGGTTCGCCACCGGCACCGGCGTGGTGGGGGTGGCAAAAACAGGCGGGGGCGTCGCCAGCGTGCAATTGCCCGCCGGCGAGCAGGGAGCGAACAGCATCTCCGCGTCACCGAGCAACCGCGTCGCGGTCGCCACCACGTTCGCTCTCTACGAAGTCAACCTGGACGGTCTGGGCAACCCGCAGGTGTTGTGGCGCCAAGCCTATGACCGAGGCCCCGCCCGCAAACCCGGGCAACTCAGTTGGGGAACCGGTTCCACGCCAACCTATTTCGGCCCGACCGGCGCCGACTATCTGACCATCGTCGACAACGCCGATCCGCTGGTCCACGCGCTGGTCTACCAATCCGGAACCGGCACGCTGTTTTGCCAGCAACCGGTGCTGACCCAAGGAGGCCCGGGCAGCGAGAACTCTCCCATCGGTGTCGGGAATTCGATGTTCATCGCCAGCACCTACGGCTACCCCTACCCGGCGGTCCCGGCGGGCGCCGGCCCGGCAGTGCCGCCGACAGCGCCGTTCGTCGGCGGGATGACCAGGGTAGACGTCGAGCCCACCGGATGCCGAACCGTGTGGGACAGTCGAACTCGCAGCGCCGCATTGCCGCATCTGTCCATCGCCGACGGCCTGATCTACACCATCACCCGGATCGGATTGGACAACACCACACCACTGGACGTCTTCGCATTCGCCGTCATCGACCCTGGCAACGGGAAAGTGCTTCTGCAGCAACCGAAATCGGCTACCATCCTCAGCGACCCGATTCAAACCGCCTGCATGGTGTTGATGGGTAACAAGATCATGCAAGGCAACATCACCGGAATCGGCCGGATCGGCTGATACGCCTATTCCTCCTTGCCGAACGTCATCATGTCGAGGTTCCAGTAGCCCCGCATGTTGATGATCAGCCCCTCGTCGTTGACGCGATAGGTGAACACGCCACGGACCTCGCTGGTGAAGCCGCCCGGAAACCTGCTGCGCAACACCAGGATATGGGCGATCTCGTTGGGCGAACTCGACGGGAACGTTTCCTCGCAGGTGATCGTCAACTGATTGGCCGCGATATTGGTGTCGTAGAAAGCGGCAACGCCGTCCTTGCCGCGCACCCCGCTGCCGTCCGGATTCGTGACGGACTTGCCGATCGGGTCCTCGATCACCACGTTGTCGGCCATCAACGCGAGCCAACCCTGCCGATCGTGAGCTTGCACGCAACGCCACGACGACTGCGACGCCGTCAGCGCCGGAGAATGGGCCGTCTGGGTCATCGATCGGCGTCCGTGAACCGGATGACACCGCGAATGTTCTTCCCGTCCAACATGTCCTGGTAGCCGTCGTTGATCTGCTCCAGCCGGTACTGACGGGTGATCATGTCGTCCAGGTTCAGCTTCCCGGCCCGATACATCGACAACAGCTGCGGAATGTCGTACTGCGGGTTACCGCCGCCGAAGATGGTGCCCTGCAGGTTCTTCTGCATCAAGGTCAACATCGCCAGGTTCAGCGTCACATTGGTGTCCAGCAGGCTGCCGATCGCGGTGAGCACGCAGGTACCGCCCTTGGCGGTAATGGTCAGGTAGCTGTCGATGTCGGCGCCCTGGAGTTCGCCGACGGTGATGATCGCCTTCTTGGCCATCAGACCATAGGTGACCTCGGCGATGCCCATCAGCGCGGCATTCATGTCGGGATAGACGTGGGTGGCGCCGAATTTCAGCGCCTGGTCGCGCTTCCACTCCACCGGCTCGACGGCGAAGACGTAGCGCGCGCCGGCGGCAACCGCGCCCTGCAGCGCGGCCATCCCGACGCCGCCCAGACCGACGATGGCGACGTCGTCACCGGGCCGGACGTCGGCGGTGCGCACCGCCGACCCGTAGCCGGTGGTGACGCCGCAGCCGACCAGGCAGGCGACCTCGAACGGGATCGACGGGTCGATCTTCACCACCGAGCTGCGGTGCACCACCATGTAGGGCGAGAACGTGCCCAACAGCGTCATCGGGTAGACATTTTGCCCGCGGGCCTGAATGCGGAAGGTGCCGTCGCTTACCGCGGCGCCGGCCAGCAGCCCGGCCCCCAGATCGCAGAGATTGCGCAGCCCGGCCTGACAGGTGGGGCACTTCCCGCAGGACGGGATGAACGACAACACCACGTGATCGCCCGGGGCGATGTCGTCCACCCCCGGACCCACCTCGGTGACGATTCCGGCGCCCTCGTGTCCGCCCAGCACCGGGAACCCCGCCATCGGAATCCCGCCAGTGACCAGGTGGTTGTCGGAGCGGCACATGCCCGCCGCTTCCATCTGAATCTTGACCTCGTCCTTGACGGGGTCACCGATTTCGATCTCCTCGACCGACCACGGCTGGTTGAACTCCCAGATCAGAGCGCCTTTTGTCTTCACGGTAGACATGACCCCATTTCGCCATTGAATTGAGACTGCCCGGCCCCATCGTGCCGAGCAACGGTGGTGACGAGTACCACAGGGCACCCCCTGTGGCGCCAGCATAGCGCGCTCAACAAAACAAATGCTTGGTTGGGTCCCGGCGAGCGGCTCACCACAGCGGTACCGGAGCCTGGCCCAGCGGGTAATAGCCGGGCATTTTCTCGCCCGAGATGCCCCGTTCGATCCGGTTGCGCATGCCCTCCGACAGCTTCCCGTTCTTCATCAACTGCAAATAGAGCGCGGAGACGTGCCCGAAGTCGAAGAAATCGCGCTGCCACTCGATGAGCTTGTCGGCGTTGAGCCGAAACCAGCTGCCGCCGATGCCGTAGATCTCCTGCCGGCCGCCGTCGGCGTCGACGACCACCTGCTTCCAGAAGCCGACGATCTCCCCCTGGCGGTCGTCGACGATGACCTTCTGGTAGGGATACTGCCAATCCTGCAGCCCGTGCATCTCCAGGCCCAGCGCGATATCCCGGATCTCGTCGATCCCGATGCACATCACGTCTTCTTTGGGCCCGATGTTCCAGCCGTAGGTGGCGTCGACGGCGTAGAAGCCGGCCAGCGGCGTCCAGTCGCCCGCCTGTTCGCAGTCCTTGTTGGCCTGCAGCCAGGTCTGCACCCACTCGTCGAGTTCGGCGCGTTCGAAAGAGACCATGGTTAGTCCTCTGTCAGTCCTGTTCTTTGATGAAAATTGCTTGGGTGGGACACATTCGGACCGCCCGCTCGATTTCCGGGCGGGCCGCCTCGGGCGGCTGCGCGTCGATGATCTCGACCTTGCCCCGTTTGGGCACCCGGAAATAGTCGGGCGCCTCCAGTTCGCACATCGCGTGGCCCTGGCACAGATCCAGGTCGGCTTCGATCCGGTATCCCATCGTCAGCGCCTACGGCGGCGGTAGCGCACGCTGGCGGGCCGCGCCAACTGCACCACCATTTTGGAGTGGTCGTTGCGGTAACTCTCGGGCGGCTGCGCCATCTCGAACTCGTACTCGCGCAACAACACCGAGAAGATCGCCTTGATCTGCATGGTGGCGAACGCCGCGCCCACGCAGCGATGCCGGCCGGCGCCGAACGGAATCCACGTCCAGCGGTTGATCAGATCCTCTTGGCGTGGTTCATCGTAACGCTGCGGTACGAACGCGTCGGGATCGGGGAAGTCTTCGCGAATCCGGTTGGAGATCGCCGGCGAGGCCGCCACCAGTTCGCCTTCGTGAATCGGATAGCCCTCGACCTCGAATTCGCCCTTGGCGACCCGCATCAGAATGATCAGCGGCGGGTGTAGCCGCAGCGTCTCCTTGAGCACGTCTTCCAGATGCGGAATCTGGCGCAGCGCATGGAAACTCACCGGCTGCCCATCGGCATAGAGCTCGTCGAGCTCGGCGATCACCTCGGCGTAGGCGTCGGGGTGGCGCAGCAGTTCGATCAGCGTCCACGCCGAGGTACCCGAACTGGTGTGGTGCCCGGCGAACATCAACGAGATGAACATGCCGGTGATCTCGTCGGCGGAGAACCGCGGCTGGCCGGCCTCGTCACGGATCGACACCAGCACGTCGAGCATGTCGCGATCGCGTTTGTCGGTGGGTGGGTTGGCGATTCGTTGATGCATGATCTCCTGAACCAACGCCACCAACCCTTTTCGGGCTTCGTCGCGCCTGCGGAAGCTTTCAATCGGCAGATACGGGTCGACATAGCAGAGCGGGTCGGTGCCGCGCTCGAGCTCGTGGTAGAAGTGCGCGAACCGCGAATCGAGCTGGTTGCGGAATTTGGTGCCGATCAGGCACGAGGTGGAGGTGTAGATGGTCAGCTCGGCGAAGAAGTCCAGCAGGTCGATTTCGCCTGTTTCACCCCAGTTCTCGATCATCCGGTGCACTTCGCGCTCGATTGTCGTGGCGTGGCCCTTCATGTGCTCACCGCGCAGCGCCGAATTGTGCAGCATCTCTTTGCGGCGTTCGGGGCTGGCGTCGAACACCACCCCCTTGCCGAAGATCGGCGTCATGAACGGATACGCCTGCGCCTGGTCCAGCTCGTCGTCGGAGGACCGGAAGAAGAACTCGTTGGCCTTGGCGCCGGACAGCAAGACGACGTGTTTGTCGGCCAGTTGGAACCACCCCACGTCGCCGCACTCGTCGCGCACCCGCTGCATCAGGCCGATCGGGTCGGTACGGAACTCTTCGAGATGTCCGTGTTCGTCCTGGCCGCCGGACACTCGCGGCACGATGGCTGTGGTCATGAATCCAGCTTTCCCTCGTCGACCCTGAGCTGGTGCCGCTCTGCGGCGTTGGCCAGCGGCGCTTCGGGCTGCAGCTCCATGTTCACCACAAAGCCGCCCCGGGGTGTCTCCGCGACAAACGTGATGGCCCGGGCGATATCGGATGCCCGCAGGAAGTAGTTGTGGCGCGCCTGACCCCATTTAGCCCAGTCCTGCAGGGCCGGCCCGATCGACTCCACCGGCAGGGTCCAGCCCATCCCGGTCTTGGTCGGGCCCGGATGCACGATCGACGCGCGCACACCGGTTCCTTCGAGCTCCATCTGCAGATTGGTCACCATTGCCACCAGCCCGGCCTTCGCCGCCCCGTAGGCGCCCATGTGCGGACGCTGACGCAGCGCCACATCCGAGCCGACGAAGATCAGGTCACCGCGCTGACGGTCCAGCATGCCCGGCAGCACCGCTGTGGCCAGCCGGTTAGCCCCGATCAGGTGGATCTGGACCTGCGATTCAAAGCTTTCGGTGTCGGTTTCGTGCAGCCGTCCGAAGTAGGTGTCGCCGGCCCCGGCGACCAGAACCTCGATGTCGCCGAGTTGTTCGGCGGCCCGGTGCACGAAGTCCTTGACCGAGTCGGGATCGGTGACGTCGAGGGGCAGCACCACCGCCTCGCCCCCGTCGGCCTGGATCTTCTCGGCGATCTCCTGGCATTTGTCCACGCGCCGCGCACCTAGAGCGACCGGAAACCCGTGGGCGGCAAGCTCTATCGCGGTGGCGGCGCCGATGCCCGAGGACGCGCCGGCGACTATCGCCGGCCTGCGGTCCGGGTGTGGTTGAAAGCGGGGCATTCAGCGGACCTCCACGGCTATCGGTAGCGAAGCAAACCCGCGGACATTGCTGGAGTGGACGCGAACGGCATTGGCCTCGTCCACCTGGTATCCGCGGATCCGCGTGAACAGTTCGGTGAGCGCCACCCGGGCCTCCATCCGCGCCAGGTGGGCCCCCAGGCAGAAATGTGCGCCGCTGCCGAAACTCAGGAGCTTGGAACCGATTTCCCGCCCGATCAGGTACTGGTCGGGATTGTCGAAGACCCGCTCGTCGCGGTGAGCCGACCCGGGCAGCAGCAGCACCACGTCGCCCTCGGGAATCCTGGTGTCGTAGAGGGTGAGTTCGCCGACGACGGTGCGGGCCAGGATCTGGCTGGACGTGTCATAGCGCAGCGTCTCCTCGACCCACAGCGGCACCCGCGACAGGTCGGCGTAGACCGGGGTCAGCTGGTCGGGAAACTTGTGGCCCCAATACGCGGCATTGGCAAGGAGTTTGGTCGTCGTTTCGTTGCCGGCGATCACCATCAGGAACATGAACCCGAGGATCTCCTCGTCGGTGAGCCGGTCGCCGTCGATCTCGGCGGCAAGCAGCGCCGAGGTCAGATCGTCGGTCGGCCCGGCCCGACGTTCGGCGATCATCTGCTGGTAGTAGAGGATCAAGTTGATCGACGCCTCGATCGCCGACGCCGGCACATCGGTGATTCCGTCCTCGCGGTGCATGACGCCGTCGGCCATGGACCTGATCCGGTCGCGGTCGGCGACCGGGACGCCCATCAGTTCAGAGATCACGTCCATCGGCAGTTTGCCGGCAAATTCGGCGACATAGTCGACGGTTCCGGATGCGGCCTGATCCAGCATGCTGTCCAGATGCTGCACGGCCAGCTCGGTCACCCGTGGTTCCAGCTCTCGAATCCTGCGCGGGGTGAACCCTTTTGACACCAGCGTGCGTAACCGAAGATGCGCCGGGTCGTCCATCGCCAGGAACGACATCGTCTTGGCGGCATGCGGACCGCGGGACACCGGATCCAGTGAAACGCCGTCGCGGTTGGACAGCGTTGTGCTGTTGCGGAAACCCTGATGTACATCCCGGTGCCGCGACACCGCCCAGAAGCCGAGTTCTTCGTTGTGGTACAGCGGCGCTTCGTCACGCAGCCGCCGGTAGTAAGGGTATGGATCCTCGTGAAAGTCGTAGTCGTAGGGGTCGAGGACCACGTCGGGGTTGCCGATATGGACGCTCATGCGTCACCCGCCTTTTCGGCGCCGGTCAGAATGAGGCGCACCACGTCGGCCAGTCGGTCGGCGATCTCGTGATAGGTGAACTCGCCGCTGCCGGCTTGCACCAGCGCCCCAAAAAACGCCATCTCCAGGGCGGATACGGTGGCGGCCTCGGCGTCGGGTCCGATGGCCGACGCGATCCGGCGGTGGATCTCGGCGCCGATTCGCTCGCGCGCGGCCCGTACCGCGGGATCGGCACCACCGCCGAGCAGCGCGGCGGTGCACGCGGCACCCACCTCGGGTTCGTCGGCGACCACCAGGGCCAGGTGGCGCAGCGTCTGATCCACCCGGGCGGGCATCGGGACGTTGACGTCGGTGAAGTAGGGGACTTGCCGGACCAGGTCGAGGTAGACCTCGGCGATCAGGTGATTCTTCGACGAGAAATAGGTGTAGGCGGTGGCCGGAGCCACCTTGGCCCGGGCCGCCACCATCCGCACCGTCAGATCAGGGTAGGAGTTCTCCCGCAGGGTCTGCATGCCGGCCGACAGCACCTTGCGAAAGGTCTCTTCCTGGCGCCGGTTGCGTGCTCTGGCGCCCGCCTGTGGCACCTGGCCAGGGACCGTAACCAGTGCATCGCTGGACACCTGTCCACGCTAGCTGACAGCCGTGGCGGTGGGCAACCCCGGCGGCAACAATGCATATCAATAGGCACGTTGCTCGCTGTCAGCGGGTGGCTGGCGGCTGCCCTTGCACCATCACGATGCCTGAAGCTATGGTTCGAAAGAGCGATATCGGACAGTTGTCCATCCAAATCGACTGTCCTCTCAGCCAGCGGACAGCCAACGAATCAGGTGGGAGCGGTAGATGGCCCTGTTGGCCGACGGAGTCAGTGCGTTGTTCATCGACGGGAAGCTGTCCGAAGGTAACGCGGGCACCTTCCCCACGGTCAATCCGGCCACCGAGGAAGTGTTGGGCGTCGCCGCCGATGCGGACGCGCAGGACCTGGGACGCGCGATCGAAGCAGCACGCCGCGCCTTCGATGACACCGACTGGTCGCGCAACATCGAATTGCGGGTGCGGTGTGTGCGTCAACTGCGCGACGCGATGCGCGAAAGCGTCGAGGAGCTACGAGCGCTGACCATTTCCGAAGTCGGTGCGCCGCGGATGCTCACCGCCGCGGCTCAGTTGGAAGGTCCGGTCGACGACCTGGCGTTCGCGGCCGACACTGCCGAGTCCTATTGCTGGGAACAGGATCTCGGCCGCGCGGCACCGATGGGAATCCCGACCCGGCGCACCCTGGCGCGCGAAGCCGTGGGCGTCGTCGGGGCGATCACCCCGTGGAACTTCCCGCATCAGATCAACCTGGCCAAGCTGGGTCCGGCGCTGGCCGCCGGCAACGCCGTCGTGCTCAAACCCGCCCCGGACACGCCGTGGTGCGCGGCCGTGCTCGGTGAGCTCATCGCCAACCACACCGACTTTCCGCCCGGCGTCGTCAACATCGTCACCTCCAGCGACCACGGCCTGGGTGCGCTACTGGCCAAAGACCCTCGGGTGGACATGGTTTCGTTCACCGGCTCCACGGCGACCGGACGCAGCGTGATGGCCGACGCCGCCGCCACCGTCAAGAGGGTGTTCCTGGAGCTGGGCGGAAAGTCGGCGTTCGTGGTGCTCGACGACGCGGATTTAACCGGGGCATGCTCGGTTTCGGCGTTCACCGCCGCCGTGCACGCGGGCCAGGGCTGCGCGATCACCACCCGACTGGTGGTGCCTCGGGCCCGTTACGACGAAGCTGTCGCCATCGCGGCGCGAACCATGTCGTCGATCAGGCCGGGCGACCCGAATGACCCCGGAACCGTTTGCGGCCCCTTGATTTCAGCGCGCCAACGGGATCGGGTGCAGAGCTATCTGGACTTGGCGATCGCCGAGGGCGGGACGTTCGCCTGCGGCGGTGGCCGCCCGGCGGACAAGGACGTCGGATACTTCATCGAGCCGACCGTCATCGCGGGCCTGACCAATGAGGCCCGTCCCGCCCGGGAGGAGATCTTCGGGCCGGTGCTGACGGTGATCGCCCACGACGGCGACGACGATGCCGTCCGGATCGCCAACGACTCGCCCTACGGCTTGTCGGGCACGGTGTACAGCGCCGACCCCCAGCGGGCCGCCGGGATCGCCGCGCGGCTGCGGGTCGGCACCGTGAACGTCAACGGCGGCGTGTGGTATTCCGCCGACGCGCCGTTCGGCGGCTACAAGCAGTCCGGCACTGGCCGCGAGATGGGGCTGCTCGGTTTCGAGGAGTACCTGGAAGCCAAACTGATTGCGACAGCTGCAAATTAGAGGAGACGGCGTGGGTCAATTCGAGAACAGGGTGGCGATAGTCACCGGGGCTGCTCAGGGTATCGGCAAGGCCTATGCCGACGGCCTGGCCCGCGAAGGCGCCTCCGTGGTCGTCGCCGACATCAACGGCGCGGCCGCCGAGGCCGTCGCCAAGCAGATCGTCGCCGACGGTGGCACGGCAATCTCAGTGCCGGTTGACGTTTCCGACGAGGAATCGGCCAAGGACATGGCCCAGCGCACCGTCGGCGAATTCGGCGGCATCGACTATCTGGTGAACAACGCCGCGATCTACGGCGGCATGAAACTCGACCTGCTGCTGACCGTGCCGTGGGACTACTACCGGAAGTTCATGAGCGTCAACCACGACGGCGCGTTGGTATGCACCCGGGCGGTGTACCAGCACATGGCCAACAGGGGTGGCGGCGCGATCGTCAACCAGTCGTCCACCGCGGCATGGCTGTACTCGAACTTCTACGGCCTGGCCAAAGTCGGGGTCAACGGGCTCACCCAGCAGCTTGCCCGTGAGCTGGGCGGAATGAAGATTCGGATCAACGCGATCGCACCCGGGCCCATCGACACCGAGGCCACCAGGACTGTGACGCCCGGCGAGCTGGTCAAGCACATGGTCAAACAGATTCCGCTGTCTCGCATGGGAACTCCCGAGGACCTGGTGGGAATGTGCCTGTTCCTGCTCAGCGACCAGGCCTCCTGGATCACCGGGCAGATCTTCAATGTCGATGGCGGACAGGTCATCCGATCATGACCGCGATCCCCCGACTCGGCTACATCGGCCTGGGCAACCAGGGTGCGCCGATGGCCAAGCGCTACCTCGGCTGGCCGGGAGGCCTGACGGTCTTCGATGTGCGGGCCGAGGCCATGGCGCCGTTCGTCGAGGGTGGTGCCACCGCGGCGGCGAGCCTTGCCGAGGTTGCCGACGCCGACATCATCAGCGTCACCGTGCTCGACGACGCTCAGGTGCGCAGTGTGATCGTCGGTGCCGACGGGCTGGCCGCACATGCCAAGCCGGGCACCATCATTGCGATTCACTCCACTATCAGCGACACCACCGCAGTCGAACTGGCGCGACAACTCGGGCCGCAGGGCGTCTACGTTGTGGACGCTCCGGTCAGCGGCGGTCCGGGGGCAGCAGCCGAAGGCAAATTGGCCACCATGGTGGGCGCCGACGACCAGACGTTCCAGCGGATCAAGGAGCCGTTCCGGCGGTGGGCGTCGCTGGTGATCCATGCCGGCGAACCGGGCGCCGGAACCCGGATGAAGCTGGCCCGCAACATGCTGACCTTTGTGTCCTACGCGGCGGCTGCCGAGGCGGAGAAGTTGGCCGAGGCAAGCGGATTGAGCCTGCGGGCGCTCGCCATGGTGGTGCGCCACAGCGATGCCCTCACCGGTGGCCCCGCAGCGATCATGTTCCGCGAGACGACGGCGCCGATGAAACCCGACGACCCGCTGCGTCCGCTGCTGGAGCACACCCGGGCGCTGGGGGAGAAGGACCTGGGTTTGGCATTGGCGTTGGGGGAGTCGCTATCGGTCGAGTTGCCGTTGGCCAAGCTAGCGTTGGAGCGGTTGGCCGCCGGCCTCGGGGTACCGCATCCCGACCTAGCTGAGGAGACGTGATGGACGAGCTGCGCCGCAAGGGCCTGGACAAGATGAACGAGGTGTACGGGTGGGAGATGCCCAACATCGAGGGTGACCCATACTTCGACCTCACCGTCGATCACCTGTTCGGCGCCATCTGGACCCGACCGGGGTTGTCGATGCGTGACAAGCGCATCATGACGTTGACCGCGGTGACCGCCATCGGAAGTCGCGACCTCGCCGAAATCCAGATCAACGCCGCGCTGCTCAACGGCGAACTCGACGAGACGGAACTGAAGGAGATGGCCGTCTTCCTCACCCACTATCTCGGGTTTCCGCTGGGCTCTGCGCTCAACGGCGCGGTCGAAACCGTTGTGGCAAAGCGCAAGAAGGCCGCGGCGAAGGGCGTTGGCGAAGACAAGAAGGCCAACGTCGACGCCGCGTTGAAGATGCACTCGGGTAAGGCTGTCGAGTAAGCCGTAGGCGCTCGATCTCGGCGCTAAACCCCTTGTGTCACTGTGGTTTCAGTGGTCACATTGCGGGGATTGTTGTCGGTGGCCGTCCCTAGAATTTCAGGCGTGGGTTCGAGCAGTCGTGAAGGCATCGTCGAGGTCTTCGATGCGCTCGATGCGGACGTGGATAGGCTGTGCGGGTTGTCTTTTGACGTACTGACCATCCCGGAACGGTTGCGGGCCCTGGAGCGGCTGGAACGCCTGGCGCGCCGGCTGCGGACGCCCCAACACACGTTGATCAACCAACTCGACCTACAGGCAAGCGAAGAAGAACTGGGTGGCACACTGCGCTCGGCACTGGCCGACAGGTTGCGTATCACCAAGGCCGAGGCAGGCCGGCGCATTGACGAGGCAGCTGATCTTGGGGAACGCCGCGCGTTGACCGGCGAGCCGTTGGCGCCGCAGCTAAGCGCCACCGCGGCCGCCCAACGAGACGGCGTGATCGGTGACGGGCACATCAAGGTGATCCGCAGCTTCTTCGCGCACCTGCCCGCCGAGGTGGACCTGTCTACCCGGGAAGCCGCCGAGGCCGACCTGGCCCGCAAGGCCAGCGAGTACCGCCCCGACGAATTGGCCAAATACGCCCAGCGAATCATGGATTGGCTCAACCCCGACGGGGAATTCCGCGACCAGGAGCGGGCCCGCAAGCGCGGCATCATACTGGGCAAGCAGGAATTCGACGGGATGTCGCGGATCAGCGGCATGCTGACCCCGGAGTTGCGCGCCGCCGTTGAGGCCGTGTTGGCCAAGCTGGCCGCCCCGGGGGCGTGCAACCCCGACGACGAAACACCGGTCATCGACAACACACCCGATGCGGATGCGGTGCGCCGTGACAACCGCAGCCCGGCTCAGCGGAACCATGACGGCTTCCTCGCCGGACTGCGGGGGCTCTTGGCGTCGGGGGAGTTGGGTCAGCACAACGGGTTGCCCGTGTCGATCGTGGTGACCACCACCCTCAAAGACCTCGAGGCCGCGGCCGGGAAGGGTCTGACGGGTGGGGGCAGCTTGGTGCCCATGTCGGATGTGATCCGCTGGGCCGGCCACGCTCACCACTATTTGGCTATATTCGATCGCGGCAAAGCCCTGACGCTGTATCACACCAAGCGCATCGCGTCCCCCGCGCAGCGAATCATGCTCTACGCGAAGGATCGAGGCTGTACGAAGCCGGGATGCGATGCCCCCGCCTACCACAGCCAGGTTCACCATGTCCAAGGCTGGAAGGCCACCCACCGCACCGACATCGACCAGCTGACCCTGGCCTGCGGACCCGACAACCGACTTGTCGAAGAAGGTGGATTCACCACCCGCAAGATTGCCAACGGCGATACCGAGTGGATCCCGCCACCGCACCTGGACCACGGACAACCGAGAACGAATAGCTTTCATCACCCGGAGAAGCTGCTGGCGCCCGACGACGACGCGGAAGCTGATTGACCCACCAAACCGAGCTGTGCGGCATCCGGCGTGGCGTGCTGCCTCTTGGGCCCAACCCGACCCCGGCTACTCTGACGTCTCGTGCGCGTCCTGGTAATCGGCTCCGGTGCCCGTGAACATGCCCTGCTGTTGGCACTGGCCAGAGATCCGCAGGTCACGCACCTCATCGTGGCTCCCGGCAACGCCGGTACGGCCCGCCTGGCCGAACAGCACGATGTCGACATCACCTCCGGCGAGGACGTCGTCGCCCTGGCACGGCGGGTCCAAGCCGACATGGTGGTCATCGGTCCCGAGCTGCCGCTGGTGCTCGGGGTGGCCGACGCCGTGCGCGCCGCCGGCATCGTCTGCTTCGGTCCCGGCAAGGACGCCGCCCGCATCGAAGGTTCCAAGGCCTTCGCCAAGGACGTGATGGCCGCGGCCGGCGTGCGCACGGCCGCCAGCCAAATCGTCGACAACCCAGCCCATTTGGACGCCTCGCTGGATCGGTTCGGGCCGCCCGCAGGCGACGCGGCCTGGGTGGTCAAAGACGACCATCTGGCCGCGGGCAAGGGCGTGGTGGTCACGACGGACCGCGATGTCGCCCGCGCCCACGCGGCGGGACTGCTCGAGTCCGGGCATCCGGTGCTGCTGGAGTCTTATCTCGACGGCCCGGAAGTGTCGCTGTTCTGTGTGGTCGACGGCGAGACCGTGGTGCCGCTGCTGCCGGCGCAGGACTTCAAGCGGGTGGGTGAGGGTGACACCGGGCCCAACACCGGTGGTATGGGCGCGTATGCGCCGCTGCCGTGGCTGCCCGACGAGGTCTACCGGGAGATGGTCGGTCAGATCGTAGAACCCGTTGCGGCCGAACTGGTTCGGCGCGGCAGCCCGTTCTGTGGCTTGCTGTATGCGGGTCTGGCGATCACCACGAAGGGTCCCGCGGTGGTCGAATTCAACTGTCGTTTCGGCGATCCCGAGACTCAGGCGGTGCTGGCGCTGTTGGAGTCGCCTCTGGGGCAGTTGCTGTACGCGGCGGGTACCGGAAAATTGGCGGAGTTCGGCGAATTGCGCTGGCGAGACGGCGCCGCGGTGGCGGTGGTGCTGGCGGCCGAAAACTATCCCGGGCGGCCCCGGGTGGGCGACGTCGTCGTCGGCTCCGAAGCCGAAGGTGTACTGCACGCCGGGACGGTCCGGCGCGAGGACGGTACCGTCGTGTCATCCGGCGGCCGGGTGCTGTCGGTGGTGGGCACCGGCGCGGACCTGTCAGCGGCACGGTCGCACGCATACGACATCCTCGGCTCAATTCGGTTAGCCGGCAGCCACTTCCGGAAGGACATCGGGTTGCGTGCCGCGGAGCGAAAGATCAGCGTTTAGCTACCGCGACCGCGCAATGTTCCCTACCCCTGGTGTTGCGGGCAGAAGGCGGTGATCGCCGCGTTCACACCGGCGGCGGCCTGTGCGGGCGAGATTCCGGTGTTGTTGACGGTCGCGGCGGCGGCATCATCGGGGCTCGCCCCGTTTTGAAGGTCGGTGCACACGCCACGGCCAGTGGCGGCGGCAGTCGCGGGATCGGTGACGATGACACCCGGAATCTGGGACACCAGACCGAGGAAGGTTTGTTCGGGGTTGGGTGTCGGTTGCTGCGGGACCGGTGCCGGCCGTCGAGGCGTCGGCGCGACCGCAGCGGATGCCGCGGGCGGAATATCCCTGCGCGTCGGCACTGTTGGTGGCTGAACCGCTGCGGGTGGCGGCACGTACTCCGCCACCTGCCGAGGCGGCGCCACCGCGGGTGGCGGCGGGTGCTCCGCCACCTGCCGAGGCGACGCCACAGTCGGCGGTGCGGCCGGCGGGCCCGGTATCGAGCCGGCGTCGAACGGGTAGCCACTGGCTCCGACGGCGGTGACCGCGATAACCGTTGATGCTGCGGCGAAGAGCCGCCACCCACTACGTCGCTGCCGTGGGCCGGCCTCAGCCACGGCCGAGGGCACCGCAGCGCCGTTGAGTGGCCGGCTCGCCAAGGGTCTCGGCAGGGTCGAAGCCGACGCCATCGGATGTTCGACGCGACGGGCTGCGTGCGCGAACGCACCGGCGAAATCAGTACAGCAAGCGAAGCGATCGGCAGGGTCCTTGGCGAGCGCTACGGCAAGCACCGGGTCGAAGGCCGCGAGCAGCGGATGGATCTGCGCCAGTACCGGAGGCGGGGTGGTCAGGTGGCGGCTGATCACAACCGCCGGGTTGGTGTGCGGGAACAGTGGCGATCCGGTCAGCAGATGGTAGGCGGTGGCCGCTAGCGCGTACTGATCGGCGCGTCCGTCAATCGGTTCGCCCGTTAGCTGTTCGGGCGCCGCGTAGGGAAACGTGCCGATGGTCATGTTCGTCGCGGTCAGGCCACTGGTCTCGCCGATGCTCCGTGCTATTCCGAAGTCCCCCAAGAGAATCCGCTGATCGGCGCCGTCCGGCTCGGCGAGCAGGATATTCGCGGGGCTGACATCGCGGTGCATGACATCGTGGTGCTGATGCGCGTAGTCGAGTGCGCTTGCGATCGCGGCGATTATCGTGGCTACTTGAGCTGCCGGCATTCCGGCCGGAAAGCGGCTCCGCAACAGGCTTGCTACGTCGGTTCCGTCGACGAAGTCCATCGAGATCCATAGCTTTCCATCGAACTCGCCTCGGTCGTTGACCCGCACGATGTTCGGATGCCACAGCGCGGACGCCACGTCCGCCTCTCTGATGAATCGCCGCCGATAGTCGTCGTCAGCGGATACTTCACTGCCTAGAATCTTGAGCGCTTCGCGGCGCGGCAGCCGTGGGTGCTGGGCAAGGTAGACCTCGCCCATTCCCCCGGAGCCGAGCAAGCGGACAATCGTGTATCCGGCAAAAATCTCACCGGCTTTCAACCCGATGCCCGGGCCTTGGTGACTTAACCCAATCATCGCACCGTCCATTACCGGAATGCCGAGTACATTCTCAGCGCAGTTTGCGATTAGCTGGGACTGATATTACCCAGCACTTTACCGTTAGGCCACCCTAGGTTTTCTATGAGTTTACCTCGCGTTCATCTTTGGTCGGCGGGCGACCGGTCAGAACGCCACAGCCTGACCGTCGCGGCGCGGGTCGCTGGCCGCGACATATCCGTCATATCCGTCATTGAGACGCCAGATCGCCTGGCAGCTGCCGAACTGGTTGTAGTCGTCCACCGTGACCAGCGCATGCCCGCGGCTGCGCAAGTCGTCGAGTGTTGCCGGCGGAAAGCCGTTTTCGCAGCAGACCTGCAGTCCCTGCACCCACCGGAATCGTGGGCCGTCGCACGCCGTCTGGGGGTTCTGACCGTAGTCGGCGATGCGGACCAGCACCTGCACATGGCCCTGTGGTTGCATCTGGCCACCCATCACGCCGAAACTCAGCACCGGCGCGCCATCCTTGGTCACGAACCCCGGAATGATGGTGTGGAAGGGCCGCTTGCCGGGCCCAACCTGGTTCGGATGACCTTGCGTCGCAGCAAAACCCGAGCCGCGATTCTGCAGCGAGATGCCGGTCCCGGGCACCACCACACCGGACCCGAAGCCCAGGTAGTTCGACTGGATCATCGACACCATCATCCCGGAGGCATCTGCCGCGGTGAGATACACGGTTCCGCCCCTTGGGCTTCCAGCCGAGGCCGGCTTTGCGTGTTTGGGATCGATCAGCGCGGCGCGCCCCCGCAAGTACTGTTCGTCGAGCAGGTGCTCCGGAAGCAGCGGCATGTGGTCGATATCGGCGACATACGCCTGCGCATCGGCGAATGCGAGCTTGAGCGCCTCGATCTGCAGATGCACGCTGTCCGCGGAATCGACTGGCAGCGAAGCCATGTCGAACTGCTCGAGGATCCCGAGCGCGATCAGGGCGATGATGCCCTGGCCATTGGGCGGTAGCTCGTGAATGGTGTAGCCGCGGTATGTTCCGGTGATGGTGCCCACCCAGTCGCCGCGATGGGCGGCCAGATCGCTGACTCGCATCGCAGCGCCGTTGGCTCTGGCGTGCGCTTCGAGCTTTTCGGCCAGCTCTCCCCGGTAGAACGCGTCACCACGGCTGGCGGCGATCTTCTCCAGGGTGGCCGCGTGGTCTGGAAACCTGAACAGCTCACCGGGTTTCGGCGCGCGGCCACCCGGCAGGAACGCCTCGGCGAACCCGGGCTGCGACGCGAACAGGGGTACCTGGGCCTCCCATTGCGCGGCAACGGTCGGCGACACCGGAAACCCCTTGCGGCCGTAGGAAATAGCCGGTTCAAAAAGTCGTTCGAACGGCAGGTTGCCGAACTCGGCGTGCAGGTCGGTCCAGGCCGACACGGCGCCCGGTACCGTCACCGAATTCCAGCCGAGCGCGGGAACACCGTTGTCGCCGAAGTATTCCGGCGTCCACGCCGCAGGTGAGCGGCCGGAGGCATTCAACCCGTGTAGCCGCGTGCCGTCCCAGACGATGGCGAAGACATCGGAGCCGATGCCGTTGGACACCGGTTCCACCAGTGTCAAGGTGATGGCGGTGGCGATAGCCGCGTCGACCGCGTTGCCGCCTTCGGCGAGCATCCGCAGGCCGGCCTGGGCTGCGAGCGGCTGTGAAGTGGCGACGACGTTTCGGCCCAGCATCGGCATTCGCGGCCAGGCGTAGGGAAAACTCCAACCGAACGGATTCACCGGGCGATCCTCGCACGCCCCGGGCGGTCAGGCCGTCAGCAGCGGCGCCATCCAGGTCAGCTCGGCGGGCAGCTGCGAGCTCCAAAAACCACCGTTGTGCCCGCCGGGGGAGAAGCCGCCCGCGGGCGGGTTCGGCAGTTGGGCGATGAACTGTTTGGTCGCCGAATAGAAGGGATCGCTGTCGCCGCAATCCACCCGGATCGGAATGGAACCCAGCGCCGGCATGCCGAACACCGAGTTCGCCGCAAAGTCGTCGGCCCCGTCGAACGCGCCCGGTGCCGCCGCGCCGGGCGACAGCCACAGCGCCGGGCTCACCGCGCAGATCGCCGCGGTCCGGGCCGGTCCGAGCCGGCCGCCGAGCAGCAACGCCCCGTAACCGCCCATCGACCAGCCCAGAAACGCCACCCGCGAGGTATCCAGGTTCTGGGTGTCCAGCAGCGGGATTAGCTCACTGAGCACCATGGCCCCGGAATCCTCGCCGGAAGCCCGTTTATGCCAGTAGCTGCCGCCCCCGTCGACTGCCACCACAGCAAACGGCGGTAGCCCGGCGTTGACGGCCTGTGCCAGGCCCTGTTCGACGCCGCCGGCCATCACCGTGGCCGCGTCGCTGCCCTTGCCGTGCAACGCGATCACCGGCCGCAGCGGCCTGGTTTGGCCCGGCGGACGTGCGATCGCCCAATTCGTCGAGATGCCTCCGCGTGCCGCCGACACGAACGAGCCGGTGGTCATCGTCGGCGCGGCCTGAGCCGGCGGCGGTGGATCGAGCGGCCGTGTCGGCGCCAACGGAACGTTTGTGCCAATCACCGGCGCCGGTGAGGCATGCGAAGTTCGTGGCTGGAAGAGTATGTCGAGTGCGAATACCCCGCCTGCGCCAAGCGTCGCACTGGCGCCAAGACCGAGCACGGCGCGGCGACTTAACTCCGGCATGCGGGTCATCATGCCATGGCCGTTTAGCGAAAATGGCAATGCAGTACCAATTTCACTGGCAGCATGGGTGGGCGTGACGGCAGCAGTTACTCCAAAAGGAGAACGTCGGCGGTATGCGTTGGTAAGCGCCGCCGCTGAGCTGCTTGGTGAGGGTGGCTTCGAAGCGGTGCGCCACCGGGCCGTCGCCCGGCGCGCCGGGCTGCCGTTGGCCTCTACCACCTACTACTTTTCGTCCCTTGACGATCTGATCGCCCGTGCGGTCGAACACATCGGGATGATCGAGGTGGCGCAGTTGCGGGCCCGGGTCAACGCGCTGCCGCGGCGGCGCCGGGGACCCGAGACCACCGGTGAAGTGCTGGTCGACCTTCTTGTCGGGGACGTGGACGGCGCGGGGCTCGCCGAACAGCTGATATCGCGATACGAGCGGCATATCGCCTGCACCCGCCTGCCCGCGTTGCGGGAAAGTATGCGCCGCAACCTACGCCAGCGTGCCGAGGCGGTTGCCGAGGCCATCGAGCGATCCGGCCGGTCGGTGCGCATCGAACTGGTGTGCACCCTGATCTGCGCGGTCGACGGTTCGGTGGTTTCTGCGCTGGTCGAAGGGCGCGACGCGCGCAGCGCCGCGCTGGCGACCGTGGTCGATCTCATCGAGGTGCTTGCGCCGGTCGACCAACGGCCGATCCGGGTGTAGCGCTGCGGGCAACGTCGGCGTGACGATGTAGCCGGTCGCGAAGTCCCCGTAGACGGTGATGTCGGACGGGCGGCGTTCGGCGTACAGCGCGACGTATGCGCAGACGACGGCGTCGATCGGGTCTTCGGCGCGGCGCAGTTCGCACTTGCGCCCGGCGGCCCGCACGTGCCGGCGCAACGACACCCAGTCGCCATGACCGGTCACCCGCAGCGGCGTTCGGGTGTTTTCGAGTCCCTCGATGCCGTCCATCAACCGAAGCAGTTCCGATTTGAGCTGCTCGACACCGCGGCCGGGCTTGGCCTTGTACTTCAGCGTGCGGGACAGCCGGAACAGCGCCACCGTCGCCGCATGCGGGTATACCTCGATGGCCCGCCGGGGGCCCGCCGAGAACGGATCGATGTCCAGGTCCAGCGCACCGGCGAGCCGTGCCGCGCGTGGCCCGTCGGCGAACTCGGGTTTTCCGGTATTCGTCGGATGCGCACCAGCCTCGAACGCGCGGAAGTCGCGGTTGAGTGCGGTCTCGGCCGGCCGTTGACCCGACGGGTTGGTCACCACCAGCGGCGCGTCGAACGCGACCCGGCAGGGGCCGGCCGTGTACGGCCGCAACGCCGCCAGCACCGAGGAGTCGTCGCGGCCAGCGCAGATGTGCGCCAGGACACCGTCGGCGTCGAGTACTGCCACTCCGGTCGGGTTGGCAGTGGCCCAGGCCAGATCGACGCCGGCGAAGTGCATTCGCCAAGGGTACGGCCGGCGGGAGTCCGCGCGATCTGGCCGCGTCCGACCGTAAGCTGTGTCTTCGTGGGCATTCCGAACGTGCTGGCCTCCCGGTACGCCAGCGCCGAGATGGTCGCGATCTGGTCGCCGCAAGCCAAGGTGGTCGCCGAGCGGCGGCTATGGCTGGCGGTGCTGCGGGCACAAGCCGAACTGGAAGTGGAGGTTCCGCGGGAGGCGATCGCCGACTATGAGCGGGTGCTCGACGATGTGGACCTGGACTCGATCGCGGCCCGGGAGCGGGTGCTGCGCCACGACGTCAAGGCCCGCATCGAGGAATTCAATGACCGCGCCGGTCACCAGCACGTGCACAAGGGGATGACCAGCCGGGATCTGACCGAGAATGTCGAGCAGCTGCAGATCCGGCAGTCGCTGGAGCTGGTTTTCTCCCACGGCGTGGCAGTGGTGGCCCGGCTGGCCGAGCGGGCGGTGGCCTACCGCGAGCTGGTGATGACCGGGCGCAGCCACAACGTGGCCGCCCAGGCCACCACCTTGGGCAAGCGTTTCGCCTCGGCAGCGCAGGAAACGCTGATCGCGTTGACCAGGCTGCGAGAACTGATCGACCGCTACCCGCTGCGCGGCATCAAGGGACCGATGGGCACCGCACAGGACATGCTCGATCTGCTGGGCGGCGGGAAGGAAGGCGCGGCAAAGCTGGCCCGACTGGAACGCCGCATCGCTGACTTCCTGGGTTTCTCAACGGTTTTGACCAGCGTTGGGCAGGTGTATCCGCGCTCGCTGGACCATGACGTGGTGTCCGCGCTGGTGCAGCTCGGCGCCGGACCGTCGTCGCTGGCGCACACCATCCGGCTGATGGCCGGGCACGAGCTGGTCACCGAGGGTTTCGCGCCGGGGCAGGTCGGCTCGTCGGCGATGCCGCACAAGATGAACACCCGCAGTTGCGAACGGGTCAACGGGTTGCAGGTGGTGGTGCGCGGGTACGCCTCGATGGCCGCCGAACTGGCCGGAGCGCAGTGGAACGAGGGCGACGTCTTCTGCTCGGTGGTGCGCCGAGTTGCCTTGCCGGACAGCTTCTTTGCCATCGACGGACAACTGGAGACGTTTCTGACGGTGCTCGACGAATTCGGCGCCTATCCGCGGGTGATCCAGCGGGAGCTGGATCGCTACCTACCGTTTTTGGCCACCACCAAGGTATTGATCGCGGCGGTGCGCGCGGGTATGGGCCGCGAGAGCGCGCACCATGTGATCCGCGAGCACGCGGTGGCCACCGCACTGGCCATGCGCGAGGGCGCCGAGCCCGACCTGCTGGACCGGTTGGCCGCCGATCCGCGGCTGCCCCTGGGCCGCGCGGCGCTGGACGCCGCCCTGGCCGACCGCAACGCGTTCACCGGAGCCGCCGCCGACCAGGTCGACGAGGTGGTCGCGATGGTAGACAAGCTGGTAGGCCGCTACCCGGAAGCCGCTAAGTACACACCAGGAGCAATCCTATGACTCTCGCGGGCGCGCTCTCGAGCATCGACTTCACCGACCTGGACAACTTCGCCAACGGATTCCCGCACGAGCTCTTCGCCGTGCACCGTCGGGAAGCACCGGTGTACTGGCACCAGCCGACCGACAACACCCCGGACGGCGAGGGCTTCTGGTCGGTCGCCACCTACCCGGAAACGCTTGCGGTGCTGAAGGATCCGGTGACGTACTCGTCGGTCACCGGCGGGGAGCGACCGTTCGGCGGCACGCTGCTGCAGGACTTGGCCATCGCCGGCCAGGTGCTCAACATGATGGACGACCCGCGGCACGCCCAGATTCGCCGGCTCGTCAGCTCCGGGCTGACGCCGCGGATGATCCGCCGCGTCGAGGACGATCTGCGGGCCCGGGCGCGCCGGCTGCTGGACGCGGTGCAGCCGGGCGAACCGGTCGATTTCCTGGTCGACATCGCCGCCGAACTGCCAATGCAGATGATCTGCATTTTGCTGGGAGTGCCGGAATCCGAACGACATTGGCTGTTCGAGGCGATCGAGCCGCAGTTCGACTTCGGCGGCCAGCGCAAGGCCTCGGTATCGCAGCTCTCGGTCTCCGACGAAGCCGCGCAGGCGGGGTCGCGGATGTACGCCTACGGCCAGAAGTTGATCGCGTCCAAGCGCGCCAACCCGACCGACGACATGCTGTCCGTCGTCGCGAACGCGATGCTCGACGATCAAGATGCGCCGGCCCTGTCGGATCTGGAGCTCTATCTGTTCTTCAGCCTGTTGTTCAGCGCCGGCGCGGAGACGACGCGCAACGCGGTGGGCGGCGGGCTGCTGGCGCTGGCCGAGCACCCCGAGCAATTGCGGTTGCTGCGTGACGATTTCGATATGTTGCCGACGGCGGTCGAGGAGATGGTTCGCTGGACGTCGCCGTCGCCGTCCAAGCGGCGCACCGCCACCCGCGATGTCACCTTGGGCGGACGCTCGATCCGGGCGGGGCAGAAAGTACAGGTCTGGGAGGGTTCGGCCAACCGCGACGCCGCCGTGTTCGACCACGCCGACGAGTTCGACATCACCCGAAAGCCCAACCCGCACTTAGGGTTCGGCCAAGGTGCCCACTACTGTCTGGGGGCAAATCTGGCTCGGCTGGAGCTGCGGGTGCTGTTTGAGGAACTGCTCTCGCGGTTCGCCGACGTGCGCGTGGTGCGGCCGGTCGAATGGACTCGCAGCAACCGGCACACCGGCATCCGCCACCTGGTCGTGGAACTACGTGAGGGGCAGTGACACTTCGGCTCGCCGATGCCGAGCCGTCACCCGATGTCTTCGCCGCGGTGATGGCGACCGGCATCGTGTCGATCGCCGCGGAGAAGCACCACTATCGTCTGATCAGCGAGACCATGGGCGTTCTGGCATCGCTTGGTTTGGTGCTCCTGATCGCCCTGGTGATCTTCACCCGCCGGTTTCGCTTCTGGGACCTGCGCGATCCTGACATCACGCTGCGACTGTTCACCTTCGTCGCCGCGTGTGCGGTGCTGGACAGCCGGCTGATGGCCAACGTCGCGGTGGTGCTGGCCCTCGGCGTGGCCGCGTCGTCGTCTTGGCTGGTGCTGGTCGTCCTCACCACCCGCAACATCACGGCGCGGCCGTGGACGCGGCTGCGCGATCGGGCGCACGGCGCCTGGGAGCTGGCCAGTGTCGGCACCTCCGGCCTGGCGATCGTGGCCGCCAAGGTGGCCCGATCGACCGGCGAGCCCGGCTGGCTCGGCGTCGCCGTGCCCGTCTGGGTGGTGGCGCTCGGCATCTACGGGTTGATGACCTGGCTGATCGTGTGGCGGGCGGTAGCCGACCGACAGGACCGCGACAATTTCGGGCCTGACAGCTGGATCCTGATGGGCGGCTTGGCCATAGCGACGTTGGCCGGCGACAACATCCACCAGGTGGCGCCGGCCTGGCTGGCCCGGCCGGTGTGCATCGTGACCGTGGTGACCTGGGTGGCCGGCACGCTGTGGATACCACCGCTGGTGTACTTCGGCCTGCGCCGCATCAGCCGGAGGCCCGAAGCGCTGCGCTTCGCCGGGGTGTGGTGGGCGTTCGTGTTCCCCCTGGGTATGTACTCGGCGGCCACCGAGGCTATGGCGGCCGAGCTGGGCCGGCGATCGCCGAGCACCGTTTCGCTGGTGTTCTGCTGGATCGCGGTGACGGCGTGGGTGATCGTGACCGTCGCGGGCCTGTTGCGGCTGCGGCGCGCCGTGGTGGGCAACCGCGATTAGTGTCCCCGAAGCCGCACGCCCGCCGCTCGCAGCTCGAGTGCGGCCAGGCCCCGGATGGTGGCGGGATCCTCACGGCGCCAACCGCCGACCGGATCCGCGCTGACGGCGGCCAGTTTGGCCGGCGACCGGTTGGCCAACGCCCGCAGCGCCAGCAGCTGCTGACCTGCCGCGGTGGCGGCTAGGGTGGTCACGGTCCACTTGCGGCGGAAGAACCGCAGCCGCAGGAACAGCCACGGCATGGTGACCGCGAGGATCGGCGTCGCGGCGACCGCCAGGGCCAGCAACACGGCCAGCCAGCTCGCGGTGGTGTCCAGGCTGTGGCCGGCGCCGGCGATGTCGAGCGCGGCCTCGCTGGCGGCCGTGATGGGCTTGCTGACCGCATCACCCACCAATGGGATGTGCTGAGCTCCATGACCCGCCGACGCCAGATTGCCGGCAATGCCCTGGGAGCCGTTCTCGATTTGGCGGCCCGCCTCGGCGATGGTCGAGATGGCGCTGTGGACGGCCAGACCGACCAGCACCCAGACCGTCGTCCACGCGGCAACGGTGGTATCGCTGAACAACTGGATGGCCAGTCGGACGGGTCTGGTCGAGTAGGGCAAAAACCGTGATCGCATAGCACCGATACCAGCACAGTGTGCGGCCCGACCCCACCGATAGGCTGGCCCGATGTTGCGTCCTGCATTGTCCGACTACCAGCATCTGGCCAGCGGCAAGGTCAGGGAGATCTACCGCGTCGACGACGGCCACCTGCTGCTGGTCGCCACCGACCGGATCTCGGCGTACGACTACGTCCTGGACAGCACCATCCCGGACAAGGGCCGCATCCTGACCGCCATGAGCGTGTTCTTCTTCGGCCTGGTCGATGCCCCCAACCACCTGGCCGGGCCACCCGATGATCGGCGCATCCCCGATGAGGTGCTGGGCCGGGCGCTGGTGGTGCGGAGACTGGAGATGCTTCCGGTGGAATGCGTCGCGCGCGGCTATCTGACCGGCTCGGGCCTGCTCGACTACCAGGCCACCGGAAAGGTCTGCGGGATCGCCCTGCCACCGGGTTTGGTCGAGGCGAGCAAGTTCGGTGCGCCGCTGTTCACCCCGGCAACCAAAGCCGCGCTCGGCGACCACGATGAGAACATCTCGTTCGCCCGGGTGATCGAGATGGTAGGTGGGGTGCGCGCCAACCAGCTGCGCGACCGTACGCTGCGGATCTACGTTCAGGCCGCCGACCACGCCCTGAGGAAGGGGATCATCATCGCCGACACCAAGTTCGAGTTCGGTATCGACCCGGACGGCAACCTGCTGCTGGCCGACGAGATATTCACCCCCGACTCGTCGCGGTACTGGCCTGCCGACGAATACCGGCCCGGCGTGGTGCAGACCAGCTTCGACAAGCAGTTCGTCCGCAACTGGCTGACCAGCCCCGAGTCCGGCTGGGACCGCGGCGGCGACCAGCCGCCGCCGCCGCTGCCCAGCGCCATCATCGAGGCCACGCGGGAACGCTACATCGAAGCCTACGAACGCATTTCGGGTCTGCGGTTCGGCGACTGGATCGGGCCTAGCGCATGACGGATCACGCCGCGCCGCCGTCGGCCAAGCGAGTGGAGACTCGACGGGAGCACCACGGTGACGTATTCGTCGATCCCTATGAATGGCTGCGCGACAAGGACGATCCCGAAGTGATCGCCTACCTGGAGGCGGAGAACGCCTATACCGACCAAGCGACCGCACATCTGGAACCGTTGCGGCAGAAAATCTTCGACGAGATCAAGGCGCGCACCAAGGAAACCGACTTGTCGGTGCCGACCCGGCGCGGCGACTGGTGGTACTACGCCCGCACCTTCGAGGGCAAGCAATACGGCGTCCACTGTCGTTGTCCGGTTGCCGATCCCGACGACTGGGACCCGCCGCGGTTCGACGAGAACACCGAGATACCCGGTGAGCAGGTGCTGCTCGACGAAAACCAGGAGGCCGACGGGCACGACTTCTTCGCGCTGGGCGCGTTGAGCGTCAGCCTGGACGACAACATACTTGTCTACTCCGTCGACGTTGTCGGCGACGAGCGATACACCTTGCAGTTCAAGGATTTACGCACCGGGGAAAGATACCCCGACGAGATCGCCGGCATCGGCCCCGGAGCGACCTGGGCCGCCGACCACCGCACCGTCTACTACACCACCGTCGACGACGCGTGGCGCCCGGACACGGTGTGGCGCTACCGGCTCGGGCCGGATGCCGCGTCCGAGCGGGTCTACCACGAGTCCGACGAACGGTTTTGGCTCGCGGTGGGGCGCACCCGCAGCAACGCCTTCATCGTCATCGCGGCGGGTTCGTCGGTCACCTCCGAGATCCGCTACGCGGACTCCGCCGACCCGGCCGCGCAGTTCGCCATCGTGCTGCCGCGCCGCGACGGCGTCGAGTACTCCATTGAGCACGCGATCATCGGCGGACAAAACCGCTTTCTCATCCTGCACAACGATGGCGCGGTGAACTTCACCCTGGTGGAAGCCCCGGTCGAGGATCCGGCCCGGCAACGCACGCTGATTGGGCACCGCGACGACGTCCGGCTCGACGGGGTGGACGCCTTCGCCGGCCACGTGGTGGTCAGCTACCGGCGCGAGGCGTTGCCCCGGATCCAGTTGTGGCCGTTCGGCGCCGAGGGGGAGTACGGCGAACCGGAGGAGATCGCGTTCGACTCCGAGCTGATGGCGGCCGGGCTGGGTCCCAATCCCAACTGGGATTCGCCCAAGCTGCGCGTCGGCGCGGGATCTTTCATCACTCCGGTGCGGATCTACGACATCGATCTGGTCACCGGCGAGCGCACCTTGCTCAAAGAGCAGCCGGTCCTGGGCGGCTACCGTCGCGAGGACTACGTGGAACGCCGCGATTGGGCTCACGGGGACGACGACACCCGCATCCCGATTTCCATTGTGCACCGGGCCGACATCGAGTTCCCCGCGCCCGCAGTCATCTACGGCTACGGTGCCTACGAGATGTGCGAAGACCCCCGGTTTTCCATTGCCCGGCTGTCACTGCTGGACCGTGGAATGGTGTTCGCCATCGCGCATGTTCGCGGCGGCGGTGAGATGGGCCGCTTGTGGTACGAACACGGCAAGATGCTGCACAAGAAGAATACCTTTACCGACTTCATCGCGGCGGCAAAGCATTTGGTGCATTCGGGGCTGACCCGGCCGGAGCGGTTGGTGGCTCTGGGCGGCAGTGCGGGCGGTTTGTTGGTGGGCGCGGTGGCCAATATGGCGCCGGAACTCTTCGCCGGAATCCTGGCGCAGGTGCCCTTCGTCGACCCGCTGACCACCATCCTCGATCCGTCGTTGCCGCTGACCGTCACCGAGTGGGACGAGTGGGGAAACCCGCTCAACGACAGTGATGTCTATGCGTATATGAAGTCGTATTCACCGTATGAAAACGTGGCAACCAAACGGTACCCGGCCATCCTGGCGATGACATCGCTCAACGACACCCGGGTCTACTACGTGGAGCCGGCCAAATGGGTTGCAGCGCTTCGGCACGCCAACACCGACGGCAGGCCGGTCCTGTTGAAGACGCAGATGAATGCCGGGCACGCCGGGATAAGCGGACGATATGAACGCTGGAAGGAAACCGCTTTCCAGTACGCCTGGCTGCTGGCTGCCGCCGGGTGTGCCGGCGAAGTCGAATAGCGGAGGATCCGTGACAGAATCGGGTTGTTCAACCGGAATGCCCGAAGCCGGAAAACCCTACACCAATGTTGAAACCACCAGAGTTGAAGTGTCCCAAATTGCGGAATCCTGAGTTTGCGAATCCGTTTTCAGGTCCAGAATTCCCGTATCCGGAATTCCCATGTCCACCCTGATTATTGACGCCTGAGTTCAGTTCGCCCATGTTCCACAGACCCGAGACAGCATTGCCCACGTTGCCGTAGCCGCTGGTGAGGGTGCTGGTCGTGACGCCGAAGCCTGAGTTAAAGCTGCCGTTGTTGAAGAAGCCCGAGTTGGGGCCGGGGCCGCTGTTAGCGTAGCCCGAATACGGGCCAGGCCCGTCGCCGCGATTCCCGAACCCGGTGTTGAGGCTGCCCGAGTTGAATACGCCGGTGTTGACGTGTCCGGAATTGAAAAGCCCCGTGTTAGTATCACCAGAGTTGAATCCGAGCGAATTGGTGCGACCGGAATCAAAGTTGCCCGAGTTAGCCTCGCCGGAATTAAAGCTTCCGGTGTTGGTGCTGCCTGAGTTATAGCTACCCGAATTTTGACTGCCGGAGTTGAACAAGCCGGTGTTCAAGCCGCCGGAGTTGAACAGACCGGTGTTGCCCCTTCCCGTACTGCCGAAGCCGGTGTCGGTGTCGCCGGAGTTGCCGGCACCGGTATTGTTCACTCCAGCATTTGCGATACCCACGTTGTGTGCGCCCGAGTTGAAAAAGCCCACGTTTCCGGTTCCGGAGTTGCCGAAGCCGGTGTTGCCGGTTCCCGAGTTGAAGCCGCCGAAGCCGACCTGGTGGTCGCCCGTGAGCCCGATGCCGAAGTTCCCGTTGCCGGTGTTGCCGAATCCGATGTTTCCGCGACCGCTGTTGCCGAATCCAATGTTGTTGGTGCCCGTGTTTCCGTAGCCGACGTTCGAGTTGCCCGCATTGCCGCTGCCGACGTTCGAGTTGCCGGTGTTGCCGTTGCCGATGTTCGAGTTGCCGGTGTTGCCGTTGCCGATGTTCAGGTCGCCGAAATTGCCGCTACCCGCGTTCATGGCGCCGAAATTGCCGCTGCCCAAGTTCCAGTTGCCGGTGTTGCCGCTGCCCACGTTTCCATACCCGGGCGTGCCATGCTTGCCCAAGTTTCCGCTGCCGACGTTATAGCTGCCGATGTTGCCGCTGCCCAAGTTCCAGTTGCCGGTGTTGCCGCTGCCAGGGTTGTAATCGCCGGTGTTGCCGGAGCCAATGTTGCCGCGCCCGCTGTTGCCGAAACCCAGGTTGACCCCGAACGCATTGCGGATCCCGATACTTGCGTCGTGTGCCAGACCGAGCAGTGGCGGTGGCAGGTTTTGCCAGGGCGTGAGGCTGGCGGCGGCGATGGATACGTCCGCATGGTAGCCCGCCATCGCGGCCGCGTCCTGGATCCACATCTGTTCATACTCGGTCTCAGTCGCGGCTATAGCCGGAAAGTTCTGGCCGAAGAAGTTCCTAGCGGTGAGCGACAGAAGGTGCGCCCGGTTGACGGTCACCACTTGCGGGGGAACGGAGCCCTGCAAAGCCGCCTCGAATGCTCTTACCGTCGCCCAGGCGTTCCCGGCGGAATTTTCGGCTCCGGTCGCTGCCGCTCGCAGCCATCCGGCATAGGGAGTGGCCGCGACCAGCATCGACGCCGCTGCCCGACCCTGCCAAGCCTCGTTCGCCAGTGCGGAAATCAGCGATTCGAAACCAGCTGCGGCCAACGCGAGCTCCCTTGCCACGCCGTCCCAGGCAGTGGCCGCAAACAGCATTGGTGCTGATCCGGCACCCGCAAACAGTCGTGCGGAATTAACTTCCGGCGGCAATATCAGATATCGCATCTGGACGGCACCTTTCTGCTCGGCTCCGATCCGAGACAAGAGTACGTCGATTCATCATCTTTGATGCGCCAATCCAGTAATCGCACTGTGGCATCATGTATTTGGTGGCTGGCTGGACCGGAACCGTTGTCGTCGGGGTAGCCCGATCACTAGGCCATGTCAGCGCGAAGGCCCGGGATACGTCACAAGCACGCCTTGCAATAGGTGTCCAGGATCCGCTCGGCGACGCGTGCCCAAGAGAACTTGTCGACACATGGCTGACGTCCGTCCTGGCCGTAACTCTCCGCTCTGGAGGGGTTCGCGACCAGCGCATTAATGGCTGTTGCCAATCCGCCCTGGTAGCCGTTCGGATCGTCGGGTCGTAATGCGCCAACGATCCGGTGACCTGTCGGCGACCACCTCCGCTATCCGCCCACGGAGGCCACCACAGCGGTTGCGCATGCCGGCGACGGTGATTGCCGAGCGGATCGGCTGGACCCGCTCGATTCGGGTCCTTTCCGGGCGGGTGGCCGAGCTGCGGCCGGTGTATTTGCCGCCGGACCCGGCCTCGCGCACCGAGTATGTGGCCGGGGGGGATCGCCCAGTGTGATTTCTGGTTTCCGCCGATCGAGCTGTCGGTGGGATTTGGGCAGAGCCGCACCGCCAAACAGCTGCCGGTGTTGACCATGGTGTGCGCCTATTCACGTTGGCTGTTGGCCATGCTGCTGCCTTCGCGGTGCGCCGAAGACTTGTTCGCCGGCTGCTGTCGTTGCCGCCGGTGGCCCCGGCTACCGGGTGGTGTTCGTCGCTGCGGCTGCCGCGCGATCACTATGTGCGCGTGGATTCCAACGATTACCCGGTGCATCCGGGCGGCATCGGGCGCCGGGTGCTGGTGCGCGCGGACCTGGATCGGGTGCAGGCGTTTTGTGATAGCCAGCTGCTCGCCGATCACCAACGGATTTGGGCGGCTCATCAGACGATCTCCGACCCCGCGCATGTCGATGCGGCGAAGGTGTTGCGCCACAAACACTTCAGCGTAGCCAAGCCGCTGTCCGAGCCGCAGGTGCAGGTCCGCTCGCTTACCGATTACGATGCCGCACTCGGTGTTGACCTTGATGGTGGGGTGGCCTGATGCCCGCCACCAAGACGGCCCAGCGCCGCGATGTGACCGCGGAGATCGCTTATCTGACAAGGGCGCTCAAAGCGCCCACACTACGCGAGTCGGTGACCCGGCTAGCTGAGCGGGCCCGCGCCGAGAACTGGAGCCACGAAGAGCACCTGGCGGCGTGCCTGCAACGCGAAGTCTCGGCCCGTGAATCCCTCGGCGGTGAGGGCCGCATCCGCGCCGCCCTGCTCCCGGCCCGTAAATCGTTGGAAGCTCGACTTCGAGCATGCCCGCGGACTCAAACGCGACGCCCATCGCGCATCTAGGAACGCTCGATTTCATCACTGCCCGCGACAACGTCGTCTTCCTCGGCCCGCCCGGCACCGGGAAACGTACCTGGCGGCTTAGCTGAGTCGGAAAGTTCTGGCCGACGTTGTCGCCGGGTGGCCGATCGTCTGCGTCCCCAGTGCCGTTCAACATCGGTCAGCGGCTGATCCACTCGGAGTGAGTGTCATGGACTACAACCATGGCAGCGGTATGATCTGCCGGTGAATCCGACCGGAAAACGATGACCTACAGCCTGCGGCTTCGGCAACTCGTACAACGTCTTTCGCATCGCATGGTTCGCCACTGGTTCGGCGGTCGCACAGTCATGCGTGACGTGCAGGGTGTGTCGCTCGCGATGCCACGATCGCACCGGCTTCCGGACCACGTCCGCCTGTTCCCCAGTTATGGTCAGAACCTCGTGGATCTGGCGGTCTGCCTCGGCGAGATCGACAGGCCTCTCGGCGTCATCGACGTCGGAGCGAATATCGGTGACTCCGCGGTACAGATCCTTGCGAAAGTTGACGCCCGCGTGCTCTGTGTCGAGGCAGACCACGAGTACCTGCCGTACCTGAAGCGCAATGTCGGGTCGGACAACCGCTGCGTGATCGAATTCGGGCTTCTAGTCACCGATACGGGCGAGGCCTCTGGTCTCGGCGCGGTGCGCAAGGGCGGCACGACCCGCTTCGTCCAGGGCGGAGCACCCGTGGCGGCTGCCGCACTGACCGTGGCCGAACTGCCGATCCGTCACCCAGAATTGCCGCCAATCCGGCTTGTCAAATCGGACACAGACGGCCACGACACGACACTGATCCCGGCGCTCGCGCGGGCATACTCAAGTTCTCGCCCGGTGCTGTTCTTCGAATATGATCACTACCTCTCCCACCTGGCTGGCGTAGCGGACCCGACCGCTGTTTGGGGCAAGCTCAAGGACGCCGGCTACTCGTTTGTTGGCATATGGGACGATTTCGGCAAGCCGATTCAGGTCGTGTCGATCGATGAGGTGCCAACCATCGCCTCGGTAATGGACAAGCCCGTTTCTGACCGCGGATACCACTACTGGGATGTCGCGGTCGTGCACGCCGACGACAACGCGGGCAGGGCCGCAGTGGACCGGCTCTTCGCTGCGGGCCGCTGAGATGCAGGCGCTGAATGGATCTCAATCAGCGACCCGGCCTGCTCGTGATCCGAGCCTGAGCTAGACGACAAGTTAAGGTCACCGAGCCCACGTCCAGATGACGGTCACCTTCGCCCCGAACAACCAAACCGGCCGACCGCACGGCGTCGTCACCCGACATGTTGACTGCCTCTCCGCGGTTGCGGTGCCGATACCGAGATCAGCGTAACTAGCAGCTGGTCACCAGTATCGTGTCAGGCGGCACACATGAAACCCAGGTATAAAGGCTTTTCAGCTAATGCGGCATTGCTCAGCACGTTCAACAGAAGGAGGTGAAGTCAAGATGCGTAAGTTTACGCTTAAGCCTGTTGCGTTGACCCGGACAGACAGGACCAGCGCGACCCCATTCTGGTACCCCGAGAGATAGGCTCCGGGAGGCTGTTGATGGATCCCGTCGGAGGTCGTTCATGAACACTCACCGAAGGTGGATCTGGGTCGAGACCAGGAGCAAATGATCGATGCGGCTGAGGCGGCGGCGATGTCTAGTCTGTTATTGGCATGCCGGCGCCTTTGTCGTGCATGGCTACCCGCGCCTGTCACCTCTTGAGCTGCACCCGGTTGCCGTCGAGATGCTCGCGGCCTTTGACGACTGGATTGAACTCGACAGGGCCATGGAAGACCTCGTGGGCTTCGACCGAGCATCCATCGAAGAAGCTGTGGCGGTATTGCGTGAGAACAGCCTCTTGCTGCAGGAGGGAAGCGATGAGGCCAACGAAGACGAGAAGATCTTCGATCAGTGGGGTCCCTGGGCGCCCGAGGCGTCGCTATTTCACTACGCCACCCAAGACGAGCACTACGTCCGAGTCGATCTGGCCTTCGATTCTTTGGAGTCCACGGCAACCGACGCGAACGAAGTGGTACCTGACGATGGCATCAAACGTCGGGTGCACACCCTGTTCACCACGTACCCCGAGGCAGATCGGTTGTTGCTGCCCCGCGGGTCTACCCGGTTATCGGAGCCATTCGACCAGGTTTTGCACCGCAGGCGGACACACCGCGATTTCACCGACCAGCCAGTTTCCTTGGAAACGTTCTCGGCGTTGTTGGCAACGGTATTCGGGCCGGTCGATTTTATCGATTCCGGCCGCAGCGCATTGCTGCGACGCACCAGCGCATCCGGCGGTAGCCGCCAGGAAATCGATGCCTGTGTCGGTGTTCTCAACGTCGAAGGCGTGCCGCCAGGTACCTACCACTACAACTGTCTCGAGCATTCGCTGGAACTGCTGAGCGAAGGGCTGACCAGCGACCAGGTAGTCGAGCTCTGCGGCAGGCAGGAATGGGCAGGCGCGACCGCGTTTATCGTGGTCCTCTGCACGACGATCGACCGCATGCTCAGCAAATACCGCACCCCGCGCGCGTATCGGATATGTCTGCTCAATGCCGGACACTTGGGCCAGACGTTCGCGCTTGCCGCCACGGCCCTTGGCTTAGGTCCATTCCAGACCGCGGCCTTCCACGACTCGACCGTCGCCGAATTCTGTGGACTGGACAACATCGGACGCACGCCGTTGTACATTCTCGCGGCGGGCCACCCCAACAACGACCCGATCACGCCCCCGCTGGCGGGCCTGGACACCTTCCGTCGAACGTCCCTTTACACAAAACAACGCGGCTCGGCCTAGTTCGACGATCTCCAGGCGGGTGTGGCCGTAAACCCACCTGGACCAGCGCCACCAGTCGGCTGGCCAACTTAGCTGAACAGGTCCGGCGTACTCAAACGCTCGTCGTGCCCGGAGGTGTCTTCGGCAGGAACGCCGCGGGGATCAGTGTCGACACCACCAGCACGACCGCAATCACGAACACCACCGTGTAGGCGTGCGAAAGGTCGTGCAGCACCCGGCTTGCGAAGTCGGGGGCAAGGGCCTGTTGCGGTATCGCCGACGGGTCGACCGCTAAGCCATGTCTGACCGCCTGCTGCTGCAGGGCAGCGACTCTGTTTGCCACCCCGATGTTTTCGCTGCGATTGAACTGGTTGGTGAGGATCATCGACATCAATGCGGTTCCTATCGAGCCGCCGACCTGCTGGGTGACGCTGATCACCGCCGACCCACGGGCAATCTCGCGCGGTGCTAGCGTCTGGATCGCGGCGCCGGAGAGCGGCATCATCGTGCAACCGGTCCCCATGCCCAACAGCCCGAGGCCGGCCAGCAGCGTCGGTAGGTAGCCCGCCTGCCTGGCTACACCGAATGTGAAGATCCCCAGGCCGGCGGCGATCAGTGTGAGGCCCACGAGCACGCTCTTGCCCGGCCCGCGCCTGTCCATGAAGGCGCCGGCGAACGGCATGGTCAGCATTGCGCCCAGCCCGTTGGGAATCAGGTGTACCCCCGACTGCATCGGTGTTTGATGCAGAACCTGCTGGAGATAGCTCGGCAGCAGCAGCGCCGCACCGAAATAGGCGACGGCGAATGTCGCGAAGGTCAGATTGGCTCGGGCGAACACCCGGTTGGTGAACAGCCGCAGATCCAGAAGCGGGTGATCGGCGCGGTGCCAGGCATGCCACCCGAACAACGCAACCAGCATCAGCCCGACGATCACCGGAACGGCCACGTAGCGGTCGGTCACACTGCCGCGGCCCGGGATCGACGACACCCCGAACAGAAACGTTGCCAGACCGGGCGACAGCAGCAGCACCCCGACGAGGTCGAAGCTCTCCGCCGGTGCGGGCTGGTCTTTGGGGAACACGAGTGCCGCGAGGGTGAACGCGATCAACCCGATCGGCAGGTTGACCAGGAAGATCCACGGCCAGCTGAAGGCACCGATGAGCCAGCCGCCCAGGATCGGCCCGCCGATCGGGCCGAGCAGCATCGGGATGCCCAGCACCGCCATCATGCGTCCCAGACGTTTGGGGCCGGCCACGCGGGTCAGGATGGTGAACCCCAGCGGCATCAACATGCCACCGCCAATACCCTGAATCACGCGGAACGCGATGAGCGCCAAAATGTTTGGCGCCGACGCACACAGCAGTGAGCCGAGCGTGAACGCCAGGATGGAACCCATCCAGAGGCGCTTGGTGCCGAACCGGTCGGCCGCCCAACCCGTTAGCGGGATCACAGTCGCCAGCGCCAGCGTATAGCCGGTCATGGTCCAGCCGACCACGGCCTGGGTGGAGTCGAACTCGGTGATGAAGGTGCGTTGCGCGACACTGACGATGGTGGCGTCGAGGATCGACATCACCGAGGCCAGCACGCAGACCCCGGCGATCCGGAAAAGCCGCGCGTCGAGCCGGTCGGGGTAGACGTGTTCGCCGGGGCTGTGCTGCCCCGTGGCAGGTGTGGGCAGCGCGGCGTCGGCCGGTGCGGAACGCGCCTTGTCCATGGCGCTGCTGAGCATATCGACAGCTGTCACCGCTACCGCTGCCGGGACCGGCTCGGCTCGGGGTGCCCGGCCCCGCGGCGAGCCGGATATCCGCACGTCAGAGGCACTGGATAGTCGTCTGCTGGCTGCGTGTATTTCACCGTCCGGAAACCTGGCATCGGCAAACTGAACGTGTGTCTGGAAAACTGATCGTCTCGGTCTCGGGGATAGGTGAGCGCACCCTGGCCGGTGTCGAGGCATTCTGCGCGGAGATGGATGCCCGTTCGGTGCCGGTGTCGCTGCTGGTTGCTCCGCGACTCAAGGGTGACTACCGCCTCGACCGGGACCCCCGCACCGTCGAGTGGCTGGCCGCCCGGCGTGCCGGCGGCGACGCCCTGGTACTGCACGGCTACGACGAAGCCGCAACCAAGAAACGGCGCGGCGAATTCGCGACGCTGCTTGCCCACGAGGCCAACCTGCGGGTGATGGCCGCCGACCGGGTGCTCGAACACCTGGGGCTGCGTACCCGGCTGTTTGCGGCGCCGGGCTGGGTGGTGTCCCCGGGGGTCGTCAAGGCATTGCCGGGAAACGGTTTTCGGTTGCTTGCGGATTATCACGGGATCACCGACCTGGTCCGCAAGAACACGGTGCGTGCCCGAATACTGGGCATCGGTGAGAGCTTCCTGACCGAGCCGTGGTGGTGCCGGATGGTGGTGCTATCGGCCGAACGCATCGCGCGGCGCGGCGGCGTGGTGCGCGTCGCCGTTTCGGCGCGGCAATTGTCCAAGTCCGGTCCGCGCCAGGCCATGCTGGATGCCATCGACCTGTCGATGATGCACGGTTGCACACCGACGGTGTACCAATGGCGGCCCAATAGAGCTGTGCTCGACGCCGCCTAGCTGACGCCCGCCCGCCCAGCCGTAAAGTCTGCCGCCGTGAGCGGTGGCACTACCCTGTACCGACATGAGTGATGCTTCAGTAGGTTCGGGGCCTGTGTCGGACGGGTTTACGGCTGACGCGATCATCGTCGGAGCTGGCCTGGCCGGCCTCGTCGCCGCCTGTGAGCTGGCGGACCGCGGCCTGCATGTGCTGATCGTCGATCAGGAGAATAGCGCCAACCTGGGCGGGCAGGCGTACTGGTCGTTCGGCGGCCTGTTTTTCGTCGACAGCCCGGAGCAGCGCCGGCTGGGCATCCGCGACAGCCATGAGCTCGCATTACAGGATTGGCTGGGGACGGCGGCTTTCGATCGGCCCGAAGACCATTGGCCGCAACAATGGGCCCATGCCTATGTCGATTTCGCGGCAGGGGAGAAGCGCAGCTGGCTGCGGGCCCGCGGACTGAAGATCTTCCCGCTGGTGGGCTGGGCCGAACGTGGGGGTTACGACGCGCAGGGCCACGGCAATTCGGTCCCGCGGTTTCACATCACCTGGGGAACCGGACCCGCCCTGGTCGAGATCTTCGCCCGTCAACTGCGGGACCGCCCGAACGTGCGCTTCGCACACCGGCACCAGGTTGACCGGCTGATCGTCGAAGGTGACGCGGTGACGGGCGTCCGGGGCACCGTGTTGGAGCCGTCGGACCAACCGCGCGGCGTGCCGTCGTCACGAAAAGCGTTGGCCAAGTTCGAATTCCGTGCGTCGGCGGTAATCGTGGCCAGCGGTGGCATCGGCGGCAATCACGATCTGGTGCGCAAGAATTGGCCGAAGCGGATGGGGCGCGTCCCCAAGCAGCTGCTCAGCGGGGTGCCGGCACATGTCGACGGCCGGATGATCGGCATCGCCCAAAAAGCCGGGGCGCGCGTGATCAACCCCGACCGGATGTGGCATTACACCGAGGGCATCACCAACTACGACCCGATTTGGCCGGACCACGGCATCCGGATCATTCCCGGCCCGTCCTCGCTGTGGCTGGATGCGGCGGGAAATCGGTTGCCGGTACCGTTGTATCCCGGTTTCGACACGCTCGGCACCCTCGAGCACATCACCCAGTCCGGTTACGACTACACCTGGTTTGTGTTGAACGCCAAGATCATCGAGAAGGAATTCGCCCTGTCCGGTCAGGAGCAGAACCCTGACCTGACCGGACGAAGTGTGCGTCAGCTGGTGCGGTCGCGGATTCGGTCCGGACCACCGGAACCGGTGCAGGCTTTCATCGACCGGGGCGTGGATTTCGTCAGCGCCGACTCGTTGCCTGAATTGGTGGCCGCCATGAACGAGTTGCCCGAGGTCGATCCGCTGGATTACGAGACGGTGGAAGCCGCCGTCACGGCACGCGATCGTGAGGTGGCCAACAAGTTCACCAAAGACGGTCAGATCACCGCGATTCGCGCAGCCCGCAGCTACTGGGGCGACCGGTTGGGGCGGGTGGTGGCGCCGCACCGGTTGACCGATCCCAAGGCGGGCCCGTTGATTGCCGTCAAGCTTCACATCCTGACCCGAAAGACCTTGGGCGGCATCGAAACCGACTTGGACGCGCGGGTCCTCAAATCCGACGGCACCCCGCTGACCGGGCTGTATGCGGCCGGCGAGGCTGCCGGATTCGGCGGGGGCGGCGTACACGGTTACCGGGCGCTCGAGGGCACCTTCCTGGGTGGTTGCATCTTCTCCGGCCGGGCCGCCGGTCGCGGAGTCGCCACGGACATCACGTAGCGGCGAGCTTCAACAGGCCCTAGAAGGCGACCGCGTTTTCTTCCGGCAACACCTGGAAATCGGTGTCGGTCATTTCGGTGAGCCGGCCGTAGTAGATGCCGCGTGCGTCGGGAGCGATGATCCCCTGGTGGATCGGCACCGCCCGAGCCGGTGCGACCGCACGCAGATAATCCACCGCCTCGGAGATCTTCATCCACGGCGCGGCGGCCGGAGTCGCCAATACGTCCACCGGCTCGTCTGGCACGAACAGCGCGTCACCGGGGTGCATCAGGGCGGCGCGACGGTCACCGTCGTCGACCAGATACGAAATGTTTTCCACCACAGGAATTTCCGGATGGATCACCGCATGCCGACCGCCCACGGCCCGGATGGTCAGCCCGCCGACCACCAGTTCGTCGCCGACGTGTACCGCCCGGCACGGCGCGCCCAGCTGCGCGGCGGTTTGCGGATCCGCATATAGCGCCGCGTCCGGGTTGCCCTCGAGCAGCGCAGGCAGCCGCGCCGCATCGACGTGATCGGGATGTTGGTGGGTGATCAGGATTGCCGCCAGGCCGGTGATCCCCTCGAAGCCGTGCGCGAAGGTGCCGGGATCAAAAAGCACGCTGGTGCGCCCGAACTCGGCAAGCAGGCAGGAATGGCCGAAATGCGTCAGTTGCATGTCCACGATTGTGCCCCGACGCGGTCCGTAGCGATGCGCATCCCCCGAGGATGTTTTGCGTCGCAGCCGGACGGGCACGGCCAGAGGTGGCCGTGACGCAACGGGCGCGGACCCGGGATTCGGCCTGGCGCAATTAGTTTGCTGCATGCCGATCCGGCACACGGTAGGGTCGGCTCATGTTGAGACTCGACGTTGTCTACAGTGCGGCGACGCACACCTGGCCAGAGCTGCGAGACAACGTGTTGCGGGCCGAAGCGGAGGGGTATGGCGCCGCGTGGGTTTATGACCACATGTCGGGTGCGGTGCTATCGAGTCCCCGAATGCTGGAATGCTTCTCGCTGGCCGGTGCCTTGGCGGCAGCCACGTCCGTGATAGGTATCGGCACCCTGGTGGTGAATGCCGCCAACCGGCCCCCAGGGGTGACGGTCGCTGCGGCAGCCTCAGTGCAAGAGATCAGCGGCGGCCGCTTCATGTTCGGCCTTGGCGCCGGCGCCGCCCCGGGTAGTCCCTGGGCGGTAGAGCATGAGCTGCTCGATTTCCCGCTGCACCATTCGATGCGGGAGCGCCACGATCACCTTTGCGGTGTGCTGGATCTTTGCGACGTCCTGTGGGACCCGCATCGAGCCGACAAATGGGCAGGCTTTCCGTTGCCGTCGCCCCGCCCGCCGGTGCTGCTCGGAGTCAATAGCGTCGCCCTGGCCTCGGTAGCCGGTGCGCGATGCGATGGCGTCAACGTACGCCTTGATCACCCGCGGATCGGGCAGTTCTTCGACGCGGCGCGTCGGGCCCGGGCCGGGTCCGCCAATGCCGGTGCGCCCTTCGATATCAGCGCGACGACGCCCATGAGCGAAGCCGCCCGCGATCCCGACGGGCAGGCGCAACGCCGGCTGGCAGAGCTGGGTGGCCACCGGCTCATCCTGGTTTCCTGAACGGAATTGACGCTTACTTATCGGGGCGCTGCCGCGCCTCGTATCGACGTGCATCTAGTATCACTGCGTTGATTTCGACTGCACTATCGAAAAGGTCATCCCCGCGTATCGATGATCGGAGGTAACTGGCGTTTTAATTCGCCGACTGCACGTTTCAGGCATGCCGGAGGTTATTCGCATTGACGTACCGGCCCCCGATTGAATCAAACAACTTGCGCCCCTGCGCATCCCATGGAAGGAATCAGTGAGCAAGTTATGCCGTACACCATCAAACAAACATTCCGGGTTGAAATAGGCCACCGCACCTGGAGCCATCACATGCCCACCAGTAGAGGGGGCAGTGAGTTTTACACACCGGATTTGATAGCCAATAAATGTGCAAACATTCACGGCCACACGATCTTTGTTTCCGTGACTCTGGTCGGGGACAGTCTTGACGAGCAGTATTTCCTCCTGGACACCGACCTGCTGGAGCAGGCATTCCGGCCGATCCTGGACGAGTTCGACTTCGCTTTCGTGGTCGACCGGCACGACCCGCTCTATGAGGACATCGCCGCGGTGGTGCACAAGGGGGGCCTCAAGCTATGCACGGTGGACTTTTCGCCCACATTCGAAGGTCTGGTGCGGCACTTTTATGACCGCTTGCAGGCCGTTATCGCGGAAAAGGGGTTGGCCGACCAGCTCCGAATCAAGGAAATGAAGGTGCTCGGCGAACTGACGGTGGAGGCCACCTACAGCGGCGAAGGCGAATAGTCCAGCGCACCCGGCGCGGCGCCGGCGGCGATCGTCGCTGGCGCGAGAATCCCCGTCGGACAACAGGTTTCGCCAAAACGTGAAACCAGTTCGGCGGCATATATCACGGCGCGAAGATGCTACCGGCTGGGTGCCCCCGGTATTGCCGCAGGGTGCGGCAGCAGCAGGGCAGGCGGCGGCGTGCCCAGCCTTATGGCAGTGCCGTGGCAAAAGAATTCAACTTAGTGACTGTTCCGCAGTGCCGCGGCGACGCCGCTCGCGGCGCCGCCGCGCCAACAGCCGCACTGCAGATCAGTAGCGCTCTGAGTGGCTGTTGAGATTCCGTTATGTGCCATCGACGTAAAGCATAATAGAACTCAAAAATGTGTCTCATTGAATTTAATGGTGACATGTGGCGGGGCTCCGGGGCGCTTATCGCGCATTCGCCGCAACATCAAACGAGCTGCCCAGAATCGAGCTACGATCCCGTCCTACTGATACGGATTGCATCGATGATGCCGGGCGCGGCTGCGAGGCGCCGGATGTCGCACGTACTTGTCGTGCCCCAGATCGTGGCGGCGGCGGCCGTCGATGTTGGGCGGATAGGCGCCTCGTTGGCCGCGCGGAACGCGGCAGCCGCAGCTTCGACGACTGCGCTGGTCAGTGCGGCCGGCGACCAGGTTTCGGCGGCCATCGCCGCCCTGTTTTCCCGGCACGGCCAGGGCTATCAGGCATTGGCGAAACAGGTCGCAGCGTTCCAAAACCAGTTTGTGCAAACCCTCAGCGCCGGTGCTGGCTCGTATGCCGCCGCCGAGGTCGCGAGCGCGTCGCCGCTGGAGACGCTGCTGTCTCGCCCGCTGATTGGCAACGGCGCCAACGCCACCACGCCGGGCGGCAACGGCTCCGACGGCGGCTGGTTGTTCGGCAGCGGCGGCGACGGCGCGCCCGGCGCCCCGGGCCAGCCCGGCGCCCCGGGCCAGCCCGGTGGCAACGGTGGGTCAGCCGGACTCTGGGGCAACGGCGGTCTAGGCGGCGCGGGCGGCAGCGGCGGGGCCCGGGGCGGCAACGGAGTCGGTACCGGCGGGACGGCAGGCGCCAGCGGCGTCGCGTGAGGTTGAGCCGCGAGCGCCCGCACTATCGCTGGGGGGCATGGCGGTCGAGGGCTCGACTTGGGGCCGTCGCGGGCGGTGGTCGCCGGGACCTACGTCGAGCCCGGTGTTGTGCTGTGGCACAACGCAATCGGTCGACCAGCCAGTGGTGGACGGGCACGACCGACTCCGACCACCAGGAATCGACAGTAATAGCTGGGCAGAGCGGCGGCATAGTTATGCCTCGACCCCAAATCAAGATCAAATATTCAACGGGACACGCCACTCGGGTCTATCGGTGGATTGTGGCAAACCAAATCAAGATCAAAAATTTAACCGGCACACACCCCGCGGCTCCAACGGTGGATTCAGGCTAAACCACGAAGTCAAGAATCACGGGATGCCCTGCCGCGCCACGTCGATGGATTTGACCCAAGGTCTTGGCCTTACCTGGAAGGGGATCTAATATTCACTCCGTGACGCTGACGGGAGGTCGTTTCACAGCTCGACAATCCTAGCTACGTCTTAGCTTGCGCTCCGGAGGTGTCGAACCATGAGCCATACGATCGAGAAGACTTTTAGGTTCGATGCGGGCCATCGTTCTCTAGGCTTCAACTACAAAAAAGAAGAAACCATCCACGGCCATACCTGGCAGCTAAGACTGGTCCTTGAATATGGGGACCAGTTGGATGATATGAAGACCGTTTTCGATACCAATGAGCTAGCCGTCATAGTCGAGCCGATAATCAACGACCTGGACCATTCCTTCATTATCTGGGACCAAGACCCGATATACGACGACTTCCTCAAGGTCTGTGAGCTGGCAGACGTTGCGGACAAGGTGTATACGGTCGATTTCAATCCCACTATCGAGGGGCTCGTCGAGCATATCTATCAAAGGGTGAACAGCCAGCTCAGACTTTCGGGTTGCGTCTTGAGACGGGTGGAACTCCAATGCGCGTCGACACTCAAGGCCAGCTACGGTCTCAATTAGCCAAGTCATGCGTCGATCACAGCCAGGGAGTAGTTTATGCCGTATACGATCAAACAAACCATCCGTCTGGAAATGGGTCACCGCACCTGGACTCACGACATGCGTACCAGCCGAGGCGGCAGTGAGCTTTACACTCCCGAATTGGTGGCGAACAAATGTGCCAACCTGCACGGACATACGATCTTTGTCTCGGTGACCCTCACCGGAGACAGTCTTGACGAACAATACTTCCTCCTGGACACCGATCTACTCGAGAATGCATTCCGGCCGATCCTCGACGAGGTCGACCACGCGTTCGTGGTGGACAGGAAGGACCCGCTATACGAGGACATCGCCGCGGTGGCCCGCAAGGGCGGGCTGAAATTGTGCACGGTGGACTTTTCGCCCACCTTCGAAGCGCTGGTACGGCACTTCTACGATCGCCTGCAATCGGTCATTGAGGAAAAGGGGTTGGCCGACCAGCTCCGAATCAAAGAAATGAAGGTTCTCGGCGAGCAGACGGTCGAGGCCACGTACTGCGGGGAGTAGCCTCAGCGCGCCTGGGACACGGCGCGGCAGCTGCCGCCGGTAGAGTTGGGCCCGAGCAATCGGATCTGAGGAGGAGCGCCGGTGGCGCGGGTGGTCGTGCATGTCATGCCCAAGGCGGAGATTCTCGATCCGCAGGGTCAGGCAATCGTTGGTGCGTTGCGCCGGCTCGGTCATGCCGGAATCTCGGATGTGCGGCAGGGCAAGAGGTTCGAACTCGAGGTCGACGATTCCGTCGACGACTCCACGCTGGCCGAAATCGCCGAATCGCTGCTGGCGAACACGGTCATCGAGGATTGGACGATCAGCCGGGACCCGCAGTGACAGCTCGGATCGGGGTCATCACGTTTCCGGGCACGCTCGACGACGTGGACGCCGCGCGCGCGGTACGGCAGGTGGGCGCCGAGGCCGTGAGCCTCTGGCACGCGGACGCCGACCTCAAGGGAGTCGACGCGGTCGTGGTTCCCGGCGGCTTCTCCTACGGCGATTATCTGCGCGCGGGTGCGATCGCCAGTTTCGCACCGGTGATGGGCGAGGTGGTGGCCGCTGCCGCGGGCGGTATGCCGGTTTTGGGTATTTGCAACGGATTTCAGGTGCTCTGTGAGGCGGGGTTGCTGCCGGGCGCCCTCACCCGCAATGTGGGGTTGCACTTCGTCTGCCGTGACGTGTGGCTGCGGGTCGCGTCGACGTCGACGGCCTGGACATCGCGTTTCGAACCGGATGCCGACGTACTGGTGCCGCTGAAGTCCGGTGAGGGCCGATATGTGGCACCCGAGGCAGTGCTGGACGAATTGGAAGGTGAGGGGCGGGTAGTGTTTCGGTACCACGACAACGTCAACGGCTCACTGCGCGACATTGCCGGCATCAGCTCGGCCAACGGTCGGGTGGTCGGGTTGATGCCCCACCCTGAACACGCGATCGAGGCGTTGACCGGTCCGTCCGACGACGGTCTGGGTCTGTTCTATTCGGTGCTGGACGCGGTGCTGGTGGCCTGACACCCAGGCTGAGATGCCGGCGTGCACGACGCACCTGAACCTGTTGTTGTGCATAGTGGTCCGGTCACACGACACATGCCGGCCGAAACCGAGCACGCACTGCCCGACTTGGCTCGAGCTCAAGTCGGCGGGGACCTTGATGAGGGCCCGGGTATCGGGTCGGCGGCCGTGCGGGCTTGGCCAGCCGGGGTTGATAACCCAGGTCCGGTAGCAGCGGTCAGCGCAAACTAAAGGCGTTTCCGCACCGTACGCGAGCGCACCGAAAACAGACGAATAATCGCAATAATTGACAAGTTCCCACGATCCATGAGCCTCAGCCGGTATCGAGCAGCAACGGCGGGATGGGTTCCAGCTCGCCGAAAAGATCCACCGCCGAATCCAGGACGCGGTCGACGGAATCCGCGAACTCGTTGAACCGGATAAGACCTGGAATCCATTGGGAATTAACGGCGGTCACGCCGACGCGCTGCGGATCGGAAGACGCGTGCATGGTTGCGGTCACTGCGCGATTCCGGTCGTTCCACAGGTGTGCGAACCGCGCCAGCCGGGCCTGGTCTGCGGCCGGGAAAAAGTATGCGGGAGTGACCCGGATGGTGAATACGTCCGGATGCTCGTGCGAGATCTCCAGGTGGATGTGCAATCTTCGCGGGTAAGCGTTTGCGACGAAGAAGAACTCACCGTCATGCCGGCCGCGGAAGTACCGCTTGCCGCGGCTGTACAGATAGCGTTCGATCACGCTCGTGGACAGTGGCTCACCCAGCGACGACGTCATGATGCCCATGTTGAGGCGGCTGGGTACGGAAATTCTTTGAATCAGCCCAGGCGGTTGCGAAGAATCAGTTGAGAATTCGCTGAGCGACGCTGGCAGGCGTGCCCGCGAACGCAACCAGCCGACGGTGAAAGCCGCCCGCCAAACCTTCGTGGCAAATGTCGATCGAAGATTACCCGCTGCTGCGGAGCAACAACAACTACTGCCGATGGCGGACTTTTCAACCGGGTGGCTAAGGCCTCGACGGTGGCGGCGTCATAGACGTCGGTGCGGTACTACACGACTCCACTGATGCCGGCGGGCTCACCGGCGGTGCTGAAGCTCTCATTGACGGGTTGGTGGCCTGGCCCTTCGGCGCGGCCCAGGCGACCGGTAGCCGAATCGGAAGACACCCGCCCCGGCCGCAATACCTGCGCATCGATGCGTTAGATCGTGGTGTCGGTCGGACCGTATGCGTTGATCATTGGCCGCTCGGCTGCCCACCGGTCCACCAGCTCGGCCGTGCCAAAGCCGCCGCAGCTGCAGGGGTCGGGTTCAAGACATTGACGCGTTCGGTGGTGAGCAGCGGTACGCAGTGGAGCAAGGCGCCCCATATCTCCCATAACGATATGTAGAAGCCGTTGGAATGGCAGTGGGCCACCGCTTGTCCGGCGGTGGAGTCGACAACTGTTGGTGCGCTGAGTAGATGGGCAACACTGTGGGTGGCTGGAGGCCATGTCCTTGGGCATTCCTGCGAAGGCAACGCACCAGCTCCGTTGCGTCGTACCAGCGTGCTGGTGGTCTATGCCATGTGCGCTGCAGGATCCGCAATGTCACCCGCATTCCTCCTTGAGGCGAACGTTAATCAGCATCGGAAAAAGGGTAGCACTGGTCAACACCATGTGGAGAGCGTAATCTACCGCGCCCTATCGGGTTTCGAGACGCTCCAGAAGTAGTGAACACCAGCTACGGAGTCGTTGCCAGGGTTAAACCAGCTCAACTAATCCGCTCCTACGAGGCAAAGCGCCCCGGATGATCAGCTGCGGTTGCGTGCTGTGTGCACCTATTCCCATGTCGCCGCGACACTGCGACAATCTGCATCAGTGTCCGGAGGTGCGTTGTGACGCCGCAACGACCCAGGCCCGCTCCGTGAATATCCCGCCGCCCGTGTGTATCGCCGGCAGTGTCGGCAGCGGAGCGTAACCCGTTGGTTCCTAAAAGATGTTGGTGATATTGAAGGGGAATGCGGCTCTAGAGGTCTGCCAGGAGCCCGGGACACCAGTTATGCGTGATCTGAATCTCGCCTGCGCTTGCTCGAGGAGCTGTCAAGCGCACCACGTCAGGTATCGCGTTGCGCTACAACAAATTTAATCTTGGCCAGACCCCTGTGTCGTTCGGTCTGACCATGGAACGAGCAGGTCTCAGGTTGATGACAGACGAACAACGGCTCGGGCCGCAGGGCCGAAGATGTCGGTAGCGTGTGCCTGCCCGTCCGCGGGATGTATGAGTCGTCAAGCTAGGAAAGGCGTTCGGTGAAAGACGGACTGCGTGGGGAACTCTCGCGTCGGCAATTCTCGATTGGCGCAGGGTTGTTCGGTGGTGTTGGATTTCTCGCGCCGTGGGCTACGCCGCTGATGAACACCGCCCATGCGACCGGGCCGGATTCCGGTATTGTCAACGGTTTTGATCCGCGATTTGCTCTGGACGTGCCGCTACCCTTGTGCTTGGCCGCCTACTCGGTAACAGACTGCAACAACGTGCCCCTTCCGCCGGGATTTGTTCAGACTGCGTTGATCAAGGTCGACGCCATTACCGCTGGAAAGAAAGCCGCAAAGCAACCCGAGGTGACGCAGTTGGCCTTCAATGCCAACATATTTGGGCTGATAGGCCGCAATGCATCAACCCGTACCGCCTTCGTGGCCTTCCGCGGTACCATCACGTTTGACGACGTGATCACCGACTTGGGCGCAATACCTGAACCTTACGAACCGGTAGACGGGTTCGGGTATGTACATTCGGGCTTTCAGACTGTCTACCAGCTGGTTCGCGAAAGCGTCGTCAACAACATCGCCAACGCGGCTACGGGCTGCGACAAGATTCTCGTTACGGGGCACAGCCTTGGCGCAGCGCTTGCGGTGCTTGCTGCGCCCGATATCTTCCACAACATGACGCCCAACATAAGACCCAACGCCATGACCTTCGCAGGACCTATCGCAGGGTTGCGTGACTTCGCAAAGGCTTTCAATCAGGCAGTCACGAGCTGCTATCGGGTGGTGAACTTCCTTGATCTGGTGCCATACCTGCCGCCGTTGTTCTACAAACACGTGGGCCGGGCGATTGAGGTCGACAGCGGTGGGTCGATCGACCCACTGTGGCGTCATAGTCTGTTCGCCTATAAGGCTGGGCTGGAAAGGATTATCCAAGCGAATGGCTGACTTGTGCCACGAGTCAGTGAACTATCCCGTGGTGCAACCCCAGAAGTGGCCGGATACGTGCAGCGAGGTGTGGCGCGGTTACGCTTGGTACGTATTGGGATTGCCGAGCCATCGCTGCCGGAGTCGTGGCAGGGTTCCGCTCGCCTCCAGCGCGGCCTGCGCGGCGGCGATCCGCTCAAGAAGGTCCTGATCTGCCTTGGGGACCGCGATCGCAATCTTTTCTACCGATATGCCCGTGCGCTGGACGACCTCGACGCCTGGCACCGGCTTGACCAGCTCGGTCAGCACTGGGGCTAGTTTCATGAAGGCGTCGCAGCCGCCAGTGGTCAAGTCGGTTATCGCTGAACGGACAGCGCCGTAGTCGTAGACCCGCACGGCGCCGGCTCGACCTTCGGCGACAAGGCGATTGGCGATTGGCTGGCTGGTGTTGCCCTGCTGGACGCCGATTGTCAGTCCAGACAGGTCGTCAATGGAGTGCACGTTGGGCAGCCGGGCGCTGTCGACGGCCAGTGACTGCCCCGAGATCAGGTACGGCGCAACGAATGCCGCTTGCTTCTCACGTTCGGGTGTCACGGTGGTCCCGGCCGCGACGCAGTCGTACTCACCGCCGTTGAGCGCACCGAAGATGCCGTTGAAGTCGGTACCGTCGTAGCGGATGAAGCTGGCTTCAGCGCCGAGGGCTCGGGCAATCTCGGTCATCAGGTCGATGTCGAAACCGCCACCTAGGGGCATGCCGTTGAAGGGCGGATCAGGAAACGCCGCTCCCACCCGTAGGGTCCGCTTATCGTCGGACCGACGGCCCGCGACGTCGCATCCCGCCAATCCTGCGGCGGCCGTCATGGCCACGCCGGCAACCAGAAGCTGCCGCCGCCGAGTCGACATCAAACCCGTCTCCTTCAGTTGATCATTTTGGTGTCGTCATGCGCCCGATGCCTGCCGTCGGGAGCTCGATGGCTTTCGTTAGCTGATTGAATCCCATTCGACTTCGCACCGCAGGTGGATCGGCGAGCAGGGTCGAACCGCAGCTTTCAACCGTCGCTTCGACCTGATGTGCCAAATCGATGTTCTCGGTCAACGCGGTATCGCCGTTAGGCTAGGTGTAGGGGGTACCCGCCGACCCGCACCTGATGACACCGACGTCGCTGTCAGGTTGGGCTGCGTAGCAAGCGAGACGCTCCAGCGACCCGCGTACCGTCCTTTGCGGCTGCTCCCCATGCCGATCGATAGTCTCACCGTCCTTCAGTTCAGGTGGGCTGTCGGCAAAACTTGGCGGCATGCCTGGAACCCGGTCTTGAATGCCATGGCCTACCGCCACAGAAGAATCATGCCCTGCCTGGTAATGGCGACGGCGGGCGCTGATATCAAATAGTGTGACATCCTCTTTGGCCAACTGCCCGATCTCCGCTTTAGTTGCTTGTTCCCGCGTGAAGCGACGGCGGAGCCGAGAATAAGTTGTGGCGGCATGATTAAAGTTGCCGCCCCTTGTCTCGACGCCGTTTTGTGCTTGGGCCTTACGGCCGCCTGCGCTCACGACCATGCGGCTGCAACCAGTCTGAATGGATCCACTACGCGTATGTCGACGTGTATTTCCATTCTCCCGCGTGGCGGGACATCTCGGTCGGCCGTAGCGTCAGCGGACCTTCGGTTTATTCCCGCTAAGAGCGGAATAAGCCATCGCAGGTGCCCGGACAATTCGTTGTTGTGCTGGACGCGGCACGGTTCCGCCGTCGCGCAGACACCCATTGCCGGTCTCGGGGCTGTCGTTCGTATGCGGCGTGGGCATCCATGGGCATCCATGGCTCCGTCATCTCCATGTCGATCGCTGGACGCGCCTATACCCGTAACCCCCCAAATTACCGACATGTTTACACGCGGAATGTGTGACTGGTCCAGGTTGAGGTAGCGGACGTTGCAGAAATCACATGCGTCGCAACGAACCGCGGAGCGTGGTGCAGGCTGCTGTGTAAAATGCATTGACAAATGAACGAGCGCTCACTACAGGCTCATGGGCTCTATGGACCTGCATTAGCCCTCGCGGGCCGGTCATATGGCGTCACTAATTTGCCGAATGTAATGTGGCACTCTGTCACGATCTCGGATCTCGCGGTGCAAGTTCTACACCCGTAGAAGCGAGGTATACATGAGCTGTGGGCACGTTGTCTCACATTGGCGCAGCGAATGGGTCGATTTGACTCTGGCGCGCGCCACCGGCGTGCTGTTTATTCGATGAGAAGGCGAGCGTCGACGTGGTACAGCGACCTGGATGACGTGAATCGACCGCATCAACGATCTCGTCGGGGATTGTCATCTTCCGGCAGGATCGGCAGCATCGAGGAAAGCGTGTGACCATGGCAAAAGATCCCAGACCTGATGGCTGTAACGGCCACTCGCAGGCAGGGACCGGGCTTGGTGGCGAGGGCTGCTCATTTGCCCTGAAGATCTGCGACGGCATAACAACACCTACTGCGCCTCGGGTGCTGAACCCGCCGACAGCGGAATTCTGTGGGCAACAGCCTGTGTCGGCTGGATCGGTGTCTGGACGTTGGCGATGCGCCGGCCGACGAGGCGGTGTCAGGCGTCCCGGGCGGATCATCCGGGGCCGGCTCCACGAGGCCGACGGGTGGGAGACGGGAAGTCGCTCGCGCCAGTGCACGCGCCTCGGTTGCCTCACTACGTATCGCCGGGTCCAAAGGCGGTACTGCGGCGAACCCCGGCGCCGTTCATTGGGCACGCCTGCTGCCTTTGGCGGCCAGCCGCCACGGCCGAGGCCCGAACAGGTGGACCGGCGTTCGTTTCAACGACTCTCACGGCATAAGCGGCGCCTGGGTACGCCGGCCGCTCCCATCACCGCGAAGTCATCGCGGACGAGCGCGCAAGAACACGTTCATGACGAAATCGTCGTGCCGGTCTCGGTTGACACCCTAGCGGCCAATCCCGTATCCACGTCGGCGCACAACCCGACGGCCGTTCGCTGACAGCCGGCAAGTCACGACTAACCGGACGGTCAGGCGCTGTTGGATGTTCGCGGCGATATTGACGGAAGGGTTGGCGCGCTCAAAGCCGGTGGGAACGCGGCCGGCCCGGTCGCGATAGCGCTTCAAAAGCGTTGCTGACCAACGCCTTCGGTACGTCCCGGGCGTATCAGGGGCGAGGAGGGCTCAGCGTTGATCCGTAGCGCAACCTGCAACCTGGAAATCCATTGAGAGCCATTGTCTTTGCGTGTAGATCGCGCCGACTGCGTCCTGCCTCGTCGCAGCGCCCCGCTCTTCGGTTGGTCTGACAGCCATCCAGATTCAGATCGAATTGCCACTCATACAGGCTGTGGCAATGTCCAGACGGTGTACATTTCCGATGCATATAGTTCGGACGGCGCATGAATGTCAAAATGCCCTACACCTAATGGCGACGTAATAGCCGTGTAACGAGGACATAATTGCAAAATAACGTAGCATTGTGCTATAGTTTTATCCAGAGGTTATTGCCGCACCGTATTATCTCGGTACGCAGTGACCCGGGTGGACCGTCGACGACGACGGTGGTCGTCTCGGATGCCTGATTCCCAATCTCTCGGAGGTTTTCCTCATGGTGATTCGTGTGCTCATCGACCATTGTAGCGGTGTATAGGAAAACAATTTCTAACGGCCCTAAAGGTCCAGCACCGCGGACCATGACTGCAGCGCAAAGGCGCGCCACTCGCGCTGGTGAGCATTGTTCCGCATGTAACCAGCTGAGCATCGCAATCAGCAAAGTCCGTAGTCGGTGTGGCAAATAGTTGTGCGCAATGTGGAAGGCGTTAGGTATGACTGCGTTCGCTCGGGTATCCGGCTCATCAGAAGAGGCTGCTTCGCCGCTTCATGGTGCCGCGGCGCGTCCGGTCGCGGTATGTGAGGTGCCGGCCGGCGACGGGTTTCCCGTCGAGGTGGTCGAGGCGGGGCCCAGTATTGCGGCGCGGTTGGTGGCGCTGGCGTCGCGCATGACGATCAGGCCGATGCTGACAGTGGTGGGCTTTTTCCCGCATCTTCCGCTGCCGCTGCGCCTCATCGACCCTGTCTGCGGGTTCCTGATCCCGCCTCAGCCGGGTACCACCCGGACCACAATCCGGTTGCCTAACGCCACGGCGCAGTTTGTCTGCGCGCCGGGGGTGCGGCCTACCGGGAACCCGCGCCGGGTGGTCCTGTATCTGCACGGCGGCGCCTTCGTGACCTGCGGCGCTAATTCGCATGGCGGGATCGTCAAGTCACTTTCGAGACATGGCGACGCGCCCGTCCTGGTGGTCAACTATCGGCTGCTGCCCGAGCACTCGATCGCCATGGCGCTCGACGACTGTCATGATGCCTACCGGTGGTTGCGAGCAACCGGTTATCGGTCGCAAGAGATCGTGTTGGCCGGCGATTCGGCGGGCGGCTACCTCGCACTCGCGCTCGCGCAGCGGCTGCAGCAGGACGATGAGAAGCCGGCGGCGTTGGTCGCGATGTCCCCGCTGCTGCAGCTGGCCAAGGGGCCCAAGCAGTCGCATCCCAACATCAGAACCGACGCAGTGCTTACGGCGAAGGCATTTGATGCGCTTTCTGCTTTTGTCGGCAGGTCCGCCGCAAAGCAAACGGTCGACGGCCGGCGCGAAGAACCCTATGAGCCGTTAGATCATATTCAACCAGAGTTGCCGCCCGTGCTTTTGCACGTCTCCGGTTCGGAGGTGCTGCTTTACGACGCACAGCTGGCCGCCGGCAAACTAGCGGCGGCCGGAGTGCCGGCCGAAGTACGCGTGTGGCCGGGTCAAGTTCACGTTTTCCAGCTGGCTGCGCCGCTAGTGCCAGAAGCGAACCGCTCATTGCGTCAGATTGGACGCTACATCCGCGCAATCACCGGTCATTCTAACGGATCCAGTGAATAGCAGCTGACGAACTTCGCACGGCCGTGATGCCGTTCTGAAAAGCATATTTATCGGGAGTACCATGAGACGTCTTGGACGCATATCCAGCGAGTGCACGCCGCCAATTTCTGAGTGCCATCGGCTGACTGCCACGGCCCTGTTAGCCACCTCGCGTGGGCCGCAGGGTGAACATCGCTGCATAGATTACGAATCGCCGCGCGAAAGTGTTCAACTCAACGCTGCGAAATCCGCGGGCACCGACCCAGCGGCGGTTATGCCGCGCAAATCACCCGATTCGCTTCGACGATGCGGCAACGCTTGTTGTGGCGGCACCGAGTCGTTGCTGGCTCAGGCATCGTTCTGCGGAAGGTATTCATATGGTCCACGTTGATGTTCATCCGGAGGTTGAAAGACCAAGCGCTGCAGAGCCCCAGCGCGACAACGGTCCTACGCCACGGCGACCCCGGTTAGTCCGGACGGGCAAGCGAGTCGTTGACGCTGTCCTGACACACGGCGAGAGCCAGTTCTTCGGAACCGTAGCGGGTTTCGCCGCCAGACACGCCTGGCTGGTTATCGGATGTTGGGTGTTGTTGCTGGGAGTGTTGAATCTTTCGATACCGCAACTGGAAGTGACGGTTGCCGAGGACTCCGCGCCGTTCATGCCGGCCCATCTCCGCGCAGCGCAAACGCTTCAGGATATGTCGGCCGATTTCGGCGTCCCACAATCATCAGCCATTGGCAGCATCGTGGTCGTCGACGAAGCGGGTCTGAACGAGGCGGACAAGACGTTCGCCGGTCGGCTGATCGAGGCGCTGCGGGCTGACAAGGACGATGTCGCTTATGTCCTCGATACTTTCTCCAACGCGAACCTACGCGATATCTCCATTAGTCCTGACGGCAAGGCGATCAACCTGTTCGTAGCCAGCACGGGCAAGGTTGGTTCGGCCAAGGCTAAGGCAAACATCGTCGACGTTCGCAGGATGGTGGCATCGCTACCGAAACCTCCTGGCGTACATGTCTATTACACCGGTTTTGCGCCAACACTGGCGGACCTGTTCGACGAGATTGACCGATCACTTCTGGTTATCACCGCGGTATCGATCGTGTTGATCGGGGTGCTGCTGCTGGTGGTGTATCGGTCGGTGGTGTTGGCAACGATCCCGTTATTGACGGTCGGGGTTTCGCTGGGCGTGGCTCGCCCCATCGTCTCGGTGCTCGGTCTAACGGGCAGCATGACGGTCTCCAATTTCACCATCGCCTTGATGACCGCGATGGTACTTGGTGTCGGTACGGACTATGCCATCTTCATCCTCGCGAGCTATCACGAAGGCCGGAGAGGCAAACTCCCCGTGACCCACGCGATAACCCGTTCCGGGCGGAGGATTTCGGGAATTCTGATCGCCTCCGCCGTCACGATCGCGGTCGCCTTTTCGGCGATGGTACTCACCAAGATCGGCTTGTTCCGAGCGGCGGGTCCACCCGTTGCCATCGCTGTGGCGATCACGCTCGCAGTATCGATCAGCTTGCCTTACGCTCTGCTGTCGATCGCGGGCCGACGCGGCTATGCAGAGCCGCGTGCTATCAACGAGTTTCGTTGGCGTCGCATCGGCGCTCGAATCGTCCGACGCTCCGGCTGGCTCACGGCTACATCGCTGGTTGTGCTGATATCGCTCGCCTTGGTGTTGGCGACGATCAAGATCAACTTCGACGAGAACTCGATGCAACTTCGGGAAACCGAAAGCCGCATCGGATATGAAAAGGTCGCTGCGCATTGGGGTCATAATGAAGCCGCGCCGGAGTTCGTGGTCATACGATCAGATCACGATATGCGGGACACAGACGATCTGGCTGCACTCGAGGTGGTCGCTACAAACATCGCCCGACTTCCCGACGTGGCCTTCGTACGATCGATTACCCGGCCGCTCGGAACGCCTTCCCAGCAGACCGCGATCGGCTATCAGGTCGGTCTGGTCAGCGATCGGCTTGGTGATGCTTCGCGGCGCATCGGCCAATCGGCCCCCGATCTCGATCGGCTTGGGCAGGGGGTAATGCAGTTGCTCAACGGTGCTGAGTCAGCAAAGAGCCAGTTACCGCAATTGGTCTCGGGGGTAGCGGAGGTTTCGCGGATGGCTCGCAGCATGCTGAACAGTTATGGTGCCGCCAGCTCTGCCCTGGCCACGATGACGGATGGCCGCATGGCGGTGCCCGCAGCAATCGGCGATTTGAATTCGTCGCTGCATCTGTTGGATCTGGTCTTGGATGGGTTGAGTAAGGATGATCTGGCTGTGGCGGCCATCGGTTCAGCGAACGCGGCTCTGGGCCCGATGCTGACGCCTCAGCCGACCCCGGAGTGCACCGGCAACCCGCTGTGCATGCGCGGGCGCGCCGACCTGGCGGATCTGAACGAGCTGACGAATGGCGCCGTGGGCCGAGCTCTGACCATCTTGCAAGCGGCGGCTGCGGTGCCACGCGAGGCTATCGAGAAGGTCCGGGCCTCATTGCCATTGCTCAAGACTATGTTGGGACAGCTGCAGTCGATGGCGGCGCAAGTTGGCGGTGAATCGCCGGCTGAGCTCAGCGCACGGCTAACCGCGCTATCGCAGGGCGCTGAACGGCTATCCGGCGGAATGGCCCAGCTGGTCACGGGACTGGATCAGGTCAAGACCGGGGTGGACATGGTGAGCAGCCTCACCGGTCAGCTCGGGGCAGGTTTGAAGGACGCCTCCGACTACCTCGGCGGCCTCAGCATGCATACGTCAGCCGGCAGCGGGAATGGCTTTTATCTTCCCCCGCAGGGGTTTACCGACGCTGCATTCAATGCAGGAGAGAACCTGCTGTTCTCGGCCGACGGGAAGGTCGCCCGAATGGTGGTGGTATGGAAGACGAACCCTTACGGCTCTCAGGCGCGCGACACGGCAAGGATTTTGGCGTACACGGCACAGCACGCCGCCGTCGGGACCCCGCTGCAACATGCCCGGTTCGCTACAACGGGTATCGCCTCCATATCGGCCGACATGGGTGATCAAGTGTGGCATGACTTCGCGGTCTTTGGATTCGCAGCGATCGTGGGGGTGCTGCTGGTGCTGATGGTCCTGCTGCGAAGCATCCTCGCCCCGGTCCTGCTGGTGGCCATGGTGACGTTGTCATTCACATCCGCAGCGGGACTGAGCGTGTTGGTGTGGCAGCACATCATTGGGATCGATCTCGACTTCTCCGTACTACCCGTGGCGTTCATGGCACTGATCGCGGTCTGTGCCGACTACAGCATGCTTTTCGCTTCACGGATTCGGGAAGAGTCTCGAGAGGGGATGATACGCGGGATCATTCGCGGATTTGGGAAGACCGGCAGTGTAATCACCACAGCAGGCATAGTGTTCGCACTCACCATGTTCGCGCTCATGAGCGGCAGTGTCATCCAGCTGGTACAGATCGGGTTTACAATCGGTGCTGGCCTTCTGATCGATATCTGCGTCGTCCGCTCCGTGCTGGCTCCGGCCACGATGGCCCTCATCGGTAATCGGATCTGGTGGCCCGGCAGCGCTGAACCGACGCCGCTGGAATAAGACGGCGCATACCCGCCGCTCCCACGGTGAGCCAGTGTGTCCTGATTGCCGATCGCCGGTCGTTTCCGACCGGCGTTGGTACTCTTGCCGGCTGTGTGGGCACCGACGATGTTGCCGGGCAGTGGTTTTGGGGCGCTGGAGCCCTGGTAGTTGGGTACGTGATGTGGGGGATGTGCGCATTGTCAGTGCAAGGTCATCACGTCACCGGCCCCAATCGTTACCGCCGGACTTCGATCCGACAATGTATGGCCGACCGGGCACGCGGTGATCCGCACGCTTCGGCTATCTCATTGTGGTCCCGCTTGAGCTCACCGCCCCGGCGTGCGAGCGCCCGAATCCCGTCGCAGTCGCGCGAAATCAGCGGTCGCGCCGCATCACCGCGGGCTAGTGTGGTTGCCGTACCACTCCAGCGCCTCGAGGGCCACGGCCACATGGACGTAGGACTGGGGAAGGGGACGGGGGAGCATGCGTGCGGCTGCCTCGAGTCGCCGTAACAGTGTATTGCGGTGGCTGTAGAGCAGCTTGGCGGCGCGGGACACGTTGCATTGTTGGCGAATGTAAGTCAGGAGAGTCGCGCGCAGCTCGGGACTAGCTGAGGCGAAGTCGCCTAGCGTACTGGTGATGAAATCGTCTGCTGCAGCGGCATCCTGAGTGATCAGATTGACGAGCTGAATGTCGGCGAAGAGTGCGATTCGCCGGGGTGACTGCAGGCGCGTCACCATTCGCTGCGTGGCCAGCGCGTCAAGATGGCTGCGGCGGAAGCCTTCGATCCCGGGTGCATTGGGACCGATGGCAATACGGGCTCCCGGACAGGTGGTCAGCGCTTTTTCGATGGCGTCGACATCAACGTCAACCGCGTCGGCCACCCATATCCAGCGGGTGGCAGCGGTGGCGGTCACGGTAAGCGCCCGGGTTGAACCGAGAGCGTAACCGACCGCAACGGCGGCTCCGTCGAGGAAGATGTGGTCGCCCTCGAAATCGTCGCTCCACAGAATGGCAGCGGTGTGTGGCTGATCCAGTGAGTAGCCTAATCGCGCTTCAGCATGCTCCTGACCAATCGCCGCGCCATCAAGTATGAACTCGATGATCTCACGGCGTTCAGCATGGGTGCCGCAGGCCAACTCGTTCTGCTCCAGTTTCAACTGTGCGGCGATACCCGCGAGGGTAGCACTGATGAAGTCACTGATCGACGACGATGAGACGACGAGAACTTCACGCAGCTCGTCCGGGTCGGCGGTGAGGCCGAACACGATCTCGATCCAGTGCCGCCACGCGACATCCTGCCCGACCCGGTAGATCTCGAGTGCGGTCGAATCGAGTCCGCGGCGCACCAAGTCTCGAGCAAGGGCAAGTGGCTCGGGCCCGAGGTTGGCTGCAACGGGTGCACCCGGATCACGTACGTTTGCCGCCGCCCAATGCAACAGGTTTGCGCGGCTCGCACGCCGAACGGCCGTCGCAAGGACCGGGTCTTCGGCGATGATTGCATTATTGCCGAGGGTCGCTTTGTCGAGGCTATCAAGCCACTCCTGGTTGGGATCGAGGGCGATTCGCGCACCCGCACGGATCAATTCGCGCGTCCGTGCGGATGGCCAGTCTTGCGGCGCCGAGTCGGCGGTATAGGGCTGATTGCGTGTGAGCTGGGACATTCATGTTCTCCTGCAAAGCTTTTAGCGAGGACCGAGTCGGTCTATGCTCGACGCCCACGTGAAGGCGACGAATCAACTGCGATTGGTTGGGCACCGAAACCAATTGGCACGTGGCATCGTTACGCTGCGGACGGTGCGGCCAGGCAACATCGAGCCGGGCGGTGGATCGGTCGTCGCGAAGTTGGCGCTCCTGGGACCGATGCAGCCGCTGTCCAATGGAGCCCATCCGCGCCCACCATCGATGCGACAGCGGGCCCCAAGGTTTGCGACATGCCCTTACATCCTCATCGCGAAGAATCCACGTTGGCTGGGCCGGCGCAACTCGCGATATTCGCGACCGGCCCCGGTTGAAAATCGCTGCCCGGCAAGCACTCGGCTAGGGATGTTGCCGCAGAAGCCTTGTGGGCGAAAGCATCATTGGGGCAGCACCTCATCGTATCCAACCCGCCTGAACCATTGTGCACCAGTTGGGGATACCCCGGTATCGTACGGATGGTGGACCGCGCGGGGCGAAATGCTTCCCCCAGTCGCGGGAATCGCTTGTACGCCGAATGGGGGACAGCATGGTATCGACGCAACCGCAATGGGTCGCGGTCGGGCGATACGGCCGCAGGCCCACTGGATACTTGGCGTTGCGCTTGCGTTTCAGTGCTGATGGTGGTCTCGGCCCGGTGGCGGTGCGCACTGTCAACGCTCGGATCGAAAGATGTTATCCGCGTGGCGTACTGATTCGCAGTTCGGCGATGCTGCGGCAATCTTATTTGTAGTGCCTTCGGCGCGAATATCGGTCCAGCTCTTGTAGTGGCTCTCCGGAATGCATCGGGAGGATCCGGACCGGAGACTGCCTGGCCAGGATGCGGCGACATCGGCGAAAGTTGACCACAGCCAGTACTGCTTCCTGCGGTTGACCAATGACGAGAATGCAGCACCCTCGTTGTCAAAAGGATTGACACACATGTTGTTACCCCTAGCATGATGGCGTCGCCGCATGAACCGGTATCGGTATTGCACCGCCGGCCCGTAGCGCAGATTGCCCCCGGAGGGCTGTCTGAACATCGTCGACGTCGCCCCGTTGATGATTAGAGCGAAATTATGACCGCAACGGGGCTCATCCCCACGAACAATCGCGAGGGCCAACAGCTGCTGCCTCGGTGCGAGATTCAAATCGGAATGAGCTGAACGGTTTATCGATCCGACCGGCGCGACGTTGAGCTTGTAGATCCACCTTGACAGTCGTGTGACGCTACCCAGCAGAAAGATCCGTTGGTGATGCACCGTGAGGTGGTGCATTGTGGCGAATAGTCAACTCATTGCGCGGCATTTTGTACTTGTCGCTTCCGCTGTGGCGGATCCTGGTCGCAGTTTGACCCGTTTCGAACCACTGATTGGGATGCCTTGCCCCTGGTAACTTCGGCGCCGCCGGCCATGATTGTCCATGGATCGTGGTTGCGGTGCAGTTCCGCACGAGGATGCTGATCCACAAAGTTACTGCGGCGGGCTTGGTCGGGGTCTGGCGGGCGTCGGTCCGTTAAAAGGAGGAATGCGCGTGACATTGCCAGTGGTGCCTGAACGCTCGGCGCAGCCAGCGCGCGCGTGGCAGCACTGACCGCTCGGCTGGCTGCCTCACATGATTCGAGAGTCGGCTGGATGCGCTACCTTCGGCCACAGCTCGAGATAGTCGCGCTGATCCTCGTAACCAGCAGTTTCTCAGACCGCAAGCCGGGCTCAGCTAACTCACTTTCGGCGGGCGGATGGACACAGGTGAGCACGGTGGGCCCAAGCTTGCGTTGACCGCTGGGGCCGGCGCGACCGAATTCCCGACGGCGGTCGCGGAAAGACCACCGATATCAGGAGTTACGGCGCCGAATAACAATTACGGGTGCCACTCGAGGGCTTGCAGCCCGCCCTCATCCTGGCGCGCGTTATATGTCCAGTCGTTTTACATCGCAACCACTGATCAAAAATATCAGATCGGCGTCCAAAGATTTTACACGGCTCTGCGTGCAACCTAAACACCAGGTCACGCCGTATAAGGACAGGCTACAACGTCGAAATTCAGTCAAGTCCGAACTAAATCGGCTGGTTGATCAAACCAATCAGGGGAACCCAAAATCGGGCGATCGGGGGATATATCGAATTCGGGCGACCAAGGTAACCTGGGAGCAGAAACGTGGCCGGGCGTAGTCCGATGGCGCGCCAGACAATTGAGAAGGAAATTTCGGCTTGTCCGACCGGTGCATGAGATGAATGACATTAAGGAAGTCGGTTACGAACCGGTTGGAGGTGCTTGTCTGCCCAATCCGCACGGTGGTCGGCAGGGGGGCGTCTCCGGGTTGCGGGGCATTGACGCGGCCGAGCGAGCTTGGCGACTGCGGATTCGGACGCGGCGACACGGCCCGCCGCTTCCCGGCCAGCGATGCGCTCCGGGCCGCCGCGAGCGTCTGGCCCACCATTGCCGGCAGTCGGCCGAGGCCGGACTTCCCGCCGCGTCTGGCGGGTTGGGTTGGCGTCTTTTCCTTATCGGTGGATCCGCGGGGACCCTCTTCGGATACTCCATCGCGGTCAGCAACGACGCCATCGGGCCAATCCGGCAGCAATACTCACTGTCCGGATTAGCCGTCGGAACGGTTGTCAGCAGCCTGATCGCCGGCGCTTTGGTCGGGTGCCTCATCGCCGGTGGCGCCGTCGAACGCAACGGTCACCGGCTCGTTCTCGGGGTCGCTGGGGTCGTCGCAGCGTTCGGTTCGGTCATAGCAGCAACAGCGAACGGCACCCCGATGATAGTGATTGGACGATTCATTCTCGGTGTCGCAGTGGGCGTAACAACTGCGGTCACGCCCGGCTACATTGGGGAACTAGCTAACGTTGACAAGCGGGGGCCGATGATGGCCGCCTACCAATTCTCCATCGCCAGCGGCTTTCTGTTGGCGTTCACGGTGGGCGCCCTGCTTAGCTTTGGTGGCCACGAGTGGCGAATCATGTTTCTTGCCAACGCAATACCGGCAACCGTGCAAACCGTGACGATGACCAGAGTTCCATCCAGCCCGTACTCGCTAGTTGCCCGTGGCCGACTACACCAGGCGCGCGACGTCCTGATGGCGATTCGCCGTCGCGACGAGGTCGCCGCCGAGTTGCGCAGCATCATTGCTGCGCATCGAGAACGGGACCGGCCCGCCTCAGTCATCGGCGATCCGTCACTGTTTCGGCCCATCATGCTAGCCATGGGGGCGTCGTTGATGGATGTGCTCGTTGGCATCTGCGCTGTTGTCTACTACTCCACTGCGGTGTTCGCCATGGCTGGCATTGGTGGCCATGCTGGCGCCGAAGTTGCTTCATTTTCAGTTGGATTGATTGACGTCGTCTTTACCGTGATAGCGGTGAGCCTGATCAACAGGCATGGCCGGCGCCCGCTACTTACGGTTGGGCTGACGGGAATGATTCTGGCGCTCACCGCGACAAGCTTCGGGCTGCGGTCACCGTCCGCGGTATCCGGTGCGATAACGATCGCCGCAATGCTTGCCTTTACGGCTTGCCATGCGTTCTCAGCCGGACCAATTGGGTGGCTACTGGTAGCCGAAGTGCTGCCTACCCGCATCAGGTCTCGTGGGAGCGCAGTCGCAATCGCGCTCAACTGGCTAGCCAACTTGGTAGTAGCCCTGCTGTTTCCGATTCTGGTGGGCAGTCCCGGCCAACCATCGCGTGCCGCGATCGGATTTTTGATCTTCGCTGGAATCTCCCTTGGGTTTCTGGTATTCGTCCGCGTCTGCGTCCCGGAAACCAAGGGTCTGACCCTCGCCGAAGTGGAAGCGAGGCTGACCGGTCGCAACATCAATGTGAGGCACGATGATCCGCACGCAGATTGACGATGCCCCGTCCGCAATGAGTTGGGTGAAGGCCGGTCCCATCGCCCCTGGTTCAGAGCTCCGCCACCGGACCGGCCCAATCCGGGAACCGCAAGAGATTGTGGAGATGGCGTCAGAGGTGCCAGCGGCGGGCGGCGGTAACTCGGGTAACAGGACGGCGGTTACCGCCGGTGATCTCGTCTTGTTCGACCGGTTGCCTGCGGTGCTGGCGATTGATCCGCTGCGGATGAGCGGATATGTCAATGCCGGCAAGCGATACGGCGAACCGACGTCGAAGTTGTACCGCAGTAGCTTGGCCGTCGAGAAGCTCAGCTCGACGACATACATCTCGGTGGCCGACGCATTCTTCAGCGGAGTGCATGAACCAGGAAACCGTGATGAATTGCTGTCCGGCGCGGTCACCTCCGTTGCGGCGGTGCACAGTTCGGTTACAGCGGAGAAGGGGGAATTGCGATGCAATCTCTGACGATAGAGCCGGGCCGCAAGGGATCAATGCAAGTGGTCGATCTGCCCGAGCCCATCGCGGCTGCCGAAGAACTCTTGGTCGACGGGTTGGCGCTGGGTGTCTGCGGCACAGACAAGGAACTTGCCGCCGGCGATATCGGATTGCCCCCGAGTGGGTCATCGTGGATGGTGCTCGGTCATGAATCGCTCGGCCGGGTGCGGCAGGCGCCGCCAGGCAGTAGCTTCTCGGCCGGTGATCTGGTGGTGGGTGTGGTACGTCGGCCCGATCCGGTGCCCTGTGGGGCATGCGCCCGCGCCGAATTCGACAACTGCCGCAACGGCCGCTACACGGAACGCGGCATCAAGGAACTACACGGCTACGGCAGCCAAACGTGGTGCGTTGAAGAAAAATACGCGGTGCGGCTGGACCCGGCACTGAAGCATGTTGGTGTCTTGACTGAGCCCACGTCGGTCGTAGTCAAGGCGTGGGAGCAGATAGACCGGATCGGTGCTCGGGGCTGGTTCGAGCCGGAGCGAGTGTTGGTCACCGGCGCCGGGCCGATCGGATTGCTGGCCGCCTTGACGGCTACCCAGCGGGGCCTGGAAACCCATGTGGTGGATCGGGTGACCAGTGGCCCCAAGCCCGAAGCGGTGCGGGCGCTGGGCGCCACTTATTACCACGACGACGTCGAGTCTGTCGCGAAGAAGATTCGTCCGGACGTGGTAATCGAGGCCACCGGGGTAGGCGCCGTGGTTGTCGATGCGATCCGCAATACCAACTTTTACGCAATCACCTGCCTACTCGGCCTGCTGTCTAGCGGGCACCACGTCGACGTCGACGCCGGCACCCTGAACCGAGACATTGTGCTGAAAAACGACGTGGTCGTCGGGTCGGTCAACTCCAACATGCGTCACTTTCGAGGGGCTGCTGACGTTCTGGCCCGTGCTGATGAAGCTTGGCTGCAACGGCTGATCACCCGCCGCATTCCGCTTGCAAGGGCCGGCGAGGCCTTCGAACACCGCGAGGCAGATATCAAGGTGGTCATCGATCTCGACGAGGCCGGATGATCAGTCCTTGGTACCAGTTGGTTTCTGCGAGCCCTACCGATACCAATACGGGGTATATCGACTACGAATCACGGGCTGTCGTGAGAGGCGGTACCAGTTCCACGGTTCATTGAAGTCGGTTCGGTGGCAGTTAGTTTAGTTCATTGCTGAAATCAGCCGCGCGCATTGCGCCCATGTGAGATACACCATTACGGGGTATATGACCAGCCGCGGTACGGTATTAGCACGGCAGCTGGAAGGGGGGCTGCTCGGCCACCGCATCACGCATGGACGCACCGGTAGCGAGGTCGCGCCGACTCGGTTGCCACGCAACGGCGGGATTGGGGACACGTGATGAAGCAGCGATGATTGGAGCAACGAGCTTGAAGACACGGCGACGCGCAGACCAGATTTCGGACTCACGGTGTTTGTCTGCCGACCGTGAGCCGGCGGCCAGGGAATTCCAAATTGATGTCAGCCGTCACGGGGTTAATTTGGATGTTTTTGGCGCCCAGCGGTATCGATGGAATGGGCGTGCATCATGACCGCCAGAATGTGGTTCCACAATGTCTTCGTGCCGCGGGACAACAAGCCCATCACCCGGCCGGTGTTACTCGGTGTCGTCACGATGGCCAATCTTATGGGTATCGGTGTGGTGTTGCTGCTGGTGACCGTCGCGATCCCAGCACCCAATGTGTTCGATCCGCACGTTGTGTGGATTTCGGAAGAGGTTGTCCCACTTTATGTTGCCGCTTCGATTGGGCTGGGCTGGGTTTGGGTTACCAAACGCATCCTTGACCAACTGCGTTGGAAGAACGACGACCGGCCGTTGACGGCCAAAGATCAACGCAACGCCTTCCTGGCGCCATGGCGGTTGGCGTTGGTTCCGATGGTGCTGTGGACGATCGGTGCCGTCTTGTTCGCGCTGCTCTACGGAAGTGTGAGCCCAGGTTATATCCCAAAGTTTGTCTTTGGCTTTAGCTTCAGCGGAATCGTATTGTCGGTGAGCTGCTACTTTTTTGCCGAGTTGATGCTTCGGCCCGCGGCTGCGGTCGCCCTTGAAGCGGGACGCCCAGCGCGGCGTCTTTCCCCTGGTGTGATGGGTCGGGCCACAGCATCGTGGTTGTTTGGTTCCGGTGTTCCATTGATCGCCATCATCTTGGCGGTGGCGTTCGCGCTGCTGGAAAGAAACATGAACGTCACCGAGCTCGGCGCTGCAGTGCTATTGCTGACGATGACAGCCTTTGTCTTCGGTTTGGCGTCGAACCTCATCGCTGCATGGCTCACCGCAACGTCGGTGCGAGATGTGCATTCTGCATTGCAACGCGTGGAGGCCGGCGACCTCGAATGCCAGCTTGAGGTGTTCGACGGAACGGAACTCGGCGAGCTGCAGCGCGGGTTCAATGCAATGGTCGAGGGCCTTCGGCAACGCGAGCGCATCCGTGATCTGTTCGGCCGCCATGTGGGACGCGACGTGGCGGCTGCTGCCGAAGGACAACAGATCGAACTCGGTGGTGAAGAGCGCTATGTGGCGGTACTTTTCGTGGATATCATCGGCTCCACCCGTTTGGTAACGGCCCGGCCGGCGGCCGAGGTCGTCCGACTGCTCAACTGTTTTTTCGCCGTCATTGTGGAGGAAGTCGGCCGCCGCCACGGCCTGATAAACAAGTTCCAGGGCGACGGTACCTTGGTGGTCTTTGGCGCACCGGCGGGTGTCTGTTCACCGGAAACCGACGCGCTGGCCACCGCACGAGCCATTGCACACCGACTCGCCGCCGAAGTACCCGAATGCCAGGCCGGTATCGGCGTGGCCGCCGGAATAGTCCTGGCGGGCAACGTAGGTGCCTACGAACGATTCGAATACACCGTCATCGGCGAGCCAGTCAACATCGCTGCCCGCCTGTGTGAATTGGCAAAAACTGAGCCGCACGGCATCCTGGCTTCAGCCCACATTGTGCAGGCCAGTGAGCCCTACGAACAGACAATGTGGGATCTGGGCAGGCAGGTAGTGCTGCGCGGCCACGGCAAGCGGACCAGATTGGCCAGGCCAAGGCGGGCGCCGCACGACCGGGTCGCAGCGCTATGTGCCGGGACAAACCGAAAATGATCGGATCGTCTTGGTCATCAGTCAATCCGCTGTGCGGCAGCGCTAGCTGAAATTGTCGAGCATCGCCGCAACGGGCTCTCACTTCGAAGGTCTGGCAAACCTGACCAGGCTTCACCATGATGGCAGAAATCGTGAAGAGCCAGGCAATTTTGCTTCGTTAGTCGCCGCGCGATCATAGTGCGCCAAAGGGTGGCACCGACGTTGGGTGTCGGGCATTTAACGAGCGTACGATCGCGCCTTCAATTTAGATGTGCGTAAGGGTTCACGCTTCACCGAACCGGTGCTACGAAAGATGCGGTGATCGACAACTGATTCGAATGGTACGAACGCGCCAGTGCACTCATATCTGGAGTTTTCTTGAGCATCCCAGCAGCGCTCACCGGGCATGCGGGATGCACCTTGCTGGGTGCTAACAAGCAACCGTAGCAACGAAACTCGTGCGTCTATGGCCGGCTGGTTGCTGTTACGCTCGATGCAATGCTTAAACGGTGCAACTGTTCAGGTCAACAGTATGCACAAGAACATCGATCTAGGAAAGGTTGCGAATGGGTTCAGGAACTGAGCTCTGCGACAAGACGACGAAATTCATTTCTGGGATACTCTTGTCCATGGGACCGGGAGTTCCCGACCCTGGTGACATCTTCACCACTGGATCGTCTTTGTTGAGGCAAGTCAGCGACAAGATGGGATTAGCCATACCTGGTGCCAACTGGATTGGCGCGTCGGCGGCAGCATATTCGAGTCAAAACCTCGCTCAGCAACTCCGCACGAAGGCGATGAGCGATATCGATAAGCTGGCGGGCAATCTGGTCTCGAACCAGGCCAGGCACATCCGCGATGCACGTAAGGTTTTGTCAGCAATGATCACTATGGTCAATGGTGTGCGAAAGGCCTGCAAGAAGCTTGAAAAGGTTCCGCTTGTCGGCAAAGGCTTATCGCTCGCGCTCGCGGTACCACCATGCGGCACTGCGATGTCTGTGGTCGGTGGGGCGCTGCTCTATCTGACGCTCGCGACGATGAACAACGTGATGAACCTCAAGGGATTGCTTGGCAAGCTGATCGAGATACTGACCGCGCTGCCGAAGTTCGCCGGGCTACCGACGCTACCGATCCCGGGTCTGCCGGAGGTTGCGTGGCCGCCGAAACTGCCCGAAATTCCGATCCCCGGCCCTCCGAGCATCCCGGGGCTTCCCGAGTTCAACTGGCCACCAATCCCAGGCGCTCCCGACTTCACGTTGCCGATCCCTGGGCTGCCCGAATTCCAATGGCCGTCTATGCCAGGTTTTCCCCAGTTCAACTGGCCGCGCCCCGGACTTCCTATCCCCGGGTTTCCGAAGTTACCCGGGCTTCCGACGATTCCCGATATCTTCCCCGGACTGCCGGGGTTGGACGACTTGCTCTCGGGCGTCGGAATTTTGGGCAAGTTGCCCAGCTGGGTGGAGGTGGCTAGCTTGCCAGAATTTCTGGCCGGCTTCCCCGGTCTGCCCAGCTTGGATTTTGGCGAGCTGCAGAGTTTTGCGCAACTGCCCACAGTGGGTCAGCTCACGGAAACCATGAATCAGCTGGCTCAGCTGGCTTCGGCCGGTGGCCACCCCAGCAATATCGCCAACTCGGCAGGTCGACAAATACCGATGATCTCGTCGCTGGCGCGGCAAAGCGGGCCACCGCAGCACATGCCGGTCGTCGATACCGATAACAAAGTCGGAAGCGATGTCGCCTCTGTAAGCCCGCCGGAACTATCGCCACAGGCGTGAATCGATCGACGCCCAGCTGACGATCGTGTTCGCCGCGACGGCCCTGATGCACTGGATCCGGCACAGCGGTTTGGCTAGGGAAGGAGGTGTCCATGCCCCTTGACGTTCCGCTTCGCTAGGAAGGGGGTCGGCGTACTCGGGTCCGTTCTTCACTGCTGGTCGCATCGCGAAGCGAGCGTTATTCCGGGCTGCCGGCCTTGAGGGTCGTCTGGTGACGTAACGGCTGATTCGGTGGGGGGCTCCAGATTGTCGCTCAGCTCGAGGCGCTGAGGATCTTGATCGCGAAGATGAGCGTGTCGCCCGGCCGGATTCCAGCGCTGGGCTGCCCGTTGGGGTAGCCGTCCGCGGATGTCATTGCGACGGCCACGGTGGAACCCACGGTTTGCCCCGCAATGGCCTTCTGGAAGCCCGGTACGACTCCGCCAAGCGGGAAGTCGACCGGGGCGCCCCGTTCATAGCTGCTGTCGAACACGGACCCGTCACGTCCATTGACGCCCATGTAGCAAACGGAAACCTTGGCCGTGCCCGGGACCACCGGTCCGTCTCCGGCGTGGAGCGTGTGCACCTGCGTCTGGGTCACGCTGAACGGTGTCGTCACTTTCACTTGCGGAGCTGCATCCATGGATCCGGTGACCGCGATGCTGCCGGTGGTCCCAGCCAGCGTCCGGTCCGGTGCTGCGCTGTTCGGCGGTGCGGCGGTTGGACACGATGCGGCTGCGGTTGCCTTGCCCGATGCACTGATCGTCAGGGTCATTGCCGCAACACAGGCCGCCAGCGCGACCGCGGAATTCACCAAGGAGGACTTCACCGGTGTCACACTACAGCCACTGACACAGCCGCCGATCCCATCCCAGACTACCGACATCGCCGCCGTTGGTACCGCATACCCGTACGTGGTATTCATGCCCCATGGGTTGCAACCGAACATTGTGCACGTAGCTGACACTACTTCTGGCAACGAAGCATGGATATTGCCCAACTGCCAAGCTACGGCTACTTACTCCAGCGGGTGGCGGCCGGCCGACTCCGCCTCGTTCTGCTCCTATCGCCGCCGCGGACCGGCTCGACGGTGCTCGCCAACGCGCTAGCACGGCACTATCAGGTTGATGCGGTGCTGACCGAGCCAGCGGGGCAATACCATCTGCTGGCCGACACCCGGGTGGCCGAGACATTCGGGCTCATCGCCGACGCGGTTGCCGCGGCTAGCCCACGCCCAACCTCCCGGCCGGCGGTAGTGCTGATCAAGGAGACTGCCCAACACATCGGGCCCGATCGCGAGTGGCAGGCATGGTGCGCGATCATCGATCGGACTCTGGTGTTGGTACGCCAGCCCGCATTGGCCTTGGAGTCGCTGATCCTGATGACACTCGGCCTGGCGGAGCTGTTGTCGGGCGGTGCCGAGGCCAGCCCCCAGCTGTGGATGACCGCCTCGGCGCAGGCGGGCTGCCCGCCCGCCGCGTTGGCATCCTGGGATGCCTTCTTGGCCGATCTGCGTGAGGAACGCGACTTCAGCGGACTCGACGAATGCCGTCTGCATGCCCATTGGCATAAGAGCGCGCTGTTCGGTATGCCCAGTCTGCAGCGCGAAGTCTGGGCCAACGAGGCTCGTCAGAACAGGCTGGGCGGCATCGGTGACTTCGGGCCTTACCTGGGCACCCCGCCCTGCGCCCTTGCCGCGCTGCCGGAGGCACTGGCGCGGCCGTTCAGCGATCGTCACTTCGCGTGGTCCGCGCTGGACGACCTACGGAACAACACCCTGGCCGGCGACGAAGGGATGGCCCTGGTCGATTTTGCTGCGGTGCAGGCCGATCCGGCCGCCCGGCTTGGCGCGCTCGGCGCGTTTCTCGGGCTATCCCCTCGCGATCCCGGCGCCGCGCCTGCTATCGCGCGCTCAGGCTACGACACTCGTTGTCCGAAACTGCATGATGTGTTGTTCCGCGAGGCCCGGGCGCGGCCAGATATTGCGCCGCACCAACGTCAGCCGCTATCGATCGAACGCTTTCCTACCTCCCTGCACCGCCAGTTGCGCAGGGCACAGACGATTTATGAGAATCTTCGTCGAGATCTACGCCAGCCGTGAGCATGCGGATCGCTGCGTTGCGTCAGATCGTAACCGAGCAACGTCGCATGCGTTCGGACGAGCCACGCAGGTTCTCGGATAGGGTCACCGCAAATAACTGCCGCACAGCCGCTTTCGAAAAATGAGCAGGGAACTCAAAGACAGTAGCGGCGATCCGAACGGGCTTCGTCAACAGCATGGCTGACAGGCTCATTTCCATCCGCAACAGCGAGTCGATGATAGTGCAGATTACCCGCAACGTGGTGCGAAATGCTATGTACCATCATACATTAGGTCACTAGAGTGGTCATCGTGAGGTATCAGTCGTATCAACATACCTGGCAACGCAAGGTGTTCCCAGGCTTTTTGCGAGATCCACCGCACATGAAGGTATGACGCGCAGACTGAGGACGAGGCGCCGTTTGTTGCAGACGAGCAGGTTTCCATGGACATCGGTGGTCGCTGAACCGATAACGCGATATTGCCGACGACCTCCTCGATCGGTGGGCCGGGTTCTCGAAGTTTCGGCCGCTCCTGAGTTCACCGGCTCCACGGATCTCGTCAGTGTTCTGAATCGTGGCCGTCATCAGGCATTCCGCCCGTAGCGATCTCCCCTCGGCGATGGCGACGAAGATTGGTTGTTCGATTCGACAGGCAATAAATACCCCTGGGGCAAGGCATTTATGCAGATCGGCACATGATGGCGTCCGGACACACTCGCCGTACGACGGTGTCGCGAGTTTGCAGATGATGGCGAAACTGATTCTGCCCAGGCGGATTCGTTTGCCGGACCGGTGTTAGAAAAGGAGGTGATCCCATGTCATACGAACTTCTGTTCACCGAGCAGGAGGCTTCCTACTCGGCCTATATGCCCGCCATGTTCAGTTCAGACAACTTCGACCAGTAAAACCAGTCGTTCGGCGGGGCTTCATTAGACGATATAACTCTAGTCGTGAGGCCCCGCCGACCCGTGGCAAGGAGCATTGTGGCCGTGGCGCCGTCGGGTGGTTCCGACGCGGGAAACGTGTTGGGTCCGGATTGGTCTTATTGGCCGGTAAGGGTATTGGGTCATGCCGACCCGACGACCATTGGGCATCGGGCAGGTACTCACCGGATCATCTCTCCCGAGCAGACCTGGCGAGCTCTGCAACCGGTGTATGAGCGGGCCGGTATCACCCGGGTTGCCGATCTAACCTGGCTGGATGATCTCGGAATCCCGACCGTGCAGGCGGTGCGCCCGGCGTCTTTGACGTTGTCGGTCAGTCAGGGAAAGGCCGCCACCTACCGCGCGGCCCAAGTCTCTGCCGTCATGGAATCCCTGGAGAATTGGCACGCCGAGAATGTCACACCCGATTTGTTCGCCACGACCACTACGGGTTTACCGTCCGCTCTGACGTACGATCCGGCGCAGCTACGTCGTCCAGCTGGCAGCCTCTACCATCCTGGAGCCAACCTTGATTGGATGATCGCTACCACGTTGTTGACTGGCCGCCGGACCTGGGTTCCCTGGTTATCCGTGGTTGTGAACGTCGCGGTTGCCGATAGCTGGGATCCGCCGATGTTCTCAATGGAGACTACGGGATTGGCGTCGGGCAACAGTTATTACGAAGCGTGTCTGCATGGGTTGTACGAGATCATGGAACGACACGCCCTGGCTACCGCTGAACCGGGACTGACGTTGTTCGAGGTGCCTCTCGACGCCGTTTTGATGAGCTCGGATTGCGCCGAGCTGGTCGAGAAGATTTGCCGAGCCGGAAGTCAAGTGCAGATCGCCATGGTTACCACGTGGGACGACTTTTACTGTTTCAGCGCTGATTTGAGGTCGCCTTTGGCCGAATTGCCATTCAGTGGTTACGGGTTGCATCACGACCCCAATGTTGCGTTGTCACGGGCGATTACGGAAGCCGCGCAATCGCGCCTGACGGCCATCAGCGGTGCCCGTGAGGATCTGCCCGCCGCCATCTACCATCGCTTCGCCAGGGTGCACACCTACGCACCGATGCAGCGATCGAAGCGGCGCCTACCTCCTACCGGCCCAATATCGTGGGATGTCTCCGGCACCGCCGCGCTTGAGACGTTGGTGTCCTCGGCGGCAACAGCTGTGGCGGCGGCAGCCGGCTACGAGCCGTTGGCGGTGGTCTGCGATTTCGCCGACGCCTGCGTTCCCGTGGTGAAGGTGATAGCTCCCGGGCTTAAGGCGTCGATTGCCTCGCCGATCCGCGTTCCATTGCAGGAGCCGGCATGACAACCAGCCCACGTATCGTGGTCACAGCCGGGCCCACCATAGACGCCGAAGGTATCCGAGCGGTGGTGCCCGATGCCGAAGTGATGCCGCCAATCTCCCTCGGCCAGGCTCTCGGGTACGGATTGCGGCCGGGCGACACGCTGCTGATCATCGACGGATTGTTTTTTCAGCACCCGTCGGTTCGGCACAAGGAGCTACTGACTCTGATCGCCGACGGAATCCGGGTTGTTGGATCTTCCAGCATGGGGGCGTTGCGCGCTGCCGAGTTGCATCCCTTTGGCATGAAGGGCTACGGCTGGGTCTTCGAGAGTTATCGAAGTGGGCTGTCGGACGCTGACGACCAAGACTGCCGAAAGTCGCTCACTGCCGGCCGTGCAGCATTTCCTCGAGCTGCTGCGCGACGATCCGAGGCTGCCCGAGTGGCGGAACGCGGTGGCCTGCGCACTGGTTAAGCGTGACGAATTAGCCTGCCAGAAACCACATCTGAATCTGAACCGGCCTGATCCCATCCAACTCAAGCACCTTTTCGGCAGTCGATGGGGTAGACCGGTGGATCCCATCGAAATGGCCCGGCGCGGCCTCATGACCGAAGACGCTTTCTATTCCGCCGCCACCCTATTCGCCGTAGCGGCCGCCGCCGACCAGTTACCGAACATTGAAGTCGGCACCCTCGGTCCACATCCAGCCACCTCCGACGACCTCGCCAGGCGCTAGCCGAGGAAATCACCCATGCGAGTGATGAGTGCGAACCCAGGACCGGCTTTTGCCGGCGCGTCACCGCTTCCCGGCGAGGACCGGCCCACAGTTCGTCGTCATCGGCGACTTTAGCGTGAAAGTCATTGGACTCCAAGGCATTCAACACTGCCCGTGCGACTCGTGCATACCATTGGGCGACGTCGGCCGGGTAGTCGGCGTAGCTGCCGTTTTCCCGCAGGATGGGACCCTCCACCGTGGCAATGTCGGTGACGCCGTCGAAGTCGCGTCGGTAGGGTTTGCCCAGCCGCGCCGCCGTCGTCGCGTCGATGGTGGCGTCCAGCTTGACCCATCGGTTGCCGAGATAGGCTTCGCCGAGGGAGTGCCACGGCAACGGCCTGCCGGATCTGCCTCCCCACAGGGCACGGACCTCCGGGGAGAGAAACTCCTTGTCCGGGGAACTCAACGTCTGGAAGGCGATACGGGCCGGCACGCCCACTGCTCGGCATAGCGCGACGAACAGGCTCGCCTTTCCCATGCAGAAGGCGACGCCGTGCCGGAGCGCGTCGCTGGCCCGGTATTCGCCCCGGTCGAGGTAGCGGAATGCGGCAAGGATGTCGTAGGGCAGATCACGCACGTAGTGGTAGATGCGTCCGACCCGCTCGATATCGGATGCGGCACCGGGCACCAGCGCGGTTGCCGTCGCCCGGACCAGCGGATGGTCGGCGTCGATGTAGTCGGTCGGTTCTAGAAACCGCCCCATATCGCGGGCAACAGTCACGAAGCCGTGACCCCCGATTTGAGCGGCGGGACGATGTCGCGACCGATGACGTGCAGATAATCGGACTCCACCACCCGCGGAACCGTGAAGAGGAAGTGGGTGACCCCGCCGTCCAAATACTCGCGGATGCGCTCCGCGCAGCGATCCGGGTGCCCGACGATGAGGCCGGACTCCGGAATAGCGGCGAATTCCAAGCGAATTCGCGCCTCGTCCGCAGCGGAATCGGTAGGTGCCAGCAGCACCGTCACCGACAGCTGCAGACTGGCCGGGTCACGCCCGGCCGACTCGCAGGCCCGGGTCAGGAAACCCCGGCGCTGGGCCACCCGCTGCGGTGACCACCACCGCACGTTCAGACCTTGCGCCAGCTTGGCCGCGATGCGGTGTACCCGGTCGCCTTCACCCCCGATCCACAACGGCGGGTGCGGCCGCTGGATGGGAGGCGGATCGCAGATCGCGCCGTTCAACGTGTAGAACCGGCCGGCAAACGTGGGGTTCGGCTCGGTCCAGACCGTCCGGATCACCTCCAGAGCCTCCGCCAGTGCCGAGACTCGGTCACCCACGGGCGGAAACGGAATGCCGTAGGCCTCGAACTCGCGCTGAAACCAGCCTGCGCCCAACCCCAGATCGAGGCGTCCCTCGGAGATCACATCGAGAGTGGCGGCCATTTTGGCCAGCACCGAGGGATGGCGATATGAGTTGCACAGCACACTGGTACCCAAGCGCAGCCGGGTGGTGTCGCGGGCCAGCGCCGTCAACGCCGTCCAGCCTTCCAGTAGGGGAAGCGATGTCGGCCGTGGGTCCCGGCCGGTTTCACTGGAGTGGCTGCCGATGCCGGCGTCTTTGACGTAGTCGTCCGGGCTGACGGTCAGGAAGTGATCGCAGAGCCAGACGGAGTCGAATCCGTAGTGCTCTGCGGCTCGCGAGACGGTGACCATATCGGGGTAGCTGCTCACCGCGAGCCCGTTGACCGTCAGCGCCAGGACAAGTCCGAAGTGGGGGTCATTCGATCCGGCAATGTTCATGTGAATTCCGACCTTTCGACGATTCCGGCGCCCGGCTCGGGCAGCGTTCGCGGCAGTGTGACGGAGAACCGGTACCGATCGGGGCGGTAGTGGAACACCACCACCTCGAGCGCGTGGCCGTCTGCGCCGTAGCTGGTGCGGTCGAGCACCAGCACCGGTGCGCCCACCGGTAGCTCCAACGCCGCGGCGACTTCGGCGGATGCGCCGGCCGCCGAAATGTCGTGGGTGGCCTTGGCAATTCGGATGCCCAGTCGTTGTTCCCACATCGTGTAGGTGGTTTCGGTATCGAGGGCACCGGACAGCAGTGGTTCCACAGCGTCGCCCACACTCGGCGGTAGGTAGGCGGTGACCAGCGCCAGGGGTTCGTCGCCCGCACTGAAGCGCCGGCGAATACACAAGACCTCCGGCAATGCCAGCGCCGCGGCTATGGGTTGCGGTGGCGCGCACACGCTGTGGGACAACACCTGCACCCGCGGGGTGACACCGGAGCTCAGCAGCACCTCGGTGATGGTGCGCACCCCCGAACCGAGCTCTTGCCTGACCGGATCGGCGACGAAGGTGCCCAGTCCCTGCCGACGCACCAGCCACCCCTGACGTTCGAGGATCCCCACCGCGGACCGCACCGTCACCCGGCTCAGCCCCGACTTGTCGATCAGTTCCCGTTCGCTGGGCAGCCGCCCACCGCTGGGCAGCCGTTGCTTGATGATCTGCGTCTTGAGTGCCTCGGCAAGCTGAGCGCTCGCCGGCACACTGCCGCGTGATATCCGCAACTCGGCGGCATCCAGGTCCAGCTTGACACTCGTCATAGGACGTATTAATACGTTTTATCACGTTAGCTGTCAAGGGCTGACGGCACACCTGCCCGGAAGGTCGTCACATGTCGTCGTCAATCGCGGTCATCGCCCGGTTCACCCCCCGCCCGGAATCGAGGGACGCGCTACGTGTCCTGCTGGCGGGAATGACCGGGCCCACCCGCGCCGAAGACGGGTGTCGCACCTATGACCTCTACGAAAGCGCCGACGGCGCCGAGCTGGTGCTGTTCGAGCGTTATCGCGACCGCAGCGCGCTCGACGAGCACCGGGGCTCCGCGCATTACCGGAATTACCGCGAACAGCTGCCCGCCCTGCTGAATGAGCCGATCGCGGTCACCGTGCTCAGCCCACTCGACGAGGCGGCCGGATCAGCGCGGATACAGCCGCGGTAGGTCGACCACGATCGGCTCCTGGGTGCTGCGCGCGATGACCACCTCCGCGGGCGTGGTCGGGTCGGGGTTCTCTTCCCGGTGCGGCAGATACGGCGGGATGAAGATGTAATCACCGGGCTGGGCGCAGATGCGCACTTCCTGGACGCCGTCGTGAAACACGAACTCGGGGTGGCCACTTCGTACATAGATTGCGGTTTCGGAGTCGCCGTGGTGGTGGTTGGCCGACGCCGTTTCGGGCGCGACATGCGTCTCGCCCATCCACAGCTTCTCGGTGCCGACGGAACATCCGCTGAGCGCTGCAAATCGCCGCATTCCCTCTGATTGTGCTGTGTCGGAACTGATTTCGGATGATCTGACGTGGTGTACCCGATTGCGCGCGGCCACGCCCGGCGTTGCGTCGCTGTGGAATTCCGGGTGAAATGCGTCCGAGGTCACCATGAGCACTCCCTTGCCAATTCATGTCCGACCACCCCTACGCGCAGTTCCGGCAACCTGCGGCGCTCCGGGACGTTCTGCCCGACCGGGCCGGCGCCGAGCACCACGTCGCCGTGGGAATCGTCGGGCATCTCCCAGTCCTTTCGCCAGCCCTGGTGTCGACGCTACGCCTCCAGCAACCACACTGGTCGCGAATTGACGCCAGATCGGCACGCCGGCAACGGGTTTGCTGATTTGCTGATTATCGCCGCCCGGCGAGACTAAGTTTGGTTGATCCACTCCTGGCGAGTAGAGGAGTCATGATGTCGCCAAATTTTGCGTTGTTGCCGCCGGAAGTCAATTCGGCACTGATGTTCGCCGGCGCGGGCCCGGCGCCGTTGCTGACGGCGGCCGGTGCCTGGGATGCGCTGGCCGAGGAGCTGAGCCTGTCGGCGGCCTCGTTCTCTGCGGTGACGGCGGGCCTGACCGCCGGATCGTGGCAGGGTCCGGCGGCGGCGGCGATGGCGGCCGCGGCGGCCCCGTATGCGGCATGGCTTGACGCAACTGCCGCGCAGGCCGCCGGGGTGGCAGGTGGGGCCCGAGCGGTCGTCGGGGTGTTCGAGGCGGCGCAGGCCCTCATCGTGCACCCCGCGGCGGTGGCGGCCAATCGCTCTCGAGTGGTGTCGCTGGTGTTGTCGAACCTGTTCGGGCAGAATTTCCCGGCGATTGCGGCTGTCGAAGGCGCCTATGAGGAGATGTGGGCCCAGGATGTGGGCGTGATGGCCGGCTACCACGCCGGTGCCTCGGCGGCAGCCGCGCAGCTGACGTCCTGGCAGCAGTCGCTGTCCAGCGCACTGGGGCTCCCGCAGAACATCGGCGTCGGCAACAACGGCAGCGGCAACGTGGGCAACGGAAACCACGGTGACGCCAACGTGGGCAATGGAAACATCGGCAATTCCAACGTGGGCAGCGGCAACACCGGTAGCTCCAACCTGGGCAGCGGCAATACCGGCAGTTCCAACCTGGGCGGCGGCAATCGCGGCGACAGCAACGTGGGCGGCGGCAACTCGGGCACCAGCAACGTCGGCGGCGGCAACAGCGGCACCCAGAATGTGGGCTTCGGCAACGAAGGAAACGGGAATATTGGCGGGGGCAACAAGGGCGATGGGAATGTCGGTTTCGGCAACGTGGGCCCTACGAACAGCCCCGCGCACAACAACATCGGTAGCGGAAACACCGGCAGCTTCAACCGGGGTTCGGGCAATACCGGGGATTCGAACTGGGGCTTCGGCAACACCGGCAATGGCAATATCGGCTTCGGCAACACCGGGAACGGGAATATCGGCTTCGGGCTCACCGGAGACAATCAGATCGGTATCGGCGGGCTCAACACGGGAAGCGGGAACATCGGGTTGGGCAATTCGGGCACCGGAAACATCGGCTTTTTCAATTCCGGCACCAACAACGTCGGCTTCTTCAACTCGGGCTTTGCCAACGTCGGCTTCGAGATATCGGGGACAAACAATACCGGATTTCAAACCACGGGCGGCACCGTCACCGGTTTCTGGAATACCGGGCTGCAAGATACCGGCTTCGGCAACACCGCCGGGGAAGCCACGGGTGCGTTCAACTCCGGCCGCAATGCGACCGGTTTCTTCAACTCGGCGAACGAGAATACGGGCATGTTCAACTCGGGCCGGGGGAACACCGGCTTTTTCAACTCGGGTGAGCGTAACACCGGCTTCTTCAATGCCGGCGCCACCAACACCGGGTTCGGCAATTCGGGCAATATCAACACCGGTGGTTTCAATTCCGGCAACCTGAACACGGCCATCGGGCAGGTGGGCGACGGGCCCGGTCAGAGTTCCGGCTTCGGAAATCTGGGCACCGGCACCTCAGGCTTTTTCAATCAGGGCGACGACACCTCAGGTTTCACCAACGCCGCGGAGAAGTCATCTGGCGCGCGTAACTTGGGGCCGTTAGGTTCCGGCTTCAACAACTTTGGCTTCGGCGGCTCGGGCTTCTATAACTCAAGCGATAGAGGCTCAGGCTTCTTCAATGGTGTCAACAATGGCGTGGGATTCCAGAACTCGGGCTTCTTCAACATCGGTATCCGCAACTCGGGCGTCGGAAACATCAGTGAATTCCCCGGCACCGATAGCGGGCACTCGGGCTTCTTCCACCGCTGAGCTGCCATCGGCACGGATCGCGTTCCGGGCGAGCGGGAGCTAATACCAGCCCGGCTCTTTGACCGGGAACATGCCGGGGTCGAAATCCAGCTTCGACCTGGCGACCGCACCGAGCTCACCCAGCAGCCTGATCAGTTCGTCGCGGCCGTCGTCACCGAGGCGTTTGCGGATCGCCCGGTCTAGGGCAGCCGCTTTGCGCAGGCGCGCAGAGACGTACTCGATGGCCTTCGGTGCCAGCTCGACAACCTTCTCGCGCTGGTCGGTGGTCGACGGAGTGACGTGCACGTAGCCGCGGCGGCGCAAGTCGGCGACCACCTTGCTGGCTGCCTGGCGACTGACGCTGAACTGCCGTCCCATCTGGGAGATCGTCATGGGCTCCGGCTGCGAATACAGGGCGAAGACGTAGATCATCGGGAACTGTAGATCCGGAAAACCAGCGGCCTCCATTTCGACATCAATTCGCCGGGAATAGCTCCACCAGGCAATCCGCAATGCTAGGCCGAGTTCTGTCTGCGGTGCTCGGGTGCTGGGTCTGGCCGCCACGATCGACAGCATAGGCGATGGGCTTAGCCGACGGCCGTCGTCACCCGCGCTGGAGCCACTACGGCGGCCCGGACGTGACCGGGCGACGCGACGGCGACCAACCGCACCGGGGCTCCTTCGCGACTTCACGGTAACACTTCTGTCAATCTAGATTGACAATGCAGGGTCGCGGTCCTAGTATCTCATATTGTCAACCGCTGAAGACAAATCGTGGGGGGAGTAAACCGCGTGGAGGCAGCTGCCGCCGGAAACGGCGAGCAGGCCGGGGCGACGATGCCGCCGGGAGGGGAGCCGTCCTCGCCGCCACTGTGAATCACAGTGTGTCACGGACGTTTCAGCGTCGACGCTCGCAAGGTTGTAGTGAGGCTCGTTTCGGCCAACCTCGAAAGGTGTTCGGAATGTCGAAGATCCGTGTCATATCGGCCGGTGTTCTCTGCGCCGTTGGCGTGTCGCTGGCGGCAGGCCCGCTGGGTAGCGCGGTAGCTTCCGCCGACCCCGGCCCGCCGCTTCCGCACCCGACGCAGGATGTCGGGCCCGGGCCGGGGGGCGGCGGCCCTCCGGGTCAGCATCCCGGCCCTCCAGGTCAGCATCCCGGCCCTCCAGGTCAGCAAACCGGCCCTCCAGGTCAGCAAACCGGCCCTCCGGGTCGACACGCCGGACCTCCGGGTCAACTGGGCGGCCCACAGCCGGGAGTCGGCGGGCTGCCGGGAGCGGGCGGGCCGCCGGGAGCCGGCGGGCCGCCACACTGACACGCCGGCGCGCGGCGCCGCGGCACCCAGAGGCTTACAACTTGTCTGCAGAGCCCGCGCCGAGTAAGCCGGGCTCACAAAATTTGAAAGGGAAGGTCGATCGATGTTGACAGAACAATCCATGGCGGTCGCAGACGTGGGTGGCGTGAACTTCGACGCCGCAGATCGACTGGCAATCATGAACTTGTTCGGCGCTTACGCCTACACCTACGACCAAGACAGGCTTGATGACTTTCGTGCCTTGTTCACCGATTCGCCGGAACTTGTCTTGCTGCACGACAACCGCGAGCTTACGGCGGACATCGAAACCGTGATGCGGTTGCTCTCGGTGCGGAAATCGGGTTTCCGGGCCGCCGGAAACAAACGGCGTCACGCCTTGAACTCGTTGTGGTTCACCGGTCAAAGCGCCGATGAAGCTACCGGGCACTGCTATGTCCAAGTATTCTCGATCCGGCAAGGCGGTTCGCCCGTCGCCGACCTCACCGGCTGTTACGACTTCACCGTGGTCAAGCAGCAGGGGGTGTGGAGGATCAGTCGATGGGTGGTGACCGCCGACCAGACCGAAACCGGACTCCCGAGTGAGGCCGGCTCGGCAAGCGTGAGCACGGTGTCGTCAGTCGCCTAGCCGGCGGGGCGGCGGGGTGCCCAATGGCAGCGAGAGGATGCGCATGGCCCCCACCGACGAAATCATCACGTCCGGCGAAGATCTCGAAGCCGTCGTAAGCCGCATCATTCGTAACGAGCCGCCGGCCGCGGAGGTCATCGATCGCGTTGCCGTGCAGATTCACCGGAACGTCGTGGTTACCACCTTGTGTAATCCGCAGGCGCACAACGCATTGAACCTGGCGGCCTGGCGCCGGCTGAAGCTGCTGTTCGACGACCTGGCGCGGGAATCAGACCTGCGGGCGGTTGTCGTTCGCGGCGCGGGCGATGCGGCGTTCGCCGCAGGCGCCGACATCAGCGAGTTTTCGCGGACCCGGATGACCGCTGTGGACGCGGCGAACTACAACGAGAGCGTCGCGGCCTGCCTCCGAGCCGTGACCGCCCTACCGGTTCCGGTGATCGCGGCGGTGCGTGGTCTTGCCGTCGGTGGCGGCTGCGAACTGATCGCCGCGTGCGATGTCCGTATCGCGGCCGACGACGCGCGCTTTGGCATCCCGATCGGCAAGCTCGGCGTCACGCTCGGTCTCACCGAGTCCGATACCGTTGCGGGCCTTATCGGTCCGGCGGCCCTGAAGTATCTGTTGTTCAGCGCAGAGCTGGTCGACGTCGAGCAGGCCGCGCGGTGGGGATTGGTGCAGAAGGTCGTCGCGGCAGCCGAATTGCCGGACGCGACAGCCAAACTGGTCGGTCAGATCTGCCGGCAGTCGGCGGTGACCATGCGCGCGACGAAGGTGGTTGCCAATATGCACGGCCGGGCGCTGACCGCGGCCGATACCGATGCCCTGATCCGATTCGGTGTCGAAGCCTACGAAGGAGCCGATGTCCGAGAAGGGGTGGCCGCCTTCAGCCAGCGGCGGCCGCCGAGATTCGGTGACAGCCAGGAGATCTGAGGTTTCCGCGCAACTGGACGACGATGAGATCTGGAAGCTCGAACTGACCGAGGTCGCCGAGCTGATTCGCACTCGGCAGGTCAGCTCGGCGGAACTGACCCACGCGACGCTGCGCCGAATCGAGAAGCTCGATGCGGGGCTGAAAAGCCACGTGTTCGTCATGGCGGACTCCGCGGTCGAGGCCGCTCGCGCTGCCGACGCTGAACTCGCCCGGGGGCACCGCCGGGGAGTCCTGCATGGTGTGCCCATCGGTGTGAAAGATCTCTGCTACACCGCCGATGCCCCCACGGGCGCAGGCACCGTCATCCATCGCGAATTCCGGTCGTCGTATGACGCCACGGTCGTGGCGAGGCTGCGCGCAGCCGGTGCCGTGATCACCGGCAAGCTGGCCATGACCGAGGGCGCATACCTCGCATACCATCCCGACCTTCCGGCGCCGGTCAATCCGTGGGACCCGGCGACCTGGGCGGGAGTGTCCTCGAGTGGCTGCGCCGTGGCCACCGCGGCGGGATTGTGCTTCGGCTCGATCGGGTCGGACACCGGAGGGTCAATCAGATTCCCGACGAGCATGTGCGGGCTTACCGGAATCAAGCCAACCTGGGGCCGGGTGAGCCGGTATGGAATCGTCGAGCTGGCAGCAAGTTTCGACCACGTCGGACCTATCGCGCGAAGCGCTATAGACGCCGCGGTGTTACTGAGCGTCATTGCCGGATTCGACGTCCGCGACCCGACGTCATCGCGGACGCCGGTGCCCAACTATGCGGCCGACCTCGCGCTGACCCGGGTGCCCCGAGCCGGCGTGGACTGGTCACAACTGTCCGGATTCGATGAGGACACCAAATCCATGATGGCCCAGGTCGTCACGACACTCGAAGGAATCGGTTGGTCGATCGTCGAGATCACACTGCCCCCGCTGGATCGGATCGTCGACGTATTCGCCACGATGCGCGGGTTCGAGACGGCGATCGCGCATGCCGAGACCTATCCGGCACGTGCCGACGAGTACGGGCCCGTGCTGCGTCGGCTCATCGACAACGGACGCGAACTGAGTGCCGTTGAGTACCAAGGGCTGATCGCGCAGCGGCAGGAATTCACCGACGCGCTGCAGCGGGTGTTTGCGGATGTGGATCTGGTGTTGATGCCCAGTGCCGGCCTGGCGTCGCCGAGCCTGGACAGCATCGGGACGCTCGGTACGGACCCGGTGCTGACCGCCACGCTGGCAAGACCGACCGCCCCATTCAATGTCAGTGGTAACCCGGCGATATGCCTGCCGACGGGAGTCACCGCGCGCGGTACGCCGCTGGGAGTCCAGTTCGTCGGCCGTCATTTCGCCGAGCAGTTCCTAATCCAATGCGGTCACGCGTTCCAGCAGGCCACCACGTTCCACCGGCGCCGGCCGCAACTGTCCCGCGTGATCCCGGCTAATCCGAAGGCGGGCTGAGCGCGACCGAAGCCTCGGCGGTGTAGCACAGGAAGGTCAGGGTTTCCTGCAGATAGAGCTGCACGGTGTCGGCGTCGTGGGTGATGTACCCGATCGCGACGTCGGTGCCCAGCTGCAGGTCGAAGTCACCCCCGCGGGTGGTCAGCACGAAAGCGCCGTCGATGGCCGGCGCCCAGATGATGTCGCCGTCGACCAGCCGGTTCAGGTGTTCGCGGATGGGGTAGCCGTGCTCGGTGGTTTCGCTGACCTTGGTGTAGACGTCGGCGGCGAGCAGCACCGAATACGGCCCGTCGACACCGGCCAGGCGCAGCTCGGTGAGCGCCTGCGAGATGACATCCGGAATTTCGCGCGGGTCCTCGGGCAAGGTCAGCGGGCGGTTCGAGCTGGCGCTGCGGATGCCCTCGATCGACGCGGCCGCGTAGCCCTCGAAGATGGTGCGGTCCTCGACGAAGGCCAGCTTCTTGGCGGCCGCCTTCACCGGGTCCCAGTCCGAGTCCTGGGAACCACGCTCGACGTCGTCGATCTCGTTGCGCGACAAGGTAAACGGGACACGCAGCCGAACCAGGGGCTTGCTGGCACGCAGGTGGGCGATGACGCCGTCGGTGGGCGCGGTCACGTCGAGCAACCGACCGGTGCTGACCGCCGCGGCGACCGGTCCGCCGGGACCGCTGACGTCGACCACCCGGCGCCCGGCGATATGCCGCTTGAACGTCCGGGTGGCCTCCAATTCGATTTCGGCCCAAGCGGCTTCGGTGACCGGAGCCAATTCGCGGTACAGGTTGTTCATCGGGAGGGTCCTTTCAGGCTGCCGATCGAGAGTGAACCGTCGGGGGCCGGCACGGCCGCCGCCGCGGGCGCCGGTGATCGGGGCAGCGGCGGCGGATCGTCGAGGAAGTCGGCGGTGGGGGAGAAGAACAGCCCGCCGGTGACTGCCGTGGAAAAATCCAGAATGCGGTCGGTGTTTCCGGGGGGATCGCCGAGAAACATGTTGTGCAGCATCTGTTCGGTGACTTCGGGCGCGCGTGAATAGCCGATGAAGTACGTGCCGTACTCGCCCTTGCCGACCTCGCCGAACGGCATGTTGTGCCGGACGATCTTCAACTCGGTGCCGTCGTCGTCGGTGACGACGTTGAGCGCGATATGCGAGTTGGCCGGCTTCAGGTCATCGCCGAGCTCGATGTCTTCCAGTTTGGTGCGCCCGATCACCCGCTCCTGCTCGGTGACCGACAGCGAATCCCAGGACCGCATGTCGTGTACATACTTCTGCACGTGCACATAGCAGCCGCCGGCAAACTCCGGATCCTCGTCACCGACGGCGGTTGCGCTGACAGCGATTGGGCCGCTTGGATTTTCGGTGCCATCGACGAAACCCAGCAGATCGCGGTTGTCGAAGAAGCGGAATCCGTGCACCTCGTCGACAACGGCGACGGCGCGGGCCATCGCGCTGAGAATGCGCCCGGCCAATTCGAAGCACACGTCCATGCTCTCGGCGCGAATGTGGAACAGCAGGTCCCCCGGAGTGGCCGGCGCGGTGTGCCGCGGCCCGTGCAGCGCGACGAACGGATGCAGCTTCGCCGGCCGCGGGCCGGCAAACAACCGGTCCCAGGCGTCTGAGCCGATCGAGGTCACCACCGACAGATTCTTGCTCGGGTCGCGAAACCCTATCGCGCGCACCAATCCCGAGATGTCGGCCAGTGCGTCGTGCACTGCCGCCGCACCGCCGTCATCGATGGTGGCCACGAGAAAGATCGCGGCCGGCGTCAGCGGCGCGAGGATGGGTTGTGGCTGAACCGGAGGCACTCTGCCGACCCTAGCGTGAACCACCTGGCCCCCGACAGCCATGATGGTGAGCATGTCCGGCGGGCCCCCACCCACAGCCAGCGCGCGAGGCCTCGGCGAGTTCATCGACGCCTCGCCGTCGCCGTTTCACGTCTGCGCCACCGCGGCCCGGCGGTTGCTGGACGCCGGATACACCGAACTCGGCGAAACCGACCGCTGGCCGCAGCAGCCGGGCCGCTACTTCACCGTCCGGGCCGGCTCGCTGGTCGCCTGGAGCAGCAATCACGCCTTGACACCGTTTCGGATCGTCGGCGCGCACACCGACAGTCCTAATTTGCGGGTCAAGCAGCACCCGGACCGGCTGGTCGCCGGCTGGCGGGTGGTGGCGCTGGAGCCGTACGGGGGAGCGTGGCTCAACTCCTGGTTGGACCGCGACCTCGGCATCAGCGGGCGGCTGTCGGTGCGAGACGGCTCCGGGGTGCGCCACCGGCTGGTCCGCATCGACGAGCCGATTCTTCGGGTTCCGCAGCTGGCCATCCATCTGGCCGAGGACCGCAAGTCGCTGACGCTGGATCCCCAACGGCATGTCAACGCGGTCTGGAGCGTTGGCGAGACGCCCGGTTCGTTCGTCGAGTACGTCGCTGACCGCGCCGGCGTGACCGCGTCCGACGTGCTGGCCGCAGACCTGATGACCCATGACCTGACCCCGACGGCGCTGATCGGGGCCGACAGTGGCCTGCTGAGCGCGCCGCGGCTGGACAACCAAGCCAGTTGCTATGCCGGGCTGGAAGCATTGCTTTCCGCGCAGCCGCGCGATGTGCTGCCGGTTTTGGTGATGTTCGACCATGAGGAGGTCGGCTCGTCCTCGGACCGCGGCGCGCAGTCCAACCTGCTGGGTTCCGTATTGGAACGGATCGTGCTGGCCGCCGGCGGCAACCGGGAGGACTTCCTGCGGCTGCTGCCGGCGTCGCTGCTGGCGTCCGCCGATATGGCCCATGCCACCCACCCCAATTACCCCGATCGGCACGAGCCGGGCCACCTCATCGAAGTCAACGCCGGGCCGGTGCTCAAGGTGCACCCGAATCTGCGATACGCCACCGACGGACGCACCGCTGCGGCGTTCGCCATGGCCTGCCGGCAGGCCGGTGTGCCGCTGCAGCGGTATGAGCATCGGGCCGACCTGCCGTGCGGGTCGACCATCGGGCCGCTGGCGTCGGCCCGGACCGGCATCCCCACCGTCGACGTGGGTGCTGCCCAGCTTGCGATGCATTCGGCACGGGAGCTGATGGGCGCCCACGACGTCGCCGCGTATGCAGCCGCGTTGCAAGCGTTTTTGTCACCCGGGGCATAGGGTCTTGGGGTATGGCGCTCAGCGTGGAGATGGTCACTTTCGACTGCGAAGACCCGGTGCGGCTGGCCGGCTGGTGGGCCGAGCACTTCGGCGGTAAGACACGCGAGTTGCTGCCGGGCGAATTCATCGTGGTGACCCGCTCCGACGGGCCGCGGCTGGGGTTTCAGAAGGTGCCCGATCCCACACCCGGGAAGAACCGGGTGCATCTGGATTTCACCGCCGAGGACGTGGATGCCGAAGTGGCGCGGTTGACCGCCGGCGGTGCCACCGAGGTGGAGCGGCACCAGTTTGGTGAGAACTTCCGCTGGGTGGTGCTGGCCGACCCGGAGGGCAACCTGTTCTGTGTGGCGGGACGGTGACTCGAGCGTCTCGCCGAGCGTGACGTGGCTGTGAGAATCTGGCGAAATACTCGCGCTGACGTCACGCTCGGCGACAACGATCGCCCGACCTAGACTGTCTGGCGTGACGAGCGCGCAGACCCACGTGAGTGACACCGTCGAACATGCCGCCACCACCCCCGACCAACCGCAACCCTTCCACGAGCTGGGCCTCAAAGACGACGAGTACCAGCGGATCCGTGACATCCTCGGTCGTCGGCCCACCGATACCGAGCTGGCCATGTACTCGGTGATGTGGAGCGAACACTGCTCGTACAAGTCCTCCAAGGTGCACCTGCGCTACTTTGGCGAGACCACCACCGACGAGATGCGCGCCGCGATGCTGGCCGGCATCGGTGAGAACGCCGGCGTGGTTGACATCGGCGACGGCTGGGCCGTCACGTTCAAAGTGGAATCACACAACCACCCGTCCTACGTCGAGCCCTACCAGGGCGCTGCCACCGGGGTCGGCGGCATCGTGCGCGACATCATGGCCATGGGAGCGCGTCCGGTCGCGGTGATGGACCAGTTGCGGTTCGGTGCGGTCGATGCCCCCGATACCCGCCGCGTCGTCGACGGCGTGGTCCGCGGTATCGGCGGCTACGGCAACTCGCTGGGCCTGCCGAACATCGGCGGCGAGACCGTCTTCGACCCGTGCTATGCCGGAAATCCGTTGGTGAACGCGTTATGCGTCGGCGTATTGCGTCAGGAGGACCTGCATCTCGCGTTCGCCTCGGGCACCGGCAACAAGATCATCCTGTTCGGCGCGCGCACCGGGCTCGACGGCATCGGCGGGGTGTCGGTGCTGGCGTCGGACACCTTTAGTGCTGATGGCGCCGACGGCGCCGCGCGGAAGAAGTTGCCCTCGGTTCAGGTCGGCGACCCGTTCACCGAGAAGGTGCTCATCGAGTGCTGCCTCGAGCTATACGCGGGCGGGCTGGTGATCGGCATCCAGGACCTCGGTGGAGCCGGGTTAGCTTGTGCCACTTCGGAATTAGCTTCTGCCGGCGACGGTGGTATGACGATCCGGCTCGATGCCGTCCCGCTGCGCGCCAAGGACATGACCTCCGCCGAGGTGCTCTGCAGCGAGTCGCAGGAACGCATGTGCGCGGTGGTCGCCCCGGAGAACGTGGACGCCTTCATGGCGGTGTGCCGCAAGTGGGAGGTGCTGGCCACCGTGATCGGCGAAGTCACCGACGGTGACCGGTTGCGGATCAGCTGGCGCGGCGAGACCGTCGTCGATGTCCCGCCCCGCACTGTGGCCCACGAGGGGCCGGTGTACCACCGCCCGGTCGCCCGCCCCGAGTCGCAGGAGGCCCTCAACGCCGACACCTCGGCCAAGCTGCCGCGCCCGGTCACCGGGGCCGAGCTGCGCGCGACTTTGCTTGCGCTGCTGGGCAGTCCGCACCTGTGCAGCCGGGCGTTCATCACCGAGCAGTACGACCGATACGTGCGCGGCAATACCGTGCTGGCCGAGCACGCCGACGGCGGCGTGCTGCGCATCGACGAGTCGACCGGTCGCGGCATCGCGGTCGCGACCGACGCGTCGGGGCGCTACACCATGCTGGACCCCTACGCCGGCGCCCAGCTCGCGCTGGCCGAGGCGTACCGCAACGTCGCCGTCACCGGCGCCACCCCGGTTGCGGTGACCGACTGCCTCAACTTCGGCTCGCCCGAAGATCCCGGCGTGATGTGGCAGTTCGCCCAGGCGGTCCGCGGACTGGCCGATGGCTGTGCGGCCCTGGGCATTCCGGTGACCGGCGGCAATGTCAGCTTCTACAACCAAACCGGGTCCACAGCGATCATGCCCACGCCGGTGGTCGGGGTGCTCGGCGTCTTGGACGATGTAAGTCGACGACTTCCCACCGCGCTCGGCCGTGAGCCCGGTGAAACGCTGATGCTGCTGGGCGACACCCGCGACGAGTTCGACGGATCCGTCTGGGCCCAGGTGACCGCCGACCACCTGGGCGGCCTGCCGCCCAGAGTCGACCTGGCCCGCGAGCGGCTGCTGGCCGAGGTGCTGCGCTCGGCCTCGCGCGACGACCTGGTGTCCGCGGCGCACGACCTGTCCGAAGGCGGGCTGGCCCAGGCCGTCGTCGAAGCAGCGCTGGCGGGTGAAACCGGTTGCCGGATCGTGCTTCCCGAAGGAACCGATCCTTTCGTGATGCTGTTCTCCGAGTCGGCGGGCCGGGCATTGGTCGCGGTGCCGCGCACTGAAGAGAGCCGGTTCCGGGCGATGTGCGAGGCGCGCGGCCTGCCCGCGGTTCGCATCGGCGTCGTCGATCAGGCCTCGGAGGTCATCGACTTCCACGGATTGTTCACGGTGTCGCTGGCCGAGCTGCGCCAGACTTCCGAGGCGGTGCTCCCGCGATTCTTCGGGTAAGTCGTTTTCGCGCAGCGTCTTTGGCCGCCGGCCTGGTCGGCTGGAGTTTTGTCGCCCCGCGGCTGCCCACTGCCTGGCGGGTACCGCTGCAGGCGGGTCTGGGGTGGCTGCTGGTGTGGCTGACCCGGGCGCCATTAGGTCTTCGTCCGCCGCGGTTGTGGGCGGGGTTGCGGCTGGGCTCGACGGCCGCGGCCGCGGCGACGACGGCGATCGCGGCGACGACACCGGTGCCCGCGGTGCGCTTGTCGATGTCCGAACGCGATTTGCCGTCGTCGGTGCCGGGTTGGCTGGTACTGCACATACCCATCGGCACGGTGTGGGCCGAGGAGGCCGCGTTTCGCGCGGCGCTGGCCACCGCCGGGACTCAGGCATTCGGCACGGCGGGTGGGCGGCTGCTGCAGGCCGGCGCCTTCGGACTTTCCCACATTGCCGACGCGCGCGCGACGGGCGCGCCGCTGGCGCCCACGGTGCTGGTCACCGGCCTGGCGGGGTGGGTGTTCGGATGGCTCGCCGAGCGTTGTGGCAGCCTGGCGGCGCCGATGCTGACGCACTTGGCGATCAATGAGGCCGGCGCGGTCGCGGCGCTGACCGTCCAGCGGCGCCGGCGGGCGAGCGCTGCGGGCACGCTGGCACGCCGTTATACTTGACGGGCTGTGCTTTTCCAGCGATCACCAGACCGAGAGGGTTGGCACCTCAGGTGCACAGACTTAGGGCCGCGGAGCATCCGCGGCCGGAATACATTCTTCTGCATATCAGCGACACGCATCTCGTCGGCGGGGATGGTCCGCTATACGGCGCTGTGGATGCCGACGGCCGGCTGGGTGAGCTGCTCGACCAGCTGACCCACTCCGGAATGAGCCCGGATGCCATCGTCTTTACCGGCGACCTGGCCGACACCGGCGAGGCGCAGGCGTATCGCAAGCTGCGAGCAGTGGTGGAACCGTTCGCGACCGAGCTTGGCGCCGAACTCATCTGGGTGATGGGCAACCATGACGACCGGGCAGCGCTGCGCAGCTTCCTGCTCGACGAGGCGCCGTCGATGGCGCCGCTGGACCGGGTGCACATGATCGACGGCTTGCGGATCATCACCCTGGACACCTCGGTACCCGGATGCCATCACGGCGAACTGCGACGTTCCCAATTGAGTTGGCTGGCCACGCAATTGGCGACTCCGGCGCCGCATGGCACCATCTTGGCGCTGCATCATCCGCCGATCCCCAGTGTCTTGGATTTGGCGGTCACGGTGGAACTCCGGGATCAGGCCGCCCTGGGCCGGGTGCTCGAGGGCAGCGACGTGCGGTCCATTCTGGCCGGGCACCTGCACTACTCGACGAACGCCACCTTCGTCGGGATCCCGGTGTCGGTAGCGTCGGCCACCTGCTACACCCAGGACCTCACCGTTGCCGCAGGCGCAACCCGCGGCAGGGACGGCGCGCAGGGATGCAACCTGGTGCACGTCTACCAAGACACCGTGGTGCATTCGGTGATCCCGCTCGGCAGCGGAAAAACCGTGGGCACCTTTGTCTCTCCCGCCCAGGCGAAACGTCAGATCGCCGAAAGCGGGATGTTCATCGAGCCGTCACGGCGCGATTCGCTGTTCAGCCAGCCTCCAATGGTGCTGACGCCAGCGGCGCGGCCGGGTCCGGCCCGCTGACGTCCGCGGCGACCTTCTCCCACGGCGCGGGGATCGGAAAGTACCGCTCCAAGAAACTGACCACCCGTTGTGCCCGCTCGGCCGGGTCGACTTCGGGGAAGCTGCCGTCGTTCAGGCAGAAGAAGTGGTACTGGCGGTGCTTCCGCAATTCCTCCAGCAGGTCCAGGCCCGCACGGGTGGTGGTGTCGACGTAGCGGACCTTGGCATTTTCCTGTTGGACGGCACGGCCGGTCATCAGCGCGTAGTAGTGGTACAGCGAGTTGGTTACCGAGATGTCGGTGGCCGACCGGAACGCGCTGGCCCGGGTGCACGCGAACTCCTCCGGGAACTCCCTTTCCATCTCGATGAGCACGCTTTTGCGCAGCGGGACCGCGGTGTGCTCGAGATGGCGCGTGATCAACTGCCCGAACCGCTCGAACAGCAGCCGCCGGTTGACTCGGGCCGCGTTCTCGTGACCGCTGCGGGCCGGATCGTTGGTGCCCAGCCCTATCCGGGTCGTGGCCTCGATGAACTTCGTCACGCCGCCGGGGGAGAAGAACATGCTGGCCTTGACCGGCCGTCCGAAAAACATGTCGTCGTTGGAATACAGGAAATGCTCGCTCAGCCCCGGAATGTGGTGCAGCTGGCTCTCCACCGCATGCGAATTGTAGGTAGGCAATGCGGCACGATCCGAGAAGTGGTCCTCGGCCCGAACGATCGTGATTTTCGGATGGTCGGCCAACCACCGCGGCGGGGCTGAATCGGTCGCAATGAAGATGCGACGGATCCACGGGGCAAACATGTTCACCGACCGCAGCGCGTATTTCAACTCGTCAATTTGCCTGATTCGCGCTTCGGCGTCGTCGCCTTCGCCCACCACGTACTGCGACATTTGCGCGGCGCGCCGCGCCCGGAAAACCGGGTCACTGCCGTCGACCCAGGAGAACACCAGATCAATGTCGAATGTCACGTCGCTGGCATGGGGCGTGAACATTCCCTCCAGCGTCGGCCACTTGTACCCGTACAACTTGACGGTCGCCGGGACCAGCTCATTGCGGGGCAACACTTTGCGGGTCAGTGAGTTCTCCACCGGACAACGGATCACCGTTTCGTCGAAAACCCAGAATTGAAGCTCAACTCCGAACGCCGGACCATACCGGAATCCGCCCGGCGCAATCCGTTGCCGATACAGCCTGAGGATCCGCGGGTCACCCATTGCGGAAAGCCGGCCATTGGCCAGCAACACCGCAGGAACGCCCTTCTGATCGATTGTCTTCGCGTACATCGGCTCGGTGATGCACGCCGCAGCGAGGGCATGCTCGACCGCGGGACGCCGTCGGATGTCGACGGCCAGGATCGGCCTGTTCTTGTGGTTGCGAACCAACAGAAACGGAATATTGGCCCGGTTCAATGCCTTTCGCACGAAAACCAGGTCCTCGAGCTGTGCCTCGTGCGGGGTAAGGCTGGATTCCAGGCGGGCGATTTTGCCGCGCCGGGTGACGATGATGGGAGCCAGGCTACGCTCGGCGGGCCGGCCGCCATCGCACGAAGGGATTCTGGGCATCGGAACACCGCCTTAGGTATGAGGTGATTACGGCACGGAGAGGATCTCACACTTTGTGCGCCGGTGCAGAGTGAGAGCGCTGCCCGCTATCGAAGCGCAGGAATGCGTTGTGAGCCAAGTCTACAACGCTTGGGCGACAGCCGATTTAGCACCGCCTGGCTACCCGCTGGCAATCTGCTTGGGTGCGGCTGCGTATCACCGAGTTCAGTTTCAGTGGACCCGGTCCTGCTGGTCGGGCAACACGGTGCCGTTGGCTTGGCGAAGCGGCGCCTGGCCGCCGCCGGGCTCGTCGAATCCCCGGGTTGCGCACGGGTAGGGCGGGCTCATCGGCAGGGGATCGATAAAGACCGGGTTGACCATCCATTTGCCGTCGGCATTGGCGTAGGCCCAGCACATCAACTCGATCTGGTTGCGATTCAGCACGAGGCGCAGCGCGGTCGCGTCCGTGACGAACGACACGTCTCCGTCCGAGTCGCCCGCGGCGAACACCTGCCGACGCTGCTCCGGAGACTGCTGGAACGCGGCTGCGCCCTGGACACCGAACAGTTGCTCGTTGATCCGGCACCGTTTGCCCTCGTTGAAGGGCATCGACGGTTCGCCGCCGCACCACCCAAGCCGGGGCGTCAGGATGTCACCGTCATGGTCGGTGCGCACGCCCATCACGTGGTCGGCCGGGATGCCGATGGCGGCCGCCCACACCCGGACCACCGGCTCGGCCGACGCGGAGATGATCCGCACGTCGAACCCGTTGGCCAGCAGCGTGCCGACGAGGTCACGCATCTGTGTGTGGTAGCGCACCCATCCGGTCTGTCGGGTACTGCCCACGGTCTGCTCAGATCCCTGGGTGGCGTCGAGGTTCTGCTTCCTGGCTTCGGTAGCGAAATCGGTGATCTCGGCCTCGGTCCAGCCGGCGAGCAGCTGGGCCGCCCAGGCGTCGGCGGGTTGTATGCGGCGGCGGTTGTAACCGGTGAACGCCGAAGCCCCCGAACGGGTTTCGTGCTTGGTATAAACGGCCACCAGCTCATCAGCGCAGCCCCTGTTGGAGCCGGTGGGCAGCGGTTGTCCGGGGTCCGCGAGGCCGCCGCAGGCGGCGGCCAACGCCGCTGCCGCTTCAGTGGTGAGGTATGCGCTGGTGGTGGACCAGTTGCCGGCGGCGGGTTGACGGATTTTGGAGTTGTTGATCATCCAATAGAACGTGGCGTTGCCGACGTCGTTTCGGACCATGGTGTTGTCCCAGTCGAACAACGCCAGGGGAGCGCCGGCGGTGCCCGATTCGGCCTTGCCGCAGCTGCCCAGCCGGTCGATCATCGCGTCGATGCGCTCGCGGTTGTCGCCATACCAACCCGGGTCGGCGGCCAAGGTGCGGCAGTTGTGCGCGACCGCGTCCGAATGTCGCCCGGCGTTGCTACAACCGGTGAGCGCTAGCACCGGTGCCAGCGCAGCGGCAAGCAGCCGCAACGGCCAGAGCCCCATCGATTTTCCCGCCTCCGGTCTCCGTCAGGGGTTTATCGTGTACTCGCCGAACTGACGTCCCCAGACATATTCGGTGAACATCGGCTGGCCGAGTTCGACATGGTTGTAGGGCGCCACGCTGGCGCCGACGTCCATCACCAGAAACGGGGCGGGCCACAGGTCATGAGTGATCGGTTGCCAGCACCCCGGTTTCCCGCCGGGTCCTCCCCGGGCGTTGACCCGCGGCAGGTTCTCCGGATAGATGTAGGGGCTGGGTGCGCCGGTAATGCTGCCGGAAGCGGCCCCCAGCGAGTAGCCGGTGAAGCCGAGCGCAGCGCGGATTTTGGGCCCGACTTCGTTGTAGTTGCGGATGGTACAGAAGATTTCGGGGCTGTACTCGTCGAGCAGTTGGCTAGGGATGACCAGATCGGCGGCCCCCCGGGCCAGGTAGGGTCCGCCGCGACCGAACACGTCAGAACCGTTGTTGCCCAACCCAACCGCCGCCAGCAATGCCGCATCAAGGCCGGCCTGCTCGTGGTTCATGGTTCGCGCGGTGGTGACTGCCTGGTCCAGTGCAGTCCACAGGTCCGGCGCCGCGTCGGCGTAGACGTCGCCCAGGGCCGCCAGGCCCTGTATGTCGGCCCGGACCATCGGCAGCCGCAGGTTCACGTCGTCGAGGATCGCGTTGCCGTTGACCAGTGCGGTGCCGAACTTGTCCCCGAGGCCGCTCAGGGCCTGAGCGGCCGCGCCCAGCGTCAGGTTGAGTTTGACCGGGTCGACCTTTTCGGCAATGGCCGTCAGCGTCTGGAACAGCGTGTTGAATTCCGTCGTCACCGCCGTCGCGTTGATCACCATGGACGGGGTGATGTGTTGTGGGTCAGCGATTTTCGGTGACATCAGCGACACGTACTTGTTGCCGAAGACCGTCGTCGCCTTGATTTCGCCGCCCACATTGGCCGGAATCGAGTCGATGTACTTCGGATCGACATCCAGTACCAGCTTGGCCGCCGGAACGCCGTCCCGCGTGACCTCCGAGATGCTGGCCACCCGCCCGATCTGCACACCGTTGTAGGTGACCTTGGCGCCCGGGTCGGTCACCAGACCCGCGCGCGGTGCCAGCATCGTCAACTTGGTCTTCGGGATGAAAGCTCCGCGAAACTGGGCGTAGAGCCCGGTGCCGACGAGCGCCAACACCATCAGCCCCAGCAGACCGATGATCTTGTACGGTGGCCGCGTTCGCGGATCCATGATTCTGAGACCCTAGAGCATGGCCACTCGCGGTAAAGCCGATCCGGCTAAGACTCGGCAGGCTGTGTTGGCCGTTGCGGACTGGCTGCGCGACGAGACGCGCCCGGCACCTGACCGGGATGCGCTGGCGACGGCGGTTCGGCTCACCGCGCGCACCTTGTCCGCATTGGCTCCCGGCGCCAGCGTCGAGGTCCGGATCCCGCCGTTCGCGGCGGTGCAATGTGTTTCGGGGCCTAGGCACACCCGCGGCACCCCGCCCAATGTCGTGGAAACGGCTCCGCGCACCTGGCTGCTGCTGGTCACCGGACTATTGACGATCGAGGACGCGGCGGCCAACGGAGGGCTGATCCTGTCAGGTCCGCGGGCGCGCGACATCGCGTCGTGGCTGCCGCTGGTGAATCTGTCGGCCTGAATATCGGCCTCATTCCGCCGCTGCGCCGGCATACCGGCAAGACTTGCGGGCCCCGGACACGCCACGTCGATTCGGCGACACGCGCGGATTACCCGTAGACTCCCTATACGTCACCATTCGCGCCCCAGGGAGTCGCCTAACCGTGACCGTCCAGCAGCCCGAGCAAGACCTGAACTCGCCCCGTGAAGAGTGTGGTGTATTCGGGGTTTGGGCACCCGGGGAAGACGTCGCCAAACTCACGTACTACGGCCTGTACGCGTTGCAGCATCGCGGCCAGGAGGCCGCGGGGATCGCGGTAGCCGATGGCTCGCAAGTGCTGGTCTTCAAGGACCTCGGCCTGGTCAGCCAGGTATTCGACGAGCAGACGTTGGCGGCCATGCAGGGCCACGTCGCCATCGGGCACTGCCGCTACTCCACTACGGGCGACACGACCTGGGAAAACGCCCAACCGGTGTTCCGTAATACCGCGGCCGGCACCGGGGTCGCCCTGGGACACAATGGGAACCTCGTCAATACCGCAGCCCTTGCCGCTCGCGCCCGCGAAGCGGGATTGATCGGTGGCCGCTGCTGCCCCGCTCCGGCGACAACCGACTCCGACATCCTGGGCGCGCTGCTGGCGCACGGTTCGGCCGATTCCACCCTGGAACAGGCTGCGCTCGAACTGCTGCCGACCGTGCGCGGCGCGTTCTGTCTGACGTTCATGGACGAGAACACGCTGTATGCCTGCCGAGACCCGCACGGTGTGCGGCCGCTGTCGCTCGGGCGGTTGGATCGCGGCTGGGTGGTGGCCTCGGAAACCGCTGCGCTCGACATCGTCGGCGCATCCTTCGTGCGCGACATCGAACCGGGCGAATTGCTGGCGATCGACGCCGACGGCGTGCGGTCCAGCCGCTTCGCCAACCCCACGCCGAAAGGCTGCATCTTCGAATACGTCTACCTGGCACGGCCCGACAGCACGCTGGCCGGCCGGTCGGTGCACGCCACCCGGCTGGAGATCGGTCGTCGGCTGGCCCGCGAATGCCCGGTGGACGCGGACCTGGTCATCGGGGTGCCGGAGTCGGGAACTCCCGCCGCCGTGGGATACGCCCAGGGGTCCGGCATCCCGTACGGGCAGGGGCTGATGAAGAACGCCTACGTCGGGCGCACCTTCATCCAGCCGTCGCAGACCATCCGCCAGCTCGGCATCCGGTTGAAGCTGAACCCGCTCAAAGAGGTGATCCGCGGCAAGCGGCTCATCGTCGTCGACGACTCGATCGTGCGGGGCAACACCCAGCGTGCGCTGGTGCGCATGCTGCGGGAGGCCGGCGCCGTGGAAGTCCACGTGCGCATCGCCTCACCGCCGGTGAAGTGGCCGTGCTTCTACGGAATTGACTTCCCCTCGCCGGCGGAGCTGATCGCCAACGCCGTCGAGGCCGAGGCCGAGATGCTCGAAGCGGTCCGGCATGCCATCAACGCCGACACGCTCGGATACATTTCACTGCGCGGGCTGATCGCCGCGACCGAGCAACCCGCCTCCCGGCTGTGCACCGCCTGTTTCGATGGCGTCTACCCCATCGAACTGCCCAGCGAGACCGCGCTGGGCAAAAACGTCATCGAGCAAATGCTCGCCAACGCGGCACGCGGAGCCGGACTTGGTGACTTTGCCGCCGATGAAGTTCCGATCGGTCGCTGACCAAGCAACCCCCTTACCGATTCCGATAGGCGGTCGGCCGAAGAGCGCCGGTCGCCGATACCGGTGGTGCGTGCCGCCCGGTAGCCTTTATCGCGATGACGGAACCGCCGCAAAGTCCAGAAAGCTCCCTCACAGGCCTGACCAACCAGGGCATCACCTACGCCTCGGCGGGGGTGGACATTGACGCCGGTGACCGCGCCGTCGAGATGTTCAAGCCACTGGCAACGAAGGCCACCAGACCCGAGGTGCGTGGCGGACTAGGCGGTTTCGCCGGATTGTTCGCGCTGCGCGGCGGCTACCGCGAACCGGTGCTGGCCGCCTCCACCGACGGTGTCGGCACCAAGCTGGCGGTTGCGCAGGCAATGGACAAACACGACACCGTTGGCCTCGACCTGGTCGCGATGGTGGTCGATGACCTGGTGGTTTGCGGAGCCGAGCCGCTGTTTCTACAGGACTACATCGCGGTCGGTCGCACGGTGCCGGAACGGGTGCGCGCGATCGTCAGCGGCATCGCGGAGGGCTGCGTGCGCGCTGGCTGCGCACTGCTGGGTGGCGAGACCGCGGAACATCCCGGGTTGATGGAACCCGATCACTACGACATCTCGGCCACCGGTGTCGGTGTGGTGGAGGCCGACGACGTGCTGGGTCCCGAGCGGGTGAAACCTGGCGACGTGATCATCGCGATGGGGTCGTCGGGTCTGCACTCCAACGGATACTCGCTGGCCCGCGCGGTCCTGCTGGAGATAGACCGGATGAACCTCGCCGGTTACGTGGAGGAGTTCGGTCGGACTCTGGGCGAAGAATTGCTGGAGCCCACCCTGATTTACGCCAAGGACTGCTTGGCGCTCGCCGCCGAAACGCATGTCCGCACGTTCTGCCATGTCACCGGCGGCGGGCTGGCCGGCAACCTGGAACGGGTCATTCCGCACGGTCTGGTCGCCGAAGTAGACCGAGGCACCTGGACACCCGCACCGGTGTTCGCCATGATCGCCCAGCGTGGCCGGGTAGTGCGGCAAGAGATGGAAAAGACGTTCAACATGGGCGTCGGGATGATCGCCGTCGTGGGTCCCGAAGACACCGACCGGGCGTTGGCCATACTGACGGCCCGGCATCTGAACTGCTGGGTTTTGGGAACCGTGCGCAAAGGCGGGAAAGATGGTCCACGTGCCACATTAGTTGGCCGGCATCCGAGGTTTTAGACACCGGCCCCATTCTGTTTGCGCTGATACCCGCCTCGCACTCGGCCGCGGACGGCAGGCGGAAAAAGATCCGCAGACTGTGCTTGGCGCGGGCGACCGGGCTAGCCGGAGGCCCCGTTTAGCCCGGCAGCGCCCGGGTCGCCGCTGTGTCCGGGTGCGCCCGCATTTCCGGCCGCAGCCGATCCTCCTGTTCCACTCGTACCACCTGTCCCGCCGGC
>NZ_MWQA01000001.1:2274124-2330441 GCF_002086915.1 Mycobacterium persicum | reverse complement strand
CCACCGCCGGTGCCGCCGATCCCGCCGCCGCCTCCGCCGCCGGCACCAAAGCCGGAGCCGGAGTCGCCGGCGCCACCGGCGCCGCCGGCGCCGCCGGGTGCCCCGGGACCACCTGCTCCACCAGCACCTCCACCACCCCCACCATTAGCCCCGGGGGCGGTGCTGTCGGTGCCGCCGGTGCCGCCGCTGCCCCCAGCTTGCCCGCTGACCGTGCCGTCGGAGCCGGGCCCCCCTCCGGCATGGGCGCCGGCGTTGACGCCGTGAGCCGCGGGCGTGGTTGGCGCGGCGAGACCGGGATTCACCCCGTCCGTGCCGAGTCCCCCGGCTCCACCGCGCCCACCGGCTCCGCCGAACCCGAACAATCCGGCGTCACCGCCGGCCCCGCCGCTGCCACCCAGGCCCCCCGCTACGGCCGCGGCCCCGCCGGACCCACCAACGCCGCCGTTGCCGTACAGCCAGCCGCCCGCACCCCCGGCGCCCCCTGCTGCCCCGGCCCCACCAGCACCCCCAGCGCCTCCATTGCCGATCAATCCCGCGGCCCCCCCAGCACCACCGGCAACCCCCGCGGTCGTGCTGGCACCACCATTGCCGCCGTTGCCGTACAGCAGGCCCCCGGGCCCACCGGGTTGACCCGGTGCGCCCGGCGTCCCGTCACCAATGAGCGGACGTCCCAACAACGTACGCGTAGGGGCGTTGACCGCATCGAGCACCAGCTGCTGCACATTGACCGCTTCGGCACCGCCATACGAGTTTGCTGCGGCCACCAACGCCCGCACAAATTGCTGTTCAAAGACAGCAGCCTGGGCGCTGAGCGCCTGATAGGCCTGCCCGTGGTTAGCGAACAACGCCGCGACGGCCACCGACACCTCGTCGGCAGCAGCAGCCTCTACCGTCGTGGTAGCCCCCGCCACGGCGGCATCCGCAACGCCAACCGCCGATCCCACCCGGGCCAAGGCCGCCGCCGCCTCTACCATCCATGCGGGTTGGGCCACCACTAACGACATCGCACGCCTTCCGTTCGACGGGCCACACCGAAATCAGACGTCCCGAGTATGACAGCAGATACTCACCCGGAATCCCGCATTTCGTCGCAACAGTGCGGATCATGCCCACGTGCTGCTCAGGATGACTGAGCGGGACAACAAACGGACAACGTCGTTGCCGTCCTTGCCGGAGGGGCACCGAAAGCAACACCACCCCGGTCCAGCCGTTAACAGGCCCACTCGTACCTACGGTTGGGGTGGATCGCCCCTACCGATGGCTCATCGGAAAACGCGGCCCGATCGCCGGGTATTCATTCGCGTAGTTGTGGATCCGACGGCCCGCACGGCCGCAGAACGGGGGAAAACGCGGCCCTGGGTGCGCTTCTAGCGGCGCCAGCTGTCCTCGTCGGCCCACGAGTCGTCGACGTCGTCGTCTACGTGGTCGGATGCATCGGCACTTGCTCCCGACAGCTCACGCTGAAGCCGCTGGAAGTCGGTCTGCGGGGAGCTGTATTTGAGTTCTCGAGCAACCTTGGTCTGCTTTGCCTTAGCCCGGCCGCGGCCCATGGGGGGACCCCCTCGCGAAATAACGGAGCGGCCTACGAGGAGGCGGCTCCGATCTCTTAGTGTCGTTATTGTCCTGCCGACAGCTTACCGTGCCCGTGCGCGAGCGTGGGCACGCCCTGGCACCCAAGTGCGGCCAGCATGGCGGACGTCACACGTTTCACCGAACACCGCGTCGTAATCGTTCGACGGCCAGCCGCCCGGCGCCAACGTGGTCGGCAGGCGGCAAGGACTCGGCGTCGATCACCGCGGCGATATCGGCATCGGGGCCGGTCGTGAGCTCGGTGTCGACAGGCAGGCCACGCTTGACCAGAGCCAGAGCGATGGGGCCGAGGTCGACGTGCTCGACCACCGTTCCGACGCGTCCGACGGCGCGACCGCCCGCCATCACCGCGTCACCGGTGGACGGCCGATCCCCCGACCCGTCCAGATGCAACAGCACCAGCATTCGCGGCGGTTTGCCGAGGTTGTGCACCCGCGCGACGGTTTCTTGTCCGCGGTAGCAGCCCTTGTCCGGGTGTACGGCCCCGAGCCGGGGCCCGCCGATCCCGCCCACCTCGTGGGGAATGGTGCGTTCGTCGGTGTCGACGCCCAGCCGGGGGCGTCTGGCGGCCACGCGGTGCGCTTCGTAGGTCCACACCCCGGCCGGTCGGACACCGGCGTGCGCCAAGCGGTGCTGCCAGTCAGCGCAGCCAGCGCGGGGTACAAGCAGGTCTGATTCGATATGCCCGGCGGGAGCCGGCATCCGGCGCACGAATCCACCGCCGGCGAGCGGGACCGCGGCCATTTCGGACGGCAATGCATCCAGGCCCAACACGTCCAGTACCGCTGGATCGGCCAATCGGGGGCCCAGCAGCGACAGCACTGCCAGGTCGGCGGCCTCAGGGGTGACGGCGGCCCAGAACACCATCTTTCGCAGATAGCTCAACAGCGGTTCGCCCCGCCACGGTTCGGTGTCGAGGTAGGTGGTGTCAGCCAACTCGGTTTGGATCCAGTGGTCTTCTACCCGGCCTTGCCCGTCCAGGCTGAGATTCTCGGTGCTGGCACCTTCGGGCAGATCACTGACATGCTGCGTGGAAATGCTGTGCAGCCAGGTCTGCCGGTCCTTGCCGGTCAAGGTGATGACGGCCCGGTGGGAGCGGTCGACGAATACGGCCTCGATTTCGGCCGCGCGCTGTTCACCCAACGGATCACCGAAATGCCAGATCGCGCCGGCGTCGGGACCTGGGTCTGGGGCTGGCACTGCGTTCACACGTCGACTCTACGGAAAGACTCTACGGAAACTCGACGCAGCGAACTCCCCGAACCGAGCGGGCTCGACCCGCTGCGCGCGGCACTGCCGCGCTTGCGATCACGGTGGCGCCATTAGGCTCCTGGGGCATGGCTGGGCAGACTGGCGTTGTCGTCACGCTCGACGGGGAAATCCTCGAGCCGGAGACGCCGTTGTTGCGCGCCGATGACCTCGCCGCGGTCCGGGGTGACGGTGTCTTCGAGACGCTGCTGGTGCGCGACGGCGCGCCATGTCTGGTGGAGCCGCATCTGCAACGGCTGACCCATTCGGCCCGACTGATGGATCTGCCCGAACCGGACCTCGCCGGCTGGCGGCACGCGATCAACCTGGCGACGCAGCGGTGGGTTGCCGGCACCCGCGACGAGGGTGCGATGCGGCTGATCTACAGCCGCGGCCGGGAGAGCGGTCCGCCGCTCGCGGCAGGTGAGCCCGCCGCGACCACGGCCTACGTGATGGTCAACCCCGTCCCGGACCGGGTCGGCGCGGTCCGGCGTTCCGGCCTCGCGGCGATCACCCTGGACCGCGGACTGCCGGCCGGCGGCGCCGACACCATGCCCTGGCTCATGGCCGGCGCCAAGACGCTGTCCTACGCGGTCAACATGGCCGCCCTGCGTCACGCCGCCCGGCAAGGCGCCGGCGACGTCATCTTCGTCAGCACCGACGGCTACATCCTCGAAGGACCCCGCTCCACGGTGATCATCGCTACCGACGATGACGGCATGGCCGGCGGTAATCCGTGCCTGCTGACGCCGCCGCCGTGGTATCCGATCCTGCGCGGCACCACCCAACAAGCCCTCTTCCACGTGGCCCGGGCCAACGGCTACGACTGCGACTACCGGGCCTTGCGAGTATCCGATCTGGTTGCCGCTCAAGGGGTTTGGCTGGTATCGAGTATGACCCTGGCGGCTCGCGTGCACACCCTCAACGGCCGGCGACTACCCCCCGCACCGATCGCCGCCGCGTTCGCCGAATTGGTCGATGCGGCCATCGTCAGCGACCGCTGAAGACGCCAATTCTGTTGTCGGCAGCTCGAAGTGAGGGTACGGTCAGCCGTACACAGGAAAGGAGGTGGTCCGCGAAATTGATAGCTTCATGGACATGTGAGGTGGCTACGCGCTAGCTGCAATGGCTCGGAAGAGCCGGCGTTCAACGCGCGCTGGCGAATCCCACGTAGCCACCCGGCCCTCGAGCTTCCGGTCTGTCCAACCGGAAATGCGCTCGGGGGCCGCTCCATTTGTAGCCGGTGTCACTTCGCCGCTTTGGTGCTCATCTGTTCCGCGATCTGGCCGGCTCCGTCACCGATGTCGGTACCGCAGGCCTCCACCTCGATGACCACATCCGATACCGCCCTCATGACATGTTGGCAGGCTTTCCCGCTGCCGCCGGTCTCGGTGCGTACCTGGGCGATCTTGGGGGAAGCCCCGGTCACATCCCCGAAGGTCCATTCGCTGGTTTTGGTCGAAGTGGTGAACTTGACTGTCTGGTTAGCGCAGGCCGCCCATTTGTCTGCGGACGCCTGTACAAATGCCCGAGCTTTCTCGGCCGACGGGAAGGTAGCTGCGGCTTCGATCACCCGGTGCGCCGGGTTCTCGCCTTGGGTGTGCAGGACTTGGCTGCGCACCTCGGTAGGGGAATGGGGCCGATACACCGACTCCTGGAGGGGTTCGTAGGCCCCCAGGCATGCCGGGTCCGAGAGCGTCCCCTGCGGGGTGCGCAGTTGGTCGCCGTGCGCAGAGACCATCATGTTCTGGTCTCCGAGAATCTGTCCGACTTCCGCGGCGCCGACCAGCATCGGTTCGATGCGGGATGAGGCCGCCGGAGCCGCCGGAACCGTGGAGCCACCCGGCTTGGCCACCGGTTTCCGGTTGCCGCCCTGAGTGGCGAACACCGCGATCAACGCGACCGCGACGACGACGGCCAAGACGGCGCCGCCGATGACGAGCAGCCGCTTGTTCGACTGGCCGTTGGCCCCGCTTGGCGCCACTTGCGCCGGCGATGGCCGAGACTGGGCGCTGGGTGCGGGCGCCGCCTCGGTCGCCGGCACCGGAGTCGGTTGCGGTTCGGCTTGCGGCGCTGACGATGCGGCGGCCGGGCCCGCTTCGACGGCGCCGATTTCGGCGAGCACATTGTCGATTTCGGTGCGGGTGCGGTAGGTGACGTCGTGTCGCATCCGCAGCATGCGCAGCAGCTGCGCGATATCGCTGCGAGCGCTCGGATCGTCACCGTCCTCGTCGAGCCCCGACCGCAGCTCCACCAGCATTTGGAGCTGTTGCTGGGGGCTGAGCTCCTTTTCGGCCAGGGTGTCGCCGAGCCGCATCAGATAGCCGAACGGTACGGGTGGTTCCTCCGGCAGCGGCGAGGGCAGCGGCGGCACTTTGTCGCGCAGCGCGTGGATCGCCGTGACCAATTGAATGCCGGCATCAACGGTCGGGTTCTGGTAGTTGATGATCTGCAACGTCGAGACCGGATTTACCCGCACACTGTCGACCGGCCCGACCTGTACCGGAAGGATCGGCCGTTGCAGAGCTTGCGCGTAGCGCAATTCGGCCTGGCTGGGCTTGGACTGCAGCCAGTGATTCGACAGCGCGACGATGAACACGTCCGATGCGCGAATCTGCTCCAGGATCTTGTTCCACCAAGCATCGCCGCCGCCCAGCTCTTGATCGAACCAAACCTGCTGCTGGGCACGCCGAAGCGCCGTCGTCAGGGCTTCCAGCGACGACCGGTCTTGGCTCGAGTAGCTGATAAATATGGCCATAGCAGTCTCCGATTGAGGGGGCGCGGGGAGCTAACACGGCGAATCCGTCAAGCGACGGTAGCGCATGGCATTGAGCACAGCAATCTGGCTTTGGCAAACGTGCGCCGCATCATGACGCCGGTTGGCGCCGATGGGTAGTACTATCCGGTCCCTCGTGGATGTCCGCATCCTCCGGCGGACGAAGTTCGACGTAGCGGCGGGCGAACTCGTCCCCGGGAACTGGCCATTGCTCGCCGTCACTGCCGCGTACCACCCAGTCTCCGTCCGCGGCGGTCGTCGGCCCCTCCAGGGTGTTGATCGTCTCGCCCGCGTGCGCGGGCCGACCCTGCACCTGCCCCTTCCTGCGCCATTGTCCGTCGCCAACGTCCTCGTAAGTGGCCCTGAAGATGTCGTCGCGCACCGACCAGGTCTTGCCGTCGGCGTGGACGGCCCAGTCTCCCGCGGCCGCGCGCATGGTCTGGCCCGAATCCGACTTCCATGTCCACGGGCTGCTCCGCTGCTCAGCGGTGACCGTCCCGACACGAGTGAAGGATCGCCACATCGGGCGTGACCGGTAGCCCAGCTGGCGCAGGCTCCACAGGGTGGCCGCCAGGCTGCGCACCGCGGCGTTGAGCAGGTCGGGATTGCTCTCCACCTCCGACCAGTCGACCAGCTTGTCGTGGATTCGGCGGGAATCGTCGCGGGGGGTTCCGTACTTCCAGCCGTTTCGACGGTAGTAGCGACACCAGTCCTCGTGTTCCGCCTTGGCCATGCTCAGCGCCGAGTAGCGGTCGAAGCCCATCAGGGCGAGCTGTTCCAGCGGCGGCAGATCGGCCATGTCCCGGCCGGAGAGCTGGGCCGGCGGGGTGCCCCAGGTGTTCCAGGTGTGTCCGGCGATCCGTTCGACCATCCAGAGCGCGTTGCGCACCTGGCGACGGTTGGACCCGCGGTAGAACTCGTCGAGTTGGGCCCACGGCATCACCGCCGGGGATCTCGGCGCGTTCGGGTCGATGGTGGCGACATAGCGCTCGTGGATCAGCCTCGCCGCGCGTTCCCAGGCGTCCTGTACCTGACCCTGGCGGGTGTCCAGCGCCAGGCTGTAGGTCTGCAGCAGGCCGACGATCTGCGAGGAATCGTCGGTGCCCCGGGCGTTGGGGTCCCAGGCGTAGACGGGCATCGCGGGCAGGCGGGCGCCCAGCCTGGTTCCGGTGGCCGCGGAATGGGTGTCGACCAGAATCACCGCGCACGTCGCCGGGTCGGCGTCACCGATCAGACGCAGCAGAGTCGGGACCGTCGGCGCCTCGGGCACCGCGTCGATCATCGGGCCCTCCGACAAGAAGCCAGCCTGCTGGCGGTAGAACTGGTGGTCCTTGAGGTAGTCGTCGGCGTCTCGTTCCACCAACGTGAGCGCCGGCAGCGGCGGCACCCCGGGCGGGGTGTAGAAGTCGCGTTCGAGGGCTCGCCGAGTCAGGTCGGCACACAGTGCCAGCGTCAATTGTGAAGTGCCGCAGATAAATACGCGCCGTATATTGGGTGTCGCGATGATGCCGTCGAGCAGTCGGCCGGCGGTCACCTCGTACCGGCCGACCACGTCGGCGGCCCATCTGGTGTCGGAGCCGCCGAACTGCTGGGCCCGCCATGCCTCGGCCAGCCACGGGTCGTCGATGCGAACGATCAGCGGCAACCGCTGTTTGTCGCCGATCTCGGCGAGCCGACGACCGATCAGGTCCAGCCACATCAGGTTGGTCGCCGGATCGGGCGACATCAGATAGAGCCGCCCGAGATGTCGCCACAGTCGCAGCGACACCAGGGTGGACGGGGCGTTGAGGTCGACCAGCACCACCCGGGCGCCCAACCTGCGGACCCGCTGCACCCGGTCATCGCCGGCGTTGGTGATCACCACCAGGGTGCTGCGCCGGTCCAGCGTCCGCGCGATCGCGCTGACCATCGATTCGGTGTCGTCGTCGACACCCACGATCGCGGTGACCGAGTCGGCGAGGTTGGCCCGCAGCCGGTCCACCTGGGAGCGGAAGACGCCGACCACGACGCCGCCCAAGCCGGTGAAGATCGCCGACAGCGCCGCTATGCGGGCCAGTTCCAGGCCGACGGGCGTGGGATTGGGGCAGGTGCGCCCGCTGAGCGAGGTGTCCCCGGTGCTGCCTTTGACTAGTTGGGCGGTCCACATCAGCGGGGTGAAAAAAGCCGGATGGTTGGCGTCATGACAACCCCAGTACGAGCTGAGGCCCAACACCGCGCTCATGGTGATGAGCAATGCAATCACGGTGAACGAAACACCCACCAGCCGGTGACTGCTGTTTCCCCGGAAGTTCAGCACCGAGACCGCGATCAAAACCGACACCACGACCGCGATGGTCGCCATCGATCCCGGGCGGCCGAACCAGCCCAGCCATGACGGCAGCAGATCGAGAATCGCTGGTTGCAGGGCTACCGCGGCGAGATATCCGATCAACAGCACCCCGATTACCGACACCACCCAGCGAGCCACCGGCGAGGGTGTCCTGCTGCGCGCCATCCGCCGGCTCCTTTCTTTGGTGTATCGGCTGCTCGGACGTCGAACAGTACACGCAGAACCAGTGGCCGAAGGCAACAAATGGGCCGGTGACCGTCAGCGGATCACGTGTCGTCAGCCCACGAATCTGGACAGGCGCGCCGACAGATGGGGTACCAATCCGCCGTCGGCGTCCACCCGCTCCTCGACATAGGCGAGGTCGCCGCCTTCGACGATGCCGTAGAGCCGCTTGGCCCCGCCGACCAGCACGCCGGAGCGGCTCCGGGCCAACGCGTCGGTGACCAACTCCCAGGACGACTGGTTGCGCGGGCGGCCATAGAACAACTCGACGTAACCGGCGGAGTGCGCCAGCAGCAACTCGATGGCCTGCGACTCGCTCGGGTCGTCGGGATCGCTGACAAAACGCCAGAAGCCCGTCTCGCGTAAACCCGGTTCGTGGTACTCACCGGTGTCGGTGAGACGCCACGACCGGGCTTCCCAATTCAAATAGTCTCCGCCGTCGTGGGAGACGACGATCTGCTGGCCGAAGCGGTAGTCCCCGTCGTGCGCGCGGCCCTCCCCTTCGCCACGCCACACACCGACCAGCGGCAGCAGTGCCAGCAGTGCGTCGTGCAGGCTGGCGCCTTGGCGCAGGTTCGCGGTGTCGGCGGGCAGCGGCAAATCATCGAAGGCGGGAATATTGCGGGCCGCGGTCAGCTTCGCGCGTTCGGCCGCTTGAAAAATTCCAGCGACGGCGCGGTCGCCGGAGCCCGCAACCGGCCCGTCACGGCCGTCGTCTGGGGTCACGACTCGTCGGTGATCAGCCGATACAGCGCATACAGCGCGAACCAGGAGATGACCACTGTCGCCAGGATCAGCATGATCTCGAAGAACAGCACCACGCGGATGAGTCTATCCGGGATCAGCCTGGAGCGGCCGTCAGGCGATCTTGACGTCGACCTCGTGAATGCCCGCGCCCGACGGTCTGACCACCGCGTCACCATTGCCGACTTTCGACAGTGCGCGCACCGTCCAGGAGCCCGGCGCGGCGAAGAACCGGAAGTCGCCGGTGGCCGACGCGACCACCTCCGCCGTGAACTCGTCGGACGAGTCCAGCAGTCGGACGAAGGCGCCGCCCACGGCTTGGCCGTCGCGGTCCACGACACGACCGGTGATCACTGTTTCCTTCTCCAGGTCGACACTGGCAGGCAGCGTCAGTCCTTGCTTCGGCGCAGTGCACATATCAGTTTCCCAACTCGATCGGGGCACCCACCAGGGAGCCGTATTCCGTCCAACTGCCGTCGTAGTTCTTGACGTTCTTGTGCCCGAGCAATTCGTGCAAGACAAACCAGGTGTGCGAGGACCGCTCCCCGATTCGGCAGTACGCGATCGTCTCTTTCGCGCCGTCCAGGCCGGCATCGGCGTACAACTGGGCCAGTTGCTCGTCGGACTTGAAGGTGCCGTCCTCGTTGGCGGCCTTGCTCCACGGCACGTTGATCGCCCCGGGAATATGGCCGGGCCGCTGGCTTTGTTCCTGCGGCAAATGCGCCGGCGCCAGGATCTTCCCGGAGAATTCGTCGGGGGATCGCACGTCGACCAGGTTCTTGACGCCGATGGCCGCGATCACCTCGTCGCGGAATGCGCGGATGGCATTGTCCGGCGGGGCCGCGCTGTAGGAGGTCGCGGGCCTGGTGACGGCGTCGGTGGACAGCGGGCGGCCGTCGAGTTCCCACTTCTTGCGGCCGCCGTCGAGGAGCTTGACCTTCTCGTGGCCGTACAGCTTGAAATACCAGTAGGCGTAGGCGGCGAACCAGTTGTTGTTGCCGCCGTAGAGGACCACGGTGTCGTCGTTGGAGATGCCGCGGTCGCTGAGCAATTTCGAGAATTGCTGGGCGTCGACGAAGTCGCGCTTGACGGGGTCCTGCAGATCGGTGCGCCAGTCCAGCTTGATGGCACCGGGGATGTGGCCGTCGTCGTATGCGCTGGTGTCCTCGTCGACTTCGACGAAGACGACGTTGGCTGCTCCCGGATTGCTGAGATTGCTCTCAGCCCAGTCGGCAGAGACCAGGACGTCGGAGCGTGCCATGGTGGGAATCCTTTCGATGAGCGTCAGATAAACAGCAGTTAGGCGGGAAGGGCGCCGCGCCGCAGCCGGGTTAGCAGCGGGTAAAGCTGGCAGCCCAGGCAGATGCCGAAGGCCGCGTTCAGGAACGCGGCCGCCAGCGCGAACGAAGTCGCAACGACACCCACCACGACGGGGCCGACGGCGAAGCCGATGATGCCGCAGACCGCGAAAACAAATCCGACCAGTTGGGCAAACTTCAGCGGTGGCACCGGCTCTCGTTCTCGCACCGGGCTCAGGCGGGGCGACACAAACGTCGAGAACAGCAGCCCATAGGGATGCCGGCGCGGCCCAAATGCGGCTCCGACCGCGAACACGACGGCCTGGATGCCCAAAGCGACCGCGGCAGCTACCGGGCTGACGGCGGAAATGATCAAGACGAGCCCCAGGACTCCCGTCGTCAGCCACGCGGCGAATCGCGGCCCGCGGACATCCACACCCAGTTGGGCGGGGGTGGTATCACTCGACACGAATTACTCCTAGATACGCCGATTGCACGGAAAAGGTGGGAGATATGCCACGGTGGGTCTCCGAGGCTGCTCCGAGCGCTGCGCGGACGACGCGGCTACTCAGCAGCTACAGCAACAACAACAGCCCGTGACGCGACACAGATCAACTGCGCGTCGCTTGGTGAGCTTGAGCTCGAGGCGGGCTGACACGTCGGTCAGCTTACCCAATGGCGTAGTGATCAAGCCAACAGCCTCGTCGGGGTGGGGCTGGCGGCGTTGAGCTGCCATGGGGCGTCGATCCGGTGGTCATGACTGCCGAAATCCGGTGAGCGCAACGGTGACGTCATAGGTGATGCCTTCGATGATGACGTCCGACCCGCGTGCGCCCACAGTGTTCGGCGCCACCCCGAATGGCAGTTTCTGGTTGGGCAACCTGCTACTGAAGGCGTGCAGTACCGCCTCCCGCTTGTCGTCCGGAACGGGCTGGTCCGCGGTGTCGGGGCCGGTCACCACTCCGGTCGGTGTGATCACCAAGGTCTCCCGGCTGCCAGGATCGATGGACAGATCCACCGCGACACTGACCCGACGATCGAAGTTGGCTGACTTCGGTGTTCCGCTGAAAACGAGCCCGCGACTGCCCGATATGCCCGATTCGGTGGTGCCGCCGGTGGCATCGTTGCTCTCCTGGGGAGGCGCCTGCACCATCAGATCGGACATTCCCAGGTAGCGGCCCAGGTGCATGGAGTCGATGATGATGCGGCTTTCCAGCTCGTGCACCGACAACCTCGAGTCGGGCCGTATCAGCCAGGATGCGTGAGACAAATCGATGGAGTGCATGGTGGCTTCGAGCGTGGCGGTGCCCACCGTCGGGTGCTCGATGGCGTACGCCTTGATCTCCAGCTCGCCGTAGCGGTCTCGCATCGCTTGTGGGATGAAGGGAAAGCCGAGGATGGCGACGAAGGGATCAGAGTTCAGGTTGGCTGCCTCGCGCACGCTGGTCGAAAGCCGATATTCGGCGTAAATACTGGCGCCGAAGTCGACGCCGACAGCGCCGAGGACGACGACGGCCACGGCGGCGACACCGATCAGCACCTTGCGCATCCGCATATTGTGGCCTATCGCCCCGAGCTATCCGATCGTCTGGCCGAGTTCGCTGGCGTCGCCGTCCACGGCGTTTCATGGCGATCGTGTCTGAAGTTGCCCATTTTGGGCGCAGCGTGTGGACGGCATCTGAATTTTGACCCGCTGGACGCAGGCCTGACGTCGGGTGTGCGCTGGTGGCGTCGGGTGTGCGCTGGTGGCGTCGGGTGTGCGCTGGTGGCGTCGGGTGTGCGCTGGTGGCGTCGGGTGTGCGCTGGTGGCGCCGGGTGTGCGCTGGTGGCGCCGGGTGTGCGCTGGTGGCACCGAGTGTGCCGTCAGGGCGGCCGATCGTGGTCAGAGCCGCCCTACATGCACAATCAAAGCCGTCGCCGCACACTCGATACGGTGGCATGACAGCCGATTCGGTGAGCACGTGAGACATGCCTCCCGGGCTGGTGTCGATTGCCCGGCTCCTCGGCAGGCAAAGCCCGCGTCGTCGCCGGGCTGGTGTCGATTGCCCGGCTCCTCGGCAGGCAAAGCCCGCGTCGTCGCCGGGCCAAAGACCAGGTGGCGAGTTATCGTTAGACGATCTGGCCGCTAGAGTTCACCGGTTGCGCTGAATCAGGGAGATGCCTTCCCCCGACGCTGGAGGGGATCGTTGGAATTACTACTACTGACCTCGGAGCTGTATCCCGACCCAGTCCTGCCGTCGCTGTCGCTGCTTCCGCATAACGTGCGGACGGCCCCGCCGGAGGCTTCGTCGCTTCTGGAGGCCGGTAACGCGGATGCGGTGCTTGTCGACGCGCGCAACGACCTGTCGGCCGCGCGCGGTCTGTGCCGTCTGCTGAGCACTGCGGGCCGGTCCGCGCCGGTATTGGCCGTGGTGACCGAGGGCGGGCTGGTGGCAGTCAGCGCTGACTGGGGGCTGGATGAGATCCTGCTTCCCAGTACCGGGCCGGCCGAGATCGACGCCCGACTGCGCCTGGTGGTTGGCCGCCGCGGCGGTCTATCCGAGCAGGAAGGCGTCGGCAAGGTCAGCCTGGGGGAACTGGTGATCGACGAAGGCACCTACACCGCGCGACTTCGCGGCCGACCGCTCGACCTCACCTACAAGGAATTCGAACTACTGAAATACCTCGCTCAACATGCCGGACGGGTTTTCACGCGTGCGCAGCTACTCCACGAGGTATGGGGATACGACTTCTTCGGCGGCACCCGCACTGTCGATGTGCACGTTCGGCGATTGCGGGCCAAACTCGGCCCCGAGCACGAAGCCCTGATCGGCACCGTCCGCAACGTTGGTTACAAGGCGGTGCGGCCCGCGCGGGGCCGAACCGCGGTCGTCGAGCCCGACGACGAAGGATCGGGACCCGACTCCGCAGATTTTCAGGACCCGCTGGTCGACCCGCTGCGCAGTCAGTGACGCCAGGGGAGTGGCGCTCGGCGCTGACAGCCGATCAGCAGCAGGAAGTACGCGAAATAATCTCGGCGGCAACAGAATTCGACGGCGTAGCGCCGGTGGGCGAGCAGGTGCTGCGAGAATTGGGACAGCAGCGCACGCACCATCTGGTGGTCTCTGATTCAAGAGCGGGCAACGCGATTGTCGGCTATCTCAACCTGAGCCCGGCTCACGACGCCGATTCCGCGATGGCCGAGTTGGTCGTTCACCCGCAGGCCCGGCGTCGCGGTGTCGGCACCGCCATGGTGTGCGCCGCGCTGACAAAAACCCATGGGAAAAACCAATTCTGGGCGCACGGCACCCTGCAAGCCGCGCGGGCCACCGCCGCGGCGCTGGGTCTGGCCCCGGTGCGCGAACTGGTGCAGATGCGCCGCTCGCTGCGCGATATCCCCGAACCGGCAATCCCCGACGGGCTGCGGATCCGCCGCTACGCCGGCCCGACCGATGATGCCGAGCTGCTTCGGGTCAACAACGCCGCGTTCTCATACCACCCGGAACAAGGTGGCTGGACGCAATTGCAGTTGGCCGAACGGCGCGGCGAACCATGGTTTGATCCGGCGGGCCTTTTCCTGGCGTTCGATGTTTCCTCGGGCCGCGAGGCCAAGCTGCTGGGTTTCCACTGGACCAAGATTCACCACGACCAGCCGGGCCTTGGCGAGGTCTACGTTCTCGGCGTCGATCCGGCAGCCCAAGGACGTGGACTCGGTAAGGCGTTGACGTTGATCGGTCTCAGCTCGTTGGCGCGGCGGCTGGCCGGCGCCGGCACTGCCCAAGAACCCACCGTGATGCTGTATGTGGAGTCGGACAACGTCGCAGCCATGCGGACCTATCACAGCCTGGGATTTGTCACCCATAGCGTCGACACGGCCTACGCGCTGCCCGGCTCGGATCCGGGACTCGACTGACGATCGCCAACCGGCAAGTTCCGGCACGACGCATAGTTAATGGTTGACTTGGCAATTCGTCCTGAAGACGGCCGTGCAGCGCCGCAATCGTCGAAATGCATTCAGGGAGCGAGATCGATGAGGCTCGACACGGTGGGCAGGGCATTTGCGGCGGCGGTGGCGGTAATCACCGCCTGCGGTGGGATCCTCACCGCATGCGGTAGCGATCAAAACCTCGGTGGTTCCTCGGCGAATGGCTCCGGAGCACCGCTGGCAAAGGCCGACTGCAGCGGCCGCGATGCGCTGACGGCCGAGGGATCGACTGCCCAGCAGAACGCCATGGCGTTGTTCAACCAGGTGTGGGGTCGGGCGTGTCCGGGCAAGAAGGTGTCCTACAACCCGACCGGGTCAGGCGCCGGTCGCGAGCAGTTCATCGCCGGGCATGTTGACTTCGCGGGATCGGACTCGCCCCTGGTCGCCGAACAGATCGGTCCGGCGGCCAACCGGTGCAAAGGAAACCCGGCCTGGGACCTGCCGCTGGTATTCGGGCCAATTGCGTTGGTGTACAACCTCGCTGAGGTAAAAACCCTGGTCCTCGACGCCGATACGATGGCCAAGATCTTCAGCGGCTCCATCCGGACGTGGAACGACCCGATCCTTGCGGCCCTCAATCCTGGTGTGGCACTTCCTAATACCAAAATCATCCCGGTGTACCGCAAGGATTCGTCGGGAACCACCGACAACTTTCAGAAGTATCTGACCGCCGCCGCGCCGCAAAGCTGGAGCCGAGGTGTCGGCGGCGAGTTTCACGGCGGCGTCGGGGAAGGCGTCGAAAGGTCGGCCGGTGTCATCCAAGCCGTACAGGTCACGCCAGGCTCGATCGGTTATGTCGAGAAAGGCTTCGCTGACCGCGCCGGTATACCGTTCGCCCAGATCGACACCGGCAACAGCGTCGTGCCGCTCACCGAGGAAACGGCTCGCAAGGCAATCGACTCCGTCACGTTTGCGGCCAGCGGAAACGACCTCGTTCTGGAGCTGAACTCGATCTTCGCCATCCAGGACCCGGGTGCCTATCCGTTGGTACTGGCGACCTACGAGATTGTGTGCTCGAAGGGATACCCGCCCGACATCGGTGCCGCGGTCAAGGCGTTTCTCACCACTGCCGTCAACAACGGTCAGACTGGCCTTCCGTCGGCCGGCTACGTTCCGGTGCCAGATAGAGTAAAAGAACGCCTGGTCACCGCCATAAACGCCCTGCAGTGACTGCTTGACCACGAACGACGCTGATGGAAGACGAGCCAACAGGATCGACGGGATCGCAGTGACAGTGCCCAACCCAGCCGAGCCGCGCGCGATTGTCGCCGCACCTTTTCCGGAGCCGCCGGCAACCTCCATCAACCCTTGGGGCAACGGCAAACCCAGTCTGGGAGACCGGCTGTTTCGCCGGCTGTCGCAGGGTTCCGGCGTCTTGATCATCGTTCTGATCGCCGCGATCGGCGCGTTTCTGCTGTGGCGTGCGATACCGGCACTGGCGCGCAACAAAGAAAACTTCTTGACCTACGGCGGAACCTGGAAGACCGCCGACCCGTCGGCGATGCACTTCGGAATCCCCGATCTGCTCCGGGTGACCACGTTCGTATCGCTATTCGCTCTGGTGCTGGCCATGCCCGTCGCGCTGGGCGTGGCCATCTTCCTGACGCAGTATGCGCCGCGACGGTTCGCCATGCCGCTGGCCCACCTGGTCGATCTGCTGGCCGCGGTGCCGTCGATCATCTACGGCGTGTGGGGTTTGCACGTGCTGGCGCCACGCCTGCGACCGGTCGCGACCTGGCTCAACCACACCTTGGGTCACTGTTTCCTGTTCGCCGGCGGCAATACCTCAATCAGGGGCGGGGGCAACGTCTTCACCGGCGGCATCGTCCTGGCGGTGATGATCCTGCCGATCATCACCGCGGTCACGCGCGAAGTGTTCGCCCAGACCCCGCACGGCCAGATCGAGGCGGCGCTGGCGCTCGGCGCCACCCGCTGGGAGGTCGTCACGACAACCGTGTTGCCGTTCGGACGGTCCGGATACATCAGCGGCGCGATGCTGGGCCTGGGACGGGCCCTGGGCGAAACGGTGGCGCTGTTGATCATTTTGCACGGTACCCAGCAAGCCTTCGGCTGGTCGCTGTTCGATGGTGGTTCGACCTTCGCCACCAAGATCGCCGCCGCCGCATCGGGTCTCGACAACCCCTACCAAGCCGGTGCCTACCTGGCCGCAGGACTGATGCTCTACCTGCTCACCTTCGTGGTCAATGCCGCGGCACGCACGGCCCTGGCCGGAGCGGGAAGGGCCACCCGATGACCTCGATGCTGGATCGGCCGGTCAAAGCACGCGCACTGCCCGCATTAGGCCGGCGCCGTCGAGTCACCAACAACGCGGCCGCCGTGCTGGTCACACTGTCGATGGCGGTCGCGCTGACGCCCCTAGCCTGGGTGCTGGGCTCGGTGCTGGTCAACGGCGTCCGGACGGTCATGTCGAGCACCTGGTGGACGCATTCACAGGCCGGGATGACGTCATTGAAAGCCGGCGGTGGCGCCTACCACGCGATCGTCGGCACGGTGTTGCAAGGTCTGGTGTGTGCGGCGATATCCATCCCGATCGGCGTCCTGGTGGCCATCTATCTGGTCGAATACGGCGGCGCCGGCGCGCTGCGCAGGGTGGTCTCCTTCATGGTGGACATCCTGACCGGCGTGCCGTCGATCGTGGCGGCGCTGTTCATCTATGCCCTGTGGGTCGCGGTCCTGGGCTTGCCCCGCTCCCAGCTCGCGGTGTCACTGGCGCTGGTGTTATTGATGCTGCCGGTGATCGTGCGGTCGACCGAAGAGATGCTGCGCATCGTCCCGGTAGATCTGCGTGAGGCCAGCTACGCGCTGGGAGCGCCCAAGTGGAAGACCATCGCCAAGATCGTGATACCGACCGGCTTGTCCGGCATCGTGACCGGCATCCTGGTGGCCTTGGCCAGGGTGATGGGGGAGACGGCGCCGCTGCTGATCCTGGTTGGTTATGCACAGACAATGAACTTCGACATATTCAGCGGATTCATGGGGTCGCTGCCGGGCATGATGTATGACCAGGCGACGACGGGCGCCGGCATCAGCCCGGTCCCCACAGACCGACTGTGGGGCGCCGCGCTGACGCTGATGTTGCTGATCGCGATGATAAATATCGGCGCCAGGGTGGTCGCCGCCATCCTCGTCCCCAAGAAGTCGTAGGCAGGAGCACTCAGAGTGGCCAAGCGGTTGGACCTCAAGGACGTCAACATCTATTACGGGTCGTTTCAGGCCGTCGCCGATGTGTCCTTGTCGATTCTGCCTCGCAGCGTGACGGCGTTCATCGGCCCGTCGGGGTGCGGCAAGACCACGGTGTTACGCACGCTGAACCGGATGCACGAAGTGGTCCCCGGCGGGCGCGTCGAAGGCACCGTGCTGCTCGACGACGAAAACATCTACGGGCCCGGCATCGACCCGGTCGGGGTGCGGCGGGCGATCGGGATGGTTTTCCAGCGGCCCAACCCGTTCCCCGCGATGTCGATTCGCGACAACGTGGTCGCCGGCCTGAAGTTGCAGGGCCTGCGCAACCGCAAGGTGCTCGACGAAACTGCCGAATATTCGTTGCGCGGCGCCAACCTGTGGGACGAGGTCAAAGACAGGCTCGACAAGCCTGGCGGCGGGTTATCCGGCGGGCAGCAGCAGCGGTTGTGTATCGCACGGGCCATCGCGGTCCAGCCCGACGTGTTGCTCATGGATGAGCCATGTTCGGCACTGGATCCCATCTCCACGATGGCGATCGAAGACCTGATCAGTGAATTGAAGCAGGACTACACGATCGTCATTGTCACGCACAACATGCAGCAGGCCGCCCGGGTGAGCGATCAGACGGCGTTCTTCAATCTGGAGGCCGTAGGCAAGCCGGGGCGCCTGATAGAAATCGACGACACCGAGAAGATCTTCTCCAACCCGAGCCAGAAATCCACCGAGGACTACATCTCCGGGCGTTTCGGTTAGCGCGCTCGAATTAGCGCGAGTGTGGCGTCGTCTCGTCTTCGGGGAATCTCCCGGTCGCCTGGAAGATCACGCGTCGCGCCACTTCGACGGCATGGTCGGCGAAGCGTTCGTAGAACCGGCCCAGCAGCGTCACGTCGACTGCCGCTGCCACGCCATGCTTCCATTCCCGGTCCATCAGCACGCTGAACAAATGCCGGTGCAGATCGTCCATCGCGTCGTCTTCCTCGCGGATCCGGGCCGCTTTCTCCGGGTCGCGGGACAACACGACCTCCTGCGCGCTGTTGCCCAATTCGACTGCGACTCTGCCCATTTCGGCAAAATAGCCTTTGACCTCTTCGGGTAACGCATGCTGCGGATGCCGCCGGCGGGCGATTTTGGCGACGTGCAGGGCAAGTGCTCCCATCCGGTCGATATCGGCCACCATCTGGATCGCGCTCACGATCGCCCGAAGATCACCGGCGACCGGGGCCTGCAGGGCCAGCAGGACGAACGCGCTTTCCTCGGCGCGGGCGCTCAGCGTTGCGATCTTTTCGTGGTCGGAGATCACTTGTTCGGCCAACACCAGATCGGCCTGCAGCAAGGCTTGGGTTGCCCGCTCCATGGCGATGCCTGCCAGCCCGCACATCTCACCGAGCCGCTCGGACAATTCCGAGAGTTGCTCGTGGTAAGCGGTTCGCATGTGATAAAGCCTACGTTCTCGACGCCGGATACGCCGTGAAGCGCTTACTCGCAGGTGGTGTCGGCGGCGTTGGTGACCGTCAGATCCTCGGGCAGCTTGGTCGGCGGGGTGCTGGAATTCCGGTTGATCTGCATGCTGACCGACGAGCCGCTGGGCGGCGGGGTGGACACCGAACTGAAATCCGGGCCGAGAACGACCTGAACCACGTGTCCGATCCCGGTGACCCGCTCGACTTTCGAATTGCCGAATGCCGCGGCCACGGTCGCCGCGGCCTGCTCATTGCCCGGGGAAAAGAAGACCGTGGTGGCCTTCAACGAACTCGGGTAGTCGTCCGGCGTCATCACGTTGAAGCCGTTTCGCTTGAGCTGGTTGGCCGCGGTGGTCGCCAGGCCGGCGGTACTGGTCCCGTTCGAGACCTGCACCGTGATTTCCTGCGGCGACGTGGTGATCACCTGTTCGCGCTGGACCTCGCCGGTGGTGTTGGGCGGGGCCGCCTTCTTCGTCGTGGTCGGCGCCGTCGTCGGCGAGTTCCCCAGCGTCTGCGCGTTGTGGTCGTTCTCCAACGGCAACGGATCGTCGTTGATGATGGCGGCGAACAGCGCTTTCATGTCGGCCGTCCGGGGCGGCTCGTCGCCGTTCTGGTCCGTCACGCCGGTGGGCACGGTGACGAACGTGACGTGGCCGGCCGCCATGTGCTGCAACGACTGGCCCAGCTGTACCAGATCCTTGGTCTTGACGTTGTCCACGTAGCTGTTGCCGATGAACATGTTGACGACGTTGTTGAGCTTGTTGAGGTTCATCAACGTGTCCTCGGAGATCAGCGAACGCAGCAGTGACGACAAGAACAGTTGCTGACGTTTGATGCGACCGTAGTCGCCGTTGCTCTCGGTGGTGACTTGGCGGGCTCGCACATAGTTCAAGGCCGTCGGCCCGTCGATGATCTGACGTCCGGCGTGTTCGAGCACCGTGCCCAATTCGTAGTCGCGCAGCGCAGTGGTGCTGCACACCTCGACGCCGCCGAGGGCTTCGACCATTCGCGCGAAACCGACGAAGTCGATGGCGATGAAGCGGTTGATGCTCAGGCCGGACAGCTTCTGGATGACCTTCACCAGGCATTTCGGGCCGCCGAAAGAAAACGCCGAGTTCAGCTTCGTTTCGGTGTAGACCATCCGGGGACCCCACGTCCCCCTCTTCTCGTCGTAGATCGGGCCGTACTTGCCGGTGTCGGGATTCCATGCCTCGCACTGGATGGGGGTGATCGCCAGGTCGCGGGGGAACGACACCGCCACCACCCGCTTCCGGTTCGCCGGGATGTTGACCAGCATGACGGTGTCCGACCGGGCACCGCCGGCGTCCTCGGTGTCACCGGCACCGATCTCGGAATTCGCGCCGGCGCGCGAGTCCATGCCGACGATCAGGAAGTTTTCGTCGCCGTACTGCCCGTTGGGGTCGACGATGTCGCCGGAGTTCGGGTCGAGCGCGCTTACCGTGTTCAGCCGTTCGTTTTTCGATGCGCTCCACTGCCACGCCCCGCCGGTCAGGACCAGCGCCAGCACGGCGAACATGGCCGCCAGTGACCGCCCGGCCAGCAGCATCGGCCGCCGGCGCGAACGCGGTTTCTTTGTCCGGTTCTCCCGGCGCTTCGGGGTTTTTGAGCGCTTGACGACAGGTGCCCGCGACGACGCGGCCGGCTCGCCCTCGGGTGGCTCGGATGCGGCGGTTTCCGGTGCGAAGGCGGCCGACCCGAGGTCGGGCAGCTCGGAGAGGAGTTCTGAAGAGTAGGCCGGAATGGCGATGACCTGGGTGTCCAGTTGGTCCGCGTCGTCGGGGACCGCCACGTCCATCCGGGATGGTTGCGACGGCTCCGCGACGGGATCGGGGTCCGGCGCGCTGTGGCGATGGGTGGGACGGGCGGGCGCAGGTGCGCCGAGTTTGGCGATCAGCTCCGCGACGCTGACTCCGCCGTTGACGTGGCAGCCGACCTCTGCGGGCTCTGCGTGGTCCGGGCCGCCGTGATGTCCGGCCGCATCGCCGGATGACACTCCCGACCAGCGGAGCAAGCTGTCCTCGGGCGGCGGCGCGAACAACCGCTCCCACGGCGCGGCGCCCAGTGTCGCCGGCGGGTTCAGGGTGACCGGTTGGGCGTCGTTGCGGGAGCCGGACACGCGCCGAAGGTCAGGAGTGGCGTCTTTGTCGCCGTCACTCATGTCCCATCGGCCTCCGAAAATATGATCCGGACATTTGGGTTGTCCGTGCACACGTCAGCGCAGCGCCGAGCCGATCGGCGCCGCGCCATGCATAAAGCCCACATCGTACTGACTTGTGGTCGCAGACGCGATCTCGGAAGAGTGTCGGTTCAACCACCAGAATGCATGACGTCGGCTCCGTCGGGCACCCGGCAGTCGTCGGCGTCGTCCAGCCAACCGTCGGGAAGGGCCACCCGGGCGGGTGAGCCCTGCCGGCCGCGGGGGCCGTTGCCGGCAGTCGGGAACGGGACGCTGCCGTCCAACCGGTTCAGCAGGTCGTCGAGTTCGCTCAACGTTTTGACCAGCGCTAACGCTCGCCGGACGTCTGATCCGGCCGGGAACCCATGCAGGTACCAGGCGATGTGCTTGCGGATATCGCGCATGCCCTTGTCCTCACCGAAGTGTGCCGCCAGTAGGGCTCCGTGGCGGCGGATGACGTCGGCGACCTGACCGAGTGTGGGCGGGGTGGGAGCCGGGCGGCCGGTAAAGGCGGCCGACAACTCGGCGAATAGCCATGGTCGGCCCAGGCATCCGCGGCCGATGACCACGCCGTCACAGCCGGTGGTGGCCATCATGGCCAGCGCGTCGCTGGCGTCGTAGATGTCGCCGTTGCCCAGCACCGGAATGGTCGTGACCTGCTGCTTGAGCTCGGCGATCTGGTCCCAGTCGGCGGTGCCGGAGTAACGTTGCGCGGCCGTACGGGCGTGCAGGGCGACTGCGGCGGCGCCCTCGGCTTCCGCGATGCGACCAGCGTCCAGATGGGTGTGGTGGGCATCGTCGATGCCGATGCGGAACTTGACCGTCACCGGTATCCCGGTGTCTTCGGTGGCGCGCACTGCCGCGGCCACGATTCGGCCGAACAGCCGTCGCTTGAACGGCAGGGCCGCCCCGCCGCCGCGCTTGGTCACCTTGGGCACTGGGCAACCGAAATTCATGTCGATGTGGTCGGCCAGGCCTTCGTCGGCGATCATCCGCGCGGCCGCGTAGGTGGTGTCCGGGTCGACGGTGTAGAGCTGCAGCGAGCGGGGCGATTCGTCCGGGGCGAACGTCGTCATGTGCATGGTGACCGGGTGCCGTTCGACCAGCGCGCGGGCGGTCACCATTTCGCAGACGTAGAGTCCGCTGACGGTGCCGACCTTCGCCTGTTCCCGTGGCGATCGCAAGGGCGGCGAAGCCGGACGCAGCGGGTCGCCACGCATCGAACCGAAGTCACGGCACAGGGTGCGGAACGCGACATTCGTCACACCGGCCATCGGTGCCAGCACAACCGGGCTGGCAAGCTCGATTGAGCCGATACGCATCTATTGTCCCGAGCCGGGCTACCGCCGGCTCATCGCCAGCTTGCCCGCGGTCTTGTGCAGCTCGTGTGCGGTGACCCTCTTGCCAGTACGGGCTTCCCTGTCGAGTTGGCGCTGTTTGGACACCTCGAACTTCTCGCAGGCCAGCTCGAGCTCCTTGATCAGCAGGGCAAGATCATCGCGCATGCGGGCGGCCTCACCGGTGAAGTCCTCGCGCTCGAAGATGCGCCACTTCTTCAGCACCGGCATGACGACCTCGTCGAGGTGGATGCGTGGGTCGTAGACGCCTCCAACGGCGATAAAGACGGCCTTGCGCCGGAACTCGGGCACCTGGAAGCCGGGCATCTGGAAGTTACGCAGGATCAGGTGCAACGACTTCATCGCCTGGTTGGGGGCGAGGTCGAACGTGGCCTCGCTGACGTCGCGGTAGAAGATCATGTGCAGATTCTCGTCGGCTGAGATCCGGGCCATGAGCTGGTCGGCGACTGGGTCGTTGCAGGCCTTGCCGGTGTTGCGGTGTGAAATCCGGGTTGCCAGCTCCTGGAAGCTGACATAGATGACGGAGTGGGTGACGCTCTCTGCGAATAAGTCGCCCTGGTGGTTCTGGCCCGGGCTGAAGCCCCGGTTGACCACCTCCAGGCGAAGTTTCTCCAGCTCCACGGGATCGACCGATCGAGTCACCACCAGGTAGTCGCGCAGCGCGATGCCGTGCCGGTTCTCCTCGGCGGTCCAGCGGTTGACCCATTGTCCCCAGGCGCCGTCCATGCCCATGTTCATCGCGATCTCACGGTGATAGGACGGCAGGTTGTCCTCGGTGACCAGGTTCTGCACCATGGCCACCTGGGCGACGTCGGAAAGCTTGCTCTCCTCGGGATGCCAATCCTGGCCGCCGAGCGCGTAATAGTTCTTCCCGTCCGACCATGGGATGTAGTCGTGCGGGTTCCAGTTCTTGTGCATGCTGATGTGCCGGTTGAGGTACTTCTCGACGACCGGTTCGAGTTCGTGCAGCAGCTGTAAGTCAGTCAGCTGGGCTGACATAGTCCCTCCGGTATCTGTGTCGATGGGTTGCACTCAATATATCTGTGTCGACCGGTATCAACAAGTTTGCTCGAAGCCCGGTGAGTCCCCCGGTCGTGGTGGTGGCGACGTCAGTCGCGAGGCCGCGCCGCTGCTGGCTGCCCGGCTTCGTGGCCGGGTCGGTGCGGCACATGGCTGGCCGCCGCATTGAGCAGCATGTCGACGCAGTAGTCGATGAATTGCTGGCGGGTAGCTCCTAGTTGACCATTCAGGTAGGCGGTAAACAGGCCGGTCAGAGCGCCGATCAAGCTGGTGGCGACCAGTTTCTGCACAACCGGATCGACAATGCGGGAGAGCTTGCGCTGCAGCAGCTCGATGAAGTTGGGCATCCACTCCGCGCCGGAGCGGGTCAGTACCGGTTCCACCGTCGGCGCCAACAGCAGCACCCGCCCGCGCACCGGATCATCGACCATCAGGGCGACGAATCTTTCCACGGCTTCCCGGGCGGTATTGGCCGACATGAGTGTGGTCATGGCCCGGGTACAGACGTCGTCGTACACCGCGCGCACGAAGTGTTCGCGGTCGGTGAAGCTTTCATAGAAGTAGCGCTCGGTCAGGGCCGCCTTGCGGCAGACGGCACGTACGGTCAGCGCCGGCCCGTCCTTCCCGCCGAGCAGTTGCACGCCGGCGGCGATCAGATTTTCCCGACGTACGGCGTGGCGATCTTCCAGCGGGACGCCGGTCCAGCGGCCTCGTTTTTGACCGGCCTGCACATCGCTCCTAAACTTCATGTGACAACGCGTGTAGTCAGAATTGCTGACGTCGCCCTAATCCACCGGGAAACCATCAGTGACTCAAGATACGTCTGCTTCGTGCCCGCTGACCAGCGCTAAGGTGCATCCCTCGACGGGTGGCGCTGCCGCTGTGGCGCCGAACGACTCGGTAGCGGCCGGTTGCCCGGTTTCGCCGCTGGGTTACGACGCACCACCGGTGCCGCTCGGCCCGGATTCGCTGACCTGGCGATACTTCGGCGACTGGCGCGGCATGCTGCAGGGTCCGTGGGCCGGGTCCATGCAGAACATGCATCCGCAGCTGGGTGCGGCGGTCGAGGAGCATTCGACGTTCTTTCGGGAGCGCTGGCCGCGACTGTTGCGGTCGTTGTACCCGATCGGCGGCGTGGTTTTCGACGGCGACCGGGCTCCGGTCACCGGCGCCGAGGTACGCGACTACCACGTGGACATCAAGGGCGTCGACGCGGCGGGGCGCCGCTACCACGCGTTGAACCCGGACGTCTTCTATTGGGCGCATGCCACGTTCTTCGTCGGGACCCTGCACGTCGCCGAGCGGTTCTGCGGCGGCCTGACCGAGGCGCAGAAGCGTCAGCTTTTCGACGAACACGTCCAGTGGTATCGGATGTACGGCATGAGCATGCGGCCGGTGCCGGCGTCCTGGGAGGAATTTCAGGTCTACTGGGACCACATGTGTCGCAACGTGCTGGAGAACAACTTTGCGGCGCGGGCCGTGCTGGATTTGACCGAGTTGCCCAAACCTCCCTTCGCCCAATGGATTCCGGACAAGTTGTGGGCGTTGCAGCGCAGGCTGCTGGCGCCGTTCTTCGTCTGGCTCACGGTCGGGCTCTACGATCCGCCGGTGCGCGAACCAATGGGCTACCAGTGGTCACGCCGGGATGAATGGCTGCACCGGCGCTTCGGCGACCTTGTCCGACTGGTCTTCGCCGTCGTGCCGCGCCGGTACCGGAAGCACCCGCGGGCGCGGGCCGGCTGGGACCGGGTCAGTGGGCGGATCCCGGCCGACACCCCGTTGGTGCAGACGCCGGCGCGCAATTTGCCGCCCCTGGATGAGCGCGACAACCCCGCGCACTACTGCCCGAAGGTCTGAACCCTCGACTTAGCCGTGGGTGTGGCTGTGCACCTCTTTACGGCCTTCAGGGCCTTCAAGGCCTTCGAGGCCTTCGAGGCCGCGCTGATGGACGTGCTCGTGGGTGTGCTGGGTCCCGTCGTCGTGTGAGTGCGGGTGCTCGTGGGCGACGTGCTCGTGCTCATGGCTGGTGTGCGCGTGGCTGTGGGTCATGTCGCCGTGCTGGTGGTCGTGCGCGTGCGGCGCGTCATGGGTGTGGGTGGCTACCATGATCGTTACCTCCTCAATGTGAACTATGTTGTGGTGCTAGCGGATTCGGTTATCCCGCGTCTGGTGTTGCGGGGACTGCCTGCAGTCCGTCGCCGTGGTGGTGGCGGGGCACGCCGGGGCCGGCGTGCTCGGCGTTGAAGACCGCGTCGATGACGAGTTGGCGCACGTGGTCGTTTTCCAGGCTGTAGAAGATCGTCGTACCGTCGCGGCGGGTGCGCACCAAGCGCGCCATCCGCAGCTTGGCCAGATGCTGGGACACCGATGGCGCCGGCTTGCGTACGTGTTCGGCCAACTCGTTGACCGACATCTCGGTATTTGCCAGGGACCACAGAATCTGCACGCGGGTGGCGTCGGCGAGCATCCGGAACACCTCGACCACGAGGCCGGCCTGGTCGTCGGGCAACCTCGTTGGTCTATTATTTGCGTGCATACGCAAATAATAGTGCAGGTTGATGTGCTGTCAAGGTTGCGCCGGGTCAGCCGGGCGAGTCGATGCTCGCTATGCGCTCGCCGCCGTTACGTTCCTGCCAGAACTTGAAGACCTCTACGGCAGCAGCCCTGATTTCGGGACGAGATTCATGGCGCATCGGCAGGCGTCGGTTCTTCCAATGCTTGGCGAACTCGTCGTAGAGGGTGGCGGGCTCGAAGTATTTGCGCACATCGACGTAATGCGGCTCGAACGCATCACGCAGCGTCAGAAATACGACTTCGTCGGGTGAGCAGTAATAGAGGGAGCCCAGGCACATCGGGCATGGATGGGCCAGCGCGTAGATGGTGGTACCAACCAGGTGCTCGGTGCCCAGTTTGATACAGGCCGCGCGGATGGCCACGATCTCGGCGTGAGCGGTCGGGTCGTTGGTCTGCACAACCTGGTTGGCGCTCTCGGCAAGGATCGCGCCGTCTTTGACGATGACCGTCGCAAAGGGGCGGCCGCCCTCGGCGACGTTCTGGCGGGCGAGATCGATGGTGCGCTGGGCGAAGTCGATCATGGTTGGTCAGAGTAGCCCGCCAGGTGCGATCGAGCATGTGATAGTAACTAGGTTATCTATCTTTTTTCTGGTTCGACGAAGGAACTTCCATGGTGCGTGCCGATCGTGATCGCTGGGATCTCGCGACGAGCGTCGGCGCGACGGCAACCATGGTGGCCGCTCAGCGCGCGCTGGCCGCTAGCCGCGAGTTTGCGTTGATCGACGACCCGTTCGCCGCGCCATTGGTGCGAGCGGTCGGCATGGACGTCTATACCCGGATGGTGGACGGGCAGATTCCGGTCGATGAAGATTCCGAGTTCGACCCGCAGCGGGTGGCCCGCGGGATGGCCTGCCGGACCAGGTTCTACGACCGGTTCTTCCTCGAGGCCGCGGGAAACGGCATCGGCCAGGTGGTCATCCTGGCGTCCGGCCTGGATGCCCGCGCCTACCGGCTGCCGTGGCCGAAGGGCACCGTCGTCTACGAGGTCGACATGCCAGAAGTGATCGCGTTCAAGACGTCAACGCTGAGCGGTCTCGGCGCCGAGCCCACCGCCCGGCGTCGCACCGTCGCGGTCGATTTGCGCGACGACTGGGACACCGCGCTGCAGGCGGCGGGATTCGACGGTCAGGTCCCCTCGGCCTGGAGCGCCGAAGGGTTGCTGGTCTACCTTCCTGAGGACGCGCAGGACGCGCTATTCGACAACATCAGCGGGTTGAGCGCACCCGGCAGCCGGCTGGCGTTCGAATTCGTGCCGGACACCAAGGTTTTCGCCGACGAGCGGTGGCGCTCCCATCACGACCGGATGAGCGAACTCGGGTTCGACATCGACTTCAACGACCTGGTGTATCACGGGAAACGCAGCCATGTCATCGAGCATCTATCTCGCCAGGGTTGGCAGACGTCGTCGCACACCGTCAAGGAACTCCACCAAGCCAATGGCTTCGAATATCCCGACGACGAACTTGCGACGGTGTTCGCCGACGTGACCTACACCAGTGCGGTGCTGAGGTAGTCGGCGCCTCGCCTGACTGGTTTATTGGCGCAGCAGCTCGTCTTTGAGGCGGGCGGTGATCAGGTCCTGGAACACCTCGCGGGCGGGACCGTACAAGTCGGTCAAGGTGGACACGAGCGCGTCTCGGTTGTATTCCGGAATGGAGCCCCCCACCGGAGTCCAGAAGCTGTCGATATCCATGAGGAAGAACGGACCGGTCTGCGGCGGCGTGATGCGGCGCAGATGGTAGCTCTGATCCAGCGCCTGGCCCACACCCGGCCCGTACCGCAGAATCAGCGACTTGCCCGGTTGGGGTTCGCGGTAGACCGCGGCACCCTGCCACTCGGTCAGCGACAGGCCGCCCGGAGCGATGCGGTAGGGCCCGAGCAGTTGCTCGTCAATCCAGTTGCCCCAGTTGACCCGGCCGTCGACCCCAACCGGGACCCGGATCTCGAGGACGTATCGCAGGCCAATGCGCTCTACCCCGACGATCGACGAAACCTGCGCGCGGGCGTCGGCGACCCGTAACACGAGGTCGCAAAAGGTCTCGAAGTCGCGGTAAGCGCTGGTTTCGACGACGATCGCCTGGTTCTTCAGTGAGGCCGAAACGGTGTTGTCCCGGTTGCCGTAGCGGACGAAGCGGTCCGCAACGGGGGTCGGGGCGGCGCCGGGGGCCGTCACTCCCCAACTCACGTCCTGCGCCTGGCGCTCGATCGGCAAGTCGTTCATGAGGAGGTGTTTGAGTTCCCGGCTCGTTGATTCGGTGAGGGAATCCGTTGCCGGGTGCCGGATTTCCATTGTCACCAGGGCGACGGGCGCGTTGGGTTGGATTCCATCCTGACTCATTTCGGGAAGCATAGCCGCAGCATAGCCAAGCGATGTGCGGCTCTGAACGCGGGCTGACCATGCGCGGCTTGGTTGGTGCCGCTCGTTGCCAGGAGCCCGTCGATCGGCACGATCGGCGGCCGCGGTTGGGCCGGTTGCGCGGGCGGTCTGAACGGTGGCCGCGGGTGATCGGCCGGGGTACTGCCCGGCGTCGACGGCGGGCGAATTCGTGGTTCTCGATGCGTTCTCGGTGCGTTCTCGGTGCCCCCACCAGGACTCGAACCTGGGACCTGCGGATTAAAAGTCCGTAGCTCTACCAACTGAGCTATAGGGGCGCGGAGTCCCAGGATACTGCGTGCCCGGGCGAAGCTCGTTTGAGGATTCGGCCCGCGGTGACCTAAGCTGACGTGGCTCCCAATGATGACCACGTTGCGAGTGCCCCGGAGAGATTCGGTTCTGCCCCCTTCGTCTAGACGGCCTAGGACGCCGCCCTTTCAAGGCGGTAACGCGGGTTCGAATCCCGTAGGGGGTACCCTGCGATGCGGGTATCGCGGAGCAGTAGCAGAGCATGGCCCTGTGGCGCAGTTGGTTAGCGCGCCGCCCTGTCACGGCGGAGGTCGCGGGTTCGAGTCCCGTCAGGGTCGCCGATACGGCCAGGCACATGCTGCCTTCCGGCCAGGTAGCTCAGTCGGCATGAGCGTCCGCCTGAAAAGCGGAAGGTCGGCGGTTCGATCCCGCCCCTGGCCACCAATCTTGAGCTGCACGGACGCGGTGACAGCACTCTATGGATGTTTCGGTGTGTCCGGTTCCTGTCCGTTCGCCTGGTCTTTGGCGACGTCATTGAGCCGGTCGAGATTCGTAGCGACGTGGTCGAGTTCGTCTGAGTAGAGGTCGCTGTAGATGTTGGCGGTGACGGTCGGGGTCGAGTGCCCCATGGTCTTCTGGACGTAGCGGAGGTCGGCCCCGGATTTGCGGGCGAGGCTGGCGTACGTGTGGCGGAGGTCGTGGATCGTCAGCGGCGCCAGGCCGGTTTTCTTGAGGGCTTTGTTCCAGTGGGTGTGTCTGCGCCAGTTGTTTGATCTCAGGAAGCCGCCATTTGGTGATGTGATCGCTTGCTCTTTAGTCGAGCGGTTTTCGATTCGTGGCTTCAGCGCGTCGATGACGATTCGGGGGAGTGGGACGGTTCGGACGGCTGCGCGAGTTTTCGGCGGCCCGACGATGATTCGGCCCTCTACGTCCGGGGCGGCTTGGCGGACGTAGAGGCGGCGTGCTTTGAGGTCGATGTCGCCGACGCGCAGGCCGACGAGTTCGGACCAGCGCAGACCGGTAAAGGCCAGGATTGTGACGATGTCGCCTTGGTCGCCGCAGGCGTGTGCCAGGGCGGCGACTTCCGTGGCGGAGAGGTAGCGGTGACGTTCCCGCGCCGGAATCCGACCGGATGACACACCCTGGGCCGGGTTGATGTGAATTCGGCCGTCCTCGCGAGCCATGTCGAGAATCGAGCGCAGCAGCCGGAGCGTGGCGAGTTTGGCCCACGGGCCCACGGTGAGGCCGCCGATGAACTGCTGCACGTCCTTCCGGCTGATCTCGTCAACCGGGACATGGCCGAAGCGCGGGCTGATACGTAGCTCCCAATGCTGCGCGTAGCCGCTCCACGTCTTGGGGGAAACGGCCGGCTGCTTCGATGCGCTGTATTGCGTCCAGATAGCGGAGAGGCTGGCGCGGCCAAGTCTGGGGTCGAATCGTCGGGCGCCGATCGCCGCCTCGCCGTCGCGATCGGCCTTGAACGCGCGCGCTTCCCGCATGGTGGCAAACGTCGATGACGTCTCGACCCATCCTGACGGGGAGTTTGGATCGCGCACCAGGTAGCGCACTTGGTAGCGCGCCTGGCCGGCTGAATTCGTCCGCTTTCGGATGCCGCGCGGTACTGATCCGGCCACTTAGCGGCGCACCTGCTTGAGCCACGCGCGGACTTCCGCTGCGTCCCAACGTCTTACGCGATCGGATAGCGTGTAGCACGGCGGCCCCACATCTGCGCCGTGTACGCGTAGCGCGCCCCATCGGCTCACGGTGGCAGTGGACACGCCAAGCAGCTCCGCCACCTGTTCCGCTGTCAGCAGCTCTGGAAAGGTCGCTATTGCGGTGGTGGCGTTGATGCCAAGAATTGCCATGCCGCTGTCCTCAGTTCTCTGTGGGGCCAGTGGGTCTTTGGCAAGTGAGACCGTATTCTTGTGCAACAGAACGGATTAACGAATCTGGCCAGTAGTCGGCACGTACTCGCATCGTTGATCCGTCTTCGGCGATGACGTATCCGGTCCCAGGTTCACTCGGGTTGATGCGGTGCGCGGGTGCGGCATCAGCGAGGCCATCACCCAGAACCATCGCGACTTCGTCGCGTGAACGCAGCCGCAATGCAACGGTCTGGGTGAACAACCCGCGCATGGGCAGAATCTCCTTGCGAGGGTCCTGCATGAAGGCGGCGACCACGATGCCTACGGCCCTGCCCTTCGTCAGAATGCGTGAGAGCGAGCCCGCAACTTGCTTCCTCAGGGCGGCGTCCGTCATGTACGCGGTCAAGCCCGCCAATTCATCTATAAGCAGCACGACTAGCGGTTCGGCGGCGCTCGGTGTGTGCGAACGTGCTCGGCCAGCCATCCTGCGGCCACGGCTATCCAGCAGCTCCTCCAACTTGTTTAGCAAGCTCGCGGCCTCGACCTCGGTTGTCGCAATCTTGCTGAATAGGGCGGAGCCGACTGACACTTCGATCCCGTACTTGAGGTCGACGGCGAACAGCCGGACGGTTCCTGACTTGACGGCTGGGCCCAGTCCGCCTGCGATGCCCCAGAAAATGGAGCCTTTGCCCGCCCCTGAGCACCCAACAGTGAGGGTGTGGAGGCCAGCGACGCGGAGAATCCAAGCCGAGCCGTTCTCGCGTCGGCCAATCTTAACGGCAGTTGCCTCGGTGCAGGTTGGCCGTCTAGCAGTTTCGATGGCCGACAGCTGTTGTCGCATAACCAATTCCATGCGAACCGTCCCGGGTGCAACCACCGTGGAACGGGCGGAATGTGCCCCGACAGCGTCGCGGATTGCGGGGACCGCGGTTTCGAGGTCATCGACTGTCTGGCCCGTTCGTGTGCGGACGGTCATGTGCAGACAGTGATCGGAGATGCTCACTCCGAGAAGGCGAGGGTGGGTCCAAACCGTCTTCGTCGTGGTCTTGCCCTGCGAGTCCGTACCTGCCACGCGCTCGGAAGTCGACAGCCCGCAGGCCTTGGCAACTCGTGGCCAGGAAATCAACGCCCATAGCAGCCATCGGGCCCGCCGCGCAGGGGTTGCGACATAGCGCCTAAATGTGGCGGGCGAACGCAGTCTCCAAACGACGAGCGAAAGGGTGACCACCCCGGTCACCGCGGTGAGCCACGTGGCGCCGACCGTCAGCACGTGCGTGAGGTCAAAGAGGTCCGTCCCGGCGTCGGGATCTGGAATCGAATACGGATCGCTAGGTACTACGGGGTCGTACTGACTCATGCTGACGCCCGGTCTGCCGCTGAGGACCCCGCCTTGCCGGTGTCCGCGGTCATGCCCGAGGCCCGAAACGACCACGCAATGCGGCCGGATTCGCTCGAACGGTCTACGTACGGCAACACGCACAGCCCCTCGAAAATCACTGGTGTGAAAGGCATTCCGGCAGTGTTCGGTGGGCACACAGGCTGCTTTGGCGTTGCGAACTTGACGGTCAGGGTGCGTGCCCGCTTGCTCGCGGCCGGATCGCCGTCGAGGACTTCCACCTGCCACAACGGCAGGCCTGATTCTCGATCAGTCGCCTGAACCTTGTTGTCTTTCGTTGACCGCTCGTAATCGATCACCGGCGTCACGTCGGACACCACGAACGCTTTGTGTGGGAAGACCTGCTGGTGAGACAGCGTGAGCCACTTCGGCACAGACATTTTGTCGACCTTTCGTAGAACTGCTCTAGACAAGTTGAGGTTACATAGTCGTCTAGAGGAGTGCAACGGCCGACACGTGATTCGTGTGAGACTTTGCGCTCAGCGGGCCGGGAACTCGTATTCGAGCAGGTAGGCGGAGGCCACCTTCACGGTGTCGCAGACCTCCACCGCCACGTCATTGGTGTCGTAAGCGGTTCGCAGCACCGTCAGCACCGGAACTCCCGAGTCGAGCTCCAGCTGCCGCCGTTCTTCAGGAGTGGGCATCCGAGCGGCGACTTCTTCAGTGAAGCGAGCAAGCACATGACCGTGCTCTTCTAAGCGCGCGTAGATACCACCGGGTCCGGTATCCACCTGCTCGATCCTCGTGCCTTCGGCAAATGCCGCCGGAATGTACGAGACGGCCGTCTCAACGGGTCGTCCATTCGCCAGGTAACGCCTCGATCGCACGACGATGTCATCGTCGGCTGATATTCGAAGTTGTTCCGCTATAAACGAATTCGGCTTCTCGCGGCTGACGGCGATATTGTCGACTTGCGGCGAGTAGCCAGATTTCTCTGCCTCGACGGAAAAAGCCGCCTTTCCTTCGGCGCGATGCTGTCGTGCGAATCTATCCGACGCCAGCCTGCGGATTGGTGGCGTCGGCCGGACGAACACTCCGCGGCCGTGTTGCGAGATGACGAGTCCGTCGGAACGAAGCTCCTGCATGGCCTGTCTTACGGTCATGCGGGCCACACCGAAATGCTCGATCAGTTCCGCCTCGGACGGCAGTCGTTCCCCAGGCGGGAACCGACTGGAACTGATCGCCTCCCGCAACATGCTCGCGATCTGCCGATACGGTGGTTTGTCATCGGTGCGATCGATTTGTCCAAGTTGCAGCACCCGGCAGCCTTCCATTACATGTCTAGACGACTAGTCTAGGAAGCCAGTCAACCGGTGTCACGTCTGCCGGCGTCGAACAATGGAGACCAACGATGGGAACTACGCCAAAGCACTCGGTCAGTGTCGCCGGGGTCGTTGTACGGGATGACGGTCGGGTTCTCGTCATCCGGCGAGAGGACAACGGCCGCTGGGAGGCTCCCGGCGGAGTACTCGAACTGCACGAGTCCTTCGAGGACGGCGTTCGACGCGAAGTGCTCGAAGAAACTGGATTGAAGGTCACAGTGCAACGTCTCACCGGGGTCTACAAGAACCTTACTCAGGGCATTGTCGCGCTGGTTTACCGGTGCGGTCCTGCCGCCGGCGACACGCACCCGACTGCCGAAGCTCGGGAAGTCCGTTGGATGACGAAAGAACAAGTTGAGGGTGAGATGAGCCCTGCCTTCGCAGTGCGGGTTCTAGATGCATTCGATGAAGATCCGCACTCCCGCGCCCATGATGGAGTAAATGTCGTTTCAGGTTAAAGGTTATGACGGACCAGATTGCCGGGCAGTTGGCCAACCGTACGGCCCGGACTTCCAAAGCGGTCTGCACTCAGTCGAATCCAGCCAACGTAACCCTCAAGGCCCGTTCCAACTCAACGTGGAGCGGTGGTCTCGTTTTAGTGTCTTCACTCAGCCGGCGTCGAAGTATGAATTGTGCGGTGGCCAAGGCCGTGTGGACAAGCAGCGAGGGACGAATGTCCAACCCTGCATCGACGCCCATCCGTGCAGCGACGAGTTCGATGAACTTGCGGCCATCGTTATCGCTGATCAGTGCCGATTTGCTCAGTAGGTGGGGGGCGGTCAGTATGGCTTGTTGCCAGTAGTGCGGCTTCGGATTGGTTTTGTCCCACGCGGTTTCGGCGAACAACGCGATCAGCGCGTCGGCTGCTGATTGGTCCGATGGCTGAGTGCCATAGGCGGCAACGATTTCAGCGACCGTTTGCCGCAAGGGGGCGATCAGCAGATCTTCCTTCGTAGGCGCGTAGCGGAAGTACGTGCTGATGGATATCCCGGAAGCGGCAGCGATGTCCTCGGTGGTCACCGCAGCAAATCCACGTTCGGCAAAAAGTTGATGTGCGGTTCCCTGGATCTGCGAGAGCAACTCGGCGCGGCGTCGGTCCCTTAACGAGCCAGTGTTTGCGGAGGGCATGACATCGCCTTCGTCAATCCGACATTCCAGGCTTCCTTCTGCGCTATGGTACGAACAGTAGCGTAGCGAAACCAACAGTACTAGGGGTTGTTTTGCTGGTGTCGCGATGTCGGGGACCGAGGCAGGCGACGCGGATTGCACGGGAATGGCGGTCGCCTCACGAATATTCGCGAGTAGCCGCGGCCACAGGTGCCCGCCAATCGGGCTCAGGTTTCACACCGGCTCGGCATGGCGCAAATTCGGCGCTGGCTATATCGGTCGCCAAACAGTGCGCTCGTGCCTGCCGTTCTCGGTGCTGTCCGGGTTGTCGACATTCCGCTGAGAAGTGGCGCTCCGCAAGCCTCAGGTTGCTAGGTCCATCCCCCAGTAGAGGTCTGTGTCTTGTTGGCTGAGGTAGAGGCCGCGATGTCTCGTCCAGGGGCACACACCGCGAGCAGCGCAGCAGTCCTCGACGCCACCCGGGCGGTCGCAACGTTGGGCGGCTTCAAGGCGGTCCACTTCAAATCGGTCGCCAAGCAAGCCGGCGTCACGGTCGGGTCGGTGTATGACCATTTCACGTCGAAGACCCACCTGCTGGTGACGCTGCTCGCCCGCGAGTTCGTGCGCCTGGATGAAGAACGCGACTGGAGCACGTGTGCGGCGTCCCCGATTCGGCGAGTGGAATCCTTGACTCGGCGGCTTCACGACGAATGGCAGCAAAATGTGAAGCTCACCGAGGCCGTGGTTCGCGCATTCGTTACTGCTGGCACCGATGAAGCTCTGGCGGCCCAACATGCCGCCGATCTGATCGAAAGCATGCTGGCGCGGGCACTGAGTGGCGGTACGGAAGGAATCCACGAGCGACAGATCGCAGGGCTCATCGCTGATATCTGGCTGGCCAACTTGATGGCCTTCGTCGGCGGCCGGGCAACAGCGGAGCAGACACGCGAGTGCATCGACGGAGCTATGCGACTTGTTCTTGATGTGGGCGGGCGCCAACGATCTCTAGCAATACCGACAGTATCGCTGCGATACTAGAAGTCTTATAAGTGTGGCTCCGCTGACGTGTCGAAGGGAGCGGCTATGCCTGCACAATGGATCGAGCAGTGCACTGTTCAGCGAGTCTCACTGCAAGGTGGCCTGGTACTCGACCTCGACGATTACAGCGAGCTCGTAATCTCCCGTCCGATGCGGCTGACGCTTCCTGCAGTAGGAGCCTGGCCCGAGGAAGAGGTGTTGATCGACCCCGCCCACCTTTCGCCGGAAGAGCGGACGTTGTTGGACCTTGCCGGAGCGGTATGCACGCGGGCCTGGTTCGACGATGACGGGTCGCTCCATCTCGGGTTCTCCCGCGGACACCGCATCGATGTCCTCCCAGATGCAGCAGCGACCGCGTGGGAACTCTATGGCAAAGGCCATGGCTACATGGCGTGTCTGCCTCGGGGCCGAGTCCGAGCGGTTCGGCACGACCTTTCTGCCGAAGACGACGACTTAGATACTACGTAAATCACTACATGCGGGGCGTAGGGAACAATCTGGAGCGCTTAGTCGTAATGGCAGCCGGATTCGTCGAATTCAACGAGATCAATAGCAGGGCGGGCCGTGTCCATTGATTGGATCTTCATGTCATCCCCATTGTGCGGTCGAGGAAGTCGGTGACCGCGGCGGTGAACGCGTCGTTGTTGTCGCCGGCAACCATGTGACCGGTCCCGGTGACGTCCGTCGTTTCGGCGTGTGGGACGAGCTGGAGGAATTCGTTGACGGTGTCCTGGGAGACGACGTCTGACAGTGCGCCGCGTACTAGCAGCGTTGGGGCCGTGATTCGACGTGCTGCGTCGGCGAGAAATCCACTGATGGCGTCGAACTCCTCGCTGCCGGTCATGAGATTGCCTTGCAGGACATCGAAGTTGGAGCTGATGAAGGCGGGGTCCCAGCGCCAGATCCATCGCCCGTCGCTCCGTTGGCGCAGAACCTTGTGCAGGCCGTCGAGATTTTCGGGTCGCGCGCGGCGTGGGTTGTATTCGGCGATGACATCGGCGGCGTCATCGAGCGTGCCGAATCCGTCGGGGTGTGCGGCCATGAATGACACGATGCGATGGGCCCCATCAAATTCCATTCGTGGGGTGATGTCGACCAGGACAACGGCTGCCCAGAGGTCGGGTGGGGCCAGCAGGTGGGTAGCGAGGATGATCAGCCCGCCCAGCGACGCGCCGACGACGGCGGGGGGACTGTCGGGGCTGACGTGGTCTCGTACCGAGATCAGATCGGATACGAACCGTTCGACGTCGTATTGTCCGCTGGGGTCCCAGTCGCTGTCGCCGTGACCTCGTGTGTCGTAGGCGACGACGGTGTAGCCGTGGGAATGGAGTCGGCGAGCGGTGGTGGCCCATGCGTGACGGTTCTGACCGCCGCCGTGGAGCAGCAACACGACGGGGCGAGTCGCGGCGTGGCGGTAGCAATCGGCCACGAGGGTGATCCCGTCGCTGGTGCGGATGCGCCCCTGGCTAATCGTCATGTGGTCCGATGTGGTCAGCCGTTGTGAGTCAGGGGTTTCCGTTGCGGCCACCAGCTCGCTTCGCGCAGCAGGGTGGCGATCGCGGGAACGGTGAGGGTGCGAACGACGAAGGTATCCAGTAGTAGGCCGCAGCCGATGATGAATCCGGCTTGGATCATGATCGCGATGGAGCCGGCGATCAGGCCGAACATGCTGGCGGCGAAGATGAGCCCGGCCGAAGTGATGACTGAGCCGGTGTTTGCGACGGTTCGCAGGACGCCGACGCGAATGTTGTGGGCAGATTCTTCGCGTAGTCGCGAGATGAGCAGCATGTTGTAGTCGGCGCCGACGGCGACCAGGATGATGAACGCCAGAAGCGGTACGGGCCAGGCGATTTCCTTGCCAAGGCCATATTGAAAGACGAGGGTTCCCAGTCCGAGCGCGGCGCCGTAGTTGAGCACGACGGTACCCAACAGGTAGAGCGGGGCGACCAGGGCGCGCAGCAATACGACCAAGATGAGGCCGACGATGACGAGGGTCGCAAAGGCCAGCTGATGAAAGTCGGCGGAAAGCAGGCGTTGGATGTCGGAGTTGACGGCGGGGAATCCGGCCATCGACACCGTGGCGTTGGCCAGCGAGGTGTTGGGTCGTGCGGCATCGGCGACCTCGGTGATTTTGTGGGCGAGGTTCATCGCGTCGCTGCTGTAGGGGTCGTAACTGGATTCGATGGCGAAACGTGCGGTTTTTCCGTCGGGTGACAGGAAATGCTTTGCAACGTCGGCGAATTGGCGGTTCTCGAAGGCATTGGTGGGCAGGTAGAAGCCGCTGGCGTTGTCGGAGCCGGCGGTGGTTCGTGCGGAATTCTGCAGTTGGGTGGCGATTTGGCTCATGCCTGACAGCATTTCGATGTTGCTGTCGGCGAGTGTATGCACGCCGGTGGCGAGCGCCTGTGCGCCGGAGGCGAGTTGGCTGATGCCGCTTTGGAGGCGGCGGATGTTGCCGGCCAGGTCGGCGGGGTCGCCGAGCGCTCCGAAAGTCTTGTCCAGCGACGTGATTGTGTTTTGGACGTCGGCCACGGTGCCGGCCGCGGTGTCGCTGCCGGGCTGGTACAGGTCGCCGAGGTTGGCGAGCTGGTTGAAGAAGCCGGTATGGCGCAGGGTCACCAGGATCTGGACCTGGTCGCGGAGTTGGGTGCATTCCGGTGTGGTCGCACACCACGGGGAGGTGTTGAGCGCACCGACGAGCGGGTCGATGGCGGCGATCGCGTTTTGGGCCTGGTCGGCTTGCTGGCGCAGTCCCGGACCGGTTCGGATGGCTTGGTCGACGGCCGGGGCGGTAGCCGAAAGCTGCTGTAGCAGCGGACGGAACCGCTGGACTTGGGATCCACTGGATTGGGCTTGGGTGAGGAGTCCGGTCAACGGGGTCAACGCGGTGCGCAAGGTGGTGTCCAGTTGCGCGAGACCGCCGGCGAGTTGGTCGGCGCCGTGGGTGAGTTTGGCCAGGTCATCCTTGTGTGCGTCGCCCTTGGCGACCGCGCCGGCCATCTTGTCGCCAATCTCGCCGTTTTGCCACGACAGTTGAGCCTGGTCCAGACGCGCGCCCGTCGGCCGGGTGACACCGGAGACCTTGGTGACGCCGGGCAGTTGCGAGACCCGAGAGGCCATTTCATCCAGGTCGGCCAGGGCCTTGCTGGTGCGCATATCGGTGGGCGATTCGACGACCATGAATTCGGTGACGATGGCGTCCTTGCGAAAGTGCCTGTCCAGCAGTCGATATCCCTCATTGCTGGCCGTGGTCGCCGGCTGTCCTCGGCGATCGTCGTAGCTGATGTGCATAGTCAGCGCGACGGCTGCCAGGCCTAGCACCAGCGCCAGACTGGCGACCAATAGCGGCACGGGTCGACGGACCACCGCCACGGCGATCCAGTTCCAGTAGCGGCGAGTGCGATCTGCCTTGGGTTCACCGATGCCGCGTTTGGCCGCCAGCGCCAACACCGGGGGAAATAACGTCACCGTGGCCGCGAATCCGACAAAGACGGCGATAGCGCACGCCGGACCCAACGCGGCGAACACGCTCAACTTCGCGAACACCATGGCCAGAAACGCAAACGCCACGGTGGCGGCCGAAGCCAAAATCACGCGCCCGATGGTGGCGGTCGCGTTGATCACCGACAGATCCGGCGGAACGTTTTGGCGTCGCTGCTCGTGATATCGGCTGATCAAAAACACCGAATAATCGGTGCCGGCACCCAGCAGGATCACCGTCATGAAGGCGATGGTGAACTGCGATACCGGCATGCCCGATTCGCCCAACGCCGATAGCACTCCGCGCCCCACTGCCAGGCTTACACCGATGACCAGCAGTGGCAGCAAGGCGGTAAACACCGACCGATACACGACCAGCAAGATCATTGCGATCAGGCCTGCCGTCGCGATCGAGATGACAACCAAATCCTCTTCGGCCGAGGCGATTTGATCGTGGAAGGTGGCTGGGGGCCCGGTGACGCGAACATTGGTGGGTGAGCCGCTGAATGCTTGGGCGGCGATCGTGCGGACCGCCTGGACCGATTCGGCAGCTTTGACATCGCCCAACGTTCCGGCCACTCCCACCGGTACATACCAGGCTTTGCCGTCTTGGCTGACTGCCTGGCTTGCGGTGACGGGGTCGGCCAACAAGTCTTGAACCAGGCGTACGTGCTCCGAGTCGGCACGCAATCGCGAAATCATGGTGTTGTAGCGCTGGCGCACCGGCGCAGTCAGGCCCGCCGGATCCTCCATCGCGACAAATATCGTTGTCTTGGATCCCTGCTCGCCGAAGGCCGCGCCCATGCGGTCTACCGTCTGCAGCGATGGCGCATCGCGCGGTATGAGATTCACCGACTGCTGTCTAACAACGGTTTCCAGCTGCGGGAACAGCACCGCCAGGGCGGCGGCGGTCACCACCCACATGCCGATGATCAGCACCTTATGCCGGATGCTGAAACCCGCCAGGCGGGCCAGCCGATCGCTGTATGCGCCCTCACCGGCCGCCACTTTTTGCAGTCGCTCCCGAACGGGGCGACTCAAGGTCGCCACACCCGAAGAAACCCACCCGTAATCCGCCATCCCCCGCCCCGCTACCTCAAAAGAAACCAACGGTATCGCAACAGTACTACTAGTACCCTTCCGCCTGCCCGGCAAAACTGCCACCGGTGACCGAATCACTCCGATCGCCGCCGCGCAACCAGCAGCTTCGGGCGGTGGCCAACGCGCCGTCGACTGTCCAGCATGTCCGGTATAGCGATACGTGATCCCTTTGCGCACAGTTGATTTGGCAATAACGATGCACTCCGCACTGTGATAGTTTCATCAACGGCGCAGGCGAAATCCCAGCCGGGATATCAACCTGATTGGCTCCTCGCGCACGTGGTCATACATTTCCCGGTTCATCAACTCGTCGTCCAAGTAAGAGCACGAGCGAGGGGGGTAGTGACGGGGACGAACGCGGCCTTGGTCGTCGACCGGCGGCCGTGGGTGTAGGCGCCGGGTGATAGCGCGGCGGGCCAGCCTGAAATCGCGAACCCCGAGCGCCCACACATGCGTCTTGGTTAGCGCAAGCGCGACATTCATCGCCGACCAGCCCCGCCCGAGTGCACGATTCCCCCTCGCGCCCGCCGGCAGAGTTCGTTCGTCCGCCACACGAATCGGCCTGTGGTAGCCACGCCCTGGGGCTGCTCAACCCGGGATTGTCCGACCCACTGCCCGATCATGCTCCCTCCTTCCCCGCACAGACCCCTACAAGAAAGGGTACTAGTAGTAGCGCTACGCTACTATAGGTAGCATTAGTTGCCTAGAGTCCAGATCAATCGACCGATGCAGGGGCGATTCGGTGCGGGCTGGGTACGCGTGAGGTTTACGGTGACTACGTGGAGCGTGACACCCTGGAATTCCCGGTCGACGACGATGACGACGTTGACCCGCGCCGGCTGCGCTCACGAACCCGGCTCTTGGATGCGGCCACCAAACTCCTGAGCGCCGGCGGCATCGAAGCCGTCACCATCGATGCCGTCACCAAGGCCTCCAAAGTCGCGCGGACGACCCTGTACCGCCACTTCAGCAGCTCCACCCAACTGCTGGCCGCCACATTTGAGCGGCTCCTGCCGCAAGTCCACCCGCCACCGGCGACGGGATCTATGCGCGACCAACTCATCGAACTGTTGAGCCGACAGGCCACGCTGTTCCAGGAAGCCCCGCTGCATGTCACCACCCTGGCTTGGGTCGCGCTTGGCCCAACACCCGACGGCACCCAGGAAACCCAGGACCGACACGCGCTGCGCGCGCGGATCATCGACCAATATCGACAACCGTTCGTTGCCCTGTTGCAAAGCCCCGAAGCTCGCGCCGACCTGGATGACTTCGACATGGAGCTGATCCTGTGTCAACTCATCGGGCCTGTGGCGTTCGCCCGCCTCACCGGGCTGCGTGCCATCGATCGTCAAGACTGCGAGCGCATCGTCGATGACTTCCTCGTCGCGCACCGCCGCCAGGCAGATAAACCCGCACAGCGGGCCGTCAGCCGTAAACCAGTTTCGCGCCGCAGCGGCTCCGACTAGCCTGCAGCGCGGCTAATTCGCCGACCACGAGATCGGCAACGACAGATAACCTCGGATGGGGCCCGACCGCAGGCGTTGCGCGCGCTCTAGGTCGACCTCCCAGTTGGGCACCCGGGCCAGCAGGGCACGCAACGCAATCCGGGCCTCCATCCGCGCTAACGACGCGCCGAGGCAGAAGTGAATGCCCCTGCCGAATGCCACTTGGTGTTCGGGTTTGCGCCCGATATCAAATACGTCGGGATCGGCGAACACGCGTTCGTCACGATTAGCCGAGCCGAACAACAACAGCACCGATTCACCGGCGGACATCCTGACGCCATGCACTGTGACGTCGCGGGTCAACGTTCGCGAAAGTCCTTGCGCCGGTGAGTCATACCGCAGCAACTCCTCAACGGCTGCCCCGAGCAAGCTCTCATCGCCAGCCAGCTGGCGGCGGGTGTCGCGATAGTCGGCCAGTACCACCGCGGCGTTGGCCAGCAGATTCGACGTCGTCTCATGACCCGCGATCAGCAGCAGCAGGCAAAAGCCAAGCAGTTCGTCGTCACTGAGGTGCTTTCCGTCGATCTCGGCACACACCAACGCTGACATCAAGTCGTCGCGCGGTTGGCGGCGGCGGTCGGCGAGGAAATCGGTGAAGTACCCATAGATCGCGGCCGCGGCTGCCAAAGCCTCGCCGGTCTCGCCGTGGGTGGGATTGGATTGCACCAGCGCGTTCGACCATTGCCGAAATTGTGTGCGGTCCTCGCGCGGCACACCGAGCAAATCAGCGATCACCATCGCTGGTAGTACAGCTGCGAAGTCGGCGACGAAATCGGCCGAACCTGCTTCCTGTATTAGGCCGCCCGTCAAGTGATCAGCGAGGTCCTCGATCGCGGACGTCAGCGCCGCGATTCGGCGTGGTGTGAAGGCTTTGCTCACCAATGCCCGCAGCTGATCGTGTCGCGGGGGATCCATCAAAATCATCATCGGCAGCAGCGATTCGCGAAAAGTCGAGCCCGGCGGAGTCGGAAATACTCCGTCGACCGACGAGTAGCTGTGATGGTCCAGCAGCGCGCTGATGACATCTGCGTGGCGACTCAGTACCCACGTGTTGGTATCGGTGGCGTGGTAGACGGGTGCGTCGTCGCGTAGCTGCCGGTAGACGGGGTAGGGGTCATCCTGAATTTCCGGGTCAAAGGGGTCGTAGCGAAGTTGTACGGTCGACATGAGCGTCTCCTGCCACATTGCAGAACACCGGTTTAGACTGAGAGTTTAAACCGAGGGGAGGACTTTATGCGTAAGATTCCCGCTCAGATTTCCGAACGGTTGCCGGCTGCGGCCGAACTCTTTGCCGAGCGCGGACTCAACGACACAAAGATCGAAGACGTGGCCGCGACCACGGGCATCGCCAAGGCCACGCTCTACTACTACTTCGCCGGTAAAGAAGAAATACTCGCCTTCCTGCTCGAAGACGTCCTACAACACGTCGCGGACGAGGTCACCGCGATCGTCGAGGCAGACGGCACCGCCGCCCAACGCCTGCACACCGTCATCAATGCTCAACTGCGCGTGATGGCCCAGCGGCCCGCGGTCTGTCGCGCCCTCATCGGGGAACTGGGCCGCGCCGCCCGCATGCCCGCCATCGCGGACATGATCACCACTGCCTACTTCGAACCCGTCGAGACCTTGCTTCGGGCGGGTGCCGCCGACGGCTCACTCGTGGCACTCGACAAACCCAGAGCTGCCGCCATCGCCCTATTCGGTGCGGTCACGATCAGCGCACTGACCTACCTCATCACCGACGATGCGCTCAACGAAGAGCTAATCGCGCGAACAATCCACGACGTCGCGTTTATCGGCTTACGGCCACGCTAGCTGCCCCTGGGGGACCAATCTGGGACCGGCAAGCCCGGCACGACATCTCGCAGGAATACCGCGGGTTCGGAATACGTCCACCCGACCAACACGAGCAACGGCGGCAGGATTTCACAGCGCACTGGCTGCTGTGTAGCGGACGAGGGACTGTGTGGCTATGGCTGACCTGCGCCTGCTGTCCCTCATGAAGGACGGGATACGCACGTCATTGGCAATCTACGCCGGTCAGATATGCCCTACCCGAGACTGCCTAGCGGACGCAGGGCGATTCGGCAATTACAACCGCCAATGTGCCTGCAGCAGAACACACTTCACACGTTCAATGATGCCACACTAAGAGTGGCTGAGCAGAGCCAGCGCAACACCCAATGCCTAGCGCTACTAACTCGTTTTCCCATCTTTGTGGCGGATCCGCCATTTCTACGTCACGAAGTTTGGAAATCCGCCACGTAAAACTGGAACCTACAGTGGTCGTGGCGCCAGCGGGTGAGCTGGTCGTGGAATGCTACCGCCTTCTCTCCTCCAGATACTCTCAGCAACTCGTCATGGGCAAGCTTGCGCTTCTTGTCGCTGAACGCCATGCGCCCATAGGTGATGACCGCAGACTCCCACAGAGCGCGCCGTGTGAAGGCGTTGGCGGCGGTCTCCGGTAGGTTTTGACGTTCATGCAGGACCATATCGGCGCGGAGAAGGTCCAGCCACAGAGATCCCCACTTTCGGAGTCGATTCGCTTCGCTGGTGGGCAGCTCCACCTGAACGTCCGTCATGCCACGATCACACCATCACAGGGCCGACTTCTGGCCTTCGCCGCGACAGTTGGCTATGGCCGGTTCCGAATGATGGTTTCGACGGTGCTCGTTGCATCGATGTGTTGGGCAAGCTCCGCCGATATGTATCGGGCGTGACCGCGGATTCGGCGGATTATCTCGCGCCCCGAACGAGCGGTCGCCGGCTCATGATGAGCAACCCGATTGCGGGCCTTCAAAAGGTCACTCAAACCATTGTGCAGTTGCACGCGGTGGGTTCCGCTGGGGTAAGCGTGTGCTAGATGCGGCAGCCAGACGAGAGGTTCGTGCCGACGTGACGTTAGGAAGACCCAGAAACCGAACGTTAGCTCGGCAATCACCTTGCCGGCCGGCGCCGCGTTCCCGCCAGCATTGTCACGCGCAGTGGCGATGTCGCGATGCGTTCGTGCGTTCCCGGCCACACTTCGGGGGAACAGGTGATCGGCCGAAGTGCTGTCGAGCCAGTGGATGTCGCCACCTGCGACCGCCCCCTTTAGAGCGGTGTCATACATGTTTCGGAGTCCGACCTCCAGGTGGGCGAAGTCGTGCAGCAGGGCAGCGTTCAGGCTGGTGCTCCATTCGTACAACGCCAAGGCACGAGACCTGTCGTGGCCCGCCATTCTCAAGTAGGTTGCGAACCGGTCGGAACTAAACCAGCTCTCGACCCAAGGCCCGTACGGCACCGCCATGCAGGCAGTCAACCACGGCGTTGCTGGTCGACACGGCGGCCGTGTAGAATCCTCTACATAAAGGCCAGAGTTGCATCCCCAGGGATGTTCTGGTTGAGAATTCAGAAGAGCCCGGTATTCGACCCTCGCGGTCGACCCGGGTTCTTTGCTATTTGGTCGAGGGGCCCCCGCGTTCGTCATCGTCCATACGGTGGCCAGCATGACGGCCACCCTGGCGGTCGTTCATGCCTACACTTTGGGGATGGTTCGAGAACTCTGGCCCACGCCGCCCGGCCAGCCCACTGAACCCGGTGTCCCTGACTTCGCGCGTTGGGGCGACTCGGCACCCTTCGTCGCACAGGCCGAATATCTGCATGCGCAAATGTGCACGTTGTCGCTCGACATTGATGCCTTCGGAGCCGATGTGGGCGATCCCGCGGTGGTCAACTGGGTTGTCAATCGGCTGGCTGGCACAGGTTTGACGATCGCCGACATCGTCCGTTCTTTGTCTACGAGGCTGAACTGGGCGATTATCAACCCCAATCACGCTCTCGAAGTGATGGAGGCGTTCGACAGAGCTCGTCATGCCTTCACCGAAGCCTGCGGCGCGGCTCAAGCCGCCACCGAGGCGTTGCGCAATCACACGCAATTGCCGGGGTGAGGTGCCGCAAGCGTGTTAACCGCCGTGCCAAGTAACGCTGTCGCGAGTCGGGATGCGAACGCCGGCCCGTCATTCACTAGCGCGTATCCGCCGGCGACGCCGCCTTGGTTGCAGAAGGCTCGTCGTCGTCGCACCCTCCGATGAGTCACGGCACCGGTGTTCCGACCAACACGTGGGACCAGCCGAGTGGCCGTGCGCGGCACGACGGCGGTGGGGAAGCTGCTGGCAGGATTGCTGTAGATCGCTTGGCTACGTGACCACCGCCGCACGATTCGGCGCGCTGCCAGGTACGCGTCCTGGGCGATCTCGACGACCGCGATGGCCTTTTTGAGTCCGTAGACGCCCCAGAACCTTCCGGGACCACGTCCGGGCTGCTGCCACAACTCAGGCACGACATGCTGGTATTCCTTGTCGCCCAACGTATTCGGCGAAGAATGTTTGGTGAAGTAAATGGCCAGGCGCTTGGGATCGCACGCACGCAATCCGTTGAGGATGTCGATCCCCGTGCCGGCGAGCAAGTGACGCGCGCGTTGTTCCGGATCTGGATGGCCGACAATGTTTGCCCATTCCTGCGACAGCCAGTCTCGGAACGTGCGACCTGATCGCCCCACAGCGGGCGGCGGAGTCATCCACAAGTGAATGTGTGGTGCGCCGCGGCGTTGAAATTCGAGCTTCCAGATATAGCGGGCCGGTTCACCCCATTCGCGTTGAAACCGCTTGCGCCACAAGGCCATATGTCGTTTCACACTGGCGCCGTCTGGCGCAACGGATTGCCATTCGCCTGGGTAGGTCAGGGTCACCATCGCTGGCACACGGCCGCATTCCACCAGCGGTGTGTAGTCGAGCTCGGCGAAGGTGCGGCACATCGCGGCACGAGATTTGCGAGACCATTCCGTGATCGCTCGCCCAGGCGGGTTGGACATGTTACGGCCCGTCTTTATGCGGTCCTCCTCGGCGGCCACATCCAGCCGGTGACGGTCGACTGACCGCTCCGATGCCTTCTCCGCACGCACAGGACTGGTCCAGCCGAGGCGGACTACACCGGGGCCGATCGTGATCCGGAACCGGCCGGACTCCGGTTCCACCCCGAGACGGTCTTGCCCGTCTGCCCATGGCTGTGCCGGCTCAAACAGCGCTGCCGCCGAGGCCACCAAGTCGGAGCTCGGGAACCGCAGCCCCAGCGCATCTGCGGCCGACAGTTCCGCATCGGCGCCGCCCTCGATGCTGTCGCGGACACTTTTGGCACATATAACAAGCCCGTTGGTCCCAGCCGGAACACCGTCTACGTCGCTCCCACCGTCCGACCGACCGCTACCGCTCTCGCGCCCTCCGGCCGTGCCGGCCTCGGGCCCTCGCGGTCTACCGGCGTCCGCGACTCCGTCCGTGTTCCGGCTGGCCGTTCGGGTCGTGCCCGGGCGAAGAGTGGGTCGCTCCGCAATCGCGCTCGTTGAATGCGCGCTCGACCTCGTGATGCTGGGCATCGGGTGCCTGCTCCCCGGGAGCCCGCGGCGCGCGTCCCTGGGTGACGGGCGATGATGGGTTCCCTGACGGGAGTGCTGTCACCGTGTCCGGTTCTTGTCCGATCGTCGGACGAGCACCCTGCGTCAGACGCGCTCAGCGCGCCGTATTTGACGTATGGGTGTCGTTAAGCCGCAGGCCAGCGGCCGTTCCGCCCACCTGAAAAGCGGAAGGTCGGCGGTTCGATCCCGCCCCTGGCCACCATGTATCTGCCCAGTTCAGGGTATTAATTTGCTCGTCTTGCTCGCAGAACTCTGTCCGTTCGGAGCGCTGCACGCATACCTACTGGATTGGCGACCATGTGGCGGTCCACTCAGATACCGGTTCGCGGTTCGGGTCCTCCCCTGAATTGGGCGGTGGCTGGGAGGTTAGACAACTGTTGGTGAAGGTCCGTTGGTAGGGGCCCCAACGCGCCGAAAGGGTTCCGTCCGGACGGAAGATGTAGGAGATCGGCCCGGACATCTCGGCGGTGCCGGTGCATTCGGGACTTTGTGGATCTGGATTCGTCGCGTACGACCTGGCGTATCCGGTCACCGTCATCCCGGACAGCTTCCCCGTCATCGTGCCTGTGTACGACGCTGTCGGCTTAAGGTTCTTCAAAGTTTCGTTGCAAGTTACCGAATTCGCGCTGACACGGCAGTCGGAAACCAGGTCACCGTACTGAATCTCGAAATGCTGGGGCAAGGTCGCCTCGCCGCCACCCGCGGAGGAGGTTGAGGTCGACACCGGAGCAGTGGGGCGTGGCTCGGCCGGCGTCGGTTGTACGGATTGGTGGCTGCCAGTCGCGCAGCCCGCAATTTGCCATGCGGTCGCCCCCGCCGCCGCGGCCAAGAGAAGTTTGGGCCTCAGTCGCGTCACCATCTGCGCCTTGCCGTCGTTGATGGCGTGGCCGGTCTCGGCCACCGGCGGCTTGCCAAGGGGCTGTTTGTTCGGACTGCAGCCGCTGACAAGACGCAGTGCGGTGACTTCAGGCAATGGGTCGGTGGCCACGCGAATGGGTGTCGTCTGCATTGGTTCTCGCCTCCATGTTCGGAGTGGCTGGACGTTCGACGGAGGTGCGCCTACTCGTTGGGTGACCATTCGACCGGTCCTTCGAAGCCTTCCACCGTTTCGGTGAACGTGCCTGAGCACGTGCCGCTGAGAGTCTGCTCGTTGTGCCCCTGCCCCATCCTCAGGTAGCTAGTGCGATCAGATTTGAATTGGTAGGTAACAGGCCAGAAGTAGCGGAATTTGTCAACCTGAATGAGGCACCGTCGAGCGGTATTTACTGAGTGGCCTCCTCGGTGTCGTCGGGCTTGTTAATCCACGAGCCGCTGGGCAGTTTCGGTGGCTCGGGCGGCTTGCTGACGAACCGTTCCGGGTGTGCGTCGTAAGCGGCGTTTAGCACGCCGGCGCGCTTGGCGCGGATGATGACAGCGGTGCCGTAGTGCACGTCGGCGGGAAGGTGTAAGCCCAGCCCGGTATGGCGATGTTCGTCGTTGTACCAGCCGAAGAAGACCTGGCAGTGCCTGCGGGCGGCCTCGATCGAGTCGAACCGGTCTGGAAAGTCGGGCCGGTACTTCAGCGTCTTGAACTGCGCTTCGCTGAACGGGTTGTCATCAGAGACATGCGGACGCGAATGCGACTGTGTGACACCAAGGTCGGCGAGCAGCAACGCTACCGGCTTGGAGGTCATCGACGAGCCCCTGTCGGCGTGGATGGTCAACTGGTCACGGCCGATGCCCTGCTTGGTGCATGTCTGGCGGATCAAAACCTCTGCAAGCGCGGCACTTTCGCGGCTGGCGACCATCCATCCGACCACGTAGCGCGAGAAGATGTCCAAGATCACGTACAGGTAGTACCAGCTCCATTTGGCCGGGCCACGCAGTTTGGTGATATCCCAGCTCCACACCTGGTTGGGCGCCAAGGCGACCAGCTCGGGTTTGACCGTCGCCGGGTGGGTGGCCTGGCGGCGGCGCTCCCGGCTCTCACCGGCTTGGCGTAGCAGCCGGTAGAAGGTCGATATCGAGCCGAGGTAGCGGCCTTCATCGAGCAAGGTGGCCCACACCTCGGTCGGCGAGATGTCCACGAACCGCTCGCTGTGCAACTCATCGAGGATCGCGGCCCGCTCGGCGGCCGACAACGCCCGCGGCTGCGGCCGATCTTTGTGCGGGACCGGCCGCGGCCGCTGCGCAGGCGGGCTTTGCCGGTGCCGGCGGTAGTAGCTGGCCTGGGCCACACCCACGGCATCGCAGGCGCCCCGCACGCCGATCTCCGGCGCCAGCTCGGCGATCATGGCGTCGCTCACTTCCTCGACCCGTTCTCGGGCTCCGCGCTCTCGGAGAGCGTCTCCAAGAGCGCGTGCAGTTTTGCCTGGACATCCACCACGAAGCGGGCCTTGGCCAGCTCCTGCTCCAGTTGGCGTTTCTCGGCCTCCAGCTGGGCGATCCGCTCACCTTGTGGGTCGCGCCGCTTGCGTCCACGCGGGGCAGCCAACCCCGCCAACGCGCACGCGTCGCGGGCCCGCCGCCACTCAACGATGTGGCTGGAATACAGGCCCTCACGGCGCAGCAACGCGCCCTTCTCACCCTCGGCCGCAGCCTCATAGGCCGCCAAGATCTCCAACTTGTACTTGGCGGTGAACGTCCGCCGTTTCGCCCGCTCGGGCACCTGCGGATCGGGCCGCTGGGTACTATCGCCATCCACCCGACCAGGATCATCGATCCCTACCGGGGGGGCCAATACGGTCACCTTGCTCGTCATCTCGGGGAAACTCTCCATCCCCGCCCTCGGGTCACTAATTATCAGGGGGCGAGTGCCTCACCCAAGGTTGGCAGAGAGGGCGAGGACGCCAGATCCGGACGGATTCCGGTTGGCGTTGCTACAGGCTGTCACGTTCAACGTTGTGATTGGCAACGCTGATGCGCACTCGAAGAACTATTCAGTGATGATCGATCGCGATGGAAGTGTGTCGCTGGCCCCGATCTACGACGCCGCCCCGGTTATGTACCTGGATCCCGCATTCAAGGGCACAGGTCACGTGATCAACGGCAAGACAGGTATTGACACCATTGATGTCGAGGATCTAATCGCTGAGGTGACATCGTGGGGCATGGGGGAGCGGCGTGCGGCTGCGGCGGTGCGGTCATGCATGGAACGGGTGTACAGCTCGGTCGGGCGCGTCGCGCTTGCTTCCGAGACAGAGCAGGTGCGGTCAAACCTTGAGCGCCTTTGGATTAGACGCTCGTGGCCGACAGCGTCTTGAGCTGGTCCACTGCGTCAGCGTGTTCGGAAACTGGCAAGCCGTGGCCGCGCCGGATTGCAGCCCTCAGCTCTGCACCAGCTCGGGCAACGGCTCGGCACCCGTGAGCCAGTGGCGTCCGGCCTGCCGGGCCGCCTCCCACTTGGGGGCGCTCACCGCGTCGTCCTGTCCCAGGTCCTCGGGCGTCGGGCCGATGCGCTCGGCCAGGGCGGCCAGCGCGCCCAGGTCGAAGTTGTACACCTCCGCTGCCGCCAGGCCCAGGATCTGCCGGGTCTCCGCCACCGGAATGTCCCAGAACGAGCGTTTCAGCCAGTCGCGGGTGTGCGGCCAGGTCCCTTCCGGATGGGGAAAATCGTTGCCCCACAGAATATTTGACACGCCGATCTCGTGGCGCCGGGCCAATTCGCGCCGCTCGGTGGTGGTTGCCCCGATAAAGCAGTTGCGGTCGAAGTACGCCGAGGGCGGCATCGTCAGATCGCCCTCCATCCGTCGGCTCATCTTCTTGGCCGAGTGCTCACGCAGGTACCGCGTGTCCATCAGCCAGAGCAGGTCGCTGGCCCAAAACGCGCCGCATTCGGTGGCTCCCCAGCGCAGCCGGGGGAAGCGCTCGAAAACCCCGGACCACAAGGCGAACCACAGCGGCCGGACCCCCCACCAGCGCACCTCGGTGACATAGATGCCCAGGTGCTCGCCGTAGTCCTCCTCCTGGACTCCCATCACCGACCAGCAGCTCTGCTCGACGTCGGCGATCCGTCTGCAAAGCATCCTGCGGGCCATCACCGGCAATATCGACGTGCCCGGCGGGGAGACATTTTCCGGGTTCAACCCCGACTACATATCCGACTCGCAGATGGCGATGCATGAGCTGCTCACCCAGGAACAGCGGGACAAGCAGCTGGGCTCAGACCTACATCCCGTCTACACCTACCGGGCGCAGGACATACTCGGCGACTACAGCGAAAAGGTGTGGGGCTATCGGCACGTCGACCTGGTGATGGGCTGCTACATGGCCAACCCATCGGCGGTCTTTCGCGCCATGGCGACCGAAAAGCCTTATCCGGTCAAGGCGTTCGTCGCGCTGGGCAACAACGCACTGCTGAGCTACCCGAACCAGCACCAGATCTATCAGGGCCTGATGAACCAGGATCTGATTGTCGCCCATGAGATCTTCCAGACCCCGACGTCGATGCTGGCCGACTACGTACTGCCCGGCGACGTCTTCAGCGAACGCAACAACATCCATGACTTTTGGAACTGGGTCGCCCGCCTCACCGTGTCGGAGAAGGTGGTCGAGCCGCCGGAACAGGCGTCCAGCACCTACCAGTTCTGGCGCGACCTGGCGATCCGTATGGGATTCGCCGAGTACTTCCCATGGGAGACCGTCGAAGACGTACTCGACTACCGACTTTCACCGTCGGGAATGACGTTCAAGCAGTTTGCCGATGAGCATTACATGAAGGCCGACGTCCCGGTCTTCAAGAAGTACGAGAAGACAGGGTTCGCCACCCCCTCGGGCAAGGTGGAGCTGCGGTCAAGTGTCCTCGGCGAGTTGGGTTTTGACCCACTGCCGTATTACCGCGAGGCCCCGATGCCGGACGCCGACTACCCGTACCTGGTGTTCACCGGCGTCCGCGAGGACCCGTTCTTTCAGACCGGGCAGCGCAACATCGACGTGCTGCGCAACCGCGCCCGCTCGCCGAAGCTGTTCCTGCACCCCGTCGACGCGGCTCGGGAGGGCATCGTGGACGACGACTGGGCGCGGCTGGAAACCGCGCACGGCGCCGTCGTGGCGCAGGTGCTGGTCCAGGAATCGATGAAAGAGGGCCACATCCGCGTCCCGCACGGGTGGTGGTATCCCGAACTGCGCGGAAAAGAGCACTTGGCCGGCGCTTTCATCAGCAGCGACGCCGTCCTGTGCGGAGACGATCCTGAGATGCTCGACCACGAGCAGGGCATCCCACACTTCAAGGGATTCCCCGGCCGAATCGTCAAAATCGCTGAGCCACCAGCCTTTTCGACCGCGGCCAGGGAAGGTTAGTCGATGGCACGCAAGACGGGTCGCTCAACGATCGTGAACAGGATCCTGGCGATCACTCCGCCGCGGGGCAAGATCGCCGAAGTGCGTGCACGGCTGCTGACGAGAATCGTGAATCGCACACTGAAGTCCAACCCGTCGTTCACGGACCGCCTAGCCCAACAGCTCATCGTCCGAGTTTCGGGGCGTCCGGAACACGATCCTGAGCTGGACCACGACGCATATCTGGACAAGTAGGGGTAGTCGCCTGGACGCGTTCACATTTCCGCGCCCATGTGGACGACGCGATCGATTTCACTTGGTGGTATGACGACTCACTCCCACGCCATGCCATTGCGCTCGCGAACTCGTGGGGGCCCACAAGGTCAGCGACTTTTCATTTGCGGGGCGCGCATTCCTGTCCCGGTGTAACGTGGGGCCGCCCGCGACCCCCATACTTCGGCGCACAGGAGTGACCATGATTCCATCGACGGCGCTGTCTGCGCTGGACAGCGCAGTGCTCGGCGGCTTGCACACCACCGACGAACTGCGAGCGATCCTCGGCGAGCGAGGGTTGCTGGCGCGGTTCCTGCAGGTCGAGGCGGAGCTGGCGGCGGCACAAGCCGACCTGGACATGGTCCCGGCCGAGGTCGCACCGGCGCTGCGCGCCGTAACGCCTGAGGACCTCGACATCGCGCGCCTCGCCGACCGCACGGAGGCGGCCGGGTATCCGATCGTCGGCCTCGTCGAACAACTTGCCGCGATAGTGCCCGACGGTCTCGGCCAGTACGCCCACTGGGGGGCCACCACCCAAGACATCATGGACACCGCTGCGGTGCTGCAGATCGTCGCGGCACTTGACGTCATCGAGCGGGATCTCCTGCAAACGTTGGCTGCGCTGACGACGCTGGAAACCCGGCATGGCAGCGAGCTGATGGTCGGTCGCAGCCAACTGCAGCACGCCTTGCCGATCACCTTCGGGTACCGCGTGGCGTGCTGGACCGCCCCGCTGCTGCGCCATCTGGACCGGCTCGCCGAGCTGCGGCCCCGGGTCGCGGTGGTTCAGCTCGGCGGTGCCGTCGGCAGTCTCGCCTCCATGGCGCCGCACGGTCTGGACATTCGCCGCGAGCTGGCTCGGCGTCTCGGCTTGGCCGCACCGTCAATCAGCTGGCACGCCACCCGTGATCGCTTCGTCGAGGTCGTCACCTGGGCCGCGCAGGTGGCGGCCTCGCTGGGCAAGATCGGGCTCGACATCGTCGTGGGTTCCCAGACCGAGCTTGCCGAGCTGAGCGAGCCCAGCGCACCGGGTCGCGGCGTCAGCAGCACCATGCCGCAGAAACGCAATCCCATCGGCTCACAACAGCTCATCCGAGCCGCGCGGCTGACCCGCTCCTACCTGGACCTTGCACTCGACGGCGCCGTGGCCGACTGTGAACGGGCCACGGCGGTGTGGTCGCTCGAGTGGCACACGGTGGCCCCGGCGCTGGCCGTCTGCGGCGGCGCCGTTCGCATCGCGGCCGACGTGCTCGCCGGGCTGCACGTGGACTCCGCGGCAATGGCGGCCAATCTTGAGCGGACCCACGGGATGATCATGGCCGAATCGGTGATGATGCGGTTGGCGCCGGTCCTCGGCCGCCAGGCCGCCCACGACCAGTTGGAAACGCTGGTCACCGCCTCCATCGAGAGTGGCGAGTCGTTCGCCACCCTGGTTGCGCGCCGCGATCCGAAGCTGGCTGACGCCGTAACGCCGGCCTCTTATCTCGGGCACGTCGACGAACAAACCGTCGCCGTCATGTCCGAGGCGACCGCGCGAGTAGCCGGACAGACATCAAGCAACGCACCTCGACATGACCTCGTTCGCCGCTGAGGAACCTGTTGGCGGCGAGCGGCCGGATGGTCGAAGTACCTGACTAGGTTTTGGGTCAGTCAGCGACCCCGGCGGTGATCCGGGCATCGGGTGCCGGTGCGGACGGGCTTGCGTATGCCGTGCTGTTTTCGGCAGTGCCCGGTCGGTCAGCACGCGCAGCAGGAGGCGGCCGCCGACCCCCAGCGCCCCCACAACGCTGAGCGACGGCGCGAACACGGTCAGCGGTAGCCAATCGGTGTCGACGATCACCTAGTCGTGCTGTCGACGTTCCTGCGCGGGGATGAGGTCATCGCGAAAGTAGTCCCTAATCAAGGGAACTGAGCGGGCTATTTCAAAAGCTTACGGTCCAAACGTAATTCGGCGCTTCACGGCGCATACGCTCCAGCTCGGCGTTCGTCGGCATCGAGCACGGCACTAGTGTCGCGAGCCGAGGCCGCTTGGCGTCGAAGGCGCAGCCATCGCCCAGCGGTTGATCACTGACACCGACCTCAGCGGCCACGTGAGCCACCGGCCACCAGGCGGGCAGCCCGCTTGGGAAACTCCGGGGTGTACTTGCGACGGTTACTCGACATACGGACATCCTTTCCGCGGGACCAGCGGTCCCACCAGTCCGGTGTTCACTATCGGGGGTCGACTCCACCGAACGGTCACGCGATCGAACGAACTCTTACACCACGTGCTTGGCCACCAGTGCATTTCACAATTCGCGAACGATTGCCGAAAGGCCGCGTGGGCATCATTGATCACGCAAACTCTGTGCTTGCCGTAAACGGTCAGGGTCGTGGGCTCATGGCGCGCCTCGGATTCCCGCCTTACTACTGAGGTCTTCATATGACGCTTCTGATCGCAACACCGGAACTCCTGGCAGCAGCAGGTGAGGAGCTAGCCGCCATCGGCTCAGCGATCGACGCCGCCAATGCCGGCGCAACGGCGGCAACAACGCGCATAGCCGCGGCGGGTAGCGACGAGGTCTCGAGGGCTGTTGCGGCGGTCTTCGCCGCGCATGCCCAGTCATATCAAGCGGTTAGCGTCCGCGCGGCGGCCTTTCACGACCGATTCGTTGCCAGCCTCTTTGCCAGCGCAGAGTCATATGTGGCCACCGAAGCCGCTAGCGCAATGCAGAATTTGCTCAATGTGGTCAACGCACCCACCCAAGCGTTGTTGGGGCGCCCTCTTGTAGGAGACGGCGTGAACGGTGCCTCGGGCACCGGGCAAGACGGCGGGCCCGGAGGAATCTTGATCGGCAACGGAGGGTCCGGCGGGTCCGGAGCCCCAGGCAAACCCGGAGGCAACGGCGGGTCTGCCGGGCTGATCGGTCACGGCGGCAACGGCGGCGTCGGTGGGAACTCATCGACGGGCGGGGGTGGTGCCGGCGGCAATGGCGGCAACGGCGGGCTGCTTTACGGGAACGGCGGATCAGGCGGTATCGGCGGGGCAGGTGGCATTGGCGCCTTCGCCGGCGGGCCCGGCGGAATTGGCGGTAACGCTGGGTTGTTCGGCAATGGCGGGGCTGGCGGGCCCGGCGGCATTGGAGGTACCGGATCGGCCGGGCTCGATCCGCCGGTTGACCCTCCACCGAAACCCCCAGACGGCATCACCGATCCTGTCTTCGGCACCGGATTCGACGGGAGCGCCGGCTTGAACGGCACCGCGGCGGGACAGGCCGGCGGGGAAGGCGGCACGGGCGGCGACGGCGGAACGATACTTAACGGAGCGAGAAGTCAAGGTCGACTGGGTGGCGACGGCGGGCCCGGCGGCACCGGTCATGACGGTGGTGTCCCAGGCGGCCCTGGCGGCGCCGGCGGCGCCGGCGGCACCGGCGGTCATGGCGGGCTACTCATCGGCAGCGGCGGCAGCGGCGGCAGCGGCGGCACAGGAGGCAGCGGTGGCACCGGCGCTTCTGGCGGCGCCGGCGGCAGCGGCGGCATCGGTGGCAACGGCGGCCCAGGTGAAAACACGGGTTTCGGCGGTGATGGCGGCGACGGAGGTACAGCTGGTATGGGCGCCCCCGGCGGAGCGGGCGGTGCAGGCGGTGCTGGCGGCGCCGGCGGCCATGCGGGGCTCATCGGCAACGGCGGCAGTGGGGGCATCGCCGGTGGCGGCGGTGCCGGCGGCGCCGGTGGTGCGGGCGGCACTGGCGGTGGCGGAAGTATCGGTGGCCGCAGCCCCCATGCCGAATTTTTTGGTGGTGGCGGCGGGGACGGTGGGCGGGGTGGCACAGGTGGTGCGGGCGGGGTCGGCGGCAGCGCCGGCGCCGGCGGCGACGGCGGCAGCGGAGGAAAGGGCGGCCTGCTCCTCGGAAATGGCGGCCACGGGGGTAGCGGCGG
>NZ_MWQA01000001.1:2272813-2274024 GCF_002086915.1 Mycobacterium persicum | reverse complement strand
GCGGCGACGGTGGCGGCGGCGGGGGTGGCGGCGCGGGCGGCAGCTCTGACCATCGTGCTCCAGGACGAGCTGGTCCCGGCGGTGACGGCGGTGACGGTGGCAAAGGGGGAAACGGCGGTGATGGTGGGGCGGGCGGACACGGTGGCGCAGGCGGCACCGCCGGGATGTTCGGCCAACTCGGTCGTCCCGGCGACGGCGGAGTGGGTGGAGCCGGGGGCTTCGGCGCCGGCGGTAGAGGCGGTCTACCCGGACAAGGCGGTCTTGACGGCAGCGGCGGACATGGCGCAGCGGGCCAAATGGGAGCCACTGGCAAAGACGGCACCCCTGGGCACCCCGGACAACCCGGCTGATAGGGCCAGCACACGAGAGCATGGCGGTGTGAAATGCCGAACCGATCTTCACAGCCTGACGGCTTACTATGCGCAACCGAAGCCGAGACAGCGTCGGCGGCTACGGGTCAAGTGACGTCGCGCCCTGCGCTTCGAACCCGTCTCGAAAACGGAAGGCCGCTTCAGGGTGCTGCGCGAGTGCCGTCACCCAGACCCAGTGGGATAGCCAAGTCGGCAGGACACTTCCAAAGAGCTCACGACCGGTCGTCGCTGGAGCAGACGCCGGCGCCAGTTCCACGGGCTCCAGAGTTGAGCAATACCGTCCAGGCCAACCTCTGGGCGCCACCACTTTTCCCAGCGTCGTACCGCCAATCGTTCAAGAAACGGGCGCAACGATGTCGTATGTGATCGCAACAGCGGAGCTATTGGCTGCGGCGGCAGCGGATGTGATGAGCATCGGCTCGTCGTTGTATGCCGCTAATAGTGCTGCGGTCGTGCCGATTACCACGGTGTTAGCCGCCGCCGGAGACGAGGTGTCAACGGCGATCGCTGCGCTGCTTTCCAGCCACGGCCAGGCTTATCAGTCGGTGAGCGCGCAGGCGGCGGCGTTCCAAACGCAGTTCGTGCAGGCATTGATCAATGCTGGGACCTCGTATGCAAGCGCCGAGGCCGCCAATGTGTCGCCGTTGCAGGCCCTCGAGGAGGGGCTGCTGGGTGCCATCAACGCGCCCACCAACCTGCTGCTGAGCCGTCCGCTGATCGGTAATGGCACCAATGGCACCCCCGGGACCGGGGAAAACGGTGGGTCTGGCGGGATCCTATGGGGCAACGGGGGCAATGGCGGATCGGGCGTTCCCGGGGGAGCCGGCGGCGCCGGCGGGG
>NZ_MWQA01000001.1:2152731-2272713 GCF_002086915.1 Mycobacterium persicum | reverse complement strand
GGCACCGGCGGAATCGGCGGCGCCGGCGGTAGCGCGGTGTTGTTCGGCAACGGCGGGGCCGGCGGCGTGGGCGGGGCCGGGTCACCGGGCGCAGCTGGTGCCGCGGGCGCTCCGGGCACTGCGACATCTGTCGCCGGTACTGGCGGCCCGGGCGGGGACGGCGGCAACGCGGGTCTGGGCGGAGCGGGTGGCAACGGCGGCTTCATATACGGCTCGGGCGGCGCCGGCGGCCCGGGCGGGGTAGGCGGGGCCGGCGGGGTCGGCGGGATTGGTGGTGCCGGCTGGGACGCCGCTACCGTCGGGGCAACGGGCGGCAACGGCGGCAATAGCGGCGCCGGCGGCCACGGCGGCAACGGCGGAATGGGTGGAACGGGCGGGCACGGCTCGTCGCTATTCGGCGCGGCAGGCGCTCACGGCGACGGCGGGGCCGGCGGCGCCGGCGGCAACGCCGGAGCACCAGGAAATGGCGGTACCGGCGGCAACGGCAACGCCACCACCGTCGGCGGCACCGGCGGCAACGGTGGCGACCCCGGTAGCGTGGGCGTCGGCGGCACCGGCGGTGCAGCGGGTGGCCCTGGCGCCGCCGACGGTGCGAACGGCGCGGTTGGCGCCATCGTCGGCGGCAACGGCGGCCACGGAGGCACCGGTGGCCGCGGCTATGACGCCGACGACGACCCCCTGGCGCCGTTCGGTGCATCGGGTGGCAACGGCGGGACCGGCGGCGATGGCGGCAGCCACGGTAACGGCGGCACCGGCGGAACCGGTGGCAACTCCGCGCTCGGCGGTGGGGCCGGCGGCGACGGCGGGACCGGCGGCAAGAGCGGTTTGTTTGCCGGTACCGGCGGCACCGGCGGTGACGGCGGCACCGCCATCGGTGCCGGCAGCGGCGGTAACGGCGGCACCGGCGGGGCCGGCCAACACGAAGGACCCGGTGACGCAATCGGCGGTATCGGCGGTAAGGGCGGCGTCGGATACTCGGCCGGCGGAAACGGCGGCACCGGCGGTGCAGCGATCAACAACGGAACCGGCGACGCAATCGGCGGCGCCGGGGGGGCCGGCGGCATCGCCCAGATGAGCGGGGGAAGCAGCGGAAACGGCGGGAGCGGCGGGACCGCGATCAACAACGGAGGCGGAAACGCCATAGGCGGCGCTGGAGCCAACGGCACCGCCGGCGGCAACAAGGCCGCCGGCGGGAACGGAGGATCCGGCGGCAGCGCATCCATCACTCACGCCGCCGCAACGGGCACCGCGACCGCGGGCAACGGTGGGGCGGGCGGCAGCGGTGCCGTGGGCGGCGGCCACGGCGGAATCGGCGGCTCCGCCAGCAGCGCTTCCGCGACCGGGGACGCAATCGGCGGCGCAGGAGGCGACGGTGGCCGCGGCTTCGGAATCGGCGAAGGCGGTTTCGGCGGCGCCGGCGGCAGTGCGGAACTCACCAACGCCGCCGCTGCCGGCACCGCGACCGGCGGCACCGGCGGGGCGGGGGGCAACGGCACCGTCGGCGGGGACGGTGGGAGGGGTGGTGACGGCTCCACGACTGGAATCGGCTTCGGCGTCGGCGGCATGGGCGGCGACGGCGGCGACAGCTCTACCCCCTTAGCCAGCGGTGGCGGCGGTGGCAACGGTGGCGATGCCCACGCGCCTGATCCGGACAATGCCACGGTGGGCGCCGGCGGCGCCGGCGGCCGGGGCGGCTCGGGAGGTTCCGCCGGCGCAACCGGGAGCAAGGGAACAGTCTTCTGATCGATCATCCTGCCACCTGTCGTTCATAGCTGCCGACCCCAGTGGGTCGCGCCTACGGGCATCATGATGTGGCTTCAAGAACTATGGGAAGACGGGGTTGGCCACGCCAGCCCCTCGTGCTAGGTGGAGCTGCGGTGAGGTGTCCTCGGCGAGTTGGGCTTTCACCCGCTGCCGTACCACCGCGAGGCCCTGCGGCCGGACGCCGACCTCGGGGACAACGATGGTGTTGGTGGTCTGACGAGTAGCCCGAAGTTACGGTGACTCGGCCGCGACGCCCATGCTGACTGCGGTTTTGGCGAAGCCCTCGGCGGTAGTCGTTGCGGTGGAGCCCTTGTCGACCCGGATGTAAGCGACGGCGGGCGCAGCTGCCTAGTGCCGAATACTGTCAAGCCATGGTTTCGGACGCCGCCGGCGCCCTCACCTCCCTGGTCAATGCGAGCGCCATGCTGCTGGTGCCCGCGGTGATGGGATTTTCCACGGTGCTGTGCTTGGCGCGAGCACCGAGCCCGCTGACGCTGGTTGCCATCCACGAATACCTAGGACGCGCCAAGGCTTTCGATCGCTTCTGGCTGCTCGCCGCCTTCGGATGGATCGGTTGGGCCGCCGTTCAGGGCGGCGCGCCGGGCTGGACGGTCGCGGCCGGAGCCGCCGCGCTGGTCTTGTCAGGCCACCACTTTTGGCTGACGGGATCGCTGCGCAGGATGCTTGCGCCGATGGTCGAGGCAATACTGCGCGCCGGCCCGGTGACAACGGTGAGCGAGGACGGACTGTTCGTCGCTCGTCGTCGAACTCGTGAAGACACTCCCGCCCTGCCGATCGTTTGGGCTGTCCGAGCACTCGCGTTCGTGTTACTCGCATGCATCGTGCTCTTCCTGGGCGTCGCGCTCGCCGCGGATCCGTCGTCATTCGGCCTGGCAATCCTTGTCGGTGGCTTCTGGCTCTCACTCGGCGTGATCGGGATCGACCTGGCTCAGGACGTCTGGCCCGGCACGACCACATACGCCCGGCTCGCCGAGTGCTCCCGGTACTACGTTCAGATGTTCGAGCAGTGGAAGAACATCGGGGTGCTCGTCGGCTTTGGCATCGTGTTGATCGGCGCACCGATCGCCTGGGCGATCGGGCGTGCTGGTGCCCCCGTGCTCGCGTTTCCGCTCTGGACCGGGGCCTGCCTCGTCGTCGCTATCTCCTTCAACAAGGTGTTGCACCGGATTGGATGGAGTCGAAGCCGGGTTCCGTTGCCGGTCTCGGTGAACCAATACAGCGCGACACATCCACTGTGGGCCCACTCCTTCACCTTGATTCATGTCGTGATGGCCGTCGCGCTACTGGCCGGGCTCGTCGCGCTGCACCCGGTTCACCCCTAGGTTCGCCCGCGGTCATCCCATGGTCGCCGATCGACGACGGCGAAGCCTGCTTAACATTTCAATCTCTTAACAAAAACTGTGGACCGCTAAGCTACGCTGGGGCGGCACCTGATTACGTCGACGAGGATCGCGATGACAACATTTGTCGGTGTCCCGTGACGACCGATCCGGCCGAAATGGGGCGTCGCAAACGGCGCCACATCGATGTGTGCCTCAACGGCGACGTCGACTTCGCCGGGGTAACGACCGGGCTGGAGCGTTATCGCTTGCCGCTCAACGCCCTGACCCAAACCAGCCTTCACGACATTGACATGTCGGCCGACTTCTTCGGGATGCGCCTGCGTGCGCCGATCCTGATCGGTGCGATGACCGGCGGCGCCGAACTCTCGGGAACGATCAACCGCAATTTGGCGACCGCCGCGCAGCGGCTTGGTCTTGGCATGATGCTCGGATCGCAGCGGATCATGCTGGACAGATCACGGGGGGATCGGGCCGCGGCCAGTTTCGAAGTGCGTGACGTGGCCCCGGACGTGCTGCTGATCGGCAACATCGGCTTGGCGCAGCTGACGAAAGCCGCCGTGCCCGACATCAGCAGCGCCCTAAACCGGGTGGGAGCCAATGCCCTTGCGGTGCATGTTAACTCGTTACAAGAGGCCATCCAGAACAACGGGGACACCGACTTCACCGGATCGCTGCAACGGCTGTGCGATGTCGCCGGCGCGCTGGACTGCCCGTTGCTGCTCAAGGAAGTGGGCCATGGTATCGGCGCTCGGGCGGTCGCGCTGTTGACCCAGCTGCCCGGCGATTTGCCGGTGTCCGGTATCGACGTGGCCGGCGCCGGGGGCACCTCATGGTCGAGAGTCGAGCAGCTGGTTCGCTACGGTGAACTGCGCTACCCGGACCTGGCCGACTGGGGCATACCGACGGCCCAGGCGATCGTCGAGGTGCGCCAAGCATTGCCGACGATTCCGCTGGTCGGCTCCGGCGGTATCCGCACCGGGATGGACGCGGCCAAAGCGATCGCCCTGGGTGCGGATGTGGTTGCGATGGCTCGCCCGCTGCTGGCTCCCGCGATTGAGTCCCCGGATGCCGTCGAAGACCGGCTGCAACCGTTCATCGAGGAGCTTCGCATCTGCCTGCACTGCTGTGGCGCAACGGATCTCAACGCGCTGCGCGCCGTCGGCGTGACCCCGATCCGGTAGCCAGCCCCGGCTCGGCCGTCGCCGGTTTCGACGGCGGCTTTCGTCGCCTGCCGGGTGCCGCCTTCGACGATTCCTCGGTCCGCGCCGACGACTCCGTCGGCGACGGGTAGAGCTCGCTTTCAAATGCAGACATCCCCGCGATCATCGCGGTAAGTACCTTGTGGGCACTGCGCAGATCCCGGTCAGGCAGCTCGGCCAGGGACGCACGGAGATGTTCGCCCAGGGGCCGGAAGAACTCGTGAGCCAACTGCATGCTGCCGTCCTGCAGCCGCAGCAGCGACCTGCGGCGGTCCTCGACATCCGGTTCACGGCGGACATGTCCGGCGTCGATCATGCGATCGGCAAGATAGGTGATGGCCGCCGCCGACACGTCCAGGCGCTGGCTGAGCTGGGCAGGTGTCAACGGTGTGCCCGCTGTCTCGGCGACCATGAGGTGCAGCAGTGCGTGAAAGTCGCCGTGGCTCAAATCGTTCTGCCGAGCATAATAGCGGCCGACCCGGTCGGAATGAGCGGTGATCGTCCGGAGGTCGGCCGACAGCAGCCTCTCCAACTCAGCCCGAGTCGGCTGTCGATTCGCAGCGACGCGCTTGGTCACTTGCCTGCATCCTTCATGGCGATAAGGCGATAGCTTAGCCGGTGCCCCTTTCACGTGGTCCTCGACGCGGTCCTTAATAGTCTTAACAGTGCCGCTGCGGAAACGCGGTAGCTAGCCGTTGGCCGTGCGGGCCGCGCCCACGGCTTCATCGACTTCACCGGCTTCATCGACTTCACCGGCTTTGCCGGCTCCACCGGCGAAGATCCGACGGTGCAAGCCGGCCAGCGGTCGCGGCGCCCACCAGTTCAGGCTGCCGAACACATGCATGAAAGCCGGTACCAGCAGCGCCCGTACCAGGGTCGCGTCGACCAGCACCGCGATCGTCAGACCCACTCCGAACATGCGCATAAAAGACACGTCAGCGGATATCAGCGCCGCAAACGAGATCGACATCAACAGCGCGGCGGCGGTGATCACCCTTCCGGTGTGGGCCAGACCCAACGCGATGCTTTCGTCGTTGTCGGCGCGTGTCCGGGGTGACTGCAGCCAGTATTCGCGAATGCGCGCCAACAAGAAGACCTCGTAATCCATCGACAATCCAAATGCGATACAGAACATCAGCACCGGAATGTTGGCGACCATCGTACCGGTCGGTGTGGTGCCCAGCGCGCCCAGATGCCCGTCCTGGAAGACCCATACCAGCGCGCCAAAAGCCGCTGTGAGGGAAAGCATGTTGAGCAGCACCGCCTTGATCGGCAACACCAGACTGCCGGTCATCAGGAATAGCAGCACCACCGTGACCGCCGCGATGAAACCGAACACCACCGGCAATCGTGACGTGATCCCGTTGACGCAGTCGTGATTCATCTGAGCGATTCCCGTCATCTGGACCGGGTGACCGCCCGCCAACGGGACGGCATGCAAACGGTCCAACTGGGTCTCTGATGCCGGCGTGTACAGCGGTGCGGTGCTGTCCACGGTCAGGTATGCGCTGCCGGCTGCCATTGCGGCCGGTGCCGACGGCGGCCCGGTGAGCCGGCCGGCCACGAACGTGCCCGTCGGCGCGGACACCGCCGCCACATCGGGCACCCGGGACAGCTGTGCTGCGTACTCGTCGAGGTCTGGCTGTGTCAGGCCGGCGGTGTCGGGGATGACGATCGTCACTCTGGTTGCGGAGTTGGAGGTGAAGTCGCTGCGGATCCGATCGCTGACCATCCGCGCCGATGCCGACGACGGCAACACCCGGTCGTCGGGGTAGCCCCACTTGATGCCGAGGAACGGTATTCCCAACGCGATCAATAGCGCAATGATGGCCAGGCCCACCGGAATGGCATGACGCATCACGAATTTGGCTGTGCGGTACCAGAAACTCTGCGCTACGGGCTGCCGCGTCGGCTCGGGACGGCCTGATAACCGCCGGCCCAGCTGTCGTACGTTGAGCGCATCGAGCCGGCCACTCAATAGCACCAGCACCGCCGGCGCCACCACCACGGCCGCCAACGCGGAAAAGACCACGACCGCGATGCCGGCATAGGCGAAGGACTTCAGGAAATACATGGGAAAAACCACCATGGCGACCAGCGACAGGGCAACCGTCATCGCGGAAAACAGCACGGTGCGCCCGGCCGTCGTCATGGTGCGCACCAAGGCGTCGTCACGGTCCCGTCCGTCGGCGAGCTCATCGCGGTACCGGCTGACGATCAACAAGGTGTAGTCGATCGCCAAGGCCATCCCCAGCGCGATCGTCACGTTCAGCGCAAAGATCGACACGTTGGTGACCAGGGCAATCCCGCGCAGCACCGCGAGTGAACCCAGGATCGCGAAGCCGCCCACGGCTACCGGCAATGCCGCGGCCAGTAACCCGCCGAATACCCAGACCAGCGCGACGAAACTCACCGGTATCGCAATGAATTCCATTCGCAGCAAGTCTTTTTGGGTCTGCTGATTGACCTGTGCGTAGACCATCGCCGCGCCGCCGGCCAGTACTGTGACACCGTCGCGGTGCTGCGCGAGCCGGTCTGCGAGGGCCCGGGCGTGCGCGGGTGCGCTGCTTTCATTTCCCTTGAGCGCGGCCAGGATTATCGCGGACTTGCCGTCGGTGCTGACCATGCCGGGGGCCGGCCGGGGTGTGTCCCAGGGGGATACGACCTGAGCAACGAATGGTGACTCGGCAAGCTGTCGCGCGATATCCGTTCCGACGGCCCGCGCCGGGCCGTCTTGCACGCCGCTGTCCGAGCTCACCAGCAGCACCATCTCCATGTCGCCCCGGTGGAACTTGTCAGCGAGTACGGCTGCGGCGCGGGCGGATTCGGATGCCGGATCTACGAACCCGCCGGGGGCCAGACTGGTTGCGGCGGGAATACCGAAGATGGCAGCGCCGGCCATCACCAGGATCGCGGCCGCGATGATCCGTCGCGGTGCCGCGATAGCGATGCGCGCCATTGCCGACAGCATTGAGGCCTCCTCCGGCTCGATCCGCGATTAGCCGGCGCCGGCCTCATCGACGCACATGCCGGCGCTCCCACAGCAGCAGGACGGCGGTGACCATCGCGAAACCGAACAGGAAATCCTCGATCGGGATATCGAGCGGGAACCGCAGGCCCGTCGTTTGGTGTTCGTCGTAACTGACGATCGGCGAGCTGAGTTTGGTCAGCCAGCCGTCGACCGGGATCTGAAATCCCAGCACGATCAGCATCGACACCCAGTACGCCGGGCGCCGAAACACGCCGGTGCGCAAGAGCTTCAGCTCCAGTGCGGTGACGGCCACCACGGCGAGCACGGCCGGCAGCGTATATCCCAGCCCGGTCACTGACGGCTGCGCCGTTCGAGAATCGTGCCGATGGCATTGTAGGTCAGCAGCGCGCAGATCGGGATCACCACGAAGAACAGCACTTCTTCGACCGGCACTCGAAACGGAACCGACAGGCCGCTGATATAACGCGGGTCGTAGGTCCATATTCCGGCGGCGACGGCTACCTCATCCCAGAGGAGGAACACCGCCGCAACCGGCAGCACCGTTTTCGCCAGCCGCAGCGGTTGCCGGTAGACGCCGTTGCCGAAAAACTCCAACGGCGCGGTGATCGCCAGACAGGCGGCCAGGACCAGCAGGTATTGCCAGTGATCGCTCATGCGGCACCCGGCTCGGCCGGATCACTGTTGCGGGCCAGCCAGGCTTGGATCAATCCGGCTCCGGCGACCCGTAGCCGTCGTGCCTGCCCGACGGTGGCACGGTGACTGAACACCTCGAAATCGTCGTCTTCGATGCGATCCAGAATTTCGGAGTACAGCGTCAAAGCGGTTGCCACACACGGCCGGGAGCGAGGCGCCAGCATGGCGATCCCGTCGGCGGCGAACCGGTAGAGGTTCCTGGTGATCGCGTGCTGAGCCGCCAACGCGTTACGTACCCGGTTGTCGGTGCACCGATTCCGGTGGCACCACATCAACAGATCCCGGTCGACGCCATCGCCGGCTAGCTCGTCCGCGGGCAGGTAGACCCGGTTTCTTGTCAAGTCTTCGTCGATGTCCCGGATGAAGTTGGTGAGCTGGAAAGCGCGTCCGAGGGCGGCGGCGTGCGGGGCTGCCTCCGCAACCGGCACCACGGTGCCCAGGATCGGAAGTACCTGCAGTCCAATAGCTTCCGCTGAGCCGCGCATGTAGTCGTTGAGTACGTCGCGGTTGGGGTAGTCGGTGACCGTGAGGTCCATTCGCATCGATGCCAGAAAATCTTCGAACAGCTCGATATTGATGTCGTACCGGCGCGCGGTGTGGCGCACGGCTACCAGCACCGGGTGGTCGGTGAGGCCGGCGCCGGCGAAGAACCGATCGGAAAGCTCTTGCAACCGCCGGGCGCGAACGTCCATGCCCAGTTCGGGATCAAGCGAGTCGAGAATGTCGTCGGCATGACGGGCGAAACCGTACAGTGCATGCACCGGCGGTCGTTGGTCCGGCGCCAGCAATCGGGTGGCGAGGAAGAAGGTACGGCCGTGGGCGGCATTGATCCGCCGACAGCGGCGATACGCCCCGCGCAGCCGCGGATCGTGGATATCGGCGGCGTCTAATTCGTTGTGAATCATGACATCTGCGCTTTCACGTCGACTTTCATGTCAAAGTTGCGGGCTGGTCGGCGCACGGCGCCGGTGATGCGATCGGCGGCCAGCCGCCCGGAGATGAGCGTGGTGGGCACGCCGACGCCGGGAATGGTCGACGACCCCGCCAGTACGGCATTGTCGACGCCGCGCACCATGTTTGCCGGTCGAAACGGCCCCGTCTGACCGAACGTGTGCGCCAGCGCGAACGGTGTGCCCGCCGCCATGCCCTGACGCGCCCAATCGAGCGGGGTGACAACGTCGAGCACATCGGCGCTGCGGCGAAGCTCCGGCAGCAGCCGGACGGCGACGGTGTCGACGATCGATTCCGCGTAGGCGTTGCCAGCGGTGGGCCAGTCGACCGCGCCGGCGGCAAGGTTGGGTGCCGGTGCAAGCAGGTAGAAAAGGTCGCGGCCGGCGGGGGCCAGCGTCGGATCGCTCGCTGTCGGCCGGGTGACCAGCAGCGACGGGTCACGCATCAGCCGGCCGTCACGAATGATATCGGTGAAAGTCTGCTCCCACGCTGCACCGAAAAGGATTGTGTGGTGGGCTATCGGACGATCCGCCGACGCGACGCGGTGGCAGCCGGCGTGGACGACGACGGCCGACGGCGAGGCCCGCAACGCACGGACCCGACGCGGGGTGCGGCCCAATAGTCGGTACGTCGTCGGTAGTTCGGTGGTGAGCACGACGGCGTCACAGGGGATGCGCTGTCCCCGGTCGGTGCGCACGGCGGTGATGCGGTTGCCGCTGCGTTCGAGTTCGGTGACGCTGCAACGGTAATGAAACCGCACGCCGGCGCAGGTTCCGGCGGCCGCCAGCGCATCGGGTAGCGCTCGGACGCCGCCGCGCGGGAAGAACACTCCCGACACGGTGTCCATGTATGCGATCACGGCATACGCCGCCAAGGCGTCGCGCGGGGCCACGCCGGCGTACAGCGATTGGAAGGTGAAGATCCGCCGCAGCCGCGGGTCGCTGAGGTAGCGCCCGACCATGGCGTCCCAGTTGCGGAATCCACCGATCGCCGCCAGCCGCGCCAGCTGTGGTGTCAGCAGCGACAATGGAGAGTCGAAATTGGCGGCGATGAACCCGTCTATTTCGGTGCGGTACAGCCGCGTCAGCCACTCGCGCAACCGGCGGTAGCCGGCGGCCTCCCGGCCGCCGGCAAACGTCTGGATGGCCGATGCCATCCGGTCGGCGTCGCAATGCACGTCGAGAGAGCTGCCGTCGGCGAACATCGCGTGGTAAGCGGGGTCGACCGGGAGCAGTTCCAAGCGGCCAGAGCCGTTTTCGCCTACGGCGGCGAATACGTCGTCGATGATGTCGGGCATGGTGAGCACCGTTGGGCCGGTGTCGATGTGGTAACCGCCGACGTCGAGTCGCCCCGCGCGCCCGCCCGGCCACGGTTCGCGCTCGACCACGGTGACACTGCGGCCGCGCCCGGCCAGATGCAGTGCGGTGGACAGCCCCGCCAATCCCGCACCGATCACCACCACGTGGTCGGTGCGTCCCTGGATGGTCCGCATTACCGGGCTCCTCTCACGCGGTGCGCTCCACGCAGGCCTCCGCCAAGGTAGCCAGCGCCGTGCGTGCGGTGCAGTCGATCACGATGTGGTCCAGGACATTTCGAGCACGTTCAACGCGGCGTCTGATCATGCCCTCGATGCGCTGCGCGGCACCCGTCGCGATGATTACCGCCCGGAAGCGATCGAGCGCCGCATCGTCGAGGTGATCGGCACGCACCAGCTCGGCAAGCTCCCGGCGTGCCGACTGGTCGGCCATCTCATGGGCGGCCACCACCACGCTGGTGGCTTTGTGGTCGAGCAGGTCCCCGCCGTTGGGTTTGCCTGTGGTCGCGGGCGGGCCGAACACGCCCAGTAGATCGTCGCGCAGCTGGAAGGCTTCGCCGACATCGGCGCCGTAGAGCCCGAGTTGAGTCAATGTGCGATCGTCGCAGTCGGCCATCGCCGCGCCCATTTCCAACGGTCGGCGCACCGTGTAGTTGCCCGACTTGCGCCGCGCGATGTCGAGGACGGTCCGCAGCGACGGCTGGTCGCGGATATCGTTGGCCAAGTCGGCGAATTGGCCTACCGCCAGCTCGATGCGCATCGCGTCGTATCGCGGCCACAGTTGCTGCAGCCGGCGGGCTTCGACACCGCTTTCACGCAGCATCTGTTCGGCCCAGATGAGGCAGACGTCGCCCAGCAGGATGGCCGCCGATTCGCCGAATCGCTCTGCCGGCCCGGATAATCCACGTCGTCGGTACCACTCGGCCAGCTGGATGTGCACGGCCGGGTTGCCGCGCCGCTGCGACGATCGGTCCATCACGTCGTCCTGTAGGAGCGCAAACGCATGCAGTAGTTCCAAGCTCGCCGCAGCCGACAGGGCCGCGCGGCTCGGCGCGGCGCCGCACAGCCAGCCCAGGTACATGAAGGTGGAACGCAGGCATTTGCCGCTTGAGACGAACGTCAACAAGATTTCGCCCGCGGCCGCCGAAGCCGCCTCGTCGAGCTGGGATGCACAGCGCGTCACGACGAACTCCCCGACAGTGGCCAGGACCGCCTGCCGAAGCATGGCTCGCCAAGCGGCGGAATCGACGGCGGGTGATCGGTAGCCGGCGGTCGTCGACGACGAGTCCGCCGCAGCCGCTACTGTCACCTTCGGCAGTTCCGCCGTCGGCGGTTGGCGCGAAAAGCTGGCACACACCGGCTCATGCCTCCCTGTTCGTTGGGTAGCGAACGGTCTGCACCACGCTGAGAAGCGGCTGCAACGTTAGTGGCAGCTTAGGGGAGAACCGCGCATTGTGCTTAATAAACTTAAAAATTAAATATATGAAGTGTATATGAAGCCGCGGTTAGCAGTCGGGAAAGACGAACACCCGGCACCCCCCGGTTCCCGGGTGTTCGGTTCCGGATGGGCTGTCGAGGCACGTGGTCGTGCCGGATATGCCCGGACTGACGGTTAGTGAAGCCTGGTCAGTTGACGGTGGCCGAGAAGGAATTGACGGCAAGACCGACGCCGCCGTTCCACGGCTCGAATCCGGCCTGAATGCTGGTGAGGTACCAGGAATTGGTGATCGTGCCCCGGTTGCGGACGTCGCTGACGAAATCCAGCACGCTGAAGCTCCACGAATTGATCGGCGTCGGCGCGACGTAGGAGATCACGTTGTTACTGCCGTTGCTGCCTTGCCAGACATCCCAATTGCGGCCGCCGACGGTGGCCGTGCCGACCTGTGCGCCGACCGGTTGGATGGAGCCCTGGCGGTTGAACCAGATCATGATCTCCATCTGGTTGACGCCGTCCTTCTTCGGTGTCGGATCCAGCCAGATGTCGTACGCCGCATCGTAAGTGCCACTGGCGTAGCTGTAACTGACGCTGCTGTTAGCACTGGTGAGCTGGCTCAGCTGGGCCGGCAGCCTGCTGCCCGGGGAGCAATTGCTGTAATGGCAGCCCAGGTAGACCGACGGATAGGACAGCGGAGCGCCATTGGTGGGTGCCGAGCCGTCCTCTTTGGTGATGGCGAACCCGGTAGCGGTGACGTTGATGCACTGCGCGGCGCTGGTGCCCCACCGATTGTTCTGAACGACGTAGGCGCCTCCGATCGTCGTCGTGCCGAACTGATCGCAAATCTGGGTGCCGCTGGTGGTGGCGCTCGTGGTTGTCGTCGGAGTCGAGGACTGGCTGGTTGACGCCGATCCGCCGGTGCAGGATTGGCCGTTGAGCAGACAATTCGCCGGTGGCGCATACGCGCCCGTCTGGGCGGCCTGGAAACCGACGGTGACCGAATTGCCCGGAGCGATTGTGCTGTTGTAAGACTCGGGAGTCAGGACGTAATGCGTACCGGATTGGGCAAGGTTGCTGTTCCACGCATTGGTGATGGATTCGCCGGCGGGCAAGTCGAATTCGATTTTCCAATCGTTCAGCTGTGCGGCGCCCGGGTTGGCGATGTTGTAGTTGGCCACAAAGCCGGTATTCCATTGCGAGGTCACCGACAACGTCGCGGTCGCCGCGCCGGGGGTGGCAGATCCCGTCGTCGAAGTCGTGGTCGTCGGCGTGGTGGTCGTCGGTGTCGTAGTCGTGGTGCTCGGGGTCGATCCGGTGGTGCAGGGCTCTTCGTTGACCAGACAATTCGCCGGTGGTGAATAGGCGCCGGTCAGCGCGGCCTGGAAGCCAATGCTGATGGAGCCGCCGGGCGCAATCGTCCGGTTGTAGTCTTCGGGGGTCAGGACGAAGTGCGTCCCGGACTGAGCCAGCTTGCTACTCCACACATTGGTGATCGATTCGTCTGCGGGCAAATCGAATTCGACCTTCCAGTCGGCTAGCTGAGCCGAGCCCGAGTTCACAATCTTGTAGTTGGCCACAAATCCGGTGTTCCACTGCGAGGTCACCGCCAAGGTTGCGGTCACCGCGGCCGCATGAGCTATCGGAGATGCGACAATGACGGTGAAGGCAATGACGAATGCCGATACGACAACGTGAAATGCTGGGCGCCAGCATCTCTCATACGTGTTCGATCCGCGCATCCGGGCAACGTTATAGCTGAGCCAATGGCAATGGTGCTCATCGACTTCCAAAGCTGCCGTATCTTCGCCTAACCGAAACCGTCATGAAATATCGGTATTTACCGCTATTGGGCGATGCCGCGATCTGCCCGAAATAGGCTAGCCGAGTACCGGGAGCAGCAGCCGCGACGACGAGCGGACGGTGTTCAGGCTGCTGGTACCGACGCTGGCATGCCGGAACCCCATCATGGCGGGAACCGACGGATCTTGGTCGTCGCTGGTGAGCAGCAGCTGGATTCGGTGTCCGCTTTTGAACCGGCGAGCGTTGGCAACCAACGGGATTCGATACACGACGTCTTGTCCTACCGGTATCCCTTGAGCGTTGGTACAGGGCAATAATGGTGCCCCGGGCCGGCTGGCCGCCTCGTCGACCGCACGCATGCTGGCGCGCAGCCAGCCCGCCGTCACATCGGTGGTTTGGCCATCGGGCGCCACGTCCTGCAGCGTGGCAATCCACGCGGTGTCGATCGCCGTCGCCGATGCCACCAGTCGCAGCTCGATGTCGCCGACGACATCGAGGTCCTCGCTCAACGGGGTGCCGGTCCAGGTCAGCATCGACGGTGGATCGATAGCGCTCGGCTTGACGCGGCCCAATCCCGAACCCAGCACCATGAATTCGCGGCTGCCCGGCCCACCCTCGTCCGCGCGCAACGCGCCGTCGGCGCACAGGGCGAGTTCGCGGTGCGGTGTCATCGACGGCGGCCATGACTCGGCGGTACGCCATTCGTCAGCGCCCGGCAGAAAATAGCGGATCGGCGGCCCGTCGAGGATTCCGGTGTCGCGGCCCTTGAGCCAGTGGTCGTACCAGGCAAGCGCTTCGACGTGCAGACTTTCCCATGGCCAGGTCAGGCCGAACTTCCCGAGTAGGCCCATTCGAACACAAGCGTTGTCCGACAATGCGTTCCAGGTGGCAAATGTCGACGGGAGGTGTAGTGGCACGTTGTCCCAGTCGCAGCCGAGGTACACCGGGATGTCTATTTCCTTCAGTAACGGCAACAGGTTTCGCTCCTGCCACCACTGGTCACGGGTCGGATGCCGGACCGCGGCGTCCAGCCACAGCTCGTCCCACGGATGCGGATTGTGCGGCAGCCGGAGGAGCTGGCGCAGCATGGTGAGCGCCGACTCCCCGTTGAGGGTTGCGAACTTCTTGTGCACCCGCGGGCTGGTGAGCACCCGGCGAGCCAGACCGACGGGCTTGCTGCGCCAGAGCTTGTCGCTGCGCTCGGCCGTCAGGCCGGTCATCGCGAGGAACGGGGTGACGAACGACGAACTCAGCAGGCCGTGGTGGTTGGCTCCCTCGTAGAGGTCGGTGGTCACTGCCAGGGGGAAGATCGCCTTGAGGTGCGGTGGGCACACGACGGCGGCTTCGAGTTGGGTCATCGCGAAGTAGCTGATGCCGATCATGCCGACGTTTCCGTCGCACCAGGGCTGTGCGGCAACCCATTCGACAAGGTCATAGAGGTCCTGGCGCTCCTGTGCGTCGAAGAAGCTGAAGGTGCCGCCGGACCCGCAGGTGCCGCGCAGGTTGGCGATGACGTGCGCATAGCCACGCGAAACCCAGAAGTCGGTCGCGCCGGCCTCGATGAAGCCGGCGGGTGCGCCGAAGTCCTGCATCTGTCGCGGGTAGGGCGAGGCGGCCAGCAGCGCGGGGAAGCGGCCGTCGGAATCGGGTCGATGCACATCGGCCAACAACATCGTCCCGTCCCGGACCGTGATCGCCGCGTTGGTGTCGGTGCGGGAGATGTAGCGAGGCTCACTGAGGTTGCGGTACTGCCGGCCGGTGGTCTGCGGACCGTTGAGCGATGTCGTCATAATTTCACGCTACGTTGAAATTAGTCTCAACGCAAGATGAAATTCCGCGGGTATGGTGTGACTGTGGCGACACGATCCGGCACCCCCGGCCCGCGCGATGACCGTGGCGTGCTGGCGGCGCGCATTCTCACCGCGGCCCGCGACGAGTTCGCCGAACACGGCTGGGCCGGCACGGCGATCCGCGCCGTCGCCCGCGCCGCCGACGTCGACCCTGCGCTGATCTACCACTACTTCGGCTCCAAGGAAGGCCTGCTCGACGCGGCGACCGCGCCACCTCAGAAGTGGCTCGACTCGGTCGCCAAGACCTGGGCCACGCCACGAGACCAGCTGGGCGGGCAACTGATCCGCAACGTGCTCGATATCTGGACGGATGCAGAGGTCGGCCCCACGCTGCGCGCGGTGGTGCTGACCGCCGCCCACGAACCAACGACCCGCGAAAAGCTCCGGCTGATCGTCGAGCGCGGGCTGATCGGTGAGTCGACACTCGGTGACGACGAGGGCGAACGGCTGCGTCGCAGTGGGTTGATCGCCAGCCAGCTGATCGGCTTCGCCCTGCTGCGCTACGTCTGGAAAATCGAGCCGATCGCGTCGATGCCCGAGGACGAGGCGGTGGCAGCGCTTGCGCCCAACCTGCAGCGCTACGTCGACGGCGACATCACCTGAAGTGGGTTCGGGCGGATCGGCCCGTCCCCTGATCGGCTGACCTTGCCTTCCCCGGCGGGAGCCAGCCTTGTCGGTGACTTTCTGCTCTTGTCTGGGGTGGCGGATGGCTCACCATGGAAGTGCGGCAGTCGTTGACCAACAACGCCAAGCCGTCGAAATCGGTTGCCAGGAGGACCAAATGAACGCTGTAGCTCACGAGCAGCATGTGGGTCACGACCATCCGCATGGGCACGGGTGTGGGCATGTCGCGATTCCGCACGGTGATCACGTCGACTATGTGCACGACGGTCACCTGCATCGACAGCATGACGATCACTTCGACGAATGCGAACCGGCCGGCGGCCACGCGATGCACGAGGGGCACGATCACACTCATGGCGAGGGCTGCGGACATGTGGCGGTTCCGCACGGCGACCACGTCGACTATGTGCACGACGGGTGCCGCCATGCCGCCCACGACGGTCACTACGACGAGCACTGAGGCGAGGTTCGTAGCCCGCGTCGCACAGCCGGTATCGGTTCGGTAAAGCGTTTGCCGACTTTCGCCGACCTGCGTGTGGCTGCGCCCAATTGGGCACGAGCACCCGCGACAATGTCCGGATGCCTGGAATGCGGCGACTCTGTCCGGTTGTGGTCGCCGCGCTGCTCATCGCGGTTGCGGGTGGGTGTCAGGACGCCGGTGTCGCATCGCCCCGGTTGTCGGTGCGGCCCGTCGGGACCACGGTCCCGTCCGGCCCCGGCGTACCGCCGCTCAGCGACGCGGCGCACGCGGCCGGGTTCGTCGACATCCGAAGCGTGGTGGCCGACGCGATCATCGACCTGCGCTACGCGACGACCAACAATTTCACCCACACCCAGCTCTATCCGGCCGACGCCCGGTGCCTGGTACACCAATCGATGGCCCAAGGGCTTGCGGCGGCCGCGGTGGCACTGCGCCCGCAGGGGCACGTGTTGGTCTTCTGGGACTGCTATCGGCCACACGAGGCGCAGGTCAAGATGTTCAACGCGGTTCCCGACCCGACGTGGGTGGCGCGCCCGGGACCGTATGCCCGCAGTCACGAGGCCGGCCGCTCGGTCGATGTGACGTTCACCAGCCCACAACAAAACTGCCCGACCGAACGGCAGGTGGCCGGATTGTGCCTGGCCGACATGGGCACAGATTTCGACGATTTCTCTTCGCGAGCAACGGCATTCGCGACCCAAGGGGTGACCGTGGCGGCTCAGGCGAACCGGGCCGCGCTGCGGGAGGCCATGAAGTACGGCGGGCTGAAAGTGTACGCCGGCGAGTGGTGGCATTTCGACGGTCCCGGCGCCGACGTCGACCGCCCGATTCTCAACGTCCCGCTCGACTAGCGTCTCATATAATGAGACATCCATTTCAAATAGTGAGTTGCCCTTATAGGCTGGCGACGCCGAAGACGCGCCGACCAAGGGAACCGCCATGAACGACCGCTCTGCGACCAGCTACACCCACGGACATCACGAGTCGGTGCTGCGCAGTCATCGAGTGCGCACCGCGGAGAATTCCGCCAGCTACCTGCTGCCCCACCTGAAGCCGGGGATAACGGTGTTGGACGTCGGTTGCGGGCCCGCGACGATCACCGTCGACCTCGCCGCCCGGGTGGCGCCGGGATGGGTGACGGCAGTCGAGCGCACCGACGACGCATTGAGCCTGGGCCGCGCTGAGGTCGAGCGGCGCGGCGTGCCGAACGTCTCATTCGTGACCTCCGACGTGCACGCGCTCGATTTTCCTGACGACACCTTCGATGTCGTCCATGCCCACCAGGTGTTACAACACGTCGCCGATCCGGTGCAGGCACTGCGGGAGATGCGGCGGGCGTGTGCGCCGGGCGGAGTTGTGGCGGCTCGCGATGCCGATTACGGCGGATTCATCTGGTTTCCCCGGCTGCCCGCACTGGACCTGTGGCTGCGACTCTACGACCGGGCGGCTCGCGCCAACGGCGGCGAGCCGGACGCGGGCCGGCGGCTGCTGTCGTGGGCGCTGGCGGCCGGCTTCGACGACATCACGCCCACCGGCAGCATCTGGTGTTTTGCGACGGCCGAGACCCGCGACTGGTGGGGCGGAATGTGGGCCGACCGCATCCTGCAGTCGGACCTGTCTCGTCAACTTGTGGACTCGGGCATGGCCACAATAGTTGAGCTGAAAGAGATCTCGGCGGCGTGGCAGGCCTGGGCTAGCGCCCCGGACGGCTGGCTGGCGATGCCGCACGGCGAAATCCTTTGCCGAGCTTAGGCAATCAGCCCGGAGCGGCGGGGAAGCCCCCGCACAGCAATTCGAAGGCGGCGGCAACTCTCAATACGATGGCATCGTCGAATCGCTTGCCCACAATCATCATTCCGGCAGGAAGCCCGTCGACCAGGCCGGCCGGCACCGAGATTGCGGGGTGCCCGGTGATGTCCATGGGCGCCGTGTTGAGCGCCTTGCCAAATGTGTGTGGTAGCAACCCGACATCCCGCGGGCTGCCTTCTGGCAGCGGATTGGCCGTGCCGGGCACCGTGGGCATCACCAGCACGTCGTATCTGTCGAGCGCCCGGTCGTAAGCTATCCGCAGGTGCGGCACCAGATTACCTGCCTTGGCATAGGAGGCGCCGCCCAGCGTGTTTCGGCTGTAGTGGCCGCACAACGCCGTCGCCTTGATGGTGCTGGCGAATTGGTCGGCGTTGACCACGCGCTGTCTTGCGAAGTGCGCCATGAGTTCTGGGTCGTATAGTCCGCTTACGCCGAGCCCGTATCCGTTGCCCTCCAGCATCTGGTAGGTGGCGCCGTCGGTGATGATGACGTTGAAGACGTGAATCGCGCGCCGGTGCAGGGGCACGCTGATCTCGCCTACGGTACAACCGATTTCGGTGAACCGCTGGGCCGCAGACCGTACCAGCTCGTCGACCTCAGCCCGCGAGCTCGCCCACCCGAAGCCCTCGGTGAGAATGCCGACCCGCAACCCGGTTACGTCGCCGGTGAGCGCGGAGCGGTAGTCGAGCGGGGTTATCGTCGCCGGCTGGCGCGGATCGTGGTCATCGGGTCCGGCAAGCACCGTGAGCAGCAGTGCCGCATCGGCGACGGTGCGGGTCATCGGGCCGAGGTGATCGATGGTCCGCTCGATGGGAAACGCGCCGGTGTAGGGCACCAGCCCGTAGGTCGGTTTGAGCCCGACGATGCCGCACAGGGCGGCCGGGATGCGCACCGATCCACCCTGATCCCCGCCCAGGGCCAGCTCGACGTCACCGGCGGCGACGAGTGCGGCACTGCCACTGGATGATCCGCCCGTCTCCCGCGTCGGGTCCCACGGATTGCGCACCGGTCCGGAGGCGGCGGTGAAGCTGGATCCCGAGCAGCACAGGTCTTCGCAGACGCTCTTGCCGGCGATGATGGCCCCGGCGCCCAGCAGGCGCTGCACGACGGTCGCGTCGCGGCTGGGGACAAAGCCCTCGACCGCACGTGATCCGTTCATCATCGGGATGCCGGCCACGGCGATGTTGTCCTTGATCGCCACCGTCCGGCCCGACAGTGGACCGCCGGTTGCGCCGGAGGCGATCTCGGCCGTGACATACCAGGCTCCGAGCGGATTGTCGCCCGGCTCCGGGAATCGGTAGACCCGATCGGGCGGCTGCGGGGGGTGTGAGTGGTCATAGAGGTCGTCGTAGAGTTCGTCGACCACGTCGTAGGACCGCAGTGTGTGGGTGACGGCCGCCAGGTAATCCTGTCGGGCATCGTCGTCGAGGTGAAAACCGAAGTGCTCGGCAGCGGCGCGCAGGTCTGCCGCCGATGGCCGGGGAACCGTCATGTCGCCCTCCGTCATGCGTTGCTTGGTTGCCCTTCGGCAGCTGTGCGCGGATCGGCCGAGGCCGATGGGGCCGAGCGCTACCGCCGCCGAGCATTCTGCTATTTCACCTGGTCAAACCAGCGGTATTGGCATTCTCTTTTTTTGCAAGTACGTTATTCATCGATGGATAATGAAGCTCAGACCTCATCCGGCATCCCACTTGCGCCGGTGTACGGGCCGGCGGACCGCGAGGCTGAACCCGCGCCGCCGGGGGAGTTTCCGTTCACCCGGGGGAACTTCGCGTCGGGCTATCGGGGCAAGCTCTGGACGTTTCGCCAATACTCCGGATTCGGCACCGCCGAGGAATCCAACCGCCGGTACCGCTACCTGCTGGACCAGGGTGGAACGGGGCTTTCGGTGGCGCTCGACCTGCCCACCCAATGCGGCTTCGACTCCGACGACCCCGACGTCGTCGAGGAAGTCGGCCGAGTCGGCGTCGCCGTCGACACGCTGGCCGATGTCGAGGTCCTGTTCGACGGCATCCCGCTGGACAAGATCAGCACCAGCATGACCATCAACGGCACGGCGGCGATCCTGCTGGCGTTCTACGTCGCCGCGGCCGAGCGCCAGGGCGTGCCGCGGGCCAAGCTCACCGGCACCATCCAGAACGACATCCTCAAGGAGTACGCATCGCGCGGGACGTGGATCTGGCCGCCCGAGCCTTCGCTGCGGTTGATCGCCGACACCATCGAGTTCTGCGCGGCCGAGGTGCCGAAGTTCAATGCCATTTCGGTGGCCGGTGCGCACTTCCGCGACGCCGGTGCCACCGCTGTGCAAGAGATGGCCTTTACCCTGGCCGACGGCGTGACCTATTGCGACACCGTGGTGCGACGCGGCCGGATGACCATCGACGAGTTCGCTCCGCAGATCTCGTTCTTCTTCTACACCCACGGCGACTTCTTCGAGGAGATCGCCAAATACCGTGCGGGGCGGCGACGTTGGGCGACGCTGGTGCGGGAACGCTACGGCGCCAAGACGGATCGGGCGTCGATGTTCCGCTTCGGTTGCGTGTGCGGCGGCGCGTCTCTGTATGCGCCGCAGGCGCACAACAACGTGGTCCGGGTGGCCTACGAGGCGATGGCGGCGGTGCTGGGCGGCGTGCAGTCGATGTTCACCGCGGCCTGGGACGAGCCGTTCGCGCTGCCCACCGAGGAGTCCACCACGCTGGCGCTGCGCACCCAGCAGATCCTGGCCTACGAAACCGGCGTGGCCAGGGTCGCCGACCCGCTCGGCGGCTCCTACTTCGTCGAGGCCCTCACCGATGCCACCGAAGCCCGCATCATCGAGATCATGGCCGACCTCGAAAAGCACGGCGGGATGGTCAGTGCCATCGAGGACGGCTACCTGCAGGGGCTGATCGCCGACGAAGCCTTCAAGATGCACAAGGACATCGAGACGGGTACGCGGCCGGTGGTCGGGGTCAACCGGTTCGTCTCCGAAGAGCCCGAGCCCAACATCGTCACCTACGAACTCGACGCCGAGGGGCGCGACCTACAACTCAAGCGGCTGACCCAGGTCAAGGCCGAAAGAGACACTGCCGCGGTGCAATCCACACTCGCCGCGCTGGCCGCCGGTGCCGAAGGCGCCGACAATCTTATGCATCGGCTGATCGACTGCGCTAACGCCTACTGCACGATCGGTGAGATGGTCGCCGCGCTTAAGGCGGTGTGGGGCGAATTCCAGCAGCCGGTGGTGTTCTAGATGGCTACCCGGATCTTGGTGGCCAAGCCCGGGCTCGACGGGCATGACCGCGGCGCCAAGATCGTCGCCCGCACGCTGCGCGACGCCGGCTTCGAGGTGATCTACACCGGCATCCGGCAGCGCATCGAAGACATCGCCTCGATAGCCGTGCAGGAGGACGTGGCCGTCGTGGGGTTGAGCATCTTGTCCGGTGCGCACCTGGCGCTCACCGCGCGCACCATCGAAGCGCTGCGCGCCACCGACGCCGCCGACATCGCCGTCGTCGTCGGCGGCACGATCCCGCATGCCGACGTGCCCAAGCTGCTGGCCGCCGGCGCCGCGGCGGTATTCCCCACCGGGACACCGCTGGACGTGCTGGTACGTGACATTCGCGCTTTGACCGGCGTCCCGCAACCAGCCCCGGAGGAACCATGCGCGTCGGAGTGATGGTCGGTCCGGAGCTCGGCGATTCGGCCCGCAAGGTCATCCGGATGCTGGCCGACATCGACTGGGCCGAGACCGCCGGCCTGGACAGCGCGTGGATTCCGCAGATCCCCAACGACTTCGACGCGCTGGTGGCAGTGGCCCTGATGGGAACGCGGACCAGCCGCATCGAGTTGGGCACCGCCGTCGTTCCGCTGCAGGCGCAGCACCCGATCGCGTTGGCGCGCCAGGCTTTATCGGTGCACGCCGCCGCCGGGGGCCGGTTGGTGCTGGGTGTCGGACCGTCGCACCACTGGATCATCGACGACATGCTCGGTCTTCCCTACGAGCGCCCGGCCGGCTACACCCGCGACTATCTCGAAGTGCTGCACGCGGCCTTCACCAATCCCGGCCCGGTTGACGTGGAGAACTCCACCTTCCGGGTGCACAACCCGCTCGACCTGGCGCCGGTGGCGCCGCTGCCGGTGTTGGTGGCCGCGCTCGGGCCGGTGATGCTGACGTTGGCCGGAGAGCGGGCCGACGGCACCGTGCTATGGATGGCCGACGAACGCGCCGTCGCCGAGCACGTCGTGCCCCGGATCACTAAGGCCGCCGACAACGCCGGTCGCCCGGCGCCCCGCATCGTCGCCGGCGTCCCGGTATGTCTCTGCAGCACAAACGAAGTCGACGCCGCACGGGAGCGTGCCAACCGAATCCTGGGCGAGGCCGGGGTATCGCCGAATTACCAGCGGCTGCTGGGTTACGGCGATGCCAAAGACGTCGGCGACATCTGCGCGGCCGGCGACGAGGACGCCATCCTGGCCCGGTTGCGCCGATTCGCCGACGCCGGCGTGACCGATCTGTCGGTGCGCTTGTTGCCAATCGGCGGCAACCGCGGCGAACTCGTCGCGTCCAAACGCCGGACCCGCGAGATGATCGCTTCGCTGGCAACGGAGTTGCGGTGACTGGTCGAGGTCCGCTGGCGGGGATACGGATTCTCGAGGTCGGCACCATGCTGGCCGGCCCGTATGCCACCATGCTGCTGGCCGATCTCGGTGCCGAGGTGATTAAGATCGAGCCGCTGGGCGGGGAGATCTCCCGCAGCGTGGGGGAAAGCTACTTCGCCAGCCTCAACCGCAACAAGTCGAGCATCTGCCTGGACCTGAATTCTGAAGCGGGACAACAACGCATAGGTAAACTCGCAGCCCAGTCGCAGGCGCTTCTGGTCAATCTCAAGCCGTCGGCCATTCACCGGTTGGGGCTCACCTACCAGGCCCTGCGCCGGTGGAATGAACGGATCGTCTGCGTGGCGATCACCGGTTACGGTCTGGACGGCGGCGATGATCCGGCTTTCGACTACGTGATCCAGGCAGCCACCGGCATCGCGGCTTTGACGGGTGAGCCGGACGGGCCGCCGACACTGCCCGGCTACTCGTCGGCGGACAACTCCACCGGAATGTGTGCGGCACTGGGATTGTTGGCCATGATCGTTTCGGGTCGCGGCGGACAGGTGGACGTATCGCTGCGCGACGTCATGCTCTCGCAGCTGAATTACCACGCCGCCGGCTACCTCAACGAGGGCATCGAGCCGCGACGGCGGCATTATGGCGCGCATTCGTATTACGTTCCCGCTCAGCTATTTCCGACTGCCAGCGGGTATCTGGCGCTGTTCATCACGCACGACGGGTTCTGGAAATCCTTTGCCGCGGAGGCGGGTATCGGCGGTTTCGAAACAATGGCCCAGCGGGTGGCCCGAAGAGACGAGGTGCTCGGTGTCGTCACGGCGATGCTGGCGACCGATACCGCCGCCGGCTGGGAACGGCGGCTGCGTCCGCTCGGAGTGCCGGCCGCGGCCGTCTCCACCCTGCCCGAGGCGCTGAAGTCGACGCCGGAAATCGTTGTGCGGGCAGGTGATTTACGTCTCGTCGGAAATCCGGTGCGTGTCTCTGGCTATCAGCCCGACTATCGGCCGCCGCCGCGGCTCGGTGAGCACGGCGACGGGCTCAACGCTTGAGCTCGATGTTGTCAGCCTTCTCACATGATTTCGCCCAAACCCACCTTAAGATCAGTTCAATGTCAATTGATGCTGAGTTGGTAGCTGTGAAAGCGTCCCGGGTTTCATGCACACTTCCTTTCTTGGGAAGGATGGCACGATGCCGGGCAAGTACGACGAGAACACAAAGGCCAAGGCGGTCCGATTGGTCCGTGAGCATGCCGACGACTACGACTCGGAGTGGGCGGCGAATGCGCGCGACCTCGGCCCGGCTGGGGATGACCGCAGAGACGCTGCGCAAGTGGGTGCGTCAGGCCGAGATCGATGCCGGAGAGGTTGCTGGGGTGACGAGCGAGGAAGCCCGAGAGATCCGCGAATTCAGGCGGAAGAATCGTGAGCTTGAGCAGACTATCGAAATACTAAAAGCCGCAACGCATTTCTTTGCGCGGGAGTGCGACCCGCTACGTCGTTGATCTGCGCGTTCATCGATGAGCGCGCGAGGAGTTCGGGGTCGTACCGTTCTGCCGGGCACTGGCCGTGCACGGCGTACAGATCGCCCCGCGCACCTACTGAGCACACCAATCGGCGGCGCCGTCGAAACGGGCACTGTGGGACACCACGATCACCGACCCCGCTGCCGAACGGGCTGCGGACCTAGTGAAACGCCGCTTCAAAGCTGTCCGCCCAGAGGTGCTGTGGGTCGCGGACTTCACCGACGTCCAGCTGGTGTGCGGACGCTTCGTCTACACCGCGTTCGTCATCGACGTTTACGCCGGAGTGATCGTCGGCTGGGAGTGCTCCAACTCCAAGCACGCCGGCTTCGTCGAATCGGCACTACGACAGGCCGCCGCCCTGCGTCGCCGCCAGGGCCACGCGTTGCCGGGCGGCACAATCCACCATAGCGGCGCCGGAAGTCAATATACTGCAATACATTTCGGAGAGACGCTGATGATCGAAGGGCTGGTGCCGTCGATCGGAATGGTTGGCGATGCCGTCGACAACGCGCTCTGTGAGACGACCATTGGGCTGTACAAGACCGAGTGCGTACGCGAGGGCTCCCCGTTCCGCAACGGACCGCTGACCACCGTCGCCGACGTCGAGAGCATCATGTCTGCATGGGTGATTGGTACAACACGGCCAGGCTGATGCACCGCCACACCTGCCGAAACAACTCCTGACGTCACGCATGTCCTCCATCGCGATCCGAACACGTACGCGGCTGGCGCCCATCCGCGTAAGTATTGAAATCAGTTGTACAACTGCGCTATTGGCATATTGCCCCCTGTGGTGGGAGGCGTTGAGTCAATTTGATCACTACGCAGGGCATCCTGACCAGGGTCAAACCGCACCATTTACTCCAGAAGCCGGTGCAAAGATTCCCCGAATGCCGGCCACCCTTCGCGTCAGCGAGGTAAAACGTCACATCCAAGCGCCAAAGCCGCGGCAGAATGCACCACGTTGCTGAAACCGCTTGTGCGGGTGCCTGTTGCAGGCGCTCATCCCGAATGGCTTGCTGGATCGGCCTACCTTCGGTGGTGGCGTATGTCTGGACCCGCGCGCGCCGCCAGTGGTGCTCAGTTGTCTATTGGCCGAACCACATTGCGTCGCCTGACGGCTGTCTCGTCGCTGACCCACTGCCGACAAACCACAGACCGAGATCCCCTTTACTGCTGCGTTATTCGGCGTAGTTCAGCCGTATCCGTACCATCGGTGGCCGCCTTCTCGGCGCCACACTTGCGTTCTGCTCCGAATGATTTATGAATGCCTTCCTGGTGCGATGGGCGTTACCCCGACCCCATGCGCCGCGTCGGCCAGGCGTCTGTCAGAGGTAACAGCAGCAGCCAATAACGTTGTCCCTTTACTGCGATTTGAAGAGGCAGCGAGGACTGCCGCACGTGCGCGGGCCCACCCGATATCCTCCGCCTTTCTCACTGCGAGAACCCAGCACATCTCAAAGGCGCATGAATTGCGTTGAGGTTGTGGTGCCCTGCTAGAGTGCCGGTGTCCCGCGTCGGGTGGGAACGTCGACAGGTAGGCGCCTCGAAATATGCTGCAGGGCAGGGGCGTTGAGAGCTCATCGGGAGTGTTGTATGTCATTTGTGACAGCGGTACCGCAGACGTTAGAATCTGCGGCAACAGATTTAGCGGGTATCGGTTCAGCCTTGAACGACGCCAGCGCCGCAGCCGCTGCCCCAACAACGGGGATATTGGCCGCCGGCGCCGACGAAGTCTCTGCGTGGGTAGCGACGTTATTGAGTGCGCATGGCCAAGCATGGCAGGCGATGAGCCGTGATGCTGTCTGGCTTCACCAGCAGTTTGTCGATGTGCTCAATGGAAGCGCCTTTAAGTATGTGAGCACCGAGTTGGAAAATGCGGAACAACAGCTCGCAAACGCTGGGCAATGGCTAGAAAACACCGGGCAGAACGCGCTTAACACAGCCAATGCAGACAGCGTCTTCTTGTTCGGGCGCCCGATCATCGGTAACGGCGCCAACGGGGCTGCGGGGACTGGGCAAAACGGCGGCGACGGTGGATGGCTGTGGGGCAATGGCGGCAACGGTGGATCAGGTGCGGCCGGGCAGGCCGGTGGGAATGGCGGGGATGCGGGGCTGATCGGCAACGGCGGTGCTGGTGGTGCCGGTGGAACAGGTGCGGCCGGAGGGGCCGGCGGCACCGGTGGGTGGCTGATCGGCAACGGCGGCGCCGGCGGCATCGGGGGCGCGACGAACGTCGCGAACGGCACCGGTGGTGCCGGTGGGGCGGGCGGCAGGGCCTATTTGTTCGGCTGGGGCGGCGCCGGCGGAGCCGGCGGTGCCGCTTCGCTTGGAACAGGCGGCGTCGGCGGCGTTGGGGGGAACAGCGGCTTAATCTTTGGCTTCTCCGGTAATGGCGGCCACGGCGGATCCGGTATTACCGGTGGCGCTGGGGGTGCCGGGGGCACCGGAGAGGGCTTGATCTTTGGCGCGGGCGGTAATGGTGGGGCCGGCGGAACAGGCAGCATCACCGGTGGTGCTGGGGGTGCCGGGGGCACCGGAGAGGGCTTGATCTTTGGCGCGGGTGGCAGTGGTGGCGCCGGCGGAACTGGCGGCATCACCGGTGGTTCCGGAGGTGCCGGGGGCGCCGCAGAGGGCTTCTACTTTGGTCAGGGCGGTAATGGCGGCGTCGGGGGCAGCAGCGTCGGGGGCTCTGGTACCGCCGGGGCCGGAGGCACCGGTGGTAGTAGCGCCGCGATAATTGGCTTCGCAAATGCCGGAAGCGGCGGCATGGGTGGCTACGCCGTCGGTTCCGGCACCGGCGGTGCAGGCGGCCAGGGCGGCACAGGTGCAGCGTTTATCGGCGTGGGCGTGGGCGGCTTCGGCGGCTTTGGTGGTGGTTCCTTCAGCGGCACCGGCGGTGCGGGCGGCCAGGGCGGCGCAGGTGCAGCGTTGATCGGCGTGGGACAGGGCGGACTGGGGGGCTACGGTGGCTTTTCCTACAGCGGCACCGGCGGCGCGGGCGGCCTGGGCGGTGAAGGCGTCACGCTCATTGGCCTGGGCCAAGGCGGAAGCGGCGGCCAAGGTGGCACCAGTTTCTCCGGCAGTGGCGGCAACGGCGGTAACGGCGGCGACGGCGGCGGCCTGTTTACCCTCGGGATTGGTGGGGACGGCGGCAATGCCGGCGCCGGAGTCGGGCCCGCCCACGGCGGCAACGGCGGCAACGTCGGGATAATCGGCACCAACGGCTCCTTCACGCCGGCGCTCTTCGGCTTTGGTGGTAACGGCGGTAATGGCGTCAACGGTGGCGGTGGCGGCACCGGTGGCAGTGGCGGCACGATTATCGGCGCTAACGGGATGAACGGAGCTTCCTAACCGCAGAGTGCCGGCGCGGGAGGAAACCGGACACGCTCATATCCTAAGCCGCTACAGGGGCGGCCAGCAGGACGGCGGCGGGCTGTCTCGGCGCACGGTCCAAACACCTTGGATAACGCCTGCTTTGACTGAAGTCGAGTTTCCTAGAGCCATCTGCGCAGCCGCTCCAGACGGACCATCTGCCGTGCCGCCTGTGTTGGCGAGGCTCGATTAGTTCGAAATCGACCACGTCATCCGCCGGTGTCGCGACCGGGATGAGCCCTTAAAACTAATGCAGTACAAGGCGATTCGGGAGGTTACGAGAGAACAGCGTTGGGCGGTTTACGGTTTATGTGTACTACAACTGCGGTGATTGGTGCGGCTAACGACTGTAGACGTCGATATCGCTTGCAGCTCTCAATAATTCAACATATACGAACAGTGCATCGAAGCTTGGGGTTTAGCTGAATGATTCCGTCGCGGGGTTGTTCTGCGGAGTGATTTTTGGTGTCATTCGTTAGGCGCTCGGCTGCGGTGCATGACCGCGGGCGTGATGGTTGTCCGGGAATGTGATTGTCGGAGCCGTTGATTCGGCTGGTTGGTCGGAGGTTTGGATGGTGATCAATTTTTCGTGGTTGCCGCCGGAGATTAACTCCGGGCGGATGTACTCGGGTGCGGGTTCGGGGTCGCTGTACGGAGCAGCGACGGCTTGGCAGCGGTTAGCTCAGGACCTGCAGGCCTCGGCGTCGTCGTTTGATTCGGTGGTCACAGGATTAGTTAACGGATCGTGGTCGGGGCCGGCGTCGGTGGCGATGGCAGCGGCGGCTACTCCGTTTGTGGCGTGGTTGAACGCGGCCGCTGAGCAGGCACAGTTAGCGTCGGGCCAAGTTCAGGCAGCCGCGGCGGCGTTTGAAGCGGCGTTATCGGCGACGGTGCACCCCGCGGTGGTGACAGCCAACCGGACGTCATTTCTGTCGTTAGTGGCAACGAATTTCTTAGGTCAAAACACTCCCGCGATCGCTGCTAACGAGGGCGCATATGCCGAGATGTGGGCCCAAGATGTCGCCGCAATGATCGCCTATCACTCCAATTCGGTCTCTATGGCGGCGTCGTTCACACCGTTCAGCGCGCCTCCGGTGCAGTTAACGGGATTAGCCACCCAAGTCGGTGCGGCGGTGCAACCGTGGTTGCCGACCAATATCTTGACCGTCTTCGCGCCGTTGGCGGGGCTGTTTTCGGTGGCCGACGATGTGCCCGTTTCTTCGATGTTGTCGCTGGCTCAGTTTGCTTTGTATCCAGCCAGCATGATGATGTCCCCGTTGATGATGGCGTTGCAAGGCGCCCGTGGTGCCACGGCCGGATTCGGTGGCGCAGCAGCGGGTTTGACCGGGACCGAGATAGCCATGGGAGGACCTCAATTCGCTACTCCGGCCTTGGCTGGGGCAGGTAGTGGCGGCATCGCCGGTGGCGCGATGTCAGCTAGCTTGGGTCAAGCGAATTTGGTGGGTCCGATGTCGGTGCCGCAAAGCTGGCAAGGATCGCTTCCTGCTGGGTTGGCCAGCTCGGGGGTATCCGGGCTGGCGTCGAGCGTGGCACCTGTTGGTCAGGCTACGGCGGCTGCTGAGGGTATGCCGATGATTCCGCCAATGCCGATGGGCTCAAGTGCTGCTAGTACCACGCCGCAGGCGGCGGTGGGCACTCGTGGTGGTGCGGGAACCGCCCCACCGGCGGTGGCCCAGCCCAGTGTGATTCCGCGGGCTGGAGTCGGATAGAGCAGGAGGTGGTCGGCCGGGCTTTGGGGTATGTCGGTCACATCAGATCTGTGGTGTGGCGCGCCAAGGTGATTGAAATGGGTTGTTTTGATGTGATCCTGAGGAAAGGATTAATGTGATGGCTTCTCGGTTTATGACTGACCCGCATGCCATGCGGGACATGGCGGGGCGTTTCGAAATTTACGCTCAGACAGTGGAGGACGAAGCTCGCCGGGTGTGGGCGTCTTCGCAGAATATTTCGGGAGCTGGCTGGAGCGGGACTGCTGAAGCGACGTCCTTAGACACGATGAGTCAAATGAATCAAGCGTTCCGCAATATTGTGAACATGCTCCATGGAGTGCGAGATGGGTTGGCCCGCGACGCGAACAACTACGAGCAGCAAGAACAAGCATCGCAGCAGGCTTTGGCTAACTAGCGCTTTTGTCAACCAGAGGAGGAAATAGTGACGATTAATTACCAGTTCGGTGATGTCGATGCCCATGGCGCTACGATCCGGGCTCAGGCTGCAGCTTTAGAAGCCGAGCACCAAGCGATCGTGCGTGACGTATTGGCCGCTGGTGACTTCTGGGGCGGTTCGGGATCGGTAGCCTGCCAAGAGTTTATCGGCCAACTCGGTCGTAACTTCCAGGTCATCTACGAACAGGCCAACACCCACGGACAAAAGGTGCAAGCCGCAGGCAACAACATGGCCAACACCGACTCGGCGGTCAGCAGCAGCTGGGTCTAACCCCACAACAGTGCTGTGGTGGCGGCCGGACCCCATCCGCCACCACAGCACTAACGTAGTTCTGGGTGAACCGTCCCCGGTTTTGTGCACACCTCGTTACGTGTCACCGGTGTGCTCCCCGGCCTGGAGTCGAGCGTAGTACTCAGCCTCGGCTTCCGCGGGTGGGATGCGGCCCAGACGGTGCATCAGCCGGTTGGTGTTGTACCAGCTAACCCACGCTGAGGTCATGTGCTCCAGGTCGGCCAGGGTCCGGATCGGACCAGGACGAAACGGCGAGCCGTAATATATTGCAGTGTATTGACTTCCGGCATCACTATGATGAATCGTCTCGTCGAACGGATGGCCCTGGCGGCTCCGGAAAGTCGCGGCATGGCGCAGCGCACGCTCAACGAAACCGGTATCTTTGACCATCGAACATTCCCAGCCCGGGATCAGTCCGGCGTAAGCGTCGACGACGAACGCGGTGTAGCCGAACCCGCCGGTGTCGAGCGCGACATAGGTGAAGTCAGCTACCTCCAACAGGTTGGGCGCACCAACGCGCCAGCGCCGACCGACCAGGTCAGGTGCGCGGGCCGCGGCCGGGTCGCGCTCGGTGGTGCGTGGTGGGCGGCGAGCACGCATAACGCCTTGCCAGCTGTTGTGCCGCATGATCCGTTCCACCGTGCGCCGCGCCACGGGGATGCCTTGTCGTTGCAGGTGTGCCCACATCTTCAGGCTGCCGTAGAGGCTCTCCGGTGGGCGTTTCCCGTCGGCATCGGGTTGGTAGTAGCCGGCCAGGATCTCGGCGATCGTGGTGTCCCACACGGCACGTTTCGAAGGCGCGGAGGCGCGGTGCGCCCAGTAGGTGCGCGGGGCGATCGCCGTGCCCTGGATAGCAAGGGCACGGCAGATCGGTACGACCCCGAACCGCTCCTTGTGTTCGTCGATGAACGCACATATCAGCGGTGTAGCGGGTCGCACTCCCGCGCGAAGAAAGTCGTTGCGGCCTTGAGGATTTCGATAGTTTGCTCAGGCTCCCGGTTCTTCTTTCGCAGTTCCCGCAGGTCTCGACTCTCCTCGGTGGAGACTCCCGCCGCCTCACCGGCGTCGATCTCGGCTTGGCGCACCCACTTGCGCAGCGTCTCCGCGGTCATCCCCAGCCGGCCGGCGATCGCCTTCATCGCCGCGCACTCCGAGTCGTAATCATCGCGGTGTTCCCGGACCAGTCGCACCGCCCTGGCCTTGGTGTTCTCGTCGTACTTGCTCGGCATCGCGCCATCCTTGCCAACAAAGGAAGTGCGCATAAAACCGGGGACGGTTCCTCTTTCTTACGCAGTCGTTGGTGGCCAAGCGCTGACTAGCTTGGATTGGGCTCGGGTGTTGTACGTGACGGAGTGCTCCTGGGCCAGCGAGTTGGTGGGCGCGGGATTGGACTTTGCGACCGTTAGCGGATTCTCCGAGACGGAGGCGGTGAGCTTACCGCGCGGCTTGCAGCGCAAGATCGGCCGCGTCACCACGGCTGAGTTGCTGTTTCCTGGGAGCGGTCGGCTGTCGCCCGCCGATGGAGGCTGGCGTCGTGCTCCTAGTCGAAGTCTCGGACTCATCTGCGGAGTCATGCTGGGCCGGGGCGACGGGGCACAGCCCTCCGGAGCATCCTCTTGCTAACCGTTGCTCATCGTCAAACTTGTGATTCTGGCGGACTGGATCTGGAATCGGGCTACCGGCAAGGGGTCACCGGTTCGACTCAACGAAGAATTAGTCGCTGCGGTTAGCATCAGGGTTGCTTGCTGGGTAGGGGACACCGCGCATTTCCGTGCCACGTCGAGGGTCGGATTGCCCCCCGTCCGCGGGCATTACGGGGCCGCCCGGTACGACTGGTGGTGCGGGCGGACCGGCCGAGGAAGCGCCCACGTCTTGAGATGGTTCTGTCTGCTGTGTAGGCACGTCGTAACCCATCGCCCTGCGCACCTGAAGCACATCGCGAAGCGGCGGGTTAGCTGGGTCATGCCCCAGCAGCACCAACGTTCCGGTGCCGAGGCGTTCAACTGTTGCGCCAGCCGGCAACAACGCCATGTCGAATTTTACCGAATCGGAATCGCTGAGGAAATTAGCCCATCCCGCCGGATGTCCAATCAATTTCCCGAGCACATATCCGCGGCCGTCTTTGGTAGGGCGATCCGGCTCTTTTTGCTTGTTGCGAAGATTGCTGTTCGTCCAAACACCCCAGTCGGGGTCGAAGATATCCAGTAGCGCCTGCAGAATACGGTGCGCGGTCTCTGCTCTGTACAAGTATGGCGCCGATTCTTGATGGGGAAGCTCGAGCGTAACGTTGTTTAACCCGATAGCTGATGTCCCAGCGATACGGATCGACAATTTAGCAGGTGGCCGGTTGTCGTCGGAGCCGCCATTCCACCAGTGCGCCGCGTACCCGTACGGTTCGATGACTTCGTTGTTGTCCGGGCGGCGATTGCGCCCTGCCAGCAGTCGCTGCACCAAGTCGGTGTGTTCGTTGGTTACCAGCGGCTGGGCTAACGCGTCCCTTTTTGATCGGCCCCCGTCACGCCAGCCTGAAAGCACGGGATCGAGCGCGGCCAGCGCCGTCACGAGCCGCGCAACCCGATAAGCGCATTCATCCAGCGATTCAGCACGGGGTCCCCAATACACCCCCACATCCGCTTTAGGCATGCGACCCTCTCTACTTGGGCGGAACCACTATGACACTAATGGCGTATCCGTTTCTTGTCAGAAGATCTTCCACGAGCGCCGCGGTTTCCGGCTGAGCGAATACCCATTCTATCGGTGTTGTCCCTGCGACCCGTATTTGATTGTACGCCTGGTTGAGTATTCCCTGCTCTCCGGTAAACCAGGGCTTCCACTGGCCGTTTTCGGTAAACTGATCGTAATAGCTTTTGACTTCGATGAGCGTTCCGTCTGTGAATCCGTCGAATTTGACTCCGTCGACGATGTATCCCTCGGTGACGGGGTGTCCGGTGATTTGCATCTGGTATTGGGCGGCGCGATCAGACATGGATTCGGTGACCGGTTGCCAGGCGCCGGGGCCATGCGGGACCGGTGTTGGCGAGTGTGCCGGCGGTTGCCATGGCTGTGCCCAATCGGGCACCAGCCGCGATAGCTGCGCCGGCGCGGTCTCCGAAATACCCAACTTCGCCTCTAGGGCGGCCTTTCTGGCGTTGAGCGCATCAGCTTCTCGATCGTAGGCGCTGACCGCGCCAGCATCGTTGAGTGGGGGCCGCCACGAATTGTGCTTGCGGATCTCCTCCTTGAGTTGGTCATAGGCGGTCCGTGCCTGCTCAGCTGTCATACCCGACGGATCACCCGGCTGCGGTTGCTGTGGGCTGTCTTTGAAGGTGTGGTGGTCGACGGCCTGAATGTGCGGTCTGTGGTCGTGGGGTGTTTCCGGAAAGGTAGTAGTCGCGATTCCGGCGGTTGCGGCGGTGATCTTGCCGGCCACTACATGTTCGACCGCCAGCAGTTGGGTGGCGCGCTGGCGGATGTCGGCAGCGAATGCCTCGGCTTGGGCTTGGCGCGCCGCTCGCTCGGCGGCGTTGCCGCTGGCTCGGGTATCGGTCACCGAGAAGTCTTCCGCGACAGCGAAACCCGCGTTGTGAGCGTCCTCGACGGCATAGAGGACCCGGCGTTGGGCGGTGCCGATGGTTCCGGCGCCGTCCCGGGCGATCTTGCTGGCTTGGCGTAGTTGGTCGGCTTTGGCGCTTACGACTGTGAAGTCCGCGCCGATTCGCGCCCGCAGCGCGTCACCGCCGGCGCCTTCCCACACCAGGGTGTGGGATTGGTTGCGCATCTGCAAAAACACGTCTTCCCACTGATCGGCGGTCTTGGTCCAGTAGGTGGCCGCCTAGATCAAATGCTGGGTGCTCCAGGTTCGGACTTGGGAAAGGGTGGCCACCGATTACACCAACCTGGCTTGCACGGCTGCCATCTCGGCCACAGCCGTCGCTTCGTTGCTGGCATATCCCGTAGCACCGGCCCGCACCGTGCTGGCCGTCGCTTGGGTGCGGGCGGTCAACGCCGCCGCAGCCAGGTCAACCGCTGCGTGGGCACTGCCCACCGCTACGGCGGTGGGGTGAAACGGTTGCCCCGGCAAGGGCGGTGCTAAGACGGCAAGTTCGACGCTTCGCTGACTCCATTGACCCGCCGTAGCTTCTAGCTGACCGACATCGATCCGCAACTGACCCTGCTCCATCCCCGGGAAGTGTAGCGGCGGGCCTCCAGCAGCGCATCGGAGGCCGAATGACACTGCCCCCGTCGGTTGCCTGGCCATCCTTGCGCTTTGCGGGTGTCATCGCACAACGCGACAAAGTACTGGCCACCAACGCCTTACGGAACAGCCGAATGCGCATTCCCTGCTTTCCGGTCAGCAATAGCGTCGCGCCGTACAGAACTTGCGTGGAACTGGGTCGCAATCCGAGCTGCCCGCGAATCCGACCAGGGCACCGTCCGTTTCGGGTAGGGTTGCACCCACCCGCAAGTGGAAGGCTCGGCAAATGCCTGAACAGCCGCCTATGCCCCCGCCCTCCGGCTATCCACCGCCGGCACCCGCGGGATATCCACCGGCCCCGAGCCAACCCGTGCATGACTTGCCGATGGCGGCCTACGCCTCGTGGTTCCGGCGGGTAGGCGCCTATCTCATCGACCACCTGCTGGGGTTGGCGATCGGCGTGGCTCTCGGGATCGTCGGCGGGTTGATCATCGCCCGGGCCGGCGCGGGCTCACGCTTCCAGGGCGTCGTGGCGTTGATCGTCAATCTGGCGATGCTGGCGTACTGGGTCTGGAATTGGGTTTTGCGCCAAGGGATTACCGGCTCGACCGTGGGCAAGTCGGTGCTGAAGTTCAAGGTGCTCAGCGAACGGACCGGCGCGCCCATTGGCGTCGGATCGTCGATCGCGCGCTACTTCGCCCACTTTCTGGACGCGATCACCTTCGGCATCGGTTACCTGCTGCCGTTGTTCACCGCCAAGCGGCAGACGATCGCCGACATGCTCATGGATACGGTTTGCATACTCGACGAACCCCCTCGGGTGCCGAGTAGCCGCCAACCAAGACCGAGACTGCGAACGGCGCTCGGTGTCGTGGTGCTCGCTATCGCGGCCGCGCTCACCGTGCTGGCTTGTTTGAACACCACCAGCGGCTGGGTCTGCATGGGCGGCGCCCGGTATCCGCACTGCGGGCCGCAGGTATCGGTCGGCCCGATATCTTACGGCGCCCCAAAGATTTTCGATCCCTATGTCCAGGCGGCGCTGGTAACCCCGCTGTGGACCGCGGGAATCTTCATCCTGCGCCGGTACTACCGGGCGACCTACGTGCTGGTCCCGATCGCGGGCATCGTCGCGATGGTGATCTTCGCGCAGGGTCGTTACGAATGGGGTTGGCACCACAATTGGTTCGCGTTCCTGGCATGCGTTGCCGGGACCACGGCGACGTGCGTGCTGATCGCGCGAGGCATCACCCGTTCCGTTGCGGCACGCCGGGTTTAGCCAGGGATGGCCCGGCGATCAACCTGCCGGCGGATACACACTCGTCACCTCCAGCAGCCGCATCACCGGCGGGGGATCGAACTGCAGCGCGTCGGACATGTGCAAGCTGCCGGCCGAGGCAATCATGTTGTCCAGGATCGCCTGCAGGTCAGCGCCTTCGATCTCGTAGAGCGCCACGTATGGCCCGTCATCGTTGACCGGTCTGAGGCGCCGCGCCGAGACGAATCCGTCGAGCGCCACCAATTCGGGAAGGTGGACGTCGTCGTACCAGCTGTGATATTCCGGTTCGCGTTCGGGTGAGCAGGGGCGAGTCTCGACATAGATGATTCCCTTGGCCATGGTCGGTGCCTCTCTGCTGACTACTCGTAGCGCACCGTGATCGATGCGGTTTCGGGAACGCCCTGACAGGTCAGAATGTAGCCCTCGGCCACCTCGTCTTCCTCGAGCGCGTCGTTGACCCGCATGGTCGCGCTGCCCTCGACGAGCCTGGCCATGCAGGTTCCGCAGTTGCCGGCCTCGCAGCTGAACGGAGGGTCCAGGCCCGCCCGGCGGGCGCTTTCCAACAGCGTCTCGCCGGGTACCAGGGGCACCGATACCTTCTTGCGGTCGAGCTGGATCGTCACCATGCCGGACTCCGTCATGACCGCCTTCTCGAACCGACCAGCACTTGCATTCTTCATTACAGAGAATACTATTCTCATTGCGCGATAGTATCTTCTCAAGACAGTCAGTGCCCCGGGGAAGGAACCAGAAGTGACCGAGCCGGCCGCGCTCGTGGTCGAGGATCGGTGCTTCAGCCTGCGCGCGCTCGACGCAATGACCGACGATCTGGGTGCGGGCCTGCGGAAACGCGGTGTCGTCGCCGGCGAACGGGTCGCGATGATGGCGTCCAACCGGCCGGAGTTCGTCGCGGCGTTGCGCGCGATCTGGCGGTTGGGGGCGGCGGCGGTGTTGATCAGCCCCGCCTGGAAGCGCGACGAGGTCGACCACGCCCTTGCCCAGACCCAACCGACCCACGCCGTCGGCGACCAGCCGGTGCTGTCCGACCTGATGCCGATGCTGGACCTGGACGACCCGATAGCGCCCGCAGCGCCGATGACGGGATCTCCGCGGCCCGGGGACGATGCGGTGCTGGTGTTCAGCTCGGGCACCACGGGTATGCCAAAAGCCGTGCGGCACACCCATGCATCGCTCGACGCCGCCGTTCGCCAGTGGCGCGATGCGCTGCAGCTGACCGCGCACGACCGCATTCAGGTCGCCACGCCGCCGTCGCACATCCTCGGCCTGCTCAACATCGTCACCGCCGTACGCACCGGCTCGTGGGTGCGGCTGCATCCGCGCTTCGACGTCGACCGGATATTGCAACACATCGAAAACGACCGCATCACAATCGAAATGGCGGTCGCGCCGATCGCACAGGCCTTCGCGTCGCATCCGCGGCTCGACTCCTACGATCTGTCGTCGCTGCGGTTCATCATGTGGGGTGCCACACCGGTCACCGCCAGCATCGCGGAGACGGTGACCCGACGGACCGGTGTCGGCTGGGTGCCCGCCTATGGCACCACCGAGTTACCGGTCATCGCCTGCAACCCCGTCCACCAGGCCCGCCTGGATTCGGTGGGGCGACCGGTTGCCGGTGTGGACGTGCGGATCGTGTCGCCGGACACCGGCGAACCGGTCGGCTCTGGGGACGTCGGTGAGATTCAGGCCCGCTCGGCGTCGCTGATGGCCGGCTATCTGCCGGCCGCGGCCGGTGCTGAGGTGTGGTGCGACAGCTGGTATCGCACCGGGGACGTCGGCTGGCTCGACGACGAGGGTTGGCTCCGAATTACCGACCGGCTCAAGGAGATGATCAAAGTGCGCGGGTTCCAGGTCGCGCCGGCCGAAGTCGAGACCGTGTTGCACGGTCATCCGGCGGTCCGCGATTGCGCGGTATTCGGTGTTCCCGACGGCATCAACGGGGAAGCGGTCGTCGCCGCGGTCGCCACGCATACGCCCGGCAACGCCGGGGTCGCCGCCGAGCTCACCGAGCGGGTAGCGGCGAGGCTGGCGCCCTACAAACGGCTGAGCCGGGTCGTGTTTGTGCCCGACATTCCCCGCTTGCCGTCGGGCAAGGTGCTGCGCCGAGTGCTCAAGGAGCTTCATGGATGTCCGTCTGACCGCTGAACAACAGCAATTGCGCGACGCCGCAACAAAATTGGCTGACGACCTGGGGCCCGGGTCGGTATCGGACCTGGCTGGTGAGGACCGGATTGCCCGGCTGGACCGCCAGATTGCCGCGACGGGCTGGCGATCGCTACGTTCCGACGGGGCTTCAGGCGTCGAAGTCGCCATCATCGCGGAGGAATTCGGCCGCCGACTGGTCGATGCCCCGTTTCTCGGGCCGGTGCTGGCCGACGACCTGGCCCGCCACCTGGACACCGAGCGTGGCGACTCGACCATCGCCGTCGACGGCCTGGCATTCGATACCCGCGGCTATCGGCGGGCCCCGCTGCTATCGGGCACCACAGTGCTTGCGGCTGAACTAGATACGGGCCACGCCGGTGCGGACCTGACCAGGGTGACGACGGGCATTGTCGAACCGCCGCTGCCCGTCGGCGAGTTATCTGCCGACGCCGCCGGACGATGGCGAGCGCTCGCGCTGGTAGCCACCGCGGCGGATCTGGTCGGTGACGCCCGCGGCGTGCACACGCTGGCCTGCGACTACGCGAAAATCCGCGAACAGTACGGCAAGCCGATCGGTTCGTATCAGGCCGTCGCGCACCTGCTGGCCGAAAGCCTGGCCCTGATCGAAGGTTCCATCAGCATCCTGCGGCACGCCGCCTGGGCGGTCGACGAACTGGAACCGCCGGAAGCTGTTCGCGCTGCCCGGGTCGCCAAGGTGTACTGCGCGCGTGCCACCCAAACGGTCTGCGAGACCGCGGTGCAGGTACACGGCGGCATCGGCAATACCTGGGATTGTCTGGCGCATGTGTATCTACGCCGGGCCTTGACGTCGACCAACCTGTGGCCGGTGAGCCTGAAGGAGGTCGGTCGTGGACTTTCGTGATTCTCCACAGGAGGCCGCTTTCCGGGAACGACTGCGAGCCTGGCTTACCTTGCATGCCAAGGAGTTCTGCGCTACCGGCGACGAATACTGGACCCGGCAGGCCGATTGGCATCGGGCGCTCTACCGAGCCGGGTTCTTCGGGTTGTCCTGGCCGCGCGAGTACGGCGGCCAGGAGTTGCCGCCGGTCTACGACGTCATCGTCGACGAAGAGCTGGCGCGTGCCGGCGCGCCGCCGCGCCCCAGCGTGGGCTACCTGGTCTTCGGGATCGGCAGGCACGGCAACGACGCACTGCGGCAACGCTTCCTGCCCGGCATCATCGACGGCACCCAGCGCTGGTGTCAGGGCTTCAGCGAGCCGGGTGCGGGCTCGGATCTGGCGTCGCTGACCACCACCGCCACCCGCGAGGGCGACCGCTATGTGGTGCACGGACACAAGATCTGGACCAGCTACTCCGACGTCGCCGACTGGTGTCTGCTGCTGGCCCGCACCGATCGGGAAGCGCAGCGCCATCGCGGCCTGTCGGCGTTCGTCATCGAGATGAAACAGCCTGGCGTGCAACAACGTACGCTGCGCATGATGAACGGCGTCAGCAACGAATTCGGTCAGGTGTTCTTCGACGGTGCCACCGTTCCCGCGAACCGGATGGTGGGCGATCCCGGTGACGGCTGGGCGGTTGCCATGACGGTGGTCGGGCACGAACGCGAGCCGTCGACGCTGGGCTATGCGGCCCGCTACGCCAAGCTGGTACGAGAGCTGCTGGCGCACAACGATGACCCGGTACCCGACGAACTCGCATGGGCGGCGGTCCAGGCGGAGATGTTGACCCACCACGTCCGCCGAAGGCTGTCCGAACAGCTCGACGGGATCTCGCACGGACCCGAAGGATCGCTGGACAAGCTGCTGATGACGTGGGTGGAGCAATCCGTCGGACACGCCGCACTGGCCGTCGGCGGAACGCGCGACCCGGACCTGCTCAGCGCCTACCTGTACAGCCGCGCGCAAAGCGTGATGGGCGGCACGTCACAGATACAGAAGAACATCATCGCGTCGCGAATCCTGGGATTGGGAGTCTGAATGTACGACATGCCAGCAGAAATCGACGTTCGAGCCGACGGGGCGTTACGGATCATCACCCTCAACCGCCCCGATTCCCTCAACGCCGTCAACGACAATCTGCACGTCGGGCTGGCGCAGCTGTGGCCGCGTTTGAGCGACGATCGCACTGCCCGCGCCGCGGTGCTCACCGGCGCCGGCCGGGCGTTCTCGGCGGGCGGCGATTTCACGTATCTGGCCGAGTTGGCCCACGACGCCGATCTGCGCGCCAAGACCATCGCGCACGGGCGCGACATCGTGCTGGGTATGGCACGCTGCCGAGTGCCGGTGGTGGCAGCGGTCAACGGCCCGGCCGTCGGGCTGGGCTGCAGCCTGGTCGCGCTGAGTGACATCGTCTACATCGCCGAAGACGCCTACCTTGCCGACCCGCATGTGCAGGTGGGATTGGTGGCCGCGGACGGCGGTCCGCTGACCTGGCCGTTGCACATCAGCCTGATGCTGGCCAAGGAATACGCGTTGACCGGCACCCGAATTCGCGCTCAGCGAGCCGTCGAACTCGGGCTGGCCAACCATGTCGTCGCCGACCCGGTCGCCGAGGCGGTGGCCTGCGCCCAGCGAATCATGGAGTTGCCCCAGCAGGCCGTCGAGAGCACCAAGCGGGTGCTCAACATCCACCTCGAACGTGCGGTGCTGGCCAGCCTGGACTATGCCCTGTCGGCCGAACAGCAGTCGTTCGTCACGGAGGATTTCCGGTCGATCATCGGCAAGCTGACGGCGGGCAAGAACTGACGAGCGCGGCGACATTTCGGGCCGGTTTCGGCCGCGGCGTTACGCCCGCACGGGGCCGCCACGGTCATGTTCCCGCAGGAAGTCCCGCAGCAGCGCGTCGAACCGGTCCGGTTCTTCGATGAAGGGCAGGTGAGCACTTCGCTCGAAGAGCTCGAACCGCGAGCCGGCGATACGGTGGTGCATGTCGCGCATGTGTTCCGGCGAACATTCGTCATACCTGCCGGCGATCAGCAGCGTTGGCAAGCTGATCTCAGCCAACCGATCGACAATGTCCCAGGATCGGATGGTGCCGACAATGTGAAAGTCGCTGGGGCCGAACATCGTTTCGAAAATCTCGGCGCCCATGTTGCGGAATGCTTCGTAGAGTTCGACGGGCCAGGGTCGGGTGCGGCACAGATACGTCTCGTTCCAGGTGGTGATCGCGGCCTGGTATTCGGCGGAATGCGTGGTGCCGGCGGCTTCGTGGCGGTCGATGGCGGCTTGGGTCGCCGGGTCCAACGTTGACTTCAGTCGGATCACGTGGTCGGCGAACTGTGGTATGGACGCGGTGCTGTTCGAGATGATCAGGCTGACGGCACCGGACGGCACGTCAAGGACATACTGCTGGGCGAGCATCCCGCCCCAGGAGTTGCCGAAGATGTGAAAGTCATTGAGGCCCAGCGCGGTTACCACGTCATCCATTTCGGCCACCGAGCGTTGCATCGTCCACAGATCCGGATTCGGCGGGCAGTCGGAGTTCCCGCAGCCGAGCTGATCCCAGAAGATGACTTCGCGCTCGGTTGCCAGACGTTCTAGCGAGGTCAAGTAGTAGTGCGGCAGACCCGGGCCGCCGTGCACCACCAGCAGCGGAAGACCAGGTCCGCCGCCGACCCGCTTGAACCACACGTTTCCGCCCGGGACCGCGATTGTCGCCTCTGGTCGAGTCATGCCACCAGCCAACCACCGGCCCCGACGAAGGCTGTATTGCGCAGGTCCGCCGCCCGCCGGCGTGGGCCGACTCCAGCTTGCACCGGCGGTGATTCCGACTTGACACCGATCTTGCTCAAGCGGAAGGTCGATCCGACTGTACAAGTCGAGTCCGAGAGAAAGACCCGGGAATGGGAGTTTGCTCGTCGAGCAACGGTATGGGGGTGGACCTGTGAAGACCTTCACCATGATTCCGCGTGCGGTGTTTGTAGTCCTGGCATCATTTCTCTCGGTGTCGTCGATGACGCCCCCGCTGGCACGGGCCGAGGGCACTGCATGCGAAAGCCGTGGTTTCGACTTAGCAACCTGCGATCAGTACTTCCTCGATGACCTGAGAAAGCGCGGTGTCCCGTTTACGGACCCTGGGGCGGCGATCAGGATCGGTCATGGCACCGCTGACTACCTGACCCAGCACCCCACGATGAAGGGGATCACAGCCATAGCCAACAGGCTCATCAAGGATAATTCGAATGTGAATTTCACCGTCCAAAATGCGGTCAACTTCATCAAAGTCTCGGCGCATTACTACGGACCGCCGGGTTTGGAGGAGCAACTCGAGGCGGCGGCATCATAAGCCTTAAGGTGGCAGATTACTGCTGGCCTCGGTCCGCGTGAAGATCAGAGAAATCGCTCGGACCAGAAAAACCGTTCTTGATCGCCGTGGTTAGCTGTTGCGGGTTCGCAGTCGGTGCATTGCCGAGACTGTCGGGCGGGCAAGCAGTGTCGTCGGCACAGTTGAGTGCGACGGAGCCGATGCCATCGGTGGGGTCCGTGGCGGGGTCGGCCATGGCGGGCGCTGCCGCCCCGACGGCGGCGCCGAGGACGATGGCCGCGCCAACCAGTACTTTCGTCAACATAGGGTTTCTCCTAAATCGGTTGCTTGGCATCGTACGCTCCGCCGGTCTTGGCTGGCGTCGGTCGCAGGTTCCAGTCGCCCTCCGCAGCCATTGCCGGTGTGCTTTTCCGAGTCATTTCGGGTACTTGTGTGGTCCGCGCGGTCGACAGTCATTAGCCGAAGGTCGCGGGGCCGCCCAGCGAGGATCCGAACGCCATTGCCAGCCCGGCCAGATAGGTCACGATGACAATCGCGAGACCCAGCGCGGGCCAAGTCCACCTCGCAGTGGCCCTGCGGCGCGCCACGATGAGCCCGGCGATGGCGACGACGACACCGACCAGGATTCCGGCGAGGGTGACTACACCGCCCGTGGCCAAGAGGTCCGGGTTGCAGGTCCCTTCGGGCGAGACTTTGTACGAGCAGCGGGCCGCATTGTTGAAGGCGTAGGTGCCCAAGTAGGAGCCGATCGCCCCCAGCGGCACCAGGACCGTCAGGATCGGCGTTAACACGACGTCGGCGGTGCTTGGCGGGCGTACTTCATCAGGGGGCATTTGCTTGCTCCTGTGTGCAGGGGTGGTGGGTGTTGCCGGCGTTGCGCAGCCCGGGGTCGGTTCCATAGTGAACTAGCGAATGTCGCCGGGGACAATGCCTATCCCCAGGTCGCGGCATCCGTCCTTCTTGCAACTCGCACTCTCAGAATGAGAGAATAGTGTTCTCGCCAATCTGTGGATGGAGAAGACTGTGCCAGAAGCCGTCATCGTGTCCGCCCTGCGTACGCCCATCGGCACTGCCCGCAAAGGAACCCTGCGCGACACCAGCGCATTCGATCTGGCCCATCACGTGGTCAGCGAAGCCGCCGCCGGTCTCGACCCGGCACTGGTCGACGACGTGATCCTGGGCGAGGGTCTCTACGGCGGCGGCGTGATCGCCCGGCACGCGGCCATCACCGCCGGCCTGAGCCACGTGCCCGGCCTGGCGAACAATCGGCACTGTGCGGCCGGGCAGGCGGCCGTGCAGAGCGCTGCGGCCGGTGTGCGCGCGGGAATGGATCAGCTCGTCATCGCCGGCGGAGTGAACTCGGCGTCCACGTCGCCGCGGTCTCGGATGCAGATCGACGGCGAATGGGTCGACTGGTTCCCGCCGACCCACCCCGACCGGACCGACGCGCCCAACCTGGACATGTCCATAACGGTGGGGTGGAACGCCGCGGTCAAAGCGGGCATCAGCCGCGAGGAGATGGACGCGTGGGCGCTGCGGTCACACCGCAACGCGATCGCCGCGATCGACGAAGGCCGGTTCAAGGAAGAGATTGTGGCCATCGAGACGCCGCACGGGCTGTTCTCGGTCGACGAACATCCACGGCGCGACACCACCATGGCGAAGCTGGCCGCGCTCAAGCCGTTGCATCCCGAGATAGCGGGCTTCTCGATCACCGCCGGTAATGCCTGCGGCGCCAACGACGGCGCCGCCGTGCTGACCATCGCGAGCGACCGGCTGAGTGACCGGTTGGGACTTCCCGCGCTGGCCCGCATCGTGTCCTGGGCATCCGTCGGGGTGGACCCGGCGGCCACCGGCTTGGCGCCCGTCGAGGTGATCCCGAAAGTCGTTGCCCGCGCTGGACTTTCGATCTCCGACGTGGACCTGTTCGAAATCAACGAAGCATTCGCGTCGATGTGTGTGGCCACCGTGAAAATGCTCGACCTCGACCCGGACCGGGTCAACGTCAGCGGCAGCGGCTGCTCGCTGGGCCATCCCGTGGCGGCCACCGGTGCCAGGATGTTGACGACGCTGGTGCACGAACTACGCCGCCGCGGCGGCGGTATCGGCATCGCGGCGATGTGTGCCGGCGGCGGCATGGGCTCGGCAACGGTCATCGAGGTTGCGGCGGCATAGCGAGCCATAACGAGCCATAGCGAGCCGTAACGCCCATGGACATTGCCGATCTGATTGCCCGGGCGCGCAACGGATCTCCCCGCGCGACAGGTCGGCTGCTAAGCCTCGTCGAGGGAGACCGACGCGACGAGGTACTGGCCGCCATCAATGCTGCGTCGGTGTCGCAGATCCGCGTCGTCGGCATCACCGGGCCGCCGGGCGCCGGAAAGTCGACGACGATCGCGGCGCTGGTCGGCGCCTACCGGGAGCGCGGCTGCCGAGTGGGGGTATTGGCCGTGGACCCGTCGTCGCCGTTCAGTGGGGGTGCGCTGCTCGGCGATCGGATCCGGATGACCGCACACGTCGACGACTCCGACGTACTGATCCGCTCGGTGGCCAGTCGCGGCCACCTCGGCGGTCTGGCCGCCGCCGTTCCCGCCGCCATCCGGCTGCTGCAAGCCATCTGCTACGACGTCGTCCTGTTGGAAACCGTCGGGGTGGGCCAGTCGGAGATCGAGATTGCCGCCGTCGCCGACCCGACCGTCGTCATCCTCAACCCCGGCACGGGTGATGCGGTGCAGGCCGCCAAAGCGGGTCTGCTCGAGGTCGCCGACATTGTGGCGGTCAACAAGGCCGACCGAGACGGCGCCGAGCAGACCGTGCGGGATCTGCGGGCCGAAACCGATGCTCCCATCGTCAAACTCGCGGCCGCGCGCGGTGATGGCGTTGCGGAGTTGGTGGCCGCCATCGACGCACATCATCGCAGCGACAGCCGCGACCGCCGGCTCGCCCGCGCCCGCGCACTGATCCTGTCGTTGGCACACACCCGGCTGCGGGCCCGCGCGGACCTCGATCGGCTCGCCGAGTCGGTGGCCGACGGCCGCGACGATCCGTATACGGCTGCCGAGCGGTTGCTGTCCCCGCACCCGCGACCGAACTGAAACCCTGACCCAAGCGCGGCCGATCGCGCCGGCCGGAGGACACCAACTCCGTCGATCGGTGGACAGCATGATTCCGCCGGCAAAGTGCCCGCTCGCCCGACAGACATCGGAGGGGAACCACGGCACTGTTGTGTCATGTCTTTCGTGACCAATGAACCCGAGGCGCTGATCTCGGCAGCGGGGAACCTGCAGTCGATCGGTAGCGCCATGAACGCGAGTAATGCGGCCGCGATAGCTCCCATCACCGGCGTCGTACCGGCGGCCGCAGACGAGGTGTCGGCGTTGACCGCGGCTCACTTCGCTGCCCACGGCTCTCTCTATCAAGCGGTCAGCGCACAGGCCGCGGCGATTCACGAACTCTTTGTGACCACCCTCGGAGCCAGCGGCGGTTCCTATGCGGCGACCGAGGCGGCCAACGCGATCGCAGCCCGCTAAGGACCGATTCCGCAGCGATGGTGTACGGGGCGCTGCCGCCCGAGATCAATCGCGGCGTTGCCGGGCGCCGTCTCCAACGGCGCTTCCTCGCTCGTCTCCGGCGCGGCCCCCGATCTGCTGGGTGGGTTGCCGCTGGCTGGCGCGTCCGAACGGGCGGCCGCGGCCGGCAATGCCGCGCAGGACGGCATCGAGCCGCTTCGGGTGCTGCCGCAACTGATGATCGGATAGTCGGATAGCGACTCGGGTAAATACGCGCCGCTGGCGGGTCTGGGCAGCGCAGCCTGATCCGTTTTTATCCATTCCCATCCATCCGGACCATGTCCTCCGATCGGTGGACCGAGATCGCGGCGGTTTTTCGCCCGATCGGCGGAGTCGTCGCAACGCGATCATCTCTACCGTTCAATTGGTGACGAAAACCGCGGCCATCGCCGGCAGCCAACCGGTGCTGACCTCTGGTCCGGACGTCGATCTCGCTACTGCTTTGCTGCGGCTGCGAACGCTGGCCGCCAGTCATCCGCGCCGATGTGCCCGTGCCGGCCCCGGCCTGGGTCGCCGGATGTCTGATCCGAACACCTCATCCCACTCGTCCTGCCGGCACGGGCTGCCGCGCGTCATTTGGCTGCTGTTGGGCGGCAACCTGGTGGTGCGCGCGGCCGGGTTCGCCTATCCGTTCATGGCCTTTCACGTCGCCGGGCGAGGGCACGCCGCCGGCGCTGTCGGCGCGGTCCTGGCCGCCTTCGGGGTCGGTTGGGCGGTGGGTCAACTGGCATGTGGCTGGTTGGTGGACCGCACCGGCCCGCGCGCGACGCTGGCGTCCACCATGCTGGTGGCCGCCACGGTGCTGGTGCTGATGGCCCAGGCCCGCAGCGTGCCCGCATTGCTGATCGGCGCTCTGGTCACCGGCGTGGTCTACGACGCGCCGCGTCCAGTGTTGGGCGCCGCGATCGCCGAGATGGTGCCCGATCCCGCGCGGCGGGCGAAGATCGACGCCTGGCGCTTCGGCTGGATCGTCAGCATCGGCCGTGCGATCACCGGAGGTGTGGGCGGTCTGCTCGCCGGCTGGTCGGGTGTGCCCGTGCTGTTCTGGATCAATGCCATTGCGTGCGCGATGCTGGCGCTGCTGGCGGCCTGCTGCATCCCGGCCAGGGAGCATCGCCGGTCCCCGGCGGTCAGCGAGCCGGTTGCTCAGACGGCTCACATCGGTTACCGCGGAGCATTTTCGGATGCCCGGCTGGTCCTGCTGCTCGGGTCCAGCCTCGCGACACTGACGGCGGTCCGTGGTCTCTATGCCGCGGTACCCATGCTGATGGCCGACAGCGGTCTGAGCGCAGGCGAATTCGGCTGGGCGCAACTGGCCAATGCCGTTGCCGGGATTGGCCTGACCCCGGTGATGACACCGTGGCTGGGCCGAAAAGCGGCGGCCCGCCTTCGTCCGAGGCTCGACATCCTGGCCGTCGCCGGCGTGTGGACGGCGGTGAGCATGTCGGGCGCCGCGCTCGCACACACCACCCTCGGCTTCACGGTCGCCACGGCGGTCTGCACCCCGGGCGAGATCGCCTGGTTCGTGATCGCCGCCGGCATCGTGCACCGAATCGCTCCGCCCGCCAATGGCGGCCGTTACCATGGCATCTGGTCCATGACGCTGGCTATCGCTTCAGTGGTAGCTCCAATCATCGCCTCCTACAGCCTGATTCATGGCGGTCATCGCCTGGTGGCGATCGTCACCGTGGCGGTCGGGCTGACCGGCGCCGCGCTGTGTCTGCCGCTGGCCCGCGCGCTGCGCCGGTCAGCTTCAGTCCCGGCACTGAGTCACCCTGAGGCGGCGCCACTTTGCCGCACACGGCACGTCACCGGCCACGAGCAGCCGGGTCATCAACCCGCGTCGAGGTGACGGCATGGGTGCACGCGTTCCTCACGGCCGGTGTCAGTGCGGCCGCGGCGGCGTGCTCACCGGGTGAGATCGTCTGGTTCGTGGTCAGCGCCGGCATCGCCCACTGGATCACTGCGCCCGCCAGCAATGGCCGTTACCAAGGTGTTTGGTCGATGACGGCGGCCGCGGCGGTGACGGCGCCAATTCTGGCTTCCTGGAGTCTCGCACACGGCGGGCGACTGCTGATGGTCGCCACCACCGTGACCGCCGGCCTGCTCGGCACGGCACTGTGCGCACCCCTGGCACGTGTTTTGGCCGGGGCCGACATCGATGGGGCGCCGCGCAACCAGGGCCGCAAATGCTACTGAGCAGTCCGCGGGTGAAGCCGGCCCGGAGGGACCGGCCGGCTCCGCACCCGGCGGTGACACGCCGCCGTGAGTACGGTGTTCCCGTGGCAATCACCAGCGACGTGGAGCTGGAGCGGGTACGAAACCTGCATCAGCTGCGCTCGTACCGGATCGTCTCGGTACTTCGCATCGGGGTCCTGGTGTTCCTGATTGCCGCGATGATCGTCGGCACCCCAGAGCGCGAATGGGCCCAGCAAACTGGCGTGGTCGCTTTGTATGGCGTTGCCGCCGTGTGTGCCCTGGCATTGGCCTTTTCTCCGGCGCGACGACAGCTCGGAGCGGGGGAATCGTCGGGCGTGCGCCGGTGGGAACCTCTGGTGTTCACCGCCGTCGACATCGTGGCGTTGACCGGCTTCCAGCTGCTGTCTGCCCACGGCGTGTATCCACTGCTGATCATGACGTTGCTGCCGGTGCTGGCGGGCGTCGATATCTCGTCACGGCGAGCCATGACGGTGCTGGCGTTCAGCCTGCTCGGGTTCGTGCTGGCCGGGGTTCACGACGGCGTGCTCCTCGGCCCGAGAGGCTGGCCGCATACCGGTTTTCTCTTCTCGCTGTATGCATTTCTGTGCGCCACCGCGTTGGTGGTGGTGCGCATCGAGGAGCGCCATATTCGCTCGGTGGCCGGGTTGAGCGCGTTGCGCGAGGAGCTGCTGGCTCAGACCATGACGGCCTCTGAGGAGTTGCAGCGCCGGATCTCGGAGTCCATTCATGACGGGCCGCTGCAAGATGTGCTGGCCGCGCGTCAGGAACTCGTCGAGCTGCAGATCGCATGGCCAGGCGACGAGCGGGTGGATCGAGCGCTGGCCGCTCTGCAGAGCGCCTCAGAACGTCTGCGGCAGGCCACCTTTGAGCTGCATCCGGCCGTCCTGGAACAGGTTGGCCTCGGCGCGGCGGTCGAACAGCTGGCCGCCTCCACCGCGCAGCGTTCGGGCATCAAGGTCAGCACCGACATCGACTATCCGGTGCGCAACGAGATCGACCCGATCATGTTCGGCGTGGCCCGCGAGCTGCTGTCGAACGTGGTGCGTCATTCCCGGGCCCGCACCGCGTCGGTCACCCTCGGGATCAGCGACGGCATCTGCGTTTTGGATGTCGCCGACGACGGGGTGGGAATCAGCGGCGACACCATGGCGCGTCGCCTCGGCGAGGGACATATCGGCCTGGCCTCGCATCGGACGCGGGTCGACGCCGCGCAGGGCATATTCATTTTTCTGGATACCCGGGCGGGCACCCACGTCCGCGTGGAAGTACCGCTGAAATCTTGATTGCGGCACGCGATTGCTGGCCCAGAGGCAGTCAGTCGAGCGGCAGTCAGTCGAGCAGCCCCTGCCTCATCGCTTCGGCGACTGCGGCCGCACGGTCGCTGACACCGAGCTTTTCGTAGAGCCGCTGCACATGAGTCTTGACCGTGGACGGCGCCACATACAGTTCGCCGGCGATCGCGGGAATGCTCTGGCCGCGGGCAATGCGATTGAGCACCTCTCGCTCGCGGGCGCTGAGCACCGGAGCCGTCGGGGCCGCACGCTGGCGGATCTCGCCGGCAAGGCCGCCGACCAAGGAGGGCGCGACGACGTCGCGTCCCTTAGCGCAATCGAGTACGGCTTTGACGATCTCGGTGCGTGTCGAATCCTTCAGCAGAAATCCGGCGGCGCCCTGCTGCAATGCCTGGTAGACGATCGCCGATTCGTCGTGCGCCGAAATCAGCAGCACGCGGGTCGGCAAGTCGTAGCTGCGCACCGCGGCCGCCACCTGGGCGCCGTCCATTCCCGGCATCCGGTAGTCGAGCAGGGCAACGTCGGGCAGCTCGGCCTTGATCAACTCCAGCGCAGTCGTGCCATCATCGGCCTCACCGACCACGTTGACCGAGCCGCTCAAGGAAAGCGCGCGCACCACACCCTCACGAAACAGCGGGTGGTCATCGCCGACCACCACGCGGACTTTTTCGGGCGCCGTCATGTCCGCGTCAATTCCCTGTCATGTCCGGGTCATGTCCGGGTCATGTCCGTGTCGGCCGACCATGGCGATGAGTGTAGCCCTTCGCCGCGACCATCTGTCGGCAATTCCCGGACAACTCGCGGGCCTGCTCGGCAGTTTGCTCTGGCGGATCGGCGATATTGCCGCGCAACACTCAATCGCATCTCCGGTCATGACTACGGTGTTCTTGTGGTAGAGACCAGCGACGCAGAATTGAAACGGGTGCGCATGCTGCACCAGATGCGCTCCTACCGAATCGCTTCGGTGCTTCGAATCGGAGTTGTGCTGCTGATGGTCACCGCCATGCTGGTCGGCACCAACCACGCGGAATGGCCGCAGCAATGTGCCTTGATCGTCGCCTACGCGTTGGCCGCGCTGTGGGCCCTGGCCTTGGCGTATTCGCCGTCCCGACGCGTCGTTTTATTGCGCCGATTCGTCCGGATGGCCAGATACGAGCCCTTTGCGTTCACCGCTGTCGACGTATTCGCGTTGACCGGTTTTCAGTTGCTGTCCACCGACGGGATCTACCCGTTGCTGATCATGACCTTGCTGCCGGTGCTGGTGGGCTTGGACGTGTCGTCGCGGCGGGCGGCGGTGGTGCTGGCCTTCACGCTCATCGGATTTGCCCTCGCGGTGGTCCAGGATCCGGCGATGGTGCGGGCGATCGGATGGCCGGAGGCGATATTCCGATTCGTTCTCTATGCCTTTCTGTGTGCCACCGCATTGATCGTCGTTCGAATCGAGGAGCGCCACGCCCGCTCGGTCGCGGGTCTGAGCGCGTTGCGTGAGGAGCTGCTGGCGCAAACCATGACCGCATCCGAGGTATTGCAGCGCCGGATCTCGGAGTCCATTCACGACGGGCCGCTGCAAGATGTGCTGGCCGCCCGTCAGGAGCTTATCGAGTTAAAGACGGCTGCGCCCGACGACGAGCGCGTCAACCGGGCTTTGGCCGGTCTGCAGAGCGCGTCGGAACGTCTGCGGCAGGCCACCTTTGAGCTGCATCCGGCCGTCCTGGAACAGGTTGGCCTCGGCGCGGCGGTCGAACAGCTGGCCGCCTCCACCGCGCAGCGTTCGGGCATCAAGGTCAGCACCGACATCGACTATCCGGTGCGCAACGAGATCGACCCGATCATGTTCGGCGTGGCCCGCGAGCTGCTGTCGAACGTGGTGCGTCATTCCCGGGCCCGCACCGCGTCGGTCACCCTCGGAATCACCGACGGCATCTGCGTTTTGGATGTCGCCGACGACGGGGTGGGAATCAGCGGCGACACCATGGCGCGTCGCCTCGGCGAGGGACATATCGGCCTGGCCTCGCATCGGGCCCGGGTCGACGCCGCCGGCGGGACTTTCGTCTTCCTGGACACCCCGGCGGGCACCCACGTCTGCGTGGAGGTCCCGCTGAAGTCCTGAAACGACCGCTACCGCGGGTCGACGGATGCGCCGGTAGCGGCAGCGAATCCGGCGCGATACCCGAAAACCATTGCGGGGCCGATGGTTCCGCCCGCGCCGCCGTAGGCTCGGCCGGTGACTCCGGCCATCGTGTTGCCCGCGGCGAACAGACCGGTTATGGGGTTGCCGCTGACGTGGAGCACGCGTCCGTCGCGGTCGGTGCGCGGTCCGCCCTTGGTGCCCATCGCACCCACCCAGATCGGTACCGCATAGTAGGGGCCGGTGTCGATCGGGCCAAGGGTCTTGCCGGCAAGCGTGGTGGCGCTCTGATCGCCCCAATAGCCGTCGTAGGCACTGGAACCGCGGCCGAAGTCGGGGTCGCCGCCGGCCGCGACATTGCGGTTCCACCGCTCGATGGTGCCCGTCAGCCCGTCGACGTCGATGCCGGCCTTGGCGCCCAATTCGGCCAGGTCGGCCGACTCGCAGAACCAGCCGGGAACCGGTTGCGCGGGAGCGACACCCAGAAACCCGTAGCGCTGCAGGTGAATCGAGTCGAACACGATCCAGCCGCGATCGTTGACGTAGCCGTCTCGAGGATCGAGGTAGTGGAAGGCGCCGGCCATCGAGTTGTAATCGCATGCCTCGTTGACGAACCGCCGCCCCGCCCGGTTGACGATGATGCTGCGCGGGCGGGTGCGCTCCAGGCGCACGCTGCGGCTGCGTTGCCTGCCGCCGATGGTGTCGCCGGGGATTTGCACGATCGGAACCCACCACGCTTCACCCATGTTCGCCAGCTCGGCGCCGCGCGCCATCGCCATGCGCAGTCCGTCACCGGCGTTGTTGGGCGGCGAGACCGCGCCGTGCATGGGTCCGCGCAGGAACGCCCGCACCAGAACCGGATCCCATTCGAACCCGCCCGTAGCCAGGATGACCCCGCGACGGGCCCCAACGCTGATGCTGTGTTCGTGGCGCGTGATTCGCACTCCGGTGACGGTTGAGCCGTCGGCGATCAATTCCTCGGCGGGCGCATTCGGGCACGGTTGTACTCCGGTGTCCAGCAGGCCCTGCAACAGCCCGGCGATCAGGGCGGTGCCGGCCACGCACACGTTGCCCGGCCCGGCGTCGACGCCGGCATGCAACCGGGCCCGGGTCTCGGCGTCGAAACCGACGTTGGACCAATCGGCAGGGAATGAGGTGATCCGCCCGGCCCAGTTGCCGATTCGGTCGAGATCGAACGGCCCCGCGCTGAGGGAGCGCCCGCCGGCGGGCTGTCCTCCGGGCAGCTCGGGCCGGTAATCCGGAAATCCGGCGGCGACCTCGAAGCGCAGGCCGCTGTGTTTCTCGACGAAGTCGAGCATGGCCGGGCCGGTGCGCACGAACGTTTCCACCAAGGCGTCGTCCATCGATCCCCAGGATTGCGCGCGCAGGTATCGCAGGGCGTCAGCCACCGTCAGCTCGCGGTCGGGACAGCGGTGATGAGCCGGAATCCAGGCGATGCCGCCCGAGACGGCGGTGGTCCCGCCGATGGTCGGCGCCTTCTCGAACACCGCTACCGATGCGCCGGCGACCGCCGCGGTTAATGCGGCGGTGAGCCCGGCGCCGCCGCTGCCCAGCACGACGACATCGAATTCCTGATCCCACTGCATGCCCGGTATCCCTTCAGCTCAGCAGCGTGGACAACTGCTCGGCGGCCTTGATGACTGCGTCCTTTCCCCGGAGCACCACGTCTTCGCGGTGGGAGATGAGGTTGATGCAGGTCGGCGGGGACGGCGCGACGCGGCGCACGGGCACGGCCAGGCCGTAGGTATTGGGTTCGATCTCCCCGTAGGTCATGACCCAGCCACGCTCCCGGGTGGCGACGACCAGGTCTCGTTCACCCGGACGCGGCCGCATGCCCGCCAGCAGGGCTATTCCGGCGGCGCCGCGGTCCAGCGGATACCTGCTGCCCTCGTGGAATGCGAGCTGGTAGGCGACCTGGGTCGGCACGATGACCGCGATCGCCACTTGCTCGTCGCCCTCGGCGACCAGCAATGACACGGTGGTTCCCAGTTCGTCGGCCAACGCTCGCAGCGTCGGCAGACTCAGCTGGCGCAGGTTGTGGTCGAAGGACGAGCCGAGGACGGCCAGGCCCGCCGCCGGCCGATAGCGCCCGTCTTCGCCCTTGGAGATCAGCCGGAACTGGGTCAGCGTGGCCAGCAGTCGGTAGGCGATGGTCCGGTGTACGCCAACCTGGTCGGCCACCTGCTGCATGGTGAGCCCGTTGGGTGAACCCGCCACCAGTTGCAGCGCAGTCAGCCCCCTGGCCAGGGTCTGCGAGCCGGTCACAGTCTTGACAGGGCCCCGGACGAGAGCAAAGCTCTATATATAGCGCACATTAGTGTGCGATAATAGCACAATCCGTATCCGTAACCGAGAACCAGACTTCCATCCGGGAAGGAGCCGTGGCGGAGTTCGAGAGCGTGTGGAGCGATCTGCAGGGTGTGCCGTTCGAGCAGGGTTACCTCAACGCCGCGGGGATCCGGACGCGCTATCTGCGCGCCGGCGATCCCGGCAAGCCGGTGCTGGTGCTGTTGCACGGGTCCGGCGGTCACGCCGAGGCCTACGTCCGCAACCTGGGGGCGCACGGCGAACATTTCTGGACCTGGTCGATCGACATGCTGGGTCACGGCTACACCGACAAACCGGGGCATCCACTCGAAATCCGGCACTACGTCGAGCACCTGATCGCGGTGGTGCGCAGCATCGGGGCCGACCGCATCAAGCTAAGCGGTGAATCGCTGGGTGGCTGGGTGGCCGCCCGGGCCGCCATCGACCACCCGGACGTCGTCGACCGCCTGGTGCTCAACACCGCCGGCGGCTCGCAGGCCGACCCGGAAGTCATGGCGCGCATCGTCGCGCTATCCATGGCAGCCGCGGAGAACCCGACCTGGGAGACCGTGCAGGCGCGGATCAAGTGGCTGATGGCCGACAAATCCAAGCGCTACGACGACCTGGTCGCCGCCCGACAGCGCATCTACCGTCAGCCCGGGTTCGTCGCGGCCATGCGCGACATCATGGCTTTGCAGGATCCGCAGATCCGGGCCCGCAACCTGCTGGGTCCCGACGAGTACGGGGCCATCACCGCGCCGACGCTGGTGCTCTGGACAACCCACGACCCGACGGCCGACGTGTCGGAGGGCACCCGGATCGCGTCGATGATTCCCGGCGCGCGCTTCGAGGTGATGTCGGGCTGTGGCCACTGGCCCCAGTACGAGGACGCCAAGACGTTCAATCGCCTGCACCTCGACTTCCTGCTGGGCCGCTGATGACCGGCAGCGGAAACGAGGTAGCCGTGTTGCTGGTCGGCGCCGGTCCGGTCGGGCTGACGTTGGCAAATATCCTTGGGCTGCAAGGTATTCGCACGCTGGTGGCCGAGGAGCGAGGCAGCCTGATCGACTATCCCCGCGGGGTCGGACTGGACGACGAGGCGTTGCGCACCTTTCAGTCGATCGGCCTGGTCGACCAGATCCTCCCGCACACGGTGCCCAACCAGATTCTGCGGTTCGTCGACGCCAAGCGCCGGATACTGGCCGAAATCGCACCGGCCGACGCGCGTTTCGGCTGGCCCAGACGCAACGGTTTCGTGCAGCCGCTGGTCGATGCCGAATTGTTGGGGGGGCTGGACAGATTCGACCACGTCGAAGTGTGGTGGAACCGTCCGGTGATCTCCTGCGCGCAAACCGGCGACACGGTGACGGTCGAGTGCGGTGGCGAGGGCGGCGTGTCGCGGGTGCGCGCCGGCTATGTCGTCGGCTGCGACGGTGGCCGCAGCATCATCCGCCGGACAATGGGTGTGTCGTTCGACGGCACCACCTCGCCCACCCGGTGGCTGGTCGTCGATATCGCCAATGACCCACTCGGCCACCCCAACAGCGAGGTCGGCGCCGATCCGGAGCGCCCGTACGCCTCGATCTCCATCGCACACGGGATCCGCCGGTTCGAGTTCATGATCCACGCCGACGAATCCGACGAGCAGGCGGAGGATCCGGTGTTCTTGACCCGGATGCTGGCACGGGTGGTCCCATACCCCGAACGGGTCGAGGTGATCCGCCGGCGCGTCTACACCCATCACTCGCGAATCGCCGGGGCCTTCCGGAGTGGTCGCCTGCTGCTGGCCGGTGACGCCGCACACCTCATGCCGGTATGGCAGGGGCAGGGCTACAACAGCGGCATCCGCGACGCGGCGAACCTGGGATGGAAGCTTGCCGCGGTGGTCACCGGGCAGGCCGGCGAGTGTCTGCTCGATACCTACGACATGGAACGCCGCAAACACGCCCGGGCGATGATCGACCTGTCCACCATGGTGGGCAGGGTGATCTCGCCGACCGACCGCCGGATCGCGGCCGGCCGGGACCTGATCGTGCGTGCCGCCTCAATTGTGCCGTCGCTCAAGCGCTATGTGCTCGAGATGCGGTTCAAGCCAATGCCGCGCTACGAGCGCGGCGCAGTGGTGCACGCCGAGCCGCGCAAGCCGGGGTCCCCGGTGGGCACCTTGTTCGTCCAACCCCGGGTCACCACCCGCAGCTGCCGCAACGTCTTGCTGGACGACGTGCTGGGCGCCTGGTTCGCCGTATTGTGCTGGAACAACAACCCACGGAAGATCCTTGGCGAGAACGCATTTGCGACATGGCAGGCGTTGGGTGCCCGGTTCGTCGCCGCGCGTCCGCAGGTGCAACTGCACTGGACCGGACACGACGATCCCGATGTCGTGGTGGTCGGTGACCACACCGGAGACCTCAAGTCCTGGTTCGACGCCCACGACGAGTCGGTGGTGTTCCTGCGTCCCGACCGGTGTATCGCCGGCGCGTGTATCGCCCAACTCGCTCCCGAGTTGAGCGCATCACTAGTCAAGGCCCTCACCCTGAATCCGAGAGGCGGTGATTTCCAAAGTGCCACTGGCTCTGTGCTGTATATCCCACAGCCCGCTGCTGAATCTACCGGGGCCGCCGCGGGACCTGCTTGACGATGTCAATGCCGCGATCGGAAAGGCACGGGAATTCGCCGGCGAGTACGATCCCGAGCTGGTGGTCATCTTCTCGCCCGACCACTACAACGGATTCTTCTACAAGGTGATGCCGTCATTCTGTATCGGCTTGCGCGCCAACGGAGTCGGCGACTACGACAGTTACGCCGGCCCACTCGACATTCCCGAGCAGATCGCGCGGCAGTGCGCCAACGCCGTGCTCAGCGCCGACGTCGACATCGCCGTCTCGGCCAGCATGGACGTCGATCACGGAACGGTCCAGCCGCTGGAGAAGCTTTTCGGCACGGCGACGTCGCGCCCGGTGATTCCGATCTTCATCAATGCGATCGCCACGCCGCTGGGACCACTGCGCCGTTGCCGGGCACTGGGTACCGCGGTGGGCGAATTCCTTGCCTCACTGGACAAGCGGGTGCTGGTGATCGGGTCGGGTGGGCTGTCGCACAGCCCGCCGGTGCCCACGCTGGACAACCCCGGCCCGGCCGGTCTGGAGCGGATCGTGCACGGTAAGCCGATGAGTTCCGAGCAACGACAAGCCCGGCAGACGGCGGTGATCGACGCCGCCAAGAACTTCGCCGCGGGAGACAGCAACCTGCGGCCCCTCAACCCGGCCTGGGATCAGCGATTCCTGGAGATCGTCGACGGGGGACACCTGGACGACCTGGATCAGTGGTCGAACTCGTTCGTGATGCACGAGGGCGGTGGCTCCGCGCATGAAATCCGCACGTGGATAGCCGCTTTCGCTGCCCTGGCGACCGCGGGACCGTACCGGACCGCACTGCGCTACTACAAACAGGCTCCCGACCTGATCACCGCGTTCGCCATCAGGACGGCGGCGCCGAGCCCATGACCTATACCGGCGGCGATGGGTTCGACCACGTGGTCGACGTGCTCGTGGTGGGGTCCGGCGCGGGAGGTATGACGGCCGCACTGGCCGCCGATGCGGCCGGCCTACAAACGCTGGTGGTGGAAAAGTCCCGACACTTCGGCGGTTCCACCGCCTTGTCCGGTGGCGGTATCTGGGTACCCGGCGCACCGGCGCAGCGCCGAGCGGGCTACACCCCGGCACCCGCCGATGTGATCGAATACCTGCGCCGGGTTACCGACGGCCTGGTCAGTGCGGCGCGGATACGCCAGTACGTTGAGTCGGCCCCGAAGATGCTGCAGTTCCTGGAAGGGCTCTCACCGTGGCTGGAATTCGTCTGGAAGCCCGGCTACTCCGACTACTACCCGGACTTACCCGGCGGCTCCGAGCTGGGCAGCACCATCAACGTGCCGCCGATCGATCTGCGCTCGTTGGGCGTCGATGAGGAGAAGCTACTCGCGCCGCTGTCGCTGGCGCCGAAGGGAATCTGGCTGGGGCCAAACGAATTGCGGTCGTTCTACCGGATTCGCCTATCGTGGAGCGGTAAGGTGGTGCTGCTGAAGCTGATAGCCCGCATGGTCAGGGCCAGGATGCTCGGTGAGCGGATCGCGGCGATCGGCCAGTCATTGGCAGCGCGGCTGCGACTGGCGATGAAGGAGCGCGACGTTGCGCTGTGGCTGGACTCGCCGATGACCGAATTGCTCACCGACACCGACGGATCAGTGATCGGTGCGCTGGTGGACAGAGCCGGCGTACCGGCACGGATAGGCGCGCGGCACGCGGTGGTTTTGGCTTGCGGAGGATTCGACCACGACCTGGCCTGGCGTAAGCAACACCAACCGATCGTGGACCGGGACTGGAGCTTCGGCAATCCCGCGGCCACCGGCGACGGGATCCGGGCCGGCCAGCGGCTGGGTGCGGCCACCGACCTGCTCGACGAAGCCTGGTGGTTTCCGGCCATGCAATGGCCGGACGGCCGAATGCAATTCATGCTCAACGAGCGGATGATGCCGTCGCAGTTCATCGTCAACGCCGACGGCAAGCGTTTCATCAACGAGGCCGCGCCCTACATGGACTTCGGTCACGCCATGATCGAGGGCCAGAAATCCGGGGTCACCCACATCCCGTGCTGGCTCGTCACCGATCACCGGTCCTGGAACCGCTACGTCATCGCCGGGCATCTGCCGATACCGAAAATTCCCGGAGCGCCGGTACCCACCGGGCGGAAGGTCCCCGCGGCGTGGCTGGAGACCGGCGTCGTCAAAGCCGCGCGGACCTGGGAGGAGCTGGCAGCCAAGATCGGCGTCCCGGGCGCCCAACTCCGGGCAACGGCAGCACGTTTCAACGAACTCGCCCGCAACGGCCACGACGACGACTTTCACTGCGGCGACAGCGCCTACGACAACTACTACGGCGACCCGACGCTGCCCAACCCCAACCTGTACCCGCTGGGTGATCCGCCCTACTACGCGTTCCGCATCGTTCTCGGCGACCTCGGCACGTCGGGAGGCCTGCGCACCGATGAACACGCGCGGGTGCTGCGCCGCGACGACACCGTGGTTCGTGGACTCTACGCGGTGGGCAACACCTCCGCACCGGTGATGGGCCGCAGCTATGCCGGTGCCGGGGCGACCATCGGACCCGCCATGGCTTTTGGCTATGTCGCGGCAAAACACGTGGCGGCACAAGCACGTAATGCTCATAGGAGGTAAGCATGAAAATCTCGTTGTTCTACGAATTCGCTCTACCACGTCCCTGGGCCGCCGACGACGAGCGCATCCTGCTGCAGGATTGCCTCGACGAGGTCGAGGCTGCCGACAAGGCAGGCTTTTCCACCGTCTGGCTCACCGAGCACCACTTTCTCGAGGAATATTGTCACTCCACCGCACCCGAAATATTTCTGGCCGCGGCCAGCCAGCGGACCAAGAACATCCGGTTGGGATTCGGCATCATGCACCTGCCGCCCGCGGTCAACCACCCGGCGCGGGTGGCCGAACGCATCGCCACCCTGGACCTGCTGTCCAACGGGCGGGTCGAGTTCGGCACCGGCGAATCATCCTCGGTGGGCGAACTGGGGGGATTCAACATCGATCCCGCCGACAAGCGGGCCCAATGGGAGGAGGCTCTCGAGGTCGCGATTCGGTGCATGATCGAGGAACCGTTCACCGGTTTCCAGGGCGAGCATATCCAGATGCCGGCCCGCAACGTCATTCCCAAGCCGATGCAAAAGCCGCACCCGCCGGTGTGGGTCGCCTGCACCCGGCCCGCCACCGTCCAGATGGCCGCTCAGAAGTGCATCGGCGCACTGAGTTTCGCCTACACCGGCCCGGGTCCGCTGACCGAGCGGGTAAACGGCTACTACAAGGAATTCGAGGAGAACGGCATCGCGGTGACGCCGCGGATCAACCCGAACATCCTGGCCATCGGCGGTGACCTGTCGATGATGGTGGCGCGCACAGACGACGAGGCGCTGCTGCGCCTCGGGCAGGGCGGCGGCTTCTTCTCGTTCGGCATCATGCACTACTACATGACCGGTGTGCACACACCCGGGCGCACGGGTGTGTGGACCCGCTATCTCGAAGAGGTGCAGAAGGATCCGATGCTGGCCTACGGGCCGGGACGCGGCGCCATCGGGTCGCCGGCTACTGTGCGTGAGTTCCTGCGCGGCTACGAGGAGAGTGGTGTGGACGAGATCATCCTGCTGCTCAACCCGCGAAGTCATGAGGGCACCATGGAGTCCATCGAAATCATGGGCTCCGAGGTGCTGCCGGAGTTCATCGAACGCGACGCCAAGGCGGTCGCGGACAAGGCCGCCAGGCTGGCTCCCGTCATCGAGCGAATCGAGGCACGCCGGCCGGAAACACGACCCTTCGGCGCACCGCAATTCGACGAGAGTTACTCGTTCGGCGGCCTGCCGACCGGGCGCGGCGGTAAGTTCACGGCCAGCGAGATTCCCGAAGCCATGGCGGAGATCAACGAGGGCCGCGTGTTGGCGGCGCGCCGCGCAACGGAGCCGCGTCCATGACACCGGAAGTTGGGTAGGCGTTGGGGCTGAACGACCTGTGGCGCTACGACGGCCGCCGTGCGGTGGTGACCGGATGTTCCTCGGGCATCGGCGCGCAGGTGGTACATCAACTCAGCGAACTTGGCGCGCACGTGGTCGGCTTGGACAAACAGCGACCGGGTTATGAGATCAACGAATTCCACGAGGTTGACCTCGCCGATCCGGATTCCATCGATCGGATCGTCGCGGCTCTCGGCGGACGCGTCGACACGCTGTTCAACGTCGCCGGCGTCTCCTCGGGGATCGGCGACCCGCTACTGGTGGTCACCATCAATTTCCTTGGGCTGCGCCATCTCACCGAGGCACTGATCCCGACGATGGCCGCGGGTGCGTCGATTGTCAGCGTGTCATCACTTGCCGCGGCGGCCTACCGGGAACATCGCTGGTTAGTGGCTCCGCTGCTGAATACCACAACGATGCACGAAGGCATCGAATGGTGCGATTGCCACCCCGAGGCGGTGGGCAGCGGCTACCCATTGTCCAAGGAAGCAGTCATCCTCTACACCATGCGGCGTACGGCCGATCTCGGTGCGCGCGGTATCCGGATCAACTGCACCGGGCCCGCGGTGACCGAGACACCGATGCTCGAGCAGCTGAGGCGTGCCTACGGCCCGGAATTCTTCGACGACATCGCCAAGCCACTGGGCCGGGTGGCCGATCCGGCCGAACAGGCCGCGGTGCTGCTGTTCTTAAATAGCTGTGCCGCCAGTTATATTTCGGGTCAGGTCGTCTGGGTGGACGGCGGAAACCTGGGCGCCGCAATCGCGGGTGAACTCGAGAAGGGACGGGCGTCATGGCCAGCCTAACCGAATTCAGGCGGGTGGCAAGCGATCTCAGCAACTGGGGCCGGTGGGGTGATACGGACGAACTCGGGACGCTGAACTTCATCACCGCCGACACCGTCCGGCACGCCGCCAGCCTGGTCCGGCACGGGAAGGTGTTTCCGCTCGGCGTGGATTTCGGGTCGTCGGGCCCGCAGGGTGCTTTCGGGTTCCGGCACAACCCGATACACGTGATGACCGTGGACGGTGGCGATGCGAACACCCTGGGCAGGTACGGGCCGGGATGGGCACAGAATCCGACGGCCGAACAGATGGGCAACTACCTGGTCGACAATCCGTTCCGGTTCAACGACGACATGGTCATCATGCCGTTGCAGGCGGCCACCCAGTGGGATGCGCTGTCGCACGTCTACTACGACGACCAGCTCTACAACGGCTTCCCGGCCGGTTCGGTGACCAGTCTGGGGGCCTTCCATTGCGGCATCGACAAGGTCGACGTCAAGGGCATCACCTCGCGTGGTGTGCTACTGGACCTGGTGCGTCATCGCGGCGCGGAAGTCTTTCTCGAGCATGGCAACCCGATCACTCCGGAGGAACTGGACGACGTCGTCCGTGCCCAAGGAGTCACGGTCGGCCGCGGCGACATCGTGCTGATCCGAACCGGTTGGTGGGCACGGTTTCTGATGACCGGCAGCAAGACCGAGCGGTACTCCGGGCTGGACTGGCGCTGCGCCCAGTGGCTGCACGATCACGAGGTCGCCGCGGTGGCCTCGGACAATATCCAGGTGGAAGACCCTATTTCGGGAGTCGAAGGCCTGTTCTTGCCGTTTCATCTGCTGTGCCTGCGTGACATGGGGTTGATGCTGGGCGAATATTGGGACCTCACGGCGCTGGCAGCCGACTGCGCCACCGACGGCGTCTACGAGTTTCAGCTGATCGCGCCGCCGCTGAGATTCATTGGCGCGGTGGGCTCGCCGGTGAATCCCATCGCGATCAAGTGATGCCGATACACCGCCGCACCGAGGTGGTCGACGGTCTGGTCACCAGTTATCTGGAGTCGGGCGCGGGTGACCCGGTGGTGTTGCTGCACGGCGGCGAATTCGGGGCCAGCGCCGAATTGGGCTGGGAGCACACCATCGTCGCGCTAGCCGCACGCTACCGGGTGCTGGCGCCCGACCTGCTCGGGTTCGGGCAGTCGGCCAAGGTCGTGGACTTCGTCGACGGCCGCGGGATGCGCATCCGGCACGTGGCACGGTTCTGCGACGTTGTCGGCGTCGACTCCGCGCACTTCGCCGGTAATTCCATGGGCGCCATCATGCTGCTGACCGACACCACCTCGGATGCACCCCGGCTGCCGGTCCGAAGCATGGCGATCATCTGCGGCGGGGGACAGATTCAGCAGAACCGGCACTTCGACGCCCTGCAGCGTTACGACGCCACGCTGCCGGGCATGCGCCGCATCGTCGAGGCGCTATTCCACAACGCCCGCTATCCGGCCGACGAGGACTATGTGCGGCGCCGCTACCAGTCGAGCATCGCTCCGGGAGCGTGGGAAGCCTTGGCGGCGGCGCGTTTTCGTCGCCCCGGCGCTGAGCCGGCCGCTAACCCGTCGAGTGTGCGCCGGTATGAGCGCATCGCGGTGCCCACACTCGTCGTCGAAGGTCGCGACGACAAGCTGCTGCCCGCCGGGTGGGCCGCGCAGCTCGCCGAGCAGGTCGGGGATGGACGCGCGGTGGTGATCGACGACGCGGGCCACTGTCCGCAAATCGAGCAATCCGCGGCGGTCAACGAACTCCTGCTGAACTTCTTCAGCGGTCAGAAGACGTAATCCAGGCGCGTCATCATGCCGGCCGCCAGGTGATACATGTTGTGGCAGTGCATCACCCAGGTACCCGGATTATCTGCGACGAGCACTGCCTGGACCTTCTGCTTGGGCAGGACGATCACGGTGTCCTTGCGGGCGCCGAGGGAACCGTCGGCCCTGATGATCTGATAGGTGTGGCCATGCAGGTGCATGGGGTGCCACATCATGGTGGTGTTGTCGAACACCAGAAGTTGGCGCTGGCCCTGGTGCACCTGCAGCGGCTTGGTCCTGCTGTAGGGCTCACCGTTGATCGTCCAGTCATATTTGGCCATGGTGCCGCCCAATACGACAGGAAGTTCGAGGCCGGGCTCGGGCCGGCCCAGATTGGCCGACGTTGTGGCGGTGAACATCTCGATGGTGCCAACCCTCTTGGTGAGTTCCGCCGGCCGAAACTGCGGATCGGGCGCGCTGCCCGCGCCGGTGGACAGCAGCGAGCGGGCCACAGCGTTCTTGCCTTCGGCCAGTGCGACGAGCGGGAAGACACCCGATGCCGCCGTCACGATGACGTCGTAACGTTCGCCCATGCCGATCAGCAGTGCGTCGACCGGTGTCGGAAGGACCGGGTAACCGTCGGTGTGGGTGACCGTCATCGAATGTCCGGCCAGCGCGACACGGAACGCGGTGTCGGCGGCGGCATTGATGATCCGGATCCGGATTCGCTGTCCCGGTTTGGCATTGAAGGTCGTGGGGGCCGCGGGGATACGGCCGTTGATCAGATAGTAGGGGTAGGCGACGTCGCCCGCGTCGCCACCGAGCAGCTCGCTGCTCGCCACGTCGCCGCCCGGCATGCCCGGCGTCGGGGATGGCGGCGGCGTCTCGGTCGTGCTCGTCGTGCTCGTCGTACTTGTCGTGCTCGTCGTGGTTGGCGGGGTCGGCTGGGTCGTCGTGGGCATGGGCATTGCGGTGGGCTTGTTCGGGTCGACCAGGGCGTCGTAAATCTGTTGCGGACTCTGGCCGACGCCGTCGGTCCAATCATCAAGCACCACAATCCATTCCGCGTCGTAGCGCCCCGGCTCGGTCGGATCGTCAATAATGACCGGCAGATAGAGCCCCATGTCCTCCTCGAGGCCGACGTGCGGATGAGCCCAGTAGGTGCCCGGATCAGGGACGGAGAATCGGTAGGTGAAGTCGTGGCCGGCCTCGATGTTCGGGGTGGCGGGCACGACGCCGTCCATGTCGTTGCGCAGCGCGATGCCGTGCCAGTGCACAGACGTCGGGCGGTCGAGCCGATTGTCCACCGCGACCACAATCTCATCGCCGACGGCGGCCCGGATCAGCGGTCCCGGGACCGTATTTCCGTAGGCCAGCGTACGGGCGATCGGCCCGCCGAGGTCGATCTCCACCTGCTGAGGGACCAGGCTGGCCGTTACGGTTCGACCGCTGTGCGGCCGGGCCCGCTCGGCCGCGTCGATTGCGGCAGCCATGGCAGTCTCGTCTGCCGAGTGTGTCTGTGAGTGGCCGCAACCGGCGAGCGCCAACCCACTGGCGATTCCGGCGCCGATAAAGCCGCGCCTGCTGAGCTGAACTCCGCCCAGGGGATGACCGCTCGTTGGCTGTAGCGGCATGGACAGCTCCTCGTCTTCGTTGATTCGGGCCCGCGCTACTACCCTGCTAGGACATCGACCGCCGCGCAAGCCGCAATACCGCACTTTACGTGATACCCACTGGGGGTATATAGTGGCCGACGTGAACCTTCGGCAGGCGGTGTGGACGCGGTTCGCGTGGATCGCGATCGTCCTGGTCGTGGTCGTCGCCGCGGTAGCCGCTCAATGCTGGCTGCCGCAGTTGGATCGCCAACCGGCGCATCCGAGCCACCCGCTGTCGACGGCTGTGGGTAGCGAATTCGCGGTGAACATCGGTCACGCACATCTCACCGACGACTCGGCGCCACCGTGCCCTCCGCTACATGCCGGCGCGGTGATGCCGCAGTCGGACACACCAGCGTTCGCGGCTGCCGTGGTGGTGGTCGCCAACGGCGTCGCGGGTGTGCTCATCGCAGCCGTGGTGACCGCCGGGCGCGGACCGCCGACCTTGCCGGTTGACGTGCGCACCGGTCAAGACTTGTTGACTCGGTTCTGCCTGTCTCGTTGCTGACCGGTCAGTGTCAGGCCCTGGTGACCATTTCGCCATGGCCGATGACTGCTGACCCTTATCACCTTGCCGCACTTGATCGGCGGCTCGAGACCGAAGCGACGACACCATGAACCTCAACATGCCCGTGGAAAATCCCGCCCACCTGAACAACTCACGCGTTGTGCGACCCAACCGCTCGCATCTCACCTCCGTACGGCGACAGAACCGGGATCGTTACCGTGCCATCCCGCGGCGTTACCAGCTCCCGCCAAGCCGTAACCGTCAGCCCGGCACCATGGTCGGCAACACTCCGGTGCTGTGGATAGCGGGAAGCGACGGGCCGGTCGGCAGCGCCGACCGTGGATTCTGGGCCAAGCTCGAAGGATTCAACCCCGGCGGCATGAAAGACCGGCCCGCCATGCACATGGTGGAACGCGCCCGCGCTCGCGGCGACCTCGCGCCAGGTGCCGCGATCATCGAATCAACCAGCGGCACATTGGGATTGGGTCTAGCGCTGGCCGGCAACGCATACCGGCACCCGGTCACCCTGGTCACCGACCCGGGCCTGGAACCGATTATCGCGCGCATGCTCACCGCCTACGGTGCCCGCGTCGACATGGTCGCCGAGCCGCACCCGGTCGGCGGATGGCAGCAGGCCCGCAAAGATCGGGTCGCGCAGCTGCTGGCCGCCGACCCCGCCGCCTGGAATCCGAACCAGTACAGCAACCCCGACAACGTCGCCGCCTACCGGCCCCTGGCGCTGGAGTTGATCGCCCAGCTGGGGCGGGTCGACGTGCTGGTGTGCTCGGTGGGCACCGGAGGCCATTCTGCCGGCGTGGCAAGGGGATTGCGAGAGTTCAATCCGGATATGCGGTTGATCGGCGTCGACACCATCGGGTCGACGATCTTCGGCCAGCCCGCCACCAGCAGGCTGATGCGCGGCCTGGGTTCGAGCATCTATCCGCGCAACGTCGACTACGCCGCATTCAACGAGATCCACTGGGTTGCGCCGGCCGAAGCCGTCTGGGCCTGCCGCAATCTGGCCGCCACCCACTACGCCAGCGGCGGTTGGAGTGTCGGGGCTGTTGGTCTGGTCGCCGGATGGGCCGCGCGCACCTTGCCGTCGGGCACCACGATCGCCGCGGTGTTTCCCGACGGCCCCAACCGTTATTTCGACACGATCTACAACGACGACTATTGCGACGAGCACGGGCTGCTCGGTGACCGGCCCGCCGCCGATCCCGACGAGATCGCCTCGCCGTCGGCTGCGGTCGTGACCCGCTGGACCCGCACCACCTCGGTGGTGGACCCGAACCGGGTGCCGGCGTGATGGGATTTCTCACCCAATTCCGCAGCTTCAACCGGCCCAGCCAGCTGCTGATGATCAACCAGTTCGGCATCAACGTCGGCTTCTACATGCTGATGCCGTACCTGGCTGACTACCTTGCCGGTCCGCTGGGGCTGGCCGCGTGGGCGGTCGGTTTGGTGATGGGGGTGCGCAACTTCTCCCAGCAGGGCATGTTCTTCGTGGGCGGCACCCTGGCGGACCGATTCGGCTATAAGCCGCTGATCGTGGCCGGCTGTCTGATCCGTACCGGCGGGTTCGCCATGCTGGTGTTCGCGCAGTCCCTGCCCACCGTGCTGATCGCCTCGGCCGCAACCGGTTTCGCCGGGGCACTGTTCAACCCGGCGGTGCGCGCCTACCTCGCCGTCGACTCCGGCGACCGGAAGATCGAAGCCTTCGCGATGTTCAACATCTTCTACCAGGCGGGCATCCTGCTCGGCCCGCTGGTGGGATTGGCGTTGCTGGCATTGGACTTCCGGATGACCGTGCTGGGTGCCGCGGTAGTGTTCGCCGCGCTGACGGTGGCCCAGCTGCTGGCGCTGCCGCGGCCGTCGGCCGACCCCGAATACGAGAAGACCTCAATTCGGCAGGGCTGGCGGACGGTTGTCCGCAACCGAGCGTTCTGGTGCTTCGCCGCGGCCATGACCGGCGCCTATCTGCTGTCATTCCAGATCTACCTGGCCCTCCCCATGCAAGCGTCGGTGCTGGCGCCACGCCACCAATCTCTGCTGGTGGCGACAATGTTCGCGGTGTCGGGGGTGGTCGCGGTCGCCGGGCAGCTGCGCATCACCCGATGGTTCGCCGCACGCTGGAGTGCCGGACGCAGCCTGGTTATCGGGGCCATCATCCTGGGTGCGGCGTTCGTACCGCTCGCGGTGGTCCCGGACGTCGAACGGTTCGGTACCGTCGCAGCGGTCACGGCATTCTTGCTGTCGGCGAGTCTGCTCGCGGTCGCCTCGGCGGCGTTGTTTCCGTTCGAAATGCGGACCGTGGTGGCATTGTCGGATGACCGGTTGGTGGCGACTCACTACGGGTTCTACAGCACCATCGTGGGAGTCGGCATCCTGCTGGGAAACCTGGGCGTCGGCTCGCTGTGGAGCGCGCTGCACCGGGTGAACGCCGATGCCGTGTGGGGCGGTTTGATTCTCGTCGGACTCGCGACCGTCGCCGGGCTCTACGCGCTGGACAGATCTTCGCAGCGGCGCCCCACCCCGCCTTCCTTTCGGGCGCTGCCGGGCTCTGACATCACGATTGACAGTAGGTCCGATAACGATCCCGGCCGAACCTCGCGCCAGCTCGTCGACACCGCGCGGCCGGCGGTTATGAAGAGCGCCAAGGTAACTGACGTTGGTTCGGAAATCGGCCATTCCGAAGCCAGGCGGCGACCCGGAGGTGCGGCGAGGTGGATTTTGGAGCACTACCACCCGAGATCACGTCAGCGAGAATGTATGCGGGTCCTCGGTCGGAGCCGCTGCTACGCGCCGCGGCGGCCTGGGACAAACTGGCTGACGACCTATACGGCACTGCCGCGTCCGTCGGTTCGATCACTTCGGCATTGACCGACGACGGGTGGCGGGGCGCGGCGTCGGACTCGATGGCTGCCGCGGTTGCGCCCTACCTGCGTTGGTTGACCGGTACAGCCGCAGCGGCCGAACAGATCGCGGGCCAGGCCCGGGCGGCTGCCTGCGCCTTCGAAAACGCCTTCGCCGCCACGGTGCCGCCGCCGGTGATAGCCGCCAACCGCGCTCGGCTGGCATCGCTGATCGGCGCAAACGCGACCGCTCAGGACACACCCGGCATCGCGGCTCTCGAGGCCGACTACGGCGAAATGTGGGCCCAGGACGCCTGTGCGATGTATCGCTATGCCAACGCTTCGGCATCGGCGGTGACCCTGACGCCGTTGGCGCCGCCCACACTGGGTGAGAGCGCGCCCGGCTTCCTGGCGTGGGACGACGACGCAGGCACGCCCGGTATGTTGGCCCAAACGATGGCCCAAGTGCCTGCTGCGCTACGCAGCCTCGGGCGGCCGGCGCAGTCGGTGTCGGCCGCTTCGACGATCGCGAACATGCTGCGGCTCAAGCCTTTCCCGTCGCCGGTGAGCGCTTTCGTGGCGGCGATCAGTGGCCCGCTGGCCATGACGTCGAGCGGGCCGCCGGCGCCGATGGCTACCAACATGTCCGGCTCATCTCGGCCGGTGGTGTCGGCGGCCTGGAGTCGCGCCGCTTTGATCGGCAGGTTGTCGGTGCCGCGCAGTTGGGGTGCGGCCGCGTTCGGCACAACCGGGCTGAGCTTCACCGCTAAATCAACTGCTTGACTTAAGGCGGCGCGCGCCGATTAACTCGTCGTGTGGTCAACGAACTGGCCGGCAAGGTAGCCGTCGTCACCGGTGGGGCATCCGGTATCGGCCGTGCCACGGTGGAGCGTTTTGTGGACGAGGGCGCGCGGGTGGTCATCGCCGACGTCCAAGCGGACCTGGGCCAGGAGCTGGCGGCCCGCCTGGGGTCGGAAACCATGTTCCGGCGCACCGACGTCTCCGATCCCGGACAGGTCGCGGCGGTGGGGGCAGCCGCCGTCGACCCCTTCGGCGGCGTGCACATCATGGTGAACAACGCCGGTGTCTCCGGAACCATGCACCGCCGATTCCTCGACGACGACCTGGCCGATTTCCACCGGGTCATGGCCGTCAATGTCCTGGGGGTCATGGCGGGCACCCGCGATGCCGCCCGGCACATGGCCGCTCACGGCGGCGGATCCATCGTCAACCTCACCTCGATTGGCGGCATCCAGGCCGGCGGCGGCGTGATGACCTACCGCGCGTCCAAGGCGGCCGTCATCCAGTTCACCAAATCAGCGGCAATCGAGTTGGCGCACTACGAAATTCGAGTCAACGCCATCGCGCCCGGCAACATACCCACGCCGTTATTGGCGTCGTCGGCGGCGGGGATGAGTCGAGACGAAACCGAGCGGTACGAGGCGGCGATTCGCCAGACCATGCGGGACGACCGGCCGCTGAAGCGCGAGGGCACGCCCGAGGACATCGCGGAGGCGGTGTTGTATTTCGCCGGCGAGCGGTCCCGCTATGTCACCGGCACCGTGCTCCCGGTGGACGGCGGGACGGTGGCGGGCAAGGTGATTCGATCCGCGCGCCGAACGTGAAGCCACTGCGAATATTTCGCGGAATTGTCGCAGTCAGTACACGTTGGGCGAAGGTGTGGCGGGTGCATGGCTATGGCGGGCCGCTTCTTGGGCGAGCTGCACCCCGGAGGTCAGCCGCAGCGGGGCCAGCGGGGCGCGCTGCAGCGCCAGCGCACATCCGAGTGCATCGCTGGCACGGTTGAACGCGATCACGAAGCTGTCGCCCTCGCCCTGCTCGACCGGACGTACCGCGTCGTGATCGGCGATGAGTCCGGCGAGGGTGCGATCGAGTTGGACGATCGCCGCCGCCGTCTGCTCCGGCTGGGTTTCCCACAGGTGGGTCGATCCCTCGACATCGGCCAACAGCAACGTCACCGTTCCGGTCGGCAAGGTGCTCATACCCGGCTCACTCCAGTCCGCCAGGGCGAATCCCCGGTGCGGATTTCGCGGGCTCAGATGGCGACCAAACCTGTGGTATCAATCAGGTATCATGCCGTCATGGGGATGACGCTACGCACCAGTGCTGAGCAGGCTGAAGCGCTGCGCCGGCAGGCGGCCGCGGAAGGACGGTCGATGCAGGCCGTGGCACTGTCGGCCATCGACGAATACATTGCGCGGCGCACGCACAAGGCGAAGGTTGCTGCGGCTCTGCAGCGCGTGGTGCGGGAGGAGGCCGAGGTCCTGCGGCGCCTTAAGGACGCATGACCGAGTACCTGGACCTCGACGATCTGCTCGACATTGCCCACGAGGCTGTCGGCGCGGATGTCGTGGTCGGGGATTACGGCTTGCTTGAATCGGCTCTGGCGCGCCCCCGCGCGTCGGTGTTCGGTCAAGATGCCTACCCGAGTCTGCATCTCAAGGCCGCCGCGCTGCTGCACTCCCTGGCGCGGAACCACGCGCTGGTGGATGGAAACAAGCGACTGGCGTGGACGGCCTGCCGGACTTTGCTCGCCATCAACGGCCAGTGGATCAGCGCCCCCGAGGATGACCGCTTCGAATTCGTCATCCAGGTCGCGACGGGCGCATTGCCCGACCTTCCCAAGATGGCCGAACAACTACGCGCATGGAGCTACGAGGAGGGCTGAGTCAACCGCGGCGGGCTGCCTGCCGAGACAGCTGCACGCGAGAAGTCAGGCCGAGTTTGGTGTAGACGTGAGTGAGGTGGGCCTGCACGGTGCGCGACCAGCCGCACGAACGTCGAGTTCCGGGGGTGTCAGCGATTCCCACCCGTTGGCCGGCCGCGGCCGCTCACCACGACCCCGCTGCGCATAGGCGATCGCCTCCTCCTTGGACAATGCCGCACTCTCGGCCGCCAGCATCAAAGGCGTTGTCGCCCAACGCCGTATGCCACCGAATCCTGGTAGCCGGCGTCGTAGACCTTGGATCGCGCCACTCCCATGCGATGGCGCAGCGCCTTTGCTGCTCCGAAAAGGAGGTAGGTCCGGTAACCGATCGCTTTGGTGCGCGGCCAATCGTGACCCGGCGGTCTACGCCGACCCTGAGCGGCTCGACGTCACCCGGCAGGGCCCGGCGCCGACGCTGACCTTCGGCGGTGGCATGCACTGTTGCCTCGGTGCGCAGCTGGCCAGAATCGAACTGGCCGAGGCATTGACAGTCATCACCCGTCGCATACCGCAGGCACACCGTTGCGGACCACGCGATACTCCCGCTAGCGACCGAGGACCTCGATCCGGCAACACGGCCCGTGCGCACGGGCGAGTCGAGCGTCGAGCGTGAGCAGCGTCGCGTCGAACGCCTCCGCCAGTGCCACGTAGAACGCGTCCCATCCGCGTACCGAGTTCCGCAGTTGCCACGCCCGCTCCAGCAACCAGCGGTGCCCGAATCGTTCGCCGGGCCAGTCACGCAGATCAGCGAGGGCCTGCGCGGCGGCCGTTCCGTCCATGCGCCCCCGCAGGTGTTGAGCGCGGATCACTGCCATCACCTCGACGTCGATCACGTGCGGCGCTACCTGGTCGGTGTCGGACGCCAGGCGGGTCGAGATCTCACTCGCCCGCGGTGTGTCCGCGACGACCTCGAACAGGCAGGAAGCGTCAACGACCAGCATCGGGCCACTCGCCGCGCCACTCGTCCAGCGTCGCCAGCACCTCGGCCGTGGATATCTCCGAGGGCCGCCGCCCGGTGCGTGCCAGCCACTGGGTGACCGACGGCCGGGCCGCCAGCCGAGCGGCCTCGCGGCGCAGTAGCTCGGGCACCGTGATGCCCTCTGCCGCGGCACGCCGCACCAAGGCTGCGTACACCTCGTCGTCGATGTCGCGTATTTGAACCGTCTTAGGCACAGCTGCATTATGTCATGCGATATCGCATGATCTGATGCAAATCCACAGCTAAATCAATCGCTTGACTTAACTGCCGGCCGAGCGGTTGACTGGGCGATGTGACCACCGTCGGGAGGGCCGTTCGCGGCGAGCGGGCGAGTTCCACACAGGAGGCGATCCTGGCGGCCGCCGAGCGGCTGTTCGCCGAGCACGGCGTGTTCGCGGTGTCCAACCGGCAGGTCAGCGAGGCCGCCGGGCAGGGCAACAACGCCGCGGTCGGCTATCACTTCGGGACCAAGGCCGACTTGGTGCGTGCCATCGAGCAGAAGCATCGCCTGCCGGTCGAACGGCTTCGCGAGCAGATGGTGGCCGAGTTGGACGAGACTGCCGACATGCGCGATTGGGTCGCCTGCCTGGTATGCCCGCTCACCGAACACCTTGAGGCTCTGGGCAATCCCACGTGGTATGCCCGGTTCGCCGCGCAGGCGATGACCGATCCGGCCTACCACAACATCGTCGTCAAGAACGCGCTGAGCTCGCCGTCGCTGGTTCGGGTGATCGACGGCATCAACGGCTGCTTGCCCGAGCTGCCGGTCGACATCCGCTACCAGCGCAACCTGATGGCCCGAAACCTGTTGATGCACACCTGCGCTGATCTCGAACGTGCGTTGGCGACGGGCACTTCGACGCCCCGGCCCTCCTGGCGGGCCGCGGCTAGCGCACTCATCGACGCGATCGTGGGCCTGTGGCTGGCCCCGGTGACATCGCCCGAGTGGGGGGCCGGCAGATGAAAGTGAGCGTGGACCAAAATTTTTGCGCCTCGTCCGGGAACTGCGTCATGCATGCGCCCGAGGTGTTCGACCAGTGCGACGAGGACGGCGTCGTCGTCCTGCTCACCGCGCACCCGCCCGCCGAGCGCGCCGAAGCCGCCCGCAAAGCCGCCGCCGCCTGCCCGGCAATGGCCATCCGCATTGAGGAGTGACCGTGTCGCACCCACTCGCCAGTAGCCCCCCCGAGGCGGCCGCGGAGATCCCTGACTATCCGATGCCCCGCGCCCCACGGTGCCCATTCGCGCCGCCGCCGGACGTGATGGCGCTGGCCAAAGCCGGGCCGCTGTCGCGGGTCCGGATCTGGGACCGCAGCACGCCGTGGCTCATCACCGGCTACGAGCAAGTGCGCGAACTTTTTTCGGATTCACGGGTCAGCGTCGACGACCGGCTTCCCGGCTTTCCGCACTGGAACGCCGGCATGCTGTCGACGGTCCACAAACGCCCCAGATCGGTGTTCACTTCCGACGGCGAAGAACACACCCGGTTTCGGCGGATGTTGTCAAAACCGTTCACCTTCAAGCGGGTTGAGGGGCTGCGCCCGACCATCCAGCAGATCACCGACGACCACCTCGACGCGATGCTGGCCGGTCCCAAGCCGGCCGATCTCGTGGCGGCCCTCGCGTTGCCGGTGCCGTCGCTGGTGATCAGCCAGCTGCTGGGGGTGCCCTACGAGGACGCGGAGATGTTCCAGCATCACGCGACGGTCGGCCTGGCGCGCTATGCCACCGGCGAGGACACCGCCAAAGGGGCGATGAGCCTGCACACGTACCTGGCCCGGCTGGTCGAAGCCAAAATAGACGACCCAGCCCAAGACGCGGTTACCGATCTGGCCGAGCGGGTCAAGGCCGGCGAGCTCAGCGTCAAAGAAGCCGCTCAGTTGAGTACCGGGTTGCTGATCGCCGGGCACGAGACCACCGCGAACATGATCGGCCTCGGTGTGCTTGCGCTGCTGGAACATCCCGACCAGGCGGCCATCCTGCGCGACGCCGACGACCCGCAGGTCGTCTCCAACGCGGTCGAGGAATTGCTGCGCTATCTCAGCATCATCCAGAACGGCCAGCGTCGGGTTGCGCTCGCAGACATCCACATTGCCGGAGAAACCATCCGCGCCGGTGAGGGCATCATCATCGACCTGGCGCCCGCGAACTGGGATCGGCACACATTCACCGAACCGGACCGGCTGTACCTGCACCGCTCCGGAGCCGACCGCAACGTGGCGTTCGGGTACGGCCGGCACCAGTGCGTGGGTCAGCAGCTGGCCCGCGCCGAACTGCAGATCGTGTACCGAACCTTGTTGCGGCGCATCCCCACACTCGCGCTAGCCATCCCCGTCGAAGACGTCCCGTTCAAACACGACCGGCTCGCCTACGGCGTCTACGAACTGCCGGTCACCTGGTGACCACTACCGCAATCCGAACGGAGGGCCAATGATGTCGGCTCGAACCAGCACACTGTCGCTCTACCCGCCCGAAGGCTTTGGGGCACCCAAAGATCGGCGTGGGCATGTCGTGGACACCGACCCTGGTCTACCTGAAGGCACCGTGGTATTTTCCGCGGACAACCACATCTCGTTGGCCGCGGACATCTTCTACGAGCGCTTCCCGGATGACCTGAAGGACAAGGCGCCGCGCATCTGGTACGAGGACGGCGCATATCAGGTGGGGCGCAATGGCCAGTCGTTCCTGCCGGGCGACTTCAGCGCGGTACTCATGCAGTACGACGACCTGCCCGGGGCGGCCAGCACAAACATCGAGGCCCGGATCGAAGAGCTACACGACGACGGCGTCGACAAGGAGCTGGCGTTCCCCAACGCCGTCCTGGCGCTGTTTCACTACCCGGACAAGAAACTTCGCGAGCTGGCGTTCCGCATCTACAACGAGTACATCGCGGATCTGCAAGAGCGCTCGGGTGGGCATTTCTACGGCGCCGGGCTGATCAACTGGTGGGATCCGGAGGGAACGCGGCGCACCCTGGCCGAGCTGAAGTCGTTGGGGCTCAGGACGTTTCTGATGCCGCTCAACCCGGGCAAGGACGACGACGGCAATCCGATCGACTATGCCAGCACCGCCATGAGCGCGGTGTGGGACGAGATCGAGGAATCCGGAGTTCCGATCAGCCACCATATCGGCGAGACGCCGCCGAAGAGTCCGTGCGAGTTCAACAGCGTGGTCGTCGGGATGATGATCAACATCGACGGCTTCCGGGAAACGTTCGCCAAGTACATCTTCGGCGGCATCCTGGACCGGCATCCGGGGTTGCGGATCGGCTGGTTCGAAGGCGGCATCGCCTGGGTGCCCTGGGCACTGCAGGACGCTGAGCACCTGGTCGCGTCCTACCGGCACATGTTCAACCGGCCGCTGGAGCACGACATCGGCTACTACTGGGACCGGCACATGAGCGCCTCGTTCATGGTCGACCCGCTGGGGCTGGAGTTGATCGACCGGATCGGCATCGACAAGGTCATGTGGTCGTCGGACTACCCGCACAACGAAAGCACCTACGGCTATTCCGAGAAATCACTGGCGGCCGTGGTGCAAGCCGTCGGGCCGGCCAACGCGGCGCGGATCGTCAGCGGCAATATCAGCGAATTCCTGGGCCTGTAACGGTGACGACGCTCGCGCAGTTGCAGATTCCCGACACCCCGGATCTGGCCCGGATGCGCCGGGAAACCGGTGCCCGGCTGCGCACGGCGATGGCCGAACGCGGAATTGACGCGCTGATCCTGCTCGGCAACAGCGCCGTCGGCTACGCCACCGGCACCAGTTGGCCCCTCGGGGACGCCGGGCTGTCCTACGTCGAGCGGCCGGTGGCGGTGGTGCTCGGCGACGACGAGTGGCCGCATCTTTTTCTGCCGTACCGTGCCGGCGCTTCCCAGGAGTCGGAGTTGCCGGCCGATCATTTGCACGGGCCGGTCTATCTCGAATTCGACGAAGGCGTCCAGATTTTCGCCCGCGTGCTGGCCGGCATGATCCACAGCGGCGCGACGATAGCGGTCGACGAACTGACCGGCGCCATGTCACGAGCCCGGGGAACATTGTTCCCCAATGGGTTTCCTGAGGATGCCAGCGCCGTCGTCGGCGCCGCGAAGGTGGTCAAGACTCGCGACGAATTGGCGTGCATCCGCACCGCCGTCCGGATCACCGACGAGGCGATGGTCGAAGTCCACCACGCACTGGCGCCCGGCGTACGCCAAATCGATTTGTCCGCACGGTTTCTGCGCCGGGCTTTCGAGTTGGGTGCCACCGCCAGCATGCTCGAACCGATCTGGCAGGTGATGCCGCCGAGCAGGGCCGAGGGAGTCTGGACCACCCACGGCGACTTGGCGCTGCCGCTGCTCACCACCGAGCGGGAACTGCGCGCCGGTGATGTGCTGTGGACCGACGTCAGCATCACCTACCGGGGTTATTGCTCGGACTTCGGGCGGACCTGGATCGTCGGGCGTGACCCGGCGCCGCGGCAGCAGGCACAGTTCGACCGATGGCGCGACATCATGGCCGCGGTGGTGGGCGTGGCCCGCGCCGGAGCCACCGCCGCCGAGCTGGGCCGAGCCGCAACGGAAGCCAACGGCGGCGCCCGGCCCTGGCTGCCGCACTTTTACCTGGGCCATGGGATTGGCGTCAATGCCGCCGAAATGCCGATGATCGGAACCGATCTCGGCGACGCATTCGACGAAAGCTTCGTCCTGCAACCCGGCATGGTGCTGGTTCTGGAGCCGGTGGTGTGGGAGGACGGCACCGGCGGCTACCGTAGCGAAGAGGTGCTGGTGATCACCGAGGAAGGCTCGACCCGGTTGACCGACTACCCCTACGACCCGTATGCCGGCTGAAGTCCTGCCCGACGACCGGGCGCTGCGTTCGGGACGCCGGCAACGGGCGCTGGAGCAGATGGCCGCGCACGACCTCGATGTGCTGGTTCTCGGGCGCCAGGCCAATGTCCGGTATGTCTCGGGCACACCGCAACTGTGGGTCGCCGGGACCCGCCCGTTCGGCCCGACCTGTGTGCTGGTGCGCGCCACCGGTGCCGTTCATCTGCTCAGCACCTGGGACGAAGGCGTCCCCGACGACATCCCGCACGAGAACCTGTATGGCATCTCCTGGAATCCGGCCAACACCATTGCGGCGTTACAGCGCATCGGGGGTGCCGCGACCGCGCGTCGTGTCGGAACCGATGCGCTGTCACCGGTTTTCGCCCGCCTGTTGCCGGCGGCCTTTCCCCAGGCTGAGCTGGTGGACGGCGAACTGGCCATGCGCGCGGCCCGGCGGATCAAGACCGGCGAGGAAGTGGCCGCGCTGCGTCAAGCCATCGCGGTGGCCGAATCGGGCCTGGCCGCAGCGGTCGCCGAGCTGCGACCCGGGGTGAGCGAACAGCTCCTGGCCGGGGTGCTGCTGGAAGCCCTGGCCGCCGGCGGTGTGAGCACTCCGTCGAATCAGGATGTGGTGTGGGTGACTTCGCGCGATCACCCGTGGCGCCTGGTGAGTCGCGACGGCCACGTGCACGACGGCGACCTGGTCGCCTTCGCGGCCGGGGTGCTGGCCGGCGGCTACATCGGCGAGGTGGGCCGAACCTGGCCGGCCGGCGGTGCTGCCCCCTCCGCCGCTCTGTACCGACGCTGGGAATCCCTGTGGCAGAAGCTGATTGCGGCATGCCAGCCGGATGCCGGAGCCGGCGAACTGCTGGCGGCCTACGCCGCATCCGGGGAGCCGGACCCGCCGATGCCCGTCGCCCGGGGCCTGGGCATGGGCTTCGACCCGCCGGTCATCTCCGCACAGCTACCGCAGACAGCAGCCGACGAGCGATTGGAGCCGGGAATGGTTCTTGCCGTGACGGGGTACGTGTGGGAACCGGGGATCGGCGCGGTGTTCGGCCGCGAGGCCGTGCTGATCACCGCCGACGGATCCGAAGTGCTGACCTCCAGCCCGATGTGGCGGGCATAGCCATGGCCGAATCGGATCCACCGGTGGAAAAGGTCATCCGCTACGACAAGGACCCCAAGACCCGCATCGCCACCATCACGTTCGACCGGCCTGGCCACCTCAACGCACCGACGATCGCCGCCCGGTTGCGCTACGCCGACCTGCTGCACCGCGCCAGCATCGACGACGACGTCAAGGTGCTGGTGATCCGCGGTGCCGGGGAAGATCTCGGTTCGGGCGCCGATCTCGAGGAATTCATGGACGTCATGAATTCGGCCGATCAGGGGCCGCGGCTTGCCGAATTCCGCATCGGGGCAGACGAAGTCCGGTATCCGCCACCGGGATCATTTCGCCACGGCGCGTCGGTCAGCCAGTGGTATGCCAACCCGAACTCGGGGATCCGTGGTCTGCAGGATTTCAAGAAGATCAGCATCCTGGAGGTCAAGGGTTATTGCTACGGCTGGCACTTCTATCAGGCGGCCGACGCTGATTTGGTGATCTCCAGCGACGACGCGCTCTTCGGGCATCCGTCGTTTCGCTACTACGGGTGGGGTCCGCGGATGTGGTGGTGGGCGCAGACCATGGGCATCCGGAAGTTTCAGGAGATGGTTTTCACCGGACGGGCTTTCACCGCCGCGGAGATGTATGACTGCAACTTCCTCAACAGCGTGGTGCCCCGCGACCAACTCGAAGCCGAGGTGGCGAAGTACGCGCTGGCGTGCGCGCGCAACCGGCCCAACGACACCGTTTTCATGCAGAAGGTGTTCTTCGAGATCATGAAGCAGTTTCAGGGGGAGTATATGGGCAGCCTGCTCAGCGGTTTCTTCGAATCGATGGGCAGCGGTGTGCGGGCCGACACCGACGACCTGATGCTCGACGATGCCATCGAGCAGGGGATCGGTACTGCGGTCAAGGACAACGACAGCAGGTTCCCCCCGGAATGGCGGCTGAGCAAGAAGGATCGCCCCAACCGCAAGAAGAAGAAGGATTAGTGGCGGGCTACACCGTGGTGGAGCTGTCCACCGGTATCGCGGGCGCCTACTGCACCAAACTGTTGGCCGACGGCGGCGCGGATGTCATCAAAGTCGAACCACCAGAAGGTGATTCGCTGCGTTGCTGGTCGGCTTCGGGAGCCGTCGTCGAGCCGGGCGCCGACGGGGCGTTGTTCAGTTTCCTGAACGGCGCCAAGCACAGCGTGGTAGCCGATCCCGCCAGCGAGGCCGACGTCGACTTGGTCGAGACGCTGTTGGCCTCGGCTGACGCGGTGGTGTGGTCAGCCGGTTCGGGGGTCGCCGCGCGTTTCAGACCCGAGGAGATGCATCGCCGCCATCCCCACCTCGTCGTCACCTCGATCACCCCCTTCGGATTGCAGGGCCCCTGGCGCGACCGTCCCGCAACCGAATTCACACTGCAGGCGTGGTCGGGCGGCATAGTCGGTTTGGGACGCGGGGTCCCGGACCGGGCGCCGGTGTTCGTCGCTGGTCAGGTCGGCGAATACCTCGCCGGGGCTTACGCGGGCGCTGCCACCCTCGCGTTCCGTGTTCGGCAGATCGGCAGTGGGGCAGGCGAACTGATCGACTTGTCGATGCTGGAAGCCCAGATCCTCGGTCTGACCTACTATCCCGTGACCTACTTCGAGATGCTGGGGCGGCCCTGGCGCGACTCCCGCATGCTCACCGTGCCGGGGGTGGCGCCGGCGCGAGACGGGTTGGTGGACCTTGGATGTGGGACCGCCCAGCAGTGGTTCGACCTGTGCGCTATGGTCGGTCACCCCGAATGGATCGACGAAGAGTCGCCGCTGTCGATCACCGAACAGGCCAACGTCCACGCCGACGAGATCTACGCGTGGGTACGCAGTCACCCGGTCGACGAAATCCGGGAACTCGCCACGGCGTTCCGGATTCCCAACGCACCTGTGGCCAATGGCGCAAACATCGCGTCACTCGACCACTTCCGGGAACGCGGTTCCTTCGTGAGCAATCCCCGCGACGGATTCCTGCAGCCGGGTCATCCGTATCGGATGTGGCCCGCGCAACTTCGCCGGCCCGAACCGGCACCGCGGTTGGACCAACACGGCGACCATTACCGGTCCGGCTGCCTGACGCCCAAGCCGGTGCCTACCGATACACCAACGGCGTTGCCGCTCAGCGGTCTTCGCGTCCTCGACATGACGACCTTCTGGGCCGGCCCGTGCTGTACCCATTTCCTTGCCATGCTCGGCGCCGAGGTCATCCACATCGAGTCCACCCGTCACCCGGACGGCACCCGGCTCATCGCCGGCATCCCGGTGACCGAGGATCAGTGGTGGGAGAAGTCGCCGATCTTCGCGGCACTGAACACCAACAAGAAGGACCTCACCCTGGACCTGGGCAGCCCGCGCGGCCGAGAGGTGCTGCATCGGCTTATCGCGACCTGTGACGTGATTGCGGAGAATTTCACGCCCCGGGTAATAGACCAGATGGGCCTGGATTTCGCGACCGTCCAATCGATTCGTCCCGATGCGGTGCTGCTGCGCATGCCCGGGTTCGGCCTCGACGGACCGTGGCGGAACAATCCGGCATTCGCCTATGTCATCGAATCCGCGGCCGGAATCAGCTGGCTGACCGGATATCCCGATCTTCCGCCGTTCGAGCCGTATTCCGTCGGTGACCCCAATTCGGGTGTGCACGCGGTCATTGGGTTGCTGCTAGCGCTCGAGCACCGCCGTCGCACCGGCCAGGGTGTGCTGGTGGAGGCGGCGATGGTGGATGCGGCACTGAGCATCGCCGCCGAGCAGATCATCGAATACACCGCCTACGGCGCGGTGCTGCAGCGAGCAGGCAACCACGGCCCGACTGCGGCGCCGCAGAACCTGTACCGCACCGCAGACATCGACGAGTTCGGCCGCCCCGACAGCTGGGTGGCCATCGCGGTGGCTACCGACGACCAGTGGAAACACCTGTGCAATGCACTTGAATCACCTTCCTGGGCAACGGACCCCGCGCTGGCGACCACCGGGGGCCGGCGTGCCCGCGAGGATGTGATCGACGCTCATCTGGTGGCATGGTGCGGGCAGCGCAGCAGCGCGGCGATCGTCGCGGCGTTGTGGGATGCCGGTGTGCCGGTGGCCAAGGTGATGCAGCCACACCGCCAGCCGGAGCTGGCGCAGCTGGTCGCGCGCGGTTTTTTCGAGGTTATCGATCACCCGGTGAATGGCGCGATTAGGCTCAGCAGCATGCCGATGCGGTTCTCCGGCGGGCCTTGCCGGTTCCATACCGTGCCGGCGCCGTTGCTGGGACAGCACAATCGCGAATTGCTGACCGAACTGGGCCTGTCGGCCGCCGAGATCGCCGAATTGGAAGCCGACGGCGTGATCGGCCAGGCGCCGGCCATGTACTCGGCAACCTGACGTGTGCCATGGCGATTGACCCGTCGGACATCCTGCTCAACGGCCGCGTCGCGGTGGTCACCGGCGGCGGGTCGGGGATCGGGCGCGGTATCGCCGCCGGTCTGTCGGCCTTCGGCGCTTCGGTGGCCATCTGGGAACGCGGCCCGGAAACATGCGCGCAGACCGCAGGATCTCTCGGAGTGCTGGGCATCATCACCGATGTCCGGGACAGCGGCCAGGTCGACGCCGCACTGCGGCGCACCGAAGCCGAATTGGGGCCGGCGAGCATCGTGGTCAACAACGCCGGCGGCGTGTTCTCGTCGCCGCTGCTGGAGACCAGCGAAAACGGCTGGGATGCGCTCTACCGCGCCAACTTACGCCACGCATCGTCAACGTGACCTCGATCGAAGGCGTGCGTGCCGCACCCGGTTATGCGGTATACGCCGCGGCCAAAGCAGGTGTGATCAGCTACACCAAGACCGCGGCTGTGGAACTGGCGCCGCACGGCATCCGAGTCAACGCGATCGCACCGGATATCACGCTGACCGAAGTCCTGGAGCGCCTCGGCGGTGGCGCGGCGATGGCCGGCATCGGCACCGTGGTGCCGTTGGGGCGTCCCGGAGGTGTCGACGAAATCGCCGGTGTAGCAGTGTTTCTCGCCTCTGACATGTCGAGCTACCTGACCGGCGAAACGCTGCACGTGGACGGCGGTACGCACGCCGCGGGCGGCTGGTATCGAGACCCGCAGACCGGTGAGTACTGGCTGGGATCGTGACGCCAGTTGGGTCACTGGGGGTTTGGGGTATCCGATGTGATTTGTGGTGTCATTGCCGGGCATGAGTCGGGTAGCTCGGTGGTGGGGCAGCACCGAGAGGGCTCGTGCTCACCGGGTGGTGTGTCATGCCTCCAATCAAGTGTGCGCCGACGGCGTTGGGTGTGCGCGTAAGGCGGGAATATCACGCTTGGCCCGCCCTGACGGCACAGTCGACGCCGTCAGCGCACGGCGCAAACGGACAGCAGTGACTGTGGTGGCCGATGTGATCCACGCGGTGCTAAAGCTAAAAACGCCAACCCTCGGCGGCCTGCTCGTCGAAGGTTCGATCGATACGCTCGAACCTGCGGCGGACGGAGGCCCGGGCGGCCTGGTGCGGCAGCACATACAGCCGGTTGGCCGCAATCGCGTCGGCCGTCAACCGCGCGACGTCGTCGACGGTGAGGCTGTCATCCTGCGCCGGCAACGAACCGGTTGTCCCCGTCACTTCCGGCGCCGCCGCCAGCCCGTAATCGGCACCGCGGATTCGTTCGGAGTTGGAGACCAGTTTGGTGTCAACCACCATGGGGCACAGCACCGAAACGCCGACTCCGCGGTCCTTGACCTCGCGCGCCAGGGTTTCGGCCAGGCTGACGACGCCATACTTGGCAACGCCATACGCCCCGAGGCCGGCATTGGGCACCAGCCCGGCAAAGGATGCGGTGAACACGATGTGACCGCCATGTTCGAGCAGCCCCGGCAGGAATGCCTCGACGGCATGAATCGAGCCCCACAGGTCGATATCGATCACCCAGCGCCAGTCGTCGTGCGTCATGTCGGCGATCGGACCCGCGACCACAATGCCGGCGTTGCTGAAGACGATGTCGACGCGGTCCAGTAGGCGGGACGCTTCGTCGGCGAGATGGGTGACTTCGCGCAGATGGCGGACGTCGCACATCACACCGTGCGCCTCGAAGCCACCGGCACGCAGGTGCGCGACGGCCTGTTCGAGCCCGGGTTTGTCGATGTCGGACAGCACGACAGCCGCGCCGCGACGGGCGAACTCGGTGGCCGTGGCCAAACCGATGCCGCTAGCCCCGCCGGTGATGACCGCCCCGCGCCCGGCAAATCCGGTAGATCCGTCCATACGACGCAACCCTATTTGAGGCAACCACCCGCGTCGACGGGCAGGGTGACACCGGTGATGTACCGGGATTCGTCGGAGGCCAGGAACAGCACGGCATTGCTGATGTCCTCGGCCTCAACCCACGGAATCGGCAGCGTGTGGAACATCTGACAGATCGGCGCCATGTCGTCGGGACCCGGATTCTCCAGGTCCGGACGGAACAGCTTGAAGGTGCCCTCGTTATGTAGCATCGGGGTGCGCACATGCGTCGGATGCACCGAGTTGACCCGGATCATGTGCTTTCCCAACTCGACTGCGAAGGACCGCATCAGGCCTACCACGCCATGTTTGGCCGCCACATAGTTCCCGCAATGGGGGTAGGCCTTCAGCCCGCCCACCGAACTGGTCAGGATGATCGAACCGCCGTTGCCGCCGGCAATCAGATGGGGCACACCGGCTTTGACCGTCTTCCAGACACCCGACAGGTTGACGTCGATCATCTCCTGCCAGTCGTGTTCGGTGGTCTGGTCCAGGGTGTCGCCGCCGTTACCGATCCCGGCGTTGGCCACGATGACGTCCAGCCGGCCCAACTGTTCCACGCCGGTATCCACCGCGGCCTTGAGTGCGTCGTAGTCGCGCACGTCGACCTCGGCGGTGAAGATTCTGCGGTTGTGACCCTTGACGAGATCGGCTGTCTCGGCGAGGTCCTCAGGAGTCGAGGCCGGGATGGTGGTGTTGGCGACGATCGGTTTGCACACGTCGACGGCGATGATGTCGGCGCCTTCCTGTGCCAATCGCACCGCGTGGCTGCGGCCCTGGCCCCGCGCCGCCCCGGTGATGAAGGCGACCTTCCCGTCGACACGTCCAGCCATGATTACCCCATTTCTCAAGCAGCTCAGGCGATGATCGCCGGCATGGTCTCCCAGCCCCGCACTGTCGACGTGGGGGACAGTTTCGCGCTGGCGAGGTCCACATCCCATTCGGGGAAGCGCTTCAGGATCTCCTCGAGGGCGATCCGTCCCTCCAGCCGCGCCAGCGCCGAGCCCAGACAGTAGTGGGTCCCGACACTGAACGTCAGGTGCTGACGCGGCTCGCGCCGGATATCGAAAACATCGCCGTCGGGCGGGAATTGACGGTGGTCGCGGTTGGCCGACCCGATGAGCATCATCATTACGCTGCCCTTGGGCACCTGCCGACCGTAGTATTCGACGTCTCGGGTCACATATCTGGCCACGTGCGGAGCGGGCGGCTCGTATCGCAGCAACTCCTCGACGGCCTGCGGAATCAACGACGGATCGTCGACGAGCGCGCGGCGCTGATCCGGATGCTCGGCCAGCACTTTGCCCGCCCAGCCGATCAGCCGGGTGGTGGTTTCGTTGCCCGCACCGGACACGACGCTGACATAGGTGAGAAGTTCGTCGCGTCTGAGCCGGCGCACCGTTGCGGTCTCGTCCTCGAATTCGACGTTGAGTAGTTCGGTCATGATGTCGTTGGCGGGATGCTCGGCGCGCCAATCGAGGTAGCGGGCGAAGAAGTCGCCGCTGGCCATGCCGTCGGTGGAAGCCTTCATCGGTTGGCCGGCTTCGGTCCGCAGTTGGGCGTTGGCGAAATCGCGTGCGGCTTCTTGGTCTTCCTCGGGCACGCCCAGCAGCATGCCGATGACCCGCATCGGCATCTGCGCCCCGAGGTCGGCGACGAAGTCGAATTTGCCGGTTCCGACCAGCGGATCCAGACTGCGCGAACAGAATTCGCGGATCTGCGGTTCCAGATCGCTGATCTTGCGCGGGGTGAACATGCGCGACAACAACTTACGGTGAACGTCGTGAATGGGCGGGTCCTCGAATACCAGCACGCCCGGCGGGATCTCGATATTGGCCTTGATGATTTCCAGGATCGCGCCCTTGGCCGAGCTGAACGTCTGATAGTCGACGATCGCCGGTTCGACGTCGGCGAACCTGCTCAGGGCATAGAAGTCGTGTTGCGCGTTGTAGTACAGCGGTGCCTCGTCCCGTAGCCGGCGGAACATCGGATAGGGGTCGGCGTTGAGCGCTACGTCATACGGATCGAAATGCACGTCGCTAGCTGCGGTGACTGTCACGGGTTATCGCCTCTCGCCAGAACTCGTGCCGCATCTGAACTCTGTCATCATTCACCGACCGGTGTCAACGCCGAATTCGTTTCTGCTATTTCTAATTCTTAATTAGAGAGAATCAGGTTCTCAACAGCTTGGCGCGATACGACCGGTGCGATATTCGGAACCGCTACGCGCCGGCGAAGCCGCGTGAGCAGAAGTCCCATACCTCCTCGGCGGTGATGGGATGGGCCGTTGCCTCGTCTTTGCCGCCGCTGGACTGCGCAATGAACATCACGGTCTGCATGGTCATCGCGGCCATCCGCCGCGGATTGACATCTACCCGCAGCTGACCGGCTTTACCGGCGTCTTCCATGAGCTCGGTCAGCAACGCCAGCAGGGGCGCATGAGCGATCTTGACCTCGGCCGGATGCGTAACGAGTAGGCGTGGCGCGAAGTCGGTGAACAGGGGTCGCTGGGCCGTTGGGTCGGGTCGGGAGGCCTCGTACAACAGCTCGATGGCGACTTTCAGCCGCTCCAGTGGGTCGGTGTGTCCGTCCGTAGCGGCCCGGATCTGGTCGGCCGAACGGCTCAGCGCATCCTCGAACAACGCAAGCAGCAGCTCGTGCTTGCCGTCGAACTGTAGATAGAAGCTCCGCAACGACTGACGCGAGCGGTCCACGACTTCCTGGACGGTGAAATCCGTGCTGCCCTTTTCGATGATGATCGCCTGCGCGGCGTCCAGGAAACGCTGAACCCGCTGTGCCGCCCGCAATTTCGCCGTCTTGATGGACCGCTCGACGGCGCGCTGCTTCCAAGCTGGCTCTTCGCTGGGATTGGTCACGGGCGGCTCAGGCGGCTGCCGCGGGGACAAAACATGGTTGGACTGTACCGGAGAACGCCGTGGCATCGCTGCGCTCGACCTCCTCACGGGCTCGTCGACGATGTCTTGGAGATTGTAACTTCCTCGTGACGAGAATACTATTCTCTTACCCGCGTGTTTGGGAACCGCGATCAAGAGAGCGGGCGTTCAGGAGTGCCGTGCAGCTGACCTTTGATGCCGATGTCGAAGCATTCCGCCGCGAATTCGTCGCGTTCCTCGACCATCATCTGCCCGACGAGGCCGCGGGCACGCAGCGGCCGCGTTCGTGCGCGCACCTTCCGGAGTGGGCGCGCCGGTGGCAGCGGCTGCTGTTCGACAACGGATGGCTGCTGCCGGGCAATCCGCCGGAGTTCGGCGGCCGCAACGCCTCGCTCTTGCAGCAGTACGTGTACTTGGAGGAATTGGCCCGGCGGCGCATCTATCGCAGCTTCAACCCGCAGGGCGTGGGCATCATCGCGGAATCGTTGCTGTCGTTCGGGACCCCGGAGCAGAAGCGGCGCTGGGCCGTGCCGATCCTGCGCGCCGAGATGACCGCGTCGCTGGGCATGAGCGAACCCGGCGCCGGTTCGGATCTGGCGTCATTGACAACGCGGGCGGTGTCCGATGGTGACCACTTCGTCGTCAACGGACAAAAGGTGTGGACTTCGGGCGCCCATGACGCCGACGTGTTGCTGACGTTCGTGCGCACCAATACCCACGCCCCGAAGCACCAGGGCATCAGTGTCTTGCTGATTCCCACGGATACCCCAGGTGTGGTGCGGCGACCGTTTCCGTCGGTGTGCGGCCACGACGACGTCGAATTCAACGAGGTGTTCTTCACCGATGTGCGGGTACCGGCCGAGAATCTGGTGGGACAGCTCAACGAAGGCTGGCGAGTGGCAACCGGATCACTGGGGCACGAACGCGTCATGCTGTGGCTGGGATACGCAAACCTGTTGGGCGAGTTGGCAATCGACTTCGCTCCAACGGACGTCCAGCAGCGCGATCGCTACGCCACCCTGGTGATGGACACCCACGCGATGCGGCTGCTGGGGTCCGCGGCGCTGGCCCGGGCCGCGCGCGGGGACGACGATGTGCCCGCCCAATCCGTGCTCAAGCTGCTCGGTTCGGAGGCCTTGCAGCGTGCTTCGGAAGATGCGCTGAACGCCGCCGGAGCCGACGGGCTGGTGCACCCCTCGGTGACGGCCCCGTTCGCGCCGCTGAACCTCGACGCCCACTACGGCAGCTGGTTCGACCGGTACGCGCGCAGCTTCGCCGGCACCATCGCGGGCGGCACTTCGGAAATCCAACGAAACATCATCGCCGAGCGCATCCTCGGACTCCCGCGCGGATAGATACCCTAGAGGGGTTGTGTATATCCAGATCAGGCTTGTGTTGCTGGCAATCTAAACGAATGCGTGCCACTAGGGCCTAAAGACCATACCCGTGTAGGGTACGTATGTGGCATCATTACCGCCATGACGCAAACACCAGAACCTGCCGAACCGACCACCGATGCGGAGCGGCGCCGATATGACGATCGCGCTGGCCGGCCCGGTTGGCCGGATCGACTGCTGACCTGGGTGGGGATCGTCGCCGGTGTCGTATTCATCGTTGCTCTGATCTTCTTCTCCGGGTTCTTCTTGGGTCGAGCTACCCACGGCCCCTACGGCGGGCGTGACGGCGGCTGCTCGATGATGGATTCCGGCGGACGGATGGGACCCGGAATGGGTCCGGGCGGAATGATGGGCCCGCAGCAAATGCCCAGCGCCACAACACCGGCGCCGCACCCGTAGTCGAAGACCTAGGGCCGCGCCAGAACCAGCCGCGCCATCTGTCGACACAGTTGCTGTCGTAGTCATCTGGACCTACTCACACCGCTGGATTGCAGACCGCAGAAAGGGGTCGGGAAAATGATGACAACACGACGTCGGATCGCGCTTGCAGCAGCCACCGTGGGGGCCACCGTTTTGCTGATGGTCCTAGCGCTCCCGCTGATTCCACAGTTGGATGCCCATATCGATAGCGCTGTGCTGTCGGAGATGGGCATGGTGCCCGAAGTGCCTGTCCCGCCGCGGATCCACTATGGCTCCATCGCCTATGCCCCGACCGGCGAGTGGGGCAAATCGCGGAATTACTTGACACTGGCAAAAGCGGAGCAAGTCGCCTTGGACCAGTGCGGCCTCGACACCTGCAAGGTCCTGATCAGCTTCAAACGGTGCGGCGCGGTCGCCTATGACGGCTCGACCTACCACGGCGGAAGCGGCCTCACGCTCAGCGAGGCTATGTCGGATGCGATCAACAGGCTCGGCGCCGGGCGGATCGTCAATTGGCTGTGTAACGGGTTGTGATTGCGCGCGGTCAGCCCCGTCGCGACTGACGACCGAAAATCGGTTGTCCAGCGGCCCTTCCGGGTGCGATTCTGCTCGCGGTTGACCCCGCGCTGGCGCTGGCCGAATGGATCGAAGAGCACGAGCCCGTGTGCGAGATCGGCCCGGGTGAGTGCACCCATCCCCCCAAGTGGACCCACACCGAGATCGGTGGGCGGCGCTACCGCCACCCACTCTGTGTGAGTGTGCACTTCCCCGCCGGGACGCTGCTGGATGAAACCGGATGCGTGATTCGGATCGAAACTCGCGAAACCGTCATGCACGCGGCCGAAGTGAGCGCATACGTGACGCCCGACAACCAGGCCCACGCGCGGGCGGTGCTGGACCGCCTCGCCGATTGCGCGAACGAGCTCAACCCCTACCGGGGACGGGCGGTGCTGGCCGCGACCGCGACACTCCAGGGAAGTCGTCGGGGAATTCAGGGTCAGCTACGTCGAGGCCAAGGCCGGTGCGCAGCTGCTGACCGTCCGTGGAGGAAGCTCAGCGTTTCGGCGGTCCGGTGCTGCTGGTGCTCCACCCTGGACAAGGCGGCCATCCGCACCGGGCGGTACCGGGCTCAGCCGCCGGCCGGGATGTATCTCTGAGGTCAAGCACCTCAAAGATGAGTGAGCCGGGGAGCAAATCCGTTGGCTCGCAAGGTAACTCCTGCTTCCCGCGTGAGCTCATGAGCGCTGCCCAGCAGCGCGTCGAGCACCAGCGACCGCTTGACGTGGCGGTGCAACTGGTGTTCGGCGGTGAAGCCGATGCCGCCGAGCACCTGCTGGCAATGTCTGGAGACGGTCAGTGCGGCCTGCCCGGCAGCGGCCTTGGCCAGCGAGCACGCGAGCTCGTCGGGTTCGTCAGTGGCGGCCTGCACCGCGGCTTCGGCGCCGTCGAGGGCGACGAGCGCCTCAGCCAGGCGGTGTCGGACCGCCTGGAAAGACGCGATCGGCCTGCCGAACTGGACCCGGTCCAGCGCATGCCGGCGTGCCAGCGCCAGCATCGCCCGGCCGGTGCCCACCAGCCACCAGGCCACCGCGCGCCGGCCCGCGGCCAGGGCCGCCGCGGGCACCGAATCAGCCTGGGCCACCCGGTATATCGGTAACTCGTCGTCCACCATCGACGTGGACCGCTCGGTTCGTTCCCAGAGCACCCAGGGACCGCCGGCGAACGGCAGCGGCACGGTGCCGCCGCCGGTGCGTCCGGCGGTGTGCAGCACGACGTCGTTGAGGACCGGTGCGTGCGTGCCGGTCTCCCCGAGCAGCCGAAACACCAACGGTATTGCAATATCGGGGATTTCGGCGAGCATGTCGAGCCAGCCGAGACCCGCCAACCCAGCGTCGAGCTTGCCGCCGGACGCGCCGGCCATCATCGTTCGCATCGAGTCGCCCAGTAGCCGTAGCGACTCCGAGTCGGTCGGCTCCACCGTCATTCCCCCCCGAGGTCGAGCAACCGGCGGGCGATGATGTTGCGCTGAATCTCGGCGGTACCGCCGTAGATGGTCGCCGCCCGCGAGTACAGGTACTCCGAGCGCCACGGTGAGTCGTCGAGCTCCAGCGTCCCGGGCAGCAGGTCACGGACCGTGTCATAGAGGCGCTGCTCGGCGGTTGCCAACAGCACCTTGTCAATCGAGGTCTCCGGCCCGAGGCGGGCGCCGCCGGCAAGTCGGTGCTGGGTGGCGCGGGATCGGCAGCGCAGCGTGTGCAACGCGAGATAGGCTGCGCCAAGCTCGGATTCGTCAGGGTCGTCAGCCTCGGCGATCAGTGCGTCGAATCGGGAATACAGATAGGCGATCCGCTGCCAAAAGCACGTCGAGCGCTCATAGGGCAACAGGTCCATCGCGAGCCGCCAGCCGTCGCCGGGACGGCCGAGCATCCGGCTGGCCGGGATCACCACGTCGTCGTAGTAGACCTCGCAGAATTCGTCGACGCCGTGCATGGTGCGCAGCGGGCGAATGGTGATGCCCGGCGTGTCCAAGTCGACCAGGAACGCGGTGAGTCCGTCATGCCCCGGCGCGGTCCGGGTGAGCAGGATGCACCGGGTGGCGAACTGCGCGAAGCTGGTCCAGACCTTCTGCCCGTGGACAATCCAGTCGTCCCCGTGGCGGGCGGCGCGGGTGGACAACGACGCCAGGTCGCTGCCCGACCCGGGTTCCGAAAAGCCCTGACACCAGTGCTCGCGACCGCTGAGCAGCCGCGGCACCAGCTGCGAAGCGAGTTCTGCTGGTGCGTAGTCGATCATCGTGGGCGCGAGCACCTCGACCATCGAGTAGGGGCCCGGTTCGGCGAGACGGCGGCCGACCACCTCCTCGCCGACGATCGCGCGCAGCAGCGCGGGCCCGCCCAATCCGCCGACGTCGACCGGCCAGCCGTAGCGCATCCAGCCGGCGTCGTACAACGCCCGGTGGACGCGGGCGAGTTGCCGCATCTGCGCTTGCAGCGAGTGGTCGGGCCCGGGTGTCAGATCATGGTTGTCGAGCCATGCGCGCAGGTCGGCCCGGAACTGCGTGACATTCACGGGGCGGGACGCCCGACGGCGTGCGGACGTCCGGAGTCGTGCACGCCGCTACGCCGAATGAACGTCATCGCCCGGGTTTTCAGCCGCCAGCCGTCGGACGTGCGCACGTAGCTGTCGCGGTAGTAGCCGATTCGCATGTCGTGGGTGGCGTGTTCGATGAAGCACAGCGGCTGGGTACCGGTCGCCGAATCACCATCGAGTTCCACCAGCGCGGTTCCGGTGAGGAACAGGCCCTTTGGCGCTGCAGCCACCAATTCCGGAAACCTGTTGAGGTGGTAGGTGTCGCCGAAGGCGCTGTAGGTCCCGTCGGGCGTGAAGACGCTCAGCAGTCCGTCGATGTCTTCCTGGGTGATGGTGACGGCGTAGCGTGCCAGCAACTGCTGGATCTCGACCAGATCGTCAGTTCTGCTGGGCATAAACCTTGCCGCCTTTCATGACAAAGCTGACGTTGCGGGTAACGGTGATGTCCTCCAACGGGTTTCCCGGCACCGCAATGATGTCGGCCAGCTGCCCAGCGGTGAGCCTGCCCCGATCGGAGACGTTGATCAGCTCGGCGGCGGTCACCGTGGCCGCCCGCAGCACGTCCGGCGGCGGGATACCCCACTCGACGAGGGTGACCAGCTCGTCGGCGTTGCGGCCGTGCGGTATCGCGGGTGCGTCGGTGCCGACGGCGATCTTCACGCCGGCCCGGTAAGCGGCCAGCATCGAGGTGCGCGCCCGTGGGAACATCTCGGCGGCCTTGGCCTGCAACTCGGGCGCGGCATGGGAGACGTCCATCGCGTTGCCGTCGGCCAGGCGCCGCGTCGATACCAGAAAAGTGCCGTGCGCCACCATCGTCGCGATCGCCTCGTCGTCGACGAGGAAGCCGTGCTCGATGCAGTCGATGCCGGCTGCGACGGCGTGCCTGACCGCGTCGGCGCCGTGTGTGTGCGCGGCGACCCGCAGCCCGCGGCGGTGCGCCTCGTCGACGATGGCGCGCAGCTCTTCGTCGGAATAGTGTTGCGCGCCTGGCGGTCCTGTCAATGACATCACTCCGCCGGAGCAACAGACCTTGATCAGCTGAGCGCCGTGCTTGATCTGGTAGCGCACCGCCTTGCGGATCTCGTCGATGCCGTTGGCAATGCCTTCCTCGACGGTCAGGTCCAGCACGTGCGGCGCGAAGGCCGCGAACATAGTGGGGTCGAGATGGCCCCCGGTCGGTGTAATGGCATGTCCGGCAGGCACAATCCGTGGTCCGTCGATCCAGCCCGCGTCGATGGCCCTGCCCAGCGCGACATCGAGCAGGTACCCGCCGGTCTTGACGAACAAGCCCAGGTTGCGCACCGTGGTGAAGCCGGCGCGCAGTGTCCGGCGGGCGTTGCCGACCGCGCGCAACACCCGCGTCGGCGGGTCATCCTGCACCTGCGACAAACCGGGCTTCTCACCGCGCCCGCCCATCAGCAGATTGACTTCCATGTCCATCAGCCCGGGCAGCAGGATCTGGTCTCCCAGGTCGATCACTTCACCTTCGGCGGCGCCGCCGATGCCGACGATCCGGTCGCCGTCGACCCGCACCACGCCAGGCCGGACGATCTCGCCCGCATCAATGTCGAGCAGCCCGGCGGCCTTGACCGTAATCACCTGTCAGATCACCGGCTCCTTGATCAGCTCCACCCAGGCCGCGCCGCTGTCGGGTACCCGCGGCTGCTTCCATGCCTCCACCGGAAACGACACCATGATCAGCGACTGCATCACGTGCATCAGCGTCCGTGCGTCCTCGGGCAGATCGTCGAGCGGATAGGTGTCACAGTAGGCGATCGCGTCGCTCAGGCGGGGGAATGTCGCGTCGTAAAAGTCTTGCATCTTCGACATGGAAGAGGCCAACCGCTTGGCGTAGCGCTCGGGCTCGGTGGCCAGGTCCCACTCCAGATATGGCTCGAGGTCGGCGAATTCAGCGGGCAGCTTGCTTGGCGTGGCCATTGTTGCGGTACTCCTTAACGTAATCCCCGGTCATCTTGTGCAGGTGGCGCAGCAGGATTTCCTGGTCGCACAACGGGAATTCGGTGACCATCTTGGTGCCGATCATGGTCTGGGTGGCTTCCAGGGTGTTGGCGTCCTGCAGCGCGTATTCCTTGAAGGTGACGGCGGCCAGCTCCTGGGCCAGCCGCTCCCGCGCGTTTCGCGGTGGCACGAAGTACAGGCTGGTCTCGAAGATGTGTTTGTCCACCGCGGTCGGCCAGTAGTGGTAGCTGAGATACCAGCCGGGCGCCCAGATCAGCAGCATGAAGTTCGGGAAGAACAGAAACGAGTCGATGCCCCACTGCTTTGCCTTGCACGGGTTGATGCCCGGCGGTAGCTCATCGAGCTGATTGATCACGTCGGGACGGTCCCAGGGGCCGAACAGTCCACTGCGCAGCACCCGGTCCATCGGCTTGACCATGCTCAGGTCGGCGGGGGGCGACTGACCGCCCCAGACCGAGATCATCGCGTGCGGCCCGGTCAGCTCATAGTGCAACGCCTCGAAGCCGTACTTCATCATCTTGGCGGCTTCTTCCTTGGTGTACTGGCCCTGGTGCAGTACCGGCGCGTGATAGAACTCCGCGAACGCGTCGATGAACAGCTTCCAGTTGCTGCCCACTTCGGCCTTGTAGGAATACACCTCGGTCATCTCGTGGAAGGGGTAGCCCTCGAGGCCCTTGGCCATCGAGCCCAGATATTCGGCGAGCGGCGCCGCGTTTGGGTCGAGGTTGACGAAGACGAAGCCCTCCCACACCTCGCAGCGCACCGGCTTGAGGCCGTACTGGCTCTTGTCGACGTCGAAGAACTCGTTCTCCTGTTGGATGAAGGTCAGCTCGCCGTCGAGGCTGTAACGCCAGGCATGGTATTTGCAGGTGAACTGCCGACAGGTGCCCGCGGTCTCTTCGTGCGGAAAGTCGTTCCATACGAGCTTGTTTCCGCGGTGGCGGCAGATGTTGTGGAAGGCCCGGATTACGCCGTCCCTGCCTTTGACGACGATCACCGAGATACCGGCGCCGGCCGACGGCAGCTCCTTGGTGAAGTAACTGCCGGTGCGGGGCAGACGTTCGACGCGGCCGACGTTGAGCCAGGTGCGCCGGAAGATTGCCCGCTGTTCGTCGGCGAAGTACTGCGGGTCGATCGAATCGGTGTAATCGACCGGTGCGGTGCCCAATTCGGGATAGTTTTCCGTCCAGCTACCCACGGCTGGTTTGGGGAAGTGGGGCAAGGTACTACCTCTCTTGTTTCGAGTCTTGTTTCGAGTCTCGTTCCAGCTCGACACCAAAAGTGTTGAAAGCCATGGCCAGTAGCGCGTAGCAGCCGACGGTGAAGACGTAGTCCATTCGTTGCCGGTCGTCGAGCCGTTCGCCGAGAGCGGCCCAGGTGTCGTCGGATAACTCCGACTGCTCGTCGAGTTCGTCGACCCCGGCGAGCACCGCGCGTTCGAAGGAGTCCGCGGCTTCACCCCGGCGGACCGCCGCTACCTCGACTTCGGTGATTCCGGCCTTTCGGGCGAGCGCCACGTGGTGGGCCCACTCGTAGGCGCAACCGCGACGATGCGCAATCCGCAAGATGGCCAGTTCGCGGACGCGCGGCGGCAATGTGGAGGCGAACAACAGGTGGATGTTGAACCGCAGGAAGGCCTTGGCCAGGTCAGGGTGACGGGCGAACGTCGACAGCGCGTTGCCGGCGTCACCCGGGTTGCGGCGTTCGGGAGGCAGCATGCCCGAGAACGACTCCCGGACAGCCTCGTCCCATTGGTCGGCCGGCAGCGGCGGCAGACGCATCCGACGGCCTCCTCTCGGAACGTTGCGCCAGTCCTCTCTTGTCCGGAGAATCATATTCTCATTTCTAACTAACAGACTTGCATGATTCGTGTCCCCGGTCAATGCCGGGGCGCTGAGTTCCGCGCGCCGGCCCTGAATGTTGATTCTCACTGCGCGAGAAGATAGTTTCCAACTAGAGAGCCTGGAGGCAGTGGCGGCTCGCCGATGCCGGCTCGGTGGCCGCGCGGGGAAATACTCGATGCACCCAAGGGAGAGGGGTACGGCCATGAACAAAGAGGACATGATCCTGATCAGCGTCGACGACCACACCGTTGAGCCGCCGAACATGTTCAAGAACCACCTCGCGTCGAAGTACCTCGACGACGCGCCGCGGCTGGTGCACAACCCCGACGGCTCGGACATGTGGAAGTTTCGCGACACCGTCATCCCCAACGTGGCGCTCAACGCGGTGGCCGGCCGTCCCAAGGAGGAGTACGGGATCGAGCCCACCGGTCTGGATGAGATCCGGCCGGGTTGCTACAACGTCGACGAACGCATCAAGGACATGAACGCCGGAGGCGTCCTGGCTTCGATCTGCTTCCCGTCGTTTCCGGGTTTTGCCGCGCGCCTATTCGCCACCGACGATCCCGATTTCTCGATCGCGCTGGTGCAGGCCTACAACGACTGGCACATCGACGAGTGGTGCGGCGCGTATCCGGCGCGTTTCATCCCGATGGCGATCCCGGTGATCTGGGACGCCGAGGCGTGTGCGGCGGAGGTGCGGCGGGTGTCCAAGAAGGGGGTGCATGCGCTGACCTTCACCGAGAATCCGGCGGCGATGGGTTACCCCAGCTTCCACAACGAGTATTGGAATCCGCTGTGGAAAGCGTTGTGTGACACCAACACGGTGATGAACATCCATATCGGATCCTCGGGCAGGCTGGCCATCACCGCGCCCGACGCGCCGATGGACGTGATGATCACGCTGCAGCCGATGAACATCGTGCAGGCAGCCGCGGACCTGCTGTGGTCGCGACCGATCAAGGAGTTCCCGGATCTGAAGATCGCGCTCTCGGAGGGCGGCACCGGGTGGATCCCGTATTTCCTGGAGCGCGCCGACCGTACCTTCGAGATGCATTCCACCTGGACGCACCAGAACTTCGGCGGCAAGCTGCCCAGCGAGGTGTTCCGCGAGCACTTCTTGACCTGCTTCATCAGCGACAAGGTTGGTGTGGCGCTGCGCAACATGATCGGCATCGACAACATTGCCTGGGAGGCCGACTACCCGCACAGCGACTCGATGTGGCCGGGCGCGCCCGAGGAGCTGTGGGATGTTCTGTCGCTTAACAATGTTCCCGATGACGAGATCAACAAGATCACCCACCAGAACGCGATGCGGTGGTACTCGTTCGACCCGTTCACGCATGTCCCACGGGAGCAGGCGACGGTCGGGGCGCTGCGCAAGGCGGCCGAGGGACACGACGTGTCCATTCGCGCGCTCAGCCACCACAAGGACACCCGGGCGGGTTCGTCGTTCGCGGACTTTGCCGCCAGCGCGAAAGAACTCACCGGAAACAAGGACTGAGCCACCGCCGGTGGCCGGCGAGCAGACACAGAATCGCATGATTGCCGCACGAATCATGCGATTCTGTGTCTGCTCGCGCTGAACGAAGGTGGGTGGGATGGACTTCGAGCTGACCGGTGACCAGGAGTTGATCCGCCGGTCGGTCGCGGAGTTGGCGCGCAAGTTCGACGACCACTACTGGATGGAAAAGGACCAGGCGCACGAGTTTCCGACCGAGTTTTATCAGGCCATAGCTCAGGGCGGTTGGCTGGGCATGACGATTCCGGCCGAGTACGGTGGGCATGGCCTCGGAATCACCGAAGCCACGCTATTGCTTGAGGAAGTCGCCAGATCCGGCGGGGGCATGAACGCCGCCAGCTCGATCCATTTGTCGATCTTCGGTATGCAACCCGTGGTGGTGCACGGCTCGGAGGAACTCAAGGCGACCACGTTGCCGAGGGTCGCGACCGGTGAGGTGCACGTCTGCTTCGGGGTGACCGAACCGGGTGCCGGGCTGGACACCGCACGCATCACCACGTTCGCCAAACGGGACGGCGACCGCTACGTCGTCAACGGCCGCAAGGTGTGGATCTCCAAAGCGATGGAATCGGACAAGATCCTGTTGCTGACCCGCACGGAGTCGCTCGACGACGTCCAAAGACGAGGCGCCAAGAAGACTGACGGGATGACGCTGTTTCTCACCGATCTCGACCGCAGTCGGGTCGACATCCGGCCCATCCACAAGATGGGCCGCAACGCCGTCAGCTCCAACGAATTGTTCATCGACAATCTCGAAGTACCGGTCGAACACCGAGTTGGCGAGGAAGGCAAGGGGTTTCAGTACATCTTGGACGGCCTGAACCCGGAGCGGATGCTGATTGCCGCCGAAGCGCTGGGTATCGGAAGGGTGGCCCTGGACAAGGCGGTCAAGTACGCCACCGACCGCGAGGTGTTCGGCCGGCCGATCGGCATGAACCAGGGCATCCAGTTTCCGCTGGCGGATTCGCTGGCCCGCCTGGACGCCGCCGAGCTGATGTTACGCAAGGCAACGTGGCTCTACGACAACGGCAAACCGTGTGGGCGCGAAGCGAATACCGCCAAGTACCTGTGCGCCGACGCCGGTTTCGCCGCCGCCGACCGAGCATTGCAAACCCATGGCGGCATGGGATATGCGGAGGAGTATCACGTCGCGCGCTACTTCCGTGAGGCCCGCCTGATGAAGATCGCACCGATCAGCCAGGAGATGATTCTGAATTTCCTTGGCGAGCATGCCTTGAAGCTGCCCAGGAGCTATTGAGCCGAAGTCGGCCGGCCGTTAGAAGGGTGGGGGTTCGTCGTGGTCGGGTGGGGCGGGTCCGGTGTCTGCGGTGGTTTGGGCGTGCTGGCTTTGGCGGGTGGTGCGGTTGTGGTGGCGCTCGGTGGTGATGCGCTGGGCGCGGTGTTGGGCGCGGGTGCGGGTGCGTTTGGGCATCCTGGCGGTTTTGTCGGTGCCGTAGTCATGCGGTGAGTCGGTTTCGGGGGTGGGCATGCCGCCGACGGCGTGGCACAGGCTGGGAAACAGCAGGGCGCTGCCGGGGGTGGTGACGTGGGTGGTGCCTGCCGGGGAGGTCAGGATCAGGGTGCCGTCGGCGAGTTGTTGTTCGCCCCAGCCCCAAAACGTTTTCACCAAATGGTGTGTGCGGCAATAACATTTGAGGTTCGAGGCGTGGGTGGGACCGCCTGCGGCGTAGGGGATCGTGTGGTCGATATCGCAGCGGGCCGCGGGGACATCGCAGCCGGGCCAGCGACACGTCAAATCCCGGCACCGCACGAAATCGGCCAACGCGGTCGAGGGCGTATAGCCCGGCTCGGGTGGGGCATCACCGGGGTGGGCCAGCGGGACCAGGGTGGCGGTGGCGGCCAATTCGGTGATCAGTTCGGCGGTGAGCAGCCCGTCGGCACTCACGGTCGAGCCCGCGGTGGTGGCGCGGCCCTCCAGGCTGGCCGCCTCGGCGATTACGTGAATCACCACCGGGGACGCAGGCGGGCGCTGGCTGGCCGCGCAGTCGCGGCGCCCGCAGCCACAGCGCAGCCTTTCGGCTCCGGCGGCCAGTGCGCCCAATGCGTCGGCGCGCCGCTGGGCGCGGCTGCGTGGGTCGTGGGCACACACCGTGGCCGCCAGCGCGTCGAGGCGCTGATCCAATGCCAGGGCATCCGGTGTTAGCAGGCTGCCGCGGATCAGCGCGATACCGCCGAGCACCTCGTCGATAGCGATCTCGCGATCGGTTTGATGTTCTTTGCGCCGGCGCAGCGCATCCACGTCGGCGCGCGCCACCACCCGATCCACCTGGGCGCCCAGCCGGCCCCGGCTCATCGACGGCCAGCGCACCACCTTGACGGCCAACTCGGCGTCCACCGCGGCCAACACCTGCAGATCCTCGATCAAATCGGTGCGATACACGATCGTCTGAAACGCCCGATAATCGATCTCGCCGGCCGCAAACAACGCACCTACCTTCGGCAGCCGCTCGCGCATCGCGCGGGCATAGCGCAGCCGGCTGGCCGCCAAACCCTGGCTGATCCGCAACGCCGCGGCCACCTCGGCGGCCACCGCCTCCATCGTGTCGACCGCCCGGAACATCTGTCCAGTGTGTCCGATCAGAAACGCCGGTCAAGGCGCTACCGACCCCATCGCCTGCAACAGACCCGAGATAACACCAGAGGACCGGACTTGAAGCCGACCTTCACTCCGGTTCACTACATCGAGGACACGGTCCCGAAGACCCCGGGGAACATACATTCGATCATGCCACACCCCACCGACAGACGGCGGCCAACCTAGGTGTTGCTCTGGTCGATTCCCAGCACCCAGCGGCTGAACCGCCATACCCCATGTTGCTTGACCGCGGTGAAGTCGTAGCAGGCAGTCAGGTCCGCAATGGGCGGGCCGCCGTCACGGATCGCGAATACCTGGACATAACAGTGGCCGCTCGCCTCGGTGGCGCTGTGGCTGGTGAACCACACCGAGTCGATCGCGTGGCGCCGACGGTTGTTCTCGGCGTTGAACGCCGCTTTCCGCGCCGCCGCAAGGTATGCCACCGTGTCCATGTCTGCCGACACGGTATGGCCGTTTTGCGTCAGGAACAGCTCCGGTGACTCGGTGAACAAGCCTCGATGCGCATCGAGGTGGTCTTGGTCGTAGAGGTAGGCGTAAGCGCCCAGCAAGTTGATGATCGCCAAGCGGTCGGCGGCGTCGAACCTGGCCTCCCCGACATCGATAGCTTCGACCGGCGTCGCATACATAATGTGTGTCTCCTTAATTACATTGGTTATCAACATGTTTCACCGTACAGAGGATCCGATGGAGATGCCGCCATCGACGTCGAGCACGACGCCGGTGACGTAGCCGGCCGCCGGCGAGGCAAGAAACGCCGCCGCCTCGGCGATATCATCCGGTCGGCCGGTACGTTGCACGGGAATCTTGCCGACCAGTTTGCCGCGGGCTGCGTCATTCATTGAGGCCAGCATCGGTGTTTCGATCAGGCCGGGCGCGATCGCGTTGGCGGTGATGCCATGCCGGGCGCCTTCGAGGGCGATGGCGCGGGTCAGTCCGACGATTCCGGCTTTTGCTGCCACGTAATTGGTCTGACCGAAGTTTCCGCGCCACGACATTGAAGCGAGGCTGACGACCCGGCCATAACCCTGATCCTTCATCGGAGCGAATGCGGCACGCGCACAGTAGAACGCGCCGCTGAGGTTGACCGCCAGGACGGAATGCCAGTCGTGGTCCGCGATGTTTTCCAGGCGGTTGTCCCGGATGATGCCGGCGTTGTTGATCAGCACATCGAGACGGCCAAATTCCTTGGTGGTCTTAGCAATCCAGTCGTCGACCGTGCCGGAGCAGCTGACGTCGACGACATCGCAACGCACCGGCCCGTTGAACCGCACGGCGATCGAGTTGCCGGCACCGGCGAGGGCATCTGCGCGGACGTCGGCCAGTGCGACGGCGGCGCCCTCGGCTGCGAACCGCTGGGCCATGGCCAGTCCCAGCCCTTGGGCCGCACCGGTGATCGCGACAACACGGCCGACATATCGATTCATCGAACTTCTCGCTGGCCGACCCGGCTCCGCAGAAACGCCCGAACTGCTGCCGGCGGATGGCCGGTATCCCAGTTCTCCGCAAAGGCGTCCAGCTCTTGCCGCAGCGCGCGGACCATGTCGGCTGAGTCGAGCCGATGCAGCAGTGCCTTGAGGTTGCGCTGGGCGGGACCGGCGCGTTCGGCCAATCGGGCGCAAACCGTTTCGGCGGCCTCGTCGAGTCGATCGGGAGGAACCACGCGCAGAATCCAGCCGGTGTCGGCAAGTTCGCTGGCCGGCAATAGTTCACCGGTGAGCAACAGCCACCGGCACCGGCCGTGCCCGACCGCGCGCGCCAGCCGGACGCTGGAGCCTGCGGCCGGGAGCAGTTGATTGTTGAGGTGACCGTCGCCGATCATGGTGCCCGCCGCGGCGATGACGACGTCACATGCCAGGGCCAATTCCAGGCCTCCGGCGACGACATGTCCGTGCAGGACGGCTACCCACGGCACCGGGCTGGCCTCGATCCGGCTGAAGCAGTCCGACACCGTCTTCAAGAAGTGCACCGGATTGTGGCCACGCTGGTGCAACTGGAGAAAATGACGGAGGTCGCCGCCCGCGCAGAAGCTCGGCCCGTTGCCGGCGACGGCCACCACCGCGGTCTGTGGGTCGGTCTCGGCCAGGGTGATCTGCTCGGTCAGCGCCTCGATGAGCTCACCGTTGAGCGCGTTGCGTCGCGCCGGTCTGTTGAGCCGCAGCCATCGGACCGCGCCGCGCTGCTCGACCTGCAGGCAGCCGTCAGTCCCGTTGCCGCTCATCTGGTTTGCGGTCCTGATGCCGCTTGGCGCTGCAGCCGTAACGCCGACCGCTGGACTTTTCCGCTGCTGGTCTTGGGCAGTTCGGCGACGAAGTGCACCTGCCGCGGGTAGGCGTGGGCGGCGTAGTTGTCCTTGACGAAACGCTGCAACTCGGCCGGCAGTTCCGCGGACCGCGAGTGGTTGCCGCGCAGCACGACATAGGCCTCGATCACCTCCCCGCGAACCTCGTCGGGTGCGGCCACCACGCAACATTCGGCGACGGCCGGATGCCGCGACAGCACCGATTCGACGTCTGCGGGTCCGATGCGATAGCCCGCCATGATGATCACGTCGTCGTCGCGCGCGAAGAAGAAGAAGTCCCCGTCGTCGTCGATGCGGGCGATATCTCCGGTGAGGTAGTAGCGGTGATCCGGGGTGAACCGGCCGGCATGATCCGGATCCTGGTCCTGGTAGGCGCTGAACGTCAGCAACGGGCTCGCCGCGATGTCGATGGCGACCCGTCCCAGAACGCCCGGCGGCGCCGGCCGGTCGTCGTCGCCCAGCACGGTCACCGACCACCCGGGCAGCGGACGGCCCATCGACCCCGGTTTGACCGGTCTGGCCAATTCGGGGTGATGGTGGTTGCCCAGCACCATGCCCAGCTCGGTTTGGCCGAAGTGGTCGTGCACCAGCAAGCCCAGTGCCCGGCTCGCCCAGTCGTTGACTTCGGCGGTGAGCGGTTCTCCGGCGCTGCTGGCGCGGACCAGTTCGAGGTCGCTGGGCGGCGCCGTCGACGCCCGCAGACTGCGGAAAACCGTTGGGGCGGCGGCGAAGTTGGTGACACGGTGGTCGGCGAGGGTGCGCCAGGTCGACTCGGCGCTGAAGCCGCCGCTGAGCAGGATGCTCGACACCCCGGCGGCCATGGGCGCGGCGATGGCGGTGTAGAGCCCGTAGGCCCAACCCGGGTCGGCCGCACACCAGAAGCGGTCGTCGGCCGTCACGCCGACGCTGTATTCCAGGTAGGCCTGGAAACCGGCCAGGTACGCCACGGGGTGCACGACGCCCTTGGGCTTTCCGGTGGTGCCGGACGTGAACATGTGGACCAGCGCTGCGTCGCCACCGACCGCGACGCGCTCGACCGGCTCGGGCGCTGCCGCGGCGACGGCGTCGGCCAGCAACCGGTCGCCGTCATGGGTGGCCGGCGCGGTGCCGGTGACGAGGATTGCCCGGTCACCGCGGTGAGCCAGCTTGTGCCGGTGTTCGGGGTCGGCCACCACCAACACCGTTGCCGATCGCTCCAGACGCTCGGACACTGCGCCGGCGCCGAACGCCGTGAACAGCGGTACATGTACCGCGCCGAGCCGCCAGGTGGCCAGGATGGTGACGACGAGATCGACGCCCTTGCCCATCAATGTCGCCACCCGATCGCCGCGACGAACCCCCGCGGCGCGGAAAGCTTGCGCGTAACGCTGGGACGCGGCGGCGAGGTCGCCGAATGTCACGGACACCGAACCGCCGCTACCGACCACGGTGAACGCGGTGCGTTGCGCCGGATGGCGATCGCAGAGCAGCCAGGCGACGTCGGCGTGCGCATCGAAAAACTGATCTCGTAGTTCCTCGACTCGGCGCAGGCAGTTCATCCATTCACCGATTGGGTACATATTGACGTACAATAGTACCCATTAAATTACCAAGACTGGAAAATTGGTTACAGCTGACTGTGGTGTGCCTATGACCGCTCACTCTCGAAATGACGCCCGCCCCGAGGTGTCGTGTTGAACGGCCCCGGTGGATCGGTCCGGCGGCGTCGGGTCGACCAGGGGCGACGCGCTCGGTTGCTCGCCGACTTGGAGAACCTATTGCTCGCCGAAGGCTTCAAGCGCCTTACCGTCGACGACATTGCCCAGCGATTGCGGTGTTCCAAAGCCACGTTGTACAGCCTGGCGGGCAGCAAGGAGCAGCTTGCCGTCGTCATCACCAAGCAGTTCTTCCGAACCGCGACCGCCGAGATCGAGGAGGCCATCGCCGCGGTCACCGATCCCCGGGTGCGCATCTCGGTCTATCTCGCGGCGATCGGATCGGCGATGAACCGCTGCTCGGCTGCCTTCTACGCGGACATGAAAAGCTACCGCCCCACCGCCGACATCTATCGCGTTAACTCCGCCGTCGCAGCGCGCCGGGTCCAGCAGTTCATTGCCGACGGTATCGATGCCGGTGCGCTGCGCGACGTCAACGGCCTGTTCGTCGGACAGTTGATCGCGTTGGCAATCGATGGCGTGCACTCGGGCGCACTGCTCGACCCCACCGGCCTTACCGCCGGCCAGGCCTATCACGAAATCGCCGACCTGCTGCTGCACGGTCTCAACGCGTCACCCGCACCGACTCAGGCCGGGCGCTCGTAAGTCCATGCCCGCCGTGGCGCGGCGTCGGGAGGCGTCGTTTACTGGTCGGTGGCAGCATGCGGCGCGATCAATCGGAGCAGATCATGCGGGAAACAGTCATCGTCGAAGCCGTCCGTACCGCTATAGGCAAGCGCAATGGCGGATTGTCCGGCATCCATCCCGCAGACCTCTCCGCGGTGGTGCTCAACGAACTGCTGGAGCGCACCGGGGTCGGACCAGACATCATCGACGACGTGATCTGGGGCTGCGTGTCCCAGGTCGGCGACCAGTCCAGCAATATCGGCCGCTTCGCGGTCCTGGCCGCGGGCTGGCCGGAGAGCGTTCCGGGCACCACCGTCAACCGGGCTTGCGGATCCAGCCAGCAGGCTTTGGACTTCGCGGTGCACGCGGTGATGTCGGGCCAGCAGGACATCGTGGTGGCCGGCGGTGTCGAGGTGATGAGCCGGGTACCGCTTGGGTCCGCCAGGGCAACGGGACTGCCGTACGGCCCGAAAGTGCTTGCCCGCTATGACAACTTCTCGTTCAACCAGGGCCTGTCGGCCGAGATGATCGCCAAGAAGTGGGGCTTGTCCCGCACCCAACTCGACGAGTACTCCGCGTTGTCTCATCAGCGGGCCGCCGCGGCCCAGGACAGCGGCGCCTTCATCGAGCAGATCGTCCCGGTATTCGCCGCCGACGGCACCGTCGTCAATGCCGACGAGGGCGTGCGACGCGGGACGACCGTCGAGAAGCTGGCCGCGCTCAAGCCGGCCTTCGTCGAGGACGGGGTGATCCACGCCGGCAACTCGTCGCAGATCTCCGACGGCGCCGCGGCACTACTGGTGACGACCTCGCAGCTGGCGCTGGAGCTGGGCTTGACGCCGATCGTGCGGTACCGCGCCGGCGCGGTCACCGGCGCGGACCCCGTTTTAATGCTCACCGGACCGGTTCCGGCGACCGAGAAGGTGCTGCGCAAGTCCGGCATCGCCGTGGAGGAAATCGGCGTCTTCGAAGTCAACGAGGCCTTCGCGCCGGTGCCGCTGGCCTGGCTGGCCGAGACCGGGGCCGACCCGGATCGGCTGAACCCGCTCGGTGGCGCGATCGCGCTCGGTCACCCGCTGGGCGCCTCCGGCGCGGTGCTGCTGACGCGCATGGTTCATCACATGCGCGACAACGGAATTCGCTACGGCCTGCAGACCATGTGCGAAGGTGGCGGCACCGCCAATGCCACGGTGGTCGAGCTGATGAATTGAGCCCGCCCGACGGTGAATCTGACAACCGACTCGGCGTGTCCCGTCGCCGATTTCACGGTCGGCGCGCGTTTGACGGCGGCCACCTCCTATGGAAATCTCATACTCATGAGTGAGAGGGAGGTTCTCGTGAGCGATTTCGGCGAGCTGGACTTCTTCCGCGACCGCCGGCTCGTCGAGAATCCTTACCCCTATTACGAGGCGCTGCGGGAGCGCTGCCCGGTGACCCGCGAAAACCACTACGGGGTGACCATGGTGACCGGCTGGGATGAAGCGGTGGCGGTGTTGAACGACGCCGAGACGTTCTCCTCGTGCATCTCGGTGACCGGGCCGTTTCCCGGTTTCCCGGTACCGCTCGAGGGTGACAACGTCACCGAGCTGATCGAGCAGCACCGCGACGAGCTGCCGTTCAGTGACCAGCTGCCGACGCTGGACCCGCCCACACATACCAACCATCGCGCCCTGTTGATGCGGCTGATCACCCCCAAGCGCCTCAAGGAGAACGAGGACGCCATGTGGCTACTCGCCGACCGGGTGCTCGACGGGTATTTGGCTGGGGGTCAGGGCGATTTCATCAAGAGCTTCGCGAGCCCGTTCACGTTGCTGGTCATCGCCGACTTGCTCGGGGTGCCCGACGAAGATCGCGACGCGTTCGTCAACAACATTCACCGTCACGCCGGTGGCGGGGTGGGCGGCACCGGCGAGAAACCGCTGGCGCACAACCCGCTGGAATTTCTCTACGGAACCTTTGCCGACTATGTCCGGGACCGTCGCCGGCACCCTCGTGACGACGTGCTGACCGGTCTGGCCACCGCCACCTTCCCCGACGGCTCCATTCCGAGCGTCGAAGACGTGGCCCGGGTCGCCTGCAATGTCTTTTCGGCGGGCCAGGAAACCACCGTGCGGTTGTTGGGGGCCGCCTTGCAGGTCATCGGGGAGCGACGCGACATCCAGACGCAGTTGCGCAAGGACCGCAGCCTGATCCCCAACTTCATCGAGGAAGCGCTGCGCATCGAGAGCCCGGTCAAGGGCGACTTCCGCTTGTCCCGGGTGCCGGTCAACGTCGGCGGCGTCGACCTGCCCGCGGGCACGACCGTGATGATTCTGCAAGCGGCCGCCAACCGCGATCCGCGCCGGTTCACCGAACCCGCCACGTTCGACCCGGCCCGCAAGAACGCCCGCCAGCATCTCTCGTTCGGGCGGGGGATCCACAGTTGTCCCGGTGCGCCGCTGGCGCGCGCCGAGACCCGGGTGGCGCTGGAGCGGCTGCTGGACCGGACGTCGGACATCAGGATCAGCGAGTGGATGCACGGCGCGGCGAATGACCGGCGCTACCAATACGTTCCGACCTACATCCTGCGCGGGCTGACCGAGCTGCACCTGGAGTTCACGCCGACATGAGGGTGTGGGTTGACGACCAGTGCTGCCGCGGCCACGGCATGTGCCTGACGCTGTGCCCGGAGGTGTTCAGTCTCACCGACGACGGCTATGCCGTGGCGATATCATCTGATGTCCCAACCGAATTCGAGGTGGCCGCCCGCGAGGCCATCGAATGCTGCCCGGAGCAGGCGATTAGCGAGCGCTGAGGGGATCAGCCGGGTAGGCCGTCTACTCCCGCGGCTCCCGTGGCGCCGGTCCGACCTGCGGTACCCGCAATTCCGGGAGCGCTTCCCAATCCACCGTGACCGCCGGCCCCCGGAGTACCGCCCGCACCACCACTGCCGCCGTTGCCGCCGCGCGGGCGCCGATCGTGTCGGCCTTTTTGCCGTCCACTTCGTCGCCCGCACTGGCCCCTTGCCGCCACCGGGGCGCACGGGCGCTCTCCGCATTCGCAATCGCCGCGTCGATATGCTCCGAATGCGTTGCAGCAGTGGATAACAGCGCAGGCTGTCGTGGTTCCGTGCTTGCAGCAGCGACGGCAGACACGCCCTAGTCGGTGAGCGAAATCGCTTGGCGGGGGCACTGCCGCACCGCCTCGCGCACCAGCGCCTCGTTCTCGGGAGTGACCTCCGGCTGCAAGACGGTCAGCATGTCGTCGTCGCCGACCCGGAACACCTCCGGCGCGATGCCCATGCATACCGCGTTGCTCTCGCACAGATCCCAATCGACTTCGATTCTCATTGCGGCCTCCTCACCGCAGCACCCGCACCGGCACGTTCTGCCAGCCCAGGACATTTTGCATGTGGACCCGGTTGCAATTCGCCCAGTCAACCTCGTAGCGAGGCATGAAGTCCAGTAGCTTCTCCAGCGCGATTGCGCTTTCCATCCGGGCCAGCGCCGCGCCCAGACAGCTGTGAATCCCATACCCGAAGCCGAGATTGGTGGCTTCGTGCGGGTCGCGGTCGATGTCGAACACGTCGGGGTCGGTCCAGGCTTGCGGATCGCGGTTGGCGGCGCCGTTGATGAGGAACACCGGCTTACCTGCCGGGATGGTGACACCGTGCAGCTCGACGTCTCTCATCGAACGGCGGACCTGATACTGCGACGGCGCCTCGTAGCGCAGCAATTCTTCGACGGCGGCGGGGATCTTGCTGCGATCGTCGAGCAACTTCTGCCATTGGTCGGGAAACCGGGCGAACACCACCGGCGCATTGCCGACCAGCTTGGTCACCGTCTCGGCACCGGCCCCGCCCAATAATGTTGCGAAGCCAGCTATTTCGAGGTCGTCGAGCTTGGTGAGCTGTCCGTCTTCGCGTTCAATCTCGGCGGTGATCAACTTGGTGAACAGGTCGTCGCGCGGTTCGGCACGACGTTGCTGGACCTGGTCGTAGTAGAGCATCGCCGTGTTGATGTTGGCTTGCATGCCCTTTTCGCCGACCTCCACCTGTCCGGGCTCGCGGTGCAACGACTCGTCAATCCAATGCCGCACTTGCTGGGCATATTCCTCGGGCACTCCCAGCATGGTCGTGATCACTTCGACCGGGAACGGGCCGGAAAACTCCTGCACCGCGTCGAAACCCATGGGATCAACCGCGCCCAGGTACTTGTCGATCTTGTCGATGACCGTCCGCCGCTGCGACTGAATGGCGCGCGGCGTGAAGACCTTGTTGAGCAGGCTGCGCATGTGGCGGTGCTCGGGAGGATCCATGAAGATGATCGCCTTGTGCGGCGACGGCTGCCCGGTTCGCACCATCGCAAGGTCGATTCCGTAGGCCGACGAGTACGTCTGGAAGTCCTTGAGTCCCGCGGCCACATCAGCGTGGCGGGTGAGCGCGTAGAAGTCGTATTCCTCGCTGTAGTAGACCGGCGCTTCTTCCTGCATCCGCCGGTAGGTGTCCCAGGGACCGTTGAAGAATTCCTCGGAGAACGGATCGAAGACAACCTTCGAGGTGGTCATGGCACACTCCTCGGGCACCGGGTTGCGGACGAAATCGTTACGACTGAGCGTTCGACTGTAACGGTAACGGTAGCGGCTTCGGGAGCGCAGCGCCACGCACTCCTGCACGAACGCAAAGACCTTGCGGTGATAGTCGGCGGCGCTGTGACCAAGGCTGAGATTGTGCCCGGCGTCGGCCTGCAGCTCGCTGACGAAATGCGGCGCGGCCGAGAACATGTCGGCGATTTCCGCCAAGGCTTGAGGGTCGGACCGAAAGACATTGTCGTGGCGGCCCAGCGTGAACCGCACCGGGATCCGGACCGCAGGCGCCAGCGCGGGGAAGTCCCGGTGCGTCCAGTTCAGCGCCACGGCCCGCTCATACCGCGGAGCCGCCGAGTTCGTGATTGCCCGGACGATGTCGGCCGGATACAACCGCATCGGCTCCCACAGCAGCTCGCGGACCCCTGGGGGACGGTCCTGCTCGGCGGCCGCTCGCATGACCTCCTTGGCGGCGGGGTGGTAGCGCCTTCCGGTACCGCCCAGTTCGACGCCGAGCAGCTCGGCGCCGAGCGGGCTGGCAGCCATCCGCAGCGCCAACTCGCAGCCACCGGAATGGCCCATCAGGAACAGGCCCGCGCCGCGTGGGCGCTGTCCGAGGATGCGCTGCACGGCTCCGAAGGCAAGGGCGACGCGCTGCTGCGGACTTTGCACCGCCTCGGGATACGGCGCCGAGCTGCCGTGGCCGGGGCGGTCGAGCGCGATGACGGTGAAACCCAAAGTCGCGCCGAGCCGTAACAACGACAGCTGCGGGTGGCCTGGGCAGTCGAAATACGTCGATGTGGTGCCGCCGCCGTGCAGGGCCACCACGACCGCCCGGGGATCTGGAACCTCGGCGGCCAGCCCCGACATCGGTACGCCGTCGACCACCACCACCCGGGGACGGACAAGAGCCGGGTTCATGGCTCGGCTCGCAGCAGCAGCACACCGCTGGGCGTCAGGCCGCCGCTGCTGACCACACCGACACGGGCGCCGGCAACCTGGCGCGCGCCGGCTTCGCCGCGCAGCTGGCTGACGGCCTCGTGCAGCAGACCCATTCCGTGGGTGCGGCCGTGCGAGAGCTGGCCGCCGTGGGTGTTCAACGGCAGCACACCGTCGCGGGCGATGTTCTTGCCGCCGTCCAGGAATTCTTTGGCTTCACCGATTCCGCAGAATCCCAGTGCCTCGATCCACGACAGGCAATTCATGGTGAACCCGTCGTAGAGCTCGGCGACGTCGACATCGTCGGGCCGCAGCGATGTCCGCGTCCACAGATGCGCCGCCTGGCCCAGCACCTGCGGCTCGTGGGTCAACGTGCTCTGGTCCCAGTCGATGCGCTCGATGATCTGGGTTCCGACGGCCTCCACCAGCACCGGCGGTTTGGCCAGGTCGCGAGCGGCGTCGACGGCGGAGACGACGACGGCGACCGCGCCGTCGCACGGCACGTCGCAGTCGTAGAGACCGAACGGCGTGGTGATGGGCCGAGCATCGAGGTAGTCCGCCATCGTCATCGGCGACCGATAGACCGCGGTGGGGTTGAGTTCGGCATTGGCGCGCTGGTTCAGCGCGATCCAGCCCAGCGTCTCTTTCGTGGTGCCGTAACGGTGAAAGTGCCGCTGCGCGTTGATCGCCAGGGTGTGCGCCGCCGAAGTGGCGCCGAACGGGAGCTGCCAGCTGGTGGTGCGACCCCCGGATCCAAATGAGGGCGCGATCTTGCCCTGCTTCATCAGCTCGGTGTAAGTGGCTTCCCACAGCGTCCGGAAACACAGCACGTGGCGAGCCAGCCCACCGGCCACGGCGAGCATCGCCGCGATCACCGACCCGCCGGGGCCGAAGGTTTCGATGCCGCCGTTGTGCCAGGTGGGCCGGATGCCCAGGGCCGACTCCAGCGCGGTCACCCCGCCTTCGCCGAACCCGCCGAGATTGCCGCCACCGGGGTAGGTCGACAGGCCGTCGATGTCGGTGAAACTCAGCCCGGCGTCGGCGATGGCGGCCTCGCAGGCATCGATCGTCAGTGACAGCGGTGTCACCATCAGCCGGCGCCCGATGGCCGACATGCCGATGCCGGTGAGGGCGACGTTGTCCTCGAACTTCGTCGTGGTCACCATCGGACGGACGTATTCGCCGAACCGCTGTGGCTCGATCTCGTCGACTGGTGGGTCAGCCGGCTCTGCGACACTGGCCGGCCGGAACAGCGGTAGCCAGACGTCTTCGATCTGCTCGAAGACCACCTCGACGGGCTGACCGAGCTCAAGCCGATCGGGGTCGCACTCGACGACGTTGGTGGTCAGCCGGACGCGCGGATCCTCCGCGATCGCCACCTGGGCAACCACGTACGGCGCCGGCAGGCCGGGCAGGCTGAATCGATGGTTGACGGTGAACCCGGCGAGCGTCGCCCGACCCGAAACGACCCGCACCCCGATCTCGCGGGATCGGCAATAGCGACACACCGGCGCGGGCGGATGGATCAGCGCGTCGCAGGCCCGGCACTGCTGGAACCGCAGTTCGCCGTGCGCGCCTGACGCCCAAAAGAATTCGTTCTCGTCGGTGATCTGGGGCAGCGGACGTCCTGGTGCTGCTGACACTTCACCTCCGCAGGCTGAATCCGGTAGGCCCGTTATGCGAATACGAGAATTACGTTATCATCTTGGCACGCCACTCCCCGGGCCGTGATGTATCGGCCGACTGCGGTTGCCCGTCGATCGCGCGTCGAAACTGCGCTCAGCGTGCAATCTCGTGGCCGCCACCGCAGACCCGGTCACCGAGGTGATCAGCCAGGCGCAGCGTCCGGTCAACGCGTGAATCCCCACTGCGCTTCGTTGGACTCGGTCTTGAGATTAGCCGCGGGATCCTCCGGGCTGGCGACGTACGGGTGAGCGACTTCCGGTGGGCGGTCACCGATTTCGGTGATGGCGTGCACCGGGCAGTCCAGCAGTGCCCGGATGACCGCATCGCGGTCCTGCTCCCGCACGGTGCCGTCGCCGGCCAGGCACGCATATCCCCAGTCGTCGAGCGAGAAGTAGGCCGGGGCGTGCCTGGCGCACGCGCCGAAGCCGTCGCAGACGGTGCGGTCCAGACGGATTCTCATGGCTGTCCCACCATCGCCGCCGCCTGGTAAGGGCGGTCGGCGCGAAATGCGCCGGCACTGCACTCCTGGCAGCGGCCGCTCAGATGGCGGGCCACCTCGTCGGGAAACTGGTCCAGCAGTGTCCCGGCGACGTTGGTGGCGGCGTCCAGCGTCGCGCAGGCGCCACGTCCGCGTAACACCACCGACCAGCGACGTAGCCGGTCGAGATCCTCCTGTGTCGCGGCGAAGTCGCGCAGCGCCGCGCCGACGGCGGCCATGGCGGCCGTGCCGTTGAAACACGAACCGCACTGCCCGGCGTTCTCGCGGTCGAAGTAGGCCAGCACCGACGCCGCCACCGCGACCGGGCAGTCGTCGGTGATCACCGATATCGCGCCGCAGCCCAAACCGCTGCCGGCTCGCCGTATCGTCTCGTGGTCCAGGGTGGTGTCCAGCACACCGCGGTTGAGCAGGCCGGCGAAGTAACCGCCCATCAGGGTTCCGCGCACCTGCTCGGACGAGACGCCGTGCAGCGCAAGCAATTCGGTGAAACGCAAGCCGTGCGGGAGTTCGTAGAGTACCGGCGGGCGGCTGGCGCCGGTGAGGGTGGCCAGAAAGGTCCCCGGTGATGACAGCGTGCCCTGCGTCCGAAACGCCGCCGACCCGTGTCGCTGCAGGTAGGGGAGATTGGCCAGGGTCTCGACGTTGCTCACCAGCGTGGGCCGGCCGCCGACACCGACTTCGAATGGACGCGGTGGTTTGTCGGTCGGTTTGGCCGGGCCACCGTTGATCGCGCGGACGGCCGCGGTCTCCTCGCCGGCCACGTATCCGGGTGGCACGGTCCACACGCTGATCGCGACACCCCCGGATAGCTCGGGGTGCAGTTCGGCGAGCGCGGTTTCGGCGCTGCGGGCGGCGTCCGGATCGGACACATAGACATAGGCGCGCCTGGCTCCGACTATCGCCGCGGCCAACCGTAGCCCGTCCAGCACCAGGTGCGGACGGTTGCGCAGCAGCCACCGGTCCTTGATCGAAGTAGGTTCTCCCTCTTCGCCGTTCGCGACGACGACGGCGCCGCCGGCGGCACGCCCGTTGCGCCGCACCGCGCGCAACTTCACCCCGAGCGGAAACGCTGCCCCGCCGCGGCCGAGCAGTCCGGCGGATTCGATTTCGTGCAGCACGGTGTCGGCTTCGGCGAGTGGTTGGTAGCCACCCTGCTCCCGATAAGCCGCGATGTCTTCGGGTTCGCGGCCGTCCCGCAGCAACCGGGGCGGGCTGCCCGGCCAGGTTGCCGTCCTGAACATGGTGTCGGTGGCTTCCATCGATTACCCTGCTATCGCTCCGGTTACGCTTGCCCGTATGCGGACTGCGGTGGTGCGGGTCAACGTCGACCCGGCCGGTGTGCTCACGTCTGAGCGGCTACGCGAGGGCATGGCCGCGCTCCGCGGGTTCATTGCCGACATCGGCGCCGAGATGGTCGACAACGACCTCGAAGCCAGGCCGGCCGGCCGCCGCGAGCTGGAACTGCTCATCGCCTGCGACGAGGTCGAAGCGGCCAAGCGAAAGGCAATCAGCTTGTGCGCCAAGGCTTTCAACAGCGCTCCGATGGCCGGGGTGGTCACCTTCATCAGCAGGGGAACCGACGACGACGCCCATGGTGTGCTGTCCGCTTTCGGACTCACCGGCGAGATCACCCGCCGGCACGGTGATGATGGCTTCGACATCGTCTACGTGACCCTGCGCGAAGCCGACCTGGAGCGCGTTCCGGAAAGCCGGATCCACACGGCGCTTGAGGCGTCGCTGAACTGTGAGGTCCACATCCGCACCAGGTGAACGCATCACGGCCCCAGGAATTCGAGGATCGCGGGCGCGGCCTGCACCCAGGTGTCGAACATGTTGAAATGCTTCACTTTTCCCGCGGCCCGTGCTTCGGCGGCACGCTCCCACGCGTCCTCCGGCCAGGGCGGATCGATCAGCACGGATCTTTTGATCAGGCAGCTGACCTCCAGCGAAGTGCGCTTGGGATGATCCCAGTCGTTCTCGCCGCCGCGGATGATCAGTGCGGGAACCTTGATGCGGCCGAACATTTCGTCGTCGACGCCGGGGATCGTCTGTCCCGGTTTGGGGACGAACGCGTTGAGCCAGCGCAACATCACCGCGAGGAACTCTTCGGGGTCCAGATCGAGGAACCGCTGCTTGTTGGCCGGGTTCTGGTCGATGCGGTCGCGCCACTCGGGTACCTTGAGCAGCCCCTCGATACCCGACCAGCGCACCGCCTGGATACTGGGCAGCACGTAGTAGGCGCCCAGCTGATACATGCCGTACACGCCGCCGACGATGTTCCATACCACCAGCTTTTCCACCAGCTCGGGATAGAGCATCGTCGTCAACATGGAATCCCGCGCCCCGCCGGAACCTCCGGCGATGATGCACCGATCGACCCCGAGCGCGCTCAGCACGCCGCGCAGGGTCTCGGCACGCATGTGCGATTCGCTATGACCGTAGAACTGCACATCGGAGGCGCCGCAATTCGGCCGGTCCCACAACAAAACCCGGTAGCCGCCGCCGACCAGTGCCTCGGCCAGCGGACGTAGGCCGGGAATGTCCTTGCCAAATCGGCCGCCTGGTGTCAGGACAATCAGATCCCCTGACGCACCGAGGATTTCGTACACCACGACGCCGCCGTTCACTTCGATGGCAGACTGGGCCGGCGGCGTCATGCCATCACCAGCACGTCGTTGCCCACCACGCGGACCGGGTAGGTGCGAATGCTCCATTCCGGTTTGACCGCCGTCGTCCCGGTCGCCAGCTCGAAACCCCATTGATGCCAAGGGCAGTAGATGTATTCCAGATCGCGGACCATGACCGCGTCGCCGGGGGCGCTTTCGTCGACGACGGTGCGTCCCCGGGCGCGTCCCGAGCACAGCGGACCGCCTTGGTGCGGGCAGTAATTCGCGATGGCATAGAAGGTGCCGTTGACGTTGTAGACACCGACGCCGTGCCGCCCGATGGGCACCAGTTTGTGGGTGCCCGGCGGAATCTCATTCACCGTCGCGACGACATGCTCGCGGCCCTGGGCGAGACGAGGCCAGGGCTGTGTGGGTCGCCCCGCAATTTCCGAGGTCAATTCAGAGCACCCGCGTCTGGCCCTCGAGCACCGGCACCGTCTCGGGCAGGTGATAGGTCTCGATGCCGTTCTGGTACATCACCGCATCCCGGGCAGCTTTGGGCAAGTGCTTGACCAACCAGCGCGGGTCGTCGAACGTCCAGTGCGGGTAGTCGGAGGAGAAGAGCAGGATCTTCTCGCATTCCATCCATTCCAGTGCTCGGGTCAGTTCGGTCTTGTCCTCCGGGTAGTCCAGCGGCTGGGTGGTGAACTTGATGTGTTCCTTGACGTACTCCGACGGCTTGCGCTTGATGTCCACCCGGGATTTGCGCGCCGCGTAGATCGCATCCATGCGCCACATCAGCGGCAGGATCCAGGTGAACGCATGCTCGACAAAGACGATCCGCAGTGTGGGGAACCGGTCGAAGACGCCGTCGAAGATCAGGCTCATCACCTGGTTTGCCGCCAGCAGCGAGTAGGTCACCATGAAGTCGTGGTTGTAGCTGGGGAACCCGACCGGCGGCGTTGGCAGCATCTCGTAGTTGCTGCGCGATAGGTGACAACTCACGGTGATGTCGTGCTTGGTTGCGGCCGCCCAGATCGGGTTGTACATCGGGTGGCCCCATGACGGCCGCGGCTCGGCCTTGATCAGCACCTGCGCCATGTAGGGGTGTCCGGCCCATTCCTCGATTTCGCGGGCCGCCCCTTCGGGGTCCTCGACCGCCGCGCAGATCGAACCGCGCCAGCGCTGATGCCAATTGTTGTGGCCGTCGAGCCAGTGATTGGCCTGCCAGTGATTGAGTGCGGTCGAATATGCCTGGTGCGCTTCGGGTAGGCGTGGCGTGCGGCCGCCGGGCTCCAGGATCGCGATGTCGGAGCCGGCCTCCATGATCAGCTGGCGAAAGGCCATATCCGGGTCGCTGCCGGGAAATTCGCCGTCGGGAGGGAAGGTGTCGACGCGCATCGCGAAGCTGTGGGCGTAGTCGGGGGCGTCGTAGTAGATCAGCTCGCCAACCTTGTGTTCGAGGAAGAATTTGCTGCGCCACGGCTCCGGGATGTACTCCGATATTTCACCGCGTCTGGGCATCGGGTGCACGTCGGAGTCGACGCACCGGACGGCGATGCGCTCGGCGGCGGGAACGCGTTCGTGCAGATGGGTCAGCGTCATCGTGATCTCCTCAGTCCCGTGTCGTCCCCTTGTCATAATTGTGCGACTACCCCCGGCTAACCTCTAGCGAGTCGACGGAAATCTCGATCCCGTAGAGGTCGGCGGCGTTGCGCCAGCACAACTTCTCGCGTTGTTCGGCGGATGGCGCCGTGGCCAGCTTCCGGATGTCCCAGCACTGCCAGTGCGGATAGCTGGAGCCGAACATCACCATGTTCTCCTTGCCGGTGAAAGCCAGCCACTCACCGGCGAAGTCGGCATCGCCGGGACCGTCGAGACCGCCCTGCACGAAATACACGTGACCGGGCAGGTAGTCGCTCGGTATCCGCGGCGACCACGGGGTCTGTTCCAGGTGCGGCCGACCGAACACGTCCATCCGCCAGATGAACGGTGTCAGGAAGTCCGCGGCGCCGTCGGCCCAGACGAACTTCAGGTTGCCGAAGCGCTCGAACACCCCCTCGGCGATCATGTTCATCAGGTGGTAGAGGTAGTTCAGCGCCATGAAGCCGACGTACTGCTCGTAGGTGCGGGTATGTCCGGAGGGCGTGGGCGGAAATCCGATCCCTTCGCCGGATTCGATGTGGACCGCCACCGGCAGGTTCGCGTCGGCCGCGGCTTCCCACAACGGCCAGAACTGTGGCTTGCCGTAGACCTCGCGGGACTGCAGCGGAACGCCGATCTGAACGACACGCGGGTGGGCGCGCCACTTTTCGATTTCGCGGAGCGCGCCGGCGATGTCGTCGGGGTTGACCCGGATGGTGCCGCGGAACTTCTCGCCGAACCGATCGTGCTCGAGCCAGCGCGACACCATCATCTCGTTGTGGGCGGCGTGCAGCGCGCTGCCGAGGTGCCGGTCGGGCATGATGCCGCGGCCCATCGGATGCAGGATCGCCACGTCGACACCGCGTTTGGAAAAGAGTTCGGCGGCAACGAGTTCCACGTTGGAACCGGGGTATTCGCGGTTCGCCCCCTCGGCGTTCGGGGCGTACTCGCCGCCGGGCGCTCCGTACCAGTCCATCTCATAGTCGGGAAAGCCGCGGCTCTTGAACGGCTCACGCAGGAAGCCGCGCAGGTCTTTGTTGGACGGAAAGAAGATGTGCACGCTGGCATCGATGACCGGCGTGCGCGTTCCCTCGGCATCCTCGATCACGAAACCCACCCTCCGGCTTCGGCGACGACGAGCCCGGCCAGGGCATCTGATAGGCAACCTAACATTTCCGTCGGTCGCCGATCAACGCCTTTCCGGTAAGCATCTCGGTTAATCATCTGCCCTGCTACGCGGTGTCGTGCCGGCCATATTGCCAGTGTTGTTCTTCAATACGGATAATATCATTCTCTCCTCGGTTGAGGAGCGCGCTCTAAGCGGGATTCCGAATGCAGGGATGGACTTCGGCCCGCGGATCCCGCGTCGGCCGCCGCGATCGGCAACGGCTAGTTGCACGCCCAGTCGACGATCCGCCCGCCACCCAGGTTGGTCATGGCGTGTGCTTCTGCCGCGCTGCGGTTGTACCCGTAACCGCCGTGGTACTTCGCGCCGTCGTGGGCGACCGCGCCGCATCGGGTGAAGACGCTGACCACTGTGCACGTTTCGATCCCACACAGCTCCAAGGCACGCTGCTTGGCCTGTGCCTTGGAGAGGTGCCGCCACGCCTTGCCATTCGACCCGTCGTGTCCGTAGGCGATGGCGCCGTAGTAAACAGGGAACGGCGGCATATTGGACACATCGGTCATCTCACCCCGGTGGGTATGGGCGTCTGCCGGATGGATCTGCGTGACGGTAATTGCGGCCGCAACCGCCAAACCCGACACTGCCAGTACAATTCGGCGGCGAAGCTTTCCGGTACCTTCCTCGGCTCTACTCACCTGGGCTCACCTCCACCACAACCTCACTGTTCTCGATGCCCCGATGGATGAGGGCGCTGCCGCTACATGACACGCGATATTTACTTGGGCGAAATATTTACCATCTACACTACCGGGGCCTTGACCGGTGCCTGGCTGCGTGAATCGGGCTTCATAGGCAATTCATGACGTGGGGGGTTGGCCGTCGCCGCACGCCGGCAATCTCGAACATCGGCACGTCATGCCCTCGGGTGCTGGGAATGCCCCCGACCGGAGTGGTTTCCTGGCTGGGCATCGCCTGCGGGTAGGGCACCCGGTAGTGCGGGTTCAAGTCAACGGTTCCCACGCGTAGCCGACGCCGAAGCAGTCCGGCCACTCCACCGAACCGAGAGAACGCGGTGCAAACGGGCCCGGAATTTTCGGCCGGTCGTTTCTTGGCCCGCACTTTTCGCTGGCCGCGATCGGTGATTTGCGGTTCGCCCTGGCTGGGTCAATACCGATTCACATACCGGCCAGAAAACTTCCCTGTATCTATAAATGCTGGTTATTGGTTGATCGTTTTTTTCGTTTGATATCGTGGATCAGCCGCGGGACGATCCTTCCGGCAGGAGGCTAGTCGCCGCTAAGTGCAAACAATGCAAAATGTGCCGAAATCAAACCAGAGCCTGTTCGCGGCATTGCTGGCCAATTATCTGGACCCGTGGGGGATATGTGATTCGAGTTGCCGGCGGCAGCACCTCAATCGTGGCGTATTTCGGCTTTTTCTTCCGGCCGGTAGTGGGCCGCTACGCGTGGGTGAATGTGTGACGCATCGCCGAAGTAGACCTCATGGATCCGAATGTAACCCGCCCAATCGAATTTGGGCCAATCAAGGTGGTCAACGTCGAACTCTTTGATGGTTTCAGTATGACTAGTTTGATTTTCATGAAGGCCATGTATCGCCGGTGGAGGGAGTGGGAATGTTGGTTCAGTTTTCGTGCTTGCCGCCGGAGGTTAATTCGGCGCGGATGTATTCGGGTGCGGGGTCGGGCTTGGTGGCCACGAATTTTTGGGCCGCAACGCGGCGGCGATCGCGACGACCGAAAGTGTGTACACCGAGATGTGGGCCCAAGATGTCGCCGCGATGATCGGCTACCACGCCAGGGCGCGAACCGGCGTCAGATAGCAGCACCCCACCCGAATACACACCCGGCACCGGCATTGGTAGATCTTAGGAGGACCAGCTATGTCATTTGTGACCATCGAGCCGCAGGCATTGCACTGTGCGGCAACCGATCTGGCAAATGTCGGTACGGTATTTAGCCAAGCCAGCGCCGCCGCGGCCACCCCGACCACCGCGCTGCTACCGGCCGGCGCCGACGAGGTATCGGCAGCGATGGCCACCGTGCTGACCCGCCAAGGCCTCACCTGGCAGGCGCTCAGCCGCGACTACGAATGGCTTCACCGGCAGTTTGTCGACCTGCTCAACGGCAGCACCGAGAAATACTGGATCACCGAGATCGACAACGCCGCTCACAATGCGATCAACACCGCCAACGCCGACAGCGAATGGCTTGTGGGGCGCCCGATGATCGGTAACGGCGCCAACGGGCTCAACGGCACCGGACAAAACGGTGGCGCCGGCGGCTGGCTGTGGGGCAACGGCGGCAACGGCGGATCAGGCGCCGCCGGCCACAACGGGGGCAACGGCGGAGCGGCCGGACTCTTCGGTCACGGGGGCAACGGCGGAGCCGGCGGAACCGGCGCCAACGGCGGCAACGGCGGCCACGGCGGACTACTGGTTGGCAACGGCGGCAATGGCGGAGTTGGTGGCGCCGCGACCACAAATGGCGGTGCGGGCGGCAACGGCGGCAACGGCGGAGCCGCCGGACTCATCGGCAACGGCGGCAACGGCGGGGCCGGCGGAGCGGGCGCAAACGGCGCAAACAGCGAGTTAGCTGGTGGCACCGGTGGCACCGGTGGCAACGGGGGCAATGGTGGAACCGGCGGCAACGGCGGAGAAGCCGGACTGTTCGGCAATGGGGGCAATGGTGGGGCTGGCGGAGCCGGTGGGACTGGTGGGTCCGGCAGTGGTGCTGGAAACAATGCAACTGGCGGTAACGGCGGAGCAGGTGGAGCCGGTGGTGCTGGTGGAGCCGCGCGATGGTTCGGCGATGGTGGTGCCGGCGGGGCCGGCGGACAAGGCGGGGCGGGAGGTAGTTCAGCGCAAGTTATGTACGCCACCGGTGGTTCTGGTGGGGCTGGCGGTACTGGCGGGGCCGGTGGTGCCGGCGGCCTCTGGTTAGGATCTGGCGGCTCCGGCGGGGCCGGTGGTACCGGGGGCGAAGGTGGGAGCTCTTACGGCGGCGCCGCCGGAGGATCTGGAGGTGACGGCGGTGCCGGGGGAGACGGCGGTATTGGCGGACTGATCGGAAACGGTGGGGAAGGCGGCAATGCCGGACAGGGCGGGGCTGGCGGCGAAGGTGAATTTGTGGGGAGTAATGGGGCCGGTAACACCGGTGGCTCTGGCGGGGACGCGCTGTTTATCGGTAACGGTGGCGCCGGCGGCGCCGGGACGGGTCGTGCCGCGGGCGGCGTCGGCGGCCACGGCGGACTGTTGTATGGAAACGGAGGCAGTGGCGGATTAGGCGGAAGCGGCGTTAACTACGTCGGCGGAAACGGCGGCAACGGCGGCGCAGCCGGACTGTTCGGCAATGGCGGCAACGGTGGAGCAGGCGGAGCAGGCGGAGCCGCGAACGGCGTTATCGGCGTGGGAGGCATTGGCGGTAACGGCGGCGCAGCCGGGTTGTTCGGCAATGGGGGCGATGGTGGGTCTGCTGGCGTGGGCCAAACCGGCGGTAACGGGGGTGACCGCGGTAACGGCGGACCGTTGTATGGCGATGGCGGAGCCGGCGCTAACGGCGGCACTGGTGGCCACGGTGAAGTCGGCGCCGCTGGCGGATCCGGAGGCAACGGCGGCGCCGGAGGAGACGGCGGTACTAGTGGACTGATCGGAAGCGGTGGGGACGGCGGCAATGCCGGGCACGGCGGGGTCGGCGGCTCGGGGCAATGGACAGGGAGCAATGGCGCCGGTAACGCCGGTGGAACCGGCGGGGACGCGCGGTATTTCGG
>NZ_MWQA01000001.1:2066295-2152631 GCF_002086915.1 Mycobacterium persicum | reverse complement strand
GGTGCCGCGGGCGGCGCCGGCGGCACCGCCGGGCGACTCTACGGCAGCTCCGGATCGGATGGATTGAGCTACCTCGACTCTTCGCCTACCAAATAGTTCGTCAGTAGGTCGAGTGGGGCACTGGTGTAGGCAAATTCGGATTGCGAAAACTCTCTCGACCAAAACCCAGCAGTCAGAGACAGCGGATTGTCGTGGGCAATCGCAAAACTGGTCGCCACCGTGCGCCCTCAACCCAACAAAGGCACCTGCGCGGACTGCCGAAGCCGGAAATAGGTCGAGGTCGCCAACTCGGCGCACATGACGTGGGGGTTGGCCGTCGCCGCTCGCCGGCAATCTCGACATCGGCAGGTCCTCAAGCGTGCTATTCACCGAAATCGCTTCGGCCGCAGCCGTATCGACGACGCGGCGGATCAGCACAGACCGCTAGGGATGCCCCTGGCTGGAGCGGTTTCCTGGCCGGGCATCGCCTGCGGGTAGGGCACCCGGTAGGGAGGGTTCAAGCGAAAAGCCCCCGTTACGGCTCCGACACCGAGGCCGCATTGCGCCAGTTCCGGCAGCACCCGTCGGGATTGGTTCAGCGTGGGTGGCGACGGGTTGGGTGGGACGGCGAAGTTGAATGCCGACGCCATGTCGCCGGTCACGCTGCGGCGCCATGCGGTGAGGTTGGGCACCGGCACGCCGAACCGCTTCTCGATCAAGCGAAGTTGTGAGGTGTGGTCGAAGACGTCGTGGACCATCAGCCCGCCGCGGCTTAACGGTGAAATCACCAGGCAGGGAACGCGAAAACCCAGGCCGATCGGTCCGCGGATGCCGCCGGAAGCGGGTACCTTGCCGATGTGGGGCACCGTAAGGTATTCGCCGGCTGTTCCCGGCGGAGCTGTCGGTGGCACGACATGGTCGAAGAAGCCGCCGTTTTCGTCATAGCTGACTATCAGCGCGGTCTTTTCCCAGACTGCCGGATTGGACAACAAGATTCGCAGCGTATCCGCGATCACTACGGCACCGCCCGCGTCCGGCATCGCCGGATGTTCGGACACAAGGATATTTGGAACCAGCCAGGAGACCTGCGGCAGCCGGTTGGCCCTGACGTCGGCGGCGAAGTCCCACGGATAGCGCGGGACGGCGCCGAAGCGAGCCAGGTCCGACCGCGGGTCCGCGGCCTGTTTGAACCATTGCACGATCTCGCCGTAACCCACGTAGGTGTTGATCGCGGGCCCTAATGACTTGTCGCTGTACACCTTCCAGCTGATGCCGGCATCGCTGAGGTTCTGCGGCATGATGCGCCAGCTGTAGGCACCGATCGGCGCGGTATTAGCGGTCTCCACCGATGGCCCACCGTCGGTGCCGGCGGGGTCGATCCAGGCGCTCAGCCAATACAACCGGTTGGGAGAGGTAGGGCCCAGCACCGAGCAGAAGTAGTGGTCACACACGGTGAAGGTGTCGGCCAGCAGGTAATGCATCGGGATGTCTTGACGGGTGTGATAGCCCATTGCCGCCGGTGTGTTGGCCGGCGAGCGGGTCCGCGCCTGCGCCGGCAGCCAGTTGTCGTTCGCGCCGCCGTTCCACGACTGGTGCATCGTGACCCAATCATGGTCGGGGTCGTTGATGCACGCGCCGTTGAGCAAAGGCGCCCTGGTGCTGTCGAAGCGAAACGGGAGGGTGGTGCCGGTGGGGTCCAGCGACTGCGTCCGCGGGTCCCAGCCCTTTTGCTGGAACAGCGGCGAGGCGGTATCGAATCCGTCGATACCGGAAAGTGTTCCGTAGTAGTGATCGAAGGATCTGTTTTCTTGCATCAACAGCACGATGTGCTCGATGTCGGTCAAATGCCCCGAGCACGGCCCGGCCCCGTAAGCCTTTTCGATCACCGGTCCGGTTAACGATATGAGAGAGGCGGCACTGGTGGTGGCGGCGGCTCTAGCAAAAAACTCGCGGCGCGACATTGTGTCAACCGGGTTTCCACCCATCACAACGTCCTTCCGCACAGTTGGGCGAACTGTATCTTTGCGGCGGCGATCTGCTGTGACATGTCGGCGGGCGTGTCGTGGCGAATGCGTTTGGGGCGCTGAGGCGCAAATCTGCCGGGCCGCGAAAGGCGGCATGCCGGCAATTGGATGACTGCCTAATCGGCTGAGTTCGCGACGAAAAACCGGGCGGCCTTGCGGATGGAATCTTCCACCGGTTCCGGTGTCCAGCCCAGTTCGTGTTCGGCTTTGCTGTGATCCAGCGGCGACATCAGTTCTGCCATGCGCGCTCCGACGTAGGCGAAGCGAAGGTCGCGACGCAGCAGGCGGGCGGCCAGATCGTTGAGGCGCGCCGCGGTACGCATGACCGGCATCGGGATCGGGATGTGCGGCGGGCGGATGCCCACCGCGCGGGCCGCGATCTCGTGGATTTCCCGGGTGCTCAGATAACGATCGGAAATGATGTAGCGCTCGCCGACGCGGCCGCGGTCGGCCGCCAGAAGCATGGCGCTGGCGGCGTCTTCGATACCGACCACCTCGGCGGAGAAGCCGAGGTAGAACGGGAACCGTCCGGTGGCCACGCGCGCGATGAGCGAACCATGCGGGGTCGGGGCCCAGTCGCCGGGACCGTAAGTGGTCGAGATACACATCGCGACCGCCGGTAACCCCTTCTCGCGCACGTAGTGCATGACCAGGTTCTCCGCGGCCACCCGGGATTCGATGTAGGCGCCGCCGTCGTTCCAGTTGTGCGGATCCTCCTCGGTAACGGGCCGCTGGTCGCTGATTGCCAATGTGCCGGTGCTGCTGGTGAAGACGAACTTGCGCAACTGTGCGTCGAGGGCCGCGTCGAGCACATGCCGCAGCCCGTCGACATTGGTGCGGAACAACGGAGTGGGGTCGCGCAGCCACATCCGGGCATCCACCACGCAGTAGTAGACGACGTCGCAGCCGGCCATGGCGACTCGCAGCGCGGCGTCGTCGAAGATGTCGCCGTAACAGCGTTCGACTTTGCCAGTCTGCAACAAGTCGTCGATGCCCTTGGTGACACTGGTGCGCCGCACCATGACCCGCACGTCCTGCCCTGCTGCGACGAGTTGGCGGGTGACATGTGAGCCCAGGAAACCGCTCGCCCCGATGACTAGTTTGGTGGTTCCGGCCATCGCCGCCTCAGAAGGTGGTGGGTGCCAGCGCGTCACGGCCGAGCCGCCTCGCCAGCGAGGCCGCCGCGTCCCGCAGCCGAGGCGAAATACGCACGGAGGAAAGAGGATTGAAGATATCCTCGCGCAGCCGGGTCAGCGTCGAGGACTTGATCAGCCAACTGCCGTCGAGCTTCCCGTAGGTTTCGTGGTAGTGACCGCGCCCGTTGAGATTGACGCCCGGGCACAACCGCACCACGTCCTCGAGCGCCCAGATCCCGGTCGCGGTCGTCGGCGACGTCAGCGTGATTTCGGGGGCGTGCACCTGATGCACCGTGGGTCGCGACGGCTTGCCCAGCGCGTGGCGCACGTAGGACACGAACTCGTCGGCACCGCGGATCACCATCCCGCCCGACTGCGAGGTGTCGCTGACGAAGTCGTCGGTGAACAGCTGCCGCCAGTCATCCCAGCGCTTGGTGTCCAGGTATCGGCAGTATCGGGCCTTGAGTTGCTTGATCGCCTCGATCTCCCACAGTGTCGTTGCGATGGCGGACATCCTAGCTCCTCATGCACCTCATAGCCCGATTTCGAGATTACTGATTCCGTATCAGAGAATGGTATTCTCGCATGATAGCGACGACAGGAGGCGGCCCGAATGCTGTTGGAGTTCGATGCCGATCAGCGCTTGTGGCAGGACACCGTGCGCGATGTCGTCGCCAAGCAGTGCCCGCCGTCGCTGGTGCGCGCGGTGGCTGAGGACGGCGTCGACACCAGCCCGCTATGGAAGGTGTATGTCGACCTCGGCTGGACGGAGCTCAACGAGCCGGCCGGCGCCGTGGAGCTGGCGATCGTGTTGGAGGAGTTGGGGCATGCCACCGATCCCACCCCCTTCCTGGCGACGATGAGCCAGTTCGCCCCGCTGGCCGTGGACCACTTCGACCCGCACCAGTCGGGTACCGCCGTGTACAGCGGGGTAACCGCCCGCCGGGACGCCGACGGATGGGTGCTCGACGGTACGGCACGCCACGTTCTCGACGGCGATCGCGCCGACCGCTTGGCGGTGGTGACCGACGCCGGGGTGTTCATCGTGGACGCCCGTCAGGTCTCGGCCCGTCGTGAGTCTGTGTTCGACCCGGTGCTGCATATCGCCGACCTGTCCTTCGATCGGGTTCGAGTACCCGACGCTGTCCGGGTATCCGTGGACCGGGAACGCGCGCGCCACGTTGCGCTGACCGGTATGGCCATCACGATGGTCGGCGCCTGCCAGCGCATCCTGGATCTGGTGCTCGACCACGTGCGCAGCCGTCACCAATTCGGGGTGCCGATCGGGTCGTTTCAGGCGGTGCAGCACAAGGCCGCCGACATGCACGTCGCGGTGCAACGGGCCCGAGCGCTGGCCTACTTCGCCGCGCTGACCATCGCCGCCGACGACTCGCGGCGGCGGCTGGCCGCCGCCATGGCCAAGGCCAGCGCGGGGGAGTGTCAGTCGCTGGTGTTCCGCCACGGCTTACAGCTGCACGGCGCAATGGGATTCACCTGGGAGAACGATCTGCAATTCGCGCTCAAGCGGGCCAAGGCCGGCGAACTGATGCTCGGCGATGCGGCCGAACATCGGGCCCAGATTGCGCAGGAGTACCGTGCAGCTGACTTTTGATCCCGACGTCGAGGCGTTCCGGGCGCAGTTCGTGGCCTTCCTCGACGAAAACCTGCCTCCGGCAAGCGAAACCGGCGAGCGGCCGCGTTCGGTCTCGCATCTGCCGGCCTGGGCGCGCCGCTGGCAGCGGTTGCTCTTCGACAACGGCTGGCTGCTGCCCGGCCAGCCGCCGGAGTTCGGGGGGCGCAACGCGACGGTGGTTCAGCAGTTCGTGCACCTCGAGGAACTGTGCCGCCGGCGGATCTATCACAGTTTCAACCCGCAGGGCGTGAATATCGTTGCCGCGTCGCTGTTGTCATTCGGCACCGCGGAGCAGAAACACCGCTGGGCGGTGCCGATCCTGCGCGCCGAGATCACCGCGTCGCTGGGGATGAGCGAGCCCAGCGCCGGGTCCGACCTGGCGTCGCTGCGCACCCGGGCGGTGTTGGATGGTGACCACTTCGTGGTCAACGGGCAGAAGGTGTGGACCTCCGGGGCCCACGACGCCGACGTGTTGCTGACGTTCGTGCGCACCGACCCGGATGCGCCAAAACACCAGGGCATCAGCGCATTACTGATCCCGACCGATACCCCGGGTGTGGTGCGCCGGCCGTTTCCGTCCATCTGCTCGGCCGACGACCTGGATTTCAACGAGGTGTTCTTCACCGATGTGTCGGTGCCGGCGGAAAACCTGGTGGGTCCGCTCAACCAGGGCTGGCGGGTGGCCAATGGCTCCCTGGGGCATGAGCGCACCATGATGTGGCTGGGTTTCGCCGATCGGCTGGACAATCTGCTGGCCGACTTTAGTCCCGGCACGGAACTCGAACGCGACCGCTACGCCACCATGGTGATGGACAACCAGGCGCTGCGCCTATTGGGCTCGGTGGCGCTGGCCCGCGCCGCTCGCGGCGAGGATGACACCGCCGCCATCTCGGTGCTCAAGTTGCTGGGTTCGGAGGCCGAACTGCAAGCGTGCGAGCATGCCCTGTCGGCCGCCGGCTCCGACGGGCTGGTGCACCCCGCGCTGACCGGTCCGTATGCGCCGATGAACCTGGATCACTATTTCGCCAGCTGGTTCGAGCGTTACGCCCGCAGCTTTTCCGGGACCATCGCCGGAGGCACGTCGGAAATCCAACGCAACATCATCGCCCAGCGAGTGCTGGGCTTACCCCGCGGCTAGCGTCTTTTGCCGAGCAGACACACAATCGCATGAATTCTGGCGCTGCAATGCGATTCTGCGGCTGCTCGCCGAAGCAGCGGCTCACCAAATGACCGCAGCCTCGTTGCGTTCGGTGACCGGTCTGGCGAGTTCCTGCTCCTCACAGATGCGTTGCAGCTTGTCGAGAGTTTCGTCAAGGCCCGCACCTATCCTGCGGCCGGGCGTGAAAGTGGCCGGTAGCTTGCGCATCCCCTGGATGACCCCGATGGTCTCGTAGTGGACGGTGCCCCCAGAGTCGCAACGGTAGTCCGGCATCCGGTCGAGGACCGCGGTCAGCATCGACTTGAACACGGTGCGCGCCACGTTGGATCCGATGCAACGATGCACACCGATCCCGAAGCTGAAGTGCCGGTTGCCTTTACGATCAAGAATGACCTTGTCGGCGTCGGCGAACACCGCCGGGTCGCGGTTGGCCATCGCCCACGAAATCCACAGCCGCTCACCCTCTTTGAAATGCAGCCCGTCCAGTTCGACGTCGTCGGCGAATGTCCGGCCGTCGCCGGGAGCGGGGGTGAAGTAGCGCAGAAATTCCTCGGTTGCCGAGTCGAGCAGGGTGTCGCGTTGCCTGCTGAGCAGCTGCCGCTGTTCGGGGTTTTCCGAAAGCCATTCCAGCGCATGGGCGGTCAGCGCTGTGGTGGTGTCGAAGCCGCCACCGATGAGCAATCCGAGATTGCCCAGTATTTCCAGATTGGGAGCGGGCTGGCCGTCGATGCGCATCTCGAGCAGGGCGTTGACCACCCCGGGCCGCGGATGGTTGCGAATCTCGACCATGTTGTTGACCAGGTCGAGCCCCATCTGCCGGTGCATCTCGGTAACCCGCTGGATGTCCGGCGAGTGCTCCGGGGTATACACCGCGGCGTGGGTCGGCTCGCTGTACATCTTCCAGTTCTGCACCGGAATACCCATGAGCGCCAAGGTCAGAACGGCGGGCACGACGTTGGCCAGATCGTCGACGAAGTCGATGCTGCCGTGTTCGATCCTCTGGTCGAGGCAGGCGCGGGTTACGTCGTCGACGAACGGCACCCAGCGCTTGACGGCGGCCGGCGACAGATACGGGTTGAGCACGTTGCGGTAGCTGCGGTGCTCGGGGTCGTCCATCTCCAGGATGCCGCCGCGCACACCGTTGATCCGGCTGGCGGTCGGAATCGAAATGCCCTGGTAGCCACGGCGTTCGTGGTTGACATCGTGATCGTTGGAGACGGCGGGACAGCGGGCGAGCTCGAACACTTCGTGGCTGCCGGCGGCGACCCAGTGCCCGCCGTAGGTGTCGCTCCACGCCATCGGGCACCTGGCGTGCATCTCCTCGGTGATCGCCTGGAACCGTGACCGGTACTCCGCGGAGTGCCGGTCGAAGTGGTACCGGTGTTTCTCGCGGTCAGCGACGCTCAACCCGCTGTCTCCCTTTACCCGTGTTACCCGTCGGTGATGACGATGGCCTGCTCCGGACACGATCGCGCGGCTTCACACACCTGGTCCTGCTGGTCGGCCGGTACCACTTCGCTGACCGCCGACGAGGTGCCGTCGATGTCGCTGAGCCGGAAGGAGTCGGGGGCGATCATGGAGCACAGGGTGTGGCCCTGGCAGCGTTCGGGGTCAACCCAGACCTTCACGATGCCTTCCTTCCCGGCTCAGGTGTTCCGGCCGCCGTTGACGCCCAGGAGCTGGCCGGTGATGTAGCCGGCTTCCTCGGACACCAGAAAGGCGCAGGCCGCCGCGATGTCTTCGGGCCTACCCATCCGCCGCACCGGGGTTCGCGCGATGCTCTCTTCGATGTCACCGAGAAACCCTTGTTCGGCGGCCCTGCGCAGCATCGGGGTATCGATGAACCCGGGCGGTATGGCGTTGACGGTGATGCCGCTGGGCCCGTACTCGAGCGCCAGCGTTTTGGTGAGCCCGTTGACCGCGGATTTGGCCGCGACGTAGTGCGCCATGTAGGGGGTGCCGGAATGTGTGCTCGACGACGAGATGTTGACGATCCGTCCCCACCCGGCCTCGACCATGTCGGGCAGCACCGCCTGAATGGTGTGGAAGACGCCGTTGAGGTTGACGTCGATCACCCGCTGCCAGTCCTCGAAGGTGATGTTGGCGAACCGCTTGAACCCGTCCAGGCCGGCGGCGTTGACCAGAATCGTGACCGGTCCCAGTCGGTCGCGGATCGCCGACAGCGCGGCATCGACCTGCGGGCGGTCCGTCACGTCGGCGGTGTAGGCGAGCTCGGCGTCACTGGGCTTGAGGTCGACGGTGGCCACGTCGATACCGTCGGATCGCAGTCGACGGGCGATCGCCAGCCCGATGCCCGACGCGCCGCCGGTGACGACGGCGGTCTTCATGCCCACAACCTCTCAACCATCAAGAATCTCCCTTACAATTATGAGAACCCTACTCTCGCGGTCGAGCGACCCGCAAGCCGGCCACGAAACCGCTTCCTGCCTGCGCCGAATGCTGCGATCGGGTTACCGCTGGGCGATTGCTTAGCACCACGGCAGGTCGGTCCGATCACGGTGCATTCTTGAACTCTCATGCGGCGAATGTAAGATTCGCGAAGGATGAGAATGAAATTACCGTGACCGTCAGCGCACCGAGGGGGCCGCAATGCCGACGCAGCAGACCGCGGGAACCATCGCCGAGGGGCGAACGGCCGACGGGCCGAGTCAGTCACCGGCTGACCGGCGGCTATTGATCGACGGCCGGCTGCTCACCACCGATACCACCTTCGCCTCCATCAACCCCGCCACGGGTGCGATTGTGGGGTATGCGCCCGACGCCGGCGTTGCGGAAGCCCAGGCAGCGGTCGCGGCGGCCCGGCGTGCCTTCGACACCACCACCTGGTCGACCGACGTCGAGTTGCGCACGAGTTGTCTCGACCAACTCCATCAGGCATTGCTCGACCATGCCGCAGAGTTGCGGGAGCTGACGATCGCCGAGGTCGGCGCCACCCGCGCCCTGACCCATGCAGCGCAGCTCGACGAGCCGATCGGCATCGTGCGCTATTACGCCGACCTGCTGCGCGGCTATCAGTTCTCCGAAGAACTCGGCGACACCGAATCGCGGGGGATGCGCCATCACCGCTGGGTGGAGAAGGAAGCCGCCGGCGTGGTCGCGGCGATCATCGCCTACAACTATCCCAACCAGCTCGCGCTGGCCAAGCTGGCTCCGGCGCTGGCCGCCGGCTGCACCGTCGTGCTCAAGGGCGCGCCGGACACCCCGCTGGTCACGCTAGCGCTGGGCGAGGTGATTGCCGAATGCACCGACATCCCGGCCGGCGTGGTGAACGTGCTGAGTTCCCCTGATGTCGCCGTCGGAGAGCTGTTGACCACCAGTCCCGACGTCGACGTGGTCACCTTCACCGGCTCAACGGCGGTCGGGCGGCGGATCATGGCGGCGGCCAGTGGGACCGTCAAGCGGGTCTTTCTGGAGTTGGGCGGCAAGTCCGCGGTGATCATGCTCGATGACGCCGACTTCGCCAACGCGGCCATGTTCGCGGCGTTCAGCATGGTCACCCACGCCGGCCAGGGCTGCGCACTCACATCGCGGCTATTAGTGCCCCGACAGCACCACGACGAGATCGTGGAACTCATCGCGCAGAACTTCGCCAAGGTGCGCCACGGCGACCCGGCCGACCCGAAAACCTACCTGGGACCGCTGATCAACGACCGCCAGCGGGACAAGGTCGACGGCATGGTGCGGCGCGCCATCGCCGCCGGCGCGACCCTGGTCACCGGGGGCAAGCGCCTGGACCCCGGCTACTTTTACGCACCGACACTGCTCACCAACGTCGACCCGGACAGCGAGATCGCCCAGGAGGAGGTGTTCGGTCCGGTGCTCGTCGTGATCGGGTTCGATGACGATGATGACGCCGTGCGGATCGCCAACAACTCGATCTACGGCTTGGCCGGTGCGGTCTTCAGCCGCGACCAGGATCGCGCGCTGGCGGTGGCCCGCCGGATCCGCACCGGATCGTTTTCCATCAACGGCGGCAACTACTTCGGCGCCGACAGCCCGTTCGGCGGCTTCAAGCAGTCCGGGGTCGGCCGCGAGATGGGGGTCGCTGGACTGGAAGAGTTCTTGGAACTCAAGACTTTTGCCGTTCCGGTCGGAGCGGCGCCGGGGGCGCGCGGATGAACCCTCTCGAAGGTATCCGCGTCCTGGAGGTCGCCATGTACGGCTTCGTCCCGTCGGCCGGCGCGGTGCTCGCCGAATGGGGAGCCGACGTCGTCAAAGTCGAGCACGCGGTGACCGGCGACCCGCAGCGCGGCCTGCGGCAGACCGGCATGCTGCGGGTGGAGGGCGACCCCAACCCCAACATCGAGCACGCCAACCGCGGCAAACGCAGTATCGGCCTGGACATGTCGGTGCCCGAGGGCAAAGACGTGCTCTACGAACTGGCCCGGCGCTCCGACGTATTCCTCACCAGCTTCCTGCCCGACGCACGGCAGAAGTTCGGCATCGACGTCGACGACATTCGGGCGGTGAACCCGTCGATCATCTACGCCCGCGGCAGCGCGCTCGGCCCGCGCGGCGAGGAAGCGACCAAAGGCGGCTACGACATGACCGCCTTCTGGTGCCGGGCCGGAACCGCTGCCACCGTTACTCCGATGGGTTATGCGGGGATGATCAATCCGCCCGGCCCGGCCTATGGCGACACCATCTCCGGCACCAACCTCGCCGGCGGCATCGCGGCGGCGTTGCTCAAGCGCGAGCGCAGCGGAGAACCGTCCGTCGTCGACGTATCGTTACTGGGCAGCGGATTCTGGTCGCTGGGCCACACCGTGGCCTTGACAAGACATTTGGGTCAGCGAATGCAGGCGCCGCCACCCGGTGTGCACGGCGCGCCCAACAACCCTCTGGTGGGGCTGTATCCGACATCGGATAGTCGCTACATCTCGTTCGTGATGATGCAGCCCACCAAGTTCTGGGCCGACGTGTGCCGCCACATCGACCGGCCCGAATTGGCCGACGATCCGCGCTTCGCGACCGTCGAGACCATCGCCGCGAATACCGCCGATGCCGTCGAGATCTTGACCAAAGTGATCGCAACCCGCACGCTTGCCGAGTGGAGCGAACGCTTTGCGACGCTCGCGGGACCATGGGCGCCGGTGCAGGACACCCTGCAAGCGGCCGACGACGCGCAAATCCGGGCGAACGAGTATCTGGTGCGCGCCGGCCAACTCGAGCTGGTCGCCAACCCGGTGCAATTCGACGTCACCGCGCCCCATACCGGGCCGGCGCCCGGATTCGCCGAGCAGACCGACGAGATCTTGTTGGAACTCGGCCTGGACTGGGATCGCATCATCGAACTGAAAACGGCCGGCGCCGTCACCTGAGATCCGGATGAGACCCGAGCCCGCAATGCCGAATGCCGCCGTTGTCGAAGCCCTCGCAGCCGATCGGCCCTGCCGGATAATGGTTACCGGTTTTCGGTTACACCTGGGCGCGGCATGAGCCATAATCGCCACAGGCTGCAAGACGTGGGGGCTGGGCCGGGCCGGCATTGCTTGCAAGCGCCAACTCACGCGACGGAACGGAGGACTGGCGTGAGGGCGGTAGCCGCTCTTCACGGCGAACCCATGCCCTCTGGGGGGCAACCGATGATCGTCGCTGCCCGAGTCAGCTTGTCGTGCAGCCTGATTGGCCACACAACTGGCCGGATAGCGCGAGAATGGCCGGGGGCCGATGGCCGGTAGGGGAGCAGACCGCTGGTCACCGGGCATCACGTTTGGGCGCGGGTCCAAACCCATGCAGGCGGTCGGGGGGCTGTTCGCGATGTCGGCGGACGCCATCAAGTTCGTGTTCCGGCGGCCCTTCCAGTGGCGGGAGTTCCTGGAGCAGTCGTGGTTCGTCGCGCGCGTCTCGATGGCGCCGACGTTGTTGGTGGCCATCCCCTTCACCGTCCTGGTCAGCTTCACCCTCAACATCCTGCTGCGGGAACTGGGCGCGGCCGATTTGTCCGGTGCGGGGGCCGCTTTCGGTGCGGTCACCCAAGTCGGTCCGCTGGTGACCGTGTTGATCGTCGCCGGCGCGGGCGCGACGGCGATGTGCGCAGACCTCGGTTCGCGAACGATCCGTGAGGAGATCGACGCGATGGAGGTCCTGGGTATCAACCCCGTGCAGCGCTTGGTGACCCCGCGCATGCTGGCCTCGGGCTTGGTCGCGCTGTTGTTGAACAGTCTGGTCGTCATCATCGGCATCCTGGGCGGCTATGTCTTTTCGGTGTTCGTCCAAGATGTCAACCCCGGTGCGTTCGCCGCGGGCATCACCTTGTTGACCGGGGTGCCCGAGGTGATCATTTCCTGTGTCAAGGCAGCGCTTTTCGGCCTGATCGCCGGTCTGGTTGCGTGCTACCGGGGGCTCACGGTATCCGGCGGGGGCGCCAAAGCCGTCGGAAACGCCGTCAACGAGACCGTGGTGTACGCGTTCATGTCGTTGTTCGTCGTGAACGTTGTTGTCACCGCTATCGGCATCCGGATGTCAACTAAATAACGCAGGGGGAGGCCTAGGGACACGCTGTGACACTGCGAGCAGCCTATCCGCGACTGACGCGACAACTCCAGAAACCGGTCGGCACGTTGAGCCGCATCGGCGATCACACGTTGTTCTACGGCAAGGCGCTGGCCGGCGCTCCGTTCGCTGCCACCCACTACCGGCGGGAAATCGTTCGTCTTGTCGCCGAAATCAGCATGGGCGCGGGAACTTTGGCGATGATCGGCGGGACCCTGGTGATCGTCGGCTTCTTGACGCTGGCCGCGGGAGGAACACTAGCGGTCCAGGGCTACAGCTCGCTGGGCAACATCGGCATCGAAGCGCTGACCGGATTCCTGGCCGCCTTCATCAATGTCCGCATTTCGGCGCCGGTAGTGGCGGGAATCGGGCTGGCCGCCACCTTCGGCGCGGGCGTGACCGCCCAGCTGGGCGCGATGCGGATCAACGAAGAGATCGATGCGCTGGAATCGATGGCGATCCGCCCGATTTCATATCTGGTCAGCACCAGGATTGTCGCCGGGATGCTCGCGATCACCCCGCTGTATTCGATCGCGGTGATCCTGTCCTTCCTCGCCAGCCAATTTGTCACCGTGGTCTTGTTCGGCCAATCGGGTGGCCTCTATCAGCACTACTTCACGACGTTCCTGAATCCGATCGACCTGTTGTGGTCGTTCCTGCAGGCGGTGCTGATGGCACTGACTATCTTGTTGATCCATACCTATTTTGGTTATTTCGCCTCGGGCGGACCGGCCGGTGTCGGGGTTGCGACCGGTAACGCGGTGCGCACCTCGCTGGTCGTGGTCGTCTCGGTGACACTGCTGGTGTCGCTGTCCATTTACGGCTCCAACGGCAACTTCCACTTGTCGGGCTAGGGGATACGACAGTGACGAAGAACCTCGGGCCGGGACCGCTTCACCGTTCGGAAACCGCCAGCGCCGCAAGACCTGTCGCGGCATCACCCGGCCGGCACTTCGGTGTGCGGTCCTACGTCCGCCCCGTGGCGGGTTTGGCAACCGTCGTCGTGGTGTCCGGCATCGCCGCCGTGGCGGTGGGTTTGTTCCAGGGCTCTTTCACCGACACCGTGCCGGTGACCGTGGTTTCGCCGCGAGCCGGCCTGGTGATGAACCCCGACGCCAAGGTGAAGATGCGCGGGGTGGAGGTGGGCAAGGTCGCCTCGATCGAATCCCGGCCGGACGGCAAAGCGGTGCTGCAGCTGGCCATGCAACCGTCGCAGATGCATCTCATCCCGTCCAATGTTCTTGTCGACATCGCGTCGACGACCGTCTTCGGCGCGAAGTTCGTCGAGCTGGTGCCGCCGGAAAATCCGTCGCCGCGGCCGCTGCGCGCCGGTGACGTGCTCGAAGGCCAGCACGTCACCGTCGAAATCAACACGGTATTCCAGCAACTCACCTCCGTGCTGAACTCCATCGATCCCGCGAAACTGAACGAGACCCTGGGCGCCATCGCGTCGGCGGTGAACGGCCGCGGCCACGAGATCGGCCAGATGCTGTCCGATCTCGATCACTTCCTGGCCACCCAGGACCCGAGTCTTCCCGCGCTGCGCCACGATCTCGAGATGCTGCCGGCGGTGAGCAATGCCTATGCCGACGCCTCCCAAGACCTGGTCACCACGGCCGACAACGCCATCCGGATCAGCAAGACGATTGTCGACGAGCAACGAAACCTGGACGCCTTCTTGATCAGCTCGATCGGTCTGGCCGATATGGGCAACGACGTGATAGGCGGCAACCGGCAAGCGCTCACCGATGTCCTGCATCTGCTGGTGCCGACCACCAATCTGACCAACGAATACCACCAAGCGCTGTATTGCGGTCTGGCCGGGTCATTGGTGAATCTGCACGCGCCGCCGCTGCCCACCCCCGGCGTGCTGGTGTTGGTCGGTTTCGAGTGGGGCGCCGAACGATATCGGTACCCGGTCAACTTGCCGAAGGTGGCCGCAACCGGTGGCCCGCAGTGCTGGGACCTTCCGGTGGTGCCCTTTGACGTGGCTCCGCCGTTCGTGGTCGCCGACGTGGGCGCCAACCCCTGGCAGTACGGAAACCCGCACCTGCTGCTGAATTCGGATGCCCTCAAACAGCTGCTGTACGGGCCGCTCGACGGGCCGCCGCGCAACACCATGCAGATCGGGCAGCCCGGATGAGCAGCTCACGCCCGATGATCATCAAGTTCGGCATCTTCGCCGTGATCATGACGGTGCTCACGGTGTTCTTGTTCTTCATTTTCGGTCAATACCGCACCGGTTCGACGCATGGTTATTCCGCTGTCTTCAACGATGTCTCGCGACTCAAGGCCGGACAGACAGTACGCGTCGCGGGCATCCGGGTGGGCACCGTCAACAGCGTCACGCTGCTGCCCGACAAAAGGGTGCGGGTGAAGTTCGACGCCGATCGCAGCGTCGTGCTCACCACCGGCACCCGGGCCGTCGTCCGCTACCTCAACCTGGTCGGCGACCGCTATCTCGAGCTCGTCGACGGTCCCGGATCCACCAAGGTGCTGCCCGCCGGCGGCGAGATTCCGCTCGACCGGACGGCGCCCGCGCTCGACCTCGATCTGCTGCTGGGTGGCCTGAAACCGGTTATCCAGGGCCTGAATCCGCAAGACGTCAACGCGCTCACCGCGTCGCTGGTACAGGTGTTCCAGGGCGAGGGCGGCACCCTGCAGTCATTGCTGTCGAAAACGTCGTCGTTCTCAACCACGTTGGCCGACAACAACGAAACTGTCCAGCAATTGATCGACAACCTCAACACGGTGGTCGCCACGCTGGACAAGGACGGCGACAAATTCTCCACCGCGCTGGATCGGCTGCAGCGGCTCGTCACCGCGTTTTCCGACGACCGCAATACCATCGGCACCGCGATCGACGCCCTGGACCGCGGAACCGCGTCGATCGCGGATCTGCTCACCCGGGCCCGGCCACCGCTGGCCGGCACGGTGGATCAGCTCAACCGGTTGGCGCCGCTGCTTGACGAGGATAAGGACAAGATCGACGTCTCGTTGGCGAAGCTGCCCAACAACTACCGCAAGCTGGTGCGGCTGGGCTCCTACGGCGCCTGGATTCCGTACTACCTCTGCGAGCTGAGCCTTCGCGTCTCCGACCTGCAGTACCGGACCGTGGTATCGCCCATCTACCGCCAGGAAGCCGGGCGGTGCGCGGAGCCCGATGAGGGAGACCGATGAACAAGTACCGCGGCGCCGGTCTCGTTCGGGCCGGATTCATCGGCATCGTGCTGGTGATCATGATCATCGCGGTCGGACTGTCACCCGAGCAGCTGATCCAGCGGGCCATCGCAGTCAGATACCAGGCGGTGTTCTCCGAAGCCGGTGGCCTGGCCCAGGGCAACGACGTGACGATATCGGGGATGAAGGTCGGCTCGGTCTCGGATGTGGCCTTGCACAACGGCGATGCCCTGGTGACCTTCACCATCAACGGGTCGGTGCTCCTCGGGTCGGACACCACCGCACACATCAGGACGGGGTCGTTGCTGGGCCAGCGAGTGCTCACCCTGGAATCGGCGGGCAGCGGCAAGCTGCATCCCATGGACGTGATACCGATTTCACGCACATCCTCGCCGTACTCGCTCAGCGAAGCCCTCAGCGATCTCACGACCGATGTCGCCGGCACCAATACCGATACGCTCAACCAGTCGCTGGACACGCTCTCGACAACGCTTGACCAGATCGCCCCGCAATTGGGGCCGGCCTTCGACGGGGTGACCCGGCTGTCGCAAACCCTCAACGGCCGCAACAAGTCACTGCGCGACCTCTTACAAGGCGCCGCCGATGTCACCAAGATCCTTTCGCAACGCAGCGCGCAGGTGAACACGCTGATCCTCGACGCCAACAGCCTGCTGTCCGTGCTGGTGGCCCGCCGGCAGGAGATCGTGCAACTGCTGGCCAACACCTCCGCGGTGGCCAAACAGCTGACCGGATTGGTGCACGACAACGAAAGCACGTTGGCGCCGACGTTGACCAGGCTGAATTCGGTGATCGCGATGCTGGAGAAGAACCGCGACAATCTCTCGCAGGCGCTGCCGGGCCTGGCCAAGTATCAGCTCACCCAGGGCGAGGCCATCTCCAACGGGTTCTACTACACCGCTTTTGTCCCGAACTTCTTGGTAATGGAGATCTTTCAGCCGTTCTTCGACTATTTCTTCGGCTTCCGAGCCTACGGAGCGCCCGGTCAGCCACCGGACACCGCCGGCCCGCGAGCACTGATCCCGTTCCCCTCCAACGCCATTCCACCGTGCCCGGACTGCCGGGTGCCCGGACTTCCGCCCTTCCCCGGGGGGTCGTGATGATCACCCGCACCATGCTTCGGGCCGGGCTGGCGATCATGTTGGTAGCGCTGGTCGTCGTCGGCGCCGCTGTGGCCGTGCGCAATACGTTCTTCCGCCCGAAGACGATCACCGCCTACTTCACCAAGACCACCGCGATCTACCCGGGCGACGACGTGCGGGTCTCGGGGATCAAGGTTGGCACCATCACCGCCATCCATCCGGAGGGCACCACGGCCAAGATGGTCATGCACGTCGATCACGACGTCCCCATTCCGGCGGACGCCAAGGCGGTGATCGTCGCGCAAAACCTGGTCGCCGCCCGCTACGTCCAACTCACCCCGGCCTACCGGTCCAGCGGTCCCACCATGCTCGACGGCGCCGTGATACCGCGCGAGCGGACCGCGATACCGGTCGAGTGGGACGAGGTCAAAGACCAATTAATGCGTCTGGCAACGGAATTGGGACCCAACAGCAAAGTCTCGACGCCCTCGGTGGCGCGCTTCATCGACAGCGCCGCCAACGCGCTGGGCGGCAACGGCGACAAGCTTCGGCAGACCCTGGCCGAACTGTCCGGGGTGGGGCGGATTTTGGCCGACGGCAGCGGCAACATCGTCGACATCATCAAGAATCTGCAGATCTTCGTCAAGGTCCTTCGCGACAGCAACCAGCAACTGGTGGTGTTCAACAACCAGCTGGCCACGCTGACCAGCGTGCTCGACGACAATAAATCCGACTTGGACGCCGCGCTCACCGATTTGGCCGGCGCCGTCGGTGAGGTGCAACGGTTCATCGCGCAAACCCGTGACCCGACCTCGGAGCAGATTGCGCGATTGGCCGACCTGACCCAGATCCTGATCGACAACAAGATGGCTCTCAAGAACATCCTGCATGTCACGCCGAACGCACTGGCCAACGCCTACAACGACTACGAACCCGACATGGGGGCGATCCGCGGCGCATTCACGGTCAACAACACGGCCAATTCGGTGAACCTGTACTGCTCGCAACTCGGGGCCATCGAGAACGTCACCGCCGTCGAGTCCGGCAAGCTGTGCGGCCTGTATCTGAGTCCGGCACTGCGAGTGTTCAACCCGCTGTTGCTGTTCAACTGGAACTATCTGCCTATTCCGATCAACCCGATCCTGGCGTCGTCAGCCGACCCGCAAAACATCGTCTACACCGAGCCGCGGCTGGCGCCCGGTGGCGAGGGCCCCAAGCCCGGACCCCCCGAGCTGCCACCGGCGGTATCGGCCTATACCGGGCTGCCCGGCGATACGCCGGACTATCCGCCCCCGCCCGGACCGCCGGCACGGATACCGGGCGCGGCGATGCCGGAGCCGCCGGCGCCCACCCACCCGGGCGAGTCGCCGCCGCCGTCGCCGGCGCCGATACCCGGCCTGCTCCCAGCCGAAGGAACGCAGCCGTGACCGCCCGGGTGTTGGCCCGTCGGGTGCTGGCCCTGGGTGCGGCGGTCATGCTGAGTGTGACCGGATGCGCATTCAACGGTCTGAACTCGCTGCCGCTGCCGGGCGCGGTCGGACGTGGCTCGGGCGCCGACATCTACCACGTCGAGATCGCCAATGTCGGTACCATGGAGTCGAATTCGCCGGTGATGGTCAACGACGTCGTGGTGGGCAGCATCGGCAGGATGCGCGTGACGGGCTGGCACGCCGACGTCGAGATCTCGGTGAAGCACGGTGTGGTGATACCCGCCAACGTGATTGCCAGTGTCGGTCAGACGAGTCTGCTGGGATCCATGCACCTGGAACTCAATCCGCCGCCCGGAAAACAGGGCGAAGGGACGTTGCAACCGGCGGCCGAATGCGCCCGGCTGCACCTCGCCCAGCCGCCCTGCGCCACCGTCCCGCTGGACAAGTCGTCGACGTATCCGTCTACGGAACAGACGTTGTCGTCATTGTCGGTCGTGATCAACTCGGGCGGCTTCACCCAAATCGGCGACATCGTGCACAATTTCAACGCGGCCTTGTCCGGCCGGGCAACCGATGTTCGTGACCTGATCGATCGCCTCGACCGATTCGTGGGAACACTCGACCAACAGCGTGGCAACATCGTCGCGTCGATCCAGGCACTGAACCGGCTTGCCGGCACGTTCGCCAGCCAGCGCGACATCATCACCCAGGCGCTCTACAAGGTGCCGCCCGCCCTGGACGTTCTGATCCGCGAGCGGCCGCGGATCACGGCCGCGTTGGACAGACTCAGGGTGTTCAGCGACACTGCCACCCGGCTGGTCAACGATGCGGGCAGCGATCTGGTGACGAATCTGAAAAACCTTGAGCCGACCATCAGTGCGCTTGCCGACGTCGGGCCGGAGCTCGACGACGCCCTCGCCTACGCGCCGACGTACCCGTTCACCCAGAACCTCATCGACCGAGCCATCCGCGGTGACTTCGTCAACGGGTTTTTCGTTCTCGACCTGACGAACGCCCGGCTGCGCAAGGGGCTGTTGCTGGGCACCCATTGGGGACGGTTGGGCGCGGAGCTGGTGCCGGCGCCCGGGGATCCGCAGTACCTGCAGTACCAGTACACGCCCGACCCGCGGAATCCGTCGGCTCCAGGACCGGTGGCGCCACCGGTCGGTGCGCCGTTGACGCCGACGGCGGCGCCGGGGCCCGCAACGGCGGTGCCGTTGCCGTTGCCGCCGCCGGGCGCGCCGCCGCCGGTGCCGCCACCACCGCGGCCGCAGCTGGGCCCGGCGACACCAGAATTCGGCCCGCAGGTGCCGGGCACGCCGCCGACCGCCACGCAGCCACCGGATGGGGGCTCGTAAATGCTGACCCGCTTCGTCCGAATCCAGCTGGCGATTTTCACGATCGTGGGCATCGTCGGTGTGGCCGTCATGGTGTTGATGTACATCCAGGCGCCGACGCTGCTCGGCATCGGGCGGATTACGGTCACCCTGGAAGTGCCCGCGGCCGGCGGCCTCTACCGGTTCAGCAACGTGACCTACCGCGGGGTGCAGGTCGGCAAGGTGACCGCGGTGGGGCTGACGTCGCACTGTAGTGAGCCCAAACGCAGTCCGTGCACGAATGCCACGCTGTCGCTTGGCTCTTCGCCGAAAATCCCGGCGGACCTGGAAGCCGACGTGCGCAGCATCTCAGCGGTCGGCGAGCAGTACGTGGATCTGCGGCCGCGCACCGACTCGCCGCCGTACCTGCACAACGGATCGGTGATCCCGATGAGCCAGGCCACCATTCCGCAGCCGATCGGCCCCGTTCTGGATCAGACCAGTGCGTTGATCGACAGCATCCCCAAGGACAAGCTCGTCGCGTTGCTCGACGAGGCATTCAAGGGATTCAACGGGGCGGGCTACGATTTCGGATCGTTGTTCGACTCGGCGGCAAAGGTTTCCGGTGACCTCAACGGGATCGCCGACCGGACCCGAACCCTCACCGAGGACACCGGGCCGGTTCTGGACTCGCAAGCGCACACCACCGACGCGATCCGGCTGTGGGCGCGCAGCCTAGCCGGCGTCTCCAGCCAACTGGTGACCAACGACCCGCAGGTCCGCACCCTGCTGGAGCAAGGCCCCGGCGCATTTGACGAGGCGTCTCGACTGCTCGAGCAGATCAAGCCGACGCTGCCGGTGCTCCTGGCCAACCTGACCACCGTCGGCCAGATCGCGGTGACCTACCACGCGTCACTCGAGCAGGTACTGGTGTTGCTGCCGCCGTTCGTTGCCGCGATCCAATCGTTCGTCGGCACCAAAAACCCGACGGGCTACGCCCAGGGCGACTTCGCGGCTCTGGTCGACGATCCGCCCGGCTGCACGGTCGGGTTCCTACCGCCGAGCCAATGGCGCTCGCCGGCCGACACCACGACGATCGATACCCCGGACGGGTTGTACTGCAAGCTGCCGCAGGACTCACCGATTTCGGTTCGCGGTGCCCGGAACTACCCGTGCATCGAGCACCCGGGCAAGCGCGCGCCGACGGTCGAAATCTGTGATAGCGACCAGCCTTTCGAGCCATTGGCGATGCGCCAGCACGTCTTCGGCACCTATCCGCTGGATCCGAACCTGCTCGCGCAGGGTATCCCGCCCGATGACCGGGTCAACTTCTACCGCGACCGGATTTTCGGACCGGTGGAGGGTACCCCGCTGCCACCGGGATCGCCCGGGCCGCGGGGAACGCCGCCGGGACCGCCGAACTCGCCGGTGCCGCTGGGGCAACCGCCGATACCGCCGGGATCGTCGGTACCGCCACCGGCCAACCTGCAGCCGCCGGCGCCGGTGGACCTGACACCCGTCGCGCCGATGGACGTTCCGGACGGCGCCCCCCCGGCGCCGGCTGGCGGGCCGCAGGCCGCACCAAGTGCCCTTGGCCACAATGGTTCTCGAGTGAGCCCGGGTTTGGCGGTAGCGCAGTACGACCCGCGCACCGGTCGCTACGTCGGTCCGGACGGTCAGCTGTATCGGCAGGCAGACCTGGTCAAGGCTCCCAAGACCTGGAGGGATCTGCTCCTGGCGGCGTGATTCGGGCGTCGCGGTCAGATCTTGTCGAGCCGGAACGGCATCATGACGACGAGCCACTTGTTGACACCGCATGCGCCACTGGGCCCGACGGTCTGGTCCTTGCCCGCATATGTCGACGAGCCGGCCTGGATAGTGCCGTCCGGCCCTGCCGGATAGAAGGTGAACGTTTGTACCCCGGTGAACGAGGTGCCATCGGGGCACGTTTCCCAGTTGGGCACCTCGTGTTTCACGGTCCACATCACCCCGTCATGCATGTAGAGCGGTGCGTTCCAGCCCCGGTCGCTGGTGACGTGGCCGGAGCAGTCCTGAGCCGTGCTACAGCTGGACGACACCGTCCACGTGCTACTGACGGTCGGTTCATCATGAAAAGATTGATTTGTCTTGGCCCATTCACCGACCGATGTGGCGCGGTAGGTTCCGTTGATGGCGAGACCGTCCGTGGAGGCCCGGGCCGGCGGTGCGGCGCTCGAGCCGCCAATCACCGTGGTAGCTACCAATATTGCGCTTGCGACAGTGCCCATTGACCGCATCACGTGCTCCTCGACGCGCTAGCGCCACTTCCCACTTGAGACAGTAACACCGGGGCCGCCGCGTGGGCGAGGGCTTTGCCGCGAAGCGCGCGGCCGTCACAGCGAGTCAAGCTTGGCGATTAGCCAGGATCCGTTGACCTTGGTCAGCGTTACCCGAACGCTGCTGGTGGTTTTCACCGGTTCGGGTTTGTCCTTGCTGGTGGTCTTCAGACTGATAAACACAAGTACGACAGCTGAATCCGGATGCAACTCCGCCGCGGCGGCTCGAATGACGCGGGCGTTGGTGGTGATCTGGCCGCGCTGGGCCGCCGGCGCCACGATCTGCTCGGTGAACCGTTCGTAGTAGCTCTGATAGTCGCCGGTGAGCCGCGATCTCGCGTTGTCGAAATCCCGGCTCAGGCTGTCGGGCGAGTACGACAGGAGCGCCACCGTGCCCTCGGAGGCCGCTCTGATCGCGTCCCGCGCCGCCGCGTCGTCGGTCTGTCGATCCGCGCGGTAGCCGAGGTAGAAGAATCCGGCGGCGAAGCCCGTCGTGGCAATGACCAACAGCCCTAACAGAATTGGACGCCACCAGGTCAGGCATTGGCGGATCCGGCGGCCTGCCGGGCTCACGGCAGCGCCTCGACCTTCGCCACTTTGAGCTGTCCGCCGTCTCGTTGCACCGTCATGACGATCCGCCAGGACCGCGGCGGCAGTTTGGTCTGGTCCGGATTGGCCTCGGGATTAGCGACTTCGGCTTTGGCCGCCACCAGGACCACCGCGGAATCGTCGGTCATCGACTGGACGGCGACGCCTTGCACGGTCACCTTGGTGCTGACCCTGGATTGCTCGACCGACTGGACCAGGTCGTCGGCGGCGATCAGCATCCCGCCTTTGAACGCGCCGGTGGTGTTATCGATGATGCGTTGTACATCCTGTCTGGCCTTGGTGGCGTCGATCGACATCAGAATGATGGCGCCCTGCCGCGCCGCGGCCGCGAACTCGGCGGCGCGTTGCTGTTGGTGCACGACATTGCGGTGGTGCCACACCAGATAGCCGCTCGCGCCGAGGGAACTGCAGCTGATGACCGCCGCAGCCATCGCCGCCAGCCCCTTGCGTCCCGGACGGCGAAGCTGCCGCGGCCGCACTCGGAATCGGCGCCGTGCCTTAGCGACTGCCTCGTCGACGGCCGTGTCCCCAGCCTCGTTGCCAGCCGTTGGCTGCCGGTCGCCGGCTATCGCGTCGGCCTTTTCGCTCAGGCGTGTCGCGCGTTCCCGGGCCGCGCGGGCCCTCGCTTCGGCCTGGGCGACGGCTTCTGCTGCCTGGGTTGGCGATTCGCCGTCGCGACCGTCGGATTCGAGGGCCTCAGATAGCCGGTCACGCGACGGCATCGTCACCTCCTGGCCACGCGCTGAGCGAGAGCAACAATTATCTATCACTCATCACAACGGCGGGGCCCCGCCCCAGATAGGGCGATTTCTGTCTTCTCCGAGCAGGAGAGTTTTCTTCTCAATTGTGCAAGAGTAATAGCGTGCGCTTACTCGTGGCAGCGATTGCCGCGTTGCTCGGCATGACGGTATGGACGGCACCACCCGCCGACGCGGGTCCGACGGTTTGCGACTATCCGGCCTGCACCCCCGGAATCACCCCCAACGTCGTCCTCGGCGCACCCTGTGACAACACCACCTATTACGTCTTCGGAACCGCCGACTACTACGTCTCGTTCGCCACCGAGCCGGGACGGCTGATGTTCTGCGGTTCACCGCGGCGCTACGAACCCCGATGGTTCCGATCCCCACCGATGGCCGGGGTCAAGGACGAGAACTCCGACTGCACCAGATATCCGGAGTACTACGTCGCGCAGGCGCCCGACGGTCTGTTCCTGGTGTGCGTGGCGCAGAACGGTCACGCCAGATGGGTGCGGGGCGACACGTAGGAGGTGTCGGCCGCTGACCCGTGGTACCACTGTGCCGAGCGTGATCGGTTGCGGTGCAACATGATTCCTTCGGAAGAACAGGCGTACACCGCCACCGGCGAGGTGCCCAATCCCAACCAACACCCATGCGTTGAGGCTTAACCTGCGGCCACCGACATCCATGGTTTACCGGCCGCGTCCAAAACCCAATTCCTGCCGGTAACCCACCGTCGTGTCCTGCTTGTTGGGGCGCTGGCGGGTGACTGATCGACATGGAAGCGGCTGTGTCGGGAGCACATGTGCCGTTTTGCTGAGATGGCCAGGTCTAGGTCAGCGGCAAAGCTATTTGGCTATCTCGGTCGAGCGTCGGGCGATCAGTCTGGCGATTACTGTGATCCACCGCCTAAAGTGCAAAGCGAGGCACGGTCAAATCGATCGTCGAGGCATAGATCGGGATCAACGCTCTGAAAGGCGAACGCCTCTAACAGGGCAGATGCGCGGCAACGGACCCTCGTGAACTTCGGTTGCGGCACTGGTTTATTGTGTGCAAGCGAGTTTGAGCTGACGGTCCGCCTTACGATGTCATATTCTTGTCCTTGACATTTGTATTGGCACCGTGTATCCGACTGAATTTCTACCTGAGGGAAGAAAGGGCTCCCACCCATGTCTCGATTGCCTCAAGATTGCCTAGCAGCAGGTGAAGTCAGCGTGGCTGAACCTGACTCGACGCGTCCGTCGGCCCAGGCTGCTAAAACGCCACGTGGCAAACACGGCGCTGCGGTTGTGCTGGGCGCGTTGGCATTGGCCGGTGGCGTCACCGCCGCCATAGACACCGCTGGTAGCTCCACCGATGTCAGCGTCGGCAGGCTGGCTATCACCTTGACTGCTCATGACGGGTTCAAATTAGACACCTGCACCACCAATAATTCTGAGTTCACCGGTAGCGGCGGCACCGGTAGCAATTCCACCACCAGCAGCTATCAGACAGACTCGATTACGGACTCTGTTCCGTTCGATGAGCATCCGCTCTTTGAGATGGTTGGCGTGGACACCGTTCCTACTCTTGGGTTCGATGCCGGTTACGCCACCAGCTTCTTCGGCGATACGAACACGCTGGCCGGAAACAACCAAGAGATTTACATAAAGAACGACGGATTGGCGCAAGTTGAAATGAATGGCGAAATATTCACGGTAAAAGTGGAGTCAAATGGTGCGGTAACTCTTATCGACGAAGAACCCGTCATCAACGATACGAACACGCAGCCCGAGAACAATCAAGTATATGTCGTAAAGAATGACGGATTCGCGCAAGTTGAAATGAATGGTGAGATTTATCGCGTAAAGGTAGAGCAAAATGGTGAAGTAACTCTCATTGAAGAGGACAATTAGCTAGGGGTCGCGCGTCGACGTTCGACTGACCACTACCACATCATCTTGTTATAGATCCCTCAAACACTCCGAATAGACCTGCGGCAGTGGCCCTTTCGCGTTCGTGACGCCCTCCTGCGCCGGCTTAGCTCGACGTGTCGAGGTACGTCAACCCGTCCGCTCCGGGGTCACCGAAGAACAGCCCGCCCATGCCGCCGACGCCGCCCGGCGCGCCACCGGTCCCACCCCCGCCGCCGCCGCCGTTACCGAACATCCCGCCGTTGCCGCCGTTGCCGCCGCTGTTGCCGGCCCCAGCGTTTCCGTAGGTCGGTCCCATGCCGCCAGCCCCGCCTTTCCCGGCATTGCCGCCTTCACCACCGTTCCCGATCAGTCCGCCATTGCCTCCGTCACCCCCGGCTCCGCTGTTACCACCATTCCCGCCAGGCGGGCCGCCCCCGGAGTCTCCGCCTGCGCCGCCGTTACCGCCGGCGCCACCGGACCCACCGGACCCTATCCACGCGCCGCCGGCCCCGCCGGCCCCGCCCGTACCGCCGGCTCCGCCATTACCGCCAGTTGCGCTGTAATCGCCCTGCTGGGCAGACCCTGCGATGCCGCCTGAGCCCCCGCTACCACCGGCGCCACCATCGCCGAACCATCCCGCGGCTCCACCAGCGCCACCGGCCCCGCCGCCCCCGCCATTCCCGCCAGCGTGACCGTAGTCCAGGCCCCCTGAGCTCCCGTTGCCGCCGGCCCCGCCGGCCCCACCTGAGCCACCATTGCCGATCAGCCCGCCCCTCCCTCCGTAGGAACCCGCCCCACCGTTTCCACCGCTGCCGCCATTGCTACCGCTAGTCGCACCAGAGCTACCAGCTCCACCAGACCCACCAGACCCACCAGACCCACCGTTGCCGTACCAGAGTCCGGAGTTTCCGCCGTGCGCGCCGTTTCCGGCGGCACCACCGCTGCCTCCGTCTCCGGTCCAACCCGTGCCGCCGTTGCCGCCGGCGCCGCCCGAGCCGCCGGAGCCGCCGTTGCCGATCAGCCCGCCGGATCCACCGATCCCGCCGGCCCCGCCGACCCCACCGTTCCCGCCGGCCCAGTTTGAATGGCCACCGCTGCCGCCAGCTCCGCCAACCCCACCATCGCCCCCGTCACCAATTAGCCCGCCATTTCCGCCGGCCCCACCGGCCCCGCCGGCCCCGCCGGCCCCGGCGTTACCGGAGTTGTGTCCGGGGTCTGCGCCGTGCCCGCCGGCCCCGCCAGCACCACCAGCTCCGCCGTTGCCGTACAGCAGGCCGCCCGCGCCACCGGAGCCACCGGCACCACCGGAGCCACCGGCACCACCGGAGCCACCTCCGCCGTGGCTACCCGCTCCGCCGGCTCCGCCGTTGCCGCCGTTGCCAATGAGGCCGGCTGCTCCGCCGTTGCCGCCGTTGCCGCCCGCACCGCCAGCGATGGTCGCGGTGCCGCCGGTGCCGCCGCTGCCGATAAGGAGTCCGCCGTGGCCGCCGTGGCCGCCGTTGGCGCCGGCGCCGCCGGCTCCGCCGGCTCCGCCGTTGCCGAATAGGCCGGCTGCGCCGCCGTTACCGCCGTTGTGGCCGGCGGCGCCGGATCCGCCGTTGCCGCCGTTGCCCCACAGCCATCCGCCGTTGCCGCCGTTTTGGCCGGTCCCATTGAGGCCGTTGACGCCGTTGCCGATGATCGGGCGCCCCACCAGCCATTGGCTGTCGGCATTGGCGCCCTTGAGGGCACTCTGGGCGGCGTTGTCGACCTCGGTGGTCCAATACTTGAGGGTGCTGCCGTTGAGCAGGTCGACAAATTGCTGATGCAGCCATTCGTAGTCGCGGCTGAGCGCCTGCCAGGTCTGGCCTTGGTGAGCCAGCAGGGCTGTCATTGTCGCCGATACCTCATCGGCGCCGGCCGGCGCCAACCCGGTGGTCGGGATCGCCGCAGCAGCGGTGACCTGGCTAAACGCCGTACCGATGGCGGCCAAATCCGTTGCGGCGCATTCCAATGCCTGCGGCACAATGGTTACGAATGGCACAGCTGACTCTCCTGGGGTCTACCAGTGTCGTTGGGGGGCAACGTGTATGCGCCGCAGTCGGATGCTTATCCGATGCCGGCGTGCGGGATCACGCTGTGGGCGATGGCCAGCGTCGGCGCGCCGGCGCCGACACCGCCGCGGCTGCTTACCTCGCCGGGTGGCGGCGCAGTCGAGCCCGCACCCCGGGGGGGAATGGGCATCATCGGCATAGCATCGGCGGATCCGGTTGCCGGGGCCAAGGAGGCCGGGGTTGATCCAAGTCCTTGCACGGCCGCACTGGACAGCCCGCTGGGCACCGATCCTGGCCAGGTTGCCGGCACCGATACCGCGCTCATGGTGTGGGCCTGACCCAACGCCGCCGACATCGGCGCCCCCGACACCGCCGTAGCGCCCAGTCCGCTCAGACCCATCGACGACGCAGGGCCACCAACAAGAGGCGACGCCGCGCCAGTAGCACCGAACCCGGCAGCACCCAACCCGGCGGTGGCCCCGCGAGCACTGGACATCGCCATCATCAACGGCGACATCATCATGCTGGCCGGATACATCCCCATCTCGGCCACCGACAACACCGATGACACCGGTATGTCGGACATCACACCCGTGATCGCGTCAAACAGCCAAGCCAGCGGAGGCACATGCACCGGCGTGACCGGCATCAGTGGCGGGGTGACCGGCATGATTGGCGGCGTGACCGGCAGGAAGGGTTGAACCGCTGTACCGCCTACTAGTTGGGCCGGCGGCGCATTCAACGGTGTCAACGTCGAGGCCACCGCCACCGCCTTGGTGTGGTAGCCGATCATCGCGCTGACATCCTGCGCCCACATCTCGGCGTAAGCACTTTCCGTCGTCGCGATCGCCGTAGCGTTTTGGCCCAAGAAATTCGTGGCAATCAGCGTCGCCACCAACGTCCGATTCGCGGCCACCGCCCCGGGATGCACCGTCGCCGAAAACGCCGACTCATAAGCAGCAGCCGCCGCCGCGCTCGAAGCCGCCGACGACTGCGCGTGCTCCGCCGCTGCGCTCAACCACTCCATCAACGGCGCCGCTGCGGCCGCCATCGACAACGACGCCGGCCCAGCCCACTGCCCGTGAACCAACCCAGCGATCACCGACTCAAACGACGACGCCGTCGCCGTCAGATCCTGGGCCAACCCCTGCCAGGCAATCGCCGCCCCATGCCACGAGCTCGACCCCGCACCCGAATACATCCGAGCCGAATTAACCTCCGGCGGCAGCCACGAAAACTCAAAGACCATTTCCACTTCCCTCATAGCGTCATATATTTCGGTCAGAAGGTTCAACCGCTGGTACACGAGCGACCAAGAATTTAACTGGGCCGAAGCCAACTCTTAGAACATGAAGTAATGCCCACTTCAAGAACAAGATAATCAAACGCCAAACCTTGACGTGTTGTCACTAATTCAAATAGGGAATTCTCCGTTTCGGACTGAAGCGGATGGCGCGCACGATGTTGTCAACAGCCGGCCCGACCGCCTCAAACTTTCACGAGACCGCTGTTCCGATCAGTCTCTCAATGCCAATCGGAAGCAACTATCTCGCCGGCTGTGATAGATATCAAATAGTTAATGATGATCGCACGATAAGCACCCGTTATCAACATCCAGCCTCGGGCGCAAAGTGCCGGCTGCGGTCGCTCGCACAGGTCCGCCTGTCGTACGGGTTGATACGCGAAAGTACATGTGCCACGGTGTAAATCGGCCTATTCAAAGTCTGGACACGGGTAGCGGTACTTTGGCGGTCAACAGTGTCGCGGCTGTGCCGCGGTTAAGGCATCGCCCGACTGTTTACCTCTACCGGCGATCGGTACGGTCAAACGCGGGTGCGCCCGAACAGCCGCTGAACGCCCGCCGTCCGGGGGCAGCCCGCCGCCGTATCAAGCCGGCACGAAGAACGAGGCTTGGGCAAGGCAGCGGGGCGCAGTAAGAAAGGGCGTCCAGGAAACTTGTTGGCGTGGGTTTCGATATTAACCGGGAAAATGTCTAGCCGTCGAACATCGCACCCGACGGATCACGTAATCGAAGGAGTCCTCAGCCTATTTCTGCGGGGTTAGCCCGGTCACTCCGCGCCGATGAGCCGACGGGTGATGCGACGCAATTGCGAACGCAGTGACTCGTCGTCGATATCAGCGACCAAGGGGTGCATCACGCCGACGGCAATCGCGCCCGACAACATCGCCGCCGAAACCCGGGCGTCCTCGGCGGCATCGTCGACCAGCACGCCGTAGAGCCGCGCGATGAATTGCTGGAACGGCCGGTGGTCGGCCAGCAGCCGGACGATGACCGGATCGAACTGCAACGTGCTGGCCGCGCCCCGGCGCTCGACCGCCACGTCGATCACCCGCTCCAGCAGCAGCTCACGCGCTCGCGGCTGGTGAACCTGGGTTTCGGCGGCCTCCAGCGCCTCCTCCAGGCCACCGAGCTCACGTTCGGTGAGGGCGATGACGATCTGCTCTTTGGTCTTGAACTGGTGGTACACCGCGGCTTTGGTCACGCCGATGGCGTCGGCGATCATCTGTAGCGAGGTGCCGCCGACGCCGTGTTCGGCGATCAGTTGCAGCGCCGCATCCAGAATGCGGGTCTGCGCGGGGCTGCGCGCGATGAAGCGGAACTGGCCGGGCGGCGGCGTTTTCACCATATCGAGAGCCTAGCCGATCGGCTATTGACCGTAGCTAGCCGATCGGCTAGCTTCGCTGAGAAGCCGCACCCCGCGATCGCCCAACGACCCGCGGACCGGAAGGAGTCCCCGATGTCCGCCATCGGCGAGCACCGAAGCGCTCCGCCATCGGCGCCACGGCGCATCGATGGTGAGCTGATCCTGTTGTGGACGTTGCCTTTCGTGGCGATCATCTGGGTTTCGGCGTTTGTGCTGTTTCCCGGTTTCACGCCTCCGATGTCGCCCAGAATGCCGGCGGAGCAGGTGGCCGCCTTCTATCGGGAAAACCAATCCGGGGTCCGCTACAGCATGATCCTGTTCAACTGGTTCTGCGTGGGCCTGATCCCGGTCCTGACCCTGCTGGTGATGCAGATTCGCCGGATGGCACACCGCACACCGATCTTTTCCTACTGCATGCTCGGATGCGTGGCCGGCGGACCCACTCTGTTTCTCATCGCCAACGTCTGCTGGTTGCTCGCCGCGTTCCGCCCGGAACGCAATCCGGAGCTGACTCAGATGTTCAACGATCTGGCCTGGCTTACCTTCACCACTCAGGTGCCCTTCCTCATCGGGCAGAGCGTGATACTTGCCCTGGCAATCTACTTCGACGATGCGTCACATCCGGTATTCAGCCGGTGGGTGGCCCATTTCAATCTGCTCATCGCCGCGGCGCTGGTGCCGGCGGCGTTCGCCGGCCTGACCCTGTCCGGCCCTTTGGCGTGGGACGGAGCGTTGTCGTTCTGGCTCAAGAACATCGCCATCGCGGTGTGGATCGTCGTGGCCGCCGTCATCCTCGGCCGGGCTGTTTCCCGGCAGCGCGCCGACGAATCGGCCGGCGCATGAGCGCAATGCCGGCAAACCCCAAGCGCGAGTTGCGGCTGGCCTGGTGGACGCTCGTGGTCTTCTACAACTTGTTCGTCCTGGTATTCTTCGTGCTGACCCGCACCCAGCCCCCGCCAGACCCCTCATGGGACACACCGATAATCGTTCGGTGGTTCCAGGACAACCACTTTGGGTTAGTCATCGGCTTTGCCATCATGTTCGTCATCACCGGTATGACGACGATGAGCAACGCGCTCATCGCTTATTCCATGCGCCGCATGTCGGTCAGCCCCGCATTCGCATACTCGTACCTGGTGTTGTACTCGCTCAGCGCGATTCCCGGAATGATGCTGATGTGCATCGTGCTCACGGCGGGGGCGATGCGCCCCGAGCGTGATCCAGAACTGATCGGTTGGCTCTACGACTTCGGTTTCCTGTCGTTCATCGGGACCATGGGGGTGTTCCTGATCGGCTCGCTGGTGTGGATGCTCGCCATCCTGATCGACAAGAACCAGGTTTTCCCTATGTGGTTCGGCTACCTCAACCTCTGCAACGCGCTCACCGAGATCGTGGTCTCTCCGGCCTGGATTTTCCGTCGCGGCGTCTTGGCGTGGAACGGACAGATCGCCTGGTGGCTCAACATGGTCGTATTCGGTATCTATACAGGCGTTTTCATCGTCCTGCTGCGGCGGATGATCCAGCGTGAGGACTTCGGTACCGGGGCGCTGCCCGCGCTTGCGGCCGGGAAGGTGGCCGAGCCATGACCGCCGATGCGAACAAGCCGCCCAGGTTTGTCCCCGGCCAACCGGACATGTGGGCCTTCGTACTGTTCGAAACACTGGTATTCACCGCCTATTTCAGCTTCTACCTGTTCTACCGCACCCAGAGCCCCGAGCTCTTCCTGCGCTCCCAGGCGCAGCTGGACCTTCGTATCGGAGTCTTCAACACACTTATTCTGCTGCTGAGTTCCTGGTCGGTGGCACGATGTGTCCAGTCGGCCCGCGCCCACGCATACCGAGCGGCGCGCACCGACGCCTTTCTCACCGCGTTCCTCGGCCTGGCGTTCCTATGCGCCAAGGTGTTGGAGTGGACAAAGCAGATCCGGATGGGCAATTCCTTGACCGCTAACGACTTCTTCACGTATTACTTCCTTCTCACCGGTATCCACTTCGTGCACCTGCTGATCGGATTCGTCGTCATCGGAGTTGTGGTGTATCAGCTGTGCGGCCCGACACGAACAGGTCGGGGATCTCGGGGATCGCAGCGGTTGGTCGAGACCTGCGCCACCTACTGGCACACCGTCGACTTGCTCTGGGTGCTGATTTTCGCCCTGCTGTACGTGGTGAGGTGATCCGACATCAGATTCAACAAGCGGCTGTTGGTCGTCTGGGTGGTGCTGGCGTCATTGACGCTGTCGTACCTGTGGCTTGATTACGCTGTCGACGGATCTCCGAAGGCCAGTGGGGTGGTCACGTCGAGCGTGATAGTGATCGCACTCGCCAAGGTACGCATCATCTTTCGCGAGTTCATGGAAGTCAGGCAGTCTCCCGCCGTGCTGCGGCGCCTGACGGACGCATGCGTGCTGGTTGTCGGCGCTGCGTTGCTGGGCAGCTATCTGGTGGGGATGACGGTCCATCAGGACAGTTGCGGACCTAGTCAAGGGTCCGGCGATCACATCATTCACATTGGTTTCTGTTCCAGCGGTGCGTAGTTCGTCCGCCCGCGCCCGGAAATTCCTGGCGTTCCACGGATGTGGCTGGTCAAGGATGTCCTGGTGCGCAGCCTTGGCTGCCCAGGCAGGTCGATATTGGATCTTCGCTCACCGAGTCGACTGTGATGCCGCCCTATCGAGTGTGTGGTGACGCCTTTGACTGTGTATGTAGGGCGCGAACCGCCGCAATCGGCCGCCCTGACGGCACGCTCGGCGCCGCCGGCGCGCACTCGACGCCGTCAGCGCACAGTCGGTGCCCTGGGAGCTGTCGCGGGACACCACAGGCACATTGGGCGCAGTAGACGCCGTCGACGGCAGCGGAGTGGCGCAAATCCCGTTCGACTTCTCCAAGTCTTCGAGCAGATCGAGACCGGTTCCACACTGTGACGCTGGTCTGAGCGGGCGGCCTCGAAGACGCCTCACACTCCGTAAGCCGCTGTGCCGCGCGCTCTTCGGGAGTCACTTGAGAGGCGCGTCAGCGTCGGTTCGTACCCGTCGGGGTGAAGGTGAGATGTAGTTCGGTGAGCCCGCGCAGGATGTACGTCGGTTCGTATCGGTAGCGGCGATCGTCCGCCGGCCCGTGTTTGGTCTCGTCGGCGGCAATGTCGGCCATCCGGTCCAGGATGCGCTCGATCGAGACCCGGCCCTCTACGCGGGAAAGGGGTGCGCCGGGGCAGGAGTGCACTCCGCGGGCAAAAGCCATGTGTTCGCGAACATTCCTTCGGTCGAGGCGAAACTCGTGCGGATTGTCGAATCTTCGCGGGTCGCGGTTGACGGCACCGGGCAATACCATCACCACGGTGCCGGCCGGGATATCGACCCCGGCGACGGTGGTGGCCCGGCGGGCGAGCCGCGAGTCGCTCTTGACCGGGCTCTCCAGCCGCAGTGATTCCTCGATGAATGCCGGAATCAAGCTGCGGTCCTCGCGCAGCCGCTGCTGTATGACCGGCCGGTCAACGAGCACCTGCAGCGCGGCGCTGAGTAGTTTGGCCGTCGTTTCCTGTCCTGCGGCGAAAAGGAATGTGGCCGAACGGACTACGTCAAGGATCTCGGGTGTGGATCCGTCCGGATACTTCGCCGTCGCAAGCGCGGTCAGCACATCTTCACGCGGTTGGCGGCGGCGGTCTGCGATGTAGCTGCTGAACTTCTCGTCGAGCCACTGCAGCGGGTTGATGCCGACCGACTCGTGGTCCAGTCCACCCACCCGTCCGCCGGGACGCTCGGCGCCCAACATGACGCGAAACTCCTTGTGGTCGTCTTCCGGAACCCCGAGCAGATCGGCAATCACCAGGGTGGCAAAGGGTTTGGAGTATTCGGAGATGAACTCGCACCGACCGTTGCCGAGGAACTCGTCGAGCTGGCGGTCGGCCAGGCGCCACATGAACTCCTCGTTCTGCTTGAGGCGGCTCGGCGTCAGCAGCCGGCTCAGCAGTGACCGGGCACGGGTGTGATCCGGCGGGTCCATGGTGACCATGTGCTCGTACATCGGGAACTTCTGGCGGTTCTGGTCTATCTGGGCGTTGATGTCGTCGCCCTCGGGTACGAACGGCAGCGGCGGGAACGGTCCGCCCAGTGCGACGCAATTGGAGAAGGAGTCGGTGTCCTTGTAGACCGCGGTGGCCTCGTCATACCCGGTGACGGCGACGACGCCGTAGTGCGGCAGCCGCAGCACCGGATTTTTGCCGCGCAAGTAATCGAAATACGGGTAAGGGTCGGGGACCAGCGACGGGTCGGTGAAAAAGTCGATCGAATGGTAGTCGCTCATGTCGCGCGTGCCTCCCGCAGCTGGCGTTTGCCGAATGGGCCCTCGGCGGCGATAGCTTCCGCCGCCCGAATCCGACGATGTGCTGAGCACCTGCTTAGCATGGCGGTAATGTCATGGTCAAGGCGGACTACCCGGCCACCACGGCGACATCGCTACGATCGGCGTGGTCGACGTCGAGGCATCGAAAATACGGAGTGAGGGCATGACATCGGCTCGCCGGATCGGGGCGCCGGACGCGAAGAATCGCGGCCTGCTGCTCGACGCCGCCGAGCAACTGATGCTCGAAGAGGGCTATGCGGCAGTGACTTCGCGCCGCCTGGCGGGTAAGGCCGGGTTGAAGCCGCAATTGGTGCACTACTACTTCCGCACCATGGATGAGTTGTTCCTGGAGGTGTTTCGCCGTCGCGCCGAAGCCGGTCTGCGGGTGCAGGACCGAGCGCTCGAGTCGCCGCAACCGCTGTGGGCGCTGTGGCGGTTCGGCACCGAGCCCGGGTTCGCAAAGATGACAATGGAATTCATGGCGCTGGCGAACCATCGTAAGGCGATGCGGTCCGAAATCGCTTACTACGCTGAACGTTTCCGCGAACGGCAGCGGGTGGCGTTGACGGCCGCGCTGCAGCACTACCACGTAGACACCCAGGACGTGCCGCCAGTGGTGTGGACGGTGCTGATGACCAGTATTTCGCGATTTCTGGTGATCGAGCAGGGGCTAGGCATGTCGGGCGGACATGCCGAAACAGTGGAAGTGGTCGAGCGCTACCTGCGCCGTCTGGAGGGTGAGCCGCAGCCGGTCGAGGGATAACACAGCCGCGCCGAGTCACCAGTTGCGCAGCGAACAGAGCACGCCGCGGGGACCGTCCTTGGCGACGACGACGACCCCGTCAACGGCCAGATCGCAATGAAACATCGGTGTGCCCGGTTCCGGGCCGGTGCTGGCGGTGACCATTGCCCACTGGTCGGGATTGGCCAGCATGACCTGCATGGTCCACGGCCTGCCCGGAGCGATGTCGGCCTGGATGTTCGGTGTGAACTGATAGGGGTTGTGGCTGTAGTCGGAAAAGACGGCGGGATCCTGGTCCTGGTAATAGATGTCAGCGTAGATCGGGAGCTTCGCCGAGATGGTGTACCGGACCTGATGCATGGGTGTGTCGTCGGCGTGTGACCGGCCGGTGCTTGCCATCAGACCCGCGCCCGCCAGCAAAACCGCCAAGCCGAAACCCAGTTGCCTCCTGGTCGTGATCATGTCGCGCCTCCAGCCGGCCGGCGGGGACCGGACGTGCGGTTGCGCACTCGCGCCGCGGCCTGCCAATGAGCCTCCGCCACCCACAGTCGTGCAAAGGATGCTATCGCTTCATCAGCCGAAACACCGCTGATCACCCGCTTGATCTCGGTCGCCGGGTGGCGCGCCAGGGCTGCGGCAACCGATCGCCAGCCACGATCCGGCGAGTCGAACGAGGCGCGGGGCAGCACAAGATCCACCAGGCCGATCCGTTCGGCCTCGATGGCGTCGAGCGTCGTTCCCGTGCCCGCCAGCAGCAGCGCCTTGCTCTTCCCGACCAGCGCGGCCAGTCGCTCGGCGCCGCCCCAGGCCGGCATGATCTCCAGCTCCACCTGATTGAACGCGATCTTGATGTCGTCGGCGGCAATCCGGATGTCTGCGGCGACAGCCACTTCGGCGCCACCGCCGAAGGCGTGGCCGTTCAGCACGGCGATCACCGGAGCCGGAAAAGCCGCGAGCTGGTCGCAGATGGAGCGCATCCGCTTCGCCATCGCCGAGGCGTCCTCCTCGGTTCGCAGCGAGCTCAGCTCCTTGAGGTCACCGCCGGACACGAAGGCCCGGTCCCCGGCGCCCCTGATCACCAGCGCACTCGCGCCCGCCGCCGCCTCGAGTGCCGTCTGCAGCTGGTCCATGGTGTCCGGCGCGATGGCGTTGCGCGCGTGCGGGCGGTCGATGGTGAGCACCGCCAACCCGTTACCCGACTTGTCGAACTCGAGGTCCACCATGCGTCAGTGCTTCCGGGCGAGCGGCGATATTGGCATTCTCTTGCTTGGAGAATAGCATCGCCGTTAAGGCTCGGGATTTCCCTCGCACAGGACGATCGAGGTCGGCGATGGCGACTCCGGGGCGACGCTGGTCATCGATCAATGGGCCCAACCGATTGCCGCCAAGTCGGTCCGCATCCGCGATCTCGCCGGTTTCACCGGCAGGTTCTCCGATGGCGACGGTGGCGACGCCCACACCAGTTTCGCCGACAATACGTTCACCGTCAGCGGCACCGCCAACGGCTTCGACACCGCCACCAGCCAGCCGGCCACCGCCGAGTTCCGGATCGCCGCCCGCTGCTAAGCCCGCTGCTGACGCACGCTGCTGACGCACGCCACCGGAGCCCGTTGCGGCGAACCCGGTGAAGAGAATACTATTCTCGTAAATCGCGAAGGAGGATTCCATGTCGTCGGGCGCGCTGTCGTATCCGTTGTTCGATGCGGATAATCATCTCTACGAGACCGAGGAATCGCTCACCAAATACCTGCCCAAGCAGTACCAAAACGTGATCCAGTACGTCCAGGTGAAGGGGCGGACCAAGATCGCGATACGCGGCCAGATCAGCGACTACATCCCCAATCCCACGTTCGAGGTGGTCGCCCGTCCGGGGGCGATGGAGGAGTACTTCAGGGTGGGAAACCCGGAAGGCAAGAGCCGCCGGGAGATCTTCGGCGAGCCGATGCGGTCGATTCCGGCCTTTCGCGAACCCGGTCCGCGGCTGGAGCTGATGAATGAGTTGGGCGTCGACCGCAGTTTGATGTTCCCGACATTGGCCAGCCTGGTCGAAGAACGCATGCGCGACGACCCGCTGCTCATCCATGTGGTCGTGCACGCGCTGAACCAGTGGCTGGACGAGGTGTGGGGCTTCAACTATCAGAACCGCATCTTCACCGTGCCGGTGATCAGCCTGCCGATCGTGGAGAAGGCGATCGACGAGCTGGACTGGGTGGTGCGACGCGGCGCCCGGGCGGTGTTGGTGCGGCCGGCGCCGGTTCCTGGGTACCGCGGCCCGAGGTCGTTCGCGCTGCCGGAGTTCGACCCGTTCTGGCGGCGCTGCGTCGAGCATGACGTGCTGGTGGCCATGCACTCGTCGGACAGCGGCTATGCCCGCTATACCGCGGAATGGGACGGCGGCGACAAAGAGATGCTGCCCTTCCAGACCAACGCATTCGCGATGCTCAACGAGTGGCGCCCGGTGCAGGATGCGGCGGCGTCCTGGGTGATTCACGGCGCGTTGTACCGCTTCCCGCAACTCAAGGTCGCGGTCATCGAAGCAGGGTCGAAGTGGTTGTTCCCGCTGCTGGAACAGTTGGCCGACGTCTACAAGAAGACACCGGAAAGCTTCCCCGGCGGCGACCCGGTCGAAGAGATCAAGAACCGCATCCACATCAGTCCGTTCTACGAGGACGGGATCCGGGACCTCGTCGACCTGATCGGGGTGGACCACGTGCTGTACGGCTCGGACTACCCGCATCCGGAAGGGCTCGCGGCACCGCGACATTACGCCGATGCGCTGCAGTACCTCAGTGTCGACGATCAGGCAAAGATCATGGGCGGCAACCTGTCTCGGCTCGTTTCGGTATGACGCAGTCGGCGCCGCGGCGCCGGGACGAACCACCATGGGAAACCATCCCCGAGATGGTCGGCAGCGCGGCGGACCGGTTCGGCGACGCCGAAGCCGTCGTCGACGGACCGCTGCGGCTCACGTTCACCGAGCTGACCGACCGGGTGCGCCGGGCCGCGGGTGCGTTCGCCGCGACCGGAATCGACAAAGGTGACCGGGTTGCGATCTGGGCGCCCAACTCGGCGCAATGGATCATCGCCGCGTTCGGGCTGCTGACGGCCGGCGGCGTGCTGGTTCCGGTCAACACCCGCTTCAAGGCGGCCGAGGCGGCCGACATCATCGAACGCAGCGGCGCCAAGGCCGTGCTCGTCGAGAAGGGCTTTCTGGGACTGGATTTCGTTATCCCCGGCGCCATCCCGGTGATCGACGTCAAATCGGGGTTCCTCGACAGCGGCAAGCCCTTCGAGCGTGCGGTCAGCGGCTCAGATGTCGCCGACATCATCTACACCTCGGGAACCACCGGGCGGCCCAAGGGCGTGCTGATGGACCATGCGCAGACGTTGCGGCACTACGCGGAGTGGTGCGACCGCGCCGACCTGCGCCAGGGTGACCGCTATCTGATCGTCAACCCGTTTTTTCACATCTTCGGGTACAAGGCCGGTTGCATCGCGTCGCTGATCCGGGGCGCCACGATCGTTCCGGTGCCCGTATTCGACCTCGGTTGGGTGTTGGAATTGATTGAGCGGGAACGGATTACGATGCTGCCGGGACCGCCGACACTGTATCATTCGCTACTCGGGGCCCAGGGTGAGCGGGATTTGTCGTCGCTGCGCGCGGGGGTGACGGGCGCCGCCGACATTCCGGTGGAGCTGATCCGGCGGGTGCGCACCGAGCTGCCCTTCCAGACCCTCATGACCGGTTACGGCCTGACCGAGGCGGGCACCGTGACGCTGTCGCGGCCCGAGGATTCGTTCGAGGACATCGCGACCACCGCCGGCGTGCCCTGCGATGGCATCGAGGTCGGCATCGCCGACGACGGCGAGATCCTGGTGCGCGGGTACAACGTGATGAAGGGCTATCTCGACGACCCGGTCGCCACCGCTGAGGCCATCGACGACCAGGGCTGGCTGCACACCGGGGATCTGGGCAGCCTGGACCAAGCGGGTCGGCTGCGCGTCGTCGGCCGCAAGAAGGACATGTTCATCGTGGGCGGATTCAACGCCTATCCCGCTGAGATCGAAGGCTTCCTGCTCGAGCATGAGGCGGTCGCGCAGGCCGCCGTGATCGGTGTTTGCGACGACCGGCTCGGGCAGGTGGGCAAAGCGTTCGTCGTTCGCAAAGGTGTTGTCAGTGCCGACGAATTGATCAGCTGGTGCCGGGAGCGCATGGCGGGGTTCAAGGTGCCGCGCTCGGTGCAGTTTGTCGACGCGCTTCCGCTCAATGCCACCGGCAAGGTGGTCAAAGACCGGTTGCGTTAAACCGGCGATGTGCTGGCTATGAGAATGCTATTTCCGCTGGATGTAGGATTATTTGGCGTGGCTGCGGCGTGACCTCGGGGTGGAAGGTGATGACTTGGCTCTCCAAGGACCGGCGATGCCGTGCGGCGGGCGCCAGCACCTGGCCGGCGGCCGCGACGTCGGCCCGGGTGCTCGCGTGATGTCGGCCTTGCCTAGTAGGGTTGCGCAACAGCGACGTCTGGCCACTGGCGGACCAGGGGTAGAGGAGATCCGCGTTGAGTTACCCGAGCAGTCGCCCCGTCGGGCCGGTGAATCATGAGCGCCGGCAGCAACCAAAACGCCGCTGACCCGAGATCGATTCTAGTGAGCGACGACGAAACCGCAAGCACCGCAGCTGAATTGCGGGCATTGGCCGAACAGGCCGAAGCCGAGGCCGCCGAAGCCGAAGCCCTGGCCGCCGCCGCCCGCGCCCGCGCCCGCGCAATTCAGTTGCGCCGCCAGGCCGAAGTGGCCGACGGCCCGGCCAAAGGCCCGGCCACCGAAGAAGTCGGCGCGGAGGTATCCAAGGGTGAGCCGGACGATTCCGAGCCCCCGGTGGAAGCTGAAACCGTCAACGCCGAGCGTGGTTTGGACGTAGGGGGCGACGACAGCGACGTCGCGGTGGTCGATGTGTACGTCGATGCCGACGAGGCGCCGGCGCGGCGCCGGCGCAGGCTGCGGCTCACCCGGTCCGCGGTTGCCGCTGCGCTGGCCGTCATCGTCATTCTGGCCGCGCTGTCGGGCAGCCTGTACATGGTGGTGAAGCATCGCGACGCCACCCGCCACCGTGAGCGAATGGCTGAGTTCGCCGCAGCGGCGCGACAGGGCGTGGTGACGTTGACATCGCTGGACTTCACCAACGCCAAGCAGGGTGTGCAGCGCATCCTGGACAACTCCACCGGGACGTTTCGTGATGATATGGCAAAGGTGGCAGACGATTTCATCAAGGTGGTCGAACAGTCGAAGGTGGTCGAGCAGGGCACCGTCCAGGCGGTCGCCGTCGACGTGGACACCATGACCGACGACTCGGCGGTGGTGCTGGTCGCCTCGACGTCCGAAGTCACCAATGCCGCCGGAGCCAAGCAGGATCCCCGCAAGTTCCGGTTGATCGTGACCATCACCCGCGACGGTGACCAGCTCAAGATGTCGAAAGTCGAGTTCGTGCCATGACCGCAGAGAAAACGTCGGTCGAGGAGACTGTGGAGGCCGACCCGGCCTCGCCGAGCGATGGCGTCCGGCGCGCACGGCCGAAGCGCCGCAAGGTGATCGCTGCCCTGATGGCGTTGCTAGTGGCGGCCTCGCTGGCGCTGCTGGCAGGACTGTATTTCTCCTCCTACCGACCGGACCGCGAAGTCGATGACCAGGCCGCCAAGTCGGCGGTCGCGGCGGCTACCGATGGCACCATCGCCATCCTGTCGTACTCTCCAGATACTCTGGAGCGCGATTTCTCTTCCGCGAGATCACATTTGACCGGCGACTTCTTGTCGTATTACGACCAGTTCACCCAACAGATCGTCGCACCGGCCGCCAAGCAGAAGTCGGTCAAGACGAGCGCGGTGGTGCTTCGCGCCGCCGTATCCGAATTGCATCCGGACTCGGCCGTCGTGCTGGTGTTCGTCAACCAAAGCACCCAGAGCGCCGACCGGCCGGAGCCGACGTTGACGTCCAGCAGCGTCATGGTCAAGCTGACCAAAGCCGACGGGAAGTGGCTCATCTCATCGTTCGATCCGGTGTAGGTCGGTGTAGATCGGGGGTCTGCGGGTGACGGGAATACGAGCATGACCAATGAGATCCATTCGATGGTGATCGCGTCCGACTACCGGGTCCCGGATCCGAGCCGAGTGTGGCCGTTGTTGCAGCGCAAGAAGTCGGCGCTGGCCGCGATCGGAGCCCACCACGTTCTGGTCTATACCTCGACCCACGACTACGGCCGAGTCCTGGTGATGATCGGCGTGCACAGCCGCGAACCGATCGTGGAGCTGCTGCGCTCCCGGGTCTTCTTCGAATGGTTCGACGCGGCGGGCGTCGCGGACATCCCGGCGGTCTTCGCCGGCGAGATCGTGGACAGGTTCATTGCCGAGGCTCCGGCCGCGGGGGCCGCCGGCCGGGCACCGGGGGTCGTGGTGGCCGGAATCGCGTCGGTGGACGACGTGTCGACACTGACCGCCGAGGTCGGCCTTGCGATGGCGCGGTTCACCGCCGCCGGCATCCGAAAGACGTGGGTTTTCCAGGCTTTCGACGACGAGCACGAGGTCCTGATTCTGCAGGAATTCCCGGACGAAGGGCGCGCCCTGGAGTGGATCGACCATCCCGATGCCGCGGCCCAATGGATGGGCCGCGCCGGAGTGGGTGCCTACCCACCGCTGTTCGTCGGCCGGCTTTCGGAGATGATGCGGATCGAGACGGATTGAGCGGATCGCTCGATGTATGTCTGCCTGTGTAACGGCGTCACCAGCCAGATGGTGGCCGAGGCCGTTGCTGCCGGCGCCTCGACCACCAAGGATGTGGCCCAGGCCTGCGGAGCGGGCGCCGACTGCGGACGATGCCGGCACACCATTCGCGCGATCCTTGGTGCTCGTCGAGGCGGTGCTGTCGCGGAGCGGACACCGCACCGGTCCTGAGTCAGCGGCGCGCGGTGCCGTCCGACGACGTGGGCGCGACGAGATCGCCGAGTAGGTGCGGGATTTCGAGCCGCGGCAGCACCGCCTCGACGAGCACCAAGCGGTCCCGGTGCGCCGCGGCCGCGGTGAGCGCGTCATCGAGTTCGCCGTACGTCTGCGCCCGGAACGCCAGGTGATCGGCCACTCCCAGCGCGCTGGGGATGGCGGTCCAACTCCAGTCGACGATGTCGTTGTAGGGGGCCGTTTCGCCGTGTATCGCCCGTTCGATGGTGTAGCCGTCGTTGTTGACCACCACGATGACTGGCGACAGCCCCTCGCGGGAGAAGTTGCCGATCTCCTGGACGGTCAGTTGAGCGGCTCCGTCACCGATCAACAGCACCGTCCGGCGGTCGCGATGGGCCACCGCGGCCCCGAGCGCCGCCGGTAGCGTGTAACCGATTGAGCCCCAAAGGGGTTGACCGATGAAGGTGACGCCGTGCGGCAACCGGTGGTCCGCCATGCCGTAGAACGAGGTGCCCTGCTCGGCCAGCACCACGTTGCCGGGCGTGAGCGCGTCGTTGACCCGGTCCCACAGCATCCGCTGGGTCAGCGGGTCGTCGCGCCGCGGCGTCGGCGGCGGCCGGTGGTCATCCGGCGCCGGCACGGGGGGTGAGCATATCCCGCGCCCCGCCAGGATCTCGGCCAGCGCGCGCAGCGCGGCGCTCATCTCTAGCGGCGCGAACACCTCACCGGCGACGGTGCATTGGTACTGGCCGATGTCGATGGTGCGCGCCGGATCGATCCGCTGGCTGAAGAACCCACTGACCATGTCGGTGAACACCACCCCGGCCGTCACCAGCACCGGAGCCTGCTCGATCGCCGCACGCACCCGCTCCGCGCTGGCGGCTCCGGCATAGATGCCCAGAAAGTTGGGAGAACTCTCGTCGAGCAGGCTCTTGCCCCACATCAGCGTGGCATGCGGCACCACATCGGCGGCCAGCAACACCTCCAGCTCGCCGACCGCCCGCAACCGATGAACCAGCAAGTCGGCCAGCACGGTGAGCTGGTGCTCGCCGATCAGTGCGGCAGCGGCTTCGGTGAACAGCGACAGCGCGCGCGGGCTGGTGCCGCCGCCGTATCGGGGGAGGGGGGCGCTGGGCGCTTCGGTGGGGAAGCGGGCCACGTCGGTGGACAACAGTAGGTATCCGGGCCGCTTCTGCTCCCGCACCTCGCACAGCACCCGATCGATCTCCCGGCATGCCGTTGCCGGCATGAGATTGGCTTGGGCGCAAGTGATTTCGCGGCTGATCCGAAAGAAGTGCTCGAAGTCCCCGTCGCCGAGCGAATGGTGCAGCGCCCGGCGGGTGCCCTGGGCGTCTTTGGAGGGGCCGCCGACGATGTGGACCACCGGCACATGCTCGGCGTAACTGCCCGCGATCGCATTGGCCGCCGACAGTTCTCCGACACCGAATGTCGTTACCACCGCCGACATTCCGCGCAACCGCCCGTAACCGTCGGCGGCATAGCCGGCGTTGAGCTCGTTGGCGTTGCCCACCCACCGGATGGCTGGATGGGCCACGATATGGTCGAGGAACTCCAGGTTGTAGTCGCCGGGCACGCCGAAGATTTCGGAAACGCCGAGTTCGGCGAGGCGGTCCAGCAGGTAGTCGCCGACGGTGTATACGGGTTCGTTGGGGCCAGCCGCACGATCGGTCACGAAGACGACGGTACGCCGGGCGAAACCATTCCCGCCGCGGCGCGGTCGCGCTATCGTCGGCGCCATGGCAGTCAAGGAATCCCGCGAAGTAGTCATCGAAGCAAGCCCCAAGGAAATCCTCGACGTCGTCGCCGACATCGAGGCCATGCCCGAATGGTCCGACATCCATCAGAGCGCCGAAGTGCTCGAACGTCACGACGACGGCCGGCCGCGGCGAGCCCGGATGAAAGTCAAGACCGCCGGAGTCACCGACGAAATCGTGCTCGCCTACAGCTGGCGCGACGACGGTGTCACCTGGACGCAGGAAAGCGGCAAGGCGTCGCGTAACCAAGAGGGCGGCTACACGCTCACCTCGGAGGGCGACAAGACCCGGACGAAGTTCGACCTGAGCCTGGACCCGCTGGTGCCGCTGCCCGGCTTCGTGATCAAACGCGCCATCAAAGGGGTCATCGAGATCAATACCGACGGGCTGCGCAAGCGGGTGCTCAAGGTCAAGAAGGGCGGCTAGCCACCGTGACCGGCGGGGGACCCTTGGCGGGGGTGAAGGTCATCGAACTCGGCGGCATCGGACCGGGCCCCCATGCCGGGATGGTGCTGGCCGACCTGGGCGCCGATGTGGTGCGGGTGCGCCGTCCCGGCGGGTTGACCATGCCGTCCGAGGACCGGGATCTGCTGCATCGCGGGAAGCGGATCGTGGACCTGGATGTCAAGGCCCAGCCCGGTGCGTTGCTGGCGTTGGCCGCCAAGGCCGATGTGCTGCTGGACTGCTTTCGTCCCGGCACCTGCGAGCGGCTCGGCATCGGTCCCGACGACTGCGCGGCGGTCAATCCGCGACTGATCTTCGCGCGCATCACCGGCTGGGGACAGGACGGGCCGCTGGCATCGACGGCCGGCCACGACATCAACTACCTGTCGCAGACCGGTGCGTTGTCGGCGCTCGGCTACGCCGACCGGCCGCCGATGCCGCCGCTGAACCTGGTAGCCGACTTCGGCGGCGGCTCCATGCTGGTGCTGCTGGGCATCGTGGCCGCGCTGTATGAGCGGGAGCGGTCGGACAAGGGCCAGGTGATCGACGCCGCGATGGTCGACGGGGTCAGCGTGCTGGCCCAGATGATGTGGACCATGAAGGCAATCGGGAGTTTGCGCGACGAACGCGAATCGTTCCTGCTCGACGGCGGCGCCCCGTTCTACCGTTGCTATGAAACGGCCGACGGCAAATATCTAGCGGTGGGCGCCATCGAGCCGCAGTTCTTCGCGGCGCTGCTGGCCGGGCTCGGCCTGACGGCCGACGACGTGTCGAACCAGCTCGACGTCGGCTCGTACCCGCGGATGCGCGACATCTTCGCCGAGCGGTTCGCCGGCCGGACCCGCGACGAGTGGACCGAGGTCTTCGCCGGCACCGACGCGTGTGTGACTCCGGTGCTGACCTGGAGCGAAGCGGCCGGCAACGCCCACCTGAGAGCCCGATCGACGGTGATCAACGTCGACGGTGTGGACCAGGCCGCACCCGCGCCGCGCTTCTCGCGCACCCCGGCCGGACCCGTCGCGGCACCGCCGGCAGCAACCACGCCGATCGACGAAATAAACTGGTAGTCACCTATTCTTTCGAATTGTCTCGAACACGTCCGCGAATAGGGCGGCGTTGCTAGCTTGAGCTTGGTGGCCGTCAAAGCATCGCGGGAGATCATCATCGATGCGCCTCCGGAAGTGGTCATGGAGGCGCTGGCAGATGTGAGTGTGCTGACGTCCTGGTCACCGCTGCACAAACGGGTGGAAGTGATCGACTATTACCCGGATGGTCGCCCTCATCATGTGAAAGCCGTGGTCAAAATTCTAGGGCTGGTCGACAAGGAGATCCTGGAATATCACTGGGGCCCGGACTGGATGTGCTGGGATGCCGACCAGACTTTCCAGCAGCATGGCCAGCACATCGAGACCACCGTCAAGCCCGAAGGCGTCGACTCGTCACGCGTGCGGTTCGACATCACCGTCGAACCGGCCGGCCCGATTCCCGGCTTCATCGTCAAGCGGGCCAGCGAACACGTGCTGGATGCCGCGGCGAAAGGGTTGACCGAACTGATCAGCGGCCACAGCAACCGGGATCCTCTGACATAGTTCCGTTTCCGCCGCACCGCGAGCCGGCCCGTGGTTGCTAACTTGGTGGCAGTGGCTGTCCAAGCGTCGAGCGAAATCGTCATTGATGCGCCCCCTGAGGTGATCATGGAGGCGCTCGCCGACATGGACGCGGTGCCGTCATGGTCTTCGGTGCACAAGCGGGTCGAGGTCGTCGACACCCATCCCGACGGTCGACCGCACCACGTGAAGGTCACCGTCAAAGTGACCGGCATCGTGGACACCCAACTGCTCGAATACCACTGGGGGCCGGACTGGATGGTCTGGGACGCCCACAAGACCGCTCAGCAACACGGGCAGCACGGCGAGTACAACCTGCGCCGCGAGGGCGAAGACAAGACCCGGGTACGGTTCACCCTCACGGTCGAGCCGTCGGCTCCGCTGCCCGAGTTCTGGATCAAGCGGGCACGCAAGAAGATCCTGCACGCCGCCCTCGAGGGACTGCGAAATCACATCATGGGCAAAACCGGATAGCCCCGTCGCGCAGTGTGGCAAGTCGTCTGATCGCCTCGTCGAGGGTGTCCTCGCGTTTGCAGAAGGCGAAGCGCACCAAGTGATTCCACAGGTCGGCGTGCTGCGCCGCGGGGTCGCAGAACGCCGACATCGGGATAGCGGCCACCCCCGCCTTCTCCGGCAGCGCCGCGCAGAATGCCGTGCTGTCGTGGTAGCCCAGCGGACGCGGGTCTGCGCATACGAAGTAGGTGCCGTAGCTTTCGTGCACCTCGAAACCGATCTCGGTCAGTCCCGAGGCCAGCCGATCGCGTCTGGTCTGCAAAGAACTGCGCAGCGCGGCCACCCAGTCGTCCTCGCTGTCCAGCGCAACGGCCACCGCCGGCTGAAACGGCGCGCCGCCCACATAGCTCAGATACTGTTTGGCCGCGCGCACCCCGCCAATGAGTTGCGCAGGGCCGCAAGCCCATCCGATCTTCCAGCCGGTGCAGTTGAACATCTTGGCCGCGCTCGAGATCGTGATCGTCCGTCCGGCCATGCCGTCGAAACCGGCCAGCGGTTGGTGATCGTGGCCGTCAAACACCAAGTGCTCGTATACCTCGTCGGTGATCACCACAAGGTCCGCGGCCACCGCGATCTCCGCGATGGCCGCCAGCTCGGCCCGGCCCAGCACCGCGCCGGTCGGATTGTGCGGAGAATTGACGATCAACGCCCGGGTGCGCGGCGTCACCGCGCGTCGCAACGCGTCGGCGTCCAGGGCAAAGCCGCGGCCGTCGGCCACCAGCGGCACGGAAACCCGATGCGCGCCGGCCATCGCCACCACCGGCGAGTAGGAGTCGTAGAACGGCTCGATAAGCAGCACCTCCGAGCCCGGCTCGACGAGGCCGAGCACGGACGCGGCAATGGCTTCGGTGGCCCCGACCGTGACCAGCACCTCGGTATCCGGGTCGTACTCGATGCCGAAGTGGCGGTGGCGCTGCGCGGCGATGGCCTGCCGCAGGGACGCGACGCCTATCCCCGGCGGATATTGGTTGGCGCCGCCGGCGATGGCGTCTTGTGCGGCCTTGAGCATCGCCGGTGGCCCGTCCTCGTCGGGAAACCCCTGCCCGAGGTTCACCGCGCCAACACGGGCGGCCAGCGCCGACATCTCGGCGAACACCGTCGTCGCGTAGGGCTGCAGCCGCGACACCGTCATGGCAGACGAGCTTAGGCGCAACAATGATGCCGAACGGCGGTGCGACCGCTGACGGGCAGCCTCTATCGCATCTGCCACCTAGGCACTGTTGGACCCATTGACCTCTATGTGGCCGGTGCGACATCTGCGGTGCACATTTTCCACAACTGCGCCGACCTGCAAACTCTTGACCAACCAACAGGTTGGCCGAGGGCCCCTGTTAGTGTTCCCCTACTGGACCTAGTCTTGAAGACGGATCTAGCCCCCTTTCCCCCGAACAGGAAATCGACATGCCCGAAGAAGCCTTTATCTACGAGGCCATCCGCACCCCGCGTGGCAAGCAGAAGAACGGATCGTTGCACGAGGTCAAGCCCTTGAGCCTGGTCGTCGGCCTGATCGAGGAGCTGCGCAAGCGCAACCCCGACCTGGATGAGAACCTGATCAGCGACGTCATCCTGGGCTGCGTTTCACCCGTCGGTGACCAGGGTGGTGACATTGCCCGGGCCGCGGTGCTGGCGTCGGGCATGCCGGTCACCTCCGGCGGTGTGCAGCTCAACCGGTTCTGCGCTTCGGGCCTCGAGGCCGTCAACACCGCCGCGCAGAAGGTGCGCTCCGGGTGGGACGACCTGGTGCTGGCCGGCGGCGTCGAGTCCATGAGCCGGGTGCCGATGGGTTCCGACGGTGGCGCCATGGGCCTCGACCCGGAGACCAACTACGACGTCATGTTCGTTCCGCAGGGCATCGGCGCCGACCTGATCGCCACCATCGAGGGCTTCTCCCGCGAAGACGTCGACCGCTACGCGTTGCGCAGCCAGGAGAAGGCCGCCGCCGCATGGTCGGGCGGCTACTTCGCCAAGTCGGTGGTTCCGGTCCGCGACCAGAACGGCCTGCTGATTCTCGACCACGACGAGCACATGCGGCCCGACACCACCATGGAAGGTCTGGCCAAGCTGAAGCCCGCCTTCGAGGGCCTGGCGGCGATGGGCGGCTTCGACGACGTCGCGCTGCAGAAGTACCACTGGGTGGAGAAGATCAACCACGTCCACACCGGCGGGAACAGCTCCGGGATCGTTGACGGTGCCGCCCTGGTGATGATCGGCTCAGAAAAGGCGGGGGAGGCCGCCAATTTGACCCCGCGGGCCCGCATCGTGGCCACCGCCACCAGCGGCGCCGACCCGGTGATCATGCTGACTGGCCCCACCCCGGCCACCCTCAAGGTGCTTGACCGGGCCGGGCTGACCGTCGACGACATCGATCTATTCGAGCTCAATGAGGCGTTTGCCGCGGTGGTGCTGAAATTCCAGAAGGATCTGAACATCCCCGACGAGAAGCTCAACGTCAACGGCGGCGCCATCGCGATGGGCCACCCGCTGGGCGCTACCGGCGCGATGATCCTGGGCACTATGGTCGACGAATTGGAGCGCCGCAATGCCCGACGGGCGCTCGTCACGCTATGTATCGGCGGCGGCATGGGCGTCGCGACGGTTATCGAGAGGGTTTAAAAGTCATGCCCGACAATACAATCCAGTGGGACAAGGACGCCGACGGCATTGTCACGCTGACCATGGACGACCCGTCGGGGTCGGCCAACGTGATGAACGAGGCCTACATCGAGTCGATGGGCAAGGCCGTGGATCGCCTTGTCGCCGAAAAGGATTCGATCACTGGCGTGGTGATCACCAGCGCGAAGAAGACTTTTTTCGCCGGCGGTGATCTCACGTCCATGATCAAGGCCGGGCCCGAGGACGCCGGACAATCGTTCGACACTGTCGAGACGGTCAAGAAACAACTGCGCACCCTGGAGACGCTGGGCAAGCCCGTGGTCGCCGCGATCAACGGCGCCGCGCTTGGCGGCGGACTCGAGATCGCGCTGGCCTGCCACCACCGCATCGCGGCGGACGTCAAGGGCAGCCAGCTCGGCTTGCCCGAGGTGACGCTGGGCCTGCTGCCCGGCGGCGGCGGCGTGACGCGCACGGTGCGGATGTTCGGGATCCAGAACGCGTTCGTCAACATCCTGTCCCAAGGCACCCGGTTCAAGCCGGCCAAGGCCAAGGAAATCGGACTGGTCGACGAATTGCTGCCCACCGTCGAGGAATTGGTGCCCGCCGCCAAGGCTTGGATCAAGGCCAACCCCGACAGCCATGAGCAGCCGTGGGACAAGAAGGGCTACAAGATGCCCGGCGGCACCCCGTCGTCCCCCGGGTTGGCGTCGATCCTGCCATCATTCCCCGCGTTGCTGCGCAAGCAGCTCAAGGGTGCGCCGATGCCGGCACCCAAGGCCATCCTGGCCGCCGCGGTGGAAGGTGCCCAGGTCGACTTCGACACGGCCAGCCGCATCGAGAGCCGGTACTTCGCCTCGCTGGTCACCGGCCAGGTCGCCAAGAACATGATCCAGGCGTTCTTCTTCGACCTGCAGGCCATCAATGCCGGTAAGTCGCGTCCCGACGGGATCGCCAAGACCCCGATCAAGAAGATCGGGGTGCTGGGCGCGGGCATGATGGGCGCCGGCATCGCCTACGTCTCGGCCAAGGCCGGCTACGACGTGGTGCTCAAAGACGTCACTGTGGAGGCCGCGCAGAAGGGCAAGGGCTACTCCGAAAAACTGGAGGCCAAGGCGCTCGAGCGGGGTCGCACCACGCAGGAGCGCAGCGACGCCCTGCTGGCGCGCATCACCCCAACGGGCGACCCCGCGGATCTCAAGGGTGTTGACTTCGTCATCGAAGCCGTCTTCGAGAACCAGGAACTCAAACACAAGGTGTTCCAGGAGATCGAAGACATCGTCGAGCCCAACGCGGTGCTGGGGTCCAACACCTCCACGCTGCCGATCACCGGTCTGGCGACCGGCGTCAAGCGGCAGGAGGACTTCATCGGGATCCACTTCTTCTCACCGGTCGACAAGATGCCATTGGTGGAAATCATCAAGGGCGAGAAGACCTCTGACGAGGCGCTGGCCCGGGTGTTCGACTACACGCTGGCCATCGGCAAGACCCCGATCGTAGTCAACGACAGCCGCGGCTTCTTCACCTCACGGGTCATCGGCACCTTCGTCAACGAGGCGCTGGCGATGCTCGGCGAGGGCGTGGAGCCGGCGTCGATCGAACAGGCCGGGTCGCAGGCCGGGTACCCGGCGCCGCCGCTACAGCTGTCCGACGAGCTCAACCTGGAGCTGATGCACAAGATCGCCGTCGCCACCCGTAAGGGTGTCGAGGATGCGGGCGGCACCTACGAGCCGCATCCCGCCGAGGCGGTCGTCGAGAAGATGATCGAGCTCGGGCGGTCCGGCCGCCTCAAGGGTGCGGGCTTCTACGAATACGTCGACGGTAAGCGAACCGGCTTGTGGCCGGGGCTGCGGGAGACGTTCAAGTCGGGGACGTCGGCGCCGCCGCTGCAGGACATGATCGACCGGATGCTGTTCGCCGAGGCGCTGGAAACCCAGAAGTGCCTCGACGAGGGTGTGCTTACGTCCACGGCCGACGCCAACATCGGGTCGATCATGGGCATCGGCTACCCGCCGTGGACCGGCGGCAGCGCACAGTTCATCGTCGGCTACCAGGGGCCGGCCGGGATCGGCAAGGAAGCCTTTGTGACCCGTGCCAAGGAGTTGGCCGCCAAGTACGGCGACCGTTTCCTGCCGCCGGACTCGTTGACGTAGTTTCGGCTGCAAACAGACAGCACGGCCCCGGAAAACTCGGTTTTCGGGGGCCGTGCCGACTGGCGCCGGCGGCTCGCCGGCGCCGCGCTCACTGCAGGTTAGCTCGCGGTATTCCTTGAACCGCATCGAGTCATAGCGGCGCACGCCCTTGGTGTTCAACTTCGCGACCGCCCGGGTGAGCCCACCGGGCAGCAGCGACACGAATGCCCGCGAGTTTCTGGAGGGCTATTTCGATTTCCAACACCGGCACCGCGACGGCCCGGTGGTGGTGGCCGGATTGACGATGCTGGCAGATCTCGGGCTTGTCGATATGGTGCTGGGCTGGCGCGACCGGCTGGAAAAGGACTGCAGGACTGTTGTCTGCGGTTTCGGCGATGCGCCGCGCCCGGGGTTACGAACCTGCCCGGTGTACGCGGCGTTAGCTGCCTTAGGCGCCTGACACCGCGTTAGAGTCCCTAACTATGCGCTTTGGTCTGTTCATTCCGCAGGGTTGGCGAATGGATCTGGTGGGGATCGAACCCGCAAAGCACTGGGAGGTGATGCGCGACCTTGCGACGTATGCCGACGGAAGTGCGTGGGATTCACTGTGGGTTTACGACCACTTTCATACCGTCCCGCTGCCGACCGATGAAGCCACTCACGAGGCGTGGTCGTTGATGGCGGCATACGCCGCGACCACGTCGCGGATCAAGCTGGGCCAGATGTGCACCGCGATGAGCTACCGCAACCCCGTCTACCTGGCCAAGGTCGCGGCCACCGCCGACATCATTTCCGGCGGCCGGATCCAGATGGGCATCGGCGCCGGATGGTACGAACATGAGTGGCGCGCTTACGGTTACGGCTTTCCGCCGGCCAAGGCGCGGTTGGCTCGCCTGGACGAGGGCGTGCAGATCATGCGGGACGCCTGGCGCGACGGCAAAGTGACTTTCACCGGCGAGCACTACCGAGTAGACGGTGCCATAGTATCGCCAAAGCCGCTGCAAGCCAGCGGTATTCCGCTGTGGATTGCCGGCGGCGGGGAAAAGGTGACGCTACGCATCGCGGCGAAGTATGCCCGGTACACCAACTTCACACCCGAGCCCACCGCATTCACCCGAAAGTCGGAACTGCTGGCGCAGCATTGCCGAGAGCTGGGCACCGACTTCGACGCCATCGTTCGCTCATCAAACTTCACCGCCGTCATCGGGACCTCGGACACCGATGTCAAGGATCGGTTACAGCGGGTCCGCGACCGCCTGGTGGGCTATGTTCCTGAGACGCTGGCGGATTCGATGGTCGCAGGCCTTTCGGATGCGGCGACGGGCACGCCGGAACAGGTGATCGAGCAGCTGGCCAAGACCCGCGACCTGGGATGTGAATGCGCCATTTGCTATTTCCCCGAGGCCGCCTACGACCGTTCGGGCATCGAGCTTTTCGAACGTGAAGTGATTCCGGCGCTGAGTTGATTGCCTTGTGAATGTGCCGGGCGCTGCCGTCAGATGTCGGTCGTCACGTATCTGGTCTTGACGGGAGGCGCGGCGAGCAGCGGCGGAAGCTCCGTCAGTCTCCCTTCGCCGGCGCGAAATCTGCGGTAGGCCTCGTCGTGCTCGACGGTGTCCCAGAGTTCGTAGATGAGCCAGTGGGCTTCGTCGTCCTGATCGACCAGCACGTCGGTAGCGAGGTTGCCGTCGAACGCCCGGGTGTCTTGCAATGCCCGGCTCATGACCTCGCGCGCCGCGGGCACCGCTTCGGGTTTGAGCCTGAGTTCAAGTGTCACCGTGATCGGCATGGTCGGGTCCTCGCATGGGGGTATTGGGCTGGCGGGGGATCCCTTGACGATAGCGGCCGGGCGATAGACCGGCGCCTGGCACGATGAGAATGCTATTTCTGAAATGTGCGAATGGCGTTGTACTATTCAGTAAAGCGCCTTATTGTGCTGCCGACGACGAAGGATTGCGCGATGCAGAAGGCACTGGCCCCCGACATCTCGACCTGGCCCGACGACGACCCGCAGCTGATCGGCAGTCGCTGCGGCGACTGTGGCGCCACGACCTTCCCCGTACAGCAGTGGTGTCCGCGCTGCAGCGGTGCGGACATGAGCGAGGTGTTGTTGCCACGTCGCGGCACCCTGGTGGCCTGGACCACCCAGGGGTTCCCGCCCGGACCTCCCTATGCCGGGCCTGCCGGCAAGGATTTCGTGCCGTTCGGCGTTGGCCTGGTTCAGCTGGGTTCCGCTGGGCCTAGGGGAAGGGGCGGTGATCCGGGTCGAGGGGCGGCTGACCGAGAACGACCCGGCGAAGATCCAGGTCGGCCAGGAGTCTAGATCGCCGGGCCCAACAGGTCGTCGGCGTCGCGGATGATGTAGCCGTAGCCCTGCTCGGCCAGGAACCGCTGCCGGTGCGCGGCGTACTCGGCATCGAGACTGTCGCGGGCCACCACCGAGTAGAAGATGGCGCCCCCGCCGTCGGACTTGGGCCGCAGCAGCCGGCCCAACCGCTGCGCCTCTTCCTGACGCGAACCGAAAGTGCCCGAGACCTGAACCGCCACAGAGGCTTCCGGCAAGTCGATGGAGAAGTTAGCCACCTTGGACACCACCAGCGTCGAGATCTCGCCGCGGCGAAAGGCGTCGAACAACGCCTCGCGTTCGGTGGTCCTCGTCGATCCTTGGATGACCGGAGCATTCAGCTCGGTGCCCAGCTCCTCGAGCTGATCCAGGTAGGCGCCGATCACCAGGGTCTGCTCGCCGGGGTGTTTTTCCAGAATCGACTTGACCACAGCGATTTTGGTGTGCACGGTCGAACACAGCCGGTAGCGCTCCTCGGGCTCGGCCGTCGCGTACTGCATCCGCTCGTTGTCGGTCATCGTCACTCGGACTTCGACGCACTCCGCCGGTGCGATCCAGCCTTGGGCCTCAATGTCTTTCCAGGGCGCGTCATAGCGCTTCGGGCCGATCAGAGAGAACACGTCGCCCTCGCGGCCGTCTTCGCGGATCAACGTGGCGGTCAGCCCCAGTCGCCGCTTGGACTGCAGGTCGGCGGTCATCCGGAAGACCGGCGCCGGCAGCAGATGCACCTCGTCATAGATGATCAGCCCCCAGTCGCGGCTGTCGAAGAGTTCCAGATGCCGGTATTCGCCCTTGGTGCGACGGGTGATCATCTGGTACGTCGAAATGGTGACCGGCCGAATTTCCTTGCGCTCACCGGAGTATTCGCCGATCTCATCCTCGGTCAGCGAGGTGCGGGCGACCAGCTCGCGCTTCCACTGCCGCGCGGCCACGATGTTGGTGACCAGGATCAGGGTCGTGGCCTGAGCTTTGGCCATTGCGGCCGCGCCGACCAGGGTCTTGCCCGCGCCGCACGGCAGCACCACCACCCCGGAGCCGCCGGACCAGAACGAGTCGGTGGCCATCTGCTGGTAATCCCGCAGCTGCCAGCCGTCTTCGTGCAGACTGATCGGATGCGCCTCACCGTCCACGTAGCCGGCGAGATCTTCTGCGGGCCAACCGATCTTGAGCAGCAGCTGCTTGACCCTGCCTCGTTCGCTGGGGTGGACGACGACGGTGTCCTCGTCGATGCGAGCGCCGAGCATCGGTGCGATCTTCTTGTTGCGCAGCACTTCCTCGAGCACGGCACGGTCCAGGCTGAGCAGCGTGAGGCCGTGTGCGGGATTCTTGACCAGTTGCAGTCGCCCATAGCGGGCCATGGTGTCGACGATGTCGACCAGCAGCGGCTGCGGCACGGCGTAGCGGGAGAAACTGACCAGCGCATCGACGACCTGTTCGGCGTCGTGCCCGGCGGCGCGGGCATTCCACAACGCGAGCGGGGTGATCCGGTAGGTGTGCACATGCTCGGGTGCGCGTTCCAGCTCGGCGAACGGCGCGATCGCGGCGCGTGCGGCGCCGGCCAGCTCATGGTCGACTTCGAGCAGCACCGTTTTGTCGGACTGCACGATCAACGGCCCGTCGGTCACAAGCTCGCTCCGCGGCAATCGAGTCGTCGGGTCATGGGTTCCATTATCGTTCATCGACCGACATCACCGAGGTGATGCGATGGATGGCGAAGTCGCGCAGCTTCCCCGACGACGAGTCGAAGGCCATCAGCTGCCCGCCGCGGACGGCGATCGGTGACACCACCCGCTGGGTCGCCACGCCGGCGGCGTCGAGGTAGCCGATCAACACCGTAGCCTCATCCTTTATCGCGCGCTGCAGGAGCGACATCGCGACGGCCGGGTCGACGCGGATGTTGCCGAACGGCGCCGCCGTCACCTTCCGCAGCACCGCGACCACCGCGTGCAACGTCTCGCTGCTGGGCCGCGGAGCCGGGCGGTAGGGCCGGCGTTGGTTCGGTGCGGGGACCCGGGCGCCGCGCGGCCGGACGTCGACGATCGCGCCGGTCGAATCTTCGGCGGCCGGAGCGAAGCCCGCATTGCGCAAGGCGGCTAGCACCTCGGCGATGGGCGCGGGTGACACCGCCACCGTCGGCGCCAGAGCCCGCAGCTGCGGGTCCCCGGCCGCAGCCACGGCCTGGGCCAACAGTGCGGGGTCCTCACACCGCACAAACGACGCGGCCATGCCGATCCGGAGTTGTCCGTGGCGGCGTGCCACATCGTCGATCAGGTAGGTAAGTCCTTGCGGCACCGGAGTTTTGGAGTGGCCTGCGAAGAACCCGTGCATCCAGTCGCGGGTCTTGCCGACGTCGAGCGCATGCCTGATGGACTGCTCGCTGACCCGGTACACCATTGCCGCACCGGCCGATTCGACGGTAGCCACCGTGGCCAGCTGGTCGGCGAGGTCGCGTTGCAGCGGCCCCGGCGCCACGACGGTAAGATCCGCCTGCACCAGGAAGTGGTCGATAGGCTTGGGCAGCGCCCGGGTCATCGCATCGACTACGACGGCGGGATCGGCGGTTGCCTCCAGCAATGCGCGGCCCGGCGTGCTGATTGCTCCGCGACCCACCAGGCCCAGCGCGTGGCCTTCGGTCAACAGATCCGCGACCGGCCCGGGCTGCAGTCGCCGGCCCCAGCGCGGACGCCGCCAGATCAGGGCCGCCGACGCAGTTGCCGCATCGACACCGGCGCCGGCAGCCAACTCGGAAAGCATCCCCAGCAACAGCTGGCGATCCAGCGGCGCCGCCGTCGAAAATAGCGAATCACTCAGGGCGGCATACGGTTTGCCGTCCGGGCCGCGGCTGCCAAGCAGCGCCGGCCGGCCCGGCAGGTCGAGCCAGGTGCGGGCCAGCAGGTGCCACCGCTCGGCCGGGGACATGTCGGCGAACCGGTCGGCGGCCGGCGTCGGAGCCCAATAGGGCGCCTCGCCGTGCGACGGCAGCGGCTCGGGCATGCCGCCGGCGATCAGCCCGGCGGCGGCCACCACCTCGAGGATCAGACCCAGACGTGGTTCGTCGATCCCCGTTGCCTTGGCAAGCCGCTTGATTTCGCGCACGCCGAGGCCGCCGGTGCGCAGCTCGGGAACCGGTGTGGCGCTGAGGTTCTGCAGCAGGACGTCGATCTCTCGCAGCAGGTCGATGACGGCTCCGGCGGCCGCGGCGTCGACGTCGCGGGGCGCGGTGGTGGACACCACCGGATCGGGCGCGGTCAGCTGCATCGGACCGGGTTCCTCGCCGCGGAGCACCTGCCCGACTTGGCGGGGCAGGATCACCGTCTCGGCATCGACGCGCCGCAGCAGTCCCGCGGCCAGCAGCCGCGGCACCGGGCGGTCCGGCGGAGCCCCGGGTGCGGCGTCGCGAGTGCGCCCCATCGGTGATCCTTCGACGAGTTTGTCCAGCACCTCGCGCTGGGCCTCGTCGAGCGCGGCGATCGACTCGCCGATCTGCTCGCCGGTGCGTGTGCCGTCTTCGAGAGTGACCTGGCCCGGGTGCCACGGCAGCGCCGTGCCCGTGTCGGCGGCGACCCGCACCGCGCTGTCGCCCCAGACCAGGGCTCGCTTCTTGAGGTCGGCCAGCGCCTCGGTCACGTCGGCTTCGCAGGCGCGGTCCCCGATCAACGACAGCAGCTTGGTGATCGGCACGGGTGCGGTGTCGGCTTGCAGCACCAGCAGGGCGTCCAGCACCGCCAGCCGCAGGAAGTCGAGGTCGTCGGTGGCGGCCTTGACCGACTGCCGGGCCTGGGCGCGCGCGGCCAGCGCGGCGATGCTGCCCGGTGGCGGCTGCGCCAGATCCGGCCGATACTCCAGCAGCTCGATCAGCTGCTGGTCGGATAGGTCGGCCAGCCAGGACCCCAGCGGGATCTCCTGGATGTGTTCGGTCGGGGCTTGCTCAGGCATTGCTGATCAGCGTAGGCCCGACCTGCAACCTTGCGCCGCGGGCGGGAGGAAGACCTGTCAGAATGGATGCCGTGGCTGACAATGCTGACGGCAAGGCGCGCAAAACCAAGTACGTGGACAACGGCTGGCCGACCACCGACCCGGACGACCATGCGGTAAGCGAACTGGTGACCGACCGCACGGGTGCGTTGTCACCCTTCGGTGAATTGGCGTTCCCGCTGCCCGCCGACGACCTGCCGTACCTCCACCCGGTGACCGTCGTCAACAGGTAGGACGACGCCGATGGCCGAAGCGGCCGATTTCCACTCGGGCGGCCTGTCGCACCTTGACGAGCGGGGAGCCGCCCACATGGTCGACGTGACCGAGAAGTCGGCCACCCGGCGCACCGCCGTCGCCGCCGGTGCGTTGCGCACCTCGAAGCAGGTGGTGGCGCTGATCTCCGCCGGCGGTCTCCCCAAAGGCGACGCGCTGGCTACGGCACGGGTGGCGGGCATCATGGCGGCCAAGCGCACCAGCGACCTCGTTCCGCTGTGCCATCAGCTCGCGCTCACCGGTGTCGACGTGGACTTCGCCGTCGGCGAGTCCGACGTCGAGATCACCGCAACGGTACGCAGCACCGATCGAACGGGGGTCGAGATGGAGGCGCTGACCGCGGTGAGCGTCGCGGCTCTTACGCTCTACGACATGATCAAAGCGGTGGACCCGGCGGCCCGGATCGACGACATCCGGGTGCTGCGCAAAGAGGGTGGCCGTAGCGGAAGCTGGCAGCGGTGACCGGCGCGCGGTCCGCCCGGGTGATCATCGCGTCGACCCGCGCATCGTCGGGCGTTTATACCGATGAGTGCGGTCCCATCGTCGCCGAATGGCTGGCGCAGCGGGGTTTTTCGCCCGTCGAGTCGGAGGTGGTCGCCGACGGGAATCCGGTCGGCGAGGCGCTGCACAACGCCGTCGAGGCCAAGGTCGACCTGGTCATCACCTCCGGCGGCACCGGCATTTCGCCGACCGACACCACCCCGGAACAGACCGTGGCGGTGCTGGATTTCGTCATCCCCGGGTTGGCCGACGCGATCCGTCGCTCGGGCCTACCCAAGGTTCCGACGTCGGTGTTGTCGCGGGGGGTGTGCGGCGTCGCCGGCCACTCGTTGATCGTCAACCTGCCGGGTTCACCCGGTGGGGTTCGCGACGGGCTCGGCGTTCTCGCCGACGTGGTGGATCACGCACTTGATCAACTCGCCGGCCAAGATCACCGGCGATGACGCTGGTCCTGCGCGCTTCCCTGACCGATCAGCCGATCCATCTGGCCGAACATGAGGATCTGGTGAGCCATCAGGCGGCCGGAGCTGTCGTCGGGTTCGTCGGCGTGGTCCGCAATCACGATGGCGGACGGCACGTGGTGCGGCTGGAGTACTCGGCACATCCGTCGGCTGCCCAGGTTCTTGCCGACGTGGTAGCCGAGGTCGCGGAGAACGCCACCGGGGTGCGTGCGGTGGCGGCCAGCCACCGCGTCGGTGTCCTGGCGGTCGGGGAGGCGGCCTTGGTGGCCGCCGTCGCCGCCGATCATCGGCAGGCCGCGTTCGCCACCTGCGCACAGCTGGTAGACACCATCAAACAGCGGCTACCGGTATGGAAGCACCAGTTCTTCGGCGATGGCTCCGAAGAATGGGTGGGCTCGGCCTGAGCCCCTGTCTTAGGAGATGACAGTCGGTTGGGCGAGCGCGTCCAGCGCGTCGTTGCCGCTGACGTTTTGTCCCACGATCGCCTGCCAGAGCTTCTTGGTGTAGGCGACGTTCGAGACCTGGTGAATCTCCACCGGTGCGTTGGCCGCATCGGCCGGCGCTGGCGCGTCGGCCGGGTCGGTCAGCGGCAATCCTGCCTCCAGGACTGCCCGGGCCTCCGGCGCAGCCGGAACCGCCTCCGGAGCGGGAGCCAGGTCGGCCGGGGCCGGCGCCAGGTCGGCGGGAGCGGGAGCCAGATCGGCGGGTGCCGGGGGCAGGTCGGCCGGGGCGGGCGGCAGGTCGGCGGGTGCCGCCAGCTCGGCAGGAGCCTGGGGAGCCGGCAGTTCGTTACCGGCGAATTGCACCTGCGGGGCCGGGTCAGCCGGCGGCGCAACGTCCGCGGGGGGGGGGGCGTCGGCCAGCGGGGCCGGTTCGCCGTTGACATCCGGCGCATCGACGGGCGCGTCCATCGCCGCCGGAGCAGGAACGTCGCGGGGAGTGGCAGACGACAGCCCGTGACCGCACACCGGCCAGGCGCCGCGGCCCTGGGTGGCCAGCACTCGCTCGGCGACCGCGATCTGTTGTTCCCGGGTGGCCAGTTGGGCCGACGGGGCGAACTCGCCGCCGCCGTGGGAGGCCCAGGTGCCTGGGGTGAACTGCACGCCGCCGTAGTAGCCGTTGCCGGTGTTGATCGCCCAGTTACCGCCGGACTCGCAACGGGCTACCTGATCCCATTCCCAATCGGTGGCCGCGGCCGCATGACCGGCCATGGCGATGCCGCCGCCGCCGAGCACCGCGCCGGTAAAGGCAACTTTGGCGACGCTGACGCTTGATGTGGTGGGCTTACGGTGACGTCCACTCATACGCTCGGTTATTCCTCTCTGTACACGCCTACGAGGTCAGCTGTCGGGTTCGGGTTGGTTCAAAACCAGAGAGGCCACCCGGCCAGCGTCGTACTCCGGTGAGACGACGTCGGCTTCACCCCAAGGGCCGTGAACGGCCCTGGTCCGATCTCGGCGGACCCGGTGGGTCCCCCGCCTCCATCCGCGTTCGGAACCCCTCACCTACTGGATGGAGCTCGGCGCGTGGTAGGCAGGGTGGGCAAGTCAGTGGTTCGTTGACGAGCCTTCGGAGACGGTAGCGGTTTCAGCCAATCTCGTCACGTGTGAGATGGGCCGGCGTTTTGCTCACAGACGCCGCCGAAAACCCCAAGAAGCGCGGCTATTTGCGCAGGTCATAATGCTCGACACCGCACCGTGTCCGGCTTGTTATCGTTCCGTTACGTGACAAATCTCACAGCGATCAGCCGCCCGCAAAGGGGGGGAGTACATCAAGCGTGTCGCCGGCGGATAACGATGTGGCGTCGTCTCGGACGGCAATACCGTCGCGCAGATAGGAGCATCGGCCCAACACCGTTGCCAGCCGAGCGTTGCGTGCGGCCAGGCCGTCGACCAATTCGGCCACCGTGGCGCCGGGCCGCAACGTGACTGTTTCCGACTCGATACCGGCGGCCGCTCGCGCCGCCGCGAAGTAGCGGACGGTCACCTGAATCCCAGTGGCATCTGCCACCGAGTTAGCCAGCGTGTTAGCCATCGGGTTAGCCACCGATGGCGCTCATCGGGCGGTCGGGCTGCACGAAATCCGGATCGTTGATGCCGTGGCCGGCCGGCTTGCGCCACATCGCGGCGCGCCATGCCCGCTCGATCGCGTCGTCGTCAGCGCCGCTGCGCAGCAGGCCGCGCAAGTCGGTCTCCTCGCCGGCGAACAGGCAGCTGCGGATTTGGCCGTCGGCGGTAAGCCGGGTGCGGTCGCAAGTCGAGCAGAAGGCATGCGAGACCGAGGCGATGACCCCGAACTTGCCGGCCGGCGTGTCGGGGCCCGAGTCGGCCAGCCAGAGCTCGGCCGGGGCCGAACCTCGCGGGGCCGGGTCGGGCCGCAGCCGGAAATGCGGGCGCAACGCTGCCAGCACATCGTCGGCGCTCAGCGCGGCGTCGCGGCGCCATTGGTGCCCCGCGTCGAGTGGCATCTGCTCGATGACTCGCAACTGGTAGCCGTGTTCCAGGCAGTAGCTCAGCAGCTCGACGACATCCTTGCGGCCGGTGGCGGGGTCGAGCACGGCGTTCACCTTGACCGGGGTCAGGCCGGCGTTCTTGGCGGCGGCCAGGCCCTCCAATACGTCGGTGAGCCGGTCCCGACGGGTGATGGCGGCGAAGTGGGCGCGGTCCACGCTGTCCAGTGAGACGTTCACCCGGTCCAGGCCGGCGTCGGCCAAAGCGGCTGCCCTTCGTGCCAGCCCGACGCCGTTGGTGGTCAACGAGATCTCCGGACGAGGCCGCAGGCCGGCCGTTACGACAACGACCTCTTCCAGGTGGCGGGCCAACAGCGGCTCGCCGCCGGTAAACCGCACGCTGGTGACACCGAGCCGGGTGACGGCGAGACCGATCAGCCTGCCCAGCTCCTCAGCTCGCAGCAATTGCTCCCCCGGCAGCCAGTCCAGGCCGTGCGCCGGCATGCAATAGTTGCACCGCAGATTGCAGCGGTCGGTCAGCGAAACCCGTAGATCGGTTGCGACCCGGCCGAAGCTGTCCAGCAACGGGCCTTCCACGGGGGCGGCGTCCGGTAGGGCCGCTGGCTCCGGCAACCGACCACGCACCGTCGGAACGCCCAGCGCCGTCACCGTCATACGGTCACGCGTTCGATTCGAGCCGGCGCACCGACGGGAACGATCTCTTTGCCCAACGGCACCAACGACACCGGGATCAGTTTGAGATTGGCCAGGGCCAGCGGAATGCCGATGATCGTGGCGGCCATCGCCACCGCGCTGACCAAATGCCCGATTGCCAGCCAGATGCCGAACAGCAGCACCCAGATGACATTGCCGAGCAGCGCGCCGGTCCCGGCGCTCGGCTTGTCGACGATCGTCCTGCCGAACGGCCACAACGCGTACGACGCGATGCGCAGGGCCGCGAAGCCGAACGGGATGGTGACGATCAGCAGGAAACAGACCAACGCCGCAACCAGGTATCCGACGGCCAACCACAGGCCACCGAAGACCAACCAGATAACGTTCAGGATCAGGCGCATATCTCCTCCAGCGGTAATCCCAGCCTACTCAGTACGCGGTAAACACGGATGCTCGGCGGCCGACGATCCGAGTAGGATCTGAGATCGTCATCGCGTCCTGCGCAGGCGGGGCGCGTCTTGGTGTGGTAAACCCAGCGATCCGTCAGACAAGCAGGTGAGAGCAGTGCCGACCGGCAAAGTGAAGTGGTACGACTCCGAAAAGGGGTTCGGCTTCCTGTCGCAGGAGGACGGCGAGGACGTCTACGTCCGTTCCTCGGCGTTGCCGGCGGGCGTCGAGGGACTCAAAGCGGGGCAACGCGTGGAGTTCGGCATCGCATCCGGGCGGCGCGGACCGCAGGCGCTGAGCCTCAAGCTGATCGACCCGCCACCGAGCCTTTCCCGCACCCGGCGGGAGGTGGTCGAGCACAAGCACAGTCCCGATGAACTGCACGGCATGGTCGAGGACATGATCACCTTGCTGGAGAGCACGGTGCAGCCCGAGTTGCGCAAGGGTCGCTACCCCGATCGCAAGACGGCTCGGCGAGTTTCCGAGGTGGTCAAGGCCGTGGCGCGGGAGTTGGACGCCTAGCCGCGCCAGCCGGGGATGTTGCCCGCGCCGCCGTTCCGGTCGGATCGGTGGCGCGCCACGACACACTGCTCGCAGCGACACCAACTCGGTTGGCTCGCCGGCCAGGCTTATCCGGCAATGCTTTTCGTGTATGACAGCGGGCCGGGCTGGGCGGCACGGCTGTTCTGCGCCCGTCCCGCTCGAACTCGGAGGCGCGGGGCCGCGCTGGGCGATCGCACAGTTTTTGCCCCGGCCGGTAAGGGTCATTCGGGCCGTCTCTCGTCGTACTATCGGGCAGGAACCGGGTAACCAACCCCCATGTCGGTTCATCAGCGAGGAGGCCGCGATGGCGCAGCAAGTGCAAGTCACCGAACAGCAGGCGAGAGCGCTTGCCGAAGAATCGCGCGAAAGTGGTTGGGACAAACCATCTTTCGCCAAAGAGATTTTTCTTGGCCGGTTCCCGCTCGAACTCATCCACCCGTTTCCGAAGCCGTCGGAAGCCGAGGAGGCCCGCATCGAGGCGTTCCTGGGCAAGTTGCGGGAATTCCTCACCACCGTCGACGGCAGCGTGATCGAGCGTGATGCCCAGATTCCCGACGAATACGTGAAGGGCTTTGCCGAACTGGGTTGTTTCGGCATGAAAATCCCGACCGAATATGGCGGATTGAACATGTCGCAGGTTGCCTATAACCGCGCGCTGATGATGGCCTCGACGGTTCATCCGAGCCTGGGCGCACTGCTGTCGGCCCACCAGTCGATCGGGGTGCCCGAGCCGTTGAAGCTGGCCGGAAGCCCGGAGCAGAAGCGGAAGTTCTTGCCCCGGTGTGCTGCCGGCGCCCTGTCGGCTTTCCTGCTCACCGAGCCCGACGTGGGTTCGGACCCGGCGCGCCTGGCCTCGACGGCCACACCGATAGAAGACGGCAAGGCGTACGAACTCGAGGGCCTCAAACTGTGGACCACCAACGGCGTGGTCGCCGAATTGCTGGTCGTCATGGCGCGGGTCCCCAAGAGCGAGGGGCATCGGGGCGGCATCAGCGCGTTCGTCGTCGAGGCCGACTCACCCGGGATCACCGTGGAGCGGCGCAACAAATTCATGGGACTGCGCGGTATCGAGAACGGCGTCACCAGGCTGCACCGCGTGCGGGTTCCGGCCGAAAACCTGATCGGCCGGGAGGGCGACGGTCTGAAGATCGCGCTCACCACACTCAACGCCGGACGGCTGGCGATACCGGCGATGGTGACCGGATCGTGCAAATGGTCGCTGAAGATAGCGCGTGAATGGTCTCGTGAGCGGGTGCAGTGGGGCAAACCGGTAGGCAAACACGAAGCGGTGGCCGGCAAGATCGCGTTCATCGCCGCCACCACTTACGCGCTGGACGCGGTGGTCGAGCTGTCCGGTCAGATGGCCGACGAGGGTCGCAACGACATCCGGATCGAGGCGGCGCTGGCCAAGCTCTGGTCCAGTGAGATGACCTGTCGGATTGCCGACGAGCTGTTGCAGATCCGGGGCGGGCGGGGATACGAGACCGCCGAGTCGCTGGCCGCGCGAGGTGAGCGCGCGGCACCGGTGGAGCAGTCGCTGCGCGACATGCGGATCAACCGCATCTTCGAGGGATCCAGTGAGATCATGCGGCTGCTCATCGCCCGGGAGGCAGTGGATGCGCACTTGACAGCTGCCGGCGATCTCGCCAAGCCCGAGACCGATCTGCGCCAGAAGGCCGCGGCTGCGGTCGGCGCCAGCGGTTTCTACGCAAAGTGGTTGCCGCAGCTCGTATTCGGCGAAGGGCAACGACCCACGGCATATCGGGAATTCGGCCCGTTGGCGTCGCATCTGCGATTCGTCGAACGCTCCACGCGCAAGCTGGCCCGCAACACGTTCTACGGCATGGCGCGCTGGCAGGCCAGGTTGGAGCAGAAGCAAGGGTTCCTCGGGCGCATCGTCGATATCGGTGCAGAGCTGTTCGCCATGTCCGCGGCATGTGTTCGGGCCGAGGCACAGCGGGTTGTTGATCCGGTCGTCGGTCATCAGGCGTATGAGCTGGCCGAAATCTTCTGTGAGCAAGCGACCCTTCGCGTCGAGGCGCTGTTCCACGCGTTGTGGGCCAACACCGACAGCAGCGACGTTCGCCTGACCAACGATGTGTTGGACGGCCGCTACACCTGGTTGGAGGAGGGGATCATCGATCAGTCGGAGGGCACCGGACCGTGGATCGCGCCCTGGGAACCGGGCCCGTCCACCGAAACCGATGTGGCACGGCGAATTTCGACGGTGTCCTCGCCCGGGCCGGTCGGGCGAACGCAAAGCGCGTGAGTTCCGCTGAGAAGCTCAAGCTCGGCTCGAAACCGGCGGTATCGTTCGGCGCGGCACCGGCCGGCGCCGGACGACCAGCCAACCGACCGCTAGGAGTATGAGCCACAACGGAAACCACGCAATGCGATCAATGCTTCGGTATCTGTGGTGAGCGTCCAGACCACGAACGCGAAGAAGGCGAGTACGGCCCAACGCATCATGACGCCACCGGGCATCCGATAGTTCGAGGCCCATGGCGTTGGTGGTGTCGACATCGGTTGTGGCGTCGGCGGCGGCAACCTGGCCGACGATCGGTGAAGTCTTCGGCACAGCCGTGTGTTTTTCGTCATTCCGCTAACCCGCAAACGGTGGCCGCAGCATCACCTTGGGACGAAAACCGTATCGGGGAGCGCTGCCTGCGGCATTGACTCCGGCGCCGGCCAGCGGCATGCCGCCCAGCATGTTGCTGCTTTCCGGAGCGGCCTCGGGCAAGGCGATATTGCTGACCAAGGGCGCCGATACCGAACCCACCGACGGAGCCGGGGCCGGGCCGGTCGCCGACCAACTGGGCGGTACCGACAACTTGCCGACGGCCGGCGCATTGCCCATACCCGCGGCTATCGGTGCAGCGCGGCCCAGCGTCCCCGCAGCATCGGTCGCGGCGCCGCCCGCGGAAGCCGCCGCCGCGCCGACGTCCGGACCGATCGCTCCGACGGCTCTTGCCGTCGAAGCAAGGCTGTTGGTGATACCGATCCCGAAATAGGGCAGGCCCGTGACGTTGTACCAGGTACCGGTCAAGGGAGAAATCAGGTTCAGGAAATCCTCTAGCCACACCACCCATGAGGGTGGCGTCGGGGCTGCTCCCGCAGAAGCCAATAGGGACGAAAGTGGCGTCGCCAGATCAAGTAAGGCGTTCGGCGCTTGAGAAACCAGCTTCGACAGCAGGTTTTGTATCCCTCCAGCAGCGGTGCCTGCGGCCTTCGCGACGGCCGCGCCTTGCAAGGCCGAAGCCGACAGGCTGGTGGTTTGCGTTGGCGACGTGAACGGTGTGAGACGGGAGGCATTCGCGGAAGCGGCGGCATACACATACATGGCCGTCGCATCCTGAGTCCACATGTCACCGTACTCCGCCTCGAGAAGCGCTATCCGCGCAGTGTTTTGGCCAAAGACGTTGGTCGAGGTCAGTGAGGCCACCCGGGCGCGATTGGCCGCAACCAGAGGTGGGGGAACGACCGAGGCTACCGCGGCCTCGTAGGCGGCGACTACCATGCGTGCCTGGGTGGCAGCGTGCTCAGCCTGTGCCGCAGTGGTTCTGATCCACGCCAGGTACGGTTGGACCGCATCGGCCATGGACGTCGCCGCCGGACCAATCCAGTCCTCACTCTGCAGTCTGGTCACAATGGTCTCGTAATCGTCTGCGGTAGAGGCTAATTCGGCAGCAACTCCGCTCCACGCCGACACAGCGGCCAACATCGGCGCCGACCCCGGGCCGGAATACATTCTAATTGAGTTGACTTCCGGCGGTAATACGCCAAAATCAATCATTGCTCTGAACCCCTTACGTCATGTCCGTCGCTACTGTGTGTGAACTACCTTCTGGCCCAAGCATCCTCGGCGGTGACTCGCTCATGGCGCCGGGTATGAACTCTGCTAACCGATTGCCTTCGGGCTGAGCACCGCAATGCGTGATCCCTGTTGGCGTTTGACGAAGTGTGTGTCTTCGCGCATACCACCTGTGCGCATGCCGGGAATCAGACCGGTTGGTCCACTTCCCGGCACGGCGTCGCTGACCACCATCGGTGCCATTCGCACCGCTTCGGGGTGCGGCGCTGAAGCCGTGGTTGCCCAGCTGGTCGGCGCCGACATCAGCCCGATCTTGTCGGCCTTGCCCATACTCGCCGACACTTCAGCTGCGCTCAGCCGGGCAAGGCCAGAGCCGACAGGGTGCCCGCTGACGCCGGTTGATGCGGCCGCGGCACCGGTTGCTGCTTGCGCGGGTGCCCACGTCAGCGACTGAATGAGCTGCAGGGCGTTCAGTTCGTAGCCTTGGGTGTCGTAGATCAGGGCCCCGTACATGTATTCCAGGTTCAGCAGCTGGTCCCACACCGGGATCGGGATACTCTTGAGGAAGTCCCAGATTCTGATATACCAGGGCGGCAACGAAAGGTGTTGCAACACTTGGGTTGCAACGGCGAGGTCGATCAATTTCGGGGTTAATTGCGATATCGCGGATACGGTGCTGCCGACCGCAGCGGCTTGTCTGGCCGGACCGTCTGAGTCGGCAGTTCGGGGCGGCGCGGTGAACGGAGTCAGCGTCGAGGCGCTCGCGCAGGATGCGGCATAACCGTACATCGCGGCGGCATCTTGCGCCCACATCTCGGCGTAGTGGAACTCGGTGGACGCGATCGCCGGGGTGTTCTGGCCAAAGAAGTTCGTCGCAATCAGCGTCTGCAGCACGCTCCGGTTGGCCGCGACGACGGGCGGGGGCACGGTCATCGCGTGCGCGGTTTCAAAGGCTGCGGCGGCTGCCCGCGCCTGCATTCCGGTCAGCTCTGCATTCCTGGCGGTGGCGCTGATCCAGACTTGGTGCGGCACGATGGTGGCCGCCATGGCCATCGATGCGGGCCCCAACCACTGTGAGCTGGTCAGCTCCGAAATCACCGAAACGTAGCCTGCCGATGCCGCGGCCAATTCTGCGGCCAGCGTGTCCCACCCCGTTGCCGCGGCGATCAGCGGCCCTGATCCGGGGCCGCTGTAGATCCGAGCCGAGTTGATCTCGGGGGGTATTGCGCCGAAATCGACAGTCACCACTTGACATTGGGCCAGGAGCGGCTTCGTGCCGGCGTGGGCGTCGTTGGCTCGAAAGGTCATCTAGCCCACCATGTGTATGGGTCGCGTGCGCGACACCGTTGTCGGGGCACAGCAGACCGATGAATAGAGCGATAGTCTCTTGCTGCACTACTGCGTGAGGGAAATAATTGCCTATGAGTGTTTTGTTCGGGTTACCTTTTTGTAGCGTCCTGTTCTCCGGCGTTGACCCGTTACGACCATGGCCGCGGTTCCCGCGGGGCGGCGGAAACGACGGCAGCCCACGGCTATGAGATTCGACGGAGCCAGCGTTCGATCGTCAAGTGTCGAGCGCTTCGCCAGGTGTGTGCGCCAAAGGCATGATGGAAACCATGGCCGCTTACGTCGCCGGGACAGGCGAATTCAACCGCGACACCAATTACATCACCACCCGTATCACCGCCGACGGACGCGACGGCTATCCGGTCGAGCCGGGCCGCTATCGACTTGTCGTTGCCCGCGCCTGTCCGTGGGCCAACCGCACGATCATCGTCCGTCGGCTACTTGGCCTGGAACCCGTTCTGTCCATTGGTTTTTGCGGTCCCACTCACGACGAGCGCAGTTGGACGTTCGATCTTGATCCCGGCGGCGTCGACCCGGTGCTCAAGATTCCCCGGCTTCAGGATGCCTACTTCAAGCGTTTCCCCGGCTACCCGAAAGGCATTACTGTTCCGGCGATCGTCGACGTGGCGAGCGGGGCGGTGGTCACCAACGATTTCGCTCAAATCACTGTGGACTTTTCCACGGAATGGACCGCTTACCACCGCGACGGCGCGCCGCAGCTGTACCCCGACGCATTGCGGGACGAGATCGACGAGGTGAGCAAGAGGGTTTACACCGAGATCAACAACGGCGTTTACCGCTGCGGTTTCGCCGGATCACAGCAGGCCTACGACGCCGCCTACGACCGGCTGTTCACCGCGTTGGATTGGGTCAGCGACCGCCTGGCGGCGCAGCGATACCTGTTGGGGGACACCATCACTGAGGCCGACGTGCGGCTGTTCACCACGCTGGTCCGCTTCGACCCGGTATACCACGGGCATTTCAAGTGCAATCGAAGCAAGCTGTCCGAGATGCCGGTGTTGTGGGCTTATGCCCGAGATCTGTTCCAGACGCCGGGTTTCGGCGATACGGTCGACTTCACTCAGATCAAGCAGCACTACTACATCGTGCACGCCGACATCAACCCGACCCGCATCGTGCCCAAGGGGCCTGAGCTAGCCGGATGGCTCACACCACATGGTCGGGAAGCATTGGGCGGCAGGCCTTTCGGTGATGGGACACCGCCGGGGACGCCGGTTGAGGGAGAACGGGTGCCGGCGGGTCACGGAGTGTAGGGGATTCCGGCGTCGACGCGTCTGGCTGAAATGAGTTGACGGGCATGCCGCCCTGGTATGGCTGCCGCGTCTGAGGAATCAGTCCGCTGCGTCACCTTTGAGCTTGTGGGCTTGCCGTTCTCCGGCGGGCGTGAGGCCCAGCCAGATCGTGAATTCCCACAGATCAGGCTCATCGTATTTGCTGACAAACAGGTTGGAGACGCGCTCCATAGCAGCGTCCACCGAGAGGTCCCACCCTGCGAACCTTTCGCCCGGGTAGGGAAGGTCCCCAATTTGCATGAGCCCGTCTTCCAAGAGCGATCGGATGGTCCGCAGGGCGAACTGTTGTCGGGCGGGAAGGGTTTCAATAAGGTCGCCGCGGGTGATCAGCGATTCCACCTCTGCCAGCGGCACCAGGTCGTACAGCGCACTGACGAGCAACTCGGCGCGCAGCCGGTCTTGCGCTACTTCGATTGGCTGGCTCACCGGCCGCCTATTCTCATCGGGTCCAGTCATGATTCTCCATACTTGGGTGGTGTGCTTGTGGTGTCGTGTCTTAGCGACCGGTCGGAGTCAACGTCAGGGCGTCATCCGGGGTTGAATTCGTCGAGGTCGGGTAACTCGTCTTTGCCCAGCACCGGGGGCCCGTGGTGGCTGTGGGCGGGTGAACAGGGTGTGGCACGGATTCCGGCGGTACCGGGGTTCAGCCGGGGCGTAGCATTCCGCCATTCGCGTTGCTGCCAACGTGGTGCGCATGGAACCGCGATCGACGAAAGGACCCGGTAGAACGAAAATCACCCGGACTCCTGTCTAAATGCACGTAGGTGCGGCACTGGAGGGCGGTACGATGTGCGACCGCATGTCTGCATGAGCGGTTCTCCCATTCCGCGAGTATCGCCAACGGCTTTCGCGGACGCTCCCGACGATTCAGTCCGCGGCTTCACCCTGAAGCTCGCGCGCTAGCCGTTTCCCGGCAGGAGTGAGTCCCAGCCAGATTGTGAAGTCCCACAACCCACGCTCCTCGTAGTGGCGAACTAGGAGGTCGTAGATGCGTTTCATAACCGCATCGATCGAGAGATCCCAGGGCACGATGCGTTCATCGGAGGCGCCGAGTATGTCTCCGATCTCCATGAGTCCATCATCGAGGAGCGACCGGATAGTGCGCAGCGCCACGTCTTGTTGCGCCGTTAGGCTCTCGGCGAGGTGTTCGCGCAAAATTAGCCCCATTACGTGCGCCATTGGCAGGCAGTTTGCTTCCGCATCGGACAACAAACGTCGGCGCAAGGAATCTTGGGCGCTAAACCCGCTCTGGCCGCGTTTGCGGCGCTCGTCATCAGGTTGAGTCATCGTTCTTGATACCTTCGCATTGTTTCTGGGTCGTTAGTTGTCCAGCGACGAGTGTCAGTCGACATCTTGGGCGTCATCCTGGGGTGAATTCATCTAAGTCAGGTAACTCGTCCTTACCCAACACCGGAGGTCCGTGATGGCTGTGCGGAGGGTGGACAGGGTGTGGGATGGATTCCGGCGGCACTGGGCCGATACCGACGACCGGTGGTGCTGGCCCAGCGCGGCCCGGCACCGGCTCTACTGGTGGGCGCGCAACAGATGGAGGTTCGACCGGGGTCCGGGCCGGTGGCGCCTCGACTGGCGCAGCCCTGACTGGCTCCGGAATTTCCGGTACACCGCCCCGCGGATTGATGTGGATCTTGGTGTAGCCACGTTCGCCGGGGATATCGATGTCGAGGACCGGCTTTCCGGTGGACTCGGCCGACCAGCGTTGTCCGATCATGGTTCCGTCTGGGAGCCGATATCGAATGCCCTTACTGGGATCACCATACCCATTGGGTACTTCCACCCCGTTCTGCTGCGCCCACCTCCACAGGTTTTCAAGATCCTCCGGTGAGCGGACCTCTCTGATGAACGGTTTGTTGCCCGCAGGCAATTTATCCAGCACCTTGCGAATATCGTCGGCGCTCGGACCAGTGGCAGGTTCCGGCGGCGGCGCCGGCGTTGGGTCCTGTTTCCAAGTGCGGTTGTCGACGGCCTCGACGCGGTTGCCGTGTGCCGGTGCGGCGGGGGCAGGTGTTGGCGGGACGACGTGTCGGATGCCGGCCACGGCGGCGGTGACTTTGGCGGCGACTTGCTGATCGACCCCAACCAGCTGGACGGCTCGTTGGGCGGATGTCGCCGGCGAAGGCTTGCGCCTGGGTTAGCCGGGCGGCCCGCTGCGCGGCCGACCCACCACTGCTTCGATCTGTGACCGACAGGTCTTCGCCGACATCGAACCCGCCGCGCGGGCATCCTCGACCGCGTAGCGCACCCGCGAGCGCGCCGCATGCAGATCCGAGGCTCCGCTGCGTGCCACTCTGGCCGCCTCATGCAACTGGTCGGCCACCGCGCTGGTCGTCAGCATGTCGGAATGCGTTTCGGTGCGCAGTGTGTCGGCTGCCGCGCCTCGCCAATCCACCGCTAGCGCGTCTCGCCAGCCCTGATTGGCCACCCCGTAGCAGCGCCCACCGACAGCCTCCCAGTGGTCAGCGGCCTCGATGAGATGCTCGGTGGGCCAGGCCAACAGCTGCGAAAGGGTGGGAAACGCGGTGACCACTGACATGTGCTAGGCGCGGACCACCGGACTGGCCACGGCGGCCAGCATATTCGCCGAATCCGTCTCGTTGGCAACGTAGCGAGTATCAGCCTCGACGACATGGGCGGCCCGGGCGATCACCCGTGCGGCGAGCGCCGCCGAGAACGCCGTGACATCGGCGTGGGCGCCGTCGACCGCGACAGCGCTGGCCTGACCCGACAAACCCAGCCCCGTCGGAGCCGCTGTCGCGTTCAGTTCGCCCGCCGCAGCGTCCCAGCGGGTGGCCATGGTCTGCAGACCACCGCTATCGACACGCAGATTCTGCTGCATGGCGGCAGTGTGGCCACCCTTTTCGTCGCCCGCACATCGGCGTCAAAATACCAGGCGCACAGACCATTCCGCGTGCGGCGCCTCGCGCAACTCACCGGAGGCGGGGTCGACCACCAACGTCAACAATTGCACCACAATCCCGGTCAGTCGGCCCCGCTGCGGGTCGACGGTGGGGATGGTGACCGCAAGCCGGCTGTTGGGCCGAAAGATGGTGGCGGCGGCATCGGCGGGATCCTCGTAGAGCTGCAGGAGTCGCCACGGTGCCCGCGAAATGGCTTGCGGCACCGAGAGCTGCACCGGGTCGCGTTCGTTCACCGGCAGTTCGCCCTGGGTCTGCGGCGTCTCACACTCGTCGAGCCGCAACACGTTGCAATACATGTAAGGGCCGACGCGGCTCAGGTGCCCGTGCGAGTACGCACTGATCTCAGGTCGCTGCGGGCCGGAATCGCGCACCAGCAGCCACGCGCCAAGCCCCGCCCCGACGGACAACAGCAACACCACGACCGCGAGAAGCGCAACGCCCCAACGTTTCACCGCGGCATCGCTCCGGTTGCCGAAGCGGCGCGGCGGGTGCTCTCCTGCTCGGCCAGCACCGGCCGATTACCGCCGAGACCCGGGATCAGCGAGTCGCCGCGGAAGCTGACGACGGTCTGCGCCAGACCCAGGATCAGCAGGGCGCTGACGGCGGTGAATCCGACCCCCAATTCGGTGTAGACCAACACGCCGAGCGCTCCGCCGAGCACCCAGGCCAACTGCAGCGTCGACTCCGAACGGCCGAACCCCGATGCCCGCGATTCCTCGGGCAGATCGTCTTGGAGCGAGGCGTCCAGCGAGGCTTTGGCGATTGCACTGCAGCCCGACGTGATCAGGGTCGCGATAGCGGCCGCCACCAGATTGCCGGCCACCGCGGCAGCCAGCGCGAACACCGTCACCACCACGGTGCAGCGCACGACCAGCACCGCCGGCCTGCCCAGTTGCAGGCGTGCGCTGGTGAAATTGCCGGCGAAGTTGCCGATCGCGGCGGCCGCGCCGATCAGGCCCAGCATGGCCAACTGAACCCACCCGTCGGCGTCGTGAGCCTTCGCGACGAACGCCGGATACAAGAACAGAAAGCCGACCATCACCTTGATGGTGCAGTTGCCCCACAACGAGGTAATGATGTTGCGGCCCAACGGTTGTCGCAGTGTTCCGCCGAGGTTCTTGACTTCCTCCGGCCAGCTTCGCCGCAGCTTGCCGGCGTCGCGGTGGTAGCTCAGGGTGGCCGGCACCTCGCCGGTGGTCACCTCGACCCAGCTTGGAATCCGCATCGACAAAACGGCGCCGGCGATGGTGATCGCGACGACGACGAACAACGCGCCCGGAAGTTCCAGCAGATGGGTACAGCCGAACTCGACCCCAGCGGCGACGGCACCGCCGGCCATGGTGCCGCCGAGCAGCCCGAACACCGTCAGCCGAGAGTTGACCCGCACCAAATCGATCGTCGGCGGCATCACCCGCGGGGTCACCGCGCTGCGCAGCACGCTGAATGACTTCGAGAACACCATCATGGCCAGCGCGCACGGATAGAGCACCCACGACGGGAAGCTGCCGGTGGCGCCGTCGTAATTCATGATCAACACCAGCGCCAACGCCGTCCGCAGTCCGAAAGACAGCGCCAGCGCCACCCGCCGGCCGTGCTGCAGCTTGTCCAGCGCGGGGCCGATCAGCGGCGCGATCACGGCGAACGGCGCGATGGTGATCAACAGGTAAAGAGCGACGCGCGATTTGCTTTCACCGCTTGCCGCGGCAAAGAACAACGTGTTGGCCAGCGCAACCGCCATCGCGGAGTCGACCGCGAAGTTGGCCATCACCGGCCAGGTCAGCGCGGTCAGGCCCGACTTGTCGGCGCCGTCGGCGGTGGCGGCGCGCTGCACCATCCAATACATCCGCGAGCCCATTTCGCGGCTGCGCATCGCCGCGGCCCGGGTGACGGTGATCCGTTCGCCGTCGTTGAACTCGCGCGGCGGCGGTTGGCTGTCGCGCTGGCGTTCCTGCTCCTGACCCAGCGGCGGGAGGTAGCGGTTGGCGCTCGGCATGGGCGGCGGACGGCGCGGGCGCCGATAGTCGGCGTCGTCAGCGGGATAGTTTTCCATACCGGGGTGCTCGTTGACCGATCCGTTCCGGCTCCGGCGGCCCGCAGCCGCAGCCGTACGGCCCGGGTGATCACGCCGCCGTGCAGACACGCATCAATTCTGGCTTATCCCGTCTCCACGCGTAGGCAACCGGGTGTGGCTCGTCCACCGTGTCTTCCGGCAGTATGGATACGCACTGCAGAGAGGGAAGAGTGTGACCGGACCCTTGGAGAATTCGGCGGAATCCGCCGTGGCGACCGTGGCCGAGTGGCCGCACGATGTGGCGTCGGTGCTCACGGGCGCGGTGGACCAGGCCAGGGCGGCGGTCGCCGAGTTCAGCGGGCCCGATGCGGTCGGCGACTATCTCGGTGTCGGCTACGAAGATCCCAATGCGGCGACACACCGATTCCTGGCGCATCTGCCCGGGTACCAGGGATGGCAGTGGGCCGTCGTCGTCGCTGCCTACGCCGGTGCCGACCATGCCACCATCAGCGAGGTGGTGCTGGTCCCCGGCCCAACGGCCTTGATGGCGCCGCCCTGGGTGCCCTGGGAGCGGCGGGTACAACCGGGAGATTTGAGCCCGGGAGACCTGCTGGCGCCGGTCAAGGATGACCCGCGGCTGGTACCGGGCTATAGCGCCAGCGGTGACCCGCAGGTCGACGAGATCGCTGCCGAGGTCGGGTTCGGCCGGCGCTGGGTGATGAGCGCGTGGGGCCGCGCCGAGGCGGCGCAACGCTGGCACGACGGCGACTACGGCCCCGACTCGGCCATGGCACGGTCGACTAAACGAGTGTGCCGCGACTGCGGGTTCTTCCTGCCGCTCGCCGGAGCGCTGGGCGCAATGTTCGGGGTATGTGGTAACGAATTGTCGGCCGATGGCCATGTCGTCGACAAGCATTACGGTTGTGGTGCGCATTCCGACACCCCGGCCCCGGGGGGCAGCGGCTCCCCGATGTATGACCCGTACGACGACGGGGTGCTCGACATCTGGGAGAAGCCGCCGGAATCGTCCGATTAGCCGTTTTCGGCGGCCGCCTTGATCTTTGCCAGCGAGGTGTTCATGCCGTCGACCAATTCGCGTTCGAAGTTGGTGGTGCCTCCCAAGAGGGCGTTGACCGACAAGTTGGAAAACGCGCTGACCCCGTTTTCGGCGTGTCGGCTCTCGGTGACCCGGGTGCCCTCGCCATTCGGCTCCAGCTCGTAGCTCCAGACGCTGCGGTTGGTATCGACCCGAAACGCCAGCTTCTGCTCCGGGATGACCTCGACGACGGTGCAGGTTGTCGGCCAGAACAACCGATTGCGACGGTTGAAATTAATGGTGCGGGTGCCAGGGCGCAGCGGACCGAATTGGTGCGTCCAGCGACATTGCGGGCTCCATTGCGGCATTCGCCGCAAATCGGAGATCAGCGCCCAGACTTTCGCGGGCGGCGCATCGATGTCTACCTGCGCCTCTAGCAGCGGAGCTACCATTTGTCCTCCCAGATGTGTTTTGCGCCACTATTTTTGGTCGTATTCGTGGTCCAGATAGGTCTCGAGTCCGGCTTGAGCGCCGCGGGCACCGCGGCGGGCGGCGGCAAGTTGCCAGACGAAGATGCCCGTGCCGAGCAACCCCACCGCCAGGCCGGCCACTGTCACCGGACGCCATGTCTGAAGACTCGGCACGGCGAATGCGGCCACCGCGGCGGCCAGCCAGCCGAGTGCGCCGACCGCGATGACCGGCCACACTTCCAATAGCGCTGTCGGTAATGGGGGCGGCTCGGGATCGTGGTCAGGTTCGTCACTCATCATCGGGTTTCAACATAGCCCGCGACGATGCCGGCCGCCGTATGGGCGGAACGACAGCGCCCAGGGGTGCACGGCGTCGGGGTGCACGGCGCCGGGGTTGTCGCTGTTAACGGCGTCGGGTGTGCGTTGTGGGCGTCGAGTGTGCGGTGGCGGGTGTGTCCCGAGCGTGCCGTCAGGGCGGGCCGCCGCGGATTTTCCCGCCCTACGCGCACGATCAAAGCCGTCGTTGCACACTCGATACGGCGGGCATGGCCGTCGGCTCGGTGAGCACCCGATTCTTCTGCTGTCCTGAACTGAAACACCCGCCATCACAAGAGGTTTGAGCTAAGCCGCGAACATCGGCGTGGCCGAAAACCGACGTCAAGGTGTGCGCGCAGCCCAAGCTGCGCGACGACCGGCAGCCTTGTGGCCTCCGGAAGGCTTTGCATCGCCCCACAGATGAAGAAGCCCCACAGATGAAGAAGATGACGTACGTGGTGAGCGAGTTGACACAGGATCCTAGAGGCATCCTGGGCCTCTCGGGTGGCCGCCTGTGCAGGACCGATGTGACAGGTGGCATGGATGTGACGTTGCTGGACTGCAGCGACGCAACGGTTTCAGCATGCCGAGGGAGTGTGGCGACGGGGTGAGCGCTCAAGGCGGGAGCGCAGTCGTTTGCCGTCGTTCTGATCGCGAGCATTGGGGTTCCGTTGTAACCTCGCGCTGTGCCTGACAGCGATGCGCAGCTGGCGAGCGACTTGTCGCTGGCGGTCATGCGTCTGGCGCGCCAACTTCGATTCCGGAACCCGTCATCTCCGGTGTCCTTGTCGCAGCTGTCGGCATTGACAACCCTGGCCAACGAGGGGGCCATGACGCCCGGCGCGCTGGCAATCCGGGAGCGGGTCCGCCCACCGTCGATGACCCGGGTGATCGCCTCCCTGGCCGACGTGGGTCTGGTGGACCGCGCCCCACATCCCGTGGACGGCCGTCAGGTGCTGGTGTCGGTATCCCAAGCCGGCGCGGAGTTGGTCAGGGCTGCACGGCGAGCCCGTCAGGAGTGGCTCGCCGAACGGCTCGCGACGCTCGACAGCGACAGACGGGACACCCTGCGCCACGCCGCCGACATCATGATGGCCCTGGTCGACGAAAGCCCGTGACTGTTCCCGACATCGACGTTCAAGACATCAGCGATCCCGACGATCCGCGCCTCAACGATTTCCGCGACCTGAACAGCGTCGACCGCAGGCCCGACCTGCCGTCCGGGAAGGGCCTGGTGATCGCCGAGGGTGTTTTGGTCGTACAGCGCATGCTGGCTTCGCGCTTTACCCCGCGGGCAATGCTCGGCACCGACCGCAGGCTGGCCGAGCTCAGGGACGACTTGGCCGGCAGCCCGGCCCCCTACTATCGAGCCTCCGCGGAAGTCATGGCGCTGGCTGTCGGATTTCACCTCAACCGGGGGGTGCTGGCCTCGGCAAGCCGGTTACCGGAGCCCAGCGTCACCGAGGTGGTCGACGGTGTTCGCACCGTCGTGGTGCTCGAGGGGGTCAACGATCACGAAAACCTGGGGTCCATCTTTCGCAACGCCGCGGGGTTGGGGGTGGACGCGGTGGTGTTCGGCAGCGGTTGCGCGGACCCGCTGTACCGTCGCGCGGTCCGGGTTTCCATGGGGCACGCTTTGCTGGTGCCCTACGCTCGAGCAGCAGACTGGCCCACCGACTTGCTGATGCTGCAAGAACGGGGCTTTCGGCTGTTGGCCATGACCCCCCGCGGCGATGCGCGCGAGCTGGCCGAGGCCATGAACGAGGTGCGGGACCGACCGATCGCGTTGTTGGTCGGTGCCGAGGGCCCGGGACTGACAGCCGCCGCCCTGCGGATCAGCGATCTGCGGGTGCGGATCCCGATGTCGCGGGGCACCGACTCACTCAACGTGGCCACGGCGGCCGCAGTGGCGTTCTACGAGCGGGCTAGGCTCTGCCCGTGAGCCAAGAGCTCGAAGAGCGTGACGAATCCGTGCCGTGGGCAACGGGTTTGGTGGTATCCGGTTTCGTCGCCGCAGTGACCGGGGTCGGGATGGTAGTGCTCAGCCTGGGGCTGATCCGGGTGCACCCGTTGCTGGCGGTCGGGCTGAATGTGGTGGCGGTCGGCGGGCTGGCGCCGACCCTCTGGGGCTGGCGGCGCACCCCGGTATTGCGTTGGTTTGTCCTGGGCGCGGGAGCAGGTGTCGTGGTGGCGTGGCTGACGCTGCTCGCGATCGCCGGATTGGGGCGCGCTTAACTCAGCGCTGCCCGCCGGAGCGCACCCCGAGCAGGACGTCCTCCCAGGCCGGGATGGCCGGCTTGCCCCGCCGATGGCTGGCTGGTGGTTCCGCCGCCGGGGCGGGTGCCGGCTTCGCGGGTTCGTCGAAGGCGAGGTGGGCCACTGGAGCCAGCTGCCGGGGTTTGAAGCATGGGTCGATCAGCTCGCTGGCCGCGTCGTCGATCGCGGTGACGGTGCCGCCATGCGCGCCCGGTGTGAAGCGGAAGTGCGCGAGGTTATCGGAGTGGCCGGCCTGCCATGCAAGCTGCACCGTCCAGCGGCCGTCTTCGTTGCGCCACGCGTCCCAGCTGAGTTTCTCCGGGTTGAGGCCACGCGTCAGCAGCGTGGCGGTGATGGTTTCGAGCAGCGTCAGCACCGCGGGGCCGTCCGCCAGCATCGGGTGCGCGGCCGTTGCCAGCTCGGCGGCACGCGACCGTTCCAGCAACACCGGGTGGGCGAATCGCTGGATGCGCGCCAGGTCGGAGCCCGACGCGGCGGCCACCTGCTCCACCGATGCGCCGGCGCGGATCCTGGCCTGAATTTCCTTGGGACTCAACATATTCGTGATTTCCATGTCCAGGTGCGGTTGAACCGGGTGCGTCGTATTGCCGCTCAGGACCGCCCGCAATCGGTCGTCTGCCGGCAGCTTGAATGTTTCGGCCGGTTTGGCACCCTCGCAGATGAGGTATTTGCCGTCGGCATCCAGCCCAATCAGTTTGAGTTCCCGCATGGCTTCTCCTCGCAGGCTCCGTGCCTCGAAGCACCGGACCTGTTACGTGCGCACTTTAATGCAGCCAACCCCGCAACCCGCGCTGACACGCGGGACGGTTGCGGGCGGATAACGAGCAGGTTAGAGCCGCTCGACCACCCAGTCGATGCATTGGGTGAGGGCGCTGACGTCATCGGGTTCGACGGCGGGGAACATCGCCACCCGCAACTGGTTGCGGCCAAGTTTGCGGTACGGCTCGGTGTCGACGATGCCGTTTGCCCGCAAGGTCTTGGCCACGGCCGCGGCGTCGACTTCGTCGACAAAGTCGATCGTGCCCACCACCTGCGACCGCAACTCCGGGTCGGTCACGAACGGCGTGGTGTACGGCCGCTCCTGCGCCCACGAGTACAACCGCTGCGAGGAGTCCGCCGTCCGCTTGACCGCCCACTCCAGGCCACCGTTGCCCAGCAGCCAGTCGAGCTGTTCGGCGAGCAGCGCCAGCGTGCCGATCGCCGGTGTGTTGTACGTCTGGTTCTTCAGACTGTTCTCGATCGCTATCGGTAGCGACAAGAAGTCGGGAACCCAGCGCCCCGAGGCCGCGATGGCCTCGACGCGGGCCAGCGCGGCCGGGCTCATCAGCGCCAGCCACAGGCCACCGTCGCTGGCGAAATTCTTCTGCGGCGCGAAGTAATACGCGTCAGCCTCGGTGATGTCGACCGGCAGACCGCCGGCACCCGAAGTGGCGTCGATGACGATCAGCGCGTCGCCCGAGTCGGTGGGACGTCGCACCGGCACCGCCACCCCGGTCGACGTCTCGTTGTGAGCCCAGGCGATCACGTCCACCGACGGATCGGCCTGCGGCTGCGGCGCGTCGCCCGGGTCCGCCTTGATGATGATCGGGTCGCCCACGAACGGGTTCTTGGCGACGGCTGAGGCGAACTTCGAGCTGAACTCGCCGTAGGCCAGATGCAATGAGCGCTTGTCGATCAGCCCGAATGCGGCGGCGTCCCAAAACGCAGTCGCGCCGCCGTTGCCCAAAATCACCTGGTAACCATCGGGCAGCGAGAACAGCTCGGCCAGGCCGGTGCGCACCCGGCCCACCAGATTCTTGACCGGCGACTGCCGGTGCGAGGTCCCGAACAATGCCGCCGCAGTGGTGGTCAGCGCATGCAATTGCTCGGGCCGCACCTTTGACGGGCCGGACCCGAAGCGCCCGTCGCGGGGCTTGAGGTCTGCGGGAATCTCGAGGGCAGTCGTGAGCTGGTCGGCCATGGCAATCAGGGTAGTGAGCGGTGGGGGACCGGCGACCACGCGGGCCGAATAATGCCGCGTCGCACCGACCGGCGTGAGCAGCGTCACACTCAATCGGTCGAACGGGCCAGGCCACAGCCCGCCTGCGGGTCTGGAGAATTCCCGGTACCAGCGGTACCGTGTTTATCAGACGTCCGAAGGTAAACCTCAGCACAAACCTCATTGGGGAGGCTTCTCAGTGGACAAGACGCGCATGGTTCGGCGTTGGCGCCGCAACATGGAGGTTCGGGACGATACCGAGTACGTGGAGATGCTCGCCACCCTGTCCGAGGGATCGGTACGGCGAAACTTCAACCCGTACACCGACATCGATTGGGAGTCACCGGAGTTCGCTGTTACCGACAACGATCCCCGGTGGATCCTCCCGGCGACCGACCCGCTGGGTCGCCACCCCTGGTATCTGGCGCAGCCCGACGAGCGCAAGATCAAGATCGGGATGTGGCGCCAGGCCAACGTGGCCAAGGTCGGGCTGCACTTCGAGTCGATCCTGATCCGCGGCCTGATGAACTACACGTTCTGGATGCCCAACGGGTCACCGGAATATCGGTATTGCCTGCACGAATCGGTTGAAGAGTGCAACCACACCATGATGTTCCAGGAGATGATCAACCGCGTCGGCGCCGACGTTCCGGGGATGCCGCGGCGGCTGCGCTGGGTGTCGCCGTTCATCCCGCTGGTGGCCGGCCCGCTGCCGGTGGCCTTCTTCATCGGGGTACTCGCCGGCGAGGAGCCCATCGACCACACCCAGAAGAACGTGTTGCGCGAGGGTAAGGCGCTGCATCCGATCATGGAACGGGTGATGTCCATTCACGTGGCCGAGGAAGCCCGGCACATCTCCTTCGCGCATGAGTTCCTGCGTAAGCGGTTGCCGCAGTTGACCAAGCGGCAGCGATTCTGGACGTCGTTGTACTTCCCGCTGACCATGCGGATGCTGTGTAACGCAATCGTGGTGCCGCCCAAGGCGTTCTGGGAGGAATTCGACATCCCGCGTGAGGTGAAGAAGGAGTTGTTCTTCCGGTCGCCGCAGTCGCGGAAGTGGTTGCGCGACATGTTCGCCGACGTGCGGATGCTGGCTTACGACACCGGGTTGATGGAAAGTCACCTGGCCCGGCTCATGTGGCGGCTGTGTAAGATCAACGGCGAGCCGTCGCGCTACCGCAGCGAGCCGCAGCGTCAACACCTGGCGACCGTGCCGGCCGCGTAATCCTTTATGCCACACGTTATTACCCAATCGTGCTGCAATGACGCATCTTGCGTCTTTGCCTGCCCGGTCAATTGCATCCATCCCTCGCCGGACGAGCCGGGGTTTGCGACGTCGGAGATGCTGTATATCGATCCGGTGGCGTGCGTCGACTGTGGCGCCTGCGTGAGCGCCTGCCCGGTGGGAGCCATTTCGCCGGACAGCAGGCTGCAATCGCGGCAATTGCCGTTCGTCGAGATCAACGCCTCCTATTACCCGAAGCGGCCGGCCGACGCGAAACTGCCGCCGACCTCGAAACTGGCTCCGGTGATCCCGGCTGCCGAGGTGCGTGCCCGCCGCCATCCGCTGACCGTTGCCATTGTCGGGTCCGGACCCGCGGCGATGTATGCCGCCGACGAGCTGCTGGTCCAGCCCGGGGTGCACGTCAATGTCTTCGAGAAGCTGCCCACGCCCTACGGGCTGGTGCGCGCCGGGGTGGCGCCGGATCACCCGAACACCAAGCGGGTCACCACACTGTTCGATCGGGTCGCGCGCCATGACCGGTTCCGGTTCTACCTCAACGTCGAGATCGGCAAGCACCTGACCCACGCCGATCTGTTGGCCCACCACCATGCCGTGGTGTACGCAGTCGGTGCTCCCGACGACCGTCGCCTCGACATCGACGGGATGGGGCTACCCGGCACCGGTACCGCGACGGAGTTGGTCGCGTGGCTCAACGGGCATCCCGAGTTCGTCGATCTCCCAATCGATCTCGGCCATGCCCGGGCCGTGATCATCGGCAACGGCAATGTCGCTCTGGACGTGGCGCGGGTGCTCACCACCGACCCCGGTGACCTGGCCCGAACAGATATCGCCGATCATGCGCTGCGGGCGCTGCGCGGCTCGGCGGTCCGCGAGGTGGTGATCGCCGCCCGCCGCGGACCCGCGCACTCGGCGTTCACCCTGCCGGAGTTGATCGGGCTTACCGCCGCATCCGAGCTGGTGCTCGACCGCGACGACCACCAGCGGGTCCTCGAGGACTTGGCAACCGCCTCGGCGCCGTTGACGAAAGCCAAGCTGGAAATCCTGAGCACCCTGGGCGACGGGTCGACCCCGGCGTCGCATCCCCGAATAAGGCTGGCCTATCAGCTCACGCCCCGGCGCGTCCTGGGATCGCAACGGGCCACCGGCGTCGAGTTCGCCGTCACCGGCACCGACGAGGTGCGCCGACTTGACGCGGGGCTGGTGCTGACGTCGATCGGCTACCGCGGCAAGCGAGTTCGTGACCTGCCGTTCGACGAGGCGGCGGCCGTCGTGCCCAACGACGGTGGCCGGGTCGTCGATCCCGGTACCGGGCAGCCGGTGCCGGGTGCCTATGTCGCGGGTTGGATCAAGCGCGGGCCGACCGGGTTCATCGGTACCAACAAATCGTGCTCGTGGCAAACGGTTCAGGCGCTGGTGGCCGACTTCAATGCGGGCAAGCTCAGCGATCCGGCCGGCAAGCCGGCGGCGCTGGACCAGCTGGTGGCCATGCGTCAGCCCGACGTCATCGACGCCGCGGGCTGGCGTGTCATCGACGCCGCCGAGGTCGCCCGCGGCAGCCGCGACGGTAGGCCGCGCAGCAAATTCACCGACGTCACCGACATGCTGGCGGCGGCGACCGCCGCATCGCAGACGCCGCCACTGCGACGGCGCCTGCTGATGCGGCTGCGCGAGCTGGCCTGAACTAGCCGGTTGCCTGCGCGGACATCGCCTCGTGAATCTCGGCCATGCTGAGCTCTCGTACGGGTTGCCCCAGTGACCAGTGGTGGCCGAACGGGTCGGCGACTACTCCGTATCGGTCGCCCCAGAACTGGTCTGCCAACGGGATTACCACGGTGGCACCGGCGTCCACTGCCCGCTGGAACTTGGCATCGACATCGGTCACGGTCAGGTGGATGGTGACCGGGGTTCCGCCCAGTGACCTCGGTGTCGTCGACTTGCCACCGCAGCTTTCCGGGAAGTCGTCGTTGAGCATCACCATGAAGCCATTGATGCGCAGCGCGGCGTGGATGAGCTTGCCGTCGGGCCCTGGTATACGGCCGAGCTCGACGGCGTCGAAGGCCTTGACGTAGAAGTCGATCGCCGCCGCGGCGTCGTCGACGACGAGGTGGGGGGACAATGCTGGTTCCACGGTGATTGCCACGTTGTTCGCTCCTTTGGATAGTTGGTGTCGCCCGCGCGCGGGGCCCACAGGTACTGACTGAACGTGGCAGCAATTTTCATCGGGCAGTCGGCGACGGCCGCCGTCAGGGCCGCCTCTTGCGACATGACGTGGCGACCTGATATAGATGTGTCGACTGCTGTTGATACATCTGTCTCACCACGTGTCTCAGATCGCCGGCCGATGAGGATGCCGCGTGTGCGCCACCCGATTGACCATCCATCGCACGATGGACGCGCGTCAGCAGGAAGTGCGCACCCGGCTGCTGCAAGCCGCGCGACAGCTGATCCGTGAGCACGGTCATGAGACCGTGGGCATGGAGTTGATCGCCACGACCGCAGGGGTATCGAGGGCGACGACGTACCGCTACTTCGCGTCCAAGGAACATGTCGTCTGCGAGGCCGCGCTGGCCTGGGGTCATGACGTTGCGGCGCGCTTGCCGCAGGCCATTGAGGCGGCCGGGGAGACGGTTGGCGCCATCGACGTCGCGATCGAGCAGGTGGTGCACGAAGCAGCGTCGGATTTGTCGATGGTTCGGGCCACCATGGCGTCGGTGCTGGCGCAGGGCCCGGTCGCCGACGAGTTTCGCCGGGGCGTGCGCGAGATGTTCCGCGCGTTGTTGGCCGGTGCCGTCGACGACATGCCGGCCACCCTTGATCCGTCGATGACGTTGCTTGGGCGGGTGTTTTTCGCCGATCTGGCATTGCTGGGTGTCGGCGATATCAGCGTCGAGCAGTGCATCGAGGAGCTGCGGACGGCGGCACAGCGCTTACTCACCGGCACCATTGACCGCAACTAGGAGCGGACCCATGAGTCAGGTATCGCCTTTGCAACCGGTCTGGGATGAGATAGTGAACCTGTTGGGTGTCGGCTTCTTCGAATTTCCGCTGTATTTTCTGCCCGTCGTCGTCGCCGTCGTCTTGCTGACCGGCATCGGCTTTTCGATAGTGGATGTCGCGATCTACCGGCGGATTTCGGCCAAAGCGGCCAGGAAGCTCGGAATTCGGATCATGTCGACCTACGTCGGCGCGGCCGTTGTGCTGTTCGTGTTTCACGCGACGTTTCACCTCTGGACGGCAGCGGTGCCGGGCGCCGCACCGACGCTGCCGGTATTTGTCGCTCAACTCATCGGTTTCATGGTGGTCGGCGAATTTCTGACCTATTGGTGGCACCGGTTAGAGCACGGCAGCCGCTTTGTGTTCGAGAAGGTCCACTACGTACATCACCGTGTCCAGTCGCCGTTGACCATCTGGACCAACTTCGTCGTGCATCCCGTCGAAGGCTTGATGGTGATGGTGTGCCTGTACGTTCCGCCGTTGCTGGTTGGTGCGCATCCGCTGGTGGTGGTCGCGTATGCGATCACCAACACGACCGCGATGGTGATCACGCACAGCGGATACGACATCACGTTTTATCCCCGCTGGTTGCTGCCGGCCGCGTCGGGCCATGAATTGCATCATTCCGAGCGGCGTCCCGCCAACCTGTCCGTGGTGATGACGTACGGCGACAAGCTGTTTGGCACGTACAAGAATCCGGCCGGGTCACGCCAGCGACTCATGTCGACGGCATGAGCGCGCTCGCAGGGGGCCCGGCCATCCGGCGCGCGTACCTTGCCGACGGCCGGTGGGTGATCAGTTGATTAGGAATACTTTTGGTATCACCATGAGTACTATCGGATCTCGACACGGGTGCATTTTGGTTTCAACGCGAATACGTCTCCGTCACAGCGTCGGGTCGAAGGAAACCGCAGGTGGTGCAGAGTGCCCCGACGGTCCTGCCGCACAGCGTCTTTGTCGGCGACCAACCGGCCCACGCCAAGGCTCGACAGGAGTGTCCCGGCAACGCAGGACGGTCACCACGAATCGGCAACCCGGGCCGGGCTCCGTGCCTGGTTGAAACAACTATGGAAAAGCCGTTTGAGAAACCGCGGCTACCGGACCGGTAGCGTAGCGAAACCCGCTGTGCGGCCGAGTACCTCAGCTGCCGTTCGCGCGCGACACCTCGACCGGCCAAGGGTTCACGTACCTAGACGAGGCTTCCGTTGACACGATGACCATCGCCCGTTACACCGCTGGTTCGCTGCGGAGGTGACAGTCACATCGGCTGCCGTCCAACAGTATTCGAATGACACCGACCAAGCGACAGCTGTCCACCGGTGATCGCCCGGTAGATGAGCGGGCAGCTTCGCATGCGTGCTTCGGCTTGCCCTCTTGGACCACGCAACACAATGTCGTTGCATGCCAACATCTTTAATGAGCTCATGTCGACTTATCGGTCGCCCTCGAAAGGCTCGTCGAGACGGCAGAGGGTTGGTCCTAGCGCCGAGATTATCGGGGCCGGGCAGTTGCGTGTGACGCCGTGCGACGCGCGGCACTTATCACCTCGCCTCCGGGTGGGCGCCCCGCCGAACTCGGAAACGTGTTGAAAGTGCCCGCAGGAACCCGAAGGCGATTAGGTCAGCTAACCCAAAGTCGGATATTGACAATGGCTCTCGCGGCGCGGCAAACTTCGCTCGGCATTCGCACCTTGGGGTTAAACACCTCTGATGTCAGGTGCGCAACGCGACCCGAAAGTGCTACGGCAAGCGAAGACGAGCACCGAATTATCCACTGACAGTTCAACAATCACCGGCTCACTAGTGGATGCGCGAGGAGAATCCATGCGTTATGCCAGGCGTATCGGCGGCGTCGGGGCGATAACCGCTGTTCTGTTGGCTGGCAGCACGCCGACAAATCCTCCGGTCGGTTACGCTGCGCCAACGGATTCGGGTTCCTCGGCCGGCGAGTGGGCAGACGTGCCGTCACCGCCAGCCGGGTCGGACACCGCGCTGGCTGCGCTGCCGGGCGCGGTAGCCGGAGTACCGGGCGGGGTAGCCGGGGTGCCGGGCGCGGTAGCCGGGGTGCCGGGCGCGGCGGCTGCGGTGCCGGGCACG
>NZ_MWQA01000001.1:2046538-2066195 GCF_002086915.1 Mycobacterium persicum | reverse complement strand
CCGGGCACGGCCCCGCCAGGCGCGGCAGCTGCGGTCCCGGGCGCGGTGCTGCCGGGCGCCAGCGCGCAACCGGTCGACCCCGCCAGCATTCCCGATGACCTGCTCAACGCCGTGATCGATTTTCTGGCCGCGGTCCGCAACGGGGTGGTGCCCGTCCTCTTCAACCGGACTCCGGTCGCGACCCCCCAACAGGTCAGCATCCCCGTTAACGGCAGCACCGGCCCCGTGCCGTTCACGGCCTTCGACCCCGACGGCAACAGGATGACCTTCAAGGTCAATCCGCGGGGCTTACCTGGCGGACCGCAGCACGGCGTCGTCAACATCAACCAACAGACAGCCAGCTTCACCTATACGGCCGATCCGGGTTTCGTCGGCAACGACACCTTCACCGTCGCCGTGAGTGACGACACCAGCCTGCACGTGCACGGCCTGGCGGGATACCTGGGCCCGTTCCACGGGCACGACGACGTCGCCACCGTGACCATCTTCGTGGGTGGCGTCCCGACCACGACGATAAGCGGTGCCTTCAGCATGCTCACCTACAACATTGCCGGGCTCCCATTTCCGTTGTCCAGCGCAATCTTGCCGCGCTTTCTGTACACCAAACAGATTGGGCAACGGCTCAATTCCTACTATGTCACCAACGTTCAGGAAGACTTCGCCTACCACGATTTCCTGGTCAAGAAATCGGATATGCCCAGCCAGACACCGCCCAGCCCACCCACGTTGCTGTGGCCCATCGGCGTGCCCTTCTCCGACGGACTCAACACACTCGCACAGTTCAAGGTGAAAAGGCTCGACCGGCAGACATGGTGGCAGTGCAGCGCCGACAACTGCCTCACCGCGAAAGGCTTCAGCTATAGCCAGCTGCAGCTTCCGGGTGGCGAAACGATCGACCTTTACAACTTGCATACCAATACCGGCGGGGGCGCGTTCACCAACGCCAACCTGGCTCAGCTCACCAATTACATCCAGCAGAATTCCGGGGGCCGTGCGGTCATCGTCACGGGCGACTTCAACGCCCTGTATTCCGACGACCAAAGCGCGCTTCTGCAATTCGCTGCGAACAATTCGCTGACCGATGCGTGGGTCCAGGTCCAGGGTGGTCCCACCAGCCCACCCTTCGCGCCCACCTGCAAGGTCGGCAACGAGTGCGAACTGCTGGACAAGATCTTCTACCGAAGCGGTCAGGGCGTGACGTTGACCGCGACCGGTTACAGCAACGAGGCGCCGAAGTTCTTCAATTCCAATGGGCAGCCGTTGTCGGATCACAGTCCGCCCATGGTCACCTTTCAGTACACCGCCGACAATGTGGGTCCCTAGGCCGCAACTGTCGGTGACGGCTGGTGGCGGGGTGCCCTTCGCATCGCATCAGGTGTCGAATCAAGCGGACGTGAGAACCTGGTCCCACCCTGCGACAGATTCGGGGCTGCGCGGGCCCGGCCCGACATAAATGGCCGACGGGCGGACCAGCTTGCCGAGTCGCTTCTGCTCAAGGATGTGCGCACACCAGCCAGCGGTGCGTCCGCAGGTGAACATCGCCGGCATCATGTTCGCCGGCACTCTGGCGAAGTCCAGGATGACAGCGGCCCAGAATTCCACATTGGTCTCGATCGCCCGGTCCGGGCGGCGTTCCCGCAGCTCAGCCAGTGCTGCCTGCTCCAGCGCCATGGCGACGTCGTAGCGCGGTGCGCCCAATCGTTCCGCGGTTGCGCGCAAGACCCGCGCCCGCGGGTCCTCGGCGCGATAGACCCGGTGCCCAAAGCCCATCAGCTTGTCGCCACGATCCAAGATCTTCTTGACCAGACCACGCGCATCGCCGGTGCGCTCGACTTCTTCGAGCATCGGAAGCACCCGCGCCGGCGCGCCGCCGTGCAGCGGTCCGCTCATCGCGCCGATCGCTCCGGACAGCGCTGCGGCGACGTCTGCACCCGTGGAGGCGATCACGCGTGCGGTGAACGTCGAGGCGTTCATGCCGTGCTCGGCCGCCGACACCCAGTACGCGTCGATGGCGTCGACATGCCTGGGGTCCGGCTCGCCTTGCCACCGGGTCATGAAACGCGCTGTCACCGTGGAACATTCGTCGATGACTCGCTGTGGTACGGCCGGCTGGTAGATGCCGCGCGCGGATTGCGCGACGTAGGACAATGCCATCACCGATGCACGGGCCAGCTGTTCGCGGGCCGTGCGATCGTCGATGTCGAGCAACGGCGCGTACCCCCAGATGGGGGCCAGCATCGCCAGTCCCGCCTGCACGTCGACCCGCACGTCGCCGGTGTGGATGGGCAGCGGGAACGGTTCGGCCGGCGGCAGTCCATGGCCGAATTCGCCGTCCACCAGCAGCGCCCACACGTCTCCGAATGTGACCCGTTGACTCACCAGATCTTCGATATCGACGCCGCGGTAGCGCAATGCGCCGCCATCTTTATCCGGCTCGGCAATCTCGGTGGTGAAGGCCACCACGCCATCAAGACCAGGGACAAAATCTTCCGGGACCACAGTCATAGGCAAATTCTCGCACCCCACCTCCCCGCGGACGCTACCGGCTGGTAGCGACGCCGCTAGCGTTGACACGATGACAGATCATCTGGCTGGAATGCGGGTGGAGTACGGGTCCGTCGAGAAGGACGGGAGCCCCGACCTGGATGAATCCTGGCTCGCGCACGGGTGGCTGGCCTTGTTTCGCACCTGGCTTGCCGACGCTCAGCGCGCCGGCGTCGCCGAGCCGAATGCGATGGTGCTGGCTACCGTCGCAGCGGGCCGTCCGGTCAGCCGATCGGTGCTGTGCAAGGGCGTGGACGAGACGGGGATCACCTTTGTCACCAACTACGAGTCGGCCAAGGGCGCCGAGTTGGCGGCTGTGCCTTATGCATCGGTCACCTTTCCGTGGTATCAGCTGGGTCGACAGGTCCACATCCGGGGCCCGGTGAGCCGGGTTGATCCCCGAGTGACCGAGCAGTACTGGTCCCAGCGACCGCGTGGGTCGCAGCTGGGAGCGTGGGCGTCGCACCAGTCGCAGCCGATCGCCTCACGCGCGGCGCTGCTCGATCAACTTGCTGAGGTGACTGCGCGGTTCGCCGATGCGGAGCGCATTCCGGTTCCGCCGAACTGGGGCGGTTATCTCATCGGCCCTGAGGTGGTGGAGTTCTGGCAGGGCCGGGAAAACCGGGTACACAACAGGATCCGGGTCGCCGACGGTCATATCGAGCGGCTGCAGCCCTAGCGGGCCCGATGCGCGCCCAGCGTGACGTCAGGGCGAGGATCCGTGCCGAAACTCGTCCTGACGTCACGCTCGCGAATGGGTCATGCGACGGCGTCGACGCGGGCCGCGAAGCCGTATAGGGGCATTGCGCGCCGCCGCGATGCGGCATCAAGCCGCTGGCGGGCCGAGTGTGTAGTGGTGGCTTCGAAAGTGAGCTCACGGTGGCCCCAAGGGCCTTGGGCTCGCCAGAGCCGCACGCTCGACGCCGCAGGCGCACACTCGAGACGCCCCAAGCGGGCGAAGGCATACCGCGCATGCGGACAAGCCCGGAAAGACCCGACAAGCACCGCCCGACCAGCAGATTCGACCCCGGGCAGGCGCGGCGTCGCGTCAACGACTACCTTCACCTATACGCACCGAGTGGGGCTGCCATATCAGCCAGAGCGCAAAGGGGTTCTCGTGGCCGACACCGACGACACCGCAACTCTGAAGTACCCGGGGGGCGAGATCGAGCTGCAGATCGCCCATGCCACCGAAGGTGCGGACGGGATTTCGCTCGGGCCGCTGCTGTCTAAGACCGGCTACACCACATTCGACGTCGGCTTTGTGAACACCGCTTCGTGCAAGAGCTCCATCACCTACATCGACGGAGACGCCGGCATTCTGCGTTATCGCGGTTACCCGATTGACCAGCTGGCTGAGAAGTCGACCTTCATCGAGGTCTCCTACCTGCTGATCTACGGCGAGCTGCCCACCCCTGACCAGCTGGCCGAATTCACCGGCCGCATCCAGCGCCACACCATGCTGCACGAGGACCTGAAGCGGTTCTTCGACGGGTTTCCGCGCAACGCACACCCGATGCCGGTGCTGTCCAGCGTGGTCAACGCCCTCTCGGCGTATTACCAGGATGCCCTGGACCCGATGGACAACAACCAAGTTGAGCTCTCGACCATTCGGTTGCTGGCCAAGCTGCCCACCATTGCTGCCTACGCCTATAAGAAGTCGGTCGGCCAGCCCTTCCTCTACCCGGAGAACTCGCTGACGCTGGTGGAGAACTTCCTCCGGATGACGTTTGGCTTTCCGGCCGAGCCCTACCAGGCCGACCCGGAAGTGGTGCGGGCGCTGGACATGCTGTTCATCCTGCACGCCGACCATGAGCAGAACTGTTCGACATCGACGGTGCGACTGGTGGGCTCGTCGCGGGCCAACCTGTTCACCTCCATCTCCGGCGGCATCAACGCGCTGTGGGGCCCGCTGCACGGCGGCGCCAACCAAGCGGTGCTGGAAATGCTGGAGCAGATCCGCGAGAGCGGCGACGACGTGGACGAATTCGTCCGCAAGGTGAAAAACCGCGAGGCCGGCGTCAAATTGATGGGCTTCGGCCACCGGGTCTACAAGAACTACGACCCACGCGCGCGGATCGTCAAGGAGCAGGCCGACAAGATCCTGTCCAAGCTGGGAGGCGACGACTCCCTGCTGGGCATCGCCAAGGAGCTCGAAGAGGCGGCGCTGACCGACGACTACTTCATCGAGCGCAAGCTCTACCCGAACGTCGACTTCTACACCGGCCTGATCTACCGTGCGCTCGGTTTCCCGACTCGGATGTTCACCGTGCTGTTTGCGCTGGGCCGGCTCCCGGGGTGGATCGCGCACTGGCGGGAGATGCACGACGAGGGCGACAGCAAGATCGGCCGGCCGCGCCAGATCTACACCGGCTACACCGCGCGCGATTACGTGGCCATCGATGGGCGGTAATTGCCGCTAACCGAGTGCTAGTCGAGTGCAGCCAACACCGCCATGGCGGCATTGTGCCCGCCGATGCCCGATACCGCGCCGCCGCGGCGGGCTCCCGAGCCGCACAGCATGATCCGCTCGTGGCCGGTAGCCACGCCCCATTGCCGGGCCGGTGTGTCCAGTGGCTCGTCGTTCTCGGTGAACGGCCACGACAGGGCGCCGTGGAAGATGTTGCCGCCGGTCATGTGCAGCGCGTGCTGCAGGTCCAGCGTGGTGGTGGTCTCGATGCACGGCCGGCCGTCCGCGTCGGTCATCAGGAGATCCTGAATAGGTTCGGCCAGAACCGAATTCAGTGACGAAAGCACCGTCTGCGTCAGGTGGCCGCGGACGGTATCCGGGTCGGCGGCCGAGCACAGCGAATGTGGCGTGTGCAAGCCGAACACGGTCATGGTGTGCACTCCCGCGTCGCGCAGCCGGTCCGGCAGGATGCTGGGATCGGTCAGCGAATGGCAGTACGCCTCGCACGGCAACGGGTCGGGCAGCCGCCCGCCGGTTGCGTGCGAATACGCGGTGTCCAGCTGGGTCCAGGTTTCGTTGACGTGCAAGGTCCCGGCGAAGGCCTGCTCCGGGGTGACGCCGGCGTCCCGCAACCGGGGTAGTCGGCGTACCACCATATTCACCTTGATCTGGGCGCCCGGGGTCAGCAAGGGCTCCGGTTCGCCCAGCAGGCCGGCCAAGACCGCCGGTGTCACCCCGGCCAGCACGAACCGCCCTCGGATCGCATGCTCGTCGCCGTCCGCGCGGTAATACACCTCCCCCGTCGGATCTACCGCGAAAACATCCGCGCCAGTGGTTATTTCGGCACCATGGCGGGCGGCTGCGGCAGCCAGGGCCGACGTCACCGAACCCATGCCGCCGACCGGGACGTCCCAGTCTCCGGTACCCCCGCCCAGCACGTGGTACAGGAAGCAGATGTTCTGCCTCAGCGACGGGTCGTCCAGTCGCGCGAAGGTGCCGATCAGCGCGTCGGTCGCAATCACCCCCCGGACCAGGTCGTTAGCCACCGCGCCGGTAATGGCGTGTCCGATCGGCTCGTCGATCATGGCCTGCCAGGCGAGCGCCGCCGCGCGGCCGGCGCGGTCCACGACGGCGCGGCGTGCCTGCTGCCGAGTGCGCAGCGGCTCGAGCAGCGTCGGCCAGAGCCGTTCGGTCACCAGTCGGCAACGGCGGTAGAAGGCGTCGAAGCCATGCTCGTCAGCCGCGGCGCCGATCGCAGCGAAGGTGCCCGCGCCGTTCGGCCCGACGAGCAGACCGGACCGCCCGGCGGTAGCCGGGTCCGGCGTATACGACGAATACGGTCGACGGGCCAACCGGACATGCGCGCCCAGGTCGTCGACGATGCGGCGGGGTAACAGGCTGACCAGATAGGAATACCGCGACAGCCGGACCTCGACGCCGGCGAAGGCCTGCGCCGACACCGCTGCCCCGCCGGTGTGTGACAGCCGCTCCAGCACCCGCACCCCGAGCCCCGCCCGGGCCAGGTAGCCGGCCGCGACCAGGCCATTGTGACCGCCGCCGACGACGACGACATCGAATTCCCGCATGGTGGTGTCGACAGGAAGCCCGGATCGGTGCTAGCTGAGGTAGCCCTCGACTTGGCCGCCGGGACGAAGGTGTGCCTCGCGCGGGTCACCACCGGTTTCCCGCAGTGCCCGTCGCTGCCGCAACAGGTCCCAGCACTGGTCCAGTTCGATTGCGATGCGGCGCAGTTGCTGATGCTCATCGGACTCGGTGATGTCACCCTGCTGCAGCCGGGTACGCAGCGCCTTCTCCTCGGCGACCAGGTCGCGGATCTGCGCCAGGGTCTCGCTGTCGGTTGGTTTGCTCTCGCTAGCCATTGCTCCAGTGTGCCTGACATTGGCAGTTTCGCCGCTGGACAGTCGGTAGGCTGCATATCGCCTGAGGGCGGGACAGACACTTTTCGACGGCGAGAGGCGGGGTGATGGTGGGTAGCCAGCCGGTCTCAGACATGCCGCCCGCACCCAGCCGCGCGTGGAGACTTCGTCGGCACCCACTCGGCGTCGCCTGGCTGATCGCGCTGGCGGTTATTCCGTTGCTGATAGCGGCAATCGGTTACGGCATGTTCGAACGCCCCACCTCCGTCACAGGGCCGGCCGGTGACCTGCCCACCCTGACAACGACCAGTAGCACCTCCAGCGCCTCCGACGTGTCATGGTCGCTGCTTTCAATCAGCCGCAGCGGCAACACCATTACGCTTATCGGCGATTTTCCCGATGACAATTCCAAGGCGGCGCTGCTGGCGGCCCTCAGAAACGTGCTGACTCCGGGCGTCATCGTCATCGATCAAATCCGTATCGATCCTCTGGTCCGCGCCCTTGATTTCGCAAACGCGGAACCGGTTTTCACCGCCGGCGCCGCAATCCCGGACTTCAGCCTGAAGGTCGAGGGAAACACCGTGACCTTGTCGGGAACCGCCGCATCGCCCGACCAGAAAGATGCGGTGGAGCGTGCGGCCAAGACTGCTTGGCCCGGAGTCAATGTCACCAACAACATTGAGGTCAAGGCTCCGTCCCCGACGCCGGGCGCCAGTCCACCGCCAGGTTCCGGTGCCTCTGGACCGTGCGCCGACCTACCGGCGGCCATCAATGCTCTGACGGGCGGGGCGATCGCCTTTAAGAACGACGGGGTCAGCCTGACCCCTGCCGACAACCAGATCCTGAGCCAGGTAGCCGCCAAACTCAAAGCCTGTCCGGACGCACGCGTCACCGTTAACGGCTACTCCGACAACGGCGGCGGCGAGGGCATCAACTTTCCGTTGAGTGTTCAGCGGGCCACCACCGTCGCCGACTTCCTCGCCGCCCAGGGAGTTGCCCGCGATCACATCACCGCCCAGGGCTACGGTTCCGCCAACCCCATCGCCGGCAATGACACACCCGAGGGTCGCGCCAAGAATCGCCGCGTCGAAATCGTGGTCAGCTAAGGAGAATCCAGCGTGGATTTCGTGATCCAGTGGTTGTACTACCTGGCTGCCTTCGTGGCAGGCTCGGCTCTCGCATGGGTGATCGCCACTGTCTTCGTCAAGCCCGCCGGCCAAGAACAGCATGTGCACGAGCCGCATGAGACGGACGCAGCGCCGTGACGGGCAACGTGCACTGGTGGCTGGTGGACCTGGCTTTCGCCCTCGGCATGCTGCTGACCTTCACGCTGATGATCCGCCCCGTCAAAGACCAACTGCCGCAACGCAAGTCGAGCGCCGTGCCACGCCGGCCGGCGCAGAAGGTCGTCGCCCGCAAGGGGGCGCCGGCGAAGAAGATCCCGGCCGCCAAGAAGACGCCCAGACCCGAGACCCCCGATGCGGACCCGGCGGCAACGCACGAGATCGCACCCGCGAAAGTTACGTCGGCACAACAGGTCCCGGACGCGACGGAGTCGGCTGAGCAGACCGCGGTCACTGGGGAAACTTCGCCGCAATCCCCGGTGCGGTTTGCCCCCTACGGCCCGGGCTCCGCGCGCGCCGGCGCCGATGGCAGCGGACCGGAGGGATGGCTGGTCAAGGGCCGCACGGATACCAGGCTCTATTACACCCCCGACGACCCCGACTACGACGCGACCGCGGCCCAGGTCTGGTTCCAGGACGAGGCCGCCGCGGCACGGGCCTTTTTCACGCCCTGGCGCAAGAGCGCGCGACGGGAGTGAGTTAGCTCGGGCCCGGAAGCTTCAGCAGCAGCCGTGCGCCGCCCAGTGGGCTGTCCTGCAAAGACGCGGTCCCGCCGTGCAGCTGGGCCTGCTGCGCCACCAGCGCCAGCCCGAGACCGGATCCCGAGTGGGACGCCGTTGATCCGCGGGAGAACCGGTCGAACACCACCTGGCGCTCTTCTTCGGGTACTCCGCTGCCGTTGTCGTCGATGGCGATCTCGACGCCGGCCCGCGAACTGACGGCCGACAGCTGCACCCGGGTGGCGCCGCCGTGCTTGACGGCGTTGGCGATGGCGTTGTCGACGGCCAGCCGCAAACCGGCGGGCAGCCCGACGATGATGCAGGTCGGCGACGGCACCAGCGAGACGTCGAGATCGGGGTAGATGCGCATCGCGTCGTGGGCCGCGCGGTCGAGCAGCTCGGTGATGTCAACCGGCACATGATCGTCCGAGGTCGACAATTCGCCCTGGGCCAGCCGCTCCAGCGCGCTGAGGGTGGCTTCGATGCGCGACTGGGTGCGGATCACGTCATTGAGCACTTCTTTGCGTTGGTCTTCGGGCAGGTCCAAGGTAGACAGCACCTCGAGATTGGTCCGCATTGCCGTCAACGGAGTGCGCAATTCGTGGGAGGACACCGCGGCGAAGTCGCGAGCCGACGCCAGCGCCTCCTTAGTGCGGATTTGCTCGTTCCAGATGCGCTGCAGCATGCCTCGCATCGCCTCGGCGATCTCGATGGCTTCGCTGGCGCCGTGCACTTCGACCCGCGGCGCCTCGTCCCCGGCGTCGATCGAGCGCGTTTGTTCGGCCAGCTGTTTGAACGGCCGCACCGCGAACACGGCCAGCAGCCAGGCGAACACCGCTGCCGCGCCGATAGCGAAAGCACAGATCAACAGCACCCGGCGGTGCAGGTTGTTGGTCTCGGCGACGGTGGCGTCATAGGTCGCGCCGACCGCTACCGACGTCGGCTCGGGCCCCGGGATCTCCACCGTGCGCACCCGGTAGCGCACTCCGCCGATGTAGGTGTCGGCGTAGTCCTTGTGCAGCTTGGGCAAGGTGATGTCGGAATTCGACTTGACCAGGTCGCCGCGGCGGACCGTGATGAGGGCGTCGCGGTCGTTGGGGGAGCGCGGTATTTCGTCGAGGCCGCGCGGCACGAACGGGATCGCGAAGCCCGCCGCCTCGTCCAGGCGGCGGTCCAGCCGCTCTTTGCGGTCGTTGGTGATCCCCACCCAGACCACGGTTCCGACGATGAGTACCGGGATCGCGGCGCCGATCGCTGTCGCGACCACCACCCGCGTCCGCAACGAAGGCGTCCGGGCAAAGATCCGCGACAGGATGTTCACTCACTGCATCCTGAGCACGAAGCCGACGCCGCGCACGGTGTGCAGCAGCCGGGGTCCGCCGTTGGCCTCGAGCTTGCGCCGCAGGTACCCAATGAACACGTCGACGACGTTGGTGTCGGCGGCGAAGTCGTAGCCCCACACCAGCTCCAGCAGCTGCGCGCGGGACAACACCGCGGTCTTGTGCTCCGCCAAAACCGCCAGCAGGTCGAACTCGCGCTTGGTCAGGTCGACGTCGACGCCGTTGACCCGGGCCCGCCGGCCGGGGATGTCCACCTCCAACGGGCCCACCGTGATGGTTTCCGACGAGGACGTGGCGGTGGAGCCGCGGCGGCGCAGCAGAGCCTTCACCCGGGCCACCAGCTCGGCCAGCACGAACGGCTTGACCAGGTAATCGTCGGCGCCGGCCTCGAGGCCGGCGACTCGGTCGTCGACCGAGCTGCGTGCCGACAGCACGCAGACCGGCACGTCGTTGTCCATCGCGCGCAGCGCCGTGACCACGCTGACGCCATCGAGCACCGGCATGTTGATGTCGAGCACGATCGCGTCCGGGCGGGTTTCGGTGGCGCTGCGCAGGGCCTCGGCGCCGTCGACGGCGGTCGAGACCTCGAACCCGGAGAGCCGCAGGCCGCGTTCCAGCGAGGCCAGGACATCGGAGTCGTCGTCGACCACCAAGACCCGAGGTGAGCTCACACCAGTCTCCATGCCGCTCATTTTGCCTGATTGTTGCCCGCGGCGGTGGGACGCCGCCCGCCGGGTCGCTGGTGCCTGTCCGGCGGGTTACCGTCAGCCTGTTCGAATCACCTCGGCGACGACGGGAGCCCCGGCGGCGGCGCGCGCCGGGGACAGCGCCAGGTGGGCAAGACGAGACACCGCGAATTCTCGGAGACTGACGTGGCTGATGGGAAAGTCGGAGTTGCCTCCAACAATTCGGGCCAATAGATCAGCACCGTCCTAGGTGTCTCGGGGCAACCCGATGCGTCGATAGCGCGCCAACCGCGCCGCCATGCGTTCGGCGTCGGGAGCCGACCGCAGCGCATGCACCTCGGCGGCGATGGCGCGCGACAGCCGTCGGGCGAACTCGACCGGCTCGGCCGCGGCGTCGGGATACTCGGGCACAATGACGTCGACAATGCCGGCGGCCAGCAGGTCTGCCGACCGGACACCTTGGGCGGCAGCGAGTTCGGCGGCGTGCTCGGTGTCGCGGAACACGATCGCGCTGGCGCCCTCCGGCGGCAACGGGGCGAGCCAGCCGTGCAGCGCGGCCAGCACCCGGTCAGCGGGCACCATCGCCAGCGCAGGTCCACCGCTGCCCTGACCCAACAGCACCGACACCGTCGGGGTGTCCAGGGTGACGAGGTCGGCAAGGCTCTGGGCGATCTGTCCGGCCAGCCCGCCCTGCTCGGCTTCGGCCGACAATGCGGGTCCGGCGGTGTCGATCATCAGCACCAGCGGTAACCGCAGCTCGGCGGCCAGCGCCATGCCTCGCCGGGCTTCACGCAGCGACGCCGGACCGACAAGACCGCCGACGACTCGCTGCTGGCCCAGCACCACCGCCGGCTGGCCGCAGAAGCGAGCCAGGGCCAGCAGCGTCGTCGCCGCTTCGCCAGAACCGGTACCCGAGAGCAGCACGCGGTCGGTGGCACCGTCGCGCAACAGCCGTGCCACACCCGGCCGGTCGGGTCGTCGCGATGCCACCACCGAGTCCCAGGTGGGTACGTCGGGCACCGGCTCGGGCGGTGCCGGGGCCGGCGGCGGCTCGGGAGCATCGGTGAGCACTGTCAGCGCCCGATCCACCGTGCGGCGCAGCTCGTCGAGCGCGACGACGCCGTCGATCACGCCATGGCGTTGCAGATTCTCCGCGGTCTGAACACCGGCGGGAAAGGGTTCACCGTAGAGCAGCTGGTACACCCGGGGACCCAGGAAACCGATCAGGGCTCCCGGTTCGGCGACGGTGATATGGCCCAGCGAGCCCCACGACGCGAACACCCCGCCGGTGGTCGGATTGCGCAGGTAGACGAGGTAGGGCAAGTGCGCCTGCTGGTGCAGTCTGACGGCCGCGGCGATCTTCACCATCTGCAGGAAGGCGACCGTGCCCTCCTGCATCCGGGTGCCGCCGGAACTCGGCGACGCCAGCAGCGGCAGGCGCTCGGCGGTGGCTCGCTCGACGGCGGCGGTAATCCGTTCCGCCGCCGCCACCCCGATAGATCCGGCGAGGAAGTCGAACTCGCACACCACCACCGCCACCCGGCGCCCGAATATCCGTCCCTCGCCGGTCAGCACCGATTCGTCGCGGCCGGTGGCGGCCCGGGCCCGGGCCAGATCGCGTGCGTAGGACTGCGATACCGGCACCGGCAGCGGGTCGGTGTCCCAACTGGTGAACGAGCCCTCGTCCAGCACCGCGTCGCGCAGTTGGTCGGTCGTGATACGACTCACCGGATGAGGCTATATAGGCTGGCGCAATGATCGGTATCACCCAGGTCGAGGCCGTGCTGACAATCGAGTTGCAGCGCCCGGAGCGCCGCAATGCCCTGAACTCCCAGCTCGTGGAGGAGCTGCGGGAGGCGTTCCTGAAGGCCGGTGACGGCTCAATCCGGGCGATTGTGCTCACCGGACAAGGCTCTGCGTTTTGCGCCGGAGCGGACCTGTCCGGCGACGCATTCGCCGCCGACTACCCCGATCGGCTCATCGAGCTGCACCGGGTGATGGACGCCACCCTGATACCGGTGATCGGCGCGATCAACGGTCCGGCTATCGGCGCGGGCCTGCAGCTGGCCATGCAGTGCGACCTGAGGGTGGTCGCGCCGGAGGCGTTCTTTCAGTTTCCGACGTCCAAATATGGCCTGGCACTGGACAACTGGAGTATCCGCCGGCTCTCCTCGCTGGTCGGTCACGGACGGGCGCGGGCGATGCTGCTGGCCGCGGAGAAGCTGACAGCCGAGATGGCGTTGCATACCGGAATGGCCAACCGGATCGGGACGCTGGCCGACGCGCAAGCCTGGGCCGCCGAGATCGCCGGCCTGGCGCCGCTGGCAATCCAGCATGCCAAGCGGGTGCTCAACGACGACGGCGCCATCGAGGAGCCCTGGCCGGAGCACAAGGAGTTGTTCGATAAGGCATGGGGCAGCCAAGATGTCATCGAGGCACAGGTGGCGCGCGTGCAGAAGCGGCCGCCGAGGTTTCAGGGGGAGTAGTCGTGGTGGTGCGCCGAGCGCTACGGCTGGCCGCCGGCACGGCCTCGCTGGCGGCCGGTGGCTGGCTGGTGCGGGCACTGCACGGCGCGCCGGCTGCGCTTGGGGCAAACCCCGCGACCATCCGCGCCATTTCGGAGGGGTCGCCGCACTACCAGGACGGCAACTTCGTCAACCTCGACCCGGGGTCCATATACGTCATGGGCCGCGAGGAACTGCGGCTCATCATCTGGGAGTTCGTGGGTAATCGCGGCGGCAGCAGGCCCGCCAAACCGATCCCGCTGGCCGCCCCGGAGATCTACAAAGGTGACGCCAGCCGGCTCGCCGTCAGCTGGTTCGGCCACTCGACGGCGCTGGTGGAAATCGACGGCTACCGGGTGCTGACCGATCCGGTGTGGAGCAACCGGTGTTCGCCCTCCGATCTCGTCGGGCCCCAACGGCTGCATCCGCCGCCGGTGCAACTGGAGGGCCTTCCGGCCGTCGATGCGGTGGTGATCAGCCATGACCACTACGACCATCTCGATATCGACACCGTCATCGCGCTGACCCGCACCCAGCGCGCGCCGTTCTTCGTGCCCCTCGGGGTCGGTGCCCATCTGCGGGCGTGGGGCATTCCTGAGCAGCGCATCGTCGAACTCGATTGGCAGCAAAGCGGCCAGGTTGACCAGCTCAGGATCGTCTGTATGCCGGCCCGGCATTTTTCGGGCCGCTTTCTGAGCCGTGATAACACCTTGTGGGCGTCGTGGGCGTTCATCGGTCCCAGCCATCGCGTCTACTTCGGCGGTGATACCGGCTACACCAAGAGCTTCGCCCAGATCGGCGCGGACCACGGGCCATTCGACCTGACGCTGATGCCGATCGGCGCCTATAACACCGCATGGCCGGATATCCACATGAACCCCGAGGAGGCGATCCGGGCCCATCTGGACGTCACCGATTCCGGCGCGGGGCTGTTGGTGCCGGTGCACTGGGGTACCTTCCGGCTGGCTCCGCACCCATGGTCAGAACCGGTTGAGCGGCTGTTGGCGGCCGCTGAGCCCGAGCGAGTCAAGGTGGCGGTGCCGCTGCCAGGTCAGCGGGTGGATTCGGCCGGGCCGTTGAGATCCAACCCGTGGTGGCGGCTTTAGCTCGAGCGCGTTGGACCCGGCCGCAGGTGACGTCGTTCACGCGGCGCGATTCGGCACCCGGTTAGAGTGAGCGGCCATGACGAGACGCGCGGCGACGGCCGCACTAGTTGTGATGTTGCTGGCGCTGGTGGCATGCGGGCCCGCGCAGCGGGCATCCGGCCCGACGTCGGCGCTGTCGAAAGTCCCGCCCAATGAGGTTTCCGGCGTGGACATTCCGGCCGGGCGCATCGACGAGGCGGTGGCGAAGCTGGACGGCCTGGTCGCCGAGCTGATGAAGACCAGCGGCATCCCCGGCATGGCCCTGGCCGTTGTCCACGGTGGAAAGACGTTGTACGCGAAGGGTTTCGGCATCAAGGATGCCAGCAAGGCCGACGGCCCGGACAACCGGGTGGACGCCGACACCGTCTTCCAGCTGGCATCGGTGTCCAAATCGGTGGGTGCGACGGTGGTGGCGCACGAGGTCAGCACCAACGTGGTCACCTGGGATACGCCCGTCGTCGCGAAGCTGCCGTGGTTCGAACTCGGCGATGCCTACGTCACCAGCCATGTGACCGTCGCCGACCTCTATTCGCATCGCTCCGGATTGCCGGACCATGCCGGTGACCCGCTGGAGGATCTGGGTTACGACGGGCAGCAGGTGCTGCAGCGGCTGAAGTACTTGCCGCTGGCCCCATTTCGGATCAGCTACGCCTACACCAATTTCGGCGTGACCGCCGCGGCCGACGCGGTCGCGGCCGCGGCCGGCAAATCCTGGGCGGAGCTGTCCGACGAGGTGCTCTACCGTCCGCTGGGAATGACATCCACCAGTTCGCGGTTCGCCGATTTCCTGGCCAGACCCAATCACGCGGTCGCCCACATCAAGGTCGGCGATAAATGGGAGGCCCGCTTCCAACGGGATCCCGATCCCCAAACGCCCGCAGGCGGGGTCAGCTCCTCGCTCAACGACATGACGCACTGGCTGACCATGGTGCTGGCCAACGGCGCCTACAACGGTCAGCAGATCACGTCGCCGGAGGCGCTCTTGCCGGCCATCACACCGCAAGTGATCTCGACTCCGGCGCGGTTGCCCAAGGCGCGAGCGGGCACCTATGGTTTCGGATTCAACGTGTCGGTGAACTCGTCGGGTCGTACCCAGTACGGTCATTCCGGCGGATTCGGCTTGGGGGCCGCGACGAATTTTACCGTCCTGCCGTCCGAAGACCTCGCCGTCATTGCCCTGACCAATGCCGCACCCTACGGAGTGCCGGAAGCGCTGACGGCCGAATTCTTGGACCTGGTGCAGTACGGCCAGGTCCGCGAGGACTGGGCCACCCTGTACAGGCAGCAACTTGCCCCGCTGAACCACCCAGAGGGGTCGCTGGTCGACAAACAGCCTCCCGTCAGCCCCGCGCCGGCACGGCCGTTGAGCGACTACGTTGGGGGCTACGCCAACGACTACTGGGGTCCGGCCACCGTGACCGAACATGACGGCCAGCTGCAGCTGTCGCTGGGGCCGAAGAACCAGACATTCACGTTGACGCATTGGGACGCAGACACTTTCACTTTTCCGCTGTCGACCGAAAACGCCTTACCCGGATCCATTTCCAAGGCGGTCTTTTCCGGCTTCCCCGTCGCCACGCTGAACCTCGAATACTACGACGCCGACAAGCTGGGAACGTTTACCCGATGAGTGCCGCGCCCGGCTTGACCGATGCCGAAGTGGCACAACGGTTAGCCGAGGGCAAGAGCAACGACATCCCAGAACGGACCACCCGCAGCGTCGCGCAGATCATCCGGGCCAACGTGTTCACCCGCATCAACGCGATCCTGGGCGTGCTGCTGCTGATCGTGTTGGCGACGGGCTCGGTGATCAACGGGCTGTTCGGTCTGCTCATCATCGCCAACAGCATCATCGGTATGATTCAGGAGCTCCGAGCGAAGCAGACGCTGGACAGCTTGGCGATCCTGGGGCAGGCAAAGCCCTTGGTGCGCAGGCGATCCGGTACTCAGACCCGGTTGCCGAGCGAAGTCGTGCTGGACGACATCATCGAACTCGGGCCGGGAGACCAGGTTGTCGTCGACGGTGAGGTCGTCGAGGACAGGAACCTCGAGGTTGACGAATCACTGTTGACCGGTGAGGCCGACCCGATCGCCAAAGACCCCGGCGACGCGGTGATGTCGGGCAGTTTCGTCGTCTCCGGAACCGGAGCCTACCGCGCGACCAAGGTGGGCCGGGAAGCATACGCAGCCAAGCTGGCCGCCGAGGCCAGCAAGTTCACTTTGGTGAAATCCGAACTGCGCAACGGTATCAACAGGATACTGCAGTTCATCACCTACCTGTTGGTGCCGGCGGGACTGCTGACCGTCTACACCCAGCTGTTCACCACGAAGGCCGGCTGGCGGGAATCGGTGCTGCGGACGGTGGGCGCCTTGGTGCCGATGGTGCCCGAAGGTCTGGTGTTGATGACGTCGATCGCGTTCGCGGTCGGTGTCATCCGGTTGGGCCAACGCCGATGCCTGGTGCAGGAATTGCCCGCCATCGAGGGGCTGGCCCGAGTCGACGTGGTTTGTGCCGACAAGACCGGCACGCTGACCGAAAGTGGGATGCGGGTATCGGAGGTCAGTGGATTGGGCACTGCTGACGATCGTATCGTCGACGTGCTGGCTTCCCTGGCAGCTGCCGATGACCGACCCAATGCCAGCATGCAGGCGATCGCCGCGGCCTGTCATTCGCCGCCCGGCTGGACCGCAACGGCGACAGCATCTTTCAAGTCCGCAACCAAATGGAGCGGTGCATCCTATCGGGACCACGGCAACTGGGTGATCGGCGCGCCCGATGTGCTGCTCGACTCGGCATCGGCCGCCGCCGAACAGGCGGAGCGCATCGGGGCGCAGGGGTTGCGGGTGCTGCTGCTGGGTGCTTCCGACGTCGCCGTGGACCACCCCGACGCGCCCGGACGGGTCACCCCGGTCGCTCTGGTGGTGCTCGAGCAGAAGATCCGGCCCGACGCCCGCGAGACGCTTGAATACTTTGCCGACCAAGGCATTTCGGTAAAGGTGATATCCGGCGACAACGCCGTGTCGGTGGGGGCGGTCGCCGGCAAGCTCGGGCTGCGGGGCGAGGTGCTGGATGCCCGTCAGCTCCCTACCGGGCCCGCCGAATTGGCCGACACGTTGGAATCCTTCACGACGTTCGGCAGGGTGCGTCCCGACCAGAAGCGAGCCATTGTGCATGCCCTGCAGTCGCACGGGCATACCGTGGCGATGACCGGCGACGGCGTCAACGACGTGCTGGCCCTCAAGGACGCCGACATCGCGGTGGCGATGGGGGCGGGTAGCCCGGCGTCTCGTGCGGTAGCGCAGATCGTCTTGCTGGACAACAGGTTTGCCACCCTGCCCTACGTGGTCGCCGAAGGCCGCCGGGTGATCGGCAATATCGAACGGGTCGCGAATCTGTTTCTGGCTAAAACGGTGTATTCGGCGTTGCTGGCGTTGCTGGTGGGGATCGAGTGCTTGCTTGCCAAACCGCTGGGGGCCGATCCGCTGCTGTATCCGTTCCAACCGATCCATGTGACCATCGCGGCGTGGTTCACCATCGGCATTCCGTCATTCATCCTGTCCCTGGCGCCCAACAACGAGCGTGCGTATCCCGGCTTCGTTCGGCGGGTGTTGACCTCCGCACTGCCGTCCGGACTTGTGGTGGGCACGGCGACTTTCGTTTCCTACCTCGTGGCCTACCCCGGCCGTCACTCGACCTGGCATGAACGGACGCAAGCTTCAACGGCGGCCCTGATCACGCTGCTGGTGACCGCGCTATGGGTGCTTGCGGTGGTGGCACGGCCCTATCAATGGTGGCGTCTGGGACTGGTTATGGCCTCCGGCGCGGCCTATTTGGTGATCTTCAGCCTGCCGCTGGCGCAGCAGAAGTTTTTCCTGGACCCGTCGAACCTCGCTATGACGTCGATTGCCTTGGGCATCGGCGTGATCGGGGCCGGTGTGATCGAGGCGACGTGGTGGATTCGAGCCAGGGTGCTCGGTGTCAAACCGCAGGTATGGCGGCGTCCGGAAAAGTAAACGACCAAGACGTCAATATAAGCGGAAGTCAAAGGCGTGGCATCCCGAACCGCAGGTGTATAAATACTTTACATTTCGGGGCTATCTATGAATATTCTTTGTCGACGTCTATTTTGCCGAAAACACGAAATTGTTGCCGCGCCGTCCGTATGCTGACGGGGAAATCCGCTTGACGGCAGCCGGCTCAATCCCGGTGACCGCCGGATTGTCGCAGGCAGTGATCGATAGGTGGCCCCGATGCGACGGCCACCTGGGAGAGGTTGCCGCGAATGAATTTTTCGGTCTCGCCACCGGAGATCAATTCGGCCCGCATATTTAGCGGTGCCGGAGCAGGTCCGATGCTGGCCGCGGCGGCGGCCTGGGACCAGCTGGCCGGCGAGCTGGGATCGGCGGCGACCGCATTCTCGTCAGTGACCTCGGCGCTGGTGGGTTCTTCTTGGCAGGGCCCGGCGTCGGTGGCGATGGCAAGCGTCGCCGGAAGCTATCTCGGATGGTTGTCCACGGCGGGAGCGCAAGCGGCGCAGGCGGGTGGTCAGGCGCGGATCGCCGCGGCCGCGTTCGAGGCGACCCGCGCGGCCACGGTGCATCCGGCGGCGGTTTGGGCCAACCGTTCTCAACTGGTTTCGCTCGTCGTCTCCGACCTGCTCGGCTTCAACGCGCCCGCGATCGCCGCCGTCGAGGCCGCCTACGAGCAGATGTGGGCACAGGATGTGGCGGCGATGTTCGGGTATCACGCCGGTGCTTCGGCGGCCGCGTCGGCGTTGACGCCATTTGTCCAGTTGGTGCAGAACCCCGCCGCCGGTGGGGCGTTGGTCGCGGCCGCGCAGGCCGCCGTCTTCAGCCCACCGGGTCGGATGAGTATTTTTAATGCGGGGTTGGCGAATGTGGGGGTGGGCAATGTTGGGTTTGGGAGTGTGGGTGATGGGAATGTGGGTGGGGGCAATGTTGGTGGTAGTAATGTGGGGTTTGGGAATCTGGGTGGTTGGAACTTTGGGTTGGGGAACCTGGGGAGTTTCAATGTGGGTTCGGGGAATATCGGGTGGTATAACTTCGGGCCGGGGAATTTGGGGTCGTACAATGTGGGGTTGGGGAACGCCGGGGATTACAACGTTGGTTTCGGGAATACCGGGATCGGTAATTTCGGGTTCGGGAACACCGGTAGCCATAATATTGGGATCGGGTTGAGTGGTGATGGTCAGGTCGGGTTCGGGGGCTGGAATTCCGGTAGCGGGAATGTGGGGTTGTTCAACTCCGGGACCGGGAATGTGGGGTTGTTCAACTCCGGGACCGGGAA
>NZ_MWQA01000001.1:2029818-2046438 GCF_002086915.1 Mycobacterium persicum | reverse complement strand
CTTCAACTCCGGCAGCGGTAACTTCGGTATCGCCAACTCGGGCAGTTTCAACACCGGGATCGCCAGCACCGGTGGCACCAACACCGGGCTGTTCAACACCGGGTTGGGCAACACCGGATGGGCCAATGCCGGCGACTTCAACTCCGGTGGGTTTAACGCCGGTGGTTTCAATACCGGCTCGTTTAACCCCGGCGACACCAACACCGGCTGGTTCAACATCGGTGATATCAACACCGGAGCGTTCAACACCGGCGATATCAACACCGGCGCGCTCCTCACCGGCGACGGCAACAACGGATTCTTCTGGCGCGGCACCGGCCAGGGCCTCATCGCCGCCGACTACACCCTCACCATCCCCAACATCCCCCTCACCCTCGGACTGGGCGGCAAACTCGACATCCCCATCACCGGCCAGATCACCGGCCTGACCGTCAATCAATTCACCCTGCACGGGGTAAACGGTCCAGGGATTCCGCTGAACTTGTTGCTCGCTATTGACGGCGACTCGGGCGGAACGAGTATCCACGTCAACATCCCGGACACCGATATCGGCTTCACCATACCTATAGACGGTCTTCCGATTACCTTGACCCTCCCGCTGAACTCTGAACTGAGCCCGATCGTCATTGAACCAATCAGTATCGGCGCAATTCCGCTGGACCTCACGCTGGGCGGGGATACCATGCAACTCAACGCCGACCTCGGCGCCGGTATCGGACCCATTACCGCCACCCTTTTCCACCTCTCGCCCGTTCCCGGCTTCGGCAACTCCACCGGTAGCCCGTCGTCAGGCTTCTTCAACTCCGGCGCGGGCGGTTCGTCGGGCTTCGGCAATTTCGGCGATACCCTCTCGGGCTTCTGGAACGCCGGTTCGCAGGGCTCGGGGTTCGAGAACTACGGCGGCAGCCTGGTGTCGGGCATCATCAACCTGGGCGGCGCCTTGTCCGGTGTCGACAACACCAGCGATCTGGGCATCGCGCTTGCCGGCCTGGTCTCGGGTATCGGCAACTTCGGCAGCCAGCTCTCGGGCCTCTTCCTCAGCGGCTCGGTGCCGTAACCGCGGGCCGAAGGCTGGTCATCGGGCCGTCGGCACCGCCAAGTAGGGTTCGTCAGGAGATGCTGAGGATCCCCCGCGGAAGGAACGGTTGCGCATGGGAATCGTGGACAAGGCAAAAGACCTGCTGTCACAGAACGCCGACAAGGTCGAGACGGTGATCGACAAGGCCGGCAAATTCGTCGACGACAAGACGCAGGGCAAGTACTCCGACACCATCCACAAGGTGCAGGAGCAGGCCAAGAAAGTAGTCGATCCGGGCGACCAGCAGAACTGAAGCCATGGCGAAACTCTCCGGATCCATTGATGTCCCGTTGCCGCCGGAGGAGGCGTGGCTGCATGCCTCGAATCTGTCCCGCTACCGGGAGTGGCTGACGATCCACCGGGTCTGGCGCAGTAAGTTGCCCGAAACGCTGGAGAGGGGCGCGGTCGTCGAGTCGATCGTCGAGGTCAAGGGGATGCCCAACCGGATCAGATGGACGATCGTGCGCTACAAGCCGCCGGAAGGCATGACGCTCAACGGCGACGGAGTCGGCGGTGTCAAAGTCAAGCTCATGGCCAAGGTCGCGCCCAAAGCGGAGGGCTCCGTCGTGAGCTTCGATGTGCACCTCGGCGGACCCGCTCTGTTCGGGCCGATCGGCATGATCGTCGCCGCCGCGCTCAGAAGCGACATCAGCGAATCCCTGCAGAACTTCCTCGAGGTGTTCGCACCGGCCTGACGCCGACCCGCAATGGCGCCCGCCGCGGACCAGCCGACCGATCTGCCGATGAGTTTCCGGGCCGACGGCGGTCCATAACGGTGAAACCACACGGCAAGGAGGACATCATGCCCATCCGTCACGGCGCGCCACTGGGGGCCCCCTGCTGGGTCGACTTGACCACGTCAGACGTCGACCGCGCCCAAGACTTCTACGGCACGGTATTCGGCTGGACCTTCGAATCCGCCGGTCCCGAGTACGGCGGATACGTCAATGCCGCCAAGGACGGCCATCCCGTCGCGGGGTTGATGGCCAACAACCCGCAGCAGCAGTCGCCGGACACCTGGACCATCTATTTCCACACCGCCGACGTCGGCGCGACTGCTGTCAAGGTCAGCGCCGCGGGCGGCTCGAGTTGCCTGGATCCAATGGAAGTACCCGCCAAGGGCTTCATGAGTGTGGCGAGCGATCCGACGGGCGCGGTGTTCGGCTTGTGGCAGCCGCTGGAGCATCGCGGCTTCGAGGTGATCGGCGAAGCGGGCGCACCCGTCTGGCATCAACTGACTACTCGCGATCACCGTGCGGCCGTCGGCTTCTACCGCGAGGTCCTCGGGTGGCGGACCAAAGACATTTCTGACACCGACGAATTCCGCTACACCACAGCGTGGTTCGGTGGCGAGCAATTACTCGGCGTCATGGATGGCGCCGGTTGTCTGCCCGACGGCGTGCCGTCGAACTGGACCACCTTCTTCGGTGCCCACGACGTCGACAAGACCCTGCAGCTGATCACCGACAACGGCGGTGCCGTAGTGCGGGCGGCCGAGGACACCCCCTATGGGCGGCTTGCCGCGGCCACCGATCCGACGGGCGTCGCCTTCAACCTGTCGTCGCTGCAGACAAGCGTGGCGTAACTCGATGCGAGTTGACACCCTATTACGCTCGCTTGCATGATTCGCCGGCTGCGCCCGGGTTGGCTGGTGGCGCTATTCGCCGTGATCGTGTCGATCAGCACGTGGCTGCCGTGGTTGACGACGACGGTCGGCGGCGGAGGCTGGGCAAACGCCATCGGCGGCACCCACGGTAACCTGGCGCTTCCGCCTGGGTTCGGCGCTGGTCAGCTGATCGTGTTGCTGTCGTCGACATTGGTGGTGGCCGGGGCGATGGTGGGACGGGGTTTGTCGGCCAAGCTGTCTTCGGTTGCCTCGCTAGTGGTTTCGCTGTTCATAGTGGCGCTCACCATCTGGTACTACCAGATCAACGTCAACCCGCCGGTGTCGGCCGAGTACGGCCTTTACGTCGGCGGGGGCGCGGCCGGGTGTGCGGTGTTGAGCTCCCTGTGGGCGGTGGCCGCCGCGACCCTGCAATAGACTTCACCATTCGTGGCGGACTGTGTTGATAGCGATGCCCCATGAGTCCGACGCTCGGCGAAGTATTCCGGGTCATCGACCTCGCCGGTGTCTTCGGCAACGCGGTGCTCGGTGGCATTGTCGCCACCGAGGAACGCTTGGACCCCGTCGGGTTTGCGGCGTTGGCCATTCTGTCCGGCCTGGGCGGCGGGCTGATCCGGGACACCCTGTTGCAGCACGGGCCACCGGTCGCGCTGACCGACTACCTGTATCTGGTGACGGCTATCGCCGGGGGCGTCGTGGCCTTTCTGGTGCCGGTATACGGCCGCACCTGGAGCCTGACGTTGCCGGTCATCGACGCGATCGCGCTGGGAACGTGGGCGGTCGCGGGAGCGCAGAAGACACTCGGGATAGGCCTGGGCTGGGCGGCGGCACTGCTGATGGGCACCATCACCGCAGTGGGTGGCGGGACACTGCGTGATATCGCGGTCCGCCGCACTCCGCAGATCTTCGGCGGTAACACGCTTTACGCGACCTGCGCGGTTATCGCCAGTGGTGTGGTGGTGCTCTTCGCCCACTATGGGCAGGCCACCGTGGGCGCGGTGGTTGCCACCGTCGTCGGTGCCGTCCTGTGCCTGGTCGCCCGCTGGAGGGGGTGGCAGTTGACGGAAGGACCGGCGTGGCACTACGCCCTGCGAAGACAACCCGGTAAGCGGCTACCTCGAATTACGTTGCGGGTCAACAGCGACGACTCACCGCTGCCGCTGGTCGGCGAAAAGCGCAAGCCGCGGAAGCGCTGACGGCCTCAGCTCGACGGGAACTCGTGGATGCCCGAGGCGGAGCTGTCGGCGGGCTCGTTGACCCCGTACACGAAGGGCGCGAAGACGATTTCCCGGCCGTCCGGGTCGCGGAAGGTGACCGCTCCCGTCGCTTCCCAGTACGGATGCTGCTCGACGGGCTCGATCCCAGCCTTGCGGAGCCGTGCCAACGCCGCCTGCTGGGCCTGATTGTCCGGGAAGTACAGGCACAGCTGTTCGTGATGGTCCACCGCGACCTCGTCGACCGCCTCGACGATCTCGAGGGTGAGGTTCCAGCTGGGCAGACCGAAGATCGCGCCGTTGCTCCCGTAGCTTTCCCCGAATGTCTCGTAGAGCGGGAGCCCGACCAGGTCACGGTAAAAGCACACTGTCTCCTCGAAATTCGAGGAGCGACGGGCGAAGCGGATACAGCCGATCGATGCCAACTCCTTGGGCCAGTGTGTCGTCCGGCGGCGCTTGTTGTTGCTCACTGCTCCTCCGTTTCACCGAGCCTGTAAATTCGCAGGCCGCTACTCGTAGTCTTCCTGCCGCATTACAGGCTCGCGAGCATCACAGCCCGACGGCGCCCGCCGGCGACTCCGCGTCACGCCAGCGCCGCAACTCGGCGCCGGGCACCCACGTCGAATGGGTGCCGCTGGAAATGCGTTCGGGCAGTTGCAGTTTGCACACCGGGCCGTCACCGACCCGGGCCGCGTCGAACACCAAACAATAGGAGCTGTCGTCGTTCATGTCGGTGGTCAGCGTGACCAGGTATCCGTCGTCCTCGGCGGTGCCTCCAACCCGGGGCGCCATCTGGGTTTCGCTTCCGTAGACACCGTCACCGAACGAGTAGCCCTCCTGGTTTCCGGTGAGCAGGTCGTGCTTGACCAGCCCGTCGAACAGGAACCAGCCCGGTTTGCCGGTCGCGGCATAGGCGTAGCGGTATTGACGCGCGGCATAGCCGTCGTTGATCGTGCCGAACTCGGTGATGGACTCCGACAGCTGTTCTTCTTTCACCGCGCCGGTGACCAGGTTGAGCCGCCACCGGTGCAGCCGGGTTTGCAGGCGATCCAGCGCCAGGAAGCGAAACAGCTTCTCCCACTTGGTTCCGCCGGTGTCCAGCGGCTGGGGGTCGCCCTCGTAGAATCCGTCGAGCACGATCTCATCGCCGTCTTCGTAGGCGTTGGTGAAGTGCAGCACGAACGTCGGTTTCGCTTCGAACCAGCGGATGTCGCCGCTAAGCCCGCGGCGCGGGATCACCGCGAAGCGCGACGGCATGTCTGGGTAGAAGCGTGGCAGGTGCACGTTGTGTTCGAGCAGCCGGGGATCCCAGAACAGCGGGAAATCGTTGAGAATCGCGTAGTTTTCGGTGAACGCCATGTCGTGCGGCAACCGTGGGCCGGGCAGCGGGATAGCGGCGTAGTGTGCCAGCTCGTTGTTCTGGTCGACGACGCCGTAATGCATATACGGGTCTTGCTTGCTGTAGTTGAAGAACAACAGCTCGCCGGTCTTGCCGTCGACCTTGGGGTGCGCCGATACGCCCCAGCCAAACGGAAAGTGCCCGTTCCAGGTCTCCTTGCCTAGGGTGTTGCCCGAGTAGGGGTCCAGCCGGTAGAGGTCGCCGCATTGGTAGAAGCTGGTGAGCGCGATGCCGCGGTGCACGATGACGTCGGTGCTCGACGCGTCCTTCATCAGGGTGCGAGCCCCCCAGCCGGTGTCTCGCTTGGCGAATTGCACCGGCTCGGCCAGTCCCGGCCACAGCGGCCCGCCCGTCTCGTTTTCCGCCAGGAAGCCCTCGGTCTGGACAAAACGGTTGCGGTAGAAGGACTTTCCATCGCGGAAGCCGACGACGTGCACCATGCCGTCGCCGTCGAACGGGTGGTAGGTCTTGAACGCCGGATGCAGCGGGTTCTCGGTGTTGCGCAGGTAGATGCCGTCCAGGTCGCGGGGGATCTCGCCCTCGACGGCGGTCAGCGCGTCGGCGTCCCACTCGGTGGTCTGTGGTCGCCACGGACCGGTACGGTAGGGGTGGTCGTCGTCCTCGGGCAGGGTGGACAGGTATTTGCCGACGATCTCGACATTCATGATCAAACGCCTTTACTGACAACGAAACTGACGGTGGTAGCGGTGCTGCCGCCGAAGTTCAGGGTGCCGAATCTTCGCGCGCCCTCGACCTGATAGTCACCGGCCGTGCCGCTGACCTGCTTGGCCGCGTCCAGAAGCATCCGCACGCCGGAGGCACCGACGGGATGTCCACCGCCGATCAGCCCACCGCTGGGGTTGATCGGCAGTCGGCCGCCGATCTCGATCTCGCCGTTTTCGATGGCCTTCCAGGATTCGCCCGGGCCGGTCAGCCCGATGTGGTCGATGGCCAGGTACTCGCTGGGGGTGAAGCAGTCGTGCACCTCGAACCCGTCGACGTCGTCGAGGCTCACCTGTGCGCGACGCAATGCGTCGAGCACGGCCGAGCGCACATGCGGCAGTATGTAGGGGTCGTGAGCGGCGCGCTCAAGCTTCTGGCGCAATCCCAGCCCGACGGTGCGATGCCCCCAGCCGTCGATCCGCCCGATCGGCTGTGCGTCGGGATGGGCCCGCAGGTAGGCGTCGTTGACCAGCACCACTCCCGCGCCGCCGTCGGTCATCTGGCTGCAGTCCAGGCGCCGCAGCCGTCCTTCGGTGATCGGGTTGGTCGTGTCGTCGTCGGTGATCGGGTCGGGAACCGTCCAGCCCCGAGTCTGGGCGTTGGGATTGCGGCGGGCGTTGGCGTAGTTGAGCGCGGCGATGGCCCGCAGGTGCGTGTCGTCCAGGCCATAGCGCCGGTCGTATTCATCGGCGACTTCGGCGAACATCGACGGCCACAGGTAACGCGCCTCGGCGCCCTCGTGCCCGGTCCACGCCGCCGCGCCCAGGTATTGCGCCGCGATGTCACCGGGCACGGTCTTTTCCAATTCGAGCCCGATGACCAGCGCGCTGTCGTAGGCGCCGGAGCGTAGGTCAGCCATCGCCGCCAGCGTGGCCACGCTGCCGGACGCGCACGCGGCCTCATGCCGAGAGGCCGGGGTGTCCCAGAGGCCGTCGCACATGGTGGCTGGCATCGCTCCCAGATGGCCCTGAGCGGCGAACATCTCGCCCAAGGCATTAGCGACATGGACGACGCCTGTCGCGGCAATGTCGGCGGCGTCGACCCGGGCTTCCCTCAGCGTGCCGGCGACGACCTCTGCCGTCAGGTCGGCAAAGTCCCGGCGCTCCTTGGTGAGGTTGCGAGCGAAATCGCTTTGGTAACCGCCAAGAACCCACACGCCTGCAGTGCCGTCCATATGCGGCACGGTACCCCAGCTAGGTGCGCGCATTCGGTGATATCCGGTGAGCCGCGCAATCCGCCCGGAAGGTGGGCGGCCCCATCGGCTCTCGGGCTGAACCGACGGGACCTGGGAAGGCGTAAAGGCCGGCCAATACACCCCCCTCTTGTGGGTCATTGCCATCGGCGGCGATTGACAAACATCTTCGCCAAGACGGGTCTCGAGACTCGACGAATGGTGCTGAGCTGCTGCAATTCCGTAGATCGCGGGTGTGGCAGTACCGCTTGGCTCAGTTAGAGCGGACGATTGCCCGGTGTTCCTCCGGCTGGCGGCGGCTGCTGGATCACCACGACGGTGGGCTTGCGCTTGGGTTCCCCGTCCTGCTCCGCGGCGGCTTCGTTGGGGGCACGTGGCCCCGTGCCGCCGGCGCCGCGTCCGGCCAGACCCGCCAGCGCCATCCCGCTCAGCAGGCCCACCGGAGCCCCTCCCAGGTCTGTGGGTGCGGCGCTCAGGCCGGCGCTGGGCAGCGACTCGACTGCCAGCTTGATCTCTGGGGCGGCCATGGTCCAGCCGTGCGGCACCGACAACCCCCCTACCAGGGCCGCCTGGCCGGTACCTGCGGACACGGGTGCGCTACCGACGCTTCGCGGCGACGACGCCAACACCTCTCGCTCCGAACTGAGGGGCTCACCTTGCGTGGGTTCTATCCCGCCGGGGCTCGGAGCGGGCCGAAACCCGTTGTAGCCGAAGTACCACGGTCTCGCGGTGTTGACCACCGCCAGGGACAGGCTGGCGGTGCCGATGGCCGAGATGTAGAGGGCCAGCACATCCAGGTCCCCGATCGGGGTGGGGATGGTGATGCTGGCCGCCGGCGCGGGTAGCTGTGACTCGAGCGGAGCAGATGACGCGGCCGTCGCGAGTAGTTGCCGCGTTTCGGGACCAAGCGACGCTGCCGGTCCCGCCGTCGACGCGTCGGCACCTCCGGGGACCTGTGCGGCCTGGGACGCCGACGCCGTCGGGTCGGCGGTGTGCGCCGGTTGGCTGAAGGGCATCAGCGTCGACGCGGTCTCGGACGCTTCGGCGTACTGGTACATGACGGCGGCGTCCTGCGCCCACATCTCGGCATAGTCGGCCTGGATGGTCTCGATCGCCGGGGTGTTTTGACCGAAGGTGTTCGTCGTGACCAACGTCGCCAATTGGCTGCGGTTGGCCGCGATCAGCGGCGGCGGCACCGCCGTGGCCCGCGCCGTCTCGTACGCCGCCGCCGCGGCCGATGCTTGGGCAGCGGTCTGCCGGGCCTGCTCCGCCGCGGCGCTCAACCATTCCGCATACGGCGCGGCCGCAGCAGCCATCGACGCCGACGCGGGCCCCAGCCACGACTCGAGCGTCAGCGCCGAGACCACCGAGGCATAGGAAACCGCTGCGGCGTTCAACACCGCGGTAAGGCTTTCCCACGCGGTGGCGGCCGCCAGCATGGGTCCAGACCCTGGACCCATGTACAACAAGGCGGAATTCACCTCCGGCGGCAGCGCACCGAAGTCCGTCGCTAACACCCTTCTCGGCCAGTCTTAGCCGGTCTAACCGGCGGCGATGGCATTGGCGGCCTCGGTCGCCTCATAGGAGTTCGCACTGGCGGCCAGGGCGGCTACGAAGGCCTGATGAATAGCTGCGGCCTGGGCGCTGACTACCTGGTAGAGCTGCGCGTGTGCGCTGAAGCGCGCCGCCGTCAGCGCCGACACCTGGTCGGCAGCGGCGGGAGCCACACTTGTCGTGTGAGCCGACGCGGCGACGTTTTGAGCGCTGACTGCCGATCCGATCTCCTGCAAATTCCCGGCCGCCGCGGCTAGTGTCTCCGGCTGGGTGACCACAAACGTCATCACATTCTCCTAACTCGCAGAAGGCGCCGGATTGCCTGTCCGATAGGTGAATTAGACGGGCGGGCGCCCCGACAACCCCGCAGGAAGGCATTCCTTAGCTGCAGGGTACTTCGTCGCCTGCTCGCTGAACCCCGTTTGGCCGAGATCCATATCGGATGGATAGCAAGGCTTTGCGCTATTCGGAAGTCATTCGGCGTCGGCGACGAGGGCGACCGGCTCCGGTCCCTCACGAGGCTCGTCCAGGCGCACCCGTTCGCGTTCGGCGAACAGCCGCTGGGCGTCGGCGCGATCGACGTCGGCCAGGTCAACGCCGTTGGTCTCGCGGGCGACCAGGATGGCGACGGCGCTCACCGAGGCGGCAGCCGCCAGGTACCAGGCAATGGGAGTGGCGGACTTGTAGGTTTCGAGCAACCGGACAGCAATGATCGGCGCCAATGAACCGGCCACGATGGAGGTGACCTGATAACCGAGTGAGACTCCGGAATAGCGCATCCTGGTTGGAAACATCTCTGCCATGGCCGCGGGCTGGGTGGCATACATGAGGCCATGGAAGACCAATCCGATCACCACGGCTGACAAGATGATCGCGTTGCGGCCGCTGTCCATCATCGGGAAAGCGAAAAAACCCCACGTGGCGGCGGTGACGGTACCGACGAAATAGATTGGGCGCCTGCCGAATCGGTCACTGAGATGTCCGGCCAGGGGGATGACGACGAAGTGCGTGGCATGGGCGGCCAGCAGCCACCACAGGATGGCCACGGTGTTGGCGTGGACGTGCACCTTGAGATAGGTGATGGAGAAAGTCACCACCAGGTAGTACATGGCGTTCTCCCCGAAGCGCATCCCCATCGCCGTGAAAACACCACGCGGGTAACGCTTTAACACCTCGGTGAGGCCGAACGACGTCGCGTTGTCGCGCTCGCTTTGCTGCTGCGTCTCGACGAATATCGGCGCGTCGGTGACTTTGGTGCGGATGTAGTAGCCGATCAGGACGACAACCGCCGACAACCAGAACGCCACGCGCCAGCCCCAGCTGAGGAACGCCGCATCCGACAATGTGGACGTGAGGACCAACAGCACCACGGTGGCCAGCATGTTGCCGCCGGGGACTCCGGCCTGCGGCCAGCTCGCCCAGAAGCCGCGGCTGGCATTGGGGCTGTGCTCGGCGACCAGCAGAACCGCACCGCCCCATTCGCCGCCGACGGCGAAACCCTGGATGAACCGCAGCGTCACCAGTAGTGCGGGAGCCCAGTAGCCGATCTGGGTGAAGGTCGGCAGGCAGCCCATGAGGAACGTGGCGGCACCCACCAGCAGCAGGCTCAGCTGTAGCAGCTTCTTGCGTCCGAACCGGTCCCCCAACTGGCCGAAGACGATGCCACCCAGCGGGCGGGCGGCGAAGCCCACCGCGTAGGTCACGAAGGCGGCAAGGATGGCGTCCAGGTCATTGCCGCCCTGGGCGAAGAACACCTTGCTGAACACCAGCGTCGCGGCGGTGCCGTAGAGGAAGAATTCGTACCATTCGACGACGGTGCCGGCCATGGACGCCGCAACCACCCTGCGCAGGTACGTTGGCCGGAAATGGTCGGCCGGCAAACGATCACCCACAGTCACCCGGTTGTCCTCCTCGTCGACCGCCCGAAGGGGCCTGCGGCAGCGTACCCGGTCACGAGTGGCAGCGCAGAGCATCGATGCGCTGTCGATCGGCAGCTATTGCATGCGCCTCAGCAGTCACAGCCAGTGCGGGGTATGCCGTTGTGCCCGTCTTAGGTGCGACAATCCGGCGAGGTGAGCCGACGACGGGTTACGGAGCGGGCGGGGCGGGCGGCAACGGGGGTGCTGAAGACGGCGACTGGAGCGTGGTCAGGGTGGGCGGCGGCGTCGTCGGGGTCGTTACGTCGACGGTTGCGGTCACCGTGTCCGTGCCCTCGGTAGCCGTGATTGTTGCCGGGGCTTGTTTGAAGTTGGTGTCGGCAGTCGAGGTACCGGTCATCCCATAGCTCATGAGAGCGGCGGCTGCGATGCCGATGCCAGCCATGCCGAGGCCGGCGCCGATCGGCTTGAGTCGGATTTTGCGATCTGTCACGGGAAACTCCTGTCTTCTCATTTGCTAACCGTCGTTGCCGATCCGGGAAGGCTACGAGACGAGCTCCTTCTCGGATAGGTCACTTCCAGTAGTTCGGCCTGCCAGCTGTGGGCGTTACACGTCGCTCGCACCACGTCCCGGTAGGCGTGTGAAGGGTTTGCCAGCTTGCGTAGCCAACCCGAGTTTTGGAGCGCTGTACCTCCTGTCGGTCGGGTTGAGTCGATGATCCGTAATGCGATTCACTATAAACCGCAATACGGATCTTTGGGAAGCCGGTAGTGGCTGCCGCGTTGACGCGGGGAGGCTCGGTGAATCCGCGACAAGCCGTGGTTTCGCTTGGTGTGCGATGCCGCTATATGGTCAGCTCAGAGGTATCGAGGATGCTGAGCATCCGCTGATCATTGATCTGGATGCCACCCTGGTGACTGCCCACAGCGATAAGGAATCTGCGGCCCCGACATTCAAGCGTGGCTAGGGGTTCACCCCTTGTGCGCATTCGTCGACCACGGATGCGAGGGCACCGGTGAGCCGTTGGCGATCTTGTTGCGCCCCGGCAATGCCGGGGCCACACCGCCGATGACCACATGTGGGTGCTCGCCGACGCGCTGGCTCAGGTGCCCAATGTCGAGGGGTATCGGGATCGGCAAGAAGGTGTTGGTCCGCGTCGATGCCGGCGGCGGGACTCATGAGTTCCTCGACTATCTGACCCCGGCGCCTGGCATATACGGTCGGGTTCGGGCTGACCGAGGCGATGGCCGGTGCGATCGCGGCAATCCCGGCCTCGGCGTGGACCCCGGTCTACGACGCCAACGGCGGTATCCGCGACGGCACCTGGTAGCTGAAGCCACCGGGGTGTGCGACCTGTCGACCTGGCCGCCCGGGATGCGTCTGATCGTGCGCAAAGAACGCCCGGTGCGCCGTGAGGCGCTATTGATTCGAACGGAGGTGAAAGACCTACGTCGCCGATCCCGTCGCGGCGGGACGGTGGAGCTGAGGGCAGCCCGACCCGGGAGGGCGGCAAGCGGCCCTGACAAAGCCGGGACGTACCAGCACTGCCAGATGGTGCGGGTCCGGCGAGCGGGACGGAAAAGGAGTACGCAAGGAACCGACGTTTACGTCCCTTCATCTTGCACCGGCTCGAATCTGGCGGATATGGGCCGTGGGCGGTGCGCATCTCATCGAGTGTTGGTGGGGACCTCCTGGGTCGGATAGGACGGTCGGCCGGGAGTCCACGGTTAAGTGCTGCGGGTTAGCCCTGGTGATGCCGCAGGGGCAGAGTCGGGCTCCTTCTTCGTCGAGCGAATCACAGTGAACACGGGAACCATCCCGGTCCCGCCGATCCTCTGGGCATCCGGCCAGAGGATTCGGCTGGGCGCACCGACCGCCGATCGGGTCGGGATGGGGCGCAGCCGTCGTAGTACTCCGAGCCGGGAAAGCCCGGCACTTGGGGAAGGACGGCTGCGGTATCGAGAAGGGAAGGAGACTGTAATGCCGAAAGACGCGAAGATGAACATCGCCGCTCCGGACGACGCGTACATGCTAGTCCGCGTGCTCGGGTATCGGGGATGCAGACCACCCTGTCCGTGGTCATGTGAAAGTCCCCATTTATGGACCAGTTGTAGGTCCCCACTGATGGCCAGGTGGATGTCCTATTGGTGGCCAGGTAGAAGTCCCCACTCCCTTGCGTGTTGTCAATGGCGTATGAAGAGTGACGCCCTGACGACATTTGAAAATTGACCCGCTAGCGGGAGTTTCCACCGTCGATGGTTGGTCAGCGCTGTTTGTGCTGGTAGGTGGCGGTTTTTGGGGTTGGTGGGTGTATTACCCACCGTCGTGTTTGTGCTGGTCAGCGGGTGGGTGCGTAGCGGTGGATGTCGAAGAGGTTTGCGAGGCGGTCTTGGGTGGGGGTGGTGTCGGTGAGCATGCGGCGGGCGCGGGGGCGGCCCTTGCCGCCGTCGTGGTAGAGCAGCACGGTTTCGCCGATGCCGGCGAGTTGGTTGAGCAGTTCACGCACCGACATGGGCAGGCCGGCGCGGTCGGCTTGGCGGCGCATGAGGTGGGCGACGGTCAATGCGAGGACGCTGTAGAAGACGTGGACCCGGATTTTCTGGTCGGTCCAGTGGTGCATCGGCCCGAACGAGACGACTGGGGGGTCTTTTTGCTGGCGGAATCCGGCCTCGACCTCGGATTGGGAGCGGTAGGCCGCGACGACATCGCCGACGTTCCAGGTGTCGCGATTGGTGAACAGGATACGTTTGCCGAAGATCCTGTCTTCCAGTTTCTTTCGTGCATTCTGTTCGGTGCGCCACGTCAACCGGAACGTCGAGGGGTCCTCGCCGGTCAGGGTGACGGTGAGGATGTAGCTCACCCAGCGTGGTTTGAGTATCGCGGCGATGTCGGCTTCGACGGCGTCGCGGCCCCGGCGGGTCTTGCCCCGCGCGAGGCGGGATTGCCATTCGGCCAGTCGTTTTCGTGCTTTTGCGAGGGTTTGGTCCAAGCCGCGTGACTGGGCAGCGTGCAGCGTCGGGGAGTGGGTGAGCACCGCGCGGCGGGTGACACCCAACGCGGTCACTTCGGTGTCGAGGCAGGTCAGGCCGGGATAGCGGTCGTCATCGACGGGGACGTAGGTTGCCCGGGGTATCGCGAGCAGTTCGGGATGGTCTGACGGTGGCAATGATCCGACGAACCCCAACCCGGACTCTTCGATGATGGTGTGGTTGTCGGCCGAGTTCTGCCCGGCGTCATAGACCACCGTCAACGACTGCACCGAGGACGTCAACTGCCGATACCGGGCCACCAGTTCCTCGATCACCGTGGGGAATTGGGTGAGGTCGGGGCGGTCGCCGGGGTAGGCGTGCGACACCACGGGCACCCCGCCGTCGCGGGTCACGACCAGCGCCAACCCGACCAGCTGCAGGTCCACACGTTTTTGTTCGGCCTTGCCGCGCTGGGCGATCGGGGCTCGCTCGTTGGCCGAGTCGATGTAGGTGGCGAAGTTGGTCATGTCCAGCACCAGCCCCGAAAGGCCCAGGCCGAACTCGGTGACCATCCGGCGCCCCAGTTGCGTTTCGATGCGGCGCAGCGCTTCGGTGTCCAGGTGATCCATCGCATCCCAGAACCGGCGGTGATCCAAGGCCCCGGCCGGGGTTTTCACCCACCGGGGTCCGGCGGTGGTGGCCCACCAGTCGGCGAAGGCCAGCTTCGAGCACGGCGCCACGACCCGGTTCGCCGTGGCCAACGCGATATAGGTGCCCACCGACGCCCCCGCGTCGGCCCGTCGCGGCGCGACCGAGTCCACGATCTCGACCACACCGAGCCGCTGCAGCACCGACCACACCCCGGCCAGATCGCCGAACTGTTTGTGCTGGCTGCGCACCGGTTCGCCGCTGTCCGCCCCCGCCAGTTTGGCCATCACCTCCTCGGCGGTGCCCAAATATTTCTGCGACACGATCCGCGGTTTGCCGTCCACCCGCGCTGATTCCACCAGGTAGTAGTACGTGTGCCGGCGGTGCAGATCGTGGTGGTCGTCGCGGCGGGGGTCGCGGTCGATCGAGCATTTGGGCTCGGCCCATGATGCTGGCCGCCGGGCAGGCTGAGCTGGACCTCGGGATTGCCGGCCGGGCCGGGTCTTCGCCATTGCCGATCACTTCGTTGCGTGCGGCGCATCTGTGGGATGCGTTGTGCCATGCCTATGCGGTGCTCGGATTCGACGGGGTGGCCGATGAGGTGTTTCGCGGTTTGGTGTGTGCGCGGATCATCGAACCGACCAGCAAGATCGACTCTGCCCGGGTTCTGGCCGAGACCGGGGTGGGCGCCCCGTCGTATCCCATTTTGAACCGCCGTCTACCCATCTATGCCAAAGATGCTTTCCGACAACAAATCTCGGAAGCCTGCTCGGCGCACATCGACCTGGGGCCGGCCACCTTGGTGTTGTATGATGTGACGACGCTGTATTTCGAAACCGACACCGCTGACGGATTCCGCGAGCCCGGATTCTCCAAGGAACGACGCCTAGAACCCAGATCACCGTTGGATTGCTCACCGACGCCTCGGGGTTCCCGCTCACGGTGCAAGCCTTCGAAGGCAACAAGGCCGAGACCGCCACCATGCTGCCGGTGATCAACGCGTTCAAAAAGCCCACCAGCTCACCGATATCACCGTGGTCGCTGCTGCCGGGATGATCTCTGAGGCCAACCAAATCGATATCACCGCTGCCGCTTGACCTACATCCTGGGAGCGCGGCTGCCCTACCTGCCCGATGTCGTCCGTGAGTGGCATGACAAACACCGCGACCAGGCCGTCCCCGATGAGCTGATCCTGACCCAGCCCTGGCCGGCCACCAGCCGGGAGAAACCAGCGGGATCCCTGACCGGGTGATCCACTACCAGTACCCCAGCAACCGGGCGCGGCGCACGCTACACGGCATCGATGACCAGATCGCCAAAGCCCAAAAAGCCGTCGACGGGAAAGCCCCGGTCAAACGCAACCGGTTCATCACCTTGACCGGGGAAACCAAAGCCATCGACCGTGACCTGGAGGCCAAGGCCCGCGCCCTGGCCGGCTGGAAGGGCTACACCACCAACCTCACAGACCAGACCCCGAAGTTCATCATCGACGCCTACCACCGCTTGTGGCGCATCGAGAAGAGCTTCTTAATGTCCAAACACGACCTGCAGGCCCGCCCGATCTATCACCACAAGCGCGAATCGATCGACGCCCACCTGACCATCGTGTTCGCCGTGATGGCCCTCACGCACTGGATCGAGCACCGAACCGGTTGGAGCATCAAGAAATTCGTGCGGACCGCACGACGCTACCGCACCATCACCATCCAAGCCGGACAACACACCATCACCGCCGCCGACCCCATCCCCGATGACCTCGCCCAAGCACTAACCTCGGGCTTTCGCGCCGGTTGATCTTGATGGTGTGTCTTGAACGAAGAATGGTGCTCTGAGCAGGGATAATCCGGTTTGTCTAGGACCAGATCATCTCAAGAATCGGAGCACCAATCTGGTGGGCAAGTCTACGTCGTGTTACCCGTCGTTGTCGGTCGATGGCCGCGCAACCGGTGTCGTGTCGCACGTAGGTGCGGTGGTATTGCTGCGCGCCGCCGAGCGGGCCGGGCTGACCGGCGCCTTGTCGGACGCGTTGGCGCCATGGCGTAAACCTCTGGCCAGCCACGATCCCGGCAAGATTGTGCTTGATATCGCTGTGGCACTGGCGCTCGGTGGGGACTGCCTGGCAGATGTCGGCCTGCTGCGCGCCGAGCCGGGCGTGTTCGGCCCGGTGGCCTCCGATCCCACCGTGTCGCGGTTGATCACGACGTTGGCCGCAGATGCCTCGAAAGCCTTGGCGGCCATTGATTCGGCGCGGGCCAGCGCGCGTGCGGCGGCGTGGGCAGCCGCCGGGCAGCACTCACCCGGTCATGGGATCGATGCCGATCACCCGTTGATCGTCGATCTG
>NZ_MWQA01000001.1:1844012-2029718 GCF_002086915.1 Mycobacterium persicum | reverse complement strand
ACAGAAGACTCATCTACTTCAACGTCTCACACAGGTTAGACAGAGAGGGTCTTGACGCCACACGTGCGCGCAGCCCGCGCATCGGTAGCGGCGGATCGTGACCAGCAAGGTTGTCGGCCGCAACCCGAATGGCTCGTGCGCAAGTTGACGGGTCACGGTGTCGCGCACCGCACCTTGCTCGCCGCAGCGCCGACACCACGAGTCGTCGCCGACGATCCGGCACGCCAGCACCGCCTGCTCGGGTCCCAGGCGTTGTCCAGTCACCTCCATCCCGAGCTCATCAAGGCGGCAGAACGTGGTCAGATCAGGGCAAGCGAAGGTAGCGTCAGGCATGTCGAGGTCTTCCAGATCAGGTGTGTAGGAACCCTCATCTTCGGAAGACCTCGACCCCTATCCCGGCAACGACGCGCCGACCACCTCTACACCCTCATCTGCGAAGAGCCGCTTATCCACATGCGTCTTTTTAACTCTGACTACGTGAGCTTTGCCCTGGTTGCGCGGCATACAAAGCATCATAGACTGATTGCACCGATCAGACACGAATGACACACACATATTCGTGACTACACATCAGCACGAGACAGCAGCCCATATCGCCAGCTCAGAACACTAATCCCCAGTCAGAACCCGTCGTAACTTCGGTCTAAAACAAGGCGGACTCATTCACTGGGGGCCATGCCAGGGGACTTACCCGTGTTGTCGTCGCCAGCGTGACAACAACAGTGGATATTTACAATTCCTCGTGAGTGCGATCAGATGATCAGTTCGATGAGGTGTTGGGCCAGCGCGTTGGGGCTGGGGTGGTCGAAAACCACGGTAATCGGCAGTGTCAGCCCGGTGTGTTGGGTCAAACTGTTGCGTAGTTCTAACGCGGTCAAAGAATCGATACCGAGGTCTTTAAACGGGCGGTCGGGATCTAAAGCGGCCGGATCAGGGTGAGCGAGCACCGTGGCCGTGATCGCGGTAACCATCGAGATCACGGTTTGGCGTTGCTGGGCAGCGCTTTGACCGGCCAGCTGCGCCATGACGGTGCTGGCCGGCGAATGGGCCTGAGGGCGCACGGTGGTTAGGGCGGTTATTTCGGTGAGCAGCGGGTGGGCGCGCCCGGCGGTGAAGATGTCGAGGAATTGGTTCCAATTGACATCGGCCACGGTGATGTGGGTGTCGTTGGTGTTGAGGCTGTGCTGCAGTGCGTTAAGGGCGGTTTGGGGGGGGATGGCGTTGATGCCGATGCGGTGGAAGTGCTCCAGGATGTGAGGAGCCAAACTGGCGTGGGTGGGTTGTTGGTCTGCCCACAGGCCCCAGGCTATCGATAGTGCCTTGGTGCCGGTGTGGGCGCGTAGTTGGCAGGCCAGGGCGTCAAGGTGGGCGTTGGCGGCGGCGTAGCAGCCTTGGTGGGCGCCGCCCCAGGTCGCTGCGGCTGAGGAGAACAGGATGAAGGTGTCAGGTGGGTCCTCGCTGAGCAGTTCCGCAAGGTTGTCGGCTCCGATGGCTTTGCTGTAATCAGCGCAGAATTGGGCGGTGGTGACCTCGGAGATGAGGTGGTCTGTGATCGTTGCTGCCGCGTGAACGACGGTACGTATGGGTCCATGTTGGCGACGGGCTTGGGTGAGAAAGGCTGCTAAAGCATGGCGGTCGGTGACATCGACTGAGGCTAATGTGGTGCTCACCCCGGCAGCGTGAAGTTCTTTTTGCAGTTGTGTCCCTGAAGAGCTGTGCGCAGCGGTACGGCTGACCAAGATGAGGTGACTGGCTCCAGCCCGGGCAAGCCAGTGGGCGATGTGTTTGCCTAGCCGCCCTGTCGCCCCGGTGATTAATGCTGTTCCCGACGAGGTCCAGCCGGGCTCCACATGGGCCGGCAGCGGTGCCGGATAAAGACGTCGAGCGCTGATCTTGTGCGCGCCTATGGCAAGTTGATCTTCAGATTGCGGACAACTCAAAAGGGTGTAAAGCTGCCTTAAGTGTTGCGGCGTGGGCAATTCGGGAAGGTCGATAAGCCCTCCCCACCGGTCGGGGTGTTCTAGACACAGCGATTGTCCTAGACCCCACACAGCGGCCTGGGCGCAGCTGGCGGGCTCACCGCCGCCAGCTACCTCGACCGCGCCTTGAGTCACGAGCCACAAAGGGACACTCAGGCTGCTGTTGGCGTAGGCCTGCCCGACCAGCAACGTAGAAATCAGCCCGCGTGATATCCCCGGAAAATCCGGATGAGGCCGTTCATCAAGCGCTAAAAAAGATACAATTCCATCGCAGTGAGCACCCGCAACAGCCGTCGATAATAAACCCGTCAACGAATTACTACCGACGTCGCTGGGATTGACAACCAAAATTTCGATATCCGAACCATAATGCTCAGACAAACCAGTCACCCAGGAATCACTATCGGCCTGCTCGGGAAACGCCACAACAAGCCATCGTTGCCGGGTCGGCCCTAACTCATTTAACACCACACTTTGCCAACCGACCCGATACCGTAACGAGTCCACCACCACACGAGCCTGACGATCTGCACGCCATCGCCGCAAAGCCCCCACCACCGCAGGCAGCGCCGCCGCATCCCCATCACCAAGAGCCAACATCTGCGCCACCGTGTCGATGGCCTGCTCATCAACGGCTTTCCACAGCAAATCTTCCCCCGCAGCGCTGACATCGGCGCTCGAGGCGGTGCTGGGGGTTAGCCAGAAACGGCGGTGTTGGAAGGGGTAGGTGGGTAATGCGGTGATACGGGCTTGGGGGTAGAGGTGCCGCCAGTGGGGGCTGTGGCCATGGGTGTGTAGTTGGGCCAGCGCGTGGGCCAGGGTGTCTAGGTGGGCCCGATCACGATGGGCGGTGCTGATCACCGCGCTGCCGTGGCCCACACCCCCAGAACCTGCAGTCCCCGTCGCGGTCCTCGTCCCCGTCACGGTCCCCGTCGCGGTCGCGGTGGTGGTCGCGGTGGTGGTCGCGGTGGTGGTGGTGGTGGTGAGGGTGTCGCTGATTGCTGGGGCCAATACCGGATGGGGGGATAACTCCACAAAAACATGGGGGCCCTGAGCCAGCAAACCCGCTACACAATCAGCAAAACGAACCGGTTCACGCAGGTTGTGGTACCAGTAGTCGGCGGTCAAGGTGGTGGTGTCAACAGGCTGGTCCGATAGGTGGCTGCCCACGCTGGAATACATCGGGATTTGCGCTGGGCGGGGGTGCAGGTTGTTGAGATCGTCGAGTAGTTGTTGGTGCAGGGCTTCCACATGAGAGCAATGGGAGGCGTAATCCACGGCGATGGTGCGGATGTGGATGTTGTGGTGTTCACAAGCGGTGATAAACCGTTGCAGCGCAGCCACATCGCCGCTGATGATGGTTTGTGAGGGACCGTTGACCGCAGCGATGTCAAGGCCTTGACCGTAGCGCTGCAGGTAGGGGTCGAGTTCTTCAGCGCTTAGCAGCACCGAAGCCATCGTCCCGCTCCCGCATAGCTGCGCTAAGGCGTGGCTGCGGCGGGCCACGATCTTGGCGGCTTCGTCTAAGGAGTACACCCCAGCGATATAGGCGGCGGCGATTTCTCCTTGAGAGTGTCCGATCACGGCCTGGGCCGTAATGCCGCAGGAGTTCAGCAGTTCTGCAAGGGCGACCATCATCGCAAACAGGGCCGGTTGGACCACATCGACGCGCTCTAAAGGCAGCGGTGGGGGGTCTTGACACAACACCTCACGCACCGACCAGCCGGTGTAGGGGCGTAAAGCCTGGTCACAGCGGTCTAGGGCGGCGGCGAAGTCGTGGTGGTGTTGGTAGAGCTGGGCGGCCATGGCCGGGTATTGAGCGCCTTGACCGGGAAAGACGAACACGGTTTTGCTGGATTGGTGAGCCAGGTGGTGATGGGTGGACAGGCCCGGATGGGGTTGGTTGCTGGCTAAGGCCTTCAAGGCCGCCCGAAGCCCGTTGCCAGGATCGGGGGGTGGTGAGGAAACGGTGATCGCTGCTCGGTAGGGGTGATGGCTGCGGGTAGTGGCCAGGCTGTAAGCCAGATCAGTCAGATCAACATCGTGGTGATCATCGAGATGGCGATCCAAACACTGGGCCTGAGCACGCAACGCCGCTGCGCTACGCCCCGAGAGCACCCAAATACCAGGCACCACCCCACCACCACCACCACCACCATCATCATCATCATCATCATCATCATTGGCGGCGGGTATCACCGCAGGATCCGCAGCAGGGGCTTGTTGAACAATCAGATGAGCGTTGGTGCCGCTGACCCCAAACGCGGAAACCGCCGCAGTTTTCACATGATCGGTATCCGGCCAGGGCATCGGTTGGGTGGGCAGTGCCACCGTGCCTGCCGACCAGTCGATATGTGGGCTGGGTTGGTCGATGTGCAAAGTCGGGGGCACGATGTTGTGGTTGAGAGCTTGAACCATTTTGATCAGCCCAGCCACCCCGGCGGCGGCTTGAGTATGGCCGATGTTGGATTTGATCGATCCCAGCCACAGGGGTTGCTGACGCTGATGATGGGCGCCATAAGTAGCGATCACCGCGCCGGCCTCGATCGGATCACCCAAGGTAGTACCGGTCCCGTGAGCTTCGACCACATCGACGTGGTCAAGCCCGATCCCGGCGTTGGCTGCGGCTTGACAGATCACTTGCTGCTGAGCTGGTCCGTTGGGGGCGGTCAACCCGTTCGAGGCGCCGTCTTGGTTGACTGCTGAGCCAGCGATAACGGCCAATACCTTGTGCTGGTAGCGGTGTGCGCGACTTAACGGTTCTAAAACAACAACTCCCACCCCTTCGGCCCATCCGGTGCCATCAGCGCTGGCGGCAAACGATTTACAACGACCATCAACAGCTAACCCTCGCTGCCGGGCGAACTCGGTAAACACTGTCGGGGTGGTCATCACGGTCACCCCCCCAGCAAGGGCCAACTCCGATTCCCCATTACGCAGCGATTGACACGCCAAATGAATCGCCACCAACGACGACGAACACGCCGTGTCCACCGTCAACGCCGGCCCGTGTAGCCCCAACACATAAGCCACCCGCCCCGAAGCCACACTGGTCGCCGACCCCGTCAACGCATAACCGTCCACCCCCTGGGAATCACCACCCCCATAAGGTTGGGCATAAGCCCCCACAAACACCCCAGTGGCAGACCCCGCTAACCCCCCCGGATCAATACCAGCGTTTTCCAACGCCTCCCAACACGTCTCCAACAACAACCGTTGCTGAGGATCGATCGCTAAAGCTTCCCGCGCAGAAATCCCGAAAAAATCGGCATCAAAATCACCAGCACCCTCTAAAAACCCCCCACACCGGGTATAAGTCTTACCCACCGCATCCGGATCAGGATCAAACAAACCCGCTAAATCCCACCCACGATCATCAGGAAAGCCCCCCACCACATCAACCCCACCACTGACCACCCGCCACAAATCCTCCGCACAACCAATACCCCCAGGAAACCGACACCCCACCCCCACCACCGCCACCGGCTCACCCACACCCATACCAGCCGAACCCGCCACCGGCGCCACAGAAGAACCGGTGTGGGTGATCAGTTCGATGAGGTGTTGGGCCAGCGCGTTGGGGCTGGGGTGGTCGAAAACCACGGTGGCCGGCAGTGTCAGCCCGGTGTGTTGGGTCAAACTGTTGCGTAGTTCTAACGCGGTCAAAGAATCGATACCGAGGTCTTTAAACGGGCGGTCGGGATCTAAAGCGGCCGGATCAGGGTGAGCGAGCACCGTGGCCGTGATCGCGGTAACCATCGAGATCACGGTTTGGCGTTGCTGGGCAGCGCTTTGACCGGCCAGCTGCGCCATGACGGTGCTGGCCGGCGAATGGGCCTGAGGGCGCACGGTGGTTAGGGCGGTTATTTCGGTGAGCAGCGGGTGGGCGCGCCTGGCGGTGAAGATGTCGAGGAATTGGTTCCAATTGACATCGGCCACGGTGATGTGGGTGTCGTTGGTGTTGAGGCTGTGCTGCAGTGCGTTAAGGGCGGTTTGGGGGGGGATGGCGTTGATGCCGATGCGGTGGAAGTGCTCCAGGATGTGAGGAGCCAAACTGGCGTGGGTGGGTTGTTGGTCTGCCCACAGGCCCCAGGCTATCGATAGTGCCTGGGTGCCGGTGTGGGCGCGTAGTTGGCAGGCCAGGGCGTCAAGGTGGGCGTTGGCGGCGGCGTAGCAGCCTTGGTGGGCGCCGCCCCAGGTCGCTGCGGCTGAGGAGAACAGGATGAAGGTGTCAGGTGGGTCCTCGCTGAGCAGTTCCGCAAGGTTGTCGGCTCCGATGGCTTTGCTGTAATCAGCGCAGAATTGGGCGGTGGTGACCTCGGAGATGAGGTGGTCTGTGATCGTTGCTGCCGCGTGAACGACGGTACGTATGGGTCCATGTTGGCGACGGGCTTGGGTGAGAAAGGCTGCTAAAGCATGGCGGTCGGTGACATCGACTGAGGCTAATGTGGTGCTCACCCCGGCAGCGTGAAGTTCTTTTTGCAGTTGTGTCCCTGAAGAGCTGTGCGCAGCGGTACGGCTGACCAAGATGAGGTGACTGGCTCCAGCCCGGGCAAGCCAGTGGGCGATGTGTTTGCCTAGCCGCCCTGTCGCCCCGGTGATTAATGCTGTTCCCGACGAGGTCCAGCCGGGCTCCACATGGGCCGGCAGCGGTGCCGGATAAAGACGTCGAGCGCTGATCTTGTGCGCGCCTATGGCAAGTTGATCTTCAGATTGCGGACAACTCAAAAGGGTGTAAAGCTGCCTTAAGTGTTGCGGCGTGGGCAATTCGGGAAGGTCGATAAGCCCTCCCCACCGGTCGGGGTGTTCTAGACACAGCGATTGTCCTAGACCCCACACAGCGGCCTGGGCGCAGCTGGCGGGCTCACCGCCGCCAGCTACCTCGACCGCGCCTTGAGTCACGAGCCACAAAGGGACACTCAGGCTGCTGTTGGCGTAGGCCTGCCCGACCAGCAACGTAGAAATCAGCCCGCGTGATATCCCCGGAAAATCCGGATGAGGCCGTTCATCAAGCGCTAAAAAAGATACAATTCCATCGCAGTGAGCACCCGCAACAGCCGTCGATAATAAACCCGTCAACGAATTACTACCGACGTCGCTGGGATTGACAACCAAAATTTCGATATCCGAACCATAATGCTCAGACAAACCAGTCACCCAGGAATCACTATCGGCCTGCTCGGGAAACGCCACAACAAGCCATCGTTGCCGGGTCGGCCCTAACTCATTTAACACCACACTTTGCCAACCGACCCGATACCGTAACGAGTCCACCACCACACGAGCCTGACGATCTGCACGCCATCGCCGCAAAGCCCCCACCACCGCAGGCAGCGCCGCCGCATCCCCATCACCAAGAGCCAACATCTGCGCCACCGTGTCGATGGCCTGCTCATCAACGGCTTTCCACAGCAAATCTTCCCCCGCAGCGCTGACATCGGCGCTCGAGGCGGTGCTGGGGGTTAGCCAGAAACGGCGGTGTTGGAAGGGGTAGGTGGGTAATGCGGTGATACGGGCTTGGGGGTAGAGGTGCCGCCAGTGGGGGCTGTGGCCATGGGTGTGTAGTTGGGCCAGCGCGTGGGCCAGGGTGTCTAGGTGGGCCCGATCACGATGGGCGGTGCTGATCACCGCGCTGCCGTGGCCCACACCCCCAGAACCTGCAGTCCCCGTCGCGGTCCTCGTCCCCGTCACGGTCCCCGTCGCGGTCGCGGTGGTGGTCGCGGTGGTGGTCGCGGTGGTGGTGGTGGTGGTGAGGGTGTCGCTGATTGCTGGGGCCAATACCGGATGGGGGGATAACTCCACAAAAACATGGGGGCCCTGAGCCAGCAAACCCGCTACACAATCAGCAAAACGAACCGGTTCACGCAGGTTGTGGTACCAGTAGTCGGCGGTCAAGGTGGTGGTGTCAACAGGCTGGTCCGATAGGTGGCTGCCCACGCTGGAATACATCGGGATTTGCGCTGGGCGGGGGTGCAGGTTGTTGAGATCGTCGAGTAGTTGTTGGTGCAGGGCTTCCACATGAGAGCAATGGGAGGCGTAATCCACGGCGATGGTGCGGATGTGGATGTTGTGGTGTTCACAAGCGGTGATAAACCGTTGCAGCGCAGCCACATCGCCGCTGATGATGGTTTGTGAGGGACCGTTGACCGCAGCGATGTCAAGGCCTTGACCGTAGCGCTGCAGGTAGGGGTCGAGTTCTTCAGCGCTTAGCAGCACCGAAGCCATCGTCCCGCTCCCGCATAGCTGCGCTAAGGCGTGGCTGCGGCGGGCCACGATCTTGGCGGCTTCGTCTAAGGAGTACACCCCAGCGATATAGGCGGCGGCGATTTCTCCTTGAGAGTGTCCGATCACGGCCTGGGCCGTAATGCCGCAGGAGTTCAGCAGTTCTGCAAGGGCGACCATCATCGCAAACAGGGCCGGTTGGACCACATCGACGCGCTCTAAAGGCAGCGGTGGGGGGTCTTGACACAACACCTCACGCACCGACCAGCCGGTGTAGGGGCGTAAAGCCTGGTCACAGCGGTCTAGGGCGGCGGCGAAGTCGTGGTGGTGTTGGTAGAGCTGGGCGGCCATGGCCGGGTATTGAGCGCCTTGACCGGGAAAGACGAACACGGTTTTGCTGGATTGGTGAGCCAGGTGGTGATGGGTGGACAGGCCCGGATGGGGTTGGTTGCTGGCTAAGGCCTTCAAGGCCGCCCGAAGCCCGTTGCCAGGATCGGGGGGTGGTGAGGAAACGGTGATCGCTGCTCGGTAGGGGTGATGGCTGCGGGTAGTGGCCAGGCTGTAAGCCAGATCAGTCAGATCAACATCGTGGTGATCATCGAGATGGCGATCCAAACGCTGGGCCTGAGCACGCAACGCCGCTGCGCTACGCCCCGAGAGCACCCAAATACCAGGCACCACCCCACCACCACCACCACCACCATCATCATCATCATCATCATCATCATTGGCGGCGGGTATCACCGCAGGATCCGCAGCAGGGGCTTGTTGAACAATCAGATGAGCGTTGGTGCCGCTGACCCCAAACGCGGAAACCGCCGCAGTTTTCACATGATCGGTATCCGGCCATTCAGTGCCGACAGCAAGGACACGTATGACTGATTCGTGGTCTGCTAAGGCTGAATTCGGCTCAGCAAAGTTAAGGGTCGGGGGCAATAGTCCGTTCTTAAAAGCAAGGGCCACCTTGATAACACCAATGACTCCGGCAGCGGCTTCAAGATGTCCAATATTGGGCTTTGATGAGCCTATAATGAGTGGATACTTGTGTTGCGCAACGTCGCTACTCCTATATACTGAGATAAGCGCTTGCGCCTCAGCGAGATCTCCGACTTGCGTACCGGTTCCGTGCGTTTCCACATAATCGACCACTGAAGGCTCAGTACGCGCCGCAACTAACGCGGTATTGAACAGACGTTTATGCCCGTCGACGGTTGGGCTTACGAGTGTGAGCCGGCTACCGTCGTTGATGATCGCGCCACCGCGGACTTCACAGTATAGCGGTCTTCCATGCGCGAACTTACTACCAGCTCGCGTAAGCACAATAAAGCCGCCGCCTTCACCTCGAACGTAACCATCGGCGCGCGCATCGAAGGGGCGACATATTCCGCTGGATGAGAGAACTCCTAATTCGGCCACACTCGCCGCCGCATATGGGTCAAGATTTAGATGGATCCCGCCGGCTATCGCCAGATCACACTCTCTCCTTCGCAAGCTTTCCATTGCCAAGATGACTGCAGCTAGGGATGACGACTGCCCGGTGTCGAGCACCAGACTCGGCCCTGTTAGTCCGAAAGAATGTGAGATCCTCCCTGCGATGACGGAACGAAGCGACCCTAGCGTGCTTCGAGAGTTAATCACTGAGTGGCTACGCGAAAGAAGGGAAGCATAGTCATCACGCATCGCACCGATAAAGAGCCCCACAGATTTGTCGGCGAGGTCTTCTGGAACAATGCATGCATCTTCGAGAGCCGACCAGACGAGTTCAAGACTTATGCGTTGCTGCGGATCCATTTTTTCGGCTTCATCGGCTGAAATGCCAAAAAATGAAGCGTCGAAACTATCCGCGTTTTCAATAAATGCGCCATATTTCAGTGCGCTGAGATGGTGTATACGAGAGTCGACGATCTCATCTGCATGGCGGTTGGGCATGCTCTCGGATACACTGCTCCGACTTTGCGTTAATAGTTGCCAGAACTCGTTGGGACTGTTGGCGCCGGCTACCCTACACGACAGGCCGATGATTAGTATTTGATTGCTGTCATCTGTCATAAATAAGGACCTTCGAAATTAGGATCTGGGCGCCTCGGTGACGCAACCCGGAATAATAAGTGAATAATGTTCCAAACAGTGGCTAGACTCCACTGAATAATGGGCACGGTTTCAATTGCGACGAATGTCAATTTTGAACGCGACGGATCGAAATGTTCTGAATTCAACGAAAATATCTCAGTTTTCGATAGATACTGTAGGCTGGACCAATTATGCATATTGGCGACTAACGTCCCTGAAGATGTCTGAGAATGCATGGCGCAGATCGGCTGCGACCAGTGAGCTAGTACCATGTCATTATGCCTTGTTCGCTTCAGGAAGTGGGTGCCCATATTCGCCTAATGAGCAACGAAAAGGAGTGGTATAGTGGTATGAGGGCATTGACATGCGCGTAGAGAGGGCAAACGCAACCTGCATCGCGTAGATTCGAGAATCTCCTATGACGCGACGCTTCATGGGTCGAGTATCCATCGTATAACCACACTCCGGCCATGCTATTTAATGTCGAGCACATGATCGCAATTGCGTTGTAGCGCCGCCATGATTAAGGTATCGCCCCGCTGAGTGCGTCCGGCCAACATTGCCGAAGCAATGATCCTTGCGACGCATAGTGGACTTCGCCGTCGCACCCCCTCGTAGACATCAGAGAGGCTGATTTGAGACTGTGCGCCCAGCGCGTTGTGGTACGCTCGTAGCAGGGTGTCGTAGTGTTTACGGCGCTTCTCCGTCGAAATAGCGCAGCCCAGGAAGTATGCCAGATCAGCCATCACTGGGCCCCAGCAAACGGCCTGCCAATCAATGACGGTTAACGGCCGCTCTGCAGTAGTGCCAAACAGTAGGTTATCGAGACGGTAATCACCGTGAACCAAACCGAACATACGCGGTCCGTCAGCTTCGTTAGCCACGTGACGACATTCGTGAAACGTAGCCACCACCCGGTCACACAATGCGCGGTGGCCGGGCAACATATTGTGGCCATACCGATCAAGGAAGCCGGGGTAGAGCTCGGAGATGAGTGCCTGGGTAAGAGGCATATTCCGATTGAGCCACGGGAACTCGGATAGCGCGCTGTCGCCGATCAGCAATCCGTGTATACGGCCCAACGTGACGAGCGCCAGTCGAGCCTGGTCTAGCGTGGCGCCCTGAATGTCGTTCCCGGCAACCGCCGGTGCTGCATCGCCCATGAGCAAGTGAAACGTTCCGGTAGAAGCGTCGAGCGCAGCATCATAGCACGGTACTAGCTGTCCATCAAAGCGGGATGCGAGGTCGCGATAAAAGCGGACTTCGCGCTCGTAGAACCCCAGTGCGAGCCCGGTTTGCCTGCTCGTCGGATCTTCTGCTGCGAGCTTCAATACTGCTGACTGGGGCTTCGGGCGGTTGGAGGGGTTGCGCGCGTAATCCAGCCTTAGGCGATAGCAGTCGCTCATCAAGCCGGTACTGATAGGCTCAACTTCAAAGTCCAGGACAGTTCCCGCTCCGATCTGCCTGCTAAGCCACGCGGCTGTGAGGTCGCTTGGCCGCGCGACAACTCGATCAAATTGGCTTGTCACCAGATGACCCAATCGCAACTAACATTATTCCGCCACAACGACGTTAGGGCATCAAACATAGCCACAGCGTTGCTCGCCGGGCTGATTGCCAACTAGCATCTGCGCTGACCTCGATTCCTGCGGTTGACAGCAGCAACAACGCCCGGACTGGCAACAACGACTTCGGGATCGGGCTCACCGGTGACAACCAGCTGGACGTCAACCTCTTAGCCTGGATCCACGGTTCCTCAGTTGTTTTCGCGTTCATCCCTGATGATGGCCACGTTAACGTTAATGTTTTCGAAATTCAACAACCTCCGTTATGGACGGAATCTTTTGCTTACTCTGTAAAATCACTCGCTCAAACGTGCGGCTGATCATAGATACCTGAATTAACAACAATATTGACTTGGTTCACCATTTCCGACGATTACACCGCCACTTGAGTAAAGGTGTCTGCAGCGACCCCGGTTGCACCCCTAGCCCTTACGGCGCAGCGTCTATATGGCTTCGACTGCCACGCCAGCCCGATTCATCTGCATTAGTAACGATACATACGTATCGGCAATAGTCGCACAGGTCAACGGTGTCGTCAACCCTGCGCTGTAGACAGATTTCTTGTGAGGAGCGGACCGTGGTTGCCTGACAGAATATCTCGAAGTAGGGGCGAACCGAAGAGGCCCAGTACTGCCTGACGAGCCGGTTAGCAGGTGTCCGTGATTATGTTGGTTGCCGTCGCTGAGCCTCAATCGTCATGGTGGCGAGGCGAGAGTCGCGGATCCGTGCCCGGCCGAACGGCGCGAGGAAGGCGGCGGAGTCATCTCGGTGGCCCGGTGTCGTCACTGGATAGCGTCCCGCGGATTGGTGGACTTCGGATCTGGCGTGGTTCACGCATGGTGCTCAACGAGTCATGTTGAACGCTAGAGGATTTGGTGTTCTTTGGTAAGTGCTGCAGCGGCGTGTTTGTTTAGCAATGACGGCGCGTAGTTCGTCCATGGAGACATCGGAGAGGTAGCGGCGGGTGACTTGCCATTCATCGTGGCCTTCGATGACCACCGCGGTGGACAGGCGCAAGAACGCTGCGGGGTTCGGGAAGATCTCCACGACATCGGCACGGCGCTTGATCTCCTTGTTGAGTCGTTCGATATGCGGTTGTTCGACCAGATCTGCCGATGCGCTTTCGGGAACGCGGTGCACGCCAACACATCGGTCTTGGCCTGGCTCATCATGTCGGCCGCCTTCGGGAAGCTGCCCGCCAGGGTGTCGGTGACCCGGTCCATTGGGCGGCGACTTCCTCAGGATCGGTGTGGGCGAAGATCGTCTTGACCGGGGCGGTCACCGCCGGGGCGTGTTTGGCCGATACTGCGGTGCGCAGCTTACGCAGGAAATGCACCGGCCGGCGTTGCCACGACGACCCGGTGAAAGGTTGTGCACAGCGGCTTTCAACCCCGCATGGGCATCGGAGATGACCAGATGCACCCCCGAGAGTCCACGGGCGCGCAGTGAAGCCAAAAACTCGCGCCAGAACTCGTAGGTCTCGCTGTCTCCGACGGCGGTGCCCAGCACCTCGCGGGTGCCATCGATGGACACCCCGGTGGCCACTACTAGGGGCATGGGAGACCACATGCGCCCCGACACGTACTTTGCAGAAGGTAGCGTCGCAGAACACGTACGAAACTGCGTGTGGGCCAGGCTGCGGGTGCGTAAGGCGTCGATCTCCTTATCCAGGCCGGCTCAAATGCGCGAGATCTCTGATTTGGAGACCCCACTGTCGACGCCCATCGCGGCCACCAGATCATCAACACTGCGGGTCGTCACCCCGTGCACGTCGGCCTCCATGATCACCCCGTGCAACGCGCGGTCGATGCGGCGGCGGCGCTCCAGCAGCGAGGGGAAGGACGATCCGGCCCGCAGCTTGGGGATCTGCACCTCGATGCCGCCGGCGGTGATGGACACCGTTTTGGGTCGGTGCCCATCACGGTGCGTGCCGCGATCGGCTGATCGCTGGTAGCGGCCAGCAACGATTGTTTCGGTGGCCTCCGCCTCGATCAATGCCTGCAGCCCGGCCCGGATCAGCTCGGCGAACACCGCACCGGCATCAGCAGACTTCAGCGCATCAAGCTGAGCAAGCAAGTCACAATGGTCCTGGGTCATCGTGTCGCGCGGTCCTCTCGTGAGTCTCTTTGGTCGGTAACTCACTGACCACTACGCGATGGCCCACCCCAACACCGTCAACGACACACCAGGACCTCTACAGCCCAGGCGCCGCCTCAGCCCCCCGAAAGCCCACCACCCCAGGGGGCTTACCCCGTCCCTGACCCGGCGCCAAACCCTTGGTGCCCCCGGCAGGATTCGAACCTGCGACACCGGCTTTAGGAGAGCCGTGCTCTATCCCCTGAGCTACGAGGGCGAAGCGCCGAGGGCCGCGAGGGCGCTGCTGGCCGTCGGTGTTGGGGCGGTGTCAGTGTATCGGGGGCGCGGCAGCACCCACGCATGCCAGCGACGTTCGGTCCTTGACCGGCGCGAGTCTCGCCGTGGTCGACCGGTCAGGCGGGGGCGTTGGTGTCAGACCGCGACGACGCGGATCAGTGTCTGGAGCCCAGAAAAGTCCTCGGTGTTTCGACTGTAGAGATCGAGGCGATTGGCGTGCGCGGTCGCGGCGATCAACAGATTCGCGAACCTACTTCGCGGGTTTCGCCCTTCCCGCACCACGGCGGCCACGATGAGCCCGTAACTGCGCACGGCGGCCCCGTCGAACGGGATCGGCTCCAGCCTCGATTCCACCTCCTGCAATCGGGCCTGGCGCTTGGCCGCCTCGATCGGCGTCGTGGCCAGCAGCGGACCGGCGGCCAGCTCGGCAGCCGTGATTGCTGAAATCGCCATTTCGTCGGGCAGTGCGGCGACGACCGCCGGGTCATGCCAGTCGATGACGACCGACGTATCCAAGAGGCCGGACGTCACCTCAGAGGCCTTGGTCGATCAACCGGTCGAGGTCGGCGCGGAACTGACGATGATCGATACGCACCGCTGCGCCGGCCAGTGCCGCGACTTCACCGCGAGTGATGAAGGTGCGGCGAATAGTCCGAATCGGGCGAAGCTCGGCCACCGGTTCGCCATTGCGAGTCACGACGAACGTCTCACCTGCCGCTACCGCATCGATGACCTTCGCATTGTCATTACGGAGATCGCGCTGCGCGATTGTCCTGGCCATGGGCCGATCGTAGCTGCACGTAGCAAAGAATGCTACGGCTCGCTACGCGTGGAGCGGGCGCCGGCGCAGCCGTCACCGGAAAGCGACTCAGCGCAGTTCCGCGATCACCTTCGCGAAGTTGTCCATGTGGTTGTCCTGGACGGTGAACGACGTCACCCCGTAGCTGTCGCGGTAACCGGACAATGTGTCGGCGATTTCCCGGGGCGACCCGCTGAGCACCGAGTGCAGCGCCAGTATCTCCTCGTCGGACAACTCCGGCGCGTACCGGCGGGTCATCGCCAAGTTCGGGATGCGCTCACCTTCGGCCGGCACCGCCGTGATCGCCAGGTTCAGCTCGAGCGCGTCGAACCGCTCGCCGGCGGCCCTGCGGACGAACTCGACCCGTTCGGCAAGCGGGTCCTCGGCGTCGTGGACCCGCGCGCCGGTCAGTCCGATGATGTCGGCGTGCCGGGCGGCCAGCGTCATCACCCGGTCGCCGTTTCCGGCGATCAGGATCGGCACTCCAGGGTGATGTTCTTCCAGATAGGTCGCCGTGTGTGCGAGGTGGTCCACCCGGGCCCTGGCGCTGGGGTACGGCAATTCGGCGGCGTCGAACTCCTCGCGGACGTAACCGGTGCCCAGGCCTACCTCGAGGCGGTGGTCACTGAGCAGGTCCAGCGCCTCGACCTCGCGACTGAGCAGGGCCGGCTTGTAGAACGCGGCGTTGAGCACGTACATGCTCAGCCGGATTCTCGTGGTGACCATGGCCGCCGCGGTCAGCGTCGGAAACGGTGCCGCGGCACCGAGATGATCGGGCACACAAAGGATGTCGAACCCCAGATCTTCGGCCCGCCGCACCTTCTCCTGCAGCGCCATCCGCGATTTGATGAAGCGAACGCTGAGTCCGAAGCGAAAGTCCTTGGCCACCAACAACCTCCGTTCACTTGCTGCGACGCCACTTACCAGGATCGCGCCCGGGGCCAGCGCGCGGGGTCCCAGCGGTGCAGAAAGTCGATCCAGCGTGGTGGTAGTCCATGGTGGATCGCGCCGTCGATGATGCGGGGTAGATAGCCGGGCCGCGGCGGGCCCGGGGTTACCCGGTGGTCGATGTACACCCAGGCCGTCGTTGGTCCGGTGCCGGTGTGCACGCTGCACCGATAGCGCCGGTAGCGGACCGGCACTCCCTCGGCGCTGTCCAGGGCGGCCAGGTCGTGGTCGGAGACCTGCCAGAGCACCCCGTGCACCTGACTTCCGGTGAACGGCTCGACGGTGGCTACCCCCCGCTGGTTGATCAACCAGTCGTGGTCCGACAGCACCGCGGGCCGCGGATCACTCGCGTCGGGGCAGCGCGTCGCCATCTGCCGGACGCACAGGTTGGAGCCGTAGGCGAAGTAGCGCTGCCGACCGGTGGCCATTCAGCAGGCCACCGTCGGATCGGTCAGCATGAGATCGCGACGCGGATGCCGTGTAGCAAAATTGACCTCCGGCGAGCCCCAGGGGATGACGACACCACCCATCCTGCCGTACCGGGCAACCGACGCGTCTGATTACCCCGCCACCGTCAGGCAGATCAACACCGCATTCAGCAGGCTGATCATGACCGCCACCACCCAGCCGACGAAGGTGGTGGCGCGGTGGTTGGTATCGCTGCCCATCACCCGCGGGTCGCTGGTCAGCCGGACCAGCGGGAGCACTGCGAACGGTATGCCGAACGACAGCACCACCTGCGAGAGCACCAACGTGCGAGTGGGGTCGAAGCCGATCGCCAGGATCGCCACCGCTGGGCACAACGTGACCAACCGGCGCACCACCATCGGAACAGACCAGTGCAGCAATCCCTGCATGATCGTCGCCCCGGCATAGGCGCCCACCGACGCCGACGCCAGACCCGACGCCAGCAATCCGATCGCAAAGAGCGCCGCGATCGTCGCACCCAATGTGTCGTGCACGGCCGCGTAGGCGCCTTCGATCGACGCGGTATCTCCGCGACCGCGCATGTTGAGCGCGGCGACCAGCAGCATGGCGGCGTTCACCCCGCCGGCCATCACCATGGCCAGGCCGACGTCCCACCGGGTGACCCGCAGCAGCCGCCGCCGGAACGGCCCCGGTTCGGGATGCCCGTGCCGGTCGCGGGCCAGCCCCGAATGCAGATACACCGCGTGCGGCATGACGGTGGCACCCAGGATGGCAGCGGCCAGAAGCACGCTCTCGGTGCCACGGAACCGCGGGATCAGGCCGGCCAGGACGGCATCCGATGGTGGCGTCGCAACGAAGAAGCTGGCGGTGAAGCCGACGGCGATAATCAGCAGCAAACCGGTGATGACCCGTTCGAACAACCGCTGGCCGCGGCGGTCCTGCACCGTCAACAGCAACATCGAGATGACCCCGGTGATGATCCCGCCGGCGGGCAGCGGCACGTCGAACAGGATGCGCAACGCGACAGCCCCGCCGATGACCTCGGCCACATCGGTTGCCATTGCCACGATCTCGGCCTGCGCCCAATAGGCCAGCCGGGCCGGACGCCCCATCCGCTTGCCGATCGCTTCGGGCAGGGAGTCGCCCGTCACCAGCCCCAGCTTCGCCGACAGGTACTGGACCAGGCCGGCCATCACGTTGGCGGCGACGATCACCCACAGGAGTAGGTAGCCGAACTGGGTGCCGGAGCTGACGTTGGCGGCGACGTTTCCGGGGTCGACGTAGGCGATCGCGGCAACGAAGGCGGGTCCGAGCAGATACCAGCTGGTCTTGAGCGATGTCTGGGTGTCCTGCGCCAACTCACCGACCTTTGATCCAGGCATCGAATAAAAAAGTGAGGTTAGCCGAAACCTGTCCGGCGGGGCCACCGCGCGGTCCGACTAATCGCCAGCGGCGTAGAGACCCTTACCGGTGATCAAGGGCAGGTCGAGCGTCGTGCGGATACCCGGTTCGGCGGCCACCACCGCCGGGATCGCGTTGACCAGGCGCATCGCCGTGGCGACCAGTCCCGCATGGTTGTGATCGCCGTGGCGGCTGCTCAGACAGATGTCCATGGCATACGAGGGCTCGCCGGTGATCTCGATGCGATACGAGCCGCCCGGTTGTGCGGGCTGCGGCCAATCCGGGCACAGGTCTGCGCGCAACCGGGTGACATGTTCGAGCACCACGGCCGGCGCGCCGTCGACCAGGCCCAGCACCTCGAACCGCAGCGCCGCGGCACTGCCTTCGGGAATGTGGCCCGAGGCGATGTCGAAGGCCTCCGGAGCCGGTTCGCGGACGTACATCTCCTCGACGACGTCGACGGTAAGGCCAAGCCCGGCGGCAAGTTGGCGCACCACCGAACCCCACGCCAAACTCAGCACACCGGGCTGCAGCAGCATCGGAATCTCGTCGATCGGCTTGCCGAATCCCATCACGTCGAACATGACGACGGCACTGTCATAGGTGGCGTAGTCGACGATCTCCATGCAACGGATTTGCTCGATGCTCTGACAGGTGCCGGCCAGTGCCAGCGGCAGCAGGTCGTTAGCGAAGCCCGGGTCGATACCGCTGACGTAGAGGCTCGAATTACCTTCGCGCGCAGCATCTTCGAGTGGCTTGACGAGCTCGTCGGGGATTACCTGCCACGGATACTGCAGGAAAACCGGTCCGCTGCCGACGACGTTCACCCCGGCCGCCAGGACCCGTCGATAGTCGTCCAGCGCCTCGGAGAGCCGGTTGTCGGCCATCGCGTTGTAGACGGCGCACTGCGGTCCGGTGGCCAGTACCGCGTCCAGATCGGTGCTGGCCTTGACTCCGGTGGCGTGCGGGATTCCGGCAAGCTCGGCCGCGTCCTTTCCCGCCTTGGCGTCCGACGACACCCACACCCCGGTGAGTTGATAGGCCGGGTTGGTGATGAGCGCCCGCAGCGAATGGGTGCCGACGTTGCCGGTGCCGAGCTGGACGACGGGTATGGGCATGCTGGCTCCTCACAGATCCGGGACGGGAAGATCGAGGTTCGGGTGGGTGAGGCCGCCGTCGACCTCCAACGTCTTGCCGGTCAGGAAGCTGCTCGCGGGCGAGGCCAAATACAGTGCGGCAGCGGCGATGTCGACGGGATCGCCGAGCCGGCGCAGCGGTGTGGCCCGTTCCATCGGGGCGCGCAGCTCGTCGTTGGCGGCCACCACGTCCAGCGCGGAGGTGAGGATCGACCCCGGCGCGATCGCATTGACCCGGATGCGCGGACACAGGTCCAACGCTGCCAGCCGGGTGTAGTGGGCCAGGGCCGCCTTTGCGGTGCCGTAGGCGGCGAAACCACGTCCGGCCAGCCGGCCCATGGTCGACGTGATGTTGATGATGCTGCCGCCCCCGGAGTGCTCCAGCATCAACGGCGCGGCGGCGATGGTCAACGCATGGGCGGTGGCGACATTGAAGGTGAAAGCGTCCTTGAGGTCCTTGGTCGAGGTGGTCAGCAACGTGTTCGGCATGGTGCCGCCGACGTTGTTGACGACGATGTCCAGCTTGCCGAACGCCTCGACCGTCTGACCGGCCAGCTCCGCGGTGGCCTCGGGATGGGCCAGGTCGGCGGCGACGACGTGGGCGCGCCGCCCGACGGCGCGCACCGCGTTGGCGACCTCGTCCAGTTGGGATCGCGTTCGGGAGGCGATGACCACGTCGGCGCCGGCCTCGGCGAAAGCCAACGCGATAGCCGCGCCCAGGCCGCGACCACCTCCGGTGATAACGGCGACTTTGCCGTCGAGACGGAACCTGTCGAGGATCACTGCGGCCTCGTTTCAGTTGTCGGCCGAGACGGCGGCGACCCTCGCCCGTCTCGGCTGGAGGTGTTTCTGGAACGGGTTCTACTTTCTCACAGCGACGCAAAGATGTAACGGGTCCACGCGTCGGGTTCGACGAACGCCATGTGTCTGCGTGGCGGCCGACTGATGAACTGGTTCAAGACGGCCGATTGTTACGGTAGCCTCGTGGCTGCGAAGAAAGCGGCTGGTTTGCGGGCCGTGGCCAAGTGCGGTCCGGCGAAGGTCTACCGTTAGGAATTGAATTGAAACTCAACGGGTTTGGCGCCACACTGAGCATCCTGGCTTCGGGCGCTCTGCTCTTGTCGGGCTGCGGCAGCGACAACAACGCGAGTGGGGGCGGCTCCACGTCAGGCCAATCGTCGGGCAACGTGAACTGCGGCGGGAAGAAGACACTCAAGGCGAGCGGGTCCACGGCCCAGGCCAACGCGATGACGCGCTTCGTCAAGGCATTCGAGCAGGCCTGCCCCGGTCAGACGCTCAACTACACCGGCAACGGCTCGGGCGCCGGGATCAGCGAATTCAATGGTAACCAAACCGATTTCGGTGGTTCGGATTCACCGCTGAGCAAGGACGAGGCCGCGGCGGCGCAACAGCGCTGCGGCGGCTCGCCGGCATGGAATCTGCCGGTGGTGTTCGGTCCGATCGCGGTCACCTACAACATCGGCGGCGTCAGTTCGTTGAACCTGGACGGTCCCACCCTGGCAAAGATCTTCAACGGCACCATCACCAGCTGGAACGATCCGGCGATCCAGGCCCTCAACTCGGGCACCAACCTGCCCGCGACCCCCATTCACGTGGTGTTCCGTAGCGACGAGTCCGGCACCACGGACAACTTCCAGCGCTACCTTGACGCCGCCTCCAACGGCGCCTGGGGCAAGGGCGCCGGAAAGGCATTCGCGGGCGGTGTCGGCGAGGGCGCCAAGGGCAACGACGGCACGTCGGCCGCGGTGAAGGGCACCGAAGGGTCCATCACCTACAACGAGTGGTCGTTCGCTCAGGCGCAGCACCTGAACATGGCCAAGATCGTCACCACGGCCGGTCCGGAAGCGGTGGCCATCAGCGCCGAGTCGGTCGGAAAGACGATCGCGGGAGCCACGATCAAGGGACAGGGCAACGACCTGGTGCTGGACACGGTGTCGTTCTACCGGCCGACGCAGCCCGGTTCCTACCCGATCGTGCTGGCGACCTACGAAATTGTCTGTTCCAAGTACCCCGACTCCCAAGTCGGTACCGCGGTGAAAGCGTTCCTGCAGTCGACCATCGGCGCCGGTCAGAATGGGCTGGCCGACAACGGCTATATCCCCATTCCGGACGGGTTCAAGTCGAGGTTGTCGACCGCGGTGAACGCCATCGCCTGATCTGAGGTCGACGTGGTCCGAGGCCCGCTGGCCATGCCTGCGCTGGTAGAGGTGGACGCGCGCGCGTCGCGGCGGGCGGACCGGCTGTTCAAGTCGGCGGCCTCGGCCGCCGGTTTGACGATCGTGGTCGCAATCGCGCTGATTGCGGTGTTCCTGTTGCTTCGTGCCGTCCCGTCGTTGCGCGCCAACCACGTGAATTTCTTCACCAGCGCCGAATTCAACACGGCCGACGACGAGAAGTTGGCGTTCGGCATCCGCGACCTGTTCATGGTCACCGTTCTTAGTTCGATGACCGCGCTGGTGCTGGCAGTACCGGTTGCGGTCGGGATCGCGGTGTTCCTCACCCAATATGCGCCCAGAAGGTTGTCGCGTCCGTTCGGCGCGATCGTGGATCTGCTGGCCGCGGTGCCGTCGATCGTTTTCGGGTTGTGGGGAATCTTCGTGCTGGCGCCCAAGCTGGAGCCGGTCGCAGATTTTCTCAACCGCAACCTTGGCTGGCTGTTCTTGTTCACGAAGGGAAACGTGTCGCTGGCCGGTGGGGGCACCATCTTCACCGCCGGGATCGTGTTGGCGGTGATGATCCTGCCGATCGTCACCTCGGTATCCCGAGAAGTGTTCCGGCAGACGCCGCTTATCCAGATCGAAGCGGCCCAGGCTTTGGGCGCGACGAAATGGGAGGTGGTGCGGATGACCGTGCTGCCGTTCGGGCGCAGCGGTGTCATCGCCGCGTCGATGCTGGGGTTGGGGCGTGCGCTGGGCGAAACCGTGGCGGTGCTGATCATCTTGCGGTCGGCGGCCCGCCCCGGAAACTGGTCGCTGTTCGACGGCGGTTACACGTTTGCGTCCAAGATCGCCTCCGCGGCGTCGGAGTTCAGTGAGCCGCTGCCGACCGGCGCCTACATCTCGGCCGGGTTTGCGCTGTTCGTCCTGACCTTCGTGGTCAACGCCGCCGCGCGTGCCGTGGCCGGCGGGAAGGTCAACGGATGAGCGTCGACGCCCTCGACCGACCGGTCAAAGCGGTGGTGTTCCGTCCGCTGAGCCTGGCGCGGCGGATCAAGAACAGCCTGGCGACCGTGGTGTTCTTCAGCTCGTTCGCCATCGCGTTGGTGCCACTGGTCTGGTTGTTGTGGGTGGTGATCGAGCGCGGCTGGTATGCCATCATCCGGGTGGACTGGTGGACTCATTCGCTGCGCGGCGTGCTGCCGGAGGAGTTCGCCGGGGGTGTGTACCACGCGCTCTACGGGACATTGGTGCAGGCCGGGGTGGCGGCCTTGCTGGCCGTGCCGCTGGGCCTGATGACCGCGATCTACCTGGTCGAATACGGCACCGGCCGGATGGCGCGGGTGACCACGTTCATGGTCGACGTCCTTGCCGGGGTGCCCTCGATCGTGGCGGCGCTGTTCATCTTCAGTCTGTGGATCGCCACCCTGGGATTTCAGCAGAGCGCCTTCGCGGTGTCGTTGGCACTGGTCCTGTTGATGCTGCCGGTGGTGGTGCGCTCTACCGAGGAGATGCTGCGGTTGGTGCCCGACGAGCTGCGCGAAGCCAGTTATGCGTTGGGCGTTCCGAAATGGAAGACGATCGTGCGCATCGTCGTTCCGATCGCGATGCCGGGCATTGTGTCCGGTGTGCTGCTGGCGCTGGCGCGCATCATCGGCGAGACCGCCCCGGTACTGGTGCTGGTGGGCTACAGCCGTTCGATCAACCTTGACATCTTCAACGGCAACATGGCCTCGCTGCCGTTGCTGATCTACACCGAACTCACCAACCCCGAACACGCCGGCTTCCTGCGGGTGTGGGGTGCCGCGCTGACGCTGATCATCCTGGTGGCCGTGATCAACGTGGTCGCGGCGGGGATTCGCTTCGTGTCCACCCGAGCGTCGACGATCGGCGTGATCCGGGCCGGGCTTCGCCTCATGGTCGCTCGGTAGCGGCCGCCGGCGCGCCGGGCCTGCCTAGGAACCCTGGGCGAGTTTCAGCACCCTGCCATTGCCGCGGTCGGCGACGTAGACGTTGCCCTTCTCGTCGACCGCAACCGACAGGGGGGTGTTGAGTCCGGTGAATGGCAGCTCGGTGGACGCGGTTGCCCCGGCCGGCAACTTCGCCACCGCGTTGTTGTCGTGTTCAGTGACGTAGACGTTGCCGGCACCGTCCACGGTGATACCCCACGGCGCGGTCAGGCCGGTGAACGGCAGGACGGATTGATTGCTGGTGCCGGCTTCGAGCTTTACCACCCGATTGTTGTCGGTGTCGGTGACGTAGACGTTCCCCTCGCTGTCGACGGCCACCCCGTCGGGGTTCTTCAGGCCGTTGAACGGCAGCACCGTCTGGCTGGTCGAGCCGGCCGCCAACTTGACCACCCTGTTGTTGCCCCGGTCGGCGACGTACACGCCGCCCTGGGCATCCACCGCGATCCCCTCGGGATAGTTGAGTCCGCTGAAGGGCAGCTCGACCTGGCGATTCGACCCGGCCGCCAACGACACCACCCGGTTGTTGAAATCACTGACGTAGATGGTGCCGGAGCCGTCAACGGCCAGGCCCTGCGGCTCGTACAGCCCGTTGAACGGTTTCACGGTCGGCGTGCTGGAGCCCGCCGGCAACGTCACCACCCGGCCGTACATGGTCTGGTTGGTGACGTAAACGGTGCCCTGGTCGTCGACCGCGACCCCGCCCGGAGAGAAGCGGAAGTTGAGCCCGTTGAAGGGCAGCACCACCTGACCTTGCGGAGGTGTCGAGCCTTTGGGTCTGGTGGCCACGAACGCGCTGATGCCGGCCACCACCAGGATGACGGTCGCGACGACGGCCGCGACGGTCCACGTCTTGCGCTTGTTGCGTGGGCTCGTGGGTTGAGATGGCGACGGCTGGTTGAACGACGGCAAGCCCGCGGAACCGGCACCCCGCCCGGCGGCCCCCTGGCCGACGGGGGACAGCCCGGGCTGGCTGGGCCAACCGGTGCCGGTGACGACGGGGGCAGCCTGGGTCCGTTGGTCGGAACTGTGTGGTTTTGACCGCCATCCCTGGAGGCTGGGTACCGGCCTGACCGCGGTCTCGTCTTCGGCCGGGTGCGGCGGTCGAGGAGCGATCGGCGGCGGAGGCTGGGGCTGGGGACCGGCGCCCGTGTAGTTGGTCCAGGCGCCGCCGAAACCCGCGTTGGCGATCAGTGTCGCGTTGTCGCCCCGCTCCAAGATGGTGGCTTCCTGACGCTGCTCGGGCATGGTGAGCGCATCGTGTGCGGCGATCGCCAGGTCCCCCGCGCTCATGTAGCGCTCCTGGGGATTCTTCGCCATGCCCTTGGCGATCACCTCGTCGAGGGCTGGCGGAACTCGGCCGGGTCGTAGCAGGCTTGGCCGTGGCGGCGGCTCCATGAGATGTGCGGCGATCAATCGTTCGACGCTGTCGGTCCGGTAGGGGGGCGCCCCGGTCAGGCATTCCCCCAAAACGCAAGCCAGCGCGTAGATGTCGGCGCGGTAGGTGATGTCGTCGGCGGTGAATCTTTCCGGGGCCATGTAGTTGTAGGTTCCCACGGCCATCCCGCTCTGGGTCAGCCCCGGGTCGTGGGCGGCGCGTGCGATGCCGAAATCAACCAGATAGGCGAAGTCGTTGGCGGCGACGAGGATGTTCTCGGGCTTGACGTCGCGGTGAGTGACCCCGCTGGTGTGCGCCGCGTCGAGTGCGGCGGCGACCTGCCGCACGATCGCCACCGCCCGTGCCGGGGCCAGCGGACCGTACTGGGTGAGCAAGGTCCGCAGGGATACTCCGTCGATGAGCCGCATCTCCACATAGAACTGGCCGTCGATCTCGCCGTAGTCGTGGATCGGCACGATGTGCGGTTCCGTCAGCCGTCCCGCGGTGTCGGCCTCACGCTGCATCCGCGCGCGAAACACCGGGTTCTCGGAGTACTGCGTCGAAATCAGCTTCAACGCCACGATCCGGTGCTTGCGGGTGTCCTCGGCCTCGTACACCTCGCCCATGCCGCCGCGACCGATCAACCGCACCAACTGGTAAGGCCCGAAGCGCGACCCAACCCGCGAACCCGGCTCGGTCTCGCTCACCGTCGACGCTCCCTTCGTCCGGTCCGCCGATCCACCGGACACCGTTGGTTAACACACGGTAAATCCTCAAAGACCGGGGACACAACAAAATCGGGCTTACTCTCAGTGATTTCTGACCAGCGGCTCAGGATAAAATTTGGTTTGCATTATCAGGTCGGCAACCGGTTGCCGGCCGAGGTCGTTGCGACACTTGGCGATTCGTGCGGTGATCGGCATAATTCCGCCTGGCTGGACCGGCGCCGCAATCGTCCCGCCACGAGTGGCGGCCGATCATGCGATGGCGTTGACCACCGGAATCAATTTCGATTGGAACGAACTCGGCAGCGGAATATAGCCGTACTCGTCCAAACCGATTTGGCCGTCGCCAATTGTGGCCTGCATAAACGCTTTTACGGCGGCACCGGTGGGCGCGTCGGGATATTTGGAGCAGACGATCTCGTAGGTCACCAGCACGATCGGGTAGGCGCCGGTCTTGGTGGGTCGATAGAACGAGGACGTGTCCACCACCAAGTCGTTGCCCTGACCCTTGAACGTGGCCCCGGCGATGGTCTTGCCGACGGTCTCGGCGGTGATCGTCACCGGATCCGGGCCGGCCGAGGTGATGATCTGGGCCATGTTCAGTTGATGACCCACCGCGTAGGACCACTCGTTGTAGGTGATCGAGCCGTCGGTTCGCTTCAGCGCCTGAGACGTGCCGTCATTGCCGGCGGCGCCTTCGCCGACACCTCCGTTGAATGTTTGGCCGGTGCCTTTGCCCCACGCGCCGTTGGAAGCGGCGTCGAGGTATTTCTGGAAATTGTCCGTGGTGCCGGACTGGTCGCTGCGGAAGACGACGTGGATGGGTGTCGATGGCAGGCTGGTACCCGAGTTGAGGGCGGTGATCGCCGGGTCGTCCCATCTGCTGATGGCACCGTTGAAGATCCTCGCCAATGTGGGGCCGTCCAATTTGAGCGTGCTGACACCGTTGATGTTGTAGGTGACCGCGATCGGGCCGAAGACCACCGGCAGGTCCCAGGCTTCCGACCCGCAGCGTGCCGCGGCCTTGTCGGGCTCGCCTTTCGCCGGGTCCATCGGGGAATCGGAGCCCGCCAGATCGGTCTGGTTGCCCAGGAAGAGCTTCATGCCGGCGCCCGAGCCATTCGCGTTGTAGTCCAGCGTGTGGCCGGGGCAGGCATGGATGTAGGCATACACGAACTGTTCGATCGCGTTCTTTTGTGCTGTCGAACCCGCCGCCAGGAGCTTCTTCTTGCCGCCGCAGTTCACCGGGACGCTGGGGGCGCTGGACCCGGTCGACGACGACGTGTTACCGGAATGACCGCCGCAGGCCGCCAAGACCACGATGCTGACCAGTAGCAGGCTCAGCGCGGCTCGAGTTCGTCCAGATCGGGGCAACTTCACGGAATACTCCTCTCGGCAGCACGACGAGCATAGGCCAACAGCGCCCACCCTGGTCAGGACTTGGACGCTTGTTTCGCGGGGGCCTTGTTCCGTGCCGGTGTCTTCTTCGCCGGTGTCTTCTTGGCGGCCTTCGTCGCCGGTGGTTTCTTGTCGCCCGAGCGCGCCTTGACGCTGGCTTCCAGTTTGGCGAGCAGATCGGAGACGTCTTCGGTCTCGTCCAGTACGGTCGGTTGCTCTTCGGTGGTAAATGCGTCCCCACCTTCGAGTTTGGCGTCGATTAGTTCCCGCAGCTGCTCCTGGTAGGTATCGCGATAGCGGTCCGGGTTGAAGTCTTCGGCCATCGACTCGACCACTTGTCCGGCCATCTTGAGCTCCGCCGGTTTGATCTCGACCTTCTTGTCCAGTACCGGGAAGTCGGGGTCGCGAATCTCGTCCGGCCACAACAACGTATGCACGACCATGACGTCGCGCTTGCCGAAATCCTTGACCCGCAACGCCGCCAGCCGGGTCTTGTTGCGCAGGGTGAAATGCACGATCGCCATCCGGTCTGTCTCTCCAAGCGTCTTAGCCAGCAGCACATAGGATTTGGATGATTTTGTGTCGGGCTCTAGGAAGTAGCTACGGTCATACAGCATCGGATCCACTTCACTGGCCGGGACGAATTCGAGGACCTCGATCTCGCGGCTGCGTTCCTCGGGCAAGGTGGCGATGTCGTCGTCGGTGATGATCACCATCTGGCCGTCGTCGGATTCGTAGGCCCGAGCCAGGTCGCCGTATTCGACCACTTCGCCGCACACCTCGCACACCCGCTTGTAGCGGATGCGTCCGTTGTCCTTGGCGTGGACCTGGTGAAACTTGATGTCGTGGTCTTCGGTGGCGCTGTACACCTTGACCGGCACGTTCACCAGGCCGAAGGCGATCGAACCCTTCCAGATGGAGCGCATGGAGTCAGTATGCCCACAACGCGGGGCGGTTAACAGCGACGCCACGGCGGCTTAGCGCACTGCGCGATCGAACCCCACGCACACTTTCGCCCCGCCGTACTGAAAAGCTAAGCCGGCGAATCTAGTTCGTCGACGTTGGCCCGGCGCAAGCCGGGTGCGCCGGCCGTCGCCGGACCAGCGTTGCCCATTGGACCGGGACGTTCGTCGACGTGCTCGGCGGCATCGGGCCATCGACGATGTCGACCAGGGCTCTGCCGATTGCCAGCGCGCGCTCCATGTCAACGGGTTACGTTGAAGGTATGGGTTCGGCGACGGAGCCGCGGGTGACGTTGACCAACGCGGACAAGCTGCTCTATCCGGCGACCGGGACTACCAAGCGCGATGTCTTCGACTACTACACCCGCATCGCCGAGGTGATGGTGCCGCATATCGCCGGGCGTCCGGCGACCCGCAAACGCTGGCCCAACGGAGTCGACCAGCCGTCGTTCTTCGAAAAGCAGCTGGCATCTTCGGCGCCGGACTGGCTGCCGCGGGCAAGCGTCGAACACCGGTCCGGAACTACCACCTATCCGATCATCGACAGCGTGACGGGGCTGGCCTGGATAGCTCAGCAGGCGGCGCTCGAGGTGCACGTGCCGCAGTGGCGGTTCGTCGCCGAATGGACGCGACGCGGCGCGCAAGAGCTGAAACCCGGTCCCGCGACCCGATTGGTGTTCGACCTGGACCCGGGCGAGGGCGTGACGATGGCCCAGCTGGCCGAGGTCGCACATGCGGTCCGGGACCTGATCACCGATATCGGGCTGACCACCTTCCCGCTGACCAGCGGCAGCAAGGGCCTGCATCTGTATGCGCCGCTGGATCAGCCGGTGAGCAGCAGAGGCGCCACGGTGCTGGCCAAACGGGTTGCGCAACAGCTGGAGAAGGCGATGCCCACGCTGGTCACCGCGACCATGACCAAGAGCCTGCGGGCAGGCAAGGTGTTTTTGGACTGGAGCCAGAACAACGGGTCCAAGACCACCATCGCGCCGTACTCACTGCGCGGCCGCGACCAGCCGACGGTCGCGGCGCCCCGCAGCTGGGAGGAGCTCGACGACCCCGGGCTGCGGCAGCTGCGCTATGACGAGGTGCTGGCCCGGGTCTCCCGCGACGGTGATCTGCTCGCGCCGTTGGATGCCGACCTGCCCGGCGTGGACCGGCTGACCAAGTACCGCAGCATGCGCGACGCGTCGAAGACCCCGGAGCCGGTACCTCGGTCTAAACCTATTGTCGGCCAAGGTAATATCTTTGTCATCCAGGAGCACCACGCCCGCCGGCTGCACTACGACTTCCGGCTGGAACGCGACGGCGTGCTGGTGTCGTGGGCGGTGCCGAAGAACCTGCCGGAAACCACCTCGGTGAACCATCTTGCGGTGCGCACCGAAGATCATCCGCTGGAATATGCGGCATTTGAGGGCACCATCCCGAAGGGGGAGTACGGCGCCGGCAAGGTGTTCATCTGGGATTCCGGCACTTACGACACCGAGAAGTTTCGCGAAGACGAAGTGATCGTCAACCTGCACGGCAACCGGATCTCCGGGCGGTATGCGCTGATTCACACCGACGGCAACCAGTGGCTGGCGCACCGCATGAAAGACCAGCAGGTCTTCGACTTCGACAGTCTCGCTCCGATGCTCACCACCCACGGTTCGGTCGCGCGTCTGAAGGCGGGTCAGTGGGCCTTCGAGGGCAAGTGGGACGGTTACCGGTTACTGGTGGAAGCCGACCACGGTTCCGTTCGGCTGCGCTCCCGCAGCGGCCGCGACGTCACCGGGGAATACCCGCAATTACGTTCGCTGGCAGCCGGTCTCGCTGATCATCAGGTGGTGCTCGACGGGGAGGTGGTCGCACTCGACCCCGCCGGCGTGCCCAGCTTCAACGAAATGCAGAACCGGGTCCGGGCCACCCGGATCGAGTTCTGGGCGTTCGACCTGCTTTACCTCGACGGCCGCGCACTGCTGCGGGCCAAGTACCAGGACCGGCGCAAGCTGCTGGAAACGCTCGCCGCCGCAAGTGAACTCATTGTTCCGGAGCTGCTGCCCGGCGATGGAGCCGAAGCCATGGAATACTCCCGCAAGCGCGGCTGGGAGGGGGTGATCGCCAAGCGGCGTGATTCCGGTTATCAGCCGGGCCGGCGCTCGGCGGCATGGATCAAAGACAAGCACTGGAACACCCAAGAGGTCGTCATCGGGGGCTGGCGGACCGGGGAGGGCGGCCGCAGCAGCGGTATCGGCTCGCTGCTGATGGGCATTCCCGGTGCAGCCGGGCTGCATTTCGCCGGGCGAGTCGGAACGGGTTTCACCCAACGCGACCTGGACAACTTGAAAAGGACGCTGGCGCCGTTGCACACCGACGAAAACCCTTTCGGCGCTTCGCTTCCAGCGCGTGAGGCCAAGGGTGTCACATTCGTCAAGCCGACCCTGGTCGGCGAAGTGCGCTACAGCGAATGGACCCCCGACGATCGGCTGCGCCAAACGAGTTGGCGCGGGCTGCGCCCGGACAAGGATCCGAGTGAGGTGGTGCGGGAATGAAGTGGGTGACCTACCGCAGCGAGGACGGCGAACGGGCCGGCGTGCTGTCCGGTGACAAGATCTATGCCCTGCCACCGGGAGTGGCGCTGCTCGACCTGCTCGGCGGTGGCGCCGACCGGCTGCGCGCCGCCGGCGAGGCCGCAATGCGGGCACCGGCTGCGGTCGTCGGTCTCGCCGACGTGTCGCTGGCGGCGCCCATCCCACGCCCGCCGTCGATCCGGGACTCGCTGTGCTTCCTGGACCATGTGCGCAACTGTCAGGAGGCCATGGGCGGCGGCCGAGTGCTCGTCGACACCTGGTATCGTATCCCGGCGTTTTACTTCGCCTGTCCGGCAACGGTTTTGGGTCCCTACGACGATGCGCCGACGGCGCCCGGAAGTGCCTGGCAGGACTTCGAATTGGAAATCGCGGCGGTGATCGGAACCGGCGGCAAGGACCTGACCGTCGAGCAGGCCGGACAGTCGATCGTCGGCTACACGATTTTCAACGACTGGTCGGCACGCGACCTGCAGATGCTGGAAGGCCAGCTGCGCATCGGACAGGCCAAGGGCAAAGACAGCGGAGTCACCCTGGGTCCATATTTGGTCACCCCGGACGAGCTGGAGCCCTACCGCCGCGACGGCAGGCTGAGCCTGCAAGTCACCGCGTTGGTCAACGACACCGTGATCGGCGCCGGCTCGACCGCGGCGATGGACTGGACATTCGCTGAGGTGATCTCTTATGCCTCGCGCGGGGTGACGCTGCGACCCGGTGACGTGTTCGGCTCCGGCACGGTGCCCACCTGCACGCTGGTGGAGCACCTGGGCAAGCTCGACTCGTTCCCGGGCTGGCTGCACGACGGCGACGTGGTGACCCTGCGGGTCGACGGACTCGGTGAGACGCGCCAGACGGTACGGGTCAGCTCGGCGCCGCATCCATTGACGCCCCGGCGCAACCCCGAAGCGCCGCCGCCGCGCACCCGTGTCAACCCGGCGCCGGCGCGAGTGCCCTACACACGCGGGCTGCACGAGGTCGCCGACCAGGTGTGGGCGTGGACGCTGCCGGACGGCGGGTACGGTTGGAGCAACGCCGGGCTGGTCGCCGGCGCGGGCGCATCGTTGTTGGTGGACACGCTGTTCGACTTGGCCCTGACCCGCGAGATGCTGGACGCGATGAAGCCGATCACCGATCGTGCACCCATCACCGACGCGCTGATCACCCACTCCAACGGCGACCACACCCACGGCAACCAACTGTTGGATCGCTCGGTCCGGATCATCGCCGCCACCGGCACGGCCGAGGAGATCGCGCATGGCATGCACCCGGACATGTTGGCCCGGCTGCAAACCGCCGACCTGGGCCCGATCGCCACCGGCTATGCGCGAGACCGCTTCGGGCACTTCGACTTCAGCGGCATCACGGTACGCAACGCCGACCAGACCTTCGACCGTCGGTGGACCATCGATGTCGGCGGCAGACGGGTGGAACTGCTGAACCTCGGACCCGCCCACACCGCCGCCGATTCGGTGGTGCACGTGCCCGACGCCGGTGTGCTCTTCGCCGGGGACTTGCTGTTCATCGGCTGCACGCCGATCGTCTGGGCCGGCCCGATCGCTAACTGGATAACGGCTTGCGATGCCATGATCGCGCTGGACCCCTCCGTCGTGGTGCCGGGCCATGGCCCGGTTACCGACTGCGACGGGATCCGTGCCGTCCGTGACTATCTGGTGTATATCGCCGAGCAAGCCGAAGCCGCCTACCGCAACGGGTTGTCGTTCGTCGAGGCGGTCGACACCATTGACCTCGGCGAGTACGCGACCTGGCTGGACTCCGAACGGGTCGTCGTCAATATCTATCAGCGTTACCGCGAGCTCGACCCGGCCGCCCCGCGGCAGGAGTTGCCGGGGCTGCTGGTGATGCAAGCCGAGTGGTTAGCCCGAAGTTGCGACCGTCTGGATAGGTGATTTGGGCTTTGACGTGGGGTTTTGATGGTTTTGGGTGTTTTGGGTCTGACTACGCTGCGATGGCGAGGGGGATGGTGGCCTTGATGAGGTCGAAGGCGCGGCGTTGGTCGTGGGTGGGTTCGGTGAGAGTCTCGATTTCGATGTTGGTGTCCTGGTAGCGGATTCGGTTGCGGGTCAAGGTGGCCAGGTGATCGAGCAGAGCGCGGAAGCTGCGCAGTGGGGTGGCGTCGGTGGTTTGGTGGCGAGATGCTTTGGTGTGCGCGTGTGGTGAGCGTTGTGCGGGTGCGACGGGGTTGTCGCGGGTTGGTGGGTGTTCGTCGGTGTAGGTCAGCGGCGCCCAGGCTTTGCGTAAGTGCCAGGTCACATAGCAGGCCAGCAGGCAGATCAGTACGTGGGCTTTGACGCGCTCAGACAGCCGGTGGTGGATGGGGCGTAGGTCGAGGTCGTCGGTTTTGATGCTGCGGAAGTCGCGTTCGACATGGGCCAGGTTTTTATACCCGGTGACCACGGCAGGGGCGTTGAGGTCGGTGGCGGGCACCGAGGTGCGCAGGACGTAGATGCCGTCGAGGGCGGCTTCGGCGGTGATGGCTGCGTGGTCGCGTTCATAGGCGAAGCTGGTGTCGGTGATGGTGCGGTGAAAGTGCTTGCTTACCTTGTATTTGTTGACGATCTGCCCGACAGCTTCGCCGATCTTGCCGGCCCCGGCCAGGCTGCCGCGCTCGACCCGTTCGGCGATGCGCGCGAGGGCGGTCTCGGTGGCGGCCAGCAGTTCATTGCGTTTGCGGGCCCGTTCGGCGGCCAGGGCGGGGTTGCGGCAGGCGATCAGCCGTTCGTGTGGGTAGTCGGGGTGGGTGATCTCGGCCAGGTCGTGGGTATCGAACAGGCTCATCTGCAGCGGCCCGTCGTCGGCGGCCAGTTTGGCAATCGCTGGCGCGCGCAGCGCGGTGATCCACCCGAAATCGGTTCCGGTGTCGTTGAGTTCTTTGATCGCGGCGATGCGAGCGGCGGTGATCATGCCGCGGTCGCCGACTAGCACCAGCCGGTCCAGCCCGAAGCCGGTGCGGATGACCTCGACGATGTCGGTGAAGGCGACCGGATCGGCGGTATCACCGGCAAAGACCCGCACCGCCACCGGCCGGCCGGCGGGGTCGGTGAGTACCCCGTATTCGATTTGCGGTAAGCCCTTTTTGCGGTCGCGGGAATAGCCGCGCTTGGCCAGCTCGCAATGGCGGCCCGTCACCCACGATGAGGTCAGGTCAAACAACGCCATCCGTGACGGATTGGCTTGTGGACCAAGGTGTTTAGCGGCGAGCCTGTTTTCGATGCCGTCTTGGCGGTCGCTGAGCCAGTCCATCGCCGCATAGATCTCGTCGGTGGATGCGTCGGCGATCTGCAGGTCTGCGCCCAGGGTGCAATCGGCCCAGCGCGACAGCGTCGAGAGCTTGGATGCCGGATTGATCACCCGCGAGACGATCAGCCCGTAGATCAGATCGCGGGACCGACACGGCGACCCCAGCAGGGCGGGCAGTCCCAGATGGCGGGCCATCGCCGCGACCGCGGCTACATGCCCATGCGGCAACGCGCGTAGCACCGTCAACTCCTGACCAGCGGGCACCAGGCTGTGTCCCTTCAGCGTCGCCTCCAGCGCGGCGATCGCCGCCTCGGGCAACATCGACAAGTTGGCCACGGTCTCGTTGCGCACCTTGGGCCCGTCGCGGAAGGTGCGGCGCAACAGCACCGACTGATAGACGCGCTGTTTGCCCTGCTTATCCACATGCGTCTTTTTAACTCTGACTACGTGAGCTTTGCCCTGGTTGCGCGGCATACAAAGCATCATAGACTGATTGCGCCGATCAGACACGAATGACACACACATATTCGTGACTACACATCAGGACGAGACAGCAGCCCATATCGCCAGCTCAGAACACTAATCCCCAGTCAGAACCCGTCGTAACTTCGGGTTAGCACGACGAGGTTAGCGCCACCCCAACTCCCCAGCTCACAGGCCCGCTGGTCAATGACGCGGGAGCCCTGCTATGCGAAGAGCCTGATAGGCGTTAATTGTTGATTGATCACTTTTTGCGATTGTCATGTTCGGTTGCCTGCCCGTCTAATTCAATAGACCAGATTTCGACTCCCAGCGAACTGACAACAGTGTGATCTGTGGAATTGAACTAGCCGTTAGAGGTATAACGACCAATGCCAATTTAGTGGTCGAAGCCGGCTAGTGAGTCTTTTATCAGTTACCAGAGGCGGTATCTCGATATTGACATATTGATTGCATCGTATACCGACACAATATACCACCATGCGTGGATGGATGTTGACACGCCGACTCGAATTACTTAAGAGCTCCTTGAGTCGAAGGGAAATACCAGTTACCCAATGACCGCAGACTCCAGCACCATGTGGCACTCGCTGAAGCGCAGTCGCTTCTTTGCCGGTCTTGACGATAACGCGCTTATGGCGGTGGCCCGGAAAATCAGCGTCGCCCATTTTGCGGATGGCGAGTTCCTATGCCGCCAAGGGGACGTGGGCAATCGGATGTTCATCGTAAGCACCGGGACCGTGGCGGTGGTAAGGAGGGGCGATGATGGGGCCCCGGTTACGCTTAACACCTGCGGGCCGGGCGACGTCGCTGGCGTGATAAGCACCTTCGAGCAGGAGGTGAATTCAGCCAGCGTCGTGGCGCGCGGCGCCGCAGAGGTATGGATACTCGATACCGACGATTTCAAGTCGCTGTTAGAGTTTCATCCCCAACTGAGCACAGTCATGCTGGCCGCGATGAGCCGGGACCTGCACCGTGCAAGATCGTTTGCCGCGTCCTTAGGCTCCCATAGTGTAGACACCCGCCTAAAAATAGCTATTTTCGACAGCAAGCCCTATATCGAGGCCTGCTTCCGCGCTCACAACCGCCACAACTATGTTCTGCATTTCTTCGAGACCCGGTTGACTGTAGATACCGTTGAGCTAGCCGCCGGCAGTGATGTCGTCTGCTGCTTTGTGAACGATCGGCTGGACGCCGCGGTTATCGAGATACTGCATTACTCGGGTGTACGCCTCATTGCCATGCGTTGCGCGGGCTACAACAACGTGGATATCAAAGCCGCGGGCCGCCTAGGAGTCGCCGTGGTGCACGTGCCGGCATACTCGCCCTACGCCGTCGCCGAACACGCGACCGCGCTGCTGCTGACACTCAATCGCAAGACTCACCGCGCCTACCTCCGCGTCCGGGAAGGCAACTTTTCGCTCAACGGTCTTGTGGGCACCGACCTCCACGGCAAGTGTGCCGGCGTCGTCGGAACGGGCAGGGTCGGCAGGTGCATGGTCAAGATTCTCCGCGGCTTCGGGATGCGGGTGCTTGCCCACGACCCCTTCCCGGACACGCAGTTCGCCGCGGCGAACGGGATCGAGTATGTCCACCTGCCGGACCTACTGTCACAGTCCGACGTGATCAGCCTCCACGCGCCACTCACGCCCGATACGCACCACCTCATCGACGCCGACGCCATCGCGCATATGAAGCGTGGAGTCATCCTTATCAATACCAGTCGCGGCGCGCTCGTCGACTCCATCGCGCTCATCGCAGGCCTGAAGTCCGGAGCCGTCGGCGCGGCCGGACTCGATGTATACGAGGAAGAGGAAGACTACTTTTTCGAGGATTTCTCCGCCGAGATCATGACCGACGACGTACTTGCGCGGCTCATGACTTTCAGCAACGTTCTTATCACCGGCCACCAGGCATTTCTCACCCGTGAAGCCCTCGGCAACATCGCTGACGTCACGTTCGATAATATCGCCGAGTTCGCGACCGGTCGCCGAGGATCCGAACTGACTAATGCGGTTGTAACAGGCGGTGGCTAATCGCGGGAGGAAGTGCGTGAACGCGCGGTGCGGCCGTATCGGGAGGCGACACCGAAGCCGGTGATCGCGCGGTGGCGCGTCAGCTGGCCGTGTACCCAGCGGCCTTGCGAATCGGATCCGCGCGGACCAGGCCGACTTCGAACGTCCCGGCGCCTCCAACGAGCCGACCGAAGCCGATCAGCTCTGGGCTTTTCATGCCCTGACCAACCACATCACCAGATCGCGCCAGAAACCGGCGAATTCAGACCTTGACGACACCCTCGGGTGCTCACGAGCCCACAAACTCCGGACAGATCGCGCTGCGTCGCTCTACGCTGACGCGGTGGTGCCTTGACATCGGTTTGACCACTCCGATTCGAGGTCGCAGGAGCGCAAGTCGTGGAGGAATGAGCCGATGGCTTATGTGCTCACGCAGCCGGAGTCGATGGCAGCGGTGGCAGCGGATGTGGCGGAACTGGGTTCGACGATCAGCGGGGCCAACGCGGCCGCCGCCAGCCGGACAACCGGCCTGCTGGGGCGGCAGCAGATGAGGTGTCGGCGGCCACCGCGACATTGTTCAACGGATATGCGCAGGCTTATCGGGCGGTGATGCAGCAGGCAGAGGCATTCCACGGCGAGTTCGCCCGGGCGCTGGCGGCCGCCGGCAACGGCTAAGCGCAGACCGAAGCCGCCGTTGCCGGTGTGCTCGCCGGTCCGGCGCAGCGACAAGCCGCAGCCTCGCCTCCGTTTGCCCTCCCAGCCAACTACGTCTCGGCGTTCATTTCCGGCAGCGGCATCCTGGTGCCGAGTGCGGACTACATGCAGATCGTTCTCAAAAACTATGTGCTACCGCACTTCCCCGGTGGCAGTCTGGCCAATGCGCTGGCGCTGTGGACTCCCGCGGGTTTGTATCCGCTGACCGGCACCACCGTGTTGACGCTGAACGAGTCTGTCGCCCAGGGCGTTTCAATTCTGCACGACACGATGTCTGCGACGCTGGCCAAGGCTCGCGAGATCGCCGAGAATAACGCTTTCGGGGTGTGGCAGACCAAGATCGGGCTCAATACCGCGCTGGACGCGCCCAGTTTGCGTCATGCCATCAGATCGAGTACCGGACCCAGATGCTCACCGGCTTCACCAATAACCCGGCCGAAGCCGCGAGGGCGCATCGGGAAAATCGGACACCAAAGTGGGATCCGCTGTGACACCTAGACTTTGGCGATCACCTTCGCCGCGTACCGTTCCAGGTGACGGATCTTTTTCTCCAGTGGCTCGGTGTCGGGCCCCTTGATGTAGGGCCAGCGGAAGCCCACGATGACGTCGGTGACGCCCTTGTCCTCGAGCCGCTTGATACCGTCCGCGGTGTAGGCGTCCATCGAGATCACATGGATCTCAAACGGGCCGGTGTTCCCCTGCTCGTCACGAAAACTCTTGACCTGGGCGATAAGTCGGTCGAGTTCTTCGGCGCTGGTGCCGCCGCCGTGCATCCAGCCGTCCAGGCGTGCCGCGCGGCGCAGGGCGGCATCGGCGTGGCCGCCGACCAGGATCGGGATCGGCTGGGTGGGAGCCGGGCTCATCTTCGTCTTCGGGATGTCGTAGAACTCGCCGTGGAACTCGAAATAGTCTCCGGCGGTGAGGCCTTTGACGATTTCGATGCATTCGTCGATTCGCTTGCCGCGCTTGGCAAATGGGATGCCCATCAACTCGTAGTCTTCCGGCCACGGGCTGGTGCCCACGCCGAGTCCCACCCGGTTGCCGGTCAGCGCGGCCAGGGAACCCACTTGTTTGGCCACCAGCGCCGGCGGCCGGACGGGTAGCTTGAGCACGAAGAAGTTGAACCGCAGCGTGGTGGTCACCGCGCCCAACGCGGCTGCCAGGACGAAGGTCTCGATGACCTCCTTGTCTTCCAGGAACTCCCGATTGCCGTCTGGGACGTAGGGGTATTTGGAGTCGGACTCGTACGGGTAGGCCAGGCTGTCGGCGATCGTCATGCTGTGGTAGCCGGCCGTTTCGGCCGCCTGAGCCAGCGGAATGTAGAACGTCGGGTCTGTCAGCGCCTCTGCGTAGCTGAACCGCACGTCATCCGTACCTTTTGTGAGCGGGCGTCATGCCCGAATACTAGAACGTGTTCTCATTTCGCCGGGCGGGTGGCCAAGTGTGCGTCGCCGGCGCCGGCTGTGCTGTCCGCGCGGAACGCGAGCGGCAACCACTCCCGAAACGGCCGACGCACCGGCGCCGCGGTCCTCGGCAGCGGGATCGTCACGCTACAGCTGGTTTTCCGGGCCGATGATCGCCCAGACCGTCTTGCCGGACGACGTGGGAGTGCTGCCCCACGTGCGGCACAACGCATCGACGATGGCCAGGCCGGAAACGTCGATCCCCTTCGGGGGAGATTTCAGCCGCACGGCGGGAGCAGTGCTGTTGTCGGAGACCGCGATCGTCGCCGTCGGGCCGTCGCTGAAAACGCGCACTACCGGGTCGCTGCCGGTGTGTTTCAACACGTTCTCCACCAACACATTGACGACCACCAGTGCGACGGGGATCAGCCCGGGCTTCGACCAGGAGGTGAGCCATTCGCGGACCAGTTGCCGCGATTGCCGAAGGCTGTTCAATTGCGCGGGCAGTTGCGCCTGGGCATGCTTGACGTCGCGGCGCGCGAGCCGGCCGACCGCCTTCATCGCCCCTTTTTCGGTGGGATAGACGGGCATGAATTGAGTGACTCCGGAGCGGGTGATCGTGTCCCGGCCGGCGCGATTGGCGCACACCAGCACGATGGGCACGTTCGGTCGGGTGTCGGCCTGCCAGCGTGCGCCGATAAAGGCCGACCACGCAGCGTCATCGGGAACGTGCAGCCCGGTCACGTTGACAATCACCGCGGTCGGCTCGTCGAGCGTCGCCTTCATGATGCTGTCGCGCAGTGCCGCCGAGTTGGCCGCGCCGAGCACTCCCTCGACTGCCAGCATGACTGCCGATTGCTCGAGTCGTGTCTCAACGGCCAGCGAGGACGACTTGGCAACCGCGCTCACCGCCGCTGACCTTCCCGGGCCGTCTCATCCCACCGCGGTCTGCGCTTCGCGGCGGCACGCCTGGCGACGCAACGGTGGGACGTCACGAACCGGCCTCCCAGGTCGATCCTGCGTCCGGTTCCATGTCCTGCTCCTCGAAGTGGCCCCTGCAATGGCGTGAGGATGCCGCCCACGTTCGTGGCGGAGACTTCCATCTTCGGCCAAGTATCCCGATTTGTGCACCGCCGGTGTGGCCACTGGACCGCGGGGTGATTGGTCGTGGCGGTCGCTCGTCGGCGCACCGGCGCACGCGGGTCGGGTCAATCCCCGGAGCCCGCCGCTTCCAAGAGCCGAACGCTACCTCGCCGACCATGCCGCTCTCGTCCGTGTCGTCGTCTGCCGCAGCACCAGCCACCCAGGGCGGTTACCCGCATAAGCCGCGCGGTCAACCTCTAGTCTGGCAGGCACTCAGCCTATCGGGATTTGCCCGGTCGAGCGGGAGGAATCGGCGCAACGGTGGCGGCGAAGCCCCTGCTACCGGCCGCTTGACGGGTAGGGGGGTGCCCCGACGCCGGCCACGGAGTGCGTGCCCCAGGGGGTTTGTTCGACGATGCGGGCCGGTGCGCTGCGGTCACCGACGGTCAATGTCGCGGTTCTTGATTGGGTGAGCGACTCTCGCGGCAGGGGATCGAGGATGGTCCCCTGCCAGTGGTAGATGCCGTCGATCGGATCGAGGTGACCGGCGAGGCGCACGCGCACCGGCAGGCGGGTTCCGGCCAGATCCAATGTCGCTGCCCCGTCGTAGCTGTCGTCGTCGGGCGCATCGGCGGATAGGTCGAACGCCCTGGACACCCGCTGCGCCTGGACGGGTTTCAGTTGGGCGCGCTCGTTGAACACCTGCAAAGTACTGCGCAGCACCTCGATGCGGGTGCTGGCGGTGCGGCTCATCAGGTCCAGGGCTTCGGCGACGTAGCAGAGCTGTGCGGCGACGTCGGCGTTATCGGGGCTGCAGATGAAGAAGTAGTTGGGAAAGCCGTGCACGGCAATACCGAGAAACGGCTCCATACCGTCGTGCCAGGCCTGCCGGATGGTCACCCCGTGCGCCCCCACCAGGGTCTGCTCGGGCAGCTGATCGGGGATGGCGAACCCGGTGCCGTAGATGATGGCGTCGGCGCCGTACTCGATACCGTCGTTGGTGCGAACGCCCGACGGCGTCAGCGCAGCGATCGCCGACCTGGCCACCCTGGGGGATCGCCGCGGCTGCCCGCCGCGCAGCTGGCGACGCAGCCAGCGCCGGGCCCGGGTGGTCTGCAAGGGCAGGTCGGAGACCACCCGGCGCGGCGCGTGGGCGACGACGGTGACCGAGTCCGCCGATTCCACGAGCCGGTCGAGGCGCTGGGCGAGGGCGGTGTCGATGCCGACCGCGGCGATGCGCTTGCCAGTGGCATCGAAGGCCGGGTCCCAGGCCGCCGCATGAAACGATTCGCCGTCAAAGTCGTTGCGCCCGGGCAGATCCGGTATCCACGGGACATACGGGGGCCGGTGGGCGGCGATGACGATGCGGCCTCGGACAACCTCGCCGCCGCCGGTGCGCACCGCCCAGGCGTCGGTGTCGTCGTCGAACACCGAACCGAGCACTTCCTCCGCCGGGCTGGCGGCACTGTCGAGGACCACGACGTCACCGACACCGGCGGCCGCTAACGCGGCCTCGGCGGCCCGGCCGCGGTCACCCCCGCCGATGATGACTACGTGGTGCAGGGCGGGTGCCTGAATCACAGAAACTTGCTGCGCTTCCAGGCGCGGCGCGCTATCGGGCCCATCAGCCCCACCTCGGTCAAAAATGCTGCCAGCGGCGCGAATCCGGCTATCTGCATCTGGTAGCGGTGCGGGCTGTTGCGCGCGGTCATGCGGGCCCGCTTCGGGTCGAGGCCGGTGCGCGCGTACGGGATGGGATTGCTGAACAGGTACCGGAAGAAGTACCCGCCGACGCCGTTGATGTTGGCCATGAACCATCGGTTGAGCCGCGGCATTTCGGCCACCCGCTTGCGTGCGCCGTCACGCGCGAACTGGATATGGCGGGCCTCTTCGGTGACGTGAATCCGCATGAGCCGCTGGATAATTGGCTGCAGTTCCGGGTCGTCCATCATCTGTCGTTGCAGCGAGTCGAAGATCTCCTCGCCGATCAGCGCGGCCACCCACAGCATCGAACCTCGCTGGAAGGCCAGCGGAAGCGTGTTGATGACCATCCGGTGCAACCGCCGCGGACGCACCGGCTTGGCGCCGATTCGCTCGATGGCCTTGCCGAACATGACCATGTGGCGGGTCTCGTCGCCGAGCTCGGTCAGCTTGTAATGCGTCGACCGGCTGGTCGGGTCCTCGTGCAAGATGGTGCGCAGCAGCGACTGGTTGAGCATGTTCTCGAACCAGATCCCGGCCGAGAGCGTGTTGACCAGCTCCTGGCGGGACAGCTCGATTTGTTGCTCGCGCGTCATTTCGTCCCACATCGGGGTGCCGTAGAGCGAGACGAGTTTGGGCGGCAGATAGAACTTGTCCGGATCCAGCGGGGCATCCCAGTCGATGTCGACGACCGGCTCATAGGACTTCTTGACCGAGCCCTTGAGCAACCGCTCCGAAAACTCCTCACGACTGGGTCCACTTACCTTGGGCCCATTTGGTTTCACCGCGATGGTCATCGTTGGTGTCCCTTCATCAGGTGATTCAGACGTTAGGGAGATCACACTCGATAGTCAATACCCAGGGTACTAGGTACCGGGGGTCCCGGATAGGCATTTCGAGATCTGAATTACGTTGTCTTGCATGGGTCGGCACATCCATGTCATCGGCATCGGCGCCGGAGACCCCGACTACCTGACTGTGCAGGCGATCAACGCGCTCAACGATTCGCAGGTGTTCTTCGCGATGGACAAGGGCGAGACCAAAAGCGACCTGGTGGCGCTGCGGCGCGCGATCTGCGAGCGGTTCATCCGCGAGCCCGGATACCGATTCATCGAGTTGCCCGACCCCGAGCGCGGGACCGACACCGACTACCGGAAAGCGGTCTTTGACTGGCATGCGGCGCGCGCACGCATCTGGGCGGCGGCCATCGCCGCCGAACTGGGTCCCGACGGTGTGGGCGCCTTTCTGGCGTGGGGCGATCCGTCGCTGTACGACAGCACGCTGCGCATTCTGGAAGCGGTGTCTGCCGAAATCGACATCAGCTATGACGTCATCCCGGGTATCACCGCGGTCCAGGCGTTGACCGCCCGGCACCGCATCCCGCTCAACGACGTCGGCGCTCCCGTGCTCATCACCACCGGCAGGCAATTGCGTGCGCGGGGACTCACCGGCTCGGCGGTAGTGATGCTGGACGCCGACTGTTCGTTTCAGAGCTGCCCGCCGCAAACCCGCATCTGGTGGGGTGCTTATCTGGGTACTGCCGACGAGTTGCTGGTGGCGGGCACGGTCGGCGAGGTCGGTGCCCGCATTGCGGCGCTGCGTGCCGAGGCCCGGGCGCGGCATGGCTGGATCATGGATACCTACCTATTACGGGACTCTTACGGGGCGCCAGATTAAGCACAGCATGAGCTTCTTGACGGTTTGTCAAGAAGCGTGCGATTGGGCCCCTGGTTCGCGATAGCATCGGTTACCGCCGCATTGTGTCGCACGTCACTTCGCGATTGCGGGGCCTTTGCAGTGACGGGGAGGTTCGTACATGTCGTGGGTGATCGCCGCGCCCGAGTATGTGGCTGCAGCGGCCAACGATCTGGCCGGCATCGGCTCGACGCTTAGCCAGGCGAACATGGCGGCGTTGGCGCCGATATCCGGGGTGCTGCCCGCGGGCGCCGACGAGGTGTCGTTTGCGGTCTCGGCGTTGTTCGACGCCCATGCTCAGGCTTATCAGGCGCTCAGTGCCCAGGCGGCGCTGTTTCACCAGCAGTTCGTGCAGCTCATGACCGGCGGGGCCGGAGAGTACGCCGCTGCGGAGGCGGCCAACGTGCTGCCGATGCAGGTTGCGGCTGACGCGATCAACGGTCCCGTACAGGCGCTCACCGGGCGTCCGTTGATCGGCAACGGCGCCAACGGCGCCCCGGGCACCGGCCAAAACGGCGGGCCCGGCGGGTGGCTTCTGGGCAACGGCGGCAACGGCGGCTCCGGCGCGGTGGGCCAAAACGGCGGCAACGGTGGATCGGCCGGGTTGTGGGGTAACGGCGGTAACGGCGCACCCGGCGGGGCCGGCGCTGCCGTCCCGAGTGGCGCCGGCATGCCGGGTGGCAACGGTGGCAACGGTGGCAACGGCGGGTGGCTGTACGGGCTCGGCGGACAGGGCGGCACGGGTGGCAACGGCAGCAGTGCCGTCGCCAACCCCAGCGGCGCGGGTCTTAACGGTGGCGCGGGCGGCAACGGAGGTCTCGGCGGCGACGGCGGGCTGCTCTTCGGGCAGGGCGGTGTTGGCGGGCTCGGAGGCAACGGGGGCGACGCCACCGGCGCCAGCAACGCCTCCTCAACGGGCGGCCTCGGCGGGCAGGCCGGAAATGGTGGCGACGGCGGGCACAGCGGCTGGATCTACGGCGACGGCGGTGCCGGCGGCAACAGCGGCAACGGCGGATCCTTCGTGGCCGGCAGCGGCATCACCGCCGGCGCAAGCGGCGGCAGCTTCGGCGCAATCGGGGGCATCGGCGGCAACTCCGGGTTGTTCGGCAACGGCGGTCCCGGTGGCAACGGCGGCTTGGGCGGCGCCGGGCAGGCGGGAACCGGCGACTTTACGTTCGGGGGCCAGGGTGGTGGCGGCGGCTTCGGCGGCAACGGGGGCAACGGCGGCTTCCTCTACGGCAACGGCGGCACCGGTGGCGTCGGCGGGAACGGCGCCGATGGCGGCGGTAACAGCGGTACCACCCTGTCCGTCAACGGCGGCGGCGGCTTCGGTGGGTTCGGGGGTTCGGGCGGCCAGAGCGGGCTGATCGGCAGCGGGGGTAACGGCGGCGCCGGTGGCAACGGCGGCAACGGTGGCAGCGGCGGCAACCACGGCGGTAACGCCGGTCCGGGCGCGCTGGGCGGCTTCGGCGGCGACGCCCAGCTGTGGGGCAACGGCGGCGCCGGCGCCAACGGTGGCAACACCGGCAATCCCGGCAGCCTGAACGGTGGCGGCACCGGCTCGGTGTACCAGACCAGCGTCGGCGGTAACGGCGGCCGGGGCGGCTTCTTTGCCGGCAACGGCGGCAATGGCGGCAACGCCGGCAGCATCCCCGCCGGCTTCACGGCCCCAGCGGGGAACGGCATCGGCGGCAACGGCGGCGGTGCCCAGTTGGTCGGCAACGGTGGCAACGGCGGTGCCGGGGCCGGAGCCAGCCAGGGCGGCACCGGCGGCACCGGTGGCCGCGGCGGCGATCTGTTCGGCCAGCCCGGCGCCGACGGGCCCCCATAACAAGTCCGGCTCAGCGGGCCGATGGACACCTGCCTGACGCGGTCGGCAGACTGAACAGGTGCCCGAACTTCCCGAGATCGAAGCACTGGTCGACCATCTGCGCCGGCACGCCGTCGGTTTGCCGATCGGCCGCGTCGACGTCGCCGCGCTGTCGGTGCTCAAAACCTTCGATCCGCCGGTCAGCGCACTACCCGGCCGCACCGTCACCGCGGCCGACCGGTGGGGCAAATACCTGGGCCTGCGGGCGGACCCGCTGTGGTTGATCGCTCACCTGTCGCGGGCCGGCTGGCTGCGATGGTCGGACAAGCTGGCCGCAGCGCCGCTGCGGCCCGGCAAAGGGCCGATCGCGCTGCGCGTGCATCTCGGTACCCCCGGCGATGCACCGGGTTTCGACCTCACGGAGGCCGGCACCCAGAAGCGTCTGGCGGTTTGGCTGGTCGACGATCCGAAGCACGTCCCGGGTATCGCGGCGCTCGGGCCGGATGCGCTCCAACTGAGTACCGAAGACCTGGCCGGGCTGCTGGACGGCAATACCGGACGCATCAAGACCGTCATCACCGACCAGAAGGTGATCGCGGGCATCGGCAACGCCTACAGCGACGAAATCTTGCACGTCGCCAAGATCTCGCCGTTCGCCACCGCCGGCAAGCTGTCGGCCGAACAACTGGCCACCCTGCACGACGCGATGGTGTCGGTGCTGTCCGACGCGGTGCACCGCTCCGTCGGCCAGGGCGCCGCAATGCTCAAGGGGGAGAAGCGTTCCGGGTTACGGGTGCACGCCCGCACCGGCTTGCCCTGCCCGGTGTGCGGAGACACCGTGCGGGAAGTGTCATTCGCGGACAAGTCTTTCCAGTACTGTCCGACGTGCCAGACCGGCGGCAAGGTGCTGGCCGACCGGCGCATGTCGCGGCTTCTGAAGTAGTCGGTATGCTGCCCGGATGACCCGTCGGAAAATTCTCATCACCGGCGCCAGCTCCGGCCTGGGCGCCGGGATGGCCCGGGCATTCGCCGCCAAGGGCCGCGACCTGGCATTGTGCGCCCGTCGCACCGACCGGCTCGACGAGCTGAAAGCTGAGCTGTCACAACGGTATCCAAACATCAAGATCGCCGTGGCGGCCCTGGACGTCAACGACCACGAGCAGGTGCCGAAGGTGTTCGCCGAGCTGAGCGACGAGCTTGACGGTATCGACCGCGTCATCGTCAACGCCGGTATCGGCAAGGGCGCCAGGCTGGGGTCGGGCAAGTTGTGGGCCAACAAGGCGACCATCGAAACCAATCTCGTGGCCGCCCTGGTGCAGATCGAAACGGCGCTGGAGATGTTCGCCGACAGCGGTTCGGGGCATCTGGTGCTCATTTCCTCGGTGCTGGGCAACGCGGGCGTGCCGGGCGTCAAAGCCGCCTATGCCGCCAGCAAGGCCGGATTGAGCTCGCTGGGCGAATCGCTGCGCGCCGAGTACGCCAAGGGCCCCGTCAAGATCTCGGTGATCGAGCCGGGCTACATCGAGTCGGAGATGACGGCTAAGTCGAACAGCACAATGTTCATGGTGGACAACGAAACCGGCGTCAAGGCACTCGTCGACGCCATCGAACGCGAGCCCGGACGGGCCGCGGTGCCGTGGTGGCCGTGGGCGCCGCTGGTGCAATTGATGCGGGTGCTGCCGCCGCCGCTGGCGAAGCTCTTCGCCTAATGGGCGTGCATGCGCGCGTTGCGCGCGTTGCGCGCGTTGCGCGAGCAGACGCAGAATCCCCTCGACACGCCGTGTGAGAGGGGATTCTGCGTCTGCTCGCCGAGTTAGCCCGCACGCCCCCGTTCGGTGCGGTAGCGACGCACCAGCGCGTCGGTCGAGCTGTCCGACTGCGGCGCGGGTGCGGCGTCGCCGGTGATCACCGGAAGCAGCGCCTTGGCCTGAGTCTTACCCAGCTCCACCCCCCACTGGTCGAACGAGTCGATCCCCCATACCACACCCTCGGTGAACACTTGGTGCTCATACAAGGCGATCAGCTGTCCCAGCACCGACGGCGTCAGCCGGTTGGCCAGAATCGAGGTGGACGGTCGGTTGCCGGGCATCACCTTGTGCGGCACCACCTCGGCCGGGGTGCCCTCGGCCGCGATCTCCTCGGCAGTCTTACCGAACGCCAGCACCTGGGTCTGGGCGAAGAAATTGCTCATCAACAGGTCGTGCATGCTGCCGGTGCCCTCGACGGTCGGCAGGTCGTCGAGCGGTTGGCTGAACCCGATGAAATCCGCCGGCACCAACCGCGTTCCCTGATGCAGCAATTGATAGAAGGCATGCTGGCCGTTGGTTCCCGGTTCGCCCCAAAAGATTTCGCCGGTGTCGGTGGCCACCGGAGTGCCGTCGGCGCGGGTCGACTTGCCGTTGGACTCCATGGTCAGCTGCTGCAGATAGGCCGCGAAGCGGGCCAGGTCATTGGAATACGGCAACACCGCACGCGATTGCGCGCCCATGAAGTTGGAGTACCACAGGCCGATAAGACCAAGCAGCGCAGGCGCATTGGACTCCAGCGGCGCGGTGCGGAAGTGTTCGTCGACGATGTGGAACCCGGATAGGAAGTCGCCGAAGGCTTCTCGGCCGATGGCGGCCATCACCGCAAGCCCGATGGCCGAATCGACCGAATACCGCCCGCCCACCCAATCCCAGAAGCCGAACATGTTGTCGGTGTTGATGCCGAAGTCGTCGACCAGGCGCTTGTTGGTGGAGACCGCGACGAAATGCCTGGACACCGCGGCATCGCCGAGCGCGTCGGTCAGCCAGCGCCGCGCGGCGGTCGCGTTGGTCAGCGTCTCCAGCGTGGAGAACGTCTTCGAGGCGACCACGAAAAGCGTTGTGGCAGGGTCTAAATCGGCCAGTTTGGCAATGAGGTCGGCCGGGTCGACGTTGGAGACGAAACGCGCCGAAATCCCGGCGTCGGCGTAGTGGCGCAGCGCCTGGTAGACCATCACCGGGCCGAGGTCCGAACCGCCGATGCCGATGTTCACCACGGTGCTGATCCGCTTTCCGGTGGCTCCGGTCCACTCGCCACTGCGCAGCCGGTCGGTGAAGTCGCCCATCGCATCCAGCACGGCGTGCACGTCCTGGACCACGTTGCGGCCGTCGACGACAAGCTCGGCGTCGCGGGGCAGCCGCAACGCCGTGTGCAGAACGGCGCGATCCTCGGAGGTGTTGATGTGCACGCCCGAGAACATCTGGTCGCGGCGCTCTTCCAGTCTCGCCGCGCGGGCCAGCTCGATCAGCAGCCGTAGCGTCTCGCGGGTGATGCGGTGCTTGCTGTAGTCGATATAGAGGTCACCGACAGTGATCGTGAGATCGCGGCCGCGATCGGGATCGTCGGCGAACAACTGCCGAAGGTGAGTTTCTCCGATCTGATCGTGGTGCTTGCGCAGGGCGTCCCATGCCGGGGCGGCGGCGATGTCGGGGATTGATGGCTGGGCGGTCATGAATTGACCCTAATGCTCCGGGACCCGGGGCAGTCGGAGCGATATCTAAGTCGCGCCCAGCGCTTGCTGAAGATCGGGCAGCATGGCTTGTAATTGTGCGCCCCAATATGACCAGGTGTGGGTGCCGTTAGCCGGGAAGTTGAACACGCCGTTGTGCCCGCCCTTGGCTTTGTACCTGGCCTGGAAAATCTTGTTGCTGATCCGCGTGGCGGATTCCAGCAGGCTGGCATCCAGCTTGCCGGCGGCCTCCACGTCCGATTGGCCGCCGTTGCCGGTGTACACCCAGATTCGGGTGTTGTTGGCGACGAGTGTCGCCGCATTGGCCGTCGGGTCGTTGGCCGCCCAGGCGGGGTCGGTGGGCGGGCCCCACATCGCCTCGGAGCGAAAACCGCCGGCGCCTAGTTGCGCGGCGCTGACCAATGACGGCCATTGCCCGGCGGACAGGTTGAGAAAGCCCGACATCGAGGCCGCGTAGCCGAAGTTCTGCGGATGTTTGGCGGCCAGGATCAATGCCGCCGATCCGGACATCGACGCACCGACCACCGCGTTTCCCGAAGTGCTGACGGACTTGCTCGTGGCCAGCCACTGCGGAAGCTCGTCGGTCAGGAAGGTTTCCCACTTGTACGTCCAGACCCCGCCGTTGCCGGCCGCGGGCTGATACCAATTGGAGTAGAAGCTGGCCATGCCGCCGACGGGCATGACGAGCGACAGCCCGGATTGGTCGAACCATTCGAACACCGGCAGGTGCATGTCCCAGCCGTTGTAGTCGTCCCGGGCGAGCATGCCGTCGAGCAAATACACCGCATGGGGGCCGCCGCCCTGAAATTCCACCTTGATCTGGCGGTGCATCGACGGTGAGGGCACCATCAGATACTCGATCGGCAGGCCACGGCGCGACCACGCGGACGAGGTGGCCGAGCCGCCGGCCAGCGCTGCCAGCAGGGCAAGAACAGCCGTTGTCGAAACGGCCATTGCACGGCGCAGTCGCAGTAGCTCAGCTGACTTTGCTGTAACCATTTCGGCGGAATGTACCGCAGAAACCAGGATATCTGCGATAAGCAGCGAGAATGTGACCTATTAGTGACCGAGACGGCCCCGGCCCAGCCGCAAGAGCAGCATTGCCAGGTTCTTACCGTCGGGTCCGAGCTCGCTGTAGCGCTCGATGACTTGCATCTCCCGGTTGTGGACCAGCCGGGTGCCTCCGGAGGCCATTCGGACTCTGCCGATCGCCTGCGACACTTCGGCGCGCCGTTTGACCGCGGCCAGAATCTCGCGGTCTAACCGGTCGATCTCTTCGCGCAGTTCCTCGATGGTGGGCAGCTGTTGGGTGTCGGTGTTCATCTCCGCTGACTCCGCGTTCTCGTGATGTGGGGATTCTGGTCTCATCCGGTATCGGGCCTCACACAAGAGACGAGCCCCGAATCGCCGAAGCGGACCACGGGGCTCTGCGAAAGCAGCTACACCACGGGCACCGCTGGCCGGTACCCATAGAAAAATCGGCGCTGCCTGTTGAGCACCAAACGAGTGTGCCACCAAGGGCCGCGGCTGCGCAAAAAGCCGGCGACCTGTTGGCCGGAAATGGTGGCGGGCCGGTTGTGCGGCGGTGGACCCGGTCCGGTCCCGCGGGTTGGCCGCGTGCGGCAAAGCGTCGATTCGGTTGGCGAAAAGTAGCGCGAAAACGCCCATCACGCCGCAATGGGGGCCGTAAGCTCTACGCGCTGTGCCGGGAGTGTGGCACTGGTACCAGGGGAGCCGGCTGGGTCGGGCCCAGGGGCGGAAGGACTGTGGTGATGAATTATTCGGTGTTGCCTCCGGAGATCAACTCTTCGCTGATGTTTGCGGGTGCGGGTGTGGCTCCCATGCTCGACGCCGCGGCGGCATGGGAAGGGTTGGCCGAGGAGCTGAGTTCGGCGGCGTCGTCGTTCGGCTCGCTGACTTCGGGGCTGGCCGCCCAGGCGTGGCAGGGGCCCGCGTCGACGGCGATGGTGGCAGCGGCCGCACCCTACGCAGGTTGGTTGAGCGCGGCGGCAACCCAGGCCGTGACGGCGGCCGGGCAGGCCCGAACGGTCGCCGGGGTGTTCGAGGCGGCGCGGGCCGCAACGGTCGTGCCGGCGGCGGTGGCGGCCAACCGGAATGCATTGGTGCAGATGGTGCTGTCGAACTGGTTCGGGCTGAACGCGCCGGCGATCGCGCACATCGAAGGCCTGTACGAACAGATGTGGGCCCAGGATGTGGCCGCGATGGCGGGTTATCACGGTGGGGCTTCGGCAGCGGCCGCGGGCCTGGCCCCGTGGCAGCAACTACTGCAGAACATCCCGGGCCTGAGCGCGCTGTCGGCCGTCGGCAACATCGGTGCCGGGAACCTGGGCCTGGGAAACATCGGCAGCGCAAACCTGGGCACCGGCAATACCGGTAATGCAAACTTCGGCAGCGGGAACAATGGCAACCTCAACTTCGGCGACGGAAACCTCAGCGGAATCCTCAATTTCGGCAGTGGGAACACCGGCAGTTTCAACATGGGCAGCGGAAACAGGGGCAGCAGAAACTTCGGCGCCGGTAATCGTGGCAACGGAAACTTTGGATTCGGAAACTCTCAGGCCACCGGTGGCGGAAACTTCGGGAGCGGAAACAGCGGCAGCGGGAATATTGGCAACGGTAATACCGGTAATCTCAATATCGGCAGCGGAAATTTCGGCAACGCCAACTTCGGCTTCGGCAACAGTGGTCCTGGAGTGATGCCCACGGCAGGCAACTCGAATGTCGGACTTGGTAATACCGGCAACTCCAATATCGGTATAGGCAATTTTGGCAACTTCAATATCGGGCTGGGCAATACTGGTGAGTTCAACATCGGCTTCGGCAACACGGGGAACAACAACTTCGGCATCGGTCTGACCGGCGACAATCAGTTTGGCATCAACTTCAATGGCCTGAACTCCGGCAGCGGCAACATCGGCTTATTCAATTCCGGCGACAACAATGTCGGCTTCTTCAATTCTGGCGACGGAAACTGGGGCATCGGTAACTCCGGTGACATCAACTCCGGAATCGCGAACTCCGGAAATACGAACACCGGCATCATGAACTCTGGTAACCACAATACGGGCTGGGTGAACACGACCAACACCAATGTCGGCTTCGGGAACTCTGGCCACGGAAATGTCGGTTTCTGGAACGCTGGAAGCGATAACGTGGGCGTCGGAAATGGCGGCGGCTTTGCGGTAGGTGCCTTCAACTCGGGCTCGAGCGGCACGGTGGGCTTCTTCAATTCCGGTGCGAGCAGTGTGGGCTTCTACAACTCCGGCTCCGGCAACACCGGCTTTGGTAATTCCGGCAACACCAACACTGGATTTTGGAACTCGGGGAGCATCAACACAGGTGCTGGCAATGCCGGCGACGTGAATACCGGCTACGGGAGCGCAACCGACACCGGGGCCACAAACTCCGGCTTCGGGAACACCGGCATCGGAACCTCGGGCTTCAACAACCATGGGAACAGTACTTCCGGGTGGGAGAACACCGGTAATTCGAGTGAGGGCTACGGAAACGTCGGTAATTTCCAGACGGGCTTCCAAAACACAAACAGCCGCAATACCGGCTTCTTCAACTCGGGCGTCAACTCCGTCGGGTTCTCGAATACCAGCAGCTTTGGAATCGGCTTTGCCAATGGCGGCGTTACCGGCAACGTGGGCTTCATGAACGTCGGCACCGACAACTCGGGCTTCGGCCAGTCCGGGACGTTGAACTCGGGCTGGGGCAATTCGGGTTCAAGCAGCTCGGGCAGCAATCACACCGGGACCGGCGAGTCCGGGTTCGAGTAGCAGCACCGTCCCAGACGCTCAGCCTGGCCCGACGAGTCGTCGGTGCGCGGCGGTAAGTTTGGACCGACATGAGTGTGCACGCGACCGACGCGAAGTCGGAAACAGATCAGCTGCTCGACGGCCTCAACCCGCAACAGCGCCAGGCGGTGCTGCATGAGGGCTCACCGCTGCTGATCGTCGCGGGGGCGGGTTCGGGTAAGACGGCGGTGCTGACCCGGCGGATCGCTTACCTGATCGCCGCGCGTGGTGTCGCGGTCGGGCAGATCCTGGCCATCACCTTCACCAACAAGGCCGCCGCCGAGATGCGGGAACGGGTGGTGCGGCTGGTCGGCGCCCGAGCCCGCTACATGTGGGTGTCCACGTTTCACTCGACCTGCGTGCGCATCCTGCGCAACCAGGCGTCGCTGATCGACGGCCTGAACTCCAACTTCTCCATCTACGACGCCGACGATTCGCGTCGGCTGCTGCAGATGATCGGCCGTGACATGGGCCTGGACATCAAGCGGTATTCGCCGCGGTTGTTGGCGAACGCGATCTCGAACCTGAAGAACGAGCTGATCGACCCCCATCAGGCACTGGCCGACCTGACCGACGACTCAGATGACTTGGCACGTAACGTCGCGTCCGTCTACGCCGAATACCAGCGGCGGCTACGGGCGGCCAATGCCCTGGATTTCGACGACCTCATCGGCGAGACCGTCGCGGTGTTGCAGACCTTCCCGGACATCGCCCAGTACTACCGGCGACGGTTCCGCCACGTCCTGGTCGACGAGTACCAGGACACCAACCACGCCCAGTACGTCCTGGTGCGCGAACTGGTCGGCCACGGCAGGCAAGACGGCGATAACCCGGTGCCACCCGCGGAGCTGTGCGTCGTCGGCGATGCCGACCAGTCGATCTATGCCTTCCGCGGCGCGACCATCCGCAACATCGAAGACTTCGAGCGCGACTACCCCGACGCGACAACCATTCTGCTGGAACAGAATTACCGCTCCACCCAGAACATCCTCTCGGCGGCCAACTCGGTGATCGCCCGCAATGCCGGGCGCCGGGAGAAGCGACTGTGGACCGACGCCGGCGAAGGGGAGTTGATCGTCGGCTACGTCGCCGACAACGAACACGACGAGGCCAGGTTCGTTGCCGACGAGATCGACGCGCTGGCCGAGCGTGGCGAGATCACCTACAACGACGTCGCCGTCTTTTACCGCACCAACAACTCGTCGCGGTCCCTGGAAGAGGTGTTCATCCGCGCCGGAATCCCGTACAAGGTCGTCGGGGGCGTGCGCTTTTACGAGCGCAAGGAGATCCGCGACATCATCGCCTACCTGCGCGTGCTGGACAACCCCGGCGACGCGGTCAGCATGCGGCGCATACTCAATACGCCGCGCCGCGGCATCGGCGATCGCGCCGAGGCGTGCGTGGCGGTCTACGCCGAAAACACCGGCGCCAGCTTCGCCGATGCCCTGGTGGCTGCGGCCGAGGGCAAAGTGCCGATGCTCAACACCCGCGCGGAGAAGTCGATCGCGGGCTTTGTGGAGATGCTCGACGAGCTGCGGGGCCGTCTCGACGAGGACCTCGGTGAGCTGGTGGAGGCGGTGCTGGAACGCACCGGGTACCGCCGGGAGCTGGAATCGTCAACCGACCCCCAGGAGCTGGCGCGGCTGGACAACCTCAACGAACTCGTCAGCGTCGCACACGAATTCAGCGCCGACCAGGCGAATACCGCTGCGCTGGAACCGGACAACGAAGACGTGCCGGACACCGGCGTATTGGCGGCGTTTCTGGAGCGGGTGTCGCTGATCGCCGACTCCGACGAGATCCCTGAGCACGGTTCCGGTGTCGTCACGCTGATGACGCTGCACACCGCCAAGGGGCTGGAGTTCCCTGTGGTATTCGTGACCGGCTGGGAGGACGGGATGTTCCCGCACATGCGGGCGCTGGACGACCCGACCGAACTGTCCGAGGAGCGGCGACTGGCCTACGTCGGCATCACGCGGGCCCGGCAACGGCTGTATGTCAGCCGGGCCATGGTGCGGTCGTCCTGGGGGCAGCCGATGCTGAATCCGGAATCGCGCTTCCTGCGTGAGATCCCGCAGGAGCTCATCGATTGGCGCCGCACCGCGCCGAAGCCGTCGTTCAGTGCGCCGGTGGGCGGAGCCGGCCGGTTCGGCGCCCCGCGGTCGGCGCCCACCCGTTCTGCAGGGGCGAGCAAGCGCCCGCTGCTGGTGCTACAGCCCGGCGATCGAGTCACCCACGACAAGTACGGCTTGGGCCGGGTCGAGGAAGTCTCTGGCGTAGGGGAGTCCGCGATGTCGCTGATCGACTTCGGCAGTTCGGGACGGGTCAAGCTGATGCACAACCACGCGCCGGTCACCAAGCTGTAGCGCTCTTTGCGCTGAGCGTGAACTCGCTGCGAAAAAATCGTGAGATCTTCGCAGTGGCAACACGTTCGGCGAAGCCGCTACTCCACGAGCCAGCGTTTGGTCGCCGGATGCAGGGCCAACACCGCGCTGGCGATCGGCAGTAGCGGCAGGGTGTGCACGATCCACCCGACGCGCGCACCGGCGATGAATACGCCGCCGTAGGTCAACACCGCGACCACCGCACCCGCCGCGATCAGATAGCGCCCCAGAGACCGGCGAAGCAGCAACATGATCACGCCGGTGACGGTGGCTGCGGCGAAGACCAGGGCCAGAAAACCCACCGCGATGCAGAACAGCCGATCCGTCCGCCACCATCCGGCAATCAGGTCGGTGGCCACCACCGAGGTGGCCCAGCCACTGACGATGCTGACCGCCGCGGCTGCGACGGCCGTCCAAGGACTCGGCTCATGGCCGATCGCGGCTGGTAGCGGCGGAAAGTGGTCCACCCGGCCGCTCGCGTCCAACCCTGTCGGGTGTCGCGCGATCTGGGTGGCCGCAGAATCGGATATCGCGGGCAGTGGTCCGGTCGGCGCCCGGCGGATGATGCGGGTGCGCGGTTCCTCGAGAGATCCAGTGGGCTCGGACGGGTTCTCAGGCGCGGGGGGACGGCTCGCTGCGGTCACCGGTCAGCCGGCGTAGTTGCCTACAAAGATTCCGCGCTTGGCCAGCCACGGCACCGGGTCGATTCGCTCGGTGCCGCCCATGAGCACTTCGAAATGGAGGTGCGGGCCGGTGGAAAAGCCCCGGTTGCCCATGGTGGCGATCTGGTCGCCCGCCATCACGCGCTGTCCGACGCTGACCAGCGTGGTGTTGACGTGACCATAGAGGGTCACCGTGCCGTCGGCGTGGCGCAGCTTGACCCACATGCCGTAGCCGGCGGTAGGGCCGGCGTCGATGACGACGCCGTCCGACACCGCGTAGATCGGCGTCCCGATGGAGTTGGCCAGATCGATACCAGCGTGCAGCACACCCCAGCGATACCCGAAATTCGACGTGAATATGCCTTTGGCCGGCAAGACATACAGCGGCTGCTGCAGTCGTGCCTCACGCTGGGCCCGCTCCTGCGCAAAAGCCACACCATGGGCGAGTTCGGCGTTGTGCACCGCCGCGCTTGCCGCCGGCTGCGCGGCAATGACCTGCACACCCCGGGGGGCGCCACCCGACCCGCCGGTGAGCGCCGACGCATTGGCGCTCAACACGGTATCGGCCGTGGTGGTGTCGGTTTGATGAGTTGCCGTATGCGCCGCGGCGGCAGCGGCGCCAGCGGCCATCGCCGAGATCAGCAGGCGTCCCTTGGCCGCGCTGGTCGGCTGCTTGCGGTGCTGCCCGCCTCGCCGGGGCACCGGGGTGACAGTCGCGGCGTGCGGACGCGCGGCAGGTGCTTGGCTCCCGGACTCGATGCTCACAGCGGCCAGCACCTCGGTCGGGCCGGCCAGCCAAGTCGGGGTCAGGTCGTCGGTCTCATGCAGGTCGTCGAGCTCGGGGGCCTGCAGTAACTGCACATCAGTGCCGAACTCGGGATCGCCGAAGTCCAGCTCGTCGAGGTCGGCGAGTTCCAGCTCGTCGAACCCGTCGAATCCGTCCAACGGGATGATTTCGGTGATTTCGTTACGGTGGTGATGTTGAGGCCGACGATCGCGGGATGCATAAAGCCCGCCTGCAGCGGCAGGACGGGCGAATCGGTGCTGGGACAATGCTGAAATGTCCTCGTATCGTGACCATAACGTTATCTGGACCCTGAGACGGTATCCGCTCACCGTCCGGGCTGGCAACCTCAGGACAATAACCCACGCACAAATGTGAGCTGTATCACGTTTGGAAGGCGACGCTATTCGGTGGCGTGCGCCACAGCGGTGGGATGCGATCGCGGCGTCCGTTTGGCGCCTCGCTACAGTTCCAACCGTCCCTACCGGCCCAGCAGATAGCCCAGCGAAGACAGTGAGCACATGGACCTTTTCGAGTATCAAGCCAAGGAACTGTTCGCCAAGCACAACGTTCCCAGCACGCCCGGCCGAGTGACCGACAGCGCCGAAGGCGCCAAGGCGATCGCCACCGAGATCGGTCGTCCGGTGATGGTTAAAGCACAGGTCAAAATCGGTGGGCGGGGCAAGGCGGGCGGCGTCAAATACGCCGCGACCCCAGACGACGCATACCAGCACGCCCAGAACATCCTCGGCCTGGACATCAAGGGCCACATCGTCAAGAAACTGCTGGTCGCCGAGGCCAGCGAGATTGCCGAGGAGTACTACATCTCCTTCCTGCTGGACCGCGCCAACCGCACCTACCTGGCGATGTGCTCGGTCGAGGGCGGCATGGACATCGAAGAAGTGGCCGCCACCAAGCCGGAGCGGTTGGCAAAGGTTCCGGTGGATGCGGTCAAGGGCGTCGACGTGGCGTTTGCACGTTCCATCGCCGAGCAGGGTCACCTGCCGGCCGAGGTGCTCGACGCCGCCGCCGTCACCATTTCCACGCTGTGGGAGCTGTTCGTCGCCGAGGACGCCACCCTGGTCGAGGTCAACCCGCTGGTACGCACCCCCGACGACCAGATCCTGGCGCTGGACGCCAAGATCACTCTCGACGCCAACGCCGACTTCCGTCATCCCGATCACGCCGAGTTCGAGGACCGTGCGGCCACCGATCCGCTGGAGCTGAAGGCCAAAGAGCACGACCTCAACTACGTCAAGCTCGACGGGCAGGTCGGCATCATCGGCAACGGCGCCGGCCTGGTGATGTCGACCCTCGATGTCGTCGCCTATGCCGGTGAGAAGCACGGCGGCGTCAAGCCGGCCAACTTCCTCGACATCGGTGGCGGCGCTTCGGCCGAGGTCATGGCCGCCGGACTGGACGTGGTGCTGGGCGACGAGGATGTCAAGAGCGTGTTCGTCAACGTCTTCGGCGGCATTACATCCTGCGACGCTGTGGCCACCGGGATCGTCAAGGCGCTGGAAATTCTGGGCGGTGAGGCCAACAAGCCGCTGGTGGTGCGGCTGGACGGCAACAACGTCGACGAAGGCCGGCGCATCCTGGCCGAAGCCAACCACCCCCTGGTGACGCTGGTGTCGACGATGGACGAGGCCGCCGACAAAGCCGCCGAGCTGGCGAGCGCCTGAAAGCCAGAAAGGACCACACGACAATGGCGATCTTCCTGACCAAAGAGAACAAGGTCATCGTCCAGGGCATCACCGGCTCTGAGGCCACCGTTCACACCGCCCGGATGCTCAAGGCGGGCACCCACATCGTCGGCGGCGTGAACGCCCGCAAGGCCGGCACCACCGTCACCCACGAGGACAAGGGCGGCAGGGTGATCAAGTTGCCGGTATTCGGCAGTGTCGCCGAGGCGATGGAAAAGACCGGCGCCGACGTCTCGATCATCTTTGTGCCGCCGCGATTCGCCAAGGACGCGATCATCGAGGCGATCGATGCCGAAATTCCGTTGCTGGTGGTGATCACCGAGGGCGTACCGGTGCAGGACACCGCATACGCCTGGGCCTACAACGTGGCCAAAGGCGGCAAGACCCGCATCATCGGCCCCAACTGTCCCGGCATCATCACGCCCGGCCAGGCGCTGGTGGGCATCACCCCGGCCAATATCACCGGACCCGGCCCGATCGGCCTGGTGTCCAAGTCCGGCACGCTGACCTACCAGATGATGTTCGAATTGCGGGACCTCGGTTTTTCCACTGCCATCGGGATCGGCGGTGACCCGGTGATCGGCACTACCCATATCGATGCGATCGAGGCCTTCGAAAAGGATCCCGACACCAAGCTGATCGTGATGATCGGCGAGATCGGTGGTGACGCCGAAGAGCGCGCGGCCGACTTCATCAAGGCCAATGTGTCCAAGCCGGTCGTGGGTTACGTCGCCGGCTTCACCGCGCCGGAAGGCAAGACCATGGGCCACGCGGGCGCGATCGTGTCCGGCTCGTCGGGCACCGCGGCCGCCAAGAAAGAGGCACTCGAGGCGGCCGGGGTCAAGGTCGGCAAGACGCCGTCGGAAACCGCGGCCCTCGCCCGGGAAATATTGAAGACTCTTTAGCGCGCCTGGTCGCCGTCTAGGTCGGCTACGGCGTGCCGGGTTTGCCCGGCACGCCGAACAGTTGTCCGCCGTCACCGCCTTGGCCGCCGGTGCCCGGGGGCGCCCCCGGCCCGCCGTTGCCACCGTTCCCGCCGAAGCCTAGGAGCAATGCGGCGCGTCCCCCGTTGGCGCCGGCTCCGCCGGGATTACCGCTGGCGGCTCCTCCCGGCCCGCCGGCACCGCCGTCGCCGAAGAGTAAGCCGGCGTCGCCGCCGGCACCGCCGGCACCTGCGCCGGTACCTCCGCCGTTGCCGCCGCCACCGCCGGCCCCGCCAGAGCCCGACAGTACGCCGCCACTCCCGCCGGCCCCACCGGCCCCACCGAGGGGACCGAACCCGCCGACGCCACCGATGCCGCCGGTGCCGTTGACGAATCCGCCGTGGCCGCCGGTCCCCCCGGTACCGCCGGAAGTACCAGCCACTAACCCGTCCCCGCCGTCACCGCCGCCCCCGCCCGAGCCGAGCAGGATTCCGCCGGCGCCACCGGCGCCACCCACGCCGCCGGAGGTGCCGGCGACGATCGTCGCACCACCGCGGCCGCCTTCGCCGCCGGTGCCGAACAATCCGCCGGCGCCGCCGGCGCCGCCCGCGCCGCCGTTGCCGCCGAGTGTCGCCGCCGCGCCGGCGCCACCGACGCCGCCGGTGCCGAAAAGTAGCCCGGCAGCCCCGCCCGCGCCGCCGGCACCACCGAAGACGCCGCCGTTCCCGCCAGCTCCGCCGTTGCCGAACAGCCCGCCGGCTCCGCCGTTGCCACCCGGGGCCGCGGGCCTCCCGGTTCCACCGGCTCCGCCGTTGCCGAACAGGCCGGCCGACCCGCCGTTGCCGCCGGCGGGGTGGGCGGTGGTGCCTGAGCCGCCCGCGCCGCCGTTGCCGATCAGTAACCCGCCGGGCTGGCCGTCCGCGCCGGGTGCTCCATTGGCCCCATTACCGATCAGCGGACGTCCCAGCAGCAGCGTGGTGGGCGCGTTGAGGACATCGAGAAGCTGTTGCTCCAGAAGCTGCAACGGTGAGGCATTTGCGGCCTCGGCCATCGCATACTGCCCTGCACCTGCGCGCACGAGCGCCACAAACTGGTCGTGAAATGCCGCCGCCTGAGCGCTCAGCACCTGATATCCCTGGGCATGCGCCGCGAACACCGCGGCGACGGCGGCCGAGACCTCGTCGGCGCCCGCCGCCAGCACCCCGCCCGTTGGGGCCGCGGCGGCGGTGCTGGCCGCCCTGATCGTCGATCCGATACCTGTCAGATCGGCAGCAGCGTCCACCAGGAATTCCGGCGTGGTGAGGACAAACGACATGTGCCACCTCCCGCGCGAGGGCGTGAGCGTCGATCCAAAACGTTGTCGGAACCAGGTCCGATCGCTGCTTCCGGGCAAGTTTTCTTATGGTAGAGCTCTCCGGCGGCAGATATCCCTTGCTTTCCCAAGATTTCTGGACGCGCATGCGCGCTCGGCGGCGCCTGGCCGGCGTCTAGGCTACGCTGCGGCGGCCAGCTTGCCGGCCAGCCGCTCCACATACGCGGCGACTTCGGTTGCCGAGCGGTCCGGCAGGCCGAACAGCACCTCGGTCACTCCCAATTCGGCCCAGCGCGCCAGCTTCTCAGGCACCGGCTTGAAGTCCAGGGCCACGATCTGGGGAGCCCCGTCGCGGCCGGCGGCTGCCCAGGTGTCCTGTAGCAACCTCACCGGCTCGTCAATGTCAACATCGCGCGGCGTGGTGATCCAGCCGTCGGCGCTACGCGCAATCCACCTGAAGTTCTTCTCGGTGCCGGCGGCGCCCACCAGGATCGGAATGTGTGGCTGCACGGGCTTGGGCCACGCCCAGCTGGGTCCAAATTTGACGAATTCGCCGTAGTAGGCGGCTTCTTCTTGGGTCCACAATGCCCGCATCGCCTCCAGGTATTCGCGCAACATGGTGCGTCGGCGCTCTGGCCGCACGCCATGGTCGGCGAGTTCGTCTGTGTTCCAGCCGAATCCGACGCCGACGCTGACCCGCCCCCCGGATAGGTGGTCCAGCGTAGCAATGCTTTTGGCCAGCGTGATCGGGTCGTGCTCCACCGGCAGCGCAACCGCGGTTGACAGCCGGACCCGGGAGGTGACCGCTGAAGCCGCGCCCAAGCTCACCCACGGGTCCAGCGTGCGCATATAGCGGTCATCCGGCAGCGACGCGTCACCCGTGGTGGGATGGGCGGCCTCCCGTTTGACCGGGATATGCGTATGTTCGGGCACGTAGAAAGTGCGAAAGCCATGGTCGTCGGCCAGTTTCGCGGCTGCGGCCGGGGAGATGCCACGGTCGCTGGTGAAAAGGACAAGCCCGTAATCCATGAACAGAATTAGAACGTGTTCTACCTCAGCCGGGCAAGCGGCTCATCTGCCGGTCGTCGGCAGCGGTGACCGGGCCGGTATCGCGGGGGCAAGGTCGCCACGGCGCGAGTACCCGGCCGTGCGCTAGCGTGGGTCATCGAATTGTGTCGCAGGGAGCAATCGTCGCATTGCAGCAGGCGTAGCGACAGCACCGGAGGTAACAGGAGGAGCCATGACCTACTCACCAGGTAGTCCCGGATATCCGCCCGCGCAATCGGCCGGCTCCTACGGAGGCGCCACACCATCTTTCGCCAAGACTGACGACGGTGTCAGCAAGCTTCCGATGTACCTGAGCATGGCGGTTGTCGCGCTCGGGCTGCTGGCGTATCTGGCCAGCTACGGTCCGATGTTCACGGTGAGCTCAGAACTCGGCGGGGCCGGCAGCGAGGTTTCCGGCGATACCGGGTTGGCTGTCGGCCTGGCTCTGCTGGCCGCACTGCTTGCGGGGGTGAGTCTGCTGCCCAAGGCCAAGAGCTACGTGGCCATCGTCGCCGTGGTCTCGGTGTTGGGCGTGTTGCTGATGATCGCGGCGACGTTCAACAAGCCCAGCGCCTATTCGACCGGCTGGGCGCTGTGGGTCGTCTTGGTGTTCATCGTGTTTCAGGCGGTTGCCGCGGTCGGCGCGCTGCTGTTGGATGCGGGTGTCATCTCGGCGCCGGCACCGCGGCCCAAATTCGATGCTTACGGCCAGTATGGCCAGTACGGCCAATACGGACAGTACGGCGGTCAGCCCGGCGGGTACTACGGTCAACCGGGTGCGCAGCAGCAGGCCGCGCCCAGCCCTGCGCAGCCGTCCGGATACGGGTCGCAATACGGTGGTTATTCGTCCAGCGCCGGCTCCAACCCGTCGACCGGCGGCTTCGGCGCCCAGCAGCCCGGCCAGTCGGCGCCCCAGCCGATGCACCAGGGTCCGTCCACCCCGCCCACCGGCTTTCCGAGCTTCGGCCCGCCGCCGCCGGTCAGTGCCGGAACGGGATCCCAGGCCGGGTCGGCTCCGGTCAACTACTCAAACCCCGCCGGGGGACCGCAGTCCTATGGACAGGGGCACGGCCAGCAGTCGTCGTCATCCGGTTCGGCGCCGGTCTAGTCGGGCGCTCTCGCGCTGGGTAGGCACGTGCGCGAAGAGTGAATAGGGTGTCGGCAAACGAGGACAACCGAGCAGCGGGTGCGCGCCAGGCACGCGACCTCGTCAAGGTTGCGTTCGCTCCTGCCGTGGTGGCGCTGGTCATCATTGCCGCGGTGACGCTGCTGCAGTTACTGATCGCCAACAGCGACATGACCGGGGCGTTGGGCGCGATCGCCAGCATGTGGCTGGGCGTTCATCAGGTGCCGATCTCCATCGGCGGTCGCGAACTCGGCGTCATGCCGCTACTGCCGGTTCTGCTGATGGTATGGGGCACCGCGCGTACGACGGCCTTGGCCACCTCGCCCTACTCGTCTTGGCTCGTTGTGCGATGGGTTGTCGCGTCGGCGCTGGGCGGGCCGCTGCTGATCGCGGCGATCGCCCTTGCGGTCATCCACGACGCCTCGTCGGTGATCACCGAACTACAGACGCCCAGCGCGCTGCGGGCGTTCACCGGCGTGCTGGTAGTGCATGCCATCGGCGCGGCGGTCGGGGTGTGGTCGCGGGTGGGCAGACGGGCGTTGGCGGCTTCGCGGCTGCCGAATTGGCTGGGCGATTCGGTGCGCGCCGCTGCCGGCGGGGTCTTGGCATTGCTGGGACTGTCCGGCCTGGTGACGGCGGGGTCGCTGGTTGTTCACTGGGCGACGATGCAAGAGCTTTACGGGATCACCGACTCGATCTGGGGCCAATTCAATCTCACGCTGCTCTCGGTGCTGTATGCGCCCAACGTCTTCGTCGGCGCCGCGGCGGTCGCCGTTGGGTCCAGTGCCCATATCGGTTTTGCGACGTTCAGTTCGTTCACCGTCTTCGGCGGCGATATTCCGGCCGTGCCGATCCTTGCCGCAGCGCCCACACCGCCGCTCGGGCCGGCGTGGGTCGCTTTGCTGATCATCGGAGCAGCATCTGGGGTCGCGCTGGGGCAACAGTGCGCCCGCCGGCCGCTGCCGTTGCTTCCGGCAATGGCCAAGGTGTTGGTGGCAGCGCTTATCGGGGCCTTGGTGATGGTGCTGCTCGGTTACGCCGGCGGCGGCAAGCTGGGCAACTTCGGCGCTGTCGGCGTGGACGAGGGGGCCATGCTGATTGGTGTTTTCTTCTGGTTCACCGTGGTTGGCGGCCTGACGGTGGCGATGGCCGGCGGGATCACCAGGCGTCCGCGCTCGCCCGAACCGCGGCCCGCCCCGCCGATTGAGGAAGAAACGTCTGCGGTCGCGGTCGACGAGGGCGATCAACCCCACGATGTCATCGAGGAGTCGCCGCAGCCTGAGGACGTCGACGTTTGTGGAGACGACGGCGTGTCCTTAGCAGGGCAGCCCGAGTCGGACTCCAGCTCTCAGCGCGAGGATTAGGCCTGTTGTGCGCCGCCTGCCGCGCCTGGCGCGGTGTCCGAGCGCGAGCCTGTACTGACGTCATCGAGTCTGCGTACAGCGCGCCGACACGCGCGTGGAAGTAGCTGTGGATGCAGGTTCGATGCGCTGGCGCGCCCGGCCTCGTCGCCAGACGGGGCCAGACTAGGCTCGCCATGTGCAGGAACCGCTCCGGGTGCCCCCGAGTGCACCGACGCGAGTGGTAGTGCTGGCATCGGGCACCGGATCGCTGCTGAACGCGCTGCTCCAAGCCGCGGTGGGCGACTATCCGGCGCGGATTGTCGCCGTCGGGGTGGATCGCGAGTGCCGGGCCACCGAGATCGCCGCGCGGGCATCGGTGCCGAGCTTCACGGTCCGGGTCGCCGACTACCCCGGCCGCGACGCCTGGGACGCGGCTATCACCGATGCCACCGCCGCCCATTCACCCGATCTAGTGGTATCGGCTGGATTCATGAGAATCCTTGGGCCGCAATTTCTTTCACGATTCAGCGGACGTATCCTCAACACCCATCCCGCCCTGCTACCGGCGTTCCCGGGTGCCCACGGCGTGGCCGACGCGTTGGCCTACGGTGTGAAGGTCACCGGCTGTACGGTGCATCTGGTGGATGCCGGCGTGGACACCGGGCCGATACTGGCGCAGCAGGCCGTTCCGGTGCTCGACGGTGACGACGAAGAGACATTGCACGAGCGCATCAAGGTCATCGAACGGCGACTACTCGTCGACGTGGTGGCCGCGATTGCCACCGGCGGCCTGACCTGCATCGGACGAAAGGCGACCCTGGGATGAGCACAGTATGACCGGCGAGAGCGTACGGAAGCCGATCCGCCGCGCGCTGATCAGCGTGTACGACAAGACCGGGCTGGTAGAGCTGGCTGCGGGCCTGACGGCGGTCGGCGTCGAAATCGTCTCCACCGGATCAACGGCGAAGACCATTGCCAGCAAAGGCATTCCGGTAACCCGAATCGAGGAGCTCACCGGATTTCCGGAGGTGCTCGACGGCCGGGTCAAGACCCTGCACCCACGCGTGCACGCCGGGCTGCTGGCCGACCTGCGCAAGCCCGAACACCGGGCCGCGCTGGACAAACTCGGGGTCGCGGCGTTCGAACTGCTGGTGGTCAACCTGTATCCGTTCAGCCAGACCGTCGAATCCGGCGCCGGTATCGACGAGTGCGTCGAACAGATCGACATCGGCGGGCCGTCGATGGTTCGGGCGGCGGCCAAGAATTTTCCCAGCGTGGCCGTGGTCACCGACCCACTCGGCTACGACGGGGTGCTCGCCGCGGTGCGCAGCGGCGGATTTAGCCTCGGCGAGCGTAAAAAGCTGGCGTCGCTGGCATTTCAGCACACCGCCGAATACGACATCGCCGTGGCGAGCTGGATGCAGTCGACGCTGGCGCCCGAGCAACCCGAAGCGACTTTCCCGCATTGGTTCGCCAGAAACTGGCGTCGTCAGGCGATCTTGCGCTACGGCGAGAACCCACACCAGCATGCCGCCCTCTACACCGACCCGGGCGCCTGGCCAGGACTGGCACAAGCCGAGCAGCTGCACGGAAAAGAGATGTCCTACAACAACTTCACCGACGCGGATGCGGCCTGGCGGGCGGCTTTCGATCACGAACAGATCTGTGTGGCCATCATCAAGCACGCCAACCCTTGCGGCATCGCGATCTCGTCGGTTTCCGTCGCCGACGCACATCGCAAGGCCCATGCCTGCGACCCGCTGAGCGCCTACGGCGGCGTGATCGCGGCCAACGCCGAGGTCAGCGTCGAAATGGCGGAGTACGTCAGCACCATCTTCACCGAAGTCATCGTCGCGCCAGCGTATGAGCCGGGTGCCCTAGACCTATTGGCGCGCAAGAAGAACGTCCGGGTGCTGCTGGCATCCGAGCCCCAGAACGGCGACACCGAACTGCGTCCGGTCAGCGGAGGACTGCTGATGCAGCAGCGCGACCAGCTCGACGCACCCGGTGACAACCCGGCCAACTGGACGCTGGCAACCGGATCACCGGCCGACCCGGCGACGTTGACCGACCTGGTGTTCGCCTGGCGCGCCTGCCGCGCGGTCAAGTCGAACGCGATCGTCATCGTCGCCGACGGCGCCACCGTCGGGGTCGGCATGGGTCAGGTCAATCGGGTCGATGCCGCGCGGCTGGCCGTCGAACGAGGTAATGCACGCGGCGGCGAGCGAGTACGCGGCGCCGTTGCGGCATCGGATGCCTTCTTCCCGTTCCCCGACGGACTGCAGACGCTAACCGCTGCGGGGGTCAAGGCGATCGTGCATCCCGGCGGGTCGGTGCGCGACGACGAGGTAACCGCCGCGGCAGCCGAAGCCGGGGTCACCTTATATCTCACCGGAGCACGCCACTTTGCTCATTAAGGCCCACTGAGGGCAGGAAAGTACCGGGAAAGTCAGCGTTGACATACACTCTCGTCGCCAGAAGAAAGATGGCGTCGTAGCGTGGAGTGGTGACTTCACCGAGCAACCTGCCGCGCACCGTCGGCGAGCTACGTGCCTCCGGTCATCGCGAGCGGGGGGTCAAGCAAGAAATCCGGGAAAATCTACTGACCGCATTGGCCGAGGGTGACGAGGTCTGGCCGGGCATTCTGGGTTTCGAGGACACGGTGTTGCCGCAAGTGGAGCGGGCTCTGATCGCGGGTCATGACTTCGTCCTGCTCGGCGAACGCGGTCAGGGCAAGACCCGGCTGCTGCGCGCGTTGACCGGACTGCTCGACGAGTGGACGCCGGTAATCGCCGGAGCCGAACTGGGGGAGCACCCGTATCGGCCGATCACGCCGGAATCGATCCGGCGGGTCGCGCAGTTGCGTGACGACCTGCCGGTGGCGTGGAAGCATCGCAGCGAGCGCTATACGGAGAAGCTGGCCACCCCGGACACCAGCGTGGCCGACCTGGTCGGTGACATCGACCCGATCAAAGTCGCCGAGGGCCGCAGTCTTGGCGATCCCGAGACCATCGCCTACGGGCTGATCCCGCGGGCACATCGTGGCATCGTCGCGGTCAACGAATTACCCGATCTGGCCGAGCGCATTCAGGTGTCGATGCTCAACGTCATGGAGGAGCGCGACATCCAGGTCCGCGGCTACACGCTGCGGCTGCCGTTGGACGTCCTGGTCGTCGCCAGCGCCAATCCCGAGGACTACACCAACCGCGGTCGGATCATCACGCCCCTCAAGGACCGGTTCGGCGCCGAAATCCGTACCCACTACCCGCTGGAGCTGGAAGCGGAAGTGGGTGTGATCGTGCAGGAGGCGCACCTGAGCGCACAGGTGCCCGACTATCTGATGCAGGTGATCGCGCGGTTCGCCCGGTACCTGCGGGAGTCGCACTCGATCGACCAGCGGTCCGGTGTGTCGGCCAGGTTCGCAATCGCGGCGGCGGAAACGGTCGCGGCCGCGGCGCGGCACCGGGGCGCGGTGCTGGGCGAAACCGATCCGGTGGCCCGGGTGGTCGATCTGGGCACGATCATCGACGTGCTGCGCGGCAAGCTGGAGTTCGAGTCCGGTGAGGAGGGCCGCGAACAGGCCGTACTCGAGCATTTGTTGCGCCGCTCGACCGCCGACACCGCGTCCCGAGTGCTCGGCGGCATAGACGTCGGCCAATTGGTGACCGCCGTCGAGCGGGGTTCGGCCGTGACGACAGGCGAGCGGGTGTCGGCCAAGGACGTGCTGGCCGCGGTTCCGGGGCTGCCCGTCGTCGACCGGATCGCCAGAAAGCTGGGCGCGGAATCCGAGGGCGAGCGCGCCGCGGCGCTGGAACTCGCGTTGGAGGCGCTGTACCTTGCCAAGCGCATCGACAAGGTGTCCGGGGAAGGCCAAACCGTCTATGGCTAAGCCTTTTGGGGCGCACTCTTCACGGTACTCGGCATACACCGGCGGACCCGACCCGCTGGCGCCGCCGGTCGACTTGCGCGAGGCGCTCGAACAGATCGGCCAAGACGTGATGGCCGGCACCTCGCCGCGCCGGGCACTGTCCGAGCTGCTGCGCCGCGGCACCAAGACCATGCCGGGCGCCGACCGGCTGGCCGCCGAGGCAAACCGGCGCCGACGGGAGCTGTTGCGCCGCAACAACTTAGACGGCACCTTGCAAGAGATCAAGAGACTGCTCGACGAAGCGGTGCTGGCCGAACGCAAGGCATTGGCCCGCGCGCTGGACGACGACGCGCGATTCTCGGAGCTGCAGCTGGATGCGTTACCGCCGTCACCGGCCAAAGCCGTTCAGGAGCTATCCCAGTACCGCTGGCGTAGCGGTGAGGCCCGCGAAAAATACGACCAGATCAAGGATTTGCTCGGACGCGAGCTGCTCGACCAACGCTTCGCCGGGATGAAGCAAGCGCTGGAAGGCGCGACCGACGAGGACCGTCGCCGGGTCAACGAGATGCTCGACGATCTCAACGGTTTGTTGGACAAGCACGCCCGCGGCGAGGACACTCCGCAGGACTTCCAAGACTTCATGGACAAGCACGGCGAGTTCTTTCCGGAGAACCCGCGCAACGTCGAGGAGTTGCTGGACTCGCTGGCCAAGCGGGCGGCCGCGGCGCAGCGGTTCCGCAACAGCCTGAGCCAGGAGCAACGGGACGAGCTCGATGCATTGGCGCAGCAGGCATTTGGGTCGCCGTCGCTGATGCAGGCGCTGAGCCGGCTCGATAGTCATCTGCAAGCCGCGCGGCCCGGCGAGGACTGGACCGGATCCGAGCAGTTCTCCGGTGACAACCCGTTCGGTATGGGCGAGGGCACCCAGGCGCTGGCCGATATCGCTGAGCTGGAGCAGCTGGCCGAGCAATTGTCGCAGAGTTACCCGGGCGCAACGATGGACGACGTCGACCTGGACGCGCTGGCCCGCCAGCTCGGCGACCAGGCCGCCGTCGACGCCAGGACGCTCGCCGAATTGGAACGCGCTCTGGTCAATCAGGGTTTCCTGGATCGTGGTTCCGACGGCCAGTGGCGGCTGTCGCCCAAGGCGATGCGCAGGCTGGGCGAGACGGCGTTACGTGATGTGGTGCAACAGCTTTCCGGACGTCGTGGCGAACGGGACCACCGGCGCGCGGGGGCCGCCGGAGAATTGACCGGTGCGACCCGGCCCTGGCAGTTCGGCGACACCGAGCCGTGGAACATCTCCCGGACGCTGACCAATGCCGTACTGCGCCAGGCCGGGACGACGTCGATGCCCCGTTCGGGCATTCGGATCACCGTCGACGACGTGGAGGTGTCCGAGACCGAAACCCGTACCCAGGCAGCGGTTGCGCTGCTGGTCGACACCTCGTTTTCGATGGTGATGGAAAATCGCTGGCTGCCGATGAAGCGAACGGCATTGGCGCTCAACCACCTGGTGTGCACGCGGTTCCGCTCAGATGCCCTGCAGATCATCGCGTTTGGCCGCTACGCCCGAACCGTAACGGCGGCCGAGCTGACGGGTTTGGAAGGTGTCTATGAGCAGGGCACCAACCTTCATCACGCACTGGCGCTGGCCGGGCGTCACCTGAGCAAGCACCCCAACGCACAGCCGGTCGTATTGGTGGTGACCGACGGTGAGCCCACCGCCCATTTGGAGGATTTCAGCGGGGAGGGGACGGGTTCTGCTGTCTTCTTTGATTATCCGCCGCATCCGCGGACCATTGCCCACACGGTGCGGGGTTTCGACGACATGGCCCGGTTGGGTGCGCAGATCACGATCTTCCGGCTGGGCAGTGACCCGGGTCTGGCCCGGTTCATCGATCAGGTCGCACGACGGGTGGAGGGCCGGGTGGTGGAACCCGATCTCGACGGGCTGGGGGCGGCGGTGGTGGGCGACTACCTCCGGTCGCGGCGACGCAGGTAGGTGGTGGCAACCCGCGGGCAACGATGTGCCGACGGATTTCTTTGGTATAATTGGCTTTTGGGCGTTGCCCGGGTTGTGCTCCTGGTTGGCCGGGTCAAGCGGCCACTGCCACATCAGCCACATTGGTCTCTGTGGGTGAGGATGTTGGTCGTGCCCACCTAATAGCGACAAACCCTGCGCGACTTGGCTTGTCGCTACGAGCGGTCGTGGGGCTGCGCCCCGGTATGGGGAGATGGAAATCGCATGCTGGTGCGGTTGGGTCGGTGGCCGGCGCCGCCGAGTGCGCGCTGGCGGCGCCGAGTGTGTGCTGGTGGCGCCGAGCGTGCCGTCAGGGCGGCCGATCGCGGCGGTTACCGCCCCCCATACACAGTCAAAGCCGTCACTGCACACTCGATGCGACGGCATGACAGCCGATTCGGTGAGTACGTGAGACATCCCCCGAAAGCCCACCATCACAAGCGCGGAAAACGCAGTTATGGTGTGCCGAAAACAGCGTGAGGCATCCAAGGGTGCGCAAGTAGACATCGTGGACCAGCAACATTCGTGGTCACCATGAATTCCGAGTGAGACGGGCAAATCGGGTACCGACCGAACCCTGGAACTCCTGGGGCCGATGTGATTGCGGGCCAATACGACTGGGACCGAGTCGCTAACTCAAGGCAACGCATCCCGGATAAGCTGCTTTGGTCAACCGCGAGCTTCGGCTTGGGCAATGGCCCAGGCCGCATTGACCAGCCCGATGTGACTGAACGCCTGCGGGAAGTTGCCCAACAGCTCGCCGCTGACGGGGTCGACCTCTTCGGAGAGAAGTCCCACGTCGTTGCGGTAATCGATAGCGCGCTCGAACACTTCGCGCGCCCGGTCGAGCTGGCCGGAGGCTGCCAGGGCTTGCGCCAACCAGAATGTGCACAGCAGAAACGTGCCCTCTTGTCCGGTCAGGCCGTCGGCATTGGCGTCGACGCTGGTGCGATACCGATAGACCAAGCCGCGCGAGTCGACGAGCTGACCGGCGATGGCGTCGATGGTGGCCAGCACTCGAGGGTCGTCGGCGGGCAAGAAGCCGACCAGCGGAATCATCAGCGCTGAGGCGTCCAGGTCGTCGCTTTCGAACGCCTGGGTAAACGCGTTGGCCGCGTCGCTCCACCCGCGGGTAAGGATCTGATGCCGGATGTCATCGGCAGCTTTACGCCAGCTCTCGACCCTGTCCCCGGCGCCGAGTGCATCGACCATGGCGATGGCGCGGTCGAGCGCGACCCAGCACATCAGCTTGGAGTAGAGGAAGTGTTGCGGCTCGCCACGGACTTCCCAGATACCCGAATCACGTTGCTGCCAAAGACGTGCGGCGGCATCGGCGGAGCCGATGAGGAACTCACGTCCCGCGGCGGCGCAGGGACGGTCCGGGTGCAGCTGTTTGGCCAGGCGGTGTGCCGCACCCAGCAGTTCGCCGTACACGTCGATCTGGCTTTGCCCCCACGCGCCGTTGCCGACCCGAACCGGGCGGCTGTCGCGCCAACCGTGGAGATGACCAAGCTCACGTTCGGACAGATCATGTTCGCCACCTATGCCGAACATGATCTGAAGAGGTTCGTTGGCGCGTAGTTGTCCGGCGGAGCTGACGGCGAGATAGTCGAAAAACTGCTCCGCCTCGTCCGGACAAGCGGCTACCCAGAGGGCTTCCAGCGTTAGGCTGGCGTCCCGAACCCACGAATACCGGTAGTCCCAGTTACGTTCTCCCCCAATCTCTTCCGGCAGGGACGTGGTCGGGGCGGCGACCACGGCCCACGTGGGTTGGTAGGTCAATGCCTGCAGAACTCGGCCGCTGTGATGCACCAGATCGCGCCACGGTCCGTCATAGCTCTGATGGACCTTCGACCACAACCGCCACGCGTCGATTGTCGCCGTGAGGGCTGCCTCGAGCTCGGCCGGTGACATGGATTCAGGACACGCCTCCGAGGTGGTGCGATGTTGCAACCCGAGGGACAGCTGCTCGCCCTCTCGCATCCGGAATCGGCCGCTGGCGTCGGAATCGGTAACCCCCAGCGGAATTGGGCAACACAGGAGCAGGACGTCGGCGCCGCCGCGTACCAAGATGCAGCCGTCGGCAGTGACCACCAACGGTGTGACCACCCCGTACTCCGGGCGTGCCGAGAATTCGACGGTCACCTCCACCTCGCCCGCGGTGCACGTTAGCGACCGCACCAGCAGCCGAGGTGCGGTCGCGCCCAACTGGTGCGGGTCATCTACGTACCCGGTGGCGAGCGCATCGCGTAGCACCAGCGTGCCGGTGCCGGTGGTGAACGTCGTCTCGAGCACCATGGTCTGGTCGACGTAACGGCGTTTGACCTCCGCGCCGGGATCGGCGGGGTGCACCGAGAAAAACCCGGCGTCCGCGTCGAGCAGTCTGGCGAACACCGATGGCGAGTCGAACCGCGGCAAGCAGAGCCAGTCGACTGAACCGCCGCGACTGACCAGCGCTGCAGTATGCCGGTCAGATAGCAGGGCGTAGTCGGCGATTGGTGTGGTGCTCACCGGGTGCCTCCTAGGTGCCGCGTAGTTCCCGCTTGCCTACCACACTGTTGGGCGTGTCGTCGCCATTCTCGCGGCGCGGCTTCCGGATTGCGGGTACAGCTCCGTTGTGTCGTCGTGGGGGCCGTGATTCGCGGCCCTTCCGCCACCGCGGGTTTCAGCGCATCGGCCGGCCGAGAACCGTTGTTCGTCATCGCAAACGGGCCGCACCCTGACCTGGCAGCTGCCAGCCACAACTTTGCCGTGCATATCGCGCATGCATACCGAAGAGGAGGGTATCCCGTTTGAGGCAAGTTTGAAGCAATCAGCATGGCGGGTGCCCGCTGATTGCCGAGCCGATTCACCTCAAGCACTGTGACCGAGGAGATCGATATGACTGCGCACCGAAGCACCAATGCGTGGCCCAGCTTGCGCGTTCACGAGTGGACGCCGACCAGGGAAACGCTGCATATGTGGACTCAGATCGTCGGCAAGATCCGGCTCGCTCATGCCCCGATGGTCAACCATTGGTGGCAAGTGACGTTGTACGTCACCCCCCGCGGGCTGACGACGTCCGCAATCCCTTATGGGAACGAGGTCTTCGATATCGAATTCGACTTCATCGACCATCAGTTGGTGATCCGCAGCAGCACCGGCGCTACCCGTACCGTCCAGCTAGAACCGAAATCGGTCGCCGATTTTTACGCCGAAACCATGCAGACGCTAGCCGAATTGGGCTTCCCCACCCGCATCCAGTCACACCCGAATGAGGTCGACCCGGCTCCTGGGTTCGCCGAGGACGTCGAGCACGCCTCGTACGACCCGGACGCAGCGAACCTGTTCTGGCGCCAACTGATTCAGGCCCATCGTGTGTTGAGCCGGTTCCGGTCCCGGTTCGCCGGAAAGGTGAGTCCGGTACATTTCTTCTGGGGTGCAATGGATATCGCATGTACCAGATTTTCCGGCCGTGGCGCACCCCGCCATCCTGGCGGCGCCCCCAACTTGGGCGATTGGGTTATGGCGGAAGGATATTCGCGGGAACTGAGCAGCTGCGGGTTCTGGCCAGGCGGTGGTGACGAGGGCGCCTTCTATGCCTACGCTTACCCCGAACCCGACGGCTTCGCCGGTCACGCTGTCACTCCCGAGCAGGCCTACTACAGCAAAGACCACGGCGAGTATCTACTGCCCTACGAGGTCGTGCGACAGGCTGCCGACCCGGATCAGGTGCTTCTGGGATTCTTGCAGGACACCTACGAAGCAGTGGCCACCAGAGCTGAGTGGGATCGCGCCCTGCTGGAAGAAGATCCGGATCGTTGGAAGAAGCGTGATACACGCTCCTGAGGAATGTCGTTGAACATCGGCGATTTGACGACGGGATGCGTTCTCGACGTGTTTCGCAACGCGGATCAATAGGCGTCGCGGGTTCGGCCTGCCGCCGGGGGATCCGTACAGGTATGGGTAGTGGACGTCGGGGTCGTTGGGGGGCCGCATGTTTGGTGGTGGTGGGGCGGTGCGCCACGCGGCCGGGAGGTGACAGCCGGTGTCGTAGGAGTAGGCCAGCAAATGCCCGTGGTTTACGAGATTGATCAGTGTGCCGTCGTCGCGGATTTGCGAATCATTGGCCGATCCCAACGGCAAGGGTGGGTCACCGGGGGCGGAGTTGTTGGGCCGAAAACCGGCCGCTTTGAACACCGGTGCCAGCTCGGTGAGAATTTGCAGCCATTGCTCTGGGGTGGGTGCAGGTTCGCCGAAGAAGTGGTCGCTTTCCTCTTGCCGGCCGATGGTCCGGACGAAGGGGTCGTTGCAGCCGTTAGTCGGATGACTCAAAGGGGTGCTGGAGAACTTTGTCTGTGGCGAATATTCGGCGATCACCGCCCGGATGGTGGCGTCGAGGTTGGCGAGCTGCTGCTGGACTGTCTCCAGGTCGGGTCGGTCGTTGACGATTTTTTGTATGCGGTCCAACTCGTGGCGGCCGGGATTGGCATAGGGGTCGAAGGTGTTGGGTTTGACGCAGCCGGTGAGCAGCAGCGTGATGCACACCAGCCCGGCTGTCAAGGGACGGTGTGCTCGATTCATGAGGTCCTCAGCGGGATTGGAGGCGGCATTTCGTGGGGGCCGGCGCCAGCCGGGAGCGCGTCCACCCCGACCGCGCGGGGCGTGATGAGGTCGTCGGTTTTCCGGCAAGCAGCCGCTGCCATGTTGTAGCCGCGCAGTTGCCCCCTGCGGTGCGGCGCGGAACGCACCGAACTCGGGAATCACTTGGGACACATCACTATTGATTCGGTAGGTATGCCCTGGCTGCGATCGCTGGTCAAAAGGCGTCGCGGGTTCGGCCGCCGGGGGATCCGTACAGGTATGGGTAGTGGACGTCGGGGTCGTTCGGGGGACGCATGTTGGGCGGTGGCGGCGCGGTGCGCCACGCGGCCGGGAGGTGGCAGCCGGTGTCGTAGGAGTAGGACAGTGGGCTGTTCGCGTCGCCGTTCACCAAATCGATCAACACGCCGTCATCGCGGATCTGCGAGTCATTCGCCGACCCCAAAGGAAGCGGGGGATCGCCCGGGGCGGCGTTGTTAGGCCGAAAACCCGCCGCCTTGAACACTGGCGCTAGCTCAGTGACGATCTGCAGCCACTGCCCCTGAGTTGGCGCCGGACGGCCGACGAAGAGGTCGCTGTCCAGCTGACGGCCAATGGTCCGAGTGAATGGGTCCTTGCAGCCCATGATCGCATGGGAGTATGGCACTGTCGAGAATTGGGTCTGCGGCGAATATGTGGCCATCACCGCCCGGATGGTGGCGTCGAGGTTGGCGAGCTGCTGCTGGACCGTCTCTAGGTCGGGTCGTTCGTTGACGATTTTTTGTAGGCGGTCCAACTCGTGGCGTCCGGGATTGGCATAAGGGTCGAAGGTGTTGGGTTTGATGCAGCTGGTGAGCAGCAAAGTAACGCTCAGCAGTCCACTTACCAAATAACGGCGTGGCCGGTTCATACGTGCTGCCGCGGGATTGGAGGCGGTACTTCATAGGGGCCGGCGCCGCCGGGCAGCCGGTCCACGCCGACGGCACGGGGTGTGATGAGGTCGTCGGGGAGTCCGGCCAGCACCGCTGCCATGTTGTAGCCGCTCATCCGAAGTTCGCCGTTGCTTCCCATGCGGGCATACTCCGAATGACCGTAGGCCCGCTCATGAAGGTTGCCGTCACCGTAGTGACCGCCCAGTGCCAGCCCAGTACTGGTGGACAGTTCAGTCATGCCCGGTACGTCCTGTGGTGCGGCACCGAATGCGCCGAACTCGGGAATCACTTGAGAGACATCATCATTGACACCGATCATGTAGTAGGCATGTCCCGGCTGAACTCCTAGCTGGGAAGCGTTGGTGAGTTCGGTACCCGGCGAACCGTACAGTACGACGTCGCTTACCGGTGCGCCCTGCTGCAGCGCCAGACTGGTCACCAGGGACCCATAGGAATGCCCGAACGCGGTGATGTGTTGATCCGAGGCATTGGTGGCAGCCGCGAGGCCCGTGTAGAAGCGGTTCAACGGCCCCGCGGCATCGCGAGCCGACCAGTCATGCGTCACGTCCTTGAGGCTGTCGGGTGCGTCATATCCGAGCCACGCGATAGATGCCACCGCACCAGGGTTAGCCACGTTAGCGTTGGAGCGAAGTTCGAGCGCCTTGTTGCGCTGTGCTTTAGCTTCCCCGACCATCGCTTCAACGCTCGAACTCACTCGCGTGTTCAATCCGCCCACTGTGACACCGACCCGTTCTGCATTGTCGACGTCGCCGATCCCTACCGCCGCCAACACCTTGCGGGAATTACTGGTGGTGTCCAACAGAATCAGGCTGCTGCCCGCGTTGGCGGTAAGTGCTCGCTGCAGCGCCTGCAGGTCCGCCAACTTCTCGGTATCCGTATGCCACACGCCATTTCCATCCAGCCAACCGCGCTGCAGCCGGTCGAGTTCGCGTTGCAGCACCGGTACATTGAGTTCGTTGCGAACTCTGGTCGGGACGCCGTCGAGGTTGCGAATGGCGTTGGGGAACCACTGTTTGACCCGATCCTGCTGTCCCGGTGTCAGCGAATGCCACCACTTGCTCACCTCCTTCGGATCGCTGCCCGGTGGCGGCATCTGCGGCATCTTGGGTGGCTCATGGCTGAGTTGGGTGTTGACCTGCTCGGGTGACAAGTCCCCGGCGGCGCCCCGAATCGCCGCGGCCAGATCCTCATCGGCGGTCTCGGCGTCAGCCAGCAGACGCTTGATGTTTTCTGTCAGCCTGATCGCGGCATTGAGAATCGACTGCTGATCAGCAGGGGAGTACGACGACAAGTCAGCGGGCGGCAACGCCGCAGGGGTCGCATTGTCAATCGTCAGGTGGTAATCCCGGGCACTATCGCGAATGGCCTGCAGCCGCAACTTGATTGCGGCCACCTCGTCGGCCGATTTCTCCGCGGCCCGTGCGACCGCCTCGCACGCATCGGCATGGTCGTCGAGAAGCAACGTCGTGCGGTGCGTTGCCGCCAGCGCCGCATCGGCGGCATCACCACCGAAGTCCAGCAACCGCACGGTGTCAGTGAGTGCCGCCGATGTGGTGCGGGTGCCGTGTGCACGGTCAATCGCTGCCTGAAACACCGTCCTGATCGCCGCAGGATCCCAGCGCTCAATATCAGCTAACGTCAACGCCATCGAATCGACCGCTGCTGCCAGCCTGCGCACGGACCGCGGCCAGCGCCGCGGCGTTGCTCTGGTCCATCTCAGCGAAGCCGACCGCCGCGAGATGCATGCCGCAGGAATGCTCACCGAATCGATCGGCGTGGGTGGCGCTGACCGTCTCCCAGCTACCCAGCAATCCCGACAGGGCGCCAGCCGAAGAGCCGACCCATCCCGACCGCGCGCCTTCGGCTGCACCGTGGCATGACTGGTGCAAAACCAGCAGTGACTCACCGTGATTGGCCAACTCATATCCCACCCGAGTCAGGACTTCAGGAACGACACGCAACGTCTCCATCATCGACCCTCCCGATCAGCCAGCAAGCAAACCTCCGGGGAGTATGGCACACAGCCGCCAACCGGGCTATTCACCTTTGGCGGCCGTAACGGGCTACTTGCGGGGCTTGCGCGGTTTACGCTTGATGCCCACGCCGCCCCAGAACGAGAAGCCGCGGATCTTCACCTTGGGTGCACCCCGGCTACCCTCGCCCACGACTTCGCGGTCGAAGTTGCCCATCACTCCGCGGCCGTGGATTTCGACGTGGACTTCGGGGGGCAAAAGGATGGTCTGCACACCCATGATCGAGTATGCGCGGATCTCGACCTCGGTTGAGGTGAAGTCGGCGTAGCGCAAATCCAGCACGCCGGTTCCCCAGAGCGCGAAGGTGGTCAGCTTCTTCGGCACATTCCATCGGCCGCGCCGCTCGAACCCACTGAGCAACGCGAGCAACAGGGTGGACGGGGCCGGGTTGCAGTTGCCGCCGCGACGGGGGCTTACCGAGGCGCCGGGCAGGTCGGCTCGAAGCTGGTCCAGCTCTCGGTATGTGGTTGCCGCGTACGCCCTGGTAAGCCGATCTTCGTACTCGTTGAGCTGCAGGCGACCCTGTTCCGCCGCGTACGCCAGCAACTGCGCGATCTGAATGCGATCGGTGTCAGCCGCGAGCGACGAATCGTCACGCGTGTCTTTCGTGTCGCGCTGGGCCGGGTTGCTCATCACCCACGAGCGTACGACGTCCAGGATTTGCTGCAAGCTGGCTGGCTGAACTGCAACCTGCCCCCGGCCAAGTCCGAGTCGCCCAGCCGGCAAATGTGCTGCTCAGCGACTCGCCGGGTCGGATTTGACCCAACTCGGTGGTCGTTTCTGCAGGAATGCCAGCATGCCCTCGCGCGCTTCCTCCGAAACGAACAGCCGCGCCGACTCCTCGGTGAGCCGTTGGGCGTCGCGGTCAAATCTTTCCAGCACCGCGGCGGTCGTCAGGGCCTTCGACGCCGCCAGGCCCTGCGGTGACCCGCGGCCAACCTCGGCGACCAGCTTGGCCACCGCGGCATCCACATCGTCGGCTGCCATGGTGACCAAGCCGATCTCCGCGGCTTCGCTGGCGCCGAACGTCTCGCCCGTCAGGTAGTACCGGGCCGCCGCGCGCGGCGATAGCTTGGGCAGCAACGTCAGCGAAATGATCGCCGGGGCCACGCCGATCCGGGCTTCGGTCAGCGCAAAGGTGCTGCGCGGGCCGGCGACCACCATGTCGCAGGCCCCGACCAGACCGAACCCGCCGGCTCGGACATGCCCGTTGACCGCGCCGATGACCGGCCGTGGGGACTCGACGATGGCGCGCAGCACCGTCGTCATCTCCTGGGCCCGCGCTACCGCCATGTCGTATGCCGATGGTGGCGACCCGCTTCGCCCGGCTGCGCCGCCCTCGCGATCGCGATCACCACGCGGGTCGCCACTGCCGGCCTCGCTCAAGTCCGCGCCCGCGCAGAAGGTGCCGCCGGTGTGGGTGAGCACCACCACCCGTACCGCCGGATCCGCGGCAGCGTCTCGCAATCCCTGATGCAGCTGGCTGACCAGGACGCTCGACAGTGCGTTGCGGTTGTGCGGCGAGTTGAGCGTCAACCGTGCCAGCGGACCGCCGCACTCGTCCGGCCCCGCGTATTCTACGAGAGCGTCCATCAGTAAGACCGGGGCAGGCCCAGCGATGTCTGCGCGACGAAGTTGAGCACCATTTCGCGGCTGATCGGGGCGATCCGGGCCAGCCGGGCCGACGTCATCATCGCGGCCACGCCGTATTCTTTGGTCAGCCCGTTGCCGCCCATGGACTGCACGGCCTGGTCGACCGCCCGGGTCGAGGCTTCGGCCGCAGCGTATTTGGCCATGTTGGCCGCCTCGGCCGCGCCCACGTCGTCGCCGTGGTCGTAGAGCGTGGCGGCCTTCTGCATCATCAGCTTGGCCAGTTCAACCTCAATGTGGCACTGCGCCAACGGATGCGCCAACCCCTGATGCGCGCCGATCGGGGTGGACCACACCTGACGCGTCTTGACGTAGTCGACGGCCTTGCCCAGCGCGAACCGCCCCATGCCGACGGCGCTGGCCGCTCCCATGATGCGCTCGGGGTTCAGACCGGCGAAAAGCTGTGCGATCGCCGCGTCCTGGGCCCCGACCAGTGCGTCGGCGGGCAGTCGGACGTCGTCGAGGAACACCTGGAACTGGCGTTCCGGGCTGATCAGCTCCATCTCGATCGGCGTATAGGTGAAGCCGGGTGCGTCGGTGGGCACCACGAACAACGCCGGACGCAGCTTGCCGGTCTTGGCCTCTTCCGTGCGACCTACCACCAGTACCGCCTGCGCCTGGTCGATGCCGGAGATATAGACCTTCTGGCCCTTGAGAATCCAGTCGCTGCCGTCGCGGTGGGCGGTGGTGGTGATCTTGTGTGAATTGGACCCGGCGTCCGGCTCGGTGATCGCGAACGCCATCGTCAACGACCCGTCGGCGATGCCCGGCAGCCAGCGCTGCTTTTGTTCATCGGTGCCGAACTTGGCGATGATGGTGCCGTTGATGGCCGGCGACACCACCATCAGCAGCAGTGCGGAGCCCGCTGCCGCCATCTCCTCCATCACCAGCGACAGCTCGTACATGCCGGCGCCGCCGCCGCCGTATTCCTCGGGCAGGTTCACCCCGATAAACCCGAGTTTTCCTGCCTCGGACCATAATTCGGTGGTGTGCTGATGCGCGCGAGCCTTTTTCAGGTAGTACTCGTGGCCGTAGTGGGACACCCATTCGGCCACCGCCTTGCGCAGCGCCTGGCGCTCTTCGCTTTCGATGAAGCTGGTGTCGGTCATTGTGAATCTCCTTGTGCTTCGGGTCCTTCCACGCGTGCCAGCACGGCACCGACGTCGACCTGCTGGCCGGTGTGGACGTTGAGCTGGGTGAGTACACCGTCAGTCGGCGCGCTGATGGTGTGTTCCATTTTCATGGCCTCCAGCCAGATCAACGGCTGACCCGCTGAGACGGTATCGCCGACCTCGGCGCCCAGGCGGATGACGTTGCCAGGCATGGGCGCCACCAACGATCCCTGCTCGACGGCCGAACCCGGCTCGGGAAAGCGGGATAGTGCGACCAGATGCACCGGTCCGATGGCGGAATCGACGTAGACGTCCTGGCCGTAGCGCGCCACCGTGAAGCCGCGGTCCACGCCGTTACCGTCGGCCAGCACCACCTGGTCCGGCGTGGCCGATACCAGTTGGACGGATCCGTCGCCGGGCAGCTCCAATCCATTCCTGCTGAACCGGTATTCGATGCGGTGTTGTTCGCCGCCGTCGTCGAGGTACGTCTTGACCTGATAGCCCGACGCCAGGTTGCGCCAGCCACTGGGGATAGAGCCGAACACCCCGGCGGTAGCCCGATTGTGCGCGGCGTCGGCCAGGGCGGCGGCGATCACCGACAACCGGATCGCCGTCGCGTCGGCCAGCGGTGCCGACAGCTTCGCCAGCCCGTGCGTGTCGAAAAACGCGGTATCCGTGGCGCCGTCGAGAAAAGCCGGGTGGCGCAGCACGTTGACCAACAGCTCGCGGTTAGTGCGCAGGCCGTGCAGACGGGTGCGGGCCAGCGCATCGGCGAGCACCAACGCCGACTGCCGGCGCGTCGGAGCATACGAGATGACATTGGCCAGCATCGGGTCGTAGTGGATCGACACCGTCGAGCCGGCAACGATTCCCGAGTCCTGCCGGATCCCGGTCCGGTGCCCCAGCCTGCCGAACTGCGCTCGCACCGACGGCACGTCGATGCGGTGCACCAGACCGGCCTGCGGCTGCCAGCCGTGCGCCGGGTCCTCTGCATAGAGCCGGGCTTCGATCGAATAACCATGGGCCACAGGTGGTTCGGCATCCAGCCGGCCGCCTTCGGCGACCACGAGCTGCAGTTCAACCAGATCCAGGCCGGTGGTCTCCTCGGTGACCGGGTGCTCGACCTGCAGCCGGGTGTTCATTTCCAGGAAATAGAACTCGCCGTCATCATCGGCGAGGAACTCCACCGTCCCCGCACCGGCATAGCCGATGGCGGAGGCCGCCAGTCGAGCGGCGTCAAACAGCTTGGCACGCATACCAGGTATGCGCTCCACCAACGGAGAAGGCGCTTCTTCGATGATCTTCTGGTGGCGGCGCTGAATGGAGCATTCCCGTTCGCCGACGGCCCAGACGGTGCCGTGCATGTCGGCCAGGACCTGTACCTCGACGTGGTGTCCGGTGGGCAGATAACGCTCACAGAACACCGTCGGGTCGCCGAAGGCGGACTGCGCTTCACGCTGGGCGGCCTCGACTTCGGCCGGCAAATCGGACAATTCGCGAACAATCCGCATCCCGCGGCCACCACCGCCCGCGGATGCCTTCACCAGCACCGGCAGCTGGGCTTGGGTGACCGTGTCCGGGTCGAGCTCGTCGAGCACCGGCACTCCGGCGGCCGCCATCAGCTTCTTGGATTCGATCTTGGAACCCATGGCCCGCACCGCGTCCACCGGTGGGCCGACCCAGGTCAGTCCCGCCTCTTGTACGGCATCGGCGAAATCGGCGTTCTCCGACAGGAACCCGTAGCCAGGGTGTACCGCATCCGCGGCCGCGGCCCGGGCGGCCGTGATGATGGCGTCGGCGTTGAGATAGTCGTTGGTCTTGGGCAGCCGCACCCGGGCGTCGGCCTCGGCGACATGCGGTGCTGCGGCATCCGGCTCGGTGTAGACGGCGACGGTGCCCAAGCCCAGCCGGCGGCAGGTGGCGAACACCCGTCGCGCGATCTCGCCGCGATTGGCAACCAGTACTCGAGTGATCGGCATTTGCATCACATCCGGAAGACGCCGAAGTTCGACGTTCCCTTGATCGGGCCATTGGCGATGGCGGACAAACACATTCCCAGCACGGTGCGGGTGTCGCGCGGGTCGATCACCCCGTCGTCGTAGAGCATCCCGGACAACACCAGCGGCAACGACTCGGCTTCGATCTGGCCTTCGACGGCGGCACGCATCGCTGTGTCGGCCGCTTCGTCGACCTGCTGGCCGCGAGCCTCGGCGGCGGCGCGGGCCACGATGGACAGCACCCCCGCCAGCTGCGCGCCGCCCATCACCGCGGACTTGGCGCTGGGCCAGGCGAACAGGAACCTCGGGTCGTAGGCGCGCCCGCACATCCCGTAGTGGCCCGCGCCATATGACGCGCCGATCAACAGCGAGATGTGCGGCACGGTCGAGTTGGACACGGCGTTGATCATCATCGAGCCGTGCTTGATCATGCCGCCCTCTTCGTAGACCTTGCCAACCATGTAGCCGGTGGTGTTGTGCAAGAACAACAGTGGCGTGTCGTAGCGGTTGGCGAGCTCGATGAACTGGGTAGCCTTTTGCGACTCTTCGCTGAAAAGTATGCCGCGCGCGTTGGCCAGGATGCCCAGCGGGTAGCCATGCAGCCGGGCCCACCCGGTCACCAGCGACGAGCCGTACAGCGGCTTGAACTCGTCGAATTCGGAGCCGTCGACAATGCGGGCGATAACCTCCCGCGGGTCGAACGGAATGCGCAGGTCCGCCGGGACGATGCCGATCAGCTCCTCGGCGTCGAACAACGGCTCGGTGACCGGCCCGGGCGCGGGCCCCCGCTTGACCCAGTTCAGCCGGGCCACGATGCGACGTCCAACGCGGATCGCGTCGAGTTCGTCTTGCGCGAAGTAGTCGGCCAAACCCGAGATGCGGGCATGCATTTCGGCGCCACCCAGCGACTCGTCGTCGGACTCCTCGCCGGTGGCCATCTTTACCAGTGGCGGGCCCGCCAGGAACACCTTGGAGCGTTCCTTGATCATCACCACGTGATCGCACATGCCGGGAATGTAGGCGCCGCCCGCGGTGGAGTTGCCGAATACCAGTGCGATAGTCGGGATCCCGGCTGCGGACAGCCGGGTGAGGTCGCGGAACATTGCTCCGCCGGGAATGAAGATCTCCTTCTGAGTCGGCAGGTCCGCCCCGCCGGATTCCACCAGCGAGATCACCGGAAGCCGGTTCTGGAACGCGATCTGGTTGGCCCGCAGGATTTTTCGCAACGTCCACGGGTTGCTGGTGCCGCCTTTGACCGTCGGGTCGTTGGCGACGATCAAGCATTCCACGCCGGACACGGCGCCGATGCCGACGACCGTACTGGCACCGACCGTGAAGGCGCTGCCGTATGCCGCCAGGGGGCTCAGCTCGAGGAACGGCGAATCCGGGTCGACGAGCAATTCGATGCGTTCCCGGGCCGTGAGCTTGCCGCGGGCGTGGTGACGGTCGACGTATTTGGGCCCGCCGCCCGCCAGCGCCTTCGCCAGTTCGGCGGCGATTTCGTCGAGCTTTGCCGCCGTCGCCGTTGCCGCTTCGGCGTACGCGCCGGCATGGGCGTCGAGGCTGGACCGCAAAACGGTCACGATTGATACCCCAGCAGTTTGGCGGCAAGTGCGGTCAGGATTTCGGTGGTTCCGCCGCCGATGCCCAGTATCCTCATGTCCCGATACTGGCGTTCGACTTCGGATTCGGCCATGTAGCCCATCCCGCCGAAGAGCTGGACGGCCTGGTTGGCCACCCATTCGCCGGCCTCGACGGCGGTGTTCTTGGCGAAGCACACCTGCGCAATCAGGTTCGTTTCCCCGGCCAGCTGACGCTCCACCACGTGACGGGAGTAGACCCGGGCGACGTCGATGCGCCGGGCCATCTCGGCCAGGGTGTTCTGCACCGCCTGACGCGAGATCAGCGGACGCCCGAACGTCTCCCGGTCGCGACACCACTGCGCGGTGATGTCCAGACATCGCTGCGCGCTCGAATATGCCTGTGCGGCAAGACCGATACGTTCGGCGACGAACGCCTGGGCGATCTGGGCGAATCCGCTGTGCTCGGCGCCGACCAGATTGGCGGCCGGTACCCGCACGTCGGTGTAGGACAGCTCGGCGGTGTCCGAGGAGCGCCAGCCCATCTTGTCCAGCTTGCGGGTGACCTCGAAACCAGGTGTGCCCTTGTCGACCACCACCAGCGACACCCCCGCTGCCCCGGGTCCGCCGGTGCGCACCGCGGTGACGACGTAGTCGGCGCGCACCCCGGAGGTGATGTAGGTCTTGGCGCCGTTGATCACATAGTGGTCGCCGTCGCGGACGGCGCCGGTGCGCAGGTGCCCGACGTCCGAGCCGCCGCCGGGTTCGGTGATGGCCAGCGCGCCGATTTTCTCACCGGCCAGGGTGGGACGAACGTAGGTGTCGATCAACCGTGCGTCGCCGGAGGCGATCATGTGCGGCACCGCGATGCCACAGGTGAACAGCGACGCGAAAACACCGCCGGGCGAACCGGATTGGTGCATCTCCTCGCAGATGATCACCGAGTCGGCGGCGTCGCCCCCGCCACCGCCGACGGCTTCGGGAAAACCCGCTCCCAGCAGGCCGGCGGCCCCGGCGCGCCGGTGCAAGTCACGCGGCAACTCGCCGACTCGCTCCCATTCGTCGATATGCGGCAGGACTTCTCGTTCGGCAAACGAGCGGACGGTCTTTCGCAGCTGCTCGCGCTCCGGTGTGGTCCAGATATTCACAACAGCGTCTCCGGAATGTTGACGTGGCGGCTGCGCAGCCATTCGCCCAGCCCCTTGGCTTGCGGATCGAAACGCGCCTGGTAGGCCACGCCCTGACCCAGGATCCCCTCGATCACGAAATTCATCGCCCGCAGATTGGGCAGCACATACCGCGTGACGTCGAGTTCTGCCGTCTCGGGCAACAGTTCTTTGAGAAACTCGGCGGTCAACGTGTTGGCCAGCCAGCGCCACTGCTCGTCGGTGCGCACCCACAGTCCGATGTTGGCCGAACCGCCCTTGTCGCCGCTGCGGGCGCCGGCGATCAAACCCAGCGGCGCACGCCGGGTCGGTCCCGCTGGCAACGGCTCGGGAAGCGGCGGGGGAGCCGCCGGTGCCAGCTCCAAAGTCTCGGAAGCGCAGGCGATTTCACTGCGGGTGCCGTCGGGATGGACCGCGACGTGCGGCACCTGGGTGGCGTCGACGTAGCCCGGGGTGTAGACGCCGTACACCTGACCGTCGCCGGGCGGGGCGGTCACGGTGAAGCCCGGATAGCTGGCTAACGCCAATTCGACTGCGGCCGAGGAGAATTGCCGTCCGACCTTAGCGGGATCGGGATCGCGGACCACGCAGCGCAGCAAGGCGCTGGCCGCCTCCTCGGTGTCGGCGTCGGGGTGGTCGGTGCGGGCCAGGGTCCATTCGAATTCGGCGGGTTTGACGGTCAGCGCGGCTTCGAGCTGGTGTCGCACCAGATCGGCCTTGGCCTCGATGTCGAGGCCGGTCAGCACGAAGGTCATGGAGTTGCGGAAGCCGCCAATGCTGTTCAGCGACACCTTGAGCGTGGGCGGCGGCGGTTCGCCAACCACACCGCTGATGCGCACCCGGTCCGGGCCGTCCGCCGAGAGCGCGATGGTGTCCATCCGCGCCGTCACGTCCGGGTTGGCGTAGCGGGCGCCGGTGATCTCGTAGAGCAGCTGCGCGGTGACGGTGTCGGTGCTGACCAGACCGCCGGTGCCGGGGTGTTTGGTGATCACCGAGGAGCCGTCGGCGTGGACCTCGGCCAGCGGGAAGCCGGCGTGCACAAGGCCCGGCACCGCGGGAATCTCGGTGAAGAAGGAGTAGTTGCCGCCGGTGGCCTGCACCCCGCATTCGATGACGTGACCGGCGACCACCGCTCCGGCCAGCTGGTCGTAGTCGGTGCGGCTCCAGCCGAAGTGCGCGGCCGCCGACCCGACGAGCACCGAGGCGTCGGTCACCCGGCCGGTGACGACGACGTCGGCTCCGGCCTTGAGGCAGTCGACGATGCCCCACGCACCCAGGTAGGCGTTGGCCGTCAGCGGTGTGCCGAGGCCGAGCTCGGCTGCCCGCGCCAGCAGGTCATCGCCTTCGACGTGGGCGACCCGGGCCGGCACGCCGAGGTGGTGGGCCAGGGCCCGGATCGCGTCGGCCAAGCCGGCCGGGTTGAGGCCGCCGGCGTTGGCCACAATGCGGACCCCGCGGTCGCAGGCCAGCCCCAGGCAGTCCTCGAGTTGGGTTAGGAATGTCTTGGCGTAGCCGCGCTCGGGGTGCTTCATCTTGTCGCGACCGAGGATCAGCATGGTCAGTTCGGCCAGGTAGTCGCCGGTGACGTAGTCCAGCTCACCGCCGGTGAGCATCTCACGCATGGCCGGGAGGCGGTCGCCGTAGAAGCCCGAGCAGTTGCCGATCCGCACCGTGCCGGACGCGCCACCAACAGCGTCCATGCGCGTCCTCCCTTCATTGGGATTACCGATGGGGCCGAACCCGGCCAACCAACCGGTAGGTCAGCATAGCCGTAAGCCTCGAGCGGTGTGATACCCGCCTCTCTCGCCGACGTCGCGCTCCGTTTTGGCGAGCTGGAGCTCACCGACTACCCTCTTAAGGCACCCATCAAATGGGTAGTGTCGCCGTCCGGCCGACCCGGCAGGTCCACGGTCCTGCGATGCGACACGCACCGACCAACCCGATCGAGGAGTAAGGCCCCACCATGGCGGTACCCAAGCGCAGGACGTCGCGCGCGAATACCCGAAGCCGGCGCTCGCAGTGGAAGGCCACCTCGACCGAACTGGTGGGTGTCACCGTGGCCGGCCAGAAGCACAAAGTGCCCCGCAGGCTGCTCAAGGCGGCGCGGCTGGGCCTCGTCGACCTCGACCGGCGCTAGCTCCCGGCAGGGGCTATTGTGGCGCATGTGACGAGCCCGCCGGCCGAGCCCACCGGTCCGGCGCGCCTCTCAGGCCAGTCTCAGGCGGTCGTACGAAACTAGTGTCCGTGCGAATTCTTGTCGTCGACGACGATCGTGCGGTACGCGAGTCACTGCGCCGGTCGCTTTCCTTCAACGGCTACTCGGTCGAACTGGCCCATGACGGGCTCGAGGCTCTCGACATGATCGCCAGCGATCGGCCCGACGCGCTCGTGCTCGATGTCATGATGCCGCGGCTGGACGGTTTGGAGGTGTGCCGTCAGCTCCGCAGCACCGGCGACGACCTGCCGATCCTGGTGCTGACCGCCCGCGACTCGGTTTCGGAGCGGGTGGCCGGCCTCGACGCCGGCGCCGACGATTACCTGCCGAAGCCGTTCGCTCTCGAAGAATTGCTGGCGCGGATGCGGGCATTGCTGCGCCGCACCAAGCCCGACGACACCGCCGAGTCGGTGGCCCTGCACTTCTCCGACCTCAGCCTGGACCCGGTGACCCGTGAGGTCACCCGCGGGCAGCGCCGCATCAGCCTCACCCGCACCGAATTCGCCTTGCTGGAAATGCTGATCGCCAATCCGCGACGCGTGCTCACCCGCAGCCGCATCCTCGAAGAGGTGTGGGGTTTCGACTTTCCCACGTCCGGCAATGCGCTGGAGGTCTACGTGGGGTATCTGCGCCGCAAAACCGAGGCCGATGGCGAGCCGCGGCTGATCCACACCGTCCGGGGAGTGGGTTACGTGCTACGCGAAACGCCGCCCTGATGCTCGGGTTCCGCCGCCGAGCACGGGTACCGCTGCGAACGACCAGTTCGTTGTCCCTGCGGTGGCGGGTCATGCTGCTGGCGATGTCGATGGTGGCGATGGTCGTCGTTCTCATGTCGTTCGCGGTGTACGCGGTGATTTCGGCCGCCCTCTACAACGACATCGACAATCAGCTGCAGAGCCGCGCGCAATTGCTGATCGCCAGCGGGTCGCTCGCCGCCGACCCGGGCAAGGCCATCGAGGGCACAGCGTATTCGGATGTCAATGCAATGCTGGTGAACCCGGGCCACTCGATCTATACCGCCAACCAGCCCGGTCAGCACCTGCCCGTCGGAGCGCCGGAAAAGGCCGTCATCCGCGGCGAGTTGTTCATGTCGCGGCGCACGGCGGCCGATCAGCGGGTGCTTGCCATCCACTTGCCCAGCGGCAGCTCCCTGCTGATCTCCAAGAGTTTGAAGCCGACCGAGGCGGTCATGACCAAACTTCGCGCGGTACTGCTGATCGTGGGTGGTGTCGGCGTGGCGGTCGCCGCAGTGGCAGGGGGCATGGTCACCCGAGCGGGGCTGCGTCCGGTGGGCCGGCTCACCGAGGCGGCCGAGCGGGTGGCGCGAACCGACGACCTGCGACCCATCCCGGTATTCGGCAGTGACGAATTGGCCAGGCTTACCGAGGCGTTCAACCTGATGCTGCGGGCGCTGGCCGAATCCCGGGAGCGACAGGCCAGGTTGGTCACCGATGCCGGGCACGAGTTGCGCACCCCGTTGACGTCGCTTCGCACCAATGTCGAACTACTGATGGCGTCGATGGAGCCCGGAGCGCCGCGACTGCCGGAGCAGGAGATGGTCGGCCTGCGTGCCGATGTGCTGGCCCAGATCGAGGAATTATCCACTCTGGTAGGCGATTTGGTGGACCTGACGCGCGGCGACGCCGGTGAAGTGGTGCACGAAACGGTCGACATGGCCGACGTCGTCGACCGCAGCCTGGAGCGGGTCAGGCGGCGGCGCAACGACATTCACTTCGATGTCCAGGTGATTCCCTGGCAGATCTACGGTGACGCCGCCGGGTTGTCACGGGCGGCGCTCAACCTCATGGACAACGCGGCCAAGTGGAGTCCACCGGGAGGCCACGTGGGCGTCACGCTGAGACAACTCGACCCGTCACACGCCGAGCTGGTGGTCTCGGACCGCGGGCCCGGCATTCCCCCGCAAGAGCGGCGTCTGGTGTTCGAGCGGTTCTACCGGTCAGCGTCGGCTCGGGCGATGCCGGGTTCGGGCCTGGGCCTGGCGATCGTCAAGCAGGTGGTGCTCAATCACGGTGGATCGCTGCGAGTTGAAGACACCGTTCCGGGTGGTCAGCCGCCGGGAACGTCGATTTCCGTGCTGCTGCCGGGCCGCCCGATGCCGGGTGCGACCTACCCGGCGAACCCGGCGAACTCAGCCGGTACCGGCGCCAGGGCCGAGGCCGGCCGATCTGATGAAGGCGCCGGGGACTCCACGAACTCACGGAGTTCGACGAACGTTATCTCAGTGGATTCTCAGTCCGCGCGCGCAAGGTAGTAGTGCAGTTACTGTTGACAACAAGCCCATGCCCGCAGCGCATGGCCAAGCACAGGGCTCACTAAGCCCCAGTAGAGGAAGAGCAATTTAGCGACATGACGAATCACCCGAGGTATTCGCCACCGCCGCAGCAGCCGGAATATCGTGCCGCGCCGAACCAACCGGTGCCGCCGGCTTATGTGCAAGGGTCTGCGCAAACATACAACCAGCAGTTCGACTGGCGCCACCAGCGATCGCAGCCGCAGTATGGTCGGCCCTATGACCCCTTCGCGGGTACCGGGCCGCGCCCGCTGCCCGGCGGTACCGGGGTGGGCCCGATCCTGGGCGGCACCGGTCAGGGCCCTGTCGGTGGCGGCACTGGTCCCGGCCCGATAACCGGCATCCTTCCGCCGATGTCACCGCCTCCCACGGTGATTCAGCAGCGACGTCCCCGCGCAGGCATGCTGGCGATCGGCGCGCTCACCATCGCCGTAGTGTCGGCCGGTATCGGTGGCGCGGCCGCATCGGTCGTCGAATTGACCCGGTCACCGGCGAGCACCAACGGTGGCGGAGTGGTCGCCAGCGGCGCTCCCAGCATTCCGGCAGCAAACATGCCGGCGGGTTCGGTCGAGCAGGTGGCTGCCAAGGTGGTGCCCAGCGTCGTGATGCTGGAGACCGATCTGGGGCGCGCATCTGAGGAGGGCTCGGGTGTCATCCTGTCCAGCGACGGGCTGATCCTGACCAACAATCACGTCGTCGCGGCCGCCGCGAAACCGCCCGCCGGTGCTCCGCCGCCCAAAACCACGGTGACCTTCTCTGACGGCCGGACGGCGCCGTTCACGGTGGTCGGTGCCGATCCGACCAGTGACATCGCCGTGATCAAGGTCCAAGGTGTCAGCGGACTCACCCCCATATCGCTGGGATCGTCATCGGATCTGCGGGTCGGTCAGCCGGTCCTGGCGATCGGTTCACCGCTGGGTCTGGCCGGCACGGTGACCACGGGAATCGTCAGCGCCCTCAACCGGCCGGTGTCGACCACCGGCGAGGCCGGTAACCAGAACACCGTTTTGGACGCCATCCAGACCGACGCCGCCATCAACCCCGGCAACTCCGGTGGTGCGCTGGTCAACATGAACGGCCAGCTGGTCGGCATCAACTCGGCCATCGCCACGTTGGGCGCGGATTCCGGTGATGCCCAGAGTGGCTCGATCGGCCTGGGTTTTGCGATCCCGGTCGACCAGGCCAAGCGCATTGCCGACGAGCTGATCAGCACCGGCAAGGCGACACATGCCTCGCTGGGCGTGCAGGTGACCACTGACAAGGGCATTCCCGGCGCCAAGGTGGTCGAGGTGGTGCAAGGCGGTGCCGCCGCAACTGCCGGTGTGCCCAAGGGGGTCATCGTCACCAAGGTGGACGAGCGCCCCATCAACAGCGCTGACGCGCTGGTCGCCGCGGTGCGGTCCAAGGCGCCGGGCGACAAGGTGGTGCTCACCTTCCAGGACCCCTCGGGTGGCAGCCGCACCGTGCAGGTAACGCTAGGCAAGGCGGAGCAGTGATGAAGTCGGGTCCTCCGTTGTCAGAGCTCGGATATACGGTTGCTCCCATGGAACAGGGTGCGGAGTTGGTGGTGGGCCGGGCACTTGTCGTCGTCGTCGACGATCGCACTGCCCACGGCGACGAAGACCACAGCGGCCCGTTGGTTACCGAGCTGCTCACCGAGGCCGGGTTCGTTGTCGACGGAGTGGTCGCGGTGTCGGCCGACGAGGTTGAGATCCGCAACGCGCTGAACACCGCGGTGATCGGCGGCGTGGACCTGGTGGTGTCGGTCGGTGGGACCGGTGTCACGCCCCGCGACGTCACGCCGGAGGCCACCCGCGACATCCTGGACCGGGAAATCCTCGGTATCGCCGAAGCCATCCGCGCTTCAGGACTGTCGGCAGGGATCATCGACGCGGGCCTGTCGCGCGGCTTGGCGGGAGTATCGGGAAGCACGCTGGTGGTTAATCTCGCCGGTTCCCGCTACGCCGTCCGAGACGGCATGGCGACGCTGAATCCGTTGGCCGCTCAGATCATCGGGCAGTTGTCGAGTCTCGAAATCTGAGTTTCGGAAGTAACCCGCGGATCAGGTGTCCGCGCGAGGCCCGTGGTTGGGCGGCGGCGACAGGGCCGCGGCCGCCGAACCATGCTTGCCCGACGTGCCGCTGCCGTTGGTTTGGGCCAGCAAGTCCCGGATCTCGGTGAGCAGGACCACCTGTGCGTCGTCCGCCTGCTCGACCTCACCTTTTTTGCGCAGCCTGTTGTACGGCAGCACGATCAGGAAGTACACCACGGCGGCGATCAGCACAAAGTTGATGGCCGCCGACACGAGGATGTTCAAGTCGATGGCCTGCCCGCCGCCGATGTCCAACCGCAGGATGCCGAAGCTGGTCTGCTGGTTGACACCGACCCGGGTTATCAACGGCGTGATGATGCTGTCGGTGAATTTGGTGACCAACGCCGTGAACGCGGTGCCGATGACCACCGCGACGGCCAGGTCGACGATATTGCCCCGCGCGAGAAACTCCTTGAACCCTTTGAGCATGGGTAGCGCCTTTCCCCAGTCGATGTCGTCTGATCCTGTGCTTGCATGCCGGGCCGTTGTCTCGGCACGTCGAAGGCAGACGGTATCTCAGATGCGGGTTATTTGTGGCTGCCGGCTCAATGCAAGGTCAGCGTCACCGTCTGCCCCAGCACCGCGCCCGCGACCGTATTCGCCAGGCGTGCCGGCAGGACGACCAACACCACCCGGTCATCGCGTGGCTGAAGTTCCTGTTTGGCCGACACCAGCACGACGACGGCGTCGGTGGCCACGACCTTGCTGACCGGCGACGCAGCCGCCGGTGAGTCGGTAGCCGGCGCCGCAAGCACGTCCACCACGTCGCCGACCCGGACAAGGTCGATCAGCGCGCTATCGGCCAGATGGAGTGGGACGATGCGGGCGCCGGGACCGGCAGTCGACTCGGCCAGTCGGCTGCCCAGGATCCGCACATCGGTGAGCACCTCGCCGCGTCGCGCCGGGCCTGCCAGCGTCGAACCGACCACTGCCTCCAGGTCGGCCCGTGATCCATCGGGAAGCGTTGCCGCCGAACGCGTTTCGAGCCGGATGTCGTCATAGGTCAGAGCACTGCCCGGGCGCAGGTCCCGAGCGGCGACCACCACCAGCGAACCCTCGGCCTCGGTATTCGACCGCAGCGCTGCTACGCCGGCCAGCACGACGAGTCCAGCGGCGGCGATGCGCCGCGCCAGGACGGTCCGGGTCCAGTCCGGGCGCAGCAGCATCGATAGGCGGCTGAACAGGGATGCGTTCAGCGATGGTTCGGCCACCGACACACCGTATGCGCGAAGCAGCGCCGGCGATGCCGGTCAGGAAGCGACCTGTGGATAACCGGTCAGCTCGTAGCGCCCGCGGTAACCGGGGCGGCGGTGCTGGTGGACTTCTCCGCCGGGCTCGACGACTTGGTCTCGCTCGACGTGGTCTCGGTGGATGACGACCCGTTGGTGGAGCTCTTCGACTTCTTGTCGGTTTCGCGGCTGTCGGTGCGGTAAAAACCGCTGCCCTTGAAGACGACGCCAACCGAGTTGAACAGCTTGCGCAGCCGACCGGAGCACTTCCCGCAGGTGGTCAGCGCTTCGTCGGTGAAGGCTTGCACAACGTCGAAGCGGTCGGCGCACTCGGTGCACGCGTAGCTGTAAGTCGGCACAAGAACCTCCGGAAAATTCGGCTTGGGCTAGCACTCTACCTTCTCAAGTGCTAGAACCACCACGTGACATCAGTCATTCCCGCACGGGAGCGCGATTAATCCGCATGTGGGTGTGACGACATGGGTCATTCGCACGTCGTGTGCTTCCTGCGGCAGTTCGTCGACCAATTCCTCGTCGCGGACCAGCGCAATCAGCCATGTGTGCGGGTTCATCCCAGCCAGGGAGCGGTCGTAGAAACCAAGCCCCTTGCCCAGCCGCACGCCCCGGCGGTCCACGGCCAGCGCCGGCACGAGTACCAGGCCGGCCTCGGTCACCGCCGATTCCGGCAGCCAGGGTTCGGGCGGCTCCAGCAGTCCCCACCGGCCCCGCACCAGCTCGCCGGGGCGGTACTCACCCCACAACAGCGCTAATGGGACGTTGTCCGCGGCGACCCGGGCCACCGGCAACAGCACCCGTGCCGCGCGGTGCCGCAATGCCATGAGCATGTCCATCGACCCGGGCTCGCCGCCCACCGGCACATAGGCGCAGACCGTGATGTGGCCGCTCACCAACGGCTCCAGATGCCGGGTGAACAGCCCAGCCTCGGTGGCCCGGACGTCGTCGGCAACCAGGCGACGCGCGGCCAGCACCCGTCGCCGCAACGCTGCCTTGCCTGCGGTTGTCACGCCCACAACGATGACAGGCCGGGAATTCGCCACGCCGAACCCACCCGGCAAATCCGGTGAGAGTTATCGTGTGAACGATGTCATCAGATGTTCCGGTCCCTTTCACGGCGATCGTCCCCGCAGCCGGCCTGGGCACGCGGTTTCTGCCCGCGACCAAGACGGTGCCCAAGGAGCTGCTGCCGGTCGTCGACACGCCCGGAATCGAGCTGGTGGCCGCCGAGGCGGCTGCCGCCGGTGCCGAGCGCCTGGTGATCGTCACCTCCGAGGGCAAGGACAGTGTGGTCGCCCATTTCGTCGAGGATCTGGTGCTCGAGGGCACCCTCGAGGCCCGCGGCAAGACGGCCATGCTGGCCAAGGTGCGTCGCGCTCCGGAGCTGATCAAGGTGGAGTCCGTGGTGCAGTCGGAGCCGCTGGGACTCGGACACGCCATCGGCTGTGTAGAGCCCGCGCTGGCTGCGGACGAGGACGCCGTCGCGGTGCTGCTGCCCGATGACCTGGTGCTGCCGACCGGGGTGCTGAAGACCATGTCGAAGGTACGGGCCCGGCTAGGCGGCACAGTGTTATGCGCCATCGAGGTGACACCCGAGGAGATCAGCGCCTACGGGGTCTTCGATGTCGAACCGGCCCCGGATGCCGAGATGGCCGACGTGCTGAGGGTCAAGGGGATGGTCGAAAAGCCCAAGGCGCAGGACGCCCCGTCGATGTACGCGGCAGCCGGTCGCTACGTGCTCGACCGGGCGATCTTCGATGCGTTGCGCCGCATCGACCGGGGAGCGGGTGGGGAAGTCCAGCTCACCGACGCCATTGCGCTGCTGATTGCCGAGGGCCATCCGGTGCACGTGGTCGTGCACCGGGGATCCCGACACGACTTGGGAAATCCCGGCGGCTACCTCAAGGCTGCGGTTGACTTTGCATTGGATCGCGACGATTACGGCCCGGAGTTGCGGCGATGGTTGGTGGCGCGATTGGGTCTGACCGAGCAGTAGCCGGGCAGCGTGGGGCGACCCGCCCTCGGGGCGAGCCGGGTGATCGGGCCCAGCTCGCCCACCTGGCTCGACGGAAAGGCGTGCTGTGCGTTCTGTGGAGGAGCAGCAGGCCCGAATATCGGCCGCCGCGGTAGCCCCGAGGCCGATCCGGGTTGCCATCGCCGAGGCGCAGGGTCTGATGTGTGCCGAGGAAGTGGTGACCGAGCGCCCGCTGCCCGGTTTCGACCAGGCCGCGATCGACGGCTACGCGGTGCGCAGCGTCGACGTGATGGGTGTCGGCCAAGACCTTGGCCCGGGGGCCACCGAGTTCTTTGCCGACGACGCGAGCCTCGAGGGCCGCGAGGTGGTGACCCTGCCGGTGATGGGCACCATCGAAGCGGGTGCGCGCACCCCGACGAGGCTGCAGCCGCGCCAGGCGGCCCGGGTGCAGACCGGGGCCCCGCTGCCCGCTTTGGCCGATACCGTGCTGCCGTTGCGCTGGACCGACGGTGGGATGTCGCGGGTGCGGGTGCTGCGCGGCGCGCCGTCGGGCGCCTATGTGCGCCATGCCGGGGACGATGTGCAGCCCGGTGACGTCGCGGTGCGCGCCGGCACCATCATCGGCCCGGCGCAGGTGGGCCTGCTGGCTGCGGTCGGCCGGGAACGGGTGCTGGTGCACCCGCGTCCGCGGCTGTCGGTCATGGCCGTCGGCGGCGAGTTGGTCGACATCTGTCGGACCCCGGGCAACGGGCAGGTGTATGACGTCAACTCCTACGCCTTGGCCGCCGCCGGCCGCGATGCCGGGGCCGAGGTGAACCGGGTCGGCATCGTCAGCAACAACCCCAAGGAACTCGGCGAGATCGTCGAGGGTCAGCTCAACCGCGCGGAGCTGGTGGTGATCGCCGGCGGGGTCGGCGGTGCTGCCGCCGAAGCGGTGCGCGCGGTGCTGTCCGAACTCGGCGAGATGGAAGTCGTCCGGGTCGCGATGCATCCCGGATCTGTCCAGGGGTTCGGGCAGTTGGGGCGCGATCGGGTTCCGACGTTTCTGCTGCCGGCCAATCCGGTCAGCGCGCTGGTGGTTTTTGAGGTGATGGTCCGGCCGCTGATCAGGCTGTCGCTGGGCAAGCGGCAGCCGATGCGCCGGATCGTGCAGGCCCGCACCTTGTCGCCGATTACCTCGGTGGCCGGGCGCAAGGGTTACCTGCGCGGTCAGCTGATGCGCGATCAGGATAGCGGCGAGTACCTGGTGCAAGCGCTTGGCGGGGCCGCGGGCGGATCGTCGCACCTGCTCGCCACCTTGGCCGAGGCCAACTGTCTGGTTGTGGTTCCCACCGGAGCGGAGCAGATTCGCACCGGCGAGATCGTCGACGTCGCCTTCCTGGCCCAGCACGGCTAGGCGCAACCGCGGCACTTTCTTGTGAACCTGTTGCGCTCGAGTTACCGCCATCCCGGGTGGCCGATGAACGTCGGGCCGCTGCGGGTCCGGGCGGGAGTGATCCGATTGCGACCGGTCCGGATGCGCGACGGCGCGCAGTGGAGCCGGATCCGGATGGCCGATCGTGCCCACCTGGAGCCGTGGGAGCCGAGCGCGGAAGGTGACTGGACGATCCGGCATTCGGTCGCCGCATGGCCGGCGGTGTGTTCGGGTCTGCGTTCGGAGGCTCGCAAAGGCCGCATGCTGCCCTACGTCATCGAGCTCGACGGGAAGTTCTGCGGTCAATTGACCATTGGCAACGTCACTCACGGGGCGCTTCGATCGGCCTGGATCGGCTACTGGGTGCCGAGCACCCATACCGGTGGTGGGGTGGCCACCGGTGCCTTGGCGCTGGGCCTCGACCACAGCTTCGGCCGGGTGGGACTGCATCGGGTGGAGGCCACCGTGCGTCCGGAGAATGCCGCCAGCCGTGCCGTTTTGGCGAAGGTCGGTTTTCGCGAGGAAGGGCTGCTGCGCCGCTACCTCCAGGTCGACTCGGCATGGCGCGACCACCTGCTGGTGGCGATCACCATGGAAGAGGTCGACGGGTCGGTGGTGTCGAGGCTGATCCGCGCCGGCCTGGCGAGTTTGCCCTGAGCCGGAGCCGCGAAGTGCGGTTCAGCAAGGCTCGGGCGAGCCGCCGTTGATCGGGAAAATTGTGGCTGACGCGACACGTGTGACTCGTGGTGCTTGTGAGAGGCAAATTACAGGTGTGTAATTGCCTCAGGCGCATGGCCCGGCCGCGTTGGCCAACGATAGGGCCGCGCGGAGATCGGAACCGAAGAGAGCAGGTACCATGCCAAGCATCCCGCAGTCGCTCTTGTGGATATCGCTCGTGGTGCTCTGGCTGTTCGTGCTGGTGCCCATGCTCATCAGCAAACGCGACGCGGTGCGGCGCACCAGCGACGTCGCCTTGGCGACCCGGGTGCTCAATGGTGGTGCCAGCGCGCGACTGCTCAAGCGCACGGGTCCCGCCGCCGGTCATCGCAGTGATCCCCACTGGAAACCCGAGGAAGAGTGGGGCGCCGAGCCCATTGGCCAGGCCGAAGACGACGAGGAGCAGGACACCGCTCCGGTCCACGATGTGGCGAAGGACGCCGACGTTGCCGACGACGCCAGCCGGGGGGCGGTCGTCATGAAGGTCGGCGCCGCGCGCGCGGCTCGCGAAACCGAGGACGACCGGCCGGACTACCTGGACGTCGAGGTGGTCGAGGAGAACGCGGGAGCGCTTCCGGTCGGGGCCAGCGCCCGAATGGCCGAGCCCACGCCGCTGGCGGTCGATGGCCGATCCGATGCGGATGAACCCGCCGTCGAGGACGACGCCGCTGACGACTCAGAACTCGACACCGCAGAACTGTTCGCGGTGCGGGCCGGCGGCCGGGAGCATGCCGACCGTGCCGGCCGTGCGGACGACGAATACGAATACGTCGAGGACTCATCCGGTCTGGAACCTGCGGAGGATCCCGAGGACGACCACGACGTGCCGGCCAGTTTCACCCCCGGCGCCTCACGGCGGCGCCGGTTCGACACCAAGACCGCCGCCGCGGTGAGCGCGCGCAAGTACGCGTTTCGCAAGCGCATGCTGATGGCGATGGCGTTGGTCCTGGTGGGCTCGGCGGTTGCGGCCTTCGAGGTGACGCCGCTGGCATGGTGGTTGTGCGGTAGCGCCATCACAGTCACCGTTCTCTACCTGGCCTATTTGCGCCGGCAAACCCGCATCGAGGAGAAGGTCCGTCGTCGCCGGATGCATCGGATGGCGCGGGCGCGGGTCGGCGTGGAGAACGCTCATGACCGCGACTACGACGTGGTGCCGTCCCGGTTGCGGCGTCCCGGCGCGGTGGTCCTGGAAATCGACGACGAGGACCCGATCTTCGAGCACCTGGACAGCGCGGTCCCGATGCGACACTACGGGTGGTCGCGCGATCTACCGCGCGCCGTCGGTCAGTAGCCCCGGCAGGTTCGGTAATCGGCTGCCGCGGCTGGTAGCCTGCTAGCGATCAGGGGCTATGGCGCAGTTGGTAGCGCGACTCGTTCGCATCGAGTAGGTCAGGGGTTCGAATCCCCTTAGCTCCACAGGGTTTGAGCTTCACCCCTCCACCGGCACGAACACGAAGTTGTTGACGTACACGCCGTGGACCGCCCACGAGTCGTCCGGGCCGCCGATGTTTGCCGGGTTTTGATGCTGCGTGGGGTCGAACTCTTCGACCGGCCGCCGAGTGTCGCCGAGTTCGAAGTAGCCCGCATAGCCGAAGCCCGTCAGCAACGCGGTGATGTCAGCGACGGCGTTGGGGCGATGGCGTTCCTCGGCTTCCACCAGAATCACCGGCCGGTTGCGCCGGAGCGTTTCCGCGGCGCCGCGCAACACAGCCAGTTCGTGGCCCTCGACGTCGATCTTGATCAGGCCGACGCCGTCCAACCGCAGATCGTCGAGGCGCTTGACCGGCACGTCGATGCACTGGATGCCGCTGCCATCCACGTCGCCCAGGACATTGTGGGTGTCGATCGTGCTCCGGCCCGGTTCGGAGTCGACGACACGCATGGCCGCCACGCCGGACTTGTCCGAGAGCGCCACCGCCTCCACCCGCACCGCGGCGTCGACCGCAGCGAACATGGCCGCCAGATCGCGGGCCTGGGCCGGCCGGGGTTCGAACGCTATGACCGACCGCGACGCCGGAAGCATCGCGATCGTGACGTCGCCGACGTCGGCTCCGATATCCAGCGAAATGCGGTTCGGATCGCATAACGACGCCGCCAGCCGCGCGTCCGTGCCGGATTCGTCGAGACGCTGGAGCAATCGGTATTTCCGCCGCCAGAACAAGCGTGGCGCGACAGCTTTCACCGCCGGGGCCAGCCGGCGTTTGACCGAGCGCGCTAGGGGCATGTGGCGTATCTCCAGCAGCATTTCCTCGCGATCACCGGCTGTGCGTCCATGGCCATTCGCTACCGGCTACCTCGTTGCTGGGCGTGAAGATAACGCTGCGGCGTGGATCCTACGCTATGCCCGACTCCCTACCTGTCCTGCCAGGCAGGCGAGCCGCGGCGCGGCATACCGGGAGTCAGCAAAATTCGCGATTGTTCGGCCCTACGCAGCGATCTTGACGATGCGTTGCACGGTAATGCTGCATAATGTGCTCGCGGTCGGCGCCGCGGGTGCGCAGTAGACAGTATCGGCCCTATTCGTGTGACGTCGGGTCAAGGTCGGGTCAAGAAAGGGCAGTGGATGGATTTCCGCACCTTCGTTCAGACCCTCCTCATGCGATGGAAACTCGTCGCGGCCGCGCTGCTGGCCTGTCTGGCCGGTGCGGCAGCAGTCACGATCTTCCAGAACAAGGCGTACCAATCGTCGGCCACCGTTTTCATCTCGATTGCTGGCGCGACCGACGTCACCGAGGTCTACTGGGGCGGGCAGGCTGCACAAGACCGGTTGTCGTCGTACGCCGAGATTGCCGGCGGGCGTGCCGTAGCAGAGCGCGCCGTCAGTCGTCTGCAACTCCCGATCAGCGGCGACACCCTGGTGAGCAATACCCAGGTGAAATACACCCCGAAGTCGATGCTGTTCACGATCACCGTCACCGATACCGATCCCAAGCGTGCCGCGCTGCTCGCCGGAGCGATGGCCGATTCGTTTGCCACGCTGGTCCCGACACTCGACCTCAACGCGCGTCCGCAGGGCCGGGACGCACCCCAGCCGCCGAAGCCGATGCCGACGGCCACCGCGATCGTCGTCAAGCAGCCCGAGATACCCAGCCGTCCGATCAGGCCGATGCCGCTGCGCAACTTGGCGATGGGACTCACCGCCGGGGTGCTGCTTGGCATCGCGGTGGCACTGACCCGGGAGGCCAGCGATCGCACCGTCCGCAGCCGCGGGAAGTTGGAACAACTTTCCGGCCTGCCGACATTGGCCGAATTGCCCGGAAAGCACGGCACCACACCGCGGTTCGGCTCCGACGTCACGGTCGACGACGCGGTGCGCGGTTTGCGCACCCGACTGCTCAGGGCCATCGGACCCGAGGCCCGTCGCGTGCTGGTGGCAGCGCCGTTCGGCGGTGAAGGAACCACGACGACGGCGCTGAACTTGTCGCTGGCGCTTGCCGAATTCGGCGAAGACGTGCTGTTGGTCGAGGGCGATACCCGCCGACCCGTGATCGCCGGTTTGCTGCGAGTCGAATCGGGGGAGGGACTGGCCAACGCGCTGGCCAACCCCGCTATTGCCGCCGAAACCGTGAAGCGGACGCCGATTTCGAAGCTGTTCATTCTCGCGTCCCGATTCGTCCGCCGCGAGACTTCGCCCTGCAGTGCCTATCTACCGGAAGTGATCGACACCGTGCTGGCGGACCTGTCGTCGCGTTTCGACCGAATGGTGGTCGACGGGCCGCCGGTGCTGGCGACAGCCGACACCGGTCTGCTGGCCGGCGCCGTTCAAGCCACGGTGTTAGTGGTGCGGGCGGGGCGCACCACCGTCGAGGAACTCAACGACGCGCTGACCGCGCTGCGCGCTGCCGGCGCGCAGCTCGCCGGCACCGTGCTGACCGACGCCCGAGTGCCCCGGCACACCAGAGCCGCGGCTCGGATCTATCGGGCAAAGGTCAGCGGGTCGCCGTGATTTTCTACCTGCGGGATCGCCATCGCTTGGTGACGACCGGAGCAGTGTTCGCCACTTTTCTGTTCGGATGCTTTCTGGTGGGTGTGTTCGCGGTACGCCAGACCGGTCAGGGACTGATGCTGATCGCAGCGATATTCAGCCTGGTCGTGTACTGGGCAAAGCCCGAAGCGATGGTCTGGGTCGCGCTTTTCTGGGCGTTCGCGGCACTGCCGGCCGACTTGCACGTCGGCAAGGTCGTCGGCCCGGCGGTGATTTACGCCTACCAGGCAGCGCTGGTGCTGGCGATCTGTTACCTGATCCCGGTCGTGAAACCGCGATTCTCCGACTTCGTCCTGCCGGGGATGTTCGCGTTGATGGTGGTGTTTTCGACCGTTGCCGGACTGGCCGCCGGACATGCCTCCTGGGTGGTGATCCGTGAATCGACGACGCTGCTCGAAATGGTCGCCGGATTCATCCTTGCGTTGCTGATCGTGAAGGGCAATTACGTCAAAGGGTCGATCCATGCGATGGTCCTGATTCTGTGGTTCTCGGCTGCCATGGCAATCGTGGGTTCGTTTCATGCCATCCGGCTCGCCGGCCGGGCCGAAACCCTGCAGGGCACCGGTGCCGGCGAGGCCCTGCGGATCATCCTGTCGGCCCAGACACCGGCCACCGCCGTGCTGACCGCACTGATCGCCGCCGCGATCGTCGGGGGAGCCAGGCCCGCAATGTATCTGGCGCTGGGCCCACCCGCGTCGATCATCACGCTGCTGTCATTCAGCCGAAACCCATTGATCTCGTTCGCGGTGGCCGCCGTCGTCGCCCTACTTGCCGGGTTCAGCTGGTCAACCCTGCGCCGATCGGTCACCCTTACCGCGATCGGTGCGGTCGTCGTTGCGGCGACGCTGGCATGGTCGCTGTTCTTGCTGCAGGGTTCGTCGACCGGCGCGTGGGTCGCCGAGCAGTTCAGCGCATTCAATCGCCGGGTGCTCGGCGGGGTTTCGACGGGTGCGTTGGCAGTGGACCCATCGACGCTGGACAGGCTGCGCGAAGTCGACAACCTCGACCGCGCGATCGCGCAGGCGCCGCTGTTCGGCCACGGTCTGGGCTATGCCTACCAGCTGCCGTACGGGAACGACCCGGACGAGTTCACCATGAAGTTCTATCCGACCTACTCCCATCTCTTCTACCTGTGGTGGCTTGCCAAGGCCGGGGCGGTGGGCATGGCGGCATTTGCCGTGTTCGCGCTGACGCCGCTGTTTCGGGCGCTGCGCCGGGCATCGGCGCCGGCGAAGATCAGTGCGGCGGTCAGCGCCGGCCTCCTCGCGATGTCCGCCGTATGGCCGTTGCCGGAGATGCCGACCGACGCCGTTTCACTGGGTCTGGCCCTGGGAGCGACGATGGGGTTCGCCGGCGCGCGGTCCACGGGCGCGGAAGCGGACGGGACGGCCGCCAACCGGGCGCCGGTGCTCACCGGTGGGCTCGGGTGAATTGGGCCGGGGAGACTTCGGTGCCGGGGCCGCTGCGGGTGCTGGTGGTGGGTCCGGCGCCGATCGCCGCGGACAGCCGGGGCGGCATGGCCGCGGTGATCGCGCTCATGGCGGCACATCCCGACGAGCGGATCCATGTCACGGTGGTGCCGACGTTCGTCGACGAACCGCGATGGCGGCGGCTGCGGGTCGGGGTCCACGGGATGGTGCGCGCCACCTGGCTGGTGCTGCGCGGGCACACCGATGTTCTGCATGTTCATCTGGCGCACGGTGGCAGCGTGATCCGCAAGGCATTCCCGCTGTGGGCGGCGCGGCTGACCGGCATACCTACGGTGGTGCACGCCCACAGCTACGACTTCGGCGGCTGGTTCGATCAACTGCCGCCGCTGGTCCGGGCAGCGGTGCGGCGGATGCTGGCCGCCGATTGCTGGCTGGTGCTGGGCGAGCGTCACGCCGCGGAGTACGCCAGCCGGCTCCGATTGGCCGGTAGCCGAATCGGCGTGTTACACAACGCAGTCCGGATTCCGGACACACCGGTGACCCAGAGCGGTGCCGAGCCGGTCCATGCGGTGTCGTTGGGTCGGCTGGGGGCACGCAAGGGCAGCTACGACGTGATCGCCGCCGTCGCCTCGCTCGACGCTACTGTTCGCCGTCGGCTGCGGGTGACGCTGGCCGGGGACGGCGACGTCGACGAGGTGCGCGCGGCGGTCAGCAACGCCGGGCTAGATGCGACGATCCGCGTGGCGGGCTGGCTGGACCCCGCGGCACGCGACGAATTACTCGGCAGCGCACACGTTTTCGTATTACCCAGCTACAGCGAAGGTCTGCCGGTGGCGCTGCTGGAAGCAATGGCATACGGGCTGGCGCCGGTGACCACGATAGTCGGCAGCATCGCAGAGGTGGTCAGTGATCGCGTCGACGGCCTGATCGTCCGCCCCGGCCGCCCCGGTGAGATCGCGGAAGCGCTGAGCGCACTGGTGACCGACGAACAGCTGCGGGCGCACCTGGGCAGCGCCGCACGCGAGCGGGCTAGCGACTTCGGACTCGACCGCTGGTATCAGCGGCTGACACAGCTGTGGACCCGCCTGGCGAGCACGTCGGCAGCGCATTCGCGGTAGGTGGATTCGTGTCGACGGTATCGGCGAACCGGCTAGATTCAGTTGCCACACCATCGCACAGACGGGAAGTGCCGCGTTGACGCAAAGCGAAGAGTTCGCCGAGCAGTTCTTCGAATTGCAGACGGAGTCCAACAAAGAGTATTGGCACCGGCTGGGATTCGCGGCCCCGGACTGGACCGGCAAACGCGTGCTCGATGTCGGCTGTGGCCTCGGAGCGCTGTCCATCGAAATGGCTCAAGCGGGGGCCAGTGTGCTGGGCGTCGATCTGGACGAGAACCTCATCGCATTCGCCAACCGCAAGGTGGCGCAGGAATTTCCGCAGTTGCTCGACCGGGTGACTTTTCGAGCGGCCGATGCGATGTCCCTGCCGGTAGCCGAACCATTCGATGTGATCGTCTCCAAGGACGCCTTCGAGCATGCCCCGGACGTCGCGTCGTTGCTCAAGGCGCTCGACAAGCAATTGGCCCGGCCACAGGGAATTCTCTACGCAGGCTTCAGCCCGCTGTATTACAGCCCCTACGGCGACCATGGTCGCACCGGGCTGAAAGTGCCGTGGGCGCATGCAATTTTGCCCGAGCGTGTGGTGTATGCGGCCGCCGCCCGGCACAACGGACATCCGGTGGGCTCGCTCTTGGACATCGGCCTCAACGGCAATACCCCCGACCAGTTCCGGGCCGCGTTCGCCGCCAGTGGGCTGCGGATCATTCACCTCGCCTACAACTGCGGCGACAAACGGTTACTGCCGGTACTCGAGAAGGCCCGCAAGCGGTTCCGGCGGCTGGACCGATTTACCACGGTCAGCATTTATGCCGTCTTCGGTGTCCGATCGTCGTAGGCCGATTCCGGGCCGGAATTGCCCAGTCTCGCTTTATGTCTGAATACATTGCGCTCTTGCGGACGGCCGCCGCGACAGATTACTCTCGCTACGCGGCACTTGCCGGCTGCAGGTGTTCTAATGCCGCGATGCTAGATTCACCGACGGGCGACCTCAAAGAGTCGGGGCGAATGTCAACCTGGTTGCGGGATGCCGCTACGGGCGTCAATTCCAGACGATCGCTGTCCGGGCGCGCTCGGGCGCGACGGTGGCGGCACCTCATCGAGACCTTCCCGTCGCTTCGGGAAATGCGAGTGCTGGACCTCGGCGGAACACCCGAGTCGTGGCTATTGGCGCCGGTGCTGCCGAAATCGGTCACGGTGGTAAACCTGCTGCCCCAGGAACCGCCGGTCGAGGGCCAGGTCAAGGGTATTGTCGCGATCCACGCGGATGCGTGTGACCTGCCCGCGGCGATCGTGAGCGACCACTTCGATCTGGTGTACTCCAATTCGCTGCTCGAACACGTGGGCGGTCACGTGCGGCGCCAACGATTGGCTGACAACGTCCGCTCGCTGGGCGACCGACATTGGGTGCAGACGCCGTATCGGTATTTTCCGATCGAACCGCACTGGCTTTTTCCCGGCATGCAATGGTTGCCCTACGAGGCGCGCGTGCAGATATCGATGCACTGGAACCGCGGCCACATTCGAACGCACACTCGTGCGCAGGCGCAGGAACAGGTCGATGAGATTGATTTGATTGGTATTTCGCAGATGCGTCGATACTTCCCGTCGTCGACCATCTGGTACGAACGGTTTGCCGGATTGATCAAGTCGTTGGTCGCCATCCAAACCGGACCGGCGTAGGTTTTCCGGTCGCCGGGGGACGAAGCTTGGTCATCCGTCGATCTGGCCGGGCTGCGACTTGCGGATGATGTAGGTGAGATTGTTGTGCCGCCACGCTAGAGCACCAAAAGATAAGGCCGACAAGGCTTTCGCGTATGCCCGAATCACCCTGACCCGTGCACCGGTGCCGCGCACATAGTAGGTGTGGCCCCGCTCTTCCATGATCGAGCAGCCGTTTCTGCTGCAGAAGTCGCGTATCCCGTCACGGGAAATGAGGGACGAATAGTAGGTGGGAAACGGCGAGTGGCCCGGCTTTCCGGCGCCCGGGTAACGAACGAAGTACCGGTAATAAGCGACATGAACCCCGAAGGGCATGCGCCTTGCGGTCCAGCCGTACACCGAGTCCCGGTCTGGGACCCGCAGCACCAGCAGCCCATCCGGCTTGAGCCCGTTGACCATGTTCACCAGCGCGCGCTCGGCGTCAGGTATGTGCTCGAGCACGAACGAGTTGTAGATGACGTCGTAGCGGCCGGCCGGAATGGTCGCCGGCGCCGTCAGATCGCCGATGATCGCCTCGTGCAGGTCTCCCATCTTGTCGATCCGGCTTTGGAGCGCATCAGCATCGAGATCGATACCGGTCAGCCGATAGTCGACGCCGTCGAGATCGAGGGGCCAGTCGAGCCCGCAACCGGCTTCGAGGATCTCCAGTGGGCCGCCAAGACCTTTGATGATCGACGAAACGAATGTCACTTCCTCGTTGTAGGTGTCGACGGTCTGCAATTCCGTCCGAGTACTCACTTGGTCCTCCGCACGTTTCGTTGACGTCCGGCTTCGCGTCCGTCACCCGGACCGTAGCGGCGGGTGGCACTCGTTGGCCGCGCCACTTCAGTTCGGACCGTCGGCGGAAGCGACCGGATTTGCCCATGCCCGCAACCGATTTGTCAGCCGGGCCGCACTGTATTGCGCCCACCAGATCGCTCGCTTGTAACCAACGGTCCTCCGGCAAAGCCGCAGATAGCGGGGCGAACTTCCCGCCTCCACCGCGTGCCTGTCCTCCAACAACCGCACACAGCGCAACGCGAGGTCGAACGACCCATAGCAGTAATGCGCGATCATCGCCAGATGCTTCAGCTGCTCGTCGGTCATCCCGTCCGGGCGGACGAAGTCGCGCACATAGACGATATCGGTCTCCAAGATCTGATTCAGCGGCCGGAAGGGGTCGCCGACCGCGAAGTCGCCGATCACCCACTTCTTCACGCCGCCGGGGATGCAGTGCGGAATAAACCCCTGGCGGCGCAGCTCCAAATCGACCTCTCCGAATGGGGGCTGGTGTTGATACAGGGTAATAAATGACACCTCGGTCTGAATTGCCACCGCGTCGGCGAGCTTGCCGCGCCCATTGTGAAAAACGGCCAGCTCGCCTCCCTGGATGTCGATCTTCAGTAAATCGAGATGCTCGATTTCGCGGATGTCGTCGAGGCGGCGGGTGTGCAGTGGGACGCGCTCGATGACCCGGCCGAACCGATCGAAGAGACTGAACAGCCCCTGCGTCCGCGGGTCGGGTTCGAGCAGGCTGGTCATCGCCCCCGGTGCCGGACAGACCTTCAGGGTCTGGGAGCTACCGTCGCCCAGCGCAAACGGCAGGTAGCGCTCGTTCGGTCCGCATCTGGTTTGCAACTCGAGCAACGCCTCCCGACCCGGCTCGAACCCGGTCACAAAACACAGGCCGGCGTTGAGCATCGACGCATACGGCCAGTCGCCGCAGTTGCGGCTGGCTCCGACGTCCACTATGTGGGTGAGCCGCGACGGGGAGATGATGTCCGGTAGCGCGCTGCTCAATCGATCACCGCCGGTTGCTGTGGTGCCCGGGTAAGACAGCAGATTCCACGCCGTGACGGAGCCGTTGCGCTTGAAATCGACGAGCGGCGGCACCCTTGACACCGTCGGAAGAGTCCACTGCTTCGGCCCCGTCGACGCATCACCACGGGCCATCCGCACAGTCAACCGAGGCGGCCCAGCGCGGGCGGCTAAAGCCGTCCGCGTCGACGTCCGCGTCGAAGGCAAGCACCGACACACAATATCGGGCGCCCTTTCGGGAAGCCGGCCATTGCAGCAAATGCAAGTGACATTGGACCATCCCCGTCGCGGTTTCGACCGGCACCCACCAAACACCGTGCCGCCTGCGGAACAATCCGGAAATGCGTTACAGCCAGACCTAGCGAGCGGTCGTTAGAGTTCAATGGGTGAAGGCACGACTCAACGGCCTCGCGTCGCATGCGACCCGCGCGACCCTCAAGAACTTCGCGGCCGGATTGTTGTGTGCCGCCGGTGTTCCGACGCTTGCCCGGCGGCGACACCGCAACCTGCTCGCCATCGTGATGTTCCACGGTGTGGAAAGCGAACCGCTGTCGCCGGCATGCTGGCATGTGCTCGGCTCAGCGCTGTACCGACGTCAACTTGAGTACATCGGCAAGCACTTCAACGTCCTTCCGCTCCACGAGGCTCTCGATCGACTTGCGGCGGGGACGTTGCCGCCGCGCGCCATGGCGATAACGTTCGACGACGGCACCCGCAACCTCGCCACCCACGCGATCCCGGTGCTGCGCGATCTGAAGCTACCCGCGGCGGTATTCCTGGCGACGGGCATGATTGGCAGCGACGAAGCCCTCTGGCCCGACCGGCTTTGGCTGGCGATCGCTCGCACCAAAGCAAGCCAGATCGATCTGGCCGTGCTGGGACTGGGCACTCGTTCACTCGACGGTGTCGTCAACCGCGGCGCGGTCTACGCGGCCGCGGTTGAACGGATGAAAGACATGGCCGACCCGCAACGGATCGCCGTGCTGGACGATATGCTCCGGGTGCTGGGCTACCGCGATGGCGGCGACGGCGGTCCGTTCCGGATGCTCTCTTGGGACGAAGCCCGTGAGATGGCGAGCGACGGCCTGGTGACGCTGCATCCGCATACGGTGACCCACCCGATCCTCGCCCGCTGCAGCGATGACAAGGTCGAGCGGGAGATCGGACAGTCCTGTGCGGCGATCGAGCGCGAGACTGGATGCGCGCCAACAATTTTCGCGTACCCTAATGGCCGGCTGCGGGATTTCGATGCTCGCGCTAAGGACGTCCTGCGCGGTCGTGGTGTGCGCTGGGCGTTGACGACCACGGCGGGATTCGCTCACCGTCGCTGCGATCCACTGGAATTGCCGCGGTTGGCGGTCGGCAGCGATTCATCGTTCGACTACTTCCGGCTGATGGTCTCCGGCGGGCTGCCGCGTCGCTATGGCGGTAGCCGCGGGACGGCCGGCGCAGGCTAAAACCCTAGCGGCGCCGGGATGCGGCGGCGGCCAGCCACACGTCGTGCAATGCGTCCCGCCAGCGCGAGACGTCGAACTTGCTGGCACGCGCATAGGCGGCGGTGGCCAGCCGATCGCGCAATTCGGCATCGACTAAGAGGTCTTGCAGCGCCGCCGCCAGCTGTGCTGGGTTGCCGGGCTTGACGAGCACGCCATTCACCCCGTCGGTCACCACTTCTGGTATCGCGCCCACTGGGGTGGTCACCGGTACCACCCCGTTGGCCATCGCCTCCAGCAACGCCATCGGAAGACCCTCGCTGTAGCTGGGCAACACGAAGATCGCCGAGTCGGCCAACAACCGGTCCCGATCCGCAGGACCGACCCACCCGGCGACGTCGATAGTGTCGTCGAGTGCATTGGCGCGAACGAACTGACGTAGCTGCTCCACCTCGCCATCACCGGCCAGTGTCACCCGCAGGTTGGCCCGAATGTCGTTGGGCAGCAAGCCGATTGCCTGAACGAGGTCGTAGCTTCCCTTGTTGGCGCCCAGTCTGCCCAGAGACACCACCGACAATGGTCGGCGGGTGCGCGGCGCCGGCGCGTCGCGAGGCATGACCACGGGGTTGTAGAGGAGTCGGGCTTTGGACACCTCGAATCCGAGTCTCGCGGAGGACGCCACCATATGAGATTCACCGAGCAGCACCACGTAGTCGGCGCGCAGTGCCGCGCGTACGGCGCGGCGCAGCGGCGCCGGCAGCCCATCGAACCAGGTGAAGAAGTGAGAACTGTGACAATGGATAATCGTCGGGATGCCCCGCATTCGCGCTACGAATAGCGGTACGGATTTGCGGACCACGCTGCCGCGCAATGAAAAGTGCACGTGCAGTACGTCGACCACGCCGGCCAACAGCAGCGCCGAAGCCTTGAGCATGCCCGAGATCCCCGTCCATAGCCAAGCGGGCAGGGAGTCATCGACGTAGGTGGCCACCGAGCGGACGTGGAACCGCGGGTCGTTGTCCTCGATCAGCAACTGAGTTACCGCCGCCATGCCGCCGCGGCTGTTGGGTCCGGTTGGCGCGGTCCCGACGGTAAGTACCCGGATCGGATAGCGGACCGGCCCTGATGGTGTCGATCGGTTGCCACCTGGATGGTTCTCGCGGAGCCGTAGTCTAGGCAACGACGAGGCCTCCTAGTTCTGGCTGCGTCCCCGGGCGGCCACCTCATCTCGGCTGCTACCGCGACACCTTGATCAGCCGGAACTCTAGCAAGCATCACGGAGGACTTTCAGCCAACCGACCCAAGCCACAAGAACTTCGTGGGAACGGGCATACAAGCGGGCGAGGCGCCACCGTCGACCGCTACCCCGGACCTCGGGGCGGGGAGCGCTGGCCAGTCGGCGCAGCCTCGGCTGCGCCCGATAGCCCCGAAATGTGTGAAATGCGACAGCGAAAGTATGTCCGGCGCCGTGCCCGTCAATCGTGCGGTTTGGGTGAAACATCGGTTGCCCGCCCCGACGGCGAGTGATCGCGCGTCTCGGTTTCGTCGAAAAACCGGCTAATCTTGCTCAGCCGTTCATCATTCGGCTTGGCCACTGACCTTACCCTGGCTAGCTCGGCTTTCCTTACGGATGGCTCAGCGGCTACCCAGTGAGCGGCGCCCGCGATTCATCTCTATTTGCTTTCGACGCGGCGTCAACACTGCATACTGTTCCGGTGATGGGTCGGAAATATATGGGCAGAGTCATTGCACTGGCCGCTGTCATCGGATTGTTGACCGTCAGCGCCCCCGCATCCTGGGCCGAGCCCACCGAACCGGGCACCACGACCGAGCCCGGCGAACCGGCCCGAACGACGGCCTCGTTGACCCTGGCGTTGTCCGATATCGGTTCCAGTTCCACCATGGCTTTCTACGGCTTGGACGGCACGATCGCGCTGAGCGTGCCGGTCCCGCGCGGGCTGACACCGGCGGCTTTGAACGCGATCGTGGAACCGCCGATCAACCTGCGGTCCGGGATCATCACCGTCACGCAGGACGAGCGTCAAATCGCGAAGGTGAGCCTGCCCATCACCGACCAAGCGCCGATCGTCATCCCGCTGGCCGGAGCGCAAGTGGTCAACGATTCGGCGACGGTGTTGCTGCGTGCACATCTGGTGCCGCAAGAGGGATTCTGCGTCTATCCATGGAGCCCGTTGCGGCTGATCAACGGAACCGTCGGCTATACCGGGGTTGAACAGCCGCCCACCACGGTGGCCCATTTCCTGCCGCCGGTGCTGCGGAAACTGACCATATTTGTGCCCGAATCGCCGTCGGCAGCCGAGTCCGACACGGCAATTCGAGTGGCCACCTCCGCCGCCGCGCACTACGGCAAACAGAACCCGGAGATCGTCGTGGTGCCGTTGAAAGAGGGGCAGGCCGGGCCGCCGACGCCGCCGTCACCACAGGAACGCCAGGTCGTCGTCAAAGAGGGACCCGACAACGGGCTTTCCCTTCAAGGCGCCACCGGCGTGCCGTGGCTGTTGATCTCCGGACCACTCGGGCCGAGCAACGCATCCGACACGGCTTTGCTGTTCAGCAACCTGTCCGGGTTGGCGCTGGCTGCCAAGGCCGTCGCCACATCGCTGCAGAGCGGCATCCAACTGCCCGGCGACACCACCACGCTGCGGGATCTGGGTCAGCCCGTGGTCAACTCCACGGGGCTGCAACCACGGGTGGTGATCGGCTTGGACCAGACCCGGTTTGGCAGATCCATCCACTCGGTGCGCGTCCATCTGCGGGGGTCCTACTCTCCGACGCCGACCACGATGAGCGGTCAGATAGAAGTAACAGTCGGCCCGGAAGTCATTGACCACTGGCCCACCGACGGCCACGGCACCATTGACCGCTGGATCGATGTCCCGGATCGGCTCCTGCAGCGGTGGACCGGTCTTACTGTGACGCTGGATATTTCGGGCAACGTTGGCCGTTGTGGAGACTTCTACGTCGCCGGCGCCGGAGACCAGCTGCTGTCGTTGACCATCAACGGCGACACCACCGTGCAGAGTAGCCCCGCCAAACCGCCGGTCCCCGATGGGCTGTCATCGGTGCCGCAAGCGCTCATGCCCACGGTCCAGGTGGGCATCGAGCCCCACTCGTTCAGCGACACCGCGCGCGCCGTCGACATCATGGTCGGCCTGCAGCGAACCAGCTCGATACCCATCGACACCGCCGTGACGAGCCCGCGACAAGCGATCGATTCGTCAAATCCGGCGATCGTGATCGCCGCTGACGGGTGGAACCACCCCGACATCGTGCTTCCGGTGTCCGCGGGGCCCACCGGGCCAATCACCATCAATGCCTTCGGATCCGACGGCAAGCCCACCAAGCTCACACTGGACCCGACACTGCGGTTCGCGTCTCTTCAGACGGTCTTCAACCGCGGCCGGTCGCTGCTGATCGCCACCTCCAACGGCGCGTCCGCGCAGCTCGACGACCTCCTCAGATGGCTCGACGCCGACAGCACCCGGTGGCCGGGCGTCAAAGGTGTCGCGCTGGTGGCCGTACCCGGGCAAGACCCGGTGACCGTCGACCGCCTGGGCATGCCCGGCCCGGTTCCGGCATCGCAGAGTCACTCCGACTGGGGATGGCTGTGGTGGTTCGGCGGGGCGTGGGCTGCGCTGGCCGTCATCGGCGCAGCGGTGATCGTGCTGCGCGGCCGCCGCGGAAGGCTGCGGGGCTGACAGTCAACCGGGAATGTCGGTGGAACCCAGGGGAAACAAGTTAATCTCACGCTACAAGAAAACCTACGGCATTCCGGCCGAGGTGAACATCACCGAGCAGATGATATTAGCTCATTGGGATCTGGAAAAACAATTGACGTCAGAACTGCGTCAATCGGCTCCAGCAGACCGGTGGGATACCTTCGATCACTGCTACACCCGCCTCTACGCGGAATTGGAGTGGCTCAACCAGTTTTCCGAGAAAGCCGACCCGCAAAATCCCCACGAAAAATTCGGGAGATGGGTCGACCTGATCGGGCAGCCACCGAAATCGATCTATGAAATCGGTTCCGGCCAGGGCGGCCTGATTTCATTTCTGGCGGCTGGTGGTTATGACTGCCGAGGAACGGAGATCACTCGCGAACGGGGACAGAAATTGATGCCCGAGTCACGCGCGAATCCTTCCTGGGCGATATCCGACGGCGTGCATCTCGATGAGTTCGAACCTCCCGAGTCCTACGATATCGTGGTGTCCGACCAGCTCATCGAGCATATCCACCCCGACGATCTGGATAGTCATCTACGAAGCGTCCGCAACATATTGAAAAGCGGTGGTAAATATATCTTCAATACTCCCCATCGATATACCGGGCCGCACGACGTCTCGCGCGTATTCAAATGCGGCGAGGCGGCGGGGATGCACCTGAAAGAATACACGTGCCGCGAACTCGTCGACGCCGCCCGGCGGGCCGGTTACCGCTCCATACATTATGGATTTGTACCCCGGCGATTCCTGCTGATCCTCACGGCGTTCGGCGTGAGAAGATTTGGTGGACCGGACGCGGCGGGGATTTCATTTCTACGGGCCGAATTCGTCGCGGAAAGATTTCTGCGTGTCTTACGCGCTCCCGCCGTGCGCCGCGGGTGCGGAAAAATGCTTTCCAAGTTCGGCGTTTTCTCCGAAACCCTCTCCATCGTCGCCGAGAAATGAAATTCGCGCGGTTCCCTGGTCAAGGCCGGCGGTGCGCCACCGCCGTGATGACGTCCAGCAAGCGATCCGCGGTATGGTCCACGGCGAATCGCCGCGTGTAGTGGCGTGCCGCCGCGGCTCCCTGTCGCGCCGCGACGGCCGGGTCGGCCAGCGCGTCGAAGGCGGCCGCCAGACCGGCCACGTCGTCGATACCGATGGGTGGGCGGCCCGGTGGCTGGTATTCGGGCAGCGCACCGGCGGTGGACACGATCGGCATGACGCCCAGCTGCATCGAGAGCACCTGCACACCGCTTTGTGAAGCGCGCCGATAGTGGGCGACCGAGCCCTTCGCGGCGGCCAGCGTCGTCACCACGTCGCGGTAGCGATAGCTGCCGGGAAGCCAGCGGGTGTGTTTGGGCAGCGGGCCGGCGTCCAGTGGCCCGCCGATGAGCACCAGGTTGTCACCTCGCCAGCCGCTGCCGACGTGCCGCTGCCAGGCTTGCAGCACCACCTCGACGTTCTTGTAGGGGTGCAGCCGGCCGATCATGACGAAGTCATGGCGTCCTTCCGGGCCGACTAGCGGCGGCACCAGGGCCGGGGCCAGGTCGCTGGTCAGCGGCACGACATGCACCCGGGTGCCGGCGACGTCGCGGCGGGTGGCGACGGCCGCGGCGACGTAGTCGCTGTAGGTCACGGTGGCCACCGAGCGGGCGCCCCAGCGGTCAAAGAGGGCGTGTTCGTAGGCCGGCCGGTGTTCGACGGGGTCGTGCGGACTGTCGTCGTGCACCAGCTGAATACGCGGAGCCCGGCCGGCCAGCGCGATCCAGCGGGGATCGCGAACCAGCTCGGCGATCACGACGTGCGGCCGGTAGTCACGGACGCGGCGCCACGCCGCGAGGCTCGCGGGCCAGGTTGCCGCGGTGCGAAACCGTGGATCGAGCACCAACTCGTAGTCACGGGCCGCGCCCGACTCCGGATGCTGGTCGGAGGTCACCAGCAGGACCTCGGTGCCGCGGCGGATCAGCGCCTCCGCCTGCACCCGTGCCAGCGACCGCATCCACGGTGAAAGCCACAGCACCCGAGGCGGATTCATAGCACTGTGGCGATCGCATCGAGGTAGGCATCGGCCATTGCCGCAACCGTGTAGTGCTGTTGCATCCGGTGGAAGCCGCGCCGTCCCACCGATGGCAGCGCGGCGGGGTCTGCCAGGATCTCGGCCAGCTGTTCTCGCCATCCCGACACCGACACGGGTTCGACGACGAACCCCGCCCTTCCGAAGTCCAGCATTTCCGGCACCGCGCACACCGCCGACGCCGCAACCGGCACCGCCCGTGCCATCGCCTCGAGGATCACCAGCGGGAACGCCTCGGAACGGCTTGGGACGCATAGCAGATCGGCGTCGGCCAATGCCTGCCCGGGGCCCGCCGACCAGCCGCGCCACTGAACCCGGTCGCGCAACCTGGTCGGAGTGCGCGCCTGCAACCGCTCCCGGTCGGGGCCGTCACCGAAAATCGAGAGCCGCCATCGCATCTCGGTGAGGCCGCCGAGCGCCTCGATCAACAGCTGCGGGTTTTTGTGCTCGACGATCCGCGAGAGCATCACCAGGTGCGGCGGCTCACCGACGCCCCGGATCGGGGGGGCCGGGTCGCCGGCCGTGGCGACGCCGTTGGGTGCGACGAAGCGGCGTCCGCCAAGTCGATGGTGTACGGCCAGCATCTCCCAATGACGTTGTGCCAGAACGATAAATCCGTCGGCACGGCGCATCGCCGCGGTCAGTGGCCGGGAGTAGATGGGCCGGCCGTCATCCGGCGGAATGTGCGCGGCGACCAACCAGCGCCGGCCCTTGGCAGCTGCGCGCCACAGGGTGGCAAATCCCGTCTCGGTATTGGTGTCGCCGCTGATGAGCACCGCCGGGCCCGCCGGAATATCGACGATCGGCGCCCACCAGGGCTGGCGGACCACCCGCACGCTGGGCGGAATTTCGTTGATCAGCGGGCCGAACCGTTGTACGCAGACAATGGTGACGTGATAGCCCCGGCGGTCTAATTCCGTTGCTAGCAGCGCCTTTTGACGCTCTGCACCGCCGTACACCAGGCGGTTGGTGACGATCACGATCGCCGGCGGGTCGGTTCGGCGGCCGGCCCGGGCGCTGCTGCCGGGGGGGCGCTTCGATCGATGCAGTCGCTCCACCAGCTTGGTGGCGGCCAGGTAGACGTCCGCGTGGTGAACGCTGTGTTGATGTTCGAGAAGCAGCGCGGCGTTGGTGCGCGCCAGGTCTCGGTTGCGGCGGTGTTCGGCAGCCGCGACGGCACCCTCGAGGGTCGAGCCGGCGCCGGTCACCGGATTAACCCGGTCGGCGCCCACTTCGTCGGCCAGCAGAACGCGCCAGCCCGCCGCGCGGGCCCGGTTCTGCCAGTCGGCCGCCTCGCCGTAGCGAAAGAACTCCTCGTCGAAACCGCCGATGGTGTTCCATGCCGCGCGGCTGATCGCCAGACAGGTAGTTCCCAAACAGCCTTCGATGCTTTTAGATTCGGGTGGCTGGCGGGAGTAGCGGGGTGACACCGGCGTGCTGCGCAGCGAGTCGGAGTAGCCGGCAGCGGCAACCAGCGCCCGGATCAGGGTCTCGCGGCGGGCCGCGATATCCCACGGTCGCCCACCGGGTGCGGTGTCGTCATACACCATCGGCGACACTGCCGCCACCCGAGGCCGGCGAAGCAATTCTCTGGTGCGGGTCAACGGTCCCCGTATCCGGGCATCGGCATTGAGCAATAGCAGATCGGCGTCGCTCGGGGTGTGGGTCACCAGCGCGTTGAAGGCAGCGGCGAAGCCGCGGTTCCCCGGACCCGGCACCCAGTGGACCGTCGGGTGGCCGGCGGCCAGTTCCTCGCGGCCGGGGCACCCCTGGCAGCGGCTGTCATAGACGTAGACCGGTAGCTCGGGCAGCTGCTCGGCGACACTGTGCAGGCACATCTCGAGGCCGTCGTGGCTCTTGCCGGACACGATCAGCACCGCAAGTGACCGCTCCGACGGCAGCGTGGGCGAGTCGCCGACTGGGCGTTGCAGATATGCCCGGTCGATTTCGCGGGTCATGCCCACACCGCTTCCCGCGCCAGGCCCGCGGGCCGGCGGAGCCCGTCGCGCAACCGTCCGTGAGGATAACCGCGGCGACACCAGAGTAGCAGCGCGGCAACGACATTCGCTTCTGCTACCGGCACCGTCAGTCCTCGGTGAGCGCCGTGCCCGGGTGGCGGTCGTTGACGATCCGGGCCGGATACCCAGCGACGTCGACGTCGTCCGGCACCGATTTGGTGACCACCGCGCCCGGTCGGATGGCGACGCGGTTGCCGACGTCGGCGCCCAGCACCATCGCCATCGGCGAAATGAACACGTCGTCGCCGATGGTCGGGAACTGGCCCGGCCGCCCCTCTCCTATCGTCACTCCGTGATGAATCCGGCAATTCGCGCCGACCCGAGCTTTGTAGTGCACGACTATCAGGCCGGCGTGAGCGATCGACAGACCCGGGCCAAAGACGTTGCGCGGGATGTCGAATCCGAGTCGTTCGCCCAAGAACTTGGTTCGTAACCTTAGATATGCGGCCACCACGTGTGCTGTCGGGGTCCGTGCGGTATTGGTCCAATACTCCGATTTTCGCAGCAGGCGCTGAAAATGGGCTGAACGCTTCAAGATTCGGTGACGGAGCCGCCAACGCTGCAAGCCGTGTGCTTTCAGGTCCGCTGCCAGGTATGCCCGCAAGTCCTCGCGAGTCCTGATCACGGCCACACCGTACTACATGCATCAATCAGGTGGCCCGCCTTTAGTTGTGGTATTGCCGGGCCCGGAGGCAGCGCATCGGTAGCGCCGACGGGATGCACCAGATTCGCGCGGTCCGTTCTCACGGTCACGCCGCCAGCTGATCGCGGCGCAGCAAGGCTAAAGTCTGCCAGGTGACCGGGCCGAACGCCGCGCTGGTGGCCAGGTACGCGGCAGCGGCAGCACCCAGTACCAGGGCCACGTGCTGACCCGAAAGCAGCAGCGTCACACCGACACTCGCCGCGGTCGGTACCAGCAACCGCAGCAAGAACGTCACCGGCGTGTGGTAACCGCACTGACGGTGTAGGCACCAGCTGGCAATCATCATGTTGGCCAGCTCCGTGCACACCAGCGCGATGCCGGCTCCCACCGCGCCCAGCCGCCCGCCCAGGGCGAGGTTGAGCACGACGTTGAACGCGAGGGTGGCGACCGACAGCCAGAACCAGAACCGCTGGCGGTGACTGGCGAACAGCCCCTCGCCCAGAGTGGTGGTGACGAAGCGCAATGCCACCGCGACGAAGAGCAGCGCCAGCGTCGGTGTGCCGCGGCCAACGAATGCCTGGTTGCCGAACAACCTGATCAGCGGTGCGGCGAGCAACGCGCCGACAACCGCGACCGGGACCGCCAGGAAATACATCAGCTCGACACTGCGGCGCATGAAGCCGGCAAATGCCGCGACATCGCGCGCAAACATTTCGGTGGCCGTCGAGAGCGTGGACTTGAGGAAGAACACCGACACCACCAGGGTGTTGAGCGCGATCGAGGACGCCAAGCCGTAAACGCCCACCTCGGAATGGTTGTTCACCAAGGACAGGATCACCCCGTCGGCGCGCCAGTACAGCACGGTGATCATTGTCACGCCCATCGGAAAGAGGCTCTCCCGCAACAGATCCGCGGCCTCGCGCAACGCGAAGCTGGGACGCAACGAGACATGACGCGCGGCAGCGCTGCTCTGGATCAGCACCTGCAGGGTCGTCGGAATGAGCTGTACTACCGCGAACCAGATGACGTCGGCTCGTTCCGCCACCAGAAACGCGATCACGGCCAGCGTGGCCAACCGCCCGACGACGTCGGAGACCGCCACCGCGAAGAACCGCACGGTGGTCTGAAACACCGGCTCGAGCCGTGTCGTCATTGTCACGATGAGCAGTTGCGTCGACAACACCACGAGCATCACCCGCACTTGGTGGTCGCGATACAGCAGCAAGCCGGTTCCCGCCGCCAACGCCGCGAGCGGAACGCAATACAGCAGGGATATCCCGTTGTAGATCCGGACCAGGCGCTCCAGATCGTCGTGGCCGGAGGTCACCCGACGCACGATCACCCGCCCGACGCCGAGATCGACCAGGCTTGCCCACATTCCGATGAATGCGACCGCGATGGTGAGCTGGCCGTAGCGGTCCGGGCCCAGATAACGAGCGGTCATTGCCACCGAGACCACCGAGGCCAGCATCCCGAGCATCCGGCAGATCAGCTGGATCGAGAACGCGTGAGCCAACCGCGCGACCGGCACCGATGGTGCTACCGCACCGGGTGCCGTCGGCTCAGTCATGGCTCACGGCCACCTAGTATGCTCCGTGCCCCGTCACGACGGCTTTCACCGTCTTGGCGATGATCATGAGATCACCTGCCATTGACCAATTGTCGATGTACGACAGATCCAGCCGCACCGACTCTTCCCAGGTGAGTTCTGAGCGTCCGCTGACCTGCCATATTCCGGTGACGCCCGGCTTCACCAGGAGTCGACGCTTCACATCACCGTTGTAGCTGTCGACTTCGCGGCTCAACGGAGGCCGCGGCCCGACCACGCTCATGTCCTGCTTGATGACATTGACGAATTGGGGGAGCTCATCGATGCTGAATCTGCGGAGCAATCTGCCGACAGGTGTGACCCGGGGATCTTGACGCATCTTGAACAATATTCCACCGGCGCCCTGATTCATCGACAAGAGGCGGTCGATTTGGGTGTCGGCGTCGACCTCCATTGTTCGGAGTTTAAGCATCATGAAGGGCTCGCCATTAATACCTATACGTTCGGATCGGTAGCAGACCGGTCCTTTGCTGGTCAGCTTGATCGCGATAGCAGCCGCAATGAGAAGTGGCGATACCAGGATCAGCGCCGCCAGCGCGAAACAGAAGTCGAATGTCCGCTTTTGAAAGCGCTGGGCACCGGTGTATAGCGGCTTTTCGACATGCAGCAGCGGGAATCCGGCGACCGGCCGGACGGTCAATCGTGCTTCCGCGATGTCCATCACCCCCGGCGACAACACCAAATCGACGTCCATCGTCTCCAACTGCCACATCAAGTTCCTGATCGCGTGCTCGCCGAAATGCTCGGTCTGGGTCACCACCACAGTGTCCGCGCCGCAGGCCTCAACCGCTGCCACCGCATAGGATTCGTCTCCGAGAATCGGTACTTTGCGGCCTTCGACCGTCAGGATTTCGCCGCGGGGCGCGCCATATCCGGGAATGCAGACCCCGACGACGACGTAGCCGTCGAGTGGGTTACGGTCCAGTTCATGTGCCAGGCGTGAAAGTCCTTGGCGGTCTCCGATAGCCAGCGACATCGTCTGATATTCGCCCCGGGCTCGCTTCCGGCGGACATACCTGCGCCAGCTGTTGCGGCTCGTCAGCAATCCCAGGGTGCCGACGGGAAGCGCCACCGCCAGATAGCCCCGGGCCAAGTCAATCTTGGCGAGAAGCGTCACCATTGCGATGATCCCGAATGTCCAAAATGACGCGCTGCTGATTCGCCGGTACTCGTCGATCCCCACCCCGATCACGTGCGGTGATCGTGTGTGGAATATCGCCAGCGACGAAAGCCAGAGTGCTGCGAAGAGAAAGGAGAACAGCGTCATCACCGGGCCCGGGTAACCCGACTTGTTCGGCGAATCGCCGAAGCGGACGTATTGAGCGAGCATGACCGAGGCGAAGACGATCACCGAGTCGGTGATCAGCAGCCGCTGTGAGTATCGGTGCTGCCATCGCCCGATTGCATTGCGATCGGGCGTGCGCACCGGAGCCAGAGTTACCGGCGAATTGTCGGTTCGGCGGTGAGGTGACGGGATCACGCTGGCTCGCTTTCCCTTACACGGTTGCCGGCTCGGGCCGCGCGGCATCGCGGACGGCGCCGCTGAAATCGGGGTGATCACGTGGCGGCGTGGCCACGCAGTATGGGCTGGGATAGCAGATCAGCTGCGCGCGTGCGGCACGGAGCAAGGCGATAGGGCCCTGCAGCAAATAACGGCGGGCCAGCCGCCGCGGCTCGCTGATCAAGCGGTGCAACCATTCCAGGCCGAGTTTTTGCATCCATCTCGGAGCTCGTTTGGTCTTGCCGGCCAGGAAGTCGATGGCACCGCCACAGGGCAGCAAAACCCGGGCACCCGTCGCGCAGCCGTACCGGTCAACCCACCGTTCTTGACGCGGCTTGCCGAGGCTGACGATCAGGATGTCGGTGCCCGCGGCGCGAATCATCGCCGTCAACCGCTCAGAAAGCGCCTCGATGTCATCGGCGTCCGGCGCCCACATTCCCGAAATAGCAAGCGCTGGATGATGTTTGCGCAAGATCGGGGCAAGCAGGCGGTGGGTTTCGGCGCTACCGCCAAAAAAGCCGACCCGCTGGCCTGTCGTTTCGGCCAGCGCCAACACGCCGGGAAGCAGGTCGGCCCCGGTGATCCGGGGCCACGGCTTGCCGGTGAGCAGCTTGCCCCGCCAGGCGATCGGCATGCCGTCGGCCAGTAACAGCCAGTCCAGCGGACCCGCGGGCGCCGACATGACCTTGCGAAAGTGGTACAGGTGGTCGAGGTTCACCGAGCCCACGGCCAGGCTCGCTGTCGGTGAGGATTGCAGTCGCGACGCGATGATCGACAGCACGTCGTCGAACTCCCGGCGCTCGACTATGGTGCCGCCGATGATCATCCGCACACCGGTTTCGGGCACCGTGTCCACGCTCATGAGCCGCTGCCTTGCTCGCTGCTTTGGCGATTCGCAGAACCTAGCCATAGACCGGCCATGTCAACGGCCTACGTGTATCCGGCGGCCGGTGGACGGGTCATTACCGTGGGGACAATCCCGTATCGGGGACCGACAGATCGGCCCGGACCGGTCAAACCGGATCGCGGCGCCGCGCCCAACAGGCTTGGCGCCGCGGTGGCGGCATCAAGGCCGTTCGGCAACGCGGCGGCGGCGCCCATGTTCGCCGTCGGAATCACGCTGGTCCAACCCGCCGGCACCGACAACGGGCCCAGTGACGCCGCGTTGCCCATGCCGCCCACCACGCCTGGACCCACGGACGAGATCAGACCGACCCCTGAGCTGATTGCCCCTGCGGCCCCTTCTGCTGCCGCTTGCGCAGCAGCAGCTGCCCCACTCGCCAAACCCTGTGCTGTTTGGGCCATTCCGAGGATGGACGACATCGAATAGAGCGGGGTTGCCGCGGCCATGAAGTAACTGGGAAGTGCATAAACCGGGACGGTCGCGAGGGTGGGCATCAGCGACGACGATGATTCCGCAAGCCCGAATAGGGGTGATGCCAGCCCGTCCAGCATGGCCGGAACCGAGGACACCAGGCCGGCCAGCGATAGTTGGTCTGCTGCCGAGGCAGCCGCGGCGTGGGCGACTGCGTTGCTCTGCCCGGCCAGACCAACCGGGTTGATCACCTCCGGCGGCGAGATCAACAGGGTCAATCCACAAGCGGTCGCCGAGTTTGCGGCATATTCATACATCGCCGCGGCATCCTGCGCCCACATCTCGCCGTACTGGGCTTCGGTGGCCGCGATCGCCGTCGAATTCTGACCGAAGAAGTTGGTGGCGACCAGTGCCGCCAGCAGAGCCCGATTGGCCGCGACCACCGGAGGCGGCACCGTCATCGCGAAAGCGGCCTCATAGCCCTCGACGGCAAGCACGGCCTGACTGGCAGTCTCCGCCGCCCGTGCGGCCACCCCGGCCGTCCACGCCACATAGGGCCCGAGCGCCGACGCCATGGACAGTGATGCGGGGCCCAGCCAGCGTCCGCTGGTCAATCCCGCGATCACCGACCGGTAATGACCTGCGGTCGCGTGCAGTTCGGCGGCCAAGCTGTCCCACATCGCCGCGGCCGCCGCCAGCGATCCCGGGCCGGGGCCGGCATACATCCTCGCGGAGTTGATCTCCGGCGGTAAGGCACCGAAATCCATCACGTCAAACCCTGGCCGTGGCTAGGCTCCCCAGCTGCGGCGAAGCACGACCACCTCGCGGCGGAGTCGGCTGCCGCGGGCGGCACTTCAGCCGCAGACGCCGCAGAAGTCGGCTTTCCGCCCGTCATCGCGGAGCCTCGGTGGCGAAACACATTCACTTCTCCCCTAACGCGTGCAGGCTGACGGATATGGGAGCCGAGCCACGGTGCTCTTTCCGACCGTCAGTATCCGAACTCGTTACCTACCCTCATAGATGTGAAGATTTCAGCGGGTCAATAAACTGACAGTCGTATGATAGCGGTTCTAACATCCTATTCGTATCGTTTTGAACCGCTGAGCCAATGCCGCAGTCCGTTTTCCGGCTCGGGGTCCAATTTCGCGGCAGGTACCCCGCCGCGAGCGGCGTCCTCAGGAAGCGGCGTCCTCAGAATGCGGGGTCCTCAGAAAGCAGCGTCCTCAGAAAAAGGGATTGCTGTTCGAGTACCGCTTCGCCTCTTCGGGGCGCGGGCCGTAACGCCGGATGTACTCCTCGTGCAGCTTGGCGTCTTTCTCCCGCTTGATCGCATCAACCAGGTTCGGGTCCAACCCATGCTGGGCCAGGCGGTGCCGCCGCCACACCTTGTTCAGCGCGAGCGAGATCAACAACGACCACACGTAGATCGGTAGCGTCATCTCGAGATGCACGTACAGCGACGCGGGCAATAGCCAGAACGGTGCCAATACCAGCAGCGGCGGTATCGCCATCAGGAGCATGAACCGGCGGACCGCTCCCTTGGCGGCCAGATCTCGTGCGACCCAACTTCGCATCGAGTGGGGCAGGCATCGAAGGCCGTACGAGTACGCGAGGTATTGCAGGAAATTGGGTCGTCCAGCCGCAGAAGTCATAGCCGCTCCCCGTGGTTCGGTCGTCCCCAGGTATACCCGTGCAGACCCGTTGGCGTGCGGTCCAGCCGTCGCACCGCCGGGGACGTGCTTGCCAACGATGATCCGCTGGAGAAGGGGGCGGGGCAATCGCGAGCGGCTCAACCCGGGTGACCGCAGCGGCCCGACGCAGCCGGACCTCGGGCGCTGCCCTATCGGCGTGCGAATCCGGTAACCGCAAGGCACTTTCGTCCCGCGCGCACGCCGTGCGGGCGACCGGTCACGGATGCGCGGCGAGATACGTTTCGTTACTCAGACCAGCGGTCAGTTCCTCGACGTCGAACGGCCGGCGCAGCCGGGCGCGGAGCTGGTGTGTATCGAGAAGTAGCCGGACTTCGGCGGTTTGCTCGGCGAACAGCCGCCCGATGAACGGATAGATGCGGCGCATGATTGCGCGCTCGGCGGGCGTGCAGCGCGACGCGCAATAGCCGACATGGCCGATCTCATCGGTAAGTATTTCGCTGTAGAGCAGTTCGATTCGCCCGGCGACGTCGAGTTCGTCGTCGAACAGTTCGATGCCGACGTGGCGCAGTTCGTCGAACACGATGCAGCCCGCCATCTCCGCGGCGCCGACGAACACGAAGCTGAACCTTTCCGGCAGGAACACTCCCAGCTTGACGAGCTGTCGCATCACGAACGGCGGAGCGGCCACCTGGAATGGCAGGTCGAAGATGTCCAACGCGTATGCCAGCAATCGGGTGTGGTAGTGCTCTTCGAGCTCTACATACACCCGCTCGGGCGCCACATCTTCAGCGCTGTTGCGCCCGTAGGTTTCGCCAAGTCCCACGCCGAAGCGTTCGGCCTGATTGAGCTTCGCCGTCGCCAACAGGAACAGCATTTTTGGGTCCAGACCCGGTTCGGGTCGCCGCCGGCGCAGGTTACGAAGAAACGTCGATCGGTCTGCCGGGCGGGCCGACCGCACCGGGTGAGCCTCGAGGTCTTTGATGAACTTTTCCCGATTGGTCAGGCGCCGGTTGAGCAGGTCGGCTTCGCCGTCGCGCCGCGCCAGGAACTCCCTGTAGCCATCGATACCGGTTGCCGTCATCGTGTCTCCATCCCTTTGACAATCGTGGTTACGTACCGGCTCAACACGGCATCCGGTGTCGGAGAATGGTGTGCACCGGTGGCAAGGAGGGCGTAGAGCCCGGTCAAGAAGAACACCGCGAGATCGCGCACGTCCGCATCCGGCGTGACCTGCCCTGCGTCCTGTGCCCGGCGGATCGCGCCAATCAAGAACTCCGCGAGCGGGTGCCGGCTCAACTCGTCTTCGCCCGGGCGCGTCGACGAGAAGTGCAAACCCAGCATGTCCCGGAAAACTACTGTCCCCAAACGATGTTCAGCATCTAGCACCTGGCGCACCAACCGGGAAAGCACCGATATCAGATCGCCGTCCTCAGCCCGGGCGCCGACGAGTTCGGCGACGATCCGGGTCTCCTCGTTTCGCTCCAATTCGACCAGCACTTGTTCCTTGGTGGGGAAGTGGAAGTAAAACGTCCCCCTTACCACCCCTGCCGCCGCGGCGATGGAGCTGACGTCGGCGCCGGATATTCCGTTCCGCGCGATCTCCGCCAACGCGGCGTCGAACAGGCGTGCCCGTGTTTCGAGCCGTCGAGCCTCCCGGATGCCGGCCGGTGATTCCGCTGCGGTGCTGTCCTGTGGTGACCGCACCGGCACACCGTACGTCCATTCACTGGCAGCCGTCAATGACAGTCGTCAGCGAATGCTCGTAGTCGTCACCGTCGCCACGGGCCATAGCCTGGGCGCGAGGCTATGACGACCCGAGCGACAACAATCCGGGTGCCACGGCCCCGGTCACATGGGTCCGTCCGCGCGACGAAACGGTGAGCACGATGCGCCGCGGCTGCGCCATAGCGGCCGCGAATGCCGTCACGTGCTGCAACTCGGCGAGAAAGAGCGCCGTCTGGCCCGGCGGTATGTCGTACGGCACCGGGGTGCCCAATGCCCGGGTCGGCTGCAGTGACGCGCCGTCGGGATCGCAGCGGACCGCCCAGCCCGCCACGGGTAACGGAGTCCGCCCCGTGTTGACCACCCTGACGCCGATGACATACCGGCCGTCGGGAAGTTGCTCCGCGGCGTTTTCCAGCGACGCCCGAGCCTGGCCGCCGGCGTCGTTGGTCACCAGCCCGTCGGGCGTCAACAGACCCACGACCGGTGAAAGTTTGGCTGCCGGGCCCGTTCGCAGCCGCAATAGCTGCCAGGTCAGCAGGGCCACCGAGAGCACGGTGCCAACCAGGCCGAGCACGAATCCGGCGACGCTCACCGTGGCACGCTGCAGCGGTCGATCATGAGCGTGAAGGCTACTCTGACGCCAGCCAGGTTGCCGCGGTGCCTTCGATAACGGTAATGCGTTGCGGCGGAGGGGATCCGGTAACAAGTCTGATGAAGTTCCAAATTTCGACTGAACATTTGCTAAGACCGCGTTTCGCGAGCGGCGCCGCCTACTGCCGCGGCCCTACAGTCGGGGCATGAGCACCAAGTACTACCTGCAGAAAGTGCCCGTCGAATCGGTGGAACCGGGCTTTTCGCTGGCCGTTGAGCACGACGGCGGCTACCGCTTGTTCCAGGTCGACTGCACGCAATCGTCGCGGCGCAGCGGCCAACCGGTGATGATCAGGCTCGCCTCGGAGCCAGTTGACGGCGGCGATCCGTGGATCGTGGAATACGAAGCGGGTACACCGGTGGTACGGCTCCTCGGCGTCTGCGAGGCCGCCTCGTAGCTCAGCGTCAGCACGGACCGCTGGGAATCCCGCGCGCGGGCGTCGTCTCCTGCGTGGGCATTACCTGAGGGAAGGGCACCCGATAGGGAGGAGTGACCTTCGCGAAAGTTGCCACGGTGTCTGGAACGCACTGCACCTGCGGCGGAATGGCTTGCAGCGCTGGGTGGTCCAAGTTGGGTGGCGCTGGGTTGGGCGGGACCGCGAAGTTGAACGTCGACGTCATATCGCCGGTCACACTTCGTCGCCAGGCACTCAGGTTGGGGACCGGCACACCGAACCGTTTCTCGAGCAACCGCAGCTGCGAGGTGTGGTCGAAGGTGTCATGCACCATCAGCGGGCCGCGGCTGTAGGGAGAGATGACGAAGCAGGGCACGCGATAGCCCAGACCTATCGGCCCGCGGATGCCGCCCGAACCCGTGACCGCGTCGATATCGGGCACCGTGACGTACTCGCCGGGAGTTCCCGGGGGGGCCGTAGGCGGTGTCACGTGGTCAAAGAAGCCACCGTTCTCGTCGAAGCTGACGATCAACGCGGTCTTTTCCCATACCTGTGGGTTGGACAGCAAGATGCGGAGGATATTCACGATCGCGGTGCCACCAACGGCCGGCGTTACCGGTAGGCCGGGATGCTCGGAGACCTGAAACCCGGGCAGCACCCACGACACCTGGGGCAGCCTGTTGGCTGCGACGTCGGCGACGAAGTCCAAGGGATAGGTCGGGGCGATGCCGTTGCGGGCAATGTTGGAGCGCGGATCCTGAGCCTGCTTGAAGTCGACGAGCATCCCGTTGTAACCGATGACCGTGTTGTTGAGCGCTCCCAGAAGCTTGTTTTGGTACACCTTCCAACTGATGCCGGCATCACTGAGGTTGTCCGGCATGGTGCGCCAACTGAATTGGGCTTGCGGTTGGATATTGGGGTCTATCAGCAGCGGACCGCCCGCAACGCCGTCGGGGTCGATCCAGGCGCTTATCCAGTACAGCCGGTTGGGCGAAGTCCCGCCCAGCAGTGAACAGTAATAGCCGTCGCAGATGGTGAAGGTGTCAGCCAGCAGGTAATGGATCGGTTGATCCTGGCGGGTGTAATAACCCATCGACACCGGGACGTTGCCCTGCAGCGTTTGTTGTGCAGCCTGCGCGGGCAACCAATTGTCGTTGGCGCCGTTGTTCCACGACTGGTGGATGGTAATCCATTGGTGGGCGGGGTCGTTCACGCACGCGCCATTGAGGACTGGGCCCCTGGTGGTGTCGAAACGGTACGGGATGGTCACGCCGGCAGGGTCAATCGATTGGGTCTGTGGGTTCCAGCCCTTTTGCTGAAATGACGGCGAGGGAGTGTTGAATCCATTGACGCCGGACAGCGTGCCGAAGAAGTGATCGAATGAGCGGTTCTCCTGCAGCATCAACACGAAGTGCTCGATGTCGGTCAAATGGCCGGAGCAGGGGCCGGCCCCGTAGGCCTTTTCGATCACCGGGCCGGCCAACGACATCAACGCCCCGGCGCTGCCTGCGGTGGCGATTCTAGCCATGAACTCTCGTCGCGACATCCCATCGACTGGGTGCTTACTCACCACCGTGTCCTCCCGCATACATTGCGGTTCAGGGTAGATTTGCGGCGACGATTCACCACGACGCGAATCCGGTGTGTCGTGCGACGTTTTTTGGCGTTGTTCGCCAAAAGCGGTGCGTGGTTTTCGAAACGGCCGAGCCTTCCTGGAATTCCGGGCACACACTGGCCCCGGCTTTCGGGGTTGTCGCGCCGTTGGATTGACCGACGATGTTGCGCCGCAGGGCTTTCCATTCGACTCGTCAAACGCCAGAAGGCATTTTCCGCTGATTTCGCTGATTGCGCGCCGATCAAATCACCCGAGAATCCGCGGATCGGTGCTCACCGGGGCTTGGTGGCCGCGACGAACTGCAGTGCCCGCTGTGTCTGCTGCTCGATGTCGACCAGACCGGCCGAGGAGAACAGCTCGACGAAGCTGTGTCGGTCGAACATGGTGAGCCCGATCAGGTTGGCTGTTGCGGTCAGCGCCTTACGGACCGGCGCCGCTTGTCCGGAATAGCTGGTGAGGATCGCGATACGCCCGCCGGGCCGCAATACCCGCAGCATTTCACCGGTGACCAGGAACGGTTCGGGCATCAGGTACAGCGCTCCGAAACAGCAGACCGCATCGAAGGTTTCGTCGTCGAACGGCAACACGCGGGCGTCGCCGCGGACGTAACAGGTCTGCGGCCCGTCGTTGTCCACCACGGCACGAGTCAGCATCGGTTCGGAAATGTCGAACCCCACCGCGAGAGCCCCGGGCGGCAGACAGCGGGCCAGCGGTGCGGTGAAATTCCCCGGGCCGCAGGCTACATCGAGCAACCGGTGAACAGTCGAAAGGCGCAACGCCGCGGCGGCACGGCGCTGCTCGGCCCGGGCGGTGATACCGCTGGCGAGGTAGAAGGACGTCGGCCGCCACAACCGCTCGTACACGGTCGCCACGAACCGGCTGTTCATCGCCCGCTGCGCAAACGTCGGAACCGGCGAACTCGTCGATTCGCCCAACACGTCGAGGAAGCCGTGCCGCAGCACGGCGGCCGTATTGAGCAGACCACGGGTCGACTCGCGCGGATCCTGGCTGGTGTTCATCGCAGGTCTGGTCCAAGAGGCCGGGGTTGAATTGTCTGGTGTCAGGCTAATCTGCGCCGTGCGGTGTTGCTGCAGCGGTAGCCGACGCCATAGCCTGGGGCGGATCGGACCGCGAGCCGGGCTTGGCGCCGTGGCGGATTGGACGGGATGGCCGAATTGACCGGCGCTAGGACAGCAGAGCTCGCCGGAATGGACATCTTCGCGGGATGTCCGGCCGGCGACCTGCTGCCACTGGCCGCCCGCCTGGCTCCGCTGCGTGCCCCGACCGGCCAGGTCCTGATGCGGCAGGGTGAACAGGCGGTGTCGTTCCTGCTCATCTCGTCGGGTAGTGCCGAGGTCATCCATGTCGGCGACGACGGCGCGGTGATCGTCGAGCAGGCGCTGCCGGGCATGATCGTCGGGGAAATCGCCTTGTTGCGTGACATCCCGCGGACAGCGACGGTCACCACCGTCGAGCCGCTGACCGGTTGGATCGGTGGCAGCGACGCGCTGGACCGGATGGTCAACATCCCCGGGATCATGGAGCGGCTGGTGCGCACGGTCCGCCAGCGCCTGGCCGCGTTCATCACCCCGGTCCCGGTACGGATTCGCGACGGAACCCAACTGCTGCTGCGCCCGGTGCTGCCCGGCGACAGCGAACGCACCGTACACGGGCACATCCACTTCTCCAGCGAGACGATCTATCGGCGGTTCATGTCGGCCCGCGTTCCCGACGAGGCGATGATGCACTACCTGTCCGAGGTGGACTACGTCGACCACTTCGTGTGGGTGATGATCGACGGCGTCGACCCCGTGGCCGACGCGCGTTTCATCCGTGACGAACATGATCCGACGGTCGCCGAAATCGCGTTTACCGTCGCCGACGCCTATCAGGGCAGGGGGATCGGCAGCTTTCTGATCGGCGCGCTGTCCGTCGCCGCCCGCGTCGGCGGCGTCGAGAGGTTCTCCGCGCGCATGCTGTCGGACAATCTGCCGATGCGCACCATCATGGACCGCCACGGAGCGATCTGGCAGCGCGAGGACATCGGGGTCATCACCACGGTCATCGACGTGCCCGGCCCGCGAGATCTGGGTTTCGGGCGTGAGATGGCCGAGCAGATCAGGCAGGTGGCCCGCCAGGTGATTGAGGCCGTGAGCTGAGGGCCATGCGGCCGTTGTGGATTGGCGTGACGGCGACGGCGCTGGCGGCTGCATGTGCGCAATCGCCGGCGCCGGTGACCGCGCCGACCCATACCTCGCCGTCGGCTCATCCCACGACCGTCAACCCGGCCAACATCAAAAGAATCAGCCGTGAGCTGCCGCCGGATTACGAGGTGACCAGGGACATTCCCGTGACGGCGTCACCGCGACTGATTTTCGGCCTCGGCGCCGATGCGACCGCCCAGCCCGCACCATGCGCGACCCTCGCCGACCCCGGCGATGGTCGCGACCAGTCCGCGCAGGGCGTCTCCGGGTCGGGGGAGGGCGGCATTGTCGACGCCGTCGTGGTGGCCGTGCGGCCGGGGCCGGTGGTGCCGGGAAGCGACCTGGTAGCCGGCTGTGGCCAGTGGACGATGTCGGTCGGACACACCACCGCCGGCATCCGGCTCATCGACGCGCCGCGGATCGACGGCGCGCAAACCCTCGGAATGGTGGCCGATGTCCGCACATCCGTGGAGTCCGGCACCGAAATCGATTCGCGCACCCATATTTTCGTCGCCTACCTGGGCGACTACTACGCGTTCACCACGCTGACCACCGACCCCGGGTCCATGCTTCCGCCGTTGCCACCGCGGTTCGCCGCCGATCTGCTGGTCAAAACGGTGTCGACGTTACGGGGCTGAGCAACCGCGTTGGGTAGGGTGGCCACGATGTCGAAGGTGGTGCTGGCGCTGGCAGCGGTGTGCCTGCTCGTCGGTTGTTCACCGGGCGCCTCCCAGTCGCCGAAGGCCGACATTGCCAAGGTCATCGACGTGAAGTCCAGCTTCGGACCGGGGTTCACGGTCAACGACGTCCCGCCGAGGGCTATCGATCCACAGTTCTTCGCGGCCCGCAAGCTGCCCGACGGCCTGAGTTTCGATCCGGCGAACTGCGCGAAAGCGGCCCTGGGCCCACAGATGCCGTCCGGTGTGCAGGGCAATATGGCGGCCGTCACCGCCGAGGGCAACGGGAACCGGTTCGTGGTGATCGCGGTGGAGACCTCACAGCAGCTGCCGTTCAACGACCCGGGTAAAGAATGCGGCCGGATCGCCTTCTCCGGCGCACAGGTGCGAGGCGGCATCGAGGTGGTTGCCGCGCCGCACATCGACGGCGCCCAGACGCTGGGCGTGCATCGCGTGCTGCAGGCCCTGGTCGACGGGTCGACCCGCACCGGCGAACTTTACGACTACTCTGCGCAGTTCGGCTACTACCAGGTCAACGTGATCGCCAACCCGCTGGTGATTCCGAATCAGCCGGTTGCGCCGGTCGATGTCCAGCGTGCCCGCGACCTGCTGGTCAAGGCGGTGGCCGCGATCCGGGGTTGACAGCGGCCGCTAGCGCACGTCGCGGGGCCGGAACTGGATGCTGACCCGCGGACCGGTCGGCGCCGACGTCTTGGGCACCGAATGCTCCCAGGTGCGTTGACACGATCCGCCCATCACCAGCAGGTCGCCGTGCGCCAGCGGGAAGCGCAACGAGGTTCCGCCGCCGCGCGGCCGCAGCGCGAAGACCCGGGTCGCGCCGAGGCTGACGATCGCCACCATGGTGTCCTCGGTGCTGCTGCGGCCGATGGTGTCGCCGTGCCAGGCGACGCTGTCGGAGCCGTCCCGGTAGTAGCACAGCCCGACGGTGGTGAACGGCTCACCCAGTTCACCGCCGTAGATGTCGTTGAGGCGCCGGCGAATCCGCGCGAGTTGCGGATGCGGCGGGTTCTCGACCGTCAGGTCGTGAAAACTCACCAGCCGCGGCACGTCGACCACCCGGTCGTACATCTGGCGCCGTTCGGAGCGCCACGGCACCGTGCTCAGCAGCGCCGCGAGCAGGTCGTCGCCACCGTGGAGCCAGCCCGCGCGGATGTCGATGAAGGCGCCGTTGCCGAGTTGTCTTCGCTCGTTGTGCTCGAACAGTGAGCCCTGAACCGCGAACGCCACGACCGCAAGTTTATCGCACACCAGTTCGAGGAGTGGGTATGAGACGCCTGCCGGCTGTCCACGGCTACGGTTTGATGCTGTGGGCGTCGAGTTGGGATCCAATTCCGAGGTGGGCACGCTACGGGTCGCGATCCTGCACCGCCCCGGCACCGAACTGCGCCGGCTCACCCCGCGTAACAGCGACCAGCTTTTGTTCGACGGGCTGCCCTGGGTGTCGCGCGCGCAGGAGGAGCATGACGAGTTCGCCGAACTGCTGCGCGCGCGGGGGGTGGAAGTGTTGCTGCTGTCGCAGCTGCTGACCGAGGCGCTGGACAGTGGGGCGGCCAGGATGCAGGGTGTCGGTGCCGCGGTTGACGCGCGTCGGCTCGGATTGCCACTGGCGCAACAGCTTTCGGCGTATTTGCGTAGTCTGGACCCGGTCCGGCTGGCGCATGTGTTGACCGCCGGGATGACGTTCAACGAGCTGCCGTCCGATATCCGTACCGACGTGTCGCTGGTGGTCCGCATGCACCATGGCGGCGATTTCGTCATCGACCCATTACCGAACCTGGTGTTCACCCGCGACTCGTCGATCTGGATCGGTCCGCGGGTGGTCATCCCGTCGCTGGCGTTGCGGGCGCGGGTTCGTGAGGCATCGTTGACCGACATCATCTATGCCCATCACCCGCGGTTCACCGGGGTGCGGCGGGCCTACGAATCACGCACCGCTCCCGTCGAGGGTGGCGACGTGCTGTTGCTGGCCCCCGGTGTGGTCGCCGTCGGGGTCGGCGAGCGTACCAGCCCGGCCGGCGCGGAAGCCTTGGCGCGCAGCCTGTTCGACGATGACCTTGCGCACACCGTGCTCGCGGTGCCGATTGCCCAGAAGCGCGCGCAAATGCATCTGGATACCGTGTGCACCATGGTGGACGTCGACACCGTGGTGATGTATGCCGCCGTCGTCGACAACCTGTCGGCGTTCACCATCCAGCGTTCGGCCAATGGCGTGGCGATCAGCGATGCGGCCCCATTTGTGCGGGCTGCTTCCGACGCGATGGGCATCGACAAGCTGCGGGTCATCGACACGGGCCTGGATCCCGTCGTCGCCGAACGCGAACAATGGGACGACGGCAACAACACCTTGGCGCTGGCGCCCGGCGTCGTCGTCGCCTACGAACGCAACGCGCAGACCAACGCCCGGTTGGAGGCGGCCGGTATCGAGGTGCTGACCATCGCGGGCTCGGAGCTGGGCACCGGCCGGGGCGGGCCGCGCTGCATGTCCTGTCCGGCCGCGCGCGACCCGCTGTAGCGCATATGTCGAGATTGCCGCCATGGTCGTGGTCGGGGTGTGGCTCACAGCCGTTGCGGCAATCTCGAGGCTCGGCGAGCCAATGCGTCACGAATGCGCTTGACGATAAGTTCGGCGCTGTCCTCATTGATCACCTTGATCACCTGCCAGCCAAGACCATTGAGCACCTCAGCTCGGTGAATGTCTTTCACATACTGTCTGCGTTCGCGTCGGTGTTGGTCGCCGTCGTATTCGAGGGCCACCATCGGCTCTTCCCAGCCCATGTCGAGGTAGCACACGAGCCGGCCGTCGGTCACTCGGATCTGTGTGGCAGGCTTGGGCAGTCCGGCGTCGACGAGCACGAGTCGCAGCCAGGTTTCTTTCGGCGATTGCGCGCCGCTATCCATCAGCGACAATGCTTTTCGGCAGTCGCGGATATTCCTGGCTCCTCGGTATCGGTCCAACAATGGCGTGACATCGGCCGCCTTGAGGCCGGTCACCGCGGCGAGTGCGTCGAGATGAGCAACGGCCATGCCACGCGGCAAGTGCCGGCCCAGATCGAAGGCCGTACGTGCCGCATTCGTTACGCGCAGGCCGGCCACTTCGACGACGTCGTCGGCGCTGAAGCGTTCCCGGCGAACGATGACGCCCGGCGGTGGATGGTTGAGCGGGCCTAACAACTCGACGGGGGTGAAGTCATCGACCCATCGCGCCCCGTGGAGAGCGGCGGCAGCGCGGCCGGCGATCACGCCCCGGCGCCCCGACCACAACCAAGCCGCGCGGATGTCGTCACGCAACGTCCGAGGCGCGTCCTTCGGGACATAGACGCCGCGCTGGATTCGCCGGTAGTTCCACCGCAATTGGCCTCGGGTGAGTGCGCCGTCCGCTAGCGCTTCGCTTGCGAGAAAGACCTTTGCCACGCGCCGATGATGCGCTCACCGGCTGACATTGTCGGCGAGATTGCCGCCAGGGTGGTGGATGGTGGCCCAACCACAGCCGTAGCGGCAATGTGGGCGCTCACCGGCCGACATTGTCGGCGAGATTGCCGCCAGGGTCGTGGATGGTGGCCCAACCACAGCCGTAGCGGCAATTTCGACGCAATCCGAAGCCCTCACCGCCAGCTGGGCAGCCAGATCTCCATGTTCCAGGTCTGCTGTGAGATCGGCAGACCGGTGAGTATTGGGAACAGCCAGGCGAAGTTGGTCACCACCAGAGCCACATAACAGCTCACCACGATCAGCCCCAGGGTGCGCCGCTCCCGGCCCTGACCGGGTTGGTAGAGGACGTCGCCGAGAATCAACGCGATGGCCATCACCAGAAACGGCGCCATGGTCGCCGCGTAGAAGAAGTACATCTGCCGGTCGATGTCGGCGAACCATGGCAGCCAGCCGGCGCTATAGCCCACCAACACCACCGCATAGCGCCAGTCCCGCCGGACAAACATCCGCCAACCGGTATACAACAGCACCGGCACCGCCAGCCACCACATCGCCGGAGTGCCGACCAGCATCTCTGCTTTGACGCACGACTGGCCACCGCAGCCCGACACGTTTTGTTGGTCGATGGCATACAGCACCGGCCGCAACGACATCGGCCAACTCCACGGCTTGGACTCCCACGGGTGGTGGTTGCCGGCCGAATTCGTCAGCGTCGCGTGGAAGTGGAATGCCTTGGCGGTGTAGTACCACAGCGAGCGAACCGCGTCGGGCAGCGGGAGGACGCTGTCCGGGCCGATCGTCTGACCTACCTGGTGGCGGTCGATCGCGGTCTCGGATGCGAACCAGCCGGCATAGCTGGCCAGGTAGACCGCGAACGGAATAAGCGCCAGCGCGTATCCGGTAGGCAACAGATCCCGCCGCAGCGTCCCCAACCAGGGCCGCGGCACCTGGTACTGGCGGCGTGCCGCCACGTCGAACGCCAACGACATCGTGCCGAAGAACGCGATGAAGTACAGGCCGGACCACTTGGTCGCGAAGGCCAAACCGAGCAGCACCCCGGCGCCGAAGCGCCACCAGCGCACCCCCAGCCGTGGTCCCCACACCGTCTCGGCGACCCGGTTCTGTGTCAGGGCGACGTGCATGCGCTGACGAACCTGATCACGGTCGACGATGAGGGCGCCGAAAGCCGCGACCACGAAGAACGTCAGGAAGCCGTCCAGCAGCGCGGTGCGCGCGGCGACAAAGCTGACCCCGTCACAGATCAGCAGCACGCCGGCGATACCCCCGACCAGGGTCGAGCGGGTGATCCGCCGGACGATCCGGGTCACCAGCGCCACCAGGATGACGCCCAGCACCGCGCCGCTGAACCGCCACCCGAACCCGGTGTAACCGAACAGGGCCTCACCGATCGCGATCATCTGCTTGCCGACCGGAGGATGGACGACCAGGCCGAAGCCGGGATTGTCTTCGACACCGTGGTTGTGCAGCACCTGCCAGGCCTGAGGGGCGTAGTGCTTCTCGTCGAAGATCGGAGTGCCGGCATCGGTCGGCGAGCCGAGGTTCAAAAACCGGGTCACCGCGGCGAGCAGCGTGATCACGGCGGTGACAATCCAGCCGCGCATCCGGTCTACCGGTCCGAAATCGGCGATCGGTACCAGCGGCCCGGGGCTGATGACCGGTGCCGCACGCTCCTCGGCGGACGTTTGTTGGGGCGGGGCGGTCATCAGCTCGATCGTAGGCTGTCCGTCATGAGTTCCGGCCGCCTGTTGCTCGGCGCCACTCCGTTGGGCCAGCCCGCGGATGCGTCGCCACGCCTGATCGACGCGTTGGCCGGAGCCGATGTGGTGGCGGCCGAGGACACCCGCCGGGTGAAAACTTTGGCCAGGGCGCTTGACGTCGAGATCAGCGGGCGGGTGGTGAGCCTGTTCGACCGGGTCGAGGCGTTGCGGGTGACGGCGCTGGTTGACGCGATGCGAGCCGGCGCCACGGTGCTGGTGGTCAGCGACGCGGGATTGCCGGTGATCAACGATCCGGGATATCGACTGGTCGCGGCCTGTATCGATGCCGGGATCACGGTGACCTGCCTGCCCGGGCCGTCGGCGGTGACCACCGCGCTGGTGGTCTCCGGTCTGCCGTCGGACAAGTTCTGCTTCGAAGGGTTCGCCCCGCGCAAGGGCGCGGCGCGGCGGGCGTGGCTGGCCTCGCTGGCCGACGAGCAGCGCACCTGTGTGTTCTTCGAATCCCCACGACGGCTGGCCGCATGTCTGCGCGATGCCGTCGAACAGCTCGGGGGGGCGCGTCCGGCCGCGGTCTGCCGGGAGCTGACCAAGGTGCATGAGGAAGTGGTGCGTGGCTCGCTCGACGAGTTGGCGGACTGGGCGACCGGCGGGGGGCTTGGCGAGATCACCGTGGTACTCGCCGGCGCCGGCGCGACCCCGAGCGCGGACCTGCGGTCGCTGGTGGAGGAGGTCGAGAACCTGGTCGCCGCCGGTATTCGCGTCAAGGATGCCTGCAGCGAGGTGGCCGCGGCGCATCAGGGCGTGCGTTCACGCCAGCTCTACGATGCGGTCCTGCTGGCCCGCCGCGCAACCGACGCGGCACCCTAGAACAACGTTGCGACCGGTAAGGCCCGGTCCGGGTCAGGGTGTGCAGGAACTCCCGATGGGACCGATTGTCGGGGTGCACAACTGCGGGTGCGGGGGAATGGGAGGACCCTGGATGGTCGGCAGCTGTGGCGGCGGAGGCAGCGCCGGCAAACCGCCCGGCAGCGCCGGAGCCGGCAGCGCCGGCAGACCGCCCGGCAGCGCCGGCAGACCGCCAGCGGTCAGTGCGGGCAGCGCCGCGACCAGCATCGCCGGATCAACCGCCGGAAGGCCTCCCGGCAGACCTGCCGCCAGCGCCGGCAGCGCCGCGGCGAGCATCGCCGGATCCACGCCCGGCAGTGCCGGCAGACCGGCCTGCAGCCCGGGCAGAGCGGACGCCAGCTGCGGCAACCCACCGGCCGCCAGGGCCACCACATCGGTGGGCGACACTCCGGGCAGACCGGGCAGTCCGGCGGCCGCCAGCCCCAGCAGATTCGTCGGCGACACTCCCGGAAGACTCGGCAGACTCAGGTTTGGCAGACCGCCCACCCCTGCCAGTGCGATCAGGCCCGCCGGCGACACCCCCGACAGAGCCGGCAGGCCCGGCAGACTCAACGTCGGCAAACTGACGGAGGGTAGCCCCGAGGGAAACAGCATGGAGCCGATGGTGTTGGCGGTCGAGTTGAGTTGCGGCAGGATGCCCGAGGACTGCAAGGCGTTGTAGGCGAGCACCACATATGTGACCGCCAGCGCGCTGGACGTTGTGACGCCGGCGATGGTGCCACCGATCCCCAGGATGCCGTTCACCACCGAGGTGGCCGTGCCGACGGCGGCAGGTCCGTTGGCTAGGTTCGGCACCCCGGGCAGGCCGAGGCCGGGGACTCCGAGGTACGGCGTGCCGATGTAAGGCGTGCCGATGTCAGGCAGGCCGGGGCCCGGCGGAAGCGCCGCGTTGGGCAGGGGAGGGGCGGCCGGCAGCGCGGCCGGACCCAGGTCGGTGACACCAGGCAGTCCAGGGCCCACCGGCGAGGCGACCCCGGGTACCGCGCGGGCGGCCTCCGGCGCGGCTCGCGGCGCCAATACGGGAGTCAGCGCATCTGTCGGTAACTGTGCCGGTGCCGGCGCCGCCTGCGCGGGTTTGCCCGGCTGCGCACTGGTCGCGGGCAACAGCACGGAGGCCAGGCGGTCGCATTGCTGGCCGGCGGTACACGTCCCTTGGTTCGGGGTGCGCATCGGCCCGCTCATCGTCAGCGGCGCAACCGCCAGCGTCCCCCCCACCATGGCCGCGGCCGCAACGCCGACGACACCGACTCTCATGACGGACCCCTCTCGCATTCGACCACGCGAAACACGCGGGTCGCCGATTAGGAGCTTAGGCGCACCAGGCCTGCCATGTGGGCGTTACGCGAAATTCCGCCGCGCCGCACGTCGACACAGTTTGCTGACTAGCCGCCCCGGGTGGCGGTCGCCGGGCCCGCCCCCCCGACGATGGGTGCGGCCTTGTGCAGGCATTCCTGCCACTCGGCGTCGGGGTCGGAGTCCGCGGTGATCCCACCGCCAACGCCCAGGACGGCGTTGCCCGCGGTATCGAATTCGACGGTGCGAATCGCGACATTGAGCTCGGAACCGGCGATCGGTGATGCGAAACCAACTGTGCCGCAATATATTCCGCGACGATGCTGCTCCCACTGTGAAATCAGTTGGCGGGCACGCAGTTTGGGTGTGCCAGTAACCGACGCCGGCGGGAAGGCGGCGTCCAGCAGCGCCGACATCGGCAGGTCGGCCGGAACCTGGGCCGCCACGGTAGACACCAGGTGCCAGACGCCCGGCGCGCGGCGCACCACCAATAGCTCGGGCACGGTGACCGTCCCGGTAATGGCCACTCGGCCAAGGTCGTTGCGGACCAAGTCCACGATCATGATGTTCTCGGCCACTTCTTTGGGTGATGCCCGCAGCGCCGACGGCCAGGCCTCCAGCGGCAGCGTGCCCTTGATCGGGCTGGAGGCCACGACGGTGCCGTGGCGCCGCAAGAAAAGTTCCGGGGATAGCGATGCCACCGCGCCCCACCGGCCGCCGACATATGCTGCCCGGGACGGGGAGGTGCGGGCAGCGTCGACGAAGTCGATGAAGAAATCCAGCGCGGACCCGCTGACGGTCCCGGTGAACTGCGTGCACACGCAGGCCTGGTAGACCTCGCCGGCGGAGATCGCCGCTAGGCAGGCCAGCACCCCGCCGCGATGAGCTTCCCGGTCGGCCGCTGCCCAGTCGATCCGGCAGGCCCCCGACGCGGGCCGGCCGGCCGGCGCCGGTGTCGTGGCCAGGGCGCTGGCCAGCCAGTCCGGCATGGGTGCGCCCGACAGGCTCTCGTACCACCAGTGGCCGTCGCGGTCGCGGCGCAGCACGCAATCGGTCCAGCCGCCGGCGGCTTCGGGGATCCGGCTTCCCCGCCCGTCCGCGCCGGGATCGGGGTAGGACAGGTAGCCGACCCAGCCGCCGCCCACCGCGCCCGAGACGTGCGCCACCGGTTCACCGGGGGCCTCCCGGAGCCGAAACGCGTCGCCGCGGTCCACCGGCTGGACCGACACACTCGGTGCGATCACCGCCAGCGCGCCGAACCACTCACCGGTCAACGCGGCGGGCGGCGCCAAGCCCAGTCGGACGGTGGCGCGAGCGACGGCGCGCAGCACCTGCGGTGCCCCGCCAAGGTCGCCGAGCCGATCGATTCGCACCGTCTTAGCTTGACAGAGTGGCGGATCTTTGCACGCCAGGAGATCCGATCAGCCGCGGCTGATCTCACGCGGACTCGCCAACGCCGTCAACTTCTCGGGATTGCGCATCACATAGAAGTTGGTGATCTTGTCGTCGACGATCTCCAGCGTGATCACGCCCTCCAAGTGTTCACCCAGATAGAAGAGCACCGCTGGCGCGCTGTTGCAGGTCACGACCTTCAGCTGCAACTGCGCTGCCGCCTTGCGCATCAGTCCGGTGATCGCCCTGGCCACCCGCTCGGCGCCGACCACCGGTCGGCGTGCCGCAGACACTTTGCCGCCACTATCGGCCATCCAGGTGGCATCTGGAGCGAGCATCGCCATCAGCGCCTCCACGTCGCCGCTGGTGGCCGTCTCCAGGAACTGTGCGGTGATCTGGGCGTGGAGTTGCGGGTCGACCGGCCGCGCGCCGTGCTGGTTGCGCCGCGCCTGCACGTGTTCGCGGGCGCGGTGGGCGATCTGGCGCACCGCCGGCGCGGACTTGCCCACCGCGTCGGCGATCTCGGCGTAGTCGAATGCGAAGACTTCGCGCAACACGAAGACCGCCCGTTCGTCGGGGCTCAGCGTCTCCAGCAGGACCAGCATCGCCATCGACACCGATTCCGCCAGGACCACGTCGGCAGCCGGGTCCTGCTCGTCGAGCAGCAGCGGCTCGGGCAGCCAGGGCCCCACGTATTCCTCCCGGCGGCGGGCGCCGGCCCGCAAGGCGTTGAGTGCCTGGCGAGTGACCAGCTGAGCCAGGTAGGACTTGGTGTCGCGCACCGTCGCCAGATCGACGGCGGCCCACCGCACATAGCTGTCCTGCAGCACGTCCTCGGACTCGGTTGCTGAGCCAAGGATTTCGTAGGCGATGGTGAACAGCATCGGCCGCAGCAGGGTGAACCGCTGGGCGTGCTCGCCGCCGTCGGACGACGTCGTCACCGGACGGGGACCTGATGCTCGGCCGGCAGCTGCGCGTCCCGCTTGCCGCCTTTGAACCAGAAGTACGAGCCGGGTTTGGCGGCTTCGTGCCGGATGGACCACACCGTGCCCTTGCAGATCGCTTCCTTGATCGCGGCGCCGGTACGGCCCCCCACGACCACGTTGACCGGAGTATCGTCGGAGCGCGAGAGCTGCACGGTGCCGTGGGAGCGGCCCAGGCTGATGCACTGCCCGACGAACGCCTGGCTGAGTTCCGCCGGGGTTTCGCCCGCGATCCTGCTGAGCACGGTATTGGCGGCCTGGGCCCCCAGCGGCCCGGCCGCTTGGCAGCTCATCCGCAGCGGCTGGTCCGACGGTGCGGCGCAGTCGCCGGCAGCGACGATTCGTTCGTCGTCGGCGCTGGTCAGTGTTTCGTCGGTGAGCAGCCGGCCCAGAGCGTCGGTGCGAAGCCCGCTGCGCGCGGCCAGATCCGGCACCTCGAATCCGGCGGTCCACACCGTGGCCGCGCTGGGCAGCACGGTGTGGTCATTGAGCACCACCGCATCCCAGCGCACCTGGCTGACCGCGACCGATTCGAGCACCGCGACGCCCAGTCTGCGCAGCTGCTTGGCCACCGAACGCCGGCCGCGCTTGCTTAGCGACGGCCCCAATGGGCCGCCGCAGACCAGCGTCACCGGGCGGCCCTGCTCGGCAAGCTCCGAGGCGGCTTCGATGCCGGTCAACCCGCCGCCCACCACGACGACAGGAGCGGCGGCGGGCAGGTCGATCAGGGTGCGCTGCAGCCGGGTCGCGCCGTCCAGATCGGCGAGCAAGTATGCGAATTCGGCAGCTCCGGGAACCGCCGGCGTGGCTGCGGTGCTGCCCACGGCATAGATGAGGTAGTCGTAGTCCAGTTGGGCACCTGAAGCCAGCAGCAACCTGCGGTCGGCGGAGTCGATGCAGTCGACGGTGTCGACGATCAGCTCGATGCCCTCGCCCAGCAGCGTGCCGTATTCGACGGTGGCGGTGCCGCTGCCCGCCGCCAACTGGTGCAACCGGATCCGTTCGACGAACATCGGGCGTGAGTTCACCACCGTGATGTCGATGTCGGCGTTGAGGCGCAGGTGGTTGGCGGCCACGGTGCCGGCGTAGCCGCCGCCGACGACGACGACATGAGTCCGTGGGCCGGTCAAGGGTGTCGGCTCAAACATTGGGAGTCTCCTGTTCTTCATTGTGGCGAGATCATCACGGATCGCCGATGACTGCTGCACTGGAGACACCACAGACCGGGCTGCTGTGACAGCCGTGATGGAAATTGTGAGCCGGTTCACTTTCCCCGACGCTTACAGAACCGGATGGCGGGCGCTGAATATTGCGCCCTCGACATGTCGAGGGCGCCGGAATCGAGGTCGGCGCTTGCACATTGGAGCGATGCGTGTGCTGAATTCCGGGCGGCTGAAATGGCGCGCCATGCTAGGCTGTCGCAACGAAAATGGACTGAATTCCCAGGTGAACCCGGTAGACAACCAGGCAGACCAGGGCCCCTCCAATGCGCAGCGGCGAGCATTCGACAGGAGCGACCCCTTAGACCGTCCGTCAACCGAGTAGTCGCCCACATTGGACACGTGCACACATCGGAGGCGATCCCTTGCCGCGCAGCTTGGACCTCGTCGTCACCTCCGTAGCCACTCAGCTGATGGAGGCGACCGCATCCACCGCAACGCAGGTGAGCCAGCGGGTGCTCGCTCAACTGGTCGAACAGTTCGATGTGGACGCCAGCTTTTTGCGGCACCACGACCACGAGATTCGCGCCTCGGTCCTGGTGGCGGAGTGGCCGCCGCGGCGCGACGTTGCGGACCCGGACCCGCAGGCCGTCGTCCACTTCACCAGCGCCGACCCGGTGCTCACCCAGTGCGAGCACGGCCGGAAGCCGGTTGTCATCCGGCCGCACCGCCACAACCGGTTCTTTCCACGCTGGCTGGGCGGCTCCACACCGGCGGCTTCGCCATCGGTGGCTGCGGCTCCGCTGGTCTCGGGGGAGGCGACCACCGGCGTGCTCGGCTTCGTGAAGTTCGGCGCCAGGAAGTGGAGGCGTGAAGAGATCAACACGCTGGAGGCCGTCGCCGCGTTGTTGGCACAGCTGCAAGCGCGGATCGCCGCCGAGGAGAAATTGCGCTACCTGGCTGAGCACGACGATCTGACCGGTCTGCATAACCGCCGCGCGCTGCTGGCGCATCTGTCCGAACGGCTGGCGGCGGGTAACCGCGGGCCCGTCGCCGTGCTGTACCTGGACCTCGACCGACTGAAGTCGATCAACGACTATCTGGGCCACAACGCGGGCGACTGGTTCATCCGCGTCTTTGCCCAGCGCCTTCGCGGGTGCGTCGGAAGTCAAAGCATGATTGCCCGACTGGGCGGCGACGAATTCGTCGTGATCCCCGACCAGGCGATGTCCAAAGGAGCCGCCGAATCGTTCGCCCGCCGGTTATCGGCGATGCTGTGCGAGCGGCTGGCAATCGGTGGACATCAGATCACCCGGACGGTGAGCATCGGTCTGGCCGTGGGCATGCCCGGCCGCGACGACGGCACCGATCTGCTGCGCCGGGCCGACGAGGCGGTGCTGACCGCCAAACGCGCCGGCGGCAACCAGGTGGCGCTGTCCACCGACGACATGTCGCTCAAGAGCGCGTTCCGCAACGACATCGAGTTGCATCTGCAAGGCGATATCGACAGCGATGCGCTGCTGCTGCACTACCTGCCCGAGGTCGACCTGTGGACCGGCGCGGTCGTGGCGGCCGAGGCGCTGGTTCGCTGGCGACACCCGATTTGGGGGTTGCTGCTGCCGGATTCGTTCATCGGGGTGGCCGAGTCCACCAACCTTGCCGGCGAACTCGGCCGATGTGTGATGCGCAGCGCGTGTGCCGAATTCAGCCGGTGGCGCAAGAACGGCGTCGGGCAGAGTGCGGTGTTGCGCATCAATGTTTCGCCGGTCCAGCTGATAACCCGCGGCTTTGTCCGCAGTGTGGCCGACACCATCGAGGAGTTCGGCATCGACGGCGGATCGGTGTGCCTGGAAATCACCGAACGTGCGGTCGTGCACGACATCGAGGCGACGCGAAAGACGTTGTCAGAGCTCAAGGACGTCGGTGTGCAGGTGGCCATCGACGACTTCGGCACCGGTTACGCGGTGTTGTCGCATCTGAAGTCGCTTCCCGTCGACATGCTCAAGATCGATACCGGCTTCGTCCGCGATTTGGGCACCAACGCCGGCGACCTGGCGATCGTCCGCGCCATCATCGGCCTCGCCGAAGCGTTCGGACTCCAAGTGGTCGCCGAGGGTGTCGAAACCCCTGCGGCCGCACTGACTTTGATGCAGCACGGTTGCCACCGGGCGCAGGGATTCCTGTTGTCGCGCCCCGTCCCTGGCAACGCCATGGAGGCGTTGCTGTCCGCTCGCTGGATGCCGATGCCGTTCCTCGCCGACCGCGAGGCACTGACGCTCGGCGCAATCTAGCTCAAATGTGAAAATGGTTCGAGCAATTAGAAAATCATCGATCGTTGCCGCGTGCGCCGTCTTGCTGCCGGGCGGGGTGCTCACCGGATGCGGCGGCCACCAACCCGACAACAGCCCACTGACCGCGATGGTCAGTCCGGCCATACCGTCGACGGTCCAGGAGATACCCAACCCGCTGCGTGGCCAATACGAAGACCTCTTGGAACCGCTTTTCCCGCAACGCGATCCGGCCCAGCAGCGGTATCCGGCGTGGCCGGCGTCCTACGATGCCAGCCTGCGGGTCTCGTGGCGTCAGTTGCAGCCCACCGACCCGGCCACGTTGCCGCCCGACGCCCCCGACGAGCGCAAGTACGACTTCAGCGTGATCGACGACGCGCTGAGCCGGCTGGCCGAACGGCGGATGCGGATGACGCTTCGGGTGTACGCCTACAACTCCTGTTGCAATGCGACGTATCCCAACAACACCAACATCGCGATTCCCGACTGGGAACGCGCCCGGCCGGGCACGAGCACGACCTATCCCGGGCCGGCCAGCGGCGCCGCGGCGGGGGTGCTGCAGGTGGTGCCGAACTTCAACGATCCGACCTATCTCAACGACTTCGTACAGCTACTGGCGGCACTGGGTCGCCGCTACGACGGCGACGAACGACTCAGCGTTTTCGAGTTCTCCGGGTATGGGGATTTCAGCGAAAACCACATCGCCTACCTTCGCGACTCGCTCAACGCCGCGGGTCCAGCGCCCCGGGACAGCGTTGCCGCACTCGGGTATTACAGCCAGTTCCGTGATCAGAACATCACCAAGGCGTCCATCCAGCGCCTGGTCGAGGCGAACGTCAGCGCCTTTCCCCGCACCCAACTGGTGACCAGCGCAGCCAACCCGGAGATCATCCGGGAACTGCTCGCCGACGACGTCACCAAGAAGCTGGCCGCGCCGGTGGGAATCCGCTCGGACTGCCTGGGCGTCTATACGCCCATGCCGGCGTGGGCCGACGGCAGCGCCGCCCACTACGTGCAGACCAACGATCCGGTTGTCGCCGCGCTGCGCAAGCGGCTGTCGACGGCTCTGGTGATCACCGAATGGTGCCAGCTGCCCAGCGGAACCACGCGTCAGGCCTACTACGAGAAGGGTCTGCGCGACATCATGAGATATCACGTCTCGATGACCTCGAGCATCAACTTCCCGGACGACAATGCGACCTCGCCGATGGACCCCAAGCTGTATGTGCTGTGGGCGCAGGCCAATGCGACGGCGGGCTACCGGTACTCGGTGGAGGCCAAGCCCGGGTCACAGGGGCTGAGCAAGGACGGCAAAGTCGCGACGATCTCGGTTGTATGGACCAACTACGGCTCCGCGGCCGCGACCGAGAAATGGGTCCCGGGTTACCGATTGGTCGATTTCACCGGGCAGACCGTTCGCACGTTGCCCGCAACGGTGGATCTGAAGTCGCTGGTCCCGGAGGCGCCCGGGGACCGCACCGCTCAGCAGCCCATACCGGCGTCGGCCTCCGAGGCGGTTCGCGTCGAACTGGCCGGCTTGCCGGCGGGGCATTACACGTTGCGGGCGTCGGTAGATTGGCAACAGCACAAGCCGAACGGTTCGCATGTGGTCAATTACCCTCCGATGCAGTTGGCCCGCGATGGCCGCGACGATTCCGGTTTTTATCCCGTCGCGACGCTCGACATTCCGCGCGACGTTCAGACCGCAACGAACGGTGCGTGAGGCGGCTTAGCCAGGCCAAGTCCGGCCTTGGGCATACCACTCGCATGGAAATATCCATTAAACGTACCGGCAGTATTTCGTCTAGCGGATAGTGCTGCCCCGCGCGAAGCGTCGCAGCGAGAAACCGGGCTGATACCCTCGAAATCGGCGTCAATGCAACCTGAGGCACAGCCGGTAAGCCATCACGAGATGACCATCTGGCTTCCCCGCTCGAGGAGGGCATCGCGAAGGTGACGGCGATCGTCCCGGCCGGTGGTTCCGGTTTCGGAACCGCTCAAGACAGCCTGGAAACAGACGCCACCCATGCGCGGCGCGACCGTCAGCGGCGGCCGGCATGAATTCTTCGGCTCAGACCACGACCGACTCGCCGAGCGGACGAGCGGACACCACGCGCCAGCAGATTCTGCACGCCGCCGCGCATCAGTTCGCGCGGCGCGCGTACCACGATGTCGGACTCGACGACATCCTCGCGGCGGCCCAGCTCACCAAGGGTGCGATGTATTTCCACTTCCGGTCCAAGCACGCGCTGGCGGTCGCCATTATCGAGCAACACACCGCCGCCGGCCGGGTTGCTGTCGAGGAGCTGCTGGCCAGGCAGCTTTCCGGCCTGGAGACGCTGGTCGACTTCGTTTACCTGATCGCCGTCCGCGACATCAGCCAGGACATGGCCAGGGCTGCCCTGCACCTGCTCGACTCGGTTGGTCGTACCGAAGGTCTGCAGGCGAAATTACTGGACGGGTGGATCGAAGCCCTGGCGGCCGTGGTACGGCGCGCGATCCTCGAAGGCGACGTCGCCGAAGGCCGCGACCCGCAAGACGTTGGCCGTCTGATCGTGTCGATGTACCTGGGTTTGCGGCAGGCCAGCGACCTGGACGCACCGGAGCGGTTTCTCGGCGATCTCGAGAAAAGCTGGTTGCTGGTGCTGAGCGGAATAGTGCAGCCGGACAGAATCGACTACTTCACGCAGTTCGTCACCCGGCGGACCGCGCTGGCCATCCGCTCGGCAACAGCCCCGGTGGCGCCGGGTTGACCAAGATCGAAGCCATGGCGGCGGCTGTTAGGCTAGCCGGCTGACCAGGAAAGTAAGCGATGCGGAGGTGCGGAGCCTCGTCGGAGCCGCCGCACTGGCGGAGGTACGGGAGCGATGGCACGCCAGGTCCGATCCGAGGTAACCCGGCGAAAGATCCTCGATGCCGCCGTCGACGTTTTCGGCGACGTCGGGTACGCGTCCGCCGGCTGGGGCACGATCATCGAGCGGACCGGCATGACCAAAGGCGCCCTCTATCACCACTTTGATTCCAAGGAAGCGCTGGCGTCAGCGATCATCGAGGAAGGTTCCGACGCGCTTCTCGGCGCGTTTCGCAACGTTTGCGGGTCGGCGTCGCCCGCGCTGGAGAACATGATTCATGGCACCTTCGCCGTCGCACACCTGCTCAATGCCGACAAGACGGCTCGTGCGGCCGAGCAACTAACCGCTGTCCTTGCCGGATTCAACTCCGCTGCCGCGCAGTTTTTCGGGGCCTGCGCGGGGGAGATGGCCGGCCAGGCCCGGCGGGCGATTGCCGAAGGTGATCTGCGAGACGACGTCGATCCCGAATTGGTCGGTGAGTCGATTGTCGGCGCGACGTTCGGAATGCGGTTGCTCGCCAACGCGTTATCCCGATCCGGCGGCAATGGATACCGAGTCGAGAGCGCCGGACAGCGATTGGGTCAGCTATGGGGACTTCTGCTTCCCGGCATGACCGTTGAGACGTCGCTGCCCTATTTCCGGGAATTCCTTGCTCGCGAGGCGATGCGTAGCCGCCATTGATCGCGGCCGTGCCCGGTGAAGTCCGCCTCCAACGTCGTGGCAGCTCAGCGGACGGTCAGCGCTCTTCTTCCCACAGTTGTTCGGTCAGATCCTGAAAAACCGCGAGGGCAAAATTGTCGTCCGCACGTCGTACGGCCGACCTGCTCATCAGCGCTCGCACCACCGAGCCGTCCTTGTGGGCCAACTCGACGACCATGTTGGCCAGCGCATGCAGGAAGGACAGCGTCGACGATTCCGAGTGCGGGCACTGATGGAAGATCTCATGGAACCGCAGCGACAGCACCTCGTCCGGGTCGCGGCCCACCATCTCGGCGAACGCGGTGTTGGTGAACAAGATGCTGCCGTCGTCTCCAGTGGCGAGCACGGGGACCGGAATCCGCTCCAGAACTACCAGCGCGGGCAACTGCTTCAAGGCGATCATCGGCGATTGACTTGCCTGCCGGTTCCGTCGGCGCTCCACAGCCCTTGATTATTGCCTATGACGGCGAGTTGGCCGGGCGGTTTCCGGTAAGTCGGAGTTCGCTGCGGGTTCGCGACAGGGGCCGCCGCATTTCGTTGCGGGGCACCGGACGACAGGTGGTCGTTGACGACGGCACCGCGGCGGCAACCGCACCGAGCGGCAACGAATTTGCTTGTAGCACAAGGCAATTATGACCTCGTGATGACATGTCCGGTTCCCGACGAGGCGCCCCGGATCAGGGTCTCCGGCGTGCGGCTCGTTCCCGCCTGGACTTTGCTGTAGCGCTCGTTCCGCTCACTCGACTTCGGGCGGCGGCTGGTATCGCGGGAATACCCCCACAGGCGGCGGCAGTTGGGTGCCCGGCGCGAGCCGGGTGCCGACGGCGCTGAACGCCCGCTGGTCCTCGGGTTGGCCGAGCAGGTCCAGCATCTTGGCGGCCGACTCCGGCATGACCGGCTGCACCAGTAGCGCCGCGATGCGTACCACCTCGCACGTGGTGTAGAGCGTAGTGCGAAACCTCGCCTGGTCGGCCTCGGACTCGCTCTTGCGCAGCACCCATGGCTGCTGTGTCGAAAAGTACTTGTTGGCGTCGCCGAGCATCAGCCAGATCGCTTCCAGCGCCAGATGCATTGCCTGACGGTCGAAGTGGGCGCGCACCCGATCCAACAATCCGTCGGCCGTCGCCAGCAATTCGGTGTCGGCATCACAGAACTCCCCGGGTTGGGGCACCACCCCGCCCAGGTTCTTGGCAACCATGGACAACGAGCGCTGGGCCAGGTTGCCGAGCTCGTTGGCCAGATCGGTGTTGATCCGGGTGACGATGGCCTCTTCGCTGTAACTGCCGTCCTGGCCGAACGGCACCTCCCGCAACAGGAAGTAGCGGACCTGATCCACGCCATAGGCCTGGATCAGTGACACCGGGTCGATAACGTTGCCCACCGACTTGCTCATCTTCTCGCCGCGATTGTGTAAGAACCCGTGGGCGAACACCTTTCGCGGTAACTCGATGCCCGCCGACATCAGGAAGGCCGGCCAGTAGACGGCATGGAACCTGATGATGTCCTTGCCGATCATGTGCAGGTCGGCGGGCCAGTAGCGGCGGAACGACTCCGAGCCGGTATCCGGGTAGCCGGCGCCGGTCAGGTAGTTGGTCAACGCGTCCACCCAGACGTACATGACATGGTCGGGATGCTCGGGCACCGGCACGCCCCAGTCGAACGACGTTCGCGACACCGACAGGTCTTTGAGGCCACCGGACACGAAACTGATCACCTCGTTACGTCGGACCTCGGGCGCGATGAAGTCGGGGTGGGCCTGGTAGTGAGCCAGCAGCTTGTCGGCGTAGGCCGACAACCGGAAGAAGTAGGTCTGCTCCTCGGTCCAGGTCACCGGTGTGCCGGTCTCGACCGCGATCCGGGTGCCGTCGACAAGTTGGGTCTCCGACTCGACGAAAAACCGCTCATCGCGCACCGAGTACCAGCCCGAATAGTTGTCCAGGTAGAGATCACCGGCGGCCTCCATCCGGCGCCAGATCTCCTGCGACGCCGCGTAGTGGTCGGGGTCGGTGGTGCGGATGAACCGGTCGAAGGAGATGTTCAGCGCCTCCTGCATGCGCTGGAAGACGTCGGAATTGCGCCGGGCAAGCTGGGCGGTCGGCACGCCCGCGGCCGCGGCGGCCTGCGCCACCTTCAGGCCGTGTTCGTCGGTGCCGGTCAGGAAGCGCACGTCGAAGCCGTCGAGTCGCTTGAACCGGGCGATCGCGTCGGTGGCGATGTATTCATATGCGTGACCCACATGCGGCGCCGCGTTGGGATACGCGATCGCGGTGGTGACGTAATAGGGCTGCCATGGCTTCATTGGGATCCCACCCTATTGGGTGGTCCTATTGTGTGCGCGTGAGCACCACCCGGCCCGCCACACGGCAAGCACCGCCCGCCCCGGAGCCGTTGGCCCCACTGGTCGACGCGCACACCCACCTCGACGCGTGCGGCGCCGGCGACGCTCGAGGCGTCGCCGCCATCGTCGACCGCGCCGCGGCCGTCGGTGTGCGCGCGGTGGTCACCATCGCCGACGATCTGGAATCGGCGCGCTGGGTGACCCGGGCGGCCGAGTGGGATCCACGGGTCTACGCGGCGGTGGCGCTGCACCCCACCCGCACCGACGCGCTCACCGACGCCGCACGAGCCGAAATCGAGGCACTGGTGGCCCATCCGCGTGTCGTGGCGGTCGGCGAGACCGGGGTGGATATGTATTGGCCGGGCCGCCTCGACGGGGGCGCGCAGCCCGGCGTGCAGCGCGAGGCCTTCGCGTGGCATATCGACCTGGCCAAGCGCGCCGGAAAACCGTTGATGATCCACAATCGGCAGGCCGACCGCGAGGTGCTCGACGTGCTGCGGGCCGAGGGCGCGCCGGACACCGTGATCTTTCACTGCTTCTCGTCGGGCAGCGCGATGGCCCGCGAGTGTGTGGCCGCCGGATGGTTGCTGAGTCTTTCCGGAACTGTGACCTTCCGCAACGCCCGGGACCTCCGGGAAGCTGTTCCGCTGATACCGCTGGAGCAGGTTCTGGTGGAAACCGACGCGCCGTTTCTCACCCCGCACCCCTACCGCGGCACAGCGAACGAGCCGTATTGCCTGCCCTACACCGTTCGAGAACTGGCTGAGCTGGTCAATCGCCGTCCCGAGGAAGTGGCCCAGATCACCACGGGCAATGCCGTGCGGGCGTATGAACTGGGTCACACAGCTGGCGGGTGGCCCTAACACCCGGCGTGCCGGAGTTGCTCAGCTTTGATCGGTTCGTTACCGTCTTGTGATCGTACGGGTGGGCCTCTGGGGCCCATTTTGGCGTTTTCAGCTGAATTCGGCTGAAATGTCTGGAACTTGCTGCTGGGTCGTTGCTGAGGTTGTTGGTTAGGTCGGGATAGTCGCACATTGAATCTGCTTACGAAACTTCATCAAACCGAATCACCGATGTTGCGCCTTGTGGTTGGCGCCTTACTGCTGGGACTGGCGTTGGCCGGCGGGTATGCCGTTTCGGCGGCCAAGACGGTGACGCTGACCGTCGATGGAACCGCGATGCGGGTCACCACGATGAAGTCGCGGGTGATCGACGTCGTCCAGGAGAACGGCTTCTCCGTCGACTCACGCGACGACCTGTACCCCGCGGCGGACGTGGTGGTCCACGATTCGGAGAACATCGTGTTGCGTCGCAGTCGCCCGCTGGAGATCTCGCTGGACGGCCACGACGTCAAGAAGGTTTGGACGACGGCATCCACGGTGGACGAAGCGCTGGCCCAACTGGCCATGACAGATACCGCCCCAGCGGCCGCCTCCCGCCGCAGTCGGGTCCCGCTGGCGGGGATGGCGCTGCCGGTCGTCAGCGCCAAGACGGTGGAAATCAACGACGGCGGGGTGGTGCGTACCGTGCACCTGGCGGCGCCCAACGTGGCGGGCCTGCTCGACGCCGCTGGCGTGCCGCTGCAGGGCAGCGACCAGGTGGTGCCCGCCGCGACGACGCCGATTACCGACGGCATGCAGATCCAGGTGACCCGGTACCGCATCGAGCGGGTCACCGAGCGGTTGCCGCTGCTGCCCAATGCGCGTCGCGTCGAAGACCCGGAAATGAACATGAGCCGCAAGGTCGTCGAAGACGCGGGAACTCCCGGTGAGCAGGATGTGACGTTCGCGGTGGCTGAGGTCAACGGCGTGGTCACCGGAAAGCTGCCGATCGCCAACGTCGTGCTGACGCCGGCGCGCGACGCGGTGGTGCGGGTGGGCACCAAGCCGGGCACCGACGTACCTGCGGTGAGCGACGGAGACATCTGGGACGCCATCGCTGGTTGTGAGGCGGGCGGCAACTGGGCGATCAACACCGGCAACGGGTACTACGGTGGGGTGCAATTCGACCAGGGCACCTGGGAGGCCAACGGCGGGCTGCGGTATGCGCCCCGCGCCGATATGGCCACCCGCGAAGAGCAGATCGCAGTCGCCGAGGTGACCCGCCAACGCCAGGGCTGGGGCGCGTGGCCGGTGTGCAGTGGACGAGCGGGGACACGCTGACTATCCGGCTGCTGGGACGCACCGAGATCAGGCGGCTGGCCAAAGAGCTCGAGTTCCGGCCACGAAAATCGCTCGGACAGAATTTCGTGCACGACGCCAACACGGTGCGCCGGGTGGTTGCGGCCTCCGGGATCACCAGGGCTGACCAGGTGCTGGAGGTAGGGCCCGGCCTGGGCTCGCTGACGCTGGCGCTGCTCGACCGTGGGGCCACCGTGACGGCCGTCGAGATCGACCCGGTACTGGCGGCCCGGCTGCCGCAGACCGTCGCCGAGCATTCCCACAGCGAGATCCAGCGCCTGACCGTGCTCAACCGCGACATCCTGGGCCTGCACCCGCAGGATCTGGCCGTCGAGCCGACCGCGGTGGTCGCCAACCTGCCCTACAACGTCGCGGTTCCGGCGTTGTTGCATCTGCTGGCCGAGTTCCCGTCGATCCGGGTAGTGACGGTTATGGTGCAGGCCGAGGTCGCCGAACGGCTTGCCGCCGAGCCGGGCGGCAAAGAGTACGGCGTGCCCAGCGTCAAGATGCGCTTCTACGGACGGGTCCGGCGTTGCGGCATGGTGTCGCCGACGGTCTTCTGGCCCATCCCGCGCGTCTACTCCGGACTGGTCCGCATCGATCGATACGAGACGTCACCGTGGCCGACCGACGGCGCGTTTAGGCAGCAGGTGTTCGAACTAGTGGACATCGCCTTCGCGCAGCGCCGCAAGACGTCCCGCAACGCGTTTGCCCAGTGGGCGGGCTCGGGCAACGAGTCGGCGAATAGGTTGCTTGCGGCCAGCATCGACCCCGCCCGACGCGGTGAGACGCTGTCGATCGCGGATTTCGTGCGTTTGCTGCGGCGCTCTGGGCAGGGGTCCGGTGAGGTGGCGCAGACCAGCGGCACCGCCGGCGAGCAGCAGGTCCCGGCGGGTTGATCATGAGCCGCAGGGCGCCGTTGCGTGTGGTTCGCCGGTTACAGCGATAGTCTGCTGCGGTGGTCAGGGCGTCGGACGGCAACACCGCTGAGTTGTGGGTGCCCACCGGGTCGGTCACCGTACGGGTGCCCGGCAAGGTGAACCTGTACCTTGCCGTGGGTGACCGTCGCGGCGACGGCTACCACGAGCTGACGACGGTGTTTCATGCCGTCTCGCTGGTCGACGAGGTGACGGTTCGCAATGCCGACGTGCTGTCGCTGGAGCTCGTCGGCGAGGGGGCGCACGAGCTGCCCGTCGACGAACGCAATCTCGCCTGGCAGGCGGCCGAGCTGATGGCCGAACATGTGGGCCGGGCACCCGATGTGTCGATTCTCATCGAGAAATCCATCCCGGTGGCCGGGGGGATGGCGGGCGGCAGCGCCGACGCGGCTGCCGTGCTGGTCGCGATGAATGCCCTGTGGGAACTCAGCCTGCCTCGCCGCGACCTGCGACTGCTCGCCGAGCGGTTGGGCAGCGATGTGCCGTTTGCGCTGCACGGCGGCACCGCGCTGGGCACCGGCCGCGGTGAGGAGCTGGCAACGGTGTTGTCCCGCAACACCTTCCACTGGGTGCTGACGTTCGCGCACAGCGGGCTGTCCACGCCGGCGGTATTCACCGAGCTTGATCGGCTCCGCGAGGTGGGCGACCCGCCGCGCCTCGGCGAAGCCGGGCCGGTGCTGGCAGCGCTGGCCGCGGGCGATCCGCAGCAGCTGGCGCCGCTGCTGGGTAACGAAATGCAGGCCGCCGCGGTAAGCCTGGACCCGGCGCTGCGTCGGGCGCTGCGGGCGGGTGTGGAGGCCGGTGCGCTGGCCGGCATCGTGTCGGGTTCGGGTCCGACGTGTGCGTTTCTGTGCGCCTCGGCGGAGTCCGCGATCGATGTGGGCGCGCAGCTGTCGGGGGCGGGTGTGTGCCGTACCGTGCGAGTGGCCACCGGACCGGTGCCGGGCGCCCGGGTGGTTCCGGCTCCGGTAATCCCCGAATAACCGGTGTGACTTGGCTGTGAAATCCGCCTCAAACGCCCTAAGAGTTTGGCAGTTACTTAAGAGATGCTTAAGATAATCGGCGGTGACGGCTAGCGGTAAGCAAGGGAATGCGATTTCGTCGTCCGCCGGGCAACGCGCCGGGCGGTCCGCGAACCGCCTTCGGTCCAGGCAGGCCCGGATACGGGCCAGGCTCTTGCGCGTCGTGCGGTCCGGCGTTGGATCGTCAGCTCATCACCGAACCGAAACCTAACCGCTTCCCAATTGTGTGCGCGCGCCTGTCGCAAAGTGCCGTCCAGCAGGCGGAACATGAAACCCGGACCTTGGGGCCGGAACCGAGGAGGATGCTTTGAGCAGGTTTACCGAGAAGATGTTCCGCAATGCCCGCGAGACCACCAAGGGCATGGTGACCGGTGAACCACACACCCCGGTTCGGCACACCTGGAACGAAGTCCACGAGCGAGCGCGGCGGATAGCCGGCGGCTTGGCGGCCGTCGGCGTCGGCCCCGGCGACGCGGTCGGTGTGCTGGCCGGCGCACCGGTCGAAATCGCCCCGACCGCTCAGGGGCTGTGGATGCGCGGCGCCAGCCTGACCATGCTGCACCAGCCCACCCCACGCACCGACCTCGCGTTGTGGGCCGAGGACACCACCACCGTGGTCGACATGATCGAGGCCAAGGCGGTCATCATCTCCGAGCCCTTCCTGGCCGCCGCTCCGGTGCTGCAGGAACGCGGCATCAGGGTGCTCACGGTCGAGCAACTGCTGGCATCGGACCCGGTAGACCCGATCGAGACCGGCGAGGACGATCTGGCATTGATGCAGTTGACCTCCGGGTCGACAGGATCCCCTAAAGCGGTTCAGATCACCCACCGCAACCTGTTCGCCAATCTCGAGGCGATGTACATCAGCGCCGAGTACAACGCAGACACCGACGTGATGATCAGCTGGTTGCCGTTGTTCCACGACATGGGGATGATCGGCTTCTTGACCGTGCCCATGTACTTCGGCGGTGAGCTGGTCAAAGTCACCCCGATGGACTTCATGCGCGACACCCTGCTGTGGGCCAAGCTGATCGACAAGTACCGGGGCACCATGACAGCTGCCCCGAACTTCGCTTATTCTCTGTTCGCCAAGCGGCTGCGCAAGCAGGCCAAGCCCGGCCAGTTCGACCTGTCCACGTTGCGGTTTGCGCTGTCCGGCGCCGAGCCGGTCGAGCCGGCCGACGTCGAGGACCTGTGCGAAGCCGGCGCCCCGTTCGGGCTCAAACCGCAGGCGATCCTGCCCGCCTACGGGATGGCCGAGATCACGCTCGCGGTGGCGTTCTCCGAGTGCGGCGCCGGTCTGGTGGTCGACGAGGTGGACGCCGACCTGTTGGCCGCGCTGCGCCGCGCGGTGCCGGCCACCAAGGGCAACACCCGTCGGCTGGCCTCGCTGGGCCCGCTGCTGCAGGGGATCGAGGCACGCATCGTCGACGAGGACGGCAACATCCTGCCGCCGCGGGGCGTCGGGGTGATCGAGCTGCGGGGCGAGTCGGTGACACCCGGCTACATCACGATGGGCGGATTCATCCCGGCGCAGGACGCGCAGGGGTGGTATGACACCGGTGACCTCGGCTACCGCATGGAGAACGGACACGTCGTCGTCTGCGGCCGGGTGAAGGACGTCATCATCATGGCTGGCCGCAACATCTACCCGACAGACATTGAGCGGGCCGCCGGCCGGGTCGCCGGGGTGCGTCCGGGTTGTGCGGTGGCAGTGCGGCTCGACGCCGGGCATTCGCGCGAGACTTTCGCGGTGGCGGTGGAGTCCAATGCCTTCGAGGATCCCGCCGAGGTGCGCCGCATCGAGCACCAGGTGGCCCACGAGGTGGTCGCCGAGGTCGACGTGCGTCCGCGTAATGTCGTGGTTCTCGGTCCGGGCACCATCCCCAAGACGCCGTCGGGCAAGCTGCGACGGGCCAACTCCGTCACCCTGGTCACCTAGCGTTTCGATCGCGAGCAGACACAAAATCGCCCAATTCCCCAAGGAAATTGGGCGATTTTGCGTCCCCCCGCAAGCGGGAGGTACATCCAGCTCGCGGATGCGGCGGCCGGGTTGCGTCGACAAACCACCTCCCTGGACAGTCAACCAGTGGTGGAATGGTCTGGCCGATCGATACTGGGCGGCCCGAATGATGTGGTGACCGCTGCGGAGTGCCGCTTGCCGAACAGCAGGCCCCATCCGAAACCGAAGGGAGCAGTACCCATGTTGTTCGCCTCCCGAGCAGCGGTGATGCGAGTTGTCGCCGGCCTTTCCGTCGTTGTTCTCATTGCGGCCGCCTGCGGCAGCACCAAAGATAGTGCTTCGCAATCAACGAATGCGCCGGCAACAACAAGTGCGGCAAGCCAGCCGCGGACCGTTTCGACGACCTTCATCAGCTACAGCTCGAACCAGAAGTTCGAAGCTACCGTCGATGCACTGCAGAAGGCGGCCGCCGACAAGGGGATGATGATCGTCGGAGACCTCAACCAGGACGCGGTGCTGGCGGCTACCGGGCTGCAATTGCCGGGGGCGCATAGCTTCTTTATCGGCAATCCGCGGATCGGTAAGACGTTTTTCGACGCCACCCAGGCGATCGGCGCGGTGATCCCGGTACGAGTGCACGTCTGGGTGGACGGCGACGGTCCGGCCCACATCAGCTACTTCGATCCGGCCCCGGAGTTCACCGCCGTCGACCCCGCTCTCGGCGACGCCGGGCAGCAGATCTCCCAATCGATTCGCACCATCGCCGAAGCCGCGGTGGGCGCCGGCGCCGCACCTCAGGCAACCCCTCAGGTGACCAAGGTCGACACGACATTCATCACCGTCGACACTTCAAGTTCGTTCGAGACGACGATTGGCGCGTTGCACACCGCGGCCGACCAGAACGGGATGACCGTCCTGGGCGATGTCAACCAGGCCAGCAGGCTCGAGGCGATCGGACTGCAGTTGCAGCGGTCGCACAGTTTCTTCGTCGGTAATCCGCAGATCGGCAAGACGCTCTTCGGCGCCACGCAAGCGATCGGCGCGGTGGTTCCGGTACGGATGCAGGTCTGGGCGGAGAGCCGCGGTCCGGCGCACATCAGCTACTTCGACCCGGCGCCGCTGCTCAGCGTCGTCGACCCGGCTCGCGCCGACGTCGGGCAGCAGGTGTCGCAGGCGATCCGCACCGTTGCCGACGCCGCGGCGTCGACGCACTAGACGCACCAAAAGCGATTCGGCTGACGCGGGATCACCCCTGCCAGGCGTGGACCCGATTCTGCGCGGGCTCCAGCCCCATTTCGATGAGCAACTCGGTGGCGTCTGCGGCCTGCTCGCAGATGGTCGGGACGTCGGCCCGTTCGGCGGCGGTGAAGTTCTCCAAGACGAACGCCGCCGGGTCCTTGCGTCCGGGCGGACGGCCGATACCGATGCGCACCCGCTGAAAGTCCTTGGTGCCCAATGCAGCCGCCACCGAGCGCAGCCCGTTGTGGCCGCCCTCGCCGCCACCGAGCTTGAGCCGGATGCGACCGAAGTCCAGGTCGAGGTCGTCGTGGATGACCACGACGTCGGCCGGCGCCACCGAGTAGAACGTGGCCAGCGGGCCCACCTGGCGGCCCGACTCGTTCATGTAGCAGCGCGGCTTTGCCAGCACCACCGAGTGTCCCGCCAGCCGGCCAGTAACGACTTCGGCCCCGGAACGCTTGTGCCCCTTGAATTTCGAGCCCAACCGCGTGGCCAACAGGTCGGCAACCATGAAGCCGAGGTTGTGCCGGGTGCGCGCGTAGCTGTCTCCGGGGTTGCCGAGGCCGATGACCAGGAAGGGCTCGGCCACGTCGCGGGCCGCCTACTCGGACTCTTCTGCGGCGGTTTCGGCTTCTGAGGCCTCTTTTCCGGCCTCTTCGGCGGCCGCGGCTTCGGCAACCTCTCCTGCGCCCTCTTCGGCGAGATCTTCGGCCGTCGGCGCATTCACCACGTTGACCACCAGCATGTCCGGGTCGGAGATCAAGTTGACGCCCCGTGGCAGCGCGATCTTCCCGGCGGTGAACTGGGTGCCGGGCTCCGCATCCTCGACCGACACGGTCAGGTGCTCGGGAATCGACAGCGCCTCCGCTTCGATCTCGACGGCGTTGGTTTCCTGGGTCACCAAGGTGCCCGACGCAGCCTCGCCTTCCACCACGACGGCGACCTCGACGACGACCTTCTCACCGCGCCGGACCACCAGCAGGTCGGCGTGCTGAATGGTGCGGCGGATCGGGTGGATGTCCAGCGCTTTGGTCAGCGCCAGCTGCTCCTTCCCGGCGATGTCCAGGGTCAGCACCGCGTTGGTGCCCGAGTGCCGCAGCACCGCGGCGAAGTCGTGCCCGGGCAGCTCCAAGTGCTGGGGTTCGGCGCCGTGGCCGTACAGGACGGCCGGAATCCTGCCGTCGCGGCGGGCTCGCCGCGACGCGCCCTTGCCGGTCTCGGTCCGCACCGTGACCTTCAGTTGGTTGACTGCAGCCTTGGCCATTTGTGTCGCTCCTGTGTGCTCGAAACCCACGTCATAGGGCACGGCAAGGATCGCGACGAAAGTGTCGGTCTCCGTCGATAACGGTGCTGGTCTTTCGCACCCTCGCCGTGACGCCCGGCCAGGTTAGCGCATCGGCACCGCAGAGGGGAAATTCGGCTGCCCTCGCGTCATCGCCGCGTCATCACCGCAACTTCACTGCTACCGCGAAACCGCGGATGATCGCCTCGATGTCGGGCGCATTCGCGGCCGCTTCGGTGGCCAGGCTGGTGATCGTGAGCTGAACCAGATACCGCTGATTGTCCGGCGGTGGCCCGGTGGGAACCACGACCCGGTTCCAGCTGTGCAGCCGGGTTCCGTCGAGGTCGTAGCTGCCTTGCATCATCGACGACGGAAAGCCGTTGAAGTCTGCCGTCGACGCGTCCAGCTGCTTGAAGTTGTCGAACAACTGGGCGTCTTCGTTGCCGCGCCTGGCCACGTCGGCGGGATTGAAGTCTCCGCGGAGCTTGAACACCACCAGCCTGGCCGTCGGATACTTGCCGCCTTTGGAGATGATCACCGTCTCCGGGCTGATCTTCGGACCGGTATACGGTGACCAGCCCGGTGGGGTCGGGATGGACACTGTCAGACCGTTCAGTTTGCTCGGCGCCAGCTGTTCGCCGCTGACCCCGATGCTTTCCAGGTACTTCGACAGCGGAACCGGCCGTGCCGTCGTGGTCGGGGTGCTGGTGGTCGCACCCGTCGTCAAGATGGACTGGAAGTCCGGGGGTTTCGCCGGGGAGCAGGCGACCGATGACGTCGCCACCGCGATGGCGACGACGGCCGCGTTGCGCCGGCGAGCGATCACAGAATCTCGCGAACGGCGTCGACCGGCCGAGCCAGCCGGGTGCCCTTCGAGGTGACCACAAAAGGCCGTTCGATCAGGATGGGGTGCTCGGCCATCGCGTCGAGCAGTTCGTCGTCGGTGGCGTCGGCGAGGTTCAGTTCGGTGTAGAGCGGTTCGCGTTTGCGTATCGCGGTCCGTACCTCGATGCCGGCGTCTCGGATCAGCTGCACCAGCTGGTCCCGGGACGGCGGGGTTTTCAGGTATTCAACGATGACGGGCTCGAGGTTGTTGTCGCGCAGCAACTCCAGCGTCTTGCGCGAGGTGCCGCACCTGGGGTTGTGGTAGATGACGGGTTCTCCTGCGGCCGCGGCCATCTACGCGTCCCCGTCGAAAAGCCCTGTGACTGAGCCGTTTTCGAAAACCGCGCGAATGGTGCTGGCCAGCAGCGGAGCAATAGACAAGACCGTCAGCTGGGGGAAACGCTTCTGCTCGGTGATGGGAAGCGTGTTGGTGACGATCACCTCGCGGGCTCCGCACGCCGCCAGCCGCTCGGCGGCCGGGTCGGACAGCACACCGTGGGTGGCCGCGATGATCACGTCGGCGGCGCCGTCGTTGTGCAACAGCTGCACGGCGCCGGCGATGGTGCCGCCGGTGTCGATCATGTCGTCGATCAGCACACAGGTGCGGCCGGAGACTTCACCGACGACGCGGTTGGACACCACCTGGTTGGAGACGCGCGGGTCGCGGGTCTTGTGAATGAAGGCCAGCGGGACACCGCCCAATGCGTCGGCCCACTTCTCGGCGATGCGCACCCGGCCCGAGTCGGGGGACACCACCACCATGTTGCCGTCGGGGTAGTTGTCCCTGATATAGCCGGTCAGCAGGTTCTGGCCACGCATGTGGTCGACCGGTCCGTCGAAGAAGCCCTGGATCTGGTCGGTGTGCAGGTCGACGGTCACGATGCGGTCGGCGCCGGCGGTCTTGAGCAGGTCGGCGACCAGCCGCGCCGAGATCGGCTCGCGGCCGCGGTGCTTCTTGTCCTGCCGGGCGTACGGGTAGAACGGCATGACCGCGGTGATCCGCTTGGCACTGCCCCGCTTGAGCGCGTCGATCATGATCAGCTGTTCCATCAGCCAGGTGTTCACCGGTGCCGGGCAGGACTGCAGGACGAATGCGTCGCAGCCCCGCACCGATTCGTTGAAGCGCACGAAGATCTCGCCGTTGGCGAACTCCCGCGCGTCCTGCGCGGTGACATGGACGTCGAGTTCCTTGGCGACCTGCTCGGCCAGCTCCGGATGGGCGCGGCCGCTGAAGAGCATCAGGTTTTTTCGATTGTCGGTCCAGTCGTGGCTCAACGCGCTGCCCTCGCCGTATCGGGATCGAAATGGATGACTTATCGTACGGGGCCTGGAGGTGTCGCCGGGTAGCCGGCACCCTTATTCACGCTGTCTGGTTGCCTTCGGAATCCTGCCCGGCCTTTTGGGCGGCTTCTGCCGCCTGAGCCGCCGCTGTTCCGGGCCGTTTGCGTTGCACCCAGTTCTCGATATTGCGTTGCGGACCCGCGGACACCGCCAACGCCCCCGGGGGCACATCCTCGCGGACGACCGTGCCGGCCCCGGTGTAGGCGCCGTCACCGACCGTCACGGGCGCCACGAACATGGTGTCCGAGCCGGTGCGAACATGCGAGCCGATGGTGGTGCGCTGCTTGGCGGTGCCGTCGTAATTGACGAAGACGCTGGACGCGCCGATGTTGCTGTGCTCGCCGATGTCGGCGTCGCCGACATAAGTCAGGTGCGGAACCTTGGTGCCGGTGCCGATGGTGGAGTTCTTGACTTCTACGAACGCGCCCAACTTGCCGTCGGCTCCCAGCACGGTGCCGGGCCGAAGATAGGTGAAGGGGCCGACCGTGGCCCCGTCGCCGATCGACGACGAGGTGCCGTGCGTTCGGATCACCGTGGCGCGCTCGCCCACGGTGACGTCGGTCAAGGTGGTGTCCGGACCGATGACGCAGTGGCCGCCGATCTGGGTCCGGCCCAGCAGCTGGGTGCCGGGGTGGATGACGGTGTCGCGCCCGATCGCGACGTCGACGTCGATCCAGGTGGTGGCCGGGTCGATGACGGTCACGCCGGCCAGTTGGTGGCTGGCCACGATCCGGCGGTTGAGCTCGGCGCCCAGTTGTGCCAGTTGGACGCGGTTGTTGACGCCGGCTACCAGCGCGCTGTCGTCGACGTGGCGGGCACTTACGGTGTGCCCGTCGCGGCGCAGGATGGCGATGACGTCGGTCAGGTACAGCTCCTGCTGAGCATTGTTGGAGCTCAGCCGGCTCAAGGCGGACCGCAGGGCAGCGATGTCGAAGGCGTACACGCCGGTGTTGACCTCGCGGATCTCGCGTTGTGAGGGTGTGGCGTCGGTTTGCTCGACGATCGCCATCACCTCGTTGTCCTGGGTCCGCAGGATTCGGCCGTAGCCGTGCGGGTCGCTCAGGGTCGTGGTCAGCACCGTGACCGCGGCCGGTCCTGAGGGGTGGGTCGCGCCGTGGGTGGCGATCAGATCGGCCAGGGTGTCCGAGTCCAGCAGCGGCGTATCGCCGGAGGCGACGACCACGATGCCGGCGTAATCGTCGGGCAGGGCGGACAGGCCGCACCGCACCGCGTCCCCGGTGCCCAGCGGCCGGTCCTGCAATGCGACGTCGATCGCGCGTCCGAGGGTCTGGGCCAGCTCGGCGACCAGCGGCGAGATGCGCTGGTGATCGTGGCCCAGCACCACGACCAGATGCTGCGGCGCCAGCTTGGTCATCGCGTGCAGCGAGTGCGCCAGCATGCTGCGCCCGCCCAGGGTGTGTAGCACCTTGGGGGTGTCCGACCGCATCCGGGTGCCCGGTCCGGCCGCGAGGACCACGACCGCGGTGTCACCACGAAACGTCATCGACCCTCCTTACGTTTCGGCTCGCGAACGCGCACGCCCGCGGTACCAACCACGCTCCGTCGCCAGGACTCGAACCTGAACTCTCAGAACCAAAATCTGATGTGCTGCCGATTACACCACGACGGATTGCCGGTCGACGGTGAGCATTTTGCCCGCTCACCACCATGGAACTCTAGTCCGACGGCGAGGCGGCCACGTGCAGCCGTGCCCGTGCTCGCACCCGCGGCTGTCAAATTTACCTCGGGCATGTCGATGGACTAGATGGCGCAAGACCCGATATGACGCGGTTGCCCCACACGGCCCATCGAGTGTGCACAGACGGTTTTGAGCGTGCACGTAGGGCGGGAACATCGCGCTTCGCCCGCCCGGACGGCACGCTCGACGCCGTCAACGCACGCTCGACGCCGTCGCGGCTCGCTCGAGACCGCCAACACCCGCATGACCGGATACCCTGATTGACGTGGCTGTGGCCGATAAGGATCCGGAAAGGGAACCGCGGGCGCCGCGCGCCCGGATGACCGGTAGCGAACGCCGGCGCCAGCTCATCGGCATCGCCCGATCGTTGTTCGCCGAGCGCGGCTACGACGGAACCTCGATCGAGGAAATCGCGCAACGCGCCAATGTCTCCAAGCCCGTCGTCTACGAGCATTTCGGCGGCAAGGAGGGTCTGTATGCGGTGGTCGTCGACCGGGAGATGCAGGCGCTGCTGGACGGCATCACCTCGTCGCTGACCAACAACCGGTCGCGGGTGCGGGTGGAGCGGGTGGCGTTGGCGCTGCTGACCTACGTCGAGGAACGCACCGACGGCTTTCGCATCATGATCCGCGACTCGCCGGCGTCGATCAGCTCGGGCACCTATTCCAGCCTGCTCAACGACGCCGTCAGCCAGGTCAGCTCGATTTTGGCCGGCGATTTCGCCCGTAGGGGCCTGGATCCGGATCTGGCGCCGCTCTATGCGCAGGCGTTGGTGGGTTCGGTGTCGATGACCGCGCAGTGGTGGCTCGACGCGCGCGAACCCAAGAAGGAAGTGGTCGCCGCGCACCTGGTCAACCTGGTCTGGAATGGGCTGACCCATCTCGAGGCCGATCCCCAGCTGCAGGGGGAGTAGGCCCGTTACCCGCAGTCGCGCACCAGCAGGTCGGCGACAGTCTCGCGGCGAACCAGTTCGCGAGCCCGGCCGCCACTGACCGCCACCAGCGGTGGCCGCCCGACCATGGTGTAGTTCGACGCCATGCTGTGGTGGTAGGAGCCGGTGCCGGCCACGGCCAGCAGGTCGCCGGCGTGGATATCCGCCGGGAGTTCGACATCGCGGGCGATCTCGTTGCCCGCTTCCCCATGACGGCCGGCCACGGTGACGGCCCGCTTTTCTGTGCGGGCGTGCCGGTTGGCCAGGGCGACCGTGTACCGCGCGCCGTCCAGCGCCACTCGCGGGTTGTCGCTTATTCCGCCGTCCACTGCGACCACGGTGTGGCCGTTCGGTCGTGTCTTCACCGAGCAGACCCGGTACAGCGTGACACCGGCCCGCGCGCTGATGCCGCGACCGGGTTCCACGACGACCGCCGGTCGTGGGAAGTGCTCGGCGGCGCAGGCCTCGTCCAGCGCATCTTCGGTGACGCCGGCCAACTCCGCGAGGTCGAGTTCGGCGTCTGCGCGCAGGTACGGGACGGCATGTCCGCCGCCGATGTTGAGTTCGGTGAGAATGACGCCGTGCTGTGCTCGGATGTCGGCCATCGCGGCGATCATCCGGCGGATCGCTTCGCCGTAGCGGGCCGGCTCGCAGATCTGCGAGCCGAGGTGGCAGTGCAGTCCGATCAGGTCGAGGATCGGATGCGCCAGCACGGCCCTCACCGCCTCGGCGGCATGGCCGCCGGTGAGGGTGAATCCGGGCTTGGGGTCACTGGTCCCGGCCGCCACCGCGGCGTGGCCGTAAGTGTCGGTATCGGGGGTCACTCGGATGAGTACCCGCTGGCGCCGACGTGCCAGGCCGGCCAGGTAGGCGATGTCGAGGCTGGAATCCAGGACCAGGCGCCCGACGCCGACGGCCACCGCGTCGCGCAGCTCGTCGGGCGATGTGGTGTTGCCGTGCATGACGATGCGGGACGGATCCAGGCCACCGGCCAGGGCCACCGCCAGCTCGCCCGGTGAGCAGATGCCGAGGCCGAGTCCCTCCTCGCGGGCCCAACGTGCCACCGCGGTGGTCAGCAGCGCCTTCCCCGCATAGACGATCTCGACATCACGCAACGCGGCGCGGTAGCGGCGGGCGCGGGGGCGGAAGTCGGTTTCGTCGAACACGTAAGCCGGGGTGCCGAATTCGTCGGCGATGTCGGAGAGCGGCACGCCGCCGACGCACAGCCGGCCGTCCTCGTCGGAGCTGGCGGTGGTCGGCCAGATTGCGGGGTCGAACCGCCGCGGTGCCGCGTGGCCGATGGACGGCAGCAGGTCGAGCAGTGTCATGGCTCCACCATGTGCCGCGGCCGGGGCGGGTACCGGTGTCCTTACATTTTCTTGACGGCGGCGGGCTCGATATTGACGAAACAGCTGCGCCCTAGAATGGCCGCATCATGACCGCACCGGGGGCTGCTAGCCCAGATACCCCGATCGCGGGGCTCGTCGAATTGGCGCTGGCCGCGCCAACCTTCCAACAGCTGATTGCGCGCGCCTCCGATCGACCCGACGAATTAACCCTGGTAGGGCCGGCCAGTTCGCGCCTGTTCGTCGCCAGCGCACTGGCGCGGCAGGGTCCGCTGCTGGTGGTCACCGCCACCGGCCGCGAGGCCGACGACTTGACCGCGGAACTACAGGGTGTTTTCGGCGGCACGGTCGCGGTGTTTCCGTCGTGGGAGACGCTGCCGCATGAACGGCTCTCACCGGGCGTCGACACGGTCGGTGCTCGCCTGCTGGTGCTGCGCCGGCTGGCCCATCCCGACGACGCCACGCTGGGCCCGCCGTTGCGGGTGGTGGTGACTGCGGTGCGCTCACTGCTGCAGCCGATGACGCCGCAGCTCGGGCGGCAGGAGCCGGTCACCTTGAGGGTGGGGCAGGAGATCGGCTTCGACGACGTGATCGCCCGGCTGGTCGAATTGGCCTATACCAGGGTGGACATGGTTGGCCGGCGCGGCGAGTTCGCCGTCCGCGGCGGGATACTCGACATCTTCGCCCCGACGGCCGAGCATCCGGTGCGTGTCGAATTCTGGGGCGACGAGATCACCGAAATGCGGATGTTCTCGGTCGCCGACCAGCGCTCCATTCCGGAAATTGAGGTCGACACGCTCGTGGCGGTCGCCTGCCGTGAGCTGCTGCTGACCGACGACGTGCGGGCGCGGGCCGCCGAACTGGCCGCGCAGCATCCGGCCGCCGGAGACGCCGTCGCCGGCAGCGTCTCCGACATGCTGGCCAAGCTGGCCGAGGGCATTCCGGTCGACGGGATGGAGGCGCTGCTGCCGGTGCTGCATCCCACGGAAGGCGCGGCAGAGGGGGCCCATGCGTTGCTGACCGACCAGCTGGCCGAGGGCACCCCGGTGTTGTTGTGCGACCCGGAGAAAATCCGGACCCGGGCGGCCGACCTGATCAAGACCGGGCGGGAATTCCTAGAGGCGGCGTGGTCGGTAGCCGCACTTGGCGCCGGTCCGGAAAATCAGGCACCCGTTGACATCGAGCTACTGGGTGGATCAGGCTTCGCCGAGCTGGACGAGGTGCACAGCGCGGCGACCCGATCGGGTCATCCGTGGTGGACGTTGAGCCAGTTGTCCGACGAGTCGGCGCTCGAGCTGGACGTCCGGCCATCGCCGTCGGCGCGCGGGCATCAGCGGGATATCGACGCCATCTTTGCGATGCTGCGCGGGCACGTCGCGGCCGGCGGGTATGCCCTGATGGTCGCGCCCGGGACCGGCACCGCGCACCGGGTGGTGGAGCGGCTGACCGAAACCGACATCCCCGCGACCATGCTCGAGCCCGGTGCCGCACCCAAACTCGGCCTGGTCGGTGTCTTCAAGGGTCCGCTGCGGGACGGCATCGTGGTACCGGGCGTGGTATCCGGCGCCGACCTGGTTGTGATCACCGAAGCAGATCTGACCGGTAGCCGGGTCAGCGCCGCCGAGGGCAAGCGGTTGGCCGCCAAGCGGCGTAACACCGTGGACCCGCTGGCGCTGACGGCCGGCGATCTGGTGGTGCACGATCAGCATGGCATCGGCCGGTTCGTCGAGATGGTCGAACGCACCGTCGGCGGCGCCCGCCGCGAGTACCTGGTGCTGGAGTACGCCTCGGCGAAACGGGGTGGTGGATCAGACAAGCTCTATGTCCCGATGGATTCGCTGGATCAGCTGTCGCGGTATGTCGGCGGCCAGGCGCCGGCGCTGAGCCGGCTGGGCGGTAGTGACTGGGCCAACACCAAAACCAAGGCACGACGAGCGGTGCGTGAGATCGCCGGCGAGCTGGTCTCGCTGTACGCCAAACGGCAGTCCAGCCCCGGGCATGCGTTCGCGCCGGACACGCCGTGGCAGGCCGAGATGGAGGACGCGTTCGGCTTCACCGAGACCGTCGACCAGCTCACCGCGATCCAAGAGGTCAAGGGCGACATGGAAAAGCCGATCCCGATGGACCGGGTGATCTGCGGCGATGTCGGCTACGGCAAGACCGAGATCGCGGTTCGGGCGGCGTTCAAAGCCGTCCAGGACGGTAAGCAGGTGGCGGTGCTAGTACCCACCACGCTGCTGGCCGACCAGCATCTGCAAACCTTCGCGCAGCGAATGTCCGGATTCCCGGTCACCGTCAAGGGTTTGTCGCGGTTTACCGACGCCGCCGAGTCCCGTGCGGTGATCGAGGGCTTGGCCGACGGGTCGGTGGACATCGTGATCGGCACCCACCGACTGCTGCAGACCGGGGTGCGCTGGAAGGATCTCGGCCTTGTGGTGGTCGACGAGGAGCAGCGGTTCGGCGTCGAGCACAAGGAGCACATCAAGTCGCTGCGCACCCACGTCGACGTGTTGACCATGAGCGCCACCCCGATTCCGCGGACGCTGGAGATGAGTCTGGCCGGGATCCGCGAGATGTCGACGATCCTGACCCCGCCCGAAGAGCGCTATCCGGTGCTGACCTACGTCGGCCCGCACGACGACAAGCAGGTCGCGGCGGCGTTGCGGCGGGAGCTGCTGCGCGACGGGCAGGCGTTCTACGTGCACAACCGGGTCAGCTCCATCGACCGGGCCGCGGCCCATGTCCGCGAGCTGGTGCCCGAGGCCCGGGTGGTGGTCGCGCACGGGCAGATGCCCGAAGACCTGCTGGAACGCACCGTGCAGGGCTTCTGGAACCGCGAACACGACATCCTGGTGTGCACGACGATCGTGGAGACCGGCCTGGATATCTCCAACGCCAACACCCTCATCGTCGAGCGCGCTGACACCTTCGGCCTGTCGCAGCTGCATCAGCTGCGGGGTCGGGTGGGGCGCAGCCGGGAGCGCGGCTATGCCTATTTCCTCTATCCGCCGCAGGCGCCGCTGACCGAGACGGCCTATGACCGGCTGGCCACCATCGCGCAGAACAACGAACTGGGCGCGGGCATGGCGGTGGCCTTGAAGGACCTCGAGATCCGCGGGGCCGGCAACGTGTTGGGCGTCGAGCAGTCCGGGCACGTCGCCGGCGTCGGGTTCGACCTGTACGTGCGGCTGGTCGGCGAGGCCGTTGAAGCCTACCGAGCAGCAGTCGATGGTCAGACGGTAACCACTGCCGAGGAGCCGAAGGACGTGCGCATCGACCTGCCGGTCGATGCGCATCTGCCGCCGGACTACATCGGCAGCGACCGCCTGCGTTTGGAGGCCTACCGGCGGCTGGCCGCCGCCGCATCAGACGGCGAGGTCGCGGCCGTTGTGGAGGAGCTCAACGACCGCTACGGGCCGCTACCCGAACCCGCCCGGCGGCTGGTGGCAGTCGCGCGGCTGCGGCTGCTGTGTCGCGGCTCCGGCATCACCGAAGTGTCGGCGCCGTCGGCGGCGACGGTGCGACTGTCGCCGCTGAACCTGCTGGACTCCGCGCAGGTTCGGCTCAAGCGGATGTACCCGGGGGCGCATTACCGCGCGACCACGGCCACCGTGCAGGTCCCGATTCCGCGCGCCGGCGGGGTCACCAGTTTGGGTAGCGCGCCGCGGATAAGAGACGTGGAATTGGTGCAGATGGTGGCCGACCTGGTGACGGCGTTGGCGGGTAAACCCCAGAAAGATATTGGTATAACGAGTCCGTCCGGCGACGATACGAGGCGCCCCGTGTCGAGTAAGGAGCGACGAGCGCGATGATTGTCGTCCTGGTCGACCCACGCCGCCCGTCGCTGGTGCCGGTCGAAGCCATCGAGTTGCTCAGCGGCGCGGTGCAATACACCGAGGAGATGCCGGTCGCGGTGCCGTGGTCGCTGCCCGACGCGCACCCGGTGCACATGGGAGACGACGCGCCGGTGCTGTTGTCGTCGGACCCCAATCATCCGGCCGTGGTGGCACGACTGGCCGGCGGAGCGCGACTGATTTCGGCACCCGATCGCCAGCGCGGGGAACGACTGCTCGACGCCGTGTCCATCATGGACAGACTTCGCACCGACGGACCGTGGGAAAGCGAGCAGACTCACAACTCGTTGCGCCGCTACCTGTTGGAGGAGACCTACGAGCTGCTCGACGCGGTGCACCGCGGCGATGTGAACCAGCTGCGCGAGGAACTCGGCGACTTACTGCTGCAGGTGCTGTTCCATGCCCGCATCGCCGAAGACGCGGCACTGCTCCCGTTCACCATCGACGACGTCGCCGACACGCTGATCCGCAAGCTGGCCAATCGCGCGCCGGGAGTTCTTGCCGGACAAGAGATTTCGCTTCAGGAACAGATGAGCCAGTGGGAAGAACGCAAGGCGGCCGAAAAGTCCCGGAACTCTGTCTTGGACGATGTCCATACCGGTCAGCCGGCATTAGCGTTGGCGCAGAAGGTTATTCAGCGTGTCAGCAAGGCGGGACTACCTCCGCGACTGATCCCGTCCGGCATCACCTCGATCACTGTTTCGGCGGAGGTCGATGCGGAAAACTCCTTGCGTGCAGCGATTTTGGATTTTGTCGATAAGGTCCGCAGCGCCGAGAAAGCGATTGCGGCCGCGCGCCGTGACGACAGCGTTGCCGAGGAACTCGACGTGACACCCATCGGCACCATCACCGCAGAAGAGTGGTTGGCCCACTGGCCCGGACCGACGGACGACGTGCTGGAAACCAGCCCCCAAGCCGACCCGGCAGCGGGTAAGGAATCCCGCGGCGGCCCGAAGAAACGCAAAGGTAGGCGGTAGCACCCGGGAACGGCAAGCGATCATCCCGAAGTTTGCGACAGATGCGTTTGCTGCCAACAGAAACGGGAACAGCGATAGCCAAACACGCTCACAGCTAACCGATATCTAGGCGATAACAACGCTATGCCGGTGTGCTGAGCCGCAAATCGGAACGGCCACGATCGCAACCCGTGGGACGATGATCATGACTAAATCGACAGCAGACCGGAACAGGACGTAAGGAGAGCGGCAGCCAGGGCCCGAGCGCAGCCCGCAGCGGAGCCCAGGAGGAGCCCGGAGGAGCCACGAAGGAGCAGTGTGACGCCGAGACGGTGGTTGCGCGCGGTCGCCGTGATAGGGGCGACCGCGATGCTGTTGGCGTCCAGTTGCACCTGGCAGCTCAGCTTGTTCATTCCCGACGGTGTGCCGCCGCCGCCGGGCGATCCCGTCCCGCCGGTGGACACCTACGCCAGCGGCCGGCCCGCCGATCAGTTGCGAGAGTGGGCCGAGCAGCGAGCCCCCGCGCTGGAAATGCCGGTCATCGCTCTCGAGGCCTACGCCTACGCCGCGCGCGTCGCGGAGGTCGAGAACCCCAAGTGTCACATCGCGTGGACCACCCTGGCGGGTATCGGGCAGGTGGAAAGTCACAACGGCACCTATCACGGCGCAACCATCGCGCCCAACGGGGACGTGACCCCGCCCATTCGCGGTGTTCGCCTCGACGGCACCGGCGGCACGCTGCGCATCGTGGACAGCGACCACGGCAGCATCGACGGCGCTTCCGACGGAGACGGGGTGCAGCGCGCGATGGGGCCGATGCAGTTCATCGCCGAGACCTGGCGGCTCTACGGGGTCGATGCCAACAACGACGGCATTGTCAGCCCCGACAACATCGACGATGCCGCGCTCTCGGCGGCAGGTTACTTGTGCTGGCGCGGAAAGGATCTCGCGACGCCACGCGGCTGGATCACCGCGTTGCGCGCCTACAACAACTCCGGTGTTTACGCCCGGGCGGTGCGGGACTGGGCGACCGCTTACGCGGCGGGTCACCCGCTGTAGCAGGATAAAGCGCCGAGCCAGGCTTTACGCTAATGGGCGGTCCGGGACCATAAGAGAACCACAGCGCAAAGGAGAATCCAGTGCCGATTATCGAGCAGGTCGGGGCCCGCGAGATTCTGGATTCTCGCGGCAACCCGACGGTCGAGGTCGAGGTGGCTCTGATGGACGGCACCTTCGCCCGCGCCGCGGTGCCCTCGGGCGCATCGACGGGCGAGCACGAGGCCGTCGAACTGCGCGACGGCGGCGACCGCTACGGCGGTAAGGGGGTCAAGAAGGCAGTCCAAGCGGTACTCGATGAAATCGGCCCGGCTGTCATCGGCCTCAACGCCGACGACCAGCGGCTGGTCGACCAGGCGCTGGTCGACCTGGACGGCACGCCCGACAAATCCCGGCTGGGCGGCAATGCGATCCTCGGTGTCTCGCTGGCCGTTGCCAAGGCCGCCGCCGAATCGGCGGAATTGCCGTTGTTCCGCTACATCGGCGGCCCCAACGCCCACATCCTGCCGGTGCCCATGATGAACATCCTCAACGGCGGCGCACACGCCGACACCGCCGTCGACATCCAGGAGTTCATGGTGGCCCCGATCGGCGCGCCGAGCTTCGCCGAGGCGCTGCGGTGGGGCGCCGAGGTGTACCACGCGCTCAAGTCGGTGCTGAAGAAGGAGGGACTGTCCACCGGTCTGGGCGATGAAGGCGGTTTTGCCCCGGACGTGGCCGGCACCACCGCGGCGCTGGACCTGATCAGCCGGGCCATCGAGGCGGCGGGCTTCCATCTCGGCTCGGACGTGGCCCTGGCACTCGACGCCGCGGCCACCGAGTTCTACACCGACGGCACCGGTTACTCCTTCGAGGGTTCGACGCGCACGGCCGAGCAGATGGTCGAGTTCTACGCCGGACTGTTGGCTTCCTACCCCCTGGTGTCCATCGAAGACCCGCTGTCCGAAGACGACTGGGATGGCTGGGCCGCGCTGACGGCATCGATCGGCGAGCGGGTACAGATCGTCGGCGACGACATCTTCGTCACCAACCCCGAGCGACTCGAAGAGGGCATCGAACGCGGCGTGGCAAATGCGTTGCTGGTCAAGGTGAATCAAATCGGCACGCTGACCGAGACACTCGACGCGGTGGCGCTGGCTCACCACAGCGGATACCGCACGATGATGAGCCACCGCAGCGGCGAGACCGAGGACACCATGATCGCGGACCTGGCGGTGGCGGTGGGCAGCGGACAAATCAAGACCGGCGCACCGGCCCGCAGTGAACGCGTCGCCAAGTACAACCAGCTGTTGCGGATCGAAGACACCCTCGGCGACGCCGCCCGGTACGCCGGCGACCTGGCCTTTCCCCGATACCTTGGGGACCAAAAATAGGTTGGCCGCCAACCTCAGGCGCGGCTGAAACGACATGCCCGACGCGAAACGACCCGATTCGAAACGCCGCTCCCCGGCTTCGCGGCCAGGGAAGGCCGGCGACACGTTCCGGGCCCGTCGCTCAGCGTCGCCGTCCCGGCCCGCGCCGTCGCCGGCCACCGGCCAAAGCGCCCGCACCCTGCGTGAGCATGTCGTCGAACCCATCAATCGCTCGTTCACCGAATCGATGGAACAGCGATCCGATCAGCGGCTGGGGTTCACCGCCCGGCGGGCGGCGGTGCTGGCCGCGGTGGTGTGTGTGCTGACGCTGACCATAGCCGGGCCGGTACGCACCTACTTCGCGCAGCGCACCGAGATGGAACAACTGTCCGCGACGGAAGCCGCGCTGCGTCGCCAGATCGCCGACCTGGAACGGCAGAAAAACCAGCTCGCTGACCCGGCCTATATCGCGGCCCAGGCTCGCGAGCGTCTCGGGTTCGTGATGCCCGGCGACATCCCGTTTCAGGTCCAGCTTCCGCCGACGGCGGCGGTGTCGCCGCAGCCTGGCGGTGATGCGCCGACCCCGGCCATGAACGAGCCCTGGTACACCTCGCTGTGGCACACCATCGCCGATGCGCCACACCTGCCGCCGGTCGCCGCCCCGCAGCCCACACCCGAGCCCGGTCCGCCCGGTGCGGTGCCGCCCAACCCGACGGCGCCCGGTGGTTGACCGGGCCGACCTTCAGGTGGTGGCGCGCCAGCTCGGGCGGGAGCCCCGCGGCGTGCTCGAGGTGGCTTACCGCTGCCCCAACGGTGAACCCGGCGTGGTGAAAACTGCCCCGAAACTGCCTGACGGCACGCCGTTTCCGACGTTGTACTACCTGACGCATCCGACGCTGACGGCGGCGGCGAGCAGGCTGGAGACCACCGGGCTCATGCGTGAGATGACCCATCGGCTCCGGCGTGACCCCGACCTGGCTGCGGCGTATCGGCGGGCGCACGAGGCGTATCTGGCCGAGCGTGATGCCATCGAACCGCTGGGGACGGCGGTGTCGGCGGGAGGAATGCCCGACCGGGTGAAGTGCCTGCACGTGCTGATCGCGCATTCACTGGCCAAGGGTCCCGGGGTGAATCCACTCGGCGATGAGGTGGTGGCGCTGTTGGCCGCCGAACCGGCGGCAGCCGATTTGATTGTGGGGGGGCGGTGGCGATGAGCGGATCGAAACGAAGAATCGCGGCGATCGATTGCGGTACCAATTCGATTCGGCTGTTGATCGCCGAGGTGACCGGCGCCCGGCTGCACGAGGTGCATCGCGAAACGCGGATTGTCCGGCTGGGTCAGGGAGTTGACGCGACCGGCGAGTTGGCCCGCGATGCTATCGCGCGGACCCGCGCAGCGTTGATCGACTATGCCGCATTGCTGCGGCTGCACGGTGTCGAGCGGGTGCGAATGGTTGCCACGTCGGCCACCCGCGACGCCGCCAATCGCGACGCTTTTTTCGCGATGACGGCCGAGGTGCTGGGCGCCGTGATCCCTGGCTCGATGGCGGAAGTGATCAGCGGCGCCGAGGAGGCCGAGCTGTCGTTTCGCGGTGCGGTCGGCGAATTAGACAACGCCGGTGCGCCTTTCGTGGTCGTGGACTTGGGGGGTGGCTCCACCGAGATTGTGCTGGGCAAGACCGATGACGAGGTGGTCGCGAGTTACTCGGCTGACATCGGCTGCGTCCGGTTGACGGAGCGCTGTTTGCACTCCGACCCCCCGACGGCGCGGGAGGTCGCCGCGGCCCGAAAGGTGGTGCGGGAGCGGTTGGCAGTCGCGTTGCAAGTGGTGCCCGTCGAGTCGGCTCGGACCTGGGTCGGTCTGGCCGGGACGATGACGACGCTGTCCGCGTTGGCTCACCGCTTGACGGCCTATGACGCTGCGGCCATTCACCTTTCGCGGGTGCCGGGCGATGAGTTGTTGATCGTGTGCGAGCGGCTGGTGAAGATGGCTCGTAAGGAGCGCGCCGCGCTGCCGCCGATGCACGAGGGCCGGGTGGACGTGATCGCCGGCGGGGCGATTGTGGTCGAGGAGTTGGCTCGCGAGTTGCGCGACCGGGCCGGCATCGACGAGCTGACCGTCAGTGAGCACGACATCCTGGACGGTATCGTGCTGTCACTGTCCAGATGAGCCACATCTGTCGCAGAAGTCACTGCGCGACAGGGGGCGCTCTTTGTGGCCACCTCACTCGGAAATTTGTGGTGACCACGAATGCTGCTGGCCCACGATGTCTACTTGCGCAGCCTTGATGTCTGACGCTGTTTTCGGCACGCCTCAACTCTGTTTTCCGCACTTGTGATGGTGGGCTTTCGGGGATATCGCACGTGCTCACCGAATCGGCTGTCATGCCGTCGCATCGAGTGTGCTGTGGCGGCTTTGACTGTGTATGGAGGGCGGTAACCGCCGCGAACGGCCGCCCTGACGGCACGCTCGGCGCCACCAGCACACACTCGGCGCCGCCAGCGCCACCAGCACGCGATTTCCATCTCCCCATACCGGGGCGCAGCCCCACGACCGCTCATAGCGACAACTCCGGTCATACCGGCATGCGACGGTTCGGCAATGAACATCATGTTCGCGGAATCTAGCTTCGCTACGTGCTGACCATGCAGCTGTCCCAACACGGACCGGCGACCATCGCCGAAGTGCTCGATGCGCTTGCCTGGCATGGATTTCCGGTGCGCGGCAGGGCATCCAAGGCCGTCTCGGACGCGTCGGGCTGGGAGATTGCACGCGGCCGGGTTCGCCGACTCGGCCGGGGCCGGCACGGCCCGTCGCACGACGCGTGCTGGCGTTGCGGGCCTCGGCCCGGGCACCGGCGAAGTCGCTATAAGCGTTGAGGGGGCTACGCCCCGGTGTGAAGAGAAAGGTCTTGGGCTACTGCGGTTGGGTCGCCCTGACGGCACAGTCGGCGCCGAGTGCGCGCTGATGGCGCCGACTGTGCAGTCAGGGCGGCCAATCGCAAGTGTTCCCGCCCTACATGCATAGTCAAAGCCGTCAGTGCACACTCGATAAGGCGGCAGGACAGCTGATTCGGTGAGCACGTGTGATATCCCCCGAACACCTTCCATCACAAGCGGTTTGAGCGACGGCAACGGTATCGGTGTGCCGAAAACAGAGCCAGCCATCCGAGGCTGCGCAAGGAGACATCGTTGACCAGCCGCATTCGTGGTCACCTCGAATTTTCGATTAAGCTGGGCAAATAGAGGATCACCCCGGACAGGGGCTCCCTGTGGCGGCTGGGACTCAGGCCTCGAAGCGGTAACCCATTCCGGACTCGGTCAACAGATGCTTGGGATGCGACGGGTCGTCTTCCAGTTTTCGCCGCAGCTGCGCCAGATACACACGCAGGTAATGCGTTTCGGTGGCATACGCGGGTCCCCAGACCTCCTTGAGCAATTCCTCGCGGCCGATCAGCTTGCCCCGGTTGCGGACCAGGACCTCGAGCATGCCCCACTCGGTCGGGGTCAGATGCACTTCGGCACCGTTCTTGGTGACCTTCTTCGCCGCCAAATCGACGGTGAACGCGTCAGTTTCGACAACCGGCTGATCCACCTCCGACGCCGCGGCGTTGCGGCGCACCGCCGCGCGCAACCTGGCCAGAAACTCGTCCATCCCAAAGGGCTTCGTGACGTAGTCGTCGGCACCCGCGTCCAGGGCCTCGACCTTGTCGGAAGAATCGGTGCGCGCCGACAACACGATCACCGGAGCCGACAGCCAGCCGCGGAGACCCGCCAGCACGTCGATGCCCGAGATGTCGGGCAGGCCGAGGTCGAGGATCACCACGTCGGGCGGATGTTCGGCGGCGGCGCGCAGCGCCCCGGCGCCGGTAGAGGCGGTGATCACCTCGTAGCCGCGCACGGTCAGATTGATACGCAGCGCCCGCAGGATGTGCGGCTCGTCGTCGATCACCAGCACGCGGGTCATCGGTCACCGTTTTCCGGCGGGGCGGCCAGGTCGACCACGACGGTCAGACCACCTCCCGGGGTATCTCCGGCGGCGACGGTGCCGCCCATGGCTTCGACGAAACCGCGGGCCACCGACATTCCCAGCCCGACTCCGGTGGTGTTGTCGTTATCACCCAGGCGTTGAAAGGGTTCGAAGATCTGGCTCTGGGTGCCCGGCGGCACCCCGGGTCCCTCGTCGATGACGTTGATCAGCACGCGATCTCCCACCCGGCCGGCGTTGACCCGCACGACGCAGTCCGGCGCATAGCGCAGCGCGTTGTCGATCAAGTTGGCCAAGACCCGTTCCAGCAGGCCCGCGTCGGCCATCACCACGGCGCCGCCGACGTCGACCTTGACGCGGTCGATCGCCGATCGGTAGAAGCCGGTGGCACCCATGCCGATACTCACCAGCGCGCGCTGCACCACTTCCTCCAAATACACCCGCTGTAGGTCCGGGCGCAGCACGCCGGCGGCCAGCCGCGAGGAATCAAGCAGGTTTCCGACCAGCGCGGTGAGCGCGTCGATGGATTCTTCGATGGTGGCCAGCAATTCGGCGGTGTCGGTCGGGGAGAACGCGATATCGTGCGCGCGCAAGCTGGACGCCGCGACCTTGGCCGCCGCCAGCGGGGTGCGCAGGTCATGGCTGACCGCCGACAGCAGCGAGCGCCGCAGCTCGTCGGCGCGCACGATCGCCTCGGTCCGGCTGGCCTCTTCGGCCATCTCCCGCTGTCTGACCAGACCCGCGGCTTGTCGCGCCACCGCGTTGAGTACCCGGCGATCCCGCGCCGACAGCTTTTTCCCGGCCATCAGCATCCAGAACTCGTCGTCTCCGACCTCGATCGCGGTGTCGGCGGAATCGACTGTGGTGCAGGGGTCTTTGCCGACGGAGGCCACCACCTCACTGAAGGTACGGTCCTCCTCGGCGCGTTCGCGTAACATGCTGACCGCGCGTTGGGAATAGGTCTCCCGCACTCGTTCCAGCAGTGTGTCCAGGTCCGCGCCGCGCAGCACCGATCCGGCGAACAAGGTCAGCAGCTCGGCCTCCTGGGCGGCGCGGCGGGCTTCCCGGGCCCGGTTGGCCGCACCGTCGACCAGCACCGCGACCGCGACCGCGACCAGCAGCAGGACCGCCTCGGTGACGGCCGCGGAAGGTTCGGCGATGGTGAACGTGTGCCGCGGATCGGTCAGGTAATAGTTCAGCAGCAGGCTGGACAACACCGCCGAAAGCACCGCCGGGGCAACGCCTCCCAGCAGCGCCACCACGAGGACTCCGACGAAGAACAGCGCGCTTTCGCCGCTGGTATCCAGATAGCGGTCCAGCACGGCCACGGTGATCGCGCAGATCATGGAGGGAACGATGACGGCCGCCAGCCAGGACGCCACCCGTCGTCCGCGGGGCGCGACCGGGGCGGTTCGCAGGCCGCGCTTGGATTCCTCATGGGTGACCAGGTGCACGTCGATCTTGCCGGACCGCTCGACGATGGCCTGGCCGATACCGTCCTCCAACAGACGCGCCCATCGAGTCCGGCGCGAGGTCCCGATCACCAGCTGGGTGGCGTTGATTTCGCGGGCGAAATCCAGCAGGGCGTCGGCGACGTCGTCACCGACCACGGTATGCAGCGAGGCGTCAAGGCTGCCGGCGAGTTCGCGGATCTTGCTCATCCGCGCCTCCGACAGACCCGCCAGCCCGTCACCGCGGATGACGTGTACCACCATCAGCTCGGCACTGGATTTCGACGCGATCCGCGACGCGCGCCGCACCAACGTCTCCGACTCCGGACCGCCGGTAACGGCCACGACGACGCGTTCGCGCGCTTCCCACAGGTCGGTGATCTTGTTCTCCGCGCGGTACTTGGCCAGCGCGGTGTCCACCTGGTCGGCCAGCCACAGCAGCGCCAGTTCTCTTAGCGCGGTGAGGTTTCCGCGGCGGAAGTAGTTGGACAACGCCGCGTCGATCTTGTCGGAAGCATAGACATTGCCGTGGGACAGCCTGCGGCGCAACGCCTCCGGTGTGATGTCGATGAGCTCCACCTGTGCTGCCTGCCGCACGACGGAATCCGGCACGGTCTCCTGCTGTTGGATGCCGGTAATCTGGGCGACGACGTCGTTGAGGCTTTCCAGATGCTGAATGTTCACCGTGGAGATGACGGTGATCCCGGCATCGAGCAACTCCTCGACATCCTGCCAGCGTTTGTGGTTTTTGCTGCCCGGGGTATTGGTGTGAGCCAGTTCGTCGACCAGGACCACCTGGGGATGGCGCGCCAGCACGGCGGGCACGTCGAGTTCGGGGAACATGGTGCCGCGGTACTCGACGTAGTGCGGTGGAATGATTTCGATGCCGTCAAGCAGCACAGCGGTTTTCGTGCGTCCGTGGGTTTCGACCACGGCCGCCACCAGGTCGGTGCCGCGTTCCAGCCGGCGGTGCGCTTCGCCGAGCATCGCGTAGGTCTTGCCGACTCCCGGCGCCGCCCCCAGATAGATGCGGAGTTCTCCGCGTTTGCGAGGAGGTTCGACGGCGCTCACCCAACCATCATCCACCCGCAACGCTAGACCGGGTATCTGCGGTCGAGTTCCAGGTTCAGCCGCAGCACATTGACGCACGCCTGGCCGAAGATGCCGAGGGCGGGGCCGCTTTCCGTCTGCTCCACCACCGCCCGTATCTGATCCTGGCTGGCATGGCGCGCCCTGGCCACCCGGGGAATCTGCAGTTCGGCGTAGACGGGAGAGATATCCGGATCCAGCCCGCTACCGCTGGCCGTCACGGCATCGGGCGGAACCTGCGGGTCCTCGGGAGCCGCGCCGCGGATCGGCACGATCTGGCCGAGCGAGTAGTTCTCACCGAACGTCGCGCAGTGGACCGGCACGCCCTCATAGCGGTCCAAAAACGGCCGCCTGCCGGCGGCGCACGGCTCGTTGACGCTGACGACTCGGACTGGGCGCGAGACATTGCCGCGCGCGTCGCGCGGACCGATCACCGACAGCACGGCTCCGACACTCCCCGGCGTGCAGAACGGCCGTGATCCCCCCGCCGGGTCGAGGCCCTCGAGTCGCGACACCGCCGCACTGCGCGAACACACCTGGGTCAGCAGACTGGGCCGGAAACCGGCCTCGGCCGGACTGGCGCCGGCCGCCAGCTTCGCCGGGTCGGCGGGAATATCCACGATGCTCTCCGGCCCCAGATTGCTGGCGCCGCTGGACAACGGGTCATATCCGGCGCCTGCCGCCGAGGGCCGTCCCTGGAAGTACTGCGGCAACGGGCGCCCGGCGGCATCGAGGTACAACTGTCCGATCAGGCTGCTGCCGACCGGTTTACCGCCGGCATCGACGAGGGAACCCTGCGCCTTGTCGTGCAGCCCGGGAAGCCACGCCACCAACCAGACGAGTAGCGGGTAGCCGAAGCCGAGGATGACCGTGAAAACCAGCAGGGCCCGCAGTGCGGCCCAATATTGGCGAACCATTTACGACATCCCGGGCAGTAGTTGGACGACCAGGTCGATGACCTTGATCCCGATGAACGGCGCGACCAGCCCGCCTACTCCATAGCGGTAGAGGTTGCGGCTGAGCAGTTTCGAGGCACGACTGGGCGTATAGCGCACCCCGCGCAATGCCAGCGGAATCAGCGCGACGATGACGACGGCGTTGAAGATGACCGCGGACAGGATGGCCGATTGCGGGCTGTGTAGCCGCATCACGTTGAGCAGATCCAAGCCGGGAAACAGCGCCACGAACATCGCCGGGATGATCGCGAAATACTTGGCGATGTCGTTGGCGATCGAAAATGTGGTCAATGCGCCGCGGGTGATCAGCAGTTGCTTACCGATTTCCACGATCTCGATGAGCTTGGTGGGATCGGAGTCCAGGTCCACCATGTTGCCGGCCTCCTTGGCGGCGGCGGTGCCGGTGTTCATCGCCACCCCCACATCAGCCTGCGCCAGCGCCGGCGCGTCGTTGGTGCCGTCGCCGGTCATCGCGACCAGGCGGCCGCCGTGCTGCTCCCTTTTGATCAGCATCAGCTTGTCCTCGGGTGTGGCCTCGGCCAGAAAGTCGTCGACCCCGGCTTCGTCCGCGATTGCCTTGGCGGTCAACGGGTTGTCGCCGGTGATCATCACGGTGCGAATTCCCATCTGGCGCATCGCGTCGAACCGGGTCCGCATTCCCTGCTTGACCACGTCCTTGAGGTGGATGACGCCGAGCACCTGCGCCTTTCGGTGATCCACCCGGCCCACCACCAGCGGGGTCCCCCCGGCAGCGGAGATGCCGTCGACAATGTGCCCCAGTTCGGCCGGAACCTCGCCGCCGTTGCCGCGTACCCATTCGGCGACCGAGCTGGCCGCTCCCTTACGCAGCTTGCGCCCGTCCAGGTCCACACCCGACATCCGGGTCACCGCAGTGAATTCCACCCAGCAGGCGTCGTCAAGATCCCCCGGTGTGTGGGCGCGCAATCCGTAGGCCTGTTTGGCGTAGACGACGATGGAGCGGCCCTCCGGCGTTTCGTCGGCCAGGCTGGCCAGCTGTGCGGCGTCGGCGAGCTCGGCGGCGCTGATCCCATGCACCGGAATGAATTCCGATGCCTCCCGATTGCCGAGGGTGATGGTTCCGGTCTTGTCCAGCAGCAGCGTGTTGACGTCACCGGCGGCTTCGACGGCTCGCCCGGACATCGCCAGCACGTTGCGTTGCACCAGCCGGTCCATGCCCGCGATGCCGATCGCCGACAGCAGCGCCCCAATTGTGGTGGGAATCAAGCACACCAGCAGCGCGACCAGCACGATGCCGCTGATCCCGTCGGCGCCGAGCGCCGAGGTGTCGGGCACACCCGGGTTGTTGGCCTTGGAGTAGATCGCCAGCGGCTGCAGCGTGGCGACCGCGAACACGAAGATGATGGTCAACGCCGCGAGCAGGATGTTGAGCGCTATCTCGTTGGGAGTCTTCTGCCGGTTGGCGCCCTCGACGAGCGCGATCATCCGGTCCACGAAGCTCTCGCCGGGCTTTTGGGTGATTTTGATGACGATGCGATCTGACAGCACGGTCGTCCCGCCGGTCACCGAGGAGCGGTCGCCGCCGGATTCCCGGATCACCGGTGCGGATTCGCCGGTGATCGCCGATTCGTCCACTGAGGCAATGCCTTCCACGACCTCGCCGTCGCCGGGAATGACTTCCCCCGCTGCGACAACCACGATGTCGCCGGGCCGCAGCAGTGGCGCGGCGACGTCTTCCGGGATGGCGACACACCTGTCCAGCGCGCCCGGTGACCAATCCCTGAGCCGGTGTGCGACGGTGTCGGCCTTCGCCCGGCGCAAAGTGTCGGCCTGCGCTTTGCCGCGCCCCTCGGCGACCGCTTCGGCGAGGTTGGCGAAAATGACTGTCAGCCAAAGCCAGAACACCACGAGCCAGCTGAACCAGGTGTTGTCGCCGAATGCCAGAATCGTCGCCCACCCGGCGCCGATCTCCACGATGAACATCACCGGATTGCGCCACAGGGTGCGCGGGTCGAGCTTGCGCACGGCGTCCGGCAGCGACTTCACCAGCAGCGCCGGATCGAGCAGGTGTTTGGCCGAAGTGGTTGTGCGCGTCACTGTTTCAGTGGATCCCTTCGGCGAGCGGCCCGAGTGCCAGCGCGGGCAGGAAGGTGAGTGCCACCAAGACGACCGTCACCCCGACCACCAGGCTGACGAACTGCGGCCGGTGGGTGGGCAAGGTGCCGGCCGACTCCGGGGTGGTCCCCTGTCGGGCCAGCGAACCGGCCAGCGCCAGCACCAGAATCATCGGCAGGAATCGACCGAAGACCATCGCCAGGCCCAAGGCGGTGTTGTACCAGGCCGTATTGGCCGCCAGACCCGCGAACGCCGAGCCGTTGTTGTTGGCCGCGGAGGTAAACGCATAGAGCACCTCCGACAACCCGTGCGGCCCGGTGTTGGCCATGCCGGCCCGCTCGCCGGGCAGCGCCATTGCGGCGGCGGTCCCGACGAGCACGATCAGCGGAGTCACCAGGAAGTATCCGGCCGCCAGTTTCATTTCCCGCGGCGTGATCTTCTTGCCCAGATATTCCGGGGTCCGCCCGACCATCAACCCGGCGACGAACACGGTGATGACGGCCAGGATCAGGATGCCGTACAGGCCCGAGCCGGTGCCGCCGGGTGCGACCTCACCGAGTTGCATGTTGAACATGGTCATCATGCCGCCCAGGCTGGTGTAGGAGTCGTGGGCCGAGTCGACGGCGCCGGTGGACGTCAGCGTGGTGGCGTCGGCAAAGACCGCCGAGTCGGCAACGCCGAAGCGCTGTTCGACGCCTTCGGTCGACGCACCCACCGCCGTGGGCACGGTGCCGTGGTGCTGCACCTGGAACGCCAGCATGGTGGTGAGGCTGACGGCGGCGATCACCGCGACGATCGCCGCGATCGCATAGCCCTGCCTTTTGCTGCCGACCAGTCGGCCGAAGGTGCGGGGCAGCGCGGAACTGATGACCAGCAGCAGGAAGATCTCTACCCAGTTGGTCCAGGCGGTCGGGTTCTCGAAGGGGTGTGCGGAGTTGGCGTTGTAGAAGCCGCCGCCGTTGGTGCCGAGCTCCTTGATCACCTCCTGGCTGGCGACCGGGCCGCCCGGGATGGTCTGCGGGGCCCCGGACAGCGTGGTAACGACCTGATCGTTGAGATGGAAGTTCTGCACGACGCCGCCCACGACGAGCACGACCGCGCCGACGACGGCTATCGGCAGCAGGATGCGCAGCGTGCCGCGCACCAGGTCCACCCAGAAGTTGCCGAGTTCGCCGGTGCGGTTGCGGGCGAACCCGCGGACGAAGGCCACGGCGACGGCCATGCCGACCGCGGCGGACACGAAATTCTGCACCGCCAAACCGGCCATCTGCACCAGATGTCCCTGAGTCGATTCGCCGGAATACGCCTGCCAGTTGGTGTTGGTGACGAAGCTGACCGCGGTGTTCCAGGCCAGTGCGGGTGTCATCGGGGTGGCCGGATGCCCAAGGTGCAGCGGCAGCTTGTCCTGCAGTAGCTGCAGGGCGAACAGGAAGACAATGCTCACCGCCGAAAACGCCAGCACGCTACGGGCATATGCGGCCCAGGTCTGTTCGGCGTCGGGGTCGGCCCCGACCAATCGGTAAATGAATCGCTCTGCGCGCCAGTGCTTTTCAGCGCTGTATACGCGGTACATGTAGTCACCGAGCGGGACGTGTGCCGCCGCCAGAGCGGCGACCAGCAGCGCGAGGAACAGCACCGCCGCTGTGCCGTCGCTCATCAGAACTTCTCCGGATACACCAGGGCCGCAACCAGCAACAGCGCGACAAGCGCCGCAAGCGCCAGACCGACGGCGTTGGCGGTGCTCACAAATCCAACTTCAGCAGTGCGCTGAGCGCGGCGAAGACGGCCAGGGTCAGCGCCAGGTAAACCACCACGGACATATCTGTCTTTCTCGACACGCAACGACAACCGCTCTCCGGTAGAGGCCAGACAGAGGCTAGGCGCGACCGAAGCCGGGCGGGAGCGGCCTTAACGGTTTCTTTACGGCGTCAGCCGCGAGTTTTACGGCCGCTGCGGCGGTGCGGCTATCCGGTGCCGGTGCCCGGCCGGTCCATCATCGGTAGTCGGACCCGAAAGACGGTGCGGCCGTGCGCGGATTCGGCGGTCACCGAACCGTCGTGCGCCTTGACGATCGAGTTGACAATGGCCAGGCCCAATCCATGGCCGGACTCACCCGAACGCGTCGTGTTGGCGCGGACGAACCGCTCGAATAGATGGGGTACGACGTGGGGGTCGATGCCGGGTCCGTCATCGGTCACCGTCAGCTCGGCGTAGGACCCGTCGGTCGCGTCGGTATGACAGGTGATCGCCGTGGTGACGGTGACACCGGGCGGGGTATGCACCCAGGCGTTGGTGAGCAGATTGCTGACGAGCTGATGCAGCCGGGCATGATCGCCGTTGACCCACACCGGCTCGTCGGGCAGCTCTTTGACCCAACAATGGCTCGGCGCTGCCACCGTCACATCGTTCACGGCGTTCATGACCAGATCGGTCAAGTCGAGCTCTTCGGTCTGCAGGTCTTCGCCTTCACCCAACCGGGACAGCAGCAGCAGTTCGTCAACCAGTGATGCCATCCGCCGGGCTTCCGACTCGATGCGGGCCAACGCGTATTCGGTGGTGGGGGGCAGGGCCGAACTGTCTTGACGGGTCAGTTCCGCGTAGCCCTGGATGGCGGCCAGCGGGGTCCGCAGCTCGTGGCTGGCGTCGGTGATGAATTGCCGCATCCGCAGGTCGGATTCGACACGGTGCTGCAGTGCGCTATCGACGTTGTCCAGCAATCGATTCAGGGTGTGGCCCACGATCCCGACTTCGTTGTCCGGATCGGTGTCTTCGGGCCGGACTCGCACGCCGATCCGGTGGTCATCGCCGGCGAGCGGCAATGCCGCGACTTCGGCGGCGGTCGCGGCGAGCCGACGCAGCGGCCGAAGGGCATATCCGACCACCCAGGCCGTGAGTACCGCCGTGATCACCAGCGCCGTGGCGACCAGCACGGTGGTGGTGATGTTCTTGCGGGAAATGATCTGTTCGGCGAGGTTGAGCGAGACGCCGACGATGAGTCGGTCGGACCCGGCGGCGCGGCTGGCAACCTGGTAGGAACCCAGGCTGCCCAGCGTTTCGACACGGGCGGGGCCGTCGTCCCAGGATTGGGCTTCGATGGCGCGGATGACGTCGGCCGGCGCGGGCTGTGGCTCGTCCTCGGAGAAGACGGCCGAGCCGATGACCACCCCGTCGCGCAGCACCGCGATGAGGTTGCCCGGGGTTTGCCCGGTGAACTCCAGTAGCGCCTGGGACACCGGGGGAGTACCGGTATGTATCGACGTGTGCTCGCCGTTGCGGTATCTGGCGTACGCGTGACTGAGCGCATGTAAGGACTCCGCGACCTCGGCGTCGTTCATCGCGGTGACGTAACCGCGCAGGCTGAGTACGGATACGGCGCCCACGGCCACCAGCACTACGGTGACGACAGCGAGCACGCCGAGCAGCAACTGCCCGCGTAACGAACGGGGAAACCAGCGAGGGGTGTTGCGGGCCCCGGTCACTGCCGGCTCATTCCGCTGGTCGCAGCATGTATCCAATCCCGCGGACGGTGTGGATCATCGGCTCGCGGTCAGCGTCGATCTTCTTCCTCAGGTAGGAGATATACAGGTCCACAATGCTGGTGCGTCCGGCGAAGTCGTAGTTCCAGACCCGGTCGAGGATCTCGGTGCGGCTCAGCGCGCGGCGCGGATTGCGCATCAGGAACCGCAGCAATTCGAACTCGGTCGACGACAGCGATATCGGCGTCCCGCCGCGGGTGACTTCCCGGCTGGCCGCGTCGAGCTTGAGGTCGCCCACTTTGAGGGATTCGTCGGCCGGGGGCGCCAGATGGCTGGAACGGCGCAGCAGTCCGCGCAGCCGGGCGACCAGTTCCTCGAGGCTGAACGGTTTGGTCATGTAGTCGTCGGCGCCCGCGGTCAGACCGGTGACCCGATCCATTACCGAATCCCGGGCGGTCAGGAACAGTGTGGGCGTGTAGTCGTCGGATTCGCGGACCCGCTGCAGAATCTGCAGCCCGTCCACATCGGGCAGCATGATGTCCAGTACCAGAACGTCCGGGCTGATTCTTTCGAACTTTGCGATGGCTTCCCGGCCGTTGTGGGCTATCTCGACGTCCCAGCCTTCGTAATGCAGCGCCATCTTGACCAGATTGGTCAGCGCCGGCTCGTCGTCGACCAGCAAAACCCGGATCGGTGAACCGTCGGCACGGTGAATGCGGGGCAGCTGCCCCAGGATGGCTTGGCGCGGACGTTGACTGCGCGGTTGTCCGGTCATTGCGGTCATGGTTCCTCATACTGTCAAGCTCACATGGGATCGTCACGGAGCTCATAACAACCTCAAATGTAGCCATCCCCGGCCACGTCCGGCGCTTCCAACATGGATCCCGGCGTATATGTCGTATATGTGTTGTAGGCAAGTGTTTGATATGCATTTTGTCGGTATGGGCTGTTGGTGTGCCGACCTGCCCACTTGAGATGTTTCACGATTCGGCGGTTGCCGGGGCTATCGAATGCCGAGCTCGATACCGACGGCCGTCGTTGAGCTGGCACCGCGGCGCGGGTCACGCCGGCGATACCCAAACCACACCGGCTGAGCGAGGACAGATAACACGAAGAGGAAGGGATACCCGATGGATTTTGGGGGACTGCCACCGGAAGTCAATTCCGGTCGCATGTATGCGGGGCCGGGGCCCGGGACGATGCTGGCCGCAGCCGCCGGATGGGAGGATCTGGCAATCGAATTGCACTCGGCGGCAAGCGGTTACGAGTCGGTGGTGTCGAGCGTAACGGCGCAGTCGTGGGCGGGGCCCGCGTCGATGTCCATGGCTTCCGCCGCCGCGCCGTACCTGGCATGGATGAGGGCGACCGCCACCGGCTGCGAACAAGCGGCCACTCAGGCCGTGGCCGCGGCGACCGCCTATGATTCGGCGTTCGTCATGACGGTGCCGCCGCCGGTGATCGCGGCGAACCGGGCGGAGCTGGCGGCCCTGGTGGCGACCAATATCTTCGGGCAGAACACACCGGCGATCGCGGCCACCGAGGCGCACTACAGCGAGATGTGGGCTCAGGATGCCGCCGCGATGTACGCCTACGCCGACAGCTCCGCGGCGGTCACGAGACTGGCGCCGTTCGCTTCACCGCCGCAGACCACCAATGCGGGCGGGCTGACAAGTCAAACGGCCGCGGTAAGCAACACCGTTGGTGGCTCGGCCGGCGCCGATGCGCAGACCATGACGTCGTCGTTGTCCACGGTCCCGCAGGTGCTGCAAGGGATGGCCACCCCGGGCCCGTCCGCCGGGGCGCTGTCGTCGGCGACCACGGGAAGCGCGGCGACGGTGGCGTCGTCCGGGGCCGGCGCGCCGATCACCGCCCTGTCGAGTCTGACCGGCATATCCGGCAAGGGCGCGCTCAAGGGCGCCGGCAACAGCGTCGACGCTCTGGAGGGGGCGGCGACGGGCCTGACCGGACTGAGTGGGAGCCAGCTGGGACTGGCCGAGGATACGACCGGTTTGGGGATGGACGCGGTCGGTCTGGTCGGTTTGGACGGCGGCGGTGTCGGGCTGGACTTCTTCGGCGTCGGACTCGACTACCTGGGGGCCGACGAGTTGACCCAGTCAGGAGGCTTAGGCCCGTTAGGTGCGGCGGGCGTGCCGGCGATAAGTGGTCCGGCCGCATCGGCGAGCGTCGGCCAAGCGGCGTCGCTGGGGACATTGTCGGTGCCGCCGAGCTGGGCCGAAACGCTGTCGGCGGCACCGGTGACCCCGGCCGGCGCAGTGGCGGTGCCGGAAGCCCAGGCTGGCGCGGTCCCCGCCGCGGCAAACGGCGCCACCCTATCCAGGCTGCCGCTTGGAGGCATGGTCGGGCGCGAGGCCGACGGCGCGGTTCAGCGCGTCGGGGTCCGTTCGTCGGTGATTCCCCATTCGCCGATGGGCGGCTAGGTCTGAGTGCACAC
>NZ_MWQA01000001.1:1740114-1843912 GCF_002086915.1 Mycobacterium persicum | reverse complement strand
ATCACCTGGAAGTTGCGACCCAACTGGGTGATGAACTCCTGGCAGGCCACCGAACCGGCGCCGCCCCAGAAGTCGCCGGCAGCCAGCACATCGCGAACGATGGCCTGGTGCTCGGCCTCGAGCGACGCCGCCTGGGCACGAATCGTGGCGCCGTGGGCGTCGACATCGCCGAACTGGTAATTGATGGTCATTGGTCTTGTCCTCCTGAATCGAAGCTGTCGGGCCGGGGCTAGCTGCTGAGGATCTGCTGGGAGGCTTGCTCTTGCTGCTCGTAGTTGTTGGCGTCACGGACCAGGCCGTCACGGACTCCGTGCAGCATGTTCACAATGTTGCGGAAGGCCTGGTTCATCTGGCCCATGGTGTCCAGCGAGGTGGCCTCGGCCAGACCGCTCCAGCCCGCGCCGGAGATGTTCTGCGAGGACGCCCACATCCGGCGGGCCTCGTCCTCAACCGTCTGAGCGTGCATCTCGAAGCGGCCCGCCATCGCCCGCATCGCGTGCGGGTCGGTCATGAAGCGTGCGGTCATGGTTCCTGTCTCCTTGTCTCGCAGTCTGCAGTTTTAAGAGTTCTAGCACGTGATTGGTGCGGTGGTAGCCGCTTCGCGGAACACATTACGGCGCGCCGGTTAATTACCGGCCTCGAACGAGTGACATATCCCCCATTTCTTCGCCGGGTCTTATCGCGGCTACACGACGACCTGTTTGGGCATGACGATCGGCTTGAAGCCGTAGCGCGGCCCGGCGTACGCACCGGCGCCCTTGGCGGCCGCCGCCATTCCGGGCATCCCGGCCATTCCGGAGACCGGTGCGGCTTCCTCCGGGACGCTCCAGCCGCTGCCGGACAACAGGCCGGCGGTGGAAGCCGCCGCAGGTGTGGCGCTCGACCAGCTGGCCGGCACCGACAAGCTGCCGACCAGTGACGCCTCGCCCAGACCGGCCGAGACCGCTCCGGCGCCGGCCGCCGGTGCCACCGATTCCGCCAGCCCCGCGCCCGCAGCGGCGGCCGCGCCGGCGGCACCCTCGACGGCTTCGGCGGCTGCCTCCGTCGGCGCGAGGGCATTGGAGAGAAATATCGCGTTGGGGATCGCGGCCATGACGAACCATGCGGCGGTGTTGATGCCGCCGTTCAATATGTTCGCCACCATCGGAATCGCGAGCAGGTCGTCGATGCTTTGCATGATTCCGGTCAGCCCGGTTGCGTCGGCAACCGAGGTGATCGGGGAGGCCAGGCTCATTACCGCGTTGGGCAAGTCGGTGATCAGGCTGCTCAGACCAACCTGGTTGACCGTGGCAGCCGCAGCGGCCTGACCGACCGCCGCCGACTGGGCGGCCAGCCCACCGGGGCTGGTGCTCTGCGAAGGCGTGGTCAGTGGGTTCAGGGTTCCGCAGCCCGCGGAGGAGGCCGCATAGGCGTACATGGCCATGGCGTCTTGGGCCCACATTTCCATGTAGTGGGCCTCGGTGGCCATGATCGCCGGCGTGTTGATGCCCAGGAAGTTGGTGGCGACGAGCGCCGCCAACAGCGCCCGGTTGGCGGCGATGATCGGCGGCGGTACGGTCGCGGCAAACGCCGCCTCGTATGCCGCCGCGGACGCCATGGCCTGCGCGCCAGCATGCTCCGCCGACGCGCCCGTATAGGTCAACCACGCTATGTAGGGTTGGGCCGCGGCGGCCATCGACAGCGACGCCGGGCCGAGCCACTGCTCGCCGGTCAGCAACGTGACGATCGACTCGATCGAGGCCGCCGTGGTGTTCAATTCGAGGGCCAGGCCGTTCCAGGCCGCCGCGGCGGCCAGCAGCGGGCCGGCACCGGCGCCCGCGTACATGCGTCCGGAGTTGATCTCAGGAGGCAGAGCTGCGAAATCCATTGGTTCCCACCTTTTGAGTTAGTCTCACTCGTTGATTTGTGCAATTGCGCTGTGCGCAGCGCCTATACGCTCACCGGTTTGGGCATGACGATGGGTTTGACGCCGTAGCGCGGCGCACCGAAGCCGGCGCTGTTGCGCGCGGCCGAGGCCAACCCCGGCACGCCCGGGTAGAGCACACCGGGAGCGGCTTGTGGGGCGGCGGCGGTCCAGCCGGCGCCCTGCAGCGCTCCGGCGGTGGTGCTCGAGACCAAGGTGGCCTGTCCGGCCCAGTTGGGCGGCACCGACAAGAGACCGATCGACGACGCCTCGCCGATTCCGGCCGCGACGGAACCTCCACCGAGCGCCGCCTCCGCCGCACCGAGCTCGCCCAGTGCGGCTTCCCCGCCGAGGAAGGAGTCGGCGGCAGCCGCCTCTTCGGCGGGTAGCAGTCCACCGCCTGCCAAACCGAGCAGGTTCGAAGTGGCGGACGCCCAGTTCCCCATCCCGATGTTCATCATGTTGGCGAAGCCGCCGTTGAACGAGTCCGGAATCATCCCGGAGGTGCCATCGATGAGGCCGCCGATGCCCGACGTGAGTCCGGAGAAGGGCGAACCCGCTGCCGCCGAGTTGAGCGACTCGGTGGCACCGTAGGTACCGGCGCTGAACCCCAGGGTGTTGACGAACATGTCGTGCATGGCCGCGGCCTCGGCGCTGACCTGCTGGTAGAGGGTGCCGTATGCGGTGAAGAGGGCCGCTTGCAGCGCCGAAACCTCGTCCAGAGCCGCCGGAGCTATCGCAGTGGTAGGCACGGCGGCGGCCGTGTTCTGTGCGGTCAATGACGTGCCGAGTGCCCCTAGCTGCGTGGCCGCGGCTGTCAGCTCTTCCGGCACTATCTGCAGGAATGACATTGGTGCCTCCTAATGTGAAACATGGCGACCTGTTGACTCCCCGGGTCAACCCTGTGTGTTTGCGTAACGACCCCTGTGTATTGGCGTAACGCTAACCAGCCATGTCCCCACATTCGGCGCTGAAAGGCATAGGGTGACAGACGTTTACGGCCTCTTAACGCCGACGCCGGCAGTTTTAACAAGCTCCTTGCGGGCGATACGGCCATGTCATATGACCCCGATGGGCGCCCCTGTAGTCAGGCACGCGGCGGGCGATCCTACTCAAACTCCGGCCGAGGCGCACGCTAGTGTTTTGCGGGTTCGTATCCAGGAGTGGATGTCTCGTGCCCGGTCGTTCGCGCGCTACATTCGCCGCCTGGCCCCCATAGCCCAATTGGCAGAGGCAGCGGACTTAAAATCCGCACAGTGTCGGTTCGAGTCCGACTGGGGGCACGGGAAAAGGCCTGGTCAGCGGTCTACCGTTGGGTAGCGCCGTCGCTCGGCGGACGAGGAAGCCGGCGAAATTCCGGCGCGTGGCGCCGCGGCTGCGCTGTAGCTAGTTGTCGCGGTCGCTGGGATGCTGGCCAGTGACGAGTCGCGTTACATCACCGGGCAACACTCGCCATCGATGCCGGTTCATTCTCAACGGGAACGGCTGTTCCCGCCGTGAGGACGATGCGATGAAGCAACTGATGGGCGGCTGATATGCGGTTCACCTTCTCGGACTCGATGACGCGTTCGGAGTATCTGCCCCGCCTCGTGACGGCGGCGGAATCTGCGGGGTATCACGGGTTCGCCATCCCCGATTCCATCGGCTATCCGCAGCATTCCGATGCTGTATACCCGTATACCGCAGACGGTGACCGTAGCTTCCTCGAGGACAAGGAGTTCATCGAGCCGTTCGTGCTCGCCGCCTACCTCGGAGCGATCACCCGACGCAGCCGCTTCAACACCTTCGCGTGCCGTCGATGAAGGTCTGTCCGGTACCCACTCGCCCCGTTCCGCTGTTGATCGGCGGCCACTCGGAGGCCGCCCTGCGGCGCGCGGCCACCAAAGCCGACGGGTGGATGCACGCGGGCGGTCCGAATGACACGCTGGAGTCGATGCTGGGCAAACTGCGGGCGTTTCGCGCCGAGGCGGGAAAGTCGAACGAGCCCTTCGAGATTCATGCCGCCAGCCCCGACGGCCGCTCGGTTGACGGATGCAAGCGGCTGGAGGACCTGGGTGTCACCGACGTCATCGTGGGTTTCCGAAATCCCTACACCAAGGGTGAAGATCCGCAGCCGCTGGCGGGCAAGGTGGCCAAGCTCGAACGCTTCGCCGACACCGTCATCGCCAAGGTCAACCCCTGAAAGGACGTCGTGAAAAACATCTTCTACTTTGACTGGCGCACCTGGTGGGCGATGGTCCGCCTGGTTCGCTTCGAGCAGGACCCTGCCCGGCGTCGGCGCCAGTACCGCACTCTGTGTGTCGTCGTCCCGGCCATGGCTCTTCTGCACACGGTGACGTTCGCACTCGACCCGATCGTCTTTCCGGCGTTGCGGCGCACCGACATCCGACAGCCCATCTTCGTGGTGGGTCACGCCCGCAGCGGCACCACCTACGTGCACCGGATGCTCGCCAATGATCCCCGGTTCTCCTATGTCCTGCTGTGGGAGATGTTTTTCCCGTCGCTCATTGAGAAGAAGGTGTTGCGGGCGATGTTGCGGTGGGACCAGCGGCTGGGTGGCCGGCTGCGCAGGCGCATCGACGCCCTCGATGAACGGCTTTTCAGCAAGAGCAACCAAGTTCACGAGTCGGGGCTGTTCGCGCCGGAGGAGGACGAGTTCCTGCTGACGATGTCGTGCGCCTCAGGCTATTGGGTGGTGCAGTATCCCCGGGCTCAGCACCTCGACTTCTACTACGTCGACGACCGGTGGCCAGCGCGCAAGCGGCGCCGGGTCATGCAGTTCTACAAAGAGTGTGTGCGCCGCCAACTGGTCCTCAATGGTCCCGGCAAGACGCACCTGTCCAAGGCGCCGGTTCACTGCGGCCGCGTCGAAAGCCTGATCCAAACCTTCCCGGACGCCAAATTCGTTGTGCCGGTGCGCAATCCCTACGAAACGATCCCAAGCCTACTGAAGCTGATGCAGTTTGCCTGGTCGGCCCGTAAGCAATCGGAGCGCGACATGCAGGCGTCGTTCCGGTCGTTCGTGGAGTCGTCGTACCACTACTACCAGCACCCGTTGGACGTGCTCGACGCCCACCCCGAGGTGCCCAGCGTGATCCTGAACTACCGCGACCTGGTGACCGATCCGTCCGGCACGATGCACCGGGTGTACGACAAGCTCGGTCTTGACATGCTCCCAGAGCAAGAGAAGGCGCTCGCGGCCGAGAAGGGGCGTGAGTACCGATCCGGTCACTCCTACAGCCTCGAAGAGTTCGGTCTGGAAGCCGACGCCATCCGCACCCATCTGGCGCCGTTGTTCGATCGGTTTGGTTGGGAGACAAACCATGTCGGATGACCACGCCGCCGCATTGCGCGGTGCCTGGGACGAGATGATCCAGCGGTTGGGCAGGGCGCGAGATGCCCTGGAATCTCCCGAGTTATACGCTCCGCCGCAGTCCGGGCCGCGCGAGCTCGCCGAGGGTTATCGCTATCTGCTCGGCTTCGTGCACTCGGCTGTGGAGCGCGCCTTCTTCGGTGATCCCGCGTTTCCGTACTTCCGCCGCGCCATCGGGGTGCTCGACAAGGCCACCATCGACAATGCCGACGCGATGTACCTCTCGACACCCATCGACGGCCGGTATGAGTACCGGATCACCGGGCAGGTGCCGGACTCGCGCCACTGGCGCGGTGAGCCGCCAGCGCCGTCGGGTGCCATGGCGCCGCAGTACCTCATCGTCGAGGCCCATACCGGCTACGCCGGCGACACCGGCGACCTCGCTGAACTGCAGCCGGGCGTGCGCGGCAACACCGGAAAGCTGGATTCCGCCGAGCTGGCTATCGGGCAGGACGGACGTTTCGACATCCTCCTGGCCCCCGAGCGGCCGTCCGGGTACTCGGGGAATTTCATCTGCACCCAACGCATTTCAACGGGCTCTGGCGTTCAGTATTTCGCGGAGTACGTGACCGTGCGGGCGTTGTATCACGACTGGGAGGGCGAGGAGGCCCCCGAACTGCTGATCCACCGGCTCGACAAGGTCGGTGAACACCCGCCCGCACTGGACCCGGCCACTGCGGCCGAAGCAATGCGCCGCGTCGGCGAGATCGTCGACAACCAGACCCGGTTCTGGAACAAGTTCTACGACGTGGTGCTCGAGGCGCACGGAGATCGCAACGGCGACGGACTGACCTTCATGCCCCGCAACGGGTTCAACGCCCCGGCCGGTGCGTCACTGGCCACCGGCGGAGGACAGAGCACCAACGTCTACTCCGGCGGGATGTATGACCTGGCCGAGGATGAGGTCCTGCTCATCGACACCGAAGTGTTCGAACCGCCCGCCTACATGGGCTTCCACCTGGCCAACGTCTGGGGCGAATCACACGACTACGCCAACCACGTCAGCAGTCTCAACGGCACCCAGGCCCGCCGCGACGACGACGGGCACTACCGTTACGTCGTCGCCCACCGCGACCCCGGTGTGCCCAACTGGCTGGACACCACCGGGCTACGCCGGGGCTTCATGACCATGCGTTGGACCTATTCCCAGCCGACAGAGCGGCTGCCCGTGGTGACGGCGCGCAAGGTCGTTTTCGACGAGATTGACGATCACCTACCGGCGTCGACACCCAGGTTCTCGCCCGAGGACCGGCGCGAACAAATCCGTGTCCGCCAGGAACACGTCCAACGTCGCTACCGGCAGTACTGAGTGGGCTCCGGGCTCGAACCGCAACGCCGAAGGATCCGGCGCCCGGGAACCCATCGAGGGTCGGCAGAGGGCCTCGACACTGTGCATTGAGGTCCAAAGTCCCTGTACGAGGAGCACCTCGAAGAACGAGCGTGGCTTCATGATGCGTATGAGCTGCATTGTTGCCGCCATGGTTGCGACCGCCGTGAGTACCGCCGCGCCGGCCAGCGCCGACCCGCTGAGCGACCTGACGGGCTTGCTGCCGGCGGGCTACGCCAGCGGCGTATGCAAACCGACCGCTGCTGGGGCGGCACTTGCCGCTGTGAGCTGTGGGGCCAACTCACTGCCCGGCGGCCCGACGGCGGCAACCTATCGGCTGTTCGGCGATGACAAAGCGATGCAAGAGGCTTTCGCGTCCGCCTTGAGTGGTCCGGATTGGACGCCTGCGGCGTGTCCCGGCATGCGGTCGTCGCTTCCCATTCCGCTGACGAAATCCGACGGCACCAGATACGGGTCGGTAGTCTGCGGGCGCGCGAGCACCTTCCTGCAAGACCGAGATGGCGGCATTGCGTGGACGCGAGACGCTGACAAGCTTCTCGGCGTGGCATATGTGGGATATCAGGGCCAGGCGTATCCGGCCGGTCTGTTCGAGTGGGTGCGGGCGCAGCAGACCTAGAGTCCTTATCGCGCCGCCGGCACCCACGCAAAGCTGTCCGCGCCGGTGTCGATCCGGGTAGGGCTGCGGTTGTCGAGATCCGTTACCACCAGCCAGTTACCGGAGGAAGTGTCCAGGTAGGCGACGAAGTCGCCGGCACCCCACACCGGTGCCTGGGCGGCGTTACAGACGCGCCCTCCGCGAGGGGAGTCTTGGCAGATCGACATCACCGCGCCGTCGGTGACCGTGGTGCGCGGCAGCGACGAACCCGCGTCGAGGACCTGGATCGTCTTCGACGGATCGGCGGCGCTTCGCCCGGCAGATTGCGTCGTGAACGCCACGGCGCCGGAGCCCAAGACCGCGATGTCGCCGTAGTGCGAACCCGGCTTGGTGAACAGCGGAGTGGGTGTGGGCAGCTTCCCGCCGATTTCGGCGGCGGCTGCCACGGAGTAGATGCCGCCAGTGCGGACGGCGAATGAGGGCACGCCCGCGTCCAGCCCGGATGCGTCGCCGTTGGCGAACAGTATTGCCTGGCCGTCCTTGGTGTAAGTCACCGAGGAGGCATTCGTGTCGGTGGCGGCAGGCGTGGATTCACCGCCGACGGCGAGGACGTTGACATCCGCCGGCCGCACGTCGCTGCGTGCCTGAACCCAGGCGATGTGGTGGCCGTCGGGCGCCCACGCGAACCCGGATTCGGCGAACAGCTTCTGTTGTGTGGGTGCGAGCGCACCGGTGTCGGCCGCCGCGACCAGCAGGTAGCCGCCGTCCACCGCCCCACCGGTCGGGTTGTCGACGAAGGCAACCTGTTTTCCGGTCGGTGACCATCGGGGACTGGCGACCATTGGCGGTACGTCGCCGCCGCCCCGCGTAAGGGCGGCTGGGTCCACCAGGCGCCGCGGTCCGCCGACGGGTTCCAGTTGCGGTGACAGGTCGAGTATCCACAGTTCACCGCCATAGTCGGCGGCTGTCGCCTTGCGGACGAATGCCACCTGCGACAGGTCCGGGGCCGGCGCCGGCTGCGCGTCCGCAGGTCCGTCCGTCAACTTCCGGCCGGGGGTACCGGCAGGTTCGCTGACGTAGAGCGACCCCGCCTTGGTGTAGAACAGCGCACCCGGTCGAATGGTCATCGGGGCAGTTGTCCGGGACGTCGGGGCCGGTTTCGCTGGGGTCGGATTCGTCCTGCTCGCCGAATTGCATCCGGCCAAAGCCAGCACGGCCAGCAGCACAGCCCACCGAGCGTCCCGGCGCCGGATGGTGGGCGTCGCCCGACTGTGGGCACCCATGCCGAACGGTTAGTCGCCGTCTTCGATGATGTGCATCGCGGCTTCCTCGGCCGAGGCGGCGCCGCCGCTGATGCCGACGTCCTCGGCGACCAGCTCTGCCTCGGTGTCTTCGCCGAAGCCCAGGTCAGGCGCCACAAGGCGGCCCGCTCGGGCCCGTCCGACCTCGCTGCGCTGCGGAAACTCGGCTTCGCGCTCGGCTTCGTCGGAGCGTTGCCGTTCGTCTTCGTCCAACAACACATCAATTCGCGACGCCGGATCCGGTTCTTCCTCAGCAAGCAGCTGGTCCAGTGTTTCGGAGGGGCCGAAGGCGCCGGGTGCGTACGGACGCTCCGGCGGGGAGTAACCCTCGTCGAGGATGTCGTCGACGCCCCGGTCGATCAGCGTGTCCTCGGGCTGAAGCTGATTGTCGTCTTCGGTGCCGTATTCACCTGCCGCCGGGCCGGCCCAATAGGCATTGCTCACGGTGTCCCTCCTCCAAATCCTGATCGCGCGGAATCGTTCGACTCGCGGGCAATCCACAACTTAGAGCTTTGCGAGCGTTCCACCCTAGGGCCGTTGGGCCTTCATGGGCGGCGACGTTGGGCTCGTCGGCCATACCCGCAGCCGCGAATGAGCTGCCTACTCGACCACCGACCACTTGTCTGAGCTTTCCCATATCCCGCCCTTGCCGGACTCCGAACCTGTGCAACTGCCACCGCGCGTCGAGTGCGCCTCTCCGGGTCCCCCCCGCATCGCCACCGTCCCGTCCAGACTGAAGACATACGTAACCGGATCCGACGTATCCGTGGTCCAGATGCACGAGCGATCCGCCTCGTCGGGATACCTCTGGTGCGTGGTCTGCGTTCCCGTCAACGTAACCCCGGACAAAGTGCCGGTCACGGTTCCTTCCTACGACAGCACCAGGTACGACGGCTCCATGCTCAGGGTGCAGGTGACCGCGTTGCCGTTGACGTAGCAGTCGTGTACGGCGCCGTAGCGTTGGTCGCCGATACGGAAGTGGTTCATGGGCGGCAGGCCGATGCTGGACGAGGTGGTGCTTGCTGGTCCGTCCTTGCGGCCATCCTCCGGCTTGGCTACCGGCCTACCCGTCGTCGTTGAGTGGCAGCCCGCAAGCCAGAGCGTGACCACCGTCATCGCCGCGACGGCGCCCGGTGTTGCTCTATGTGCAGGTATCTGCATGATTTCCCGATTTCGACGGTGCTGAGTGGTTGCGGCTAGGTGAGCGCTGATTTCGTCGTCGAGGTTGGGGTCGGCGGGACCGGCTTCCCGCCGCCACCGGCACCTCCGTGTCGGCACGCATTGAACGCCTCGACGCACCGTGACGCATCCTCCGGCAGGACATATCGGACCCGTAGAGGCCGATCCTGACGTGGGCATGCAGGCAGTCGCGCAGGTCGCTGGCGCATGTGGGGGAGGGGGCGGGCGATGGGGCAGCCGCGGCCACCCGGACGTCCATAGGTAAGTCTGCTGTGGCAGCGGCAGACCCACGGCCGGCTGTCAATAGGGACTTTGGGCCTCGCAAAGCTGTCCGGGAACGCTGTTCGACTGTTTCGGGTGCTGCCCGCATAGCCACACGCCAACTACCTGCGAACTGAGGTCGGAAGTCCCTATCCGGCGAGCGCCCCAGCGAACGAGGGTGCCCTTATGATCCGGCATCGCGCGCATCGTTTCCGCTCTCGTCGTCACCGTGTGTCGCCGTGGCGTTGTTGGTTGCTGGCCGGGCTGGGCCTGACGGTGATCTCGGTCGCGCCGGCGGTTGCCGCCCCGCCCGGGGACGACAACCCGCCGCGGGATGACCTCGACCGCTATCCGCTCGCGGCCGGGCTCTACGAAGGTGTTTACGGCAGCCTCACGCCACAGACGCCCAACTTCTGGGGGTACTGGCTCTACTTCAAAACACCCGGGGGATGGTCGTGCGGTCTAGCCCCCAACGGCGGCCCGATCGGCTGCGACATGGTGCCCGCCGACGCGCCGCCGGGCACCAACCAGACCTACGCCGATGCCGCTCATCCCGCCGCATACCGCCAGTCGAGCACTTCGACCTTCACCCGCGACGTCCCCGTGCTTCCCGCCGGTCAGCGGCTGCAGAGCCTCGGTGCCAAGTGCGCCGTCACCGACACCGGCGCGGTGCAGTGCGAGACGGAAGGCAGTCACGGCTTCATCCTGACCGCCGGCCACGGCGTGCTGTGGTAGCTGCGCGCCGCGGTTGCGGCACCGGCCATAAACTGAGCCTTCGTGGGAATGCTCTTTGGTTTCGCGCCGTGGATCGTTTACTGGGTGCTGGTCGGCAATGTCCCGTTCGAGATCGCCGTTGCGGTCGCGCTGTTGATCGCGCTGGCGGTGTTCGCGGTCGGGCGGGCCACCGACAAGCCCGGCCGAACGATTGAAATCGCTGCTGTCGCAACGTTTTCGGTACTTGCGGTGCTGACCTTTGCGCTCAGCGAGCCGGCCATGGCGCGGTGGATACAGCCGCTGAGCAACGCGGGGATCTTGCTCGGCGCGCTGGCCGGCCTGCTGATCGGCAAACCGTTCGTCCGCGAGTTCGCCGCGGCCGAACAACCGCCCGATGTGGTCAAGACCGAGCTGTTCGACAGGATGACCGTGAGGTTGACCTGGTTGTGGGTCGCCGCGTTTGCCGGTATGACGCTGTCATCGGCGATCCCGCCGGTCGTGCTGCGCGACGCTACGATCCTCGACACGAAGACGCCGCTGTCGTTCCTCTGTTACTGGGTCGTCCCGTTTTCGCTGTTGGGTCTGGCGTCTCTGGCGTCTCGGCTCCTGTCCGACCGGATGCTTGCCGGGGTGGGCGATGCCGTCCGGGAAACCTCCTTCGTCGCCTACGACGAAGCCACCATCGATGAGCTGTATTACCTTGCCCAGGAGCACGCCAATCGCGAAGTCGGCCCAGGTAAGGAGGCCTACAACGTCAAAGTCGGAGGGATGGGCACGCCGCTGACGGGCGACGAGTCGCGCAAGTCATGGCCCTCGACCTACAAGGTCCGCGACAAGAAGCACTAGCAAATGTCGGCTCCCGTTACCCGCGCGACAACTTCTCCTGCTAAATCATGCCCATGGCGAATACGACGAGATGGTGGGTTGCGACGGTAGCGGTATCGACAGCGCTGACGGCCTGCTCGTCGAGCACGTCCGACTTCAGGGGGGCGCATCCGGGCAAGGTGGACCTGAGCACCAAGGCCGGAACCGTTCTCACGATCACCCCCGACCGGATGCTGGCCGCCACCGGTGGCCTGACACCCGTGGCCTTCGGCACGCCCGCGCACGGCAAGCTGGCATACGCCGAAAACGGGGCAATGACCTATACCCCCGATGCCGGCTTCACCGGTACCGACGAACTCGCCGTTACCGTCAGTCGCGCCGTCAAGACCTACGCCGAGAATCAGCTGCCGCTGGTCACCATGGGCGGTGTCGCCATCAAGGCCAGCGCGCACGGGTCCGCGATCGCCGCGGTGCCCGGCGATTCCGACGAAATCTACGGCCTCACCGACCGCGGCCCCAACGTCGCCGGGCGTGCCCCGAACGAAAAGGTGTTCCCGGTACCGGATTTCCAGCCGCATATCGCCAAGCTCAAGCTGACCGACGGCGTGGCCACAGTCGAGCGGACTATCGCACTGCGCGGTCCGGACGGGTCACCGCTGGTCGGGCTAGTCGACCGGCAGGCGAATACCGGTGAGTCGGCGGTGGACCTCAACGGCACGCCGCTGCAACCTTCGGACTACGGAGTCGACCCCGAGGGCCTGGTCGCCACACTCGACGGCAATTTCTGGGTGTCCGACGAGTATGGCCCCTACCTCATCCACTTCGACGCCAATGGCAAAGAGCTGGAACGTCTTTCACCGTTTGACACCACATTGCCCAAGGAGTTGTCGCTGCGCAGCCCCAATCACGGAATGGAAGGACTGACCATCAGCCCCGACGGCACGATGCTGGCCGGGATCATGCAGTCGGCGTTGCAGACGCCGGGGCTGCAAGGCCCGGCGAAATCGGTGCCGCTCGCCCGTATCGTGACCGTCAACGTCGTCGACCCCCAAATCGTCCACGAGTATCTGTATCCGCTGGCCAATCCGCAGGACACCGACGTCTCGGTATCGGAGATCACGGCGCTGAGCGCCACCACCTTCCTGGTCGTCGAGCGGGACAGCAAGCCTGCGCCCAATGCGAACAAGAAGATCTACGCGGTGGACATTGCCGGGGCCACCGACGTCGGCCCCCGCTCGACGGTGCCCGGTGCGTCGTATCAGCCCGACGCTGGCGGCCTGCTCGTCAACGGTGTTCCTATTGAGACCGCCGTCGGAGTCAGTACCGATACGGACGCCGTCGCCAAGCTCAGGGCCGTCGGGATCACCGTCGCCGCCAAGACGCTGAAGCTCGACCTTGAAGCTCTGTTGCGAACCCTGTCGGCCAACGGTGATTTCTACGGGCACGACAAGATCGAAGGCCTCATCACCCCAGACGGCGGTAAGACACTCGTCATCGCCAACGACAGCGATTTCGGACTGGCCGGCCTGGCTTCGGCGACCCCGCCGATGCGGCTGCGGCCCAAGATCCTTCCCAATGGGACGGAGGACAACGGCGAGATCCTGGTCGTCGACACGACAGCGCTGCCGGCGAAGACCGAATCGGTGACGATCGCGATCAAAGTTCGCTGAACGTTCAGCCGGTCAGCGGCCGCAGCCGAAACACCCTGATCTGTCGCGGAGCGCACTTGGTTCGATAGCGCTCGTAGCCGGCGTAGAAGTCGGTCGCGATGGCCCATGCCCGGGCGCGCTCGTCGCCGGTGAGCAACTCGGCCCGGTATCGCCTGGGCGGTCCCTTGAACTCGACGGTGCATTCGGGGTGCGCCAGCAGGTTGGCGCTCCACCCGGGATGGTTGGCCCGCCCGTAGTTGGAGCCGATCGCCAAAAGCCCGTCGGAGTCTTCGAGAAACGTCAATGGCTGGGTGCGCGGCTTGCCGGACTTGGCGCCGGTCGAGGTGAGCAGACCGACCTTGTCCCAGCCGACCGAACTCAGCCGGCCATTGGTGCGTGGGATCAGTGTTTTGTCGATCCGCGGCGCGACATGGAGGACGAACAGCGTCCCCACCGGGCTGATCAAAGTGCGTTCCATCAGCGCCTCATCGAGCCGCAACCGCCGCCCGCGAATCGGGCTTTCCCGCCTCAGTGCCACGGCTCGACGGTACTCGATAGGTTGGACGGGCGGGGGCGAGAAGTGACTGCGCCAGAGACAAGGAGTGTCGCGATGAACACTGTCGGTCCGGATGCGATTCGCGCGGAGACGATCACGATCACCGGGCACCGCGGCGATGAGATCGAGGCCTACCGGGCCATGCCGCTCGCCGAGGGGTCACGCGGCGGCATCGTCTGGATCCACCACATGCCGGGCTACGACCGCGAGACCAAGGAGTTCGTCCGGCGGCTCGCGGTCAACGGTTACCACACCGTGGCGCCCAACCTCTATTCCCGCGAGGCCCCGGGCGCCGAACCGGACGATGCCGCCGCCGCGGCCCGGGCAGCCGGCGGTGTCCCCGACGAACGGCTGGTCGGCGACGTCGCCGGCGCGGTGGAACACCTGCGCTCGCTGCCCGGGGCAAACGGCAAATTCGGCGTCATCGGGCACTGTTCGGGCGGGCGGCACGCCTACCTGGCGGCATGTTCGCTGCCGTTCGACGCCGCCGTGGACTGCTACGGCGCGTTCATCGTCGAGGACCCGCCGGAGGGGATGCCCAAGACCATGAAACCCATCCTGAACCTGGCGGCCAACCTGAGCTGCCCGCTGCTGGGGTTGTTCGGGGTCGAGGACCGGTTCCCGGCGCCCGCCGGGGTGGCCGCACTGGATGCCGAGCTGACCAAGCTGGGCAAGTCGCACTCGTTCACCTCCTACGAGGGCGCGGGTCATGCGTTCTTTTCCGTCGACCGGCCGGCATACCGCCCGGAGGCGGCGCTGGACGGTTGGCGACGCATCGACGAATTTTTCGCTACCCACCTGAAAGGCTAGGTGTCCCAACGCATGTGCACTTATCTGACCGAACACCTGGCGATCGACGGCAGCGCCAAGGGCGCGACCGGGTGGTTCGACGCCAGCCGGGCCACGGTATATGTCGATCATCCGGTGCATGCCCGCTACGGCCACACGGTGAACATCGATGTGCTCAATCCGGAGCTCGGCCCGTCCGCTCGGGTCGCGCTCGAACTCACCGAGGAAAGCGCGCTGTCGTTGGCCGACGCAATCCGCACGGCGATCGCCCACGCGCCGGCCGGCCTGGCGTCCAAGGACCAGTAGGGAACAGATGGTCAGCGAGCACGACTACCCGCAGCTGGCGGCCGCCCGCGGACGCATCGAGCCGGCGCCGCGCCGCGTCCGCGGCTTTCTTGACGGCGAATTGGTCTTCGACACCACAGCGGCCCGCTATGTGTGGGAATTGCCTTACTACCCAACGTATTACGTGCCGATCGTCGATGTCCGCAGGGAATTCCTGCGCGACGAGGACCACCCTCAAGAAGTTCAGTTCGGTCCGTCGCGGTTGTATTCGTTGGTTGGCGCAAATCGGACCCACCCGTCGGCCGCGCGGGTATTCGACGCCGACGGCGACGGTCCGCTCGCGGGCACGGTGCGCTTCGACTGGGACCCGCTGCGGTGGTTCGAAGAGGACGAGCAAATCCATGGCCACCCGCGCAATCCGTACACCCGCGTGGACGCGCTGCGCTCGCACCGCCACGTCCGGGTGGAGCTGGACGGCGTCGAACTCGCCGACACCCGCGCGCCGGTGCTGGTGTTCGAAACCGGTTTGCCGACCCGCTACTACGTCGACCCCACCGACGTCGCCTTCGAACACCTGGAACCCAGCTCGACGCGGACGCTGTGCCCGTACAAGGGAACGACATCGGGCTACTGGTCGGTGCGGGTCGGCGACACGGTGCACCCTGACCTGGCGTGGACCTACCAGTACCCGCTGCCGGCCGTCGCCGCCATCGCCGGCATGGTGGCGTTTTACAACGAAAAGCTCGACATCCTTGTCGACGGTGTCGTGCTACCACGGGCGCGCACGCACTTCAGCTAACTGCCGGGTGCCCGGGCCAGGCCCCGGCGCCGCCGGTCACCACGAGCTTGATTTCGCGTCGGGGAATCACCGCGATGCCCCGCGGTATCGATCGGGGCGGGCTTCTGCGTCGTTCGCGGCGCGGCATGATCAGCGCCACGGTGCGCATCATCGTTCCGATCGCAATTGCCAGTTCATCATGGGCGAACGCGGCTCCAAGGCAGCGCCGGTGCCCGCCGCCGAACGGCAAGTACGCGAACGGGGTCGGCTTGCTGTCGAAGAAACGATCGGGATTGAACCGATACGGATCGTGCCACAGGTCATGACTGAAATGTATTGCAGGTATTGCAATTCCGACGGTATCGCCGGCGCTGAATTGCATTCTGCCAACCGATCGCGGTTCGACGAGCGTGCGCAATATGATCGGCACCGCCGGATGCATCCGCAAAGTTTCCTTGATCACTGCGGACAGATACGGCAATCTCGGCATCTCGTGCGGCGCCGGATCGGTGGACAACTCCTCGGCCAGCCGGGCAAGCACGTCGGTGTCGCGATGAAGGTGATAGAGCGCCCACGCCAGGGCGGCAGCGGTGGTGTCATGCCCAGCGATCATCATGGTCCGCAGCTGCTGTTGCAGGTCCTGATCGTTAACCGGAGCGCTTTCGCTCTCGGTTTCGTGTAACAGCTGGCTCAGGACGGAACCGTTTGTGGCACAGGGACATCGGCGGTCATGCTCCAGCTGGGCGGAAAACAGGGTCTCAAACTGCGTTCGCAGGCGCTCCAGTCGAGCCCAAGGCCCCAGGCCGGCAAGGTTTCTGCGCAGGGCCGGCAACAGCATCAGCGGGGCGGTGTTTGCGTTCATCAGCTCGGTGACCACGTGGGCGAATTCGTCGGCGCGATCGTGGCGTAGGCCGAGAACGGTTTCGATGATGATCCTCAGGGTGATCTTCCTGGCCGTGCGGTGCAATGGGACTCGGTCACCTGGGCGCCAGTCGGTTATCTCGGTGAGTACCGCTGTCGCCATCGTGTCGGCCCGTCGCCGCATGGGAGCACCCTGAAAAGCGGGCGAGAGCAGGCGGCGCTGGCAGCCGTGCTGCTCACCCGAGGTCAAGATGACGGAATTCGGCCCGACGATCGACTCGATGGGATTGGGGGTCGGCGCGCACAAGGCCTCACGCGGCATGGTCAGAATCCGCCTGGAGTCCTCGGCGGTGGTGAAAAAATGTACTCGGCCAAGTCCTGGGAAGATCACGACGAACGGGTCAGGCCGGTCGCTCTGCCGGCGAAAGTAGGTTTCCGGATCGAGCCCGGCGCGAACCGATCGCAGCCCGGTCGCAAGACCTACCGTCGGCGAAGCCGGCCATGCCGACCCTCGTCCCTCCGGCGGCAACCTCATGTCTTGCAATACGAATCAGCAAATTAATTAGTTCACTAAATTATAGTGCGCGCATGTTGAATAATCCCGGTACACAAGAAAGTACGAAGTGAGTTCACTGTGCTGTTGAGCACCGTGCGGCTATGCACTAGATCAGTGGACTCGATACGAGGCGGAGCTTTCCAGTTCCGCTGCGACGCGCTTGGCAACGTGCTTGGACTGCTTGGCAACAAAGCCGAGCAGCCCAGGACGCGACTGGAAGCCGATGAAGCGTAGGCCCGTATCGGCCGGCGTCACACCCGCCGTCCTCGGTAGACCGCGTTCGTCGAGTACTCCGAGGTGCCCGACCATGGGCTCCAAGCCATGCAGATAGCCCGTCGCGCAGATCACCGCATCGGGTTGCAGCCGTTGGCCATTGGCCAGCCAAACGCTGGCACCGTCGAATCGTTCGATCGTCGGGACCACCTCGAACGAACCGTCGCGGATCGCCTGGATCACTTCCTTGTCGACGATCGCCGGTGCCCGCCCGAGTCTGATCCCTCGGGCGAACACGCCCTCGGCGGGCACCGGTAATCCAAATGCGGAGAGATCGCCGATGGTCAGCCGACGTCCAAATGCCGCCAACCTGTCGGCGAGCCAAACCGGCGCGTGGAAAAGCGGTGTCGCGATGAGATCGGCCGGCAGTCCGCCCGGCAACGAACGAAGCATGATGTTGGGCGTGGTAGGCACCGCCAGCCAGGCTTTTGCCGCTCCACCGGTAGCCACATCGTGGACAATCTCCATCGCCGAGGAGCCGGCCCCCACCACCAGGACGCGCTTACCTTGGTACGGTGCGGGATTGCGGTAAGCCGCCGAATGAAGCAACTGCCCGGCAAAACCGTCGATGCCTGGCCACCGGGGAATTCGGGGGGTGTGTTCGTACCCCGTCGCGATGACCACTTGCTGGCAATCAATAGTCCCGGCTGTGGTGCGTAGCCACCAGCCGTTGTGGCGGCGGTCGATTCGGCATACCTCGGTGTTGAGCCGCAACTCAATGCCGGCTTCGCAGGCATGCCGCTCAAGATGGTCGACGACTTGGTCGCGGGTCGGAAAGACAGGCGTGTTCCTGAGATAGGGGCGGTCGGGGAGATGCGAGAACTGCTTGCAGGTATTGAGTTTCAGCCTGTCGTAGCGTCCTCGCCAGGATGAGCCGACAGCATCGGATCGATCGACAAGCAGCGGGCGTAAGCCGCAGTCGCGCAAGCTCAGCGCCATCGACACGCCGGCCGGGCCTGCCCCGACGACGACGACCGGACGTTCCACTGCGCCGGTCACGACGAGCCCGGGTGGATTTCCTTGCATGCCTTGGTCACTCAACTTTCAATCGGTGGTTGGCAGCCGGCCAGGTTTGAAACCGAACACCGTCGAGGTAGGACCGATGAGGTGGCGGACCTTGACTCGGGTGAAACCACCGGCGCGAAGCATGTCCGCGCATGCACGGGTGGACGACTCGTAGCCCTCGCGCGATTCCAGCATGATGTTGAGGCTGGACAGCAGGCTCTGGTAGTTGTGTCGTCGGCCGGGTCTGATCATCGCGTCGTAGACGATCACGGCGCCGCCCGGCGGGGTCGCGGTGTACGCCTTGGCCACCAACTCCTGGCGAATCTGGTGATTTCGTCCGTGGAACACATGACCGAAAGAGATCACGTCAGCGCTGGGCAGTGACACTTCAAGGAAGTCGCCCGCACTGAAATGCAGTCTGTCGTGGAGCCCGAATGACGTTACATACTCTTCGAACACCGGTCGCACCGCCGGTAAGTCGAATCCGATGCCACGTAAATGCCGATGACTCAATGCGATTCGGACCGGCAGCGCGCCCTGTGCGCAACCGATGTCGGCGAAAGTGCGGAAGCGCTGCCACGGAAACCGCGCTGCCAGCAGCGTCGCCTCTCCGGTCGAGATGCCGGTCATTCCGGCCAGAAAACCCCTCAGCGCCAGCGGGTCACGGTACATCATTGAAAAGAATTCGTTGTCCCCGCGTTCCTCTTCCGCCCCGGGCCGACCGGTGCGCAGCAGGTCGTCGAGGCCTGACCATAGGTCGTACAAACGCTTGCTTGACAGTTCCATCAGTCCACCCACATAACTCGACTTGGCCCGATCGAGGAACATGGCGCTGCGTGCTGTGTTGGCATACCGCCCGGCCCTGTCGCGTCGCAGCAGTCCGGCGGCGACCAAGGCGTCGAGAGCGGTACCCGCGGCGCGCGGATGCCAGCCCAGGACGTCGGCCAATTCCCGCTCGGCCATCGGTCCGTGAGCCAGCTCGGTGAACACCCCGGATTCCACCGCCGAAAGGATCAGCCGCGACGACCAAAACGACATCCCCATCGCCACGATGTCTTGCGGACCTCCGAACCGGCGCAATAGTGGCCCCAGGATTGGATTTTGGAAGGCCCGCATCATGAGCCGCTCGCGTCGGATGTCGGGTGTGCGGTCACGAGCTGGAACGGTGGAAGCCGCATCGAGCACCATCGCGTCGCGACCCCTTCCGATTGTGTTGGGAAGCTGGGTATGTGGAATGAAACGGAGGCGGACGCCTGATGGTTCAATCGATCGACATCCTCACGCGGCAGGTCACCAGCGGCGGCGGGAACGTACTGCGGGCCGGGCCGGCGACCCTGCCGGCCAAGAGGTTCGGATGTTCTTGGCTCGGCCGACACCGACCGATCACCTAGCGCGTCGGTCGCTGGTTCGGTGTGCCCTAGCTGACTCCGCCATTGACCCGGTATTCGGTGTGACTTTTTCCTCTCCCCGGCCGCAAATATAAGAATTTCTTATCTAGCGCTCCTCTGGCCGATCCCCAATGCGGTAGCTAAATGAGATATAATCGCAGTTAAATCACCTTTGATTCGTTTGCTGACAGCGTGGTTATGAAATGGCCGACTTTCGCATTCTGAGCGTATGCTGAGTCGCTGATGTGACATAGTTAACAATGGCGAATTCAAATCCTATTTGCCTGGAATTCAACGGCTAGACTCTCGCAAAGACGCTGGAAGGACAGCACATCGGATGCTGGCGTCCGGCTAATCGCGGGGGGTCAGGTCGCACAGAGCAGTCGCGATGTCTGAAGCCCGCGCAACACAGCAAAGGCGGTGCCAACGTGAGCGATGTGAACGGCCAAAACCCCGGCTGGGATGAACAAGATGACGCACAGGTCCAGCTTTTCGGGTCAGGCGCCACACCCGATTTGCCGGCCGCGGTCGAGTGCCGGGTGAACAACGGCCCCATCGCCGCCATGGCCATGAGCCCCGACGGCAGCCGGCTGCTGGTGACCAATTACAGCGACCACAGCGTGTCGGTCATCGACACCGACACCTGCCGGGTGGTGGAGACCATCGCCGGCGTCAACGAGCCGTTCGCCATCACCACCGGCAGTGCGCCGGCGGAGCGGGCATACGTCAGCATCGTGTCGCCGGCCTACGACTCAATCGGCGTCATCGACGCGTCCACCAACACCCTTGCCGCCACCCACCCGCTGACGCTCAGCGTCAGCGACCTCACCGTCGACCCCGGCGGCAACTACGTCTACGCCAGCCGGAACGGCGCCCGCCGTGCCGACGTCGCTGTCCTGGACACCGCCACGGGCGCCGTCGAGGCCATCGACATCGCGACCGCCCCGGGCGCCACCGCCGAGTGCGTGCGGATCAGCGCCGACGGAAGCCGGCTCTACGTCGGCATCAACGGTCCTTCCGGCGGCCAGCTGGTCATCATCGCGACCCGCGCAGAGCGCGACGCGGATCGTGGCGCCGCCGGCCGCCCGCGCTGGCGCCGCAAGAACCCCAGAAACCCGCACGGCGGCCAAGACGGTAAGCCGCAACTGCGCGTCGTCGACACGGTCGACATCGGTTCGGCGGTTCGCGATGTCGCGGTGAGCCCCGACGGCGCGACCGTCTACGTCGCCAGTTGCGGAACCGACTTCGGCGCCGTAGTCGACGTCGTCGACAGCCATGCCCGCAAGGTCACCGCTACCCGCAAGATCGACCAGATCGGTGGTTTGGTCACCCGCCTGACCCTGAGCGGTGACGGTGATCGGGCCTACCTGGTGAGCGAGGACCGGGTCACGGTGCTCAACACGCTCACCCAGGACATCGTCGGCACCGTCCGCGTCGCGCAACCGTCCTGCGTCATCGAGAGCCGGGACGGCGGCCACCTGTACATCGCCGACTACGCCGGCACGATCACCATGGTGCCGGTCGCCGCGACCGTTCCGGGCATCGGCGACGCCCGCGAGTACGAGGCGTCGACCGAGTGGATCATGCCCGAGCTGCTGCAGTACGAGGCGGCGCTGGCCTGACGGTCGCGGCCGGGACGCTCCGGCCCGGCATTGAATGCGGTTCTCGGGGGAACCCGTTCTCATGACTTGCCCGCGGCGATAGCATTCGCCCGACCAGACATGAGGCGGTGCTGCGCCGTGACCCGTAAGGCGGTACCTCGATGTACAGCACGATGCAGGAATTCCCGCTGACCATCACCGCGATCATGCGGCACGGCTGCGGGGTCCACGGCCTACGCGAGGTCGTGACGGCCACCGGCGATGGGTATCGGCACACCAGCTACCGCGAGGTGGGGCAGCGCGCCGCCCAGCTGGCAAACGGATTGCGTCGCCTCGGGATTACCGGGGACCAGCGGGTGGCCACCTTCATGTGGAACAACACCGAACATCTGGTGGCCTACCTCGCCGTGCCGTCGATGGGCGCGGTGCTGCACACGCTGAACATCCGGCTGTTCGCCGAGCAGATTGTCTACGTGGCCAACGAGGCCGAAGACCGGGTCATCCTGGTCGACCTCTCCCTGGCCAAGCTGCTGGCCCCGGTGCTGTCCACACTCGACACCGTGCACACCGTGATCGCCGTCGGGGACGGCGACACCGCGCCGCTCGAGGAATCGGGCAAGACCGTGCTGCGCTACGCCGAAGTGATCGACGGCGAGTCGGCCGAATTCGACTGGCCGCAGCTCGACGAGTATTCCGCGGCCGCGATGTGCTACACCAGCGGCACCACCGGCAATCCCAAAGGTGTTGTCTACAGCCACCGTTCGAGCTTTCTGCACACCATGGCAACGTGCAGTACCAACGGCATCGGAGTGGGCTCCAGCGATCGGGTGCTGCCGATCGTGCCGATGTTTCACGCCAACGCGTGGGGCCTGCCGTATGCGGCGCTGATGGCCGGCGCGGATTTGGTGCTACCCGACCGGCATCTCGACGCTCGATCGCTCATCCACATGATCGAGAACCTGCGGCCCACCCTGGCCGGCGCGGTGCCGACCATCTGGAACGACGTCATGCATCACCTGGAGAAGGACCCCGGCCACGACGTGTCGTCGCTGCGCCTGGTGGCCTGCGGCGGCTCAGCGGTCCCGGAATCGCTGATGCGCACCTTCGAAGAGAAGCACGGCGTCCAGATCCGCCAGCTGTGGGGCATGACCGAGACCTCGCCGATGGCCACCATGGCGTGGCCGCCGCCGGGAACCCCGCCGGACCGGCACTGGGCCATCCGCTCGACGCAGGGCCAGCCGGTGTGCGGGGTGGAGGCCAGGATCGTCGACGACAATGGCCAGGTGCTGCCCAATGACGGCAAAGCCGTGGGCGAGGTAGAAGTCCGCGGGCCGTGGATCACCGGCTCGTATTACCTGGGATATGACGAGTCGAAGTTCGACTCCGGGTGGTTGCGCACCGGCGACGTCGGCCGCATCGACGAGCAGGGCTTCATCACGCTCACCGACCGGGCCAAGGACGTCATCAAGTCCGGCGGCGAGTGGATTTCGTCGGTCGAGCTGGAGAACTGTCTGATCGCGCATCCCGAGGTGGTCGAGGCCGCGGTGGTGGGTGTGCCCGACGAGCGTTGGCAGGAACGGCCGCTGGCGGTGGTCGTGACCCGTGAAGGGGTCCAGGTGAGCGCCGCGGATCTCCGGAAGTTCTTGGCGGACAAGGTAGCTCGGTGGTGGCTGCCCGAACGATGGGCGTTCGCCGACGAGATTCCGCGCACCAGCGTGGGCAAATACGACAAGAAAACCATCCGCTCCCGCTACGGCGACGGCATCTACGACGTTGTCGAGGTGCATAACTGAGCGCCCCGGGCCGCCACCCGCTGTGCGCGAGCAGTCATAGAATCGCATAGCCACGCGGCAAAACGTGCGATTGTGTGTCTGCTCGCGAGGAAGGTGAGTTCGAGGACATGAGTCTGCGGGTCGTTCAATGGGCAACCGGGTCGGTGGGGGTCGCCGCGATCAAGGGTGTGCTCGAGCATCCAGAACTCGAATTAACGGGCTGCTGGGTGCATTCCGAGGCCAAGAACGGCAAAGACGTCGGTGAGATCATCGGCACCGCACCGCTGGGCGTCGTCGCCACCAACAGCGTCGACGACATCCTGGCCCTCGATGCCGACGCGGTGGTCTATGCGCCGTTGCTGCCCAGCGTCGACGAGGTCGCGGCGTTGCTGCGCTCGGGCAAGAACGTCGTCACTCCGGTCGGGTGGTTCTACCCGAGCGAGAAGGAAGCCGTGCCGCTCGAAGTGGCCGCGCAGGCCGGCAACGCGACCCTGCATGGCGCCGGTATCGGGCCCGGAGCGGCCACCGAACTGTTTCCGTTGCTGCTGTCGGTGATGTCGACCGGCGTGACTTTTGTTCGCTCCGAAGAGTTTTCGGATCTGCGAAGCTACGGGGCACCCGATGTGCTGCGCTATGTCATGGGGTTCGGCGGCACCCCGGACAGCGCGCTGACCGGGCCGATGCAGAAACTGCTCGACGGCGGATTCATGCAGTCGGTCCGGCTGTGCGTCGACCGTCTGGGCTTTGCCGCCGATTCCAAGATCCGCACATCGCAGGAGGTCGCCGTTGCGACCGCGCCGATAGACTCGCCGATCGGGATCATCGAACCGGGCCAGGTTGCCGGTCGCCGGTTTCACTGGGAAGCGCTCGTCGGCGACAAAGTGGTGGTCGAGATCACCGTCAACTGGTTGATGGGGTCCGAAAACCTGGATCCGCCATGGTCTTTCGGACCGCAGGGAGAGCGCTACGAGATCGAGGTGCGGGGTAATCCCGACACCTTCGTCACCGTCAAGGGGTGGCAGCCGGACAGCGTGGCGGCCGGGCTGCAGAGCAACCCGGGCATCGTCGCCACCGCGGCGCACTGCGTCAACGCGATCCCCGCGACCTGCGCGGCCCCGGCGGGTATCCAGGGTTTCTTCGACCTGCCGTTGATCACCGGCCGGGCGGCCCCGGATCTGTCGCGATGACCACCGGGGGGCACCGTACCCGATATCGCGGTTAGAGTTGTCCGGAAGTCGATTTCGAGATAAAGGGGATGGGCAACTGACACGCTCTGTCGTAGTCGAGCAATCGCGGGCAATCCCGGTTACCGTCGAGGACGCCTTCAATCGAACGCTGCCGATAGCGCTGCCGGTGATCTGTTCTCGGTGGTATGGGGTGATCCCGCCGATCAAAGAGGTCCGGGACCAAAGCGGCGATTGGGATGCGGCGGGCCAAACCCGTGTCATCGCCATGGTCGGTGGCGGCCTGGTGCGCGAGACGCTGACCAACGTCGATCCGCCGCGATCGTTCAGCTACACGCTGACCGACATCAAAGGCCCGTTGGCGCCGCTGGTCAGCCTGGTGGAAGGCAAGTGGAGCTTTGCGCCGGCGGGGACGGGAACTAGGGTCGCCTGGCAGTGGACCCTGCATCCCAAATCGGGCGTCAGCGCACCGCTGCTGCCGCCGTTCGGCAGGATGTGGAAGGGCTACGCCCGCATCGTGTTGGAGAAACTCGCCGAGCAACTGGTGGGTTGAACGGCGGCGCGCGGCTACTGCGCCGGAGCGGCCTCAGCCCAGCGTCGGGCCGTACACCTGCCGGCCGGCGAGAAACGTCGCGCGTACCTCGAGATCGGCGATCTCCTCGGGAGCGACCGTCCGCGGGTCCTGCGACAACACGACCATGTCGGCGTACTTGCCGACCTCCAGCGAACCGATCACGTCGTCGGCGAACAACTGCCACGCCGCGTCCAGCGTCTGGGCGCGGATCGCCTGCTCGACCGTCAACCGCTCCTCGGGCGCCAGTACCCGCCCGCTCGGTGCGGCACGGGTGGCCGCGACGCTGATGTTGCGCAGCGGTTCTTCGGGGGTGACCGGCGGATCATTGTGCAGCGATATCCGCAGCCCGGCGGCCACCGCGGAACCGGCCGGCGCCCAACGTGATCCGCGCTCGGGCCCGAAAAGACCGTCGACCAGGATGTCGCCCCAGTAGTGGATCTGGTCGACGAACAGGCTGGCGGTGACGCCGAGGTCGGCGGCGCGGCGCAGTTGGTCCGGGCGCAGCATCGGGGCGTGTTCCAGCCGTAGCCGGTGGTCGGTTCGGGGATGCTTGCGCAATGCTTCCTCGTACACGTCGAGGATGGTGTCGACTCCGGCGTCACCCATGACGTGACAGGCCATCGGCCAGCCGAGCGGGAAGTAGGCGTCGACGATCTCGGTCAACTGCTCGCGGCTGTAGTTGGCGTGCCCGCAGGAACCCGGCGCGATGCCCATGGCGCGGCTGGCGCCGGTGTCGAGATAAGGAGCCGACAGGTCGATGTTGCCGATCCACGGCGAGCCGTCGACCCAGATCTTGATGCCCACCTGGCGCACCATGTCGTCGCCGTTGTCAGGGGTCATGTCGGTGGTCAGCGCGGCGGTGGAGATCTCGTAGGTGCGCAGCCGAACGGTCAGCTCACCCGCGTCGTTCAACTGGGCAAGCATCGGGCGAAAGGTGGGCTCGAACGCCATCTCCGAGCACGTCGTCAGGCCCGCCTGATTCAGCCGCGCGCACTCGGCGCGCAGCATGGCGGGGTAGTCGGCCGGGTTGATCGCTCCGGCGACCAGTGGCAACAACGCTGCGGTTTCCTCGGCGGTGCCATCGAGCTCGCCGTTGGCGTCGCGACCGTACTTGGCGCCCTTGGGGTTTGGCGTATCACGGGTGATCCCGGCCTGTCTGGCGGCAGTCGAGTTGAAGTAGGCCTTGTGGCAGGAGTTGTGGAAGATGACCAACGGGGTGTCGGCGGCCAGATCGTCGAGCCAGTGCAGGGTCGCTTCCGGGAGACCTGGTTGCAGCAGCGGATCCCAGCCGAACAGGTACGCGCCCGTCGCACCTCGTGCGGCGACTTCCCGCCGAATCGCGCCGACCACCTCGCCCGCGTCGCGGACCGTCACCGGGCGGATGTCGACCATCCGGTTCGACAGCACCATGGACTCCAGCAGCGGATGCCCGTGCGCCTCCACCAGCCCCGGCATGACACAGCCCGATCCGAGGTCGACGACCGGCGTGTCGGAGCCGACCCAGCCCTCGACATCCGACCAGTTGCCCACCGCGACGATCCGCCCGTCGTTGACGGCGAGGGCTTCGGCGGTCGGTCGCGCGTCATCGACGGTCAGTACCGCGCCGCGGATCACGAGGTCAGCAGCTGCCATGGGTGGCCTCCCACCTGATATGCCGCCGGCAACCGGGACGCCACCGAGCGCTAGCCCGTATTTGACCACACCGGACGGCGGCACTCATGACTGCCGGTGCGTGCCGAGTGCGCCGGGGCCGGCGACTTCAGATTGGGTAACGTCGAGGCCATGTGCCGACTCTTTGGCCTGCACGCCGGGAATGAGGTTGCCACGGCGACTTTTTGGTTGCTGGACGCCCCGGACAGTCTGGCAAGGCAAAGCCGCAGAAACCCCGACGGCACCGGGGCGGGGGTGTTCGACGAACACGGTCGGCCGCAGTTGCACAAGGAGCCCATGGCGGCTTGGCATGACACCGCGTTCGCGACCGAGGCTCGCGAGCTGTCCGGCACGACGTTCCTCGCTCACGTGCGCTACGCGACGACCGGTTCGCGCGACGTCCGCAACACCCACCCGTTCTTGCAGGACGGCCGGATGTTCGCGCACAACGGCGTGGTCGAGGGCCTGGACGTGATCGACGGACGACTCCGCGAACTCGGCGCCGCGGACCTGGTGCTCGGCCAGACCGATTCCGAGCGGGTGTTCGCGTTGATCACCGCCACGATCCGCGCTCACGGCGGCGACCAGTCAGCCGGCCTGGTCGACGCCTTGCAATGGTTAGCCGCGAACGTGCCGATCTACGCCGTCAACGTGCTGCTCAGCACCGCCACCGACATGTGGGCGCTGCGTTATCCGGACTCTCATGAGCTCTATCTGCTGGACCGGCGCGATCCGTCGTTATGCGGTCCGGAATTTCACCTGCGCAGCAACCGAATTCGCGCGTGGTCGGCGCACCTGTGCACTCGGCCGTCGGTGGTTTTCGCCACCGAGCCGATGGACGAGGATCCGCGTTGGTCGTTGCTCGGCCCGGGCGAGTTGGTCCATGTCGACGCCGCGCTGCAGCTGACCCGCGATGTGGTGCTGCCGGATCCGCCCGGTCGGCTGCTGCGGCGGTCAGATCTTGGCTCGTCGGTGATGGCAGAGTAGGCCGAGGTGGTAGGCAGACGGGCGCTCGTGCTGGCCGGCGGCGGCCTGGCCGGAATCGCTTGGGAGACAGGTGTTCTGCGCGGCGTCGCCGAGCAGTCGCCGCCGGCGGCCCGGCTGTTGCTGGATTCGGACGTACTGCTGGGGACATCGGCCGGATCGGCGGTGGCGGCGCAGATCGGCAGCGGTCGGCGCCTGGAAGACCTGTTCGATCTGCAGCTCGCCGAGACGTCGACCGAGATCGACCCCGGCGTCGACATCGACGCCATCACCGCGCTGTTCCTGCAGGCCCTGCGGGAGCCGGGGGAGCGCGGGCCACTGCAGCGGATCGGGGCCGTGGCGCTGGCGACGCATACCGTTCCCGAGCCGGTTCGCCGTGCGGTGATCGCCCAACGCCTACCGGCTCACCACTGGCCGGACCGGGACCTGCGTGTTACCGCAATCGACACCGCCACAGGCGAATTGGTGGTCTTCGACCGCCACTCGGGTGTCGACCTTGTCGATGCGGTGGCCGCCAGCTGTGCGGTGCCGGGAGCCTGGCCGCCGGTGACGATCGCGGGCCGCCGCTACATGGACGGCGGCGTGGCCAGCTCGGTCAACCTCGGCGTCGCCGACGACTGCGCGGTGGCGGTGGCCTTGGTGCCGTCCGGCGCGGAGACGCCGTCCCCGTTCGGCCCGGGACCGGCCGCCGAGATCGCGGCCTTCCCGGGCAGCGCATTCGCGGTGTTCGCCGACGAGGAGTCGCTGGCGGCGTTCGGGCCCAACCCGCTGGATCCGCGTTGCCGCGCAGCTTCGGCCATGGCGGGGCGAGAACAGGGCCGTCGGGAAGCGGCGGCCCTCGCCCGCTTCCTGGGTGTCTGATTCAACCCTCGATCGCCGGCGGGGCCGACTGTTGCTCGTCGGCGGCTTCGAGCGCATCGAGGGCACGCGCGGCCAGGGCCCGACCCGTGGCGATCACCTCGACGGCCCGGTGGAACTCCAGGCTTCGGCAGGTCGCACGCGGCACCTCGATCAGCAGGTCGGCGGGATAGGCCGCCAGCGTGTGGCGTGCCAGCGCGGACTGGGCGATGTCGATGGATCGGTTCATCACCTCGAAGCCGCCCATTTTCGGGACTTCGGGTGCGGTGTCCGCGGTGTCGGCGTCCTCGCCCTCGTCGGCATCCGACCAGGCATCCGGTTCCTGGGACCCCCCGCCGAACCGGCTCAGCACCGCGCGCGCCGTCGGCCGGTCGAGTAGGGCCCGGGCGGCGCTGACGTCCAACAGCGCCGAGGTGCTGCGGACCACCCGGTTCAACCACTCGGCGGTGACCCCGGGTTCGGAGCCGCGTGGCAACCCCGCTTCGCTGCCGTTGAGGCTGACCGCGATGGTCAGGTCGGCATTGACCGCGGCGATCGGCGCGATCGGCAGCGGATCCAGGATGCCGCCGTCGGCGAGTAGGCGCCCATCGAGTTCGTGCGGGGCGATGACCCCGGGTATCGCGATCGACGCGCGGATGGCCTCGTCGAGAGGTCCGCGCTGAAACCACACCGACTTGCCCGCCAACAGGTCCGTCGCCACCGCCGTATAGGGGATCGGCAGCTGTTCGATGGTGACCGGGCCGAGGATGTCGCGCACCGCGTCCAGGATCTTCTCGGCCCGCAGCACTCCGGCCGCGGTAATGGACGGGTCCAGCAGTCGCAGAATGGTGCGTTGTGTCAACGACTTCGCCCAGTCGGTGAACTCCTCCAGCCGCCCGGCCGCGTGCAGGCCGCCGACCAGCGCCCCCATGGAGGAGCCGGCGATCCCGACGATGTCGTAGCCGCGCTCCCGCAGCGTCTGGATCACCCCGATGTGGGCGTAACCACGGGCGCCGCCGCTACCGAGCGCCAACGCGACGCGACTCGGAGACGATCCGCGCACGCGCACGGCTGCTGGCCCGGTCATCCCTTCATTCTGCGTGGCCTTCATGGCTCCCGCGGAACCGGTCGGCAGTTTCTTGCAGCCGTGATCGCAATTGCGCGACCGGCTGGAACATGGCTACCCGCATTCGTTGTTGGCCGCCGCGACCGCCGCCACGATCACCGCCGCCTGACGCGCCGGGGTCAGTTCCGCCCAGCGGATGTTCCAGCTGCCGGCAACGCCGGATTGCGAGGCCTGCACCATCGCCAGGTACGGCTCGATCACGGCCTCGCCGGTGACGGGCTGGGTCTGCATCCACACCTTGGCGGCATGGCAGGCCTGGAAGTATTGCTCCTCGGTCGACTCGGCGGGCACGTCGACCCGGGTCGTCACGCCGGTGGGTGAGACCCCGACAACACCCGGCGGCAGCGAACTCGGGGCGGTTGGTGATAGCGCCGACGACTTGGCCGAAGACGACGACGCGGTCCTATCGCCGCCGGTGTGCCAGCAGCCAGTGACAACCGACACGCTCGCCGCGACAACCAGCGGCCCCCACAGGTAGGCGCACGCCGGGCCCCGAGGTCGCGATCCGCGCATGGTGCCAATTTATGCAACACTGGCGGCCGTGATGAAGTGCGTCGGATTTTTCGAGTGTTGTCGGCCCTGACCTGCCGCCGATAACCCGATCCGTTTTCGCACATTGGAGTCCCTTCCATGGCTATGCCACTTCTCACCTCACCTGCCGTTGCATCGCCGTTCCCCGGGCCCACCTGGCTGCGGGTGCCCGACCTGTTGCACGCCACCGACCAAGTCGCCGACGACGTGCTCAGCGGGCGCTATGACCACCTGCTGCCCCGGGGCGGCCTGCCCGAGACGGAGCGCTGGTTTGCCCGGGTTCACGGGGACGACGACCTCGATATCTGGCTGATCAGCTGGGTGGCCGGGCACGCCACCGAATTGCACGACCATGGCGGTTCGATCGGGGCGCTGACGGTGCTGTCCGGGTCGCTCAACGAATACCGGTGGGACGGCCGGCGGTTGCGACGCCGCCGGCTCGATGCCGGCGATCAGGCCGGGTTCCCGCTGGGCTGGGTGCACGACGTGGTGTGGGCGCCGCGGAAAGTGCCCGTTACCCAGCCGGCCGTCGAGCCACTGTCGGCTGCCATACCGCCGACGTTGAGCGTGCACGCATATTCGCCGCCGCTGACGGCGATGTCGTATTACGAAGTCACCGAACGCAATACGCTGCGCCGCCGGCGCACCGAGTTGACCGGCCAACCCGAAAAGTCGTGATGAGCCGGATCGATCGGATACTGGACACCGCGCGTAGCCGGTATCGGCGGCTGCCCGCCGCCGAGCTGCCCCAAGCGTTGCGACGCGGTGCGGTGCTCGTCGACATCCGCCCGCAGGCCCAGCGGGCGTTTGAGGGGGAGGTGCCGGGTGCGTTGGCGATCGAACGCAACGTCCTGGAATGGCGGTGTGACCCGACCAGCGACGCCCGCCTGCCGCATGCCGTCGACGACGACGTCGAATGGGTGATCCTGTGCTCGGAGGGCTACACCTCCAGCCTGGCGGCGGCCGCGCTGCTGGACCTCGGGCTGCACCGCGCCACCGACGTCATCGGTGGCTACCACGCGCTGGCCGCCGCCGGCGTGCTCGCCGACTTGAAGCCGCGGGGCCGCTCAGCCTGACGAGCCGAGCGGCTTGGCGTCGGAGTGCAGCACCGGCCGTAGGCGCTCGGTCATCTGCTGCGTCCAGCCGGGTGGCGACAGTATCGCGGCCCAGGCGTCGGCCGCATCGGCGACGTAGTGGTGCCCGTGTCCTGGCGGCACCTCCACTGCCACCGCCATGTCGGCGGTGACTTGCAGGAACGTCACCACCGGGATCCAGCGGGTCTGCGGCAGCACGTCGTAACCGCGCGGTTCGCGCAGCCAGTCGGGCTTCTTGAACAACAGGTCGGGCGTCCACCACGCGATCGGATCCGAGGCGTGCTGCAGATAGACCACGCGCGGCCGCCCCCACGGCTCGTCCGGACGTCGCAGATCACTCGGGCGCGCCACGAACCGCACATTGGCGCCGTGGTGATAAATCGGCAGCCACTCCGGTGAACCGGGATCGCGGGTAGAGGTCAAGTCATTCCAAATGGTGTTGTTGAAGGTCGGGCCGCTGAACAAGGCGCCGTCGGTGCGGGCGAGGACATTGTCGAGAGTCATGAACGGCGCCTCGCCGCCGAAGGATCCGAGACTCTCACCGAACACCACCAGCTTGGGACGCTTGAATTCCGGCATCTGCCGGATCAACTTGTCGACCGCCTCGAACAGGGCCTGCCCGGCATGCCGGGCGTTCTCCTTGTCGACCAGGAACGACAACCAACTCGGCAGGTACGAATACTGCATGCTCACGATCGCGGTGTTGCCGTTGTAGATGTACTCCAGCGCGTCGGCTTCGGCCTCGTTGATCCAGCCGGTGCCGGTGGTGGTCGCGACGGCGACGACAGTGCGTTGTAGACCGCCGGTGCGCTGCAATTCGCGCGCTGCCAGCTCGGCCGTCTCCGTAATTCCGTTGGCCGAGTCCAAGCCGGCGTAGGCCCGGATCGGCTCGGTCGCCGGGGTTCCGTTGAACTTGGTCAGTTCGGCGACGGTGGGACCGGCCTCGACGAAGATGCGGCCCTGGTGACCCAGCGAGTCCCACGTCACCAGTGACTGCGGGCCGCCCGATCGCAGCGACGTCTTCGGCGGCGCCGTGTTGGGGTTCATCTCCTCGTTGACGGAGGCAAAGGTGCTGTTCATGGAGCGCATCGCGAACTTGAGCACGACACCGTTGAGCAGCGTGATCGTCAGCGCCACCAGCAGGACCACCACGATGGTCGCCGATACCCGGAACGGCGCGATCCGGTCGACTTGCCCCACCAGAAAACCGAACAGCCGCCGGATGAACTGGCCGATCTCGACAAGAGTGAATAGCGCGATCAGCGATACGGCCGCGGCCAGCGGGTAGTCGTACCACTTCAGGTGCTCGACACCCATCAGGTCGCGCACGTCGTCCTGCCAGACGTGGAACCAGATCGCCATCAGGACCATGCCGACCGCGCCGACCGCGATCAGCGGCAGCCACACCCAGCGCGGTGGTGGCGGGCTGAAATTCTGCGAGCGCATATACCGGACCAGCCAGACCGTGAAGACGCCCAAGCCATACCCGATGGCGCCCGAGATGCCGCTGACCAGACCCTGGTAGAGCGGACCGCGCGGCAGCAGTGACGGCGTCATGGAGAACCACAGGAAAATCAACCCGAGCGCGGTGCCGGTGAAGGTGTAGTGGCGTATCCACCACGCGTTGCGAACCGCTTGCGGCTCAGGCGTTTTCGCGGCCGGGACGGCGGACGACTCGGCGCCGGCGGTTTTCGGTTCCGGGCCGGTGTCGGTGCTCGTCGCAGAATGCGGTTCGCTCATCGATGGGTGAAATGAGGCAGCCGCTTCTCGATGAAGGCCGCCATGCCTTCCGATTGATCGTCGGTGGCGAACGTGGAATGGAAGAGCCGGCGTTCGTAGAGCAGTCCCTCGGCCAGAGTCGATTCGAAGGCTCGGTTGACGGCCTCTTTGGCCATCCGGGTGGCTGACCGTGACAGCTGCGAGATGGTGCTGGCGACGGCCCTGGCCTCGGTCAGCAGGTCATCGGCCGGCACCACCCGCGAAACCAGGCCACTGCGCTCGGCCTCGGCGGCATCGATGGTGCGCCCGGTCAGGATGAGATCCATGGCCTTGGCCTTGCCGATGGCCCGGGTCAATCGCTGCGAGCCCCCCATACCGGGCAGCACACCGAGCTTGATCTCCGGCTGGCCGAACTTGGCGGTATCGGCGGCGATCAGTAGGTCGCACATCATGGCCAGCTCGCAGCCGCCGCCCAGCGCATATCCGGCCACCGCAGCGATCGTCGGAGTACGCACGGCGGCGAGTTTGCCCCAGGCGGCGAAGAAATCGGCGTCAAACGCGTCGGCGAACGTCAACCCGGCCATTTCCTTGATGTCGGCCCCCGCTGCGAACGCCTTGGCGGAGCCGGTGATGACGATCGCCCCAATGCCCGGATCGTTGTCCAATTCCGTTGCCGCGCTGGTTACTTCGTTCATCACCCGGCTGTTGAGCGCATTCAGCGCCTGCGGGCGGTTCAGCGTGATGGTGCCGACCCGCTCGTCGCGCTCGACCAGAATCGTTTCGTATCCCATGGATTGCCTTCCTAGAAGCTCAAGTCGTCATCGACCGGCTCGAAATACGCTGCCACGTCAGCCTTGGTGATCTCGGCCAGTGCCGACGGCGACCATTTCGGCTTGCGGTCCTTGTCGATCAGTTGCGCGCGGATGCCTTCCACCAGATCGTGGGAGCGCAGCGATGCCGACGACACCCGATAGTCTTGGAGCAGAACGTCTTCCAGCGTTTCCATGGTGGCGGCGCGGCGAACTGCCTCCAACGTCACCGACAGCGCGATGGGGGAGCGGGTGGCGATCAGCTCGGCGGCGTCGTTAGCCGGTTGTGAACCATGGTCGCGCAGCTCGGCGACGATCTCGGCGACGGTATCGCCGGTGTAGCACTCGTCGATCCAATCGCGTTGTGCGGCAAGCTCACTGGGTGGAGGGTCGACGGTGTAGTGGGCAAGTGCGCTCGCCACGCCGTCGGAGGTGATCGCGGCGCGGAACGCGTCGAGGTCGGCGTGCGGCACGTAGTGGTCGGCAAAGCCCATCGCGATGGCGTCGGCTCCGGAAAACGACGCTCCGGTCAACGCGGCGTGCAAACCCAGCGCGCCCGGCGCCCGGGACAGCAGATACACCCCACCCACGTCGGGGATGAACCCGATGCCGACCTCGGGCATCGCGACCTTGGAAGTGTCGGTGACCACCCTGACGTCGCCGTGGGCGCTGACGCCCACGCCGCCGCCCATCACGATGCCGTCCATCAGCGCCACGTACGGCTTGGAGAACCGGCCGATCTGGCCGTTCATCAAGTACTCGGCGCGCCAGAACCGCCGCGCCTCGACACCGTCCTTGCGGGCGCTGTGGTAGACCGCGACGACGTCGCCGCCCGCGCACAAGCCGCGTTCGCCGGCCCCCGAAACCACCACGGCACGGACTTCGTCGTCGCCTTCCCAACGAATGAGCACCGTGCTCAGCAGGTCCACCATCGTCTGGTTCAGCGAATTGATCGCCTTAGGGCGGTTGAGGGTAATCAAGCCGACGCCACCGTCGACCTGGGTCAGAACTTCGTCGGATTCGCCCGTCACGGCCTCAGTCACGCCCTAGTCTCCAATCGCAGGAATCCGTCCCAAGTCTGCCCATGAGTTTGACGAGCAATCTAGATCGTGACTCGCCCCGGGGTGCCCGCGGGGCTAAGGTTTATCTTGAGCCGGACGACAAAACAGCAGCTCCGCTGGGAACCCGGCCGGGCCACTGATCGTTGAGCAGGTGTTCGCACAACTCGAAGCTGAAGTCCGAAGCTTCCGAAGCTGTAGTCATATGTGGAGCCACAAGAGAGGATCCGACGGTGCGGGAGACAAGTAACCCGGTATTTCGTTCGCTGCCGAAGCAGAGGGGCGGATACGCACAATTCGGTCCGGGCCTGGCCCAGCCGGGATACCCGGCCGACCCTTACCCTGCTCCCTACCAGGAAACCCGGGCTGCGCGCCCGCTGACCATTGACGACGTCGTCACCAAGACCGGCCTGACCTTGGCCACGCTGACGGCCAGCGCCGTGGTCTCCTACTTCCTGGTCGCCCAGAACCTCAACCTTGCGATGCCGCTGACCCTGATCGGCGCGCTCGGCGGGTTGGCGCTGGTGCTGGTGGCCACCTTCGGTCGCAAACAGGACAACCCGGCGATCGTGCTCACCTACGCCGGACTCGAAGGCCTGTTCCTGGGAGCCTTCTCGTTCGTCATGGCCAACTTCTCGGTGGGTTCGGCCAATGCCGGAATGCTCATCGGAGAAGCGGTCCTGGGCACTCTGGGCGTGTTCTTCGGCATGCTCATCGTGTACAAGACCGGGGCCATTCGGGTGACGCCCAAGTTCACCCGGATGGTGGTCGCTGCCCTGTTCGGCGTGCTATTCCTGATGCTCGGCAACTTCGTGCTGGCGATGTTCCATGTCGGCGGCGGCGAGGGTTTGGGCCTGCGCAGCCCCGGTCCGCTGGGCATCATCTTCTCGCTGGTGTGCATCGGTATCGCGGCGTTCAGCTTCCTGATCGACTTCGACGCGGCTGACCAGATGATCCGCGCGGGAGCGCCGGATAAGGCGGCATGGGGTATTGCCCTCGGCCTGACCGTCACGCTGGTCTGGCTTTACATCGAGATCCTGCGCCTGCTCAGCTATCTGCAGAACGATTAGATCGGGCGACAAAAAGCCGGCACGTACGTGCCGGCTTTTTGCTGCGCTGTGTGCGGTGGTGGCGTCGAGTGTGCGGTGGTGGCGTCGCCGGTCGGCGTGTCTTCACCCCAGACGCACGGTGAACGCCCAGAACGCACACTCGACCCGGCCAAAACGCTGGCTCGATCGGCTGGCCGGAGCTCCGCTAACAGCTAACTGAGCCGCTCGATCACCATCGCCATGCCCTGGCCGCCGCCCACGCACATCGTCTCCAGACCGAATGCCTTGTCGTGGGTCTGCAGGTTGTTCAGCAGGGTGGTGGTGATGCGTGCGCCGGTCATGCCGAACGGGTGTCCCAGGGCGATCGCTCCGCCCGAGACGTTCAGCTTGTCCTCGTCGATGCCCAGCTCGCGGGCCGATCCCAGCACCTGCACGGCGAAGGCTTCGTTGATTTCGACCAGGTCAATGTCGTTGATGGACATGCCAGCTCGTTCGAGTGCCTTCTTGCAGGCCTCGATCGGGCCGAGGCCCATGATCTCAGGGGACAAACCGCTGACGCCGGTGGACACGATGCGTGCCAAGGGCGTCAGACCGAGCTCCTTGGCCTTGGTGTCGCTGGTGATCACCACCGCCGCTGCGCCGTCGTTGAGTGGGCAGGCGTTCCCGGCGGTCACGGTGCCGTTGGGCCGGAACACCGGTTTGAGCTCGCTCACCTTCTCGTAGGTGGTACCGGCCCGGGGGCCGTCGTCAGCGCTGACCGTGCTGCCGTCCGGGAGCCTGACCGGGGTGATCTCGCGCTGGAAGAAGCCGCTCTTGATCGCCTCCTCGGCGCGGTTCTGGCTGCGTACACCCCAGTGGTCCTGGTCTTCGCGGGAGATGCCGGTGAGGATTGCGACGTTTTCCGCGGTCTGGCCCATCGCGATATAGACGTCGGGCAGCTTGCCGTCGGCGCGGGGGTCGTGCCATTCGTCGGCGCCGGCGGCCGCAGCAGTGGAGCGTTCCTGGGCCTCGTCGAAGATCGGGTTCTTGGTGTCCGGCCAGGAGTCGGAGTTGCCCTTGCCGAACCGGGAAACTGTCTCCACCCCCGCGGAGATGAATGCGTCGCCTTCGCCGGCCTTGATCGCGTGGAATGCCATTCGGGTGGTCTGCAACGACGACGAGCAGTACCGGTTGACCGTGGTGCCCGGCAAGAAGTCATAGCCGAGCGCAACCGCGACGACGCGCGCGATGTTGAAGCCCGACTCGCCGCCGGGTAGACCACAGCCCATGATCAGGTCGTCGATCTGGTGTGGGTTCAGCGCGGGGACCTTGTCCAGTGCGGCACGCACTATCTGCACGGCCAGGTCGTCGGGCCGCATGGTGACCAGCGAGCCTTTCATGGCGCGGCCGATGGGCGAGCGGGCGGTTGAGACGATGACGGCTTCCGGCATGACGGACTCCCTCCATTGGGGTGTGCGAAGCAAAATCTAGCTTGGCGACGATGCGGCCCGCGAAGCGGGGCGAGGAGGAGTCCGGCGATTGGGTTGGGCCTGGCGACGATGCGACCCGCGAAGCGGCCACCCCCGAGCTGGCGGGCTAGACGACCCCGGCCGAGCTCAGCCCCCGGCCGGTGCGGCGACGGCTGCGGGCACGGTCGGCAGCGGACGCCGCCATAGCCGCGACATGATGCTGCCTCGGGTGGGCTCACACCCGCGTGCCGGCGCAGCGGGTCGGAATGGCAGCTCACCCCCCGGGCGGGCGATCTTTCCGCCCAGCGCGTCGCGCAGGGCGAGCAACAGCTGGTCGGCTGCCAACGCGTAGGCGGTGGCCGACGGGTGGTATCGGTCGGCGGAGAACATGCCTTCGGGAGCGGCCCGGAATTGGGGCGCGAGCAGGTGTGCCAACGGCACCGGCACCCCACCGGCAGCTTTGACCGCGACGGTCTGGGCGCGGGCCAGCCGCGTGGCACGGGTGTGTGCCAGGGAACGCAGCGGCTGCGGGATGGCCGTGATGACGCCGAAGTCGGGACAGGTGCCGACGACCACGGCCGCGCCGCGGGCGCGCAGTCTGCGCACCGATGAGGCCAGCCGCTCGGCGGATTCTCCGATGCGGTTGAGGGACGTGACGTCGTTGGCGCCGATGATGATCACCGCCGCGTCCGGCGGCGGTCCGGCCACGAACATCGCATCGACTTGACCGCTAACGCCTTTCGAGGTGGCGCCGACGATGGCTTTGGTGCTCAACCGGACCCGCTTGCCGGTCTGCTCGGCGAGTTTGCGTGCGATCAGCACCCCCGGGACTTCCTCGCCGCTGGTACATCCGTATCCGCACGCCGTCGAGTCGCCGAACATCATCAGGTGCAGGTCGAACGGTGTTCCGCGGCGCCACCGTTGCACCGGCCCGCCGCCGCGGGTGTAAACGCCATCGGCACGAGGCGGCATGTCGCAGGCTCGGGGAATGACCGTGCGCACGTGTGTCGCCTGGCCGACCAGCAAGTTACGTGCGCCCAGATAAGCCGTGCCCGTCGAGGCAAGTGCACCTGCTGTGGCCAAAGCGATAGTCGAACGTCGCGGCACGCTTATGCCCACGAGACCAGTTTAGATCGGCTTCGCTGTTTGCGCGGGTAGCTGACAAAACAGGTGAATTACGGTGCGGATCAATTGTGATATCGAATCAGACGCTACGATCGTTGGCTCGGGAATATGCTGTCAAGCTAAGTCGGACGAGTTGGCTGACCGCCTCGGGGGCGCAGGTGAACCGGACGCTCAACCTTTTCGTCACATGCTGTATCGGACTACAACGGCGTAGGAAGTGTTGAGCATGACGGCACCGAACAGGGTATCCGGTTCCCCCAGACATCCGATTCGCCCACGCGACGTGCTCAAGGCACGTAGACTACAGGCACGTAGATTTGCCATCAGCGACGGCGCTCCGGTTGAGGTCGTCGAGTCTGGCCCAAGTATTGCTGCGCGAGTTGCTACGCTGACGTCGCGGCTGACGATCCGGCCCGTCCTCACTGTGGGTAGCTACGTTCCGCATGTGCCGTGGCCATGGGGCCTGATCGACCACGCGGCCAAGATGCTGCTTCCGGCACCAGTAACCGTCAGGGCCTCAGTGAGCTTGCCGAATGCGTCGGCGCAACTGGTCCGGGCGCGCGGCGTGCTGCCCGCGGACGGCACCCGGCGAGTGGTTCTGTATCTGCACGGCGGCGCGTTCTTGACCTGTGGAGCAAACTCGCACGGACGGCTCGTCGAGTTGCTCTCACAGTTTGCTGATTCGCCCGTCCTGATCGTCAACTATCGGCTGATGCCCAAGCACTCGATCGGGATGGCGCTCGACGACTGTCACGACGGCTACCGTTGGCTGCGGCTGTTAGGTTACGACCCGGAGCAGATAGTACTGGCCGGCGACTCCGCTGGCGGCTATCTCGCATTGGCGCTCGCGCAGCGGCTGCAGGACGAGGACGAGGAGCCGGCCGCTCTGGTGGCGATCTCGCCACTGCTACAGCTGGCAAAGGAGAACAAGCAAGCGCACCCGAACATCAAGACCGATGCGATGTTCCCGGCGAAGGCCTTCGATGCGCTCGGCGAATTGGTTGCTAGCGCAGCCGCCAACAACGCTGTCGACGGCAAACCCGAGGAGCTTTACGAGCCACTGGAGCACATCCGGCCGGGCCTGCCGCGAACGCTGATTCACGTGTCCGGATCCGAGGTGCTGTTGCACGATGCACAGCTAGCCGCGCGCAAGCTGGCGGCGGCCGGCGTGCCCGCCGAGCTTCGGGTCTGGCCCGGCCAGGTGCACGACTTCCAGGTCGCAGCGCCGCTGCTGCCCGAGGCGGTGCGCTCGCTGCGCCAGATCGGCGAGTACATCCGGGAAGCCACCGGCTAGCAGCTGGATGTACGCGGTCCCAAACCGCCTGAGACCATGAACGTATGCGGATCGCGCAGCACATCAGTGACCTCATCGGCGGCACACCACTGGTCCGTCTGAACTCGGTCGTCCCGGGCGGGGCCGCGACCGTTGCGGCAAAGATCGAATATCTCAGCCCGGGTGGCAGTTCCAAGGACCGGATCGCGGTGAAGATGATCGACGCCGCGGAGGCCAGCGGACAGCTCAGACCGGGCGGCACCATCGTCGAACCCACCTCCGGCAACACCGGGGTCGGGCTGGCGTTGGTGGCTCAGCGCCGCGGGTACCGGTGCGTGTTCGTCTGTCCCGACAAGGTCAGTGAGGACAAGCGAAATGTGTTGCGCGCCTACGGCGCCGAGGTAGTCGTGTGCCCGACGGCGGTGCCGCCCGCCGACCCGGACAGCTACTACAGCGTCTCCGACCGGTTGGTCAGGGAAATCGACGGCGCCTGGAAGCCCGACCAGTACGCCAACCCCGAAGGACCGGCCAGCCACTACGCCACCACCGGGCCGGAAATCTGGGCCGACACCGACGGCAAGGTCACCCATTTCGTCGCCGGCATCGGCACCGGCGGAACGATCACCGGCGCGGGCCGCTATCTCAAAGAGGTGTCCGGAGGTCGGGTGCGCATCATCGGCGCCGACCCCGAGGGATCGGTGTATTCGGGCGGCACCGGCCGCCCCTATCTGGTCGAGGGGGTCGGCGAGGACTTCTGGCCGGCGGCCTACGACCCTTCGGTTCCCGACGAGATCATCGCGGTGTCAGACGCCGACTCGTTCGACATGACCAGGCGGCTGGCCCGCGAGGAAGCGCTACTGGTGGGCGGGTCGTGTGGGATGGCGGTGGTGGCGGCATTGAAAGTTGCCGCAACCGCCGGACCCGACGCGCTGGTTGTCGTCCTGCTGCCCGACGGCGGCCGCGGCTATATGTCGAAGATCTTCAATGACGCGTGGATGTCGTCCTACGGATTCTTGCGGAGCCGTCTCGACGGGTCGACCGAGGAAGCCACCGTCGGTGATGTGTTGCGCCGCAAGTCCGGTGCGTTGCCCGATCTGGTGCACACCCATCCGTCGGAGACGGTGCGCGACGCGATCGGGATTCTTCGCGAGTACGGGGTGTCGCAGATGCCCGTCGTCGGCGCCGAGCCGCCGGTGATGGCCGGCGAGGTTGCCGGCAGCGTATCCGAACGCGAATTGCTGTCGGCCGTTTTCGAGGGCCGCGCCAAGCTGGCCGATGCCGTGTCACAACATATGAGCCCGCCGCTGAAGCTGATCGGGGCCGGCGAATTGGTCAGCGTGGCCGAAAAGGCGTTGCGGGACAGCGATGCGTTGATGGTGGTGGAGGAAGGCAAACCGGTCGGCGTGATTACCCGCTACGACCTGCTGGGTTTCCTGTCCGAAGGCGCGGGTCGACGCTGAGTGACCGCGGGGATAGCCACCCGACACGGCGCTGCCGGCGGCTTTCGCCCAGCCTCCCAACGGCATCCGACCTCAGGTACTGTAAGGCCGCCTCAAGCGAACCCTGAGTGGAAGGTTGCTCCCATGACCGATCAGCCGCCCCCCGGCGGGTCTTACCCCCCACCGCCACCGCCTCCCGGCTCTTCCGGCGGGTTTGAGCCACCGTCCCAGCCTTCGCAGCCGAGCGGCGGCTCCTACCCGCCGCCGCCTCCGCCTGGCGGGTCTTATCCGCCGCCACCCCCTCCCGAGGGCGGCTATCCGCCACCGCCGCCTCCGTCGGCCGCCGGCTACGCGCCGCCGCCGCCCGGGCCGGCGATCCGCTCCCAGCCGACGGAGTCCTACACCCCGTGGATCACCCGCGTACTGGCGTTCCTCATCGACACCGCTCCGATTGTCGTCGTCTACGGCATCGGCTGGGTGATCGCAATGGTGACCCAGCAGTCGTCGTGCGTCACCAGCGTCAATCAGTACGACGTGAGCCAGTACTGCTATGCGCAGGACTCGATCATCGGTGTGCTGGCGCAAGGGCTGGCGTCGCTGGCGATACTGGCCTACTGGGTGTGGAACTACGGCTACCGCCAAGGCACCACCGGGTCGAGCATCGGCAAGTCGGTGCTGAAGTTCAAGGTGGTCAGCGAAACCACCGGGCAGCCGTTGGGCTTCGGGATGTCGCTGGTACGCCAGCTCGCACACTTTGTCGACGCGATCATCTGCTACGTCGGCTTCCTGTTCCCGTTGTGGGACGCCAAGCGACAGACGCTGGCTGACAAGATCATGACCACGGTCTGCCTGCCGGTCTGACCCCGGCAGCGACTCGGCAAGGCGCTATCCCGGTCGTGACACCACGGCCCGGGGTAGCGCCTTGCTATTAGGCTGGCCACCGATGAATGACGACCACCGGCGGCATCACCGGTTCAGCGGGCTAGCCACCAAAGCCATCCACGCCGGCTACCCGCCCGATCCGGCAACCGGAGCCGTCAACGCTCCGATCTATGCCAGCAGTACGTTCGCCCAGGACGGTGTCGGCGGACTGCGCGGCGGCTACGAATACGCTCGCACCGGCAACCCGACGCGGGCCGCCTTGGAGGCGTCGCTGGCCGCCGTCGAGGAGGGCGGGCACTGCCGGGCGTTCGGCTCCGGGATGGCGGCCGCCGATTGTGCGCTGCGGGCCATGCTGTCACCCGGGGACCACGTGGTCATCCCCGACGACGCGTACGGCGGCACCTTCCGGCTGATCGACAAGGTGTTCACCCGGTGGAACGTCGAGTACACGCCGGTGGCGCTTTCCGATCTGGATGCGGTGCGCGCTGCGATCACCCCGCGCACCCGGCTGATCTGGGTGGAAACACCGACCAACCCGTTGCTGTCGATCGCCGACATCGGCGGGATCGTCCAGCTGGGCGCGGAAAGCTCCGCAAAAGTTTTGGTGGACAACACGTTTGCATCGCCGGCGCTGCAGCAGCCGTTGACGCTGGGCGCCGACGTGGTGTTGCACTCGACCACCAAGTACATCGGCGGGCACTCCGACGTCGTGGGCGGTGCCCTGGTCACCAACGACGAGGAGCTGGACCAAGCGTTCGGCTTCTTGCAGAACGGGGCGGGAGCCGTGCCGGGTCCGTTCGACGCCTATCTGACCATGCGCGGGCTGAAGACCTTGGTGCTGCGGATGCAACGGCACAGCGAAAATGCTGGTGCCGTAGCCCAATTCCTCGCCGCGCATCCCGCGGTCGGCAGTGTGCTGTACCCGGGGCTCCCGGACCACCCCGGGCATGACGTCGCCGCGCGGCAAATGCGCGGCTTCGGTGGCATGGTCTCGGTGCGCATGAAAGCGGGGCGGGAAGCCGCCCGGAATCTATGCGCCAACACCGAGGTCTTCATCCTGGCCGAATCGCTGGGCGGGGTGGAGTCGCTGATCGAGTATCCCGCCGCCATGACCCATGCGTCGACGGCTGGTTCGCAGCTCGAGGTTCCCGACGATCTGGTGCGGCTTTCGGTCGGCATCGAGGACATCGACGATCTGCTCGGCGATCTAGAGCAGGCGCTCGGCTAGGCGCACCGACGGCTGACCGGATGTTCGGGCGCGATTACGAGTGATAGGGCTCGGCGCTGACCAGGGTGACCTCGACGGTGTTGCCGTTGGGCACCTTGTAGCTGCGGGTCTCACCGACCTTGGCGTCGATCAGCGCGCCGCCCAGCGGTGAATTCGGCGAGTAGACCTCGAGCTTGCCGTCGTTGACGCCCTCTTGGCGGGTGGCGATCAGGAACGTTTCGGTGTCGGACTCGTCGCCGTTGTAGTAGACCTTGACGACCGACCCGGGCAGGGCCACCCCCGACTGCGTGGGCGCTTCGCCGACCTTGGCATTGCTGAGCAGGTCCTGTAGCTGACGGATGCGAGCTTCCTGCTGGCCTTGTTCCTCGCGAGCGGCGTGGTAGCCGCCGTTTTCGCGCAGGTCACCTTCCTCACGGCGGTCGTTGATTTCGGCGGCGATGATCGGACGATTCGCGATCAATTGTTCGAGCTCGGCCTTGAGTCGGTCATGTGACTCCTGGGTCAACCAGGTCACCTGAGTATCCGTCATCTCGTCGCGCTCCTTGTGTTCTCTTATGCGTATTCGCATAAGGTGCTGATCCCGCTGTCGGTGTGCGGGTTCCCGCCCCGTTGCTGTCACGCCGTTTTGCTCACGGCCGTTAATGCAGCAATACACGGTCCAAAGCAGGACCGTGCATCCAGCAATGTTACCACTGCGCAAACACTCGGTGACGGCATCTGCGCAGTTGGGCTCACGAAGAGCCGGAAGATGTGCCTCAAGACGAGCGCAGATATGCGGGCACGTCTGTGCCGCAACCATATATGTCCGCCATCACCGGCGGCTTGCTCGATTTCAGCGTCGTCGTCACCTGCACGGTGTTTTGATCCGACGGTGCCACCAGCACTTCGCGTCGACCCGTCTCGCTGCCGTCGTGGGCGCGAACCCGGACAATGCAGTCCACGGGTCGTGACGGGTCTTTGCGGGTCACGCTGATCGTCACCGACGCCGTTTCGTTGTCGATCACCCGATAGGCGGCCAGCGAGCCGGTGACGTCACTGGTGCCGATCCGTTGGTAGGCGATGAAGGCCACGGCCAATCCGGCCGCCACGGCCGCCACCGACAAGGTGGTGGCCAGGCGCCGCCGCGACCGGCTGGACAGCCGCGATCGACCGTAGCGGGCTTCGGGACGGGAAACGGGTACTGGTTTCATACCTGGATGGTTGCCTGGATGGTTGGCGGAGTCCGGGGTGCGGCCGAGGAGGATGGGACGATCGAGAACTGGAATTATAGGGTCGCAACCGGGCGAGCAGCAGAGCGGCCGGCCGGCACAGGAACTAGGGAGCACGTGAGCGAACTGCGGTTGATGGCGGTGCACGCCCACCCCGACGACGAGTCCAGTAAGGGTGCGGCCACCCTGGCCCGCTACGCCGACGAGGGTCATCGGGTGTTGGTGGTGACCTTGACCGGCGGCGAGCGCGGCGAAATTCTCAACCCGGCGATGGACCTGCCCGACGTGCATGGCCACATCTCGGAGATCCGCCGCGACGAGATGGCCAAGGCTGCCGAGATCCTCGGTGTGGAGCACACCTGGCTGGGCTTCGTCGACTCCGGACTTCCCAAGGGCGACCCGCCACCACCGCTGCCCGAAGGCTGCTTTGCGCTGGTCCCGCTGGAGGAGTCGATCGAGGCGCTGGTGCGGGTGGTTCGAGACTTCCGGCCGCACGTGATCACCACCTACGACGAGAACGGCGGGTACCCGCATCCGGATCACATTCGTTGCCATCAGGTCTCGATCGGCGCCTACGAGGCGGCCGGCGACTACCGTCGATTCCCGGATGCCGGTGAGCCGTGGACGGTGTCCAAGCTGTACTACATCCACGGCTTTTTGCGGGAGCGGATGCGCATATTGCAGGAGGAGTTCATCAAGCGCGGCCAGGAGGGTCCGTTCGCGAAGTGGCTCGAGCACTGGCATCCCGACCACGATCCCTTTGCCAACCGGGTGACGACGCGCGTGGAATGCTCGAAGTACTTCGCGCAGCGTGACGACGCGCTGCGCGCACACGCCACCCAGATCGACCCGAACGCCGAGTTCTTCGCCGCTCCGCTGTCCTGGCAGCAGGAGCTATGGCCGACCGAGGAATTCGAATTGGCGCGCTCGCGCGTTCCCGTCCGCCTGCCGGAGACGGAGTTGTTCGCCGGGATCGAGCCGGACCAGTGAACGGCGTTTTGCTCAGCGTGATTGCAGACGATGCCCCCCGCAACCACGGCCCCGATTTCGGTAAGGCCAGTCCGGTGGGGCTGCTGGTCATCGTGCTGCTCGTGGTCGCCACGCTGTTCCTGGTGCGATCGATGAACCGGCAACTGAAAAAGGTTCCCGAATCGTTCGACCGCCAGCACCCCGAGCCCGACCAGGCCGCCGACGAAGGCACCGACCCGGTCACTCCCGACGAGCCGCCCGGTACCGACGGTAAGGGATCCGCGCGACCACCGGGACCCGCCGATGACCCCGGCTGATCCGACCGGAGCCAATACCCTGGCGGCGGCCACCAGCCCGTACCTGCGGCAGCACGCCGACAACCCGGTGCACTGGCAGCAATGGACGCCGCAGGCCCTGGCCGAGGCGGCCGCGCGCGACGTGCCGATCCTGCTATCGGTGGGTTACGCCGCCTGCCACTGGTGTCACGTCATGGCTCACGAATCCTTCGCCGACGACGAGGTGGCCGCCGCGATGAACGCCGGATTCGTCTGCATCAAGGTCGATCGCGAGGAACGACCGGACATCGACGCGGTCTACATGAACGCCACCGTCGCGCTGACCGGGCAGGGCGGCTGGCCGATGACCTGTTTCCTCACCCCCGACGGCCGACCATTTTTTTGCGGCACCTACTACCCGAAAGATGCTTTCCTGCAACTGCTTTCGGCTATATCCGAGACCTGGGAGCAGCGCCGCGACGAGGTCGAGCAGGCCTCGGACCATATCGCCGGCGAGCTGCGCTCGATGGCGTCCGGCCTGCCCGGCGGCGGGCCGGACGTTGCGCCGCAGTTGTGCGATCACGCCGTCGCGGTGGTGCTGGGTGACCAGGACACGGCTCACGGCGGCTGGGGCAGGGCACCGAAATTCCCGCCGTCGGCGTTGCTCGAAGGGCTGCTACGACACTACGAGCGCACCGGTTCCTTGGAAGCGCTGCAGGCGGTGTCGCGCACCGGCACCGCGATGGCCCGGGGCGGCATCTACGACCAACTCGCCGGCGGCTTCGCCCGATACAGCGTCGACAACGCTTGGGTGGTACCGCATTTCGAGAAGATGCTGTACGACAACGCGCTGCTGCTGCGCGCCTACGCACACTGGGCCCGGCGTACCGGGGATCCGCTGGCCCGCCGAATCACCGCCGAGACCGCGCGGTTCTTGCTCGACGAGCTGGCCGACGGTGACATGTTCACGTCATCGCTGGACGCCGACGCCGACGGCCGCGAGGGCTCGACGTACGTATGGACCCCCGCGGAGCTGACCGAGGTGCTCGGTGCCGATGACGGGCGTTGGGCCGCAGAGGTTTTCGAGGTCACCCGGTCCGGCACCTTCGAACATGGGGCCTCGGTGCTGCAGCTACTCAGGGACCCCGGCGACCCGCAGCGTTTCGAGCGGATCAAGGGCGCGTTGTTGGCGGCCCGGCTCACCCGTGTCCAGCCGGGGCGCGACGACAAGGTCGTCACCTCCTGGAACGGGCTGGCAATTACCGCGCTGGCCGAGGCCGGCGTGGCATTGCCGGAGCCACGACTGGTGCAAGCCGCGCAGCGCTGCGCGGCCGCGCTGCTGGACTTGCACGTCGTCGACGGCCGGTTGCGGCGTGCCAGCCTGGGCGGGGTGGTGGGCGACAGCGCCGCCATCTTGGAGGACCACGCGATGCTGGCCACCGGTCTGCTGGCGCTGTACCAGCTGACCTCCGATGCGGCCTGGCTAACGGCGGCTAGCGGCTTGCTCGATACGGCGTTGCAGCATTTTGCCGACCCGCTGCATCCGGGTCGGTGGTTCGACACCGCCGACGATGCCGAGCAGCTGATGTTGCGGCCCGCCGACCCGCTGGACGGGGCGACACCGTCCGGCGCGTCGTCGATCGCCGAGGCGTTGCTGACCGCCGCGCACTTGGTCGAGCCTGGCCGCGCCCAGCGGTATCTGCAGGCGGCCACGGACACGCTGCGCGAACATGCGGTATTGCTGGCCCGGGCGCCACGGTCGGCGGGTCACTGGCTCTCGGTCGCCGAGGCGGCGATACGCGGGCCACTGCAGATCGCTGTCGCGTGTGCCGATCCGCAGTCACCGTTGTTGGCCACCGCTCGCCGGCTCGCGCCGGGAGGGGCGATCGTCATCGGTGGCCCGGTGGGCTCGTCGGCGCTGCTGATCGACCGGGACCGGGTGGGAGGTGCCGACGCGGCCTACGTGTGCCGGGGACGAGTCTGTGACCTGCCGGTGACGAGTTCAGACGAACTCGTCGCCGCTCTGCAACCGCCGGGATAGTAGCGTGCCCCCCATGCCGGACCGCACCGACAGAGCCCGGGCGATCGCTGACACCGTCCACCGTTACATCGCGGTGCTCAACGACGGCGGCGTCGAGGACTTGGTCAGCTTCTACGCCGCCGACGCCACTCTCGAGGATCCCGTCGGTGGGGAGGTGCATATCGGCACGCAGGCAATCCGCGGCTTCTACTCGGCGATTGCCGGGCTCGAGCGGGTCTGTGAGTTGGTGTCGCTGCGGGTTTCCGGCAACGAGGCGGCGTTCCAGTTTCGGCTGACCGTGACGGCGGGCGACAACGCAATGCGGGTGGAGCCCATCGAGGTGATGGTTTTCGACGACCGCGGAAAGGTCACCGCGATGAAGGCGTACTGGTCGGCCGACGACGTCACCCGGTTTTAGCCTGCCGACGATCCCGGCCGCGGCGCGGGCGGCTAGAACACCACAAACCACATCGCGATGTAATGGCAGATCGCCGCGACCGCGGTGCAGGCGTGGAAGAACTCGTGATAGCCGAACGTCGATGGCCACGGATCTGGCCACCGTACCGCGTAGAGAATGCCGCCGACGCTGTACAACGCGCCACCGACGAACAGCAACACCAGCGCCGTCACCCCCGCGTTGTGCAGGATCGTCGCGGTGTACCAGACGGCCACCCAGCCCAGCAGGAGATAGAGGGGCACGCCCACCCAGCGCGGCGCGGTCGGCCAGAACATCTTCAGCAGCACCCCGGCGATCGCACCACCCCACACGATCGACAACACCACTCGTCCGGCGTGGCCCGGCAGGGCCAACAGCGCAAACGGCGTGTAGCTGCCCGCGATGAACACGAAGATCATCGAATGATCGGCGCGCTTCATCCAGGCGCGGGCCGACGGGGATTCCCAGTTAACTCGGTGATAGGTGGCGCTGACGGTGAACATCACCACGGTGGCCATGATGTAGGCCAACGTGGCCAGCCCGGCCTTGGTGGAACTGACGGCCCACGAAACCGCGACCAGCGACGCCCCGGCGAATACGGCGGCGCCGGCCGAGTAGACGTGGATCCAGCCCCGGAAGCGGGGTTTGGTCAGGGCCCGGGTAACGCCTTCGACGATGTGGTGGGCAGCATTGGACGGTGTCAGCCCGTGTGATTCGGGTGCTGCGGCGGTAGCCGTGCTGGCCTGGCTGCTCATGTCTCCCATCTCCCCGTGGTGTTATTGCCGGTAACGGTCACAATCACCCTAGTCGGGTCGGTCGTCGCAGACCGTTACGACGTGGGCGCGCGTGCGGTGATTTTGGCCGGATCAAGGCCGGAATCTGGTGTACATCACAGTAGTCTGGATTCTCGTGGAGATCATCCCGCCGCGGCTCAAAGAGCCGTTGTATCGGATTTACGAGCTTCGGTTGCGGCAGGGTCTGGCCGCCACTCGATCCGAATTGCCGAGACACATCGCGGTGCTGTGCGACGGCAACCGCCGCTGGGCGCGCAGCGCGGGTTACGAGGACGTCAGCTACGGCTACCGGATGGGTGCCGCCAAGATTGCCGAGATGCTGCGGTGGTGCCAGGACGCCGGCATCGAGATGACCACCGTCTACCTGCTTTCCACCGAGAACCTGCAGCGTGATCCCGACGAGCTTGCCGGACTCATCGAGATCATCACCGACGTTGTCGAAGAGATCTGCGCCCCGGCCAACCGCTGGAGTGTGCGTACCGTCGGGGATCTGGGGCTGATCGGCGAGGAGCCGGCCCGTCGGGTGCGTGATGCGGTGGAATCGACCCCCGAGACGGCGTCGTTCCATGTCAACGTCGCGGTAGGCTACGGCGGGCGCCGGGAGATCGTCGACGCGGTTCGGGCGTTGTTGAGCAAAGAATTGGCCAACGGCGCCAGCGCCGAGGAGCTGGTCGAGGCGGTGACCGAAGACGGCATTTCCGAAAATCTCTACACCTCGGGCCAACCCGACCCGGATTTGGTGATTCGCACCTCGGGCGAGCAACGCCTGTCTGGTTTTCTGCTGTGGCAAAGCGCCTATTCGGAGATGTGGTTCACCGAAGCACACTGGCCCGCGTTCCGCCGAGTCGATTTTCTGCGCGCGCTGCGCGATTACAGCCAGCGCCATCGGCGGTACGGCAAGTAACCCGTGCCGATCGCAAGCGCGGCGAAGCCGGGCGTAGCGGGTCGGCACGCATCGGACCCCGTGCCAAACTGGATGCATGGCTGCGCTGTCGGCGGCGGTGTTCACACTGAGTCTGTGGCTGGGGCTGTATCTTTTGGCCCGTGATCCGCGCAAGCCGGTGCTGGTGTTGGCAGCGACCGGACTGTGCGGTTTCGCGCTGGTGGTGGCCTTGGATGCGGTGCGCACGACCAGCGTCGGGCACGCCGCGCTGCTGAGCCGACTGGAGATCTACCTTGTTGCCGTCCCCGGCGTCGCGTGGTTGGCGGTGCTCCTTGAGCTGGCCCGGCCGTGCGACAGCTGGCGGGCCCGCACCCGCGAGGTCATGCTCATCGGTGGTGTCGCGGCGCTGACCCTGTTCGGTGCGACGATGGCGGGCGGCGTCACCGGCCCACTGCGGGCCGGCCACCTGATGATGTTGGCGGTGATATCCGCGTCCACCCTCGGCGCGATGGCGGTCGCGGTGCTGCGGCCCGCGCAGCCGACGCCCGTCGTTGGCGTGGTGATCGTGGCAACCCTGTTCTTCGCGCTGGCCAATGCCGTCCTGGTCATTCCACTGGGCCTGGTGCCCAGCTGGCTGGCTCTGGCGTCGACGGGTTTCGACGTCTTGGCGCTCGGGGTGGCGGTTGCCCTGTGGGACGCCTTCGACGAGGGCCAGGCGTTGCGGGCAGACATGCTGCGCTCGTTCTTCGGAACACTGGCGGTGGCGGTGTTGTTCGGCGGTCAGGCGCTGATCGGATTGGCGGTGACCCGCACTGAACCGACGGCGCAGACCGCGCTGACGGTGCTGCTTTTCACCAGCCTGGCGATCGCGATCATCGTGCAGGTGCTGGCCGATCCGCTGGCCGGGCTGCTGGACCGGCTGGCGTTTTCCCGGTCGCCCGCGCTGCGCGCCGACCGGGCCGCGCTGCGGCATACCGGGGCGGGTTTGCCGCTGCGGTCGGTGAACCCCCTCGCCGACATGGACGACGACACCTTCGTCCGGCTCACCCGCCGGGCGTTGGGCCACTACGGCGATCTGACCAAACTTGTCGCCAGCCCGCTGACCGCGTTGCCGGTGATCGATGAGCGGTTGGCCGCACGCGGGGCACCCGATCATCCTTTGGAGCGGGCCAACGAACTCAAGGCGGTGCTGGCTGACGGCATTGCCCGGCTCAAGCCGCGCGGCGCCGGCGATTTCGGAACCACCGAACATTGGCGTTACTACAACTCGCTGTATTTCCCCTACGTCGTGGGCGTGCGCGCCTACGCGCAAAACGCCACCGCTGCCGGTTTGGACGCGACCGCCCGCCAAGCCTGGCAGTGGCTGGTCACCGAGGTGCCGCAGCGCTCACTGCACAACTGGCAGAACGCCGCGGCTCGGCTGATCGCCGCCGATCTGCGCGGGCGGATCACCGTTCCCAGCGATTAGCCCGGGCGCCGGCCGGCGTACCATCCTCAGCGTCTTGAGCGTCGAATTCCTTGTTGGGCAGGGCGAAAAGGGTTAGTCATGGCAGCAAAGCTTCCGCCGGCCAGGGTCGCGCGGATCGTCGAGTCGGTGCGGCATCATCTCGGTCGACTGCATCGTGGGCTGGTTCCGGCACCGGTTGCGCTGATGGAAATGATCCTGCAGGCGTGGGCGGCACAGGCGATCGCCGTCGCCGCGGACCTCGGTATCGCTGACGCGCTCGCCAAGGGGCCGATGACCGCCGAGGAACTCGCGGCAGCCGTCGGCGCCGACGCCGACGCCGTCAGCCGGTTACTGCGAGCCCTGATCGGACGCGGCGTCTTTCGGCGGTGCCGCGACGGCCGCTACGCCTTGACCCCGCTGGCCGAGGCTCTTCGCAGCGATGCCGACGTGTCGTTGGCAGGGATGGCTCGATTTGTCGGGGCTCCTGCTCATCGAGAGCACTGGAGCCGGCTGACGGATGCGGTGCGCAGCGGTCACACCATCGTCCCGGCATTGCGCGGCAAGCCGTTCTTCGACTATCTCGCCGGCGAACCGGCGCTCAACGAAATCTTCAACCAGGCCATGACAAGCTCGTCGGAACTGTCGATCGCGCCGGTGGTCGCCGCCTACGACTTCAGCGACTGCGGCACCGTCGTCGACGTCGGCGGCGGACATGGCCGGCTGTTGGCCGCGATCCTGAGGTCGGCGCCGCAGGCGCGTGGCATCCTGTTCGACCTTGGTCATGTGGTTGCCGGAGCCCCCGACCTGCTTTCCGAACACCGGGTCGCTGACCGGGTTCGGATCGAAGCTGGTTCGTTCTTCGGCGAGATACCGACCGGCGGCGACGCCTACGTCCTCAAGCACATCATCCACGATTGGCCCGACGACGACGCGGTGCGAATCCTTCGCAACGTCCGTGCCGCGGCGGCAGCGGGCACGAAGGTCTTGCTCATCGAGCAGGTGATTCCGCCGCACGATCGGGAATTCATGGGCAAATGGGTCGACCTGGAGATGCTGCTGCTCGCGGACGCGCGCGAACGCACCGCCGACGAGTACGGCCGACTCCTCGGGCGCGCGGGCTTTCGCATGACCCGGGTGGTGGCAACCGCCTCGCCATACAGCCTGGTCGAGGGCATCGCGGTGTGACCTTGGCCCGTCGATGGCAGTAGCTGGCAGTGCCATGCGTCGATCTGGCAGTGCTCGGGCGGCACGGTGAAACCTGTTCGACCAACCGCCTTCCACACAGCCAAGGGGTAATAGCATGACCGCTCTTTCCGATCCGACAATCCGGCCTCTGTACGACTCGACGGACTCGCTGCTGCGGTTCGCGATGCGCGCCGATGCCACCTTGACGGGACTGGCGGGTTTGGCCGTCGCCGTCGCCGCCGACCCGATTTCGCAGATGACCGGCCTGACGTCCGGCCAGGAGTACAGCATGGGCGCTTTCTTCGTGCTCTACGGCCTGGTGGTGTTCGGACTTGCCGCGCTGCCGAACCTGCGCCGGGCCGGCATCGGCGTCATCGTGAGCAACGTCGTCTACACCCTGGCCGCAGTCGTGGCTGCCGAGCTGGTGCCCATGACCGCCGTTGGCGTGGCCGCGACCCTGGCCAGCGGCGGATACACGGCGTTGTTCGCCGGTCTGCAGTACCTGGGGGTGCGCCGACTGGCCGCCTAGCCACCGTGCCGCTGACGCGGGGTGCCGCTCTATGCCGTGGACGCCCCGCGTCAGCCCATTCCGGCCGCGCTTTCGGCACAAGCGGAAAACGTCGCGGGCGGGCTGTTGTTCGGCAAGCACGGATTTTGCGGCCCATCGCCGGTCTGAGTCGGCACCGGCTCGAGGCGGGCCTACTACAGCTTGCGCAGCCGCAGCCGGTTGATCGAGTGGTCGGCGTCTTTGCGCAGCACCAGGGTGGCCCGCGGCCGGGTCGGCAGGATGTTCTCGACGAGGTTGGGCCGGTTGATCGACCGCCAGATCTCGCGGGCGGCGACCACGGCCTGCGGGTCGGACAATGCCGAATAGTGGTGAAAGTGTGACTCCGGGTTGGCGAAGGCCGTGCTGCGCATGGCCAAGAACCGCGACACGTACCACTGCTCGATGTCCTCGATGCGCGCGTCGACGTAGAGGGAGAAGTCGAACAGGTCCGAGACCATCAGGGTCGGTCCGGTCTGTAAGACGTTGAGCCCCTCCAAGATTAGGATATCCGGATGGCGGACCACGTGTTTGGCCCCCGGAATGATGTCGTAGTGCAGATGTGAATACACGGGCGCACACGCATATTCCGAGCCCGACTTCACCGAGGTCACGAACCGCATCAGCGCCCGGCGGTTATAGCTCTCCGGAAAACCCTTGCGGTGCATGAGGCTTCGCCGCTCCAGCTCGGCGTTGGGGTAGAGAAAGCCGTCGGTGGTCACCAAGTCCACCCGCGGATGATGGTCCCAGCGGGCAAGCAGCGCCTGTAGCACTCGTGCGGTGGTCGACTTGCCGACGGCCACGCTGCCGGCCACACCGATGATGAACGGCACCGGCCGGTCCGGGTTTTGTTGCGGCTCGCCGAGGAATTCGGCGGTGGCGGCGAACAACCGCTGACGGGCGGCGACCTGAAGATGGATGAGCCGGGCCAGCGGCAGATACACCTCTTCGACTTCCAACAGGTCGATCTGCTCACCCAGACCACGCAGGCCGACCAATTCCTCTTCGGTGAGGGCCAGTGGGGTCGACATACGAAGCGCGCGCCATTGCTTTCGGTCGAACTCGACATACGGGCTCGGCTCGCTAAGCCGTGGCATGGTGTCAGTCTTGCAGGGATCGACGCGGGTCTGACGGCTGGGCCGGGTAAAGCGCGTGGCAAGGCCACGGTGAAGCGCCGGGCTATCAGCGACGACCGGACCCGGCGGACAGGGTCGCCGACGGGTACCCGGTTTCCTGCCTGACGGGGGTGAGACCTCCGGTAGCCGCGGGCGACCACGGGATCGGGTGCGCCGAACACGATCAGCCGCGAAGCGGCGCCCTCGATAGACTGGCGCGCGTGACTGCCGCACCTGACGCCCGTACTTCTGCCCACGTAAGGGCTTCCGAGACCAGCTCGGTCATGTCCGCCCCGCTGGCCGAGGTCGACCCCGATATCGCAGAGCTGCTGGGCAAGGAACTCGGCCGGCAACGAGACACCTTGGAGATGATCGCCTCGGAGAATTTCGTGCCGCGATCGGTGTTGCAGGCCCAGGGCAGCGTGCTGACCAACAAGTATGCGGAGGGGCTGCCGGGCCGGCGGTACTACGGCGGTTGTGAGCACGTCGACGTGGTGGAAAACATCGCCCGGGACCGGGCCAAGGCACTGTTTGGCGCTGATTTCGCCAACGTCCAGCCGCATTCGGGCGCCCAGGCCAACGCCGCGGTCCTGCATGCGCTGATGACCCCGGGGGAGCGGCTGCTGGGTCTGGACCTCGCCAACGGCGGCCACCTGACCCATGGCATGCGGCTGAACTTCTCCGGCAAGTTGTACGAGAACGGGTTCTACGGTGTGGATCCCACGACGCACCTGATCGACATGGACGTGGTGCGTGCCAAGGCGCTGGAATTCCGCCCCGAGGTGATCATCGCCGGCTGGTCGGCCTACCCCCGGATTCTCGACTTCGCGGCGTTTCGCGCCATCGCCGACGAGGTCGACGCGAAGTTGTGGGTGGACATGGCGCATTTCGCCGGTTTGGTTGCCGCCGGATTGCATCCCTCGCCGGTGCCGCACGCCGACGTGGTTTCCACCACGGTGCACAAGACGCTCGGCGGCGGCCGTTCCGGCATGATCCTGGGCAAGCAGGAGTATGCCAAGGCGATCAATTCGGCGGTGTTCCCCGGCCAGCAGGGCGGACCGTTGATGCATGTGATCGCGGGCAAGGCGGTCGCCCTCAAGATCGCTGCCACCACCGAGTTCGCCGACCGCCAGCGGCGCACCCTGTCCGGTGCCCGGATCCTCGCCGAACGACTGCTCGGTGACGATGTCGCCAAGGCCGGTGTCGCGGTCGTCAGCGGCGGAACCGATGTCCACCTGGTGCTGGTCGACCTGCGCAACTCTCCACTGGACGGCCAGGCCGCCGAGGATCTGTTGCACGAGGTGGGAATTACGGTCAACCGCAACGCTGTGCCCAACGACCCCCGCCCGCCCATGGTGACCTCGGGCCTGCGGATCGGAACGCCCGCGCTCGCGACCCGCGGGTTCGCCGACGCCGAATTCAGCGAAGTCGCCGACGTGATCGCTACCGCCCTGGCCGACGGCAGCGCTGCCGATGTCCCGGCGCTGCGCGCCCGGGTGACCCGTCTGGCCAGGGAGTTTCCGCTCTACGAGGGCCTCGAGGACTGGAGCCTGGCAGGTCGCTAACCTGCGGCGAAACCGTTGTCAGCGCGATCACGCGGGTAAGCCACGACACGCGCAGCCCCAATTTCACGAAACCTGTGTCGTCGGGTTACAGTTACCGCATGGCACAGAAACCTGTCGCTAATGCGCTGACCCTAGAACTCGAGCCTGTGGTGGAAGAGAACATGGCTCGACATCTTGACACCGAGGACATCTGGTTCGCCCACGACTACGTTCCGTTCGACCGGGGTGAGAACTTCGCCTTCCTCGGCGGACGGGATTGGGATCCGTCCCAGGCGACGTTGCCGCGGGTCATCACCGACGCCTGCGAGATACTGCTGATCCTCAAGGACAACCTGGCCGGCCATCACCGCGAGCTGGTCGAGCACTTCATCCTCGAGGAGTGGTGGGGCCGCTGGCTTGGCAGGTGGACCGCGGAAGAGCATCTGCACGCCATCGCGCTGCGCGAATACCTCGTGGTGACCCGCGAGGTGGACCCGGTCGCCAACGAAGAGGTCCGGGTCCAGCACGTCATGAAGGGCTACCGCGCCGACGCGTACACGCAAGTGGAGACCCTGGTCTACATGGCGTTCTACGAGCGCTCCCTTGCCGTGTTCTGCCAAAATCTGGCCGCACAGATCGAGGAGCCGATCCTGGCCGGGTTGATCGACCGGATCGCCCGGGACGAGGCGCGCCACGAGCTGTTCTTCGCCAACCTGGTGACCCATTGCCTCAACGTCACCCGGGACGAGACGATCGCCGCGATCGCGGCCCGCGCCGCCGACCTCGAGGTCGTCGGTGGCGACATTGACGCCTACCAGGACAAGGTGCAGAAGGTGGCCGAGGCCGGGATCTTCGGCCCGCAGCAGCGGCGGCAGGTGATTTCCGATCGCATCACCGCCTGGGGTGTGGCCGATGAGCCCGCTCTCAAGCAGTTCGTCACCGGTTAGCCCCGACCTCCACGGAGCACGTCGGCGCGCCTGTCCTGCGGGAGCGTCGTCACCGGAGTAGCGTCGCAGTCGATGGTCAGCGACATGCTCTGCTGCCAGGGCGGCACCTTCCGTCACTACAACGGCAGGACCGGCCTCGGTCCTGGTGCCGCGGCCCGCGCCGACACGCTCGTGTGGGTTCGCGCGAGCGTCATTCGCTCGAGGAGCGTTTCGTGACCGATATCCGGACGTATGTGCTCGACACCTCTGTGCTGCTGTCCGATCCCTGGGCGTGCAGTCGGTTCGCCGAACACGAGGTGGTGGTTCCGCTAGTGGTGATCAGCGAATTGGAAGCCAAACGCCATCACCACGAGCTGGGCTGGTTCGCCCGCCAGGCGCTGCGCTTGTTCGATGACCTCCGGCTGGAGCACGGACGGCTGGATCAGCCCATTCCCGTTGGTGCCCAAGGCGGTACGCTGCACGTCGAACTCAACCACAGCGACCCGGCGGTGCTGCCCGCCGGCTTCCGGACCGACAGCAACGACTCCCGGATCTTGAGCTGTGCTGCCAACCTCGCCGCCGAGGGCAGGCGCGTCACGTTGGTCAGCAAGGACATCCCCCTGCGGGTCAAGGCCGCCGCGGTGGGCCTGCCCGCCGACGAGTACCACGCACAGGACGTAGTCGCCTCCGGATGGTCGGGGATGCGCGAGATCGAAACCGCTGCCGAGGAGATCGCCGCTCTGTTCGCCGATGGCGAAATCGACCTGGCCGAAGCCCGGGACCTGCCCTGCCACACCGGGATTCGGCTGCTGGGCGGTAGTTCGCATGCGCTGGGCCGGGTGAACCCGGCCAAACGCGTCCAGCTGGTTCGCGGTGACCGCGAAGTGTTCGGGCTGCGCGGCCGGTCCGCCGAGCAACGGGTAGCGCTCGACCTGCTGCTCGACGAGTCGGTGGGCATCGTCTCGTTGGGTGGTAAGGCCGGCACCGGAAAGTCGGCGCTGGCGTTGTGTGCGGGCCTGGAGGCCGTGCTGGAGCGCCGGACCCACCGCAAGGTGGTCGTCTTCCGCCCGCTGTATGCCGTCGGCGGCCAGGAGCTGGGCTACCTGCCTGGCAGCGAGAGCGACAAGATGGGCCCCTGGGCCCAGGCCGTCTTCGACACGCTCGAAGGGCTGGCCAGCCCCGCGGTGCTGGACGAGGTCCTGTCCCGGGGGATGCTCGAGGTGCTGCCGCTGACCCACATTCGGGGCCGCTCATTGCACGACTCGTTCGTCATCGTCGACGAGGCCCAATCGCTGGAACGCAACGTGCTGCTGACGGTGCTGTCCCGGCTGGGCACCGGGTCGCGGGTGGTGTTGACCCATGACATCGCGCAGCGCGACAACCTGCGGGTCGGCCGCCACGACGGGATCGTCGCGGTGATCGAGAAGCTCAAGGGTCATCCGCTGTTCGCCCACATCACGCTGCTGCGCAGTGAGCGGTCCCCGATCGCCGCACTGGTCACCGAGATGCTGGAAGAAATCACCGGGCCACGCTGACGGGTGTTACGCCGGGATCATCGAGCGTGCGTCCTGGGCTGCGGTTGTGTGTCCAGGGCGGCGAAATTCGGCGGATTTCGCCTTGAGCACCCGCTCGACGCCGCGAGCGCACACTCGACGCCCGGTAAACTTCCTAGGTGCCCAAACGACCCGACAACCAGGCCTGGCGTTACTGGCGCACGGTCATAGGTGTCGGGGCGGCCGTCGCGGTGCTGGTGATCGGCGGGCTGACCGGTCACGTCACCCGCGCGGACAACCTCAATTGTTCGGTGGCCAAGTGTGTGGCGCTGACCTTCGATGACGGGCCGGGACCGTACACCGACCGGCTGCTGCAGATCCTGAAAGACAACGACGCCAAAGCGACGTTCTTCCTGATCGGCAACAAGGTGGCGGCCAACCCGGCGGGCGCCAAACGCATCGCCGACGCCGGCATGGAGATTGGCAGCCACACCTGGGAACACCCGAACATGACGACGATCCCTCCCGAGGACATCGCCGGCCAGTTCGCCAGGGCCAACGACGCCATCACCGCGGCCACCGGCCGCACACCCACGCTGTACCGTCCGGCGGGCGGTCTGTCCAACGACGCGGTGCGGCGAACCGCCGCAACCTTCGGCCAAGCCGAAATCCTTTGGGACGTCATTCCTTTCGACTGGGCCAACGACTCCAACACGGCGGCTACCCGGCTCTTGCTGATGAGCCAGATCAAGCCGGGCTCGGTGGTGCTGTTCCACGACACTTACTCCAGCACCGTCGACCTGGTGTACCAGTTCATCCCGGTGCTCAAGGCCAACGGCTACCGGCTGGTGACGGTCAGTGAGCTGCTCGGGCCGCGCGCGCCCGGGAGCAGCTACGGCAGCAGGGAGAACGGGCCACCCGTCAACGAACTGCACGACATCCCGGCCGCCGACATCCCGTCGTTGCCCAACACCCCCTCGCCCAAGCCGATGCCCAACTTCCCGATCACCGACATTCCCGGCCAAAACTCGGGTGGGCCGAACAACGGTGCGTAGCGCTCGCGCCTCCGCAGCCGAAGCGCATCCACCCAGCGCCCGCAGGTTGTTGGCTCACTATGCGCTCGGCCTCGCCATCGCCTACGTCCTCGCAGTCCTCGACGCCTCGGCCGTCTTGATTCCGCTGAGAGGCCACACCTACGTCGACTTCGCCGAGAAGAACATGGCGTTGGTATCGGTGTTGGTCGTGTTGGGGACGGTCGGCGTCGCGGTGGGTGGCGCCCTCCTCCTGGCTCCCACGCTGCGGTGGTTCGTCCCGGGCGACGAGCCCACCCCGCGGCAGCGAGAGGCCGCGATCAAACTCGGCGGCCGCCAGTCGGCCATCCTGATAGGTGCTTGGTCAGCGTCTGGCTCGGTGCTGATGCTGATCAATCATGCTGATGGCGCCAAGATATTGCTGCCCATTCTGCTCGGTGTGCTGATAGGTGGACCCGCCGCCGCGGGCACCGGATTGCTGCTCGCACAACGCACCCTGCGGCCGATCATGGGAGTGGCCACCCGAGGATGTCAGCCGCGCCTGACGGTCCCCGGCGTGTTGGCGCGACTGGTCCTGTTGTGGTTATTGTGCAGCGCGATCCCCATCGGGGTGATCGCCGCCTTTGTCGTGCTGCGGTCCTATGGCTGGCTGATTCAGGAGACGGCATCGCTGGACGTGCCCATCTTGGTGGTGTCGCTGGCAGCGCTGCTGCTTGGGCTGCCGACGATGATCCTGACGTCGCGATCCATTTCCGATCCGCTCGACGAGATCGTTGACGCGATGGCGCAGGTCGAACACGGCAACATCGCCACCTACGTCGGCGCCTACGAACGCTCCCAAATAGGGCGACTGCAAACCGGATTCAACCGGATGGTCGCCGGGCTCGAGGAACGGGAGCGGCTGCGTGACCTGTTCGGCCGCTACGTCGGCACCGACGTGGCCCGCCGGGCCATCGAAGAGGGCTCGTCACTGTCGGGCGACGTGGTGGAGGCCGCAGTCCTCTACATCGACCTGGTGGGTTCGACGCAGCTGGCCGAAAATCGTCCGCCGCAAGAGGTGGCTCACGTGCTCAACGACTTCTTCCGGATAGTCGTGGACGCTGTGGACGAATATCAGGGCCTGGTCAACAAATTCGAGGGTGATGCGGCGCTGGCGATCTTCGGAGCGCCGCTGCGCACGAGCAAACCGGCGTCGGCGGCGCTGGCGACGGCACGTGCGCTGGCGAGCCGATTACGTGAGCTGCCCGTGGTCGACTTCGGGATCGGCGTGTCGGCAGGACGGGTGTTTGCCGGCAATATCGGCGCCCAAAAACGGCACGAGTACACCGTTATCGGCGACGCCGTCAATGAAGCCGCGCGGCTGGCCGATCTCGCCAAAACATCGGACCGGCGCATCCTGAGCTCGGCGGCGGCCGTCGAGCGCGCGGCCGAGGACGAGCGTAGACGCTGGGCCGAGTGCTATTCCACGGTGCTGCGTGGCCGCTCCGAAGCCACGCACATTTCGGCACCAGTCGGCGATGCTTAGTGGGCGACTGCGACCACTCAGCTAGGCGTTGGGGGGGCGGTCGGCGGACGAGCCGCCGACGACGTCGACGCCGGTGCGGGCGAACTCGTCGATGCCGCGGTCTGGCTGGCGGGGGCGCCCGGCGCCTGGCTGACCGCGATGGTGCGCATGTGTGCGCCGGGCAGCTCATCGGCTGTGGTGGCGGCGAAATCAACCCGCAGATCGTAGAGATGATCGGCTGTCTGATATTTGAACGCGATCGGAATGTAGGGCTGCTGCTCGAAGCCGGCCACCATGTTGGGCGCGCCGAAGACGGCTCCGACGTCGGTGGCGGTACTGTCCCAGGTCCATCCTTCGGGGAGTTTGCCCCGGTAGAGGTATTTCTGTTCGCGGATGTCGTTGTACAACACGACGCCCACCACGGTGGCGTGTTCGTCAGGAACCAGCCCGAACCCCTCGTTGGGCACCCGGACGACATCGGTCAGCGCGCGGATATCCTGCGGGTCCGGGGTTGACTGTTGACAAAGCTTTGGGTCGCCGTAACAAACCCGTCCGGGTCCGCCGGGCGCCGAGTTGAGGTAGTCCCGCAACGTCGGGTCGGTCAGCATGTTTTTTCCCAGTGCCCATTGCCAAATCTCGCCGCTGGGTGTCGCCGGCACCGCGGCCGCGGGGACCGAGATGACCGCCCAGGCCGAGGTTAATACCGTCAAGACCGCCGCCAAGGCGAGGCAGCACTTGCTTATCGGTCGAGCCATATCGGAAGTATGGACGCGCGGGCGCGATTCGTCACGATTTCGACACCTTCAGCGCGGCGATGACCTTGCTGATCGTTGCCGCCGAGCCGGCGTCGCCGATGGGTGTGGCGCCCATGAAGATAGTGACCGGTTTGGTGTCGACCGCGACAATGGTGACGGTGTCACCCTTCACGTGGCGTGAGGTGTCGGCAATCGTGATGTCGGCGTCCACCCGGGCCGCCTTGACTCCGTCGACCGTGATCGACGACGTCTTCGTCGGCCCCAGGGTGGGCTGGGACTGCGAATAGCCCGGGCCGCTGGCCACACATTGCATCAGCTTCGATGCTTGTTTGCCGACGTCCATGCTGGAGACGAAGTTGGTGATGGCGACTTCGGCCTGCATCATCCACTGGCTGGCGCCGGGCACCTCTTGGCCGACACCAACGGCCTCGATCAGGTTAGGGCTCTGGTCGTCGGAGAACGGCGCCCAGCCGGGTGCCACGCTGGAAGGGAACGACAGTTTGCCGGCGCTGATCGTGCCGTCGTCGGGTTTGTCGCCACCGGACACGTTGGGCGTGCAGTCGGTCGCGGTCTGCTGAGAACCGTTGGGCGGAGAGGTCGGGGCGCTCGTCGTCGCCGACGATCCCGGGGAACTGGCCGTGGTCGAGCTGTCGCGATGGTTGAGCACCACCACCAGAACGATTACCAGCGCGATCACCCCCACCAGCGCGACGCCGGCGAGGATCAGCCACGGCATCTTCGAGCCGGGCGGCTTCGGCGGTGGTCCGGGCGGATACTGGCCCGGGGCCCAGCCGGGCGGATACTGCTGGCCGGGTTGCGGATACTGCTGGGGCTGATAGGGCGCCGCGCCGTAGGGATCGGTCCCTTGAGGGTTGGCGTACGGGCCACCCGGCGGGTACGGATACGAGCCGCCGCCCGGCGGCTGGCCACCCCAATAAGGTTGCTGCCCATACTGATTCGGATCTTGACCGTAAGGGCCGCCCGGGGGAGCCGTCATCTGCTAACCATCCTCGCTTCTGTGGGCTACCTCAGCGGAGGCAGCCGCGTGACGCCGGCATCGGCCGGTCTAGTCGTCGGCCGCTTCGACCTTGGCCATCGCCAACACGTCCAGGCGGCGGTCAAGCTCCTCGATCGAGAGTTTGGCGCCCACCAGGCCGCGATCGATGACGGTCTGGCGGATCGTCTTTCGCTCCTTGAGTGCCTGCTTGGCGACGGCGGCCGCCTCCTCGTAACCGATCGCCGAGTTCAGCGGTGTCACGATCGACGGTGACGACTCAGCCAGCTCACGCAGGTGCTCGACGTTGGCGGTCAGCCCGGTGATGCAGCGCTGCGCGAACAACTTTGAGACGTTGGTCAGCAGCTTGAACGACTCGAGGATGTTGCGGGCCATCATCGGGATGTAGACGTTGAGTTCGAAGGCGCCGTTGGCGCCGCCCCAGGCCACCGCGGCGTCATTGCCGATCACCTGCGCGGCAACCTGGGTAACCGCCTCCGGGATAACCGGATTCACCTTGCCCGGCATGATGGAGCTGCCCGGCTGCAGATCCGGCAGCCGGATTTCGGCCAGCCCGGTCAACGGGCCGGATCCCATCCAGCGAATGTCGTTGGCGATCTTGGTCAGTGACACCGCGATGGTGCGCAGCGCGCCGGATGCCTCGACCAATCCGTCCCGCGCGGCTTGGGCTTCGAAAGAGTTTGCCGCCGTACGCAATTCGGACAGGCCGGTCTGGTCCACCAGTACCGAGACCACCTTGACGCCGAAGCCCTCGGGCGCGTTGAGGCCGGTGCCGACGGCGGTGCCGCCGATGGCCAGTTCGCCTAGCCGAGGCAGGGTGGCGCGCACTCTTTCGATGCCGGCCTCGATCTGACGGGCATATCCGCTGAACTCCTGGCCGAGGGTGATCGGGACGGCATCCATCAGGTGGGTCCGGCCCGACTTCACCACCGTCTGCCACTCCAGAGCCTTGGCCGCCAGCGCATCGTGCAACACCTGCAGGGCCGGGATGAGATGAGAGACCGCGGCCTCGGTCGCCGCGATATGGGTTGCGGTCGGGAAGGTGTCGTTGGACGACTGCGACATGTTGACGTCGTCGTTGGGGTGCACCGTGACCCCGTTGGCGGCGGCGATGCTCGCGATCACCTCGTTGGTGTTCATGTTGGAGCTGGTGCCCGAACCCGTTTGGAAGACGTCGATGGGGAACTGGTCGTCGTGTCGACCGTCGGCGATCTCGGCTGCGGCGGCGATGATGGCGTCGGCCTTTTCCGGCGCCAGCAACCCCAGGTCCTTGTTGACGTGCGCGCACGCGCCTTTCAACAGCCCCAGGGCACGGATCTGGGCGCGCTCCAGGCCCCGCCCCGAGATCGGGAAGTTCTCCACCGCACGCTGGGTTTGTGCGCGCCACAACGCTTTCGCCGGCACCCGGACCTCGCCCATGGTGTCGTGTTCGATGCGGTAGTCGGTGTCGTTCTCAGAGGCACTGTCGGCCATTGATCAGATCCTTGATTGTGGGGAACGGTTACGGCAGAGGGTAGGCGGCATTGGTGTCGCCGGTGAAGTCGATGGCCGAGTATTCGTTGAGCTTCGAAAGCCGGTGGTAGGCCTCGATCATCCGCACCGTGCCCGACTTCGACCGCATCACGATCGACTGGGTGGTGCAGCCGCCGGGGTAGTAGCGCACCCCCTTGAGTAGGTCGCCGTCGGTGACCCCGGTGGCGCAGAAGAAGACGTTCTCGCCGGCGACCAGGTCTCTGGTGGTCAGCACCTGGTCGAGGTCGTAGCCGGCGTCGAGCGCCTTGCGCCGCTCGGCCTCGTCCTTGGGCGCCAGCTGGGCCTGGATCGCCCCGCCCATGCACCGGATCGCGGCGGCGGCGATGATGCCCTCCGGGGTGCCGCCGATGCCGGCCAGCATGTCGGTACCCGACTCGGGCCGGCACGCTGAAATCGCGCCGGCGACATCGCCGTCGGTGATCAGCCGGATCCGCGCCCCGGTGGCGCGCACGTCGTGGATCAGCTGCGCGTGCCGTGGACGGTCCAGGATGCACACCGTCATGTCGCGCACCGACAACTCCTTGACCTTGGCCACGGCCCGGATGTTTTCCGAAATCGGGGCGGTGATGTCCAGCACGTGTGCGGCGTCGGGGCCGACGGCGATCTTGTTCATGTAGAACACCGCCGACGGGTCGAACATCGCACCTCGGTCGGCCACCGCCAGTACTGAAATGGCGTTGGGCATGCCTTTGCTCATCAGCGTGGTGCCGTCGATCGGGTCGACGGCGAAGTCGCATTCCGGGCCGTCGCCGTTGCCGACTTCTTCGCCGTTGTAGAGCATCGGCGCATCGTCTTTTTCGCCCTCGCCGATCACTACGACCCCGCGCATCGAGACCGAGTTCACCAGCTCGCGGATCGCGTCGACCGCCGCGCCGTCGCCGCCCTCCTTGTCCCCGCGGCCCACCCAGCGCCCGGCGGCCATGGCGCCGGCCTCGGTGACCCGCACCAACTCGAGGGCCAGGTTGCGGTCCGGAGCTTCGCCGCGCGGCGGCCGGCTGGGCGAAGGGTCGGTTTTCGCAACCGTCGCCGGCGACGAACCGGATCCCTGTGCAGTCATGGTTGCTGATTGTCCCAGAAGCGAATCGCGCGACACGAGCTGGGATACTGGCCAGGTGACTGTTGAGCCGCAGCCGGCCCCGAAGCCGGCCAAACCACGGTTGCTGCACGACGGTCGCGACATGTTCTGGTCGCTGATGCCGCTGGTGATCGGCTGCATTCTGCTGGCCGGCATGGTCGGGATGTGTTCGTTGCAACCGGGCGGAACGACCCGGGGACGGATCCCGTCCTACGACGCGGCGACGGCACTAGGGGCAGACGCTGCGACACTGGGGTTCCCGGTCAGGCTGCCGGTATTGCCGACGGGATGGCAATCCAACTCCGGTGGTCGTGGCGGCATCGAGAACGGCCGGACCGATACGTCGGCCGGTCAGCGGCTCCATGCAGCCACCTCGACCGTGGGATACATCAGCCCGACGGGGAGGTACCTCAGCCTGACCCAGAGCAATGCGGACGAGGACAAGCTGGTCGGTTCCATCCATCCGGGCATGTACCCCACCGGGACGGTCGACGTGGGCGGAACGAGCTGGGTCGTGTATCAAGGTGCCGACAAGAACGGCGCCCTCGAGCCGGTGTGGACCACCAGGCTGGCCAGCCCCGCCGGTCCCACCCAGGTCGCGATCACCGGAGCCGGCAGCGCCGAGGAGTTCCGTACGCTGGCGACGGCGACGCAATCCCAGCCGCCCCTGCCGGCGAGCCGATAGGAGGGACGTAGCTTGAGCGGACCCGAGGCAGACCTGTCCGGGTGGTCGGCGTCGCCATTCACCGGCGGCGGCTACACACACCAGGTCTATCGCAGGGGCTCCGGCCCCGGCGTGGTGCTGATCCCGGAGATCCCGGGCATTCATCCCGGGGTGCTGGGCCTGGGTAATCACTTGGTGGACAACGGGTTCACCGTGGCCATACCGTCGCTGTTCGGTGAGCCGGGCAAGGCGGTGTCGGCCGGCTACGTGGCGGCCACGATCAGCCGGGCGTGTGTGGCCCGGGAATTCGCGGCGATGGCCACCAACAAGCAGCGCCCGGTGTCGCAGTTTCTTCGCGCGCTGGCGCGCGACCTCAACGCGTCGACCCCTGGTAAGGGTGTCGGCGTGATCGGCCAGTGTTTCACCGGCGGCTTCGCGCTGGCCGCCGCCGTCGACGACAGCGTGCTCGCCCCGGTGCTCAGCCAGCCCTCGGTGCCATTGCCGCTGACGCCCGCGCAGCGTCGCGACCCCGGGCTGAGTGAATCCGAACTTCGAGTCGTCGCCGACCGCTGCGCCAACGACGGCTTGTGCGCCATGGGGTTGCGTTTCAGCGAGGACAAAATGGCGCCGCGGGAACGGTTCGCCACGCTCAAGCAGCGACTCGGCGACGCGTTCGAGGTGATCGAGATCGACTCCAGCCCGGGCAATGCGGACGGCTTCAGCCGGATGGCGCATTCGGTGCTCACCGACGAGGTCCGCGAGGTCGACGGTCAGGCGGCTTACGAAGCCCGCAAGCGGGTGGTCGAGTTCCTCACTGAGCGGCTGAGTCGGTAGCCGCGCCGGCCGGGGTGTTCCCGGTGCGGCGCGAAAGCCACTTGCGACGGGTGGGTGGGTCGTGGTGCTGTTTGAGTTCGACTCCCTTGTAGACCGCCAGGTAGACGTCGATGGTGGTGACGATGAGGATCATCAGCACCGGACCGATGATGATGCCCCACGGTCCGAACATGCCGATGCCGGCGAACACCGAGAGCAACATGAGCGCGGAGTTCAGCCGGGCGTCGCGCGGAACCAGGATCGGTCGCAACAAGTTGTCGATGTTGGTGACTACCAGCAGGTGCCACAGCACCACGAACACGCCGCCGGCGATGTTGCCGTAGAAGATCATCCCGATGCCAAACGGGATCGTCACGATCCCGCCACCCAGCGGAATGATCGACAGCGCGGTCAACACGATCGCGAAGATGAAGAACCCGTGGTGAAATCCGGCGAGGTAGATGGACGCGGCGCCGGCCACTCCTTGGCACAGGGCGATGACGAACTGGCCGTTGACGGTGCCGCGCACCATCGAGCCCATCTTGCGCAGGTACAAATCGGTGACTTCCTCGCCCAGCGGGTTGAGCTGGCCGATCAGCGTCCTTAATCTGTCCCGGTTCAGCAGTAGCGCCACGAAAACATACAGAAAGATGATGGCCGACGTGACCGCGCCGGCGAGGCTTCCGGCCGCGCCCTGCAAGACATGCAGCAACCAGGTGCCAACGGTGCGAGCCGCCGAGATCATCGTGTTGCGCAACATCTCGGGAGTCACGGTCACATGCAGAAACGGCACCCGGGCCAGCAGGTCGTTGACCAGGTGCAACACCTTGTCGCCGAGTTCGCTGGGATCGGTGGTCTTGAACCACTCGGCAACGTTGTCGACCATCCGGGCGACCTGGACGACGGCCAGCACCACCAACAGCGCCACCGGAATGAAAACAATGGCCAATGCCGTCAACACCGTGCACGTTGCCGACAAGCCGGTGCTCAGCCGCTTGTTGAACCAGGTGAACAGTGGGGTGAACAGATAGGCGCCCACCGCCGCAACCACGATGAGCACGAAATAGTCACGCAAGAAGTAGGCGCCGAACAGCAGGGCGACCAGCGTGAGGACCGCCAGCGCGCGCTTCTGGGTGAGCGTGAATTCGGTGTTCATCTTCGGACCGGGGCTGCCCTCCGCATCGGTGCTTGTGCGCAACCTTAACCGGAGATCCCCTGGCGGCTGGGGTCGAATTTCTCGCAGGCTGCTGGTGAGCCGAAGTCTGCCCACAATGTCAAGACGAGCCCATTTCACGACATCTGGCGTGTCTTCGCTGGAATCGGGAGTGCGCCCAGGACAACGGGCGAAGGATGAACGTCGGCAGGTACGGCCTCAGCCGGACAGGACCGGCGTGCTTGGACGTTCTCGCGGTTGTCGTGGAGGGGTCGCGCCAGACTTGTCAGAAAATATCAAACAGCGCACAAGAACTATCTTGAAACCGGGTTTATAACGGATATTGCGCGCCACAACATCGAGCAGTTAAATGGAGTTGGCAAATATTGATGCCGGTGTATAGCCTCGACCCGTCCTGTAGCCCAGGTTCTCATCGATCGTCATCCGTCCCCATATCCGTGTGGGAGAAGTCGACAATACTGCCTGGAAAGATACATGAGCTTGGTCCGTGCAGGGTTCCGATCAACTGCTGAACTACCAATGCATTCACCGTTGCCCAACCGTGCTGGCTGACTGCTTCGGATGCGATCCTGGTTATCGCCCACGTGCTCGCGCGGGTCGCGAGCGCAATGATGGCGCCGGGCTGTAGCTGCTTGACTAAAAAGTTAATCTTCACCTGGTGTTACCTAACTGACGTCGACATTTCGGGCAGGCCGTTTGACTTGGAGGCCGTGGTCCTACCGATGACATCGTCGGCTGGCCGAGACAATTACCGCAGTTAGGTGGCCATTCTTCGGTGTCCGTTGAAGCCGCAGCGACGATTGGACCGCCCGATCCGGCCGCATCTCATGGAATTGCTTTGACGCAGCGAGCATGTCTACTGCCGCAGTATAGAGGGGTAACGCCGATCTGCTGATCGCGTTTTTCAATGAATTGATATATCTCAACTATCAAAAGTGTTAGAGACGCATTGATAACCCGGCTCATTTCGGGAAGCAAAACCGTGAGTTAGTAGGCATTTGGGCATGCATCTGTTATCGGTTATACTGCGAGAGTAGCGGCTTGAGATGGCAATTACGCCATGCGATTCCGCTGCATGGGACACACGAGCCGGCGGCACACATCAGCTCATAAATTTAACCCAGCAATGACGGGCTCAAGCTGAACGCATAGGCTGTCGATCAGCAAACTAACAGGAAGGCGAATATAAACCACATATATCTTTCAGCTTCACCCGTCATAGTTGTGTCAGCCGGCCACGTCGAGGCGTCCCGGCAGAACAACGGCAAAGCATTGTTCATTCATTGCTTTTGCTGCGCTACGGGGTCGCTACGGGGTCGTGGTGCTGGCCAGCGCACCCCGCAGCTGCGATGTCTCGATCAAGAGGCCGGCATCAGGCCAAAGCGATCCAAGCGAAATGGGAGGAACTCACGTGACAACTTCAGATCGTTGCCGGCATGCGGCATCCCTGGTTGACGGTGAGGTCGTCGAGGAGTCAGACCTGGGCTCGATCCGACGCCTGACGGCCGACAACTTTCCGATACTGCGCGGAATGTCCATCAAACGGGTGGTCATCAATCCGGGCGTGATGCGCACGCCGCATTGGCATGCCAATACCAACGAGTTGACCTGTTGCGTCTCGGGAACGTCGCTGGTTTCCGTCCTTGACACCTACAGCCAGTTCGCGAGTTTTACCGTCAGTGCCGGAGACATGTTCCACATCGATTCGGGATCGCTGCACCATATCGAAAATATCGGCGAGGATGTTGCGGAGTTCATCATCGCGTTTCGCAGTGAGCGGCCGGAGGATTTCGGTCTGGGCGCGGCGTTCGGAGCGATGACCGATGCGGTGCTGGGCAATACCTACGACCTGCCGGCGTCGGACTTCGCCGCACTGCGCCGCGAGACCATCGATCGCCCGTTGGCCGCACGGATCGGTGAGCCGAATGTTCCTTCTAACGCCTGGTTCAACGATCCGCACAAGTTCTCTGTCGAGGCGCAGAGCCCGCCGGTCGGGCTTGCTGTCGGGTCGGCACGGCTGGCGCGCGTGCAATTCTGGCCGGCGTTGAAGGACCTGTCCATGTATTCGCTGCGGGTGCGCGAGGACGGAATGCGCGAACCGCACTGGCACCCCATTACCGCCGAGATGGGTTACGTGAAAGCAGGTTCGGCGCGAATGACGATCATGGATCCCGATGGATCGCTCGACACCTATTACCTCAACCAGGGCGACGTGTACTTCGTTCCACGCGCCTACCCACACCACATCGAGGTCGTCGATGCGCCCGACATCCACTTCACGATCTTTTTCGACCAGCCCACCCCGGGGGATATCGGGTACCGCGCGTCGATCAGCGCGTATTCGCGGGAGGTCCTTGCGGCCACGTTCAACACCCATATCGACGACCTGCCGCAATTCCCGTTCACCAACATCGATCCGTTGATTGTCACGCGAAGTAATCCGGTCGACGAACGAGGGGTTGGGGAGTGACGGTGTCTCCGTCCTGGGAACTTCCGTACGCGTGGCCCCGCACGCCGGTGCTGGCACGCAACGTCGTGTGTGCCTCGCAGCCACTCGCGGCGCAGGCCGGGTTGCGAATGTTGGCCCAGGGTGGTAACGCCGTTGATGCTGTCCTGGCCACCGCGATCACGCTGACCCTGGTGGAACCAGTTTCTAACGGCATCGGTTCAGATGCTTTCGCGATCGTGTGGGACGGTGGGCAGTTACATGGCCTGAACGCCTCAGGTCGCTCACCTGCCGGGTGGACGCCGGAGTATTTTGGCGGGCAAGAGGTACCGAGCTTGGGCTGGAATTCGGTAACCGTACCCGGGGCGGTGTCGGCGTGGGCTGAATTACACAAGCGATTTGGGAAGCTGCCGTTCGCCGCTCTTTTCGAGCCCGCAATCCACTACGGGCGCAACGGGTTTCTCGTCTCCCCGACGATCGCCAGACAGTGGGCGGCTCAGGTGGCGTTACTGGCTGGTCAGCCTGGCTTCGGTGAGGCGTTCCTGCCGAACGGGCGGGCGCCCCGGGCCGGCGAGGTCTTCCGGTTGCCCGACCACGCGCGCACTTTGGAAGAGATCGCGACCAGCAACGGGGTTGCGTTCTACCAGGGTGGGCTAGCGGAAATCATTGCGAGACACGCAAAGTCGCACGGTGGAGTGATGACAGTGGAAGACCTTTCCGCCCATCGGGCGGACTGGGTGACACCGATCAGCCATGATTACCGGGGCTACCGGGTCCATGAGATTCCGCCGAACGGTCAGGGCATCGTCGCGCTGATCGCTTTGGGTATTCTGCAGCACTTCGACATGGCTGCGTTGGGTGTCGATTCAGCAGACAGCGTGCATGTCCAGATCGAGGCGATCAAACTGGCCTTCGCCGATGCGCTGGCCTACGTCGGCGACCCCGACTACATGCGGCTCACCCCAGCACAACTCCTCAATGAGGATTACTTGGCCGGTAGGGCGGCACAGATTGACATGCAGCGGGCGCAGTCGTTTGAAGCCGGCATGCCAACCGGTGGCACGGTTTACCTCACGGCTGCGGACAGCAATGGGATGATGGTGTCGATGATCCAATCGAACAACATGGGCTTCGGTTCTGGCGTGGTGATCCCCGGCACCGGCATCTCTCTGCATAATCGGGGCGCGAATTTCGTTGCGGCGAAAGGGCACCCAAACCAGGTGGGACCCGGGAAGCGGCCCTACCACACCATCGTGCCCGGGTTCGTGACCAAGGACGGCCGACCCGTCATGAGCTTCGGGGTCATGGGTGGCACCATGCAGCCACAGGGCCAAACCCAAGTCGTTGTTCGAATCGTTGACTTCGATCAGAATCCCCAAGCTGCTTGCGACGGTCCGCGTTTCCGGGTGGTGCAAGGTATGCAGGTCACCGTGGAAGATGGCTTTCCCGCGGCAACCATTGATGAGCTGGCTCGGCGTGGGCATGAGTTCGTCACGGTCGACGACTACAACCAATTCGGTAGCTGCCAAGCGATCTGGTGCCTGGACGACGGCTACCTGGCCGCCAGCGATCCCCGACGCGATGGCCAGGCGGTCGGGTTCTAGCGTGACGTGTGCGCCGGTTGCTGGGTCGGGCCAACTTTCGCACTGACTGTTGGCTCGGTTGTGTGGGTGTGGTTACACCCGTTGGGCTGGTCGAGGGCTGCACACGGTGTCTGGACACAACTGCGCGCGCGACTGTGCGAGCCGGGCTATCGGAGTCGATGGGCGACCAGTCGCTAACCTGACGTCAGGCATGGGAATGGGAGTTTCAGGGTATGGCGATCGACGACCGTGTGGTCGAAACCAGCTACGGCCCGGTCCGGGGCACCGACGACGGCACCACGACTACCTGGAAGGGCGTGCGGTATGCCGCGCCGCCGCTGCGCGACCTGCGCTTTCGGGCGCCGGAGCCGCCGAAGCGATGGACCGAGGTGGCCGACACCGTCAGCTTCGGGCCGGCCTGCCCGCAACCGGTCATTCCCAACATGCCACTCGATTTGGGCGCGCCTCAGAGCGAGGACTGTCTGCGGCTGAACATCTGGGCCCCAGCGGGCGCCGGGCCGGGCGCAGGCAAGCCCGTGATGGTGTGGCTGCACGGCGGCGCCTACCTGCTCGGGTCGGGTAGTCAGCCCCTCTACGACGGCCGGCGGCTGGCCGCCAGTGGCGACGTGGTCGTGGTGACGATCAACTACCGGCTCGGCGCGCTGGGCTTTCTCGACCTGTCAACGTTGCGCGCGTCGCGACGATTCGACTCCAACGTCGGGCTGCGGGACGTGTTGGCCGCCCTGCGCTGGGTACGTGACAACATCGCGGGCTTCGGCGGCGATCCCGGCAACGTCACGCTGTTCGGCGAATCCGCGGGAGCCGGGATCGTCACGACGCTGCTGGCCGTCCCGGCAGCGGCGGGGCTGTTCGACCGCGCGATCGCCCAAAGCTCCCCGGCCACCTCGGTATACGACCGCGACCGGGCGCAGCGGGCGGCGATGTGCGTTCTCGGCAAGCTCGGAATCGGCACCTCCGAGGTGGACCGGCTGGTCGATGTCCCGATCACCGCGATCATCACCGCGTCGAAAGAAGTGTTCGACGAAGTGCCCGTCCGCAACCCCGGCACCCTGGCGTTCGTGCCGATCGTTGACGGCGACGTGTTGGACGACTACCCGGTGAAAGTGGCGCAGGAGGGCCGCTCCCATCCCGTCCCGTTGATCATCGGCACCAACAAGCACGAGGCGGCGCTGTTCCGGTTGATGCGTTCGCCGCTGATGCCGATCACTCCGCGCGCGATCACGTCGATGTTCACCCAGATCGCCGCCGAACAGCCCGACCTGCAATTGCCCACCGAGGAGCAGATCGGGCAGGCCTATTCGCGCATCCGGCGCAAGGCGCGGCCGCTGAGCATCGCCACCGACGTCGGCTTCCGGATGCCCTCGGTGTGGCTGGCCGACGGACACCGCAGGGTGGCGCCGGTATATCTTTACCGCTTCGACTATTCGACGCCGTTGCTCAAGTTGCTACTGGTCAATGCCGCGCACGCCACCGAATTGCCTTATGTCTGGGGCAATCTCGGCGGACCCCACGACCCGACGCTGCGGCTCGGCGGGGTCAGGACCGCCAAGGCGGTCTCCGGCAGAGTGCGGACCCGGTGGGTCAACTTCGCCAGGCACGGTAAGCCGGCGGGCGAGCCGGACTGGCCGGCGTACGACGACGCCGACCGGGCCTGCCTGGTCATCAACAGAACCGACAGCGTTGCGCGCGATCTCGACGGCCACCTCCGAGCTGCCTGGGGCGGCGAGGTCGTGGGCTTCCGCTAGCCGCGGGTGGATCGAGAGGTGGGTGCGGTGAGCTCCAACGCCCAGACATCGCGAGCCTTGGTCCTGGAGGCGCCGCGCCGCCTGGTTGTCCGGGAGCTTGCGGTGCCGGAGATCGGCGCTGACGACGCGCTGGTGCGGGTGGAAGCCTGCGGATTGTGCGGCACCGACCACGAGCAGTACACCGGGGCGCTGAGCGGCGGCTTCGCCTTCGTTCCGGGTCACGAAACCGTCGGGATCATCGAGGCCATCGGGCCGCAGGCAGCCCGGCGCTGGGGCGTGGCCGCCGGCGACCGGGTGGCGGTCGAGGTGTTCCAGTCGTGCCGGCAGTGCGCAAACTGCCTCGCCGGTGAGTACCGGCGCTGCGAACGCCACGGTCTGGCCGACATGTACGGCTTCATCCCCGTCGACCGCGCACCCGGCCTGTGGGGCGGTTACGCCGAATACCAATACCTGGCGCCCGACTCGATGGTGTTGCCGGTCCCGGCCGGCCTGGATCCCGCGGTGGCCACCCTATTCAATCCACTGGGAGCCGGAATACGCTGGGGTGCAACGCTTCCAGGCACCGGCGCCGGTAACGTCGTCGCGGTGCTCGGACCGGGTGTCCGCGGACTGTGCGCTGCCGCGGCGGCCAAGGAAGCCGGCGCGGGATTCGTCATACTGACCGGGGTGGGTCCCCGTGACGCCGACCGGCTGGCGCTGGCCGGCGAGTTCGGTGTTGACCTCGCCGTCGACGTCGCGACGGACGACCCGGTCGCGGCGCTGGCTGGGGCGACCGGCGGGCTGGCCGACGTCGTCGTCGACGTCACCGCCAAGGCGCCGACGGCGTTTGCGCAGGCGATCGCGCTCGCGCGGCCGGCCGGGACGGTCGTGGTCGCCGGCACCAGGGGCATGGGAGCCGGCGCGCCCGGATTCTCGCCGGACCTGGTGGTGTTCAAGGAGCTGCGTATCCTCGGCGCTCTCGGGGTGGACGCCACCGCCTACCGGGCGGCGCTGGTGATGCTGGCATCTGGTCGCTACCCGTTCGAACACCTGCCGCGACGCTGCGTGCGCCTCGACGACGCCGAGGAGCTGCTCGCCACCATGGCCGGCGAGCGTGATGGCGTCCCGCCCGTGCACGGAGTACTCACGCCATGAGTCCGCACCGGGCTGACCTGCGCTTCGTCATCATCGGCGCCGGCATGGCCGGGGTGTTGGCCGCCATCAAGTTGCGCGAGGCCGGCTTCACCGATGTCAGCGTGTATGAGAAGGCCGGGCGGCTGGGCGGAACCTGGCGGGAGAACACCTACCCTGGCGTCGCCTGCGACGTGCCGGCACACCTGTACACCTACAGCTTCGCCCCGAACCCGGAGTGGAGTCACGCGTTCGCGCCCGGGCCGGAGATTCTGGCGTATTTCGAGGGCGTCGCACGCCGCTACGGCGTCGAGGAACTGGTCCGCTACGGCCACGCGGTGCGCCGCCTCGAATACGACGGAAGTTGTTGGCGCATCGAGACATCCACCGGCGAACGCGACGAGGCCGACGTCGTCATCGCCGCCACCGGCGTGTTGCATCACCCGCGCTACCCAGATATCAACGGGCTCAACGAATTCGGTGGCAGCATCTTCCATAGCGCCCGCTGGGACCACAGCGTGCCGCTGGCAGGCATGCGAGTCGGGGTGGTCGGCACCGGCTCGTCGGCGGTGCAGATCACCGGCGCCATCACCGAAGTCGTGCGCGAGCTGCATCTGTTCCAGCGCACCCCGCAGTGGATCCTGCCAGTCGACAACCCGCCCGTCGACGATGCCGACCGCGCACGCTACCGGTCCGACCCGGCGGCGCTGACCCGGCTGCGCGCCCAGCTGAACCGGGACTTCGTCCAAAGCTTCGCCAACGCGGTCGTCGACGCCGACTCGCAGGCACTGCAGGCGCTGCAACGGGTGGCCCACGCCAACCTCGAGGACAGCGTCGCCGACCCCGGACTGCGGGACAAGCTGCGGCCCGACTACCGGGCAGGGTGCAAGCGGCTGATCATCTCCGGCAACTTCTACAAGGCGATCCAGCGGCCCAACGCCCATCTGGTCACCGAGGGCATCGACCGCGTCGAGGCCGACGGGGTACGCACCTTCGACGGAACGCTGCATCGCCTCGACATGCTGGTGCTAGCCACCGGTTTTCGGGTGGATCGTTTCTTGCGCCCGATGGATGTGGTCGGCCGCGGCGGTGTGCGTCTCGACGATGTGTGGGCACAACGGCCATTCGCCTACTTGTCGGTGTCGTTGCCCGATTTCCCCAACCTGTTCATGCTCAACGGGCCCAACGGGCCGGTGGGCAACTTCTCGCTGATCGACGTCGCCGAGGCTCAGATAGCTTATCTGATCCAGCTTTTCGAGCTACTGGCCGACGGTCGGTGTCGCCAGATCAGTGCCGGTCGCGAGGCCACGGCACGCTTCGAAGCCGACCGCATCGAAGCGGCGAAAAAGACGGTGTGGGTGACCGGCTGCCGCAGCTGGTATCTCGATGACCGCGGCGTTCCGGTGGCATGGCCGTGGACGTTCACCCGCTTCCGCGATGTCATGTCGCGTCCGGCCCTCGACGACTACGAATTGCGGTAGGGCGGTGCTGATCAAGTTGCCGTACTCAGTGGAGTCCCAGCGGGCGCAGTGCCCCGTCGAAAGCGCAGGTGAGACGCTGATTGACGAGCCGCCGGGGGTCTGCGAGCACTGATCCAGGTACGGGGACCAGGAGCCGGTGATCGTGATCCGTATCGGCGCCTCGCCTGGGCAAGCCCACAGCGACAAGCAGTGGGCTGCGGGGGAACTTCGGCCCGCTGACCGCCCAGCCGCAACCCGGCAACCAAGAACACACTGTGGGCCACCGTGCAATATCGAGGCCTATCCAGAGAAATATACGCCAAATAGCTGATGGTTTCCTTTGGGCAATGCCGTATTTCTGAAAATGTCACGTTCGCTTACATCGGATGATTTAGCGCGTCAACGCTGAGGTGGTAGAAGGATGTCCGCAATGGCCATGCCATATGTCTACAGTGGTGAGGTTTGCATCATTTCAGCCGGAATTGTCCACCCAACTGCGAAGCGGCGTCTGATATCCGTGTGGATAGCGGGATAGCCCCTCTTGCATGACGGCTGCGACCATGGTTCCATTCCGGTCAAAGATTTTGCCCTGGACCAGGACCCGTCCAGATTGCGCCGATGGTGACGACTGATCATAGAGTAGCCATTCGTCGGCGCGAAACGGCCGCATGAACCACATCGCGTGATCTAGCGGAGCCATCTGAAGATGCTGCAAATCCCACTCGTGAAATGCCTTGAAGGCTTCGTCGTCCAGCGCCTCCACCCCGCGGATATCAGGCAGATTTTCGGGTGCAGGCGCAGGTGGAACCGGGTCCTGATGGGCGATGCCGTCCTGCGCTGTGTGATGGCCCAACCAACCGGATCCGGCGAGGCTATCCCTATGATGCCCATTGCGCCGCGGACCGTGGGATCGCGTTTCGCCACGCCCGCGGAGGTAACCACCCGCGGCGGTATCGGCGCTGAGATCCCGCGAGCAGGGATCGGATAACGGCCGCAACGGCGCGCACACGTTGCCCAACAACGACATTCGTAGACCCCAGGAGGATGAGCCGTGTCATTTGTGACCATAGAGCCGCAAGCATTGGAATGCGCCGCAACGGATTTGGCTGCTATCGGTTCGGCATTTAGCGAGGCCAGCGCCGCCGCCGCCGTCCCCACCACAGGGTTACTGCCCGCCGGCGCCGACGAGGTATCGGCGGCGATCACCACCCTGCTTGCCGGCCATGGCCAACGGTGGCGCGCCTTCAGCAACGACTACGAGTGGCTGCACCAGCAGTTTGTCGACCTGCTCAACGGCGGCTCGATGCGGTATTGGATCACCGAGATAGAAAACGCCGCCCAGAATGCCCTCAAGACAGCCAATGCCGATAGCGAATGGCTCGTCGGGCGCCCGATCATCGGCAACGGCGCCAATGGACTCAATGGGACCGGGCAAAACGGCGGCGCCGGCGGATGGCTGTGGGGCAACGGCGGTAACGGCGGATCCGGCGCAGCGGGTCAAAACGGCGGCAACGGCGGCGCAGCAGGGCTGTTCGGCCATGGCGGCAACGGCGGAGCCGGCGGCACCGGCGCCAACGGCGGCGACGGCGGCCACGGCGGACTACTTGTCGGCAACGGTGGCGCCGGCGGAGCCGGTGGAGCCGGAGCCGCGACTATCGCCAGCGGCCGCGGTGGGGCCGGCGGAAACGGCGGAGCGGCCGGACTATTCGGCAACGGAGGCGCCGGGGGCGACGGCGGCAAGAGTGTCGGCGACGGTGTACGCGGCGGCTCGGGTGGAAACGGCGGCGACGGTGGGCTGATTCTTGGCAACGGTGGCGACGGCGGCAACGGCAGTCCGGGCGGCGGTCACGGCAGTCTCGGCGGCAATGGCGGCAAGGGTGGCGACGCTCACCTGTTCGGCAATGGCGGCAACGGTGGCAATGGTGCGAATGGTGGCACCGGAGGTGCCGGGGGCCAGGGGGGCATGCTGTTTGGGAGGCATGGCAAGCACGGTGTCACGCCGTTCTACTCCGCGTCAGCGTCGCCCACCGCTTACTCAAGCGAGCAACCGGCTGATGACATCGAAAGGTTCGTTGCGCATTAGCACGGTAGCGCGGATCGGCTGGGAGCGCGGCATCAACGAAGTCGGATGGCCGCCGATCCTCCGCCGTTCTAGCTGGGGCGCGCGCTATTCCGGCGGTGCTGCGTCGACGACCGACACCAGATGGGGCTTGGCCGCCGCCTTGACCTGCTCGAAAAGATCCTTGTAGTAGGGGAGACATTCGGCTATGGCCTGCTCGGTGGTAAACAGCGGATGGTAGCCGAGATCGCGCTCGGCCTTGGCGATCGAAAAGTAGTTGTCAAGGTAAAGCCGTTCCACCGCAAGGGGTTCCAGTGGCGGCTTCGGCAGCCCGAACCGGAAGTGCAGCCACTGCCACGCTGACATCAGGTCGCGCACCAGGCGGCCGGATACCCTTATCCGCGGCCAACTTTCGCCGCACGCGGTGACGACCGGCCGGGCGAACTCGAACATGTTGATTGGCTCGGCGTCGTTGATGAAGTACGCTTGCCCGGGAGCCGTGCCCCCGGGGACCAAGTGCTGCGCGGCCAGAATAAAACCGTGAATCAGGTTGTCCACGTATGAGTTGTCCAGCCGGGCCGATTTGCGGCCGACCAGCACCTTGACCTGGCCCTTGACCACGCTTTCGAACAGCTTGCGGAACATCGTCTGATCGCCGCGGCCCCAGATGCCGCTGGGCCGGATAGCGCACGTGAGCATACCGTCAACGCCGTTCTGCGACAACACGAATCGCTCGGCGGCTACCTTCGTCTCGGTGTAGAGGTCGTTGAACCGGCTGGTGTAGGGCATCGTCTCGTCACCGCCGGCGATGTTCTGACCGCCCATCACCACGCTGTTGGACGAGGTGTAGACGAACCGCTGCACCCCCGCACGCTGCGCGCCGTACACCAGGTTCTCGGTGCCGCCGACGTTGACCGCGAAGCTGCGTTTGCGGTATTCGTCGGTCACCGATGCGCCGCCCATCAGTTCGATGATGGCCGCGGTGTGGAAAATCGTGTCGATGTCGTCAACTGCGGTGGCGCAGGTAGATGCGTCGGTGATATCACCCTGCAGCACCTCGAGGCTCGGGTGTGGAGGCAACGGCGACGGCGCGCGGTCGAAGGAACGCACCTGGTATCCCCGCTCCAGCAGCGTGGTAACCATGTTGGCCCCGACGAAGCCTGAGCCGCCGGTTACCAGGACGCGGCCGAGTTCAGTTGTCAACGATGCATCACCCATGCGGCGAAGCATAACTAAAACGTGTTCCAGTTTGGAATACGGATTGGCCAGTTAAACCGGCGCAGGTCGGTGTGCGTCAGTTCTCGGAAGCGCCGCCGGCCGCCAGCGCATCGGTCACCCGTTTCCGGGCGCCAGCTAAGTGCTCCTCACATCTTTTCGCAAGTTGCTCGCCTCTTTCCCAGAGCTTCAGCGACGTATCGAGGTCCAGGCCGCCCTGTTCCAGCAGTCGCACGACCTCGATCAGCTCGTCCCGGCACGCTTCATAGCCGAGCTGACTAATGGGTGTAATAGAGCCGTTCCCGTCGTGGTTTTCGTGGTTTTCGTCAGCAGCCATCGGTATGTCCTTCACTGAGCGCCGCAAGGGCGCCGTCGGCAACCCGCACCCGCAGCCTGGTGCCCGCCGGCGCGTCGTGGACCGACCGCAGCACCCCCGTCGGTTGTCCGGCGGCCGAAAGTCTTTGCACGACGGCATAGCCGCGGGCGAGTGTGGCCGCCGGTCCCAGCGTGGTCAATCGCGCCGACAGGTGGCCGACCCGTTCGGTCTCGGCAGCGATCAACCGGTTGATGTCGCGGCGAACTGCGGAGCGGGCCCGCTGAATTTCGTCGTGGCGCGCGGTGAGCGCCTTCAGCGGGTCGGCCAGCACCGGGCGGTTGCGCAGGTGGGCCAGTGCCCGCTCCTCACGAGAGACCCAGTTGCGCAGCGCTTGGGCGCTGCGCCGGCGCAGGTCGACGATCAACCGCTGCTCGGCTGCGGTATCGGGGACGACTTTCTTGGCCGCGTCGGTGGGGGTGGCGGCCCGCAGATCGGCGACCAGGTCACAGATCGGGTTGTCGGGTTCGTGACCGACCGCACTGATCACCGGTGTGCGGCAGGCCGAAATCGCGCGGCACAGCGTCTCGTCGGAGAACGGCAGCAGGTCCTCGACGCTGCCGCCGCCGCGGGCCAGCACGATCACGTCGACCTCGAGGTGGCGATCCAATTCGCGCAGCGCCTCGACGATCTGCACGACGGCACTGGGTCCCTGCACGGCGGTGTTGCGCACCGCGAACCGCACCGCGGGCCAGCGCGCGGCGGCCACCGTCGTCACGTCCCGCTCGGCCGCGCTCGCCCGGCCGGTGATCAGCCCAATCATGTTGGGTAAGAACGGGATTGGGCGCTTAAGCCGCGGGTCGAAGAGGCCCTCGGCGTCCAGGAGCCGGCGTAACCGTTCGATGCGCGCCAGCAACTCGCCGATGCCGACGGCCCGAATCTCACTGAGCCGCAACGAGAATGTGCCGCGCCCGGTGTAGAACGACGGCTTGCCGCAGACCACCACCTGGGTGCCCTCGGTCAGTTTCACCGGTGCACCCAGTATCAGGTCACGGGGGCAGGTGACGTTCAGCGACATGTCGGCTGCCGGGTCGCGCAGCACCATGAACACCGTCTTGGAGTTCGGCCGCATCGTGATCTGGGCCAGTTGCCCCTCGACCCAGACCGTGCCCAGTCGATCGATCCAGCTCGCGACCCGGATGGCTACCGCGCGGACCGGGAACGGATTCTCGGCCGAGTTCGCCTCGGAAGTTCGGGTCACTTGGCGGTCGCGCGGGTGATCCTGTTGGCCAGCAGCGTCTGGAACGGGGCGCGCGCCTTGGTGGCCTGCTCGTAGGCCAGCAGAGCTTCGAGATCGTTGACATCCAGCGATGGCAGCCGGGCCCGCAGCTGGGCCAGGGTCAGCGACGGATAGTCGAGTTCACTCGCGATCGCGGGTGCCGGGACCGCCGAATTCGACGACGTGTTCGGTTGTCTGGCCGGTATCGGCTTGGTCGGGGAATCGGCGGCCCCGGACTCATCCGGGTCGGACACCGAATACAGCGCGAACCGTCCCGCGGACCGACGGTCGGCGCCGGCGGCGTCGGCGCCCGGCAACGCCGTGAAAGACCCGTCCCAGCCATCGCCGGCGTCGAGCTGGTCCTCGTCGAAGGTCGCCCATTCCGGCTGCTCGTCCTTCGGCGGGAACAGCGTCTCCAATGTGCTGTCGCCCTTGATGACCAGCTCGGCAAGGTTCTGTTGAAACCGCATGACCAGGTGCGCGGCCTGACTGATCAGCGTCATCGGGTACATGAGAATGGTGCGCGGCAGTTTGATCGTCTCCTCGACGGCGACTGTCGCCGCGCCGACCAGTAGCCGAACCCCATACGGTGCAGTAGCCATGGGTCCAAGACTGCCTCAAGCGGCGGCTAAGTCCAAGCGGGGCGGCGATGAGGCGGGGTTGTGTCATGGCTGTGTCGCGGCCGGCGGGCGGAAAGTACCCTGGATGCATGGTGCCGACTGTCGATATGGGGATTCCCGGTGCGTCGAGGTCGGCGGGCTCGCTAACCCACGCCCCAACCCGCAAGCGGGTGCTGTTGGCCGAGCCGAGGGGTTACTGCGCAGGTGTGGATCGAGCCGTCGAGACGGTTGAACGCGCACTGGAAAAGCACGGCGCTCCCGTCTACGTGCGGCATGAGATCGTGCACAACCGCCATGTGGTCGACACGCTGGCCGCAGCCGGTGCGGTGTTCGTCGAGGAGACTGACCAGGTTCCCGAGGGAGCCATTGTGGTGTTCTCCGCGCACGGGGTGGCGCCCACGGTCTATGCGGCCGCGGCCGAACGCAACCTGCAGACCATCGATGCCACCTGTCCGCTGGTCACCAAGGTGCACAACGAGGCCAGGCGCTTTGCCCGCGACGATTACGACATCCTGCTGATCGGTCACGAGGGCCACGAAGAAGTTGTCGGCACCGCCGGGGAGGCGCCCGACCACGTGCAGCTGGTCGACGGGGTACAAGCCGTCGATCAGGTGACCGTGCGCGACGAGAACAAGGTGGTGTGGCTGTCGCAGACCACGCTGTCGGTCGACGAGACCATGGAGATCGTCGAGAAACTGCGTGAGCGGTTTCCCAAACTGCAGGATCCGCCCAGCGACGACATCTGCTACGCCACCCAGAACCGGCAGGTGGCGGTTAAGGCGATGGCGCCGGAGTGCCAACTGGTGATTGTCGTCGGCTCCCGCAATTCGTCGAACTCGGTGCGGTTGGTCGAGGTGGCGCTGGGCGCCGGGGCCAAGACCGCCCACCTGGTCGATTGGGCTGACGACATCGACTCGACATGGCTGGTGGGCGTCACCACGGTTGGTGTCACGTCCGGGGCGTCGGTTCCCGAGGTGCTGGTGCGCGGCGTGCTGGAACGGCTGGCCGAATTGGGCTACGACATGGTGCAGCCGGTGACCACGGCCAACGAGACGCTGGTATTCGCCCTGCCGCGGGAGATCCGGTCGGCGCGGTAAACCCCGCCCGTCTTAGACGTCGTATTCCCAGGAGTCAGACTGGGGCCTGCGCGGTGTGCGGGAACGATTCCGGCGATCAGGCGGCGACTCGTCGCGCGGCTCGTCATAGGGGACGGAGCCGCGGTAACGGACCTGCGAGATCGGGTGGTGGGTGGGGTTGGCGCCGGTTGGCCCGGCCGGGGCGGAGCGCCGCCGCGGCGGCTCATAGGGCTCGTACCGGGTCCCGCGCCGCTCATACCGGTTGGCCGGCTCGGCCGGCTCGGGCGGCTCGTAGGCGCCGGAGGGATCGAAGCGGCTGCTGCGTGGGGCGGGCCGTTCGTAGGGATTGCGGCGGGTGTGCGGATCTCGGCGCGTCTCCCGCGGCGGCTGGGCGCGTAGCTCGGGGTCGTCTTGAGGCCGCGGCCGGCGGCGTGATCGAGGCGGCGGGTCGGCGACGGCGTCATAATCGCGTGCCGGCGCCGGACGCCGGCGGCGCGGACGTTCGGCGCCTGGATCCGACTGACCATCCGCCGCCGTTCGGGCATGCCGGGATCGGGTCCGATCAGTGCGCCGGGCGGTCCGGCCGCTGCGGGACGTACGGCCGGTCGTGCGGGCCGGCTGTGCGCCCTGGTCGGAAGCTTCCTCGGTGGTGTCGCCGGGGGAGAGCCATCCGCTGAATTTGGCCGCCAACCCGCTGATCGCAGACTTTCGCCGGGTGGTTGTCGTCGTGGCGTCGCCGGCTTTCCCGGCTGTGGTGATGCGCTGGGTCATGCCGAAGTACCACCGGATCAGGCCGATCAGCAGCACGCCACCGGCGGTACCAAGCATGTGCGGGAAGCGCTCGATAAGCGGATAACCGCAATTGATCAGCAGATCTTTGAATTTGCCGATCTTGCCCCCGTGGAACAGCCAGTAGGCGCCGGGCACCGCGAAGAAAAGGATCAGCGGTGGCTGGATGACCGCGGTGAACAAGCCCGATTGGCGCACGGCCAGCACCGCCGTCACGCAACCGGCGACGTAAAAGCCGGTGAAGACGTGCGTCAACTCTTTGTGGCCGGCGTCGAACGCGTACCCCACGGCGGTGGCTGTGACGGCTATCAGCACGGCCCCCCACCAGGGCACCCCGGGGATGGTGGGGACGATGGAGCGGTGACTTGGCTCCACCGCTGAACTCGCCCGCTGCGCTGACACATGTAGACCGTACCGGCTGTGAGCCCGAAGGCTCGTCAACACCTCGCCAGCGGCCGGCGGCGTGCCATCCGCAGCCGATGGCGCCGCCCGCGGGGCAGCCGTCACATCTGCCCCAGGAGCCTCTTTGGCGGAGTCAGTCCACAGTTTGCCCGTGGCAGCGTGACGCGCCGCTTACCCGGGGCGCAACGAACGGGGGATGCCGCTGTGACCGACGTCATAAGCGGTGACGCCCGGACGGCAGGCAGGGTGCCGGGGCGCTGCCGTCCTACACTTGGGTCCCTGTGAGCCTGAGCCTGGGAATCGTGGGTCTGCCCAATGTCGGAAAGTCGACCCTCTTCAACGCGCTGACCCGCAACGACGTGGTCGCGGCCAACTATCCGTTCGCGACCATCGAGCCCAACGAGGGTGTCGTTTCGCTGCCGGATCCGCGCCTGGACAAGCTGGCGGAGCTCTTCGGATCCGAGCGCATCGTCCCCGCGCCCGTGACCTTCGTCGATATCGCCGGCCTGGTCAAAGGGGCATCGGAGGGGGCCGGTCTGGGCAACAAGTTCCTCGCGCACATCCGCGAATGCGACGCCATCTGTCAGGTGGTGCGGGTGTTCGCCGACGATGACGTGACCCACGTGGCCGGCAGGGTCGACCCGCAATCCGACATCGAGGTCGTCGAAACCGAGCTGATCCTGGCCGACCTGCAGACTCTCGACCGTGCCCTGCCGAGGCTGGAGAAGGAAGCTCGCACCACCAAGGAGCGCAAGCCGGTCTATGACGCGGCACTGGCCGCCCGGCAACTGCTCAACGGCGGCACCACGCTGTTCGGCGCCGGTGTGGACGCCTCGGTGCTGCGCGAGCTGAACCTGCTGACCACCAAACCGTTCCTGTACGTGTTCAACGCCGACGAGGCGGTCCTGACCGATGCCACCCGGGTCGCCGAGCTTCGTGCGCTGGTCGCGCCCGCCGACGCCGTCTTCTTGGATGCCGCCATCGAATCGGAGCTGGCCGAACTCGACGACGAATCGGCCGCCGAGCTGCTGGAGTCGATCGGGCAGACTGAGCGCGGTCTCGACGCGCTGGCTCGGGCCGGGTTTCACACCCTGAAGCTGCAGACCTTTCTGACCGCCGGACCCAAGGAATCGCGGGCCTGGGTGATCCATCAGGGCGACACCGCGCCCAAGGCGGCCGGCGTGATCCATTCCGACTTCGAAAAGGGCTTCATCAAAGCCGAGATCGTGTCCTATGACGACCTGGTTGCCGCCGGGTCCATGGCGGCGGCCAAGGCGGCCGGCAAGGTCCGGATCGAAGGCAAGGATTACGTGATGGCCGACGGCGACGTGGTGGAGTTCCGGTTCCAAGCGGCGTCTGGTCAGCAGAAGAAGGCATAGTTAGCTGTGTCATCCCCGCTCAGGGCTTGAAATCCCGGAGGTCCTCTATCAGCCGGGCGACGGGCTCGTTCGATTCCGGCGCCCGGCACGTAGCTGCTTCGCTACCAGCCGCTACAACTACCGCCGGGATCGGAAAATCGCGAATTACCAGGCGCCGACCGTGCACAACTGCTCGTTACAGGTCGTCCGTAACGCAAGCGCCGACCCCCTCAAGTACGTGATGAAGTACTTCAGCATCAAGGCTGACAAGCGCACCTTCCGACGTGGAGAATCTGGGCGAGAACATCACCCAACTCGAAGAGGCAGTCAACAACCTCAAACAGCGTGAGGCGAGTATCGCCCAGTCGGTCAATCCGCCTGCATTCATCCTGAAGCACTACGCAGACGAGTACATGAGGCATGTGGGAGTCGAACTTTCGCCGATTAGCGTTCCGTATCCCGTGTATGTCTTTGAGTACGTCAGTGCCGGTGGGAACAGCTCGCAGCGAACAACCGTCACGTTAGACACCCCAACGATCGACGCGCTCATCGAGACCCTTTCTCAGAAGATCCGCTGGAGAAAGAGTGCTGCCGGTCAACGCGTCGCTGATGACTTCAAAGCTGCGCAACTCCATAAAGGCGCCTGACAATCACACCCGCCGGTCCTGCACGGTGTCGCTCGCAGCGGAGCCCCATCTCCTTCTCGAGGTGGACCACATTGTCCCAGTCTCCAAGGGCGGCTTGTCCACACCGGAAAATCTGCAGACCCTTTGCTGGCGTTGCAACCGGAGGAAGGCGAACAAGCTTGCGTCCGCCTGATGGCGTCACGCATACGCGAGATACGTGCAGAGGGGCGTGCAAGCAAGGCCGCCGAGCGGCCGTGATTCTCAGCGCCGACGACTATGACTCGATCATGGAAACCTTGGCGATCCTCAGCGATCAGGAGTTGATGCGTGAGGTCCGGGCAGCCGAGGCCGAGGCTGAGAGCGGCGAGATTTACTCACTCGACGAGGTTACCGAGGAGATGCGCGCCGCCGGTCGGCTTCCGCGATGACCTATCAGGTCGAATTAACCAGAGCGGCGAAGAATGCGTTGACCGATCTCCTACCGGAGCCGGTAGCTATCGCTTGCTGGGAGTTCATCCGAGGTCCGCTCGCCGAGAACCCTCACCGAGTCGGAAAGCCACTTCGTGATCGGTTGGAAGTCCGGTACTCGGCCCGCCGGGGAGAGTTTCGGGTGATCTATCGGATTTTCGACGAGCGTGTCGTCGTCCGAGTCATACATATGGCGCATATCGCGCATCGGCGAGACGTTTACCGGTAGGGGCGACGTGGTCGCTGACGAAGCGATATCGAAGCATCCGCCGGCTCGTCACGGCGCCAACGTCAAGGTCGACCGACCCTAGACCGGGCCCGTGCGGGTGGACTATGTGTTGAGGGTGCGACAAGTGAGGGCCTCGAATGGCTGAATCAATGCGCACGGCGCAACAGGTTCAACGCCAAGCGGCGGCCGCGCAGCGCGAGCAGGCTGACCTGCGCCGCGTCCTAAGCGACGGGCCGAACGGTGGTCGCTGATCACCGCGCCGATGCGTTCGACGAGCTTGAACGCCGAGCAGCCGAACTCGACGAACGCGAGAAGGCGCTGCAACGACGCGAGGCTGGACTGGCAAGACGCGAATGGCTCGCTTCCGAGCGGGATCGGATAGCGGCGGAGCGGGACCGGCTCGCCAACGATCGCGAGTTGTCCGCCGACGAGCGAGAAAGATGCGCAGACCAACGCGAGGGAACCGCCGCCGACCGGGAACGTGAGCGCTTGCAGCGTGCCGCCGACCGAGAGAAGCGGCTGCGAGCCCATGCCGCTCGGGAACAGGCCGAGATCAGGCGTCAAATGGACGAGTCCGAACGAGAACGATGCGCTCAAATCGACTCGGACGAATAACCGACGTGACGCGGTCGAGTAAAGCCCGGCCGCCAAACTCGGTCAGGACGGCGGGTTTCCTGCTCGCCGAGCTGGCTTCGGCCAGCAGATTCGCCGCCGTCGGCCGCGCGGCGCCGGAATCAGTCGACACGGCAATGTGATGGATGTGGTCGATGAGAACAACGGTGACAGTCCGGCCGCGCCCGACCGGTTAACCAGTCGGTGGACCGACCAGGGCGCGGTCCAATGAGTGAGCACGCAGTTGCGGCGACAATCGCACGCATTCGCCGCATTGCCCCATTTCTACTGGTCACACCTCTTTCTGGCGATAACCTTGTGATTAAGTAGCGGTTTGCTGAGTACGCATTGAGCCTTTCTGTTTCAATTCCTAGATAAATGCGTGACAAACCTGCTGTATATGCAGGTCAGACGATTATCTGGTTAATCGTGATAACCACCACATTATTTGGTTTCCTATGCATATTGTCGGTAGTGTCCCTGGCCATGATTGCTTTGGCAACGCTGTTGACGCTTATCAACCAGGTTTCGGGAACCCCCTATATTCCGGGTGGCGATTCGCCGGCCGGCACCGACTGTTCGGGGTTGGCTTCGTGGGTGTCGAATGCGGCTACGGACCGGCCTGTTTTCGGCGATCGCTTCAACACCGGCAATGAGGAAGCCGCTTTGGCGGCCCGGGGCTTTCAACAGGGCACTGCTCCCAACGCCTTGGTGATCGGGTGGAATGGCGGTCACACGGCCGTCACCTTGCCTGACGGCACCCCGGTCGCCAGCGGTGAAGGTGGCGGGGTACGTATCGGTGGTGGTGGTGCCTACCAGGCTCAATTCACCCATCACATGTACCTGCCGCTGGATGCCGACGCGGTCGCGGCGGACGCGCCTCCGCCGGATGCGCCCGCTGTTTTGGTCGATGCCGTGGACCCGGGCGACGCGCCGGCCCCGGCGCCCGACGATCCGGGTCCGATAGGCGATCCGGAAATGGTGAATACATAACTAATCGGTTGCTGTGTGACGCGGGCAACAGCAATTCTGCGACCTGGGTCACATATGTCATGCCGCGCAAATAAACGCAGCCACGCCCTATCGCAATTGTGCGCCCAATCACAATGCGGTTTGGGGGCGTGGTTGCGCCATTCTGTGAGGCACGAATTTGTCACGGCCGCCGGGCTGCCGAATTCGATTTTGGTGGAGGCGGGGGATCCGTTCACGCTGAGGTTTAGGCTCGATTCGACGGTCGATGCTTCATACCATTGCCGCGACGGAAGGAGCTTTGCCGGTGACATCCCAGGCCGCCGAGCCCGGCACCGCCTTGGGCCGGATCATCGCCGCCACCCAGGAGGCGGTAACCGCCGACCGGGCAAACGGGCGGGTGGTAATCCAGGCTTCGGCCACCGCGCACGACGCGGTGGCCAGCACGGTACGCCTCGGCCAATATCGGGTCGAAGTCGACGAGCCGCCACCCCTCGGGGGCGAGAGCAAGGCCCCCAATCCCGTTGAGTACTACCTGGCCTCGCTGCTCTCCTGCCAAATCGTCACCTGGCGCTTCTGGGCGGAAAAGCTTGGGATCGCGGTCGACGACATCACCGCGCATGCCGAAGGTGATCTCGACGTGCAGGGCTTCTTCGGATTCGACGACAACGTCCGCTCCGGCTTCCGGGAGGTCCGCGTGGTGATCAGCGTGACCGGGCCCGAAACGCCGGAACGCTATCGCGAGCTGCAGCAGGCAGTCGACCAGCACTGCCCGGTGCTGGATCTGACTCGAAATGCGACGCCGGTAACCACTCGAGTGCAGCTCAGCTGAGCAGGGTCTGCTGGGTATTCTGGCCCTGCTTGCCAGGCATCAGGCCGGTTGCAGAAGTGGGGAGCGGCAATGATCTTCATCGTCGTCAAGTTCGAAACCAAGCCCGAGTGGACCGAGCGCTGGCCGGAGCTGGTGGCGCCGTTCACCGCGGCCACCCGCGCCGAAGCGGGCAACCTGTGGTTCGAGTGGTCGCGCAGCCTGGACAATCCGGCCGAATACGTTCTGGTCGAAGCCTTCCGTGACGGTGACGCCGGCGCGGCCCACGTCAACAGTGATCACTTCAAGCAGGCCATGCAGCAGCTGCCGCAGGCGTTGGCGTCCACGCCCAAGATCATCAGCCAGACCATCGACGCCACCGGATGGTCGGTCATGGGGGAGATGTCGGTCGGCTAGCCGACGATCACGGCGATCTCGTTGCCCAGCCGGTAACCCGGCGCCAGCGGTAGCGTGTCGCCGCTCCAGAACTTGCCCGGGTCGAACCAGTTCGCGTCCTTGTCGGTGGCGAGCAACCCCATCTCCTCATAGGTGATGGCCACGGTCTCGGCGCAGTACGCCGTCTCCAGCCCCAGTGCCCGCCGGGTTGCCTTGCGTCGTCGGGTCTGTTCGCGGACCTTGTTGTCCACTACGGGTATTCCCCGGATCCAGTCGTTGAGGGTGGGAAGCCGGCCACGCAGCCAGCGGCCGGTCAGCCGAGCGGTGGTCGGAAACGCGGTGCCGTCCATCCGCGCGATCACCCGCAGTAGTTGGTTTTCCTGTTCCCGGTTGGCATACGGGGTCAGCTGACGCAGCCAGCACCGCTGCTGGTAGCGCCCCGTCCATTGCTCCACGACCCCGCGGGCGTCGTTGAGCTGCACCCCCCGATGGTGGGTGCCGGTCCACACGTCGACGAGCTTGTCGCCCAGTTCGGCATGCCAGATCAGCGGCGGCAAGTCGTCGATGGCCACCGTCATACCGACGTGGTTCACCGGGCTGTTGGTCAACGTCTGGATGGCGCGGTCCGGCCCGGACCGTCCCCGAAACAACCACAGATCGCCGGTCCGGGTTTCGTTCAGCGCCTGGTCCAACGTGAGCGTGCTGGATTCCACCCCAGCACCATAGGCAGACATAGGCTGTCGTCATGCGCAGCATCTGGAAGTGGCTAGGCCTGGCCGGTGTCGCCGGCGTCGTCGCCGGAGGGGCGCTGGTGGTGCGCGACGAACGCAAGCGTCGCGCCTACACCGCCGACGAGGTCCGGTCCCGGCTGCACCAGAGGCTGGCCGAATCCGGCGCAGACGGCCTTCAGTCCCCGTCGGACACGGGCGGGGACGCCACCGCGAACAACCGGTAGCTGCCGGAGAAGCCCTTCAATTCGACGTCGCGGCCCTCATCGAAACCGATGTCGTCGCAATCGCCGACGGCGTCGCGAACCGGTTGGCTCACCAGGATCTCGCCGCCGGTGGCCTGCCCGGCAACCCGGGCCGCCATGGCGACGTTGCGACCGAACAGGTCGTCGCCGCGGCGTACCGAGCGGCCCATGTGGATGCCGATTCTGACCTTGATTACGTTGCGGCGCTTACGCTTTGCTTCCCTGTGCAGCGCATCCTGGATGTCGATGGCGCACCGTAGAGCCTGTTCGGCCCGGGCGAAGGCGACCATGAATCCGTCGCCTTGACTCTTCACCACGTGGCCGGACCGGCGTTCGACGAGCTCGTGAATCATCTTGTCATGTGCGGCAATGAGTTTGACCCAGGCTCGATCACCGATTCGCTCGTTGAGCGCGGTGGATTCCTCGATGTCGGAGAACAGGATCACCACGCGACCGTCCGGCGTGACTCGCGCCAGGTCCGGTCGCTCGACTTCGGCCCAGTCCGCCAGGTCCTCGATCGAGCTGCGTACGGCAGCGCCGAAGCCCTCCTTGCGCACCAGGTTTGCGGTCTGCCATACCGTCTTGACGGCCTCGCGGCCACCGGACAACAACCAGTTGCGGGCATCGGCGCGGCGTCGCAGCTCCTCGACCTCCTGACGACTGCGGCTCAGCAACCGCCACAGCACGACCAGCCCGACGGCTTCCGCCACCGCGATCCCGGCCAGCACATAGACCGCGATGTGCAGCGCAGCACCGGAGCCCAACACCCGGTCCATTCTTCCCGGGCCCGGTTGAGTCGATCTTGTCGGGCCAGGGGGCAATGTCTAGGGTTGAGGTCGGCCACCACGGGGAAGTAGCTGTCAAGCCGTTGGGTGACTTTCGCAGATGACGTCCTGGAGGTGGGCATTGGCCGGTAGCGCATCTAGCGCTTCAGACGTGTTGGTGATCTTCGGAATTACCGGTGATCTGGCCCGTAAGATGACTTTCCGCGCGCTGTACCGGTTGGAACGTCGGGGGTTGCTGGACTGTCCGATCGTGGGTGTGGCCAGTGACGATATCCCGGTGGACAAGCTGGTCGAGCGGGCCCGGGAGGCCATTGGTCAGTCGGGGGAGAAGTTCGACGACAAGGTGTTCGGCCGGTTGGCCAGCCGGTTGTCCTATCTATCGGGCGACGTGACCGACAGCGCCTTGTACACCTCGCTGGCCAAGCAAATAGGTTCCGGACATCGCCCCCTGTACTACCTGGAAATGCCGCCTGCGTTGTTCGCCCCGATCGTCGAGAATCTGGCAGCGGCCGACCTGGTTCGGGGCGCACGCGTCGCGGTGGAAAAGCCCTTCGGCCACGACCTGGCCTCGGCGCGCGAACTCAACTCCAGGCTGCGCGCGGTGCTCGACGAAGAGCAGATCCTGCGCGTCGACCACTTCCTGGGCAAACAGCCCGTCGTCGAGCTGCAGTACCTGCGATTCGCCAATCGCGGCCTGGCCGAGTTGTGGGATTCCAAGAGCATTTCCGAGATCCACGTCACCATGGCGGAGAATTTCGGCGTCGAGGACCGCGGCTCCTTCTACGACGCGGTGGGGGCCCTGCGTGACGTCGTGCAGAACCATCTGCTGCAGGTGCTGGCGCTGGTGACGATGGAGCCGCCGGTCGGCGCCAGCGCCGACGATCTCAACGACAAGAAGGCCGAGGTGTTTCGCGCGATGCCGGCGCTGGAGCCGGCGCGTTACGTGCGTGGCCAGTATCGGGGCTACGGCGATGTTGCCGGGGTGGCGCAGAATTCGCAGACCGAGACCTACGTCGCGCTGCGGACCGAGATCGACAACTGGCGCTGGGCGGGCGTACCGATATTCCTGAGGGCCGGAAAAGCATTGCCGGAGAAGGTGACCGAGGTCCGGATGTTTCTGCACCACGTTCCCGGGTTGGCGTTTCTGCCCAACCGCCGGCCGCCCGAACCCAACCAGATCGTGCTGCGCATCGATCCCGACCCCGGGATGCGGCTACAGATTTCGGCCCACACCCACAATGCGTGGCAAGACATCCACCTGGACTCCTCGTTCGCCGAAGACCTTGGTGAGCCGATCCGTCCCTATGAGCGACTGCTGCACGCCGGATTGCAGGGTGATCGCCAGCTTTTCGCCCGCGAAGACAGCATCGAGGAGACCTGGCGGATCGTGCAGCCGGTGCTCGACAACCCGGGCGATGTCCACCAATACGACCGCGGTTCCTGGGGACCCGAGGCCGCGCAGACGCTGCTGCGTGGTCACCGCGGTTGGCAACAGCCGTGGCTGCCTCGCGGCGCAAAAACAGGACAGTAAGGGAGACGAAATCATATGCAGCTAGGGATGATCGGTCTGGGCCGGATGGGCGCCAACATCGTCCGCCGAGTGGTCAAAGGTGGACACGAATGCGTGGTGTACGACCACAACTCCGACGCCGTCAAGGCGATGGCGGGGGAGGACAACACCACTGGGGTGTCGTCCCTGCGGGAGCTGCGTGACAAGCTCTCCGCGCCGCGAGTCGTGTGGGTGATGGTGCCCGCGGGCACCATCACCACCGGGGTCATCGAGGAGCTGGCCGAGACCCTGGAGCCCGGAGACATCGTGATCGACGGCGGCAACACCTACTACCGCGACGACATCACCCATGCAAAGCTGCTGTCCAGCAAGGAAATTCACTTGCTGGACACCGGCACCAGCGGCGGCGTGTGGGGCCTGGAGCGTGGCTATTGCCTGATGATCGGCGGGGATGCCGGCGCATTTGCCCACGCCGAGCCGATCTTTGCCACCGTCGCGCCGGGGGTGGAGGCGGCGCCGCGCACGCCCGGCCGCGACGGCGAGGTGGCGCAGTCCGAGAAGGGCTACTTCCATTGCGGGCCGTCGGGGGCCGGACACTTCGTCAAGATGGTGCACAACGGCATCGAGTACGGCATGATGGCCTCCCTGGCCGAGGGGCTGAACATTCTGCGCAATGCCGACATCGGCACCCGGGTGCAGCAAGGTGACGCCGAGACCGCGCCGCTGTCCAACCCGGAGTACTACCAGTACGACATCGACATCCCCGAGATCGCCGAACTGTGGCGCCGCGGCAGTGTGATCGGCTCGTGGCTGCTGGATCTGACCGCGATCGCACTGCACGAATCGCCTGAGCTGCAGGAGTTTTCGGGGCGGGTCTCCGATTCCGGCGAGGGCCGGTGGACCTCAATCGCGGCGATCGACGAGGGCGTGCCCGCGCCGGTGCTCACCACCGCGCTGCAGTCCCGGTTCGCCTCGCGCGATCTCGACGACTTCGCCAACAAGGCGCTGTCGGCCATGCGGAAGCAGTTCGGCGGCCACGCCGAGAAACCGGCCAACTAACCGGCGGCAACCGTCCGTCTGACGAAGTCCACCACCACATCGCTGAAGGCGTCGTTGTCGTCGCCCGCGGCGGTGTGTCCGGCGTTGGACAGCTCGACGAACTCCGCGCGCGGCACTTTGGTCAGAAAGTCCTGGACCGCTTCCGGGCTCACCACGTCGGAGAGTTTGCCGCGGATCAACAGAATGGGGATCTTCAGGTTCACCGCGGCCCGCTCGAAGTTCTCGGTGCGCAGGTCCGGGTCATCCAGGGGGGCGGTCATCATCGCCGGATCCCAGTGCCAGTACCACCTTCCGCCGCGCTGCCGCAGATTCTTCTTCAACCCCTCGGGACTGCGCGGCTTGGTGCGGTGCGGCAGATAGGCCGCGACCGCATCGGCGGCTTCCTCGAGCGAAGCGAAACCGTCAAGGTTGGTGCGCATGAAATCCCGGATGCGGGCGCTGCCGTCTTTCTCGTACCGGGGTACCACGTCGACCAGCACCAATCCCGTCACCCGGTCGGGGCCTGCGGCGTCGGCGACCAGGATGCCGGTCAGCCCGCCCATGCTGGCCCCGATCACCACCACATGACGACCGATCGCATCCATGACCTGCAACACGTCCTCGGTGAGGGTCTCGACGGCGTAATCCGCGGCCGGCGCTCGATCGCTGTCCCCATGTCCACGGGTGTCCAGCGCGACGACGTGAAACCCCTCGTCGGCAAGGATCTGACCGGTTTTCTTCCAGGAGAACCGGTTTTGGCCGCCGCCGTGCAACATCAAGATGCTCGGCCGGTCAGCCGCCTCGGCGCCGCGGTTCCATTCGTCGGCGACCAGCGTGATTCCCCCGGCGCCGGGAAACTCGACGGTGCGGGGGCTGCTCACGGTGCTCACGCATTCCGACGTTACCTAGTTCGTTTAAGCACCTTCATCCAGGGTGGCGACGTGGGCCATGGGTCAGGTTCGCCGCGGCGACCGCCGGCACCCGGCCTCACAGCAACTTCACGGCTGACACCCACCCGTCCGCAATGGCGCATATGTCATCCTAGGTTGACAAATATTGAGCGGCCTTGCCGGCCAGGGCGACCTGGCGCGGACCAAAGGAGTTCTTATTCTTACGCTTTCACCTCGGCGCCAGGCATCCCGACCGGCCGCCCGCGTGTCGTCGTTCACGCCGCGGGTGTGGCTGGGACCGATCATCGTCGCCGTCGCGCTGATGTACGGGTTGGGTCTGTTCTATGTCGGCGGCACCCTTAACCCCGGCGCCAACCTGCGACACTTTCCGATCGCGATCGTCAACCAGGACACCGGGGTGACGGGCCGACTCATCGCCGACGGGCTGGCGGCCAATATGGACAAGAACCAGTTCGACGTCCGGGTGCTGCCGGCCGATCAAGCGCGCGACCAACTCGAGACCGGGAAGGTCTACGCGCAGGTCTTGCTGCCCTGGGACCTGTCCCAGCGACTGTTCGCGTTGCCGGAGGCGACGTTGCAGCCGGGACAACCGCTCAAGCCGGTCATCACCATCTCGACCGGTCCGCGGGCCGGCGCCGTCGCCGCCGTCATCGCCGAGAAGGCGATGCGCAAGGCATTGGCGGTCGTCAACGCCAGGGCCGGCACCATGCTCACCGCGCAACTACGACGGCACAGCGACGGCGCACCGGTGCCGGGAGGGGCCCTGATGGTGCTGGCCAGCCCGATCGACATCGACACCACCGGGGCCGAGCCTGCCGACGGCGGGAGCGGACTGTATTACTCGTTGCTGCTGGTGATCGGCGGCGTTACGGCCGCGATCGTGGTGCGCCCGACCGCCGCGGCGTTGCTGCGTTCGGCGCCGGCAAAGTATGGGCGATGGCGGCGGTTGGCCGACCGAATCAGGGTCTCCCGGCTGCAGGCGTTGCTCGTGGAGTGGACGCTACTGTCGCTGCTGGCCGTGCCGACATCGGCGGTCTGCCTCTGGATCGCGGTCGCGCTGGGTATGCCGGCGCCGCAGCTGCTCGCGGTGTGGTTGTTCGGTGCCTTCATTGTCGCCACGGTTGGCGCCATGTCCACCTCGCTGATCGCGACCCTGGGCACCTGGGGCGCGTTGCTCAGCGTGTTCGTGTTCATCTTCCTGGGGATTCCGTCGGCTGGTGCCACCATCCCGTTGGAGGCCTCGCCGCGGTTCGTGGCCTGGCTCGCCGAATTCGAACCGGTGCGCCAGGCATTTCTGGGCTGTCGGTCCTTGCTCTATTCGGACGGCGCCGGCGGCGCCGAGCTGATCCGAGCGGTCACGGTGTGCGCGCTCGGCCTGAGCATCGCTTTGTCGGCCGGTGCCTTGGTCACCTACATCCGCGACCGCGACGGGCTGCTCCGCATCGAAGCTTCTGCCACCCGCTGACGCCAAGGCCGCCATTCGGGCCATGGGGGAGCCCACAGCACCAGCAGCGAGCGGCGCGTAGTCACGCCGGGCGTGTGGTTCTGAACAATGTGCGGTGAGTGTTCGTCGTCGCCGGGGTCTATCACAGCGACGACGCCCCGACGACACGGAGACTGCCATGCCATCGATCACGCCCGCACTCTGGTTCGACCACAATCTGGAAGAGGCGGCCCAGTTCTACACCTCGGTGTTCCCGAACTCGCACGTCGAGAATTTCAACCGCTACACCGAGGCCGGCCCGGGTGAACCGGGCGCGGTGGTATCGGGCACCTTCGTCCTGGACGGGGTGCGGTTCGTCGGCATCAACGGCGGCCCGGAATTCCGCTTCACCGAGGCGGTGTCCTTCATGGTCGACTGCAAGGACCAGGACGAGGTCGACTACTACTGGGACCGGCTGACCCGGGGCGGCGAGGAATCGCAGTGCGGCTGGTGCAAAGACCGCTTCGGGCTGAGCTGGCAGATCGTCCCGGCCCGGCTGCACGAGTTGCTCACCGACCCCGATCCTGCCGTGGCGACCGCGGCGACCACCGCGATGCTCGGCATGCGCAAGATCGTCATCGCCGAATTGGAGAGGGCCGCAGCGCAAGTGTGAGCTCACTCGGTGAGCCGGGCGATCCATTCGATCGCCGTATCGATGATCGGCGCGACGTCGCCGGGCTTCTCGCAGTCGGCGATCATCAACGACGACTCGGCCATCGTCGCCATCAGAAGGCGGCTCAGCAGTTGGCCACGCGGCGACGTGTCCGGCGGCAGCACGACCAGCCAGCGGCGGAAGGCGGCCGACATCCGGTCGCGGCGGACGGTCTCGAACCCGGCGGGCGTGTCACCGGACGACAGCACCCTGGCCCGGCATCGGTTGTCCCACATCGCCTCCAGGTAAGCCCGTACGTGAAGTTGCAGTGCGTGTCGCGGGTCGGCGCCGTCCGGGCCGGACCTGGAGGCGTGCTGCATCGCCGCCTCGATACGGCGTTCCACGTCGTCGGCCACCTGCTCGAAGATCGACAGAAACAGTTCGCTCTTGCCGCCGAAGTGGTGGTAGATGCTGCCGATGCTGGCGCCTGACCTGGCCACCACGTCGGCCATCGTCGCCGCGGTGAAGCCCCTGGCCGCGAAAACCTCGGTTGCCGCATCCAGGATCCGCCGTTGCGTGGCGCCCGTTTTGGCCCATCGGCGGACGGTGTCCGCGTTGGTCACTGAACCCGCCCGCATGTCAGCCGACCATCTCCGGCAGCATCCGCAGCGAGCGGGACTCCAGCCGGGACGGGCCACCGGTCATGTCCCAGGATCCCGCCGCGACCAACATCGACTCCGCCCCGGGACCGGTATACATCCGGCCCGATTTGACTTCTGGGGATAGCGAGGCCAACAGCATCGTTGCTTGGTCCTCCCGTTGACGGCTCTGAAATTCAGGGTGCCGCGACGGCGGCGCGACGTCTGTCGGCCGAGCGGCCACTCCGGGGATGAATGCGGTGTCCCCCGATCGAAGGTCTTTTTGTCCCCCATGCATCCCGGTTACGTTGGATCATGCGCGGGCCGCAGGTGGCGACAGGAGTCAACATGAGGAACCAAGCTGCCCTGCCGGGCGCGACGCCCGGCATGATTGGCAACGCCGCGACCGACCACGCCAACGCCGACCAGGAAGCCAGTCATGTCTGAACCCCACTGGATCGACGTCCCGGGAGCCGACGCCGATCTCAAGGCCCTGACCTGGGGTCCGGCCGACGCCCCGATCGCCCTGTGCCTGCATGGCTTTCCCGACACCCCGTACGGCTGGCGCAAGGTCGCTCCTCGGCTGGCGAAATCGGGATGGCGGGTCGTCGCACCCTTCATGCGGGGCTATGCGCCGTCGTCGATCCCGGCCGACGGCTGTTATCACGTCGGCGCGCTGATGCACGACGCCCTGCGGGTGCGCGCGGCCGCCGGCGGGACCGACGACGACGTGGTGATCGGGCACGACTGGGGCGCGATCACCGCCACCGGTCTGGCCGCGATGCCCGACAGCCCGTTCGCCCGGGCCGTCATCATGTCGGTGCCGCCCGCGGCGGCATTCCGCCCGCTGGGCCGGGTGCCCGACCGCGGGCGGCTGGCCCGCGAGCTACCGCATCAGCTGTTGCGCAGCTGGTACATCGTCTACTTCCAGTTGCCCTGGCTGCCCGAGCGGTCCGCCGCGTGGCTACCGCCGCTGTTGTGGCGCCGGTGGTCGCCGGGTTATTACGCCGAGGAGGACCTGCGCCACGTCGACGCCGCGATCGGCACACCGGAGAGCTGGCACGCGGCGCTGGGCCCTTACCGGGCCACCATCCGCAACACCCGGCCGCCGGCCGGCTACGCCGAGTTGAACCGATGGTGGACCGAGCCGCCACGGTTGCCGAGCCTGTATCTGCATGGTCGCGACGACGGTTGTGCCACACCGGCTTTCACGCATTGGACGGAGAAGGTGCTGCCCGCCGGCAGCGACGTGGCGATCGTCGACCACGCCGGGCATTTCCTGCAGCTGGAACAGCCGGAGAAGGTGGCCGAGCTGATCCTGACGTTCGTCGGCACACCCGGCTGAGGCTGTGGCGGCACACCGGATGGCGGCCGTCGACGCGCAGTTCTACTGGATGTCGGCCAAGATTCCCAATGACCAGTTCCTGTTGTACGCCTTCGACGGAGACGCCGTGGCTGCCGAGCGGGCCATCGCGCAGCTCCTGGACCGGGCCCGCGCCTGTCCGGAGCTGCGGATGCGGGTCCACGACCGGTCTGCCCTGAGTTATCCGCGGTGGGTTGCCGCGGGTGTCGAGCGCGAGCAGGTGGTCCGCCACGGGCCGACCGACGGCAGCTGGCACGGCTGTCTGGCGGCGGTCGCCGCGCTGGCCGACGAGCAGCTCGATATTCGCCGGATGCCGTGGCGGGTCCACGTATTCACCCCGGTGACCGGGATTCCGGGGGTCGGCGGCGCGGGCACCGTCGCGGTCGTCCAAGTCGCGCATGCGCTCGGCGACGGCGCGCGCGCCTCGGCGATGGCGGCCTGGCTGTTCGGGCGGGCGGCTCCGGTGGCGCCGGTCACCGGGCCCCCGCGGGGTGTCCTGCCCTGGCGGGCCGCCGCAGCGGCCCGCATGCACCGTCGCCTGGTCCGCGACACCAGGGCCGGGCGGTTGGCGCCGGGTGCCGGTTCGCGGCCGCTGCTGCCCACCAACGCCCGGCCAGAGGGTGTGCGAGCGGTGCGCACCCTGGTGCGGCAGCGCTCGCAATTGCCCGGTCCCACGGTGACTGTCGCGGTGCTGGCCGCCGTGTCCACGGCGCTGTACAGGCTGCTCGGCGGGTCGGCCGAATCGCTGGCAGCAGAAGTGCCGATGGCTAAACCGGGTGTGCCGCGAGCGCATAACCATTTCGGCAACGTCGCCATCGGCCTGTATCCGGCGCTCGGTCACACCGAGCGGATTGGGCGGATTGCCGCCGACCTGGCCAATGCCCGTCGCCGCATGCAACATCCCGCCGGGCGGGCGGCCGACCTGGCCTTCGCTACCATTCCGGCAGCGCTACTACGTTGGGGAGTAAGCAAATTCGATGCTGACGCCCGGCCGGCGCAAGTGGCCGGCAACACCGTGGTGTCCAGTGTGCACCGCGGAGCCGCCGATCTTCATTTCGGTGCCGCGCCGGTGGTGCTGACGGCTGGCTATCCGGCACTGTCACCGGCGATGGGGCTGACTCACGGGGTGCACGGCATCGGCGACACGATAGCGATCAGTGTCCATGCGGCCGCGTCGGCGATACCCGACATCGATGCCTATGTGGAATTGCTCGACGCGGCGCTGCGATGAATACTATTGGGCATCACCAGATCTGGCCGCTTCTTCGCGAGTCAGGCCCACGGCCAGGATCAGCTCCTCATGCAGTTCGAACCAGACAGTGTGATAGGAGTCGATGAGCGGCCGGCTGAGCCAGCCGATATCGCCGGACCTGACCTTGTCAAGTGCGGCAGTGAGTTTCGCCGAGTAGGCGCGCAGCCGCGGCAGCTGTGCCGCTGCCGCCGCGATGATGGGTAGTACGCGCCGGTGCACATCGTCGAGACGGGCCAATACCGCAGCGTCATAACCGGCGTCGTCGTGAACATTGGGTTGGCCGCCCTTGAGTTGCCAATCCGTGACCACCACTTTGAAATCGGCATTGACGCTACGAAACTCGTTGTAGGCGGCGGCCATTGCCGCCGGGTCGACCTCCTTGCGTTCCTCGGCGAGCAATGCATTGAGCCGGGTGCGGCCTTCGGGGCTGATCCGCAACGTGGCGCCGGCGACCAACAGACTCGATGCGGTGAGCTGATCGACGATTTCGGCGATGACGCGGTGATCTTCACCCAGCGTGGTAGCCAGGTCGGCTAAACTCACCCGGCCCTTCAGGCGGACGGCCTGTAATACCTTGACGTGCATTCCGGATGCTGTGGGGTTGACTTGGCTTGCGGTTTCGTCGTGCATGTCACCGGGTTTCGTCGTTGTCAGGGTTACCTCAGCTCCGCGGGTCTGTTTGCGGACTGCGGTGATTCGCTTAACCTCGCATCGTTTTCGCAGGCCGGCAAGAATGCGAACAACACCTGTCCGCCAAAATACAAAATCCAGTTCGCGGCATACAGGTCGAATATCGGAATATTTCGATCCTGCCCCGGTGCCAGCCACGTGCTGAACAGGTACAAGTCTGATAGCGGGAGAAGCAGCCCGCCGATCAGTACGGGCAACGCTCGCAGGCTGAGTCGGTTCGCCCAGAAATACCAAATACTGAAGCCGATCATCAGGGTATAGATGACGAGGTTGAAAAGGAAGCTCCCAACCTCGAGGAACTGATGACCGGCAACTGGCTCCGGCACGTACGAGATCCAGCCCACAGTGTTGGCCACCGCAATGATCATCACGACGAACCAGCGCATGGGGTAACCTATTCCGCCACGTTGCGCGAGCCTGGGCTGGGAAAAACGGTAGAGGACGTAAACGTACAAGATGTAGCCGGCGCCGAACAGAATGATCGCGACGGACAGCTTTTGGCTGATGGGTTCGATGCCGGATATGGCGCTATTGACCACGTCTCCCACGGCGCACATTGCCATCCCCGCGATCAGGATGCGCGTATACCGTGCCACCTGCTGGGAAAGCTGCTGCTGATAAGCCAGGCGTACGGCGATGACAAAGAGCATCAGAGCCACATGCCACATGTGATAGATCGTCGTAGGTGGCCGGGAGATATTACCTATCCAGAGCACCTCTGTTGTGACGCTGAGGGCGAGCAGGCTGAAAAGTATCGTGGCGTAGGGGAATCTCATGGGCGCCAATTCTTGAGGCGGGTTCGGAAGTGCGCGATGGCCCACGGCCATCGTCGAGTCTGAGCAGTGCCGAGAATCCTCACAGTGGCCCGACTGTATAGCACCGGACCCGATCGGAAATCGAGAGGGGAAATGACCAGCGTCCGGTGGCTATGCGCAGCCGACTGGTTTGACCGCAGCTGCCGTCGGGCATGCCTGCTCACGCTCTCAGGTCGGTGACGCGGGCCCAAACTTCGGGGGTGTCGTGCGTCGACGCCGCTCGAATCGGTGCGCGCTATGACTGCGAGTGTTGGTGGGGGGTTGTGGAGGTCTTGGGGGTCCCGGGTGGGTGGCGGTTGGTTGTCGCCGCTGGTGTCCACGCGGTGGATTAGCAGGGTAGTGTGCACTGATTGCTTGATGCCCCAAGGTGTTTGGGGTTCGATACGGTGCCGGTGGTGACCGGTCCGGGTAACCAACGCTCGTTGGTTGGTAGTGGTTGGGGTTGGTCGCAAACCCGTAAGCTACCCCCCACAGGTGGGGCATTAAGCTCACCGGTTCCACTCCACCAGCTTCATCCGCACGTCGACACCTGGTCCGAGCTTCTGCTTGAGACCCTGCATAAAACCCCACTGACGCACCGCCTGGTCGGCCAAACGCCGACATAGCCGCTCCACTGCGTCGACCGGCTGGTTTTCGTAGTCGATATCACCGCGCGCCTCCAAGGTGTCCGTCGCGGAAGCGACGGTACCTCGTTTTCTGGCAGCAGCACCGCGAGCTGACGCTTGTCCACCAGCGCCACCCACCGCATCTGTGCAGGCAGTTTGGGGAGCGTCGTTTCGTCCCCGGCTGGGTACGTCATGTGCGTTCCTGCCTGAGTTCCTTCAGTTCCACGCGGATACCACCGCCGGACGATGACCTCTGCGGACAGCGCTGCCTCATAGCCGATTCCCCGCAGTGCAGCACTTCCCTGACGCCTCCCCTATTGCTGGCCCACGTGGGCGGCGCCGAACCCGCAACGCTTCATGAGATGGGCCATTGAGGACTGCCAATTTGTTGCGGAACTCTCGGATATTTGCACCTTGGCGAGCTCAATCCCAGACCATCGAAGCTTGCAAGAATAGGCCCCAAAGGAATTCCGCCCCATAGCGGTCTTCGTTCCACAAGAATTCATAAGTTTCCTCCGCGGGAAGGATGTCGTCGAATAGCGGCCTTTTGGTACGTCGAATAGCCGGACCGAAACGCTCATCAAATTCGGGAATGTCGCAACTCCAAGCTGCCAGCTGGGCCGGAGATTCGACATCGAGCGATGTGTGCTCGGTGTGCGTGTAACCCGCTGACTCAAGTAGTCCGTTCGCGTCAGCGTGGGCGTTGAATTTGAAGCCGGGCCACAACACGCTGTTGTACTTCAGTGCTGTGGCGTCCTCGTCAAGAACTCCTAACAGTGTCTTCATGTCTCGAAATCGCGATGTCGCTTCGCTGAGGGCTTCTGCTACCCGATCGTGAATACGTACTGCCTCGTCCAAAGATAGCCCTGCCTTGTCCAGCTTGGCATCTAATAGGCCCCGGGTATCTTTTAAAGACAGTCGCGGCTTCATGGTCATCAGGAGATAAACCTCGAAGTTGACTACTGCTGCATGCAAAGTTGCATTCATCGCCTACTCCACTACTTCGGCAAAAACTGATAGAGGTCGCCGCGAAATACAGAAAGCGTTCCGTCCGGGGCTACCATGATAGCTTCCCCGAACTTCAGGTTAGCGGGTAGCACCAGCTTTGCTCCATTAGGCCCGTTGACAATACCCCCAGTTTGACCCCACGCCGCTTCCCCCGCGGCTTCGGCCACCTCCGCGGCCTGTTGCTGATTGCCGATGTGCAATTGATTAAGCCTGTCGACCAAAGTATTCAGTCTTGAGCCTTTAGGAACGTGTTCCACGACATCTTTACCGATTTGCGTGGCCTGATCGGTAATGCTCGGGCTTGAAGGCGCACCCGGTTGGTTTGATGGGGGCTCGGAACCGGGTGTACCCGGCCGCGTGGGGCCAGGGCGGGTTCGCCCTCTATGGGTATGCCTAAGTCGTTTAAGCGTGCCCGGATTGCGGTTTGGCGTTCAAGGAGAGGACCGCGCGAGGCAATGCAGGCGTTGTATTGGGCCGGCGGCAGCGGCCCGACGTTTTCGACGCCGCATCGGGCGTTCCACGCCCGTATCTCAGCGTTAACTTGGGCCCATTCTGCGAGCGCCTGCTCGGCGCTCATGTCTTTAGGGTCGACCGGCATGGGTGGCGGGGTCGGGTCACGCGGTAAGGGGAAAGATGGTGCCGCCGGGGCCGGTACGAGCCCTGGCGGGCCGAAGCCCAGCATTTGGACACCGCTGTTGCCAGTCCCGGGTGTGGTATCAGACGGCGCGGTCCTGGCGGGACCGGTGTCGAGTGTGACGGGTGCGGGGGTGGGGGGCGATGCCTGCGTGGCCAGCCCCGGCCCCGCCACCGACGCTGCCGCCGAAGGCGGGCAGGGGGCCGGCACCTGGCGGCAGCGGCACCGGCGGCGCGATGCCCGCTAGCGCGCCGGCCGCTGGTGGGGCTTGCCACGGTGGTGCAGCTGCTGAGGCCGCGGCCTGTGGTGATATGTGCCGTATCAGCGGGCTAGCGCCGGTCAAGGCATCGAGCAGCGATGATGCTGAGGGGGCTGGCGGTGATGGCGGCACCGTCGGATTCGGCGTGTGGGTGGTGGTGATGGCGGCGACGGCCTGGATGTGGCCGCGCACCGCGCCTTCGCCGCCCAGCTCACCGGCGGAGCGCGCCACGT
>NZ_MWQA01000001.1:1676955-1740014 GCF_002086915.1 Mycobacterium persicum | reverse complement strand
CCCCGACCGCGTCAGTTTCACTGCCGCACTGAGCATCACGCGTCAATCCGTCGCCCAGCAGGGCGCTTTTCCCCCCGGACCACCCCGAAACGCCTGACCGGCACTGGCGCGCCTTCCTGCGCCGACTGCTCGACCGCCTCAACCCGGCCCGACGCCACCGCGCAGCACCCCGGGTGGTCAAACGCAAAATGTCCAAGTGGCACGTCAAACGCGCCGACTACGCCCACTGGCTCCAACCCGAGCATTCACCAAACATCACCATCCACCGTCTTAACTGAACGGTATTGGGGTTAATGCTCGTCAAAATGGTGGATCGTCGGGCACTGGGGGTACCGGCGGTGGTCGCCAGTCCGGTGGGAGTTCCTCGGATTCCCGGGGATCATTCACCCAGGTGCAAAACGGGCTGGTGCTCGGTTCGCCCTTGAAGAGAAGCAGCATGTCGCGCATGTGGTTTCGAAACTTGCGTGCTTCGATCTCCGCTTTCCGCGCCTGCCGCAACTCTTGTTCGGCGGTGTTGACGCGGCGTTGAACGTGATTGCGGTTGTGTGCTCGCGCGATCCGCGCGGCGCCGGATCCGAGAACAACTTGGCACCCGCGGGTACCGTTCGTTATGTCTTGCCGGTCGGCGATATCCAGATCACGACGCCGTCGGGCAGCTGCTCGTCGCGCCATCCGGCGATGCCGCCGCGAAATGTCTTTAGCCGTTCGGTAATGTTTTCGGCACAGACACTTGAGATTGGTCGCAAATCCGTAAGCTACCCCCACAGGTGGGGCATTAAGCTCACCGGTTCCACTCCACCAGCTTCATCCGCACGTCGACACCTGGTCCTAGCTTCTGCTTGAGACCCTGCATAAAACCCCACTGACGCACCGCCTGGTCGGCCAAACGCCGACATAGCCGCTCCACTGCGTCGACCGGCTGGCTTTCGTAGTCGATATCACCGCGCGCCTCCAAGGTGTCCGTCGCGGAAGCGACGGTACCTCGTTTTCTAGCAGCAGCACCGCGAGCTGACGCTTGTCCACCAGTACCACCCACCGCATCTGTGCAGGCAGTTTGGGGAGCGTCGTTTCGTCCCTGGCTGCGTACGTCATGTGCGTTCCTGCCTAAGTTCCTTCAGTCCCACGCGGATGCCAGCCCGACCGCGCTCCCGATGCCCGGTACGCGCCTGGTGCTGGCAACAGTTGGTGTCAAGCGATTACCGGTATATCGGCCACGTCTCTAAATATGCGTCAATTGCTCGTTCGATTTTCAACCCATAATCATTCGGAACCCAATCAGGTCCAAAGGTCTTCATCAAGGCGTCGGAAAGCACGTCGATAACAGCGTCGCTCTGTTCGTTGGTCGGCTTCTCTGTGCGCCGAAGCTCGTCGAAGAGAGCGGGATTACGATTCTCTAATTCTTGCGCGATCACGGGACGGTGCTCCGGTGAAATAGCATCGAGAACGTTGCTCACGGATTTCTCCATCCAGCCCGGCTGTTCGCCCAGGCGGTTACCACTTGGCCATCTTTGTTTAGGACCACTGTTGCGTCTTTCCCAACGTAGACGTAAGCGCCTCTACCAAGCTCGTCTACTTTAAACTGGGGCGGCCCAACAGGATTCGCAACAGCATCTTGCATTGCATTGCATTGCCTTGTCGCTGACGCCATGACCGCCGTCGCGTCCGGCGATCCTTCCTGCTCCATGATCGGTGATTCCGTTGATTCTGTTAGGCGGTGGGAATGGCGGTGTTTCCTGTGCTGGAGGGACTGGCTCTTGGCTTGACGGCGTACCCGGTTGGTTTGGCGGGGGCTCGGAACCGGCTGTACCCGGCCGCGTGGGGCCAGGGCGGGTTCGCCCTCTATGGGTATGCCTAAGTCGTTTAAGCGTGCCCGGATTGCGGTTTGGCGTTGAAGGAGAGGACCGCGCGAGGCAATGCAGGCGTTGTATTGGGCCGGCGGCAGCGGCCCGACGTTTTCGACGCCGCATTGGGTGTTCCACGCCCGTATTCCAGCGTTAACTTGGGCCCATTCTGCGAGCGCCTGCTCGGCGCTCATGTCTTTAGGGTCGACCGGCATGGGTGGCGGGGTCGGGTCACGCGGTAGGGGCAAAGATGGTGCCGCCGGGGCCGGTACTGGCCCTGGCGGGCCGAAGCCCAGCATTTGGACAGCGCTGTTGCCAGTCCTGGGTGTGGTATCTGACGGCGCGGTCCTGGTGGGACCGGGGTCGAGTGTGACGGGTGCGGGGGTGGGGGGCGATGACTGCGCGGCCGGGGATTGGCGCGCGTGCGGGGATTGCGTCTGCGGCGGATCGGTGCAGGGCAGGTGTTGCGGTGCGTGCTCGTGCCGCACTTGGCCGGGATCGGCAAACTGCGTCGCTGGGGGTTCGGCGGTCGGCGGCGACGGGTGGGGTTGGACGTGTGCTAGCGGGGTTGCCGCGGCAGTAGCGGCCGGTGCGCTGATCGCGGTCGCGGCCGTCGAGACCGCGCCCGTGCTGACCGGGGCCGCCATGGTGGCGATCCCCGAACTCAGCCGGGCAGCCAGCGAGGACAGCCAGCCGCCGCCGGTACCAGCCCCGGCCCCGCCACCGCCGCTGCCGCCGAAGGCGGGCAGGGGGCCGGCACCTGGCGGCAGCGGCACCGGCGGCGCGATGCCCGCTAGCGCGCCGGCCGCTGGTGGGGCTTGCCACGGTGGTGCTGCTGCTGAGGCCGCGGCCTGTGGTGATATGTGCCGCATCAGCGGGCTAGCGCCGGTCAAGGCATCGAGCAGCGATGATGCTGAGGGGGCTGGCGGTGATGGCGGCACCGTCGGATTCGGCGTGTGGGTGGTGGTGATGGCGGCGACGGCCTGGATGTGGCCGCGCACCGCGCCTTCGCCGCCCAGCTCACCGGCGGAGCGCGCCACGTAGGTGGCGGTCTGCACTTCCTGGCCGGTGAAACGGGTCACCTGGACACGCAGATCGGCGGAGATGGCCTGGGCGGTGGGCTGCCGGGCGTACCAGCCGATCGAGCCCGGCCGACTCGCTGGAGGCTTAGCCTGGATCCGTGGATGGGCCGGTGATTTGATCGGCGTGTGAACAACGAAAATGCCTTCTGAGCTGGGACAATACGAGTGTCTACGTCGATGTTGTCCAGAGTTCGGGAAGGCATTTTCGGTGCACTCATCCTATACGTTCACCGCCGCGTCGGCAGTATTTGACGAGCAGAATCTGCTGTCGTCGGCCGGGTTGGTTCCAGTGCTGGAACTGGCTGGGCAGACTGGTCTTTCGCGGTTGATCGACAAGCACGTGGACCTGCTCTCAACCCGGGTGAAGTCCGGGGCGGTCAACCCGGTCGGCAAGCTGACCTCGATCATCGCCGCGATGATGTGCGGTGCCGACAGCATCGACGACGCGGACGTACTGCGCGCCGGCGGCACACCGCGGGTGTTCGACGAGGTATATGCGCCCTCGACATTGGGCATCTTCCTGCGCGAGTTCACCTTCGGGCACGCCAACCAACTCGCCGCGGTAGCCCGCGAACATCTGGCGGCGCTGGCAGCCCGGGCGCCGCTACTGCCGGGGGCAGAAGAGCTCGTGTATGTGGACATCGACTCGCTGCTGCGCCCGGTCTATGGGCACCACAAGCAAGGTGCCTCGTTCGGGCACGCCAAAATCGCCAGCCGCGCGCTGCTGCGTTTGGGCCTGTCGCCGCAGATAACCACCATCTCCACCGCCCAGGCTGCACCCGTCATCGCCGAAGCGCGGCTCCGCAGCGGCAAGGCCGCCTCCGGGCGCGCGGCCGCCTCCCAAATCAAGCAGGCCATCCACACCGCCCGCGACTGTCGAGCCGCCAACATCCTGGTGCGCGGCGACTCGGCGTTTGGCACCAAGAAAATGATGAGCACCTGCGTGGCCGAGGGCGCCCAGTTCTCCCTGTCGGTAAGCCGCAACAAGCGCATCACCGCCGCGATCGAGGCCATCGACGAGGCCGCCTACACTCCCGTGCACTATCCGGGCGCGGTGAGCGACCCCGACACTGGCGAGTTGATCTCTGATGCCCAGGTCGCCGAAACGCCCTACACCGTGCACCTGGGCCGCGGCCGCACGCTGACCGTGCGGCTGGTGGTGCGCCGCGTCAAAGACGCCCGCTACCCCGATGCGTTGTTTCCGGTGTGGCGTTATCACCCGTTCGTGACCAACTCCGAGTTGCCCACCGCCGAGGCCGACATCACCCACCGCCGCCACGCCATCATCGAGACCACCTTCGCTGATCTGATCGACGGCCCACTGGCTCATGCACCTTCAGGGCTTTTTGCAGCGAACTGTGCCTGGTTGGCCTGCGCGGTGATCGCACATAACCTGTTGCGCGCCGCGGGCACTCTCGCCGGCGGTCACCACACCGTGGCCCGTGGTGCCACCATGCGCCGCGACTTGGTCAACGTGCCCGCCCGCTTCGCCGCCCCCGCCCGCAAACCGATGCTGCACCTACCTGCTTACTGGCCCCGGCGAACCGGATGGAAACAACTGTGGGACAACGTCATCAGCTAACCGACCGCCCAGCCCCGCGCCGCCTGACCCCACGACCAGACCCTGTCCACCCGCCATCCCAGGCCCGGCCCCAGGAACCTCGCTGCCCACGCCCGAAAGTTGGTTACGCGGGCCCAAACCTCCGGGGGTGTCCTGCGTCGACGCCGGGTCAGTTCAGGTGCGGCGCCGCGGACAAGTGCGCTGCGCAGTGGCGACGGCTTGGGCGGAGCGTGTTGCCCAGTGGGGAAAGGTCGGATAAGTCGGAAACTCTTGCGGGTGCGCGCAAATATTTTGACGAAACCGGTGTCAAGCAGTCGATGCCCGGAGCGCATGCAACATGGTGATCAGTGGCGCGTCCGACACCACATCGGTATGTCCGGCGGTCATCGCAGCCCGTGCGGCGGCCTCGGAATGATCCTCGAGCCTGGGGTAGTCGCCGGTGGCGTGGGCGCGTAGCGGGCTGATGCGCAACGCGATGCCGGTGAGTTCCCGCAGCTCCGGGGTGTCGTTCTCGGACCACGCGGACAGCGGCAGGCTCCCGGCGCGCACCTCGCCCTGATGTCCGTCGACGGTGATCTGCTTGCCGTCCAGGCTCGCGGCTACGCCGTGGCCGCAGCCGACCACGGCAACCCGGCCGAGCTCGCGGCTGACGACGGCCGCGTGGCTGGCCGCGCCGCCGACCTCGGTGACAATGCCCTGCGCGGCCAGCATGCCCAGCACGTCTTCGGGCCTGGTGTGGTCGCGCACCAGGATGACCGGCTCGCCCCGGTCGGCAGCGTCCAGCGCCGCATCCACGTCGGTGTAGGCGATTCCGGTGGCCACGCCCGGACAGGCGGGCAGGCCCTTGGCTAAAAGTGTTGCGGCCAAACGTGTTTCGGGCTGCAGAGCCGGCCGCAACAGGGCTTCCACATGCGTGGGGGCTATTCGGCGCAGTGTCTGGGCGTCGTCGATGAGACCTTCGTGTCGCAGTTGCAGAGCCAGCCGCACCGCGGCCTGCGCCGACCGCTCGGCAGACCGTGTCTGCAACAGCCAGAGCTTGCCGTTTTCGACGGTGAACTCGATTTCCGGGACGTCTGAGGTCAGTCGCTCCAGACATCGGGCGGCCGCGATCAGCTCGTCAAAGGCAGCCGGTAGCCGGTCGCGCAGGGCCGCAATCGGCTCGACGTCCACCACTCCCGAGACCACGTCGTCGCCCTGACCGCCGGGCAGCCAGTCGCCGAACGGTTCGTTGGCGCCGGTGATGGGGTTGCGGGAGGAGAGCACCCCGGCGCCCGAGTCGGCCGTCTGGTTGCCGAACACCATGGCCTGCACGACCACCGCGGTACCACCCTGGTCGTCTCGGCCGTAGTGCTCGCGGTAGGCCTTGGCCCGCGGAGAATTCCAGGAAGCGAAGACGGCCCCGACGCCGGCGCGCAACTGCTCGTATGGATCCTCGGCGGGGTCGCGGCCCGTCACTCGCCGATACATGCGGATGAACCGCCGGCGGGTGTCAGCGGCGAAATCAGCGGTGCCGGCCGCGGCCAGGGCCTGCTCGACGGCGTCGTTGAGGCCCAGGTCCAGGATCGTGTCCATCATCCCGGGCATCGACTGGGTGGCCCCCGAGCGCACGCTGACCAGCAACGGACACGGCCCGCGGCCGAATGTGCGCGCGGTCTCCGCCTCCAGCCAGCGCATCCGCTGCAGCACGTCGTCCCAAATCGCGTCCATGGTCGGCCCGGGGTCGGCCAGGTACCGTACGCCCACTTCGGTGGTGATGCAGAACGCGGGCGGTACCGGCAGCGAGTGGCGGCGCATCACGTCGATGCCGTGGCCCTTGTTTCCCAGAACCTCGCGGGAATGATCCGTTTGTCCATCCAGCAAGACCACCGGGTCTTTCCGGATGCCTTCGAGGGGATCTTCGAGGGGATCACCGCCTCGTGGGATACCAGCCATTGATGCACCCCCTCGTGGTCGGGCAAGCCTGAAGCGGTTGCGGGCTAACGTCGGAACGTCCGCAATGTTTCCACACCGATCACCGGAACCGGCGGCTCGCCGCAGCTGTCGGGAGCGGGGCCGGATGATCTAATTTTGACGGTATGACTCCGTATGACGCCGGGTTGCTGATCCTGCGGCTGGTGCTGGGCCTGACACTGGCCGCGCACGGCTTGAACAAGTTCTTCGGTGGCGGCCGGATACCGGGCACCGCACGCTGGTTCGAGAGCATCGGCATGAAGCCCGGGAAGTTTCACGCGACGGTGGCCGCCAGCACCGAGACGGCCGCCGGACTGGGGTTGGCCGCGGGTCTGCTCACTCCCATCCCGGCCGCGGGTTTCGTGTCGCTCATGCTGGTCGCGGCATGGACCGTGCACCGGCCCAACGGCTTCTTCATCGTCAAGGAGGGCTGGGAATACAACCTGGTGCTGGCGGTCAGCGCCATCGTCATCGCCACCCTTGGCGCGGGAAAGCTCAGCCTGGACTGGGTGATCTTCGGAAAGAACTGGTTCGACGGGTGGCCCGGCCTGCTGATCTCACTCGGACTCGGCCTCGCCGGCGCCATCGGGCAGTTGCTGATCTTCTACCGGCCGCCGGTCCAACAAACCGGGTAGCGCATATCGGGCACGCGACCGGGCGGGTCCGCCGACTATCACCGGCCGTTGTTGCCGTGCTGGCCGAGCAGCTGGCCGCCGGCGCCACCGGTGGCGAACAGCCTGCCAACCGCCGCCGCTGAGCCGCCGGTCCCGCCGGCACCGCCGATCCCGAACAATCCCGCCGGCCCACCGTTACCGCCCGGCATGCCGGGCGCGCCCGAGCCGCCGGAGGCGGGTGCCGCGGTCAACGTAACGCTGTCCTCGGCGCGACGAGTCCGTTCGATGCCGGATCAATATAGGCTGTCCGGGTGGTTCCGCACTGGCGGGTAGGACCGCTGACGCTGCCGGTACACGGCGTGTTCGTCGGGCTGGGTGTGCTGGTGGCCACGGTAGTTTTTTTCGCCGAAGCCCGCCGCCGCGGTGCGGTGAATGACCAATCGCTGGTGGCGGTGACAGGAGCTCTGGTCGGCGGGGCAATCGGCATGCGGCTGTCCGGGTGGGCGGAACATATCGATGTCCGGCTCAACCCGACCTTGTTGCAGGCCTGGGAATTTGGGTCGCGCAGCATCCTGGGTGGCCTCGTGGGCGCCTACGTCGGCGTGCTGATCGCCAAGCGGATCGGCGGCTTCCGCGGCAAAACCGGCGATCTGTTCGCCCCGGCGGTCGCATTGGGAATGGCTGTCGGTCGCGTCGGCTGTCACCTCACCGAAGCTCCCGGCCGGCCGACCGGCCTGCCGTGGGGTGTGCACGCCCCTGCCGCCACGCCGAAATGCCCGGGTTGCCTCATTGGCGCCGCGATGCATCCGTCGTTCCTTTACGAGATCGGTTTTCAGCTGGCCGCGTTCGCCGTTCTGCTATGGCTGCGCAATAAGCTCACCCAACCCGGTGAGCTGTTCGTCCTCTACGTCGCGGGTTATGCGGTGTTCCGGTTCTTCGTCGAGTTCGTCCGGGCCAACGAAACCGTGTGGCTGGGTTTGACACGGCCCCAATGGTTTTTGCTGCCCTCGGTTGTTCTCATCGCCGTACGGCTAGGCTACGGGTACCGGCGTGGCCACTATGAGCCACTGCTGCACAGGCAGGCACTGCCAGCATGACAAACCCACCACCGGGTTGGCCTCCGCCGGGCCATCCCTACGACCCGAACCAGCCCTACCCCGGCTGGCCTCCGCCACCCGGCAGGTCCGGTGGGGAGATCTTCGGGGCGGTCGTGGTCGGTGTATTCCTTTATTTCGGAATCAATCTGGTGGTCGGATTCATGGTGGTTGCGGGCCTTGCCCAAGCCGTCTCGTCCCATGCCGCTCTGGTGACGGGAGCTATTGTCCTGGGGCTGATCGCCTTTGGCGGCGGTGGCGTACTGGTGGTGCTGCGAAACCCTTGGGCGAGGGGAATTGGGATGGGGTTGATGATCGGTTGGGCGATCACGTCGATCGTCACGGTCGGCTTCTGCACGGGCTTGAATCCGACGCTGTACGGATCTGCCGGATGACCGGCATGGGATTGCGGGGCGACAGCATTCATCGCTACGTCAACGCGTTCTGCCCGCGCTGTCACGACCAGGAACCGGATCGTCCGTTGAGTGATGTCGCCCGGCTTAGCGGCTGGCTGGCCGTGCGCGACGGGCTGGTCTGGCTGGAGCGCGGCTGCCGCTCCCACGGCCTGGTCCGAACCCTCTACGACGAAGATCCGGAAATCCTTTCCTACCTTGAAGAATGGACGGCTCCGACAAAGGCTCACGTCCCCGATACGCCGGTCAACTTCGACCCGATTCCGTCGGCGTATCTGCGTGGTCTGCCGCAGATGCAGACCCAGCACACCTGCATCCTGCTGGAGGACATCGCCGAGACGTGCAACCTGCGCTGCCCGACCTGCTTTGCCGATTCATCGCCGGACCTACGTCATGTCGTGGCGATCGGCGACGTGCTGGCCAACGTCGACCAGCGTCTCGAGCGCGAGAACGGGCGCCTCGATGTGCTGATGCTCAGCGGCGGCGAACCCAGCCTGCATCCGCAATTACCGGAGTTGTTGGCCGAACTGAGTGCGCGGCCTATCACGCGAATATTGCTCAACACCAACGGAATCCGAGTAGCCCAGGACGACGGATTACTCGACGTGCTCACCGAGCACCGCGAGCGCGCCGAGGTGTACCTGCAATACGACGGGCTCTCGCAGGCCGCACATCGATACCATCGAGGCGGGGATCTTCGTCGGATCAAGCAAGACGCGTTGCGCCGGCTGTCGGAACGGGAGATCTTCACCACCTTGGTGATGACGGCCACTCTGGGCGTCAACGACCACGAGATCGGCGACGTGGTTCGGCTTGCCCTACAAACACCCTATGTGGGCGGGGTCTGCATTCAACCCCAGTTCGGTTCGGGGCGTTCGGGATTCATCGACGCCGACAATCGGCTCACGCACACCGGTGTGCTCAGGAGGCTGGGGCCACAGACCGACGATCTGGTCACGTGGCGGGATCTGACCGCGCTACCGTGCTCACACCCGCATTGTTGTTCGGTGGGGTACCTGCTGCGCGACGACGGCGGGCGGTGGCGCTCACTGGTGGCCTTGATCGGTCACGACAACCTCAAAGACAAGCTGGGCCTGGTCGCAAACCGTATCGCCGACAGGGATATTCCCCGCGAGTTGCGGCTGGCGGTGCGTGAATCGCTGCTGGCGTTGCTGTCGGAACAGTCGTCGTTGTCGCACCCGCAGATGTCCGACGTGTGGCGTCTGATCTGCCAGAATTGCGACCTGGGCATGGCAACCCTGCTGACCCTGGCCTCCAGCGCGCTGCCCGGGCGACGGCGCCAGCTGCGGCGGCTGCTGGGGGAGCGGGTGCTGCGTATCACCGTCAAACCGTTCATGGATATGTCGACGATGATCGAAGAGCGGCTGGTGCAGTGCTGCGTGCATGTCGGCACGCGGTCGTCACAGGATCAGTGCGCACCGTTCTGCGCGGTGCAGGCCTGGCCGGCGCTCGGCCGGCAGCGGCTATCGGTGGCTGCCGAGCGGCTGCTGCCGGTGGTGTGATGATTCCGGCAGCGGCGAGTTCGTCGCCGGTAGGCGACCGCAGCTAGGCTGCCGGGTCGCACGCCCGGCGGCTACTGCCGCCCGTTATTGCCGTCAAGTCCGAACAACTGCCCGCCTTTGCCGCCGGATGCTCAGGTGCGTTGATTCGGGCGCAGTTGGCGTGTTGAAGGCCGAGCATCAGGCGATCGTGCGGGATGTGTTGGCCGCCGACGACTTCTGGGGCGGGGTCGGGTCGGTGGCCTGCCAGGAGTTCATCACTGCGTTGGGCCGCGACTTCCAGGTGATCTACGAACAGGCCAACGCCCCACGACCAAAAGGTGCAAGCCGCCGGTTCCAACATGGCCCAAACCGACTCCGCCGTCGGCTCCGGTCGGGCCGAACCTACAGCCCCGCGCCCGCCCACCGAGAAAAGCAGTCGGACTCCTTGCGGCCGGGTCGAATTGCGTTGCCGCGAAAGCGATTCAGGCCGCCAGCACCTCCGACGCGGCGCGCTCCCCGGAGCGGATTGCGCCGTCAACCCAGCCGCACATGGTGGCCGAGCTCTCGGTTCCGGCCCAGTGGATGCGCCCGCACGGCGGACGCAGGGTGTAGCCGAATTGGGTCAGCACACCGGTCGGCGCGTGACTGATCATTCCGCCGCCGGAGTAGCGATCCAAAATCCAGTCCTGCTCGTGGAATTCGCGCGGCGCACGCGCCTTGGCGCCGAACCGGTCGGCGAGTTCGCCGATGACCACCGCCCTGCGCTCGGCCTCGCCGAGCCGCGCCAGCCGGCGCGCGGCAGGTCCTTCGGTGATCACGCACATGATCCCCGGCACCGCCCTGTCCGTACAGGCGTCGATGGTCAAGGTGACCGTAGAACCGGGCGCGGCGGACTGGCCGGACAAACCATCGGCACGCCAGAACGGCTCGTCGTAGACGATTGAGATCTTGTAGACGGCGCCGCTGGGCATCCGATGATGCAGCAGCGCCCGGTCCACCGGAAGCGTCGGCTCGTAGTCGATCGTGTTGGCGATTGCCAGCGGGATCGCCACGATCGCTCGCCGCGCGCGCACCGTTAGGTCGTCCGAGCGGATCGTCACGCCATCGCCGTCCTGCGCGATGAGCCGCACCGGTCGTGAAAAGTGCACCGCATCACCAAGTTCGGCGACCATCGGGCCGTAGATGGCACCCATCCCGCCAACCGGGCGGGCGTCCTGCGCGCCGCCCTTACCCGAAATGACGAAGGTGGGACCACCCCCGGAGGCCATCTGCAGCAGTACCCACAGCAACGACGTCTCCGATGCCGCGGAGGTGTAGGGTCCGGCCAATGCCATGTCCAGCATGTCGCGGGCGGGTTTGGACACGGTGTTCTTGTCGAGCCATTGCCCCAAGCTGATGCGGTCCCATTCGGCGGCGCGCTTTGCCTCCCACGGGGCTTCGCGGGGGATCGATTTGCACATCTTCTCTACCGCGGCCAAACCAAGGCCAAGGTTGGTGACCGCCCACGGGCTCATCGTCCACGGGATGGTGCCGCCGTAGCGATGCTTTTTGCCGCCGACGACCATCATGGCCTCGCCGTCGTTGTACTGCTTGTATTCGGGTACCCCGAATTCCGCCATCAGGGCGTAGATGCGGTCCTGGCCGGGTCCGATCCATGCCCCGCCGCGATCGATCCATACCCCGTCGTCGCGGGTCACGGTGTAGGTACGACCGCCGGCCCGGTCACGGGCTTCCAGCAACACCACCGAATGACCGGCTCGGTGTAACCGCAGCGCCGCAGTCAAACCCGCGAAGCCGGCACCCACCACGCAGAAATCGACATCCGCCACGATTTGCTCCTCGGTTGATGTGCGTTGGCCAGCAAACTACACCGATTGCGGCCTTTCGGCGGCCGAATCCGGGCGGATGCAACGACTCGAACAACAGGCCCCGAAAAGGTCTGGCTCGGATCAATGCGGCAGCAGCCGTTGTTTCTGCTCGATGAATTCATCCTCGGTGAGGATTCCGGAATCGCGCAGGGACGCTAGCTCACGCAGCTCCGCCGCGATACTCGTGATTGGCCCGGTTGCTGAGCTGGCCGGTGATATCGGATCTCGCTTGACCGCGCCGACCCGCTCACGCCTGCTCCCATTGCCCGCACACGCCATTGCTCGCCCGGCCATGCCGGCCAAGGCCATTTGGCTGAACAGGCTTCCGGCGCCACCGGCTTCTGCGGCCGCACCGAGGCTGGTGGCGGGCAATGCGACTGCCAGAGAGCGGATCTCGGGCGCGGCCGCTGTCCAGGTCGGCGGCACCGACAGCCCGGCGATCGAGTTCGCGTCGCCCAGAACCGCCGAAACCGCCGACCCGCCCAGATCGGTGATGGGTGCCGACGTCACTGGCGCGGTCCCCGGAAAGGACTCGATTCCGGCCCAACCACTGACGATGTCATCCGTGTGGACACCAATCTGATAGCCGACAATGTCGTAGGGAAGTCCGGTAATCCCGACAATTGAGTCGAAACCAAGTCCCGCGGCCCCTATTTCCGGGTCGACTAACAGCCCACTGAGGTCCGCCAGCAGGTCCAGCCACTCTAGGGGCGTCAGTGAGGGAATGGCCGCCGCCGGGCTCGCGAGGCTTGACAGCGTATTGGGCACCGCGGACAAGGATCGACTGGTGCTCGACGCGTTGTGCCGGGCGTTGCCGGCCGAGGCCCCAGTGGACCGGGCCACCGCGGCGGCTTGGACCGATAACCCGGTGGTCTCGGTGTTGGGCGGCGGCGGGGTGAATGGGGTCAACCTGGTCGCCGACGCCGACGAACCCGCATAGCCGTACATCGCCGCGGCATCTTGGACCCACATATCGGCGTACTGTGCCTCGGCGACCGCGATGGCCGGGGCGTTTTGCCCGAAAAGATTGGTCGCGATCAGCGCCGTCAGCAGCATGCGGTTGGCCGCGACCACCGGCGGAGGCACCGTTTGCGCAAACGCCGTCTCGAATGCGGCGGCCGCGGCCACGGCCTGGCCGGCTGCCTGCTCGGCTCCCGCGGCGGTAGCTCTGGTCCACGTCACAAACTCGGCGGCCGCGGCGGCCATCGACGCCGACGACGGGCCAACCCAGGGACCGCAGGCCAACCCCCCGATCACCGACTCATAGGAGCTCGCTACCGAGTGCAGCTCGGCGGCCAGCCCGTCCCAGGCCGTTGCGGCGGCCAGCAGCGGTCCCGAGCCGGGACCGGCGTAAATCCGGGCAGAGTTGATCTCGGGAGGTAGTACCGCGAAATCCAATGTCGTTTCTCCGATCGGTGCGGCGCGGCCGGGACGGTGCCAGCGCCGGTCACGGCATATTAGGGGCGCAATGCCCATCTCGGCCAACCGAACTGGAACCGGACTCGTCGAAATTCGACACATCGCATCGCGGCCACAGGCCGTGCCGGTCCTCGGGCGCGGCAATCGACGACACCACCGCGATTCGGGCGGTCGCACGCCGAGACTCAGCTCACCCGTTATCGGTGTAGCGCCGCTGCGGCCGGTGAGTACGTGCGGGACTGCGCAATTGGTCATCGCCCAGGATCGGTATCGACAAGATGGCCTACCCGCAGCGGCGCCGCCGAACGGTGTCGTCGAGCACGGCTCGAGTCGCTGGGCTAGAAGGCCGTGGGCCGCCACAGGCAGGCGCGGGCCCGGTGGTTCGACCCGTTAGGTGACCAACGCCACTTTCTGACTCACGTCGGCTGCGATGTCGCCGGCCGCTAACCCGGTCCGCCGTATTGCCACACCAGGCTGTGATCGCCGGTCATGGTGGGGTTGCACCACATCGTCCGGCCGTTGGCGTCCTGGGTGGTCGCGTGCAGCACCGCACAGGAATCACCCGGAGACGGCGCCTGGGCCGCGGCGATGCCGCCCCCGGCGACCGCGATCGGCGAGAACACCGTCACTATGGTCAATGCGACAAACCGCCATCTGCTCATCTGAAAGCCTCCTCAGCACGGCAGAACTCCACGCTATCCGCGCCCGCGGGGACCGGTAAAGAATTGGCCGCGAAGATGAACCCACGCGGCTAGAACACGTTCTAATCTGAGACACCATGGGATTCCTCAAACCCGAACTGCCTCAGGTCGACATCCCCGAGTGGAGCAAGGGCACCCGCAGCGAGAAGATCCGCCCGATGGCCCGCCACTGGGCCGAAGTCGGCTTCGGCACACCGGTGGCGCTGCACCTGTTCTACGTCGTCAAGATCGGCCTCTACATCGTGGGCGCCTGGCTGGTAGTGCTCAGCACGACAGGGATCGACGGGTTCACCGACGTCGGGTCGTGGTACGCGGAGCCGATAGTCTTCGAGAAGGTCGTGCTCTACACGATGCTGTTCGAGGTGATCGGATTGGGTTGCGGCTTCGGACCATTGAACAATCGGTTCTTCCCGCCGCTGGGGTCGATCCTGTACTGGTTGCGGCCCAACACCATTCGGCTGCCTCCGTGGCCCGGCAGGGTCCCGCTGACCAATGGCACGACGCGGGCTCCGGTGGATGTGCTGCTGTATGCGGCGCTGTTGGTGATGACGCTGTGGGCGTTGTTCTCAGACGGCACCGGCGCCGTCCCGGAGTTGGGCACCAAGGTCGGGTTGTTACCGGTGTGGCAGATCTGGACGATTCTGGCGATCCTGGCCGTCGCCGGATTGCGCGACAAGGTGATCTTTCTGGCCGCCCGCGGCGAGGTCTACGGTTCGCTGACCGTGGCGTTCCTATTCAGCGGTGCCGACCTGATCGTCGCCGCCAAACTGGTGTTTCTGGTGATCTGGATCGGGGCGGCGACGTCGAAGCTGAACAAGCACTTCCCGTTCGTGATCTCCACCATGATGTCCAACAACCCGCTGATTCGGCCGCGGTTCATCAAGCGGATGTTTTTCGAGAAGTTCCCCGACGACCTGCGGCCCGGACGTTTGTCCCGGATGATCGCCCACGTCAGCACCTTCATCGAGATGGCCGTGCCGGTGGTGCTGTTCTTCGCGCACGGTGGCTGGCCGACCGCGGTAGCAGCGTTCGTGATGGTGTGCTTTCACCTGGGCATCCTGACCGCGATCCCGATGGGGGTGCCGCTGGAGTGGAATGTGTTCATGATCTTCGGCGTGCTGTCACTGTTCGTCGGCCACGCGGGTCTCGGCCTGAGCGATGTGAAAAACCCTGTGCCGGTTGCGATTCTGTTCGCGGTGGTGGCCGGCACCGTCGTTCTGGGCAATCTGTTCCCGCGCAAGATCTCGTTTCTGCCCGGCATGCGCTACTACGCCGGCAACTGGGACACCACGCTGTGGTGCATCAAGCCGTCGGCAAGCGAGAAGATCGGCAAGGGCATCGTCGCGATTGCCAGCATGCCGGCCGCGCAGCTGGAGCGCTTCTACGGCAAGGACAAGGCGCAAATCCCGATGTATCTCGGATATGCGTTCCGCGCCATGAACACTCACGGCAGGGCGCTGTTCACCCTGGCGCACCGGGCCATGGCCGGGCAGAACGAAGACGACTACGTCATCACCGACGGCGAGCGGATCTGCAGCACCGCGATCGGCTGGAATTTCGGCGACGGCCATATGCACAACGAGCAACTGATCGCCGCGATGCAGCACCGCTGCCACTTCGAGCCGGGCGAGGTGCGGATCGTCCTGCTCGACGCGCAACCCATCCACAAGCAGACACAGGCCTACCGGCTGGTGGATGCGGCGACCGGCGAGTTCGAACACGGCTACGTGCGGGTCGCCGACATGGTGACCCGACAGCCCTGGGCCGACGACCTGCCGGTCCAGGTGCTGTCCGAATAGGTGGCGCCGAGCGTGACGCCACTGCGAGATTTCGTGCCGAAACTCGCAGTGACGTCACGCTGGCGAGAAACGCTAGGCCTCTGCGCGCACTTCCTGCGCCGCGGCCACCATGTTGCGCAGCGACGCGGCCACCTCAGCGGCGTTGCGGGTCTTCAGGCCGCAATCGGGATTGACCCAGAGCCGCTGCGCCGGAACCGCTTTCAGCGCCGCACGCAACGACTCGGCGATCTCGCGGGTGCTCGGCACCCGCGGCGAATGAATGTCGTAGACGCCCGGGCCCACACTGTTGCCGAAGCCGGCCGCATTCAGGTCGTCGAGCACCTCCATATGTGAGCGCGCCGCTTCGATCGACGTCACATCGGCATCCAAATCGGCAATCGCGCCGATGATTTCGCCGAATTCCGAATAGCACAGATGGGTGTGGATCTGGGTCGAGTCGGCCACACCTGAGGTCGCCAACCGGAAAGCGGCTACCGCCCAACGCAAATACTCGTCCTGCTCGACACGGCGCAGCGGCAGCAGTTCTCGTAGCGCGGGCTCGTCGACCTGGATGACCGCGATGCCGGCGGCCTGCAGGTCCACGGTCTCGTCCCGGATCGCCAGCGCCACCTGGTTGGCGGTGTCGGCCAGCGGCTGGTCGTCGCGCACGAACGACCACGCCAAGATCGTCACCGGACCGGTCAGCATGCCCTTGACCGGCTTGTCGGTCAGAGACTGCGCGTAGGTGATCCAGTCGACCGTCATCGGGCGCGGCCGCGACACGTCGCCGTAGAGGATCGGCGGGCGCACGCAGCGGCTGCCGTAGGACTGCACCCAGCCGTTCTGGGTGGCGAAGAAACCCTCCAGCTGCTCGGCGAAGTACTGCACCATGTCGTTGCGCTCCGGCTCACCGTGCACCAACACATCCAGCCCGAGCTGCTCCTGCAGGGTGATGACGTCGGCGATCTCGGCTTTCATCCGGCGCACGTATTCGCCCTGGTCGATCTCGCCCGCCCGTAACGCCTGTCGCGCCTTGCGGATCTCCGAGGTCTGCGGGTAGGAGCCGATCGTCGTGGTGGGCAGCACCGGCAGCTGCAGACGTGCTTCCTGGCTGACGCGACGGGCGGGCGCCTCGCCCCGGCGGGCCCCCGAGGCGACGATCGAGTCGATGCGGGCCCGGACCTGTCCGTTGTGCAGGCGCGGGTCCCGCTTCCGCGACGCCACCGCCGCGTTGGAAGCCGCGATCTGCTCGGCGACCGCGTCGCGTCCGTCGCGCAGTGCCCGCGCGAGCACGACGACTTCGCCCACCTTTTCCGCGCCGAACGCCAGCCAGTCGCGCAGGTTGTCGTCCAGGTCGGTTTCGGAAGCCAGCGAGTATGGCACGTGCATGGTGGAGCATGACGTCGAGACCGCAACCGTGGCCGCCGAACCCAGCAGGGTCGCCAGCCGGCTCAGTGCCGCTTCCAGGTCGGTGCGCCAGACGTTGCGCCCGTCGACGATGCCGGCCACCAGCGTCTTGCCGGCCAGCTCGGGCACCCCGGCGACCGCGGTGCGCGCGCCGGCCACCAGGTCCACCCCGATGGCTTCCACCGGCGTGCGGGCCAGCGCCGGCAGCGCGGCGCCGGGATCGCCGAAATAGGTTGCGACGTGGATGGCCGGCCGATCACTCAGCGACCCCAGCGCGGTGTACATCCGCTCGGCCAGCGCCGGCGCGTCGGGACAGATGTCGGTCACCAGCGCGGGCTCGTCGAGTTGTACCCACTGGGCGCCCTCGCCAGCCAGCAGCGACAGCAGTTCGGAGTAGACCGGAACCAACTCCTGCAGTCGGTCGATTGGCGGGCCGGCACCGTCGACGGCCTTGCTCAGCAGCAGGAAGGTGACCGGGCCGATGATCACCGGACGCGCCGGAATACCAAGCTGCTGAGCCTCTTTCAGCTCGGAGACCACCTTGGCCGGGTTCAGCGTGAACCGGGTCGACGGCCCGATCTCCGGCACCAGGTAGTGGTAGTTGGTATCGAACCACTTGGTCATCTCCAGCGGCGCGACGTCGGCATTGCCTCGTGCGGCGGCGAAGTAGCGGTCCAGTTCGTCGGGGATCGCGCTCACCCGGGCCGGCAGCGCACCGAGCAGCACCGCGGTGTCGAGCATCTGGTCGTAATAGGAGAAGGTGTTGATCGGCACCGAGTCCAGGCCGGCGGCGGCCAGATCGGTCCAGGTGCCACGGCGCAAGGCGGCGGCGACGGACTCCAACTCGGATCGGCTGGTGCGTCCGGCCCAGTACCCCTCGGTCGCTCGCTTGAGCTCACGGCGCGGGCCGATGCGGGGGGAGCCGGTGATGGTGGCGGTGAACTTCTGAAAATTACCTGCGGTCACGGCGTGTCCTTAACTCGACGGGTTGGTCACCGCCCGCGGACGTACAGCCGAATCCGGTTGCGGCGCAACACCGCAACCGGTACGGCCAAACGCCCACTCCACGAGGCGACGACCCGCCGGACGCGGCGCGCCCGGCACGGCTGGCAGGTCTTCGGACTCGCAGGCGCGCACCGGTGGTGGTGCTCCTAATGGCCGTCGCTTCCCAGTCGTGCGACCAGTGCTATTGACGGCGGTCGTTCCTGCATACCGCTGCGGGACAGTTCCGGACTCTCACCGGATTCCCTCTCGCCAGGCATCGCTAACATGCCTCGCTCGGTGCCGACGCCGCGGGATGCGATGACGGCAGACCAGCTGCGTGGTCCAGGTTACGTCAGCCGGCAACCCTGCCGCGAGCCGCTAGGGCATCGGCACGCGGCCCATGATCAGATCGAGGATCGGTTTGCCCGGCGGGTAGGCTCCGGTGAGCGACGCCATCGTGTGCCCGTAGTCCACCAGCAACGTGATGCCGCTGATCCCGAAGGCTGCCGCGCTGTTGAGGAACGCCATCACGTCGCCCATCTGCTCGGGGGTGTGCACCTTGGCTCCGGTCTCGTCGCGGTAGTCCTGCGCGTAGCTGAGCCACAGGTCCGCGTTGGCCTGGGCCAACGGCGTGTCGGTGGGCCCCGGACAAATGGCGTTGATCCGGATTCCCTTCTTCAGCAGGGGATAGGCCTGCATCGCCACGTAGGCGTTGATCGCCTTCTTGCTGAAGCCGTAGTGGATGATGCCCTCGGCCTCGTGCGCGGCAACCCAGTCCTGGGCCGCTGCGTAGTCGGGCGTGGCCAGGAACTCCTGCAGCCGGGGCAGGTCGTTTTCCCATCCCATGCCTGCCACCGAGGAGATGAAACAGATCGCCGAGCCGGACGGCAGCTGGTCGTGGTCCAGCAGCCGCTGGATCAGATGGCGGTGGCCGATGAAGTTGATCTTCATCAGGTCCGGACCTTCGGCCACCCCGGCTGCGGAGAACACCGCATGCACCGGTCCACCGAGCTGCCCGATCGCGGCGTCGATGGACGCGGGGTCTCGCAAGTCGACCTGCAGCGACTGGGCGACGTCAAAGTTCACCGGCGCGTAGTCCATCACGGTGACGTCGGCGCCGAGTTCGGTCGCCGCCCTGGCCGCCGCGGCGCCCATACCCGTCGCGCCGCCGACCACCAACGCCAGCTTGCCGTCGTAGCGCAACCGATCCAGAACAGTCATGGAGATCCCTTCCCCGCGGGCCCTACGTACTCGCCGTTTACCTGCCCCACTCTAGGGAGAACATATTTTTGGTTCAATACCCCTCGCCACGCACCGCGGCGCCGCGCAACACCGTGTCACGGGCATGAATCAGCGCGGCACGCGGGCCGACAGCGCGAAGGATGTTCTCCGGTATCCACTGCAGGGCGATGACCGATCGTGCCAGCATCGCCAGGGACGGGGTCTCGATCTGGATCTCGTCCGAGCGAAAGCCTCCGGAGAGAAGTGATTTCAGCTGACGCAGCCGGGTGGCATACAGCCACCCCGGGTTGGGGGTATTGGGCGGCGACTGCCGCATCCAGGCGAGCTGAATCCGGAATTCATCGGAAAACTGATCCAGCGCATTGATATTGATCCAGCTCAGCGCGTCCAGCTTTTCGATCGGCGTCGCATCCGAGCGCAGTACGCTGACCCAGCCTGCCTCGACCTTCTGGCCGAAGGACCGCATGATCGACGCCAGCAGTTCGTCCTTGGATCCGATCACCCGATAGACCGTGCCGGTTCCCAGGCCGGTCGCAGCCGCGATGTCCCTGATGGTGGTGACTTCATATCCTCTGCGCCCGAACTCGGTTCGGGCGACCGCCCGCACCCGGGCAGCTTTGTCGCCGGGGTCGGCGTCCCGGTCGTCGGTCCATGTCGCGATGGCGTCGTTGGCGGCCGCCAAGGCGCTCGATCCGTCCAGCTCCGGATCGTCCGGAGGGCGGGTTGCCAATCCCTGCAGGATGATTCGGCACATCAGCCGGGCGACCTGGTCGGCTGAGGCGTGGTGACGGATGACGTCGAGCCCCACCTGCAGCATCGTCTGGCAGATGCGGTCGGCCAATATCGGCAGATCCATTTCCGGTTTGATGTAGCCGCTCCACCTGGCGGCGCGCAGGGTCTGCAGCATCGCCTCGTGCAGCGCCGCCGGCCGCTGTTGGGTGAGCTTCATCAGTTCGGGATCCGCGCTTGGTCCCTCGTAGAACGACATCTGAAGCGCTGCTTGGTGCGCCACGGCGCAGTTGGCGATCGCCGAGCCCAACTCGGTGATCTTCTCGGCCACCGGCCGCGAGTCCGGCTCGTCCAACTGCTGCTGCGCGGTGAGGCCGATGCGGTTCAGATCGTTTTGATAGCGGCGGATCAGTTCGATCAGGATCGCTTCTTTGGACTCAAAATGGTGGTAGAGGCTGCCCGGCAGAATGCCTGCCGCGTCGGCGATTTCCTGCAGCGACGTTCGCAATCCCGACGACGCGATCAACGACGCCGCGGTCTGCAGAATCTCGGCCCGGCGCGTCCCGGAATCGTCGGCGACGGATTCGTCGCGGTGATCCACCGGCTGGCGGCCTTTTGCCAAGGCGTTGGCTTTTGCCATAGCTACCGGGACGCACGTCCGCAGGACAGCGGTTTGGCAGACATAAGCACTCGCCCTCCCGCCGAACCAAATCTTTGTTGCTAAAGACTATCAGACCGTAGACCGGTCGACGCCCTGCTGAATAGTGGTTGACAGGGCGATTCTAAAACGGGCGTTCCGGCTGCCGCGGATTAGCATCGGGCGGGCGAAGGCACACCCGTTGCGACGGGGCACGCGACGCAAATCCGCCGGGAGGGGGCTGCGCGCCGACCCGCCCGCCCGGCCGATGTGGCCAAACCGCCGGCCTTTGATAGCTGATTGACAGGCGGCTTTGAGCATATTGACAGGAAGGTTTGGTGCGAAAGTCCGGATTTTCTGCGTCGCACCGCCTTAGCATTCGGCCGTGGCGCAAATAGTCGCACGAGGTGACTGTTGCTGCAGATGAATGTCGTCGTGGAGGTAGTCGGCAGGAGCGGATGTCCGAGCTGTTAATACGGCCGGCGGTTTGGGGTTGGCATGATTCCTGAGTTTGTGTGGTTGCCTCCCGAGATCAACTCGGCACGGATTTTCGCCGGTGCGGGATCGGGTCCGCTGTATACGGCGGCCTCGGCCTGGGAGAGCCTGGCTGCGGATCTGCGGGCGTCGGCGGCGTCGTTTGATTCGGTGGTCAGCGGGTTGGCGGGCGGGCCGTGGTCGGGTCCGGCTTCGGTGTCGATGGCGGCGGCGGCGACGCCGTACGTGGGGTGGTTGAGTGGCGCCGCGGGGGAGGCCGAGTCGGCCGCCGTTCAGGCGCGGGCGGCGGCGACCGTTTTCGAGGCGGCGTTGTCGGCCACGGTGCATCCGGCGGCGGTGACCGCCAATCGGGTGTCGTTGCTGTCGTTGGTGGCGACAAACTTCTTGGGGCAGAACACCCCCGCGATCGCGGCCGCTGAGAGCGACTACCTCGAGATGTGGGCTCAGGACGTAGCCGCGATGGTGGGGTATCACGCCGGAGCGGCGTCGGTGGCGTCGACGCTGACGCCGTTCAGCCTGCCGCCGCTGACGATGGCGGGGTTGGCCGGGCTGGCATCGCAGGCCGCCTCGGGTGTCAGCGCGATAGTGTCGTCGGCGGGCGCCGCGATAGCCACACCGGTGCAGGGAATCGTGTCGGCGGCTCCGTCCGCCCTCGCGATGCTGCAGTCGGTGCCGTTGTCGTCGTTCATGTATCCGGTGAGCATGGCGATTTCGCCGTTGATGAGCGTGCTGACCAATGCGGCGCGCACTCCGGCCGCGGGGTTGGCCGGTGCCACGGCGGGCGGAGCGGCGGCAGCCGAGCCGAAGTTCGTGGGTGCGGCTCATCCTGGGACCAAGCCGTTTGGCGGTGGCGGGCTGGGTGCGCCGATGTCGGCGGGTCTGGGTAAGGCCCGGATGGTGGGGACGATGTCGGTTCCGCCGACGTGGCAGGGCTCGACACCGACGCGGATGGCTAGTTCGCCGTTATCGGGCTTGGGTGCTGCAGGCATGCCCAATCCGGCGGAGCTGACCGGGGCGGCGCGGCCCACCGGGATGCCGATGATGCCGATGCCGATGGGCATGGGCGGTGCCGGCACCGGGATGCCCGGCGGCATGATGGGCCGCGGTGGGGCGGGCGGAAATCCGGTGCAGTCGCGGCCCAGCGTGATACCGCGGACCGGGATCGGATAGGCCCGGATCGGAACGGCGCCCAGAGGCATTGCGGCCGAGCCAAATTCGAGAAGTAGCATGCCGCCGTCGCGACGACGTCAGGACACGTCACTGACCAACGGAAGTGGTTGTCGCGCGGGCGCTACCCCATCGAAGCCGGGCTGCCCGATCAGCTTCCCACCCGCACCGCCGGTCCCGCCAGCGCCGGGCGAATGTCCCGTCCCGCCGTTACCGCCGTTACCACCGTTGCCGATCATCGAGGCGTTGCCGCCGTTACCGCCGTTTCCGCCGCTGACGTAGCCGGCACCGCCGTCGCCACCGTTACCGCCGTCGCCGATCAGGCCGGCATTGCCACCGGTGCCGCCTGCCCCGCCGTTGCCGCTCAACCCGTTTCCGCCGCCGCCGCCGGCGCCGCCCGATCCGAAGAAATGTCCCGCGTTGCCGCCGGCCCCGCCGTTACCGCCGTTGGCGACGCCCTGGCCGCCGGCGCCGCCGGCGCCGCCGTTGCCCGAAAGCCAGGCTCCGCTGCCGCCGTCGCCGCCGCTGCCGCCGTTGGTGGTGCCGCCCACTCCGCCGGTCCCGCCATTGCCGCCGTCACCGGCGAGCCAGCCGGCGTCGCCGCCCGCGCCACCGCTGCCTCCGTTGTTGTTGCCGTATCCGCCGACGCCGCCGTCACCGCCGTTTCCGGAGAGCAAACCGGCATTGCCGCCGGCCCCACCGTTACCCCCGTTGTTGACGGCGCCGGCGCCACCGGTTCCGCCGTCGCCACCGTTGCCGGAAAGCCACCCGCCATTGCCTCCGGATCCGCCCTGGCCGCCCGAGCCGGAGGTTCCCGCACCTCCGCCGGCACCTCCGGCGCCCCCCGATCCGGCAAGCCAGGCGTTGCCACCGGACCCGCCGGCACCTCCGTTTCCCACACCGGCCCCGCCGGCGCCGCCGGTCCCTCCGGTGCCGAAAAGTCCTCCGGTTCCACCGGTTCCGCCGGCACCGCCGGTGCCGTCCATCGACATCCCGCCGGCCCCGCCGGCGCCGCCGGAGCCGAACAACCCGCCGGCCCCGCCCGCGCCGCCAGCGCCGGCGGTGCCGTTCACGGCGTTTCCACCGGCTCCGCCGGCGCCACCGGAGCCGAATATCCCGCCGTCGCCACCGTTGCCGCCGGCGTGGCCGGGCGCACCTGATCCGCCGTTACCCCCGTTTCCCCAGAGAATGCCGCCGTCCCCGCCGTTTTGTCCCGTCCCGGGAGCCCCGTTGGCGCCGTTGCCAATCAGCGGGCGCCCGAACAAATACTCGGTCGGTTCGTTGATGACCTGCAGGACATTCCGCTCGGCGTTCTCCAGCTCGGTGGTCGCATACTTGACGGCGCTACCGTTGAGGACATCCACAAACTGCTGATGAAGCCACGCAGCGTCCTGACTGAACGTTCGCCAGACTTGTGACTGCGCGGAAAACAGCGCTGCGATCGCTGCCGACACCTCGTCGGCGCCTGCGGGGAGTATTTCCGTCGTAGCTGTGGCCGCAGTGGCATTGGCCTCGCCGAGCCAGGATCTGATAGTCGCCAAGTCGGTTGCGGCGGTCTGCAATGCCTCGGGCACCGTGGACACAAATGACATGGAGATCTCCTAATCGCACTGAGCGCTTGTCGGGTAACCACTTGCTCCCGGACTGCACGCGCCCATTCCCCTCCGTGCAATTGGGTCTCTGCAGACTAGCACCGCAGCCGCTCGGTTGCAGCATGTTTCTCGACGGTCGTCAATCAGAGTCCCTGACGTACGCTACATTTCGGCCAGGAGCTGGTCTTGAAGGACCGATGTGCTCGTCGAGACGACGTCCCACCAAGGCATTTCAGGTGATTGCACAATTTTACACCGGCAGTGGCGGCGTTCTGCGGCGCGATTCAGTAGACAGCCAGGCGGCGCGCGGGATAGCTCGGACGCTCGAAATAGTGTTAATAGACTACGAATTCGTAACTTCCGGCTACGTAAGCGTAGCCAAAGGCAACTGTTGACAAGGCGTATGGTTTGTGGGAGTTTTTGTCCGGCTGAAGATCCCGGTTCGGCTGCGGTTCCCGACAACCGCGATGTGACAGCGGGTAACCATCCGCATTGAAAAGGCTGGATTCACTGGATGACTCAGATACTTGTTCACGAATTCTCATTGCTTGGTGGTACGCGAACTAGCGCGGCGTCCGGTCTGACTTGGAATATCGTTCTATATCAGCGTGATTCGGATATCGCCTGAGTCGACCGTGTGGTAGCGCTTTCGGGTGCTCGTCATCACCAATGAGTTCGAATTGTTTTGGAGTGCAATGTATATCAGTGCTGCCGCATTTCGGCTAACGACGGCGGAAGGGTTTAGGTTGAGATGATTTTGGACTTCGCTTGGCTGCCGCCGGAAGTCAATTCGGCGCGAATCTTTGGCGGTTGCGGGTCGGGCCCGCTGTGGAGAGCGGCGTCGGCCTGGCTGAGCCTGGCAGCGGATTTGCGGGCATCGGCAGCGTCGTTTGATTCGGTGGTAACCCGATTGGCGACCGGGCAGTGGTCAGGTCCGGCATCGATGTCGATGGCGGCTGCGGCGGCACCATTTGTGGGCTGGCTGAGCGGGGCGGCCGGGGAGGCGGAGGTGACCGCTGTTCAGGCTCGGGTTGCGGCGACAGCGTTCGAGGCGGCTCTGTCGACGACGGTGCATCCCGGGGCGGTGACCGCCAATCGGATGTCGCTGCTGTCGTTGGTGGCAACGAATTTCTTGGCTCAGAACACCCCGGCGATCGCAGCTACGGAGTTCGACTACCAGGAGATGTGGGCGCAGGATGTAGCCGCGATGGCGGGGTATCACGCCGGCGCGGCATCGGTGGCGTCGACAATGACGCCGTTTAGTCCGCCGCCGTCCAATCCCGGCTTGGCCGGGTGGGCCGGGTTGGCCGGGTCGGCGTCGCAAGCTGCCTCGGGTGTGCCGGCGGTGGTTTCGTCCGCGGCGGCGCCGGCTCAGGATCTCGTGGCGATCGGTTCAAACGCCGGCTCGGGGCTGGGTTCATTGCTCTTGTCGGGTGTGCCGGTGTTGATGTATCCGCTGAGCATGGCGATGTCGCCGCTCATGAGTTTGATGAGCAATGCAGCGCGCACACCAGTCGGCGGAGTGGCCGGTGTGGTTGCCAGTGGGTTGCCGGCGGACGTGCCGAAGTTGGTGACGCCTCCTCATGCTGAAATTACGTCATTGGGCGGCGGAGGGCTGGGTTCGCCGATGGCGGCGGACTTGGGTAACGCCCGGATGGTCGGGGGCCTGTCGGTTCCGCCGACTTGGCAGGGGTCTGTGCCGGCGCCGATGGCGAGTTCGGCGATGTCGGGTTTGGGTGCGGCCGGTATCCCAGCCCCGGCGGCGCTGACAGGAGAGCCGAGTTCGCCCGGTATGCCGATGATGCCGATGCCGAGCGGTACCGGTGCTTCCGGGATGCCCGGTGAGACGATAGGCCGCGGCGGGGCCGGCCCTCAGGCACCGCAGTCCCGATCCGGCGTGATACCAGTTACCGGGATCGGATAGCGACTGGGCCGCCCCAGTGCCAACTGCGACCGGCATCTGGCGCACCAGTCGCTACCGGTCTGGCGTGCGTCGGTCGACGCTGGCGTCGGAGCCGTCGCCGTGCATGGTCGCACCGACATCGTTGACCACCACCGCGGCACCGCGGCGGGCCAACTCGAGTGCGTACAACCGGCCGAGCCCCCGGCCGGCGCCCGTGACGATCGCGACCTGGTCGGTGAAATCGATCATCGGTAGCCTTCTGTTGTTGGGTGCGCAAGGCGCGCACCGAGTTCGGTGAGATAGCGGTCGGGTCCACCCAGAAATGCGCTCCAGCTCAGCAGGCGTTTGAGATAGAGGTGAGCGTCGTGCTCCCAGGTGTAGCCGATGCCGCCGAAAATCTGGATCGCCGTGTCGGCGACGGTGGCCAGCCGCCCGGCGAAACCCTTGGCCCGCAGTGCGCACAAGTGTCGCTCGTCGGCGGCGTCTTCGGGCAAGGCATCCGAGGCCCACAACGCGTGGATCACCCCGCTGCGGGCCAGCTCGACCGTCTCGTACATGCCGACGCACAGCTGCTGGATCGCCTGGAACGAGCCGATGGCCTGGCCGAATTGCTTTCGCACCTTTGCGTATTCGACGGCCGAGTCCATGACGGCGCGGGCCGCGCCGAGCGCATCGGCGGCCATGGCGATCAGCACGTCGTCGACGACGGCCGCAACGGCGGCCGGCGACGGGGTGGCCACCCGGTTTGCCGGCACACCGTCGAGCTCGACCCGAAACGTCTTGCGGGTCTGGTCGATACCGCGCTTGGGCATCACCGAAACGCCGGGGGAAGCGGTGTCGACCGCGAAAAGCTCGGTGTCGTGCCCGTTTTGAGCGAGAACCAACAGCACGTGGGCGGCTGCGGCGTCGGGAACCGAGGCGAGCTCGCCGTCGAGGGTCGTGCCGTCGGCTGTCGGCAGGGTCTTGATGTCCAATGGGCCCACGGTGGCGATCGTGGTGCCCTCGGCTATCCCGGTGAAGATCTGGGCCGCGGCGGGGCCGGCGTCGCACCGGCGCAGCGCCCGCGTCGCCGCGACCGCTGTGGACAACCAGGGCCCCGGGTGCAAGGCGGCGCCGAGCTCCTCGGCGACCACGCCGGCCTCGACCATCGTCATGCCGGCGCCGCCGTATTCGGGTGGCACCAACAGCCCGGTTGTCCCCAGCTCGGCCAGGCCGCGCCATACCGCCTCGGTGGTGCCGGTGGGATCGTCGAGCAGCGCGCGCACGTGTCCCGAAATCGGCGCCTTCTCGGCGAGAAAGCGCCGCACCGTGTCGCGCAGCGCCAGCTGCTCCTCGGACAGTTCCAGGTTCATCGGCGCGGCAACCCCAGCACGCGGTGCGCGGTGATGTTCGTGTTGATCTGCGTGGTGCCGCCGGCGATGGTCAGCGACCGCGACGTCAGCCGGTAGTCGGCCCACCGGTGAGCCTGCGGACCCAGCACATCGAAAGCCAGCGCGGCCAGATCTTGGCCGATCTCACCCCACACCGTCTTGGCCAGGCTGGCCGACCCCAAGGCGGTGATTTCCGAGCCGCCGTGCAGGGTCGCCGAAATCGAGCGCAGACATAGCACTTCGAGATACTTCACGCGCACCGCGATCTCACCGAGGCGCCGCAACGTCACCGGGTCTTCGCCGACCCCGACTGCGGCGAAGTCCGCCGCCAGCTCCTCGAGCCGCACCTGCAATTCGGTGTAAAGTCGCGCCGCCCCGGCCCGCTCGTGGCTCAGCGTGGTGGTGGCGACCTGCCAGCCCGCGTTGAGCGGACCCAGCAGCGCGCCGGCCGGCACCACCACATCGTGGAAGAACACCTCGGCGAAGTCGGTGTCGCCGTTGAGCGTGACCAGCGGCCGAGCCTCGATACCGGGCAGCCTCATATCGACGATCAGGCAGGAGATGCCCCGGTGTTTGGGCGCCTCGGGATCGGTGCGGACGTACAGCTGGCACCAGTCGGCGCGGTGCCCGAGCGAGGTCCAGATCTTCTGTCCGTTGACCACGAAGGTGTCGCCGTCGCGCACCGCGCGGGTTCGCAGCGCGGCGAGGTCGGATCCGGCGTCGGGCTCCGACATGCCCTGGCACCAGATATCGTCGGCGCGCAACATCCGCGGCAGCAGTGTCGTCTTCTGCGTTTCGGTGCCGTATTGCATGATCGCCGGAGCGATGTTGTTCATGCCGATGACGTTGAGCGGCAAGGGGGCTCGGGCGCGGGTGGTTTCCTCGGTGTAGACCAGCTGCTCGAGCACGGTGGCGCCGCGGCCACCGTACGCAGGGGGCCAGGAAACGGCCGCCCAGCCGGCGTCGGCCAGGGTCGCGTTCCAGGCACGCAACATGTCGAATACCGCGTCGCTGCGGCCGGGGGATCGGCGGGCGGTGATCAATTCGTCGGTCAGATTCGCCGAGAGCCAGCTGCGTAGCTCGTCGCGGAACTGTTCCACCTCCGCCGGGTATGAGAAGTCCACGTGCGTGTGTCGACCTTGCGCGATTGACTGCCTGTCAAGCCGGACTCTACGTTGGAACAGATATTTGGTCAACACGATCAACCAGGACGAACCGCGTGACTGGCGACCAGCACCACACCGATCGGCTGCCGCGACTGGGCATCGTGGCCTCCGCTATCGCGGGCCGTACGGTACGGGTCGCCCCGGCCGGCGCCGGTGAGCCGGCGTGGACCGATGGCCGCACCATCTTTGTCGACGCCGCCCTGCCGGGGCGCGATCAGCTCGCCTCGCTGGCCGTGCAGGCGTCGCTGCTGGCGGCGGGAAGTCTCGATCCGGATCTGGTCCGCGCGCTCAACCGGCGCCCGGCGGTTGCCAGGCGATATCTCGCGGTGGAGGGGCACCGGGCGCTGGCGGCCAACGAATACTGGTTACCGGAGCCAACGCGGGGGTTGATCGACCGCGACATCGCCGCTCGCACCCATTCGCCGGCCGCCTCGTTGGCTGTCGCGCGGAGCCCGCACCCCGTCGCCGGCGCGCCGGCGAGCTTCGGCGCCATCCACGCCCGGAAGCTGCTGGCCCAGTTGGCAACGCACCGAGATGCGCCGGCGGGCGGTGAGCATGGTCGTCAGGCCGGGCCGGCACCGGCCGACCTCGACGACGATCCCGCAGGCCCACAGGAGACCGTCTTCCCCAGCCCAATCGGCGGTTCCGGAGCCCTCGGCCGGTTGCTGCGCCGCATGCTGCGCCCGGTGCGCCGGCTCGGAGACAGCGGTCAGCCGGGGGCCGACGCCCCCGCCCACCGCACCCGCTCAGGGATCGGGTCCGCGCAAGGGGTGTTGTCGACGGCACCGGCCGGATTGTTCGACGAACGCGCCGGCGGACCACGCGGGAAAGCGGAGTCGGTCAGCTATCCCGAGTGGGATGTCCACCGTCGCTGCTATCGGCCGAACTGGTGCACGGTACGCGAAATGCCGGCGGTTGTCGGCGACGCATCGTTTCCGGATTGCCTGGACCGCTATGCATTACGGCGCTCCCTGGCCCGCCTCGGTCTGGGGCCGGACTGGTTTCGCCGGCAGCTGCACGGCGAGGACATCGATATCGATGCGGCGGTCGAGGCCCGCCTCGACGCGGCGGCCGGCTCGCTGCCCACTGACGCGATCTACCTCGATCGGCTGCGCCGCCGACGTGATCTTGCGGTGCTGTTGTTGCTGGACATCTCCGGCTCGGTCGCCGAGCCGGCTGCGACCGGAAAGACGGTGCACGAACAGCAACGGGCCGTCGCCGCGGCACTCGCTATTGCCTTTGATGATCTCGGAGATCGGTTGGCGCTCTATGCATTCCACTCGCAGGGGCGGGCGGCCGTGCAACTGGTGCCGGTCAAGCGTTTCGACGATCCGCTGGATGCTCCTGCGCTGCGACGGCTCGGCGGCCTGGTGCCCGGCGGGTATTCGAGGCTCGGTGCCGCGATCCGCCACGGTGCGGCCGTGCTGGAATCCGGTGGCGGTACGACGCGGCGGCTATTGGTCGTGGTGTCCGACGGGTTGGCCTACGACCACGGCTACGAACGCGCCTACGGGGCGGCGGACTCCCGTCGTGCGCTGGCCGAAGCCCGCGGCCGTGGCACCGGCTGTGTGTGCCTGGCCGTCGGGGCGAGCACCGATCCCGAGGAACTGCAGCGGGTCTTCGGCAGCGCGGCGCTGGCCGCCATCGCCGAGCCGGAACAACTTCGGCGGGTGGCCGGGCCGCTGTTTCGCGCGGCCCTGCGCTCGGCCGAAGTTCGCAGGCCCGCCGAGAGTTGAGCCAAATATCTGTTCCGCGTTACGCTGCGGCCATGCCAGGCACAGGCAATGCGGGCGCAGGCAACGACGGGGCGACACCCGCGGCGTCCCGTCCCTTCTACGTGTCGGTGGGCAATGAGGAACACGTCTTCAAGGCCGCTTTCCGTCAAGGCCTCTCAGTGCTACTCAAGGGGCCCACCGGCTGCGGCAAGACGCGGTTCCTGGAAGCCATGGCCCATGATCTGCAGCGGCCGCTTGTGACGGTGGCCTGCCACGACGACCTCACGACCGCGGATCTGGTCGGGCGGTTCCTGCTGCGCGGTGGGGAAACGGAGTGGGTCGACGGCCCGCTCACCCGCGCCGTTCGCGAGGGCGCGATCTGCTACCTGGATGAAGTCGTCGAGGCGCGCCAGGACACCACCGTCGTGTTGCACCCCCTGGCCGATCACCGTCGCCAGCTTCCGCTCGAACGCCTGGGCGTGACACTGGATGCCGCACCTGGCTTTTGCCTGGTGGTGTCCTACAACCCCGGGTACCAAAGCGTCCTCAAGGATCTCAAGGACTCCACCCGGCAGCGCCTGGTGGCCATCGAATTCTGTTTTCCCCCAGCCGATGTCGAGGAAAAGATCGTTGCTCACGAGGCCGGCGTCGGCTCCGAGGCGGCCGCCGAGTTGGTGCGGCTTGCCCAAGCGATCCGGCGGCTGGAAAACCGCGGATTGCGTGAGGTGGCGTCGACCAGGGTGCTCATCGCCGCGGGCCGGCTGATCGCCGAGGGGCTCGGCACCCGGGAGGCGGCCCGCGCCGCCGTCGCCGGCCCGTTGACCGACGACATTCACGCCGGTAATGGCCTGTCGGAGTTGATCGATGTCTACCTGTCCGACACCTAGCCGATGGCGATTGACGCTGCGCCGCCCACCGCGCTAATGTCAGAACAAATGTTAGGTTTATCGGGAGCCGCTGACGGAGATGGAGACTTGTCCTACGAGAGCACCGCGCAACCGATCAAGATCGGCTACCTCTTCGACCTCCTGCTGCCGGAGTTCTATCCGCAGGAGATGCGCGACGACCTGACCCAGCCGTTCGAATTGGTATTCGCCGACGGGCTGCGGCAACGGGTCATCGACCGTCCGGTGGAGATCGTGTACCGGGAAGTGGAGGGGCTGCCCAAAGGCGCGGTCAAGGCCGTCATCGACGCCTACGGCGAACTGGTCGACGAGGGCTGTCTGGCGGTGTTCGGGCCGCACATCAGCGAGAACGCCGTGCCCACCAAAGAGGCGATCGAAGAACGGTTCCGGGTGCCGGCCATCAACGTCTGCGGCAGCGACGACTGGTTGGGGGAGTGGACGTTCGCGTTCCCGCAAGGGTCGATGACCGACGAGCCGATCTTCTGGGCGGAATTGCTCGCCAAGGGCGGCCACACCGAGGTGGCCGTCCTGGTCGAGCAATCGCTGGTCGGTCAGAGCTATCTCACCAACTTCCGAAACACGGCCCGGCGCAAAGGCATTCGTATTGTGGCCGAAGTGCAGATCGCCCAAACCGCACAGGACGTCACCCAGGCGATGCGCACCGTGCACGAGGCAAAGCCGTCCGCGTTGGTGCACTGCGGGTTCGGCTTCGGCATCGTGTTCATCAACCTGGCCCTGGCCGAACTCGACTGGGATCCGCCCCGGTTCACCAGCACCGCGTTTCAGAACGCCTGGATCAATCCGATTATGTGGCAGGCCTTGATGGGTTGGACCGGGATCGACCAGTACGACGAGGACAACCGCGTGGGCCAGGCGTTCCTGGACCGCTACGAGTCGGAATACGGCCGTCGGCCCCAGTATTGCGTGCCGGTGGTGAACCACGACATCGCCAATACGCTGCTACACGCCTTTGCCGACGCCCACCCGCTGAGCCCCCGCGGCGTCAAGGAGGCGCTGGAGCGGGTGAAGATGCTGCCCGCCGCCGCCGGTGCCCCGGGGACCCGGGTCTCGCTGGGGAAGTGGACCCGGCGGGGCTGGATGGGTGCGGGCTACCTGGTGGCGCGGAGGCTGGACCCCGACGGCGTGAACTCCCATCTCGTCGATCGCTTCGGCGCCGGTTGAGCGATGACCACCGAGCAGGCAGCGCCGTCGGTCACGGCCACGCGCCAGAGGGGCTCGGGGTGGGCTGTCGGGTGGATATTCATAGCCGTCGCCGTGCTCGCCGTCGTCGCCCACCACGCGCGAAAGGGCGCCGTCTCGCCGCGAATCCGCAATCCGGAGGTCACCGGCGCGCCCCGCCCGGTCGAGCCGCTGTTCGGTTACCAGCATTGGCTGGGGCTGTTCCAGATCTTCACGATCATCGCGATGTCGGTGATCATCGCGGTCTACGTGGTGGCCTGGCGCCGCTACCCGGCCCACCCGGTCCTGCTCATGGGCATCGTCACCACGCTGATCGTCTGGCAGGACCCGATCATGAACTGGGCGCCCTACGCCGTCTACAACCCGCAACTGTGGCACTGGCCGGAGGACTGGCCGCTGGTGTCACTGTCGCCCACGGTGGAACCGTTCCTGGTGATCGGCTACATCATGTTCTATCTGGGCCCCTACTTCCCGGCGATCTGGATCCTGCGCAAGATCCAGGCCCGGCGCCCGCTCGGCTCGTTCGTCTGGCGCCATCCGCTGATCACGCTGGCGGTGATCATCCTGCCGGTGGGCATGGTCATCGACGCGATGCTCGAGATGACGCTGGTACGCACCGGCTTTTATGTCTATTCCCAGGTCATTCCGTTCGGGTCGGCCTTCGCCGGCCAGACCTACCAGTTCCCGTTCATCTGGGAAACCGTGATGGTCACTTTCGTGATGATCCCCGCGGGAGTGTTGCTCTATCGGGACGACACCGGCCGCACCGTCGCCGAAAAGCTCGCCCAGCGGGCACGGATCCTTCCCGGGCGGCCCAAGCTCGCGATGTTCGCGGTGATGTTCGTGCTGATCAACCTCGCCTACTTCGCGTACGGCACCGGCTTCGCCGTCATCAAATGGACTCGAACCGCCACCTCCGTCGCCTGCCCATGGCCCTATCCGGAGGCCAAAGTCTATGACCCGCAAGGCTTTTACGAACGCAACGGCCAGCCGGGCCCGTATTCGGTGGGCATCTGGTCGACTTGGATGAGCGCACAGCCGCACGGCCGCCCGGACGTGACGCCGCCCGCCGACGGCGGCCGCTGTGGGGCGGCGCATGGGTGAGCCACCTGCCGTCGTCATCACCGGCGCGTCTCGCGGGCTGGGCTTCGCGTCGGCCGCGCACCTGTACCGGCAGGGGTGGCGGGTGGTGGCCGCGATCCGCTCACCGGAGTCCGGGCTGGCGGCACTGCGGTCGACTGCCGGTGCCGCAGAAGAGGATTCGCGGCTGATAGCGGTCCAGTTGGATCTGACCGACCAGGCATCCGTCGATGCCGCGGCCAAGGCGATCGAGGAGGCCGTCGGCGCTCCGCGGGTGCTGGTGCACAATGCGGGCATCTCCGCGGCCGGGACCGTCGAGGAGACGCCGATTGACCTGTGGGAGCGGATGTTCGCCACCCACGTGCTCGGGCCGGTGCTGCTGACCAAGGCGCTGTTGCCGTCGATGCGCGCCGCGGGCCAAGGACGCATCGTCATGATCTCCAGCCAGGGCGGCGTGCGCGGCATGCCGGAGATCGCGGCGTACTCCGCGGCCAAGGGCGCACTCGAACGGTGGGCCGAATCGTTGGCCGCCGAGGTGGCGCCGTTCGGACTCGGCGTCACCGTCCTGGTGGCCGGAACCTTCGACACCGACATCATCACCGACGCCGGGACATCGGATCACCGCAACCTCACCGGGCCCTACGCCGCGCTGCACAGCAAAATCGACCGGCGCGGCCGGGCCGCCATGCGATTTGCGCGCCCACCCAAGCAGTTTGCCCGCGCGCTGGCCGGGGCCGTCGAGGACCGCTCGCCCTTTGCCCGGCGCGCCGTGGGACTCGACGCCCGGTTGCTGATGGTTGCCAACCGGCTGCTTTCCAGTAAGGCTCTCCATAGGGTGACCCGGCTGGCGCTGGGTCTCCCGCGCTCTGGGGCACTACGAGCGCCGGAATAGTGAGCCTCGTCTGAAGAGAGCTGAACAAACATGGCTGACACTGTAAAGGTCCGGTTCGAATCCAGGATGATGATCGACGGCAAGCTCGTCGACGGACAGGCCGGCACCTTCACCAACATCAACCCGGCCACCGAGGAGCCGATCGGGGAGGTCGCCGACGCGTCGAAGGCGGATATGCACCGGGCCATCGACGCGGCCCGGCGGGCCTTCGACGAGACCGACTGGTCGACCAATCCCGAATTGCGTAAGCGCTGCCTACTGCAGCTTCAAGAGGCCATCGAGGCCGAACGGGAGGAGCTGCGCGAGGAGCTCATCGCTGAAGCCGGCGCGCCCCGGGCGATCACCTACGGGCCGCAACTGGATGCGCCGCTGGCCGACGCGCTGCGCTATCCCGCCAAGCTGATCGACGAATACCCCTGGGAAACGGACCTGGGCGACGCGCTGGTCAGCATCACCGGGCAGCTGACCAGCCGCAAGGTCTGGCGGGAACCGGTCGGGGTGGTCGGCGCGATCGTGCCGTGGAACTTCCCGTTCGAGGTCACCATCAACAAGCTCGGCCAGGCGCTGGGCACCGGCAACACCGTGGTGCTCAAACCGGCGCCGGACACCCCGTTCAACGCCACCCGCCTGGGCCGCCTGATCGCCGAAAAAACCGACATCCCACCGGGAGTCGTCAACGTCGTCACCGCGTCGGATCATCTGGTCGGCGAAGAGCTCACGCTCTCGCCCAAGGTCGACCTGATCTCGTTCACCGGTTCGACCGTCGTCGGGAAGCGGATCATGGAAAAGGGTGCGGCGACGCTCAAGCGGCTGTTTCTGGAACTCGGCGGTAAGTCGGCCACCATCGTGCTCGAGGACGCCGAGTTCGGGTTGGCGTGTGCGATCGGCATCGCACCGTGCATGCATGCCGGGCAGGGCTGCGCCAACCCGACCCGGATGCTGCTGCCGCGGTCCCGCTACGACGAGGGAGTGGCGATCCTGAAGAGCATCTACGACAACGTCATGCCGGGCGACCCCCAGGATCCGGCCACCCTGTGCGGACCGGTGATTTCCGACAAGCAACGCAAGCGCGTACTGGGCTACATCAGCAAGGGAGTCGAGGAGGGTGCCACCTGCCTGGTCGGCGGTCCCGACGCGGCCACCGGTTTCGACAAGGGATTCTATGTCCGGCCAACGCTTTTCGTCGACGTCGACAACTCCATGACGATTGCCCAGGAGGAGATCTTCGGCCCGGTGCTGTCGGTCATCGGATTCGACGACGAGGAAGACGCGATCCGGATCGCCAACGACAGCGTGTACGGGTTGGCCGGCAACGTGATGTCAGGTTCGCTGGAGCACTCGCTGGCGGTGGCCCGGCGGCTGCGGGCCGGCTTCATCGGTGTGCAGGGCGCCGCGCCGTACGGCGCCGACACCCCGTTCGGCGGTTACAAGGACAGCGGGGTAGGCCGGCAGAACGGGATCGCCGGGTTCGACCAGTACACCCAGATCAAGTCGGTGGGCTATCCGGCTACCTGAAGGGGGCGCGCATGCAGCTGTTCGACGATCTCGAGGATTTCGGGGCCTTCGACGACGTGGTATCCGGCGACGTCCGGGATCCCTACACCGAGTTGGCCCGGCTGCGGCGCGAGCAACCGGTGCAGCGCATCGACTTCTCGGCCATGCCGCACGAGGAATCCAAGCCCGTCTTCATCGTCTACCGCCATGAAGACGTCGCGCAGCTGCTGCGGGACAACGAGACGTTCTCGTCGGCGATCATCATCGATGCCTTCGGTGACGTGCTGGGCCGCCACGTCATGCTCGGCATGGACGAACCCGAACATGGCCGCCATCGCGCTCTGGTGGCAAAAGCCTTCTCGCAGAAGGCATTGGCTCGCTGGGAGGACGAACTGATCGGCAATGTCGGCAATGAGCTGATCGACCGGTTCGCCGGTCGCGGACACGCCGATCTGGTCAAGGAGTTCACCTTTCCCTATCCGACGCAGATCATCGCCGGTCTGCTGGGTCTGCCACGCGAGGACTATCCGCAGTTTCAGCGCTGGTCGATCTCATTGCTCAGTTTCACCGTCAACCCGGAGCGGGGCCGGGCCGCCTCGCAGGCCCTGCAGGAGTACTTCGCGCCCATCCTCGCCGCGCGGCGGCGCGAACCCCGCGACGATCTGATCAGCGGCCTGGCCCGGGCCGAGATCGACGGGGAGAAGCTCTCCGACGAGGAGATCTTCTCCTTCCTGCGGCTGCTGCTCCCCGCCGGCGTCGAGACCACCTACCGGTCGCTGGGCAACATGCTGTACGGATTGCTGTGCAACCCAGACCAACTCGATGCGGTGCGGGCCGAGCGCGCACTGCTGCCGCAGGCGATCGAGGAGGCGGTGCGCTGGGAACCGCCGCTGCTGACCATCACTCGCATCGCCACCCGTGACACCGAGCTGGGCGCGGTGCCGATTCCGGCCGGCTCCTCGGTGATGCCGATGCTGGGTGCGGCAAACCGGCAGGAGGACCGCTACCCCGATCCGGATCGGTTCGACATCTTCCGCGCGGCCAGGGCGCACATCGGCTTCGGCCACGGCGTGCACGTCTGCCTGGGCATGCATCTGGCCCGGCTGGAGATGCGGGTGGCGCTCAACCTGCTGTTTGACCGGCTGCCGAACCTGCGTCTGGATCCCGCAGGTGACGACCCGCATATCCGCGGCCAGGTTTTCCGGTCGCCCACGTCGCTTCCGGTGCTGTTCGGTCCGACTTTCGCCGGGGTGTCCTGATCGGGCCGATCCCGATCGTCCTCTTGATGACATCCGCGAATTGCCCGGATGATCATCGAGACAAGGAGGACACCATGCCGCAATACGCCGCGCTCACCTACACCAGGGACGTCGACTGGTCAGCCCCCGAGCAGGCCGCCGATATGGCCGACTACATGAAGTTCGGCCAGGACCACGCCGCAGCGATCCGCGGTGGCGCAGCGCTGTATCCGACCGCGACCGCGACGACGGTGCGGGTCACCGGCGCCCGCGGCGGTGACGTCGTCACCAGCGACGGTCCGTACGCCGAAACGAAAGAGGCCCTGACCGGCTTCTATCTCATCGAGGCGGCCGACCTGGACGAGGCGCTGCGGATCGCCGCCGAGATCCCGGCGGCCTGGGACGGCGCCGTCGAGGTGCGTCCCATCATCGATTTCGCTTGACCGCGGAATCGGCGCTCGCCGAGACCGTCCGGATGGAGGGCACCCGCATCCTGGCAACCCTCGTCCGGACGGTCGGCTCGCTGCAGGTCGCCGAGGACGCGGTTCAGGAAGCGGCATTACGCGCGCTGCGGGACTGGCCGCGCAACGGTGTGCCCGACGAACCGCGGGCCTGGCTGACGGTGACCGCGCGCCGGGTGGCGATCGACCTGCTGCGCCGCGAGGGCGCTCGAGCGCAGAAGGAGCGTGCCAGCATGGAGCTCGCGGTCCCCGACCTGCCGCCCGACAGCATGGTGGCCGACGACCGGCTGCGGCTGATCTTCACCTGCTGCCACCCGGCGCTGGGGCTGGAGGCCCAGGTGACCCTGGCGCTGCGCACCTTGTGCGGCCTGTCGCCGGCGCAGATCGCGGCGGTGTTGCTGACCAGCGAGGCGGCCGTCGCCAAGCGCCTGACCCGCACACGCGCCAAGATCGCCCGGGCCGGCATCCCCTATCGGGTGCCGGCCGACGAAGAGCTGCCGGGCCGGGTGGCGGCGGTGTGCGCGGTGCTGCACACGTCCTACACGATTGCCCACACCGCGGCCGGCGGCGACCGGTTGACCGACGTCGACAGCACTCGCGAGGCACTGCGCCTGGCGCGGCTGGTGCACCAGCTGATGCCGGACGAACCGGCGCCGATGGCGGTGCTGGCGCTGCTGCTGCTGACCGAATCCCGGCGTGCCGCACGGCTCGACGACGCCGGCGATCCAGTGCCGCTGTCCGAGCAGGACCGCTCGGCGTGGGACATCGGCATGATCACCGAGGCACTTCGGCTGCTCGACGAATCGCTGCGCCGCACGGGCGCGGTCGCCGATCCCTACCAGCTGCAGGCTGCGATCGCGGCCGAGCATGCTCGGGCCGCGTCGTACCAGACCACCGACTGGGCCGAGATCGTCCGGCTCTACGACCTGCTGCTGTCGGTGTGGCCGAGCGCCCCTGCCGGGCTGGCCCGGGCGGTCGCCGTCGCCGAATCCGACGGGCCCGCAGCGGGTTTAGCGGAGCTGGCGGAACTCGAGCCGGATCAGCGCTGGCATGCCGTCCGCGGTGAACTGCTGGCCCGTCAAGGTAAGTTCGCCGAGGCGGTCGCGGCGACACGGCTTTCGCTGACCGATGCGATCACCATGCCCGAACGCCGATACCGCCAGCGGCGCATCGCCGAATGGTCTGCGGGACGAGAAGTGACATGAAAGTCGACGTGACAAGCGTGATACTGATCGCCCGGCCGCGCGCCGAAGTCTTTGGCTATGCCTGTGACCCGGACAACGCTAAGGCGTGGTACGCCAATATCACAGCAGCGCAATGGAAATCACCGAAGCCGCTAGCCGTCGGCTCGCAGTTTGCTTTTACCGCAAGGTTTCTCGGTCGGACGCTGAGTTACACCTATGAGGTGGTGGACCTGCGGCCGGGCACCAGGTTCGTGATGCGCACCGCGGAAGGACCGTTTCCGATGGAGACGACCTACGTGTGGGAAGACGGCCCGAACGGTACGACCAAGATGACCCTGCGCAATCGCGGTGAGCCGTCAGGGTTTTCCGGGCTTGCGGCACCTGTTTTGGCGAAGGCGATCAAGCGGGCCAACGGTAAGGACCTCGCCCGGCTCAAGGCGGTACTGGAATCGGCGACCTAACCGTCGGGTAGCTGCAGGTTGTCGTGGCGCGCCCAGATATCGGCTCGTTCGCAGCTGCGAGCCGCAAACCCGCCCTGAGGCGCGCTCGAGACCCCAGGATCATCTCGACGACCTGATGCGATGAGTCCTTACTCCACATCGGCAACGGGTCAGGCGGCGCATAGGATTTGGAACAGGCCCCACACTGAAGGTCCGTCGGTGGACTGGCCCGCGATTGACAGAACTGCGCGGCCACATTTTCCTTATGCCGCACAGCAGTCCGGTCAGTGGTGGGTGCTGCGACTTAACCACGGATTTCCGGTGCACGACCTGTACACCTTGTTCGTCGACGGCAGGCCCGTTGCCGACATCACGGCCAAACTCCATGACCGATCCCCATTGGTCGTCAGCGTGGCTGCCCTTAAGCCGTTCGATCAGGCGGCCGCGGAGCCGGTTCTTGATGTCGGTGCGGCCGCGGCGGTGGTCAGGACCGTCTCGCGCTACGCCAACTACGGCAGCGAATACGACGAACCCTGTGGCTGCTGCTCCGACAACTACGACGGCATGGCCCGCATCTAGTCGGGTTGCGCCAGAATGAGATTCACGCGCCGGATATCGCCCGAATCTTCTGAGAAAGATCTGATCACTCCCGAATCTGTCGAAATTGGCCTGCTTGGTTGGCTACGCGTCAAGTTGTGTGCGGCCGGAGTCTGCGGTCTGAGTACGGCCGGGCGCGGTGGCGTTCGAACTGTGATCACTTACGCATTGGCCATCACCGGGCCGCCCTGATACCAAATGATCGGGGTCTGCCCCAGCGCTTGCGCCCTCAATCGACCACGGAGTGCGTTATCTGGTCGTTAGCAACCTCTAGCGTCCTGCAGCCCACACTCTCGAAGGGCCTGGCGTCCAGCGCACCGTTCTTCGCAATTTTTTGCGGTCTCAAAAAGCTAGGAGATCAGCAGCCTTTCGGTGGGTGACTGTGCTCAATCGAGACGAGAACCAAGACGCACCACGGGGTGTCGGCGCTGACGACGATCGAAGCAATCCGCAATGTACGGTGCAACTAGTTCGCTGCTGATTGGCTATTTCGGAGGAGAGCCCGGGACTTCGCCCACGCCAATACGCAATGCACCATCGTGGGGTCAGCTTCGGGAGTCCCGGGCTTTCTTGCCGACGAACACTGACAACCCGCCAATCATCGCTGCTGTGACCAAATAGGTGATGTCAGAGCCGGTAGGCCGGTGCAAACACCAGTCGATGACGGTCATGGCACCCAAAGCGGTCAGCAGTAATGTCAACGTGATCCAGGCTCGCCGTGATCGTGCCGGGGCGGCGATGATCAAACCGACCCCGGCTGCCGCGATAATCAGCGGTAGGTAGCGCATTTGCACTGTTGTGGAAGCGGGTGCGCTTTTCGGGTACCCCTAGCTGACCAAAAGACCTGCAATTCATCCGATCCCACGCGGGCGAGTCTAAATCGAGGCCACCCGGAGGGCTACTCAGACCGCTTCAAGACCGACGAAGGTTAGGACACCACCTCTTGGGGCCAGAGGCAGGGCCCGACCATTCCGAACCGCCAGATCTGAGACGTGCACGGTCAGAACGCCTGATGCCCGGGCGGGGTGGCGTCTTCATCGATACGTACTCGCCGTGTCCGGCCTCTCAGCTTCGAGTCGTTCAGGAAACTGTCGATGAGCCGAACCGGTCCACCGATACAGGTCCAATCGTCGTCCCAGAGGGTGGATATCAGCTAGGATCGATCCGCCGGGAAGATCAGGTCCGGTAGGCGGGTAGACCGTGGTGACCATGAGTCGGCGCCGCGCCAGCTGGCGGCCTGCTCCGGTCCGGCCTTCAGAAGCACATACGGCCAATCTGCATACATGCGCACCCTCGGAGCGTCGGGAAAGACGACGTCGGAGCAGCCGGTATCGAGGTACCCAAGCCACCACGGCTGGGCGGACGACTGCCTGCTGAGCAACGCGACCACGGCCCGCTCGTGCGCGAATTGCTCTTCCGGGGTTTCTGCCAGTACCACGGTGGCGTAGTCGTCGAACACCGGCGGGATCGCCGAGGTGATGCTGAGGCCGATGGACGTGGCTGCGTCAATCCACGCGACGTCCGCAGGCGTGCCGAGCAGCCAGCTCCGGTCGTCTCGGATGACGCGACTCACCGCACTGACCAACACCGATAACGCGCTCGCACCACATCATCATCGCCTCATCGTGGGGGATTTCGCCGGCCACAACGCGGCGACACAAAGACCGATCGCCCCCGGCGTCAAGGCGGCAACCTAGCCTGGAGTCCGACCCCCGCCCCCGCCCGCTGATTACATTGGTTAACAATGTACTCAATATCACGCTGTCAAAGGAGACATAGTCATGGCTGAAGCCGTCATCGTCGAGGCGCTACGTTCACCGATCGGCAAGCGCAACGGCGGGCTGTCCGGGGTGCACCCGGCCGAGCTGTCCGCGCAGGTCCTCAACGGTCTGGTGCACAAGGCCGGCATCCACCCCGAGCTCGTCGACGACGTCATCTGGGGCTGCGTCATGCAGGCCGGCGAGCAGGCCCTCGACATCGCCCGCACCTCGCTGCTGGCCGCCGGCTGGCCCGAGACGGTCCCCGGGGTGACCGTGGATCGCCAGTGCGGGTCAAGCCAGCAGTCGGTGCACTTCGCGGCAGCCGGGGTCGCGGCCGGCCACTACGACGTCGTCGTCGCCGGCGGGGTGGAGTCGATGTCACGCACCCCGATGGGGTCGTCGCTGGCCAACGGCGGGCGGCCCTATCCCAAGTCCTTTCTGGACCGCTACGAAGGCAAGATCCCCAACCAGGGCATTGGTGCGGAGATGATCGCCGAGCGGTGGGGCCTCGACCGCCTCGCGCTCGACGAATTCTCCCTCGGATCGCACGAAAAGGCCGCAGCCGCACAGGATTCCGGTGCCTTCGATGACCAGATCGTCGGCATCAAGGACCAGGACGGCAATACCGTGCTCAAAGACGAAGGCATCCGCCGCGGCACTCCGATGGAGAAGATGGCGTCGCTGAAGCCGGCGTTCAAGGAAGACGGCGTGATCCATGCCGGCAACTCCTCGCAGATCTCCGACGGCTCGGCCGCGCTGCTGTTCATGTCCGCGGAGAAGGCGAAGTCGTTGGGGCGCAAGCCGATCGCCAAGGTGCACACCGTGGCGCTAGCTGGGGCCGACCCGGTGATCATGCTGACCGCGCCCATCCCGGCCACCCAGAAGGTGCTCAAGCGCTCCGGTCTGTCCATCGGCGACATCGGCGCATACGAGGTCAACGAGGCGTTCGCCCCCGTGCCGCTGGCCTGGCTGCGCGACATCGGCGCCGACGAGAAGAAGCTCAACCCCAACGGCGGCGCCATCGCACTCGGCCACCCGCTCGGCGGGTCGGGCGCGCGTCTGATGACCACCCTGCTTTACCACATGCGCGACAAGGGAATTCGTTACGGCCTGCAGACGATGTGCGAGGGCGGCGGTCAGGCCAACGCCACCATCCTGGAGCTGCTGTGACCCAAGCCGATGGCCAGCCGGGGGCGCTGGTCGAGCGCCGCCGCAATGTCATGGTCATCACGATCAACCGGCCCGAGGCCCGCAACGCGGTCAACGGCGCTGTCAGCGGCGCCGTCGGGGATGCCCTGGACGAAGCCCAGCGCGACCCCGACGTGCGGGCGGTGGTGATCACCGGCGCCGGCGACACGTCGTTCTGCGCCGGCGCTGACCTCAAGGCGATCGCCCGCCGGGAGAACATCTACCACCCCGACCACGCGGATTGGGGCTTCGCCGGTTACGTGCACCATTTCATCGACAAGCCCACCATCGCCGCGGTCAACGGCACCGCCCTGGGCGGCGGCACCGAACTGGCGCTGGCCAGCGACCTGGTGGTGGCTCACGAACGGGCCAAGTTCGGGTTGCCGGAGGTCAAGCGCGGGCTGATCGCCGCTGCCGGTGGCGTCTTCCGGATCGTGAACCAGCTGCCCCGCAAATTGGCGATGGAACTGCTGTTGACCGGCGAGCCGATCACCGCGGCCGACGCCTACGACTGGGGCCTGATCAACCAGGTGGTCAGGGAGGGTTCGGTGTTGGACGCCGCGTTGACCCTGGCCGCTCGGGTCACCGTCAACGCGCCGCTGTCGGTGCAGGCCAGCAAGCGCATCGCCTACGGGGTCGACGACGGCGTCATCACCGACGAAGAAGCGGGCTGGCAACGCACCATGCGTGAGATGAGTTCGCTGATCCGATCCGAGGATGCCAAGGAAGGGCCGTTGGCGTTCGCCGAGAAGCGGGAGCCGATCTGGAAGGCGCGTTAGCGCGCCAGGGTGTTAACCGCCCACCGGAAAACCGAGGGCAGCACCGCACCCGCCGGCACGATGGCCCGTCGCACCGGGTAAGGCGTACTGGCCAGCACCAAACCCCGGGTGAGCCACCGGTAGTTGCGGGTAACCCGGTGCCAGGCAGCCTCATACGAGGCGGGTGCGTCGTCGACGATGGCCTGCACGGCCGCGGCCGCCTGCTTGACGGCAAGGCTGATGCCCTCACCGGTCAGGGCGTCTTCGTAGCCGGCCGCGTCGCCCACCAACAGCACCCGCCCGGCGACGCGGCGGGACACCACCTGCCGCAGCGGGCCGCAGCCGCGCGCTCGCCCGGGTTCGGCGTCGCGCAAATGATGGGAAAGCCAGGGAAACCACGAAAGTTCGGGACGTCGACGGGACAGGATCGCCACGCCCACCAGGTCCGGTTCCACCGGCGTCACGTACGCCTCACCCCAGCGCGACCAGTGCACTTCGACGAACTCCGACCACGCCGGCACCCGGTAATGCCGGCGCACCCCGTAGCGCCGTGGGCTACCCGCCGTCGCGGTGATTCCCACCGCCCGCCGCACTCCCGAATGCAATCCATCGGCCGCCACCAGCCACCGCGCGCGCACACCGCCGGCCGTCACACCGTGGGCGTCCTGCGACACACCGGTCACTCGGGTCCGAATCCATTCGGTGTCTTGTTCTTTGGCCCGCGCCGCCAACGCCGCGTGCAACGCGGTGCGCCGCACGCCGCGGCCCGGACCGCTGCGAAACCGCGCCTCGGCGCGGCGATTTTCGCTGACGTAGGCGATGCCGTGAAACGGCATGCCGGCCGGGTCGACGTCGAGCGCGATGAGTTCGGCCAGACCGCCGGGCATCAGCCCCTCGCCGCAGGCCTTGTCGATCGGGCTCTCCCGCGGATCAGCGACGATGACCGAAAGTCCGTGCCTGCGTGCGTGTAACGCCGTGGCCAGACCTCCCGGTCCGCCGCCGACGATCAGCAGGTCGGTGTCGTAGGTCATGAATAGCCCAAAACGGAGTTCTCCACCCGCAGGCGCACCGTCAACAACATGGCGTTGGCCACGGTGAAACTCAGCGCGGTCAGCCATGCGGTGTGCACCATCGGCAGCGCGAACCCTTCGGCCACCACTGCAACATAGTTTGGGTGGTGCATCAGCCGGTAGGGGCCCCGCCGCACCAACGGCTCGTGCGGCAACACGATGACCCTGGTGTTCCAGCGTCGTCCCAGCGACCTGACGCACCACCAGCGCAGGCCCTGACTCAACACCAGCACAGCGACCATCGGCCACCCCAGCCACGGGATGAACGGCCGGTGCAAAGCCCAGGGTTCGACGAGGCAGCCGAGCAGCAGCGCGGTGTGCAGAATGACCATCACCACGTAGTGGGGACGACCAAACTCCTTGCCGCCCTGGGCAAAAGACCAGCGCGCGTTGCGCCTGGCCACGATCAGCTCGGCCAGTCGTTCCACGCCGACGGCCAGGATCAGCAGGTAATACATCGCCTACCAGCCGAGCAGTACGAATTCGGAAGAAAAACCCGGGCCCATGGCGATCATGATCCCAAACGATCCCGGTGGCGGCGGCGGATCGGCCATGGTGGCCCGAAGCACGTCCAGCACCGACACCGACGAGATGTTGCCATTGTCGCGCAATGAGTCTCGGGTGCGATCCAGGGCGTGAACGGGTAGCTCGAGCGCATTCTCGACGGCGTCGATGACCTTGGGCCCGGCCGCGTGCAGCACCCATGTCGACACGTCGGCGGTGGTCAGCCCATGGTCGCCCAGGAAATTGCGGATATCGTCGGCCACGTATTTCTCTACGACGGTCGCCACCTCGACCGACAACACGATCCGGAACCCGTCACTACCGATCTCCCAGCCCAGTACGTCCTCGGTGTCGGGATAGGTGCGGCTGCGGCTGGCCAGTAGCCTGGGCCCGGCCCGCAATCCGGTAGCCAGCTCGGCCCCGGTCGCGATAACCGCGGCGGCGCCGTCACCGAACAGGCTGGACGCGACGAGGTTGGCCACCGAGTGGTCGTCACGCTGAACGGTCAGCGAGCACAGTTCCACCGCCAGCAGCGCTGCGACCTGGTTGGGGAAGCCCCGCAGATAGTCATGCACGCGCGCCACCCCGGCGGCGCCGGCCACGCAGCCCAGTCCGAATAGCGGAATGCGTTTGACGTCCTGGCGCAGCCCCACGCGGGTGGCCAGGCGCGCTTCCAGGGTCGGCACGGCCAGCCCGGTTACCGTGGTCGAAAAGATGACATCGACATCCGCGGGCTTGACCCTGGCGTCATCGAGCGCCGCCAGCAGGGCCTGCTCACCCAGGTCGAGGGCGACGCCTACCCAGGCGTCGTTTGCTTCGGTGAAGCCGCTCAGATGGCCGTAGCGAGACAACGGCAGCGCGGTATGGCGTGTGGTGACCCCGCTGCTGCTGGCGAACCGGCGAAACTCGGGGCCGGCAAAGGTCGTCAGCGCACCGATGGTTTCGTCCTGGCTGTACCGGTGCTGTGGGAATGTCACCGCCACTCCGGCTACCGAAGGACTCGTTGTCGTCGATGTCCGATCGGCCGCCGGTGGCTGCGTACCGAGGCACGCCGGCCTACCCCCTATGAATGTATTCATGTGGGGAGTCACGTCGTCGCCACCGGATCGGTTCAGAGTTCGCGAAATAACCCTGACGCTACGATCCCCGGATGGCCGACCACGAGCCGGGTGACGGGTACCAATCGGGTGAGATCGACGACATGCCCGACGCAGGGGAGCAGGAATCGACCCCGGTGCGGCGGGTTGCCGGTTGGCAACGGGCGTTGCGATGGGCGGCCTGGCTAACCTTGCTGGGCCTGGCGATCGCCAACTCCGACCGCGAATCCTTCGGTCCGCTGGAGTTGTTAGCGCTAGCTGCGGCGATCGGCATCAGCGTCTGGTGCCTGGCCAAGCCGCTGGGAGGGCCACTGGTGGCGATGGACGAAGCGGCCGACGTGCACGGGACTTTTGTTTCCCGGACGAACTGGGGGTTGCTGTTGATCGGTGTGGCCCTCACGCTTGGTGGCATCGGCGCCACCGGCGCCATCGTCTACGACCTGTCCGCAGGTCGCGCGACCGTCCATGACGTGCTGGCCGACATGGGGACCTTTGTTGTGGGCTGGACGTCCGAGGCGCTCAGCGGCTGGTCCTATGACGCCCACCTGGAACGTACCCATGCCTACGCCCTGTTCGTCCTGGTCGTGCCGGGTCTCCTGCTCCTGCGGTGGAATCTCGTTCCGCTCGTCAAACGGGGACACGAGTTCCGGGTGGAACCCGATGCTGTGATTTGGGTCCGCGGCCCGCGCGGGTGGGGCCAGCTGCTCGAATATAACTATGCGTCCGTCACCGCCGATGGAACGACGATCCGGTTCACCCCTTCCGGTGACGCGACACCGGCCGTCATCCTTCCGCAGGCCCGCGTGTTCTGCCGCGAGACCGGTACAAGGTTGCGTAGTCAGGTGAGCGCAGAGCTGTTCCAGCAACGGCTGGCCCGCCACGGCTTCACCATCGAAGTGATCGACGCGAAACGCGGCAGCTTCCGCGGCCGTCGCGGTTTAGGCGCTTGACGACCGTTCCGGTGCCGACGCCGTTGCGCGGCTAGCTTGGATGTCATGCGGATTTTGGTCACCGGCGCCACCGGCTACGTCGGATCGCGTCTCGTAACAGCGCTGCTCGCCGACGGCCACGAAGTCCTGGCCGCCAGCCGGAGCCTGGCCCGGCTGCGACGGTTGGGCTGGTTCGACGACGTGACACCGGTGCTGCTGGACGCCTCCGACCCCGCGTCGGCGCACGCGGCGATGACCGCCGCCGGTCAGGTCGACGTGGTCTATTACCTGGTCCACGGAATCGGTCAGCCCGGCTTCCGCGACAGCGACAACGCCGCGGCCGCCAACGTGGCCGTCGCCGCCCGCGCTGCCGGAGTGCGGCGCATCGTCTACCTGGGCGGCTTCGTGCCCGAGGCCCCGGAAAACGAGGCGTTGTCTCAGCACCTGACCAGCAGGGCCGAAGTGGCCACGGCTCTGGCCGTGCAGGACGGCCCGGAACTGGTATGGCTGGGCGCCGCGATCATCATCGGCGCCGGTTCGACGTCGTTCGAGATGTTGCGCTATGTCGGGGACCGCTTCCCGGTCCTGCCGATGCCGAACTGGATGGACAATCCGATCGACCCGATCTCCGTTCGAGACGTGCTGCATTACCTGGTCGCCGCGGCCGACACCGACCGGGTACCGGCGGGCTCCTACGACATCTGCGGCCCCGACACCACGTCCTACCGGCGGCTGCTCGAGGCATATGCCCGCATGTGCGGCAGATGGCACGCGGCGGTGCCGGTGGGCAGCCGGCTCGACACCGCGACAGCGTCACGCATCACGGCGGCCGCGCTGCCCATTCCGCCGGGCCTGGCCGCAGACCTGGTCGAATCACTGGATCACCCGATGCGGGCCTCGGCCAGCGGCCTGCGAGACTGGGTGCCCGATCCGCCGGGCGGTTTGCTCGGCATCGAGGATGCCCTCGCGCTGGCCCTGGCCGACGGCCCGCATGCGCCGCCGGCTCCGGTCAATGCGCTGGCCGATCCGCATCGCCTCGCCGATACCGACCCCTCCTGGGCCGGTGGTGATGCGTTGCGCATCCGGCGGCTCGCCTGTGCGGTGACACCGCCCGTCGCACGACCCACGCTGCGGCTGCTCAATGTCGTCCCCGGCCCGCTTGCCGGCGCGCTGCGAACTAGTCTGGACATCCTCATCACCCTGACTCCGAAAGTTCTGTTCGTATGAGCCAGTCCACCGCACCCCGCCCCCGGGCGATCCACGACCTTCGCCGCGCGATGACCAATGTCGCAGTGCCGCACCACGAGTCACCCAAGGTGGTGCTGCGCCGGCGCATCGTGGTCGGCGTGGTGCTGCTGATCGGGGCCGCGGTGCTGGGGCTGTCGATGAGTCGCCGGCCCGGGGAGGCGACGTTTCACTGGCTGACCCTGGCTCTGGCCGTGGTATGGGCCGTCGGGGCGCTGGCGTCGGGACCGTTGCATCTCGGCGGCATCTGCTGGCGGGGGCGCAATCAGCGCCCGGTGATCACCGGGACCACGGTGGGGCTGGTCCTTGGTGGCGTGTTTGTCCTGGGCGGTTTGGTCACCCGGGAAATCCCGGCCGTGTCCGACCTGACGGTCCGCGTCCTGCGATTTGCCGAGCACGGATCTGTGCTGGTGGTGCTGATCACCCTGATCAACGGCGTCGCCGAGGAGATGTTCTTCCGCGGCTCGCTCTACACCGCCTTGGGCCGGTTCTATCCGGCACTGCTGTCCACCCTTGTCTACGTTGCCGCCATCATGGCCACCGGCAACCCGATGCTCGGATTCGCCGCGGTCATCCTGGGAACGGTGTGTGCGTGGGAGCGGCGTTTCACCGGCGGTGTGCTGGCACCGGTCCTGACCCATGTCGTATGGGGCCTGATCATGGTGCTCGCGTTGCCGCCGTTGTTCGGCGTCTAGATCTCCTACCCGGCCGACGCGATGATGTCATGCGCCAACGCGCGCAGCGCGGCGGTGTAGAGCGGCCGCAGCATCGACCAGGACAACCGCCCCGGAATGCCGCGGGGAAAGACAATCGCCCGCTGCGTGTACCTGCTGCCGTCGGTTCGCCGGGGCGTGACCGTGATTTCCAGCCACGTCGGCCCGGGAAACCGGGTGGCCGCGGCCAGCCGCAATGTGGTCGCGTTGCGTTCTGCCACCGTCCACCGCCGCGGCGAGCGCCGGCGCCGCGGCACCAACGCCAGTGAGTACCACCGGCCACTGTTGGCGGCGTTGTGAGTGGATGCCCAGATGTCCTCGGGTCCGGCGGTGGTCACTGCGGTGCGGACGTCGGTGTAGACGATTTCGCCGGCCCACTTAGGGTCGCTGGGCAGCAGATCAGCGGGCTCGGGGTGCGGCGAGTCCCAGGTCGCGTCCGGCAGTCCGTGGGCCGCGCGCGCGAGCGCCAACGCAACGGCCTGGCGGTACCCGGTCAGCCCGCCCGGTGGCGGCGCGACGAGGGTGTCGATATCCGAGTTGCGCATCACCGCATCGCATTCCAGCGACTCGATCAACGGGCGCGCCAGGCCGGACGGGATCGGCGTCACCGTGCCGACCCAGAGGCTGGCAATGCGCGGCGTCAGAAACGGCAACACCAACAGGTAGCGCCGGTGCAGTCCGGCTACCTCGGCATAGATCCGCATCATGTCGCCGTACTCCAAGACGTCGGGACCGCCGATGTCCCAGGTCCGAGATGACGGCAGCTCCACCGTGGCCGCCGCGACCAGGTAGTACAGCACGTCCCGAACGGCGATCGGCTGGATTCGGTTGTGCACCCACTTCGGCGTGGTCATCACCGGCAACCGGTCGGTGAGGTGCCTGATCATTTCGAACGACGCCGATCCCGATCCGACCACCACGCCGGCTTGCAGTACGACGGTCTCGATACCGGATTCGATCAGAGCCTCGCCGACCGCTTTGCGCGACTCGAGGTGGGGCGAGAGGTTGCGTCCGTCGGGGTGTAGACCGCCGAGGTACACCACGCGCCGCACTCCGGCTCGTCGCGCCGCTTCCACGACGTTGCGCACGGCCCTGGTTTCCTCGATGGCGAAGTTCTTGGCGGTGCCCATCGAATGGACCAGGTAATACACCACCTGGACCCCGTCGAAAGCTGCGACGAGCGAATCGACGTCACCGAGGTCGCCCCGGGCCACCTCGGCCCGGTCCCGCCACGGCACGTCCGCGAGCTTGTTCGGGTCGCGGGCCAACGCCCGAACTCGATGGCCCTCGTTCAGCAGGCGCGGCACCAGTCGGGCACCGATATAGCCGGTCGCTCCCGTAACGAGGCAGTTGACCTGTCCACTCGACAATGCGATCTCCGGGGGTCTTTTTCGTTGTTCACCGTTATTCGGAGCCGCCGCCGCCAAGGATTGCCGCTTCGTCCCGGAGTCGAGAGGCCGCCGCGTCCGGCGCACTCGGCAATCAGAGGTCGGTGAACGTCGGTGTGCGGCGCTGCTGGAATGCCCGTGCGCCCTCGGCGAAGTCGGGTGATCGCAACAGCATCGACTGCCCCGTGAACTCCCGTTCGAGGGCGTGGTCCAACTCGGTAAGAGTGGCCGCGTTGATCGCGTCCTTGGTCTTGGCGAACGCGACCGCCGGGCCCGCAAGTAACCTCGAAATGACTTGGTCCACTTCCCTTTCGAAGTGCTCGGCCGGATAGACCGCGCTCACCAGGCCCCACGACAGCGCCTCGGCGGCCGGCAATCGCTCCGCCAACAGCGCCATCCGCATCGCCCGGATGCGGCCGGCCGCGGCGGCCACCAACGCCGATGCGCCGCCGTCGGGCATCAACCCGATTTTGGTGAACGCCAACATGAAAAATGCTTCGTCGGAAGCCAATACGAGGTCACACGCCAGGGCAAGCGAAACCCCGACCCCGGCGGCCGGGCCCGGTACCACGGCGACCACCGGATGCGGCAGCGCCGTGATGGCCCGGATCGCCCGGTTGATCTCCGCGATGGTTTCGGTGCGGGACTTGCCGCGGACCACATCCTCGGCGCTCATCCCGGCCCCGGAACTGAAGCCGCGGCCCCTGCCGCCCAAGCGCACCACCCGTACCCGCCGATCGGTGGCCGCGCGCTCCATCGCATCGGCAATGCCCGCCAGCACCGCTGCCGTCAGGGAATTCAGCGTCGCCGGCCGGTCGATGGTCACCGACAGCACACCGTCGGCCAGCTTGACGTCAAGTCCCGCGACTGGCGCCAGCGTGTCGATCCCGTCCTGCGGCGGCATGGGCCTCACCCTATGCGACCCTGAGCGACCGGAATGCAGGGCTGTCGCGGCCGGCTGCAAAGATGCGAACGACGTCACCGCAGACGAAAGGTCGGTAGATCAATGGCAGGACCGCTGAACGGATTACGAGTTGTGGAGCTGGCGGGGATCGGGCCGGGTCCGCATGCCGCGATGATCCTGGGGGATCTGGGTGCCGACGTGGTGCGTATCGACCGCCCGTCGGCTGCTGCCAGCGGCGGCACAGCCAACGACGCCATGCTGCGCAGCCGGCGCATCGTCACCGCCGACCTGAAGTCCGATCGGGGACGCGAACTCGTCCTCAAACTCGTCGCCAAGGCCGACGTGCTGATCGAGGGTTACCGCCCCGGCGTCGCCGAGCGGCTGGGTCTGGGCCCCGAAGACTGCGCCAAAGTCAACGACCGGCTGGTCTACGCCCGGATGACCGGCTGGGGTCAGACCGGGCCGCGCAGCCAGCAGGCCGGTCACGACATCAACTACATCTCGCTGAACGGCATCCTGCATGCCATCGGCCGGGTCGACGAACGGCCGGTGCCGCCGCTGAACCTGGTCGGCGACTTCGGCGGCGGTTCGATGTTCCTGCTGGTCGGCATCCTGGCCGCGCTGTGGGAGCGCCAGAGCTCCGGCAAAGGTCAGGTCATCGACGCGGCGATGGTCGACGGCTCCAGCGTGCTGGTGCAGATGATGTGGGCGATGCGCGCCACCGGCATGTGGACCGATGTGCGGGGCACCAACATGCTCGACGGCGGCGCGCCCTACTACGACACCTACGAGTGCGCCGACGGCCGCTATGTCGCCGTGGGTGCCATCGAGCCGCAGTTCTATGCCGCCATGCTGGCGGGGCTGGGTCTGGACGCAGCCGACTTGCCACCGCAGAACGACGTGACCCGGTGGCCCGAACTGCGGGCGGTGTTGACCGACGCGTTCGGCCGGCACGACCGTGACCACTGGGCCAAGGTGTTCGCCGACTCCGATGCCTGCGTGACGCCGGTGCTGGTGTTCGGCGAGGTGCAGACCGAGCCGCACATCGCCGAGCGGAACACCTTCTACGAGGTGAACGGCGGCCTGCAGCCGCGACCGGCGCCGCGGTTCTCGCGCACCGTGCCGGATCAACCGCGGCCGCCGGTGGCGCCGGCGACCGGCATGGACGCGGTTCTCGAGGACTGGGTATAGTCCCGACCAACCGGTAGGTCGGGTGCTCAACGAAAGGACTCGCATGGAAATCAGGGACGCCGTGGCCGTCGTTACCGGGGGCGCATCAGGACTGGGACTGGCCACCACCAAGCGGCTGCTGGACGCGGGAGCGCAGGTGGTGGCGTTGGACCTCAAAGGCGACGACGTGGTGGCCCAGCTCGGCGATCGCGCGCGGTTCGCGCAGGCCGACGTGACCGACGAGGCCGCCGTGAGCGCTGCGCTGGATCTGGCGGAATCGCTGGGGCCGTTGCGTATCGTCGTCAACTGCGCCGGCACCGGTAACGCGGTGCGGGTGCTGGGCCGCGACGGTGTTTTCCCGCTGGCTGCCTTCCGCAAGATCGTGGACATTAACCTGGTCGGCACCTTCAACGTGCTGCGGCTGGGCGCCGAGCGGATGGCCAAGACGGAGCCGATCGGGGAAGAGCGCGGCGTCATCATCAACACCGCGTCGGTGGCGGCGTTCGACGGCCAGATCGGACAGGCCGCCTACTCGGCGTCCAAGGGCGGCGTGGTCGGCATGACCCTGCCGGTCGCGCGCGACCTGGCCAGCCATCTGATCCGGGTGATGACGATCGCGCCCGGCCTCTTCGACACCCCGCTGCTGGCCGGTCTACCCGAACCGGCTCGGGAGTCGCTGGGCAAGCAGGTGCCGCATCCGTCGCGTCTGGGCAACCCCGATGAATACGGGGCGCTGGCCGTGCACATCATCGAAAACCCAATGCTCAACGGCGAAGTCATCCGTCTGGACGGCGCGATCCGGATGGCGCCGCGTTAACCGCCGGAAACGGAAAACCCCCCGCAATCGCGGGGGGCTCACGTAGGGGAAAAGCATTCAGTTATCGACGAAACCATCTACTGATGGCAGGTTCGGCAATGAGTAGCCGTGCAAGCATGCCCATGGTGTGCCTCAGCTTGCCGTAGGCAGCGGGTGCCAGTCTTCGAACTGCTCCGAGGTCTCGCCTTCCACCAGCATGTCGCCGTGGTAGAGAGCCTCGAAGTCGGCTTTGATGACGTCGGCACTCGAGTCGTCGATCCACATGTCACTGAGCGTAGGAGTCACCCTTAAGGAATCGCTGAGTCACGATTCGGAAAATGGTGGCAATTCTTACCCGTGGGTAGGGTGCGCGTCCGGGGTAGGAACGCCGTTCAGGCGGTGCTTTCGCCTACCGGTGAACCGTAGCGGTACCCAGGTTCGTGAGTAGGGCAGGCGTTGTTTGACGCCTGTAAGTTATCGCTGATAAGTTACCGCGGATACGGTGGGCCGCTCGGGGACGGCCGGCGCCGGCGCCGGAGGGGACGCATCATGTTGCAGGGAATCGCACGACTCGCCATCGCGGCACCGCGCCGAATCATCGGGGTCGCCCTGCTGGTGTTCCTGGCCGCAGCGGTCTTTGGCATACCGGTCGCCAACAGCCTGTCGCCAGGGGGTTTCCAAGACCCCGACTCTGAATCGGCACACGCCATCAACGTACTGACCAACAAGTTCGGCCAAAGCGGCCAGCAGATGCTGATCTTGGTGACCGCTCCGGCCGGAGTCGGCAGCGAGGCCGCTCGCAGCGTCGGTACCGACGTCGTCGGCCAGCTGCAGCGGTCGCCGTTGGTCTACAACGTGACATCACCGTGGACGGGGCCGCCGCAGGCCTCCGGCGACCTGGTCAGCACCGACGGCAAGTCGGGGTTGATCGTGGTCAACATCAAAGGCGGCGAGAACAACGCGCAGAAGAACGCCCAGACGCTGGCCGACGAAATTGTCCACGACCGTGACGGTGTCACCGTCCGCGCGGGCGGGTCGGCCATGGAGTACGCCCAGATCAACAAGCAGAATCAAGCGGACCTGCTGGTGATGGAGGCGATCGCGATTCCGCTCAGCTTCCTGGTGCTGGTGTGGGTCTTCGGTGGCCTGCTGGCAGCGGCGCTGCCGATGGCGCTGGGCGCTCTGGCCGTCGTCGGCTCGATGTTGGTGCTGCGACTGGTGACGTTCACCACCGAGGTCTCGATCTTCGCGCTCAACCTGAGCACCGCGCTGGGTTTGGCGCTGGCCATCGACTACACCCTGCTGATCATCAGCCGCTATCGCGACGAGCTGGCCGAGGGCAGTGATCCGGACGAGGCGCTGATCCGGACGATGGCCACGTCCGGTCGCACGGTCCTGTTCTCGGCGACCACGGTGGCGTTGTCGATGGCGGCCACCGTGGCGTTCCCGATGTACTTCCTGAAGTCGTTCGCCTACGCCGGTGTGGCCACGGTCGCCTTCGTGGCGACCGCGTCGATCGTGATCACTCCGGCCGCGATCGTGTTGCTGGGTCCCCGCCTCGACGCATTGGACGTTCGCCGCCTGATACGCCGCATGCTGGGGCGCCCCGAGCCGGTGCACAAGCCGGTGGAGCAACTGTTTTGGTATCGGTCCACCAAGTTCGTCATGCGCCGGTGGTTGCCGATCGGTCTGGCGGTGGTCGCGCTGCTGGTGCTGCTGGGACTGCCGTTCCTGTCGGTGAAGTGGGGTTTCCCGGACGACCGGGTGCTCCCGCGTACGGCTTCTGCCCATCAGGTGGGTGATCAGCTGCGCAAGAACTTCGCCCATGACCTGGCGATGGCTGTTCCGGTCGTCATCCCCGATACCCGCGGTCTGACTCCGGCCGACCTTGACGGCTATGCCGCCGACCTGTCGCGGGTACCCGACGTGTCGTCGGTGAGCGCCCCGAGCGGAACGTTCGTCGGTGGGAACAAGGTGGGTCCGCCGGCGGGAGCCACCGGGTTTGCCGACGGCAGCGCGTTCCTGACCGTGCACAGCACCGCCCCGCTGTTTTCCCACGCCTCCGACACCCAGCTCGCGCGCTTGCACCAGGTGGCCGGCCCGGCCGGGCGATCCGTCGAGATGGCCGGCGTGGCGCAGGTCAACCGGGACAGCGTCGATGCGGTGACCGATCGGCTCCCGCTGGTGCTGGGCCTGATGGCCGTGATCACGCTGGTGCTGCTGTTCCTGCTCACCGGCAGCGTGGTGTTGCCGGTCAAGGCGCTGGTTTGTAACATGCTGTCGCTGAGCGCGGCGTTCGGCGCGCTGGTCTGGATCTTCCAGGACGGCCATCTTGGGGCACTGGGCACAACCCCAAGCGGGACGTTGGTGGCGAACATGCCGGTGCTGTTGTTCTGCATCGCCTTCGGGCTGTCCATGGATTACGAGGTGTTCCTGGTCGCCCGGATCCGCGAGTACTGGCTGGCTTCCGGGGCTGCCCGTCCGGCAACCCCGAAACCGGCCGAAGCGCATGCCGCCAACGACGAGAGTGTGGCGTTCGGGGTGGCGCGTACCGGTCGGGTGATCACCGCGGCGGCGTTGGTGATGTCGATGTCGTTTGCCGCGCTGATCGCCGCGCATGTGTCCTTCATGCGAATGTTCGGTCTGGGCCTGACCCTTGCCGTGGCCGCCGATGCCACCCTGGTGCGCATGGTCTTGGTGCCGGCCTTCATGCACGTGATGGGCAGCTGGAACTGGTGGGCGCCCAAGCCGTTGGTGTGGCTGCACGAGCGGTTTGGCATCAGCGAGGGCGCCGCGGTCCAGCATGAGGCCGGGACAACGGGCCGCAGTGACGAGGCGGCGATTCCCGCGGCGTTGACGGGTAAGGGTTGAGGTGTCGATGGAACTGCGTCGCTCACGTGCCCCGCGCGGATCGGGGAACCGGCTACGCCGCGAAATCCTGGACGCGGCCACCGAATTGCTGCTGGAGACGGGGCAGGCCCGGGCGGTCTCGATCCGATCGGTGGCTCAACGCGTGGGCGTCACACCGCCGTCGATCTATCTGCACTTCGAGGACAAAGACGCGCTGTTGGACGCGGTGTGCGCACGCTACCTGGCCAGACTCGACGGTGAAATGGAGCGGGCGGCGACCGGCCAACCATCCACGGTGGACGTGCTGCGGGCACAGGGTCTGGCCTATGTGCGGTTCGCATTGCAGACCCCGGAGCTGTACCGCCTGGCCACCATGGGGGAGTGGCGGTCGGGCAGCGACGTCGACCTGGCTCTGGACAGCTCCGCTTTCCAGCACATGCGCGCCTCCGTTCGGGCGCTCATGGACGAGGGCGTCTACCGCGTGGACGACCCGACCATGATTGCCCTGGAGTTGTGGGCCGCCGTGCACGGCGTGGCCGCGCTATTGATTACGAAGCCGCACTTGCCGTTCGACGACGCGGAGGCGTTCGCCGACCGGGTGCTCAGCGCGGTCCTGTGCGGCCATATGGTGGCCGGTCTGGCGGGTCGGCACGCGACGTCTCGACAGGTGTTGGATTGGGTTATGCGGCATCGCTCGCCGGAGGCGGCGCAGGTATGACGCGCGGTACCCGGTTCGAGCACCCGTTCTTCGCCCGTATCTGGCCCATCATCGCCGCCCACGAAGCCCAGGCGCTACGAGATCTGCGCCGAGAGAATCTGGCCGGCCTGACGGGCCGGGTCCTCGAAGTCGGTGCCGGTGTCGGGACGAACTTCGCCTATTACCCGCAGACCGTGACAGAGGTCGTGGCCGTGGAGCCCGAGCCGCACTTGACGGTGAAAGCCCGTGCGGCCGCCGAGGGCGCGCCCGTTCCCGTGATGGTGATCGGCGATACGGCAGAGGACTTCAGCGCCGGTGAGCCCTTCGACGCGGTGGTCTGCTCGCTGGTGCTGTGTTCGGTGAACGACCCGGTCGAGGTGCTGCTGCATCTGCGCTCGTTGCTACGGCCGGGTGGGCAGTTGCGGTATCTCGAGCACGTAGCCAGTGCCGGTGCTCGGGGCCGGCTTCAGCAGTTCGTCGACGCGACGTTCTGGCCGCGACTGGCCGGCAACTGCCATACCCATCGCCATACCGAACGCGCGATCGTCGCGGCGGGATTCGACGTGGACACCGCGCGACGGGAGTGGACGCTGCCCGCGTGGGCGCCGTTGCCGGTGTCGGAGCTGGCGCTGGGCCGGGCTCGGCGTCCGTTGCTCTGATCGCGAAACTGCGCTCAGCGCGCGATCCCGTCGGCCAAGCGCGATCTGTGCGCAGGCTCGATGTGACTAGCGCAGGCTCGACGCGCGAAACTCCAACGCGGCACGGATCCGGCGAATGATGTCGGCAGGACTATCGGTTGCCACCACTCGGACGATCAGCCAGCCGAGCCGCTCCAACTCCTCGCTACGCCTGATGTCCTTGGTGTATTGCCAGCGGTCGCGGCGATGATGCTCGCCGTCGTATTCGACGGCGACCATCACATCTTTCCAGCCCATATCGAGGTAGTACATCCGGGTTGCGTCCAGTGTCGGCACCGGGATTTGCGTGGTCGGCCGGGGTAAACCGGCGCGGATGATCAACAGCCGCAGCCAACTCTCTTTCGGCGACTGCGAACCGGTGTCGACGAGCTCCAGCGCGGTTTCCAGTTGCCTCAAGCCCCGGGCACCGCGATGCCGGTCCGCCACGTCGGCGACTTCTGCAACCTTGACGCCGGTTGCGCCCAGGAGAGCGTCCAGGTGTGCGATCGCGGTGCCCATCGGCTTTCGCCGTCCAATGTCGTATGCGGTGCGTTGCGGTGTGGTCACCGGGATGCCGCCGACGAGGTCGTACTCCTCGGGCCGGAGCCGCACGTCATAGGTGCGCAGGCCCGGTGGCGGTCGCGCGTTGGACCACACCAATTCGACGGGCAGGCGTTCGTCTATCCATTTCGAGCCGTGCCACGCGGCGGCGGTCAGCCCGGCGAGCACGCCTCGCCGGTGCGACCACAGCCATGCGGCAACCGCACGGTGTCGCAGCGTCAGTTGCTGATCGCGCCGGACGTAGACGTCGGGATACACCAACCGGAATCCGGAACGCAGCTGGTGGGGCCGCAGCGTTCCGCTGCGCACCGCTTCGCTGCCGATAAATGGTTCCGCGCCGGCCATGACGGCAGAATCGCGCGGCCCGCCGCCGTCGGCTCACCGAAACTGCGCCCAGCGCGCGCTCCTGTGGGCGAACCGCGATCTGTGTGCAGTTTCGATGCGACGACCGCAGGCTCGACCCGAAAGCTAACCCAACAGCGACGGCAACCGCTGCAACAACCCGGGCAACGCCCGACTCGCCGACTGGCGTACACAGATCGTCGCGCTCCCGGACAGCGGTGTCGGCTCAGGATTGACCTCGATCACCGGAATGCCACGCGCCAGTGCCAGCTCCGGTAGCCCGGCGGCCGGGTAGACAATCGCGGAGGTCCCCACCACCACCATCACATCGGCGGCTTCGGTCGCCTCGACGGCATGGTGCCACGGCCCTTCGGGCAGCGCCTCGCCGAACCACACGATGTCGGGCCGGATCAGGCCGCCGCAGCGGCAGACCGGCGGCTCCACCTCGATCGCCGGCTCGGTCATCACCGGCAGCGCCTCGGTGTAAGGCATACCGCAACGGGCACAACGGAATTCAAAAAGGCTGCCGTGCAGGTGGTGCACTGGTGTGCTACCGGCTCGCTCGTGCAGATCATCGACGTTCTGGGTGACGACGCTGACGTCGGCCGCGCTCTGCCAGTCGGCGATCGCGCGGTGACCCTGGTTGGGTTCGACGGTGGCCACCAGGTAGTGGCGCCACAGATACCAGCCCCATACCCGCTCGGGGTTGCTCTCCCATCCTTGTGTGCTGGACAGCTCGTAGGGGTCGAATCGGGCCCACAATCCGTTCTTGTCGTCACGAAAGGTTGGTACGCCGCTTTCCGCCGAGATCCCCGCCCCGCTGAGCACCGTCACTCGCATCCCACAAAGATAGCCGTGCCTGGTAGATACTGGGTGGGTGGAGCTGCGCGACTGGTTACGGATCGATGTGAAGGCGGGCAAGCCGCTGTTCGACCAGCTCAGGACCCAGGTTATCGACGGGGTGCGAGCCGGTGCGTTACCGCCGGGAACCCGGTTGCCGACGGTGCGCGACCTGGCCGGCCAGCTCGGGGTTGCCGCCAATACGGTGGCCCGCGCCTACCGGGAGCTGGAGTCGGCAGCGATCGTCGAAACCCGCGGGCGCTTCGGCACTTTCATTTCCCGCTTCGACCCGACCGACGCGGCGATGGCCGCTGCGGCCAGGGAATACGTGGAAGTCGCTCGCGCACTGGGCCTGACCAAGTCCGACGCCATGCGTTATCTCACCAACGTGCCCGACAACTGACGCCTCAGCCGAATTCGAGCAAGGTCAGGCACGGACGCAGCGCGTCGAACACGGGCATGCGGTAGACCGTCGACAGCGCGGCGTTGAACACCAAGCCGCGCCCCGTGGGCAACGGCACGTCGCGAACCGCGCGGATGCCCGGCACCGTGTTCACCAAGTCCGCGGCCTGCCCGACGGACAGGCTGAACGGCATCGGCGGAATCTTGTAGCGCAGCGACGTCCGGATGCCGAGCCGGCTGAAGAGGGTAAACCAGCGCGGCGGCAGGTCGAAGAGCATCTGGCCGCCCGGGAAGTTCTTCGCGCACTCGCTGATCAGTGCCAGCGCCTGCTCGGGCTGCAGGTACATCAGCAGCCCCTCGGCGGTGATGAACACGCCGGCGGAGGAGTCGACGCACTCCATCCAGCTGTAGTCCAGCGCGGACTGGGCGCACACCGACGCCCGGGCAGGCGTCGGCAGCAGTCGCGTACGGATATCGATAATCGGCCCTAGATCGACGGTGAGCCAACGGAATCGGCCGTCCGGAAGGGCTGCGTCCAAACGCCAGAAGCTGGTTTGCAGACCTTCTGCCAGCGCCACCACGGTGGCCGATGGATGTCGGCTCAGATAGGACAGCGTTGCGGCGTCGAAGGCCCGGGCCCGCAAGGCAATGTCCTGGCGGGTGGGGCCGAACTTCGCGAAGTCGAAGTCGATGGAATCGGCCAGGGCGATGGCCATCGGGTCCTCGATGATCGGGTCGCTGCGGCGGGCCTCCGCGGCCCTGGCATTCAGCGTCAATAAGGCGGTCTCGGAGACTCCGGTGAGGGTGACCTTCTGCTGGGAGGCTTCGTTGGCGGGGGTCATTTCAGCACCTTGTCCAGTGTTCGCAGGTTGCGGGTGGTGGTCGACGACTTGTAGCGCTTCTTTCCCATGGTTTGGCCGATGGCGCTGTCCAGAGTGCTTCCCTTCGGCACTTGCCAGTAAACGACGCCGTCGCCGCGGCTGATCTTCTCCTCCGGGCCGGCTTCCAGCGCCGCCAGTTCGTCGAGCAGTCCGGCGTCGCTGACGAACGTGACGTACGACTGGTATCCGTCGACTTCCCGCTCAAACGGGTACCGCTCGTTGACAGCGCGCACGGTGTCGATGTCGTAGACCAATACCCACGCGTCATAGCCGAACCGCTCGCGTAGCGCGGCCTCCGCGGTCAAGCGCACCTGCGCGGCATCCAAGGATGCCTCCAGCAGGACGTTGCCGCTGGCCAGGATGGTGCGCACGTGGGCGAACCCGGCGTCGGTCAACGCCGCGGCCACGTCTGCCATTTTCAGGTTGACGCCCCCGACATTGACGCCGCGCAGGAATGCCGCGTATCGAGCCATCATCCGATTCCACCAGGTGGTCTTGGACCGTCGCGACGCAACGTAGGCTTTCGGGCATGGGACGCCACGTCTTCGACGACAAACTGCTGGCCGTGATCAGCGGCAACTCCATCGGAGTGCTGGCCACCATCAAACGCGACGGACGCCCCCAGCTGTCCAACGTGCGGTATCACTTCGATCCGCGCACATTGGTGTTTCAGGTATCGATCACCGAGCCGCGGGCCAAGACCCGCAACCTGCGCCGCGACCCGCGGGCGTCGATCCTCGTCGATGCCGACGACGGATGGTCCTATGCCGTCGCCGAGGGCACCGCGGAGCTGACGCCGCCGGCGGCCGCCCCCGGCGACGACACGGTAGAGGCGCTAATTGCCTTGTACCGCAACATCGCCGGTGAGCATCCGGATTGGGACGAATACCGCGAGGCGATGGTCACCGATCGGCGGGTGGTGCTGACCCTGCCCATCTCGCACGTTTACGGTCTGCCGCCGGGTAAACGATAGACACTCGGGTTAGGCTGCCGGGTATGCCTGAATCGAAGTCCTCCGAGGACGAGACCAAGCGCAAGTTCCGCGAAGCCCTCGACCGCAAGCTGGCCAAGTCGGCGGGTGGATCGGATCACAAGGACGGCGGCGCCAAGCAACCGCGGGCACACGGTCCGCTGGAGAGCCGTCGGGAATTCCGCCGCAAGAGCGGCTAACACGACAAAGCCTCTGGCGGGCAAGCCAATTCGATGCTGTACCGATGCTCTGCCGGTGGGTCGCCCATTGAGTTCTAAACTGTGTGGGTGGTGAAACTGCAGCTTGCCCAGGACCAGGCCGCCGACGCGCTGCTCGACTCCAACCCGTTCGCGCTGCTGGTCGGCATGCTTCTTGATCAGCAGGTTCCGCTGGAGACCGCGTTCGCCGGGCCCAAGAAGATCGCCGACCGGATGGGCGGCTTCGACGCCGCTGAGATAGCGGACTACGACCCGGAAAAGTTCGCCGCACTGTGCTCGGAAAAGCCTGCGATACACCGCTTTCCGGGCTCGATGGCCAAGCGCATCCAGGCGCTTGCGCAGATCGTCGTGGACCGCTACGGCGGAGACGCGGCCGCCGTGTGGACGGCCGGCGATCCCGATGGCGATGAGTTGCTGCGGCGGCTCAAGGGGCTGCCCGGGTTCGGCGAGCAAAAAGCCCGGATCTTCCTGGCGTTGCTCGGCAAGCAATACGGCGTGACGCCGCCGGGCTGGCGGGAGGCCGCCGGGCCCTACGGTCAACCCGGCACCTATATCTCCGTCGCCGATATCGTGGACGCCCGCTCGCTGGGGCAGGTGCGCTCGCACAAGAAACAGATGAAGGCTTCAGTTAAGGGAAAGGCGGCAACGTGAAAACACACATTACGTGTCCGTGCGGCGAAGCCATCGTCGGCAAGGACGAGGACGAGTTGGTCGAGCTGACCCAGAAACACCTTGCCGATGTTCATCCCGGTCTGGAGTACGACCGCGACGCAATCTTGTTCATGGCGTACTGACTGGTGCACGACGCGCCGTAAGCGGCGTACATCTGCGCGCCCTCGCGCTGTATTAGGGAACCACCGTTGAGCCGATGGTCGGCATGAACTGGCACTGCCGTTCCTTGGTGGTGACCTGACCGAAAATCGTCGACATGATGCTGCCTGAACCGGTGTCGGCGATCACGGTCAACGTGGTCGGCCCGTCCGGATTGATGTCCGGCCGAGGCTTGAGCGTGGCGCTGCCGGACCTGCCGGTGGTCAGGTTCACCCAAGTGACGTTCAACGGCAGCCGCTGCACCTCGGCGGGTCCGGGGGTGCCGACGGCAGTGAACACATAGGCCGTCTGGCCCGGCCCCGGGCCGGGCGACGGAATCTTGGCCGGGCCCGCGACCGAGAGCGCGGTGGCGATCACGTTGCTACCGTCGGCCAGGCAATTCGTGCCGATCGAGGGGTACATGAAGTCCTGCGTGGGTGGGGCGTCGGGGCCGAATCCGGGAGCCGCGGCCGGAGCAGGTGGGGCCGCTTCGGGGGCCGGCGCGATCGCGACGGCTGAGGGCGGGGCCGGCGCGGGTGCCCCGCCTGGCGCGGAAGCCGGCGCGTGC
>NZ_MWQA01000001.1:1671461-1676855 GCF_002086915.1 Mycobacterium persicum | reverse complement strand
CGGCGCGGGAGCCGCGGCGGGCGGTGCCCCAGCCGGCGGGGATGCCGGTGCGGGAGCCGCAGCCGGCGCGGGGCCGGCGACGTGTGCCGGATCGATCCCGGTCGGCAGATGCGCCAGCATGCCGGGCTCGACACCAGGCGGCGGCACGTGTGGCACCGGTGCGGTCTCAGGGGCCGGGGCCGGCACCCCTAGGGCGGGCGAACCGGGATTGGTCGGCTCCGCCACGAACTGGTTCACCGACGCCGCGACGTTCTTGGACTCGGCCGGCGCAGCCGGATTGTGGACAAACGCTTGCGCCGCGGCCATCAACAGCTGGGTCGCCTGTCCTGGGTTGCTGGCGGCCTGTTGGATTATCGGACTCAACTGGGTCAACGCCGGCAGGCCCGGTAGCTGCTGGTTGGGGTTGGGCTGCGGCGCCGCCGGGTCGGCCGCCGCGGCCGGGCAAAGCCCGAACGCGGCAGCCGAGGTGACGACGGCGGCGGCCAAACCCTTGGACAGGCTCCACGTGCTCGCCACAGTAGTTTCTCCAGTCCTTGGTGATGGTCAGCCGGTTGACAGTTGGGTCAGGGCAGGGCAGCCAGCAGCGTCTGGGGCGGACCAGCCGGTGCCCCAGGCGCGGGTGCCGCGGGCGCCGGGGCAGGGACAGCGGCCGGTAGTCCCGGAATGGCGCCCGAAGCCAACCCCGGCAGGGCCGCCTGGGCGAGACCCGGAATCGCCGACGCCAACCCGGGAAGCGCCGCTGCCGGAGCCGCGGGAGCCGCCGGGGTCAGCGGGGCGGTGACGCCCGGGATCGGTGTGGTCACCCCGGGAATGGCCGGCGTTGCCGCCGGTGCGGGAGCCGTCGGAGCCGCCACCGGTGCGGTGATGCCGGGGATCGGTGTGGTCACCCCGGGAATGGCCGGCGTTCCGGCCGACGTCGCCGGCACCGCCGGTGCGGCGGGAGTCAGTCCCGGAATCATGGATGCGATGCCGGGGGCGGCAAGCGCGGGCTCCGGGGCTCTGGGGACCGGTGGGGTGGCTCCCAGTGCCGTCGCGAGGTTTTGCAGAATTTGCGGCGCGTTGGCGGCCGACGCGATCAGCTGCTGCGGGATGTTGGAAACCGGATCCGGCACCGGCGCCGGGTCGGCGTGGGCGATACCGCCCGTGAGTAAGGCGGCGGACGAACCGACCAAGACGGCGGCGGCGCGTACGTAGGTCCACATGGTTGGCATGACTCTCCCTGGTTAGCGGTGACAGATCCCGCAGCCGAAGCTATCGCGGTACTGGTGTGACTCAAGTGACACGTGTGGCATTTATGTGATCGTTACCGATACGAGTGGCGGCGGTGATCCGGCGCCCCCGGAACGTGTCCCACTAATGTCGTGCGGGTAGACAGCACTTCAGCCGTCCCGACGGCGAGAACCAGCCGGTGGCAGACGCGGGCAGCGCCGCTGCTGCTGACCCTGAGCGTCGCCGCGCGATTTGCCTGGACCTACCTGGCGCCCAACGGCGCGAACTTTGTCGACCTGCACGTCTATGTGGGCGGGGCGGCGGCTCTGGATCACCCGGGCACCCTCTACAGCTACGTATACGCCGACCAGACGCCGGACTTCCCGCTGCCGTTCACCTATCCACCGTTTGCTGCTGTCGTCTTCTATCCGCTGCACCTGCTGCCATTCGGTCTGGTTGCGTTGCTGTGGCAGATCGCGACGATGGCCGCGCTATACGGCTCCGTCCGGATCAGCCAGCACCTCCTGGGCGTGCCGGCCGGTCACGGTCATCGGGCGGCGATGCTGTGGACGGCGATCGCCATCTGGCTCGAGCCGCTACGGAGCACCTTCGACTACGGGCAGATCAATGTCTTGCTGATGCTGGCGGCACTCTGGGCGGTGTACACCACCCGGGGGTGGCTGTCGGGCCTGCTGGTCGGGGTGGCGGCCGGCATCAAGCTGACGCCGGCGATCACCGCCGTCTATCTCATTGGGGTAAGGCGCTGGCTTGCTGCGGCCTGTTCGGCGGTGGTGTTCTTGGCTACCATCGGCGTGTCGATGCTGATCGCCGGCGATCAGGCTCGCTACTACTTCACGAATCTGTTGGGCGATGCTCGCCGAATAGGGCCGGTTGCCACGTCGTTCAACCAATCCTGGCGGGGCGCGATTTCCCGGATTCTCGGTCACGACGCCGGTTTCGGTCCGCTGGTGCTGGCGGCCGTCGCGGTCACGGCGGTGCTGGTCGTCCTGGCCTGGCGGGCGCTCGACCCATTCGATCGGCTGGGCAAGTTACTGGTGGTCGAATTGTTCGGCCTGCTGTTTTCGCCGATCTCGTGGACCCACCACTGGGTATGGCTGGTGCCGCTGATGATCTGGCTGCTGCATGGGCCATTGCGGCAACGCCCGGGCGCCCCGGTCATGGGCTGGGGCTGGTTGGCGCTGACCATCATTGGCGTGCCGTGGTTGCTCAGCTTCGCCCAACCGACAATCTGGGTGATCAGCCGGCCCTGGTATCTGGCCTGGGCCGGGCTGGTCTATCCGGTGGCGACGCTGGCAACCCTGGCCTGGGTGGCCGCGACCCGTAGTCGGTGACGCTAGTTCGTTTCGTCGCGCTCCCGGCGTTGGAAAAGGCGTCCGCGGGTGCGGAACCAGGCGATGTTGCCGTCCGAGTCGCGGACGAAATTGGATCGGGTACCCACCGGCTTGTTGTCGGGTCCGAGGTCAAGCCCATAGTCGGGCCGGTAGAAGGCAAGACCCAGGCGGCTGCTCTCCGCGCCGGGGTCGTCGGAGCTCATGGTGGCGTCGAGTTGGCCGTTTCCAACCCGCATGTCGATGACCGCCTGCCCGAGGCGGCCGGATTCATTGATCAGCCCGGCGACGTAGCGCCCCTGGTACGGCGCCAACTCGCCGGCGCTGAGATGCTGCGGTGTGGCGGGCAGGTTGCTGACCCCGGCAAAGCGGCGCAACGCCCAATCATCGGCGAACAGGTCGACGGTCAGCGCGGATCCGCCTTCGGAATTGGTGAGCAACGTCATGGCGAATTTGCGCTCCGGCACCATGAAGAATCCCGAGCGTTGGCCGTTCCAGGTGCCGCCGTGCTGGACGATGACCGGGCCTTCCGCGGACGGCCGCAGCATCCAGGCGACACCCATTCCGGTGAGCTCGACTTGCAGGGTGCCGCCCGCGCCGGGGTCCGAGCGCATCGCCGCCAGCGATTGCGCGCCCAGCAGCCGCGTTCCGTCGGGTGCGGTGCCGTCGCCGAGGTGAAACCTGGCGTAGCGCAGTTGATCTCGCACACTGGAAATCAGCGCGCCGGAGGGGTTGCAGCTATGCGGAAAAGGCCAAAAGCCGGTATCGACAACCGCTTTGCCGTCGACCACGTCGTGCGCGGCCGCCACATTCAGACCGACGATCTGGTTTGAGAAGTAGTGGGTGTGGCCAAGTTGCAGCGGGTAGAGCAACAGACGTTGCACCGCCGACTCGTACGTCGACCCGGTGACCACTTCGATGATCCGGTCCGCCACCACCAAACCGGCGTTGTTGTAAGCGAATACGGTTCTCGGTGCGGTCAGCTGCGGTAGTCGCGTCATCGCGGCGACGTACCGGGCCACCGCGTCATTGCCGCGGCCGAAGTCCTGGATGTCATCACCCATCCAGCCCGAGGTGTGACTGAGCAACTGGCGCACCGTGACGGTGGCGCTGACCACTGGGTAGGCAACGGCGAACTCGGGAAGGTACCGGCGCCCCGGTGCGTCCAAGTCCACCTTGCCCTCGTCCACCAGCCGCATGATCGTGGTTCCGGTGAACGTCTTTGTGGTGGAACCGATCCGAAAGACCGTATCGCCGTCGACGGGTACCGGATGGTCGACGTTGGTGACTCCGTAGCCTTTTACGTATTCCTGCCCGCCGACCCATACGCCAACTGCGGCACCCGGGATCCCATAGGCCTTCATGCCCTTGGTGATCTTGGTGTCGAGCTCGTCAAACGCGCGGCAGGCACGGTTGGCCGAGCACGACGACAACGCCAGCGCAGCTGCGCCCGCGACGGCGCTGCCGAGAAAGGTGCGCAAACGGTCTTCCTTCCCGCCGATCAACTTGCGCCGACCCGCTCGGTACAGGAGCGCCGACGCCGGCACACCGTAGTGCTCGGCCTGACGCACGGCGTACTTGAGGGAGCTGGAGTAGACGCCCGAATAGCCCATGATGAGCGCGTTGCGGTCCAGCAGGCATTCGGCGGGCATGGCCGGGTGCACCACGTCCTCGGCGGCATCGGCGATGTCGAAGAATTCGATGCCGGTTTTCACGCCGATCTTGCGCAACACCCCGGTCAGCGCCACGACCGGCGCGTTGCCCGCGCGGGCACCGCTCTCAATCATTCCCGGCCCGGCAGTGGCGCATCCATCCGATAGCGACATTGTCGGCATCGCCGGCCAGAAATGGTTGTTGGCTTGGTACCCGAGCCCACCTTGAACCCCAGATCTGTATTGACGATGCCGCCCGGTGTCTATCTGAAACCACTACTCGTCGGAATTGTTGGAGTCGTCATCGAAAGTAGAAGAATCTTCATAAGAACCGGAGTATTCGTCGTCGGAGTCGGATGTAGCGTCATCGTAGCGGATCCCTGGTGTTGGGGGATATACGTTGCCTCCGCCCGCTCCCTGTTGCACCGCTTGCGCCCTGTGCCATTGCTGGATAACCGCCTCTCGATACATCGGCGACCAGTCGTCGATGCTCTGCACCCTCGGGTAACTCGACAAAAAGCCAGGACGCAAGACATATTCGCCGTCGTTCAGCACGATGTATTCGGCTAATTTGCTACCATCTACGTCTTCCCCAGGAGACAGCTCCGATGGAAACGGACTGGGCAGTTCGGGGTCGCTGTCCGATACTCTGCCGAAAGGATATCTCGGACGGTTCATATCTTCAGCAAAGCTCCCAAAATTGTCCTCGAAGGTGTTGGGTATATTCTCCATAATGGTATAACTATTGGTAAAATTATCCAGGCCTTCGTACCTATTGTTAACATTGTTTTGGTCGATACTGCTGATTGAATATTCATCCACAATTTGAGTAACCGGCATGTTATCGATGAATATGTAGTCTTGATTTGAATTCGGTTGATCGTTACTGTTAGAAGTGACCGTAGGATTGCTGCCCGAGTCCTGAAGATTGCTGGAAACAATCGAACTGTTATTGGTGTCCTGACTGCTGCCGTTTGTCGTTGAACCGTTGTTGGAATCGTTATGATCGCTATAACTAGAATGATCATTCGAACAGGTGTCAAGTTTGAATCCGTCGTGAGCGGTCAGAGTAATGGCGAGCCTGCCAACGCTGACGCTGGCGGCGCTCCCCGCGGTGATGTCGACGGCGACGGCGACGCCGCTAGTCAACGCCAAGGTCCCCAGCGCAACAACGGCGCCGCGTT
>NZ_MWQA01000001.1:1651087-1671361 GCF_002086915.1 Mycobacterium persicum | reverse complement strand
GTATTGGGCTTCGGTGGTGGCGATCGCGGCGGTGTTTTGGCCGAAGAAGTTGGTTGCGATTAGCGCGAGCAGCTGGGCGCGGTTGGCGGCGATCACCGGCGGGGGCACCGTCATCGCGAAGGCCTGCTCGAAGGCGGTGGCGGCGGCGGTTGCCTGGGCCGCGGTGTGCCGGGCTTGCTCGGCGGTGACGGTGAGCCAATCCACATAGGGAATGACGGCGGCGGCCATCGACATCGACGACGGACCCGTCCACTGCATGGTGGTCAGGTCGGTGACCACCGATCGGTACATGCTGGCCGCGGAGTGCAGTTCGGCGGCCAGCAGTTGCCAGCTGGCCGCGGCGGTGCGCAGCGAACCCGAGCCTGCACCGGTATACATCCGGGCCGAATTGACCTCTGGCGGTAACAGCGCAAAATCAAACACCATCGCTCCATGCCTGGTAGGGGTTTATGGGATGTCGCTGACCTTGGTGCCCGCCGGGGGCGCGGCGACCGGATCGCCGATGCGTCAGTACGACGCGTCAGTAGATGAAAAATGTTGCGGCTCGGCATCAATCGCTCGTCCCGTGCCGCGCCGACGGCCTATTCGTGCTCAACGTCTCAGGCCGCGATTCTGACCGCGCCGCATCGGGCTAGCGCCTGGGTGAGGCCGACCTTTTCCTCGTCGGTGAGCTCCCCGGGCAGTTCCCGGACGTAAAAGGCGCCGGTGGCGAGGATGAATTGCAAAGCGGGGTAAGCCAGCTCGTTGACGCTAACCAGGCTGGCACCGTTGGGGCGGCGCAGCTCGACACAGCCGTCATGGCGAGTCAGACTCAGCGGGCCGACCCGGCCCTCGCGGATCATCCGCCGGCTTGGGCAGATGCAACGCTCGTCATACCAGACATCCGGCAGGGGGCGTTGGAAGAGTGTTTCGTAGCGGCAGCGGAAGTCAAGGAACGTCGCCTTCCGCCTGAGCCGACCACGGCTGTGCCCGGCTCCAACAGAGGGCCTGGACTCGACAACGGCGGGGGAGTGAGCCAGATAGTGACCAAAAAATCGCTGACCGTACTCGATGTATTCTGCGGTGAACAAAATAAACGCATGCCAGGCCGCATCGACTAGTCCCGAGTACATACCAATTGCCGTGTCCGGACTGAGTTCGCACAACACCAAATACTTCTTGGCTTCGCTGAACAATTCCTGCGCCTGGCAGCGAGTGTCCACGACACCCTCGCTCAGCAGCCGGTCCAGCACATAGGGCGCCTCAAACTCCAACGCCAGAGCCCACCTACTGTCCAGCACCGCAATACCCGACGCGGCGTCGCTGCGGAATTCCTCGATCGAACCGGCAACATCGCCTGTCACCGGTGGGACATCAATTGATTGAGACATGCGCACAACAACAACTTTCTTGTAGATCGTCTGGTCGCCTTTTCGGCTGCCGACTCCGAATAACCCGCGCAGAACATCTCGAAGAACAGGCGCCGCGACTACCGGGCCAACAGATCCCACGTCGCTCGAGTCGAACTCACAGGCAAAGAATCGGCTCCACGGTGGGTCGGATCCAACAAGCCCCGTAGCGACAGAGCGGCTTCAGGCCCGTCGCGCGCCCTAGCCGTAACAGGACATCAGCCTCAATTTGAACTCCAGATTCTCCCTGGTGATGGCATCGATATCGTTATTATCATTAATTACATTTTCGTTGTTATCGTCCAGATAAAATTCTAAGTTAGAGTTTGGATCATAATGATCAGCCGCGTTCGGTTGATAATCACCGATGTTCAGCTTGTCATTGTTATAGCGCTCGCTGTAGTTATCAACAAAGTACGGAACAGTGCTGCTATCGCCGCTGGAATCTTCGCTGTCGTCGCCGCCAACCCAGAACGTGCCGCTTCGCGTAAATCCGGGTGGCAAACCCTCATCGCCGCCGCCGACGAAGATTGTGCCACCGCGTTCGAAACCTGAGGGGGGGACCGGAGTATGTTCGATCGGCGTAGTATACGTATATTCTTCGGGCAGACTTAGCTGATTATTGTCGTAATTAGTCGACTCGTTGCTGCCAGTCTGCGTGCTGTCGGAATTGGAGATGCTGGTACTTAGATCTTGAGTGGTGTCGTAGGTAGTCGTACCGGTGCCGGACGTCTGAGTGCTATCAGAAGTGGTTGTACTGGTGCCGAAATCTTGAGTCGTGTTGGACGTGGTGGAGCTATTGCTGGAACCATTGCCGTCGCTGTAACTGGAACCGTTGGTCGTACATGTGTCGAGTTTGAATCCGCCGTGTGCAGTCAAGGTGATGGCGAGCCTGCCGGCGCTGATCTGAGTGCCATCCCTGGTGGCATCGATGGCGGCGGTGACACCGCTGGTCAAGGCCAGCGCGCCCAGCGCAGCCGCCGCACCCCGTTTGCCGCGCCGCCCCTTCGCTGCCCTGGGCGCGGGACGAGGCATGTCAGATTCAGCGACGCCGCCGTCGTCGGTTAATGGGTCACGGGACACTCGAGCCATTGAATAAATCGCCTTTCTTCTTGCCGGCGCGAATACAAAATGAAATGCAAATTCGAGTAAGACTGCCTCAGATTAAGAGACGTTGACAGCATAAGACGGATAGCAGACATCAACTCGTCAAGCCGGCACCGGGCTGCTCCAATGTCTAACGGCTCACTCCTTGAAAACCATGCGGCGCTTCCAACAATTCGCGTTTCACAGGTTATGCGACCATCAGGCCAGCAGGCTGGATGGGACGCGAAACCGCTCGCAGAGAGCACCAACTTTGCTCGGCGTCGGAAACGATAGACGAAGCCAATTATTGCCCGCCAATCAAACGTGTCGATAAAACCATAAGCACCATTTATCAACGTTAATGTTTCACGGAATCCGGGTTCTGTTCTGGATCAGAGCTCCGGCATCGTTGACTTCCCACGTTCTGGGCTGAGGAAACAGCCTGGATCTGCTGGTGCTTCTGTGGGTCCGGACTTGCGCGGTACGGCCGGGCAGTAGTGGGCAGAGTCCACCTCGGGTCAGCAGTTGCTGCATGCCCACAAGCTTTCCGGTGAACGGGGTCGGCGTGGTCGGCAGGGAGTCGCCTGCCTAATAGGTATCCGGCCGGGGTGCGCCGGCAAACGTGTTTCGCGGCCGCGATCGGGTAAGCCCTGCTGCGTCGATGCCACCAACGGGATCCGTGGTTGCCTCGACAATGGCTCGGCCCGCCCTGAACACGGATCAGCGCGCGGTCGACTGAACTTTGCCAGCTTGCCGGACAGCCCCGGCTGGCGCGGCTGGGAAGGGGCGCTAGCTCAGCGCTAGCTCCCGATAATCCGGTCGATATCGCGTGCCATGTCGATATCGCGTTGGGTGATCCCGCCCTCTGAATGCGTGACCAACGCGAAAGTTACCGTCCGCCAGCGGATATCGATATCCGGGTGGTGATCCTTGCGTTCCGCGTGCTCGGCCACCCGGCGCACCGCGTCGATGCCGTCGAGGAACGCCGGAAACTTGACGGACCGGCGCAGGGCACCGCCGGCGCGTCCCCAGCCGTTGAGGTCGGGCAGTGCGGCGTCTACTTGCTCATCCGTTAACACAGCCATATCGCGACGGTACCCCGGTCGCAGCGAATCTCCCCAAATTGGCCACGGCGGCACGGGCAAGCCGGTAGGGTCGCCCGCATCGGGCCATCTTTGTCAACCGCACCGCATCTCGGACGTTAAGTGTTTGGGGCCCGGCATGTTTCGCTCGTTAACAGTCTCGTTAGCAGTCTCGTTAGTAGTCTTGGTAGTAGTCTCGGTAGCAGTCGAAGCGGGACCGGCCGGTGCCGGCGTCGTCGCTCAGGCGTCGACAGCCTCAGCCGCCGGGTTGTGCCCGCCGGGTCGCTATCAGAATTCAAGCGGCGTTTGCGTTCCCTCTCCCGACAACTCGAACGACGACGTCACCGCGATATGCCGGGACGGTTCGCATTCGCACAGCCAACACCACAGCGGCACCTGCTCCCGTCACGGCGGAGTCGCTCAATGGTGCCCGTGCACTTTCGGGTCCGGCCACTGGCAGCCTGCGCCAGGGCCGCGACGGTATACCGTGATTGCCCATGCCGGCGCAGATCGTCGTGGCGGGAGCCATCATCTGTGGTTCGACGGTCTTGGTGGCGCAACGGGTAAGGCCGCCGGAGCTGGCCGGGCGCTGGGAGCTTCCCGGCGGTAAGGTCGCCGCGGGTGAAAGCGAGCGCGCCGCACTGGCCCGGGAGCTGGCCGAGGAGCTGGGGCTCGACGACATCGCCGTGGGTGACCGCTTGGGCGACGATATTGCGTTGGGCGGCAACGTGATACTGCGGGCCTACCGGGTGCGGCTGCTCAACGGTGAACCGGACGCGCGTGACCACCGTGCGCTGCGTTGGGTGACGGCGGAGCAACTGCACCATCTGGATTGGGTGCCGGCCGACCGCGGCTGGCTACCCGATCTCGCGAAGGCGCTGTGGCGACAGGTTCCACAGCCGCCTTTCAGCTAATGTCCAGGTCCGCTCAAGGTCGCCGCCGTCCACTGGAAGAAGGACGTGACAAACCACTAACCTGGGATTTGCATGCCGGTAGCGATCGCGGCGGTCCGCTGCACGTCAGTGGCCGGCTGCCATGCCGATGTTGACGCGAATTTCAGCCAACGCACCGCGCGAGCCGATTATCGTCGGCCACGCGCCGATTCCAGCTGGCCCACGAGCGCGATCGACTGGCTACTGCCCGGCGCCGGGTCGTCCATGACAAGGAGGGTCACTGTTGACCATCACACCGCACGTCGGCGGAGCGATCGAGGAGCTGCTGGAGCGCAGCGGGCGATTCTTCACCCCGGGGGAATTCTCGGCCGATCTGCGCACCGTAACCCGGCGCGGCGGGCGGGAGGCCGACGTTTTCTACCGTGACCGGTGGAGTCACGACAAGGTGGTCCGCTCCACGCACGGCGTCAACTGCACCGGATCCTGCTCATGGAAGATCTACGTCAAAGACGGCATCATCACCTGGGAAACCCAGCAGACCGACTACCCGTCGGTGGGCCCGGACCGCCCCGAGTACGAACCACGCGGCTGTCCCCGCGGCGCGTCGTTCTCCTGGTACAGCTATGCGCCGACCCGGCTTCGCTACCCGTATGCCCGCGGGGTGCTGATCGAGATGTACCGGGAGGCCAAAGCCCGGCTCGGCGACCCGGTGCTGGCGTGGGCCGACATCCAGGCAGATCCGCAGCGCCGCCGTCGTTATCAGCAAGCCCGCGGCAAGGGCGGACTGGTCCGGGTCGGCTGGGCCGAAGCGACCGAGCTGATCGCCGCGGCCCACGTGTACACCATCAAGACCTACGGTCCGGACCGGGTTGCCGGCTTCTCGCCGATCCCCGCGATGTCGATGGTGTCCTATGCCGCCGGCTCGCGGTTCTTCGAGTTGATCGGCGCCCCCATGACGTCGTTTTACGACTGGTACGCCGACCTGCCGGTCGCCTCGCCGCAGGTGTTCGGAGACCAGACGGACGTGCCCGAGTCCGGGGACTGGTGGGACGCGGCCTATCTGATGATGTGGGGTTCCAACGTGCCGATCACCCGGACCCCGGATGCGCACTGGATGGCCGAAGCCCGCTACCGCGGCACCAAGGTCGTCACCGTCAGCCCCGACTATGCCGACAACACCAAGTTCGCCGACGAGTGGATGCCGTGTGCGGCCGGCGCCGACGGGGCGCTGGCCATGGCGATGGGTCACGTCATCCTGTCGGAATGCTATGTGCAAAAGCAGGTTCCGTTTTTCGTCGACTTCGCCCGCCGCTACACCGACCTGCCGTTCCTGATCAAACTGGAGCAACGGGGCGAGATGCTGGTCCCGGGCAAGAACCTCACGGCCGCGGATCTGGGCGAGGCCGATAAGAACTCCGAGAACGCGGCGCTCAAGCCCGCGCTGCTGGACGAAACGACCGGCACAGTCGTCGTGCCGCACGGCTCGCTGGGATTCCGCTACGGCGAAGACGGTGTCGGGAAGTGGAACCTCGATCTGGGTGATCTGCTGCCGGCGCTCAGCGTGCAGGGCGCGCACCGCGTCAACGGCGAAAACAGCACCGCGCTCATCCACCTGCCCAACTTCGACACGGTCAACGGCGAAGGCACCACAGTCGCCCGCGGCGTCCCGGTGCGCCGCGTCGGTAAGCACCTGGTGTGCACGGTTTTCGACCTGATGCTGGCCCACTACGGCGTGGCGCGTCCGGGCCTACCCGGCCAATGGCCGACCGGCTACGACGATCCCGCCCAACCCAACACCCCGGCCTGGCAGGAGCCGATCACCGGGGTGTCGGCCGGGCAGGCTATCCGGGTTGCCCGCGAATTCGCCCGCAGCGCAGAGGAATCCGGCGGCCGGTCGATGATCATCATGGGTGGCGGCATCTGCCATTGGTTCCACGGCGACGCCATCTACCGGGCGGTGCTGGCGCTGTTGATGCTGACCGGCTCGATGGGGCGCAACGGTGGCGGGTGGGCCCATTACGTGGGTCAGGAGAAGATTCGTCCGCTCACCGGATTCCAGACGATGTCGATGGCCACCGACTGGGTGCGCCCGCCGCGGCAGGTGCCCGGCGCCTCGTACTGGTATGCGCACGCCGACCAATGGCGTTACGACGGCTACGGAGCCGACAAGTTGGCCAGCCCGGTGGGGCGGGGCCGGTTCGCCGACAAGCACACCATGGACGTGCTGGCCTCGGCGGTGGCGATGGGGTGGAGCCCGTATTACCCGCAGTTCGACCGATCCAGCCTGGATCTCGCCGACGAGGCGTGCGCCGCCGGTCGTGAGGCCGGTGAGTATGTCGCCGAGCAGCTGGCGCAGCGCAAACTCAAGCTCGCCGTGACTGATCCCGACAACCCTGCCAACTGGCCGCGGGTGCTGACGGTCTGGCGGGCCAACCTGATCGGCTCGTCGGGTAAGGGTGGCGAGTATTTCCTGCGCCACTTGCTGGGAACCAATTCCAACGTGCAGGCCGGGCCGCCGGCCGACGGGATCCGGCCCGTCGATGTGGTCTGCGACGGCGACATTCCGGAGGGCAAGCTCGACCTGATGATGTCGATCGACTTCCGGATGACCTCCACGACGCTGGTATCCGATGTGGTGCTGCCGGCGGCGACCTGGTACGAGAAGGCCGACATCTCCAGCACCGACATGCATCCCTATGTGCACGCGTTCAGCGCCGCGACCGATCCGCCGTGGGAAACCCGCTCGGATTTTGACGCTTTCGGCGCTATTGCCCGGGCTTTCAGCGCCATGGCCAAGGGGCATCTGGGCACCCGCAGCGATGTGGTGCTCACCGCACTCGAGCACGACACCTCGGCTGCGATGGCATATCCCGGCGGCGTCGAAAACGATTGGCTGCATACCGGTGCAACGCCGGTACCGGGGCGCACGATGGGCAAGATCACCGTGGTAGAGCGCGACTACCCGGCGATCTACGACAAGTGGGTGACGTTGGGTCCGCTCGTCGAGAAGTTTGGGCTGACCACCAAGGGTGTCACGGTGCATCCCTTCCAGGAGGTCGAGGAACTCGGAGCCAGATTCGGAGTACTGAATTCCGGTGTCGCGGCGGGGCGTCCGGCCATCACCACCGCGGCGCGGATGGCCGACGTGCTGCTGCTGCTGTCCGGGACAACCAACGGCCGCCTAGCCGTCGAAGGCTTCCGCGAGCTGGAGAAAAGGACCGGTCAGCGGCTCGCGCATCTGGCCGAGGGCAGCGAAGACCGCCGTATCAGCTATGCCGATACCCAGGCGCGTCCAGTCCCGGTGATCACCAGCCCGGAGTGGTCGGGCAGCGAAACCGGCGGGCGCCGGTATGCGCCGTTCACCATCAACATCGAGAACCTCAAACCGTTCCACACGCTGACCGGGCGGATGCATTTCTACCTGGCGCACGACTGGATTGAGGAACTGGGCGAACATCTGCCGGTTTTCCGCCCGCCGCTGGACATGACGCGCCTGTTCGGCCAGCCCGAACTCGGCCCGGCTGACGACGGAATCGGGCTCACCGTACGCTATTTGACGCCGCACTCGAAGTGGTCGTTCCACTCCACCTACCAGGACAACCTGTACATGCTGTCGCTGTCCCGCGGCGGTCCCACCATGTGGATGAGCCCGGCTGATGCAGCGAAAATCCAAGTGCGCGACAATGATTGGGTCGAGGCCAGCAATGCCAATGGCATCTACGTGTGCCGGGCCATCGTCTCCCACCGGATCCCCGACGGCGTGGTGTTCGTCTACCACGTGCAAGAACGCACGGTGGACACACCGCGCACCGAGACCAACGACAAGCGCGGCGGTAACCACAACGCGCTCACCCGCATCCGAATCAAGCCCAGCCACTTGGCCGGTGGTTACGGTCAGCACGCGTTTGCGTTCAACTATCTGGGCCCGACAGGCAATCAGCGCGACGAGGTGACCGTAGTGCGCCGTCGCAGCCAGGAAGTGCGGTACTGACAATGAAAGTCATGGCGCAGCTCGCGATGGTGATGAACCTCGACAAATGCATTGGCTGCCATACCTGTTCGGTCACCTGCAAGCAGGCCTGGACCAACCGCACCGGCACCGAGTACGTATGGTTCAACAACGTCGAAACCCGTCCGGGACAAGGCTATCCGCGCACCTACGAGGACCAGGAGCGCTGGCGCGGCGGCTGGATACGCGACAACAAGGGCCGGTTGCGGCTGCGTGACGGCGGCCGCTTCCACAAGCTGTTGCGGATCTTCGCCAACCCGAAGTTGCCGACCATCGACGAATACTACGAGCCGTGGACCTACGACTACGAAAACCTGACCACCGCACCGGCGGGTGACACCTTTCCGACCGCGGCGCCCCGAAGCCTGATCAGCGGCAAAACGATGAAGGTGTCGTGGGGGCCGAACTGGGACGACAATCTGGCCGGCTCGCCCGAGATCCTTGCCGACGACCCGATCTTGAAGAAGGTCAACGAGGAGGTGAAACTCCAACTCGAAGAGACCTTCATGTTTTACCTGCCCCGGATCTGCGAGCACTGCCTCAACCCGTCCTGCGTGGCGTCGTGCCCGTCGGGTGCGATGTACAAGCGCAGCGAGGACGGCATCGTGCTGGTCGACCAGGACCGCTGCCGCGGCTGGCGGATGTGTGTGTCCGGATGTCCTTACAAGAAGGTCTATTTCAACCACAAGACGGGCAAGGCCGAGAAGTGCACACTGTGCTATCCGCGGATGGAGGTTGGCCTGCCGACCATCTGCTCGGAGACCTGCGTGGGCCGGCTGCGCTATCTGGGCCTGGTACTCTACGACGTCGACCGGGTGCTCGAGGCGGCGTCGGTGGAAAACGACATCGACCTGTATCAGGCTCAACGGCGAATCCTGTTGGATCCCAACGATCCTGAGGTCATCGCCGGTGCGCGCGCGGAAGGTATCTCCGAGGAGTGGATCGAAGCGGCGCGACGCTCTCCGGTCTATGCGCTGATCAACACCTACCAAGTGGCGCTGCCGTTGCATCCGGAGTATCGGACGATGCCGATGGTCTGGTACATCCCACCGCTGTCGCCGGTGGTCGACGCCGTCAGCCGCGACGGTCACGACGGCGAAGAGGTGGGGAACCTGTTCGGTGCGCTGGAGGCGCTGCGCATCCCGATGCAGTACCTGGCCGAACTGTTCACCGCCGGCGACACCGGCGTGGTGGAAGCGGTGTTACGGCGGCTGGCGGCGATGCGCTCCTACATGCGCGACATCAATCTCGGTCGGGAGACTCAGCCCCACATTCCGCAGTCGGTCGGGATGACCGAAGAACAGATGTACGACATGTATCGGCTGCTCGCCATCGCGAAATACGAAGAGAGGTATGTCATTCCGACGGCGTTCAGCCCGCAGGCCCGCGAGCTGGAGCAGATGGGCTGCTCGCTGACCGGCGACGGCGGCCCCGGTATGTATGAAGACGGCGCACCGGTGCCGGTTTCGGTGCAGACATTCCATGCCCACCAGCGTTCGACCCAGGTGGACCTGCTGACCTGGAACGGCGACCAGCCGCCGGTCGGGATGTTCCCGGAAAAGCAGCAGCGATGAGGCTGCGCTCCCGATCCCGTGAACCGGCGCTGCGCGACCGGCTGGTGTGGCAGGCGGCGTCACTGCTGCTGGCCTACCCCGACGACGGGCTGACCGAGCGCCTGGACACCGTCGAAGGTCTGCTGGCGCACCTGGACGGGACCGTCGCCGACCTGCTCGGGCGAACGGTCGCCGCGCTGCGCGCCGCGGAACCGATGGCCGCCGCCATGGACTACGTCGCCACGTTCGACATGCGCCGGCGCGCCACGATGTATCTGACGTACTGGACCGCAGGGGACACCCGCAACCGCGGCCGGGAGATGCTGGCCTTCGCCACCGCGTACCGGGCCGCGGGAGTGGAGCCGCCACGCAGCGAGGCGCCGGATCATTTGCCGGTCGTGCTCGAGTTCGCCGCGACCGTCGCACCCGAGGTGGAACGGCGGTTGTTGACCGAGCACCGGGTCCCCATCGACGTGTTGCGGTCCGCGTTGGCCGACGCCGAGTCGCCGTATCAGCACACCGTGGCGGCGGTGTGCGAGACGTTGCCGGTGGCCACCGACCAGGAGGTGCGCCGGGCGCGGCGTCTGGCCGAAGCCGGGCCGCCCGCGGAAGCCGTTGGGCTGCAACCGTTTAACTTGACCGTGCCGCCCCGTCGCCAAGAAAGAGCGCCCGATGTTTAGCAACGTACTGTTCTGGGACATCACCCCTTACGTCACGCTGGCGGTGTTGGTGGTCGGCCTCTGGTGGCGATACCGCTACGACAAGTTCGGCTGGACCTCCCGCTCCTCGCAGATCTACGAGTCGCGGCTGCTCAGCATCGCCAGCCCGATATTTCACTTCGGCATCCTGGCGGTGTTCGCCGGCCACGTGATGGGGTTGTTCATCCCGCCGCGGGTGACCAAGGCGCTTCACGTCAGCGACTACGTCTACCACCTGCAAGCGGTGATCGCCGGATCCATTGCGGGTTTCGCGACGCTGGTGGGCGTGGGTTTGCTGATCTACCGGAGGCTCACCCGTCCGGCAGTGTCGGCGTCGACCACCCGCAGCGACAAGGTGATGTATGTGGTGCTGGTGCTGGCCATCGTGGTGGGGCTCTACTGCGACCTGATCGGGACGGGGCCGCACGGCGGCGAGTTCCACTACCGCTACACGGTCGGGATGTGGTTCCGGCGGATCTGGTTGTTCCAGCCGCACGGGGAGGTGATGATCAACGCACCGTTGGACTACCAGCTGCATGCCCTGATCGGGATGGTGCTGTTCACGCTGTGGCCGTTCACCCGGCTGGTGCATGTACTGAGCGCCCCGATCGCCTACCTGTTCAGGCCCTACATCGTGTATCGCAGCCGCGAGGTGGCCGCCACCGACCAACTGGTCGGTTCGGCGCCGCCCCGTCGAGGCTGGTAGCGCCATTCCACGGCAGTGTCGGCGCGCGCCCAGACTGTGCACAGCGCGTCGAGACTGCGCCCAGCGCGCGGCTCGGCCGCCCGCGGTAGCGCTGTATGCAGAATCGATGTTCGGAACGGCCGCCGGACGCTGGTTTTCGCGAACCGGCCACCGGGCTGCCACAATCACCGACGTGCCATTCCGCAATGTCGCCATCGTCGCGCACGTCGACCACGGCAAAACCACGCTGGTCGACGCCATGCTGCGGCAATCCGGGGCGCTGGCCGAACGCGGGGGGCTGCAGGAACGCGTGCTGGATACCGGTGACCTGGAGCGGGAAAAAGGGATCACCATCCTGGCCAAGAACACCGCCGTGCACCGCCATAACAGCGATGGCACCGTGACTGTGATCAATGTCATCGACACGCCCGGACACGCCGATTTCGGCGGCGAGGTGGAGCGTGGGCTATCCATGGTGGACGGGGTGTTGCTGCTGGTGGACGCGTCCGAGGGGCCGCTGCCGCAGACGCGGTTCGTGCTGCGCAAGGCGCTGGCCGCCCATCTGCCGGTGATTCTCGTCGTCAACAAGACCGACCGGCCCGACGCGCGCATCGCCGAGGTCGTCGAGGCCAGTCACGACCTGTTGCTGGACGTGGCCAGCGATCTCGACGACGAGGCAGCCGCAGCCGCCGAGCACGCGCTGGGCCTGCCCACGCTGTTCGCATCCGGACGCGCCGGGGTGGCCAGCACCGCCCAGCCGCTCGACGGCCAGGTTCCCGACGGCGACAACCTCGATCCGCTGTTCGAGATCCTCGAAGAGCACGTGCCGCCGCCCCACGGCGACCCGGACGCGCCGCTGCAGGCGCTGGTCACCAACCTCGACGCGTCGACGTTTCTGGGCCGGCTGGCGTTGATCCGCATCTACAACGGACGCATCCGCAAGGGCCAACAGGTCGCCTGGATACGGGAAGCGGGCACGGCTACCGCCAAGATCACCGAATTGCTGGCCACCGAAGGGGTGGAACGCAATCCGACGGAGGAGGCCGTCGCCGGCGACATCGTGGCGGTCGCCGGCCTGCCCGAGATCATGATCGGCGACACGCTCGCCGACCTGACGAATCCCGTTGCGCTGCCGAGGATCGCCGTCGACGAGCCGGCCATCTCGGTCACCGTCGGCACCAACACCTCGCCGCTGGCCGGCAAGGTGGCCGGTCACAAGCTCACCGCCCGCATGGTCCGCAACCGGCTGGATGCCGAGCTGGTGGGCAACGTGTCGATCCGGGTCCTCGACATCGGTGCGCCGGACGCCTGGGAGGTGCAGGGCCGCGGCGAGCTGGCGCTGGCCGTACTGGTCGAGCAGATGCGCCGCGAGGGCTTCGAATTGACCGTGGGCAAGCCGCAGGTGGTGACCAAGACCATCGACGGCAGGTTGCACGAGCCGTTCGAGGCGATGACCGTCGACTGCCCGGAGGAATACGTCGGTGCGGTCACCCAATTGATGGCCGCGCGCAAGGGCCGCATGGTGGAGATGGCCAACCACACCACTGGTTGGGTCCGGATGGATTTCGTGGTGCCCAGCCGCGGCCTGATCGGGTGGCGCACCGACTTCCTCACCGAGACCCGCGGCACCGGCGTCGGGCATGCGGTGTTCGACGGGTACAAGCCGTGGGCGGGGGACATCCGGGCCCGCCACACGGGATCGCTGGTCTCCGACCGGTCCGGCACCATCACCCCGTTTGCGTTGCTCCAGCTCGCCGATCGGGGCCAGTTCTTCGTCGAGCCCGGCCAGGACACCTACGAGGGCATGGTCGTCGGCGTCAACCCGCGCCCGGAGGACCTCGACATCAACGTCACCCGGGAGAAGAAGCTGACCAACATGCGCTCGTCGACCGCCGATGTCATCGAAACCCTGGCCAAGCCGCTCGAACTCGACCTGGAGCGGGCCATGGAGTTCTGCGCGCCCGACGAATGCGTCGAGGTGACCCCGGAGATCGTGCGGGTCCGCAAGGTCGAGCTGGATGCCACCTCCCGCGCCCGCAGCCGGGCGCGGGCCAAGGCCCGGGGTTAGCTTGGGGCCGCCCGGGGCGCACCAGCGTAACGCCACGGCGAAACCCGCCCCGGTTTTTCGCCGTGACATCACCGCCGTGGGTCACCTCGATACCCTGATGGGCGTGCTGCACCGAGCCCGTCACGTCCTGGTGACGGTCGGTGTGCTGATTTCGACGTTGGGGGTGGCGCTGTCCGGTTGTACCGTGAGCCCGCCGCCGGCGCCGCAGAGCACCGATACCACGCACGTCACACCTCCGCCGCCGCCGCATCCCACCCAGATCATCATGGGCATCGACTCGATCGGCGCCGGGTTCAATCCGCATCTGCTCTCGGATCTGTCGCCGGTGAACGCCGCGGTCAGCGCGCTGGTGTTGCCCAGTGCGTTCCGCCCGGTGCCCGATGCCAGCTCGCCGACCGGTTCGCGCTGGGAGATGGACCCGACGTTGCTGGTGTCGGCGGACGTCACCAGCGAAAACCCGTTCACGGTGACCTACAAGATCCGGCCCGAGGCGCAATGGACCGACAACGCGCCCATCGCCGCCGACGACTTCTGGTACCTGTGGCGGCAGATGGTCAGCCAGCCGGGCGTCGTCGATCCGGCGGGCTATGACCTGATCACCGGTGTGCAATCGCTCGAAGGCGGCAAGCAGGCCGTGGTGACCTTCGCGCAGCCATACCCAGCCTGGCGGGAGTTGTTCAACAACCTGCTGCCGGCGCACATCGTCAAGGACGTGCCCGGCGGTTTCGCCGCGGGGCTGGCCCGGGCGCTGCCCGTCACCGGCGGGCAGTTCCGGGTGGAGAACATCGACCCGCAGCGCGACGAGATCCTGATCGCCCGCAACGACCGGTACTGGGGGCCGCCTGCCAAACCCGGCCTGATCCTCTTCCGGCGGGCCGGGGCACCCGCGGCGCTGGCCGATTCGGTGCGTAACGGCGACACGCAGGTGGCGCAGGTGCATGGCGGTTCGGCCGCTTTCGCGCAGTTGTCGGCCATCCCGGATGTGCGGACCGCGCGGATCGTGACACCGCGGGTCATGCAGCTGACGCTGCGGGCAAACGTGCCGAAGTTGGCCGACACGCAGGTCCGCAAGGCGATCTTGGGGCTGCTGGACATCGACCTGCTGGCTGCGGTGGGCGCCGGCAGCGACAACACCGTGACCCTGGATCAGGCGCAGATCCGCTCGCCCAGCGACCCGGGCTATGTGCCGACCGCGCCACCGGCGATGACGACCACCACCGCTTTGGGGTTGCTGGCCGCATCCGGATATGAGATCGACAGCAACTCGGCGTCGACCGCGCCGTCGGGACCGGGTTCGACCACACCGGTGAGCACCGGGCCGCCGGAAGTGATCCGGGGCCGGGTCAGTAAGGACGGCAAACAGCTGTCATTGGTCGTCGGGGTGGCGGCAAACGACCCGACGTCAGTGGCCGTCGCCAATACCGCGGCCGACCAACTGCGCAACGTCGGGATCGACGCGACCGTGCTGGCCCTGGATCCGGTCATCCTTTACCGGGACGCGTTGAACGACAACCGGATTGATGCCATCGTCGGCTGGCATCAAGCCGGCGGAAACCTGGCGACATTGCTGGCCTCGCGTTATAGCTGTCCCGCGCTGCAGGCCACCCAGGTCCCGCCACCGGCCTCGCCGGCGGTTACCCCCACCGGCGCCACGCCGACCGTGGCTCCCGACACGGTTACGCCCACGCCGCAGCCCGGCCCGCCGGCCGATCCGAGCGCGCTGGTCAAGGCGCCGTCGAACCTTACGGGGATCTGCGATCGCAGCATCCAGTCGAACATCGACGCCGCCCTCAACGGCACCAAGAACATCAACGACGTGATCACCGCCATCGAACCGCGACTGTGGAATATGTCAACCGTGCTGCCGATATTGCAGGACACCACGATCGTCGCAGCCGGCCCGAGCGTGCAGAACGTCAGCCTGTCCGGCGCGGTGCCAGTCGGCATCGTCGGCGACGCCGGCCAATGGGTCAAGACCGGGCCATAGCAGATCTCGGGACGCATCGTTCGGGTAAACCCATGGGCGGTAGCCCTTTTCACGCGCTCACGGGATCGCCCGCGGAAACCCACACGAATTGCCCGAGTGGCAAATTGTTACTAACGGTTTGCATCGAAACGGCTGAAGCGGCTCGCAGCTCGCGATACGCTCCGCTGCGGGCTGCTCTGATCGGGCCAGGGATAGCCAGCAATGACGCACGGTTGAGAGGCCCGAGATGTCTTTTGTACTCGCAGACGCCGCGCTATTTACAGCGGCGGCAACGGATTTAGCAAACATTGGCTCGACGATCAGCGCGGCCAGCAATACCGCGGCATCCGCGACCATCGGCGTGCTCCCCCCGGCTCTTGATGAGGTATCGGCGAGCATCGCAGCGTTGTTCGGTGCGCACGGCCAGGCATACCAACAGCTCAGCACGCAGCTGGCACTGTTTCATGACCAGTTTGTGCGGACGCTGAAGGCGGGTGCGGCGGCGTATGTCGGCAGTGAGGCCGGCAATGTGGCGGCGATGCTCTCGGGTGGCCCGGCGGGCGCGCTGCTGGAGCAGGCCGGCCAGGCGCGGGCCGCTGTCACCGCCGACCTGGCTTGCGCCGAGCTCGCGTTCAACGAGACCTTGGTCGCCGGTGAAACCGCGTTGGGGCAAGCGGTCGCCGGCGTCAACGGCGCACTGGGCGCTGTGCTCAACGCCGGCTTCAACGCCGCCAACGCTCTGGTATATGCCGGCGAGCAGTTCGTCAACACCGTCGCGGGTGTGCCGGTCGCGCCGAATCTCAGCGCCAGCCTGGTGATCGGCGGTTCGGTGCAAGGCGGTGGTCAGTTTCTTGCCGGAATGATCCCGACGGGTCAGCTGCTGACCGGCGGCTTCGACAGTGCGATCAACGGTGTGGCCGCGCAGTTGGGTGCTGCCCTGCCGCCCGGTATCGGCGGTGGGCTCGGTGAGCTTTCGGGGCTGGTGGCCACCGGCGGGACGCTTGCGGCCGGCGTGCACAGCGGGTACACGGGGCTGATGCGGGCCGTGGTTCCCGGCCCGGTCAGGGCGGTGCTGACGGGCTCGTCGGACAGTGTGTTGCAGCACATTGCGCACGCTGAAGTCGCCGTTGGTTCCGCCGTGGTCAACGGTGAACTGGCCTTCAACCACGCTCTGGTCGCCGGGGAGACGTCGTTGCGGCATGCCCTTTTCGGCACCGATGCCGCGCTCAATGGGGTGGCCAACAATGGCTTTGGCATCGTGAACTCGTTGGTGGGCACCGGCGAGCAATTCGTCAACACCCTGTTGGGTGTACCGGTTCCGGACGGCTTCCATTCCAGTCTGGTCGTCGACGGGTTGGTGGCGGGCGAAGCCCAACTCGGCGGTATCGCGGGCGCGATCACTCAAAAACTCATGCTGGACGCCAACTTGATCGGCCTGACCGGCGGCGTGGTGACGCCCGCGCTGGTGGCGTTGGGTGTCGATCCGACGCCCGCGCAGGCCGCCCTGGGCGCCCCGGCTGGTTTCGTGGCGCAGCTGGAGCACGGGCTGGTCGGCTTCAACGCCAATCTGATCGGTGCCGAACTTGCCCTCAACCATCGGTTGGTCGCGGCTGAAATGGGCTTGGAACGGGCCGTTTTCGGCACCAACGGCGCCCTCAACGGAGTCCTCGACCGCGCCTTCAACATGGGCAATCTGGCGTTGGGTACCGGTGAGCAGTTGGTCAACACCGTCCTGGGCGCACCCGCTCCGGCAGATTTTTACGCCGACTTGACCATCGGTGGTGACGGGCAGGTCTTCAGCGACGGTCAGGTCGGCGGCCTGTTGGGCGCCGTGCAGCAGAAACTGATGCTCGACACGCAGTTGGTCGGCCTGGTTCTCGGCGGCGGACCGGTCGATGTCTCTACCGGTGTCGAAGTCGGTGGCGGCGGTGAAATCGGCGGCGGCGGAACGTACTGACCGCGGCGGTCCGTTGCCGGCAACTGCAACGTCTAGGACGTCTTTCGCGGGATCACCGTGTCGACGATGAGTTCCAGCTCTCTACGGTTTGGCGGCGTTCCGGTCAACATCAAGTGCTGGTTGATCAGGGCGGGCCCGACCCGCGCCGTCAGCGGGGTGAGCAGGGACGCATCGATCTGGCCGTCGCGAACAGCGGCCTGCAGTATCGACTCGACGATTTTCAGCCGCGGAGCTATCACCGCCTCGGTGAAGATCGCCCGCAGCTCGGGTTCGTGGATCAGCTGACCGATGATTTCCAGGCCCGGAAAATCGGTCCTACCGGCCAGCACATCACGCTGAGCGGTGAAAACCGTCAGCAGGTTTTCCCGTGCTGACCGGCCGGGGCGCGGGTCCTCCAGCGGCGGCACAGCGTGTCGCAGGGCGGCGTGGACCAGGTCATACTTACTGGGCCAGCGCCGATACAGTGCGGCCTTGCCGGTTTGAGCGCGTGCCGCAATCCCTTCCATCGTCAGGCCGCCGTATCCGACGGTCGCCAGCTCGGCCAAGGTGGCCGCATAGAGCGCACGTTCGAGCACCTCGCCGCGCCGGCGACTGCGGACGGTCGACCGGTCGTGGGTGGGTTGGGCCATGGTGTGATAGTAGCCGCTCGCGTTCCTACCTGTTGCTCGTAGAGCCGGCCGTTCAGCATCCGGCCCGGCGCGCGGCCACTTCCGGGCCCGGCCCGGCGACCGGCCTGGCGACCGGCCCGTCCGTAACGCTCACAGCGGCAGGCGGTTTCGTCCTCGGCGCGGGCCTGAGGCGGGACGACTACCCGAGTGGCACATTATTGCCAACAGATTCTGTGGAAATAGTCATCTAAGTCCCTGGATCGCGATACGCTCCGCTTTGGTCACCCGATCGGGGCGGACGGCCGGTAGGGGGCTGCCTGCGGTCCGTTGCGGTAGGTCCTTGGTCGGGGCTGGATGCCGCGGCGTCCGGCGGTTAGGGTGCTAGCCGATGCCTGAGACGCCGCGGCTGCTGTTCGTGCATGCCCACCCCGACGATGAAAGCCTCAGCAACGGCGCAACGATCGCCCACTACACCGCCCGGGGCGCAGCGGTCCATGTCGTCACCTGCACGCTCGGTGAGGAGGGCGAGGTCATCGGCGACCGGTGGGCCCAACTCGCCGCCGACCACGCCGATCAACTCGGCGGCTACCGCATCGCCGAACTCACCGCCGCACTGCAGTTGCTGGGGGTGAGCGGACCCCGCTACCTGGGCGGCGCGGGCCGTTGGCGTGACTCCGGGATGGCCGGCACCGAGCAGCGCAGCGAGCGCAGATTCGTCGATGCCGACGAACGGCAGGCGGTGGGAGCATTGGTCGGGATCATCCGCGAGGTCCGTCCGCATGTCGTGGTGAGCTACGACCCCGGCGGCGGATATGGACATCCCGACCACGTGCATACCCACAAAGTCACCGCCGCCGCGGTGGCCGCAGCGCACACCTCAGACTTCCCGGGCGACCCATGGACGGTGCCGAAGGCTTACTGGACTGTCTTCGGGCTCAGCGCATTTCGCGCGGCCAAGCAGGACCTGGCCGCCGAGGACCTGCGGCCCGAGTGGGTGCTGCCGCCGGACGACGTGCCCTTCGCCTTTCCGGACGAGCGGATCACCGCCGTCGTCGAGGGGGACTCGCACGCGCAGGCCGCCAAGGCCGCGGCGCTGGCGGCGCACGCCACCCAGGTCAGCGTCGGGCCGACCGGCCGGGCCTGCGCCCTGTCCAACAACATGGCGTTGCCGATCGCGGCCCAGGAGCACTATGTGCTTGCCGCGGGCGTCGCGGGGGACCGTGATGAACGTGGCTGGGAAACAGATCTGCTCGCCGGTCTGGGCTTCACCGGTTACGGCACGTAGGCTGCCAATCAGGCAGCCACGGAAGGAAATCGCATGGACCCCGACCTGGACCCTAACCTGCAGCATTGGCAGGACCGGCTGGACAGCCTGCAGTGGGTCATCGGTTCGATCCTCTCCCAGATCGACAGCGTCCCAACCTGACCGAAACTCAGCCGCGCGCCGTCTCGAGTGAAGAGACCGCCGCCACCACCGACCCCGCGATACGTGTCGTTGTCCTGGCGTTGCTGGCCGTCGACGGGGTGTTATCCGCACTAGCCGGGGCTCTGCTGCTGCCGTCCTATATCGGTTCGGTGCCCTTCCCGATCAGCGCTGTGGTCAGCGGCCTGCTCAATGCGGCGCTGGTGTGGGCGGCCGCGCGATGGACCACGTCGCCGCGGGTGGCCGCGTTACCGCTGTGGACATGGCTACTGACGGTGGCAGTGTTGAGCCTCGGCGGTCCGGGCGACGACGTTGTCCTCGGTGGACGTGGGCTGATGGCCTTTGGGGCGTTGATCCTGATCGGGGCGGGAGTCGCGCCGCCGGCATGGGTGCTGTGGCGGCGCCGAATCCACCCCTGACGGTTACGGCCGGTTACGGCAGCGGTGGCCAAGGCGGGAGGAAGCCGCGGATCCAGCTGATCTCGGTGTTGATGAACTGGTTGACCGACGCCGTGGTGGCCGACCAGAAGTTGCTCAGCCCCTGACTGAAGGTGATCGTCCCGTCCAGCCAGTCCAGCGTATTGAACAGGCCGCTCTGCACCATCGGCTCGAACAGGTAGTAGAAGAAGTTGATCTGCGGCGCCAAGATCCCGAGATACGGCACCCAACCCGCCGCCCAGGAGGCGACGCTGAAGCCCCACTGCACCCACGGCTCGGCCCAAAGATAGAAATTCTCGATGGCAGTGGCCACCGACACCGGTATGACCGCCGCCGGAGCCGCGGCGCCGCCGGCCAACGGCCGCAGCAGCGCGCCGCTGCCCGCCAGAGCGCCGAGTCCGCCGGTGGGCGGCAGCGCCAG
>NZ_MWQA01000001.1:1629708-1650987 GCF_002086915.1 Mycobacterium persicum | reverse complement strand
AGCGCCAGCGCGCCGGCCGCCGCGTTCCCACCGAGCGCGCTGGAGCCCAGCGCACCGGACAGGGCGCCGGGCGCCGGGCTCACCGCGTTGGGCACTAGGCCGGTGGGCCCGATCAACGGGTGTCCCAGCAGTTTCTCGACGGGCGCGTTCACCGCACCCAACAAGGTCTTGGCGGCGTTGGCCTCGGCCGACGCATAGGCGTTGGCGCCGGCGCTCAGGGCCTGCGCAAACTGGTCGTGAAACGTCGCCAACTGCGCGCTGAGCCGCTGGTACACCTGACCGTGTGACGAGAACAGTGCGGCGACCTGCGCCGAGACGGCGTCGGCGGCCGACGCGGTGATTCCGGTCGTCGGAACCGCCGCCGCGGCGTTGGCCGCGCTGATTTCCGATCCGATGCCGGCGACATTCGAAGCCGCCGCTACCAGCGCCTCCGGCGCCGCGGCCAGATACGACATCGCGTCTGCACCCCCGTTCCACCGTGGTTTGGCTAGCGTATCTCGATCGGGTGCCAATCGTGGTGGATCGGCCAAGACGCAGCCCAGGCCGGTCAGTGGCGGACCCGGTCCTGCCGCTACTGTTGCGAATATGGCACCCGCCGAGTTTCGGACCAATGACGCGCGGACGGAAGTTGTACCAACGTGCCACTGACTTCGCGCCAGGAGTCCGCCGCTCTGCCTCACGCCGTGGTGCCGCCCAGACCCGACGCGTCGGCGCTGCGGCGGGTGTTGCGGCGGGCTCGTGACGGGGTTTCGCTGAATCTCGATGAGGCGGCCGTCGCGATGACGGCGCGCGGCGCCGACCTGGCCGACCTGTGTGCCAGCGCGGCGCGGGTACGCGACGCGGGTCTGGAGTCGGCCGGGCGGCGCGGCCCGGGAGGTCGGCTGCCGATCACCTACTCGCGCAAGGTCTTCATCCCTGTCACCCACCTTTGCCGCGACACCTGCCACTACTGCACCTTCGTCACCGTTCCGGGCAAGCTGCGCGCTCACGGCGCCGGGATGTACCTGGAACCCGGCGAGATCCTCGACGTGGCTCGGCACGGAGCCGAACTGGGTTGCAAGGAAGCATTATTCACACTCGGGGACCGTCCGGAGGATCGTTGGCCGGAGGCGCGGGAGTGGCTCGACGAACGCGGCTATGACTCCACGCTGTCCTACGTGCGCGCCATGGCGATACGGGTGCTGGAAGAAACCGGACTGCTTCCGCACCTCAACCCCGGGGTGATGAGCTGGTCGGAGATGTCGCGGCTCAAGCCGGTGGCGCCGTCGATGGGCATGATGCTGGAGACAACATCGCGGCGGTTGTTCGAAACCAAGGGTCTGGCTCACTACGGCAGCCCGGACAAAGACCCTGCGGTGCGCTTGCGCGTCCTGACCGACGCTGGCCGGCTCTCCATCCCGTTCACCACCGGCCTGCTGGTAGGCATCGGCGAGACGCTGGCCGAGCGCGCCGATACCTTGCATGCAATTCGCAAGGCGCACAAGGAGTTCGGTCATGTTCAGGAAGTGATCGTGCAGAACTTCCGGGCCAAGAAGCACACCGCCATGGCTGCGGTTCCCGACGCCGGAATCGACGATTACCGCGCGACGGTGGCCGTTGCGCGGCTGGTTCTCGGCCCCGGCATGCGCATTCAGGCGCCACCGAACCTGGTGTCCCGGGACGACTGCCTGGCGCTGATCGCCGCCGGTGTCGACGACTGGGGCGGCGTATCCCCGCTGACACCCGACCACGTCAACCCGGAACGGCCCTGGCCCGCGTTGGATGACTTGGCCGCCGTCACCGCGGAGTCCGGCTACGAGCTGGTGCAGCGGCTGACCGCGCAGCCTAGGTATGTGCAGGCGGGCGCGGCCTGGATCGACCCGCGGGTGCGCAAACATGTTGCCGCCCTTGCCGACCCGGCGACCGGCTTCGCGCGTGACGTCAAGCCGGTGGGCATGCCGTGGCAGGAGCCCGACGACATGGCATCTGCCGGCCGGCTGGATCTCAACGCGGCGATCGACACCGAGGGCCGTAGCACCGAAGCCCGCAGTGACCTCGACAGCGCCTTCGGCGACTGGGACTCCATCCGTTCGCAAGTGCAAGATCTGGCGGCTCGCGCACCCGAGCACATCGACACCGATGTCCTTGCCGCACTGCGTTCGGCGGAACGGGACCCCGCCGGCTGCACCGACGAGGAATACCTCGCCTTGGCCACCGCCGACGGTCCGGCGCTGGAAGCTGTTACCGCGCTGGCGGATTCGTTGCGTCGCGATGCCGTCGGCGATGACGTGACCTTCGTGGTCAACCGCAACATCAACTTCACCAACATCTGCTACACCGGCTGCCGGTTCTGTGCCTTCGCCCAGCGGAAGGGCGACGCCGACGCATACTCGCTGTCCGTCGACGAAGTCGCCGACCGCGCCTGGGAGGCCCATGTCGCGGGCGCTACCGAGGTGTGCATGCAAGGCGGCATCGACCCGGAGCTGCCGGTCACCGGGTACGCCGACCTGGTGCGCGCGGTCAAGACCCGGGTCCCGGAAATGCACGTGCACGCGTTTTCGCCGATGGAGATCGCCAACGGCGTGACCAAGAGCGGACTGAGCGTTCGCGAGTGGCTGATCAGCCTGCGCGAAGCCGGGCTGGGCACCATTCCCGGCACCGCCGCCGAGATTCTCGACGACGAGGTGCGCTGGGTGCTCACCAAGGGCAAGCTGCCGACGTCGCTATGGGTCGAGATCGTGAGCACCGCACACGAAGTGGGGCTACGGTCGTCGTCGACCATGATGTACGGGCACGTCGACACCCCCCGGCACTGGATCGCCCATCTCAACGTGCTGCGTGAAATCCAGGACCGCACCGGCGGCTTCACCGAGTTCGTGCCGCTGCCGTTCGTTCACCAGAATTCACCGCTGTATCTGGCGGGGGCGGCGCGGCCCGGGCCCACGCAGCGCGACAACCGGGCGGTGCACGCCTTGGCGCGGATCATGCTGCACGGCCGTATCGCCCACATTCAGACCAGTTGGGTGAAGCTCGGGGACAAAGGTACCCAGACAATGCTCAACGGCGGCGCCAACGACCTGGGCGGCACGCTGATGGAGGAGACGATCTCGCGGATGGCCGGCTCCGAACACGGCTCGGCCAAGACCGTCGCCGAACTGGTGGCCATCGCCCAGGGGATAGGCCGGCCGGCGCGCCAGCGCACCACGACCTACGCATCGCTGGCCGCGCAACAGCGCATAACAGCGCGGGCGTAACGCACACAAGATCCCCGGGTGGGAGTCTTGCGTGGCGCTACGCCCGCACGCCCAGAATCAGTAGTTGTTGCAGGACGCCGCGACCGACTCGACCAGCCCGACGTACTGCGCAGCCCCCGGCATCGCCTGCACCTGCGCGGCCATCTGCGCGCGCCGTGGCGGCGCCGCGGCCAGGAACGAATGCAGCCAGCCCTGCGCGATCGGCGAGGCGTTGAACTGAGCAGCGGCCCCCGGATCGGTGGCGTTCAGCGCCGCCATCACCTGGCCGTAGTTACAAGTAGTGTTGATGACCGCGTCCAGCGGGTCTGCGGACGCGACTCCGGCGCCAGCGCTCAGCGACAATGCCAACGCGCCGGCAGCGACAGTCAGTCCCTTCAACGACAGCCTCATGTTCGGACACCTTCCCAGTTATTGCACCGCCAACAAGACGTCGACGGCATCTGCCCAGCGGGTTGCCGTCTTCGGTCAAGATTAGCAGCCTCCGTGGGCTAACTCATATCAAACGTCTTATCGAGAACATCCTTCCCGGCGTAACTATCCGCAGGTCAGCGCCCTAATGGCGGCGATTTCACGCTCAGTGAAATCGGGCCCATCCGGTCCTGGCAGGGTCCCCGAGGGTCCCGCCCGGGTCACAGCCGGGCGGCAAGCTCGGTGCCCTGCTTGATGGCGCGTTTGGCGTCCAGCTCCGCGGCAACGGCCGCACCGCCGATGATGTGCGGGTCGACACCGCCACGTCGCAGCGCGCCTTCCAGATCCCGGACCGGCTCCTGGCCGGCGCAGACCACCACGGTGTCCACTGCCAGCACCCGGGGCCGCTGCCGGCGCGCGCCAAAGCTGATGTGCAGGCCCTCGTCGCCGATCCGCTCGTAGTTCACCCCGGAAAGCTGGTGGACGCCTTTGGCCCGCACCGACGCCCGGTGTACCCATCCGCTGGTCTTGCCGAGCCGCCTGCCCTGCGGACCTTTGGTGCGCTGCAGCAGGTAGACCTCGCGCGCCGGCGGGGCCGGTCGCGGCGTGGTCAGCGCTCCCCGGGCCTCCGGCGGGTTCGCGGCGCCCCATTCCTCCTTCCACAGCTTGAGGTTCAGCGTCGGCGAATGGTCGGTGACCAGGAGTTCGGTGACGTCGAATCCGATTCCCCCGGCGCCGATCACCGCCACCGCCTTCCCGACCGGCTTCGCGCCGGTGATCGCCTCGGCATAGGTCAGTACCCGTGGGTGGTCGATCCCGGGAATGGCCGGAATGCGCGGCACCACACCGCTGGCCAGGACGACGACGTCGTAGCCTGTCAGTTCGTCGGCGGTCGCCCGGGTGCCCAGCCGGACCGCGACGCCGTGCTTGTCGAGCATCGTCGAGAAGTAGCGGATCGTTTCGCTGAACTCCTCTTTGCCCGGGATGCGGCGGGCCAGATCGAACTGTCCGCCGATGAAGTGGTTGGCCTCGAACAGCGTGACCCGGTGGCCCCGCGCGGCGGCGTTGACCGCTGCCGCCAAACCGGCGGGACCGGCCCCGACCACGGCCACCGAGCGGGCGCGCCGCGTCGGCGACAACACCAACGTCGTCTCGTGTCCCGCCCGTGGATTGAGTAGGCACGACACCGCCTTCTTGGCGAATGCGTGGTCCAGGCAGGCCTGGTTGCAGGCGATGCAGGTGTTGATCTCCGCGGCTCGGCCCGACTCCGCCTTGGCCACCCATTCCGGGTCGCTCAACAGCGGCCGGGCCATCGAAATCAACCGCACCGGGGTCTCGGCCAGAATGTGTTCGGCGGCGTGAGGCATGTTGATCCGGTTGGAGGCCGCCACCGGGATGCTGACCTGTTCGGCGATGGCGCTGCTGATGTCGATGAACGCGCTGTTGGGCACCGAGGTGACGATCGTCGGCACCCGCGCCTCGTGCCAGCCGAAACCGGAGTTGATCAGGGTCGCGCCGGCAGCTTCCACTTCGGTTGCCAGCGCAACGATTTCGTCCCAGCTTTGGCCATCCTCGACGTAGTCGGCCATCGACATCCGATAACAGATGATGAAGTCGGCGCCCACCGCCGCGCGGGTGCGACGCACGATCTCCACCGGGAACCGGCGACGATTGGCCGGTGTGCCGCCCCAGGAATCGGTGCGTTTGTTGGTGCGCGGTGCCAGAAACTGGTTGAGCAGATACCCTTCGCTGCCCATGATTTCGACACCGTCGTAGCCGGCTTCGCGGGCCAGCTGCGCGCACCGCACGAACTCCGCGATGGTGGACTCGACACCGCGCGCCGACAGCGCCCGGGGCCGAAACGGGTTGATGGGAGCCTTGATCGACGACGCGCTGACCGAAAGCGGGTGGTAGGCATAGCGTCCGGCGTGCAGGATCTGCAACAGGATCTTGGCGCCCGCATCATGGACGGCGCCGGTGATCCGGCGGTGTCTTCGGGCTTGCGCCGTCGAGACCAGCTCCGAGGCGAACGGCAGCAGCCAGCCGGTGCGGTTGGGTGCGTAGCCGCCGGTGATGATCAGTCCGACCCCGCCTCTTGCGCGTTCGGCAAAGTACTCGGCGAGCCGGTCGGTACTGCCGACCCGGTCTTCCAGCCCGGTGTGCATCGAACCCATGACCACCCGGTTGCGCAGCGTGGTGAAACCGAGGTCTAACGGCGACAACAGGTTCGGGTACTGGCTCGTCAACGGGTACTCCTGCGGTAGTCGAGCTGCTCATCGAACCGGTCGCCGGCGACGAACGCGTGGGCCAGCCCCACCGGGGCAGCATAAATGTCACTCGGCCGCTGCGCGGCGCGGTGCAGACCGGCCGTGCCCTGACCGGCGTGCCAGTTGATTGACGTGTATGTGCAACGTCTAGTATCAGTAACCGAACGCTTCGCCGATCAGCGGCCCGAAGCCCGCGGTAAGGCAAGCAGCAGCCCCACACTGAGCAGTAGCTGAAGTACACGTTGAGGAGACGTCCGTGACATACGTGATCGCCGAGCCTTGCGTCGACATCAAGGACAAGGCATGCATCGAGGAGTGCCCGGTTGACTGCATCTACGAGGGTGCCCGGATGCTCTACATCCATCCCGACGAATGTGTCGACTGTGGCGCCTGTGAACCGGTTTGCCCGGTTGAAGCGATCTACTACGAAGACGACGTGCCGGATCAGTGGGGCCAGTACACGCAGATCAACGCCGACTTCTTCGACGAGCTCGGTTCGCCGGGCGGCGCGGCCAAGGTCGGGATGACCGAGAATGACCCGCAGGTGGTCAAGGATCTGCCGCCGCAGGGCGAAGAAGACTGACCGGGTCCCTAGCGCCCCGGCCTGGCCGGCGGGTGTCGGCGTCCCTGCCGGACTTTCCCTGGGACACCCTGGCCGACGCGAAGGCTCGGGCCGCCGCCCACCCGGACGGAATCGTCGACCTGTCCGTCGGTACCCCGGTGGACCCGGTCGCGCCGCTGATCCGGGAAGCGTTGGCGGCCGCCGGTTCCGAGCCGGGCTATCCCGCCACCGCGGGGACCGCGCGGCTGCGTGAGGCCGCGGTTTCGGCGCTGGCCCGCCGCTACGGCATCACCGGGCTGGCCGAGGCGGCGGTCTTGCCGGTGATCGGCAGCAAAGAGCTCATCGCCTGGTTGCCGACGCTGCTGGGTCTGGGTCCGCGCGACGTGGTGGTGGTGCCCGAGCTGGCGTACCCGACCTACGACGTCGGCGCCCGGTTGGCCCGGGCGCAGGTGCTGCGGGCCGACTCGCTGACCCAGCTCGGACCGCAAACCCCGGCACTGCTGTATCTGAACTCCCCGAGCAACCCCACCGGACGGGTTCTCGGGCTCGATCATCTGCGCAAGGTCGTGGGCTGGGCCCGCGACAGAGGCGTCCTGGTGGCATCCGACGAGTGCTACCTGGGTTTGGCCTGGGACGCGCAGCCGTTCTCGGTGCTGCATCCGGCGGTGTGCGACGGCGACCACACCGGTTTGCTTGCGGTGCATTCGCTGTCGAAGACGTCGTCGCTGGCCGGCTACCGGGCCGGTTTGGTCGCCGGGGATGCGACATTGGTCGCCGAATTGCTGGCGGTGCGCAAACACGCCGGGATGATGGTGCCCACACCCGTGCAGGCAGCCATGGTGGCCGCCCTGGACGACGACGACCACGAAAAGCGCCAGCGGGAGCGCTACGCCAACCGGCGTGGCGCACTGCTGCCGGCCCTGCGCTCGGCGGGTTTCGCCGTCGACCATTCCGAGGCCGGCCTGTACCTCTGGGCGACCCGCGGCGAGCCGTGCCACGACACGGTCGCATGGCTGGCCGAGCGCGGCATCCTGGTGGCGCCCGGTGATTTCTACGGACCGCGCGGTGCCCAGCACGTGCGGGTCGCGCTGACCGCCACCGACGACCGCATCGCCGCCGCGATACGGCGGCTCAGCTGAGTGGGCTCACCGCCAGGTCGTGCGCAGCTGGGTGGTGAGTGCCAGCGGGTTGTCGCCGCGGAACAGCTCGAGGATCGCCTGGCCCTCGGGGGAGTCGGCTCGCAGGTGCCGTGGTGGACCGATGTGCAATCGCCAGGACTGCAGCAGACACTCCAGTCGATCCTTGCGGCGGGTGAACCACTGCGGCACCCCGTGCCAGGCGATGGCGCCGGGCAGCGGCAGGCCGACGACGGCGCGGGCCGCGAACAGGCCCCGCGCAACGCGCCCGGTGGGCAGGGTGAGCATCTTGCGCCCGATGAGGTAGCGCGGTTCGGTCAGCGGGGCGAGTAGCTCGTCGAGGGCGGCGGTGAACCGCTGCGACTGCTCGGTGGGCACCCCGCCGAGTTCGCAGCGGATCCAGCCGTCGGGATCCACGGTGATTCGCAGCGCGTCGGATCCTCGGTGCGCACCGCCGGCGGCTTTCAGTGCATCCGCGACGGCCGCGGCCAGCTGTTCGAGCGCGTTGGGCGCCTGCGCCAGGCGACGGCTTTGGACACCGGCGGCCGCCACGAGTACGCCGGCGCCCGTAGCGATGATGGCTCCGGCCGCGGTGGCACCGGCGAGCGGGCCTGACCCGATCTCGGCAACCGCGACCGCTGTCCCGGCGCCGGCGCCAGCGACGTACATGCCCGCGACGGCAGCCGCTGTGCGCAGCGGATTACGTTGTCCCGGTACGGGTATGGCCAATGCCGACGCGCGGATGCCAGGTGCGGCGACCCCGGGAGAGCGATGGGATCGGATGCGGATGGTCGCGACGTCGACGCCTTGGTATGGCTCCCCGATGCGCCACCAGGCCCTGGCCTGGTCGCGTTCGGCGATGCGCTGCAGGGCTCGGGCGGTGATGGCGCCGGCGTCGGCAGCCGGGGGCCCGTAGGGCGACAGCGACAGGTCGCAGTGCGTCACACCCGACTCGATGACCGCCTGCGGACTTGCGGCGAAGTACGCGTCGTGTTTGCGCACCAGCCGCAGGTAGTCGGCGTCGCCGCGCGGGTGGTCGGGGCTGACGCAGCACACCGTCCAGTTGTCGGCCACCTTGTCGGCGTCGGCGGGATCTTTGCGCAGTGCCCGGCCGCGCATCTGGGTGATCGCTCCGGGGGTCGTCGCACTGGTCAAGTCCACGGTGACGTTGACCGCGGCGCAGTCCCAGCCCTCGCCCAGCAGGGCGCGGGTGCCGACCAGCACGCGGGCGCGTCCGGTCAGGAAGTATTCCGTGGCCAGCGTGACCCAGGCGCGGGGGCCGAAGGTGCCGTTGCCGCGCACGATCCGCAACCCGGGATGGGCCTGCAGCGCCTCGGTGCGCACCAGCGCGCCCCGGGCGGTGCAGAACGCGATCAGGTCGTCTTCGATCGCGGCCGGACAGGCGAAGGTTTGACCCGTCACCAGCAGGGGACGCAGCGGGGTGCCGCGCCGATTGTCGGAGGCGGCAAGCATCGCGGTGACTAGCTGTGCCGACCCGGACAGGTCGTTGACGGGTGCTCCTTTCAACGATGTGGGCAGCGTGCCGGTCATCGATTCGAAGTCGCACAGCACCAGGGCCCGCAACCTCGCTCCGAGCACGGCGTCCTCGGCATCGAGGATGTGGGTCGTCGCCGCGACCTTGGACTCCGACAGAGCGCACACCCGGTCCACCGGTGAGGTCGCGACCCGCACCCCGCGGCTGGTGAGCCGGTAACCCAGGCCGGGCAGCACCCGTTTGATCGCGGTCAGCGCCTGCGCGTCACGCGGATCGTCGCTGTCTTGCAGGTGGCCGACGGCGAAGTCGGTCAACACGGTGACCCAGTCGCGGGCGTCGGGCGCAACCCGGTGCTGTTCGCGCAGGCGGGCGCCATCGGGTAGCGGGATGAGGCCGTCGAAGGCGAAGCGCAACCCGCTTGCGGCAAGGGTGGGTTCGGCGCGTTCGAACGTCGACCACGCGATCTGGTTGCCGTCGCGCGTCGACCGGTCCACGATCCGGGTCCGCAGCCAGGCGGCCAGCGACATGCTGCCCACTTGTTGGTCGACCAGCGCCAGCATGAGATCGGCGAACCGAGCACGTTCGGTCGCCATCCAGGCCTGCTCCTCCGGTGTTGGCCCGGTCAGGTAGACCAGCTCCTGATAGGGGGCCAGGTCGCCTTCTTTGACCAAGGCAGGTGTGGGGACGACGAAATCGGCCGTGCCGAACAGCTCGTCATGCAGGGCGCGCTGCCACTCGGTGAGCGCGGTCGCCGGGGTCGCGGTCAGTCCGATCAGCGCTGTCCGTGGCCCCAGCACCGACACCAACGCCCCGACCAGCGCCCCCCACGCCGCCAGTAGGTGATGACACTCGTCGAGCACCAGCGTCCACGGTCCCAACGATGCGGCCCGCTCGATCAATGCCCTGCCGTTGGGGTGCAGCAGGTCCAGCAGGGCACGGCGGTCCCGAGTGCGCAGGATCGCCCGCCGCACCGTGGCATCCGTTTCGCCGTCGATGACCGCCAGCGACTGATACGTCAGCACGTTCATCGCCGAGGTCAGGGCACGGTCGGTGCCGCAGGCCGGCGCCGACGGATCGGGTGGCGGGAACCTGGTATTCCACGCCGCGGCCCACTGTGCCTGCACCGCCGTGTTGGGAACCAGAACCAGGGTGCGCCGTCCCACCCGGCGCGCAGCTTCCAGGCCGATCATCGTCTTTCCGGCGCCCGGCGGCAGCACCAGATACGACCGCTTGTCGCCGGTGGCGACGTCGGCGTCGAACGCGTCCAATGCCTGCTGCTGGTACCGTCGCCATTCGCCGACGAAGCCGCGGGAGTGCAGGTCACGGCCGGGCTCCACGAGTGCCCACCCTAACCAACCCTCAAACAGGCACCGGCTTGGCAGAATGCACCGAACGTATCGCCAGCGCTCAGCGAGCGCTGCGCCTCGGGTAAGGAGTGGTCGTGACCGCATCGGCTGGTAATCCGGCTGCCAAGCCGGCGATCCCGCTGTCGCTCGGCGACATAGTCAAGCGGGTCTTTCTGGGCAAACCGCTCATCACCGAGAATCTGGCAGCCGAGAAGCTATCGAATCCCGTTGCGCTGGGCGCACTCTCGCCGGATGCCATCTCATCGACGGCCTATGGTCCGGAGCAGATCCTGATCGAGCTGCTGCCGAATGCCGGGCTGGCGGCCTTCGCGTTGCTGTTGCCCACCACGGGCGTCATCCTGCTGATCCTGGTGCTGGTCACGGCTTCGTATCGGCAGGTGGTGATCGCCTACACCCGGGCCGGTGGTTCCTACATCGTGGCGCGGGAGAATTTCGGACCGCGCGTCGCGCAGATCGCGGCGGCGGCACTGCTCATCGATTACGTGGTTACCGTCGCCGTGCAGTCGGCGGCCGGGACCGTCGCGGTGGTGTCAGCCATCCCGGCGTTGGGTCCCTACAGCCTGGAAATCACGGTCGGTGTGGTGATTGTCATCTGTTACGCGAACCTGCGGGGCATGCGGGAAGCCGGACTGCCGTTCGCGGCGGCGACGTACTTCTTCGTCATCATGATCGCCTTGACCATCATCACCGGTGTCGTCCGCCAAATATTTTGGGAATTACCGATGTACGATCCCGCGCAGCTACCGGGGACGGTACCCGTCCACCAGGGGAACGGGTTGGTGATGGGTGCAACCATCCTGGTTGTGCTGCGCGCATTCGCCAACGGCGGTTCGTCGCTGACGGGCGTGGAGGCAATCTCCAATACCGTCGATGTATTCCGGAAACCGCAGGGCCGCAATGCTCGTCGGGTTCTCACCACGATGGCCGGCATCCTCGGTTTCCTGCTGGCCGGTGTGGCCTACCTTGCCTACGCCACCCACGCGACTCCCTACCGCACTGAATATCCGTCGGTGCTTTCCCAAATCGGGCGAGCGGTGTTCGGCACCGGGGTGATCGGACACGTCTTGTTCATTCTGGTCCAAGCCTCGACCGCGGCAATCCTGTTCACCGGCGCGAACACCAGCTTCAACGGGTTTCCGGCGCTGGCCAGTTTCGTCGCCGAAGACCGGTTCCTGCCCCGGCAGCTGACCAAACGTGGTTACCGCCTGGTGTTTTCGAACGGCATCATCACCCTGACGGCGCTATCGGTGGCGCTGCTGGTGATCACCGGCGGGTCGGTCAACGCGCTGGTCCCGTTCTACGCGATCGGCGTGTTCACCGGGTTCTCGATGGCCGGTTACGGGATGACCAAACACCACCTGACTCAACGCGAACCCGGATGGCGTTACCGGTTGGCGATCAACCTGTCGGCGGGAATCTTGTCGACGGTCGTGGTGGGCATTTTCGCGGTGGCGAAGTTCACCGAGGGTGCCTGGCTGGTCGTCGTCGTGTTTCCGATACTGGTGTTCTTCCTGATGCGGCTCAACCGCGAATACCGGGCCGAGGCGGCCATTCTCGAGATGTTCCGCACCGACCGTCCCGAGGTGGTGAGGTATGCCCGGCACCGGGTGTATGTCCTCGTGAGCTCGGTCGATCTCTCGGTGCTCGAGGCGTTGCGGTACGGAAAAGGACTTCGGGCCGACGAGCTGATCGCGGTGCATTTCATGGTCGATGCGGCCCACGCGGCGCAGCTGCGTAAGCGCTGGGATCACTTCGACCTCGACACCCCGTTGCGGGTGGTGGACTGTCCGGATCGGCGCATCAACCGGGCGGCGCAGCTGCTGGTTGCCCAAGCGCGCGATGAACATCCAGATACCAACGTGACGGTGTTGTTGCCACGCCGAACCTTCGCGCCGGTGCTGGGGCGGCTGCTGCACGACCGCACCGCGGACAAGATCGCGCGGGCTGTCAGCCTGATCCCGGACGCCGCGGCCACGATCGTGCCCTACGACGTCCAGTCCCGGATCAGGGAGGCCTACCCGGACGGCTTCGAGCAACGGGTGGCACGAGTCCTGGACAGGTTCGAAGCGTGGGTTTCCCGGGGCGACGGGTCGGCCGGCTACGCCTACGAGCATCCCGAGCGGCCGTCGTCGGTGATCACCGTGGAAGGGCTGATTCCCGGGCAGCGCGCCACCATCGAAGGGCGGGTCAGTCAGGTCGAGGACATCAGCAAACGCGGGCGAACCCAGCGATGGATTCTGGTGGGCGACGAGAGCGGGGACATCCGGATCGCGTTTCGCGATGGGCGCGGCGGCGCCGACATCCAGCCGGGCCAGCTGGTGCGGATCACCGGCAAGGCCCGCCAGAGCGGCAACCGGCCGATGTGGATGCTCGAACCCGGCTACCACGTGCTGGAGGAGCCGCCGACGAACCCGGATGCCGGAAACGCCGGAGCAGCGCAACAGGTCGGCAGACGGTAACGGGCACATGTGCCCGCCGGCGGCACCCAGTGCGCCGGGCTATCCGCCGGACAGCGGACGCGGCATCGTGAAACGGCGACGCCCCGTCCGCAACACCGGGGTGCCGACGCGTCGAGCGACGTTGCCGCTCATCGGCCCCATGCCGGGCAGCCGGTTGGAGCTGGCGCGCGGTGAGTCTTGGCTGCCCGCCGGAACAGCGCGCAGACCGGTTCCGCGGGGCTGCGGCAGCGTATCGCCAACGCTGGGCTGCGAGCTGGCCGTCGTCCAGCTCTGCGGGACGGACAAGCGTCCCACGGTCGCAGCGCGCCCCACCCCGGCAAGTACGACACCGTTTTGTCCGGCGCGCACGGTGGGTGCCCGGGTAATGGGAAGGGCCTTGGCTTCGGCCTGGACGTCGGAGCGGTAAAGCCCGGTACCGAATCGCCCCGCCGAGGTGACGGTGCGGCTGAGGGCGGCGGCAAGATTCGCCGGGCCGGTGAGCGCATTGAAGTCGCCGACGAGCGTAACCAACAAGGTCGGCCAGAACATCCATCGAGAGTCCGAATGCCCCGCTGTTGCCAGGGTTTGCAGCAGCTGGGCCACCATTTGGCACAGCTTGGCGTGTTCGGCGCTCGAGGTGGCAACCAGATGCGCCGCCGCGGCCACTTCGTCAGCTAGTCCGCCGCCGGTTGTGCTCTGCGGCGGAGCGCTGAGCGGCACCGGTTGCGTGGCAACCAACGACGAAGCGGCATAGCAGTACATCGCTGTCGCGTCCTGAGCCCACATCTCCACGTAGGCGGCCTCGGTGGCGGCGATCATCGGGGTGTTCTGACCGAAGAAGTTGGTTGCCACTAGCGTCGCAAGCAGGATGCGGTTGGCAGCCACCACTTCCGGCGGCACCGTCGCGGCGTAGGCCGCCTCGTACGCGGCCGCCGCTGCCCGAGCCTGATTGGTGATGTGTTCAGCCTGCGCCGCCGTCGTCAGCGCCCACGCCACATACGGTGCGACGGCGCCGGCCATGGCGATCGCCGCGGCGCCCGACCAGCTGGTGTCCAGCAGCTCCGACAGCACTGTGGAATACCCGGCCGCGAACAGCTCCAGTTGCGCGGCGAGCGCCGCCCACGCCGACGCGGCGGCCAGCAGCGGTCCCGAGCCTGGCCCGGAATACATTCTGGCCGAATTGATCTCGGGAGGCAGTATCCCGAAATCAAGCATCGGCACCCTTTCTGTGCATGGACGGTCCGGGTTTGGGTAACCGACGTACTAGCCGCCGAGCGACGGGCGTGGCATCTTGAACCGGCGCGGCTCTACGCGCAATACGCTGCCGACGGTGGGACGCGTCGAGAACCCCGCTATCGGCCCCATGCCCGCCGTCGGCGGCCCGGTGAGCATCTCCGGTGTCTCCGACCATGACGGGCCGCCGTCGAGTTCGCTGTCGGACAACCACATCGGCTCGTCGGCAGCCGCCACGGCGGGTGGATTTGCCGTCGCCCAGCCCTGCGGAACAGACAGCCGCCCGACCGGTGTCGCGTTACCCACACTCACCGTCACCTGGCCGCGAAGGGTTGCCGGGCCAACCGATTCCGCGCCCTTGGCGATCGCTTTCGCGGCGCCGCCGCCGGCCTGAATCCCGGATCGGTAGGCCCCGGTCAGGAAGCTTCCGGCCGACGTGCTGGTACGGCTGAAATTCGAGGCCAAACTCGCCGGGCCGGCCAGCGTGTTGAAGGCGCTGAAGGCCGCAAGTATCGTCGATGGCCCCAGCCACCAGGAATGGGCCGAATGACCACCCGCTGCCAGGGCTTGCAGCTGTTGTGACACCGTCGACATCAATTGCGTCAGGCTGGTCTGAGCCTTGCCGGCGGCCGATGCGGCGCCGGCTTGGGCCACCGCGGCGGATTGGGCCGCTTGCCCGGTGACGTTCGTGGTCTGGGGTGGGTCCCGGAAAGGAATCAGTTTGGTCGCCGCCGACGACGCGGCGGCGTAACCGTACATCGCCGCCGCATCCTGCGCCCACATCTGCTCGTACTCGGATTCGGTCGCGGCGATGGCCGTGGTGTTCTGGCCCAGAACATTGGTTGCCACCAGCCGCGCCAACTGGTCGCGGTTGGCGATCACCAGCGCCGGCGGCACCGTCGCGGCGAACGCAGCCTCATAAGCGGCTGCTGCCGCACGCGCCCCGCCGGCAGCCTGCTCGGCCTGTGCTCCCGTTGACGCCGCCCATGCCAGGTATGGTGCGACGGCACTGCCCATTGCCGCCGACGCACTGCCCGACCAACTTTCGCCTTGCAGCTGCGAGATCACGACGCAGTACCCGCGCGATGTGGACTCCAATCCTGCGGCGAGTGCCTCCCAGGCTGCGGCGGCCGTCAGCATTGACGCCGAGCCAGGACCCGAATACATTCTGCCCGAGTTGATCTCGGGCGCCAGGGCCCCGTAGTCAAGTATCAGTTTTTTCACCTTCCTCAGTTCCGCCTCAGTTCCGATCGGGTCGCGACAAGCCGAGCCGCGGGACTCGCTGAGCGCGCGTGGCTAGGTCAGGCAATCGGCGGCTGACCGGGATGTTGCCAAACACAACGGACGCCCCTGCAGCGGTTGTGTTGCAACGATTGTGGCTGTCAACGACGACCACGCGCAGTCAAGGGCGAGCAGGGCTGCCAACGCATTGTTGACCATCCGCCGCGTCCTCACCTCGACGGCGCACGTCTCACTGACCAGTCAATAGTCGCATGCAATTATTGCATATGGACATCAAACCCTGACGATGCACAGCAGATTTACAGCTAGCCTTCGGGTGTAACGATGCGATCTGAAGGCCCGGCGTCGAAGAGCTTTCTGGAAAGCCTGACCGGCATGGCACGAATTGCATTGGGGGTGGAAGTATTTCGAATCACGGATTGCCGGCGGCGGGACATGTCCCCGGCGACTCTGTCTCGGCAGTGTTTGACGACTGGGTTTCAATGTAGTACGCAAGTTCGGATATCATTGTGCAGCAAGCTATTTCGACGCATCAGGAGAGTGCCGCAATCCGGCTGAGGGCTACATCGGCGGAAAGCGGTGCGGCTCTGCATCATCGCCGCTGCTGGAGCGTCGGCCGTGGCTAAGACGAACCGGGCCGAGCCGCGTCCGAGTGATGTCCTGAGTGAGGTGAAGCCTCAGCTCGACTGGCAGTCCTGGCCAAGTGAGCTGAAAATCTCCTGTGCGTCAGTGATGTCCAGTTGTCGGGTGGCCGCGATTGGGCTTCACTGTCGGGTGGTCGGTGTGACGGCGTGCAGCGGTGCTCGTGTTCGTCATTGCCCAGGTGTCACCGGTCGTCGTCAAAACCCCCTTAGAACCGCATTGCGTGGCTGTCCGATCGGGTAGTCATTCGTGACGCGGAGGAAGAGCAAGCGCACCGACTCACTGTTGCCTGATCTTCCTGAATGAATGCACACTAAGCCACCAGGTATTGCCGCTCGGTGGTACGCCGACATCGTCTGTGAAAGGTTAGTACCGTATGGCGCGACCACACCGCATCGCGGATTGGGATGCGGAGGACGCCGCCGCCTGGCGCGACGGCAACGACGTGATCGCCCGTCGCAATCTGTTTTGGTCGAACGTGACCGGGCACATCGCCTTCTCCATCTGGTACCTCTGGTCGGTGATGGTGCTGTTCATGCCGGAGAGCGTCTACGGTTTTTCGACCGGCGACAAGCTGCTGCTGGCGGCCACCGCAACGTTCGTCGGGGCGATCGTGCGCATCCCGTATGCGATGGCGACCACCAGGTTCGGCGGACGCACCTGGGCCGTGTTGTCGTCACTGGTGTTGCTGATCCCCACCGTCGGCGCGATGGTGTTGCTGGCTAACCCCGGCTTGCCGTTGTGGCCATATCTCGTGTGCGCCGCGCTCACCGGATTGGGCGGCGGCAACTACGCCGCATCGCTGGCGCACATCGAAGCCTTCTACCCGCAGCGGCTCAAGGGCTTTGCGCTGGGCTTCACCGGGGGTTTCACCAACCTGGGGTCGGCGGCCATTCAGGCAGTCGGGCTCGTGGTGCTGGCGACCGCCGGCCACCAGGCGCCCTACTTGGTGTGCGCCGTTTACCTGGTGCTGCTGGCCGTTGCGGCTGTCGGCGCGGCACTTTTCCTGGACAACCTCAGCCACGTGATCGACGTGGGCCACGTGCGATCGGTTCTGCGGGTTCCCGACTCGTGGGCAATCTCGTTTCTCTACCTGTGCTGCTCCGGATCGTTCCTGGGCTTCGCGTTCGCTTTCGGGCAGGTGCTGGTACATAATTTCGTGGCCGCGGGGCAAACCCACGCGCAGGCGTCGCTGCACGCGGCGGAGATTGCCTTCATCGGCCCGCTGTTGGGATCGGTGGCGCGGATAGTCGGCGGCAGGTTGGGCGACCGCTTTGGTGGCGGCTACGTCACCCTCAGTGCGTTGGCAGCCATGGCGGGAGCCGGTGGGTTTCTGGTCGCGGTCAGCACCCACGACGACCTCACTCAGGGCACTCGCGGAGGGCCCACCGTTCATACGATGATCGGCTACGTCTTTGGCTTCATCACGCTGTTCATCTGTTGCGGCATAGGCAAGGGCTCGGTGTTCAAGCTGATCCCGTCGATTTTTCAGAATCGCAGTCGCGCGCTGAACGTCACCGCCGCCCAACGCCGCGACTGGGAGCGAGTGATGTCGGGAGCGTTGATCGGGTTCGCCGGGACACTCGGCGGGCTGGGTGCCATGGGGGTCAACCTGGTGCTGCGGCAGTCGTATGTGAGCGCCGGCACCGAAACCCCGGCATTCTGGGTCTTCCTGCTCTGCTATATCGGCGCCACGACGTTGACCTGGTGGCGCTACGTGCGGCCGCACGGTTCGAGCCCGCCGATATCGAAACCCCCGCGACGAATGGGCCGCAATCAAAACGGAGTGGGAAATGCCGCTACCGAAGCGACTACCGCCGGCTAAGGCCGCTTTTCACAGTGAGGACGATGGGGCTGCATGGTGAGCCGGTCACGAGTGTTGGCTTGGTGACGAGACCACGTCCTTCGGAAAGGTAGTCGGCATATTCCGGTCGTCATCGATGGGTGTGCGTGACCGGGCCGCTTTCCACCGGTCCGCGGTGTGGCCTCAAGCTGGCGCGATGGGTTGCTCTTGCGCAGTTTGGGCGCCATACACCGAGTAATTCTTGGTTACCAGCCGGACACTCATTCTGAACCGTTGTTGACGTATCAGTATTGCTGCTTCAATGATAACTAATCCTTATGAACCTATTGACGGTATCGATCGACGGATTCACCCAAATTCTCCTAATGTTGGCGCGTTCAGGACAACGAGCCGAAAGGTGTGGGGATTGGCATTGTGGGCGGTTCACGAGGGGTTATCTCCGCAGGTGGCGATCGCTGCCCAAGGAGCAGAAGAGCTGGATCTGGCTGGAATCGATGTAGCTGAAGCCGCCGCTAGCTGCGCCGCCGGCGACGCGCTGGCCGCGGCGTCGTATCTGGCGTCGGGCGGTGCGTCGTGAACTCTGCGCTGTGGATGGCTGCGCCGCCGGAGGTGCATTCGGCGTTGTTAGCAGCCGGTCCAGGGCCTGAGCCGCTATTGGCGGCCGCGGGTTCGTGGACGTCCTTGAGCGCTGAATACGCTTCTGTGGCAGACGAACTCAGCTCGGTTCTGAGCGCCGTGGCGACCGGGGCATGGCATGGTCCCAGCATGGACAGCTGCCTGGCCGCGTATGTGCCGTACGTGGACTGGCTGATGATGACCAGCGCCGAATGCGCCGAAGTGGGGGCCACCCACGAGACAGCCGCCACAGCCTACGTCAGTGCGCTGGCCGTGATGCCGACCCTGGGTGAGTTGGCCGCCAATCATGCCACCCACGCGGTGTTGTCGGCGACCAATTTCTTTGGCATCAACACCATCCCGATTGCGCTCAACGAGGCTGACTACGTGCGCATGTGGATCCAGGCCGCGGCCACCATGAGCGTGTATCAGGCAGCGTCTGTTGCGGCGCTGGTGTCCGTGCCGCACACCATCCCAGCGCCAGTGGTGGTCAAGCCCGGCGCTGGCACTGCCGGCAACATTGCGGCCGCCGGCGAGCAGACCCTCACGCCATTCCCATGGCAACAAATATGGGACTATATACAGCTTATGTTCGCTTTTATGAAGATGGATTGGGAATTTATCGGGTTGGACTGGGGCTTCATCAAGTTACTAATCCCACTGGTAATTCAAGACATTATTCAGTGGAATCTTTCAGCAGCTCTTGCCGGATTAAAGCTGATTGCCAGCGATTTGTGGCAGATCGGCACCCACTTTTTCAACATCATATACACGGCGTGTGAGATTCCTTTGGGCGTCGCCAACATGGTCATTCAGTGGATTGCGCAGAATTTGTTTGTTGACGCTGGGATAGTCGCGTTGGCCGGTAGCGTTGCCCCGAGCATGAACGCGTTGACGGGCGTATCCGCGATGGCTGAGGTTGGTCTGCTCCCGGCAGCTGCGGTTGCGGTCAGCGGTGTAGCTCCGGCGGGACTGGGCGCTTCGGCATCGGTGGTGCCGCCGGCGCAGTTGGCGTCGCTGGCGGCCTCGGGTAATGGCGGGGGCGCGGTGGGGTTTGCCGGGACTGCGCCCACTGAGTCCGTCGGGTCGGCTGGCGGGTTGGTCGCCATTGGTGTTGGCGAGGGTCCGACGGTGCCGATGCTGCCGACGGCCTGGAACCCGGATATGGCCGGCGTGCACTAGGCATGCACCACGCAGGCCGGCAGATCAAGTGAAGGACAGCCCAGCAGGGCGTCAGTCATACCCAGGGTCACGACCTACGAGGTAACGCTCTTTCATCATCGATGTCAGACCCGGCTGCGATGGCGTGGTTATGTCTTCGACCGCCTCCTTGGGCTGTGCGCCGATGCTGCCGAAGGAGCGTTCGGCGGTGTTGTTTGCGGAGTTGGCGGAGTTGGCCGGTCAGCGCAATGCGATTGATGGGCGCATTGTGGAGAAGATCGCCGCGGAGATGGATCGCGACCAGCTGTGCGCGGGATGAGGGGTGCGCGGTCGGTGGCGGCGTTGCTGGCCTGGAAGCTCGGCTCGTCGTCGACCAATGCCCACACGATCACCACGGTGGCGGGCCGGCTCGAGGAGTTCCCACGGTGTGTGGCGGGCATGCGGGAGGGTTGGTTGTCGCTGGATCAGGCCGGGGTCATCGCGGTTCGCGCCGGTGCGGGATCGGAGGAGCATTACCTGCAGCTGGCCCGGGTGGCCACGGTCAACCAGCTGCGTACCGCGGTCAAACTGGAACCGCGACCCCAACCCGATCCTGGGCCGCAGCCGCCGCCCTCGATCACCAAGACCACCATCGAGCAGGGCAGCTGCTATCGGATCAAACTTGCCCACCACGACGCAGCGAAATTCGACGCCGCGCTGGCGTCTTATCGTGTGGCGCTGATCGGCGAGTGGAACCACGATCACCAGCGTGCGATCCATCAAGAGATATCAACGCGGGGAGAACCCGCGGCTCGGTGAGGCCAAGCAAGTCGCCGATGCCCTCGACTGCGACCTTCATGAGGTATGGCCCGACAAATCCCGGTGCCGTCCCCGCCCAGTTCAGCGACCGTCGCGGTCAGTGTGTACGGCAGCCGGGCCGATGTCCCGGTCAGCGTGTGGAAGGAGCTCTTTTAAGAAACGCCGTCGAGCACATCGACATCCTGGTCTACGGCGGCACATTCTTGTTCGACGGCCTGCCCCGCTTCACCAAGATTCTGGCCGCCGCCACCAAACGCGGCGTGGCGGTCCGCTTCATCATCGGTGATGCCAAATCCACCGCCGTCGCGCAGCGCGGCGAAGAGGAACGCATCGGAGCCGCCCTGGCCGCGCGTTGTCAGATGACATTGGCGCGCCTGCAACCGCTTTCGGACACTCCCGCAATGGAAATCCGCACTCACACCACACCGCTGTATACATCTATGTTCCGCGCCGATGACACGCTTATCGCCAACCCGCATCTCTACGGCGCGCCCGCCAGCGACAATCCCGCCATCGTCATCAAACGCGACGACGCCCCAGACCTATGGAACAACCACAACTCGCCTTGAACGGGTTTGGAACACCCCTCTCTGTCTAACCTGTGTGAGACGTTGAAGTAGATGAGTCTTCTGTTGAGAAGCAGGGCGAGGACTGGATTCTGATTCCGTGACGATGACACTGGCCGATACCGCCGCGGTGGCGGTGGCCGATGATGGGAACGTGGGTAGCGGCAAGGGGCCGCGTGAGAAGCGGCCGAAACGGCGGACGTTCACCGCGGAGTACAAGCTCGGCATTCTCGAGCAGTACGAGTTGCTGACCGAGCCGGGTGCCCGGGGGGCGCTGCTGCGCAAGGAGGGTTTGTACTCCTCGCACATCAC
>NZ_MWQA01000001.1:1579130-1629608 GCF_002086915.1 Mycobacterium persicum | reverse complement strand
CACCGAGCGCCAGTGCCACAGCGATATCAAGCACAATCTTGCCGGGATCGTGGCTGGCCAGAGGTTTACGCCATGGCGCCAACGCGTCCGACAAGGCGCCGGTCAGCCCGGCCCGCTCGGCGGCGCGCAGCAATACCACCGCACCTGCGTGCGACACGACACCGGTTGCGCGGCCATCGACCGACAACGACGGGTAACACGACGTAGACTTGCCCACCAGATTGGTGCTCCGATTCTTGAGATGATCTGGTCCTAGACAAACCGGATTATCCCTGCTCAGAGCACCATTCTTCGTTCAAGACACACCATCAAGATCAACCGGCGCGAAAGCCCGAGGTTAGCGGCGATGTCTGTTGCTTCGACAGCCTCTTCCTGACTAACGTGCAGACCCGTAATCCTGTCCGCCAGAGTATCCAGCCTGGTTCCTCTCGGGAGAGTCGAGACTTCCCTACCGATTTCTGTGGCCCGATCGGCAATACTTGGGCTTGAGGGCAGCGCCTCACTGGCCACCGTCATCCCGGCCGACACCGACTGCGCATCAGAAAACACCCCCCGCGCCGCGGCATGCTCAGCAGCAGTGCTCACATACGCTGCTCCCACCTCGGCCAGCGCCGCAGCAAACGCCGCCGAATCGCCATCCTCGCCCATCGGCATCACCCCCACCAACATCGGCGCACCCGCGGCAACCCCCACACCCTGCTGCCCCGCCAACCCCGCCTGAGCTGCGGCCGAAGCTCCCACCACCGCCGGCTCCATCGCAAACACCATCAGCCACGACCTCCGACTCACACACCGAGCGGACAAACACCAGCCGATCCCATCCCGCATCTACCATCCGGGCAGCACACCTAACACCACCCATACCAACCGGGCACATGTCCGCCCACTGCCGGAAGAGGTTGCACCAAATCCCTTCGCCCGGCCGGCAAAGTTACGCGGGGGCAGATTAACAACTTGCAACCAACCTGGTACTGCTTTACCCCTATCACCACCGCAGCCACCACCGCGGCATCATCACCATCATCGGCCCCGCAGCCGATCTCAGCGTCACCGACACCTGCGGCCGGCAACTCAGCACCGGATCGCTGCACGCCCACCCACCCAACCCCCACCTGCCGTACCGTCGTACGCCGGGCCCACCGGCGAACGCGCCCACTGGTGGTGGTATGACCCTTTCCAACCCCAACTGGCCTGGTCGCCTGCATCGTATCAAAGCTGAAACAGGTTGGGGCATAAAAACGTTCGGTGCTAATCAATCCCGCACCACCGCCGACCCGACACCCGAGGCCCTCATCAAGATCTCCGCCGACGTGCGCACTGAGCTTCGAGTCAAGTCGGGTAGCGCTGTTCGGCCAACGCCAACCAGCAGATAGCGATACATCGAATCATGCGGAATGGCAACGACGTTGACTCATCGAGATGGTGTGGGGCATCGAAACCCATCGAGCTGGCCAGCCCATGTCTTGGTTGCAATCCGGCGATGTGCCGGCCCGGCTTCACGTAGGCAGCCCGTCCCTTTCGGCATCTGCTCGATAACGGTCCACCCACTCGTCGGAACGCTGATCGGCCTGCCGCTGTAGCACCGGCGCGGGCGCCAGCCGCGGGTCGAGTCCCAACGCCTGGAGGATGGTGCCGACCAGTTCGGTCAGATTGCGCCACAACACCGGATAGGCGATCTCCATCGGTGTGATGTTCTCCTCGACGAACCAGCTGCGCCAGCCCGCTTCCTGGGCGCGCAGCATGGTGACGACGTGAGCGATCGCCCCGGCGTGATACACGGCACGGGCGTCGCGGACCGGATCGGGGTGCCCCCGCCAGACCCGTGTCTGCACCGCCCGCCAAAACGACACCGCCTGCGACACGACGTCGGGACGGTAGACATAGACAAGGAACGGGTTCTCACCGACGACGTCGCGGATGGCCGCCTTGAGGCCCTCGCCCGAGCGATCCGGAAGCTCGCTCGCGCGATTCACCAGCATCTGGGTCTGATTCCACATCAGCTTGCCGCCCCACACCCCGTTGGGCGTTCTGCCGACCGTGCGGATGTAGTCGCGCCAGATCTCGGCCGGTGCGAGGTCCGGCTTACCGTCGTCCAGCGGATCGAGCAGGCGCAGGATCGACTCGTCGTCAACTCCGGCAAACCACTCCCGCGGTTGCGGCGGCTGGCTCGTCCTCGGCAGATACTGAAAGAACTCCTGGGGTTCGCCGGCTACGCCGGTGGCGCGCAACGATTCGACCAGCAGCGTGCTGCCGCTACGCTGCGACGCCAACACCAGGTATGACGACGGGCGGTCTGCCACGAAAAAAGAGTATTCCGGGGGAAAACTGACTCCGCGCATGATTCGGCTTCTGTCAACCAGACCGTTCGGTCACGCGCAACGCCAGCGAAAAGAGCAGCCGCACATCGGGATCAGCCAACGACGTCGACAGCAGCTTCTCGATCCGCCGCACTCGATAGCGAACCGTGTTGGGATGCACCTGCAGTGACTGCGCGGCGGCGCCGATATCGCCGAAGCTGTCCAAGTAGACCCGTAACGTTTCGGCCAGCGCCGGATCCCGGATGCGCATCTCGGATATCCGCGGGTCGACCAGCCGCGCGTAGCTCCCGACCAGCGTGACGATTTCGTCGAGCAGCACCGCCGTGCGTGCTTCGGCCACCGAGGTCACCTGCCCTATCGAGATGGGGTGGCGCACAGCGCTGTCGAGCACGCCGTCGACCTCGCTGCGTGCCGCGGCGATCCCCCGCAGACCCGCGACCGGAGCCGCGATCGCGGCCCGCAAGTGCACGCCCAACTCGGCGCGCAGCGAGCTGACCGTGCCACGCACCCATGAGGTGACCGCGCGGGCCGTCGCGGTGTGCGGCAACACCACATAGATCCGCGATCCGTTGGTTCCCACCTGGGCGTCACGACGAAAAGCGCTGGCGCTCAACGCCAAGACGTCGGTGAGCCGGGCTGGCTGGTTTTCGGGGGCAATGGTGTCGAAGCCGATCAGCGCGGCGTTCCCGTCTCCGGGCAGCCCGAGTTCGCGCGCGATGGCGGCCACCTCGAGCGGTTCACCGTCGGCCAGGCCGAGCAGTTGCTGTACCCGCCGCGCATGCGTGGAGGGCCGGGCCGCCAGCCTCGCCATGATCCGAGCGGCCAGCACCGCCGCGCCCTGCAAAATCTCTTCGGCATCGTCGGCCAGCGGCTGCGAGCCCTGCTGAACCCAGATCGCGCCCACGAACACCGGGGGCCGTCGCGCCACCGGTGGCTGATGGATCCCGATCGCCAGCCGCGGACACAGGGCCAGTTCCGGGCGTTCGGCCACACGGACCACCTCGCTGCTGGCGCGAAGGGCATCGAAAATACCCCATTGAGCCAGCCATTCCAGATGCTCGGGTGGTCCGGCGCGGCCCAGGATGGACAGCCGGCGCAGCTCGTCGGCGTCTTCGTTGGACGCCGAGTAGGCCAGCACATGAGACTGCGCGTCTTCGATGCTGACCATGCCGTGGATTCGGTCGGCCAGGGACTGAGCCAGGCCGAACAGGTCGGTGCCCGAGTCGTCCATGGGATCGCCACGGTCCCCGTGATGCTCCAACACATGATTGACCAGCTGGTAGAGGCGTTCCCAGCGAGCACGCGGTTCCACCGCAACCACCGCCGACCCCGCTCGGACCGCTTTGGCCACCACCGCGTCCGCCGGTTCCTTGACGAAGATCGCCACCGGCGCGCGGGCTTGGCCGTCGATCCAGCGCAGCGCCTCGTCGTCGGTGACGCCGAGCAGAAAGAAGGCGTCGGCCGAGCCCGCCGCTTCGGCCAGGCCCAGCCGTACATCGTCGGAATCGACCAGCGCCGCCGAGGCCACCGTGAGATCTAGCCCCCGCGGGGCTTCGACCAGGCTGACCAGGGTCGCATCCAGGGCAAGAAGTAACTGGCCCAATCCGACACCGGCCGCCCGCATATTGTCCGATCCTACTAGCAGCGGTCGCAATTCCTGTCGTATCGGCCAATCGATTCGAGTCCCGCGACGGGGAACCTGGCAGGCATGGATGCGATTACCCAAGTGCCGGCCCCGGTCAACGAGCCGGTGCATGACTATGCGCCGCAATCGCCGGAACGCGCCCGGCTGCGCGCCGAGCTGGCCGTGCTGTCCGATCATCCGATGGACCTGCCGCACGTCATCGGCGGCCGACACCGGATGGGCGACGGCGAGCCGATCGACGTCGTCGCGCCGCACCGGCATGCCGCGCGGTTGGGCACCCTGACCAACGCCGACCATGCCGATGCGGCGGCGGCGATCGCGGCCGCCATGGCCGCCAAAACCGATTGGGCTGCAATGCCTTTCGATGAGCGCGCTGCGGTGTTCCTGCGCGCTGCCGATCTGCTCGCGGGGCCGTGGCGGGAAAAAATCGCCGCCGCCACCATGCTCGGCCAGTCGAAGTCGGTGTATCAGGCCGAGATCGACGCGCCCTGCGAGCTGGTGGATTTCTGGCGGTTCAACGTCGCGTTCGCCCGCCAGATCCTGGCCCAGCAGCCGATCAGCAGCCCAGGGGAATGGAACCGCACCGATTACCGCCCACTGGATGGTTTCGTCTATGCGATCACGCCGTTCAACTTCACCTCCATCGCGGGCAATCTGCCCACCGCGCCGGCGCTGATGGGCAACACCGTGGTGTGGAAACCGTCGATCACCCAGACCCTGTCGGCCTATCTGCTCATGCAACTGCTCGAAGTCGCGGGTTTGCCGCCGGGTGTGATCAACCTGGTGACCGGCGACGGCTTCGCGGTTTCCGAGGTGGCGCTGGCCGATCCGCGACTGGCCGGCATCCACTTCACCGGATCGACGGCCACCTTCTGCCACCTGTGGCAGCAGGTCGGCGCCAATATCAACTGCTACCAGAGCTATCCGCGGCTGGTAGGGGAGACCGGCGGTAAGGACTTCGTGGTGGCACACGCGTCGGCGCGCCCGGATGTGTTGTCCACCGCCTTGATTCGCGGAGCGTTCGACTATCAGGGCCAGAAGTGCTCGGCTGCATCGCGTGCGTTCATCGCCCACTCGGTGTGGCAGCGGATGGGTGATACCTTCCTGGGCGCCGTCGCCGAGCTGAAATACGGTGACATCACCGACCTGTCGAACTATGGTGGGGCGCTGATCGACCGGCGCGCTTTCCTCAAGAACGTCGACGCGATCGAGCGGGCCAAAGGCGCGGCCGGTGTCACGATCGCGGTCGGAGGCGAATACGACCACAGCGTAGGGTATTTCGTGCGGCCCACGGTATTGCTGTCCGACGATCCGACCGACGAGGCGTTCGCGACCGAGTATTTCGGCCCGCTGCTGGCAGTGCACGTCTATCCGGATGATCAGTACGAACGCATCCTCGACGTCGTCGACACCGGATCACGCTACGCGCTGACCGGCGCCGTCATCGCCGACGACCGCCGCGCGGTGCTGACGGCACAAGACCGGCTGCGGTTCGCCGCGGGCAACTTCTATGTCAACGACAAGCCGACCGGCGCGGTCGTCGGACGCCAACCGTTCGGTGGCTCGCGCGGGTCGGGCACCAACGACAAGGCGGGTTCGCCGCTGAACCTATTGCGTTGGACCTCGGCGCGCACCATCAAGGAGACTTTCGTCCCGGCAACCGACCACCACTACCCGCACATGGCTGCCGACTGATGGCCCGGTTGTTCGCCCGCACCCTGCGCCCGGCCCTGCTGGCGGCCGGACGATCCGATAGGTTGCGGCTCATGACCGGGCGCTCGTCGGTGACCCGGCGGGTGGTGCGCCGGTTCGTGCCCGGTGAAACACTGGATAGCGTCCTGGAAATGGTTGCCGTGCTGCGTGATTCGGGGCGCTACGTCAGCATCGACTACCTCGGCGAGAATGTCACCGACGCCGACGGCGCCGCGGCCACCGTGCGGGCCTACCTCGACCTGCTCGACGCGCTGGGCCGGCGGGCGGACACGGCATTCGACGGTGTGCGGCCGCTGGAGGTGTCGCTCAAGCTGTCGGCGCTGGGGCAGGCGCTGGATCGCGACGGCCCGAAGATCGCCTTGGACAATGCCCGCACTATCTGCGAACGGGCCGAGCAGCTCGGGGTGTGGGTCACCGTGGACGCCGAAGACCACACCACCACCGATTCGACCTTGTCGATCTCTGGTGACCTTCGGGTCGACTTCGGTTGGTTGGGCACGGTTGTGCAGGCCTACCTGCGGCGCACGCTTGCCGATTGCCGGGAGCTGGCCTCGGTGGGTGCCCGGGTCCGATTGTGCAAGGGCGCCTACGACGAGCCCGCAGCGGTGGCCTACCGGGACGGCGCCGAGATCACCGACTCCTATCTTCGTTGCCTGCATGTTCTGCTGTCCGGTTCCGGGTATCCGATGGTGGCGTCGCACGACCCGGCGATCATCGGCGCGGCCGGCGACATTGCTGCCGAATTAGGTTGTAAAGCAGGTGATTTCGAATATCAGATGCTGTACGGCATCCGCGACGACGAACAGCGGCGACTGGCCGCCGCCGGTAATCAGCTGCGGGTGTACGTGCCGTTCGGCGGCCAGTGGTACGGCTATTTCATGCGACGCCTGGCCGAACGCCCGGCGAACCTGGCGTTTTTCCTGCGCGCCTTGGTGCATTGAGTGCGTCCGGTGTGCGTTGCTGGCGTCGAGTGTGCGTTGAGTGCGTCGGGTGTGCGTTGCTGGCGTCGAGTGTGCGTTGCTGGCGTCGAGTGTGCGTTGGTGGAGTCGGGTGTGCGTTGGTGGCGTCGAGTGAGCCCACGGGTCGGGTTTTCCGCGGCTCGGCCGCCCTGGCCGCACACTCGACGCCGCAGCCGCACACTCGACGCCGCAGCCGCACACTCGACGCCACCAACGCACACTCGACGCCGCAACCACCCACTCGAAACCACCAGCGCAACGCTTAGCGCAGCTTCGACGCCGCTCGGGCAGACCGCGGCCGGTCACCGCGGAAACCCCGTACCACATGCGCACGCACGAGATCGGCAACGGCTTCCAGGGCATCGGCGTCGTCCAGATCGCGGACCGGCGACGGCGTGGTGAACAACGAGAACAGGATGCGGGCGAACCACTCGCCGGCCGCCTCGACGTCGAGGTCTTTGCGGACTTCGCCCGTCAGCTTGGCCGCAGCGAGGTAGGGCGCGAAGAAGTCGACGCTTTCGCGCAGCAGTACCGCGGCGTCCTTGGTCAACAACAAGGTGATCGCGTCCGCGTCCACATACGTCGCCGACACGATCTCCCGCCGCGCCCGGGTCACGAATACCGCTGCACAGCAGAGCTTTTCCTCCAACGAGCTCACCCGGCTCATGGCGCGGGCCATCTGGCGGTAGAACTGCTCGGACGCATGTTCGGCGCAGGCTTCGACGATCGCGGCCTTGTCCGGGAAGTACTCGTAGACAGTGCTGCGCGATACATTGGCCAACCTGGCGATATCGACGATGGTCGCCTTCTGCAGGCCGTGCTTGCGGAAACAGGCGTAGGCGGACTCGATGATGAGGTCGCGGGTGTCGGTCGTGGCCGGTTGGGTTGTCACCCGCTCACCCTGCCCGGCGCGAGAATCAGGCCGCTGGTCGGCACCCCGGTTCCCGACGTGACCAGGACATGTTCGACGCCGTCGACCTGATTGCAGGAGGTGCCGCGCACCTGACGAACCGCCTCGGTGATGCCGTTCATGCCGTGGATGTAGGCCTCTCCCAGCAGACCGCCGTTGGTGTTGATCGGCAGCGCCCCGCCCAGCGACAGGTTCTCCACGGTGGCGAAGTCCTTGGCCTCACCGCGCCCGCAGAAGCCGAGCTCCTCGAGCTGAACGAACACAAAAGGCGTGAAATGGTCGTAAAGGAAAGCGGTTTGGATGTCGGCGGGCTTGAGACCCGAATCCCGCCACAGCCGCCGGGCCACCACGCCCATCTCCGGCAGGCCGGTGATGTCGTCGCGGTAGTAGCTGGTCATCATTTCGCCCTCGGCGGCGGCGCCCTGGGCGGCCGCGGTGATCACCGCCGGCGCTTGCCGAAGGTCCCGCGCTCGCTGCGTGCTGGTCACCACCAGCGCCACGCCGCCGTCGCTTTCCTGGCAGCAGTCCAGCAGTCGCAGCACGGGTTCGACGATCCAGCGCGAATTCTGGTGGTCTGCCAACGTGATCGGACGCTGATAGAACCACGCGTCGGGGTTGCGCGCCGCATGGGCACGGTCGACGACGGCGATCGCGCCGAAGTGTTCGTTGGTGACGCCGTAGGCCGACATGTAGCGCTGGGCGTGCAGCGCGACCCATGCTGCCGGGGTGAGCAATCCGAACGGTGCGTAATGCGCCATGAACAGCGGAGTTTCGCTGCTGGTGCGCCCGCTGCCGCCGAACCGCAGGCCGGAACGCTCGTTGAACGCGCGGTAGCACACCACTACGTCGGCCACACCCGTGGCTATCGCCATTGCCGCGTGCGCCACCGTCCCGGCTGCCGCGCCGCCGCCGTGCGGCACCCGGCTGAAGAAGTTGAGGTCGCCGATTCCGACGTTGCGCGCGACGGCGATCTCGTCGCTGGCGTCCATGGTGAAGGTGACCATGCCGTCGACATCGCCGGGCGCCACACCGGCGTCGTCGAGTGCGGCGCTGACCGCCTCGCACGCCAATTGCAGCTCGCTGCGCCCGGACTCCTTGGAGAACTCGGTCTGGCCGATACCGGCGATGGCCGCGGCACCGGCCAGCGAGCCGGTCATGCACCTGCCTTGTCGAGCAGGCTGAGGATGGCGGTGCCGGACACGTGCTTGCCCAGGCTATTGGCGGCCTGGAAGGTCACTTCGACGAAGTTCTCGCCACCTGAGCCGGCCGACTTGCCCGTCACGCTGCCGGTGAAGCGCAGCGGGTCGTCCGGAAAGCACGGTACGCCAAGGCGAATCGAGAGCTTCGTGACCATCGCCTCGGGCCCGGCCCAGTCGGTGAGGAAACGGACGCACAACCCGTTGGTGGTCAGGATGTTCATGAACAGGTTGGGCGAACCCTGCTTGTTGGCGTAGTCACGGTCGTGGTGCACCGGCATGAAGTCCCGCGACGCGATCGCGCCGGCGACGATAACCGTTGCGGTGACCGGGATCTCGAGCGGAGTCAGCTCGTCGCCCAGGGCCACGTCGGCCCATCTCAGAGTAGTGATAGCGGTCACCGAGGTCCTCCCGTGGCTCGCGGGCCGGGCCGGAATTGGTGCAGCACCAGGTCGTTCTCGAAGCTCTGGTAGTACACCTCGACCGGCATCCCGATCGCGACATCGGCCGGATCGATCTGACACAGATTGGACACCAGCCGAACGCCTTCGGCCAGATCCACCAGCACGACGATGTAGGGGTAATCGAAGAACGGAAACCGCGGCTGGTGCGGCATCACGTAGCTGTAGACGGTGCCGCGGCCCGACGACTCGACAGCCGTCCAGTCCAGGGAGCGGCATCCGGGACACATGGGGCGCGGCGGGTGACGCAGCGCTGTGCATCCGTTGCAGCGCTGGATCAGTAGTTTGTGCTCACGCAGGCCGCGCCAAAAGAATTCGGTGTCCGGGCTGATTGCCGGTGCCGGCCGGGTCGCCATCAGCGCTTCGGCCGAAATCGCAGGACCCGGAATCGTTGGCGGCCCAATACCTCTGAATGCTGGTCGGCATAGGTCGTCACCCAGGTGAGGAAGAAGCCGGTGCCCAGCGCGGTCTCCTTTTCGTCGGAGACGTCCTCGTACACCGTCATCGCACTGATCACGTCGCCCAGGCGCGGATAGCGTTCGATCTCGAATTCCGAATTCACCGCCACCGTGCTGGTGTAGCCGGCCTCGTCGAGGAATGCCGTTGGATTGGAAGTGATTTCGGTCGGGGCTCCGCCCCGCTCCCGGATCCCTTCGAGCTTCGGCGCCGGCATTGTCCACGTCTGCAGCATGACCGGCGGTGACACGATGCCGCCGAACCTCGACGTGGCCGCGAACTCCGGATCCAGATACACCGGGTTCATGTCGTCGAGCGCATGCGCCCAGTGCCGAATCATCGGTTGATTGACCGGATCCGGCGCCACCAACGGCTTTCCGGTACCACCGGTGTGCTGCCCGACGAGAGCCCGCAACTTGGCTCGGAACTCGGCTGACGCCACGGCGCCCTCCCGTCGCAGATCGATCAGAGCGAATCCGACACATCCACACAAGATGTTCGCCAATTGTGTTTACTCGTGTACGACATTGCTTGTCAATATGCTTGAAATTGCCGGTAATTCGGGCTGGCACTCGTTGACTCCGAACTGCGACCGGTGTACACCAGGTGTTGATATGACCGATATGCGGTTTGGGGATGCGGATGGCTGAATCACCTCTTGTCGACACCTACCAGCTCTATATTGGCGGACGCTGGGTGGAACCGCACAACGGCCGCTACGACGACATCTCGCCGTCGACTGGCGCGCCGATCGCCACCGCGCCCGACGCCAGCGTCGGCCAGGTCGCCGAGGCGATCGAGGCCGCCCGTCGCGCGTTCGACGAAGGCCCCTGGCCGGCGATGAGCCACCAGCAACGCGCCGCCTGCCTGACTCAGCTCGGCGAGGCGCTGAAACAGCACGCCGACGAGTTCTTCGCGCTCTCCCAGGCCGAATGGGGTTGCACGGCCAACGAGCGCATGATGCAGATCGACAGCGCGTCGTTCATCGCGCAGCGCGCCGGCCAACTCGCTACCACGCTGCGCGAGGAGCCGATCGGATCGGTGGGCGCCGGTGCCACCGTGCTGTGTCACGAGCCGCTGGGTGTCGTCTCGATCCTGACGCCGTGGAACTTCCCGCACAGTCTCAACGTCATGAAGCTCAGCCGGGCCCTGGCGGCCGGCAACACCGTCGTGCTCAAACCGTCGCCGCTGACCCCGCTGGCCGGGTTGGCGCTGGCCAAGATGATCGACGAGCACACCGACATCCCGCCCGGGGTGGTCAACGTCGTCACGCCCGGCAGCATCGAGGCCAGCAAGCTGCTGGCCGTCGACCCGCGAATCGACATGGTCAGCTTCACCGGCAGTTCGGCGGTCGGGCGCGAGGTGATGGCCGCCGCGGCCGGCACCATGAAGCGGGTCCTGCTGGAGTGCGGTGGCAAGTCGGCAAGCATCGTGCTCGACGACGCCGCGCTGACCGACGAGCTGCTGCAGCGGATGCTGTTCGAGTCCTGCCTGTTGCATGCCGGCCAGGCGTGCATCCTGCAGAGCCGGCTGCTGCTGCCCGACGCGATGCACGACGACGTCGTCGACCGGCTGGTGGCGCTGGCGCGCCAGGTGAATGTCGGCGATCCCACCGATCCGGAGGTCCAGATGGGTCCGCTGATCAGCGAGCAACAACGCCAGCGAGTCGAGGGTCTGGTCTCCCTGGCGCTCGCCGACGGCGCCACCCTGGCCACCGGCGGCCGGCGCCCGCCGGCGCTAGCAGCGGGCTTCTATTACGAGCCGACGATCCTGACCGGCTCGACCCCGGACGCCACCATTGCGCAGGAGGAAGTCTTCGGGCCGGTGTTGACCGTCATGCGTTACCGCGACGACGATGAGGCGGTCGCGATCGCCAACAACTCCCAGTACGGCCTGTCCGGCGCGGTGTGGGGCACCGACGCCGAACGTGCCATCGGTGTCGCTCGCCGCATCCGCACCGGCCAGATCGCGGTGAACGGTTTCGGTCCCGGCGACGCGCCGTTCGGCGGTTTCAAGCAGAGCGGCCTGGGTCGCGAGGGCGGGGGAGTCGCCGGCCTGCACCAGTACATGGAGCCCAAGGCGATCGGGATGCCCGTCTGAGGGTGCGCAGCAAAACGCCCGCGCCGGACCCATTCCGGATTGTCACGAGCAAAGTCGCATGCGAAGCTCTCGGGATGGTCGTCGCAATTGCCCGTCCCAAGATCGAAGGAAACATCGCGGTCGGCGAAGATCGCCAGATCGGTTTCGCCGAGTTCGGCGCCCCGCAGGGACGTGCGGTTTTCTGGCTGCACGGCACCCCCGGTGCCCGCCGGCAGATCCCGACCGAGGCCCGGGTCTATGCCGAACACCACAACGTCCGGCTGATCGGCGTCGACCGACCCGGCATCGGCTCGTCGACCCCGCATCAGTACGAGACCATCTCCGCGTTCGCCGACGACATGCGGACCATCGCTGACACCCTCGGAATCGAGAAGATGGCCGTCGTCGGCCTGTCCGGCGGGGGTCCCTACACGCTGGCCTGCGCCGCCGGGCTGCCCGACAAGGTGGTGGCCGCCGGGGTGCTCGGTGGTGTGGCGCCGACGCACGGTCCCGACGCGATCACCGGCGGCGTGATGAACTTCGGCGTGCGGGTGGCGCCGTTGCTCAAGCTGGGCGGTAGCCCGCTGCGGCTTTCCGCCAGCCTGCTGATCCGGGCGGCCCGGCCGGTCGCGTCCCCGGCACTGGACGTGTACGCGCTGCTCTCGCCCCAGGCCGACCGGCATCTGCTGGCCCGTCCCGAGTTCAAGGCGATGTTTCTCGACGACCTGCTCAACGGCAGCCGCAAGCAACTGGCCGCGCCGTTCGCCGACGTCATCGTGTTCGCCCGGGACTGGGGATTCCGGCTCGAGGAGGTGACGGTCCCGGTCCGCTGGTGGCACGGCGACCACGACCACATCATCCCGTTCTCCCATGGGGAGCACGTCGTTTCGCGCCTGCCGAACGCCGAGCTGTTCCACCTTCCAGGGGAAAGCCACCTCGCCGGGCTCGGCCGCGGCGAGGAGATCTTGGCGACCATGATGAAGGTCTGGGACGAGGAGGGCTGACCCATGGCCACGACCAAACCCGTCAGCGCCCCGCCACTGGCGCTCTACCTCACCGATATCCCGCGTGCGGTGGCCGAGTACGGGCAATTGGTCAGTGTGCTCCCGCTGCGCCGGATGCTGCCGGCCGGCGACGGGCACCCGGTGCTGGTGCTGCCCGGCCTGTTGGCCGGGGACGGTTCCACCTGGACGCTGCGGCGGCTGCTGCGCCGCCTCGGGTATCGGGCCCACGGCTGGGGCCTCGGCCGCAACATCGGTCCCACGCCCGAAGCGGTACGCGGCATGGAACTGCGCCTCGAGGAGCTGCACGCCCGTTACGACGTTCCGCTCAGCCTGATCGGCTGGAGTCTGGGCGGCATCTTCGCGCGTGCGCTGGCCCGGCGTCATCCGGCGGCGGTGCGTCAAGTGATCACCCTCGGCAGCCCGTTTCGCATGGAGGATGAGGGCCAGACGCGCGCGACCCCTAGCTTCAAGCGCTACGCCCACCTGCACTCCGAACAGCACGCGCTGCCGTTGAAATCCGAAGCCGAACCCATGCCGGTCCCCACGACAGCGATCTACTCGCGCTTCGACGGCATGGTCGCCTGGCAGACCTGCATCAATCCGCCCGGGCCGCGCAGCGAGAACATCGCGGTACTGGCCAGCCACATCGGTTACGGCCACCATCCGGCGACGGTGTGGGCCATCGCCGACCGGCTGGCGCAACCGCGGGGCAGCTGGACCCCGTTCCGCGCGCCGGTGGTGCTGCGGCCGCTGTTTCCCGGATCGTCGAAGACCGCCGCCGCGGCCGTCGACGACGCTGGGTAGCCTGCTCAGGTGCTGCTGGCCTCACTGAACCCCGATGACCTGACCGCCACCGACATCGCCGACGCGGTCAGCATCGACGGCGTCACGCTCAGTCGCAGTGACCTGCTTGGCGCCGCAACGTCAGTGGCCGAGCGGGTCGCGGGCGCGGACCGGGTCGCGGTGCTAGCCACGCCGACCGCCGCCACGGTGCTGGCCGTCACCGGCTGTCTGCTCGCCGGTGTGCAAGTCGTTCCGGTACCGGCCGACGTCGGCGTGGCCGAACGTCGGCATATGCTGGCCGACTCCGGTGCGCAGGCCTGGCTGGGATCGGTACCCGACGAAACCGAAGGGCTACCGCACATTCCGGTTCGGTTACGCGCCCGGTCCTGGCACCGCTATCCCGAACCGTCACCCGACGACGTCGCGATGGTGATCTACACCTCGGGCACCACCGGCCTGCCCAAGGGCGTGCAGTTGAGCCGGCGCGCGATCGCCGCCGACCTCGACGCGCTGGCCGACGCCTGGCAGTGGACCGCCGATGACGTCCTGGTGCACGGGTTGCCGATGTATCACGTCCACGGCCTGGTCCTCGGTCTGCTCGGCTCGCTGCGCGTCGGAAATCGGTTCGTGCACACCGGAAAACCGACGCCGGCGGGGTACGCCGCGGCAGGCGGCACACTGTATTTCGGGGTGCCGACGGTGTGGTCGCGGGTGGCGGCCGACCAGGCCGCCGCCGAGGCGCTGAAGCCGGCGCGGCTGTTGGTGTCCGGCAGCGCGGCGCTGCCGGTGCCGGTTTTCGACAAGCTGGTCGCGGTCAGCGGGCACCGGCCCATCGAACGCTACGGCGCCTCGGAATCATTGATCACCGTGTCGACCCGGGCCGACGGCGAACGTCGTCCGGGTTGGGTGGGCCTGCCGCTGGCAGGCGTGCGGACCCGGTTGGTCGACGACAACGGTGACCCGGTACCACATGACGGCGAAACCGTTGGCAGGCTTCAGATTCAGGGCCCGACGATGTTCGAGGGCTACCTGAATCGGCCGGATGCCACTGCGGAAGCCTTCGACCCCGACGGGTGGTATCGCACCGGTGACGTCGCGGTCGTCGATGCCGGTGGCATGCACCGCATCGTGGGACGCGAGTCGGTCGACTTGATCAAGTCGGGCGGATTCCGCATCGGCGCAGGCGAAATCGAGACGGTGCTGCTGGGGCATCCGGATGTGGCGGAGGTCGCGGTCGTCGGGTTCCCCGACGCGGACCTGGGCCAGCGCATCGTTGCCTACATCGTCGGCTCGGCCAACCCGGATGACTTGATTCAGTTTGTCGCTCAGCAGCTTTCGGTCCACAAGCGCCCACGTGAGGTGCGAATCGTGGAGTCGCTGCCGCGCAATGCGCTCGGCAAGGTGCTCAAGAAGCAATTGCTGTCGGAAGGCTGAATCGGCTTCGAATTGGCCGCGAATTGGCCGCGAATTGGCTAAGCCGGCACGCCGTCGCTGTGACCTGCGGGCGAGGGGAGTTTGCCGATTTTGGTGCCCCGCCACCTCAAGGCTTCGAGTGCGACGGCGACCTCGACGGAGGTGTGGCTGAGCGGCCGCGGCAGCAGTCGTTGGGCGGACTCGATTCTGCGCAGCAGCGTGTTGCGGTGGGTGTAGAGGCGCTTTGCGGCGCGCGAGGCGTTGCACTGCTCCTTGATGAAGGTCAGCAGCGTCGTCTGCAGCTCCGTGCTTGCCGCTTCCAGGTCTCCCAGCGTGCTGGTGATGAATTCCCCCGCGGCTTGGGGGTTTTGGGTTACCAGGGCGACCATTTGCACGTCGGAGAAGAATGCCACTCGCTGACCTGACTGCAGTCGCGCCAGGGTGCGCTGCGCAGTCAACGCCTCGAGGTGGCTGCGCCGAAAGCCTTCGGTCCCGGTTGCGGTGGTCCCGATGGCGATACGCGCGCCCGGATTGTTGTCGACTGCCTGGTCGATTGCCTGTTCAATCGTGTCGACGTCGAGGTTGGTGGCATCGGCCAGCCACACCCAGCGACTGGCGGCACTGGCGACCACGGTTAGCTGCTGCGCCGATCCCACCGCATGACTGAACGCGTCCGCGGCTCGATCGAGATTTCCGTGGTCGCCGTCGAGTTCGTCGCTCCAGACGATAGCGGCAGTATGGGCCCGATTTAGCGGATAGCCCAATCGACCTTCGGCGCGATCCCGGCTCATCGGGGCGCCCTCGAGAATGAGTCCGATTACTTCGAGTCGCTCCGCATGGCTGCTACGGTTCAGTTCGTCGTGTTCTAGCTGGACCTGCGCGGCGATGCCGACAAGCGTTGCTTCGATGAAGTCGTTGACCGACTTAGCCGACACGTCGAGCAGCTCACGTAGCTCCTCGGGGTCGGAGGTGAGATCGAACGCGATGTGCATCCACAGCCGCCAGGCGATGTACTCCCCAATGCGGTAAACGTCTAGTGCCAATGCATCTAGCCCGCGTCGCACCAGATCTCGGGCCATGCGCAGCGGCTCTGCGCCCAGGTTTGCCGGCACCGGAGCGCCGGGGTCACGAATGTTGGCGGCTGCCCAATGCACCAGGTTGGCGCGGTTGGCTTTTTTGACCACCTTGGCCAGGACTGGATCATTGGCGATGGCAGGATTGGCCGCCACTGTGGCGCGGTCCAATTCTTCGATCCACTGCGGGCCGGGGTTGAGGGCGATCCGGGCTCCTTCGCGGATCAGCTCACGTATTCGCGGCGAGGGTTGTTGCCATGCCACGCGTCGATTCTAGGGGTGGCAGGTGCGCAGTGCACGTCATGTTTCCGGCTGTTGGGGTGGATTTAACCTCTTGTGCCCGTTGGAAGCTGGGATCATAGGTTGTGGGTTTCATCGCCTCTGACATCTCGTTGTGGTGTAGCGCACTGTTGGAGCGGTGGATTCGCGAAACAGAAGCAAGTCGCGCCCGGGCGTAACGCGCCTGCGGCCGTTGAGCACTGAATAACTTGCGTAGCCGTTGGCCGGCTGACCCGCAGATCATGAACGACAATTGAACTCAAGGTAACAAGATATTAAACAAGCTTTTCGCGGCTCCATCAGGGTTCAAACCAGGATGAACAAAATCTCCTGGCGCCGATTCACAGTCGGTACCGGCCCGGCGAAAATCCGAGCGGGTCGCAGGCATCTCGACAAGGCCCCAAATTCACTGCGGCGCAGTGCAATACGTGGATTCTTTGCCGGCTCCGTAGTGGCTTGACCAGAGGCGTCGATGTATCGGATTGGTGCGGCCCGGCTACCGGCTACCCGGTAGCCGGTAGCCACATCTATGCGGCCGACGCCCTGCGATAAATGTCGAGTGTGCATTTTGCACCGTCCGTACCGGCCAATTGAGACGATTTCACCTCCGGACGAGTGGGCGGGTGCGTTTTGCACCTTCGGCCGGGGTTTATTGGGGGAATGAACCTGTTGCTGCCCTTGCGTGTTCGTAACCATTGACGTCAGTTCGTCACCGCCAACGCCAACCCGTGGCGGAGGGCACGAGCCAATGGCGGCTCAAAAGACAAACCTGCATTGCTGGGCGAACGCTCGGTTCCTTTAGGAGGTAAGCGCATGTCTTTTCTGACAGCACAACCAGACGCGTTGGCGGCGGCAGCTGACAACCTCGGGTCCATTGGTGCGGCATTGAGCGCCGGCAATGCCGCTGCAGCCGCCCCGACGACGGGCGTGTTGCCCCCGGCTGCTGACGAGGTATCCGCGCTCGTCGCTGCTCAATTCGCTACGCATGCGGCGATGTTTCAATCGGTGAGCGCCAAGGCCGCCGCCATCCATGAGCAGTTTGTGGCCACTCTTGCGACCAGTGCCGGTTCCTATGCCGCCACGGAGGCCGCCAACGTCGTCGCGGCCCAGTAACGCTGGCCGACGGTATTCGAGCAGAAGGACAAAAAAATGGATTTCGGGGCTTTACCGCCGGAGGTCAACTCCGCCAAGATGTACACCGGCCCAGGTTCGGGCTCGATTCTGGCCGCCGCAGAGGTTTGGGACGGCGTGGCTGTTGACCTGTACAACGCCGCCTCCTCGTTTCAGTCGGTAATCTGGGGACTGCTGGTGGGCCAGTGGCAGGGTCAGTCGGCAATTTTGATGGCTGCGGCGGCCTCGCCGTATGTGGCGTGGATCGGTAGCACCGCAGCGCAGGCCGAGCTGACTGCCAACCAGGCCAGGGCGGCGGCGGCCGCCTACGAGACGGCATTCGCCATGACGGTGCCGCCGCCGGTGATCACTGAAAACCGCATCCAGCTGATGACCCTGATCGCCACCAACCTCTTCGGCCAGAACACCCCGGCAATCGCGGTCACCGAAGCTGAGTACGGCGAGATGTGGGCCCAAGATGCCGCCGCCATGTATGGCTACGCTAGTTCGGCCGCAGTGGCCGCCGAGACGTTGACGCCGTTCGAGGAGGCCCCGGAAATCACGGACGCAGGTGGGCTCGTCGAGCAGGCCGCCGCGGTCGAGGAGGCGACCGACACTGCCGCGGCAAACGAGCTCATGTCCAATGTTCCTCAGGCGCTGCAACAGCTCGCCGAGCCCACCCAGAGCGCTTCGCCTTTGGCAAAGGTGGGAGAACTCTGGAAGACTGTCTCGCCGCACCTGTCGCCGATCAGCAACATCATCTCGATGGTCAACAACCATGTGTCGATGACCAACTCGGGTGTTTCGATGACCAACACCATGAACTCATTGATGAAGGGGCTGATTCCGGAGGCGAAAAAGGCTGTCGAAGGCGCGGTTATGGCTGCCGGAGGCACGCTTCAGGGGCTCGGTCCGTTCGGGGGCGGGTTGGGCAGCGGGCCGGGTTCGTCTGGCCTGGGCGGTGCCGGGGTCACGGCGGGCCTTGGCCGGGCACTTTCAGTCGGCGGACTCTCCGTGCCGAAGGTCTGGGCCGACGCGAACCAAGCGGTCACTCCGGCGGCCCGAGCGCTGCCGCTGACCGCCGTCTCCAGCGCCGCCGAAAGTGGGCCCGGACAGATGCTGGGCGGGCTGCCGCTCGGGCAACTGGCCAACGCCGGTGGTGGCAATGGGGTCAGCAGCGTATTACGGGTAACCCCGAGGCCCTATGTCATGCCACGCACCCCAGCCGCCGGGTAGTGCTTAACGGCGTCACGCACACCCTACTCATCCCCAACGAAAGGCATCTCACGAAGTTAAAAGTCAAGCCGCGAGCTGGAGAGGAGGTGGGAACGCAACGTGTTAGTCGTAGAGCAGGCCGGTGTGCAGGCAGTGGTGAAGTTGACCGAGGAACTTGTTGAACAGGTGTCGTTGGGCTTGTTGGTTCCAGTCTCCGGCGGCTCGGCGGGCGTCGTAGTGGCGGCGTGCTCCTGGGGAGGCGCGCAGCGATCCCAGGGCCCAGATCGGGCCGACAGCGGCCAGGCGCCGGTTCTTGATATGTCTATGCAGTACAACGGCTTTCTTCCCGCTGGCGCGGGTGATGGGGGCGGATCCGGCGAAGGCCTGCAAACCGCGGGCCTCGGCGAAGCGGGAACGGTCATCGCCGATCTCGGCCAACACCCGGGCGCCGGCCAACATCCCCAGACCGGGAAAGCTGGTGATGATCTCGGCGTCCGGGTGTTGCTCAAAATGGCTGATCGCCGCCTCGGCGAGTTCGTCGGCAGCGGTGCAAGCCGCCTCGAACTGGCCCAGCAGCGCGGCGAGGTGGATGCCCATCGCGTTCTCCACGACCGGTGGTTGGTGCAGGTAGGTGTCGGCGAAAACCTGGCGCAGACGTGCGACGTCGCGGTCGAGGTAGCGCTTGCGGCCGGCCTTGATCAGCAGCCGGCGCAGCCGGGCAGGGGTCAGTGTGGCGGCCTGGGCGGGGGTTGGAGCGGCGGTCAGAATGGTGCGGGCGTCGCGGCGGGCCAGCCCGCCGTCGGCCAAGTCGGCGAACGCGACGAGAGCGGCCGGGTAGAAGTCTTTGAGCAGGTCGCGGATCTGATTGCCGATCTGCTGACGCGCCCATACTGCATCTTGTTGGGCCCGAGCGAGGACTCGGATGGCCTGGGCGGCCTCGGTATCGGCGGGCAGCGGTCGGTGCGCTCCGGGGTCGGTCCGCACGATATTGGCCAGCAGAACCGCGTCGGGAGCATCGGATTTGGCCCCCGACAGCGCATACCTGGCCCGGTAGCGAGAGGCCGCCAGCGGGTTGATCGAATAAATCGTCCGGCCGGTCTCGCGCAAGGCCGCCACCCACAGACCGCGATCGGTCTCGATGCCGACCGGGATCGGTTCAGCGGCGCTGTCGCCGGCTTCGGCCAGCAATGTCAGCAACGCCGCGAACCCCGGCGCGTCGTTGCTGACGCGCCCGCGGGCCACGACATGTACCTCGTCGTCGATAACGGCGACATCGTGATGTTCAGTGGCCCACTCGATTCCACAAAACAGCGACAAGGTGTCATCACTCCTTCAATCAGTAGTCATGCCGTTACCGGTGGACTCACGCGGCGCCCTAATCGCAGGAATCGAAGGTCCGTCATCTCAGTAGCCGTCCGTGACTCCAGCACGCCGCAGGACTTCAGTCCGTCGAAGAGCTCAAGGCTTGGGAACAACCACGGGGAACTCACCCCTGCGGCGGGCTCAGGCAACGGCATCCCACCACCACCGGACAGGATCTGCCGCCAGGCGCGCCGTTCTTTCGTAAGACGTCGAACGCCGGGAAACACCAGGCATCGCCTGACGGCAGACCCCGCAGGAACAGACCCCGGTCAACGACCAGCAACCCATCCCTACGAAACGATTAGGAAACAGTCAAATGACCAGCCGTTTTATGACCGACCCGCACGCGATGCGCGCGATGGCGGGCCGCTTCGAGGTGCACGCTCAGACGGTTGAGGACGAGGCCCGGCGGATGTGGGCGTCCTCGCAGAACATCTCCGGCGCGGGCTGGAGCGGTCTGGCCGAGGCCACCTCGCTGGACACCATGGGCCAGATGAACCAGGCCTTCCGCAACATTGTGAACATGCTGCACGGAGTGCGTGACGGGCTGATCCGCGACGCCAACAACTACGAGCAGCAAGAGCAGGCCTCCCAGCAGATCCTCAGCAGCTAGCCCCGGCCCAATAGCTTCGATTCAGGAGGACAAGACCAATGACCATCAATTACCAGTTCGGCGATGTCGACGCCCACGGCGCTACCATTCGTGCCCAGGCGGCGTCGCTCGAGGCCGAGCACCAGGCCATCGTTCGCGATGTGCTGGCTGCCGGCGACTTCTGGGGCGGCGCCGGTTCGGTGGCCTGCCAGGAGTTCATCACCCAGTTGGGTCGCAACTTCCAGGTGATCTACGAGCAGGCCAACGCCCACGGTCAGAAGGTCCAGGCCGCCGGCAGCAACATGGCGCAGACCGACAGCGCCGTCGGCTCCAGCTGGGCCTGAGTCCCCGTACCGCACCGGCCCCACAACGGGCAGTGCCAGCCTGACGACGTTTTGGAACTCACGTATCGGCAATCACGTCTCTATAGCCCGGGGAACGTCGTCGGGCGTTCGGGGCAACGCATAGAGCGCCATCCGGCGATTGGCCATGTCGTGTTCGCCGAGAAATACACATCCCGCGCTCTCACAGAACCTGCGCGCCATCTTGTTTCGGTAGTCCGGATCGAACATGACTCGCCGACAACGCGGTTCGGTGTTGAGCACACTGGCCACCAAATGCGGCAACACGAATTGGGCAATTCCCTTGTTGGTAATCTCCGGGTCGGCCATGCCGGCGTGTATGCCGAGGTCATAGGGCGCCCACTCGTACCGGGTAGCGATGGAATCCTTGGCAGCCCAATAGAGTTCGACGTAGGCGTGGTCTTGTCCGTCAATGCTGCCGATCATCGGTCGCGAATAGCTGCCGTCGAGCTGGGCGCGCAGGTAGCGCTGCCACCGCGACACCGGCCACACGTACTCCCATGCTTCGGCCAGGTGGGGCCGGCGCATCCATTCGGCGATCATGCCGGCGTCGGTATCGGGATCGGCCAGCCGGAATGCGTATGGTTCGGGCACTTCGGGTTGGGCAGGTGGCGGCGGTATGTTGCGGACCTCGTCGGGTAGGTCCGTCAGTTCCCGCGGCAGGATCACGTCGGCTTCACTCATGTCGTCTCGGGTTTCGGTTGTCGTAGCTGTCGCGATCGGGGAATCGTAGTCGCGGCGCCGGCGGGCCTGGCTAACCAGACCGCCTCGAATTCACGGCCTCACGCAGGCTTTTGGGCCGCATGTCGGTCCAGTGTTCCTCGACGTATTGCAGGCAATCTGCCCGGCTGGCTTCGCCGTACACCTTGCGCCAGCCGGCCGGGATCTCGGCGAACGTGGGCCACAGGCTGTGCTGCTCCTCGTCGTTGACCAGCACGACGAAGGTGCCGGTCTCGTCATCGAAGGGATTGGTGCTCATCAGTTCTCCTACTAGAAGGGTCGGTTTGGGGTAGCTCGGCGCCCAGCACCCGGTCGGAAAGCAGGCCCAGGCAGCTGAGGTTGGGAAATCCGGGCCCCTGGTTCAGGCCGGCCAGTCCGGGCAGAAACAGCTTCGGCGTGACGCTATTGACGGCGAGGTCGTAGCCGATCGACTCCTGCAAACGCTCGCTACTCAGCGGCCCGCCGAGCCCGAGCTCGAGCAGGTCGAGCGCATCCTGGTTCAGCAGCGTGGTAAACCACAGCGCGTCAACCCCAGAGCCGTCGATGACCAGGTCGAAACCGTGGACGGTTTCGAAGTTTTCGGTACCCCGGTCGGTGCTCAGGGTGAGCCGGATCTGTTGGTCGCGATCGACCGCGTGCGCAACCCGGCCGCGCAGGTGCCGGATCCGGTCGTCGGCCATCAGCGCATCCTGCACGCTCGACGAGAACACGCCACGGTCGGTGCGTGCGATCGCATCACGTCGTTCCGGCAGAGTCAGGGCAGACCAGTCGGACGGGTCGGAGAACAGCGAGTTCTCGAAGAAGCCTTCGCCCCGGGTGAACAGCGTGACCTGCGGTGAGATGACGGTGATCGTCGAAATCGGGTGCCGGAACAGCTCATGGAGCATGGCCGCGGCCGTCTCGCCGCCGCCGATCATCGCGACTCGCTCGGCGCTGATCCGGTCGTGCTGGGCGGCGCGATGCCAGAACTGCGCGATGGAGAGCACCCGCGGATTGCCCGGCAGCAGCGTCCGTTCGGCTTGGCCGGGCCCGGTGATCATCAACCCGTCGGCGTGCACGGTGCGCTCGGCGGTGCGCAGCGCCCAGCGCCGGCCGTCGAGGGCGATTCGTTCGACCTCGCCGTAGACCACCGCCATGTCGATTCGCTCGGCGACCCAGCGCAGATACTGGCCCCATCGGCCGTGGATCGGCGCCGGGCGGCCACGATCGATCCATTGGGCGAATTGACCGGTGGCGATGAGATACGCCTGCCAGCTGTAGCGCGTCATCCGCTCGTCGAGCTCGGCGTTGCGGCGCGGCACCAGCGACGAGCGGTACGGGAAGCCGACGTCTTTTTCCGGGCTGGTGCCCAAGCTTTGGGCCCCGTCGGTCCAGCCGCCGCCGGCCTGCCAGTTGGCGGCCACCCTGGTGCGTTCGACGGCGACAACGTCAGGTGTGTCGACACCCATGGCGCGCAACACCGACGCCTTGGCGGCGACGGCCACCGCCTTGGCCCCGGCGCCGACGACAGCTAGCGTAGTCATGTCACGGTCTCCTTGAGAGATTCATTCCAAAGATCCTGCAGCGCAGCCAGATCCGACTCGCTGAGGATATCGGGCAGGGCACGCCACTGGGTCAACAAGATTTGCTGGTCGCCGGAGCCCAGCACGGTGGCCATGATGACCAGTTCGTGACGCAGCGCCACGTTCGGTTCGGGCAGCGGCGGCAGTCCGCCCAGCAGCTCGCGGTCCAGGCGCACGCTGGCGCCGGCGTCACCGACGTCGGTGCGGCCCAGGTAGTTCAGCAGTAGCTGCGGCCCCGGAACACAGTTGAGCGCAGCCGCGGTATCGGCGCGCAGGTAGCGCAGCAGACCGTAATCGATTCCGGCGCCGGGGACAGCCGCCAATTGCTCGGTCACGCGATGCGGGTCGGTGGAATACACTCGCAGCGGATAGATCGCGCTGAGCAGGCCCACGGTGTCGGTGGTATCGATCATGCCGTCGGTGTCGTCGACCAGAGCGTCGGCGCGGCCGTGGGTTTCCAGGGCCAGCAGTGGCGCCGGCGTCGGCTGACCCCGCCGTTGCCGCCACCGGGTCACCGTCCGCGCCGCCGCCGCGACCAGCAGGTCGAACATCGGCACACCCGAATCCAGCAGTCGACCGGTGATGTCGGTGTCGGTCACTGCGGCGCGGATCAGCAGGCCGGCGGCCCGATCACGGTCGGCCTGTACCCGTCGGGCGCCCAGATCCGGGTCCTCACCCTGGAGCTGGGAAAGCCAAAACGGCATGGTGTCAAGAGTTTCGGCGCGCCGCAGGAGCGCTTGGGCCCACCGCCGGTAGCTGGTGTGCTCGGGAACGGGCGCGGGTGAGTGGCCGCCGGCCAGCGCATGCAACGCGGCGTCGAGTTCACCGACCACCACCCGCCACGACGCCGGGTCCATCGCCAGCACATGCGCGGCCAGAAGCAGCACCCCCGGACCGGTCGGCGGCCGCAGCCACCTGGCGGCCAGCAGCGAACCACGTTCGGGATCAAGGCTTTCCAGAGCCGTCTCGGCGTGTCCGGTGACCGCCGCCTGCAGATCGCCGGACACCGCTGCCTCGTCGAAGAAGTCACCGACCGGGGTGGGCACCAGGGTCATGTTGGTGCGGTCCAGGCGGGTGTGCAGCACTTCGTGGCTGTCGACGATGGCGGTCAGCGCCGCCCGCAGTTGTTCGGCGGTGATCTCCTCGGGCAGCCGGATGGCTTCGACCTGTCCCATCCGCCGCGGCTCGCCGTATTCATAGACCCACATCGCGTTGGGCAGCAACGGGATCGGTTCGTTGCTGTGCTCGGTGTCGCGGGCCGCGCCGGTGGCTTCGGCGTCGATCGCGGCGGCGAGTTCGCGAATGTTGTTGCACTCCAGGATGAGCCGGGCGCGTAGCGGAATGCCGCGGCGGCGCGCCGCCTGGACCACCGAAAGCGCCACGATGCTGTCCAGTCCCAATTTCAGGAAATCTGCGGTCACGTCGACCTCGGAGATCTGCAACATCTCCGAAAGCAACCCGGCCAGTGCGGATTCCGTGGCGGTTTCGGGTGCCGACCCGACGGGACCGGCATCGACGTCGGGCAGCGCGGCCTCGTCCAGCTTGCCGTTGGCGGTCAGCGGGATCTTGTCGACGACGACGATGCGCTGCGGCACCATGTAGCGCGGCAGCCGCTCACCGAGCATGGTCCGCAACTCGGCTTCGGTGGGCTCCGAGCCGTTCGCGGTCGCGGCGCAGGCCGTCAACCGAGCGCCCCCCTGGTGTTCGCGGACCACGACATGGGCGTGACGTACCCCCGGGTGCGCCTGCAGCGCCGCGGCGATCTCGCCGGGTTCCACCCGATAGCCGCGGATCTTCACCTGCTCGTCGGCGCGGCCCAGATAGGCCAGCGAGTCGTCGGGCTGGCGGCGCACCACGTCGCCGGTGCGATACATCCGCTCCCCGGACCCGAAGGGGTCGGCGATGAATCGATGTGACGTCTCACCGGGGCGTCCGAGATAGCCGCGCGCCAATTGTGCTCCTGCCACATACAATTCACCGGCCGCACCGCGGGGCACCTGGCGCAGCGCGGAGTCCAGCACGTAGGCGCGGCTCTGCCGGGTCGGGCGCCCGATCGACGGCGCGGCGTGCTCGGTGATGTCGGCGACCACTGCCTCGACGGTGGTTTCGGTGGGGCCGTAGCAGTTGTAGGCCGCCATCCCGCTGCGCGCGCATGCGTCGCGGATCATCTTCCAGGTCGGCGGGGCGACGGCTTCGCCGCCCAGCGCGAGCACCGTCAACGGCACGCTGGTGAGCAAACCGAAGGCTCGCAGCTGGGCGAACATCGACGGGGTGGTGTCGATCATGTCGATGCGGTGCTCGGCGATCGCCTGCACCAGCGACTCGGCGTCGCGCTGGGTGCGTTCGTCGACGACGTGCACGCTGTGGCCGTCGAGCAGGGCGACCAGCGGCTGCCAGGCGGCGTCGAACGCGAACGACCAGGCGTGCGCGATCCGCAGCCGTCGCCGCAGCCGGGCGGCGGCGGGCCGCAGCACGGTGTCGATGTGGTCGTCGGCATAGGCGCCCAGCGCGGCGTGGGTTCCGATGACGCCCTTGGGTTCTCCGGTGGTCCCGGAGGTGAAGACCAGGTAGCCGGCTTGGCGGGGGTCGACGTCGACGGGACGGAAATCGTCGGCCTGGCCGGACGCTGCGGAGGCTGTCACCATGTCCTCGTCAATGACGATGGTGGCACCGGTTTGGCGCAGGATCGATTCCACCCGCTCCGGCGGCGTCCCCGGTTCCAGCGGCACGCACACCGCACCGGATTTGAGCACCGCGAGCAGCGCGACGACATACTGCGGGCCGCGGGAAAGGCGCACCGCCACGGGCGATTCCGGCTCGACCCCGCGACCGATCAGTACCGCGGCGAGCCGGTTGGCCGTCGCGTCCAGCTCGCCGTAGGACATGGACCCGCAAGCCCAGATCAGCGCCTCCTGGTCGGGACCGGCCCGCGCAACCGCGGCGAAGCGGGTGTGAAAGCCTGCTGCCGGGCGGACCGGCGCTGTGCCGGCGGCGCGCAGCGGCCGGCTCTCTTCGTCGAACAGCACGCTGACCTCGCGCAGCGGGTGCTCCCAGCTCGACAGCAGCCGCTCGGCGGCGGCCAGCACCCGCCGGCCGAGCGTCTCACCGGTGGTATCGCCCAGCGCGCCGTGCAGCACCTCGACGAACATGACCAGCTGCCCGTCGTCCAGGTGGGCGGCCAGCGCGACCGGGAAATGCGTCACGCTCTCCAGCCCGGCCGGCCGGAATGTCACGCCGCCCGCGGTCAACTCACCACCGTCGGCCAGTCCCGAGGTGGGGAAGTTCTCATAGACCAGCAGCGTGTCGAACATCTCGCCGACGCCGCCGATCGCCCGCAGTTGCGCATGGCTGAGATAGCTGTGGTCCCGCAGCGTCGCCGCATTCCGTTGCAGCGCAACGCATTGCGCGCCGACTTCGGCGTTGGCGTCGAGCCGCACCCGCAGCGGCACGGTGTTGATGAACAACCCGATCATGGTTTCGACGCCGGACAGTTCGGCGGGCCGGCCCGAGACCGTGACGCCGAACACCACGTCGTCGCGGTCGGTCAGCCGTGACAACACCAGCGCCCAGGCCATCTGCATCAGGGTGTTCACGGTGATTCCGCGGGAGCGGGCACCGTCGTTCAACCGCGCGGTGGTCTGCCGGTCGGTGCGCAACTCGGTGCGCCGGGGCAATCCGGTCCGGGGCGCTTCGGTGGCCATCGACGCCGCCAGCAGTGTGGGGCCGGGTAACCCGGCAAGGTGCTCGCGCCATACCCGCTCGCTGGCCGAGCGGTCCCGCCCGGCCAGCCATCCGATGTAATCGCGGTACGGCCGCGGCTTGACCGGCAGCGCTTCCAGGTCACCGCCCGCCCCGTACAGCGCGATCATCTCCGCTGCGAACACCGGCAGCGACCACCCGTCGATCACGATGTGATGCGCGGTGATCACCAAATGCCAACGGGCATAAGGCAATTCGATCAGCAGGAACCGGATCGCCGGTGTCTTTTCGAAGTCGAACGGCCGAGACCGTTCCGCGGCCGCAAGTTTTTCGATATCCGCGGGCTCGGCGGCAACCTGGCGCCAGGGCAGCTCGACCCGCGACGGCACGATCTGCACGGGCCGGGGAATATCGCGGCTGACGAAGCTGGCTCGCAGGTTGGGGTGGCGCATCAGCATTTTCGCCGCACAGTCCTGGAGCAGCTCGACATCGAGCGGACCGGCGATATCGGCGGCGATCCCGACCAGGTACGGGTCGTCGACCGCAGACCCGTCGCCGGTGTCGGCCAGCCCGGAAAGCACGGTCAGCGAATACAGCCCTTCCTGCAAAGGGCTCAGCGCCATCACATCCTCGATGCCTGAGGGCGCACCGGTTTCGGTGGCGGTCATTGGTTACTCCACGATTGCGTGACCGCCGCCAGCTGTTCGGCGGACAATCCGGATGTGCTCATCGGCTCGTGGTGGGTATCGGCGGCGGCAGCGCCGTCGCCGTCAACGGCGCCACCGGATGCCGCATGCGATTCCACCGCTGCCGCCAACTGCTGCACGGTCGGGTTCTCGAACACCATCCGAGGACTGACCGGCAGACCGGCCGCCCGCGCCCGCGCCGCCAGCTGCACCGACAGGATGCTGTCTCCGCCGAGGGTGAAAAAGTCGTCGAAGCGCCCGATTTCGGTGATCGGCAGCAGGTCGACGAAGACCTCGGCCAGCGCCCGCTCGGTGTCGGTGCTCGGCGGCTCGCGGTGTCCGGTGGTGCTCACCGACGGCCGCGGCAGGCCGGGACGGTTCAGCTTGCCCGACTCGGTCTTGGGCATCTCGTCGAGCACGGTGATCGACGACGGCATCATGTAGCCCGGCAGCACCGCGGCGACTTCGGCCCGAACCGCCGATGCGAACGCGGATTTCGCCTCCTCGCCGGCGGTGGGGCGATGCGGCACCACATAGCCGGCCAAGGTGGTGCTGCCGTCGACGTCCCAGGTGCGCGCCGCCGCCACGGCCACCCCGTCGGCGGCCTTCAAGGCGGCTTCCACCTCGCCGAGTTCGACGCGGAAACCGCGCACCTTGACCTGATGGTCGGTGCGGCCGACGAACTCGAGTCGACCGTCAGCGGTCCAGCGGGCCCGGTCACCGCTGCGGTAGAACCGCGCACCGGGCCCGGTGGCGTACGGGTTGGCCACGAACCGCGCTGCCGTCAGGCCGGGCCGTTTCCAGTACCCGCGCACCAATTGCCCGCCGGCGTAATACAATTCGCCGACCACGCCGGGCGGCACCGGGTTCAGGCCGTCGTCGAGAAGATACACCTGCGCGTCGGGCATCGGGGTGCCCAGCAGCGGCACCGGCGGGGTCATCGGTCCGCGGACCAGCGCGCCGGACGTTTCGGTGGCGCCGAAGTTGTTCAGCAGCTGCGGGCCCGAAGCCGAACCGTCGGAGCCGTAGTGGGCCAGCAGCCGCTCCTGCAGTGACGCGGTCAGCGGCTCGGCGCCACACACCAGCCGGTACAGCGAGCCCAATGCTTCGGGCCACGCGTCGACGATGGTCGAGACCAGGCTGGGCACCGCGGTGACCTGGGCCACCGAATGGCGCTGGATCAGCGACGCCAGCGCCTCGGGATCGCGGTGCTCGGCGTCGTCGGCCAGGATCGTTGTGGCCCCAGCGGCCAGACCGCCCAAGGTTTCCATGCAGCCCTCGAGGAAGGTCCACGACGCCTGCGCCAGCCGGATATCCCGGTCGGGCACCGGGTAATTCCACAGCTGCCAGTTCAGCCGGGTGGTCATCGCCCGGTGGGTGCCCAAGACACCCTTGGGCGTGCCCGTCGACCCCGAGGTGAACACCAGATACATCGGGTCGTCGGGATGCGCGGCGGGTAACGGAGCTGCCGACGGCTCGCAGTCCAGAGCCTCCCGCACCGCCGGGTCGTCGAGCGAAATAAACGTCACTTCAGGCGATTCCGGCATGGTGTCCAGCGCCTCGGACGTCGCGACCACCACCTGTGGTGCCACGTCGTCGAGCATCAGCTGTTTGCGTGCCAGCGGATAACCGGGATCCAGCGGGAAGAAGCCGGCGCCGGCTTTCATGATGCCGACCAGCGCGACAACCATGTCGATGCCGCGTCGTGTCGACAGGCCCACCAGCGATCCGGGCCCCACGCCCCGCTCGGCGAGCAGGTGCGCGAAGTTGTCCGAACGACGATGCAGCGCAGGGTAGTCGAGCTGCTCGTCGCCGCAGCGCAGCGCGATGCGATCGGTGCCCCATCGGCGGCTGGGCTCGAGCAGCTCGGCGATGGTGCGCGGACACTCGGCCGGCGGCTCGGGGCCGCGGCTCCACTGGGTGAGAATATGCTGTCGCTGCTCGGCGTCGAGCAATTGCACGTCGCGCAGCCGCCGATCGACGTCGCCGCCAAATGCGTCGATGACCTGCGTCAGCCATCCGACCAGCCGCTCGATCGTACTGCGGTGATACAACTCGGTGCGGTAGAGGATGTTGCCTTGGTATGCGGCTCCGTCAGCATCGGAAGTGGCGAAGAAGTTGACGCTCAAGTCGGCGTGGGCGATGTCGAATGTCGGCTCCAGCGCGGTAAATACGGTGTCGCCGGCCGCGCTGGTGTCGATCACCCGTTCGCCGGGCAGGTGATCGCGGACGTGCACGACGGTCTGGAACAGCGGATTTCGCGACAGCGTGCGCACCGGGCTTACGGCGTCTACGACCCGATCGAATGGCAGGTCTTGGTGGGCGTAGGCGGCCAGCGCCGTTTCGCGGGCCCGGGTCAGTACCTCGCGCAGCGACGGGTTGCCGTCCAAGTTGTTGCGCAGCACCAGGATGTTGATGAAAAAGCCGATCAGTTGGTCGAGTTCGGGCTCGGTACGTGCCGCGATCGGTGTGCCCAGCGGAATGTCGACGCCGGCGCCGGCTTTGTGCAGCACCACGGCGACCGCCGATTGCAGCAGCATGAATTCGGTGACACCCAGCCCCCGGCACAGCTCGGCGAGCTTGCCGCGGGTCTGCGCGCCGATGCTGAACTCGACGGAGTCGCCGGCCCCGCTGGGCACCGCCGGACGCGGAAGGTCGGGCCGCAGCCCGGTGTCCTCGGGTATGCCCTCCAGCTGGCGCACCCAGTAGTCGCGTTGCGCCCGGGCGAGGCTGGAGTGTTCGTCTGGCTCCGACAACAACTCGCCCTGCCAGGCCGCGTAATCGGCGTATTGCAGCGGCAGTGGCGCCCAGGACGGCTGTTGCCGGGCGTGGCGAGCGCGGTAGGCGGTGAGCAGGTCGGCGAAGAGCACCCCACCCGACCAGTGGTCGATCGCGATGTGGTGCACCACCAGCGACACCACGTGCTCGTCACGGGTGTGCAGCACCGCGGCGCGGATCGGCCATTCGCGGTCCAGCTGGAAACTGTAGTGGCGCTCGCTGTCCAGCTGCTGCCGCAACCACTGTTCACCCTGCCCGGAGGCCTGCCGCACCGGCAGTTCAGTAGCCGATTGGACCACTTGATATGGCACACCGTCGATTTCGGTGTAGGTGGTGCGCAGGATCTCGTGCCGCCGGACCACGTCGCCGACGGCGGCGACCAGCGCGTCGACATCGCAGGGCCCGCTCAGCCGGGCGGCGAAGGGGATGTTGTTGACCTCGCTGGGTCCCTCAATCTGGTAGGCGAACCAGGTTCGCAGCTGGGCGGCCGACAGCGGCAGCGGACCCTCGTGTGAGGTCTTGACCAGCTTGGGCCGCTTGAAAGTGACCGCACCCGACTGCAACTGGTCGACCCGTTCGGCCAGCCGCCCCACCGTCACCAGCTCGAAGACGTCGCGGATGCCGAGTTCGGCGCCGCATTCGGAACGGATCGCGGCGACCAGCTTGGTGGCCACCAGCGAGTGCCCGCCGAGGTCGAAGAACGAGTCGTCCACACCGACCCGGTCGTGGCCCAGCAACTGGGTGAACAAGCCGGCGACAGTGCGCTCGGACGCCGTGGTGGGTTCGCGGTATTTGGCGGCCGAAGCGATTTCGGGCTGCGGCAGCGCGTCCCGGTCGATCTTGCCGTGCGTCGTGATCGGAATTTCGTCGAGGACGACATAGGCGGCGGGGGTCATGTAGTCCGGCAGCGCGGCGGCCACCCGGGCCCGGATGCGGTCCACGTCGACGGTTTCGGTGCCGCCGTCGGAACCGGTGACGTAGCCGACCAGGCTCTTGCCCAGCCCCGGCAGATCGGTGGCGATCACGACCGCCTGCCCGACGCTGGGGTCGACCGAGATGGCCGCGGCGATCTCGCCGAGTTCGATGCGGAAGCCGCGGATCTTCACCTGCTCGTCGGCTCGGCCGACGAATTCGATGTCGCCGTCGGCGTTTCGGCGCGCCAGGTCCCCGGACCGGTACAGCCGGCCGCCGGGGGTGAATGGGTCGGCGACGAAGCGTTCGGCGGTCAGCGCCGGACGGCGGTGGTAACCGTGCGCCATATGCGTTCCGCCGATGTAGATTTCGCCAATCACCCCGACCGGGACGGGCTGCAGCGCATCGTCGAGCAGGTACACCTGGGTGTTGATCTTGGGCCGGCCGATCGGGACGATCCGGGTGCCCTGGGTGCCTTCGACCTGATAGCTGGTGGCGTTGATGACGGTCTCGGTCGGTCCGTAAAAGTTGTACAACAGCGCGTCGAAGGTGGCGTGGAACTTGTCGGCGACCTCACCCGGCAGCGGCTCGCCGCCAATCGGCACCCGGCGCAGGGTGCGCCACTGGTTGACGCCGGGCAGCGACAGGAACAGGCCCAGCAGCGACGGCACGAAGTGCATCGAGGTGATGCCCTCGCGGTAGAGCAGATCGGTCAGATAACCGATGTCGCGCAATCCGTCCGGCCGCGGAATCACCAGCCGCCCGCCACAGATTAGCAGCCCGAAGATCTCCGCGATGGACACGTCGAACCCGGGTGAGGCCACCTGCAGCAGCCGGTCGGTCTCGTCGACCTGGTACTCGTCGCCGAACCAGACGAAGTATTCGGTGACCGGGGCGTGCGGCACCGGCACCCCCTTGGGCAGCCCGGTCGATCCGGAGGTGTAGATCAGGTAGGCGGTGTTGTCGGGCCGCAGCGGCCGGACCAGTTCGTCGGGCGCCGGGTCGGCCGGCGGATACCCGGCCAGGTCGGTAACCGGTTCGCGCAGTACGAGTTTGGCCTCGGCGTCGTCGAGGATGTAGGACAGCCGGTCCTGCGGATAGGTCGGGTCGACCGGCAGGTACACGGCACCGGCTTTGAGGACGCCCAAGGCGGTGATGACCAGCTCTGGGGACTTGTCCAGCAGCACGGCGACCCGGTCCTCGGTGCCGATACCCTGGTTGATCAGCCAGTGCGCCAACCGGTTTGCTTCCTCGTTGAGCTCGCGGTAGCTGTATCGACGGCCCTCGTAGACGACGGCGACGGCGTCGGGCGAGGACGCGGCGCGTTCGGCCACCAACGCCGGCATGGTGGTGGCTGTCGTCGAGAAGTGTTCGCCGGTGGCGACTTTGCGTAACCACTCGGCCTCGGCCGCGCCGAACAGCGAGAGCCGATTCAGCTCGGTGTCGGGGTCGGCCAGCGCGCTGTCGAGCAGGATGGCGTAATGCTCGAGCAGCTGAGCGGCCAGCGGCGGGTCGAGCACCTCGACGAGATACTCGGCCTCCACCAGCGCCCCGGATTCGGACAATTCCACCGTGAAACTCAACGGCAACTGGCTGAACTGGCCTTGCAGGTCGCCACGCTGACACTGCACGCCGGGCGGGCAGAAGCCGCCGCCGTCGGATTCGCGGAGGCCGAAGCTCACCCGGGTCATCCGGTCGGCGCCGTGGCGGCGGTCGGGGTTGGACTCGCGCACCAGCCAGTCGAGGTTGACATGCTGGTGGGCGAAGGCCCCGGTGGTGATGTCGCGGGTGTGCGCCAGTAGGTCGCGGAATGTTTGCCGGGATTGCGGTTGGGAGCGCACCACGACGGTGTTGCCGTAATAGCCGATAGCATTCTCGGCCCCGCTGCTGCGGTCGGTCACCGGTGCCGCGATCAGGAAATCCGTGGCATGGGTGTAGCGGTGGATCAGCGCGGCGAATGCGGCCAGCATCACCATGTATGGGCTGGCGCCGGACTCGCCGGCCAGCGCCGTGACCCGGTCGAGGGTGTCCGCGGACAGGTGCGCTGACACCCGTTGCGCTCGCCAGGTGCTGGGCACCGCCGATCCGTTGGCGCCCGGAAGTTCCAGCGGTTCGGGCAGATCCGACATCAATGATCGCCAATAGGCGAGATCTTCGTCGAGGGTGTCGGCGGCAGCGGCCGATACCGGCGGCGCCGCGGCGTCGAGGCCGCCGGGGTCGGAATAGGCACGGGTCAAATCCGTGAAGAACGGGCCCCACGATCCGTCGTCCCAGGCGATGTGATGGGCGGTGATCAACAGCATCAGCTCATCGGCGCCCAGCCGGACCGAGGTGACCCGCAGCGGGGAGTCGGCGGTCAGCTCGAAAGGACAACGAAACTCCCGTTGCGCCAGCACTTCCAGCCGCAACTGCCGGGCTTGCTCGGCCAGCCCGGAAAGGTCGTGTTGCGCCCAGCCGGGCCGTAGGTCGGTGTGTACCACCGGGCGCGGATCTCCGTCGTCGTCGGCGCGATACGTGGTGCGCAGCACCGGGTGCCGAACCGCCACGGCGTCCAGCGCCCGGTGCAACCGCTCAACGTCGACGGTTCCCGTCAGCCGGTAGGACGCGCAGACGTTGAGCAGTGAGCTGCTCGGATCGATCGACTGCACAAACCACAGCCGGCGCTGGCCGTCGGACAGCGCGGGGCCAGTGTCCTGCGGTGAGTCCTGGGAAGGCGACGCGGACCAGGCCAAGTCGGGCTCGGCCAGCCCACGGCGCAACGACGTCAAGTCTTGGTGGGTGTCAGTCACGCGAGGATCTCAACCTTTCTCGTCTTACGGGATTCGCGGTAGACCCGGGCTCCGCCGTTGGCTCCGGGCTCGCGGCTGGGCCGTCCGCGCTGGGGTCCGACTGCAGAATCGCGATCAGCTCGGCGCCGGTGATACCGCCGAGAAGTCGGGCCGCGGGCACCGATTTGCCGGTCCATCGGCGCAACCGGTCACGCAGGTCCAGCGCCAGCATCGAGTCCGCGCCGAGGTCGACCAGCGCCACGTTCAGGTCGACCGCCGCTGGACCATCGAGACTGAATGCCGCTGCGATCTCGGCGCGTACCAGCTCACTGATCGGTCGCTGGTCCGGACGCTGGCCGTCGGCCGCCGAGTCGTCGTCGCCTTCGGTGGTTGCCGTCGCGAACGGCATTGCGGCGCCCTGGCTTTCGAAGAACACCCGAAGGCGGTCGAAGTCGGCGGCCAGAATCAGCGGGTCGCCCTGACGGCACCCGAGACTGGTCGTGACCGCCGTGTCGGGGTCCATGGCGATCAAGCCGGACCGCTCGATGCGGGCGACGTCGTCGGCGGCGGCGATCGTGGTGCCCTGCCACAAGCCCCACCGCACCGACATGCAGTTCAGTCCGTTGCCGCGCAACTGGGCGGCCACGGTGTCGAGCATCCGGTTGGATGCCGCATAGCCGGCGTGCCCGTAGCCGCCCCACACTCCGGATACCGAGGAACACAGCAGGATCCGCGCATCCGGCCGCAGCGGCCATGCGTCGGTCATTCGGACCAGCCCGGTTACCTTGGCGGAGAACACATCTGCCCACTCGTGGTCGCCGAGTTGGTCATGGGGGGCGAAGCGGGCTGCGCCGGCGGCGTGGATCAGCAGCGACGCGCCGTCGCCGGCGTACTCGCCGGCCACCGCCGCCAGCGCGTCGGGGTCGGTGATATCGCAAGCCGGGGCGAGCACCTGCGCCGGGTATCCCGCGGTCAACCGGTCCAGCTCGGCCTGGTCGACGCCGTTGCGGCTCAACAGCGTGACCCGCCGAGCGCCGTGTTCGACGCAGTGCCTGGCGTACCGCAGGCCGATGGTGCCGTTGCCGCCGGTGATCACCACATGGTCCAGCGCCGCGGTGGCGACGCCTTCGGCCGCGGATTCGGCGGATTCGCGCAGCGTCCGCGTGAAGCAATCGAGCCCGGTGCCGGAATAGTGGGCGCGCACCGCGACTTCGATGTGATCGTCTAGCAGCACATCGATGCACCGGCGAGCGGTCGCCTCGTCGATATCCCGGCTCGGCACGTCGAGGTGGGCGAATGTCTGGTCGGGGAACTCGAAACCGACGCTGCGGTGCATCGCGGCCAGCGCGGCCTGCGCCGGCAAAGCCGCCGGTGCGCTGGCGTCCACCTGTTCACCGCAGATGGTAACCAGCCATACCCGTCGACAGCGCGCCCCGACCGCCCGGTGATAGTCGAGTTGCTGGGCGCCACCGCGGAGTTGGCCGGCCGCGGCGATCGCGTCCGGCTGCATCAGCGCCGGTGCGATGATCACCGCGATCTCCGCCTCGTCGGTTCCCGTCAGGTCGCACGCGGGATGCGCCGCGACCGCCTCTGTCAGCCGCCGCGCCACCGGATCGTCGGCGGAGTCGGGCGTCACGATCGCGACGGCGGTGGCCGGCCGATCAGCCGCGTCATGTTGACTCTGGTCGCTCGCCGGCAATTTCTCCCACCGCTCATGGGCGACCACCAGAGCCGACCCGGGTGCCGGCGGCAACGGCTCGGGGGTGGCCCACAGATGGATGGCTCGCATCGGCGCGGTCGGGAAACCCCGCAGCAGCGGCTGGTCGCCGACGCCCGCGACGTCGCGCCAACGGTAACCGGGATTGGCCAGCGCGGCGGCGGCGATATTGGCGGACAAGTGGTCCACGACGGGTCCGTCACGGCGGCCGGAAACCACGATCAGGGCGTCTTCGGCCAGTTCGGCGAGTGCGTAACGCAGCGACGGATGCGCCGACATTTCCACGAACGTGCCCGCGCCGCGTTGCCGAGCCGTTGCCGCGGCCTGATCGAATCTGACTGTGTTGCGCAGGTTTTGGTACCAGTAGTCGGTGAAGTCGGTGTGTGGCGTGACGACGTCGCCGCGAGCCGAGCTGACGAACTCCACCGGTGCGTCCAAGAACTCCGATGCGGGCAGCAGTTCGCGCAACGTGTCGCGCAGCGATTCCAGCTTGCTGGTGTGCCCCGGATAGTCGACGGTCAGCTCGCGAGCGAAAATGCCGTCCTCTTCGGCTCGTCCCACGATGGCGGCCACCGCGTCGCGGTCCCCGGAAACGACACTCGACGACGGCCCGTTGACTGCCGAAAGTTCCAGCCAGCCAGGCGTTTCGGTGATCAATCGCGTGGCCTGGTCGGCGCCCATGCTGAGGACCGCCATGCCGTAGCGGCCCGACAGCCGGCCGACCACCGTGGCTCGGGCGGCCACGACCGCGACCGCGTCCGCCAGCGTGATGGTGCCGGCCACGTAGGCGGCAGCCGCCTCTCCCAGGCTGTGCCCAATCGTGAGGTCGGGCAGCACTCCGCAGGATCGCCACACCTGCGCCAAACTGGCGGCGTGGGTGAATTGTGCTCCCTGGATGTCGATCTGCGACCAGCCGTGGTCCGTGTCGGCTGCCGAGCCGGCTGGCGGCTCGCCCACTAGATAGGGCAGCGGCGACGGCAAACCCGCGGCGACGAACGCGTGCGCGCAGCGGTCCGCCTCCGCCCGGTACGCCGGAAGGTGCTGGTACGCCTCGGCTCCCATCGAGGCCCATTGATTGCCCTGGCCCGGGAACGCAAACGCGGTCCGGGTCTTGGCGTTCTCCGAGGACCGGGCGACCAGCGGATGCTGTTCACCAGCGGCCAGTGCGCGCAGCCCGGCCTCGAGTTCGGTGCGGTCAGCGGCCCGCACGACCGCGCGGTGGCGGCGCACCCGCCGGGTGCGCAGCAGCGTGGCCGCCACCGCCGGGGTCACGTCGCCGGTTCCGGGTTGCCTCCCGAGGTGCTCGAGGTAGTCGAGGATGGCCGCGGCGTCCTGACCGATCAGCTCCTCTTCATGTGCGCTGAGCAGTACCGGCACGCGGTTATCGGGAAATCGGTGCGTCGTCATCATGCGGCCTGTGCCGTCGGGGCCATCGAGACGATGAGATGGGCGTTGGTGCCGCTGATGCCGAAGGCGGAGACGGCGCCGATCCGTTGCCCGTTCACGGCCGGCCACGGGGTGAGTTCCTGCGCTAGTCGCAAACCCTGTCCGTCCCAATCGATTTCCCGACTCGCCTCGGCGGCGTGCAGGGTGGGTGGAACAGCGCCATGCTCGGCGGCGACCAGCACCTTGGCCAGCCCGAGCGCGCCGCCGGCGGCCTGCGCGTGGCCGAAGTTGGACTTCACCGACCCCAACAGGGCGCCGCGACCCGGTTCGGTGTTGCCGTAGGTTTCGGTCAGCGCCTGCAATTCGGTGCGATCACCGAGCCTGGTGCCGGTCCCGTGCCCCTCGATCATTCCGATCTGCTCGGGCCCGAGCCCTGCTTGGGCCATCGCCCGCAGAAACAGGCGGCTCTGGGCCGCACTCGACGGGGCCGCGAGCCCCGCGCTGCGACCGTCCTGGTTGAGCGCGCTGGCGCGGACCTCGGCAACGATTCGCCTGCCGTTGCGCAGCGCGGCCGACTTCCGTTGCAGGACAAACACTGCCGCACCCTCGGCCCAGATGGTGCCGCTGGCCTGGGCGCTGTAGGGCCGGCAGTGGCCATCGTCGGACAGGGCGTGCTGCTTGGAGAACTCGACGAAGAAGCCCGGAGAGCCCATCACGGTGACCCCGCCGGCCAGGGCCATGTCGCAGTCACCGGCCCGCAATGCCTGCACCGCAACATGAAGTGCTGCCAGCGCAGACGAGCATGAGGAGTCGATCGTCAACGCCGGGCCGGCCAGCCCCAACAGGTAGGAGATCCGGCCGGAGATCACGCCGGATGCGGTCCCGGTGAGCAGGCGTCCGCTGTGGCCGGAGAACTCCGCCATGTCGGGTCCGTAACCAGTGAGATAGGCGCCGACGTAGCAGCCGACGTCGTGTCCGGCCAGGTCGTCGGGGTTGATGCCGCTGCCTTCCAGGGCGCGCCAGGCGACTCGCAGGGCGACCCGCTGCTGCGGGTCCATCGAGATGGCCTCGCGCAGCGAAATGCCGAAGAACGCCGGGTCGAAGGTCGCCGCCCCGGTCAAAAAACCGCCGCAATTATGGATCCTCTTGAATCCCTCGCGGCAGGACCCGGTCAGCAGATCGCGAATTGGCCAGCCCCGGTCGGTGGGCAGCGGGCACAACCCCTCCCGTCGTTGCGACAGGAAGTCCCAATAGCCCTCCGCGGTGTCGACACCGCCGGGTGCTTCGATCGCCATGCCGACGATGACGATCGGATCTGGGTCGACGACGGTGCCCGGCTGGTGGTCAGACATCCCAGACATCTCAGAAGCCTCAGACATCCCAGTGTGCCCCGTCTCCGCGCGCGGCCAGCGATCGGTGCACGGCGGGTCTAGCGCCGCCGCACCCAATTGGGCCCCGTCCGGCCGAGCCATGGGCTCGTCCATACCCACGCCGGTACCGGCCAAACGCCGGGGCGCCAAGACGCATTGCCTTCGCCACCTCCCCCCAGGATCAACTCCACATGTTCAGCTTTGGCCGGCCGGCAGATCGGCTGGCGACGCAACATCGGCGAGCCGTCAAGGCGGCCGACGTGGCGAAATCAGCGAAAATCGCTGCGCAGTCTGCACATACGCAGACCGTTGCGACCTGCATACCCGCCGCCGCCAGAGGGTAAACACGCAGCTGAGAGGGCGCCGCGCAGTATTTGGACGACCCGATGAACGGTCGTTCACCGCCGCGACGGCCGGACGTGCGCACCATCGCGGCGCGCATCCTGGTCATGACTTTCGCCGACACCCGAGCCGACACCGGGCCGACGCTGAGATGGTCTGTCGCAGCCGATCATCAGAGCCCACTATTTCGTTACCCCCGTCATAGTTTTGACTGCGTCTGCGCAGGGAATCGCAGTGGATGTGTTCGAGGGGCTCGGCGGGCAGCACCTGGCGCGGACTGGGTCCGGGGCGGTGCTGTTGGTCGCACTGGCTGCCTTCAAAGGCGTCGAAGCCGATGACGCCGATGGCCCGCGACGAATCCAGCCCGGGCCGCCGCGGCGCTCGACCCCGCGCGTGACGGCGCCGTCGCGAGGCGAACGCGACGCCCGCAAACACACCAGAGCGCACCGACAACCAGGAGGACCCGGTCGAGAAGAGCCGGCCGCCACGAAGCGATGCCCCCACACGGCACCACTGACTCACTGACGATCGATGAAAGGACTGACATGTCAACCACATTCGCGCCCTGGATCAAGCGCGTGCCGGGGCCGGAACGACAACCTCACCGCGGCGCTATCGTGGTATTTCCGCACGCCGGAGCGGCGGCCGCCAGCTATCGGAAACTGGCAGCGGCCCTGGCCGCCGGTGGCGACACGTTCATCGTTCAGTACCCGCAGCGGGCCGAGCGGCTGAACCATCCGGCGCCCAGAGATATCCACGACCTGGCCCGCGGGCTGTTCCAGGCGGGACCCTGGCACCGCGCCGCGCCGCTGCGGCTATTCGGGCACAGCATGGGCGCGGTGGTCGCTTTCGAGTTCGCGCGGATCGCCGAACAGCGCGGCATCGCGGTGCGCAAGCTGTGGGTGTCGGCCGGCCCGGTGCCGTCCGCGGTCGCCGATTTGCCCGAGCTGCCGACCAGTGACACCGAACTGCTGGCCGATCTTGCCAACATGGGTGGTACCGACCCGCGGTTGTTGGCCGACGAGGAGTTCGCCGCGCTGCTGACCAATGCGGCGCGATGCGACTACGAGGCGCTCAACCGGTACGACTGCAGCAACGGCGTGCGCATTCGCGCCGATATCCACGTCATCGGCGGCCGCCATGACAACCGCGTCGATGCCGGGTCGCTGCACCGGTGGGCCAACCACACCGACGGCAAATTCACGTTGTCGTTTTTCGACGGCGGGCACTTCTATATCAACGAGCACACCAACACCGTCGCCAACCGCGTCGTGACCAATGTCTGATGCCGGGTTCGCCGGATCCCGGTGGCCATCGCCGGCAAGGAAGTCAGGCCGGCGCGCGGCGCCGGCATTGACCCGTTGACACGGGTGTTTGCCCGGCGACGCAACGTGCAATCGATCGGAGGCTGACTAGTGCCAGTCCAGATACGGCCGGCGCGCGCGCTGCAGACGCTGCGGAAAGGTAATGCACCCATCGGCGAAGTGCCGCCGGACAATCAGCTGTCGTCCATGGACCAAGCCATGTTTGCGCTACTGCGCGCCATGGATCGGGCCGCGGTCGTCCAGTGCGCGTGGGTATACGAACATCCCGTCAACGTCGAGGCACTCAAACGCTTCCACCACAACCTCGGCCATGGATTGCTGGGGCGGCGCATCGAGCGTTCACCACTGCCGTTCGCCCGCGATCGATGGGTCCGCGACCGGGGTCCGGCGGAGATGGACGTGGCCGAGCATCCGCGTCCGCGCGGTGAACTCAGCGACTGGATCGACGAGCGAGCCCAGAAACCGATCGATCCGGAGCGGGGGCCCGCCTGGCACCTAGGCGTCCTTCCGCTGATGGACGGCTCGACCGCGGTCAGTCTGGTGGCGTCGCACTGCTTGATCGACGGGCTGGGGATAGGCCTCGCGGTCGCCGAGGCGGCCATTGGCAAGACGCGCAACCTCGGCTATCCGCCGCCGCATTCCCGCACCCGGCTGCGGGCGCTGGCCCAGGACGCCCGCCAAACCGTGCGCGGCGCGCCCGAGGTTGGCCGGGCCCTTGCCGGCGCGGCGAGAGCGGCCCGTCGCCGCCGCCAAGAGCAGCCGCCCGCGTCGACACCGTCGCGGCCCGTCGCCGCCGGGAGCGGCTACGGCGACGAACGTGTCGTGGTGCCGGCTATCGCCATCCACGTCGATCTGGATCAGTGGGATGAGCGCGCCAACGCCCTAGGCGGGACCAGTCACCATCTGGCCGCCGGCTTGGCGGCCAAGCTCGGCGAGCGGATGGGGCGCCGGCGTGCCGGTGACGGCACGGTCACCCTGCAGGTGCCGCTCAGCGACCGCGCCGAAGACGACGCCCGGGCCAATACGCTGTCGTTTGTGAGCGTGAGTGTCGACCCGAGCCGGGTGACAACCGACTTGTCGCAGACCCGCGCGGCCATCAAGCGGGTGTTCAACACCTTGCGCGAAGCCCCGGAAGTGGCCTCGCCGATGCTTCCGCTTACCCCGCTGGTGCCCTACGTCCCGAAGCGGGCGCTCAAACGGCTGGCCGAAGCCGCGTTCGGCTACGACGACCTGCCCGTGGCGTGTTCGAGTCTCGGCGATCTGGCCGCCGTGGCGGCCTGCCCAGACGGAACCGAAGCCGAATACGCGTTCGGCGGTGGTGTGATCCAACGGGTCACGCGGGAGCATCTCGAGCGCCACGGCGAACTGTCGCTGGTGTTCGTGCGGATCAGCGGCAAGATGTGCATCACCGTCGTCGCCTACCAGGCCGATGAGGTTTGCTCGAAGGCCCAATTGCGAAAGCTGGCGGCACGCACCCTGGCCGAGTTCGACCTCAGCGGGGTGATCGAGTAACCGGGATCCGCTGTCGGCATAGCAAACTCATAAAGCTGTCAACTGTTTTAGACGTATTCCGCCGGGTATCCCTCGTTCATGACCTCAGAGCCTCCCGCCGCGCGGTCGCCCGTCTCGTATGGCCGACATGAGTGAACCGGTCGGGCCCGCCGGCCCGGCGATCACGACGGCCAAATTGCCGCCGGCGCCACCGCGGATAATCCCGAAGGGCTTGCAGGGCATGGCGTTCTTCGCGGCGCGGCGGTGGGCTACCGAGCAGCTCGCACGTCGCTACGGCGGTGCGTTTCGGCTCGATGTCCCGGTGTTCGGACGCCTGGTCGTCGTGGCCGACCCCAGGCTGGCCAAAAAGGTATTCACCAGCACGACAGACGAACTCGGCGCCATTCAGCCGAACTTGAGCAGGCTGTTGGGCCCGGGTTCGGTATTCGGGCTCGACGGCGACGAGCACCGCAGGCGCCGAAAGTTGCTGGCGCATCCCTTCCGCGCCAGCAACATGAGGAATTACGAGCGGATCGTCGAGCAGGAGACGCTGCGCGAAATCGCCGACTGGCCCGACGGCACCGCCTTCCCGACGCTGCCGGCGATGAAGCGCATCACCCTCAACGTGATCTTGCGCGCCGTGTTCGGCGCCGAAGGAGACGACTTCGACGAGCTGCGCCAAGTCATCGTGCCGTGGGCGAAGTGGGGTTCACGATTGTCGACGCTGCCCCTGCCGACCCGGACCTATGGTCGCTACACCCCGTGGGGCCGGCTGACGGAATGGCGGGGCAAGTACGACACGATCATCGACAGAATCATCGACAAGTCGCAATCGGGCGCCCAAGCGGGCTCGGAGTCGCAGGACCGTGGCGACATTCTCTCGCTGCTGCTGCGCAGCGCATACGACGACGGTTCACCCATGTCGCGAGAGGACGTCCGCGATGATCTGCTCACGCTTCTGGTCGCCGGCCACGAGACCACCGCAACCACCTTGGCCTGGGTGTTCGAGCGGCTGACCCGCCAGCCCGAGGTGTTGTCGGCGCTCGTCGAGGAGGCCGACACCGACGACAACGAGTTGCGCCATGCGGCGATTTACGAGGTCCAGCGCACCAGGTCGGTGATCGACTTCTCCGGTCGTCGGGTGCGGGCACCGTCGTTCGAGTTGGGGGAGTACGTCATTCCCGAGGGCTATTCCATCGTCGTCAGCATTTCACGGTGCCACGCCGATGCTGCCACGTTCCCCGATCCCGATCGCTTTGATCCGCAACGCTACATCGAGGGGAAACCGTCGCCGTTTGCCTGGGTTCCCTTCGGGGGCGGAACCCGGCGGTGTGCGGGGGCTGCGTTCGCCAAGATGGAAATGGACGTGGTGCTGCGAACCATCTTGCGCCACTTGATCATCGAAACCACCACGGCACCGCCGGAGAAGATTCGGGCGGGTGGACTCGGCTTCCTGCCGAAAGACGGCGGGCGGGTGGTCGTGCACCACATCAGGCGCTGAACGGTCGCCCGTGCGGCCCGCCCGGGCCGGTGTGGGCGACGGGTCGATCAATGGGGTTTGCCCCCGGCACACGGGGGGAGGGGGATGTGCCGGGGGCAAAGCAGCGGGTTGATCAGGGGACGAGTGCCCAGAACGGATGGGTGACCGACCAAACCGGGTGGGTCAAGTCATCGGTGTAGTGGTAGATCGGGTGGGTTGGCGGCGGCACCGGGTGCATCGGAGCCATGCCCGGGCGCATCGGACCCGACTCGGGGTTCATCGGCCCCCGGCCCGGGTGCAGCGGGCCCGCGACTGAGTTCATCGGAGCGCCGCCCGGATGCATCGGACCCGCGCCAGGCTGCCCCGGGGCGGCCGACGCTATTGCGGGTCCGGCGAACGTCCCCGCGAGCGAAAGGCCAAGGGCGCAGAGGACACCCGCCGACAAGGTGCGAATGGTTGACATGTCGAACTCCCTTCGGTTCGGTATGAGGCTGTTCGGCTCGAAAAGCCCGCGTTGTCGACGCTGAATGAACCGGGTCTGCTGGCAACCCGTTGCCGTGTCATCGAGCCCACCTCGGCGCCCGGCTGTCATACATGGTTGACAATTTGACGGTAGGCTCACGCGCTCGTATTGTCAACTATGGTTGCTTAATGTGATGATCGTCGCACAGCGAACGAGGCTCAGCCTGGGGCACAACGGGTTTCGTCAGGCGCGGTACCGATCCGCGCGCTTGTGACCATCGGCATGCTTCGGTATTGCTCAGCATGTTGGCAGTAAATTCACGGCGTTGGAACGGAATCCGGTCGACATGGTGGCTTATCGTCATCGCCGTGTATGGAACCGCGGAGACGGCCAGCAGCGCAGTGGCCAGCGTCGGGACAGGGGAGCCCCGCCAACTGGCAACGCCGATGGGAAGGGTGGCGCTGGCCTGCGTCGTCGGCTCGGCGGTCGAGTACTACGACTTCTACATCTATGGCACCGCGGCCGCGCTGGTGTTTCCCTCGGTGTTCTACCCCGGTCTCGGCCCTACGATGGCCACCGTCGCCTCGATGGGGACATTCGCCACGGCGTTTCTGTCGCGACCGCTCGGTGCGGCGGTTTTCGGACATTTCGGGGACCGGCTGGGCCGTAAGAAGACGCTGGTCGCGACGTTGCTGATCATGGCCGTGGCGACGGTCACCGTCGGCGTTGTTCCTGCGACGGCCACCATCGGGGTGCTGGCCCCACTGATCCTGATACTGCTGCGCCTGCTGCAAGGTTTCGCCGCCGGCGGTGAATGGGCCGGATCGGCGCTGTTGAGTGCCGAGTCGGCGCCCGCGCACAAACGCGGCTATTACGGGATGTTCACCGCGATCGGCGGCGGCATCGCACTGGTGCTCAGCGGCCTCACCTTCTTGGTCGTGAACTACACCGTCGGAGCAGACAGCTCCGCTTTCCTGCATTGGGGCTGGCGTATCCCGTTCGTGCTGAGCGCGGTGCTGGTCGTCATCGCCTTGTTTGTGCGCTTGAAGATCAGCGAGACCCCGGTCTTCGCCACCGAGATGGCCAGGACTGACGCTGGGAAAGCAACCGGTAGCCCCGCTCCGTTAGCGGAAGTCCTGCGCCGGCAGCGCCGTGAACTGGTCCTGGCCGCGGGCTGTGTGCTCGCGGTCTTCGGCGACCTGTATCTGGCCAGCACCTATCTTCCCTCTTACGCGCAAACCCGGCTGGGCTACTCCCGCGACTTCATCCTGCTGGTCGGGGTGCTGGGCGGGCTGACCTGCATCGTGTTCGTGTCGACGACGGCGGCGCTGTGCGACCGGTTCGGGCGCCGGCGCCTCATGCTGATCGGGTGGGCAGCGGGTCTCCCGTGGTCGCTGTTGGCGATGCCGCTGATCGATTCCGGCGATCGCACCTGGTTCGCGGTCGCCATCCTGGGCATATACGCCGTCGCGGCGGCTGGTTTCGGACCTGTCGTCGCACTGATCCCCGAACTGTTCGCCACCCGCTACCGCTACACCGGCACCGCCTTGTCGATCAACCTCGCCGGCATCGCCGGGGGGGCGGCGCCGCCGTTGGTCGCCGGCACCCTGGTGGCCGTCTACGGCAGCTGGGCGGTCGGCGTGATGATGGCCGCCCTGGTGGCGGTCAGCCTGCTTTCCACCTATCTGCTTCCGGAAACGACAGGCATCGCGTTCGGCTCGCCTATTTGAGGGTTAGTTGGCGTGTAGATCCTCGTTGAGTGTGATGCCTTCTCGGTCGCGGGCCACCACCTCGACGGCCCCGGTCACCGAATTGCGGCGGAACATCAGGTTGCTGTGGCCGGAAAGTTCGCGCGCCTTGACCGCGGCGCCGTCCGCCAAGGTGACCTTGGTGCCGGCGGTGAGGTAGAGACCGGCCTCGACGACGCAGTCGTCGCCCAAGGAGATGCCCAGCCCGGCGTTGGCGCCGAGCAGGCAGCGTCGGCCGATCGAAATGACCTCAGTGCCACCGCCGGACAGGGTCCCCATGATCGACGCCCCGCCGCCGATGTCGGAGCCGTCGCCCACTACCACGCCCGCCGAGATGCGGCCCTCGACCATTGAGGCGCCCAGGGTTCCGGCGTTGTAGTTGACGAAGCCCTCGTGCATCACGGTGGTGCCCGGCGCCAGGTGGGCGCCCAGCCGCACCCGGTCGGCGTCGGCGATGCGCACCCCGGTGGGCAGGACGTAGTCGACCATCCTCGGGAACTTGTCGACGCCGTAGACCGTGACCGGTCCGTGGCGGCGCAGCCGCGCCCGCACCGCTTCGAAGCCCTCGATGGCGCATGGTCCGCGATTGGTCCACACCACATTGGTCAACACGCCGAACAAGCCGCCGGCGTTCAGCCCGTGCGGCGCCACCAATCGGTGCGACAGCAGATGGAGTCGAAGGTAGGCGTCGTAAGCGTCGGCGGCGACCTTGTCCAGCGAGCCGATGACGGTGCGGACCGCGACGACTTCGGTGCCGCGGTCGTCGTCGCGGCCGACCAGCGCGACCAGCTCGGGGGGAATGTCGGACAGCGCCAGCCGGGAGGTTCCGCTGCTATCCGATTCCGTCAGCTCCGGTGCGGGGAACCAGGTGTCGAGGACCGATCCGTCGGCGGCGAGGGTCGCCAGGCCGATGCCTGCTGCTCCAGTCACGCCTCGACACGCTACTTGCTGGCGCGAGCAGACACCGAATCGCATCCCGGGCACGTGGGGAGTGCGATTGTGTGTCTGCTCGGCGCTCTAGGCTGGGAGCGTGCTGGATTTGCGCGGGGATCCAATCGCATTGACCGCGGCCCTGGTCGATATCCCCAGCGAGTCTCGCGACGAGGCCCGCATCGCCGACGAGGTGGAGGCCGCGCTGCGGGCCCAGACAACCGGCTTCGAGATCATTCGCAACGGCAACGCCGTACTGGCGCGCACCAGCCGCGACCGGCCGTCACGGGTGCTGTTGGCCGGACACCTCGACACCGTGCCGCCTGCCGGCAACCTGCCCAGCCGGCTCGAGAATGGCGACCTGTATGGTTGCGGCGCCGCAGACATGAAGTCCGGCGACGCGGTTTTCCTCCATGTGGCCGCCACGGTGGCCGATCCGGTGCACGACCTGACACTGGTGTTCTACGACTGCGAGGAAATCGAGGCTGCGGCAAACGGTTTGGGCCGCATCGAAAGCGAGCTGCGGGACTGGTTGTCGGCCGACGTGGCGATCCTCGGCGAGCCGACCGCCGGCTATATCGAGGCCGGCTGCCAGGGCACGCTGCGCGTCGTGATCAGCGCTACCGGAACCCGCGCCCATTCGGCGCGTCCCTGGTTGGGCGACAACGCAATTCACAAACTGGGCGCGGTCCTGGACCGGCTGGCGCGATACCAGGCCCGCAGTGTCGACATCGACGGTTGCATCTACCGCGAGGGATTGTCGGCGGTGCGCGTCGACGGTGGCGTGGCCGGCAACGTGATTCCCGATCGCGCGTCGGTCACGGTGAACTACCGCTTCGCGCCTGACCGGTCGGTGGCCGCGGCCCTGCAACATGTCCACGAGGTGTTCGACGGGCTCGGGGTGCAGATCGAGCAGGCCGACGCTGCGCCGGGTGCCCTACCCGGGCTGTCGGAGCCGGCCGCTAACGCACTGGTCGAAGCCGCCGGTGGGCAGGTCCGGGCGAAGTATGGGTGGACCGATGTGTCGCGCTTTGCGGCGCTGGGCATCCCCGCGGTCAACTACGGTCCCGGTGATCCCAACCTGGCGCACCGGCGCGACGAGCGGGTTCCGGCCGCCCAGATCACGGTGGCCGTCGACATGTTGCGGCGCTACCTGAGCGGCTAGCCGCCGGCTCGATCCCCGGCACGTCCGGCGGCGGGCGATCTCGGGTTAGTGAACCGAGGTTATTAACTGCCCGCCGTCAACGGTCCGAATGGTGCACTGTGCCCACTGCTCGAGTCATCCGCATGGGCGTTTCGCACAACCCGGTGTCGCCGTCGTCCACCAGCCTGAGCGCTCTGCCACAAGCTGGGGGGTGGATCGGGACGGTTTAGCTCTGTCAATCTCGCGTGCAGCTGGTGAACAATTCTTCAGGCGCGGGGCTTGTGCACTCAGTCCTTCAAAAGCGTTTTGCCCCAACGTTTGTGAGCATGCGCGCTCTGGTGCTCAGCGGATTCGTCGATTACTTGAGGAGTTGCGGTTGATGTTGCGAGTGGTTCCTGAGGGTTTAACGGCGGCAAGTGCAGCGGTGGACGCGCTGACGGCTCGGCTGGCTGCTGCGCAGGCTGCCGCGATACCCGCGATCACGGCGGTGGTACCGCCGGCGGCGGACCCGGTGTCGCTGGGGACCGCGGCCGGGTTCAGCGCGGTGGGCGGCGAGCATGTTGCGGTCGCCGCCGAGGGAGTTGAAGAGCTTGGCCGTTCGGGGGTCAGTGTTGCTGAGTCTGGTGTTAGTTACGCGGTTGGTGATGCTGCCGCGGCGGCATCTTACGTCGTTTCGAGTGGTCTGTGATGACGGCTCCGGTCTGGATGGCTTCGCCGCCGGAGGTGCATTCGGCATTGCTGGCCAGCGGGCCGGGGCCGGGCCCATTGTTGGCGGCCGCGACCGCATGGAACTCGCTGGATGCCGAATATAGTTCGGTCGCAGCCGATCTGGCTGCTGAGTTGGCTGCTGTGCAGGCCGGGGCGTGGCAGGGGCCCAGCGCCGAGAGCTATGTGGCTGCACATTTCCCTTATCTGGCGTGGCTGACCCAGGCCAGCGTCGCCAGCCAGAAATCTGCGGCCCAACTCGAACTCGCGGCGGCCGGGTACGTCAGCGCGGTGGCGGCGATGCCGACGTTGGCCGAGTTGCAGGCCAACCACATCCTTCACGGAGTGTTGGTCGCAACCAACTTCTTCGGAATCAACACCATCCCGATCGCCCTTAATGACGCCGACTATGTGCGCATGTGGATCCAGGCTGCCGCGGCAATGGGAACCTATGCGACAGTTTCGGGCGCCGCCCTGGCCGCAGTACCCCACACCGCGCCGCCGCCAGTGGTGGTCAAGGACCCCGGAATCGGACACCTCGGCGATATACCTCCGATTCCTCCGCCGGAACCGCCGTGGTGGCTGGAAATCCTAGCCTGGCTGCAAAAGTTCGCGACCCTGTTAGAAGAAGTGCTGACGACGTTCGTCAACGAATTGTGGATGTGGGTGCAAGAGGCGCTGCTGGTGGCAGCGGAAATACTCGAAACTTTCCTCAGCGAACTCTGGATGTGGGTGCAAGAGGCCCTGCTCGTGTTCCAGGAGATCTTGACGGCGTTTTTTCAGGGGCTGGCAAGCATTCTGGAAGTGGTGGGTGAGGTGCTCTACGTTGGGGCCTTGTTGCTGGGAGAATTCCTTGCTACGGTTCTGGGGGTATTGGCCGAGGCCATTGTGGTGGCGGCACAAGCGATAGCGGAAGCTATCATCACGCTATTGGCCCTCTATCCGGAAATTATTGCGGTCGCCCTGATCGCCGCGGGAATTGTTATTCCGCTCGGTGCCGGCGGTGCAGTGCTGGCAGGAGTTGGCGCCGCTATCGCGGTACCGCTCGCGACCGGCTTGGGAATCGGGATCCCTGCGTATGTCAATTCCATCGATCGGCTGAGCGATGACACTTCCGAGACCGTCGATGGCCCGGCTGCGCCGGATTACGGCGAAATCGTGCCAGCTGACAAGACCGAGGTGTTTACACCCAATAAGGGTGAGTTCGTGACGCCCGCCGATGGGCAGGGGGTTACCCTCAACAACGGTGAGCTTTTCACGCCCAACAAGGGTGAGCCGTTCCCGCCCGACCTCGGGATTTCGGATAGCGGAGCTGGACCGATGGGGTTCGCCGGCACCGCTCCCGCGTCGGCGGCTCCTCGTGCGTCAGGGTTGGCCACCATGGGTGGTGAATTCGGTGATAGCGCCGGGATGCCAATGGTGCCGGCGACCTGGGACATGAATTTAGCAGTGGCGGCGGCGTGAGGATCTGTCTCGGCCCGGCGATCTAATGGCGAAGTATGCAGGAACCGAATCGAAAGGAAATGTATGAGTTTGTTGGACGCCCATATTCCGCAGTTGGTATCGTCGCAGTCGGCATTTGCGGCGAAGGCGGGTTTGATGCGGCACACGATTAGCCAAGCTGAGCAGTCGGCGATGTCGGCACAGGCATTTCACCAGGGTGAATCCGCGCTGGCATTTCAAGGCGCTCATGCCCGCTATATGGAGGCGGCCAGTAGGGTCAATACGTTGCTCGATATTGCACAGGCTAATTTGAGCGACGCCGCGGGCACATATGTCGCCGCCGATGCGGCTGCCGCATCGACGTACACCGGTGCCTGAGTCGACCACTAGTAGCTTGAGAAGGGATTTGTGATGTCACAAATTTTGTACAATTACCCGGCGATGATGGCTCATGCCGGTGATATGTCGGGATATGCGGGAACGCTGCAGAGTATGGGTGCTGATATCGCCGGCGAGCAGGCCGCGCTGTCGAATGCCTGGCAGGGTGATACCGGCGTGACCTACCAGGCGTGGCAGGCGCGGTGGAACCAGGCTCTGGAGGATCTGGTGCGCTCGTATCAGTCCATGGCAAGTACCCACGAATCCAACACGATGGCGATGATGGCCCGGGACCAGGCTGAAGCCGCAAAATGGGGCGGCTAACTCGGCGCCCCTTCCATCGGTGGCGTTCGCCCGTCGCGGGTTGGTCGGTCGGCCGAAGTGGTGCCGAAGTCGGCGCTTACCGCCTGGTTTCACGAAATTGCGGACTGTACCCCAGTTCTCACCACGCGAGCCGTTAGTCACCCGCTGGCGCGGTGCGCCAGCGGGTGACTAACTGGA
>NZ_MWQA01000001.1:1555846-1579030 GCF_002086915.1 Mycobacterium persicum | reverse complement strand
AACTGGAGCCGACGCCGCTCGGGGCCGAGAGTCACACCGAGCCCGACTGGCTCGCCACCGCGGCTGCTGCTGCGTCGGAAGCCGCGGCGGCCATCCCGATCGCGGCGAGCTCTTCGGCCACCGCGGTCAGCGCGGCGGCGTCGCCATCGGCGAGCGCGCGGGCCTGTTTGGCCACGAGATCGCCTACCGGGCAGTTGATTTCGGCGGCCAGTCGGGTCACCGGGACTACCGCCCGGATATCGCCGAGGCGAACCGCATCATGCCAGGCCCGAAGTGCCACCGTCGACTGCCCGCCACGCTCGGCGGTCCGGGCCGCCTCGCGGGCATCGGCGATGGCGCCGGCCTTGTCCCGGGCGGCCGCTTTGGTCCACGCGCGGGCCAGCATGAGTTCGGGTGCGAACAACGCTGATTTGGTACCGTGTCGGGTTTCGGCGCGCCGCAGCGCTTTCGCGGACTCGGCGATGCGGCCCTGCTGCGCGATGGCGGTGGCCAGTAGCATCAGCGACAGCGGACCCCAGGAATAGCCGCTGCGTTCCAGTGCGGCGGCAGCGGGCTCCAATAGCGATGCCGCAGCACCGAATTCGCCCTTGGTGAGCAGCACGTGTCCCAGCAGCACCTCACCGATGGCCCGACCGGGCTGCTGCAGCTCGGCAAAGTCGGTGAATTGCTGGGCCAGCGCCTGAGCGCGGGCGATATCACCCGCCATCAGTAGCGAGGTGATCTGAGCCAGGCCCACGGTGAACCGCAGCAGCCCGGGATGCTCGGCGGCCGACGCCCGTTGGGCCAGTGGCTCGACGTCGCGGAAGCGACCCATCCGAGCCGAGGACAGCGCGGCCGCGCTGGCCGCCCAGGCCACGGCCGTGTCGCCGGGGGACGGTTGGGACAACACCTTGCCGGCCAGCGTGATGGCCCGCGGCAGGTTGCCGGCGTTCATGGCGAATGTCGCCGTCAACGCGTCCAGCTCGGCCTGCGCGGTGGGCTCGGTGATCCGGTTTCGGGTCGTCTGCAGGAACGCCGTGGCCCGCTCCGGCTCGCCGAGCATCCAGAACTGGTTGGCCGCCCGCGGTACCGCCCACGCCCTCAGCTCCGCCTCGGACAGGCCGTCAGGATCCACTGCCGCCAGCACCGCGGCGGCTTCCCGGCCCCGTCCCTGCCAGCTCAGCGCCTGGGCTAGCACCAGTCGCGCGTCGAGGCCGGCCTGCCGATCCAGCGCCGCTCGGGCCAACCGCTCGGCAAGCCGCACGTCGCCCAGTCGCAGCGCCTGCTGCGCGGCGTCGACGACCTCGGTCACCGGCTGCGCGGCTTCGCTGTCCAGTGCGAGCGACGCCAGCCGCAGCCGGTCGCTGAGGTGTTCGGTCGGACGCCGCGATAGCAGCGCGACTATGTCGGTTCGGAGTCGTCGCGCCCCGTCGTGGCCCAGCGCCGCACGCGCGCGTTCGGCGAACAGCGGGTGCGCCGTGTAGACAACCGGGTCCTCGGCGTGTCCGCCGAGTACCCGGGTTTCCACCGCTCCCAGCTCCTCCGCTTGCTGCACGGCGCCGTCACCGGCGAGGTAGGTCAAGGCCGCGAGCGACAAGGGTTCCGCGATGGCGAGGTAATCCAGCACCGACCGCGCCGCGGCGGGCAGTTCGGCGATGAATTCGTCGACCTCGGCCGGTTCGGTCGCTCCGCCCGGCGGCTCGATGTCGATCCGGTCCAGCAAACCGTCGGTCCACAGCGCAGTGATGGCCTCGGGCGCGGCGGTGACACCCGCGCCGCGGGCGGTGACGATCATCCGGGCGGTGCCGGTCAGCGCCAACTGGTACACCAGGGTGGTCGACAGGATGTCCAGGTTGTGGGCGTCGTCGACGATGAGCAGCAAATTGCGTTGCTGATCGTCGCCGCTCAGCGATCCCCGGGCGGCCCGCAGTAAGGCGGCCGGCTTGCCGAGCTCGGCGATGTTCACCAGATGGCCGAAGGCGCCGAACGGCACCCCGCGTTCGGTCGGGGTGCCGATGACCCAGCGGATGAGGGTGGTCGGGTGCCGGCGGCAGAATTCTTCGGCAGCTAACCGGGCCAAGGTGGATTTGCCGACGCCATCGGGTCCGAGCACGACGGCCCCCCCGGTAGCCGATGCGTCACCCAGGGAAACGTCCAGCCGCTCCAGCGCGGCCGCATGTTGCGGGACGTTCCATCGAATGGGCACCGCTGGAATCTTATGGCGCTCGATATGAACTGGCGCAATGGTGGCCCAATTCTGGCTGCGTTCCGCCGCCCCCGAGCCGGCGTTGGTCTACGTTTCGGTATATGTGCCCAAGACTCGACTCAACCGAACGCGAGTGGGCGGTATGTGTCTACTGCGCGGCCGGACCGACGCACCCGGAATTGCTCGAACTCGCCGCGGAGCTCGGAGAGGCGATCGCCGACTCCGGCTGGACCCTGGTCTGGGGCGGCGGCAACCTTTCGGCCATGGGCGCTGTCGCCGGGGCGGCGCACGCGCGGGGCGGCCGGACCGTCGGCGTGATTCCCAAGTTGCTGATCCGCCGCGAACTGTCCGACGCTGACGCGGCCAACGAGCTGATCGTCACCGACACCATGCGGGAACGTAAGCACATCATGGAGGAACGCGCCGATGGATTCATCGTGCTCCCGGGTGGCTTAGGGACGTTGGATGAGCTTCTCGATGCCTGGACTACCGGCTATCTGGGTATGCACCGCAAACCGATCGTGATCCTCGACCCGTGGGGACACTACGACGGTCTGCTGGCGTGGCTGGCCGGATTGGTCGACACCGGTTACATCGCGCAGGTAGCAATGGAGCGGCTGATGGTGGTCGATAAGGTGGGCGCGGCGCTGGAGTTGTGCGCACCCGTATGACCGGGCATGGGCGTCGCGCCGGTCATTTCTCAGAAGCGAATCGAGGGAGAACGTGTCCGATCACCAGGGTGGCGCGCGCGCACGGGTCAAGCTCACCGACGTCGCAGCCCGGGTGCCCGGAGTGCTGGCCGACACCCCGTCGATCGTGCGGGGGGCGGTGACCGGTTTGCTGGCCCGGCCGACGTCCAAGGCATCGATCGGGAGCGTTTTCCAGGATCGGGCCGCCCGCTTCGGGGAGCGGGTCTTCGTGAAGTTCGGCGAACAGCAGTTGACCTATCGCGAGGCCAACGCGATCGCCAACCGGTACGCCGCGGTGCTGGCCGCCCGAGGCGTCGGGCCCGGCGACGTGGTCGGGATCATGCTGCGCAACTCGCCCAACACGGTGCTGGCGATGCTGGCCGTCGTCAAGTGTGGCGCCGTCGCCGGCATGCTCAACTACCATCAGCGCGGCGAGGTGCTCGCCCACAGCCTGGGCTTGTTGGACGCCAAGCTGTTGCTCGCCGAGTCGGACCTGGTCAGCGCCGTCAGCGAAAGCGGCGGCCCCGCCGGCGAGGTGGTGACCGTCGACGACCTGGAGCGCTTCGCCGCCACCGCGCCCGCCCACAACCCGGCTTCGGCAGCGGCGGTGCGAGCCAAGGACACGGCGTTCTACATTTTCACCTCGGGCACCACCGGCTTCCCCAAAGCCAGCGTGATGACTCACCACCGGTGGTTGCGGGCGCTGGCGGTGTTCGGCGGCATGGGGCTGCGGCTGAAGAGTTCCGACACGCTGTACAGCTGTCTGCCGCTGTACCACAACAACGCGCTGACGGTGGCGGTGTCGTCGGTGATCAATTCCGGGGCGACGTTGGCGCTGGGCGCATCGTTTTCGGCATCGCGGTTCTGGGACGAGGTGATCGCCAGCGGCGCCACCTCGTTCATCTACATCGGCGAGATCTGCCGTTATCTGCTCAACCAGCCGGCCAAATCGACCGACCGCGCGCACCGGGTGCGCGTGATCACCGGCAACGGCCTGCGGCCGGAGATCTGGGACGAGTTCACCGAGCGGTTCGGCATTGGCCGCGTCTGCGAGTTCTACGCTGCCAGCGAGGGGAACTCCGCTTTCATCAACATCTTCAACGTGCCCCGGACCACCGGCGTTTCGCCGATGCCGCTGGCCTATGTGGAATACGACCCGGACACCGGAGCCCCGCTGCGCGACGAGAGCGGCCGGGTACGCCGGGTGCCTCCCGGCGAGCCGGGCCTGTTGCTCAGCCCGGTCAACCGACTGCAGCCTTTCGACGGCTACACCGACCCGGCGGCCAGCGAAAAGAAGTTGGTGCGCAACGCTTTTCGTGACGGCGACTGCTGGTTCAACACCGGCGACGTGATGAGTCCGCAGGGCATGGGGCACGCGGCGTTCGTCGACCGGCTCGGCGACACCTTCCGGTGGAAGGGCGAAAATGTTGCCACCACGCAGGTGGAAGCGGCGCTGTCGGCCGACCCCGCGGTCGAGGAGTGCACGGTCTACGGCGTGGAGGTGCCCAACACCGGCGGCCGCGCCGGCATGGCCGCGATCAAGCTGCGCGACGGTGCCGAGTTCGACGGGCAGTCGCTGGCCCGGGCCGTCTATGGTCAGCTGCCGGGTTATGCCCTGCCGCTGTTCGTGCGGGTGGTCGAGTCGATGGCACACACCACGACCTTCAAGAGCCGCAAAGTGGAACTGCGCCAGCAGGCCTACGGCGCCGACGTGGACGACCCGCTGTACGTACTTGCCGGCCGCGCCGAGGGATATGTGCCGTACTACGCCGAGTACCCCGACGAAGTGGCGGCCGGCAAACGCCCCCGGGCGTAGCGGCGCTCGTCGAGCCTGCGTTGACGGCGTCGAAACTGCCCACAGTGCGCTTGCCAGCGCCGTCGAGTAGCGCTGAGCGCAGGCTCGATGGTCGGGCACTATGTAGACGTGCAGTCAACGCTGTGCGGCCGCCCAGTTGCCGCGGATCGTCCGCTGATCATGGCGATCGTCAACCGCACCCCGGATTCGTTCTACGACAAGGGTGCGACCTTCAGCGACGGAGCCGCCAGAGAAGCCGCCCACCGGGCCATCGAGGAGGGGGCCGACGTCATCGATGTCGGTGGCGTCAAAGCCGGTCCCGGACGAGACGTCGACGCCGACACCGAGATCGCCCGGCTGCTGCCCTTCGTCGAGTGGCTGCGTGACGCGTACCCGAACCAGCTGATCAGTGTCGACACCTGGCGCTCGGAGGTGGCCCGGCTGGCCTGTGCGGCCGGCGCCGATCTGATCAACGACACCTGGGGGGGTGTAGACCCCGCGATATCCGAGGTGGCAGCCGAATTCGGCGCGGGCCTGGTGTGTGCCCATACCGGGGGAGCGCTGCCGCGCACCCGTCCGTTCCGGGTGAGTTACGGTACGAGCGCCCGCGGTGTCGTGGACGACGTCATTCGTGAGGTCACCGCCGCGGCCGAGCGAGCGGTCGCAGCGGGAGTAGCCCGCGATCGGGTGCTGATCGACCCGGCACACGACTTCGGGAAGAACACCTTCCACGGGCTGATGCTGTTGCGCCACGTGGACGATCTTGTTAAGACCGGGTGGCCGGTGCTCATGGCTTTGAGCAACAAGGACTTTATCGGGGAGACTCTGGGGGTGGACGTGACCCAACGCCTCGAGGGAACGCTGGCAGCCACCGCGTTGGCAGCGGCTGCCGGAGCGCGCATGTTTCGGGTGCACCAGGTCGCGGCCACCAGGCGGGTGCTGGAGATGGTGGCCTCCATCCAGGGGACGCGACCTCCGATGCGGACGGTGAGGGGACTCGCATGACGGCATCGGAATTGGTGGCAGGCGACCTCACTCATGACGCGGTCCTGGCGGCGAAACCCGGTGACACCTGGTTGTCGGACCGCAGCTGGAACCGTCCCCGCTGGACGATCGGCGAACTGGTGGCGGCCAAGGCGGGGCGGACGATCTCGGTGGTGCTGCCGGCGCTCAACGAGGAAGAAACCATCGAGTCGGTGATCGACAGCATCTCACCGCTGGTCCACGGCTCGTCAGGCCTGGTCGACGAACTGATCGTGCTGGATTCCGGCTCCACCGACGACACCGAGATCCGTGCCATCGCCGCTGGCGCCCGCGTCGTCAGCCGCGAACAGGCGCTGCCCGAGGTTCCGACGCGCCCGGGCAAGGGGGAGGCGCTGTGGCGCTCGCTGGCCGCCACCAGGGGCGACATCGTGGTGTTCGTCGACTCCGACCTGGTCAACCCGCACCCGATGTTCGTTCCGTGGCTGGTCGGCCCGCTGCTCACCCGCGACGGTATTCACCTGGTCAAAAGCTTTTACCGGCGTCCGCTCACCGTCAGCGATGCCGGCGGCAGTGCGGGAGCCACCGGTGGCGGTCGGGTCACCGAGCTGGTGGCGCGACCGCTGTTGGCGGCGCTGCGGCCCGAGCTGGGCGGCGTGCTGCAGCCGCTGGGCGGCGAGTACGCGGCCAGCCGGGAGCTGTTGACGTCCCTGCCGTTCGCCCCCGGCTACGGCGTGGAGATCGGTCTGTTGGTCGACACTTTCGACCGGCTGGGCCTGGACGCGATCGCACAGGTCAACCTTGGCGTGCGGGCCCACCGCAACCGGCCGCTGGCCGAGCTGGGCGCGATGAGCCGCCAGGTCATCGCTACCTTGCTGTCTCGGTGCGGAATCCCCGATTCCGGGGTTGGGTTGACCCAGTTCTTCGCCGTCGGCGACGGCTATACCGAGCACACCTGGCCGGTCTCGCTGGCCGACCGGCCGCCGATGAAAGTGCTGAGACCCCGCTGAACACTGGATTGTCGGCCGCTTAGGGCAAGATCGACGACGTGGCATTGGTATTGCTGTACCTGGTGGTGCTGGTCCTGGTGGCAGTCGTGTTGTTCGGCGCGGCAAGCCTGCTGTTCGGGCGCGGCGAGCAGTTGCCGCCGCTGCCGCGGGCGACGACGGCGACGGTGCTGCCCGCGTCCGGCATCACCGCGGCCGACGTCGAGGCGGTCAAGTTCACGCAGGTGCTGCGCGGCTACAAGACCAGCGAGGTCGACTGGGTGCTGGACCGGCTCGGCCGCGAGTTGGATGCGTTGCGCGGCCAGCTGGCGGCCGTCCACGGATCGCCCGACGGTGCAGCCGAGGCCCGGCTGCCGAGCGCCGAGGCAGCTGACGTGGACGCCGTCGCGTACGACCGTCCCAACCCGACGTGAGCGACGACGGCTTGGTGCGTTGCGGCTGGGCGGTGGTTCGCGCCGGGCCGGACGCCGAGCTTTACCGCAACTACCACGACCAGGAGTGGGGTCGCCCCCTGTACGGCGGGGCGGCATTGTTCGAGCGGATGAGCTTGGAGGCCTTCCAAAGCGGCCTGTCGTGGTTGACCATCTTGAGGAAACGGGAGAACTTTCGGCGCGCGTTTTCCGGGTTCGACATCGAGGTGGTCGCCGGCTACGCCGACACGGATGTGCAGCGATTGCTGGCAGACGCGGCGATTGTGCGCAACCGCGCCAAGATCGAGGCGACGATCGCCAACGCGCGGGCTGCTGCCGAGCTCGGGTCAGCGCAGGGCCTGTCGGACCTGCTGTGGTCGTTCGCCCCGCCGCCCAAGCGGCGGCCGGCAACCCTATCCGAAATCCCTTCAGCCACTGCGGAATCCACGGCCATGGCGCGCGAACTGAAACGGCGTGGGTTTCGCTTCGTTGGGCCCACCACGGCCTACGCGCTGATGCAGGCCACCGGGATGGTGGACGATCACGTCCGCACGTGCTGGGTGCCTCCCCGGTGAGTGCGGCGCGCCGCCGGGCGATTGTGGGCGGCAAAAGTCCTCGTCTCAGAGGTGTTGCAGGCATCCGCTGAGCCCGGGCGGGCAAAATCCCGCCGGGGACCGGCAAGCGGGTTTGACAGCCCTGCGCGGCCACAGAACCGGGTCTTGTGCACCTGGTGAACCGGAATAGGGAACAATGGAGTGGTGATTTGGCAGTTCAATGTCGGGTACGGCTGGGAATCCACTTACGGGGCATGCTCGGCGCCGACCAGGTCCGCGAGCGCGGGCCAGCTCGAATCTGGAGGGAGCACTCGATGGCGGCGATGAAGCCCCGGACCGGCGACGGTCCTCTGGAAGCAACCAAAGAGGGGCGCGGCATCGTGATGCGGGTACCACTCGAGGGTGGCGGCCGTCTCGTCGTGGAGCTGACACCCGACGAGGCCGCGGCACTCGGTGACGAACTAAAGAGCGTTACCAGCTGAATCAGCTCCGGGGCGGGTGGTGCGTCACTGGCAGACCTTCCGGTAGATGTCCAGCGTCTGCCCGGCGATGTGCGCCCAGGAGAACTCTTCGATGCAGCGCTGACGTCCGGCCTGTCCGTAACCCTTCGCTGTGGCAGGGTCGGCGACGAGCGCATTGACCGCTTCGGCCAACCTTGCTTCATAACCGCCCGGGTCATCGGGGTTGTAATGCACCAGGGACCCGGTGACCCCGTCGGCGACCACCTCAGGCACTCCTCCAACGTCGGAGGCCACTACCGCGGTTGCGCAGGCCATTGCCTCCAGGTTGACGATACCCAACGGCTCGTACACCGAAGCGCATACGAAAACCATTGCAGCAGAGAGTATTTCGCGTAGTTTCCCGATCGGGAGGATGTCGCGCACCCAGAACACGCCGGTGCGGGTACGGGCTAGTTGGGCCACCGCGGACCGCACCTCATCGGCGATCCCGGGGGTGTCGGGAGCCCCTGCACACAGCACCAGCTGAATATCTGGGCTGAACTGGTGGGCCGCCGCCAGCAAATGCGGAACGCCTTTTTGCCGGGTGATCCGGCCGACGAACGCCACAATCGGCCGGTTTGGATCGACTCCGAGTTCTGCCAGTACCGACCCGGTGCGCACCGGTCCGGCCGGGTACCACACGTCGGTGTCGATCCCGTTGCGGATCACATGCACCACACCCGGGTCCAGCGTCGGATAGATGCGCAGTAGGTCGTCGCGCATACCGGCGCTGACGGCGATCACGGCGTCTGCGGCGAGCACCGCGGTGTTCTCCACCCATGACGAGACCTGGTAGCCGCCGCCTAGCTGCTCGGCCTTCCACGGCCGCATCGGCTCGAGCGAGTGTGCGGTCAACACATGCGGGATGTCGTAAAGCAGCGCGGCCAAATGGCCCGCCAGACCGGTGTACCAGGTATGTGAATGCACGACGGTGGCCGCACTCGCGGCGTTGGCCATCACCAGGTCCGCGGACAGGGTCGACAGTGCGGCGTTGGCGTTGCGCAGCCGCGGGTCGGGCTGATGTGTAATGGCTCCCGGGCGAGGTGCGCCCATGCAATGCACGTCGACTGCACACAAACGCCGCAGTTGGGATACCAGTTCGGTGACATGTACCCCGGCGCCGCCGTAGACCTCCGGTGGGTATTCCCGAGTCATCATCGCTACCCGCATACGCAGCACCGTAGTTCGGCGACGAGGCGGCCCGCATTGCGGGCAGCTGAGGAGCCGGACGGATGGGTGGTGTCGGCGACGAGGCGGCCCGCATTGCGGGCAGCTGAGGAGCCGGACGGACCCGCCAATTATCTTGGCCAGCAGCCCGTCACAACGGCGGCTAGACGGGATGCCCCTGGCAGCGGTTCGCAGGTGCCGATAGGTTTGAGGCCATGAGGGAAGCGCCACACGTGCTGGGCGTCGTTTTGGCCGGCGGTGAGGGCAAGCGGCTTTACCCGTTGACGGCGGACCGGGCCAAACCCGCGGTTCCCTTCGGGGGCGCTTACCGGTTGATCGATTTCGTGCTTTCCAATCTCGTCAATGCGCGATACCTGAGGATCTGCGTTCTCACCCAATACAAGTCACATTCGCTGGACCGTCACATTTCGCAGAACTGGCGGTTGTCGGGTTTGGCCGGTGAGTACATCACCCCGGTGCCGGCGCAGCAGCGTCTGGGTCCGCGCTGGTACACCGGCTCCGCCGACGCGATCTACCAGTCGCTCAATCTCATCTACGACGAAGATCCCGACTACTTGGTGGTTTTCGGGGCCGATCACGTGTACCGGATGGATCCGGAACAGATGGTCCGGTTCCACATCGACAGCGGTGCCGGCGCTACGGTGGCCGGCATCCGGGTCCCGCGTTCCGGTGCCAGCGCGTTCGGCTGCATTGACGCCGATGACTCCGGATGCATCCGCAGCTTCCTCGAGAAGCCGTTGGACCCCCCCGCCACCCCCGATGACCCCACCAGCACGTTCGTCTCGATGGGCAACTACGTGTTCACCACCAAGGTGCTGATCGACGCAATTCGCGCCGACGCCGAGGATGATCACTCGGATCACGACATGGGCGGGGACATCATCCCGCGGCTGGTGGCGGACGGGATGGCGGCGGTGTACGACTTTTCCGACAATGACGTGCCGGGTGCCACCGACCGGGACCGGGCTTACTGGCGTGACGTCGGGACGCTGGATGCGTTCTACGACGCCCATATGGATCTGGTGTCGGTGCACCCGGTGTTCAACCTGTACAACCGGCGCTGGCCCATCCGGGGTGAGTCGGAGAACCTGGCGCCGGCGAAATTTGTCAACGGAGGTTCGGCGCAGGAGTCGGTGGTCGGTGCCGGCAGCATCATTTCGGCGGCCTCGGTGCGCAACTCGGTGTTGTCGTCCAATGTCGTTGTCGACGACGGCGCCATCGTGGAGGGCAGTGTGATCATGCCCGGCACCCGGGTCGGCCGTGGCGCGGTGGTACGCCACGCGATCCTGGACAAGAACGTCGTCGTGGGGCCCGGTGAGATGGTGGGGGTGGACCTGGACCGAGACCGGGAAAGGTTCGCGGTCAGCGCCGGCGGCGTGGTCGCGGTGGGCAAGGGCGTCTGGATCTGAAGCGTGTCGAACGATACCGGTGAGTGGTCAGCCGCCGATCAGCGTCCGATCATGCTTGGTGGCCGCGTTCATCACACCCGGTACGGTTTCCAGTGGTTTGGTAGCGGCGCGGTGCAGGCCAGGGCGCTGCCGGCTTGCCCGGCCGTGATGCGGTCAAGGGATTTCTGGGACCAATAGGTGGGCGTCGTAGCGCGGGCCCCAGCGCAGCGTGATGCGACTGCGCGGCGAGTCCGGATAGGCGGCCGGGAATTGACCCGTGAGCGGGTTGCGCGGGGATAACCATCGACCGGCGATCACCAGGCGCAGTTGCTCTCCGGCACGAAACAACGTCGCCGACGGACCGAGGGCGACATCAACCGCGACCACCTCGCCCGGGGTAGCCGGCCGCGCCCGGACGCACGCCGGGACCGGCTGCCAGGGCCGGGAGGCTTCGGGGTCCAGCTCGCGCAGCGCGACCCGCTGCCAGCCGGTGGTGACCCGGTCGCGGCCCCAGCCGTAGGACCCTTCGAATCCGACGAACCGCCCGTCGCGCCACTTCTCCACGCCAACGAACAGGTTCGCGTCTTGGCCGCCGTCCAGTTGCACCCAGAGCCGGGCCGCCATAGGACCGGTCAGTTCGATGTCGAATGGCACTGTCCAGTTGAAACATGCTGCGCGCGAATGTGTTTCGAATGTAATGCTGCCGGCTTTCGGCGGCCTTTCGGGCGTCAGCATTCCAGCGGCGGCGAGATACATTGGCCGCCAACGGGTGCGGGCGAGGGGCCATTCGGCCTCCTCGCGTACCGCGGCGACGGTGTCGCGATCCTCGCGAACCTCGAGGCGAACACTGCGCGACGGTGGTGCTCCGTCGAGCACGTCGCGGAAGAACTCGAGTTGCTCGGCCAACGCGGGCTCCGAGTAGAACGTTTCCCACTTGCCACCGCGATGCGTATAGAGCCGGGCGTGCCGGGAGCCGGCATCGGTGAACGCCCGGATAGAGCCGCGACTGTGCAGGTTGTTGTCGGAGAAGCTGCCGCAGACCAACATCGGCACCGTGATCGCCGATAGATCGGGAACGATTGCGCGCCATTCCTCGTCGCGCAACGGATGATCGGTCTGCATCTGCTCCAGGTCGTAGGCCTGCCGGGTACGACGCACGTTGCGTGACCAAAACCGGGTGAAGCCGACCTCGCGAATTCCGCCGGGAAACGCCAGGTCATGGTAGGCATCGGTGAATCCTTCCCACGGGCAGATGGCCCGCAGTGCCGGTGGTTGCAGGGCGGCGCCGGCGTACTGGCTGATGGCCAGGTAGGACACTCCGAGCATGACCACCCGGCCGTCACTCCAGGGCTGGTCGGCGACCCACTGCACCAGGTCGTAGGTGTCTTCGGCTTCCCGGGCGGAGAGCAGCCTCCCCGTGCCGTTAGAGCGACCGCAGCCGCGCGAGTCGGCATTGACCACGGTGAACCCTTGTGCGGTCCACCAGCCGGGGTCCGGCGCCTCCCAACCGGTCAGGGCGGAGAATCTCACCGGCTTGGGTTGGCGCAGCACCCGGTATAGCCGAGGGACGGTCCAGCGCTTGCGCCGCCTGGTCGGCAGATCGTCCTTGCCGTAGGGATGGATGCTGACGATGACCGGTCGGGGGGCCCCGCCGGATCGCCGGAAAACGTTGACCCGCAATACGGTCCCGTCGCGGGTAATGACGTCGACGTCACGCTCGACGAGGACGTCGGCCGGGGGATCGGTAACGGTGACCGGGGGTTTGACGATTCCGCGAATCCGGGTGAATGCGTACCGAAGAGCGCCCGGCCGTCGCCACGGCCGGTCCAGGGCGGGTGTCGGATCTCTGGCCACGCCGTTACCTTAGAACGTGCTGGCTTGGCAGCAAACGAATTTCGCCACTCCGACCCGACTTGCTACCAGACGTGGGGCAGTAGCCGATAGCGCACCCGCTGCATGTAGTCGCGATATCCATCCAGCTCCGCGGCTAGTGCCCTCTCCTCGTCCAGAATGCGGAAAACGAGGACGAGCGTCCCCGGGATGACACCCAGCAGCCCCCAATAGGAGCCGAGCGCAAGCGGCATGCCCACCATCAAGATCACGTTGCCGACGTACATCGGGTGCCGCACGAACCGGTAGAAACCGCTGGACACCACCTTCTGGCCCGCCTCCACCGTCACCGTCGCGGCGGCGTAACTGTTCTGGACGACCACCAGCATGGCGATTGCGAGTCCGGTCGCGACGAGTAGGTCGCCGACCACGCATACCACCATCGGCACAGCCGACCAACCGAATCGATGGTCTAGCACGCTGAGCACCATGATGCCGATGACGCCGACGAACGCGCCCACGATGATGAATTTTTGGGCAGTTCTGGTTTCCGCGCGTGGTCCCGCGTGCATGCGCCGCTGCAGCGCGGCCGGGTTTGTCCGGGCCAGGTAGATGCTGGGCACGATCGTTGCAACGGTGAATACGGCGATGAAAACCCATGCTTGCCAATAGTTGAAAGTACCCGCAGGGTAAAACAGCAAGAATCCGAACACAACCAGACCGGCCAGCCCAGAGATCACGGCCCGCAGACCAGTTTTCATTTCCCCTCCCGATGTTATCGGCTAATTCCGCATATCACGCCGTTGAAAAGCCATGGCACCCAACGTGATCAATCCCGCATCTATAGCCAGCAGCCACAGCAGTGGCTCGGTGTTGAAGTCGCTGCCGCCAACTCGCGGAGTGTGTGCGAAAGGTTCCAAGTCCAGCACCCATTGCGGGAACCCCGACAACGAACCAAGCAGGTACAACGCGACGAAGCTGACCAGCACGCCCCACGCCACCGGGGCGAACCGCGGTGCCACACCGAACAATGTGATGGTCACCGCGGACAGCAGCCAGACGCCCGGCAGCTGGACCGCCGCGGTGGCGACAGCGGTGGTCAGCTTGCCGCCGAGGTCGCCGGCGGCGGCGCCGTAGGAAAGGCCGGTGACCACGCCGGAGAGCAGTATCGCCGCTGCGGGCGCGGCCAGCGCGATCACCAAATGGCTTGCCAGTAACCGAATCCGGGACACCGATCCGGCGAGCACGGTCTCGGCGCGCTGGGCGAGTTCCTCCTGGTGCAGGCGTAGCGACACCGAGACGGCGAACGCGGCGGAGATCATGCCCAGCATGGTGAAGCCCACCGCGACAAAGGCCTGCTCCAGCACGCTGGTGCCGCCCAACCGTGCGACGATGTCTCGTACTGCGGTGCCACTGCCCAACTCCTGTCCGATGCCGTGTACCACGCTGCCGATCAACAGCCCGTAGAGCACCAGCCCCACGGTCCAGACCAGCAGCGCGCCGCGGTCAAGCCGCCACGCCAGCCCGAAGACGTTGCCCAGCCAGGGTGCGGCGGTGGCGGGGCCGGCGCGTTCGGCGATGAGCCCGGCGCCGACGTCGCGGCCCGCGAGCAGCCGATAGGCCACCACGGGCAGCGCGGCGGCCGTCGCCCGATGCAGGAGCAACACCCACCAGCGATCCCCCGCATAGGGCCTGACCTGAAGTGACCATCCCAGCGGGGAAAACCAGGACAGCGCACCCGATCCCGCGTCACCGACAGCCCGAAGCGCGAACATCGTGCCGAGCACGGCGAACGCGATACCCCGGGTCACTCGGGCGCTGGGCGATAGCTGCGCGGCGACGGCGGCCACGGCGGTGAACACCAACCCCGCCCCGGCCGGGGCCGCGCCAAAGGCCAGCGACCCGGACGGTCCCCCCTTGGGGGTCAGCACCCCCGCCGCACCGATAGCACCGGTAGCGATCGATGCCGAAAACGACAGCACCAGTGCCGCACTGAGACTCGCGTAGCGGCCGACTGAGGTGGACTCGATCAGCTCGGCACGGCCGGTCTCCTCGTCGGCCCGGGTATGGCGGATCACGGTGAGGATGACCGCCACCGCGATGAGGGTGTGAAACATCCCGGCTTTCCAGATGCCGACGGCGCCGAGACTGTCGTTGTAGACCTGACCATAGAGCGCTCGCTGGGCCGGGCTGGCCGCGATCGAGGCCACGAACCCGGCACGATCCTGCGGGGCGGGGTAGACCTTTTCGATACTGCTGACGTACACGGTGGCCAGCGGCACCGAGAGCAGCGACACCCAGAGTGGCAACACCACTCGGTCGCGACGCAGGTAAAGCCGCAGTAGTCCGCGGGTGCCGGTGAAAGCCGAGCCGCGTGGCGGTGCAGATTGTGGTTCGGGCCGTGGACGATTCAGCGTTGCGGTGCTCATGTCGCCGATACCTCCTGGGTGTGTTCGCCGACGTGCGGACCGACGCTGTAGTGGCGCAGGAAGAGTTCCTCGAGCGAAGGTGGTTGGCTGACCAGACTGCGCACCCCTGCGTCACCGAGCACCCGGACCAGTTCGCCCAGGCTTTCGATGTCGACCTGGGCCCGCACGGTGGTGCCCTCGACCGTGACGTCCTCGACGCCCTTAATCCTGGTGAGATCGCCCGGGTCGCCGATCATTTCGGCCTTGATCGAGGTTCGGCTGAGGTGGCGCATGGATTCCAGTGAGCCGCTCTCGACGGTCTTGCCGGCCTGAATGATGGTGACCCGTTCGCACAGGGCTTCCGTTTCGGCCAGAATATGGCTGGAGAGCAGGATGGTGACCCCACGGCCGCGTGCTTCCTTGACACATTGCTGAAAGACGTTTTCCATCAACGGGTCCAACCCGCTGGAGGGTTCGTCCAGCAGCAGCAGCCTGGCGCGTGACGAAAATGCCGAAATCAGGGACACCTTCTGGCGGTTGCCTTTCGAGTAGGTGCGTACCTTCTTGCGCGGGTCGAACTCGAAGCGCTCGATCAAGTCCGCGCGAAGGTTCTCGTCGATACCGCCCCGCATCCGAGCCAGCAGATCGATCGTCTCGCCACCAGTCAACGTCGGCCACAACGTGACATCGCCTGGAACATAGGCAATTTGGCGATGCAACTGAACTGCGTCGGCCCAGGGATCGCGACCCAGCAGCCGCACACTGCCGCCGTCGGCTTTCGCCAGGCCTAACAGAATCCGGATGGTGGTCGACTTCCCGGCGCCATTGGGTCCGAGAAATCCGTGCACCTCGCCTTCGTGCACGGTGAGGTCAAGGCCGTCGAGCGCACGCACCACCCCGAACTTCTTGATCAGCCCTCGAATATCGATGAGGGCCGAGGCGTTGTCACTGGACATCGGATTCTCCTTGCTTCTCTTCGGCGAGGAAGGCCTCGTACATGGAGCGATCAGTCAGCAGGCCCTCGGTGTAGACCTCCAGCGCCGGCAGTACCATGTCGCGCGTGTAATCACGGAGTACCGCACGCAGATCGGTTGGGGTTGCATGCATTTGCAGGTACAACAGAAAGCCGCCGCCCCCGGTGATGGCCAGGTACTTGGCCCTGGCCTGCGGGTCGCGGCTGGGTTTGACGGTGCCGGCACGCACTCCTTCCTCGAGGTAGTCTTCTGTATTGTCGATCATCTTCTGCCACAACGTCTTTGCCAATTCACCGCCGGATTGCATGCTGCGCACCAGGTAGGCCATCAGGGGCGCGTAGGACTCGACTTGGGCGAGCTGGCCCAGCCAGGTGGCCGGGTCGTTGGATTGCATCGCCGTCGACTTTTCGCTGCGGATCTCTTCGGCGACGTAGTCGTCGCAGGCCTTGCGCAGACCATCCTTGGAGCCGAAGTGGTGGATGACCAGGGCGGCGCTGACTTCCGCGGCTTCGGCGATGGTTCGCAGGCCAACGTCGAAACCGTGCTGACCAAACTGCTCGATCGCCGCATCCCTGATGCGGGCCGCCGCAGTCAAGTCGACTGAACGCATGTTCAGCACATTAAACGACTGTTCAGTCCAAAGTCAAGGCAGTGGGCCTTTTGCGTCTGCAGACCGCGGTTCAGTTCTGCAAGACCCGGACGCCGCCCCATGCGTCTCGGCCCGCCGAGTGGCCAACCGGCGCGGTGAGCCGACGAGATGCCCTGACCTTCCTTAGGTGATGTCGGCGTCAACACGTCAGTGCGATTACCCGATTTGGGATCGGTAGCGGCGCCGCCGGTGTGTACTTGGGCGCAACAAAGAACACGCTCCCTGAGGATGGGCGCGGACATGGAAAGGAAATCGATATGGTCAGCGCGGTCAAGCGGACGTTCGTCGGTGTTCTGATTTCAGGCGTCGGCGCGGTCGCCACCTTGTGGCTCGCCGCCTTGGGGCCGGGCGCCGCGACTGCGCAAGCCGATGTTCGGTGCGACCCGGTCTGCCATGGCACCTGGTGTCCGGGAGACCCAGTTGATTTTCGGGTTCGAGACCTGGCGACTGGCTGGGACATGAACACCTGCCACGAATACCACCAGGTATCGGGCCAGCCAGGGGTCTATGCCGAAGGCCCGCTTGCCCCGGGCACCTTTGTCTGCCCGCCGATTTCGTTCATGTGCCCCTGACCGTTGGCCGGTACGCCTCGCTGGATTATCGGCCTGAACAGTGAAGCGCAGGGCGTCGAGGGGCGGGTAGGGAACCGCTGGACGCGCAAGGTCTCGTTGGTCATCTGGTGTTCTGAGGCAATCGCGTTAACGGCCACCTTTGCCGGAATCTGATTCGGCTATGAGGAGTTTGAGGATCTGTCCCGCCAGCCCGGGCCGATCCCTGCGGCGGGCACGGGTGGGTGCACCGGGGACGACCACCTCGAGCGGCGCAGAAGCTGGAGAAGCACCTTTCTCGCCTTAATCCCGGACGGCGGCCAGCACACCGTCACCCAGCGGCACCAGTGCCGGGGTGAGCCGTTCGTCCTCGGCGATCAGTCGGGCCGCCTCCCGGACCGCGGTCACCTCGGCGTCGCGTGCCGCCGGATCACCGGCCCGTCCGCCCAGCGCTGCCCGGTGCACCACGATGACCCCGCCGGGTCGCAGCAACCGCACACCCTCGACCACATAATCCGGCTGGTCGACCGGGTCGGCGTCGACGAACACCAGGTCATAGGCTTCGTCGGCGAGTCGGGTCAGCACCTCTTGGGCACGCCCACCGATCAGTCTGGTGCGCGACGGTCCGATTCCCGCCTCGTGGAAGGCCTGCTTGGCGAGCCGTAGGTGTTCGGGCTCGATATCGATCGTGGTCAGCACGCCGTCACTGCTCATGCCGGACAGCAACCACAGTCCGCTGACACCGGCTCCGGTACCCACCTCGGCGACCGCCTTGCCGCCGCTGAGCTTGGCCAGCAGGCTCAGCAGGGCGCCGACCGCGGGACTCACCGCTCCGGCGCCGATGTCCATGGCCCGCTCACGGGCGCTGGTCAGGATCGCGTCTTCAGATATCGACCCCTCGGCGTGCGCAGACATCAGTTCGGCTCGACTGGGGGTCTGCGGGCCGTGGGCGACCGAGCTGTCACCGGTGCCGTCCATGTCGGCAGCGTATGCCGGATCTGCGAGGCCGTCGGGCAGGCGCGCCCGATGGCCGGACCTGAGCCAGCACATCACAGCCGCTGCGGACACGCCCGGGATGCGTGGCGCGATCAAGGTCAACCCGCCGCCGAAAAGCCCAGGAAAATCCAGGTAACGGATTGGTTTCTCAGCTAAAGCTCAGTTTGCTCATATACCGCCCACACGCCGGTGCGCGACGGTATCGGTATGGAACGAGGCGGACGCTGGGCGGGGAATACGGGGTGGCAACTGCGCGTTGCCGGAAACGAGCTGCCACCGCTTGAAGGCAGGGATAGCAGGGGAATTCCGGAGGGACACGACATCGCCACTTTGAGCACGACCACCATGTCTCACCCCCAACACATCCGCGACGACGAGTGGGTCGAACCGTCCGACGGGTTGCTTGGTACTGCGGTATTCGACGCGACCGGGGACAAGGCCACAATGCCGTCGTGGGATGAGTTGGTACGTCAGCACGCCGACCGGGTGTACCGGCTGGCCTATCGGCTCTCGGGCAACCAGCACGATGCCGAGGACTTGACGCAAGAAACGTTCATCAGGGTTTTCCGGTCGGTCCAGAACTACCAGCCGGGGACCTTCGAGGGCTGGTTGCACCGCATCACCACCAACCTGTTTCTCGACATGGTCCGCCGCCGGACCCGCATCCGGATGGAGGCGTTGCCCGAGGATTACGACCGGGTGCCCGCCGACGACCCCAACCCCGAGCAGATCTATCACGACGCACGTCTGGGGCCCGATTTACAGGCTGCCCTCGATTCGCTGCCGCCGGAGTTCCGTGCCGCGGTGGTGTTGTGCGATATCGAAGGTCTGTCCTACGAGGAGATCGGTGCCACCCTCGGGGTCAAGCTCGGCACCGTGCGTAGCCGGATCCATCGTGGACGCCAGGCGTTGCGCGACTATCTTGCCGCCCATCCCGAACACGGCGAGGCTTACGCACGACCGGCCAGGACAGGCGGTTAAGACAGGCGCCAGCAAGCCAACCATCGGTTTGGCCACCGCATGGTTGCCAACTGGTCCCAAATCCTCGGGTTTTACTCGATGATGATGGTTATCCGGCACCGAGCCGCGCTACATTCGAAATACCCAAGTGGGAAAAGGCTAGCCACAGCCCGAAAATGGCTCTCATGCGCAGGGAAGGAGCTGGCGATGGCCGACCGGGGACATGTGTTTCGGCGCGCGTTCTCCTGGCTTCCCACCCAGTTCGCTTCGCAAAGCGATGCGCCGGTCGGTGCGCCGCGTCGGTTCCGGTCCACCGAGCACCTCTCCATCGAGGCCATTGCCGCGTTTGTCGATGGTGAGCTGACAATGAACGCCCACTTGCGCGCGGCGCATCACCTGTCGCTGTGCCCGCAGTGCGCTGCCGAAGTAGACGACCACAGCCGGGCTCGTGCCGCGCTACGCGACTCGCGCCCGATCCGCATCCCCAGCACGCTGCTCGGGTTGCTGTCCGAAATCCCCCATCAGCCGTCCGACGACGCGACGCCGCTGCCGGAACCCTTCGCGCAGCGCGATGTCCGTGGCCAGCGGAAGCGTCGCTAACTTGGTTGGCTGCACCCCGAAATGAAAGCCGGCCGGCTGCTGGCTTCAGCCATCAGAAATGTCACGGATACTAGGGTGGACACCGATAACGCCGCGTCCGGTAGGGCGGGCCGTCGTGGTCCGTGTCGCCGACGCTCAGCAGAGAACCAGAAGAGGATCACGTGACCTCCGACCAAGGCAAAAACAGTGGCAGTACCGGTGTGGGGGACGGCGGCCCCCGCCTGGCGCCGCGTCCCGTCTTTCGGCCACCGGTTGATTCCGCATCGCGTCAAGCGTTCGGGCGACCATCGGGGGTGCGGGGTTCGTTTGTGGCGGAGCGGGTGCGTCCGTCGAAGTACCAGGACCAGGCCGAGTTCCGAGCGCACGAGCAACCAGCCGACCCGGTGCTGGAGGAAGCCTTCAGCCGGCCACCCGGCGGCGTCGACTCGCTGCAACGCCACCCCATCGACGCCGGGGCGCTGGCCGCCGAAAAGGACGGCCAACGGGACGAGCCCGACGATCCGTGGCGCGATCCCGCCGCGGCGGCCGCGCTGGGAACCCCGGCACTGACCCCACCGCCACCGCACAGCACGCTCGGCCAGCGGGGCAAGCTCGGCGTACGCGATGTGCTGTTCGGCGGCAAGGTGTCGTATCTGGCGCTGGCTGTGCTGGCGGTCTTGGCGCTGGTGATCGGGTTGATCGGCGGCGTGATCGGTCGCAAGACCGCCGAAGTCGTCGAGGCGTTCACGACGTCCAAGGTGACGTTGTCCACCAGCGGCAACGCCGAGGAGCCGGCCGGCCGGTTCACCAAGGTGGCCGCGGCGGTGGCCGACTCGGTCGTGACCATCGAGTCCAAGAGCGACCAGGAGGGCATGCAGGGTTCCGGCGTCATCATCGACGGTCGCGGCTACATCGTCACCAACAACCACGTGATCTCCGAGGCCGCCAACAACCCCAGCCAGTTCAAGACGACCGTGGTGTTCAACGACGGCAAGGAGGTGCCGGCCAGCCTGGTGGGCCGCGACCCCAAGACCGACCTGGCCGTGCTGAAGGTCGACAACGTCGACAACCTGACAGTGGCCCGGCTCGGTGATTCCGGCAAGGTGCGGGTCGGCGACGAGGTGCTGGCCGCCGGAGCGCCGCTGGGACTGCGCAGCACCGTGACGCATGGCATCATCAGCGCGCTGCACCGCCCGGTCCCGCTATCGGGCGAGGGTTCGGACACCGATACGGTGATCGACGCGCTGCAGACCGACGCCTCGATCAACCACGGCAACTCCGGTGGTCCGCTGATCGACATGGATTCGCAGGTGATCGGCATCAACACCGCCGGTAAGTCGCTCTCCGACAGCGCCAGCGGACTGGGCTTCGCCATTCCGGTCAACGAGATGAAGGTGGTCGCCCAAACGCTGATCAAAGACGGAAAGATCGTTCACCCGACGCTGGGTATCAGCACCCGTTCGGTGAGCAACGCGATCGCATCGGGTGCGCAGGTGGCCAACGTGAAGGCCGGAAGCCCCGCTCAGAAGGGCGGAATTCTGGAAAACGACGTGATCGTCAAGATCGGCGACCGTAAGGTGGCCGACTCCGATGAGTTCGTCGTCGCCGTGCGGCAGCTGACCATCGGGCAGGACGCGCCGGTGGAGGTGGTCCGCGAGGGTCGCCACGTCACGCTGACGGTCAAGCCCGAACCCGATACCAGCTCGTGATGATCGCAAGCGCGGCGCAGCCGGGCGCAGCGGGTCATCACCATCCGACCTGATGTTCGCCAACGTCGGCTGGGGGGAGATGCTCGTACTCGTCGTGGTCGGGCTGGTGGTGCTGGGCCCGGAACGGCTCCCCGGCGCGATCCGCTGGACTGCGGGCGCGCTGCGTCAGGCTCGGGAATACCTCAGCGGCGTGACCAATCAGCTGCGCGAGGACATGGGGCCCGAATTCGACGACCTTCGCGGGCACATCAGCGAGCTGCAAAAGCTGCGCGGCATGACGCCGCGCGCCGCACTGACCAAGCACCTGCTTGACGGCGACGATTCCTTCTTCACCGGCAACTTCGACCAACCGGTCGCCGCGAATCCGGCGCAGCCGACCCACCCGCCGCCCGGGACGGAACGGCCCGTTCCCGACGAGCCCGCACGTCCTCCGTTCGACTCCGACGCGACCTGAACGGCCGCTCAGCGCCGGGTCGGGTCGAGCCCCAGCGACATGCCGGCCAGTCCGCGGCGCCGTGCCGCCAGACCCTCGGCAATGTTGAGCAGCTCCTTACCCACCGCCGAATCCGGCGCACTCAAGACCAGCGGCACGCCCGCATCGCCGGCGGCCACCAGCGCCGGGTCCAGCGGGATCCGACCCAGCAGCGGCACGTCGGCACCGACCGCGCGGGTCAGCCGCTCAGCCACCTGCTGACCTCCGCCCTCGCCGAACACCTGCAGCGTGCTGCCGTCCGGCAGCGTGAGCCCGGACATGTTTTCGACGACGCCGACGATCCGCTGACGGGTCTGCAGGGCAATGCTGCCGGCCCGTTCGGCCACTTCGGCGGCGGCCAGCTGCGGCGTGGTCACTACCAGGATCTCGGCGTTGGGAATCAGCTGAGCCACCGATATGGCGACATCGCCGGTCCCGGGCGGCAGGTCGAGCAGCAGCATGTCCAGATCACCCCAGTAGACGTCGGCCAGGAACTGCTGCAGCGCCCGGTGCAGCATCGGCCCGCGCCATACCACCGGCGTGTTGCCCTCGGTGAATTGCGCGATCGAGATGACCCGCACCTCATGGGCGATGGGCGGCAGGATCATCGACTCGACCTGCGTGGGTCGGTCGGTGGTACCCATCATCCGCGGAATGGAATGGCCGTGAATGTCGGCGTCCAGCACGCCGACCGACAGGCCACGGGCGGCCATCGCCGCGGCCAGGTTGACCGTGACGGTGGACTTGCCGACGCCGCCCTTGCCGGAGGCGACGGCATAGACCCGGGTCAAGGAGCTGGGCTGGGCGAACGGGATGACCGGTTCCCGCGCGTCGCCGCGGAGCTGCTTGCGCAACTCGGTGCGCTGCTCGTCGCTCATGACATCCAGGCTGACCCGGACGGCTCCGGTGCCGGGAACGTCGGACACCGCCCGGGCGACACGCTCGGTGATTTCCGACTTCTTCGGGCAGGCCGCGGTGGTCAGGTAGATACCGATATGGACCTCGCCCTGCGGGCTGACGTCGACACCCTTGACCATTCCGAGTTCGGTGATGGGTCGTCGTAGTTCGGGGTCGATCACTTTCGCCAGCGCAGCGCGAACTGCGGCGGTCAGGTCGGCGGCGTCGTCTCGAGTTTGGGACATCACGCCGAGTTTATGCGGCGGCGGCTCGGACCGAGCGGGCGGTCGACGGGTCAGCTCACCGGAGTGAGCACCGGCCCGCCGGGCACGGGCGTAGTCGGCGCAGGTGCGGGCGAGGGCCCGGCCGGCTTCGGCGAAGCCGAGCCGGACGGTGCCGGGGCAGCCGGCGGTGGCGGGGCTAGGGCAGCCGGTGGTGCTGGCTGGCCCGGGTCTCCGGGGGGCG
>NZ_MWQA01000001.1:1519130-1555746 GCF_002086915.1 Mycobacterium persicum | reverse complement strand
GGGCTCTGCCGCGGGCCGGACGGGCTCGGCCGGCGGGGCGGTCGCAACGGGCTGGTCGTCGGCCGGGGCGCTCTGAGCCGGCTCGGGGTTGTAGTCAACCAGGAACTCGTGCCAGCTCGGATCGACCGAGGAGGGGTCGTCGCGGAACTTGCGGTACATCTCCTCGACCAGCCATTCGTTTTGCCCGAACGGTGAACTTATGTTGGCCACGGCCGCTGCTCGCCTCGATTCTCTGTTCTTGACGTCCTACAAGCGCCATGGCGCGACGCCTGCGATTTCTTGCCCGCCCCGGCTGATGGGGCACCTCATATCCTTGGCGGTCCGGCACGCTTCCGCCTCATAAAGGCTAACGCTTTGCTGGCGATTCGCCAGAGACACCCGGGCCGGCCCGGCCGCTAGCTGGCGTCCCGAACAGTCGGCAGTACATACAGGGTGACCGGCCAGCGAACCGGCGGCGCGCCGAACGCCGAACGCGCATTGCGGACCAGCTTCTTGCCCACCAATCGGTTGCCGATGGCGCCGATGACAGCGCCGATGCCGACCGGCAACAGCTTGCCGAACATCAGCGCCCCGCGCTTCAGCGCGAACCTCTTGGCGAAATACTTGAACATCCGGGTGTTGAACTTCGATACCGCCGGAAGTGGCAGCGACGCAACGCTTTCCGAGACCCAGCCGCCGCTGGTGCGTCCGGAACCCATCAGCTCGGCCACCGCACCCTTGCTGCTGTCGCCGACCAGCACCGCCAACACCAGGGCACGACGCCGCTCCCGGTGGTCGAGCGGAATGCCGTGGACCGAGGCCAGAGCCAGCACCAGCAGCGCGGCGGCCTCGAGGAACATCGCGGTCTCGCCCGCGGCCGCCAGCAGCGCGGCCAGGGTGCCGATTCCGGGCAGGGTGGCGACCATACCGATGGCCGCCCCACTGGCCGTCACGGCGGCCACGAAGCGCTTCTCGATCTTGGCGACAATCTCGGCCGGGCTGGCAGCCGGGTGTGCCCGACGCAGCCGGGCCACGTAGGCCTCGGCCGCCGGGGCCTGGATATGTGAGCTGCGTTCGATGATTTGTGCCAACGCCCGCGAGGACGCTTTGGGCCGGCCCGCGCCGGCCGGGTGCTCGTCGGGAACGGATCTCTTGGATCGTCGAGCGCTCATGTTGCCTCTCCTGAGAACGGCGTACCTTCAGGCTAGCGCCCGTCGCACGAATTGCGGACCGAGCGGGAGTCACACCTGCAGGGTGTTCAGGTGCATCGCGGTCGATATGGCGCTCCGGAATAATGCACGTGGATTCGGTAGCCGAAACGAGGTGGGTAGATGACGACGGCCACGAGCCGGATGCCCGCAGCCAGCTACTCGCGGAGCCCGTGGAACGCGCTGTGGTCGATGATGATCGGCTTTTTCATGATCATGCTCGATTCGACAATCGTCGCCATCGCCAACCCGACCATCATGGCGGTGCTGCACGTCGGCTATGCCACCGTGGTCTGGGTGACCAGCGCCTACCTGCTGGGGTATGCGGTGGTATTGCTGGTGGCCGGCCGACTCGGCGACCGGTTCGGGCCCAAGAACCTTTACCTGACCGGACTGGCGGTGTTCACCGCCGCATCGATGTGGTGCGGCTTGTCGGGCAGTGCCGGCGCGCTGATCACCGCTCGAGTGGTGCAGGGTGTGGGCGCCGGGCTGCTTACCCCGCAGACGTTGTCGATCATCACCCGGACCTTTCCCGCTGCCCGCCGCGGTGTCGCGATGAGCATGTGGGGGGCGACTGCCGGCGTCGCCAGCCTGGTCGGGCCGCTGGCCGGGGGGGCACTGGTCGGCGGGCTGGGTTGGGAGTGGATCTTCTTCGTCAACATCCCGATCGGCGTACTCGGCCTGGCGCTGGCGGCCTGGCTGGTCCCGGTCTTGCCGGTCCGGACACAGCGGTTCGACCTGATCGGGGTGGCGTTGTCCGGAATCGGGATGTTCTTGCTTGTTTTCGGGCTACAGGAGGGTCAATCCGCCGGGTGGCAACCGTGGATCTGGGCGGTGCTCGTCGCCGGCCTGGGATTCATGTCGGCGTTCGTCTACTGGCAATCGCTCAACCGGCGCGCGGCGCTGATCCCGCTGGAGATCTTCCGGGACCGCGACTTCAGCCTGTGCGCCGTCGGGGTGGCCGTCACCGCGTTCGCGACCACGGCGATGATGCTGCCGCTGATCTTCTATGCGCAGTCGGTGTGCGGGCTGTCGCCCATTCGCGCCGCGCTACTGATCGCACCGGTGGCGATCAGTAGCGGCGTGCTCGCACCGTTCGTCGGCCGTATCGTCGACACGTCGCACCCACTGCCGGTGGTCGGGTTCGGCTTTTCGGCACTGGCGATCGCGATGACCTGGCTGTCCATCGAGATGGAACCGGACACCCCTGTCTGGCGGCTGGTGTTGCCGTTTTGCGTGATAGGCGTCGGGATGGCGTTCGTCTGGTCGCCGTTGGCCGCCACCGCCACCCGCAATCTGCGGCCCGACCAGGCCGGCGCGAGCTCCGGCGTCTACAACGCCACCCGGCAGCTCGGGGCGGTGCTGGGCAGCGCCAGCATGGCGGCGTTCATGACGTCGCGGATCAGCGCCGAGATGCCGCCCCCGCCTGACGGGGCGCCCGGGTTCGGCGGAGATGGTGGCGGCCTGCAGTTGCCCGAGTTCGTGCGCGCGCCGTTCTCGGCCGCCATGTCGCAGTCGATGCTGCTGCCCGCGTTCATCGCCTTGTTCGGAATCGTGGCCGCGCTGTTCCTGGTCGGCGGCATGGGTGCGACGGCCTCGCGCCGGCTGCTGTCGCAACAGGACCATGGCGACGACTATGGCGACGACGATCAGGACGCGGACCAGGATTTCGATGACGACGACGATTACGTCGAATACATCCTGCAACCGGAACCCGATCGGTGGCACCGGTCGGATGGCGAAATCCCTTGGGCTTATGGGCAATCGCGCGGCGAACCGGTTGACGTGCCCGCCGAGGTCGTGCGCAACGGCTCACACGTCGACTCGTCGCCGCAGACATCGACCTCATCGCTGCTCGGGTCAGGCCAGGCCTACCGCGCGCATTACCTCGACGATCCACACGGCCCCGCCGGCTAGCGTTTTCTCCGGTGTGATCAGCCGGCCGCGTTATTTCGGTTCGGCGCTGCAATGTCGCGCAATGACGCTGCACAGCAATATGCCATCAGCGGCTCGGCCAGCGGTGTGCACATGGGGTGGAGTGACCCTTTGTCTCTCCTGGAAATAGGACCGCCACGCCCGCTGGAGCGGCCCTGGCGGCAACCCATAATAGAATTTGATTCTGCGAAAAACTGCCCCTACGCTGCGTCAAGGCGCAACGTACGAACATTTCATCCTGGCATCGATTCGGTCAATATCGAGCAGCTTGAAAAGCAATGCTAAGCATTCGGCAAAGGCGTGATTTCGAGAATTAGAAGATTACCCGCCGATATCGGTTCGAGAAAGATCCGGCAGCTGTGAGCAAAATATCACCGGCCGGGGTCATACGTTAGGCCGATGCCAAATTCAATTCGATGCGAATTACGAAAACTCTGGCAACCATCGCTTGTCGCCGTCTTGTCGATGCTTCTCGTGGCCGTCTGCGTTGTCGTGGTCACTCCGGTGGCCCGAGCTGCCGGCGTGACGGCGAAGCTGGCGGTGACATCGCAATGGAGTACCGGCTTTGTCGCCAACTACACGATCTCCAATTCGGGTGCGACTGCGCTGTCCGACTGGAAGGTCGAGTTCGACCTTCCCGCAGGCGAATCCATCACCAATGCGTGGAGCACCAAACTCGCCCAGTCCGGCACGCATTACACGCTGACCCCCGAAGACTGGACGCGAACGATCGCACCCGGCGGTTCGGTCACCGTCGGGTTCCAGGCCGCCCAGACCGGAACGTATTCACCGCCGGCGAACTGCCTGGTCAACGGACAGCCGTGCGCCGGTGTCGGGGCGACCGCCACCACGCCCCCGACCCCCCCGACCGCCAGTCCGGCCACAACCTCCACCAGCCCGGCAACCACTACCGCGCCGGCCGGGACTGCCGGCGCCTACACCGCCGCCTTCGCCAAGATCAGCGACTGGGGCAACGGTTTCAACGGCAACTTCACGATCACCAACCCCGGCCCGACGCCACTGAGCGACTGGAAGCTCGAGTTCGACATGCCGGCCGGCCAGACCCTGACCAGCGCCTGGAACGCCAAGCTTGCCGCGCAGGGAACCCATTACGTGCTCACGCCGGAGGATTGGACGCGCACGGTGGCCGCCAACGGGGGCACGGCAAGCCTGGGCATGCAGGGCGCATACGCGGGTAGCTTCGCCGCGCCGACGAACTGCACCCTCAACGGCCAGCCCTGCTCGGGCAGTGGCGTCACACCACCCCCGACGACGAGCACGACCACGCCGACCACCACCCCGCCCGTCACCCCTGGCGGGGCAACGCCGGCGCGATTCGCCCCCTATGTCGATATGACGCTCTACCCGCAGTTCGACTATGCGTCGGCCACCCGCACGGGCGGGCTCAGGCACGTGACGCTGGGCTTCATCGTCAGCGGCGCACCGTGCACGGCATCATGGGGCACCTACTACGGGCTCAAGGACCAGTGGGTCACCTCGGCGATCGGAGCGCTGACCGCTGGCGGCGCCGACGCGATCGTCTCTTTCGGCGGAGTCGCCAACCAGGAGCTGGCGCTGACCTGCACCAGCGTCGATGCGCTTGTTGCGCAATACAAGTCGGTGATCGACGCCTATGGGATCCGCGATCTGGACTTCGACATCGAGGGTGCGGCCCAGAATGACGTCGCATCACTGACCCGCCGGTCTCAGGCGATCGCCAAGTTACAGGCGGACAGCAGGGCCGCCGGTAACCCGGTGCGCGTCTCGTTCACCCTGCCGGTGCTGCCGACCGGTCTGACCGCCGACGGGTTGCGGGTGGTGCAGAACGCCATTGCCAACGGTGCGGACATCGGCCAGGTGAACGTGATGGCGATGGACTATTACGACCCGGCCTTCGATTACAGCGGAAAGATGGGCGACCTCGCGATTCAGGCGGCCCAGCGGGTCCACGATCAGCTGGCTCCGCTGTATCCGTCGAAGTCCGACGCCCAGGTCTGGGCGATGGTGGGGGTGACACCGATGATCGGCGTCAACGATGACCTCCGGGAGGTGTTCACCGTGGCCGACGCCGACAAGCTGACGGCCTTTGCCCGGCAGAAGGGTCTTGGCCGGCTTGCCATGTGGTCGGCCAACCGCGACTCACAATGCCCGCCCGGAACTCCGCAACCGTCGAATACCTGCAGCGGTGTGACCCAAACCGCTTGGGCCTTCTCGAGTTCTTTCAAACAGTTCGGGGGGTGATCCACGCCGCTTGATTAGGTGGCCCCCCGGGCTAACTATGGGGCGGCCGCGAGGTCAATGCCAGGAAGGCTCCCAAGTCGATCAATCCCGCGGGTGTGGTCGGCAGATATTGGGTCAGTAACTCGGAGCGCACGACGACCGCCGCGTACTGCGCCCGGCTGATGGCCACATTGAGCCGATTCCTGTTGAGCAGGAACGATATGCCGCGGGGCACGTCGTCTGCCGAAGAGGCCGTCATCGAGATGAAGACGACGGGCGCCTGCCCGCCCTGGAACTTGTCGACGGTGCCGACCCGGATTGCGTCCAGGCCGGCGGACCTCAACCGCTGCCGCAGCAATCCCACTTGGGCGTTGTACGGCGCCAGCACCAGCAGGTCGGAAGCCGCCAACGGCCGCGTGCCGCCCTCGTCGGTCCACGACCGTCCGAGCAGCGCCCGGATCTCGGTCAGTATCGCCTCGGCCTCCTCTGGGCTCTCGGTCGAATTACCTTGGTGCGCAACGGAAAGCACATGCACGCCGGGCTGGTAGCCGGCAACGCGACGGGCGGCGGTGGGCTCGGCGTGAGACTGTAGTCTGCCTTCGTAGGACAGCATCGAAACGGCCGCGCAGACCGCCGGATGCATTCGGTAGGAGCGGTCCAGAAAATAGCCACGTTCGTCGGGCAGGGTGCGCTGCCCGTCGACCAGCCATTCCAGCGCCGAGGCGTCGACTGGTTCGGGATGAGCGCCCTGGCTGACCTGAGGAAGCTGTTGCGGGTCGCCGAGCAACAACATGTTCGTCGCCGCCGGCGCCACCGCGATGGTGTTGGCCAGACTGAATTGGCCGGCCTCGTCGATCACCAGCAGATCCAGGCCGCCGCGGGGCACGCGGTGCTCGTTGGCGAAATCCCAGGCGGTGCCGCCGATCACGCATCCCGGATGGTCAGCGATGAATGCCGGGTAGTGCTTCTCGTCGATCAGCTGCCAGCGCGGAGCAGCGCGGTCATACTTTTTCTTGGCGATGCACCCGGGATCCAAGCCGGCGTCGATCACACACTCCAACAGGTTCTCCACAGCGGCGTGCGATTGCGCGACGACGCCGATGCGCCAGGAATGCTCGACGACCAATCGCTTGATCACCCCTGCGGCGGTGTGCGTCTTGCCGGTCCCCGGCGGCCCGTGTACCGCGACGTATGAGGCGTCCAGTTCCAGCACCGCCGCGCTAAGGTCGGCGACGATGTCGGTTCCCCGCGGTAGCCGGGTGCGTGGCGGATGCCGCAGCAGCACGTCGACCAGCGCCGTACGGGGCAGTCGCGGCAGCCCGACAGCGACCGCGGATGCCGTGGCCTCGATGGACTTGCGCAGCACCGTTGTCGGTACGGGTGGCCCGGGGGCCAGCGCGAACGGCAGTTGCTCAAACGTGTTGCCGTCACTGCCGGTTCGCTCCAGAATCACCACCTCGGTAGGCAGACCCGGGTCGTCGACCCCGACAACCTCGGCGTGGCCCGCGGCCCGCCGGTCGGGGTCGCCGCTGATTCCGGGCGGAGCCGGCGGGTCGTAGAGGGCGAACACGCTCGTCTTGAGGTCGCCGCGCGCCAGTTCGCCGGTCAGCCGCACCCGCCGTTGCGGTTTACGTGCTCGCGGGGGCGTATGCCAGGCGGCAACCACCGACTTTTCGGCGACAACGAAAACGTCTGCGCTGTCCGACCATTCGTCGAGCGGGTAGTTCAGCCGGTCGAAGTGTGCCCACCAGAACGGCTTGTCCTCGCGGCGGTGGTAGCCGCGTGCCGCCGACAGCAACGCGACGACATTTTGTTCCGGTGTGCGCTCGAGCGCTGCGCCGTCACCGATGAAGGTCGCCAATGTTGCGGCTAACTCATCGTGATCTTCGACCCGGCCGCTGTCGGCAACCGGCTGGATCCCGATCGGTGTGACGCCTGCTTCCCAAGCGCGCATCAGTAACCAATCGCGCAGTTCGCGGGTGGAGCGGCAGTCGTAGTGATTGTAGTCTTCGATCTCGTTCAGCACCGCCGCGGCCTCATCCGTGCGGCCTTCGGCGCGTAATTCGCAGTAGTGCGCGTAGCAGGTGATCGAGTCGGCTGCCGTCGTGACCTCACCGGCACGCAACCGGGAGCCCATATAGAGCGGCTCCAGCGCTTTGAGGCTGAACGACTCCCCGCCGGCGCGAAGGCTTTTGCGCACCAACGGGTAGAGGTCGACGAGAACACCGTTGCGCAACAACTCGTCGACGTCGTCCTCACCGACGCCGTGGCGCCCGGCGAGCCGCAGCAGTGCCGTCTTCTCGTACGGCGCGTAATGGTAGATGTGCATGTTGGGATGGCGACGGCGACGTTTGGCCACCAGCGCCAGAAAATCCTTGAGGGCCTGACGTTCCTGTGCCCGGTCGTGTGCCCATAGCGGACGGAAGGCTCCCGCAGGTCCGGATTCCAACACGCCGAACAGGTACTCCAGCCCCCACTCGTGGCCGTCGGCGGTCCACAGCGGATCGCCTTCGAAGTCGAAGAACAAGTCGCCGGCGTTGGGTTCCGGCAATAGCGCCAGCGGCTGCGGGTCGACAATCTCGTACTGCGGTTCACCGGTATTACGTTGCCGCACTTGTATTTTGGCTTGCGCAGTCAGCTTGCCGAGGATGCTTGGCGCCAGGCCCGGCACCGGTTGGGCGTGTTTGGCCAGCTCGTCGACTGTCGTGATGTTGGCGTCGAGCAGCTTTTCCCGCTGGGTGACACGCATCCCTGCCACCAGCAGCAGGTCGTCGGTTGCACGCAGTTGCTCTGTGCACAGCGGACAACGAAAACAGGCGCGAACGCCAGGATCGTCCCAGCGCACCGCGGTGCCCGAGGCGTAGTGGCCGTCGAGGAGGTGCTGCAATGCCGCGCGCTGGGTCCGGTACACCGGAATCAGATCGCCGACGCGGTAATGCACGACTGTGCCGTCACCAAGTTGCAGCTCGGCGTACGGGCCCACCGGCACGCCTGCGGTGGCCAGCGCGTCGGCGTAGGCCGCCAGCTGCAGCAAGGCCGTCACTTGGGGCGAGCGGGCCAGCTTGGTGTCGACGACTCGGTAGCGCTCGCCATCGCGGATCAGGAAGTCGGCAAAGCCGACGAAGCGACCGTCGAACATCGCGGCCTGGTACACCACCTGGGCGCGGTTGGCGATGGCGCGTTGAGTCGCCTCGGCGGCGGCCGCCAGGCCGGCGAGTGTATATGCCGGACGGCCGATGACAGCGACATCGTCGCCGAACTCGTCACGCAATCGGTCGAGCTGGCGTTGTTCATGCTTTACACCCAAATCGGCGGTGCGCAAAAGTATCTCGTCCTCGACGGCCACGGCGGGGCCCCGGCCCAACTTCGCGTCGAAATCCCGCAACAGCGCGTACTCACAGCTTGCAGCCGAGGCGAGATCCGAGGCGCTGTAGACGATTCTTGCTCCAAGACTGCCACCGCTGACGAACACAGCAGTAACGGTAGGGGAGAGCTCCGACAAGCTCGCTGATACGGGTTCGGCTCCACCGCGGCCGGACACTCCTCCGGAAACTTGCTGTCCACGCAACAGTTGCTTCGAAACCTTCTGCTGGACGCGTGTTAGCAGCCTGCCTAGCGTTTGTGACACGGATCAGTCGGGCTAGTGATGCGATCCCGCGGCGGTGGTGCTAGGCGGCGTTCCGACACGATCGGGGTGTCGAAACGAAATGGGTAGACGGCCATGGCGATGACACGGTTTGGCGAGCGCGGGGGACACGCCGCATCGACAATGCCGCGAAACGTCGCCAGTGCTACAAGTTTTCGTAGACTATGGGCGATCCTGGCGACAATGCTGGTCGGCCGTTTCATGATCCTGCTCGACTCCACGATCGTTGTCGTGGCCAACCCAAGCATCATGGCTGCGCTCAATACCACGCACGACATGGTGATCTGGGTGACCAGCGCTTACCTGCTGGCCTTCGCGGTGCCGCTGCTGATGGCCGGACGTCTCGGTGACCGCTTCGGCCAAAAGTATCTCTATGTGCTGGGTCTCGCCATCTTTGTCTGCGCTTCGGCGTGGTGTGGCCTGTCCGGCAGCGTCGGCATGCTGATCGCTGCCCGTACGGTCCAAGGCGCCGGAGCCGCGCTACTTGCACCGCAGATACTGTCGACGATCACCCGTCTCTTTCCACCGCAGCGTCGCGGTGCCGCGATGAGCGTATGGGGCGTCACTGCCGGGGTCGCTAACTCGGTCGGGCCGTTGGCCAGCGGTGTTTTTGTCGACGCCCTTGGTTGGCAGTGGATCTTTCTCATCAATATCCCGGTTGGCATCGTCGGCCTGGCGCTGGCGATTTGGCTTATCCCGGTGATGCCAACCCATCGGCATCGGTTCGATGTGGTCGGGGTCGGCTTGTCTGCGATCGGCCTGTTGCTGATCGTTTTCGGACTGCAGCAGGGCCCGTCGGCCGACTGGGAGCCGTGGATCTGGGCGATGATCGTCGCCGGGGTCGCGTTCATCTCGGTATTCGTCTACTGGCAGTCAATCAACGCCCGCGAGCCGCTGATCCCGCCGCGGATCTTCGGTGATCGGGACTTCACCATGTCCACCCTCGGGGTGGCAGCAATGTCGTTCACCATGACATCGATGACGCTGCCGGTGATGTTCTACGCGCAAGCAGTGCGCGGGATGTCGCCGATCCGCGCGGCCCTGCTGACGGCGTCGATGGCAGTCGTCAGCGGTTCCCTGGCCCCGATGGTCGGCAAGATTGTCGATAGATCCCATCCACGGACCGTGGTCGGGTTCGGCTTCTCGATGGTGGCGATCGGACTGATCTGGCTCTCTTTCGAGATGTCCCCAGCCGCGCCGATGTGGCGGCTAATCGCGCCCTTTATTCCGATGGGAGTCGGGGTGGCGTTCGTTTGGTCGCCGTTGGCCGCCACCGCGACCCGCAACCTGCCGCCAGATCTGGCTGGTGTGAGCTCGGGTGTATACGACGCGACTAGACAACTTGGCGCCGTGCTGGGCAGCGCCGGTATGGCAGCGCTGATGACATCGCGGATCGCGGCCGAGATCCCGGCGCGGCCTGGCAGCACCTCACCAGCGGCGGTACCCGGCAGCACTGGCACCAGCGTGTTGCTGCCTGAGTTGCTACGCGAGCCGTTCTCCGCGGCAACGTCGCAGTCGATGTGGCTGCCCGCGGTTGTCGCGCTAGTCGGTATAGCCGCCGCGCTGTTCATGGTTGGGTTGCGCCGCGCCAATGCCTGGCAGTAAACCGATCCCAACCGGACGCAGGTGAGGAGATCGCCGGCGGTACTGCTGCTCAGCCATTACCGATGATTTCCACTGCGCTGCCGTTCCAACGGAATTTCACCACGCTGTTGAGACCCATACCGTTGGCGTAGGTCAACGCGACGGTGTTGCCGTTGGTTTGTGAGTCATCAATTCCGTTGAACCCATACGTGTCAGGCACACCCTGCGGGATGAACTTGCCAAGGTGGAACATCACCGCACGAGTAGTGGGATTAGTGTCGTTGGTGTTGGCCTTGATGATCACCGCGGACAGCTGCGCGCACTCGTTATAGTTGCCGGCCAGCGGTTCCGGATTCCAGGGCTGCTGACTGCGAGGATCGCGAGGCAGCTCGGACACGACTCGAACGATTGCCGGCGAGGCGAGGTTGACCGCACACGGGTCGGCCGGGGCCGCACTACTGGTGGGTGGGGCCGCCGTCGCCGACGACGGGTTCGTTGGGCTCGACGCGCTGGAGGCAGCGACGGGAGGTGTGGTTGCCCGCGGTGTCTTTGCGACCGTGGAATCCCCCGAACCACAGCCCGTCAATGTCGCGGCGACCAATGCCGTCGCAGACACGCCAATCAGTGACGCGGCACGGCGGGAGAGCGACCACACAATCGGAACCGTACCGCGATCGGGCTGCGGAGCGTGTCAGGCGTGGCCGTGGCAGCGAGATCAGGCGTAGGGTGATCGCGAGCCCGGCGGTGCCGGGCCGGCGATCACCAGGGGGCTCGCCGAGGGTAACGCCACGGCGAACTTTCGACGCAAATCTCGCCGTGGCGTTCCGCTCGCGGTACACGAAATACCAACATGCCGAATGACTGCCGCGAAAACCATTGCATCGAGCCACAATCTGCGACTGCCTACTTGGTCGGTGGCGGCATCGGCGCGTACTTCGACGCTTCGACGACCCTGAAGGTCGCCTTCCTCATCGTGTCGTACTTGTCGCTGGCAACGAAGACGAACATGTCCTTCCGGGTGGCTTCACCTGGCGCAAGTGCCTCAACGAAAGCGGTGTCGGCTGCGATACGATTTCCGTTGGCATCCAAGGCTTCAACGTCGACGCTGAAGGATGCGCTCTTATTGCTCTTGTTCCGAAGCGTCACAACCATCTTGCCGGGCTTGTGCGGATCGTCATCAGTGACAAATTCACCGAACTGCACGTCGAGATCGTTTCGCAGAATATCTTCCGTGCTCTGGCCAGTTATGGCCTTCCGTGAGTCGCCTCGGTCCTTGAAGGAGTTGGCGATGACAACAATCCAAAAGGTCGCCAGGATCAGTGCCAGCACGCACAGCAGCGTGCCGGCAATGGCCATGGCTTTGCCTGCCCGGACTCCTTTGCTCGCCCGAATCATCGCGATGACGCCACACGCAAGGCCCACCACGGCGAACGGAAAGGCCGCTATCCCGAGGGCGGGAACCAGCCCTAGACAAGAACCGAAGACGCCACACAAAAGAGCAGTCACCGCGAAAACGTTGCCTCTTTGTGGCCGCGGCGGGTGCTGCGAAGGAACTTGCGGGGGCAGCCCACGCGCTGCTGGGGCCTGTTGCCACGCTTGAGGTGGCGGTTGGGACGACATGCAGACCTCGATCGGTGAAAGCGTCGTTGCTGATGGACGGAAGCTAAGCCGCAGTACCGGCGGCACCAGAAGTGCCAGAAGTCCCTGACCAAAAGCTAAATGGCCCTTTCCGACCAATTGGGCCGAGACGGGACGAGGCCAGGCTCCGTAGCAGGACAAAACCCCCGACGGGCGGCGGCGGGAGCAGCAAACGCTCGCTGCTCTCACCGACAGTGATCGCTGTCGGGGTGATTGTCTACCGCGCGGCGTCGGTTGCCATGTTCCTGGCGCACGTTCGTAAGGTGCCGCCGATGCCGAGGGCATCTGTGGACACCCGAATTCGTCGTCGAGATATCGAATCACCGCGGCCATTCCCCTTGGCGGCCGATCGGCAGCCGTGCCGTACGGCATAACGGTGGATCCCGGCTAAACTCCGTGTCAAATGGTCACCCCGGACAACATGCCCGTCGCCCCTCCCGACACCTTCGTCGACCTGCAGATCCGTCCCTCGGTCCTGCGGGCGATCGCTGCCGTCGGTTACGAGTCGCCGACAGCTATCCAGGCCGCGACGATTCCGGCGCTGATGGCCGGTTCCGACGTGGTGGGGCTGGCGCAGACCGGAACCGGCAAGACCGCCGCGTTCGCGCTCCCGATCCTGTCCAAAATCGACGTCACCAGCACCGCGACCCAGGCGCTGATTCTGGCGCCCACCCGGGAGTTGGCGCTGCAGGTCGCCGAGGCGTTCAGCCGCTATGGGGCGTATCTGCCCAAGCTCAATGTGCTGCCGATCTACGGCGGGTCGTCGTATGCCGTGCAGCTGGCCGGGCTGAGGCGCGGCGCGCAAATCATTGTCGGCACCCCCGGTCGGGTCATCGACCACCTGGAGCGCGGGACGCTGGACCTGTCCCGGGTGGACTACCTGGTGCTCGACGAGGCCGACGAGATGCTGGCCATGGGTTTCGCCGAAGACGTCGAGCGCATCCTGTCCGACACCCCGGAATACAAACAGGTGGCCCTCTTTTCGGCGACCATGCCCCCGGCGATCCGCAAGATCACCGCCAAGTACCTGCACGACCCCCTGGAAGTCACGTCCAAAGCGAAAACAGCCACCGCGGAGAACATTTCGCAGCGCTATATCCAGGTGGCGGGTCCGCGCAAGATGGACGCCCTCACCCGAGTCCTCGAGGTCGAGCCCTTCGAGGCGATGATCGTGTTCGTCCGCACCAAGCAGGCGACCGAAGAGGTTGCCGAAAAGCTAAGGGCGCGAGGCTTTTCCGCGGCGGCCATCAACGGCGACATTCCGCAGCAGCAGCGGGAGCGAACCATCACGGCGCTGCGGGAAGGCGGTCCCAAAGGCATCGACATACTGGTCGCCACCGACGTGGCGGCCCGCGGACTCGACGTCGAACGCATATCGCATGTGCTCAACTACGACATCCCGCATGACACCGAGTCCTACGTGCACCGCATCGGACGCACCGGCCGGGCCGGTCGCTTCGGAGCCGCGCTGTTGTTCGTCTCCCCGCGCGAACGCCACCTGCTCAAGGCGATCGAAAAAGCCACCCGGCAAACGATGACCGAGGCCGAGTTGCCCACCGTCGAGGACGTCAACGCGCAGCGGGTGGCGAAGTTCTCCGATTCGATCACCGATGCGCTGGCAAAACCCGGCGTCGAGCTGTTCCGCAAGCTGGTCGAGGACTACCAACGCGAGCATGATGTGCCGATGGCCGACATCGCCGCGGCGTTGGCACTGCAGTCGCGAGACGGCGAGGCATTCCTGCTGGGACCCGAACCACCACCCGAGCGGCGCAGCGAGCCCAAGAAGCCCGCAAGCGATCAGCGTGCCGAACGGCCCGAAAAGCGTCGAAACGGCCCGCCGCTGAGCACGTACCGGATCTCAGTCGGCAAGCGTCACAAGATCGGTCCGGGCGCCATCGTCGGTGCGATCGCCAACGAAGGCGGGTTGCACCGCAGCGATTTCGGCCACATCGCCATCGGGGCGGACTTCTCGCTGGTGGAGCTGCCCGCCAAGCTGCCGCGCGCGACCCTCAAAAAGCTCGAAACTACCCGGATCTCCGGCGTGTTGATCGACCTGCGGCCGGACCGGCCGGCCGGCAAGGCGCGCCGCTCCGACAGTGGCAAGCCACGCCGGAAACGGGTCGGATGACCCTGTCCAAGGCCGAGGACGACCAAGGCGGACTCGAGCAGATCTCACACGTGGACCGCGTCGCGTCGCTGACCGGAATCCGGGCAGTCGCGGCCCTTCTGGTGGTTGGCACCCATGCGGCTTACACCACCGGTAAGTACACCCACGGCTATTGGGGCCTGGTGTCGTCCCGGATGGAGATCGGTGTGCCGATCTTCTTCGTGCTGTCCGGTTACCTGTTGTTCCGTCCGTGGGTGCGCTCCGCCGCCACCGACGGCCCACCACCGTCGCTGAGCCGCTATGCCTGGCATCGGGTCCGGCGGATCATGCCCGCCTACGTCGTCGTCGTGCTGATCGCCTACGTGATCTACCACTTCCGCACCGCCGGGCCCAACCCAGGACACAGCTGGATGGGGCTGGTGCGCAACCTGACGTTGACCCAGATCTACACGGATGGCTATCTCGGTTCCTATCTTCATCAGGGGCTGACCCAGATGTGGAGCCTGGCGGTGGAGGCAGCCTTCTACGTGGCCCTGCCATTCCTGGCCTACGTGCTCCTGGTGCTGGTCAGCCGGCGGCGCTGGCAGCCCAGGTTGTTGGTCGGGGCGCTGGCGGGAATGGCAACGATCACGCCGCTCTGGTTGGTCCTGATACACACCATCGGCTGGTTTCCCGACGGTGCTCGGCTCTGGTTGCCCAGTTACCTGGCCTGGTTTCTCGGCGGCATGATGCTGACCGTCTTGCAGGCCATGGGCGTGCGCTGCTACGCGTTTGCCGCCCTGCCGTTGGCCGTCGTCTGCTATTTCATCGCCTCCACGCCGATCGCCGGCGCACCCACCACATCGCCGTCGGCGGTGACCGAGGCAGTGGTCAAGGCGTGCTTCTACGCCGTGATCGCAACGCTGGCGGTGGCACCGCTGGCCCTTGGCGATCAGGGCTGGTACTCGCGGCTGCTGGCCAGCCGACCGATGGTGTGGCTTGGTGAGATCTCCTACGAGATCTTCCTGGTCCACCTGGTGACCATGGAATTCGCCATGGTTCACGTGGTCCGCTACCGGGTATACACCGGATCGATGCTGAACCTCTTCATCGCGACGATGGTGGTGACCATCCCGGTGGCCTGGCTGCTGCACCGGTTTACCCGAGTCAAGACGTAGGTGTCGGCGCCGTCCGGCCGTTCAGCATTTTAGGTTACCCTGCCCTAAATTGATGCGAACGCGACGAAGGAACAACAGCGACTCATGACCGAACACAAGGCATCACGGGGCTGGCAGGGTGCGGTGTTGAAGCTCATGCGGGCCGGGGACTACCGGCTCACGGTGACCGGCTGGCGTGAGATCAGCCCGCACTACCTGCGGTTGAGCTTCGACGACGGCGGGATGTTGGGTGAACATGCCGTGCATCCGACCATGTGGATCCGGATGTGGTTCGCCGATGGCGACAAGTCGCACCAGCGCGGTTACACGCTGGTCGACCCCGATCCGGCTGCGGGCGTATTCGACGTCGAGTTCGCCCTGCACGAGGGCATCGCGTCGAACTGGGCGCGCAACGCGCAACCCGGCGACACCATCGAGGCGACGGTGCTGGGCAGCAAGTTCGCCATCCCAGATCCGCCACCCGGCGGCTACGTCATCGTCGGCGACACCGCATCACTGCCGGCGATCAACTCCTTGCTCGAGTCGATCGGCGACGCCCCCGCGCGAGTGTTTCTCGAGGCCGGCTACGACGAGGACAAATCGTTACCGGTCGCCCGCGCCGACGACGTCACGTGGGTGGATCGCAAGGACGACGGCAACGCGCTGCTCGAGACGGTGCGCGGGGCCGCGTTCGACGCGGGCGATCACTTCGGCTGGGTTGCCAGCAGCACCCGCACCACCCGCTCGGTCGCCAAGGCATTGCGTGAGGACTTCGGCATTCCGCGCAAAGCTATTAAGGCGCAAGCCTATTGGATGGCCTGACCGGCGAAGCGGCTCAGCTCGACCCCGGCCTGCGAATCGCAGGGTGACCGCCGCCGTATGGGGCGTTGCTCTCGACGGGTAACGGCCGATTACTTCCGCATCACCGGCACCGTCGGGACCCGTGGCTCCACCGGAACCCGATGTATGGGCGGTACCGGCCTCGGAGTGGGTGTCGGCGGTGTCGTGGGCCTCGGAGCTGGCGGCGGCGTCACCGGCGGCGGTGTGGTGGGCGGCGGGGTCACCGGCGGCGGCGTCACCGGCGGCGGGGTCGTGGGCGGCGGCGGCGTCACCGGCGGCGGCGTGGTGGGAGGCGGGGTCACCGGCGGCGGTGTTGTCGTAGGCGGCGGGGTCCCGCATGGCGGTATGGGTATCCGCGGCAGGCCTCTCAGCAACTGCTGAATCGGACACAACTGCGACCAGGCCTGTGAGACGCCGACGTGGTATCCGAACATCGCTGAGACATCCCGGGCCCACATCTCCTCATATTCGGCTTCCATCGCCGCGATCGCCGGCATGTTGAATCCAAAGATGTTGGTATTCGCCAGGGCTCGGGTGATGGCCCGGTTGGCGGCAATAATCAACGGCGACACGGTGGCGGCGCACGCCGCCTCGAAAGCCGCCGCCACGGCGCCGGCTTGGCAGGCTGCCCCCTCGGAATGGGAAGCCGCGATGGCAAGCCACGCCGCATACGGTGCGGCAGCCTCGGTCATCTTCGCCGCCGCCGCACCCTGCCACGCTCCGCACGCCAGGTCGGAGGTCACGGCCGCGAATGACGCTGCCGCCCAGCGCAACTCGCCCGCCAACTCACCCCAGGCCGTTGCCGCCGTAAGCATTGGCCCCGATCCGGCGCCAGAACATAACAGGGCTGAATTGACCTCTGGCGGAAACATGGCGTACGACATCGTCGATCCTTCCTTACCGGCACCTCACTCAGTTGCTTTCGCGCACGTATCCGTGCACAGCCGGCGCCCACGCCGGCAGGCCCTCTGACAGCGCGCGTCGGTAACGGCGAGCGGCGCACGGCCAACCTCGGCAACGGGCCGGGCGGCGGCAGGATGGGCCGTCTGTTGCGCTTACCGACATGCCGCGAAACCACCTCCACCCCGGCTGAACATTCCAGTCTGGTCGCCGAAGCGCCAAGCCCTCGGCGCAGGATTCGCCTTATCTTAGAACGCGTAGGCCGCGACCAAAACGGGATTGAAAAAATGCGGCCGATGCAGCCGATGCAGTGCTCCGGCCGCATGCCCATGAAGGAAGCGCTTAAGCGGCAGGTGTTTTCGCATGCCCAAACCCGGGCGTCGGCGGCGCATCATGACCTTGTGACGGGGCTACGGCGAGGCCGATACCGGAGTCACCACCGGGACGACGAAATCTTCGATCATGGCCCGCTCGTCGGCTTCGTCCCGTCCCGGGAACGTCAGTAGCGAGATGATCACCCGCACCGCCCAACGCGCCCGGCGTTCGACGGCGCCGCCGTCACCGGAGCCGAGTGACTGCAGGAACGCGGCGGCCAGCGCGGTAATCACCTGCGACTGTCCGGCCATCTCGCCGCCGATCGGCGGACGGGTCGCGGCAAACCACGCCGCCAGCGCGGGGCTCTCGCGCACCATCCGCAAGGTGGCGGCGATGCTCGCGACGAGCCGTTCTTGAGGATTCTCGACCCCGTTGATCTGCTGGATGATTTCACGACCGAGCCGCCTGGTCTCCCGGTGCACGTAGGCAGTACGCAACGCTTCGCGGCTGTCGAAGTACCTGTACAGCGTCGCACGGGAACATCCTGCGGCCCTGGCGATCTCGTTCATGCCGATCGAGGCCGGGTCGCGCTCAGTGTAGAGCTGCGCGGCGGCGTCGAGGATGCGGTCTGCGGCCACCTCGGTGCGCCGCGCGGCCAGCCAATCGGTTCCGGCCATTACGACGTCACCCGAAACGGCACCGACAACGGCCGGCGGACGTAGCTTCCCCCGGACCACACGATTGCGGCCTCGTCGATTTCGAAGTCCGGGCAGCGGAGCAGCAGTTCGGTGAGGGCGACGCGGGACTGCATCCGCGCCGCGGCCGCACCCAGGCAATGGTGGGCACCATGACTGAAGGTCAAGATGTTGCGCGGGCACCGGGTGACGTCGAGTTGACCGGCGTCCGAGCCGTATTGGCGCTCGTCGCGATTGGCCGAGCCGTACAGCAGCAATACCTTGCGGCCGGCCGGGACGGTGGTGTCGCCGATCGTCACGTCATTGGTCACGGTGCGCGCCAAGCCCTGTACGGGCGCGGTGAGCCGCAGTAGTTCCTCGATTGCGTCGGGTATGCGTTCTGGTTGGTCCACCAGCAGCCGCCGCTGATCGGGCCGCTGCTGAAGCAACGGCATCGACCCGCCAAGCATTCCGGTGACGGTGTCGTTGCCACCGGTGACCATGGTGAACGTAAAGGCAAGTATCGAAAGGGTGCCGGCGATGTCGCCGTCTGTCCCGACCCCGGCGGCCACCAGGTGGGAAATCGTGTCGTCCGCGGGTTCGGTTCGGCGACGCTCGATCAATCCGGTGAAGTAGGCCATGAGCGAGCCGACCGCATCGCCGACTGTTTCCAGTGCGCCGGCGATGCCGCCTTCGGCGGTGTTGGCCGCGACGATGGCTTGGGTCCAGCCGTCGAACTGGGCCCGATCCTCTTCGGGCACCCCGAGATAATGCGCGACCACCATCGACGGCAGGGGTTTGAACAGCTCGGCGGCGATGTCGCCGCCGCCGTTGGCGCGCAGCCTCTCGATGCGCTCCACGACGAACTCTTTCACCTTGGGCTCGACCGCCTCGACTTGGCGCGGAGTGAAACCGCGCGATACCAGCTTGCGAAACTCGGTGTGCACCGGCGGGTCCTGCATCACCATCGGCGGGTTGTCTTGCAGCCCAATCAACTCCAGCTCACCGTAATTGACCGTGAGCCCCTGTGCGGAGGAGAACGTCTGATGGTCGCGGGCCGCTGCCCAGACGTCGGCGTGCCGGGACAGCACGTAGTAGTCATGGTCCGGACTACCGGGCGGGACGACATGGTGGACCGGGTCGTGGTCTCGCAGTGCCCGGTACATCGGCCAGGGATTGGCCCATGTGTCTGCGGTGGCGAGCTGAAACACCGGGCGAGCATCATGAGACATTACAGCTGTCATGTCTCATTGATACGACAGCGATGGGCTATATGTCAACAGTGCGGCATTCGAGTGTGCGTCCAGGGATTCCAAAGTGCATGTAGGGCGGGCAGAGCCGCGATCGGCCGCCCTGGCCGCACACTCGAAGCCGTCACTGCACACTCGACGCCGAGACTGCACACTCGACGCCGAGACTGCGACCGATCAGATCCCACTGCCGGGGTTGAGGATGCCCAACGGATCCAATGCCTGCTTGATGCGGCGGTTGAGATCCATCGCGTCCGGCCCGAGGTAACCCGCAAGCCACGGCCGCTTCAGCCGTCCGACGCCGTGTTCGCCGGTGATGGTGCCGCCCAGCCCGACGGCCAGGTCCATGATTTCGCCGTACGCGAGCTGGGCGCGCTCGGCCATTGCGACGTCTGCGGGGTCATAAACGAGCAGGGGATGGGTGTTGCCATCGCCGGCATGGGCGATCACCGAGATCATCAGCTCGCGTTCGTCGGCGATCCGGGCAATACCGTTGACCAATGAGCCCAGCGCGGGCAAGGGCACCCCGACGTCTTCCAGCAACAGCGATCCCTTGGTCTCCACCGCCGGGATACAGAATCGGCGAGCAGCGACGAACGCCTCACCCTCATCCGGGTCGTCGGTCGAAAACACTTCGGTGGCACCATTGTCGGTGAAGACGCCGGCCATGAGCGCGGCGTCTTCGGCGGCGGCGCCGCCGCGCTCGTCAGAGCCGGCGACCAGCATGGCCGCCGCCGATCGGTCCAAGTCCATGCGCATGGTGTCCTCGACGGCGTTGATCGCCACCGAATCCATGAACTCCAGCATCGACGGGCGAAGGCGCGCGGTGACGCCGAGCACCGCGTCGACCGCCGACTCCACCGAGGCAAAGCTGGCGACCACGATGCTCGACCCATGTTGAGCGGGCAGCAGCCGCAAGGTCACCTCGGTGATGACGCCCAGCGTGCCTTCGCTGCCGACGAACAGCTTGGTCAGCGAGAGCCCGGCCACATCTTTCAAGCGGGGCCCGCCCAATCGGACCGCGGTGCCGTCGGCCAGCACCACTTGCATGCCCAGCACGTAGTCGGTGGTGACGCCGTACTTCACGCAGCACAGGCCGCCGGCGTTGGTGGCGATATTGCCCCCGATGCTGCAGATCTCGAACGACGACGGGTCCGGCGGATACCACAAGCCGTGTTCGGCGGCGGCCTGCTTCACCTCGACATTGAACAGGCCGGGCTGGCACACCGCGGTCCGGGTCACCGGGTCGATGCTGATGTCGCGCATCTTCTCCGTCGACAGCACGATTCCGTTGTCCAAAGCGGTGGCCCCACCCGACAATCCGGTGCCGGCTCCCCGGGTGACCACCGGTACCCGGTTGGCGGTGGCCCAACGCAGGACGGTCTGCACCTCGCCGGTGCGGCGCGGCCGGACCACGGCAAGCGGCTTGCCCGCGGCCGGATCCAAAGCGCGGTCGTGACGGTAGCCGTCGGTCACCGCCGGGTCGGTGACCACCATCCCGTCGGGCAGGCTGCCGATCAGGCCTGTCAGTAACTCTGCCCTCGCCGGACCCTCCACCGGATCGATCCTACGGGCCGGTGACCGCTGTAGAGCTGAGCGATCCTGAAAGGGCGGGGCGCGGACGTTCGGGCGAAGAAACCTCGGCAAGATCGGTGTGCGGCTGGTCCGGCGCGCCACCGAAGAGCTCGGACCCGATCGACAGGTTGGAAAGACTGGCCGCACTCAAAGACCGCGGCATGCTCACCGACGCGGAATTCGAGCAGCAGAAGCGCCGCGTCCTCGGCAGTTGGAGCAGCTGACCGGCTACACCGGCGAACTTTGCCGAGGCATCTCTTCGGGTGCGCGGTTCAGTTCCCGAAGCGATGGGAGCCGGGTGCACACCAGGCCGGTCAGCAAGATCGGCAGCGCCAACGCCAGGAACGTCACATTCAGTCCGGCGGCATCGGTCAACGGGCCGGCCAGCAGCAAGCCCAGGGGGCCCGCGGCGTAGGCCAGCGACGTCATCACTCCGACCACCCGGCCGCGCAGATGGTGCGGCGCCCGGGTTTGCATGACGTAGTTGTAGATGGGCTGGATCGGCCCGTAGACCAGCCCGATCACTGTGCAGCACACCAGGATCACCGGCAACGGCGGTAGCAGTGCGATGACAGCCGTCGCGGCGCCGAGGGTGAGCACCGCGGTCAGCATGATCGTGCGCCGGCTCAGGTAGTTCGACACCGTCGCGTAGCCGAGCGCGCCGACCAGTCCGCCCAGGCAGATCGCCATCAACACCGAGCCCAGCTGGGCCGGTTGGTGGCGATCGGCGAAGTACTTGGGGAACAGCACGCTTTCCATCGGCAGATACAGCGCGGTCACGCTCAGGTCGATCAGCGCCAGCGCGCGCAATACCCGCAAACTCCACACGAAACGAAGCCCCTCGGCGACCCCGGAAACCAACCCCTCGGGGCGGGTCGTGTGATGCGGCCTGCCGGTGCCCTCGAGCCGCAAGGCGGCAATGGCAAGGATGGACAACCCGAACGCCACCGAGGTGATCCACATCGTGTTGATGCCGCCGACCGTTGCGATCATCACGCCGCCGATGCCCGGACCCACCACAAAGGCGAGGTTGAGGATGGCCTCGTAGATGCTGTTGACCCGGTCCAGCGACCAGCCCGCCCGGATGGCGGCCTCGGGCAGCATCGACTGGCGAGCGGTTATCCCGGCCGGGTCGAAGGCGGCCGAACAGGCGCCCAGTGCCGCGAGCACGGCCACGTTGACGGCGCCGGTGCCCAACGCCCAGGCCACCAGCGGGACGGCGGCCACCGCGGTCCCGGATAGCGCGTCGGACACCATCGACACCCGGCGACGGCCGAAGTAGTCGACCGCGGTGCCGGCGATCAGTGTCGAGAACAACAGTGGCAGCGTGGTCGCGCCGGCAACGATCGACGCCTGCCCCGCGCTGCCTTCGCGCTGCAACACTAGCCATGGGAACGCCACGATCGAGATACCGTCGCCCGCACACGCCATCAAGGTGGCGAACAGGATCAGAAACACCGGGCCGCGGCTGTTGTTGCTGTTCATGGTTATCGCGGCTGAATCTAACGCCATGGCCGTATCGGCGACCACTGAATTTCGCCCGCCGTGCAGGATGTTGGGGTGCTCATGCATCCGAATACCGGCCGGGCATTCGGGTCGCCGGTCGGTCCCGGCACCGGCTGGCCGGGCGATCCGGCGACACCGCAAACCCCGGTGGCGGCCGATGCCGCACAAGTTGTGCAACTGGCCGGCGCGGCACGCTCGATTCGCGAACTCGATGCCCTGGTCAGCGTGTGCCGGGCCTGTCCCCGACTGGTGAGCTGGCGGGAACACGTCGCCGCCGTAAAACGCCGGGCCTTCGCCGATCAGCCGTATTGGGGACGGCCGGTGCCGGGCTGGGGGTCGGAGCGGCCCCGGCTGTTGATCGTCGGCCTGGCTCCGGCTGCGCACGGGGCCAACCGGACCGGGCGCATGTTCACTGGCGACCGGTCCGGAGATCAGCTGTATGCGGCGCTGCACCGCGCCGGCCTGGTGAACCAACCGACCAGTGTCGACGCCGCGGACGGCTTGCGCGCCAACCAGATTCGGATCGTCGCGCCGGTGCGATGCGCGCCGCCGGCCAACGCACCCACCCCGGCGGAGCGGCTGGCCTGCGCGCCCTGGCTGGACACCGAATGGCGGCTGGTTTCCGAGGACGTCCGGGCGATCGTTGCCCTGGGTGGGTTCGCCTGGCAGATCGCGCTGCGGATGTCTGGCGCGTTAGCCAAGCCCAAGCCCCGGTTCGGCCATGGTGTTGTGGCCGAGTTGGGGTCGGGACTTCGATTGCTCGGCTGCTACCATCCGAGCCAGCAGAACATGTTCACCGGTAAGTTGACACCGGAAATGCTCGACGACGTAATCCGCGACGCCAAGACTCTGGCAGGAATTGAGTAAGGGTGCGAACAGTTCTGGTTTCCGGTGCCAGCGTGGCCGGTACTGCGGTTGCGTACTGGCTTGGGCAGCAAGGGTATTCGGTTACGGTGGTGGAACGCCACCCCGGGCTGCGGCCGGGCGGCCAGGCGATCGATGTCCGCGGTCCGGCGCTGACGGTGCTGGACCGCATGGGGCTACTGACTGCCGCGCAGGCGTGCAAGACTGGCATCCGCGGCGCCTCGGTCGTCGACCGCGACGGCAACGAATTGTCCCGGGACACCGAATCGACACCGACCGGCGGTCCCATCGACAATCCCAATATCGAGCTGCTGCGCGACGATCTCATCGAATTACTCTACGGCGCAACCCAACCGGGGACCGAGTACCTCTTCGACGACAGCATCACCGCGTTGGACGACGACGGCAGCACGGTCGCGGTGACCTTCGAGCGCGCCGATGCCCGCAGCTTCGGCTTCGTGATCGGCGCCGACGGATTGCATTCCAACGTGCGCCGGCTGGTTTTCGGTCCCGAGGAGCAATTCATCAAGAGGCTGGGCACGTTCGCGGCGATCTTCACCGTGCCCAACTTTCTGGAGCTCGACTATTGGCAGAAGTGGCATTACGGGGACGCCACCATGGCCGGGGTCTACAGCGCGCGGGGCAACACCGAGGCCCGTGCCGCACTCGGATTCATGGACCCCGATCTGCGGATCGATTACCGCGACAAAGAGGCTCAATTCGCCGAGTTGGAACGCCGGATGGCCACCGACGGCTGGGTGCGCGCGCAGTTGCTGCACTACATGAAGTCGGCGCCGGATTTCTACTTCGACGAGATGTCGCAGATCGTGATGGACCGCTGGTCCAAGGGCAGGGTCGCGCTGGTCGGCGACGCGGCATACTGCTGTTCGCCGTTGTCCGGGCAAGGGACCAGTGTTGCCCTGCTAGGCGCCTATATCCTGGCCGGTGAGCTCGCCGCGGCCGGCACCGACTACCAGCGCGGCTTTGCCAACTACTACGCCGAATTCAGCGGTTACGTCGAGCGCAACCAGTGGCTGGTCAGCGACAACATTCCCGGTGGCGAACCGATACCCCAGGAGGAGTTCGAACGCGTCGTGGACTCGCTCACGCTCGAGGACTACCAACGGCGCTGAACCGGCCGCGAAATCGTCGGCCATGATCGGCGCCACGGCCACGCCGCCGGCCGTCATGCGTCGCGCTGTAGGTGTGATAGCTCACAGTGGCACGTGTCGCGGTCGAGGACCAGACGCGCCTTCGTCGGCGCCGGTAAACTGTGTGACGGCTAGGTGGGTTCGGTCCACCAGCCCCTTCTCCCGGCAGTCGATCAAGCCGCGCCGCACCGCAAACCCATTGCCTACTAATGACCTTCGACCGTATCCGGCAGTCCGTGACAAGGAGTCTTCGCGTATGGTTCACCGCTACAATTACCGCATCGTCTGGTCACCTGGACATGACAAATACGCAGCCCACTGCAACGAGATGCCGGTCGTGTCGTCATTGGCCGGCACTCCGCAGGAAGCTCTCGACCAGATCGTGCGGCTGGTTGCCGACGGCGACGATGCCACCGACGGCCCGGTTACGGGCGCGATGCCGAAACGACGATCGCCGCATCCGCCGCGGGTGGTACCTCGGTGGCGCACCCGCTGCTGAGCCGCCGGCGCGGCGGACGTCAAGCCGGATCCGGCACATGACTGTTGATCCACTGCACCACCTCGTCCGCCGGTAACGGCGGACTGTGCACGAAACCCTGGGTGATGGTGCAGCCGTAGCGGCGCAGCGCGCTCAAGGTCACCTCGTCTTCGACCCCCTCGGCAACCAGGTCCGCTCCCAGGCTGTGGGCCAGCGCCACCGTCGACCGCACGATCGCAACCGAACGCGGGTCCAGGGCCAGTCGCGCCACGAACACCCGGTCGAGCTTGAGTTCATCGACCGAGACGTCCTGCAAGCGTGCCAGCGACGACCACCCGGTGCCGTAATCGTCGAGCGAGATGCGAACGCCTAGGTGCTGCAACGCCGCAACAGTATTACGAGACCGCACCGAGTCGGCGAGGGTGCTCTCGGTGATCTCGATAATGAGAGCGTCCGCGGGCACGCCGTGCGCCTTCAACAGCCCCTCGATCGTGCCCTCTAGATCCAGGTCAAGCAGATTCGTCGTCGAGAGGTTAACGGCAACCGTCAAATCCATGCCCTGGTCACGCCAGGACCGCAGCTGGGCGAGCGCGAGGTCGAGGGTGCGGTTGGCCACCCTGCGCATCAGGCCGACACGTTCGGCGGCGGGCAGGAACTCCTCGGGAAGCAGCATCCCCCTGCTGGGGTGCTGCCAGCGCAGCAGTGCCTCGACGCTGTGGACGCTACCGTCGTCGGCGTTGATCTTGGGCTGATAGTGACAGATGAGTTCGGTACCGTTCAACAGCGCGGCGCGTAGATCATCGACGAGGGTGGGATCGCTATCGCGATACAGCTCAAACGCCGAGTCGTAGGCCACGACTTTGCCTTTGGCGCTTTTGGCGTGCGGGATCGCCGTCTCGGCGCGGTTGAGCAGCTCCTGCGGATGGTCACAGTGGTCGGGGTAGAGCGCAATGGCGATGCGGGCATCGACCTGCACGGTCACCGGATCCAGCTGGAACGGTTCCCCAAAGGCATCGAGCAGCCGACCCGCTTGGGCGCGGGCGGCAATGAGATCCGCGCCTTCGCTCAGCAGGATCGCGAACTCGTTGTCACCGGTGCGCGCCAGCAGATCTTCCGGACGCACACACTGTGACAGGCGATTCGCGATGCGGCACAACAACTCCTCGGTCATGTGACGACCGATCGAACCGGTGATCTCGTCGAACTCGTAGAGATGCAGCAACAGCAGCGCTCGGCCTGGCGGGGTTCTGGGCGCCAGGTCCGGCGCGTTGACCGACAGTGCGGTCAGGGCTGTCGCCAGCGAACGCCGATTGGGCAGCGCCGTCAATTCGTCGGTCATGGCGTGCTGGTGGGTTTCGGCCAGCACACTGACGTCCCGGAAAGCCACCGAAAACCGCGCCGCGACCGCGATCAGGCTCAACGCGGCCAATGCGCCCGCGATCCGCGAGTGCGGGCCCAGCACAATAACTCCCAGCGCCACGACGGTGCAGGCCACGGGCGCGGCGTACGAACCGAGTCCACGCTTCGGTGCGGGCCCCGCCGGCGACCAGGGCGCCCAGCTGGCCATCGCCACCAGTAGCGACGATGCGGGCCACAGGGCGTCGAACCAGGTTCCCACCCGATACGAACCGGCGGCGGTTTCGAAAAGATACCGGGTGTCGGCGGCGGCGAACAGCGTGAACCCGGCGACCAGCAGAATCCAGCGAAGCTGGTTGCGCAAGCCCAGGATCGGCAGCATGCCGGCCGCAAGGGCCAGGAGGACCAGATCGCCCCACGGATACACCAGGCCCACCAGCACGGTGGCCGGTGCGCGGGCCGCCGCCGCACGAATGGGCCCTGCGGTCAGGGCGGCGGCAACCGCGGCGCCGGCCAATCCACAGATCAGCGAATCGAGGCGCACGCCAACCGGCACCCTCTTCAACCGCGCCCGCATGAGCAGCAGCAGCCCGGCGTAGCCGAACGGATAAAACGCCAGGTAGAACGGATCCGCTAAGGACGGCGACTGACCGTCGGGCACCCACAGCCGGTAGACGACGTCGCCCAAAGCCGCGGATGCCTGCCCGGCCGCGATCAGCGACCAAGCCACCCGACCGGCGGCAACGTGATAGGCGCGAGCCGCAATCACCGCAGCCGCCAGCAGGGTCAGCGCCGGATACCAGGATTCGGCGAAGACCCGGTGACCGCCATGCACGGTGAGCGCGGTGTAAAGGGCGACGCCGATTGTCAGCAGTGCCAAGGCAATCCGGATGCCCACCGGCGGCCACCAAAATCCGCGGCGCGGCGGGCGGTCTCGTTGGGCCGGTGTTGCCGCCGCGAAGCCGGCCGAGCGCCGCAGCGGTGCCGCCTGGTCCGGTTCGGGCTCGGAAGGACGGCACGTGTCCGCGCCGGTCCCGCGCCGGGGGGCGTTTCCCGGGACGGCTGACGGGGTGGCTTTCGGGATGGCCTGGATGGTCGGTACCGGTGCGTCGGCGTGCCGCGCGAGCGCTTCGGAGAAGGGCATATCCGGCACGAAACTGCGGATCCGTTCGCCGCCTTCGCGTTTGGCGGCATACATGGCCAGGTCGGCATGCCGGAGAAGTTCGTCGACGGTACAGCTCGATCCCGCGGTGGCTACCGTGTATCCGATGCTGGGACGTACCGTGACTGGAACGCCGTCGATGACGATCGCCGCGTCGAATGCGTCGAGTACCCGATGCGCCGCGGCTTGTGTTTCCTCGACGGAGCCTTCGATGAGCACCGCGAACTCATCCCCGCCCAGCCGGGCGATGGTCGCCGTTTCGTCGAGGGAGGCGGTCAGCAGGCTGGCGACCCGAATGAGAAGCTCGTCGCCGGCCGGGTGACCGAGGGCGTCGTTGACCTGCTTGAAGTTGTCCAGGTCGAGGCATAACACCGCGATCGGGTCGGGTCGCTGATCGCGAGCGGCGATGGCTCGGTCCACTCGGTTGAGGAACCGGGTCCGATTGGCCAGACCGGTCAGGCTGTCGCGAGACGCCTCGTGCGCTACCTCGGCCAGCAAAGCCTGGTTCTCGACCAGGACTACGAGCTGGCGGGCCAGCACCGCGGCGACCAGAATGCCGAGCGCGGCGAACAGGAACGGCCACTGCCGCACCTGGTCCATGAGGTGACCCAGTCCGATCGCTGCGGCCAGCACCAGCGGCAGGTACGGCAACCACAGCCGGACCCGGGACGTGACCTCCGTACCCGTCTCGCTCGTCTCGTCCCGAACCGCTGTCGGAGACTCCCTGACGCTGGCCAGCGCCGCCAGCGCCACCAGTCCGAGGCCGGCCACTCGGGGCAGGTCGACCAGCTCGCCGGTGTGATAGCTGCCGCTTCCGGTCTGGAACACGATCACGATGTCGGCGCCGCCGATAACAGTGATCCCGGCGGCTAACAGGCTCAGGCTGGGCCGCCCGCTGGGCAGGGTTCGCGACAACACCAATATCGCAACTGTCATGACGACGACGTCGGCGAAGACATGGGTGAAAATCACCGGCCGCGAGCTGCTGGCGTCCCGTACCACGGTGTTGAGGATGAATACCCACGCGGCCACGAACACCGACGTCGCGACGATGACACCGTCGAGGATCAACCGCCAGGGCACCCGGCGAACGGACTCCGACAGCAGCAGCAACGCCGTCGCGGCTCCGACGGGATACCACAGCAGCGCCATCTCAGCCGTCGTGGGGTGTGCGGCGTGATCGAGTTGCGGGCACACCTCGGACAGGGCGCAAATGACCTCACCGACCGTCCACCCCGACAGCGCCGTCGTCAGCGCCAGCCAGCCCAATCTGCGGCGCCCGGCCGCGCAACGGGCCGCGTTGCCGGCACATCCCGCAGTCCAAAGCAACGACAGCACCGGCACAAGCTGGTTGACCGGCCAAGCCGGATAGCCGCCCGGCCAGCTCCCGATCGACATCGCCGCGGTCAGCGCCACCGCGAGGGTGAATCCGCCGCCGACGAGCCAACCAGCGCGCGCCGACAGTCCGAAGCGCCGCCACGGATTGGGCGTGCCGCGTTTCATAGCCGCTCCAGTCGCTTCGCACCCCATTGCCGGTGACAACCGGAAGCTTCACCGCGCTCTAGCGCAGAATAATCCGTGACGACCGGTCCGGCTTGACTACGCCCGCGTTTGCCTGGTCGGGGTCAACGCAAAGATCGGGATGGGCCGCGGCGTCCGGTGCTGGTAACCGCTGTAGCGATTCGCGTTGTTTTTGTTGACCAGCTGCCACATCCGGGAATAGTCGGCGTCGTCCGGGGTGACCCGTCGTGCGGTCACCGCCAATCGCTTTGGGCCCACGTTGATTTCGCACCGGGGATGCTTGCGCAGGTTGTGGTACCAGCCAGGGTGGCGATCTGCGCCTCCGTTGGAGGCGACGATCAGATACGAGTCACCGTCGCGCGCGTAGGTCAGCGACGTGGTGCGTGGTTGGCCGGTCTTGGCGCCAACGGTGTGTAGCAGCAGGCTCGGCGGAACACCCGGCATGCGGTGCCCAATCCGCCCATTGGTCTTCTGGTAGACCGTGTCATGCAGTCGCAACAGGGGCGCGCCGACTAATCGCTCGAACAGCGTGAGATTGCTCATGGTCCAGCCTTACTGGCTCGCGTCGATGCGGGCCAACGCCTCGCGAAGGATTCGCCCGGTGGCCTCACGGTTCGGGTCGCGGCGCAACACCATCGCCTTGGCAAGCGCCAGCTTGTCGCCGTTGCGCCGCGGTAGCACATGGAGGTGAATGTGGAACACCGTCTGGAAGGCGGCGCTGCCGTCGTTGATCGCGATGTTGGTCGCGTCGGCCAATTCCGTCGCGCGGGCGGCCTTGGCGATCCGCTGGCCGATCGTAACCATGTCGGCCAGCGTGTCGGGCGGGGTGTCGGTGATGTCCACGGTGTGTCGTTTGGGCAGTACCAAGGTGTGACCGCGGCTGAACGGTCGGATGTCGAGGATGGCCAGATAGCCGTCGTCTTCGTAGATCGGAATGGCTGGGGCTTCACCGGCGACTATCGCACAGAACACGCAGGGCATAGCGCCCACGGTACTGCGCCCGGCGCCGACCTTTCTCCGCGGACCCGCGGCCGGTGATGCTCAGGGAGCACCTGGAACCGCCCGTCCGAGCGGGATACGCTGCGGCAGTGGACCCTAACGATCTCGCGTTCGTCGGCGCGACGGAGCAGGCGCAACTGCTGGCAGACGGTGAGATCACCGCACCGGTGCTTCTCGAGGTCTATCTGGAACGAATCGAGCGGTTGGACAGCCAGTTGCGTGCCTACCGCGTGGTGCGCTACGACGGCGCGCGCGACGAGGCCGAGGTGGCCCAGCAGCGCCTCGACGCCGGCGAGCGGCTGCCGCTGCTTGGGGTGCCGATCGCGGTCAAAGACGATGTCGACCTCGCCGGAGAGGTGACGACGTACGGCGGCGGCGGGCACGGTCCGGCGGTGACAGCCGACGCGGAGCTGGTCCGCCGGCTGCGCGCCGCGGGTGCCGTCGTCATCGGCAAGACCAATGTGCCCGAGCTGATGATGATGCCCTACACCGAGTCGCTGACGTTCGGGGCGACCCGCAACCCGTGGAATCCCTCCCGGACTCCCGGTGGCAGCAGTGGCGGCAGTGCCGCCGCGGTCGCTGCCGGGTTGGCACCGGTGGCGTTCGGATCCGACGGCGGCGGGTCGATCCGGATCCCGTCGACCTGGTGTGGAGTGTTCGGGCTGAAGCCGCAACGTGACCGGATCTCGTTGGAGCCGCACGACGACGCCTGGTACGGACTCAGCGTCAACGGCCCGATCACGCATACGGTGCGCGACGCCGCACTGCTGCTCGACGTGACGACCGCGGTGCCCGGTCCCGAAGGCGAATTCGTCGACGCTGCCGCACGCGAGCCCGGACGCCTGCGAATTGCCTTGAGCACCAAGGTCCCCACCCCGCTTCCGGTACGGGTTGGCAAGGCGCAACTGTCAGCGGTCGACCAGGCGGGTGCATTGCTGCGCGATCTCGGCCACGACGTGATCATTCGCGACCCCGAGTATCCGGCCGCGCTCTACGCCAACTTTTTCCCCCGGTATCTGCGCGGTATCAGCGACGACGCCGACGCGCAGGCTCACCCGGAACGTCTGGAAGCGCGCACCCGCAATATCGCCCGGATGGGGTCGTTCTTCTCGGACCGCCGGATGGCGGCGCTGCGCGCTGCGGAAGCCGGGATCAGCAGCCGGATCCAGTCGATCTTCGACGACGTTGACATCGTCGTCACCCCGGGTACGGCGGCCGGGCCGCCGAGGATCGGCGCCTATCAGCGCCGGGGAGCGGTGTCGACGCTGCTGCTGGTGGCCCAACGGGTGCCCTACCAACAGGTCTGGAATGTGACCGGCCAGCCCGCCGCCGTGGTGCCCTGGGACTTCGACGACGACGGCATGCCGATGTCGGTGCAACTCGTCGGCCGGCCGTATGACGAGGCGACCCTGCTGTCGTTGTCGGCGCAGATCGAAGCCGCCCGGCCCTGGGCGCACCGGCGGCCGCCGGTGTCGTGACAGCGACTAGGGGAGGAGACGTGACTGGCACGTGTCAGCGGCGCCTAGATCGGATTCATGGAATCGATCAACCACTTGCCGCTCACTTTCGTCAGCCCAGCGCGAACCGAGCTCGCGGTGACTACCGGTGCGGGTTTGCCCCTGCTGGTTGTGCTTTGGTCGACGAACAGCAGAATCGAGGCCTTGTCGGCAGTCAATGATTCGACACCGGCATGGGTAACGGTAGCTGTCGCGGTGGTGCCGTTGGTTCGGGCGGCCGGGATGACCTGTTGCCTGGCGAATTGCCGGTAATAGTCGAGAAATGCTCCGGTCAGCACTTCCTCAGCCGCCCTGGTGTCTTGCTCTACCGTGTCCGCCGTGTACGTGAGCACTTTGGCCACATCGGCTTTGGCGACTTCCAACACCGCGTGGCGGTTGGCGGCGCGGTTGGCCGGCAACCCTCGGTTCTTGACCAGCATCAGCCCGCCGCCCAGCGCCCCGGCCGCAAGCGTTGCGAGAATGAGCGCGGCGACGACAGCCCACCACACGACTCGCCGGGTCATCGGACAAATTCCACGTTCGACACCAGGTAGGTGTCACCGATTTTTTCCACCTGCATGAGTAAGCGCCATGATCGTGGGTCTTGGGTTGCACCGGCGTTGTTGGTGACTTTCGATGTCATGGCCACCACCACGCGGGCTGTCGTGCCGCTGATCGCCTCCAGGCCTGCGCCGGTGGCGATTCCATGGGTCACCACGTTCGAATTCAGAATTGTCTGCTTGAACTCGGATCTTCTGCTGGCAAAGTCGTCGTGAAACGTGCCGGTCGAACCGTCGAGGATCCGCTGGATGTCGCGATCGGCGGTCTGGGGATCGAGACTCGTCAAGAACACGCCGAATTGCTTCGCGTAATCGACGTACGGCTGCCACCGCGGCGCCGCGGCGGCTGGCCGCGGACCGGGCCGGAGTACCTGCACTGCGGCAAAACCGATGGCGCACAGCAGCATTGCCGCCAGCACCAGCGGAACCACAATCGACACGACTGTTCGTCGCCGCGCCCCTGGCTGCGCCGCGGGCCTAGCGGGATGCCAGTACATCGGCTGCATCGGGGCGGCGCGGGTATCGACGGCATTCAGGGGAGCGGGAGCGATTCCCGCTGCCATTGTCCGATCGTCGGGCCGGTTCACTGCCATGCCTGAATCGGGTGTGACGCGTTCCGTTAACGCCTGGGCGAACTCTCGGCAGCTGCCATAGCGGTCGTTCGGCTGTTTCGCCAATGCAGTCGCGAAAACCGAGTCCAGCGAAGCAAGTTCGGCTCGCTGGTCGCTCGGCTTTGGCGGTGGTGCATTGAGGTGCTGGCTGATCATTGCGACCGGGTTGGAATGCTGATACGGACGTGCACCCGTGAGTAGGTGAAAGGCGGTGGCGGCCAACGCATACTGGTCGGCGCGGCCGTCGATGTCGGCGCCCATCAGCTGTTCGGGCGCGCAATATGCGGCCGTGCCTACTGTCAGATTTGTTGCGGTGATCCCGCTGATGTCGCCGAGTTGGCGCGCTATCCCGAAGTCCGCCAAGAATATTCGCCGATTACCATCGCCGTCTGGCTCGGTGACCATGATATTGGCGGGTTTGACATCACGGTGCAGCAGGCCTCGCTGATGAGCGTAATCGAGCGCGCTGGCCACGGCTGTCACGAGGGTGGCAACCTCGGCTGCGGGCATGCCCCCGGAGTTGCGGTTCGCCGTGAGCTGTGCTGCATCGGTTCCTTCGATGTAGTCCATCGAGATCCAGAGCTGACCGTTGAACTCGCCGCGGTCGTGGACACCGACGATGTGCGGGTGGAATAGCGTGGCGGCCACGTCAGCCTCGCGTTGAAATCGCTCACGGAACACACTGTCCGCCGATACGTCCCGAGGCAGGACTTTCAACGCGTCACGGCGCGGCAACCGTGGATGCTGCGCAAGGTACACCGCGCCCATACCCCCCGAGCCGAGTAATCGAATAATGGTGTACCCAGCAAACATTGTGCCGGCAGATAACGGCATGGCCGGATATTACCTTGGGAGTCGGCGCGGCCGACTTGCCAGCCCGCGGTGTGGTCCGTCGACCGGCCGCGCCTCGCGGCGGCGTTATACGTTGAGCGGTAACGGACACTGGAGGCCACCGTGGAACACGTGCCCGAGCCGGCCGACCGCGATATCGACGATCTGCTCGAGGGCCTCGACGGCACGGCACGCGCGGAGCGCGCCGAGCTGATCGAGTGGCTGCTCGAACAGGGCATTACCGCTGACGAGATCCGGCTGGCCAACCCGCCGCTGCTGCTGGCCACTCGGCGGCTGATCGGCGACGACGGCGCGTACGTATCCGCCCGCGAGATCAGCGAGACCTACGGCATCGACCTCACCCTGCTGCAGCGGGTGCAGCGCGCCATCGGTTTGGCCAGGGTCGACGACCCGGATGCGGCCGTACATATGCGAGCCGACGGTGAAGCCGCCGCAACCGCGCAGCGGTTCGTCGAGCTGGGGCTGAATCCCGATCAAGTCGTCATGGTGGTGCGTGTTCTCGCCGAGGGCCTGTCGCACGCCGCGGAGGTCATGCGTTATACCGCGCTGTCGGCGATCATGCGTCCGGGGGTCACCGAGGTGCAGATCGCGCAGGCGTCGCAGGCGCTGGTGAGTCGGATCGTGCCGCTGCTCGGCCCGATGATCCAGGAAATGCTATTCATGCAGTTGCGGCACATGATGGAAACCGAGGCCGTCAATGCCGGTGAGCGAGCTGCCGGCAAGCCGTTGCCGGGCGCGCGCCAGGTCACCGTCGCCTTCGCCGACCTCGTCGGCTTCACCAAGCTCGGTGAGGTGGTGTCGGCCGAAGAGCTGGGGCATCTTGCCGGCCGGCTGGCAGAGTTGGCCCGTGACCTGACCGCTCCGCCGGTGCGGTTCATCAAGACGATCGGTGACGCGGTGATGTTCGTCTGCGCGGATCCGGTGCCCCTGCTGGACACGGTCCTGAAACTGGTCGAGGTCATCGACAGCGATGCGGCGTTTCCCCGGTTGCGCGCAGGAGTTGCATCCGGCATGGCGGTGAGCCGGGCCGGTGACTGGTTCGGCAGTCCGGTGAACGCGGCCAGCCGGGTGACCGGGGTGGCGCGGCCGGGCACGGTGCTGGCCGCCGAATCCGTTCGGGAGTCCGTGGGTGACGGCGCCGGGTTCGAGTGGTCATTCGCCGGTACCCGTCGCCTCAAGGGCATCAAGAATGAAGCCAAGTTGTTCCGGGTGCGTCGAGGCGACGGCGGCGATCTGCGGCCCTGATTGGGCAGGCCGATCCGGAGGGCTATCCATCGCGCATATGGGCAGGCCCGGAGCGACTCTCGGGGGCGTCTGGCTCCGTCTTACGCGGATCCTGCGCTGCCGGATCTCACCCCGTTGTCCGGCACTTGAGTTCGGTCGCTTCCGGGCCTGCTTCGCTACCAAAAATACAACTGCGCATTACTCGATAGCAATGGTCTTCAGGCCCGAACCATGGCATGAGCAGAGTCCCGTGCGGGCTTGGACGTTCACCGTCAGTGAACGGGATTCCATCACATGTATTACGGTGTAATCATGTAATTATGAAAGCACACCCTATGCATGGACATCGGTACGGGCGCCCCGGAGGCTGGCAGCAAGCCCAGCAACCGGATGCCAGTGATGCGGCCGAATGGTTCGCTGGACGTCTCCCCGAAGATTGGTTCGACGGCGATCCCACGGTGATCGTCGACCGCGAGGAGATCACGGTGATCGGCAAGCTTGCCGCGCCAGAGGATTCCGGAACGGAGCAGAGTCCGGCACGCGGGAAAGGACGAGCTTCGCGGTTCCGGGAGGAAACTCGCTCCGAGCGGATGCGGATCGCCGACGAGGCTCAGGATCGCTACGGACGTAAGGTGTCCTGGGGCGTGGACGTCGTCTCCGCCGCCGGCACCGAGCGGATCCTGTTCACCCACATCGCGGTTCCGGTGATGACCCGCCTGCGGCAACCGGAGCGTCAGGTGCTGGACACGCTGGTCGACGCCGGTGTCGCGCGGTCACGCGCCGACGCTCTCGCGTGGTCGGTCAGGCTGGTCGGTGAGCACACCGAGGAATGGCTGGCCAAGTTGCGCACCGCCATGGCGGCGGTGGACGACCTTCGCGCCCAGGGGCCTGATCTGGGGGATTAGCCCAGGGTTCGTCCCCCCTACTTGGTTTCCTTGTTGACCTTGGCGATGATCTGGTCGGCGATCTGGCCGCCCTGATCGGTGATCTGATAACCGCAGGCGTTGATGTCGACGATCACGTTGTTCGCCACGCTCATCGCGCGCTGGCACTCCCAGCCGTCAGCGCCCTCCTGGGTGTCGATGACCGTGATCTTCGGCGGGCTGCCGACCACGTCGGCGAACGTCCACCGGTAGGTCTTGCCCTTGTTGGTGACGGTCACCGTCTTGCCCGCGCAATTTTTCCATTTTCCGGCCGCAGACTGCAGGAACGAGCGAGCTTTGTCGGCGGACGGAAAGGCCACCACGGCCTGGTTGACCCAGTGGTCGTAGTTGTCGCCGGGTTCCGACGACACCAGACCGCTGATTCCGGTGTAGCCCGTGCCGGAGTAGACCGGATCTTGGCTGGTATACAAGGCAGCCTGACAGTCGGGCAGCGACAGCGTCACCGGCGATGGGTCCATCGACGTGATCGGTTTGCCCGGTTGGATGTTCGATGCGCCCATCACGGAGTTGATTTCTGACGGGCTCAGCAACAGCGCGCTGAGCCGGTCCTCCGAGATCGGTTTCGGCGGCGGCGCCGGCTTGGGTCGGGTGACCAGCCAGATACCTACTGCTCCGACCACGAGGACCAGCACGATAGCGACGGCTGCCACGATCGGCCACGGGTTGCGGTTTCGTGACGCCGACGGCTGCTGCCCCTGATTCCAGCCCGGTGGGCCGGGGGGTTGCTGCGGCGGTGGTGTGCCCGGTGGCGTACCGCCCCAGCCGCCGCCTTGGTAGAACCCCGGGGTGGGGGTCGGCTGGCCGGCCGGCATCGGGCCGCTCGTCGGGGCCCACGAGGGTTGGCCCGCTGGCGGCGGGGCTGGAGCGCGCCCGGGCGGCGCCGAG
>NZ_MWQA01000001.1:1516688-1519030 GCF_002086915.1 Mycobacterium persicum | reverse complement strand
CCCGACGAGGGCCCCGAACCGGCCGCGGCGGGGTAATACGGCTGCCGCTGGCCGGTAGGTCGCGGTGCCGGCGCGGCGGGGGCCGGAGATGCCGAAGGTGCCATCCCGGTGGCCGGCATGGTCGGCGGCGCGACGGCTGTGGGCGGGCCGGGCAGGGTGGCTTCCTGGCTGCGGCGCAGGATGTCGGCAGCGTGGTCTTGATCGGGGTCGCTGAGCGCTTCGTGGGCGGCCAGCGCCAAGTCTCCGGCACTGGCGTAACGGTCCTCGGGCTTTTTTGCCATACCGCGCGCGATCACCGCGTCGAAGGCCTTGGGGATGCCCGCCCGCAGGGTGCTGGGCTGGGGGATGGGCTCGATCAAATGAGCGGTGACCAGCATGCTGGCGCTGTCGGCGCGGTAGGGCGGACTCCCGGTCAGGCATTCATGCAGCACGCAGGCCAGCGCGTAGATGTCGGCGCGGTAGGTGACTTCGTCGTTGGAGAAGCGCTCAGGCGCCATGTATTTCCAGGTGCCCACCGCGGTGCCCAATTGGGTGAGCTTTTCGTCGGTGGTGGCGCTGGCGATGCCGAAGTCGACCAGGTAGGCGAAGTCGTCGCGGGTGACCAGGATGTTCTGCGGTTTGACGTCGCGGTGCATCACGCCGGCGGCGTGGGCGGCGTCGAGGGCGGAGGCGATCTGGGTGATGATGGCCACCGCTCGCGGCGGGGTCAGCGGGCCGAAGCGCTTGAGGATGTGGTCCAGGTCGGTGCCCTCGATGAGGCGCATCTCCAGGTACATCTGCCCATCGATTTCGCCGTAGTCGTGGATGGGCACCACGTGGGGTTCCTGCAGCCGGCCGGTGATGCGCGCTTCACGCTTCATCCGCTCCCGAAACACCGGGTCCTTAGTGAAGGTTTCCGACATCAGCTTGACCGCGACGGTCCACTCTTTGACCGTGTGTTCGGCCTCGTAGACTTCGCCCATCCCGCCGCGGCCCAACAGCCGCTTCAGGCGGTAGGGCCCGAATGTCGACCCGACTCGCGAGCCCTGCGCGTCACTCATCGCTGATCCTCCCGGTCACGCCGCGATGCCGCCGACACTATCAACACCAGTCAGCCGAGCGCGTCAGCGGCGAGGTCCGGAAATGGCCCGCAAATGGCCCGGAAATGGCCCGGGGCCGGCGGAAGACCGGCACCCGCACCGCGATCCGACAACCGCGTCGCGGATCGCTGGGACCCCGCTTCCCGCACCCGCCCGGCGCGCGTACTTTCCGGGGGGCCGGTCGGCGCCAAGAAGTCCGCAAGAATGCGGCAAGCGGGTAGGCAGAAGCTCTCTTCAGCTGTCGAGTCAGCTGTCGAGTCAGCTGTCGAGGAAGGAAGAGACAGATGCCTACCACGGCCGGGACCGGCTCGAAGACCCACATCGCCGTCATGTTCGTGATGACCGCCTTGGTCGGGTTTGCGGCAACGTTCCCGGCGCAGTGGCGTACCAGCGCCGGACGCGCCTGGTCCTACGGGGTGTACTACATCGGATACCGGCTGTTGTCGGTACAGCTCTCCTGCGGTTCGCTGGCCGTCAGCGGGGTCCCGTTCGTCATCAAGCACGTCTGAAAGCCCGGTTCACTTGCGGGCTTTGCGTTGCGGGTCGAGACGCCTGAGTTGCACGGCGATGAGCAGCACCAGCACGATCGCCTGGACCAGGCAAGCTCCGGCGGCTAACAGCCAGCTACTGACCTTGTAGTCCCACAGCGGATCCTGGTCCCCGCCCGCGGTGCGGCGCAGGTCGTTGAGATCGACGGTGGCGGCGGCCATGGCGTAGGCCCATCGGGATGGGGATAGCCAGGCCAGTTGCTCGAGCGGGGGCCGGCCTTTGACACCGAACATGCCGCCGCACAGCACCAGTTGGGCCATGACCACCAGGACCAGCAGCGGCATGCCCCGATCGGCGTTGCCGATCAGCGCCGAGATCAGCAGGCCGATGATCATCGAGACCACGGTGACCGCAACGACGGCCACCGCCACCTCGAGTGTCGGCCAGGGCAGCACGACCGATTGGTCCGGTGCGGGCAGGAACGCCGGGCCCAGGAATCCGAGGATGAGTCCTTGGATGGTGGTGAGTGCGGTCAGGACGACGAGTTTGGAGGCTAGGTAGGCGCTGGTGGATAGGCCGATGCCGTGTTCGCGGCGGTAGATGGCTTGTTCTTTGACGATTTCGCGGATGGAGGCTGCGCAGCCCATCAGGGCGCCGCCGATGATCAGCAGTACCAGCAGTTGGGAGGGTTGGGTGGAGCGTTCTTCGATGGCTTTGGCCAGGGAGAGTCCGGCGTTGCCGGGCACGGCGTGGGCGAACAGGCTCAGCAGCAGC
>NZ_MWQA01000001.1:1512333-1516588 GCF_002086915.1 Mycobacterium persicum | reverse complement strand
CCCAGGAATCCGAGGATGAGTCCTTGGATGGTGGTGAGTGCGGTCAGGACGACGAGTTTGGAGGCTAGGTAGGCGCTGGTGGATAGGCCGATGCCGTGTTCGCGGCGGTAGATGGCTTGTTCTTTGACGATTTCGCGGATGGAGGCTGCGCAGCCCATCAGGGCGCCGCCGATGATCAGCAGTACCAGCAGTTGGGAGGGTTGGGTGGAGCGTTCTTCGATGGCTTTGGCCAGGGAGAGTCCGGCGTTGCCGGGCACGGCGTGGGCGAACAGGCTCAGCAGCAGCGGCAGGGCCAGCAGGAACACCGAGTATTGGCGGTCGGCGGCGATGACGGCCAGGTAGCGTCGGCACAAGATGGCGAATTGGGCCAGGGCGCTTTGTTGGGCCAGGGCTTTGGTGGTGGGCGCTGGTGGGGGTGGGCCGGGTGTGGGGGCCGGGTGGGCGGTGACGGCGGCGTGTAGCGGTGAGGCGTAGAAGCGGGCGGTCCAGTCGGTGGTGGTGTCGCGTTCGAGCAGGGTGAACAGGTCGGCGAAGTCGGTGCAGTGGAAGTAGCTCAGGGCTTGTTGGGGTGGGCCGAAGTAGGCCAGCCGGCCCCCGGGGGCCAAGATCAGTAGCCGGTCGCACATGTTGAGGTGGGCGATGTTGTGGGTGACCACCACCACCGAGCGGCCGTCGTCGGCCAGCGAGCGCAGGGTCTGCATGACCGATTTCTCGTAGCCGGGGTCGAGCCCGGAGGTGGGTTCGTCTAAAAACAGCAGCGAGGGTTTGGTCAGCAGTTCCAGTGCGACGCTGGTGCGTTTGCGTTGCCCGCCCGACAGACTGTCGATGCGCTGATCGGCCTGGGTGGACAGGCCCAGTTCGGTCAGCACTTCCTGGATGCGTTGGTTGCGTTCGGCGGCCGACACGTCGTGGGGAAACCGCAGCCGCGCAGCGTAATTGAGCGCGCGGCGGACCGTCAGCGGGGTGTGCAGGATGTCGTCTTGGGGCACGAACCCGATCCGGTGGCGCAGTTCGGCGTAGTTGTCGTAGAGGTCGCGGTCGTCGTAGCGCACGCTGCCGCTGGTGGCCGGGCGGAACCCGGTCAGCGCGCCCAGCAGCGTGGATTTCCCGGCCCCGCTGGGCCCCACCACCGCCAACAGGCTGCGCTGGGGCAGGGCGAAGCTGACATCGGCCAACAACACCTTGGACTTCTTGGAGCCCTTGTTGGTGACCACCCGCAGGTTGGCCGCCTCATAGGAAATGTCGCCGGTGTCAACGTATTCCACCAGCCGATCCCCGGACAGCTGCAACAGCTGATGACCGATGCCGACGATGTCGCTGGGCCCCAGCAGCGTCCGGTTGATCCGGGTGCCGTTGACGTAGGTGCCGTTGGCGCTGTTGTTATCGACCAGCTCCCACTGACCGCCCGAACGGCGCAGCATCGCATGACGGCGCGAGACCAGCAGATCATTGAGCACCACATCGTTGTCGGGGCCACGCCCGATCGTCACCACCAACTGATCAATGGCATGCACCGCCGTCGGCGCCCGGGCCACCGTCGTCTGGCCCACCACCGCCGCCGGCTGCGCCGCCGCGGCGGGCTGCCCGCCCGGCGCCAACTGCACCAACTCACCCGAGGACGCCGACCCCAACATCACCGACACCGGCCCCGCGATCGCCACCCGCTCGACCCGCGCACCCTCGACAAACATCCCATTGCTGCTGTGGTTGACCAAAACCCAGCCCCCCGGGCCCGGCTGCAACACCGCATGATCTCGCGACACCCGCGGATTATCCAACCGCACATCAGCCTCAGCCGACCGACCAATCGTCCACACCCGATTCGGCGTGGCATGCCAGACCCGCCCACCAGCACGCAACTCCAACCGGGGCACCTCCATCACAACCGCCTCGGCCCTACCCTCCATACCAAGCCTCCGACACCTCCACCCAACAACCCCAAACCACTCACCACCCCAGGGCGACAATCTTTAGGCGCGCGTGCGAATACCGGCCCGGAGTTGCGGCCGCAGCAGCCCTAGTTGCAGTACCAGGTCCCGATCCACCCTGAGGTACCGAGGTTCTTCGCGGCGTCTTGCTCTGCGGCCAGCAGCGTAGGCCCGTAACCGCCCGCATGATCACCGCGGCTGTTCTCGGCGATGGCGCCGCAATCGGTGAAGGTGACGAGCACCTTGCAGTCGGAGTAACCGCATGCACCCAACGCGGCGCTCTCCGCGGCGGCCTTCGACGGGGCATGTTTGGTGCGGCCGAACACTTTTCCGGACGGCGAGTAGGCGATCGCGCCGACGTACCCGTCGGCCTCGGCTGCCGGCGCCAGCGTGAAGATCATCGCCGTCACCGCTACGAAGTTGGTCACTGAAACCGCAGCTCGGCGTTGAAAAGCGGTCAATGCCATGGTGGTTCCTTTCCAGGTTCGGTGGTCCGGCAATGCTGAAACGCGAGGGGGCTCGATGTCGGATTGGGCGGTTATGCCGGTTTGGTCGCGGTGACCTGCTTGCCCCAGTCGGACATGGTCATGGTCACGGTCCCGTTCTGGACCGGGCTGATTTCGATCTTGACGAGGTGATGAGACCCGTCCGAGGCAATCCAGACCGTGGTGGGTGTGCCCTGCGCGTCCTTCGGGCTCAGGCGCGCCCCGGCCAGTGTGGTGATGTCGTCGGCGGACGACGTGCCGCTGATCTTGGTGGTCGGGATCCCGTTGATCTGTTCGCTGCCAACCACTTTCGGGTTTTGCAGGTCGGAAAGCAGTTTGGCCAGACCGCGATTCGGGTCGAGCAGGGTCGACACGTCATAGATCGACGCGCCGTTGCCGTAGTCGGCGTATGTGCCGGGGTCGGCGACGTCGGAATAAAGATGCCCGTCGACAAAGACGAACTTCGAATCAACCGGGTTCTTGCCGACGACCAGGGTCGCGGTACCGGTGGCGACCGTTTGCGGCGTGTTGGAGACGTCGCCGTCGAGTTTGGTCACGGCGAGGTTAGGCACCGAGCCTTGCACCGTGAGGCTCACGTGCATCCCGGTGACCTTGGCCATGACGTCGGCAGCCTGTTTGACGGTGCTGGCGGCGTCACCATTGGCAGGGCTGCTCGACCCGCCAGCGCCCTTGTTTGAGCTGGAACATCCGGTGAGCACGAGTGCCGTCGCGGCGACGGCGGACACGGCCGCCGCAGCGGCGCGAGACCAGCGCTTCATAGACATCTCCTTCGTCGAGGCAACGGCACGTTGCCGCGGGCAAACTCAGCTGGAGGCAGCGCCAAAGCCGGCGACTTAGCGTAAACCCGCCGATATCGGCTTGACTAGCCTTTCGTCGGTCTCGGTAGCGCGAGGGTGACCGCCATTGGAGCAAAGCGGCAAGCCGCCGGCGTCGCACCGTGGCCGGCCCGCAGCCAGGACCGGTCAGCAACACCGCCAAGCGCGCCGCGCCGATCGCGTGGGCTACTTGCGGCCCTTTCGCTGGGGGTCGAGCCGCTTGAGCCGCACCGCCAGCAAAAGCACCAGGACCACCGCCAGCGCCGCGCACATACCGGCGGCGGTGAGCCAGTTACTGCGGTCGTGATCCCATAGCGGGTCTTCCGCGCCCGGGTGCAGGAAGTTCACCCCCACGGTGGCGGCGGCCATGGCGTAGGCCCATCGGGATGGGGATAGCCAGGCCAGTTGCTCGAGCGGGGGCCGGCCGTTGACCGCGAACATGCCGCCGCACAGCACCAGTTGGGCCATGACCACCAGGACCAGCAGCGGCATGCCCCGATCGGCGTTGCCGATCAGCGCCGAGATCAGCAGGCCGATGATCATCGAGACCACGGTGACCGCAACGACGGCCACCGCCACCTCGACCGCGCCCACCAGATGCTGTTGTGTTTCGTCGGCTTGCTGGGACAACAGCACGGAGCTATCGGGCGGAGGCAGGAACACCGTCCCCAGGAATCCGAGGATGAGTCCTTGGATGGTGGTGAGTGCGGTCAGGACGACGAGTTTGGAGGCTAGGTAGGCGCTGGTGGATAGGCCGATGCCGTGTTCGCGGCGGTAGATGGCTTGTTCTTTGACGATTTCGCGGATGGAGGCTGCGCAGCCCATCAGGGCGCCGCCGATGATCAGCAGTACCAGCAGTTGGGAGGGTTGGGTGGAGCGTTCTTCGATGGCTTTGGCCAGGGAGAGTCCGGCGTTGCCGGGCACGGCGTGGGCGAACAGGCTCAGCAGCAGCGGCAGGGCCAGCAGGAACACCGAGTATTGGCGGTCGGCGGCGATGACGGCCAGG
>NZ_MWQA01000001.1:1309648-1512233 GCF_002086915.1 Mycobacterium persicum | reverse complement strand
CCCAGGAATCCGAGGATGAGTCCTTGGATGGTGGTGAGTGCGGTCAGGACGACGAGTTTGGAGGCTAGGTAGGCGCTGGTGGATAGGCCGATGCCGTGTTCGCGGCGGTAGATGGCTTGTTCTTTGACGATTTCGCGGATGGAGGCTGCGCAGCCCATCAGGGCGCCGCCGATGATCAGCAGTACCAGCAGTTGGGAGGGTTGGGTGGAGCGTTCTTCGATGGCTTTGGCCAGGGAGAGTCCGGCGTTGCCGGGCACGGCGTGGGCGAACAGGCTCAGCAGCAGCGGCAGGGCCAGCAGGAACACCGAGTATTGGCGGTCGGCGGCGATGACGGCCAGGTAGCGTCGGCACAAGATGGCGAATTGGGCCAGGGCGCTTTGTTGGGCCAGGGCTTTGGTGGTGGGCGCTGGTGGGGGTGGGCCGGGTGTGGGGGCCGGGTGGGCGGTGACGGCGGCGTGTAGCGGTGAGGCGTAGAAGCGGGCGGTCCAGTCGGTGGTGGTGTCGCGTTCGAGCAGGGTGAACAGGTCGGCGAAGTCGGTGCAGTGGAAGTAGCTCAGGGCTTGTTGGGGTGGGCCGAAGTAGGCCAGCCGGCCCCCGGGGGCCAAGATCAGTAGCCGGTCGCACATGTTGAGGTGGGCGATGTTGTGGGTGACCACCACCACCGAGCGGCCGTCGTCGGCCAGCGAGCGCAGGGTCTGCATGACCGATTTCTCGTAGCCGGGGTCGAGCCCGGAGGTGGGTTCGTCTAAAAACAGCAGCGAGGGTTTGGTCAGCAGTTCCAGTGCGACGCTGGTGCGTTTGCGTTGCCCGCCCGACAGACTGTCGATGCGCTGATCGGCCTGGGTGGACAGGCCCAGTTCGGTCAGCACTTCCTGGATGCGTTGGTTGCGTTCGGCGGCCGACACGTCGTGGGGAAACCGCAGCCGCGCAGCGTAATTGAGCGCGCGGCGGACCGTCAGCGGGGTGTGCAGGATGTCGTCTTGGGGCACGAACCCGATCCGGTGGCGCAGTTCGGCGTAGTTGTCGTAGAGGTCGCGGTCGTCGTAGCGCACGCTGCCGCTGGTGGCCGGGCGGAACCCGGTCAGCGCGCCCAGCAGCGTGGATTTCCCGGCCCCGCTGGGCCCCACCACCGCCAACAGGCTGCGCTGGGGCAGGGCGAAGCTGACATCGGCCAACAACACCTTGGACTTCTTGGAGCCCTTGTTGGTGACCACCCGCAGGTTGGCCGCCTCATAGGAAATGTCGCCGGTGTCAACGTATTCCACCAGCCGATCCCCGGACAGCTGCAACAGCTGATGACCGATGCCGACGATGTCGCTGGGCCCCAGCAGCGTCCGGTTGATCCGGGTGCCGTTGACGTAGGTGCCGTTGGCGCTGTTGTTATCGACCAGCTCCCACTGACCGCCCGAACGGCGCAGCATCGCATGACGGCGCGAGACCAGCAGATCATTGAGCACCACATCGTTGTCGGGGCCACGCCCGATCGTCACCACCAACTGATCAATGGCATGCACCGCCGTCGGCGCCCGGGCCACCGTCGTCTGGCCCACCACCGCCGCCGGCTGCGCCGCCGCGGCGGGCTGCCCGCCCGGCGCCAACTGCACCAACTCACCCGAGGACGCCGACCCCAACATCACCGACACCGGCCCCGCGATCGCCACCCGCTCGACCCGCGCACCCTCGACAAACATCCCATTGCTGCTGTGGTTGACCAAAACCCAGCCCCCCGGGCCCGGCTGCAACACCGCATGATCTCGCGACACCCGCGGATTATCCAACCGCACATCAGCCTCAGCCGACCGACCAATCGTCCACACCCGATTCGGCGTGGCATGCCAGACCCGCCCACCAGCACGCAACTCCAACCGGGGCACCTCCATCACAACCGCCTCGGCCCTACCCTCCATACCAAGCCTCCGACACCTCCGGTCGCACGGTTTCGCCTATCCCGCGCATCGTGCTCATCGCCGCCCTGCGTGCCAATCTTGTTGTGCTGCTTGAGCTTCAGCGGCTGCGGACGGTCCGGATCAGCCGTACTTCGCCCACCACGTGTGCAGTTCGTCGATGGTGGCCGGATCGCCGAAGACGTCGCTGAGCATCAGCTTTTCCTCGTTGGTCCAGATCACGTTCGGGTGGTTCTTGTAGGTGCCACATGCGATCATGCCGGCGGTCACGTTCGGCGTCCGGTCGTAATGCCAGCCGTCGGGCGACGGTCCTTCCCCGGGGCAGTTCATCAGATCCACCGCGGCGATGTCGTCGTCGAAGGCCTTCTTGAGCGCGTCAAGAGTCGGGAACAGTCCGTAGATGGCGCGGCTGGGGCCGCCCTGGTTGGTGTTCTGCCCGCAGTTGTACATGGCAGTCGCTCCGGTCCAAACGCTGTCCGGCTTGGGACTGGTCGGTGTGCAGGTGCCGCTGGCGTAACCGGACGGCAGATAACTCATCAGCCTGCTTTGTGGGTCTCCGGCCGGGGTGGTTGTCGTTGGGGAACTCGGGGTCGTCGGCTTGGTGGTGGGGACGGAGGTCGTGGTGTCCGCCTTCGGGGTGGAGTCCGGTCGGGTCGCCAACCAGATCCCGACGGCGGCGACGACGAGAACGACCACCAGTGCGGCGGCACCGCCGGCCACGATCGGCCACGGGTTGCGCTTGCGCGGTGCGGGCTGATTCCAGGGTGCCGGGCCGCCGGGCTGTTGTGGTGGCGTGCCTGGTGGCGTGCCTCCCCAGCCGCCGCCTTGGTAGTACTGCGGGACCGGCGCGGACTGGCCGGCGGCCGGAATGGGACCGCTCGCCGGTGCCCACGCGGGCTGCCCGGTCGGGCTCGGCTGTGGCAACGGCCCCGAACCGGCCGGTTCCGGGTACTGCGGCGCCGGTGGCGGGGTAGCAGCAGCCATCGTCGGCGGCTGGGGCGCAAAAGGCGCAAAAGCGGTGCCCGGCAAGGTCGCTTCCTGGCTGCGGCGCACGATGTCGGCCGCGTGGTCTTGATCGGGGTCGCTGAGGGCATCGTGGGCGGCCCGGGCGAAATCGCCGGCGCTGGCGTAGCGGTCCTCGGGCCTTTTGGCCATGCCACGCGCGATCACCGCATCCAAACCCTTGGGTATCCCCGAGCGCGCGGCGCTGGCCTGCGGCACCGGATCCATCAGGTGCGCGGTGACCAACGTGGACGCGCTGTCGGCGCGATAGGGCGGGGAGCCGGTCAAACATTCGTACAGCACGCACGCCAACGCGTAGATGTCGGCGCGGTAGGTGACTTCGTCGTTGGAAAACCGTTCGGGCGCCATGTATTTCCAGGTGCCCACCGCGGTGCCCAATTGGGTGAGCTTTTCGTCGGTGGTGGCGCTGGCGATGCCGAAGTCGACCAGGTAGGCGAAGTCGTCGCGGGTCACTAGCACGTTGGGAGGTTTGACGTCGCGGTGCATTACCCCGGCGGCGTGGGCGGCGTCGAGAGCGGAGGCGACCTGGCTGATGATGGCCACCGCCCGCGGCGGGGTCAGCGGACCGAAACGTTTGAGCAAGGTGTCCAGGTCGGTGCCCTCGATCAGGCGCATCTCCAGGTACATCTGACCGTCGATCTCGCCGTAGTCGTGGATGGGCACCACATGGGGTTCCTGCAACCGACCGGCGGTGCGGGCTTCGCGCTTCATCCGCTCGCGAAACACCGGGTCCTTACTGAACTCCGCGGTCATCAGCTTGACCGCGCACGGCCACTCCTTGACGGTGTTCTCGGCTTCGTAGACCTCGCCCATACCGCCGCGGCCCAGCAGCCGCTTGAGGTGGTAAGGGCCGAACATCGACCCCACACGCGAGTCTGGCGCCTCGCCCATCGCTGATCCTCCCTCGACCCAACCCGAATTCCGCCGACCCTATCAAGTGGGCACAGTTATCGCAGCGAGTGCGACCCGTCGGCCCAGCAACCCGTGACGGTAACCATGACGGTAAGCCCTCGCCAACCCGACCGCATGAAAACGGGGCTTATCCGTCCGCGGGCGACCGGGCCACGGGTGCCCCGTCGATGTTCGGATGAACGCGGTCAGCCACGACGGTCGTCCGGCTATGGCCGCGCGCTAGCCGAGCCCCCAGCCGTGCGGTCACCGCGCGCCGAAAACCCCTGGCGCAGTAAGACACTGAGCCGGGACCCGCCCTGTCCGGCCGGCTCTTTACGGTCAAAGCGGTTGCGGCGCAACCGTGCTGGCGCCATGCTAGCGGTCACGCCGGGCAGCGATTTGAAAGGTGAATTCGTGGTCGCAGATGCGGATGTGATCGCCGTCGTTGAGCGTGGCGGCGCCGCGGATCCGCTGGTGCCCTACGTGCACACCGTTGGACGACCGGAGATCGTTGATGATGTAGTTGGTCCCGGTGTCGATGATGACCGCGTGATGGCGGCTGACCTTCGCGCTGTCGAGCACGATGTCGTTGTCACTGAGACGGCCGATACGGGTCGCCGCGGTGCGAAGCGGGTGGTCGTGCCCGGTGGCGATGTCGTGCAGGCAGGCCACGGCTTGTTGTCCGGTCACCATGGTCCGCTGGTCGAGCAGGGTGACGGTGCCGACGGCGGTGGACTTCGCGTTCATCTTGGCGTCCAACGGTTCCTGGCGCAGGATGCGTTCGTTGAGACCGCGCAGAGTCGGGCCGGGGTCGATGCCGAGATCCTCGGCCAGGGTTGTCTTTACCCGTCGATACGCGCCCAACGCGTCGGATTGCCGATCGGTGAGGTAATAGGCGGTGATCAGCTGGGCCCACAGTGGTTCCCGATACGGGTGTTCGACGGTGAGGGCCTCTAGTTCGGTGATCACCTCAGCGGCGCGGCCACAAGCGATCTCGGCTTCCGCCTTGGCGGTGTGGGCGAGAATCTTGTCCTCCACGAGCGCGGTGGCAAACGCGTCGACGAACTGAAAGTCACGCAGGTCGTCGAGCACGGGCCCACGCCATTCCCGCAGTGCCGCAGCCAAATGCCGGCTGGCTTGGTCGAATTTGCCGGCGGCGGCCGCGTGTACCCCGGCAGCTTTCTCCGCTATGAACCGCCCGAGATCGCAGCTGTTCTCCGGAATGCTGAGCCGGTAGCCCGGGGGTGCCGCGGCCAAAATCGCTCGGGGGTCGACACCGGCGCCGCTGAGCAGCTTGCGCAGGTTGGACACGTAGGAATGAATGCTGGCCCGGGCTCCGGAGGGAGGCCACTCCTCCCAGAGAGCGGTGATCAGCGCGTCGACGCCGACCGGCCGGTTGCGGTTGATCACCAGCATGGCCAGCACCGCCCGCTGCTTAGGGGTGCCGGTCGGTACCAGGTCGCCGTTTATGCTCATCTCCAGCGGTCCCAGCAGACCGAATTCGAGACGTTTGCCCGTCATCGCGTTACCAGCCATCCCGGGTCCTCCGCGGCTTCATCTGCGCCTCATCTGCCTAGTGTCGAGCAACGGTCATCAACGGTCATTCTGGTACGAAGTTCGCCGATCCGGTACGAATCAACGGGCCGGGCAGGTCGATCCCGTCGCGCCGCCGGACCGCAAACGCCCGGCCATTGGTGTCGTCTTAGCGAATCACCTTGTCGCCCTGCGGGACACGCGATCGGCGGCCAGCTCAGCGGACGCGTTGCCCGCGTTGTCTGCCCGCCGTCGCTGTCCCGGTGGTCAGGTGCCGGTGGTGACGACCAGGAAGTCGTGGCTGGTGGCCCATGCCTTGACGAAGGTCTCGATGGGGATCTGTTCGTCGCGGCCTTGCTTGGTGCCGCTGTCGTTGAGGTGCACGATGCCGTTGGCGGTGTCGACTCCGGTGACCACCACCGCGTGGTCGGAGCGCGGGTTGCCGTCACTGTCTTTGCTTTCGATCGGCTGGCCCCAAATCATTTCGGCGTTGAGGCTGACGATGACCTTGTGGCCGCCCCCCAGGTACTGCTCGAGCGCCTCCATGCCCGTGGGGATTCCGGTTTGCGGGGCGTCGTCGGTGTCGGTGACCTTGGCGTCGACGCCGTAGTGCGCCAGCAGGGCCGGCACGTCCCACATGCTGGTGCCCATGCCGGAATTCGGGTTCGACGGGTCAGCGGGCTTGATGTAGATCGAGCCGGGGTGGACGGTGCTGGGTGTCGACTGGGCCACCTTGACGATCGCCTTCTCCGACGGTTCCTTGCCGGTGATCTGACCGATCACGTCGGCGCTCGACATGATGACGTAGTCGTCGTATTTCTGGTAGCGCCACCACTTGGCGGCCGCTACGGGGTCGCCGTACATCGTGCCCGTCGCCGCATCGGCCGGGAGGGCCAGTCCCAGTGCCAGCGCGCCCGCGAAGGTGGCGGCGACGGCGGTCTTGGCGATGGTGGAGATCTTCATCGGTGTTTCCCTTTTCTCGTTCTCTCGTTCCGCGCCCGTCGGATGGCTGCGGAATGGGCGTTGAGAAAAGGTTCCGATGACGGCCTTTTCGCTATCTCTATGAATCCTTGAAGTGATCTACGGGCTATAAAGAGCCGCGAAACACGAGTGGCGGGCAGCCGACCCGACGCTTGGGTGGCTGCCCGCCGGGTGTCGGACCAACGGCTACTTGTGTGTTTCCTGGGTGACGGTCATGAAGTAGTGGCTGGTGGCCCAGGCCTTGACAAAGGTCTCCAGGGGGATCTGCTCGTCGCGACCGTCCGGATTGCCGCTGTCGTTGAGGTGCACGACGCCGTTGGCGGTGTCGACGCCGGTCACCACCACTGCGTGGTCGGCCCGCGGCTGGCCGTCGCTGCCCTTGTTCTCGATCGGCTCGTTCCAGATCATTTCGGCGTTGACGCCGACGATCACCGCGTGGCCGCTGCCCAGGTACTGCTCGAGCGCGTCCATGCCGGTGGCGACGCCGGTCTGGGCGGCGCTGTCCGAGTCGGTGTTGACGCCGTGGACTCCGTAGTGTGCCAGCAGTGTCGGCAGGTCCTCCGGGTTGGTGCCCATGCCCGAGTTCGGGTCGTTCTTGTCGGTCGGCTTGATGTAGATCGAGCCGGGGTGGCTGGTGCTGGGCGTCGACTGGGCCACTTTGATGATGGCCCGCTCCGAGGGCAGCTTGCCTGTGATCTGGCCGATGACGTCGGCGCTGGACATGATGGCGCAGTCGTCGTAGTTCTGGTGGCGCCAGTACTTGGCGGCCGCGGCCGGGTCGCCGAACATGGTGCCGCCGACGGATGCGTCGGCCTGGCTGGCCAAGCCCAGCGACAGGCCGGCCGCGAGCGCGGTGGCGACGGCTGCCTTGGCGACGATGGAGATGTTGACGGTCTTCATGGCCGGGTCCTTTCTCAATTCCGCTCCGGTGGAGGGGCTGTTGAGAAAAGGCTCTGATGGTGGCCTATTCGTTATCTCGTCGAATTCTTGGAGTGACCTGCCGTGGCCGGGGTGTGACCATGCGGTGGCGCGTCAGTTGCAGGCCCACGTGTCGATGTAGCCGCCGTCGAGTTTGCTCAGCGCGTCTTTCATGGCGGCACTGAGGTTGGGGCCCGTGCCGCCCTTGTAGTCGCGGTCTTTCGCGGCGACGGCACCGCAGGCGGTGAACGAGGTGAGCACCTTGCAATCGGAGTAGCCACACGATTTGACCGCGGTGGCTTCGGCGGCCGCCTTGGTGGGGTAGGCCCACGACCGGCCCCACGACCCGTTGCTGGAATAGGCGATAGCCCCGTAGGAATCGGTGGCGCGTGCCACGGTCGCCGCAGTTGCCGACGTTGTTGCGAGGGCCGCGATGGTTGCGATGACAACCGCCAGCCGGGCGACCGTCACGGCGAACCGGCGCCGATGGGGAACCATCATCGTCATTGGTGAATCCTTTCCGAGCGTCGGCGGTCCGGCCGGATCGACATTGCCGTGACGCCATCCGCCAATGGCTAGACCGGTTTGGTAGCGGTGACCTGTTTGCCCCAGTCGGACATTGTCAGCGTCACCGAAGTGTTGGGGGCCGGGACGATCTGGATTTGCACGAGATGTGAGGACCCGTCCGAAGCGGTCCACACGGTGGTGGGCACCGTGGCAACGTCCTCGGTGGTCAACCGTGAGCCGGCCAGCGTCGCGATGTCGTCGGCGCTTGATTTCCCGGTGATCTTGGTGGTGGCGACCCCGTTCACCTGCTGGGAGCCGGCCACCGACGCGTCCTTGAGGTTGGCCAGTACGTTGGCCAAGCCCTTGTCGGGGTCCAGCAGCACCGACACGTTGTAGATCGAGGCGCCGTTGCCGAAGTCGGTGTACGTGCCGGGTTGGCCGAGGTCGGAATAGAGGTGACCGTCGACATAGACGAATTTGACGTCCTGGGTGTCCTTGCCGACGAGCATCGTCGCGCTGCCGGTGGCGACGGTCTGCGGTGTGTTGGATACATCGCCGTCGAGCCTTGTCACCCGCAGATTCGGCACGTCGCCCTGCACGGCGAGGCTGAGGTGCATGCCGGTGACCTTGCGCATCACGTCGGTGGCTTGCTTGAGTAACCTCGCCGCCTCCCCGCTGGTGGCGGTGGCGGTGGCGCTCGACGATTTGGCGCCGGTATCCGAATGTCCGCAGCCGCTGATCGTCAGGGCGACAGCGAGTCCGGTGGCCGCGGCGGCGACAACGCTTCGACGCGCAAGCTTCATCGACATCTCCTTCGTCAGCCCGCAGTTGCTCAAGCCGAACTCCGAGCTTAGTGAGCCCTGGGTTACGGCCGGCCGGTCCGGGTCCACCTATCTCGCCGCGGCTGACTGTCACAGAATGCGCGATGCGGGGATCCCGGTTCTCGGGATCCCCGCATGCTGTGTGGGGGTCGATCAGGTGAGCTGGCTAGCGTACTGCGGGCAGTAGTCCTTGGTTGCGTAGACGACGAAGTAGGCGGCTTGCTTGGAGGTCAGGTTGGTCTGGCTGAGGATTTCACTGGCGATTTGGGATCCGGTTGCTCCGGCCGCCAATTCGGTGCAGACCTGGTGGCCCTCTTGGACCGCCGCCTGCGGTGAGGAGAAGGTAACGCCAACCGACTCCATCTGCGAGATGAATGCCGCGTCAGCTGCGGTGGTGGCCGAGGCGAGGCCGGCGGTGGCGACGGCAAGCCCGACGCCGGCGGCGCCGACGGCGGTGGCCAGGACTGCGGTGAGGCGTGCTGAGAACATTGCTGAGGTCCTTTGCTGAGTGCTGTGGGTTTCCTGCTTGGTGACCTCAGCTTCGGACCGACCTCTTGGCGAATTCTCAATAACTTCTTGATAACTTCCCGGCGCCGATTCGCCCGGGCACCGGCGAGGTTAGGCCTGAGTCATCGCGTAGTAGGCGCCGCGCCGGGCCAGTAGTTCGGCGCGGTTGCCTTGTTCGACGATTTGTCCGTCCTGTACGACCATGATGCGGTCGGCATCGCGAATCGTCGAAAGCCGATGGGCGATAATGAAACTCGTTCTGTCTCGGCGAAGTTCGCACATCGCTTGGGCGATGAGCAGCTCGGTGCGGGTATCGACCGAGCTGGTGGCCTCGTCCAGGATCAGCAGTTGGGGGCGCGCAAGGAACGCACGCGCGATGGTGATCAGCTGCTTCTCGCCGGCGCTGATGTTGCTTCCGTCGCCGCTGATCCGGGTCTGATAGCCGTCCGGAAGGCTACGCACGAAACGGTCGACATGTGCTGCTCTGGCGGCTTCGGTTATCTCGTGGGGGGCGGCGTCCGGCCGGCCGTAGGCGATGTTTTCGGCAATCGTCCCGTCGAACAGCCAGGTGTCTTGCAGCACCATGCCGATCCGTGACCGCAATGCATGCCGGCTCATCGAGGCGATGTCCACGCCGTCGATCAGGATCCGGCCGGAATCGACCTCGTAGAACCGCATCAGCAGGTTCACCAGCGTGGTCTTGCCCGCGCCGGTCGGTCCGACGATCGCCACCGTGCTACCCGGCTCGGCCACCAGCGACACGTCCCGGATCACCGGGTGACCGGGGTGGTAGGCGAAGCTCACGTGTTCGAACTCGACGCGACCGGGCCGGCTCGGAGCAGGAATCGGCGCCCGGACGGCCGACGCCGGCGCCGGCTCCGGCTCCGGCTCCGGCTCCGGCGATTCTTCGGCCTCGTCGAGCAGCTCGAATACCCGCTCGGCGCTGGCCACCCCCGATTGCAGGGTGTTGTACATCCCGGCCACTTGGCTCAGCGGCGTGTTGAACTGGCGGACATATTGAATGAAGGCCTGGACACTGCCCAGCGTGATGCGACCGGTGGCCACCTGCAGGCCACCCGCCACGGCGACGGCGACGTAACCGAGGTTGCCGATGAACGTCGTCGCCGGTCCGACCAGACCGGACAGGAACTGCGCGCCGAAGCTGGCCTGGTAGACGTCGTCGTTGAGCTTGCGGAATTCTTCTCGCGCGGCGGCCTGGTGACCGAAGGTCTTGACCACCGTGAAGCCGCTGTATGTCTCTTCGATGTGGGCGTTGAGGCGCCCGGTGCTGGTCCAATGCGCAACGAACAGTCCTTGCGAACGTCGCGTGATCGCCCGCGTCACCAGCAGCGACAGCGGCACCGTCAGCACCGTGATCAGCGCCAGCAGCGGCGAGATCCACACCATCATGAAGAGCACGCCCAGCACCGTCAGAATGGACGTCACCAGCTGGCTGATCGTCATCGACAGCGACGACTGGACGTTGTCGATGTCGTTGGTGACCCGGCTCAACAGCTCGCCGCGCTGACGTCCGTCGAAGTAGGACAACGGCAGCCGGTGCACCTTGTTCTCGACATCGGACCGCAACGTCGTTATGGTCCGCTGCACCGTCACGTTGAGCAGCCGGGTCTGAGCCCAAATCAAAAGCGAAGCAACCAAATACAGTGCTAGCGCCAGCGCCAGCGTACGTCCCACCGCGCCGAGGTCCACCCCCTGGCCCGGCACCACATTCATCCCCGACAGCAGGTCGGCGAACGCGTTGTCACCGCGGGCCCGGGCCGCCGCGACGGCCTGCGCCTTGGTGATGCCGGCCGGCAGCCGTCGCCCGATCACGCCGTTGAACAACAGGTCGGTGGCGTGGCCCAGGATGCGCGGGACGACCACGCTGATCGCCGTGCCGGTGATACCCAGCGTGATCACCGCAAGGCTGAGCCGGCGTTGCGGCGCGAGCCGTTTCACCAGGCGCGCCGCCGAACCCCAGAAGTCCTGCGACCGCATGGTGGGGGCCGGCGCCGCGCCGCGCGGCCGCTGGTTCATTGTCATGGTCACGGGACCCCCCCGGCGCCGACGGTCACCGACTGCGAGATGGCGAATTCGGCATAGGCGGGGCAGTCGGCCAGCAGGGCTTCGTGGCTGCCCGCGCCGACGATCCTGCCGTCGTCGACGACGAGCACCTGATCGGCCTGGCATGCAGTCGAAACACGTTGGGTGACAATGATAATGGTTGACGTTGCGGCCACCTCGCGCAGCTGCGAGCGAACGCGGGCCTCGGTGTGCACGTCCAGAGCCGAGAACGCGTCGTCGAAGAGGTAGATGGCGGGGCGGCGGATGACGGCCCGCGCGATCGCCAGCCGTTGGCGCTGCCCACCGGAGAAGTTGATCCCCCCCTGGCCGACGCGCATGTGCAGCCCGTGCGCCCCCACGAAATCGTCTGCTGCGGCGACGCGCAGTGCCTCCCACATGTCCGCCTCGGTGACCGACTGGTTCGGGGCCGCGCCGTACCGCAGGTTGTCGGCGACGGTCCCGGAAAAGAGGTAGCCGCGCTGCGGCACCAGGCCGATTGCGGTCCACAGTCTTTCGGTGTGGTAGTCGCGGACGTCGATGCCGTCGATCAGGACGGCGCCGCCGGTGACGTCGCGGAGCCGGCAGATCAGCGAGACCAGGGTCGACTTGCCCGAGCCGGTGCTCCCGACGATCGCGGTGGTGGCACCCGGGCGGGCGGTCAGCGAGATACCTTGCAGCACCGGACAATCAGCGCCCGGATAGGTGAACGTCACACCGTCGAGGTGGACCACGCCGGTGATCCCGTCGGGCGGGAACGTGGGATTTGCCGGGTTGCCGATAGCGGCGCGGGTGGACAACACCTCGGTGATGCGTTCGGCGCACACGGATGCTCGCGGCAGCACGACCAGCGTCATCGTCGCCATCAACACCGCCATCAGAATCTGGGCGAAATACGACAGGAAGGCGCTCAGCGAGCCCACCTGCATCTGGCCGTTGTCGATGCGCAGGCCGCCGAACCAGATCACCGCGACGCTGGACGCATTGATGGTCAGGGTGGTCACCGGCAGCATCAGCGCCTGCCAGTTACCCGCTGCCAGTGCGGTCTTGGACAGCGCGGTGTTCGCCCGGGCGAACCTGTCCCGCTCGAAGCCTTCCCGGGTGAACGCGCGGACCACCCGCACTCCGGACAGTTGGTCTCGCAGCACTCGGTTGATGCCGTCGATCAGGCTCTGCATGCTGCGAAACAACGGCAGCAGGTGCGTCACGATCCAGTAGTTCGCTACCGCCAGCACCGGGACGCTGACCAGTAGCAGCCAGGTCAGTGCGGCCTCCTGGTGAATTGCCATGAGAATGCCGCCGACGCTCATGATCGGCGCGGCGACCAGCACGGTGGCCGTCGTCTGCACCAGAAACACGATCTGGCGCACGTCGTTGGTGCTTCGGGTCAGCAACGTCGAGGCGCCGAACCGGGCAGTCTCGCGTTCGGAGAAGGTGACGACGTGTTCGAACATGGCTGAACGCAGGTCGCGGCCGAAGCCGGTCCCGGTCCGTGAGCCGACGTAGAGCGCACCGACCGCGCACAGCGCCTGTAATCCGGTGACGCCGAGCATCACCACGCCCAGCCGGACGATGATGGTGGTGTTGCCCTTGGCGACTCCATCGTCGATGATCGCGGCGTTGACGGTGGGAAGGTACAGCGAAGCCAGGGTGCTGATCAGCTGCAACACCATCAGTACCGCTATCAGCCGACGGTAGGGCCGCAGGTACTGGCGCAGCAGTGCCAGGAGCATGGGGTAACTGTCGCACACCGCGACTGCTAGGCACCGGCTCCAGGTTCGCTCCTGAGACAGAAATGCCTGATCAGCGAGCGTGTCGGTGGTTGACCTCTGGGGCTGCGGCTACAGTGCATGCTGTGACCGGCAGGAGAAGAGGTACGCGGTGCGGCGCAATGTGACGACGCTGGTGTTGGCGGCGTCGGCCCTGGTGGCTTTGACACCCGCGATCGCGGGGTGTTCCAATTCCGGCGCCAACCAGCCGGGTGCGACGATTTCGTCGACGCCCGGCAACGCCGAGGGCAAGCACGGGCCGTTTTTCCCGCAGTGCGGTGGTGTCAGCGATCAGACGGTGACCGAGCTGACCAGGGTCGGCGGGCTGATCAACACGGCCAAGAACTCGGTGGGCTGCCAATGGCTGGCGGGCGGCGGCATCATGGGACCGCACTTCTCCTTCTCCTGGTACCGCGGTAGCCCGATCGGGCGGGAGCGCAAGACCGAGGAACTGTCGCGAGCAAGTGTCGAGGACATCAACATCAACGGTCACAGCGGCTTCATCGCAATCGGCAACGAGCCCAGCCTGGGCGATTCGTTGTGTGAAGTGGGGATCCAGTTCCAGGACGATTTCATTGAGTGGTCGGTGAGCTTTAACCAGAAGCCATTTCCCCCGCCGTGTGACGTCGCCAAGGAATTGACCCGCCAATCGATTGCGAACGCGAAATGAGACGTGCCCTGGTCGGTGCCGCCGCATTGATCACCGCGCTGATTTTCCTGGTGGGTTGCACGAGATCGGTTTCCGGCACCGCCGTGAAGGCGGGCGCGGGCGGAGTGCCGCGCAACGACAACTCCGAAAGGCAATATCCGAACCTGCTCAAGGAATGTGAGGTCCTGACCACCGACATCCTGGCCAAGACCGTCGGTGCAGATCCGCTCGACATCCAAAGCACATTCGTGGGCGCGATATGCCGGTGGCAGGCGGCCAACCCGGCCGGTTTGATCGACATCACCCGGTTCTGGTTCGAGCAGGGCAGCCTGAGCAACGAGCGCAAGGTCGCCGAGGGTCTGAAATACCAGGTCGAAAATCGCACGATCCAGGGCATCGACTCGATTGTGATGCGGACCGGCGATCCCAACGGCGCGTGCGGTGTGGCCAGCGATGCGGCGGGAGTGGTCGGGTGGTGGGTCAACCCGCCGGCGCCCGGTATCGACGCCTGTGGGCAGGCCATCAAGCTGATGGAGCTGACGCTGGCCACCAACGCCTGAGCCGGAGGGGCGGCGGGACAGCTCGGTGGTCAGGCCTCCCGCGGCACATGGAAGGCGACGAGCGAGGCGTCGCCGGGTCGCAGATCCTCCCAACGTCCTTCGATCCGTAGCACGGCGATCGCCGACGTCGGGAACTTTTCCGAAATACGTTGTGCAACTGTAGATTTGGTGCTGTCGGCGGTGGCCAGAATGAGGGCCAGCGCCGACGTGGTCGGTTCGTGACCGATGACGAGCAGGGTGGTGATCTCATCGGCCACCCGGTTGATCTCCTCGATCACGGCGCCGGGAGTGGCGCCGTAGAGGCGCTGCGCGTAGCGCACCGGCGCATCGATGCCGGTGCGTACCAACGTCTCTCGGGTGCGAGTGGCCGTCGAGCACAGCACGCTGTCGACCGTCGGCACGTTAGCCCGCAACCACTCACCGGCCAGCCGGGCCTCGCGGATACCCCGTGGCGCCAACGGCCGGTCGTAGTCGGCGACGCCGTCCGGGTAGGCCGACTTCGCGTGTCGCATCAGCACGAGGTTGCGGTGCTGCTCATTCATTGGGCTCACGCTAGTGAATCCGAAAACCAGGTCGCTACGCCGCATCCTCTTCGTCGTCGTCTCCGTCGCGGAGCAGTTTTTCGGGGTGATGCATGGTGTTGGTGCGGGGTTGGCCGCGATCCAGGTGGGCCGGTGGGATCCATTCGGTGTCGCCGTGGGCGTTTTTGCGGGTGGTCCAGCCGTTGTCGAGGAGTTTGTGGTGGGGTCCGCAGGCCAGGGTGAGTTGGTCGATGTCGCTGCGATGGGTGCTGGCCCAGTCCCGCACATGGTGGACCTGGCAGCGATATCCCGGCACGTCGCATCCGGGTGCGGTGCAGCCACGATCGCTGGCGTATAAGACAATTCGTTGCCCCGGTGAGGCCAGGCGTTTGCTGTGATACAGCGCCAGGGGTTTGGCCTGGTCGAAAATGGTGAGGTAATGGTGGGCGTGGCGGGCCAGAGCGATGACGTCGGACATGGGTAGCAGGGTGCCGCCGGCGGTGAGTGCGGTGCCGGCGGCGGCTTCGAGGTCTTTGAGGGTGGTGGTCACGATGATGGCGGCCGGTAGGCCGTGGTGCTGGCCGAGTTTTCCGCTGGCCAGTAGCGCGCGCAGGCCGGCCAGTAGCCCGTCGTGGTTTCGTTGGCCTTCCGAGCGGGTGTCGCGCTGGGCGGCATCGTCGGGTGCCGGGCCGTCAATCACCGGGCTTTCGTCGGCCGGGTTGCAGATGCCCGGGGCGGCCAGCTTGGCTAAGACGGCATCGAGCGTGGCGCGGGCTTGCGGGGTCAGGTAGCCGCTGATACGCGACATCCCATCCGACCCCTGCCTTCCCAAGGTCAGACCGCGTCGCCGTGCCCTGTCCTCATCGGTGAAGGTGCCATCGGGATTGAGGCAGTCCATCAGCCGCTGCGCCAGCTTCCCCAACTGGTCAGGGCGAAACCGGGTGGCCAGCCCGGCCAGATGGGCCTCGGCTTTCTCGCGAGTCTCGATGTCCACCTCTACCGGCAGGTGACGAACGAAGTCGCGGATCACCCGCACATGCGCCTCGCCGATATGGCCGTCGCGCTGGGCGGCAGCGGTGGCGCTGAGCTGCGGTGCCAACAGTTCACCGGTCAACGCGCGGCGCCCACCGAGCTCGGCAGCCTCCGCCACCCGCCGGCTGGCCTCCGCCCGCGTGATCCGCAACCGGTTGGCCAGCGCCGCGGGCAGCTTCCCGCCCAGCTCCTCTTCGCTGGACTGCTCGCCGATCTGGTTGATCAACGCGTGCTGGGCGACTGGTAACTGGCGCGCCACCCGCTCCAGGCGCTCCAGCACCCGCAACCGTTCGGGGGTGGTGAGCGCCTCGAAAGACATCTCGATCAGCTCGTCGACGTCGGCATCGAGACGGTCCAGCACCGCCACCACCGACTCCCGATTCGAACACATGTGCTAATACTATCGCGGCGGACTGACAGATTCGTCGGCGAGCGCAAGCTCCTCAAACCATGCATCGCGGGCCCGGATATCCCGGTGATCGGCTTCCAGGCCGGCCAACGGCCATCGGCCGCACTACCTAAATCCGCAACTCGTAGAGACGCGTATGTAGACGCCCCCGCAACTCCCACGATTAGCCATTCCGCCGATGTTTTGCGATCGGCGTCTCCCCATGCTGGCTAACATGAGCGAAATCGACTGGAGCGACGTGGGCATGAGCGAGCTACCAACCGGAACGGTGACGTTGCTGCTGGCTGACGTTGAGGGCTCGACACGGCTGTGGGAAACGCAACCCGACGGGATGGCGGCCGCTATCACCCGCCTGGATCAGACGGTATCCGAGGCGATCGCCGCCCACGACGGTGTCCGGCCGATCGAGCAGGGCGAGGGTGACAGCTTCGTGATCGCCTTTGCACGTGCCTCCGACGCGGTGGCCTGTGCGGTGCAGCTGCAGCGCGCGCCGCTGGCGCCGATCAGGCTGCGTATCGGGGTGCACACCGGTGAGGTGCGGCTACGCAGCCAGACCAGCGGCGACGGCAATTACGTGGGGCCGGAGATCAATCGCACCGCACGGCTGCGCGACCTGGCCCACGGCGGCCAGACGGTGCTGTCGGGGATCACCAGCGATCTGGTCATCGATCAGCTCCCGGCCGACGCGTGGTTGAGCGATCTCGGCAGTCACCCGTTGCGCGATCTGCCCCGGCCCGAGCGAGTTGTCCAGCTGTGTCATCCCGACCTGTGCAACAACTTCCCGCCGCTGCGCACACCCGTCACCATTGCGACCCGCAATCTTCCGGTGAACCTGACGAATTTCGTTGGCCGCCAAGCTGAAATGACGAGCCTGCAGGACACGCTCGCAGATAGTCGGCTGGTTACCCTGACCGGAGCGGGCGGGGTAGGTAAGACACGGCTGGCGGTGCATGTCGCCGCCCTGATCGCCGACAAGTTCCGCGACGGCGTGTGCTACGTCGATTTGGCGCCGATCAGCCACCCCGACGTTGTGCCGGTCACGGCTGCCCGTGCACTCGGTCTACCGGACCTGCCGGGGCGATCGACGATGGACACGCTGCTGCGGTTCCTCCGCGGCCGGCAGGTATTGATCGTGCTGGACAACTGCGAGCACCTGCTCGACGCGAGCTCCAAGCTGGTCACTGGATTGCTCACTGCCGCAACGGGACTGACGGTGCTCGCCACCAGCCGTGAGCCGCTCGGGGTGGCGGGCGAAGCGGCGTGGCAGCTGCCCTCACTGTCGCTGGCGGACGACGCCGTCGAGTTGTTCGCCGACCGCGCCCGCCTGGCCCAGGCCGGCTTCACCGTGAACGACGACAACGCCGGCGCGGTGGCGCAGATCTGCACCCGACTTGATGGCATGCCGCTGGCGATCGAACTGGCGGCCGCGCGGGTCCGGACGATGTCGCTGACGGAGATCGTCGATGGGCTGCATGACCGATTCCGGTTGCTGACCGGTGGTTCGCGCACCGCGGTGCGCCGCCAGCAGACGTTGCGGGCCTCGGTCGATTGGTCCCACGCGCTGCTCACCCAAACCGAACGCAGCCTGTTTCGCCGGCTCGCGGTATTCCTCGGTGGCTTCGACCTGACCGCCGCGCAAACGGTCGCCGGGGGCGACGACATCGAACCGTACCAAGTGCTCGATCAGCTCACCCTGCTGGTGGACAAATCGCTGGTGCTCGCCGAAAACTCAAGCGGCCGAACTCGATACCGGCTGCTGGAGACGGTTCGCCAGTACGCGCTGGAGAAGCTGAGTGAATCCGAAGAGGCCGATGCCATCCGGGCGCGACACCGCGACTACTACGCATCGATTGCTGCGTTGCTGGACACGCCGGGACGCACCGACTACGAGCAGCTGATCCAACAGGCCGAAACCAATATGGACAATCTCCGAAGCGCTTTCACCTGGAGCCTGGAAAACTCCGACCTCGAACAGGCGCTCGGACTTGCGTCCTCACTGCAGCCGCTGTGGCACACCCGGGGCCGCATCCTGGAAGGCTGTGCGTGGTTCGACGCGATACCCATCGACCAAGCGAGCAAACAGCAAGTCACACCCGCCACGCGGGCTCGGGCGCTGGCGGACATGGCTGTTGTCACTCTATTTCGCGGCGACGGCATGGCTCGGGCACAGCACGCCCTGATCCTCGCTCGTGAACTCGCCGATCCGGCTCTGCTGGCGCGGGTCTTGACGGCGTGCGGCATCGTCGCGGGCTACCTCTACGACGCCGACGCGGCCGCAGCGTACTACGCCGAGGCGGCTGACCTGGCCCGCGCAATCGGCGACCGGTGGAGGCTGAGCCAGATCCTTGCCCAGCAGTCGAATACGGCTGTCATGCAGGGTGACCCGGTGGCAGCCCGCGCGACCGCCGAAGAGGGACGTGATGTCGCCGACGCCGTCGGCGACAGGTTCGGCGCGCGTCAATGTGGCCTCAGTCTCGGATGGGCACTGCTGATGCGGGGGGACCTGGTTGACGCCGTAGCACAATTCAGCGCGGTGGTGGCCGATTGCCAACCGGCGCATGATGAGTTTCTCGCGGCGTCAGGCCTCATGGGCTTGGGCGTTGCGCAGGCGCAGCGGGGCGACGTGAGCGCGGCAAGCGCAGCAGCGGAAGTGGCGCTGGAGGCCGTGGCGGACCTCGGCGAGTACTTCCTGGGACTGGGGTACGTGGCGTCGGCGCAAGCGGCGCTGGCCGGCGGCGAGGTCGCGGCGGCGGACGGCGCAAGCGAGGCCGCCTGGCGCTGCCTGAGTGTGGCTCAGCCAAAGTTGGCGGTGGCGCAACGGGCCTTCAACGCGGTCGAGGTGGCGCTGGCCCAAGGTGATCTCAGCGCAGCCCGGTCGTGGACCGACGACGCCGTCGCTGTGGCGACCGGCTGGCACCGGGTGGTGGCACATCTGGTTCACGCTCGGGTGGCGACGGCTCAGGGCCTGCCGGACCAGGCCGAACGCCACGTCCGCGACGCTCTCGCCTGCACCGTGAAAAGCGGTGTGTACCTGCATCTTCCAGAACCTCGACGTGTTGGCCGATCTGAGCAGGCGCAACGACAGCCAGCGAGCAGCACGACTTTTCGGTGCGGCCGATGCCTGCCGCCAGCGTATGGGCCAGGTGCGGTTCCGGGTCCACCAGTCCGGCTACGAGGCGTCGGTTACCGCATTGCAAGATACAATGGGCCAGAACAACTTCGATGCCGCCTGGGCAGAAGGTGCGCTGCTGGGAACCGACGAAGCAATCAGCTACGCGCAGCGCGGCCGCGGCGAACGCAAACGCGCGTCCAGCGGCTGGGAGTCTTTGACCCCGGCCGAACTCGACGTCGTCGGATTGGTCACCAAAGGTCTGGGTAACAAAGACATCGCCGCCCGGCTCTTTCTGTCACCGCGCACGGTGCAAGCCCACCTCACCCACGTCTACACGAAGCTCGGGATCACCTCCCGGTTCCAACTCATCCAAGAAGCGGCACGGCATTCCGGGTGACGGTTGACGCATCGCGGCGATGCCAGGTCGCGATACTCGTCCATTGGGCTGTCAAGCCGAGGTCATGGAAGCGCATCCGCGAAAAGTGAATCGCCAGCCAACCGATTTTGCGGCATCATGCTAGTGCCCACCGGCAAGCCCCGGTGCGGACGCCCGATTGGGGTTGACGATGACGAGGAGGCGAAATTATGAAGCTGGCGGAGGCGTTATCGCTGCGCGCGGATGCGGCGCGCCGCTTCGAGCAGCTGCGCTCCCGCGTCGTGAACAACGCCCGCTATCAGGAAGGCGAAGACCCTGCCGAGGATGCTGCGGCTCTGCTCGTCGAAGCGGGCGAGGTGTTAGGCGAATATGAAATGCTCATCCGGTGTATCAATCGCACCAATGCTGCCACGGTGATTGGTGCAGACGGCACGCTGACGGACGCGCTAGCCTGCCGAGACGCGCTACGCCTGCGTCACCACATCGTGACCGCGGCAGCAGATGCGGCCGCCGGCAGTGGCCACCCCGGCTATTCGCGGCAACTGCGGTCCGAGCTGAAAATGTTGTCCGCCTTGCCGGTTGCCGAGCTACGCACCCAGGCCGATGATCTGGCGCGCCAGATTCGTGAGCTTGATATTCAGATACAACGCGTCAACTGGGAGGTAGAGCTGCTGGACTGACCAGCCGAGGTGACGCAGGTAGTTGTCGCGGAGGCGTGCACAAGCCCCCGACCGGCGGGCAAAGCCCGGTCTCTCCTGGTGCACGGAGGGCAGTGCTAAGGGTTCGACTCCCTCATCACATCGCAGCCCAGCATTGCGCACAGGTGAAAGGGCACAGCACACAGCACACCACCACGTGCAGATCCGTGACGATGAGGGTGGGCACGGGGCAGCTATCCTCGGGCAAAACAGCCGCACGCGCAACGTCGTCGCCGGCGATGTAGACCACCGGCGCGCGGGCAGGTGCATGGCTTCTCTGGTTGTGCCGCCGACAGACCCCGGCCAAGCCCACCTACCAAACCGACTGGCGTGCACTTGGGCTCCGGGGTGAGATGTTTCGTCAATCCGGGTGGTGGCGCGAACGCCGCAGACAGGAGGATGGGATGGCGTTGAGCGGGTGGTTCGCGCCGCGCGTTCGGCGATCACGGACGGGCGCGCGGCGCCGATCTTGGCCGTACCTGGTGGCCGGTGCGGCACTAGCCGTGCTCGGCGTGTGTGGGGTGACGGTGCTTGTGATCGGGCCTCGCGCAAACCCTTTGACGAGCCTGGCATCGCGACCGGATTGGGTCTTGGCCGGCGCGCTTCCGTCGAGCGGCGACTTTCCGACGGACTGGGGGTACGGCTTGTCGGGGTCGTTGCGCCGCCGCGCGTTCTCGGAGACTACTGCCTCGAGTACCGCGCCCCAGCTTGGCCCGCGGGCCGGGTATGGACCGGCCCAGTGCACACAGATCCCGCAACTGCTGACCCATTCCGGGGCGGCACTGGCCGCGGAACTGGACGTCGACCGCTACACCCAGCTGATTGCCCGCGACGCTCGAGTCTGGGATTGGCCGGCGACCGGAGAAAGCGACGAGCACGGCCCCAATGCGCATTTCGAAATCTCGGTGGTTCCCGACGGCCCGGACCGCATCGCCAATTACCTGGACTGGCTGGGCCGATGCGGGTCCTACCAGGTGGCCAACTACGACTTCAACGGACGGCTCAAAGATCAGCGCTCGGCCACCACGGTGCTCCACGACCATTGGACTGACAACGTCGTTGTCGCCGTCGTGGTCACCAGAACATTTGTCACTGCTGGCAGTGACGAACCACCGGCGACCTACCGCGCCAGCTACTACGCGTTGCGTGGCGTCATCCTGGAATGCTCCGTCTACATGGAAAACGCCGGCGATCGTGAACTGGTGCAGCGCCGCGCCTCCCAAACGCTGCAAAGGCTGCGCGCCCTGTGAGCTGGCCTACGCGCAGCCAACACGATTCGCGAGCAACGCTTTCCGTTGCCGCCCTGTTGTGTTCGGTTGCCATCGTTGCCGTCCTGATCACTGCGCCCGTCGCGCTGCGACATTGGCGAGAAACCACCCCGTCGTTGGCACCTGGACTGGCGGCGCTGTCTGACCAACAACTGGCCGACCTGCTTCCCAAGCCCGCCGATTTCCCCACAACGTGGACCGTCAACGCCACTACCGAGGGCGCCGACAGGTTCGGATACTTCAGGATGCAACCGTTCCACGACGGCGCCCTGGACTACGATCCGGCCGAATGCGCCAACGTCAACGACTTAGCGCCCGGCATTGCCGGGGGTGCCGAAATCGCGGGGCGTGATCCCGCCGATCGGCCCGAGAGTTCCGGCCAGCATCCCGACGTTCGCCTGCGAATCGGCCGTGAGTTCAACCAAAGCGGCTTTGACAAGATGACCGCCCTGATGTCCAGGTGCTCACGATTCACCTTCGCGGACACCATAAATTACACGGTGCGCATGATCGAAGACTCCCGCTCGGTGAACGGACCGCACCTCTTCCGGATCTCTGTCACCACAATCATCGGAAGCTCCACCGACGCAGCGCGGACGCAATACTTCTCCTTCGCACAGCTGTCGAACCTCGTGCTCATCGGTGACGCCACCACAAGCAATCAACATGTCCTCGACGTGCTTTTTGAAAACACCCTGCACCGCATCAGTGCCGGCTAGATGTGGCCCGTGGGTGCGTCGCGGAAGGCCCCGATAACCAACGCTGATCGACACACCGAAACCGGGTCTTGGACGGCGCGCCGCCGGCAGCGGGATCGTAGGGGGTAGCAATCCACCGCGATCTTCGATCCAGGAATTGACGCGAATGAAATGCTCACGCAGACAAGCACACACGTCGCATCACTGATTGACGGTGAAATCGTCGAAGAGTCCGACCTCGGTTCCATCCAGCGGCTGACGGCCGACACCTTCCCCATCCTGAAGGGCCTGTCAATCAAACGGCTGCTGATCAACCCGGGCGCGATGCGCACACCATGCGCACACCGCACTGACACGCCAATGCCAACGAACTGACCTACTGTGTTTCGGGCACCGCTCTGGTCTCGGTGCTCGACATTGGTAGCCAGTGCGCCTCGTTCGTGGTGCACGCGGGCGACATGTTCCACATCGACTCCGGTTCCCTGCACCACATCGAAAACATCGGCACCGACGTGTGCGAATTCGTCATCGCGTTCCGCAACGAACGGCCCGAGGACTTCGGGCTAAAGACTTATCGCGATGTACTCCTTACGAATCCGCGAGGACGGGATGCGTGAGCCGCACTGGCACCCGATCACCGCCGAGATGGGCTACGTCAACCGGGGCTCGGCGCGCATGACCGTGATGAGTCCCGGCGGCAAGCTGGACACCTGGTACCTGCGGCGGGGCGACGTCTACTTCATTCCCCGCGCCTACCCGCACCACATCGAGGTTGTTGATGCCCCGGAAATGCACTTCTGCATCTTCTTCGACCAGCCGACCCCCGGCGACATCGGCTATCGGGCGTCGGTGAGCGCTCACTGGCGCGAAGCGCTCGCGGCGACATTCAAAACCCACCTCGAGGACCTCCCGGACTTCCCGTTCACCAGCGCCGATCCGCTGATCGTCAACCGGTTCAACCCACTTGACGCCCACGCTCTCGGAGAGCGCTGAGATCAAGTTCGCCGCTACCCAATTCGGCGCTCTGGTGGCCTATGCGAAGCGACGCACGACGAGCTTCCCAGGGTCATCCGGGGCCCATCGGCCTGGGCGTCGCGCCGCGCGTCTCTCGGTGTCACCTCGGGCCGTGGCAGCCGACCCCACGTCCGGGGGCCGCCGCACCTGCTGGGGCACTCCGCCGAGAAACTCGAAGACGTCGCCGCGAAACCAGAGTGACGCGAGTGACTGTCCGGGTCAACGACTCGGTGGCCCCCGGGGGAACCTGCCGAGCGAGGTCCCGCTACTTGTCGGCACCGAGTCCTACACTCGCGGTGCCGAAGACGAGTAGCCCAGAAGGGAGGGTGCCAGGATGCGATTCCTGCACACCGCTGACTGGCAATTGGGCATGACCCGGCACTTCCTTGCCGGCGACGCCCAGCCACGCTATTCGGCTGCCCGCCGCGACGCAGTCGCCGGACTCAACGCGCTGGCCGCCGAGGTCGGCGCCGAATTCGTGGTGGTGGCCGGCGACGTCTTCGAACACAACCAGCTCGCTCCGCAGGTGATCGGCCAATCGCTGGAAGCCATGCGCGCCATCGGAATTCCCGTCTATCTGTTGCCTGGCAACCATGACCCGTTGGACGCATCGTCGGTGTACACCAGCGTGCTGTTCCGGGCCGAATGTCCAGACAATGTGGTGGTGCTCGACCGGCCCGGCGTCCATGAGGTCCGGCCGGGCCTGCAGATTGTCGCCGCACCGTGGCGGTCGAAAGCGCCCACCACCGACCTGGTCGCCGAGGTGCTGGAGGGCTTGACCCCGCTTTCCGCTGCCGATGTCACCAGGGTGCTCGTCGCCCACGGCGGCGTCGACGTCTTGGATCCCGACCGGGACAAGCCATCCCTGATCCACCTCGGCGCACTCGACCGGGCATTGGTTGCCGGCCTGATTCACTATGTGGCCCTTGGCGATAAGCATTCGCGCACCCAGGTCGGCGGCAGCGGCCGAGTGTGGTATTCCGGTTCGCCCGAAGTCACCAATTTCGACGATGTCGAAGCGGATCCGGGTTACGTCTTGGTAGTCGACATCGATGAAACCGATGCACGACGTCCGGTAGCGGTCGACGCCAGGTATGTCGGGCGTTGGCGTTTCGTTACGTTGCACAACCAGGTGGACACCAGCCGCGACATCGCCGACCTGGACATGAACCTGGATCTGATGACCGACAAGGAACGCACCGCGGTGCGGCTGGCACTGACCGGCTCACTAACGGTCACCGACCGCGCCGCGTTGGACGTCTGCTTGGACAGGTACGCGCGGTTGTTCGCATGGCTGGGCTTATGGGAGCGGCACACCGATCTGGCGGTGGTACCGGCCGACGGCGAATTCTGCGACCTCGGCATCGGGGGGTTCGCCGCCGCCGCGGTCGAGGAGTTGGTCGCAACGGCACGCGCGGGCGAGGGCGATGAGGCCGTGGATGCCCAGGCAGCCTTGGCGCTGCTGCTGCGGCTGACCGACCGGGGCGTCGCATGAGACTGCACCGGCTCGTCCTGTCGAACTATCGCGGTATCTCCCATCGGGAGATCGAGTTTCCCGATCACGGCGTGGTGGTGGTGTGCGGCGCCAACGAGAGCGGCAAGTCGTCGATGATCGAGGCGCTGGACCTGTTGCTGGAATCCAAGGATCGATCGACGAAGAAGGACGTCAAGCAGGTCAAGCCGACCCATGCGGACGTCGGCTCCGAAGTCACCGCCGAAATCAGCAGTGGTCCTTATCGTTTCGTCTACCGTAAGCGCTTCCACAAGCGGCCCGAGACCGAGCTGACCATGGTGGCGCCGCGCCGCGAGCAATTGACCGGCGACGAGGCACACGATCGGGTGCGGGCAATGCTGGCCGAGACCGTCGATACCGAACTTTGGCATGCGCAGCGAGTGCTGCAGGCGGCGTCGACGGTCGCGGTGGATCTGTCGGGCTGCGATGCGTTGTCGCGCGCGCTCGATGTGGCGGCCGGGGATGACGCGGCGCTATCCGGCGCCGAGCCCTTGTTGATCGAGCGGATCGACGCCGAATACGCGCGCTACTTCACCGCGACGGGACGGCCCACCGGGGAATGGGCCGCCGCCATCACCGCGCTCGCCGACGCCGAGGCCGCGGTGGCGGAGTGTGCGGCCGCCGTGGCCGAGGTCGACGAGCGGGTCCGTCGCCATGCTGAGCTGACCCGACGGGTGGCCGAGTTGTCGCAGCAACACCGCAACGCCGGTCCTCGGCTCGCCGCGGCGCAGGCTGCGGCCGACAAGATTGCCGCGCTCACCACCGAAGAGCGGGAAGCCAAACTCGTCGCCGCCGCAGCGGCCGCAGCCGGTGCCGCATCAACCGCAGCGCATGCCGAGCGGCGGGCTCTAGTCGCCGACGTCGACGCTCGCACCACTACCGTCGCGGCCTTGCGGGTCGAAGCTCAACAAGCCGCCGATGAACAGAAGGCGGCGGCGCAGGCGGCTGCGGTGGGTGACGCCGCGGTGGTGGAAGCCATCCAGGTGCTAACGGCTGCCCAAGCCCGCGCCGAGTCTGCCCGGCGGTCGCTCGATCTGATCGTTGGCCGCGAGGAGGCTGACCGGTTGAGTGACCGGCTGGCCAGGATCGACGCCATCCACCGCGAATGTGACCGGGTCTGCACAGCGCTGTCCGACGTGACGGTGACCGAACAGGTGATGCGTCGAATCGATGAGGCCGCCGCGGCGGTCGATCGATCAGACGGGCAGCTGGCGGCACTCTGCGCCGCGGTGGAATTCAGCGCCGCACGCGACATCGAGCTCGTCGTCGGTGAGCAGCGGGTGTCGCTGGCGGCGGGCGAACGCTGGTCGATCACGGCCGCCGGGCCCGCCGAGGTGACGGTGCCGGGCGTCCTCACCGCGCGAATCAGCCACGGGCCGGCCGCGCGGGAGGTACAGGCCAAACATGTTGCGGCACAACAAGAGCTGGCTGATGCCCTGACGGCCGGCGGGATCGCCAGCGTGGCGGATGCCCGAGCTGCCGACCAGCGGCGCCGGGAACTGCACAGCAAGCGCGATCAGCTGATCGCCACCCTGGCCGGCCTGTGCGGCGACGAACAGGTGGATCAACTCCGCGCTCGGGTGGCTCAGTTGCATGCCAGTCAACCGGCCGAGCCGGATCTGTTCGCGACGGACGCCGCGACCGCCCGCGTCGAGCTGCACGCGGCCGAGGCCGCCCGCACGGTCGCGGAGACCGAATGTGAGACCCGGCGCCGGGCTGCCGCAACCGCTGGTCGTCAGCTGGCCGAGACGTCCACGCAGGCAACGGTGCTACGGCATAAGGTGGAAACTCAACTCGCCGAACTCGACTCGGTCCGAGTCCGGTTGGCGCAGGCGCGAGCCTCGGTCAGCGATGCACAGCTGGCGGTCAAAGCCGACGCGGATCTGCGCTCGCGAGAAACCGCCGAGCGGCGGGTGGCCGAACTCGCCGAAGCCCTCGCGGCCATGGCGCCCGAGGCGGTGGCCGCCGAGCTGAAGGAAGCCACCGACATGGCAGCGTCGCTACGCGAGCGTCACGATGATGCCGTAAATGCGTTGCGAGAGATCAGCATTGAACTCTCGGTGTTCGGCAGTGAGGGCCGCAAAGGCAAGCTCGACGCCGCCGAGACCGAACGTGAACACGCCGCAAGCCGGCACGCCCGCGTCGGCCGCCGGGCCCGGGCCGCGCAGCTGCTGCGGTCGGTGATGGCACGCCACCGCGACAGCACCCGGTTGCGCTACGTCCAGCCGTACCGCGCGGAGCTGCACCGGCTCGGTCGTCCGGTGTTCGGGCCCGCCTTCGAGGTCGATGTCGACAGTGACTTGAAGATCCGCAGCCGCACCCTGAACGGCATCACGGTGCCCTACGAGTCGTTGTCCGGAGGCGCCAAAGAGCAGCTCGGCATCCTGGCCCGGTTCGCCGGGGCGGCCCTGGTCGCCAAGGAGGATACCGTGCCGGTGGTGGTCGACGACGCGCTAGGGTTCACCGATCCGGAACGATTGGCCAAGATGGGGGAGGTATTCGACACTGTGGGCACTCACGGGCAGGTGATCGTGCTGACGTGCAGTCCCGAGCGCTATGACGGTGTCGCCAACGCGCACCGCATCGATCTCCATGCCTAGCAATCGGCGGCTGTCCCGCCAGTCACCGGCGACGGAGATTCACTGCGACTACGTGGTGGTGGGCACCGGATCGGCCGGGGCGGTCGTGGCCAATCGGCTCAGTGCCGATCCGGCCACCTCGGTAGTAGCGCTGGAAGCCGGTCCCCGGGACAAGAACCGCTTCATCGGTATTCCGGCGGCATTTTCCAAGCTGTTTCGCAGCGAGATCGACTGGGACTACCTGACCGAACCGCAGCCGGAGCTCGCCGGGCGTGAAATCTATTGGCCCCGAGGCAAAGTACTCGGCGGCTCATCGTCGATGAACGCGATGATGTGGGTGCGCGGGTTCAAAGCGGACTACGAAGAGTGGGCGCGGCGTGCCGGCCCGCAGTGGTCGTACACCGAGGTGCTCGGGTATTTCCGTCGGATCGAAAATGTCACCGCCGCCTGGCACTTCGTCAGCGGAGACGACAGCGGGGTGACCGGTCCACTGCACATCTCCCGTCAGCGCAGCCCCCGGCCGTCGACCGCGGCCTTCCTGGCCGCGACACGTGAGTGCGGTTTTGCCGGTGCGCAGCCCAATTCCCCTGACCCGGAAGGGTTTTGCGAGACCATTGTCACCCAGCGTCGAGGCGCGCGATACAGCACCGCCGACGCCTACCTCAAGCCCGCGCTGCGCCGTAAGAACCTGCGGGTGCTCACCGAGGCCACCGCTACCCGAATCGTGATCGACGGAAACCGGGCGGTCGGCGTGGAATACCAGCGTGGCGGTCAAGCCTGCGTGGTCCACGCCCGCCGTGAGGTCGTGCTGTGCGGCGGCGCCGTCAACAGCCCGCAACTGCTGATGCTCTCTGGCATCGGCGCCCGCGATCACCTCGCCGAGCACGGCATCCACACCGTCTACCACGCGCCGGAGGTAGGGCAGAACCTGCTGGATCACCTGGTCACACCGATGGGTTTCGACGTCGCCGGCGACAGCCTGGCCGCGGCCGAGAAGCCACGACAGGTACTCGACTATCTGCTGCGGCGCCGCGGCATGCTCACGTCCAACGTCGGCGAGGCATACGGCTTCATCCGCAGCCGACCAGATCTCGAACTGCCCGATCTGGAGCTGATCTTTGCCCCGGCGCCCTTTTACGACGAGGGTCTGCTCGTCCGGCCGCCCGGTCATGGAGTGGTGCTCGGGCCGATCCTGGTCGCCCCGGAAAGCCGCGGCCAGGTGACGCTGCGCTCGGCCGACCCGCATGCCAAACCGGTCATCGACCCGCGCTACCTCTCGGATCGCCAAGGAATCGACCGGGCCGCGATGATGGCCGGCCTGCGGTTGTGTGCCCGGATCGCCGACGCGCCGTCGCTCAAAGGACTGCTGGGTCCGATCGCCCGGCCACGCAATTGCGCCGAGCTGAACGAGGCAACACTCGAGGCGGCCCTGGAAACGTGCTCGCACACCCTTTACCATCCGTTGGGCACGTGCCGGATGGGCACCGACGACAACAGCGTGGTCGATCCGCAGCTGCGGGTCCGCGGAGTCGACCGGCTCCGGGTCGCCGACGCATCGGTGATGCCGAGCACCGTCAGGGGACACACCCACGCGCCATCAGTGCTGATCGGCGAGAAGGCCGCCGACCTGCTGCTCAGCTGAGGCCACACCGCCGAACTGCCGAGCGCAGCGGTTGTCGGCAGAATGGTACGCATGGCGGGGCAACACCTATGACGATGAATGCCAAAAGACGCCGGGTACACGAGAAATTGGCGAGACTGCCGGGGGTGCGGCCGGTGCGCCGGCCGGTGTCACCCGGAAGCGACGATGAGTTCGACCTGTATTACGTGCGCACCGGTCGCAAATCCGCGCACCCGCTGGTCATCATCCCGGGCGGACCGGGAGTGGCGTCGATGCGGTTGTACCAGGGGCTGCGCCGGCGTGCCGCCTCGGCCGGTCTGGACGTGATCATGATCGAGCACCGTGGCGTCGGCATGTCGCGCCACGACGACTCGGGCGCCGATCTGCCGCCCGAGGCGCTGACCATAGACCAGGTCGTCGACGACGTGGCCGCGGTGCTCGACGACGCGCACGTCGACTCGGCCGTCGTTTACGGCACGTCGTACGGCACCTATATTGCGGCCGGCTTGGGGGTGCGTCATCCCTGCCGGGTGAAGGCGATGATCCTCGACTCCCCGGTGTTGTCGCGCCACGACATAGCGCTGGCCCGCGACGCTATCCGCAGGCTGCTGCTCAAGGGTGACAGTCCGGAGACGGCCGCGCTGGCGCCCAAGGTTCGCCGGTTGGTCGACTCCGGCGTGATGACCGCCTCGGCGGCACAGGTTGCGGCGGCAATTTACGGCTACGGCGGCGCCAAGCTCCTCGGCCGGCAACTGGACCTGTTGCTCGACGGCCGTACGATGCTGTGGCGCGGGCTCTGCCGGGTCACCACCGCGGTCAATCGGAAGGTGCCCTACCGCTACGAGAACGATCTGGTCAGCCGCATCGCATTCCGCGAACTCGACTACGCCGCCGAGCCCGACGGCCTGCCCCTCGACCCCGCCGTGGCGATGCGGGAAACCCTGAAAGCAACCTCTGCCTTCGAGTCCGAGCCGTATGACTTGGTGGCCGAGATGCCGAAATTCGGCTGGCCGACGGTGGTGGTTTCCGGTGGCCGCGACCTCATCACGCCGCCGGCGGTAGCCGAACGGGTGGCGTCGCTGGTGCCCGACGCGGTGCTCGTGGAGTTACCGACGATGGCGCACAGTGCCCTGGATTTTCGGGAGCCTGCCGCCCTGGCTATCGCGGCAGCGGTATGCCGCGGCGAACACCACGGGCTCATCGGCCAGGCGCCGGTGCTCGACGCCATGCCGGCACGGGCGCCGGTACGGCTGCTGTGGAAGGCCATCGACCTGGCCGCCGCCGCGGAAGCGGCCGTCCTGCCGGTGCGGTGCCAGGTCAGTCCCGCATGAATCCGATTGCGGTGTAACCGAGGTCGGCCAGGCCGGTGGCACCGAAATTGGCCAGTGTGCTGCGCACCGCTACGGTTCCGGGCGACTGTGTCAGCGGCAGGCTGAATCCTTCCGCCCACACCATTTTGTCGACCTCGTTGGCCAGCGCGCGGGCCTTGGCGGGGTCCAGTTCCTGCAGCGTCCGCTCGATGGCGGCGTCGATCTCGGGGCTGCCGATCTTGCCGAAGTTGCTTTCCCCGTCCGAGGTGTAGATCTGGGTGAGCGACGACAGCGGAAACGCGTCGCCGACCCACCCGAACAACGCGATATCGAAGGCTCCCACGTTGACGTAGTTGCTGAAAAAGCCGCTGCCGGAACGAGACTGCAGCTCGAGTTTCACCCCGATCTGAGCCAGGCTGTGCTGAGCGACCTGCGCGAACTGCCGGGTGCTCTGCGCATCGTAGAACAGCAGCCGCACCACCAGCTGGTGACCGTTCTTCTCCCGGAACTTGCCGTTGAGTTTCCAGCCCAGCGCGTCGAGGTCCCGCTTGGCCTGCTCCGGGTCGTAGGGAGTGCTGTTGTCTTGATAGCCCTCCTGCCCGGCGACAAAGATGTGGTTGTTCAGTGGGGTCGGATCACTGGTGAGTCCATAAAGGGCCACTTTGGCGATGGTCCGACGGTCGACTCCCTTGCAGACCGCCAGCCGCAGCGCCGGGTCGGACAGGATCGCTCCGGGCGCGCCGTTGAGGGTGAAGTGGCTCCAGCTCGGCGCCGGCGCGCGGCGGATCGAGATGCCCTTGGTGCGCTCGGCGATGGTGAGCTGATCGAGCGAGCCGATTCCGGTCGCGTCGATAGTGGCGTTCTGCAGCGCCGGCAACCGAGCGGCGTCGTCGAGAACAAGGTAGGTGATGCTGTCCAGCTTCGGCCGCTCGCCCCACCATTTAGGGTTGCGGGACAAGACGATTCGTTGCGTGCTCCGATCCAGCGAGGTCACGATGAACGGGCCGGCGGACGGACCTGGCGCCTCCAGTTGGCCCTTGTTGAATGCCTCGGGGGTGGCGGTCATACTGCTGGGCAGCAGCATCCCGTTGCCGGCGAACATTCCGCGCCACTCCGCGTAATGCTTGGCGAAGGTCACAACGGCCTGGCGGTCGTCGACGCCGCGGGTCACCGAAGCGACGCGGTCGGCGCCGCCCAGTGACGCGATCGCAAAGTCCTTGTCGGCGCCGCTGGTCGCGTGGATCTGGCTGGCGATGTCGCGCCAGGTGATCGGCGTGCCGTCGGACCAGAATGCCTTGGGATTGATGGTGTAGGTGATCACCTGCGGGTCGGCTTGGGTGAGTTCGACGCTGGTGAAGTAGTCGGTGTCGACCGTGGTCGAGCCGTCGGGCCCGATGACGAACGCGCGCGGCAAGGTGGCCTTCAGCATCGCCGCGACCTCCGCCGAATTGCCGTCGATGTGCAAGGTGTTGAAGTTGGGCGGGAAGTCGCTGAGCGCCAGCCGCAGGTTGCCGCCGTCGCGCAGCGTGGCCGGATCCTGCGGGTTGATGTCGCTGGTCGTGCCGACGGCGCCGTTCGGCGCGGCTGACGGCGTCACGGGGGCGGCCGAGCAGCCGGCGACCATCAGGGCGGCGATCAGCAGCGCAAGGATGAGGCGGGTCCGGTTGGTCATGATTGCCTGGGGTTCGGTTGCGGCACCGCGCCAAGCAGCCGCCGCGTGTATTCGTGTTGCGGATTGCTGAAAACCTCCCGGCTGTCGCCCTGCTCGACGATGGCGCCGGCATACATCACGACCACATCGTGGGCGAGGTGTTTGACCACCGAAAGATCATGGGAAACAAACAGATAAGAGAGCTGGAATTGCTCTTGCAAGTCCAGGAGCAAGTTGATGATTCCGGCCTGGATCGACACGTCAAGGGCGGATACCGGTTCGTCGAGCGCCAGAATTTTGGGCTGTAACGCCAGCGCCCTGGCGATACCGATGCGCTGCTTCTGCCCGCCGGAGAACTCCGCGGGGTAGCGACTGGCATCAGAGCGGCGCAGCCCGACGATGTCGAGCAGCTCGGCTACCCGGGCGTGCGTGTCGGTCTTGCTGAAGCCGTTGGCCTGCAACGGTTCTGCCAGCAGATCGGAGACGGGAAGCCGCGGATCCAGCGAGGCCACCGGGTCCTGGAAGACGACCTGGATGTCGCGGCGCAGCGAGCGTCGGCTCGCCGGGGTCAGGGTGGCGACATCGGTGCCCAGCACTTCGATCGATCCCGATTGCGGCACAACCAATTCCAGTATCTGATGCACGGTGGTCGACTTGCCCGAGCCTGATTCGCCGACGATGCCCAGCGTGCGGCCCCGCTGCAGTTCGAAACTGACGCCGTCCACGGCGCGAACCTCACCGATCGACCGGCGCAACAGCAGGCCCTTGGTCAGCCGGTAGGTCTTGACCAGGCGGCTCACCCGCACGACGACCGGCGTGTCGCGAGGTTCCGGCGCGATGCGCTCGGTTTTGACGCCGTAGATGTCGGCGGCACTGCGGCCGTTGACCTGGTCGGTGCGGATGCAGGCTGCCCGGTGATCCGCGCCGACCTCGATCAATTCCGGCTCGGCGCTGCGGCATTCGTCGATCACCAGTGGGCAGCGGGGCGCGAATGGGCAACCCGGATCCATACCGGCCAGCGACGGAGGGGCGCCGGGAATCGGCACCAGCCGGGTGCCCTGCGCGGCGTCCAGGCGGGGGACCGATCCCAACAGTCCGACGGTGTAAGGCATCTGGCGATCGCGGTAGAGATCGCTGACTCCGGCGGACTCGACGACCCGGCCGGCGTACATGACCAGCGCCCGGTCGGCGAACTCGGCGACTACCCCGAGGTCGTGGGTGATGATCAATACCCCGGCGCCGGTGACGTCGCGGGCCGTCCTGAGCACGTCGAGGATCTGCGCCTGCACGGTGACGTCGAGTGCGGTGGTGGGCTCGTCGCAGATCAACAGATCCGGATCGTTGGCGATCGCGATCGCGATCACCACACGCTGCCGCTCGCCGCCGGAAAGTTCGTGCGGGAACGCGCGGGCTCGCCGCTCGGATTGCGAGATACCCACCAGCTCAAGGAGTTCCACGGCGCGTCGGCGGGCCTCCTGCTTACCGACGCGGGGCTGATGGACCCGGATCGCTTCGGCGATCTGGTCGCCGACGGTGTAGACCGGGGTCAGGGCGGACATTGGATCCTGGAACACCGTGCCGATCACCTTGCCGCGGACGCGTGACATCCCGTCGTCGCCAAGATCGAGCAGTTCGGTTCCCTGCAGCCGCACCGAGCCGCCTACCTCGGCGTACTCGGGCAGCAGACCCACCACGGCCATTGCCGCCGCGGACTTACCCGACCCCGATTCGCCGACCATCGCCACCACTTCGCCCGGGTCGACGCGGTAGCTGATGCCGCGCACCGCGGTCACCGCATCGCCGTCGGTGGGGAAAGTGACGGCCAGGTCGGTCACCTCGAGCAGCGGGGTCATCGCTCACCACGGCGCAATGTTCTGCTGCCGGGATCCAGGGCATCGCGCAGGCCATCACCGGTCAGGTTGGCGCACACCAGAATCAGCACCAGTACCCCGGCCGGAAACAGGAAGACCCAGGGGTACGTCGTCGCGGACTGGGTGCCGTCGGCAATCAGCGTGCCCAGCGACACATCCGGTGGCTGGATGCCGAAACCGAGGAAGCTCAAACCGGTTTCGGCCAAGATGGCGGATGCGACATTGAGGGCCGCGTCGATGATCAGGATCGACGCCACGTTCGGGATCACGTGGCCGGTGATGATCCTGCGGCTGGAAACCCCCATAAACCGTGCCGCACGGATGAATTCGCGCTCCCGCAAGCTCATCGTCATGCCGCGCACCATACGGGAGCTGACCATCCACCCGAAGCCGGCCAACAGCAGTACCAGGAACATGATGTTGGCCGAATTCTTGGTTCGCGGAGTGACGATGGCGATCAGGATGAAGCTGGGCACCACCAGCAGCAGGTCAACCACCCACATGAGTGCCCGGTCCCGCCAGCCGCCGAAATACCCCGCGATCGCCCCCACGGTGGCGGCGATGCCGGTGGAGATCACCGCGACACACACACCGATCAGCATCGACTTCTGCATGCCCCGCAATATCTGCGCCAGCAGGTCCTGGCCCAGCGCATTGGTGCCCAGCCAGTGACGGGCATCGGGCGGTTGCAGCAGGGCATCGAAATCAAGGTCCTCATAGGAATAGGGCAGCAGCGCGGGCAGCGTGTAGCAGCCGACGAACAGCAGCACCAGCACCACGAGGGAGACCACCGCGGACCGGTTGCGCAGGAACCGGCGCAGCACCAGGGTGCGCCGCGACGTGAAATCCGCGACCTCTCGCTGGGCCACGGCGGTCATGCCACTCGCACTCTCGGGTCCAAAGCCGCGTAGATGACATCGGAGAGCAGACCGGCCAGCAAGACCACCGCCCCGGAGAACACCGTGATCGCCGCGACGATATTGGTGTCCTGGGTGGAAATACCCCGGACCATCCATTCACCCATGCCGTGCCAGCCGAAGATCTTCTCGACGAAAACCGCCCCGGTGACCAGTCCGGCCACCCCGTAGGCGAACAGCGTGGCCATCGGTATCAGCGCGGTCCGCAGCCCGTGTTTGATCAGCGCTCGGCGCCGGGTCAGCCCCTTGGCGCGGGCGGTGCGGATGAAATCCTGCCCCAGGACGTCGAGCATCGCGTTGCGCTGATAGCGGCTGTAACCGGCGGCAGCTCCCAGCGCCAGAGTGAGCGACGGCAACACCAGGTGCTTCAACCGGTCACCGAAGGCTTCCCAGGTCCCGGCGGCCACACCCGGTGCGGTCTCGCCGGTGTAGTCGAACAGTTGCAGGCCCAGCCCCCAGTTGACCCGTAGGGCGCCCAGGATCAGCAGGTTGGCCACGACGAACGTCGGGGTGCTCAGCACCAGCAACGCCAGCATGGTGATGATGCGGTCACTGAGCCGGTATTGGCGGATGGCGCCCCACGCCCCGATCGCCACCCCCAGAATCGTGCCGACCACCGATCCGATGATCAGCAGCCGCAGGCTGGTTCCGATGCGCCGTCCCAGCTCGGTGCCGACGGGCTGGCCGGTGATGGTGACCCCGAAGTCCCCGCGAACGGCGTGGGAAACCCAGTGGGCGTAGCGGATCGGGATGGGCCGGTTCAACCCCAGTTGAGCGGCCTTGGCGTCGATCACCGCTTGCGGCGGCCGCGGACTGCGCTGCATCAGATTTTCCAGCGGCGAGAACGCAAGAGAAGTCAAGCAGTAGGTCAGAAACGAGGCCAACACCAAGAGCACGAGGTAGTTGAGCAACCGGCGCGCCAGAAAGCGGGTCATGCCCGACCACCATGCCGCATTGGGACAGAGTAGCGAGCCTTTTCTGGCGGTTCCCGCATCACGCGTCTGACCGGCGCATTTCACGACTTCTGAAGGTTCGTCGAAGTGCCGGCCCACAGACTTTGTGCTGATTCGGGCCGGGTTGGGCACGTGCGAGGACGTAGTGGAGGCGCAAATGTCGTTCGTATTCGCGGTACCTGAGTTAGTCGACGCCGCGGCGACGGAGCTGGCGGGGATCGGCTCGGCGATCAGCAATGCCAACGCGGCCGCCGCTTTCCCGACGACGGCGATAGCTGCGGCGGGCGCCGATGAGGTGTCGGCGGCCATCGCGGCGTTGTTCGGCGCGCACGCGCAGGCATATCAGGCGGTCAGTGCACAGCTGGCGACGTTTCATGAGCAGTTCGTGCGCACCCTGCAGGTCAGTGTGGGCGCCTATGCGAGCACCGATGCGGCCGCTGCGGTGGCCGCGGCAGAGCAACAGCTGCTCGAGGTGGTCAACGGTCCCTCCAGGCTGTTGACCGGCCGTCCGCTGATCGGCGACGGCGCCGACGGCATAGCCCCGGGACAGGACGGTGGCGACGGCGGGTGGCTCATCGGGAACGGCGGCGACGGCGCCGACGGCACGGCGCCCGGTCAGGCCGGTGGGGAAGGCGGCGACGCCGGGTTTATCGGCAGCGGCGGAAAGGGCGGCAGGGGCGCCGATTTCCGGGCGATTGACGGATTGCAGGGCGGCTTCGGTGGCCGCGGAGGTGACGCTTGGGGCTTCGGCAATGGCGGGGCCGGCGGCGCGGGCGGAACGCTGGCAAGCGGGGGTCGCGGTGGGGACGCAGGTTGGTTTGCCGGCAACGGCGGGCCGGGTGGGCCCGGGGGCAACGCGCCGCTGCCGGAGGACCTGGGGGTAGGTTTCGGGATGCCTGGCGGCCGCGGCGGCAATGGCGGCGATGCCTATCTGTATGGATTCGGCGGCGCCGGGGGACCCGGCGGCGCGGGTAGCCAGGGCATCGCCGATTTCAACGGCACCGACGTATTTGCCGGTGGTCCCGGCGGGTCCGGCGGTAACGGCGGCATGGGCGGGTGGATCGGCGGTGGCGGTCCCGGTGGTGCCGGCGGAGCCGGCGGTATGGGTTCCACCAGCCAGGGTGGCGGCGGTCATGGTGGTGAGGGTGGCCCCGGCGGGCACGGCGGTTCCACTCGGTTCATCGGGTCCGGCGGTCCTGGTGGCGAAGGTGGCCCGGGCGGGCGCGGTGGCAGTTCGCTGACCCTGGGTGTGGCCGACGGCAACGGGGGTAACGGAGGTGGCGGCGGAGGTGGCGGCACCGGTGGGATCTTCCTGGGTCCCGGTCCTCACAACGATGTGCTGCAACAGCTGCTGCAGCACCGCGGCGGCCACGGCGGCTCCGGTGGTCCCGGTGGCAATGCCGGCTTCGACAGGGGTGTCGGCGCGATCGGGGGTATCGGCGGTGTCGGGGGCCCCGGCGGGGCGGGCGGGGACCTCAACGGCTTGCCCGGTCTGCCAGGTCCCGATGCGCTGAACCAGGCTCTGTTCGCGTTGAGTTCCGGGCAGCCGGCGCAGGCATTGAATTCGCTGATGCCCCAGGCGTCGACGCTGGAAGGCCAGTCGGGTGAGGCCGGTGTTGATCCCGGTCGAGGGCTGGTCGGCAACGGCGGCGGCGGCGGGGTGTACGCGACCGGCGGCGGCGGCGGCGGGGCCGGCGGCTCCGGCGCCTCGACCTAAAGCGGGTCACCAGCCCCGGCTAAACATGGGCAACATCAAGCCGAAGATCCGTCACCGGCGTCACGGCGTGTGACCAGTTTTTCATCGCGGCGCAGCTAGGCGCGACGGACCCGGGATCGACCTGGTCGGTGGGTTACCAGGCGGGGCCGGCGGTTCGGCAGCGGCGGTGGCGGCTCCTTGAGTTAGCCCGATCTCCTTGCTGCCGACGTTACGGCCAAGGCTCTTGCCGCCTGAGTCTCAGGCTCTCCACGATGGTTCGCTCCGCGAACCGCTGCTCCGCACGCTGCCCGAGAACACCCCGATCAGGCGTGACCAGCGGATTTCATGAGTTCCAAACGTTCGTCTCAGGGCGCCTCGACACACTTTGCGGAGATTGCTTACGAGGGCGCTTGGAGGACGCAGATGTCATTCGTGATTGCGGTACCTGAGGTTGTCGACGCCGCGGCAACGGAGTTGGCGCGCATTGGCTCGACGATCAGCCAGGCCAACGTGTTCGCTGCGTTCCCGACTACGACCATCGCGGCTGCGGGCACCGATGAGGTGTCTACGGCCCTTGCCGCACTGTTCGGGTCGCTCGGCCAGGAATATCAGGCGATCAGCAACCAGATGGCGGCCTTCCATGACCAGTTCGTGCGCAACCTGCAGGCCAGCGTGAACGCTTACGCGAGCACGGACGCGGCCAGTGCGATGGCCGCGGCCGAGCAACAGCTTTTGGATGCGGTGAACGCGCCGACGAAGGCACTGACCGGTCGCCCGTTGATCGGCGACGGCGCCGACGGGATCGCACCCGGCCAGAATGGTGGCCACGGCGGCTGGTTGCTCGGCAACGGAGGCGACGGCGCATCGGGCGCTCCCGGCCAGGCCGGCGGTCGCGGTGGTGACGCCGGGCTCATCGGCGGCGGCGGACGTGGCGGGGCCGGCGGCGCGTCCATTCGTACTCCGACGTCGCCCACGGTCTTGCCTGGGGGGGCCGGCGGTGACGGGGGTAGGGCCTGGGGGTTCGGTGACGGCGGCGCCGGCGGGTCGGGCGGACCCGGCCAGGCCGGCGGCCGTGGTGGCGACGCCGGGTTCATCGGCAGCGGTGGCCGCGGTGGAGATGGCGGCGGGTCCGTCGGCGGGCAGTTCCCATTAGTGCCCACGCGGGGCGGGGCCGGCGGCGACGGAGGTCATGCCTGGGGGTTCGGTAACGGTGGCGCGGGCGGGTCGGGCGGCATGCTCGCCGATGGCGGTCGCGGTGGTAACGCCGGGTTCGTTATGGGCAACGGTGGCGACGGAGGGTCGGGAGGAATCACCGCGTTCGGAGCCGCCCACAACGATCCGGGGCTCAGCGGCGGGCGCGGCGGGGACGGTGGCCCTGCCTTCCTCTTCGGCAACGGCGGCGACGGTGGAGGAGGCGGCGACGGAGCCCCCGGAGGCCGCGGCGCACTTTTTCAGACGGCAGTGAACCCCGGCGGCCGTGGCGGTGATGGCGGCCACGGCGGCTCCGGCGGGCTGGTCGGTGGCGGTGGGGCCGGTGGCAACGGTGGCGCCGGCGGTCGGGGTAGCGAAGACCTTATCTTTGGCGCTATCGACGGCGGTAATGGCGGTGCGGGTGGAAACGGCGGTGCCGGCGGTAGCACCCGGCTTATCGGCCCCGGTGGTTTCGGCGGCGACGGTGGTCCCGGCGGTCGCGGCGGAAGTGGCCGCGTTGGGGTCGATTTCTTTGGCCAACCCTTCATCGGGCGCAATGGTGACGGTGGCGCCGGCGGCAGCGGCGGCAACGCAGGATCCGGCGGGATTCCCTACGGCTTCGGCGGAAACCCCACCTTCCTTCAGTACGGCGGCGGTGACGGCGGTGACGGCGGTGACGGCGGCGACGCCGGCAGTACGCCCGGAGCGAAGCCCGGCGTCGGCGGTGTCGCCGGTAGCGCGGGTGTCGGCGGCTCACTCTTCGGCCGCGACGGTACGGACGGCTCGCCCGGCGCATCAAGCTAACGCGCTGGGTCCTGCCCGGGGTCGCACGTGGCGATCAGGACGCCGACCCGATTCGGTTCATCCGGAAGCATTCCGCTACGACTGATTTTCACTGGTGAAACTCCAGCCGCCCATTGTTAAACTCCTCCGCGGCATCGAGTCTGTCCAGCAACTCCGTGTGTTTCGATTCTTAAGGAGACGGCGTGACCGTTACCGACGAATATTTGGCGCACAACGCCCAGTACGCGAGCACTTTCAAGGGTCCGCTACCGCTGCCACCCAGCAAACACATTGCGATCGTTGCCTGCATGGATGCCCGGCTCGACGTCTACCGGGTGCTCGGCATCAACGAGGGGGACGCCCACGTCATCCGCAACGCCGGCGGCGTCGTCACCGACGACGTCATCCGCTCGCTGGCCATCAGCCAGCGGCTGCTCGGGACCCAGGAGATCCTCCTGATTCACCACACCGATTGCGGGATGCTCACTTTCGCTGATGACGATTTCAAGCGCGCCATTCAGGATGAGATCGGCGTCAAACCGCCGTGGGCGCCCGAGGCCTTCCCGGATGTGGCAGAAGACGTCCGGCAGTCGCTGCGCCGTATCGAAAACAGCCCGTTCGTCACCAAGCATGTCTCGCTGCGCGGCTTCGTCTTCGACGTCGCCACCGGCAAGCTCGCCGAGGTCATGCTGTAACACCCCGGTTCACCGGCCTCGGCGGCTGCCGTGGGATGGTCGCCGTCTGGGGGCGTTTCCTCGACACTCGGCGAGGCCCCGATACCTCGCTGATTGCCCAGGTGGCAGCCCGCGCACCAAGAGTTCCGTTGACAGCGCCAGGGAAGACTGGTTCCATAGGTGGCAATGACCGTAAACCTGGTCAATCCAACCAACTTTATCAGGTATGAGGCGCGACTAATGACAGGCAAGCCATGACCAGCGGCGTGAAGGCCGGCCCCGCGGCGGGGCAGTACGAGTTGAGCCATCTGCGCTTACTCGAAGCCGAGGCGATCCACATCATTCGCGAAGTGGCCGCTGAGTTCGAACGGCCGGTGCTGCTGTTCTCGGGCGGTAAGGACTCCATCGTCATGCTGCACCTGGCGCTCAAGGCGTTTCGGCCGGGACGGCCGCCGTTCCCGGTGATGCACGTCGACACCGGCCACAACTTCGACGAGGTGATCGCAACCCGCGACGAGCTGGTCGGCGAGTCCGGCGTGCGATTGGTGGTGGCGTCGGTGCAGGACGACATCGACGCCGGGCGGGTGGTCGAAACCCCGCCTTCGCGTAATCCGCTACAGACCGTGACGCTGCTGCGTGCCATCCGGGAGAACAAGTTCGACGCCGCGTTCGGGGGAGCCCGGCGCGACGAGGAGAAGGCGCGTGCCAAGGAGCGGGTGTTCAGTTTCCGCGACGAATTCGGCCAGTGGGACCCCAAAGCCCAGCGCCCCGAGTTGTGGAACCTCTACAACGGACGGCATCACAAGGGTGAGCACATCCGGGTCTTCCCGTTGTCGAACTGGACCGAATTCGACATCTGGTCCTACATCGGCGAGGAGAACATCACCTTGCCGTCGATCTACTTTGCCCACCGGCGCAAGGTATTTGAGCGCGACGGAATGCTGCTGGCAGCGCATCGCTACTTGCAGCCGCGTGCGGACGAGCCGGTATTCGAGGCCACGGTGCGGTTCCGCACCGTCGGTGACGTCACTTGCACCGGGTGTGTGGAGTCAGATGCCGCAACGGTTGCCGAAGTCATCGCCGAGACTGCGGTGTCCCGGCTGACCGAACGCGGGGCGACCAGGGCTGACGACCGGATCTCGGAGGCTGGGATGGAAGACCGCAAACGGCAGGGGTACTTCTGATGACTACATCCACCACGCTGTTGCGCATCGCGACCGCCGGATCCGTCGACGACGGCAAGTCGACGTTGATCGGGCGGCTGCTCTACGACTCCAAGGCGGTCATGGAAGACCAGTGGGCGTCAGTGGAACAGACGTCGCGGGAACGCGGCCACGACTACACCGACCTGGCTCTGGTCACCGACGGTCTGAGGGCAGAGCGTGAGCAGGGCATCACCATCGATGTCGCCTACCGCTACTTCGCCACGCCGAAGCGAAAATTCATCATTGCCGACACTCCCGGCCACATCCAGTACACGCGCAACATGGTGACCGGCGCGTCGACCGCCCAACTGGTGATCGTGCTGGTCGATGCGCGTCACGGCCTGCTGGAGCAGTCCCGCCGGCACGCCTTCCTAGCCTCGCTGCTGGGCATTCAGCACATTGTGCTCGCGGTCAACAAGATGGACCTGATCGGTTGGGACAAAGACAAATTCGAGGCGATTCGGGACGAGTTCCACGCCTTCGCCGCCCGCCTGGATGTGCAAGACGTGGCCACGATCCCCATCTCCGCGCTGAACGGCGACAATGTGGTGACCAAGTCCGACCAGACACCGTGGTACGAGGGACCGGCGCTGCTGACCCATCTCGAAGAGGTCTACATCGCCGGTGACCGAAATCTAGTCGACGTGCGATTCCCGGTTCAGTACGTCATCCGGCCGCATACGCTTCGGCATCAAGACCACCGCAGCTATGCCGGCACCGTGGCCAGTGGGGTAATGCGTCCCGGTGACGAGGTGGTCGTGTTGCCGATCGGTAAGACAACCCGGATCACCGCCATCGAAGGCCCCAACGGTCCAGTGCCGGAAGCGTTTCCGCCGATGGCGGTTTCGGTGAGCATTGCCGACGACATCGACATCTCCCGCGGCGACATGATCGCTCGCACCCATAACCAGCCCAGGATCGCCCAGAGTTTCGATGCGACGGTGTGCTGGATGGCGGATGCGGCGGTGCTGGAGCCGGGCCGGGAGTACATCATCAAGCACACCACCCGAACCACTCGTGCCCGCGTAACCGGGCTCGACTACCGGCTCGACGTCAACACCCTGCACCGCGACAAGACGGCAACCGCCTTGAAGCTCAACGAGCTTGGCCGGATCTCGCTGCGCACCCAGATGCCGCTACTGCTCGACGAATACACCCGCAACGCCGCCACCGGATCGTTCATCCTCATCGATGCAGACACCAACGGAACCGTCGCGGCGGGCATGGTACTGCGCGAGGTCGCGGCCCACACGCCCAGCCCCAACACCGTGCGGCACAAGTCGCTGGTGACAGTCGACGACCGGCCGCGGGGACGCACCGTCTGGTTCACCGGGTTGTCCGGCGCGGGCAAGTCGTCGGTGGCCACCAGGGCGGAGCAGAAGCTGCTCGAAAACGGTGTTCCCACTTACGTTCTCGACGGCGACAACCTGCGGCACGGGTTGAACTCGGACCTGGGATTCAGTATGGCCGATCGCGCCGAAAACCTGCGGCGGCTGGCGCATGTGGCCCTATTGCTCGCCGACTGCGGCCACGTCGTACTGGTTCCGGCGATCAGCCCATTGGCTGAGCACCGCGCGTTGGCCCGGAAAGTGCACGACGACGCCGGGTTTGACTTTGTCGAGGTGTTCTGCGACACGCCGCTCGAAGACTGTGAGCGGCGCGATCCCAAGGGCCTCTACGCCAAAGCGCGCGCGGGGGAGATCACGCACTTCACCGGGATCGACAGTCCGTATCAGCGGCCGAAGAACCCCGACCTGCGGCTCACCCCGGACGTCAGCGTTGACGAGCAGGCGCAGATGCTTATCGACCTGCTGGAGTCCCGCGGCTGAGCGCTGCTCCCACACCGCAACGCATCGCGTTGCGCATCGTCGCTTAGGCGGTGCTGGATTGCCACGCTCCTCCTCGCAACGCTTCGCGTTGCGCATCGTCGCTTAGGCGGTGCTGGATTGCCACGCTCCTCCTCGCAACGCTTCGCGTTGCGCATCGTCGCTTAGGCGGTGCTGGATTGCCACGCTCCTCCTCGCAACGCTTCGCGTTGCGCATCGTCGCTTAGGCGGTGCTGGATTGCCACGCTCCTCCTCGCAACGCTTCGCGTTGCGCATCGTCGCTTAGGCGGGTGGCACAATCCTGAAGCATGCGGATGTCGGCCAAGGCTGAGTACGCGGTGCGGGCGATGGTCCAACTCGCCACGGCTCCCACCGGCATCCTGGTCAAGACCGACGACTTGGCCCAGGCTCAGGGCATACCCCCGCAATTTCTCGTCGACATCCTGACCAACCTGCGAACCGACCGACTGGTGCGCAGCCACCGTGGTCGCGAGGGCGGTTATGAGTTGGCGCGTCCGGGCACCGAGATCAGCATTGCCGACGTGCTGCGGTGCATCGACGGACCGCTGGCGAGCGTGCGTGACATCGGGCTCGGCGACCTGCCCTACTCGGGACCGACCGCGGCGCTGACCGATGTGTGGCGGGCGCTGCGGGCCAGTATGCGGTCGGTGCTGGAAGAAACCACCCTGGCCGACGTCGCCGCCGGCACGCTACCCAAGCATGTCGCACAACTTGCCGACGACTACCGCGAGCAGGAGAGCAAACGGCACGGGTCTATCCACAGCGGCGACTAGCGGCTAGCCGCCCGAACCGTACGGCCGGGTGAGGATCTCCAGAAAGTGTCCGGCAGGGTCGCGGAAATACACCCCACGCCCACCGTCGCGGTGATTGACCTCGCCGGGCCTGGTGGCCCCGGGGTCGGCCCAGTGCGCCAATCCGCGGGATCGGATCCTGCCGTAGATGGCGTCGAATTCCTGCTCGGAGACCAGGAAGGCGTAGTGCTGACGACGGATTTCCTCGTCTGCCGGGACGTCGGCGTAATCGAGGGAGGCGCCGTGTTCGAGTGCGACAACCATGAAGTGACCGAACGCAACCGGCTTGGGCAATCCGAACAGGTCGGTGAGGAACTCCGCGGACTCGCGCTTGTCGTGCGACGCGACAATCGTGTGGTTGAAGCTGATGCCCATGTGCCGGCCTCCCTACTTTGCGGCGCCGCGTCGCGCCGCTACTTGGGCGCGGTGAGTTCCAATGCAATGTTGTCGGGGTCGCGGAACTCGAGAATGTATAGCGGCCCGATGTCTTTGATCGGCTCGTGCCGGATACCGAGATCGTCGAGATGTGTAGCAGCAACGTCTAATTCGGCTCTGCTGGCGACTCGGAACGCGATGTGGTCCAGGCCGGTGCGATCCTCGTCGAAGCGGTCGTCGGCTACCGGTCGCAGTCCTAACAGCGCGCCGCCGAGGTCGTAGATGACCCCGCCGAACAGAAAGCCCAACTGCCGGCGCGTTGCATCGTCGGCATTGTCGGGAACTTCGATCAGCACCGGCCAGCCGAACACGCTCTCGTAGAACCGTCGCGATCGCTCGATATCGGTGACCGTGAGCCTGACATGCGCAATCGACGTGCTGGCGAATCCCATCTAGCTCATGGTGCCAGAATCGCGTTCGTGCAGATAGCCATGACAATGCCCGTGATGGAGCCCGACCTCGACGCAGCAGTGCTCAAGAAGTGGGCGCGCGCAATAGACGACGGACCGTTCTCGTCGCTGTGCTGGGGCGAGCGGATCGCGTTCGACAACCCCGACAGCCTGACGCTGCTGGGTGCGCTGGCCGCCTGGACCGAGCGGGTCCGGTTGGTGACGACAGTGATCGTGCCCCAATTGCACCACCCGGTGATGCTGGCGAAAGGCCTGGCTACCGGCGACGTGCTGAGCGGTGGGCGGTTGACGGTGGGAATCGGGATAGGCGGCCGGGAGGAGGACTACCACGCCGTCGGCGCCGACTCCTCGACGCAGACGATGCGCGGTATGGCCGAACGCGTGGCCGTCATGCAGCGGGTCTGGGCCGGGGAGAAGATCACCGAGTCGCAGCGGCCGATCGGCCCTACGCCGGTGCAGGCCGGCGGTCCGCCGCTGCTTGTGGGGACGATTGGGCCAAAGACCCTCCGCAGCGCCGCCGCGTGGGCCAACGGGCTCGCGGGAACAACCCTCGACCTCGATATCGGCAGGCAGAACCAGCTCTACGACGTTGCTCGCACCGCCTGGGCCGAACTAGGCAAGCCCACACCACACCTGGGGACGTCATTCTGGTTCGCCTTCGGATCGCCGGATCAAGCACGCGCGCAGGTGCATCGTCACCTGCGGCGCTACATGAACTGGATCCCGGCCGAATACGTCGATGCCATGGCGCCGATGACCGGCTGGGCCGGTAGCGAAGAACAACTGCTGGCGGTGCTGCGAAAGTTCGGCGAGATCGGCACCGACGAAGTTCAGCTGATCCCGACCAGTGCCGACCTGGAACAGCTTCGTCGCGCGGCCGACGTGGTCGCCGCGCTGTAGATCAGCCGGTCGCCGCTTCGGGCAGGCCGCCGACCGCCCGTTGCTGGACCGGTTGGCCTTTACGCAGCGTCGCCAGCAGCTCGCGGTAGGGGCCGACGAGGTAGACGGTGTCGCCGGCCCGCAGCCGCGCTTCGCGGCGGGGATGCAGCGTGACCGGCTCGTCGGCCCGGGTAATCGCGATGACCCGGGTATCGGTCGACAACTCGTACATCGGCAGCCCGTCGAGTTCGCTGCCGGCGCCCACCTGCATTCCGCCCACCATGAAGGAGCTTTGGCCCACCGAAAAGGTGCCCAGCACCTGCAGGCCCATCGCGGCGCCGATGAACCACGGCGCCGCCAATTCCACGGTCGAGCGCACACTTTCGAAGCCGAACCGCTGGGCCACCGCGCTGCCCAGCGTGCGGTCGTATACCCGCAGCACCAGCGGAACGTCGCGTCCCTTGGCCTTGAGGCCGCCCAGCATTTCCCGCAGCACGATCCCGGCTTCGACGTTGACCATGTCGTCCTGGGTGAGCACCGCAACCGCGCGGGCGTGGGCGACACAGGCCGATTCCAGTGTCTGCGGCAACGTCGCGTCACCGAAGATGACCGGCACGTCCAGCTCGGCCGCTGATGGCAAATATCGGCTGTTCTCGTCGAGCTCGATGACCGCGACGTCGTAGCCGGCGGCGGTCAAGTCCCTGACCACCCGGATGCCGAACGAGCCGAGCCCGACGACGATCATGTGGTTACGCAGGTGGCGTACCCGCATCCGCCCGGCCGAACGTGTGAAGCGGCGCGACAACAGCAGGTCGGCAAGGAAAGCGACCAGAATCGCGGTAAGGGTCACGCCGGCGAACATCAGCGAGATGCTGAACACCCGCAGCCAGGTCGGCTGGTGGGCGAAGCTGAAGTCGCCGTAGCCCACGGTCGCGATCGTCTCGGTGCTGAAGTACAGCGCATCCAGCCACGTCATCCCCGGTGGGCGCAGGTAGGCAAAGCGCAACAAAATCGTCGATCCGACGAGCAGGACCGCCATCGCGGCTAAAGCCCGATAGAACATCGGGTTCACGTCGTTTCGAAACGCGCGCACCGCGTCAGACAGCTGGCGCAGCCACAGCAGGCGGAAACCCGTCGCTGTGGGGCGGGGGACCTTGATGCCGCGGACGGCCAACTCGTCCGCGGTGCCGATCATCGCGGTCTGGTCGCCGGCTTGGACGCGCAGATCGCGGCCCGGACAGGCCACCAGCTCGCCGGGGCTGGATGAGTTCTTGCCGCGCACCACGGCCACCGGCGCAAGGTCGCCGTAGATTTCCCGTAGCGTCGCCTCCCGCGGTGCCTCGGCGCGCCAGACGACGAACTTCATGCCGGCCACCTCGAACGGGTGAGCGGTGCGCGCCAGACAGGCCTCGACGACCGAAGGCGCCGCCAGGTCAGCGACGTCGAGGATCGCGCCGGGCTCGTTGGCGGCAGTCATCGCTTCGCGCAGGACGTCGTTGGCCAGCCTCGCGACCACCCGCACGTGCGGGTCGGCTTTCCTTGCCAGCAGCGCGATTTCGAGATTTCGCGCGTCGTCGTCGCCGGCGCAGATGACGGCGATCGCCTGCGAAAGCTCGGCATCTTTGAGCTCGTCGGCGGCAAGCTTGACAATGTGGACGCCGGCGCTGTTCAGCTCCTCGACAATCGTGTTCGCCAGCGCGTCGTCACCGCTGACGATGATGTGCCGGCGCGTTCTCACCGATACCGCCGTGGCGCCGGGTCGTCTGCCATTTCAACCCCTCCGCTGGCTGCTGTCGCTGTCTACGGCTATCTGGCACCGTAACGGTTTGCCGGCCGAACATGTGTCGTAACTCGGCGCGCAGTCGGGTGGGATACTCGGGGCCATGCCCACAGCCCGGCGCGGTCAGCAAAGTATCGACATTTCCGCACCTCCCGATCTGGTGTACGACCTCATTGCCGACGTCACCCGGATGGGGGACTGGAGCCCGGAGTGCTATCGGTGCGAGTGGCTCGACGGGGTTTCCACCGCGGCCCCGGGTGCGCGGTTCCGCGGGTACAACCGAATGGGTCTGATGCGCTGGGAACGGACCGCGGTGGTGGGCACGGCCGAGCGGGGCCGCGAATTCAGCTTCACCACCGTCAACGATGCTGCCGGCCGTGAAGAAACCCGCTGGCGCTACATCATCGAGCCGACACCGTCGGGAACACTGCTCACCGAATCTTTCGAGTTTCTCTGGTGTTCGGTCGTCAACAGGTTGGCCGAAGCCGCTATTCCGCGGGGTCGGCAAATGGACCGCGGCATTCAGGAAACACTGCGGCGCATCAAGAAAGCCGCCGAAACCGCAGCCTGACGGCGGCTTTTCAGATGTCGCGATACCGCACGCTGGACCGGACGACGTCGGCGTTGGGGTACCTACGCCGCAGGTAACGATACAGCGACAGCGTTTTGGCGTCGCAGTGTTCGCTGGGGCCCACCAGCACTCCGGTGACTGCGCTTCGGTCGAATTCGAACCTGACCCGCGGTATCAGCCCGATTCAGGACGTGGAATAGAACGTTTCGGACGTGTGGGATATCAGCCGTTGTTCTGCTTCGCCGAGGAACTTCTTGTGTTTCATCGACGCTGCCAACGGAATTATCCGCCGGACCAGGCGCTGCTGCGCCGGATGAATGCCGGACACCGTATCGTCGCCCACGGCGTGGACCAGCTCGTCGATATGGTCGTCGATCAGCCGGGCCACTCGCGCGGACTGTCGCTCGGGCAGATATTCCACCGGGTGCAACTCGGGAACCGGTGCGGATTCTGCGATCGGTAATTGGGTGGGAAGCGTCGTTTGCTTGACGCTTTCCTTCAGTATCTGACTGTCGAATTGAATCGCGAAGCCGCCGTTAGCGTAACCGCGCCACTGGGACAGGTCGTCTCCGGACATGGAAAAGCAGGCGACAAACGGCCCGAAATCGTCTTCGATGAGCTCTTGGGCGCGCAGCACATTGTTGCAGACGCTCAGAATCGCGGACGATCGCAATTCCGCTTGTCCGGAGGCTTTAACGTGCTCCCCGTACCGCGCAATCATCGCGCAGATGGCTTCCACGCCGTAGGAGAACTCCTGGGAGTCGTTCAGGTACGCGACATGAGTGCCCCAGATGTGTCCCGAGTCGAGAATTCCCTTGAGGTCCTTGATGTCTGTGTAGTGGTAGACGCTGCCGTCGCTCTCATGCACGGGCCAGTCGGCTGCGTGTTCTGCTGAGTGGCCCGCAGCGGCGTCATCGGACACGTCGCCTAAGAGTTGACCGTAATGGGTCATGCAGCGCCAATCAGCTTGGGTGCTGGTTGTTTTCGGCTGTTCCCGCGACGTCCAGGCGTGCCTGGTCTGTTCGGGGGTGTGCCGGGTGCTGCTTGTTCAGCAGAGACCACCGGGTGGTGGCTGCCGGTTCTGGCCAGTCCTTCATCGGGTGATGGTGGTGGCTGGTGCCGGTTGACTGAACCCTCCCACTCTGGCTGGGAGGCCAGCCCATCGCGCAGGGCGTGGGCAAGTCGGTAATCGACGCGCGCGGTGCGTGGATCGTCGGGATTGGTCAATTCGACGCAGGCGGCCAAGGCGGCCGAGACGATGTCGCGGTCACCACGCAGTCCGCACTGCCCGCAATGGTGGGTGCGTTGGTCGAGGGTCTTGGGGACCCGCGTTCCGCATAGGCAATGCTGGCTCATCGCGGTGGGCCGCGTGCCGGCCCGGTACAACCGGCCGCCGCTGGCTGCGCATTCAGCGGACAGGGCGGTGACAAGCATGCCGGGGCTGAACAAGCCGATCCGCTTGCCCCACAACCGCGCCCAGGTGCATATGCGGCAGTCTTCAACGGTGATGGTGTTGCCGTGGGCGGCGACGATTCTGGCGGCGATCTGGGCGGCGCGACCCTGCTTGGCTTGACTGGCCGAGCGCGTGTCGGCGGCGTGATCACACCGGGTGCGGTGATAGCGCTGTGAGAGTTTGTCGTGGCGGTAGGCGCGTAGCGGCACCCCGTCGGCGCGAGCGTGGCGCGGACCGCCCGGATTGCTGACCTGCCGGGTGGGCAGCCCAGCCTCGGCGCGGCGATCCGCCCGCTTCTGCTGCCGCGCTGAGGGACTGTACTGGTCGGCATTGGTGTTGCGCCGCGACCGGTCCAGGGCTCGCTGACGTGCCCGCGCCCGTTTGGCCGCGCGGGCGGCGGTTTCCTGTTGTTGTGCGGTGCAGCCGATCTGGTCGGTAGCCAGCCGCTCGGGATGCCCGTCGGGGAACGAGGCCAGCGCCAGGTTCGACACGTTCGCATCCACCCCGGCGCGACGATTCATCGGGATCTCGGCACGTCGCACCCGAGTCGCATCGGATTCGTATCCGCCCTGGTGAACCAGTAGGTGCGCGTAGTAGCGCCACCCGCCGGGGGCTTTACGGTCACCCACCCGCACCAGGTCGATCTTGTGCCACATTGGCGGGTCAGCCAGGAAATGGGTCAGGTGCGCCCACTGGCCCGCGCCTTGGGGGAGCCGCACCGGCAGCACCATGTCTTCGCCGGGCAGGCCGGTGAACACCACCGCCAGCGCCCCGTTGTGATCGGCCCACGAGCGGCTGGCAGGCCGCACCGGAGCCGGCATCCGGGCCGGCTGGGTCAGTATGGAGGTACCGGCCGGTTGGCCGGCCGCCTCCAGCACGTGGATCGACTCCGGCAGCTGCGGGTGCCGATAGGCCCTCAGGTGCCCGTCCAGCGTGCCGGCCAGCCGGTAGGTTTCCCATGTGGGTGTGGCCTTGGTATGTGAGCGCGCCCGGCCGGGAATGCGGGTGAAATCCCACCACGAACCGACCCGCGGCGGCCCGCGCCGGCGCCCCGAGGAATCTGCGAACAGATGCCGGTCGATCGTCTCCCACACCTCGCCGGCCACATGCAAACCAACCGCTTTGGTGAGGTGATCGCGCAACCACCCGCTGGCCTCAATATGGGCTTTCGCCGCGGCCTCGATGCCTTTGCGTGTCAACCCCAGCCGCTCACGCAGCGCCTTTGGATCAGCCGCGCGCTCACGATGAGCGGCCCAATACGCCCGGCACGCTCACACAGATCACCCGACAGATCCCCCCGGCTCCTGGCCGCCCCTGGCGGCTCCCACTGCCCGTCCGGCTGCTGCCGGTATTCATCCATTTGCGCACCAACCTGACCACCCGTGCGCTGGCCGCGCTGTTCGCCACCAGCCAATCCTCGGTGGACCGGATCATCCATCATCTGGTGCCGGTACTGGCCAGCACACTGCGGCCCGCACCCGACAACAACAACCACCCGTGGATCATCGACAGCACCCTGATCCCGGTGCGCGATCAGTCGATCACCGCCGTCAGCAAGAACTACCGCCGAAGCATCAACACCCAGATCATCATCTGCGCGCACCGGCGCCGCGTGCTCGGCGCCGGCCGATGCTGGCCCGATAACCGCAACGACGTCATCGTGGCTCGCCACACCGTGCCGGACTGCTCGACGGCCGGGTCGTCCTCGGTGACGGCGGATACCGTGGCATCACCACCATCACCGGTCCGCGCCGCGGACCCCACGGCCGCATCGTCCACGACGACCACTACCGAGCCCACCGGCGAATCCCCGCCCGCGTCGAGCACGTCATCGCCAGAATCAAAGATTGGCAAATCCTTCGGCAATGCCGCCGCCGCGACGCCATCAACACAGCCTCCAAATCATCACCGGACTCCGGAACCTCAAAACCCACAGACAATTACGGGTCACCTCTTAGGGAAGCATGTCGGCCCGAGGAGCGCTCACCGCGGCTGCGGCAATACTGGCCGGGTGCCCTACATCGAACCCGTAGCGTCCCGCGAGATCTATCGCAATCGCTGGATGGTGCTCCGCGAAGACGACATCCGTCGCCCCGATGGCAGCCCCGGGATATACGGCGTGGTCGACAAGCCGACCTACGCGCTCGTGATGCCGTATGACGGGCGACGATTCCGGTTGGTCGAGCAATTCCGGTATCCCGTCGGCGCCCGACGCTGGGAGTTCCCGCAGGGCACCGCGCCCGATTTGGCCGATCTGGAGCCCGCCGAGCTGGCCGCGCGTGAGCTGCGCGAGGAGACCGGATTGTGCGCGGCGTCGCTCGAGTTGCTCGGCCGGCTCGACACCGCTCCGGGAATGACGAGCCAACGTGGGTGGGTGTATCTGGCCACCGACATCACCGAGGGCGAATCCGATCCTGAGCACGAGGAGCAGGACATGTGCAGCGCCTGGTTTCCGCGTGGCGATGTCGAGGAGATGATCCGCTCGGGAGTGATCGTCGACTCGCAGTCGATCGCCGCCTACGGGCTGTTCCTCGTGCTCGGCCGATGACACGGATTGTCCTGTATTGCTCACAGTTTCGTTGCTTCTGCCGCCGAGCCCGATCGTGTCCGCGCTGAGATCTGATTGCGTCGTCGAACCCGCACGATCTACCAATGCTTCCGATTTCCAGGCGGGAAGCCCGTGTCGCTGGGATGCTCGCTGCCGCCGTGATCGCGGTGGTCGGCAACCCCGCGGTTGTGGTGCACGCGGCGACGCCATCGTGGAACGGGAAATACTCGCTGGTGCGTTACGCCGCCGACAAGTCCGGCACCAGCATGGCTGCCGGCCAGGCCGAACCCACCTTCAGCGCGGACTACGTCATCACGACGACGTGTTCGGCTGCCCAATGCGTTGCCACTGCCAGCAACGGACCCACGCCGAAGAACCCGACGTTGCCCCAGCCTTCTCATTACGCCTGGGATGGAACCAGGTGGGTGGAGCACTTCGACTTTCAATGGGACTGCTACCTGGGAGAGGGGGTCGCCAAAGTGTGGGCACCCGCGCGATCGTGGGCTTTCTACGCACCTCAGGAAGACGGGTCGCTGCGCGGTAGCTGGCATACCGACATTGCCAGCGGCCCGTGCCGTGGCAGTGTCGAAATGCCGGTGGCGGCGTTTCCTGCTCGGCCTCAGTAGAACGGGGCGGTTGCGCCACGACAGGGGTACTGGCCGATAGCCTGATCGACATGACCGTGGGCGAGTCCGTTGCGCAGTCGCTGCAACAGTGGGACCGAAAACTGTGGGATGTGGCCATGCTGCATGCATGCAACGCCGTCGACGGCACCGCCCGAAAACGCTATCCGGGGTTGGGAGTCGGCACGCGTTTCCGCAGAGTCATCCGGGATTCGGTGGATATCTTCGGTGTGATGGCGACCCCGGGTGTCAACCTGGAGGAAACACGCTTTCCGGTGGCGGTGCGATCCGATCTGCCGGACAAGCGCCCCGACATTGCCGACGTTCTGTTCGGGATTCACCGGTGGTTGCACGGTCACATCGACGAAGGCCCGGTTGGCTTCGAAGTAACCCCGTACGTCAACGCCGGTGCGGTACTGCGTACTGCCAATGACGGCAAAATCCAGCTGACCAAGTTCGCGATCCTGGGAATGCTGGCCGTGGCGGTGTTTTCGCCGGAGAACAAGGGCGAGTCCATCCCATCCGATTACCAGCTGAGCTGGTTTGACCATGTCTTCTACATCAGTGTCTGGTGGGGTTGGCAAGACCACTTCCGCGAAATCGTCAACGTCAATCCGGCGTCACTGGTCACCCTCAACTTCGGCGATTCATGGGATCGGTGGACACCGGTATCGGCCAGCCCGGCGTAATCGAGGGTCTGTTAAACCACTGTTAAACCGACCCACCTTTGTCGGCGGCCCTGATTGTCGATGCCGCCGCCTGTGCCGCAGCTACCTGGCCGAACACCGATGACGGCGGCGCCAAGGTCCCGGGTTTCTCGGCAACCTCGCTCGCCCGTGCGGCGGCACTGACAACCATGGCCTGGTCCGATTCCTCCGCGAGGTCGCGACGGGCGGCACGGACCACCAGGGCGATCTGGGTCTGCACCGCCGCGCGCCGCGACGGGTCGACACAGTTTTGGGCGACGGCACTCAGCAACTGCAGCAGCGCAGCCAACACCAGCGGTTCCCGTGAACCGTAGCGGCGTATTTGTGCACATCCGACGTGCAGGTAGGCGGCAAAGCCGGGGTACGGCAGCCAGACAAGGAGCTCCCCGCTGCCGTCGCGGCGTACGTCATGGGGAAGCGCGCGTGATGCCAGTACCGATTCGACGGCCGAAAGATGGTGCACGACTTGTATTGCCGTATAGGGGTCGTTGACCGCGGGCGATAGCGCCCGCAGCGCGATATCGACCAGCTGCCGCAGCCCGAACCGGACGTCCTGCTGCAGCGTGCGCTCGAACCCGATGTGCACAAAACGCAAACAGTGTTGCGTGAAGTCCGATGCCGGTGGACCCGGCTTGGCGCTCCGGCGCCAGCACCAGCCGAGCAAGCCCCCGGCGGTGACGTAATCGCCCACAAAGGCAACCAGTTCCACGGTGTGCCCGCTGGCTGCCGCTGATTCGGCGATCTCGTCGATGTCGACGGTTTGTAGGTAGCCCGACTGCGGGGCTAACAGCGGCACCGCCCCGGCCGGCGGCTTGGGTGGCGTTTCCGGTTGCCGATCCGGCGTATCCGGATCCGGATACATCTCGTCGATCAGCCCGAGGGTGCGCAGCCGCACCTTCTCCATGATCGTGTCGATCTGGATCGAGTGCATGAGGTGGTGCAGGAAATAGATCAGTGCGGCGAAGCTGACGAATGCCAGCGCGAGGGAACCGGTGACCGCAACCTTTGGGACAAACGCGCCCCCGCTGGCATGCTCTCCGACGGTGTGCAGCCCGCCGGTGCTGTAGGCGAAGGTGCACGCGAAGATCGCCAGCACCACCTGGTTGGACACATCGCGCAGGAAGGTCCGCAGTAACCGGACCGAGAATTGGCTGGAGGCGATCTGCAGGGACAGGACCGTCAGCGAGAAGACGATGCCGATGGTGGTGATCATCGTGGCCGACACCACGATCAGCACCCCGCGAGCGTCGCCGGCGGTGCCCTGAAACATCAGCTTGTCGATCAGCGAGCCGGATTTCACCGGTATCAGCGACAAAGTAGCTCCAGCCGCGAGGCCGAACACAATGCCGAGGGTCGGGAGCACCCAGACCGCGCCCTGCAGGTAATCCCGGATGACGCTGCGTCGGCTGAGCAGGCTCGTTGCGGTCACCGATTAAGCATGCACCGCCTACCGGCGGTGGAACGAGAGTTTGTCTACCGCTGTGCCGGATCCGGGTCGGCAGTTGCCGCCGCAATCGCTCGGTGTGTCGGTGATTCGATTCCAGACGACCATAGGGTGTTTGGGATCGCCCGTTTTCGGCGCGCACGCTGCGGTCGGCGAGTGCGGACCTGACTCGAATATGTTGGCCCGCAACATTGTCGGGTGCCATGACCGCGGGCGAGCAATGATCAGAACCTGTGGATGAGCCTCGGCGAGGCGGCGAGATTGGGCGCACCTTCCCGAGGATGATCTGAAGTCCAGTTGTCTGATCAAGGACCGGCGTTGGCGCGCTGGTTCGGGAAGGTACGACCCATGCTCAATGTAGTCCCTGAGGCCGGCAATCGTGATGGTTCGGCTGCGCCGGTCGTGTTGGCGGGCCCGGTTTCGTCGGTGATCGATGAGATCGTGCGCGAGGGTGCCCAGCAGATGCTGGCCGCGGCGTTGCGGGCGGAGGTGGCCGCCTATTGCGCCCAGTTCGCTGATGAGTGCGACGAGAACGGACATCGGCTGGTGGTGCGCAATGGCTATCACGAGCCGCGTGAGGTGACCACGGCCGCGGGCGCGATCGAGGTGCACGCCCCGCGGGTCAACGACAAGCGGGTTGACCCCCGAAACCGGTGAGCGGGTGCGGTTTTCCTCGGCGATCTTGCCGCCGTGGGTGCGCAAGACCCCGCAGGTAGAGCAGGTGCTGCCACTGCTGTACCTGCACGGTCTGTCGTCGCAGGATTTCGGGCCGGCGCTGAGGCAGTTCCTCGGCTCGGCCAAGGGCCTGTCGGCGGCGACGATCACCAAGCTGACCGAGACCTGGCAAGCCGAGCAGAAGGCGTTCTCGGCACGGGACCTCTCGGGTGTGGATTATGTGTACGTCTGGGCTGATGGCATCCACGTCAATGTGCGCCTGGAGGAGACCAAGCTGTGCCTGCTGGTGCTGATGGGGGTGCGCGCCGACGGGCGCAAGGAACTGATCGCCCTTGATGACGGCTACCGCGAGGCCAGTGAGTCGTGGGCCGATCTGCTGCGCGATGCCAAGCGGCGCGGCATGCGCGCGCCGGTACTGGCAATCGGGGACGGCGCACTGGGGTTCTGGGGCGCGCTGCGCGAGGTGTTCCCGGAGACCAAAGAACAGCGATGCTGGTTTCACAAGATCGCGAATGTTCTTGCCGCACTTCCGAAATCAGCGCACCCCGGCGCGAAGAAAGCCCTCGCCGAGATCTGGAACGCCGAGGACAAACGCCACGCGCTGGACGCGGTCAAGGCATTCGAGGCGGCCTACGGCGCGAAGTACGCCAAGGCGGTCGCCAAGATCACCAACGACCTTGACCAACTGCTGGCCTTCTATGACTTCCCGGCCGAGCATTGGGTGCATTTGCGCACTACGAACCCGATCGAATCTACTTTCTCGACCGTGCGCAATCGGAGCAAGATCACCAAAGGGCCAGGTTCGCGGGCGGCGGGAATTGCCATGGCCTACAAGCTGATCGAGGCCGCCCAATCACGCTGGCGCGCGGTGAACGCCCCACACCTGGTCGCCCTCGTCCGCGCCGGCGCCAAGTTCGAGAACGGCAAACTCGTCGAGCGCCCCGACGAGCAGACCGTCGACGGGACCGAGAAGGAGGCTGCCTGAAAATTCGATCCACAGGTATTGACTATTGCTCACGAGACCGCCGTCCATCTCCTGGCCCTGCAGCGGTTGGACACCGAAGTCATGGAAGCGCACAACCGCTGGCTTGAAAGGGTCAAAGCGAAGGTTGAACGGTCGGGCCGCGAGTGGAATCGCGAAAATTTCCTGCGGTACGTCCGCCTGCGGGAGCACGAGTGAATCCCGTGGCCGGCGACCGGCGCGGCCCGGTAGTGGTCGGTGGCGTCGTCGTGCTACACGGCGATGACATCCGGCACATGCTGTTGGCGGTTCGGCACATCATCGGCCGGCGCCGCCGCGAGCACCTGCCCGTGCCCCCGGAGTGGTCGGCGCTGGAAGTCGCTCTGGCTCAGGCCATGTCCGCGGGTCCGCAGTCGGACGCCGCTGCGCAGTCTGTCAATGAGACTTGGCTTAGCACACGAGAAGTCGCAGATCGAACGGGATGGACCGAGAGATACGCCCGACGTCGGGCAAGCCAGCTCGACGGCAGGCGCGAAGGTGGCCGGTGGCTCATCCCAGAGAGCGCCGTCACGGAACACTTGGAAGGGCAACGCGAATGAGCAAAATCCCCGGCTGGATCGGGCACCACGACTTGGAGGGCCGACTCCGCGATCCGCTGCCCGCCCACCTGGCCGACGCCGCGGCCGTGGAGGCGGTATTCACCCCGCCCGCGCAATGGCTAGCTGTCCGCCAGCGCTGGGCCGCCTTCATCGACACGAGCACGCCACATGTCGATCAGCTGCTGCAGCACATCACATCCGGGGCCGGAGACCTGCCTGGTCTGCGGGCCGCGGCGCTGGCCGAGCTGGCCGCTACCGGGGCCGCCGACGCCGAGTTACGGCAGCAGTTGGCCGTCCGGGTGTGCCACGAGCTGACCCGCTTGTGGCCGGCGGAAAAGGCATACACGGCCGCGGCCAAGGCGTTCGACGCCGCGGTGAGGGCGTTCAGCGGCAGCGACGAAACCGAGCTGGACCACGCGGCTATCGCCCTTGTTGCCGCTGCCCGGTTGTGTGGGGCTGAACGGAACGCGGCCAAGTGGGCTACCGACCGTCTGCAGTTCACCTTGTGCGTCGATCCGCGCCGGGCGCACCTGCGCAAGTTGGTCACCGCGTTCGTCGTGCCCGGCGAGGCTCAACGCGAATACGGCACCGGCAGATGGAACGCGCTACTCAAGCTCGGCGCCGGGCTGCGTGCCGCCACCGACCCGCTGCGCGCTGCGCCCGAGCTGCCAGCCCACGTGACGTGCGTCGATGAGCACCGCGTCATCCAACGCTGGGACCCCCTCGACGGTGAACCGCCGACAGGGTGGCGCCAGGTTCCAGACGGCTGGATCGGGGGATGAGCCGCCGGTCGCGTGGGGCAACTCTGACACGGCGGACCCACGCGACCGGCCCCCAACGGGCTGGTGGTGTCCGGGCGTCAAACTCACCGCGACCATGCGGACTGCAAGGGAGATCGTCACATCGCTGCAACCCCTTCCCCGGCGGCCTGGCACACTTGGACCCAAGGCGGTCGGGCAGCGGACGGCCCTGCGCCCGGCACCACCCCGAAATGATGAGCTCTACGGTTATGGGTTTTTGAGCAAACGGCCAAGGGGAGACGCGCAATCGCCGGGTCGCGGCGTGTACGGGTCTGGCGTCTGGAACACTTCGGCGGCGTTTGCCCCCCAGGGCTCCGGCGCTGGGCTTCTTCACGTAATTAAAGAATGGCGAATTGCATTAATCGCGCGAATTGCTTGGCATAAATTTGGCGAAAGAATGGCGTCACTGAGGGCGGAGAATGGTCGCATGGATGGGTACCCCCCTACCCTATGCGCGCCGGTGACCCACCCCCTCAGGGTACCCCCCACCCTTATCGTGACCTGCGCAAATGTGGCTAACAGCGAAAACGCTCTGAACTGCGGTTATGATTTTTTGAGCAAAGGGGCAACGGGAGACGAGCGCTCGCCCCCGATCTATCTACCTGCGGAAATAAAAAAACGAGGCCCGGCGGGGGGCTGTATACCCCCCCTCTAGCTGGGCTTAAGTTCACGAAAACCGTTGGGAGACAACGGAAATGGTGGGGGTATGCGCGAATTACGTTGTGTTGCACATAAATTCGAGCCATTGTTGTCTCTGCTTTTCGGCCGGGCCGGGCCTCCAAAAATGCCAGACCCGTACACGCAGCTTGACCGTCTCCACCTGGGCCGCTGGCCAAAAAGTGAAGAGTCTCGTTTCGGGGTTGGGTTGCTTGCCGGCCGCAATGGGCTAAGCGGACTGCCCCTCGGCCAGCTTGTGGATGGCCCACTGGTTGAGGGAGAGGTTGCGTTCAGCAGCCTCAATGGTGAGGCGCTTGTGCAGCTCGGGTGAAGTGCGCACCATGACCTTGCCGCTGTAATGGCGGTCGGACAGTGGTTGAGGAGGCCGCTCACCTTCGGTGTACATGTCCTTCACGACGTCGGCGACGAGGTGGGCGATACCACTGATGGCTCCCACTGGGTTTTGGTCGAGCCATGACAGCGATGGGAACTCCGCGCAAAGGCCGACCCACTCCCCATCTTCGGGGGACCACTCGACTCGGTAGGTGTAGTGGTACTCGTTCACCGGCCCTCTCCTTCCTCTATGGCGTTCAGCTTGTCGATAGCGGCCAAGACCTGCTTGACCTGGTAGGCCTTCGCCTTCCCTCCCTTGTCCTGAATGTTGACGCGCGGATCCCCGGCCCACGGCATCTTGAGGACGATGTGACTTCCCCCTGTTTGCCGGGGAATTCCGAAGTGATGACGACAGACCATCTCAACGTCTGCGAAGTCGACGTTCGATGGGTTTTCCCGCATCTGAGCCTCGGCTTTGGCGACTCGATCCGTCACCGCTTAATGCTAGCGCATGTGCTAGCACTTTGCACGGAAGAGAGTCCCGTCTAGACATCACGCAGTCATGGACGTGTGACGCGCTGATTGTGATGGGGGCCCCGTCCACCCTGGGCGTTCGCGGCCGTCCTGACCGAGCGTCGTACGGGGGGTGTTGTCAACTGCGTAATTTTGCGCAGTTGCGGCGTGATCGTTCCGCACCGTGCCCTCGGCTACCCCCGATGGTGTCTGCTATCGCCCGGTTTGACATGCCCCGCCCCGGCCAGCTCGGAGACGACCTCGCGGCGCTGCGACTGTTTTTACTGCCGTCAGTGAAAAGGCGGCTAGTTTTCCGGGGCACGCCGAAAAACTTCCCGGCTCCGGGGAAAACTCCCCATCGCCTTCTCGCGGGCCGCGGGGGGAAGCGCGGAAGTTGTCGTTAATCCCGGTTTCGGGATTACCGACGGCAAGACTTGCTCACGGCCGGCGGAGCCGCGCGTAACCATCAGGGTTACACCCTGATTGGCTCGCCACGATGCAGCTTGGAGTTCTACAGAACCTCAAGCTTGTGACCTGGCCGCCGACGTCGTCTCGGCGACCCTTTTTACGGGGGTTGACCCGCAAAAGGCCTGTCACTTGACCCGGTAGGGCCGGAAACCCGGCGGCCGGGGCGGTGGTGGGGGTGACCCCGCGTACAGGTCGAACACGGCGATCAAGGCCCGCAGCAGCTCCGGGGAGCAGGCGTAGAAAGGCTGGCGGTCCAGCCGGGTCACCAACTCGTCCCGGAGCTGTTGAACCTCACTCTGAGGCGTGGTCACCGGACGACCCCTGCCGGGTTGCTGCGTCGATCACTTCAGCGATGGCTGGATACGCAGCCTTGAATTCCTTGAACTGGGTGCGCAGTTCATCGAATTCACGCTTCCACTGCCGCCGAAGTTTGATGTCGGCCAGCATCGCGGCTCTACAGGCCGGGCAGTTGTCACCCAGGAGGTGTCGGTTGTCTGTGGTCATTTCGTCCACCCGTCCAGCTCGTCAGCAGCGGCAACCAGCTCGGCGGCCAAAGCACGCGCCTGCCCACTACTCAACGCCTCCTCGCAGGCATAAATCCACACCGACGGCCGGTTAAGCGCGTCCTGCGCGAGCGTCCCGTCCGCGTACTGGACAGCGGCGTTGTAGACCTGAATGTCGGAGTTGCCTTCAACGCCTCGCGTAATCCCGTTGATGAGACGCTGTTGACGGCCGCCGTCCCCCTGACCCCAGAGGTCGGCGTACTCAACGCCGGGGGGTAGCGGGATGTGGGGGAACGGGTTGGTGGTGGTGGTCATGGAGGGCTCCCAATCGGTTTGGAGCCACGCCGTAACCCTTGTTGCGCGAATCTTGTGCGGGATTGCATATCTGCTGTTCAGATGGTGCCCCCGGCAGGATTCGAACCTGCGGCCTTCTGCTCCGGAGGCAGACGCTCTATCCCCTGAGCTACGGGGGCGCACCAACACCATATTGCGCCATGGGGCATGAACAAGCTCCGCCAGATTAGCGCATTGCGCCGACTGCGCCGCCACCGCTATGGGTTCGAGCCCCGAGCGGCCCAGACCATAGGATGGACGTTCGTGACCCCCGCCCACCTGGCTGAGCTGCTCAAAGCCACCGCTGCCGCGGTGTTGGCCGAGCATGGCCTCGACACGTCTGCCTTGCCCCAGACGGTCCTGGTGGAGCGGCCACGCAATCCCGAACACGGCGACTACGCCAGTAACCTGGCGTTACAGCTGGCCAAGAAGGTTGGTGCCAACCCGCGCGAACTGGCCGGATGGCTCGCCGCGGCGCTGACAACAGCTGACGGCATTGCCTCGGCGGAAGTCGCAGGACCGGGATTCATCAACATGCGTCTCGAGACCTCGGCGCAGGCCCGGATCGTCACCAGCGTCATCGACGCGGGCGACCATTTCGGGCACTCCGACCTATTGGCCGGGCAGAAAATCAACCTGGAATTCGTCTCGGCCAACCCGACCGGGCCAATCCACATCGGCGGCACCCGCTGGGCCGCCGTCGGCGACGCGCTGGGCCGCTTACTCACCACCCAGGGTGCCGACGTGGTCCGCGAATACTACTTCAACGACCACGGCGCGCAAATCGACCGATTCGCCAGCTCCTTGATCGCCGCCGCCAAGGGTGAGCCCACCCCGGCCGACGGCTACGCGGGCAGCTACATCACCGACATCGCCGCGCAGGTCATGCAGAAGGCGCCCGACGCGCTGAGCCTGCCCGAACCCGAGATGCGGGAAACCTTCCGCGAGATCGGCGTCGACTTGATGTTCGCCCATATCAAAGAGTCGTTGCACGAGTTCGGCACCGACTTCGACGTCTACACCCACGAAGACTCGATGCACACCAGCGGCCGAGTCGACCAGGCCATTACCAGGCTTCGCGACAGCGGCAACGTCTACCAGAAGGACGGCGCAACCTGGTTGCGCACCAGCGCTTTTGGTGACGACAAGGACCGGGTGGTGATCAAGAGCGACGGCAAGCCGGCCTATATCGCCGGTGACCTCGCCTACTACCTGGACAAGCGGCAACGCGGTTTCGATTTGTGCATCTACATGCTCGGCGCCGACCATCACGGTTACATCGCCCGGCTCAAGGCGGCAGCGGCCGCATTCGGTGAGGATCCGGCGACCGTCGAGGTACTCATCGGCCAACTGGTCAACCTGGTGCGCGACGGCCAGCCGGTCCGGATGAGCAAGCGGGCGGGCACCGTCATCACTCTCGACGACCTGGTCGACGCCCTCGGCGTGGATGCCGCGCGCTACAGCCTGATCCGCTCGTCGGTGGACACCGCCATCGATATCGACCTGGCGCTGTGGTCCTCGGCGTCGAATGAAAACCCGGTCTACTACGTCCAATACGCGCATGCCCGGCTATCAGCCCTGGCGCGCAACGCCGCTGAGCTGGGATTGATTCCCGACACCGCGCACCTGGAGCTGCTGGGCCACGACAAAGAGGGCAAGCTGCTGAGGACCATCGGCGAGTTCCCGCGGGTGCTCGAAACCGCGGCGACGCTGCGTGAACCCCATCGAGTGTGCCGCTACCTGGAGGACCTGGCCGGTGACTATCACCGCTTCTACGACTCCTGCCGGGTGTTGCCCCAAGGCGACGAGCAGCCCACCGACCTGCACACCGCACGCCTGGCGCTGTGCCAGGCCACTCGCCAGGTCATTGCCAACGGGCTGGCAATACTCGGAGTCGGCGCACCGGAGCGAATGTGACCGCCCATTCCGCCGGCGCCCGCCACGCCGAAGGCAACCGGCCGGCGCGCCCGCAGTCGGCACAGGAGCTGCTGTGGTTGGCACCGAATGTCTGGCCGCGCAGTACGGTTCGTGACCAATCGGGCGTAGCCTGCATTGCCGGGGTCCCGCTGACCGAGCTGGCTCAGGAGTACGGAACTCCGCTGTTCGTCATCGACGAGGACGACTTCCGCTCCCGCTGCCAAGAGATTGCCGCGGCATTCGGCGGCGGGCACAACGTGAACTACGCCGCGAAGGCATTCCTGTGCAGTGAGATCGCGCGCTGGGTTGACGAGGAAGGACTCTCGCTCGATGTGGCCACCGGCGGGGAGTTGGCCGTCGCACTGCATGCCGATTTTCCGCCGGAACGAATCACCCTGCACGGCAATAACAAGTCTGTCGCGGAGTTGACCGCTGCGGTCAAAGCCGGTGTGGGCCATATCGTTTTGGATTCGATGATTGAAATCGAGCGACTTGACGCCATCGCGGCGCAGGCGGGCATCATTCAGGATGTCCTGGTGCGGGTCACCGTCGGCGTCGAGGCGCACACCCACGAATTCATCTCCACCGCACACGAAGACCAGAAGTTCGGCCTGTCGGTGGCCAGCGGAGCCGCGATGGCAGCGGTGCGACGGGTTTTCGCCGCCGACCACCTGCGACTTGTCGGTCTGCACAGCCACATCGGTTCGCAGATCTTCGACGTCGCCGGTTTCGAAATAGCCGCGCACCGCGTCATCGGCCTGCTGCGCGAGGTGGTCGGCGAATTCGGGGCCGAGAAGACGGCGCAGCTGTCGACCGTCGACCTCGGCGGTGGTTTGGGCATCTCCTATCTGCCCTCTGACGATCCGCCGCCGATCAGTGATCTGGCGGCCAAGCTGAGCGCCATCCTGAGCAACGAATCCGCGGCGGTGGGCCTGCCCGTACCGAGGCTTGTGGTCGAGCCCGGACGTGCCATCGCCGGACCGGGCACCATCACGCTGTACGAGGTCGGCACCGTCAAGGATGTAGACGTGAGCGCCACGGCCAACCGGCGCTACATCAGTGTCGACGGCGGCATGAGCGACAATATCCGCCCGGCGCTCTACGACGCGGAGTACGACGTCCGGCTGGTGTCGAGAACCAGCGACGCGCCGGCCGTGCCCGCTCGCCTCGTCGGAAAGCATTGTGAGAGCGGCGACATCATCGTCCGCGACACCTGGATGCCCGACGATGTAGGTCCCGGCGACCTGGTCGCGGTCGCCGCGACCGGCGCTTACTGCTATTCGTTGTCGAGCCGCTACAACCTGATCGGCCGTCCCGCCGTGGTAGCCGTACGACAGGGCAAGGCCCGCCTGGTCCTGCGCCGGGAGACGGTCGACGATTTGCTGAGTCTGGAGGTGAGGTGACCTGTGCCGGGTGACGAAAAGCCGGTCGGCGTAGCAGTTCTCGGACTGGGCAATGTCGGCAGCGAAGTGGTCCGCATCATTGAGGAGAGCGCTGACGATCTCGCTGCCCGAGTGGGGGCCCCTCTGGTATTGCGCGGTGTCGGTGTCCGCCGGGTGGCGCCCGACCGTGGGGTACCGGTCGAATTGCTGACCGACAACATCGAAGAACTCGTCTCGCGCGAGGACGTCGACATCGTCGTCGAAGTGATGGGTCCGGTGGAACCGTCTCGCAAGGCGATCCTGACCGCGCTCGAGCACGGAAAATCCATCGTCACCGCGAACAAGGCCCTGTTATCCACGTCCACTGGTGAACTGGCCCAAGCCGCCGAAAGCGCGCATGTCGACCTCTATTTCGAGGCGGCCGTCGCCGGAGCCATCCCGGTGATTCGGCCGCTGACGCAGTCACTGGCCGGTGACACGGTGCTGCGGGTGGCCGGCATCGTCAACGGCACCACCAACTACATCCTCTCGGCAATGGACAGCACCGGCGCCGACTACGAGAGCGCCCTGGCCGACGCGAGCGCGCTGGGCTACGCTGAAGCCGACCCCACCGCCGACGTCGAAGGCTACGACGCCGCGGCCAAAGCCGCGATCCTGGCATCCATCGCGTTCCACACCCGGGTGCACGCCGACGACGTCTATCGCGAGGGCATCACCAGGGTCACCCCGGCCGACTTCGAGACCGCCCACGCCCTCGGCTGCACCATCAAGCTGCTGTCCATCTGCGAGCGGATCACCGATGGTGATGGGCAACAACGAGTTTCGGCTCGCGTTTATCCGGCGCTGGTACCGCTGACGCATCCGCTCGCCACCGTCAACGGCGCATTCAATGCCGTCGTGGTCGAAGCCGAGGCCGCGGGCCGGTTGATGTTCTACGGTCAGGGCGCCGGCGGTGCGCCCACCGCGTCGGCGGTGACCGGCGACCTGGTGATGGCGGCGCGCAACCGGGTGCTCGGCAGCCGTGGGCCGCGCGAATCCAAGTATGCCCAACTACCCATCGCACCAATGGGTTTGATCTCAACCAGGTATTACGTCAGCATGAACGTCGCCGATAAGCCAGGTGTATTGTCCTCGGTGGCAGCGGAATTCGCCAAACACGATGTGAGCATCGCAGAAGTTCGCCAGGAAGGCGTAGCGGATGAAGGCGGCAAGCGGGTAGGTGCCCGAATCGTGGTCGTAACCCACCTGGCTACCGATGCCGCGCTGTCGGAAACCGTTGCAGCACTGGCTGATTTGGATGTCGTACAGGATGTGACGAGCGTGCTGCGACTGGAAGGAACCGGCCTGTGACCGCCCCGCGAACTGCCACCCACCAGCCCTGGCCGGGCGTGATCGCGGCCTATCGCGACCGGTTGCCGGTGGGCGACGACTGGACCCCGGTCACCCTTCTCGAGGGCGGTACCCCGCTGATCGCGGCGACCAGGCTCTCCGAACAGACCGGTTGCACAATTCATCTCAAGGTCGAGGGACTCAACCCCACCGGCTCCTTCAAGGACCGGGGCATGACGATGGCGGTCACCGATGCGCTGGCCCGCGGACAGCAGGCCGTGTTGTGCGCGTCGACCGGAAATACCTCGGCGTCGGCGGCGGCCTACGCTGCCCGCGCCGGCATCACCTGCGCGGTGCTGATACCGCAGGGCAAGATCGCGATGGGCAAGCTAGCCCAGGCGGTTATGCACGGCGCCAAGATCATTCAGATCGACGGTAACTTTGACGACTGCCTGGAGCTGGCCCGAAAGATGGCCGCCGATTTCCCGACGATCTCGTTGGTCAACTCGGTCAATCCCGTCCGTATCGAGGGCCAGAAGACGGCGGCTTTCGAGGTCGTCGACGCGCTGGGCGCCCCGCCAGACGTGCACGCGCTTCCGGTCGGCAATGCCGGCAACATCACCGCGTACTGGAAGGGCTACACCGAGTACCACCGCGGGGGAGTGATCGACAAGCTGCCCCGCATGCTCGGCACTCAGGCGGCCGGCGCAGCGCCCCTGGTGCTCGGCAAGCCGGTGAGCCACCCGGAGACCATCGCCACCGCGATCCGCATCGGTGCTCCGGCCTCGTGGACGCAAGCCGTCGAGGCGCAGCAGCAATCGAACGGGCGCTTCCTGGCCGCTACCGACGAGGAGATCTTGGCCGCATATCACCTGGTCGCTCGCGCCGAAGGCGTCTTCGTCGAGCCCGCATCCGCGGCCAGCGTCGCGGGCTTGCTCAAAGCCATTGACGACGGTTGGGTGGCCCGCGGCTCGACGGTGGTGTGCACGGTGACCGGCAATGGCTTGAAGGACCCCGACACGGCGCTCAAGGACATGCCGGTGGTGTCTCCGCTGCCGGTTGACCCGGTCGCCGTGGTCGAGCAGCTGGGCCTGGCCTAATGGCGATCGCAAGCGCGGCGCAGCCGGGCGCGGCGGGTCGCCGTCGATTCGGCACCGTGGCGATCGCAAGCGCGGCGCAGCCGGGCGCGGCGGGCCCGGCGGAGGCCTGTTGGTGACCCAGTCACTGCCTGCCGGGCTGGCGGCGAGTGCCGTGGTAGCGGCATCCAGCGCCAACCTCGGCCCGGGATTCGACAGTATCGGTCTGGCATTGAGCCTCTATGACGAGATCGAGGTCGAAACAACGGATTCCGGCTTGGCGGTGATGGTCGAGGGGGAAGGTGCCGATCAGGTACCACTTGGTCCCGAGCACCTGGTGGTGCGCGCTATCCGGCACGGGTTGCGGGCCGCGGGCGCCCAAGCCGGGGGCCTGGTGGTTCGCTGTCGCAACGCCATCCCGCACTCCCGCGGTCTGGGCTCTTCCGCAGCCGCTGTCGTCGGCGGCCTCGCAATTGTCAATGGCCTTGTGGCGCAGGTTGATTCGACGCCTTTAAGCGAGGCGCAACTGATTCAGCTTTCCTCGGAGTTCGAGGGTCATCCCGACAACGCTGCGGCCGCGGTGCTCGGGGGTGCGGTGGTCTCCTGGATCGACCGCACGGGTGATTGCCCCAACTACTTGGCCGTGCCGCTGCGCCTTCATCCCGATATCCATCTCTTCTCGGCGATTCCCGAGGAGCGGTCGTCGACCGCGGAGACTCGAGTGCTGCTTCCGGCTCAGGTCAGCCACGACGAGGCGCGTTTCAATATCAGCCGCGTCGCGTTGCTGGTGGTCGCGCTGACCCAACGGCCCGATCTACTGATGCCGGCCACGGAAGATGTGCTCCACCAACCCCAACGTGCGCCGGCGATGCCGGCATCGGCGGAATATTTGCGGCTGCTGCGGCGTCATAATGTCGCAGCGACGATTTCTGGGGCTGGTCCAGCACTCATCACCATGACGACGGAGCCGGAACTGCCCTCAGAAGCGGTAGAGTACGGCGCCGCACATGGATTCACCGTCACTGCGATGACTGCCGGCGACAGAGTTCGCTGGAGTCCGGGAGTCGCCACCATTGATTGATCCATAGCGCCACGGGAGCGTTTGCTTGCTTCCGGCCAGGAAGCGGGCTATCCTCGGAGCCGTCCAGCAATCGCAGCATCTGCATCTGCACACATACTGCCTTGCCGCTAGGACAACCACCAATTCTTCTCGTGGACGAGGTTCGCCTTATTCCCGCCGATCCTGGCGATCACCGTTTCAGAGTCGATGATTGGGCGCACTCGGCGATTTGGCTGAATGCAACGAACCCCCCGTATGACGTGATCAGCGGGGGAAGAAAGGAAATCCGTGACTGATACGGACCTCATCACGGCTAGCGAAAGCACCGGCGCCGAAAAGCAGCCGGAATCCGTGACCAAAGACACTTCGGGCGTCAATACCGTGGCGCCGGGCGGTTCATTGTCCACCATGGTGTTGCCCGAGCTGCGTGCCCTGGCTAACCGAGCCGGCGTCAAGGGGACGTCGGGTATGCGTAAGAACGAACTGATCGCCGCAATTCAGGAGATCACCGGGCAGGCCAACGGCGCTTCGGCCGGCTCGACTTCATCCCAGGACTCCGACCGATCGGAGCCGACCATGACGGCGAAGGCAGCCGCTGGTGAAGAGGCCCCCGCAGAGGGCCGGAGCAACTCGGGTGAGACCCAGCGGCGGGAACGGCGCAAGTCCTCGCGTGAGGCCGACACATCCGCCACTGAATCGGGTGACCAAGCCGCTGCCGGGGAGGATGCGGCAACCACTGACGAGGACGCCAAGGGCCGGCCTGGGCAAGGAGGCGCCAGGACCGACGAACGAGGCGCCAGGACCGACGAACGAGGCGCCAGGACCGACGAACGAGGCGCCAGGACCGACGAACGAGGCGCCAAGACCGACGAACGGGAAGAGTCGGGCGGCGAGCAGCAAGGCTCAGGTGGCCAGGCCCGCGGCGACGAGGACGGCGAAGGTCGGCAGGGCCGCCGGGGCCGCCGGTTCCGCGACCGCAGGCGTCGTGGTGAACGGTCGGGCGAAGGCGCTGAAGCCGAGGTCCGTGAGGACGACGTCCTCCAGCCGGTAGCCGGCATCCTCGACGTGCTCGACAATTACGCATTCGTGCGCACGTCCGGCTACCTGGCCGGCCCGCATGACGTCTACGTATCGATGAACATGGTGCGCAAGAACGGGTTACGCCGTGGTGACGCGGTGACCGGTGCCGTCCGGGTGCCCCGAGAAGGAGAAGCGGGCGACAAGAATCCGCGGCAGAAGTTCAACCCGCTGGTGCGCCTGGACAGCGTCAACGGCGGATCGGTGGAAGACGCCAAGAAGCGTCCCGATTTCTCCAAACTGACGCCGCTGTATCCCAACCAGCGGCTGCGCCTGGAAACAACGCCCGACCGGCTGACCACCCGGGTGATCGATCTGATCATGCCGATCGGCAAGGGTCAGCGCGCGTTGATCGTGTCGCCGCCCAAAGCCGGTAAGACGACCATCCTGCAGGACATCGCCAACGCCATCACCAGGAACAACCCGGAATGCCACCTCATGGTCGTGCTCGTCGACGAGCGGCCCGAGGAGGTCACCGATATGCAGCGATCGGTCAAGGGCGAAGTCATCGCCTCGACGTTCGACCGGCCGCCGTCGGATCACACCTCGGTCGCCGAACTCGCGATCGAGCGCGCCAAGCGCCTCGTCGAGCAGGGTAAGGACGTCGTGGTGTTGCTCGACTCGATCACCCGGCTGGGCCGTGCCTACAACAACGCGTCGCCCGCGTCGGGCCGAATCCTGTCCGGTGGTGTCGACTCCACCGCGCTGTACCCACCCAAGCGGTTCCTGGGCGCGGCCCGCAACATCGAGGAAGGCGGCTCACTCACCATCATCGCCACCGCGATGGTCGAGACCGGGTCCACTGGTGACACCGTCATCTTCGAGGAGTTCAAGGGCACCGGCAACGCCGAGCTCAAGCTGGACCGCAAGATCTCGGAGCGCCGAGTTTTCCCGGCCGTCGATGTGAACCCCTCGGGCACTCGCAAGGACGAGCTCTTGCTCTCGCCAGATGAGTTCGCCATCGTGCACAAGCTGCGCCGCGTGCTGTCGGGCCTGGACGCTCACCAAGCCATCGACCTGTTGATGTCGCAGCTGCGCAAGACGAAGAACAATTACGAATTCCTCGTCCAGGTGTCGAAGACCACACCGGGCAACATGGACAACGACTAGCCGGCTGATTTCGGCGCCCGTCGCGGGGAATGTTCGGGCGCATCCCGGTGTTGGGCTGATGATGATTGAGCTGGCATAATCGTCGCTTGACCACCAGAACCACTTCAGGTTCTCGAGTTCGGCCTAACCAGCCACAACCGAACGCCGGGGGCACGAGCGGCAACGATCGAAGAGGACAGCATGAAATCTGACATTCATCCCGCCTACGAGGAGACCACCGTGGTGTGTGGATGCGGGAACACGTTTCAGACTCGCAGCACCAAGTTGGGCGGCCGCATCGTGGTCGAGGTCTGCTCGCAGTGCCACCCGTTCTACACCGGCAAGCAGAAGATCCTCGACAGCGGCGGCCGGGTTGCCCGCTTCGAAAGGCGTTATGGCAAGCGCAAGGTCGGGGCTGACAAGGACGAAGCCGCAGCCAAGAAGTAGCCGGATTACCGACGCCCGAACTGTGCAAGCCGGTGCACAGGCCGGGCGTCGGTTCGCGTATGTGACTGCCCGGTTCTTTCCCGCTGCCGGCTTGGGATGCTGCCCCGAGAGGCAGCTGCCCCGGCCCTCACCGGGGCATCGCCGAGGTCGCGCGAAGCGGGGAGATTCCCCGCGGAGTACCGGGCCCGCAATCGTCGAGGGGTGCGCGGTGCAGAGCTGGGAGGTGTGACATGACGCAACCGGTGCACACGATCGACGTCCTGCTGGCCGAGCACGCCGATCTCGAGCGTGCGCTGTCCGATCCGGAATTGCACAGCAACCCCGGTGCGGCGCGCAAGGCCGGACGCCGATTTGCGTTGCTTGCGCCGATCGTCGCCACTCACCGCAAACTGATAGCCGCCCGCGAAGACCTGGAAACCGCGCGCGAGTTGGCCGCCTCCGACGACTCGTTCGTAGCAGAGGCCGCCGAATTGGAGGCTCGGGTCGCCGAACTGGATGCCCAACTCACTGACATGCTGGCGCCGCGTGACCCGCACGATTCCGACGACATCGTGCTCGAAGTCAAATCCGGTGAGGGAGGCGAGGAGTCGGCGCTGTTCGCGGCCGACCTGGCCAGGATGTACATCCGCTACGCCGAGCGGCACGGCTGGACCGTGACCGTACTGGATGAGACCACCTCGGATCTGGGCGGTTACAAGGACGCCACGCTGGCGATCGCGAGCAAGGGTGATTCAGTCGACGGCGTGTGGTCGAGAATGAAGTTCGAGGGTGGAGTCCACCGGGTACAACGGGTCCCGGTGACCGAATCCCAAGGGCGCGTACACACTTCGGCGGCCGGAGTGCTGGTCTACCCGGAACCCGAAGAAGTGGGCGAGGTCCAGATCGACGAGTCGGATTTGCGCATCGACGTCTACCGCTCCTCGGGCAAGGGCGGCCAAGGGGTCAACACCACCGACTCCGCGGTGCGGATCACCCATCTACCCACCGGAATCGTCGTCACCTGCCAGAACGAACGATCTCAGCTGCAGAACAAGACTCGTGCGTTGCAGGTGCTGGCCGCCCGGTTGCAGGCGATGGCCGAGGAGCAAGCGCTGGCCGACGCGTCTGCGGATCGGGCCAGCCAGATCCGCACGGTGGACCGCAGCGAACGCATCCGCACCTACAACTTCCCGGAGAACCGGATCACCGATCACCGAATCGGTTACAAGGCATACAATCTCGATCAGGTTCTGGACGGCGATCTGGATGCGCTGTTCGACGCGCTCGCTGCCGCGGACAAGCAGGCCCGGTTACAGCAGTCATGACCTCGCTGCGCCACGCGATCGACTCGGCTGCGGCCCTGCTGACCGAAGCCGGGATCGACTCCGCGCGTTGGGATGCCGAGCAGTTGGCCGCTCATCTGACGGGTACCGAGCGCGGCATGCTGGCCCTGCTTGACCATGCCCCGGGTGCTGAGTTCCTCGCGCAATACCACGACATCGTCACCGCGCGGTCGCAGCGGGTGCCGCTGCAGTATCTCCTCGGGACGGTCTCGTTCGGCCCGGTGGAACTGCATGTCGGCCCGGGTGTGTTCATACCGCGTCCCGAGACCGAGGCAATATTGGAGTGGGCCACCGCGCAACCGCTTCCGCAGCGAGCGGTCATCGTAGACCTGTGCACCGGTTGCGGCGCACTGGCTGTCGCACTGGCCGCGCACCGGCCGGCAGCGCGAATCATCGGTGTTGACGACTCCGAGGCGGCCTTGGAATACGCCCGGCGTAACACCGAGGGCAGCAACGTCGAATTGATCCGAGCCGACGTCACCACACCCGGTTTGCGGCCCGACCTCGACCGAAGGGTCGACCTGGTCATCGCTAACCCGCCCTATGTTCCGGACAATGCCACTGTGGAACCCGAAGTAGCCCAGCATGATCCGCAGCACGCCGTGTTCGGCGGCCCGGACGGGATGGCAGTGATTGCCCACATCGTAGGGCTGGCCGGACGCTGGCTGCGTCCCGGCGGCCTGCTGGCTGTCGAGCATGACGACACCACTTCCGGACTTACTGTCGAATTACTCAGCAACACAGGCCTTTTCGAGAACATCGTGGCACGCAAAGATCTAGCCGGACGGCCCCGGTTCGTGACGGCCGGCAGGCGGGAAACATCATGACGCCCGCCGAGCCGTTCAACTGTGCCGACCCCGTGCAGCGCTCCAGCGGAATCAGCGCTGCGGTCGCGGCGCTCAAGGCGGGTCGGCTGGTTGTCATGCCGACGGACACGGTCTACGGAGTCGCCGCCGACGCCTTCGACCGCACCGCAGTCGACGCGCTGCTCGCGGCGAAAGGGCGTGGGCGCGATATGCCGGTGGGGGTACTGGTCGGCTCCTGGCACACGATCGAGGGACTGGTCTATTCGGTGCCGCCCGGGGCGCGCGAGCTGATTCGCGCATTCTGGCCCGGAGCGCTGAGCCTGGTCGTGGTGCAAGCACCATCGCTGCAGTGGGATCTCGGCGATGCGCGCGGCACCGTGATGCTGCGGATGCCGTTGCATCCGGTGGCCATCGAATTGTTGCGTGAGGCAGGGCCGCTGGCGGTGTCCAGCGCCAACGTCTCGGGCCAACCGGCGGCGGTGGACGCCGACGACGCGCGCCGCCAGCTCGGCGACCGGGTCGACGTCTATCTCGACGCGGGGCCGTCCGCACAGCAGGCCGCCTCGACGATCGTCGACCTCACCGGAGCCTCCCCGCGCATTCTGCGGCCGGGCCCGGTGACCGCGGAACGGATCGCCGACGTCCTCGGGGTGGACGTGGCGACGTTGACCGCCTAGGACCGCCTGGGCCCGCTGGTTGTTCAGGTCTCAGGTCAAGTACGGTCTCGATGGTGTCCAGCCTTGCCGGTGGTTTGCTCGCACTTTCTGTTCGCAGCGCCGGTGTCCCGCTGCGTGAGCTCGCCCTGGTGGGACTGACCGCAGCGATCGTCACCTATTTCGCGACGGGGCCGGTTCGAGTGCTGGCGACGCGGCTGGGCGCCGTGGCCTATCCGCGCGAAAGAGACGTACACGTGACGCCGACCCCCAGGATGGGGGGACTGGCGATGTTCCTCGGCGTCGTCGCCGCCGTTTTCCTCGCTTCCCAGCTGCCGGCCCTAACCCGCGGATTCGTCTATTCCACCGGCATGCCCGCAGTGCTCGTCGCAGGTGCCGTCATCATGGGGATCGGCCTGATCGACGACCGCTGGGGACTTGATGCGTTGACCAAGTTCGCCGGCCAGATCACCGCCGCCAGTGTGCTGGTCACCATGGGAGTGGCATGGAGTGTCCTCTACATCCCGCTGGGTGGCGTCGGAACCATCGTGTTGGACCAAGCGTCCTCGATCCTGCTCACCCTGGCGTTGACCGTGTCGATCGTCAACGCGATGAACTTCGTCGACGGCCTCGACGGGCTGGCCGCCGGACTCGGCCTCATCACGGCGCTGGCGATCTGCATGTTCTCGGTGGGCCTGCTCCGCGACCACGGCGGTGACGTGCTGTTCTATCCGCCTGCCGTGATCTCGGTGGTGCTCGCCGGGGCATGTCTCGGCTTTCTGCCGCACAACTTTCACCGGGCCAAGATCTTCATGGGTGATTCCGGTTCCATGCTGATCGGACTGATGTTGGCCGCCGCCTCCACGACCGCAGCCGGCCCGATCTCGCAGAACGCCTACGGCGCTCGCGACGTGTTTGCTCTGCTGTCACCGTTTCTGCTCGTGGTGGCCGTGATGTTCGTGCCGATGCTGGACCTGCTGCTGGCGATCGTTCGGCGTACCCGTGCGGGCCGCAGCGCGTTCAGTCCGGACAAGATGCACCTGCACCACCGCCTGCTGCAGATCGGTCATTCTCATCGCCGAGTGGTGCTGCTGATCTACCTATGGGTGGGCATCGTTGCATTCGGCGCGGCGAGCACGATCTTCTTCGACCCACGCCACACCGCGGCGGTGATGCTGGGTGCGATCGTCATCGCCGGCATCGCGACTGCGATCCCACTGCTGCGCCGCCGCGACGACTACTACGACGACGAGTAGTAGTGGCGTTGACCTTGTGGTACGGTGCTGCTAGAACCCCGCAAAGAATCTCGCGGGCTGCCGGCCACCCGGCCTGTCGGATGGGTATCCGACCATGCCGATCTACGACCGACACAGGGAGCTACCCCTTGGGTGATTCCACCGCAACCCTTGCGATACGCTCGGCGGGCCACCGCTCAGTCGATCGGCCGTTTTCCGCTCCTTCTACCCGGGATTGAGGTGCTGCAGTGACGACACCAGCGCAGGACGCGCCGTTGGTGTTTCCCTCTGTTGCTTTCCGCCCGGTTCGCTTGTTGGTCATCAGCGTTGTACTGACCGCGGCGGCGATGCTCTTCGCCGGCCTGGCCGGGCACCTGATGGTCGGGGTGTTCTTGGGCGTCGGCCTGCTGCTGGGTTTGCTCAACGCCCTCTTGGTCCGGCGCTCGGTCGAGTCGATCACGGCGAAAGAGCATCCGCTAAAGAGCTCGATGGCCCTTAACTCCGCGTCGAGGCTGGCGATCATCACCGTTCTCGGGCTGATCGTGGCCTACATTTTCCGGCCCGCTGGGTTGGGGGTGGTGTTCGGACTCGCGCTCTTCCAGGTGCTGCTGGTGACAGCGACTGCGCTGCCGGTCTGGAAGAAGCTCCGCACCGGCGCGGGCTCAGACGGCGGTGTATTGACGGCATCTGAAGGGACGGAAGTGAGGAGCCCCAGCGATGACTGAGTCGATCCTGGCCGCTCAGATCGAGGTCGGCGAGCACCACACCGCCACCTGGCTCGGTATGACAGTGAACACTGACACCATTCTTTCGACGGCCATCGCCGCGGTGATCGTCATCGCGCTGGCGTTCTACCTGCGCTCGAAAGTCACGTCGACGGATGTGCCGGGCGGTGTGCAATTGTTCTTCGAGGCCATCACCATCCAGATGCGCAATCAGGTCGAAGGCGCCATCGGTATGCGGATCGCACCATTCGTGTTGCCGCTGGCTGTGACCATCTTCGTGTTCATCCTGATCTCCAACTGGCTCTCGGTCCTCCCGGTGCAATACACCGACAAGGACGGGCAGACCACCGAGTTGCTCAAACCGGCTGCTGCCGACATCAACTACGTGCTGGCGCTGGCCCTGTTCGTGTTCTTCTGCTACCACGCGGCCGGCATCTGGCGCCGGGGCATCGTCGGTCACCCGATCAAACTGCTCAAGGGGCATGTGGCGATCCTCGCGCCGATCAACGTCGTCGAAGAGCTCGCCAAGCCGATCTCGTTGTCACTCCGTCTTTTCGGCAACATCTTCGCCGGCGGCATCCTGGTCGCGCTGATCGCACTCTTTCCGCCGTATGTCATGTGGTTGCCTAATGCGATCTGGAAATCGTTCGACTTGTTCGTCGGCGCCATTCAGGCGTTCATTTTCGCCCTGCTGACGATCCTGTACTTCAGCCAAGCAATGGAGCTTGAGGAACACCACTAAGACGTACCGCTACCGAAACCTGGTCAACCGCAACCAGAGTCACCAAGGAGGATAAAGGAATGGACCCCACTATCGCTGCCGGCGCCCTCATCGGCGGTGGACTGATCATGGCCGGTGGCGCGATCGGCGCCGGTATCGGTGACGGCGTCGCCGGTAACGCGCTGATCTCCGGTGTTGCTCGTCAGCCCGAGGCGCAAGGACGGCTGTTCACCCCGTTCTTCATCACCGTCGGTCTGGTCGAGGCCGCTTACTTCATCAATCTGGCGTTCATGGCATTGTTCGTCTTCGCCACGCCTGTCAAGTAATTCGGCTGTGATGGGTGACCTGAACTCGATTGTTCTGGCCGCTGGCCAGGCAGCGTCGGGGGCGGAAGAAGGCGGCAAGAACCAAAACTTCCTCGTTCCCAACGGCACCTTTTTCTTCGTGCTGGCCATCTTCCTGGTGGTGCTCGGTGTCATCGGCACTTTCGTCGTGCCGCCGATCCTCAAGGTATTGCGGGAACGTGACGCCATGGTGGCCAAGACATTGGCCGACAGCAAGAAGGCGGCCGAGCAGTTTGCCGCCGCCCAGGCCGATTACGAAGAGGCCATGAGGAAAGCCCGAGTCCAGGCGTCGTCCTACCGCGACAATGCGCGGGCCGAGGGTCGTAAGGCCGTCGAAGACGCGCGCGCCCGCGCCGAACAAGAAGTGGCATCGACGTTGCAAACGGCCAACGAGCAACTCAAGCGCGAGAGGGACGCCGTGGAACTGGATCTACGCGCCAATGTGGGAACGATGTCGGCGACGCTGGCCAGTCGGATCCTGGGCGTCGACGTCACCACCTCGGCCGCGACGAGGTAGTCGATAATGTCGACATTCATCGGACAGCTGGTCGGGTTCGCGGCCATCGTGTTTCTGGTGTGGCGTTATGTTGTGCCGCCCGTGCGGCGCCTGATGACTGCCCGGCAGCAGACCGTGCGCCAGCAGTTGGCTGATTCGGCCGCCGCGGCTGACCGGCTGACCGAGTCGACGACGGCGCACAGCAAAGCAGTGGAAGCCGCCACCGCGGAGGCCGAACGGGTGGTCGAAGAGGCCAAGACGGACGCCACGCGGATCACCGAGCAAATGCGGGCCCAGGCCGAGGTCGAGGCCGAACGGATCAAGGTCCAGGGCGCTCGTCAGGTCGAGTTGCTCCGCACCCAGCTGACCCGTCAACTGCGCCTGGAGCTCGGCCACGAATCCGTGCGCCAAGCAAGGGAGCTGGTTCGCAGCTACGTTGCCGAGCCGGCCCAGCGGTCGGCTACGGTCGACCGCTTCCTGGACGAGCTCGACGCTATGGCGCCGGCGGCGGCCGAAGTCGAATACCCGGTCGCGGCAAAGATGCGATCGGCCAGCCGACGGGCGCTGCAAAGCCTGGTCGACAAATTCGGCACGCTCGCCAAGGGGCTCGACAACGATGGGTTGTCAACCCTCGCCGACGAGCTGGTGTCGGTTGCCATGTTGCTGGATCGGGAAATCGTCGTCCTTCGCTACCTCACCGTGCCGGCCGAAGACGCGACACCCAGGGTCCGGCTGCTGGAGCGGCTGGTCTCCGGCAAGGTCGGCAATGCCGCACTCGAGGTGTTGCGGGCAGCTGTTTCGGAGCGGTGGTCGGCGAACTCCGATTTGATCGACGCCATCGAGCACGTGTCGCGGCAAGCCCTGTTGGAAATCGCCGAACGCGAGGGTCAGGTCGACGAAGTCGAAGACCAATTGTTCCGGTTCTCGCGCATCCTCGACGCCCAGCCCCGACTATCCATCTTGCTCGGCGATTACTCCGCTGCTCCCGAAGGCCGTATCCGGTTGTTGCACAACGTACTCGACCGCGCGGGCAGCAGTGTGAATCCGATCGCGCTCTCGTTGCTGTCCCAGACGGTTGAACTCTTGAGGGGTCAGCCGGCCGAAGACGCGGTACTGCTGCTCGCCGAAGTTGCGGTGGCTCGGCGCGGTGAAGTCGTCGCGCAAGTCAGTGCGGCGGCCGCCCTCACCGACCCGCAGCGCAACCGGGTCACCGACGTGCTGAGCCGCATCTACGGCCACCCGGTCACCGTGCAGCTGCAAATCGACCCGGAACTGCTCGGCGGCCTGTCCATTGCGGTCGGTGATGAGGTGATTGACGGTACGCTCTCGTCTCGTTTGGCCGCAGCCGAGGCTCAGCTACCCGACTAAAGACGAAGCCCGACCGAAACCCGAACTAGTCAGCACAATCCGAAGTAGGAAGACGAAAAGCCATGGCCGAGTTGACAATCTCCGCTGATGACATTCAGAGCGCGATCGAAGAGTACGTGGGCTCCTTCACCTCGGACACCGCCCGCGAGGAGGTCGGCACCGTGGTGGATGCCGGCGACGGTATCGCACACGTCGAAGGTTTGCCCTCGGTGATGACGCAAGAGCTGCTCGAGTTCCCGGGCGGCGTCCTCGGCGTGGCCCTCAACCTCGACGAACACAGCGTCGGCGCGGTGATCCTCGGTGACTTCGAAAACATCGAGGAAGGCCAACAGGTCAAGCGCACCGGCGAAGTTCTCTCGGTCCCGGTTGGCGACGCGTTTCTCGGTCGCGTGGTCAATCCCCTTGGTCAGCCGATCGACGGGCGCGGCGACATCGACGCCGAGACGCGGCGGGCGCTGGAGCTTCAGGCCCCGTCTGTGGTGCAGCGGCAAAGTGTCAAGGAGCCGCTGCAGACCGGTATCAAGGCCATCGACGCGATGACCCCGATCGGCCGGGGCCAACGGCAGCTGATCATCGGCGACCGCAAGACCGGCAAGACCGCGGTGTGCGTCGACACCATCCTCAACCAGCGGGAGAACTGGGAGAGCGGTGACGAGAAGAAGCAGGTGCGCTGCGTCTATGTGGCCATCGGGCAGAAGGGCACCACCATCGCCTCTGTCCGGCGCGCGCTGGAAGAGGGTGGGGCCATGGATTACACCACCATCGTCGCAGCACCGGCGTCGGATTCGGCCGGCTTCAAATGGCTTGCGCCCTATACGGGTTCGGCCATCGCGCAGCACTGGATGTACGACGGCAAGCACGTGCTGATCGTCTTCGACGACCTGACCAAGCAGGCCGAGGCGTACCGGGCGATCTCGTTGCTGCTGCGGCGCCCGCCCGGCCGCGAGGCCTATCCGGGTGACGTGTTCTACCTGCATTCGCGGCTGCTGGAGCGCTGCGCGAAACTGTCCGACGACCTCGGCGGCGGCTCGCTGACCGGTCTGCCGATCATCGAGACCAAGGCCAACGACATTTCGGCCTACATCCCGACGAACGTCATCTCGATCACCGACGGGCAGTGCTTCCTGGAGACCGACCTGTTCAACCAGGGTGTCCGGCCGGCCATCAACGTCGGTGTGTCGGTGTCGCGCGTCGGCGGCGCCGCCCAGATTAAGGCGATGAAAGAAGTGGCCGGTTCGTTGCGGCTGGACCTTTCGCAGTACCGCGAGTTGGAAGCGTTTGCTGCTTTTGCCTCGGACCTGGACGCCACCTCGAAGGCGCAGCTGGACCGTGGCGCCCGCCTGGTCGAGCTGCTCAAGCAGCCGCAGTACCAGCCGATGCCGGTGGAGGAGCAGGTCGTCTCGATCTTCCTGGGCACGGGAGGTCACCTGGACTCGGTTCCGGTCGAAGACGTTCGCCGCTTCGAAACCGAACTGCTCGACCACATTCGGGCCTCCGAAGAGAAGCTGTTGAGCACTATCCGCGACACCCAGAAGCTGACCGAGGAGACCGAGAAGGCGCTGACCGACGTCATCAACCACTTCAAGAAGGGTTTCGCGCCCTCAGGTGGCGGATCGGTGGTGCCCGACGAGCATGTCGAGGCTCTCGATGAGGAAAAGCTCGGCAAGGAAGCGGTGGAAGTCCACAAACCGGCGCCAAAGAAAGAAAAGAAAGAGAAGAAGTAGCAACCAATGGCTGCCACACTTCGTGAACTTCGGGGGCGGATCCGCTCGGCCGGCTCGATCAAGAAGATCACCAAGGCCCAGGAGCTGATCGCAACGTCGCGGATTGCCAGGGCACAGGCCCGGCTCGGGTCCGCCCGGCCCTACGCCGAGCAGATCACGCAGATGCTCACCACCTTGGCCGCGGACGCCGCGCTCGACCATCCGCTACTCGTCGAGCGCCCCGAGCCGAAGCGAGCCGGCGTGTTGGTGGTGTCCTCCGACCGAGGTCTGTGTGGCGCGTACAACGCCAACGTCTTCCGTCGTTCCGAGGAGCTGTTCTCCCTGCTGAGGGAGGAAGGCAAGCAGCCGGTTCTCTACGTCGTCGGCCGTAAAGCGTTGGCCTACTACACGTTTCGGCACTGGGATATCACCGAGTCGTGGACGGGATTCTCCGAGCAACCCAAGTACGAAAATGCCGCGGAGATCGCGTCGACCTTGGTCGAGGCGTTCATGATGGGCACTGGCAATGGCGAAGACCAGCAGACCGACAACGATCAAGGCGTCGATGAACTGCATATCGTCTTCACCGAGTTCAAGTCGATGTTGTCGCAGTCGACCGAGGCCCGCCGGATGGCCCCGATGGTGGTCGAATACGTCGAGGAAGAGCCCACCCCGCGCACCCTTTACTCGTTCGAACCGGACGCGACGACACTGTTCGAGTCGCTGCTGCCGCGATACCTCACCACTCGGGTGTATGCCGCGCTGTTGGAATCCGCGGCATCGGAGTTGGCATCGCGGCAACGAGCGATGAAGTCGGCCACCGACAACGCCGATGACCTGATCAAGGCCCTGACGCTGATGGCGAACCGCGAGCGGCAGGCCCAAATCACCCAGGAGATCAGCGAAATCGTCGGTGGCGCAAACGCGCTCGCTGACGCCCGCTAGGTAGCCCCCACGAGGAAGCGAAGAAAGAAATGACTGCAACAGCCGAAAAGACTGACAAGCCGGAGCGTTCAGAGACCAGCGGCCGCGTGGTGCGGGTCACCGGCCCCGTCGTCGACGTCGAGTTTCCGCGCGGCTCGATCCCGGAGCTGTTCAACGCTCTCCATGCCGAGATCGACTTCGAGTCACTCGCCAAGACGCTGACGTTGGAGGTGGCCCAGCACCTCGGCGACAATTTGGTGCGTACCATCTCGCTGCAGCCCACCGACGGGCTGGTCCGCGGCGTCGAGGTGACCGATACCGGCAAGCCGATCTCGGTGCCGGTTGGTGAGGCGGTAAAGGGCCACGTCTTCAACGCGCTGGGAAACTGTCTGGACGAGCCCGGCTACGGAGAAGACTTCGAGCACTGGTCAATTCACCGCAAGCCGCCGGCATTTGAGGACCTCGAGCCCCGGACCGAAATGCTCGAGACCGGTCTGAAGGTTGTCGACCTGCTGACCCCGTACGTGCGTGGTGGCAAGATCGCCCTGTTCGGCGGCGCCGGTGTCGGCAAGACGGTGCTGATTCAGGAGATGATCAACCGCATCGCCCGCAACTTCGGTGGTACGTCGGTCTTCGCCGGTGTCGGGGAGCGTACCCGCGAGGGCAACGACCTGTGGGTCGAGCTTCAGGAAGCCAACGTGCTGAAGGACACCGCTCTGGTTTTCGGCCAGATGGATGAGCCGCCCGGCACCCGTATGCGGGTCGCGCTGTCCGCGTTGACCATGGCGGAGTGGTTCCGCGACGAGGCCGGCCAGGACGTGCTGTTGTTCATCGACAACATCTTCCGGTTCACCCAGGCCGGTTCGGAGGTCTCCACGCTGCTGGGCCGGATGCCGTCAGCGGTGGGATACCAACCGACGCTGGCCGACGAGATGGGTGAACTGCAGGAGCGCATCACGTCCACGCGGGGGCGTTCCATTACGTCGATGCAGGCTGTCTACGTGCCGGCCGACGACTACACCGACCCGGCGCCGGCGACGACGTTCGCCCACCTGGACGCCACCACCGAGCTGTCGCGTGCGGTGTTCTCCAAAGGCATCTTCCCGGCGGTCGACCCGCTGGCGTCGAGCTCCACCATCCTGGACCCCGGCGTCGTCGGTGACGAGCACTACCGGGTTGCTCAGGAGGTCATTCGAATCCTGCAGCGCTACAAGGACCTTCAGGACATCATCGCCATCCTGGGTATCGACGAGCTGTCCGAAGAGGACAAGCAGCTGGTGGGACGGGCGCGGCGGATCGAACGCTTCCTCTCGCAGAACATGATGGCGGCCGAGCAATTCACCGGTCAACCGGGTTCGACGGTCCCGGTGAAGGAAACCATCGAAGCGTTCGACCGGTTGACCAAGGGCGAATTCGACCACGTTCCCGAGCAGGCCTTCTTCCTGATCGGTGGCCTCGACGACTTGGCGAAGAAGGCGGAAAGCCTCGGTGCAAAGCTGTAACGAGCATCCGACCGAGCCGAAAGGTGGTGTGCCATGGCGGAATTGAACGTTGAATTCGTTGCCGTCGACCGCAAGATCTGGTCCGGCAAGGCAACATTCCTTTTCACCCGCACCACCGTCGGTGAGATCGGCATCTTGCCGAATCACATTCCGCTGGTGGCCCAGCTGGTCGAGGACGCAATGGTTCGTCTGGAGCGAGAGGACGACAAGGATCTGCGCGTCGCCGTTGACGGCGGGTTCATGTCGGTAACCGAAGACGGAGTCACCATTCTCGCCGAATCCGCGGCATTCGAGTCGGAGATCGACGAGAGCGCAGCCAAACAGGACGCCGAGTCCGAGGATCCCCGGATCGCCGCCAAGGGGCGTGCGAGATTGCGCGCTATCGGCGCGATCGACTGACACGTCGATGAGCGTGCCCATGGTCGGCATGGTCGTGCTCGTTGTCCTGTTGGGCGTTGCCGTGCTGGCCCTGAGCTATCGGCTGTGGAAGCTACGCCGTGGCGGTACCGCGGGAATCATGCGAGATATCCCCGCGGTCGGAGGTCACGGTTGGCATCACGGCGTGATCCGCTACCGTGGTGCCGAAGCCGCCTTCTACCGGCTGTCCAGCCTGCGCTTGTGGCCGGATCGCCGGCTCAGTAGGCGAGGTGTCGAGATCGTGGCCCGGCGGGCGCCGCGCGGCGACGAGTTCGACATCATGACCGACGAGATCGTCGTTCTGGAATTGCGTGACACGACCCAGGATCGCAGGTCGGGGTACGAGATCGCGTTGGACAAGGGGGCGTTGACCGCGTTCCTGTCGTGGCTGGAGTCGCGCCCTTCGCCGCGCGCACGACGTCGCAGTATCTAGCCTCGTCATCCTCGAAAGTTCAAGCGCCCGAAGAGATCTGCCGGTATCCACGACGGCCGCGAGGGCGGGCCACTGGAATAGCTGTGCTGCCTTACTTCTCGGGCTTGTCTTCTCCGAAGCCACCGCCCGGCCGCCACATCAGGTCACCTCCCGGGTTGGCCACCCGGGACAGGATGAAGAGCAGATCAGAAAGCCGGTTCAGATACTTCGCCGGTAAGACGCTGACTCCTTCCTGATGGGCGCTAACGGCGGCCCATGCCGACCGCTCGGCTCGCCGCACCACCGTCCGGGCGACGTGCAGCAGGGCCGACAGCGGCGAACCGCCAGGAAGCACAAAGGAATTCAGTGCTGGCAGGGCCTCGTTGTATGTGTCGCACCATTCTTCGAGCCGGTCGATATAGGTCTGGGTGATCCGCAGCGGGTGGTGCGCGGAGTCTTCCGCCGGCTCTCTCAAGGGGGTGGACAGATCCGCGCCGACGTCGAACAGATCGTTTTGGATCTGCCGCAGCACGTCGGTCAGCTGGCGATCCGGGTTTCCCAGTGCCACGGCGACACCGAGCGCGGAGTTGGCCTCGTCGCAATCGGCGTACGCCACCAGGCGAGCGTCGGTTTTCGGGACCCGTGAGAAATCGCTCAACCCGGTGGTACCGTCGTCGCCGGTTCGGGTATAGATGCGGGTCAGGTGCACAGCCATAGGAGAAACGGTACCGGGCTCACTTAGTTGGCCGACTGACAAGCCGATAGCGCTTCACTAGACTGACCCGGGTGGCGGAGCGATTCATGGTGACTGGTGGTAACCGGTTGTCAGGCGAAGTCGCCGTCGGAGGCGCGAAAAACAGCGTTCTCAAGCTTATGGCCGCGACGCTGCTGGCCGAAGGCACCAGCACAATCACCAACTGCCCGGACATCCTCGATGTACCGCTGATGGCGGAAGTACTGCGAGGGCTGGGTGCCACCGTCGAGCTCGACGGCGACGTCGCGCGTATCACCTCACCAGACGAACCGAAGTACGACGCCGACTTCGCCGCGGTGCGCCAGTTTCGGGCCTCGGTCTGCGTGCTGGGACCCTTGGTCGGGCGATGCAAACGGGCCAAGGTCGCTCTCCCCGGCGGCGATGCGATCGGTTCGAGGCCGCTAGATATGCATCAGGCAGGTCTTCGGCAACTGGGTGCGCGCTGCAATATCGAGCACGGGTGCGTGGTGGCCCAGGCAGAAACCTTGCGCGGTGCGGAGATTCAGCTGGAGTTTCCCTCGGTGGGAGCTACCGAGAATATCTTGATGGCCGCCGTATTGGCCGAAGGTGTGACCACCATTCACAACGCGGCTCGTGAACCCGACGTGGTCGATCTGTGCACGATGCTGAATCAGATGGGCGCGCAGGTGGAAGGTGCCGGTTCGCCGACGATGACCATCACCGGCGTCCCGCGGCTGTACCCCACCGAGCATCGGGTGATCGGGGACCGCATCGTCGCTGCCACCTGGGGTATCGCCGCGGCCATGACACGTGGCGACATCACCGTGACGGGCGTCGACCCGTCACACCTCCAACTAGTACTGCACAAATTGCACGACGCGGGCGCCACCGTCACCCAGACCGATGACAGCTTCCGCATCGTGCAGTACGAGCGCCCCAAGGCCGTCAACGTTGCGACCTTGCCGTTCCCCGGTTTTCCGACCGACCTGCAGCCGATGGCGATCGCGTTGGCATCGATCGCCGACGGTACCTCGATGATTACCGAGAACGTGTTCGAGGCGAGGTTCCGGTTCGTCGAAGAGATGATCCGGCTGGGGGCTGACGCGCGCACCGACGGTCACCACGCAGTCGTGCGCGGCCTGCCACAACTATCCAGTGCGCCCGTCTGGTGCTCAGACATCCGGGCGGGGGCTGGCCTGGTCCTGGCCGGGCTGGTCGCAGATGGCGACACCGAGGTTCACGATGTATTCCACATCGACCGCGGCTATCCGTTGTTCGTCGAGAACCTGGTCAGTCTCGGCGCCGAGGTCGAGAGGGTATGCTCTTAGATGCGCCCGGCGGACCCGGTCATCTTCTCAAAGTTGGCCGGAACCGGGGCTTGACCAAGTCGCCAGAATAGTATTAAGCTGGCAGGGTTGCCCCGAAGCGGGCGAAAACAAGCGAGCGTGTTGTTTGAGAACTCAATAGTGTGTTTGGTGTAATTGTTTGTTGTTGTTTTTTTCGACTACGCCGTTCACTCCCCGTGTGGGGCGTAGTCGTATATTCAGATGCCAGTTATTGGCGTCTTGTCAGGTATCTCTGATTGTAAATTCGCCTCGTTGATCGAGGGGTTTTTGTTTGGAGAGTTTGATCCTGGCTCAGGACGAACGCTGGCGGCGTGCTTAACACATGCAAGTCGAACGGAAAGGCCCTTCGGGGTACTCGAGTGGCGAACGGGTGAGTAACACGTGGGCAATCTGCCCTGCACACCGGGATAAGCCTGGGAAACTGGGTCTAATACCGGATAGGACCACTTGGCGCATGCCTTGTGGTGGAAAGCTTTTGCGGTGTGGGATGGGCCCGCGGCCTATCAGCTTGTTGGTGGGGTGACGGCCTACCAAGGCGACGACGGGTAGCCGGCCTGAGAGGGTGTCCGGCCACACTGGGACTGAGATACGGCCCAGACTCCTACGGGAGGCAGCAGTGGGGAATATTGCACAATGGGCGCAAGCCTGATGCAGCGACGCCGCGTGGGGGATGACGGCCTTCGGGTTGTAAACCTCTTTCACCATCGACGAAGGTCCGGGTTGTCTCGGATTGACGGTAGGTGGAGAAGAAGCACCGGCCAACTACGTGCCAGCAGCCGCGGTAATACGTAGGGTGCGAGCGTTGTCCGGAATTACTGGGCGTAAAGAGCTCGTAGGTGGTTTGTCGCGTTGTTCGTGAAATCTCACGGCTTAACTGTGAGCGTGCGGGCGATACGGGCAGACTAGAGTACTGCAGGGGAGACTGGAATTCCTGGTGTAGCGGTGGAATGCGCAGATATCAGGAGGAACACCGGTGGCGAAGGCGGGTCTCTGGGCAGTAACTGACGCTGAGGAGCGAAAGCGTGGGGAGCGAACAGGATTAGATACCCTGGTAGTCCACGCCGTAAACGGTGGGTACTAGGTGTGGGTTTCCTTCCTTGGGATCCGTGCCGTAGCTAACGCATTAAGTACCCCGCCTGGGGAGTACGGCCGCAAGGCTAAAACTCAAAGGAATTGACGGGGGCCCGCACAAGCGGCGGAGCATGTGGATTAATTCGATGCAACGCGAAGAACCTTACCTGGGTTTGACATGCACAGGACGCGTCTAGAGATAGGCGTTCCCTTGTGGCCTGTGTGCAGGTGGTGCATGGCTGTCGTCAGCTCGTGTCGTGAGATGTTGGGTTAAGTCCCGCAACGAGCGCAACCCTTGTCTCATGTTGCCAGCGGGTAATGCCGGGGACTCGTGAGAGACTGCCGGGGTCAACTCGGAGGAAGGTGGGGATGACGTCAAGTCATCATGCCCCTTATGTCCAGGGCTTCACACATGCTACAATGGCCGGTACAAAGGGCTGCGATGCCGCGAGGTTAAGCGAATCCTTTTAAAGCCGGTCTCAGTTCGGATCGGGGTCTGCAACTCGACCCCGTGAAGTCGGAGTCGCTAGTAATCGCAGATCAGCAACGCTGCGGTGAATACGTTCCCGGGCCTTGTACACACCGCCCGTCACGTCATGAAAGTCGGTAACACCCGAAGCCAGTGGCCTAACCCTCGGGAGGGAGCTGTCGAAGGTGGGATCGGCGATTGGGACGAAGTCGTAACAAGGTAGCCGTACCGGAAGGTGCGGCTGGATCACCTCCTTTCTAAGGAGCACCACGAGAAGCACTCCAACTGGTGGGGTGCAAGCCGTGAGGGGTTCTCGTCTGTAGTGGACGAGAGCCGGGTGCGCGACAACGAACGAGCCAGACACACTATTGGGTCCTGAGGCAACACTCGGGCTTGGCCAGAGCTGTTGTCCCACCATCTTGGTGGTGGGGTGTGGTGTTTGAGAATTGGATAGTGGTTGCGAGCATCAAATGGATGCGTTGCCCCTACGGGTGGCGTGTTCTTTTGTGCAATTTTATTCTTTGGTTTTTGTGTTTGTAAGTGTCTAAGGGCGCATGGTGGATGCCTTGGCATCGAGAGCCGATGAAGGACGTGGGAGGCTGCGATAAGCCTCGGGGAGCTGTCAACCGAGCGTGGATCCGAGGATTTCCGAATGGGGAAACCCAGCACGAGTGATGTCGTGTTACCCGCATCTGAATATATAGGGTGTGGGAGGGAACGCGGGGAAGTGAAACATCTCAGTACCCGTAGGAGAAGAAAACAAAAGTGATTCCGTAAGTAGTGGCGAGCGAACGCGGAACATGGCTAAACCGCACGCATGGGTAACCGGGTAGGGGGTGTGTGTGCGGGGTTGTGGGATCGATATGTCTCAGCTCTACCCAGCTGAGGGGCAGTCAGAAAGTGTCGTGGTTAACGGAAGTGGCCTGGGATGGTCTGCCGTAGACGGTGAGAGCCCGGTACGTGAAAACCCGGCACCTGCCTTGTATCAATTCCCGAGTAGCAGCGGGCCCGTGGAATCTGCTGTGAATCTGCCGGGACCACCCGGTAAGCCTAAATACTCCTCGATGACCGATAGCGGATTAGTACCGTGAGGGAATGGTGAAAAGTACCCCGGGAGGGGAGTGAAAGAGTACCTGAAACCGTGTGCCTACAATCCGTCAGAGCCCCTTTGTGGGGTGATGGCGTGCCTTTTGAAGAATGAGCCTGCGAGTCAGGGACATGTCGCGAGGTTAACCCGAGCGGGGTAGCCGCAGCGAAAGCGAGTCTGAATAGGGCGTATCACGCGTGAGCGTGTGTAGTGGCGTGTTCTGGACCCGAAGCGGAGTGATCTACCCATGGCCAGGGTGAAGCGCGGGTAAGACCGCGTGGAGGCCCGAACCCACTTAGGTTGAAGACTGAGGGGATGAGCTGTGGGTAGGGGTGAAAGGCCAATCAAACTCCGTGATAGCTGGTTCTCCCCGAAATGCATTTAGGTGCAGCGTTGCGTGTTTCACCACGGAGGTAGAGCTACTGGATGGCCGATGGGCCCCACTAGGTTACTGACGTCAGCCAAACTCCGAATGCCGTGGTGTATAGCGTGGCAGTGAGACGGCGGGGGATAAGCTCCGTACGTCGAAAGGGAAACAGCCCAGATCGCCGGCTAAGGCCCCAAAGCGTGTGCTAAGTGGGAAAGGATGTGCAGTCGCAGAGACAACCAGGAGGTTGGCTTAGAAGCAGCCACCCTTGAAAGAGTGCGTAATAGCTCACTGGTCAAGTGATTGTGCGCCGATAATGTAGCGGGGCTCAAGCACACCGCCGAAGCCGCGACAACCGCGAGGTTGGGTAGGGGAGCGTCCCTCATTCAGCGAAGCCGCCGGGTGACCGGTGGTGGAGGATGGGGGAGTGAGAATGCAGGCATGAGTAGCGATAAGGCAAGTGAGAACCTTGCCCGCCGAAAGACCAAGGGTTCCTGGGCCAGGCCAGTCCGCCCAGGGTGAGTCGGGACCTAAGGCGAGGCCGACAGGCGTAGTCGATGGACAACGGGTTGATATTCCCGTACCCGTGTGTGGGCGCCCGTGATGAATCAGCGGTACTAACCACCCAAAACCGGATCGATCACTCCCCTTCGGGGGCGTGGAGGTCTGGGGCTGCGTGGAGCCTTCGCTGGTAGTAGTCAAGCGATGGGGTGACGCAGGAAGGCAGCCGTACCAGTCAGTGGTAATACTGGGGCAAGCCAGTAGGGAGAGCGATAGGCAAATCCGTCGCTCATAATCCTGAGAGGTGACGCATAGCCGATTGAGGCGAATTCGGTGATCCTCTGCTGCCAAGAAAAGCCTCTAGCGAGCACATACACGGCCCGTACCCCAAACCGACACAGGTGGTCAGGTAGAGAATACCAAGGCGTACGAGATAACTATGGTTAAGGAACTCGGCAAAATGCCCCCGTAACTTCGGGAGAAGGGGGACCGAAATACCGTGAACACCCTTGCGGTGGGAGCGGGATTCGGTCGCAGAAACCAGTGAGAAGCGACTGTTTACTAAAAACACAGGTCCGTGCGAAGTCGCAAGACGATGTATACGGACTGACGCCTGCCCGGTGCTGGAAGGTTAAGAGGACCCGTTAACCGCAAGGTGAAGCGGAGAATTTAAGCCCCAGTAAACGGCGGTGGTAACTATAACCATCCTAAGGTAGCGAAATTCCTTGTCGGGTAAGTTCCGACCTGCACGAATGGCGTAACGACTTCTCAACTGTCTCAACCATAGACTCGGCGAAATTGCACTACGAGTAAAGATGCTCGTTACGCGCGGCAGGACGAAAAGACCCCGGGACCTTCACTACAACTTGGTATTGGTGTTCGGTACGGTTTGTGTAGGATAGGTGGGAGACTGTGAAACCTCAACGCCAGTTGGGGCGGAGTCGTTGTTGAAATACCACTCTGATCGTATTGGACACCTAACGTCGAACCCTGAATCGGGTTCACGGACAGTGCCTGGCGGGTAGTTTAACTGGGGCGGTTGCCTCCTAAAATGTAACGGAGGCGCCCAAAGGTTCCCTCAACCTGGACGGCAATCAGGTGACGAGTGTAAGTGCACAAGGGAGCTTGACTGCGAGACCTACAAGTCAAGCAGGGACGAAAGTCGGGACTAGTGATCCGGCACCTCTGAGTGGAAGGGGTGTCGCTCAACGGATAAAAGGTACCCCGGGGATAACAGGCTGATCTTCCCCAAGAGTCCATATCGACGGGATGGTTTGGCACCTCGATGTCGGCTCGTCGCATCCTGGGGCTGGAGCAGGTCCCAAGGGTTGGGCTGTTCGCCCATTAAAGCGGCACGCGAGCTGGGTTTAGAACGTCGTGAGACAGTTCGGTCTCTATCCGCCGCGCGCGTCAGAAGCTTGAGGAAACCTGTCCCTAGTACGAGAGGACCGGGACGGACGAACCTCTAGTGCACCAGTTGTCCCACCAGGGGCACCGCTGGATAGCTACGTTCGGACAGGATAACCGCTGAAAGCATCTAAGCGGGAAACCTTCTCCAAGATCAGGCTTCTCACCCACTTGGTGGGATAAGGCCCCCCGCAGAACACGGGTTCGATAGGTCAGACCTGGAAGCTCAGCAATGGGTGAAGGGAACTGGCACTAACCGGCCGAAAACTTACCAACACACAAGATTCGCAACCACTTTCCACGCTCACGGTGTCAGCCGTGGGTCCACACCCCCCACCAACACAATTTACATAGAGTTACGGCGGCCACAGCGATAGGGAAACGCCCGGTCCCATCCCGAACCCGGAAGCTAAGCCTGTCAGCGCCGATGATACTGCCCTTCTCGGGTGGAAAAGTAGGACACCGCCGAACATACAAAAACACCCCCGGTCTCGGGGGTGTTTTTGCATTCACGAGATTCGTGTCAGTCGAACAAACTCAAATTGACCGACACACGTTTCTTCTCCAACTCGAGCAATGTTTGCTTTCGGTCAAGCCCGCCCCCGTACCCGGTGAGCTTTCCGGTGGCCCCGATGACCCGATGGCACGGGACGATGATGGCGATGGGATTCCGGCCGTTGGCTAAGCCGACGGCACGCGCCGCGCCCGGGGCACCGATCTGTTGCGCGATTTCTCCATAGGATCGAGTTTCCCCGTAGGGAATCGTCAGCAATGCCTTCCATACCCGCTGCTGGAATTCTGTGCCACGCAGGTCCAGGTCGACATCGAAATCGCGGAGGCCACCGGCAAAATAGGCGTCAAGCTGTTCGACCGCGGCTGGAAAGGCACATTGATTCGGTGACCAACCGGATCGGTTCGGCTCATGGGTTTGATCGACCATCCGCAGGTTGGTCAATACGGCGCCGCGCCCGGCCAAGGTCAACGGTCCGATCGGACTGTGGATGGTGCGGTAATGAATCATGCGACTTCCTTGGGAGGTTTTAGTGGCCAACGGTTTACCGGGTGCTTGAGTGTGGTCCATAAATGCTGTGTGGCATACGACCGCCAGGGCCTCCACCGGGCGCTTCGCTCGGAAAGAGCGCGCCCTTGTTCGGGCAGGCCCAGTTGCCTGACAGCCAACCGAACACCGAGGTCACCGACAGGAAATGCGTCCGGGTCACCCAGGCCGCGCATCGCGACGACCTCGGCCGTCCACGGGCCAACGCCCGGCACGGCCAGCAACTGGTTGCGCGCTTCCGTCCAGTCGCAACCGGCGTCCAGGCTGATCCTCCCGTCAGCAAGGCCGCAGACGAGCGCGCTGAGGGTGCGTCGACGCGCCCTGGGGACGGCCAGATGGACGGGGTCGATCTGCGACAACTGCTCCACCGACGGGAAGGTGTGGGTCAGGGCGCCCGCTGCATCGTGCACCGGTTGCCCGTAGGCGGCCACGAGTCGGCCCGCGTGGGTCCGCGCGGCGTTGGTCGAAACCTGTTGAGCCAGCACCGCCCGCACGGCGAGTTCAGCCTCATCGACGGTACGCGGAATCCGCTGTCCGGGTGCTTTGGCGACCGCTGGGGCCAACGCCGGGTCACCGCTGAGTGCCTCGACCACCGCCTCGGGATCGGCGTCAAGGTCCAGCAGTCGACGGCACCGTGCGGTGGCGGCCGCGAGGTCGCGGAAGTCGTCGAGCACCAGCAGACAGCGAACATGATCGGGTGCCGGTGTGAGGGTGACCAGGCCGCTGCCCAAGGAAAGGCGCAGCGTGCGTCGGTAGGCGCCATCGCGGACCTCTTCGCAGCCGGGGACCGCGCCGGCGGCCAGATGACCGAAGACGCCCTCGTACGCGAATGGTGTGCGGACCGGCAGGCGCAGGGAAATCGCACCTGGGCCACCCTGGTGCACAGTGGTCCCGGATTCGGCGGATCCCATCCGGCTGGCAGCACGCTTGCGCAGCGCCGTCGGCGTGCTGTCGCAGACCAGGCGCACAGTGTCGTTGAATTGCCGGATGCTGGAAAACCCGGCCGCAAAAGCCACCTCACTGAACGGCAGATCGGTGGTCTCGATCAGCACCCGGGCCGTCTGCATCCGTTGTGCGCGGGCCAGTGCCAGCGGGCCGGCGCCCACCTCCGCCCGCAGCAGGCGCTGCAGCTGACGGGTGGTGTAACCGAGACGTGCGGACAGTCCAGTGACGCCTTCGCGGTCCACCGTGCCGTCACCGATCAGCCGCATTGCCCGGGCCACCACATCACCGCGGATGTTCCATTCCGGGGAACCGGGAGACGCGTCAGGACGGCACCGTTTGCAGGCCCGGAAGCCCTCCTGTTGGGCCGCCGCCGCGGTCGGCAGGAACCGCACATTGCGCGCGAACGGCGGCCGTACCGGGCAACTGGGCCGGCAGTAGATCCGGGTCGTCAAGACCGCGATCACGAACCAGCCGTCGAACCGGGCGTCCTTAGCCTGGACCGCTCGGTAGCAACGTTCGAAATCGTCGTGCACAGTTCGACAATTACACCTGATCACCGACATGGCTGGCGGGAAAGCGACATCGTAGTGGGCACAGTCGGGCCGGGCGAGTGGCCGGAGCTCACTTCCCCGGCTTGGCCGGCTCCACGGGCGATGCCAGTCGAGTCGGCTGCTTGTGCCCACGAAGCTTCACGTGCCTGCCCAACGTCCAATGGGCACGCTCACTTTCGCTCGCTGCCTCGACGGTTTGCGCCGAAGCCAGTAACTTGCCCGGGCGTGATTTCGCGCGTTCGCACAGTCGGGCGGCTTCGTTCACCGGTTCGCCGATCACGGTGTATTCGAACCGCTCCTTGGAGCCCACGTTGCCGGCCACCACCTGTCCGGACGCCACCCCGATGCCTGCCTGGCACTCCCGCATTTCCTCGGCCAGCCGCTCAGCCATGGTCCGCGCGCAGGCCAACGCCTGGTCTTCGGGTCGGTCGAGATAGTTGGGGGCACCGAAGATGGCCAGCGAGGCGTCGCCCTCGAACTTGTTGACCAGTCCGCAATGGCGATCGACCTCTTCGACCACGATTGCGAAGAAGCGGTTGAGCAACTGCACGACCTCGGCCGGGGGTTGGCTGGTCACCAACTTGGTCGAGCCGATGATGTCAAGGAACACCACTGCGACATGGCGTTCCTCCCCGCCCAGTTTCGGCCGCTCCCGCTCGGCGGCAAGCGCGACCTCACGTCCGACATGGCGGCCGAACAGATCGCGCACCCGCTCGCGCTCCCGCAAGCCGTCGACCATCGCGTTGAAACCACGCTGCAGCTCACCGAGCTCGGTTCCGTCGAACACCACCAGGTCGCCTCGGAGATCCCCTCGTTCCACGCGCTGCAGTGCCGCGCGGACCACGCGTACCGGTGTCGCCGTGAGCCAGGCCAAGATCCACATCAGGACAAACCCGAAGACCAATGTTGCCATCGACACGATGAGCACACCGACCGCGAACTGGGTCGGCGTGAGATTCCGCATCTCGATCTGGAAGATCGCGATCAGGGCAATGCCGACGATGGGAACACCCGATCCCAGCAGCCAGACCATCATGGTTCGCCCCATGATTCCCGAGGCCAGTCGTCGGGGCGGCGGTCCCGCCTCGAGGGCCTGGGCTGCGACCGGACGCAATGCGAACTCGGTGAGCAGGTAGCTCCCGGTAGCGACCAGGAGGCCGCAAATGGTCACCGCGAAGAGGAAGCGGGGGATGAATACGGTGTTGGCCATGCCGTAAAGCGTCGTCAGCAGCGCCGCGCCGACTCCCCAGAGGATCAGGTCGACGATGGCGACCCGCCAGGGAGTCAGGAAGGTGTTGCGCTCGTCGGCGTGCGTTGGTGGGCGTTCCTCGATTGCCCAGCGCAGCGCGATCACCGTTCGTCGGGTGATCCAATACGCTCCGAGCGCCAAGGCGACCACGATGTAGGCCGGCACAACGGCGAACGACACCCATAACGGGGCATCGGAAAAGACACTCGGCTCGGGAATCGCGACCGTGACCAACAGGATGGAGACCGCTATCCCGATCAGGTTTGCCGCCACCACCATCACCGTCAAGATGACCTGGATGCGGATCCGCCGGCGCCGTTGGTCCTCCGATACCCGGCCGAGCAGCCAGGAGCCGTAGGCGGGGGTCTCTGATAGCCGGCCGCTCTGACGGGTCACCGTCTCAAGTACCCGGCCCAAACGTTGCGCCATACCTTCCTCGGCCACCATTGTGGCGTCAGTCTAATCTCGCATCTTTCGCGTGGCTGACCTGCGGCCCCGAGTCGGTTTGGGCCGGTCCGGACGCCGGCAAGGTGTCGACCTGCGGCCGTAGGCATTTCGGTTCTCGGCGATTCATGTGGTGATCGGGTGCGGCGTCGATCTCGAAGCTCCGAATCCGGCCTACAAATCCGGCAGTGCCGGCAGTGGCGGTTTGCGGCTGGGGGCGCTCCAGTCCGGTCTTGTTACCCGGCTTGTACCGGCGACGCGAGCTGGGGGTGCTGGTCGTGCCCGCGAAGTGTCACGACCTCGCCCAGCGACCACAGGGAACTCTCGTGTTCGGTTGCGCCCCGCACCGTGTCGGCGGTAGCCAGCAATTGACCCGGGTGTGATTTGGCCAGTTCGCAAAGCCGGGCCGCCTGGTTGACCGGCTCGCCGATCACCGTGTATTCGAACCGTTCGTTGGCGCCGACATTGCCGGCGACCACTTGTCCGGATGCCACGCCGATGCCCGCCGGGCACTCGGGCACTTCCTTGGCCAGTCGTTTGGCAATGGCCCGTGCGGCGGCCAGCGCCTGGTCTTCGGGTCGGTCAAGGTGATTGGGGGCGCCGAAGATGGCAAGCGACGCGTCGCCCTGGAATTTGTTGACCAAGCCGCGATGGCGATCGATCTCGTCGATGACGACTGCGAAAAACCGATTCAGCAACTGCACGACGTCGGCGGGAGGCTGGCTAGTCACCAACTTGGTCGAGCCGACGATATCGATGAACACCACGGCGACGTGACGCTCTTCACCGCCAAGTTTCGGCGGCTGGCGTTCGGCGGCGAGGGCGACCTCGCGGCCGACCTGCCGGCCGAAGAGGTCACGCACCCGCTCGCGTTCGCGCAGGCCATGGACCATCGCGTTGAATCCACGCTGCAGCTCGCCGAGTTCGGTGGCGTCGAACACCACCAGATCGCCAGCCAAGTCGCCCTGCTCCACGCGCTTGAGCGCCGCGCGCACCACGCCCACTGGTGCTGCTGTCATCCAGGCAAGCATCCACATCAGAACGAACCCGAAGACCATAACGGGCGTCCACAGGATCAGAACTGAAATTATGTATTCGTCGTTCTCGAGCTCCCAAAACGTATTCTCGAACAGCGCGGTGAGGGCAATACCGGTATTGGGTAGGCCCGAACAGAGCAGCCATACCACCATGGTGCGACCCATAATGCCTGACACCAGGGATCGCGTCGTTGGTCCTACTTCGAGCGCCCGGGCGGCCACCGGTCGCAGCGCAAATTCGGATAGCAAATAGCTGCTGGTGGCCACGAGAACGCCGACGACGCTCATCGAAAACAGGAACCGCGGGATAAACGCTGGGTTGGCCATGCCGTAGAGGGTGGTCCACAACGCCATCCCGAATCCCCATACGAAAAGAACCGCCAACGACACCCGCGCCGGGATCCGGAACATATCGCGTGCCTCGTCTGGGGTGGGTCTGCGTTCCTCGATTGCCCATCGCAATGCGCGAGTTGTTTGCCGGGTAAGCCACAGTGCGCCCAGCACCACAGCGAGCACGTTGTAGGTGGGGACCAGCCCGAAGGACAGCCAATGCGGTGCGTCGAAGATAACGCTCGGTTTCGGAAAGGCAACCGTCAGCAGCAGGGCCGCGATGGTGACCCCGACCAATTGGGCGGCCAGAATGGTGACACTCATCATCACCTGGATACGTATCCGCTGACGTTGCTGGCTTTCCGATGCTCGTCCGAGAAGCCGGGACCCGTAAGCAGGGGTTTCTGACGGCCAGCGGTACCAGCGGGTCACCTTATCAAGCACCCGATCCAAGCGCTGCGCCACGGCCTTCTGGGACGACATTGTGGCAACAGCCTAAGTTGTGGGACCGGCTCTAACTGAATTCTTTTGTCCCGCAGGTCAGGATCGAATTGTCTGAGGTTCGCTGCGGACCTGCAGAAGAGGCGTTTCGCCGGCAGTGCAACCCGAAAACGCCAGCTGCGAGATCGCGACGGCGCTCGACCATCGCAATCCAGGACGGACCCCTCCAACCCGGCGACACCGGCCGGACAAGTCGCATCTTCGAAAACAGCATCCACACAGGCCAATCCGTGACCCAATGCCAGGCCGAGGCTAAGGTAATTTCGATGCGTCTCGTCATTGCCCAATGCACGGTCGATTATGTCGGCCGGCTTACCGCGCACCTGCCTTCCGCGCGCCGGTTGCTGTTGTTCAAGGCCGACGGGTCGGTCAGCGTGCACGCCGACGACCGCGCCTACAAACCGTTGAACTGGATGAGTCCGCCCTGCTGGCTGACCGAGGAGACCGGCACGGAATCGCCGGTGTGGGTGGTCACCAACAAATCCGGAGAACAGTTGCGTATCACCGTCGAGGAGATCGAGCACGACTCGAGCCATGAGCTGGGCGCCGACCCGGGACTGGTGAAGGACGGCGTGGAGGCCCACCTGCAGGCGTTGCTCGCCGAACACGTTCACATCCTGGGTGAGGGGTACACGCTGATCCGTCGCGAGTACATGACCGCGATCGGGCCGGTCGACCTGCTGTGCCGCGACGAGCGCGGGGGCTGTGTCGCGGTGGAGATCAAGCGGCGGGGCGAGATCGACGGAGTCGAGCAGCTCACCCGTTATCTCGAGTTGCTCAATCGCGACAGCGTGCTCGCGCCGGTCAGGGGAGTGTTCGCCGCTCAACATATCAAGCCGCAGGCCCGCACCTTGGCCACCGACCGCGGCATCCGCTGCCTCACACTGGATTACGACCAGATGCGCGGCATGGACAGCGACGAGTACCGGCTGTTCTGAGGGTCACGGCTAAACTTGCGGGGTGGCCCGGCGCCGTAAACCGCCAAACCGGCAGTGGCCGGTCACGCCATCGCCGATGCCGCGCCGGGTCGAGACCGGGCCGGATGGCTACTTGTACGAAGTCCGGGCGATCGCGGCGGCACGAGCGGTCAAGACTTATCGATGTCCCGGGTGTGATCACGAAATCCGTACCGGGACTTCACATGTGGTGGTGTGGCCGGCTGATCGATCGGAAGCTATCGAGGAGCGGCGGCACTGGCATACCCCTTGCTGGGCCAGCCGGGGGACTCGTGGCCCAACCCGAAAGTGGTCGTAGCTGCGGCTCTTAGCGAGCCGGCTCGACCAATTCGATCAGCACGCCGCCAGCGTCCTTGGGATGGATGAAGTTGATTCGGGAATTCGCCGTGCCACGCCGGGGAGCCTCGTAGACGAGACGGACACCCTGCGAGCGCAGCCGCTGGCTCAGGGCGTCGAGATCAGCTACCCGACAAGCGAACTGCTGGATGCCGGGCCCGCGCTTGTCCAGAAACTTTGCGATCACCGATGAGTCGTCGACCGGGGCCATCAATTGGATCTGCGCCGCCCGTGGCTCGCCCGGGACGGCAAGCATCGCCTCGCGGATCCCCTGGTCGTCGTTGACCTCCTCGTGAACGAGGATCATGCCGAGGTGGTCGTGGTACCACTCGATCGCCGCGTCCAGGTCGGCGACGGCGATGCCGACGTGATCGAGCCCGGTCACCAGTGAGGTGGCCACAACCTGACGGGCGTCAACTTGATCGGTGGTCATAACACAACGGTAACCTCATGGAGAAGAATCTGCTTCTCCGGGTTGGCTGGATCGGCCGTTCCCATGCTCATAGGAGGTAGTCATGACGACGTCGGTGATCGTTGCTGGAGCCCGGACACCGATCGGCAAGCTGATGGGATCGCTGAAGGATTTCAGCGCCAGTGACCTGGGCGCCATCGCCATCAGGGGCGCCTTGGAAAAGGCCTTCCCGGGTGTGGAAAACCCGGCGTCTCTGGTCGAGTACGTGATCATGGGCCAGGTGCTCACCGCGGGCGCAGGACAGATGCCTGCACGGCAGGCGGCGGTCGCGGCGGGGATCGGCTGGGAGGTGCCCTCGTTGACCATCAACAAGATGTGTTTGTCGGGCATCGACGCCATCGCGCTGGCTGACCAGCTGATCCGGGCCGGAGAATTCGACGTGGTGGTTGCCGGGGGCCAGGAGTCCATGACGAAGGCGCCGCATCTGCTGATGGATAGCCGGGCCGGCTACAAGTACGGCGACGTCACCGTCTTGGACCACATGGCCTACGACGGGCTGCACGACGTGTTCACCGACCAGCCGATGGGCGCGCTCACCGAACAACGCAACGACGTCGACAAGTTCACCCGGCAGCAGCAGGACGAGTACGCGGCTCAGTCGCACCAGAAAGCGGCCGCTGCATGGAAGGACGGCGTGTTCGCCGACGAAGTGGTGCCGGTGAGCATTCCGCAGCGCAAAGGTGATCCGCTGCAGTTCAGCGAAGACGAGGGCATCCGGGCCAACACGACCGCCGATTCCTTGGCCGGCCTCAAGCCGGCGTTTCGCAAGGACGGCACCATCACCGCCGGCTCGGCGTCGCAGATCTCCGACGGCGCCTGCGCGGTCGTGGTGATGAGCAAAGAAAAGGCCCGCGAGCTGGGACTTTCGTGGCTGGTCGAGATCGGTGCGCATGGAGTCGTGGCGGGCCCGGATTCGACACTGCAGTCGCAGCCGGCCAACGCGATCAAGAAGGCGCTCAAGCGTGAGGGCATCGCGGCGGACCAGCTCGATGTCATCGAGATCAACGAGGCATTCGCCGCGGTCGCGCTGGCCTCGACGAGGGAACTGGGGGTGGATCCCGAGAAGGTCAATGTCAACGGTGGAGCGATCGCCGTCGGCCATCCCATCGGGATGTCGGGAGCACGCATCACGTTGCACGTGGCGCTCGAGTTGGCCCGCCGCGGCTCGGGTTACGGGGTTGCGGCCCTGTGCGGCGCGGGAGGCCAGGGCGACGCGTTGATCTTGCGGGCCGGCTAGGGCCAGCAGCCGTGGTGCGACGTTGCTGGGATCGGCCCGTCCGGTGCTGATGTGATTTTCGTCATATCCGCTCCCCACGGCTGTTGCCCCGGGTTTCCAGCGGCTATTTCCGTCAACATGTGACGTTCGGCGCCACCGGGTGGACGGCGGGCGGGCCCGGCGTGACAGACTTGATGACGTGACACGTCCCCGACCTTCGATCGGGCCTGCCATGGCCGGTGCGGTCGACCTTTCCGGCCTCAAGCAACGAGCTCAACAAAGCGCCGCAACAGGCGGGGCCGCCGGTCGGGCACCGTCTGCTCAGCCGGGTGTGGTCGAGATCAGTGAGACCAACTTCGAAGACGAGGTAATCGCCCGCTCCGACGAGGTGCCCGTGGTGGTGTTGCTGTGGTCGCCGCGCAGCGACGTGTGCGTCGACCTGCTCGACACGTTGTCCGGCCTGGCCGCCACCGACCAGGGCACCTGGCAGCTGGCGACGGCCAACGTCGACGTTGCACCCAGAGTGGCTCAGATATTCGGCGTCCAGGCGGTGCCGACCGTGGTGGCTTTGGCTGCGGCGCAGCCGATCTCGAGCTTCCAGGGCCCCCAGCCTGCCGGTGAGCTACGACGCTGGCTGGACTCGCTGCTGTCGGCGACTGCGGGTAAGCTCAGGGGCCCAACGGATTCGGGAGAGTTCGCAGAAGTCGACCCTGCGGTGGCGCAGGCCCGTGCGCAACTCGAGGCCGGCGACTTCGACTCCGCAAAGAAGTCATACCAGACGATTCTGGATACCGAGCCGGGCAATGCCGAAGCAAAGGCGGCGATCCGGCAGATCGACTTCCTCACTCGCGCAACCGCACAGCGACCGGATGCCGTCCGAGTCGCCGACGCGGCACCGGATGACATCGAGGCCGCGTTTGCGGCCGCCGACGTGCAAATACTCAATCAGGATGTCAGCGGGGCGTTCGAGCGTCTGGTCGCACTGGTGCGCCGTACATCAGGGGATGAGCGCACCCGGGTGCGCACCAGGGTGATCGAGCTATTCGAGCTGTTCGACCCCGCCGACCCCGAGGTCATCGCGGGCCGACGCAATCTGGCCAACGCCCTGTATTGAGACCGCTCCCGCTAAGCCGGCTCCAGCCACAACGCCGACGTGGGCGGCAGTACCAACACCGCTGACGCGGGGCGGCCATGCCACGGGTCGTCAGTGGCGTCGACGCCCCCGAGGTTGCCGATTCCGGATCCGTTGTAGGAGGTCGCGTCGGTGTTGAGGACTTCCCGCCACCGGCCGGCCGAAGGCAGACCCAGCCGGTAGCCGCTGTGCTCGGCGCCGGCGAAATTGAACACGCACGCCATCACCGAGCCGTCGCTGCCGTAGCGCAGGAAGCTCAACACGTTGTTGGCCGAATCGTTGGCGTCGATCCAGGAATAGCCTGCCGGAATGGCGTCTTGGCTCCACAGCGCCGGGTGGCCGCGGTAGATCTCGTTGATGTCGCGCACCAGTCGCAAAATGCCGTTCGAGAAGCCTTGTTCGTCGAGTTGGAACCAGTCCAGACCGTGTTGCTCGGACCACTCGGCGCGCTGGCCGAATTCCTGGCCCATGAACAACAGTTGTTTGCCCGGGTGTGCCCACTGGTAGGCGAGCAGGCTGCGCAGCCCGGCGGCCTTCATGTGATTGTTTCCCGGCATCCGGCCCCACAGCGTCCCCTTGCCGTGCACCACCTCGTCGTGGCTGAGTGGCAGCACGTAGTTCTCACTGAACGCATACAGCATCGAGAACGTCATCTCATGGTGGTGAAAGCTGCGATAGACCGGGTCTCGACTGATGTAGTCAAGCGTGTCGTGCATCCAGCCCATGTTCCATTTCATCGAAAAGCCGAGGCCGCCAAGGCTTGTCGGTCTGGTTACCCCTGGCCACGACGTCGACTCCTCGGCGATGGTGACGATGCCCGGTGCTACCCGGTGCGCGGTGGCGTTCATCTCCTGCAGGAACTGCACCGCCTCCAGGTTCTCCCGCCCGCCGTAGATATTGGGGGTCCAGCCGCCCTCGGGACGCGAGTAATCCAGGTAGAGCATTGATGCCACCGCGTCCACCCGCAGGCCGTCGATGTGGAATTCCTGGAGCCAAAACAACGCGTTGGCCACCAGGAAGTTCCGTACCTCCGGCCGTCCGAAGTCGAAAACATAAGTGCCCCAGTCTAGTTGCTCGCCACGTTTGGGGTCGGAATGCTCGTAGAGCGGAGTGCCGTCGAACCGTCCGAGCGCCCACGCGTCCTTGGGGAAGTGGGCCGGCACCCAGTCCACGATGACGCCGATGCCCGCTTGGTGAAGGGCGTCGACCAGCGCCCGGAAATCGTCGGCGGTGCCGAAGCGCGATGTCGGCGCGTAATACGACGTGACCTGGTATCCCCATGATCCGGCGAACGGGTGTTCGGCCACGGGCAGCAGTTCCACATGGGTAAACCCTTGTGCCACCACGTAATCGGTCAGCTCCCGGGCAAGCTGGCGGTAGCTGAGTCCGGGACGCCAGGAGCCCAGGTGGACTTCGTAGGTGCTCATCGGCTCGAACACCGGGTTGCGCTGGGCGCGCCGGGTCATCCAGTCGGCGTCGGCCCAGGTGTAGTCGCTCACCGTCACCCGCGATGCCGTCTGGGGCGGCACCTCCGCGCCGAACGCGAACGGGTCGGCCCGATCGGTCACGACGCCGTCGGCGCCGTGTACCCGAAACTTGTAGAGGCCGTCGTCCGGGAAACCTGGCCAGAACAACTCCCACACTCCCGAGGAACCCAGCACGCGCATCGGCGCGTCGTTTCCGGTCCAGCCGTTGAAATCACCGATCAGGCTGACGCCCTTGGCGTTGGGGGCCCACACCGCGAACGACGCGCCCTCGACGACACCGTCGGCCGTGGTGAACGAGCGGGGATGAGCGCCGAGGACTTCCCAGAGTCGCTCGTGGCGGCCCTCGGCGAACAGATGCAGGTCGACTTCACCCAGGGTGGGCAGAAAGCGGTAAGCGTCGGCGACGGTATAGGGGTCAGCGCCCTCGTAACTGACCTGCAACCGGTAATCGATCAAGTTGACGAACGGCAGGGCCACCGCGAACAGCCCGGCGTCGATGTGCTGCATCGGCAACTGGTCGTCGCCGACGAGCGCGACGACGCTGACCGCGTGTGGACGAAATGCCCGGATAACCGTGTGGTCGCCGTATTCGTGGGCGCCCAGAATGCTGTGCGGGTTGTGGTGGGCGCCGGCCACCAGGCGCGCCAGCTCGGCGGGGTCAGGCGCCAAGTGTGTCCCGGGCAGTTGATCGGTTCGGCTCTTGGATCTACTCACGTCGCTCACCTCCTGCGCAGCAGTGTGACTCGGGCTTCCTCCGGAATGAGTGGCATGTTGATGACGTGGGCGACTGCTTGCGCCGGGTCGATGCGAACATAATTTGCTTGCCCCCAATTGAATTCCTGGCCGGTTATCTCGTCGCGGACCCAAAACCGCTCGTAGGGCTCCATACCCAGCGCCGCCATGTCCAGCCACAGGGTTGCTTCCTCGGGTCCGAGGGCGTTGAGCGTGAGCACCACCAGGACACAGTCGCCGGTTGCCGGGTCGAACTTGCTATAGGCCAGCATCGCCTCGTTGTCGACGTGATGGAAATGAATGGTGCGTAACTGCTGCAACGCGGGATGCAGTCGTCGAATTGCGTTGAGCTGCGTGATGAATGGCTCCAGTGACCTGCCTTCGGCGAGCGCGCCCGCGAAGTCACGGGGACGCAGCTCGTATTTTTCCGAGTCCAGGTATTCCTCGCTGCCTTCCCGCACCGCCCGGTGCTCGAACAGCTCGTAACCGGAGTACACGCCCCAGGCCGGACCCATGGTGGCAGCCAGCACCGCGCGGATGGCGAACATGCCCGGGCCGTTGTGTTGTAGGACCGCGTGCAGGATGTCGGGAGTGTTGACGAAGAGGTTGGGCCTTCGAAAATCGGCGAATTCGGCGATCTCGTTACCGAATTCGGTGAGCTCCCACTTGGACGTGCGCCAGGTGAAGTAACTGTAGGACTGCGTGAAGCCCAGTTTGGCCAGCCCGTACTGGCGGGCCGGGGGAGTGAATGCCTCGGACAAGAACAACACGTCGGGGTGGATGGTCTTGACCTGACCGATCAGCCACGACCAGAAGTCGGGTGGCTTGGTGTGCGGGTTGTCGACCCGAAAGAACTTGACGCCGTGGTCGATCCAATGTCGTACTACGCGCAGCACTTCGTCGTAGAGCCCCGCGGGGTCGTTGTCGAAGTTGAGTGGATAGATGTCCTGATATTTCTTCGGCGGGTTCTCCGCGTAGGCAATGGTGCCGTCCGGCAGTTGGGTGAACCAGTTGCGGTGTTCACGGGCCCACGGATGGTCCGGTGCGCATTGCAGGGCGAGGTCCAGTGCCACCTCCATGCCCAGGTCGCGCGCCGCGGCAACGAAGTCGTCGAAATCGTCGATGGTGCCCAGGCTCGGGTGGATGGCGTCGTGACCGCCCTCGTCGCTGCCGATCGCCCACGGAGATCCCACGTCACCGGGTGCCGCGGTGGGGTTGTTGTTGCGGCCCTTGCGGTGCACCTTGCCGATCGGATGGATCGGCGGCAGGTACACCACGTCGAACCCCATCCGCGCGATGCGCGGCAGTTCGGCCGCCGCGGTGGCAAAGGTGCCGTGTACCGGTTTGCCGTCGTCGTCCCAACCTCCGGTGGACCGCGGGAACATCTCGTACCACGCCCCGAAGCGGGCCACCGGGCGGTCGACCCAGACGCCGAACTGGTCGCCGCGGGTAACCAGATCCCGCAGTGGATAAGCCTTGAGCAGATCTTCGATTTCCGGGGACAGGGCCAGCGCGGAGCGGGTCACCGGGTCACCGGGATTCCGCAACGCCGCAGCGGCCTCCATCAGCGGCCAGCGTTGCGCGCGCGGCACCCCGGTGGCGGCGCGCTCGAGCAGCGCGGCGCCGATCAGCAAATCGTTGGACAATTCTTTTTCGCCTTGGCCTGCGTCGAGTTTGGCGACCAGGCTATGACGCCAGGTGTGTACCGGGTCACCCCAACCGTCGACGCGGAAGGTCCACAATCCGGCGCTGTCGGGGGTGAACTGGCCGTGGAAGACGTAGGGCTCCTGGCCCATCGTCATCGGGAACAACAGTGGTTTGACGCGCTGCTGCTCGGCGGGCCTGGCGGTCGCATCGGATTCCAGCGCTCGCACCGCCGAGACCCTGCGTACGTCACTGACCAGCGGATAACGCGTGCCGAGGTAGCGCACGACCAGGGTCGCGGCCACTGCTTCGTGGCCCTCGCGCCATACCGAGGCGCTGACCGGCACCACCTCGCCCACCACCGCCTTGGCGGGGTAGGCGCCACATGAGACGACGGGCTGGACGTTATCGATCTCGACACGACCGGGCACCAATCACTCCGTTCTGTTCGCGGCTCGCCCATGCAGGCGGGAAACCCGACCTCGTCCCCCTTGGCCCTGCGGACCGTTCCTGGGCTCGTCACCCCGGGGACGAGCAACAGCGGTGTCACCGGGGTGTCCTTCGTGTGTCGTTGTCTGCTCGTCTTAGCGCCCCATACCCACCCTAGTGTCCGGCCACACCGGCGGGGCCCGACCTGTCGCCGAGTAGCCCGCTTCCAACGGAATCCTCAGTAAGGTAAAGACGCGTGAAAGCCCTCCGCCGGTTTACCGTCCGTGCTCATCTGCCCGACCGTCTTGCCGCGCTGGACCAGCTGTCGACCAACCTGCGGTGGTCCTGGGAAAAGGCCACCCAGGACTTGTTCGCGAGCATCGACCCGGCACTGTGGGCTAGCTGCCACGACCCGGTGGCGGTGCTGGGTGCGGTCAAACCGGCACGCCTGGACGAGTTGGCGCTCGACGAAGAATTCCTGCGCCGGCTCGACGAGCAGGCGGCCGACTTGGCCGACTACCTGAGCCGCCCACTGTGGTACCAGCAGCGCGAGCTGGCGGGTGTCCCCGGGGCACCGGGGCCTAGCCTGCCCACCAGCATCGGGTACTTCTCGATGGAGTTCGGCATCGCCGAAGTGCTGCCCAATTACTCTGGCGGCCTTGGGATTCTGGCCGGCGACCATCTCAAGGCCGCGTCCGATCTGGGGCTGCCGCTGATCGCGGTCGGTCTGTACTACCGCTCCGGATATTTTCGGCAGTCGCTGACCGCCGACGGCTGGCAACAGGAGACCTATCCGTCGCTGGACCCGCATGGGCTGCCGTTGCGCCTGCTTACCGACGCCAACGGTGATCCGGTGCTGGTCGAGCTGGCGGTGCCGGATTCCGGGCAGCTGCGCGCCCGGATCTGGGTTGCCCAGGTGGGCCGGGTGCCGCTGCTGCTGCTGGATTCCGATATTCCGGAAAACGAGCACGAGCTGCGCGGCGTGACCGACCGCCTCTACGGGGGTGACCAAGAACACCGGATCAAGCAGGAGATCTTGGCCGGTATCGGTGGGATAAGGGCGATTCGCGCGTTCACCGCCATCCAGGGATTGCCGGCCCCCGAGGTATTCCACATGAACGAGGGCCACGCCGGATTCCTGGGAGCCGAACGCATCCGGGAACTCATCACCGACTCGGGATTGGACTTCGATACCGCGCTGACGGTGGTGCGGTCCAGCACGGTGTTCACCACGCACACTCCGGTACCCGCCGGTATCGACCGGTTCCCGGTGGACATGGTGCGGCGCTACTTCGGCGATGGCGAGCCGGGGCTGCTGCCGGGCGTGCCGACCGAGCGCATCCTGGCACTGGGCGCCGAGGACGATCCCACCAAGTTCAACATGGCCCACATGGGGCTGCGGCTGGCGCAACGGGCCAACGGTGTCTCGCTGCTGCACGGCAGGGTCAGCCGGGCCATGTTCAACGAACTGTGGCCCGGATTCGACCACGACGAAGTCCCGATCGGGTCGATCACCAACGGGGTGCACGCCCGCAGCTGGGCCGCGCCGCAATGGCTGGAGCTGGGCCGCGAACTGGCCGGTTCGGACTCGTTCGCAGAGCCCGCCGTCTGGCTGCGGTTACAGCAGGTGGATGCCGGCCACCTGTGGTGGATCCGGTCACAGCTGCGCTCGTTGCTGGTGGAGGACGTGCGGGCGCGGCTGCGGCAATCATGGCTGGAACGCGGTGCCTCCGAAGCCGAATTGGGCTGGATCGCAACGGCCTTCGATCCGAACGTGTTGACCATCGGGTTTGCCCGCCGGGTTCCGACGTACAAGCGGCTGACCCTGATGCTGCGTGATCCGGATCGACTCGAGAAGCTGCTGTTGGACCCCGAACGGCCGATACAGCTGATCGTGGCAGGCAAGTCGCATCCGGCCGACGACGGGGGAAAGGCGCTGATCCAGCAGGTGGTGCGGTTCGCCGACCGGCCGCAGGTGCGCCACCGCATCGCCTTCTTGCCCAACTACGACATGTCGATGGCCCGGTTGTTGTACTGGGGCTGCGACGTGTGGCTGAACAACCCGTTGCGGCCGTTGGAAGCGTGCGGAACATCCGGGATGAAGAGCGCGCTCAACGGGGGGCTGAATCTATCCGTCCGCGACGGCTGGTGGGACGAATGGTACGACGGCGAAAACGGCTGGGAGATACCGTCTGCCGACGGCGTGGCAGATCCGGAACGACGCGATGACCTGGAGTCCAATGGGCTCTACAACCTGTTGGAGCAGGCGGTGGCGCCGAAGTTTTACGAGCGTGACGAACGCGGCGTGCCGCCGCGATGGATGGAGATGGTGCGGCACACCCTGCAGACCCTGGGACCGAAAGTGCTGGCTTCACGCATGGTGCGCGACTACGTCCAGCACTACTACGCTCCGGCGGCGCAATCGTGGCGTAGGACCATCGGTGTTGCGGGTGACGGCACCGAGTTCGCCGGGGCCCGTGAGCTGGCCGCCTACCGGCGGCGCGCCGAGGCGGCGTGGCCGCGGATCGAGATCACCGACGTGGACAGCGCCGGGCTGCCTGATACTCCGCTGCTCGGCTCGAAGCTGACCTTGACCGCCATCGTGCAACTGGCCGGCCTGCAACCGGACGAGGTGACCGTCCAAGCAGTGCTGGGCAGGGTCGACCCCGGCGATGTGCTGCTGGACCCGAGCACCGTCGAAATGTCGCATACCGGTACCGACGGTGTGAGCCACATCTTCTCGACGACAACCCCGCTGCCGCTGGCGGGGGCCGTCGGCTACACCGTGCGAGTGCTGCCTCGCCATCCGATGCTGGCCGCCGGCAACGAGCTGGGGCTGGTGACCCTGGCCGGGGGCTGATCAGCCGGCGGCCGACAGTCGCTGCAGCGCCGCGCGGACCTGGGCTGGGTTGGTGGTCTGCCAGAACGGGGGCAGCGAGGCTCGCAGGTAGTCCCCGTAGCGGGCGGTCGCCATTCGCGAATCCAGCACCGCCACCACCCCACGGTCGCTGACCCCGCGCAACAGCCGACCCGCGCCCTGCGCCAGCAGCAGCGCCGCATGATTGGCGGCGACCGTCATGAAACCGTTGCCGCCGCGAGCCGCCACTGCCCGCTGGCGGGCGCTCAGCAGTGGGTCGTCCGGACGTGGAAACGGGATGCGGTCGATCAGGACCAACGACAGCGACGGTCCGGGTACATCGACGCCCTGCCACAACGACAGGGTGCCGAACAGCGAGGTGGCGGCGTCGGCGGTGAACTGCTCGACCAGCGCGGAGGTGCTGTCGTCGCCCTGGCACAACACCGGTGTGGAAAGCCGTTCGCGCATGGCTTCGGCGGCGGCGCGCGCCGCGCGCATCGAGGAGAACAGGCCAAGGGTCCGCCCGCCGGCTGCGGCGACGAGTTCGGCGATTTCGGTCAGCTGCTCGACCGACCCGGTCCCGTCCCGGCCGGGCGGCGGAAGATGGGCCGCCACGTAGAGGATTCCCGACTTCGCATGGTGGAAGGGCGATCCCACGTCCAGCCCGCGCCACGGTGTGTCCGAAGGCTTGTCCGAGGATCTGTCTGACGTCAGGCCCCAGGACGCCGCCATCGCGTCGAAGGTCCCACCGATTGCCAGCGTCGCCGAGGTCAGCACCGTCGTCGAACGGGCGAATATGGCAGTGGCCAGCAGATTGGCGACCGACAGCGGAGCCACCCGCAGCACGCTGCGGGGCGAACCGCGGTTCTCCTCATGGTCGAGCCAGACCACGTCGGTGCGGTCGGGGATCGCCGGTGCGAAGGACGTCAGTATCCGCGACGCGGTATTGGAAATCTCGGTCAGGGCCGCCGCGGCTTCGGCGCGGGCTGACGCCGCCTTCGCGTCGCTGGTGCTGTCGATCGCCGAGCGGGCTGCACCGGCCGCGTCCCGTAGCGCCGTCAGGTATGTCGCCAACTCGTCGTCGAGGTAATCGATGCGCCCGGGTGGCGCGTCGTGGATCGTCGAGGCGAAGGTCGCCGACGCCGCTTCCAACCGCTCCAGCACCTCCGGGGCGACCAGCCGGGCGATCCGCCGCGCGGCCACACCGAGGGTTGCCGACGTCAGCTCCGCGGTGGCCACCGAGGTCACCCGGTCGGCCAGCTCGTGCGCCTCGTCGACCACCAAGAGCCGGTGTTCGGGCAGCACCGAGGATTCAGCAACGGCGTCGACGGCCAGCAACGCATGATTGGTGACGACGATATCGGCGGAACCCGCCCGGGCGCGTGCCCGTTCGGAGAAGCACTCGGAGCCATACGGGCAGCGGGCCACGCCGAGGCATTCCCGCGCGGAGACGCTGACCTGCGACCACGACCGATCGGCCACGCCGGGTTTGAGGTCGTCGCGGTCTCCGGTGCCGGTTGTGGTCGCCCATTCGGTGAGCCGTTGCACGTTACGGCCCAGCGCGGTCACGGCCATGGGGTTGAAGAGTTCCTCCTGCGGCTCGCCGGCCGCGTCGACGTCCGCGCCGCCGTTGTGAACCTTGTTGAGGCACAGATAGTTTCCTCGCCCTTTGAGCAATGCGAATTGCGGCCGGCGGGGCAGGGAAGCCGTGAGCGCATCGGCGAGCCGGGGTAGGTCGCGATCGACGAGTTGCCGCTGCAGGGCGATCGTTGCGGTCGACACCACGACGGGCTCGTCGTCGCCGACCGCACGGACAATCGCCGGAATCAGGTATGCCAGGGACTTACCGGTGCCGGTGCCGGCCTGGACGACGAGGTGCTGGCCGGTCGCGAAAGCCTGTGCCACGGCATTGGCCATCTCCAGCTGGCCGCGGCGTTCGCTGCCGCCCAGGGCTGCCACGGCGACGGCCAGCAACTCGGGAACAGACACCTCAGGCGTGGTTACTCCCTTGTCGAATCGGATCTCAGGGCGTGATCGTCTGGGTCGGGATGGCCGGGTCGCCGGGCGCCAATTTCAGTCCCTCCCAGGGCAGGCTGTGCAACCCCGACGCGACGAGCTTGCGGGCCGACGCCAGCGCAGCGCTACCCGTATCGGCTACCACATCTCCGCCGCGAACCAGCGGGGTGGTCAACACTCGGTGCGGCTCGGTGGTGGTCGGAGGGCGCCCCGCCGGATGCACGATTTCCTCGGTGATGGTGCCCGTGGGCTTCGACAGCCGCAGCGCTTCTTTGCGGCCGCCTCGGGATTCCTTGTGGCTGCTGCGTTTTTGCACGGGCATGCCGTCGACCTCGACCAGTTTGTAGACCATGTTCGCGGTCGGCGCACCCGAGCCGGTGACCAGCGACGTCCCGACGCCGTAACTATCAACCGGCTCCGCGCGCAGCGCCGCGATGGCGAACTCGTCGAGATCGCCGGACACCATGATGCGGGTCTTGTTGGCGCCGAGTTGGTCGAGCTGCTCGCGGGCTTGGCGGGCCAGCACGCCCAACTCGCCGGAGTCGATGCGGACCGCGCCGAGCCCGGTACCGGCGGCAGCGACAGCGTTGGCGATACCGGTCGTCACGTCGTAGGTGTCGACGAGCAGCGTCGTGTCCGGGCCCAGCGCCTCGACCTGGGCGCGGAACGCGGCCAACTCTGACGTAGCCGAGGGACTGTCCCGGTGCGCATAAAGCATCGTGAACGCGTGGGCCGCGGTGCCTTCGGTGGGTATCCCGTAGCGTCGCCGGGCTTCCAGATTGGACGAGCCGGCGAAGCCCGCGAGATAAGCGGCCCGGGCGGCGGCGACCGCGGCGCGCTCATGTGTCCGGCGGGTGCCCATTTCGACCAACGGGCGGCCGCCGGCGGCGCTGACCATCCGCGCCGCCGCGGACGCGATCGCCGTGTCGTGGTTGAAGATCGACAGCACCAGCGTTTCCAGCAGCACGCATTCGGCGAAACTGCCGTGCACCGAGAGCACCGGGGAACCGGGGAAGTACAGTTCGCCTTCCGGGTAGCCGTCGATATCGCCGCAGAAGCGAAAATCCCGGAGGTAACCCAGGGTCTCAGGGTCGAGGAAGTGGGCCAGTAACTCGCACGCCTCGTCGTCGAACCTGAACTGCGGCAACAGCTCCAGCAGTCGACCGGTTCCGGCCACCACCCCGTACCGGCGGCCCGCGGGAAGCCGGCGGGCGAACACCTCCCACGTGGTCCGGCGATTGGCTGTGCCGTCGCGCAGCGCGGCCGCCAGCATGGTCAGCTCGTACTTGTCGGTCAGGAGCCCAGCGGGGACCGAGTCATTCACCCCGCAACCGTATCGGTTCGCGTCGGGGTCTCGGTATCCACCGCAGTGGCTCGCTATCCTATGGCTATGGTTGCTGCATCAGCGCCCGCCAAGCCCGGATCGACCGGGCAACGCGAGTCCGCGCCGGTCGATGTGACGGCCAGTCCGTGGGTGACCATCGTCTGGGACGACCCGGTCAACTTGATGAGCTATGTGACGTACGTGTTCCAAAAGTTGTTCGGCTACAGCGAGCCGCATGCCACCACGCTGATGCTGCAGGTGCACAACGAGGGAAAGGCAGTGGTCTCGGCCGGCAGCCGGGAAGCCATGGAGGTCGATGTGTCCAAACTGCACGCCGCCGGATTATGGGCGACGATGCAGCAGGACCGGTGAGCTTCGAGGGTATCCGGATCCAGCGTGCGCAAATGGAAGCGCGTCGAAACCCGCAACGGCCCTCGTTTTCGGTCCGCCTTGGCTCCCCACGAGGCAGCCCTGCTCAAGAATCTGGTCGGCGCGATGGTCGGGCTGTTCGACGAACGCGAATCGACCACTCCGACAGACGAACTCGAAGAGATTACCGGCATAAAGACCGGGCACTCCGACCGTCCGGGTGACCCGACGCTGCGTCGGCTGCTGCCGGATTTCTACAAGCTGGATCCCGGCGACCCGATGACCCTCGATGCCTCCGAGACGCTCAACGCCGCCCTTCGCAGTCTGCATGAGCCGGCGATCATCGACGCCAAACGCGGTGCCGCACAGCAGTTGCTGCAGACGGTCCCGGAAAACGGCGGTCGGTTCGAGTTGACTGAGTCCGATGCCAACGCCTGGGTTGCTGCCGTCAACGACTTGCGGCTGACTCTTGGAGTACTGCTCAACGTCGGCCCGCAAGGGCCCGAGCGGCTGCCGGCCGACCATCCCATGGCGGCGCATTACGACGTCTACCAATGGCTGACGGTTCTGCAGGAGTACCTCGTCCTGGTGCTGATGGGTAAACCCGCCGGATGATCGCGACGGCAGCCGGATGAACGCCATCACCGACGTCGGCGGCATCCGCGTCGGCCACTACCAGCGGCTCGACCCCGACGCGTCCCTCGGCGCCGGCTGGGCTTGTGGCGTCACTGTTGTGCTGCCGCCACCCGGAACGGTCGGTGCGGTCGACTGCCGCGGAGGTGCGCCCGGAACCCGCGAGACCGACCTGTTGGATCCGGTCAATAGTGTCCGCTTCGTGGACGCGGTACTGCTCGCCGGCGGCAGCGCCTATGGCCTGGCCGCCGCCGACGGTGTCATGCGCTGGCTCGAGGAACATCACCGCGGTGTCGCTGTCGGTATGGGCGGCGCCGGGGTGGTGCCCATCGTTCCGGCCGCGGTGATCTTCGACCTGCCGGTCGGAGGCTGGATTTGCCGGCCCTCGGCTGACTTCGGGTACCTGGCTTGCGAAGCCGCTGAGGCCGATGTTGCCGTCGGGGCCGTAGGCGCCGGCGTGGGCGCGCGCGCCGGCCTGCTCAAGGGCGGCGTCGGCACAGCGTCGACCACGCTGCCGTCCGGCGTGACCGTCGGCGCGGTCGTCGTGGTGAACTCGGTGGGCAACGTCGTCGATCCGGCGACCGGCCTGCCGTGGATGGCGGAGCTGATCGACGAATTCGAGCTGACCAAACCACCCGCCGAGCAGCTCGACGCGCTGGCGCGGCTACCGACGGAGTCCAGCCCCATGAACACCACCATCGCGGTGGTCGCGACGGACGCGGCGCTGAGTCCGGCCGCGTGTGGGCGCGTCGCGATCGCGGCTCACGACGGGCTGGCCCGCTCGATCCGGCCGGCCCACACGCCACTGGACGGCGATACCGTCTTCGCGCTGGCCACCGGTGCGGTCGAGGTGCCGCCGGACCCCGGCATACCGGCCGCTCTTTCGCCGGAAACGGCGTTGGTCAGCGCGGTGGGAGCGGCCGCCGGCGATTGCCTGGCCCGAGCGGTAGTGGCTGGTGTCATCGCCGCCGCGCCGGTGGCCGGAATACCGAGCTACCGCGCCATGTTGCCGGGAGCATTCGGAACACGTACGGAAAGGAACGGCTGAGGTGCTGGTGATTCGTGCCGACCTGGTCGATGCGATGTTCGCCCATGCCCGCCGCGATCACCCTGACGAAGCCTGTGGGGTGCTGGCGGGGCCGGAGGGTTCCGACCGTCCCCAGCGCCATATCCCGATGACCAACGTGGAGCGCTCGCCGACGTTTTACCGTTTCGATTCCGGCGAGCAACTCCAGGTGTGGCGATCCATGGAAAGCGCGAACGAAGTGCCGGTCGTCATCTATCACTCGCATACGGCGACCGAGGCATACCCAAGCCGCACGGACGTCAGCCTGGCCGCGGAACCGGAGGCGCATTATGTGCTGGTGTCTACCCGTGATGCCGAGCGTTGTGAGCTACGCAGTTATCGCATCGTCGCCGGTGCCGTCACCGAAGAGCCTGTCCATATCGTCGAGCAGTATTGAATATCTGTCAGAGTTCCCGCAAAGTCCCGGAAAAGTGCTCAAAGTGCGAGGAAGGCCTGCATGAGCGTCACCGTGTCCATCCCGACCGTCCTGCGACCCCACACCGGTGGCCAGAAGCGCGTCTCCGCGAACGGCGACACGCTCGGCGCGGTCATCGACGACCTCGAGGCCAACTACTCGGGCATCTCCGAGCGGCTGATCGATAATGGCAAGCTGCACCGCTTTGTGAACGTCTACGTGAACGACGAGGACGTGCGGTTCTCCGGTGGTCTGGACACGGTGCTGTCCGACGGCGACTCGGTCACCATCCTGCCCGCCGTGGCGGGCGGGTAAGCGGAGCGCATGGCGCGATACGACTCGCTGCTACAGGCACTGGGCAACACCCCGCTGGTGGGTCTGAAGCAGCTGTCCCCGCGCTGGGCAGACGAGGCCGACGCAACCCACGTGCGGTTGTGGGCCAAGCTCGAAGACCGCAATCCGACCGGATCGATCAAAGACCGGCCGGCGCTGCGGATGATCGAACAGGCCGAACTGGACGGGCGGTTGTCGCCCGGCGCCACCATCATCGAGCCCACCAGCGGCAACACCGGTATCTCGCTGGCGATGGCCGCGCGGTTGAAGGGCTACCGGCTGATATGCGTGATGCCCGAGAACACCTCGCTGGAACGGCGTCAGCTGCTGGAACTCTATGGCGCGAGAATCATTTTTTCGCCGGCCGAGGGCGGATCCAACACAGCGGTGGCCACCGCCAAGGAGCTTGCCGCCGCCAACCCGTCGTGGGTGATGCTCTACCAGTACGGCAATCCGGCCAACGCGGACGCGCACTACTGCGGCACCGGTCCCGAGTTGCTGGCCGACCTGCCCGAGATCACCCATTTCGTCGCCGGCCTGGGCACCGCCGGCACGCTGATGGGTACCGGCCAGTTTCTGCGCGAGCGGGTTCCCGGTGTCGAGATCGTGGCGGCCGAGCCACGTTACGGCGAGGGGGTGTACGCGCTGCGCAACATCGATGAGGGCTTTGTCCCCGAACTGTATGACCCTGAGGTGCTGACCGCGCGATATTCGGTGGGCGCGTACGACGCGGTGCGCCGTACCCGTGAACTGGCCGCGGCCGAGGGCATCTTCGCGGGTATCTCGACGGGCGCGGTGCTGCACGCCGCACTGGGAATCGCGGCCAATGTCGTCCAGTCGGGTAACCGCGCCGACATAGCCTTGGTGGTTGCCGATGCGGGGTGGAAGTATCTGTCGACCGGCGCCTATGTCGGTAGCCTTGCTGATGCCGAGAACGCTCTGGAAGGGCAGCTGTGGGCATGACCCGCGCCGGCGACGATGCGGAGTGAAACGACGAGGAGGAGCGGCGCCAATGACCGGGAATCCGCGCACACCCGCGAAGCAGCCGGAAAAGCGCCCGCGCTGGATCGTCGGCGGGGCGACCATCCTCACCTTCGTCGCGCTGCTGTATCTCGTTGAGCTGATCGACCAGTTGACGCGGCATTCGCTGGACGTCAACGGCATCCGCCCGCTGAAAACCGACGGGTTGTGGGGCATCGTTTTCGCGCCGCTGCTGCATGCCAACTGGGCACACCTGATGGCCAACACCATTCCTTTACTGGTGTTGGGATTCCTGATGACGCTGGCCGGATTGTCGCGGTTCGTCTGGGCGACGGTGATCGTGTGGATTCTGGGCGGCTTCGGCACCTGGCTCATCGGAAATGTGGGCAGCAGCTGCGGTCCGACCGACCACATCGGAGCGTCCGGGCTGATCTTCGGCTGGTTGACCTTTCTGCTGGTGTTCGGCCTTTTCGTGCGTAAGGTGTGGGACATCGTCATCGGTTTGGTGGTCTTGTTCTTCTACGGTGGCGTCTTGCTGGGAGCCCTTCCGCGGCTGGGCATGTGCGGCGGGGTGTCATGGCAGGGCCATCTGTGCGGTGCGCTTGCCGGGGTGGTGGCCGCATATCTCTTATCGGCGCCGGAGCGTAAAGCCCGCGCACTGAAGAAGGCCGGCAACCGCCAGTTGCGTCCGAAGACATGAGCTCGCCGTTGGCGCCCGTCGGAGTCTTCGACTCCGGCGTCGGCGGACTGACCGTCGCGCGGGCCATCATCGACCAACTGCCCGACGAGGACATCATCTACGTCGGTGATACCGGCAACGGCCCCTACGGTCCACTGACCATCCCGGAGATCCGCGCACACGCGTTGGCCATCGGCGACGACTTGGTCGACCGGGGTGTCAAGGTTTTGGTGATCGCCTGCAACTCGGCGTCCGCGGCCTGCCTGCGAGACGCGCGGGAGCGCTACGACGTGCCCGTCGTCGAGGTGATCCTGCCGGCCGTACGCCGCGCCGTTGCCGCCACCCGCAACGGTCGCATCGGGGTGATCGGCACTCGCGCGACCATCACCTCCCACGCCTACCAAGACGCGTTCGCCGCCGCGCGCGCCGCCGAGATCACCGCGGTGGCCTGTCCGCGGTTCGTGGATTTCGTCGAGCGCGGGGTCACCAGCGGCCGTCAGGTGTTGGGGCTGGCGGAGGGTTACTTGGAGCCGTTGCAGCGTGCCGGGGTGGACACTCTGGTGCTCGGTTGTACGCACTACCCGCTGCTGTCCGGGCTCATTCAACTGGCGATGGGAGACCACGTCACGCTGGTCTCGAGCGCCGAGGAGACCGCCAAAGAAGTTCTCCGGGTGCTGACCCAGACCGACCTGCTGCGCCCGCACGATGCGCCGCCGGCTACCCGGGTGTTCGAAGCCACCGGCGACCCGGAAGCGTTCACCCGGCTCGCGGCGCGATTCCTCGGGCCGGCGATTACCGGAGTGGCAGCCGTTCATCATCCGCCTGTCAAATAGCGTCACGCGAGATTCTGCTCACCTATTGCGGCAATGTTTTTCTCATCGCGGTAATGGGCATGGCACAGTAGTGTCCGTGCGAATAACCGTGCTCGGATGCTCCGGCAGCGTCGTGGGTCCGGATTCGGCCGCGTCGGGTTATCTGCTCCGGGCTCCGGACACCCCGCCGATGGTCATCGACTTCGGTGGCGGTGTGCTCGGAGCTCTGCAACGACACTTGGATCCCGGGTCGGTGCATGTGCTGTTGTCGCATTTGCACGCGGACCACTGTCTGGATATGCCGGGCTTATTCGTATGGCGCCGTTATCACCCCACGCCTCCCAAGGGCAAGGCGTTGTTATACGGCCCGAGCGACACCTGGTCCCGCCTGGGGGCAGCGTCGTCGCCCTACGGCGGCGAGATCGACGATTGCTCGGACATCTTCGACGTCCGCCACTGGGTGGACGGCGAGCCGGTGACGTTCGGCGCGGTTACCGTGGTGCCCCGGGTCGTTGCCCACCCGACCGAGTCCTACGGCATGCGGTTCACCGATTCCACCGGCGCCTCATTTGCCTACAGCGGCGACACCGGCATCTGTGACCAGCTCGTCGAGCTGGCTCGCGGTGTCGACGTCTTTCTGTGCGAGGCCTCCTGGACACACTCACCGGACCGTCCGCCGGACCTACATCTGTCCGGCACCGAAGCCGGAAGGGCCGCGAGGCGGGCCGGCGTCCGCGAGCTCCTGCTGACCCACATTCCGCCATGGACATCGCGCGAGGACGTCATCACTGAGGCCAAGGCCGAGTTCGACGGGCCCGTACACGCGGTGGTATGCGGCGAGACTTTCGAAGTCCGGCGGGCCTGAAGCTTGCTGGCGAAGGCGGTAGTTCGGCGCAAATGAGCACACCGGCAGAGGCTCAGCGCTTACGAGACCTCAAGCTGTTGCGGCGCGCTCGGGACAGGATCGACCGGGAGTATGCACAGCCGCTGAACGTCGAGGCGCTCGCCCGGAGCGTGAATATATCCACCGGGCACTTCAGCCGTCAGTTCAAGCTCGCCTATGGCGAATCGCCGTATTCGTATCTCATGACGCGGCGCATCGAGCGCGCGATGGCGCTCTTGCGTCGCGGCGACCTTAGCGTCACCGAGGTGTGCTTCACCGTCGGTTTCTCATCGCTGGGCACTTTCAGCACTCGCTTTAGCGAGCTGGTCGCCATGCCGCCCAGCCTTTATCGAGAGCGGACGGCAGGCGCCGCGAAGGGCATCCCGGCGTGCCTGCAGAAGCAGGTGACCCGACCGATCAGGAATCGAGAAGCCTCGGTTACCGAGCTGCACCTAGCGTGAGCGTCATGGACATCACCATTCACTCGAGCTTCCTTCCGCACGAGGACCCGCAGGAATCGCTGGCCTTCTACCGCGAGATTCTCGGCTTCGAGGTCCGCCTCGACGTCGGCAAGGGCAAGATGCGCTGGATCACGCTCGGTCCTCCCCATCAGCCCGACACCTCCATCGTCTTGTACCCGCCGAATGCCACCCCCGGCATCACCGACGAGGAGCGTCGCACCATTGCCGAGATGATGGCCAAAGGCAGCTACGGCACCCTGCTCCTGGCAACCAAAGATCTCGATGCCACGTTTGAGCGGCTGCAGACCTGCCTGCACGACGGCCAAGGCGAGGTGATTCAGGAGCCGACGGATCAGCCGTACGGAGTTCGCGACTGCGCGCTGCGTGATCCCGCCGGCAATCTGATCCGCATTCAACAGGTGAACTGAACCCATGAGCGACGCGACGCAGAACATCGACACGCGGATAGCCGAGCTGGCCGACTGGCGGGGCAACACGCTCGCGCGGATCCGCACGCTCATCAAGCAGGCCGATCCGGACGTCATCGAGGAGGCCTCGACAGCAATACCCGGCGTGCTATCGACATTCGCGAGGGCGATTCCCTCGACGAAAACGCATCGCATGTGCCGGTCTGCTGGCCGCCGAGCCGCCCGACCCTCGAGGGTGTACACGTGGCGGCCTGACCGGTGTTTGGGTTCACCTGAGCGCACATTCAAAGCCGTGGACGCACAGTCGCCGCCGTGGACGCACATTCGATGGGTGTGGGGTGCCCGCTAGGGTTGGCGTCGTGTCCAAACGAGAAGACGGCCGCCTCGACGACGAGCTTCGTCCGGTGGTCATCACCCGCGGGTTCACCGAAAATCCCGCAGGCTCGGTGCTGATTGAATTCGGTCGCACCAAGGTCCTGTGTACCGCCAGCGTCACCGAGGGGGTTCCGCGCTGGCGCAAGGGATCTGGCGTGGGATGGCTCACCGCCGAGTACGCAATGCTGCCGTCGGCCACTCATACGCGCTCGGATCGCGAATCGGTCAAGGGGCGAGTCGGTGGCCGCACCCAGGAGATCAGTCGCCTGGTCGGTCGGTCGCTGCGGGCGGGCATCGACTTGGCGGCCTTGGGGGAGAACACCATTGCGGTCGACTGCGACGTGCTGCAAGCCGACGGGGGTACCCGCACGGCGGCCATCACGGGTGCCTATGTGGCGCTGGCCGACGCCGTGACCTACCTGGCGGCGGCCGGCAAACTGTCTGATCCCCGGCCGTTGTCGTGCGCCATCGCCGCGATCAGTGTGGGGGTGGTCGACGGCCGGATCCGGGTCGACTTGCCGTACGAGGAAGATTCCCGAGCCGAGGTCGACATGAATGTCGTCGCCACCGACACCGGGACCCTGGTGGAGATCCAGGGCACCGGCGAGGGCGCGACGTTCCCGCGGTCGACGCTGGACAAGCTGCTCGACATGGCGCTGGGCGCGTGCGACAAATTATTCACCGCTCAGCGGGAGGCGTTGGCGCTGCCGTATCCAGGTGTCCTGCCCGAAGGACCGCCACCGCCGAAAGCGTTCGGAAGCTGACCCAGGTAATCACCAATCGGAACACTCAAGCCTCGAGACTATGTCTTTGCTGCTGATCACCCGGCAGTGCGGCACCGCCCGGATTGGTCGGCCGTAGCGTTTGCCATTGTCGTCGACTCAATGCGGCTGGCTAGAGGCGCGCACAATACAGTTATGATAGGCTTCTCCACGTCCAATTGAGTTTTGCCAAAATCAATTGTTTTAGGATTAATTGATGGCCAGTCGGCAAGTCCCACTTGAACATGCCTTTCTCAACCACCCGTGGTGGGCAGTGGGACAGATGACGCATGCACATGCGGAACCGCGCATCAACGAAACCGCAACCCGTGCGAGAGCGGGTCTGCTAAATATTATCTCCGCAATCACGATCGCATTATTGCTGATGCGTCCGGAAACCGATCCGGTGATTATTATTGGTCCGCTCGTGCTTTTTGATATGTTGGCTGCGGCGGCTACCGGATTAACTCCATTCAGCCCCACTGGCGTTCTGGGCACCGCGTTGACAATGGGAATTCGACCGGTGTGGAAACCAACGCGGCCGAAACGGTTTGCATGGTTACTCGGTGGCAGTTTAGCGGCGACGTGTCTTGCCATGCGCCTGTTCGGCGCGTCGCCCCTGGCGCTGGCGGCTGTTGTCGCGGTCTGTTTTGTCCTGACGTGGTTGGAGGCGACGCTGGGGTTTTGTGTGGGCTGTTACCTGCACAAATTGATTTGGGGTTGTGAAGAATGCGAAGTCCGCTATGTCAGGGAAATAGCGCCACGACCAGCGCTGAACCCCGAAAGTCCAGCAATCAACCTGGAAAGTCGCGCGTAGGCCCGGGGCCTGATGACTGTGTTTCGGATTGATTGGTGACCAAGCTGTTGGTTGCCAGCCGCAACCCCAAAAAGCTGGCCGAACTGCGCAGGGTGCTCGACGGTGGCGGATTGTCGGGGGTGACATTGGTGTCGCTCAATGACGTCGCGTCATTCGACGAGACACCCGAAACCGGTGCGACATTCGAAGATAACGCGCTGGCCAAGGCGCGCGACGCGTTCGCCGCGACCGGTATGGCCAGCGTCGCTGACGACTCCGGTTTAGAGGTGGCGGCACTCAACGGCATGCCCGGGGTGCTGTCGGCCCGGTGGTCCGGCAATCACGGCGACGACGCGGCCAACACCGCCCTGCTGTTGGCCCAGTTGCGCGATGTGCCCGACGGACGGCGCGGTGCGGCATTCGTCTCGGCCTGCGCATTGGTCTCGGCGTCCGGCGAAGTCGTGGTGCGTGGCCAGTGGCCCGGCACGATCGCGCGGGAGCCACGCGGTGCCGGCGGGTTCGGCTACGACCCCGTCTTCATTCCCGACGGCTATCAGCTGACCGCGGCGCAACTGAGCCCTGAGGAGAAGGATGCGATGTCGCATCGCGGCCGCGCGCTGAGGCTGCTACTGCCGGAGTTGCGAGCCCTCGCCTAGACAGTGCCGCCCTCTAGAGGTTGTAGCGCGCCTTGACGTCCCTGGTTTGAAAATGTTCGACGATGATGCCCAGTAGCGGGATGGTGCCGGCGAGCAGGACACCGACTGTCTTGCCGATCGGCCAGCGAACTTTCACGGCGAGATTGAAGGCGGCCAACACGTAGACGAAGTAAACCCAACCGTGCACGATCTCGATCCAGCGAATCTCGTGGTGGAAGACCAGGTGGGAGATCAGTTCATAACAGAGGGCGATGAGCCAGATACCCGTCGTCCACGCCATCACGCGATAGCCAAGCAGCGCGGTACGGATCTTTTCCGCCGGAAAGATAGTGTTCCGCTGCGTTTCGGGTGTCTCAGGCGTCGTCATGCGCTGTTCCTGTTCTGCCTGTCGGCATCGTGCTTCGCGAGTTCGGCCAAGTATGCGTTGTACTCCTGTAGGGCAGGATCGTCGGAGGGCTGTGGCGCGGGCGTGGGCCGTTCGGGCAACAGTCCGGGTGGTATCTCGGTCATGGCGTTTGGCGGCTCCGGCGGCACCTCTTCATAGCGAACGAACTTGCGGTACGCGTAGATGCAGAACCAGGCGAACATCGGCCACTGCAAGGCGTATCCCAGGTTCTGGAAGGTGCCGGACACCGACTGGAATCTGGTCCACTGCCACCAGCCCAAGGCCAGACACCCGCACGCGGCGACGATCGCCAGGGCGATCAGCGCGGGCCTGCGACGATGCGTAGTCGACACACTTAGACGGTACCGCGACGACGCGTCATAACTGGGGTCCGTCGAACTCGTCGAGACGCGCGAGCCAGGGAAATAAACGTTCCGCGGTATACGGCGATGATGTAATGGGCTCGGCCGTGTCCAGGGGACCCAAGTCGTCGAGTGCCCCGGTGAACGAGTGCTGCGCCCTCGGTGAATGTTGGCGACTAGCCGGCACCCGTCGCTGTCGATCAGTCCGCGAACAACTCCACGGATCGCGCTCGCGGGCTCCTTTCGGTGTGCTGAACCCAAGCGAGGAGAGACCACTGACCGACTCGCCTGGCGAGCCGGGCGGTACGATCGGCAACGCTGCGGGCGTGGCGGAATTGGCATACGCGATGGTTTTAGGTGCCATTGCTCGAGAGAGCTTGAGGGTTCGAGTCCCTCCGCCCGCACCCTCGCGATTGGTGTGTTGGTCGACAATCGCTGACCCCAGGGTGGGAGCTGCAGCAGGCAGACCGGCGATTCCCCGCTATGCCGCGAGGTGACGCCGCAGCGGCTACACACCGTGAAACCTGTTGGCGCAATTGCTGGCTGGGAATGCCAGCGGCCGTTCGGATTGCCCGCACCGGGATTTGCTTTTTGCCGGTAGGCCGCCCGCGGTGACGACGACAACGAGCTGTGGATGCTGCTCCGGGTTGTCTGGCGATCCGTGGCGTCCTGGCCGGCACGCGTCTCATCTGAATGGGCATGATCTATGTTCATGAAATGGCGACTTATTCCACTGCACGTATTGCGCTTGGCGCATCCCGCGCTGCCGTCGGTCTCGGCAGCTGGCTCGCCCCGGACCTGACGGCGCGCCTCTTCGGCATTGACCCCGGGACCGCAAATCGCTTCCTGACAAGGCTTTTCGGGGCCCGAGAACTCGCCCTGGCGGTGGCGTTGCTCGCGGCCCCGCCCGGTGCGGTTCGGGCGGTCGCGGCGGCGGGCGCGGCGATCGACACTGTCGACGCGATCGCGGGATTTGATGAGGGCCGGCGCGGAAACCTCAGCACACAGGCGATTCTGTTGGGCGCAGGCGGCGCACTGGTTTTCGCCGCGCTAGGGTCTTCCGTGGCATGCGAGAGCCGCTCTGACGACGGTTGAGTGACGCGGCTTTGCCGCAAGCCCAACTGCGCGGCGTGTCGAGGGGATAGCAGATGCTGCCGCCCAGTCGTTGGGCTACCGCCAGCGGGGCGATCTTCCGATCCGCGATCTGGCTGACGCCGTGTGGCGCCGAGTTCAGCGCTGCGCCGCTCGCACCAGGTTCGACCCGACGATCAGCCGCTGAATCTCACTGGTGCCCTCGTACAATCGCAGCAGCCGAACATCGCGGTAGATGCGTTCCACCGGGACGCCGCGCATGTAGCCACTGCCACCATGAATCTGCACCGCGAGATCGGCCACCTTTCCAGCCATTTCGGTGCAGTAGAGCTTCGCCGCCGACGGCGCGATGCGGCGGTCCGCTCCCGACACCCATAGCCGAGCGGCATCGCGAACCAGCGCGCGTCCGGCCAGCACGCCGGTCTGCTGATCGGCCAGCATCGCCTGCACCAACTGAAAGTTCCCGATCGGCGTGCCACCCTGCGTCGCCGTGGTGGCATAGGCCACGGATTCGTCGAGTGCCCGTTGAGCCGTGCCGACCGCGATCGCGGCAATATGCACCCGGCCGCGTGCCAACGATGTCAGGGCAGCTCGATAGCCGATGTCCTCACTGCCGCCGATCAGCGCCTCGGCGTCGACCCGGACGTCGTTGAAGTTGACGTCGGCTGTCCACGCCCCTTCCTGGCCCATCTTGGCGTCCTTGACACCGACTTCAACTCCTGCCGCGTCCGCGGGAACCAGGAAGACCGCGATGCCGGCGCTCCGCTCGTCGGCCGGCCTGGTCCGCGCGAAAACCACGAACAAACCGGCGACCGGTGCATTGGTGATGAAGCGCTTCTGCCCCGAGATCACCCAATTGCCGTGGTCCCGAACGGCTTTGGTACGCAATCCGGCCGGATTCGACCCGGCGCCGGGTTCGGTCAGTGCGAAAGAGGCGACGACGTCGCCGGAGGCCATCGGTCCCAGCCAGCGGGCTTTCTGCTGGTCGGTGCCGAAGCCGACCAGTACCTGCCCGGCAATGCCGTTGTTGGTGCCGAACATCGACCGCAACGCCAGCGAGGTGTAGCCCAATTCCATGGCGAGTTCGACGTCCTGCGGCAGGTCGAGGCCAAGCCCGCCCCACTCTTGTGGAATCGCGTAGCCGAACAATCCCATCCTCTTGGCATGCTCACGCAGGTCGTCCGGCACCCGGTCGTTGTCCAGGATTTCCTGCTCACGCGGAATCACGGCGGTGCGGACGAAGTGACGGGTCTGGGCGAGGATCTGCCGAAAGTCCTCGTCGCTGACTGTCACGGGCATCGGCCCATCATATATGAAATATTATATTTGAATGGTGGGCGCCCGACTGCGGGCAGGACAGTGAGGAATTGTTGATGTCATTGCTGAACGGTCAGACCGCGGTGGTCACCGGCGGAGCCCAAGGACTGGGCTTGGCCATTGCCGAGCGATTCGTCGCCGAGGGCGCGCGCGTCGTGCTCGGTGATGTCAATCTCGAAGCGACCGAGGCCGCGGCACAGAAGCTGGGCGGCGATGCAGTAGCCGCGGCTGTGCGGTGCGACGTGACCAAAGCCGACGAGGTCGAAACGCTCATCCGCAGGGCCGTCGAGTTTTTCGGCGGTCTCGACGTCATGGTCAACAACGCCGGCATCACCCGAGACGCGACCATGCGCAACATGACCGAGGAGCAGTTCGACCAGGTCATCAGCGTACATCTGAAAGGCACCTGGAACGGCACCCGGCTGGCGGCGGCCATCATGCGCGAAAACAAGCGGGGCGCGATCGTGAACATGTCCTCGGTGTCGGGCAAGGTCGGGATGGTGGGCCAGACCAACTACTCCGCGGCTAAAGCCGGGATCATCGGGATGACCAAGGCCGCCGCCAAAGAGCTTGCCCACGTGGGTGTTCGAGTCAACGCCATCGCCCCCGGATTGATTCGCTCGGCGATGACGGAAGCAATGCCGCAACGCATTTGGGACCAGAAATTGGCCGAGGTTCCGATGGGCAGAGCGGGTGAGCCCAGCGAAGTCGCCAGCGTCGCCTTGTTTTTGGCCTCTGACCTGTCCTCGTACATGACCGGAACGGTGCTCGATGTCACGGGCGGGCGGTTCATATGACTGACGCTGTCATCTGTGAGCCGGTCCGCACGCCGATCGGCCGCTACGGCGGAATGTTTAAGTCGCTCAGCGCCGTTGAACTCGGCGTCGCCGTGCTCAAGGGACTGCTCGAGTGGACCGGTCTGCCGCCCGATGAGGTGCAGGAGGTGATCCTGGGGCACTGCTATCCCAGCAGTGAGGCACCGGCCATCGGCCGGGTGGTCGCATTGGATGCCGGGCTGCCGGTCACGGTTCCCGGTATGCAGGTCGACCGCCGCTGCGGTTCGGGCCTGCAGGCTGTGATCCTCGCCTGCCTGCAGGTGAGCCATGGCGACACCGACCTCGTCATCGCCGGCGGCTGCGAAAGCATGAGCAATGTCGCGTTCTATTCCACCGATATGCGCTGGGGCGGCGCCCGCGGTGGTATCCGGGTGCACGACGGGCTGGCCCGCGGCCGCACCACGGCCGGAGGCCGGCATTATCCGGTGCCGGGCGGGATGCTGGAGACCGCCGAGAATCTGCGCCGCCGGTACGGCATTTCGCGGCTGGAGCAAGACGAACTGGCGGTGACGTCGCATCGGCGTGCGGTCACCGCGCAACAGGACGGCATCCTGGCCGCCGAAATCATTCCCGTCGTGGTACCCGGCCGCCATGGCGATCAGCTGATCGACACCGACGAGCATCCCCGCGCCGACACCACACTCGAATCGTTAGGGAAGCTCAAACCCGTTCTGCTGAAACAGGATCCAGAGGCAACGGTGACGGCGGGCAACGCCAGCGGCCAAAACGATGCGGCATCGATGTGCGTGGTCACCACGCCGGCCAAAGCCGCCGAGTACGGCTTGCGGCCGTTGGTCCGGTTGGTTTCCTGGGGGCTGGCGGGGGTGGCGCCCGACATCATGGGCATCGGTCCGGTGCCCGCGACCGAGGCCGCGCTGGCCAAGGCGGGCCTGCGGCTGGCCGACATCGACCTCATCGAACTCAACGAAGCGTTCGCCGCCCAGGCGCTCGCGGTGATGCGGGAATGGAACTTCGGTGCCGCCGACCGGGAACGCACCAACGTGCACGGCTCCGGCATCTCGTTGGGTCATCCCGTCGGCGCGACCGGCGGCAGGATGCTGGCCACCCTGGCGCGTGAACTGGAACGCCGCCAGGCGCGCTACGGCCTGCAAACCATGTGCATCGGCGGGGGTCAGGGGTTGGCCGCCGTCTTTGAACGGGTCGCATAGACATGCAAGGTCCCGCGTTGCCGTTGAGCGGCATCAGTATCGTCGAGGTTTCCAGCTTCGTGGCCGCACCGCTGTGCGGCATGACGCTCAGTCAGCTTGGTGCACAGGTGATCCGTGTCGATCCGATCGGCGGCGCTGCCGACGTGCAGCGCTGGCCGCTGGCTGCGTCCGGAACGTCGATCTACTGGACGGGTCTGAACAAGGGAAAGCGTTCGGTGACCGTGGATCTGCGCTCGGCGCAAGGACAACAGCTGGTGCAGCGGTTGGTCATCGAGGGCGACGGCATCGTCGTGACCAACGCTGGCTTTGCCTGGCTCAGCCACCAGCTGCTGGCCGCCCGGCGTTCCGACGTCATCCACCTCCAGCTGCTCGGGCGAAGCGACGGGTCAACCGCTGTCGACTACACCGTCAACGCGGCCGCCGGCTTCCCACTGGTCACCGGTCCGGTCGGCCATGCCGGCCCGATCAACCACGTGCTGCCGGCCTGGGACGTCTGTTGCGGTCTGTATGCCGCGCTCGCCGTCGTCGCCGCGGTGCGCCGCCGCGACCAGACCGGGATGGGGGCTCGGGTCAGTCTGGCGCTGGAAGACGTTGCGCTGGCGACGGCGGGAAACCTGGGGCTGTTGACCGAGCCGCAGGTCAATGGGACGCAACGGCAGCGCCTGGGCAATGCCGTCTACGGCCAGTACGGCCAGGACTTCACCAGCCGCGACGGAGTCGGATTCATGGTTGTCACGTTGACCGGACGGCACTTTCGCGATCTGGTCGACGTGACCGGCACCGGGGGGGCGGTGTCGGCGCTGGCCGAGGCGCTGGGTGTGGACTTCGCCGCCGAAGGCGACCGGTACCGCTACCGCGACGTCCTCACGGGCCTCTTCGCGACCTGGTTCGGCGACCACACCGGCGACGAGATCACTGCGGAACTGTCGGGTACCACCGTGCTCTTCGAACGCTACCGCAGCTTCGCGCAGGTGGCTGCGAGCTCGAAAGTGACTGCCAATCCCTTGTTTTCCGTGCTGCATCAGCTGGGGGTCGGTGAATATCTGGCTCCGGGCCTGCCGGCCGCGTTCGACGGCGCCCACCCGGCCAGCGCGTCTGCACCGGCACTAGGGCAGGACACCACGGCGGTGCTCACCGAGCGCCTCGGACTGACGGCCGCCGATATCGCGCGATTGTCGAGCGCTCAGACGATAGGAACAACGGCGCATGACTAGACTTGCCCAGACCCTCGGGCTGACCGAGTTGCAAACCGAAATCATCAGCGCCGTACGGAAATTCGTCGACGAAGAGATCATCCCCAACGCGCCGGAACTGGAGCGCGCCGACACCTATCCGCAGGCAATCGTCGACCAGATGCGCGCCATGGGCTTGTTCGGTCTGATGATCGCCGAAGAATACGGCGGGCTGGGGGAGTCGTTGCTGACTTACGCGTTGTGTGTCGAAGAGCTGGCCCGGGGCTGGATGAGTGTCTCCGGTGTGCTCAACACCCACTTCATCGTGGCTTACATGCTGCGCCAGCATGGCACCGACGAGCAGCAGCAGCGCTTCCTGCCACGCATGGCCACCGGCGAGTGTCGCGGCGCGTTCTCGATGTCGGAGCCGGAACTGGGCTCCGACGTCGCCGCGATTCGCACCCGGGCCCGCCGCGATCCCGGTGGCGACTACGTCATCGATGGCCAGAAGATGTGGCTGACCAACGGCGCCAGTTCGACGCTGGTGGCGGTGCTGGTGCGCACCGACGAAGGCGAAGCCAAGCCGCACCGCAACCTGACCGCGTTCCTCGTCGAAAAGCCAACGGGTTTCGGTGAAGTGGCTCCGGGCTTGGTGATCCCCGGGAAGATCGACAAGCTGGGCTACAAGGGCATCGATACCACCGAACTCATCTTCGACGGTTATCGGGCACCCGCCGACGACATCCTCGGCGGCATCGCGGGGCAGGGCTTCTTCCAGATGATGGACGGCATCGAAGTCGGCCGGGTGAACGTTGCGGCGCGCGCCTGTGGTGTCGCCATTCGAGCCTTCGAGCTGGCGGTGCGATACGCGCAGCAGCGCCACACCTTCGGGAAGCCGATCGCCGAGCACCAGGCCATCGCATTCCAGCTGGCCGAGATGGCGACCAAGGTCGAAGCGGCACACCTGATGATGGTCAACGCGGCGCGGCTGAAAGACTCGGGCGAACGCAACGACGTCGCCGCTGGAATGGCGAAATACCTTGCCAGCGAATACTGTTCGGAAGTCGCCCAGCAAAGCTTCCGCATCCACGGCGGTTATGGATACTCGACGGCCTACGAGATCGAGCGGCTGATGCGCGATGCGCCGTTCCTGCTGATCGGCGAGGGTACCAGCGAAATACAGAAGTCCATCATCAGCAAGCGGCTGCTCGACGAGTATCGGATCTGACGGCATGACTGTCCCCGATTTCGCTGCGCGACCCCAGCTTTCCGACGATGTGGCGAACTTTGTCCGCAAGAGGATTTACGACGGCAGCTACGCCGCGGGCAACTACATTCGCCTCGATCAGCTGGCCGCGGAATTGGGAATCAGCGTGACACCGGTGCGTGAGGCGTTGTTCGCGTTACGCGCCGAAGGATTGGTTGCCCAGCAGCCACGGCGGGGGTTTGTGGTGTTGCCGGTGACCAAACGCGACCTCGCCGACGTCGCCAACGTGCAGGCGCACGTGGGCGGCGAGCTGGCGGCGAGGGCCGCGATCAGCATCAGCGACCAGCAGCTGCGTGACCTCAGGCGGATCCAGGCACAGCTCGAGGAAGCTTACGCCGCCGCCGACGACGAGCGGACGGTCCAGCTCAACCATGAGTTTCACCGAGCCATCAATATTGCGGCCGGCTCGCCGAAGCTGGCGCAATTGATGTCTCAGATCACCCGTTACGCACCCGAATCGGTGTTTCCCAGCATCGAGCATTGGCCGGCCCGGGCGATCAAGCATCATCGGCGGATACTGTCCGCACTGGCGAAGCGCGACGACAAGCTGGCCCGCGCCGCCATGGCCGACCATCTCGCCGCCAGCGCAATTCCGTTGATCGAGCATCTGATTGCGCGTGGGGTGGTGGCAGAAACGGAGCACCCGGCGCATCGCGGCTAGGCCGAGGCTACGGCGATTAGGCCGAGCCATTCGACGCTATCGGGTGCTGGCGGGGGTATAGGCTGCCGCTAGGCCGAGCCAGATTGAAGAGGACGAAATGCGTCATGCATCCCGAGCGTCAGCCGCGCTGGTTGCCTGCGTGGCCGCGATATCGCTCGCGTCCCCGGCCGGTGCCGAACCAGGCGACCAGATCCCCGGCGACGGAGTTTTTCAGGTGGGGACTGACATCGCCCCAGGTACTTACCGCACCGAGGGACCGTCGAATCCGCTTATCCTGGTGTTCGGCCGGGTGTCCGAGCTCTCAACCTGCTCGTGGTTGATGCACAGCACACCCGCGGCCAGCGCCGAGGACATTGTGAACTCGAATACCTCGATGGGTCCGATGTATGTGACGATCCCGGCAACGGTCGCGGCTTTCGAGACCAGAAACTGCAAACTGTGGATGCGGGTTTCTTAGCCGTCACCGGTCCTGGTCCGTTTCCTCGGCACGGACGACTTGGTCGGTTTGCGTTGCGCTGAAGACGGTTTGGCTGCTTTCGCCCGTTCCTCGATCAACCGGCCGGCGTGATCGAGGATGCAGTTGAGGCCGTATTCGAAGTTGGCCTCATCAGGGGTCGCGATGCGGTGTCCCTTCCCGGTGACCCGGGCGATCAACGGTGTGGTTTGCGGGTCGATCTCCATGGCGTCTTCGAGGGCGCGTGGCCCGCTGTCGGCGGACTGGTGCCTCTCGTTGAGTCGATGCAGCACCACCGACCCGCGCACGTGAAGCGAGACCGCGGCGTACGTGTCGAAGGCGTCCTCGGGAGACAGCCCTGCCTGCACCAGATTCGCGATGGCCCGCTCCATCTCCTGGGCGCCAAGCCTGGCGGCCCTGGGACTGAGCGCCGACCGGATGAGGATCAGATCGCACAGTATCGGGTTGCCCATGAAGGTCTTCCGCATCAGCCGGGCATGATTGCGCAAGGTCTCACGCCAGTCGTCGGCCTCCACGTACGGGGTGGCAAAGACGTACTTGCTCAAGGCGCGATCGGTCATCGCGTTGAGCAGATCGTCCTTCTTCCGGAAGTACCAGTAGATGCTGGTGACGCCTACTCCGAGGTGTTTGCCGAGCAGCGGCATGCTCAGGTTGTCGATGGACACCTGCTCTGCCAGTTCGAATGCGCCGGTGATGATGTCGTCTGGATTGATGGACCCGCGCTCGCGCCGCTGACGTTTGTCGGCGGTTGCCTGCTTTGCCACTACGCGGCTACCTCCATCGAAGATCGGTGTTGCGTAGGCGGTGCTGGTGGTGCCGCCGCTCAGGCTGGCCGGCACTGCTCCGGGCACCTCTACGTCTGCTACTGTAATGCCTATCGTAGGCTTTTTGGTATAAGCGGCTGGGCGGGGCGAGCATGACCGGGCTGAGGCAGCGTGGCGACCGCCGGTGAGGCGCGTGCCTGGGCGCGGGGCGCGTTGCGGGGCATCGGCGACTCGCTGTATACGCCGTTCTGCGGGCACGACGGGGACGACATCGACTGGGATGCCTATCGGACTCTGGTGCGCTATTGCGTCGGTGATCTCGGACATCCGATGCTGTGGTGCACCAGCGGAATCGGGGAATTCTGGTCACTGACCATCGAGGAGCGGAAACGCTTGCTCGAGGTCGCCATCGAAGAAGGGCGTCGATGCAATCCCGATGTCGTCATACAGGCCTGCACATCGGCGATGACGGCCAAGGACTGCCTGGAGCTGACGCTGCACGCCCACGCGGCGGGTGCCGACATCGCCTATATCCAGACGCCGATGATGGAAACGCACGGTGGCGAAGGCGTGTTGAGATTCTTCAAATACGTCGCCGCACATACCGACATCGCGCTGGGCATGTTCAATTCGCCGTCTTCAGGTTATGTGTTGACGCCGGCCGAGAGTGCGCGCATCTACCACGAGGTGCCCGCGGTATGCGCTACCAAAGAGGGCGCCTTCCGCCCGCAGGCCAGTCGGCTGCTCCACGAACTCGCCCCCGGACTGGTCCTCTGGGAATGCGACAAGACGATCTACCGCGCCGGATGGCTGCGCGCCGGAATCGTCTGTCCGGCACAGCTGGGCACGGCCGGCTATCTGATGGAGACGCCGCAGCGGCGGCTATTGTCCGAATACTGGGATTTGGTGTTGGGGGACAAGCTCATCGAGGCGATGGACTATGGACGTGATTCGGGTCTGGACCAGTTAGACGTGGACCTCGGTTCGTGGTGGACCTGCTATCCGGGCAGACCCGACTACTTCACCCACTGGGGCGGTGCGTTCAAATACGCGGCGTCGGTGCTGGGTCTGCCGATCGGGTCCTATCCGCATTCCCGGCCGCCCCAGGCCGAATTGCCGGTCGAGGCCAAGTCTCAAATCACGGCTGCCTACCGTCGGATGGGGCTCATCGATGGCTAACCCTTGCGCCGCGGTGGGGCCGAGGAGACACCGATGAGCAGCGATGCCGACGATGCGGTGCTCTACGACGCAACCCCCGGCGGGGTGGCGATTCTCACCTTCAACCGTCCCGATCGGCTCAACGCCTGGGGTCCCGACATTGCCGCGGGGTTCTATGCGGCGCTCGACCGCGCCGAACAGGATCCGGAGATCCGGGTGATCGTGCTGACCGGCCGGGGCCGGGGCTTCTGTGCCGGCGCCTATTTGGGCTCGCCGGATTCGGCGGCGGGATACGGCGTCACCATGGCGACGGCACGTCAGACCGATCTGGCCGATTTGGTCGGTGAACGCCCGCCCCATTTCGTGACGACGCTTCGCAAGCCGGTGATCGCCGCGATCAACGGTCCCTGCGCGGGCATCGGTCTGACGCAGGCGCTGATGTGCGACGTTCGATTTGCCGCCGCCGGGGCGAAGTTCGCGGCCGTGTTCGCCCGGCGCGGGCTGATCGCCGAGTTCGGCATCTCCTGGATACTTCCGCGCTTGACAAGCTGGGCGGTCGCACTAGACCTGTTGTTGAGCGGCCGAACGTTTTTTGCCGAGGAGGCCGCAGAGCTGGGCCTGGTCAAGGAAGTCGTCGCGCCCGAGGATGTGATGAAGCGCGCTCTCGAGTATGCGGAGGACATCGCCCGCAACTGCTCGCCGGCGTCGATGGCGGTGATCAAGCGCCAAGTCTACGGCGACGCCACTGGCGATCTCATCGAAGCCACCGCCCGCGCTGAAGTTCGGCTGCGCGAGGCGATGCCGAGGCCAGACGTGGTCGAAGGAATCGTGAGTTTCCTGCAGAAGCGGCAACCGCGGTTTCCGTCGCTCACATCGGAATAGGGACGATCATGGGGCACTTGAATTACCTGGCGATCGACGTCGACAACCACTACTACGAACCGCTGGATGCGTTCACCCGCCATCTGGACAAGCGGTTCCGCCGGCGTGGGGTGCAGATGTTCAGCGACGGCCGCCACACCCAGGCCATCATCGGCGACCGCGTCAACCGATTCATCCCCAATCCGACCTTCGACCCGATCATCGTGCCGGGCTGCCTGGACGTGCTGTTCCGCGGCGAGATTCCCGAGGGCGTGGATTCGGCGTCGCTGATGAGGGTCGAGAGGCTGCGGCCGGAGTACCAGCACCGGGAGGCACGCGTTGCCGTGCTCGAAAGCCAAGGCATCGAAACGATTCTGGTTTTCCCGACCTTCGGCTGCGGAGTCGAGGAAGCGCTCCGGGGTGACATCGAGGCGACGATGGCATCCCTGCATGCCTTCAACCTGTGGCTCGACGAGGATTGGGGTTTCGACCGCCCGGACCATCGCATCCTTGCCGCGCCGATGATCTCGTTGGCCGACCCCGAAGAAGCGGTCAGAGAGATCGATTTCGTGCTCGCACGCGGTGCACGACTGGTGCATGTGCGTCCGGCGCCGGTTCCCGGTATTGCGAAGAACCGCTCGCTGGGCCACCGCTCGCACGACCCGGCGTGGGCGCGGCTGGCCGAAGCCGGCGTACCGGTGGCCTTCCACCTGGGCGACAGCGGCTATCTGAAAATCGCAGCAATGTGGGGCGGAAAGGAAACCTTCGAACCGTTCTCGGCACCGCCGGACCCGCTGGACAAGATACTCGTCGACGATCGTGCCATCCATGACACCATGGCTTCGCTGATCGTCCACGGTGTTTTCGATCGTCATCCCGCACTCCGGGTGGCCAGCATCGAGAACGGTTCGGAATGGGTGCATCGGCTCGCCAAGCGGCTCAAGAAGTTGGCTAACCAGCATCCGCGCTCGTTTCCCAACGATCCCGTCGAGACGTTGCGCGAGCACGTGTGGGTGTCACCCTACTACGAGGAAGATCTCGAGTTGCTGGCCGACAAAATCGGCGTCGATCGCATTGTGTTCGGCTCGGACTGGCCGCACGGCGAAGGTCTGGAGTCGCCCCTGTCGTTCACCGGGGAACTTGCCGCGTTCAGCGAAGCCGACACCCGAAAAATCATGCGCGACAACGCGTTGGCCTTCCTCGGCGTCACGGTGTCTGCGGCGACCTAGGAAAGAACGTGCCCCAATGGACTATCGGCGCCGTGCTGGACGCCATCGCGGAGGTCATTCCGGATCACCAGATGACGGTGTGCGGGCCGCGCCGCAGCACCTTCGCCGAGTCGGCGGCGCGAACGAACCGGTTGGCAAACTACCTGCACGGCAATGGTTTCGGAGTCCACAAGTCGCGCGAGACGCTGCAGCGGTGGGAATGCGGTCAGGACCGGGTGGCCCTGATCATGTACAACGACCTGTATCCCGACATGGTGATCGGCTGCCTCAAGGCGCGCGTCGTGCCGGTCAATGTGAACCACCACTACTCGCCGCGTGAGATCGCTGAGCTGCTCGACTATGTCAAGCCGCGCGCTGTCATCTACCATCGTTCGCTCGGTGCCCGATTCGCCGAAGTGTTGCCGCCCCACGACACCGAGCTACTCATATCCATCGACGACGCGAGCGGCGCTGCCGAACTGCCGGGCGCGGTTTCGCTCGACGACGCGCTGGCAACCTGTGCCGCTGACCGCACGGTTGCGGGTTCGCCGGATGATCTGATCATGATGTGCACCGGTGGAACGACAGGACGCCCCAAGGGAGTGCTGTGGCGCCAAAGCGATATCTACGTGACGTCGATGGTCGGCGCCGACCACGCGGGCGTCGAAGAGATCCATCAGCTGGCGCGCGTAGGCGGGCCGCCATGGTTCGCTGTTTCACCGCTCATGCATGCGGCCGGGATGTGGACCGCGTTCGCGGCTCTTCTGCACGGCCTCACCGTCGTCATGTACGACGACCGCAACCGGCTCGACGCGCGGTCGGTCTGGGCTACCGCCGAGCGCGAACAGGTGGGCATGATCACCATGGTTGGCGACGCATACGCCGCACCGCTGGTCGACGAACTGCGGAACCGCACCTACCACCTGTCGTCGGTGCACTCGATGGGCACGGGTGGGGCGGCCACCAACGCGAAATACAAACGGGCACTGATGGAGTTGCTGCCGCAGGCCACCATCATCGAGGGCTACGGCTCGTCGGAGACCGGCAACATGGCATTCGGGTACAGCCGCGACGGCACCGCCAGCGAAACCTTCGAACCCAGAATCGGCGCAACCGTCGTCTCCGCGGACCGCAGCCGATTCCTGCGGCCCGGTGAGCCCGAGATCGGCTGGGCGGCCAGAATCGGCCGGATCCCACTGGGATACTTCGACGACGCCGAAGCCACCCAACGTACTTTTCCCGAGATCGCGGGCCAGCGTGTGGTGATACCGGGCGACCGGGCTTGCCTCGAGAAGGACGGAACCATCCGGTTATTCGGCCGCGACTCGCTGGTGGTGAACACCGGTGGCGAGAAAGTGTTCGTCGAAGAGGTCGAGGACGTGCTGCGCGCACATCCCGGCGTTGCCGACGCTCTGGTGCTAGGACGGCCCAGCGAGCGCTGGGGACAGGAAGTGGTCGCGCTGGTCGTGTTACGCCCGGATGCCCCCGTCGGTGAACCGGCGCTGTACGCCTTCTGCACCTCGCAGCTGGCGCATTTCAAGGCCCCGAAGGCGTTCATCGTCGTCGAGCACATCCAGCGTCTGGGCAACGGCAAGCCGAATTATCGGTGGGCCAGAGAGCAAGTGACGCGGCGGGTTCCGGCACCATGACGCACAAAGCGATCGACTGCCTGGTGAACGTCCACTTCGGTGAGGCGCGATCCCAGCCGACCTGGATGCTCAAGGTTCGCGACGACTACTTCAAGGGCCCCGAGTCGATGTTCGAACCGGTCGAGCTGTCCGCGCTGCTCGCCGAGATGGACGAACAAGGGGTGCACAAAGCGATCCTGATGGATTCGCTGGCCAACCCGTCGGTCACCGCGCGCGCGTTCGTCGAAGCCGAGCCGGACCGGTTCGCGCTGGCCATGGGTGGAGTCAACCTGCTGCGTCCGGTCAAGCCGTTGCGTGAATTGAGCGCTCTTGCTGGCGACCTGCCCGTAGCGTATGCCGTTGTCGGGCCCAGCTTTTGGGGAGAAGGGCAATACCCGCCCAGCGACGCCGTCTACTATCCGCTCTACGCCAAGTGCGCCGAACTCGACCTTCCGCTGTGCGTCAACACCGGCATTCCCGGGCCGCCGATCCCCGGCGAAGTACAGCATCCGATGCATCTCGACCGGGTGTGCGTGCGGTTTCCGGAGCTGCGGCTGTGCATGATCCACGGCGCCGATCCATGGTGGGACGTGGCGATCCGGCTGCTGCTCAAGTACGCCAACCTGCGGCTGATGACCTCGGCATGGTCGCCCAAGCGGTTGCCGGAAGCTCTGCTGCATTACATGCGGACGCGTGGCCAGAACAAGGTGATCTTCGCTTCGGACTGGCCGGTGTTGCCGATGCGCAGGGTCATACCCGAGGCGCGGGCCCTGGACCTGCCGTCCGGCGTCCTGCAGAACTACCTCTACAACAACGCCCAAGAGTTCTTCTTCGGTGAGGAGCGCTGACGATGGACCGTTTCGAATTGCGCAGGCTGGACTACAGCTTGTCCGAGGACCATATCGCGTTGCAGTCGGCGTACAGGCAGTTCTTCAAGACCCACTGCTCGATCGAAACGGTCCGTGCCGCAGAGCCATCCGGTTTCGACAAGAGCCTGTGGGAGCGGTTGTGCGGGATGGGAGCCACGACGATGGCGCTGCCCGAGTCCGCCGCCGGCGACGGCGCGACGCTGGTCGACCTCACCCTGGTGGCCGAGGAGATCGGCCGCTCACTGGCGCCCGTCCCGTGGATCGACCATGTCTGCGCGACACGGCTCCTGGCACGCCTCGGGATGCTGGATGCCGAAACCGCCGCCCTGGCCACCGGAGAACAGCTCGCGGCGCTCGACCCGCGGATCGACGGTGGATCGGGCCGGCGGCTGATTCCCGCCGGGTCGATTGCCGGCCGCGTCGTCGTCGCCGACGGCGACCGTATCCTGAGCCTGACGTTCGGCACGCGGCCGGCGAAGGTGGACAACATCGGCCGGCTGCCGATGGCCTGGATTGATCCGGCATCCGCTGACTCCCCGACGGTCGTGGCCCACGGGTCCGAAGCGGTGACGAATTACCAACGGGCCCTGGACGAATGGCGACTGCTGATGGCCGCGGCGCTGGTCGGCCTGGTCGAGGAGACGATGACGATCGCGGCGGAGTTCGCCAAGACCCGTTACACACTGGGCGTGCCCATCGCTACGCTGCAAGGCATTTCGCACCCGCTGGCGAACATGGCCATCACCGCGCACAGCGGACGCAACCTGGTTCGGCGTGCCGCCTGGTTTCTGGACAACGAACCTCATGAACGACCGGAACTGGCGCCGGCAGCGTTTCTGTTCATGGCCGAGGAGGCTGCCAAGGCCGCCACCCTGGCCGTGCACATCCAGGGAGGCCTCGGGGTTTCGACCGAGGCCGCCGCCACCGCCTATCTGGTGCGGGCCCGCGGATGGCCCCTGGCCGGCGGTGATCCGGGTGCCTGCGCCCGGCGAGTCGCCGAGATCGTGGCCGCCCGCGAAACCGCTTCCCGGGCCGCGTGCGTCTAGGAACAGGAGCGAGGCGATGGATTTTTCCCTGGTTGAACTTTCCGCCGAGGACCAGGCATTCCGCGACGAGGCCCGCCGGTTCCTGGCCGAGCACGTGACCGACGAGGTCCGCCGTCACGACCGTGAGACCGGTGACAACTTCCATGAGGGTCTGCACCTGAAGTTCGGCGCCGCGGGGTATTTGGCAGCGGAGTGGAAGACGGAAGCCGAAGGCGGATTCAGCAGAGTGCGTCGGCGCATCTGGGAGCTGGAGAAGCGCCGCGCCCGGGTGCCATGGGTGACGTGGGGAACGACCGCTATGGTCGCTCGGTCCGTAACGAAGTTCGGCTCGCCCGAACTCGTCGAGGAAGTATTGCCCGGCGTCTTCTGCGGCCATGTCCGGATGTGCCTGGGCTACACCGAGCCCGAAGGCGGATCCGACGTCGCCACCTGCAAGACCCGCGCGGTGCGCGACGGCGACAGCTGGGTGATCAACGGTTCGAAGATGTTCACCACCGGCGCGCATAACTGCCAATACGCCTTTCTGATCACCAACACCGACCCGCACGCCCGAAAGCACAAGAGCCTGACCATGTTTCTGGTGCCGCTGGACTCGCCGGGCATCGAGATCCGGGGCATCCGCACGGTGGATGGCGACCGGACGAACATCGTCTACTACAGTGACGTGCGCGTCGATGACAAGTATCGGCTGGGCGAGGTGAACGGGGGCTGGACGGTCCTGCGGGAGCCGCTCGACGTCGAGCACGGCGCGGTCGCGCCGGCACCTGACGGGTTGCGGGACACCTCGATCATGATGCATCAGGCCGGTGTCATGGCCGAAGCGGTCGACCGGGTCGCGGCGCAGGTGACCAAGCCCGGTCCCGGCGGGCGCCGCCTGCTCGACGATGGGTCGGTGGCATATCGATTGGGCCGCGGTGTCGCGCGGGTGGAGGCAGCGCTGTCGGCGCCGGGCATCTTCGGGCGGGTGGCCATCGCGCAAACGATGCGTGACATCTCCCCGGATCTGATGGATCTGCTCGGGGCGGCATCGGCCCTGCCGTTCGGGGCCGACGGCGCGGCCGATGACGGTGGCGCCGAATACTGCTACCGCTTCGCGCCGTTGGTCGGAATCTACGGCGGCACATTGGAAGTGTTCCGCAACATGATCGCCGAACACGTTCTTGGGCTGGGCAAGCAGATCCACGCGCCGCCCGCTGCCAAGGCGTCCTCACGCCGAGCGTGAACAGGCTGCGGTGGGCATCGGCGTGTCGTCGCAGTGGGTTCACGTTCGGTGCGACGGACGTTCAGCAAGACGACGTCACGGCATGATGAGCGTGCGCATCACCGGTTCCGCGGCGGCCTGCCGGGCGTGGATGCCGCGGTCTAGCGCGGCCAGCAACGCGTCCCGGGTTTCGTGAGGATCGATGAGTTCGTCGAAGCCCATATGCTCGGCCGACCGAAATGACGCCTGCAGCTCCGCGTTTCGCAACTTGGCGGACAGCTGCTGGTCGGCGTGTGAGGCGCGGCTGAGCGCGGCAGCACCCATAGCGCCCATCGTCGCGCCCGGATAGGCGAACGTCGCCACCTGGCCGTCGAAGCTGATCAGTCCCATCACCATGGAGCCGAAGCCGTAGGCCTTACGCAACGTCAGATGGAGCTTCAGCGTGGTGGCCGTAGTCTGCGCGGCGAACATCCTTGCCCCGCTGCGCAATACGCCGGCACGTTCGGACCGGCTGCCCGGCAGCATGCCGGGGTTGTCGGCCAGGAAGACGATTGGCAGGTGAAAGGAGTCGGCCACCATGATGAAGTGTGCGGCCTTGTCAGCGGCGTCGGCGTCGATGGACCCGGCCAGTACCCGCGGCTGGTTGGCGACGACCGCGACCGGATGCCCCCCGAGGTGGGCGAGCGCGCAGATCATCGCCCTGCCGAAATGCGGTTGTACTTCTAGCCAGTCGGGCGAGTCGAAGACGACATCGAGCACCGAGCGCATGTCGTAGACGCGGCGGTTGTCGCGCGAGACGATCTCCAGCAACTCCGGCGTGGACCGCGGCCCGGATGCCGAAATGGCCGGCAGCGACGGCGGATACGACCACGCGCTCGACGGAAAATAGGACAGATAGCGGCGAATGGTATCCAGCGCGGCCGCGTCGTCGTCGGCGACATTGTGGATGACGCCGCTGGCCAACGCGACGTCCGGACCGCCCAACGCTTCTTTCGAAATGTCTTCGCCCGTAGACTCTTTGACCACCGGCGGGCCGGCGGTGAAGATCGCACCCTGGCGGCTCATGACGGTGAAATCACAGATCGGGGCGACGAGGGCGCCGTGTCCGGCCGAGGCGCCCAGCACCGCGGCCACCGTCGGAACCCGGCCCGAGCACCGTGCCTGGGCCAGCAGGTCGGTCGGGCTACGTCCGTAATGGGTACCGGTGGGGCGAAACCCGGCGCCTTCGAGCAGCATCGCCAGCGGTATCTTGTCGCGCAACGCCAGCTCCGCGATGCGGTAGCGCTTGGAATTGCTGCCGGGAGCGATGGTTCCGGCCAGCGTCGTGAAGTCCTCGGCGCCCACCATCACCGGGGCGCCGTTGATCCGCCCCCAGCCGGTGACGATCGCGTCGGCCGCGACCTCGCCGCCGACGATAGTGCCGAGTTCACGGAAGGTGCCCGGGTCGAGGAGCCGCTCGACCCGGGCGCGAGCGTCGAGTTTGCCCATACCGCGATGTTTGTCGAGTCGCTCCGGCCCGCCCATCGCCCGTGCCTGCCGGCGGCGACGGTCGAGGTCCGCGAGCGTCTGCTGCCAATCCTCGGCTTTGGTCATGCGTCCGTCCTACATACAGGATTGCTTACTGTAAAGTCGCTCTAATGGGTAGCGCGCCCCGCCTCAAGGTTGACGGCAGCATTCCCAACCAGCTCACCCGGGTCGTCGAGGCGGCCGATGCGTTGGAGCGAAACGGATATGACGGCGGCTGGACAGCCGAGACCAGTCACGATCCGTTTCTGCCGCTGCTGCTCGCCGCCGAACACACATCGCGAATCGAACTCGGCACCAACATCGCGGTGGCCTTTGCGCGCAATCCGATGACCGTAGCCAACCTGGGTTGGGATCTGCAGGGCTATTCCCAGGGACGGTTCGTCCTCGGGCTGGGCACCCAAATCCAGGCCCACATCGAGAAGCGATTCAGCATGCCCTGGAGCCACCCAGCACGCCGGATGCGGGAATTCGTTGCCGCGCTTCACGCGATCTGGTCCGCTTGGCACGACGGCGGCAAGCTCCGTTTCGAGGGCGAGTTCTACACCCACAAGATCATGACCCCCATGTTCACGCCCGAGCCCCAGCCGTATCCGGCACCGAAAATCTTCCTCGCCGCCGTGGGCGACGCAATGACCGAGATGTGCGGCGAAGTCGCCGACGGCCACCTCGGACACCCCATGGTCTCCCGGCGCTACCTCGACGAGGTGACCTTGCCGGGGCTGCTTCGCGGTCTGGCGCGCTCCGGCCGGGATCGGGGCGACTTCCAGGTGTCCGCCGAAGTGATGATCGCGACGGGCGAGAACGACGCGGAGCTGGAGACGGCGGTCGCGGCCCTGCGCAAGCGGATCGCCTTCTACGGGTCCACGCCCGCCTACCGCAGGGTTCTCGACGTGCACGGCTGGGGAGACCTGCACACCGAACTGCGCCGCCTTTCCCTGAACGGTGAGTGGGACACCATGGGAACTCTGATCGACGACGAGATGCTGCGTGCCTTCGCGGTTGTCGGACCGGTCGACGGCATCGCCGCCGCACTGCGCGATCGGTGCGACGGCGTGGTCGACCGGGTGCTGCCGATCTTCCTCGGCGCCTCGCAGGACTGTATGCGAGCCGCATTGAAGGACTTTCGGCAATGACGGTGCGGACCGTGGACGAGGCCGCCAAGCTCTTGGCGGACCCGCTGGCCTATACCGATGAACAGCGGCTGCACACCGCGCTGACTCACCTGCGTGCCAGCGCTCCGGTGTCGTGGGTCGAGGTGCCGGACTACCGGCCGTTCTGGGCGATCACCAAACATGCCGACATCATGGACATCGAGCGCGACAACATGCACTATCCAGGTACCCATCACTACCGCGCCATCGTCGGGGACCGCTTTCGCTGATTTGGTCGACGGCATTGCGCTCGGCTTACCTGCGCGGTGATCGCCAACCTCCGGGGCGCAGGACTCTAAGACAAGGCGGGACTAATCCACCGAGGGTATGTCAATGTCAGGACGCTAATAAAGCGTACAGCTTTTATCAATAACTATCTACTATGAATTGATAGTCACAACCGATCAGCTGTAGCTTGTCGCATGATCCACCTATTGCTCTACTAATGCAGTCCTGCCGGGCGGCGAGCGCCTGGCATGTTGTTTTGCCGTAATTTGGGAGGCGGTGTTGGTGACGTCCGTGATGGTGATTCCGGAGAGTTTGTTGGCCACGAGTGCGGCGGTGCGGGCGTTGAATAATTCCAGGCGGACGTCCCGTGCGGCGGCGGGTTCGGCGTTGGTGGGTGTGAAGTGACTACGGCTGTCTGGATGGCTGCCCCGCCGGAGGTGCATGCTGCGCTCCTGACTGGTGGTCCCGGGCCCGCGTCGCTGGCGGCGGCTGCGTCGTCATGGGCCACTCTGAGTGCTGAATATGCCACGCTCGCTGGCGAACTCACCGAGATCTTGGGTGCGGTACAGGCCGGGGCGTGGCAGGGCCCGAGCGCGGAATGTTGCCTGGGCGCGTACGTGCCGTATGTGGCGTGGCTAATGCAGGTCAGTGCCGATAGTGCGCGTGCTGCGGGAGCTCACGAGGCCGCGGCGGCGGCCTATGTCAGTGCGGTGGTGGCGATGCCGACTTTGGCCGAGTTGACTGTCAACCACGCGACTCACGCAGTGTTGATCGCCACAAATTTCTTTGGCGTCAACACGATCCCGATCGCGCTCAACGAAGTCGATTACGCGCGAATGTGGATCCAGGCCGCGACTACCATGAGTGTCTATGAGATGGCATCTGTTAGCGTATTAGCGGCTGTGCCGTCACCCGTTCCGGCGCCCGTCATCATCAAATCAGGTAATGTGCTTCCGGTTGTTGCCCAGGCGACTCTCACCCCCTTTCCATGGCACGAATTGATTGAATTCCTAACAGCTGTATTAGATCTATATATTGCGCTTTTTAAGGCTTGGTCTACCGACTTTTGGGACGTTCTGGGACTGGCCGCGAGGATCATTCTCCTCTTACTAGGGCTGGATTTCATTATCGATTTCATTGAAAAGGTCATCTATATCATTGAGTCTATACCGGTTGCTTTCAGGTTCATAGTGAACACTCTGTACGCCATCAGTCTTGCGATTTATGCGATAGGTGGCGTCCTGGACATAATAATTAAATGGATTATTGAGAATTTGTTTGGCACTGTCGGGGCCGTGGCAAGCCCCTTGGCGGGGGTACTGGCGACTGCAGGTGGTGCGGTCCCTACGACGACGGGAGGCCTGGCTGCGGTGCCGGCTATGGGTGCGGCTCTGGCCCCGGTGGCACCTGCTTTGGTGGGTGCGGCGGCCGCGCCAGCGACCGCGACTGTCGAGGTTTTGCGGCCGGAGTCAGGTGGTGCTGGGGTCTGGCAGGCGCGGTTGGCGTCGGTAGTGTCCGGAGATAGTAGCCGCGGAATGATGGGGTTTGCTGGCGCGACTCAACACTGCGCTGAGGTGAGCCCCGCCGGGCTGGCCAACGTCGCTGGTGGTGACGGTGGCGGTAGCGCGCGAGTGCCGATGCTGCCAGCCGCTTGGCGGTCGGATCTCGTTGGCGTAGGCGGTAATTAGCGCGACGTCTCCTGATGGCGCAGTCCGGCTGATTTCTAGGTGCTTCGACCTGAAACTCGACCGGAAGCCGCACGGCCGGTCGCAAGTGCGCATACATGCAGATAGCGACAAATCCGTTTCGCCCCTGGGGTGTCACGGAAAGGCCGGCAAGCCGGGTTTCGGCCGCACTCAACGATTCGTGGGGCCGGGGGACGGCCGTAGACCGGGACGCCGCCGCGGCGGGGAGCGGATCGGCACCAGCCCTAGCGACCGAGGTTCGGTTACCCGGCCGCCAAGATTTCTTTGATGATCGCCGGGCCGTGGTTGTCGGCCAGGACAGCTGGCTTGTCCTTGTTCCAGAAGCCGTTGACCAGGATGGCGATTCCGATCGGCTGCTGGCCGGGCCGGGCGGGCACGATCCCGATCCAGCAGGAACAGCCGCCCGCAGAGGTCAGGCCGTCTTTCCAGATGATCTGGGGCGGAACGGCTTCGACCTGCCACGCCAGGCCCATCTGTGTGGGTCCCCGGGTGTGCTTGCCGCACAACTCGACCGATAACGGCTCGGGCCGGATCGTGGTAGCCAGCGCCTGCATCAGCTGCTCAGGCCCGCCGACGGCGCCCAGATGCGCCAGCAGCCAGGTGTGCATATCGGCCGCTGAGGACTTCAGATCCGAAGGGGCAGCTGGCGATACCTCGCGGCCGTTGGGGTAGGCGCGCGCCAGCGGCGCGCCGTCAGCCACCGTCGTACCGGTGTCGGGCATCGCTAGTGGGCCGGTGATCTGATCACGCAGCACACCCGCATACGACCCACCCATGCCCGCACACCGGTAGGCCGACACGGCGGCGAAACCTAACGTGACGAAGCCGAGGTTGGAGTATTGCCAGCAGCTTCCAGGTTGCGGGCCGCGGTGGGTCCGCCACGCGTCGAGCAGACGTGGCGGCGGCGCGGAGGGGTTGGTGCGGAACAGGCCGTCACCGTCGGCCGGGCCGGTGGAATCGTGCGCCAGGCCCGACGTGTGCTGGGCGAGCATCCTCGGGGTGACCAGTTGCATGGTCTTACTCAGCTCTCCGGTGTCGCCGAGATAGGTGCTCAGGTAGCGCCGCAGCCCGGCATCCCAGTCGAAGCAGTCCGGCCGCATCGCTACCCCGGTGGCGAACAGTGCGGCGGTGAAAGTTTTGGTCACCGATCCGATGGAGAAGATCGTTCGTTCGGTGGGCGGGTTGTTCTCGCCGACCGTCCCGTACATGTAGAACGGCTTGAAATCGCGGTTCGGGTGCGCGAACGCCACCGCGACGCCGTAGTCGCGCCCCGGGGCTTTGGCTCGCAGGTGGTCAAGCAGCGTCAAGGCATGGTCGCCGATGATCCGATCGACATCGGGCTGGGTGGGCCGGATTGGCCCGCCGCGGGTCTCCGGGCTCGCGGTGGTCGTCGGATCGGGGCGGCGCGGTGTGGGGGCCGCGCCACAGCCAACAAGCGCACCGGCGACACCGACATGCGTGGCGAGTCGCCCGAACTCGCGTCGGGAAATAGCGCGCATCGCGGCCCTTCAGTGATCCGTACTCTACAAACGATCCGGCCGGCATAAGTCTCGGCATAAGTCAATGACATTCGGCGCGGTATGGCTACACTCTCGTTGGAATACGCACGAGGACGCGACGATATGACGGGCAAGACGATTGTCATCACCGGCGCCAGCGACGGCATCGGGGCGGCGGCGGCGCGGCGGCTCAGTCGCAATGGCGAACACGTCGTCGTGGTCGGACGCTCGGAAGCCAAGACCGCCGCGGTGGCCGCGGAGTTGGGTGCGGATTACTTCGTGGCCGACTTCGCCGACCTGTCCCAGGTGCGGGCCCTGGCGGACAAGATCCGCTCGGAGTACCCACGCATCGACGTGTTGGCCAACAATGCCGGCGGCATGAGCAGAGCAACTCAGCTGACCGCCGACGGCTACGAGAAGACTTACCAGGTAAACTATTTGGCGCCGTTTCTGCTCACCACGCAGCTGTTGACGGTGCTGCTCGATTCTCGCGCGACGGTCATCAATACGACTAGCTCGTCGCAGAAAATGCTGCCCCGAGTGACCATTACCACCCTCGAGAACACGGCTCACCATCGGCCCAGCGTTGCCTACGCGCTGACCAAATTGGCAATTGTGTTGTTCACCAAGGAGTTACATCGCCGCTACCAAGGCGGCGGACTGTCGGCCGCGACGTTTCATCCCGGCTATGTGAATTCCAACTTCGGCGATGCATCGGGATCGCGGGTCCTGACCTTCATGAAGCACCACGTACCGATATCTGCCCGATTCACGGCCACCCCGGAACAGGGAGCCGAACAACTGGTCTGGCTGGCGTCCAGCCGCCCCGGCGTCGATTGGACGTCAGGCGAGTACTACTCCCGGCACAAGATCGCCAAGGCTAACCGCGCGGCCTACGACCCGCGCCTGGCCGGCGAGCTGTGGGAAAGCACCATGGCCAATCTCGCATAGGCGCGGCTCCGGCGTTGCGAATGAGCTCCGGGCGCCGTCCCGCCGCAACGACTGAAATACGGCCAGCTAACATTGAATTTCGTGCTAGGTGTTCATCACGCCGCGATCTGCACCGCTAATGTCGAAAGTTCTCTGCGATTCTGGCGGGACGGTCTCGGGCTGACCGAATTGTTCGACCATACTTTCACCGGTAATTGGCCGGAATTGTTCGGCGCCAAGACCGATCAACTGCGATCGATCTTCCTGGGTGATCCGCAGACGCCCGATTGCGGCATCGTCGAACTGGTGGAGTTGTCCGGTGCCGATGAGGCGCTACCCATGCCGCGCGCGCCGCGGCACGGCTTCTTCCTGCTGTCGTTGCAGCGCGACGTCGACGCGACGTTGTCCTCGCTGGCGGCTTTGGGTTTCGCCGAGGGGGTACGGCGGATCAGCATGCCGGCTCCGGCAGCCAAGACCGTCCCGATGGCGGTTGTCACCGCACCGGACGGCGTCCTTGTCGAGTTGATCGGACCCGCGGTATGAACGCGGCGACTGCCCTGGTAACCGGTGGCTCCTCCGGGATCGGACGAGAAGTCGTCGCCCGGCTGCGCGACGCGGGCCATGACGTCGTCGTGTGGGACTTGTCCGATGCCGACGTCATCTGCGATGTCAGCGACCCCGACGCGGTGGCGGCCGCGATGGCACAAACCGTGCGCGAGCACGGGGTGCCCACCCGGGTGGTCACCTCCGCCGGCGTCGGATCATCCGGTCTGTTGCTGAAACAAGCACCCGCGGAATGGGAACGCGTCTTGGGGGTCAACCTCACCGGCACCTGGCTGACCATCCGCGCCGCCGCGCAAGCCATGATCGATGCCGCAGTGGGAGGTTCAATCGTCGCGGTCTCCAGCATCAGCGGCACCGTCGCCGACCGCGATATGGGCGCTTACTGCGTGTCCAAGGCCGGGGTGGACATGCTGGTGAAGGTCGCCGCGGTGGAGTGGGGCGCCCACGACATCCGGGTCAACGCCGTCGGACCAGGCGTCACCCGAACCCCGATGCTGCCCAACCCGGAAGCCTGGCCCGGCTGGGTGGACGGCTTGTCCAGGCGGACGGCCCTGGGCCGCCTGGGCGAGGTCAGCGATGTGGCCGCGGCCATCGTCGGTGTCCTCGAACTGCCGTGGGTGACCGGGCAGGTGGTACACGCCGACGGCGGCCTGGCCCTGCACAGCCCGATCGACGCCTACGGCCAGGTCGAGCGGCTAATGCGTCTCAAGCGACTGAGAGAACTCCGAGACCAGCGGGAGAACGCCAAGAAGGCTTAGCGGGTATCGAAATCGGTGATGCCGCAGACGATTTCAGTTATCCGGCGGGGGTGAACGTGACCGGAAGCTTGTTGGGCGACCGGAATGTCAGCCCGACGATCCTGGATTCCTCGCCGGTGCCGTCGTCGGGGACGAAAGTCAGGTCGGTGATCCGGTCGAGCAGGCTGTTGAGCATCACCCGAGTCTCCAGCCTGGCCAGATGCATGCCCAGGCACATGTGGATGCCGCCCGCGAAGGCGATGTGTGCGTGCCGCGGACGCCGGATGTCGAACGTGTCGGGGTCGGTCCAGCGAGTTTCGTCGCGGTTGGCCGAACCCATGCACAGGTCGATCTGCGCATCGGCCGGAATGGTCTTGCCGCCGATTTCGACGTCTTCGGTGGTGGTCCGCATGACCATGGTCAATGGGGTTTCCACCCGTAGGCCCTCTTCGATCGCGATGGGTATCAACGAGCGGTCTTGGCGGACCATCGCCAACTGCTCGGGGTGAGTCAGAAGCAGGTACAACAGGTTTCCCGAGGACCGGTAGGTGGTCTCCAGCCCGGCCGGCAGCAGCAGGCGCAAGAACGCGATGATCGCCTCGTCGGTGAGCTTTTCGCCGTCGATCTCGGCGGCGACCAGGTCGCCAATGATGTCGTTGGTGAGTTTGCGGCGCCGCTGCTCGACCTGGTCGAGAAAGTAGGCGTGCAGCTCGGCCGCCGCGGTCAACCCGGCCATGATGTCGGTCGGGATCGAGATCAGGTCGAGTGACAGCCGCCGGAACAGGTCGAGGTCCTCCCGGGGCAGCCCCAGCAGTGTCGAGATGATCCGGGTCGGAAACTCGAACGTCAGGGCCTTCACCAGATCGGCGTGACCGTCATGCTTGATTTCGTCGATCAGCCGGTCGCAGACCGGCCCGATGACCGACGGTTCCCAGCGTTCCAGCGCGGTGGCCCGGAAGGCCTTGGCCACCAGGCTGCGGTGGTCGTGGTGCTCTTTGCCGCCCATCGCCAAAATGGTGTGGCCCATGACCAATCCGATGGTCTTGTCGTAGTTGGCCGAGGTGAAGATGCGGTCGTCGCGAAAGGCTTGAAACACGCCGTCGTAGCCGAACAACACCCATTCGTCGTCGGGCCGCAGTTCTTCGGGCATCTGCTCGTGGTCCATGAGGGCGCCGTGCCACACCGGGTCGGTGCGCCGCATGTACTCGAAGAACGGATAGGGGCTGGTCTGGCCGGTGGTGTCGAGTGTAGGCAGCGTCATTAGCGCTCCTCCTGATACGGAATGTCGCTATTATAGTATAAATAGCAACGAAGCCAGGCGGTGGTGGCGAGTGCCGTACCGGGCAGAAGGCGGGGTACACCAGTGCTGCAACGGCGACCCGTGTACACCGTCGACGAGCTGCCGCCGGGCACCATGAGGCTGGTCGATGCCGGGAAGTTCGGGGTGGGTGTTTACAACGTCGGCGGTGCGCTGTATGCCATCGGCAATTACTGTCCGCACGAGGACGCCCGGTTGTGCCGTGGCCTGCTCGGCGGCCGCTGCCCATCGACTGCGGTTGATCCCCGACGTCGAACAGCACTGGTGCCAGGCGCCCGGCGGTGACCACCGGCCGGACCTGTATGGAAAGCATTACCCCGGCTCGGATCCCGACACCGTCAGCCGGCAGCTGTACGACGACGCCGGTGTCGACTACGCCATCCTCAATCCGCTGACCCGGGGCAACATCGCCGACTACCTGCTCAATACCTGCATCTGTGCAGCGGTCAACGACTGGCTGCTCGACCGGTGGCTAGATCCCGACCACACCAACCGATACTCCGACCGCTCTCGAGGAACGATCCGGGTCAATCCGGAGGACCCCAAGGGCGCCGTCGCCGAGATCGAACGACTCGCCGGTCACCCCAAGCTGGTTCAGGTCGGTGTCCCGATGCAATCGCGCGAGCCGTACGGCAAGCCGATGTTCGAGCCCATCTGGGAGGCCGCCGCCGCTCACAGCCTCCCGGTGGCGGTGCACATCAACGGCGGCAACGGCGTCGATCATCCGCCGACGTTCGCCGGGCACGCGCACACCTATCCCGGGTACGCGGCCTTCATGCCGCTGAACTACCTCGTGCACCTGGCCACGCTCATCGTCGAGGGCGTCTTCGGCCGGCACCCCGGCCTCACGTTCGTGTTCGCCGACGGCGGATACGACATCCTCGCCCCGCTGATGTGGCGGCTGGACACTTTCTGGTTGTCGATGCGTGACCAGACGCCGTGGGTGGACCGCTATCCCGGTGGCGGGGTCGATCAGCGTCGCGCCCAGGCGCCCGAGCTGGCGGCCCGTGAGATCGAGCGGTGGGCCGGCCACCGGTATATGTGTCAGATCCTGATGACCCCGCAGATTCGTGGAATCCCTTTTGGCAGACCGCTTTCGATCCCCTCTACCAGGCCACGGCGCGCCATGGAGTGCCGGTGGCCACGCATCTGATGGGTCAGACGCCGTTCGAGTTGATCCCGCTGTACCCGGTGGGCAACCCCGCGCGTTGGCATGATTTCTTCGCCTCCTGGCCGCTGCTGTACGTATCGCATCTGATGAGCCTGGTATTCGACGGCGCGTTCGATCGCCATCCGGACCTGCGGGTGGTATTCATCGAGGGTGGCTTCACCTGGGCGATGCCGGTGATGTCGCGGATGGACCGGATATGGCAGGCCCGCCGCGGCGATCTTCCGCAGGTGCGCCGGCGCCCGTCGGAGTATGTGCGCGAACACGTCCGGTTCACCACCCAGCCGCTCGAAGACGCCGACACCGTCGAGTTTCGCCGATATCTGGACATGATGGACCTGGGCGACAATCTGATGTTCTCGACGGACTACCCGCATTGGAGCTACGACTCTCCGGCGTATGCGGTCAACCGGTTCCCTCCCGACCAGCGGGAGCGGATCATGCGCGGCAACGCGGCCGCGCTCTATGGGCTGCCCGCGACCGTCAAGGCACTGACCGAAGAGCGGTTAGCCGGCGTTGCCTTGGACGCTGAACCGGAAGCCGAGTGATCATGACTCAAACGAATCTCGCACGGCCACAAGGACTTAGCCGTATCGACCCGGCGCTGCGAGACACCGCAGCGGCGCTGGGGATCGTCGAATTCAGCGCCGAGACGTTGAGCGCCGAGCGGCAGCAAGCCGACCGGGTCGCAGCCGAGCGAGCCGCGGCGGCCGAAGCCGCGGGCCTCGGCGGGGTGAGCATCGAATCGCGATACATTGCCGGTCCGGACGGTGGGCGGCTGGGCCTACGGCTGTATCGGGGTGCCGGCGGGTCAGCCGTGCCGATGGTGATCTACGCCCACGGCGGCGGATTCGTCACCGGCAACCTCGATACGGACCACGGGCACTGTGTGGAGCTGGCTCGCGCGGCCGACTGCCTGGTGGTGTCGGTCGACTACCGGCTGGCGCCGGAGCATCCGTGCCCGGCGGCCCTCGACGATGTCGAGGCGAGTCTGCGTTATGTGGTCGACAACTGCGCCGAACTGGACGCCGATGCCCGTCGGCTGGCGGTGATGGGCCGCGACGCCGGTGCGGCACTGGTGGCCGGATTGGCTCAGCGCATGTTCGACAAGGAAGGCCCGCCGATCCTGGTGCAGATTCTGCATCAGCCGATGCTCGATTCCGACGCCACGCCGTCGCGGCGGGAGTTTCAGCGCACTCCCGGTCTCAACGGTCAGGCGGTGTCCCGGGCCTGGGCCCATTACCTGGGCCACACCACGGCGAATGGTCAGCATGTTCCCGCGCACCGGGCGAATCTGGAAGGCTTGCCGCCGACATTCATCAGCTGCTCGGAGATCGACCCCTGCCGCGACGAGGCCATTGATTACGCCAACCGTCTGCTGCACGCGTACGTCCACACCGAACTGCACGTCTTCGCGGCCACGTTCCATGGCTTCGACTCCGTCGTCACCGATTGGGTGGTCTCCCAAGAGAGCCGGGCGCTGCATGCTCAGACGCTGCGGCGCGCCTTCGCGACCTGAACCGGCGGCCTAGACCGGGTTGAACTTGGTGATCAGCCACTTGCCGCCGACCTGAGTCACGCTCACCAGCACGCTGCTGGGCTTGATGGTCGGATCGGGGTTGTCCTTGGTGGTGGTGCTCTGGTCGACGAAAACCAGCACGACGGCCGAACCCGGATGCAGCTCCGACACCGCGGCGCGCATCACCTTGGCGGTGGTCTTCAGCGCTTTCTGCTTGGCCCCAGGAACCACGAACTGCTGGGTGAATTGGTTGTAGTAGTCCAGGAAATCCCCGCCGAGATGTGACCTGGCGGCGGCGATGTCCTTGTCGAGCGTGTCGGACGAATACGACAGCAGTGCGACAGTGCCATCGGAGGCCGCGCTGACCGCGGCGCGCGCGACGCTGGGGCCGACCTGCTGGTCGGGCCGGTAAAGCTTGGCGTACAGCCAGGCGGTGATGCCACCGGAGACCAGAACGAGCACGATCAGAATCACCGGGACCGGTTTCAGATTGATCTTTCTGCGCCACAAACCCTGCGCCCAGCCACGCGCCGGTGCGGGGGAGTCATCATCCGGTGCTTGGTCATCCCACTCGTCACTCGCCGGAATCACCGAGGTCGTTGAATCGTCGAATTCGCTCTCGGCGCCGCCGACGTCACGCATATGATCGGTCACGGTACGAACTCAACCTTCGACATCTTGTACTGCCCGTCCTCCTCGGTCACGGTCACCTTCAGCCTCCACTCACGTGGTTCCTCTTTGCCGTTTCCGCCGTTGGTGACCCGCGATGTCGCCGAGACGAGCACCAAAGCGGTGTTCCCATCCATGGATTCGACGGCTGTGGCGGTGACCGTTCCTTCCGTCACGACTTTGGACTGCTCGACAACCTTGGTGAAATCGGCTGCCCGCTGCTGGAATTCGTCCTTGAACTCGCCCGTGGAACTGTCGATCACCCGCTGGACGTCTTCCTTGGCCTTCCGGAAATCGAGGGAAATCATATTGACGATGCCCTTTTTGGCCCCGTCGGCGAACGCCTCGGCGCGTTCGTGACGCTGCGTGGTCTGGTGGTGCTGCCATACCATGATTCCGCTGAGCGCGGCGAAGCCGCAGATGATGACCACCGCGGCGGCCTTGGCGAGTCCGGCCAGCACGACCCGCAACCACCGCCAGGACCGGCCTCGGGGCTCGGCCGCCGCGGCGTCCTGGTCTGCGACCTCGTCGGTCTCGTCGTCTGACTCGTCCTCGTCGCCTGCGACAAACTCGTCATAGTCGACGTACTCGTACTCGGCGTCGCGGTACTCGTCTTCTTCGGTCGCATCGGCTTGTGCGCCCCACGCCCTCACCTCGGGTTGCGAGTTCGCCGACCCCGAGTGCGGTTCGGTTGCGTCAGCCATTGCGGTTACAGCCCGTGGCCATCATTATCGACTGAACTCCGGTATCTCTTACGGTATCGGCCATTGCTAACATCAGAGTCGCCACCGAACTCCGCTCCAGCGAGGACCGATTAGGCGGATGATCAGCCACCCGAGCTTTCCCACCGACGTCCTTCGCGGCGGCGAAGGACGGCCCAGGAGAGTACGGGCGGCATGATGACCGCTGTCGACTCTCCCGAAAACATACTCTTTACCTCCACTACCCACGCATTTCTACAAAAAGAAGCCTCGCTGCGCCATGTCCGGGAGCTGCATGCGGCGGGTGTGTCGTTTGACCCTCAGTGGTGGCAGCGGGCCGCTGAGCTGGGCTGGACGGCGCTGCTGGTTCCCGAGGAATTGGGCGGCGGCAGCGTCTCGGGCAACGGTGTCGAGGATCTGGCCACGGTCGCCGAGCAGCTGGGCAAGACGGTGGCGCCCGGCCCGTTGTATCCGGTCAGCACCGTGCTGGCGGGGTTGGTCGACTGCGCCGAGTCGCACGCGCACGCCGGGGTGATCGCGTCCCTGATGTCTGGCGAAGTTGTTGCCTCATGGGCGGTCTCGGAACCAGGCCGGGGTTGGTCACCGCAGGATCCGGCGGCCACGGCCACACCAGTCGACTCCGGCTACCGCATCGACGGCGCCAAAGACCGGGTGGAAGCCGGTGCCCAGAGCGCGCTGTTGCTGGTGGTCGCGCGGTGCGGTGATCAGGTCCGCCAGTTCCTGGTGCCGGCGGATGCGCCCGGAGTGCGGATTGCGCCGCAGCAGTCGCTGGACCTGGTCAAGAACTACGCGAGGGTGGATTTCGACGGCGTCGTGGTGGCCGAGGCGGCAACGGTCGGCACCGCCGCCGAGACCGCCGGGCTGATCGATCGGCAAAGTCAGATCGCTCAGGTACTGCAGTGCGCCGAGGTGGTCGGCATCCTGCAAACGGTCTTTGACTTCACCGTGCAATGGGCGCTGGATCGACACACGTTCGGACGTCCGCTGGCGTCCTACCAAGCGCTCAAACACAAGTTCGCCGACATGAAGCTGTGGCTGGAGGCCTGCCGCGCGACCACGGCCGCCGCGGTGAAAGCGGTTGGCGCGCGCTCGCCGGCAGCGGGCCGGGCGGCCAGTGTTGCGAAGTCCTATGTCGGTGAAATGGCCGGACAGATCGTTCAGGGTTGCGTGCAGATGCACGGCGGTATCGGCATCACCTGGGAGCATGACCTGCACCTGTACCTGAGGCGAGTTACGTTGTACCGCGCCATGTTCGGCACGCCGGAGGAACACAATCGCCGGGTGTACGAGCTGCAAGCCGAAGCGAAGGCGACTCGATGACGCCGACCGAATCCGTTGCGGAATTCGCCGCCCGGGCCCGAGCGTGGCTGGCCGACAACATGCCACCCGTCGACCCGATCTCACCGCCCGCGGCGCCCCGCGACGACGAACGCTCCTGGCAGCGGGCCCGAGAACTGCAAAAGCGGCTCTACGAAGGAGGATTCGCCGGGATCTGCTTCCCTCGCGAGTACGGTGGCCAGGGTCTGCCGTACGAATACCAACGGGCGTTCGACGAGGAATCCCGGTGCTACGAGATGCCGTTGATCCTCAACACCCCGACGTTCACCATCTGCTGTGCCACCCTGCTCGACACCGGCAGCGAGGAGCAGAAGAAGACTCACATCGGGGCGGCGTTGCGCGGCGACGAGGTGCTGGTGCAACTGCTCTCGGAGCCCAGCGGCGGATCGGATCTGGCGGGCGTCCTGACCCGCGCCGAGCGTCGCGGTGATCGATGGGTGATCGACGGGGCCAAGACCTGGAGCACCAGTGCGTTCGCCGCCGACTACGGACTGTGTCTGGCCCGCACTGACTGGGATGTGCCCAAACATGAGGGGCTGACGATGTTCCTGGTGCCCATCGATCACCCCGGAATCACGTTGCGCCGGATCACCCAGGTGAACGGCTCGTCGGAGTTCTGCGAGGAATTCCTCGACGGGGTGGACGTCGGCGAGGATGCGGTGGTCGGCGAGGTGAACAACGGCTGGGCCGTGGCCTCACGACAGCTCTATCACGAGCGCCGGGCGGTCGGGATGGGCTCGGAGTTCGCCAGCGGCGGTGGCAGCGAGGGCGGTCACACGACACCGGTCGACTACGCCGAACTCGCGCGGCAGGCCGGCCGGGCCGACAGTGATTGGGTGCGGGAGACGGCCGGCCGGGCGTTGGTGCACCGCGCGGTGGCCGAGCAGCTGATCGAGCACGTCTACCGCAGCGTCGGCGACGGCACGCTGCCGCCTGCCGGTGGAACGCTGATCAGGCTCTTCCACGCCGAGACGGTGATGTGTGAGATGGACACCGCGCTGGCGATCGCCGGAGCCGCCGGTGTGGTGGGGCAACCCGGCGAGGGCCTGCAGGCCGGGCTGCGCTACCTCGCGCGGCAGTCCGTCGCCATCGGCGGCGGAACAACCGAGATGGCGCGCAACGTCATCGGTGAGCGGGTGCTGAACTTCCCGCGGGAATACGCCGCAGACCGCGGGGTGCCGTTCAATCAGGTACGGCACGGCCGGGCGCGTTGATCGTGGCGTCGTGCCGGTAAAGCCCCGTCGCGGCGGTTAGCCCGACGAGAATCAGTGCGGCCCATACAAGTTCGTCGCTGTCTAGCCGATGTTCGGTGCCCAGCAGCGCCCCGATCGCGAAATTGCCGGCCAGGATCCCGACTCCGATGATGGTGTTGTAGAAGCCATAGTGGGTCGCCACCAACCGCTCGCTGGACAGTGACACCACGATGTGCATCTCGAAGGGAAACACCGCTGCCGAGGCGACGGCGAGCAGGGCCGCCGCGGCGAGCAACGCCGCGACGGCCGCTGGAGTGCCTAACCGCTGCGAGTTGGGGATGGCGGCCAGCGGCGCAAACGATGCCGCCATCAGTGCCACCCCGATGTACACACTGCGCCCCGGCCGCCATCGTGCCGAAAACCATCGGGTGATGCGCAGCTGGCCGGCCACCGCTACCAGGCCTGACGTGCCGAAAAGTGCTGCCACCAATTGTGCTTGGGAGTGTGGCGCCACCACTGAGGCCTGCGCGGGAAGCATCAGATAAATCTGGGAGGACAGCAGATAGGAGCCGGTCATGGTGGCGGCGAACCGCAAGAACGATCTATTGCCCGCAACCGCCCGCCAGTCCGAGATGATCGATGTCTTCGCCGGCGCGACCGGACCCGGATCTGCGGACCGGTGCCCCGGTAACGCCAGGAGTTGTGCGAGGGCAAGGACGGCGAAGATCACCGTAGCCGCCAGGACACTCATCCGGAAGTTCGATGTCACAAAGGCCAGACCGATGAGCGGGCCGAGGAAGATGCCCGCTCGGTTGAACATGTTCAAGGTGGCGAATGCTTCGATTCGGCGGTCGTCGGCTTCGGTGGCGAGATAAGCCCGCAGCGCCGGGTTGAACAGCGCACCAGCGAAACCCGTTGCCGCTGCGGCAATCAACAACGTCGATAGCGACTGGGCGATCGCCAACAAGCCGAATGCGCCAATACGCAGCAGACAACCGGCCACGATCAACGGTTTGTAGCCGAGCCGATCGGCGAGCGTACCGCCCACGAAAAACATGCCCTGCTGGCTGAAGTTGCGCACACCCAGCACCAGGCCGACAGCCCACGCTGCCAGGCCAAGGGTCCCGGCCAGATAGCTGGACAAGTAAGGCATCAGCATGTAAAAGCCTATGCTGGCCCCGAATTGGTTGATCATGAGTACGCGGCTTGGTCGGCTGAAGCTGCGAAACTGGGCCCAGAATCCCGTCATGGCACTATCCGACGTACTGCGATTGCGGAAGGACGTTGAGTCGCAACAGGTCTCGCACAACTGCGCTGCCGGCTTGTTGCGTGGATTTCGAACTCCCGGGAATCCCGCCGACCAGGCTGCCCAACCCGCTTCCCACACCCGGCTGTTGTGCAACCGAGTCGACAGCCGGCAGGGCGTCGACGCTGGTGCCGGCCAGTGCTTGCGGAACGGGGATCGTCGCCGCGGTCGCACTGGCGGGCATGCGCGGCACCGATAGCCCGCCGACCCTGGCCGCCTGGCCGAACCCGGCCGATACCGTACCGCCGACTTTCACTGTGTCGGCTGCTGCCTGGGTGGGGACCATCCCGACGGTCATGCCGGCGGGCATAGTGAGGTCCCGTAGCGCACCGGGCACAAAGCACAGCAGTGACAACACCGAGACGACGGTGGAACTGATATTCAGCGTCTGCAAGCTCACAACGGCCGCGTGCACGATCTTCTGCGTCTCCGCACCGGCTGACTGGCCGACCGAGGCGGCGTGGGACACCAGCGCGGCGGTGTCGGTGGTCCGCGGCGGCGGCGCGAAGGGAGTCAGCCTCGTCGCGGCATCCGACGAGGCGGCATAGGCGTACATGGTGGCTGCGTCCTGGGCCCACATCTCGCCGTAATGCGCTTCAGTGGCGGCGATCGCCGGACCGTTTTGGCCCAAGATGTTCGTCGCGGTCAACGCTGCCAGCAGCGCACGGTTGGCTGCGATCACCGGCGGCGGCACCGTGGCCGCGAACGCCGCCTCGTACGCCGACACCGCAGCCCTGGCTTGGGTGGCCGTGAGCTCGGCGTGGGCAGCGGTCGCGCTCAACCACGCCACATTATGTGCGGCCGCCGACGCCATCGATGTCGACGCGCAACCCTGCCATTTGGTGGTCAGTCCTATCACCGCCGAGCGGTGCACGTCGGCCGCCGAGTGCAGCTCGGCGGCCAACTCGTCCCATGCGGCCGCCGCGGCCAGCATCGGTCCCGCGCCCAGACCGCAGTACATCCGCCCCGAGTTCACTTCGGGCGGCAATGATCCGAAATCCATTGCCAGTACTCGGGTTTCAGTGCGCTGCCATCGCGTTGGCCGCCTCGGCCGCCGCATACGAACGACCGCTGGCCAGCAGGGCCGCCATGAAATCCTGGTGTATGGCCAAGGCTTGCGCACTGACCTGCTGGTAGCGCTCACCGTGAATGCCGAACCGCTGGGCGGTCAGCGCCGATACCTCATCGGCGGCTGCGGGGATCACCGCGGTGATCACGGCAGCCGCTGCGGAATTTCGTGCTGCCACGGCCGAGCCGGCAGTCGCCAAGGCGGCGGCGGCTGTGCCGAACGCGTCAGGTTCTGTGATGACGTACGCCATGTCTTCCTCTCCTGGGCCAGATGACAACCCGGCCAAAATTTGATAGCGGTATTGTACGCATGTAAACTATTGATAAGGCAAGTGTGAGTTCTGTTACTATCCGCATGTGAATAGAACCAGTGACGGTGACTCGCGAGCGGGTGTTCGGCTCAGCGAGCTGGATCCCAAGCAGGAACAAGCCTGGGAGCTGTGTATTCATTCGGCTGCGTTGTTGCAACGCACACTCGATGCCGAGCTGCGTGCCGAGTGCGGCATGAGCCTGCTTACCTTGGACACCCTGGTGCAGTTGTCCCGCGCGCCCGGCCAGGCTCTATACATGAAGGATCTGGCCGCCGCTCTGGTCTACAGTGCCAGCGGGATCACCCGGATCGTTGACAACCTGGAACGATCGGGTCGTGTCGCGCGTAACCCGGATCCGGCCAATCGCCGGGCCACGCTAGTCCAGCTGACCCCGCGAGGACTTGGTGAGCTGCAATCAGCGTGGCAGCTTCATGCCCGGGGCGTCGAACGCTGGTTCGCCAAACACGTCAACCCGCGTCAGGCAAATGTTCTCGTCGAGGTGTTCGGCGCGGTGACCGCGGATTTAGAACGGCTGCGGTAGTGGGAGGTTAGTGCCGGCGTCAATCTTCGGCGAAGACGTTCTCGGCGTCGCCGCTGACCACCGGTATCCGGACCAGTGACAAGACGTGGTGTGCCGGGCTGCCCGGCGGCGCCGTCAGCACGCAGTCACCGCCCTGTTGACGTGCCCGGTCCCGGGCGGCCACCAGGGCGGCGACACCCGCTGATCCGAGGTGCGTGACGGCAGTGAGATCGATCGTCAAAGACGCCAGCCCCGAACGGCTTTCGACGGCGATCTGGCTGTCCAGGGTGGTCGCTGCGTTGGCGTCGACGTCGCCGCGCACCACGATTCGGCCCGGCTCGGCGACCAACGAGACGAACTCCGTGTCGATCGCCGCCGGGAAGGCGGTACGGCTTACCACCGCGTCGGTGACGAACTGCGCCGGCCGGGACAGCCGATGGGTGATGGTGGCCGTGGTCCCGTCGGCGTCGTGCCTGACGTGCGATTCGCCGACCAGGGCCGCGGCCATCGCGAGTCCACGCCCGCGGCCCTTTTCGCCTTCGCGGTGATCCTTCCACGTGCCCCGGTCGATCACCGATGCCCGCAGTTTGCCGTGACCGTCCAGCGTCGCCTCGATCACGAGACCATCGGGAACCTCTGTGCCGTAACCATGTTCGACCGCATTCTCGACGAATTCGGAGATCGCGTGCACGACATCGGAGATGTCGGCGGAGTCCGCACCGATCTGCACAAGCCATTCACGGAGTCGGGAGCGGATCTGGCGCGCGGCGTGGATCGTCGCGTCGGTCGTCATGTACAGCGGTGGCGCCGGGATCCGGCGTTGTGCCGCAAGCAGTGTGACGTCGTCGTTGTAACCGGTGGACCGCAGCAGCAATTCGAGTGTTTCCGAGCACAGGCGGTCGATGGGCCGGGCCGGCGCATCGATGACGAAGCCGCCGCCGTTGGCGATGGTTGCCGCCAGTTCGGCGAATTCTGCCGTGCTGGCCCCCAGCGGCCTGCCCGGGCGTTCGACCAGACCGTCGGTGTACAGCATGACCGAATCGTCGATGTTGAGCATTTCGGTACGCACCGGGAATCCCGTTGCGCTGCCGAGCGGACCCGCCCCCGACGGCTCCAGGTAGCGGGACTTCGCATCGGCGGTCACCAGCAACGGCGGTGGGTGCCCGGCGGTGCAGTACTGGAATTCTCCGGTGGCCAGGTCGAGGGAGCCGACACAGATCGTTGCCGAGGTCGAGCCGGGCACCTGATCGTGGAAGGACTCCACCGCCTGCAGGGCTTCGACGATGGTGTGTCCCGCCCAGATCTGCATCCGCAGCGCCGTGCGCAACTGTGACATCACCGCCGCGGCTTCCACGCCATGGCCGACCACATCCCCGACGATCAGCACCAGCCGATCACCCAGGGCCACCGTGTCGAACCAGTCCCCACCGGCCGCGGTGTCCCGTGCGGCGACGAGATACTGCGCGGCGAGGTCGGCGCCGGAAACGAGGGGCACCGACGGAGCGAGCAGCGCCTGCTGCATCACGATGGCCGAGTCACGGACATGGCGGTACCGCTCGGAGAGTTCCTCGACCTGCGCTTCGGCGGCCAGCCGTTCCCGTACCCGGCTTGTGACGTCATCGAAGAGGATTTGCACGCCCTCGATCGATCCGTCAGCCCGGCGGCGCGGCGTGACGACAAAGTCGAAGAATCGCTCCTCGATTCCCGAACCGTCGAAGTCGGCCTGCAGCCGCCACTCGGATCCGGACTGCGGCTCGCCGGTTTGATACACCCGGTCGAACATGTGGTAAATCTGCTGTGCCTCGAGTTCGGGATAGACCTCGCGCGCCAGCTGTCCCACGCCGACAAATGTCGGGCTGAGCGTGCGATACGCGGCGTTGGCTGCGACGAAGCGGTGGTCGGGTCCCTGCAACCCCACCAGCATTGCGGGCACGTTCTCGAAGATCCGGCGAACGTCCTCCGGGGTGCCGACCTTCTTGTCCCAGTCCATGTCGGGCGCCATGTGGCTGTCCCTCCTACGGACCGATCGAACAACAAGGCAGGCGCGTCGACGGATCTCGCCAACGGCCAACAATCAGATTAGCAATGCCCACGACCTGGTCGCGGCACCAAAAGTTCGGTCGAGTCAGGTGGCATTCGTTTCGAGCACCCGGTCGGCGGTCTCCGGCAGCACCTGCCGATACCTCGCGGACAGTTGAGTCAGCAGCACAAATGCCGCAGGCGCGTCGATGTTGAAGCGTTCCATCAGCACGCCGGTCGCTTGCGCGATCACGTCACGGTCGACCAGTGGTTCGCGTCGCGCCCGTGTACGGCGGTCGGTTTCGATGGCCATGGCCGCGTGTGCCGCGAATGTCAAGGAAATCTCCTCGGTTTGCTCGTCGAACGCATTCGGGTGCTCGGCGTAGAGATTCAGGACCGCTCCGCCGTCGGAGTGCCCGAACAACTGGATCGACAGCATCGACCGGACCGAGGTCTGTGACAGCACTTCCTGAGTGAACACCGGCCACCGGGTCTCACTGTTGACGTCATTCACCCGCCAGATTCGTTGCTCCGTGGGCACTTCGAAGCACGGGCCCTGTAGATAACGCTGCGCGATGTTGTCGATGATGAGGGAGTCGACGTCGCTGGCCGCCACCGAGCGGATGACACCGCGGTGGGTGATCAACGTGATCCCGGCGTGGCTTACGGCCGGAATGTGAACTGCCGCAGCTGCTGTGATCCACTTCAGCCGCTTGGTCGCAGTCATCTCTTTGCTGTGGCCGTCCAGCAATTCCGCTGCGGCTGCATCGATATCGGCGTCGATATCGGCTGCCCCGGGTGACTTGGCGACGAACTTTTCGCCGGGCCGGTTCACCGCGTCCTCCTGTTGGGTGATGCGCTACGCAAGCTCGACGATCTGGCCGTAGCTTTCGGGTCGGCGCATGCTGGCTAATGGCAACGACTTCAACCAGTCCCGGCGCTGGTCTCGGTCGAGATCGGCGATCGGCAACGCGTCGCGCTCCAGGGAGTGTCCACCGCCAGGCGCCCGTCCTCGTCGCGTCTGCACGTCTATCGGGTACCCAGACTGCCGGCCTGACAACCGCCCGATTCGGCGCAGTGGTCCGGATCGTTGCGGTATGGGTTTGTGGTTCTGCCGATCGGGTAGCCGATACCACGCGCGATTACCAAACAGCCCACGCGCACTGAGAGCGATTGAGAGCGAGGAGGACATCCATGGCGCAAGCCGCTCTGAAATCACCGACCGATGTGATCGACTTTCTCGTCGACCAGCACGAGCAGATCAAATCGCTGTTCGCAAAGACGTTGTCCAGCTCGGGCAAACAGCGAGAAGAAGCGTTCCTCGAGCTGCGTCGCTTGTTGGCGGTGCATGAAACCGCCGAGGAGGAAATCGTTCATCCGCGGGTCAAGCGCAAGGTTGCCGGTGGAGAGACGATAGTCACCCAGCGACTGAAGGAAGAGCACGAAGCCAAGACCGTGCTCAGCGAGCTGGAGAAGCTCGACGTCGACACCGCCGAGTTCACCAGCAAACTCACCAAGCTGCGCGATGCCGTCGTCGACCACGCCGAGCATGAAGAAACCGAGGAGTTCGCCAAGCTGGGAGACGAACTGAGCAGCGACGAACTCGAACGGATGGGCCGCGCCGCCAAGCTGGCCGAGGCGACCGCACCCACCAGACCCCACGCCGGGGTGGAGTCCCAAATCGCCAACCTGATGGCCGGACCGTTCGCGGCAATGCTGGACCGGGCACGCGACGCCATTGTCCGGAAAGGCTGATTCGCCGGGGTACCCGGACCCGAACCCCAAGTAGCCCAGTGTGTGATGCACTGGGCTACTTCGCGTGATGCGGTCGGGTGATGCGGTCGGGTGATTACGCGCTGACCGGCTTGGTTGCCGGTGCTTCAACCTTCATCACTTCGATCATGTTGCCGCCCATGATCTTTGCGACATCTTCGGGGTCGAAACCGGCAAGTTCGTCGACGAACGAAATCGGGTCCTTCAGGCCTTCGGGGTGCGGCCAGTCGGAGCCGAAGACCACCCGGTCGGTGCCTACCATCTTCACGATTTCGGAGAACCGGTCCTCCCAGAACGGGCTGACGTAGACGCACCGCTTGAACGCCTCGATCGGGTCTTCGCCGAATGCGTTCGGCATCTTCTTGTAGACGCCCTTGAGTCCTTTGAACAGGTGCGGCACCCAGTCCGCGCCGTTTTCGATGGATAGGATCCGCAGCTCCGGATTGCGCGACAGCGCGCCATGGCAGACCAGCGCACCCATGGCATCCTCGATCGGCCGATGTCCCATCGCCAAGCTGCGGAAGGCGGTCGGCATGAACGGCAGGAACTCGTCGCCGGGTTCCCACACGTTCATGAATTCCGAATAGCCGCTGTCCGACGCGTGCATCGAAACCGGGATCTCGGCCCGGATGCAGGCTTGCCAGAACGGGTCGAACTCCTCGAAACCGAACGAGCGGCTGCCGCGGTAGCCGGGTACCGGGGCCGGGCGGACCAGCACCGTGCGAGCGCCACGCTCCAGGCACCACTGCAGCTCTTCGAGCGCCCGATCCACGATGGGCAAGGTGATCACCGGGGTGGCGAAGATGCGGTCCCGGTAGTTGAACGACCAGGTCTCGTACATCCACTGGTTGAGTGCGTGGATGACGTCGTGGGTCATCTCCGGGTCGTCCTTCATTCGCTCCTCGACCAGGCTGGCCAGGGTGGGAAACATCAGCGCGTAGTCGATACCCAGCTCGTCCATGACTTCCAGCCGGGGGCCCGGTTCCCGGAAGGCCGGGATCGCCTTCATCGGCTCACCCAGCACCTCGCGGTAGCTCTTGCCTCCGCTGCCGTGCCGGAAGTACTCCTCCTGGGCGCCCGGGCGGGCCACCACTTCGAACGTCGGGTTGGGGATGTATTCGCTGATATGGCCGCGTACCACGATCTTGGTGCGCCCGCGGATCTGCACGTAGTCGATCACGTGCTTGCGCTTGTCGGGCAGGAACTTGGTCAACGCCTCCTGCGGCTCGTACATGTGGTTGTCGGCGTCGAACACCGGAAAGGGAAGCTCGCGAGACGGCATGGCGATCTCCTTGTAGAAGTCTCGATTCTCAGCATCTGGTAATGACGTTACCACCTCGCGCAAGGGTTCCGCTAACCGCTGTCGGGGGTGTCGTTGCGGTCGATGACGGCGAAATTCACCGTTGCCGTTGCCGCGAGTTCGCTATCGCTGTCCCCGAAGATGTCGACCTGCATGACCAGGGATCGCCGGCCGGCCCGCAGCACCTGCGGTACCGCGAGGGCGGAGCCCTGCCTGATGGGGCGCAGGTAGCGGATGAAGAGGTCGGCTGTCGTCATGGCGGTGCCCGGCGGCAGATACTCCAAGCCCAGCTGTCCTCCGGCCACGTCGGCGAGCGTGGCGATCAAGCCGCCCTGCAGCGCTCCGGAGGTGTTGACCACCTGCGGACTGACCGGCATCGTCATCGCGAAAGCGTCGTCGTGGGCGGTGGCTGGGCGCATCCCGATCTGGGCGAACAGTTCGGCCAGTGAGGACACCGGCTGATCGTCGACATCCCGAATGCCCAGGGCGCGGCTGCAGAACTCGTACAGTTGGCCGGCGTCGATGGGCGTTCCGTTCAATTCGGTTCCCAGCCAGTGCAATCGGAGCGCACCCAGCACCGTCTGCATGATGATGGCAGCCGCGGCCCCGACGTCGAGTCCGGGGTTGAACACTCCTTCGGTGATGCCTTGCCCGACGATATCGCGCAGCAGTCGATGCAGGGGCGATAGCACCCGCGCGTATTCACGGGGCCGGTTCTCGGCCAGGTACTGGTTGTAGAGGCTCAGCGCCCGGTTGAGGCTGTCCTGGGTGGTGGACTCCGGTCGCGCGCTGATGCGGTCGATGACCAGCTTCAGGGCGGCGGTGCTGTCGAGCCCGGCGGTTTCGGTGCGCCACAGCTGTGCCGTCTGCGCCATGGTCCTGTCGAACAGGGCCAGCAGTAGTTCGTCCTTGCTGCCGAAATGCTGGTAAAACGCCCGCAACGAGGTTTTGGAGCGCGCGACGACCTCTTGCACGGTGAAGTCGGTGCGGCCGGTTTCACCCAGAATTTCGACCGCCGTCTTGATGAAGCGGTCGGCGCGCGTTACATCCGGTTCCTCGTTCGAGCCGGTCACAGGCGTTGTCTCCTCAACTTGCGCGCTGCTGGCAGTATTGAGAATGAGGTTACCGCGATTTGCAGCCGATGTGGATATAACGGTGCTGGGTCGTCGCTTGTCGCCGCGTCAACCGTGCAGCTCAATTGCCGCGGCGACAATCGGCTTGGCCCACCCGGGTGTCGACAACAGATCCGGTGGACCCACGATCTTTCCCCGCACCACGTGCAGCACGAGCATCGGGCGGGGAGCCTTGGCTTCGGCCGGGTCGGCGTCTTGCGAGTTGTCGTATATGCGCACTTCGGTGAGCACGGGCAGCAGTTGCACCAGATTCAACCTGCTGTGCCGCCACCGACGCCGGATGTCGGCTTCGGGAATGCCATGGCCACCCGCGTCGACTCGCCGCCGCACTCGCTCGATGTGGGCTTCCGGGCTGGCCAATCCGACATACCAGATTCGCACCTCAATGCCTTGTGAGGCCGCCTCGGCGAGCAGCCGGGGCATGGTGCTTCCACCGAGCGTGGTTTCGAACGCGAGGTCGAGGCGTTCGTTGATCGCCCGTTCCAGCAGCCGCTTACCCTGACGCCACGCCGTCGCGTTGGCCGTGGTCTGATCGAGTCCCGGATTCGCCGCGATCAACCTCCGCGCTGCCTCGTCGGGGTTGTAGTAGTCGGCGTCGGAAGCGCGGAACATGGCGCCGCCGATGGAGCTCTTGCCCGCGCCGTTGACCCCTGCAAGGACGTACAGCCGGCTCAGTCAGCGTCGCCGCTTCGCGCGAGCCGCCTTCACCGCGACCTGCCCCAGCTGTTCCGGGCTGGCATCGAAGGCCGCGGCCATCGCGGCCTTGGATTTTGGCGTCTGCATGCGTTCCAGCAGGCGGTCGAACTCTTCGGTCAACTCGTCCAGAGCGGGAGTAGCCGCGCGGGTCAGCATCTCGAACTCAGCGTAGGACACCAGTACCGCCTTCGGCGTGTTGTGCTTGGTGATCGCGACCGCACCGTCGGCGATGGCCTTCTCGAGGACCGCGCCGAACTGGTTCTTGAAGCGCGTGGCGGCAACGGTCGGCACGTCGACGAGTTCCCCGGTGCGGTTTCGGTAGGTCAGAGTCGGCATGTCACCAGTATAGCCAAAGCAGCCAGAATAGCCATTTTGTGCGTTTCGGAGCAGACCTCGAGACGGTGCCTCGCATCGCGATGCCGCAGACCGGCGAACGTTTCGACCGGCTGGCCAGCGGGCGGCTGACTAGCCGAACCGCACGTCGACGAGCGGCCCTTGCGCCCCAAGTTGTAGGACCAACTGCGGCTTTCTCATCAGCCACATCAATCTCCGCGGGTTTGGGGTGTCTCTTTTTTTCCCACCTGGGAGCGACAATTCCGTTGCGCGCCTTGGCTTGTCGCTCAGAGGCGGGCAAATCGCGCACCGACTTGGCTTGGGGTCCATGTTAAAGATGCGATTGCTACGCCCGGACTCCGCTCAGCGCGGTGACTAGATCAGCACCGCCTCAGGTCCGTACCCGTTGACCTGCAACGGATCCACTGGATCGCGAGACCTGGCGGGCGGACAGGGTGGCCCATTGAGCGTCGTCAACTAAACGAACTGACTGGTTATCCCCAAGAACGACCTGAGCTGGAAGCCGGCTAAGAGGGTGGCCAACGCGATGTCAGCCGCGATGGGAGCGCCGAACGCGTAGACCAGCCCACCGGCGGGGTCACCGGTGAATGCCTGTTCCATCCCGCTGAGGAACAGGTTGACGTTGTAGGACGGCACCGTGGTGAAGACCGCATTTGCGATGTCGGCCGTCGGAAGCAGTGCCGCGTACGTGGTCGCAGCAGTCCGGGTGATGAAGTTGGTGACCGTCGTGTTCGTTGACTGCAGAAAGTGGATGAAGTCGGTCGGGGAGAACGCCGCCGGCGACAGCCCGGACAGCAGCGACGGTGAGCCGGCCGCGCCCAGTGGAGCGGCCAGCAGCGCGGCCGGGAGGTCGGGAAAGGTCGCTATCCCGGCGCTGATGTCGTTCATGAACGCGCTGATTCCCTGCTGGGTTCCGATCGCCAAATAGCCTGGCAGGGAAGTGGTGGCGCTGAGCGGCGGCAGGACTCCGAACGGGGTGGGCACATTCGGCGGCGAGGTCGACCATCCATAGGCGGGGTCGCCGTAGCCCCAGTTGATCAGATACCTCAAGTTCGGCTGGACCAAATCCGCGATGGGCGTCCCGACGAACGGTATTGCCCGCACCGGGTCCAGCAGCGGCAAATTAGGGGTGGGAATCATGTAGTAGCTGGTCGAGGTGGGGCCCACCGTGTTGGTCAACGGAATGGCGGTAGCAAGCTGTTCGGGGGTGAGAGTCGCATACTGGCCGTGTAGGGATTGGATGCCCATGAAGGCGTTGAGGTCGGCCAGGAAATTGATCGGGTATCGGGGAAAGTCGGCGGCGCCATCGTATTCGATTGTGTAGATCGTGGTCGGGAAGGAATTGTCTGGGGTTGCGCCGTACATCTCTATCCCCAGACTTGGGAGGCTGAGCCCGACGAAACGCTCGAACAGTCCTCCGTTGGGGTTCATCGGATTACCGACCAACGTGAAGGTCAAATTGTTGAAGTACGGGCTCCCGGCGGCCCCCGAGTTGGTGGGATTGAGCGCCCGCATTACCAGTGAAGAGATCATGGCGCTCTGCGATTCGCCCGACACGTTGACAGTGTTTCCGCTCGTCAGCAGCCCTGCATAGGGAGGATTAGTGCCGACGAGGGTATTGGTCAGGATGGTGACGCCCTGGGCCACCGACACGTTGAGGGGCAAGGTCTTGACACCGGTGTCGATATAGAATCCCTCCGGTGTGAAAAGGCTCTGCACGAGGGCCGGATCGACCGGGAAAATGGGCGCGATGTATTTCGAGACAATGTTGTTGACATAGTCAATCGAAGGAATCGGGTTCCCGCTGCCACCCATGACCAGGGTGTTCACCGCTGCCGCCGCTGGAACCGCGGACGTCAGGGCGCCAGGAGCGCCGGGCGCGATGCCGCCCAGCAGCACGCGCACGGGTGCGCTGATGGTGGCCAGCGCCTCCGACACCGCGGCGGCGTTGGCGGCCTCGGCCTGTGCGTAGGAGCTCGCCGCGGTGGCCAACGCCTGGGCGAACGCATCGTGAAACGCGCCAGCTTGCGTCATGACGGCTTGGCATTCCTGGCCATATGCGCGGAACAGGCTTGCGATCAGCTCCGATACCTCGTCGCGCGCCGCGGCTATCACCCCGGTCGTCGAGGCCGCCGTGGCGGCGTTGGCCGCGCCGATCGCCGAGCGGATCTGCGCCACTTCGGCCGCAGCAGTCGCCACGATGTCGGGCTGCGTGAGCATGGAGGTCATCGGACCGTCCTCCTCTACGGTGAGGGCCGGGAGGGAGCTACCAGTGAGCGTAGAGCGGTCTCACCGGCGTGTCCGGCGTTTACGCTTCCGCATTTCCGCACCGCACGTCCCCGTTTGCGAAGCTCAGCCGCCCCGCGCGGCGATCATGGCCGAGCGATTGACCTTGGTTGCCGCCGTGCGGGGAATCCGATCGACGAATTCCACTGTCTTGGGCACTTTGTACGGCGCAAGCCGGTTCTTGGCGTACTCGATCACCTGTTGTTCGGTCAGCGGCGCCGCCGCTTGCACCACGGCATGGACCCGGCGTCCCCAGTGCGGGTCCGAGATGCCGATGACCACGACGTCGGCGACATCGGGGTGGCCGGCAAGTGCGGACTCGACCTCTGCCGGAAAGACGTTGGCGCCGCCGGTGATGATCATGTCGGCGCGACGGTCGGTGATGTAGAGGTAGCCGTCGGTGTCTAAGTGACCGATGTCGCCGGCCGACCGAAACCCGTCTTCGGTCGACGGAAGTGGCGGCGCGCCACCGAGATAGCGGTATCCCGCACTCATCGGCGCGCGCAGGTAGACCTCGCCTTGTTCGCCGGGGGGCAGCGGCTGCTGTTCGGCGTCCAGGATCCGGATCTCGGTGTCGCGGAAGCCGCGGCCGACGCTGCCCGGATGCGTCAGCCATTCGTCGCCGCGCAACGCGGTGAGCCCGAGATTTTCGGTCATGCCGTAGGCCATCACAATCCGTTCCGGGCTCAGTAGCTCGAACCAGGTGTGCAGCAGCGTCGGCGGCATCACGGCGGCGCCCTGCAAGATGAAGGAGATGCTGGACAAGTCGCGCCGACCGATGTCGGGCACTGCGGCGATGCGCTTGAGCATGGTCGGGGTGGCGGTGAAGTTGGTGACCCGGTACTGCTCGACGGTGTCGACAACCGTTGCGGCATCGAACTTTTCCAATACCACCAATTGGTCGCCGCCCAACAGGAAATGCAGGGTGGCAAAGCCGTTGGTGTGGTACATCGGCGCGGGCACCAGGATGGTCTGCGGCTGGGCCACCGGCGTCCAGGCTGCCAAGAACGGCTCGCTGTGCTGAGGCGTCCACAGCGACGGCGCCAGGTTGAGGATCACCTTGGGAACGCCGGTTGACCCGCTGCTGCAAATCCCGTGGGCGGTGGGTGAAACAGCTTCGGGCAGTGGGCTTTCCGGTTCGACGGTGGCGCGCACGTCCAGCTCCCACCGGCTTTTCTCGTCGACCACGACGGCGGCGTCGATCACGTCCAGCACCCGGTTCCGCTCCCACTCGGGTAGGTCCCAGTGCATGGGAACCGGCACCGCGCCGATCTTCCAGCAGCCCAAGATGGTCAGTATGAGGTGCACGGAGTTGGGGATCGCGATGGCGACCAGAGAACCTATCTGGGCGCCACTGGCGTCCAGCGCCCGCGCCCATTGATTGGCACGGGCGTCGAGTTCGGCGAAGGTCAGCGTGCGGGTGCTGCCGTCGGGCGCCACGGTGGTCAGGGCCGCTTCGTCGCTTTTTTGCTCGGCCAGCTCCTGCAACCTGGTCCCGAACGGGATGCCGTCGGCCAGCGGATTGGGGGTGACCGAGGATTCGATGGGACGGCTCATGCGGGTACCGGCCCGACGAAGAGTGTCTCCAGATAGCCATCACGGACATCGGAGATCAGGCGGCGGCTCAGTGCTTCGGTTCCCAACGGCAGCCGGATCAGCGGTTGGGTGTGCCGGTCCAGCACGCTGACGTCGGACTCGTCGCAGAAGCCCAGCGCGCCGAGCAGTTGGTGCGACGTGCGCAGCACCTGCCGCGCGGTGTCGGCGGCCTTCAGCCGCAGCGCCAATGCGTCAGCCGAACCCACTTGCACCGCAGCCGATTGCGATCGGCTCAGGGTGTACTTGGCGAGTTCGAAAAGCCCGCGGACCGCGACGGACGCGTCGGCGACGGCAAACCTGACGGCCTGGAAATCGGCCAGCGGCCTGCCGAACTGAACCCGGCTCCGCACGTGGCCGGTGGCGATGTCCAACGACTGCTGCGCCGCTCCCAGCAGCCGCCATGATCCCAGCACAAGATGAAGGTTAATGTCGGCGGCCGAAACGGTGCCATCGGGCGCTCCCAAGGCCGCCGGCACCAGAAACGGCCCCAGTTTGGCCGCGGTGCGCACCGCGGGTTGCACGGGATAACGAGTGCCGTCGAGGTCGGTGGCGATCCAGTCGCCGGGTAAGTCGCCGTGATCGACGCGGGGTGCTTGCGGATTCACCAGAGCCAGGCGAGCGCCGTCGATTGCCAGCAATTCTTCGACGAGTGGGTAGGGCAGCGCGGCGGCGCCGGCGGCCCGGCACAGCACCGCGGCGGCCAGCAGATCATCGGATGCGGATCGCACATCCAGCTCGAATGCGCCCAGCTGCACCAGCGCCTCGCGTGCCGCGTGCCGAACGCTGTCGTCGGTTTCGGCCCGCAGCGCCGCCGCCGGCCCGCCCAGCCGCGCTAGGCGCTTGACCGCGACCACGGCGAAGTCGGTAATATCTTGCGGCAGTTCGGTATTCACCGGTGTTCCCCCAACACGTCACGTGCTACCAGCATTCGCTGTACTTCGATGGTGCCCGACGCCACGGTGGCCGCCTGCGCGTAACGCCAATGATCTTCGATCGCGCCGTGCAGCGGGGCCGTGACGCCGCTGTCCAGCGCTGCCGGGCCGAGCACGTCGAAAAGCAGCTCGGCGACCTGCTGATCGCAGGTGGTGGTCGCGATACGGGCGGCACTGGCCGCCGCACCCGCCTGCGGGTCGTCCTGCAGCGACACCGCCCGATAGGCCAGTAATCTGGCCACCCGCAGGTCGACGAGCGCCCGAACCCAGCGCACCCGAATCGATTCCGGAAGCCGGTCCCAGTCGTCGCCGAGTTCGGTGCGCAGCCGGTGCAGCAACGATTCGCAGCGCGCGTACCGGGCGATGCCGACGCGTTCAAAGGCCAGGGCTTCCCGCATCACCCGCCAACCGTCGCCGGGCTCGCCCAGCACATCGCCTTGGAAGGCCGGCACCCCGTCGAGGAACATCTCGTTGAGGTGATGCGGGCCCAGCATCGACGGAATCGGCCGGACCGTGATGCCGGGCCGGTCCATCGGGACCAGAAACAGGGTGAGCCGCTTGGATTTAGCAGCATCCGGGTGGGTACAGGCCGCCAGCACACACCAGGAGGCCATCTGGGCATACGACGTCCACACCTTCTGGCCGGTGATGCGCCAGGTCCGGCCGTCCGGGCCGTCCGGCACGGCGCGGGTGCGCAGCGACGCGAGGTCGGTGCCCGCCTCCGGCTCGGAAAACCCTTGGCACCACACCACTTCGCCGGCGGCGATCGCCGACAGGTGCTTGGCCTTCTGTTCCGCCGTTCCGTATCGCATGATGGCCGGGCCGACCCAATTGATACCCATGTACTGCGGGCCGCGCGGCTCGTGGTGGGCCCACATCTCTTCGCGTAGCACGGTCTGTTGCCAGATCGAACCTCCGCCGCCACCATGTTCTTTCGGCCAGGCCAGCGCCAGCAGCCCTTCGGCGGCAAGGAGTTTGCAGAATGACTCGGTGGTGGCCAGGTCCTGGGGGTCGTCGGTGCAGGCGCCGAGGAAGCCGGCCGGCACGTGGTTGGCGATCAACTGCCGCAGCCGGGTTCGCAGTTCAGCGCCGTCATCGCCGAGGTCGTAATCCATCGTCGTCATCCTTTCGGCAGCCCGAGCAGCCGCTCGGCGATGATGTTGCGCTGGACCTCGGATGTTCCGCCGTAGATGGTCGCGGCAAGGGCGTCCTGGCGTTCGAAGAGCAGGCCGGCGTCACCGGTCGAAGCCGGACCGGCGGCCACCGCGCTCAGTTCCCAAACCCGTTGTAAGGTAACCGATCCAAGCAACTTGAGGATATCGGCCTCCGGGCTGGGCCGGCCGGCGAGTTCGTTGCTCAGGGCACGGTAGCCGGTGGCCCGCAGCGCCGCGGCGTCGGCCAGTAGCGAGCCCAGCTCGGCGTAGACGTCGGGGTCGCGGGTGCCCCGTACCGAGTCGAGGCCGCGCTTGACCTCGACCCAGTTCATGATCCAGATCATCTGGCGCTCATGATGCAACGACGCCAACGCCACGTTCCAGCCGCCGTTGCACGGACCCAGCAGGTTGTCGACGGGCACTCCGACCTCGTCGAGGAAGACCTCACAGAACGTCTCGTCGGACGCCGACGCCATCCGGATGGGTTCGATCCGCACGCCGGGGGAGTGCAGGTCGAGAATGAGGCAGGAGATGCCGCGGTGTTTCGGCGCATCCGGGTCGGTGCGGGCATACAGGGTGCACCACCGCGACTCGTGGGCCTGCGTGGTCCAGATCTTGTGGCCGTTGACCCGGAACAGGTCTCCGTCGCGCTCGGCGCGAGTGCGCAGGCCGGCGAAATCGGATCCGGCTTCCGGTTCGGACATGCCCAGCGCCCACCACTCGTCACCGCGCAGCAGCGGAACCAGCAGCCGGTCGATCTGCTCGGGTGTGCCGAATTGGCGGATCCCGGGTGCGGCGACGTTGGGTCCGGCGATGTTGGGCAGTTTGGGGGCAGAGCGCAGCGCGGCCTCGATCCGGATTTCCATGGCGTCGCGCAGGCTCAGCGAACGCCCACCGTGCTGGCGGGGCCAGGTGGGTTGGATCCACCCCGCCTCGAAGGCGGCCCGCTGATACTCGCGTCGCAACCCAATGTCCCAGCGGTACTGGCGATATCGCTGGTAGTAGTCGCCGGGCAGGAAGTCGGTCAGCCACTCGGCGAACTCTTCGACGTGTGCCGTCATGGGGGCCGTCATGACGCGCCGCCGGCGAAGCGTCGGCCCACCTCGTGGTACAGCGCGCGGCTGTCGCCCAGCATCGCCGCGCCCTGCCAGGCGTGCCGGACATAGAGGTGGATGTCGTGTTCCCAGGTCTGGGCCAGCGCGCCGTGCACCTGGACGGCGGTGCGCGCGCAGCGGGTCGCGGCCTCGCCGGCGGCTGCCTTGGCCAGCGCCGCTGTGGTCCAGTCGGGGTCGGCCGCCGCCGCGTAGGTGAGGCTGCGGGCACGCTCGACGCTGACGTAGTTGTCGGCCAGCGCGTGCTTGATCGCCTGGAATGCGCCGATCGGCTTGCCGAACTGACGGCGGGCCTTGGCGTGTTCGACGGCGCGATGCAGGACCGCGCTCGCCACTCCGACCAGGTCGGCGGCAGCGGCGATCAGCGGTGCGGTCAATGCCGATTTGGCGCTGGCGACCGGCGCGGTGGCCATCGCGGCGGTGTCGATTTCGACATCGGCGACGGGTTGTGCCGGGTCGGTCGACTCGCCGGCCCGGATGACCACGCCGTCGCCGGCGCGCGCGACCGCGGCCACCAAGCCCTGGTCCGATGTCGCCAGCGTGACGATCAACTCGGCCCGGACCAGATTGGGCACCGCGACGGCATGTCCGCGCAGGCGTCCGTGCTGCAGCGTCATGGGTGGCCGCGGCAGCCGGTGTCCGGGGGAGTGGACGGCCAGGGTTGCCGCCGCGCCGCCGGCGATCTCGGCCAGCACATCGTCGAGACGGCAGGCCCGCAACACGCCCGCGGCCAGGCCGACGCTGCTCAGCAGCGGGATCGGGGCGATGGCCGCACCGCATTCCTGCAGAACCAGTACCAGCTCGAGGGGGCCGAAATCGCCGGACGGATCGGCTATGGCGAGTTCGGTCCAGCCGAGATCGACGACGGTCTTCCACAGCGTGCGCCAACGCTCGGGATCGGTGATTGCCTGCCGGGCGGCCTCGGGTGGGCACTCGGCGCGCAGGATGTCGCGCACGGTGTCGCGCAGCGCCAACTGCTCTGAAGTCAGACCGACATCCATAACACCCCTAACATAATAAAAATAGTAAACTAGGCGACCCGGCGCAATCGCGCAGGACGCTGTGGGACAGGCATGGGTGGACGTATGGTCGAGTGGTATCTGTTCCTGCCCCAGGTGCGGTTGCCGGTAGCAGATTTTGTGGAGCGGGCGCGGGTCGCCGAGGGCAGTGGGTTTGACGGTGTGGCGTTCATCGATCATCTCGAGGCTCCTGGGCAGCCCGCTGAAAACATCTGGGAGGCAATGACCGTCGCTACCTGGGTGGCGGCCAAGACGCAGCGGCTGCGCATCGGCCACCTGGTGCTCTGCGACGCGTTCCGGCATCCAGCCGTTCTGGCCAAACAGGCCGTAACGCTGTCAGCGGCGTCGGATGGCAGGTTCGAGCTCGGGATCGGCTCGGGATCCTGGCCCGCGGAGTTCGCCAGATTCGATGTCGGTCAGCAGGATCCGGTTGCCCGGGTCGAACAACTGCAGCACCACCTAGCGCTGATCACGCAGTACTGGGCGGACGAGGACAAAGCTCAATCGCCCAGACCGGTGGGTCCGATACCGCTGATCTTGGGCGGCAGCGGGCGCCGGATGATGGAACTGGTTCGCAAATACGCGGATTGGTGGAATCTGCAGGCCAACCACCTCGACCGGTTGCCTCGCCTGGCCCCGGCCGCGGGATCGGCCCGTATCTCCGTGCAGCAGATGGTGGGTTTTGCCCGGGCGGGAGCCGATCCGGATGCGGTACGCCAGGTGAGCGTCCGGCGATTCGGTTATCTGGGGCCTGGGCTGGTGTGCGGTAACGCCGACGAATTGATCGAGCACTTCGTGGGACTGGCCGCGCACCGGGTCGAGCGCTTCTACGTGTGGTTCGCCGACTTCGCCGCGCCGGATTCGCTGGCCGAGTTTGGCGAATCGGTGATCAAGGGCTTCCCGGAGATCCGGGAGACTTCAGCGACGCGCGCCGACGGGCCTCGGTAGGCACCACCGGTGGCCGGGCGAACGGACCGCGCTGCACCGCGCTGAGTCGGATCTCCGGTAGGTCGACAGACGAGTCGACGGTATCGAGCCAGGCCACCGTTTCGGCGATGTCGGACACCTGGATCGCATACATCTCGAACGGAACATCCTGCAGCATCTCGGTTTCCACGGGTCCCGGGGTCACCAGGTGGACGCTGATGCCGTCGCGGTCGACCTCGAGCGCCAGCGCGCGGGCAAACGCGTTCATGCCGGCCTTCGATGCCGAGTACGCGGTTCGGGCCGGCATCGGCTCGTGCGCGGCCGACGAGGAGATGAAGACCAGCCGTGAACCTGGCCCCATGCGGGGCAGCACCGCGGAGGTCACCACAAAACAGGAGTCCAGGTTGGCCGAGATGATCGTGCGCCACTGGTCGAAGGTCTGCTTGCGCGCGTAGGTTCCGCCCAGCGCGCCGGCAGCGTGCACGACCAGGTCGATGGTGTCGAGTTCGGTTATGGCGGTGGCGAATCCGGCTGGGTCAGTTGCGTCGGCGACAATGTAGCGGGCACCGATATCCTCGGCTGCGGCCCGCAGTGGGCCCTCCCGTCGCGCCACCAGTACCACGTCGTAGTCGAGCTCGCAAAGCTTGCCGGCGCACCCCTTGCCGATCCCACCGCTGCCGCCGGTGACCAACGCGGTTCGCACTGGAATCAGGGGCGACGGATGTCCCGCGGGCGTGTCAGCGCCTGCGGTGACAGCGCATAGATCCGTTGTTCACCACCACCGGACAAGACGTAAGTCTGGGTATCGGCGAGGTGTCGGCCCGCGATGCGCCGGGCCCGGTCGACGTCTCCCTCGGCAATCGTCTCGGCCAGCTTGATGTGGGTGTTGAGGACCGCGCGTCGTTTGGCCAACGACGGGTAGGTGCCCCGCGCCGCGCTCTCGTCGGCCCATTGTTGTTCATGGCTGGTCCACAGGGTCTCCAGGCTGCCCACGACCGCGATGATGGTGTGGTTCCCACAGCCGCGGACGATGAGATCGTGGAAGCGGCGGCCGATTTCGGTGAACTGCCGCCCGTCGTCGAGATGCGCTGCCATGGCGTCGTTGACCTGCTTGAGCTCGGGTACCAAAGTATCTGCGCGGTCGGGTCGTTGGGCCGCCAGCGCGGCGCAGGCAGGCTCGAGTTCCTGCAACGCGGCGCCCAGGTCGCTGACGGCGACGGACTCGCTTTGCAACAGCAGGCCGAGCATGTAGGCGGCGCTGGTCTTGGCCGGCGCGTGCACGACGGCTCCGCCTCGGTTACCGCGGCGGACGGACACCAGCCCCTCGGTCTCCAAGATTCGCAACGCCTCCCGCAGCGACACCAGGCTGACGTTGAACTGTTCGACCAGCACTTCCTGGCGGGGTAGCAGATCACCGTCGGCGAGCTCGCCGTCGATGATCTGGCGGCGCAACTCATCGGCTACTATTTCGGCGATCCTCGGCGCAGACAGCCTGCGCCGGGCATCAGGGCCAGTTCCCAGGGTGGTCATCCGATCCTCGATAGAACAAGCAGGGGAGCTGACCCCGCCAACTCGACTTGCGTTGTCTATCTTAGCAGTAATGGCATAAATAGCATCTCATCGGCGGCGAGCCGCTGGTGCTGCTCTGTCGTATGCCGAATTGCCAACAGCGCCAACGAAATTCCCCGCTCAGTCGCTTTTCTCCGGTTGCCGCAGCAGCAGCTGACGAACCAGTGGACGTGGTCCGTACGGCCGGAGCCGCCTGCTGGCGGGGCGGGGGCGCACGTGTTGCGGCCACCAGAACCAACGTCCCAGGAGCGCCGCGACCGACGGCGTCATGAATGCCCGCACGATCAGCGTGTCGAACAGCAGGCCCAGGCCGATGGTGGTCCCTATCTGGCCGAGCACCCGCAAGTCGCCGAACACGAACGACGACATGGTGGCCGCAAACACCAGACCGGCAGCGGTCACCACCCCGCCGGTGCTGGCCATGGCGCGGATGATGCCGGTCTTCAATCCGGCGCCGATCTCCTCCTTGAAGCGGGAGATCAGCAGCAGGTTGTAGTCGGATCCAACTGCCAGCAGCAGGATGACGGCCAGCGCGAGCACGATCCAGTACAGTCGGATACCCAGGATGTCCTGCCAAACAAGCACCGACAGTCCGAACGACGCACCCAACGACAACGCCACGGTGCCCACGATGACGATCGCGGCGACCAGGCTGCGGGTGAGCGTCATCATGATGAGCAGGATCAGGCTCAGTGCGGCGATTGCGACGATCATCAGGTCGTACTTGGCGCCGTCCTGGATGTCCTTATAGGTGGCCGCGGTGCCGGCGAGATAGATCTTGGCGTCCGCCAAGGGAGTTCCCTTCACGGCCTCGTGGGCTGCCTTCCGGATGGGGTCGATATGCGAGATGCCTTCCGGAGTCGCGGGATCACCTTCATGGGAGATGATCATGCGAGCCGCCTTGCCGTCGGGCGAGAGGAACAATTTCAGGCCGCGCTTGAAATCGGGGTTGTTGAACGCCTCCGGCGGCAAGTAGAAGGAGTCGTCGTTCTTGGCCGCGTCGAACGCTCGTCCCATGGCCGTCGCGTTCTCCACCAGGGCCGCCGTCTGGCTGTAAATCCCGGACATGGTCGCGTAGTTGGACAGTGCCAGTTCACGATTGGTCTGCTGGCTGGCGATCTGTTCGGGGATGAGCGCGACGAGCTGCGGCTGGATCGCATCGAGTTTGTCCAGCGTTGCCGTGAGGTCTTCGAACCTCGCGCTGAGCTGGTCGATCCCGTCGAGTGCGTCGAACACCGATCTCAACGCCCAACATATCGGAATGTCGAAACAGTGCTTCTCCCAATAGAAGTAACTGCGCAATGGCCGCCAGAAATCGTCGAAATTCGCGATCTTGTCACGCAGATCATTGATTGTGGCGATCGTATCGTGAAAGCTCTCGGTCTCGGCGTGGGTAGCGGCGGCGAGTTCCTGCTGCAGGGCATACTGGCGCTGCAAAATGGCGATTGTCTTCCCCAACTCGTCGGCCTGTCTGAGCAGGTCGGCCGCGCGGTCTTGCTGGTAGGACAGGTTCATCACCTGGCCGACGCTTTGCATGCTGACCTGAAACGGTACCGAGCTGTGGTCGATGGGAGTTCCCAACGGCCTGGTGATGGATTGCACCTGGGCAATACCGGGGATATGGAAGACACTTCTGGCCACCCGATCTAAGACGATCATGTCGGCCGGATTGCGCATATCATGATCGGTTTCGATCATCAGCAGTTCGGGATTCAGCCGGGCGGGCGAAAAATGCCGCTCGGCAGCGGCGTAGCCGACATTGGCCGGAGCGGTGGCGGGCATGTAGGGACGGATGTCGTAGCTCGTCTGATATCCCGGCAGGGCGAGCAGGCCGACCAGGGCCACCGCACACGTCACCGCAAGAATCGGCCCGGGCCAGCGAACGATGGCCGTGCCGATGCGCCGCCAACCTCGGGTCCGCATCGCGCGTTTGGGTTCGAAGAGACCGAAATGACTGCCCAAGGTCAGCACGGCCGGGGCCAGAGTCAGTGAGGCCGCCAGCGCGACCAGGATGCCGATTGCGGCCGGAACACCCAAGGTCTGGAAATACGGCAGCCGGGTAAAGGTCAGGCAATAAACCGCGCCGACAATGGTCAGGCCCGAGCCCAACACAACATGAGCGGTCCCGCGAAACATGGTGTAGAAAGCCGCTTCTCGGTCCTGCCCGCCGTGCCGTGCTTCGTGATAACGGCCGAGAACGAAGATTGCGTAATCGGTGCCGGCGGCGATGGCCAATAGTGTGAGCAGATTGGTCGAATACGTCGAAAGTCCGATGATCCCGCTGTTTCCCAGAAAGGCGACGACGCCGCGGGCCGCGGCCAACTGGATGAGGACGGTGAGCAACACCAGGATCGTGGTGACAACGGAGCGGTAGACGATGAACAACATCACCGCGATCACCAGGAACGTGATCGCGGTGACTTTCATCGTGCCCTTGCTGCCCACCTGGAACTGATCCGCGATGAGCGGCGCCGCGCCGGTGACATAGGCCTTGATACCGGGCGGCGGTGGTGTGTGCGCCACAATGTCGCGGACCGCGTCCACCGACGCGATTGACAACGCCTCGCCTTGATTGCCGGCGAGATACACCTGGACATATGCCGCCCTGCCGTCGGTACTCTGCGAACCCGCCGCCGTCAGCGGATCTCCCCAGAAATTCTGAACGTGCTGCACATGCTTGGTGTCCTGGGAGAGCCGCTGGATCAGGGTGTCGTAATAGCTGTGGGCCGCGGCGTCAAGGGGTTTGTCGCCTTCCAACACAATCATGGCTGCGCTGTCGGAATCGAACTCCCGGAACACTTTTCCGATCCGCTTCATCGCCTGCATCGACGGCGCATCGGGGGCGATCAACGCCACGTTGTGGGCCTTGCCGACGTCTTCCAATTTCGGTACGGCCACGTTGGTGAGGACGGCAAGGCCGACCCAGAACAGCAGGATCGGAACCGCGAGCCGGCGAATGGTGTGCGCCACGGATGGCCTCGGATTCTGGTGGTTGCTCATGACGACTTGTCCAGGCAGTAGGTGTAGGCGTTCACTTCGTGGACGATCCTTTCGTCTTTGACGACACCGTTGACGGTGATCCGGCAGCCGATCGAGGAACTGTCGCCTTGTGCCACCACGTTGGCGAACACGGCGGGCTGCGTGGTGGTGATCGTGAAGGACCACGGCAGGGTCGCGTCGTCGACTCGCTGCGGTTGAGCATTGACGTCCAGATAGTTGATCGTCGCCACGGTCCCGGGCGCGCCGAAAACTTCGAGAACCACCTGTTTGGGGTTGAACGGGACGATCTCGTTCGAGATGCCACCGCCGGCCGGAGCGGTGCTGTGGGAACCGAAGATGCCGTGCAGCCGATGGATGCTGAATCCCGCGACCGCGATGATCACCACGGCGACAAGCAGCATCCACCCCCGCCTTACCAGGTGGCCAGGTGAAACCGCGGTTATCTTTCCGGCGCTGCGGGCGCGGATCGACATGCCTTGACGGTACGGTACCGGACCGGACACTTCAAGAGCCGAATCGGTGCGTTTGTGGCTGAGGGGTTGGCCGAGGAGCCTTACCGCGTGGGCCGGGTGAGGCTGGGAATGACGACGTTGTCGACGAGTGCTTGCACGGTGTCCGCGGTGGGCGGCCGGCTCGGGATGATGTGCCGGAAGACGAGGTAGCCGGGCAGTAAATCCCAGAGTTCCTCGTCGATGGCGGCGCCGTCGATCTCGCCGCGGTCGACGGCCTGCTGCAGGATGTGGTGCATCAGGGCCTTTCGATGTTCGAAGAACCCGTGTTGCATGGCATCGCTGAGCGCGGGATTGCGCGCCACCTCGACCAGCACCGCACGGATGGTGCTGGTGTGCTGACGGGCCTGCTCGCAGATAACCTCGCCCAGTTGCAGCAAATCGCCGCGCAGCGTACCGGTATCCGGTGGGACCGCGACTTGGCGGATGCCCTCGATGAATGCGGCCAGTACCAATTCGGCTTTCGATGGCCAGCGCCGGTACACCGTGGCTTTGCTGGCGCGGGCGGTGGCAGCGACCGCATCGACGGTCAACCGGTCATACCCATGTTCTTGCAGCAGCTGCAGCGTCACGGCCAGCAACTCCGCCTCCCGCGGCGACCACGATGAAGGCTGCGAAGAGTGATCGACAATCTGGGTCACAGCGCCAACGATAGAGCCATTACTGTAGTACAGACCAGTACCGTACCGTCGGGGGTTCCGCCTGCCCATGCTGAGGCATCGGCGGACCGAATTATGCTCGGCAGCGTGAGTCAGGGGTTAGGCAGGCGGCCGACACCGCTTGACGAATTGCGCGTCGTCGAAATCAGTGACCGCATAGCCGGCAGCTACTGTGGCAAATTGCTGGTCGACGCCGGTGCGCGGGTACGCAAAATTGAACCGCCGCAAGGGGATCTGCTGCGCGGGTACTCGCCCAGCTGTTCGCCGGTGCCTGACGGGTTGCCGGCCTCGCCGTTGTACTGCTACCTCAATGCCGGCAAGCAGAGCCTGACCCTGGCCCCGGATTCCGAGCGATACCGTGCCGAACTCGCTGCTGCCGACGTCGTGATCGTCACCTGCGGCCGGTCCCAGGCGGCCGCCCTGGGCATCGACCCCCGACGGTTGCTGGCCGAGTCCCCGCGGGCGGTCGTGGTCACGATTTCCGATTTCGGCTGGACCGGTCCCTTCGCCGATCGGGCGGCCACCGAGTTCACCCTGCAGGCATGGGCGGGCTCGCCCGGCTTCCGGGGCGATCCGGCCGGACCACCCATCTCGGTCGGCGGTGGCGTGGGCGAGTACATGGGTGGGGTGTTCGCCGCGTTCGGCGCGCTGGCCGTGCGCCGCCGCGTCGACCATGGCGGCCCGGGTGAGCATCTGGATCTGTCCATGCTCGAGGCGATGACCCTGATGCAAAGCAGCGAATGGCTGCATTCGCAACTGCTGCGGGTACCGCCGGTCCGCCGTACCCTCGAAGTGCCCTCGATCGAACCCGCCAAGGACGGCTACGTCGGAATCACCATGGTCACCGGCCAGCAGTGGCTCGACTTCACCGCGATGGTCGAATGTCCTCAGCTCGAAGACATTCCGCAGTTGCGATTCCAGATTGGCCGGTGGGAATACCGGGACCTGATCCGCGAATCGATCCGTCCGTGGATGGCCGAGCGGACCGTCGAGGAGATCGTCGCACTGGGTCAGCTGTTCCGGCTGCCGATCGCGGCGTTGGGCAACGGCGCCACCATCCGCGACATGGAGTACATGGTCGAGCGGGAAGTGTTCGTCGACAACCCCGCCGGCTTTCACCAGCCGCGCCCACCGTGGTTGATGTCGCGATGTACGCCCGCGCCGGTGCGCCCGACTGCTTGGCTAGGTGCGGACAACGACGAAACACCCTGGCGCAAAAGCGAACCCGAATCTGGGCCGGCGCCGACCGGGCTGCCGTTGGACGGCGTTCGGGTCATCGACCTGACCGCCTTCTGGGCCGGCCCCGCCGCGACCCACCTGCTGGCGGCCTTCGGTGCCGATGTCGTGAAGATCGAGTCGATCCAGCGTCCCGACGGCATTCGGTACTCGGGGGGCATGCGCACCGATGTGGACGACTGGTGGGAGTACGGCTGGGTGTTCCATGCGATGAACACCAATAAGCGTTCGGTCACATTGGATTTAGGCTCTGACGACGGGCGGCGATTGTTCCTCGAGCTGGCCGCGGATGCCGACGTGGTGATCGAGAATTTCTCGCCGCGGGTGATGGAGCACTTCGGGCTCACCGCCGAAGTACTGCTGACGGTGAACCCCAAACTCGTGGTCGCCCGGATGCCGGCCTTCGGGTTGGCGGGCCCGTGGCGTGACCGGGTCGGGTTTGCCCCCACCATGGAGCAGATCGGCGGCCTGACTTGGGTGACCGGATTGCCGGAGACGCCGCCGGTGACCCCGCGCGGCGCGTGTGATCCGCTGGCCGGCGTGCATGCGGCGTTCGCGGTGCTGGCCGCACTGAACTTTGCCGAACGTAGCGGGGTCGGCCAGCAGGTCGAGCTGCCGATGGTCGAGTCGGTGTTGAATACCACCGCAATTCAGCCGATCGAGCACGAGGTCCACGGAGTCACCCTCAACCGGTGCGGTAATCGTGGTTTCGGCGGGGCGTTACAGAACATCTACCGGTGCGCCGGTGACGACGACTGGATCGCGGTCAGCATTCGTGACGACCAAGACTGGAATGCGCTGGTCGAGGTGATGGACCGACCGCCTTGGTGCGACGGGTCGCTGTCGACTGCGGGCGGGCGCCGCGAGCGGGCCGACGAGATCGATGGCCGGCTACGGGACTGGTTTGCCGCGCAATCCCTGATGCCGACGGTGGAATCGCTTGCCGCTGCTGGCATTCCGGCGGCGCCGGTTGTCTCGCCGTCACTGGTCACCGAAAACCCGCAACTGTGTGACCGCGGGTACTTCGAGTCGCTGATCCACTGCCGTATCGGGCAAGCCCTATATCCCACACCACCTTTCGCGCGGTTGGCCGGCCAGCGGGAGTGGTTGCGCCGCCCGCCGCCAACCCTTGGCGCGCACAATGAAGAAATACTGCGTGAGCGGTGCGGGCTGACCGACGAGGAACTCGCGCGGCTAGCGGCAAGTGGCGTCATCGGGACCCGGCCCAAGGGGGTATAGGGCACTGCTGATCGCCCGCGATCGGTTGTCTCGTGCATCGCGAAGAAGATTGTGTTCGGCTCCATGTGGCGCGCTGCCAGACCGCCGCCGGGGGTGCCTAGCCAGATCCTCGTGCTAGTGGGACGGAAAGCAGTCTGATGTTCACTCTGGGTGAACACGTGAAATCGGTTGCTCGGCAGGTACTTTCTGCCCGGTTCTTGTCGGTGGCAGTCGATAGATTGCGGGTATGAGCTCGGGCGGTGTCGTGGATCGGGAGACGGTCACGGCGGCCTTTGATGCACTCGACGCCGCGGTCGACAGGTTGGTGGAGTTGAACTTTGATGCGTTGACCACTCCGGAGTGGTTGGCGTTGGTGAAGCGATGTGAAAAGGTGCGCCGACGGCTGCCGGTGGCTGAGCATCAGCTGATCAACAACCTAGCTCGCCAAGCCAGCGCCGAGGAGCTGGGCGGCAAGCTGTCGCATGCGATCGCCGACTGGGCGTTGATCAGCCGCACCGAGGCTGCCCGGCGCATCAAGGCCGCCGCCGATCTGGGGCCGCGGCGCGGGCTGACCGGGCAGCCGATCGCCCCGGTGTTGGCCGGGGCCGCCGCGGCCCAACGCGACGGAAAACTGGGCGGCGAAAGCATCCAGGTGATCCGACGCTTCTACCATCAGCTGCCCGCCTGGATTGACCAGGCCACCCGGGAGCGCGCCGAAGCCCAGTTGGCCCGCCAGGGTAGTCAGTTTCGCCCCGAACAGTTAGCCGGGTTGGCGGCCACGATCGCCGATTGTCTCAACCCCGATGGCACCTACCGCGATGAGGACCGCGCCCGCCGACGCGGCCTGACGTTAGGCAATCAGCAAAGCGATGGCATGTCGGAGCTGCGCGGGCTGATCACCCCCGAACTGCGCGCCACGTTAGAGGCCGTGTTGGCCAAGCTGGCCGCCCCGGGCATGGGCAACCCCGAATCCCAAACCCCCTGTGTGGACGGCACTCCCAGTCAAGAGGCCATCGACACCGACATCCGCTCAGCCCCCCAACGCAACCACGACGCCCTTACCGCCGGGCTGCGCGCCCTGCTGGCGTCGGGAGAGTTGGGTCGGCACAACGGCTTACCCGCCTCGATCATCGTGACCACCACGCTGGCCGAGCTGGAAGCCGCTGCCGGACAAGGACTGACCGGCGCCGGCACGATCTTGCCGATGAGCGATGTGATCCGGCTGGCCCGCCACGCCCGCCATTATCTGGCGGTGTTCGACAAGGGTAAGGCGTTGGCGCTGTATCACAGCAAAAGGCTGGCCGCACCGGGGCAGCGAATCGTCTTGTACGCCAGAGATCGTGGCTGCAGTGCGCCGGGTTGTGATGTCACGGGCTATTTCTGCGAGGTCCACCACGTCATTCCCTACGCCCAATCACCCACCACCGACGTCAACCAACTCACCTTCGCCTGCGGCGGCCACCACCCACTAGCCGACAAAGGCTGGACGACCCGCAAAAACACCCACGGCGACACCGAATGGACACCCCCACCCCACCTCGATCGCGGCCAGCCCCGCACCAACACCATGCATCACCCCAGAAAACTCCTCCGCGCAGACGAAGACGTCGAGGATGCTGCGGAATCCCCGTAATCGTGCAACTGGCGAAGCTCTGCCATCGGGAAGTGCAACTTACGGCTAAACCGTTGTGCGACAGGGGTCCCGCCGGAGCCTCGACGGAAGCCGGCCGTCGCAGCGATCCCGGGCACCACCGGCTACCCGCTATGTCCACGTTGACGTTCAATCCCTAAGATAGTAAAAATAGATCTAGTCGTCGAACCACGGTGAGTCAAACGCGGCCTGGTTGCCGCTCGGCCGCGTGGGAAACGGAGATCTCGTGACGCAGACCATTTCAGGCTCGGCTTCCGAATCGGCCCAGGATCCGTCGGAACGAGAGTTCGGTGCGAGCGGGATTGCGCTGTCGTCGTACCGGTTCCCGACGGGATGGTTCATCGTCGCGTTCGCCTCTGACCTGGCTCCCGGCGATGTCAAGCGTGCGCATTATTTCGGCGAGGAGCTGGTGCTGTTCCGCACCGCTTCGGGGCAGGTGCACGTGCTGGACGCCTACTGTCAGCACCTCGGCGCCAACCTGGCTGTCGGGGGCACGGTTGAGGGCGAACACATCGTGTGCCCCTGGCATGGCTGGCAATGGCGCGGGGACGGCACCAACGCGCTGATTCCCTACAGCAAGATCGGCTGCAAGAACAACGTCCGAATTCGCAGCTACCCCAGTACGGAGTGGTACGGCTTCATCCTGGTCTGGCATGAGCGCCACGGGCGGGCGCCGTACTGGCAGCCGCCAGTGCTGCCGGAGCTGGAGACCAACGAGTACTACCCGCTGCACCCACATAGCCGGATGCTCAACCGGGTCAAGGTGCACCCGCAGATGATCATCGAGAACGCCGCCGACCCCTATCACGTTCAATACGTGCACAAGGCCGCTAACCCGGCCACCACCGCGTCGTTTGAGGTCTCCGGGTACCACCTACACGCCACCGTCAATGCCCACTTCGGTGGCGGCAGACCCGCGACCTGGCTGACCCCGAACGGCCCGGTCGACGCCAAGATTGTCTACGACAACTACTCGCTGGGGTTGGGCTTCGTGCGCTTCCCCAGCGAGTTGGTGGGCACCGTTCAGGTCACCGGGCAGACGCCCGTCGACGAGGATTACACCGACTACTTCTACACCCAGGCGTCCCTCCGGGAGCCAGGCGACACCGGCGACGTGCCGACCGGGCGCGCCGCCAAATTCCTGGCTTTGCAACAGGAAGTGATCAAACAGGACTTCTTCACCTGGGAGAACATGAAGTACCTGGAGAAGCCGAACCTGGCGCCCGAAGAAGCGCACGACTACGCCGCCCTTCGTCGCTGGGCGCACCGGTTCTACCCCGGCGCGCAGCCCTGCGCCGACGACTTCGGATACACCGCAGATGGTGAGCCCGACCCCGCGGCTGCGAAGGCGTGATGTGAGCAGCCCTCCGGGGCCCTCCGATTTCGGAGTCGATCGCTTCACCGTTGCCGATGTGCTCGACCGGCGCGCAGCACAGCATCCGGACCGGGTGATGCTGAGGGTAGCCGGCGTCGACACCACCTTTGAGGACCTGCGACGGCGGTCGTGCGCTGCGGCGAGCATGCTGAGCGACCTCGGCGTCGACCGCGGCGACACCGTGGCGCTCTTCACCCCAACGTGCCCGGAATGGATCTACTTCTGGCTGGGCGCAGCACGAATCGGCGCCGTCAGCGCGGCGGTGAACGCCGCCAATAAGGGCGACTTCTTGCTGCATACCTTGCGGCTGTCGCAGGCCAAGGTGATACTCACCGACCCGGAGCGGCAAAACCGCCTCGAGGATATCGCCGACCGCGTGGACACACTGAATGAGACTGTGGTGTTAGGTGATTCGCTGAGCACGGAGCTGAGCCGCGATGCCGGCCCATTGCCGGATGGGCTCGGCGAGACGGAGATTGGATCGCTGTTCTTCACCTCCGGCACCACCGGGCCGTCGAAAGCCGTTGCCACGAGCTGGCATTACCTGTTCACGGTGGCCGCCACCGTGGCATCGGCCTGGCGATTCGCCCCCGGAGAGGTGCTGTGGACGGCGATGCCGCTGTTTCACCTGAGTGCGGCGCCCACCGTACTGGCACCGATGCTGGTCGGCGGAACAACCGTGCTCGCCCGCGAGTTTCATCCCGGCGAAGTCTGGGACGAGGTGCGCGCGCATGGTGCCGTCGGCTTCGTCGGCGCCGGCGCGATGGTGTCGATGCTGCAGAACCTTCCCCCGGATTCCCGTGATGCGGCGCTGCCGTTGCGGTTCATCTCCGCGGCGCCCATTGCCGCGGACTCCTACCATGCGATCGAAAAGCGCTACGGCTGCCGTATCGTCACGATGTACGGGCTCACCGAGGCATTTCCCCTTACCGTCAAGGGCGTTGCCGACGACGGGGTTCCGGGAACATCGGGGAAGCCGAATCCTAATTTCGATGTGCGCGTTGTCGACGACGCCGGCAACCCGCTACCGACCGGACTGGCCGGAGAGATCGCCTGCCGGCCCAGATTCCCACACGTGATGAGCGAAGGGTACGTCAGTGATTACGCCGGATCGGGACTGCACGTCGATCGCCATCCCGACTGGTTCCACACCGGCGACCTCGGGAGATTCGACAGCGCCCAGAACCTGACCTACCTGGATCGCAGCAAGGATTCGTTACGCAGACGCGGCGAGAACATCTCTTCGGTGGAAGTGGAAACCGTCGTGGCAAGCCATCCGGCGGTGCTGGAGGCGGCGGCAATCGGCGTCCCCAGCGGGGTAGGCGAGGACGACATCCTGATGATCGTGACCACGCGCCCCGGCGCTGCCGTCGACTACACCGAGTTGCTCGACTTCTGCGCTGCCCGCATGCCCTACTTCTGCGTTCCCCGATATGTGGAGTCGGTCGATGAACTTCCGAAGAACGGAATCGGGCGAATACGTAAAGATCTGTTGCGTACCAGGGGTTTAACGCCGGCTGCCTGGGATCGCGAAAGACATGGCTACCGGGTCAGCCGATGAGCTAGCGTAGTGTCACGTCCGTCGGTTCGGTTATCCCCGCGAGTGTGGCTGGAGAGCACAATGACGTTGTCCTATCAAGAACAGCAGATGCTGCACGCTGCGACGGGCCGCGCCGCCATTCTGGATTTGACCGCGCGACACAATCGCGCGTATTCCGAGGGTGACCGCGACGCATGGATCGCCACCTTCCGTCACTCCGGCGCAAGTTATAGCCGTGACGGCGAATCATTCGGTGATCCGCGGGCGGCCTTCGACGGCGGCGACGGGCAACGCCTGGTCACCGTCGACCACGAGGTCCGCATCGACGGGGTCAACGCCACGCAGCGTTGTGTCGCGCTGCTCTTTGCCCGCGTGCACGGCGACACCACGCTGCGGGCCACCGGGACATTCCGCGATCAGCTGATCTACGAGCGGGGCGGTTGGTATTTCGCTTCCCGCGCGCTGCAATGGGATTCGGTACCGAGCCGGCATCCGCTCGTCATGTAGCCGGTTGCCCACGTGAACTACCAACTGGCCTTCGGCAGCTACCAGGATGCGCTGCGGATGGTCGGTGCGACAACGGAACCGAGAACCGCCGCGACTGTGGTGAGCGGCGCGCGCATTCAGCTGTTCGCTGCCATGGTTCGCGACGGAAACCCCTCATATTGGGACGCCGAATACGCCCAGAGGCGTTGGGGCGGCTTACTGGCGCCGCCGGCCCTTTTGATGGGCTGGCTGATTCCGCCGCCGTGGCAGCCGGGAGGCCGGGTGCCCGCCGCGTCGTTGGCGCTGCGGGTGCCGTTGCCGGGCACCACGTTCATCAACGCGGCCAACGACGCCGAGTTTGTGCGGCCCATCGTCGAGGGCGATCGGCTCACCGTCGTCGAGGAACTGGTGTCGGTGTCCCCGGAAAAGCAAACCCGGCTCGGGGTCGGGCATTTCGTCGAAACGCTGGAGACCTACCGCCGCCAGGATGGCGCGGTGGTGGCCACATCGCGAAATACGTTGTTCCGCTTCACGCCTGGGCCACGACCGTGACCGATCGGACGTGGAACGACATCACCGTTGCGCTCGAGCTGCCCGAGGTCGTCGACCAGATCAGCTATCAGCGGGTGGTGGAGAACGCCGGGGCGACGTGGGACTACTTTCCGGGGCATTTCGATCCGACATATGCCCAAAGCCAGGGAAACCCAACCATTTTCGTCAACACCATGCATCTGGCGGGATTCGCCGACCGGATCGCGACCGACTGGGCCGGTCCGGGCAGCCGGGTGGTACGCCGTTCCATGCGGCTGACCGGCTCGATCTATGCCGGCGACACCATGGTGGGCCGGGGCCGGGTGGTGGCCAAACGGTGTGACGAGAGCGTCCAGCCGCCACGTTATCTCGTCGATCTGCGGATCGAGGTGACCAATCAGCACGGCGCGGTGTGCTGTCCGGTCGAGATCACCCTGCAGTTGCCGCAATGACATTGAGGACATTGGGCGGCGGCATTTTCCCGTTGCACAGCACCGATTGCAGCTCGACATATTCGGCCAGGCCCTCGGGCCCGAATTCGCGGCCGATACCCGACTTCTTGAAGCCGCCGAACGGTGTGCTGATGTCGAGCATGTACATGTTGATGCCGTAGGTGCCGGTCCGGATCCGGGCGGTGATTTCGAGGCCGTGGGCGGTGTCGGCGGTCCACACCGAACCGGCCAAGCCGTAATCGCTGTCATTGGCGATCCGGATCGCGTCCTGCTCGTCACGGTAGGTGAGAACGGTCAACACCGGTCCGAATATCTCCTCCCGTGCGATGCGCATGTCATTGGTCGCGCCGGTGAACAGCGTCGGCCGCACGTACCAACCACGATCGGCCGGGCTGTCCTCGCCGCCGACCACAACGCGCGCGCCCTGCTGCCGCCCGGATCTGATGTAGTCCTGAACCCGAAGCTGTTGGCGCCGGGCGACAAGTGGTCCGATATCGGTCGTGTCGTCACCGGGGTCGCCGACCCGCAGCGCCGCCATCATGTCGGCCAGGGCATCGACGACTTCGTCGTGACGGCGTTCGCTGACCAGGATGCGGGTCTGGGCAACACAGGCCTGGCCGTTATTCATCAACCCGGCCGTCTTCAACCCGGCGACGGTCTTATCGAGGTCGGCGTCGTCGAGGATGATCGCCGCCGATTTGCCGCCCAGTTCCAGGCTGACCCGTTTCAGTTGCGCTCCGCACTCCGCGGCGATGCGGCGTCCGGTGGCGCTGGAGCCGGTGAACGCGATCTTGTCCACCCCGGGATGGCTCACCAGCGCCTGGCCGACAGACGGTCCGCCGGTGAGCACCGAGACGACTCCCTCGGGCAGCTCGATCTGCTCGATCATCTCGGCCAACCACAAAGCGTCCAAAGGAGTTTCGGGAGCGGGTTTGACGATGACGGTGCAGCCGGCGATCAACGCCGGGATCAGCTTCGGCATGATCAGGCATTGCGGCACGTTCCACGGCACAATGGCGCCGACCACGCCGACGGGCGCACGACGCAGGTGCGCCTCGCCGAGCACACCCTGCCGCCGTTCCGTCCACGGGAAGTCCCGGGCGGTCGCCAGCGCCAGATGGATCATCGACGCCGCACCAGCCGCCTGGCCCAGCCTGCTGAAACTGCGCGGCGAACCCATCTCCGCGGTGATCAGGTCGGCCATGTCGTCGAGATGGTGTGCGTAAATCGCGGCCAGTTGCTCGATTTTGCTCATTCGCTGGTGCGGATTCCACAGCGGCCACGGACCGTGGTCGAACGCCTGCCGGGCGGCGGCCACCGCCGCCTCGACGTCGCCGGGGCCCGCCGCCGGTGCTTCGCCCAGCGGCTGCTCCGAGTGCGGGGAAATGACGCAGAGCCGTTCCGGCGTAGTGGGTTTGCGCCAGCGCCCGCCGATGAACAGTTCGTCATACCTGTGACGCGGGGATTCTGCCGTCATCGGGGCACCACCTCGGGGCAGGCGACGGTAACTTCGCTATTGATGCTAACATAGCAAAAAAGCGTGGTCCGGCGCCCGGGAAGGCCTGACATGAGCAGCGACTGGCGCAGTTACCCGTTCCAGCTGGTGGCGCGCGACAGTGCGCTGGATTTTCCCGCCGCCGAAGGCGCCCACGCCGACCAGGAGTCCGATACCTGGTTTCTCGCCGGCCAACTGGACGCAACCGGCTCCGGCCGCTCGTTTGCGTTTCTGGCCATCCTCAACAAGAACCGGCCCGGCGGCTCGGTGGTCGCCGACTTCTACACGCTGGCATTGTTCGACCTCGACACCGGCGAGTACGGCACCTATACCGATTACGACATGCCGCCGGCCAGCATGGCGCCCGGCGCCCACCCCAAGCTGTCGGCCGCAACGGGGCATCTGGACCTCGAATACCGCAGCGGCGCCGGCATCGCGTCATGGATCACCTGCCGTGACGCCGACGGGGACCTGTTGCCCTACACCTACCGGGTCAGTCTGGTGGGAACCGATCAGGCCGGTCGGTTGATGCGGCTGGATCTGGTCGTGACGCCCACGCGCGCGCCCACCCCGGTGGGGGCGTCGGCCTACAACGGAAAGATCGTCTGCTTCGGCCAGCCCGATACCCACTCCTATTTTCAGACCGGCATGGCGATGACCGGAACACTGCGCTGGGGCGAGGCGAAGGAACTGGTCACAGGTGCGGCCGGGCATATCGACCGGCAGTGGTTTCCGAGGTACGCCGGCGGCGGGGGAGACCCGCGGGGACGGTCGCACGAATGGCGCACCATCCATTTCGACAATGGTGTCGACATGAGCATCTGGCGACAGTTCGACCGTACGAACGGCAATGCGGTGCAACCGTTTACCGGCGTGACGGCAAGTTACCCCGATCCGGACCGGGCGCCGCAGTACGCCGAGGACGTCGACGTCACCATCCTCGGCTATGTCCGCTGGCCGGAGGCCGTGCGGCCGCTGCTGCCGCCGATCACCCCGGTCCGCTACCTGCCGGACCGCCACCGGATCACCTGCGCCACAATGCAATTGGAACTGATCGGAGAGCCGCTGGTGGCCGCTCCGGCCCATGGCCTGCCGATCGAATACATGGAGGGCCCCTACCGCTACCGCGGCACCCTGCAGGGTGAGCCGGTGACCGCCTTCGCGTTCTACGAGCGGTCACTGGCGTTGTATCGCGATTGGGAGCTGATCGACGTGCTGGCCGCTACCGTCGCCAATGCTCGGCCACCGGCCCCGGAGTTGGCTGCCCTGGTGGAACGCGTGACGCCATTGGTGCTTTCGGGCCGCCGCACGGAGGCCCTGGAGATGTTGCGGACGGAATCAGCAGCGCTTCCCGACGATTGTGATCAGGATTCTCGTGACGTTCTCGAGGCGCTGATCGGCTCGCTGACGCAGCAGACTCCCTCGGTGAAGCTGTAATGTGGCAGCAGTCTTCTCGGCCTTTTGCTGCGAATCTTCAGCCTCGGTGCAACGCGTCGAGCGCGCGCTCCCATGCGAGGTGACGGTGTTGTAGCCCCGGCTCGTTGCGCCCGAACACCAGTCGCTCCCGTGCGCCCGATTCGAGGTTGGCTTGCAACGACTCGGCCAGTCGATAGTCCTCGTCGCGGACCGTTGCGTGTGCGTACTCGAATACGGCCTGGGCGCCCGCGGCCACGGATTCATCGGAGACGTCCAGCGCTGTGGAGTTCTGGTGGACGGTGACGGATCGGCCCGGTTGCTCACCGGGGTAAACGCGGAACAGCTCGCCGTTGGCGATGGTCACCGATAGCACGATGTTGGGAAACAGCGCGTAGATCACGACCATGTGGTGGAACGGATTCCACTGGTCCTCGGGCGCAGTGTCCAGCTCCATGATGGTGTTGAGCGGAAAGATCAATCGATGGTGTGGTCCATAGGAGTCGAAGACCGTGCAATTGCTGCGGGCGATGGTGGCGAAGGTTTGCCTGTGCACCGTGGCGAAGTGGTAGTTCTCCGAAAATGTGTCAATCGCCAGCTTCCAGTTGATCCGCGAGTCGAGCACCTTCTCGCCCAGCGGAGACCAGTGCCCGATTCCCCATGAGTCGAGTTCGTCGGCCAGCGGTCCCAGGTGTTTTGCGATGTCTAGGGTGGCGCCGGGGTCCAGGGCAACCCACAGAAAACCAGCGAACTCAGTGGCCGGAAGCCTGGTCAACCCGTCGTCCTTCAACGTCATCTCGGGAAACCCTTCCCGGCCCGGGAGTCCGACCAATCGCCCGCCGTTGTCATACGTCCAGGCGTGGTAGGGGCAGCTGAACCGCTTCGCGGTGCCACACCCGGTCGCCACCTGCGCTTGTCGATGCAGGCAGACATTGTCAAAGGCGCGCACCGAGCCGTCCGACGTCCTGGTCAGCAGCACGGATCGCCCCATCACCGTCTTGGTGCAATACGAGCCGGGCCGCGGAAGCTCGGAGACGTAGCCGACCAGTTGCGGGCAGGACATCACCACGGCCCGCTCCCGGTCGTGTCGCTCGGGCGAGGTGTACTCCCGCGCGCGGACCGTGTGCTGCGAAGGCGCCAGGTCGGTCGTCTGGTCGCGTGCGAGCTTTAGTGCACGGCGGGTGAGGTCGATGAGCTGGTGGTGATCCATCGCGACCCCCGGTTGCGATCGAGTGCGGACTGCTCGCCTCTAACTTTACTAACTTTGCATTGACAGCAAGAATCGGCCCCGACCGCCGCCCAAACGTGCGTTGTGACATTGTGATGTAGATGTGACTGGCGAGCTCAATGAGTCAATTGATATAGGTGTCGTACTCTGTGGCTTGTGGAGGTCTCGCGGCGGGATGCGCTCAAGTACGCGGCGGCGACGCCCGGCCTGCTGGGCCTAGGTGTCGCGGCCGCGTCGTTGCGTGCCGCGCCGGCATCAGCGGGTTCGCTTGGCATCTTGTTGGACTATTCGGCCGGGGTCATCCCCGCCAGCCAGATCAGGGCTGCCGGGGCGGTGGGTGCGATCAGGTACGTATCGGATCGGCGACCTGGGGGTGCCTGGATGCTGGGCAAGCCGATCCAACTCGGCGAGGCCCGCGATCTGAGCAGCAACGGGCTCAAGATCGTTTCGTGCTACCAATTCGGCAAGGGCAGCACCTCCGACTGGCTGGGCGGTGCCGCAGCCGGTGTTCAGCATGCCAAGCGCGGCATGGAGTTGCACGCCGCGGCGGGCGGTCCGGCGGGCGCTCCCATCTATGCCTCGATCGACGACGATCCGTCATACGAGCAGTACAAGGACCAGGTCGCACCGTATCTGCGGTCCTGGGAGTCGGTGATCGGGCATCAGCGCACCGGGGTATATGCCAACTCCAAGACGATCGGCTGGGCGGTGCAGGACGGGTTGGGCTCGTATTTCTGGCAGCACAACTGGGGTTCGCCGAAGGGGTTCACGCATCCGGCCGCCAATTTGCACCAGGTCGAGATCGACAAACGCAAAGTAGGCGGAGTCGGCGTGGATATCAACGAGATCCTCCAGCCCCAATTCGGGCAGTGGGCCTAATTTTCCGCCCCGTCAAGGTGCCGTCAAGCCCCGTGTGCGGCGAGCTCCAGCAAACACTCGTTCGCTTAGATCGAAGCGGCGCAAAAAGCGGCGATTGCCCGCCGCTACGGCCGATGCGACGTCACGGGCCGGCCGCAGCGCAGGATTTCACCATAACGATTTGGTAACAATACTGCCTTGATCAGCGCAGTTATAGCTACTCGACCGTAACCACCTGCACGCAGGACGTTTGTTACGCGCGTCTGCGCCGACGACGAAACCTGGTGTTACCGATGAGCTGGTTACCCGCGCGTAGAACTCGCCAGTAACCGATCGGCGTCAAAAAAGTGGACTGATCCTTATGACACTCTTATAGAGCCGATGCAGTCCGTCGCGCCGCCCGGTCCATGGGCCGGCCCGCCGACAACGCACCGGTCAGACGTTTTCCGGCGGAGATTCGATGCGGAATCGGCCGGAGTTCACCAGGCCCTTGCAGGGGCCGGTCCGGTCCGGCCGAACCAACCGATACAGACGCATACAGGGAGATAAAGACGGTGACGATCCACGAGCACGACCGGGTGTCAGCTGACCACGACGGGACTGGCCCGCATCGCGCCCACGCTCTGGTCGATCGCCTGACCGCCGGTGAGCCGTTCGCGGTCGCGTTCGGCGGCCAGGGCAGCGCCTGGCTGGAGACGCTCGAGGAACTGGTTTCGGCGGCCGGGATCGAATCGGAGCTGGCCGCGCTGGCGGGTGAGGTGGAGCTGCTGCTCGAGCCGGTTGCCAAAGAACTGGTCGTGGTCCGCCCGATCGGCTTCGAGCCGCTGCAGTGGGTGCGTGCACTGGCCGCCGAAGACGCGGTCCCGCTGGACAAGCACCTGACGTCGTCGGCGGTGTCGGTGCCGGGCGTGTTGCTCACCCAGATAGCCGCCATTCGTGCTCTGGCCCGCCAGGGTATGGACCTCTTTGCCACCCCGCCGGTTGCCCTGGCCGGGCACTCCCAGGGGGTGCTGGCGGTGGAAGCGCTCAAGGCCGGTGGTGCTCGCGACGTGGAGCTGCTGGCATTGGCGCAGCTGATCGGCGCGGCCGGAACACTTGTGGCGCGCCGGCGGGGGATCTCGGTGCTCGGCGATCGCCCACCGATGGTCGCGGTCACCAATGCCGACCCCGAGCGCATCCAGCGATTGCTCGAGGACTTCGCCCAGGACGTGCGCACGGTGCTGCCACCGGTGCTGTCCATCCGCAACGGCCGGCGCTCGGTCGTCATCACCGGTACCCCTGAGCAGCTCTCGCGCTTCGAACTGTATTGCCGTCAGATCTCGGAGAAGGAGGAGGCCGACCGTAAGAACAAGCTTCGTGGCGGCGACGTCTTCGCGCCGGTCTTCGAGCCGGTACGGGTCGAGGTGGGCTTCCACACACCGCGGCTGGGCGACGGCATCGACATCGTCGGCAGCTGGGCCGAGAAGGTCGGCCTCGATACCGCGTTGGCGCGGGCGCTGGCCGAATCCATCCTGGTCCGCAAGGTCGACTGGGTCAACGAGATCACCCACGTCCACGAGGCCGGTGCTCGGTGGATCCTTGATCTCGGTCCAGGGGACATCCTGACCCGGCTGACCGCGCCGGTGATCCGCGGCCTGGGTATCGGCATCGTGCCCGCTGCCACCCGCGGCGGTCAGCGCAACCTCTTCACCGTCGGGGCCACGCCCGAGGTGGCCCGGGCCTGGTCGAGTTACGCCCCGACCGTGGTACGCCTACCCGACGGCCGGGTCAAGCTCTCGACGAAGTTCACCCGCCTTACCGGACGGTCGCCGATCCTGCTGGCGGGCATGACGCCGACCACCGTCGACGCCAAGATCGTCGCCGCCGCGGCCAACGCCGGGCATTGGGCCGAGCTGGCCGGCGGCGGGCAGGTCACCGAAGACGTCTTTCACAACCGCATCCAGGAGATGTCCCGGCTGCTGGAGCCGGGCCGGACCTACCAGTTCAACGCACTCTTCCTCGACCCGTATCTGTGGAAGCTTCAGGTCGGCGGCAAGCGCCTGGTGCAGAAGGCACGCCAGTCCGGTGCGGCGATCGACGGTGTGGTGATCAGCGCCGGCATCCCGGATCTCGAGGAGGCCGTCGAGCTGATCCACGAGCTCAACGACATCGGGATCAGCCACGTCGTGTTCAAACCCGGAACCATCGAGCAGATCCGCTCGGTGATCCGCATCGCCACCGAGGTGCCGACCAAGCCGGTGATCATGCACGTCGAGGGCGGCCGCGCCGGTGGCCACCATTCCTGGGAGGACCTCGACGACCTACTGCTGGCGACCTACTCCGAGCTGCGCTCGCGGGCCAACATCACCGTCTGCGTCGGCGGCGGCATCGGCACACCCGAGCGCGCGGCCGAATACCTGTCCGGACGTTGGGCGAAGTCCTACGGCTTCCCGTTGATGCCGATCGACGGGATCCTGGTGGGCACCGCGGCGATGGCGACGTGCGAGTCCACCACCTCGCCCTCGGTCAAGCGCATGCTGGTGGAAACCCAGGGCACCGGCGAGTGGATCAGCGCCGGAAAGGCCCAGGGCGGCATGGCTTCCAGCCGCAGCCAACTCGGCGCCGACATCCACGAGATCGACAACGCCGCCTCGCGGTGCGGCCGGCTGCTCGACGAGGTCGCCGGCGACGCCGACGCCGTGGCGGAGCGTCGCGACGAGATCATCGCCGCCATGGCCAAGACCGCCAAGCCCTACTTCGGCGACGTCGCGGAGATGACCTACCTGCAGTGGCTGCAGCGTTACGTGGAACTGACCATCGGCGAAGGCAATTCGACTGCCGACACCGCTGGGGTCATGGGGCCGGAAAGCCCCTGGCTGGCTGACACCTGGCGCGATCGCTTCGAGCAGATGCTGCAGCGCGCCGAAGCTCGGCTGCATCCAAAGGATTTCGGCCCGATCGAGACGGTCTTCACCGACCCGGCGCTGCTGGAGAAGCCCACCGAGGCTATCGCCGCGCTGCTTGCCCGCTACCCGGACGCCGATACCGTCCAACTGCACCCGGCCGATGTTCCCTTCTTCGTCACGCTGTGCAAAACCCCGGGCAAGCCGGTGAACTTCGTGCCGGTGATCGACAAGGACGTCCGGCGCTGGTGGCGCAGTGACTCGTTGTGGCAGGCCCACGATGCCCGCTACGACGCCGACCAGGTGTGCATCATCCCCGGCCCGGCTGCGGTCGCCGGTATCACCCGCCTGGACGAGCCGGTGGGTGAGCTGCTGGACCGCTTCGAGCAGGCCGCAATCGACGAAGTGCTCGCTGCCGACGGGCAAGTCAGGGACGTCAGATCGCGGCGGTTGGGCCGCCCCGACGCCCACGGACCCCTGGCCGTCGTGCTCGACGCACCCGACGTGTTGTGGGCCGGCCGCACCGCCATCAATCCGGTGCACCGGATCGCCGATCCAAGCGATTGGCAGGTGCACGACGGACCCGAAAACTCCCGTGCCACACACTCTTCCACCGGAGCCAGGCTGCAGATCGACGGCAAGGACGGGGCGGATGTGGTGTTGAGCGTGCCGGTATCGGGCACCTGGATCGACATCCGGTTCACCCTGCCGCCCAACACCGTGGACGGCGGGATCCCGGTGGTCTCGACCGAGGACGCCGCTACCGCGATGCGCTCGGTGCTGGCAATCGCGGCCGGTGCCGACGGGCCGGAGCTGCTGCCGCCGGTCACCGACGGGGTAGCCCGGCTGACCGTCGACTGGGACCCGGAAAAGGTTGCTGACCACACCGGGGTCACCGCCACCTTCGGAGAACCGCTGGCGCCCAGCCTCAGCACCGTTCCGGATGCACTGGTAGGCCGGTGCTGGCCGGCTGTTTTCGCGGCGATCGGATCGGCGGTCACCGACACCGGTGTGCCCGTGGTGGAGGGCCTGCTCAATCTGGTGCATCTTGATCATGCCGTCCGCATGGTCGGCACCCTGCCCGAAACATCCGACCAATTGACAGTTACCGCAACGACTTCCGATGCCCACGACACCGAGGTGGGCCGGGTGGTCGCGGTCTCGGTGACGGTTGCCGGGCCCGACGGCGAAGCGATCGCCGTCCTCGACGAGCGGTTCGCCATCCTCGGCCGAACCGGGGCGGCCGAACTCGCCGACCCGGTGCGGGCCGGTGGCGCGGTATCGGAGAACGCCACCGACACCCCGCGCCGTCGCCGCCGCGACGTCATCCTGACCGCGCCGGTCGACATGCGCCCGTTCGCCGTGGTGTCCGGCGACCACAACCCCATCCACACCGATCGGGCGGCCGCGCTGCTCGCGGGGTTGAAATCGCCCATCGTGCACGGCATGTGGCTGTCGGCCGCCGCCCAGCACGTGGTGACCGCCACCGACGGGCAGGCCCGTCCGCCGGCCCGGCTCATCGGCTGGACCGCGCGGTTCCTGGGCATGGTGCGTCCCGGTGACGAGGTGGACTTCCGCGTCGAGCGCGTCGGAATCGACCGGGGTGCAGAGATTTTGGAAGTGGCCGCGCGCATCGGTTCGGATCTGGTGATGTCGGCGACCGCGCGACTGGCCGCGCCCAAGACGGTCTACGCGTTTCCCGGCCAAGGCATTCAGCACAAGGGCATGGGCATGGAAGTGCGGGCGCGCTCCAAGGCGGCCCGCAAGGTGTGGGACACCGCGGACAGGTTCACCCGCGACACCTTGGGCTTCTCAGTGCTGCACGTGGTCCGGGACAACCCGACCAGCATCATCGCCAGTGGTGTGCACTACCACCATCCCGACGGCGTGTTGTACCTGACGCAGTTCACCCAGGTCGCGATGGCCACCGTGGCGGCCGCCCAGGTGGCCGAGATGCGTGAGCAGGGCGCCTTTGTCGAGGGCGCGATCGCCTGTGGCCACTCGGTCGGCGAGTACACCGCGCTGGCCTGCGTGACCGGCGTCTACGAGTTGGAAGCCTTGCTGGAGATGGTGTTTCACCGCGGATCGAAGATGCACGATATCGTTCCGCGCGATGAACTGGGACGCTCCAACTACCGGCTGGCGGCGATCCGGCCGTCGCAGATCGATCTCGACGATGCCGATGTTCCGGCCTTCGTCGCCGACATTGCGGCGAATACCGGTGAGTTTCTCGAGATCGTGAACTTCAACCTGCGTGGCTCGCAGTATGCGATTGCCGGCACCGTGCGTGGTCTGGAGGCGCTCGAGGCCGAGGTGGAGCGCCGCCGTGAGCTCACCGGTGGGCGCCGTTCGTTCATCCTGGTTCCCGGGATCGACGTTCCGTTCCACTCCCGGGTATTGCGGGTCGGGGTGGCGGACTTCCGGCGTTCGCTGGACCGCGTGATGCCGCGCGACAAAGACCCGGATGTGATCATCGGGCGCTACATCCCCAACCTGGTGCCTCGGCTGTTCACCCTGGATCGTGACTTCATCCAGGAGATTCGGGATCTGGTGCCGGCCGAGCCGCTCGACGAGATCCTCGCCGACTACGACACCTGGCGCCGGGAACGGCCCCGCGAGCTGGCCCGCATCGTCCTGATCGAGCTGTTGGCCTGGCAATTCGCCAGCCCGGTGCGCTGGATCGAAACGCAGGATCTGTTGTTCATCGAGGAGGCCGCCGGTGGCCTGGGAGTGGAGCGGTTCGTCGAGATCGGCGTGAAGACCTCGCCGACGGTGGCGGGCCTGGCCACCAACACCCTCAAGTTACCCGAATACGCCCACAGCACAGTGGAAGTGCTCAACGCCGAGCGCGACGCCGCGGTGCTGTTCGCCACCGACACCGACCCCGAGCCGGAGCCCGAGGCCGACGAGCCCGTCGGGGAGTCTGCTGAGCCGGCCGAAACTGCTGCTGCCGCACCGGCGCCCGCGCCTGCGGCACCTTCGGGTGCCGTTCGGCCGGACGACATCGCCTTCGATGCGGCGGATGCCACGCTGGCGCTGATCGCGCTGTCGGCCAAGATGCGCATCGACCAGATCGAGGAGCTCGACTCCATCGAATCCATCACCGACGGCGCGTCGTCTCGGCGCAACCAGCTGCTGGTGGACCTGGGTTCCGAGCTGAACTTGGGCGCCATCGACGGCGCCGCCGAGGCCGACTTGGCGGGGCTGCGGGCGCAGGTCACCAAGCTGGCGCGCACCTACAAGCCCTATGGGCCGGTGCTTTCCGACGCGATCAACGACCAGCTGCGCACGGTTCTCGGGCCGTCGGGCAAGCGGCCGGGTGCGATCGCCGAGCGGGTGAAGAAGACCTGGGAACTCGGCGAAGGCTGGGCTAAGCACGTCACCGTCGAGGTCGCGCTGGGAACCCGGGAGGGCACCAGCGTCCGCGGCGGCGCGCTGGGCAATCTGCATGAGGGCGCGTTGGCGGACGCGGCGTCCGTCGACAAGGTGATCGACGCCGCGGTCGCGTCGGTTGCCGCGCGCCGGGGCGTGGCCGTGGCGCTGCCGTCTGCGGGCGGTGGCGGCGGCGCCACCGTTGACGCGGCCGCGCTGAGCGAATTCACCGACCAGATCACCGGTCCCGATGGGGTGCTCGCCTCGGCGGCTCGCCTGGTGCTGGGCCAGCTGGGGCTCGACAACCCGGTCACCGCGTCGCCTGCGGCCACCGACGCCGAGCTGATCGATTTGGTCACCGGCGAACTGGGCGCGGACTGGCCGCGGTTGGTGGCCCCGGTATTCGACGGCAAGAAAGCCGTCGTCTTCGACGACCGCTGGGCCAGCGCCCGCGAAGACCTGGTCAAGCTGTGGCTGACCGACGAAGGGGACATCGACGCCGACTGGGCGCGGCTGTCCGAGCGCTTCGAGGGCGCCGGCCATGTCGTGGCAACCCAGGCCACCTGGTGGCAGGGCAAGTCGCTGGCCGCGGGCCGGCAGATTCACGCGTCGCTGTACGGCCGGATCGCAGCCGGCGCCGAGAACCCGGACCCCGGCCCCTACAGCGGCGAAGTGGCCGTGGTGACCGGCGCGTCGAAGGGCTCGATCGCGGCGTCAGTGGTGGCGCGGTTGCTCGACGGCGGCGCCACCGTGATCGCGACCACCTCCAAGCTCGACCAGCAGCGACTGGCGTTCTACCGCACGCTGTATCGCGACCACGCCCGCTACGGCGCGGTGTTGTGGGTGGTCGCGGCCAACATGGCGTCCTACGCGGACATCGACGCGCTGGTCGAATGGGTTGGCACCGAGCAGACGGAAAGCCTTGGGCCACAGTCGATTCACATCAAGGACGCGCAGACACCAACATTGTTGTTCCCGTTCGCGGCACCCCGCGTAGTCGGCGATCTGTCGGAGGCCGGCTCGCGTGCCGAGATGGAGATGAAGGTGCTGCTGTGGGCCGTGCAGCGGCTGATCGGCGGCCTGTCGACCATCGGCGCCGAGCGTGACATCGCGTCGCGGTTGCACGTGGTGCTGCCCGGCTCGCCCAACCGCGGGATGTTCGGCGGCGACGGTGCCTACGGCGAGGCAAAATCGGCGCTGGATGCCGTGGTGAGCCGCTGGCACGCCGAATCCTCGTGGGCGGCCCGGGTCAGCCTGGTGCACGCCCTGATCGGCTGGACCCGCGGCACCGGGCTGATGGGCCACAACGACGCCATCGTCACCGCGGTCGAAGAGGCCGGTGTGACTACGTATTCGACCGACGAGATGGCGGCGATGCTGCTCGGCCTATGCGACGTGGAATCCAAAGTCGCCGCAGCCAGTTCGCCGATCAAGGCGGACCTGACCGGTGGCCTGTCCGACGCCGATCTCGACATGGCTGAACTGGCCGCCAAGGCGCGTGAGCAGATGTCCGCCGACGCGGCGGCCGTCGAAGAGGAGACGGCGCCGGGGATCATCGCCGCGCTGCCATCGCCGCCGCGCGCGCACATCCCGGCGCCGCCGCCGGATTGGGATGACCTCGACGTCGACCCCGCCGATCTGGTGGTGATCGTCGGTGGCGCCGAACTGGGCCCGTATGGCTCGTCGCGCACCCGCTTCGAGATGGAGGTCGACGACGAACTGTCGGCGGCCGGAGTCCTCGAGCTCGCCTGGACCACCGGATTGATCCGCTGGGAAGACGACCCGCAACCCGGTTGGTACGACACCGAATCGGGTGAGCTGGTCGACGAGGCCGAGCTTGTCGAGCGCTACCACGACGCCGTGGTGGAAAAGGTGGGAATTCGCGAGTTCGTTGACGACGGCGCGATCGATCCCGACCACGCGTCTCCGCTGCTGGTATCGGTGTTCCTGGACAAGGACTTCAGCTTCGTGGTGTCCACCGAGGCCGAGGCCCGGGCGTTCGTCCAGTTCGACCCCGAGCACACCGTCGTCCGGCCGGTGCCCAACGCCACCGACTGGCAAGTAATCCGCAAGGCCGGCACCGAGATTCGGGTGCCGCGCAAGACCAAGCTGTCGCGGACCGTCGGCGCGCAGATCCCGACCGGGTTCGACCCGACCGTATGGGGCATCAGCCAGGACATGGCCGCCTCGATCGACCGGGTGGCGCTATGGAACATCATCGCGACCGTCGACGCGTTCCTGTCCGCCGGCTTCACTCCGGCCGACCTGATGCGCTGGGTGCACCCGAGCATGGTGGCCAACACCCAGGGCACCGGTATGGGCGGGATGACCTCCATGCAGACCATGTACCACGGCAATCTGCTCGGCCGGAACAAACCGAACGACATCCTGCAGGAAGTGCTGCCCAATGTCGTTGCCGCGCACGTGGTTCAGTCGTATGTGGGCAGTTACGGCGCGATGATCCATCCGGTCGGCGCCTGCGCGACCGCGGCGGTGTCGGTCGAGGAGGGCGTCGACAAGATCCGGCTGGGCAAGGCCGAGCTGGTGGTGGCCGGCGGGTTCGACGACCTGACCCTGGAGGCCATCATCGGCTTCGGTGACATGGCAGCCACCGCCGACACGGCGATGATGCGGGGCCGGGGCATCGACGACTCGAAGTTCTCCCGGCCCAACGACCGGCGGCGGCTCGGGTTCGTGGAAGCTCAAGGTGGCGGCACCATCCTGCTGGCCCGCGGCGACCTGGCCCTGAAGATGGGCTTGCCGGTGTTGGCCGTGGTGGGCTTCGCTCAGTCTTTCGGAGACGGTGTGCACACGTCGATCCCGGCTCCGGGCATCGGGGCATTGGGTGCGGGCCGCGGCGGCCGGGATTCGGTGCTGGCGCGTTCGCTGGCCAAACTGGGCGTGGGTGCTGACGACATCGCGGTGATCTCCAAGCACGACACCTCGACGCTGGCCAATGACCCGAACGAGACCGAATTGCACGAGCGGCTCGCCGACGCGCTGGGCCGCTCCGAAGGCGCCCCGCTGTTCGTGGTGTCGCAAAAGAGCCTCACCGGTCACGCCAAGGGGGGCGCCGCGGTGTTCCAGATGATGGGGCTGTGCCAGATCCTGCGTGATGGTGTCATCCCGCCCAACCGCAGTCTGGATTGCGTCGACGACGAGCTGGCTGGTTCGGCGCACTTCGTCTGGGTCCGCGGCACCTTGCGGCTGGGCGGTAAGTTCCCGCTCAAGGCCGGGCTGGTGACCAGTCTCGGGTTCGGCCACGTGTCGGGTCTGATCGCGCTCGTGCACCCGCAGGCCTTCATCGCCGCGCTGGACCCCGAGCAGCGGGCGGACTACCAGCGCCGGGCCGACGCGCGGTTGCTGGCCGGTCGGCGGCGTCTGGCCACGGCCATCGCCGGCGGCACGCCGATGTACGAGCGGCCCGCGGATCGTCGTTTCGACCACCATCAGCCGGAGAAGCCGCAGGAGGCGGCGATGTTGCTGAATCCGGCCGCCAGGCTGGGCGACGGCGAGGCATTTATCGGATGACTTCGATCATCCGTTAACGTGGCGACCCATGGGCATCGTCGGTGTGGGGATCGACCTGGTCTCCATTCCTGATTTCGCCGAGCAGGTCGACCAACCGGGAACGGTGTTCGCGACGACCTTCACCCCCGGTGAGCGGCGGGACGCTTCGGACAAGAGTTCGTCGGCGGCCCGGCACCTCGCGGCCCGCTGGGCCGCCAAGGAAGCGGTGATCAAGGCTTGGTCCGGCTCGCGGTTCGCGCAGCGGCCCATGCTGCCCGAGGACATTCACCGCGACATCGAGGTGGTCACCGACATGTGGGGCCGGCCGCGGGTGCGGCTAACCGGCGAAATCGCCAAGCATCTGGCCGATGTGACCATTCATGTCTCGCTGACCCACGAGGGGGATACCGCCGCCGCGGTGGCCATTCTCGAATCGCCCTAGACTGCGCGAGCAGACGCGGAATCGCACCAAAATCGG
>NZ_MWQA01000001.1:1233305-1309548 GCF_002086915.1 Mycobacterium persicum | reverse complement strand
CCAAAATCGGAGATTTTGGGCGATTCCGCGTCTGCTCGCCCTCAATTAGCATTAGCGAGCGAGGCTGCGGGCATATCCGGTGCCCATGCCCAGCAGCACCAGACCGACGACGATAAATGCCGCCACCCGGAAGATGCCGTCCAGAGTCGCCAGGTCGAACACGAACAGTTTGACGGTAGCGGCGGCCGTAAGCGCGAGCCCGGCGGTTATCGGGGCCGTCCGGCCATTCCGGCCGCCCTGATGCAGCGCGTAGCCGAACAAACCCGCTGCCATGCCGATCCAGCAGACAGTGGCGATCAGGTGCCCGGCCAGGAATCCGGCATCGGTACCGCCGAAAAGAACCCCGGCGGTCACGGTGAACGCCGTGACGGCGTAGACGACCAGCATCCCGGCACCCAGGCTGAGGACCACCCTCAAATCGGAGTCCCGCACGCCCACGCACGCTCGTGCTATCGCGAACACCGCAGCGACGACGAGCAAGCTGGCGGCCAGGGTGGACACCGCAATTGAAGTCGGCATCGCGGTGGGGGTCAGCAAGGCGCCAAGTGGCGCATAGCTGTAGCACAGGCCCGTCCCGATGACACCGAAACCTGCTGCCGCCCAACGTGCTACCGCATCGCTGCGACCGGCAGTAGCGACTACGACGGCCAGCGAGAGTAGCACCGGGCCTTCGACGTAGCCGTCGAAGGCGACAGTAACGGCGACCAGCGCCGAAACCGCCGACCACGCCGACCAGACCTGTCTGGCGATCTTGGGCAGTTCCGTGCCGACCAGCACAATCGCCAGCATGGCTGATGCCAGAGCGGCTGCCAGCACCGCGGCCACTACGCGATCGACTGCTATCCCCGCGGCCAGGGCGGGCAGGGTCCCGGCCGCCGTTAGTACCGCCAATGCGGCGGTATTGCTGATAGCTGGAAGCATCACGAGGCCGCTGGCGATCGCCAGGATTGCGGCGATTCCGCAGGCGGCGCCGATCACCCAGGCGTCGTCGTGTCGGACCGACACCAGCGCCACCAGCAGGGGCAGCGCGGTAGCCGCAATCCGGGCAGCCTGCATCCAGATCCAGTCCTTGCCCAGTTGTACCGGCAGCGCGGCGGCCGAGAGCGCCAACATGAAGCTGACCAACAACAGGTCGACACCGCGGGTGATGACGGGTGCCAGCCCGATCAGCGGCACTAGCACCAACAGCCCCAGGTGTTCGGAGTCCCACCGCCGAGCCAGCGCCAGACCCACACCGCCGACCACCGCGGCGAGCACCAGGCCGACCGGCGCCGGCACCCACTCGTAGATGGTGGTGAGGGCTATGACGTCCAGGTAGGCCGCGGCAATACCAGTGGCGGCCAACGCGATCGCGCCGATCCGCCCGCCGGGGCGGTTGCGTAACCGGGTGGCCACGCCAACGAGACCGGCCGCCAGCAGGGTGCCGCCGGCAACCCGGATCTCCGGCCGCAGCAGGCCGGCCTGCGCGGCTAGGACGAGCAGCAGCACCACGCCGATCAGCGTCACCGCCACCCCGGCGACGGCCAATAGCTTGCCGATCCAACCGGATTCGCGGTCTGAAGGCGGCGGCGTTGGAGGCGGACCAGTCGCGGCTGAGCGCCGAGGTGGTGGCGGAATGAACTGGCGTGGCGGTGGCGGCGCCGCGGGTTGCCGGTGCTGCCAGTACGACTGCCAGTACGGTGCTGCGGGCTGTGGTGGTAGTGGGGCCGGCTGGGGTGCGGCGGCTGAATCGGAAATCAGCCGGTCGAGTTGACCGAGTTCGCCGGACACGCGGGCCATTTGGCGGGCCAAAGCGTCGAACTCGGCGGCGAGCCGGCTGATCACGGCATGATGCGATTCGGTCATGGCGGCCACCATGCCGGGTGACGCATCGAAACGGATGAGTAGGACTACCCGAATCCGGCTACTCGTCAAGCCCGTGCTCGATGGCGTAGCGGGTCAACTCCACCCGGTTGGCCACCTGCAACTTGCGGAACGTCGCCTGGACGTGGTTTTCGACGGTGCGGTGGCTCAGCGAGAGCTTTTCGCCAATCTGCTTAGCGGACAATCCTTTTGCGACATATCGCAGTACTTCGGTCTCCCGCTCGGTAAGGCTGGGACGAGCCGGCCCCGAGTCGGGGCTGGTGGCGATGCGACGGTATTCACCCAGTACCAGTCCGGCCAGGCTCGGGGTGAACACGGCACGGCCGGCCGCGGTGGCTCGCACGGCGTCACTCAATTCCGCCTTGGAGGCGCTCTTGACCAGGTATCCCGTCGCCCCGGCTTTGACCGCCTCCAAGACGTCCTCGCGTTCGTCCGAGGCCGACAGGACCAGCACCCGGGTAGCGGGCGAGACTGCGAGCACCTGCGTTGTCGCCTGCACACCGTCGCCGTCGGCTAGCCGCATGTCCATGAGCACCACGTCCGGCTTGACGACCGCGGCCCGTCGCCGCGCCGCTGCCACGCCGTCGGCGGTGGCGACCACGTTGAACCCGTCGTCGGTGAGGTCGCGCGCGACCGCGTCGCGCCAGATCGGATGGTCATCGACAACCATCACGGTGGGGGATTGCTGGTCACCCATGACGTCCTTCCCGGCGCGGCACCGTCAGTTCCCACTCGGTGCCCTCGCCCGTGTTCGTGCTCAGCTGCGCGGTGCCGCCCAGCGCCGCCAACCGCCCCACGATCGACTTCGAGACCCCAAGCCGGCCCTGGCCGGCGGCCTCCTCGAGCCGCCCCGCGGCAATGCCGACACCGTCGTCGCGAATGCTCACCGTCACCACATTGCCCATATCTTCCAGCAGTACATAGGCGCGCGCGTTCGGCCCGGCGTGCAAGCGAACATTGTCCAGGGCGTTGCCTACCGCCGCGTCCAACTCGGTGGCCACCCCACGCGCCAGCGGCACCGGCGTACCCGGCAAGCTCATGGACACCTGGTCGGACGCCCGCCGCCGCAACAGAGCACCGAGGTCGACCGACTGGTTGTCGCCCCCGTGCTCGGTGTCGGTGGAGATCACCCAACGGCGCAGCGCGCCTTCTTGTTCGCTGGCCAGTTCGGCTAATTCGGCTGCGTCGCCGCCTATTTCGTGGCCTCGCTTGGCAACCAGGGCCAATACCTGGATGACCCCGTCGTGAACTTGCCGGGACAGCCGTTCCCGCTCGTGCAGCGCTGCCGACAGTTCGGCGGCCCGTTGCAATTCGTCATGGGCACGCCGTGCGGTCCGGGCGGCCATCCCCACCGCCAGGCCGACCGCCAGCTCGATGACAATGGTCGCACTGCGACCGAGGTTGACGCTGATGTAACCCTTGACCGTTTCGTTGGCGGCCGTCACCGCCACGCCGGTCAACATGCCGCCGGCCGGACCCAACTGCAGCGCCGCCGAAATGGTGGCATTGCTGGCCCACAGGGTTGTCGGCCAGGTCTGGTTATCCAGTGCCCATTGCCCGGTGGCTACCACCTTGGTGGACAGCATCAGCAGCACCACGATGGCAATCTCAGCGATCACCCAGGCAGGCCGGCGACCGAAGCCGCGGAGGTAGGCGAGCGCGCACACCGCGCTCCAGCCGATCAGCACCGCGAAGAGCGCCCAGCCCAACGCCGGCAGGCGCAGGTCGGAATTGACCGCGATCTGAAAGCCCAGGGCGTAACCGCAGCTCAATAGGCGGAACAGCTGCGCCGCCCGCCAGAGCGGCGCTGCCGGGTCGGGGCCGCGCGTCGCCATATCGGGCTCAGCATAGCTAGCCTCGTGATCGTGACTGATCTGGTTGAGCGGGTTCGTGCGGTGTTGCCGTCGGTGCGGCGTGATCTCGAAGATCTGGTACGCATCGACTCCGTCTGGGCCGACCCGACGCGACACGGTCAGGTATATCGCAGTGCACAGGCGGTGGCGGATTTGTTATCGCATGCGGGTTTTGACGATGTGCGGAAAGTCAGTGAAGGCGGTGCGCCGGCGGTCATCGCGCGGTATCCGGCGCCACCGGGTGCGCCGACGGTGCTGCTGTATGCCCACCATGACGTGCAGCCCGAGGGTGACCGCGACCAGTGGGCTTCGCCGCCTTTCGAGCCCACCGAACGCGACGGACGACTGTACGGGCGTGGCACCGCCGACGACAAGGCCGGGATCGCAACGCATTTGGCCGCATTCCGGGCCCACGGCGGCCGGCCGCCGGTGGGCGTGACCGTCTTCGTCGAGGGCGAGGAAGAATCCGGATCTCCGTCACTGGGCCGATTGCTCGCCGCCCACCGCGACCTGCTGGCCGCCGACGTGATCGTCATCGCCGACTCGGACAATTGGAGCACCGACATCCCCGCGCTGACGGTGTCGCTACGCGGATTGGCCGATTGCGTGGTAGAGGTCGCCACGCTCGACCACGGGCTGCACTCCGGTTTGTGGGGCGGTGTGGTTCCCGACGCATTGAGCGTGCTGGTGCGGCTGCTGGCCAGCTTGCACGACGACGACGGCAACGTGGCGGTCGCAGGGCTGCATGAAACCGACGTTGCAGCCCTGAATTTCCCGGACTACCCGCCCGAGCGGGTGCGCGCAGACGCGGGTCTGCTCGACGGGGTATCGGAAATCGGTTCCGGTTCGGTGCCCCAGCGGCTTTGGGCCAAACCCGCGATCACCGTGATCGGTGTCGACACCACATCGGTTGCGGCAGCATCGAATACATTGATTCCGCGGGCTCAAGCCAAGATCAGTCTGCGAGTTGCGCCCGGCGGCGATGCCGTGGCGCACCTGGACGCTCTGGAGGCCCATCTGCAGCGGCACGTGCCGTGGGGCGCACAGGTCAGTGTCCGGCGCGGCGAGGTCGGCCAGCCGTACGCCATCGAGGCCAGCGGCCCTGTCTATGACGCCGCCCGGGCGGCGTTCCGGCGGGCGTGGGGCACCGATCCCATCGACATGGGCATGGGTGGGTCGATTCCGTTCATCGCCGAGTTCGCCCGGGCGTTCCCTGAGGCCAAAATTCTGGTCACCGGCGTGGAGGATCCCGCGACGCAGGCGCACAGCATCAACGAAAGCCTGCACCTGGGGGTGTTGGAACGGGCCGCGGTCGCCGAAGCGCTGTTGCTGGCCAACCTGACCTGATCAGACCGACAGGTCGCGGCGAAGCTTGGCGACGTGTCCGGTGGCCTTGACGTTGTACTGGGCGACGGCGACCTCGCCCGTCTCGTCGACGACGAATGTGGACCGGATCACACCCTGGACGGTCTTGCCGTACATTTTCTTCTCGCCGTAGGCGCCCCAGGCCGTCAACACGGTGCGATCGGGATCGGACAGCAGCGGGAATGTCAGTCCCTCGGCATCGCGGAACTTGGCCAGCTTGGCCGGCGGGTCGGGGGAGATTCCCACCACGTCCAGGCCGGCGTCGTTGAGGTCGCGGAGGTTGTCGCGGAAATCGCAGGCCTCTTTGGTGCATCCCGGTGTCGAGGCGGCTGGGTAGAAGTACACGACGACGCGGCGTCCCCGGTAGTCGGCCAGCGACACGGTATTGCCGTCGGCGTCGGGCAGGCGGAACGCGGGCGCTTTGTCGCCCGGCGCCAGGCGGGTGGACTCGCTCAACGTAGGTCCCTTTCTGTTCACCGGAGCGTTGGGACTCGCACCGGCTCATCTAGGGTAGTTCGTCAGGTGCACCTACTTGGAGGACAGACACGTGGCGGACCGTGATCCCGAGACCATCAAGCAGGAGATCGACCTCGCCCGCGACCAGCTGGCGGCAACGGTCGACTCGCTTGTTGAGCGTGCCAATCCCCGCCGCCTCGCCGACGACGTGAAGGCCAAGGTGATCGAATTCGTCACCAAACCTGCTGTGACCGTGACCCTGGTGGGCGTCGGGTCTGTCGTCGTGATCGTGGTGATCCGCAACATCAGGAATCGGTGAGCGCTGCGGCGGCAACCGTCACCGGGCCGCGTGGGTGACACGCAACCTTCAGGCTCGCAAGGCATCTGGCGAAAGCGTGACCCGCGGCGTTACTGGGCGGCCGGCCGGAACCAAGTGCAGTTCGGCGGTAGAACCCCCACCGAATTCCCTTGTGTAGGTGGCCTTCCCGCGTCGTGCTCGGGTATCGATCACAGCGCGGCGCCGAGGTGCCCGGTCAACCCGGCGGACCGACGCGGGGAGGTGTGCGCCGTCAGGGTTTCGAACCCCGGACCCGCTGATTAAGAGTCAGCTGCTCTACCAACTGAGCTAACGGCGCCGTGGACGGCCAGAGACCGCGTACGCGACAATAACAGGCATCGTGGCGCAGTGGGAAATCTCCAGATCACGACGGGGTGAGGTGCGACACTGAACGACGGCGACGAGCCGACAATTCTGCCACGGCCGCGGTCAGACACTACAATACAGGGAACAATCCAGGGTCAGCGGTGACCGAAGTAAGCGAGAGTATCTGGAAGGTCACGTGATGACGCCTTTGCGCAGAAGTCGATCGTGGCTGGCTGCGATCATGATCCCGGTCGCTGTTCTCGCCGTGGCGTGCAGCAGCGGCAGTGCGCCCGCGCCGGTCAAGGTCATCGTCAACAAAGGCACACCCTTCGCCGACCTGCTGGTGCCCAAGCTGACCGCGTCGGTGACCGACGGAGCCGTCGGTGTCACCGTGGATGCGCCCGTCACCGTCAGCGTTGCCGACGGTGTGCTGGCGGCGGTCACCATGGTGAACGAAAACGGCAAGTCGATCAGCGGGCAGCTCAGCCCCGACGGACTGCACTGGTCGACCACCGACCAACTCGGCTACAACCGGCGCTACACCCTCAGCGCAAAGGCGCTCGGACTGGGCGGCGCGGCGACTCGCCAGATGACATTTCAGACGAGCTCGCCCGCACACCTGACGATGCCCTATGTGAATCCGGGCGACGGCGAGGTGGTGGGGATCGGCGAGCCGGTGGCGATCCGGTTCGACGAGAACATCGCCGACCGGGTCGCTGCGGAGAAGGCCATCAAGATCACCACCAACCCGCCGGTCGAAGGCGCATTCTACTGGCTGAACAACCGCGAGGTGCGTTGGCGCCCAGAGCATTTCTGGAAGCCCGGCACCGCAGTCGACGTGGCGGTCAACACCTATGGCGTCGATCTCGGCGAGGGAATGTTCGGCGAGGACAACGTCAAGACGCACTTCACCATCGGCGACGAGGTCATCGCGACCGCGGACGACAGCACCAAGATACTGACGATCCGGGTCAACGGCGAGGTCGTGAAGACCATGCCGACGTCGATGGGTAAGGACAGCACGCCCACCGCCAACGGCGTCTACATCGTGGGCGCGCGGTTCAAACACATCATCATGGACTCCTCGACCTATGGGGTTCCGGTGAACTCGCCCAACGGGTATCGCACCGACGTCGACTGGGCCACCCAAATTTCCTACAGCGGCGTCTTCGTGCATTCCGCTCCGTGGTCGGTGGGCGCTCAAGGGCACACCAACACCAGCCACGGGTGCCTGAACGTGAGCCCGAGCAACGCCCAGTGGTTCTACGACCACATCAAGAGCGGTGACATCGTCGAAGTCGTCAACACCGTGGGAGGCACGCTGTCCGGCACGGACGGCCTTGGGGACTGGAACATTCCCTGGGATCAGTGGCGGGCCGGTAACGCCAAGGCATAGGCGCGCTTGCATTGCGGATAACCTTCTCGGGTCGGGACAATTGGGCGCGCCGCAGTCTCCTGTTATTCCGATAAACGTCGAGATTGCCGTGAGGGCTGTGCTTCGGCACTGATCACGACCATGGCGGCAATCTCGATGAAATGCCGATTCATCCTGTGGGGTGAGTGACGGGACTCGAACCCGCGACACCCAGGATCACAACCTGGTGCTCTACCAACTGAACTACACTCACCATGGCCGCCTGCCGGTCCTCCCAGAGGGAGGGCTAACGAGCGGCGACGTCGATATTAGCCGGTCGGAGGCTCCTCGGCCGAATCGATTATCCCCGGTGCGTCGGATTCGCCTTGAAGGTCGGCGACCACTGTGGCGATTTCGCTGGTAGATGGCCCCGGCGGAGGGACGAACGCGGTGCGCCGGTAGTAGCGCAGTTCGCGAATGGATTCGTGAATATCGGCTAACGCGCGGTGCGCCAGGCCTTTGGGCGGCTGGCCGAAGTAGATCCGCGGGTACCAGCGCCGGCAGAGCTCCTTGATCGAGCTGACGTCGATCATCCGGTAGTGCAGAAACGCGTCCAGCGCGGGCATGTCGCGGGCAATGAAGGACCGGTCGGTGGCGATGGAGTTTCCCGCCAGCGGCGCCGTCTTGGGCTGCTTGACGTGTTCGTTGATGTAGTCGAGCACCATCGCTTCGGCCATGGGCAGGTCGACGGTGGAAGCCTTGACTTCCTCGATCAGTCCCGAGCGGGTGTGCATCTCGGCAACGACGTCGATCATCGACGCCAGCGCGTCGTCGTCGGCGTGGATCACCATGTCCACTCCGTCGCCGAGAATGTTCAGGTCGGCGTCGGTGACCAGCACGGCGATCTCGATCAACTTGTCCGAAGCAATATTCAGCCCGGTCATCTCGCAGTCGATCCACACCAGTTCGTCACGCACAGCGCTCAAGAGTAGGCCTCTCGCCGCGGTCGTAACCGCAACACCCGGGCAAGTAGTGTGATTGCTTTGCCAACCGGTACGGGTAACGACGGGGAAGAGGTGGCGCGATGAGCACCGAAGCGGCGACCGGCGGGCTTGGCGGGCCCGCGCAGCGGATCGCGGCCGGTTACTCCGTGGCAGGCCAGGCGCTGGAATTGGGCACCGTCGTCGTCGACGGCGACGCCGACCCCTCTGCGCAGATTCGCATTCCCCTGGCCACCGTCAACCGGCACGGTTTGGTAGCCGGGGCCACGGGAACCGGGAAAACCAAAACGCTGCAGCTCATCGCCGAGCAGCTCAGCGCCGCGGGCGTGGCGGTGCTCATGGCCGACGTAAAGGGCGACCTGTCCGGCCTATCCCGCGCGGGTGAGGCCGACGACAAGGCGGCCGCACGGGCGAAAGATACCGGTGACAATTGGACGCCCACGGCCTTCCCGGTGGAGTTCCTGTCGCTGGGCACCAGTGGAGTCGGTGTCCCGGTGCGCGCGACCATCTCCAGCTTTGGACCTATTCTGTTGTCAAAGGTGTTGGCGCTCAACGCTACCCAGGAGTCGACGCTGGGGCTGATCTTCCACTGGGCCGACCAGCGGGGACTTCCGTTGCTGGACTTGAAAGATCTGCGTACCGTGATCAGCCATCTGACCAGCGACCAGGGTAAGGCGGAACTGAAAGCGCTTGGCGCCGTTTCACCGACGACTGCCGGTGTCATCTTGCGAGCATTGGTCAACCTCGAAGCCGAAGGTGCTGACACCTTCTTCGGCGAGCCGGAACTGAGACCTGACGACCTGATACGCGTAGACAGTCAGGGCCGCGGCATCATCTCGCTGCTGGAGTTCAGCGGTCAGTCGCTGCGCCCCGTGCTGTTTTCGACCTTCTTGATGTGGGTACTGGCCGACCTGTTCACCTATCTGCCCGAGGTGGGGGATCTGGACAAACCCAAGCTGGTCTTCTTTTTCGACGAGGCGCACTTGCTGTTCACCGACGCCTCCAAGGCTTTCCTGGAGCAGGTCGAGCAGACGGTCAAGCTCATTCGCTCCAAGGGAGTCGGGGTGTTCTTCTGCACCCAATTGCCGACGGATCTGCCCAACACGGTGCTGTCTCAGCTGGGGGCGCGGATCCAGCATGCGCTACGGGCGTTCACACCCGACGATCAAAAGGCGCTCAGCAAAACCGTTCGCACGTATCCGAAAACCGATGTCTACGACCTGCAATCGGCGCTGACGTCGCTGGGCATCGGTGAGGCCGTCGTGACCGTGCTCTCCGAGAAGGGCGCGCCGACCCCGGTGGCCTGGACCCGCATGCGGGTTCCCCGGTCGCTGATGGGCGCCATCGGCACCGACGCCGTTGCCGCGGCGGCTCTCTCGAGCCCGCTGCAGGCCGTGTACGGCCAGACCGTCGACCGGGTGTCCGCCCACGAAATGCTGAGCACCACATATGCGCCGGCAGAGGCGCCGCCACCGGTCCAGCCGCCGAGGGGGCAGTACGATCCGCTACCGTGGCCGGACGAGATCCAGGTGCCGCCTATGCCCGCGCCCGTTGAACCCAAGGGTCCCGGCATGTGGGAAGAGATTCTGAAGAACCCGACCGTGAAGAGCGCTATCAATACCGGGGTGCGCGAAATCACCCGCAGCATCTTCGGTACGGGGCGGCGTCGCCGCAAGTAACGAGCAGCCCGGTGTGATGCCGAAGCGGGGCGGGTCTGGCCAGCCGACCGGTGGCAGGTCCGTCGCACGCCGCCCGCGGCGTCGCTGCGGATCGTGAACCTATCTGGTCCGCGAAGCGCGAGGCACGCCGACGCTGGAGGTTGTGTGTTGCGGAATGCATGGCTGCTTCGGGTGGCTACGTGGAAACGTGCGCAGGAACTTCGGCGAATCCTTGTTAAGGGCTGGGGAGGCAACCAATTCGGCTATCGTCTGTGTGCGGACGTCGCCGATGATAATGGTTGAAAGAGCGCCCGAGTCGAATGTGTAGACTTCGCCATTGGCCGAGATGAAGAAATGCGTTCGCGCCCGCTTGTCAATCGTGCCGGACGCGATTTTCAACCGGGGGTAGGCTTGTTGCAAGTGCAGTACCCGTTCCTGGAAACCCGACCGATCGATCTGCATTCGTTCTCGCAGGGCGCGTGGCGATCGCAGGTCCCACCACTGAAACAGATGCCAGGCGAACACCGCGTCAAAACTGGACAACGTTCGTGCGATGTTCTCCAGGTCATCAACATTGCTCCTGGTAACGGTTGTGTTCACCTTAATCGGTATACTATATGCGGCGCAAAGGCTAATTGCGTGTAGAATCCGCGCGAACAGGTCACTCTTTCCTTTGCGGAAATCTGCGATTACGTCGTCTCGACCGCCATCGAGCGGTAATCCCACATAAGAAACCCTTCCGCTCAGCGCTTTGGCCATCTCGGGCGTGAGCCTGTATCCCACGGTATCGATGCCAACATAAAGCCCACACGTGTGAGCATGGTCGACAAATTCGAGAATATGTTCCCATTCGAGTGGATCGCCGCCGGATACGATTAGTTCCTCCACGCCGGCATTCACGAGTTTTTCTACTACCGCCTTGGCGTCTTGAAGATCCAGTGTTTCAGAATTGAATATGTTGTAACACCCCACACATACCAGCGGACACCGGTTGTAGATGCCCCAGTTCGCTTGTTTGAGTCGACCGCTCGTACTGCGTGCGGATTCCGCAAGCATCGCACGAACACTGCGGTGCACATCGAGAGCGTTCTGGCGCAGGGCTTCCGATAGATCGCACCCAGGACGCGTAGCCCGCATCAACAGCTGGTCGGCCCGGCGCAGCGAGCGAGCAGTGGGCATGCATTGAGCAAGAGTAGTTGCGAGCTGATAACAAACGATGTCCGTCGGCGCCACCCGAAACTGACTCTCCAGCTCCGCTTCCAGGCCTTTGAAACCAGCGATCGTAAAATTCTCGAACAACAACCGACGCTCGAAAGAACTGCGCCGGTCAACCGACGGTTTGATCCAGTCGACCGGTCGCAACAGGCTGTCGCTTTGTTGGGACCCCATTGGGAATGCGGTACCGGAGTCACCATTGAGTGGTAATACATCAGACGTCACATCGACCTCACCATTGCTAAGGCACTGTTCGTCGCGTCATTAATGCTCGGATATTCAGTCCGTCCTTCCGGTGTACAGCTGGTTTCGGTGTGGATTCTTTGTGCGAACATCGGAGATACCACCAGGGTGAGATTAAATTGGTGCATGGCTCTGCCCCTGGCCGGCGTGGCGAAGATGTCGCGTCGGTGAGCCGATATGGGTTCGATCGGCGCGACGACGCATGGCGTATTTTCCGCACTCAGGCAGCAGTATTGTCCGTCGCCACGGCTTGTTGCTTACTCGCGTCCGGTGTGAGTGTCCATAGATTCTCGCACCCGCGCTTCATTGCGTGTCCGAAACCATATCGAGAACTTTTCGTTAGGTCAAGCGATTAGTCATGATAATTCAAATTTATGTATTCAGCGACAATATCGATCGACTGAATTGTTGAAATTATCCTAGTCTGAATCGGTTCGCCACACGTGTTGGAAGGGGTGCAGTGATGACATTGCGGGTAGTTCCTGAGGGTTTGGCGGCGGCCAGTGCTGCGGTGGAAGCGCTGACCGCTCGGTTGGCGGCTGCACATGCTGCGGCGGCGCCGGTGATTGCGGCGGTGGTACCGCCGGCGGCTGATCCGGTGTCGTTACAGACTGGGATCTCGTTTAGCGCACTGGCTAGTGAGCACGTTGCGGTGGCCGCTGAAGCGGTCGAAGAGCTGGGCCGTTCTGGAGTCGGTGTGGGCGAATCCGGCATCAGCTACGCGGCCGGTGATGCCGCGGCGGCAGCGACTTATCTGGGTGCTGGCGGCTTGGCATGACGGAACCGGTGTGGCTGGCCGCGCCGCCGGAGGTGCAGTCGACGTTCCGTTGCCGTCGATGGTGCAACGAGCTCGAAATTCAAGGCCCGCACCTGTAGTGGCGTGCCGCCGCGGACTCGACACCCGCAATCGCGTGGTTCTTTCGCTCGCTCACTCAGCCGTGGTCGATCACGGCAGCGGCGGCCGCCGAGACCGGCTCTGCCGCATCCTGTTACTAGCCGCCCCCGAGCTTCTTATAGAAGCTGCCGACGATCGGCGCGACGATGGCACGCGGCGCATACTGACTTGCCACCGACATGGCCTTCGACGTCAGGCCGGGAACCACGCGCATCTTGTTGCGCTCCAAGGCATCCAGCGATACCCGGGCGGTGTGCTCCGTCGAGATCCACAAAAACTCCGGCACCAGGCGCTCGACGAGCGACGCCTCGCCCTCAGCGGGCAAATCGGTACGCACCGGTCCCGGTGCCAGCAGCGTGACGTGCACACCGGACCCGCGTAGTTCACCGCGCAACGATTCGCTGAAGGTGTTGGCGAACGCTTTCGTGGCGGCATAGGTCGCGTTGTACGGGATGGGCGAATTTCCTGCTGCCGAGCCGGAAATCAAAATACCGCCGGCCTTGCGCGCGACCATGCCGGGCAGCACCGCCAAGGTGAGGTCGTGCACCGCAACGGCATTCAGCTGTACTTGAGCTCTTTCCCCCGCCGGGTCGAGCGACGCGAGCGGGCCGAACGTCCCCGTGCCTGCATTGGCGCACAGCATCGAGATGTGCCGTTCCGCTAATTCGTCGCACAGCTTCGTCCGCTCCTCCGGGTCGGCGAGATCGGCTGGCCGCACCTCGACGGCGACGCGATACTTGTCGGTCAGGCGGGCTGCGAGTTCGGTCAGCAGGGCTTCGCGACGCGCGGTGACGATCAGACTGTGTCCGCGTGCGGCCAATTCGGTGGCCAGCGCCTCGCCGATATTCTGCGAAGCTCCGGTGACAACGGCGCGGGCGTCGGGACTCGGAGCGGGTATCGGCATGCGCCAATCGTAGACAAGCGGCATGCGCAGTCGGGCGCAGCGGGTCGCTGCCAACACCAATCAAATAGAGTGCCGGACATGACCAACCGGGGTTTGGGCACGTATGTGCGATCTCGGGTAGTGGCCTGGGCGTTGTGGGACTCGGGTTCTACTGGCCTGAATGCGATCGTGACCACCTTCGTGTTCTCCGTCTATCTGACCAGCACCGTGGGAGAGGGCATGCCCGGCGGTAGCTCGCCGGCGAGTTGGTTGGGTCGGGCCGGGGCGGCCGCCGGGTTGACTATCGCGTTGCTGGCTCCGGTGGTGGGTGTGTGGGTCGAATCCCCGCATCGGCGGCGGGTGACGCTGGGCGTATTGACGGGCCTGGCCGTGGGACTAACTGCTGCGATGTTTCTGATTCGCGATAGCCCCGGGTACCTGTGGCCCGGGTTGGCGTTGTTGGCGGCGACGGCGTCGTGCAGTGACCTGGCCAGCGTCCCGTACAACGCGATGCTGCGCCAGCTTTCGACACCGGAGACGGCCGGCCGGATTTCCGGCTTCGGGTGGGCAGCAGGTTACGTCGGAAGTGTCCTGCTGCTGTTGTTGGTCTATGTCGGCTTCATGGCCGGCGCCGGTGACGTTCGTGGAGTGCTGCATCTGTCCGCCCATGACGGACTCAACGTCCGGGCGGCGATGCTGTTGGCCGCGGCGTGGCTGGCCTTGCTGGCTCTGCCGCTGTTGTTCGTCGCGCATAGACTGCCCGATACCGTTGGAGTGCCTCGCACGACTACGAGCATGTCGGGTGCCTACCGAAAACTGTGGACGGACATCACCGCTGAATGGCGCCGCGACCGCAATCTGGTCTACTTCCTCGTCGCCAGCGCGATCTTCCGGGATGGGCTGGCGGCCATGTTTGCCTTCGGTGCGGTACTGGGTGTCAACGTGTACGGGCTTACCCAGGCCGACGTCCTGGTGTTCGGGGTAGCCGGAAGTGTGGTGGCCGCGGTCGGCGCGGTGCTGGGCGGATTGGTTGACCACCGACTCGGCTCCAAGCCGGTCATTGTCGCATCGCTGGCCGCGATCTTGGCGGCGGCACTGACCTTGATGGCGCTCTCGGGTGCGGTGGCGTTCTGGGTATGCGGACTGCTGCTGTGTCTTTTCATCGGACCGTCGCAGTCGTCGGCGCGCGCATTGTTGTTGCGCATGGCTCAACATGGCAAGGAGGGGGTTGCCTTCGGGCTGTACACGATGACGGGCCGGGCGGTGGCATTCCTGGGACCGTGGTTGTTTTCGGTCTTCGTTGATGTGTTCAGCGCGGTCCGCGCCGGGTTGGGCGGTATTTGCCTGGTGTTGCTGGTGGGCCTGCTGGCCATGCTGGCCGTGCGCGTTCCGCGCCGCAGCGTCGTCATAGCCGACGAAGCGGTAACCGAGTCGAGTTAGCCGGAGGCGTCGCAGATGGTGAGGCCCACCCCGGTGCGCTGGCGTACCTGAACTCCGGCCACCGTTACCGAGCAGGTCACGTTGTGCCCGATGTTGATAATGGTGACGCTGGCGGGGTGCAGGGAAGCTTTCGGCAGGCTCACCTCTTTGCTCCACGGCAGCGCGACGTTGAACTCGGTCTGTATGACGTCACCGGTATCGATATAGGTCACGCTGATCGCGCGGCCCTCGCCGGTGACGTTGTAGACGACGGTCTGCATCGCGCCGGGGGTGGGCGTCTCGGTGGGGGTCCCGGAGCCTCCCGTCGTTGTGGGCGCCGGCACGATGCTGGGTGTCGGTGTCAGCGTTCGTGTCGTCGGCGGCTTGAGTGTTGAGCTCGGGGTAGGCATCGGCGGCAGGGGCTCGACGGCGGTCTGGTTCTTGACCGACATGTTCGCGATCACCAACGCGATGACCAACCCGACGACAAGCAGGACGGCCGCACCGGCAGCGACCCACAACCATCGCGGGGTGCTCGGAGCGTGCGGCGGTGGCGCGGCCCCGTGAAGCACTTCGCCCGGCTCCGGGTGGTCGTGCTGCCAATATTGGGGCGGTAGTTGCTGGGTCGGGTTCGGTTCGTAGGCGCCGGGCGCCCACTGGGGAATGTGGCCGCTATAGGTGGGCGCATAGGGCGCCTGGCCGGCGTAAGCCGGGTCGACGGGCGGCGGATTTACCGGACCCTGCGGCCACGTGGGTGCGGGCCCCGGTTGGGGGGGACCATACCGCTGGGGTCGGCGTGGATCGTTCATGCCCACCTCATGGTTTGAAGGGTACCTAAGAGTTGAGCGGCCGTGCCGCCGCACCGCTCCGGCGGCAAGGCCGTGCCGGACGGAGCCCTTACTCACCGCGGGGAAAGGCAACTACCGCCGCATTCTTCAACAACCGTTGATGTGTTTGTGCAAGCCAAGTATTGTTTTCTTCAACTACCGCTGAAGAACGTATCCACAGTAAGCGCGGCAAGCTTCGCGCGGTAACAGGAACCGGGGGTGAACGGCGTGAAATTCGGAATCGATGTACCGACGTGCCTGTCCGGGATGGCCTACCCGGTCCCGTTCGCCACGGCCGACGAGGTGATTCGGATCGCCGTCGAGGCCGAGGCACTCGGCTTTCACGAGGTCGCCGGCAATGATCATCTGAGCACCCAACGGTTCGTGCGGGAGGCGTGGTCGGTCCCACCGGACTACTTCGAGCCGCTGATGATGCTGGCGACGATCGCGGCCAAGACATCGGTGGTGCGGCTGGCTACCGGGATCCTCGTCTTGCCGATGCGTGAGCCGGTGCTGTTGGCCAAGCAGGTCGCCACACTGGATCAGATCAGCGGCGGGCGCGTCACCTTGGCGGTAGCAGCAGGCGGGTACCGAGACGAATTCGAAGCGGTAGCACCGGATTTGGCCGACGCGTCGCGCACCCGGCTGACGGCCGAGGGCATCGAGGCGTTGCGCATTCTGTTCGGGCAGCGTCGGTCGACCTATGAGGGCCGGTACCGCCGATTCTGCGATGTCGAGTCGTATCCCAAGCCGGTCCAGTCGCCGTTGCCGATCTTCTCCGGCGGCAATGCCAAGGGCGCCATTCGCCGGGCGGGTGAACAATGTCAGGGTTGGCTGCCGGCCAAGCTAGGGCCGGACGAAATAGCCTCTGGCCGAGACGAAGTCGCGAAATTCGCTCGAGCTGCGGGCCGCGATCCCGCCGAGGTGACGATCGGATTGCAGACGGTCGTGTGCCTGGCTCCGACCGCTGAGAAAGCACGTGAGCGCCTGGAGCGGTCGACATTCGAGCTGTTCCGGACCTCGCTGCGGGACACCATGATGAAGGGCGTCAGTCTGGATAAGTACGTGGCCGACAATCTCATCGGCACGCCGGATCAGGTGTGCGCCAAGGTAGCTGCGTTCGAGCGCGCCGGGCTGGACGGGTTCTACGCCACCTTGTTCGTCGCCAATGCCGTGAGCGAAATGCTGGAACAGATGCGGCTTTTCGCCAAGTATGTGATCCCGGCCTTTCCGGACTTCCCGGCCTCCCGGCCGACTCTGAACGCTAGTGGTCAGTGACTCGCAGCGCCGCCACGGTCATGGCACGCATGATGGTGCGGGAACGCAGTACCCGCGCCGATCTGGCATCGGCCGACTTCATGCTGTGCGGTGTGGAGTTCAGCAGCCCGAACACGGCGTGCGCCATCAGCCGCGCATCCGCTTCGGCCAGGTCGGGATCACGCTCGCGCAACACCCCCACCCAGACCTCCACGTACTGGCGCTGCGCTTTGCGCACCTGACGTTCGGCTGCTGCCGGCAGGTGCGCAAGGTCACGGTCCTGGATTCGGATCAGATCCGGTTCACCCAGCGCAAAGTCGAGGTGAAAATCAATGAGCCCATCCAACGTTGCGGCCGGATCAGAACCCCGGGCAGTCACATCGCGGGCGCCGGCGAGGAGCCGGGAGCTGATGCCGACCAACAACTCAACGAGCAGCGACTCTTTGTTGGGGAAGTGCCGATAGATCGCCGGACCGCTGATGCCCGCCGCGGCACCAATGTCCTCCAACCGTACCGCGAGAAAACCGCGTTCGGCGAATAGCCGTTCAGCGGCCGACAACAGCTGCAGACGCCGGTCCGACTTCAACTGACTGCGGCGACTTGGGGCTTCAGGTTGAGCGGGCCGGCCGTCCGGAGCGGACGCTGTCATGACGGCCTCCGTAGAAAACTCGTCCTGGACACTTCGGTTAATCGTCACTAACGTAGCACGGGTTAGTCGATGTTAACCCGTACGCGGCAGGCGGAGGAACCGTGGCAGCCAACGGGGCTGCAGATTACAGCGGACTTTCTTATGAGCGCGGTCCCAGCGTGCCCGCCCTGCTGGAGACCACCATCGGCATCAATCTCGCCCAGACCGCCTCCCGGCACGGACACCGGGACGCGCTGGTCGACGTGCATGCCGGGCGACGCTGGAGTTACGCCGAATTCCTGGCGGACGTCCGGAGATTGGCTACCGGACTAGTGCGCGCAGGGATCGGCGTAGGCGACCGAGTGGGGATTTGGGCGCCCAACCGGTGGGAGTGGGTGTTGGTTCAATACGCGACCGCAGAAATCGGCGCCATCCTGGTGACCGTGAACCCGGCCTACCGGTCCAGCGAGTTGCGTTATGCGCTAAGGCAATCCGGAGTCTGCATGATCATCGCCGCGCCGGGCTTCAAGGATGCGGATTACCGGGCGATATTGGCCGAGGTGGCGCCCGATTGCCCGGACCTGCGGGAAGCGGTGTTCATGGGCAGCAGTCGGTGGGACGAGCTGGCCGGTACCCAGGCCGACACTGCTGCGCTGCAACAGATCGCGGCGACACTGACCGGCAGTGACCCGGTCAACATTCAATACACCTCTGGCACAACGGGTCATCCGAAAGGCGTCACGCTCAGCCACCTCAACATCCTCAACAACGGATATTTCGTGGGGGAGTTGCTCGACTACACCGCCGCCGATCGGATCTGCATTCCGGCGCCGTTCTATCACTGCTTCGGCATGGTGCTGGGCAACTTGGCCGCCACCAGCCATGGCGCTGCCGTGGTGATTCCGGCACCCGGGTTCGACCCTGCCGCCACCCTGCGGGCCGTCCAGATCGAACGGTGCACCAGCCTCTACGGCGTGCCGACCATGTTCATCGCCGAACTTGGACTGCCGGACTTCGCCGACTATGACCTCACCAGCCTGCGTACCGGGATCATCGCCGGCTCGACGTGCCCGGTCGAAGTGATGCGCAGGGTGATCGAACAGATGAATATGCCGGCGATCTCGATTTGCTATGGCATGACCGAAACATCTCCGGTCTCCACCCAGACCCATACCGATGATCCCCTGGAGCGTCGGGTCAGCACGGTCGGCCGGGTGGGGCCGCATCTAGAGATCAAGGTGGTGGAGCCGGTCACCGGCGAGACCGTGCCCCGCGGCGTCCCCGGTGAGTTCTGCACCCGGGGTTATTCGGTGATGGCCGGTTACTGGAATGACCCGGAGCGGACCGCAGAAGTGATCGACGCCGACGGCTGGATGCATACCGGAGACCTGGCCGCCATGGACGCATGCGGGTACGTGCAGATCACCGGCCGGATCAAGGACATCGTCATTCGCGGTGGCGAGAATATTTCGCCCCGCGAGATCGAGGAGTTCCTGCACACCCACCCCGACGTCGTCGATGCCCACGTCATCGGCGTGCCCGACGAACGCGTGGGCGAAGAGCTCATGGCGGTGGTCAAGCTGCGGGACGGCGCACCGCAGTTGACCATCGCGCGGCTACACGAATTCTGCGCGGGCCGCATCGCCAGGTTCAAGATTCCGCGGTATCTGCGGATCGTCGACGAGTTCCCCATGACTGTCACCGGCAAGATCCGCAAAGTCGAATTGCGTCAACAGGCAATCGACTACCTGCAAGGTCGAGGGTGAGCACCCGGATGCTGGTTACCGTCCCTTTACCCACCGCGCGGGCGGTGGTATTGTCATGCCCCGGTTAATGATGATTAACTGAAGAACCCAGCCGGCCGGACAGCGAGGAGACTTTGCGGGTAATGGACAAGGTGGTGGCTACCGCTGCCGAAGCGGTAGCGGACATAACCGACGGGTCCTCCCTGGCGGTTGGCGGGTTCGGGCTTTGCGGCATTCCGGAGGCGTTGATCTCGGCGCTGGTGGACAGCGGTGTCACTGACCTCGAGACGGTGTCGAACAACTGCGGCATCGACGGGATCGGTCTGGGAGTGTTGTTGGAGCACAAGAGGATTCGTAGGACTATCTCCTCGTATGTGGGAGAGAACAGGGAGTTTGCTCGGCAATTCCTGGCCGGCGAGCTCGAGGTGGAACTCACCCCGCAGGGCACGCTGGCCGAGCGGCTGCGCGCCGGCGGCATGGGCATCCCGGCCTTCTATACGCCGGCCGGTGTGGGTACCCAGATTGCCGACGGCGGGCTGCCGTGGCGTTACGACGCGTCGGGTGCGGTAGCGGTGGTGTCGCCTCCGAAGGAGACTCGCGAGTTCGACGGTGTCACATACGTTTTGGAGCGGGGAATTCGCACCGACTTCGCGCTGGTGCATGCCTGGAAAGGGGACCGGCACGGCAACCTGGTGTACCGCTACGCTGCCGCCAACTTCAACCCCGAGTGCGCGCCCGCGGGGAGGATCACGATTGCCGAGGTGGAACACCTCGTCGAGCCGGGTGAAATCGACCCGGCGATGGTGCACACCCCGGGTGTGTTCGTGCAGCGGGTGGTACACGTGCCCAATCCCACCAAGCGGATCGAGAAGGAGACGGTGCGCTGATGACCTGGAGCAGAGACGGGATGGCCGCACGGGTCGCCGCCGAATTCCGCGACGGCCAGTATGTCAACCTCGGCATCGGAATGCCCACCTTGATTCCCAACCACATTCCCGACGGCGTGATCGTTGTCCTGCACTCCGAAAACGGGATCCTGGGCGTCGGACCATATCCCAAGCCCGAGGATCTCGATGCCGACCTGATCAACGCCGGCAAGGAGACCGTGACCACGCTGCCGGGCGCGGCGTTCTTCGGCTCGTCGACCTCTTTCGGCATCATCCGCGGCGGCCATCTCGACGTCGCGGTGCTTGGCGCCATGCAGGTTTCGGTCACCGGCGACCTCGCTAACTGGATGATCCCGGGCAAGATGGTCAAGGGCATGGGCGGCGCGATGGACCTGGTGCACGGCGCCCGCAAGGTGATCGTGATGATGGAGCATGCGGCCAAAGACGGCAGCCCCAAGATCGTCGAGCAGTGCACGCTGCCATTGACCGGCGTGGGCTGCGTGGACCGCATCGTCACGGAATTGGCGGTCATCGATGTCTGCGACGACGGCCTGCATTTGATCGAGACCGCGCCCGAGGTGACGGTCGACGAGGTCGTGGCGAGAACTGAACCACGGCTCATATTGCGGGATCTGGTTACCCCGTGACCGCCGTCGCCGCACCGTCCTTCGCCGACGAGCACCGCAGGCTGGTGGCCGAGTTGAACACCAAGCTCGCCACTACCGCACTGGGCGGCAGCGAACGCGCGCGAGAGCGTCACGTCAGCCGTGGCAAGCTGCTGCCCCGGGAACGGGTGGATCGGCTGCTCGATCCGGGCAGCCCGTTCCTGGAGTTGGCGCCCTTGGCTGCCAACGGAATGTACGACGACGAGTCGCCGGGCGCCGGGATCATCACCGGAATCGGCCGGGTATCCGGGCGCGAGTGCGTGATCGTCGCCAACGACGCGACGGTCAAGGGCGGGACCTACTACCCGATCACGGTCAAGAAGCACCTGCGCGCCCAGGAGATCGCGCTGCAGAATCGACTGCCGTGCATCTACCTGGTCGACTCCGGCGGCGCCTTCCTGCCACGCCAGGACGAGGTGTTTCCCGACCGCGAGCATTTCGGGCGGATCTTCTACAACCAGGCGACCATGAGCGCCAAGGGAATTCCGCAAGTGGCGGCAGTTCTGGGCTCCTGCACGGCCGGCGGCGCCTATGTGCCGGCGATGAGCGACGAGGCCGTCATCGTCCGTGAGCAGGGCACCATCTTCCTGGGCGGACCGCCACTGGTCAAGGCCGCCACCGGCGAGATCGTCACGGCCGAGGAGCTCGGCGGCGGCGACTTGCACTCGCGGACATCGGGTGTCACCGACCATCTCGCCGACGACGACGAACATGCGTTGCGCATCGTGCGCTCCATCGCGGCCACCTTCGCGCCCCGCGATCCGGCTCAGTGGGACGTGACGCGTGTGGTCGACCCCAAGTACCCGCAGGCCGAGCTTTACGGCGTGGTTCCCCCCGACCCGAGGGTGCCCTACGACGTGCACGAGGTTCTGCTGCGACTGGTCGACGGCAGCGAATTCACGGAATTCAAGGCAAAATACGGCAAGACTCTGGTGACCGCCTTCGCGCGCATCTACGGACACCCGGTCGGCATCGTCGCCAACAACGGCGTATTGTTCAGTGAATCCGCGCTCAAGGGTGCGCATTTCATCGAACTGTGCGACAAGCGCAAGATCCCGCTGCTGTTCCTGCAGAACATCGCCGGGTTCATGGTCGGCCGGGACTACGAGGCCGGCGGTATCGCCAAGCACGGCGCCAAAATGGTCACCGCCGTGGCCTGTGCCCGGGTGCCGAAGTTGACCGTCGTGATCGGCGGATCCTATGGTGCAGGCAACTATTCGATGTGCGGACGGGCGTACTCGCCGCGCTTCCTATGGATGTGGCCGAATGCGCGGATCTCGGTGATGGGCGGCGAGCAGGCGGCGTCGGTGCTGGCCACCGTGCGCGGTGAGCAGCTGTCCGCGGCCGGCACGCCCTGGCCTGCTGACGATGAGGAGGCGTTCAAGGCGCCGATTCGTGAGCAGTACGAGTGCCAGGGCAACCCCTATTATTCGACCGCCCGCCTGTGGGACGACGGCATCATCGATCCGGCTGATACTAGAACTGTTGTCGGGCTTGCTCTTTCAGTGTGCTCTCGGGCACCGCTGGAACCGGTTTCCTACGGCGTCTTCCGGATGTGACGTGATGTTTGACACGGTATTAGTGGCCAACCGCGGCGAGATCGCGGTGCGGGTGATCAGCACTCTGCGCCGGCTAGGGATCCGCTCGGTGGCGGTCTACAGCGACCCCGACGCCGGCGCGCGGCATGTGCTGGAAGCGGACGAAGCGGTGCGGCTGGGGCCGGCTCCGGCGCGCGACAGCTACCTGGACATCAACAAGGTGCTCGACGCCGCCGCGCGTACCGGATCGCAGGCGATCCACCCCGGTTACGGGTTCCTTTCGGAGAAGGCCGATTTCGCGGCAGCCTGTGAGCGTGCCGGGATCGTTTTCCTCGGGCCGCCGACGCGGGCGATCGAGGTGATGGGTGACAAGATCACCGCCAAGAACGCGGTCGCCGCCTTCGACGTGCCTGTCGTACCCGGCGTTGCCAAGCCGGGGCTCAGCGACGACGACCTGGTGGCGGCGGCCGCCGGGGTCGGCTATCCGGTGCTGATCAAGCCGTCCGCGGGCGGTGGCGGCAAGGGAATGCGGTTGGTCGAGGACCCGGCGCGGCTGCGTGACGCGCTGGTGAGTGCGCGTCGCGAAGCCGGCTCCTCCTTCGGTGACGACACCCTGTTCCTGGAGCGATTCGTATTGCGGCCCAGGCATATCGAGGTGCAGGTGCTTGCCGACACACGCGGCAACGTGGTGCATCTGGGCGAGCGTGAGTGCAGCCTGCAGCGCCGCCATCAGAAGGTCATCGAGGAAGCGCCGTCGGCGCTGCTCGACACGCAGACGCGGGCGCGAATCGGCGCCGCCGCCTGCAACACCGCCCGCAGTGTCGACTACGTCGGCGCCGGAACGGTGGAATTCATCGTCTCCGCCGAGCGTCCCGACGAGTTCTTCTTCATGGAGATGAACACCCGCCTGCAAGTGGAACACCCGGTCACCGAGGCGGTCACCGGGCTGGATCTCGTCGAGTGGCAGCTACGGGTGGCTGCCGGCGAGAAGCTGCCATTTGCACAGGACGACATCGAACTGTCCGGACATGCGATCGAGGCGCGGGTGTACGCCGAGGATCCCGCACGCGGCTTTCTGCCCACCGGCGGGCGGGTGTTGCGGGTGATCGAACCCGCCGGTGCGGGTGTGCGGGTGGACTCGTCGCTGCTGGCGGGCACGGTGGTCGGCAGTGACTACGACCCGATGCTGAGCAAGGTGATCGCGCACGGGGCGGATCGCGAGCAGGCGCTGGCGCGGCTGGACCAGGCGCTGGCGCACACCGCGGTCCTGGGCGTGCAGACCAATGTCGAATTCCTGCGCTTCCTGCTGGCCGACGAGCGGGTGCAGTCCGGGGATTTGGACACCGCACTGCTGGACGAGCGGGTGGCCGACTTTGCGCCGCTGGCGGCGCCCGACGATGTGTTCGCCGCGGGTGGCCTCTACGTGCAATGGGTGTTGGCTCGCCAAGCTGCGGGCGACCTGTGGGCCGCCCCGAGCGGATGGCGAGTGGGCGGCGGTGGTGCCCCGGTGCGAACCGCGATGCAGACTCCGCTGCGTACCGAGACGGTGTCGGTGTGGGGCTTACCGGAGGCGGCCCGGGTGCAGGTCGGCGACGGTGAAATCCTGGGCGCCAGTGTGCAACTCGCGCGGGACCGGATGAGCGTGACGCTGAACGGGGTGCGCCGTGACTACCGATGGGCCGAGGCCGACCGCCACCTCTGGATCGCCGACGAGCGCGGAACCTGGCATATCCGCGAGGCCGAAGAGCGCAAGATTCATCGCGCTGCCGGCGAGCGGCAGGCCGAAGTCGTCAGCCCCATGCCCGGCAACGTCATCGCGGTGCAATCTGCCTCCGGCACCGAGGTTGCCGAGGGCGACGTGGTGGTGGTGGTGGAGGCGATGAAGATGGAACACGCGCTCACCGCACCGGTTTCGGGGCAGTTGGAGGTGCTGGTGTCCGTCGGAGAGCAGGTGAAGGTCGACCAGGTGTTGGCCCGGATCAAGGATCAAGGATCATGACGACGATGATTACCGCGGGGACATTACCCAAGGAATACCAAGACCTCAAAGACACGGTGGCTGACTTCGCGCGCACCGTGGTCGCGCCGGTATCGGCCAAACACGATGAGGAACACAGCTTCCCGTACGAAGTCGTCGCCAAGATGGGTGAGATGGGGCTGTTCGGCCTGCCGTTCCCCGAGGCTTACGGCGGCATGGGCGGCGACTATTTCGCGTTGGCGCTCGCGCTGGAGGAGCTCGGCAAGGTCGACCAGTCGGTGGCCATCACCTTGGAGGCCGCGGTCGGTCTGGGTGCGATGCCGATTTTCCGGTTCGGCACCGAAGAGCAGAAACACAAGTGGTTACCGGATCTGACCGCCGGCCGCGCGCTGGCCGGTTTCGGACTGACCGAGCCCGGTGCGGGCTCCGACGCGGGCAGCACCCGCACCACCGCTCGGCTCGAGGGGGATGAGTGGATCATCAACGGCAGCAAGCAGTTCATCACCAACTCGGGCACCGATATCACCTCGCTGGTCACCGTCACGGCCGTCACCGGAAGCGTGGCGGACGGCAAGAAGGAGATCTCGACGATCATCGTTCCCAGCGGCACACCGGGATTCACCGTCGAGCCGGTCTACAACAAGGTCGGCTGGAACGCGTCGGACACCCACCCGCTGACGTTCACCGATGCCCGCGTGCCGGCCGAAAACCTGCTGGGCGCTCAGGGAACGGGTTATGCCAACTTCTTGTCCATCCTCGACGAGGGCCGTATCGCAATTGCCGCGCTGGCGACCGGGGCGGCGCAGGGCTGCGTCGACGAGAGCGTTAAGTACGCCAAGGAACGTCAGTCGTTCGGCCAGCCTATCGGTTCGTATCAGGCGATCAGCTTCAAGATCGCACGGATGGAAGCGCGGGCCCACGTCGCGCGCACAGCGTACTACGAGGCTGCGGCAAAGATGTTGGCGGGCAAGCCCTTCAAAAAGGAGGCGGCGATCGCCAAGATGGTCTCGTCGGAAGCGGCGATGGACAACGCGCGCGACGCCACCCAGATTCACGGCGGCTACGGCTTCATGAACGAATACCCGGTGGCGCGTCACTACCGCGACAGCAAGGTCCTCGAAATCGGTGAGGGCACCACCGAGGTGCAACTGATGCTGATCGCACGATCACTGGGGCTGTCGTGAGCAGACCTGCCGGCGAGCGTGAACCTGGCGACACCACATCGGCGAGTCGCGTCGCAGAATCCACAGTCGGCGCAACGATAGTCCAGAGAGGCTTGTGGTTCGAAGAGTTCGAGATCGGAACCACCTACCTGCACCGACCCGGACGCACCGTCACCGAGGCAGACAACGTCGTGTTCACCACACTGACGATGAACACCCAATCGCTGCATCTCGACGCGGCCTGGGCGGCGCAGCAGCCGGGGTTTCGCGGTGAGCGGCTGGTGAACTCGATGTTCACCCTCTCGACGATGGTCGGGCTATCGGTGTCACAGCTGACGCTCGGCACCATCGTGGCCAACCTCGGTTTCGCGGAGGTGTCGTTTCCCAAGCCGGTCTTTCACGGCGACACCCTGTACGCCGAGACGGTGTGCACCGGCAAGCGGGAGTCGAAAAGCCGCCCCGGCGAAGGCATTGTCACCCTGGAGCACACCGCACGTAACCAGCACGGCGAGATAGTGGCCCGCGCGGTGCGCACCACGCTGGTCCAGAAACGGCCGGTCGAGGAGGCGCGATGAACCTACGCGCGGCGGGCCCGGGGTGGCTGTTCTGCCCGGCCGACCGCCCGGAGCGCTTCACCAAGGCCGCCGCTGCCGCCGACGTGGTGATCCTCGATCTCGAAGACGGTGTGGCCCAGGCGGAGAAGTCGGCCGCGCGTCAAGCGCTGCGCGACAACCCACTGGACCCCGAACGCACCGTGGTGCGCATCAACGCGGCCGGCACCGATGAGCAGGCCCGTGACTTGGAGGCATTGGGGGCCACCGCGTATCAGACGGTCATGCTGCCCAAGGCCGAGTCGGCGGCACAGGTGGCCGCGCTCGCACCGCGCGACGTCATCGCGCTGGTGGAGACGGCGCGCGGTGCGGTATTTGCCGCCGAGATCGCCGCCGTCGACGGCACCGTGGGAATGATGTGGGGGGCCGAGGACCTGATCGCCACCCTGGGCGGCAGCGCCAGCCGGCGCGCGGACGGCGGCTACCGGGATGTGGCCCGCCACGTGCGGTCAACGATCCTGCTGGCGGCGTCCGCGTTCGGCCGTTTGGCCCTGGATGCCGTGCACCTGGATATCCGCGACATCGAGGGCCTGCGGCAGGAGGCGATCGACGCTGCCGCGGTGGGTTTCGATGCCACAGTGTGCATTCACCCGAGCCAGGTCCCGGTGGTGCGCAAGGCGTATCGACCCAGCGACGAGAAGCTTGACTGGGCGCGGCGAGTGCTGGCCGCCTCGCGAAACGAGCGTGGGGTGTTCGCGTTCGAGGGGCAGATGGTCGACTCACCGGTGCTCAGGCACGCGGAAATGCTGTTGCGGCGGGCGGGGGAATCCGCGCTCGGGTGACGACGGCTTTGCTGTCGGTGGTCCCGGGGCGCGGACGTCGGACCGCGCCCGGCCGCCTCGTCTGGCTAGTTGGGGTGTCCCGACACGTGCGCACCGGCGCCGCCGATCAGCCCGGCGTCTTCGGATTTGGGAGCATAATGGGAGAAGCGCCAGTGTTGCGGCGATCCGAGCCGAATGGTCAGCCAGCCGCTGACTCCGGCTCCATGTAGTGCTGGCTCAGCTTTGCTATTGACCCGCCGCACCACGCGCGCCGACGCGAAGATGCGGCCTGCCCGGCGGGCATCCTCACCATGGCGTGACGGCGTGAGCTGAGGAGGCGGTATGGCTCGCAAGTGTCAGACACCGATGACGGTCGACCTCGAGCCGGTGCAACTCGTTGGCCCGGACGGCACACCGACCGCGGACGAGCATTACAGCCGCGATCTGTCCGCGGAGACGCTGTGCTGGCTCTACGAGATGATGGTGGTCACGCGGGAGCTGGACGACGAGTTCGTCAACCTGCAGCGCCAAGGTGAATTGGCGCTGTTCACACCCTGTCGTGGCCAGGAGGCTGCGCAGGTGGGAGCGGCCGCATGCCTGCGCGCGACCGACTGGTTGTTTCCGCAATACCGTGAATTGGGCGTATACCTGGTGCGTGGCATCCCGCCCGGACACGTGGGCGCCGCATGGCGCGGAAGCTGGCATGGCGGGCTGGAATTCACGAGGAAGTGCTGCGCTCCGATGTCCGTTCCGGTCGGCACCCAGACATTGCACGCCGTCGGCGCCGCGATGGCCGCCCAACGCCTCGGCGAGGACTCGGTGACTGTCGCCTTCCTGGGCGACGGCGCCACCAGCGAGGGCGACGTCCATGAGGCGCTGAATCTCGCCGGTGTATTCGGGGTGCCGTGCCTGTTCTATGTGCAGAACAACCAGTGGGCGATATCGACGCCAGTACGAAAGCAGACGGCTGCTGTTTCCCTCGCGCACAAGGCAATCGGCTATGGCATACCCGGCATCCGAGTGGACGGCAACGATGTGCTGGCGTGCTATGCGGTGATGGCCGAGGCCGCCGCTCGGGCCCGAGCCGGTAACGGTCCCACGCTGATCGAGGCGGTGACCTATCGCCTGGGCCCACACACCACCGCCGACGATCCCACCCGATATCGCGATCAGCAGGATCTGGATCGGTGGCTGGATCTGGACCCGATTCCACGCTTTCGGCGTTACCTGCAGGGCCTGGGGCTGTGGTCGCAGAGCCTCGAGGACCGGGTCGTCGCCCGTTCGAGGGGGCAACGGGCCGAACTGCGCGACGCCGTCTTTGACGCGCCCGATTTCGACGTCGACGAACTCTTCACCGCGGTCTACGCCCACATCACACCGGAGCTTGAAGCGCAGCGCCGGCAGTTGCGCGCCGAATTGGCGCGGACCGAATAGGGAGGCGTCCATGACTCAGATTGCCGATCGCCCAACGCCCTCGGAGGAACGGCTGCCGCTGTCGCGGTTAGCGCAACCGCTGGGGCCGGCACCGCACCCGATCACCATGGTGCAAGCGATCAACCGCGCACTGCACGACGCTATGGTCGCCGACGAGCGGGTCCTGGTCTTCGGTGAGGATGTCGCGACCCAGGGTGGGGTATTCCGGGTGACCGAAGGACTGGCTGAAACATTTGGCGAAGCCCGTTGTTTCGACACACCGTTGGCGGAGTCCGCGGTGATCGGGATCGCCGTGGGGTTGGCGTTGCGTGGGTTTGTGCCGGTACCCGAGATTCAGTTTGACGGCTTCACCTATCCGGCGTTCGACCAGATTGTCAGCCACCTGGCCAAGTATCGCTTCCGCACCCACGGTCAGGTGGACATGCCCGTCACGGTCCGGGTTCCGTCGTTCGGCGGTATCGGCTCGGCCGAACACCATTCGGAGTCCACCGAAACGTATTGGGCCCACACGGCGGGTCTGAAGGTGGTCGTTCCGTCGGATCCGTCGGATGCCTACTGGCTGTTGCGGCATGCTATCGTCTGCCCCGACCCGGTGATGTACTTGGAGCCGAAGCGCCGGTATTGGGCTCGCGGGGTCGTCGATACCAGCCGGCCGGAGGCCCCGATCGGGCAGGCCGTCGTGCGGCGGGCCGGTGGCGATGTCAGTGTGCTGACCTACGGCGGCTTGGTGGCTACGGCGCTTGCCGCCGCGGATACTGCTGAGCAGCAACGAGGTTGGAATCTCGAGATCGTCGATTTGCGTTCGTTGGTGCCGTTGGACTTCGCCACGATCGCCGAATCGATCAGCCGGACGGGCCGGTGTGTGGTGATGCACGAGGGGCCGCGAAATGTGGGCTATGGTGCGGAGCTGGCCGCTCGTATCCAGGAAGAGTTGTTCTACGACTTGGAGGCTCCGGTGCTGCGTGCCTGCGGCTTCGATACGCCGTATCCACCGGCACGTCTGGAGAAGGCGTGGCTTCCCGGCCCGGATCGGTTGCTGGACTGCGTGGAGCGGGTTTTGGGGCAGCCATGAACCCCGAACCGCAGCGGATCAAGGACTTTCTGGTTCCCGACCTTGGGGAGGGACTCGACGAAGTCACGGTGACGTCCTGGAACGTCTCGGTCGGTGAGGATGTGCAGCTCAACCAGACCCTGTGCTCGGTAGAGACTGCCAAGGCGCAGGTCGAGATCCCCAGCCCGTTCGCCGGGCGGATCGTCGAGATCGGTGGCGCCGAAGGCGATGTCCTTCACGTGGGCGCGATGTTGGTGCGCATCGATACCGCACCGGATCGGGTCATGGCAGCAGCAATGGTTGGCGATGCTGAGGCTGGCGCACCGACGCTGGTGGGGTATGGGACCGACGCGGATTTCGACCGCAGTAGACGAGGCGCTCGGCCGCGCGCGGTGCCGTCGGCTCGCATGTTGGCCAAGGAATTAGGGGTTGATCTGGCCGCACTGCAGCGCGGGCCGGACGTCGCCCGCGTGATCACCCGCGCGGACGTGCTCGCCGCAGCTCATGTGTCGGGGATTGATACCGACGTGCGACCGGTGCGCGGTGTGCAGGCCCGGATGGCACAGCGAATGATTTCGTCTCACAAGGAAATCCCCGATGCGTCAGCCAGCGTGCAGGTTGACTGCAGCGGTTTGTTGCAGCTGTCAGAGACCCTTCGCGGCCGCTGTGGGGGAGACGTCACGCCATTCGTGCTGTCACTGCGGTTTGTCGTTATCGCGTTGACCCATAACATGATTCTCAATTCGACGTGGGTTGACTCGGATTCCGGGCCGCAGGTGCATGGCTACCGTCGTGTGCATTTGGGGTTTGCCGTGGCAACCGAGCGGGGACTGTTGGTTCCGGTCATCACTGACGCGCAACGTCTGACCACCCGCGGATTTGCTTGCCGCACAGCCGAATTGATTAGCGGTGCGCGTGAAGGCACGCTCACCCCGGCCGAGTTGACTGGTTCGACGTTTACCGTGTCGAACTTCGGGGCGTTGGGCGTCGACGACGGTGTGCCGGTGATCAACCACCCCGAAGCGGCCATCTTGGGGATGGGAGCCATCAAGACGCGGCCGGTGGTCGTCGACAACGACATCGTCGCTCGCCCGACGATGACGTTGACATGCGTTTTCGACCACCGCGTGGCGGACGGCGCCCAGGTGGCCCAATTCCTGTGCGAACTACGTGACCTGATCGAGTCGCCGGCGACGGCTTTGTTGGACCTGTAACGACAAGTCAGGGTGCGCGTTGTTTCATCATCGAAGCCAAATTGGCTCAGCAAATCACATTCGGATTCCAACACCCCGGCAACATCGGCGCTTGCGGCGGCTCGCCCAACCCGCCACCTCCAACCGTTGCCCAGCCAGCAGCCTGCGTAACGACCGCCTTGGAGGCGGTTCCGGCAAAACCCAACGTGCCGACACCCCGCTCAGAAGCCGTCGGCAGCGGTCCCGGAGAATCTCCCAACACCGAGACCACACGCGCTTCCGGCAACGTCGCTGACGCGACCGCCGTCGGCGCCACGCCGCCGATGGCCGCACCCGTCACACTCCCGAGAATGGCACCCGACGTGGTGCTCGCGTTCGTAGCGACTCCTGCAGCCGACACTGTCGCCCCTGCCGCCAGCGGACTCGCCAGCGTCGAAATAATCCCAACGCTTAGGTGGGTAATCCAGTAGATCACCGCGTTTGCGATGTCGTAGCCCAGCACAAAGGGAATCATCATGAAGCCGAGCGCCATGACACCGATTGCAAACCACGTGTAACTTAAATACTGCAAAATGTTACCGACAAAAGCCGAATAGCCAAGCAATCCCGCTAAGAAGGCGGCAAATAACCATAACGGCGATAGAATTATCACCGCAATCACGAAGAGCGTAAAAAAAGGCACACCGATAATCTCTATCAACATTGTTTCCACCAAGCCCCACAGCAAAGTCCATAGTGGAAACGGGTCGTTGGCGAGAGCCTGACCGATCGTCGCGACGTCGCTGGTCTCGCCGGTGCCGGATTTGATGATCACGGGTGCCGGCGGGGTACGAGGCGCCGTGGTCAACACTGCGGTACTCGACCCCTCATAGACACTCATCGTGGTAGCGGCCTGGATCCACATCCGCGCGTAATCGGCCTCGTTCAGCGCGATCGAAATCGTATTGATGCCGAAGAAATTCGTCGTGACCAGCACAGCATGGGCCGCGTGGTTGGCAGCCAATTCGCCCAAAGTAGGCATCGCGGCCAACGCCGTAGCGTAGGCCCCGGCCGCAGACTCGTGGGCAGCGGAAGCGGCGGCACTATCGGCACTGGCCCGCATCAACCACGCCACGTACGGTGCATAGGCAGCCAGGCATATCTCGGAACTGGGCCCCTGCCAGGCCTCCGCCTGAATGGCGCCCAATGCAGTCGAGAGCTCATGAGCCACTGATGCATACTCTGCACTCAGCGACGACCACCCCGCGGCAGCCGCCACCATCGAACTCGGACCTGGACCGGCGCTCAGCAACGCCGAGTGCACCTCCGGTGGCGAGGCCAACCAGATGGGCGCGGTCATGACAAACCGCCATGAACCCCGCCGCCGGCCAGTGCCCACTCGTCGTTGGCGGCGTCACTGGCCGACCGGGCCAAGCCTGCGGCGTTGTGGGGTGTCGCCCTCGTTGCTACGGTGGCGACGGCAGCGGCCCAAGGCTCCGGCGGCTGATCCGGCCTATGAGGTGCTGTCCTTGTCACAGTGCGCGACGACGCTCGCCGGGGTGATTCCGTGCCCGTGAGTGCCAGCGCTCCGATCGCCACCCAGGACATGCATATGCGGCGCCGCGATCTGGGCGCTCGGGTGGCGACCAAGGTTGGATCGACGTCAATCGCGGCGACTGGGGTGCCGGTGTTGAGGCTCTGGTCTTCTAGACGGTCGTCGAGAAACATGTGCTCGCAACCTTTCGGTAGGACTGCGGTCACCCGGGCGCGAGTGCGTCGCGAGCTACCCATCCGATACATATGACTGGGTGACAATACAAACGAATGGTTATCTGCACCCATGATGAGCGGCTGGAACGCAGCGCAACCATCCCCCGAACGGAGGAAATTCAAACCCCCCAGACGGGGGGGTCGCACGTCCGCTGACAGGGGGACATCGGAGCCCTTGCGAGCAAGGGTCGGAAACGAGCAAAGCCCAGGAATGCTGACGGGTTTTGGTCGTGCCCATGCTGCTGGTTGTCGCGTTGACTCGCAACATTATTCTCGGCTCAGCCTGACTACCGGCGGATTAGCTTGCCGGACAAATCAATTGACTATCGCGGTCCGTCGAGGCCACGCGCATTATGGCTAAGCTGCGACGTCGCGTGGGGAGACCTCGCTCACCGTCGGATCGTCCCGGCACGGCGCCGGTAGACGGGCCTCGTCGGCACTGAGTGCCTACCTGCCTGCGCGACCAGCGCATTTCATGATTGACGAATCGTTCCCGAAGGGGCGGCGGGCACCGTTGGTGGCGAAATGTCCGTCACAGTCGATTCACCCCTGGGATCAGCAACGCGTCAAGCTCTTGGGCCCGCGCGATGGGCGATGGAGTCTATCAACGGATGCGAGCGGGTTTCCACGCCGAGGCCTCGAGTACGCGGGTAGTCGGAGGAAGCATGTCCCTCGTGACCACGACGCCGGCACTGTTGACCTCCGCGGCAACGGATTTGACCGCTCTTGGGTCGAGCGTCGATGCGGCCAACGTCGCCGCGGCGGCCGCAACCATTGGGGTGCTAGCCCCAGCGGCCGACGAGGTATCGACGGCGATCGCCGAGCTGTTGAGCGCGCACGCTCGAAGCTATCAAGCCGTGACCGCGCAAGCCGCGACGTTTCTCGAGGAATTCGTGGAATCGCTGACTGCGGGTGCTCGGGCCTACACATGTGCTGAGGCGGACATTGCGTCGTCGCTGCAGGATCTAGTCAGCGAAGCGAATGCGTCCACCCAGGCGTTCGGGCACTCGCTGGTCGACGGCGGCTCCGGCGTGGCGGCTCTCGGCGGCAGTGCGGCGACGTCGATACCCAAGGTGGCGGCTGCTCTTGCGCAAGATATAGCGCTGATTATGGGCGGAAGTGGGACCCCGATCCCTGGTCAAAGCTATCTCGACAGCGTTTATGAGGCCTTCATCAAACCGCATACGCCGGGGGCGGTTCCCCAGAGCCTCGCCACCCCGGCAGCGCTATATCCGTACACCGGCGTCATGGACCTGATGTTTGACACGTCGGTGTCTCGTGGCGTCGCGATCCTGCACCAGGCGATTACTCAGCAGATCGGCGCCGGAAATCACGTCACCGTATTCGGGTACTCGCAGAGTGCCACCATATCGTCGTTGGAAATGCGGGCCTTGGCCGTCCTGGGGCCGAACGCGCCGACGCCAGATCAGCTGTCTTTCGTGCTGTTCGGGAACCCCAACAGTCCCAACGGCGGCCTCTTTTCACGCTTCGCCGGGTTATTCGTGCCGAGCATTGGACTGACATTCAGCGACGCAACCCCGGCCGATCTCTACCCAACCGCCGTATACACCGTCGAATACGACGGAATTGCCGATTTCCCACGATATCCGCTCAATTTGCTAGCCGACCTCAACGCCTTAGCCGGTATCTACTATCTGCATGGCACCATCCCGAGTCTCACCCCTGAGCAGCTCAGCGGCGCGATCCTACTACCGACCGACGGCCCGACGATGACCAGCTACTACTTGGTTCGAACCCCTGACCTCCCGCTCTTGTACCCGCTGCGATCAATCCCGTTCATCGGGAACCCGCTGGCTGACCTGCTCCAGCCCAACTTGACTACGCTGGTGAACCTGGGTTACGGGGACCCGCGTTATGGCTATTCGACCACGCCGGCGAACGTGCCGACTCCGTTCGGACTGTTTCCCGACGTCAGCCCGCTGACCGTGCTCGACCTCCTCGTTGCCGGGACGCATCAGGGCATTGCCGATGCCGCGCACGAGCTGGCGTCGGCAGGTTTGCCATACCTTTCCCTATCGGGCGCGGTCGATGCGATGACGTTCAATTTTCCTGCCGGGACGCCCGGCGGCTTCCTGACGTATATCGACCTCGCCGAATTGCAGGCAGCGAATATCCATATTGCTGACACTCTCGGCAGGATGGCCGCTACCGGCTACGCAACGTTTCGTGCTACGGCCGACATGACGAGCGCCCTGGCGATCACGCTCCCGGCGTATAACCTCAACTTTTTCTTCGACGGGATTGAGCAATTCGCCGCCGGCGACCCTTTCGGGCTGGTTAACGCGGTTGGCTACCCCTTAGCGGCAAGCACCGGACTGTTCGTGCTCGGCGCCGGTGTCGAACTATTGGTCCTTGTGGATGCGACCGAGACGATCGCTTCCGAGTTCTCGGGGTCCGCGGCATGAGTGGTCGAGCCGCTTCGGGACCGCCGGTGGACACCCGATGGCGCTGCTTGGCCAACTGCGATTCGGGAAGGCCGCGTCGCGTTGGCAAACAGCGCATCTGCCTGGCAACCGGCGTCGCCGGTCTGAGCCGAGATCGACAGCAAACGAAAATCACCGGAGGTGCACGATGGGGTCGAGCCGACCACCAACTCAAGTCACGCCTGACACAAAAACAACAAGGGTCACAGCCAGTGCCCCCGGCACGACTCGAACGTGCGACCTAGGGATTAGAAGGCCCTTGCTCTATCCACCTGAGCTACGGAGGCAATGCGCAGGTCAGTCTATCCAAACCTGGATTCAAGATCAGTCCCGGCGACACGACGGATCCGAAAAGTCTTCCGCTACGCCGAAAATCGGTTATGGTGTGAGCCTCGACACACGTACAACACCGGCCGGTAAGCGGCCGTTAACCGCAACGACGCGTGTGCCCGACGTCGAGGGGTGGGCTTTGTTATGTGCATGGCCAGTGTGACTTCGCGGTGCTCACGTGCTGGTGCCGAGGCGCTGCGGCAGGGAGCACAGCTCGCGGCAGACGCCAAAGACACCATTCGGTCCGGTGCCGTGTTGCTTCGGGGTTCGCCGTTTGCGCTCGGCTGGGTCGCGGGTTGGGTGTCCACAGAGTTTCCCCTGCACGTATTGACCGGGCATGCGCTGTCTCGGGTGACGCCCCCGGCGATCGGCCGATTCGGCACCGCCTGGGCGGCGCAGCGAGCGGACCTAGCGCTCACCGCGGCGCTCGAGGAGTCTTTTGGTCCGGACTTCCGTGACTTGGTGTCGCACCCGAGCGGGGATCCTTCCGCGTTCACCCGGCGGGGCAGCCTGCTGCCGTCGGGGCCTCGCCGCCGCTACGCGGCCCAGACCTCCGACATTTCCTACGGCCCAGGTGGTCGGGCGCATCTGCTCGACATCTGGCGGCGTCCCGACCTGGCGCCGGGGCGCCGTGCGCCGGTGCTGATCCAGGTTCCCGGGGGTGCGTGGACCGTCAACGGCAAACGCCCGCAGGCGTACACGTTGATGAGCCGGATGGTGGAACTGGGTTGGATCTGCGTGTCGATCAACTACAGCAAAAGCCCACGCTGCAGTTTCCCCGCACACGTCATCGACGTCAAAAGGGCCATCGCCTGGGTCCGCGAGAACATCGGTGACTACGGTGGCGACTCCGACTTCATCGCCCTCACGGGCGGGTCAGCCGGCGCGCACCTGGCTTCCTTGGCGGCGCTCACTCCCAACGACCCGAGGTTTCAGCCCGGGTTCGAACATGCCGACACGACGGTTCAGGCGGTGGCACCGTATTACGGGGTATACGACTTCACCGACTTCGACAACATGCACGAGATGATGCTGCCGTTCCTCGAGCATTTCGTGATGAAGACCCGGTATTCCCAAGACCCGGAGCGCTTTACCTCGGCTTCACCGATTTCCTATGTGCACCGGGACGCGCCTCCGTTCTTCGTGCTGCACGGTGACAAAGATCCGCTGGCGCCGTGCGCGCAAGCACGGGCCTTCTGTGCGGCATTGCGCGGAGCGGGAGCCGGCACGGTGGCCTACGCCGAGCTCGCCAATGCCCACCACGCTTTCGACATCACCCCGACGGTCCGATCCCGGCTGGCGGCCAATGCCGTCGCTGATTTCCTCGGGGTCGTGTACGGTCGGCGGGCCAGCTCGATGCTGAGCACGTTGGCCCTGCAGGCGACTCCGGCCAGCTGAACTCACCGGCGCGAGCCGAACTCGTGCGCCACAAGAGGTCGCGCCGTGCGGGTCTCCGGGCACCCGAGCCGAGGTGTGGATCCTCACTTTCACCGCCGCTGCGACCGGACTAGCGTTGTGTCTGCATTTCGGTTGACGGTCTGACGCAGGAGGCTTGATGGCGGTGACAAGGTTGGCGCGTCGAGTTATCCAATCCTGGTGGGGTCGTGACCATGGCTGAGCCGGTCGAGGCCGCCGAATTGTCCAACGACCTGGGACCGGTCGACTATTTGCTGCATCGCGGCGAAGCCAATCCGCGGACCCGTTCGGGGATCATGGCGCTGGAACTACTCGACGCCACGCCGGACTGGGACCGTTTCCGGACCCGCTTCGAAAACGCCTCCCGGCGGGTGTTGCGGCTGCGGCAAAAGGTCGTGGTTCCGACGCTGCCGACCGCGTCGCCGCGTTGGGTGGTCGATCCCGACTTCAATCTCGACTTCCATGTACGTCGGGTGCGCGTCGCCGAACCCGGCACGCTGCGACAAGTTTTCGATCTCGCCGAGGTGATTCTGCAGTCGCCGCTGGACATCTCGCGGCCATTGTGGACAGCCACACTGGTCGAGGGCCTGGCCGATGGCAAGGCCGCGATGCTTCTTCATGTCAGCCACGCTGTCACCGACGGTGTCGGTGGTGTCGAGATGTTCGCTGAAATCTACGACTTGGAGCGGGAACCACCGCCGAGGCCGACGCCACCGCAACCCATTCCGCAGGATCTGTCGCCTAACGACTTGATGCGCGAGGGCATCAACCATTTACCCATGGCCATCGTCGGCGGCCTTTTGGGCGCGCTGTCCGGGGCGGTGTCGGTGGCCGGGCGAGCGGTTCTGGATCCCGTCTCCACGGTGTCCGGAATCGTGGGCTACGCGATGTCGGGCGTTCGGGTGTTGAACCGCGCCGCCGAGCCGTCGCCGCTGCTGCGGCGGCGTAGCCTGACCACCCGCACCGAGGCGATCGACATCCGGCTCTCCGAACTGCACCGGGCCGCCAAGGCAGGTGGCGGGTCGATCAACGACGCCTACCTCGCGGGCGTGTGCGGCGCGCTGCGGCGTTACCACGAGGCCCACGGCCTGCCGATCAGCACCTTGCCGATGGCGGTGCCGGTGAACTTGCGGGCCGAAGGCGCTTCAGCCGGCGGCAATCAATTCACGGGAGTCAACTTGGCGGCGCCCATCGGCACCGTCGATCCGGTGACCCGGATGAAGAAGATCCGTGCCCAGATGACGCAGCGCCGCGACGAGCCCGCGATGAACATCGTCGGGTCCATCGCGCCGGTGTTGAGCATCTTGCCCACAGCCGTCCTCGAAGGGATTACCGGCTCGGTGGTGGGTTCGGACGTGCAGGCCAGCAATGTCCCGGTCTACCCCGGCGACACCTTCGTCGCCGGTGCAAAGATATTGCGGCAGTACGGCATCGGCCCGCTGCCGGGTGTGGCCATGATGGTGGTCCTGATATCGCGGGGCGGCTGGTGCACCATCACCGCGCGCTACGACCGGGCATCCGTGCGAAACGACGACTTGTTCGCCCAGTGCCTGCTCGAGGGTTTCGACGAGATCTTGGCGCTGGCCGGTGAGCCCGCACCGCGGGCGATTCCGGCATCCTTCACCGCCCCGGCCGGTGCGGCGTCTCGTTCGGTGTCGGGCTCATGAGCATGTCGCAATCTCAAGGCGAACAGCGCGAGACCGGCAAGCCTGGCGGCGACTTGCGGTTACCCGGATCGGTGGCCGAGATCATGGCCAGCGCTGCGGGGCCGAAGGTCGGCGCGTTTTTCGATCTCGACGGGACGTTGGTCGCGGGCTTTACCGCCGTCATCCTCACCCAAGAACGGCTGCGCCGCCGCGATATGGGTGTCGGCGAGCTGCTCAGCATGGTCCAGGCCGGTCTGAACCATACGCTGGGACGCATCGAGTTCGAGGATCTCATCATCAAGGCGTCTTCGGCGCTGCGGGGACGGCAGTTAAGCGATTTGGAGGAGATCGGTGAGCGGCTGTTTCACCAGCGGATAGAGCCCCGGATCTATCCGGAAATGCGTGAGCTGGTTCGGGCCCATATGGCGCGTGGGCATACCGTGGTCCTGAGCTCCTCGGCGCTGACCATCCAGGTCGAACCGGTGGCCCGTTTCCTGGGCATCACCAACATGCTCACCAACAAGTTCGAGGTCAATGCAGACGGACTGCTTACCGGCGATGTGGTGCGGCCGATCTTGTGGGGGCCCGGCAAAGCCGCAGCGGTACAGCGTTTTGCGGCCGAACACGGCATCGACCTCAAGGACAGCTACTTCTACGCCGACGGGGACGAGGACGTCGCCCTGATGTACTTGGTCGGCAATCCGCGGCCGACCAACCCCGAAGGCAAGATGGCCGCCGTCGCCAAACGCCGCGGCTGGCCGATTCTGAAGTTCAACAGCCGCGGCGGTGTGGGTCTGCGGCGGCAGCTGCGAACACTCGCCGGTTTCAGCACGATGTTCCCGGTCGCGGCCGGGGCGGTAGGCCTCGGTGTGCTGACCGGTAGCCGGCGGCGTGGGGTGAACTTCTTCACTTCCAACTTCTCCCAGTTGTTGCTCGCCACCAGCGGCGTACACCTGAATGTGATCGGAAAGGAAAACCTGACCGCCCAGCGTCCGGCGGTCTTTATCTTCAACCACCGCAACCAAGTTGACCCGGTTATCGCCGGAGCGCTGGTACGCGACAACTGGGTTGCGGTGGCCAAGAAGGAATTGCAGAACGACCCGATTATGGGCACCCTCGGCAAGCTACTGGACGGGGTGTTCATCGACCGCGACGACTCGGCGGCCGCGGTGGAGACGCTGCACACCGTCGAGGACCGCGCCAGAAACGGGTTGTCGATCGTGATCGCGCCCGAGGGCACCCGGTTGGACACCACCGAAGTCGGGCCCTTCAAGAAGGGTCCCTTCCGGATCGCGATGGCGGCGGGAATCCCCATCGTGCCCATCGTGATTCGCAATGCCGAGATCGTCGCCTCGCGAAACTCCACGACGATCAATCCCGGCACGGTCGACGTCGCGGTCTTTCCGCCGATCCCGGTCGACGACTGGTCTCTCGACACACTGCCGGACCGCATTGCCGAGGTGCGCCAGCTGTATCTGGACACCCTGAAGAACTGGCCGGTCGACGAGCTGCCCGAAGTCGACTTGTCCGCAGAGCAAAAGGCGGCAAAGAAAGCACAGGCCGCGAAGAAGCAACCGGCCAAGAAGGCCCCGGCCAGAAGCGCGGCGAAGAAGCAACCAGCCAAGAAGGCTCCGGCCAAGAGCGCTGCAAAGAAGGCCGCGAAGACCACATCGGGCAAAGCGAACCCCCGCCGTGAGTCGAAGATCGCCGTCACCGATGGTGAGATTCAACAGCCGGGCACTGACCAAGCCGATGCCCCCGAATCGTCGAGCTCTGGGCCCAAAGGACTGCCGTGACCAAACCGGTCGCCGACACCAGCGCAGTCCTCACGGCTGAAGACACGCTGGTGCTGGCTTCGATGGAGTCGCCGGTCGAGATGCAGCTGATCATGCGTTGGCTGGATGAACAGCGGACCCGTCATCCCGAGGCGAAATTCGACGTTCTGAGGCTGCCACCCCGCAATGCTCCACCGGCGGCGCTGACCGCACTCGCCGAGCAGCTCGGGTGCGGGCCCGAAGCTGACTCCGAATGTCTCGAGGACCGATCGATCGTGCCGGTGCGGGTGTTCTGGCTGCCGCCACCGGATCGCAGCAGAGTGGCCAAGGTGGCAGGGCTGCTTCCGGGCCGGGATCCTTACCACCCCAACGCACGTCAGCAGCGCCGCATCCTGCGCTCGGACCCACGGCGGGCCAGGGTGGTGGCCGGGGAGGCCGCCACGGTCTCCGAGTTGCGCCAACAGTGGCGAGACACCACCGTCGGCAACAACAAACGCGATTTCGCCCAGTTCGTCACCCGAAGGGCAATCCTGGCGTTGGCACGTGCCGAATACCGGATCCTCGGGCCGCAATACAAGTCTCCGCGGCTGGTGAAGCCAGAGATGTTGGCGTCAGCGCGGTTTCGTGCCGGGCTGAAGCAAATACCCGGTGCCACCCTCGAAGAGGCCGGTAGAATTCTCGATGAACTGGCCACCGGTTGGAGTCAGGTGTCGGTAGACCTGATTTCCGTCCTGGGCAAGATGATCAGCCGCGGTTTCGATCCCGAATTCGACTATGACGAATACCAGGTCGCGGCCATGCGCTCCGCGCTGGAATCGCACCCGGCGGTCTTGCTGTTCTCCCACAGGTCTTATATCGATGGCGCGGTGATACCGGTGGCCATGCAGGACAACAGGTTACCGCCGGTCCACATGTTCGGCGGCATCAACCTATCGTTCGGCGTGATGGGTCCCCTGATGCGTCGTTCGGGGATGATCTTCATCCGGCGCAATATCGGCGATGATCCGCTGTACAAGTATGTGCTCAGGGAGTACGTCGGCTACGTCGTCGAGAAGCGCTTCAATCTGAGTTGGTCCATTGAAGGTACCCGGTCTCGCACCGGAAAGATGTTGCCGCCCAAGCTGGGACTGATGACCTATGTGGCCGACGCCTACCTTGACGGTCGCAGCGAAGATATTTTGCTGCAAGGGGTGTCGATCTGCTTCGACCAGTTGCACGAGATCGCCGAATACGCCGCCTACGCGCGCGGTGCGGAGAAGACGCCTGAGGGTTTCAGCTGGCTCTACCGGTTTATCAAGGCGCAGGGGGAGCGCAACTACGGCAAGATCTATGTCCGTTTCCCCGAAGCGGTTTCGATGCGACAGTATCTCGGCGAACCGAATGGTCCGCTGGCTGATGACCCGGCCGCGAAACGGCTTGCGTTGCAAAAGATGACGTTTGAGGTGGCATGGCGGATCTTGCAGTCGACGCCGGTGACCGCGACCGGGCTGGTGTCTGCGTTGCTGCTTACTACCCGCGGGACCGCGCTGACGCTCGATCAGCTGCACCACACCCTGCAGGATTCACTTGACTACCTGGAGCGCAAGCAGACCCCGATGTCGACAAGTACGCTGCGGCTGCGTTCGCGCGAAGGAGTGCGCGCGGCGGTCGACGCATTGTCCAACGGACACCCGGTCACCCGGGTGGACAGCGGCCGGGAAGCGGTGTGGTACATAGCGCCCGACGATGAACTGGCGGCGGCGTTCTACCGGAACTCGGTTATCCATGCCTTCCTGGAGACTTCGATCGTCGAACTGGCGCTCGCCCATGCCCGGCACACCGACGGTGACCGCATGGCCGCTTTCTGGGACCAGGCGATGCGGTTGCGCGATCTGCTCAAATTTGACTTCTATTTCGCCGATTCGGCAGCGTTTCGTGCCAACATCGCCGAAGAGATGGCCTGGCACCAAGGTTGGGAGAGCCAAGTCGCCGCCGGCGCCGACGGGATCGACGCGATCCTTTATGCCAAGCGGCCGTTGATGTCGGATGCGATGCTGCGGGTGTTCTTCGAGGCCTATGAGATTGTCGCCGACGTGTTGCGCGACGCTCCTGCTGATATCGGGCAGAAGGAACTGACCGAATTGGCGCTCGGGGTCGGCCGCCAGTACGTGGCCCAGTCGCGAGTGCGCAGCAGCGAGCCGGTGTCGACGCTGCTGTTCGCCACTGCGCGCCAGGTTGCCGTCGATCAGGACCTGATCGGGCCCGCTTCGGACCTGTTGGAACGCCGGATCGCCTTCCGGCGCGAACTGCGAAACATTCTGCACGACTTCGACTACGTCGAAAAGGTCGCGCGCAACAAGTTCATCGCCCGCGAGTTCCAAGCGCGTCGGGGACACGCCGAAGAGAAATCGTCGAGCACCGTCCAGTAGCCGGCCGGGCGGCGACGCCGGGCCCTGCACAGGATCCGCGGGCGCAGTCCCATGTCGCGGCAATCGCAGCCGTCCCACAAGTTTGTCTCGCTTGGCTCAAATGAGTGCACACGGTCGGGGCTACGTCGCATTGGTCGCAACCGTCACCATGTGTTTCCTGCGTCGGTCGACTTGCGATGTGCCCCGCTCACCCGGGAATTCGTGGTGACCACGAATGTGGGGTTCAACGATATGCTCTTGCGCAGCCTTGGATAGCTGGCGCTGTTTTCGGCACACTTGGGCTCTGTTTTCGGCACGCCGATACCGCACCTTCACTCAAACCTCTCGTGGTAGTAGGCGTTCGGGGGATGTCGCACGTGCTCACCGTATCGGCTGTCATGTCGTCGTTTCGAGTGTGCAGTGACGGCTTTGGCTGTGTGTGTAGGGCGGTAACCGCCGCGATCGGCCGCCCTGACGGCACACTCGGCGCCGCCAGCGCACACTCGGCGCCCTGACGGCACACTCGGCGCATCAGCAAGCGAATCCGCGATCAAAGGACTGTAGCGACCCGGTGCTGCGAATCGTGACTAACTCGGGTCGCAACTGTCCCACTGTTTGTGATCGGTTCTGACGTCTTGCCCGGCTACCGGCGACAAGTTAAGGCGCACAACGGAATTGTCGCTGATTGGGCACAACTCACCTAGCCGCCGGTGCCAAGCGGTGTAACTGGTGGCACTCGGGCCATGGCGAAAGCGGGGCTGCTGTCCCCCAGTTATCCCCAGTTCCGGCCTTTTCCACAGGCCTACCTCGCCAGGGCTCTCGCCGGCGCCGTTAGTCGCTGGTTTGTCGGTGACCCGGGGCTCAATGGGCATCAGCGCGAGTACTACCTCGCACCAATGGGACACGAATGGGAAAGGAATGTGGAGTCACATGTTTGAAACGCAGCTGACCGTCGTCGGTCACATCGTCAACGACCTCCAGCGCCGGAAGGTCGGAGACCAAGAGGTCGTCAAGTTCCGGGTAGCCAGCAATTCACGTCGACGCACCAGCGACGGTGGTTGGGAGCCGGGCAACTCGCTGTTCATCACCGTGAACTGCTGGGGCAGGCTGGTCAGCGGGGTAGGCGCGGCGCTGGGCAAGGGTGCGCCGGTGATCGTGGTGGGCCACGTGTACACCAGCGAGTACGAGGACCGCGACGGCAATCGCCGGTCCTCGTTGGAGATGCGGGCGACGTCAGTCGGTCCAGACCTCTCGCGGGTCTTCGTGCGAATCGAGAAGCCCAGCTACACTGGCCCGAGTTCCGAGAACGCTCCGGCAGCCGGAATGACAGGGCAGTCCGGGACCGTCGTGAACGACGACTACCTCGCGGCCCGGGTTGATTCCGTCCCGGACGCGGCTGCCGCCCAGAACGCCGCCGACCACACCGCGCTACCGCTGTCGGCTTGATGCCGGTAGGCGGTGCCTAGGATGGTCGGCGGGATAACCCGGATAACCCGGCAAGACCAGAAAGGCAATACCGCGGCATGGCTGAGTTCATCTACACGATGAAAAAGGTCCGCAAGGCGCACGGCGACAAGGTGATCCTCGACGACGTCACGTTGAGTTTCTACCCCGGTGCCAAGATCGGTGTGGTCGGTCCGAACGGGGCCGGTAAGTCGAGCGTCTTGCGGATCATGGCCGGTCTGGACAAGCCGAACAATGGTGACGCTTTCCTGGCTACCGGGGCCACCGTCGGCATCCTGCAACAGGAGCCGCCGCTGAATGACGAAAAGACAGTTCGGGGCAACGTTGAAGAGGGCTTGGGGGACATCAAGGTCAAGCTCGACCGATTCAACGAGGTCGCCGAATTGATGGCCACCGACTACTCCGACGAGTTGATGGAGGAGATGGGCCGACTCCAGGAGGTATTGGACCACGCCGACGCGTGGGACCTGGATTCGCAACTGGAGCAGGCGATGGACGCCCTGCGCTGCCCGCCACCCGACGAGCCGGTGACCAACTTGTCCGGAGGTGAACGTCGCCGCGTCGCATTGTGCAAGCTCTTGCTGTCAAAGCCCGACTTGTTGCTACTCGACGAGCCCACCAACCACCTGGACGCCGAAAGCGTGCAGTGGCTCGAACAGCATCTCGCCGTCTATCCCGGCGCTATCTTGGCCGTCACCCATGACCGCTACTTCCTGGACAACGTCGCCCAATGGATCCTGGAACTGGATCGGGGCCGTGCCTACCCCTACGAAGGCAACTACTCGACCTACCTCGAGAAGAAGGCCGAGCGGATCGCGGTGCAGGGCCGCAAGGACGCCAAGCTGCAAAAGCGTCTGCAGGACGAGCTGGCCTGGGTTCGCTCCGGCGCCAAGGCGCGCCAGGCCAAGAGCAAGGCGCGCCTGCAGCGCTACGAGGAGATGGCCGCCGAGGCGGAGAAAACCCGCAAGCTTGACTTCGAAGAGATTCAGATCCCGGTGGGACCGCGACTGGGCAACGTGATCGTCGAGGTCGATCATCTCGACAAGGGCTATGGCGGACGCACGCTGATCAAGGACCTGTCCTTCACTTTGCCGCGCAACGGCATCGTCGGCGTCATCGGGCCCAACGGCGTCGGCAAGACCACACTGTTCAAGACCATCGTCGGGCTCGAAGAACCGGACAGCGGCACGGTCAAGATCGGCGAAACCGTCAAGCTGAGCTACGTCGATCAGGCCCGGGCCGGCATCGATCCGAAGAAGACCGTGTGGGAGGTCGTGTCCGACGGCCTGGATTACATCGAGGTCGGTCAAAACGAGATACCGTCGCGGGCCTATGTGTCGGCGTTCGGTTTCAAGGGTCCGGATCAGCAGAAGCCGGCCGGGGTGCTTTCGGGTGGCGAACGCAACCGGCTCAACCTTGCGCTGACCCTCAAGCAGGGCGGCAACCTGATCCTGCTGGACGAACCGACCAATGACCTGGACGTCGAGACCCTGAGCTCATTGGAGAACGCCCTGGTGAACTTCCCCGGCTGTGCCGTGGTGATCTCGCACGATCGCTGGTTCCTCGACCGCACCTGCACCCACATCCTGGCGTGGGAAGGTGATGCCGACAACGAGGCCAAGTGGTTCTGGTTCGAGGGGAACTTCGGCGCCTACGAGGAAAACAAGGTGGAACGGCTCGGTATCGAAGCCGCGCGTCCACACCGAGTTACCCACCGGAGGCTGACGCGCGACTAGTGTCAGGTCTGCCGGCCCCACGACGATGTGGCCGGTGCGGCCGTTGAGGAGTGGGGCCAATTGAACCGGGTCCCACGACGATGCGGCCGGTACGGGTGTTGAGGAGTGGGGCCAATTGAACCGGGCCCCACGACGATGCGGCCGGTACGGGTGTTGAGGAGTGGGCCAAGTGAAAGCAGTCGGTATGACGAGCGATCCCGAAGTTAAGCAGGATGTCGGGGCATGGACCACGTTCACCCGGTCCGCTGACGTCCCTGACTGGATCTCGCAGGCCTATCTGGAGAGCTACCGGGGCCAATCGGACGACGGGTCGCAGAGCCCCGACTCGCTGCTGACGCCGCGCATGTTGGGTGCGCACTATCGGCTCGGTCAGCACCGCGCGGCCGGTGAGAGCTGTGTCGCGGTGTATCACGCGGACGATCCGGAGGGATTCGGGCCGGCGCTGCAGGTGGTCGCCGAGCACGGCAGCATGCTGATGGACTCGGTGACGGTGCTGCTACACCGGCTCGGGGTGGGCTACACCGCCATCATGACGCCGGTGTTCGATGTGCGCCGCAGCCCCGCCGGTGAGCTGTTGCGCATCGAACCCAAAGCGGCTGGCGCGTCACCGTATACCGGCGAGGCCTGGATTTTCGTCCAGCTCGCGCCCTCGGTGGACCGCAACGCCCTGACCGAAGTCGAACGGCTGTTACCGAGGGTCCTGGCCGACGTCCAGCGGGTAGCGACGGATGCGGCGGCGATGATCGCCACCCTGAGCGAATTGGCCGTGGCGGTCGACACTGACACCGAGGGCCACTATGCGGCACCGGATCGTCAGGAGGTCGCGGCGTTACTGCGCTGGTTGGGCAATGGCAACTTTCTGCTGCTGGGTTACCAGCCCTGCCGGGTCGACGAGGGCATGGTCATTGGCGACGGGTCCAGCGGCCTCGGCGTGCTGCGGGCGCGGGCAGGCATCCGGCCCCGGCTGACCGATGAAAACAAGTTGCTGGTCTTGGCGCAGGCACGTGTCGGCAGCTACCTGCGTTACGGCGCTTACCCCTATGCCATCGCGGTGCGCGAGTACGTCGGCGATGGCAGCGTAACCGAGCATCGCTTCGTCGGGCTGTTCACAGTCGCCGCCATGAACGCCGATGTCCTGGAAATCCCGGCGATTTCGCGCCGGGTTCGGGAGGCCCTCGAGTTGGCCGGCAGCGACCCAACCCACCCGGGTCAGCTGTTGCTCGATGTCATCCAGACCGTCCCGCGCCCCGAGCTTTTCACCCTGAGCGCCGAGCGGCTGTTGGAGATGGCCAAAGCCGTGGTGGACCTTGGATCCCAGCGACGCGCTTTGTTGTTCCTGCGGGTGGATCGGCTGCAGTTCTTCGTCTCGTGCCTGGTCTACGTGCCGCGCGATCGCTACACCACGGCTGTGCGCTTGCAGATCGAGGACATCCTGGTCCGCGAGTTCGGCGGGACGCGACTGGAATTCACCGCACGGGTCAGTGAATCGCCTTGGGCTCTGATGCATTTCATGGTCCGGTTGCCCGAAAAGGACGACGCGGCCTCCCCGCCCGGCTCGGTGGACGTATCCGAGGCCAACCGGCTCCGGATCCAGGCGCTGCTGAGCGAGGCCGCGCGCACCTGGGCCGACCGGCTGATCGGCGCGGCGGCGGACGGCTCCGTCGGACACAACGACGCCGAGCATTATGCGGCTGCCTTCTCCGAGGCCTACAAGCAGGCGGTCAGTCCGACCGATGCCATAAACCACATCGCCATCATCAACGAGCTGACCGACGACTCGGTCAAGCTGGTGTTCTCCGACCGCGACGAACAGGGCCTCGCGCAGCTGACCTGGTTCCTCGGCGGATCCACCGCCTCGCTCAGCGAGCTACTGCCGATGCTGCAGAGTATGGGTGTCGAGGTGCTCGAAGAGCGGCCGTTCACGGTGACCCGTCCCGACAGGCTGCCGGTGTGGATCTATCAGTTCAAGATCTCGCCGCATCGAACCATCCCGCGCGCGACGACGACCACCGAACGGGACGCGGCCGCACAACGGTTCGCCGATGCGGTCACCGCAATCTGGCAGGGCAGGATCGAAATCGACCGGTTCAACGAACTCGTGATGCGCGCGGGGCTGACCTGGCAGCAAGTTGTCGTGCTGCGCGCTTACGCCAAGTACCTACGGCAGGCCGGCTTCCCCTACAGCCAGTCCTATATCGAATCGGTGCTCAACGAGCATGCCTCGACCGCACGCTCGCTGGTGACTCTGTTCGAGGCAATGTTCGATCCCAGGCCGGCGGGCTCGCGGCGCGACGCGCAGGCGGCCGCGGCCGCTGTGGCCGCCGACATCGACGCGGTGGTGGGTCTGGACACCGACCGCATCCTGCGCGCCTTCGCCTCGCTGGTTCAGGCCACATTGCGGACCAATTACTTTGTGACACGACAGAGTTCGGCCCGGAGCCGCAATGTGCTGGCGGTCAAGCTGGACGCGCAGTTGGTCGACGAGCTGCCGCTGCCGCGCCCCAAGTTCGAAATCTTCGTGTACTCGCCGCGGGTGGAAGGCGTGCACCTGCGGTTCGGTCCGGTCGCGCGCGGCGGCTTGCGCTGGTCGGATCGCCGCGACGACTTCCGCACCGAGATCCTGGGCCTGGTCAAGGCGCAGGCGGTGAAGAACGCCGTCATCGTGCCGGTCGGCGCCAAGGGCGGATTCGTCGTCAAGCGGCCGCCGCTGCCCACCGGCGACGCGGCCGCCGACCGCGATGCCACCCGCGCCGAGGGTGTGGCGTGCTACCAGCTGTTCATTTCCGGATTGCTCGACGTCACCGACAACGTCGACCACGCGACCGGAAAAGTCAGCCCACCGCCGGAGGTGGTGCGTCGCGACGGCGACGATGCCTACCTGGTGGTGGCCGCCGACAAAGGCACCGCCACGTTCTCCGACATCGCCAACGACGTCGCCAAGTCCTACGGGTTCTGGTTGGGTGACGCGTTCGCCTCCGGCGGATCGGTGGGCTACGACCACAAGGCCATGGGTATCACCGCCAGGGGTGCCTGGGAGGCCGTCAAACGACACTTCCGGGAAATCGGGGTCGACACGCAGACCGAGGACTTCACCGTCGTCGGCGTCGGCGACATGAGTGGCGACGTATTCGGCAACGGCATGCTGCTCAGCAAGCACATCAGGTTGGTCGCCGCCTTCGATCACCGGCACATCTTCCTCGACCCGGACCCAGACGCCGCCGCCTCCTGGGAGGAACGGCGGCGGATGTTCGAGCTGCCCCGATCAAGCTGGGACGACTACGACATGTCGCTGATCAGCGAGGGCGGCGGCGTCTACAGCCGCGAGCAGAAGGCCATTCCGATCAGCCCGCAGGTCCGTGCCGCGCTCGGCATCGACACCGACGTCACCGAGATGTCGCCACCCAACCTGATCCGCGCGATTCTGCAGGCGCCGGTCGACCTGCTGTTCAACGGCGGCATCGGCACCTACATCAAGGCGGAGTCGGAATCGGACTCCGATGTCGGCGATCGGGCCAACGACCCGGTGCGGGTCAACGCCAACCAGGTGCGGGCCAAGGTGATCGGCGAAGGCGGCAACCTCGGGGTCACGGCGCTGGGCCGCGTCGAATTCGATCTGTCGGGGGGCCGGATCAACACCGACGCGATGGACAACTCCGCCGGCGTGGATTGCTCCGACCATGAGGTCAACATCAAGATCCTGATCGATTCGCTGGTCACCGCGGGCAAGGTCAAAGCCGACGAACGCAAACAGCTGCTGGAGTCGATGACCGACGAGGTGGCTCGGCTGGTGCTCACCGACAACGAGGACCAGAACGACCTGATGGGCACCAGCCGCGCCAACGCGGCCAGCCTGTTGCCGGTGCACGCCGACCAGATCAGGCACTTGGTGGCCGAGCGGGGACTCAACCGGGAATTGGAGGCGCTGCCGTCGGAGAAAGAGATTGCGCGGCGGGCCGAGGCGGGTATCGGCCTGACCTCGCCCGAGTTGGCTACGTTGATGGCCCACGTCAAGCTGGCACTCAAAGAGGAGGTGCTGACCACCGAGCTGCCCGATCAGGATGTATTCGCGTCCCGATTGCCCGATTATTTTCCGCGGCCGTTACGGGAACGGTTCACCCCGGAGATCCGCTCGCACCAGCTGCGTCGCGAGATCGTCACCACGATGCTGATCAACGATCTGGTGGACAATGCCGGTATCAGCTACGCATTCCGGCTCGCCGAGGATGTCGGAGTAACCCCGATCGACGCGGTGCGCACCTACGTCGCCATCGACGCCATCTTCGGGGTGAACCACCTCTGGCGGCGGATCCGCGCGGCGAATTTGCCGGTCGCACTGTCGGACCGGCTGACGCTCGATACCCGTCGGCTGATCGACCGGGCCGGACGCTGGCTGCTCAACTATCGTCCGCAGCCGCTGGCCGTGGGCGCCGAGATCAACCGTTTCGCCGCGAAGGTCAAGGCCATGACGCCGCGCATGTCGGAGTGGTTGCGCGGCGACGACAAAGCCATCGTCGAGAAGGAAGCGGCTGATTTCACCGCACAAGGCGCACCCCACGACTTGGCCTATCGGGTCGCCGTGGGCCTGTACCGCTACAGCTTGCTCGACATCATCGACATCGCCGACATCATCGAGATCGACACGGCTGAAGTCGCCGACACCTACTTCGCCCTGATGGACCGGTTGGGCACCGATGGGCTGTTGACTGCGGTCTCCGAGCTTCCCCGCAACGATCGCTGGCAAGCGTTGGCGCGGTTGGCGATCCGCGACGACATCTACGCCTCGCTGCGGGCGTTGTGTTTCGACGTGCTGGCCGTCGGCGAACCCGACGAAAGCGGGGAGCAGAAGATCGCCGAGTGGGAGCACATCAGCGCATCCCGGGTGGAGCGGGCTCGCCGCACGCTCAACGAAATCCGGGAATGCGGCGCGAAAGACCTCGCGACGCTGTCGGTGGCGGCGCGTCAAATCCGCCGGATGACCCGCACCAGCGGGCGCGGGGCGTCCGCATGAGTGTCGGTTTCGTCGCGCCGGTGCCGGTGCGCTGGTCCGACATCGACATGTACCAGCACGTCAACCACGCCACCATGGTCACCATCCTGGAAGAGGCGCGCGTTCCGTTTCTCAGGGACGCCTTCGCGGCCGACATCACCACCACCGGCCTGCTCATCGCCGACGTCCGGGTCAGCTACAAAGGTCAACTGCGGCTTTCCGATTCGCCGCTGCAAGTGACGATTTGGGTGAAGCGGCTGCGCGCGGTGGACTTCACCCTGGGTTACGAAGTACGGTCGGTCAACGCGGAACCGGACTCGAAGCCGGCCGTCCTCGCCGAGTCACAGCTGGCCGCGTTCCATATCGAAGAACAGCGGTTGGTCCGACTGTCCCCACATCATCGGGAGTATCTGCAACGGTGGCTTCGCGAATAGGGGAAGCGTTGGCGGGGGGAACCGGGGGCGGAGGCGAGCGCGGCCTGTGGCTGACTGACCCGGCGCATCGCGCGGATCTGGCCACGTTCGTCGAGCGTGCGATGCGACTCGACGACGCGGCGATCATTCGTATCCGGGCACGATCGGCTGGATTGCTGACGGCTTGGGTGGCAACGGGTTTCGACGTGCTGGCCAGCCGGGTGGTGGCCGGCAGAGTGCGGCCCGACGATTTTTCGGTGGGGGCAGCCGGATTGGCGCGCGGACTGGAGGCGATGGACACGTCGGGATATGTCGATCCAGGTTATGGAATGGACTCGGCGTGGCGCGGTGCGCTGCCCCCGGAGTCCGGTTTCGTCCACCTCGACGACGTGCCGGCCCGGGTGATGCTGGATCTGGCGGCGACCGGCGCGCGGCTGGCCAAGGAATACGGCAGTTCTCAGGGTCCGCCGGCCTCGCTGCTGGATCAAGAGGTGATCCAGGTCAGTTCCGGCGATGTCGTCGTCGGGCTACCGATGCGCTGTGTGTTCGCTTTGACCGCAATGGGTTTCCTGCCGCAGCCGGCGGAGGTGATCGACGCCGACGAGATGATCCGGGTCCGGGTGCTGCCGACCTGGTTGCGGCTCGACGCCCGCTTCGGGTCGGTGTACCGGCGGCGCGGTCATCCCGCTCTGGTGCTGCGCTGACGCGAGAGGGCTTTTGCTAGGGCGGATTTCGCCAGTGCAGACGGTACCGGTAGTACAGGCCCCGTCGGAGTTGGGCGTTGGGGAGAACCTCGTTGGCTACCTGCCGGATCTGATCGAAGTTTTCGTGTGGCTCGGTGACCGGTACGCCGATGTCACGGGTCTCGCCATGAAGGCGCGATCCGATGCGAACGATGGGCATGCAGAGCAGGGACCACGCCCGGTCGCGGATCGTCGTGTTCGCCGCAAGCCCCACGACGGCCAGCTCGCCGCCGGGCTTGAGCAGTCGGCGCGCTTTGGCCAGCGCTTCTCGTAGTGGCTGGTGATGAATGCTGGCCACGAATACGATGACATCAAAGCTTTGCTCGGGTGCGGTAAAGCCCTGAAAGTCGCAGCGGTCGACCGATGTATTGGTCGTCGAGTGCAGCCGCAGACGTGCCCGCTCGAGTGTGGCATCGTCAGGTTCGATGCCGACGACTCGCTGCGATACCGCCGCGAGCCGTTGCACCAGCAGGCCCTCACCGCACCCCACATCCAAGACGTCGCCGTGGTGTTGCGCTGCGATATCGACCAGCCATGGGTGATAGGCGGTGTTGTGGTTCCAGTAGTCCGCCATGCTGTGCGGGCTAAATCAACCAGGCCGCGGTGTCCGGCGGCAGCTGTCCGTCGACCAACGGCCCGCTCGCCATGAGCAGCTCACCCGGCGGCAGGGTCGTCGGGTGACGGCCCGCATTCAAAGCGCACATCAGTCCGCCGCCACGCCGCCGGAATATCAGCGCACCGTCGGGCGCGTCCAGCCAATCGAGTTGGCTGCCCTCGAATTCGGTTCGCGCTCTTCGCAATTCGAGTGCCCTCCGAAAGAACGACAACGTCGAATCGGGATCTGCGCGTTGCATCTCGACGGTCAACGCGGCCCATTCGCGCGGTATCGGTAACCAGGTGTCGGCGCACGTCGAAAACCCGAATGGGGGAGCGTCGCCCGACCACGGCAGCGGAACCCGGCACCCGTCGCGGCCGCGCTCGGTGTGGCCGGAGCGTTTCCACGTCGGGTCCTGCAGCGCCTCGTCGGGCAGGTCCACATCGGGCAGCCCCAGTTCCTGACCGTTGTAGAGAAATACCGCGCCCGGCAGGGCGAGCATGACCATCGCCATTGCCCGCGCCCGGCGCAGCCCAGCCGCGCCGCCGCCGTAGCGGGTGACCTCCCGTCCCACATCGTGGTTGGCCAGCGTCCAGGTAGGCGTGGCGTTTTCTATCGCCGCAGCCGCCAGCGAGTTCTGCACGGCGTCGTGGATCTCGATGGCGTCGAACTCGGTGCGGGTCAGCCGGAAGTTGAAGCCGAGGTGCAGTTCGTCGGGCCGTACATATTCGGCCCATCGGGTGTTGTCCTGCACCCAGACCTCGCCGACGGTGACCGCCCCCGGATAGTCGTCGATAACCGCGCGGATATCGCGGTGAATCGCATGTACCTGCGGGCGGTTGAAACGCGGGTCGTCATCGGTGTGGCGCAAGATCTTGGCTTCGTCGGCGGCGTCGGGCAGACCAGCGGGCTTGGCCATGCCATGGGCCACGTCGATGCGGAACCCGTCCACCCCGCGTTCCAACCAGAAGCGCAGTGTCTTCTCGAAGTCGTCGAAAACCTCTGGGTTGTCCCAGTTGAGGTCGGGCTGCTCGGCGTCGAAGAGGTGCAGATACCACTGGCCTGGGTTGCCGTCCGGTTCGGTCACCCGGGTCCATGCCGGTCCGCCGAAGACCGACTCCCAGTTGTTCGGCGGCAGCGACCCGTCCGGGCCCCGGCCGTCGCGAAAGAAATAGCGATCCCGCGCGTCGGTGCCAGGACCGGCGGCCAGCGCCGCTTGAAACCACGGGTGCTGGGAGCTGGTGTGGTTGGGCACCACGTCCATGGTGACCTTGATGCCGCGCTGATGTGCGGCCGTGACCAGTCGTTCGAACGCTGCCATCCCGCCGAAAAGCGGATCGATGTCCCGAGGGTTGGCAACGTCATAACCGTGGTCGGCCATCGGCGAGACGGTGACCGGGTTGATCCAGATACCGTCGATACCGAGCTGCTGCAAATATTCCAAGCGTGCCGTGAGCCCGTCGAGGTCACCAACCCCGTCTCCGTCGCTGTCGGCGAACGAGCGCGGATACACCTGGTAGAACACCGCGTCCGACCACCACGACCGCGGCTGATCTTCTCGATCCACTGCGGCGGCCATCAAAACGCGGAGTTCACCAACGAGTGGGCTGCCATCTCGAGATAGGCGAGCAACTCGCGGCGGCGCTCGTCGTCCAGGGTCTGTGCGTCGATGGAGGCGACCGCGGTGTGCATGCACCGCAACCAGGCGTCGCGCTCGATCGGCGTGATCCGAAACGGCATGTGCCGCATCCGCAGCCGGGGATGCCCGCGCTGTTCGGAGTAGGTTCGCGGGCCGCCCCAATATTGCTCGAGGAACATCCGCAGTCGTTCTTCGGCGCCCGATAGGTCCTTCTCGGGATAGAGCGGACGCAGGATCTCGTCTTCGGCGACCTGTTCGTAGAAGCGTGACACGATCGCGTCGAACGTCTTGGCGCCGCCCACGGCGTCGTAGAAGGATTGTTGTTGCGGTTCCATTGCTTCCATTGTGGTCTATGAATCGCCGACGTCGCGTGATGTCGATCTCACCTTCGCCTCCGGTCCGAGCATCCTAGAGATTGGAGCCAAATCGTCGCTTGGCGCTCGCCATGTCGGCAGCAAGCCGGTCCAACAGGTCGCGCAGCGGCGACGGCGGCAGGCCTGCGCCACCCGTTTCGAAAGTGCTCAGTTCGACCCCGGCCTTGGCGCACTCGATGAAAGACCAGGGTATCCCCGGTTCGTCGGCACCCAACCGTTCGGCGATCGTGGCCACCGAACGCTCCTGCACCGCAGCCATCTCCGCGAGCACCGACATGAGGCGATGCTCGTAGCGGGCGCGGCGCATAGTGGCCTCGTCGCCCGCCAAGTGTTGAGCTGCTGTCCCGATGCTGACGCAGCCGTCTGATGCCACCGCGAAGCCTTCCCGGCTTGCGGCGGCCGCGATCTCCAACCTTTTCCCGTCGAGGTGCTGCATTCCGCAAATGCAGTCATCTATCGCGCGCAGTGCGCCTTGGAGCCGTTCGGGCAGTTCTCGGCGCCGAGGCTCCGCGCGATCGGCGGCATCTCGTTCAGCCAATCCTTTCGCTATCCCGCGCTTGGCGTCCAGCGCGGCTTGCCGGGATCGGGAGAAACTCAGCGCTGCCGGCAACTGTGGATCCGGCTCGGTGATTTCGATGACGCGATTCATCGAGGCGAGCAGTTCCGCCACGGCGGCACGGGGAGTGAGCGGGTTCCGCGCGGTGTGGCGGTAGCGTTCTGCGGTCGTGTCCTGATCACCGGGATCGCCTGAAGGACCCGAATCACCCGGCATGTCGTCAGCTCCTGTTCTTGACCGGCGGATAAGCGCAGCGGGATTTCGACAAGTGATGCCAGTGTTGCACTCCGCTACCGCCGCTGCCGGCGCCTAGCGGCGGTATCCGTCGGGCAGGGATCAGCTGGCACCCCGGTGTTCACCCGATCGACACGGCGTGGTCCAGGCAATTGGCGTGCGGTCGGCAATAAATCATGGTGGACTGTTCCGCGGAGGATCTATGGCGCAGGGCAAAAAGCGCCGCGGCCATCGCAATGGCGGTGCCGCGGCAGGTGGAACAGGGCCTGCAATCGCGTCATGCCTGCACAGTGCCCACTCCCACCGACCCGCCCTGGGTGTCGAAACCCATCCACCCAACCGCTCAGAAAGCGCATCGATCTGGAACCGCCGGCGGGTATTGCTGCTGAATTCCACCTACGAGCCGCTCACCGCGTTGCCGATGCGGCGGGCGGTCGTCATGGTGATCTGCGGTAAGGCTGACGTGGTACACGACGATCCCGACGGTCCGGTCATCCACTCGGCGACCAGCTCGATCGTGGTGCCATCGGTCATCCAGCTGCGAACCTACGTCCGGGTTCCCTACCGGGCCCGCGTCCCGATGACCCGTGCTGCGCTGATGCACCGCGATCGCTTCTGCTGCGCCTATTGCGGGGCAAAGGCAGATACCGTCGACCATGTGGTGCCGCGCAGCCGGGGGGGTGAGCACTCGTGGGAGAACTGCGTCGCGTGCTGCTCGACATGCAATCACCGCAAGGGCGACAAGCTGCTGACCGAACTCGGCTGGTCACTGCGCCGCAAGCCGCTGCCGCCGACCGGGCAGCACTGGCGGCTGCTGTCCACGGTCAAAGAGCTGGACCCGTCGTGGGAGCGATACCTCGGTGAAGGCGCAGCCTGATTTTCTGCTGTCCTCAGTGCCCTGACCGGCCTTCGGTGGGATACGGTTTGCGTCGTGAACGCTATGGAGATTCACCTCTTGTTCGTCGGAATCCCGCTGTTGCTGGTGGTCGTGCTGGCATTGATGATCTTCACCCGCAAGGGACCGCACCCGGCGACCTATGAAATGTCGGAGCGTTGGACACATCCACCGATCCTGTGGGCCGCGACCGACGAAGACGTCGGTGGCTCCCACGGCGGACATGGTTCGTCAGAGTTCTCGGTTGGAGGTGGCGCCAGTGGCACATGGTGACGTTGCGACGATCGAACCCACCGATCTGCCGAAGGGCTGGGTGATCACCAGCAGCGGCCGGATCTCCGGGGTCACCGAGCCCGGAGACCTGTCGGTGCACTATCCGTTCCCGACCAAGGACCTCGTGGCTTTGGACGACGCGCTGGTCTACAGCTCGCGGGCGTCCAAGGCTCGCTTCGCCGTCTACCTGGGTGATCTCGGTGGGGACACCGCCGCACGGGCGCGGGAGATTCTGGCGAAGGTGCCCACCCCCAACGACGCGGTGCTGATCGCGGTTTCACCCAACCAGTCCGTCATCGAGGTGGTCTACGGCTCGGGGTTGCGAGGTCGCGGTGCCGAGTCGGCTGCGCCGCTCGGCGTGGCCGCCGCGTCGTCGGCATTCGAGCAGGGTCACCTGATCGACGGGCTGATCAGCGCGATCCGCGTAATCAGTGCCGGGATCTCGGCGGCGTAGTTCCAGCCGCGCGCGACCGTGCGCGGTCGCACGCACCTGCGGCGGTTCGCGATGCAGGCGCGGACGCTACCTGCGCGCTATTCGGCCGCGTCGAATCGCCGGGCCCGCAGCGACCGTTTGACGCCGGCTTGGCCCTCCAGCACCAGCCGGCGCAACGGCGGCGGCAGCTCGGAGTCCGGGGCGGACAAGAAGTTGTCGGCGGCGGCGATGCCGTCCTCGCTGATGTCGGAACCGGGATACAGCCCGATCACCACCGATTGGGCGACCTCGCTGGATCGCCGTGCCCACACTGCCGGGATCGCCTCGAAATAACGTGGTGTGAACGGCTTGAGCAGTTCAGCTTGCCCCGGCGCGGCGATGCCGGCGATGATCGCGCGGCTGGTCGCGTTGGCCAGGGTGTCGTCTTCGACCACGGTGGTGAAGGCCCTCTCCTTGACCTCGAATTGCGGCCGCGCTGCCCGGGCCTGGGCGGCGTACCGCTTGCCGGTGGCGGTCGGGTCGCGCTGTTCTTCGGCATCGATCCTCGGTGACTGCGGCCCGTCGGCGTCAATGACGCCCGCGGTTGCCAGCGCGATCACGATGCGCCACCGCAGGTCGGTGTCGACGACCAAGCCCGCCAGTCCCACTTCGGCGGGGTCACCGTCGAGCAGCGCGGCCACGGTTTCGACGTGGCGAGGCGACAGCACCGACCCGCACAACGCGTTGACGAAGGCCAGCTGATGATCGGAGCCGGCCGCGGCGTCGCGGGCCAATTCCAGTAGCCGGTCGGCAAACTGCGGCCAACCATCCTCACGCGCCCAGCCCGGTTCGGCGTAGGAACCCAGCGCCGTCTGCGCCTGCATCAGCAACCGCTGCGCCACGCCGACCTCGGTCTCGGCGTACACACCGCCTGACACCAGCGCCACGAACTCGCGGGCGCGCAACTCGGCCTCGCGGGTCATCTCCCACGCCGCCGACCACACCAGGCTGCGGGGCAGCGGCTCGGCGATGTCGGCGATCCGCTGCAGCGCTGTCCGCAGCGACTCGGCGTCCAGTCGCAGCGAGCAGTAGGTCAGGTCGTCGTCGTTGACCAGAATCAGCTTGCCGCGCGGAATGCCAACCAGCGCAGGCACTTCCGATTCCGCACCGGCGACGTCGAGTTCCTCGCGGTGCACCCGGACCAGTTTGCCCGACCCGCTGGCGACATCGTCGTCGTAGATGCCCACCGCCAGCCGGTGCACCCGGGTCTCACCCGCGCCCGGCGCGGCCCCGCTCTGCCGCACCGCAAACCGGGTGAAGCTACCGTCGACGTCGACGTCAAAGTCCGGCCGCAGCGTGTTGAGCCCGGTGGTCTTCAGCCACTGCTGACCCCAGGTCGACAGATCGCGGCCGGAAGCCTTTTCCAGCGCGGCAATCAGATCCTCGAACGTGGCGTTGCCGAAGGCGTGGGCGCGGAAGTAGTCGCGCAGCCCGGCCAGGAAATGCTCCAGCCCGACGTAGGCGACCAGCTGTTTGAGCACCGACGCGCCTTTGGCGTAGGTGATGCCGTCGAAGTTCACCTCAACCGCGGCCAGGTCGGGAATATCGGCGGCGATCGGGTGCGTCGACGGCAGTTGGTCCTGGCGGTAGGCCCAGGACTTTTCGACGGTGGCGAATGTCGTCCAGGCCTCGGTGAACTCGGTCGCCTCGCTTTGGCACAGCACCGACGCGAAGGTGGCGAAGGACTCGTTGAGCCACAGGTCGTCCCACCATTTCATGGTGACCAGGTCGCCGAACCACATGTGCGCCATCTCGTGCAGTACCGTCTCGGCGCGCCGCTCGTAGGAGGCGCGGGTGACCTTGCTGCGGAACACATAGTCTTCGAGGAAGGTCACCGCGCCGGCGTTTTCCATCGCACCGGCGTTGAATTCGGGCACGAACAGCTGGTCGTACTTGCCGAACGCATAGGGAAGCCCAAAGTGCGTGTGGTAGAAGCCAAATCCCTGCTTGGTCTGGGTGAACAACCGCTCGGCGTCCATATATTGCGCCAACGACGCCCGGCAGTAGAGGCCCAGCGGGATCTCGCCGTGCTCGTCGCGGTAGGTGTCATGCCAGGCGGCGTACGGTCCGGCGATCAGCGCCACCAGATAGGTGCTCATCGGCGGGGTGGTGGCAAAGGTGTGCACCCCGTCGTCCGCCCCATTGTCTACCGGGGTGGCGGCGGCGTTGGAGATCACCTTCCAGTGCCGGGGCGCGGTGACCCGCAGCTCGAACGTGGCCTTGAGGTCGGGCTGGTCGAAGCAGGCGAACATCCGCTTGGCGTCGGCGGTTTCGAACTGCGAGTACAGGTACGTCTCGCCGTCGACGGGGTCGACGAAGCGGTGCAAACCTTCGCCGGTGTTGGAGTAGCGGCAGTCGGCGTCGATGATGACGACGTTGCGGTGGGCCAGCCCCCGCAGCGGGATCCCGGTCGACTCGTCGTAGCCGGAGACGTCCAGTTCCGCGCCATTGAGGCTGGCGCTGCGGACGGTGTCGGCGGCGATGTCGATCACCGTGTCGGCGCCGGCGAGCGCGTCGAATACCACCGTGGTGGTGGATCGGAAAGTCTGTTCGCCTGGCCCGCCATGCCCGTCGGTCAGATCGAGGTTGATCTGGTAGCTGTCGACGGTGATCAGGGCGGCGCGTTCGATTGCTTGTTCGCGGGTGAGATTCGGAAGGGCCACGGGCTCCAACATATCGGCTGGCGCTACCGGTTCCGACGGATCCTGGTTGCGGTGGCGCCGCGTCGCCGTGACCCTGGGAACACCCGAACCGCGGCCGTGGTTGTGCTGGACGGTGTTCTCACCGTCTTCGAACTTTGCAGGAGAGGATCGCAGTATGCCCGAAAAGTCTGTTGCCGATTTCTGGTTCGACCCGCTGTGCCCGTGGGCATGGATCACGTCGCGCTGGATTCTCGAGGTGGAAAAGGTCCGCGATATCGAGGTGAATTTCCACGTCATGAGCCTGGCGGTGCTCAACGAAAACCGGGAAGGGCTGCCGGAGCAGTATCGCGAGAACATGACGAGGGCGTGGGGTCCGGTACGGGTGGCGATCGCCGCGGAGCAGGCCCACGGCGCTGCCGTGTTGGCGCCGCTGTACACCGCGATGGGCACCCGGATTCACAACGAGGGCAACAAGGACCTCGAGGAGGTCATCACCCAATCGTTGGCGGAGGTCGGGCTGCCGGCCGAACTGGCCGCGGCCGCTACCACCGATGCCTACGATGATGTCCTGCGCAAGAGCCACCACGCCGGGATGGATGCCGTGGGTGACGACGTGGGCACGCCGACCATCCACTTCAACGGGATGGCGTTCTTCGGACCGGTGCTGTCGAAGATCCCGCGCGGCGAGCAGGCCGGCAAGCTCTGGGACGCATCCTTGACGTTCGCCGCCTACCCACACTTCTTCGAGCTCAAGAGGACTCGCACCGAGCGCCCCGAGTTCGAATAGGCCGGGCGACGACGACCCGCGGCGGGTGTCGGGCACAATGTCGGGCATGCGCGTCTACCTGGGGTCTGACCATGCCGGATTCGAACTCAAGCAGCACATCATCGAGCACCTCACGACGTCGGGACACGAACCGGTCGACTGCGGTGCCTTCAGCTACGACGCCGACGACGACTACCCGGCGTTTTGCATCGCCGCCGCGGAACGGACGGTGGCCGATCCGGGCAGCTTGGGCATCGTGTTGGGGGGGTCCGGCAATGGTGAGCAAATAGCGGCCAACAAGGTTCCCGGCGCGCGCTGCGCGCTGGCGTGGAGTGTGCAGACGGCGTCGCTCGCCCGCGAACACAACAATGCTCAGCTGATCGGCATCGGCGGCCGCATGCACACCGTCGCCGAGGCACTAGCCATTGTCGATGCGTTTGTGTCCGCGCAATGGTCCAAAGCCGAACGCCATCAGCGCCGAATCGACATTCTCGCCGAATACGAACGCACCCACCAAGCGCCGCCGGTACCCGGTGCGGTGGCCTGAGACCTGAACCCAGACAAGGACTGCCGTGCCCGAAGGGCATACGTTGCACCGGTTGGCCCGGCTGCATCAGCGCCGGTTCGCCGGTTCGCCGGTGGCGGTATCCAGCCCCCAGGGCCGCTTCGCCGATTCGGCCGTCGCGGTGGACGGCCGGGTGCTGCGGCGAACCAGTGTGTGGGGCAAACACCTGTTCCATCACTATGCCGGCGGCGGGATCGTCCATGTGCACCTCGGGCTCTACGGCACCTTCACCGAATGGGAACGTCCGGCGGCCGATCGTCTTCCCGAACCGGTGGGACAGGTGCGGATGCGCATGATCGGCGCCGAATACGGCACCGACCTACGCGGCCCCACGGTATGCGAGGTGATCGACGAGAGCCAAGTCGCCGACGTGATTGCCCGGCTAGGGCCCGACCCGCTGCGCCCGGACGCTGACCCGTCGTGGGCGTGGGCCCGAATCATGAAGTCCCGCAGGCCCATTGGTGCGCTCCTGATGGACCAGACAGTGATGGCAGGGGTGGGCAACGTCTTTCGCAGCGAGCTGTTGTTCCGTCACCGCATCGACCCCTACCGGACCGGTCAGCGGATCACCGAGGCAGAGTTCGACGCGGCCTGGACCGACCTGGTGGCCTTGATGAAGGTGGGCCTGCGGCGCGGCAAGATCATTGCCGTCCGCGCCGAGCACGACCACGGCGCCCCGTCGTACCGCCCGGGCCGGCCCCGCACCTACGTCTATCGGCGCGCGGGCGAGCCATGCCGACTCTGCGGGACCACGGTGCTTACTGCCGAGCTGGAAGGCCGCAACGTGTTCTGGTGCCCGGCCTGCCAACGGTGACGACGCGCGCGCCAGTTTGCGCGTCGGGCATCCGGGTACTCGTTGACCTATGCGAGCTTCTACACGTTTAGCTGCAGCGACTTTCGCGACGGCCTGCGGTGTGGGCATGCTTGGGTTGGGCGTCGCATCGGAGGTGCAGGCCCAGCCGTCGCCCATGCCGCAATGGTGGTGCCCGGGCGACTTCTGGGATCCCGGCTGGGGCAACAACTGGGACTGGAATAGCTGCCACGACAACTGGCGTGGACCTGGGCCCTACCCGAATGGAGGGCCTGGTCCGGGCGGAGTCGGCGGACCTGGGCCTGGTCCAGCAGGGCCTGCCGGACCTGGTGGCGGCCCCGGGGGCGGACGCTAAGCCGAGGTCCGGTCACAACCGCATTGCGCAAATTTCGAGGGAGGGTTAGGCCGGGTCAGCCCGGCGTGACACCGAGCGTCGCGTAGACCTCGTTGCTCATGGCGACGCTGCGCGGGTCGGCGTTGGCCTTGCTGGCGTCGTAGCGGTTCATCACGTACGCGTAGCCGATCCCGTGTTCCAGATCGACAAACCCGAACGAACCACCGAGGCCGCCGTGGCCGAAGGTGCGCGGATTTGGGCCGTTGACGGCGCGCTGGTTGAGCATGTAGCCCAATCCCCACCCGTGATCGGCCACCCGCGGACCGAGCACCAGGTCGGTGTCGAAGCCGCCTTGCGACACCCGGACCAGTTCCATGTGTTCGCGGCTGAGCAGCTTTTCCTGCGCGAGCGCGTTGTAGAACGTCGCCAAACCCAGGGCCGAGACGAGGCCGTTGGTGCCGGGGAACTCCAGCTCACGCCACAGTTGCATGTCGTTGTTGCCGACTTCGTCGGCGGGGGCGTATCCCATCGAGACCGACAGCGCGGCCTTGGGGTGTTCGTCCAGGCTGGCCGGGCAGTCGGGGGCTTGCACGTCGGCGAGCATCCCGCGCACCTTCGGCTCGTTCACCATGTCGGCACAGCGATGCTGTTCGTAGCGGGGCAGGCCGATGTGGATGTCGGCGCCGATCGGTTCGGCGATCTCGGTGCGCAGGTAGTGGCCGATCGTGCGACCGGTGATCCGGCGAAACACTTCGCCGAGGATGAAACCGAACGTGGTCATGTGGTAGCCCTGAGCAGTGCCCGGCTCCCACCAGGGTTCCGCGGCAGCCAGCTGATCGCAGACGAAGTCCCAATCGGTGACTTGCTCCCAGCTCAGTCGCTTGTTCGGTCCGATCACGCCGGATCGGTGGCTCAGCACCATGGCCACGGTCACGGCTTCCTTGCCCTTTTGCCCGAACTCGGGCCAATACCGGGCCACCGGTGCCTGCAGGTCCAACTCACCGCGGTCGGCGAGTTGGTGGATGCAGGTAGCCGCCAGGCCCTTGGTGCCGGATAGCACGTTCGTCAGAGTGTCTTGTCGCCACGGCCGGGTGCCGGCAGCGTCCGCTGAACCGCCCCAGAGGTTGACGACGAGATCGCCGTCCACCCATACGGCGACTGCCGCGCCGACTTCCTGGCCCGACCGAAAGTTGCGCTCGAAGGCGTCACGTACTTTGCCGAAGGCGGGTGCGCATGTGCCTTTGACGTCGGCATTACACATGGCGCACTCCCCCGGGGCAGCTAAGTCTGAGCGGGCGACGGGAATCGAACCCGCGTCGCTAGTTTGGAAGACTAGGGCTCTACCATTGAGCTACGCCCGCATGCATTAAGTCGAGCGAAACTCTACGTGGTGGCCAAGATCAAATCTAATCGACGCAGGTATGTGACGCGTGTCGCATGCGCTGTCAGGTCCCCGGAGGTCGCTGCCGGCCCGGTGCCGCCGGGGCCGTAGGATCGCGAGGTCAGCGCGGGGTGTAGCGCAGCTTGGTAGCGCATCCGCTTTGGGAGCGGAAGGCCGCAGGTTCAAATCCTGTCACCCCGACCAGCCGACCGTCCGGAACGACCATCGAGGAGCACATCCGTGAAGAGCAGCGTCGAGCATTTGAGCCCCACTCGGGTTCGCATCAATGTGGAGGTGCCCTTCGAAGAGCTCGAGCCCGATTTCCAGCGGGCCTACAAGGAGCTGGCAAAACAGGTTCGGCTGCCTGGGTTCCGGCCGGGCAAGGCGCCGATCCGGCTGCTCGAGGCGCGCTTCGGCCGCGAGGCGATGCTCGATCAGATCGTCAACGATGCTCTGCCCAGCCGGTACGGACAGGCGCTGGCCGAGTCGGAAATCCAGCCACTGGGCCGGCCCGACATCGAGGTCACCCGGAAGGAATACGGCCAGGATCTGGCTTTCACCGCGGAGGTCGACGTCCGGCCCAAGATCACGCTGCCCGACGTGGGCCAGTTGGCGGTCTCGGTAAAGCCCATCGAGGTCAGCGACGACGACGTCGAGACTGAGCTGCAGTCCCTGCGCGTCCGCTTCGGCACGCTCAACCCGGTCGAGCGGCCGGTGGCGGTCGGCGACTTCGTCACGATCGACCTTTCGGCAACCGTCGACGGGGAGGAGGTGCCCAACGCCGCCGCCGAGGGACTGTCGCACGAAGTCGGCTCCGGTCGCCTGATCGCAGGGCTCGACGACGCGATCGTCGGCCTGTCCGTCGACGAGTCCCGGGTGTTCACCGCCACGCTGGCAGCCGGCGAACACGCCGGGCGCGACGCGGAGGTCACCGTCACCGTCAAGTCCGTCAAGGAGCGCGAGCTGCCCGACCCCGACGACGAGTTCGCCCAGTTGGCCAGCGAGTTCGACACCATCGAGGAGCTGCGGGCCAACCTGCGTGAGCAGGTGCTGCAGGCAAAGCGCGCCCAGCAGGCGGAGCAGATCCGCAACGCCACCATCGACATCCTGCTCGAGCAGGTCGACGTGCCGGTGCCGGAGTCCTATGTCCAGGCGCAGTACGACAGCGTCATCCACAGCGCACTGAGTGGCATCAACCACGACGAGGCCCGGTTCAACGAGCTGCTCGCCGAACAAGGCTCGTCGCGTGAGGCGTTCGATGCCGAGGCCCGCAGCGCATCGGAGAAGGATGTCAAGAGGCAGCTGCTGTTGGATGCCCTCGCCGATGAGCTGAAAGTCCAAGTGGGTCAGGAGGACCTCACCGAACGACTGTTGACGACGTCGCGGCAGTACGGCGTCGAGCCGCAACAACTGTTCGCCTACCTTCAGGAGAACAACCAGCTGCCGTCGATGTTCGCCGACGTTCGGCGCGAGTTGGCGGTACGGGCCGTCGCCCGGGCCGCAACCGTCACCGATAGCGACGGCAACACGATCGACACCGGCGAGTTGTTCGGCACGAGTCCCGAGGCTTCGGAAGAGCCCGACGCGGGTGCCGAAGAGCCCGAGGCGGGAGCCGAGACCGCCGACGCCCCGGCCGAGGCTGCCGACGCCCCGGCCGAGACTGCCGATGCCCCAGCCGTGACCGACGCGACCGATCCGCCCGGCCACGAACACAGCGCGTGACGCTGTGAGCGAACGCGCCCATTTCAGGGGTGCGGGAGCGCCACACAGCCAGTGCGGTTGGTTAGGGTCGGTTCATACGGAACTCAAGAAAGCAGGTGTCCCACTGTGAGCCAAGTGACTGGCATGCGTTCAAACTCGCAGGGCCTTTCCCTCACGGACTCGGTATATGAGCGTTTACTCTCCGAGCGCATCATCTTCCTGGGTTCAGAGGTGAACGACGACGTGGCCAATCGGCTGTGTGCGCAGATTCTGCTGCTCGCGGCGGAGGACCCCACCAAGGACATCTCGCTGTATATCAACTCCCCGGGCGGATCGATCAGCGCCGGCATGGCGATCTACGACACCATGACCTTGGCGCCCTGCGACATCGCCACCTACGCGATGGGGATGGCCGCCTCCATGGGCGAGTTCCTGCTGGCCGCGGGCACCAAGGGCAAGCGTTACGCGCTGCCGCACGCTCGCATCCTCATGCACCAGCCGCTGGGCGGCGTCACCGGCAGCGCGGCTGACATCGCAATCCAGGCCGAGCAGTTCGCGGTCATCAAGAAGGAGATGTTCCGGCTCAATGCCGAATTCACCGGCCAGCCGATCGAGCGCATCGAGGCGGACTCGGATCGCGATCGCTGGTTCACCGCCCCCGAAGCCCTGGAATACGGTTTCGTCGACCACATCATCACCCGCGCCGCAAGCGTCACCAATGGAGAAATGCAATGAATCCTCAGAGCCAGCCCCAGGCGCGATACATCCTGCCGTCGTTCATCGAGCACTCCAGCTTCGGTGTCAAGGAGTCCAACCCCTACAACAAGCTGTTTGAGGAGCGCATCATCTTCCTTGGTGTCCAGGTCGACGACGCATCGGCCAACGACATCATGGCGCAGCTGCTCGTGCTCGAGTCGCTGGACCCCGACCGCGATATCACCATGTACATCAATTCGCCCGGCGGTGGGTTCACCTCTCTGATGGCGATCTACGACACCATGCAGTACGTGCGGGCCGATATCCAGACGGTGTGTCTCGGTCAGGCCGCCTCGGCGGCGGCTGTGCTGTTGGCTGCCGGGACGCCGGGTAAGCGGATGGCGCTGCCCAACGCGCGGGTGCTGATCCACCAGCCGTCATTGTCGGGGGTGATCCAGGGTCAGTTCTCCGATCTGGAGATCCAGGCTGCCGAGATCGAGCGGATGCGCACGCTGATGGAGACCACGCTGGCGCGCCACACCGGCAAGGACGCCGCGGTGATCCGCAAGGACACCGACCGGGACAAGATCCTGACCGCCGAAGAGGCCAAGGACTACGGCATCATCGACACCGTTCTGGAGTACCGGAAGCTGTCCGCGCAAAAGGCCTGAACTTAGGCCTCAACGGCCAGTGCCCGCCGGAGCTCGGCAATGTCCGCCGGCCCCACCCGGCAGCATCCGCCGACGATGCGCGCTCCCGCGGCAACCCACTGCGCGGCGAGCTCACCAGAAAACCGCCGCGGGCCTACCCAAGAACGGTGCCGGCTGTCCCAATGCTCGCCGCTGTTGGGGTACACGATCACCGGCTTGCCCACGTCGGCGCACGTCACTGCCGCCAACACGTCGTCGGGAGCACAGCAATTGACGCCCACCGCGACGATCTCCGGAACGCCGGCGGCCACCGCGAACGCGGCGGCCAGCGGTTGCCCGGCTCGGGTTCGGGTTCCCTCGATCGTGTAGCTGAGCCACGCCGGCACCCCCACCTGGCGCACCAGGCTGACGAGTGCTTCGGCCTCGTCGACATCGGGGATGGTTTCCAGTGCCAGCACGTCCGCGCCGGCGGCGGCCAGCACCTCCAACCGGGGGCGATGCCACCGAGTTAGAGCCCGGACGCTGAGTCCGTAGCGGCCTCGATATTCCGACCCATCGGCGAGTGCGGCGCCGTAGGGTCCGACCGAGGCGGCCACCAGAAGGCCGGCCGTGCCGGCCTCGTCCCGCGCGGTCGCGGCGAGTTCGACACTGCGGCGCAGCAACGCGACCGCGCCGTCTCGGCCGATCCCGTGCGCCGCGAATCCGTCGAACGACGCCTGGTAGCTGGCTGTCGTGGCGATTGTGGCGCCGGCGCGGAAGTACTCCGCATGCACCGCGGTGATCTCCTGTGGCGCGTCGGTCAGCAGCCGCGCTGACCACAACCGGTCGGTGAGGTCGTGACCGCGGGCCTCGAGCTCGGTGGCCAGGCCGCCGTCGCTGATCACCACGGAATCAGCAGCCAACCGCACAAACGTCACTGTAGGGTGGTCGCCTGGGGTGCGGGCCGCCACCGGATGCCAGTTGATGAGCAACGGTTGCATCACGACCGCGACACGCCAGAGACAACGATTGCGCGTCTCGACGAGTGCCGCGCGCCGCTGGGCGATATGTTTCATTCAGACACGAGGCTATGAATACCAAGGAATATCAAAGACGCTATTCGGCGCCAACAGTCGCGGTGGGCCGCAGCAAGCGGGTAGCGTCGGGGAGTACACGCGGCACGGTAAGACGAACGGCGAACAGGAAGTAGGCCCTCACCATCATGGCGCGCATAGGAGACGGCGGTGACCTGCTGAAGTGCTCGTTCTGCGGGAAGAGTCAAAAACAGGTCAAGAAGCTCATCGCCGGTCCCGGAGTGTACATCTGCGATGAGTGCATCGACCTTTGCAACGAGATCATCGAAGAGGAACTCGCCGACGCCGACGATGTGAAACTCGATGAACTGCCCAAGCCCGTTGAGATCCGGGAATTCCTCGAGGGCTACGTCATCGGACAGGACACCGCCAAACGGACCCTGGCCGTCGCGGTCTACAACCACTACAAGCGCATCCAGGCCGGCGAGAAGAGCCGAGACTCCCGGCACGAGCCGGTCGAGCTGACCAAATCCAATATCTTGATGCTGGGACCGACCGGTTGCGGTAAGACCTATCTGGCCCAGACGCTGGCCAAGATGCTTAACGTGCCGTTCGCCATCGCCGACGCCACGGCCCTCACCGAGGCCGGTTATGTCGGTGAAGACGTCGAGAACATCCTGCTCAAACTGATCCAGGCAGCCGACTACGACGTCAAGCGTGCCGAGACGGGCATCATCTACATCGACGAGGTCGACAAGATTGCCCGCAAGAGCGAGAACCCGTCGATTACCCGCGACGTCTCGGGAGAAGGCGTTCAGCAGGCCCTGCTGAAAATTCTCGAGGGCACCCAGGCATCGGTTCCCCCGCAGGGCGGCCGCAAGCATCCGCACCAAGAGTTCATCCAGATCGACACCACCAACGTGCTTTTCATCGTCGCGGGCGCATTCGCCGGGCTGGAGAAGATCATCTACGAGCGGGTGGGCAAGCGTGGCTTGGGCTTCGGCGCCGAAGTCCGGTCCAAGGCCGAGATCGACACCACCGACCACTTTGCCGAAGTGATGCCCGAGGACCTGATCAAGTTCGGTCTGATTCCCGAATTCATCGGCCGCCTGCCGGTGGTTGCCTCGGTCACCAACCTGGACAAGGAGTCGTTGGTCAAGATTTTGTCAGAGCCGAAGAACGCTTTGGTCAAGCAGTACACCCGGCTCTTCGAAATGGACGGGGTGGAGCTGGAGTTCACCGACGATGCGCTGGAAGCGATCGCGGACCAAGCGATCCACCGCGGCACCGGCGCTCGCGGCTTGCGGGCGATCATGGAAGAAGTTCTGCTGCCGGTCATGTATGACATCCCCAGCCGCGACGATGTCGCCAAAGTCGTGGTCACCAAGGAGACGGTGCAGGACAACGTGCTGCCGACGATCGTGCCGCGCAAGCCGTCCCGTTCCGAGCGCCGCGACAAGAGCGCCTAGCGTCGGGAGGAGACGGGCTCCGACGCTACGAACCGAGCCCGTCGCGACCTAGCTCTGTACCCGCGCGTCGCCCAGCTGAGACACGATCGAGCGGTCTCAGGCGCGGCTGGTGAGAAAGTGACCAAGACCACAGTTTGGGCTGCCACCACAACCGTCCCCTCCCTGACGTCGGCTTTTAGTAAATCGACCGCACTCTGCCGAGGTTCGGTGACGGCTAAACGCGCAGGAACAAGTGTCATACTTGATACCGCCAGTGACACCAAAACGTGAGGTGGGGGAGCCATTCCGACGGCGTAACCTGAAACCGCACCGGAGTGCTTCTCCTGATTAGGGCCTGATTAAAAGCCTGATTACGGACGGAAGGCGGAGACGTGGATCCGAATGGCAGCGGAGCCGAGTCAGAGTCTCATGCCGTGGCGTCGCATGCCCGGCACGAGCGGCGGCGCCTGGAACATGTCGTCATCCGTTTCGCCGGCGACTCCGGCGACGGGATGCAGCTGACCGGCGACAGGTTCACTTCGGAAGCGGCCATCTTCGGCAACGACCTGGCCACCCAGCCGAACTATCCCGCCGAGATCCGGGCTCCGGCAGGCACCCTGCCCGGGGTGTCGTCATTTCAGATTCAGATTGCTGACTACGACATCCTGACGGCCGGTGACCGGCCGGACGTGCTGGTCGCGATGAACCCGGCAGCGCTGAAGGCCAATCTCGGTGACCTGCCCCGCGGGGGGATGGTGATTGCCAACTCTGACGAGTTCACCAAGCGCAACCTGATGAAGGTCGGATACGTCACCAATCCGCTGGAGTCCGATGAATTGGACGAGTACGTCGTGCATTCCGTGCCGATGACCGGGTTGACCCTGGCGGCAGTGGAAACCGTTGGCGCGTCGAAGAAAGACGGCCAGCGCGCCAAGAACATGTTCGCCTTGGGGTTGTTGTCGTGGATGTACGGCCGGCCGATACGGACCAGTGAAAACTTCATCAGAGAGAAGTTTGCGCGCAAGCCCGACATCGCCGAGATCAATGTGCTGGCCCTCAAGGCGGGGTGGAACTACGGCGAGACCACCGAGGCATTCGGCACCACGTACGAAGTTTCGGCGGCGGCCTTGCCGCCCGGCGAATACCGGCAAATTTCGGGAAATACCGCCTTGGCGTACGGGATCGTTGCAGCGGGCCAGCTCGCCCATGCTCCGGTGGTGCTGGGCAGCTATCCGATTACGCCGGCGTCCGACATCCTGCACGAGCTGTCCAAGCACAAGAACTTCAATGTCATCACCTTCCAGGCCGAAGACGAGATCGGTGGTATCTGTGCGGCCCTGGGTGCGGCGTACGGCGGTGCGATCGGCGTCACCAGCACGTCGGGGCCGGGTATTTCGCTGAAGTCCGAGGCACTAGGCCTTGGCGTGATGACCGAACTGCCATTGATCGTCATCGATGTGCAGCGAGGTGGGCCGTCGACCGGCCTGCCCACCAAGACCGAGCAGGCCGACCTGCTGCAGGCGTTGTATGGCCGCAACGGTGAGTCGCCGGTAGCGGTGCTCGCGCCGCGGTCGCCGGCCGACTGCTTTGAGGTCGCCGTCGAGGCGGTGCGGATCGCCCTTGCCTACCAGACCCCGGTGATCGTGTTGTCCGATGGGGCCATTGCCAACGGCTCCGAACCGTGGCGGATTCCCGACATCACCACCTTTGAGCCCATCGTGCATAAGTTCGCCAAACCCGACGAGCCCTTCCAGCCGTACAACCGGGACCCCGAGACTCTGGCCCGTCAGTTCGCCGTTCCCGGCACTCCCGGTCTGGAGCACCGCATCGGCGGGCTGGAAGCGGCCAATGGCTCCGGTGCCATCTCCTACGAGCCGATGAATCACGACCTCATGGTTCGGATTCGCCAAGCTAAGATTGACGGAATCCGGGTTCCCGACCTCGAGGTCGACGACCCGACGGGGGACGCCGAGCTGTTATTGATCGGCTGGGGCAGTTCTTACGGGCCGATCGGTGAGGCGTGCCGGCGGGCGCGGCGCAAGGGGATCAGGGTCGCTCATGCCCACTTGCGGTACCTCAGCCCATTGCCGGCGAACTTAGGTGACGTGCTGCGACGTTATCCGCAGGTAGTGGCACCTGAGATGAACCTGGGCCAGTTGGCGCTGGTGCTACGCGGAAAGTATCTGGTCGACATTCAATCGGTCACCAAAGTTCAAGGATTGTCGTTCTTGGCCGACGAAATCGGCCGAGTTATCCGCGCGGCATTGGGCGGGACGCTGGCCGAGATTGAGCAAGACAAGACGATGGTCGCCAAATTGGGGGCGGCCCCCATCGGAGCGGGAGCTGTCGAATGACCGGCGCCGCGCCCCAGTGGTGCGCCGTCCGTCAGCGCGGGACCAGGCAATGAGAAGGAAGGGCGCTCATGACTAGCGCGACCGGCGATCTGGCGGGCACAGACCTCGGTCTAACCCCGAGTTTGACCAAGAACTCGCGGGTGCCCATGACGAACGAACCGCAGAAGGCCAAGGATTACACCAGTGACCAGGAGGTCCGCTGGTGCCCGGGGTGCGGGGACTACGTCATCCTCAACACCATTCGCAACTTTCTGCCCGAACTCGGACTGCGCCGCGAGAACATCGTGTTCATCAGCGGCATCGGATGTTCCAGCCGCTTCCCGTACTACCTCGAGACCTATGGATTCCACTCGATCCACGGCCGCGCGCCGGCGATCGCGACCGGGCTGGCGCTGGCCCGCGAGGACCTGTCGGTGTGGGTGGTCACCGGAGACGGGGATGCGTTGTCGATCGGTGGTAACCACCTGATCCATGCGATGCGCCGCAACGTCAACATCACGGTCCTGCTGTTCAACAACCGGATCTACGGGCTGACCAAGGGGCAATACTCACCGACATCGGAAGTCGGCAAGATCACCAAGTCGACCCCGATGGGTTCGCTGGACACTCCGTTCAACCCGGTCTCGTTGGCCTTGGGTGCCGAGGCGACGTTCGTCGGTCGCGCGCTGGATTCCGACCGCGCCGGGCTTTCCGAGGTGCTCCGCGCTGCCGCCCAGCACCGCGGTGCCGCGCTGGTCGAAATCCTGCAGGACTGCCCGATATTCAACGACGGCTCTTTCGACGCGCTGCGCAAGGAGGGGGCGGAAGAGCGGGTGATCAACGTCCGACATGGTGAACCGATCGTGTTCGGCGCCAATGGTGAATACTGCGTCGTGCGGTCTGGCTTCAGCCTCGACGTGGCCAAGACCGCCGACGTGGCTGTCGAGGACATCGTGGTCCACGACGCGCACGCCGACGACGCGGCGTATGCGTTCGCGTTGTCACGGCTGTCCGATCAAAACCTCGAACACACCGTGCTCGGAATCTTCCGCCACATCAGTAGGCCCACCTACGACGACGCGGCACGGTCTCAGGTCAGCGCCGCCCAGAGTGCGGTTCCGTCCGACGCCACCGCGCTGCAAGCACTGCTCCGCGGGCGTGACACCTGGACTGTCGGCTGACGTGGGCGAACCGGTGCCGGGCGCAGAGTCACTTGCCGGGGTCGTCCTGGCCGGCGGAGAGTCGCGGCGGATGGGTCGTGACAAAGCGACGCTACCGCTGCCAGGAGGGACCACAACGCTGGTCGAGCACGTGGTCGGTGTTGTCGGACAGCGCTGCGACCCGATATTCGTGATGGCGGCTCCTGGACAACCATTGCCGCCGCTGCCGGCTGACGTGCTGCGCGACGAAGTGCGGGGGCTCGGTCCATTGCCGGCGACTGGGCGCGGACTGCGTGCGGCCGCCGCGGCCGGCGCGCGGCTTGCGTTCGTGTGCGCCGTCGACATGCCTTTGCTGACAGTCGAATTGATCGATGATCTGGTGCGCCGTGCGGTGCAGACCAATGCCGAAGTGGTGCTGCCGTGGGACGGTCGCAGCCACTATTTGGCTGCGGTATACCGGACGGAGTTGGCCGATCGGGTTGATGCATGGGTTGCCGCCGGTGAGCGCAGGATGAGCGCCTTCGTCGATGCTTGCGACGCTCAACGGATCGTGATGTCGAATTCCGGGCCGCTGTCGAATGTCAATACCGCGGCCGACTTGCGCGTACCAGCACAGCCTCGGCGCTGACCGTCAGCTCTTACCGTGCCCGTGCGACGGGCTGCAAAATTCATGCCCGGCTCGCGTCTGTTTGCTCTCCGGATTGAGTGCAATCGAATTCTTTGACCCGGCGTGAGTCTTTTACTTCTGTTTGTTTTCTCATTTAAATGTTATTAGTAGATTTAGAATTCTTCCGTTGTTAGCCCGGATGTTTCGCGGGGTTGACGTGGCGGCCTGATCGGTTCGGATTGCGGTTTTCGATCTTGATTTTCGACGGTGGGCATCATGGCGGTCCCGGTCAGCGGGTTCTGGCGGGTTCCTGTGCCCGTCGGTCCTTCCGTGGGGTCGTGGGGGTAGGTGGGGTGTTCGTCAGCCCGGTTGGAGGCGCGCCAACGCGGTAGCCAGCAGATCGGCCCATGGGGTGCTGGCGGCGAGCCGCAGCCGGGTTCGACGGGCGTGGCGCGCCAACCGGCCGGCGATCGAAAACAGGCGCAGTCGTAGGCGTTTGGGTTCCCAGCGCCGCGCCGAATGCTCGTCAAAGGCCAGCATCTGCAGCCATGCGGTCAAGTCGATCGCGAGCTGCACCAACGCGCACCAGATCCGGTTTTGATCGAATCCATGCAGAGGTAGGTTGACCAGGCCGGTGTCCTTGGCCACCCGAATGCGGTCTTCACAGCGGGCACGACGGCGGTGCCGCAGCTCGAGATCGGGCAGTTGGCCCCGGCCGGTGTTGGTGACGAACGCCGTCAGCCGTAGCCCGTCGCGGTCGGTGAACCGCAGCTGCGCACCGGGATGGGGGCGTTCCTTGCGCACCACCAGCCGCATCCCCGCAGGCCAGTCCGACAGGTCAACCACCCCGGTGGCCTCGGCCACCCACGCCCCGTCACGGACCTGCCCGTCAGCGTCGTAGGCCGGGGTCCAGGCCCGTTCGGGAATCACGTCGATGGCAGCGGTCATCGTTTCGTTGAGCGTGAATCCCAGCGAGTAGGACAGCCGGCGAGCGGTCAGGTAGTTGAGGAATTCGTGAGTGGCTCCGCCAGCGTCGGTGCGCACCAAAACCTTCTTGCCGACCCGATAGCCGACCTCAAACGGCAGCTGCTGTAGTGCCGATGCGAGGACGGTCTTGTGGTCGGCGGCGGTGTTGGAGCCGGCGTTGCCAGGCCGCAGCAGGATCGCCAGTGACTCCCCGGTTCCCGCACTGCCGTGGTCAACGAATGCGCACAATGGATGAAATCCAAAGCCGCGCTTGAATGTTGGTGCTGCTTTCTCCTTTTCCGAGTGCGCGGTGACCAGGGTGGCATCCAGATCGACGATCAACGGGTGATCGGCATCGATCCCATGACCGGGTGAGTGCTGCCCGGCGGCTGCCCACGCCGCCGCACGCGCGCTGGCCCGCGCCGAATCAATGGCCGCCAAGGCTTTCGAGGCATCTGCGGCCAACGTCGTGATCAACCGCGACACGGTGGGATCGGAGGCCACCGGGCCGAACACGCCCGGCTCGGCGCGCAGCAGGCCGACATCTGCCAGGCAGTCCCCACCGAGCGCCAGTGCCACAGCGATATCAAGCACAATCTTGCCGGGATCGTGGCTGGCCAGAGGTTTACGCCATGGCGCCAACGCGTCCGACAAGGCGCCGGTCAGCCCGGCCCGCTCGGCGGCGCGCAGCAATACCACCGCACCTGCGTGCGACACGACACCGGTTGCGCGGCCATCGACCGACAACGACGGGTAACACGACGTAGACTTGCCCACCAGATTGGTGCTCCGATTCTTGAGATGATCTGGTCCTAGACAAACCGGATTATCCCTGCTCAGAGCACCATTCTTCGTTCAAGACACACCATCAAGATCAACCGGCGCGAAAGCCCGAGGTTAGGGCTGCTTTTCAGCCAGGAAGGACCATGCCCCTTGTGCTGCGAATCCCAATGTTGTTGTAGCACAGTGCCTTTCGGCTGACAGCTATCTGGAAATCGTTCCGCTGCCATCGCCGACAAATGTGTCTATGAACGGCAGCGCACCGACGGCAGGCATCTGGGGGGTGGTGTGCAATCAGCGGCTGGGCCGGCCTCGGCGCGCCGGGGTGCGCGGCTACCGTGCCGAACCTCGACAAAGAGGTCATGGAACACGTAAAGCCTTAGCGGATACGCACTTTCACTGAGCGGTGAGTTTGGTATCGGCCCCGGACGTCTTCCGGGATGTGGTTTCGGCCGCGGCCTACGTGGTGGCGAGGACTACCGGCCATAGCGGAAGCGGTGCGCTATGAGCTGGGTCACGAGCGGCTGCCGACGGATTCATTGAATAGCCCGGCGACCACATGCGGCCAAATGCGTGGCGCAGCTCACAAAATACCCGTGATTCGGCTCACCGTGGCACCGGAGGCAGGCAGGTCCGAACGCAGTAATAAACAGGTGTTTGACCTGCGGAGACCATTGTGCGACCGCGTCGTGATCCGCTCGTTATAGAACCGAAATATCACTTCGGCTGGGATGACGAATCCAAATCGTTATCGTACGGTGCGTTTAGCCCGAAACCGGGCATCAGTAGTTGAACACAATTGAATCCACGGATCCCGCGTGTGAGCGGAGCTGCGGGCGGCACGGATCTAGTACAGCCGTCGCAGCAGTCGGGCATAGAAACCCCCGACGGGCAACTCGGGCCCTCCGCTGTCGTGCCGAAACGAGACGGCACGTCCCAAAGCAGCAATTCCACCTGGACATCGCATCCAACCCACCGCCGTGGGCTGGCTCGCTTTGGCGCGCGCACCGCGAAAGGAACAATCTTGAAGAACGTCCGTAAGACGCTCATCGTCGCCGCGATCACTGGGACGCTCGTGACTGTGCCGTCCGGTACCGCCGCCGCGGACGAGGGCCTTGACCCGAACGCGGCGCCCGGCCCCGATGCGGTGGGCTTCGACCCTAACGTGCCTGCGGCCCCGGACGCCTTTGCTCCGGGCGCCCCGGACGACGCACCGGCCCCTGAGCTAGTGGGGTTCGACCCAAGCGTGCCTCCGCCTGCGGCTCCGGGCGCCGTGATCGCGCCGGTCGACCTGCCGGATGGGCCGGCCCCGGACGCCGCGCCGCCGGCCCCGGAACCGGTGGACTTCGACCCGAACATGGCGCCACCGCCGGCCCCCGACGTTCCGCCTCCTCCTCCGCCGGCTGCTCCCAAGGCCTACAGCGTGAACTGGGACGCCATCGCCCAGTGCGAGTCGGGCGGCAACTGGGCCATCAACACCGGTAACGGCTACTCCGGCGGCCTGCAGTTCACCGCCGGCACCTGGCATGCCAACGGCGGCTCCGGCTCGGCGGCCAGCGCCAGCCGTGAGGAACAGATCCGCGTGGCCGAGAACGTACTGCATTCGCAGGGGATCGGCGCCTGGCCGGTCTGCGGTCGTCGCGGCTGACCACACCGCCAGGCGATATAGCCGAACA
>NZ_MWQA01000001.1:1213541-1233205 GCF_002086915.1 Mycobacterium persicum | reverse complement strand
GGCCTTCGGGCCCGGCACCCGGTGTATTCGGGGTCGCATGCGTGCTGGGTCGCGCACCGCGGGTAGCGTCTGGCCAGTGACCGCAGCGCCGCGTGAATTCGACATCATCCTCTACGGGGCCACGGGTTTCGTCGGCAAACTGACCGCCGAATACCTGGCTCGAGCCGGCGGAGACGCGCGAATCGCGCTGGCCGGCAGGTCGACCGAGCGACTGCGCGGCGTTCGCGACACGTTGGGAGAACCCGCGCAGTCCTGGTCGGTCGTCGCCGCCGACGCCGGGTCGCCCGCGACCCTCGAGCAGATGGCGGCCCGCACCCGAGTCGTCGTCACCACGGTCGGGCCGTACATGCGCTACGGGCTGCCGTTGGTGGCGGCGTGCGCCGCCGCCGGCACCGATTACGCCGACCTGACCGGCGAGCCACCGTTTGTCCGCGACAGCATCGATCAGCACCACAAGCAGGCCGCCGACACGGGTGCCCGGATCGTGCATGCCTGCGGCTTCGACTCGATCCCGTCAGACCTGAGCGTGTACGCCCTGTACCATGCCGCCCACGACGACGGCGCCGGGGATCTGGGCGACACGCACTTTGTGGTCCGGTCTTTCGCCGGCGGGCTATCCGGCGGCACGATCGCCTCGATGCTGGAGATTCTGCGTGCCGTCTCCGCCAACCCTGACCTGCGTCGGCAATTCGCCGACCCGTACACGCTGAGCACCGACCGCGCCGCCGAGCCCGAACTCGGCCCGCAGCCCGATCTGCCATGGCGGCGCGGCAGTCAACTCGCTCCCGAGCTGAGCGGACTGTGGACGGCCGGGTTCCTGATGGCGCCGACCAATACCAGGATCGTGCGCCGTAGTAACGCGCTGTTGGATTGGGCCTACGGTAGGCGGTTCCGGTACAGCGAGCACATGAGCCTGGGATCATCGCCGCTGGCGCCGCTGGCGTCGGCCGTCATCAGCGGTGTCGGCAACGTGACGACCGGATTGGGCAGCCGATATTTCCGGCTGCTACCACAAGGGTTGGTGCAGCGGGTGGTGCCCAAGCCAGGCTCCGGCCCGAGCGCGGCGGCTCGCGACCGTGGCTACTACCGGATCGAGACCTACACCACCACAACCTCGGGCGCCCGATATGTGGCGCGCATGAAGCAGGACGGCGATCCCGGCTACAAGGCGACGTCGGTCTTGCTAGGGGAGTGCGGTCTGGCGCTGGCATTCGATCGCGACAAGCTCTCGGATCTGCGCGGGGTGCTGACCCCGGCCGCCGCGATGGGTGACGCGCTGCTGGCGCGCTTCCCGGCCGTCGGCGTGTCGTTGCACACCGAGCGGCTGGTCTGAGCCGGTGACGGCGTACGTCTAGGGTCAGAAGGGTGGTGGCTTGATATCCGACCCCGAAGGCAGCCTGCACCGATGCCCGGTCTTGATGATCTCTACACCCAGATTCCTACATCTGACATCGCGCGCACGCTCGGCGCAGACGAAACCGAGGTGGACGCGGCGGTCCGCACGCTGGTACCGGTGCTGCTTACCGGATTGCACCAGCATTCGCAGGATCCCGAACGCGCCGGCCGGATCGAGTCGGTCGCCAGCAGCCATGCCGCGCGTGGCCTGCTCGACGCGGGCGGGGCGCTCGACCAGGTTGACCGGCGCGGCGGAGAACAGGCCGAAGAGGTCGTCGCCACACTGTTCGCCGGCAATGACAGCGACAGCGTGGCATCGGCACTGGCCAGTGGTGGCGCCGGAAGGAGAGAACTTCTGCAGCGGTTGTTGCCGCTGGTGCTCCCGAAGGTGCTGGCATACCTGGGAAATCAGCTCCGGCCGGGCGGCGCACTGCAGGGTACTGCGGTTCAGCATGAGGAAACAGGCTCCGGTGGCGGCCTGGCTCAGCTGCTCGGCGGGATCCTTGGCGGCGGAAATGATGAAACGTCCCTCGGCAACCTCCTGGGTGGCAGGGGCCGCGCGCTGGGGGACATCATCGGCGGGCTCCTCGGCGGCAAGAAGTAACCCGGCGCAATCAGTCGGCCGGACCGGATAACGAAAGGCAAAGCATGTCAGACACGCTCGGCGAAGGACAGCGGCTGCAGCGAGGGCAATCCCTGGTCTCCAACAACGGGGCCTACACCTTGACCCTGCAAGAAGACGGCAACCTGGTGCTCGCCGCTGACGGCACGCCGGTATGGGCCACTGCTACCGACGGCCAGGACGTGGTGCGCGCCGAGCTGCAGACCGATGGCAACTTCGTCCTCTACACACCGGAGCGACCGGTCTGGCACAGCCACACCGTGGGCAGCACGAGCGTCAGACTGGTGCTCCAGGACGACCGCAACCTGGTGCTCTACGCCGCCGACGGCCCGGCCTGGGCCACCGGGACGCAGATCGACACGCCGCCGGCGGACCTGCAGAAATCTGTTGGCGCCCCGGAGGTGACCGGCGCGGCACAGGCGGCGCAACCCGTCGGGGAAGCGGCGCCCATCGCAGCGACGGTCGCCGACGAGCCGGCTGAGCCCGCGCTCAACACGTACACCGTGGTTTCCGGTGACACCTTGTGGGGCATCGCCGAACGCTTCTACGGTGACGGGAACAAATACCAGGTGCTGGTCGACGCCAACGCGATCCCTAATCCCGACCTGATCCATCCGGGCCAGGTGCTCACGATTCCGTGATCGACTCCTTGATGGTCGTCCACCTGCGGTTTTAGGCGCCTCCGCGCCGCTACGCGGCGGTTCCTAGAATTGACCGGTGACCTCGCGCGCCCGCTCTGACGCCGACCAGCTGCCCAAGTCGTGGGACCCGGGTGCGATGGAGGGCGCCATCTACCAGAAGTGGCTGGATGCCGGTTACTTCACCGCGGATCCCGGTAGCAGCAAGCCCGCCTACTCGATCGTGCTGCCGCCGCCGAACGTGACCGGCAGCCTGCATATGGGCCACGCACTGGAACACACCATGATGGACGCGCTGACCCGCCGAAAACGGATGCAGGGCTACGAGGTGCTGTGGCAGCCGGGCACCGACCATGCCGGTATCGCCACCCAAAGCGTGGTGGAAAAGCAGCTGGCCGTCGACGGCAAGACCAAGGAGGACTTCGGTCGTGAGCTGTTCGCCGCCTTGGTCTGGGACTGGAAGCGGGAGTCGGGCGGGGCGATCGGCGGCCAGATGCGCCGGCTCGGCGACGGGGTGGACTGGAGCCGCGACCGGTTCACCATGGACGAGGGGCTGTCGCGGGCGGTGCGGACGATCTTCAAGAGGCTCTACGACGCCGGGCTGATCTATCAGGCCGAGCGGCTGGTCAACTGGTCGCCGGTGCTGCAGACGGCGATCTCGGATCTGGAGGTCAACTACCTCGACGTCGAAGGCGAGCTGGTGTCGTTCCGGTACGGCTCGTTGGACGATTCGCAACCGCACATCGTGGTCGCCACCACGCGGGTGGAGACGATGCTCGGCGACACCGCCATCGCGGTGCACCCCGACGACGATCGCTACCGCGACCTGGTCGGCGCCACCCTGCCGCACCCGTTTGTCGACCGGCAGCTGATCATCGTCGCCGACGAGCATGTGGATCCCGAATTCGGCACCGGCGCAGTCAAAGTCACGCCCGCTCACGATCCGAACGACTTCGAGATCGGGATCCGGCATAGCCTGCCGATGCCCTCGATCATGGACACCAAGGGCCGGATCGCCGACACCGGAACCCAATTCGACGGCATGGACCGATTCGAAGCACGGGTTGCAGTGCGTGAGGCGCTGGCCGCCCAAGGCCGCATCGTCGAGGAGAAGCGCCCCTACCTGCACAGCGTGGGGCATTCCGAGCGCACCGGGGAGCCGATCGAACCGCGGCTGTCGTTGCAGTGGTGGGTCCGGGTGGAGTCGTTGGCCAAGGCCGCCGGCGACGCGGTGCGCAACGGCGACACCGTGATTCACCCCGCCAGCCTGGAACCGCGCTGGTTCACCTGGGTCGACGACATGCACGACTGGTGCATCTCGAGGCAGCTGTGGTGGGGTCATCGCATCCCGATCTGGTACGGACCCGACGGTGAAAAGGTATGTGTCGGACCGGACGAAACGCCCCCCGAGGGCTGGGAGCAGGACCCCGACGTGCTGGACACCTGGTTCTCCTCCGCGCTGTGGCCGTTCTCCACTCTGGGCTGGCCCGAAAAGACACCGGAGCTCGAAAAGTTCTATCCGACAAGTGTTCTGGTCACCGGCTACGACATTTTGTTCTTCTGGGTAGCGCGGATGATGATGTTCGGCACCTTCGTCGGCGGCGACGACGCCATCACGCTCGACGGTCGCCGCGGCCCCCAGGTGCCCTTCACCGACGTGTTCCTGCACGGGCTGATTCGTGACGAGTTCGGCCGCAAGATGAGTAAGTCCAAGGGCAACGTCATCGACCCGCTGGAGTGGATGGACACCTTCGGTGCCGATGCGTTGCGGTTCACGCTGGCCCGCGGCGCCAGCCCCGGTGGCGACTTGGCGATCGGCGAGGACGCCGTCCGGGCGTCGCGCAACTTCACCACCAAGCTGTTCAACGCGACCCGCTACGCACTGCTCAACGGCGCCGTGCTGGCGCCCTTGCCGGCACCGGCCGAGCTGACCGATGCCGACCGCTGGATCCTGGGACGACTGGAAGAGGTTCGCGCCGAAGTGGATTCGGCCTTCGACAGCTACGAGTTCAGCCGCGCCTGCGAGGCGTTGTATCACTTCGCCTGGGACGAGTTCTGCGACTGGTATGTCGAACTGGCGAAAACCCAACTGGCCGAGGGACGCTCGCATACCACAGCGGTACTGGCGGCCTCGTTGGACACGTTACTTCGGCTGCTGCACCCGGTGATCCCGTTCGTCACCGAGGCGCTCTGGCAGGCGCTGATGGATGGGGAGACCCCCGAAGAGTCGCTGGTGGTCGCCGACTGGCCGCAGCCCTCCGGGATTACTTTGGATCCCGTTGCTGCGCAGCGCATCAGCGATATGCAAAAGCTGGTGACCGAGGTCCGGCGATTCCGCAGCGACCAGGGGCTGGCCGACCGGCAGAAGGTGCCGGCCCGACTGGCCGGTATCGACGAGTCGGACCTCAATACCCAGGTTGCCGCCGTGACATCGCTGGCATGGCTCACCGCTGCGGGTCCGGATTTCCGCCCGTCGGTGTCATTGGAGGTTCGGCTGAGCCGGGCAAGGGTCGTCGTTGAACTCGACACCTCCGGCACGATCGACGTGGCCGCTGAACGCCGCCGGCTGGAAAAGGAATTGGCCGCGGCGCAAAAGGAGCTGGCAGCAACCGGCGCCAAATTGGCGAACGCGGATTTCTTGGCCAAGGCGCCCGAAGCTGTCGTCGACAAGATCCGCGACCGGCAGCGGCTGGCGCACGAGGAAAGCGACCGCATCACGGCCAGGCTGGCTGCGCTGCAATGAGTTTCGAGTCGACAGACCGGCCATCTACCGGCATGGCTCCCACGCCGGACGAGATCGCGTCGCTGCTGCAGGTCGAGCACCTGCTGGACCAGCGCTGGCCGGAGACTCGCATCGAGCCGAGCCTGACAAGGATCAGCGCGCTGCTGGACCTGCTGGGATCACCGCAACGTGGCTATCCCTCGATCCACATCGCCGGAACCAACGGCAAGACGTCGGTGGCGCGGATGATCGACGCATTGGTCACCGCGTTGCAGCAACGGACCGGCCGCACCACCAGCCCGCACCTGCAGTCGGTGGTGGAACGCATCTCGATCGACGGAAAGCCGATCAGCCCGGCGCAGTACGTCGCGACGTACCGGGAAATCGAGCCGTTCGTGCAGATGATCGATGAGCAGTCGCAGAATGCAGGCGGGCCGGCGATGAGCAAGTTCGAGGTGCTCACCGCGATGGCGTTCGCCGCGTTCGCCGACGCGCCCGTCGACGTCGCGGTGGTCGAGGTGGGTATGGGTGGACGATGGGACGCCACCAACGTGATCAATGCGCCGGTGGCGGTGATCACCCCGATCAGCAAGGACCATGTCGACTACCTCGGGAACGACATCGCCGGGATCGCGGGCGAGAAGGCGGGGATTATCCGTCGAGCCGAAGAGGGCTCGCCGGAAACGGTCGCGGTCATCGCGCGTCAGCGCCCGGAGGTCATGGAGGTGCTGCTGGGTCAGGCCGTCCGCTCGGACGCCGCGGTCGCCCGGGAGGATTCGGAGTTCGCCGTGTTGGGCCGACAGGTCGCCGTCGGCGGTCAGGTGCTGCAACTGCAAGGTCTGGGCGGGGTGTACTCCGACATCTACCTGCCGCTGCACGGTGAACACCAGGCGCACAACGCGGTGGTGGCGCTGGCCGCGGTCGAGGCATTCTTCGGCGCGGGTGCCCAGCGTCAACTCGACGTCGAGGCGGTGCGGGCGGGATTCGCCGCGGTCACCAGCCCGGGCCGGCTGGAACGGATGCGCAGCGCACCGGCGGTGTTCATCGACGCAGCCCACAATCCGGCCGGGGCGGCTGCGCTGGCCCGGACGCTGGCCGACGAGTTCGACTTCCGGACGTTGGTCGGGGTGATCAGTGTGCTGGCCGACAAGGACGTCGACGGCATTCTGCAAGCGGTGGAGCCGGTGTTCGACTCGGTCGTGGTGACCCACAACGGGTCACCGCGCGCGCTGGATGTCGAGTCGCTGGCCGCGGCGGCCCGGGAGCGGTTCGGACCCGATCGGGTGCTGTCCGCCGCGAACCTGAGCGATGCCATCGACACGGCAACCGCGCTGGTCGACGGGGCGGTGGCGGACCCGGGCGACGCGTTTTCCGGCACCGGGATTGTCATCACCGGCTCGGTTGTCACCGCCGGCGCTGCCCGCACCTTGTTTGGTCGTGACCCGGAATGACCGAGCAACCGGCAGCGCCCACACCACCGGCCGACCCGTGGAAGAGCTTCGGTGCGGTCATGGCCGCGACACTGCTTCTCGAGGCGATCGTGGTGCTGCTGGCGATACCCGTGGTGGGCGCGGTGGGCGGCGGGCTGGGTCCGGCATCGCTGGGGTACCTGATCGGACTGGCCGTGGCATTGATCCTGCTTGCCGGGCTGCAGCGCAGACCCTGGGCGATCTGGGTGAACCTCGGCGTCCAGCTGGTGCTGCTCGCCGGGTTCGCCGTGTACCCGGGCGTCGGCTTCATCGGAGTGCTGTTCACCGGGGTATGGGTGCTGATCGCGTACTTTCGGGCCGAGGTCCGGCGCCGGGAGCGAGGGGGAGCGCCGCCGCCGGGCTGAGCCGGGCCTGCCGTGCGAAGTCAGCGTTGGCCATCTACTCTTAGCCACCGTGACTGAACGGACCCTCGTGCTGATCAAGCCGGACGGTGTGCAACGCGGACTGATCGGCGAGATCATCGGCCGCATCGAGCGCAAAGGCCTGACCATCGCGGCGCTGGAGCTCAGGAACGTCAGCGACGAGCTGGCCGGCCGTCATTACGCCGAGCACGAAGGCAAGCCGTTCTTCGGGTCGTTGCTCGAATTCATCACCTCGGGGCCGGTGGTGGCGGCCGTCGTGGAGGGGCCGCGAGCGGTCGCGGCTTTTCGCCAGCTGGCCGGCGGCACCGACCCGGTGGACAAGGCCACGCCCGGCACCATCCGCGGCGACTTCGGCTTGGAAACCCAGTTCAACCTGGTGCATGGCTCCGATTCGGCCGAGTCGGCGCAGCGCGAGATCGCGCTCTGGTTTGCCGGCGCCTAGCGCCGGGAGAAGTGCTTGCGAGCCGGATTCGTCGGCGTACGACTCAGACGAGGGTGATCCGGCCCGGTGATATGGGATACTGACTGCGGGTGAACGTCGCCGGACCGGCGTCGAACACCCGAATGAAGACTTCGGCAAGCGCGACCATCGCCATTCGATGGGGCGCGGCGTGTCAAGCCGTCATTCAGCACGGCGCCGAGTGTGCTCGCCTGAGCGGCTCGGAGCAAGACCATCACAAGTCCGGGAGAAGTGACCCGGGCACATAGCGGAGCCCTCGCGTGGCCGCGTCGAAACGACGCGCCCGGGGGCTTGAGGAGAATACGTGGTAGACGGTGCCCCATCTTCAGACCCAAAAGAGCCGACACAGCGTGAGGAACTGCCGGACCGACTGAGAGTCCATTCGCTGGCACGAACGCTGGGGACCAGCAGCAGGCGGGTGCTCGATGCCCTCAATGCGCTGGACGGTCGAATCCGCAGCGCACATTCCAGTGTGGACCGGGTCGACGCGGTCCGGGTGCGCGACCTGCTGGCCGAAACGCCCGCCGACGAAGCGGACCAAGCCAACCAAGCCAACCAAGCCAAAGAAGAACCAAACGCTGAACCCAGTGTCGCCGCGGCGGCTGTTGCACCGGACGAAGCTGACGAAGCCCCGGAACCCGAATCCCGGCTGCTGCTGGAAACGCAGGAAACGGTCCAGGTCGTCGAGACCCGGGTGGAGCGCCCGCATTACCTGCCGTTGTTCGTCGCGCCGCAGCCGATTCCCGAGGCGATCGACGAGGACGACGGCACCGATGACGAGGCGGCCGACGATGCCGACGATGACGACGAACAGGAGCAGATCGACCGGCCGAGCGGTCGGCGGCGTCGGCGTGGCCGTCGGGGCCGTGGTCGGGGACGCGGTGAACAGGGTGGATCCGACGGCCCAGGCGAAGATGACGGCGATGAGGGCGACCGGAAGGCGGTTGGCGATTCTGCCCGTTCCGACGACTCCGAGGGTGACGATTCAGAGGACTCCGACGACACCGACACCGACACCGACGCCGGCGACGAGGACAACGGTTCGGCAGAGGGCGCCAGCCGGCGCCGCCGGCGCCGCAGACGGCGCAAGTCGGGATCCGGAGAGGACGGCGACGAGGGCCCGGCGCCCGACGATCCGCCCAACACCGTTGTGCATGAACGCGCGCCCCGCAACGGCGGCTCCGGAGACGACGAGTCCGGCGGCAACGAGATCAAGGGCATCGACGGCTCGACCCGGCTAGAAGCCAAACGGCAACGTCGCCGGGACGGCCGCGACGCCGGGCGGCGCCGCCCACCGGTTCTGACCGAAGCCGAATTCCTGGCCAGGCGCGAGGCCGTCGAGCGGGTCATGGTGGTGCGCGACCGAGTCCGCACCGAGCCGCCGCACCCGGGCACCCGTTACACCCAGATCGCCGTGCTGGAAGACGGCATCGTCGTCGAGCATTTCGTGACTTCGGCTGCTTCCGCGTCGTTGGTGGGCAACATCTACCTGGGCATCGTGCAGAATGTGCTGCCGTCGATGGAGGCGGCCTTCGTCGACATCGGTCGCGGCCGCAACGGTGTGCTCTACGCCGGTGAAGTCAACTGGGACGCAGCCGGACTCGGCGGGGCCGACCGCAAGATCGAACAGGCCCTCAAACCCGGCGACTACGTCGTCGTCCAGGTCAGCAAGGACCCGGTGGGCCACAAGGGCGCACGGCTGACCACGCAGGTGTCGCTGGCCGGCCGCTATCTGGTCTACGTGCCGGGCGCGTCGTCGACCGGGATCAGTCGCAAGCTGCCCGACACCGAACGCCAGCGGCTCAAGGAGATCTTGCGCGAGGTGGTGCCGTCCGACGCGGGAGTGATCATCCGCACCGCGTCCGAGGGAGTCAAAGAGGGCGACATCCGTGCCGACGTCACCCGGTTGCGGGAACGCTGGCAACAGATCGAAGCCAAGGCCGCCGAGGTCAAACAGAAGGCGGCCGGCGCTGCGGTGGCCCTCTACGAAGAACCGGATGTGCTGGTCAAGGTCATCCGCGACTTGTTTAACGAGGACTTCGCCGGACTCATCGTTTCCGGCGACGAGGCCTGGGCCACGATCAATGACTACGTGAATTCCGTTGCGCCCGACTTGGTTTCGAAATTGACCAAGTATGAGCCGGCCGAGCTTGCCGAGAGTCAGACGCGCCCCGACGTCTTTGCGGTGCATCGCATCGACGAGCAGCTGACCAAGGCGATGGACCGTAAGGTGTGGCTGCCGTCGGGCGGGACATTGGTGATCGACCGGACCGAGGCCATGACGGTGATCGACGTCAACACCGGCAAATTCACCGGCTCCGGGGGCAATCTCGAGCAAACCGTCACCAAGAACAACCTGGAGGCGGCCGAGGAGATCGTGCGTCAGCTGCGGCTGCGTGACATCGGCGGCATCGTGGTCATCGACTTCATCGACATGGTGCTGGAATCCAACCGCGATCTGGTGCTGCGCCGGCTGACCGAGGCGCTGGCCCGCGACCGCACCCGTCACCAGGTGTCAGAGGTGACCTCGCTGGGCTTGGTCCAGCTGACCCGCAAACGTTTGGGAACCGGCCTGATCGAGGCCTTCTCGTCGTCGTGTGCCCAGTGCAACGGGCGTGGGATCCTGCTGCATGCCGATCCGGTGGATGCGGCGCCGGCGACCGGGCGAAAGTCGGAATCCGGAGGTCGCCGAAACAGGCGCTCGAAGAAGAGCCGCGCCGAAGAGCCCACTGAGAAGGGGATCGTGGCCAAGGTCCCCGCTCACGCCCCCGGCGAGCATCCGATGTTCAAAGCGATGGCCGCCGGCTCGTCGCTGGGACCGGGCCGTGGAGACGGGGAACCCGAGGAGTCCGGTGAGGAACTCGCCGCCGCGATCGACGAGGACACCGCGATGGCGGTGTCCAGCGACATCGAAGACCTCGAAGACAACGAAGACACCGGGGAGCCCGATGACATCGAAGACTTCGAGGACACCGACGAAGATGCCGACGAGGACGAAGAGCTCGACGACGAGGAGCTCGACGACGACGAGCTCGACGACGACGATCTCGGTGATGACGACCTCGATGACGAGCTCGACGTCGATGATTCCGACACCGACGACGAGGACACCGACTCCGAGCCCGACGACAGTCCTGACCGGCCCGGACCCGTCGAGGCTTCCTCGTCGCCGGAACGTCCGCGCCGGCGACGCGCGGCGGGCAGGCCGGCCGGCCCGCCGATACATGTGGACTGAGCGCCCCAACCGCTGGGCCGGTTTGACCCTCTAGCCGCTGGTCACGTAACCTGGGTCAGTTGTCGCCGGGCTGCCAGCCTACGACGCCGATCCGGTCCAATCGCGCCTGCGGTGGCGCCGTGGTGCCGAATCGCGAACCAGATCCGCACGTGTCAGCCACTGCTGACGCGTGCCCGCAAGAGTAAGCACGACAACGAGCAGAGGTGCACCCACGATGGCGACCTACGCAATCGTCAAGACCGGCGGCAAGCAATACAAGGTTGCCGTCGGAGACGTGGTCAAAGTCGAAAGGCTCGAATCCGACCCCGGCTCGAAGGTGTCGCTGCCGGTCGCCTTGGTCGTCGACGGTGCCACCGTCACCACCGATGCCAACGCCCTGGCCAAGGTCGCGGTGACCGGCGAGGTCCTCGAGCACGTCAAGGGGCCCAAGATCCGGATCCACAAGTTCAAGAACAAGACCGGCTACCACAAGCGGCAGGGCCACCGTCAGCAGCTGACGGTCCTGAAAGTCACCGACATCAAATAGCGGAGGCGACAAAAATGGCACACAAGAAGGGCGCTTCCAGCTCGCGCAACGGTCGGGACTCGGCCGCGCAGCGGCTGGGTGTCAAGCGGTTCGGCGGCCAGGTCGTCAAGGCCGGCGAGATCCTGATTCGTCAGCGTGGCACCAAATTCCATCCCGGCATCAACGTCGGCCGCGGCGGCGATGACACGTTGTTCGCCAAGGCGGCCGGTGCGGTCGAGTTCGGCATCAAGCGTGGGCGCAAGACCGTCAACATCGTCGCGGCCGGGCAAGCGACCGACTGAGCGTCGTGGTTGTGCACTAGCTGCACACTCGGGGTCGATTGAGGGGATGCCCGATGCCTCGGTTCGTCGATCGGGTCGTTGTTCACGTGCGGGCGGGCTCGGGTGGTAACGGCTGCGCCTCGGTTCATCGGGAGAAGTTCAAGCCGCTAGGTGGTCCCGACGGCGGCAACGGCGGTCGCGGCGGCAGCGTCATCTTTGTGGTGGACCCGCAGGTGCACACCCTGCTCGACTTCCATTTCCATCCCCACATCACCGCGCCGTCGGGCAAACCGGGGATGGGCAGCAACCGCGACGGCGCAGCGGGCGCCGATCTGGAGGTCAAGGTTCCCGACGGCACCGTCGTGCTGGACGAAACCGGGCGGTTGCTGGCCGATCTGGTCGGCGCCGGCACCCGCTTTGCGGCCGCCGCCGGTGGCCGCGGCGGCTTGGGCAACGCCGCGCTGGCGTCACGGGCCCGCAAAGCCCCCGGGTTCGCGCTGCTCGGCGAACCCGGACAGTCGCGCGATCTCACCCTGGAACTCAAGACCGTCGCCGACGTCGGGTTGATCGGATTCCCGTCGGCCGGAAAGTCGTCGCTGGTGTCGGTCATTTCGGCGGCCAAACCCAAGATCGCCGACTACCCGTTTACCACCCTGGTGCCCAATCTCGGCGTGGTCTCGGCGGGCGAGCACGCATACACCGTCGCCGACGTGCCCGGCTTGATCCCGGGCGCTGCCCAGGGCCGCGGCCTAGGCCTGGACTTCCTGCGGCACATCGAGCGCTGCGCGGTGCTGGTGCATGTCGTGGACTGTGCGACCAACGAGCCGGGCCGCGACCCGATCTCCGACATCGACGCGCTGGAAGCCGAACTCGCGGCCTACACACCCACGCTGCGAGGCGACGCGGTGCTCGACGATCTCACCGAGCGGCCCCGGGCGGTGGTGCTCAACAAGATCGATGTCCCCGAGGCGCGGGAGCTCGCCGAGTTCGTTCGCGACGAGATCGCCCAACGCGGTTGGCCGGTGTTCCTGGTGTCCACAGTCACCCGGGAGAACCTGCAGCCGTTGATCTTCGGGCTGTGGCACATGGTTGCGCAATACCACGCCGCACAGCCTCAGGTGGTGCCGCGACGGCCGGTCATTCGCCCGGTGCCCATCGACGACAGTGGTTTCGACGTGCAGCCCGACGGCCGCGGCGGCTTCGTGGTGACCGGTGCCCGACCCGAACGCTGGATCGGCCAGACCGACTTCGACAACGACGAGGCCATCGGCTACCTCGCGGACCGCCTCGCGCGCCTGGGTGTTGAGGACGAGCTGCTGCGGCTGGGCGCCCAGCCGGGGTGCGCGGTGACGATCGGTGACATGACTTTCGACTGGGAGCCGCAAACTCCCGCGGGCGGTCACGTCGCGATGTCGGGCCGGGGCACCGATGCGCGCCTGGAGCGCAGCGATCGGGTCGGCGCCGCCGAACGCAAGGCGGCCCGCCGGCAGCGACGCGAACGCGGTGAGAGCTGATGGCCAGTCCGCACCGGGAAGTCATTCGGACCGCGCGCAGCCTCGTCGTGAAGGTCGGGACGACGGCGCTGACCACGCCGTCGGGGATGTTCGACGCCGGCCGGCTGGCCGAGCTCGCCGACGCTATCGAGGCGCGGATGAAGGCGGGCACCGACGTCGTCATCGTGTCCTCGGGCGCGATCGCCGCCGGCCTCGAACCGCTCGGATTATCGCGTCGGCCAAGAGATCTGGCGACCAAACAGGCCGCCGCCAGCGTCGGGCAGGTGGCGCTGGTGAACTCGTGGAGCACCGCGTTCGCCCGGTACGGCCGCACGGTGGGGCAGGTGCTGTTGACCGCCCACGACATCTCGATGCGGGTCCAGCACACCAACGCCCAGCGCACCCTGGACCGGCTGCGGGCGCTGCACGCGGTGGCGATCGTCAACGAGAACGACACGGTGGCCACCAACGAGATCCGCTTCGGCGACAACGATCGGCTGTCGGCGCTGGTGGCTCACCTGGTGGGCGCCGAGGCGCTGGTGCTGCTGTCCGACATCGACGGGCTTTACGACAGCGATCCCCGAAAGCACCAGGGGGCCCGGTTTATCCCCGAAGTGTCCGGGCTCGCGGATCTTGAGGGCGTTGTCGCCGGCCGCAGCAGTCATCTGGGTACCGGCGGGATGGCGTCCAAGGTGTCGTCGGCGTTGCTGGCCGCGGACGCGGGGGTGCCGGTGCTGCTGGCTCCCGCGGCCGACGCGGCGACGGCGCTCACCGATGCGTCGGTGGGTACGGTGTTCGCGCCGCGGCCCGGGCGCATGTCGGCGCGGCGGTTCTGGGTACGGTATGCCGCCGAGGCCGCGGGTTGGCTGACGCTCGACGCGGGTGCGGTGCATGCGGTCGTGCGGCAACGCCGGTCGCTGCTGCCGGCGGGAATTACCGCGGTGTCGGGCAAGTTTTTCGCCGGCGACGTGGTCGAACTTCGTGGACCCGACGCGACCACGGTGGCCCGCGGTGTGGTCGCCTACGACGCGGCCGAGCTGGCCGCGATGATGGGCCGGTCCACCTCGGAGCTGTCCGGTGAACTACGCCGGCCCGCGGTGCATGCCGACGACCTGGTGCCCGAGTAACCTCACGTAGCCGAAGCGGCTTCCAGATACAGTGCGCCCCAGACTATTTCGGTCATCGTGGTGGCCAGCTCGGCGTCGAACTCGGATGGTTTGCCCGGCAAGCTCTGCTGACAGACCCGCTCGACCATCCAGGTCAGCGCATCGGCGGTGGTGGCCGCGGGCAGTTCGGCCCGAATGGAGCCGTCGGCCTGGCCGTCCTCGATGACACGGGCCAGGCGCTCGGAGATGGCGGTCAGCAGATCGCGATAGGTTTGTGCCGCCATCGGGTCGTAGCCGGCCATCTCGCTGAGCGCCACAAGCAGCGGTTGGTGACGCCGAAAGCTGGAGATGACGCCCGCCATGGCGGCGCGGACATCCTCGGGATTGTGTCGCCAGGCCACGTCCCACCACTGTGCGGCGCGGTGCTCCAGGTCGTCGAAAACCTGGCCGGCCAACCGGCGCAGCAGGTGGCCTTTGTCCTCGAAATAGATGTAGAAGCTGGCGCGGGAGATGCCAGCCGCGGTCGCTAGCCGATCCACGCTGAGCTCGGTGAAGCTCGCGCCCTCGTTCATCAGTTGTTCGGTGGCGTCCAGCAGCCGCCGTTCCAGCTGCTCTCGTCGCTGCCGGCGGCTGGCCTGGGTGTTGCGAGTAACCGATGGCATGTCTCGTTCTGCGCCTCCCCTCCGCTTCGGGCGAGCATAACCGTGAATTCGACATCTTGACTAGACACTATGTCCAATTCTATGGTCGTGGTCGTGGCTGCCGGTATCCGTGCCTACGACCCGATCGACCTGTCCTCGCGCAAGTTCTGGGCCTTGACCGCCGCCGAGCGGGAACGCTCGTTCGCGGTGCTGCGCGCCGAGCGTCCGGTGAGCTGGCACCGACCGGTCGACGACGCCCTGCTCCAGGATCCCGGCGACCCTGGTTTCTGGGCGGTCACCCGGCGCTCCGACATCGTCACGGTCAGTCGCACCAACGAGGTGTTCCTGTCCGGCAAGGGCGTGCTCTTCGAAAACGTGCCCGTCGAGTTGCTGGAAGGGTCGCAGTCGTTCCTGGCGATGGACCCGCCGCGACACACCAAGCTGCGCAAGCTGATCAGCGCGGCGTTCACGCCGCGGCAGGTGCGCCGCATCGAGGACTCGATCAAGACCAACGCCCAGGTCATCGTCGAAGAGCTACGCACGGCCGGCAGCGGTGTCGATTTCGTCGAGCGCTGCGCCAAGGAACTGCCGATGCGCACTTTGTCGGACATGGTCGGGATTCCCGAATCCGAACGTGAGCCGGTGGCTCATGCCGCCGACGCGCTGGTCTCCTGGGCCGACTCGGTCTACCTCGACGGGCGCAACCCGGTGCAAGTGCTGTTCGAGAATCAGGCCTATCTGCATCAGCTTGCCGCCGAGCTGGCTGCCGAACGGCGCGACCACCCGGGCGATGACTTGTTCAGCGGCCTGGTGAACGCCGAAGTGGACGGCGACCGGCTCTCCGATGCCGATGTGGCGGCGTTCTTCGTGTTGCTTGCGGTGGCCGGCAATGACACCACTCGCCAAGCCACCAGTCACACGCTGCGCGCGCTCACCGACTTTCCCGCCCAGAAGGCTTGGCTGGTCGCGGATTTCGACACTCGGATCGGCACCGCGGTCGAGGAGTTCATCCGGTGGGCCACCCCGGTGATGACGTTTCGACGCACGGCCGCAACAGATTTCGAGCTGGCCGGCCAGACCATCCGGGCCGGCGAGAAGGTGGTGATGTTCTATGCGTCCGGCAACCGGGACTCGGACGCCTTCGACCATCCCGACCGCTTCGACTTGAGCCGCAGTCCCAACCCGCATGTCGGGTTCGGCGGCGGAGGAGTGCACTTTTGCCTGGGCGCTCATGTGGCCCGGACGCAACTGCGCGCCATCTTCGGCGAGCTGCTGCGGCAGTTGCCGGACATCCAGGCCGGCGATCCGGCCTACGTGCCGGGCAACTTCGTGCACGCCATTCGCAGCATGCCGTGCACGTTCTAAGGGGCCGCTCTAATGGGCCGCGGGCTCGCCAGCTCGGCGGCCAGCCGCGTCAACGTCTCCGAGCATCCGCCGTCGATCTTCACCGCGGCCAAGCCGTCGCCGCGGGTGGGTCCCCGGTTGACGATCGCGATCGGGATCGCCAGGGCGGCGGCGCGGCGCACGAATCGGTAGCCGGAGAACACCGTCAGCGACGAGCCGGCCACCAGCAGCGCCTGGGCCCCTTCGACCAGTGAATATGCCTGGGCCACACGGTCTTTAGGCACGTTTTCGCCGAAGTAGACGATATCGGGCTTGAGTATGCCGCCGCAGCACGGACAGTCGAGGTAGCGAAACGATGCGGTGTCGGCGGCCGAGGCGATGACGGCGTCCGAGTCGGGAGCCACCCCCAGTCCGCCGACCGCCGCGGCGCGCTCGATAAATCCGGGGTTGAGCGCTTCGAGCTTTTCGGCCATCGCGGCGCGGCTGGTGATATGACCGCAACTCAGGCACCTCACCTGCGCGTAGGTGCCGTGCAGGTTGACCACGTTGCGGCTGCCGGCCTTGGTGTGCAGCAGATCGACGTTCTGGGTGATCACGCCGGTCACCACCCCGGCCCGCTCGAGCGCGGCCAGCGCCCGATGGCCGGCATTGGGTACGGTGTCGTCCATGTGCCGCCAGCCGCAATGATTGCGGGCCCAGTATCGCCGGCGAAACCGCGGATCCGAGGTGAACTGGCCGATGGTCATGGGATTGCTCGGCGGTGAGTCAGGTCCCCGGTAATCGGGTATGCCCGAGTCGGTAGAAATTCCCGCGCCCGTGAGTGCCGCGACCCGGCGCCCGGCCAGCAGCGCGACGAGGTCGCAGGAGTCCACCCAACCGAGCCTAATGGGAGTCGACACCCCGTCACCCGATCTCGATCGTGCTACCGCGACAATGGAGGGCAATGAGCTTCTATTCCGCATACCGGCACGGGTTCGTGCGCGTCGCCGCGTGCACGCACCACACCACCATCGGCGACCCCGCGGCCAATGCCGCCTCGGTACTGGGCCTGGCGCGCCAGTGTCACGACGACGGCGTCGCGCTGGCGGTGTTTCCCGAGTTGACATTGTCGGGGTACTCGATCGAGGACATCCTGCTGCAGGACGCCCTGCTCGACGCCGTTGAGGACGCACTGCTGGACGTGGTGGCCCAGTCCGCCGATCTGCTGCCGGTCCTGGTGGTCGGCGCGCCGCTGCGATATCGGCACCGCATCTACAACACCGCGGCTGTCATTCACCGCGGCTCCGTGCTGGGTGTGGTCCCGAAGTCCTATCTGCCCACCTACCGGGAGTTCTACGAGAGCCGGCAGGTCGCCGCCGGCGATGACGAGCGCGGCAGCCTGCGGATCGGCGGATCGGACGTGCCGTTTGGCCCCGATCTGCTCTTCACCGCGTCGGACCTGTCCGGCTTTGTCCTGCACGTCGAGATCTGCGAGGACATGTTCGTCCCGCTACCGCCCAGCGCCGAGGCGGCGCTGGCCGGAGCGACCGTGTTGGCCAACCTGTCCGGTAGCCCGATCACCATCGGGCGCGCCGAGGACCGCTGCTTGCTGGCCCGCTCGGCGTCGGCGCGGTGCCTGGCCGCCTACGTCTACGCCGCCGCGGGAGAGGGGGAGTCGACGACGGACCTGGCGTGGGACGGCCAGACGATGATCTGGGAGAACGGGGTGTTGCTGGCGCAGTCCGAGCGCTTCCCGAAGGGGGAGCGTCGCTCGGTGGCCGACGTCGACACCGAGCTGCTCCGATCGGAGCGGTTGCGGATGGGCACCTTCGACGACAACCGGCGTCACCACCGGGCAGCAGTGGAGTCGTTCCGGCGCATCGAGTTCCGGGTCGATCCGCCCACCGGCGACATCGGGTTGCGGCGGGTCGTGGAACGGTTCCCGTTCGTGCCCGCCGATCCGCAACGGCTGCAACAGGATTGCTATGAGGCTTACAACATTCAGGTGTCCGGCCTCGAGCAGCGGTTGCGGGCGCTGAACTATCCGAAGGTGGTCATCGGCGTCTCGGGCGGTCTGGATTCCACGCACGCGCTGATCGTCGCCGCCCGTGCCATGGACCGCGAAGGCCGGTCGCGCAGCGACATTCTGGCGTTCACCCTGCCCGGCTTCGCCACCGGTGATCGCACCAAGAGCAACGCGGTCAAGCTGGCGCGGGCGCTCGGCGCCACCTTCGAGGAAATCGATATCCGTGACACCGCCGCGCTGATGCTCAACGAAATGGGCCATCCGTTCGCGCGGGGGGAGAAGGTCTACGATGTCACCTTCGAGAACGTGCAGGCCGGCCTGCGCACCGATTACCTGTTCCGCATCGCCAACCAGCGCGGCGGAATCGTGCTGGGCACCGGGGATCTGTCCGAGCTTGGCCTGGGCTGGTCGACATACGGAGTGGGCGATCAGATGTCGCACTACAACGTCAATGCCGGGGTGCCAAAGACGCTGATCCAGCACTTGATCCGCTGGGTCATCTCCTCGGGCGAATTCGACCAGCAGGTGTGCGAGGTGCTGCAGTCGGTGCTCGACACCGAGATCACCCCGGAGCTGGTTCCCAGCGGCGAAGAGGAGGAACTGCAGAGCAGCGAGGCGAAGGTGGGACCCTTTGCGTTGCAGGACTTCTCGCTGTTCCAGGTGCTGCGCTTCGGGTTCCGGCCGTCGAAGATCGCGTTCCTGGCCTGGCATGCATGGAGTGACTCCGAGCGCGGCACGTGGCCGCCCGGCTTCCCGCACGACAAGCGGCCGTCCTACTCGCTGTCCGAGATTCGGCACTGGCTGCAGGTTTTCGTCGAGCGGTTTTATTCGTTCAGCCAGTTCAAACGTTCGGCATTGCCCAACGGGCCCAAGGTGTCGCACGGGGGCGCGTTGTCACCACGTGGGGATTGGCGTGCGCCGTCGGATATGCCGGCGCGAACCTGGCTCGACCAGATCGAGCGGGAAGTGCCGCACGACTGAAGGCGATGTAGAGGTGTTGCGGCAATAGGGTGAATCGCCGCGTGGGATCTGTGGCGGGACGTCTGTAGACGGCGGTCGGTGACGAGCTACTAGTCCGAAGTTACGACGGGTTCTGACTGGGGATTAGTGTTCTGAGCTGGCGATATGGGCTGCTGTCTCGTCCTGATGTGTAGTCACGAATATGTGTGTGTCATTCGTGTCTGATCGGCGCAATCAGTCTATGATGCTTTGTATGCCGCGCAACCAGGGCAAAGCTCACGTAGTCAGAGTTAAAAAGACGCATGTGGATAAGCAGGGCAAACAGCGCGTCTATCAGTCGGTGCTGTTGCGCCGCACCTTCCGCGACGGGCCCAAGGTGCGCAACGAGACCGTGGCCAACTTGTC
>NZ_MWQA01000001.1:1144640-1213441 GCF_002086915.1 Mycobacterium persicum | reverse complement strand
CCGAAGTTACGACGGGTTCTGACTGGGGATTAGTGTTCTGAGCTGGCGATATGGGCTGCTGTCTCGTCCTGATGTGTAGTCACGAATATGTGTGTGTCATTCGTGTCTGATCGGCGCAATCAGTCTATGATGCTTTGTATGCCGCGCAACCAGGGCAAAGCTCACGTAGTCAGAGTTAAAAAGACGCATGTGGATAAGCAGGGCAAACAGCGCGTCTATCAGTCGGTGCTGTTGCGCCGCACCTTCCGCGACGGGCCCAAGGTGCGCAACGAGACCGTGGCCAACTTGTCGATGTTGCCCGAGGCGGCGATCGCCGCGCTGGAGGCGACGCTGAAGGGACACAGCCTGGTGCCCGCTGGTCAGGAGTTGACGGTGCTACGCGCGTTGCCGCATGGGCATGTAGCCGCGGTCGCGGCGATGGCCCGCCATCTGGGACTGCCCGCCCTGCTGGGGTCGCCGTGTCGGTCCCGCGATCTGATCTACGGGCTGATCGTCTCGCGGGTGATCAATCCGGCATCCAAGCTCTCGACGCTGTCGCGCTGGGCCGATTGCACCCTGGGCGCAGACCTGCAGATCGCCGACGCATCCACCGACGAGATCTATGCGGCGATGGACTGGCTCAGCGACCGCCAAGACGGCATCGAAAACAGGCTCGCCGCTAAACACCTTGGTCCACAAGCCAATCCGTCACGGATGGCGTTGTTTGACCTGACCTCATCGTGGGTGACGGGCCGCCATTGCGAGCTGGCCAAGCGCGGCTATTCCCGCGACCGCAAAAAGGGCTTACCGCAAATCGAATACGGGGTACTCACCGACCCCGCCGGCCGGCCGGTGGCGGTGCGGGTCTTTGCCGGTGATACCGCCGATCCGGTCGCCTTCACCGACATCGTCGAGGTCATCCGCACCGGCTTCGGGCTGGACCGGCTGGTGCTAGTCGGCGACCGCGGCATGATCACCGCCGCTCGCATCGCCGCGATCAAAGAACTCAACGACACCGGAACCGATTTCGGGTGGATCACCGCGCTGCGCGCGCCAGCGATTGCCAAACTGGCCGCCGACGACGGGCCGCTGCAGATGAGCCTGTTCGATACCCACGACCTGGCCGAGATCACCCACCCCGACTACCCACACGAACGGCTGATCGCCTGCCGCAACCCCGCCCTGGCCGCCGAACGGGCCCGCAAACGCAATGAACTGCTGGCCGCCACCGAGACCGCCCTCGCGCGCATCGCCGAACGGGTCGAGCGCGGCAGCCTGGCCGGGGCCGGCAAGATCGGCGAAGCTGTCGGGCAGATCGTCAACAAATACAAGGTAAGCAAGCACTTTCACCGCACCATCACCGACACCAGCTTCGCCTATGAACGCGACCACGCAGCCATCACCGCCGAAGCCGCCCTCGACGGCATCTACGTCCTGCGCACCTCGGTGCCCGCCACCGACCTCAACGCCCCTGCCGTGGTCACCGGGTATAAAAACCTGGCCCATGTCGAACGCGACTTCCGCAGCATCAAAACCGACGACCTCGACCTACGCCCCATCCACCACCGGCTGTCTGAGCGCGTCAAAGCCCACGTACTGATCTGCCTGCTGGCCTGCTATGTGACCTGGCACTTACGCAAAGCCTGGGCGCCGCTGACCTACACCGACGAACACCCACCAACCCGCGACAACCCCGTCGCACCCGCACAACGCTCACCACACGCGCACACCAAAGCATCTCGCCACCAAACCACCGACGCCACCCCACTGCGCAGCTTCCGCGCTCTGCTCGATCACCTGGCCACCTTGACCCGCAACCGAATCCGCTACCAGGACACCAACATCGAAATCGAGACTCTCACCGAACCCACCCACGACCAACGCCGCGCCTTCGACCTCATCAAGGCCACCATCCCCCTCGCCATCGCAGCGTAGTCAGACCCAAAACACCCAAAACCATCAAAACCCCACGTCAAAGCCCAAATCACCTATCCAGACGGTCGCAACTTCGGACTAGTGAGTGCCTGCGCCGGCAGGACTTTCAATGTCTCAGGCCTTTCTCGATAACCATGAATCTTCCAGATACCAGAACATCGTTGATTTGATCTAATCCCTTGTGTCACTGTGGTTTCTATGGTCACATGACGGCAATTCATGTCGGTGGGTGTTCGTAAGATTTCAGGCATGGTGCGAGCGGTCGTGACGACATCGTCGAGGTCTTCGATGCGCTCGATGCGGAGCTGGACCGGTTGTGTGAGTTGTCTTTTGCGGTGCTCACCACCCCCGAGCGATCGCGTGCGCTGGAGCGTTTGGAGCGCGCGGCGCGGCGGCTGCGAACCCCGCAGCATGCGCTGATCAATCAGCTCGGCGCGCAGGCCGGCGAGACCGAGCTGGGCGGCACGCTGCGTTCGGCGCTGGCCGACAGGTTGCGCATCACCAAGGTCGAGGCCGGGCGGCGCATCGATGAAGCGGCTGATCTGGGGCCGCGGCGGGCGCTGACCGGTGAGCGGTTGGCGCCGCAGTTGTCCGCCACCGCGGCCGGCCGCCCAACGAGACGGCCTGATCGGCGCAGAGGGCCACCACCGGGCGCACCGACATCGACGACCTCACCCTGGCCCGCGGAGTCGACAACCGACTCGCCGAAAAAGGCTGGCGCACCCGCAAGAACACCCGAGGCGATACCGAATGGATACCGCCGGCGCACCTCGATCGCGGACAGCCCCGCACCAACGCTTACCACCACCCCGAACGATTCCTCAGCGACCGCGACGACCAACGCGTTTGACGGGTCAATCCTTTTGGTGAGGCGGCAGATAACCCTGTGCCGCCAGCCGCGGTAGGACACCGCCGCCGTCGATGATCTCGAGGATCAAGTCGGGCAGGGCGGGCACCGTTCCGCGCACTCCGGTGGTGTCGTTGCGCCAACTGCCCTCGGCGAGATCGAACGTTGCGTGGTCGCCTTCGTCAAAGACGCTGGTGGCCTGGGGCATCGTCATTGCGGGCAGTCCGGCGTTGACCGCATTGCGGAAGAACAGGGAGTTGAATTCCTCGGCGACCAGCCCGGCGATACCGAGCTCGACGAACAGGGCCGCAACCGGCCGCGATGATCCGACGCCGAAGTTCTTGCCGGCCACTAGGATATCGCCGGGCGACACCTCGTCGGTCCAGCCGGGGCGTAGCTGGTGGAAAACATGCCTGGCCGCCTCGGACGGATCCATTTTCATGGCATAGGCCGGGTACATGGCGTCGGTGTTCAGGTTGTCACCGAAGACCCACACCCTGCCGCTGAAAGTGAGCGTCATGCAACCAAACTCCTCGGGTCGGTGATGTAACCGGTGACCGCGGAGGCGGCGACGGTCGCCGGTGCGGCCATGAAGATGCGCGCCTCGGTGCTGCCCATCCGACCGGTGAAGTTTCGGGTGCTCGAGGTGATGCACACTTCGCCGGGGCCGACCAGTCCCATGTGGTAGCCGAAGCAGGCGCCGCAGGTGGAGTTGGTGACGACGGCGCCGGCGTCGGCGATGTCCTGTAAGTAGCCCAGCCGCATGGCCTCCCGGTACACCGCTTGGGATGCGGGCGTGACCAGCAGTCGCACCCCCGGCGCGATGCTGCGGCCGTGCAGCACCCGCGCGGTGATTTCGAGGTCCTCGAGTTGGCCGTTGGCGCAGGATCCGATGAATGCCTGGTCGACACGCTGGGTGCCCACCTGCGAAACGGGCAGACCGTTGCGACTGACGGTGCCCGGAAGAGCCACGTAGGGTTCGAGGGTCGCCAGGTCGACGGGGCGGACGTCATGGTAATCGGCATCGCAATCAGGTGTCGCCACGCGGTATCCGCTGACACCAGCGTCTTGCAGGTGACCAGTCAGCACGTCGTCGGCCTCGAAAATGCTGAAATCCGCCGATAACTCGGCTCCCTGGGTGGCGATGGTGCGCCGATCGGATATCGGGATGCTGGCCAGACCGCCGCCGCCGTACTCGAGATTGCGGTTGGCGGCGTCACCGTAGCGGTTGGCGATGTGCAGGAAGATGTCTTTGCCGCTGACGGTGTCCGGTTTGACGCCGTAGAACTCGTAGCGGATGGTCGGTGCGACGTGGTACCAGGTTTGGCCGGTGCACATGATGGAGTACACCTCGGCGGCTCCCAGTCCACGGGCCGCGGTGTTGTAGGCGCCGGCCGCGCAGGTATGGGAGTCACTACACGCCAGTACTTCTCCCGGCCGGGCCAGTCCGTTCTCGGCGATGACCTGATGGCTGATGCCATGCCGGCCAACGTCGTAGAAGCGCCGGATCCCGAAGTCGGCGACGAATTTACGGGCACGCTGACCGCCGGCGGCGTCCCGGACGGTCGGCGCCGGCACGGCATGATCCATCACCACCGCTAATCTCTCGGGATCATGAATTCGGTTGGGCTGCACCCATTCCCTGGCGAACTGAAGATCGATCAACACGGTCGTGTCGACATCGACGACGACGATGTCGCCAGGTGACACCGTGCTTTGACCGGTCTTGCGGGCGAAGATCTTCTCGATGATGGTCATGCCCATGCGCAGGCCTCCGTCGGCGTGTACCTGGCTTCGATGTCCGACCACTCCTTCAGACCGACCAGGTCGAAGAAGTCGGCGGGGGTCCCGGCCCGGTGGGCCGCGGAGTCGGTCCCGTTGAGTTCACACAGCGCCGCCAGCATGGCCGCCGTCGCGCGTCGCACCAGCTGACCCGGATGGATCGCCACCGCGTAACCCAGTTCCTGCAGTCGCGTCACCGGCAGCTGCGGAGTCAGGCCGCCGATCACCAGATTAATCAATAGCGGGGCCTCGACTTCGGCTGCGATGCGCTCGATTTCACCGATACTCTGCGGAGCCTCGACGAAGACGATGTCGGCGCCCGCGGCGGCGTAGCGGTTGGCGCGTTCGATGGCGGCATCCAGGCCCAGCGGGGCCCTGGCGTCGGTGCGCGCCACGATCAACAGCCCGTCGTCGGAGCGGGTGTCGAGCGCCGCCGCCAGAGTCTGCTCGAACACCGCGGCGTCCACCACCCGTTTGTCCGGCAGATGGCCGCATCGCTTGGGAAATGCCTGGTCTTCCAACTGGATGGCGGCCACCCCGGCGTTGTCGTAGGAGCGGACGGTACGCACCACGTTCTTGGGGGCGCCGTAGCCGGTGTCCGCGTCGGCGATGAGCGGCACGTCGCCCAGTGCGCCGACGACCATCCGCGCCCGCTCGGCCATCTCCGATGCGGTGACCAGGCCGATGTCGGGTAGGCCGAAACCGGAGGCCGCCACACCGGAGCCGGTCAGATACGCCGCGACGTGACCGGTGCGCTTGGTCAGGTGCGCCGAGATCCCGTCGAAAACACCTGGGGCGACCACGATTTCACGAGTGTCAAGCAGGGCTCGCAGTCGGCGGCGGGCCGGTGTGGTTGGCATGGATGTCGGTCCTCTCTGTGACGAAGTTGTTATATACATATAACAACCCGATGGGGGGTGGCAACCGCAGAGATGTGAAAGCATGGGCACCGTGCATCAAGCCGGCGGCAAAACCGCACCCGTGTCGGCCAGCGCCGGCGTGCCGCTGCACCGGCAGCTCTACCTGGTGCTGCACGATGAGATCGAGCGCGGCGTGCTCGCCCCCGGGGATGCGCTACCCACCGAACAGGCGTTGTGCGAGCAATTCGGGGTTTCGCGGATCACCGTGCGGCGCGCCCTGGCCGACCTGGCCGAGCAGGGCTATATCCAGCGCAGGCACGGTGTGGGTTCCTTTGTGCCCGAAGAGGTTCCAGTTGACCAGTCAGCACCCGTCCGCTCGTATCTGGAGGGGTTGCGCCAGACCCAGTTCGAAACCGGAGCCGAGATAATCGAACTCGGCGTGCGGCGACCGCCGCGGGCGGTGGCCCGAGCGCTGCAGACGACCGGCGAGCTACTGCACGTGGTGCGGTTGCGGCGGCAACGCCGCACCGGCGAGCCGTTGATCGTCAGCGACGTCTGGTTGCCGGCCGAATTGGCCGGCACGCTGACCGAATCCGCGCTGCGCGAGGCCCCGCTATACGAACTGGTGAAACGAACCGGGGCGGTCGTGGACCGGGTGCAGCACGAGATCACCGCCGAGATCGCCGGTCCCCGCAATGCGCAGCTGCTCGAGACCGCGATCGGCGCCGCGCTGCTGCGGATCAATCGGCTCATCTTCGCGGCGCGCACGCCGCACCACTACCAGTCGGTGCTGTTGTCGCCGACCCGCAGCCGGTTGCTGCTGACGCAGTCCTCCGATGAGCTCGAGGCGGCCGACGGTCTGGCGATCGCCCACGACGTGCGCCGCGAACCTACGTGAGTGCCGCCTCGATCGCTTCGGCGGGCGGCGCACAATCTCCGGCGCCCGCCACCGTGGTCGCCAGTGCCCCTGCCGCGCAGGCCCGTTGCAAAGCGCGCAGTCGTTGAGCGGGCGAAGCAGGGTCCGGTGGCCAATGGGCAGCCAGCACCCCGGCGAATACGTCACCGGCTCCGGTGGTGTCCACCGCGGTCACTGCGGGGGCGGCCACGTCCAGTTCGCCGTCGACACCGACGTAGCGGGCACCGCGCGCGCCGCGGGTGACCACCAGGTGGGCCGGCGACCAACGCCATTGCTGGGCTTCGGACTCGTTGGCGATCACGACGTCGGCCACCGCCGCCAGTTCGGGCCCCGCGCCGTGTAGTCGGCCGGCCGGGGAGGCATTGACCATGACGACCGCGCCGGCCGACCGGGCCTGCCGGGCCGCGGCCACCGCCGCGTCCGGCGGAATCTCCAACTGGGTCAGCAACACGTCGCAGTCGCCGACCGCCGCGGGCGGCAGCGTCAACTGCCCATTCGCGCCGGGAGCGACCACGATGGTGTTCTCGGCGCCGGTGTCGACCACGATGATCGCCGTCCCGCTCGGGCCGGGCACCCGGACCATTCCGTCAATGCCGACACCGTTGGCCAACAGGTGGGCCCGCAGCTGCTCGGCGGCCGCGTCGTCGCCCACGGCGCCGATGAACTGGACGTGCGCGCCCGCGCGTGCGGCGGCCACCGCCTGATTGCCTCCCTTGCCTCCGGGCGCACGGTTCACCGTCGATGCCAGCACCGTCTCGCCCGGGCGCGGCAGCGTGGTGACGGCGAACGTCAGATCCATGTTCAGGCTGCCCACCACACAGACCCGCCGCGCCGTCATTGTGCCGACGTTAACAACGCTCGGCCCTGGTCATCACATTGTTGGCAAACATCGTTTACCAGCGCGTGACGGCGCTAGTCTGCGAGGTGGTTCGGTGCTCTGTACCGAGGAAGTAGGAAGGAAGCCGGTGATATCGGGCGAGGCAACAGATTCCGTGCCGGAGGCACCCGCCGCCCCGGTTCAGACCAGCATCATTGCCAAGAGCTTGAGGAAAGAGAGCCGCCGCCGGCCGCGGTTCCGGGTGAGCATCCAGTCCAAGCTCATGGTGCTGCTGCTGCTGTCGAGCATCGTTTCGGTGGCCGCGGTCGTTATCGTCGGTTACCAAACCGGCCGTGCCTCACTACGGGAAGCCGCATACGAACGGTTGACCGAATTGCGCGAATCGCAGAAGCGGGCGATCGAGACGCTGTTTGCCGATCTGACGAATTCGTTGGTCATCTATGCGCGGGGATTGACGGTGGTGCAGGCGGTCACGCAGTTCACCGCCGGGTTTGACCAATTGGCCGACGCGACCATCAACCCGGCTCAGCAGCAGGCGATTGTCAACTACTACACCGACCAGCTCATCAAACCGGTGGAACGAACGACGGGCGAAAAGCTCGATATCACCGCGTTGCTGCCGACGTCGCCGGCCCAGAAGTATCTGCAGGCCTACTACACCGCGCCGTTCACGTCGGATCAGGATTCGATGCGATTCGACGACGCCGGTGACGGCAGCGCATGGTCGGCCGCCAACGCGCGATTCAACGGCTACTTCCGCGAAATCGTCACCCGGTTCGATTACGACGATGCGGTGTTGCTGGACACCCGGGGCAATATCATCTACAGCCTGAGCAAGGATCCCGACCTGGGCACCAACATCCTGACCGGGCCGTACCGGGAATCCAACCTGCGCGACGCCTATCTTAAAGCGCTGGGCGCCAACGCCGTTGACTTCACCTGGATCACCGACTTCAAGCCGTATCAGCCGCAACTGGACGTGCCGACGGCATGGCTGGTGGCGCCGGTTGAGGCCGACGGGAGAACCCAAGGTGTGATCGCGCTGCCGCTGCCGATCGCCAAGATCAACCGGATCATGACCGCCAACCAGCAGTGGCAGGCCGCGGGCATGGGCCGGGGCACGGAGACCTATCTCGCGGGCCCGGACAGTCTCATGCGTTCGGATTCGCGGCTCTTCGTCGAGGACCCCGACGAATACCGGCGACAATCGGTGGCCGCGGGCACCCCGCTCGACGTGGTGAACCGCGCGATCCAACTCGGTGGCACGACGCTGCTACAGCCCGTCGCAAGCGCGGGTTTGCGCGCCGCCCAGCGAGGTCAAACCGGAACCATCACCGCCACCGACTACACCGACAACAAGGAGTTGGAGGCCTACGCGCCGCTGGATGTGCCCAATTCCGACCTGCATTGGTCGATTCTGGCGACACGCGACAACTCCGAGGCATTCGCGGCGGTGGCCGCGTTCACCAAGGCCCTCGTGTTGGTCACCGTGGCCATCATTCTCGGCATTTGTGTCGCTTCGATGCTGATCGCCCAGGCGATGGTGCGGCCGGTCCGGCGGCTGGAGGCTGGTACCCAGAAGATCAGCGCCGGCGACTACGACGTCACCATTCCGGTAACCACGCGTGACGAAATCGGTGATCTCACAGCGGCTTTCAACGAGATGAGCCGAAACCTGGAAATCAAGGAGGGTCTGCTCAACGACCAGCGTCGGGAAAACGACCGGCTGCTGCTGTCGATGATGCCCGAGCCGGTGGTGCAGCGTTACCGCGAGGGGGAGAAGACCATTGCCCAGGAGCACCAAGACGTCACGGTGATCTTTGCCGACATCCTGGGGCTCGACGATATTTCCAGGGACCTTTCGGGCAACGAGCTGGTCGGAATCGTCGACGACTTGTTCCGGCAGTTCGACTCAGCGGCGGAATCCCTTGGGGTCGAACGGATTCGTACATTACACAACGGCTACCTGGCCAGTTGCGGGGTGACGACGCCGCGGCTGGACAATGTCGCACGGACCATCGACTTCGCGCTGGAAATGCGGCGCATCATCGACCGGTTCAACCGGCAAACGGGTCACGAACTGCGCCTGCGGGCCGGCATCAACACCGGCAACGTCATCAGCGGGCTGGTCGGCCGATCCAGCGTCGTCTATGACATGTGGGGTGCCGCGGTGAGCCTGGCTTACCAAACGCACAGTGGCTCACCGCAACCCGGAATCTACGTCACCTCGCCGGTGTACGAGGCGATGCGGGATGTGCGGCAGTTCACCCCGGCGGGCGCCATCTCCGTCGGCGGAGTAGACCAGCCCATCTACCGATTATCGGAGCGATCATGAATGTCCTGAGTACGCCGTGGTTTTACTGGGCTGTCGCCATCGCCATCGGATTACCGGTCGGGCTGATCATCCTCACCGAGTTGCACAACTCTCTGGTCCGCCGCAAGAGCCATCTGGCCCGGCAGGTCGGCCTGCTGCGTAACTATCTGTTGCCGCTGGGTGCCCTGCTGCTGCTCCTGGTCAAGGCGTCCCAGATCCCCGCCGGAGACGCCGCGGTGCGAATCCTCACCACACTGTTCGGCTTCCTGGTGCTGGTATTGCTATTGTCGGCGCTCAACGCCACGGTATTTCAGTCAGCGCCGGAAGACAGTTGGCGCAAGCGGCTGCCCACCATCTTCCTCGACGTGGCCCGGTTTGCACTGATCGGCGTCGGCCTGGCGATGATCCTGTCCTACGTCTGGGGGGTCCGGGTCGGGGGCATATTCACCGCTTTGGGGGTGACCTCGGTCGTCATCGGCCTGATGCTGCAGAACTCCGTGGGCCAGATCGTGTCGGGGTTGTTCATGCTGTTCGAGCAGCCGTTCCGGATCGACGATTGGCTGGACACGCCCACCGCACGGGGGCGCGTTGTGGAGGTGAACTGGCGCGCGGTGCACATCGAGACCGGAACCGGCTTGCGGATCACCCCGAACTCGATGCTGGCAACCACGTCGTTCACGAATCTGTCCCGGCCGGGTGGCTCGCACAAATGCACCATCACAACGAAATTCGCCCTCGCCGACGCACCCAACAAAGTGTGTGCGATGCTGACCCGGGTTGCCGCCGGGCTACCCCAGCTCAAGTCGGGAACCATGCCGGAAACGGTCGCACTGGGTGGCGGCGAGTACCGCACCACCGTACGGCTGAGATCACCCGCCGACGACGGCGCCGCACAGGCGACATTTCTGCCGTGGGTCTGGTACGCCGCCCGACGGGAAGCGCTGCACCTCGACGAGGCCGATGACGAATTTTCGACGTCCGACCGCGTGCAGGACGCGTTGCGCACGATGGTGGGGCCGGAGCTGCGGCTGAGTCTGACCGAGCAGCAGTCGCTGGTTCCCTACGCGAGGGTGGTGCGCTATGGCGCCGATGAGATCGTGCAGCATGCGGGCGTCGTCCCCACGGGAATGGCCTTCATCGTCGCCGGCAGCGTTCGTCTGACCGCGACGGCGGAGGACGGCTCCGTTGTCCCGATCGGCACGCTCAACCAGGGCGCGTTTCTGGGGGTGACCGCCCTGACCCGGCAACCCAACCCTGCCGGCGCGGTGGCAGTGGAGGAGATGACCGCCCTCGAGATCGACCGGGAACACCTCGAGCACGTCGTCATGAACAAGCCGCTGTTGCTGCAAGAGCTGGGCCGGCTCATCGATGAACGGCAAAGCAAGGCGCAGCGGGTGACACGGCGTGAGCGGGTGGGCTAAGCCAGCTTCGATCTTGCCGGTGACCGTTGGCAATGGCGGTCTTGGCAGCGGGTTACGCGTGAGCGGCGGCGTCTTCGCTGCTGGCACCGGTGGCGTCGGCGTCGCCGAGGGCGTTTTGAAGACGATCGAGCGGGTTGCCGCCATCGCCGGTACTCAGCCGATGTGATGGCGCAGAGCCATTGCCGGACACGGGGATACGGTCCGGGCTGACGTCGTTGATGACGTCGGGGCCGCCGTTTGGCCCGCCGCCCCCGGGACCGAAGACCGGGCCGTTGCCGCCAGGGCCGGGCGGCGTGGGCGGCGGTGTCGGCGTCGACGTGGCACCAGGTGGCGGCGGTGGCGGCAGTGACGTGGATGTCAGTGAAGTCGGGGGCGGCTGGGGGTTGACGGTTTGTGGTGCAGGCGGCGGCGGGCTCGGCGGCAGGTGTAGAGCTTTGATTTTGTCGGTGAGCCGCGCAGCGGCGTCATTGCGGATGCGCCGACGATCGGGGTTGGGGTCGGTATTGTCTTGGAAACAGCGCGGCGGCGCGCTCGAAATGAGTTGCAGCGCACTAGAATAGCGCTCCTCGGCGCGGGAAATGTCAGCACTGCGAGCCGCCAGGTCGCCTTGGGTCTCGCGAACCAGCTCCAGGTTCACCCGGGCCGCGCAGGAGTCGGCACCGCCGGTGCGGTCCAACACGTTCGTGAAGTCCTTTTCGGCGTCCTCGAGTCGGCCTTCCAGCACGGCGAGATCACCGGCGATATAGGACACCTGGGCGGGCTCAATGATATTCAACGTGCTCAGGGTGGCGACGTCGGCGCGCAGCGCGTCGATGTCGTGATGTGCGAAATCCGACACCGCAGCGTCGCCGGTCAGCATGGTGGAGCTGATCTTGCCGGCCGTCGCCAGCAACACCAGCGCGATCGGCGCCGAGTAGGCCACCAGGTGTCGTCGCAGTCGGATCCGGTGCGGTCCGCGCTGCCACCACCAGGTCGCGCGTTGCCAGGCCCGGTACACGGCGGGCCGGGGGTCGCGTCGCAGCATCAAGACCTCGCTCGTCGGGGTATCCGATTGCGCCGGAATTCGCGCAGTGTCAACGAAATTTCGCCGAGCGCCAGTATTGAGGCCAGCCCGGTGAACGCCCAATACAACTCGGTGCGCTCCACGGTGACCGACGCGACCACCGGTGATGCTGTTGATCGGGTGCCGGTCAGGTCGACGGCGGGCACGACGGGGGTGATGGGGCTGTTGTCCCGGTGAAAATACGGCACGCCAAGCTGGCCGGCGATCGCCTTGAGAGCGTCTTCGTTGAGTCCGGAGTTTGCGGCCCGGTTGGTTTGCTTGTCCCACATATAGACAAGATCGCCGTTGACGTAGGCCTGCGGGATCGGGCCACCGGCGGGGGTGCCGTAGCCCAGCACTGCGCCGCCCGCAATCGTGTCGTGGGGTATGTCGAAGCCCCCCTGGGCGGCTCGTGAGCCGCCAGCGCCCTCGCCGAAGTAGAACACGAGGTTCTTGGAATCACGGTATTGCCCGGCAGCTTCGGCGAGCTTGGCGCGCAGCAGGTCGTTGGCGGCGGCCGCGTTGACCTGAAACATCGCGTCCTGCGGGACCTCGGTGTAGGTCGACAGCCCCTTGACGAACGGCTTGAGGCTCCACACATCGTCAGATAACGGCCAGTCCAGGCCGGCCCTGGCGGCAAAGCTGATGACCGCGAAACGTGCCCGCGGATATTGATCCATCAGCGCGGCGATGTCGCCGCGGATGCCCGACATACGCGACTTGGCGTCGGCGTAATCCTCGACTCGGCTGTCTACCGAGCGGTCGACGACAAAGAACACGTTGGCATTGGCCGACGAGCCGCTGGCGGGTTTTGGCTCGGCTTGCCGGTGTGGGTCGCCGTGCGGCAGGCCGGGCCGGGCCGCGGCAAGAACCAGGAGCAGCCCGGCTGCGGTGAGCGCACCCCAGCGCAGGACCACCCGCAGGTAGCGGCCGGTGCCGGTGCGCACCAGCACCCGGTACAGGGCCGCCATCCGGATGGTGATGAGCACGACGGCGATGACGATCAGCGCGGCGGCCGGAACGATCGGATCAAATGTCACCGCCGTAGCACCGCCAACGACACGAACAGCAGTCCCGCCACCGCCAGCGAGCAGAGTAGCGGCACGTTGGGGTAATCCCAGGATCGGCTGGTGACGATGGTACCGCTGGGCAATACCACGTTGGGGGGACTGGCACGGATCTTGTCCAGCAGAGCGGACAGGGTGGGGTCGGTGCCGGCGCTGGTGTCACCGGCCGTGCCGGCCGGGTTGTAGACGCTGTAGCGGCCGCCGGTGGCGTTGGCGATCGCGGCCAGCGCCTGGTTGGACTGCTCGGGTGACTTGACCACGTCTGCGCGCGCGATGACGTTGATCTGCACACCCGCGCCGGTCGCCAAGTCCTTGACCTGCTGGTCGGTGAACAGTGCCGGTCGGGACTCCTCCGGGGCGCGAAAGCTGCTGTACCCCAGATAAATAAGCGAGCGACGCCGGGTGCTCTTGTCCTCGAAGGAGGGAAACCCGGTTATGCACAGGGCCAAGGCGTCTTGCACGCTGCGCGCATAGTCGTCATAGCTGAGTCTTCGGGAAAAGCCGTTGATACCGGCACGCAGTTCCTCGGCTTCGGGCCCAGGAAGCTCTTTGGTGGTCTCCAGCTGGTGCTGCAGGGCAGCCATCTCGGCGTAGTGGCTGAATCGGGTGGCGGCGTAGTCGTAATCTCGGGTCAACGGCACGACCCGAAGCGTGGTTGAGGTCATTCCGATGCGTTGGGTGTCATACGTTTTGATCTGCCGGGCGAAGTAGGTCAAGAGTCCGGCCGTGGTGGGGTCGGTGACCGGCTCGCCAACGCAGACCATGATGTCTTCGGGATGTACAGCTTCGAAATTGCGGCTGGCCGAGGAGAATCCGACGGGGCGAGAGGTGGTCAGCAGTGCCGTGGCGAATAACGCCAGCAGCAGCACCAGGGCGGTCAGCATCGACCAGAATTGGATCCGGGCCACGCGAGCGTATTCGGGCATTCCGGTGAGCCGATCGACGTGGGCCAGCGGTCGCAGCACCTTGGTGATTTTGGCCATCGGCGCCAGCAGTGCCGCGACGATCACCGCAGCCAGCGCGACGGCGCCGAGGATGAAGACGGCCCACCATCTCAGCTCCACGTACGGATCACCTCCATTGCGGCGCGAATGACGCCGTGCATGTCGACGCGTTCGGTGGCGAACTGGGCATCGTTGAGCGCGATGAATACCGGTGCGGCCGAAGCGAGTTGCGCATTCTCGGCGATGGCGTCGATGTGCAGGTACTGCACCCGTGCACCGGTGGACACGTGCAGGAAACTCCGCAGCGTGCGGCTGATGGCCGCGGCGGCCTGCCCGTCTGACAGCCGACCCGCGCCATAATGGCCGCCGATGATGGCGACAGTTCGGGTGAAGCGCCTACGCAGCAGATACGCGTGCACCCCACGGATAACCGGGATACGGCGCAGCCGCGCGGCGGGCAATGTCCACACATATACCCCGGCGTAGTAGGCGAGGGTGGTGGCAATGCACATCGCGGCCACCGCCCACCACCAGCTGGAGAATCCGGTGGGGCCGCCAAGGTAGCGCAGCAGGTCACCCGGCATGCTGGAACGCCTCGGTCAATGCGACGATATTGGCGCGAATCTCGGCGCTACTGCCGACACGAGTGAATTGGACACCGCGCGTGGTCAAGAACTCGTCGAGTTGGGTGATCCGTGCAGCTTCGCGGCGACGGTACGCGTCGACGATCCGGGTTCCCAGGGTGGCGCCGTTGATGACGTAGCCACCGGTGGCCACGTCGTAGCCGTCGCGTTCGCCTTCGACGGATCCCACTGCAGGCATGTCGGAGACCATCGCCCACATCAGGTCGTGACGCCCGGACAGCTGTTGCAGCGCGCCGGCCAGCCGGGCATCGGCGTCGGGTTCGTCGGAGATCACGATGACCAACATGCGGCGACGGTAACCCGTTGCCACGTAGGTTAATTGGGTAACAATGTCACTCGTGGCGGGTTGACTGAAGGTGTGGCTGTAGAAGCGGTGCAGCACACTTTCGACGTGGGTTTCGCCGCGGCGCGCCCGGATATTGGCGCTGCCGCGGGAATCTCCATACACCATGCCCAGTTCGTCGGAACGGCTCAGCGTGATCAACCCGATCGCACCCATGACGTGCAGCGCGACGTCGCGTTTGACCTCGCCGCTGGGCGCCAGTGCGGTCATGTTGCGTCCGGCATCGGCGATCAGCAGGATCTTGTGGTGCTTTTCGGAGACGTAGCGTTTGATCAGCACGGACCCGGAGCGCGCCGAGGCTTTCCAGTCGATGTCACGGATGTCGTCGCCGGCCACATAGGGGCGTAAGTCGTCGAATTCCAGGCTGCGGGTGTGCAGCAGCGCGTAACGGCCCCCTTCGAGAAGTCCACGGGTGTCGGTGCCGAAGTACTGTTTGGCTCGATTGAGGTGTTTGCCCATGGTGTGTTTAGGGCACCCGCACCGCTTGCAGGACCGCGTCGACGACGACCTGCGGAGTGATCTTGGCGCTGCTGGCTTCAAAGCCCAGGATCAGCCGGTGTCCTAACACTCGATGGGCCAGCTGCTGAATGTCTTCCGGCCGCACATGGTTACGGCCGCGCAGCAGTGCCAGTGCTCGAGCGCTTTCGCAGAATGCGATAGTGGCCCGCGGCGAGGCGCCGTACTCGACCATGCGGGCCAGCTGCGGCGGCAACAACTGTGATGGGTTGCGGGTTACCGCAACCAGCTGGCTCGCGTAGTGCATCAAGGCGGGATCCATGTGGATATTGCGCACCACCGCTTGCAGGCGGCGCACATCGTCCAAACCGATTACTGGATCGATCGGCCGGTCCTTGTCATAGATACCGGCGTCGCGGCGGACCATGACCTCCACCTCTTCCTGGGCGCTCGGATAGCGCAGGATGTCTTTGAGCATGAAGCGGTCGGTCTGAGCTTCCGACAACGGGTAGGTGCCCTCCTGGTCTACCGGATTTTGGGTGGCGATCACCAGGAACGGTTGGGGGATCGGGTACACCGTTCCGGCGATCGTGGTCTGGCGTTCTTCCATCGCCTCGAGCATCGCGCTTTGAGTCTTGGCGCTGGAGCGGTTGATCTCATCGAGGAGCACGATGTTGGCGTGCACCGGACCCAGTTGGGTGGCAAATGAGTTGGTCTCGGCCTCGTATACCTGGGTGCCGAGGATGTCGCTGGGTAGCAGGTCCGGCGTACATTGGATGCGCTGGAACCGGCCGTGGATCGATTCGGCGATCACCCTGGCTGCCGTTGTTTTGGCAAGTCCCGGAACGCTTTCGATCAACACATGCCCGCCGGCGAGCAACCCGATCAGCAGCGACTCACGCAGATTGTCCTGCCCGACCACCTTGGTGGTGAACGCGTGTGACAGCGCGGCGATGCTGCGCTGCGCGGCGTCGATGTCGTGGTGGTTGGGTTGCACTCGTACGGCGGTCATCGCGGCCTTTCACACATCGACAACAGGGTGTCGGGGTTCATCGAAATTTCAGTTCCGGCGGTGTCTTGGCCAGATCTGCGGTGCCCGAAAGGAACTGGCTTGCCTCGCCTTGCTTGGTGGCGCCTCCGGTGGTCCTGACCGTTATCGGCGCTTTGGCCTCGCCGAAAAACATCAGCGCCAGCCGATAGGGATCGAAGCTGTCGAATTTGACTGCGCTGATATCCGCGGGCCCCCACGCAGCGGTGCCGTCGGCCAAGCCGTAGGGATCCACGCTCATCGGGCAGCCGGGTGGGGCCAGCAGGTTGGACTTCTGACAGTTGGCCATCGCGGCGACGAGCTGGTCCCGGGCCGCGTCGCGGCCCTTGTCCGAGAGCACGAAGGTCGGCTGTATCCAGGTTTCGCTGATCAGCGAAACCTGGTCCAGCAAAATTGGTTTGGCCGTCACCGTGATGTACGGGTTGCTGGTGCCGACGTCGATCCAGCCGGGAAACACGTATACCGTGGAGTCACCGACGGGCTTACCGAAGAATGTCACCGTCTTGCCGGCAGCATCCCTGTCGCCGGCGATTCCGGGCTTGACCTTGATCGCCGCCGACGGGAGTTTCCAGCTGCCGTGGTCCTTTTTCACCGAAAGGGTGGTGTCGGAAACCTTGTCGCCGAAGTTGACGACCACATGTACCTGAGCGAAGCCGACCGCCGCCCCAGCCCCCGTCGAATCATCGCTGAGAATCCTGATGTTGCTGATCGGCCATTGCGCGATCTGCTTTTTGAGGATCTCGCTGGTGAGAAGTTCCTTGGTGGCCGGCTGGTCGGCGCCGTAGGACAGCGCGGTCTCGGCATCTCCGCGGGCCAGTGCCTGCAGGTAACCCTTCACCATGTCGCCGGCCGACCCGCCGCCGCCCGAGCCACCACCGCCGGCCAAGGTGATGACCAAGACAATGGCCACCACCACCAGCACCGCGCCACCGGCCGCCAGCGTCACCCATAACGGCTTACGGCTCTTGCGCAGTCCCGGCGACGGTGACCAGCCCGGCGGTGGCCCCGGCAGCGGCGGCCCGATGGGCGCCGGTCCAGCCGGCTGTGGGTGCCAGCCGACGCCGACCGGAGGCGGCGGGCTGCCCCAACCGTTCTGCAGTGGCTGATGTTGCTGCCAGGGCCCCGCGGCCGGCGGTTGCTGGTGCTCCCACGGACCCGGTGGCGAGGCCTGCGATTGCCAGCGATCAGCAGCCGGATCGACGGCATCCGACCCACCCACCGGGTTCGGGCCGCCAAACCGCCCACCCGACCAATCAGTCACGACAACCTCCACAGCTAAGGGCACCGAACATTCAGTGCGCCATCTTGTTGTGAGCGCGTTCGGCACCGCCCACGCCACAAACCACGTCGGGCATCGGTACTCGGGTGCAAAACAAACCCTGATCGAGTTGGTGGGCGGGTAGTCGCCGCGCTCGTCGGTTTGGGAGCGATAGCCTGGGGTAGCTGGCTGCCGTCATCACCAGCCCACCCGACGTCAAGCAGAGTTGTTGCCCCGGCCGGTATGAAAAGCGTTCTCCTGCTGGTGGTGCGCTGCCTTCGCAGCCACCTGGCACACTGCCTCCCTTGTTCGCGGAAATCAAACGCATTCAGTAAACCCGAACCGGCCGATCTCGCAACTCAGCCGGTTCGCCGAACCGGAGACAGCATGTGCCGCCGGCCCCACCGTTCACGGTGGGCACCACCGATTCGGCAACTGCGAGCGGCACAGTCGGAGCGGGGCCTCAGCGGATCGTCGTGTCCGGACCGAAACCCGGATCCGGGTTCATCGTCCAGCCGTGGCGGTGATCAAACTCACCAAACAACCGCAACCACTTCTGTCGCGTCAGCGGCTCCAGACCACCGTCTTGCTCTTCAGCCAAATTGCCTTGCCACGCGGCTAAGCCAGCATCGAGTCGATAGCGGAGCGTGGGACCGATGCCTGGGTGGGGCCGGCGGACTCGGGCAGTAGTTCACCCGGGTTGAAGAAAAAGGTCACTCCGTCGTTGGTGATGGCGAAATTCTGGTAGTTTGCCGGATCCAACCCGGCTGCGGGCGCTACCTGCTGTCCGGTCTGCTTTTGCAGGGCAGTCTGCACGATGGGAAAGACGATCGGCAGCGGGTCGGTCTTGGGCTGCCACAGCGTGTCGTAGGTAATTGGCTTGCGATATCCCTGATCCCAGTTGAACGCCTTGTACTTCGTCGTCGGCTGCCCGCTGCCGACGTTCTGAACGACCTTGAGCACCAAGGACTGGGTACCGCGAGGCGGTATCGCCGATTCGTAGTTGGTCGAGGTGATTTCCAACTGGTAGGGCGCATCGCGGGGAGCAGACGATTTGGCGACGTTGAGGAAGTCGTCTCGGGTCTGGGCGACATAACTTTGCAGCGACTTCTGGTCGGGGTAGTTACTCGGGAGGCTGATATTGATGGTGTATGCCGGGTCCGAAACCTGAATCTGGCATACCTGACCGGTAGTGGCGCCCTTCAGCTCGTCGCAGTAGGTCTTGGGTGCGGCCGCGGCGATTGCCGGACTGCCGAGCGCGACGACGGCCAGGACAACCAGGGGCGCTGTGATTCGCATGCGAGGTTCCCTCCGAGGCAAAGTTGCGGCGCCGGGGTAACGGACCAGTGTCCGGCCGCGGTGATGACCGGGCCATCGACCAACATAAGCCATCGGGGCACCCGCGGCGTTCCTGGGGGCAGCAGGCCCTGGGGCGGCATGTTTTCGGCCAAACCCGATTTTCCCTGCATTTTCGCGTTAGTCTGCTGCGTGATCTGCCGGTCTTGCCGCCGTAAGCGAAAGGAAGCCGAGTGACATCGGGGCAGCCAACGCAACCGGTATCCCAACAAGAGCCGGCACCAACCGGGAGTCGTGGGCGCCGGCTGCTGCGGTTGTTCCGGATGGGCATCCAATCGAAGTTATTGGTGACGCTGCTGCTGTGCAGCATCATGTCGGTGGCGGTGGTCGGTCTCACCGGATATGTGACCGGTCGCAATGCGTTACAGCAAGTGGCAACGGAGCGGCTGCTCGAATTGCGGGAGTCGCACAAGCGGCAGCTGGAGGGGCTATTCGGCGAGTTCACCAATTCCCTGGAGGTGTATAGCAGCGGTTTCAGTGCGGTCCAGGCGATCGAGGCGTTCACCGATGGCTTCAACCAGCTGTCCAACGCCACGATCAGCCCGGCCCAGCAGGAGTCGATCGTCAATTACTACAGCAACGCGATGGTCAAACCGATCAATCAGCTGACCGGTGACGATGTCGACATCAATGCGCTGCTGCCGACCTCCAACTCGCAGAAGTACCTTCAGGCCAACTACACCGCACAGTGCGCGTCGGCGATCGAATCGGTGTTGTGCGGCGACGCCGGTGACGGCAGCGACTGGTCGGCGGCCAATGCCCGCTACAACGACTTCTTCCGCGGGATCGTCACGCGCTTCGACTATCGAGACGCGCTGTTGCTCGATCTTCACGGCAATGTCGTCTACACCGTGAGCAAGGGCCCCGACCTGGGTACCAACATCTTCACCGGCCCCTATCGGGAAACGGTCTTGCGGGACGCATACCGGAAAGCGTTGCGCTCCAACAACGTTGACTTCGTATGGATCACCGATTTCCAGCAGTATCAGCCGCAGCTGGACGCCCCCACCGCATGGGTGGTGTCGCCGATCGGGATGGCGGGCAAGATCGAAGGCGTTATGGCGTTGCCGCTGCCGATCTCGAAGATCAACGACATCATGAACGCCCACAAACACTGGGAAGCCGTCGGCATGGGCCGCTCGACCGAGACCTACCTGGTGGGCCCGGACAACTTGATGCGTTCCGATTCACGGCTGTTCCTGCAGGACCGGGACAAGTATCGGCGGGAGGCGATGGCGGGCGGCACTCCACGCGACGTGGTGGACAGCGCGATCCGGCTGGAAACCACCGTTCTGGTGCAGCCGGTCCCGAGCGCCGGGGTTCGCGCGGCCCAACGCGGACAGACCGGCGTCACGAAGGACACCGACTACCTGGGCAATCGGGAGCTGGAAGCCTATGCGCCGGTGGATGTGCCGAACTCCGATCTGCACTGGTCGATCTTGGCGACCAGGGACGATTGGGATGCCTATCAGCGGCTGTCCACGTTCGGCAAGACTCTGGTACTGGCGGTCGCCGGGATCACCTTGGCGATCTGCGTGGTATCGATGCTGCTTGCCAAGCTGCTCGTGCGCCCGATCCGACGGCTAGAGGCCGGCACCGAGAGAATCGCCGCCGGCGACTACGAGGTGACCGTTCCGGTGCGGTCACGCGACGAGCTCGGGGACCTCACCGCGGCTTTCAACGAGATGAGCCGCAACCTCAAGATCAAAGAAGAGTTGCTCAACGAGCAACGCAACGAAAACGATCGGTTGCTGCTGTCACTGATGCCCGAACCGGTCGTGCAGCGGTATCGCGAGGGGGCCCAGACCGTCGCGCAGGAGCACCAGGACGTCGCCGTGATCTTCGCCGACATGGTGGGGCTCGACGACATGTCCGACGACCTTTCCGGAGACGAACTGGTCGCGGTCGTCAACGAACTTTTCCGGCAGTTCGACTCCGCGGCTGAAGCGCTTGGCGTGGAGCGGATTCGAACGTTCCACAACGGCTACCTGGCTAGCTGCGGCGCCACCACCCCGCGACTGGACAACATCCACCGAAGCGTGGACTTCGCCATCGAGATCCAGCGCATCATCGACAGGTTCAACAGCCGGTCACGGCACAAGCTCCGGCTGCGGGTCGGCATCAATACCGGCAAGGTCATCAGCGGCTTGGTCGGTCGCGCCAGCCTCGCCTACGACATGTGGGGTGCCGCGGTAAGTCTGGCCTATCAAATGCACAGTGGCTCACCGCAACCCGGCATCTACGTCACATCACAGGTGTACGAGGCGATGCGCGACATCTGGAAGTTCGTGCCGGCCGGAACCATTTCGGTCGGAGGTTCGGATCAGCAGATCTGGCGGTTGGTGGAACGCCAATGAACATCTTCACCGCCTCGTGGTTCTATTGGGCGGTCTCGGTCGCGCTGGGACTGCCCGTCCTGATCGTCATTCTCACCGAGTTGCAGCACACGTTGCGCCGCAGGGGAAGTCACCTCGCCAGGCAGATCAGCCTGCTGCGCAACTACTTGCTGCCGCTGGGCGCGCTGCTGCTGCTCATCGTGAATTCGGAGGGCGTCCCGGCCCACGACAACGCCGTCCGGATTCTGACCACGGTATTCGGTTTCCTGGTGCTAGTGCTGCTGTTGTCCGGCCTCAACGCGACCGTCTTCGCCGCAGCTCCGCAAGGTTCCTGGCGCAAGCGGCTACCGGTGATCTTCCTGGACGTGGCCCGGTTCGTGCTCATCGGAGCCGGGCTTGCGGTGATCCTGTCCTATGTCTGGGGTGTGCGGATCGGCGGACTGTTCACCGCCGTGGGTGTGACCTCGGTGGTCATCGGCCTGATGTTGCAGAACTCAGTCGGCCAGATTGTGTCCGGCCTGTTCATGTTGTTCGAGCAGCCCTTTCAGATCGACGACTGGCTCGACACCGCCACCGCGCGGGGACGAATCGTCGAGGTGAACTGGCGCGCCGTCCACATCGACACCGGCAGCGGCCTGCGGATCACCCCGAACTCGGTGCTGGCCAGCACACCGTTCACCAATCTGAGCCGGCCGGCGGGCGGCTACCAACTGGCGGTGAAGACCACATTTTCCGAGGCGGACTCGCCCGACCGGGTTTGTGCGATGCTGTCGCGGATTGCCGGCGCGCTGCCGCAACTCCACAGCGGTTCCGTCCCTACCTCCGAGCCGGTCGGCGGCGCCGAGTACTGCACCACCATCGGCTTACGGTCACCCGCTGACGAAAGTGCCGCGCGAGCGACATTTCTGCGCTGGATCTGGTATGCCGCCCGGCGGGAAAACCTGCACCTCGACGGCGCCGACGACGACTTCTCGACCACCGAGCGCCTGCGGGACGCTCTGAAAACGGTGGTCGGACCGGCGTTGCGGCTCAGCGACGCCGACCAGCAGTCGTTGCAGTCGCACGCGAGGATGCTGCGATACGGCGCCGGCGAAATCGTGCAGTGTGCGGGTGAGGTGCCCGCGGAGATGATGTTCGTCGTCACCGGCTTGGTGCGGCTGACCGCGACGGCCGACGACGGATCGGTGGTGCCGATCACCACCCTGGAAGAAGGCGGATTTCTGGGTCTGACCGCGCTGACCCGGCAGCCCAATCTCTCCAGCGCATACGCGATCGACGAGGTGACCACGGTGGAGATCGGTCGCGAGCACGTCGAGCATCTCGTGATGCGTCAACCGTTGCTGCTGCAGGACTTCGGCCACATTCTCGAAGAGCGACAAAGCCAGGTGCGCCAGAGTCTGCATCGGGAGTGGTTCAACTGAAGCGGTCGAGCCTGCCCTCACCCGAGCGGATGCACTTCTCCTTCGAACACCGTGCCCCAGATGCCGACGTCCTTGAGGGCCTCGGCGCCAACGTCATAGGGGTTTTCCTCGAGCACCGCGAAGTCCGCTTTCTTGCCGGCGCGTATGGAGCCGAGCTCGTCTTCTTTGCGCAGGATCCAGGCGGCATCGATGGTGATCGCCTTGAGCGCGGTATGCAGGCTGACCCGCTCCTGCGGACAATTCAGGTTGCCGTTGATCGTCACCCGGTTGGCCGCCACCCACGCCAGGGTGAGCGGCGACAACGGCGCCATCGGACAGTCGGAGTGTACGGTGAACGGCATACCCATCCGCTCCAGCATCCCCAGCCGCACCATCTGCGCTCCGCGATCCGGGCCCAGCCACTGCTCGCTGAAGATATCGCTGAGCATGTACAGGTAGTACGCGTTGCACGAGACCAGCATGCCGATCTCGTTCATCTGCCGGCACTGGTCCTCGCTGTTGAAGGCATAGTGCTCCAGCGTGGCGCGATGGCCGAAGCGCGGCTTGACGTCCAGCAGCCTGCGGATGATGTCAATGTAGGTTGCGGAACTGAGATCGCCGTTGATGTGGGCGTGCAACTGGTAGCCGGCCTTCCAGAATGGTTCGGCGTAGCTGTATAGCAGCTCTGGCGGGGCCATCCACACGCCCTGGTGGCCGTCCAGATAACCCGGGAAAGCGCATTGGGAGAGTCCGCTGTAGATCGCGCCGTCGGCCTGCAGCTTGAAGTGACGGTCGAACATCACCCGCGCGCTGTTGTGCGTTGCCCACTCTTCGGCCGCCTCGAGCGCTGCCGCCGGGTTGACGCCGCGGGGGATGAAGTCGGCCGTGGTGGGCGTGAGAATGATGCGGCAGGGCGCCTGCGTCGACTCGGCGGTGTCGCGGATCAGTTTGGTCTCGCCGACAGGGTCGCCGAAGATGCCAACTCCCATGTCCAGGCACGTGGTCACGCCGGCCATATGCACCATTTCCAGGAAGTTCTGCATCCCCTTGCGATAACGGTCCGGATCGAAGTGCAATCTGCCCAGCCGAGACGCGTTCAATAGCTGCGCCCCGTTCTCCCAGAAATGTCCTTCTTCCCAGTTGGCGTCCGGATGCCCGCTGAACTGCTCTGACGTGACCCCGGTCCAGTTGAGCGCGGCGTCGTTGAGGAAGAGCTCGTGAAACGACCGATGCCACAAGATGATCGGCTTGTCGCCGTAGCGCTGAGTCAGGTCGGACTTGGTGAGTTTTCCGTGCCACAGCGGATGGTAGCCCCAGGTGACGAACGGCAGCGTCCAATCCTGGTGTGCCGCAACCAGTTTGTCGAGCCCGGCAAGGTAAGACTCCGGAGTTTTCGCCCCGGGGAACTTCCCGGTCGGCAGGGTCCAGTCGTCGGGCGCCAGAAACGGATACTGAGTCAAGACGGCGGGCAAGGACGGGTGCACGTGCGGGTCGATGAAGCCCGGCATCAGGACCTTGTCCTTCATCCGGTCATCGACTTCGTACTCGTAGCGGTCGAGCCACGGCCGCAACATGTCCAGCGTGCCGACGGCGACGATCCTTCCGCCGCCCACGGCCACTGCCGTTGCCGTCGGCATCGCCTCGCACATGGTGATGATCTCGCGCGCCGGGAAGACGGTGATTTTCTCGAATTCTTGGTGCGTGAGCTTCTGGGCCGGCCTCTTTTTGTGAGCCGATTTATCAGATGGCATGCATGTGGTCCTTTCCCGCCCTCCCGGCCTGCCGCGTTCCGCAAGCGCGCACGACTCGGTCGTATCGGATCACGTCGCATCGGATCACGAGGCCCCATTGTGCCGAACCCGCCGTTCGTCCCCGGCTTTTCCCGCGGCAGCCCAGAACCGGGCCGTCGTACCCGGTCGGCTAACGCCCGTTACGCTGGGGCAATGAGTGTGCAAGCGCCGTCCCCGAGCGCTGGGGGCACCTCCCGCCCCCAGGCCCGGGGGACGACTCAGGAACGAGAGCCGGACTACCGTCGACAGGTGCACGATGCCGCCCGCCGGGCGCGGGTGGCGGCCCGGCTGCTGGCCGTGTTGCCCAGGACGGTTAAAGACCGCGCGTTGCATGCCGCCGCCGACGAGATCTTGTCGCGCGCCGACCAGATTCTGGCCGCCAATGCCGAAGACCTCGATGCGGCGCGCGCCGCCGGCACACCCGCCGCGATGCTCGACCGGCTTGCCCTGAACCCGCAGCGTATCGACGGTATCGCCGCCGGTCTGCGCCAAGTCGCCGGCCTGCCCGATCCGGTCGGCGAGGTGTTGCGCGGCTACACGCTGCCCAACGGGCTGCAACTACGCCAGCAACGCGTCCCGCTCGGTGTGGTCGGCATGATCTACGAGGGCCGGCCCAACGTCACCGTCGACGCCTTCGGCCTCACGCTGAAGTCGGGCAACGCCGCGTTGCTGCGCGGCAGCTCCTCCGCCGCGAGGTCCAACGAAGCGCTGGTCACGGTGTTACGCAGCGCGCTGGCCGGCCAGGACCTGCCCACCGATGCGGTACAGCTGCTCTCGGCCGCCGACCGGTCCACCGTCACCCACCTGATCCAGGCGCGCGGCCTGGTCGACGTGGCCATTCCGCGCGGGGGAGCGGGCCTGATCGAGGCCGTGGTTCGCGACGCCCAGGTGCCCACCATCGAAACCGGTGTGGGCAACTGCCACGTCTACGTCCACGAAGCCGCCGACCTGGACGTGGCCGAACGGGTTTTGCTGAACTCCAAGACCCGCCGGCCCAGCGTCTGCAACGCGGCCGAGACCCTGCTGGTCGACGCGAACATCGCCGATCACGCGCTGCCCCGGCTACTGGCGGCGCTGCAGGACGCCGGTGTCACCGTGCATCCGAATGCCGACGACGACAACCTGCGCCGGGAATATCTGGCGATGGAGATCGCGGTGGCTGTGGTCGACGGTGTCGACGCGGCGATCGCTCACATCAACGAGTACGGCACCGGACACACCGAAGCCATCGTGACCACCAATCTTGCTGCGGCTCAACGGTTCACCGAACGGGTCGATGCCGCCGCAGTCATGGTCAACGCGTCGACGGCGTTCACCGACGGCGAGCAGTTCGGCTTCGGCGCCGAGATCGGCATCTCCACCCAGAAACTGCATGCCCGCGGTCCGATGGGACTGCCGGAATTGACTTCGACCAAGTGGATCGTGTGGGGAGACGGCCATACTCGTCCGGCCTAGCCGGCCCTGCTAAGGAGAACTGATTGTGACGTTACCCGCTCGGTCCACGCCACTATTCGCCGATATCGCCGACGTCTCGCGGCGGCTGGCCGAGACCGGTTACCTGCCCGACACCGCCACCTCGACGGCCGTCTTTCTAGCCGACCGGCTCGGTAAGCCGCTACTGGTGGAAGGCCCGGCCGGCGTCGGTAAAACCGAACTCGCGCGTGCCGTCGCCCAGGCCACCGGATCCGGACTGGTCCGGCTGCAGTGCTACGAGGGCGTCGACGAGGCTCGGGCCCTCTACGAGTGGAACCATGCCAAGCAGATCCTGCGCATCCAGGCCGGCTCGGGCGACTGGCAGACCACCAAAGACGACGTGTTCAGCGAGGAGTTCCTGCTGCAGCGTCCGTTGCTGACGGCGATCCGGCGCACCGATCCGACGGTGCTGCTGATCGACGAAACCGACAAAGCCGACATCGAAATCGAAGGACTGCTGCTGGAGGTGCTTTCCGATTTCGCGGTGACCGTTCCCGAGCTGGGCACGCTCACCGCCGAGCGGGCGCCGTTCGTGGTGTTGACCTCCAACGCCACCCGCGAACTCTCGGAGGCGCTCAAGCGTCGCTGCCTGTTCCTGCACATCGACTTCCCCAGTCCCGAGCTGGAGCGGCGCATCCTGCTGTCGCGAGTCCCCGAGCTGCCCGGGCACCTGGCCGAGGAGCTGGTGCGCATCATCGGCGTGCTGCGCGGCATGCAGCTCAAGAAGGTGCCGTCGATCGCCGAGACCATCGACTGGGGCCGGACGGTGCTGGCGCTGGGCCTGGACACCATCGACGACGCCGTGGTCGCCGCCACGCTCGGCGTCGTGCTCAAACACCAATCCGACCAGCAACGCGCGGCCGGCGAGCTGCGGCTCAACTGAAGGGGCTGCGCCGATGGCCACCCGACGTATCCGTCCCACCCGCCCGCTGGCCCCGCACGGGCTGCCCGGTCATCTGGTCGGGTTCGTGGAAGCACTTCGCGCCGTTGGGATTTCGGTGGGTCCGTCGGAGACGGTGGATGCCGGGCGGGTGATGGCAACGCTGGGTCTGGGCGATCGTGACGTGTTGCGGGAGGGCATCGCGTGCGCGGTGCTGCGCCGGCCCGATCACCGCGAGACCTACGACGCGATGTTCGACCTGTGGTTTCCCGCAGCGCTGGGCGCCCGCGCGGCGGTCACCGAAGACGACGCCGACGACGACGGTTCGCTGCCGCCCGACGACGTCGAGGCGATGCGGCAGATGCTGCTGGATCTGCTGACCGACAACTCCGACCTGGCCGATATGGACGAACGGCTGGTGGCGATGATCGCGCGCATCGTCGAGGCCTACGGCAAATACAGCTCCAGCCGCGGCCCGTCGTTCTCCTCGTATCAGGCGCTCAAAGCGATGGCGCTGGACGAACTGGAGGGCAAGCTGCTGGCGGGACTACTGGCCCCCTACGGCGACGAGCCCACCCCCACCCAGGAGCAGATAGCTAAAGCGCTTGCAGCACAACGTATTTCACAGTTACGTAAGTTGGTCGACGCCGAGACCAAGCGGCGCACCGCCGAGCAGCTCGGCCGGGACCACGTCCAGATGTACGGCATCCCACAGCTTTCCGAGAACGTCGAGTTCCTGCGGGCTTCCGGTGAGCAACTACGCCAGATGCGCCGGGTGGTGGCCCCACTGGCCCGCACGCTGGCGACCCGGCTGGCGGCGCGCCGGCGCCGGGCCCGCGCCGGATCGATCGACCTGCGAAAGACGCTGCGCAAGTCGATGTCCACCGGCGGTGTCCCGATCGACGTGGTGCTGCGCAAACCGCGTCCGGCCCGTCCGGAACTGGTTGTGTTGTGCGACGTTTCCGGTTCGGTCGCCGGGTTCAGTCACTTCACGCTGCTGCTGGTCCATGCTCTGCGCCAACAGTTTTCCCGAGTTCGGGTGTTCGCCTTCATCGACACCACCGACGAAGTGACCCACATGTTCGGCCCGGAAGCCGATCTGGCCGTGGCGATCCAGCGGATCACCCGCGAAGCGGGCGTGTACAACCGCGACGGCCATTCCGACTACGGCAACGCTTTCGTCTCGTTCCTGCAGGCTTTCCCGAGCGTGCTGTCGCCGCGCAGCTCACTGCTGGTACTCGGCGACGGCCGCACCAACTACCGCAACCCGGCCGTCGACGTGCTGGCCGACATGGTCACCGCGAGCCGGCACGCGCACTGGCTCAACCCCGAGCCGAAACACCTGTGGGGCAGTGGTGATTCGGCGGTGCCGCGCTATCAGGAAGTGATCGCCATGCACGAATGCCGCTCGGCCAAGCAGCTGGCAGAGGTGATCGACCAGCTGTTGCCGGTGTGACCCGGCTCAGCGGGTTTTGCGGAAGACCAGCCAGCGCATCGTGATCGGGCTCGTCTCCCGCTCGACGGGGAACACGTCGAGGCCGCTGACCCAGTCGGCGTACCAGCTGGTGGGTGGCCAGGCGCCCGGGGGCAGGTGCGCCTTCTCGTAGTCGTAGACGGAGTCGTCGCCGACGAGCTCCAGCGGAAGCCCGGCCGCGGCAGCCGACATCTCCGGTCGAGTGAAGATGCTGGTGTACACCTGTTGCCCGAACTCCCGGGTGGCCTCGTCGAGCATGTAGTCCAGGTCCGTCAGGAAGGCGTTGAACACCAAGCGTCCGCCGGGAACCAGGCACTGCGCCGCCAGCTCGAACAGGCCGCGCAACTGCTGTGCCGTCCGGAAATCAGACACCACCTCGGAGAGCACAATCAGCTGGTAGTCGCGCCGCAGCTCGTCCATGCTCGAAAAGACATCCCGCGCGATGACCCGCACGTCGAGGGATTCCCGTTCGGCGTCGCAGCGGATGATGTCGGCGAACTTCGGCGTCATCTCCACCACGTCGACCGGGTGCCCGCGCCGCGCCAGCGCCAAGGCGTTGCGGCCGGTGCCTGCCCCGATCTCCAGCACCCGATGCGTGCGTGGTTCGGCCGCCTCGTTGGCCAGCGCCCATACCCGGGCGTCGGGTTCGGTGCCGAAAAGTGGCGGCTCGCGGGTGCTGATCCAGCTCTCGTACTCCTGCGCCACGGTCCGCCAATGGGCCCGCACCTGGTAGTGCAAGGTCGGGCCGATGGGAGCGTTGAACGAGATGATGATGTTCGAGCGATGCGACGCCGCGTACGCCTGGGCCAATTGGGCCTCGAGGACCTTTCTGACATGGGCAAGTTCGTCGTCGGAAAACTGCCGGCCCACGGTGGCGAAGAGCTTGGCGCACATCGCCACGTATTCGTCGATCATGCCCGGCACGGCCGGCAACGTGATCTCGCCGGTGACCTGCGAGCGGGTGTAGAACCGCCGGGTCATGGACTCCTTCAGCAATGCTGTGGGCCGGTCCGGGCTGGGCGCCAAATTATCCACAGACACCTTTTACACGACCTAGCGCGCGGTTACACCGGCATTCGAGCAATGGCTTGGCCCGGCTTCGGCCCGGTTTCCTCCGGAACTGTGCCGGCCAACCAATGGCTGACGGATCGCGGCGCCCAGGTCAGTGATTCGATGTCCAGCTCCGAGCGGTCCTGGGGCTGCGAACCGGTGTGGGGGATGGAGATCGGGTGCTGGTGCGGTTGGGTCGGTGGCCGACGGCGCCGGGTGTGCGCCGACGGGTGTGCGCTGACGGGTGTGTCCCGAGCGTGGAAGGGAGTTCGATGTAGGTAGAGCTTTCCGAAGCGGTGCTGTGCAGGAGATGAAGGATTGTTGGCCCTTCGGAGTCGCCCTGCGGGGGGTGGCTTCAAACCGCCACATGCTGCAGGAGCGGTGACGTGATTGTGGTGAGCGATGTGGAAAAGGCACAGGTCGATGTGTCAGGTGGGGATCGGGAAGGCGAGCGCAAGCGATTCGCTGTTGACGTGTCGAAATGCACATAGATGACATCGAAACCGGGGTGTCCGTCATATCCCGGGATGAGTCTGGCGGGTGCCCGTTGATTGGCCAGGCGGTGTCCGGCATGGAGGCGACGCGAGCCCGATCTGCGGCTTTTGCATGGAACGGGAGAAGACCGGATTCGACACTGCCCGTCCGGGTTTTTCGGGTGGGCGAGAGGGAGTAGCCCGCGCTTGTCGTGGGTGTGAGTACCGTCGCGGGTCCGGTTGGCGGACCGGCTCGTAGTAGTGGTGAAGCTCTTGTAATGGGGGTGGAGCGAAGGGGCCGGGTCATCTGTGGCTGTGTTCGTTGGATCAACCGAGACCCGTTGGGGTTCGGGAGGAGTCGGATGGGCGAGTTGAAGTCGCCGGGCAAGCCGTTCGAGATTTCGAAGTGGGCGGTCCAGGAGGCGTTTGAGAAGGTCAAGGCGAACAAGGGCGCGCCGGGCATAGACGGGGTAACCATCGAGGCATTCGAGGCCGACCTGGGCAACAATTTGTACAAGGTGTGGAATCGGATGTCCTCGGGTAGCTACTTTCCGCCTCCGGTGCGTGCGGTGGAAATCCCCAAGCCGCATGGCGGGGGGACCAGGATGCTGGGGCTGCCTACGGTGGCCGATCGGGTGGCGCAAACGGTGGTGGCCGAGGAGCTGAAGTCGGTGGCGGAAGCCCTCTTTCACGAGGACTCCTACGGGTATCGGCCGGGCCGCTCAGCGATCGACGCGGTGGGAGTATGCCGGCAGCGGTGTTGGAAAACCGACTGGGTGATCGATTTGGACATCCAAAAGTTTTTCGACAGCGTGTCTTGGGACCTGATGCTAAAAGCGGTGGCGGTCAACACCGATCTGCCGTGGGTGATGCTGTATGTGCGCCGGTGGCTACAAGCTCCGGTGGCATTGCCTGATGGCACCCTGCAACAGCGAGACCGGGGCACCCCACAAGGGTCGCCGGTCTCGCCCGTGCTGGCCAACCTGTTTCTGCACTATGCGTTTGACATGTGGATGGCCCGGGAGTTCCCGAGTGTCCGCTTTGAACGCTACGTCGATGACGCGGTGGTGCACTGTGTCACCGAGCGCCAAGCCCACCAGGTGTTGGCCGCGCTGCACGACAGGATGGGCGAGGTCGGGTTGCGGCTGCATCCCGACAAGACCCGGATCGTGTACTGCAAGGACGCTAACCGGCGTGGTGACTATGCGCACACGTCGTTCACGTTTCTGGGTTTCACGTTCCGTCCGCGCGGGATGCGGGCCAAAGACGGACACACGTTCCTGTCGTTTTTGCCCGCGATCAGCAGGGACGCCTTGACGAAGATCGGCCGGGAGGTGCGGTCCTGGCGACTGCACCATCGCACCGGGCGATCCTTCGCTGACCTTGCACGCTGGATCAACCCCATCGTGCGGGGCTGGATGAACTACTACGGCGCCTTCTTCCGGTCGGCGCTGCATCCTCTCCTGGCGCGCATCAACGCCTACCTGATGCGTTGGGTCCGCAACAAATATCGGCGGTATCGGAGCCGCGGTGCGTTCCAGCAGGCATGGCAGCGGGTCACCACGCAGTACCCGCGTTTCCTCGCGCACTGGCAATGGACCACCACCGTCCCCGCCGTCTGGTGATCAAGATGACAAGAGCCGGATGAATCGAGAGGTTCACGTCCGGATCTGTGGGAGCCGGAGGGTGCAATCCCCTCCGGCCACCCGACCTTTGACTGCGTATGTAGGGCGGGCACATCCCACGATCGGCCGCCGTGACGGCACACTCGACGCCATCAATGCACAGTCGGCGCCGCCAGCGCACAGTCGACGCCGTCGGCCACCGACCCCACCGCACCAGCATGCGACCTCCATCTCCCCTACACCGGGGCACAGCCCCACGACCGCTAATAGCGACAAGAGACACCACCCCGCTCTCTTGGCCAGGCACGGCAGTCGACCTCGATCCGCTAAAGCCAAAAACAGTGCCGCCCAAGCCGGAGACTCCTGTGGCTACCGCTACGGGTGTGGCGCTTGCTGACCGCTAGCCGCCAACACAAGAACTCAGCCCGTCAGCGGCTTGAGCCTTATCGGTGTTGATGCCACCAAACCCAGTGGGTCGACATAGTCGGCACGCGAAGCCGGGCCCCACATGGCACCCCAATGCAGGCACGCCAGAGCAGCGCAGCCGGGATGGCCGGCCTGCACCGTCCCCAGCACCGTCTGGGCCGTCACCAGCTGACCGGCCCGGACCATCGCGCGCACCGGTTCGTAGCTGGTACGCAAGCCGCCCGGATGAGCTAAAGAAACGACCGGCCGCCCCGCCAGCAATCCGGCGAAGACAACCGTCGCGCTGCCGGGTGCGTACACGGGCTGACCCGGAGCAGCGGCCAGGTCCACACCGCGGTGTCCGGGATGCCAGTTCGGCGCGGGCGCGTCATAGCCGCGCACCACGGCGGGACGCGGCCGCAACGGCCACTCCAGCCGAAAATCGTCTGCAACCGCCGGCGAGGCACTGGCCAGCGTCCAGCACAGGATCAGCACCAACCGTCGCACCGGCTCAGTGAAGCGCCACGCCAACCGGGGTACCAGTCACCGCTGACGGTTCTGGGGAGTACGCCCCGGCTGGGGAAAGCCATCAGCGCGCGCGGTGTAAACTGCTGCACGCAGCTCGCATCAGTGGGCTGACTTCGCGCGTCTGCACGGCGACTCCCGTTGTTCAGGAATTCGCCCCGCGTGCTGGGCGGTCCCGTAACAGGGTCCGGCATCGCAGCAGCCGCCAGGGCCCGGCGTCACCCGATGCCGAGCAAGCAACCGACAACAAAGGAATACCGGCAATGGCCGTAGTCACCATGAAGCAGCTGCTTGACAGCGGCACCCACTTCGGGCACCAGACCCGTCGCTGGAATCCCAAGATGAAGCGGTTCATCTTCACCGACCGCAACGGCATCTACATCATCGACCTACAGCAGACCCTGACGTTCATCGACAAGGCGTACGAGTTCGTCAAAGAAACCGTCGCCCACGGCGGCACGGTGCTGTTCGTCGGGACCAAAAAGCAGGCGCAGGAGTCCGTCGCCGCCGAAGCCACCCGCGTCGGCATGCCGTACGTGAACCAGCGCTGGCTGGGCGGCATGCTCACCAACTTCTCCACCGTGCACAAGCGGTTGCAGCGCCTCAAAGAGCTCGAGGCGATGGAGCAGACCGGCGGCTTCGAGGGCCGAACCAAAAAGGAAATCCTGGGCCTGACCCGGGAGAAGAACAAGCTGGAGCGGTCCCTGGGCGGGATCAGGGACATGGCCAAGGTGCCCTCGGCGGTCTGGGTCGTCGACACCAACAAGGAACACATCGCCGTCGGCGAGGCCCGCAAACTCGGAATCCCGGTGATCGCGATCCTGGACACCAACTGCGACCCCGACGAGGTCGACTACCCGATCCCGGGCAACGACGACGCGATCCGTTCGGCCGCGCTGCTGACCAAGGTGATCGCCTCCGCGGTTGCCGAGGGCCTGCAAGCCCGTGCCGGGCTGGGCCGCGGCGACGGCAAGCCCGAGGCTTCGGACTCGCTGGCCGCCGAGCCGCTCGCCGAATGGGAGCAGGAGCTGCTGGCCTCGGCAACGACTCCGGTGACCGCCGGGGCTGGCGACCCGACGCCCGAAACCTCCACCGAATCAACGACTGATCCCTCATAGGAAGGCTGATCATTGGCGAACTTCACCGCGGCCGACGTCAAGCGGCTTCGTGAGCTCACCGGTTCCGGCATGCTGGACTGCAAGAACGCGCTGGCCGAAGCCGACGGCGACTTCGACAAGGCCGTCGAGGCGCTCCGGATCAAGGGCGCCAAGGACGTCGGCAAGCGAGCCGAGCGCGCCACCGCCGAGGGCCTGGTCGCGGCCAAGGAGGGCGTGCTCATCGAACTGAATTGCGAGACCGACTTCGTCGCCAAGAACGCGGAATTCCAGGCGCTGGCCGATCAGATCGTGGCGGCGGCCGTGTCGTCGAAAGCCGCCGACGTCGACGCGCTCAAGGCGGCTCAAGCGGGTGACAAGAACGTCGAGCAGGCAATCGGCGAGCTGTCGGCCAAGATCGGCGAGAAGCTCGAATTGCGCCGGGTGGCGAACTTCGACGGCACCGTCGAGACCTACCTGCACCGGCGTTCGGCCGATCTGCCGCCGGCGGTGGGTGTGCTGGTCGAGTACCAGGGTGGCGACAAAGATGCCGCTCACGCCGTTGCGCTGCAGATAGCCGCGCTCAAGGCGCGCTACCTGTCGCGCGACGATGTGCCCGAGGACGTCGTGGCTACCGAACGCCGCATCGCCGAGGAGACCGCGAAAGCGGAGGGCAAGCCGGAGCAAGCGCTGCCCAAGATCGTCGAAGGCCGGCTGACCGGTTTCTTCAAGGACGCCGTCCTGCTCGAGCAGCCATCGGTGTCCGACAACAAGAAGTCGATCAAGGCCCTGCTGGAGGAAGCCGGGGTCACGGTGACCCGATTCGTCCGGTTCGAGGTAGGCCAGGCTTAGCAACAGCCCATGACCCGCATCCACGCTTTCGGTGACGACGCGCTGGGCGATCTCGACGCCGTCGCTCTTGCCGAGGCCATCCGGTCCGGTCAGGTCGACCGGGCCGAGCTGGCCGAGGCTGCGATCGCGCGAAGCCAAGCCGTCAACCCCAAGCTCAACGCGGTGGCATATGAGGCCTTCGACAGGGCGCGCGACGCGGCCCGGCGGGGGACGACCAACGGCTTTTTCGGCGGCGTACCCAGCTATATCAAGGACAATGTCGACGTCAGCGGGCTGCCGACGATGCGGGGCACCGATGCGTGGACACCGCACCGGGCGGGCGCCGACAGTGAGATCACCCGAGTGCTGCTGTCCACAGGTCTCATCTCGCTGGGCAAGACCCAGATGTCGGAGTTCGGGTTCAGCGCTGCCGCCGAACACCCGCGGCTGGGACCCGTCCGCAACCCTTGGCATACCGACCACACGGCGGGCGCCTCGTCATCGGGCTCGGGAGCATTGGTCGCCGCCGGGGTGGTGCCCATCGCGCACGCCAACGACGGCGGCGGCTCCATCCGCATACCAGCCTCCTGCAACGGCCTGGTGGGGCTCAAGCCGTCGCGCGGCCGGCTACCCATCGATCCACAGTTGCGGCGGCTGCCCATCCGGATCGTTGCCAACGGTGTGCTGACCCGCTCGGTGCGCGACACGGCCGTCTTCTATCGAGAGGCCGAGCGCCTCTGGCGGTCCAAGCTGCCTCCGGTGGGAGATGTGAGCAGCCCGGGTAAGCGACGACTGAAGATTGCCGTGATCACGCGCTCGGTGCATGTGGAGGCCAGTCCCGAAGTCCGCGACCTGACGCTGAAGGCGGCCGGGTTGCTCGAAGAGCTCGGTCACCATGTCGAACACGTCGACCAACCGCCGGTGCCGTCCAGTTTCACCGAGGACTTTGTGCTGTATTGGGGTCTGATGGCGCTGGGGCAGGTGCGCACCGGACGGCTCACGTTCGGCAAGACGTTCGACCCGACCCGGCTGGACAGCCTGACTCTGGGTCTGGCCCGTAATGCCCGCCGCAATTTTCATCTGCTCCCGGCCGCGATCCTCCGGCTGCGCGGAGTCCGGCGGCACACCGCGCAATTCTTCGGTACCTACGATGCCGTGCTCACGCCTACCGTCGCCGATGCGCCGCCGCGCATCGGCTATCTCGCTCCCACCGACTATCAGCAGGTCATGGACCGGATGGCCGATTGGGTGGCATTCACGCCGCTACAGAACGTCACCGGGGAGCCGGCGATTTCGCTGCCGGTGGCGCAGTCCGCGAACGGGCTGCCGGTGGGAATGATGCTGGCGGCCGACCTGGGGCGAGAGGACCGGCTGTTGGAGCTGGCCTATGAACTCGAAGAGGCTCGTCCCTGGGCGCGGATCCAAGCCCCCAACTAGCCGAGCAACCAGGACAGATCGAAGCCGAGCCCTTATCGGTCCGGCGAATGTGTGGATCCGGCTTCGGATGATCGGCGCGGCCGAAAGCGCGCTTTGGCACCCATCGGTGGGATTGCCAGGGCCTGACTCGGGGTAATCGACGTCCAGATCCGAACCGTTGAGGAGCGATCGTGGGCGATGCGACCGAAGTCAGCAGCGGCGTGGCCGAGCGGGCCCGGCGGGAAGCCGACACCTATCGCGGCGACAATCCGCGTCCACTGGGCGGTTACCTGATGGTCCTCGCCATCTACGGTGCGGTGGTCGGGCTTACCGCCGTCGTCGCCGCGGCCACCGGTAAAAGGCTGCCGGAGCGCTGGCGGGCGCAGGATCTTTTCACGGTCACCGTCGGTACCCACAAGTTGTCCCGCTCGCTGACCAAGGATGCGGTCACCAGCCCGTTGCGGGCGCCGTTCGCCCACTACGCCGGCACCGGTGGTCCCGCCGAGGTGAACGAGGAAGTCCGGGAAGATAGCGCGCTGCGCCACAGCCTCGGGGAGCTCCTGACCTGCCCCTTCTGTCTGGACATGTGGGTCGCCACTGCCCTGGTGATCGGGCTGATTTTCGCGCCGAGGTTCACCCGTTTAGTCGCGGGCACCTTCACCGCGCTGGCCGGCGCCGACTTCCTGCAGCTGGCCTACGCGACGGCCCAGCAGGCAGCCGAGGGCTGAGAAAAGGAGGAGATCCAATGCCGAAGACGACCAAGGGCGGCAAGCCGAAGAAGAGCGAGCTGCCCAGCACGCTGCAGCGCTCCAACGCCAAGGCGCAACGCACCTTCGCCAAAGCCCATGATGCCGCCGCTGAGGAGTACGGCAGCGAGCAACGTGCGCACCGGGTGGCCTACGCCGCACTCAAGCACAGCTTCGAAAAAGTCGGCGACCATTGGGAGCCCAAGAAAAAGAAGGGCCCGTCGGACGAACTTGCCAAAGGCGGTGGTCCGCGCAACACCGGCCGCTCAGCGGAGGGCGTCGATGCCAACGCCAGCAAAAAGCACCTACTCGACGTCGCGCGGCGCCTTGATGTGCACGGCAGGTCGACGATGACCAAATCGGAGCTGGTCGACGCGATCAAGAAGCACAATCGCCGTGTCCGGGGCAAGTAAGCGGTTACCTCAGTTTGTCGGTGAAACCGGTCTCTGGTGGGTGCTGAGCGCCGGGGTCTGGCTGGCCACGCTGAGCGCGCGCACGCCAGCGGAACTGACGGTGATGGCCGGGTGCACTTTGCCCGTCGCGGTGCTGGCGCGGTCGGCTCGACGCGCCAACGCCGGCCGCTGGCAGTTCCGGATCGGCTGGCTGGGGTGGTTGGCGACGGCGGCGCGCGACGTCGTGCCACAGGCTGTTGGCGTGTGGGCACATCGGTTCACCAAGCGCTCCGCGACCATCAGGGCATTGCGCTTGCCCGACGAGACCCGGCCGGTGGCCGCGGCACGGCGGGCGACGGCGGTTCTGACACTTGCGACGACACCGGAAACCGTCGTGCTGCAATGTGATCCAAGCAAACAGTCGGTGCTTGTGCATTGCACACGGGTGCACCCGGGCCGGCTCGAGATGGCGGTGCAGCGGTGAACGCGGGGGAACTGGCGGTGCTGCTGTTACTGGTCGGGGCTTTCGTGCCGGGTGTGTTGATGTCCTCTCGCGGCCTGCCGCACCACAGGCTGGTGGGACTCGAGTTCGCCAGTCTGGCCGCGGTGATGGCGCTGACAGTGTATTGCGTTGCCTGGCAACGAGATTCGACTCTTATCGTCCCACTGGCGTTGGCTCTGGTATCGCTGCCGAGCGCGCTGGTCTACACCCGGCTTCTTGCCCGCAAGAGATGAACGCCCAGTCGATCGGTTGGGCCATGGTGTTCGCCGGCGTTGCGGCGGTGGCGTTCAGCGCGGTTGCCGCAGCGCTGCGGGTTCGGGTGCTCGACCGTCTGCACCTGCTGACCGCCGCGACGTCGGTCGGCGTGCCGCTCATCGGCGCGGGACTGATCATTGTGCGGGGCTGGACTCAGGCCTCGGCGATGCTCGTCGCAATCAGCGTCGTGGTCCTGCTGACCGCGCCGGTGGTCTCGGCCGCGACGGCCCGACTTGCGGCCGAGCATGACGGCCTGATTGACGAGACCTCACCGCGATGACCGCGCTTGTCGTGGTGGTCGTGACGCTGGTCGGCGTCACCGGAACCGTCGTCGCGCTGACCGGGGCACCCGACCGCCAGGCCATCGGATTGTCGGTGTTCGGCCTGGCTCTCACGCTGATGTTCGTGGTGCTGCAGGCCCCCGATGTCGCGTTGTCGCAGCTGGCGATCGGCGGAGTCGTGGTGCCGCTGATGGTGATGCTCACCATCCGGGCGGTACACCGGCAGGCCGACAAGCGCGATGGCGTGGAGGCCGGGCCGTGACCCGCGGCATCCGGACGGTGGTTTTCGTCGTCGGTGCGATGGGCCTGGCGGCGTGGCTGTGGATCGGCTTGGCGAAGTTACCGGGTTTCGGGCACAACCACCATCCGTACCGGGATTTGGCTGTGGCAGCCGCACTTTCACGGGCCACCGGCAACGCGGTCGCCTCGGTCAACTTCGACCAACGGGCGTTGGACACCCTGGTAGAGGAAACCATCCTGCTGGCGTCGGTCACCGGCGTGATGACCCTGCTGCGCCCGGCCGTCGAAGAACGCGAATACCGGCCGCCGCAACACGACACTGTGTTGGACGCGACGCGGCTGGTCGGCTATCTGATGCTGCCGGTGACCCTGGCGCTCGGTCTCGACCTGATTGTGCATGGTCACCTCACCCCGGGCGGCGGGTTCCAGGGCGGTGTGGTGTTGGCTGCCGGTTTGCACCTGCTCTATGTCACCGGAAGTTTCCGGGCGCTGGATCGGCTGCGGCCGGTCAACGTCTTCGACATCGGGGAAGCGTTGGGAGCGGCCGGATTTGTGGTGATCGGGCTGGTCGGCTTACTGGTCGGTGGGGTGTTCCTGCGCAACCTGTTGCCGACCGGCACGCTGGGCAACCTGTTTTCCGGGGGTTCGGTGGCGCCGCTCAACGTCGCCGTGGGTGTCGAGGTGGCCTGCGGGATGACGGTCCTGCTGGCACAATTCCTGGCCCAGGAGATCACCATCGTCACCAAGGATTCTGGCCGGTGAGCGTCTACCCCTATTGTGTCGCCGGCTGGCTGGTGTTGATCGGTGCGTTCGGTATTGTTCGCAGTCGCAACCTGATTCACGCGGTGGTGTGCCTGTCGGTGGCCCAGTCAGGCACCTATGTGCTGCTCTTGGCGGTCGGATTCCAGCGCGGCGCCGCCCCGCCGATCTTCACCGGGTCCAACGTGCCGCCGCCGGCACAGGTGGTAGACCCCGTGGTGCAGGCGATGACGCTGACCGACATCGTCATCCAGGCGACCGTCACCGCCTTGCTGTTGGCGCTTGCCATCCAGATCCACAAGCGGCACGGCACGCTGAACCCCGATGAGCTCTCCGCGCTGAGGGGCTGAGCGACAGTGCAGGCCATCGCGGCCCAGCTGCTGCCGCTGCTGGTCGCGATGCCGATCCTGGCCGGCTGCCTGCTACTCGCATTGAGCCACCGGCTTTCAGGTGCGGCGGCCAGCTGGCTGACCGCGTCGGTGTCCGTCGGCGCGACAGCCGCCGGCGGGTGGGTGGCGGTGGCCGCGCGGGAACAGCCGGTGTTCACCTGGATCGGCGGCTGGTCCATGCAAGGGCGAACCACGGTCGGTATCGCGCTGGCGGCCGACCCGATCTCGGCCGGTTTGGCCATGCTCGCCGGCTTCTTGATGGCCTGTGCCGCGCTGTATAGCCGCCGCGGCCTTGACGAGGCCGGTCCCCGCTTCGACGCACTGATGCTCGTCTTCCTGGCGGCCATGAATGGTTTCGTGTTCGCCAGCGACGTGTTCAACCTGTTCGTGTTCCTCGAGTTGATGGGTGCGGTGGCCTACGCGCTGACCGGCATCAAGATCGAAGACAAGTCGGCGATCCAGGGTGCGCTCAACTTCGGCATCATCCAGTCGCTCGGCGCCTGCCTCACCCTGGTGGGGATCGCGATGCTCTACGCGCAGACGGGTCAGCTCGGCATGGCTCAGCTCGGTATCGCACTGGCGCACCGCTCGCCGGACGCCACCACCGTCGCAGCCTTCGTCTTGATTATGGCCGCCCTGTTGGTGAAGGCCGCGATCGTGCCGCTGCATTTCTGGTTGGCCGACGCACACGCGGTCGCCCCCGCGGGGGTCTGCGTGCTGTTCTCCGGGGTCATGGTTGAACTCGGCCTGTACGGCGGGTGGCGGGTGTATTGGGTGGTGTTCGCCGACGCGTTGCCGCACGCCGCGGTATCGCGGACCTTCCTGGCGGTCGGCGCGCTGACCGCGGTCGTCGGCGCGGTGATGTGCCTGCTGCAGCGGCACCTCAAGCGGCTGCTGGCTTACTCGACGATCGGCCATATGGGCTTGTTCTTGGCGGCCACGGCGACGCTGCGCCCCGAGGGGGTCACCGGGACGGCCGTCTACGTGCTGGCTCATGCCGGCGCCAAGTCGGCATTGTTCTTGACCGTCGGGATTCTGCTGGACCGTCACCAGACGGTGGACGAGTTCGAGTTGTCCGGACGTGGCCGCGGCCAGTGGCAGCTGGCCGGGCTGTACCTGCTCGCCGCGCTGGCGCTGGCCGGGTTGCCGCCGTTCGGCACCGCGTTGGGAAAGTCGTTGTGCGAGGAAGCGATCGGCTCCGGATGGGCGTCGGCGTTGTTCCTGCTGACCTCGGCGGCGACCGGCGGTGCGGTGCTGCGCGCCGGGGTGCGCTGCTTCACGAGATGGGGGAGCGGCGCGCAGCCGGCCGCCGACACGTCGCGGGCCAGCAAAGGCGAGGAGGAACCGGACACGGTCCTGCGCCGGACGCCGCCGAGTATGCATCTTCCCGTCGCCGCCCTGCTGTTGGGCTGCCTGGCGGTCGGGGTGCTGCCCGGACTTGTCCAGGCCGCCGATGGCGCCGGGCGACGATTCGTGGACACCGCCGGGTATGTCGCCGCAGTTCTGGGACGGACGGTAGCCGGCCCGACGACCGGCCCGGCGCACAGCTGGTCGGCGAGTGGGGTAAGCCTGGCCCTCATCGGTGTGCTGGCCGCCGGTTGCCTGGCGATGCTGGCGTTGCGGCGAACCGACGACAGCGCGCCGCTGCCACGACGGGTGTCGAGGGTGATCCGACCGGCTGTCGCGGCGCTGCAAGCGGCTCACTCCGGCCATGTTGGCGACTACGTTGCCTGGATGTTCGCCGCCGTGACCCTGCTCGGCGCCGTCTTGGGCCTGCAGGTGCTGTGACGCGTCAGTTCATCCGATCGACTGAGGACATGATCTGAATTTCGCCGTCCTGGTATGGACGTCCGTCGGGATACAGCAAGTCGTGGAACCACAGTTTGGGGACCGTCGGATAGGGGTGTTCCCAGGAGTCCCACGGCAGGTAGGTCTGGGTCTTGCCGGCAACCAACCCCCAATTGAAAGCTGCGACGTTGTAGCGCTTGGCAATTGGCAGGATTCCGGCGATGGTGCTGCCCAGCGGACGAGCCAGATATTCGGTGCACAGGATGGGCCGGCGCAGCGGCAAAAGCTCAGCGATGCGGGCTTCGAAGACAGCCGGCGCTCCATAACAATGGAAGGTGACCACGTCGGCGTTGTTCAATTGAATGGCACAGATTGGGCTGCGACGCCGCGGATTTGCCCACTGGCCGTGCCACACGCCGCTCGTCAGCGGTTGACTTGGGTCCACTGAGCGTGCCCACTGGAACACCTCCGGGAGCAGTTCCGCCACTCGTTCCTGCTTATCCGCGCGTTCTACGGAACGATATGGGCGGGCGGGATTGTCGGGCTCATTCCACAGGTCCCAACCCAATACCCGGTCATCGCTGCGGAATTGGCTCAAAACCCGGGTGACGTAGTCGTGCAGGACAGGACGGTAGCTGCGGTCGTCGAGGTGCTCAGCGCCCGGGCTTTGCACCCAACCCGAGTTGTGCACCCCGGGCCTGGGCTCGGGTTGCGGACCCGGATGGGGAAGCGGATCCCAGCAGGAGTCGAAGAAGACGAAAAGCGGCTTGATGTGATGGCGGGCGGCGATGGCGACGAACTGTGCGAGACGGCGCTGAAAGCCCCGATTGTCTTGGGCCCAAAGCTGATCGTGGAGAAACACGCGCACACTGTTGAGCCCGCACAACCGCGCCCAGCGCAACTCGGTATCGATTTGTCGGGGGTCAAAAGTCTCGGCCTGGAACATCTCGAGCTGATTGACTGCGTTCGAGGTGATGTAATTCGCGCCGATGAGCCGCTCTTGTGCCTGGTACCAGGTGTTGGCGCGGTCCGGTGACCACTGCCCGGCGCCCGCCGCGGATGCCCGGGGCACATGAGCCAGGGCGAGACCCGCCAGCGATACCAGCGGCACTTTGAGCACGGTTCGGCGCGGGATGACGTCACCTCGACTTCTTGCAGAATTCACACTATTGGGCCCTTCATCGGATGACGGTGGAGACTGCCGCGTCGAACATCACTTGCCAGATCCGGGTCAGTCGGTCGTTCCCAGTGGCACGCCCAGTCGAGCACCGACCGAGGGTTGTCCGCCGGTCGATCGATGCCAGTTCATCAGCCGTTGCGTTGGCGCCGTTAGCATTTCCAGGTTAGCGGGTCGGCGCCGCCTGCGGTGCCGAATGCCACCAGCTCGCGGGTGCTAGGCAGACAACCTGGGTCGCGGTCGTGACCGGCAGACCGGACAACGTCGTGGGCGGTTGGTCGTTGCGTACCTCCGATGGACTGACGTGGTAGCTGACTGGCGCCGGCCAAGGGGAGCGTTCCCGAATCCCTCTGCGGCCAAACATGATTGAATGCGCAGGCGTCGGACGCGCGTTGAATAGCAGTCGAGTATCCAACGCGATCCATGCGGGCAGCCCAGCAAGAGCCCGGCTCCGGGGATCCGCCTCGGCCGGGCGGTCCGGCCCACACCCTGCTCGACGCGGTTGTGGAGGCCAAGCGCCGAAGCGACCGCGGCACAGACATTCTCGCCCAACCGGCATCAGCGAGGTGGAAGTGCCGGGCCGGCCCCGTTCTGCCACTGCGCACCGCACCGCCCAGACGGGTCGGTCATCAACGTGGCCGCGACTCTTCCGGAGTCCAGGCCGGCGGCTGCCCGGGCTGGCCGGGGAACAAGAAATCGACGAAAGCCGCAACCGTGGGTTGCGGTTCGTGGTTGGCCAAGCCGGGGCGCTCGTTGGCTTCGATAAAGGTGTAGTCGGTGCCCGTGACATCGGGCACGAGTAAGTCGATTCCGGTCACCGGGATAGCGATCGCCTCGGCGGCTTCGATCGCGATTCGACAAAGTTCCGGGTTCACCTTGTCGGTGACGTCGCGAATCGTGCCGCCCTGATGCACGTTGGCGGTGGACCGAACCTGAAGCCGAATACCTTCGGGAAGAACATCATCGAGCTGCCAGCCGGCTTTGGCGACGGCGTTGCGGGTGATGTCGTCGAAAGGAATGTGCGATTCGCCGCCGGTAGCGGCTGATCGTCGCCGGCTCTCGGCCTCGATCAAGTCGCGCACGGTGTGCTCGCCCGTGCCGACGACCTCCGGCGGCATCCGCAGTGCGGCGGCAACCACCCGGCCGTCGATGACCACCAAGCGCAGGTCGTCGCCCGGCGCTCGTTGCTCAATCATCACCTCGGGGTATTCCTCACGAGCTCGCGCCAAAGCCGCGGTCAGCTCGTCGGGACCGTTGTCGGCAGTCACCCCCACGGTGATGCCGTTGCCTTGCTCGCCGCGGGTCGGTTTGACGACGACCTCGCCGACCTCGGTCACAAACGCGTAGTCGTCGCCGTCGAAGGTGGCCAGGCGCACCCGAGGAACGTTGATGCCTGCCTCCTTGACCAGGCGTCGAGTCAAACGCTTGTCGTCGCACCGGCACATGGCGATCGCCGAAGTGTATTCGGACAGCGACTCGCGGGTGATCACGCTGCGCCCGCCGTGGGTGAGCCGCATCTCGCCAGTCTCGGCATCCAATACCTCAACGAAGATTCCGCGCCGCAGCGCCTCATCGGCGATGACCCGCGCGTAGGGATTGAGGTCATCGACCGTCTCCGGCGGTGACGTGAACAGCGGCTCGTTGATGGCGTTGCGACGCTTGATCGCCATCACCGGGACGCGGCGAAATCCGAGCTTCTCATACAGGGCGATGGCGGCACCGTTGTCGTGCGTGACCGACAGGTCCAGGTAGGCGCGCCCCGCCTGGCGAAAGCGGTCCACCATGGCCCTGGTCAGAGCCTCCCCGATGCCGGGCAGCCCGGCGGCCGGGTCGACCGCCAGAGTCCACATACTCGATCCGCGCTCCGGGTCTGCGAAGAGCACCTCGTGGTCGACCCCGGTCACGGTACCCACCACCGCGCCGTCGTCGTCGCGCACGGCGATCAGGTAGGTCACCGCATCGGCATGCAGATGGTTGTGCCAGATGGTCTCGACCGGCGCGGGAACCATTGCACACCGGACAAATACCCGATTCATGGCATCGGCATCTGCGGGGACGGTCAGGGTGCGTACTGTCACGCCCACCGGAGCGGACGCCGGATCCTGGTTCTCCGAATCGTCGGTGAAACGCAGCCGATAGGTGTGGCTGGGGTCGATGAACAACTCATTAGGTGCTCCGGCGACGATCACGTGCGGCTCTCGTGCATAGATGCAGATGTCGCGTCGTCCGGGGGCCTCCTGCCGCAGCACCTCGGCCAGTGCGGCGGAATCGGCAAAGGTTTGGCCGAATATCAGCCGACCCCAACCCAAATCGAGCTCTACATCGTTGGCCATCGATTCCATCAGGTCCGGCGGCGAGGCGTCGTGCAGGCTCAGCGTGATGGGCTCGGAATGGTCCTGCGAGGGATCAACGGCGGTCATGCCGCCCCGCCCTGACAACCCGGTCCGTGCTCGTAAAATACGGCCAGACCCGCCACTGAATGTGCCATCGCCGTGTTGGTTACCCATCTTGGGGCGAGTAACAACATTCAGCCGAACCGACGGCCCTGCGATGGATGTAGATGCGCGCGAAGGCGCCGGCCCCTCCACGGATCGAGGCTTAGCCCACTGGGGATCGTGTGGTTTACTCACGAGACGACTACCCGGATCGCGTCGGCTAAGGACCGATTCGCCCCCGGCAGCCCGGTCGTGGTGGCCGAGCTCGACAAGGATCAACGTCAGAGGTGAGCTTTGCCCAACAAGAGTGGTGAAAACGACGGCCTAGAGCCGCATTTCGACGATGTGCAGGCCCACTACGACCTGTCCGACGACTTCTTCAGGCTGTTCCTGGATGCGACGCAGACCTACAGTTGCGCCTACTTCGAACGCGAGGACATGACCCTCGAGCAGGCGCAGCTGGCCAAGATCGACCTAGCGCTGGGCAAGCTGGGGCTGCAACCGGGCATGACGCTGCTCGACATCGGATGCGGCTGGGGCGCCACGATCGTCCGAGCCCTCGAGTGTTACGACGTCAGCGTCGTAGGTCTGACGCTGAGCCGCAATCAGCATGCCCACGTGCAGCAACTGCTCGACGAGCATCCCAGCGCCCGAAACAAGCGCGTGCTGCTGCGCGGCTGGGAGCAGTTCGACGAAAAGGTGGACCGCATAGTCTCGATCGGCGCCTTCGAGCACTTCGGCCGCAAGCGCTACTCCGACTTCTTCGCGATGGCTTACCAGGCGCTGCCACACGACGGCATGATGCTGCTGCACACCATCATCAAGCCCAGCGATGAGGAGTTCGCCGAACGTGGACTGCCCATCACCATGACCAAGCTGCGGTTCATGAAGTTCATCATGGACGAGATTTTTCCGGGGGGCGACCTGCCCAGCGCCAAGGTCGTCGAGGAGCATGCGCGACAGGCCGGCTTTGCCGTCAAACTGGTCCAGCCGTTGCGACTGCACTACGCCCGTACCCTCGACACCTGGGCCGCCGCGCTGCAGGCGCACCGGGACGAGGCCATCGCGATTCAGTCCCAAGAGGTCTACGACCGCTACATGAAGTACTTGACCGGTTGCGCCGAGCTGTTTCGCGAGGGCTATACCGACGTTGCGCAGTTCACCCTGTCCAAGGGCTGAGCACGTCGCCAAGTCACCGAGAAGAGTTGTGCCGCACGCTACCCGGGCTCGTCCTCGTCGTTGCTGTCTCGCAGGAGTTTCTCGGGGTGGAAGTAGCTGTTGGTTCGTGGTCGGCTCGTTGATCCAGATGAGTCGAGATGGGCCGGTGGGATCCACTCGGATGCGCATGACGGGCGAGGCGGATGACATCGCTCATCGGCAACGAGGCGCCGCCGCCGGTGGTTGCCTTGCCGGCCGCGGCTTCGAGGTCTTTGAGTGTGGTGGTCACAATGATCGATGCCGGTAATCCGTTGTGCTGGACCAGATCTCCGCTGGCCAGCAGTCCACGCAGGCCGGCCAGCACACCGTCATGGTTGCGCTGACTTTCCGAGCGGGTGTCGCCACTTGAACTCCCCATGTCCGAAACACTATGCAGACCCACCGACAAGAAAGCCGCAGAAAACGACTATCCGGCAAGAGATTTCATGTTTCGCTCACAGCGAACGTCCTGCCGCCACCCGTAATTCGGCCAATGACTCGTCGGCGGCGCCTTCGACCATCGCTCCCTGGGCGGCTTGGCACTGCAGATAGTCGACGATCGCATCGGTGAGTAGCTCACCCGGGGCGACCACCGGAATGCCCGGCGGATAAGGGCAGATCATCTCCGCAGAAACGCGACCGGCCGCCTGCTGCCACGGCACCATCTCGGTCGCGCCCAGGAAGGCGTCGCGCGGCAACATGACGGTTTCGGTGCGCAGGTCCGACCACGCCGGCACATCGTCGACGGTGCGCGGCTGGGCGCCGGCGTGTTCCTCGGCCAACGCCGCCATGGCGTCGACCAGTCGTTGCGCGGTGGCGTCGGTGTCTGCGTAGCTGATCAAGGCCATCACCCGGCGGTGATCGGACAGTTCCATATGGATGCCGAAGCGTTCCCGCAACCAGTCAGCGGCCTGGAACCCGGTCAGACCCAGCCCAACGACGTCGACGGTGACATGGGTCGGATCGAACGCGAAAGCACCTGGGCTGCCAAGGATTTCATCACCCATGAGGCTCAGCCCCGGCATCCGCGCGAGTTCCGATCTGACCCGCAGCGCCAAATCGATCGCGTCGCCCAGCAGCCCCTCGCCATCTTGTTGAAACTCGCGCCGGGCCGCGTCGATGGACGACAACAACAGCGACGACGCGCTCGTCGATTGCTCGAGTTCGAACACCAGCGACAACCGCGTCGGATCGATCCGATCGCCCTGCCTGCTGAGCACCGAGGTCTGCAGCAACCCGTTGAGTGTCTTGTGGACGCTGCCGATGCACAAGTCGGCGCCGCACTCCAGCGCCGAGGGCGGAAGCCGGCTGCAGAAGCTGTAGTCCAGTCCCCAGGCGTCGTCGGTGATCAGCGGGATGTCTTGGGCGTGGGCCACTTCCGCGAGCCGGCGAATGTCGGCGCTGACGCCGTAGTAGCTCGGGGTGAACACCATGGCGGCGACCGCCTCGGGATGTTCCCGCAGGACCTGCTCCAGCCGCGCGGGGTCCACGCCGTGGGCGAGTTGCCAACGCTGGTCGTATTCGGGTTCCACGTAGGCCGGCATGGCGCCGGACAGCACCAGTGCAGAAAACGCCGACTTGTGGCCGTTGCGGGCCATGACCAGGGTCTCGCCCGGGCGCACCGCCGCCATCATCGCGACGTGGACGTTCTCCGTGCTGCCGTTGGCGGAGAACAAGGTCTCGTCGGCGCCCACGGCCGCGGCGAACAGTTTCATGGCGGTCGGCTCCACCTGCCAGGACTGGTGCCGGTTGTCGACGCCCTTGTTCATCGCCACGTCGGCGCGAAATGCCTCGGAACCCATCCAGCGGGCCGCGAGCGGTGGCATCCGGCCGGTACCCGATCGGTGGGCCGGGATGCCGAAGGCGATGTCGCCGCGCTGCTGGAACGCCTGAATCGCGTCGCCGATCGGGGTGGCGTCGGGCTGGGCGCGGGCCGGCCCCGCCTGCGCCTCCGCTTGCGCTCTCGCGATGTTCTTGCGGCGCTGATGATCGATGCGTTTGGAGAACGACTTTGCGGTTGTCACTTTCGTGGCCTCCCTCAGGGTGCGGCGCGCTGCCCGGCGCCGGTGGCCCACTCTTGTTGGCGGAGGCGAGCGCGCTTGGAATCCCTCATGACCACCGCCACTTCGTTTCGTGGCCATGAGTACCCACTGTTGGCTGCTGGTATGCGGGGTTAGCCCGCCGCCGCGGGGGTACCCGTACGCGAAAAGCAACCCGGAACGACCGTCGCCTGCGGGCCAACGGCGCCGTCTCTCATGGCGTACCACCTGCTTGTTGTCGCGGCGGTCGGCGGTGACGGCAACTTTGAGGACGGACACATGAGCGAACCGGACGCCATCATCCAGAAACTGCGAGACATCCTCGACAAGGAGCAGGGTCTGGAAAGTCTGCTCGAGCGGTCGTTGGTGAAAGCGCGCAACTGGGCCGAGGAAGAACTGAACCCGCGGCTGTTCGCGGCGTTGGAGTGGCCTACCGACATCGGTGAATACGAGGACTACCTCAAGCGCTACCTCAGATGGGTTCCGCACGAGTCGAATGGCGATGCCTGGAAGAACGAGCAGCGGCAGGCCCAAGAGGTCAGCGATCGGATGGGGCATTTCTACTTTCTGGTCGACCAGAAGGTCGACGGTGAGGCGCCACAGGACTCCGACGCATTCCGGGAGTGGATGACCGACTTCGCCCGGCGGTGGGGCGATTTTCTCGATACGCCCGAGTCGTTCGGTCCGCAAGCGTTGCAGTCGTTCATCGACAATGCCCCGGAGTACCGCATCGAAGAATCTCTGGTCGACGGTGTGCCAAACGCCCCCAGCGGTTGGCTGACGGCCAACCAGTTCATCGCGCGCGAAATCAACGGCGGGCTACGGCCGATCGCCGAGCCGGCCAGCAATCTGGTGGCCACTTCGCCCGCCGATTGCCACTATCAGCACGCTTACGACATCGACGCCGACTCCAATATCCCGGCCACAAAGGTCAAGAACCGCAAGTACGGCAACATCAAGCAGCTCTTGGAAGGCAGCGCCTACAGCGAAAGATTTGCCCGCGGCACCTTCGTCCATTACATGCTGCCGGTGCACGCCTACCATCGGTACCACCTGCCGGTGGCGGGGGTGATCAAGGAATCGTTCCGGATCAACGGCAAAGTGTTCATGCAGGTTGGCATCGAGAATCATGAGTTGCGGGCCAGCGACAGCGCCAGCAGTGGATACGAGTTCTCCCAGACACGGGGTGTGGTCACCATCGACACCGCGGAATCCGACTGCGGCAATATCGGTGTCGTCGCGGTGATCCCGGTGGGAATGGCGCACGTCTCGTCTGTGGTGCTCACCTCGGTGGCGGGCAAGCACATGTCCAAGGGCGAAGAATTCGGCTACTTCCAGTTCGGCGGCTCCGACATCATCATCTTGTTTCAAGAAGGCGTGAGCCGCGAGATCGACACCAGTCAGAAGTTCCGGCTCGTTGGCACACCCGTGGCGCGTTGCCGGCTGCGTTCCGCCTGACCACGGCCAAAGACCGTCTCGGTCATGCCGAAAACTGTTGCCGCCCCGCGGATCGCGTAGGTAGCCGGCATGGCGGCTAACGCCTAGGCCCGCGGGCCCCAACCGGACAAGCTTGGGCCCACCGGGGAGGAGCTCGACATCCTCCCCGGCAGGAGTCTGAACCGCGTCGAGGGCAGGCGCGCCGCGCCGTTCACGAGGTGCCGCATCATCGGCGAAATGAGCCGCCGGCCGGTTAGGGTCAGCGCCCGGACCGGCTCGAATCCGCCGCGCACGCGAGCCTACTGAAGCGCCATGGATCGCAGCGACAGATCGCCGCCGAAGGTGAAATGGTGCCGCATCGGCAGCTTCCGCAGATCCACCGAATTCGGTTCCGGCAGGGTTAGGCAACGCCCACGTCCTGACAGCACCAGCCCGCCCAGCGATACTGGCACTCCTGCCGGCAGTCCCCAATCAAATGACCAAAATCCGTTTCATTCGGTCGTCGGTGCGGTACCCCCTACGCGGCGAACCAAACACCGGTTGGCGATTGGCGCGTCCCTTCCTTCGTTGGCTCGCGAAACCATTCGGCTGCCCGGCCTTGGTGTCATCGACGGCGCGATGACGCCGATTACCGCGACGGGGGCTCGCGCCGCAGGTGGCAACTGTGGGGAGGGGTCGGCCCGTGGTCCCAACAGTTAGGTCCCAGCAGAAAGGATGTAGGGGGAGATGACCGACCCACTCGGCTTGTCGGTCGGGGTGGCAAACCTCGTCGCCGCGCGAACGGGCAGCGCGCCGGTGACCCGCAGCTCGGTGCTGACACTGTTCAATCAGCGCGCACCCGAGGTGGGCACGCCGGAGGAAAACCCCAATGCGGTCGGGCCCGGGCTTGCGCTGAGCGGATTCGTCGAGCGGGTCGGGGACCCGGAGCCGTTGATCGCGGCCGATGGATCGGCCCACTCCGGCGCGGCTATAGCTGCCGGAGCGCTTGATGCGATGGCAGGCACCGTCGGTTACGGGGCGCCGGTTGCCATCGCGGTTCCCGCGCATTGGGGCGAGCGTCAGGTCGGCGCGCTGCGCGAGGCGTTGCGGGGCCATCCTGACTTGGCGCCGGGCGCGGTGCAACCGGCCTTCCTCGGCGACGCCGCCGCCGCGCTGGCGGCGCTGTACGCCAAACCGGGTTTTCCCACCGACGGCATCGTGGTGCTGTGCGACTTCGGCGCCAGCGGCAGCAGCGTCACCTTGACCGATGCGGCGTCGAACTTTCGCCAGATCGCCACGACCCAGCGGTACACCGACTTCTCGGGAAACCAGCTTGACCAAATGATCTTGCGGCATCTGGCAGTGGAGGCTCGCGACGCCGACGCCGACGCCGACGGGACCGCGCCGCTGGCGCCGCTGAGCCGACGGCTGGCCCAATGCCGAAGTGCCAAGGAGCAACTGTCGGCCGCGACGGTCGCGGTCATCCCGGCTGAGCTTCCCGGTATCGGCGAGGACGTCCGCCTGACCCGCGCCGAGTTCGAGGACCTTATCTCCGACCCGCTGCAACGATTCATCTCGTGCGTCGAGGAAGTGTTGCAACGCAACCAGATTCCACAAGGCAGGTTGGCCGCCATCGCGACAGTCGGTGGGGGCGCGAGCATTCCGTTGATCACCAGTCGGCTTTCGGAGCGGCTGCAGGTGCCGATTGTCACCACGGCGCAACCAAGGTTGAACGCGGCCATCGGCGCCGCCGTCTTGGCCCAGATGCGATCGTCGGCCGTTGGCGCACCCCCTCAGGGCGTGGTCGGCAACGCGGCGGCCGGGATGGCCGCCGCCGCAACGGAAGGCGAAGCCGCGGCGCTCGCCCCTACGGAGGTGATTCCGTCGGGGTGGGCCGTCGGGGCAAGCCGCGCCGCCGCCGGCCAAGCGTCCGTCGACGGCGACCAATCGGCGACGTACCGCGCGCTGGCCTGGTCGCAGGAAGCGGCTGCGGGCGACCCCGCGATACCCGGCGTCGACTATGGCGATGCGGGTGCCGGCGTGACAGCCGACACCGAACGGCCCGACGCCCATTGCGAGGATGCGTCCCAACGCACGCATTGGTACGGGCGATCGTCGGTGCTCATCAGCGTGACCGGCGCGGCGGCCGTTGCACTGGTGATAGCCGCTGTCCTGGCCGTGAAGTTCGGTGCCGCCGAGAGTAAACCCGTCAACAACACCAGGGTCATCACGCCGCCCGTCGAGTCCTCCCAGCTGGTGCCGGTACCTCCACCGGCCTCGAACACGCCCACCGTCGCTTCGTCGACTGTCGAATCGACCGAGCCGGTGACGACGCCGCCGGCCACCACGGTGGCGACGACGCAGCCGCCGGTGACGACGACCCGCCCGGCGACCACATATCCCACCAACCCGGCCTACCCGACGACCACCAATCCGGCCAACCCGTATTCGACGACCCCTTACCCACCCGCGAGCAAGAGCCTGGCGCCGGCCCCACCGCCGAGGACGACGACACTGGTACCCGTCAGACCGCCGTTGAACCCCTGACTCCGTGCGCCAGCCGTACGCCAGCCGGGTGCGGCTCGAGGTCAATGAACCGAATTGCCCACCAATGGGATTCGATCCCCGTCTGCGCCCAGAGCATAGGCCGGACGACGGCACGGTTGTCGCAGCCTTCGCCTTCAGACAGCGAGCGGCGTGGATCCGCTGGGGCTCCCGTCGGTCGGCTGCCATGCCGGAGAACCACCGGTTTGCGGCCCGATTCGGCGGGGTACTTAGCAGCGGTGGCTGGTCTGCTCGGGCGACTGTGGCTCAAGGCGTGGCAGCGACTATGGTCTTCGCCGGTACTGACGCTGAACGGCTACGTCGCATTCGATCTCCCGCGGACGGTCACCGGGTTGGCCGGATCGCTGCTGATGGGCCTGCTTGGGGTGCACGTCTACCTGTTGGCCACCCAGCCGGGCTTGCCGCTGTACTTCATGATCTACGCCGCGGTGCTGATCGCCGGCTGCCTGATCGCGGCCGCTGCCATGGCGTTGGCGCTCAAACCGCAGGTGCCGCAGGCTGGTTGGTATTTCGGCAGCTTCGTCAGCGGGGTCTTCCTACTTATCTATCTGGGTAGCCGGTTCGCCAGTCTGCCCGGGCTGGTGGCGCTCACCGGCCGCTGGGACCTGGCACCCGGGACGCTCGCGGCGGCGTTCGCCGCCGGCTTCGTCGCTGTCCATGCGACGGTGCTGTCGGGCATCAACGTGGCTTATCCGCAGCGGCAGAACTGGCACGACTGAATCGGGCAGGAATGACGCAGACTATGACCGTCCTCGACTTCCCGGCGTGGCTGCGCATCGAGCATTGGCTCAACGTGCTGTTCCTGACCTTGGTGATCCGCAGCGGCATCGAGATCCTGTCCACTCACCCCAAGTTGTACTGGCACGACGACAGCAAGCCGGGCACCGAGTGGGCGCGCTTCACCACCAAGGAGATGCCGGTCAACAAGCTGTACGACACCCTCGACGAAGAGGAGGACTACAGCTCACTATTCGCGTTGCCCGGCCACAAAAAGTTGGGCATGGGACGTCATTGGCACTTCTTCTCGGTCATCGGGTGGATCCTCGTCGGACTGTCGTACTACATCCTGCTGTTCAGCACCGGCCAGTGGCACCGGTACTGGCCGTATTCGTGGTCGATCTTCCGTGAGGCATACAACGACATCGTCACCTATCTGAGCTTCAACCTGCCGCCGCTGTTACCCGGCGGTCCCGACGATGCCATCCAGAAGCTGACCTATGCCGCGGTCATCTTCTTTTTGGCGCCGTTTCAGATCCTGACCGGCGCCGCGCAGTCACCGGCCATCGAGGCGGCATTTCCGTGGTACGTGCGGATGTGGGGGGGCCGGCAATGGGCGCGCAGCCTGCACTTCCTGGGGCTGGTGGCGTTCCTGGTCTTCATCGTCATCCACCTGTCGATGGTGTTCTTCTGGGGCTGGGGCGAGTTGACCGCGCTGATGATCTTCGGTTCCATTCGTGACACCAACTGGGCCACCGCGTGGTCGCTGGTGATCATCGCGGCCATTGTCGCGGTCCATGTCGCGGCAACTGCGTGGAGTCTGCGCCGGCCCGTTCAGGTCCGTCGCGTCCTTGGCGCCGTCGTCACCGCAGCCCGCAAAACCTTGCTGCGGCGGTTGAATTCGCGGCAGAACTACCCGCAGCGAATGATCTCCAAGGAACACCGGGTCAACGGCAAACCGCCGGCGAGCACCGAATACAAGGTGATGGCGGTGCACAACTTCGTCGACTGGCGATTGCGGGTCGGCGGCCTGGTGGAGCGTCCCGTCACCCTGGATCTGGACGGGTTGCGAGCGCTTGCCGACCGGCATTCGCAGCGGGTTATGCACAACTGTGTCCAGGGCTGGACGAGTATCGGCGAGTGGAGCGGGCTGCCGCTGGCTTCGCTCGCCGACCATGTGCGGCCGCTGCCGCAAGCGAAATACATCTGCTTTCTGACCATGCAGGACAACGGCCGCGACGAGCCCAGTGCAGAGGGGGTAGGGCAGTTCTACGAGGTGATGGACCTCGAGCTGGCGTACAAGCCGCAGACGCTGCTGGCCTACGAGATGAACGGAAAGCCGCTGCCCATCAAGCACGGAGCGCCGTTGCGGCTGCGGGTGGAGACGCAGGTGGGCTTCAAAATGGCGAAGTGGATCAACCAGATCGAGTTCATCGAGGACTACTCCGGCATCGGCCACGGCCTGGGCGGTTGGCGCGAAGACAACGTCCATTACGACAAGGATGTGGAGATCTGACATGACCGACATGGCGGTACGTCCGGAGCTGGTCTGCCTGAAAAGCGCTGAGCGACAACAAGTGGCAGAGCTGGTGGCGGTCAAGGGCGGGCACTGTGCGGCATGCGGCGGCAAGCATTTCGAGGTCGGGCATGCGCTCTATCTGGGTTTCCTATTCCTCAACGAGGACGACGACGCCTTCATGGTGGCGTTGACGTGTCGCAACCCTGACTGCCCCAAGCCGCGGACCGGAATTGTATTGGCGGCCAACGAGTTCCTGACCGACTACCAAGGCGTTTCGGACATCGGAGCCATCGCCGGCCACGCCCGGGCGGCACAGGCTAGCGCCACCTGGGGTGGCTCGGGGTGTCGGTGAACCGGGGCCGGGCCAGATCGAACCTCTCGATCAGATCCGACACCGAGCGCAGGTCGTCACACACCGATTGGAAGCGGCGTTCGTCAGCCTCGCTCAATATCCCCAGGCAGCTGTAATGCACCAGCCGGCGCAGTCGTCCGGCCAGCGCCGCCCCCCACCGGATGCTGAAGTCGTAGGCCTGGCCGTCGTCGACCTCGTGGCGGCGGCCGAGTTCTCTGAGCGCCTCGATCTGCTCGGTGAGCAGTTCGAGGTCATCGTCGACACCGAGCGGTTGGGGTGTGTCTGCTGCGGTACTCGTTGGCATGGCTGTCCTAGAGGTGCGGTTTGGCCACGCTGACCAGATACGGCTGACCGCGCACGGTGAGATACACCCGCTTCGGCCCGATCGCCATTCCGGATAGCGGCGCCGTGGCGAGCGGACCGCCCGGAAGACCTGCCCGATAATCGATCGTGCGGAGCACCGGGATGATCCCGTCCGAGTACCCGGTGAAGCTCTCCGTTTCCAGCACCACCACGTCGCGGTCGGTGACGGCGTAGATGCGGGTTTCGTCGGTGCCCAGATAGCGAATCGGTGCCGAGAGTTGCGCGCAGCCAAGCACTTCCATGCCGTGCCCGCCGCGCCGCAAATCGACCGCGTACAGCACGCTGTCGTTGCGCCCGGCGACGTAGCTGCGCGTCACGGCGGTGCCGTCCCCTGCCGACACGGCGACATCGATGTGCAACGAGCCGCGTTCTTCCGGAGGTGACGACGGCCCCTTGTAGTAGCGGATGCCGGAGGGGCCGTAGAGGTGATACTCGATCTGGCGTCCGCGATTGGCGCCGTCGATGGTGTCTGCGGGTTCTGCGGAGATGTTGGCGGTCGGCAGTTTTCGAAAGCCGTACTGATCCACCGGCGTCACCGAAGACCCGTCCGCCGACAGCGCCAGCAACACCCGCATTCCGGCATCTTCGGTGAGGTAGGCCGGAGCCGGCCCGGCGTCGAATTCGTCGACGCGTTGCAGGCTCTCGATGTCGACGACCGTCACCCGGTCACGCTGCGGTTGCGGCACGAAGACGTGTCGATCGTCCTTCTGGCTGATCTGCAGGTTGCGCCCGACGTCCATCGGCTCCGAGAGGCGCGTGTCGGCTGTCGGGGAACCAGTGACCGTGATCTTGGCGAGCCGGTGATCGTCGGTGAGCCCCAGCAGCGAGTGGTCGCGATACGACCAGACGGGATCACGCACCGGGGCGCCGATCGCGGTCAGCTCCACCGCCGGCGCGCTTTCCAGCGCGACCCCTGGAGCGGAGCACCCGGCCGCCGCCATCAGTCCGGCGGCTACTGCGCCAGCCACGCCAGACCAGCTCCAGCGCCGCTGGTGAGAAGTACCGATGGCCACGATCGCTCGCCGTCCTTTCACCACCGCCCCAAGGGCAGTACCCCGGCAATCGTCCGGCTACACGTGTCGCTTCGGGCAGCGATCGACGGCCCCGGTAAATGCCATTACAGAATCGGCCGGCCGCCGGTGACGGCTACCCGGGCGCCGGAAATGTAACTGGCGTCATCGGATGCCAGCAGGACGTAGATCGGCGCCAGTTCGGCGGGTTGGCCGGCGCGCCCCAGCGGCACGTTGTCCCCGAAGGACGCCACGCTGTCGGCGGGCATCGTGGCCGGGATCAGCGGTGTCCATATCGGACCGGGCGCCACGCTGTTGACCCGAATCCCTTTGTCGCCGAGCAGTTGAGCCAGGCTTGCCGAGAAATTGGCGATCGCCGCCTTGGTTGCGGCGTAGGGCGCCAGCGTGGGGTTGGGCGTATCGGAGTTGACCGAGGAACTGCCGATGATCGAGGACCCGGAGCCCAGGTACGGCAACGCCGCCTTGGCGAGATGAAAGTATGCGCCGATATTGAGCCGAAAGGTGTAGTCCCACTCCTCGTCGCTGATCTCGTCGAGGCTGTCGTGCATCATCTGATACGCGGCATTGTTGACCAGGATGTCGAGTCCGCCGAATTCCTGGACGGCGCGGTCGATCACCGCGCGGCAGTGCGCCGGATCGGCGAGATCCCCCGGAACCAGGACGCAGCGCCGGCCGGCCTCTTCGACATAACGTGCGACGTCGCGCGCGTCGTCGTGTTCGTCGAGGTAGGAGATGAGGACATCGGCGCCTTCTCGCGCATACGCGATCGCCACCGCACGGCCGATGCCGCTGTCCCCGCCGGTTATTACCGCGCGCTTACCGGTGAGCTTTCCCGAACCGCGATAGCTGTTCTCGCCGCAATCAGGAACAGGATTCATCCGGGCCTGCACTCCGGGCACGCTTTGTTGCTGTGCCGCAAAGCTCATGGCAATGTCCTTTCCGGTAATTCATACCGACCAATTGTCAAGTGCCGCAAATGTTCAAACTGACAAGTTCGCAGGAGCATCAGTTCAGGATTTCCGGCTTGTCGGGCCGGCAGTAGGCACGTCGGGATCGTCGTCGGCCGGTGGCTCCGGATCGCGCCATTCCTCGCCCCTGCTGGATCGATTTCCCTGCAGAGTGCCGCTCAATTCATGCTTGAGCTCATCGTCGTCGCGCGGACTGTGCTTAGCGTTCCCACGTTCCATCGCAGGTTGCCCCTTTCGTGAGCCGCGTAGCCCCGGCTGCAGACGGGCTACCCGTGGCCACCGCGGGCTAATCAACCATTTCGTCTCCCAGCGGAATGCGGTCGGTGCAGTGGCACCTGATACCGCTGTTGATGGATGTTAATGAGTGTTGCCAATGATGTTGCCGGGCAAACGGAAACCTGATGGTTCCTGCAGGTAGACCCGCCGATCAGGGCAACTTGTGAGTTGACCGGGTTTGGGCCCCCGACGGCGGGGTTATCCGTTGGGGGTGGTTTAAGACCCCGAACAAGGGAAACAACTGCTTTGAACGACACGAACGAGAGGGGATAAGCGTGAAGTTCACAACGACGGCGATGAAGACAGGTATCGGTGCCGCGGCAATAGCGGCAGCCACCGTCTTTGGCGCAGCAACAGCCTCTGCGGCGACTCCGACCATCCAAGGCTTCGGTACTAGCGAACAGCTCGTGGACGGAGCCTTGGTTACCTCCTACACGGTGAGCAACTTACACCCCAGCAGCACGGCGATTCCGGGCTTCATGCCGGATGGGCAGCTCTACCAGGCGGACATCACCGCCAGGGCGGTCAGCGGAACTATTACTCCGGTGGTCAACAACTTCAATGCCCGTGCAGCCAACGGTCAGACCTACCGGGTAGTCACCACCGTGCCCGTTCCCAACGGCCTGAACCCGGCACCGATCACTCAGGGCAATGAACGCAGCGGCACCCTGTACTTCGACGTGACCGGCGTGCCGCCCAATGGTGTGGTCTACAACGACGGAGTGCAAGACGTTCTCATCTGGACCAGCAACGTCTAGCCGGCGAGTCGGAAAACCGCATGTGGCGGTAGTTTTCAGGTAGTTCTCAACGGTCTCCCCGCGTCTTTGGACACGGGGAGTTCCGTTTTGCTTGCAGCTCAATCGGATCGGGTACTTCGTCGGTATGAGCGCAGATGATCTCAGGCCCGAAGAACTCCGCCAACAGGCGCGGCGCCATGCCGATCAGGCGCGGGCGACGATGGGGGACAAGCGGGAAAAGCAGGATGGTGGTCTCAGCGGCTGGGTAGCCAAACGGGCCGGCGAATGGGATCTCGACGGTCAGGACGAGACCACGCTGCATCGCCATAAGTTTGTGTGGAACTTACTTGTCGACTACTGGTTCCGGATGGAGATTGACGGTTGGGACAACATTCCCGAGCCGCCGGTGCTGCTGGTCGGCATCCACTCGGGGGCTCCGTTCGTCTGGGACGCGTGGACCGTGGGTCTGCAATGGTGGCGCAGGTTCGGTCCGGAGCGCCCGCTGCACGGCACCGCTCACGACGCGCTCATGGCGATTCCGGGAATCGGGCGATATTTCCGGTCGATGGGGGTCCTTCCCGCGGCTCCGGACGCCATCGCGACGGCATTGGCCGAGGGGCGTGACGTGGCGTTGTGGCCCGGCGGTGAGGTGGATTCGCTGCGCCCCTGGACCGAGCGGGACCGGGCCAACCTCGCCGGGCGGAAAGGCTTCGTGAAAATGGCGATTCGGGCCGGGGTGCCGATCGTGCCGATCGCGACGGTCGGCGGCGCCGACGCCATGCCGGTGCTGATCCGCGGCGACCGCCTATCCCGCGCGTTGCAGCTCGACCGCCTGTTGCGGCTGAAGGTGTTTCCAGTGGCGATCTCACTGCCGTGGGGCATCGCGCCGGCGGCGCTTCCGCAGCTGCCATTGCCGGCCAAGATCCGGACCCGGTTCATGCCCGCGGTCGGCCTAAACCACGACCCGGCCCGCGCCGACGACGACGCCTACGTCGACAGCAAGTACCGCGAAGTCGAGCACACCATTCAGCGCGGCATGGACGCCCTGACCCGCAAGCGCGCCCTGCCGCTTTTCGGCTGAACTATTGCGCGACGGAGTCCCGGGCCGCCGTAGACACCGAACTCACCTCCGGCTCGCGGACAATCCAGCGGGGCTGTGGTGGCGTCGCCGCCCGGTAGCCCACGCTGCGGACGGTTTCCACCAGCGCTGCGTACTGGGCTCCGAGCTTGGCGCGCAGTCGTCGCACGTGGACGTCCACGGTACGGACCTGCCCGGTGCAGTCATAGCCCCACACTTCATGCATCAGCCGGGTCCGGGTGAACGCCCGACCGGCGTGCTGCACGAGGAACGCAAGCAACTTGAATTCGGTGGCGGTCAGGCCCAGGTCTTTGCCGCCCAGCGACGCCGTATAACTGTCGGGGTGCAACAGAAGGTCGCCGAATTCGAGGGCGCCCTCCAGCGCGTTGCGCCGGCGGGTGATAGCCAGCCGCAACCGTGCCTGCAACTCGGCCGCGTCGGCCGCCTCCAGCAGCACATCGTCGAAATGCCAGTCGATGTCAACCTCGATGAAATCGGCTAGCGCGACAACGGCAACCACCGCAAGCGCGGGCACGTCGGCCGTCAGCCGCCGGCATGCCCGGCGAGCCGCGGCCAGGTCGGTGCGCGCATCGATCATCGCGACGTCGGCGCCGTCAAGCTGCCATCCGTGGTGGTCGTCCAGCGGGGCACGCCGCACCGAGCGCGCGAACGATTCCAATCTCGGCAATGCCGAGGGGAAGTCGGCTTCGTTGCTGATCAGCAGAACTTCCAACAGACGTCTCCCAACCCCTTCGCGAGGGCCCCGCCATCCCCTTATCCGTAGGCACCTCCGGGGAGATGTCTTACAGCGAAGCCCTGAATACCCGCTAGGAAGAAAATTATTCCAACGCTGTCAGCGCCACCGGTCCGGTTGAGATTCGGCGCAATCGATGAACCCGGCCCGTATCCCGGGCCGGGTCCACCATTCCCTCAAGTTATGGCCCCTCAAGCCTGTCCTGTCGGCGCTGCGCGGCTGCGTTTCGATCTGCGCGCCGAGTTCCCCGCCGCGCCAGCTGCTCAAACATCGGCAATCGGGCGCCGGTCGGGCCCGAGGACGGAAACAGCCGCGGCTGTGCCGCGGCGCTGTTATCACCGACACCGTTTGGGTTTGCTCACAGCGGGCAATTAGGCACCAATGAAATCCCTATGGCTGGCCGGCCACAATCGGCTGCGGGAGCAATCCGACCGGCTCAACGGCCAGTTGACATCGGCCGACGTGGTGGTCGTCGGCGCCGGTATCACCGGACTGGTCAGCGCGGTGCTGTTGGCCCGGGCCGGCAAGGAGGTGCTGGTGCTGGAAGCCCGCACCGCGGGCGCGGTGACCACCGGCAACACCACCGGAAAGCTCAGCCTGCTGCAGGGAACCACGCTGTCGAAGATCGTCGCTCGCCACGGCGACGGGCTCGCGGCCGACTACGTGCGGGGCAATCGGGAGGGTCAGGACTGGCTGTTGCGGCACTGTGCGGCCAACCAGCTGCCGCTACAACGCGAAGACGACTACACCTACGCCCAAAACCCCGGCGAAGTTGCGTCGGCGCGAGCCGTGCTGGCCGCCTGTCACCGGGCGGGAGTCGGCGCGCAGTGGGCCGACGAGGCCGATGCGCCGTTTCCGTACCACGGTGGTGTGCGGTTGGCCGATCAAGCCCAGGTCGACCCGATGCCGTTGCTGGACAGCTTCATCCGGGAGCTGACCGACCGTGGCGGTCTTCTTGTGGAAGGCGCCCGGGTGCGGAAGTTGTCGCACCATCGGGGCCGCGTCCGGTTGGCCGTGCGTACCGCTGACGGCGACGCCGGCGTCGACGCGGGACACTGCATCCTGGCCACCGGCATGCCCGTCTTCGACCGCGGCGGATTCTTCGCCCGACTCAAACCCAGCAGGTCCTACTGCACCGCCTTCGACGTACCGGGCCCCATCACCCGGTCGATGTTCATCTCGGCGGGCTCGCCGACCAGGTCCGTGCGCTATGCGCCGTTCGGTGACGGTGAGCGGCTCATCGTGGCCGGAGCCAGCCACGTCGTCGGGCGCAAGAGTCCCACTGCCGAACTCGGCGAGCTGACGTCCTGGGCGCAAAGCCACTACCCGGACGCGGTAGCCACCCATCGCTGGTCGGCCCAGGACTACACGCCCGTCGACCAACTTCCCTATGTCGGCCCCATCCTGCCCGGTGATGAAAAGGTGCTCGTCGCCTCCGGCTTCAACAAGTGGGGACTGACCAACGGAGTGGCCGCGGCGTTGCTGCTCAGCTCGCGCATTCTCGGCGGACGGATGGACTGGGCGCGGGCGTTCGCGGCCTGGAGCCCGCATGAATTGAGCGGGGTCACCACGGCTCTCACCGCCAACCTCGAGGTCGCCTATCACCTGGTCAAAGGCTGGCTGGTGCCGGCCATCCGGCGACCCGATGGTATCGACGGCGATGGTGACGGCAACGGTGGTGTGGTCACCGGGCCGCCGTGGCACCTGCAGGCGAGGTGTTCGGTGGACGGCGTCGAGCATCGGGTTTCGCCGGTCTGCCCACACCTCGGCGGGATCGTGAACTGGAACGAGGCCACTCACGCCTGGGAATGCCCGTTGCACGGGTCGCGGTTCGCGCCGAACGGCACGCTGCTGGAAGGACCGGCCACCCGGGGCCTGAACGCTTCGCCTTAGGCCGGTCTTGGGCGGGTTCTGGGACTTGTATCGGCCGCCGACGTTCGGGCGCCGGCTTCGGCGGCCGTAGCCGGCGAGGTGAACCACCCCGGCTGCGCCACGGCGCCGCGATGAGGCAGGATGTCAGATGCCGTCCCGCGTGGTCGCCGGGATGGCACTGTCATGCGAGGAGTCATATGGCGGAGTCCCCGGAAACTGACGTCGCCGGCTCGACGGCTCCCCGGCCAGAGGCGACAACCCCCAACGGCGTACCGGCTTCGGCGGTTTCGCACCCACCGTCGAGGTATAAGCGGGTGTTGCTCAAGCTCGGCGGCGAAATGTTCGGCGGCGGCCAGGTGGGACTGGATCCCGACGTGGTGGCCCAAGTCGCTCGGCAGATCGCCGAGGTGGTCCGCGGCGGGGTGCAGGTCGCCGTCGTAATCGGTGGCGGCAACTTCTTCCGCGGCGCGCAGTTGCAGCAGCGCGGTATGGAACGCACCCGTTCGGACTACATGGGCATGCTCGGTACCGTCATGAACAGCCTTGCGCTGCAAGACTTTTTGGAGAAAGAAGGCATCGTCACCCGGGTCCAGACGGCGATCACCATGGGCCAGGTGGCCGAGCCCTACCTGCCGTTGCGGGCGGTGCGTCACCTGGAGAAGGGGCGGGTGGTGATCTTCGGCGCCGGCATGGGGCTGCCCTACTTCTCCACCGACACCACGGCAGCGCAGCGGGCGCTGGAGATCGGCGCGGACGTCGTCTTGATGGCCAAGGCTGTCGACGGTGTGTTCGCCGAGGATCCACGCGAGAATCCTGCGGCCGAACTACTGACCGTGATCAGTCACCGTGAGGTGATCGACCGGGGGCTGCGAGTTGCCGATACCACCGCATTCAGCTTGTGTATGGACAATGGCATGCCGATTCTGGTGTTCAACTTGCTGGTCGATGGGAATATTGCCCGTGCGGTCGCTGGTGAGAAGATCGGAACGCTGGTCACCACCTGAACGCTGGTCACCACCTAAGGGGAAGACGCGATGATCGATGATGCTCTCTTCGATGCCGAAGAGAAAATGGAGAAGGCCGTATCGGTGGCCCGTGACGACCTGTCAACCATCCGGACCGGGCGCGCCAACCCGGGTATGTTCTCCCGGATCGTCATCGACTATTACGGCACCAACACCCCGATCACCCAACTGGCCAGCATCAACGTTCCCGAGGCACGGCTGGTCGTCATTAAGCCGTATGAAGCCAACCAGCTGCACGCCATCGAGACCGCGATTCGTAACTCCGACCTCGGAGTCAACCCCACCAACGACGGCACCCTGATCCGCGTGGCGATACCGCAGCTCACCGAGGAGCGCCGGCGGGAACTGGTCAAGCAGGCCAAGCACAAGGGCGAGGAAGCCCGGGTTTCGGTGCGCAACATCCGTCGTAAAGCGATGGAAGAACTGCACCGTATCCGCAAGGACGGCGAGGCCGGCGAGGACGAGGTCGGCCGCGCGGAAAAGGACCTCGACAAGACCACCCACCACTACGTCGCCCAGATCGATGAACTGGTGAAGCACAAGGAAGGCGAGCTGCTGGAGGTCTAGGACCGCTCAGCAGCCAAGCTCCTACAGATCCGTGGCAACCACCGATGCCAGCACCGGCACCCCGGCCGACAACCCGGGCCATGGGCCGAAGAAGACTTCCCGGGCCGGACGAGACCTGCCCGCGGCCATCGCGGTCGGCTCGAGCATCGGCGCGGTCCTCGTGGCGACGCTGCTGCTGGCTCCGCGTGGCTGGGTCGCAATCTGCGCGCTGGCGATGGCCGTCGCCAGCCATGAGGTGGTACGGCGGCTGCGTGAAGCCGGGTATCTGATCCCGGTGGTCCCGTTGCTGGTCGGCGGGCAGGTGACGATCTGGCTGAGCTGGCCCTACGGCGCTCGAGGCGTGCTGGCGGGCTTCGGCGCCACGGTCGTGGTCTGCATGATTTGGCGGTTGTTCATGCAGGACAAGCGGCCTGGTGTGGCAGCGTCGCCAGGAAACTACATGCGCGACACCTCGGCCACCGTTTTCCTGGCCGCGTGGGTGGTGTTGTTCGGTTCCTTTGCTGCGCTGCTGGTCTACCACGGCGCCGGGTGGGTGTTTTGCATGATGATCGCGGTCATCGCCTCCGATGTCGGAGGTTATGCGGTGGGGGTGCTGTTCGGCAAGCATCCGATGGTTCCGGCGATCAGCCCGAAAAAATCCTGGGAGGGATTCGCCGGTTCGATGGTCTGCGGCATCACCGCGACAACCATCACCGCGACCTATCTGGCCGGCAAGACACCGTGGGTGGGGGCGCTGCTGGGCGTACTTTTCGTGCTCACCACCACCCTGGGCGACCTGGTCGAGTCCCAGGTGAAGCGCGACCTCGGGATCAAGGACATGGGGCGTCTGCTGCCGGGCCACGGTGGCCTGATGGACCGGCTCGACGGGGTCCTCCCGTCCGCGGTGGCGGCCTGGATAGTGCTGACGCTGCTGCCCTGACCTGCCCTGGGCGACCCGGCAGGTCAATACTGGACACATCATGGTCGGTGAGCTGGTTTTCGAGGCGCCGCACCGCGGCATGCCACCGCGGCATCTCGCCGACCTCGACGCGGCCGGCCGCGCGGCCGCTGTCGCCGAACTGGGCCTGCCGGCCTTTCGGGCCAAGCAACTCGCGCACCAGTACTTCGGCCGCCTGATCGCCGACCCGCGCCGGATGACCGACCTGCCTGCGGCCGTTCGCGACGTGATCGCCGCGGCGATGTTCCCGACTTTGCTGACCGCAGTGCGCGACGTCACCTGTGACGCCGGCCAGACTCGAAAGACGTTGTGGCGGGCCGTCGATGGGGCCATCGTCGAGTCGGTGCTGATGCGCTACCCGCAACGCAATACGGTGTGCATCTCGTCGCAGGCCGGTTGTGGGATGGCCTGTCCGTTCTGTGCCACCGGCCAGGGCGGTCTGACCCGCAATTTGTCGACGGCAGAGATCGTCGAACAGGTGCGGGCCGCCGCCGCGGCCATGCGGGACGACTTCGGTGATCGGCTGTCCAATGTCGTCTTCATGGGCATGGGGGAGCCGCTGGCCAACTATTCGCGGGTGCTGGCCGCCGTGCGGCGCATCACCGAGCCGCCGCCGGGTGGTTTCGGCATCTCGGCCCGTTCGGTGACGGTGTCGACGGTGGGTCTGGCCCCGGCGATCCGCAAGCTCGCCGACGAGCGGCTCGGTGTGACGCTGGCGCTGTCGTTGCATGCGCCCGATGACGAGTTGCGTGACACGCTGGTCCCGGTGAACAACCGCTGGAAAGTCGACGAGGCCCTTGGTGCCGCCCACTACTACGCCGAGGTGACCGGCCGTCGGGTATCCGTGGAATACGCATTGATTCGTGACGTCAACGATCAACGGTGGCGGGCGGACCTGCTGGGCCGGCGGCTGCACCGCGCGCTGGGGCCGCTGGTCCATGTCAACCTCATCCCGCTGAACCCGACACCGGGCAGTGACTGGGATGCCAGTCCCAAGCCGGTGGAGCGCGACTTCGTCAGACATGTTCGTGCGCAAGGGGTTTCGTGTACCGTCCGCGACACTCGCGGCCGGGAGATCAGCGCCGCGTGTGGACAGCTGGCCGCCGGAGGCGGCTGAGCGTGATGAACCGCGGCACGGGGCATTACGTGATCAGGGCACCAACGTCCGAATACGAGGTCTGCCATGATTCTTCGTCTACCGTTCCCGACCAGAGCATTCGCCGCGGGCTTTGTGGCCGTCGCGTTCGCGGTTGTTCTGTTGCTCGGCGTTGCCGGCGCGCCGCGCGCGGTGGCTGCCGATGATCGTCTGAATTTCACCGCCACCACCCTCAGCGGCGCTCCTTTCAACGGGGCCAGCCTGCAGGGCAAGCCGGCCGTCTTGTGGTTCTGGACGCCCTGGTGCCCGTTCTGCAACGCCGAGGCGCCCAGTGTCAGTCACATTGCGGCCACCAATCCCCAAGTCACTTTCGTCGGCATTGCGGCGCACTCCGACGTCGGCGCGATGCAGGGCTTCGTCGCCAAGTACGGCCTGAACTTCACCAACCTCAACGACGCCGACGGTTCGATCTGGGCTCGCTACAACGTTCCTTGGCAGCCGGCGTGGGTGTTCTACCGCGCGGATGGCTCGTCGACCTTCGTCAACAACCCGACGTCGGCCATGTCCGAACAAGACCTCGCCGGCCGGGCGGCCGCGCTGGTGTCCTGACATCGTGGACCTGGGTCTGGTCGGTCTGGCGTTCGCCGCTGGGCTGGTGGCCGCGCTGAACCCGTGTGGGTTCGCCATGTTGCCCGGCTACTTGCTCGTGGTGGTGCACGGGCGGCATCCCGGCGAACGGGGGGGATTGCCAGCGCTCGGGCGAGCGCTGGCGGCCACCGTGGGAATGACGCTCGGCTTCACGACGGTGTTCGGGTTGTTCGGTGCGCTGACCATCTCGGCGGCCACGACGGTGCAGCGTTACTTACCGTACGCGACGGTTCTGATCGGGATTGTTCTTGTTGCGCTGGGGGTTTGGCTGCTGGCGGGTCGCGAGTTGACGGCGTTGACGCCCCGGCGGTTCGGCCCGCGATGGGCACCGACGGCCCGGCTGGGATCCACATACGGCTACGGCGTCAGCTATGCGACGGCCTCGCTGTCGTGCACCATCGGTCCGTTTCTGGCGGTCACCGGGGCCGGGTTTCGGGGTGGTTCGATCGCCGGCAGCGTCGCAATCTACCTGGCGTACAGTGCCGGTCTCACCCTGGTCGTCGGTGTGCTTGCGGTGGGTGTCGCGGCCGCGAGTTTGGCGCTGGCCGACCGCATCCGGCGGGTCCTGCCGTTAGTCAACCGGATCAGCGGCGGCCTGCTGGTCCTGACCGGACTGTACGTGGGTTACTACGGCTTCTACGAGCTGCGGCTGTTCGCCGGCGCCACGGTGAACGCTCGCGACGGGGTGATTACCGCCGCCGGCCGGCTCCAAGGGGTTCTCGCCGGCTGGGTGCACGAACACGGTGCCTGGCCGTGGGTTGCGGCGTTGGCAATGCTGACGCTCGGCGGGCTTGCCGGTGCGTGGTATCGCCGGGCGCGGCGTTCTACCTGAGCCAGCCGCGCCGGCGGCCCCACAAGTCGCGCACCAGCACGACGAGCACCAGTGCGGCAAACCCGATCAGGAACCAGTCCTCGATGTGGCCGACGTGGTTGCCGCGCAGCATTGCCAGCAGGAAGACGAAGATGCCCAGCCCGACGATGTGCCAGGTGCGGTGGTTGATCCTGCTCCAGCCCCACTTCGCGGACGGCACCTCGGCGGGGTCAACGCCGGTGTACTGCTCCACCTCGGTACTTGCCACGGCGACTCCTCCGGTTCGGTTCTGGCTTCTGGCAATCGGGTCGGCGGTTTCCGACATTTTGACACACGCCGGATCAGCCTGGAGTCAGCCCGCCGGGCGACCAACCGTGGCGGCGCTCACATATCTAGGGGATGACGCCAGCGCAGCCGGCGAAAGCGGGCGAAACCGCGGTCGGCGCTCACCAAGGTCGCGTTGTTCTCCAGGGCGTAGGCGGCCAGATACGCGTCCGCGATGTCGTTGCCACTCGCATCGATATCGGCGACGAGCTGCCGGAACAGCATCCAGTGCCGCTCGCCGGGGCCAAGCCGCACCGCGGCGGGTGCCGCGAGCAGGGCGTCGACGGCCTGCCACGCGTCATGCGGGCTCGTCGGCTCGGTGAAGACGCGCCGGTTGGTCACCACCCGGACGAAGCCGGCGAGCGCGCCGTCCGGCAGACCCAGTGGCTCGTCGTCGTTGGCCAGCTGCTCGAGCAAACCGCGATAGCTCGAATGTTCATGCAGGTCCGCCCGATGCGCATAGACGAGAACGTTGACGTCAACGCAAAGCATCGACCGACACGCCCTCGTCCATCGCCTCCGCGACGGCGGCGTTGGACGACAGATCTACACCAGGCCGAAGCCCGCCACTGCCCGTCGGCCGGACCCGATAGCGGCCGGCAGCCGGCTGCTCGGGCGGATTGAGACCACGCCGCACCGCGTCCTCGAGGACGGCGGCGACAGTGCGCCCGGAGCGAGCGGCCCTTGCCTTCACCTCGCGGTAGAGCTCGTCATCGATCCGGATCGTCGTGCGCATATGACGGCATTTTAGCATCAACCGTAGACATCAAGATGCCACCGTTGATGCCGGTCGCCCTGACTCGACGACCGCCGTCGGCGTGGCGACGACGAGAGAGTTTGGCGGCACAATGAGGAGGTGACAAACCCGAGGATGAGGTGACAAAGCCGAGCGACGGGCACGACGGCAGCCGGTTGCGTGTCCTGGTGTTGGGCAGCACCGGTTCGATCGGCACGCAGGCGCTGGAGGTCATCGCCGCCAACCCGGACCGCTTCGAGGTGGTGGGGTTGGCCGCCGGCGGCAAGCATCTCGACACACTGCTGCGGCAACGCGCCGAGACCGGGGTGACCAACATCGCCATCGCCGACGCTGTAGCGGCGCAGGCTGTTGGTGACATCCCCTTCCACGGACCCGATGCCGTCACCAGGCTCATCGAGGAAACCGAAGCCGACGTGGTGCTTAACGCATTGGTCGGTGCGTTGGGCCTGCGGCCGACGCTGGCGGCACTGGAATCCGGTGCCCGGCTGGCCCTGGCCAACAAGGAATCGCTGGTGGCCGGTGGCCCCCTGGTGCTGCGCGCCGCGCGGCCCGGCCAGATCGTGCCGGTGGACTCCGAGCATTCCGCACTGGCCCAGTGCCTGCGCGGTGGCGCTGCGGATGAGGTGGCCAAACTGGTGCTCACCGCCTCCGGCGGACCGTTTAGGGGCTGGGCCGCGGCCGACCTCGACAGCGTCACCCCGGAGCAGGCCGGCGCCCATCCCACCTGGTCGATGGGCCCGATGAACACGCTCAATTCGGCCTCGCTGGTCAACAAGGGCCTGGAGCTGATCGAAACGCACCTGTTGTTCGGCATTCCCTATGACCGCATCGACGTGGTGGTGCACCCGCAGTCGATCATTCATTCAATGGTGACCTTCATCGACGGCTCGACCATCGCCCAGGCCAGCCCGCCGGATATGAAGCTGCCCATTTCGTTGGCGTTGGGCTGGCCGCGCCGGGTGCCCG
>NZ_MWQA01000001.1:1117369-1144540 GCF_002086915.1 Mycobacterium persicum | reverse complement strand
GGGCTGGATGAACTACTACGGCGCCTTCTTCCGGTCGGCGCTGCATCCTCTCCTGGCGCGCATCAACGCCTACCTGATGCGTTGGGTCCGCAACAAATATCGGCGGTATCGGAGCCGCGGTGCGTTCCAGCAGGCATGGCAGCGGGTCACCACGCAGTACCCGCGTTTCCTCGCGCACTGGCAATGGACCACCACCGTCCCCGCCGTCTGGTGATCAAGATGACAAGAGCCGGATGAATCGAGAGGTTCACGTCCGGATCTGTGGGAGCCGGAGGGTGCAATCCCCTCCGGCCACCCGACCGCCGAGTGTGGGCTGACGGCGCCGGGTGTGCGCTGGCGGCGCCGGGTGTGCCGTCAGGGCGGCCGATCGTGGATGTGCCCGCCCTACATACACAGTCAAAGCCGTCACTGCACACTCGATACGGTGGCATGGCCGCCGATTCGGTGAGCACCTGAGCATCTCCGGAACGCCTGCCATCACGAACGGTTTGAGCGACGGTGCGATATCGGCGTGCCAAAACAGGGCCGAGGTGTGCCGACATCAGAGCCAGGCATCAAGGGCCGCGCACGAGGATATTCGTTGACCAGCCGCATTCGTGGTCACCATGAATTTCCGAGTGAGCCGCGGTAGCCTTCGGCGGCAGCCGATTCCGGGATGCCAGGGGCAGCCGATGCTCTTCGGCGGCCGCACCGGCCAGCGCGTCGTCGACGAAGCCGGACGCCGGCCAGCTGAACCGCGCGACAAGATCCGTGAAAGGTCGAAGTAAGCTGGCAAATCGTGCAAAAGCACCGTCGCAGGCTAGGAGTGATGGGTGGGACGTTCGATCCCATCCACCACGGCCACCTGGTTGCCGCCAGTGAGGTGGCCGACCGGTTCGACCTGGATGAAGTGGTGTTCGTGCCCAGCGGCCAGCCATGGCAGAAGGGCGGCGACGTTTCCGCCGCCGAGGACCGCTATCTGATGACGGTGATCGCGACCGCGTCCAATCCCCGCTTTTCGGTGAGCCGAGTCGACATCGACCGCGGCGGCCCCACCTACACCAAGGACACGTTGCGCGATCTGCACGACCTGGATCCGCAGGCGCAGCTGTACTTCATCACCGGCGCCGACGCGCTGGCGTCGATTCTGTCGTGGCACCGCTGGGAGGAGCTGTTCGAGCTGGCGCGGTTCGTCGGTGTCAGCCGGCCCGGCTACGACCTGCGCCACGACCATGTCACCGCCGCCGTGGCCGGGCTGTCCGAGGATGCCTTGACCCTGGTCGAGATCCCGGCGCTGGCCATCTCCTCCACCGACTGCCGTCAGCGGGCCGCGGAATCACGGCCCTTGTGGTACCTGATGCCCGACGGCGTCGTGCAGTACGTCTCCAAACGCGGCCTCTACCGCAAAGCCGAGGAGCCAGCGAACCCCACGAGTTCCAGCCTGACCGCGGGGAACAGCGCATGACCGCCACTAAAGAAGCCATCGATATGGCGACGGTGGCCGCCGGTGCGGCCGCAGCCAAGCTCGCCGACGACGTCGTGGTCATCGACGTCTCCGGGCAACTGGTCATCACGGACTGTTTCGTCATTGCCTCGGCGTCCAACGAACGGCAGGTCAACGCGATCGTCGACGAAGTTGAGGAGAAGATGCGCCGGGCGGGTTACCGGCCGGCGCGGCGCGAGGGCGCCCGGGAAGGCCGCTGGACGTTGCTGGATTACCGCGACATCGTCGTGCATGTCCAGCACCAGGATGACCGCGACTTCTACGCCCTGGACCGGCTGTGGAGCGACTGCCCGGTGGTGCCGGTGGACCTGGCGCCCACCTCCGAGGATCGGCAATGAGCGTGCGGCGGCTGGTGATGCTGCGCCACGGGCAAACCGATTTCAACCTCGGCAGCCGGATGCAGGGTCACCTCGACACCCACCTGACTGACCTGGGCCGAGCGCAGGCGGTCGCCGCCGCCGAAGCGCTGGGCAAGATGCAGCCGTTGCTGATCGTGTCGTCGGATCTGCGGCGCGCTTACGACACGGCGATGACGCTGGGAGAACGGACCGGATTGCCGGTCCGGGTTGACCGCCGGTTGCGCGAAACTCACATCAGCGACTGGCAGGGCATGACCCACGCCGAGATCGACGACGAAGCACCCGGTGCGCGGCTGGCCTGGCGGGAGGATGCGACGTCGGCACCGCACGGCGGGGAAACCAGGATCGACGTCGCCGCCCGAAGTCTGCCGGTGGTCACCGAACTGGTGTCCAGCGAACCGGGATGGGGTGACCCCCAGCAACCGGATCGACCGGTGGTGCTGGTGACCCACGGAGGGCTCATCGCCGCGCTGACCGCCGCGCTGCTGCAGCTGCCGGTAGCCCACTGGCCCGCCCTCGGTGGTATGGGCAATGCCAGTTGGACACAACTCAGCGGACATTCGACGGGTGCCGATGGCCACATCCGCTGGCGCCTCGACGTGTGGAATGCCTCGGCTCAGGTTATCGGCGATGTGCTCTGAGACTCGGCCGGCGCTGCTGGTCTTCGCCGACTCGCTGGCCTATTACGGGCCCACCGGCGGCCTGCCCGCCGACGACCCGCGAATCTGGCCTAATATCGTTGCAGCCCAACTAGATTGGGATCTGGAACTGATCGGCCGCATCGGCTGGACCTGCCGGGACGTGTGGTGGGCGGCGACCCAGGACCCGCGATCGTGGGCGGCGCTGCCCCGGGCGGGAGCGGTGGTCTTCGCCACCAGCGGGATGGATTCGCTGCCGTCGGTGTTGCCGACCGCGCTGCGTGAACTCATCCGCTACGTCCGCCCACCTCGGTTACGGCGGTGGGCGCGCGACGGCTACGCCTGGGTGCAGCCTCGGTTTTCGCCGGTGGCCCGGTCCGCGCTACCCCCGCATCTGACCGTCGAATACCTCGAACAGACCCGCGGGGCAATAGATTTCAACCGGCCCGGCATCCCGGTGGTGGCCTCCCTGCCGTCGGTGCACATCGCCGAGACCTACCGCAGGGCGCACCACGGGCGGGCGGCTACCGCGGCGGCCATCACCGAATGGGCGCAGGGCCACGATATTCCCCTGGTGGACCTCAAAGCCGCTGTCGCCGAGCACATTATGACTGGGCGAGGCAATCCGGACGGCATTCACTGGAACTTCGAAGCCCATCAGGCAGTCGCGGAACTGATGCTCAAGGCGCTGGCCGAAGCAGGGGTGCCGAACGAGAAACCGCGCCACTGAGCCATGTCTGTCGTGGTGGTGACGGATACGTCGGCGCGCCTGCCGGCCGATCTGCGTGACACCTGGGCGATACGCGAAGTGCCGCTGCACATCCTGCTCGACGGCGCCGACCTGCGCGACGGTGTCGATGCGATACCCGCCGACATCTACCAGCGTCCTGCCACCACCGCCGCGGCGACCCCGGCCGAACTGGATGCCGCCTACCGGCAGGCGCTGGCCGACAGCGACGGAGACGGAGTGGTGGCGGTACATATCTCGTCGGGACTGTCGGGAACCTTTCGTGCTGCCGAGCTGACCGCGGCCGGCCTCGGCCCGGCCGTGCGGGTCATCGACTCGAAGTCGGCGGCGATGGGCACCGGATTCGCTGTGCTGGCCGCCGCGCGTGCCGCCGCCGCCGGCGATGACCTGGATGCCGTTGCTCGCGCAGCGCAGGAAGCGGTGCGGCACACGCAGGCGTTCATCGTCGTACACCGGCTGGACAACCTGCGCCGCAGCGGACGGATCGGCGGCGCCAAGGCATGGCTGGGTACCGCGCTGGCTCTCAAGCCGATACTTCGCATCGACGACGGGAAACTTGTTCTGGCCCAACGTGTTCGCACCGTCAAACACGCGATGGCGGCGATGATCGACCGGGTGTGCGAGGTGGTCGGCGAAGGCCCTGCTGCCGTTGCGGTGCAACACGTCGCCAACTCCGGCGGCGCCGGGGAAGTGGCGGCGGAGCTGGCCCGGCGGCTGCCGGCGGGGGAACCGGCAATCGTGACCGACTTGGGACCGGTGCTGGCGGTACACGTGGGCGCCGGGGCGGTCGCGGTCTGCCTGCACGTTGACCGCTACCGCTGACGCCTCAGGCCAGTCGGTCGAAGACCGTCGTTCCTATCGGGCTGGGATCGTTCCAGATATAGATCGGCCCGATGGAGAAGGGGTAATTCCCGGTATTGAACGGATTGCCCGCGGACACAACGGTCGGCGAATCGGCCGCAGTGACCGTCTGCGTGTAGAGCGGCACACCGTTGATCGTGGAGACGGTGATGGTGGTGCCTGCGGGAAGGTGATTGCCGACCGCCAGGCCAGGCACCAACGATTGTGGGATGGTTCCGCCCACGCCGCCGGAGTCGATGTATGCGGGGACGGTCTGCGGCAATCCGTTGTTGATCTGTACCTGAACCATGGTTCCCGGTGCTCCATTGAGCTGGACGATGGGCGGCAGCGAATTTGGGCCGAACTCCAGCAAACCCCGGGGCATATTGATGAGCACGCCCTGATTCATGTTCACCGGTAACGCCGCGTTGGTGGGGGTGGCGAACGGGTACATGTTGTTGGGACCGACGCCCAGATAGGCGGGTAACAGCGAAACGTCAATGGGGTTACTTGGCGTACCCAGATATGCGGAGGTGGCGACGCCAACGGTGGTCGGATCGGTGAGGATGCCGTTCCCGAAATTCACCGTCGTTTGATATGTCTGGTAGTCGATGTAGAGCCGACCGGTGCTGCTGAGGCCGTAACTGACGGAGCCCGTCCCGGTGGGCGGGCCGAGAGCCGCCAGATTGACGTATTGCGGTGGGACCAAGAGCCCCGTGGAGCCGGAGTCGACGATGACGGGCAAGCTGGGTCCGCCGCCCACCGAGATGTTGAGTAGCGGGTTGCCGTATTGATCCACATAGATCAGGGTTTGGTTCGGCGAAAGCAGGGTGCTGATGCCGGCGGTGCCGGTGTGCCCCCACAGCAAACCGGCGCGGCCGCCAACGCCACCGACCCCGCCGGGCCCGCTGGCCCCGCCCGTGCCGCCGTCACCGATCAGGATCGCGGGCCCGCCGGCACCGCCGGGCGCCCCGCCGTAAACGCTGCTGCCGCCGGTACCGCCGGCGCCGATCAGACCCGCGGCCCCGCCGGCACCCCCGGGCACTCCGGCGCGAGTGCTGGTGCCACCGGTACCGCCATTGCCGTACAACCAGCCGCCGGGTTTGCCGGCCGTCCCCACGCCTTGAGCGTTGGTGTATCCGTTGGCGCCGTCGCCGATCAGCGGGCGCCCGGTCAGCTCGAGGACGGGCTCATTGACCGCATTGACCACGCTCGTCGCAAGCCGGGTGATGTTGGCGGCCTCGGCGGCCGCATACGCGTTCACGCCGGCCACCACCGAGCGGGTGAATTGGTCATAAGATGCCGCGACCTGTGCGGCCATTGCCTGATACTGGCGACCGTATTCGGCAAACAGCGTGGCCATCACTGCCGAGACATCATCGGCGCCGGCGACCAGCAGCGCCGTTGTCGGGGCGGCGGCGGCGGTGTTTGCGGCGCTGATTGCTGAGCCGATACGGGTCAGGTCCGTCGTCGCGACCGTCGCCAGCTCGGGCGCCAGGCTCACGTACGACATCTCGTACCTCCCGTCCGTCGCACTTGCGCTGTCGCCAGATGAGGATCTGCAGCGGCGATGAAACAGCGATGAAATTATTCTGATATCGCCTTTGGTGGCTTGTACACGGTTGCATCAAATACGTTCGGCGCTGCTGTGCGGAGCAACCAAGCCACCTGGTGTGCTTATCGATCCGGCATCAACCGCGCGGGACTTGAAAATCAAAGTACCCGAACGATTTTCGCGGGCATTACGCTCTCCGGGCGTTGTGGCCGCGGGGGTGCACCACCTGGGGCCACCAGAACCAGCGGCCCAGCAGCGTGGCGATCGACGGCATCAGCAGGGTGCGCACGATCAACGTGTCGAGCAGCAGGCCGATACAGACGGTCGACCCGAACTGGCCGAGCACCCGCAATTCGCTTCCCAGCATGGCGGCCATGGTGAAGGCGAACACCAGACCCGCGGCCGTCACCACCCCGCCGGTGCCGGCCATGGAGCGGATGGTTCCGGTCTTGAGTCCGGCATGGATCTCTTCCCGGAACCGCGAGACCAACAGCAGGTTGTAGTCGGACCCCACGGCCAGCAGGATGATGACGGACAGCGCCGCCACGATCCAGTGGATCTTGATGCCGAACAGATCCTGCCAAATCAGCACCGACAACCCGAAGGACGCGGCGATCGAGCTCGCCGCGGTGCCGACGATGACCAGTGCGGCGACCACGCTTCGGGTCAGCAACAGCATGATCATGAAGATCAGCGTCAGTGCCGACACCACCGCGATCATCAGGTCGTACTTTTCGCCGTCGGCCATGTCCTTGAACGTCGCGGCGGTTCCGCCGAGATAAACCTTGGCATCCGAGAGCGACGACTGCTTGAGGCCCTCCTGGGCGGCGGTGCGCTCGGCGTCGACTCGCGAGATTCCTTCCGGGGTCATTGGATCGCCCTGGTGGGTGATGAAGAAGCGCGCGGACTTGCCGTCCGGCGACAAAAACATCCGAAGCCCGGTCTGGAAGTCGGGGTTGTCGAACGCTTCGGGCGGCAGGTAGAAGAAGTCGTCGTTCTTGGAGGCGTCGAAACTCTGCCCCATGACGATGGCGGTATTGCTCAGCTCGTCCATCTGGTCGAGCATGGCCGAGAAGGTGGCCTGCATGGTCAGCGTCAGCGCCTTGGTGGTCTTCATGGTCTCGATCATCGGCGGGATCAGCACCAGCATCTCGTGGGTGGCGGTGGCAGTGCGCCGGATGTCTGCGGTCAGTTCGTCGAATTGCCCGGCCAGCTGATCGAAGCCGTCCAACGAGTCGAACAGGGACCGCAACGACCAGCAGATGGGTATGTCGAAGCAGTGCTTCTCCCAGTAGAAGTAACTACGGATCGGACGCCAGAAGTCGTCGAAATCGGCGATGTGGTCCCGCAATCGGTTGGTTATCTCCGCTGTTTCGGCCGTGGTCCGTGCGCTGTCGTCGGCGGCGCTGGAAAGCTCTTGGGTCACCCGGTACATGCGCTGCATCGTGTCGATCATGAATTGCATTTCGTCGGCCATCTTGGTGATGTCGGCCATGCGGTCCTTCAGGAACGCCATGTTCTGCATGGTCGTCTGGCTTTGCATGCTGTTCTGAAATGGTATGGAGCTGTGTTGAATTGGGATGCCCAGCGGTCTGGTGATGTCCTGGATCATGGCGATACCGATAACCCGGATGACGTTTTTGGCCACTTTGTCCAAGACCAGCATGTCTGCGGTATTTCGCATGTCGTGATCGGCCTCGATCATCAGCATGTCCGGGTTCATCCGCGCCTGGGAGAAATGCCGGTCGGCGGCGGCTTGCCCGAGGTTGGAGGAGGCTGCGGCCGGCAGATAGTAGCGGTCGTTGTAGCTGGTTTTGAACGTCGGCAGCGCCACCATGCCCACTAGCACAATCGCCCCACTGACCGCCAGAATCGGTGCCGGCCAACGCACCACGGCGGTGCCGACCCGCCGCCACAGCCGACCCTTCCCGGCTGCCCGCCTGGACTCGAACAGGTGGAAACGACTGCCCACGAACACCACCGCCGGACCCAGCGTCACCCCGGCCAACACGACCACGAGCATGCCGATCGCCACGGGCGCTCCCATGGTGTTGAACCAGGGCAGCCGCGCGAAGCTCAGACAGTAGGTCGCCCCGGCGATGGTCAGTCCCGAGCCCAACACCACCGGGGCCACCCCGCGAAAGGTGGTGTAGTAGGCGGTTTCTCGATCTTCGCCGGCTCTTAGCGCCTCCTGATAACGGCCGACGAGGAAGATCCCGTAGTCGGTTCCGGCGGCGATCGCCAGCATGGTGAGGATGTTGGCGGCGAACGTGGTGAGCCCGAAGACGTTGTGGTACCCCAGAACCGCGACCACCCCGCGCGCGGAAGCCAGCGCAATGCCGGTCATGAACAACTGGACCAACGTGGTGACGATTGAGCGGTAGACCAGCAGCAACATGATGGCGATGGCGCCGAGGGTGAACAGCGTGATCTTGGCCAGGCTGGCGTTGCCGATGATGTGCATGTCGTCACTGAGCGCGGCGGGACCGGTGACGTAGGCCTTCACCCCGGGCGGCGGCGGGTTGTGGTCGATCACCTTGCGGACGGCCTCGACGGATTCGTTGGCCAGCGTGGTGCCCTGGTTGCCGGCGAGGTTCAGCATGACGTAGGCGCCCTTGGCGTCGGCGCTCTGCGCGCCGGCCGCCGTGAGCCGGTCTCCCCAGAAATCCTGGATGTGCTGGACGTGCTTGGGATCTTGGCGCAGTTGGCGAATCAAGTTGTCGTAGTAGTGGTGCGCGTCGTCGCCGAGGGGTTGCTGACCTTCCAGGACGATCATGACCGTGCTGTTGGAATCGAACTCCCGGAAGTTGTGCCCCAACAGCATCATTGCCTTCATCGACGGGGCGTCCAATGGCGTCATCGGCGCGGAATGTTCCTCGCTGACGACTTCCAGTCGCGGCACGGCGACGTTGACGATGACGGTCAGCACTACCCAGGCCAGGATGAGCGGCACCGCGAAGATACGGATGGTGTGCGGGATGACGGGCCGGTGCGGGTGGCTGCTGGGGCGTGTCTCGGCGTGGTGGGTACTGATCACGCTCGTGGTCGGGTCTTCCACGTGGCTCATGCGGATTTCACCAGGCAGAAAGTCTGCGGGTTGACGCCGTCGGACTTCTTCTCTTGCCGGACGACACCGTCCACCGTGATCCGACAGCCGATCCGGCTGCCGTCGCCCTGCGCCATGATGTTGGCGCTCACCGAGGGCAGCGTCGTCGAGACCGTCACCGACCACGGCAGCGCTACGGCGTTGACCTGGTGAGTGTTGGCGTCGGCGTCCCAGTAGTTGATGTTGGCGGTGCTCCCGGGCGGACCGAAGACCTCATAGGTGACGACCTTGGGGTTGAATTGCACGATCTCGATCCCGCCGCCGACGTTTGCGTTGAGGTCCTGGGAACCGAAGATCCGGTGCAGCCGCATCACCACCAAACCGGAGACCGCGAGCACGATCACCAGGACCAGCGGTATCCATAGGTGCCTGGTCACGGTGGTAATGCGAATCGTTTTCACTTGACCGCCTTCCGCTCACCGCCAAAGGTCGTCGCGGCCCACCCGGTAAGCCAGGCCCGGTGCAGACAGAACCTTTGCTTGGCTAAGCACCTTACCCTTAGTGCACGTGACCGTTCCTCGGGGGTGCCGGTCGGATACCCGGGTTCAGTGCTAGCGCGCCACCCGGCCGGTGATGGGCGGCAGATCGGCCAGCGTCACGATCCCCGGTCTGGCGGCCACCACCGCCGGAACCGCGTTGGTGACCGGCATCGCCGTGTAGATCATGCCCAGGCCCATGAAACCCGGCTCCGTCCAATCCTTCGGCGGCAGGCAGTGCAGCACGGTGCGCATGTTCGGCAGGCCGAAGACCTGGATGACGTGACCGTGCTCCAGCGGTTTGGGCGGCACCACGTGGTTGCCCATGGTCCAGTTGAATCCGACGCTGACGACGTTGCGGTCGCCCTGCCAGCCGCGGTGGTAGCCGTACACGCTGCCGACCGTGCCGGCGGGGATCGTCATGAAGCCCAGGTCGGTATCTGCGGTGGCCGCGGTGAAGGTGACGTCGAAGGTCATCCTGTCCAGCTTGGCCCCGATCGCGTCGGCCATCATGGCTGCCGATTCGGCGAAGACCTCGCTTTCGGCACGCACACTCTCGGCCAGGCCCGGGGTGTCGGGGTCCCGCGAAAAGCCCATCGCCGTCTGCGTTTCCGCCGATTCGTAGGTGGAACAGTCCACGGATTCGGTGATGCGGATTTCGTCGACGCGTTCGCACGCGGCGCTGAGCACCATGCCGACCATGTTGGTCATGCCGGGATGCGCTCCACTGCCGAAGATCGTCGAGCCGCCATGCTCGCAGGCAGCGATGATGCGGTCTCGATCCTGCGGCGTCTGCTTGCCGCCGGTGATCCAGGCGGCGCTGGTGCACACGTTGACACCCGCTTCCAGCAGACGCACCAGATCATCGATGTTGGGCCACAACGGGTTATAGCAACACGCGTCGGCGCCCAGCGCCAGCAGCGCGTCGACGTCGTCGGTGGCGTGCACTCCGGTCGGCTCGGGCCAGCCCGCCAGGTCGGCGGCGTCCACACCGACTTTGTCCGGCCCGTGGGCATACACCCCGACGAGTTGCATGTCGGGCCGGTCGATGATGGCGTGCAGCGATCGCCGCCCGATGTTTCCGGTGGTCCACTGGATCACCCGCAGCGGGCGGTCTGTGTTCATCGAGGGCTCCTTTGCCGGGTGCGATTGGACCATTATTGCCGCGATATTCAGATGCGCGGGGGCGCGGGTATGTGCCAGAGTCGGTTTCGTGACCGTCGCCGTGCCAAAGGATTTACCGACATCCCTGATACTCCGTAGCCCAACGGAGGACGACTGGCCGTCAATGTACTTCCTGGCGGCCGCCAGCTTTCCGGACTTCATGGGTCCTCGTCCGGCCAACACCTGGCGCAGTCTGATACCCGCTGACGGTGCAGTGGTGGTTTGCGACGGTTGCGACATCGTGGGCATGGCGCTGTACCTGGATCTGCGGTTGACGGTTCCCGGCGGCGCGGTGCTGCAGACCGCCGGCCTGAGCTTTGTCGCGGTCGCGCCGACGCATCGCCGTCGGGGCGTGTTGCGCGCGATGTGTGCCGAATTGCACTGGCGTATAGCCGATTCGGGGTACCCGATGGCGGCGTTGTATGCCAGCGAGGGTGGTATCTACGGCCGGTTCGGCTATGGGCCTGCCACCGTACTGCAGGAGTTGACCCTCGACCGGCGTTTCGCCCGGTTCCACCTCGACGCACCCGACGGCGGAAGGGTCCGGTTGGTTAACCCCGCCGAGCATCGCGACGAGTTCGCTGCGATCTACGAGCGCTGGCGCCAACAGGTGCCCGGCGGGCTGGTCCGTCCTGACGTGCTTTGGGAAGACGCGCTGGGTGAATGCACGAATTCACCACGCGGTGACGCAAGATTGTTTGGCTTCCTGCACACCGACGGCTATGCGTTGTATCGGGTGGACGCCTCGGATCAGAAGTTGGCGCGGGTCGAGGAGCTGCGTGCTGTAACCGCCGACGCGCACATCTCCTTATGGCGTGCGCTGCTCGGGCTTGACTCGATGGAGCGAGTCAGAGTTATCACCCATCCGGACGACCCGCTGGCGTTCCTGCTCACCGATACGCGTCTGGCCAGCCCGACATTTCGCCAAGATGGTCTGTGGCTGCGAATTATGGATATCCCGGCCGCGCTCGAGGCGCGCGGCTATTGTGCCGACCTCGCCACAGTGATCGGCGTATCTGATGGGGGTCGATATCGGCTGCAGATCCGGGACGGACGTGCCAGCTGTAGCCCGACGGATGCGGCGGCGGACGTCGTGTTGGGTCGCGACGTGCTGGGCAGCCTGTACCTCGGGGTGCACCGGGCGTCCACGTTGGCCGCGGCGAACCGGTTGCGCACCAAGGACTCTGGCTTGGTGAGTCGGCTCGATGCAGCGTTTGCCAGCTACGTCCCCGCTCAAACGGCGTTCGAGTTCTGAAGGACCCGCCAGAGCTGCTTACCACAGTCGCTCGCGGCCTCAGTTGCGCGGCCGGTCAGCGATCCGAAAATCCTATGGCCCCATGATGGCCAGGCCCCAACCGAGGTGGCCGTGCCATACGGTGGCGATGCGACCGCCTTGGACCGCGGGTTTCGGGTCCGAGATCGGACCACCGGCCGCTCGGATCGCGTTCACGCTGCCATCCAGGTCAGGAGAACGCAATGCCAGCCCGATCAGCGCCGGCTCCGCGCCGCTGGCCACCACCTCGATGAATGCCTCACCAACACGATAGAACGCCATTTCCGGACCGTCTGGCCCGCGCGGATGAAAACGCCGGCGCGGCGGGGTGCCCAATGTCGCTGTGAGAGCGGAGATTCCGACGTCCAAGTCTGGCACCGTATACACGACGTGGTCGACCTGGGTCACCCCACATGGGTGCACGGCACCGGTCATCGCCGGCCGGACCGTCGTCGGTATCCCGAGAATCGCTGCGTCGTCGTGGGTTTCGTCGAAACCCCAGCAACGCTCGTCGGTGAGTGTACAACACACCCGACCGATCCGGATGTCACCATCGTCGACGGTGAATCCGAGTGTGATCCATGCCTGTTCATCGCCGGGCACGCCGAGCCAGGTCAGTGTGGCCATCTCGCCGAACCTTGCCCACCCGGTGCAATCCGGCGACTCGCTACGTCGGTCCGGCCAACCGTGTCGATGCCCGAATCAAAGCCGGACAAGCTCGTAGTCGCCGAGGTGGTCGATAAGGACGTGCAGGTGGTCCTGGCCGGAACCCAGAGTGTGCTCGATCGCGGTGAGTCGGGCCGCGTAATGCCCCACCGGATATTCCGCGGTCATCCCGATGCCGCCGTGCAACTGAATCGACTCCTGCGCGATGTGCCGAGCGGACCGGCCCACCTGCAACTTCGCCCGGGACGCGATCAGCGGGTCGAGGTTGCCGTCGGCGATCGACATCGCTGCGTAGAGATCCATGCTGCGGGCCATCTCCAGCGACACGTACATATCGGCGGCCCGCTGGGTCAGCGCCTGGAACTTGTTGAGCGTGACGCCGAATTGCTTGCGGGTCTTGAGGTAATCGGTGGTCAGGCGCAGGGCTTCGGACATCGCGCCGACCGCTTCCGAGCACAACGCCGCCTGGATACGAATGATGGCGTCACGGATCGCCGATGACGCGTCTTCAGCGGCCTCACCCAGAGGTTCAGCGGGCGTCTGGTCCAGATCGACCTGGGCGCCCCGGTGGCCGTCGAACGTCGGGTACGGGTGGCGGGTGACGGCCTCACCGTCGACCAGGAACAACCCTGCGCCACCGTCGGGCAGCGCGGCGCTGACCACCAGCGTGTCGGCGCAGTCGCCGGCCATCACCGGATTCTTGCGTCCGCTGAGCAGCCACAAATCTCCTTGGCGTACAGCGTGAGTAGAGATATCGGCGGATGGCGTCCGGTGGCCGGGCTCTGAGTGCGCGAACGCCAGCAGCAGCTGCCCGGCGGCGACGTCGTCGAGCAGCTGTAGCTGTGCGTCGTTGCCCAGCTCGGCGATGAGCGCTCCCGGGGCCAACGCGGCATGCACCACGGGTTCGGGCGCCAGCCGCCTCCCGACTTCGGTCATCACCACCATGATCTCGATCTGCCCGGACTCGGCAGGGTCGAATCCGAGGCTCAAGATCCCGGTGTCGGCGAGTTGACTCCAGACCTCGCGGCTCCACCCGAGATCGGTGCCGATGACCTTGTTGCGGCTCTCCGCGTCGTAACTGCGCGACAGGAGGTCGCGGGTGGTGTCGCGCAGCAGCGTCTGTTCGTCGCTCAGCTGAAAATCCATGACTGCCTCACAATCCGAGAATGGTGGACGCGATGATGTTGCGCTGCACTTCGTTGCTGCCGCCGTAGATCGACGTCTTGCGGTAGTTGAGGTAGCGGGACGCGCTGGTTCGTGCCCATGGCGGCGAAGCGATCTCGTCGCCGTGGGAGCCGTCTGCCGGTAGCGCATCGGGACCGGCCACCTCGACCAGTAATTCGGTGGCGATCTGCTGCAGTTGGCTGCCGCGCAGCTTGAGCACCGACGACGCCGGATTCGGCTTACCGTCTGCGGAGTCCGAGACCACCCGGGCTTGGGTGAGTTCCAGTGCCAGTAGCTCGTTTTCGGCTTCGGCGAGCCGCGCCGCAAACAGCGGATCAAGCAGCAAACCCGTCTGCGCGGCATGTTTTTTCACCTCGGCCAGGCGCACCTTGGTACGGCCCACCCCGGCGATTCCGGTGCGCTCATTGCCCAACAGGAACTTCGCGTAGGTCCAGCCCTGATTCTCTTGTCCGACAAGCTGGTCGGCGGGCACCCGAACGTCGGAGAAAAACACCTCGTTGACCTCGTGGCCGCCGTCGATCGTCTTGATCGGGCGCAGGGTAATGCCGGGCGTGGCCATGTCGGCGAGCAGAAACGAGATGCCGGCCTGCCGTTTGGGCGCCTGCGGGTCGGTGCGCACCAGACAGAAAATCCAGTCCGCGTATTGGCCCAGCGTCGTCCACGTCTTCTGCCCGTTGACGACATAACTGTCGCCGTCGCGGACCGCGGTGGTGCGCAGCGAGGCGAGGTCGGAACCGGCCTCCGGCTCGGAGAAGCCCTGACACCACCAGATGTCGATGCTGGCCGTCGGCGGCAGGAACCGCTGCTTGATCTCCTGGGAGCCGAATTCGGCGATCACCGGCCCCACCATCTTGGTATTGAAGTTCAGCGGCTCCGGGACACATGCGAGTTGCATCTCGTCGGCCCAGATTTGGTGCTGGGTGGGTGTCCAGTCCTTACCGCCCCATTCGACCGGCCAATTCGGTACCGCCAGCCCGTGATCGTTGAGGATCTTCTGGCAGCCGACGATGTCATCCTTGCTCAGCGAGTCGCCGCGGCGCACCCGGTCACGAATGTCTTGGGGGATCCGCGTGGTGTAGAAAGTGCGAAGGTCGTCGCGGAAGGCGGCTTCGTCGGTCGTCAGCGCCAGCTTCATCGGTAGCCTCCTGTGTCGGGTGACCGCCGGTGCGTGCCCCTCGTGGAGCTGGAACCATCCGCATGGCCACCGGCAATCCTGCCCTGCACGTTAGGCGTCGGGTGGTGCCGAACGTCAACCGGGGTGGCGCGGCAGCGGTCGGCTCCGGTCGTCGCCACCACAGGGAGCCGGCGAGCCAAATCTGATACGTCGCGGGCGGTACGGACGGCACGGATGAAGTCATGCATTCACAGCCCTGGTTTCATCCACAGACAGGCGTCGCGACGCGGTGGACGGGATCGTGATGACGGTCCAGGCACCTACCGTCGGCGCCATGCGAACTGAACTGCCTGCCGAGCGCTTGCATCGCCGCCTCGGGGCGGACCCGGATTGCCGGCCGGCCGCCAACCCGGCCACCGTCGAAGCCGAGGGCGCCGATGAAGGCCCGGACGACGACCCGAACTCGCTGTTGCCACGCTGGCTCCCGGCGACTACCGGAAGCCGTGGGTGGCTGGCCAAGGTGCGCGCAGACCCGGGACGTGCCGGTGCCATCGCGTTGGCGCTGGTCGCCGCCCTTGCGGTACTAGTCACCGTCTTCACGTTGCTGCGCGACCGGCCTGCTCCGGTGATGTCGGCCAAACTTCCCGCGGTGGAACGGGTTTCACGGCCGTCGGGAAGCGGCCCGAGACCGTCGGCGACCGCGGGGCAGCCCCCCGGCCCGGACCTGCCGGTGGTGGTCAGCGTCGTCGGACTGGTGCACACCCCGGGTCTGGTCACCTTGGCTCCGGGTGCGCGGATCGCCGACGCCCTGCAGGCCGCCGGCGGCGCGGTCGAGGGTGCGGACACCATCGGCCTGAACATGGCTCGCCAGCTGGTCGACGGGGAGCAGATCGTGGTCGGGCTGGCGCCGATCCCTGGTCAACCGATCACGCTGCGCAGCTCGATCGGCGCGGGCACCCCGGCGCCGGGACCGGCCACCTCCGGTGTCCCTCATCCGGGCCCCCAGCCAAGCTCCAAGCCGGCCGAGGTGCTCGACCTGAACACCGCGACCGTGGAGCAGCTGGACACGCTACCGGGCGTCGGCCCGGTCACCGCCGCCGCTATCGTCGCGTGGCGGCAGGCCAACGGCAGGTTCACCAGCGTCGACCAGCTCGCCGACGTCGACGGCATCGGCCCGGCGCGGCTGGAAAAACTGCGGTCGCTGGTCCGTGTCTGACACCGGTGCACCCCCTGACCGGGCCCGTCGGCCCCGTTCCCGGCGCCGCGGCGCGGCTGGACGTGCGCTTGGTGCCGGCCGCGCTGACCAGTTGGGTGGTGACCGCGGCGGGGATCGAGTGGCCGGTCGGCCGGCCGTGCGCGGCCTGCTGCCTGATGGTGGCTACCGGCTCGGCTGCGCTGTGGTGGCACGCCGCGCGCCGGCCGAAGTGCCCGCCCCGACTGCGCGCCGTCAGCGCCGCCCTGGTGGCGGTCGGGGTGGTGGGCGCCGGGTATGGATTCGCGATCGCGTTGCGAGCCGATGCGGTCGGGCGCCACCCGATCAGTGCGGCGTTCGGGACGTCCGTGCCGGTGACCGTCACTCCCAGCGAAACCGCCCTGTCGCTGGGGGCCGGCCGATTGATGTTCCGGGCGACCATCCAGCGGCTGCGGGACGGCGAAATATCGGGCCGGGTGGTCGTTTTCGGGCGAGCATCGGAATTCGGCGAGCTGATGGCAGGCCAGCCGGTGCGGTTCACCGCGCACATCACCCGGCCGACGCGCCGGGACCTGACGGTCGCGGTACTCACCGCGGTGGACCGGCCGCCAACGGTATGCGCGGGTCGTGCGGGCGCGGTGTACCGGGCCGCGCACACTGTGCGCGGCCGGTTTGCCGCCGTGGTTCGGGAGGTGTTGCCCGGCGATCAGGCCGCGATGCTGCCCGCGCTGGTGCTCGGTGACACCTCGGCAGTCGGCTCGGTGACCGGCCGGGAATTCCGCGCGGCGGGGATGACGCATCTGACGGCGGTGTCGGGTGCCAACGTCACCATCGTGTGTGCGGCAGTACTGTTTTCGGCGCGGCTGATCGGACCGCGCGCGGCCGTCGGGTTGACCGGGGGAGCGCTGGCGGCATTCGTCGTCGTGGTGCAGCCGACGGCCAGCGTGTTGCGGGCCGCCGTGATGGGCGCGATCGGCCTGGCTGGGATGCTGTCTTCGCGGCGGCGACAGGCGATTCCGGCGCTGTCGGCCACCGTGCTGGTGCTGATGGCCACGGCACCCCAGCTGGCCGTCGATATGGGCTTCGCGCTGTCGGTGGTTGCGACGGCCGCGCTGGTCGTCATCGCTCCGCAATGGTCGCGCCGCTTGGTCGCGCGGGGATTGCCCAAACCGCTGGCGGATGCGCTGGCGGTCGCCGCCGCCGCGCAGGTGGTGACGGCTCCGCTGGTCGCCGCGATCTCGGGCCGATTCAGCCTGGTCGCGGTGTTCGCCAACCTCGCGGCGGCAGCGGTGATCGCCCCGATCACGGTGCTGGGCAGCGGGGCAGCCGTGCTGGCCGTCCTGTGGCCGGCCGGGGCGCAGCTGTTGATCCGCTTCACCGGGCCGGAGATCTGGTGGGTGTTGCGGGTGGCGCATTGGGCGGCCGGCGCGCCGATGGCAACGGTGCCGGTCCCCGACGGCCTGGCCGGTGCGCTGCTCGTCGGCGGCGTCACCGTGCTGGCGGTTGCACTGTGGCGATTCCGGTGGTTTCGTGTCGCGACGAGTTGGGCGCTGGTGGCCGCCCTGGGATGCCTTGTGGCCTGGTCGCTGGCGGGTCTGGTCGGCCCCACGTGACACCATCGTGGGGTGAGCGAGATTTCGCCGTTGCATTTGGTCCTGGGCGACGAAGAACTGTTGGTTGAGCGGGCGGTTGCGGAGATACTGCGGTCGGCGCGGCAACGCGCCGGCACCGCAGCCGGTGCCGGCCCGGGCGCCGATGACGTGCCGATCAACCGCCTGCGGGCCGGCGACGTCAGCACCTACGAGCTCGCCGAGTTGCTGAGCCCCTCGCTGTTCGCCGACGAGCGGATCGTCGTGCTGGAGGCCGCCGCAGAGGCGGGCAAGGATGCCGTCGCGATGATCGCGTCGACTGCTGCCGACCTGCCATCGGGCACCGTGCTGGTGGTGGTGCACTCCGGCGGCGGACGAGCCAAAGCCCTGGCCGGCCAACTGCAGTCGCTGGGCGCGCAGGTGCATCCGTGCGCACGGATCACCAAGCTGACCGAACGCCTCGACTTTGTCCGCGGTGAATTTCGTTGTCTGCGCGTCAAAGTCGACGACGAGACCGTGGCAGCCTTGCTCGACGCGGTCGGTTCGGATCTGCGTGAACTCGCCGCGGCCTGCTCGCAGTTGGTCGCCGACACCGGTGGTCACGTCGACGTGGCGGCGGTTCGCCGCTATCACAGCGGCAAGGCCGAAGTGAAGGGCTTCGACATCGCCGACAAGGCCGTCACCGGCGATGTGGCCGGAGCCGCCGAAGCGCTGCGCTGGGCCATGATGCGCGGCGAGCCGCTGGTGGTGCTGGCCGACGCGCTGGCCGAAGCGGTGCACACGATCGGCCGGGTGGGGCCGTTGTCCGGCGACCCGTATCGGCTGGCGTCGCAACTGGGCATGCCGCCCTGGCGGGTACAGAAGGCGCACAAGCAGGCGCGGCGCTGGTCACGCGACAAGGTGGCGACGGCGATGAGGCTGGTCGCCGAGCTGAATGCCAACGTCAAAGGGGCCGTGGCCGACGCCGACTATGCGCTGGAATCCGCGGTGCGGAAGGTGGCCGAGTTGGTCGCCGACCGCAGCTGAGGACTCAGCCGAGCTTGTTGAGGGTCCGCGCCAGGGCCGACTTCTTGTTGGCCGCCTGGTTCTTGTGGATCACGCCCTTGCTGGCCGCCTTGTCCAACTTGCGGTTGGTCGACACCAGCAGCTCCGCGGCCTTGTCTTTGTCGCCGGCGTGCGCGGCCTCGCGAAACGCCCGGACAGCGGTACGCAGCGACGACTTCACCGACTTGTTGCGCAGTCGGGCGCGTTCGTTGGTCCGGTTGCGCTTTTGCTGCGACTTGATATTGGCCACGCGTTGATTCCTTATGTCGATTCGGGGATTGCTCGGGCGCCCCTGTCGCCCGACAACGACTGCTCAGGTTAGCAGTCGGTTACGTTTTCGCCCAAAAGACCAGTCCCTGGCCTGCTGAAACGCCCGAAGTGAGGCAGCATGACACGGGTGAGTCTTTCTGACCCGATCGAAGCGACCAGGCGGCGATCATCCGCCCGTTCGGAGCGCATCTTCGACGGCTATCACAAGTCGGACGGTTCGGGCGCTTATGCCTTGGCCTTCGACGAGATGTTCGACGCGCAGGGCAACGTTCGTGGCCCCTATAAGGGCATCTATGCCGAGCTGGCGCCCACCGACGCATCGGAGCTCAAAGCGCGAGCCGATGCGCTGGGCCGGGCGTTCATCGACCAGGGCATCACCTTTTCGCTGTCGGGCCAGGAGCGACCGTTTCCGCTGGACCTGGTGCCCCGGGTGATCTCGGCTACCGAGTGGACCCGGCTGGAACGCGGCATCATCCAGCGCGTCCAGGCCCTCGAGCGCTACCTCGACGACATCTATGGTGACCAGGAAATCCTGCGCGACGGCGTGATCCCACGCCGGCTGGTGACCTCGTGCGAGCACTTCCATCGCGAGGCGGTGGGGATCGTTCCGCCCAACGGGGTGCGCATCCATGTGGCCGGCATCGACCTGATCCGCGACGATCGCGGCGACTTCCGGGTGTTGGAGGACAACCTGCGCTCGCCGTCGGGCGTGTCCTACGTGATGGAGAACCGGCGCACCATGGCGCGGGTCTTTCCCAACCTGTTCGCCACCCACCGGGTCCGCGCGGTCGACGACTATCCGGCGCACCTGCTGCGGGCACTGCGCAACTCGGCGGCCACCAACGAGGCCGATCCCACGGTGGTGGTCCTGACCCCCGGGGTCTACAACCCGGCCTACTTCGAGCATTCACTGCTGGCCCGCCAGATGGGTGTGGAGCTGGTCGAAGGCCGCGACCTGTTCTGCCGTGACAACCAGGTGTACATGCGCACCACCGAGGGCGAGCGCCAGGTCGACGTCATCTACCGGCGCATCGACGACGCATACCTGGACCCGCTGCAGTTCCGCGCCGACTCGGTGCTCGGGGTGGCGGGCCTGGTCAACGCCGCCCGCGCCGGCAATGTCGTCATCTCCAGCTCGATCGGCAACGGTGTCGGCGACGACAAGCTCGTCTACACCTACGTGCCCACCATGATCGAGTACTACCTGCGCGAAAAGCCGCTGCTGGCCAACGTGGAGACCTATCGGTGCTGGCTAGAGGACGAACGCGAAGAGGTACTCGACCGAATCGACGAGCTGGTCCTCAAACCGGTCGAGGGCTCCGGCGGCTACGGCATCGTCTTCGGCCCGCAAGCCTCCGAGAAGGAGCTGGCCGCCGTCGGCAAGAAGATTCGCGACAATCCCCGTAGCTGGATCGCCCAGCCGATGATGGAGCTGTCGACGGTGCCGACCCGGATCGAGGGCTCGTTGGCGCCGCGCTACGTCGACCTGCGGCCGTTCGCGGTCAACGACGGCAACGACGTCTGGGTGCTGCCGGGCGGACTGACCCGGGTAGCTCTGGTAGAGGGCTCCCGCGTGGTCAACTCCAGCCAGGGCGGCGGATCCAAGGACACCTGGGTGCTGGCGCCGCGTGCTTCGGCGGCCGATCGTGAACTGGGCCGCGCGCAAGTGGTGCGGTCGCTGCCGCGGGCGGTGCCCGAGCAACCGCCGACCGACCCACCCCGCAACGAACAATCCCAGCAACAGCAGAAAGCGACCGACTGATGCTCGCGCGCAACGCAGAAGCGCTCTATTGGATCGGCCGCTATGTCGAGCGCGCCGACGACACGGCGCGCATCCTGGATGTCGCGGTGCACCAACTGCTCGAGGACTCCAGCGTCGACCCCGACCACGCCTCCCGGCTGCTGCTGCGGGTGCTCGGCATCGAACCCCCCGACCACGAGCTCGACCTGTGGTCGCTGACGGACTTGGTAGCTTTCAGCACCACCGCCCAGGGGGGCTCGTCGATCGTCGGGGCGATCTCGGCGGCGCGGGAAAACGCCAAGTCGGCGCGCGAAGTCACCTCCATCGAAATCTGGGAGTGCCTCAACACCACCTACAACGCGCTGCCGGAACGCGAGCGAGCCGCCAAACGTCTTGGGCCACATGAATTCCTGTCGTTCATCGAAGGCCGTGCGGCGATGTTCGCCGGGCTCGCCGACTCGACGCTCTCCCGCGACGACGGCTACCGATTCATGTTGCTGGGCCGCGCCATCGAGCGGGTCGACATGACCGTGCGCCTGCTGTTGTCGCGGGTGGGCGACAGCGCCTCGTCCCCGGCGTGGGTCACCTTGCTGCGCTCGGCCGGCGCGCACGACACCTATCTGCGGACCTACCGCGGGGTGCTGGACGCCGGACGGGTGGTCGAGTTCATGATGCTCGACCGGTTGTTCCCGCGTTCGGTGTACTACTCGCTGAGGCTGGCCGAACACAACCTCGAGGAGTTGCTGCACAATCCGCAGAGCCGAATCGGGGCCACCACCGAAGCGCAGCGGCTACTCGGGCAGGCACGCAGTGAACTTGAGTTCGTGCAGCCCGGTGTCCTGCTCGAATCCCTCAACAACCGGTTGGCGGCCCTGCAACGAACCTGCCGGGACGTCGGAGAAGCGTTGGCCCTGCAGTACTTTCACGTATCGCCGTGGGTGGCCTGGACCGACGCGGGGCAGCGTGGCCAACTGTTCGGCAGGCAAGGGGAATCCTGATGTGGCGGATGCGGGTGGTACACACCACCGGGTATGCATACCAGTCGCCGGTCACGGCGTCCTACAACGAGGCCCGGCTGACACCACGCTCCAACACCCGCCAAAACGTCATCCTCAACCGTGTCGAAACCGTCCCGGCCACCCGGTCCTACCGCTACATCGACTATTGGGGCACCGCGGTGACGGCCTTCGACCTGCATGCGCCGCACACGCAGCTGACGGTCACCTCGTCCTCGGTTGTCGAGACCGAGCGCCCCGAGCCGCCGACGGCCAAGACCAGCTGGGAGGAGCTGCGCTCGGTGGCCGTGATCGACCGGTTCGACGAGGTGCTGCGCCCCACCTGGTACACCCCCGCTGGCAAACGCGTCGCGGCCGTCGGGCGGCGGATCACCAAGTATCACGACCCCGCCGAAGCTGTCGTTGCCGCATCCCGTTGGGCCCGAAGCGAATTGGACTATATTCCGGGTACCACCGGTGTCTACTCATCGGGACTCGACGCGCTGGAGCAGGGCCGCGGCGTCTGCCAAGACTTTGTCCACCTGACGCTAATGGTGTTGCGCAGCATGGGAATTCCCGGACGCTACGTATCCGGATATCTGCATCCCGAGCGCGACGCCGTGGCCGGAAAAACCGTCGCCGGACGTAGCCATGCCTGGATACAGGCTTGGACGGGCGCGTGGTGGAACTACGACCCCACCAACGACACCGAGATCACCGAGCAGTACATCAGCGTGGGTGTCGGCCGGGACTACAGCGACGTGTCTCCGCTGAAGGGTATCTACTCCGGACTGGGTGCGACCGACCTCGACGTGGAGGTGGAGATCACCCGGTTGGCTTAACCGTCCGGACCGGGATTTCCCGCCCAGCCGATTACCCCGGCGGTGCCGCCACCCCCGCCCTTGCCCGGCGGGCCGGCGCCGAAACCGTGTCCGCCGGCGCCGCCGTTGCCGCCGTTGCCGATGAAAAAGGCGTCCCCACCGTTTCCGCCCTGGCCGCCGGCCACGCTGTTGATGTTGCCCGCGCCGCCGGCCCCGCCGTCGCCGGCACTGCCGATTACCCAGGCGCCCGCTCCACCCTGGCCCCCGTAGCCGCCGCCGGAGCCACCGTGTCCGCCCACCCCGCCGAGGCCAAAGAGCACGGCGGCGCCGCCGGTCCCGCCGGCGCCGCCGGAGGGGAACAGGGCATAGTTGCCGATCCCGCCGTTGCCCCCAGCGCCGCCGAACCCGAAGATCGTCGCCGCCCGACCGCCGTCCCCGCCCTGCCCGCCGAAAACGGTGCCGCCATCGCCGCCCACGCCGCCGGCCCCGCCGCTGCCGATCGCGTAGCCGGCGGAACCGCCGTTCCCGGCGGCTCCGCCGGTGGCGCCGCCGTTGCCGCCGCCACCGCCGACGCCACCGTTGCCGAAAAGCGCTCCGCCACTGCCGCCGTCGCCGCCCAGGCCGCCTTGGCCACTGAGGTTGAAAGTGTTGTCGCCGCCCTGGCCGCCGGCCCCGCCGCTGCCGAACAGCCAGGCGTCGCCGCCGAACCCGCCCATGCCGCCGATGGTGGTGGCAGCCACCCCGGCCCCGCCGGTTCCGCCCGCCCCGCCGTTGCCATACAGCAGGCCGCCCAACCCGCCGTTGCCGCCGCTGCCCGCGAACCCGGCACCGACGGCCGCGCCGCCGGTGCCCCCGGCGCCGCCGCCGCCGATCAGGAAGGCGTTGCCACCCAGCCCGCCGCTGCCTCCGGTGCCTCCGGTGCCGCCGGTGCCGCCGTTACCGATGAGGCCGGCGGCCCCGCCGTTGCCGCCGGCGACGCCGGCCAGCGCGCTGTTGCCACCCCGGCCGCCGTTGCCATAGAGCAGTCCGCCCGGCCCGCCGGGCTGACCTATTCCGCCGACGGTCCCGCCGTCGGCGCCGTTGCCGATCCACGGGCGGCCGAACAGCGCCAGGGCGGGCGCGTTGATCAGATCGAGCAGGTTCTGGGCGCTGGCGGCCTCGGCACCGGCGTAGGCCGCCCCGCCGGCGGACAGGGCCTGCACTAGCCGGTCGTGAAACGCCGCCATCTGGGCGCTGATGCCCTGATAGCCCTGAGCCTGAGCCGCGAAGAACGCCGCGACGGCCGCTGACACCTGGTCGGCGGCGGCCGCCGGCACGCCGGCCGTCATGGCCGCCGCGTTGACGTTGGCCTGGCCGATCGTCGAACCGATTCCGGCCAATTCGGTGGCCGCCGCAGCGATTGCCGCCGGACCTGCGATCACATACGACATGGCGCACCTCTGAGATCGAGCGAGATCAAGAGCACTGGTCGGAGACTGGATCGTATCGCGGTGCGAGCCCAAGTCCGTGCATTACGGCCCGTTATTGCCGGGGGTGCACCTCGACTCGGTGCAGATCGTCGCCGAGCTCGATCGCTCCGCTGAACTCGGTCGCGGCAAAAGCCCGCCACTGGTCCTCCTGGCCTGCCACGATGGCCGGCACGTAGTGTGTCATCACCAGGGTCCCCACCCCGGCGCGGTTCGCGGTTGCCGCCGCCTCCTGCACCGACGAGTGATAATCGCAGACATCTTTGACCCGCTGCTGCGGGACATGGGAGAGGATGTCCTTTCGAATAACGGTGTGCACCAAGGCATCTGCGCCGGTGGCCAGCTCGTCCAGGCTGGCGCACGGCACGGTGTCGCCGGCCAACACCACCGAGGCGCCGCCGGATTCGATCCGGAACCCGATCGTCGGCGCCACCGGCCGGTGATCGGTGGGCGCCACCCGGATCGTCACTCCTTCGCGGTCCCACACGGTGGCGTCGGTGTATTCGTGGACCTCGACCGGCGGCGGTGCGTTGAGATCGGCGTGGTGGGCGATGCGGTAGCCGATGTCGTGCCCGAAGGCCCGCAGCGTCGCCGCCACCACCTCGGCGGTGCCCGGCGGCCCGATGATCTGCAGCGGCGGGGGAGCGGGAGCGAAGTTGGTGACCCAATTGGTGATGATCACGTCGCCGAGATCGGCGATGTGGTCGCTGTGCAGATGAGTGAGCAGCAGCGCCGACAAACCGGCGGCGCCCACGCCGACAGCGGCCGCGCGCTGCAGAACACCGCGCCCGCAATCGATCAAGAACACCTGCCCGCCGGCCCGCACCAAGGTGGCCGGCCCGGCGCGGTTCGGGTCGGGAATGGGGCTGCCGGTGCCCAGCAAGGTGATCTCGATCATGGCGACATCCTTACCAGCCGGGGCCCGTGCGCTGCGGCGCAACCCGGCGATTCGCGCGGCGGGCCACCGTCGTGTTGGGGTGGCGGCTTTCCCGCCGCGCAAGTTAGCCGTAGCCTGGTGTGAATCGGGTCACTACCGGCGGGAGGCCTCAATGCGGATCGCGGACGTCTTGCGGAACAAGGGGGCAGCGGTGGTGACGATCAATCCCGACGCGACAGTGCGGGAACTGCTTGCCGGTCTGGCTGAGCAGAACATCGGCGCGATGGTGGTGGTCGGCGCGGAAGGGGTGGTCGGCATCGTGTCGGAACGCGACGTGGTACGCGAGTTGCACACCCACGGCGCCAGCGTGTTGTCTCGTCCGGTCTCCAAGATCATGACCAGCGACGTCGCCACCTGTACGAAATCGGACACGGTAGACAGCCTGAGCGTGCTGATGACCAATAACCGGGTGCGTCACGTACCGGTGCTCGACGGCAAGAAGCTCATCGGCATCGTCAGCATCGGTGATGTGGTGAAGACCCGGATGCAGGAACTCGAGGCCGAACAGCAGCAGCTGCAGTCCTACATCACGCAGGGCTAGCCAGGCCCGGCCTCAGCACGTGTTTGGGAAGGTGTCGGCGCGCCTTCGTGACCGCATCGGTTGCGCGTAGCGTCAACTGCCGCATGACTTTCCGCCGTGGAAGACGGTGTCCTGATACGTCAAGGCCTGGATTGATGAACGGCGTCACCGACCGAATCCACGACGCGCTGCGCGAGGCGGGGCGCGACGGCGCCTGGGGCCACCCGATGGCCAGCGCCGGGATCGTCGATGCCCAATCGGTAAGGGCGCCGACACCGCCGGGAAGGGCAGCCGCAGTGGCCGCATTGTGCGGTAAATCGTGCGGAAAGACAAGGGGCAGTGCACCTTTGAGGTGTTGTCCCGCCGCTGCGCAGTGGAGCGCGCACGTTGTCTTGGTTGGTGCGCTGGCGCCGCCCCGTGACTACCAGCGCCTGGGGCCAGCCTTCCCAGCGGAACGCCACGGCGAAAAATCGTGTGGAATTTCGCCGTGGGGTTACAGTCGCGATGGTTGGTCGCCCTCACGCCAGGAGTATTCGGTACGCAACCCGGCGGCGGGGCCACCGAGCCGACCGAGCCGAGCGGAGCGAGCTTAGCGCCGAGCGCCAAAACCGACTGCGCCGATTGCCGCCACCGGCGAGCCTGAGCGAGAATTGGCTCTCGCTTTTGGGATTGGCCGATCGACTGACTAACGGTATTTGTCGGTTGGATGAGTTTCGCCAATGAGCCGCTTGCACCCGCGACAAAAGTCAGGACGCCATGTTCGGCCACCCAATTCCTGATCAGATGTTCTCGAACGCTATTGTCGAGACCACCTTGGTGGCGGGGGCAGAGCCCTACAGGATGAGTTGTGTCATTTGTGACCATTGTGCCGCAAGCATTGGAATGCGCCGCAACCGATTTAGCTGCAATCGGTTCGGTGTTCAGCGAGGCAGCCGCTGCCGCGGCCATCCCCACCACCGGGCTACTGCGCGCCGGTGCCGACGAGGTGTCGGCGGGATTGACAGCCATATTGACGAGCCACGGCCGGGCTTGGCAGACATTGAGCAAACACTACGAATGGCTTCACCAACAATTCGTTGACCTGCTCAACGGAAGCACCGAGAAATACTGGGCCACCGAGATCGACAACGCCGCGCAGAATGCAATCAACACCGCCAACGCCGACAGCGAGTGGCTGCTGGGGCGTCCGATGATCGGTAATGGCGTCAACGGGCTCAATGGGACCGGCCAAAACGGCGGGGCCGGCGGATGGCTGTGGGGCAATGGCGGCAACGGCGGATCCGGGGCAGCAGGCCAAAACGGCGGCAACGGCGGCGCGGCCGGACTCTTCGGCCACGGCGGAGCCGGCGGAACCGGCGGAACCGGCGCGAACGGCGGCACCGGCGGCCATGGCGGACTACTGGTTGGCGGCGGCGGCGTCGGCGGCGCAGCGGGTGCAGGCGGCGGTACCGCAGGCAGTGGCGGAAACGGCGGAAATGGCGGAGCAGCCGGACTCATCGGCGACGGCGGCGCAGGCGGCGCCGGGGGTAACGGCTTGTTCGGCGGAAACGGCGGTGCCGGCGGCCAGGGGGGCTTACTGGCTGGCAACGGCGGTGTAGGCGGGGCAGGCGGGACCAATCCCGAAAGTGGCGGCGTCGCTGGCAACGGCGGAAACGGCGGAGCAGCCGGACTCATCGGTAACGGCGGAAACGGCGGTGCAGGCGGCGCCGGCGGGGCCGATCCGTTCTACAGCGCAACCGGCGGGGCAGGCGGGGCCGGCGGCCGCGGTGGCCTGCTAATAGGAAACGGTGGCGCAGGCGGGGCAGGTGGGTCCTCTGGCGTATGGGGCCAAAGCGGTGGTGCCGGCGGTAACGGCGGAAACGCTGGACTCATCGGCAATGGCGGAAACGGCGGCGCGGGCGGCAACGGCGGGGGGGGGGGGGAAGTCACCCGCCAAGGGGGGACGAGGGGGGTGGCCCGCGGGAACGGGGGGGGCCCCCGGGTGGTCGG
>NZ_MWQA01000001.1:1096421-1117269 GCF_002086915.1 Mycobacterium persicum | reverse complement strand
CGGGTCCGGTGGACTCGTCGGCGCCGGCGGAAACGGCGGTGCAGGTGGTGCAGGCGGCAGCGGCGGTGTCGGTAACGCCGGTGCCGGCGGTGCCGGCGGTGCCGGTGGAAACGGGGGACTCATATGCGGAGCCGGTGGGGCCGGTGGAAACGGCGGGGCCGGCGGGTACGGCGCGTCGGGTTCTCAAGTCGGCGGTTACGGAGCTAACGGAGGGAACGGCGGTGCCGGTGGAAGCGGTGGTTCGGCTGGGCTGTTCGGGTCCGGTGGGTCCGGCGGAAACGGCGGGGCCGGCGGGCACGGCGGGTCAAGCCTCCAAAACAAAGGCGATGGCGGCAGCGGCGGTGCCGGGGGAAGCGCTGGCAACGGCGGAAACGGTGGACGCGAATTGGGAAACGGTGGGGCCGGTGGATCTGGTGGGGCCGGCGGGGACGGCGGGTCGGGTTCTCACGTCGGCGGTAGCGGGGGGAACGGCGGTGCCGGTGGAAGCGGTGGTTCGGCTGGGCTGTTCGGCTCTGGTGGGTCTGGCGGAAACGGCGGGGCCGGCGGGCAAGGTGGGTGGGGCACCGTAAGAGGAGGCAGCGGCGGTGCGGGGGGAAGTGCTGGCCATGGCGGAAACGGTGGACTCGTATTCGGAAACGGTGGCCACGGTGGAAACGGCGGGGCTGGCGGGCACGGCGGGACGGGCGCCCAATTGGGAGGCGGCGGCGGTGGCGGTGGTGCCGGTGGAAGCGGCGGCCATGGCGGACTCCTATACGGAGACGGTGGGGCCGGTGGATCTGGTGGGTCCGCCGGGGACGGCGGGTCGAGCGCCCTATTCGGAAGCAGCGGCGGTGGCGGCGGTGCCGGCGGAAGCGGTGGCCACGGTGGAAGCGGTGGCGCGGCTGGGCTGTTCGGCTCTGGTGGCCACGGTGGAAACGGTGGGGCCGGCGGGCACGGCGGGTCAAGCCTGCAAAACGGAGGCAACGGCGGCAGCGGCGGTGCCGGGGGAGGCGGCGGCAACGGCGGAAACGGTGGACTCATATACGGAAACGGTGGGGCCGGTGGAAACGGCGGGGCCGGCGGGCACGGCGGGTCGGGCACCGTAAGCGGCGGCAACGGCGGTGCCGGCGGAAGCGGTGGCAACGGTGGGAACAGTGGACTCATACATGGAAACGGTGGGGCCGGTGGAAACGGCGGAGCCGGCGGGCACGGCGGGGCGGGCACCGTAAACGGAGACAACGGCCGCACTGGCAAGAACGGCAGAAACGGTGATGGTGTGCGGATTGGACCGGGAAACCGGTGAGGTGTTCGGGCGGCACGTCGTCGCCTGCGCCCAGACCGAAACAGCGGCGGTGGAGCCCGGGGGGCGCCGAGATGCCGATGCCGTCGATCGATCCGGGTTTTCGGTGGTGGATGTGGAGGCAAGCTCGCCTCATGGGCTGGCCAATATTGCCGCATTGTGTAGATCGTGCGGAAATACAAGGGGCAGTGCACCTTTGAGGTGTTGTCAGGCCGCTGGGTGGTGGGTGCGCACGGTGTCTTGGTTGGTGCGCTGGCGCCCCTCGCGACTACGAGCGCCTGCCGGCGCACTCTGAATGGTTCGCCGCGCCGCACCAGCCACCGAGGGTCAGCCTCCGCCAGCGGAACGCCACGGCGAAAAATCGGGTGGGATTTCGCCGTGGCGTTACGGTCGTGACGGTGGCTTGCGCTAACGCCAGGAGTATTCGGTGCGCAACCGGGCGGCGACCACATCGAAGATGTCGCGCGGCAGGATCGCGCCCTCGCGGCGGATACTCTCCTCCGGCACGTCGAGCACCCGGTCCAGCCGGACCCAGCTCTGCCTTCCTTCGTAATCCCAATCCCCAGAACCGATTCCGACCCAGTCACGATCGGCGGCGCGGTCTTTCTGGCTGGACAGCATGAGCCCCAGCAAGATGTTGCGGTTACGGCCGACGACGAGCACCGGCCGGTCTTTGCCGCGGGTCGGGTCGTCTTCGTAGACCACCCAGGTCCACACGATTTCCCCCGGGTTGGCCCGGCCATCGAGATCCGGGGCGTAGACCAGCCTGCGGGCCCGCTGTGCGGTGGGAAAGCTGGTGCTGGTCACCGGCCGGCCTGCGGCGATCTCCTGGGGAGGTGGCGGCAGGCCCATCGCCATGATGTTCGCGGTGATCTTCACCGCATGCTGAAGTTCTCGCAGGACGGTCTGCGAGTTCTGTAGTTGACGTGCCACCTTCGGAGCCTCGGTGAACACCAGGTTCCCTACATTCTCCGCGAAACGCTGGAACGTCTTCCACTGTGACTTCCGGGCGGACGCCATGTTGGCAGCATAGCCGCGCCCGGCGGCGCGCGATTGTGTCTCGAAGCGCCGGGCTGGATACGCTGGACATACCCACCAACCGCCCAGCTGGCAGGCTCACGACCGTCCACCAGGAGACTCCCATCAGCAGTTTCGCCGACAAAACCTTCACGCCGCCGGCGCAGATTCGCAACTTCTGCATCATCGCTCACATCGACCACGGCAAGTCGACGCTGGCCGACCGGATGCTGCAGTTGACCGGGGTGGTCGACGAGCGGTCGATGCGCGCGCAATACCTGGACCGGATGGACATCGAGCGGGAACGCGGTATCACCATCAAGGCCCAGAATGTGCGGTTGCCCTGGCGGGTGGCCGACCAGGACTACGTGCTGCACCTCATCGACACTCCCGGACACGTCGATTTCACCTACGAGGTGTCGCGGGCGCTGGAGGCCTGCGAGGGTGCGGTGTTGCTGGTCGACGCGGCGCAGGGCATCGAGGCGCAGACGTTGGCCAACCTGTATCTGGCGCTGGACCGCGACCTGCACATCATTCCGGTGCTGAACAAGATCGACCTGCCGGCCGCGGACCCGGACCGCTACGCGGGCGAGATCGCCCACATCATCGGCTGCGAACCGCACGACGTGCTGCGGGTGTCCGGCAAGACCGGCGAGGGGGTCGCCGACCTGCTCGACCATGTGGTTCGCGAGGTGCCGCCGCCTCGGGGCGACGCCGACGCGCCCACTCGGGCAATGATTTTCGACTCCGTGTACGACATCTACCGCGGTGTGGTGACCTACGTTCGGGTGGTCGACGGCAAGATCACCCCACGCGAGCGCATCGCCATGATGTCCACCGGAGCCACCCACGAGCTGCTCGAGGTCGGCATCGTCTCACCCGAGCCGAAGCCCTGCGGCGGCCTCGGTGTGGGCGAGGTCGGCTATCTGATCACCGGCGTCAAGGACGTGCGCCAGTCCAAGGTCGGCGACACCGTGACGACGGTCCGCCATGGCGCCAAGGAGGCGCTGACCGGCTACCGCGAGCCCAAGCCGATGGTCTACTCGGGCCTCTATCCCGTCGACGGTTCGGACTACCCGAATTTGCGCGAAGCCCTGGACAAGCTGCGGCTCAACGACGCGGCCCTGACCTACGAGCCGGAGACCTCGGTGGCGCTCGGCTTCGGGTTCCGGTGCGGCTTTCTTGGCCTGCTGCACATGGAGATCACCCGCGAGCGGCTGGAGCGCGAGTTCGATCTGGATCTGATCTCCACCTCACCCAACGTCGTCTACCGGGTGCTCAAAGAGGATGGCTCCGAGATCATCGTCACCAATCCGTCGGATTGGCCGGAGGGCAAGATCCGTACCGTCTACGAACCCGTCGTGAAGACCACCATCATCGCGCCCAGCGAGTTCATCGGCACCATCATGGAACTGTGCCAGTCGCGCCGCGGCGAGCTGGGCGGCATGGACTACCTGTCGCCCGAGCGGGTGGAACTGCGCTACACAATGCCGTTGGGGGAGATAATTTTCGACTTCTTCGACGCACTGAAGTCGCGCACCCGCGGCTATGCCAGCCTTGATTACGAGGAGGCCGGGGAACAGGAAGCGCAACTGGTCAAGGTCGACATCCTGCTGCAGGGCGAGACGGTTGACGCGTTCAGCGCGATCGTGCACAAGGATTCGGCGTTCGCCTACGGCACCAAAATGACGACCAAGCTCAAGGAGCTGATCCCGCGCCAGCAATTCGAGGTGCCGGTCCAGGCCGCCATCGGGTCGAAAATCATTGCGCGCGAGAACATTCGCGCGATCCGCAAGGATGTGCTGTCGAAGTGCTACGGCGGTGACATCACCCGGAAACGCAAACTGCTGGAGAAGCAGAAGGAAGGCAAGAAGCGGATGAAAACCATTGGGCGGGTTGACGTGCCGCAGGAGGCCTTTGTGGCGGCGTTATCCACCGACACCGCGGGGGACAAGGGCAAGAAGTGACAAACCGCTGGTGCTCGATGGCCGCCGGGTTGTTGGCCGTGGTGCTGTCGAGCGGGTGCACCGCAACGACCGGTGGCAAAGCGGGACCGGCGCCGGACATGGCGACGCATGCGCTGACGGGCCCAGCTATCAAGCAGGCCATGATCGACGGCACCGCTCTGGCGAAGTTGCTGAACCAGCCGTTCCAGACCGCCCCCAAATACCCGGAGTTCGGTGGCAGCGAAACATTGGGAAGCGCTTGGGAATCAGCACTACCCGCCGACTGCCTAGGTGTCGTCCACATGATGCAGCAGGGTCCCTATCGCTTCGCGCCGGTACAAAACACGGCCAGTGAAATGTGGAGCCACAACGGTGCTTCGGTGAAGGTCGACGACGTCTATGAAGGCATCGCCGCGTTACCGACGGCAGCAGACGCCAACGGGTTGTTCGCCAAGTTCGCCGCGCAGTGGAAGAAGTGCGATGACACCACGCTGACGATGCCAACCTCTACGGTGTACGGTCAGGCCGCCATCTCCGAGGTACGCGTCGTGGATTCGGTTGTCGCGGCGACCATCTCACTGGGGTCCGGCCCGCACTCGATTTTGACGACCATCCCGCAAGCCCGGGCCCTTGGCGTCCGGGGAAATTGCTTGGTTGAGGTCACGGTCAGCTTCGTTCCAACCGCCTACCCATCCGATGAGGGGACCGGCAATCTCGCCACCAGCGCCGTCGACATCGCGCACGCGATGATGGACAAGGTCACCGCGCTGAGCTGACATCGCTCTCGTCCGCGAGCAGACCGCGAGCAGACATGGAATCGCACGAATTCCCTTGGAATTGTGCGATTCCATGTCTGCTCGCCGCGACACTCGCCGGGCGCCACCTACATGGGTGCGTTGGCCGGCTGGAACATCCCCGAGCCGTCGGCTTCCTCCTCGGCGCGGATCACGTGGACCACCGCGTTGATCAGCGCCAGGTGGGTGAACGCCTGCGGGAAGTTGCCCAGCTGACGGCCGGTGCGCGGCTCGATCTCCTCGGCGTAGAGGTGCAACGGGCTGGCGTAGGACAGCAGCTTCTCGCACAGCCGTTTGGCCCGCGCCACTTCGCCGATCTCGACCAGCGCCGACACCAACCAGAACGAGCAGATGGTGAACGTGCCTTCCTCGCCGGACAGGCCGTCGTCGGTCTCGTGCACCCGATAGCGCAGCACCAGGCCTTCCTCGGTCAGTTCGTCGGCGATGGCCAGCACGGTGTTGCGTACCCGCGGGTCGTCGGGCGGCAGGAACCGGGTCAGCACCGCCAGCAGCAGCGACGCGTCCAGGGCGTCGCTGCCGTAGCGCTGGGTCAGCACGCCGCGGGAGTCCACGCCGTGCTCGAGAATGTCGGCTTTGATCTCCTCGGCGATCTGGCGCCATTGCTGGGCATAGCTTTTCTCGCCCTGGCGCGCGGCCAGCTTGGCGCCGCGATCCAGCGCCACCCAGCACATCACCTTCGACGAGGTGAAGTGCTGCGGTTCGCCGCGCACTTCCCAGATGCCGCGGTCGGGTTCGCGCCAGTGCTTGATCGCCTCCTCGACCTGGCGCTTGAGCACCGGCCACAACGTCTCCGGCACCTGCTCACGCGATTTGGCGTGCAGGTAGAACGAGTCCAGAATCGAGCCCCAAATGTCATGCTGCTGCTGGTTGTAGGCGCCGTTGCCGATCCGGACCGGACGCGCGTGGTCGTAGCCGGACAGGTGGTGTAGCTCCTCTTCGACCAGGCTGCGCTCGCCGCCCACGCCGTACATCACCTGCAGCGGATGGCGCTCGTTGTTGTTTGCGCCGGACACGTCGGCGATGAAGGCGAAGAAGTCGTCGGCTTCGCGGTCCAGTCCCAGGGTGTAGAGCCCCCACAACGCGAACGTCGAGTCGCGGACCCAGGCGTAGCGGTAATCCCAGTTGCGTTCGCCGTGCGGTGTTTCCGGCAGCGACGTGGTGCTGGCGGCCAGCAGCGCGCCGGTGGGCGAGTACGTCAACCCTTTGAGCGTGAGCGCGCTGCGCTGCAGGTACGCCCGCCACGGGTGATCGGGGAAATTGCCGATATTGATCCACTGCCGCCAGCACTCGGTGGTTTGCCACATCTTCTGTGCGGCCTCTTCGTAGGTCTGCGGCGCCGGATGCTTGGTCCAGCTCAGGGCGACGAACACGTCGTCGCCCTCCTTCATCCGGGTGCGGGCGCGGGCTTCGCGACCCTCCAGCCCGATCCGCAGATTGGTGGTCAGCTGCAGCGTCGGGTGGATGTCGGGTTGATGGCTGGCCCGCGCGATCGCCTCACCGTAGGCATTGGCCGAGTATTCCCAGGTGGCCCCGAGGCGGTGGTAGTCGAATGCCGGCTCGCAACTCATCATCAGCTCGACCGTGCCGCTGACGCAGCGCACTGTCCGAAGCAAAATATGTTCGGCGTCCCAGTCCATCGGGGTGCGCCGGTGGGTGCGCGATCGTCGTTCGATGTCGTGCCACGGCCCCATCACCAACGCGTCGCGCACGATCAGCCAGCCGGTGTGGGTCTGCCAGGTGGTCTCCATGATCAGGCTGCCGGGCAGATAGCGGCGTGCCGAGGGCACCGAAACGCCGTAAGGGCCCAGCCGGAAATGGCCCGCGCTGCGGTCCAGGATCGCGCCGAACACGCTGGGGGAGTCCGGCCGGGGCACACACATCCACTCCACCGATCCCGCCGGCGAGATCAGGCAGGTCGTCTCCCAGTCGGACAGGAAGGCGTAATCGGCAATGGGTGGAAACGGATTGCGCAGCGATGAGCTGGACGTGAAAACGCCCTTCGCGTCGGACTTGACGGACGGGACGGGTGCTGCCTGGAACGCTGGACTATCGGTGACGTGAGCGACCTCGGCGGCCTCGTCTGCGGGTTCGGCGTGCAGGACCATGCGGTCATCATCAACTGTCGACCTACTTCGCGTCCACCACTTCGGCTGCCCTGTTATTCAGGTGCCGCGATTTAGCCGCCGCGCCGCGCGTAGCCGGACGCGTGCTCGGGTAGCGGACCGATCGCGACCAGATAGCCGAGCACCCGCCGCAGCGGCCGTGACCCGCCCACCAGCTGGACGGCCCGCGGCGGCGCCGGGTCGGCGCCGGTCATGGCGACCGCGACCACGCGGGCATGGATCGCCCGTTGTAGCGCTTGCAGAAACGCGGTTGGCGCCCACCCGCCGCGCCTGTACCCGCGCCAGATGACGTCAACGCCGGCGCGGGCCAGCAACAAACCGAGCATCATGCCTGCCGGCCCACCGCCGGAGACCATACACGTGGTTTTGCCCGACTGCTGGAGCACTCCTGATCTTAGGCGGATCGTGGCACATTGGATTCGGCTGCCGGGCCGAATAAGGTGTGTTGGAGTGAACGGATTCTTGAATTGGTGGGACGGCGTCGAGCTGTGGCTTTCCGGTCTTCCGTTCGCGTTGCAGGCGTTGGCGGTAATGCCGGTAGTGCTGGGCCTGGCATATATCACCGCGGCGGTGCTCGATGCCTTGCTCGGCAAGGGCATCACAGTGATGCGGCGAATCCGCCACTCCGACGAAGTGTCCGAGTAAGCCGATGCCGCGGTCGCACGTCACCCTGGTCCTGGTCGCGCTCGTGGTGCTGGTGATCGCCATGTGGTTACTGACGCGGTGACGGCGGCGGCTCGCCATGGGACCGCGGCCGATTCTGTTAGGCTTCCCGGCATGCACGCGGTAGCCGATTGCCCCGGGCGCGCTCAATGCGCGCCCGGCTGCGTGGTTGCGGCTGTGGCGATCTGCGCCGCCGTCGACGTGCACTGTTGTCGCTGACTCCCGCCCGTGCGCGGTCTGGCATGGAGTTGGTGAAGCCCTCCAGTTAGCGACCGATCGCCTTTCCGCAGCTACGGGACCGACGCTTACCACTCCCGCACCCCGGAAGGCCACCAATGCCACAGACGCCGAAGACCCCGTGGCGGCATGTCGTTGCCCGCCCGGTGGTGCTGGCGCTGGTCGTCGGAGTCGTTGCGGCGTGTCACGGTGGTCCCAGCGACGTCGCCGGCGGCGGCGGGCCGGCCGGCGCGCACACCAGCATCACCCTGGTCGCTTACTCCGCCCCGGAACCCGGCTGGCGCACGGTGATCCCGGCGTTCAACGCCTCCGAGGAAGGCAGGGACGTGCAGGTGATCACGTCGTACGGGGCCTCTGGCGACCAGTCCCGCGGTGTTGTCGACGGCAAGCCGGCCGATCTGGTGAATTTCTCCGTCGAACCCGACATCACCCGCTTGGTCAAGGCCGGCAAGGTTTCCAAGGACTGGAATGCCGACGTCACCAAGGGCATTGCCTTCGGGTCGGTGGTGACGCTGGTGGTACGCGCCGGCAATCCCAAGAACATCAAGGATTGGGACGACCTGTTGCGCCCCGGCGTGGAGGTCATCACGCCCAGCCCACTGAGTTCGGGTTCGGCCAAGTGGAACCTGCTCGCTCCGTATGCGGTCAAAAGTGAAGGCGGCCGTAACCACCAAGCGGGGATCGACTACGTCAGCACCCTGGTCCGCGAGCACGTCAAATTGCGTCCCGGATCGGGACGGGAAGCCAGCGATGTCTTTGTCCAGGGCAGCGGCGATGTGCTGATCAGCTACGAGAACGAGGCCATCGCCACCGAACGGCAGGGCAAGGCGGTCCAGCACATCACCCCGTCACAGACGTTCAAGATCGAAAACCCGCTGGCGGTGGTCACCAGTAGTTCCCATCTTGCGGCCGCGACGGCATTCAAGAACTTCCAGTACACCGCGGCGGCGCAGAAACTGTGGGCGCAGTCCGGTTTCCGGCCCGTCGATCCCGCGGTGGCCGCCGACTTTCGCGGGCAGTTTCCGGTGCCGGCGAAGCTGTGGACAATCGCCGACCTGGGCGGCTGGGAAATAGTGGATCCGCGGCTGTTCGACAGGGGCACCGGCAGCATCACCAAGATCTATATGCAGGCCACCGGATGACCGCACCGACAAGGCCGGATCCAAGGCCGGATCCGCCCGCCATCGGGGACGATTCGCCCGCCGACGATAACGCACCAGGTCGCCGCGGATCCGGCCGGTGGGGCAGCACGTCGCTTCGGGTCGGAGTTTCGGTGGTGTGGTTGTCGATTATCGTGCTGCTGCCATTGGCCGCCATCGCCTGGCAAGCTTCGGGCGGCGGCTGGCAGGCGTTCTGGGTGTCGGTCACGTCGCGCGCCGCGCTGGACTCACTGCGGGTGACACTGAGCATTTCGGCGGCGGTCACTCTCGTCAACACGGTGTTCGGCCTGCTGATCGCCTGGGTGTTGGTGCGCGACGACTTCGTCGGCAAACGGCTCGTCGATGCGATCATCGATCTGCCCTTCGCGCTGCCCACCATCGTGGCCAGCCTGGTGATGCTCGCCCTTTATGGCCCGACCAGTCCGGTGGGTCTTCAGTTGCAGCACACCGCGTGGGGGGTAGGCGTGGCCCTGGCGTTTGTCACCTTGCCGTTCGTGGTGCGCGCCGTTCAGCCGGTGCTGCTCGAAGTCGATCGTGAGGCTGAGGAGGCGGCGGCGTCGCTGGGTGCCAGCGGTCCCAAGATCTTCACCTCGGTGGTGTTGCCGTCGCTGCTGCCGGCGTTGTTGTCCGGTGCGGGCCTTGCGTTTTCGCGGGCCATCGGTGAATACGGCTCGGTCGTGCTGATTGGTGGCGCGGTGCCGGGCAAGACCGAGGTGTCGTCCCAGTGGATCCGCACCTTGATCGAGAACGACGACCAGACCGGCGCCGCCGCGATATCCGTTGTGCTGTTGACGATTTCCTTTGTGGTGTTGCTGCTGTTGCGTGTCGTCGGTACGCGTGCGGCCCGGCGGGAGGAGATGGTCGCATGACGCCCTCGCTCGGCGTCCGTTACCTGCTCCGATCCATCGCGCTCGGATATGTCAGTGTGCTGCTGGTGGTTCCGGTGGCGGTGATCCTCTGGCGGACCTTCGAACCGGGCCTCGGCCAGTTCTATGCCTGGATCAGCACGCCGGCGGCGATATCGGCACTGAATCTGTCGCTGCTGGTGGTGGGCATCGTGGTGCCGTTGAACGTGCTGTTCGGGATCCCGACGGCATTGATGCTCGCCCGCAATCGATTTCGGGGCAAGGGTGTACTACAGGCGATCATCGACCTGCCGTTCGCGGTCTCACCGGTGATCGTGGGTGTCGCGTTGATCCTGCTGTGGGGATCCGCCGGTGCACTGGGCTTCGTCGAGAAGGACCTGGGGCTGAAGATCATCTTCGGCCTGCCCGGCATTGTCCTCGCCAGCATGTTCGTCACGCTGCCGTTCGTGGTGCGCGAAGTCGAACCGGTGTTGCACGAGTTGGGCACCGACCAGGAGCAGGCGGCCGCGACGCTGGGTTCCGGTTGGTGGCAGACATTTTGGCGGATCACGCTGCCGTCCATCCGGTGGGGCCTGACCTACGGCATCGTGTTGACCGTCGCCCGCACGCTCGGCGAATACGGTGCGGTCCTGATCGTGTCGTCGAACCTGCCGGGCACGTCCCAAACGCTGACATTGCTGGTCTCGGACCGCTACAACCGTGGCGCCGAGTATGGGGCGTACGCGCTGTCGACCCTGCTGATGGCCGTCGCGGTGGTGGTGTTGGTCGTTCAGGTGGCACTGGATGCCCGCCGGGCACGAGCGGCCGGCCAGGACTGACGAGGAGACGCTGAGATGACCACAGCCATGACGAAGGGCCGCAACGGGTATGCCATCGTCGTGCGCAACGCCGCTAAGCGCTATGGCGACTTCGTTGCCCTGGACCATGTGGACTTCGTGGTGCCCGCCGGTTCGCTGACCGCGTTGCTGGGCCCCAGCGGCTCCGGGAAATCGACGCTGTTGCGCACCATCGCCGGCCTTGACCGACCGGACGCCGGCTCCGTCACGATCAACGGGCGCGACGTGACCGGGGTGCCGCCGCAGCGGCGGGGCATCGGATTCGTCTTTCAGCACTACGCCGCCTTCAAGCACCTGACGGTTCGCGACAACATCGCCTACGGGTTGAAGATCCGCAAGCGGCCCCGGGCCGAGATCAAGGAGAAGGTCGACCACCTGCTGGAGGTGGTGGGCCTGAGCGGATTTCACGGCCGCTACCCCAATCAGCTCTCCGGCGGTCAGCGTCAGCGGATGGCACTGGCCCGCGCGCTGGCCGTCGACCCGGAGGTGTTGCTGCTCGACGAACCGTTCGGTGCCCTGGACGCCAAAGTCCGTGAGGACCTTCGCAGTTGGCTGCGCCGCCTGCACGACGAGGTGCACGTCACCACGGTGCTGGTCACCCATGACCAGGCCGAGGCCCTGGATGTGGCCGATCGGATCGCCGTGCTCAACAGGGGCCGTATCGAACAGGTCGGATCTCCGACCGACGTCTACGACGCCCCGGCGAACGCGTTCGTCATGTCCTTTCTGGGGGCGGTTTCCATGCTCAACGGCGCCTTGGTCCGCCCGCATGACATCCGAGTCGGCCGGACTCCGGAGATGGCCGTTGCCGCCGCCGACGGTACCGCGGAGTCCACCGGTGTTGCCCGCGCCACCGTGAACCGGGTGGTGGTGCTGGGTTTCGAGGTTCGGGTCGAGTTGACCAGTGCGGCAACGGGAGGCGCCTTCACCGCCCAGATCACCCGCGGTGACGCCGAGGCGCTGGCCCTACGGGAGGGCGACACCGTCTACGTACGTGCCACCCGGGTGCCGCCCATTCCCCACGACATCGCGGGTCCAGGCGATGACGGAGTCGGCGGGGCCGAGACCGATCAGGCCACGCTGACGTCGGTGTGATCCCCGGATACTCCGGCCCACCGACGTTCCCACATCGCGCGCCAGTCGCGTTCCTCGTCGTGCTTGTCGTGGTGCAGTTCGCTCGACGGCGGGGTGAGGTGAATCCCGGGATCGGGGAGAGCGAAAAAGTCGCCACTGCCCTTGGCGGAATGGTGTGCTCCGGTGTCGATGTAGCAGTGCCCGCGACCGGACAGGGTGGCGCTGTCGTCGGTCTGGCCCAGGTAGTTCAGCACGTTGGTGGCGGCAGCTGCTGCGCCGTTCTTCGCGAAGATCGCCGCTTTCGGCAGCGGCTTACCCCACGGGCAGGTGATCGCCGTGATGTCACCGACCGCCCATATCCCCGAATACTGCGTCTGCATGGTGACGGGGTCGACTGCGATCCACCCCGGTTGACCGAGCGTGATCGCGGGCTGATGCGGCGGAATGAACACCAGCAGATCAAAATCGACGCTCTGGCCATCCTGGAAATGGATTGTCCGGCTGACTGGATCGATGCGATCGACGGTCTGTTCGCAATAGACGTCGATGCCTTCGCGATTCAGCAGGCTGACGAGTTCGGGACCGGCGTAGGGGCCCGCCGAAGGCATCGGTTGCTGCTCCGGGGTATATATCGAGATCTGAGTCGCGGCGCGGGTTCCGTTCTCACGCAACAAGTCCGCCGCCAAGAGAGCCCCTTCGTACGGGGCAACCGGGCATCGGTACGGCTGCGAGGTGATCAGGAACACCAGCTTGCCTCCGGAAAAAGCCGACAGCGCACGGTGTGCGGACGCAGCCGCTGCTGTGGCGTAATAATGGACGGCCGAGCCGCTGTCGACCGCTTCCGGCAATCCGGGAATCATCTCGATCGCGATGCGTGATCCCGCCGCGAGTACGAGTGCGTCATAACCGATTTCGGAGCTGTCGGCCAATGTGACCGTCTTGGCGTCGGGATCCACAGCGGTGACCCTAGCGGTGATGGTGGTGATCCCGGACAACGCTTCAGCGGTGGGACGGATCGGGACGCTGTCCTCGTCGCGCCATCCCCGCATGACCCATGGCAAGGTGAATCCAAGGAAGTGGGAAAAGTCTTCATCGATGATGGTGATGTCCAGATCCGTTACCGGCGTTGCGGATCGGCGGATCTCGTCGATCACGCTGAGTCCGCCGATCCCGGCGCCGACGATGACCAGTTTCTTGCTCACTGTTGATGCCCTTCATTCTCGCTAGACAGTGGATAGTGGGTTGGCTCAGGCGGCCGTCATACGTGCTCGCCGGCCCCGGTGTTCGGGGTGAAGCTCCCTTCCGCGGGTGAACCTCACGATCGAGGTCGGCTATTGCTGCTGAAAACTTCGATAGCCCAATACGTTCGGTTGCGCAGTTGCGGAGTCGAGCGGCGGCTGGCGGCTCGACGGCACCGTCGGATCGAGGCGACCGCTCGCAGTCTTCAGAATGTCATATGTAGTTGACAATAGAAATAGTAGAAGGCAGCTAGTGATACTGTCAACCATAGTTGGCTAATGCCGGCAGGCTGCCGGCACGCGCCGAGTCGGGCGGTGTGAAGCCCGGTGTGACACCCCGCCGGGTTCAAGGGCCGGGGTTCTCGCTGGATCGGGATCCGGGGGCAGCGCGGTCATGGGTTTGTGGCCTCCCTCGCGGCTCGGGCATGGTAACTGGCAACCAGGTCATTGGTGGGTACCCCGTCGAAGTGATGTCACACGGTCCGTGCGGTGCCCGGCGGGCCGCTGGTTGCCGGCAAGGGCGCGACGGCATTGTCGGCGTACCGCTCGACTCGTCTGCGGTGGCTTGTGGTAGCGAAGTCGTCTTGCACCCGGCTGCTGCAGATGGCAAACCGTCAACCGTGGGAAACATCACACCATCTGCTGCTACGGCCGAAAGTGGCAGCGCCTTACCGGATTGGCCCCCGTTGGTGTCGATCTCACGAATCGCCATTTTTCCCAAGGTAATTCGGACCATGGTGGCAACGGCCACGGCGCAAGGTGGGAATTGCGGAACCGATGTGTGCACCGTCGGCCTCCCGCCGGCGACAGGTTTCACAGCCACGGCAATGGGCCCCGAGCGATCTAATTAGATGTACTATCGTTCGGTCGGATCCGCGGCGTAACGCGTCGCCATGCCGCGTCAACAGATGCCAACGGCAGCGCCGCCGGTTGGGTCCGCAACATAAGGAGTGATCGATGAACGGGATAGTGGCTTCGGGTGTCCGCGGCACAATGAGGAAAATTGCACTGGCCGCGGCGCTTGTCGCGATGCCCGTGGCCGGTGTGACGGTTCCGGCGAACGCAACTCCCGGCCCCGGTCGCACGTTAGCCCCGCCGGTTCTGCTCGACGATCCCAACCCCGGCGATCCTTCCGGTCCGGATGCTCCCACCAGCCCCAATGATCCGCGATGCATCCAGATGCCGTTGGACCCGATATGCCACGGTGGCCCGTATTACCAGGGTCCCCCCACCGGCCCCGACGATCCGCAGTGCGCCCGGATGCCCGGTGATGGGGTTTGCGCCGGGGGTCCGTATGCCCCCAAGCCCATGGAGCCCGTGGCCCCACCGATCGTCGGCGCCCCACCGCCTGAGGCCCCGCGCGTCGACGCGCCACAACTGCCCGAGGCCCCGCACGTCGATGCACCACAGATGCCCGAGATGCACTTCCCGTCGGAACCCGGTCGCATTTAGCGGGCGGTGCTTTCGGCCGGCGATGGCGGCAGCGACTGCCCCGGCAGTGACCGAAGACCGGCGGGATGCTCCCACCGGGCCGGTCTGCCGCCGGATCTGGTTGAGCGCCAGCGCCTTTGGTGTACCAATCAGAGGTCGGCGGCCTGGCGGCTGAACCCAAGCCGCGACCGATTCCAGCCCTGCGGCGCGCTGGCGTCGGCGGCGTTGCCCGGCGTCAGGCGGCGATGCGTTCCGCCGCCGCCTGATCGAAGCGATTCAGGACCGTCTCGGCAACCAGGTGGTGGGCACCCAAAGGCGCCGTGATCGGAATGCCGGCGCGATCGGCGTAGCCGTGCACCCGGTCGGTCAGCACACCCGGCGCCAGGAACCACGACGCGATCGCCAGCCGGCGGGCGCCGCCGGCGAGCAACTCGTCAACGGCGACGGGCAGCGAATCGGGCATGGTGGCGAAGGCGGTCGTGGCCGCGGCCCATCGGGTGCCGGCGGCCAGCTTTGACGCTACCGCCGCAGTGCGGGCGTTGGCCGAAGCGCTCGACGACCCGATTGCCACCACCAGCACACCGAGGGCGTCATCGCGGCGCGACGTCCCGAGTTCCGCCAGCCGCTGGTGCAACACCGTCACCAACCGGTCGTCCTCGCCGAGCACACCGGCCTGCCGCACCATGTGGGTGCGTCGTGAGCCAACCCGGCCGGCGATCTGGCGGGGGATGTCGACGCGGGCGTGGTACGCGTCGGCCAGCAGCAGCGGAGTGACGATGGCGTCGGCGGGAGACTCCCGCAGCACCTCGGACAGGCTCGGCGGATTGTGTTCGCAGAACGCCACCTGCACGTCAACACCCGGCCGCAGGCGAGCCAGGCGGTCTGCCACCGCCCGCGCATTGGCCGCCGACCGAGGATCCGCGCTGCCGTGCGCGGTCAATACGAGTGTCGTCACGATGCGTGCAGCCCGCATTCGGTCTTGGCCAGCCCTTGCCAACGGCCGCTGCGCGGGTCGGCGCCGTCGGACGGCTTGGCCGTGCATGGGGCGCAGCCGATCGACGGATAGCCTTCGTACACAAGGGGGTTGACCAGCACGTCGTGTTCGGTGATGTAGTCCTGCATATCCTGGTCGGTCCAGGCCGCCAGCGGATTGACCTTCACCAGTTTGAACGCTTCATCGAAGCTGACCAGCGGGGCGTTGGCGCGGGTCGGGGCCTCGACCCGGCGCAGTCCGGTCACCCAGGCCGAATAGCCGCGTAGGGTCTTGCTCAGCGGGACGACTTTACGCAGCCGGCAGCACTCGCCCGGGTCGCGAGCGAACAGGTCCTTGCCGAGCAATTCGTCTTGTTCGCCGACCGAATGCTCCGGAGTGACATTGAGGACCCGGACGTCGTAGACGGATTCGATCGCATCGCGGGTGCCGATGGTTTCCGCGAAGTGGTAGCCGGTGTCCAGGAATATCACCGGCACACCCGGGCGGACCTTGGCGGCCAGATCGACCAGCACGGCGTCGGCCATATTGGAAGCGACCACATAGTTGCAGGTCGCCCAGCCGCGGGGGCCGTTGACGCCGCCGAAGGTTTCATCGGTCCAGCGCAGCAGTTCGGTGGCGCTGGCGCCGTCGAATTCGGCTGCAGCGCGCGCCGCCAACTCCCGCAGCTCCGGTTCGGCCGGTTTGGTTGCCGGGGAAGTCATCGCAGCTCGTCCTCCTCGGCCCGAATCGCCCACTGCGCGAAGCGTTCGCCGTCGGCTCGATGTTTGATGAAGTTGCGCACCACCCGCTCGATGTAGTCGCCCAGCTCGTCGCTGGTGACCTTGTGCTGACGCAGTTTTCGGCCGAAACCACTGTCCAGGCCGAGGCTTCCGCCCAGGTGCACCTGGAAGCCCTCCACCGAGCCGCCATGACCGTCGTCGACCATCTGTCCTTTGAAACCGATGTCGGCGACTTGGATGCGCGCACACGAGTTCGGGCAACCGTTGATGTTGACGGTGACCGGTACGTCGAGCGCTGAGTTGATGTCTTCCAGCCGGCGATCCAGTTCGGGCGCCAATGACTGTGCCCGGACCCGGGTTTCGGCGAAGGACAGCTTGCAAAACTCAATTCCGCTGCACGCCATCAGATTACGGCGCCAGCGCGACGGGCTGGACTGCAGACCCAGCGCCTCCAGGCCGGCGACGGTGGCGTCGAGCGAGGCGTCGGGTATGTCGAGGATGACCAGCTTCTGGTACGGCGTGAACCGGATCCGGTCGGACCCGGCCCGCTCGGCCAGCTCCGCCACCGCCGACAGTATGGTGCCGGATACCCGTCCGGCGATGGGCGCGACTCCGACGGCGTTGCGGCCGTTTTTGAGCCGTTGCACCCCGACGTGGTCGATCGGATGCTTGATCGGTTCGGGGGCCGGGCCGTCGATGAGGGGACGCCTGAGGTATTCGGTTTCGAGCACCTGCCGGAATTTCTCGATACCCCAGTCCTTGATCAGGAATTTGAGCCGCGCCTTGGAGCGCAGCCTGCGGTAGCCGTAGTCACGGAATACCGACGTCACCGCCGCCCACACTTCGGGCACCTCTTCCAGCGGCACCCAGGCGCCGACCCGCTGGGCCAGCATCGGGTTGGTGGACAGCCCGCCGCCGACCCACAGGTCCAGTCCCGGCCCGTGTTCGGGATGGTTGACGCCGATGAACGCGACATCGTTGATTTCGTGCGCGACGTCCTGCAGGCCCGAGATGGCGGTCTTGTACTTGCGCGGCAGGTCGGCGAAGTCGGGCTGGCCGATGTGGCGGCGCACGATTTCGTCGATCGCCCAGGTCGGGTCGAGCACCTCGTCCAGCGACTCGCCGGCCAGCGGCGAGCCCAGGATGACCCGGGGGCAGTCGCCGCACGCCTCGGCGGTCTGCAGCCCGACCGCGTCCAGCCGCCGCCAGATTTCGGGGACGTTTTCCACTTCAATCCAGTGGTATTGCAGGTTCTCCCGATCGGAGATGTCGGCGGTGTCCCGGGCGAATTCGGTCGAAATTTGGCCCAGCGTGCGCAGCGCCGCCGACGAGATGGCGCCGCCGTCGCAGCGAACCCGCATCATGAAGTACTTGGCCTCGAGCTTCTCGATGTTCTCGTCGCCGGTCCAGGAGCCGTCGTAGCCCTGTTCACGTTGGGTGTACAGGCCCCACCAGCGGAACCGGCCGCGCAGGTCGTCCTTGTCGATGCTGTCGAATCCGCTTTGGGCGTAGACGTTTTCGATACGTTGCCGGACGTCGAGTGGGTTGCCGGCCTTCTTCAGCTCTTCATTGGCGTTGAGCGGCTCCCGATCTCCCAGCGCCCATTGGCCCTCGTTGCGGGGCTTGGCGGGACGGGTTGTGGTCATTGGGCCGTTCTCCTTCGCGAACATTGCCGACCTTGGCGCGCGGAAACCACCGATTCTTACGGCGAGGCGCAGATCCGGTGGCCAGCTGGAGGTACAGGTGGGCTGGGTCTACGACGTCAAGGCCGACAGCAACAGCTGCAGACGCGCTTGAGGTCGATGTGCCGACGCATTACCAGCGCAAGACGCGGGGTCGAACGGGCGACGGTCACGCCGACATTCTGCCATGCCCCGCGCCCGGCCGTGCGACCAGGTCTGATTTGTTCTCACCGTGAGCAAAATCCGGTTGATCCGGGGAGCCGCGTGGCTGCGGTGCCCTGGTCGCGAGGTCGACCAGGAGATCGCCACCAAAACGTTATATGGTCGCTATAGAAACTATTGCACTAAGAAAATATTGTCGCCTTCGTTTTCCGGATTAGGGGTCCTGTTCCTAACCCGGCGACGATCCGCCGTAGCTAGCAGCGTGACCGCGCGACAGGGGAAGTCTTAGGTGAGCAATGTGGTCTAGGTCCAAATATGGTGCCCCGCGCTCCCATACATTCGCCGGCCGAGGTTCAGTGGCAACGTCGGGTGCCCAAGACCGCGCACCGTTGGCAAGAGTCGGCCGGTATGCCGATGCGGTCGGTGCCGTTCGCTCGGCCAGGCCCAACCATCGCTGGCTCGACGTGGTTGCGGTGGCCGTCGTCGCGGCGTTGGGTGGGCTGCTTTTCGGCGGTTGGGTGCTGTTTCAGCAGCACCAGAAGGACGACGCTGCCAAAGAGGCGCTCGACGCGGCGCAGAACTATGTCCTCAAGCTGACCAACCTTGATTCGGAAGCAGTCGATGCCCGCTTCGCCGACATCATGGACGGCTCGACCGGTGAATTCAACGACTCATACCGCAAATCCAGTCAGCAGTTCCGAAAGGAGCTGGTCGAACGCCAGGTTCATACGCGAGGCTCTGTGGTGGCGGCCGCGGTGAAGTCGGCTACGCCGGACAAGGTTGTCGTCCTGATGTTCGTCGACGAGTCGATAAGTAACCGAGACAATTCGCGGTCTCAACTCGACCACGTCCGCATCAAGATGACGATGGTCAAGCTCAACGGTCGTTGGATGGCAAGAAAGGTGCAGCTGCTATGAGTTTCGGGACGCCGGCGATATGCGGTGGTAGCGCGGGCGCGGTCGCGCGGCGGGTTTTCGCCGTGGCGGCCGTCGCGGGCGCCGCGTGGATCTTGGGGCCCGCCGTGTCGCCGGGCAGCTCGCATGCCGATAGCGTCAATTGGGAAGCCATCGCGCAATGTGAGTCCGGCGGCAATTGGGCGGCCGACACCGGCAACGGTTTTTACGGCGGTTTGCAGATCAGCCAGCCGACCTGGCAAGGCAACGGAGGCTCCGGATTGCCGTCGGCCGCCAGTCCCGACGGGCAGATCGATGTGGGCGAGCGAATCATGACCACTCAGGGGCCGGGCGCATGGCCAAGGTGCAGCTCATGTAGCCGTGGTGACGCCCCCATAGGTTCCCTGACACACATCCTGACAGCCCTGATGGCGGCAAACGGGGGTTGTACGGGTAACACCGACGACTGAGCCGGACCCGACCCGGGAGGGCGGCAAACCATAACCAATTGTTCGGCGCGACTCCCAAATTGGCGGAACTCCCGCGTCGGGCTGCTCACGCAGTCAATAATCGCCGGCACCGGACGCTTGGCGGTGGACAGCGATGGTGCCGTCGAGTGGCCCAACTCGTGACGAGCCATCGGGAGGTACGGGTGTCTTTTGTGGCGACGGTGCCGGAGCTTGTGGACGCGGCGGCAACAGATTTCGCAAGAATCGGTTCGGCAATCAACGCGGCGGCCCAGACCGCGGCCGCCCCCACCACGTCGGTGTTGAGCGCCGGTTCCGATGAGGTGTCGGCGGGCATCGCAGCGGTGTTCGGAGCACATGGGCGGGCATATCAGGCACTTGCCGCCCAAGCGTCGGCATTTCATGACCAGTTTGTTCAGAATCTCGCCGCGAACGCGGGCTCCTATGCCAGCGCCGAGGCCGCCAATGCCGCACAGAGCTTGCTGAATGCGATCAACGCGCCCAGCTTGGCACTACTGGGCCGTCCCCTGATCGGCAACGGCGCCGACGGAGCCCCTGGGACCGGGGCAAATGGCGGGCCCGGCGGTGTCTTGATCGGAAATGGTGGTGCGGGCGGTTCTGGCGGAACCGGTCAAAACGGCGGAAACGGCGGGCCCGCCGGGTTATTCGGCAACGGCGGCGCAGGCGGTAACGGCGGAATCGGCACTACCACAAACGGTGGCAAGGGCGGGGCCGGCGGTGCCGGCGGGTTGTTCGGCTCCGGCGGTGCCGGCGGAAACGGTGGGCTGTCAATACTTTTCGACGGCGGCCAGGGCGGGGCGGGCGGTACGGCGGGGCTGGTCGGCAGTGGCGGCGCCGGGGGCGCCGGCGGATTCTCCGGTCAGGGCAACGGCGGTGCGGGCGGAGTAGGTGGCTCCGGAGGATTCTTCGGTGTGGGTGGCGCCGGCGGGGTCGGTGGGTTCGGCGGGCTCAGCGGCGGGGACGGCGGGGCCGGGGGTAGTGCCGGCCTGCTTGGCGGCCTTGGTGGGCCCGGGGCGGCGGCGGTACCGGCCAAACCGTCAACGGTGGGGAAGCTGGGGCCGGGGGGTCTGGCGGGGTGATCGGTCTGGGTGGCGACGGCGGCGTCGGCGGTGCCGGTGGTGCCGGCGGACTGTTCGGCAATGGGGGCGCCGGCGGAGCCGGCGGGATTTCGCTGGCCGGCACGCCCACCACCGGCGCGGCGGGCGGGGCCGGCGGCAGTGGCGGC
>NZ_MWQA01000001.1:1000735-1096321 GCF_002086915.1 Mycobacterium persicum | reverse complement strand
GGTGGCGCCGGTGGCCAGGGCGCACCCGGCGCGACCGGGGGTGCCGGCGGCCGCGGCGGCGACGCCGTCGTCATCGGCAACGGCGGCAACGGTGGTAACGGCGGCCTGGGCCCGCCCAACGGTAACGGTGGCCTGGGCGGCGCCGGCGGGTCGTTGCTGGGCCAGCCCGGTCTGCCGGGCACCGGGTAGGCGGCGCGGCGCACCGGCGAGCCGTGCGAAGATTTGGCATGACTCTTCGCGAGCGACCAGTGGAGCTGCCTGGGACGCTGCGCAGTCCCGGACAACCGTTCGGGTTGTACGTGCATGTCCCGTTCTGCGTGACCCGGTGCGGGTATTGCGACTTCAACACCTACACCCCGGCCGAGCTCGGCGGCGTCAACCCGGACGCCTGGTTGCTGGCCCTGGGGACGGAACTCGAGCTGGCGGCCGCCCGGCTCGACGCACCCGCGCTGGACACGGTATTCGTCGGCGGCGGGACGCCGTCGCTGCTCGGCGGTGAGCGCCTCACGACGTTGCTCGGCATGGTTCGCGACTGTTTTGCGCTGGCGCCCGACGCCGAGATCACCACCGAGGCGAATCCCGAGTCCACCTGGCCGGAGTTCTTCGACGCGATCAGGGCGGCCGGGTACACGCGGGTATCGCTGGGCATGCAATCGGTGGCGCCGCGGGTGCTGGCCACGTTGGACCGGGTGCACTCGCCCGGCCGGGCCACCGCCGCCGCGCGCGAGGCCATGGACGCTGGCTTCGAACACGTCAACCTCGACCTGATCTACGGCACCCCGGGGGAATCCGACGACGACCTGCTGCGTTCGGTGGAGGCCGCCATCAACGCCGGTGTCGACCACGTTTCGGCCTACGCCCTGGTCGTCGAGGACGGAACGGCGCTGGCCCGGCGCGTGCGGCGCGGTGAGCTGAGCGCCCCGGACGGCGACGTGCTCGCCCATCGTTACGAGTTGGCCGACGCGCGGCTGACCGCGGCCGGGTTGAGCTGGTATGAGGTGTCCAACTGGGCCCGCCCGGGTGGCGAGTGCCGACATAACCTCGGGTACTGGGCCGGTGGCCAGTGGTGGGGCGCCGGTCCCGGTGCGCACGGTTACGTCGGCGCGACGCGATGGTGGAACGTCAAACATCCCAACGCCTACGCGGAGCTGGTGGCGGGTGCGACGCTGCCGGTGGCGGGCTTCGAGCAGCTCGGAGCCGACGCGTTGCACACCGAGGATGTGCTGCTGAGAATCCGGTTGCGTCAGGGGTTACCGGTGGCCCGGCTCGACGCCGCCGAACGCCAGCGCGCCGAAGCCGTACTTGCCGATGGGCTGCTGGCCGTCGAAGGCGACCGGCTGATCCTCACCGACCGGGGACGATTGCTCGCCGACGCCGTGGTGCGCACGCTGTTGGGGTAATCCGTGGTCAGGCGGTGGTATGGAACCACTGCCCGACCATGCGGGCGATCTCGATGTAGAGCGGGATGCCGATCGTGACGTTGTAGGAGAACGTCAAACCCAGCGATGCGGCGAGCGGCAGCGTGGGACTCGCCTCGGGGATCGCCAGCCGCTGTACCGCCGGAACGGCAATGTAGGACGCCGCGCCGCACAGTACCGCGAATAACACGTAGGTGCCCGGCTTGAAGTCGCTATTGGTCAGGTAGGCGTAGGTGTGGGCGACCACGATTCCCAGCGTCGCAAAGAGGTTCGGCGCCAACAGGCCGAAGAAGATGAACCCCCGACCCGCGGTCCTTAGGTCCTTGAGTTTGCGGGATGCCGTCATGCCCATCTCTAGCAGGAACAGCGCCAGTACGCCCTGGAAGGCGGTGACGAAGAAGGTGTCGTCGTCGTGGACGACTTTTTCTCCTTGCAGTCCGCTGATCAGTCCGATGATGATGCCGCCGAGCAGCAGACACAGCCCAGGGTTGAGGAAGACCTCCTGCAGCAGCTCGCGTGAGAACAGGGAGGCCTTGCGGCTGCCTTCCCCGGCTTCCTCCCAATCGGGATGCTCCTGCTTTTCCAGCGAGAGCTCCAACTCCTGCTCGATTCCGCGGTCGTTGACGGCCTCGAGGGTTTCCCCGCGGGCCGGCCGCGCCGCGGTTCCCGGTCCGAGTGAGACCTTGGCCGGGGGGGTGTAGCCCGGCTCGTCGGGCATATACCCGGCCTCGTCCATTCCGCGGTGGCGCAGGCGTGCCACCAGGTAGAGCGCCACCAGGCAGCCGGGAATCTCCATGACAGCCAACATGACCGGCATGTAGGCGTTGAAGGCGATGCCAACGCTGGTCAGCACCGCGACGCAGGTGGCGAAGGTCCCCGCGGAATCCGACCCGTAGTAGCCGGCGACTGTCGCTCGATCGACTCGCCGCATCGAACTCATGCGGCTCAGCAGCAGATAAGCCAGCCCGCCGATCGCGAAGTTCAGGAGAAAGCCCAAAACCATGAATCCGACGATCGTTCCGATGCTGGACGCGCTGATCTTGGCGAGTTCTTCACCGCCATGCCAGCCGATGGCCAGCAGCAAGTACATGGTGAGGCCCTGGTAGATCACATAGGGGAACTCGAACCGCACCTTGAGGATCGGGATCAAGAACCCGAAGTAGAAGAACAGCAGCAGCGGTTTGAAAAGGTTGTGGGTGAAATTCTCCCAGAACTCATGCAGCATTGGCGCCTCCCATGCTTCGTGCCGCGATCCAGGAAGCAACCACCTTCAGCGGAGCGACCGGGAACACCCCAGACAACGCTGAGAATTTAGCGAGGCTGCGGCCGGACCGCTACTCTTGACTCGCGCAAAGCCCCTGGATTCGCGGTATTTCCGGGCACCCGGCGACCCCCGGTACCGCCATGTGGCAGTCGGTGGTGCCAATTGTGCTGGCAGTGCGCTGTCAGCGCCCTAATGGCGTGAGTTCAATGTGAATCAGCTGCTAGTATGCTGTGAAATCCTGATCGGGCCGTCAGCGCGCGGAAGAAATCAGTGACGGCCGGACACCAATGTCCCGCTTGCGGTGGGTCACCGTCCGCCACGCAATGGGCGAGTAATGGGTCGTGGTCTCCTCGAAGCCGTCGACCTTGCATACCGTAAGCACGCCGGTGTCCTGGTTGATCGAGAGCTCCTCGCTTTCACCATGGACTTCTTCGCCGTCCGCGAGATGGATCACGAACATGTGCTGGTCCCTCCTCGTGCTTGCCTGCGGATGGGCATACGACTGTCGCCGGCTGACAGGCAGCCGGTTAGGCAGTGATGCTAGGAGAGTCGCGCGCACAGCGATCTGTCGTCATGTGACCGACAAGTAAATGGTTGGTAAACGTTTGGAGTTTCCTGCGTCTGGCGTGAGCACTGGTGAGCTGCCGGGAACGACCGGCCATCCGGCGGCAGCCTGCGGAAGAAGTCGGAAACTCGGTCCGGCCGGGTACCGCCACCGCGGCCCGATGATGCCATCAAGTATGCCCCGACAGCGATCGACTCACGGTGAGCCCTAGTGCGGAGGGCATCTGCGCGACAAGGTCGCAGAACGCATTTAGTAGGTTAGGCTACATTTACTAATGCCGCGGAGGGGAGCATCGCGATCAGTACTGCCAGTACCGCTGAAGTGTCGATTCCGATGCCGGCCGACCTGGAGCCGGCTGATCTAGCGGCCGAGCTGGCCGCCGCCCTTTGCGAGGCCCCCGGCGAGCAGTACCTGCTCTACGAATACAACGGGCAATGGGTCCTGGCCTTGGGCGTGCAGGCGATGGTGGAGCTGGACAGCGACGAGCTGCGGGTGATCCACAACGGCACCGCTCGCCGACAAGCCTGGTCGGGGCGGCCGGCGTCGGTACTGGGCGAAGCCATCGACCGGTTGCTGTTGGAGACCGACCAGGTCTTCGGCTGGATCGCCTTCGAATTCGGTGTCTACCGGTACGGGCTGCAGCAGCGGCTGGCGCCCCGCACGCCGTTGGCCCGGGTATTTTGGCCCGGCAGCCGCATCGTGATGACCAGGACCGAGATTTGCTTCGTCGGGGCCGGGGCGCACCATCGCCAGGTGGTGCACCGGTTACTGCGCGACGGGATAGCTGGCGTGCCGCAGTCCCGCGCAGTCGACTTGTCCGCCGACCCGTCCGGATTTCGCGACCGGGTGGCCACGGCCCGCCGCGAGATCTTGGCCGGCCGGTATCGCAAGGTGATCCTATCCCGTTGTGTCGACGTGCCTTTCGAGCTCGACTTCCCGTCGACCTATCGTCTGGCGCGTCGGCACAACACTCCGGTGCGATCGTTCATGTTTCAGCTTGGCGGAATTCGGGCGCTCGGCTTCAGCCCGGAACTTGTCATGTGCGTTCAGCCCGACGGCGCCGTCGTCACCGAGCCACTGGCCGGCACACGTGCGCTGGGCCGGGGCGTCGCAGACGACATGCAAGCCCGCCGCGACCTGGAGTCCAACGCCAAAGAGATTGTCGAGCACGCTATTTCGGTACGCACGTCATTTCGGGAGATCGCCCAGATCGCGAAACCGGGAACCGCGGCCGTCACCGATTTCATGACGGTGCGCGAGCGCGGCAGTGTGCAACACCTCGGCTCGACGATCAGTGCGCGACTAGACCCAGCGCGCGATCGGATGGATGCCCTGGAAGCCCTTTTTCCTGCCGTAACAGCGTCGGGAATTCCCAAAGCGGGCGGAGTCGAAGCCATCTTGCGTCTCGACGAAGGTCCGCGCGGATTGTATTCGGGTTCGGTCGTGATGTTCTCCGCAAACGGCGGCCTCGATGCCGCGCTGACGTTGCGGGCGGCCTATGAACGGGACGGGCGCACCTGGCTGCAAGCCGGCGCCGGGATCATCGAGGCGTCGCTACCCGAGCGGGAATTCGAAGAGACCTGCGAGAAGCTGTCTGCGTTGGCGCCCTACCTGGTTGAACGTCAGTAGCCGGCGCCGCAGTCCGGTTCGGCCGGACGAATCTACGTGCGCGGTGATCAGCAACACATCTTCACAGGGACTTTCGGCCCTAGCGGCTCGAAAGGCAGCCGGGGACGCTTCGACTGAAGCGATCAGTTCGACTGCTGTTCGAGCCGAAGAAGAAAGCGGGGTCGCTGCGGGGTGTACGCGCTCAAGCCGTGGTCGGTGCGAGAATTCCCCGATCTCACAGTGCTTTCCGGCCCACGGGTGTCGGCTTCGCAAGGTGAGTACGTGGCGCGGTCGGTGGGGCGGGTGCTGGCCCATCACGAGATCTCCGGAGGCGCTCGGGTTCGGCTGAAAACCGGAGCCTGTGGTCGCGGGCCGTTGATCATGCAGGTGAACCTGCGCGTCGGCGAGCTACCAGCGCGGGTGCTTGCCGTCACCACGGGTATCGACGACCTGACGCCGGCATTACTGCGACTGGATCGTCATATCGCGCGGATGTACGGCCAGTGGCGACCTCGTCCCTGGCCCGATCCGACCCGCAGGCTCTTGACCATCGCCACCGGGGCCGTCGTGGTACGCCGGAAATCGGTGGTGCCGCAGCGCACCACGCCGTTGGAGGCGGTGGCGGTGATGGATGCCATGGACTACGACGCGCACCTGTTCACCGACGTGGAGACGGGCGAGGACGCGGTGGTGTACCGGGCGGGTCCCTCGGGGCTACGGCTGGCTCGCCAACGACACGTGTATCCCCCGGGATGGGCGTGGTCGTCGAGCACGTCAGAGCCGGTGGTGCCGCTGATCGTGAATTCCCGCCTGACGCCGTGTCTCACCGAGGACGCGGCAGTGCACCGCGCCGGTGAACACCGGCTCCAGCTGCTGTTTTTCACCGACCCGGCCACCGGTCGCGGCAACCTGCTCTACCCGCGCTACGACGGCAACCTCGGATTGATCACTGCGTTCCAGCGTGTCTAACTTGCATGTAACCGGGGTTCACAGATATATTCACTGTTACTGAACGACACACATAGCTGGGAGACCTCTCATGCCGAAGGAAATGACCAACCTGCAGCTACTTCATGAACTTGAGCCCGTGGTGGAGCAGCTGCTCAACCGCCACCTCTCGATGTTCAAGGAGTGGAACCCGCACGACTACATTCCTTGGTCGGACGGCAAGAATTTCTATGCCCTCGACGGCCAGGACTGGGAGCCCGGACAAAGCCAGCTCTCCGATGTGGCCCAGGTAGCGATGGTCCAGAACCTGTTGACGGAGGACAACTTACCGTCTTACCACCGCGAGATCGCGATGAACTTCAGCATGGATGGACCCTGGGGGCAGTGGGTCAACCGGTGGACCGCCGAGGAGAACCGGCACAGCACTGCGTTGCGTGACTACTTGGTGGTGACCCGCGCGGTGGATCCGGTCGAGCTGGAGAAGCTTCGCATGGAGCAAATGACACGGGGCTTCAGCCCGGGCCAGAACCACCAGGGCGATATGTTTGCTGAGAGTGTCTTCGACTCGGTGATGTATGTCTCGTTCCAGGAGCTGGCGACCCGCGTCTCGCATCGCAACACCGGTAAGGCCAGCAACGACACCATCGCGGAGCAGTTGATGGCCAGGGTGTCGCACGACGAGAACCTGCACATGATCTTCTACCGGGACGTCAGCGCAGCCGGACTCGACATTGCGCCCAACCAGGCGATCAAGTCGGTGCACCGGATTCTGCGGAACTTCAAGATGCCGGGCTTCACGGTGCCGGAGTTCCGCCGCAAGGCCGTGATCATCGCCGTCGGCGGCGTCTATGACCCGCGCATCCACCTCGACGAGGTGGTCATGCCGGTGTTGCGGAAGTGGCGGATTTTCGAACGCGAGGACTTCACCGGCGAGGGTGCGTGGATGCGCGACGATCTTGCCGTGCTGATCAAGGAGCTCGAGGAGGCCAGCGACAAGTTCGAGGACTCCAAACAGCGCTACCTCGAGCGCGAGGCTCGCAGGGCCGAGAAGATCACCGCTGACCGCGTGCTCAAGACCGCGGGGACGTTGACGCTCAGCCGACGCTGAGCATGCCTGCGCTGTGGACGGTCAGGGGATGGTCGTCCGCGAGATCCGGCCAACGGCCCGAGTATACGTGCCGGGCGCCAGGCGTTTGACGTTCCAGCCGATCTTGGCATCCAGCTGGGGCAGGCAGTAGAGGTCGCCCCGGTCGTGGGCGTCCAAGCACACGCGCGCCACCTTCGCGGCCGAAAATCCGGTCCAGCGCATCAGTTTGGCGGCACGTTCGCTGGATTGTTCGCTGATACGGCCGGATTCGACGATGTTGGTCTTGACGAAGGTCGGACACAGCACCGTGACCTTGATTGCGGTGCCCGATAATTCGGCCGCCAGGGTCTCTGACAGGGAGAGCACGCCAGCCTTGCTGACGTTGTATGCCGCCATGCCGGGAGCTGCGGCGAACGCCGCCGCCGAGGCGACGTTGATGATGCCCCGCGGGGTTCGTGACGGCTCGGCGGCGCGCAGGATAGGAGTGAATACGTGGCAGCCGTGGATGGGTCCCCACAGATTGACGCCCAGCACCCACTTCCAATCATCCAGGGGCACTTCGCCGACGGGCGCGCCGCCGGCCCCAACGCCGGCGTTGTTGATCACCAGCGTGGGCGCCGCATCGAACCAGGATTGCGACTGTTCGGCCAACGAACACACGTCGTCCACGCGGGACACGTCGCAGCGGATCGCAGTGGCTTTCGCACCCCGTTCGGTGAGCATCGCGGCCGTCTTGTGGGCGGCTATTTCGTCGACGTCACTGCAGACCACCGCGCTGCCGCGGCGGCCGAGTTCGACCGCGAACGCGGCGCCGATCCCACTGCCGGCGCCGGTAACCACGGCCAAGGCCCCGTGCGTGGTGGCCCTCGACCTGTTCAGCAGCCTGCCCACAGGCCCCAACACTTCAGCCTGCCTCGGCAGCGTCATTGTCCTGCAATGAATTTACGATGAATTCGCAGGCGTATCCCATGGCCTTCGCTGCTTCCGGCGCCATTCGCGGGAGCGCCTGGAATACGTGCATCTGGTCGGGCCATACCTGTAGGTCGCAACTGCCACCGGCGGCGCGGATGTCGGCGGCGAGTTGACGCGCGTCGGCCTCCAGAATTTCGGCCGCACCAGCCTGGATCAGGGTGTTCGGTAGCACCGGTCCGCCGGCGACGTCGAGGGTCAGGCGGTGATGGGTGGGATCGATGCCGGCGTAGTACAGGCTGACCACCCGGGCCGCCGCGGCCGCCCGGACAGCGGGATCTGGGCGTAACTGTTCGCGAGCGGCCGAGATCGTGAACGTAAGGTCGATCAGCGGCGAAAACAACACCAGTGACGCCGGTGGATTCGCGGCCACATCCCGTTGCAGCAACATGTCCACCGATAGGTGGCCACCAGCCGAATCGGCAACCACCACAATGCGTTCCGGCGGCAGGCCGGACGCCTCCGGTAGCCAGTCCCAGCCGGCACGAACGTCGTCGGCGGCAGTGGGGAAGCGGTAGCGCGGCGCCAATCGGTAATCGACGCAGAACACCGGCAGGCCGGTCAGTGACGACAGCCATGACGTCAGCCGCCGGTGTGTCCGGGGTGAACACATGGTGTAGCCGCTGCCGTGCACGTAGTAGATCACCCCGGCGGTGCCGGCCGACGAGCGGTGCGTCGCCTCCATGTGCGGTCCGAACACCCATTCACCACGGACCCGACGGCCGTCCGCCAGAACGGAATTCACGTGTTCGACCCGGGTACCCGCCAGAGATGGCCCGAAGGTGCCCAAGAGTCTGGCGATAAGCTGGCGCGTCAGCCACATTCCCCATGCTCGCTCCGGCGGTATCGCGCCGGTGATCGCCGGCATGATCGCCGTGCTCACCGCCACCGCGGTGCGGGAGCGTAACGACCCGCGCGCCGGAACGACGTCCATCATGGCACGCGAGTCAATATCAAACGGCGACATTAGTCAATGGTAAGTTTCGGGGAAAAATTCATGGATCGGCGAGGGAGTGGCGCCGGGTGAGGGCCTGACGCGCGATCGCCTTCTTGTCGATCTTCCCGACCGCCGTGGTGGGCAGTGATGCCAGCGGCAAAAGCATGTCCAGGCGGGCGTGTACCGCCACGCCGCGCTCGTCGAGGTGGCCGTTCAGTTCCGCAATTGTGATCGGAGTACCAGCGAAAACTACCGCCGCGCAGATCTTTTCGCCTAGATCCGGGTCGGGGACCGGGACCGCGGCGACGGACCCGATCGCCGGGTGGCTCAACAGATGCTCTTCGATGTCCTGGGCCGCGACGGTCTCCCCGCACCGGCAGATGACGTCTTTGGCCCGACCGGTGACCACGAGGTAGCCGTCGTCACGAAGGCGCACCAGGTCACCGCTGCGATAGAACCCGTCCGAATCGAAGCAGCGTTGGTTATCCTGCTCGGCGCAAAAGTAGCCGTTGATTGTGTACGGACCGCGCACCAGAAGTTCGCCGACTTCACCGGGTGCCACCGGCTGGCTCTCGACGTCGGCAATCCGCAGTTCATCGGCGGCCGACAGGGGCCGCCCCTGAGTGTGCTCAACCACGTCCGGTGGATCGTCGAGGCGGGTGAAGTTCAACAGCCCCTCTGCCATCCCGAATACCTGCTGTAGGCCCGGGCTCAACATCGATCGCACCCGGCGAGCGTCTTCAGGCTCAAGCTTGGCACCACCGACTTGCAAGAGCCGCAACGTCTTTGGCGTCACAGGTTCCCACTCGCAGGCTTGGGCCCACAGCTTGGCCAGCGCCGGCACGAGCGCGGTGACGGTCACACCGTACCGTTCGATCGTGGCGAACGCGGCCTCCGGGCTGGGATCGGTGCTGAAAACGACGGTGGCGCCGACAGACAACGCGCCGAGAATGCCGGGGCAGGCCAGCGGGAAGTTGTGCGCTGCCGGCAGTGACACGAGATACACGTCATCGCATGTCAAGCCGCACAGCTCGGCACTCGCGGTGGCGTTATAGACGTAGTCGTCGTGAGTACGGGGGATCAGCTTCGGTATGCCGGTGGTACCGCCTGACACGAGCAGCAATGCAGGAGAGGCGGTGTCGACCACATTCTTCGGCGGGTTGCCGGTGGGCAACCCTGACCAGGAGATAAATGGGCCAGGATCTCCGTCGACGATGACATGGCGCAGTCGCGGATGTGCGACAGCAAGCTGCTCGGCGATGGTGCGATAGTCGTAACCGCCGGCCGTCTCGGGGATGACGAACCCGACCGCATCGCTTACCTTGGCGAAGCGAGTCAGTTCTGCCGACCGATGCCCGGGCAGACACATCACCGGAATCACCCCGGCACGCAGCAAGCCGAAAAACGCGACGGCGAACTGGCGCGTATTCGGCAACTGCAGCAACACCCGGTCGGCGGGCGCGATCCCGACGCCGGCTATGCCCGCGGCGGCCCGGTCCGCCAGTCCGTCGAGTTCGGAGTAGGTGTGGCTGCCTGAGTCATCGACCACGGCAACACGGTCCGGCCATGTCGACGCGGCCCGCCGTAACAGCGCATCAACTGTGTGACCGCTCCAGTACCCGCTTTCCCGGTATCTTGCTGCCCGTTCTGGAGGAAAGGGGACGAAGCCGGCGAGCGACGCCGGTTGCGGCGGCTGGACAGAAGTGACTGGCACGTGATGCCCCCTGGGTCGAACGTGTCCTGCCCTTTAGACGTAGGGTAGCGTAGCACGAAGTTAGGGCAGCCTGGGCTAAGCGGCGGAGGTGGTGTGGTGGGCGGCGCATCACTCGCCGGCGTGCGGACGGACTCGGAATGCCGCAATTGTCCCCACCCTTCAGCGCGGTCGGCGGGTCCGCGATGACCAGGACGCTCGCGGTGGTCGGGGCGGGCGCGAAGGCGGTCGCTGTGGCCGCGAAGGCCGCGACGCTGCGGGAAATGGGCATCGAGGTGGGCGACGTCGTTGCCGTCGAACGCGCCGGTGTGGCAGCTAACTGGCGAGCCGGCGGCGGCTGGACCGACGGTCGGCAGCGGTTGGGCACCAGCCCGGAAAAGGATGTTGGCTTCCCGTATCGGTCGACGGTGGTTCCAGGTCGCAATGCCGAACTCGACGAACGAATGATGCGGTTTAGCTGGCAGTCATACCTGGTTGCCACCGACCAACTTGTGGGCTGGATCGACCGGGGTAGGCCGGCGCCCACCCACGACAGCTGGGCTCGGTATCTGCGCTGGGTTGCCGACGCGGTGGGGCTGAAAGTCGTTCGCGGCGAGATGGTTCACCTGTCGGTAGCCGGATTGCGCTGGGTCGTGCAGACACCCGACACGACCGTGTCGGCTGATTCGGTGATGATCACCGGTCCGGGTCAGCCGCAGCGGTCGATGCTCCCCGGGGACCCGCGGATGTTGTCGATCGCGCAGTTCTGGCAGCGCACCGCGGGTGACAACCGGATCGTTGCCGACGAAGTCGCGGTCATCGGGGGCGGGGAGACTGCCGCCTCGATACTCAACGAGCTTTTCCACCATCGGGTTTCAACGATTACCGCGATCTCGCCACAAGCGACGCTGTTTACCCGCGGCGAGGGGTTCTTCGAGAATTCGCTGTTTTCCGATCCCACGCAGTGGTGCAGCCTGACCCGTGCCGAACGGCGCGACTACATTGCTCGCACCGACCGCGGGGTGTTTTCCGCGCGGGCGCAGGAGCTACTGCTTGCCGACGAAAGAATCAGGCATTTGCGGGGGCGGGTGGCCGATGCGCAAAATCGCGCCGGGCGTATCCGGATCACAGTGCACACCGACCGGCCGCAGCTGGCGGACCGGGGTGGCCGTGCCCCGGCGGGAGTGACCACCGCCGGGTCGTGCCACAGCGCTCCTGGCGACGAATTGTCCGCGACCGTACACGATTTCGATCTCGTCGTGGATGGATCGGGGGCCGACCCGCTGTGGTTCCTGCCGCTGCTGGATCAGGATGCCGTGGACATGCTCGAGTTGGAACTGGGCGGCCCGCTGACGAGTGACCGTCTCGAGGAATCCATCGGGCATGACCTTGCTGTCCAGGGGCTGCATCCGAAACTATTCCTGCCCAACCTATCCGGCTTCAATGAGGGGCCGGGATTTCCGAACCTGAGCTGCCTGGGACTGCTTGCCGACCGGGTGCTGGGCGCCGAAATCGGTGTCAGCGATGCGTCACGGGGACGAAGCGGTGAATATCAATCCGTGTGACGCAGACACGGCCATGAGCGCGCAGCGCGTGCCGGAAGTGACGGCCGGCTAGGGGCCTGCGCTGATCTGGTTTCCGGGATCTATGGAGTTTGGCTGCGGCAGTCCTGCCTGTCACAGTGTTCTCTGGCCGGGGTGATACCCGATTTGCCTGGCGCACTCGGAAATTCATGGTGACCACGAATGTGGCTGGTCAACGATGTTCTTGGTGCGCAGCCGTGGATGCCTGGCTCAGTTTCGAGCACCTTGGCTCTGTTTTGGCACGTCGATACGGCTGCTTAACTCAAACCGCTTGTGATGGTAGGCGTTCGGGAGATGTCTTACGCGCTCACCGAACCGGCTGTCATGCCGGCTGTATCGAGTGTGCGGTGAGGGCTTTGACTGTGTATGTAGGGCGGGAGTTTGACGTTCGGACCGCCCTGACGGCTTACTCGAGGCCGCCAGTGCACACTCGACGCCGCCTGCCGCCAGCCGCCAATCCAACCACACCAGCAGGCGACGTCCATCTGCCCACATCGGGGCACAGCCCACGACCGATTTCAGCGACAAGCCAAGGAGGGCAACGGATTGTGGCTGTGTAGCGGGCATGACGGGTACCCGTCGGCTCCAGCCATGGCACGACATCAGCGCTGCCTTGAGCGACATCAGCACCGCATTAGAGTGACAGATCCGTTGGGTGGCAGGGCTTTTCGCCGCCGGGTCAGCACGACGTGACGGAACTAGCGTAACGTGGCCAGAATATCGTCGATCGACGCTCCGCCAAGCAGATCGGAGACCTCGAGTTCGTGATCGAACTCCGCCTTGACGCGGCGACGCAATTCCAGCGCTTGCAACGAATCCAGGCCGAGCGCGACCATCGGAACCGTGGTGTCGATCTCCTCGACGTCGTCGACGCCGATCGCGCCCGCCAGCAGTTTTAGCAACCGGTGGATAGCACCCGTCGCAGTGTCATCCCGCGTCGAGTTACCCACCGTCACGTGCGAAGTCAGCTGTGACAACAACCCGCCGTGGCCGCAGGCCTGCAATACCGAGGTCGCACGCTCCGCGTCGAACGCGGCAACGATCGCATTCCCGCGAAGTCGACCCATCCCCAGTGCCAGCGCATCGGAGGCGGACATCGGCAGCAGACCGGTGAAAGCCAGCTTCGCCATCCCGGAGTCGGCGGCAGCGGAAGCGACATGCCACTGGCCCCACTGAACCGACACGCAATCCAGGCCCTCGGATCTGAGCCGGTGCGCCATGGCGTCGAGCATTCGGTTGGATGCGGCATAAACGATCAGGCCCCGACCCCCGACGGTCGCCGCTACCGACGAGCACAGCAGAATGCGGCAGTCGGCGGTCCGCGGAATCGTCTCCAGTACCATCGACATGCCGACCACCTTGGCGCGCAACGCCTTTTCGGCCTTCTCGACCGTGATGTCCGCAAGCTCCATGCCCGAATACTGGACGGCGGCGTGGACGATGAGATCCGCGGGTGTGTCCTGAGCGGCCGTCGCCAGTCGGAGCACTGCCGCCGGGTCACCGACGTCGCACGCGGCGGCCTCGATGTGCGCCGATGTGGCAGACCGGATCTGCTGTAACCGGTTTGCCACCGCCGCGGTCTCACCGGATCTGCTGACCAGCGTGATCCGTCGCGCCCCGCGCCGCGCCAGATGCTCGCAGAAATCGAGTCCGAGGTTTCCGGTCCCGCCGACGATGAGCACGTGCTGTGGTGTGGCGAGGTTCGAATCGGCTACCGGAGCCTCGCTTTCGACGATCCGCTTGGCGTACAGAACACCGTCGCGCAGGGCAAGCGCCGATTCCCGCGCGGTGTGCAGGGCGGCCAGGACCGCGGCCGACGCGTCCGGCAACGGCGACCCGGCAGCCAGATCGAGATGCCGGAAACAAACGCGCGGATGTTCGCAGCCGATACTGCGAAAACCCGAAATTGCGGCCGCATGCACGGGATCCGGTGACGGGTCGTCGGCAACCACCGCCTCGCCGCCTATGGTCACCAGCCAGCAATCGGTGATTGCAGCACTGATTCCCGGCCACCACGTGCGGTCGGAAAAGAATGCCGCAACCGCGGCCGCGGCCGCGGCGAAGTCGAGTTTCGCCGACCGTGGAAGAAGTATCACAAGTGTATCCAGACCCGTCGTCGCAGAACTGTTTCGGCCATCGACGACACGGGCGGTTGCGCCGAGGTCGGCGGCCGCAATGCACAGCGCGGCGGCCTGCTCGGCGCAGCCCCCGCTGTGATCGACTATCCCGATTGCGCGCGGCGCTACCAGCGAGCGCTGGGACAACCGAACCCAATTCTCGGCGAGAAGTCGCGGCGGCGCGATCTGGCCGATCGGGTTGCGCACCGGACCAGATGTGGTTGTCGTTCGCCGAGGACGCTGCGGCAACGTGTCTTGGTAGGGCAGCCACAGTTTGGTCTCGTTCAGCACGGTATTGGGGAAGTCGGGAAGCGGCAGCGCGACGGGGCCGTGCGGCTCGGCGGACAGCTGGTCCCAGGCATAGGCCAGGTCATGCACGGCGACGCGGCCGAGATTTCGGGTGAATTCGCCCAGATCGGTCGCCTCCCTAATCGACGTGCCCACCACCATGGGATCGCGATCGTTGCCGTCGTCGGACGCTGCGGCAAGGTTTTCTTCGATGGCCAGTTGCAGGGACGGATGAACGGCCAGTTCGACGAAGGTGTCGACGCCGCGTGCCACCGCGGCGGCGATCGCCTTGTCGAATCGAACGGTATTGCGCAGGTTCCAGAACCAGTACTGGTCGAGCGGCAGATCTTGGGTGATGGGACCGCCCAGCGTGGCGCCGAGACAGTCGATATCGGTGTCGAGGAACTTCGGATTCCGCAGTTCGCGTCGGGTGGCAGCGCAGAATTCGTCGCCCAGCGCACTGATCACGCTGGTGTGCGCGGGAAATCGGACTTCGATAACCCGGGCGAACATGTCGCGCCGGGAAAAGGTGTCGACGATCATCTGCACTGTTTCCCGATCGCCCGAGATCCCGGCCAGGTTGGGTGAATTGATCACCGACAGCTGCGCCCAGCCCGAACACCGTGCGAGCAGGTCCTCGCAGGCGTCGCGGTCGGCGGCGATGACTGCCATGGCGTAATCACCTGCGGCGAACCCGTCGGCGGCGCGAGCGCGGATCCCGATGATGCTAACCGCGTCCGCCAAGGTGATTGCGCCCGAGACATAAGCCGCGGCTATCTCTCCCTGGCTGTGACCGATGGTGACGTCGGGCGCAACGCCCACTGATCGCCACATCGCGGCCAGGCCGGCCATCTGGGTGAACAACGCGGGCTGGACGGTGATCGCGGAGTTGTCAACCGAAAGGCCCTCGTCGAGAAGGTAATTCAGTGGCGAGGTGCCCAACTGTGCCTGAAATGCCGCGGCGCAGCGATCCACCTCGGCCCGGAACGCGGGCATGGCCTGGTAGAAGAGTCGCCCCATCCCCGGACGTTGGCCCCCCTGCCCGGGAAATACGTAGGCGACCCGCCGGGCCGCGGCGGCGGTTTGGGTGCACACCACCGACGGGTGGTCGCGCCCGTCGACAATCGCCCGCAGCGCGTTGACCAGCTCGTCGCGGTCGGCCGCCATGGCCAGGGCTCGGTGTTTGCGGGCAATCCTGGTCCGGAAAAGCATGTCGGCGATCGCCTGCGGCGCCACCTCGGGATGGTCGGCCACATACGTCAATACCGCGGCGGCCTCCCGCGACACCAGATCAGGGTTATCCGACGTGACCAGGACGGGGATGGCGCCGTCGGGGAGCCGGTAGCCGCGCGATGTCACTTTCTCACTCCCCGTGGTCTACCGGCATGGCGATGATCGCGTGCGCATTGGCGCCGCCGGCGCCGAACGACGAGACGGCGCCGTAGCGGACGCCGTCTCGGGGCTGCCACTGGTGCAGTGTGGTGGCCAGGCGCAGGCCGGTCAGGTTCCAGTCCAGCTTCTTGGTCGGGTTGTCCGAGAACAGCGTTGGCGGAATCCAGCCATGTCGGCCCGCAAGCAGCAGTTTGATCAGTCCGAGGATGCCCGCCGCCGCCTGCGCATGCCCGGCGTTGGACTTGATGGAGCCCAGCAGAGCTTCGGATCCCGCTGCGCCGTAAGTCTTGAAGAGTGCCAGCAATTCCACCGGGTCGCCCGCCAGCGTCGCGGTTCCGTGCCCTTCGATCATTCCCACCTCGGCGGCGTCGATTCCGGCCGCATCGAGCGTCTTGCGGATCACCTGCTCCTGCGCGCGCACCCGCGGCACCAGGATCGGCTTGCCTTTACCGTTGTGGTTGGTGCGGACGCCGAGGATGCGGCCGTAGATCCGGTGACCCAGTTGCCGTGCCCGCGACTCGCGTTCGACGAGAACCATGCCGGCGCCTTCGCCCCACACGGTGCCGCTGGCGTCGTCGGCGTAGGCGCGGCAATGCCCGTCGTCGGCAAGGGCATTGAGCCTTGCGAACTCGAAGAACGCCGCCGGCGCCCCCAGAACGCACACCGCGCCGGCGAGCGCCCATTCGCACTCGTCCATGGCAACCGCGTTGGCCGCCAACTGAAGTGCCGTCAACGACGATCCGCACGCCGAGTCGATACACATCGACGGGCCGGTCAATCCAAGGCAGTGCGAGATCCGGCCCGCTCCGCCGAGTTGTCCCATTCCGACGGTGCGGTGCCCGGTGTAGGCGTCGGCCTGTGCGGTACGCGGGCCGTACTCCGTCATCGACATTCCGACGTAACAGCCGCCGAATTCACCTTCGAGCGTGCCCGGATTGATCCCGGCATTCTCCAGCGCCTGCCACGCCACCCGCATGGCGACGCGTTGCTGGGGATGCATCACCAGGGCCTCCCGATGCGTGATGCCGAAGAAGGGAGGGTCGAATGTCGTTGCACCGTCCAGGAATCCGCCGGCATCGCAGACCCGGCCCCAGCCGTCGTCCCGGGACAGCGAGAGCAGCTCGTCGATCGGCCAGCCGCGATCGCGGGGAAACGGGCCGATCAGCTCTCTCGACTCCGACAGCGCTGACCATAATGCGGCGGGGCTGTCGATTCCCCCGGGCGCCTCCACGGCCATGCCGGAAATGACGATGTGGTCGGCTGCGGTGTCGATCATGACGTCTGCTGGTAGTGCGCGCATGACGCCAGCAGTTGCGCGACGGCGTCGAGGTGATCGTCGAGGAAAAAGTGTCCGCCGTCGAACATGGTGACCTGGATGGTGTCGGTGTGCTTACCCCATCCATACAGATCACCCAAGGTGACAATCGGGTCCCGATCACCCCCGAGCGCGTGAATCGGGGCGCTGATTCTGACGCTCTCAGCGCAGGAGTACGCATCGAAAGCCCGATAGTCGGCTTTGATCACCGGAAGCGCCAACCGCATCAGGTCGCGGTTGCCGTAGACGTCGGAGTCGGTGCCCTCGAGGGTGGCGAGGTGGCTGAGGATCTCCTCGTCATCCGTCGGATGTGAGGGTTTGGCGGCGGCGTGACAAGGGGCCACCGCCGCCGAGACATAAATCTGCCGCACCTGGATGCCCCGAGCGTCGGCGAGTCGGGCGAATTCGAACGAGACCATGGCGCCCAGGCTGTGGCCGAAGGTCACCAGCGGAACGCCGTCGTGGTGCTCCGATGCCGAAAACTCGTCGAACGCTCCGCGCGCGAGGTCGGGGATGGATCCCAACAACGGTTCGGCTGCCCGGTCCTGACGTCCGGGGTACTGGAAGACGATGACCTTGAACGTCGCGCTCAGCGCTTTCGAGAATGCGCGGTAGGCCGATGCCCCGGCGCCGGCATGCGGAAAAACCAGCAGCGGCGGGTTCGCGGGCGCGCCCGGTTGGTGAAATTGCCTGATCCACCCTAGTTTGCGGGGCATGCGCTAGTACCTTCCCGATCGCTTCGCTTCCCGTGGCCCGCGTGGTCCCGCACCATCACCCGGCCAGAAAATCTCGGGCCTCGACGGCCGCTATACCCATGCAACTTAGCGAAGGCTAACATAATCCGCCGGACCTGTGGTTGGTGCCCGGCAAGGCCGGCCGAACCCCGGGTCCGGCCCCGGCCGAGGCCGGCCGGGTCACGAGTCAGGGGAGGCTGGTCCGCAAATGCGCGTCGTGTCGTTCGGTTTTCAGACCTGGGGATACAAGACGCTGCAGGCGCTGATCGATCTGGGTCACGACGTCGTGCTTGCGGTCACGCATCCGGCCAGCGAACAGTCGTATAAGGCCATCTGGTCGGACTCGGTGGAGAAACTCGCGCGAGACCGGGGCATCCCGGTGCACATCACCGAACGGGCTGACGCGGAAACCATCGACGTCGTCAAGCGGGCCGAACCCGACGTGATCGTGGTCAACAGCTGGTACAGCTGGATGCCGCCGGAGCTCTACAGCCTGCCGCCGCACGGCACACTGAACCTTCACGATTCGCTGCTGCCGAAGTTCACCGGGTTTTCCCCGGTGCTCTGGGCGCTGATCAGCGGCGAGTCCGAGTTCGGGTTGACCGTGCACCGGATGGACGACGGTTTCGACACCGGCGACATCCTGATCCAGCGTTCTCTGCCGATCGGGCCCACCGATACCGCGACGGAGCTGGTCACCCGCGGCATGGATTTGATCCCCGGTGCGCTGCGGGACGCGCTTCACGCGCTGGAGTCGGGCACCGCCGTCTGGCGGCCGCAGAACAAGGCCGAACGGACGTACTTCCACAAACGCGCCGAGCGCGACAGCCTGATCGACTGGACCTGGCCGGCCGAGGACCTGGAGCGGTTCGTGCGGGCACTGTCGGACCCGTATCCGCGCGCGTTCAGCTACTACCGGGGCGAACGCATCGAAGTGCTCGAGGCTCAGGTTTCACAGGCCCGTTACGGTGGTACGCCTGGCCGGGTGATCGTGCAGGAGGGCGGCGGCGCGGTGGTGTCGGGGCCCAACGCGTATCGCGGAGCCAACCGGGGTCTGGTCATCACCGCGGTGCGCGACGCCGCCGGGGCCGAGCACTTTGGGGAGGAGTTCTTTTGCCGCGGTGGCTATTTGAGCAGTCAGGCTTGACTTCCGATTCCGGCGAACCGAATGCTAGGAGTGAAACAGGCGATGGCCGCTGATGCCAAGACCGTGCAGGAACGCCGTCGCGAATTGCTGCGTCGCCGGATCGCCGAAAGCGGTTTGGCGACAGGCAAATCGGTGGAGCAGACGCAGGTCCGGGCCGGCGAGCGCTATCCGCTGTCCACCGGTCAGCGCCGGATGTGGTTCCTGCAGGCCATGGACGCCGACGACACCACCCTCAACATCTGCGTTGGCTTTCGGCTAACGGGCGCGCTCGACGCTGGGAGGTTGCGTTGCGCGGTCGGCGATGTCGTTGCCCGGCACGCGGTGTTGCGCACCACCTATGGAGTGGACGCATCGGGTGAACCGTATCAGGTGGTTGCCGATGGTGCCGATGGCATTGAAATACCCTGGCGTGCATGCGATTTAACTGAAATTGGTGCGCCGGAGCGGAACCGGCGCCTCGAAGCCATGGCACGAGACGAGTTCGGCCGGCCCTTCGACCTCACCGGTGAGCTGCCGCTGCGCATCTCCCTGATACGCACCGGCGCCGACGAATTCGTGCTGCTCTTCGTCGTCCACCACATCTGCTGGGACGACGACTCCTGGGAGATCTTCTTCGACGACGTGCGCGCTGCGTACCAGGGTCTGAACCCGAGTACCCCGGCGCCGCAGTTCGTCGCGGTGGCGGTGCCGCGGCACACCGGTGAACCCGGCGACGCCGACGTCGAGTACTGGCGTAACCACTTGCAGCCGTTGCCCGAACCGCCGGATCTGCCGGGTGCGGCCGCGGCGAATCCCTCCCGGCGCGCCGACCGCCGGACTCGCGCATTGCCCGCCGCCCTGTTCGGCCGGGTCGAAGAGTTCGCCCGCGAGCACTCCGCATCGCCGTTCATGGTATTGCTGGCCGCCTTCGCCGCTGTGGTGCGTCGTTATACCGGCGCATCGGATTTCCTCGTCTCCGTGCCGGTGACCGAGCGCGGCGCGGCCGCGCAGGATGTCATCGGGTATTTCGGCAACATCCTGCTGCTGCGGTTTGTCTCGGGAGCTGACGACACGTTCGCCGGGCTCGCCGACGCCGTTCGCGAAACCTGTCTTGGCGGCTTCGCGCACCAGTCGGTGGGCATCGACCGCGTGGTCCGCGCCATGAACCCGGAGCGCACCGCGGGGCGCGACGGCCTGGACCGGGTGGCGCGGCTGGGCTTCAGCATGCGTAAGAGTCTCGCCGGGTTCGGGTTCGACGGCGTTACCTGCAGACAACTGGAACTCGGAGCGATCACCGCGCAGCTGCCGTTGGCCCTGGCGGTCGTGCACGATCCCGAGGACCCCGAGCATGTTGTCGTCGAGTTCGAATACCAGACCGATGTGCTGGCCGGTGCGCTCGTCGATCAGCTGCTGACCCATTACCTGCGGCTGCTGGACAATGCACTGCGAGCCCCCGGCGATCGCCTCGCGGGCCTGGACATGCTGGGCGCCGCAGAGCGCGCCGCCGTCCTCGCGCAGTCGCACGGCGAGCTGGTCGCGACACCGGCCGCCACGATGGTCGCGCTGCTCGAAAGGGCGGCTGCCGCCGCGCCCGAGCGGATCGCGCTGGTTTCCGACGACGCGGAGTTGAGTTACGCCGAACTTCATCGCCGGGCAAACCGCCTGGCACGCTGGCTGATTCGGCATGGTGTCGGGGCCGACGACATCGTCGGGTTGCACCTGGCCACCTCGGTCGAGTTCGTCGTCGCCATGTTCGCGGTGCTGAAGGCCGGGGCGGCGTACCTGCCCATCGATCCGGCCTATCCGCAGGATCGCATCCACTACCTGATCACCGACACCGGACCCACAATGGTGCTGGGCCACCACGAATTCGGCGCCGCCGAACAAGCCGCCGCCCACCTGTCCGATGATGCGCTGACCGACGCCGACCGGATTCGGCCGTTACACCCTGCGAACCTGGCCTACGTGATCTACACGTCCGGGTCCACCGGGCGGCCCAAGGGCGTGGCGGTGCCGCATCAGGCCATCGCCGAGCATGTGGACGGGTTCATCGCCGAGTGGAGCATGACCCCCGACGACCGGTTGCTGCAATCGTCATCGGTGAGTTTCGACGCATCGCTGCTGGACATCTTCGTCACGCTGTCGCTGGGGGCCCGGCTGATCGTGCCCAAGCCCGGCGCCTTCGGCGACATCCCCTACGTCGCCGATCTGATCAGCCGCCACCGGGTCACGGTCCTACACATGGTGCCCTCCATGCTGAGCACGTTGCTGGCGCTGCCGCAGGTCAGCCAGTGGCGGCAACTGCGCCACGTGCCGGTAGGCGGCGAAGCGCTTCCCGCCGAACTGGCCGACAAGTTCGCCGGCCACTTCGACGCGGAACTACGCAACCACTACGGCCCCACCGAGGCGGTCGTCTGCTCCACGCATCTGCGGGTATCGGGGCCGCAGCGCAGCGGCGTGGTGCCAATCGGCGTACCCAACCGCAATGTCTACGCCTACGTCCTGGATCCGGAGTTGCAGCCGGTGCCCGCCGAAGTGGTCGGCGAGTTGTACCTGGGCGGTGCACAGTTGGCGCGCGGATATCTGGGCCGTCCGGGGTTGACGGCGCAACGATTCGTCGCCGACCCGTTCAATCCCGGGATGCGGCTGTACCGGTCCGGAGATCTGGTGCGCCGCAACCTCTCCGGGCAGCTGGAGTTCGTCGGACGCGCCGACGAGCAAGTCAAGATCCGGGGCTTTCGCGTCGAACTCGGCGAGGTCGAGTCCGTCATCGCCACCCATCGCGCGGTGCGGCATTGCCTGGTCGTCGCCGAAGACACCGAGGCCGGGCCGACGCTGGCCGCCTACCTGGTGCCCGCCGGCGGTGAGAACGGACCCTCGGCACGAATCGATTTCGACGATGTCCGCGCCCATGCCGCGGCGATGCTGCCCGACTACATGGTGCCCGCTGCGTTCGCGGTGATCCGGGAGATCCCGCTGGGCCTCAGCGGCAAACTGAACAAGCGGGCGCTGCCCGCACCGACTCAAGTCAGTGCGCGCCGTTACCGCGAGCCGGCGAACGCGGCCGAGCGCCGGGTGTGCGCGATCTTCGGCCGGCTGTTCGGCTGCCCGGACGTCGGTGTCGACGACTCGTTCTTCGGGCTGGGTGGCCATTCGCTGCTGGCGGCCCGGCTGATCGCCCAGATCCACGCCGAATTCGGGGTGCGGCTGAACGTTCGCGCGGTGTTCGATACCCCTACCCCGGCCGGGTTGGCCGCTGGGTTGGTGCACGCTTCCGGATCCCCGGGCGCCCGCCCGGAACTCGCCCACGCGGCTCGCCCACACTGGCCGCCGTTGTCGTATTCCCAGCTGGCCATGTGGTTCCAGTACCGGATGCGAGGCGCCAACGACGTCTTCAACATGGCGCTGGCGCTTCGGTTCGACGGTCCACTGGACTCGGCTGCTCTGGCCGAGGCGCTCAACGACGTGATAGCCCGCCACGAGGTGTTGCGCACGAATTTCGTTGACCACAAAGGTGTTCCGTATCAGCATGTGCATCCGGTAATGCGGGTGCGACTCGCCGTCCGCGAAGTCGCCGCCGACCGGGTCGATCAGGTGCTTGCCGAGTTGCGCCGATACGTGTTCACGCTGGAATCCGAGCCGCTGGTCAGGCCCACCCTGCTGCGGCTGGGCCCGGACACGAATGTGTTGCTGCTGCTCGTCCATCACATCGTCACCGACCACAGCTCGTTGGGCGTGATGGTCGACGACCTCATCACCGCCTATCGCGCGCGGTTGCACGGCGGTCCGCCGCAGTGGCCCAAAACCCCCTTACAGTTCGCCGATTACGCGGTATGGCAACGAAGCACCTTCGACGCACCGGGCGACTGGGGGCAAGCCGAGCTGGCGTATTGGCGTGATGCGCTGGCGGGAACACCCGAGGACATCTCGATAGCGTTGGACCACATGCGTCCGCTGGTCCTCGGAAGGCGTGGGGCGGTAGTGACTTTCACCGTGTCCGCGGCACGCCGGACGGCCCTGACCCGGCTTGCCGAACACCACGACGCCACGGAATTCATGGTTTACCACGCGGCGCTGGCGGTCGTGCTGCACAAGCTCGGCGGCGGGGCGGACATCGTCATCGGCAGTCCGGTCGCGTCGCGAATCGACCGGGCAGCAGAACACCTGACCGGCCCATGCGCCAACGTGGTCGTGCTGCGCAGCGACTTCTCCGACGACCCCTCGTTGCGCGACATCCTGATCCGAAGCCGCCGTACCGTGCTGGGCGCGTTGGCTCACCAGGAACTGCCCATCGAACGGTTGGTCGAGGCGATCAACCCGCCGCGCTCGCCGTCGCGCAACCACCCGCTGTTCCAGCACTCGATCCATTTCCGCGGTGCGGACTGGGCGTTGCTGCCGCGGGATCTGACCGGCGACCGAGCGACCACGGTCGTTGCGCTGTCAATGGATTTCGAAGTCTCACTGCTGGATCTGAACGTGGGTCTGGATGTGACACCCGACGGGGGCCTCGCCGTACGGGTGGTGGCCAATGCCGATCTCTACGAACCCGCCTCGGTGCAACTGATCGCCGATGCGCTCGACGCCACGCTCGAGACCTTCGCGGGGGCGCCCGACGCCGCGGTGTCGGGCGTGCACTTGCTGCCCGCCGCCGACCTGGACAAGCTGTTGGCACCGCCGACAGCGGTCGAGCCGCAGCCGTGCCGATCGGTCACCGGCGGCTCGGCGGAAACGGAGCGAGTGCTCATCGCCTTGCTGGAGGAATTGCTCGAGATCAGTGACGTCGACCCCGACGACAATTTCTTCGCGCTCGGCGGCGACAGCATCATCTCGGTCCAGTGGTCGGCTCGGGCCGCCGCGCAGGGGCTGGCGCTGACCCCGGCAATGGTGTTCGCGCACTTGACCATTGCCGAGCTGGCCGCGGCAGTCGATGCGGCCGCCGATCAGCCCGCCGCCGAGGCGGCTTCGCTACCCGCGCCGGCTGAGCCGATGAGCGCCTCCGGTCTTGACGACGACGCGCTGGCTGCGCTCACCGCGTCGTGGCGGCAACATTCGTAAGGCGGGAGTCAGGAAATCGTGACCATTGCTTCGCCGCAGATCGAGGACGTTCTCGCGCTCAGCCCCCTCCAGCAAGGACTGTTCGCCTTGTCCCGGCTGGCCGCGGACGGCCTCGACCACTACACCATGCAGTTGCGGGTCGACATCGACGGACCGGTGGACGCCGAGCTGCTGCGCCGCAGCGCCGCAGCCATGCTGGACCGGCACCCGAACCTGCGGGCCGTCTTCTGGGACCGCGATGTTCCCAATCCGGTGCAGATCGTGCCCGCTCGGGCCGAGCTGCCGTGGGTCGAACGCATAGCGCTCCCAACAGAATTCGATTCCATCGCGCGGTCCGAACGACGCCGCCCGTTCGACCTGAGCCGGGGCCCGGCGTTGCGCATTATCCTGCTTTCGGCCCCCGGTGAGACCGGGCGCCGGCTGATCTTCACCGCCCACCACATCCTGATGGACGGCTGGTCGCTCGGGGTGTTCTTCACCGAGATGCTGGCGGTGTACCGGGCCGGCGGATCGCCGGCAGGGCTGGCCAAGTCGCGCCCGTATCGCGACTACATCAGCTGGCTGGCACGGCAGGACACCGAGGCGACCATGACCCGGTGGACCGAGTACCTGCGCGGCGTCTCGGGACCACTGATGGTGGCCGACGGCACGCTCGCCGCGCGCGACGCCGTCCCGGAAAAGGCTGAACTGCTGCTGCCGGCCGCCGATACCAGCCGGCTGCGAAACTGGGCAGGGTGCAACGGTCTAACGCTGAACACCGCGGTGCTCTTCGCGTGGGCGGTGCTGCTCAGCAGGCTCACCGACCGTCGTGACGTCGTGTTCGGCGCCGTCGTCTCCGGCCGTCCGCAGCAGCTGGCCGGGGTGGAGGGCATGGTCGGGCTGTTCATCAACACCGTGCCGGTCGTACACCAGGTCAGCGGCGCCGCGTCGGTGGTCGAACACTGTGCGCGGCTGCAGCGTGAGTCGTCGGCGATGCGCGACATCGGTTATCTGAGTCTGTCGGAACTGCAACGGGCGCACGGGCGCGGAGCCTTGTTCGACAGCCTGTTCGTTTTCGAGAACGCGCCCGTCGAGCATGCGATCCGGCCGGTGACCACTCCCGACGGGGCGTGTTTTCGCCCGGTCGACATGGACAGTCTGACGCACTACCCGTTGACGGTGGTCTCGCACCTCAGAGACGACGCGTTGGTGGTGGTTGTCGAGGCGATTCGTGATGCGTTGCCGCATCTTCCCGCGGCACAGGTCTGCGAGCGACTGCTCGGCGTGCTGCGGCAACTGCCCGATATCGGCGACGCCACTCCCGACGCGCTCGACGTCCTCACCGCGGCCGAGCATGCCGAATTCGAGCAACTTGCAACGCATCCGGCAACCACCCCGGACGGTACAGTGTGGGAGATCTTCGAGCAACAGGCGTCCGCCACACCAGATGCCCAGGCGTTGACCACATGCCGCGGCGATCGCTACACCTATGCCGAACTACACGCCGCGGCATGCCGATTGGCGGCGGAGCTGGCCGACCACGGCGTCGGCCCGGAAACGGTCGTGGCGCTGCTGTTGCCCCGCTCGACCCAATCCCTGGTCGCGATCCTGGCCGTGCTCGCCGCCGGCGGGGCCTACCTGCCGGTTGATACCAGCCTGCCGGCCGCTCGTATCGAATCGATTGTGCGTCAAGCCAAGCCGGTGGTCGCCATCACCGAAGCCGGCAGCTCCCAGCTGGCCGGGGCGGCGATCCCCACCTTGGTCATCAACGATCCGGTGGTAGCCCAACGCGTTTCGCGCCGCCAGCCCGCGCCGCCGCCAGTTCACCGCGATCCCGGGCACTGTGCGTACGTCATCTTCACGTCTGGCTCCACCGGTGAACCCAAGGGCGTGATCGGCACCAATGCCGCGCTGGTCGCGTATTTCGCCGACCACCGCGAACGCGTCTACCGGCCGGCGGTCAGGCGCCTGGGCCGTCCGCTGTGCATCGCGCATGCGTGGTCGTTGAGCTTCGACGCGTCGTGGCAGCCCATGGTCGGACTGCTGGACGGTCATGCCCTGCATCTGTTCGACGCCGAGGAGATGCGTGACGCCGACCGGGTGGTGAAAGGCCTTGCCGCGCACGAGATCGACATGATCGACACCACGCCGTCCATGTGGGTGCAGCTGCGTGCCGCCGGCCTGCTGGACTATGGCCTGTCGGTGCTGGCGCTGGGTGGGGAGGCGATCGACGCCGCGTTGTGGCAGAGCTTGCGCTCGCTGGCGCCGACCGCGGTATACAACTGTTACGGCCCCACCGAAATGACGGTCGAGGCGGTGGTGGCCCCCCTCGACGAATACCCGGCGCCGACGATCGGGACGGCCAACACCGGAACCCTGGGCTATGTCTTGGATTCGGCGTTGCGGATGGTACCCACCGGTGTGGTGGGCGAGCTGTACCTGTCCGGCGCGCAACTGACCCGCGGCTACGTGGACCGGCCGGCGCTGACCGCCGCCCGGTTTGTGGCGGACCCGTTCCGCCCCGGACAACGCATGTACCGCACCGGTGATTTGGTGCGTCGCCTGCCGCATGGCGGATACGCCTACCTGGGACGCAGCGACACCCAGGTCAAGATCCGCGGCTACCGGGTCGAGATCGACGAGATCGAAGCCGCTTTGCGTGACCACCCCGGGGTGCACGACGCGGCGGTTTCGGTGCTGCGCCGCCAGGGCGGCACGATGCTGGTGGCTTTTGTTGTGTGGCAACAAGCTGCTGACGGTGACGTGATCCGGCTGCGTACCGCGCTGACCGAACGGCTGCCCTCGTACATGGTTCCGGCCCGGGTCGTGACAATGCCGCGGCTGCCGGTCAACGCCAACGGCAAGCTGGACTGCCAGGCATTGGAGCGGCTGGCGGAGACAACCCTCTCGGCCGTGGGTGGCCAGGAATCGCCGGCGGCGCGCACCAATACCGAGCGGGCGCTGTGTGAAATCCTCGAAGACCAGTTCAACGGTGCGGTGCCGCACCTCGACGACGACCTTTTCCTGTTCGGGCTGGACAGCATTGTGGCGATCTCGTTGGTGCACAAGGCGCGACGCCGTGGTATCAACCTCAGCCCGCGAATGGTGTTGACCGCGCCGACCATTCGCCAACTTGCCGCCGCCGTCGACACGGCGGTCGACCCGGACACCACCGTCGGGCAGGCCGAATACGGTGAGGTGCTGCCGCTGCCGATGGTGTCCTGGCTCTACGAGCACGGCAATTTTCGGCGCTTCACCCATACCGTCTTGCTCCGGCTACCAGCCGATATCGACCGTCCGACCGTAGAGCTGATGTTGCAGTTGCTGCTCGACGGCCACGACACCTTTCGCTCGATCCTGATCGACACTCCCGCCGGGCCGCGGCTGGTCACTCGCGAACCCGGCGTGGTCCGCGCCGGCGACATCCTCACCCGCATACCGCTGCCGGAACCGACCGACGCCGAATTGGTCGCGGCCATAAGTCGCTGCGCCCGTGGCGTAATGGACCGGATCGACCCCCGCGCCGGTGCGATGGTACGGGCCGTCTGGTTTTCCGGCGGTGGCGGGGACCCGGGCCCGGGAGATGCGCTGCTGCTCACCGCGCACCACCTGGCGGTCGACGTGGTGTCCTGGCACATCCTGTTGGGTGATCTCGTCGAGGCGTGGCGTTCACTCAACGGGGGTGCGTCGCCGAAAATGCTGCCGGAGTTCACCTCGTACCGCAGCTGGTGTGAGTTGATGTGGCACCGGGCCGCAGCACCCGAGGCGCGGGCCCAACGCGAGTACTGGGCGCGGCAGGTCCGCCAACCCGATCCGGCACTGGGCGTGCGGCCGCCGGACCCGGCCCGCGACACCTGGTCCACGCTGCGGGTCACCCGGGTGGTGACACCCGCTGACGTCACCGGACGAATACTTGCCGCGGTCAAGCGAAACCAGGGCGTACGCGAATTTCTTTTGGCCGCAGCCACGATGGCTATCGCAAGTTGGCGCCGTGGTCGTGCGCAGGATCCGGCGGCGGGCGCGCTGGTGGCGCTGGAGGGACATGGGCGCGCTGATGCCGTTCTGGACACCGACACCACGAACACCGTCGGGTGGTTCACCTGTGCATACCCGGTGCGACTCGGAGCCGGTTCGGCCGCGGTGGAAATCGAGCAGGCCGAGCGTGATTCGACAGCAGCTCACCGCCTGGTCGAATCGGTCGTCGCCCATCTTGGCGCAATCCCGAACGACGGTTTGGATTACGGTCTGCTTCGTTACGTGAACCTGGTTCCGGAACTGCAGGACGCGGCCGAGCCGCAGATCCAGTTCAGCTATCTGGGCCGTCTGGACCTCGGTGGTGTCCCCGATCAACCGTGGTCCCTGCTGACCGGGCCGTACCTCGATGCGCTGCCGGACGATCCCGAGCCGGATCTGCCGTTGCGGTTCGCGGTGAACCTCAGCGCGTTCGTGGCCACGACACCGGAGGGCACCCAACTGATCAGCAACTGGCGCTGGAGCGATGCGCTGTTCGCACCCGCCGATATCGATCACCTGACGCATTTGTGGCAGCGCGGAATCGCGCTACTGGCAGCCACCCTGGACACCGCGGCCTGACGCGCACCACCCGGCACGCCGAGAAAGGATTGGTATGGAGCCGCCCGGAGACAACTGGATCAGCAAGGACGAAATCAGGTCGGCGATCGCGGCCGAGCTAGGTTGTCCCGCAAGCGATCTCGCTGATCACGACGATCTCATCCAACTGGGCCTGAACTCCATCCGGATGATGGGCCTGGCAGGAGGCTGGCGCAAGCGCGGCGCCGACATCACCTTTGCCCAACTTGCGGCCGCGCCGACGGTGGATTCGTGGTATGCCCTGCTCGGCGGGGACCCGGCGCCGAGCCCCGCAGCGGCGGCGGCCGTCGCGCCCGACGAGGCCGAGGCCACCGACGAAGCGCCGTTCCCGTTGGCCGGCATGCAGCACGCGTACTGGATCGGTCGATCCGACGAGCAGGAGCTCGGCGGTGTCGCCGCGCACCTCTATGCCGAATTCGACGGACCGGCAGCCGGATTGGCAATTGATCCGGACCGCCTGCAACGCGCCGCGTCCCAGCTCGTCGCAACCCATCCGATGCTTCGCACCAGATTCCTGCCCGACGGGACTCAGCAAACGATGCCCAGGCCGGACCGGCCGGTGCTGACCCTGGTCGATCTTCGCGGACACAGTTCCGCGCAGGTGGAATCGGCACTGGCGGAGCTGCGCGAGCTCAAGACCCACCAACGACTGGGAATCGAAGACGGTCAGGTCGTTGACATCACGCTGACCCGGTACGGCGAGAATCGCCACCGGCTACACCTGGACATCGACATGCTCGCCGGTGACGCGATGAGCTACCGGGTGCTGATGTCGGACCTGGCCGAGCTGTACCGGGGGGCCGCGGTTTCGGCGCCCGGGTACAGCTACCGCCGTTATCGCACCGAGCGGCAACCGGACGACGCCGCGCGGGAGCGGGATCGTCAGTGGTGGCAGCGGCGGCTGGCCCAGATGCCCGGTGCACCCGAGCTGCCGACCGTGCCGGTGAGGAGCCGTCGGGCAGCTCATCGCACGGTCCGCTACCACCACTGGCTGGCGCCGGATGCCAAGCAGAAACTGATGGCCGGGGCTCACGCCCGCGGCGTCACCCCGGCCATGGCGCTGGCGGCGCTCTTCGCCGACACCATCGGCGGCTGGTCGGCGCAGAGCCGATTTCTGCTGAATGTGCCGCTGTTTCACCGTGAGTCGGTGCACCCCGACATCGACCGGGTCATCGGTGACTTCACCTCGTCGGTGATGCTCGAGGTCGATGTCGCCGAAAACGTGTCGGTTGCCGCCCGGGCCGCAGACATTCAACACCGGATGTACGAGAGTGCCTCGCACGCCGCCTATTCCGGGCTGGAGGTGCTGCGCGATCTGGGTCGATACCACGGTGAGGCGATGTTGGCGCCGGTGGTGTTCACCAGTGCGCTCGATCTCGGGGAACTGTTCGCCGACACGGTGATCCAGACCTTCGGCGAGCCGGTGTGGATCATTTCGCAGGGACCTCAGGTGCTGCTGGACGCTCAGGTGACTGAGCTGCGCGGCGGGCTGCTGGTCAACTGGGACGTGCGGGAGTCGGCGTTCCCGCCGGGACTGATCGAGGCGATGTTCAGCTGGTTTCGTCAGGCTGTCGATCGGCTCGCCCGCGGTGATGCGGGTTGGGACGCCGACGCGGTGGTGCAGTTGCCCAGCACGCAGGCAACGGTGCGTGCCGCGATCAACGCAACCGACGGCCCGGTCAGCCGGCGATGCTTGCATCAAGGCTTCTTCGAGCAGGCCGCGATGAATCCGGACGCGCCCGCGGTGGTGTGGGGTCTGGGCAACGCCGACGGCGCCTGGAGCTACCGGGAACTTCGCACGCAGTCGCTGGCCGTCGCCGGGGCGCTGCACGCCCACGGGGTCCGACGCGGTGAGGCGGTCGCCGTCCAATTGCCCAAGGGACGCGATCAGGTCGCGGCAGTGCTCGGCGTGCTCGCCGCCGGCGCCACGTATGTGCCGATCGGCTTCGACCAGCCGGATGCCCGACGTGCCAAGATTCTTCAGACCGCCGATGCCGTCGCGGCGCTGACCGTCGACGGCGCCGACCTGGGCTCCGCGATCACGTGCCTGCCCATCGACGCGGCACGCAACCACCCAAACCCGTTGCTGGAGCCCGTCTTCCCCGACACCACCGAGATCGCCTACGTGATCTTCACGTCCGGGTCGACGGGTCTGCCCAAAGGCGTCGAGGTGTCCCACGGCGCGGCGATGAACACGATCGACGCCGTCAACGACTGGTTCGCGGTGCGCGGCACCGATCGAGTGCTCGCGCTGTCGGCACTCGAGTTTGACGCTTCCGTTTACGACATCTTCGGCATGTTCTCCGTCGGTGGCTCATTGGTCGCCGTCGATACCGAGCAGCAGGCGGCGGCCACGACATGGGTGGAATTGATCCGCCGCCATCGGGTTTCGATGCTCAACTGTGTGCCCAGCATGCTCGACATGATCTTGGAACTCGGCGGCCACCAACTGGGCCGTTCGCTGCGGGCGGTCACCCTCGGTGGCGACTGGGTGGGTGCCGACCTGGCTCGCCGGCTGGCACGGCAGGTGCCTGGATGCCGGTTCTCCGGTCTGGGCGGAGCAACCGAGACCGCCATCCATCACACCATCTGCGAGGTGGCCGGCGAACCGCCGGTGCACTGGACGACGGTGCCGTTCGGGCGACCGCTGCGCAACGTCCGCTGCCGGATCGTTGCGCCGTCGGGCCGCGATTGCCTCGACTGGGTCCCCGGCGAATTATGGGTCGGCGGCGCCAATGTCGCCGCCGGTTACCGCAACGACCCGCAACGCACCGCGCAACGGTTCGTCGAGCACGACGGTCTCCGCTGGTACCGGACCGGTGATATGGCCCGATACTGGCCCGACGGAACCATCGAATTCCTCGGCCGGGCAGACCATCAGGTGCAAATACACGGCTACCGGGTCGAACTCGGCGAGGTGGAGAGCGCGTTACGGACGCTGCCGGGGGTGCGCCATGCCGTCGCCGCCGTCGTCGGCGCCAGCGCCCCCAAGCTCGTCGCCGCGGTCGCGGGTGATCCGCAGCCGGCCGGCGACCTCTCCGCGGCGATCGCGAAGCTGTTGCCCGGCTACATGATTCCCACCCGCATCGTGTTCTTCGAACAACTCCCGCTCACGCCCAACGGCAAGTTGGATCGCCACGCCGTGGCCGCGCTGCTGCAACCGCACCCCGCGGACAGCGCGCCCGCGCACAGCGCCGCACGCAACGATCTGGAGGCGGCCCTCGCCGACATCGCTGCGGAGGTACTTGGTGTGGATTCGGTTGGCGTACAGCAAGATTTCTTCGCGCTGGGCGGTGACTCGGTGTTGGCCACCACGCTGATCGCGCGGGTGCGTGACTGGCTGGAAACCGATCATGCCGTGGTCGCCGACCTGTTTGCGTCCCGGACGGTGGCCGGTTTGGCCGAGCGGCTGGCAGAACGGGAGGCTCAGCGCGGCACGCCGCGGCGCCTGGACCTGGTCGCCCGGCACTATCTCGACGTCGCGGCGTTGACCGATGAGGAGGTGCTGGCTCAGGGCTGAATTTCCACTCGGCACGCCGGTCTGCCGGTCCGCCGGACCGTGGTCCGGAGAGTTGGTGAGCGAATCCATGCCGGTCGCACAGCGTCGTCACAGACTCGCCACACTTTCCACATGTAGCCTGTCTGTAACGCAGACCGTCTGCTCAACGACAGATCAGTGCATACTGCAGTACGAGGCTGACCGGCGATGCTCGTCGTGTTGTGCACCAATCGAAGGGGGAAACACACTATGTACACCGCGAAATCCGTGAAAAGGCTGATCACCGGCGCGACCGCCGTGGCCGCAATCGGAGCTGCCGCCGCGGGTGTGACGTCTGTCGCATCCGAGAGCCTGGCGGTAAGCCAGGTCCAGCCGGTGGTCTTCGGAGCGCCGATGCCGCAGGACCCCGCCCCGGCCGCAAACCTGCCGACCGCCGCTCAACTGACCAGCCTGCTCAACAGCCTTGCCGATCCCAGCGTCTCGTTCGCGAACAAGAGCGACCTGGTCGAGGGGGGTATCGGCGGGACCGAGGCGCGCCTGGCCGACCACGAGCTGAAGAAGGCCGCCAAGAACGGAGACCTGCCGTTGTCGTTCGCCGTGTCCAACATCCAGTCAACCGGTGCCGGGACCGCCACGGCCGACGTTGCCGTTTCCGGCCCCAAGCTGACGTCGCCGGTCACGCAGAACGTCACGTTCGTCAACCAGGGCAGCTGGATGCTGTCGCGCAGCTCGGCCATGGAACTGCTGCAGGCCGCGGGACACTGACCCGTCCTAGCTGTTCAGCGCGCCCAGATCGAGCTTGGCGATGCGCTGCGGATCGGCCAGCACGTCGATCGCGGCGATCCTTGCGTTGCGCACCAGGAAGCCCATGACCGCGGCGGGGCGGCCGGCGATGAAGACGACCGCGCCGGCCGCGCCGTTGACGGTCGCGGGCCGCACCTCGCGTTCGGGTGCCGCATGGCTGCGGGCCAGTGCGGCCACGGCCGAAGCTCCGTGCGCCGAGCGGACGGCTCCGGGTCCCAGATCGCCGCGTAACACGACGCCGGGGTCGAGCAGCGACACCAGCCGGTCGAAGTCACCGCTGCGTCCCGCCGCGAAGAAGGCGTCGACGAGCCGGCGCTGCGCAGCGATGTCGCGGTCGGGAACGGCGTCGGCGCGCTCGATGCGTCGCCGCGCTCGACTGGCCAGTTTGCGAGCAGCCTCCGGCGAGCGCTCGAGGATGGACGCGATCTGCTCGAACGGGACGGCGAACACGTCGTGCAGCACCAAGGCCAGCCGCTCCGCCGGGGGGAGCGTATTCAGCACGACGAACAGCGCCAGGCCCACCGCATCGGCCAGCATCGCCCGGTGCTCCGGGTCGAATTCGCCGACCGGGTCCACGATCGGATCCGGCAGCCGCTCGACCAGCTCCTCGCGGCCCTGGCCGTGGCGGTCGCGCAGCATGTTCAGGCAGATCCGGGCCACCACGGTGGTCAGCCACGCGTCGAGGTTGTTGATGCCGACGGCCCGATCCGTGCCGGCGCCGAGTCGCAACCAGGCTTCCTGGACCGCGTCCTGCGCGTCGTCCACCGAGCCCAGCATCCGGTAGGCCAGTGCGCCCAGCTGCGGCCGGGCCGCCTCGAAACGCGCGGTCAGCGTCGGGTCGGCCGTCATCGTGTCGTGGTGTCGGGCAGCGCGCACACCCGGTTACCCGAGAAACCTGAAGCCTGAATGCCCAGCGCGATATTGAACCGGGCACGCAGATTGCCCAGGGTGACGATGTGGGTGAGCGCGACGAGTTGAGGCGTGTCGAAGTGCGCGCGTAACGCCTCGAACAGCTCGTCGCTGACCTCGACGGGGGTGCGGCTGATCGCCGTGGCGTACCGCAGCACCAGCTTGTCGACGTCGGAGAAACAGGTGGCCCGCTCGAAGTCGGCCAGCGCCAGCAGTTCCTGGTCGCCGAGCCCGAGGCCGCGGGCGATCTGTGAGCCCAGGTCGATGCAGTATTCGCAGCCCACGGTCGTCGCCGCCTTCAGTTCGGCCAGGGCCCGCACCCGGGGGCTGAGCATATCCAGTTTCGATTCGGCCTGCTCGAGGCCGCCGTAGGCGCTGAGCAATCTCGGAATATGGGCGTACAACCGCAGGGGCTCCATCATGGCGGCTGTTTGCAGTCCGGTCATCTTCGCCAGCTTGCGCCTGGTGAAGAAGAAGGCGATTTTGGCGGCCGGGAAGGCGTCGCGATCACCGACCCCGATAAGGCGGGACATGGTGTGCTCCTCACGGATTGGTGGTCTTTCTTAGATCGACACCTGACGGCATCGGAATGTGACCGGCCGATCCGCATCCGGCGGCGGCACGTGCGGCAAGCGAGCTTAGTTCGGGCGGCCCGGCTGCATGTCCATGTCGAACACCCGCGCATGCAGCACCGTCCGGTTCCGCAGCGCCGCCCGCACCGCCCGGTGCAAGCCGTCCTCGAGATACGTCACCCCGCGCCACTTCACGGCGTGCGGGAAGAGGTCGCCGTAGAACGTGGAATCCTCCGACAGCAATCGGTCCAAGGCGAGCACCGTGGTCGTGGTGACCAGCTCGTCGAGGCGTATCTGTTGCGGCGGAATCTGTGACCAATCCCGATACGACAACCCGTGGTCGGGATACGGCTTACCGTCCCGCACGCCCTTGAAAATCATTGGCGGACCGTCGCTGACGCGCCGTGGGAGCCGCACATGATCATGCCGAACAGGCTAGCCGCAAAGGCGCCGTGGAAGCAGACCTCCACCGAATCTGCCGAATGCGCCGGCCGGCGCCGCCCCGGTGACGCGGTGCTATTCCACAGCTGGACATTCGGATACTTCCGAGACCGTAAAATGAACCCGGCCGACCGGGCGCAAAGGAGGTGACAGTCGATGGCAAGCGCGGACGAGCGCCGCTTCGAGGTACTGCGCGCCATTGTCGCCGACTTCGTCGCCACCCAGGAACCGATCGGCTCGAAATCCCTGGTAGAGCGTCACAACCTGGGGGTGTCCAGCGCCACGATCCGCAACGACATGGCGGTGTTGGAAGCCGAGGGATACATCACCCAGCCGCACACCAGCTCCGGGCGGGTGCCCACGGAGAAGGGATACCGGGAGTTCGTCGACCGCCTCGACGACGTGAAGCCACTGTCCAAGGCGGAGCGGCGGGCGATTCAGAGCTTCTTGGCCTCCGGCGTCGATCTCGACGACGTGCTGCGCCGGGCGGTGCGGCTGCTGGCGCAGCTGACCCGGCAGGTCGCGGTGGTGCAGTACCCGACGCTGTCGAGCTCTACCGTCCGCCACCTGGAAGTGATCGCGCTGACTCCGGCGCGGCTGTTGATGGTGGTGATCACCGACTCCGGGCGGGTGGACCAGCGCATCGTAGAACTTGGCGACGTCATCGACGACCACCAACTGTCCCAGCTGCGCGAGCTGCTCGGGCAGGCGCTGGAAGGCAAGAAGCTTTCGGCGGCCTCCATCGCGGTGGCCGCCCTAGCCGGCCAGCTGAGCGGTGCCGGCGGTTTGGGCGACGCGGTCGGCCGCTCGGCCACGGTGTTGCTGGAGTCGTTGGTGGAACACACCGAGGAGCGGCTGCTCATGGGCGGCACCGCCAACCTGACCCGCAACGCCGCGGACTTTGGTGGGTCGCTGCGCTCCATCCTGGAGGCGCTCGAGGAGCAGGTGGTGGTGCTGCGGCTGTTGGCGGCACAGCAGGAAGCTGGCAAGGTGACGGTGCGCATCGGCCATGAGACGGAGGTCGAGCAGATGGTCGGGACCTCGATGGTGAGCACCGCCTACGGCTCCAACGACACCGTCTACGGCGGCATGGGTGTGCTGGGGCCGACCCGGATGGACTACCCGGGAACTATCGCCAGTGTCGCCGCGGTTGCCATGTATATCGGCGAAGTGCTGGGTGCTCGATGATCGCGCACCCGCTGCAGAGGTTGTGGACAGCCGCGTAGGGCGGCACAGGAAGGTCAATCGTGGCACGCGATTACTACGGGCTGCTCGGCGTCAGCAAGGGCGCCAGCGAAACAGAGATCAAACGCGCATATCGCAAGCTGGCCCGCGAACTGCATCCCGATGTCAATCCCGACGAGGCGGCGCAGGCGAAGTTCAAAGAGATCAGCGTCGCCTACGAAGTGTTGAGCGACCCCGAAAAACGCCGGATCGTTGACCTGGGCGGGGATCCGCTGGAAACCGCCGGCGCGTCGGCCTCCGGGTTCGCCGGCTTCGGCGGCCTGGGCGACGTCTTCGAGGCGTTCTTCGGTGGCGGCTTCGGCGGCGGTTCAGCGTCGCGCGGCCCGATCGGCCGCGTTCGCCCGGGTTCGGACTCGCTGCTGCGCATGCGGCTGGACCTCGAGGAATGCGCGACCGGTGTCACCAAACAGGTCACCGTCGATACCGCGGTGCTCTGTGACCGCTGCCAGGGCAAGGGCACCCACGGCGATTCCGCGCCGGTGCCCTGCGACACCTGCGGTGGCCGCGGCGAGGTGCAGACCGTCCAGCGTTCGTTGCTCGGGCAGATGCTGACGTCGCGCCCGTGCCCCACCTGCCGCGGTGTCGGGGTGGTCATTCCCGACCCCTGCCATCAGTGCATGGGCGACGGCCGGGTGCGGGCACGCCGCGAGATCACCGTCAAGATTCCCGCCGGTGTCGGCGACGGCATGCGGGTGCGTCTGGCCGCGCAAGGCGAAGTCGGTCCCGGGGGAGGGCCGGCGGGCGACCTCTACGTCGAGGTCCACGAGCAGGCCCATGACATCTTCGCGCGTGAGGGCGACGACCTGCACTGCACGGTGTCGGTGCCGATGGCCGACGCGGCGCTGGGCGTCACCGTAACCCTGGATGCCATCCTGGACGGCCACAGCGAGATCGTCGTTCCGCCGGGGACCCAACCGGGTTCGGTCATTACACTGCGGGGCCGCGGGATGCCGCACCTGCGCTCCAATAGTCGCGGAGACCTGCACGTCCACGTCGAGGTGGTGGTCCCCCCCCGGCGGGACCACCACGACGCCGAGCTGTTGCGCGAGTTCAAGAACCGCCGAAGCCGCGACGTGGCCGAGGTACGGTCGGCGCACGGCGCCGGCGGCGGGCTGTTCAGTCGGCTGCGCGAAACCTTCACCGGGCGCTAGCCGGTAGGCGGCGCGCACATGGTGGCGACGCTGTTCTATGTCGACGCGCTGCCCGACACCGGCGCGCTGGCCGTGGTGGACGGAGACGAGGGTTTTCACGCCGCCACCGTGCGGCGGATCCGTCCCGGCGAGGAGGTGGTGCTCGGCGACGGCGAGGGCGACCTGGCCCGCTGCCGGGTGGAGCGGGCCGGACGCGACGGCCTGGCCGCCCGGGTGCTGGAGCGTTGGCGCGCCGTGCCGGCCCGGCCGGCGGTGACGGTGGTGCAGGCCCTGCCCAAGTCCGAGCGTTCCGAACTGGCGATCGAACTGGCCACCGAGGCCGGCGCGGACGCGTTCGTGGCGTGGCAGGCCGCGCGCTGCGTGGCGAGCTGGAACGGTGCGCGCGTCGACAAGGGTCTGCGCCGGTGGCGAGCGGTCGCGCGTTCCGCGGCGCGGCAAGCACGGCGGGCCTATATCCCGCCGGTCGACGGCCCGCTGTCCACGGCCGCGTTGACCGTGCGCGTCCGTGACGAGGTGGCCCGCGGTGCGATGGTGCTGGCGCTACATGAGTCGGCGACCAACCGTCTTGCCGATAGCGCTGTGGCGCAAGCGGATTCACTGCTGCTCCTGGTTGGCCCCGAAGGCGGTATCGCGCCGGCGGAGATCGACGCGCTGACCGGCGCCGGAGCCGTCGCGGTCCGGCTGGGCCCGACGGTGTTGCGGACATCGACCGCGGCCGCGGTGGCGCTGGGCGCGCTCGGAGTGCTGACCCCGCGCTGGGACTAAGCACCGCACTGGCACTCGCGTGACCGGTCACCGTCTGGCCTGGCAGCGCACGAGCTGCGCTCTCGTAAATCAACTTCTCGGCAGTGTCCACATCGAATCCGGGCTCAAGTTCAATCCCGTTGACACCCAAGAACCGCCACGCCGACCCCGGCGTTGAGGACGTCGCCGTGATCGGGCAGCTCCACCACCTTCAGAGCTGACACGGCGTCGAGCCGGCGATTTTCCCGCAGCACCGTTGCCGGCGTGGGACTCTCGGGTGCGAAAGGAGCGTGCCCCATGACCCATACTCCGCGCGACCTGGGTGCAATCTTCGACGAACACGTCGCTCACGAGTTCGTCGCCAAGAACCTCGCCGCGACCATGGCGACGATGACCGCCGATCCCTACGTCAACCATGTGCCCACCATGATGGGCGGTGTCGGCGCCGCCGGGGTGGCCGAGTTCTACGGCCAGTACTTCATCGGGCACTGGCCCGAAGACACCAGCATCATCCCGGTCTGTCGTACCGTCGGCGCCGATCGTGTCGTCGACGAGATGATCATGTCGTTCACGCACGACATCGCGATGCCGACCTTTTTGCCCAACGTGGCGCCCACCGGCCGCGCGGTAATGCTGCCCGTCGTCGTCGTGATGGGATTCGAGGTCGACCCGGACTCCCGGGAACCAAAAGTCGCCTACGAACGGAATTATTGGGATCAGGCCTCGCTGCTGGTGCAGGTCGGGCTGCTGCCCGAGGACCTGCTGCCGGTCACCGGCGTGGCCCAAGCGCACAAGGTCCTGGACAAGGACCTGCCCGCCAACACGCTGCTACGCCCCGCGTGAACCGGTGGCGCGCCAGGAATTGACCCGCCGTTACGTGGACCACGGGCAGCAGTGGGGTGTGTATTCCCCCGACTAGTGGGCATACCAGAACCATGGGCCTTGCAACCAGACTGGTGTCGACCCCTGCCTGGAGAGTCTTCGCCAAGTACTACTACCCCTTCATCACCCGCCACGGCGCCGACGACGTGGCGTTGCTGAATCTTGGCTACGAGGAAGACCCGCCGATGGCCATCCCGCTGTCGGAGTCGGACGAGCCGGACCGGTATTGCATTCAGCTCTACCATCGCACGGCAACCCAGGCCGATATCGCCGGAAAGCAGGTGCTGGAGGTGAGCTGCGGCCACGGCGGCGGAGCCTCCTACCTGATGCGTACGCTGCACCCGGCCTCCTACATTGGCCTGGACCTCAACCCCGCCGGCATCGAGGTCTGCCGCAGCACCCATCGGCTACCAGGGCTGGACTTCGTCCAGGGGGACGCCCAGAACCTGCCGTTCCCCGACAATTCCTTCCATGTCGTCGTCAATATCGAAGCCTCGCATTGCTATCCGTCGGTGCCCCGATTTCTCACCGAAGTCGCGCGGGTGCTGCGCCCGGGCGGGCAGCTGCTCTACGCCGACGTCCGGCACAGCGACCACGTCGCCGAGTGGGAGGCCGAGTTAGCCGACGCGCCGCTGCGGATGCGTTCCAAAGAGATCATCAACGAGCAGGTGGTGCGCGGGCTGGAAAAGAGCCTGCCGCGCTCGCAGAACATGTTCACTCGACGTACCCCGGCTCTGTTCCGTGGCCTGGTCCGCGACGCCGTAGCGGCGTCGAACGCCAAGATCTGTCGCGGGCTGCAGAACGGCGAGAGCTCGTATCGGCTGTATTGCTTCGAAAACGAGTGAGTCGTCCCGTCTTTCGATATCCGTGCCGGCGACCGGCGCCGGCGAGTCCGTTGGAGATGTAGTCCATGACAACGACCAAACGAGACACCTTCTGGGTCACTCGAAACCCGGTCGGCCGCGCGCGTGACGCGCTGGGTGCGCGGCGCCACCATCGAGCGCCGCGACCGCCCGGCCCGCGCGGGCGGCCCTTCGTCGGCGTGCTTCCGGAACTGAAGTCCGACCCGTTCGAATACCTACAACGGCTGGGCAAGACCTATGGCGACGTCTACCGACTGCCGTTGCCGTTGTACGACGTGGTGGTCCTGAATCATCCCGACCACGTGCGCCACGTCATGAGCCACCGCGACGGCGAGTACAGCCTGATCGGCCCCGCCGCGGGTGCGGCCAGGAAGGTGCTGGGCGCTTCCATGCAGATGATGGAGGGCGCCGAGTTTCGCCGCCGGCGCAAGCCGCTGACACCGATGATGGGCCGCCAACAGCTGAGCCGGGTCGCCGCCACCGTCGCCGACGAATTCGCCAACCGCCTGACCAAATGGGAGCGGTTCGCGCAGACCGGCGAACCGATCGATCTGCAGCACGAGATCAACGGCGTGGTGATTCCGGCGTTCATGCGTGCGATGTTCACGACGGGGCTCTCCGATGACGAGTTGCATCGGCTCGACGTCGACGTCCGCACGCTGATGCAGAGCGCGTCGTCACCGCTGCTGCTCGGAGCTGCGCCGCGGGTGCTGCCGGGAGACGGCAACCCCGTGCAAGCGTGGTTGCGGATGCGGCGCTGGGTGCAGCGGCGGGTCGAGGAAAGGCTGGCCGACTCCCGTTCCCACGACGACCTACTGCAGATACTTCTGGACGCGCGCTACGAGGATGGCACACCCATCAGCCGGCGTGACGTGCTCACCGAAGCGATCATGCTGATCGGCGGCGGTTATGAAACCGTGGTCGCCGCATTGGCCTGGACGCTGGCGCTGCTTCCGCAGAATCCGCAGGCGCAGCAGCGACTGTATGACGAGGTCGACCAACTCGGCGGAGCATTGCCCGGCTACGCCGACCTTGACCGCCTCGAGTGGGCCAAGGCGTGTTTTGACGAGGGGCAGCGCCTGCAGGGCCTGTTGTTGCAGCCGCGGTTCGCCATGATCGACGACGTCATCGGTGGCTACCGGATCCGCCGCGGCACCCTGATCGGCTTGCCGATCTACGCGCTGCAGCGCGATCCACGCTGGTGGGGACCCGACGCCGAGAGTTATGAGCCGATCCGGTTCTACGACAAGGAGATCGTCGCTGCCCGGCCGAATCTGGCTTTCCTGCCCTTCGGCGCCGGGCCGCACCGCTGCTTCGGTGCGGCCATGGGTTATCTGGAGGCCCAATTGTTTCTCGCCCAGCTTCATCAGCGGTTCCGGATACAGATCCCCACCGGTTGGGCCCCCGAACACGACCCTGCCCTTCCGTGGCCGGTCAAGGGTGGCGTGCCGGCGGTGGTCACCAAGGTGCCCGTCGTCGCGCAACGGATCTAGCGGCCCGGGCGCCCTTACTGTTCAGGGGCGTCGGTTCCCGGGCGGCATTTCGACTGGACCAGGCCCGCGAGGCGCACCCGGCGGTAGACTTGACTACCGGCTGTCGTCGCCCGCTAACCCAGAAAGTAGGCATCAGAAACCACGTGACGCCCCGCGAAACCAAGGCTGCTGACGCCTTACCGGCTTCATCTCAGGTTCGCAGCAACATCGATGTTCCGCCTGATTTGGTCGTGGGCTTACTCGGATCGGCAGACGAAAACCTGCGCGCGCTGGAACGCACCCTGACCGCCGGGTTGCATGTGCGTGGCAATTCGGTGACGCTTTCCGGCGAACCGGCCGATGTGGCGCTGGCCGAACGCGCAATTTCCGAACTGGTCGCGATTGTTGCCGGGGGACAGTCGTTGACGCCGGAGGTGGTGCGTCACAGCGTCGCCATGCTGCTCGGCGCAGGCAACGAGTCGCCGGCCGAAGTGCTCACCCTCGACATCTTGTCGCGCCGCGGCAAGACGATCCGGCCCAAGACGCTCAACCAGAAGCGCTATGTCGACGCCATCGATGCCAACACCATCGTGTTCGGGATCGGCCCGGCCGGCACCGGGAAGACCTATCTGGCGATGGCCAAGGCGGTGCATGCATTGCAGACCAAGCAGGTCACCCGCATCATCTTGACCCGTCCGGCGGTGGAAGCCGGTGAGCGCCTTGGGTTTCTGCCCGGCACGCTGAGCGAGAAGATCGACCCGTACCTGCGGCCGCTGTATGACGCGCTGTACGACATGATGGATCCCGAGCTGATCCCGAAGCTGATGACCGCCGGGGTTATCGAGGTGGCGCCACTGGCGTATATGCGTGGCCGCACCTTGAACGACGCCTTCATCGTGCTCGACGAGGCGCAGAACACCACCGCCGAGCAGATGAAAATGTTCCTCACCCGCTTGGGGTTCGGGTCGAAAGTCGTCGTCACCGGGGACGTCACCCAGATCGACCTGCCAGGCGGCGCCAAGTCCGGCCTGCGGGCCGCGGTCGACATCCTCGAGGACATCGACGACATTCACATCGCGGAGCTGACCAGCGTGGACGTGGTGCGTCACCGACTGGTCTCGGAGATCGTCGAAGCCTACGCCCGGTCCGAGGAACCCGGCTCCGGGATGAACCGGGCGGCTCGGCGGGCCTCCGGCGCGCGTGGTCGTCGATGATGAGTGCGTGAGAACTCTCGTGAGCAATCTTATGAGCATCTATGAGCATCTATGAGCATTGAAGTATCCAACGAGTCGGGCATCGACGTCTCCGAGACCGAGCTGGTCAGCGTCGCGCGATTTGTCATCGACAAGATGGATGTCAACCCGGGCGCGGAGTTGTCGATGGTGTTGCTGGACACCGCCGCGATGGCCGACCTGCACATGCGCTGGATGGATCTGCCCGGGCCGACTGATGTGATGAGCTTTCCGATGGACGAGCTAGAGCCCGGGGGGCGCCCCGACGCGCCCGAGCCCGGCCCGGCGATGCTCGGCGATATCGTGCTGTGCCCGGAGTTCGCGGCGGAGCAGGCGGCCGCGGCGGGCCACAGCCTCGGACATGAGCTGGCGCTGTTGACAATCCACGGCGTGCTGCATCTGCTCGGCTACGACCACGGTGAGCCGGACGAGGAGCGGGAGATGTTCGCCCTGCAGCAGCGGTTGCTGGAAGAGTGGGTGGCCGCCCAGGTCGAGGCTTACCAGCACGACCGCCAACATGAACGAGATCGCCGGCTGCTGGACAAGTCCAGGTACTTCGACGAGTCGTGACCGGTCTTGCTCAGCTGCTCGGTGCGATCGTGTTGATCGGACTCGGCGGTGTATTCGCGGCGCTGGACGCCGCCTTCAGCACGGTGTCGCTGGCCCGTGTGCAGGAGCTGGTGCGCGAGGCCCGGCCGGGAGCGGTGGCACTGCTCAAGGTGATGGTCGAACGGCCGCGCTACATCAACTTGGTGGTGCTGCTGCGGATCGTGTGTGAGATCACCGCCACCGCGTTCCTGGTGGTGTTTTTCCGGCACAATCTGAACCTCAACGGCGGGTTGTTCGTGGCCGCGGCCGTCATGGTGGTGACCAGCTTCGTCGTTATCGGTGTGGGTCCGCGCACGCTCGGCCGCCAGCATGCCTATTCCATCGCGCTGGCCACCGCCGTTCCGTTGCAGGTGATTTCATGGCTGTTGATGCCGATCAGCCGGTTGCTGGTGCTGCTGGGCAACGCGCTCACCCCGGGCCGTGGGTTTCGCAACGGGCCGTTCGCCTCCGAGGTTGAGCTGCGCGAAGTCGTCGACCTGGCGCAGCAGCGCGGCGTGGTCGCCGCCGACGAACGCAAGATGATCGAGTCGGTCTTCGAACTCGGCGACACCCCCGCCCGCGAGGTGATGGTGCCGCGCACCGAGATGATCTGGATCGAGGGGGACAAATCACCGGCTCAAGCGATGAACCTGGCCGTGCGCAGCGGCCATTCCCGCATTCCGGTGATCGGCGAGAACGTCGACGACATTCTTGGCGTGGTGTACCTGAAAGACCTTGTGCGCCAGACCTTCTTCTCGCCTGACAGCGGTCGGGAAAGCACCGTGGCGGACGTCATGCGCCCGGCGGTGTTCGTGCCGGACTCCAAGCCGCTGGACGCGTTGCTGCGGGAGATGCAGCGCGACCGCAACCATATGGCGCTGCTGGTCGACGAATATGGCGCCATCGCCGGCTTGGTCAGTATCGAAGACGTGCTGGAGGAAATCGTCGGTGAGATCGCCGACGAGTACGACGAGGCCGAGACGGCGCCGGTAGAAGATCTGGGTGACAAACGATTTCGGGTGTCGGCGCGGCTGCCGATCGAGGATGTGGGTGAGTTGTACGGCATGGAATTCGATGGCGACCTCGACGTCGACACCGTAGGCGGTTTGCTGGCTTTGGAATTGGGCCGCGTTCCGCTGCCCGGTGCCGAGGTGGTATCCCATGGTCTGCGCCTGCAGGCTGAGGGGGGCCGCGACCACCGCGGCCGGATGCGCATCGGCACCGTCTTGGTGAGCCCCGTAGAGCTGGGCGAAACCGTAGCAATCGACGGCTCCGGGGACCGCCGGGGTGAAGGTGATTCCGATGGCTGAGCCGGCGGATCCTGAAGACGCCAAGCTGGTGGTGCTGGCGCGGGCGGCCATGGCGCGGGCCGAGGCCGACAGCGGGGCGGCGGTACGCGACCGCGACGGGCGCACCTATGTGGGCGTACCGGTGAACTTGTCGGCGCTACGGCTGACCGGATTGCAGGCGGCGGTGGCTGCTGCCGTATCCAGCGGGGCGATCGGTCTGCAGGCTGCCGCGCTGGTCGCCGGATCCGTCGACGATCCGGGCATCGCGGCCTTACGCGAACTGTCGCCGATGGCGTTGGTGATCGTCACCGACCGCGCCGAAACCCCGTTATGACGGCCGAATTCCGTTCCGGCTTCGTCTGTTTGGTCGGACGGCCGAACACCGGAAAGTCAACGCTGACCAATGCGCTGGTGGGTGCCAAAGTCGCGATCACGTCGATGCGGCCGCAGACCACTCGGCACACCATCCGCGGGATCGTGCATCGAGAGAACTTCCAGATCATCCTGGTCGACACGCCCGGCCTGCACCGGCCGCGGACGCTGCTGGGCAAGCGGCTCAACGACCTGGTCCGGGCCACCTACGCCGAGGTCGACGTGATCGGACTGTGTATTCCGGCCGACGAAGCGATCGGACCGGGTGACCGGTGGATCCTCGAACAGATTCGCTCCGTGGCACCCGGCACAACCCTGGCCGTCATCGTCACCAAGATCGACAAGGTGCCCAAGGAGCGGGTGGCGGCGCAGCTGGTGGCGGTCGGCGAGCTGGTGGAAAACCTGCCCGGGTCAACCGAAATCGTCCCGGTGTCGGCCCTGACCGGCGCGCAGGTCGACGTGCTGGTCGACGTGCTGGCCGGGGCTTTGCCGCCCGGCCCGGCGTACTACCCCGACGGTGAGCTGACCGACGAACCCGAAGAGGTCCTGATGGCGGAGTTCATCCGCGAGGCCGCCTTGGAGGGTGTCCATGACGAACTGCCCCATTCGCTGGCCGTGGTTATCGACGACGTCAGCCCCCGCGACGGACGCGACGACCTGATCGACGTGCACGCGGTGTTGTATGTCGAGCGGGACAGCCAGAAGGGGATCGTCATCGGCAAGGGCGGCGCCCGACTGCGACAGGTGGGCACCGCGGCCCGCGGTCAGATCGAGAAGCTGCTGGGGACCAAGGTCTATCTGGACCTGCGCGTCAAGGTCGCAAAGAACTGGCAGCGCGACCCTAAACAGCTTGGCCGGCTGGGCTTTTGAACGGCGAACGGATCAGCGCTGCTAACGCTGTGGCGGCCGGACGCTGTGCGGGGCGGGAGTTTCGGTGCCCTCGTCCCACCAGACCGTCGGCTGCTTGGCCGCCCAGCCGCTGACGGCTTCCAACTCGGCGGCCAGCGAGATCAGCATGCCTTCGCTGTTGGCCGGTCCCATGAGTTGGACACCGATCGGCAGGCCCTCGACGGTGAACCCCGCGGGCACGTTGATGGCGGGCCAGCCCAGTAGATTCCACGGCCAGGTATAGGGGCACGCCGCGATGATGGCGCGGTCGGTGGCCAGCCCGCCCAGCTGGTCGAACGCGCGGGCCAAGGGCGGGGGTTGTGCGGTAGTCGGTGCCAGCACCACGTCGACGATGTCGAAGATCGAGCCCACGCGACGCTGCGCGGCGGCTTCGTGGCGCCGCGCGCTGCGCAGGATGGCCTGGGAAAGCATGTGTCCGGTGCGCAGATTGGACACCGTGCGCGGGTCCAGCGTGACGCCGTCACCCAGCCGCTGGGCCCACTCCCACAATCCGGCGGTGGAGCGGGCAAGAAAATCCCACGACATCTGCACGCTGTAGTCGGGGTTACCGCGTACCACGGTATGGCCGAGCAGCTGAAGCTGTTCGCCCACCTGACGCGTCGCGGCCAGGATCTCCGGATCCAACTTCGCCCGAAAACCGTTGAACGGGGCTCGGGTTGACAGGGCGATCTTCAGCGGGCCGGGGGCGATGCCGACGTAGTCGGATGCGGTCACCGGCGGCGGCCGGTGTAGATCACCCTCGACATTGCCCGACGCCGCATCCAGCACCAGCGCCGCGTCGGCCACCGTGCGGGCCAGCACGCCGTTGACCGTGATGCCGTTGAACGCCTCCGGCAGCGGCCAGGTGGAGATGCGGCCACGCTGCGGTTTGATGCCCACCAAGTGGGTCCACGCCGCGGGAACCCGGATGCTGCCGGCCCCGTCGGAGCCGATTGCCGCGGTGACCAGGCCCGCGGCCACCGCGGCCGCGCTGCCGCCCGACGATCCGCCCGGGGTATGCCGGCGCGCCCACGGGTTGCGGGTGTGTCCGAACCCGGGCCCGCTGGTGAACGGCCACTGACCCAGCTCACACGTGTTGGTTTTGCCGACGATCACCGCCCCTGCCGCCTTGAGCCGCCGGACGACCTCCGAATCCGCGGTGGCGGGAGCGACATACCCCTCGGTGCCGTAGGCGGTGGGCACTCCAGCAACGTCGACGTCGTCTTTGACCGCGATCGGGATGCCCAGCAGCGGCCCGGTGTCGCCGGCAGCCCGTCGCCGGTCTGCCGCGGCCGCGTCGGCCACCGCCGACTCGGTGAGGACCACCCGGAATGCGTTCAACGTGGACTGGCTCGCCTGAATCTCGCGCAGGGATCGGCCTACCAGCTCGACGGAGGTCACCGAGCCGTTGGCCAGCTGATAGAGAAGATCGGTCAAGGTGGGCAGGCGCTGGTTACCGGACCCGGAAACGGCCCCGGAAGCGGACTCAGAAGCGCCAACCACGGGGTACGAGACTATCGGCGCGGATACCCGCGATGTCGCGCCGGGGTGCGAAACTATGGGGATGCGGCTATATCGAGACCGGGCTGTTGTGCTGCGCCAGCACAAGCTCGGCGAAGCCGACCGGATCGTCACCCTGCTGACCCGCGACCACGGGCTGGTTCGTGCGGTGGCCAAAGGGGTACGTCGCACCCGCAGCAAATTCGGTGCCCGGCTGGAGCCGTTCGCGCACATCGACGCGCAACTGCATCCCGGCCGCAACCTCGACATCGTCACCCAGGTCGTCTCCATCGATGCCTTCGCCACCGACATCGTCAACGACTACGGCCGCTACACCTGCGGCTGCGCGATGCTGGAAACCGCCGAACGCCTTGCCGGTGAAGAGCGGGCGCCCGTCCCGGCCCTGCACCGGCTCACGGTGGGCGCGTTGCGGGCGGTCGCCGAGGGACGTCGTCCTCGCGACCTGCTGTTGGACGCCTATCTGCTCCGTGCTATGGGTATCGCCGGCTGGGCGCCGGCACTGACCGAATGCGCTCGCTGCGCCGCACCCGGGCCGCATCGGGCGTTTCACATTGCCGCCGGGGGCAGTGTCTGCGCGCACTGCCGTCCCGCCGGTGCGACGACACCGCCGTTGGGTGTGCTGGAGTTGATGTCGGCCCTGCACGACGGCGATTGGGAGGCCGCCGAGCAGGCGCCGCAATCGCATCGCGGCTACGTCAGCGGGTTGGTGGCCGCGCACCTGCAATGGCACCTGGAACGTCAGCTCAAGACGTTACCGCTGGTGGAGCGGACCTATCGGATCGATCACACCATTGCCGAGCGTCGCGCCGCGCTGATCAGACAGGTAGGTGAGTGTGGCTAAGAAGGCCGAACGAGTGCTGACGTCCACCGACTTCCCACAGCTGCCCCCCGCACCGGATGACTATCCGACCTTTCCCGACACCTCGACGTGGCCGGTTGTCTTCCCGGCATTGCCGCCGTCGCCCGACGGCGGTCCGCGCCGGCCGCCGCAGCACATCTCGAAGGCGGCTGCGCCCCGAATTCCTGCCGACCGGTTGCCCAATCATGTCGCCATCGTGATGGACGGAAACGGCCGCTGGGCCACCCAGCGTGGCCTGCGCCGCACCGAGGGGCACAAGATGGGCGAGGCGGTGGTGATCGACATCGCTTGCGGTGCAATAGAACTCGGAATCAAGTGGCTGAGCCTCTATGCTTTTTCCACCGAAAATTGGAAGCGTTCGGCCGAGGAGGTCCGCTTCCTGATGGGTTTCAACCGCGATGTGGTGCGACGACGCCGGGAGAACCTCAAGGAGATGGGGGTGCGGATCCGGTGGGTGGGCTCACGGCCGCGGCTGTGGCGCAGCGTCATCAACGAACTGGCGGTGGCCGAGCAGATGACGAAGTACAACGACGTCATCACCATCAACTACTGCGTCAACTACGGTGGACGCACCGAAATTGCCGACGCCACAAGGCAAATCGCGCGCGACGTGGCAGCCGGCCGATTGAACCCGGAGCGGATCAGCGAGTCCACCATCTCCCGGTACATGCAGCGCCCCGACATCCCCGACGTCGACCTGTTTCTGCGGACCTCGGGGGAGCAGCGGTCCAGCAATTTCATGCTGTGGCAGGCCGCTTACGCCGAGTACATATTCCAGGACAAGTTGTGGCCCGACTACGACCGCCGCGACTTGTGGGCGGCCTGCGAGGAGTACGCTTCCCGAAATCGACGGTTCGGGAGCGCCTAGTGCCCTCACTGCAGCAGCGGCTGGCATCGATTCTGCGCGACGTTCTTTCCGTCGAGCAGGAACTCGACGGCGCGTTGACGGTCCGTCATAACGGCACGTTCGCGTCGTTGCGGGTGGTGAGCATCGTCGAGGGCCTCGAGTTGGTGTCGCTCACCCAGATATTGGCGTGGGACCTGCCGCTGAACAGGAAGATTCGCGATCGGGCGGCCAAGCAAGCGCGCGACGTCAACTTCGGCGCGGTCACCGTGCTGGAGAAGACCACGCCCAAGGGTGCGGCCCAGACGGCCACGACGGTAGCCAAGACAGCGTCCAAAACCGCGGATGTGATGCTGCGGTACAACTTTCCCGGCGCCGGGCTGAGCGACGACGCGCTGCGCACCCTGATCCTGCTGGTGCTCGACACCGGCGTCCAGGTACGCGAAGCGTTGCTCGCCGGGGCTCCCTGACGCCGGGATCGACGTCGGCGCTTCGAATGTCAGGCCCGGCAGTCTGCGCAGTTGCCGAAGATTTCGATGGTGTGGCTGACATCGGAAAAGCCGTGCCGGGCAGCCACTTCCGCGGCCCAGACCTCCACTTCGTGGTCGGCCACCTCGATGGTGGAGCCGCAACTGCGGCACACCAGATGGTGGTGATGATGTTCCGAGCAGCGGCGGTAGACCGACTCACCGGTGTCGGTGCGCAGCGTGTCGACGACGCCTGCGGCGGCCATCGACTGCAGGGTGCGATAGACGGTGGTCAGGCCGATGTTTTCGCCGCGGCGGCGTAGTTCGTCGTGCAATTCCTGTGCCGACCGGAAATCATCGACCGTCTCCAGCAGCGTCGAGATCGCCGCCCGCTGGCGGGTGGACCGGACACTGGGTCCGGTCACGGCGACTCCTCACCGGCATGGGCGACCGCGTCGACGACGATATGCGCGAGGTGATGATCGGCAAGCCGGTACAGCACTTCCCGGCCCGACCGCTCCCCGGTGACGACGCCCGCTGCCTTGAGGATCTTCAAATGCTGACTGACCAGCGGTTGCGGTACACCCAGCGCATCGACCAGTTCATGCACGCAACGTTGCGATTCGCGCAATTGCAGCACGATGGCGATGCGTACCGGTGCGGCCAGTGCACGCAGCAACTCGCCGGCGGCGTCGAGAATTTCCCGCGGTGGGGGTGCGGGGGAGCCAGGATGTCCCGAGGAGCTGCGGGCGCCGTGCTCATGATGACCGACCAGGTCGTCGACGGCGACAGGCGTAGCGGGGGACGTCGCCATATCTGAACCACCTCGAGACGTACCGGCAGAAGGGCCGCTTGTCGCGAAAGGATCGCGGACACCTGCGGCTGTCCTCCACTGTCACATGCGTGATGGTGCATGTCAAAGAACCGCCGCCGATCGCTACCATGACTGAGGTTTGTGCGCAGTGATTACCCGCTGCATGCAGTTGCCCGATTCGGGAAGGGAGTGCGGTACCACGTGGCGTCTGTCATCGACACGGTGGTGAACCTGGCCAAACGGCGTGGCTTCGTCTATCCGTCTGGTGAAATCTACGGCGGTACAAAGTCGGCGTGGGACTACGGTCCACTGGGGGTGGAACTCAAAGAGAACATCAAACGGCAGTGGTGGCGGTCGGTGGTCACCGGCCGCGACGACGTCGTGGGTATCGATTCGTCGATCATTTTGCCGCGTGAGGTATGGGTTGCCTCAGGCCATGTCGAGGTCTTCCACGACCCGCTGGTCGAGTCGCTGATCACGCACAAGCGCTACCGGGCCGACCATCTGATCGAAGCCTACGAAGCCAAACACGGGCATCCGCCGCCCAACGGGCTGGCCGACATTCGCGACCCGGACACCGGCGAGCCCGGCCAGTGGACCGAGCCGCGCGAATTCAACATGATGCTCAAGACCTACCTTGGACCTATCGAGACCGAGGAGGGGTTGCACTATCTGCGGCCGGAAACCGCGCAGGGCATCTTCATCAACTTTGCCAACGTTGTGACGACGTCCCGCAAGAAGCCGCCGTTCGGCATCGGCCAGATCGGCAAGAGCTTCCGCAACGAGATCACCCCCGGCAACTTCATCTTCCGCACCCGCGAGTTCGAGCAGATGGAGATGGAGTTCTTCGTCGAGCCGTCGACCGCCAAAAAATGGCACCAGTATTGGATCGACACCCGGTTGCAGTGGTATGTCGACCTGGGCATCGATCCGCAGAACCTGCGGCTGTGGGAGCACCCGAAGGAGAAGCTGTCGCACTACTCCGACCGCACCGTCGACATCGAGTACAAATTCGGCTTCCTCGGCAATCCATGGGGTGAGCTGGAAGGTGTCGCCAACCGCACCGACTTCGACTTGTCGACACATTCACAGCATTCCGGCACCGATCTGAACTTCTATGACCAGGTCAACGACACTCGGTATACGCCCTATGTCATCGAACCGGCAGCGGGCCTGACCCGGTCGTTCATGGCCTTCTTGATCGACGCCTACAGCGAGGACGAGGCCCCGAATGCCAAGGGCGCGATGGAGAAGCGGACGGTGCTGCGACTGGATCCGCGGCTGGCCCCGGTCAAGGCCGCGGTGCTGCCGTTGTCCCGCCATGCGGATTTGAGCCCCAAGGCCCGCGACCTCGCCGCCGAGTTGCGCAGTTGCTGGAACATCGACTTCGACGATGCGGGCGCCATCGGGCGTCGCTACCGGCGCCAGGACGAGATCGGGACTCCTTTCTGTGTGACGGTGGACTTCGACTCGCTCGAGGACAACGCCGTCACGGTGCGCGAGCGCGATGCCATGACCCAAGAACGGATCGCGATCGACAAGGTCGCCGATTATCTAGCGGTCCGGCTCAAGGGCTGCTGCTAGCGCACCCGGATTTCACCGGCGCCGACTGTTTGCTGCGTGTTAGCGGCGCCCGCGGCGTACCCGCCGCTGCGTCAAACGAGCTACAAAGACATGGTTCGCATCCCATACCGCGGCGAAGCCCTTTTCTCGTGGTGGTTGGGGGGTCCACACGGGTGGGTGGTGGGGGTAAATGCGGGGGTTTGGTGGGGGGTGTGGCCTAGGGTCGCTGCCAGGAGCGGTGGTTGCTGGCCGGGTGCGCGGTGGTGGTTGCGGTAACGCCTGTGGGTGGTGTTGAGAATATTCCGTTGAAGGAGGGGCGGGTTGATGAATTTTTCGGTGTTGCCGCCGGAGGTTAATTCGTTGCGGATGTTTTGTGGTGCGGGTTCGGCGCCGATGTTGGCGGCGGCGGCTGCGTGGGCTGGGTTGGCTGATGAGTTGGGGTCGGCGGCGGCGGCGTTTGGGTCGGTGACGTCGGGTTTGGCGGGGGGGTCGGGTTCGGCGTGGCAGGGTCCGGCGGCGGCGGCGATGGTGGCGGTGGCGGTTCCGTATTCGGGGTGGTTGAGTGCGGCGGCGGCGGGGGCCGCGGGGGCGGCTGCGCAGGCGCGGGCGGTGGTGGGGGCGTTTGAGGCGGCGCGGGCGGCGGTGGTTCATCCGTTGGCGGTGGCGGCTAATCGCAATGTGTTTGTGCAGTTGGTGATGTCGAATCTGTTTGGTCAGAATGCGCCGGCGATTGCGGCTGCCGAGGGTGTGTATGAGGAGATGTGGGCGGCCGATGTGGCGGCCATGGTGGGTTATCACGGTGGGGTTTCGGCGGCGGCTGCTCAGTTGGCGTCGTGGTCGGGTTCGGTGGCGGGGCTGCCCGGGTTGTCGGGTCTGATCGGTGGCGCGACGGGCCCCGGCGCGACGGCCGGCGCACCGGCGGCGCTCGCCGCACAGGCGACCGCCGGCCCGGCGGCGGTTTCGCAATGGCTTGACGACTTCGTCTTCAACCTGGGTTTCGGCAACATCGGCTCGTTCAACCTGGGCAGCGGCAACATCGGTGGGATCAACCTCGGCAGCGGCAATATCGGCAGCAACAACATCGGCAGCGGGAACTATGGCAGCCAGAACTGGGGCAGTGGCAACACCGGGACCGCCAATAGCGGCACCGGAAACATCGGGGACTACAACTTCGGCAGCGGAAACTTCGGCAGCGGCAACCTGGGCAGCGGCAACGTCGGCAGCCTCAATCTGGGCAGCGGAAACTTCGGCACCATCAATATCGGCGGCGGAAACCTGGCCGACGTGTCTTTTGGCAGCGGAAACACCGGCGACTTCAACCTCGGCAGCGGCAATCTCGGTGGTGGCAACATCGGATTCGGAAACCTCGGCACCGGCAATATCGGGTTCGGCAACAAGGGTAACGACAACATCGGCTTCGGGCTTACCGGCAACGGTCAAATTGGCTTCGGCGCGTTGAACTCCGGCAGTAACAACATCGGTTTATTCAATTCCGGTGACAACAATATCGGCTTCTTCAACTCCGGCAACAATAACATCGGCTGGATAAACTCCGGCAACGGAAATACCGGTTTCGGTAATGCTGGCGACTTCAATACCGGTTTCTGGAACGCGGGTAGCTCAAATACCGGCTTCGGCAGTGCGGGTAGCGGCAACTTCGGTATTTTTGACGCGGGGAACGGAAACTTCGGCAGCTTCAACGTAGGCACCCATAACACTGGCTTCGGAAATTCTGGTGCGGGAAATACCGGCTTTATGAACGCGGGCAACTCGAACACCGGTGCCTGGAACGCGGGTAATGTCAACACCGGCTCTTTCAACGGCGGCAACACCAACACCGGCGGCTTCAACGGCGGCAACCTCAACACCGGCTTCGCCAGCGCGGTAGACCAGCCGGTCTTGAACTCCGGATTCGGCAACCAAGGCGCCGGAAACTCGGGCTTTGGGAACAGCGATCCCAACGGTACCGTCAACTCTGGCTTCTTCAACACGGGCATCGGTAATTCCGGAATCTCGAATGCCGGGCCCGCGTTGATCCCCGGCTTCAATTCCGGTTTCAGCAACATCGGCACCAACAATGCCGGACTTATCAACTCGGGTAATAGCCTCGCAGGTATCTCGAATTCCGGTGACGACAGCTCGGGCATCGTTAATTCCGGCGATCAGAACTCCGGCGGCTTTAATTCGGGTTCAGGGATTTCCGGGTTTTTCCGGTAGCCGCCGAATCTGGCCTGCCCCCACCGGCTTTGGGCCCGCCGGCATGGGCGGCGGCATCCCATACCGCGGCGAAGCCCTTTTTTCGTGGTGGTTGGGGGGTCGACACGGGTGGGTGGTGGGGGTAAATGCGGGGGTTTGGTGGGGGGTGTGGCCTAGGGTCGCTGCCAGGAGCGGTGGTTGCTGGCCGGGTGCGCGGTGGTGGTTGCGGTAACGCCTGTGGGTGGTGTTGAGAATATTCCGTTGAAGGAGGGGCGGGTTGATGAATTTTTCGGTGTTGCCGCCGGAGGTTAATTCGTTGCGGATGTTTTGTGGTGCGGGTTCGGCGCCGATGTTGGCGGCGGCGGCTGCGTGGGCTGGGTTGGCTGATGAGTTGGGGTCGGCGGCGGCGGCGTTTGGGTCGGTGACGTCGGGTTTGGCGGGGGGGTCGGGTTCGGCGTGGCAGGGTCCGGCGGCGGCGGCGATGGTGGCGGTGGCGGTTCCGTATTCGGGGTGGTTGAGTGCGGCGGCGGCGGGGGCCGCGGGGGCGGCTGCGCAGGCGCGGGCGGTGGTGGGGGCGTTTGAGGCGGCGCGGGCGGCGGTGGTTCATCCGTTGGCGGTGGCGGCTAATCGCAATGTGTTTGTGCAGTTGGTGATGTCGAATCTGTTTGGTCAGAATGCGCCGGCGATTGCGGCTGCCGAGGGTGTGTATGAGGAGATGTGGGCGGCCGATGTGGCGGCCATGGTGGGTTATCACGGTGGGGTTTCGGCGGCGGCTGCTCAGTTGGCGTCGTGGTCGGGTTCGGTGGCGGGGCTGCCCGGGTTGTCGGGTCTGATCGGTGGCGCGACGGCCGGCGCACCGGCGGCGCAGGCGGCCAGCGTAGTCCCGGCACCTCTTCAGGGCATCAACTTCGGTTTCGGCAACATCGGCTCCCTCAACCTCGGTAGCGGCAACATCGGTGACGCGAACATCGGCAGCGGCAACGTCGGCTCGTTCAACCTGGGCAGCGGCAATATCGGCAGCACCAACGTCGGTAGCGGCAACCAGGGCGACATCAACCTGGGCAGCGGCAACGTCGGCAACCTCAACTTCGGTAGCGGAAACTTCGGCAGCCAGAATCTGGGCGGCGGCAATATCGGTAGCACCAATCTGGGTGGCGGAAATATCGGCAACACCAACGTGGGCAGCGGCAATATCGGCGACACGAATTTCGGCAACGGTAATGGTGGTAACTTCAATTTCGGCAGCGGAAATTCCGGGAGTAACAACGTCGGCTTCGGCAATGCCGGCAATGGCAATTTCGGCTTCGGCAACACCGGGAACAACAATATCGGCATCGGGCTCACCGGCAACGGCCAAATCGGCTTCGGCGCGTTGAACTCCGGCAGTAACAATATCGGTTTGTTCAACTCAGGCAGCGGTAACGTGGGCTTTTTCAACTCCGGGACCGACAACGTGGGCTTCGGCAATTCTGGCGTGAGAAATACCGGCTTCGGTAACGCGGGCAGCGTCAACACCGGGTTCTGGAACGGCGGCAGCACAAACACCGGCGCCGTAAATGCGGGGGCCGGCAACTTCGGCTTCTTCGATTCCGGCAACTTCAATGCCGGCAGCTTCAATGCTGGCAACTCGAACACCAGCTTCGGTAACTCGGGCAACGTCAACACCGGCTTTTTCAACGCAGGCGACATCAATTCCGGGTTCGGGAACGCGGGCGACGTCAATACCGGTTTCGCAAACGCGGGCAACACCAATACCGGCGGCTTCAACGGTGGCGCGCTCAACACCGGGTTCTTCAGCGCTATAGCCCATCCCGGACCTAACTCCGGCTTCTTCAATGTCGGCACCGGTAACTCAGGCTTCGGTCAGAACGACCCAAATGGTAGCGGCAACTCGGGTATTCAAAATTCGGGATTCGGCAACTCGGGCTACGTCAACACCAGTACCACGAGCATCTTCGGCGGCAACTCTGGCGCGCTCGACACCGGTTACGGGAACGCGGGTTTCTATAATGCGGCTGTCCAGAACGCGGGCATCGCCATCGCGGGCGTCACGACGTCGGGCATCCTGAACTCCGGGACGGGAAGCTCGGGACTGTTGGTCTTCGGCAACGGGCTTTCGGGCTTCTTCAAGAACCTTTTCTAGCGGGGCCCGAACGCCAATTTTCCGCTGATAAACCCGTCGCCGGGTATTGGCGTCTCCGGCAATCGCCGGGTGCTGAGCGTGCTGATCTCAAACCGCCGGGCAACACATTCGGCCTCGCAGCCGGTCGCCACGGGCTGACCAGGAAGTTCTTGCTATACGCCGCGCAGTTGGCCGGCGTCGGTGCGCATCAACGATCAGGCCCCGACCGCAGGGGGCAGGGCATTGCCTTCCCGGCGTGGCGGCGATAGGGAAATCACTCGCCGAACCAATCAAGCGGATCATTGTTTGTCCACGTCATTGACATTACGCGGGCATGGCTGCCTGGCCCCGCCGAGATAGTTCCGAGATCTGGCGCGCTGGTGGACCGGCTCTTATCCAATACGGCTCTTCACAATCGAGGGTGTAGTTGGGGTCTGAATCCACCGGTTTCCAGTAGCGATCTGGCAATGTAGTTGGTGAGGTTGCGAAAGCCTAGGGCGGATCCGCGGAGGTGTTCAAGACGGCCGTTGATCGCTTCGGTGGGCCCGTTGGAGGTGCCGGGCCGGTCGAAGTAGGCCAGGACATCGGTGGCCCTCTTCTTGAGCGTGCGCCCGAGGGTGATGACCTCCTGCAAGGCTTGGGGAACGCCGGTGCTCAGCGTGGTGATCAGCGCGGCCATCATGGTGCGGCCGGTGGCGCGGTCGGGGTGGCGGTAGGCGGCCACGGTGCGCTGATACATCTGCCAGGTGGCTTCGACCTCGGCATGGACGTCGACGGCGAATAGGGCTGTCAGCCTGGCCCGTTGCTTGTCGGTAAGCAGATCAGCGCCAGTCTGCAAGGTCCGCCGGCACGCATAGAGCGGGTCGGTCTTGCGGCCCCGGTGCCCGCAGGTGTCCAGCTGGACACGGCGCCGGCATTCATCGAGGGCGTTGCCTGCCAATCGGACCACGTGGAAGGGATCCATCACCGTCGCTGCATCGGGAAGCTCTTCAACGGCCGCGGTCTTGAACCCGGAAAATCCGTCCATGGCAACGACTTCCACACCATCACGCCATTCCTTCGGCCGGTCGGCCAACCATTGCTGGAACGCCTTCTTCGACCGCCCTTCGACCATGTCGAGCAACCGCGCAGGACCAGCCTTGTCGCGCACCGGGGTCAAATCGATGATGACGGTGACGTACTTGTCGCCCCGGCGGGTGTGCCGCCAGACGTGCTCGTCGACGCCGATCACCGCCACCGAGTCGAAGCGGGCCGGATCGGCGATGAGCACCCGCTTGCCTTCGGCCAGGACCGCATTGTTGGCGGTGTTCCACGACACCGCCAGGGCTTCGGCGATCCGAGCCACGCTCAGGTGCTGGCACACAAGGGCTTCCAGCGCCCACTGCAACCCGCGGCGGGAGAGCTTGCCCCGCGACTCGGCGACCTTGCTGCTGTCTTGACGCCACACGTGCGCGCAGCCCGCGCATCGGTAGCGGCGGATCGTGACCAGCAAGGTTGTCGGCCGCAACCCGAATGGCTCGTGCGCAAGTTGACGGGTCACGGTGTCGCGCACCGCACCTTGCTCGCCGCAGCGCCGACACCACGAGTCGTCGCCGACGATCCGGCACGCCAGCACCGCCTGCTCGGGTCCCAGGCGTTGTCCAGTCACCTCCATCCCGAGCTCATCAAGGCGGCAGAACGTGGTCAGATCAGGGCAAGCGAAGGTAGCGTCAGGCATGTCGAGGTCTTCCAGATCAGGTGTGTAGGAACCCTCATCTTCGGAAGACCTCGACCCCTATCCCGGCAACGACGCGCCGACCACCTCTACACCCTCATCTGCGAAGAGCCTCCAATACTTATGGATAATTCGGCGAATCTGGAGTTTTTCGCTGTGGGTTGGCTTACGATCCGCCCGAGGGTTGGTGAGCCTTCGCGTTCGGTTGGTTGTCGGTGCCGTTGGCGCGGCTGGTTGGTTTGGGGTTGGAATGATTCCTGAATTTGCGTGGTTGCCGCCGGAGATCAATTCCGCGCGGATTTTTGCTGGTGCTGGCGCGGGGCCGTTGTTTGCGGCGGCGGCGGCGTGGGAGGCGTTGGCCGCGGAGTTGGCGGGGTCGGCGTCGTCGTTTGATGCGGTGATTGCGGGGTTGACGGGTGGGCCGTGGGCGGGTCCGGCGTCGGTGTCGATGGCGGCGGCGGCGGCGCCGTATGTGGGGTGGTTGAGCGCGGCCGCGGCGCGGGCGGAGACGGCGGCGGCGTCGGCGGCGGCGGCGGCGACGGCGTTTGAGGCGGCGGTGTCGGCGACGGTGCATCCGGCGGCGGTGGCGGCCAATCGGGTGTTGTTGGGGGCGTTGGTGGCGACCAATTTCTTGGGGCAGAACACGCCGGCGATTGCGGCTACTGAGTTCGATTATGTGGAGATGTGGGCTCAGGATGTGGGGGCGATGGTCGGCTATGACGCGGGGGCGGGGGCGGCGGCTGCGGAGTTGATGCCGTTTAGTGTGCCGCCGTTGGATTTGGCGGGGTTGGCCTCGCAGGTGGGTGCGCAGGTGGCCGGGTTGGCGACGACGGCTACGGCGGCGGTGTCGCCGGCGTTGCAGGGTGCGCTGGCGGGGGTTCCGGGGGTGGTGACCGGGTTGCAGTCGTTGGCCTCGTCGCTGCCGTTGTCGTCGGTGATGCAGGTGGCGCAGTTCGCGGCGCAGCCCGCCAGCATGATGCTTGGGCCGCTGATGCAGTTGGGCAGCACGGCCAATGCGGGTACGGCGGGGTTGGCCGGGGCGACGGCGTTGGAGGGTCTGGCTGATGCGCCGAAGTTTGTCGGTGATGTCAATCCGATGAAGGGCCTCGGCGGTGGCGCCGGGGTCGGTGCCGGTATTGGCGCGGACTTAGGTAAGGCGCGGTTGGTGGGGGCGATGTCGGTGCCGCCGACCTGGGAGGGGTCGATGCCCAAGGGGTTGTCGTCCGCAGCCATGGCGGGGTTGGGTGGTATGCCCAATGCGGCGGAGCTGGCGCAGGCGGCCGGGACCGGTAGTGGGATGGGGATGATGCCGATGCCGATGGGGATGGGCGGTGCCGGCGCGGGGATGCCCGGCGGAATGATGGGCCGTGGGGGGGCTAATCCGCATGTGGTGCAGGCGCGCCCGAGTGTGATCCCGCGGACCGGTGTCGGGTAGGGCCGGGACTTCGGGGCCAGAGTGGGGCACGGCCCGCCAGGACTTCACCACCGCGTTAGGCCCCAGCTTCCAGGCGATCTACGAACCAGCCAACGACCACGCCCAAGCCGACTCCGCCGTCGGCGCCAGCTGGGCCTGACCAACACCGAGCCGGCCTCACCAGCCAGCTCTACAGGGCGCGGGTAACACCAGCCAACCAGTGTTACCCGCGCCCTGACCCTGCGAACATCCCGTCAGCCGCCTAGTCGCAATGCAGCGCTTCGGTGCAGGCGTAGCTCATGGAGACCACCCAATGCCGCTGCGGTTTCCGCGTTTGGCGAATCTGGAGTTTTCGGCTGTGGGTTGGCTTACGATCCGCCGATGGGTTGGTGAGTGTTCGGGTTCGGTTGGTTGTCGGTGCCGTTGGCGCGGCTGGTTGGTTTGGGGTTGGAATGGTTCCTGAGTTTGCGTGGTTGCCGCCGGAGATCAATTCGGCGCGGATTTTTGCTGGTGCTGGCGCGGGGCCGTTGTTTGCGGCGGCGGCGGCGTGGCAGGGGCTGGCCGCGGAGTTGGCGGGGTCGGCGTCGTCGTTTGATGCGGTGATTGCGGGGTTGACGGGTGGGCCGTGGGCGGGTCCGGCGTCGGTGTCGATGGCGGCGGCGGCGGCGCCGTATGTGGGGTGGTTGAGCGCGGCCGCGGCGCGGGCGGAGACGGCGGCGGCGTCGGCGGCGGCGGCGGCGACGGCGTTTGAGGCGGCGGTGTCGGCGACGGTGCATCCGGCGGCGGTGGCGGCCAATCGGGTGTTGTTGGGGGCGTTGGTGGCGACCAATTTCTTGGGGCAGAACACGCCGGCGATTGCGGCTACTGAGTTCGATTATGTGGAGATGTGGGCTCAGGATGTGGGGGCGATGGTCGGCTATGACGCGGGGGCGGGGGCGGCGGCTGCGGAGTTGATGCCGTTTAGTGTGCCGCCGTTGGATTTGGCGGGGTTGGCCTCGCAGGTGGGTGCGCAGGTGGCCGGGTTGGCGACGACGGCTACGGCGGCGGTGTCGCCGGCGTTGCAGGGTGCGCTGGCGGGGGTTCCGGGGGTGGTGACCGGGTTGCAGTCGTTGGCCTCGTCGCTGCCGTTGTCGTCGGTGATGCAGGTGGCGCAGTTCGCGGCGCAGCCCGCCAGCATGATGCTTGGGCCGCTGATGCAGTTGGGCAGCACGGCCAATGCGGGTACGGCGGGGTTGGCCGGGGCGACGGCGTTGGAGGGTCTGGCTGATGCGCCGAAGTTTGTCGGTGATGTCAATCCGATGAAGGGCCTCGGCGGTGGCGCGGGTCTGGGTGCGGGTATTGGCGCGGACTTAGGTAAGGCGCGGTTGGTGGGGGCGATGTCGGTGCCGCCGACCTGGGAGGGGTCGATGCCCAAGGGGTTGTCGTCCGCAGCCATGGCGGGGTTGGGTGGTATGCCCAATGCGGCGGAATTGGCGGCTGCCGCTGGCGGCAGTGGCGCGGGAATGCCGATGATGCCGATGCCGATGGGTGCCGGTGGTGCCGGCGCGGGGATGCCCGGCGGAATGATGGGCCGTGGGGGGGCCAATCCGCATGTGGTGCAGGCGCGCCCGAGTGTGATCCCGCGCACCGGTGTCGGGTAGCGCCGGGACTTTTGGGGCGCGACCTGCCGGGAGTTCATCACCCAGCTAGGCCCCAGCTTCCAGGCGATCTACGAACCAGCCAACGACGACGCCCAAGCCGACTCCGCCGTCGGCGCCAGCTGGGCCTGACCAACACCGAGCCGGCCTCACCAGCCAGCTCTGCAGGGCGCGGGTAACGCCAACCAACCAGTGTTACCCGCGCCCTCACCCTGTCAGCCGAAGCGATCCGTGGTCTGGGTGCCGCACACGTTGGGTGATGAGGTGGGGGGACGGGGCCGGTAGCCGCAATCAGAGCGGGCGCTTATACGCGGCCCATCCCCCTGGTCATCAGGAATGCTCCCAGCAGGGCAATGACGACAGCGAAGATCTGGTGTCGCCGAGCCTTGACCCAGCGCTGCACCACCGACATGATCTGCCCGGTCTTAGCCGGCGCCGCCAGCTGGCTGGCGAGTGGGAGCTCGACGAATGCCAGTGCCACAAGGGTGTACACACCCGCCGCTGTGACCTGGATGGCCGCCGCGGCTCCCGAGGCCAAAATCGCGGTGAGCGCTACCAGAAACCGGAAATCCGCCAACAGCCCGACTCCGAGGACGAACGCCACCCCCAGCGGGCGGGCCTGCAACGCGACGTCGGCGCGCGTCGACAACCTCGAGATCGTCGTGGACGTCCGGACCTGCAACTGTGATGGATTGGCGCCTATCATCCCGAGCCGGATCCGCTGGCCTGGGGAGAGGGTGATCGCCAGCGCGGCGATGAGCAGCGCCGTGACACCCATCGCGATCTGAATGTGTCCGGCGGTGGAACTGGCGGTGGCAACTTCCACCCGGTGCATGACATCGAGCGCGAATCCTCGTAGTCCGAAGAGCACACCTGTAGCCAGAGCAACGCTGGTGACAATGCCGCCAAGCCAAAATGCAACGAGCTGGCCGACGGCACGGGGTCGCGATGACAGGAGAACGCTGATCCCGATCCGCACCGGGTCGGCCGTCGCGACAAGCGCCAACACGAGCACCGTACCCCACATGGCAACGGACGCTACAACGACGACGACGATCACGAAACCCGGTCAAGACAATGGTTTTCCGATTACGACCGGGTTACTCGCGGCACGACATCATTCCTGGCGTCGGATTAAGACCGACGGTGCCGAATGCAATTCGGTGAAAAAGTTGGAGAACGGGCGCTGACCTGGGGTAATCGGGCAGGCTGCCGGCGCCGGCGCTAAGTCGAGAAATGGCACTATGAGGGATCGATTAGGAATGTGGGATTCGATAAATTTTTGTCGTGAAGCACTTTAGTCCGATGGGTATTGGCACGTTGGTCGCAATGGGTTGCGTCGGCACGGTGTACCGTCCGCTTCGATAACCGGGTGCCCGGCCGGTGCGCTGCGGGAGGGTCGCCGCCGCGTAGGCACCGCTCCCAGCCGCGGCTTAATCAGACCCTGGCGGTTCTCGTGGCTTCGACAACGGCGGCCAACAGATCGGAACTCCATACCCACCGGTACCCCGCGACCGGCCGAGACAGATCCCGGAAACCGATTCCAGCTCGTTTGCTGCAGGTGAAGTAGGCCTGCGACACGCCGGTCGGCCTGCCGCGATCGATCGGCGTGGTAACTATACCGTGGGCTGAACTGTGCGCAGGGAGGCGAATTACGTGACGGAAAACCCCTTCCGGGGAATGTCACGCCGGGAGTTTTTTGCAAAGCTCACCGGCGCCGGCGCTGCGGCGTTGATGATGGACTTTGCCGGTCCGGTGATCGAAAAGGCGTATGGTGCGGGCCCCTGCTCGGGGCATTTGACCGATATCGAGCACATCGTATTGTTGATGCAGGAGAACCGGTCATTCGATCATTACTTCGGCACACTTTCGAGCACCCGAGGTTTCAGCGACCCGTCGCCGGCATACCAGCAAAAGGGTTGGAATCCGATGACGCAGGCGCTCGACCCTGCGGGAATCACCATTCCATTCCGGCTCGATACCACCCGTGGCCCCATTCTGGACGGCGAGTGCGTCAATGATCCCGACCACGCCTGGATCGCCATGCACACCTCCTGGAATAACGGCGGCAACGACAACTGGCTTCCGGCGCAGTCGGCGACGCGCACCGGGCCTTATGTCCCGATGGTCATGGGTTATTACACCCGCCAGGACATCCCGATCCACCATCTGCTGGCTGATACCTTCACTATTTGCGACGGCTATCACTGCTCACTTTTGGGTGGCACGCTGCCTAATCGGCTGTATTGGATGAGCGCCACCATCGATCCGGCCGGCACCAACGGGGGACCGCAGTTGGTGGAGCCCGGCTTCCTGCCCGAGCAGCAGTACAGCTGGCGCATCATGCCGGAGAACCTCGAGGACGCCGGCATCAGCTGGAAGGTGTACCAAAGCAAAGACGCCGGGCGGTTCATCAACACTCCGATCAGCAATAACGGGCTAGTACAGGCTTTCTCGCAGTCCGCCAACCCGAGGTCGAACCTGGCTCGGTTCGGCATTGCACCGACTTACCCGTTCGACTTCGCGGCCGACGTCAAAGGCAACCGGCTGCCGCAGGTTTCCTGGCTGGTTCCACCGTTCATCCAGTCGGAGCATCCCGCATTGCCGGTGGCGCTGGGCGCTGTGGCCATGGTCAATGCGCTGCGCATTCTGCTTTCCAACCCGGCGGTGTGGGAGAAAACCGCGTTGATCATCAGCTATGACGAAAACGGCGGCTTCTTCGACCACGTGACGCCGCCGACGGCGCCGCCGGGTACTCCAGGTGAGTACGTGACGGTGCCCGACATCAACGCAGTGAGCGGGTCCGGCGGTATCCGGGGCCCGATCGGCCTGGGCTTTCGGGTGCCCTGCCTGGTCATTTCGCCCTTCAGTCGCGGCGGGTTGATGGTCCATGACATTTTCGACCACACCTCGCAGTTGAAATTGATTCGCGCCAGGTTCGGTGTGCCCATTCCCAATTTGACCGCCTGGCGCGACGGCGTCGTCGGCGACATGACCTCCGCGTTCAACTTCGCAACACCGCCAAACCCGACCAGACCCAACTTGAGCCATCCGCTCTTGGCCGCCGTGCCGAAACTGCCGCAATGCATCCCCAACGTCGTATTGGGGACGACGGACGGCACGCTGCCGGCAATTCCGTACCGAGTGCCTTATCCCCAAATGATGCCCACTCAGGAAAGCAGCCCCACCCGCGGGATTCCCAGCGGGCTTTGCTGATCGGCCCGGGAAGCTGCCGTTAGGGCCTTCGGTGACGGCGGTGGATTTGCACTCGGGAAATGATGATCAGCACTGATTTGCGTATCGGGTCCGACACGCCGGTGGGCTTATCAGGATTGATTGCCGACGCAACTATACCGTGATCGGGAATATGCGACGCGGCCGTCAGGGAGGGCGTGTGGTGGGCGAGCACCCGGTCGACGGAATGACCCGTCGACAATTCTTCGCCAAAGCCGCTGCCGCCACCACCGCCGGCGCTCTCACGTCATTAGCCGCTCCGATTATCGACAAGGCGTATGGAGCCGGGCCCTGCTCGGGGCATTTGACCGATATCGAGCACATCGTGTTGTTGATGCAGGAGAACCGGTCATTCGATCACTACTTTGGCACGTTATCGGGGACTCGGGGTTTCAACGATCCGTCACCGGCGTTCGCGCAGAAGGGCTGGAATCCGGCGACGCAGGCGGTCGACCCGGCCGGCACCACCATTCCGTTTCGATTCGACACCACCCGGGGGCCGCTGCTTGACGGCGAATGCGTCAACGACCCCGATCACGGCTGGATCGCCATGCATAACTCATGGAACGGGGGCGCCAACGATGGCTGGTTGCCGGCGCAGGCCGCGTCCAGCCCGCTGCAGGGCAACGTCCCGGTGACGATGGGTTATTACACTCGCCGGGACCTCCCCATCCATTACCTGCTTGCGGACACATTCACAGTCTGCGACGGCTACTACTGCTCGCTGCTGGGCGGCACCACGCCCAATCGGTTGTATTGGATGAGTGCTTGGATCGATCCGGACGGCACCAACGGTGGTCCCATTCTGATCGAACCCAACATCCAACCGCAGCAAAAACTCAGCTGGCGGATCATGCCGCAGAACCTCGAAGACGCGGCCGTCAGCTGGAAGGTTTACCAGAACAAATTTCTGGGGCCGCTCAACAATACGGTTGTGGGCTACAACGGACTGATCAACGATTTCCAGCAGGCCGCAGATCCGCGATCCAATCTGGCCCGCTACGGCATCGCCCCTACGTATCCGTTGGACTTCGCCGCTGACGTCAAGAACAATGCGCTACCCAAAGTTTCCTGGGTGCTGCCTGGATTCTTGTTGTCCGAACATCCCGCGTTACCCGTTTCTATCGGTGCTGTCGGAATCGTCGACGTGCTGCGGATTTTGCTGTCGAATCCGGCGGTGTGGGAAAAGACCGCGGTGATCGTCAACTACGACGAAAACGGGGGTTTCTTCGATCACGTGACGCCGCCGACGCCGCCGCCTGGTACCCCGGGGGAGTACGTCACTGTCCCCGATATCAACGCCGTGCCGGGTTCGGGCGGAATTCGCGGGCCCATCGGTTTGGGTTTTCGCACCCCGTGCATCGTCATTTCGCCCTACAGTCGCGGTCCGCTGATGGTCCACGACACCTTCGACCACACCTCGACGTTGAAGTTGATCAGTGCGCGGTTCGGAGTGCCCGTTCCCAACCTCAGCGCCTGGAGAAACGGCGTGGTCGGCGATATGACTTCGACATTCAATTTCGCGGTCCCGCCCAACCCGTCGAAACCCAATCTGGATCACCCGTTGCTGAGGTCAGTCCCCAAACTGCCCCAGTGCGTTCCCAACGCGGTATTGGGAACGACGACCAAGACATCAATTCCGTATCGGGTGCCATTTCCACAGATGATGCCGACCCAGGAAACGTCACCGACCCGCGGAATTCCCAGTGGCCTCTGCTGAATCGGGCTGCACAAGTCACCGGCCGCCAGGGCTGCGGTTCGCCGACGCCGATCCCTTTCTGCTGGCTGAAAAGGTACGGCGGGGAGGCTCCTCCGACGCCGGAATGCACGCAACGTGGAAACAGGTTCCGGCACCGAGGCCCTTTCCCTATCGAGTCTCGTCTGCGCCGAATATGCCGGTGCCAGGAACGGGTCCGCACGGCATTCCCGGCGGGCCCGGTTATATCGATGGGGCTGATTCAAGGTCAAACCGGACACCGCGGACTGCCGTCGAAACGATTGAATACGCCAGGACACGCCGGTTTGCGTTTCGCAGCCGACTTCCGTCACGCCTATACGGTCAACTCAAACATCGATAAAGGAGGGCCGGTGGGCGGCGGTGCATTTGCTGGAATGTCGCGTCGAGAATTCCTGGCGAAGGCCACCGGGGTCGGGGCGGCAGCTTTTCTCACGGACTGGGCCGCCCCGGTGATCGAGAAGGCTTATGCGGCCGGTCCGTGTTCGGGACATCTGACCGACATCGAGCACATCGTGTTGTGCCTGCAAGAAAACAGGTCATTCGACCATTACTTCGGCTCGCTCTCCAGCGTGGACGGGTTCGACACCCCGACGCCGCTGTTCGCCCAGAAGGGCTGGAATCCACAGACACAAGCGGTTGACCCTGCCGGCACTACCTTGCCGTATCGCATCGATACGACCAGAGGCCCCAACGGGGTTGGCGAATGCGTCAACGACCCCGACCACCAGTGGATCGCGGCACATTTGTCGTGGAATGGCGGGGCCAATGACGGCTGGCTTGCGGCGCAAGCCAGAACCCGCTCGGCGGCCAATACGCCCGTGGTGATGGGCTACTACGCGCGCCCCGACATACCGATCCACTACCTGCTGGCCGACACATTCACCGTCTGCGACCATTACCACTCTTCGCTTCTCGGCGGGACGATGCCCAACCGGCTCTACTGGATCAGTGGCACCGTCAACCCCGACGGCGACCAGGGCGGACCACAGATCGTCGAGCCGTCCATTCAACCGAAACTGACGTTCAGTTGGCGCATCATGCCCCAGAACCTCAGCGACGCCGGTATCAGTTGGAAGGTCTACAACAGCAAGCTGCTCGGCGGCCTCAATGACACGTCGCTGAGCCGCAACGGCTATGTGGGGAGCTTCAAGGCGGCGGGAGATCCGCGGTCAGATCTGGCGCGATACGGGATTGCGCCGACGTACCCCGGGGACTTCGTCCTCGACGTCATCAACAACAGGCTGCCGCAGGTCTCCTGGGTTGTGCCGCTGACCGTCGACTCCGAGCATCCGTCCTTCCCGATCGCCGTGGGTGCCGTCACGATCGTCAACCTGATCAGGACGTTGCTTCGCAATCCTGCCGTTTGGGAAAAGACCGCGCTGATCATCGCTTACGACGAACATGGCGGATTTTTCGACCACGTCACGCCACCGACGGCGCCGCCGGGCACACCCGGCGAATGGATTCCCAACAGCGTCGACATCAACAGGGTCGACGGCTCGGGCGGTATCCGGGGGCCGATCGGTCTGGGGTACCGGGTGCCGTGTTTGGTTATCTCTCCCTACAGCCGAGGCGGGCTGATGGTTCACGACCAGTTCGACCACACGTCGCAGCTGCAGCTCATCGGCAAGCGCTTCGGGGTTCCGGTCCCTAACCTGACCCCCTGGCGGGCCAGCGTGACCGGAGATATGACGTCGGCATTCAATTTCGCCGCCCCGCCCGACCCGTCGCGACCCAACTTGGACCACCCGGCTCGGCAATTGCCGAAGGTTGCCAACTGTGTGCCCAACGTGGTCCTGGGGTTTCTCAACGAAGGGCTGCCCTATCGGGTGCCCTATCCGCAGACGATGCCGGTCCAGGAATCGGGGCCGGTCCGCGGAATTCCCAGCGGCATCTGTTAGCCATCCCATGCCTTTTGAATGCAACTCTGAACCAGACCTGCGCTGCAACCGGGTGCGGTGCAGGCCATTTTCCCGCTGCGTGGATCGTGTGTCAGGCTCGGCTGTCGCGAGCGGCGAATGCCGCAGCCAGGCCGCCCGACGTGGGTCAAGTGCCGCTGGTCGCGCTGGCATGCAGAGAAATCGGAGAAATGGGGATATTGGCCGCGGGATTGTCATACGATGCGAAGTGCTCGATGGTTTGTGGTTGCCATTGAGGGTTGGTTTATTGGAATCGGCACTGGAAGGGGACAGCGTGCTTTTGCCTCTTGGTCCGCCCTTGCCGCCCGATGCCGTGTCGGCGAAGCGCGGTGAGTCGGGGATGCTTGGCGGGTTATCGGTTCCGCTCAGCTGGGGTACGGCCGTTCCACCGGATGACTATGATCACTGGGCCAAAGAGGATGAAGCGGCCGAGGTCGCCGTCGTGCCCGGTGCGGTGGACCCGGAACCCGCCGAATCCAGCACCGACGAGTGGGACGAGTGGGCGGAGTGGAACGAGTGGGAGGCAGCCAATGCCGAACCTCGGTTCGAGGTGCCGCGTAGCAGCAGGGTCGTACCGCATTCTCCGGCGGCCGGTTGAGAGAAAGGGGTAACTGTCGTTCTTCATGACCGATTGGTGACTTCGGTATCACCGCGGTCGGCACTACTAGGAGTCAATCTGCACAAATAACTCCCGACTAAGAGCCCAGTTGACTATATAAGCCCAGTTGACAAGGAGACAGGCAACATGGCAACACGCTTTATGACCGACCCGCACGCGATGCGGGCGATGGCGGGCCGTTTCGAGGTGCACGCTCAGACGGTTGAGGACGAGGCCCGGCGGATGTGGGCGTCCTCGCAGAACATCTCCGGCGCGGGCTGGAGCGGTCTGGCCGAGGCCACCTCGCTGGACACCATGGGCCAGATGAACCAGGCCTTCCGCAACATTGTGAACATGCTGCACGGAGTGCGTGACGGGCTGATCCGCGACGCCAACAACTACGAGCAGCAAGAGCAGGCCTCCCAGCAGATCCTCAGCAGCTAGCCCCGGCCCGACAGCTTCGATTCAGGAGGACAAGACCAATGACCATCAATTACCAGTTCGGCGATGTCGACGCCCACGGCGCCACGATTCGTGCCCAGGCGGCGTCGCTCGAGGCCGAGCACCAGGCCATCGTTCGCGATGTGCTGGCTGCCGGCGACTTCTGGGGCGGCGCCGGTTCGGTGGCCTGCCAGGAGTTCATCACCCAGTTGGGTCGCAACTTCCAGGTGATTTACGAGCAGGCCAACGCCCACGGCCAGAAGGTCCAGGCCGCCGGCAGCAACATGGCACAGACCGACAGCGCTGTCGGCTCCAGCTGGGCCTGACCTCTGCCGGACTGAGAGGCCGGCCTGAGAGGTTTGCGTTTCCGGCTGCTCATTGCAGCCGGAGCGCGGCCTCCACAAGTTGATTGCGCACGCCTACGTATGGGATTGCCTGTGCGTAGGCGTGCGCACTTTTTTGTGCCGTGACTCGCCGGTCCCGCTTCTAGAATCGCCCGCCGCCACCCATGAACCCGCCGCCTGACGAGCCACCGGACGAGCTGGAAGAACCACCGAACGACGTCGGGCTCCAGCCGCCGAAACCACCCCGCAGGCCCCCACTGAGCAGGTTGCCGATGATGATGCCGCCGAGGATCGCTCCCGCATTGTCGCCGCCCTGCCGGGTGTAGGCGCGCTGAGCCGCCGCCACGTCGGCGTTGGCCAGCGCCTGGGCGTTGGCTGCCAGCGTCGATGCCGCATTGGCGTGACCGATCGCTTCGGTGATATTGGTCGAACGTTTGTCACGCGCGGCGTGCAGCTGACGTTTCGCTTCGGCCAGCCGGGTCCGTGCTTCGGGCCCGATACTGCCGCGACGAGTATCGATATAGTCCGACACCGCACGCACCCGTGACTCCGCGGTGAACAATGCCTGCTCGAAGGAGCGGTTGAGTCGCTCGGCGTTGGCCTGCTCCTGAGCAACAGCGGTCAAGAGCCGATCCAGATCCGCGCCGGCCTTGCTCACCCGGGCAAAAGTACCGAGCGGATCGGCGACGCTCGCGCCGCGAGCGTTGCGGGACTCTTCGAGAGCTTGTGCGGCCGCATCCCGCGCGGCGACGAGTTCGCGGGTGTGTGCCGACGCGTTGTCCGGTGTCTTCTGCAGTTGCTCGTCGGCCTGCGTGATGCTCGCCGCCACATCAGCCAGGACCGACGGCAGCTCGGTGACGGCGTGCCGGATGTCACCGGCTGCGCTATCCACCGCGTCGAGTAGCGAACGGGCTTGGCCGAGCGCGGATTCAGCGGCGCGAACGGCATCCACCAAGCCGGACTGCCGGCCGCTGACGGCTTGAGCGGACAGCTCACGGGCCGTGCCGATGTTGTGGTCGGCGAACACCAGTCGTTCCTGGGCGGCGGTGACGTTGGCAGCCACGGAAGCCAGCGCCGTCTCGCCGAATTCGTGATGCAAGTCGGCCAACCGCTGCTGGCTGGGGGCAATGCGGGTGGTGAGTTCGACGTACTGCTGGGTCAGCATGTCCAGCCGGGACGGGGCATTGATCACCAAGTCGCGCAGCTGTTCGAAGGCCTCGGTCTGCGCCTCCAGTTCGCGGTCGGCCGTGGCCGCCGACACGATGACCCGGGTCAACAGCTCGCGCCGTTGCGCGGGTGTCTCGGGAGCGCTGTCGTCAAGCTGCTGGCGCACGTTGAACGCCTGCGCCAGGGCCGCTTTGGCATTGTCCACGGCACGGGTGAACGGTGCGGTGCGCTCTTGGCCGAACTCGTCGATCGCCAGCGCGAGTTCGTTGGAGCTGGTGCGCACCGCATTGTCGACAGCGACCACCATCGACCGTGACAAGTCGTCGAGGATGTCCAGCGGCACGGCGGCCAGTGCCCGCTGATCGGTGGGGTCCACGCGTCGTGCCGCGGCCACCGCGTCAGCGCGCCGCCGGCGGGCCCGGTAACGCATCACCACCAGCAGGATCACCACCGCGACGCCGATGACGCCCAGCGCCACCAGCAATATCAGCCGGCCCGACGAACTGGGTGCCTTGTTGAGCCCGTTGGCCGCCGCAACGGCGGCACCGCCCCAGTCGCCGCTGCGCAGTGCCGGTTCGATCTGATTTCGGCGAAGCTCTTCGACCTGGCCGGCGCTGACATCCGGCACGGTGGACGGCACCAGGAAGACATAGGACCGGGCGACGGTGGCGACGGCCAGCAGGGCGTCATAGCTCCCCAGCTCGCTGCTCCGGAAAGTGCTCTGGCCCCAATTCATCGCGCTCTGCCCGGAGAAGTTGTCGACATAGACCACCCATAGCCGGATATGGCGATCGGCGTAGAGCTCGTTGATGGCCGAGGTGACTTCGGCGCGATCAGTAACGCTCAGCACGCCGGCGTTGTCCGTCACATAGCCCGATAGCCGAAATGGCGGTTGCGCGGCTGAGGGGGGCGCCAGCAGCACGCCTCCGACGAGGCCCACAGTGACGACCGTCAGAACCACGCCGAGCAGGCGAGCGATGTGCATACGGCTAATCTAGCCCGGCAAAGGGGCCGGTCTGACGGAAGCGCGGCGCGGTGCGGCCGCATTGCGGGATGGGGCCGCAGCGACACCGCCGGCAGCGACCTGCCTGGCAGACTGTCGGTCGGTGACCACGAATCAGCAAGACCCCTATGGCGACTTCGACCGCCAGCGGCGGGTAGCCGAAGCGCCGAAGTCGGCTGGTCTGCCGGGCACGGAAGGGCAGCACCGCACCGACTTCGCCCGGGACCGCGCCCGGGTGTTGCACAGCGCCGCGCTGCGCCGCCTCGCCGACAAGACCCAAGTCGTCGGGCCGCGGGAAGGTGACACCCCGCGCACCCGGCTGACTCATTCGCTGGAAGTGGCGCAGATCGGCCGGGGCATGGCGATCGGACTGGGTTGCGACCCGGACCTTGTCGAGCTGGCCGGTCTGGCCCACGACATCGGGCACCCGCCGTACGGGCACAACGGTGAGCGCGCACTCGACGACGCCGCGGCCTGCTGCGGCGGCTTCGAGGGCAACGCCCAGAACTTCCGCATCCTAACCAGCCTTGAGCCGAAAGTTCTTGATAGCCAAGGGCTCAGCGTGGGGCTGAACCTGACCCGCGCGGCATTGGACGCGGTCACCAAATACCCGTGGACGCGTGGTGACGGGCGCCGCAAGTTCGGCTTCTACGAGGAAGATCGGCAGCCGGCGGCGTGGGTGCGCACCGGCGCACCGGCTGATCGGCCATGCCTGGAAGCACAGGTGATGGACTGGGCCGACGATGTCGCGTATTCGGTCCACGATGTCGAGGACGGCGTCGTCTCCGAACGCATCGACTTGCGGGTGCTCGCCGACCACGACGACGCGGCCGCGCTGGCCAAGCTGGGCCAGAGCGAATTCCCCCGGGTCGGTGCCGACGAGTTGATGGCGGCCGCCCGCCGGCTGTCATCGCTGCCGGTGGTCGCGGCAGTGGGCAAGTACGACGCCACGTTGGCGGCGTCGGTCGCGCTGAAGCGATTGACCAGTGAACTGGTGGGGCGGTTTGCTTCGGCGGCGATCGCCACCACCCGGGCCGTGGCCGGTTCCGGGCCGTTGACCCGTTACCAGGCCGACTTGCAGGTACCAGACCTGGTGCGGGCCGAGGTTGCGGTGCTGAAAATCCTGGCGCTGCAGTTCATCATGTCCGACCCACGGCATCTGGAAGCACAGGCTCGCCAGCGCGAACGCATCCACCGGGTGGCGCAGTGGCTTTCCTCCGGTGCGCCGCGGACGCTCGACCCGGTTTTTGCCGCGGCGTACCACACTGCGGCCGACGACGCCGCCCGGATGCGGGTCATCGTCGATCAGATCGCCTCCTACACTGAGGGGCGGCTGGAGCGCATCGACGCTGGTCAATTCCCGGGCCGGACCACGGTTTTGCACTGAGCCCTAAGATGAGCGAATGTCGAGTCCGGCGGGGCGCTCCAGGATTTCCGACCGCGACATCGCGGCCATCCGTGACGGCGCCCGCATCGAGGACGTGGTCGGCGACTATGTCCAGCTGCGGCGCGCCGGAGCGGACTCGCTGCGCGGTCTGTGCCCGTTTCACAACGAGAAGTCACCGTCGTTTCATGTGCGACCCAACCACGGTCACTTCCACTGCTTCGGCTGCGGTGAGGGTGGCGACGTCTATGCGTTCATCCAAAAGATCGAGCACGTCAGCTTCGTCGAGGCGGTCGAACTGCTGGCCGACCGGATCGGCTACACCATCAGCTACACCGGCGCGGCCACCAGCGTGCAGCGCGATCGGGGCAGTCGCAGCAGGCTCCTCGCGGCCAATGCCGCCGCGGCCGAGTTCTATGCGGCTGCCCTGGAGTCCGACGAGGCCGCACCGGCCCGCCACTACCTGACGCAGCGCAACTTCGATGCCGAGGCGGCTCGCCGCTTCGGCTGCGGATTCGCGCCGTCGGGCTGGGACTCTCTGACGAAACACTTGCAGCGCAAGGGCTTTGAGTTCAAGGAGCTGGAAGCCGCCGGACTGTCCCGGCAGGGCCGGCACGGTCCCATGGACCGGTTTCATCGGCGGCTGCTGTGGCCCATCCGGTCGTCGGCCGGCGAGGTGATAGGTTTCGGGGCTCGGCGCCTGTTCGACGACGACCCGATGGAAGCCAAGTACGTCAATACCCCCGAGACGCTGCTGTATAAGAAGTCGTCGGTGATGTTCGGCATCGACCTGGCTAAACGTGATATAGCCAAGGGGCATCAGGCGGTGGTCGTCGAGGGCTACACCGACGTGATGGCCATGCATCTGGCCGGGGTCACCACCGCGGTCGCGTCCTGCGGCACCGCATTCGGCGACGAGCACCTGGCCATGCTGCGCAGGCTGATGATGGACGACAGCTTCTTCCGCGGCGAGCTGATCTATGTTTTTGACGGCGATGCCGCCGGCCGCGCCGCCGCACTGAAGGCCCTCGACGGCGAACAGAACCTGGCGGGACAGTCTTTTGTCGCGGTAGCCCCGGACGGCATGGATCCTTGCGACCTGCGGCTCGCATCGGGGGACGCGGCCTTGCGGGACTTGGTGGCGCGACGAACCCCGTTGTTCGAGTTCGCAATTCGGTCCGCGCTCGCCGAGACGGACCTGAACAGCGCTGAGGGTAGGGTGGCTGCGTTGCGTCGGTGTGTGCCGATGGTGGGCCAGATCAAAGACCCGATGCTGCGCGACGAGTACGCCCGGCAGTTGGCCGGCTGGGTCGGTTGGGATGACGTCGCCCAGGTCGTCGACCGGGTGCGCAGTCAGGCCAGAACCGTCAAAACGCCGGGCCGCGGTGGTCCCGGATCGTCCGGATCGAAGGCGCCCCGGCGGGCGGCGCAGCAGTCCCCTGATGCGCCGTCGGCCGAACCCGCGGCCGCTCGTCCCGACCCCCGCGACCCGACGCTGTGGCCGCAGCGTGAGGCACTGAAATCGGCCCTGCAGTACCCGGCGCTGGCGGGACCGGTTTTCGACACGTTGACCGTCGAGAGCTTCACCCACCCCGGCTACGCGGCCGTGCGGGCGGCCATCGAGGCGGCGGGAGGGACATCGGCCGGGGTCACCGGGGCCCAGTGGATGGACATGGTGGCCCGGCAGACCACGTCGCCGTTGACCACCGGTCTGATCAACGAGTTGGCGGTGGAGGCGATCGCGGTCGACGACGACAAGCTGCCGCGCTATATCGGCGGAGTGCTGGCCCGCCTGCAGGAGGTGTGGATGGGCCGGCAGATCGCCGAAGTCAAGTCCAAGCTGCAGCGTATGTCGCCGATCGAACACGGCGACGAATATCACGCGCTGTTCGGCGATCTGGTGGCCATGGAGGCCTACCGGCGCAGCCTCCTGGAGCAGGCCAGCGGCAACGACCTGAGCGCGTGAGGCTGATACGGCGCCGGCGCGCTATTTCGCCTGGCGCTCGACAACCCGTTCGGCCCGCTCCACGATGGCCGTCTGCTCGTCGATCTCGGTGACCGTCACCAAGCCCGCGTCGGGGGAGATTCGACTGGCGATCTTGCGGCGGCCCCCTTCGATCATCGACCTGGCCACCGGACTCCCGGTCAGCGCGCGATAGGTGCCGGCGATCTGCTCGTAGCGGCGACGCCCGGCTTTCGCTCCCAACACGTACCCAATCCCCAGCACGGCGACATACCCGATCAAAGCGGTCCCTCCGACTATCAGCGCGGTTCGTTCCATCCTGCCTCATCCGCCCGAGCGCTGGCCCGGCGATCCGCCAGACCCGTGGCGCCGACGGGCTCGCCAGTCTGGCTGATCCCGCTAGTTGGCGCGGATATGCCAGTACGCTAGAGTCGTCCCGCGATCCGCGACACATTGCCGCGGACGCGCCGGTCCCCTGTAGCTCAACTGGCAGAGCATTCGGCTGTTAACCGAAGGGTTGAAGGTTCGAGTCCTTCCGGGGGAGCCAGGCCCTAAGAATGCGGCGCCTTGGTCACCGGCGCGCGGCGGAGCCGGGCGACCAACGGGTAGATCTGACAACCCAGGCAGATGCCGAAGGCGGCGTTCAGGAAACAGGCGAACAGCGCGAAGGAGGTGGCGGCCACGCCCAGCACCGGGACCGCCACGGCAAAACCGATAATTCCGATGACCGTGAAGACAAGCCCGACCAACTGGGCGAACTTCAGCGGTGGCACCGGTTCCCGTTCGGTCACCGGCCCCAGCCGGGGCGCCACCAGCGTGGCGAACAGCAGGCCGTAGGGGCTGTTGCGGGGGCCGCGTAGCGCACTGATGGCGAAGACGACGGCCTGGGCAACCAGTATCACCGCCGCCACCTTGGTACTGAACACCGAGACGATCAAGGCCACGACGAGGACCGTCGTGGTGATCCACGCGGCAAATCGCGGGCCGCGGACGTCCACTTGTCCGGGATTATTCGACATCACGTCCGCTCCTTTGTTGCGCAAGGTCTCAGGTGAGCAGGGGCTGCAACGCTGCCCTCAGGTCGGCCGCCTTCGGCACCCCCGCGGTGCGGTACAGCTGCCGCCCGTCCGCGTCGAAGATGAACGTGGTGGGTAGCGACAGCACAGACATCCGCTGTGCGGCCGCCGGATTGGCGTCGATGTCGATCTCGACGTGTGCCACGTCGGGCAATCCGGCGCACACCTCGTCGACAACGCGGCGCACCACCGCGCACGGACCGCACCACGCGGCGCCGAAGTGTACGACGGTGGGACCGGTGTCGGACAAGCCGAGATCGGAGGTGTCCTGATGCACTGCGGCGCCGGTTTTCCGCAGCACGCCGGACCGTCGATTGACCGTCCAACCGATCGCCGTCGCACCTGTCAACGCCGCGATCAGCGCCGCCGAGGCCATTGCGATCGAGCTCATCGGCTCGCCATGCCTTTCTTAGTCGTCATAGTCGCCATAGTCGGGTCTTCCTCGGATAAGTCAGATGGAGAAATCTTCGCCATGCCATACACCGGCCTCGGGCGGCCGGATCACCCGTCCGGCCGGTGGGTGGTGGTCAACTTTGGCCTCCAGCCTGGCCACCCGGCTGAGCAGCGACTGGAGGCTGACCCCCACCAAATCGGGCAACACCGAGTCGTCGGATCTGGACGAACCGTTGCGGCTGATGACCTGCCCGGGGACGCCGACCACCACCGCGGCGGACGGAACCTCTTTGACCACAACGGAGTTGGCGCCGATCCGGCTGCCGTCGCCGATCTTGATCGGGCCGAGGATCTTGGCGCCGGCCCCGATGATCACCCGGTCACCGACGGTGGGATGGCGCTTACCGATATCCGTTCCGGTGCCGCCGAGCGTGACGCCGTGGTAGAGCGTGACATCGTCACCCACTTCGGCGGTTTCACCGATGACCACGCCGGTCGCGTGATCGATGAACAAGCCCGAGCCCAGGACGGCGCCGGGATGGATGTCGACACCGGTCAGGATACGGGTGAGTTCCGCCAAAGCCCGGGCGGCCAACCGGGCACCGCGCAGCCACAGCCAGTGGCTGATCCGGTGGCCCCACACCGCGTGGACACCGGGATAGCAGAAAACGACCTCCAATGCGGTCGGCCGGGCCGGGTCGCGCTGCCTGGCCACCCGGATGTCGCGCCGTATCTCTGCCAGCATTGCTAATTACTCAGATCCGCGAACAACGGCGTGCTCAGATAGCGCTCGCCAAAGTCGGGAAGTACGACGACCACGAGTTTGCCAGCGTTCTCCGGCCGACGGGCCACTTCCACCGCGGCCCACGCGGCCGCGCCTGAGGAGATGCCGACGAGCAGACCTTCTTCCTTGGCCAGCCGCCGGGCCAGGTTGAAGGCGTCGTCGTTGGCCACGGTGATGACCTCGTCGACCAAGCCCATCTCCAGCACCGGCGGGACGAACCCGGCGCCGATGCCCTGGATCGGGTGTGGTCCCTTCTGCCCTCCGGACAGCACCGGCGACGCCGCCGGTTCCACGGCGACGAACTGCGCCGACGGCCTGCGTTCCTTGATGACCTGCGCGACACCGGTGATGGTGCCGCCGGTGCCGATGCCCGACACGAAGATGTCGACCTTGCCATCGGTGTCCTTCCACACCTCCTCCGCCGTGGTCACGGCGTGGACCGCGGGGTTGGCCGGATTTTCGAATTGCTGCGGGATGAAATACCGCTCGTTGGTCTTGGCCAGTTCTTCGGCCTTGGCGATGGCGCCCGCCATGCCGTCGGCGCCGGGGGTGAGCACGAGTTCGGCGCCGTAGGCGCGCAGCAGCATGCGCCGCTCGATGCTCATGGTGTCGGGCATGGTGAGCACGCACTTGTAGCCGCGGGCGGCGGCCACCATCGCCAGCGCGATGCCGGTGTTCCCACTGGTCGGCTCCAGGATGATGGTGTCTGGCTTGATCAGGCCCGCCTTCTCGGCGGCGTCGATCATGGCTACTCCGATGCGGTCCTTCACACTTCCCGCCGGATTGAACGATTCCAGCTTGGCCACCACGTCGGCCACTGCGCCGTCGGTGACCCGTCGCAGCCGGACCAGCGGCGTGCCCCCGATCAGTTGGGTGATGTTCTCGGCGATGGTCATTGGCGGTCTCCAGCGATGTCGGCGCGGGCCCCGGCGGCCTGCCAGTGGATGTCGAACTCGATTGTCACGTGCACGGGTGTCGTCAGCGCAACCGGCGTGAGCCGCGGAGTTGTGCTCGCCAGTGCCACTCCGGTCAGCACCCGTCCACCCAGGTGGTGGTGGGTGGTCGTGGCAGTCAGTGTCGTCGCCGTGGTGCCGGGTGCTCGGCGCAGGTAGAAGTCTGCACCGGGCTGAACGGTTTCGGTGACGGCACGCCCGTCGGCGTCGACAAGTTCGTGGCCGTCAGGCACGCTGAATGCCAACGGGATTCGGACCCGGAATGGCCCCACGAGTTCCGAGTCGACTGCGGCGGCGGTGTCGACGAGGTGCGGTTCGCCGTTGTCTCGCAAGGCCGTGTATGCCCCCGCGAGCAGGTAGTCGTAGAGGTGCACGACCCGGTCGGCGTTGCGATAGTGGCTGGAACCGGTCAGCCAGAAGTCGACGTGGTCGATCACCGGTGTGGTGTCGGAGGTGGCGACCAGCCGGTAGCAGCGGTAGCCGTGCGCGCCGTATCCGTGGCTGCTGGTCGACAAGGTGCTGCCGACGCCGAGGGTACGCTGGTAGCGCCCCCGGCCGGCATCGGTGGTCAGTTGGGATCCGGAGATGTCTTGCCAGACAATGCCATCCGTCGACTTCTGCAGCTTCACCGCCACCGGGTTGTCGGACGCCGTCCACAGTGAATAGCCGCCCAGCTGTGGCCGACCGTCGAATTCGAAGGTGAGCACCGGTCCCGGTCCGCGGCGCACCGCGACGGGGGCATTGAGCGGGCGGGTGTCCAGCGCCATGCCGTTGGTGAAGTACCAGATCGCCGCCTGCGTTGCGGCGATGGCTTCGTGTTCGCTGATGTTGGCCGGTCCCAGCGGATACCCGGCGGCGCGTAGCCGCCGGCTCAGCTCGGCGATCGGGCACATGGGGAAGGAGTTGCGCAGGATCCAGTCCACCTCGGCTTCGCAATCACGGTTGCGCAGATGCGGCAGGGCGGACCAGGTGCCCAGGCGGTAGGGCGACGGCTGGTGTGGTGCGACGCCGGTGAAATCCAGCGAGTAGGCCTGCACGTTCGGGTTCAACCTGATCAGGTCGGTGCGGGCGGTGGTGCCGTCGGCGAACACGATCCTGTCCACCGTGTGTGAGTAGGTCCCGCCTCGGTAACGGGTCATCCGGGTCAACTCGGTGGCCGGTCGTAGCCGGATGCGCCGACGGGTCGCCACCGTAGCCGGCGCGCGGTGCGGGATGCATAAGACAGTCATAGGGGCGGTTGCTCTTCCTGAAGACTTGGGGTCGCGCGCGTCATCAAGGCGTGAAGCGCCGCAGCGCGACGATTGCTGAACGGTCAGAAGACGTCAGGAATCAACAGCAACAACAACAGTCGACGGCGATGCAGCGCGTAAGGACAAAGCGCAGCGGTACGGCCTGTTGCATGGCATCCACTATAAGGCATGCCGCATCTCGGCTGTTCGGCTCAGGCGATGATCTAACGCTTTGCCCGGGCAACCGCGTCGAATACGCTCTCAGCGCACGTCTGGGCGCGGCCGACGATGGTTGCGCCCGACCTCCAGGCCCGGCGCCTGCGCAGGGATCGATCATGCACCGGAAGGACAATGATGAGTTCGCCGCAAACCGAGTCTCAGGCACTGGGTGATCTTGCTGCCAGGCAGCTCGCCAACGCCACCAAGACCGTCCCGCAGCTGTCGACGATCACGCCTCGCTGGTTGCTGCATCTGCTCAGCTGGGTGCCGGTGGAAGCGGGTATCTACCGGGTGAACCGGGTGATCAACCCCGAGCGGGTGGCGATCAAGGCCGAAGCCGGCGCCGGCACCGACGGGCCGCTGCCGGAGACCTACGTCGACTATGAGACCAGCCCGCGGGAGTACACGCTGCGAACCATCTCCACCCTGCTCGACATCCACACCCGGGTGTCCGACCTCTACTCCAGTCCGCACGACCAGATCGCGCAGCAGTTGCGCCTGACCATCGAAACCATCAAGGAGCGCCAAGAGTTCGAACTGGTCAACAGCCCGGAGTACGGCTTGGTTGCTCAGGCGACACCCGGGCAGACCATCCGGACCCTGGCCGGAGCGCCCACGCCCGACGACCTCGACGCGCTGATCACCAAGGTCTGGAAGACGCCCAGCTTTTTCCTCACCCACCCCCAGGGCATCGCGGCGTTCGGCCGTGAGGCCACCTACCGCGGCGTGCCGCCGCCAGTGGTGAGCCTGTTCGGCGCGCAGTTCATCACCTGGCGCGGCATCCCGTTGATTCCCTCTGACAAGGTGCCGGTTGTTGACGGCAAGACCAAGTTCATCCTGGTGCGCACCGGCGAAGAACGCCAGGGCGTGGTGGGCTTGTTCCAGCCCGGGCTGGTGGGGGAGCAGGCGCCGGGGCTGTCGGTGCGGTTCACCGGCATCAACCAATCGGCGATCGCGACCTACCTGGTGACGCTTTACACGTCCTTGGCCGTGCTCACCGACGATGCGCTTGCCGTGCTCGACGACGTGGCGGTGGACCAGTTCCATGAGTACAAGTGAGTACCCGCCGCCAGACGCCGCAGGCGAGGCGCCGATCAGCACCGCGGAGCTGGCCGCGTTGGCAAGCCAGCTCTACGCCGCCGGCATTCGGCCGGGCTTCGACAGCCCCCCGCAGGCGGCTCCGGTGGCCCCGCGCGGCAACATGCCCGACACGACGGCCGCAGCGGCCGCCGGGCGGGCAGCCGCCGGCGCATTCGACATCGTGCCGGCTACCGTTCCGTCCGTCGGCGTAGCCGACATCTACCTTCCGGCGCCGACGTCACCGGAGCCCGAGGGGCCGCCGCAGACGGCACCGGTGGCTCCGCGCGGCTCGATGCCGGTCCTGCCGCCCGAGTGGCCGCGTGCGGCGCCGTCGGTCGGCGACCTCGGTTGGTCCGACAGGTTGGCGGCCCGCCGCGATACGCCGCTCGGCGACGAACGCAACTACTCCTTCCTCACCCCGTTGCTCACCGAGGCCGACTCGGTGCCGAAGCCGGCCGACGATCACCGGGCCATCGATGTCTTCGACGTCGAGGCCGTGCGTGCCGACTTTCCGATCCTCCGGGAGACGGTCAACGGCAAGCCGTTGATCTGGTTCGACAACGCGGCCACCACCCAAAAGCCGCACGTGGTCATCGACCGGCTCGCGCACTTCTACGCCCACGAGAATTCCAACATCCACCGCGCCGCGCACGAGCTGGCGGCTCGGGCCACCGATGCCTACGAAGAGGCGCGCGACACGGTGCGTCGATTCATCGGCGCCGCCCGCGACGAAGAGGTCATCTTTGTCCGCGGCACCACCGAGGCCATCAATCTGGTGGCCTACGCATGGGGTGGAAAACACCTGCGCGCGGGCGACGAGATCGTCATCACCCACTTGGAGCACCACGCCAATATCGTTCCGTGGCAACTTATTTCGCAGCAGACCGGTGCCGTGCTGAAGGTGGCGCCGGTTGACGAAGCCGGCAATCTGCTGCTGGCGGAGTTCGAGGCACTGCTGGGCCCGAGGACCAAACTCGTTGCGGCAACTCATGTCTCGAATGCCCTGGGCACCGTGACGCCGGTACACCAGATCGTCGAACTCGGACACCGATACGGCGCCCGGGTGCTGATCGACGGCGCCCAGTCGATTCCGCACCTGCCGATCGACGTCGCCGGGCTCGGCGCCGATTTCTTCGCGTTCTCCGGGCACAAGGTGTACGGCCCCACCGGAATCGGTGTGCTCTACGGGCGTGAGGAGGCTCTCGCCGAGACACCGCCATGGCAGGGTGGCGGCAACATGATCACCGACGTCACCATGGAGCGCTCGCTGTACCAGGGACCGCCGAGCAAGTTCGAAGCCGGCACCGGCAACATCGCCGATGCGGTGGGTCTCGGGGAGGCGTTGCGTTACGTCGAGCGGGTGGGGATCGAGCGTATTGCCGCCTACGAGCACGAGTTGCTGCGGTACGCGACCCCGCGGCTGGCCGATGTCCCCGGTGTCCGCCTGGTGGGCACCGCGACCGAGAAGGCCAGTGTGCTGTCGTTCGTGCTGGCCGGACACGAGCCGCTCGAGGTCGGCAAGGCACTCAACGCCGAGGGCATCGCGGTGCGTGCCGGACACCACTGCGCCCAACCCATTCTGCGTCGCTACGGCTTGGAGGCCACGGTTCGCCCGTCGTTCGCGTTCTACAACACCTTCGACGAGGTCGACGTGTTCATCCGTGCGGTACGCCGGATCGCCGAGGGCGGCACGAACGCCGGCTGAGCGGGATTACGTCCGCACTCAGTCGTAGACCGGCAGCCACATGGTCTCGACGATGGCTCGCGCAACGTCGTCATGGGTTTTGGTGGCTACGCCGTCGTCGACTGCGGCGTGATAGACGGCCTCGGCGACCGTCGCGGAAATCCCGCGGAGGTCCTGAACGTCGGGCAATAGCGATTCCCCGGTCTTCGTCGGATTAGCCCGGCACGCAAGGGCTTTGGCCGCCGCGCGCAGCATGCCCTGGGTCAGCAGCCGGGCTCCGGCGACGACGACGCCCAGACCGATACCCGGAAACACCAGCACGTTGTTGGCCTGGCCGATGGTGTAGGTGGTGCCGTCGTACTCCACCGGCGCCACCGGGGTACCGGTGGCAACCAGCGCCTTACCGTTCGACCACGCGAGGACGTCGGCCGGCATGGCTTCCATCCGCGAGGTCGGATTGGACAGCGGGAAGATCATCGGGCGTTCGCACGATGCCGTCATCGCCTCGACGACCTCTTGGGTGAACGCGCCGGAGACCGTCGAGGAGCCGAGCAACACGGTCGGCGAGGCCAGCTTGATCGCGTCGACCAGGCCGATCCGTGCCCCGCGCTGGACACCCAGCCGGTTACGATTTTTGGCGCACGGCAGCTGGAATTCCCGCAGACCCTCCATGTCGTCGAACAGCAGCCCCTGCTTGTCGATGGCCCAGATCTGCGACATCGCCTGCTCGACGGTGGCGCCGTCGGCCACCATGGCGTCGCGGATCTGGTCGGCGACACCCATGCCCGCGGTGCCGGCCCCGAAGACGATCACCTTCTGGTCGCGGACCGGGACGCCGGTGACGTGTGATCCCCCGTCGATGGCGGCCACCACCACCGCGCCGGTGCCTTGCACGTCGTCGTTGAACACGCAGTACCGCGCACCGTAGGTCTGCAGGATCATCCGCGCGTTGGCCGGCCCGAAGTCCTCGAAGTGCAGCAGTGCCCGCGGAAACATCCGGTGGGCGGTCTCGATGTAGCGCTTGATGAACTCGTCGTACTCGGCGCCGCTGCGCCGCGCGTGCCGATTGCCCAGATAGAACGGATCCTGCAACAGCTGCTCGTTATCGGTGCCAACGTCCAGCGACACCGCCAAGCAACGACGGGGATCGATGCCGCCGCCGGCGGTGTAGAGCGCCAGCTTGCCCACCGCGATCTGGATGCCGCCGACACCCCAGTCGCCGATGCCCAGGATGGCTTCGGCGTCGGTGCAGACGATCAGGTCGACGTCGTCGGGTCCGAGGCCCAGGGTTTGGAAGGCAGCCGCGATGTCGTCGGGCTCGTCGATGCTCAGGAATAGGCCGCGTTGCCCACGGTATTCATCCGAGAACCGTTGGATCGCTTCGCCGACCGTGGGCGTGTACACCACCGGCAGCAGTTCGGGCAGATGGTCGATCAGCACCTTGTAGTAGAGCAGTTCGTGGCGGTAATGCAGCTGTTCCAGCAGCAGGTTACGGCCCAGATCGGTGGCCAGGCTCTGCAATTGATGCCACACCCGATCGGCCTGCTGGTCCAGGGTGAGCACCGCCGCCGGAAGGCGACCGACCAGGCCGAGCTGCCGGCGTTGCTCGTGGGTGAAGCCGACCCCGCGATTGAGACTGGGCGTGGACAGTGCTGCCGGAAACCGGGGCACGCGGGCATCGCTCATCACCATCTCCGTCCGTGACCTGACGCGTCAAGTCACGGTAACGCCGGGGGCCGGTACGCGCCCGGAAGAGTCCACCCAGAGCGAGCGCTGGTCAGTAGACGTCGCGGTGGTAGCGCTTGGCCGCGCTCAGCGACCGCACGTAGGCGGTGGCCGCTTCGGTATCGAGATGTCCGTGCTCGGCAGCGATGTCGCAGAGCGCGCGGTCGACATCTTTGGCCATCGGGTCGGCATTGCCGCACACGTACAATTGCGCTCCGTCCTGCAGCCATCGCCACAGCTGCGCGCCGCGCCGGCGCATCAGGTGCTGCACGTACACCTTCTGGTGCTGATCGCGCGAGAACGCCAGATCGAGTTCGCTGAGGAAGCCATCGGCGTGCATCGCCTGGATCTCCTCTCGGTAGTAGAAGTCGGTGGCGGCGTGGCGTTCCCCGAAGAACAACCAGTTCGGCCCGGTGTGGCCGAGCGCGCGTCGTTCCTGCAGGAATGCCCGGAAGGGCGCGATGCCGGTTCCGGGACCGATCATGATCATCGGTGTGTGCGGATCGCTGGGGGGCCGGAAGCTGCTGGATTTCTTTACATAGACCGCGATCTCGTCGCTGGGGGAGCGGTCGGCCAGATAGGTCGAGCACACCCCGCGTCGCGGCACGCCCTGAAAATTGTACCGAACCGGCGACACGGTCAGGTGCACTTCCCCCGGGTGCTGTTTGGGGCTGGATGAGATCGAATACAGCCGCGGCTGAAGCGGTTTGAGTACCGTCAGCCATTCGTCGGCGGTCGCGGTGACCGGTGCCTGAGCCAGCAGGTCGACCGACTGCCGGCCCCAGGACCAGTCATCAAGGGCGGCTTTGTTTTCCGGGCGCATCAACTCGGCGAGCTTGTCGGCGACGTCGCGGGCCGCGGTGCGCTGCTGGACGAAGCGCAGCAGGGCGGGGCTGATGTGAGCGATCTCCAGCCGATCGGTCAACGCCGCACGCAGCGACATCGACCCGTGGTTGGCGACATCGACTTCGGTGTGGCCGTTCAGTCCGGTCACCGTCAGCCATTCGTCGACCAGCCGGCTGTGGTTGCGGGGCCATACCCCCAGCGCGTCGCCGGCTTCGTAGCTGACCGCTGGCTTCGGAGCATGGAAAACTAACTGCCGCACGTCTTTTGACGAACGGGGCTTGCTGAGCGTGGTGTTGCGGACCACGCTGGTGACCAGTGGGTTCTTCTTGGTGCAGGCCGTGGGCTTGGCTGTTGGTGACGCGTGCGGTGACGTGACCGTGGTCGGTGCCGTACCCCGCAGCTCGTGCAGGACCCGGCTCAGCCAGCCGGCGGCGGGATCCTCGTAGTCGGGTTCGCAGTCGACGCGGTCGACGATGCGGGTCGCGCCCAACTCGGCAAGGCGTAGGTCCAGCGCGCGCCCGTGACCGCAGAAATTGGCATAGTTGGAGTCGCCCAACGCCAGGACGGCGTAGCGGATACCGGCCAGCTGCGGCGCGGTTTCAGCCGCCAGCGCGCGCCAGAAAGCTGCGCCGTTGTCCGGCGGATCGCCGTCCCCGGTGGTGCTGGTGATCAGCAGCAGCTGCCGAGCCGTCGGCAGCTGCGACACCGGGAACTCGTCCATGCCGTGCAACGCGACCGGCAGCTGGGCCGCACGCAGTTGCGCGGCGACGTCGGCGGCGAGTTCTTCTACCGTCCCGGTTTGCGACGCCCACAACACCACGATCGGTGCTGGCTCGGCGGTTTCGGTGACCGGCACCGGTTGCGGCGTCTCGGCGCGGGCGAACATGCCCGCGAGCAAGCCGTCCAACCACAGCCGGGTGGGGGTATCGAAGGGAGCGCTGACCGGCACGGTGGGAACCCCGGCCAGCCGCCGACCGGTTTCGGTGCGCAGCCCCGCCAGCAAACCGGCAAGGTAGGAGCGGGCGAACGGACCGAACTGCGGCATCGGCTCGTTCGCCACCCCGAGGAACTCCGCGAGCGCGTCTACGTCGGCCACACCGAGCCGCGGTGTGTCGGTGAGCAACGTCGGTTCCGGTCGATCGGCCGCGCCGGCGGTGGGTTTGCCTGCCGAATGTGGCTCGGCTGCGGGTTGGGCAACCTTCGTCAGGGTGACCGCACACACCTTGTATTCCGGTTGCCGCGATATCGGGTCGACGGCGTCGTTGGTGACCGCATTGATCGAGAGGTACTCGCCGAAGACGTCGTTCCAGTGGAACGGGGCAAAACAGTTGCCGGGCCGCACCCGGTCGGTGACCAGAGCGGGCAGCACCGCACGGCCGCGGCGAGACGCGATCTCGACGTGGTCACCGTCGCGGACGTGCAACCGCTCGGCGTCGTCAGGGTGGATTTCGACCAACGGGCCCGGATTGAGTTTGTTGAGTTTGGCGACCTTGCCGGTCTTGGTCAGCGTGTGCCAGTGGTGCGGCAGGCGTCCGGTGTTGAGCAGGAAAGGGTAGTCGCCGTCGGGCATCTCGTCGGGCAGCAGATGGGGGCGGGCGAAGAACACCGCACGTCCGCTGGCGGTCGGGAACGCCAACCGCGGCACCGACCCGTCGTCGCGCGCCAACCGTGTCTGGCTGACCCCGTCGTTGCGGTAGCGGATCGGGTTGCGACCACTGCTGTCTGGTGGGCACGGCCACTGCAACGGTGTCTCACGCAACCGGTCGTAGCTGATGCCCCGCAGATCGTATCCGGTTGCCATGTTCGAGAACCGCTTGATCTCGTCGAACACGTCGGCGGCGGACTGGTAGCTGAAAGACTCCGAATAGCCCATCTCGCAAGCGATCCGGGCAATGATCTGCCAGTCCGGCAGCGCCTGTCCGACCGGCTCGACGGCCTTCTGGAACAACGTCATGGTCCGCTCGGAATTGACCATCACCCCCTCGGACTCGGTCCACAGCGCCGCGGGCAGCAACACGGTTGCGTACTCGTTGGTCTCGGTCTCCGCGAACGAGTCCTGGCTGATCACCAGTTCGGCCTTCTCCAACCCGGCCAGCACCGTTTTCCGATTCGCCACGGTGGCAACGGGATTGGTGCAGATAATCCAACATGCCTTGATGTCGCCGGCGGCCATCCGGGAAAACATGTCCACCACACCGGCGCTGACCTCGGTGCGCAGCGACCCCTGCGGAATACCCCACTGCTGCTCCACGAATTCGCGGTCGGCGGCCGAGAGCACCGAGCGCTGTCCCGGCAGGCCCGTTCCCATGTAACCCATTTCGCGCCCGCCCATGGCATTGGGCTGTCCGGTGAGGGAGAAGGGGCCATTGCCGGGCTTGCAGATCGCGCCGGTTGCCAGATGCAGGTTGCACAGCGCGTTGGTGTTCCAGGTGCCATGGGTGCTCTGGTTGAGTCCCATCGTCCAGCAGCTCATCCAATTGGCGGCTTCGCCGATCCAGCGCGCTGCGGTGCGGATGTCTTCGACAGGAATGCCGGTGATTTCGCTGACCACCTCGGGTGTGAATTGCTCGAGAAAGCTCGGCATCACCTCCCAGCCCTCGGTGAATTCGGCGATGAAAAGCGGGTCTGTGTAGCCGTTTTCGACGATCAGCCGCAGTAAGCCGTTGAGCAGCGCCAGGTCGGTGCCGGGGGCGATCTGCAGGAACAGGTCCGCCTTGTCCGCGGTCGCGGTGCGGCGCGGGTCGACGACGATCAATTTGGCGCCCGCTTGAACGCGTTCCATCATCCGCAGGAACAGGATCGGGTGGCAGTCAGCCATATTGGCGCCGATGACGAGAAACACGTCGGCGTGGTCGAAATCCTGATACGAGCCGGGCGGTCCGTCTGCTCCCAACGACAGCTTGTAACCGGAACTGGCGCCGGCCATGCACAGCCGCGAATTCGCCTCGATCTGGTTGGTGCCGATGAACCCTTTGGTCAGTTTGTTGGCCAGGTACTGGGCCTCGATGGACATTTGTCCCGACACGTACACCGCGACCGCGTCCGGGCCGTGCTCGTCGATGATGGCGCGTAACCGCTTGGCGCAGTGGGTGATCGCATCGTCGATCGGAACCGGTTCGAGGGAATTCCCGCGGTCGTCGCGCAGGTATGCCGACTCCAGCCGTCCCGGTGCGGCGAGCAGGTCGGCGGTGGTGGCGCCCTTGGTGCACAACCGCCCAGAATTAGCCGGATGCGAGGTGCGGCCAATTGACTTGGCAATGTGGCGCTTTCCGGTTGCCGCGTCCGTTGTGACTTGCAGCACAATGCCGCAGCCCACGCCGCAATAGGCGCACATAGTCTCCACGGCGTCCTTACCGGGCGCCATGAGTTCCCTGGCCACGCCTTATGTCCTTTCTGCAACCGCCGCTTACGCACCACTGCACAACGGTGTGTTCGCCAAATCCTGCGACAAGGATGTTTCGGTACGGGATGTCGGACGTTTCGGCCGTTTTACGGTTTTCTCGCAGCGGGTTAACCGTGTCAGTGCGTTGCTGGAAATGGGCGAGCACGTCTGTCGGGCCGTCAAGCCGAGCCGGTCATCCCCGGGTCGTCATCGACCGGTGATCTCGACGTCAGATTACCCGCGAGCTATCCGCGGCGACGCCCGTCGGGGCGCGGGAGCCGCAGTTTTGACGAAACTTGGGGAATGTTGACAGTTTTCGCCAAGCTCCGGCCGTCGGTCGCGGACCTGACGTGCGCAGACCCAAGCGGTTTGCCCCCAGAGATTTACCTGCTAATGCACAGTTTTCGCTAAGCTCGCGGGGTGCGTCGTCGGCAGGCTGTGATCCGTCGGTGCCTGGCTGTGCTGCTCGGGATCGGCGGGATTGCCGGGGCTGCCGGTTGCGCGGAGAAATCGTCGACACCGCCGTCTTCGCCGGCGGATACCTGCAAGCAATCCGACGGCCCGGCGGCCGACACGGTGCGACAGTCCATAGCCGCTGTCCCGATCGAGGTACCGGGCTCCAGCTGGGTGGAAATCGCGCGGGGGCACACCAGGAAATGCCGCCTGTACTGGGTGCAGATCATCCCTACCATCGCCTCCGAGTCGACTCCGCAACAGTTGCTGTTCTTCGACCGCAACACCCCATTGGGTTCGCCGACCCCCGGTCCGAAGCCCTACATCACGGTGCTGCCTCCCGATGATGACACCGTGACGGTCCAGTACCGGTGGCGAGTCGGCGATGAATCCGAATGCTGTCCCAGCGGTATCGGCACGGTGCGATTTCAGATCGGACCTGACGGCAAACTGAAAGCACTGGGGCCGATACCGCACTCGTAGCGACCGGTAGCGGCCAGTGGCTTTGACGCACAGGACGGTTCCGGTGACATCACCAATCGGTCACGGTTGATGCCTACAGGTGTTATCCAGCTGTTCTTCAGCAGATTCAGGCTGCCCACGACGTGCCGCGCGACTGCAAGTTTGGCACTCTGGGAGTTCGTTGTTGTTTCCCGGCGGGAAGCAACGTGGCCGGGGCTCAGGAGTGGCTTAGGAGAGTGATGGAACAGCAGATGTTGCTGCAACGCGAGGAGTCGCTGAGCAATTCCGGCCAGGCTCAGCACAATTCGGATACTTCAGCAACGCGCAGGAGTAACTCGCGCGATATTTCGCATTGGGACGCTGAGGATGTCGCGGCATGGGAAGCCGGCAACAAGGTCATCGCCCGGCGCAATCTGTTCTGGTCGGTGGTCACCGTGCATCTGGGCTACTCCGTGTGGACGTTGTGGCCGGTGCTGGTGTTGTTCATGCCGCAGAGCGTCTACGGTTTCTCCGCCGGCGACAAATTCATGCTCGACACCGTCGCAACGCTGGTGGGGGCATGCACGCGGCTGCCCTACTCGCTGGCCACCACGATCTTCGGCGGTCGCAACTGGGCGATTTTCTCGGTGACCGCGCTGCTGGTCCCCACCATCGGCACGTTGGTGCTGTTGACTCATCCAGGGCTGCCGTTGTGGCCGTATCTGGTGTGCGCGGCGCTGACCGGGCTGGGCGGCGGTAATTTCGCGGCGTCGATGAGCAATGCCAACGCGTTCTACCCGCATCGGTTGAAAGGCTCGGCGCTCGGCATTGCCGGCGGCATCGGAAATCTCGGGGTGCCGACCATCCAGTTGGTCGGGCTGCTGATCATCGCCGTGTTCGGGGACGGAAAGCCGTACCTGGTGTGTGGGCTCTATGCGGTGCTGCTGGTCGGTGGGGCCATCGGGGTGACGCTGTTCATGAACAACGTCCAGCAACACCGGGTAAAAGCTTGCCGGCTGCGCCCCATCATCTCCGCGGTCGTGTCCAATCGCGACACCTGGTTGCTGTCGCTGCTCTACCTCGGCACCTTCGGCTCGTTCATCGGGTTTTCGTTCGCGTTCGGGCAGGTGCTGCAGACCAACTTCGTGGCGGCCGGTCAAAGCGCCGCGCAGGCCGCGGTGCACGCCGCCGAACTGGCATTCCTGGGACCGCTGCTGGCGGCGCTGGCACGGGTCTACGGCGGGCGGCTGGCCGACCGGCTCGGCGGCAGCCGTCTCACCCTGGCGGTCTTTGTCGCCATGGCGCTGGTTGCCGGGCTGCTGATCGGCGCCGGCAGCCTGGAAGACCGGCACGCCGGTCCGACGCGAGGAGCCAGCATGGCCGGCTATTTCGTGTGCTTCATCGCGTTGTTCGTGCTGTCCGGGTTGGGCAACGGGTCCGTGTACAAGATGATCCCGACGATTTTCGAGGCATGCAGCCGCGAGCTGCATCTCGGCTCGGATCTCAGCGAATCCGAGCGCCGGGACTGGTCGAGGCTGATCTCCGGGGTGGCCATCGGGCTGGTGGCGTCTTTGGGTGCGTTCGGAGGGGTCGGAATCAACCTGGCGCTGCGCGAGTCCTACGTGGCCACCGGCGCCGCGACCGACGCGTTCTGGATCTTCATGGTGTTCTACGCCGGTGCGGCCGCCCTGACCTGGAAGGTCTACGTTCGCCGGCCGGTGGGATACCTTCCGGCTCTGCCGCCGGCCGCCGTCGAGCTCGTGGCGCAGCCGGCCGTCGTCGAGCTGGTGGGTCGCTGAGCTCAGTCGGGCAGGTTCTCCGGGTGCAACATCTCGGCGTAGCGCAACGGTTCTGGGATCCCGAAGCCGTCCACCAACGTCTTGGCGTGCGGGCGTAGCACCCGGCATCGGTCGTTGATGCCGCGGGTAACCGCCTTGGCTCGTTCCGTCGACAGGAACCGGTGCTCGATGTACCAGGCCTTGTCGTCGTCGATCACCGACAAGGCGTACACGTCGCACACCGCCTCGAGCACGTCGCGGGCCTGATGGTCCGGGCAGGATTCGATCCCGGCGACGAACGCCTCCAGCACCACCCGGTCGATGTGCGCCTGCGCGGCATGCAGCACGTGATCCTGGACCGCGTTGAAGGCGTCGAACGCCGACATCTCGTTGGCTTTGCTCTGCAGCCGGCGGGCCACCGAGGACAGCAGATACTCCTCACGGTCCTCGAACATCTTGACCTGGGTGCCGCGGTTGAACAGGCTGCCCTCTTCCTCGTTGTCCTGGCGGGCGTCCACGACCGTCTGGATGATGGTCTGGGCCGCGGTGCGTTTCAGCACCCGCTGACCCACGGTGTTGGCGGCGAAGCGCACCCATTCCACCGGGCTCATGCTGCGGATGTCGTCGGCGTAGGCGGTCAGCAGCTCCTTGGCCACCAGCTGGGTCAGCACGTGGTTGTCGCCCTCGAACGTGGTGAACACGTCGGTGTCCGCGCGCAGTGCGATCAACCGGTTCTCGGCCATGTAACCGGCTCCGCCACAGGCCTCCCGGGCCTCCTGGATGGCGCGGCTGGCGTGCCAGGTGTTGGCGGCCTTCAGCCCGGCGGCCCGTGCTTCCAGCTCGCGCTGCTCCTCGGCGTCCGGGTCGTCGGCCGTTTGCAGGTCATGGCACCTGGACACCAGCTCGTTCTGGGCGAACTGCAGCGCATACGACCGTGCGATCAACGGGAACAACCGCCGCTGGTGGACCAGGTAGTCCATGATCAGAACTTCGCTGTCGTCGTCGTCGGGTGCGCTGAATTGCCTGCGCTGCAACGCATATCGGGTGGCAATGTCCAACGCGACCCGTGCGGCCGCTGCCGCGCTGCCACCGACCGTCACCCGGCCGCGGATCAGCGTGCCGATCATAGTGAAGAAGCGGCGGCTGGCGTTTTCGATCGGCGAGCTGTAGGTGCCGTCGGGGGCGACGTCGCCGTACTTGTTCAGCAGATTCACCCGTGGAATACGGACGTGGTCGAACATGATGCGGCCGTTGTCGACGCCGGGCAGGCCACCTTTGTAGAGGCAGTCCGACGTTGTCACACCCGGCAGGTCGTTGCCCTCGTCGTCGCGGATCGGGACCAGGAAGCAGTGCACCCCGTGATTGACCTGCTCGCCGTTTGCGGTGGTGATCAACTGCGCGAAAACCGCTGCCAGGCGCGCGGTTTCGGCCGCCCCGCCGATGTAGTCCTTGCGCGCCGTCGGGGTGGGGGAGTCGATGACGAACTCTTCGGTCTCGGCGTCGTAGGTGGCGGTGGTCTCCAGCGACTGCACGTCGCTGCCGTGCCCGGTCTCGGTCATCGCGAAGCAGCCGCGGATATCGAGGTTGATGATCTTGGGAACGTACTCCTCGTGATGACGTTGAGTGCCCAGGTTCTCGACGGCGCCGCCGAACAGGCCCCACTGCACTCCGGCCTTGACCATCAGGGACAGATCCGACATGGCCAGCATCTCGATCATCGTGATCGCCGCGCCCACGTTGCCGGTGCCGCCATGTTCCTTGCGGAAGCTGTCCTCGGCGGCGCCCGCGGCGGCCAACAATTGCATCTGCTCGGCCACCTTGGCGCGGGCGATGACGGTGTTGGGTGTGTAGTGCGGGCGGAAGACCTCCAGGTTCAGCTTCTTGCGCATGTCGTTCTTCACGTCGCGGAAGCGCCCGTCGAGGGCGTTGCGCAGATGGTGGGCGATGTCGGCAGTGTTGGTCATGTCCGGCGCCATACCCGAACCGTAACCCCGTCAACCACGGTGTGGGGCAAGAGCCGGTATCGGTGTCCGAATACGGAAGGCACAGATGTCGTTTCGCCTCGGTGGGTTTAGATAGCGCAATGGCGAATCTTGAACCCGGGTCACGACCGGGCGAAGCGGGTCCATCCGGCGAACCGGCCTTCGACGTCGGACACTCGCACTCCGACGTCAGCGGCGGCTGGTTGCGGGCAGCCGCATTCGGCGCGATGGACGGCCTGGTCAGCAACACCAGCCTGATCGCCGGTGTGGCCGCGGCGGAAAGCGTGCACGCCACCATCGTCAGCGGTATCGCCGGGCTGCTGGCCGGCGCGTTCTCCATGGCGTTGGGCGAATACACGTCGGTGACCACGGCCAACGAGCAGATCGACTCCGAAGTCCACCTCGAACGCCGTGCGCTGCGCACGCGTCCGCAAGACGAACGGGCCGAATTGGTGGCGATGTTGCGGGAACTGGGTATGAGCGCACAAACCGCGGAAATCGCCACCGACGAAATTCACCGCGACGAGAACCAGGCGGTCAACTTTCACCTGGTGCGCGAGATCGGTGTCGATCCGGCCGCCAAGCCGTCGGCGCGGGTGGCAGCCGGGTCGTCGTTCGCGATGTTCGCCATCGGTGCGCTGCTGCCACTGATCCCCTACCTGCTGGGCTTCGGGTCGTTGGTCGCCGGGCTGGCATGTGGCGGGGCCGGGCTGCTGGTCGCCGGCGGCCTGACCGCCCGGTTCACCAGCAAAGCGGTGTGGTGGGCGGCGTCGCGGCAACTGCTGTTCGGCGCCGTCGCCGTCGCGGCGACCTATCTGGTCGGATTGCTGATCGCGGCGGTGCTGTGAGCGGCCCACGACGTCATGAACGGATACGCAGCGAGCGACCGGGCGGACGTAGCCGGAACAACACGAATCCGGCCCACAACACGCCAAAGATGATCAGCAGGGCCATGTCGAAGGCCCACCAGCCGCTGTAGTGCGTCCACACCCCGTTATGGGCCGCCAGCGGGTCGACCCGGCGCAGATCGATAGTGCAGGCGGCTGCGGCGAAGCCCCAGTGGGCCGGAATCAGCCAGGAGATCTGGTCGAATCCCCAGGTGCCCACCAGCGGCAGCAGCCCGCCGCCGAAGAGCGCGGATGCCAGGATCACCGGCACCGCCAGCGGCAGAACCTCGCGTTGCGACCTGCCCAGCGTCGACAGCGCCAGACCGATGATCGCCGAGACGACGGCCGTGGCCGCCACGCTCACGTAGAGCTCCACAGTGGCATTGGGCAGTAGGACCGCTTCATGGACGGGCGGACCTTTGCCGGCGACGACGACGGCGGTGAGGATGGCGGCCTGGATCGCCGCGACCAGGCCGAACACCGTAATCTTGGCGAGCAGGTAGGCCGGCGTCGACAACCCGACAGACTGCTCGCGCCGCAACATCCGCCGCTCGCCGACCAGATCGCCGATCGTCAGCAGGATGCCCATCAGCACCGCGGCGAGGTTCATCGCCGCCAGGATCTCGGTGGCCTCGTGCGGGTTGGGCGCCGACCGGCCGGCGCGGTCGAACCCGGAATCTCCGGGAATCAGCAACGTCAAGCCGCCCAATACCAACGGCAGCAGCACCATGCAGAGGAAGGGCAGCCGCCTGGCGACGAACAGTCGGATCTCGCGTCGAATCGCCAGTCCTAGTTGGCGGTCGGCGGTCAGCGCGAGGGGCGGCCGCCCCGCAGCCGCCACCGCGGGCGCTGCCGGCGGTGGCGAACCAGATGCCTGCTGGCGGTTCAGGAACGCCTGATGCGCGCCGCCGGGATCGGCGTCGACCTGCGCGAAAACCTCGGACCAGTCGGTAGTGCCCATCGCCGGTTCCAGCTGCACCGGCGGCCCGGCAAAGGCCAAAGTGCCGGCCGGGGTGAGCAGCAACACCTGGTCACACAAGTTCAGGTGAGCAAGCGACGTCGTCGCCACCACGACGACGCAGCCGAGATCGGCCTGCCGGCGCAGCATCGCCATGACGTGGCTTTCCTGCGCCGCATCGAGCCCGGCGCTCGGTTCGTCGACGACCAGCAGGGAGGGCCTGGAGACGAGTTCGGTTGCCATCGACGCGCACCGGCGCACCTCGGGCGCAAGCTTGGCCACCCGGGTCTTGCGATGCGGCGTCAATTCGAGTTCGTCGAGAACATGGTCCACCACCCGGTCGCGGGTTGGCGGGGTGGTATCGGGCGGCAGCCGCAACTCTGCGGCATACCCCAGTGCCCGTTCGACGGTGAGGCAGCCGGGTACCGCCTCCCCGCGCGGCACCACCCCGATGCGCGCTCTGACCCAGTCGGGCTCGGCCTTCATGTCGTGGCCGTCCACGGTCAGCACTCCGGAACCGAGCGGCCGCAGGCCCGCCAGCAGCTCGATCAAGGAGGTGGTGCGATTCTCCGACGGCCCGACGACCGCGATCAACGAACCCGGGCGTGCGGTGAACGAGATGTCAGAAAGCAGTTCGCGACCGTCGACGGTCAAACCCAATCGATATGCCGCCACGCCGACGGTGCGTGCGCCAGGTTTCAGCGGCAGCCGGCTGGTTGCCGGACCCTCCTCCGCTAAGTCCTCCCGTGGGCCGGTGTCGGGTCGAGGCGCGAGCAGCTTTCGGGTGGCGTCGGTCATCCGCTCGACCAGGCCGCGTCCCTCGGGCTGCCCGGCCTCCGGCGCGGGCTGCGCACCGGCCGGCGCGGGCTGGTCAGCGGTTGGCGGGTGCCCGGCCTCCGGCGCGGGCGGCGTTGCCTGTGGTGTCAACCGGATGGGCTTGGTAGTCCTGCCGAACGTCGGGGCTGCGGGGATTCGCTGGGTCGCCGACTCGGCGACGATGCGCTGCGCCACCGCCTGCGCGGGTTCTGGGTGAGTGATCGACTTGGCCGGCATCCGCTGCGTGGCTTGCTCTGTCGGTTTCACGGGTTTGCGCCACTGACCGGTAGGCGGCGGGGTCGGCCGATGCGCCTGCGGCGG
>NZ_MWQA01000001.1:975877-1000635 GCF_002086915.1 Mycobacterium persicum | reverse complement strand
GCCTGCGGCGGATCGGCCGACCCCGTCGGCGCTGAGGCGAGCTGGAAGGTAAGCCGGGGCCCCCGGCGGGGGTCGCCGATCGCGATCGTCTGGCCGTCGCGGATGTCGACCGTCGACAGCCGGGAGCCGTCGACGAAAATGCCGTTGCCGCTGCCGTCCATGGCCACCCAATGGGTGCCCTGGAACCGCAGCACCACGTCCGGGGTGGTGCGGCGGCCGGGACCGGGGTGGTCCAGGCGGATGTCGCAGTGCTCGCCCGGCCCCGCCAGCACGTCGCGGCCCGGGGAAAAGACGTACCGCATCGATCCGAACCAGACGGTCAGCGGCGGGGCGTTCGGTATCACGTTGCGGCCGCCACCTTTCGTCACCGAATGTCGTCACCGCAGCGACGATCGACTTTGACTGGGTACCCGGCGGGCGGGTCTATCTATCCAGCATGCACCGCGACGGTCACAAGGTGTTGCGGCCTGGGGTGGCTGCCGCGTTGTCGAGCAGCCGGCGCAGCACCTCGACGGCCTCAGCCAATACCTGCCGGTCCGCCGGTCCCAGCCGGGCCAGTTGCGGTTCGATCGCGGCAGCACGGTCGGCCCGCACGGCGGCCAGCGTGCGCTGCCCGTCCGGCGTGATGCGAATGCGGACCGCGCGGGCATCGCCGGGGTCGACCGTCCTGGTCACCAGCCCGGCCTCTTCGAGGCGTCGTACCTGGGTGGTCATCGTCGGTTGGGAACAGTGATCGACCGCGGCGAGGTCGCCGATGCGGGCTTCGCCCTTGGCTTCGATGGTTGCCAGCAGCCGGGCCTGCGCCGACGGCAGCGGCATCTGGATGCGTTGGGTCGCCAGCCGGTTGAGTCGCGCGACCACGCCCAGCAAATCGGCGCCGAGACCCTGATGGGGCACCACCGCTCCGGCTTGGTCGGTGGCGGCGGATGAACTCATGGCCCCATCGTTGCATAGCTTTGCTATGCGAGACCAATCGTGAGCGCTGGCAAGCCAATCCGGCGGGCGGCTGTGTGCTGCCGCCGCATGCGGCTTCACCTGGCAGAATCGGTGAGGTGACTGTGCTGGCCCCCGTTGCTTCGCGACACCCGCGACATCGACGCGGGCGGCTGCAACCGGTGGAACTGGCGCAGGCATCGGTGATGGCCGCGCTGTGCGCCGTGACCGCCATCATCTCGGTCATCGTTCCGTTCGCCGCAGGACTGGCCCTGCTGGGCACCGTGCCCACCGGGTTGCTGGCCTACCGGTTCCGGCTGCGCGTGTTGATTGCCGCGACGGTTGCCGCCGGGGTGATCGCCTTTCTGATCGCCGGAATGGGCGGCTTCATGGGAGTGGTCCACAGCGCCTACATCGGCGGGCTGACCGGAATCGTCAAACGCCGGGGGCGGGGCACGCCGACGGTCATTGTGTCGTCACTGATCGCCGGGTTGGCCTTCGGCGCGGCGATGGTCGGAATGCTGGCGGCTCTGACCCGGCTGCGGCACCTGATTTTCGATGTGATGACCGCAAACGTGGAGGGCCTGGCGTCCTTCATGACCCGGATTCATCTGCAGGGCGCCGCCGCCGACCTGAAGCGTTACTTCGCCGACGGTCTGCAGTACTGGCCGTGGGTGCTGCTGGGCTACTTCACGCTCGGGATAGTGATCGTGTCGCTGATCGGTTGGTGGGCACTGTCGCGGCTGCTGGAGCGGATGCGCGGAATTCCCGATGTGCACAAGCTGGACGCTCCGGCCGGTGATTCAACGGACCCGATAGGGCCGGTTCCGGTGCGATTGGACAATGTGCGGTTCCGCTATCCCGGTGCCGCCCAAGACGCGCTGCGTGAGGTCAGCCTGGCTGTGCGGGTCGGTGAACACGTCGCGATCACCGGCGCCAACGGTTCCGGCAAGACCACGTTGATGCTGGTACTGGCGGGCCGGCAGCCGACGTCGGGCACGGTGCGGCGTCCGGGCGCGGTGGGTCTGGGCAAGCTGCGCGGCACGGCGGTGGTTTTGCAACACCCGGAAAGCCAGGTGCTGGGCACCCGGGTCGCCGACGACGTGGTGTGGGGCCTGCCGCCGGGCACCACGATCGACGTCGCCCGGTTGCTCACCGAAGTCGGCCTGGACGGATTGGCCGAACGTGACACCGGCAGCCTGTCCGGTGGTGAGTTGCAGCGGCTAGCGCTGGCGGCGGCGTTGGCCAGAGAACCGGCGCTGCTGATCGCCGACGAGGTGACCACGATGGTGGACCAGCAGGGCCGCGATGCGCTGCTGGGCGTGTTGTCCGGCCTGACCAAACATCACCGCACTGCGCTGGTACATATCACGCACTACAACAACGAGGCCGATTCGGCCGACCGCATGATCAACCTCAGCGACTCTCCCGATAACGCCGACATGGTCGAGACGGCAGATGTTCCGGCGCCGGCCGTCGCGGTGGGTGACCTGGGGCACAAACCGGCGCTCGAACTGATCGGCGTCGGACACGAATACGCCAGGGGCACACCGTGGGCCAAGACCGCGTTGCGGGATATCAGCTTCGTGGTGGAACAGGGCGACGGGGTGCTGATCCACGGCGGTAACGGCTCGGGCAAATCCACGTTGGCGTGGATCATGGCCGGGCTGACGGTTCCCACCGCCGGGGCTTGCCTGCTCGATGGCAGGCCCACCCACGAGCAGGTCGGTGCGGTTGCGTTGTCATTCCAGGCGGCCCGGCTGCAGCTGATGCGCAGCCGGGTCGACCTGGAAGTCGCGTCTGCGGCGGGCTTTTCGCCCCGCGATCACGACCGGGTGGCCGCGGCTCTGAGTGTCGTCGGGCTGGATGCCACGCTGGCCGGGCGCAGCATCGATCAGCTCAGCGGCGGCCAGATGCGCCGGGTGGTGCTGGCCGGGCTGCTGGCATGTTCGCCTCGGGCGTTGATTCTCGACGAGCCGCTGGCGGGTTTGGATGCCGCCAGCCAACGCGGTTTGCTGCGGCTGCTGGAAGACCTGCGCCGCGAGCAGGGCCTGACGGTGGTGGTCATTTCTCATGACTTCGCCGGGATGGAAGAGCTTTGCCCGCGGACCCTGCATCTGCGCAACGGTGCCATGCAACCGGCGTCGACGAGCGCCGCGGGCGGGACGGGGAGCATGTCATGACGCTGTCGGCAGCCGCCGCCTCCGACGAAGGACGCGGCGCCCGTCGCCCCACCCGACCGGTTGTCCTGCTGGTTCCGGTACCTGGCAGCTCGGTCATCCACGACTTGTGGGCCGGCACGAAACTGCTGGTAGTCTTCGGCATTTCGGTGCTGCTGACGTTCTATCCCGGCTGGGTGACGATCGGGCTGATGGCGGCGCTGGTGCTCACGGCGGCCAGGCTCGCGCACATCCCGCGCGGTGCGGTGCCGTCGGTACCTCGCTGGTTATGGGTGGTTCTGGCGATCGGCGGCATCACGGCCGCGCTGGCCGGCGGCACCCCGTCGATCGCGGTGGCCGGAGCGGAGCTCGAACTGGGTGGCGCGTTGAACTTCCTGCGGATCACCGCGCTGTCGATCGTGCTGCTCGCGTTGGGTGCGATGGTTTCCTGGACCACCAACGTCGCCGAAATCGGGCCTGCGCTGGCGAGTTTGGGCCGGCCGCTGCGACTGTTGCGGATCCCGGTCGACGAGTGGGCGGTCACCCTGGCGCTGGCGCTTCGCGCGTTCCCGATGCTGATCGACGAATTCCAGGTGCTCTACGCCGCCCGCCGGCTGCGGCCGAAACGGATACCGCGCAGCCGCAAGGCCCGGCGGCAGCGGCGCACCACCGAAGTGATCGACCTGCTCGCGGCTGCCATCACCGTGACGTTGCGACGCGCCGACGAGATGGGCGATGCCATCACCGCCCGTGGCGGCACCGGCCAGCTGTCGGCCTTTCCGGCGCGACCCAAACTCACCGACTGGACGGCCCTGATGATCACCGCGGTGACCGGCGGCGCAGCGGTGGCAATCGAGACACTGCTGCGGGTCACCTGAGCGGCGGTTCGACGCCGATCGGCCCGGCCATTCAGCGGTTCGCTGACCGATTTCGGCAAGCCGGGTTGATAATCAGCCTGGTCCAGCACCAGGAGGGCACTTGCCGGCAACTTCGGCCAGTCTGAGAGAGCAGATGCTGCGGCGCCGCCCGGTGGTCGGTGCCGCCGTCGCGGCGGCGGTCGACGGAGGCCTCAAGCGCAGCATCGGTACCTTTCAGCTGACCATGTTCGGGGTCGGGTCGACGATCGGCACCGGGATCTTCTTCGTGTTGTCCGAGGCCGTGCCTCAGGCAGGCCCGGGCGTCATCGTCTCCTTCGTCATCGCCGGTGTCGCCGCCGGCCTCGCGGCCATCTGCTACGCCGAATTGGCATCGGCGGTACCGGTTTCGGGTTCGTCGTATTCGTATGCCTACGCCACGCTGGGAGAGGGGGTGGCAATCTGTGTGGCGGCCTGCCTGCTGCTGGAGTACGGTGTGGCCACTGCTGCTGTCGCGGTCGGCTGGAGCGGTTACGTGAACAAGTTGCTGCACAATGTGTTCGGATTCCATCTGCCGAGCGCGTTGTCGGTGGCGCCGTGGGATTCGCAGCCCGGCGAACCGCACGGATACGTGAACCTTCCGGCTGTCATCCTCATCGGGCTGTGCGCGTTGCTGCTGATCCGGGGTGCCAGTGAGTCGGCGAAGGTCAACGCCATCATGGTGCTGATCAAGCTCGGTGTGCTGGGCATGTTCGTGGTCCTGGCGTTGACGGCCTGCAGCACCGATCACTTCAGGCACTTCGCCCCGTTCGGTGTCGCCGGAATCGGCGCGGCGGCTGGCACCATCTTTTTCTCCTTCATCGGGCTGGATGCCGTGTCTACCGCCGGTGAGGAAGTGAACAATCCGCAGCAAAGTTTGCCGCGGGCGTTGATGGCGGCGCTGGTTGTCGTCACCGGCGTCTACGTGCTTGTCGCTTTTGCCGCGTTGGGCACCCAGCCGTGGCAGCTTTTCGAAGGCCAGGAAGAGGCGGGGCTGGCCACGATTCTGGACAACGTCACCCACGGCACCTGGGCCAGCACCATTCTGGCGGCCGGCGCGGTGATCTCGATTTTCACCGTCACGCTGGTCACGTTGTACGGCCAGACCCGCATCCTATTCGCGATGGGGCGGGACGGGCTGCTCCCGGCGCGGTTCGCCGCGGTGAATCCGCGCACCCAGACTCCGGTGAGCAACACCGTGATCGTCGCGGTCGCGGCGTCGATCCTGGCCGCTGTCGTGCCGCTGGACCGCTTGGCGGACATGGTGTCCATCGGCACGCTCACCGCTTTCATCGTGGTGTCGGTCGGGGTGATCATCCTGCGGATACGGGAACCCGACCTGCCGCGGGGGTTTAGGGTCCCCGGTTACCCGGTGACACCTGTCCTTTCGGTGCTGGCATGTGGGTATCTGCTCTACAGCCTGCACTGGTACACCTGGATTGCGTTCACGGCCTGGGTTGCGGCCGCGCTGCTGTTCTACCTCTTTTGGGGGCGCCACCACAGCGCGCTCAACAACCGTGCGCTGCTTGCGGATCCACCTGCGGAGGAGTTGTGAGCGTCGTCGTCGGGTACCTGGCCGGCCGGGTTGGTCCGTCAGCGCTGCAGCTGGCCGTGCGGGTGGCGCGGACGCTGAACACGTCACTGACAGTGGCGACCATCGTCCCGAAGCCGTGGTTGCCGGGATCGCTCACCCAGCCGGACTATGAGCAGTGGGCCGATGAGCTGGCTGCTGACTCTGCGACGGAGGCTCAGCGTTACCTCCGCAGTGTGGCGGACGGCGTCGAGGTCAGCTATCGCCATCACGAACACCGGTCGGTGTCGGGCGGATTGATCGAGGTGGTCGAGGAAGCCCAGGCCGAAATGCTGGTGCTGGGCTCGTTCCCGAGCGGGCGGCGGGCGCGGGTGCTGATCGGCTCGACCGCCGATTGGCTGTTGCATTCGTCGCCGGTGCCGGTGGCGATCAGCCCTCGCCAGTACGACTCCCGCACCGCCCGACTGACCAGGCTCACCTGCGGTTACTCGGCGGCACCGGATTCGGCCGAGGTGGTGCGGCGGTGCTCGGAGCTGGCGCGGCGATACGGCCTGCCGTTGCGGGTGATCACGTTCGCGGTTCGCGGCCGGACGATGTATCCGCCCGAGGTGGGCCTGCACGCCGAGTCATCAGTGCTGGAGGCATGGGCGGGGCAGGCCCAAGAAATGCTGGAAAAGCTTAAGACCGACGGAGTAGTCGGCAAAGACGTTGTACTGCAAGTGATTACCGGAAACGGGTGGCAACACGCGCTGGAGCGCACCGACTGGCAGGACGGTGAGATATTGGCATTGGGAACCTCACCGCGCGGCGATATTGCCAGAGTCTTTCTCGGTTCCCGCAGCGGCAAGATCATCCGCCACAGCCCGGTACCGGTGCTGGTGCTGCCCGGCTAGGACGGTGCTGATCTACGTCACCGCGCTGAGCGGAGTCCTGGAGCACGCGATCACATCTTTACATCGACCCCAAGTCGAGTCGGTGCGCGTTGACTGCCTCACTCGGAAGTTCATGGTGACCACAAATGCTGCTGGTCAGCGATGTCCTCGTGCGCCTGGCTCTGTTTTCCACACACCGATACTGCACCGTCGCTCAAACCGCTTGTGATGGCAGGCGTTCGGGGATGTCTGCCGTGCTCACCGAGTCGGCTGTGATGCCGCCGCATCGAGTGTGCAGTGACGGGTGTGTCCCGAGCGTGGAAGGGAGTTCGATGTAGGTAGAGCTTTCCGAAGCGGTGCTGTGCAGGAGATGAAGGATTGTTGGCCCTTCGGAGTCGCCCTGCGGGGGGTGGCTTAAAACCGCCACATGCTGCAGGAGCGGTGACGTGATTGTGGTGAGCGATGTGGAAAAGGCACAGGTCGATGTGTCAGGTGGGGATCGGGAAGGCGAGCGCAAGCGATTCGCTGTTGACGTGTCGAAATGCACATAGATGACATCGAAACCGGGGTGTCCGTCATATCCCGGGATGAGTCTGGCGGGTGCCCGTTGATTGGCCAGGCGGTGTCCGGCATGGAGGCGACGCGAGCCCGATCTGCGGCTTTTGCATGGAACGGGAGAAGACCGGATTCGACACTGCCCGTCCGGGTTTTTCGGGTGGGCGAGAGGGAGTAGCCCGCGCTTGTCGTGGGTGTGAGTACCGTCGCGGGTCCGGTTGGCGGACCGGCTCGTAGTAGTGGTGAAGCTCTTGTAATGGGGGTGGAGCGAAGGGGCCGGGTCATCTGTGGCTGTGTTCGTTGGATCAACCGAGACCCGTTGGGGTTCGGGAGGAGTCGGATGGGCGAGTTGAAGTCGCCGGGCAAGCCGTTCGAGATTTCGAAGTGGGCGGTCCAGGAGGCGTTTGAGAAGGTCAAGGCGAACAAGGGCGCGCCGGGCATAGACGGGGTAACCATCGAGGCATTCGAGGCCGACCTGGGCAACAATTTGTACAAGGTGTGGAATCGGATGTCCTCGGGTAGCTACTTTCCGCCTCCGGTGCGTGCGGTGGAAATCCCCAAGCCGCATGGCGGGGGGACCAGGATGCTGGGGCTGCCTACGGTGGCCGATCGGGTGGCGCAAACGGTGGTGGCCGAGGAGCTGAAGTCGGTGGCGGAAGCCCTCTTTCACGAGGACTCCTACGGGTATCGGCCGGGCCGCTCAGCGATCGACGCGGTGGGAGTATGCCGGCAGCGGTGTTGGAAAACCGACTGGGTGATCGATTTGGACATCCAAAAGTTTTTCGACAGCGTGTCTTGGGACCTGATGCTAAAAGCGGTGGCGGTCAACACCGATCTGCCGTGGGTGATGCTGTATGTGCGCCGGTGGCTACAAGCTCCGGTGGCATTGCCTGATGGCACCCTGCAACAGCGAGACCGGGGCACCCCACAAGGGTCGCCGGTCTCGCCCGTGCTGGCCAACCTGTTTCTGCACTATGCGTTTGACATGTGGATGGCCCGGGAGTTCCCGAGTGTCCGCTTTGAACGCTACGTCGATGACGCGGTGGTGCACTGTGTCACCGAGCGCCAAGCCCACCAGGTGTTGGCCGCGCTGCACGACAGGATGGGCGAGGTCGGGTTGCGGCTGCATCCCGACAAGACCCGGATCGTGTACTGCAAGGACGCTAACCGGCGTGGTGACTATGCGCACACGTCGTTCACGTTTCTGGGTTTCACGTTCCGTCCGCGCGGGATGCGGGCCAAAGACGGACACACGTTCCTGTCGTTTTTGCCCGCGATCAGCAGGGACGCCTTGACGAAGATCGGCCGGGAGGTGCGGTCCTGGCGACTGCACCATCGCACCGGGCGATCCTTCGCTGACCTTGCACGCTGGATCAACCCCATCGTGCGGGGCTGGATGAACTACTACGGCGCCTTCTTCCGGTCGGCGCTGCATCCTCTCCTGGCGCGCATCAACGCCTACCTGATGCGTTGGGTCCGCAACAAATATCGGCGGTATCGGAGCCGCGGTGCGTTCCAGCAGGCATGGCAGCGGGTCACCACGCAGTACCCGCGTTTCCTCGCGCACTGGCAATGGACCACCACCGTCCCCGCCGTCTGGTGATCAAGATGACAAGAGCCGGATGAATCGAGAGGTTCACGTCCGGATCTGTGGGAGCCGGAGGGTGCAATCCCCTCCGGCCACCCGACCTTTGACTGTGTATGTAGGGCGGGAACCGCCGCGATCGGCCGCCCTGACGGCACAGTCGGCGCCGCCAGCGCACAGTCGACGCCATCAGCGCACGCTCGGCGCCGTCAGCGCACACGCGGCGCCGTCAGCCACCGACCCATCCGCACCAGCGCGGGATTTCCATCTCCCACACCCAGGCGCAGCCCCACGACCGCTTTGAGCGAGGAGCCCAGGGGGCGCAACGAATTCGTCGCTACCAGGTGGGCAAAACGAGACATCCGCGTATGTCCGGCTATCAGCGCTGGGCGGCGGCGTTGGCCGCGACCTGCGCCTGCCTCAGGATGGTCGCGACCTCGCCGCGGCCCAGGAACATGTCGTCGAAATAGGGCTTCAGGGCGTCGTTGCCGGCAGCGAATCCGGAACCGCCGGGCGCCGGAATACGCGGTCCGCTGAGGACGGCGAAGAATGGGGTGACGTCGACACCTTTGGCTTTCCAGTAGGCGAAGTAAACGGGCTGGGCCGCCAACACCGCCGGGATGGCCGCACCCTCACGGCCCAGGTAGGTGTTGCCTTCGGTGCTGCCCATCCAGGCCAGTACCCGGCGCACCGCTTCTGGGTGCTTGGTAGCCGAATTGCCAGCGGCCGCAATACCATTCGTGACGCTCACCCGGCCCACCGGCCCGATCGGCAGCATCGCCACACCCCAGCGGAAAGTGGCGTCGCGAGCGACCGGCGCCAGGCTGTAGGTGCCGGACTGAAACAGCGCCATACGGCCGGCAAGGAACTGGTTGCGGGAGAAATCGCCGTTGTCGTTGGTGTCGGAGGCCGGCGGCGCGACGTGGTCGTCGTTGATCAGGCCGACCAGATACCGGAAAGCCGCGATGGCGGGCGGGTTGTCGAAGGCGAACTCGTTGCCGCGCTGGAACACTCCGCCGGCCGAGCCGATGTAGTTGAGGTAAATGCCCTGCGGGTCGTTGGCGGCGTTGTAGCCCCACTGGCGGACTCGGCGGGCCTCGAAACCCGGTGTGCCGGCTACGTGTCCGTCGGCGTCGACGGTGAGCCGGGCCAGCAGCGGGCGCAATGTGTCGTCGCGGCTGGGACTCCAGCGCACCCGGTCCAGCTCCGCGGGGTCGACACCGGCCGCCGCCAGCAGGTCGGCGTTGTAGAACACCGCGACGCCGGCGTCGGTCAGCTGCGGCACCGCCCACAGCACGCCGCTGCGGGTGAACTGGTCCACCACCGACGGCTCCCAGTCGCCCGGATCGAGGGTTGGGTCGATCTTCATCAACCGGCCGCTGTCGGCGTAGGCGGCGAGGTGGGCGTTGGACAGCCAGAAGATGTCGTCGCCGCTGCCGCCGGCCACGTCGGTGCGCAGGGTGTCGAAGTAGTTCGAATACGACACCAGATTCGTGCGGACTTCGATGCCGGGGTGTGTGCGGGTGAACGCGTCGAACGAGCGCTGATAGGCCAACGCGATCGGTTCGGCCCACAGCCGGACGGTGACGACGATCCTGCCGACGGCCGGTTCGCCGGCACGGTCCAGCATTACCGCCGTAACCCCGAGAAGCGCCGCGATCGACGTGAGCGCGGCGGCGACCAAGGTGGAAAAGCGCGGGCGAGTCATGGTTTGTGTCCAGATTGCCGTGACGGTCGTGAATCGGCCAGCTCAACAGCCCTGACGGCAATCTCGGCGCACTGACGCGTCACTTGAGCCCCGAGACGAGGATCGACGAGACGATATGCCGCTGAGCCGCGACGAACAGCACGATCAGCGGAACGATCGCGACGGTCGTGGCCGCCATCACCAGCGTCCACTGGGCGTTGAACCGGGACTGCAGGTCGGCCGTGGCCACCGTCAACACCCGCCACTTGTGCCCGCTGGTGATCACCAGCGGCCACATGAAGTTGTTCCACTGGGAGACCACGGTGATCAGCGTCAGCGCGGCCAGTACCGGACGGCTGGACGGAATCACCACGTGCACCAGCACATCCAAGGTGTTGGCGCCGTCCAGGAAAGCGGCGTTGATCAAGTCGTTCGGGATGATGCGAAAGTGCTCGCGCAGCAAGAAGATCGCATACGGCGATCCGAACATGAACGGCAGCACCAGCGCCCAGAACGTGTTGCGCAGGCCCAGCTGGGCCATCATCAGATACAGCGGCACCACTGTGACTGTCGCCGGCACCATCAACGTCGCGATATAGACCCAGAACAACACGTCTCGTCCGGGGAACTCCAGCCGGGCGAATGCGTAACCGGCCAGCACCGAAAACGTCATTTGCCCCAACAGGATCACCGCGGTCATCAGCGCGGTCACCACCGCCGCGCGGCCGAAGCCCGCGCCGGCCAGATCGGCGTAATTCGACAGCGTCGGCGGGCGCGGCAATTGCAGCGGCGTGCCCGTCGCGAACTGATGGGCGGAGGTGAACGACGTCACCAGCCCAAGCAAGAAGGGCAGCAATGTGATCAGCGCGCCGACGATCAGGCCGGCGTAGATGGCGGCGTTGGCCAGGTTACGTGAGGTCATAGCTGATCCGTCGCCGGAAGTACAGGTGCTGAACGAAGGTGACGCCGACCAGAATGACGAACAGCACCACGGCCATCACCGACGCCCGCCCGATGGCCGCCGAGCCGAACGCCTCGGAATAGATCTGGTGAGCCACCAGGTCGGTGCTGCCTTCCGGCCCGCCGCCGGTCAGCGCGTAGACGGTATCAAAAATCTGTGCGGCGCTGACGATTCCGGTGACCAGCACGAAGAAAGTCGTCGGCCGCAGCATCGGCAGGGTGATCCGCCAGAATCGCTGCCAGGCGGTCGCGCCGTCGGTGCGCGCGGCCGCGTGGATGTCGTCCGGGATGGCCAGCAAGCCCGCCAGGAACGACAACGAGACATAGCCCACGTTAGTCCAGACGACGACGGCGGCCACCAACGGCAGGGCCAAATCCGGATTGCTGAGCCATTCGACGCGGCGGCCAAGCACGGCGCTGACGGCGCCGTCGGTGGGCGCCAGGATCCAGCGCCACATCACCGCGATCGCCAGTGGTGCGCAGACCCACGGCAGTACGTAGAGCGTGCGGAAAAAATTGGTGCCCGGGAGCCCCCGGGCCAGCATCATCGCGGCCAATAACCCTAGCACCGTCTGCGCCGGAACCACGATCGCCACGAAGATGGCGGTGACCAGCAGCGAGCCGCCGAAGTCGGAGTCGGTCAGCACCGACCGCCAGTTGGCCAGCCCGACGAAGCGCAGCGGGCCCAGCAGATCCCACCGGTACAGGCTCAGCCAGACGACCACCAGGATGGGCAGCAATAGGAAGGCGAGCACGCCGAACAGGCTCGGTGCCAGTAGCGCGTACGCCAGCGCGGTGGGTCGACGTGGCGTGGCGCGCATGGGTGTATTAAAGCGTGGTCGATACGGTGGAGTCGTGACACCGAAGCGCGGGATCGATTCCGACTTCCTGGACCTGCCGCGCCACGCGCTGGCCGACGCCGCGTTGTCAGCGGCCACCGCCGCCGGGGCCAGCCATGCCGACCTGCGGATTCATCGAACCAGCACCGAGATCATCCAGTTGCGCGACGCAGAGCTGGAGACCGCGATCGCCAGTCACGACCTGGGCTTCGCGGTGCGGGTGATCGTCGACGGCACGTGGGGCTTCGCCTCGCACGCCGAGCTGGCGCCGTCGGTGGCGGCCGACACCGCGCGCCGCGCGGTGCAGGTGGCCACCACGCTGGCCGCGCTGAACACCGAGCGCGTCGAGCTGGCGCCGGAGCCGGTCTACGCCGACGTCAGCTGGGTGTCGGATTACCAGATCGACCCGTTCGGTCTGCCCGCACCCGAGAAGATCGCCGTGCTGCAGGACTACTCCGGCCGATTGTTAAGCGCCGATGGCGTCAATCATGCGTTAGCCAGTTTGAATGCGGTCAAGGAGCAGACCTTCTACGCCGACACTTTCGGATCGTCGATCACCCAGCAGCGGGTGCGGTTGCACCCGTCGCTGGAGGCGGTCACCGTCGATGCGGCGGCGGGCACCTTCGATTCGATGCGCACCCTGGCGCCGCCGACGGCTCGGGGCTGGGAGGCGGTCGTCGGCGACGATGTCTGGAACTGGACCGACGAACTGGCTCAGCTGCCGTCGTTGCTGGCCGAGAAGCTCAAGGCGCCCAGCGTGACCGCAGGCCGCACCGATCTGGTGATCGACCCGACCAACCTATGGCTGACCATCCACGAATCCATCGGCCACGCAACCGAATACGATCGCGCCATCGGCTACGAGGCGGCCTATGCCGGAACCTCGTTCGCCACACCGGACAAACTCGGCACCCTGCGCTACGGCTCACCGGTGATGAACGTGACGGCCGACCGCACCGTCGAATTCGGTCTGGCCAGCATCGGTTACGACGACGAAGGCGTGGCCGCGCAGAATTGGGATCTGGTGCGCGACGGGGTCTTCGTCGGCTATCAGCTCGACCGGGTATTCGCCTTGCGGCTGGGGCGGCCGCGTTCCAATGGCTGCTCGTATGCCGACTCGCCCCATCATGTGCCGATCCAGCGGATGCCGAATGTGTCGTTGCAGCCTGGGTCCGAAGACCTCAGCACCGCGGATCTGATCAGCCGGGTGCAGGACGGTATCTACATCGTCGGTGACAAGTCGTGGTCGATCGACATGCAGCGCTACAACTTTCAGTTCACCGGCCAGCGGTTTTTCCGCATCCGCGACGGCCGCCTGGACGGTCAGTTGCGCGATGTCGCCTATCAGGCGATCACCACCGATTTCTGGAATTCCATGGAGGCCGTGGGCGGCCCGTCGACCTGGCGACTGGGTGGGGCAATCAACTGTGGCAAGGCCCAGCCGGGCCAGGTCGCGGCTGTCAGCCACGGCTGTCCGTCGGCGCTGTTCCGCGGCGTCAACGTGCTCAACACCCGGACCGAAGGCGGCCGATGATCACTGCGCAGCATGTCGTCAACATCGTTTTGACGGAGGCCGCACAACGTGGCCGTGCCGACGAAACGATGGTGCTCGTCGTCGACCGAACCGAGGCGACGTTGCGTTGGGCGGGCAATTCCATGACCACCAATGGGCTTTCGACAAGCCGCAGCGTGACCGTGATTTCGATTGTCCGCCAAGGTGATAACGCATTCGTCGGCGCGGTGGAGACCGGTGAGGTCGACCCGTCGGTGTTGCCCGGGCTGGTGGCCGCGTCGCAGGACGCGGCCCGTTCGGCCCCCGAAGCCGGTGACGTCGCACCCCTGCTGGCCGACGCCGGGATGCCCGTCGACTGGGATGCGCCGATTTCCCGCACCGGTGTCGAGGCATTCGCCGGCGTCGCGGCTTCGCTGAGTCGCGAGTTCGCGGGTAGCGACCGGCTGTACGGCTATGCACACCATAGCCTTTCGACGACATTCCTGGCGTCGTCGACCGGTTTGCGGCGGCGCTACACCCAACCGGCCGGCGCGGTGGAGATCAACGTCAAACGCGGCGACGCCAGTGCCTGGGCGGGCGTGGGGGCTCCCGACTTCGTCGGTGTGCCAATCGATGTGCTGCTCGATCAGCTGTCGACGCGGCTGGGGTGGGCGCAACGCCGGGTCGAGCTGCCCCCGGGACGGTACGAGACCATCATGCCGCCGTCCACGGTGGCCGACATGATGCTGTACCTGTCGTGGTCGATGGCCGGCCGCGGGGCACAGGAGGGCCGCACCGCGCTGTCTGCCCCCGGCGGCGGGACCATGGTGGGGGAGCGGCTCACCGAACTGCCGCTGACGCTGTTCTCCGACCCGATGGCGCCGGGCCTGGCGTGCCGGCCGTTCGTCGCGGTGAGCAACTCGTCGGAGACGCTGTCGGTGTTCGACAACGGCATGGACGTCGGCCACGTGGACTGGATCCGCGATGGGGTGATCAACGCGTTGGCCTATCCGCGGGCCACGGCCGCCAAGTACGATGCCCCGGTTGCCGTGGCCGCCGAGAACCTGTTGATGACGGGCGGTTCGGCTGGTCTGGCGGAGATGATCGCGGCCACCGAGCGCGGTCTGCTGCTGACCACGTTGTGGTACATCCGCGAGGTCGACCCGACCACACTGCTGCTCACGGGGCTGACCCGCGACGGCGTCTACCTCATCGAAGACGGCGCGGTGACGGCGGCGGTCAACAACTTCCGGTTCAACGAAAGCCCGCTGGACCTGCTGCGACGCGCCACCGAGGCCGGTGTCAGCGAGGTGACGCTGCCCCGGGAATGGGCGAATTGGGCCACCCGGGCGGCGATGCCGTCGCTGCGGATACCGGATTTCCACATGTCGTCGGTCAGCCAGGCGCAATAGCCGATTGCCGGGACGTAGGGCACGTCCTAGCGTGTGAAAGATGGCGGCGGAGGCGGCTGTTGGCGACGGCCTGGCCCGGTTGATTGCGTGGTCCCCGGGCGACGGGCGGATGGCGAGCCTGGTCCGGCGTGTATGTGCGCGGACGCTGTCACTGCCCGCTGTGCCTTCGGAGGTGGCCGTCGATGAGCCGGCGTCGGAGGCGGAACGTGTCGTTGCCGAGTTCGCCGAGCAGTTTAGCGTTGACGTCTCGCAGATCAGCGCCGAGCAGCGATCGGGTTTGCTAGAGCAGTTGGGGGACAATGCATTTGGGGTTGTGGCGTCGATCTTCATCGCCGATTTCGTGCCGCGGGTGCGCGCGGGTCTGAAGGCGCTGGGCGTCGGCTCGCAGCACCTGGGATGGGTGCGGGGACCGATCGGGTGGAACCACGCGGCGACAGAGGGGCCCGGCGTGTTGTTCAACGACTTCTTGCCCGCCGTGGCCCGGATGCGCGCACTGGATCCCGTCACCTCCGAACTGGTCCGGCTGCGGGGCGCGGCCGCACACAACTGCCGGCTATGCAGGTCGCTGCGTGAAGGCACCGCCCTGGATGCCGGTGGTTCGGACACGCTGTACGACGAGATCGAGCGCTTCGAGACCTCGATCTTGCTCGATGATTGCGCAAAAGCCGCCCTGCGGTATACGGATGCGTTAATTTGGACGCCTGCGCACCTCGCCGTCGACGTTGCCGCCGAGGTGCGCTCCAGGTTCTCCGAGGTCCAAGCCATCGAGCTGACTTTTGACATCATGCGTAACGCCAGCAACAAGATTGCCGTGTCGCTGGGTGCTGACGCGCCGAGAGTGGAGCAGGGCACCGAACGGTATCTGATCGGGGCCGACGGTCAGACGGTGTTCGGCTGATCGATGGACACCCGAAGCATGGTCCGGGCGATGGTGGCCATCGCGGTGGGGGTGGCCTCGGCGTGCGGGCTGGCGGGGTGTTTCGGCACCGGTGGCAAGACCGCCCGGCCGACGGTGTCGGTTCACGACCGCGAGGAATCACGACTGCCGCCGATATATCCCGGAACGACGGTGTCCATCCCGCCGTCGACGACGCCGACGGGTCCGGCGAACGCCATCCCGGGTGACGGCACCTACCGGGTCGGGGTGGACATCCGGCCCGGGACTTACCGGTCGCCAGGCAGCAATGCCTGTTATTGGGAACGGCTCAGGGGGCTCGGCGGAACCGTCGACGACATCATCGCCAACGGGGCCGGAACCGGGCCGCAGGTCGTGCAGATTGCGCCGACGGACGTCGCGTTCAAGACGCAGGGCTGCCCGACGTGGACGTTGGACTCGACCACTGCGACGACGTCGACCACCGCGACCACTTCGACCACGTCGACAACGCCGGTCAAGCTGCCCGAGGATGCACACGCATGTCCGACCACGGCCGGGCCCGCCGGCGGGTTGAGCCAGTCCGCGGTCGGATCGGCGGCGACATCCTGCCAGTTCGCCGAACAGGTTCGGCTTGCCTACGGAGCCGGCGGACCAGCCGGCGCGGCATCTCGGCAGGTCAGCGCCGTCAGCCCGGTGACCGGCCAGTCCTACACCATGACCTGCTCAGCCGACGGGGGATTGGTGGTGTGCCGCGGCGGCGACGACGCCGTTGTCTACCTGTACTGATGGGACAACGGTCGCGGCACTCGTGCGCTGCCGGCCAGCCACCCCGGGTGGCTGGACTAGAGGATTAGTTCGGCGGTCTTTGTCCACGAAAACGCTTGTGTCCGTTAGGTTTTGCGGTGGCCAGTCAAAGCCCTCGAAATCCGGGACAGTAACGCGGACACCGGCCGTTCCGAGTAAGGTGCGTGAATGGCCGATTACGAGCCGACCAAGGAGTCGCTCGCGACGCACCCGGCGCCCGAGTGGTTCGAGAACGCAAAGTTCGGGATCTTCATCCACTGGGGTTTGTACTCGGTACCCGGCTGGGCTCCGCTCGAGGCCGACACCCAGGAGCTGATGGCCACCAAGGGACCCGCATATTGGCTGAAACACAACCCGTATGCCGAGTGGTATCAGAACACCATCGCAATCCCGGACAGCCCGTCACAGCGACACCATCTCGAAACCTACGGCCCCGACTTCACCTACGACGACTTCAAACCGATGTTCAACAAAGCGGTGAAGCAATTCGATCCCGACTCCTGGGCCGCTTTCTTCGAGCAAGCAAACGCGCGCTACGTGGTGCTCACCACCAAACACCACGACGGGTTTACCCTGTGGCCCAGCCGGCACCCCAACCCGCACAAGGAATCCTGGCATGCCAACCGTGACCTGGTCGGCGACCTGACCAGCGCGGTCGGCGACCGCGGCATGAAGATGGGTCTGTACTACTCGGGCGGGTACGACTGGACGTTCGACCCGACGGTCATCACCGATCTGCGGGGGCTGGCGAGCTCGCTCGTCCAGACAGACGAGTACGCGAAATACGCGGACAACCACATTCGTGAGCTCGTCAACCGCTACCAGCCGTCAGTGCTGTGGAACGATATCGGCTACCCTCTCCAATCCAAACTCGCCGAGCTGTTCGCGCATTACTACAACCAGGTGCCCGACGGAGTCATCAACGACCGCTGGGCCCAGCTTCAGCTGCCCAAAGTCCCCGGGGTGGAACCGCTGGTCATGGGAGGTCTCGGGCTGGCCGGTGCGTTGTGGAGGTTCCTGCCCGACCGGGTACGGGTCCTGGACTTCCCGACCGGTTTCCACTACGACTTCCGCACCCCGGAATACGCCCAGTACGACGAGATCAAACCGTACAAATGGGAATCGACTCGCGGCGTGGGGAACTCATTCGGCAACAACCGCCAAGAAGGTCCCGACGAGATGCTGACCCTCACCGATCTGGCCCGCAGCTTCGCCGACCTGGTGAGCAAGAACGGCAATCTACTGCTTGGCATCGGGCCCTACCCCGACGGGACGATCCCGGAGCTGCAAGCGCGGCTGCTCACCGACTTCGGCGCATGGCTCGACGTGACCGGCGAAGCCTACTTCGACACCCGCCCCTGGACGACCCCACAAGCCGCCGCCACCGACGGCACCCCGCTGCGCTTCACCCAGACCGATGATGCCCTGTATGTGACGTTCCTGCAGGCCCCAGGGGAGCGCCGGGTCGCGCTGCGCGGCCTCTTGGGGACCCCGGAGACCACCGTTCAGTTGCTTGGTGGCGGCACCCTCGAACACGAATGCGCGGGTGATCGCATCAACGTCACGTTGCCCGACGCATTGGACATCTGGCCGGCCTACGCGCTCAAGGTCACGCCCACGCCCACCCTCGTGAACTGACGCCCGCCTGAGACGCCGGACCCGGCCGGCGCGGCCGGCAATGCCCATAAGCACTGGCACTGCACGAGATTTGGGCGTTGACTTGGATATATCAGGGGTCGGATCGGACTTGCGTGCAATGGCAGGTTGAGCAATGAAGGTCACTCGAATGGGCTCCACTGGTCGAATTCGATTGCGGTTGGCTGCCGTACTTGCGGCGGCGCTGCTGGGCCAACTCGGGGTGCTGCCGCCGCCGCATGCATCGGCGGACTGCGTCTTGACCGCGCAGGACCAGCATTACATCGCACTGCTCGCACGCCGGCAGATCGGCGCGGCTTCCGGGAACACCGACTGCGACGTGGCAGCGCGGGGCCAGCAAATTGCCAACGATGTGCGGATGGCGAACAACCCGTCGTTGGTGGCGTCGACCATTGCCGACGACGTGTACTATCGGACGAACTTGACCGCGGAGCAGGCTGCGTTCGAGGTCGCGGCAGCGATCTACGTCTACGCACCGGATATGGTCTGGGTAGTCAAAGACACAGCGTCGTGATCGGCGCCGGATCGCGGTCTACGTGCCCAAGGAGAACGTCCAGATGATCACCAAAGCGCTGATCAGTGCAGCTATCGCCGCCGGTGCCGCGATCGGGGTGGCCGCACCGGCCATGGCTGATGAGCCAACTGCTCCGGTGACCACCTGTAACTGTGACCAGCCGGTCGACAAGCCTCCTGCGCCCAGCTCGCAGCAGATGAATCAGAGCATCCGGGAGGCCCTCGCCAGCCTGGAAGCCGGCGAAGGCTGATCCGAACGGTGGGCCGGACCGCTTAGCCGCTGCGCCTCGATTTTTTCGGAAATCCTTGACTCGCAACGCTATTCGGACAGCCGACCTCAGGTGATCAGGCATTGGACGAGCGGCGGCGATGACGCGCACGCAGGTGCTTGTCGAGCGCATCGACAGCCAGCAGGATCGGCATCGAGCTGAGCGCGACCACCCAGCCCCACAAGGGCGGAGTCCACTGGCCGAGCAACCTGGCGACCGGCGGCACCCACAACTCGACCAGAGACAACGTCAGACCGATGAGCGCCGCCGGCACCAAGAGCCGGTTGCTGGTCCAGCCCAGCGCCCCGGGCCAGCGCGAGGATGACCGGCAGGCGAAGACGTTCGCGGTCTGGGCGAAGACCACCGTGATGAATGCCGCCCCGGAAGCGGCCGCCAAGGCGTGCCCGGTGGGGAACGGGTCGGCCGGACGCCAGCCGAGCGCCAGCATGGACACCAGGAAGGCGGCCAGCGACAGGACTGCCTCGAGTGGTCCCAGCAGTCCGAAGGCCCGGCGCAGCACGGTGTGGTTCATCAACCGGCCGCGCACCGGGGGACCTTCGAGCAGGTGCTGCGCCGGCGGCTCGGCCCCCAGCGCAACCGCTGACAGGGTGTCGGTGCCGATGTCGAGCGCGATGATCTGCAAGACCCCGAGTGCCAGCGGGAACAGGCCGCCCGAGAGCGCCCAGACGAGGAACGGCGCCAGCTCGGCGACGTTGTCGGTCAGATGGTAGGTCAGGAACCGGCGGATATTGACGAAGGTTGCCCGCCCCTGTTCGATACCGGCCACGATTCCGGCGAACGAGTCGTCGAGCAGCACCAGATCGGCGGCCTCGCGGGCGACGTCGGTGCCGGATTCGCCCATGGCCACGCCGATGTCGGCCTCGTGCAGCGCCGGGGCATCGTTCACGCCGTCTCCGGTCATCGCGACCACGTGGTGTCTGGAGCGCACCGCGCGCGCGATGCGCAGTTTGTCCTCGGGAGAGACCCGGGCGATCACGATCCCGTCGCGGTCGAGCAAAGCGCCCAGATGTTGTTCGTCGTCGGGCAGGTCCGCCCCCGACAGCACCGGTGAGTCCGGGAACCGCAGCCCCACCTGGTCGGCGATGGCCGTGGCGGTGGCGGGATGATCGCCGGTCACCATCGCCACCTTTACGCCGGCCTGTCGGCAGGCCTGAAGCGACTCGGAGACCTCGTCACGCGGCGGATCCTGCAGTGCCACCAGGCCCAGCAGGCGCAATCCCTGATCGCATTGCTTCTGGTCCCGTGGGGTGCGGCCGTCGCGCGGGCTGGAGGCGACGGCGAGCACCCGCAGCCCGCGGTCGGTGAGGGCATCAACCGCCTGGTGGGCCGCCGGGTCGTCGCCGCACAGCGGAAGCACGGTGTCCGGCGCGCCCTTCACCACGACCTCCTTGGCCAGCACCACGGCCATCCGGCGCAGCCTGGGGTCGAAGGGGAACCGCAACTCAGCGGAAACGGCGCGACGATCCTGGTCCGTATCGATGCCCAGTCGCCGGGCGAAGGCGTCGAGGGCCGCCTCCATCGGATCACCGTGGGCGCGCCAATTGCCTTGAATCTCTTCGGCGTATCCGGTGGAGCAGCGTTCGGCGGCCAGAGCGAGCTCGCGGACCGGGTCCGCCGCGGTGGGTGACGACCACGCGAGTTGGGCCGTCGGCCCGTAGCCGGCGCCGTCGACGGTCAGCGAGCCGGCGGACGTCCAGGCGTCGACGACGGTCATCTGGTTGCGGGTGAGGGTGCCGGTCTTGTCGGTGCAGATGAAGGTTGTCGAGCCGAGCGTCTCTACGGCCTCGAGGTTGCGGACCAGGATCTGGCGCTTGGCCATCTGCTCGGATCCCCAGGCCAGCGACAGCGTCACCGTCGGCAGCAACGCCTCCGGGACCAGAGCCACCGTGACCCCGATCGCGAACACGAAGGCCTGCTGGACGGGGTTGCCGACGAGCATCGAGATGAGCAGGAAGACGACTCCGACGCCGACGGCGATCGCCGCCGTGAGGCGGACGACACCGTTGAGGCCGCGGGTCAGTGGCGTGTCGGGTTTCGTGGTCGAGGTCGTCAGCCGGGCGATGCCCGCCAGCCGCGTGTGCTGGCCGATCGCGGTGACCCGGGCGCACGTATCGCCCTCAACGACAAAGGTTCCGGCGAACAGCGCGTCACCCACGGCTGCGCCGCCGGCCACGCTTTCGCCGGTCAGCATGGAGGAGTCGACCAGCAACCGGTTCTCGGTGAGCACCACGGCGTCAGCGGGCACCCGGTCACCGCTTTCTAGCAGCAGGATGTCTTCGACCACCACGTCCTCGGCCTCGATCACTTGCCGGCGTCCGTCCCGCCACACCGTGATGCGCGTCGGCAGCATCTGCTGCAGCCGGTCGGCGGCGCGATCCGCTCGCGCCTGCTGGATCAGGGCGAATACCCCGTTCAACACGATCACCGCGATAATCGCGATGCTCAGTTGGGGAAGCTCGGCGAAGAACGCGAGCACCGCGGCGGCCCAGAGTAGTAGGGCGAAGAAGTGCGTCAGCTCCCCGAGCAGGCGATGGACGACCGACGGCCGCCTGGCCGCGGGGAGCCGGTTGGCGCCGTCTTTCGCGCGCCGCTGGGTGGCCTCGGCCGTCGTCAGCCCTGGCGGTAGGACATCGGCCATGGTCCTCCTCTGGGCTGCGTGGCTGATCTCGGTGGACCTCTGCGTCCCGTGTCTTGACGCAACGCTAACCGCGGATGTTGAGAATCGGTTGTTCCCGCATGGATCGCCGGCAGTAGCCGAGGGTCTGCTGGTGTGACGACCGCATCGGCTTGCTCAAAGCGCCTCATGGCGTCGAGGGCACTACGGCGTTGGTCTACTGTTTCCTTGGCTCGTTCGTTGTGGGCGAGTGTCGCGCTGCTTGTCTGGCGTTGTAATAGAAGGCGGAAGATAGAAGATCGATCAAGGGGCGGTAGCTCAGTTGGTTAGAGCCGCGGACTCATAATTGGTGTACCTGCGCGTTTGATGCGTTGGCTGGCGCTGGTCCGTTCGGGAAATACCGGCTTCTAGCTGCGTAGATAGGCCTTGTCGCGTTGGCCGGAGTTGAACGGGTCTGGAAGTGCTGCGGTATCGACTGCGGTATCGGCTGGACAGCTCTCGATGCGCAACCGCTGCCGCCCTGAACGCGCTGCGCTCCTGTCGCGACGGACTGAAGGAGTTGCGCCTCGACGCCAGCACGGCGGCTGCGGCGCTGACCGGCGCCCGGGGCGCCCGGGCCAGCGAGCTGCCAAGATGATCGCTGGCGGATTAACCACTGCAACCGCCTGGCGGTCGTTGTCGAGAGCGACCTTCGCGGCGACCCAGGCGGTAGATGCGGCGATCTCGCGGCACCTGGCCGGGTGTCCCCGGTGATCACGATTCTGGCCCTTCTGCTGCTCGGTGCGCTCGGCGGGACAACGTGCCGCGGTCGCGCTCGTGAAGCACCCTCCGGCCGAGCATTCGCATCAGGTGGCTGCTGATGTTTATCGGGTCCCTGTGCTGGAACGGCGAAGTCGGTTTGATCCTGTGGGCATGCGGCCTGATAACGGTGGCCGTCCAGAAGCCAGGGCCACCGAAAGCCAACGGACCGCAGGTGACCCGATGAAATTTCGCGGGACCGGCCACCGATGGCTCGATAATGCTCTGCTGTTGCAACGTGTCGTCGTAGCACTTTACGGCGCAATGGCGTTTGTCGACGGCACGTGAAAACTGACCCCCGCGTGGCAACTGAATTTTGACCCCCTGGTGCGGTGGCCTAGCTCTACCCGAGCTAGGAGGAACCGAAGGGAATGTTGTCTGTGGAAGATTGGGCAGAGATTCGTCGACTGCGCCGGGCGGAAGGTTTGCCGATTAAGGCGATCGCCAGAGTGCTGGGAATATCGAAGAACACGGTTAAGACTGCGCTAGCTTTGGATGAACCACCGAAGTATGAACGGCTGCAAAAGGGTTCGAACGTTGATGAGGTCGAGCCCCGGATCCGCGAGTTGCTGCAGGCATATCCACGTATGCCGGCAACAGTGATTGCCGAGCGGATCGGCTGGACCCGCTCAATTCGGACGCTTTCTGGCCGGGTGGCCGAACTGCGGCCGGTGTATTTGCCGCCGGACCCGGCTTCGCGTACGGAGTATGTGGCCGGGGAGATCGCCCAGTGCGACTTTTGGTTTCCGCCGATTGCGCTGTCGGTGGGATTCGGGCAGACCCGCACCGCCAAGCAGCTACCGGTTTTGACCATGGTGTGCGCCTACTCGCGCTGGTTGTTGGCCATGTTGCTGCCGTCGCGGTCCGCCGAAGATTTGTTCGCTGGCTGGTGGCAGCTGATCAAGGGGTTGGGTGCGGTGCCGCGGGCGCTGGTGTGGGACGGAGAGGGCGCAATCGGGCGTTGGCGCGCCGGGCGGGCGGAGTTGACCGGCGAGTGTCAAGCGTTTCGCGGTGTGCTGGCGGCCAAGGTGATCATCTGTCGACCGGCCGACCCGAAGTCGAAGGGGCTCATTGAGCGGGCCCACGACTACCTGGAGCGCTCGTTTCTGCCCGGGCGGGTATTTGCCTCGCCGGCTGATTTCAACGCCCAGCTGGCCGGCTGGCTGGCGTTAGTGAATACCCGCACCCGCCGGGCGCTGGGCTGTGCACCCACCGACCGCATCGGCGCCGACCGGGCCGCGATGCTTGCACTGCCGCCGGTGGCCCCGGCCACCGGCTGGTGCGCCTCGCTGCGATTGCCGCGGGATCACTACGTGCGTTTGGATTCCAACGATTACTCGGTGCACCCGACCGGGATCGGGCGCCGGGTGTTGGTGCGTGCCGATTTGGACCGGGTGCAGGCGATCTGTGACGGTGAGCTGCTCGCCGATCACCACCGTATCTGGGCCGCCCATCAGACAATCTCCGACCCTACACATGTGGAAGCGGCGAAGGTCTTGCGGCGCAGGCACTTCAGCGTCGCTAGGCCGGTATCGGAACCGCAGGTGCAGGTGCGTTCGCTTGCCGACTACGACGCCGCGCTGGGCGTTGACCTCGATGGTGGGGTGGCGTGATGGCTACCACCGCTAAAGCCGCCCAGCGCCGCGACGTCTCCGCTGAGATCGCTTACCTGACAAGGGCATTGAAGGCACCCACATTGCGCGACGCGGTACCCAGACTGGCTGAACGGGCTCGCGCCGAGAACTGGAGCCACGAGGAATATCTGGTGGCTTGCCTGCAGCGCGAGGTGTCGGCTCGTGAGTCCCATGGCGGCGAAGGCCGGATCAACGCAGCTCGGTTTCCGGCACGGAAATCGTTGGAAGAGTTCGATTTCGAGCATGCTCGGGGGCTCAAACGTGACACCATCGCCCATTTGGGCACCCTGGATTTTGTCACCGCCCGCGACAACGTGGTGTTTTTGGGTCCACCGGTTATCGCTGGGTGGGGTGCAAAGTAGCCGTGTTTGTGCTGGTCAGGACGTTGTTGCGATTGATGCGACGTTGGACGATGGCTGGAGGCCGCGGCGGGCGAGTTCACGGCGCAGGTCGAGGTTCTCGCCGTGTGCCCGGCGCAGGGCATCGCGGAGTGCTTGCAGTTGCTGGTGGTGTTGTTTTTTCAGTTCTGCGATCTGGCGGGTCAGGGTGATGACCAGGGTGTTGTCGCTGTCGACGGGAGCGTCGGGCGTGGTCTTCCGCGCACGGGTGCCGCGCAGATGCTCGATTCGTTGACGCAGTTCGGGATGGTTGTAG
>NZ_MWQA01000001.1:971349-975777 GCF_002086915.1 Mycobacterium persicum | reverse complement strand
CCCCGACCGCGTCAGTTTCACTGCCGCACTGAGCATCACGCGTCAATCCGTCGCCCAGCAGGGCGCTTTTCCCCCCGGACCACCCCGAAACGCCTGACCGGCACTGGCGCGCCTTCCTGCGCCGACTGCTCGACCGCCTCAACCCGGCCCGACGCCACCGCGCAGCACCCCGGGTGGTCAAACGCAAAATGTCCAAGTGGCACGTCAAACGCGCCGACTACGCCCACTGGCTCCAACCCGAGCATTCACCAAACATCACCATCCACCGTCTTAACTGAACGGTATTGGGGTTAATGCTCGTCAAAATGGTGGATCGTCGGGCACTGGGGGTACCGGCGGTGGTCGCCAGTCCGGTGGGAGTTCCTCGGATTCCCGGGGATCATTCACCCAGGTGCAAAACGGGCTGGTGCTCGGTTCGCCCTTGAAGAGAAGCAGCATGTCGCGCATGTGGTTTCGAAACTTGCGTGCTTCGATCTCCGCTTTCCGCGCCTGCCGCAACTCTTGTTCGGCGGTGTTGACGCGGCGTTGAACGTGATTGCGGTTGTGTGCTCGCGCGATCCGCGCGGCGCCGGATCCGAGAACAACTTGGCACCCGCGGGTACCGTTCGTTATGTCTTGCCGGTCGGCGATATCCAGATCACGACGCCGTCGGGCAGCTGCTCGTCGCGCCATCCGGCGATGCCGCCGCGAAATGTCTTTAGCCGTTCGGTAATGTTTTCGGCACAGACACTTGAGATTGGTCGCAAATCCGTAAGCTACCCCCACAGGTGGGGCATTAAGCTCACCGGTTCCACTCCACCAGCTTCATCCGCACGTCGACACCTGGTCCTAGCTTCTGCTTGAGACCCTGCATAAAACCCCACTGACGCACCGCCTGGTCGGCCAAACGCCGACATAGCCGCTCCACTGCGTCGACCGGCTGGCTTTCGTAGTCGATATCACCGCGCGCCTCCAAGGTGTCCGTCGCGGAAGCGACGGTACCTCGTTTTCTAGCAGCAGCACCGCGAGCTGACGCTTGTCCACCAGTACCACCCACCGCATCTGTGCAGGCAGTTTGGGGAGCGTCGTTTCGTCCCTGGCTGCGTACGTCATGTGCGTTCCTGCCTAAGTTCCTTCAGTCCCACGCGGATGCCAGCCCGACCGCGCTCCCGATGCCCGGTACGCGCCTGGTGCTGGCAACAGTTGGTGTCAAGCGATTACCGGTATATCGGCCACGTCTCTAAATATGCGTCAATTGCTCGTTCGATTTTCAACCCATAATCATTCGGAACCCAATCAGGTCCAAAGGTCTTCATCAAGGCGTCGGAAAGCACGTCGATAACAGCGTCGCTCTGTTCGTTGGTCGGCTTCTCTGTGCGCCGAAGCTCGTCGAAGAGAGCGGGATTACGATTCTCTAATTCTTGCGCGATCACGGGACGGTGCTCCGGTGAAATAGCATCGAGAACGTTGCTCACGGATTTCTCCATCCAGCCCGGCTGTTCGCCCAGGCGGTTACCACTTGGCCATCTTTGTTTAGGACCACTGTTGCGTCTTTCCCAACGTAGACGTAAGCGCCTCTACCAAGCTCGTCTACTTTAAACTGGGGCGGCCCAACAGGATTCGCAACAGCATCTTGCATTGCATTGCATTGCCTTGTCGCTGACGCCATGACCGCCGTCGCGTCCGGCGATCCTTCCTGCTCCATGATCGGTGATTCCGTTGATTCTGTTAGGCGGTGGGAATGGCGGTGTTTCCTGTGCTGGAGGGACTGGCTCTTGGCTTGACGGCGTACCCGGTTGGTTTGGCGGGGGCTCGGAACCGGCTGTACCCGGCCGCGTGGGGCCAGGGCGGGTTCGCCCTCTATGGGTATGCCTAAGTCGTTTAAGCGTGCCCGGATTGCGGTTTGGCGTTGAAGGAGAGGACCGCGCGAGGCAATGCAGGCGTTGTATTGGGCCGGCGGCAGCGGCCCGACGTTTTCGACGCCGCATTGGGTGTTCCACGCCCGTATTCCAGCGTTAACTTGGGCCCATTCTGCGAGCGCCTGCTCGGCGCTCATGTCTTTAGGGTCGACCGGCATGGGTGGCGGGGTCGGGTCACGCGGTAGGGGCAAAGATGGTGCCGCCGGGGCCGGTACTGGCCCTGGCGGGCCGAAGCCCAGCATTTGGACAGCGCTGTTGCCAGTCCTGGGTGTGGTATCTGACGGCGCGGTCCTGGTGGGACCGGGGTCGAGTGTGACGGGTGCGGGGGTGGGGGGCGATGACTGCGCGGCCGGGGATTGGCGCGCGTGCGGGGATTGCGTCTGCGGCGGATCGGTGCAGGGCAGGTGTTGCGGTGCGTGCTCGTGCCGCACTTGGCCGGGATCGGCAAACTGCGTCGCTGGGGGTTCGGCGGTCGGCGGCGACGGGGGGGGTTGGACGTGTGCTAGCGGGGTTGCCGCGGCAGTAGCGGCCGGTGCGCTGATCGCGGTCGCGGCCGTCGAGACCGCGCCCGTGCTGACCGGGGCCGCCATGGTGGCGATCCCCGAACTCAGCCGGGCAGCCAGCGAGGACAGCCAGCCGCCGCCGGTACCAGCCCCGGCCCCGCCACCGCCGCTGCCGCCGAAGGCGGGCAGGGGGCCGGCACCTGGCGGCAGCGGCACCGGCGGCGCGATGCCCGCTAGCGCGCCGGCCGCTGGTGGGGCTTGCCACGGTGGTGCTGCTGCTGAGGCCGCGGCCTGTGGTGATATGTGCCGCATCAGCGGGCTAGCGCCGGTCAAGGCATCGAGCAGCGATGATGCTGAGGGGGCTGGCGGTGATGGCGGCACCGTCGGATTCGGCGTGTGGGTGGTGGTGATGGCGGCGACGGCCTGGATGTGGCCGCGCACCGCGCCTTCGCCGCCCAGCTCACCGGCGGAGCGCGCCACGTCGGTGGCGGTCTGCACTTCCTGGCCGGTGAAACGGGTCACCTGGACACGCAGATCGGCGGAGATGGCCTGGGCTGTGGGCTGCCGGGCGTACCAGCCGATCGAGCCCGGCGCATACATCGCGTCGGTCGCCGTCCAGCCCTCGGCGACCGCGAACCCTGACTGGTTGGCCTGCTCGACGGCGGCGAAGATGGAGTGCTTTTGCTGGTGCAGCACGGCGGCCCCGTCCTCGGCGGTGGTCGCTGCAGTATCCAGCAGCTCGGCTTGCTGTTCGGCGGTGGTGGCGTGGCGGGCCATCGCGGCTTTCATCGCCTCATCGCCCTGACCCTGCCAGTCCAGCGAGTCGGCCTGGCTCTTGATCGTGCCCACCACCGAGCGGCGGCGCGCCGCCAGCTCGCGCCAGTGCGCGGCATTCTCGGTCAGATGCGACACGGTGTAGGCGCGCAACGCCGACTGGGTGGGGATCACGCGTTATGGGCTGTTCCGGTGATCGTGGTGGCCACGTTGTGCAGCATGTCCGCGGCATCGGAGTCGGTGGCTTCATAACCGGTCGCCGCGACCTGGGTCATCCCGGCGGTGGTGGCGATCTTTGTGTGCAGGTCGGCAGTGGCGACCTGGGCCGCGCCGGTCGCCCCGGCGGCGGCGAGCACCGTGGGCCACCCGCCAGACGGTTCCAGTGCTGGTGGCGCGGCGTGGAGATCGAAAGCCTCCATGTGCCAGCCGGTGCTGGTCACCCGCAATTGGGCTGGGGTGACGCGAAGGTTGTCGCCCATGCGGGGATTGTAGGGTGATGCTCACCGGGCGAGAACGTGTGGGACGAGACCACCGGGCGACATCAGCGATACCCCGGCGCATGAGCCCGACATCCTTGATCCCAGTAGAGAAAGTTCTCACGTGCGAGGTCAATGGCTGTTGTCGGCAGCGTGCGGGCGGGTGGGCCGACGCGGGATCGCGGTGAAGATGCTGGCCGCAGCGCGAGAGGTGCAAGCAGGTTGGCCTGGCGGCGGCTGGTGCGAACGCTGCCGGTGTTTTCACTGGCTGGTGGGCATTGGTCTGGTGCTCGGCGGCGGATGCAGGGCGCAGTGGAGCGACCGGCGCGGACGGGAGCGCCAGCGGACGGAAGCGAAGGGAGCGTAGCGAAGCCCGGAGGTAGCCGCCGAGTTATCGGGTCTGCTCAGCGTGTGGTGAGGAGTTCGATCAGGGTGTCGGCGTTGCGGCCGAGGTGGCCGAGGACATTGCTGCCTTTGGCGGCGGTGGCCTGCGATGGGGAGCCGATAACGCCGGTGGGTGTGTAGGCGTGGATGCCGAGGCTGGTGAGGTAGCGGCGGTCGTTGGCGGTGTGGTCGCTGGTCTGCCAGCCGTCGCGCAGGTAGTTGGGGTGGGTGGCGAGCAGGATGGAGGTTTCCAGTTCGCCGGCGTGCATGTCGTCGTGGTTGCTGCTGTGGATTCCTGCGGCGGTGCGGGCTTCGGCCCAGTCTTCGCGGCTGGGGTAGAGCCCCACCTTGACGGGGTTGTTGGGGTGGTTGGCTTGTTGGACGACGTTGGTG
>NZ_MWQA01000001.1:817407-971249 GCF_002086915.1 Mycobacterium persicum | reverse complement strand
TCTGCCTCGGTCATGGCCGGCTTGGGGCCTGAGGGCTTGGCCGCGAGCGCATTCAACGCTCCAGCGTCACGCAGCCGCTTCCACTCGGTGATGTGCGAGGAGTACAAACCCTCCTTGCGCAGCAGCGCCCCCCGGGCACCCGGCTCGGTCAGCAACTCGTACTGCTCGAGAATGCCGAGCTTGTACTCCGCGGTGAACGTCCGCCGTTTCGGCCGCTTCTCACGCGGCCCCTTGCCGCTACCCACGTTCCCATCATCGGCCACCGCCACCGCGGCGGTATCGGCCAGTGTCATCGTCACGGAATCAGAATCCAGTCCTCGCCCTGCTTCTCACAGAAGACTCATCTACTTCAACGTCTCACACAGGTTAGACAGAGAGGGGGTAGCTAACTTCGGCTCGTCGCGCATGCCGCAAACGTTCCACGGCTTCGGACGCATCGCGCAAAGTTCGCGCTCTGCGCGGTTCGCCGCGTGTCGGGGTATAGCCCAATTGGCAGAGCGCCTGACTGAGCGTGGACAGACGCCTAGGCTGGTTCGGTTTCAGGTAAGGGTGGCGGTCAGGCAACTTTTGCTGGACTATTACGTTTCTGTCGCCACATCTATCCGCTCGACAAATCGTCGCACCGCCTTGACTGCCTCCTCAACTGTGGCGGCAAGTTCAAGGTGATCCAGCCCCTCCAATGCCCCCGAGTAGATTGGCGGCCAATGCGGCAGCGCGGTGACTTGGGGTGGCCACGGATGCTGAGCGCGTGCTTCAAATACCGCGATGCACGCGCTGCGCGTTGGCAAGAGATCGCTATCGGGCAGCAGTCCTTCGAGAAGCTGCAAGTCCACCAAGTCGTGAGCGCGATCGTTCACTCTCGGCGCTTCGAGCACGGCGGTCACCGCGTGGAGCTTCTGCGCGATCTGCCAGGGAATGGTCATACACGGCACCGCGACCGCTGCGGGAACGCCGACAAGGCCGAGAGCATCCGAGGTAAGAGTGTCGAACTGGTCGGCATTGCCGGCTTCGACGTTGGAGACCTCGATGGGAACAGATACGAAAGGCTGGCCACGGTAACTCAGCTTGGCGGTGAATCGGCGAGGCTTGACCGGCATGCCCGGGACGTCGATCTCTTCGGGAACGGTGAAGGTAGCTGTGAACCCCTCCCACCCAGTCTCCCCCGTATCGGCCAGCTGCTCATGGACCGTTGCGATGTCGCGGCGTGCGACCGTGTCGAAGTCTTTGGAGGTCCGTGAATCGGGGATCCCTCGGCGCAATTCCAGCGACGATCCGCCTTTAACCAAGAGCAGCGGAGCACCGCTGTCGTCGGTGAGCATGGCTGCGAACTGTGCGACGACGATCATCGCGATGTGCCGCTGTAGTCGACCGAACACGACACCTTGCCGCTGCGCTGCCTGGGTGAGTCGATCTCGCAGCGAGCGCAAGTTCGTCGGCGGCGAAGAATAGGGCTTGGTCACGCCGATGCTCGCTTCGTCCGAGCGCGTACTCCGGCGGCGGGTTGATCGAGCGCAGCGCGTAGCTCAGCTGCCGGCGCACGACGTAGCGTGCCCTCGGCTTCGGCTCGCTCGATCGCCACCCGAAGCTGATAAGGATCAGTGCCCGCCTTCAGGCAGTCTCTGATGGTGCGCACAGCCGTCGTGACGGGTATGCCGTCGACCAAGGTGATGTCGGTTGCCTGGAGGTCGCGGCGGTGAAGTCGGTACAACTCGCCCCCCGCTGCGCGCGGATGGTTCTCGCGTGGGACCGTGAGATGGATCCGCGAAGGGTTGACATCCGAGAGGGCGTGAAGCCCCAAGGCCGACTCATGCGAGATGACACCACGGCCCAAAGTCCACGAGACCGCTGCTGCGAGATCGTCGTGCTCACCGCGCGGCAAGACGGGCACCCGGTACACACCACGACCAGCACGCTCAAGACGCCCGCGTGCGGCCAGAAGACGGAGCTGCACGGGGTCCACACCGATATCCCGCGCGTCACGAGTCGTGACGTAGCCATGTTGCTCGGCGGCAAGTTCAACAAGCCGATCCCAGATAGTCATGTGCTTAATCGTATCAAATAGATACGATTAAGCACACAATACTGCGGCGGCTGGTGATTTGACTGGCCAAGAATCAATGTTCGTCGTGACTGGCCAATCGGCAGCGTGACAATCCCTCTCACTGTCGGCTCTGCAAAGTAGGGTCAGCTTCGTGACAAGTTCTTAGGGGTGCCCCCTGGGCTTGCGAGGCTCCAGCACGCGCGCCCAAGGCCGTCGGACTTGCCGGGAACGCTGCGGTCAAGCCGTCGCGCCACGGTGCGGGGCGTGGCTTACGATGCCATGCATGGGTGATGAAGTGCACGTCAACCCCGACGGATTGCGCGCAGCTAGCTCCGGCTGGCATATGGAGGTTTCCGAACTTCACGCCGCACTGCCGTCGTTGCAACCGCCCGCACCCTGGCCCACGATGCTCGCCGCCGCAGGTGTGACCGGCGCAGCCCAGGTCGCCACCGCCGACCTGCACACCTAGATCGCTGCCACCGCAGGGATGACCCAGGTCGCGGCTACCGGCTATGAAGCCACCGACTCCGATGCCGCGGACTTGCTGACAAACGTCGCCGCCACGATCACCGGGACAGTCCGTAACACGTGATCCCCACCCAGTCGGCGTTGCGCGCTTACACCGTGTCGCATCTGACCGAGCACGCCGCCCACTGGCGTGACCTGGCGACGCGCCGACGCTCGGTGGTGGGCACCATCAAGAGCCAGGCCGACTCGCTGGACTGGCACGGCCAGGGCGATGAGGCGATGAAAGCGGCGATGGCCCGCCACGTCGTAACCGCCGACGACGAGGCCGAGCTGCTGGATGCCGCCGCGGCGACCGCCGAGGGCGGTGCCGGCGTGCTGCACCACCAGCGGCGCTCCATCCTGGCCACGGTCGGGCAGGCGCATCAATCGGGGTTCGCGGTGGGCGAGGACTGGTCGGTCACCGACGCGATGTATGCGCCGGGCTCGATGGGGTGGTATGCGCGACAGGCCACCGCCCACGCGATCGCCGTCGACCTGAGAAGCCAGGTGACCCGTTTCACCGGGCAGGAGGTGCAGACGGCCACCGAGGTGGTGCGCTGCGCGGGTGAGCTGGGCGGGCAGGGCGCGCTGCGCGGCCACATCCAACAAGCCGCGGCAATCACCAGCCCCGCGCCGAACGCGGCGGTGCCCCCATCACCGCCAGCCCGGTCAGCGCAGTCGGTGATCGATGCCTTGTCCGGTGCCGGTCCGCTGCTAAGGCATATCTCACCCTCGGCAGCAGCGGCGGCAGCATCGTCGTTGCCACCACCAACAGCAGTGGGCGCCATACCGGGCCTCGGGGCGCGGGCGGTGCCGCTGTCGCCAGGTGCCGCTTCTATACCCGCATTCGGTGGCGGGGCCGGCACCGGCGGTGGCTGGCTGGCTGCCAACGCTGCGCGGCTGAGTGCCGGGATCGACGCGCTGGCGGCCACGGTCGGCACGGCCACCAACGCACTCGCGGCGCCCGCCACCCTGGGTGCCCAGGCTGTCCAGGGCGCGGCGGCCGCGGCAACGCCGCTGGCACACGTCCACCCCCACCCGTCGCCGCCGACTCCCGAACCCCCAGCGGCGCGGTTCGCCGATCCCGGGCAAGTGCAGCACGAGCAAGCGCCGCAACCCCCACCCTCCAGTGATGCCCCACCGCCTCGCCAGACCCCACCGTCCGGCGACACCCCGCGGGCGCAACAATCCCCGCCAGCACAGCCGTCAACCCCCACACCCGCACCCGTCACCCTCGCCACCACCGGTGTCACCGCACCCCCTGAGCCAGCACCCACACCCAGCACTGGTGGCGGCGGCGTGCAGATGCTGGGCTTCGGACCGCCCGGACTCGGACCGGCACCGCAGGCACCACCGTTGCCGCTACCGCGCGACCCGGCGCCACCGGTTCCACCGCCGGTGCCGCCGATCGAAGAAATGACCAAAGAGCAGGCACTTCAAGCGTGGGAGCAACTGAACAACGACAAGGCAAACTACGCAGCGCGATGCGATCCACGGATCGTCGGCCCGCTACCACCTGGACCCTACAGCGCCTGCATGAGGGAGTTCGGTGAGCTAAACACCCGAGAGGCCGCCCTCCGAGCACGGCTAGGACAGTTCGGCATATCTGTAGCAGATCCATCCGCCCCGCCTCCCACGCAGCCGAATACGCCCGGTGCCCAACCACAACAGGGTGCGCCCGGCACGCAGGAACCACCTAGGGCGACGGGGGAAAGCCCGCCCTTGATTGACGAAGTTCCGTTGCAAACCGACCTTCGTCAAATAGAGGAAAAGTATTCTCAGCATGCGGAAGACTTTGGTGTCACCGATCCGCGGGGCCGCGCTGGCTTCGGCAATTTCGACAGAGCGTTGAAGCAGTTCGTAGATGACCCAGCAACGATGCACATCCAAGGCACCTTCCGTGGCCAGCCTGCCATCCTGAACTATAATCCGGACTCCGGATTGTGTGTAATCCAAAAGCCCGATGGAACGTTTATATCAGGTTGGAAGCTAAGCCCTGAACAGACTCACAACGTACTAACCAGAGGATCATTGTGAACAAGGAGGAACTAGGTGGTGGTTGATGTCATCTGATGGTGGAGCAGCCGCGAGGAAGTCGACCAAGTACAGGGGGCTGATCTCTAGTTTCATCAACGGCCAGATATCGGCTCAGGAATTTAAGTCCTCTTACCTGAAGATGTTTAAAAACGACCAGGATTACAGTCTCGACGAAGACGAGTTCGATATACTTGAAACGTTGTTCACGGACGCTGATGACTACAGTGCGGATCCCGAATACCGTGAGTACGTGCGCGCCAAGGACCCCGAATTTCGTAAATACGTGCACGCGTTCGATGAGGAAGAATTACGGGGTCGTGCGCGTGAGGCATACCGAAAACTCTACGAAGCATGACCGCCAGGATCGTCATCCCGCGGATGGGTAAGGGGCTTTTCGCAGATGAGGGTCTAGAGCCTCACAGCCGATTCCCCGCAGTGCAGCACTTCCCTGCCCCTCCCCTATTGCTGGCCCATATGGGCGGCGCCGAACTCACAACGCTTCATGAGATGGGCCATTGAGGACTGCCAATTTGTTGCGGAACTCTCGGATACTCGCACCTTGGTCCCATGACTGTTCGCGGCAGGTGGCCCCTGTTCGACAAGTTTCTTCCCGCATACGAGGAGTACGAATTCTCTTGGAATGGAGAACGTTACGGTGCGCGATTCGTCTGAGGGTTTTTCTTGTCGTCTTCAATGTGCTGGGATTGAGGTTACCAGAATGCGAAATACCCGCGAGTTGTGCAACAGTTCGCAACCCTCGATGTCCCATCTCGTAAGGCGTTGTGGGTCGGCGCAGCCCAGGAGGGAGAGCAGCAGCGGCGGTCGCAGACTACGACGCAATGCTGTCCCGGAGGTCATCGCACTCCAGTGGCTATCCGCGTGGTACTGAAGGATGAATAGAGCTTCGGTTACCGCCATAGTCGATTTTGAGGTGTACTTGCTGATGACGATGAAGCTGAGAATCAGGATGTCACAACAAGAAGCTCAACTAAAAGCTAAGCTAGCTGAAGGGTTTTTCGTCGACGACGGAGAACGGATACACGAGCGGGTGGCCGAAGCCCTTGGCGACGAAGCCTCCTATTTCGGAAATATGCGGAAGCTGCTGGGTATTGCGGATCAGAACGCCACATCACTGCAGCACAGCAGCGTATTGTGGCCGGGATTTGACTTCAATGCGATCGGTAGTGAAGACGGACTGCTTGAGTCGGCGCGGTATTGGCACACGGGGCGCGATTCGATTACCGCCGATTCCCCAATCGGGCTGCCTATCTGGAGCATGGACGTCACCGAATTCACGGAGCAGTTTGGCCCTATGAGAGGCGGCCGCCAGTGGTCCCCGTTCGACAAACTTCTTCCCGCATACGAGGAGTACGAATTCCCTTGGCGCGGAGAGAGTTACGGTGCGGGATTCAGTTGGGGACTGTTCATGTTTGCGGCGAAGTCGTGGGACTGAGCTTGCCAAGGTGCGAAATATCCGCGCGTCAAGCAAGAGTTCGCAGTCCTTGATGTCCCTTCTCCTGACGCGTTGCGGGCCGTCGCCGTCCAGGTGGGCCGGCAGGATCGGAGGCCGCCGGAAGTCCTGCGCTGCGGGGGATTGGTTATCATGCAAAGCCGCCCGCAGAGGTCATAGTCCGGCGGTGGTATCCGCGTGGGACTGAGATTCAGGGAGGGGCGCGCATTACGTACGCAGCCAGGGACGAAATGACGCTCCCCGAACTGCCTGCCCAGATGCGGTGGGTGGTGCTGGTGGACAAGCGCCAGCTGGCGGTGCTGCTGTTGGAGAATGAGGTACCGGTCGCTTCTGCGGGGGCGACGTTGGAGGCGCGCGGTGATGTCGACTATGAGAACCAGCCGGTCGATGCGGTGCAGCGGTTATGTCGGCGTTTGGCTGATCAGGCGTTGCATCAGTGGGGTTTCATGCATGGTCTCAAGCAGAAACTCGGGCCAGGTGTTGATGTGCGGATGAAGCTGGTGGATTGGAACCAGTGAACTATCTGGGGGCCTCGGACCCCCGCCCCCGTCGAGGTGGTTGGTCGGGTTGGTCGGTTCTCCCGCAGTGATGACTGCGGCTAATGGCACTCCGGTACCTCCGCGCGATGTGTCGCCAGCCGCTACGGACCCGCTTTCAAGGCTCTTGATACCAGTAAGGAAACTTCTCACGTGCTTGAGTCGGAGGCCTGGCCTTCGGCGAAGTTTCCAGGAGGCCACACCGATGACAGCGATCGACCGCGCTGCCCGACAGCAGTGTGGTCGCGGTACGCGGGGCGTTGCTCCATCATCTCCCGGCGGCGATGGTTCTCTACACGCTCGCCGCTGTATGGCGACTTCGGCTGGTCCAGCGACGGGCGAGGCTACCGTGTCCGTGGCGGCGGACGGGAGCGCCAAGCGGACGGGTGCCGCCACGGCGGCTGTGTTGGCCCGCTCGGGATGACCTGGCTGATGCTGAATAGACCTTCGGCGAGTGCTGGGTAGGCTGGCTTGGTGGCTGGTGTGCTGGCGGAGCGTGCCCGACGGGTCGCAGAAGCGCGGTTGGAGCCGTTGGCGACGCGGTTGGCGCATGTGCGTGGTGTGGCGGCTGCCGCGGAGCGGTTGGTCTCGCGCATCGACCCGCTGGAGGCGGACGCGCTGATTGCCGCGGCGTGGCTGCACGATGTCGGATACGCGCCGTCGCTGCGTGCGACCGGTTTCCATCCGGTAGATGGCGCTGTGTTTGTCCGGGCGGAGAATTTCCCGCCGGTGGTGGTGTCGCTGGTGGCGTATCACACGGGCGCGGTGTTCGAAGCGCGGGAACGTGGGTTGTCGGACGTGTTGGCGGAGTTCCCGCAGCCGCCGGATTTTTTGCTGGACTTATTGACCTGTGCAGACATGACGATCGGCCCGGACGGTTCGCTGATGCGCCCCGAGGATCGGATCAGCGAGATCCTGTCGCGGTATCCCGCTGAGGATCCGGTGCACCGTGCGATCGAGCGCTCGGCGCCTACCTTGCTTTCTGCGGCTGCTCGCGTGGAGGTCCTCGCGCAACAGGCAACTTCCGGGGCGGAATGATTCGCTAACCCAGGTATGGGGTTGGCCGCTGTTCGAGGTAGTGCTGGATGCGTAGCCGCATCGACGGATGCATGCTCAGCGACTCAATATCTTGTGCGCGTGCCCAGGCGATGTCGGTGCTCTCGGAATCGATGTGTGGCTCGCCACCGATGAGTCGCGTCGTGAAGCATAGCGAAAATTGTTGGCGCACTTCGCCATCAGTGTAGGCCATAACGTGGTGGGGGTTGGTGTAGACGCCGATCAGGCCAGTGACTTCGACATCAAGGCCGGTTTCTTCCTTGACTTCACGCACAGCGGTTTCCACGATCGATTCGCCTAAGTCCATTCCGCCCCCGGGCAGTGCCCATAGGTCGTTATCGCGGCGTTTGATAAGCAGGATGCGAGCTTGCTGGTCGGTTACGACGGCTGTGGTGGAGGGCACCACACTGTTGGCGGGAGGCGCATCGGGATCGTTGTAGTAGTCGATTCGGGCCATCTGGTTCCCCTGGTGTCGGCGGGTCTAGGTGGTTATGAGTGAGCTTGGATAGGACGCGCGGTGTTCCAGACCCGTTCGAAGGCGAGTCGATGGTCGTTCCATAGGTCTGGTGCGTCGTCGCGCTTGATCACGATGGCGGGATTGTCGCTAGCCGGGGCACCGTAGAGGTGCGGGTTAGCGATGAGCGTGTCATCGGCGCGGAACATTGACGTGTACAGCGGTGTGGTGTGGGTGCGGATCTCTAGTCCCGAAGTGCCCGAAAGTGGTTGTAGCCGAAGAAGCGTCATACGGCAACGTGCCGCCAGGGCGGTCCCGATGCCTTGTGCCTCCCCGCGCTCCGCTACGTGCGCGGAGTCCGGGTCACCAATGATGAAGCGGACTACGACGCCGCGTTCGGTGGCGGCGGCCAAGATCTTGGTGAATCGGGGAAGGCCGTCGAACAGGAAGGTGCCGCCGTAAACCAGGATGTCAATGTGCTCGACGGCGCCCTCGAAGAGCTGCCTCCACACGGAAATCGGGACATCGGCTCGGCTGCTGTACACGCTGACCGCGACGGTGCCAGCGCTCGGCGGTGTCATGATCGGGAATAGATCGGGCCACAGGTCGGCTGGATCGCACTCGAGCACATCTACGGCGCGGCGAGCATTGTGGGGGTAGGGCGCCGTTTCACCCGACAACCACCGCTCGACGGTCTTGGCGTCGACGGCGATCAGATCTGCCAGGTCCTGCGCACTCACCCCTTTGCGCTCCATGTGGGCACGCAGCTGGCGGTTCGGCTTTGGTGTGTCCTCGTTGCCCACCCCGATTGGCTCTCCCTACCTGTGATGACATCGGTGTCCAGCAGGATGTCGGCCGCTGTCCGAAGTCTGCCATGCAGATGTCCGCAGCTGCCGCCAAGATGCGGTTTCGATGTCTGAGTTGCCCCGCTGAAGTGGAGTTACGGCCGACGAGCGGCCGTGCCATTCAGGAAGGGATCAAACAAATGCGCCTTCGAATCGATACCACTGCGGTGCAGTTCTTCTGCACGCGCGCAGCCGAGCAGCGAACCGTGCACGAGACTGGTGCACCGCGGATCGACAAAGAAACGGGCCTGGTGCTCTGGCAGGTCCAGCTCATGGCCCTAGATCAAGAGGGTGGGGAAGTGCTCGCGGTGACAGTTGTCGGCGAACCCAAGGTCAAAGTGGGCGAGCCCGTCGCGGTCGATGGTCTGATTGCTATGCCGTGGTCACAGGGAGATCGCTCGGGAGTTGCGTTCCGCGCAGCCCCAATCCGATCATCCGGCGCTCAGTCGGGCGGACTGGGACCCACGGCGGCCAGTGGTAGCTCACACGCCACGACCGGCGTCAAGTAGACCGGCAACAACGCGGCGCGGTGCGGGCGCCAAGCGATGAGCCGTACCAGTTTGGCGCCCGCCCCGCAAAAACATTCTATTCAAGCAAGTTTCGGCGTTGCCGGCACGCCAGCGACGAGCGTGCTCGGGGCGCCCGCGGCGAAGGGAAAGACATTGTGCCTCCAAAGAGCAAGGGCAGTAATTCATCTGACGAGGATTGGGTCGGCGAGCTGCTCGTCGGCATGGCCAAGGCGACCGGCATCGGTATGTTCCGGTTTGCGCTGCGCTGGCCCGACACCGCCGCCCTGTTGACCGTCGTCGCCGTGGTCGGCATGGCGGCCGGCTTGCGCTGGGCCTGCCTACTCACCGCGGTGTGTGCGGCGGGGGTGTGGGGATGGCGGCTGGGCTGGCCTGACTCCTACCACCAGGCGATCGGCAAGCCGGTCGCCGACTACCGGAGGGCCTATCTGGTGTATCGGCGCCGCTGGCAGAGCATCTGCGAACACCACGGCCTGACCATCTCGCCGCGCGGCAAGCCCGATGCTAATCCGTTGGTGCCGCCACTTGCCTCCGTGCGGATTGGCGTGGCAGTCGACACGCTGGTGGTGCGGTTGTTGGTCGGTCAGTCGGTGAAAACCTGGCAGGCCCAACTCGATGGGCTGGCCGCCGCGTTCGGCGCCCACCATGTCACCCTCCAACCCGGGCGGGTGGAGGCTGGGCGCGGCCGCGACGTCATGCTCCGGGTTCGTCATCACGACGCCCTGGCCGCCGCGATCCCGCTGGCGCGCCCCGCCCCGGATACTCCAGTGGTGCGGTTGGCCAACGTGCCAGTTGGTGTCACCGAGCAGGGCAGTCTGTGGGGACTGCCGGTGGCCGGCCGGCACATTCTGATCGGTGGGGCCACCGGCGCCGGGAAAGGATCGGTGTTGTGGTCGCTGGTGGCTGGCCTGGCGCCGGGCATCAAGGCGGGGCTGATCGCGGTGCGCTGCCTGGATCCAAAGGGCGGCATGGAATTCGCCGCCGGCGCAGACTTGTTCGATCGATTTGCTTACGATTCCGACTCCATCCTGGCGGTGCTGAGGGAGACTACGGCCACCATGCTGGCCCGCGCTCAACGCTTACGCGGCACGACGCGCTGTCATCGGCCCACCCGCGCCGAACCGCATATCGTATTGCTGATTGACGAGTTGGCAACCCTGACCGCCTACGCCGATCGCAAACAGCGCGCGGAAGTCGACCAGCTTTTGGGGCTGTGGCTGGCCCAGGGCCGGGCGGTCGGGGTCAGTGTCATCGCCGCCGTGCAAGATCCCTCCAAAGATGTGGTGGCGCTGCGCCAGTTGTTTCCGGTCCGGGTGGGGCTGCGCATGACCGAGGCCACGCAAAGCGCGATGATCCTCTCCACGTCGGCACACCAGCAGGGCGCGCGCTGCGAAGAAATCTCCGACACCACACCGGGCGTGGGGTATGTGCTCACCGAAGGCAACACCGCCATAGTGCGGGTGCGGGCGTTTCATGTTAGTGACAACGATATCGCTTGGCTGGCTGCTAATTTCACACCGCCAGGTCGTCGCGGCGACAACCAAAGGCGGCGGTAAGCATGCTCGCCTCAACTTCGCTGTCCGGCTGGGTGGCACCGGGCTCCCCGGCCATCGATCAGGCGATCCACCGCGCATCCTCATTCGGCTACGAGTCGTGGTGGCAGCGTTGCGCGGCGGTGGGTTTTTGCGCCAACCCTGTTCAGTCCAGCGCGTATGATCCCGACCTCGGTCGGCGGGTGGCGGTGATGATCCGCTGCGGCAATCGCCGGGCGGCGATCTGCCCATCGTGTTCGGACTTGTATGCGGCCGACACCTGGCAGCTAGTCCACGCCGGAGCCCAGGGCGGCCACCACGGTATGCCCGAAACCACCGCCACCCGGCCGCAAGTGTTCGCCACCTTAACCGCACCCAGTTTCGGTGCCGTCCACACGAGCGGCGGCCGATCAGGACAGGCCGATAAGGTGTGCCACCCGCCCAACGGAGGCAAGAGTCACTGCCCACACGGGAAAGCACTGCAGTGCAACGTGATCCACGTCAGCGACGACGACGAGTTAGGGCAGCCGCTGTGCCCGGATTGTTATGACTACACCGGGCATGTGTTGTTCAACTGGCATGCGCCGGAACTATGGCGGCGCTTCACTATTGCGCTGGGCCGGGCCGTGGCGGTCCACCTGCGCTGTACCGGAATCGAACCCGATGCCGTTCGACTGTCGTTTGTCAAAGTCGCCGAATACCAGCGTCGCGCCCTCGTGCATTACCACACCCTGATACGGCTCGATCCCACTGACGACGACGGCATCACCACCGGAAAATCCGATTCCGTGGTGTCGGCAACGGAACTGGCCACGATCGTGCGGCAAGCTGCCGAGCGAGTACACCTAGCCGTGGCAGTGAGCAGCCCCGCTGACCCTTCATCTCCGGAGACCGGGGATCGCATGCTGAGGTTCGGTACCCAGATCGATATCCAGCCCCTCACCGGGGCCAGTGACACTGGCGAGCTGGGGTTGGCCCGGCGGGTCGCGGGATACCTGGCCAAATACACCACCAAGTCGGTCGCCGAATTCGGCATCGCCGCGCGTCGGATCAGCCCGGCCGCCATCGGGGAACTGGACATCTCGGCACATATCCGCTGCATCCTGTCCACCCTCGCCGAGCTGGCGACACTACCGGGAAACACCGCGATGCTGGGCTGGCTGCATACCCTGGGCTATCGCGGGCACATCACCACCAAGTCGCGCCGCTACTCGATCACCATGACCGCGCTACGTGCCGCCCGTCACCGCTGGCGGATCGACTGCGCCGGTGAACCGGAACGCGATGACTGTCAACAGAATTCCCACGGCCAGCAAGATTGGTCAAGTGGCGCGTCCGAACTGAGTGACTGGCGCATTGACGGTGCCGGCCACCGCAACGATGGCGAACGGCTGCTCGTCCATAGCGCGGCACTGCGTGCCCGAGACTACCGATACCTGGCTCGTTTGGATGTCAGCCAAAACAGCGGAGCAAGTCCATGAAGGGGATTATCGCCGGAAGCTACTTATTGATTCGAAATCGATCCATTGCAAGGGGATAGAGACAGCCGCGTCTGCGTCAAAGCGCGATTCGGCTATACGCACATTGAGCGGGAACAGGAAGTAGATCGATGACCGCGACATCATTGGTTCGATTGGGCACCCAAGCCGCAGCCGAATACCTGGGTGGATTACCGGAGTCGACCCTGAGGTACTGGCGTTACATGGGCACGGGTCCGCGCAGCTATCGCCTTGGCCGACATACTTTTTACGACGTCGCCGACCTGGACGCGTGGGTAGAGGCAGAAGCCGCCAAGACCGAGCGCGGGGGAGTGGTGCGATAACGGATTCGTACCACGGATTTGTGCGGTATTCTCGTTCCATGACTGTCAGGCACCAGCGAGCCGGCATTGACGATCGATGGCACAAGAAGGTCAAGGGCTCCGATGGAGAGATCCGCAAGGAACGGTCCGCCGTGTACGGCAAGGTCACGCGCTGGCGTGTGCGCTGGGTTGATGACAGCGGCAGGGAGCACGCGAGGGTCTTTGAACGCAGACCTGACGCTCAGGCTCATCTGGACGGCCTGACGGCGGATGTTCAGCGGGGGGAGTACGTCGACCCTCGCAAGAGCGCTGAGACGTTTGGATCGGTCGCTGAACAGTGGTTCGCCACCAAAGGTCATCGGAAACCCAAGACAGTCGCGGGATACCGGTCCATTCTGGACACGCTCGTGCTGCCGAAGTGGGCGGAGGTGCCACTGAAGCAGATTGACTACCAGGCATACTCAACGTGGCTCGGCGGTTTGGCTGTCGACGGCTCGCAACGCGGCACCGCACTGTCGGCCAGTCGTATCACGCAGGCTCACCAGCTCGTGGGCGCAGTGCTCAAGTATGCGCAACGCACGGGCAAGATCGCCAAGAATGTGGCCGGCGAGATCAAGCGGACCGAGGACTTGCCGACCGCGACCGAGCGGGAGCGGCGCTACCTCACCCACGCCGAACTTCTCCAACTCGCCAGGGCTACCGCGCGGTTCGAGACGCTGACCCTCGTTCTCGGCTACTGCGGACTGCGCTTCGGTGAGGCAGCGGCGCTGCGTCGCAGGCACGTGGGGGACCGTGAGTTGACGGTCCGTTCATCGGCTACGTATGTGACCGGCAGCGGGATCGTCGAGACGACGACCAAGACGAACCGGGCGCGCCACGTGCCGGTCCCTGAGCCGGTATGGGAGCGGCTGCGGGATGAGCTGCCAACCGCGCCCAATGCCCTCGTGTTCCCGAGCCATCGCGGCGGCCACCTGCCCATCGAGGAGTACCGCAGAGCCTTTGACAAGGGATGCAAGGCGGTTGGCATCACCGACTTGGTCCCGCACGGGCTGAGGCACACCACGGCTTCGTTGGCCATTAGCGCGGGCGCTAATGTCAAGGTCGTGCAGAGGCTTCTAGGACACGCCACAGCGGCCATGACCTTGGACCGTTATGGCCACCTGCTCAGCGACGACCTGGCGAGCGTGGCAGATGCGCTCGGCAAGGCCATCGAACGCACTGCGGTATCATTGCGGTATTCCGAGGCTGGCTCAGTTACGGTAGAGGACATATCCACAGCTAGTTAGCACCGGGGGCGGTAGCTCAGTTGGTTAGAGCCGCGGACTCATAATCCGTTGGTCGCGGGTTCGAGCCCCGCCCGCCCCACTTCAGAGGCATTTTTTCGGGTTCGCCGAGGCTGAGTCATCGTCTATTCATCGTTTATGTGGACGGTGCGGTCGAGCAGGTCCGCTACTGCGTGCGGGGCCGCCCTCGGGTCATGTAGCGGTCTTGGGTCATGCTGACGTGGCTGTGGCCTAGATGGTCGGCGCCGATCCGGGCTGAGAGCCCTTCGGCATCGATGACGGTCGCGACGGTCTTGCGGAAGCTAGCGGTAGTCACTTCAGCCACGCCCGGTTCACCTCGTGCCGTGCGCCACTCCGTTGGTCGCTGGTTCGAGCCCCGCCCCACCATAACAGCGCATAGACGGCCCATTTTTCTTTCCAGCGGCACTGGCCAGACCGCCCCGAATCGGGTCTGTGTCAGCGTCGCGTCAGCACTCATGTGTGACTTAAACCGCAGCCGCGTTTCCTAGCAACCTTTGGGGCCGTCTTGGGTTCCAGGGACCAACGCGGCCGTCCTATAGGTTCAGCGCCGCCGTTCGCGGACTTCATTCGCACCCAATTCCATTGCCGTCTCGATCAAGGCCGTAGATGTCCTTACCGATGACTATTACAGGACCCTGGACGTAGGCCGGACCATTACCGCTACCGCCCGCACAGTCGACATCACTAGCGATCGGGACGCAGGCGCCCGAGTAATTGGGGTCGCATTTTGAGCCTGGTTCCTGCGGTATGGGCGCTACATACGGGCCCAAGGACTCGACGACCAACACACCGCCCGGATCGGCGTTTGCCGCTGGAGTGAAGACGAGCCCCATGGCAAAGCCAATTGCCAGCACTGTCGACTTCCTCACGGTCGCAAATCGTAGTAGAACGCCATGCCTTCTTCCGGCCTTTTCGCCCAATCGCAGCCGTTGGGTTCCCGGCTCCCAACCACCGCGGGGATAAGACTTCGCAGGACGTCAGCAACCAGGCGCTCCTATGCATGTGGAAGCGCGGCGAGTGAAAACCGCCGGTCGGCAATGGTGATTGGCTCACCGGCGATGCTGTTGGTGGCGGTGGTCAGCGATTGGAAATCGAGATAGCTTGGGCCACACGCGATTATGCCGATAATAATGATATGGTCAACCAACCGACCGGCGACGTCACATTTGGAACGCCAGAACGCGTCCGCACCCACCGCGGCCCCAGGCGCCCTCAGAAACGCCGGTTGAAGCTGCGTGTCGGTTGCCGAGAGCGCGAAACACGATGGAACGGTGATTGTTTCGGTGCATCGGCGATTGCCGCGCTACATTGTCGATTCGTCACTGTGACGCGTAAACGCCGAATTCGGTTGCCTACCAGCATATTTTCGCATCTTTCATGGATAACCGCTGTTATCCACGAAACCGTGCGACCATTGCCCCATGACGCCGGTGCCACGTGCCTTCAATGACGATGAATCGCGCCACCCCGGTTGGTTTTTGGCGTTCATGGCGGACCGGCAGTCGGCAAGCCCTCACCACACACACCGTGAAGGCCTACCGGCAGGACTTCGTCGCGGTCGCCACACAGCTTGCTGGTGCCCCCCGACCGCATCGTGCACTTGGCGCCGGACGCACTTACAAGGGAGGCGATGCAGGCCGCCTTCGCCGCCTATGCCGGCACCCACCAGGCCGCGTCGATCCGGCGCTGCCGGTCAAACTGGAACACGCTGTGCGACTTCCTCTACACCGGCGACATCAAAGCGGCCAACCCGATGTCGTTCGTCGGCCGACCCAAGGTCGCCAGGACACTCCCCAAAGGACTTGGAGCCGAGACGATCTCGGAGCTGCTGACGGTCATCGACGACGACCGCGGTTCGGAGCGCCGCTCCGACTGGGCCGAACGCGACCGGGCTATCGTGCTGACGGCGGTGCTCGCCGGCCTTCGCGCGGACGAACTCGTGCGCGCCGATGCCGGAGACATCCGAGCGACTGACGAGGGCGGTTATCGTTCACGTGCACGGCAAGGGCAACAAGGACCGCCGCATACCAGTGGAGCAGCCCCTGATTCACGAACTTGAGGCCTACTTGGACTCCCGAGCGGCCCGCTTCCCCGGCAGCACCAAACGGCGACCCACCGCTGGGGGACTGGCCGCGTGGCCGGCCACTTCGCCATTGTTGGTCTGCAGTAACGGCTCCCGCATTACCCGCGGCGCGCTGCGGTACCGGGTGCTACGTGCCTTCAAGAACGCCAGGCTGGACAGCCAGCGCGCGCGAGGAGATCTGCTGCATGGCTTCCGGCGTGGTTTCGCCACGGAGCTCGCCAACGCGAATACCAGCGTGTATGCGCTGATGAAGCTTCTCGGGCACGAGTCGATGGTGACATCGCAACGCTACGTCGATGGCGCGGGGACGCAGAATCGTGCGGCAGCTGCCCAGAACCCGCTGTACGGCCTGATCACACAGCCGCGGGAAGCGTAGCTCCTCAAGGGTTTCCTCAGCAGACCTCGACCTTTCGACCGAGGCTTAAGGTCGAAGCTCGATTCTGTCATCGATCTGGCGTTGCGAGAATTTTGAAGAGCATGTTGTTGACGTCCGTTAAGGCATGGACGTCTATCCGGCGGTGCTGTGCACTTAGTCTCGCCTTGCGGAGGCTAGTAACCAGTCCTGGTGCAGCCCAGTCATTCTCGCCCAAGTCCACACCAAATCCGGTGTCGGGCTCGGCGTCGAATACCGGCACGACGATGACTGTCGGCTCACTAGGAATCTCGTTGTACACGGTGGAGGAAATGACCAGCACGCTGATGCCGGTGTCGGTTGTCCAGATATCACCCCGGCGGGGGGATTGGCTCAATGCCGCGCTAACTCGTCGAGATTGCGATCAGCCCACGCCTCGCTGAACGCCGCTGCGTCGGGATGAGCTCGCATCCACTGGTCGTGTGCCGCACAGCGGCGCCGCATGTCTTCGACATCGAGGAGGTTCTCGATCCAGGCGTTCATCGACTTCTGGTCGGCATCGGCGTACCGTTTCACCGCCTGATAGGCCGTGTCGGACAGCCGCAACGTGATCATCCTTGCCACCGCTTGATGCTAGCACGACTCGCTAGCACCCAGGAGGCCTTTCGCGTGTGGCCACGGGCGACAACGCCAGACAAGGGTGATTATGTAAAGAATATGCCTAAAGTAGCTGTGCTACAGCATATTCCACGCACCGATAAGTGTTTGGGCTCAATGAGTTTGGCGGTTTTCGCATCGAATCTGGCGGTCGACGGATCGCGCAACGACTCGCATTTGAACTGGCGGTCGTGGCGCCCGGTCAGCGAGGGCGTGAACCAGCAGCAGGGTGGGTGGCACGTACGAGCTGGGAAAGCAGTTGTCGTGGGGGCGCCGAGCGTCGTAGATGCCCTAGCCGGGTGAGAACCACCGCGAGGCCGTGCACGCACGGTAGCGCACAGGTGTGCTATGATGTGCGATATGGAAGGGTCTGCAGCTCCCGCGCTAGGCGCTCTACTCGCGAAACATCAAATCGGCCTCACCGTCGACGAGGTCCTCCACGAGCTTGACACTGCATTTGCAGCAATTCCTGTAGCGGCCACCCTGTCAGCGGCGGAAGTGGAGTTCCTCCGCAAGCACGCCGAACCCAGCACGGCGACGGCTATTGAGCGATGGTCAGCTGACGACGAACGGCAGGCTCGGGCCCGCGTCGCGTTGCGGCAACTCACCAGCGCAGTCTCAGGATCGGTCAGCATAAAAGAGGCCGCCGTCCTTCTCGGCGTCGACCGGTCCCGCGTGTCACGACGCATCACCGGAAAACAGTTATGGGCCTTCGACCTCCAAGGAACCCGGCGCCTCCCCAAGTGGCAGTTCCTTGGTAATGAACTGCTTCCCGGGTTGGACTTAATCGTCCCGGCGATACCACCTGGCAGCACCCCCGCGGTGCTCGATGTGTTCATGCACACTCCGCAGCCCGACTTTGACGGCCGGACACCGATCGAACACTTGGCCGCTGGCGGTGACGCCTTATTGGTCGCCGGATTCATACGAGATCTCGGCCGCTGGTGAGCCCGCGCTCCACACCCAAGGTCCCCAGGACGCCCCCAGAACAGCTCACCCGGCAACCTGACGACAGCACCAGCCACACCGGCACGCTCTGGCGGATCCACCGCACCGAAGGGGAGCAGGTATTGCCCTGGAACAAGCTACGCACCTTCGGGCCGCTGCCCTCAATGCGCTGGGATCCGCATCCCGACGCTGAACCCAGCATGCGCGCCGAGAGCGTCCTGTACGCGGCAGCCGATGTCACAACCAGCCTCGCGGAGGTCTATCAAACCACGCGCGTGATCGATTCCCGTGCCGGCGCTCCAACTCTCACCGCCTGGAAGCCTCAACGGAAACTACGTCTGCTCGACCTGTCCGGAACGTGGCTGCTGCGCAACAGTGCATCAGCTGCGCTGCTAGCCGCACCTCGCTCCATATGCCGCCGGTGGGCCCGCGCTATCTACACGACCTGGCCCGAACTCGACGGGCTATACGTCCCGTCGACTATGACTGGCCGCCCGAACATTGTGCTGTGGACTGCCGCCGCGGACTCGCTACCCGCGATGCCTTCGTTCTCCCGCCCACTCAGCCACCCGCTGGTCTGGTCGATCACGCAAGCAGCAGCCTCTGAGATCGGCTACCGCATCCTGTGATTCGGCGTCCTGGAGGCTGTTGGTGTCGCTTGCCAGGGTGAATGGGACCACCTGATTGCCAGGGGGATGGGACCACCGTGGCGCGTTACTGAGGATGCTCGTCGGCGGGGTCTGGGTCAGGCTGCGCGCGGGTGCGTTGGCGGTAGGACGGGGGCAACTCCTTCATTTTCTCGGCTGCCAGCTGTATACCTGCGATGTCGTCACGCGACCGCTTGCCGTCCATGAGTTTACTTTCGTGCCAGAAGCATTTCGGACGCACCGTCGCGGGTGCAGGCCGAGCCTGACTTGTATTGCACCGCAACTAAACCGACAGAACAGCTAAGCCCGCGATGCGACCTTCTGCTCAAGTTGCTCGAACAGTTCCGGGCGGTCGGGGAGATGGCCTGCGATCCCATCGCCGCGCCCGATTTGGTCAGCGCTGTAGCACCAAACGCTCCGTGCGCCGAAACGCCAGGGCATACGTCGCCGAGGCCGGGAACGTTGTCTGGCGATGGGGATGCCTGGCGGAATGCTTCTACCGTCGCGGCGATTAATTCCGACGAAGTTGACTGGCGGAGCATAATTGAAAACATTGAAGCTAACCTTCGGTCCAATGTGATATCCGGGAGACAACCCGATGAGCAACCAACAAGAGCCCTGGAAATACTTCGGTCGCGATGCGATGACTGGGAGAGTAATCGAGATATTTCGCTGCCCGGACAATGGCAAACGGCTATATCAGCAAAGATTGGAAGATGTGCACTTGCTCCTCAAGGACGGCACGTGGCGTAAGAATATGAAAATTGCTCTACTTGATGATTTGGTAGAAGGACGGTTCGATGAACGGGGTGATGAAATATCGGAGCGGGATGCCATGAACTATTACAGTTCATGGCAGCAGAGCGGACAATGGCCCGGTCGAGATTAGTGGCTCTTCCGGAACTGGAAGGCCGGTGATTACGCCAATCGCAGATTAGTTAGTTCGGATCGTGGTGAGCTAACGCTGGCTCGAGTTTCGCCGAGAACAGGGTTCGCCGGCTCGACGTTCCCCCATAATAACGACAGCTTTACGTACCGGGCTGGGCATCCGTCCATATTAAACAAGCATCCCCCAAGCGTCTGCAAGTTCGGTGCTTTACTTACTACGTCCACTGCTCGGGTCTGCGCTTGAGAAGCAGGTTTCGTATCGGTGGGACTTCATGGCTGCCGAACGAGTAACGGCCACACCTAGGCGGTAGCTGCTCATTCACAGGGCCCAAGCGCCGGGCATCCACACGACCACGATCCTTGGCTAACCGGCGCGGGCAAAGTATGCGAAATCCGTCGTCCAATCGAGGATCGGTCATAAGCTTGGTTCCTGCGGATTTTCGGGCGATCTGCTTCATCAGCGTATCTTCTGGAAGGGTGAGCCCATGTCGTTGAGCGTCGTACCTGACATCGTGTCTTCGGCCAGCGGGAGTTTAGACAGATTGGGCCTTGAACTGCGCAAAGCGACCGCGACCGCCGCAAGCCGAACCATCGCTATCGCGGCGCCAGCCCTTGATGAGGTGTCTGAGGCGATCACCGCGCTGTTTGGCATGCAGGCTCAAGAGTTTCAAACAGTGAGCGCCATGGCGGCGGCCTTTCACGACAACTTCGTTAGCCTGTTGAACGGCGGGGTCGCACAGTATGTGAGCGCTGAAGCGGCGAATGTCGAGCAGACATTGGCGAAAGCGGTGAACGCGTCCGCACAAGCTCTGCTGGGTCATCCCCCGCTCGGAATCGGAGAGCGGACGATGGCTGCGGCTGCCAACCCGGCTGAAACGATCTCGCAAAGCTTTCCTATCGGTCCCTTCGAGGCATTTTTTGGGGGGACGGCTATTCCGACTCCGACCGGTGGACTAGTAGTAAACAATGATGTCGGAATCAGGCTGAACACCCCGTTAGGGTCTCTGGTGTTGTTCTCGGAAGGTGGCGGCGTAACCACATATCCCGAAACCTTCTCCTACCTAGCTACGGGGCACTTCCAGGTGCCCTTCGTTTACTATCAAAACGCCGCGCTGTATACACTGCCCTCGTTTGCGCCCAGATGGGTGGGTTTTACCATTAACGGTGTAGAGCTAGGATTGCCGTTGAACCCGCCCGCGCTTCCTACTGTCAGCATTTCGTGGCTAGGCACCCCGTTCTACGGCATTCTTCCAAGAATAGGCTATTCGCCCGTCGTCTGATTACAGCCGCCGCTGACCGGATACGCCGGCAACTGTGAGGTGAGTAGTTACAGCGCCTGATTCGTCGCTATAGGCCCCCACGTTGCTGGCCTTGTGCGACGGCACATGTACGACAGAGGGCGACGCGCGCGCCGCGGGTCACAATGATGGTCGCCATGACCTTCTCGACCCCGATCTCCGCGAGGGCTCGCAGATTGTCGATTTCGGCATCCCGGCCGCGGCGGACTCCTGAGTTCAGTAGCCGCCTGTGATCAGCGAGCGAAGTCTCGGCGGTCGGCGGTTCCGCTATGGCGGCCCAGTCGCGCGGCGAAGTACTTCCGGTAGCGCTCGTACACTCGGCGTGCCACGTTTCCAGCCGTGACGCCGGCGAGCCGAGTTGTTCGAATCTCGCGATCGCAATCTGCAGGTCTGCCTCGTCGAATAGCTCGCAGTGGCTGGGCAGGTCGGCATCGACCGCCAAGATGTCAACGCCCCGCCACTCGGCGTCGAAGCCCTCGCGCGAAATGCCGTGTGCCGCGTGGGTTACCACCGCTCCGAGGTCGTTCAGACGATGCACGACCTCGACATAGGTTCGGATCTCTTGGTCGAGTTCCCATCCGGCACGGACATATGTGACCAGTTCACCGGGCGGGTACGCAGCGACCCGGCGATGGTTAATGCTCACAAAATCAGTTGTGGTCGTTGGTAGTTCGTTCCGATTAGGCGCGGCGGAGCGCCCCTGATCACCGACCGCGTGTGAGTTTCGCGGCCGCCTCGCCGGCGCGGTAGCGAGTTTCGAGTTCTTCGATGGCAACGTCGAAGTCATCGAGGTCGAACGCGACGTGGGCTGCCAACCGGCCGTCGGCGTCGATCTCAACGACGCTTTTCTCTGCGCCGATCTCCGCGGTGGCTTGACCGTTGGCGATTTGGACATCCCGGCCACGTCGCATGCCGGCGCTCAGCAGGGGCCGACGATCGATCGTGTCGATCGCCATCGCGACCCACGGCGAGCGCCTCGCGCTGTGTCGTAGGTCTATCGTCGGGCGAGGCCAGCAACCCGGAGCGTTCCGATACGGAGTTCTCACACACCGCAACCTTTCGGCGGCAGCTGGCGGACAGGGCTGCGGTCGGTATGCCGCTAGCAAAGCACCCGACGTAGACGGCGCACCGCCTGGCAACAACCAGACCCGGATTTGGTGAAAATCCAGTTTATCGCCGCCACCAGTAGTAGAGTTCAGCGCTTCAGTACGTGCGCCAGTTCGTCGGCAGAGGTGCGACGCGGTGTGGATCAGGCGATCCAGCAAAGTGATCGCGGTCGGCCGCGCGGGGATGCGGCGGACGGATGTGGGTGCGTCGTGGCGCGCGCACGTCGAGCCGCTTCGAGTGGCGAGGTTGGTCGCCGATCAGCGTGACCGCCGCCGCACTGGCCGTTAGGCAGGGCAGATCCAGCTAGGAAGGGATGTGTGTCATGGAATTCGTTGTGCTGCCGCCGGAGGTCAATTCGGCGCGGATGTATGCCGGTGCGGGTTCGGAGCCGATGTTGGCCGCCGCGGCCGCTTGGGACGGGCTGGCCGGCGAGCTGGACTCAGCGGCGGCTTGGTTTTCCTCGGTGACAACGGGTTTGGCAGGTTCGTCCTGGCAGGGTTCCGGCGTCGGTAGCGATGGCTGCCACGGCCGCCCCGTATGCACAGTGGCTGCATATCTCGCTGCCGCGGGCCTGTATGACGCCGGCACCGCCGTAAATCTCGTCGGTAGTAACGCTGTCTTCCCGCTGACCTTGCTCGGTGCTGACCTACAGGCGCTCGGCACGGCTCTCGCCCCGTGAACTCCACGCTGATCGAGGATTGACTTCCGAAATATGTTGATGGCGTGGAAGGCTTGTGACGCAGTAGGGCTGCGGGGAGAGGCAGCGGCGTCACACCATCGCCGCACTGCACCTCGGCCGCTAGCCGGTTGGCCTCGTACTGGATGGCCAGGGCCGTCGGGCATGCTGCGAAAAGCGTAGTCTTCCAAGGAAACTGGGGTACCGAGAGGGCCATCACGCCGTCGCCGTGGTATTCGACGGTCCAGCTGTAACGCGGCATCACTGTCGCCGACCGCTACCAGCACGTCATGATCGCGTAACCGCTGCGGAGGCGATGCCCATGGATCGCACAACGTCGGCCGCACGCCCAGCCCGCCGTCACGACACCCGGTCACCAGCATGTTGACCGGCAAAATGAATGGGCAGGAAATTGGGATCGGTAGTCCTCGACACGGTCTGTACTTGATCGCACTGGCGACCCCCGCGGGGGTCCGTACGAGAGGAACCGACCATGAGTCGACTTAGGTGGCTCCCTATATCCGTGCTGGCGTCTGGCGTTCTGGGTGCGGCCGGCCTCGGGCTTGGCGCTGGTATCGCCCACGCTGGCGGCCCCTACCAGTGGTGCCCGGGGGATGACATGGGGGGCTATGGCGGTGGTTTCAATACGCCGGCGGACGGACGCCCGAATTGGGATTGGAACGTTTGCCACGCCTACCACTACGTCAATTACGGGCAGGGCAACGTGTCACCCACGGTTTGGGAAGGAAATGATCCACCGCCTCCGTACCCGTGGCAGCCGCCCAATGTGTGCTGGTCCCTGTTCATTCCGCACCCGTGCTGATGTGTGCCCACGGAGAGCATCTTTGCGAGGCGCCAATCGTGCATCGCTCGTCATTAAAAGTGTTGGACGACAATGGCATTGGCCACAGACGGGTCTCTAATCCAATCATTTGGCGCGGTACGAGCGAAAGCTCGACGCGACCCAAACATTGACAGTGTAATAGTAACAGTGTCAGTATTGACACATGCCCGAGCGGGCGTCGTGGACGCTGGACGAGCTGGTGCGACGGGTCGCCGTCAGCCTGGCCGATCCCGCGTACCCGGGAGCGCCCAACGGACGGGTCCGGGAACTGCCCGACCGCCGAGCCGTGCGGTGGTACACGACCGCCGGGCTCGTCGACCCGCCGGCCAAGCAGGGACGCACCGCGGTCTACGGCCCACGGCACCTGCTGCAGATAGTCGCCGTCAAACGCCTTCAGGCGCAGGGTCGTTCGCTTGCCGAGATCCAGGCCGAACTGGCCGGAGCGACCGACGCAACACTGCGCAAGGTTGCCGCCGTCCCCGACGCTGTCATGGCGCAGCCGGAGCCGCCGTCCCCGGAGCTATCGGCACCCGGCCGTCGAAACCGCTTCTGGGCCGCCCAACCAGCCGCCCAACCAGCGGTCGAACCAGCGGCTAGGGGCACTGACACTGTCACCACATTGGCCGCCGTCCACCTGCCCGGCGGGGCACTGTTGGTGCTGCCGGCCGCACCCGACGAAGACGACATCGACGCGATCCATGCCGCCGCTCGGCCACTGCTCGAACTACTGGCCGACCGCGGCTTGCTGTCCGGCCCGCCCCTCGATGAACGGAGCCCATCATGACCGTCCGCATCACGTCGATGACCGACGCGGACCACCACGCCGGGCTGGGAACCCTGCGCGCCGACCGTGGCACCCTGCCGCTCGATCGCGTCGACATTCGGGTGGATATCACCGGGCTCACCAGTCAGGTCGAGTTGACCCAGGACTTCGTCAACGCCTTCGACGTGCCGCTGGAAGCCACCTACGTGTTCCCGCTGCCGGATCGAGCGGCGGTCACCCGAATGCGGATGAGCGTCGAGGGGCGGGTGGTCGAGGCGAAGCTGCTGGAGCGGGAAGCTGCCCGCCGGGCCTACGATGACACCGTCGCATCGGATCGGCGCGCGGCCGTCATCGAGGAGGAGCGGCCCGACGTCTTCACCATGAGGGTGGGCAACATCTTGCCGGCCGAACGGGTCAGCGTGGCGCTCACGCTGGTCAACCCGCTGGCTTACGAGGACGGCGAGGCTACGTTTCGGTTCCCACTGCTGGTCGCGCCGCGCTACATTCCCGGCGGTCCCCTGGCGGACGGCCCGGTCGGCGACGGCTACGCCGACGACACCGACGCCGTCCCCGACGCCTCGCGCATCACCCCGCCGGTGCTGCTGCCCGGCTTCCCGTACCCCGTTCTCCCGACCATCGACGTCGGTATTGACCCTGCCGGGCTCACGCTGTCGGAGGTTCGGTCGAGCCTGCCCGCGGTATCGACAGACGACGGCCGGATAAGGCTGCGGCCCGGCGAGCGGGCCAATAAGGATTTCGTGGTGCGGCTGCGCTACGGCGCCGAAGGTCTCACCGATTCGCTCATGCTGGTACCCGATGTCGACGGTGACGAGGGCACCTATCAACTCACGGTGCTGCCGCCGGCATCAGGGGCGCCGCCGCGTCCGCGGGACGTGGTGCTACTGCTGGACCGCTCCCGCAGCATGGCCGGATGGAAAATCGTTGCCGCGCGCCGGGCTTCGGCACGCATCGTCGACACGCTCAGCACAGGTGACCGGTTCGCAGTACTGACTTTTAGCGACCGCGTCGAGTGCCCTGCAGGTCTGGCCGACGGGCTGGTCGAGGCCAGCGATCGGCACCGGTACCGGGCCGTCGAGCACCTCGCCCGCGTCGACGCGCGCGGCGACACCGAGCTGCTCGCGCCCCTGCGGCAGGCTCTTGCCTTATTGCGTGGCTCGCGGGGACGTGACGCGGTGCTCGTCCTGGTCACCGACGGGCAGGTCGGCAACGAAGATCAGCTGCTTCGCGAGCTATCGGAGGAGCTGCGCCCCGTACGGGTGCATACCGTCGGCTTGGACCAGGCCGTCAACGCCGGTTTCCTTTACCGCCTGGCCAAGGTCGGCGGGGGGCATTGCGAGCTGGTGGAAAGCGAGGACCGCCTCGACGAGGCCATGCACGCCGTGCAACGTCGCATCGGCGCGCCAGCTGCTCACTCCCTGGCACTGCACGCCGAGGGGCTGAACATCATCGCGGACACCACGAGCCCGGTTCGGCTACCCGACCTGTTTCCGGGAGTGCCGCTGGCGGTCACCGGGCGGTATCGGGGAATCGCGACCGGAACACTCACCCTGCGAGGCACCACCGGCGATGGTGGGGACTGGTCGGCGACCGTCGCCGGACAGCGCCGCGAGGCCCAGGCCGTCACCGCCCAGTGGGCGCGGGCCCACCTACGAGACCTCGAGGACCGCTACGCCGCGGCCGCCGGCGGTCTCCGGGAAGACCTGGAGAAGCGGATCGTCGCCACGTCGTTGCGGTTCAACGTGCTGTCCAGGTTCACTGGGTACGTCGCCCTCGACAGCCGCGACAACCGGGTGGTCACCGAGGGGGAAGTGCAGCACCGCGTGATCCAACCCGTCGAGACGCCGGCCGGATGGGACCGGTGGCCCCGTATCCGCGGGGCAGAGCCGGCGGCCAAGGCGCCGTCCGCCACCGCGTCGGCCGCAGCCGCGCGAATGGTCAAGCTGCGCAACGCAATCGCGGTGGCCATCGTCGGTGTCGTGCTGGTCGGTGTTGGCTGGGCGTGGTCGCTCAACCGCGACGGTTCCGCCCGCGACTCGGGAGTGGCCGGCAAACCCTCGGAAATAGCGGATGCCACCGTTCCCGGGACCAAGGGCGGCATTACCGAGAACACCGTGGCCGCCCCACAGGCACCAGCACCGCCTCCGGACAGCACCTATAAGCGCGACATCGTCACCACTGGTTCGCTGCAGATGGTCGTCGCGGATCCCTCCCAGCTGGCCGACCGCCTGGTCTCCGCGGTCACCGATGCCGGCGGGCGGGTGGACTCGCGTTCGGAGCGGTCCGGCACCTCTTCGCGGTCCGGGTCGCCGGTGGTCAATCTCGTGGTCCGCATTCCCGCGGACAAGCTCGACGCGGTGTTGGCCGACGTCAAGAAACTCGGGTCCGTCACGTCGATGTCGATCAACCACGCCGACGTCACGTCGCAGCGCGTCGACCTCGATGCCCGGATCGAGGCATTACAGACCTCGGTCAATCGGCTGCTGGAGCTGATGCGCCGCGCGGACAACACCGCTGACCTGCTGGCCGCGGAGTCGTCGCTGACCCAACGACAGGCTGAGTTGGACTCGCTGCGGGCCCAGCGCGCCACACTTGGCGACCAGATTTCCTACGCGACGATCAACGTCAACATCTCCGCCGAACCGGCCGTGGCCCGGGTTGGTTTCCTCGGTGCGCTCGACCGCGGCTGGCACTCGGTGCTCTCGGCTGCCTACGGCATAATGCTGACGGCCGGGTTGCTGCTGCCGTGGTTGCCGGTGCTGGTCGTGCTGGTGTTGGCGATCGTCTTGGTGTTGCGCAGTAGGCCGTTCCCGTGGGTACCCAGCGCGCCCAGCGGCCAGACAACTAACTCGTGACCACCCTCAGCCCTTGATCGACCCGGTCCGTTTCACCTTGGTGGTGGCGATGCACACCACGTCGCGGTCACCCTGATTCCAGGTCGCCTGGGTGGGATACAGCACGTAACTTTCGAAGTCCTCGCTGTCTGCAGCATTGGGCGCATAAGCGGCGAACGCCGACAGGCACCTCTCCCGATAGTCGCTCTCCAGGCTGGACTGGCCGGGGAAACTACGTGCAGTCACCCGCAATTGCGCATACACCTCGCCCTCGTGTGGTTTGGCGCACGACACCTTCGGCAGCGTGGCGACCCGCGCATTGTCACCCGGGATCGACTCGATGCAATCCCCGACGGCGAGGCTGGTTGCGCGCACCGAGCCGTCGTTGGATACGACGGCAGCGATGATCACGACCCCGATGAGTAACGTCCACAGCGCGGACAGCACCAGACCGGCGATTGCCATGCCGCGCCCCCCCTGACCGCGAGTCTTGATCTGTTTGAGCGCGATGATGCCGAAGATGACACTCAGCAGGACACCGCCGAGGACCCCGAAGATCAGCGAAGCGATCGCAAAGCCGTTGGTGCCTCGCGGCGGCGGAGGCGGCGCATAGGGCTGGCCGTACTGACTGGGCTGCGGCGGGTAGCCGCCGGAGTAGCCGGGTTGTTGTGGGTAAGGGCCCGGCCCGGGTGGCTGCGCAGGCGGCGGGTAGGGCGGCGGCTGAAACGTCATGAGGGAACCGTAATACCAGCTGCGCCGCCAAAGAGGGGCGTCGACAATATCGGCACCATCGGGCAGCCGATCGGGTTTCGCCGCTGTCGCCGACCGCCGCGCGCTGGGGGTGCAGCCGCGCTTCGTTATACTATCTAAGTATCAGCTGGTCCGAGAACAAGAGAGCAGGCAGATGCCACGCACAGACAACGACACCTGGGACCTGGCAACCAGCGTGGGAGCGACGGCCACGATGGTGGCGGCAGCCCGGGCAATAGCCACCAAGGCCCCGCACCCCTTGATCGATGACCGGTTTGCCGAACCGCTGGTCCGTGCCGTCGGCGTGGACTTCTTCACCCGGTGGGCCACCGGTGACCTGGTCGCCGCCGACGTCGATGACGACGAGTCTGCTTGGAAGCTCGAGCACATGCCCGATGCGATGGCGGCGCGGACTCGCTTCTTCGACTCGTTCTTCCACGACGCGACGCAGGCCGGGATCCGCCAGGCCGTGATCCTGGCATCCGGTTTGGACGCGCGCGCCTACCGGTTGGCATGGCCGGCCGATATGACGGTGTTCGAGATCGACCAGCCGCAGGTGATCGGGTTCAAGACCGCCACCCTGGCCGGGCTGGGAGCCGCCCCGACGGCAGATTTGCGCACGGTGGCCGTCGATCTACGCCACGATTGGCCGAAAGCCTTGCTGCACACGGGTTTTGACAGAAGTCGGCCGACCGCGTGGATCGCCGAGGGGCTCTTCGGTTACCTGCCGCCGGCTGCTCAGGATCGCCTGCTGGACAACATCACTGCGCTCAGCGCCGACGGCAGCCGGCTGGGCTGCGAGGCCGTTCCGGACATGTCACAGCTCGACCTCGACAAGGCTCGGGAGATGATGCGCCGGGCCACCGCCAAATGGCGCCAACACGGCTTCGACCTGGAATTCGCCGATCTGGGCTACGAGGGTGAACGCAACGATGTCGGCGCCTATCTGAACCAGCTGGGCTGGTGCTCAGCTGCTACCCGGATGAGTCAACTGCTGGCCGACAACGGCCTTGCGGCGATCCCCCACACCAACGACTCGGTGTCGGTGGCCGACACCATTTACTACACCTCCGTACTCAGCGCATGACGCAAGCGCGTCGTCGCGGGCTCAATGGCGTCGTCACCCGGATGTGGAGCCTGCTGGCCCCGGCCTACGAACCTGCCGGTGTTGCAGCAATGGGTGTACCGTCTTACCGTCCGCCGCACGACGAGGTGATTGCGCAACTACGCTCCCACGGATCCCGAAACATCGCTGATATCGCCTGTGGCACAGGAATTCTCAGTGACCGGATCCAGCGTGAACCGCTGCTACAGGCACCCTCGGCCGGCAGATGGAAGCCGCAGCACAATGCCTCGCCGGCGGAGATGCGGGCACTGTTCGACGCCGCCCGGTTCACATGCGACATGAGCCAGTTTTCGTGTGCCCCGGTCCCTACCCGGCTTTGGCCGCGTAGTTCTGGTCCACGCTGTTGGGGCAAAACCGTATCCTTATCCGTGACTGATATCCCGGTATTCCGCCAACAACTTGGTGAGCCGATGCCCGGGACGACGGCCGCAACGGCGTCAGCACCGGCAAATGCTGGTCTGGTCAGTCGTCCGCTGGCCGGGTGACAGCCATCGGCACCGTCCAGGTCCACGCCGTCTCGCCGGTGTCCGGCGTGGTCATCTCCAGTCGTGTGCCGCGCGCGGCAAGCTGCTGGGGGAGTAGGGCCGTTAGGTCGGTGGCCGCCGTCGGACTTGGGGCTGTTCTGGATTTTTCGATCACGGTGACCACCAGGTCGGTCTCATAGGTGGCCTGCAAGACGATCTCGTCGGCGATGGCATGCCGCAGAATCGCCGTGACCAGCTGCTGGACCGCGTCGTAGAGCGCGCTCGTGATGGCTCTGTCGATGGTGTCCAGCGCGCCGGTGAAGAAAACCTGGAATCTGGCGTCCAGAGCTTCGGCCACTTCGCCGAGTAGATCCGACATGCGTAGCCGAAAATTGGTCTCGTCGCCGGTCGGTATGTCGAGTTGGTTGATGGTGTTGCGGACGTCGTTGATGACGGCGTCGAGTTCGCTGACCGACTCGCCGATGCGTTCGGCGACGGCCGGCACTCGCGCCAGCGGCAAGACTGCGCTGAGTTGCAGGCTGATGAGAAACAACCGCTGAGTCACCGAGCGATGCAGTTCCAGCGCGATGCGTTCGCGCTCGGCCGCCACTCGTAAGGTCCGTGTGTGTGCTTCGGCGAGGCGCAGATTCACCAGGTTGTCCACCCGCGCTCGCAGCTCGCCCAGCTGGAATGGCTTGGACAGGTAGTCGTTCGCGCCGGCTTGGAGCAATGCCAGCCTGGATTGGTCGTCGGCGCGGGCGGTGAGGATCAGCACCGGCGTGTTGGCCAGCACCGGGTCGGCGCGGACCTGGTGCAGCAGTTCGTCTCCGCTGAGCTGTGGCATCATGATGTCGCACACGATCAGGTCCGGGCGGTGTGCGCGCGCCAGCTCTAATCCGGACCGCCCGTCGAACGCCGCTTTGACCCGATAGTGCGGCGATAATGCCTGGCACACAAAGGCATTGAGGTCGACGTTGTCTTCGATGACCACGATGACAGGTTTGGAGTCTGCGGTATCGGGCTCACCATGGGCTGACGTCGTCGAGATCGCGGTGATTTCGGCGATCGCGCCGGCGGGATCCGGGCTGGAGCGCTCGTCGCCGCGGGGACTGGCCGGTTGTACCGGCAGACCCGCGGGCGCGAGTCGCGGAAGATCGACGATTACCAGCGCGCCACCCTCGCGGGCTTCGCTGATCGTGACACTGCCCCGGTGCAATCCCACCAGGTCGCGGACAATGCTCAGTCCTAACCCGGTGCCACCGACCGCCCGCGTGGGACCGCCCTCGACCTGGTGGAACCTTTCGAAGACCGCCTCCCGCTGCTCGTGTGGAATTCCCGGGCCGCTGTCGGCGACCTCGATGATGACTCGATGGTCGGGATCCGTCGAGACCGAACACCGCACGGTGCCACTGGGCCGGGTGAATTTAAAAGCATTGGACAACAAATTCACCAGTATCTGGTGCAAGTGCTCGGGGTCGAGTTCCGCCGTAACGGGCTGGTCTGCATTGACGCTGAATTCGATGTCACGGTCTACGGCAAGCGATTCGAACAGGGAGGCACCCAGTCGCACATGCTCGGCGACGTCCACGTGCGCGTAATTGGGTTGGACGGCACCGGCTTCCAGCCGCGCAGCGTCCAGCAGGTTGTTGACGTGCCGTTGCAGCAACCGGGCATTGCGGACGATCAGCTCGAGATCGGCACGTGAGGGCTCCTGTGGTTCGGCCGATTCCAGCAGCCTGCGGGCGGGCTCCAGGATCAGCATCAGCGGAGTCCGCAGTTCGTGGCTGACGTTGGCGAAGAACTGGCTCTTCAGGTCATCGAGTTCCTTGGCCCGTGCGTAGAGATCGGCCAGTTCGGCGTTGGCCTCCTTGAGCTTTCGACTTGTCTCGGCCACCTCGTAGGCGCGCGCGAAGACCTCCTGCTCCATCTGGTGGGTGGTGGCGCGCAGCGCGGCCGTCTCCTGCTGCTGCGCCGCGTCGGATGCTTGCAGGCGGACGAACTCGGTGACGTCCTCCACGCGGTGAATGACGTAGCGCAACTCACCGGCCGAGTCCAGCACCGGTGAGTTGGTGGGGCTCCAGAAGCGTTCCTCGAAGTCCCCGTCCGGGCGCCGAATGTCGTAACGCTGCACCGGCATCGCGTCGGGGACGCGATCGCGTACGACCCGGTCCAGCGACACCCGCAGGTTGCGGACTCCTTCGGCATTGGGGTCATCGGGGTTGTCCGGAAAGGTCTCGAAGATGACGTGCCCCAGAATCCGCGTTCGCTCGGTCATCGTCGCCTGCAGGTAAGCGTCGGTGACGGCAACGATCCTCAAGTCAGGGTCCAGTACCAAGAACAGGCCCGGAGCCGACTCGAACAACCGCCGGAAGTCGACAGCCTCAGTCAAACGTGCACCTACGTTCTCGCATCGCGCTAACGCTACTATCGCGCCACGGCGCCAATCGGCCAAACCGAAACGTCGATCCCGCCGCGGCCCGTCGATCGGCAGCGGCTGATGATCCGTCTGCAGCCGTACCGCAGAGCGTGCACGTAGGCTCCCGCCATGCACATCGACGCGATGACGTTTCCCGAGCCATTAGGCGAGGTGGGCGAAGTGGCCCGGCAGGCCCAGGCGGCCGGATTCTCCGGCCTGGTGTTCACCGAGGCGGGCCGCACCGCCTATCTCAGTGCCGCCGTGGCCTCGCAGGCGGCTCCCGGCCTCGACTTGTCCACCGGCGTCGCGGTGGCCTTCCCGCGGAGCCCCTTCGTCACTGCGGCCACCGCGTGGGAGCTTCAGGACGCAACCGGCGGCAAGTTCCGGCTCGGCCTGGGCACCCAGGTGCGCCGTCACGTCGTGCACCGCTACGGGACGGCGTTCGACCGGCCTGGGCCGCGGTTGCGCGACTACGTGCTGGCCGTCAAGGCGTGTTTCGCCGCTTTCCGCACCGGGAGGCTCGATCACCACGGCGAGTTCTATGACCTCGACTTCATCACGCCGCAGTGGAGCCCGGGCCCCATCGACGCCCCCGATCCCCAAATCGATATCTCGGCGGTGAATCCGTGGATGCTGCGGATGGCGGGGGAAGTGGCCGACGGCGTACACGTCCATCCGATTGGCGAGCCTGGCTACATCGCCCGCCACGTTGTGCCCAACGTGTCCCAAGGCGCGGCAAGAGCGGGTCGCGCACCGTCCGACGTCGCGTTGATCGTGCCCGTGCTGACGATTGTCGGCGACAGCGACGAAGAGCGTGATAAGGAACGAGAAGCCGTGCGAGCCAGCATCGCCTTCTACGCCAGCACACCCAACTATGCGTTCATCTTCGACGAAGCGGGATTCGAGGGCACGACCGCCCGGATCCGGGAGAAACAGAAGGCCGGTGACTTCGCCGGTATGGCCGGCCAGATCACCGATGAGCACATTGCGGTCTTCGCCACGGAGTCGACCTGGGACGGGTTGGCGGACGCGCTGGCCGACAAGTACGCCGCGGTCACCGACCGCCTCGTCTTCTACAACGCCCGAGGCGATCGGGAGCGCTTCGAGCGATACGGCGAGGTCGCCCGTCGGATGCAGGGATGATTCGACGTCGAGCGCTGTTGACTGACTAAGTCAGTCAATTTACACTCGGACCATGGTGCGCGCCCGGCCGGCCGACCGGTTCTCACGGCTGATCTCAGCGGCGGCTGACACATTCGTCGCCAATGGCTACCGGAGCACCCAGATGCAAGACGTAGCCGACGTTGTGGGAGTGGCGAAAGGGACGTTATACGGCTATGTGGAAGGAAAAGCCGCGCTGCTTGGCGCGGTGCTGCGCTATGCAGATGGCATCGAGCCGGCGCCCAGCGAAGGCGACTTTCCGATCCACACGCCGGGTGATGGCGCGCTGGCGGGGCTGGTAGCAACACGACTAGGCCGGGAAGTCGCCGAACTGCGGCTGGTGCAGGCCCTGTCTAGCGAGCAGCCGACCTGCCCCGTCGAGCAAGAAGTCGCCGAGATAATCGGCGACCTCTACCGGCGCCTTGCTCGCCACCGGATCAGCGTCAAGGTCGTGGATCGATGTGCCCCGGAACTGCCGGAACTCGCCGCGGTCTGGTTTGTCCAGGGCCGCAAAGGACAGGTCAGCGCGCTGACCGAACTTCTCCGGCGTCGTGCGCTGCACCTGCCTGGGCCAGTGGACGTTGTCGCTCGCACCATCGTGGAGACCTGCGTGCTGTGGGCGGTACACATGCCGTGGGACCCGGCGCCGGCGGGTGTGCAGTGGCCCGACGACGACATCATTGCGGGCACGTTGGCTGGGCTTTTGACTCGAGGCTTGCTGGGGCGTCCCGATGCGTAGCGTCCCACTGCTCGCTCCGTTGGCCGCTCATTTGGTGCCGACCGCTGTCATCGGATACGGGTTCGTGTTGCCCGCCGCGGGGATCGCAGCGTTTGGTGCTGTCGGCGTCGGGTTCGGCATGTCCCTGGTTGGTACTGTTCTCGCCTATTTCGCGGGAGTGCGCATGGCTCACAACACCACTCATTCCGCCAGCTGGATCGCCGGTGTGTTATCGCGGCAAGCCGCCGCACCCCATGGCGTGCTTGGGCGTCTACTGGGCCGCATCTGGGTCAGTGAGACCAAAGCGGTCAACGCCGCCGCTATCGACCTGCTCGCGCCGCAAGTTCACGAGCACGTCCTAGAGATTGGGTTCGGACCAGGGCGCACTGTTCAGTTGCTTTCGCAACGGGCCGCCAAGGTCATCGGTATCGAAGTCTCGGGGACCATGCTCACCGCCGCTCGTCGCCGCAACGCCCAGGCGATCCAGGAAGGCCGCGTCGAGCTGGTGCGGGGAAACGGGATCACGCTGCCGCTACCGACTAGCTGTGTTGACGCCGTTGTTGGTGTACACACGGTGTACTTCTGGTCCCAGCCGGACACGACACTCGCCGAGATCGCTCGAGTTCTGCGCCCCCGCGGGCGCGTGGTGCTCGCCTTCCGCGACGGCGACTCGGCCGCGCCCCGTCGGTTCGACTTGGGCGTCTATCGCCTGTACCGAGCCAACGACCTTGCCCGGATGCTGAGACAGGTCGGCTTTACTGACATCGAAACCCGGCAGCTCACAGGCGAATCCGGTCATGTCAGCTGCGTGAGGGCGAGGTCATACTGATCGGCCGGCCCGGCCCTAATCAGCGACATGACAAGGTTCAGGCGGCCTGTGATCAGGCAAGTTTCTCACCGAATCGCGATGCCATCGACACCCGGTAGTAAACCGGGTGTGCGACTGCGCTGGAACTCGGCGCGAACAACGGCATCGCCACCCGCTTTCGAGGGGTTGGTGCACACCCCCAGCCCACGGCCGGCTGGCGGCTCGCTAAATTCGAGACGCGATCTCGTCGGAAGGAATGTCATGAACGCGCATGTCGAGCAGCTGGAGTTTCAGGCGGAGGCCCGGCAACTGCTGGATCTGATGGTCCATTCGGTGTACTCCAACAAGGATTCGTTCCTGCGGGAGTTGATCTCTAATGCGTCCGATGCGCTGGACAAGCTGCGGATCGAAGCCTTACGCAACAAGGAACTGAACGCCGACACCTCCGATCTGCACATCCAGCTCGAAGTGGACAAAGGTGCAAGGACTCTTACCGTTCGCGACAACGGCATCGGAATGACGCGCGCCGAGGTCGTCGACCTGATCGGCACGCTGGCCAAGTCGGGCACCGCCGAGCTCCGACAGCAACTCAGGGAGGCCAAGAACCTCAAGAACGACGCCGCCTCCGAGGAGTTGATCGGTCAGTTCGGCATCGGGTTCTACTCGTCCTTCATGGTGGCCGACAAAGTTGAACTGCTCACCCGCAAGGCCGGCGAGAGCGAGGCCACCCGGTGGGAATCCAGCGGCGACGGCACCTACACCATCGAATCCGTCGACGCAGCAGCCGCCGGGGCTGCGCAGGGAACGTCGGTCACGTTGCACCTCAAGCCCGAAGACGCCGAGAACGACCTGTTCGACTACACCTCGGAGTGGAAGATCAGGAGCCTGGTCAAGAAATACTCCGACTTCATCGCGTGGCCCATCCGGATGGAGGTCGAGAAGCGCACCCCACCCGCCCCCGACGACGAAGGTGGCGAAGAGACCGTCGGCGTCGAAACCGAGACCCTCAACTCGATGAAGGCACTTTGGGCCAGGCCCAAAGAAGAGGTCTCCGCCGAGGAGTACCAGGAGTTCTACAAGCACATCGCACACGCCTGGGACGACCCGCTGGAAGTCATCGCGATGAAGGCCGAGGGCACCTTCGAGTACCAAGCCCTGCTGTTCATCCCCAAGCACGCCCCGTTCGACCTGTTCAACCGGGATGCCAGCTTCGGAATCCAGCTCTACGTCAAGCGCGTGTTCATCATGGGCGACTGCGACCAGCTCATGCCCGAATACCTGCGCTTCGTCAAGGGTGTGGTCGACGCACAGGACATGTCGCTCAACGTGTCCCGAGAAATCCTGCAGCAGGATCGCCAGATCAAGGCCATCCGCCGCCGCCTGACCAAGAAGGTCCTGGCCACCATCAAGGACCTGCAGGGCGAGCGCCCGGAGGACTATCGCACCTTCTGGACCCAGTTCGGCAAGGTCGTCAAGGAGGGTCTGCTGTCGGACTTCGACAACCGGGAAACCCTGCTGCAGATCTCATCCTTCGCCTCGACCCACAGCGAGGAGGAAGCCACCACGCTGGCCGAGTACGTGTCGCGCATGAAGGAGGGCCAGGAGCAGATTTTCTACGCCACCGGGGAGTCGCGTCAGCAGATCCTGAGGTCCCCGCATCTCGAGGCGTTCAAAGCCAAGGGCTACGAGGTGCTGCTGCTCACCGACCCGGTCGACGAAGTGTGGGTCGGGGTGGTCAGCGAGTTCGACGGCAAGCCGCTGCAGTCGGTCGCCAAAGGCGAGGTGGACCTGGACTCCGCCGAGGACCAGAGCGAGGCCGAGCGCGAGGAGCAGCAGAAGGAGTTCGCCGACCTGCTCACCTGGCTGAAGGAGACCTTGAGCGAACACGTCAAGGAAGTGCGGTTGTCGACGCGGCTGACTGAGTCGCCGGCCTGCCTGATCACCGACGCCTTCGGGATCACCCCGGCGCTGGCCCGCATCTACCGGGCATCGGGTCAGGAAGTTCCGGTCGGCAAGCGGATCTTGGAGCTCAACCCCGATCACCCGCTGGTGACCGGCCTGCGTCAAGCACACCAAGACCGCGGTGACGATCCCTCGTTGCCGGAGACCGCGGAATTACTTTACGGCACAGCACTTTTGGCCGAAGGCGGAACGCCAGAGGATCCGGCGCGGTTCGCGGAGCTACTCGCCAGCCGGCTGACCCGCACGATTTAGTTTTAGCCGGCGACGGCGCCAGCGGGCTGTAGGCGATGACGCCGCGGTTCTCCCGCTCGGCGAACGGAACCAGGTCGTCGAGCGCGCCCGGGTGGGCAAGGGAGAAATGCACCTGGTTGCTGACGACCGGGCGGCCAAGCGCGGCGTCGGCCTTGCGCCATCGGGCCAGCGAGTAGTTGGACACGCCGGCCGCGCCGATCTTGCCGCCGTCGAGAAGCTCGCGCATTCCGGGCATGATCACCGAATCGGGGACCACCGGATTGGGCTGGTGAACCTGGTAGAGCGGGATGCGGTCGAGCTGCAGCCGCCGGGCGCTGGCCTGCGCGCGCTGGTTGACGACGGCGGGAAACGGCGCGACCGGGAAGATCTTGCTGGCCACCGCGACCTCGCCGCGGCGGTCGCCGAGTGCTTCGCCGAGGATCCGTTCGCTTTTGCCGAGCCGCCGATACGGCTAACTTTTCCCATTCCGTCGCCGTCGAGATATTTCATGTTTCCCACCGTACTGAGGTCGGCACGTTCGATTCGGTGCGACCATGGGTGCGGGCAATCATCCCATGGCAAGGCGGTGGTCATGGCACAAGACCGGTTGCGGCCGGGTCAGGTCTTCGCCGGCTATCGGATTGAGCGACTGCTCGGCGTAGGCGGAATGGGCGCGGTCTACCTGGCTCACCACCCCAATCTGCCGAAACTGGTCGCGTTGAAGCTACCGATGCGCCACATGAGCGACGACGACCATGTGCGTGCCCGTTTCTTGCGCGAAGCCGACCACGTCGCACGCCTGGACCATCCCAATATCGTCGCCGTTTACGACCGCGGTGATCAGGACGGGCAGTTGTGGATCGCGATGCAATACATCGACGGCTCCGACGCCGCGGCGGCGCTGCGCGACGGCCCCCTGCCGGTCGCTCGGGCCGTACGGATCATCGCCGAGACCGCCAAGGCACTGGACTTCGCCCACGCCGCCGCCGTGCTGCACCGCGACGTCAAACCCGCCAACATCATGCTCACCCGGCCTGCGGCAGGCGAGCCCGAACGAGTGTTGCTCGCCGACTTCGGCATCGCCAAAGCCCTCGATGACCGCACCGGGCTCACCGTGACGGGCATGTTCCACGGCAGCCTGCAATACGCCGCCCCGGAACAATTCGACCCCTCGATCACCCTGGATGCCCGCGCCGATCAGTACGCGCTGGGCTGCACCCTCTACCACCTGCTGACCGGGTCCACACCCTATCCAGGCCATACTCCCGAACAGTTGATGCACGCACACCTGCAGCTGCCCGCGCCCCGTCCCAGCCACAGCCCCGCCGCACCGCAAACCGGCATACCCGAGGCTATGGATGAGGTCATCCAGCGCGCCCTCGCCAAAGACCGCACCCAGCGGTACCCCACCTGCGGCGCACTGGCCGCCGACGCACAGCACGCTCTCGACTCCGCCCCCGCCGACGCGACCGTCGCAGCGGCAGTCGACCCTACCCGCCCACGCCCGCAGGCACCGCGGCACGACCCGACCCCGCAACAAAACATCCGGGTAAGACACAACCGGCTGATCGCAGCCCTCGTTGTCCTGCTTGTCGCAGCCGCGGGTGGCGGTGCGGTGTTACTGCGTAACGTCTTGTCCGCCAAGCAGACCCGCGGAGAACTCGTACTCACCGCAGCCACCGATCCCGGCGCGAACCCGTTCATGCCCCCCGCGGCCGCGCCGCCGCCGACCAACACCCAATCCCCACCCTCTCTGCAACCACACAACGGCGGCACCCCCATAGCCACCCAGCCACTGCCCGGCGACCGCGACGGCCTCTACGGCGGCACGCTCAACAACGCCGAATGCGACCGCGACAAAATGATCACCTTCCTGAGCAGCCACCCCGCTCAGGCAGGGGCCTTCGTGGAAGCGCTCAATAGCGATCCGAGCCTGTTCTGGAGCGGCGGTCACCCCCTCACCCCCGCCGACATCCCCACGTATTTGCGCGAACTCACCCCGGTACTACTGCGCCTAGACACCCGCGTCACCAACCACGGATTCGACGGAAGCCGCCCCACCACCCTGCAATCTGTCTTGCAAACCGGCACAGCCGCATTCGTCGACGCCCACGGAGTCCCGCGCGCCCGCTGCTACTGCGGCAACCCCCTCACCGCGCCGATCTCGCTATCAGGCGATGCCCAACCCCTCGGCACAGCCTGGCCAGGCTACGACTCCGAAGCCCTGGCGGCCGTCCAACCCAGCGCCTCAACCATTACTACCTTCGTCCTCGTCGACGTCGTGACCGGCCAAGCGTTCGACCGTCCGGCCGGAACCACCGCCACCAACGACATCCCCCGTAACCAACCCGTTCCCCCGCCCGCCGCACCTACCTTCCCGGCCGCCCAACCGGGGCCGCTCTTCAGCGGCACCTACAAGTTCGACAACGGGCCATGGACCCAACCGGTGCGTTCCGATTGCCCTGGTTGCGACGCGACGATTGTCACCCCAGGCGGTTCGGGGGTGGTGCACTGGAACGGAACCAGCTACCAGGGAACGTTGCACGTTTCGTGCGGTTCACTGGCGTTCGTGGGCACGCCCACCGTGGTCGTCAAGGGGATCGTGCAGGAATTAGCAGTCAATATCGTCGCCACCGGATGCCATCCGGTAACAAGCCGGTTGATGATCCGCGTCGGAGATTGAACGGGTAACGCCTGCCTGACAACGTGTTTCGGTCCCGGGTGCAATGGTCAATGCCGGTCGGTTTCAGACATGCGCTGGCCACCGATCGCTTCGACGAACGGCGTGAGCAGGCGCGCCATGCCCCGCGCGGCTTCGTCGGCGTCGGCCGGGGGCAGCGCGAGAAAGCTCAGGGCGGCCCGGACCACGGCCTGGCCCATCACCGTCGCGTCGTATTCGTCGGCGTTGACCCAGCTGTGCTGGAAGGTCTGCGACAGCTGGCCCGAGGCATGGTCGACCAGGAACTGGCTCTCGACCGTGATCAATCGGAGAATGTCGTTGGGTGCGTCTTCGGTTCGCAATACTTGGACAAGGGGATCATGGTCGACGCGGTCGAAGAAGTCGCGAAAGACCGTCCGCATGGCGCCGTAGCCGTCGCCGTGGTGTTCGTCTATAGCCGTTCGCATTCCGGTGACGATGGTGTCCGTCAGCCGAAGGGCATAGCTACGCGCCAGGCCGCGTCGTGACTGGAACTCGTTGTAGATGGTTCCCCTGCTGACGCCGGCCGCCGATGCCACGTCGGCCATCGTGATCGACGACCACTTCCGTTGGAGCAGTAGGCCGTGCAGCGCGTCGAGCACCCCGTTGTGCATCAGGCTCAACGCGGTGCTCTGATACGGGTTGCGGTTTCGCGATGGCTCGGTCTCGACCATGAGGCTGAGATTAGTGCGCATCGACCGTGCTTTGGGCGTCGTGCCCGCGGGGCCGGGTTCGGTACCCGCGGGCCGAGCCCGCGCATGGACGGCGGCCATCACCGGATTCCGTAGCGGGCCAGGACTTTGTCACGCTTGCGCGGATCGATGTTCACCTTGGTGATGTCACCGCCGTAGTGCTCGATTACGCGGTGGTCCATCACCTTTCGCCACAGCGGTGGGAGGTAGGTCAGGGTGATCAGGGTGGCGTACCCGCTGGGCAGGTTGGGGGCGCCGGCCATGCTGCGCAGCGTCTGATAGCGGCGCAGGGGATTGGCGTGATGATCGCTGTGCCGCTGCAGGTGGTAGAGGAAGATGTTGGTGACGATGTGGTCGGAGTTCCAGCTGTGCACCGGCGCGCACCGTTCGTAGCGCCCGGAAGCGGTTCGTTGCCGTAGCAGACCGTAGTGTTCGAGGTAGTTGACCGATTCCAGCAGCGACGCGCCGTAGAACGCCTGGATGATCAGGAACGGCAGCACCTGCCACCCGAATACGGCGGTCAGCCCGCCGAACAGGACGATCGACATGACCCAGGCGTTGAGCACGTCGTTGCGCAGGCTCCAGCTGGGCTGGTTGATCCGCTGCATGCGGGTCTTTTCCAGTTCCCAGGCCGACTTCAGTGAGCCGAACATGCTGCGCGGCAAGAACATCCAGAAGCTTTCCGCGAATCGCGCGCTGGCCGGGTCCTCCGGGGTGGCCACCCGCACGTGATGGCCGCGGTTGTGCTCGATGTAGAAGTGTCCGTACACCGTCTGGGCGAGGGTGATCTTGGACAGCCATCGCTCGAGGTTCTCGCGCTTGTGCCCCAACTCGTGGGCGGTGTTGATGCCCACCCCGCCGACGACGCCGATGGTCAGCGTCAGGCCGATCTTGGAGATCAGGCCGAGGCCGCCGCTGATGCCGAGCCAGCTCAGGTCGTCGGCCGTCCACAGGTAGCACGCCAGCACCAGGCTGACCATCTGGAACGGAATGAACGCGTAGGTGCAGTAGCGGTAGTACTTGTCGTTCTCGAGTCGCTCCATCACCTCGTCGGGCGGGTTTTGGCCATCGGGGCCGAAGAACAGGTCCAGGATGGGCAACAGGACGTAGAGCAGCAGTGGCCCTACCCACCACAACACCGGAGTGGCGGCGTTCCAGCCGAGTTTGCCGAATGCCCAGGCAACCGCGACGCTCACCGGCAACGCCGTGGGCAGGACGAGTCCCACCAGCCACAGGTGTCGCTTACGGTCTCGCCATCGTTCGACCGGAGACGCTATTACTGCTCCCATTGCGGTGGTCCCCATGATGTTTCCCTTCTGGACTAGGTCGCCGCCGGGGCGGCGGGTCTGGACTAGGTCGCCACCGGGGCGGTGGGTCGACCTGATGAACATATCAGAGAATTTGTGCAATGGGTAGATAAATCTCTAGATTTGTTCAACCTCGGTGACCGCCGACTACGGGCGCCGCAGTGCGCGCCGCCAGCCGAGTCAGCTCGGTGCTCCGCGAAATCGCTTCCCCCGCAAGGCGTTTCGTATCCGGCTGACGTCGACCGAAGCCGACGGGGATAACCTGGGCCGGGTTTGGCCGCGGCACCGACGGGGTATCAACTGCGCCATGACCAGCGCTCCCGTCGTCGCCCCCACGCCCACTCTCGAGGTTTGGCCCGGCCGGGCCTACCCGCTGGGCGCGACGTACGACGGCGCCGGCACGAATTTCGCGCTGTTCAGCGAGGTCGCCCAGCGGGTCGAGCTGTGCCTGTTCGACGCCGACGGCACCGAGACCCGGATCACCCTGCCCGAGGTCGACGCCTTTGTCTGGCACGCCTACCTGCCGACCATCGAACCCGGCCAGCGCTATGGGTATCGGGTCCACGGTCCCTACAACCCCCGCGCCGGGCACCGGTGCAATCCGAGTAAGTTGCTGCTGGACCCGTATTCGAAGGCCATCGACGGCATTTTCGACTGGAACCAGTCGCTGTTCGGTTACACCTTCGGCGACCCGGAGAGCCGCAATGAGGACGACTCGGCGGCCAGTATGCCCAAAGCCGTGGTGATCAACCCCTACTTCGACTGGGGCACCGACCGCCCGCCGAATCACCACTACGCCGACACCGTCATCTACGAGGCTCACGTCAAAGGCCTGACGCAAACGCACCCGGACATCCCGGAGCACCTACGCGGCACCTACGCCGCGGTGGCCCACCCGGCGATCGTCGAGCACCTCACCAGCATCGGTGTCACCGCGATCGAGCTGATGCCGGTGCACCACTTCGCCAACGACTCCACCCTGGTCGAGAAGGGGCTCTCGAATTACTGGGGCTACAACACCATTTCGTTCTTTGCGCCCGACCCGAAGTATTCCAGCGCCACGTCGGCAGGTGGGCAGGTGCAGGAGTTCAAGGCGATGGTGCGCACCCTGCACGAGGCGGGCATCGAGGTGATCCTCGATGTGGTCTACAACCACACCGCCGAGGGCAACCACCTGGGCCCGACGCTGTCGATGCGCGGAATCGACAACGCCGCCTACTACCGGCTGGTCGACGACGACAAGCGCTACTACCTCGACCACACCGGCACCGGCAACAGCCTCAACGTCGGTCATCCGCACTCGCTGCAGCTGATCATGGATTCGTTGCGCTACTGGGTGACCGAGATGCACGTCGACGGCTTCCGGTTCGACCTGGCCGCGACGCTGGCCCGGGAGTTCTACGAAGTCGACCGGCTGGCAACGTTTTTCGAACTCGTCCAACAGGATCCGACGGTGAGCCAGGTCAAACTCATCGCCGAGCCCTGGGATGTCGGACCCGGCGGCTACCAGGTGGGCAATTTCCCGCCGCAGTGGACGGAGTGGAACGGAAAATTCCGCGACACCGTCCGCGACTTTTGGCGCGGTGAGCCCGCCACCCTCGACGAGTTCGCTTACCGACTGTCCGGATCTGCCGATCTCTACGAGCACACCGCGCGCCGGCCGGTGGCCTCGATCAACTTCGTCACCGCCCACGACGGGTTCACGCTGCGCGACCTGGTCTCCTACAACGACAAGCACAACGAGGCCAACGGCGAGGACAACAACGACGGCGAGAGCTACAACCGCTCGTGGAACTGCGGCGTGGAGGGACCGACCGACGATCCCGGCGTCAACGAGCTGCGAAGCCGCCAGCAGCGCAACTTCCTCACCACCTTGCTGCTGTCCCAGGGCGTGCCGATGATCTGCCACGGCGACGAACTCGGACGCACCCAGAACGGGAACAACAACGGCTACTGCCAGGACAACGAAATCACCTGGGTCAATTGGGCCGAGGCCGACACCGGCCTGCTGGATTTCACCCGCGCGGTGTCGGCGCTGCGGGCCAACCATCCGGTATTTCGCAGGCGCCGGTTTTTTTCCGGCAAGCCGGTGGGCCGTCGCGGCGAGGACGGTGTGCCCGACATCGCCTGGTTCGCCGCCGACGGATCGGAGATGACCGAGGAGGACTGGGGCGCGAGCTACGCGAAATCCATCGCGGTGTTCCTCAACGGCCACGGCATCCCCGACCGCGACCTACGGGGTCAGCGGGTGCTCGACGACTCGTTCGTCCTGTGCTTCAACGCCCACCACGAGCCGATCGAATTCACCTTGCCACCAGCCAAATTCGGCGAGAGGTGGCGCACGGTGATCTACACCGGTGCCCGGCGGCTGGCGCCCTGCGACGAATTGCCCGCCGCGGCAACGCTCACCGTCGATGCGCGCAGCGCGGTGGTGCTGCAAGCCGCGAACGAATTGCCGAGCCAGTCCGCTGTCGCCGGCATTGCCGGGCAGTAGCGTTTCGGATCGGCTGCCCGACCAGCCGTCTCGCCGAGCCTGTAATTTCGCAGGCCCGTACTCGCACTTTGTCTGCAATAACACAGTTTCGGCGACCCGATACGCTGTGGCTTTGGCGGGACTCGTCGCACATGGTCAACGCTTGGGGTAGGAGGCGGCTATGTCGAAAACGGTGGTCATCGGCGCCTCGATTCGAGCGGCCTGGGGCGCTGTATCGGCATCGGACTTGCGCAGCGCGGCGACGACGTCGCGCTGCTCGCGCGGCGGCTCGAGCGAACCCAGGCCGCTGCCAACGAAGCCGGCCCCGGTGCCATTGCCCTGGAATGCGACGTCACCGACGAGGCGTCGTGCCGATCGGCTATCGCCGCGGCCGCCGAGGCGCTCGGCGGCATCGACAACCTCGTCTACGCCCCGGCCATCAGTCCACTGGTCCGCCTGGTCGATACCGATGCCGACACCTGGCGGCAAGTCTTCGACACCAACGTCATTGGTGCGGCGGTGGCGACCGCGGCAGCGGTGCCACACTTGGCCGCCGCCTCGGGCAAGGCGGTCTACTTGTCATCCGACACGGGTGGTTACACACCGCCGTGGCCCGGGCTCGGCGCGTACGGGGTCAGCAAGGCGGCTCTTCAACGGCTCGTCGAGGCATGGCGAGCCGAGCACCCCGGTATCGGGTTCACCTGCCTCATCGTGGGCGAGTGCGCCGGCGGCGAGGGCGATGCACGGACCGGAATGAACATCGGCTGGGACGGCGATCTTGCCAGGAAGGCCTATCCATTGTGGCTGTCCGCCGGCACTATGCCGGGCAAGTTAATGCCGGTCGAGGATCTGGTCAATGTGGTGCACACCATCCTGCGCACCGACGCCGCAACGTCGATGCCGATCGTGGTCGCCAGGGGGGCATCGGCTGCCGGCGGACCGGTTCTCGACGCCGGTTAGGGGGAGCCGGCCTGACGCGCAGCGTGAGCGTAACGCCAGAGCGATATCGAGCAGCGCGATTTTTCGCCGTGGCGTTACGCCCGGCGAAAAGCGCCTGGCGTCACCCGGTTATCAGGCTCCAGAGGCCGGCCGACCCCGCTTTCAGTGCCGCGCGGGTGACCTGCTCGTCCCAGTAGTGGACCGAACCGAACTCCGAGCGCCACGCCAGTGCCGCGCGGGTGTACTCGTGCAGGCGGTGTTCGTGCGTGGTACCCATCGCGCCATGGACCTGGTGAGCATTGCGCACCACGACCGAGCAGGCCTGACCCGCACACGAACGCGCAACGGCGACAAGGAAATCCAGGTTCGGCGCGGACCACTCGCTGCGAACCGCGGCGGTGAGCGCGGACTTCGTCGCGGCCCGGGCGAGGGCGGCCTCGGCGGCGATGTCGGCGATCAGGTGCTGGATCGCCTGAAATTTCGACAGCGGCCGGCCGAACTGGACCCGTGAAGTCGCATGCTCGATGGACAGCTGCACAATCCGGTCCAGTGCCGCACACACCTGGATCGCCCGCACCAGCGCAGACCTGCGCGACAGCGTCGCCACCACCGGCATGGCAACCGGAACCCCGCGCAGCACGGCGGGATCCGCCGATACCGTGTCGCGCGGTTCACCGATCAGGTTGGTACCAGCGGTGATAACGAGCGATTCTGCCGCAACGTCGGCCAGCTGGTATCCGGAGCCGGTGTGCCAGACCACCACGATCCGGTCTGCGCCGCTGGCCCAGGGCACGTCTTCGGCAATGCCCCGGTCGTCGAGCAGACACACCGTCCGCACCGCGCTGTCGGCGGGCATCCGGTTGGCCTGCAGCAGCCAGCACGCCAACAAATCGTGCTCGGCCAACGGAATTCGCACCGCATGGCGAACCGCCGCGGCAAGCAGCTCGGCCGCTTCGTACCAGCCGGCACCGCTGCCGCCGGACTCTTCGGACCCAGTGAGCCGCACCAGGCCGAGATCATCGAGGCGTCCCCACAGTGCCGCGTCACGCGCCACGCCCCCAGGATGGGTTTCGCGATAACCCGCGAAGACGGCGTCCATCATCTCGGCCAGGGCGGGGTCGACCGGGCCGGTTGGATCGACGGTCGTCATCGCAGCCCCAGCCCCCGCGCGATGACACCCCGCAACACCTCGTTGGTGCCGCCGCGCAGCGTGAACCCCGGACGCTGGTCGATCGCCCGCGACACCAGATCGGCGTAGTGCGAATCACCGCCTGCGTGGCGGTCGGCGAAGTCGGCGATGTCGCCTTCGGCGGTGGTGCCGAGCACCTTGACCACCGCCGCGGCGACGTCGGCCCGTTCATGGCGTTGCAGCGCACCCGCCACCGCGGCCGACATCTGATGCAGCCCGGCAACCCGCGCCACCAGCCGCCCCAGATTGACATCATACGAAAGCCGTTGCAGGGCCATGTTTTCGGCGGCCGAAGCCAGCAGTACGAAGGTCGACAGGAAGCGTTCGGGCCCGCTGCGCTCGAAACTCAGCTCCGATGTCACCTGCTGCCAACCGTCGCCGATTTCGCCGAACACCATGCCGTCGGGCACGAACGCTTTGTCGAGGATGACCTCGTTGAAATGGTGGTCGCCGTTCATCGAGATGATAGGACGGATCTCGACGCCGGCCGAGCGCAGATCGACGATGAACTGACTGAGCCCGGCGTGGCGATCGGCTCGATCCACCGGTGCGGTGCGGGCGAGCACGATGAATGCGTGTGCGCGATGGGCGCCCGACGTCCAGACCTTGGTGCCCGACAGCGACCAGCCGCCGGCGACGCGCTCGGCCCGGGTGCGCACACTGGCCAGGTCGGAGCCGGAATCGGGTTCGCTCATGCCGATGCCGAAAAAGCACTCGCCACGCACAATCCGCGGCAGGAAATGCGACTTCTGTTGATCGGTACCGTATTTGAGCAGCGACGGCACGATTTGGCGGTCCGCGACCCAATGCGCGGCCACCGGAGCACCGGCTGCCAGCAGTTCTTCGGTGACGACGAACCGCTCCACAAATGAGCGTCCGTGGCCGCCGTATTCGACGGGCACGGTCATGCCCAGCCAGCCGCGTGCCGCCAGCGCCGCGGTGAACTGCTCGTCCCACTGCGTCAGCCAGGCATCGACGGACGGGGTGAATGCTCCGGCGTCCAATTGCTCGGCGAGAAACGCGCGAACCTCGGCCCGCAACGCGTCGGTGCCCGAGGGGTCGACGACGGCGGGCGGCACCAACCTGGGCGGTGCCATCAACGGGTCTTCCACTTGGCGATGCGGTGCTGGTGCTCGGGGTCGCGATGGGCCAGCGGTTGCATAGCCGCGGCCATCCCCAGCGTCGACTCCAGGGATCCGGTCCGTGACTCCTGCAGCAGCCGCTTGGCCATCCGCAATGCGTGGGCGGGGTTGTTGCTGATGCGGTCGGCCAGCGCCTGTGCTTCGGCCAGCAGTTCCTCGTGTGGTACCACGCGGCTCACCATGCCCCACTGCAGGGCGGTCGGGGCGTCCACCCGGTCGCCGGTGAACGTCATCTCTGCGGCGCGTTCGTAGCCGACGATCCGCTGCAGAAACCAGGTGCCGCCGTCGCCGGGGATCAGCCCGAGCTGCACGAAGCTCTCGGCGAACCAGGCGCGTTCCGACGCGACCCGAACGTCGCACATCATCGCCAGGTCGCAGCCGGCGCCGATGGCCGGCCCGTTGATCGCGCCGATCAACGGAACCTCGAGCCGGGTCAAAGCCCGCGGGATCCGCTGGATCCCGTCGATATAGGCGTGCCGCTGATCGATCGCGTCCAGCCCGAACATCCCGTCGCGGTCGGCCATCTCCTTGACGTTGCCGCCGGCGGAGAAGATCTTGCCGGTTCCGGTCAAAATGACCGCGCAGAGGCTGGTGTCGGCGTTAGCGTCGTCGACGGCGGTTTCGAATGCGGCGATGAAATCCTTGCCGGTGATCGCGTTGCCGACATCGGGCAGGTTGATCGTCCAGACCCGGGTCGGTCCGTTGCTGGCGATGTCCAAGACGGTGCTCATGACGGAAACTGTAAGGACTCGGTCTTGCGCTAACCCGATCGCGGTGCCCGAATAGAACTGGTGGCTTTCGCCGATGCCACGTGGTGCTGGCTTCAGCGCGGAGGAGGAACCATGCCCGACGTCGCGAAGTACGGCCCGTGGGCGGTGATCGCCGGTGGTTCGGAGGGCGTAGGCGCGGAATTCGCCACGCAGTTGGCCGGTGCCGGGCTGAACCTGGTGCTGATCGCGCGCAAGCCGGGACCGCTGGCCGACACCGCGGACAGGTGCCGGGAGATCGGTGTGCAGGTGCATACGATTGCCGTGGATCTTCTTGATACTGAATCGATTTGGCGGATCAGCGCGGAAACGGCCGACCTGGAGGTCGGCCTGCTGATCTACAACGCCGGCGCCAACACCTGCCGGCAGAAGTTCCTCGACGCCGATCTGACCGACATCGCTCGAGTCGTCGACCTCAACGTGACCCGGATGCTCGAACTGGTACATCACTTCGGCCGGCCGATGCGCGCCCGCCGTCGCGGCGGCATCCTGCTGATCGGTTCGAGCGCAGCGACATACGGCTCGATGCGGCAGTCGGTGTATGCCGGCGTCAAGGCGTTCAGTCGGCTGTTCGCCGAGAGCCTGTGGCTGGAGCTGCGCGACTGCGGGGTTGACGTTCTCGAGTTGGTGCTGGGGGTGACCCGCACGCCGGCCATGGAGCGAGCCGGCCTGAACTTCGACGTGCCCGGGATCTCGGTGGCCGAACCCGCCGACGCAGCGCGCGAGGGTTTGCAGAACTTGGCATCCGGCCCGGTGTTCATCACCGGAGACAACGCCGCCGCGGTGCACCGCGGCAGTGGACCCGATCGTGCCGCGATAGTCCTCGGCGGGCACCGGCTGATGCAGAAACTCATCGGCGCCTCGCGGCGCGATGTGTCAGGAGAACGACACTGAGATCGTCAGCTGCCCGGCCCGATGACGAAGCACCGGCCGGCGCTGCTGTCGAAAAACACCTCTGCGACCGCAGATTGGTTGATGGTCGCAAACTCGAAGCGGTGTACTTGTTGCCCCGCTTCGATATCGGCTTCCTGGGACTCGATGGTGCCGTCCTTCTTGCGCACTACCGCGGTCACTTTGTCGGGCTTTGCCATGTTCTGCGGCTCATGGAAATACCACACCTCGATGCCGGCCCCGGACGACGTCGCCTGCCAGCCGTCGGAATAGAAACACGCGGGATTGCCCTCGGCGTCCGGCGGCGGCGGTGGACAGATCGACAACCCCACACACGGTGCGGTGGTGGTGGGAGCTGACGGTGACGCAGTGGTACCGGGTTGGCTGGTGCTCGCAGTGGTCGTGTTGACCGTCGTCGAGGTGGAACTCGAAGCCGACGGGCGTGGCGCCGGCTTTTGCGGCGACCCGCATGCCACGATCCCCGGCCAACTGAGCGCGAAGACGACGACCAGCAACCTGACTATCGGCATCGGATTCCTTCGGTGCTCGTCCCGCGGCCGGGTATACGGCTAGACCTATCGGCGCGTGATTGTACGCAGCACCCGGCTCGTGAATCACGAAATGCGTCGACGTCGGCCCGGCCAGGCCCGGAGTCCAAGGACCCGGGGGAGCTGGGCATTACGGCCCTAGCAGGGCCAACGTCGAGCTGGTGAACTCGATTGCGGATTCGTTGCGCTGTATCGGGCCCGGCTGTGGTGGACGTCGAAAGTATCGGCAAGCGATAGGATTTTCGAGGTGGTTGGCGATACCGCAACTTCGGGCGACCGGTGGCTATCGCGAGTTCGCCGATTGATCGAACCGGCACTGGTGGTGTCGACCGTAGGTCTATTGGCCGCCGGCGGGATCGCCTGGTTGCTTGGCGAGCGCCGCCTGGCCGACGGCTGTTGGATCGCGGGTACCGCACTGGCCGTCGTGCCGGCCTCGGTCTGGGTCATGGCCGCGTTGCGCCGGGGCCGCATCGGCGTCGACGTCATCGCGGTGTTGTCACTGATCGGCACCCTGCTGGTGGGCGAATACGTGGCCGGCGCATTGATCGCGGTGATGCTGGCAAGTGGTCGTGCCCTCGATGCGGCCGCCGAACGCCGCGCGTCGCGCGACCTGCGGTCGCTGCTCGAGCGTGCGCCGCGGTTTGCAAGGCGACGTGCCGGCACCCAGGTCAGTCTTGTCCCGTTGGCGGACGTGGTCGTCGACGACATTGTCGTTGTCGGCCCGGGTGAGGTGGTCCCCGTGGACGGGCGCATCGTCGACGTGGTAGCCGTCCTTGACGAGTCCGCGCTGACCGGCGAGCCGCTGCAGGTGGAACGTGCGGTCGGCGAACCGGTCCGCAGCGGTGTGGTCAACGCCGGCAGCGCTTTTGAGCTGCGCGCCACCAAAACCGCCGACCAGAGCACCTACGCCGGCATTGTCCGAATGGCGCAGCAGGCGGGTGCGGAGACCGCACCGATCGTGCGGTTGGCCGACCGCTACGCGGCATGGTTCCTGCCGCTGTCGCTGCTGCTGGCCGCGGCTGCCTGGCTGGCGAGCGGGTCGGCCGTCCGCGCCGTGGCGGTTCTGGTGGTGGCAACCCCGTGTCCGCTGCTGCTGGCCGCGCCGGTGGCGATCGTCTCCGGGCTGTCTCGGGCGTCCCGGGCCGGGGTGGTGATCCGCAGCGGAGTCGCGTTGGAAAACCTCGGGCACGCAACGACTTTGGTGATGGATAAGACCGGCACGCTGACGATGGGGCGTCCTGTTGTGGTCGACGTGGTGGCTGCCCCCGGCCGGGACGCCACCGAGACGCTGCGGCTGGCCGCCTCGGTGGACCAGCTTTCCCCGCACGTCCTGGCCGAGGCCATCGTCACCGAAGCGCTCAGCCGGGGTCTGCGCTTGTCGCTCCCGGCTGAAGTCGCCGAAGAGCCGGGCCGCGGTGTCACCGCCAACATCGACGGGCATCGGATCACGGTCGGCAAGTCGGCCGCCGACGCCCTGACCGGCGCCTGGGTGCGAGCCGCGATCAACCGGGCCCGGTTGGACAGCGCGGCGATCGCCTGGGTCTGCGTCGACGGCGACCCGGCCGGGGCGGTGTTACTGCGCGACCCATTGCGCCGGCACGCGCCGCGCACCGTGCGCCGATTGCGCGAGGCCGGGCTGAACCGGCTGATCCTGCTCACCGGCGACCGGGCCGAACCGACGCGGGAGGTCGCCACGATTCTGGGCCTGGACGAGGTCTACGCCGACCAGAGCCCGGCCGACAAGTTCGCCGCGGTGCGCGCCGAATCCGAACGCGCGGTGACGGTGATGGTCGGTGACGGCGTCAACGACGCCCCCGCGCTGGCGGCGGCCACCGTCGGGGTGGCGATGGGCGCCCGGGGAGCCACCGCGTCCTCGGAGGCCGCCGACATCGTGTTGACCACCGATCGGCTCGATCGGCTGGCCGATGCGATGGACATCGCGCGCTGGTCGCGGCGGATCGCGGTGCAGAGCGCGGTCGTCGGCATGAGCCTGTCGCTGCTGGCCATGGCGATCGCGGCGCTGGGCTGGCTGCCGCCTGCGGCCGGTGCATTGTTGCAAGAGGGTATCGATATCGCGGTGATCGGCAACGCGCTTCGGGCGTTACGCGGTAACCCAGACACCGAGTTGCGCTTGGCCGCGGGTACCGAGCAGTTGCTGCACCGCTTCGCGGACGAACACGACCAGCTGCGTGACACCATCGGGCTGCTGCGCACCGCCGCCGATCGGGTGGCTGCCGGGCCTGATGCCGCGGCGCTGGCGTCGTTGACCGCGGCGCATACCCTGCTGACCGAGCGGATCCTGCCGCACGAACAGGCGGAGGAGGCCCAGCTTTACCCGGCGCTGGCGCGTCCGCTGGGCAGCGGTGAAGCCACCGCCACCATGAGCCGCACCCATGCCGAAATCCAGCGGCTATCCGATCGGATCGCGACCCACCTGGCGCTGGCGCAGTCGGCCGGGGCAATTCGGCATGACCAAGTCGACGACCTGCTGGCCTGCCTGTACGGCCTGTATGCGCTGTTGCGGTTGCACTTTGTGCAGGAAGAGGAAAGCTACTTCACCCTCGCCGAAGACGACGCCGCGACCGGGCCGCCGCCGCGGCCCGCCAGCGCGCAAGCACCCAACTCCTGAATCCCTTCGCCGGCGTGGCGCCGAGAGGACGTTCGCCGATTCGGCAATGGCACAAAGTCCTTCGCTGCAAGGACGCCGTGCCCTCGTCCCGCCGATGTGATTGCGCAATCGTTGATACGACGACTCCGCCGACCGAAAGGAGTAACGACCATGACTGCGCATTTTCCGGATGCCGGCACAGTCCGCACGGTCCTGACGCTGGCCTCTCGGGCGCCGTCTGTGCACAACACGCAGCCGTGGCGGTGGCGGGTGGGGGAAGCGTCCCTGCATCTCTACGCCGACACCGGCCTGCAGTTGCCCACCACCGACCCGGAAGGGCGTGACCTGATCCTGAGTTGCGGTGCGGCACTGAACCACTGCATCATCGCCCTGGCCGCGACGGGTTGGCAAGCCAAAGTGTGTAGGGTGCCCAATCCTGCGGACCCGAGTCATCTTGCCTCCATCGAAGTGTCTCGTCAGAACGCCGATCAGTTGGACATCATGCTGGCCGCGGCGATACCGCGGCGGCGAACCGATCGGCGGCACTACAGTTTCTGGCCGGTGCCGGTCAGCGACATAGCGTTGATGGCTGCGCGAGCGGCCCGCAATGGGGTGACGCTACATCAGGTCGACGCCATGGACAAGCTGAATGCCGTTGTGGCGAAATCGGTTTGGGACCACGCATCCGATGCCGACTATCTCGCCGAGCTTACCGCGTGGAGTGGCCGGCACGCCTCGGCGGTCGGTGTTCCCGCCCGCAATACGCCCATACCCGACCCTGCGGCGCCGATACCCAGCCGGCGTTTCGCCGGCCCGGAGCTGGCCATGCCGCCGGATGTCTCGCCCGCCGACGACAATGCGGTGATGCTGGCATTGGGAACGCGCACCGACGATCGGCTGGCTCAGCTACGCGCCGGTGAGGCAACCAGCGTCGTGCTGTTGACCGCGACGGCGATGGGCCTGGCCAGCTGCCCGGTCACCGAACCGCTGGAAATCGCCGAAACACGTGCGGCGGTTCGTGCCGATGTCTTCGGCGATAGCCAGTATCCGCAGATGCTGCTGCGGGTGGGCTGGGCGCCCATCAATGCCGACCCATTGCCGTCGACGCCGCGACGTGACCTCTCCGAGATCGTCGAGTGGATTGCCGACGGCGAGAAATCCGTCACTGAATAGCCGTCCGATTCCCAAGGCCCGCAAGAAGTTTCAGGAAGTTGCGATGGAGACGTTCACCATAGACCCGCGCTGTTGGCGGCTCGCCCGCTTGGTCGGTCGCAATCCGCTGCTTCGGCGCACCGACCGTCTGGAAGCCCTGCTGCTGCTGGTCGTGCTGGTCGCGTCGCTTTTGCTGATACCTGCCGCCGCTATCGTAGGCGCTGAGGTCCTCGACGCCCGGGACCACCAATACGCCGCGCAGGCACAGGTACGGCACCCGGTGACGGCCACGGTCACCGGTGCCACCCACGACCCGAACTCCGAAGGCATTGTCGTACACGTGCGCTGGGCGGCGGCGGCCGGCGAGCGCACCGGCTCGTTCCGGCACAGTGCTCCGCTCAATGTGGGGCAGCGCGTCGAAATCTGGGTGGACCGGGACGGCAACCTGGTCCGGCCACCGACACCGAGGTGGCATGCGGGCGTGGACGCGGTCGTCACCTCGGTGCTGATCGTGCTGACCTGCGGGGCCGCGATGTCATTAGTGGTCGGCTCGGTCCGCTCCCGGCTCGACCGGGCACGCGATGCCGCATGGGAGCGCGACCTCAGTTGCCTGCAGGACGACGGTGGCCGGAGGAATCGGTATTGAACACCTGTGCCGGGACAAGATTCAGATGCCGCAGCATTCGCCAGCGTTTGTGAAATAGGCTGATGACGTGTCGATGACCAGACATGGGGAAGACTCCAAGGCTGTATTGCTGGACACCGTCGGGTTGCACCGCCTGGTCGAGGTGCTGATCCAGCGGGGCTATCGTGTCATTGGTCCGACGTTGCGCGACAACGCGATTGTGCTCGCCGAACTCGACTCGGCCGACGATCTTCCGCGTGGTTGGGGCGTCGACGTGGCGCCGGGGCACTATCGGGTGCGCCGGCGCGACGACGACGCGGCGTTCGGGCATTCGGCCGGGCCGCAGTCGTGGAAACAGTTCCTGCACCCGCCGCGGCAGCGGTTGTGGGCTGGCACCCGGGACGGGTTCGGCGCCACCGAATCCGAGGATGTTCCGCGGTATGCCTTCCTCGGCGTGCGCGGCTGCGATCTGGCCGCGATCGCGACGCTCGACCGGGTGCTGGGTAGTGCGGCATACGCCGACAGCACCTTCGTCGGCCGCCGGCGTCAGGCTTTCGTGGTCGCGGTGAATTGCACCGAACCGGGCGGGCTGTGTTTCTGCGCCTCGATGGGCACCGGACCGGCAGTCGGACCCGGTTACGACTTGGCGTTGACCGAGCGCGTCGGCGCCGAGGGGATGACCTACCTGGTGGACGTCGGTAGCCAAGACGGCGCCGACGTGCTCGCGGCGCTGCCGCACCGGCCGGCTGGCGGCGACGAAATCGATTGCGCGCGCGCCGATGTCGAGGCCGCATCGCATCGGATGGGACGGCAGATGCCGGACACTGATCTACGTGAGCTACTTGTCCGGTCACGCGAGTCGCCGCAGTGGGAAGAGGTGGCCAGTCGCTGCCTTACCTGCGGCAATTGCACGATGGTGTGCCCGACCTGCTATTGCACCAGCACCGAAGACGTCACCGACCTGACCGGTGAGCACGCCGAACGCTGGCAGCATTGGGCGTCCTGCTACGAATTCGACTTCACCTATGTCCACGGCGGCGGCAGTGTGCGCCGGTCCGGCGCGTCGCGGTACCGGCACTGGCTCACCCACAAGCTGGGTACTTGGCATGACCAGTTCGACATGTCGGGCTGCGTCGGCTGTGGGCGTTGCATTGCCTGGTGCCCCACCGGCATCGACATCACCGAGGAAATGAACAAGATGGCCCGCGATGACTGAGGGAGGCGTCCCGGTGACCAGCGCCTTGCCGCCGTCCGCGATGGCGCCGGTCCCGTATCGGGTACGCAGCCGGGTGGTGGAAAGCCCGGATGCGGCGACGTTGTGTCTGGAGCCGCTCGATGCGGTACTTCCCGCGCCGCAACCCGGTGAATTCATGATGCTCTACGCATTCGGCGTCGGCGAAGCGGCGATATCCATCAGCGGGGATCCCACCGTCACCGACGGCTCGATTACCCACACCATCCGCGCGGTCGGGGCGGTCAGCCGCGCCCTGCACGGTGCCAGGCCGGGCAGCCTGATCGGGGTGCGCGGGCCGTTCGGCACCACCTGGGGACTCGACGAGGCGGCCGGACGGGATTTGGTGATGGTGGCCGGCGGGGTGGGACTGTGCCCGCTGCGTCCGGCAATCCTTGGCGCGTTGGCGAACCGCACCCGCTACGGCAGGCTGATGCTGGTCGTGGGGGCCCGCTCCAAGACCGACTTTCTGTTCGCCGCACAACTGGAAAAGTGGGCGGAGGACCCGCACATCGAACTCCACCTGACCGTCGACGTGCCCGTCCAGGACTGGCGCGGTGAAGTCGGTCTGGTGACCGAACCGCTGCGCCGGCTCACGCTGCGGCCCGACCGCACCACCGCGTTCCTGTGCGGGCCCGAGCCCATGCTCCGGTTCGGGGCAGACGCCCTGCTCGCCAAAGGCGTTGCGGCGCGAGATATTCGGGTATCGCTGGAGCGGAACATGCAGTGCGGTGTCGGTTGGTGCGGCCACTGCCAGCTGGGCCCATTACTGGTGTGCCGGGACGGACCGGTCGTCGGGTACGACGTCGCCGGCCCGCTACTACGGGTCAAGGAGCTGTAGATGAGTCCCAGTCTGGCGGTGTGGAAATTTGCCTCGTGTGACGGTTGCCAGCTGACCCTGCTCGACTGCGAGGACGAGCTGCTCACTCTTGCCGACCAGGTGCGGATCGCCACGTTCGCCGAGGCCTCCAGCGCGATGGTCGGCGGGCCGTACGACATATCACTGGTCGAGGGATCCGTCACCACCCACCACGACGAGCAGCGCATCCGCGAGATCCGGGACCAGTCGAAGATACTGGTCACCATCGGCGCGTGCGCGACCGCCGGCGGGGTGCAAGCGCTACGCAACTTCGCCGACGTCGGCGAGTTCACCTCGCTGGTCTATGCGAATCCGGAATACATTGACACCTTGGCGACTTCGACGCCCGCGGCCGCACACGTCAAGGTCGACTACCAGCTGCACGGCTGTCCGATCGACCGCGGACAGCTGCTGGACACCCTGGCCGCGCTGCTGGTCGGGCGCAAACCGCGGCTGCCGGCCAAGACGGTGTGCACCGAATGCAAACTGCGTGGTACGACGTGTATCGTTGTCGCCGAAGGCATTCCGTGCCTGGGGCCGGTCACCCATGCCGGCTGCGGCGCCTTGTGTCCCAGCCATCATCGTGGCTGCTACGGCTGCTTCGGTCCGTCCGCGGCACCGCAAACCGCCACGCTGATACCGCTGCTGCGCCGCGACGGGATGTCCGACGGGGATGTCGACCGGGTGTTTTCGACGTTCAACGTCACCGCGTTCGCCGCTGAACGAGCCGATGCGCGGAGCGACCGATGACCCCGCAAGACCGGACGCTCAGCGTCGGCACCCTGACCCGCGTCGAAGGGGAAGGGGCGCTGCATGTCACGCTGAAGGACGGCGCGCTGGACAGCGTGCAGCTCAACATCTACGAGCCGCCAAGGTTTTTCGAAGCATTCCTGCGGGGGCGGGCTTACACCGAGCCACCGGACCTGACCGCGCGGATCTGCGGCATCTGCCCGGTCGCCTATCAGGTCAGTGCCTGCAACGCGATCGAACAGGCCTGCGGAGTCGAGATGGATCCCGAGCTCGTGGCGCTGCGCCGGCTGTTGTACTGCGGCGAATGGATCCACAGCCACGTCCTGCATGTCTACCTGCTGCACGCGCCGGACTTCCTCGGCTGTCCAGACGTGATCGCCCTGGCCCGCGACCAGCGTGCGGCGGTCGAGCGCGGGCTGCGGCTGAAGAAGGCCGGCAACAAGCTGATGGACTTCCTCGGCGGACGGTCGATACATCCCATCAACGTGCGTCTGGGCGGGTTCTACTCGGTGCCCCACCGGTCGCAGTTGGCGCCGCTGGCCGAGCTGTTGCGCCGGGCGCTCGACGACGCGTTGGCGACGGTGGAGTGGGTGTCCGGGTTCGACTTTCCCGACCTCGAGCTCGACCACGAGATGCTGGCGTTGAGCCAGCCGGGTCAGTATGCGATCGAGAACGGCGCCATCGCGCGCAGCGCCGGCCCGTCGTTCCCGGTGGCCGAGTTCACCGGCCACGTGCACGAGTCGCAGGTGCCGCATTCGACCGCGCTGCATGCCACCCTTGACGGTGGCCGCTACCTGACTGGGCCGATGGCGCGGTATTGCCTCAATTCGTCGGCGCTGTCGCCGGTCGCCGCCGAGGCCGCCGCAGCCGCTGGACTGTCGAGTGAATGCCGAAATCCTTTCCGCAGCATTGTTATTCGTGCCGTCGAGGTGGTCTACGCACTCGAGGAGGCGCTGCGCATCATTGACGGATACCAGCGGCCGTCACGCCCATTCGTGGAGGTGCCGGTCCGTGCGGGCGTCGGTCACGGCGTCAGTGAGGCGCCCCGCGGCCTGCTGTACCACCGATACGAAATCGACGACGCCGGGCTGATTTTGGCGGCGACGATCATCCCGCCCACTTCTCAGAACCAGGCGGCCATCGAGGACGACCTGGCTCGCGTGGTTTCGGCGAACCTCGCGCTCGATGATGCCGAGTTGACCACCCTGTGCGAGAAGGTGATCCGCAACTACGACCCGTGCATCTCCTGCTCCGCGCATTTCCTGACGCTGACGGTGCAACGCGGATGACCGCGGGCCCGGTTGTCGTCGTCGGGCTGGGCAATCGCTACCGCCGCGACGACGGCGTGGGCGTTGTCGCCGCCGCCGCACTCGACGAACTGGGGTTGCCCGATATCCGGGTGGTGACCGACATTGTGGAGCCCATGGGCCTGCTGGAGGCGTGGTCGGGTGCTGGGCTAGCCATCGTGATCGATGCCGCCGTCGCCACGCCGCCCCTGCCGGGCCGGGTAACCCGTTGTGCGCTCAGCGATCTGGTGTCACCCGAGGCCATCAGTTCGCATCGCGTCGACGTCGCCGCCGCATACGCATTGGGGCAGGCCCTTGACCGGGTGCCTGACGCGCTGGTGGTGGTCTCCGTCGAAGCGGCCGATACCGGCCCCGGCGTCGGTTTGACACCGCAGGTGGCAGCCGCGGTGCCGGCGGTGGTGCGCATGGCTGTCGATGAAATCGATCGAGCGCGCTGAGCCGTTATGCGGCTGACAACTGCTGCTGAGAAGGAAACCTTCGGCAAATACCAATCGCACGGGGGATCCAAAGCAGATTCCCCTCGAGATCTCACCGTTGTCAATAATCCCCTCACAATGGAGCAGATGCCGGACGAATTTCCGGTGACACTCCCATAACGATGCAACCGTGGCCGGGCTTTGGTTGTTGAAAGTCGGGGTTCCCCTCCCACGGATTAGACATGAGGAGGCTGAGCGCCAATGTGTGCGATGTCACTAACCTGAGCGTGGATCATGGTCCGCTTTCCGTTGATCTCGATGACGAGTGTTCCAGATGCTTGGGGCTGCGCGGATTGTTCAGGGATAATGATTGCGCGCTCATGCGGCGACAGGTTGAGGATTTCCAGTGCCCGATCCGGGCTCTGCTGAACCAAGTGGTCTCCAGCTAATTGCCAGACGGTCTGCGGAACGGTGGTGCTCATATCGGAGCAGTTCCAACTGGAATAGCTCAGCGTGGCGGGCCCGCCTGCCGGCCACCACATTTTGGAGATTTGAGATCCGACTGCTTCGCTTGGTGGCTGGTTGAGTTCTATGGTCTGTTGCGACCGATCGGCCAGCTTGACCAGCGTGACCGCCCCCTGGCCACACGCGTTGCTCGATCGTCGGTAAAGGCCGAAGGCGTAGTTGTCGCCGTCCGGGCTGACAGCGCCGACTGACACCGGAGTGTTGGTATCAGCTTTACTTAATGGGACGGTCGAACCCGACCGGATTGCGAAAAGAGTATCGGGGCCGCCGAAGGGAGAGGGCTCTGATTCCACCCGCGCGAGAATCACCGTGCCGTTGCGGGCGGCAACCAGCATGGGGTCGCGCGGTATCAAAGAGTTGGCTAAAGGAGGTAGGTCGACAATCTGGCGTACGGTGGCGCCGTGCGACGGCTTCGTGAGATCTAGCTGCATGACTTGTTGATGCCCATCAAGCCACACAATCGTGCTGCCACCACCGGTGCCAAGTCGTTGGGCGGTCGGTATTGGCACTGTATTGACTCGACGATTCTGAACGTCAATCGTGGTTAGTGTGGCGGGTGATGAGCGAGCGAATATGAAATGCCCATCGTCAGTGATCAGTGGCGTGCCAGAAGGTTCGGTATACGTTCCACTGGCCTTGGCGATAACCGTGGTTCCTTGGATTAGACCCATCTCATCCGCAGCTCGGTAGGCTACGAGGCTCTCCCGCGTTGTATTCGAATCATCGGCCGGAGGTTTCGTCTGTCCCTGGCAGCCGGCAAGCAGCGCCGCACAAATTTGAATGGTTGCGGCTATTCGACATGATGTCCGAAGCATGCGATCAATTACCTTGCTCTGTCGCCTCAATATTAATGTGCTCCAAGAACTCTCAATGCTGTAGCGTAATACTGGTCTCGGTCGGCTTTATTGGTTAGGCCGCCGTTAATTGCGCGAGTGATGTCATCAAAGCTGGCGGGACCGCCATCGGCGAGGGTATTGAGGTTGTGGGTGGTCCAATACCACTGCGCAATACGAAAGCCGATGTCGGGGCGTGCAGCCAGGTCTGGGTTATTGGCCAAATCAACGCCAAGCGCCTGTCCGGCTCGGGTGTAATTCGAGCGACCAGTGATCTGAATTGGGCCTCTTCCTTTGAATCGGGGTCCGTCACCCAGCTGGATATTACCGAGGTCAGTTCGGCCTTCGTATGCCGAGCCATCCGCGAACTCTTCGAACCACTTTAGCTCGCCACTCTCATGCGCAAGTTGAGCAAGGAATGCGGCACGGCGCAGTGGCGTGTTTATTTGCCCTTCCGCCATCGCTTTGTTCAACATGGGCAGATATTGCGCGGTCTTTTCCGGCGATAGCGTTGGCATTATCTGGCGCAACTGTTCGGCCGTAACGCCCTCGGGCGAACTGTCAACTGCAGGAGAAGGTGTCGGCTGTCGAGTTTGGTCGAGCGGGGCCTCGCCAACCGCCGCCCGCAGGGCGGTGGCCAGTTCGTGGTCGGCGGCGTGGGCGCGCATCCTGACTTCGCCGAGGTCTGCCTGAAGTAGCTGTAAGGTGGTGATGAATTGCAGGTCGTGTCCGCGCCCGATGCCGGTGTTGCCGATGTCGATCTGCCAGTCAGGGGTGATGGTCCAGTGGTTCGCCCGGGCAAGCTCATCGACCTTATTGAGCATGGATTTGCATTGTCGGATGTCTTCCTCGGCGCGCTGCACCACGGCACCCACCCGCGCAGATTCTTGCCCATCGGCTTCAATGTCGGTGCGATTCTTGTCTAGGCTGGAATGAAATGCCTCTCCGCCTTCGCCGTGCCACTGCGAAAGTATGTCCTTAACTTCTTGGAGGTTGGCTCCCAGGCGCTGCAACGTTGTGGCCCGGTCGGTTGCGACCTTGAACACCTGCTGGATAGCCGACAAATCCCAGCGCCTGACGTCGTCAGGGGTCAGCGGCTCCATCAAGCACCCGGTGCTCTCACAACCGACGTCATTGCCTGGACCGATGCGTCCTCGTTTTCGAGGTAGCCGGCCACCCCTGCTCCCATGCCCATGCCAAGCTCCGTCCCTGACCACAGGTGATCGCGGTGTCGGATCCACCAACGGGTCGAAACCTCGTTCAGCGCTCGTTGTGAGGCGCCTATCCAGCCCGGTGTCGCTTCGGCCAGGTTGTTGTCATGGTCGAAAAATTCCACAGCGGCCTCCTCGAAGGCGCTGAGCACCTGCTTCGACCCATGGTGAAGTGTGACCGGATCAACCCTAATCTCCTGCGGCGCCATGCCGATTCTCTATTAGTGTCCGTTGACGTGCGCGGCACAGCATAACTTGCCCCATGCTGGTGGGTGTAGCAAGCGGTAAGCATCACGAGAAATGCCCGCGAAACACCCTCTGTGTATCACGTAGAGATGATTACGAAAGGGTGATGCTCGCCCGGGCGTGAGAAGTGGGTTTTCGAAGTTGTCTTGTGGCGAGATCACTGCGAAGTTCGCCACGGCGTACATGAAGGCGTCCAAGACGGACAAGGAAAATCCTGGACCAGGCGGTGGGGGTCACCGGCTGGTCGAAGGACAATGCGCGGCACCGGTTGACGTCCGCAGCCCCGCCCCGGAGCGCGGGTCGACAGGTCGCGAAACAGCTTCGCTAGTCTATGCGCCGTTCCGGCGTCCGGACGCTCTCAACGTGGGGTTGACGAGCGGCTCAGCATTGACATGCCTGCCACCGCGAAAGAGCTTGATGCGCTGCGGCTTTCGTTGGGATTCGCGCCGCTTCCGGAAATCTTCGACGGCACACGCAGGGGTCTGCCGCACCGCATCGCCTATCGGCTGATCCACTTATTGGACCCACTGATCAAGCCGGAATCTCTTTGCAGCTAACTACGTATGTTTCATGTGCTGAGCGGGCGACGCCACGCAGTGTCGTGCACCCACCACCTCCCCGGCGCGCCGGTGGTGCTGGTCGCTGGAACTCATGCCCCGCGCAGCGCGCGACGGCATGGTGCCGAGCTCACTGAACCGGCTCTGAGGGGCTCGGTCGATCGAACCGGAAACGACGGCCGGTCACCAGGTCGGGAAGTATCCGCACATAGTGCTTTTTCTCGGTTGCGATCCAGGTCAAGAGCTGGGCGCGGTCGGCCTCCTCGATCTCCTCGTCGCTACGAAGTGAGCGTGCCCTGCCCTGGATGATCACGCTCCAGCCCTCGACGGCAGTGTGATCGTCGACTTCGAACAGCACCTGGTTGTTCATCGCGGCGCTGACCAGCTTGGTGCCTTCCGCGGTGCGGAACAGGATGGTGCGGCGCTGGACAGCGAAGTTCACCGGGAAGATCTGCGGACGTCCGTCCACGCTGGTGACCAGCCGCCCCAAGGTCACGCTTTTCAGCAGTTCCCAGCATTCGCTCACGGGGAGGATGGTGATCACTTCTCCGGTTCCCGACATCAGCCAACCCCTCTCATCTGATACCTCACAGGCATGATGCTATTGGAGTCGGTTACTTTTCCGCGCCCGCCGGCCTCCCCGGTACTAGGACTGGGCGTGGCAGACGCGACGCCCGGGGCAGTTCAATCCACGGCAGCCCTGTACGGAATTGCGCTGATTCGCGGTAAATCACCAACTCGATAGCCCTGGCAGGGCGCGGCGGGCTGCTGCCTGTACATATGACTCGTAAACAATACTATCCTATAGCACCATGGACACGCTCTTCCCCATTAGATGTCCCGGCCCGAGAGCCCTCGACCATGAAACCAAGGTCAAACCGGAACGGTTCATCACCGACGGCGCCGCCAAACGGCGGATGTATCGGCAGCATCACCGGCGGCAAGATGCGCCGCGGAAGGATCTCGATCCGCATGTCGCAGCGCTCGGATCACAGTCGCCGCAACAAGTCAACGCCGCTCTGAGACTCCGGTTGCCGGATCCCGGCGAGCCCTGCAGGGCGCACCATCTCACGAAGTGGGCTCTGCGATGAGTTCCCGCGTTATCGATCCGCCCCGGCACGCAACCTGGTGGAGGCTGAGTACGAATGTGAAGACGCCACGCCTGCTGACGCTTCGCCAAGGGTGGGTGCTCTTTGGCCGCTTTATCTCGCCGAGTCTGAGCGTCGGAGAGAAACTCACCACGGTCGGGGCGCCGGTGGTGTTCATGGTGGGCTTTTACCTACCGTTCGCTAAACCGTGGAACCAGTTCGTCGGCGGCTCAGGAGTAGCCAGCAGCATCGGGCAATACATCACGCCGTTGGTCGCATTGCAAGCCATCGCTTTTGCGGCAATCGGGACGGGTTTCCGAGCGGCCACCGATGCCTTGCGAGGCATCAATCGACGGTTCGCCACTATGCCAATTGCCCCGTTGACACCGGTGCTTGCTCGCGTGTCCGTCGCTCTATACCGATGCTGCTGGGGACTGTCGGTATCGCTGATTAGTGGTTACGTGGTCGGGTTCCGGTTTCATCGCGGACCGCTTTATATCGTTGGCTTTTGCGTATTGGTGCTCGTCATCGGGGTTGTGCTGGCGCTAGCCGCTGATTTGCTGGGCACCGCTACCAAGAACCCCGACGCGATGGTGCCTCTCCTGTCCCTGCCGATCTTGATCTTCGGACTGTTGTCAGTCGGTCTCATGCCAATCCGGCTGTTTCCTCGATGGATTCACCCGTTCGTGCGTAATCAACCCATCTCTCAGTTTGTCGAGGCGTTGCGCGCTCTGGCGGGCGATACCACTAAGAAAGTCTTACCGGTGACATGGTCGGTCATGGCGCCGACGTTGGCGTGGATTCTTGGCTGTCTGGTGGTTTTGGTGCCGATCGGCGTCATTGTCTTATCCAGACGGCGATGATCGCGATGGCGACCCAGCTATTCTCTTGGCCCGGCATTGGACGGGCAATGAGTGGTGTTATTGCGTCGAGGGCAGCGTCATGTTACCGATGGGTTCAGGCCACGTCGGCGCCATTCATGGAGTGGTGCCATGCCGGCGCGCTGGGCATCGACCGAAAGATTTTGGGTACTGGAAAGGGTCGTTTACTTGCGAGGCCTTCTGGTTTGTCAGCGAGGTTCGACATTGAAATGGCTTAACGGTACCGATGCGCTCATGCTCTATAGTGAGACCCCCAACGTCCATCTCCACACGCTCAAAGTCGCGATCATAAAATTGGACGAGGACTGTCGAAATTTCGATATCGAGGCGTTTCGCAGGGCGATCCGCAATCGTCTCTACAAGCTTGAGCCGTTGTGCTACCAGCTGGTCAACGTACCGTTCAAGTTGCACCACCCGATGTGGCGCGAGCACTGCGATGTCGACCTCGACTACCACATCCGGCCTTGGCACCTGCCCAGCCCAGCTGGTCGGCGCGAGCTACACGAGGCGATCGGAGAAATCGCCGGTGCCCCCCTTGACCGCCGACGTCCACTGTGGGAAATGTACGTCCTCAGCGGCATGTCCGACGGCCGCATCGCGGTGGTCGCCAAGATCCACCATGCACTTGTCGACGGAGTGGGCGCCGCGAACCTGCTTGCCCGCAGCATGGACCTGCAGCCCGGACCGGTTGCCGGCCAGTATCTGCCCGACCCCGCTCCCCGGAAGTGGCAGCTGATGAAGTTGGCGTGCGCGGACCACCTGCATCAGGCCGGTCGACTTCCTGGCACAATCCGCCAGACAGCGCAGAGTCTGGCCCGGACGCGCCGCAGCTCGCGCAGGCTTTTGGTGGCGCCACCGCGGACCTTCATCAACCACCTCCTGGCCCGCCCGGAGCGCAGGTTCGCCAGCGTCAGCCTGGCATTGGCCGACGTCAAACGGACCGCCCGGCATCTCGGGGTTACCATCAACGACCTGGTGTTAGCGATGTCGGCCGGTGCACTACGCTCTTTGCTCTTGCGCTACGACGGAAAGGCCGACCCGCTACTGGCGCTCATTCCGGTGAGCTGGAATTTATCCGCGGATCGGATTTCTGGGAATTGCGCTGACGCGTTATCCATTGTGCTGCCCGTTGACCTTCACAACGCCTTGGAGCGGGTGCAACGCTGCCACGAAAACGCCATTTTGAGTAAGGAGCGGCACCGGCTGAGGGGGCCCGGGCTCCTCAGCCGCTGGTTGGACTGTGCGTTGCCCGTGGCCGTGGAATCTGGTCTACGGTTGGCGTCCAGCCGCAAAGCGGTAGCCAAAATGCCCAATGTGACTATCGCCAATGTTCATGGGGCCTTCCAGCGGTATGGCCGGGTTGGCGGCGCGGTGGTCACCGAAATATATTCAGTGGGGCATTTGCCGCCGTGGAGCGGGCTCAACGTGACCGTGTGGAGTTATGTCGATCAGCTCAATATCGCGGTACTAACCGACGGTGCAACTGTTGACGACCCACATGAGGTGACGGCGGCCATGGACGCAGAGTTCACCGAAATCTGCCGGAATGCGGGCCTTGGGAGCCGTTGATGGTGGCTTCACCATTATCGCGAGCCATTTTCGTACGCCATTGTGGTGCCGATCCGATCAGCCGCTGAGCTGACTCCAGACGACACCGGCCAACGTCGAGGCCGACGACCCATCCGTCTGGTGTGACCGCATCCAAGACCAAGCCTGACGGCTGCCGGCGACACGACGGCGGACGTGTGGATCGGTTCGGCGGGCCTTGGTACTGCGCGGCCGGGCCACCACCATTCAAGCCGTTGTGGCCGCGTGCTTGTCGACGTAGTTCACCACGTCGGTGAGGGTGCGAAGAGACGCGTAGTCCGACTCGGGAATGTCGACGTGCATCCGTTTGTGGATCCCGAGAAGGAAGTTCAGCCAGTCCATGGAATCGAGGTCGACTTGATCGCGCAGCAGCACGTCGTCGCGGATGTCGTCGGCGTCGACTTCCGGCGCGATAGTGGTCAATACGGACAGCACCGCGTCACGGGTGTTCTGTTGGGTCGTCATGTGTGCATCACTTTTCCAAGAGGTCGGGCTGCTGCAGGAATTCATTGATGGCGCTCAGGAACAGGGCGCCGCGGTGGCCGTCGCTGGCCCGGTGGTCGGCGGCGAGGGTGCCCTGCACGGTGGTGACGACGCGAATGCCGCCGTCGATGACGCAGACCCGCTGGCTCGGCTTACCGAAGCCGACGATGGCGACCTGCGGTGGGTAGATCACCCCGAAGACCGTGTCGACGCCCTGGTCTCCGAGGTTGGTCACCGTGATGGTCGGGTCCGACATCTCCGAGCTCCGCAACGAAAAGGAACGTGCCCGCGCCACCAGATCGGTGAGGTCGCCCATCAACTCGTCGAGCTTCTTGTCGGGAACGTCATGGATGGCCGGCGCGACCAGCCCACCGCCGCGCAGCGAAATCCCCACGCCGACATGAACACCCGTCGCCGGCTCGAACCCGTCGTCGCGCCAGAAACCGTTGAACTCGCCGTACCGTTGGGCCGCGAGGCCAACAGCCTTCAACAGCAAAACGGCCGGCAGCACTCGCTCGGTGATGGATCGCTGGGCGTTTCGCGCGGTCAGCCAGGTCAGCGACTTTTCCATGATGATTTCGTCGGCAAGGTAATAGTGCGGAATCTCGCGCTTGGACCGGCTCATCGCCGCCGCAATGGATTTCCGCATCAGCGCGGCGCGGTCGGCCGCCGTCGGCTTGGTGGGAACCTTGGCGGCCGGCTTTTCGGCCGGTTTGGCCGCCGCCGCGTGCTCGACGTCGTTGATGGTGACCGCCCCTTGGGGACCGGTGCCGGTGACGGCGTCGAGCTCGACGTGCAGTGATTGGGCCAGGCGGCGGGCGGCGGGGGAGACCCAGCGGCGATGCGGCGGCGGCCCCGGCGGGGTCACCGGCGCCACCCCGGCGCCCGACGGTACCGACACCGGCGCCGGCGCGGCTGCGATCGACGGCCCGGCCCGCTTGCGCGGTTGTTTGGTCGGTCGCTCACCCGGTTCCAGCAACGTGGCCAACGGGGTTCCCACTTCGACGGTTTCGCCCACCGGCACCAGCAACTCGTTGACGGTCCCCTCCTGCCAGCACTCGATTTCCACTGCTGCCTTGGTGGTTTCGATGATCGCCACGATCTGTCCGCGGGTCACCTTGTCGCCGGGTTTGACCAGCCATTCATTCAGGGTGCCCTCGTCCATGTCGGAGCCGAGTGCGGGCATGGCGAACTCGATCATGATTGGTCACCGAACATGTCGTGCACCGCGGCGACGATCTTGGCGGGCTGCGGCAGCGCTGCCTCTTCCAAGTGCTTGGCATAGGGAATGGGAACTTCCGCGCTGCACACCCGGGCAACCGGTGCATCGAGGTCGTAGAACGCCCCCTCCACGATTTGCGCCGAGATTTCTCCGGCCAGGCTGCCGCTGCGCCAGGCTTCGTCGATCACCACCGCGCGATGCGTCTTGCGCACCGATTCCAGGATGGTGTCGGTGTCCAGCGGTCGCAGCACCCGCAGATCGATGACCTCGCAGTCGATTCCGGCCAGCGACAATTCGTTCGCCGCGTCGAGCGCCTTGGGGAGGCAGCCGCCGTAGGCGATCAGCGTCACGTCGGCGCCGTTGCGGCGCACCGCCGCCCGACAGATATCGGTCGGCTTGAGCACATCGACATCTGCCGAAGTGTTGTAGAGCTGGACGTGCTCGAAAATGATCACCGGGTCGGGGTCGGCCAAGGCGGGGGCGAGCATGCCGTAGGCGTCCTCGATGGTTGCCGGAGCCACCACCTTGATGCCCGGAATGTGGGCGTACCAAGGCTCGAGGCTGTGTGAGTGTTGCGCGGCGAGCTGACGTCCGGCCCCGGTCGCCATCCGGACGACGATCGGCACCGAGAACTGCCCACCGGACATGTGTCGCAGCGCCGCAGCGGTATTGACGATCTGGTCCAGCGCCAGCAGGCTGAAGTTCACCGTCATGACTTCGACTATCGGGCGTAATCCGTTGAGGGCCGCACCGATCCCGATACCGACGAAACCCAGCTCGGACAGTGGGGTGTCACGTACCCGCTCCGGGCCGAATTCCTCCAGCAGGCCCTTGGAGGCGGCGTACGTTCCGCCGTAGCGTCCGACGTCCTCACCCATCAGCACGACATGCGGGTCGTTGCTCAGGGCGTCGCGAATGCCGTCGTGAACCGCGGTTCGATAGCTGGTCTTCATCGTGTTGGCTCCCAAGTCGATTCGTCGGTTGCGGTGCCGTCTCCGACCGGCGTCAGCACATCCCGCGCGAGGTCGGCCGGGTCTTCCCAGGTCCCGGCTTCGGCGTAGGCCACCGCGGCCTCGATCTCGCCGGCGGCCGCATCTTCGATCTCCCGGACGTCGTCGTCGGTGATGGTGCCGTTGTCCAGGCACTGTTGGGTGAACAGCCGGATCGGGTCACGCTCGCGCCACCTCTGGACTTCGGCCTTGTCCCGGTACAGTTCCGGGTCGAACATCGAATGCGCGCGGAACCGGTAGGTACGGAACTCGATGAAGAACGGGCCACCGGTGTTGCGGACGTGGTCGACACCCCGTTGGGTGGCGTTGAGGCACGCCTCGACGTCCATCCCGTCCGCGGCCAGCGTCGGAACCCGGTACGACGCCGCCTTGACGGTGAGGTCGGTCTGCGATTGCGCCCGGTCCAACGCGGTTCCCATGGCGTAAAGGTTGTTCTCGCACAAGAACAACACCGGCAGATTCCACAGGGCCGCCATGTTCAACGACTCGTGAAAGGCGCCCTCGGCGACCGCGCCGTCGCCGAAGTAGCAGGCGGTGACCCGGTTGCGCTTGAGCATCGCGTCGGCGAGCGCGACACCCACCGCCAGCGGCAGGCCGCCGGCCACGATCGCGTTGCCACCGTAGAACCGCCTGGACTTGTCGAACAGGTGCATCGACCCGCCGCGGCCGCGCGAGCAGCCCTCCTGCTTGCCGAACATCTCGGCCATGATCGAGGTCATCGGGATGCCGCGCAGCAGCGCATGCGCGTGCTCGCGGTAGGTGGCCACCACCGCGTCGTCCTCAGCCAGGGCGCGCAGCGAGCCGGCGGCCACGGCCTCCTCGCCGACGTAGAGGTGCAGGAATCCCCGAATCTTGGCTGCGCTGTAGAGCTCTGCGCACTTTTCTTCCATCCGACGCACCCGGACCATATCGGCCAGGAGTTCCTGCGCCAGCTTCGTATCGGTCACTGCGACACCTCCTGCGGCTCCTGGGGCCGTTGAGCGGTCAAGTTCTCCACGGTGGACGTATCGCCTTCGGGCAGCCCGAGTTCGCGAGCCTTCAGCAGCCGCCGCATGATCTTGCCGCTGCTAGTGTGCGGCAACGAATCGACGAACTGAATCTCCTTGGGCGCCACGGCAGCTCCAAGCCGCTTGCGGGCATGGCCTAGCAACTGCAGCCGCAGGTCGTCGTCGCCGACGAAACCGTCCTTGAGGGTGACAAAGGCTTTGATCACTGCCCCGACGGTCGGATCCGGCTTGCCGATGACGGCCGCCTCGGCCACCGCCGGATGATCGGTCAGCGCGCTTTCCACCTCGAACGGCCCGATCAGGTGGCCGGCGGATTTGATCACGTCGTCTTTGCGGCCGACGAACCAGAAGTAGCCGTCGGCATCCTTTTTGGCCAGATCGCCGGTGAGATAAAGCCCGTCGCTGAAGCACTTTCGATAGCGATCCTCGGCGTGCAGATAACCGCGGAACATCGATGGCCAGCCCGGCTTGAGGGCCAACTCACCCTCCACGTCGGGCTCCTCGATCACCGACGTGCTGCCGTCGTCGTTCTGGCGCACGATATAGGCGTCCACGCCGGGCAACGGCCGGCCCATCGAGCCGGGCTTGATGTCGAACGCCGGGGTGTTGGCGATCATGATCCCGCCGGTCTCGGTCTGCCACCAGTTGTCGTGAATTGGCAAGCCCAGCACACGTTTTCCCCACCAGACCGCCTCGGGATTGAGTGGTTCGCCCACGCTGGCGATGAAACGCAGCTGCGGGAACCGGTATTGCGCAGGCAGTTCGGGCCCCGCCTTGATCAACATCCGAATCCCGGTCGGTGCGGTGTACCAGACCGACACACTTTGGTCCTGCAGGATCCGGTACCACCGTTCGGCGTCGAACTCCGCTTCGTCGACGACGGAAGTCACCCCGTGCAGCAGGGGGCTGATGATGCCGTACGACGTTCCGGTAACCCACCCGGGATCGGCTGTGCACCAATAGATGTCGTCGGGATGCAGATCGAGTGCGTACCGGCCGGTGACATAGTGCATCGCGACGGCGCCGTGGACGTGGATGGCGCCCTTGGGGGTGCCGGTGGTACCGCTGGTGAAGTGCAGCAGCGCCGGGTCCTCGGCGGTGGTGGGTTCGACCGGCGTGTTCTCCTCGGCTGCGTTCATCCAGTCCCAGAAGTTGAGCGTTCCCGGTAGCTGTTCGCCCGTTTTGTCGTCGTCCACGACGAGCACGTGTCGTACCGAGGTCAGCCGGTCGCGGATCTTGGCGATCTTGCGCTGGTAGATCGCCTTCGTGGTGACCAGTACGTCGGCCTCCCCGATGGCGACTCGGGTGGCGATGGGCTCCGGCCCGAAAGCCGAGAACAACGGCGAAACGATGCTGCCGTTGCGAAGCGCGCCCAGCATGGTGATGTAGAGCTCGGGGACGCGGCCCATGATCGTGAACACCCGGTTGCCCTTATTCATGCCGAGCGCGCGTAACACTCCGGTGAACCGCGCCGCGAGCCGGATCAGCTCCGCGTAGCTCACATCCCGCGTGGAGATCGCGCCGTCCCAGCTCTTGTCGGTGACGAATCGCAGTGCGGTGTGTGTCGCGGTCGGGCCGGCGGCGTGTCTGTCCAGGGCGGCGTAGCCGATGTTGCATCTGCCCTCGCCCATGCCCTCGCACAGCGCCGGCACATCCGACCAGCGAAACTGGGCACGGGCCCGTTCGTAGTCGGTGAGATTGGGCGCGACGCGGTAGTCGTGGGGCGTTTTGTGAATGACATCCATCAATCGTCCTAACGATTCGACACGGCTCAAGCCCAGCGCGAAGCCGGCCTCTGCATCGTTTTCATCGTTTTCCCGGGGCCGGCTACCCGATAGAGAAGAAAGTCATCAAGTCCTACTGCCGGTTGTCCTTGGACTCGAACTCCGCGGGCAGGAAAGGGCGGTGACGGCCCTTCAAGGCCCAATGCCCGCCGTGCCGGGGACCAAGGACTCTGGCGTCGGCTCCCAGCCTCGACGAAAGTCGAAGTCAGATCACAAGGCAGGTGAATGCGATGACCCAAGCGACGGTCGACACCGAGGTAATCACCAAGGCCGTGGAGTTGGCGTGCCATGCTCCCTCACTGCACAACAGCCAGCCGTGGCGGTGGTTGGCGGGCAGCACGGCCGTCGATTTGTTCCTCGATCCGCACCGATTGGTGACCTCGGCAGACAGTTCGGGTCGCGAAGCGGTGATCAGTTGCGGTGCGTTGCTCGATCACTTTCAGGTCGCCATGGCCGCCGCCGGGTGGAACGCGGCCGTCGACCTTTTTCCCAACCCCAATGATCTGGACCACCTGGCCTCGATCGACTTCGCCTCGATGGACTATGTCACCCAACCCCGGCGTGACCGGGCCGAGGCGATATTGCGTCGTCGAACCGACCGGCGTCCGTTCCGGGCGCCCAGCGACTGGGCGTCAGTGGAATCCGTGCTGCGCAGTTCCTTCGAAAACGACGGGATCGAGCTGGCGGTATTGACCGACGAGGCGCGGCCCCGGCTCGCCGAGGCGTCGCGGCTCACCGAGGCGCTGCGCCGCTACGACGACTCGTACCATCATGAATTGGCTTGGTGGACAGCGCCTTCCAGGGAATCGGAAGGGATACCCGAAAGCGCGCTGGCGTCCGGATCGGCGGCTCGGGCGGTGGCTGTGAATCGCCGGTTTCCCGCTGACTGGCACAGCGAGCGCAGTTCGGCCAGCAGGGCCGATCAAGCCAGAATCGTGGTGCTGTCGACGCCCGGCGACACGCGCGCCGACGCCCTCGATTGCGGTCGGGCGCTGTCGGCCGTATTGCTGGAGTGCACCCTTGCCGGATTGGCGACCTGTCCGGTCACCCATCTCACCGAGATCGCAGCCAGTCGCGCCATCGTCGGCGATCTCACCAGCAGCCCGGCGGTACCTCAGGTGTTGATCCGGGTCGGTGTGGCCCCTGCCGGCGAGGTTCCGCCGCCCACACCGCGGCGACCGTTGCGCGACGTGCTGGAGTTTCGCCGCTGAATCATGGCGATGGCCCGGCAGGTCAGTCCGCACCGGTTACCGATCACAGGTGACTTCCGGCCCTATGCCCCGGCCGCAAAGCACCGAATCATTGGGCCAACCCGGCGAATCGACGAAAGCCGCGTGCACGCACAAAGAAAATACAAAGGATATTGGTATGGGTTCTCCGCTGGGAAACGCTCCGCTATTGACAGATTCCGATCTCGATGCGCTGGCGGTGCAGTTCCTCAACTCGGCATATGCCGACCACAACAAATATTCCGAGTGGCCGCTGGATCGGCGGATCGAGGGTTTTCTGCTTCGCCGGGGACTTGTCCGTCTCGCCGAAGACGGCGACGCATATGACCTGATCCTGGACCGCGTCATGGCCTACCTGGGGGCAGCGCACCGCCGAGGTCCCGGCACCGGCGGCAGAGCGGACGAACGGCCCCGCCGGCCCGGGACTTCGGTCCCTATCGGCGGCCCGGATTGACTGGTCGGATAGAAATCGCCACCACGACGAGTCGAAAACAAAGGAGATAATCATGACTTCTTTCTCCGTGCAGCGCCGGCCCAGGTCACTGTTCCCGGACTTTTCCGAACTGCTCGCCGGCTTTCCGTCGTTTGCCGGCCCGCGTTTGGCCGCCGAAAGCCGGCTGATGCCGCTCGAGGACGAATTGAAGGACGGCCGCTATGAGGTGCGCGCCGAAATCCCGGGTGTCGACCCGGCAACGGACATCGACATCACCGTGCACGACGGGCGGCTGACCATCAAGGCCGAACGAACCGAGAAGAAAGAATTCGACGGCCGGTCGGAATTCTCCTACGGCTCATTCGTTCGGACCGTCGCGTTGCCGGCCGGCGCCGACGAAGACACCATTGAGGCCAGCTACGACAAAGGCATCCTCACCGTCTCCGTTGCCGTGTCAGACGCCAAGCCCGCCGAGCGCCGGATTCCGATCCAGCGCGCGAACTGACTGAGCGCCAACCGCCATGACCAGCTCAGCAAAGACCACCCGGCACGCGCCGCGGCGGGTATTCCGCGATCGCGGGGAGGCCGGCCGGGTGCTGGCAAGTCTGTTGAGTGCCTACCGCGACCACGGGGACGTGATCGTGCTGGGCCTGGCGCGGGGCGGCATACCCGTCGCCTGGGAGGTGGCGGCGGCGCTGCACGCTCCGCTGGACGCCTTCATCGTCCGTAAGCTCGGCGTTCCCGGCCACGAAGAGTTTGCCCTGGGCGCACTGGCAAGCGGTGGCCGTGTCGTCGTCAACGACGATGTGGTGCGGGGGTTGCGGATCACGCCGCAGCAACTGCGCGACATCGCCGAGCGCGAAGGCCGCGAGTTGGTCCGCCGCGAGGCCATTTATCGCGCGGGCCGCCCGCCGCTCGACGTCGCCGGCAAGACGGTGATCCTGGTCGACGATGGGTTGGCCACCGGCGCAAGCATGTTCGCGGCGGTGCAGGCGCTGCGCGAAGCCGAGCCCGAGCAGATCGTGATTGCGGTGCCGGCCGCCCCGGAATCCACCTGCCGGGAGTTCGCCGGCATCGTCGACGACGTCGTGTGCGCCTCCATGCCCACCCCGTTTCTGGCGGTCGGTGAGTCATTCTGGGACTTTCGCCAGGTCACCGACGAGGAGGTCCGCCGACTGTTGGCCACCCCGACCTCGGGCATCTCGGTGATCAAACCCGCGGCGCCGACAGCCGCCGAAGTGATCAACAGCGTGGCCATCGACGCTCCCGGCGGGGTGCCACCATCCGAAACGCTGGAAGAGCTGATCGGCGACGCCCGGATCGTGTTGATCGGCGAAAGCTCGCACGGCACCCACGAGTTCTACGCGGCCCGGGCCGCCATCACGAAATGGCTGATCGAGGAGAAGGGCTTCTGCGCCGTTGCCGCGGAGGCGGACTGGCCCGACGCCTACCGGGTGAATCGGTATGTGCGCGGTCTGGGCGAGGACCGCAGCGCCGCAGCAGCGTTGAGCGGCTTCGAGCGCTTTCCGGCCTGGATGTGGCGCAACGTCGTGGTCCGCGACTTTGTCGACTGGCTGCGCGCGCGCAACCAGCGGCACCAATCGAATGGTCGACGGCAAGCCGGTTTCTACGGCCTGGACCTGTACAGCCTGCACCGTTCGACGCACGAAGTGATCCGCTTCCTCGACAAGGTGGACCCCACCGCGGCGGCTCGGGCACGCGCCCGTTACGCCTGCTTTGACCACACCTCCGCCGACGACGGTCAGGCTTACGGGTACGCGGCGGCATTCGGCGCCGGCCCGTCGTGCGAACGTCAAGCCATCGAGCAATTGGTCGATCTGCAGCGCCACCTGCTCAGCTATGCGCGCCGGGACGGGCTGCTCGCCGAAGACGAAGCGTTCTACGCCAAACAGAATGCGCAGACGGTACGCAACGCGGAGGTGTACTACCGCGCGATGTTCAGCGGGCGGGTCACCTCATGGAATTTGCGCGATCAGCACATGGCCCAGACCCTGGACGCGCTGCTGAAACACCTCGACCGCCACGACGATGTCCCGCCGGCCCGGATCGTGGTGTGGGCACACAATTCTCACGTCGGGGACGCCCGGGCCACCGAAGTATGGGCCGACGGGCAGCTCACCCTCGGTCAACTTGTTCGGCAGCGATACGGTGACGAGTCGCGTCTGATCGGGCTGTGCACCTACTCCGGCACGGTGACCGCTGCCAGCGAATGGGGCGGCATCGCCGAACGCAAGGTGGTCCGACCCGCACTCAACGGAAGCGTCGAGCAACTACTTCACGAGACCGGGCGCAATGCCTTCCTGGTGTCACCGCAGATAACCCCGGAAGCCGCGGACCCGCTCAGCGTCGTGCGGCTGGGACGTGCCATCGGGGTGATCTACCTGCCTGCAACCGAACGGCAAAGCCACTACTTCCACGTCCGCCCCGCCGATCAGTTCGACGCGATGATCCACATCGACAAGACCCGTGCGCTCGAACCTCTCGAGACCACCAGTTTGTGGATCGCCGGCGAGACACCGGAAACCTACCCGAGTGGCCTGTAGCCGCCGGTCCGAGCCGAGTCAACGGACATGACGAAGGCGGCCGAGCCGGCCCAGCCAGTGGCAACCGGACCGCGAATCGTCACGTTGACCATGAATCCGGCGCTCGACATCACCACCAGCGTCGACGTCGTCCGGCCGACCGAGAAACTGCGCTGTTCGGCAACCCGTTACGACCCGGGCGGCGGCGGGATCAACGTCGCCCGGATCGCGCAGGTCCTCGGCGGGTCGGTGTTTGCGGTGTTTCCCGCGGGCGGGTCGCATGGTGGGCTTCTGGTGCGGCTGCTCAGCGACGAGAGGTTGCCCTGTGCGCACATCCCGATCGCCGCGTCGACGCGGGAAAGCTTCACCGTCAACGAGATCACCACCGGCCGGCAGTACCGGTTCGTGCTTCCGGGACCCCAACTGACATCGGCGGACCAGCAGCGATGTCTTCAGGAATTGCGGTTTGCCGCGCGTTCCGCCGAATTCGTGGTGGCTAGCGGCAGTCTGCCGCCGGGGGTACCCGCTGATTACTACCAGCGGGTTGCCGATGTCTGCCGTCAGCTCGATGCCAGGTTCGTGCTGGACACCTCCGGTGGCGGCCTGCGGCACATCTGTCACGGAGTCTTCCTGCTTAAGGCAAGCGTGCGAGAACTCCAGGAGTGCGCCGGTCGGGAGCTGGTCACCGAGTCCGCGCAATTGGGTGCAGCCCGTGAGCTGATCGACCGCGGTCTTGCGCAAGCCGTGGTGGTGTCGCTGGGATCGCACGGCGCGCTGCTGACCACACGCGACACCAGTGAGCGGTTTTCGGCGGTTCCGATGGGACACGGAAGCGGCGTCGGGGCTGGCGACGCCATGGTTGCCGCGATCACGGTGGGCCTATGCCGCGGCTGGTCGCTGGCCGAGGCGGTTCGGTTGGGGATTGCGGCGGGCGCGGCAATGCTGCTGACACCGGGTACGGCGGCCTGTGAGCGGGCGGATGTGGAGAGGTTGTTCGAGCAGGTTGGCCAACCTTCGGAAGTCAGCGACGCGGCCGCCGGCGCGATGTGATCGTGAGTGTTCGACGTGGAATTCTCGGCGGAAATCGCCCGGGACGAACGGCATACCAAGCTAAGGCCGAACGGCCCCTGCCCACAGAGCCGATTCCGCAATAGCCTGATAGTGAGCGGGTCGAAATAGTCAGGAGCCGACATGTCGCAGCCGGACCCGAAGTCGGTGGTCGTGGCCGTCAACGGCTCACCAGCCGCGGTCAACGCCGCCAAGTGGGCGATCGCAGAGGCAAGGGGCCGGCAGCTGCCGCTTCGCCTGGTTTATGTCATTCCCGCCCATGATGCGCCGGGCGGGTCGGCGCAGAACTGCGAGTGGGAGCTCGAACGCGCCGAGCGGGCGCTGTACCAGGCGGACGGGGCCATCCAGGGCGAAGGCCGACCGGTCGAGACCGAAACCGCTATCCTGTCCGGCGATCCGGCGCAGGTGTTGATCGGTGAATCCCGCGGCGCCGCCTTGATCTGCGTCGGCACCGCGCGTCGGGGCAGGGCTGCCGACGGCTTGCTGGGCCCGACCGCCGCGGCGTTGGTGACGGGCGCACACTGCCCGGTCGCGATAGTCCGGACCAATCCTGACGGCTCGCCCACCAAGCTGGGTGTGATCGCCGTCGTCCTCAACGACGAAGCCGACAACGACGAAGTCGTGCACCAGGCGATGGAAGAGGGGCGGCGCCGGCACGCCACGGTGCGCCAGATAGATCGCCGGCTCAACAGCTGGGTCCGCCGCTATCCGGACGTGCCCGTCCAGATCGTTGCCGCGGGCACCGGCGCGAAGGCCGCCGAGCGCCACGGCAGCTCGATCGACCTGGCCGTTGTCGGCGAGACCGACGCCGAACAGCTCCCGGAACTGGCTACTCCCAATTGCCATCCGATTCTGGGTTATCCCGATTGCTCGATCCTGGTAGTGCGGCACTGAAATCCGATCGGGTGCCCGCCGCGCCCCGAATTTCCTTCTGTGCCAACCGGTTTGTCGCTTGCCCCGGGAAGTGGACACCCGTCGGCCACGTCGTCTTCGGCGGCGGCAGGTAGCGCTGCGACACCGGGGTTACGGTTACGCGCCGATCGGTCCGGGTCGGCGCAAAGCACACGAACCAGATGCCAACCGACATCGCCGTCCAATATCGGCAATAGTGGCAAAAGTGGGGAATAGTTGGAAAATAGTGCGGTCAGGGTGAAAGGACTCGCAATGGTTAAGGTTTTCTTGGTCGATGACCATGAAGTAGTCCGTCGCGGACTGACCGATCTGCTCGCTTCCGACCCTGACCTCGAGATCGTCGGCGAAGCGGGTTCCGTCTCCGAAGCGATGGCGAAGATCCCGGCGTTGAAGCCGGATGTCGCCGTGCTCGACGTGCGCCTGCCCGACGGCAACGGCATCGAATTGTGTCGTGACCTGCTGTCGGATCAGCCCGAATTGCGGTGTCTGATGCTGACGTCGTTCACCTCCGATGAAGCGATGCTGGAGGCGATCCTGGCCGGCGCCAGCGGCTTCGTCGTCAAAGACATCAAGGGTATGGAGCTGGCCCGGGCGATCAAAGACGTCGGAGCCGGCAAATCGCTGCTGGACAACCGGGCGGCTGCAGCGCTGATGGCAAAGCTGCGGGGCGGGGCGGAGCATCACGACCCGTTGTCCGGATTGACCGAGCAGGAGCGCACGCTGCTCGGGCATCTCAGCGAGGGATTGACCAACCGGCAGATCGCCGCCCGGATGTTTCTGGCCGAGAAAACAGTGAAGAACTACGTGTCGCGCCTGCTGGCCAAACTCGGCATGGAGCGGCGAACCCAGGCAGCGGTGTTCGCCTCGAGGCTGGGTCAAGGGTCGGCGCCGCCAGCGCCCGGCAACTGACGCGTCCTGCCGACACCCAGCCGCAATCATTTGCCGGTCACCGCCGGCGAACCGCGGGCTCACAGATCAATGGCCGCCCGACCGCGTTTTGGTTAAGCTGGTCAGCGACATCCGAGTGTCGCCCGTATTGCGCCGGCTGTCGTAAGCCGGGGGCGTGGAAGGTTTCAGTCAGGTGGCCAGTGACCACAGCGGCTCACCATTTGCGGGGTTGGGTCAGCCTGGACTAGTGGACAGGATGCACGCGCAGCTCGACGAGTTGCTGGCGGCCCGCGACCAAATGGCGCAATTGCTGCAGGTGATCGTCGAGATCGGCTCGGATCTCGACCTCGACGGAACGCTGCGGCGGATCGTCTCCGCGGCCAGGGAATTGACCGCCGCCCCCTACGGCGCCCTGGCCGTCCGCGATCCCGAAGGAACGTTGCTCTCGTTTATCCACGAGGGGATAGACGCCGAGACAGCGCGACGGATCGGGCATCTGCCGGTCGGCAAGGGAGTGCTGGGTGTCTCGCTCGTCGAAACGCCGGCGTTGCGCCTGGATGACCTGACCGCGCACCCGGCCGCCTGCGGGTTCCCCGAGCACCATCCCCCGATGCGGGCGTTTCTCGGCGTGCCGATCATGATCCGCGGAACGGTGTTCGGCCACCTCTACCTCACCCATGTCGGCCCCGGGCGGGTCTTCTCCGAATCCGACGAGTTCGCGGCTCGCGCGCTGGCGTTCGCGGCCGGGGTCGCCATCGACAACGCGCAGGTTCTCGAGCGCGAGCGCACGGCGGTGAAGTGGATGGAGGCCAGCCGCGAGATCACGACCGCACTGTTGACCAGCGCCGAGCCGCAGCGGCGTCCGTTGCGGTTGATCGCGGAAAAGGCATGCGCACTCACCGATGCCGAACAGGCGATTGTGCTGATACCGCTCGATGTCGACCAGCCGCCCGAGGAGATCGACACGCTGGTTGTTTCCGCCGCGGTGGGGCGGAATGCCACTGAGGTCGTCGGCCAGCGGGTTCCGGTGGACGGCTCGACCACCGGCACCGTTTTCCGGTCCGGCCAGCCGCTGATCACCGAGGCGTTCAACCACAGGATTCCCGCGTTCACCGACGTCGCACAGCGCTCCGCGATTCTGATGCCGCTTCGCGCCCACGACCACGTCGCCGGGGTGATCGCCATTGCCCGCGGCGCCGACAAGCCGCCCTTCGACGCCAGTTATGTGGATTTGGTGCGCGATTTCGCCACCCACGCCACGATCGCACTGATGCTCGCGTCCGGCCGTGAGGATGCGCGCCAGCTGACCATCCTGGCCGAACGCGAGCGCATCGCTCACGACCTGCACGACCACGTCATCCAGCGGCTGTTCGCAACCGGGATGGATCTACAGGGCACCCTTGCCCGGGCGCGGTCACCGGAAGTGATCGGCCGGCTCGGCCGCACGCTTGATGATCTGCAGACCATCATCGAGGAGATCCGCACCGCCATTTTCCAGCTGAAGGCTCCGCTGGAGCGCGACGGTGGCTTCCGGCACCGCATTCAGGCGGTGGTCGCCGACCTGACCGAGCATCGCGACATCGTCACTACCGTGCACATCGACGGCCCGATGGCCGTCGTCGGCGGCGAACTGGCCGACCACGCCGAAGCGGTCACCACCGAGGCCGTCAGCAACGCCCTGCGCCACTCGGGCGCTACCCAGCTGACCATCGAGGTCGGCGTCGCCGACATGTTCAGCCTTGACATCGTCGACAACGGGTGTGGCCTGCCCGCCGACATTTCGCGCCGCAGCGGTCTGGCCAACATGAAGCACCGGGCCGAACAACTCGGCGGCAGCTGCGAGGTCAGCAGTGCACCCGACGGCGGCACCCGGGTCCACTGGACGGCTCCGCTGGGCGATTGCTGACGACGGCTGGTCGGCGGGTGGCGTTGTCACCGGCGCGGTCGGCCTGCCGCGGTGGCGGGGCCGTCAGTTCGGCACCACGAGCACCGAATGCCCATCGCGGCGTGGCACGTGGAATGTCACCGGGCCGACCATCCGCGCGACGTCGCCGGCATCGTCGCTGCCCACCACCGCCAATTGGATCGGTTCCTCGGTCCTGCCGAGAAATTCGGCGACCCCATGCCGAGCGGCTGCCGGTTGGACGTGCAGGTCGCGATACTGACCGACCCAGCGGTCGAGCCGACGATTCAGTTGCTCGTAGCGAATCTCACCCAGACCCCAGCGCCAGACGCCCATCGCCAGAATCGGCGCCCCGCGAAGGCGCGCCTCCCGGAAGCCTTGTTCGAGCACCGCGTCGTTGGCCGGCGAATCCTCGACGACAACAGCGATCCACGCCGAATCCGGCCCGACGTCGTTATGTCCGGTGCGGATGACCGCGATCGGGCACCGGGCCTTTCGCGCCACCGCCTCGGCGGTCGAGCCCAGCAGCTTGCGAGCGACCCGTCCTATCCCCACCGACCCCACGCAAACCATTGCCGCCGAACGCGATTCGTCGATCAGGGTGCCGCCGGGTGATCCGTATACGATCTCGGTCTCGACTTTGACGGCCTCGTCCATGGCGTGCAGCGCGGACGCGGCGCCGTGGAGGGCCATTTCGGCATATTCGACGTCCAGACTGTCGTCGCCGGCGGGCGCATCGGCGCCGCGGGGGATCGCATGGATCAACCGGAGCGGGATGTCGCGGCTGATCGCCTCGGTAATTGCCCACTTGGCGGCGTTGATCGCGGCGTCCGACCCGTCGATGCCCACAACTATTCGTGATTGCGGATGATTCATCGCATCCTCCCGATCAGACGGCCCGCCCGCAGAGACCCCGAACCCGTCACTTCGCGAGGTTATTGCGCATCGCCGGTTGGTGGCAGGGTCGTTTGACCCCGGCTCGCGAGGCTGTTGGTCCCCAATGGGTCCTCTCTGGGTCCGTCGGTGTGCCAGATGGCGCGGCGAAGGTCTCACGGCCACCCGGTTGGGGACTTAAGCCTCACGACCGACGACGCTCGCGGGCATTAGCGTTTTGATGGCTGAGGGAGAAGGGAATGTCTGCAACCATGAAACGTCTTGGCATCGTCGTCGGCGTCGACGGATCGGCCGCGTCGAATGCGGCGGTGTCGTGGGCAGCACAGGACGCCACGTTGCGCCATCTGCCACTGACCTTGGTGCACATGGTGAATGCGGCCGTGCCGATGTGGCCCGAGATGCCGATGTCGATGGGCATGGCCGCGTGGCAGGAAGAAGACGGCCACCAGGTCCTAGAACAGGCGATCAAGATCGCTGAGCAGGCCGTGCAGGCCCATCGGGAGATCACCATCCACACCGAGCTGAGATGGTCGCCGCCGGTGCCCACGCTGGTAGAACTGTCCGCCGAAGCAGATTTGGCGGTGGTGGGCAGCTACGGGCGTGGAGCGGTCGCCCGGGCGGTCCTGGGCTCGGTCGGTTCGGCGCTGCTGCGCCGCGCGACCTGTCCGGTCGCGGTCATCCGTGAGGCGGACCCGGCCGCCGCTCCCGCGCATCGTGCTCAGCTGCAGCAAGCGCCGGTCGTGCTAGGAATCGATGGCTCGCCGGTCTCGGAGTTGGCGACGGCCATAGCCTTCGACGAGGCGTCGCGCCGCGGTGTGGAGTTGAAGGCGGTGCACGCCTGGAGCGATCTGGAAGTGGTTGACCTGCCGGGTTTGGACTGGGCGACCGTCAAGTCGGAAGCGGAGCAGACCGTGGCCGAACGCCTGGCCGGCTGGCAGGAGCGGTATCCCGACGTCACGGTCCATCGGCTCGTCGTGTGCGACCGTCCGGCCCGCGAGCTGATCGACCAAGCGCAAACCGCCCAACTCGTCGTGCTGGGCAGCCACGGACGAGGGGGATTCACCGGCATGCTGCTGGGTTCGGTCAGCAATGCGGTGGTTCACTCGGTTCGGACACCGGTGATCGTGGCTCGTCGGTCCTGAGCGGTCCTGGCCACAGCGCCGAGGTGTCCGTAGCAATCGGAACGAGCGCATGGGAGGCCGTGATCAACGCCGACAGAGGTACTGCTGATGCAGCGACGACCGCTGGGGTGCCCTACGTCGATGTGCACGAAACCCACACCGGCGTCGTGGTGCTCGCCGGCGACCGGGCCTACAAGGCGAAGAAGCCGGTGTTGACCGACTTCCTGGATTTCCGGACACCTGAGCAACGCGAACGCGCGTGCCTGCGCGAAGTCGAGCTGAACAGCCGGTTGTCGCCCGACAGTTATCTCGGCATCGCACATCTCTCCGACCCCGCCGGAGGACCGGCCGAACCGGTCGTGGTGATGCGGCGCTACCGCGACAGCGACCGGTTGGCGTGGCTGGCCGAGCACGGCGGGTCCGAGACGTCGGTTCGGGAGCTACTGGACACCATCGCCGCAGTGCTGGCCCGCTTTCACGAGCATGCCGAGCGAAGTCCACTGATCGACGCCCAGGGCGAGGCCGGCGCGATCGATCGACGCTGGACTGATAACCTGACCGAACTTCACCGCTATGCGGGTACGGTGTTCTCCGACGAGTCGATCGGGCGGATCGAGCAGCTGGTTGCCGAATTCGTCTGCGGCCGTGACGTTCTGTTCAACCGACGGATCGAGGAAGGCTGCATTGTCGACGGCCACGGCGATCTGCTTGCCGACGACATCTTCTGCGTCGCCGACGGACCGGCCCTGCTCGATTGCCTCGAGTTCGACGACCAACTTCGCTACGTCGACCGTATCGACGATGCAGCCTTCCTGGCCATGGATCTGGAGTTCTTGGGCCGCAACGACCTTGGCGAATACTTTCTCGAACGCTACCTGGCCCATTCCGGCGATACCGCGCCGAAGCCGCTGCATGACTTCTACATTGCCTATCGCGCGGTAGTGCGGGCCAAGGTCGACTGCGTCCGGCTGTCGCAGGGCAACTCGGCGTCCGCCGCCGACGCCGCCCGGCACCTGGCCATAGCGACCCGGCATCTGCGCCACGGCGCGGTTCGGCTGGCGCTTGTCGGCGGCAACCCGGGCACCGGAAAATCCACGGTGGCCCGGGCGCTGGCGGAACGCGTTGGGGCTCAGGTTATCTCCACCGACGACGTGCGCCGGCAGCTGCGTGAGTGGGGCGCCATCGCCGGAGAGTCCGGCGTGTTGGATGCCGGGCTGTACAGCCCGCGAAACGTCACCGCCGTCTACGGGGTAGCCCTGCGCCGAGCGCGTCTGAGCCTGGCGAACGGGCGGCCGGTGATCCTCGACGGGACCTGGCGCGATCCGCAGCTGCGCGCCCAAGCGCATCGCCTTGCCGCCGAAGCACATTCGCCGCTGGTGGAACTGCTGTGTACGGCGCCGGTCGACACGGCGGCCGACCGGGTCAGGACCCGGCAACCGGGCAATTCCGATGCGACGCCGCAGATCGCGGCGACCCTGGCCGCTCGGCACAACGGCTGGGACACCGCGCACCTGGTCGACACCTCTCGGCCGCTCGAGTTCTCGGTGCGGGAAGCCCACGATGTGTGGCTCAGTGCCACCGGCGCAGGCGCGCCGCAGTAACGCCGCGGTCGTCGTCGCAATCCGCTCCCGGCGGCAACGAGCCGAGCCCAAGGCCCCTCTCGTCGAGGACCAACGGCCCTGTCCGCGCGCGGCGCAAGTTCATAGCGTTGACCTCACAGGCGAAAGGTGATGCTCATGACGGCGGCGGCGGTACCCGATGTACCCGGTGCGGTGGTGATCCGCGAAGCGGTGATGCTGGCCTGTCATGCCCCGTCGTTGCACAACAGCCAGCCATGGCGATGGATTGCGGAGGCTCCCACATTGCAGCTGTGGGCCGACACCAGCCGGTCGATGCCGGCTACCGACCACACCGGCCGGGAACTGTTGTTGAGCTGTGGCGCGGTGCTGGATCACCTGCGTGTCGCCATGTCGGTTGCCGGCTGGGACACGACCACCGAACGGTTTCCCGACCCGGCAAGCCAGGACCGGCTGGCGACACTGCGATTTCGTCGCGCCGAAACCATCACGGCAGAGCAGCAGCGCCGGGTGCAGGCAATCCTGCGGCGCCGCACCGACCGATTGCCGTTCGACCCGCCCGCCCGGTGGACGGCCGCGGAGTCCGTGCTGCGCCGCGTGGTCGCACCCTATGACGTCCTACTGGATGTGGTGGCCGACGAGCAGCGTCCGGCCCTGGCCGAGGCGTCCCGGCTCACCGAGACGTTGCGCCGTTATGACACCACCTACCTATCCGAATTGCGTTGGTGGACATCGCCGTTCACAACAGACCCGAGTCATGCGCCGGAAGGCGCCCTGGTGTCCACCGCGGAAGCGTCCCGGGTCGACATCGCGCGGGCGTTTCCGCCTGCCGGCGGCGGGCGCCGTCGCCCAGGCATCGATCATGACCAGTCCAAGATCGTGGTGTTGTCCACCGACAGCGATGACCCGTTGGACGTGTTGCGCTGCGGCGAGGCGATGTCGGCCGTGCTGCTCGAATGCACCATGGCGGGCATGGCCACGTGCACGCTGACGCATATGACCGAAATCGCGATGAGTCGCAACATCATCGCCCAGATCACCGGTACCGCGGGCCGGCCGCAGTTGCTCATCCGACTCGGCCGATCACCGGCCAACGACCAGCACGTGGAGCGCACCGCGCGGCGGCCCGTGACGGAAGTACTCGAATTTCGGCGTTGACCTGCGCCAGCGGGAAGGAGGTTCAGCCCATGACGCGGCACTGGCTGGTAATGGAGACGGCGAACGGACCGCAGGCGCCGTTCGTCACTCGGGTAGTCGCCGCCGGCCGGCATCTGCCCCAAACCCATCTCACCACAGACGAATTGATGTCGACCACTCGTCATCACACCCACATCGACCTGGAACGGCTGACCGGAATCCACGAGCGCCGGGTCTCGGTGGGTGATGAGGATTCCTACTCGCTGGCCACCTCCGCGGCGCTGAACGCTCTGGCGGTCGCGCGGCAGGACCCGGCGGCGCTGGACGTGGTGATCAACTGCAGCATCACCAAGTTCCGCGGCGGCCTGACCCAATGGCTGGAGCCGACTATGAGCAGCGCCATTGCCCGCGCCATCGGGGCGCGCCGGGCGATGACGTTCGACATATCCAACGCGTGTGCCGGAATGCTCACCGGTGTAACGATTTTGAACAACTGGATCCGCCAGGGCGTGGTCGAGCGCGGACTGGTCGTCAGTGGCGAGTACATCTCACAGCTCAGCCATAACGCGGCGCGTCATATCCGCAACATCCTCAGCAAAGAGTTGGCCTCATTGACCCTCGGCGACGCCGGCGCGGCCCTGCTGCTGGAGCGGGCACCCGTCGGCTCGGCGGGAATCGCCCTGGCCGGGTTCACCACCGTCGCCGACTACAGCCGGCTGTGTCTGGCCTACCCGCGGGGACACGACCCGGGCGCGCGGATGTTCACCAACGCCCGCGCCATCCATCAGGCCGCAATGGCAAACACGCCGCTGCTGTTACAGGAAGTCCTTGATACGGCAGGCATTTCAATTCATGACATCGACCACGTGATCACTCATCAGACCTCGGCGCGGGCAATCCGCAAGGGTATGGCCCGAATGTCGCAGTCGTTCGGCGACAAGCCCCGCCATGACGCGGTGATCACCGTGGACCGGTACGGCAACACGGCGTCGACCACCCACACGGTGGCTCTCGTCGAGGAACTCGAGGCCGGACACGTCGCGCCCGGGGAACGGATCGCGCTGATCGCTCTGGCTTCGGGGCTCGAAATTGGGATCGTCTTACTGACCCTGGATGAGGACATGGTGAGCCGGTATGGGCACAGTCATTGATCGAGTCGACCTCACACACCCGGGCCTGCTGCATCGGCATAGCGCGCTGCACCTGGCCGTCGCCGCGGCCAAGGATTGCCTGCAGCGAGCGGGATGCGAGCCCGGTGAGCTGGATCTCGTGGTCAACGCGGGGATTTATCGTGACCGGAATCTGGGCGAACCCGCGCTGGCAGCGCTGATCCAGGACGACATCGGGGCCAACCCCGAGGATCCGCATGCCGGTGGTCACGGCACGTTCTCGTTCGACATTGCCAACGGCGCCTGCGGCGTGTTGACCGCGTTGCAGATCGTCGATGGTTTTCTGCGGACCCACAGCATCAACCGCGCGCTGATCGTGGCCAGCGACGCCGATCCGGGACACGGGATGAGCGAGCACTTTCCCTTCTCGGCCGCCGGAGCCGCGTTGTTGTGCGGCTGGACCAACGAGGATTACGGTCTGAGCCGCGTCTCGTGGGCGAACCTGGACGACGGGGCAACCGACGAGACATTCCGTGCCACCGTCGGTTTCGCCGACGCCCGCAATGTTCTTCGGTTCAGCGAGTCGGCCGACATCGACGATCAGTTCGCCGCCGCCGCAGCCCAGGCGGTGGCGGCCTGCCTGACCGCGCATTCCGTGCGCCTTTCGGCCATCGACATGATCGTCGCCGCCCCGGCACGGCAGGGGTTCCGTGCGGCGCTGGGCAACCGGCTCGGGGTGCCGGCCGACCTGATTCGCGTGGCGGATGACGAGCACATGCATACGGCGGCGCTGGCCGCAGCCCTCGAGGGGCAGGTGCAGAGCCTGCCCGCGGGCACCCAGGTGCTGTTCGTCGCCGCGGGTGCCGGCGTCACGGCCGGCGCGGCGCTCTATCGTCAGCCGCCCCGCGTCGTCGGGTGAATCTGTAGACCCGACGTCTCGGGCAGTGTCACGATACCGAGGTGGACGTCAGTCGAACCGTCGCAGCGGACGCGTCCTGCCGATCGTGTGGCAGCGCGGTGGCCGCCACCGCGAAGTTCTGCAGCGAATGCGGTGAGCCACTGACCCGCAGCGCCCGGTCGGCGGAGTACGCATCATGGCGGTGTTCGGGGCGCCGGCCGCACTCGAAGATCACGCGCTGCGGGCGTGTCTGGCGGCGGTGGCCATTCAGCGCGAAATCCAGCCGTTTGCCGGCGATATCGAACGCGATGACGGGGTGGCTTTGCGGTTGCGGGTCGGGCTCAATGCGGGCCAGGTGATTGCCGGTGAAATCAATTCCGGCCCAGCGGGTTACACAGCAATCGGCGAACCGGTGGTGATGGCGCAGCGGATGGAATCCGCCGCCCCGCCCGGCGGTGTGATGATCAGCGAATCGACCGGACGCCTGCTCGAAAATGCCGCTGTCCTAGGGGATTACGAGCTGGGGCAGATCAAGGGCACTGACGTGCCGGTGCCGGCGCACCGGCTGCTGGCCGTGGGCGGGGTGCTACGCAAAACTAGAGGCCGGCGAGGTCCGGGAGGTCTGACGCATGGCGCAGCGAGCCGTCGATCTGGCCGCCGGAGATCCGACGAAAGGCGGTCTCATCTTCGGTTCACGGCTGGCAATGGCAACGGGCCTCAAGGGTTTTGCCGGAATCTGCCTGGGAATGGCGGGCTGGCAAGCCAATAGCGACGCGGCCATCGCGATGGCGGCCCGATCGATCCCACGATCCACGTCATGAACATCATGTGGAAACACGTCGTGGCAATTCCGTTCGGCGCCTTGGCTGCCGACACGACCGCCTTGGCTCACACCGCCGAGGCACTACGTATTGCCGAGCAGACCCGCGACGAACTGGTTCTGGGGTTCGCCCGACTTGCACACGGCTTGATGCAAATCCACCATGGCGGCGCCCACCACGACGACGGCCTCGCGCTGCCGGTCATGGCGCGGCAGTCAGCGGCGAGACAGCGTTTCGTCAGCTTGGCGATCGCCGTCATCGAGCCCGAGATCGCCAGACACAAAGTGCGACAAGGAGATCTCGACGGTGCCATCGAACTGGCCCGTTCGGCCGTCGACGACAGCTTCGCCCCTGGTGAGATGATATGGCACTGGCTGGCCGTCACCGTTATGCCCTGGCGCGCGGCGACGCGGCCGGTCATGACGAATTCATGGCGCGTCTTCGCGCCAGGGCCGAAGCGCTGGGCTTTGAACCTCTGGCTACCGCAAGCACTTCGGTTCATTCCTGAAGCGCCGGCTGACACGGCCGCTGGTGTGGGAGTTAACTGGTGCGGCTGACTTTGAGTGCCGTGGTGATCATCGGAAGCTGCAATGGCAGCCGCGCCAGCGCGATGATCCGCATCGGCCAGGGCTTGTCCCACCACAGCCGGACCATGTTGAGATTGCCCGGAAAGACCGCCACGAAAAGCCCCGCGGCCGCCAGCGCGGCCAATCGCCGGGTGCGTCGCGGCAGCAACAGCGCCCCGATGACCAACTCGGCGACACCCGATACGTAGGTGTAGAGCCGCGGGTTTCCGGGCAGTTCCGCGGGGATGATGTCGTCGAAAGGTTTGGGCGCCACGAAGTGGATGGTGCACACGCCGATCAGCAGCGCGGCGATCCGATACGCCGCGATCTCGTTGCGGTCACGCCGGGCACCGGCAGGCTCGGTCACCGATGACGACGAATTCTGTCGGGGGCTCATCGCGCGGCCTGCTGCCAGGAAATGATGCGTTCGGCCAGCTCCGGTCCGCTGTCCTCCTGGATGAAGTGGTTGGCGTTGATGCGGGCATGCGGCTGGCCCGCCGCGCCCGGGATGTGGTTGATCAACGGACGGTCGGCTCGTCCCAGGATCGGGTCCCGTTTCCCGAAGATGGCAAGGAATGGCTTCTCCCATCGGCCCAGCGCGTCCCAGGCGGCCCGGTTGGCCGCAATCGCGGGGTCGCCGGCCGAGGTTGGCACCAACTGGGGAAAGGCCCGAGCGCCCGCTTGGTACCGCTTGTCGGGGAACGGAGCGTCGTAGCCGGCCCGTACCTCGGCCGGGACCTTGTGCACGGTGCCGGTGTCGACGATGCGGCCCGCGGGCAGCACGGGGGAGTAGCGGGCGAAAGCCCGCCAGAGGTAGAAGGCGGGCGGGGTGCGCTGCTGCGCGGTGGGAAGGAAGCCGTTGGCCACCACCAGAGCCGCTACCCGGGCATCCTGTTCCGCGGCGATGCGCAGACCGATCAATGATCCCCAGTCTTGCACGAAGAGCGTCACGTCGTGCAGATCGAGATTCTCGAACCATGACGTCACCCATTCCACATGACGCAGGTAGGTGTAATCCGCAATGCGCGTTGGCTTGTCGGAGCGGCCGAAGCCGATCAGGTCGGGTGCCAGCACCCGGTTGCCGGCCTTGGCGAGCGGCGGGATCATCGTCCGGTACAGGTAGCTCCAGGTGGGCTCGCCATGCAGCAGCACGATCGGCGGCCCGTCGGTTGGACCCTCGTCGAGGTAGTGCATGCGCAACGCCTGGGTGTCGGTTGCCGCCACATCGACGTAGTGCGGTGCGAACGGGTAGCCGAGGAGATTTTCGAACCGGGCATCCGGTGTTCTCAGGACATCCATCAGTCAGCTCCTTCGGGGCGGCACGGTGAGCTCGTCTGCTACGGCAAGCCTGCCATGCCGCTGCGCCGGGCAGCTGGGCCGGCCGACAGCTGCGTGGGCGCGGCGGGATGCGACGTTCATCCGACCTCGGTGCCGGTGGTTCGCGGGCGCTTGCCGGGCGGAATTTCTGCTGCGTCTAGCATGTGCGGGAGTACGCGGCTGCGGCCAGACAGGAGATCTCATGGTCGAGATTCACGTGCAGCGGACCATCGCAGCGCCGGTGGAAAAGGTGTTCGACTGGCTGGCCGACCCGCACGCGTTGACCGCCGCCCCGTTGGTGCTCCGGGCCGGTTACACCAAGGACTCGGCCCCGCCGGGGCCGGGTGCGGTGCGTGACGTGGTGGCACTCGGCACCTGGTTTCGGGAGCAGATCACCGCCTTTGATCGGCCGCACAGCTACACCTACCTCATCCTGCGCTCGTTTCCGCCGTTCAATCACGAGGGCGGGACGTTGACGTTCACTCCCGCGGGCGACGGTACCCATGTCGATTGGCTGACCACCTACACCCATCCGGCTCGGGCCGGCGGCAACCTGCTGGCCGCGGTCACCCGCCCGCTGTTGCGGTCGAACTTTCTGGCGATTCTGGCCGCCTGCGCGAAGACGCTCGAAAGCTAGCGGTGCCGAGGAACCGGCTCGCTGTCGCGGGCCACCGACGTCCGGAGAGGACCGGCCGTGGCCCACGGTGAACGTGCCCGTGCGAGCACATTCGTCGTGACCGGTGCGGCCTCGGGCATCGGTTTGGCGACCGCGCGCCGGCTGCTGGACGAAGGTGGCTCGGTCGTCGGCGCCGATCTCGTTGCCCCCCAGGAGGACCTCGGCGGGCGATTCACCTTCGTTTCGGCCGACGTGACCGACGAGGCCGCCGTCGCCGCCGTCATGGACGCGGTGCCGGGCCGCCTGGACGGGGTCGTTCACTGCGCCGGGGTCGCCGGCGGCGGCCCGGTCCACCTGCTCTCGCGCACCGAGTGGGACCGGGTCATCGGAACCAACCTCACCGCGACCTTTCTGGTGGCCAAGGCCGCGCTGGCCAGGATGATCGAGCAACCCCGTGTCGACGGCGAGCGCGGCTCCATCGTCACCCTGGCCAGCATCGAAGGTCTGGAAGGGACCGCCGGCGGTAGCTCCTACAACGCCGCCAAGGGCGGTGTGGTGTTGTTGACCAAGAACATTGCGCTCGACTACGGGCCGAGCGGTATCCGCGCCAACGCCATCTGCCCGGGCTTCATCGCCACGCCGATGACCGACAGCGTCTTCGGTATGCCGGGTATGGAGGGCCCGCAGGCCTCGATCGTCGCCGAGCATGCCCTGCGGCGGCTGGGCCGCCCGGAGGAGGTCGCGGCCATGGCCGCCTTTCTGGTGTCGCCGGAGGCATCCTTCGTCACCGGTCAGGCCATTGCCGTCGACGGCGGCTACACGGCCGGACGCGACCACGGCGTCGTCCGGCTCTTCGGCTTTCCCGAGTGAGACGAGTGACAGGAACCCCCATGACGTCGACAGCTGAAGCGAGCGGGCGGGTCGTCGCATTGGCCCGCGGGATGCGGGATCTGGTGCGAGCCGAGGCCGCCGAATCCGAGCGCAAGCGCACGCTGACCGATCCGATCGTCGATGCGATGTGGGCTACCGGGCTGATGTCGGCGCTCAGTCCCGTCGCCGCCGGCGGGGTCGAGCCGCCGTTGGCCGACATGATCGAGATGTGGATCGAAATGGCTTGGCAGGATGGGTCTTTCGGCTGGATCGGGATTGCGAACCTGCCGTCGCGGTTCGCCGCCGCGACCTATCTGCCCGACGACGGCTTCGCCGAGGTGTTCAGCGCGCACGACAACCATGTCACGATGGGCGGCCAATTCTTCCCCAATGGGCAGGGGACCGTCGTCGACGGCGGCTACCGGTTGAGCGGGTCGTGGAGCTTCGGCTCGGGCATTGGCCATTCGCAGTACATCGCCGCCGGGTTTTTCCCGATGGACAACGGCGAGATGCGCTGGATCAGCGAAGGCATCCCCGACATGCAGGTGGCCGTGGTCCCACGCGACGACATCCAGTTCAACGACGGCTGGTATGTGCAGGGGCTCAAGGGAACCGGGTCTTATGACTACAGCGCCCAGGATGTGTTCGTGCCGCACGGCCGGACGTTTCCGCTGTTCCCCCGCGAGCCGTACCGGGGGAGCTCGCCGGCCACCCGCATGGGCCTGATGCCCGTCACCGCCGCCGGTCACGCGTCGTGGGCACTCGGGGTCGCCAAGAGCATGCTCGACGACGTCGTCGACCTCGCGGCCACCAAGTACCGGATGAGCGACATGGCGCCATTGGCCAGCCGCCAAACCTTCCAGAAGGGGCTCGCACATCACGTCGCGGCGTGGCGGGCCGCCCGCCTGCTGGTACTCGACGCGGTCACCACCGCCGAAGCCGCCGTCGCCGCCGGTGACGACCTGACGCCGATGTTGCGGGCCGACTTGCGCGCGGCCGCGGTCTTCGCCACCGATACGGCACGAAGCTGCGCGGAGTGGGCGCACCTGGTCGCCGGAACGAGCTCGATCCGCGAAGGCAGTCGTCTCGAGCGCGCGTTCCGTGACATGTACACCGGGACCCAGCACGCCTTCATCAGCGAGAAGGTGGCCATCGATTGCGCCCAGGTGTGGCTGGGCATCATCGAGGACCAGTTCGGCCTCTGAGTCCGCTTTGCGTCCACTTTGCCATGACGATCCGGCCCGCCCGGACGGCGATGAGCCGACCCGCGGTGCGGTAATTTGGCACAGATTGCCAACCCATCCGGAAAACGGTTCGCCATGGATGATCACGCTCTTGCCGCGCGGCTGGCCACCGAGGCCGGGCAGCTTCTGCTCCACATCCGGCAGGAATTTGCCGACGCCGCGGCGAGCGAGCGAAAGTCGGCGGGGGACAAGCGATCTCCCCACTTTCTGATGCAAGCACTGGCCCTACAGCGTCCCGCCGATGCGGTGCTGTCCGAGGAGGGCGCCGACGACCCGGTGCGGTTGCGCTCGGCGCGGGTGTGGATCATCGACCCGCTCGACGGTACCCGCGAGTTCTCCGAACTCGGACGTGAGGACTGGGCGGTTCACGTCGCGCTGTGGCAGACCGATGAGCTCGTTGCCGGTGCCGTGGCGCTGCCGGCGCAGGGCATCACCCTGGCGACACCGCACGTTCAGCCGCCGCCCACCGCATCCGGACGACCACGCATCGTGGTGTCGCGCACCCGAGCGCCCGCAATCGCGCTGGCCGTCCGCGACGCGTTACACGGCACGCTGGTCGAAATGGGCTCGGCCGGCGCCAAAGTCGCAGCGGTGGTGCAAGGGTCGGCCGATGTCTACGTGCACGCCGGAGGCCAGTACGAATGGGATTCCGCCGCGCCGGTGGCGGTCGCCCGGTCCGCCGGTTTGCATGCCTCCCGCATCGACGGATCGGCGTTGGCGTACAACCGGGCGGACCCGAAGCTTCCGGACCTGGTGGTGTGCCGCTCGGAACTGGCTGAGGCCGTACTGGCCGCCACCGGCGGCGCGGACCGGTGGCCCGGTAGCGGTGATATGGAAAGCCGAATGGCCTAGCGTCGAGAAGTTCTCATCAGTCGCTTGCGGATCAAGCGGTGGCGCGCAGCCCGGGCCCTGGTTCCGTTGTGGACCAACGGCATCGGCTCGCGTCAGGGCTTCTTGTCCGCGGCGAAGAGTTTCACCATGAGACCGGATGCCACGCTGCCGATCACGATCAGCGCCATACCCACCGCGAAATCCACCGAGTCGGTGACCAGGCCCGCGATCCCGGTGACCACGACGAACGTGGGCAGCCACTCGACGAGCCCGATGGTCGACGGCAGCCGGGCCGGTTCTCCGTTGGCCAGGTCGAATTTGGCCGAGGCGTAATCCGGGTAGAACTCGGTGACCGCCGCCGCAAAGAAGATGGCCGCCAGCTGCAGGATCCATCCCGTCCAGAAGTTGCTGGGGTCGTGGAAGACATAGTCGCCGACAAAGCCGACCGCCGCGGCGAACGTGAACGCGCCTGCCCACACGGCGGTGATCACGGCATTGATCCGCTCGAACAGCGGGCTGTCCCAATACTCTTGTGGCGTCGTGTCTTTGGCGTAGGCCATGGTGAACGGTTTGCGGATCAGCAGCGTCAGCCAGGCGAAACCGGCCAGGGAAATGTTGGTCAGCTCGCCGGACCACAGTTCCAGCCAACGGATCACGTTGTCGGTCGCGACCAATCCGACGACGGCCAGCGCCGCGAAGAACAGCGCACCGAAGACCTCCAGCGTGTGAACCTTGATGCCCCGGATGACACCGGCAACCATGACGAGCAACGAGAACCCCAGGGCGGCGACCACCGCTTCCTCGAAGCGGCCCGGTCCGGACAGGATTGACAACAGCGCCCACGGTGCGATTCCGGCGAAGGGCGACTTCAGAAACGAGTCGATCACGCCTGCCCGGCGGTGTGCCTCCGGCCGGCCCTTCGACGGCTGAGCGTCGTTGTCGTTATCGGAAGGGGCCGGCAGGTGAGGGCGGGGGGTGTGACTCATCTGGAACTCCTCGCGTTATCGACCATCCAATTATGACATGTGAATAGTGGCATCTCACTAGTGACATGTCAATGATGGATGGTTAAGATGGTCTGGTGAGCTTGCGACATGCCGCGTTGGGGTTGCTTTCCCAGGAGCCAGGTAGTGGCTATGACCTGCTGAAACGGTTCAAGTTGTCGATGGACAACGTCTGGCCGGCTACCCAGAGTCAGCTCTACGGCGAGCTCAACAAGCTCGCTGCCGCCGGGCTGATAAGGGTGTCCGACACGGGGCCGCGGGGGCGCAAAGAGTACGTGATCACCGATGCGGGCCGGGCGGAGCTCAATCGCTGGATCACTTCTCCGCAGGAGGATCCGCCCATTCGCAACGCTGCGTTGTTGCGGGTGTTTCTACTCGGCCAGCTGCCTCCCGGCCAGGCGCGTAAGTATGTGGAATCACTGTTGTCGCTGGCCGAGCAGGAGCATGCGCACTACCAGCAGATCCGCGAAGCCTACGACTGGTCCGACGATGACGACAGCTTCTTTGCCCGCGCGGTTCTCGAGCAGGGATTACGGTGGACTCGCCACGAGATCGACTGGGCCACTTGGGTCATCGAGGGCCTGGATCGGCGCGGCGCCCGCGGTTAGGACTAACCGGATTTCTCATGCACCTTGCTGCACCGCGGGCGTGCTCGACACACCTCGCCCGCGCCGCCCGTCTACTGAAATATCTGCGTAGAGCCTGCACTGCACGGCAAAACCGTTGTGCGCCGTGGGATGTTGCGCATAAGGTAGCCGCAGCCCAAGCGCGGCCTTGTCGCACCGTTAGCCGCGCGACGGGAAGCGCTGCTGTTCGCTCTGAGCGAAGCGTGAAATCGATTGTTCGGCAGTCGTTTTTTGCCCGAGTCTTGTCGGTGCCCGCCGATAGGTTAGGTGCTATGGATTGGCAGGCGGTCACGGCGGCCTTCGACAGGTTGGATGCGGCGCTGGATGTGGTGGCGGGCCTGAACTTTGACGCGTTGAGCGCCGCGCAATGGTTGACGCTGCTGCAGCGCTGCGAACAGGTGCGCCGACGCATCCCGGTGCCCCAGCATCAGCCGATCAACCATTTGGCCCGCCAAGCCAGCGCCGCAGAGTTAGGCGGCAAACTCTCGCATGCGATCGCCGAGTGGACGTTGATCAGCCGTGCCGAGGCCACCCGGCGCATTAATGTGGCTGCCGATCTCGGGCCGCGGCGCGGGTTGTCCGGTCGGCCGATCGCCCCGGCGCTGGCCGCCACCGCCACCGCCCAACGCGACGCCAAACTCGGCGCCGAGCACATCACGGTGATCCGCCGGTTTTGCCGGCAGCTTCCCGGCTGGGTCGACCACGCCACCCGCGAGCGCGCCGAAGCCCAGCTGGCCCGCCAAGCCAGCCAGTTTCGCCCCGAACAGCTCGCCGAGCTGGCCGCCACCCTCGCCGATTGCCTCAACCCCGATGGCACCTACCGCGATGAGGATCGGGCGCGCCGACGCGGACTGATGTTGGGCAGCCAGCAAGCCGATGGCATGTCGGCGCTGCGCGGGCTGATCACCCCCGAACTGCGCGCCACCCTGGAAGCGGTGCTGGCCAAACTGGCCGCCCCGGGCATGTGCAACCCCGACGACGAGCAGCCGGCGGTCGATGGCGCGCCCTCGGAAGAGGCGATTCAGCATGACACTCGCTCGGCCGCCCAACGCCACCACGACGGGCTCACCGCCGGGCTGCGCGCCCTGCTGGCCTCCGGAGACCTGGGCCAACACAACGGGGCTGCCGGCCAGCATCATCGTGTCCACCACGCTCAAGGATTTGGCGGCGGCCGCCGGCAATGCGCTGACCGGCGGCGGCACCATCCTGCCGATGTCGGATGTGGTCCGTCTGGCCCGCCACGCCCACCATTACCCCGCCATCTTCGATCAAGGCAAAGCCGTGGCGCTCTATCACCGCAAGCGGCTGGCCTCACCCGGACGCGAATCGTCTTGTACGCCGAGGAGCGTGGCTGCTCAGCCCCGGGCTGCGACGTCAAAGGCTACTACGGTGAAGTCCACCACGTGATTCCGTTCGCCGAGTCGCCCACCACCGACATCAACCAACTCACCTTCGCCTGCGGACCCCACCACAAACTGCTCGACAACGGCTGGACCACCCGCAAAAACACCCACGGCGACACCGAATGGCTCCCGCCACCCCACCTGGACCGCGGCCAACCCCGCACCACCATGCATCATCCCGAGAAACTGCTCCGCGATGGAGGCGACGACGACGAAACGGAGTAGCTCCGTCAACCCAGAGCTGACTAATGTATGTCGGCCAGCGCCCGGCCCATTCGCGATACGGCTTCGGTCAGGATGGCTTGGCTGGTCGCGAAATTGATGCGCACGTGCCCGTCCCCGCCCGTTCCGAAGACGTGGCCGGAACTCAGCGCCACCCGGGCGTGGTCCAGGAACCAGCTGGCCGGACCCGACAGGTCCGACACCACGGCAAGGCCGTCGGCGGCCCGTTCGGCGAAACCGAGTGCGTGACAATCCAGCCAGGCCAGGTAAGTGCCTTGCGGCCAAAGGTATTTCACCCCGGGAAGGTGTTGCTCGACCAGATCACCCAATAACGTTCGGTTGGTATCCAGGCCCTGCAGCACGGCGTCGAGCCAATCGCCGCCGCTGCGAAATGCTTCGGTATGCGAGATGACACCGAGGTGGCTTGGTCCGTGACTGACTTCCTCGGGCATGCGGCGAAGATCGGTTGCTGCTTCGGCACCGGCGATGGCCACAGCGGCTTTGATCCCGCAGAGATTCCATGCTTTCGAGGCGGACATCAGGCTGAATGCGTTCTCGGCACCAGGCACGCTCAGGTACGGCGTGAATCGCGCCCCGCTCATGACGAGCGGAGCATGGATCTCGTCGGACACCACCCGGACGCCGAACCGGCGTGCGAGTCGGGCGATCTCGCTCAGTTCGTCGACGGTGTGCACGGCGCCGGTCGGGTTGTGGGGATTGCACAACAGGTAGGCGACGCTCCCGCCGGAGCCACCGGCGCGCGCGAAGGCCCGCTGCAACGTGTCCACATCGATCCGGCCGTCAACACCCAGCGGCGCTTCGATCACCCGCCGGCCGTCGTGAGACACGAACGCGTAGAACGGTGCGTAGACCGGCGAATTGACGATGACCGTGTCACCGCGCTCGGTGACCAGCCGTAGTAGCTCCACAACTCCGAGCATGACGTCGGGCACGATCGCGGTGCGGCCGACCTCCAGATCGTGCCAATCCCACCGTTGCGAGGCGAACTCGGCCACCGCTTCGGCATAGGCGGTGCCGTGGGGATATCCGGTGTCGCCGCGGTCGACGGCGCTGTGGATGGCGGCGGCCACCGTCGGCGCAAGATTGACATCCATCTCCGCGACCCACAGCGGCAGGACATCGGCCGGGTAAGCACGCCATTTCATGCTGGTGCGGCGCTGCAATTGCTCGAGCGATAGCTCCTCGAGTGGATTCGTCACTGTTGCAGATTACGGCCCTCGGATGCCGAGTCACCGATCGGCAAAGGCGTGCGTGGGGATGGTCGACGGCAGATCCACCGAACTGACGAAATCGCCGCAGTGTGGGTCGATGGCGTCTGCGACGCTAGTCGCTCTGGTCGACCAGAACCGCGCCTTCGGGCCGGTTCCCCAGTGTCTGCAGCCCGATGTCCTCCCCGCCGGCGGTGAGGCGCACGATCTCGGCCAATTCCGCGGGCGCGTCACATTGCAGATAGTGGTCGGCGCCGGGCATCACCCAGTAGCGGCTGCGCCCCGGCTGGTTTTTCAGATACGCCTGCCAGACATGGTTGGCGACGCGCAGCGGCGCCACGCTGTCATGCAGCCCCCAGACCAGCGCGGTGTTCAGAGACATGGTGGAAAGCCCTTCGAGCCAACGGGTTTCGTCGGCAGCCCGCTCATGCAGATACTGAATGGTGTCGGGCAGCACCGAGATCCCGTCGTTGTGGGCAAAACACTTCGCCAGCGCGGCGATCTCCGGGTCGTCCAGCGTCCGCCGCGGGATGAAGGTGCTGGCTCCCAGCCCGGCCGCCAGCAGCTCGGGCGTCGTCGCCGCGGCGGTGGCCCGCCCGGTCGCGGCGTCGAGCAGCGCCGTCTGGAACGCGGTGAGGTTGGACAGCGGCAGGTAGATGTTGGCGTTGGTGATGATCACGTCCAGCGGCAGTGCCGGTGGGTCCTCGGCGGCCAGCATGCCCAGCGCGATCATGCCCACGCTGCTGCGGCGGTCGTGGGTGAGCATCCGGAACTCGGTCAGCTGCCACACCCGCCTGATGGCGTGAACGAGCAGCCGGGCGTCGTCGTACAACGAATACACGTAGGGCGCCGACGGCTTGTCGGACAGCCCGTAGCCCGGGAAGTCGAGCACGAATATGTCGAACTCCGAGCCCAGCGCACCCGCCAACCCGAAGTAGTCGATGCTGGACGTGGGGAAGCCATGAACCAGCACCAGCGCCGGCGCCCCGGGTGTGCCGCAGCGGCGGCTGAACACCGACACTTCGGCGCCGTCGTTGGCGGCGGTGGTCGATCGCCAACGCAATTGTGTTCCGCCGCTGTGCCACTCGGTGAAGATGTCCACGGGCGGGGTCCTTTCGCCGGTCTTATGCAAAAGTCGTAATCGCCAGCAATAGCGGCAGCTGGTTGGAGCGAAGTTCGGGTGCCTGCAGTCGCTCTGGCCCGAAGAACGAGCCGCTGAGGTAGTTGTCGGCATTCCACACCGAGGTGGTGCTCACCTGGCCTTGGTAACTGAAGGCGTCCAGCACATAGGGCACGGCGTCGGCTTCGAGCAGCGACGGACCGCTCATCAGCTGGAAGTGCAGGTGCGGGGCGTTGGAGTTGCCGGTGTTGCCCAGTTTGGCGATCTGTTGGCCCTTTTTGACCTTGTCACCGGGTTTGACCAGCAACGAGCCCTTGATGAGGTGCGCGTAGAGCGCGTACACGCCGTCACCGAGGTCCATTACGATGTGGTTGCCGTCGATGGTGTTGATTGTCATCTTGGCGGCCAGGGCAGGATCGGAGGCCGGCAGGATGCCCGGTACGTTGGCCTCGACAGTGTCGAGTGTGGAGGCCACGGTGCCGTCGGCGACCGCGTAGACGGGAACTCCGTACGAGACGTAACTTTCGTTGCGGGTTCGGTCTCCGGTGTAGAAGTTGCCCTGGTCGTCCATGTGCATCCAGTCGATCGCAAACCGCTGGCTGTTGTTCAGCTTCATGTTGACCGGCATGATGGCGTCGCGGTGCGCCCAGCCCGGATTACAGCAGCCGTTGAAGGCGACCCAATTGTTGCCCCGCAGTGGCGGGCTGATCAGCCGCGGGGTGCCGGCCGAGATATCGAACGGAGCACCTAGGGTGTCCATCGGGCCGGGTTCGGTACTCACCGCCGGGTTGGTCACCCCGGTGCCACGCAGACGCAGCATGACTGCCTTCGGGAATTGCGCCAACGTGTCAAGCGTGAAGTCCAGCAACAGCGTCCGCGATGTCTGGGCCGCAATGCCGAAGTCGGGGGAGGGCTGTTGGGTGAGCTGTCGTAATCGGTTGCAGTTTCCATAGTTACAGGCGGGGTCGACCAACTGCGGGCCGGCGAACGTGGCGAGCACCTTGTTGGGATCCTGCGCATCGACCACATCGACGGCGGTGAGGCTGGCCGGCCCCCCGGTGGCATTGGTGATCTGCACGTCGAAGGCCAAGTGATACTTGCCGTCACTGCCGGGGAAGGGAAATGTCGGGCGGCTGATTGGCGCAACGGTCAGCGGGGTAAAGGCGTCGGGCACCGTCACACCGGCAAGCGGGTTGGTTCTGGCCGGGGTAGTCGACGAGGCGCCGCCGCCCGTCTGCGTACTCGACGAGCACGCGGCGACGAACAGGATCAACCAGAAGGTGGCCAACGGTTTCCAGAGCGGACGGCGTGCGGGGACAGCTGCCATCGGATGCGCCTCCTTGGTCGGCCGGGTCTCGTGAGCTTAGTCTTCGGCTCTGCTATTTGGGCCGAAGACATGCACGCCGGGCTTACCATGCTGGGCATGATCACTACCCGGGTAATCGGTGTTGCCGAATATCAGATCAGCTCCGAGGAAGCCGGCATCATCAATGCACGATATGTCTCTTCTGGTTCGGTCCGGTCGAGCGGCGGGATCGGTTCGGGACGGGCCAGGGGCGATACGTCCAATGGCTTCCCCGGCGATTACCGTGTGCAATACTTCGACGCCGCAGGCGAATTGACCGGGGATCTCGATTTGCGGATCCAGCGGGCCGGAGCGTCCTATCGGTTGACCTGGCGGCACCGCTCGCAGAACGTCAGCCTGCCGGCGGCGGTCGGCGAAGTGGTCTACGAAGGCATCGGTTTTGCGAACGGACAGCGATCTATGGCCATTGCCTATTGGATGGCGGAAAGAGTGTCAGCGGCAATTGCAGGCCGGCCGCTGCTCTGAAAAGAATCCACCCGGGAGGCATGTTGAGACACAGGTTGTTCTTCCTGGCCGTCGTTGTGGCGCTGGCCGTAACGGCCTGCGGCGCAGCATCTCACCCGCGCCTGTGGGGAGCGTTCACCGAACGCGGCTTGGCCAACGTCCCGATGAAGCCCGGCGTCAATGTTCGGGTCTTCAACGACGTGAACTTGGATGCGCATGGCTACATCAAGTACGACAAGTCGAACGGATACCTGACACTGCATCCGGGCACGTATCGCATCGATGGCTGGTCGCTGACCTCGTTTGGTTTCAAGCTGACGCCGGAGCAGCAGGCGGCCGCCTATTCGGCTCCGGGCTATGCGTTCTTCTGGAATGTCGACCAGAAGAAGATGGAGATCCTGGGTTCGCTTCAAGATCCGCGCTATTCGCAACAGAGCATCATCAACGGCGTGCTCACGATACGCAAGACGACGAATTACTTCGTCGGCCATCAGAACGGCGACAAGGTCGACGGGATAAGCCTGCAGCTCTACGATCCGAACATCAAAATGCCCGACGGACAGGTCTCGACCAACCACGCGTTCGCGCAGCTGGTCGTCGAGCGCTTGTAGCGCCGCCGACACGTTCGCTCACTCGGCGGCAGCTCCGACGCCAGCCCCGAATAACGACACGGAATCGTTGGCGAAAAACATCCATAACGAATGTCCGCCGCTACGTCAGGTAGCGCCAAAATCTAAGCCACACCACCCATGAGACAGCGTGTCCTGGCACCCGCGACCGACGAAGTTCCGCCGGGGATAGGGGGATCGTGCTCGAGCGGTTCCTGGCTGCGTGTGCGATGGTGGCCGCCTTGTTGCTGGGCGCCGCGGCGGTCTCGTCGAACACCAGGGCCGACACCGGAGGCTTCGCGACAGTGAGCCCATGTCAACAGCGCACGCTGATCCTGTCGGCCTTTCCCGCCGAAGCCGACGCGGTGTTGTCGCACACCATGCTTGACGCCAACCCGGTTGTCGTCGACCACCATCGGCGCTTCTACCTCGGGTCGATCGCCGGAAAGAGAGTGATAGTGGCGATGACCGGTATCGGGCTGGTCAACGCCACCCGCACCACCGAGATCGCCGTGGATCGCTTCACCTGCTCGTCCGGAATTGCCGTTGGCGCGGTGGTGTTTTCGGGTGTCGCCGGCGGCGCCGGACGCACCGCGATAGGAGACGTGGCCATCCCGGCGCGCTGGACCCTGGACAACGGCGCGACATTTCAGGCCGTCGATCCCGGCATGCTGGCCGCGGCGCAGACGTTGGCCGTCAGCCTGGGCAACGTCAACAATCTCGGCAATCCCGCCTGCCTGTGCAAGCACGTACCCACCGTGCCACTGGTCAACCTGGGGCGGCAGACACAACTCTTCGTCGGTGGCGACGGCTCCAGCAGCGACAACAACAACGGCCAGGCATTTCCCTGTATCCCCAACGGCGGCGACATTTTTGGTTGTCAGCCCTGCTCGGCGCCGGACCGCTCGCTGCTCTACACCGGTAACTTTCCGCACGCGGCGTTGCCGTTCCTGGCCCACGGCTTGCTCAGCAACCTGAAGATACCGGTACAGAAACCGGCCTTCGACGCTGTCGACCAGGAGACGGCGGCGGCGCAGGCGGTCGCCAACGCGCGTGGCATACCGTTTCTGGGCATCCGCGGCATGTCCGACGGCCCCGGTGATCCGCTCAACCTGCCCGGCTTTCCGTTCCAGTTCTTTCTTTACAAGCAGATCGCGGTCGAAAACGCCGCACTGGTTGCCCAGGCGTTTCTGCAGAACTGGACCGGCGCCTAGCGCGCCCGGCTATCCGGCGCCGCGAGCGACCGGACGGGTCGGATCCGAACTCCACTCGGACCACGATCCGGGATATAGCGCCGCCTCACGACCCATCGCGGCGAGCGCGGCGACGGTGACGGAAGCGGTGATACCGGATCCGCAGTAGGCGCCCACCGGGCCGTCGGGATCGATGCCGCGGCCGGACAACAGCCGGGTAAGCGCATCCTGGTCGAGAAACATTCCGTCGCAATCCAGTACGGCGGCACTGGGAAGGTTTGTCGCGCCGGGAATGTGACCGGCAACCGGGTCGACGGGCTCCACATCGCCGCGAAAGCGCTCCGGCGCCCGTGTGTCCAGCAGCGGCACCGCGCCTGACCCGCATTGCTGTGCGGTCAAGGTAGGCCGTCGCCCGGCAGCAAGATCATCATGGCGCACAAGCACATTCCCGGCGGGAGGCGTCACCGGTCCGGTCTCCAACGGTTCTTCAGCCGACCGCCACGCATCCAGGCCGCCGTCGAGGATGCGGACATTGTCAACCCCGGCCGCGGTGAGTACCCACCACGCTCGCGCCGAACCGGCCCGGTTCCAGTCGTCATACGCCACGACCAGGCCGTCCCGCTGAATTCCCCAGCGGCGCGCGGCCGCCTGAAGACTGCGCCCCGAGGGTAGTGGGTGACGGCCGTGGCCGACGACGGTGTGGTCGCTGAGTTCGTCTTCCAGCGAGACGTAGACCGCCCCGGGTAGGTGGCCCCGCAGATAAGCCGAATGCCCGTCCGGCTCGTCGAATCGCCACCGCACGTCCAGTAGGGTGACCGGCTCGGCGGACCGGATCCGGCCGGCCAGCTCGGCGACAGTGATCAATACCTGGTCCCTGGCGTTCACCGACTCACCTCCACTTGGTCCACGAGCCTACCGCCATCGGTTTCCCGGATTGGCCATGGCGAGGGCTCGATCGGCGATAGCCTCGGTGGCACAGGCGACAGTAGGCGGATCAGATGACGGCGCGGCGGTTTCTCGCACCACGGATGTCGACGGCGACGCTGATGGCCGTTGTGTCATTGGCTATCGCGATGTCGGCACCCGTTGGGGCAGTGCCTGATACGCAGTGCACGCTTGCGACACCGGTCCAGGAAGTGCAGTCAGTGTCCCAGCTGCCCGCGGAACTTCGTCAGATTCTGCCGCCGATCGCCGATATCGGCGCGCCCTTCAACAAGACCGACGCGGTCACCGATCCGACGTTGCCGTTTCGGCGTCTGATTCGGGCCGGCTCTCGCGACAATGACTGGTTTGTTTGGTACGAACACGGCGGCATCACCTATTTCTGGCAAGCGGTGGTACTGCGCGTCGTGCCAGGGGCGGAGACTAAGACGGTGGGGAACGCGGGGACTGTCTCAGATCTCTTGTGCGTCGCCACCGACGGAGCCTTCGCCGGCCAGGTTCCGCCCTATCCGCAAGGCAGCTGGGCCGAGTCTTTGTTCTAAGCCGAATTTTTCGGCGCAGCCCGCCCTGTGGGTGTTGATAACCGAATGTGCCTGTCCCGCAGTGCACTTTGCGGTGAAGGGGCGGTGGCGGCAAAAGCTTTGACCCGGCGCATCTATCACGAGGCGCCGGGCGAGCTCATCGGCAGGACGGGTGCGGCATGGTGTACCTGATCAAATATTGCCACAAGGAAGTCTTGCGCTATGCATCCATTGCAGAATACTATACACGCGTATTGTGATTTGACCATGCTGTAAAGGAAGCGTCGAGCTTGATTGCACCATTGACAACCCTGCCCGGGTTTCCGGCAAAGGCTCTTCGCGAACCTGCAAGGACGGCTGCACATCGATTGCAGCTCGACGAAGCCGCCGCTCTCAGCGACGAAGCCGCCGCCGAGATCGTCGAGACGGGTCCAAGTGCACCGGCCCGGTTGGTGTCATTGGCAGCGCGGTGTGCGATCCGGCCCGTTATCAGCGTGGTTAGCCATCTCCCCCATGCGCCGTGGCCGTTTGGCCTGGTCGACTTCGCGTGCCGGGTATTGCTCCCGACGCCGGGCACGGTCCGTGCTCGGGTGAAGCTACCCAACGCCAGCGCACTGCTGGTTCGCGCACCGGCAGTGCTGCCTGCGGATGGCACCCGGCGAGTAGTGCTCTACCTGCATGGCGGCGCATTCCTGACCTGTGGGGCAAACTCGCACAGCGGGGTGGTCAATGCCCTGTCGCACTCCGCCGACGCGCCGGTATTGGTGGTCAATTACCGGCTGATTCCCAAGCATTCGCTCAGCATGGCGCTCGATGACTGTTACGACGGATACCGATGGCTGCGTCGGCACGGGTACCAGCCCGACCAGATCGTGTTGGCCGGTGACTCAGCGGGTGGCTATTTGGCACTGGCATTGGCGCAGCGTTTGCAGCAGTTTGGCGAAAGGCCGGCAGCATTGGTTGCAATCTCACCGCTGCTGCAGCTGGCCAAGGAACCCAAGAAAGCACATCCCAACATCAGCACCGACGCGATGTTTCCCGCTACGGCTTTCGATGCGCTGACGGCCTGGGTTGCCAGCGCGGCTACCAAGCACTCGGTCGACGAGATGCCCGAAGAGATCTATGAGCCGTTGGATCACATCCGGCCCGGCCTGCCGCAAACGCTGATCCATGTATCCGGCTCCGAGGTGCTGCTACACGATGCGCGGTTGGCGGCGGCCAAGTTGGCGGCTGCTGGTGTGCCGGCCGAGGTCCGGATCTGGCCGGGCCAGATTCATGTCTTTCAGCTGGCCGCACCAGTGGTGCCCGAGGCCAGCCGCTCGCTGCGTCAAATCGGCGAATACATTCGTGAGGCCACCGGTGAGCCGACCAACCCGCATACCGTAGTCGCGCCCATTTCGCCGGCGAGTTCTGCTTCGCGGCGGCGCCCTAACCGATCGCGTCTTTGGCGAAGTGTGCTCATGGTCGGCTTGCGAAGTCAAAGAGCAGGCCGAGATTGCCACCGTTTCGGCACCGTGACGACTTGCCGCGCGCCCTCACCGGCGTCCGGCACGCGCGGGGCGCCCCGTTCGATCTGACCTGTGCAGAGCACGGGATCTTCGGGTGACTGTTGACCAGAAAATGGTGCCGCTGACTGAGGCCAGGACAAGATTTCTGCGCTCGTCGATGAGGCTGATACCAAACACGAAAGCATCCAGACAACCCGCTACGGCCGCGTCACCGCGGTCAGGATGTCGCCCGACGACCTGGAGTCGCTGAACGAAACCCTGCGCGCGCTACGTGCGCCTGGCTTGGTAGATGACTTTCGCCGGGCCGACCCGACTACGCCGCCGGCAACACGGTCACCGGGGAGGATCTGCGCCGGCGATACCGCCTACGGTGACCCGCCATGCGCCGTCCTGGTCGGTCCGCTAACGACATCACAGATTCGTCATGACGATGAAATGTCAACCCTTCGTGGGGAATAAGCGCGCGGAGCGGCTCGCCACTCCAGAGGGGCCAGTTCGGTAAGAGCCTGCAGGCTTTCTAGGTAGTGCTGCCGCGAGGTGTGCACGAAGGTGGCGCAGATGGTGGTGGCGCCGTGCGCGGCGGTCTCGGCGAGGACGTCGCGGGTCAACTGGGGTTCGCCGATCGGGTCCAGCGGCGCCGGGGGCGTCAGCACCACTTCGAATCCCGGATGAAGTTCGAAGCGGCTCAACCATTCTCGGACGTGCCCTAGGCTCACGTCGAACGGGGCCCACCCATCGGCCAGCGTCGCGGCTCGCCGCAGTGACCGCACGGTGCGTCCGCCGACCCAGATGGGGACGTGCGACTGGACCGCGCACGGGTCGACCACCATGCCGTCAAAGGAATAGAACTGGCCATGGTAGCTGGGCTCGGATACCGACAGCGCCGAGCGCAACGCTCGCAACGCGTCGTCGGCGCGGGCTCCACGATCGGCGAACGGAGCGCCGATGAGATGAAATTCGTCTTCGAGACTGCCGACACCCACACCGAGGATTAGCCTGCCGCCGCTGACAGCGTCCAAAGTGCCGTAACGCTTGGCGATTTCGAGCGGATGATGATAGCCGAGCACCAGCACGTTAGTGGCCAGCCGAATGCGCTGGGTGCGCGCGGCCAAGTAGCCCAAGGTGGCCAACGGATCCCAATAGCGGGTCCCGCGGCGCCGCTGCTCGGCTCTGGGCAAGGCAATGTGCTCGCTGCAGGTCAGGTGGTGGTAGCCGAGCCGGTCCGCGGCTTCGGCGATCTGAGCCAGGTCCTCTACCGAGGCGTGCCTTTCCCAGTCGGCGCTGACCCCCGGCAACATGGTCACCACCGGCGTGGCAATCGACAGCTTTGCGGCGACGGCGCTCATCGCGCTAGATTCTAACAGTGCTCGAATCATTTCGAACGCCGCTCGAATAGGCGGGTTCAATGACCTCCACGGAACGGCGGGCCTACGGCGAACTCGACCGCGCCCAGGTGGTGGCGTGCCTGCACAACCTGGCCAGGCGGATGGGCGTGCAGCAGGTGACGATGCGTGAGCTCGCCGCCGAACTCGGCGCCGCGGTCCCATCGGTGTACTACCACGTCCCGGGCAAGCAGGCCGCCCTGGACCTGCTCGCCGAATCCGTTCTGGCCGACATCCCCGAACCCGAAGCCGGCCCCTGGGACACCCGGCTCACCGAGCTTTACTGTGCCGCACGCGACGTGCTGCTCGACGTCCCCGGCGTCGCCGGCGTCCTGCAAACCAGTGGCGGCGGGGAACGCGCCCGCCGCCTCGACAAACTGAGCCGCGCCCTTCTCGCCGAAGCCGGACTAGTCGAAAGCGGTGTTGCCGCGGCACATTCGGTGTTGTACACCTATCTGCTCGGTTCGATCAGCCTGGAGGAGTCCCGCGGCAAGCGTCAGCCCGCATCGCGGTTCCGGGCCGGACTCGACGTCGTCATCGCCGGTATCAAGGCGCGCGCGGAGCACCGATGAGCATTCCGAAGCTGGGGTCGCTGATTGTCGAAAATCACGACAGCACTTCCGGTCGCGACGCCGCCGCCGTGCTAGACCCGGACACGTATCTCGCCGGTGCTCCGTTCGAGGCGCTGCGCAGGTTGCGGGCCCGCGCGCCAGTGCATCCGGTGTACCTGTCCGGACTGCCCAGAACGTGGTTGCTGACCCGACACGCCGATGTGCGACTGGTCAGTCGCGACACCGAGACGTTCACCAGCAGCAAGGGCAACACCCTGGTGGCGGTCGAGGCGGCGCCGACCTCGGCGATGCTGCCGGGAATCGACCCGCCGCGACACATTCACTACCGCAAGCTGATCAACCAGGGCTTCACCGCGCGCAATGTGCTGCGTCTGGAACCGCGGATGCGCCAAGTCGCCCGCGACATCGTCGCCAACATCGCCGACAAGGGCGAATTCGACGCCGTCACAGATGTTTCCGCGGAAATATCGCTGCAGGTGATCGCCGAGGTACTGGGTGTGCCCGCCGCGGACCGGATGGACGTCTTCCGCTGGAGCAACGCGATCGGAAGCCTGGGCATCGAGGACCCCGACTACGCTCCCACACCCGAGGCGCTCGGGCAGGCGGCCGCCGAAATGTTCGCCTATTGCGGCGAATTGGTCGAACACCGGCGAAAGCACGGCCTCACCGACGACATCCTGTCGGCTCTGCTCGCCGCCGAGGTCGACGGCGACCGGCTCAACCGCGACCAGCTCAACGAATTCTTCCTGCTGCTGGCCATCGCCGGCAACGAGACCACTCGAAACACCCTCAGCCACGGCATCCTGGCGCTGTCCGAGCACCCCGACCAACAGGCGCTGCTGGTCCGCGATCGTAAGGCGGCCAAGACCGCCGTCGAGGAACTGCTGCGCTGGGCCACCCCGGTGATGCACTTCCGCCGTACCGCCACTCGCGACGTGGAGATCCGCGGCCAGCACATCCGGGCCGGCGACTGGGTGCTGATGCACTACCTGTCGGCCAACCGCGACGAGGACATGTTCGAGCGGGCCGCCGAGTTCGACATCACCCGGGGGCGGTCTGGGCCGGGGCCCGACCATGTCGCGTTCGGCGGCGGGGGAGTGCACTTCTGCCTCGGCGCTCAGCTCGCCCGTCTGGAACTGCGGGTGATGCTGGAAGAGTTGTACCCACGCGTGCCCGGCCTCGTCGTCACCGGGCCGCCCGACCGGCTGCGGTCCTCGTTCTTCCACGGGATCAAACGGCTGCCGTGTGCGGTGGGTTGAGCAGCCGGTCGCTCGCCCTCCGCAGCAGTCGCCGCCACCGGGATCGACGTCAGTCGAGGTCGGCCGGGTCGAGCAGCTGCACCTCCTCGAGATCCATCTCCGCCTGCACCTCGCGTAGCACAATGTCGTCGATCAGGTTCTTGTTGCGCAGCGCGGTGACGGCCTGCCGCTGATATTGCAGAACGCCGAGCCGAACCTGACGGACCAGATCGCAGTGCGCCGCCAGATCGCTGGTCGCGGAGTCGGCGCCGTTGACCCCGACGAGTTCGGCGCGTTCTTCGTAATCGCGCTGCAGGCGTTTCACAATCTCGGTGCCGGCCCCAAGCGCGTCGGCGACCTCCGGCAAGGCTTCCAGGGCGGCTTCGGCGCTGCGAATTCGGGCCAACTGCAATTCGTCGGCACGGGTGACGTCGTCCGGCATCCGGGCCCAGCGGACCACCGCGGGCAGTGAGCTGCCCTGGACCAGCACCGTCACCAGAATCACGATCGACACGACAAAGATGATCAGGTTGCGGTCGGGGAACGGTGCGCCGCTTCGCGTGGTCATCGGGACCGCGAGCGCTGCCGCGAGCGAGACCGCGCCGCGGAATCCGGCCCAGCTGGTCACACAGCGCTGGCGAAAGCCGACGTAGCGGTGGGGTTTACGCAAGGACCGGTCGACCGCGCGTCCCAGCAGGGTGGTCACCTCGACCCACACGATTCGGGTTGCGACGACAACCCCCGCGACGACCAATGCCAGGACGGTGGCGCGACGCAGTCCGCCGCCGACGTCGGAGATGTGCTCGATCGCGCCTGGGATCTGGACCCCGACGAAGACCCACAAAGACCCGTTGATGAGGAACGTCGAGATATCCCAGAATGCGAACGACTGCAGACGGGAACGCGCCCGAATCACCCGCGGGCCGGTGTAGGCGAGCACCAGCGCTGACACCATGACCGCGACGACGCCGCTGCAATGTAGCGACTGGGCGAGCAGGAACGCCGCGAACGGCGTCATCATGCTCAGCGCTCCTTCCTCGAGCGGTGCGTCAATCCTGCGGCGCAGCATCGTCACCAGCCACCCGACCAACAGCCCCGCGGTGATCCCACCCAAATAGGAGACGACAAAACGGCCGACCAGGGCGGCAGGTCCGATCCCCGGCGCACCTTCGGCGACGGCCACGGTCACGGCGAAGAGGACCAGCGCCGTTCCGTCGTTGATGAGGCTCTCGCCTTTCAAGACGGTAAGTGTGCGCCGCGGCAATCGTTTGGCCAGGCCGGCCACCGCGGCGGCGTCGGTGGGCGAGAGCACCGCACCCAGCACCGCCGCGGCGTGTGACTCCATGCCGAATGCCCGTGCTGTCCATGACACGGCCACCGCGGTGGCAATCACCAGCCCCACACTGAACATGATGATCACGCGCAAGTTCCAGCGGATTTCGCGGAAGCTGGTGTTCAGACTTTCCCAGTAAAGGATCGCCGGAAGGAATAGCAGCAACACGATTTCGCCGTCGATCTCGACGCTTCCGAACCGGGGGATGAGACCCAGCAGCGCGCCAAGCAGGATGAGCAAGACCGGCGGTCCCACCCGGTAACGGCGACCCAGAACGGTTCCGGCAACCACGATGGCGACGAGCGTGACGATAACGACGAGGCCGAACACCAGCCCATCTTCGCCTACGGACTCATCGATCCCGCGACCACATGGCCCGAACTACGAGCAGTCGCAGCAGTCGCAGGAGTCGCAGCAGTCGCAGCAGCAGTCTTCGTCGCAGCAGCAGTCGCAGCAACACGCGTCGGTGCAGGTGTTCCAGCATCCCTGTTTGGGACTTTGCTCCGGATTGGGCGGTAGCTCATCCGGATCGCCCGGGTAGGGGCCGGCGCCGATCGCCTGGTCGCCGAAGTTGATCCCGTCCTGCTCGCCATGCGGCGTCCCGCCTCGCGCGCTGTCGCCGGCGCGGTTGAAGGTGCGCGATATCGCGCGGCGCCCCTCGCGGGTCAGCAACCGCCGCGCCAGTCGTCCGTCGGTGAAGTCGACGTCGGCCAGTGCCAGTTCGATGCCCAGCGCTGCGTCGTCGCACAGGGTGCGGGCCGCCGCGACGGGTGTTCCGGTGGCCGCCAACGGGTTCCACTTTCCGTGAGCTGCGTCGTCGCGGTAATCCTCGACCGCGTCGAGGACATGCGCGATTCGCCCGAACAGCCGCCCCACCTCATGCAGCGGCTCCTGGTTGGCCGGTCGGCCGGCCAACACCGCGGTATGTGCGAAGGCCGCGGCGACCGCGGTCTCGGTGGGCTCGGTCACCAGCAGTAGCGAGCTGCCCGGGCCCGCCCGACCGACCATCGCCTCGAGCTCGGTCTGCCGGTCGATCGCCGCGACCAGCACGCCGGTGTCGAATCCGAGGGAGTGTCCGGCATCGGTGCCCTGGCGCGTCCAGCGATCGGCGATGCGGCGCGCCGCCACCCGCACCGGGGCCGCACCGACCACGCCGTCACGGTCGTCGACGTGATCGCGCACCCGGGCGGCGGCCAGCGCCAGCGACACCACGGCGGCCAGTCGCACGCACTCACCGGTCGCCACGTCCGCACGTCGCATCCCGCGCAATGGACAGGGACCGGCGGTCCGTCGCGTTGGTCGCGCGTCGGACTGCGCCTCGACCAGCAGCGAGACCACCAAGCCGTCGTAGTTGGTGGCGATCCGCGCGGCCTGGCCGTAGTCGTCGCGAAGCGCCAGGCACAGTCCGCATAGCTGCGCTCGCCATACTGCCGTGAGTTCGCCACCGAGCCGGTGACGGCACGGCCGGATGATGCCAAACACGCGTCGAAGCTACCGGACTAGGGCCGGACATGCGCCCGGAAACGCCGCGCCGCCGAGCGCCGGGAACACGAGATCGGGAGTTCGCCGGGCGCCGGAACTCGCCGGGCAAGCAAACGTCCTTGCCGGCCAACGCGATCCCGTTCAGGCGACTATGCTGCAAACCCTGATTGAAGGGCGGTGTTGATGAAGATCAGACTCATGGTGACCGTCGTCATGGTTGTCTTGTCGGTGCTGTTGGGTTGCATCGGCTGTGCCAGCAAGGCCCGGCCGCCGGCGACCAAAACCATTGACGTGTCGATGGATGACGTGTTGAAGCAAAGCGCGATCGAACGCGATGTCACCATGTCGGTCGGGGACACGCTGCAGGTGACGCTCGGGTCGAATTACACCACCCCGTTCCGATGGGCGGAAGACATGAAGATCGGTGACGCCACGGTCCTGAAGCAGGTCGATCACCGGTATGTGCGGCCGGACACCGACATGATGGGCGCACCCGGCACCGAGGTGTGGACGTTCACGGCGCTCAAGCCCGGCGCCACCACGATCACCACCGGCTACGCCAGCTTCGTGGGCGGCGACAACGCGCCGACGTGTACCTTCACCGGGAAAGTGACTGTGCAATAGCGTGTGGCGCACGAGCCGAGTTGACTCGAAAGCCGCTCACGCGGGGTGTTCGGTCGTCGTCGGCGGCGTCGTCACCGGGGGGGTCGAGGGTTTGGTTGTCACCGGTGGTGTTGTCACCGGCGGGGTCGACGGTTTGGTTGTCACCGGTGGTGTTGTCACCGGCGGGGTCGACGGTTTGGTCGTCACCGGTGGTGTCGTCGGCTTGGTCGTTACCGGAGTGGTTGCGTTGGGGATGCAGCGTTCCGGATTGTGGCCGCAGTGATATCCGGGCGGACATTCGACGCAGACATAGGTGGGCGACGGCGGTGTCCCCCCACCGGGCAGGTCGTCACAGATACCGTCGCCGTTCAAGTCCACGCACGGGAGTTTCTTTTGACCCGACGGTACGAGCCAGTCTTTACCGACATACTGCACCCAGATCGGCTCGGTAACGCTGGAGCCGAAGATGGCGCTGGTCCTGGTGCTTTTCGTGGTATGCGGCGTGCCGTTGTACACCGAATATCTGATCCACGGCCCGGTATTGCCTGCCGCCGGCTGGGATTCCTTATCGAGGTAATCCGGTGCCGCAATTGCGATATGCCCGTATTCGGTGCGGCCCGGGATGCTATGCGATGACGCGACAACAAATTGACCTTGATTTGCCAGTTCCGTGACCTCGGATCCGGGATTGATTCCTACGCCGACGAGCTTCCAACCGCTTCTATCCGGATTCTTGACCGCCTGTGCGAGGAACTCATTCATCTTGTCGGCATTACGCAGCTTCTCGTCGTAGACGCCGTCATAGGCGCGATCTCTGAAATAGGGAATATCCAGAATCGCTCCAAGAGCGCCAAGATACCAATTGCAGGCTTGCAGGGAATAGGGGCTCTTCACAATCGAGGGTGTAGTTGGGGTCTGAATCCACCGGTTTCCAGTAGCGATCTGGCAATGTAGTTGGTGAGGTTGCGAAAGCCTAGGGCGGATCCGCGGAGGTGTTCAAGACGGCCGTTGATCGCTTCGGTGGGCCCGTTGGAGGTGCCGGGCCGGTCGAAGTAGGCCAGGACATCGGTGGCCCTCTTCTTGAGCGTGCGCCCGAGGGTGATGACCTCCTGCAAGGCTTGGGGAACGCCGGTGCTCAGCGTGGTGATCAGCGCGGCCATCATGGTGCGGCCGGTGGCGCGGTCGGGGTGGCGGTAGGCGGCCACGGTGCGCTGATACATCTGCCAGGTGGCTTCGACCTCGGCATGGACGTCGACGGCGAATAGGGCTGTCAGCCTGGCCCGTTGCTTGTCGGTAAGCAGATCAGCGCCAGTCTGCAAGGTCCGCCGGCACGCATAGAGCGGGTCGGTCTTGCGGCCCCGGTGCCCGCAGGTGTCCAGCTGGACACGGCGCCGGCATTCATCGAGGGCGTTGCCTGCCAATCGGACCACGTGGAAGGGATCCATCACCGTCGCTGCATCGGGAAGCTCTTCAACGGCCGCGGTCTTGAACCCGGAAAATCCGTCCATGGCAACGACTTCCACACCATCACGCCATTCCTTCGGCCGGTCGGCCAACCATTGCTGGAACGCCTTCTTCGACCGCCCTTCGACCATGTCGAGCAACCGCGCAGGACCAGCCTTGTCGCGCACCGGGGTCAAATCGATGATGACGGTGACGTACTTGTCGCCCCGGCGGGTGTGCCGCCAGACGTGCTCGTCGACGCCGATCACCGCCACCGAGTCGAAGCGGGCCGGATCGGCGATGAGCACCCGCTTGCCTTCGGCCAGGACCGCATTGTTGGCGGTGTTCCACGACACCGCCAGGGCTTCGGCGATCCGAGCCACGCTCAGGTGCTGGCACACAAGGGCTTCCAGCGCCCACTGCAACCCGCGGCGGGAGAGCTTGCCCCGCGACTCGGCGACCTTGCTGCTGTCTTGACGCCACACGTGCGCGCAGCCCGCGCATCGGTAGCGGCGGATCGTGACCAGCAAGGTTGTCGGCCGCAACCCGAATGGCTCGTGCGCAAGTTGACGGGTCACGGTGTCGCGCACCGCACCTTGCTCGCCGCAGCGCCGACACCACGAGTCGTCGCCGACGATCCGGCACGCCAGCACCGCCTGCTCGGGTCCCAGGCGTTGTCCAGTCACCTCCATCCCGAGCTCATCAAGGCGGCAGAACGTGGTCAGATCAGGGCAAGCGAAGGTAGCGTCAGGCATGTCGAGGTCTTCCAGATCAGGTGTGTAGGAACCCTCATCTTCGGAAGACCTCGACCCCTATCCCGGCAACGACGCGCCGACCACCTCTACACCCTCATCTGCGAAGAGCCGGAATAGGGAGCCCACGGCTTGTCGGAGGCGGCCGAAAGAGCGTCCACGAATCCTTGTCGCATCAACTTGTTGGCGAGGTCTATGGCTTCCTGATAAGGGATTTTCCGGTTCTGCTCCCACGACACCACGACATAACAGGCCGCCGGCGGGTGGGCGCTGTGCATATCGTCCTCGCACTGCCGGGCAGCATCTAGCAATCGACCCGCGTGCTTTCTATCCGCGGCCGGGCCCCGTTCCGCGTCCGGTGCGCCCTTCGTGGGCTCGCACGCGGCACCATTTCCGCAATTACTGGGCTGGCGGCTACAGGCTACCGGTATCACCGCGCCGAACATCATCAATGTCACGCCCACGAGCACCACGATCCAGCGCAGCTTCCCGCCATGATTCCGCAGAAAAGCGGCAAAGCCGTTTTGGGCGGCGCCGGTCAACCCCGGGTGCAGCCTCTTCATGTAAATCCCCCTGCCGCCGATCCGCGTCGGCATATCGCAACACTGCACCGCGCAACCCGGCACCTGCTAGGGGCTTTGGGCCTCGACGGCCGATTACCTAAGAAATCGTGGCCGTCGATGTCAGGTGATCGTGCAGGCACGGCTTTCGGTCCGGCGCGTGCGCGTAGGCTACGCGGCAACGCCAGCTCGCGAGGCGCCGTCGAAAGGTCAAGCGTGATGAGCACTGTCGTAGATTTCCACTTTGACCCCATGTGCCCGTTCGCCTACCAGACCTCGATCTGGATCCGTGACGTCCGTGCGCAGTTGGGCATCGCCGTCAATTGGCGGTTTTTCAGCCTCGAGGAGATCAACCGGGTAGCCGGCAAGAAGCACCCCTGGGAACGTGACTGGTCCTACGGCTGGTCTCTGATGCGCATCGGCGCGTTGCTGCGCCGCAGCGACATGTCGTTGCTCGACCGGTGGTACGCGGCGATCGGTAACGAACTGCACAGTCTCGGCGGCAAACCGCACGATCCCGCGGTGGCCCGCCGGCTGCTGGGCGAGATCGGTGTCGACGCGTCGATTCTCGATGCCGCGCTTGCGGATCCGAGCACCCACGACGAGGTCCGCGCGGAGCATCAGCGGGTTGTCGACGCCGGCGGATACGGGGTGCCGACGCTGTTCATCGAGGGGCAATGCCTGTTCGGGCCGGTGCTGGTGGACCCACCGACCGGGCCGGATGCGCTCAAGCTGTGGAACGTGGTCACCGGTATGGCCGAATTGCCGCATGTCTATGAGCTGCAGCGGCCGAAGTCACCCGCCGATGCCGACCTCATCGCCCAAAGTCTGCGGCCATATCTCGACGGCCGTGACTGGGTCAGCATCAACCGCGGCGAAGTGGTCGACATCGACAGGCTGGCCGGCCGCTGAAGCTCACCGTCAGACCATGGCGGTCGGCGCCACCTTCAGGCCAATTGCCAAGGCGCCGGCCAGTTCTCGGCTGACGTCGTAGTCGAAGACCACGTGGCCGCTGAGCACGTCGACATCGCGTTTGGCCCGTTGTAGCGGGCTGCTGAGAAAGTGTGCGCTGGCGCCGGACGCCTCCAGTAGGCCGGCGATCACCGCGCGTGATTCCCGCACGATGTGCGCGGCGGCCAGCCGGGCATCGGCGCGGACGGGGCGCGGCACACGGTCTCCGGCCGCCAAGGTCTGGTCGATTCGCCCGGCGGTGTCGGCCAGCAGACCGTCCAGGGCGCGTAGCCGGACCCGGGCTTCGGCCAGTCGGGCTTGAGCGGCCGGCTTGTCTTTCTGCGTGCCACCCTCGTAGGCCAGGACACGTTCGAAGAGTCGCTCGGCGAAGACTTCGGTGACGCGCTCGGCGGCGCCCAGCGCCGGCATTGCGGCGACCAGCGCCAGCGCGGGTATCAGCGGCCAGCGGTAGAGGTCCGCGTCGTGCAGCAGCGCACCAGGCGCGGTGCCGGCGTAGATATCGCTGACCTTGACCAGTCGGTGCGCGGGGACGAAGACGTCGTCGATGACGACGTCGTTGGAGCCGGTGGCACGCATCCCGTCGGTTTGCCAGACGTCGACAATCCCGATGTCGTCGGCGGGCACCAGCGCCAGTGCCGGGTAGGTCGCGTTGTCGGGACCGCAGAGCGCGCCGACGATCGTCCAGTTGCCGTCCATCACTCCGGTGGCCCACGACCAGCGACCGGACAGCCGAACGCCCCCGTCCACTGCGACACCGCGCCCGGTAGGCGCCAACGGTGACGAAGCGAGAAACGGTCGGGAAGCGAATCCCTCGCTTTGGGCGCGCTCGTCGAAAAGGGCCAGCATCCAGTTGTGCAGCGTGTAGAACGCCGCGGTCCAGGCGGTGGAGGCGCAGCCGTGCGCCATCCGGCGTACCGGGTCGAAGATCGCCGCGAATTCGGCCTGCTGCCCGCCATACCGCGTGGGCCGCAACAGATCGAAGAATCCCGACTCGATCAGTTCGGCGACCGTGGCGGCGGGCAACCGGCGAAGCTCCTCGGCCTGCTGTGCACGCTGACCCAGTCGCTCCACGAATGCGTCCGTGACACCGGCGGCCATGTGCAGACCATACTGTCTGGTGCGGGCGCGGTGTTCGATACGACCGAGCGCCGCTACCCGGCCGGCCGGCTGCCGATCTCCAGTCCCGTCAGCTCGGAGGTGCCGTCGAAGACCACGCGGCCGAACTTGCGGACCACGCAATGCAGCCGGCCGGCAAGATGCTCGAAGTCGGTGTCGACGTTGCGCCGCGCCGCGGGCAATGGCACCGGTAAGACGTGCGGATCGCGGCCGGCGGTGTCACCGTCCAGCCAGATCTGGTAAAGCGGGTTGAACGCCCGGATACGCCAGTGGCCGTCGCCGACCTGTGATCGCACCAGCGCCGGCGGCGTCATCCGGATCACCTCGTCACCGAGGCGCACCACCACTCCGGTGACGTCTTGACGGATCGGGCCGAGCTGAAGAAGACCGCCCGAAAACGCGACGGAGACGTCCGCGCCGTCGAAATCGTGCGCCTGGCCCCACCACCAGCGCTCGGGAAAGCCCGCGCCCCAGTTCCGTTCGGCATAGAGCCGGGCGTCGTCGAACGTCCAGGTACCGTCACTGAATTCGACTGTGCCGCTTGCCTTACCGCCCAGCCGATAGGGATGCCAGTATTGGTTCAGAAACGGGATCGAGGAGAACACCCCGCCGCCCCCGAAAACCTTGGGCCATTGGAACAGATCAGTGAATCGCAGATTGAGATGGATGTCGTCGAGGTCGATTCGTAGCCCGTCGGTGGCGGCTGCGAAACTGCCGGCCGGGTCGGTTCCGGCGTGGACCGTGAACGGCGAGGATTCCGCTTCGGCTTCGTCCAGCGCCGCCGACCGCACCATCCCGCCGGGATGCAGCGCGACTGCCACGGTGGCCCAGTCCCCGTCCGGGTGGCGGTTGACGCTGCACAGCCCGACCACGACGCGATCGGTGGCGCTGTCGGTGAGGCGCCAGAACCAGCCCTCCATTTCACAGCCATGAGAGGGCAACGGATCGCCAAAGGGCAGGTCGGCGCCGGTGCTGCGATAGGCATCGAGAAGTCGCTTGGCGATACCCTCGGCGGCCCAGCGCAGGTATGCGGCGGTCATCGGTGCCGCGTCGCGTAGATCTCGGCCAGGAACTGCTCGACGGCGATCGCCGCGTGCGCCGCCCGGGCCGACCCGAAGATGTCGAAAGCGTGCTGGGTAAGCGGCAGTTCGGCGTAGACCACGGGTTGAGTGCTGACGTCGCGAAGCGCGGTGACAAACGCGCGTGCCTGCTCGACGGGTACCAGCGAGTCGTTGCGGCCGTGCAGCACGAAGAACGGCGGGGCCTCGGCGGAAACATGGTTGACCGGTGACGCGGTGACAAACGGCTCCAAGTTGGTCGCGGGCCGCTGTTTGAGAACGGATTTGACGAGTAGCGCCGGCATCATCGGATGCATCGCGTCGTCGAAGCGGGTGAAGTCGTAGACGCCGTAGAACGGCACCGCCGCGTGGACGCGGGTATCGGCGTCTTCGAATCCCGGTTGAAATTGCGGATCGTTGGGTGTCAGTGCCGCCAGCGACGACAGGTGACCGCCGGCCGAGCCACCGGTGATGGCGATGAAGTCGGGGTCGCCGCCGTACTCGCCGATGTGTGCCTTGACCCAGGCGAGGGCGCGCTTGACGTCGACGATGTGATCGGGCCACGTGTTGCGCGGGCTGTGACGGTAGTTGATCGCCACGCAGACCCAGCCCAACTCGGCGAGGTGGCTCATCAAGGGATGGGCCTGTCCGCGTTTGTTTCCGGTCGTCCAGGCACCGCCGGGGATCTGAAACAGCACCGGTGCCTTGCCGGACCGATCGAGATCGGGACGTCGCCAGATATCGAGATGATTGGCCCGGCCGTATTCGCCGTAGCTGATGTCGCCGTCGTGGGCATAGTCGCGGTAGATCCGCAGCATGCGCAGCGGTCCGGGATTCTTGGCGGTGCCACCGCCGGACGCGCGGCGCCACAGGCCGTCCGAGTCGGTGCGGCGACCGTTGCCCAAGCCGCTGTCCAACGCAGCGGCCAGCGGGATATCGGCTCGATGACCCGAGCGACCGAAGTTGAGCAGACCGAATGCCGAGATGGCAGCGACTAGCCAGGAGAGCGCCCGCACCGGCCGGGTCAGCCGGCGGGCGGTCAACGCCAGTCCGCCTACCTGGCTGGCCAGTGTCGGCAACGGAAACTCGGTGACGACCAGACCGAAAATCCATGACCACAGCGACGCGAAACCGTTGCGCGCCAGGGGTTTATATGCGTTGAGTGTGGAGGTGGCAGTTACCGCCGTGACCACCAGAGCGCCGATCTGCCGGAGGATGTGGATGAACTGAGCTCTGCCCATGTGGGCCACCTTACTTAGCGTGCCTTCCCGACTGACCGATCAGGGTGCCGGAGCTTCGTCGCCGCGGCGGGACGCGGTCGAGAATCGGTGTGGCGCTTGGTGTCACGCGTCAATGGCGCTGCGGCGTACCATCGGCTCCAGCCGAGCACCTGTGAGGGCAAGACATGGGCGATACCCACAGCGACCCGACCGACATCGAAAAGTGGGACCGCGGCCTGACCGAGCACGTCATCACGCTGACGCGGCCGATCGTCAAGCGGTATTTCCGTTCCGAGGTGCGTGGTCTGGACAATATCCCGTCGGGCGCATGCCTGGTGGTCTCGAACCATTCCGGCGGCCTGGTTTCGGTGGACCTGTCGGTGTTCGCCGTGGGCTATTACGACAGATACGGCTATGACCGCCCGCTGTACGCGCTGGGTTTCGACACACTGTTCGCCGGGCCGGCCGGTGAGTTCTTCAAGCGCACCGGCGTGATCCGCGCAACGCGGGACAACGCCGCCAAGGCGTTGGCCGCCGGTGCGGTCGTGCTGGTATTCCCGGGCGGTGACTTCGACGTCTACCGGCCCACCCTGCGGGAGAACGTCATCGACTTCGGTGGCCGAACCGGCTATGTGACCACCGCCGTCGAAGCAAAAGTGCCGATCGTGCCCGCGGTCTCCATCGGCGGCCAGGAAGGCCAGTTCTTCCTGACCCGCGGCAGACGGCTGGCACGTGCTCTTGGGCTCACCAAGTTGGAGCGTAAGCTGTTCCGGACCAACATTCTGCCGGTGACCTTCGGCTTCCCGTTCGGGCTCAGCATCGTCGCGCCGGTCAACATGCCGCTGCCCACCAAGATCGTCGTCGAGGTGCTGCCGCCCGTCCGCGTCGCCGAGGAATTCGGCCACGCTCCTGACGTCAAGGACGTCGACGCGCACGTGCGCCGGGTGATGCAGAACGGCCTGGACAAGCTGGCCGCCCAGCGGCGCTTCCCGATCTTTGGGTGACACCTGCGATCACCACGCGGTCTACGACGCCACCGCGACGCCCGGCGGTCTCACCGTCGTGGCCGTAACCTCGCCGGGTCCACCATCCCGGACTGCGCCAGTGCGTCGTCGATGAACCGCTGTACCGGCCGGGAGCGGAAGAAACCGGTGTGACCGCCTTGATACCAATGGATCTCCGGCTTGCCCCAGTGCTCCCAGAGGCGGCTGACCTGGTCCCGGGGGTGTACCAACCGGTCGGCAACACCGGCATAGATGAAGCGGCCCGCCAAGGGAACACGGGGAGTCAGGGCCAGCGGCGAGATCATCCTGCCGATGGGCCGGGCCGACCTCATCGTCTGACGGAGGCGGCCGTGGCCGCTGAGGCCGGCGTGGCGGCCGACCAGCTCCACCAGATCCACGGCTGGAACACCCAGGATCGCGCATCCGAGTCCGTCGTCGAGGCTGGCGACCAACGAACTGATGAGGCCGCCCAGGGATATGCCGTTGAGCCCGATCATCGCGTCGGGCTGCTGGGCGCGGATCCAGGACAGCAGGCGCCGGATGTCCCACACCGCCTGAGCGGCGCCGTGGGCCGCGTCGAGCACATTCTCGCTGGGAAACGCGGCGCCGTAAGGCCGCCCGCGTGCCCGCGGCCCGTGCAGGGGCAGGACCGGAAGCACGACATTGAGGTCGAGGTTGCGGTACAGATACCACGCGTGAAACAGCATCAGGTCGAGCCCGGCCCGCCCCATCTCGGCACCGTGCACACACACCAGCCACGGCCGCGGGCGGCGGTGCCGCAACATCAACGCGTACTCGCGACGGTTTCCGGTGTAGCTCAGCCACCGCTCGCGGCCCGGTTCGCCCGGGTGGGGTTCGTAGCCGCTGTCGAAGGAGAGGCGCTGGTAGCTGCGCCCCATGCTGTCCACCCGCTTGACCGCCACCTCGGTCAGCGGCGGGGGTGCCGCGAAGAATCCCTCGGGATCGGCCAGCCAGCCGTTGTTCTGGTAAACGTCAAGTGCGGCAAGGACTTCGCGATCTATCCGCTCCAGTGAGGAGGCGCTGGGCGCCGACCTCAGCATCCCGAAGCCGGTCAGCAGGATTTCGTCGCGAAACGCTTGCGCGGCAAGCGCGATGGTGGGCCGAGCCACCGGCAGCTCGTCGGGCTGCCGGTCCAGATAAGCGCCCCAAGACCGGGCGTAGAAGCCGCCGGTGCGGGTGAATGGACCCAGCGCCTGCAGCAGCGCGTTGGCGCTGCCGCGGCGCCGGTCTGTTTGGTCGATGTCCGGCATCTCGTGTCACCCTGTTCGACGCGGTCTCGGCTTTTCGATCGGCCTTGGATCAGCCTTCGATCAGCTTAAGCCCAACGGGTATTTCGGATCCCCTCGCGCGCGAGGTCGGCTCTAGGTCGCCTCCGCCTTGCGAGGCAGCTCCACGACCGCGGCGGGGTCGTTCTCGGTCATCCCGATTTTCGACGCGCCCCCGGGTGAACCGAGTTCGGCAAAGAAGTCGGCGTTGATCTGCTGATACTCGCTCCACTCGCCGGGTAGATCGTCTTCGTAGTAGATCGACTCCACCGGACACACCGGTTCGCAAGCGCCGCAGTCGACACACTCGTCGGGGTGGATGTAGAGCATCCGGGCGCCCTCGTAGATGCAATCGACGGGGCATTCCTCGATGCAGGCCTTGTCCTTGATATCAACGCAGGGTTCGGCAATCACGTATGCCACAATCATTCTCCTTTCTGACAGCCCCCGATGCGAAGCAGTTCCGACCTGCTCGCCACCTTCACCCGCGGTCGGTTCTGCGCGGCGCCGGCCTCCCGCTCGAAACAGTCGATCGCCTGCCAGTGCGCGGCACTGACCAGCTGCGGTTGCCTGGACGCGAGCCACCGGGCGAGTTCGTCAGCGCGGTCCTCGGCGGGGGTGCCGTTGCCGGGCTGTGCGGCCAGGTCCGCGAGCAGGGTGTCGACGGTGTCCTGGGCGTCCTTCTTGTTGGTACCGATCACCCCGCTCGGACCGCGCTTGATCCAGCCGACGACGTATTCGTTGCGGCTGCCCGTGATCCGGCCGTCGGTGTGGGGGATGGTGGCGCTCTTGGAGTCGAACGGCAGCCCGGGTGTGGGTATACCGCGGTAGCCCACCGATCGCACCACTAGCTGCGCGGGCAGCTCTTCCCGGGCCCCGGTGTCCTTGGCCACTATTCGGCCGCCGGCGTCACTGACCAGCTCGTTGCTGCCGAGCACGATACTTTCCACCTTGTCGTTCCCGTTGATTTCGATGGGAGACGTCAAGAACCGCAACACGATCCGGCGGTGTCCGGACCGGGGTGCGCGGGCGGCGTAGTCGCGCAGCACCTTGATGTTCTGTTTGGCGACCTTGCCGGCGGAGGCCAGGTCGTCGTCGCTGATGCCCTCCAGCTGGGTCGGGTCGACGACAACGTCGACGCCCTCGAGTTCTCCGAGTTCGCGCAATTCCAGGGTGGTGAACGCGCTCTGCAAAGGGCCGCGCCGACCGATGATCACCACTTCCTCGATGTGGCAGGCGCGCAACGCCGTCAATGCATGGTCGGCGATGTCGGTGACCGCAAGCACGTCGGGATCGGTCACCAGGATCCGGGCGACGTCGACCGCGACGTTGCCGTTGCCCACCACGACGGCGCGGCGGCCCGATAGATCGGGGGACATCTGCTCGAAGTGTGGGTGCGCGTTGTACCAGCCGACAAAATCGACCGCGGCGACGCTGCCCGGCAGCTGTTCGCCGGGAATGCCCAGGGGCCGGTCGGATTGGGCGCCGACGGCGTAGATCACCGCGTCGTAGCGCTCGGCGAGTTCTGCGGCCTGGACATGCTGGCCGACCGTGACGTTGCCGAAGAACCGGAATCGGGGGTCTTGCGCGGTCTTCTCGAACTGCTGGCTGACCGATTTGATCTTGGGGTGATCAGGTGCCACCCCGGAGCGCACCAAACCCCATGGCGTGGGCAGCATTTCCAGCATGTCGACCGCGACCTCGAGCCCTTCGCCGGCGTCGGCGGCTTTCAGCAGCGACGCCGCGGCGAAGAATCCCGACGGACCGGAACCCACAATCGCTACGTGATACGGACGGGTCATGAATCTCATGGTTGCCGTCTGCGCCGGGCCGGGGTAGACGTGTCGATGTTGTGTTGTCACAAACAATGGTTGTGTCGGCGTTTTCGTGGTTTCATCAACCATGCCGCTCAGTTCCCGCATGCCCGAACTCGGCTCGTTCGAGATCTTTCTGGCGATCGCGCAGACCGGCAGCCTCGGCGGCGCCGCGCGCGAACTCGGCTTGACCCAACAAGCCGTGTCAAAACGGCTGGCGGCGATGGAAGCCCAGGTCGGTGTGACGCTGGCCGCCCGAACCACCCGCGGCTCACAACTCACCCCGGCCGGAGTGGTTGTCGCCGAGTGGGCTGCGCGCTTACTCGACGTCGCGAGCGAGGTCGATGCCGGTCTGGGCGCGTTGCGCAAGGAGGGGCGGGAGCGGATCAAAGTGGTGGCCAGCCAGACGATCGCCGAACAGCTGATGCCGCACTGGCTGCTGTCGTTACAGGACGCGGCCAGGCGGCGCGGTGACAGCGCCCCCCAGGTGATCTTGACGGCTACCAACAGCGAGCACGCCATCGCTGCGGTTCGCGGTGGCACCGCTGATCTTGGATTCGTCGAAAATCCCGGGCCGCCAAAAGGGTTGGGCAGCTGTGTGGTGGGCCATGACGAGCTGGTGATCGTGGTGCCGCCGGGCCACAAGTGGACTCGGCGAGCACACCCGGTGAGCGCCGGTGAACTCGCGCAAACACCGTTGGTTACTCGCGAACCCCGTTCGGGCATCCGCGATTCGCTGACGGTGGCGCTGCGTCAGGTGCTGGGCGACGATGTGCGCCAAGCGCCGCCGGTGCTCGAATTATCCTCCGCCGCGGCCATGCGGGCCGCGGTGCTGGCTGGTGCCGGGCCGGCGGCCATGAGCCGGCTGGCGGTGGCCGACGACCTCGCGGTCGGCCGACTGAGCGCCGTTCCGGTGCCCGAATTGGACCTGCGGCGCCAGTTTCGGGCCATCTGGGTTGGCGGGCGCACCCCGCCCGCTGGGGCCATCCGGGAGCTGCTCAGCCATATCCGCTTCGGCTAGGAATGCGGCTAAGCGGCGACGTGGTGGGCCAGCGCCTGGTCGTAGCGGTCGAGCAGCGTCTCGGCCACCAGCCGGTGCGCGCCTAGCGGTTGGGCCATCGGAATACCGTTGTCGCGCGCGTAGTTCCACACCTTGTCGGTGATGAGACCCGGCGCCAGGAACCACGGTGCGATGACAAGGCGGCGGGCGCCGCGGCGCCGCAACTGCGCGACCGCGTCGGCCACCGACGGTTGCGGCCGGGTGGCAAAGGCGATGGTGGCTCCGGCCCAGCGGGTGCCGGCGGCCAGCGCGGCGGCCACCTGCGCGGTACGGGCATTGGCCGCGGCGTTCGATGAGCCGATCGCGACCACTGCCACACCCAGGTCCCGGTCGAGCGGTGAAATGCCGAGTTCTGCCAGGCGTTCGCGCAATACCGATACCAAGCGATCGTCTTCACCGAGCACGTCGGCCTGGCGGACGCCGTGCGCGCCGGCACGCGCAATCTGGCTGGGAATGTCGCGACGTGCGTGGTAGGCGCTGGCCAGCAGCAGGGGCGCGACGACGGCCTGACGGCCGTTGGGCAAGCCGGCGACTACGTCGATGAATGCCGGCTCGGCCAGTTCCAGGAAGGCCGGCCGCACGTCGATTCCGGGCCGAATGCGGGTGAGCTCGGCTGCGACGGCTCGGGCGTTGGCCGCCGATCGCGGATCTCTGCTGCCGTGCGCGGTGAGGATCAAAGTGCTCATGAGGCGTGCAACCCGCATTCGGTCTTGGCCAGCCCTTGCCAGCGCCCACTGCGCGGGTCGGCGCCGGCGGCCGGTTTGGTTGTGCAGGGAGCGCAGCCGATCGACGGGTAGCCCTCGTCGACGAGCGGATTGACCAGCACGTTGTTCTGCTGGATGTAGGTCTCCACGTCCTCGTCGGTCCAGGTGGCCAGCGGGTTGACCTTCACTAGTCCGAACGCCTCGTCGAAGCTGATCAGCGGGGCGTTGGCGCGCGTGGGCGCCTCCACCCGGCGGATGCCGGTGACCCAGGCCGAATACCCGCGCAACGCCTTGGTCAGCGGGACGACCTTGCGCAGCCGGCAGCACTCGGTGGGGTTGCGGGCGAACAGGTCCTTGCCGAGCAGCTCGTCCTGTTCGGCCACCGTGTGTTCGGGGGCGACGTTGAGAACCCGGATGTCATAGACGGATTCGACCGCGTCCCGGGTGCCGAGGGTTTCGGCGAAGTGATAGCCGGTGTCGAGGAAGATCACCGGCACGCCCGGGCGCACTTTGGAGGCCAAGTCCACCAATACGGCTTCTTGCATGTTGGAGGCGACCACGTAGTTGCAGGTGGCCCAGCCCCGGGGGCCGTTGACGCCGCCGAAGTGGGCGTCGGTCCAACGCAACAGGTCGGTAGCGCTGGCTCCCTCCAGCTCGTCGGCGCCACGGGCAGCCAATTCACGTAGTTGCGGCTCGGTGTAACTCATCTCGTCGTCCTCCGCTCGTTTCGGGTGGACTTATCGAAGGTCTTCCTCCTCGGCCCGCAGTGCCCAGGTTGCGAACCGTTCGCCGTCGTGGCGCTGTGTGACGAAGTTGCGGACCACCCGATCGATGTAGTCGCCCAGTTCGGCGCTGGTGACCTTGTGCTGGCGCAGTTTCCGGCCGAATCCGCTGTCTTCGCCGAGGCCGCCGCCGAGGTGGACCTGGAACCCCTCGACCGGTTTGCCGTCTCCGTCGTCGACCATTTGGCCCTTGAAACCGATGTCGGCGACCTGAATTCGAGCGCAGGAGTTGGGGCATCCGTTGACGTTGATGGTGATCGGCACGTCCAGATTGGTATTGATGTCGGCCAGACGGCTTTCCAGTTCCGGAACCAAAGACTGTGCCCTGACCCGGGTTTCGGCGAACGACAGCTTGCAGAACTCGATGCCGGTGCAAGCCATCATGTTCTTGCGCCACGCCGACGGACGCGACGGCAGACCGATCGCATCCAGACCGGCCACCAGTTCGTCGACCTTGTCGTCGGCGACGTCGAGGATGACCAGTTTCTGGTAAGGGGTGAACCGGGCGCGTTCCGAGCCAGCCTTTTCCATGAGGTCGGCCACCTTGCACAGGATGGTTCCCGATACCCGGCCGGCGATGGGGGCGACCCCGACGGCGTTGAGCCCGTTCTTGAGCCGCTGCACCCCGACGTGGTCGATCGGGTGCTTGACCGGCTCCGGGGCCGGGCCGTCGATCAGCCGGCGGTCAAGGTACTCGGATTCCAGGACCTCGCGGAATTTCTCGATGCCCCAATCCTTCACTAGGAACTTCAGGCGGGCCTTGGCGCGCAGCCGGCGGTAGCCGTAGTCCCGGAACAGCTTGGTGACCGCTTCCCAGACGTCGGGCACCTCGTCGAGCGGGACCCACACACCGACCCGTTGGGCCAGCATCGGGTTGGTCGACAGGCCGCCGCCGACCCACAGGTCCATCCCCGGGCCGTGCTCGGGATGGTTGACGCCGATGAAGGCGACGTCGTGAGTTTCGTGAGAGACGTCCTGCAGGCCCGAGATCGCACTCTTGTACTTGCGCGGCAGATTGGCGTATTCGGGATTGTTCATGAAGCGCCGCAGGATTTCGTCGATCGCCGGTGAGGGGTCGAGGATTTCGTCGACCGAGTCGCCGGCCAGCGGAGAACCGTGGATGGCGCGCGGGCAGTCGCCGCAGGCCTCGGTGGTGGTCAGACCGACCGACGCCAGCCGATCCCAGATCTCGGGCACGTCTTCGATTCGGATCCAATGGAATTGGACGTTCTCCCGGTCGCCGATGTCGGCGGTGTCACGGGCGAAGTCAGTCGAGATTTGGCCCAGGGCACGCACCGTGGCGGCCGACATCGGCTTGCCGTCGGAGCGCACCCGCATCATGAAATACTTGGCCTCGATGGTGTCGGTGTTTTCCTCACCGGTCCAGGTGCCGTCGTAACCCTGTTCACGTTGCGTGTAGAGGCCCATCCAGCGGAAGCGGCCACGTAGGTCGGACTTTTCGATGCTGTCGAAACCTTGCTTGGCATAGACGTTCAGGATTCGGTCGCGGACATTCAGCGGTGCGTCCTCTTGCTTGAACTGTTCCGCGTCGTTGAGCGGCTCACGCTGTCCCAGCGCCCACTGGCCTTCGTTGCGAGTCTTGGCGGGACGGGCTGCTGTGGTCATGTGGCATACTCCTTCGCGAACGTTGGCGATCCGGATCGCCGTGGCGCGCAGCGCTTTGGCGGTTGTGTCCCTTCCGGCGGGAGTCGACGGTGGGCGGCCACCGGACCGGCCTGCGACATCAACGATGATGTTGGTCAGCGGCAGGTACCCGAAGGTACGTCACCGGACCCACGGGTCATGACATCGATGTTGCGCTGTTGTACGTTGCGCCGGTAGGGACCTTCATGTTGTGAGGTCACATCGTTTGGTTGTGAGTAACCTGGGCCTTGGCCGGGGTGCGCGGCTCGATCATGTTGTTTGCTAGTGTGATTCGCGCTCTGTCGTCGGAAACATAAGCAACGCAAGGTGTTGCGATCGGGAATTGGTGGCGCCAGTCGTAAGGTATTCCCCAGCAGATTGGCAGTGACTTGCCAGCGATATCCGCTATCACTGAACCGCGCCCGGGATATTCGGTTCAGAAATGGGTGCCTTAAGGGACGGGACGTCGATGGCGTCGAGTGAACTGCCGCTCTGGGTCCAGGTGAGTCCACCGGAGGGGCCTGACTGGCCCGCTATCACCGCGCGCAACGCTCGATCCGTGCAAACCGTAGTGGGCTGGATCTTCTGGGATCCGGGCGCTGTCGCACGGTATGAAGCGCTCGGATTGCCGGATTATCTGGCCGCCGGCTTGGGCTACCAAGCCGCCGGGTACCTGGCGGCACGCGCCGCGCCGCTCGCGCCCGCCGGGCCCGAGGCGGTGATTGCCGCCTTCGGCTCGATCTCGCCGCTGGCGCTGCGTGTGCTATTCCCGGCGGTTGCGCAGTCCGGTCGGTCGTTTGTGGATTTCTGGCGAGCCCGTGACGAGGCAGTTGTGGAAGGGCTTCACAGCTACGTCCCGGATATCATGGCGCCCCTGGAAGAGCTGGGTCCCAGGCTGTGGCCCGTGGTGGAAGCCTTGCCCCGAATGGGGCGGGCGTTCTTTGCGGCCCACCTGGATATGCCGCGTCCGGATGACCCCTTGCTGTCGGGCTGGCATGCGGTCAACTGCCTGCGGGAGTGGCGAGGTGACACTCACTGGGCGGTCCTCACGGCTGCTGGTCTGACCCACGCCGAGGCGTCGATTCTGCACAACGCGTGGCTAGGCTACGAAAAAGACTGGCTGGGTTTGTCGCGCGGCACGTCGGCCGACGACCTCTCCGCGGGCTGGGAACGCCTGCGTGCCAAGGGATTAGCGGCCGAAGACACGGTTCTACAGCCGGGCCTCGATCTCCGCGAAGCCGTTGAACGCAGAACCGACGAGTTGACCACCCAGCCGTGGCAGATGCTCGGAGAAGCCGCCGCGATTCTATTCGCCGAGCAGTTCGAGCCGCCGTGCGAACTGCTGCTGAAGCGAGTGGACGAGACCGCGGGCCCGAACTATCAGCCCGCCTCGCGGCAGCGTCGATATTGGAGTTCGTGAGCGACGGGTTTCTCGCCGGGAAATGGCAACCACGACAAGGGGTTGCGGTCGAGTGGAACGGCTCCAGGTTTCACCCGCGAGAATGAATCCGACCTTGCCAGGCAGATCGTCTTTAACGATAGCAAAGCTGTACAAACGGGTGTGACACAATATGACATAAAATACCCTCAAGTAATCTCAATCACGGGAGCGAATGGAAATGTTATTGACGTAACATTTGCATGGATACGCGGCAATGATGGAGTCGTGCGTTTGGTGACGGCGATTCCTGCCAGTAGATGAGAGAACGACAGACATGAAACCCAAAGAACACGATGTAGTCCAATTGCGGCGGCCGCTGTTGGTGCCGTGCAGCTCAGCTACGCATTGGTTCTACGGCCGTCGCAATCTGTTCGGCTTGCGAATTGAACTTGGCCAGCCGATCGGCGAAATGCAATAGCGCCTCTAAGTCGACCGTGTAGCGGTGGATCATAATGATGGGTCCGCTGCGGTCAGCGCCTCGAACGCTTTTGCCGCGATGGTCTCGTGGTCGAGCATGAGGTCCAGCGAACGTAGCAACCGCTGCGAGTGCTCAGACAAGATGGCCGCGACGGCTGTTGCACCCTGGTGCCACTCTTCCCAAGGCGGCTGGAAGGCCGATGCCGCAATACCACGCCAGGACGCTGACAATGCGCGCCAATCATCGGTGATACTGTCTAATTTCGCTTTCAGATCATCACTTTGATTCGCAAGAATTTACGCGGGTGATGCCATCGCTTCCAACCTCGTGGTCAGCTCACCAGTCACGAAACCCCCTATCGGTCACTTTGGCACCATCCGAGCGAAATCGGGCTCTTCATACAAGTCACCCATTCCTTCCAGGTGATGCCGGTATACGCTGCCGGCCTCGCGGCAGCGTCGATATTGGAGTTCGTGAGCGACGGGCCACTTGCCCCGGGCATTGCTCGTAGACTGCGGCGGTATGGCCGATGTGTCGTTGGACATACAGGAGCGCCTGGAACTTTGCGACCTTTTCGACGAACTGGGCCCCGCCGTTCCCACCTTGCTCGAGGGCTGGACCGCTCACGATCTGGCCGCCCACATCGTGTTGCGCGAGCGCGATCTGGCGGCCGGCGTTTGCATTGTGCTTGTGGCGGAACGTCCGCCGCGGCGCGCGGTATCTGAGTCGGCGGCTGCGCGGTTGCGGGCTGGAGGTCGAGTGGGCCGGTGCCGGCGAGGTGGTTCGGGTGCGCTCGGGCGATCCTGCCGCACGGCTCAGCGGCCCGCCGGGTGAGCTGCTGTTGTATGTCTTCGGGCGCGAAGCGGCGGCACACGTCGAAGTTTGCGGACCGCCGGAGGCCGTTGCGGCATTGCGGCGCACGCACTTCGGCATGTAAGTCGGACACCCGTCGTACTTGTGTTTTGGCGCTCATAGCGCCAAAATGGCGCCATGCCCAGTGTGCAGATCAAGGACGTTCCGGAGGACACTCACCGAGTTCTGCGGGAGCGAGCCGCACGCGCACATCAATCCCTACAGGAATACCTCCGAAGTCGGCTCATCGCCGACGCGAATCAACCCACGCTGGATGAGGTGTTCGACCGCATCACCACACGTCGCGGCGGCCGCGTGTCTTTCAGAGCCGCCGTCGATGACGTTCGGGCTGATCGTGATCGTCGTTGATGCGAGCGTACTGGCCGTAGCGCTGGGCGACGACGGGTCGGACGGCCGGCTCGCGCGGGAACGTTTGGCGCGCGAGACGTTGGTTGCTCCGGAACTCATCGACCTCGAGGTGGTCTCGGTGTGGCGCCGCGAGGTCGCGGCGAAACGGATGCCGGCTCGCAGGGCCGCGAGCGCGGTGGCGGACCTGACGGATCTGCCGCTGCGTCAGTCCTCACATCAGCCATTGCTCCACCGGGTATGGGAACTGCGGCATGTCCTGACGACCTACGATGCCGCCTACGTTGCGCTGGCCGAGGCTCTCGACGTCGTACTGGTTACCGCAGATGCACGCCTTTCCGGGGCTTTTGGCGCCTATTGCGAGATCGAGGTCGTCGGCGAAATCGGCGATTGCTGACAGCCGCCGCGGGATATCGCTGGTCTGCTTGAGACCAGACCCGCCACGGAAATGGACGATGATCCGGTTGCCGCGCTCACCGGAGTCCGGCTGAGCGGGTACTCGATTTGCCCGGCTCGCTCGGAAATTCATGGTGACCACGAATGCGGCTGGTCAACGATATCCTCTTGCGCAGCCTTAGATGCCTAGCGCCGTTTTCGGCACGCCGATAACGCACCTTCGCTCAAACCGGCTGTGGTGGAAGGCGTTCGGGGGATATCGCGCCTGCTCACCGAATCGGCTGTGCTGCCGCATTATCGAGTGTGCAGTGATGGCTTTGACTGTGCATGTAGGGCGGAAACCGGCATGATCGGCCGCCCTGACGGCGCACTCGACGCCGCCAACGCACACTTGACGCCGCCAACGCACACTCGGCGCCGTCAGCCATGCACCCGACCGCACCGGCATGCCGCCTGTGAGCGACAAACCTAGGTGCACAACGGAATTGTCGCTAACGGGCGGGCACAACGAATACCCCCGCCCCGAGTGGCTCGAGTGACTGATGTGACCAGACCGGCCGTCGCCCCAACAGCCAACGGCACATACATCAGCGCCGCCCTAGCGGATGACTGCGATGGAGTGACTATTCGTAACGGGTGTCCATCGTGTAGCAGAGCGCCGTGCCGTCGAGCACGACCGTGCCGTCGTCGCGGGTGACCGTCGTCTTGAGTTCGGTGATCGGCTTGTCGGTGCGAACCGAGGTGACCTCGACGCGGCCGGTGATGGTGTCGCCCGGGCGTACCGGTGCCTTGAAAGACCAGTTGACGTTGAGGAACACCGTTCCCGGTCCGGGCAGTTCTTCGGCCACGACGGCGTTGAGGATCGCGCTGGTGATGCCGCCCTGGACGACGATTTCGCCGAACCGGCAGGCTTTGGCGGCGGCCTCGTCGTAGTGCAGCGGATTGCGGTCGCCGCTGATCCGCGTGAACAGCGCGATGTCGTCGTCACCGATGGTGCGCGAGAGCTCGGCAGTCTGCCCGAGCACTGGCGTGCTGCGAATGGTGTTGGTAACCATGGGGATTCTCCTTAGTGCGATGATGGACACGTAATGCGGACATGCCGCCGCACCGATCGCCTCCGTGCCTTCAGGTGACGTCGACGGTGACGTCGGTCGGGTTGACGAGCATGTCGAAGACCGCCGAGCGCTTCTGTGACTGGGCCACCAGCGCTTTGATCTCGTCGGGGGTCGCGTCGGCATTGATCTGGTAGCTCACCCGAACGCCGCTGAATCCGTTGCGGACGTCGGGGTCGGCACCGAGAATTCCGTGCAGGTCGGGGTCGGCCTCGATGGTCGCCTGCACCGATCGGCTGTGGGTACCGTTGACGCAGTAAACCATTGTCCGCCAGTGGAACTGGGCGATCTCCGGTGTGTCGGGCAACGCGTTCCGGACGCCCAGGAGAGCGTCGACGTTGACGCCGTTGTCGACGGGGGTCTCGCTGGCTGTTGTGGTCATGGATATTTCCTTTCTGGCGTTTGTGGTGCAACGCATTTCAGTTCAAGGCCGCCGCTTCGCATCGGCCACTCAAAAAGGCCATGCGGAGATCATTGATCGAACGGGGATGGTGGCGCTTGAGGCATCCGCCTCAAAAGTTCGGGTTATGGTCCGTGGCGACGCCGGCGAGCTGCGAGCAGATCACCGGTTGCGGTATGTTCATGCCGGGAACGCTAGGGACATGATGCCCCTGGCCGCATTGGGGCTACTACCCACATTGCGGCAACAACGTGTCGGCGCACACGTAGCATGTTCGGGTGACCAGGCTGGTGTCGGCGGTGGTTGATCTTCGTCGCCGGTTTCACCTGATTTTGAGGTGGGCGTTGATAATTGGCGTGACCCGTGCAATGAGTTCGTCGGCTGGTGTAGACGCGATCGGCTCCACCTGCAGGACGTGGCGCAGGTAGGCGATCCCCAGTAGTTGGGCCATCGCCAGGTCGATCCGCAGTTGGGCATCCGACCCCTGCAACGGCTTGGCCAACTGCGGGTACAGCTGGCCCTGAATGAATTGCCGTACCAGGGCGGTGGATTCATCGTGGGTGGCCGCACCCCGCAGGATCGCCAGCAGCGGGGCGCGGGAATCCGGTTGCTCCCATGCCTCGAAGAACACCCGTGTCAGCCGCGCGCCGATGTTGCCGCGATCGCCACTGACGATGCGTGCGCTGATCGCGTCCGACTCGAACGGCCAGCCCACGGTGGACCTGAACAGCTCGGCCTTGCTGCCGAAATAGTGCCGGATCAGGGCCGGGTCAACGCCGGCGGCGGTAGCGACGTCGCGGACCGACGTCTTTTCGTATCCAGAGTCGGCGAACAACCGGCGAGCGGTCGTGACGATCGCGTTGCGGGTGTCGGGATTACCGGGGCGTCGTCCAATCGGGCGCATAGTTCCAGAATTCTACAGTCGTTGACTTCTGGGTCGGCGGGCGTTAGCCTGGACAGATAAATTCCACGAGTGAGGAGTTTAAAATGCCGGCACCACGATGGGTCGCCCAAGCCAACAAGTTGGGACTTAATCGAGTCACCAAGTACGTCGCCACCTGGGCGCCGGGATGGGGGGTCGTCATCCATCGCGGTCGCAAGTCTGGCCGCGTCTTCCGCACTCCGTTGTGGGTATTCCGTCGCGACGACGGATTTGTGATCGCGCTGACCTACGGCCCCGGCACCGACTGGGTGCGCAATGTGCTCGCCGCGGGCGGCTGTGAGCTGCAGACCCGGCGGCGGCATTACCAGCTCGGCGCCCCGACGCTATTTCGTGACGAGAAGGCGAACGGCATGCCGCCGTTCATCCGCTTCATGCTCCGCTGGGTGATCAAGGCGCCGGAATTCCTCAGGCTCGACGTGGTGCGCGAGCTGGTACCGGCAGGCTGATCCCGGCCGAATTCCGTTGTGGCGTCTAAGGTAAAGGGGAGCACAATGACGGTAAAGTTACCGAGCAGTCCGCTTGGTGAGGTGGATCCGCAGTTCGAGAGGCTCGCAGTGGACGTGGGTGCTGCTGCGTTCGGACTGGCCGGGACGAGCGTCCGGGAGAAGCTACTGCAGAACCTGGCCATGGACATCTGCCGTCCGACTCTGGGGCTGGCGTTCCGGATGCACGTCACCGCGGCGGCGATGCACGGTCTGGCCTATGCCGACCTGTTGGCCGCGATCCGGTTTATCGCCCCGTATTCGGGTTATCCGGCGGCCGCCGACGCACTTGCCCGGCTTCAGCAGGTCGCCGCCGAGATCGGTATGGAGACAAGCGATCTCGACGAGTCGTCGGCACCTGAGGCCGTGGCTGACGTGGTGGCGCACCTTGGCACCACCGACGAATGGACCACCGAATTCGTTGCTTGGCAGCTGTCGCGGGCATGGTCGGAGGACCGGCTCAGCATGCGCGAGCGGGCCATCATGGCGCTGACATCCGATGTCGCCCTGCAGACCCTGGACGAATCTTACCGCCGGCATGTCGAACTCGCGCTCGACGCCGGTCTCGGCAAGGACGGCGTTCGTGACGTCGTCCGCTTCTGCGCCGAGCACGGCATCGCGCGGGTCGCGGCGGCGCTGCGGACGCTCGACAATGTGCTGTCGACGTAGTTGGTCGGCGTTGGTTCGGCCGTCTACGCCTCGGCTTCAAAACGGTTTCAGCGGCTAGCGCTCGCCTGGGCATACCACCTGTTGCTATGCCGCCAGAAGCGCAGCCAAATGACCATCATCAGCGTGCGTCCGGAGTCGCGATGACGACATCCATGACAATTCCCAGGCGATGGACGCGTGACTGATGCTCCATTTTCCAGCCGTGCTCCAGCAGGGCGCTCACGCTGATCGGACGACACCCGCCCAGGACCTGCGGCGCGACGCGCCAGATGCCCGTCCAGGTTCGGCAGATGGCTCGCTCGAAAAACCGCTCTCCGTAACTCAGGCTGGCCAGGCAAATCCGGCCGTTGGGCGCAAGGATCCGCCGCAGATCTTCCAGAACCGCCACGGCGTAAGGTTCGTCGAGCAGATCGAACACGAACGTGGAGAACACACGGTCCGCGAATCCGTCATCGACGGGCAGCGGCAGCGAGCCGTCAACCAGCACAACCTTGGCCCGCTCGGCCCAGGCGGCGACCCGAGCGGTGGCCAAGCTGATCATCACCGGGCTGATGTCGACGCCGAGGTAGTTGACGCTGGGGGGCACCGCACGCAGCAAATGCGCGGCTAATCGGCCAGTACCACAACCGAATTCAAAGATCGTCTGGCCCTCGGCCAGCTCCGCATGGTCCACGAGCCGGTTTATCGTCGCGTCCTCATAGAACGCCTGCCAGTCCTGGACACGACCGATCCGGTCGTAGAGCGAACGGGCCTGGTTCAATGTAAGGGCCACGAGTCGTCCTCCTTGCTCGTCCGCAACCAGTCACTTGGGGTTGCGCCGGAATAGTAATGACTGCGCCAGGCCGGTATCCGAATCAGGTTGTCAATGTCCAGGCGGCAATCGGTGGCAATGTCTGCTACCGCGCCCTCGGTCCGCGCGGCGACCCCCTAGGCCACGAGGCTGGCCTGAGGGCATCAGCTGGGCGCATGATTCTCGGTACGAAGCGCGGACCCCCCGGGCGCGCGGTCGATCGGTCGTGGAGGTGCAAGATGGCAGAGCGACACCGGCTCGGCATCCAGGACGCTCTGTGGTTGGAGATGGACCGGCCGAACAACCTGATGGTCGTCGACACGGTGGTTTGGACGGCCGACCCGCTCGACTGGAGCCGGGTGCGCGAAGTTATCGAGGAGCGGCTCACCACCCGCTACCCCGTGTTCCGCAGCCTGGCGGTCAAGGACCGCGACGGCTCGTGGTGGTGGGAGGTCGACGACGAGTTCGACTTCGAGCGGCACGTCACGATTGTGGACCTGAACGATCCCGACGATCGCCGCGAACTGCAGGCGCTGGTAGCCAGCCACCGCACCGAAATGCTCGACCGCAACCGGCCACTCTGGCAAGGGATTTGGGTGAACCGCTACCGGCACGGCAGCGCGATCATCATGCGGACCCACCACGCCGTCGCCGACGGGATGCGCATGGTCGAATTGGCGATGAGCCTGTTCGATGCGTCCCCCTCGGGAGGTCTGGTCCGCGACCCCGGGGTCCTGCAGCACGCGGCACGCCCGCAGCCGCCGGGGCAGCCGATAAGAGACCGGCTGCGAACGGCAGCGGGCCGAGCGGCGGGCACCGCGCGGCGCGGCAGGTCGCTTCTCGAAGAGACGCTGAGCGACCCGACCGGACGGGCGACGGACGTGGCGGCCGGGGTCATCGGGGCCGCCGCCGAGCTTCCCCGAATCCTCGGCCGCGCCAACGAGTTTGGCCGCCTGGCCGTGCAGAACCCGGTGGGGGCCGGCCACACGATCACCACGTCCACCCGGGCGACGATGTCCGGCATCGCCGAGTCCGTACGCTCCGCCATGCGCGCCGCCGTGCCCGGCAGCGGCACACTGGTCGACGTGTTCTCCGCCGCGCCGGGTGACGTGGACACGCTGCGCAAACTGCTGATCGGCACCCGCAACGACTCGACAATCTGGACCGGTACCGCCGGCCAGGACAAAGGGGTGGCGTGGTCGGAGCCGGTGTCGCTGGCCACGGTGAAGGCCGTGGCAAAGGCGAACCGGTGCACGGTCAACGACATACTCGTGGCCAGTGTGGCCGGAGCGTTGCACGACTACCTGCAGGCCCACCATGCCCGTTGTTCCGCGGTGACTTTCATGATCCCGGTCAACCTCAAACCCGTCGACGTGACGCTGCCCGACCGTCTCGGCAACGAGTTCGCGTTGGTTCAACTCGAACTGCCGACCGATCAGCCCGACCCCCTGCGAGTCCTGGCCGTGGCCAAGCGGCGGATGAACCGGATCAAGCACGGCCACGAGGCGGCCGTGGCGTTTCGCCTGCAAGAGACCATCGCCGGGTTCAATCGGCAGCTCTACGAGGCATCGGTGGACTTGTTCACCAACCGCACGATCGGCACCCTCACGAATGTTCCCGGCCCGCCGATGCCGGTGTACCTGGCCGGTAGCAAGGTGGCGGGCATCGTCGGGTGGGCACCGGTATCGGGCAACCAGCCCATGAGTTTCACCATTTCCACCTACAACGGCAACGTCGTCGTGGGTATCGCCTGTGACAAGACCCTGGTGCCCGACCACGAAACGATAGTCGACGGGTTCGCCGGGGCCTTCGAGCGGCTGCGGGCCGCCAGCCCCGGGGTTAACTGACGGCGGGACGGCTGTCACTTATCTTTCTTCTTCGGTGCGGTGCGCGAACGTCGCGATGATCGCCTCGCGGGGCGAGTGCCAGGTCACCCCGAGCTCGGCCAGGGTGCGCGAGTCGTCGGTGGGTATCGCCGCGGTGAGCAGTTGTGCGGCTTCGAAACTGAATCCGGCTCCCAGCGGCAGTAGACCACCGACGACATCCGCGATCCTCCCCATGGTCCGAAATGCCCTGCCGGATAGCGGAATTCGCCTGATGTGGCGTCCGGAGCCGGCCTCGAAGGCAGCGATCATCTCCTCGAAGCTCAGCATCACGCCGCCGCACACGTAACGTTTGGGGCCCTGCCCTGGGCGCATCGCCGCAACATGCACCTCGGCGATGTCGCGCACGTCCACCATCATCATTCCGGCGTTGCGCAGTCGTGGCGCCACACCAGTCCGAAGTATCGGTGCCCAACCCTGTTCGGTGATACCGGGCGCCGTCGTGAAGGCCGGACCGACCACGCTCGACGGATAGGTGAGGACAATGGGTGCGCCCTCGTCTTGCAGCCGCCGGGCAACTCGATCGGCGTAGCCCTTTGTCTTGGCGTAGGCCGACCTACCCGCCGCAGTCGGAGTATCCGGCCCGATCACCGGTCCCGGCGGCGGGAAGAGGGCGCTGTAGCTGTTGATCGAGACGATCGGGTCCAGCCCGCGGTCATGCGCCTGACGCAATACCGCCTCGGTCGCATACGCATTGACCTGCCACATCAACTTCGCGCGCCGATTGTCCGTCCCGACGACGCCGGCGGCATGCAGCACGGCGTCACAGCCGTCCAGGAGCCGCGTCACCGTGTCGGAGTCGCGGACATCGCCCGCCAGCACGGTGATCGTGCCGAGCTTGGAAAGCCGTTGCAGCAGTTGGGGATTATTCCAGCCGAGCTCGGCAAGAAGCCGCACGTCATGCCCGGCGGTCAAGAGGCCACGAACGATGTGCGCGCCGAGATATCCGGTGCCGCCAGTCACTGCGATCTGCACGAATTCGTGACTCTACCGGTCGGCGGAAGACGGCAGGCGAGATTGGAGCGCGGTCATCGCAGTCCCCGCCGGTGAGCGCTAGCGGAGAATGTCACAACAGTCACACGAGTCTCTGTGGGATGGGGTGCGAGCCGTCGTGGGGCTGCGCCCCGGTATGCGGAGATGGAAATCGCATGCTGGTGCGGTTGGGTCGGCGGCTGATGGCGCCGAGCGTGTGCTGATGGCCCCGGCTGTGCCGTCAGGGCGGCCGATCGCAGGGGATTCCGCCCTCCGTACACCGTCAAAGCCGTCGTTGCACACTCGACACGGCGGCATCGCAGCCGATTGGGTTGAGACATCTCCCGAACGCTTGCCGCCACAAGAGGTTTGAGCGGACCCGACAGGTATCGGCGCGCCGAAAACAGAGCCAGGCAGTCAAGGCTGCGCAAGCGGACATCGTTGCCCAGCAGCATTCGTGATCACCATGAATCTCCGAGTGCGGTGAGCAAATTATATCGGCTCGGCCAGAGGCTCATGAAGACAGAGTGACTGCCGCTACTCAAGCCAGTGGTGGCGACGAAATCAGCGGTGTCGCAGCTATTTGGCTTGAGTGAACACGTTGATCAGCGGCGGCAGGTGCGGTCCCCGTCCACGCAGCGCGGCATCGGACCACACGCTCCCAGACCACCGCAGCGTCCCCCGGGTTTGGCCGCGCCACGATGGTCATGGGCGCACCAATGTCACCCACGCAGCGCCGACGCAAAGATCCCAGGCAGCGCAGTGGGCTTGCCATCCACCAGGAACTTGACCAATCGACGGATGGTCGTCTCCGCGGTCTTGTTCGTGACGAAGAAGACCGGCTTGGGCGATATCGTCAACTCGCCTCCGAGGATGGCGCGCGGTGACGGCCGGAACGGGATCTCGGCGATGGCCTTCTGCACGTGCTGCAACAGGAAAGCGTTGTGCACTACCCCGGTGCCGCTGCCGATATCCTGCGGGGTGTGCCCGGGGAATGCACCCCAGGGCGTGTAGCCCAGCAAGAAGTTCATCGCCGACCACACGTTGACGCCGATGTCGCCGTAGCGCAGCCCGGAAATAGCGTCATCGAAGGCCGCCGCGTTCGCCTTGCGTGTCTTGGGGTCGATGATGATCGTCGAACCTAGAGTGCCCGGCAGCACGTCGTTGGCGAAATCCACCGCATTGCGCATGAATTCGCGCGCCGTCTTGCCGGGAAGCCGCACGATTCCGAGGGCGCCCGCAAACACCTCGTCGCGCAGGATGCTCGCGCCGCTGTGCGGGTCGACATCGGAGATGAGCACGCGGCTCTGGTCGCCGCTGAGGAACTCCGTGTAGCGCATCCCCGCGCACGCCTGTTCGGTCTTCTCCTGCGAGCGCGGGTAGTACGTGCGGCGGGGCTCGACTTCGCGCATGACGGCGCGGATTTCGGCGATGAGCTGATCGGTCAACTCCCAATCTTCCGACACGAGCATGACCTGACTCGCGATACAGTTGTGGCCGGCGTTGTTGAGCTTGCTCGTTGCGATGTGTTCGGCCTGAAACCTCACGTCGGCGTTGCTCCACTCGCCCGGGACGACGATCACCGGGCTGAGCCCGCCCAGTTCCGCCGAGATCGGCTTGTCGAGCAACGGCGTGTTGTGGGCCTTACGAGTCGCGGCCTCGGCATCGCTGCCCCACACGATCGCGTCATAGGTCGCCGCCGAACCGGTCATGTGGATCGAGTCGACCTTCGGATGATGGGCCAGGTAGCCGCCGACGTCGGCGCCGCCGTAGACGAAGCGCAGCCAGCCGCGCGAGACGAAGTCATTGAAGATCTTCTCGTAGAACGGGCCGAGGTAGTCGTTGACCGGGTTCATCTTTACGACACAGACATTCCCCTGTGCGAGCAACTGGTCGAGGATGTCGAGCGTCGTAATGGTTCCCACGTTGCCGGCGCCGAGGACCAATGCGACGCCCGGGCGCTCGTAGCCGGCACCGCGGTACATGCGGCCGGCGTCCTGGCGCGTTTGCTCAGCGCTGACGCCCGGCTCGATCCAGACCTGCGCCTTATAGCCGTTGAGCAGCAACCGGTCGTAGACGTTGACCGGGAAGACGTCGACGACGACCTGGCCATCCGGCCGGGTGTGCACCGCGTCGGCCTTGATAGGCGCTTGTCCGGCGAGTAATCGCTTCAGCACCAGGGTGTGCGAGTTGACGCCCTGAATAAAGGCCCACACACCGGTCAGCCAGTCTTCAGCGACCCAATTGGAGGTCGACGCAATACCCTTCGCCCTGTCGGCCGCGGCCACCATCTCCGGGGCGAAATTGAGGATCTTCTTCGGCAACGCCTCCAGCAGCGCCACCCTGGCTTCGAGGGACAGGGCGACCCAGCTGGCCGCATTAGCATGAAGAACGTCAAGCGCCGTGTCGAGTGCCGTTGTATCGAGTGCTGTTTGTGTGGGCATGGGGCCGTCCTATCTTGCTGTGACGACGATGTGCGCCGCCCCGGGCGGCTGTCCGCATCGCTGCCTGTAGCGTGCGCCGTTTGCCACGCGGTCGAAAGGGGTCAAAGGTCCTGACATCGAGTCTCGAACCGGATGCGGTTCGGGCTGACGTTGGTGCCCGGGCGACGACGAGCCACCCCGGCCCGGACTTCACGCCATCAAATCGCCCATCTTCTGCAGCATTTCGACCACATCGCCGGGCAGCGTGGTCGGCTCTTTGCCGACGGCGTAGCAACCCAGGATGATCTCGGCCGAGCGGTCGATGATCTCGACCATGTCGGCGGCGCGGCGCAAACTGCGGCCGGCGACCAGTATCCCGTGGTTCTGCATGAGCACCGCCCAGCCATCCCGGATGGCCTCGGCCACTGCATGGGCCAGCTCGTCGGTCCCCGGCATGATGAACGGCACCCGCGGAATATCACCGAAGAACGCCGCCTCGGTCGACACCGGCAGAAACGGCAACCCGGTATTGACGAGCATGGTGGCGTGCGGTGCGTGGGCATGCACCACCGCCTGGGCGTCGGGACGGGCACGGTACACCAGGCAGTGCATCATTCGTTCGCTCGACGGCGAGGGCGCGCCGGGATCCAGTACGTGCCCGTCGAGGTCCAGGCGCACCAGGATTTCGGGCCGCAGATCCCCCTTGAACATTTGACTCGGCGTGATCCACAGCTGGTCGGTTCCGGGGATGCGCACGCTCACGTTGCCGCCAGTGGCGGTGATGAGCTCGGCGGTGTAGAGCTCGTGCACGGTCTGCAGCAGGGTGTCGCGAAGATCTCCCGCGGATCCGATTGGCGCCGGCGCGGTGGTGGTTGCCGCGGCGGCCGGCCCGGCTGCGGTGGCGTCGGGGATGGCGGCCAGATCGCCCGGATCACCGGCTTCCTCGCGGGCCTCCCGGTAGAGCCGGGCCAGATCGTCCTGCATGTTCTGCAATGTCATCGCCTTGGTCGTGTCACCGCTGAACGAGAGCCGCCCGCCCATGGCCGCCTGCATGGGATTGACGCGGCCGGTGAACATTCCGTCGAGAATCTCGGCGCGCATGCGTAATTCGACGTCGGCTGGCGCCGCGGGGTCTCCGAGGTCGGCGGTGATCGCCCCGCCCTGTAGTTGCAGGAAGAACGCCAGATCGACGTCGGTGAGCGTGAAACGCAGTGTGACGGATTTGCCTGCGGCAAAAGCGCCTAGCGCCTCATCGTGGGTGATGCGTTCGACGAAGCCCTTCAGGATACGCCGCATGCCGTCGCGCGTCTCGGGCGGCACTTCGATGCTCGGGGCCAATATCGTTGCGGGAGAAGCTGGTTCGGGCTGTGACGTGGTGGCCGCGCCGTGGTCGAGCTGCAGGTCCGAGACCGCGGGCCCGGGTTGGCGGGCTAACTGTTCGAGGACTCCAGTTTCCGGTGTCGGGCGGGGTGCGCTCCAGTCGAAGCTGCGCAGGGTTTCGGGGTTGAGGACATGCAGCGGCGCCTCGCCGACCAGCAGTCGGCGCAGGTCCGCGGCGATGATGCGCCCTTGGTGCGCCGCCACGTCGATGGTGTTGCCGCCTACGTGCGGCGTCGCGATCACATTGTCGAGGGCCAGCAGCGGGTGATCCGAGCCCGGGGGCTCGACGCTGAAGACGTCGAGCGCGGCGCCACCGAGGTGTCCGCTGCGCAGCGCGTCGACCAGGGCGGCCTCGTCGACGAGCGCCGCGCGCGCCGTGTTGACCAGGCAAGCGCCCGGCCGCATGCGGGCTAGCGCGGCGGCGCCGATCATCCCGCGTGACTGTTCGCTCACCGCGGCGTGCAGGCTGACGAACTCGCAGTTCTCCAGCAGCTCATCCAACGTCGCCGGCTCGGCATCGGCCAGCACGATCTGCTCGGCATCGACATACGGGTCGAACACCAGGACGCCGGCGCCGAAGGCGTGCAGGCGCTGGGTGACCGCACGGCCCACCGCGCCGAAACCGACGAGACCGATTGTCTTGTGCCACAGTTCGCGGCCCTGCAGGCTGGTGAACGCCTGACCCATCCGGCCCATGTCGCCGGCGGCGATCCCCGGCTGACGCAGGAACGTCGATGCCGTGGGCAGCCGGCGGGCCAGCATCAGCAGGAATGCGACGGTGAGGTCGGCGACGGCGTCGGCGTTGCGTCCGGGGGCGTGGAGGACCGGAATGCCGAACGCGGTGCACGCCGGAAGGTCGACGTTGACCGCGTTACCCCGGCATGCGGCGACGACCTTCAGGTCGGGCAGCTGCCGGATCGCGTCGGCGTCCACCACGTCCACTTCGGTGATGAACACCTGCGCCCCGGCCAGCGCCTTGACCAGGCTGGGACCGGTCAGCAGCCGCATCGCGGTGCGAAAGCTCGCGTATTCGGCGTCGCCGAGCGCGCGCAGCGCCGCCAGTCCGTCGTCGTCCATGTCCGCGGTGACCAGGATGCGCGGACGCAGCGCCGGTCGCGACCGCGCCGCCGTAGCGCTCATCGCCTTGAGCGCCGACGGCAGGATCAGTTGCGACGCAAGCGTTTCGGCGTCAGCTCCCGCGGCACGCAGCTGTTGCCAGCCGCCGTAGAGCGCGCCGTAGGCGTGGGTCCGCTCGCCGTCCGGCAGCACCGTGCGGGCCAGGCCGCGGAATCGCTGGGCGCCTTCGGCCAGATCGGCGAAGACGCCGACGGCGACGCCGGCGCACAGCGCCGCGCCGAGCGCGGTGGATTCCGGTGTGGCGCCGACTTCGACGGGCATGCCGAGGACGTCGCTGAGCAGCTGCGCGAACACCGCACTGCGCGACATGCCGCCGGCGAGGCTGAACGCGGCAGCGCTGGCTTGTGTTGCGGCGACGTCACTTAACTGCTCGAGGTTGGCGCGCACCGCATACGCCATGCCGTCGACCACGGCACGCTCCAGATGGCGCCGCCGTTGCGGATCGTGGGCCGTGCTCAGGTGCGACAGCGTGACAGTGCCGGTGGGTAGCCGCAACTCGCGTGCGTTCATCACGCCGGTGCCCAGGGTGGACAGGATGCCGGCCGCACCCGGCTCCGACAATCCCGCTTCGGCCAGGAAGTGGGCAACCGGATGCTCGGCGTCCGGGTGCAGGATGCGCGCGAACCAGTCCAGCGCTTCACCCATCGCTCCGGCGTTGCTCTCCAACACCCAGCGGTCCGCCAGCACGTGGCAACCGGTCCACAGCCGCTCGCCGGGGTCGACAACCGGCCGGTCGAGGACCAGTTGGACGGGCACCGTGGTGCCGCCAATCGCCCCTACCTGTCCCGGCGCTACCGCGCCGACGCCCAGCATGGCGCACTGGGTATCGGCGCCGGCGACCGCGACGGGAGTCCCCGCGCGCAGCCCGAACAACTCCGCCGCCGTGGGCGTGACCGTGCCCAGCCGGGTACCAGCGGGACGCAACGGCGGCAGCAGGCGACGCGGAATGCTCAATTCGTCGGCGAGGTCGGGCGCCCAAGCACGTTGCGCCACATCGAATAACAGGGTGGGGCTGGCTTGCGACGGCTCGCTGCCGGATTCGCCGCACAGCCGGTAGGCGATCCAATCGCTGAGCGTGAGCACCATCGTGGCACGGGCCCACGCGTCCGGGTCCGTCGTTGCCAACCAGCGCAGTCGGGCCACGGTGGCCAGCGGGCTCGGCCATTGTCCGGTGCGGGCATATAGCGCGCTGCCGTGCTCGCTTGCGAGCTGAAAGGCCTCGCCGGCAGCGCGGGCGTCGCGGTTGGGCGTGGCCAACAAGGCGTTGTCGTCTTCGTCGAGCACCACCGTGGTGTGTCGCATGCTCGTCGCCGCCACGCCCAACACCTGATCCGGTGTTGCGCCCGCCTTGGCCAGCGCCGCGCGGGCGGCTTCGGCGAGGGTTGCCCAAATCAGGTCTAAGTCGAGATCGGTTCCCAGCCCGCCGGTTTCGGGCGCCGCCGAGTGGCTCCATGGCCGAAAGATGCGGGTAAACGCGCCGCCTGCGACGTCAACGAGCAGGCAATGGCCGCCGCTGCCGCCGGCATCAAGCGCCATCAGATAGCTGGGGTTCATCCTGGCCTCACGGATCTTCGGGCGTCATCTGCTTGATTCGACCACCGCGCGCTCGATCACCAGTAGAGTCCGAAGTCCTTGCGTCGAACGGAGCCGGCGACCGAGTTCGCTCATCCGGGTGTTCACGTTTTCTGGCCATTGCGGCGATCGCTTCGCGGAACGCGAAGTCGCGCTTTGGGTGCGGCCGGATGGCCCATTGACAATGCACCGCGCTACGAGGACCCTCGAATGAAACCTTCGACGTTGCGCCTCAGAAGACGATTCGGGGGGGTGGTCGCCAATACAGATGAGGCGATGACGAGTGGGCGACGAGCACTCGCCACTGGGCGTGCCGACGCGGCCACTTCGCCTCCGGATTGAGGATCCATTTGCTGCGCCGAAGCAGTGTACCGGCGCAGTCAAAGTGTGGCTCACAACAATATAACCAAGTGAAAAGGAGTGCACCGAATATGACTAGCATGCTTATGCCCGGACATGCTGAAATTTACAATGCGCTTCCGAACGTCGAAGACGCCGACAAAGAACGGCAATCACGAACAGAGTTTGACAACTTCCTGGACGATTTCGCGGAGATATTGGTTGAGGCCGAGCTCTACAAAGTTGGGCTCGATGAGATAGCCGGCCCGCTACTGCTGCACAGTCATTTCGCGGTCAGCGGTGACACAGCAATTGTCGAGAGGCCAGCGGTGCTGGATGACGGTCGTCCCGCGCTCGTGGCACGGCCCGAAGCCGTAACCCCTGAGGCCGTTGCGGTTCGGTGGAAGTGGCAACCGGAAACGGCGCAATTCCATCCATTGGAATATTGCACCGACCCCGTAGCCGTTTCATCCGCCGAAAAACTCAGCCAGAACCCCGGTTTTCTTAGTGCGGTGGGTCAGCTACTTGAGTCATACGATCTTCACGACGTCATCGGTCTCACCGTATTGCCTCGAAGTCTCGAGGTCAAAGAAGCGGGTTTAGTCTATTTCGAGCGCTCAGCCGATGACCTGAGTGTCACAACGGTTGAGGCTTCGTCGTTGCCGGGGATCATAACGGCATGGGCCGCGACCATAACGAATGAGGGCGTAAGAATTCGGCCGCAAACCAGGTGCGATCTCACGACGAGATTCTGCGGGTCCTGCAAGTGCCTGCGGACTACCTGCGTATCCGATCCAGATTAGGGGTTGCGCTGGGTAACTTCGGAATCAACACCGGCTTCTTCACGAAGGCGGTCCGAAGTGCGCACCTAAGTGCGGCGTAACTCAGCTCTTCAATATGTTCGCCTGCGGCCGTACCGTGACGACCGCAGGCGTCGGTGGCCCGCCGGCTTATGACGTCGAAGGCCAGTCGGCTACAAATTCACACGCGATGCCGTTGTGGTTGAGGTCGAGATCGGCACGGTAGTGCGGGTCGCTCCGCGGGATATTGACCATACCCTGGCTGGCCACGCACTGTGACGAGTCAGACCCTGCATTAGCCAGCGGAGCTGCACCGATCCCGGCTGCCGCGATAGCCGCGCCGACCAGAAGTGTCCGTATCATAGGTCGTCCTAACTTTGAATGAGTCGAACTTGATTTCTTCATAACGCGATGGCAAGCGATTTTGTTCCGCTGGAAGGCAACGAGTGGGGCGGATTTGGTGGCAGTTCGCAGGGTCCGAGTTTTCGGCCCGCGAGATATTTCGTCGGATCGCGAAATCGTTGTCGGCTTGTTTCACAAATATGTTCGCCGATCCCGCAAACATGATTTCTTAACACCCGATCTCAAGTTCGACGGGGGCCGCGAATCTGTGAGCAGCGCATCGTCGCGTTCTTGTTGACCGGCGTCAGCCGATGATCGGAAAACGGCGCGTGGCGGCCAACTCGTCGAGTCCCGTTTGCATTACCTGCCGCACGTACGCGTCGACCTCCGCGGCGTCGGGATGCCCACCGAATTGCGTGGTGATATGGATCGGCGATGGTGTCGCGGGACCAGGGCATAACGCGCATCTTGGCCCCGGGGCCACGCCGAGAGGCTCGGCACGCCCTAGTCAGCCAAGTTGACGTCAGCCAAGTTGACGATGTCCGGTCCCGGCGTCTTCGCATACAGCTTGTCGATCTCGGCGGAATATTTCTCGGCGATCGGCCTGCGCTTGAGCTTCATGGTCGGGGTCAGTTCGTCCCCGCCCGGTTCCCACGGGGTGCCGACGATGACGAACCGCTTGATCTGCTCGACGCGGGAAAGTTTGGCGTTCCCCTCACGGACGGCGGCGGCAAGCATCTGGCCGGCCTCGGGGCGTTGCGCGAAGGCGGCGGCCGAGTGGTCGGCCATGCCGAGCGCGGCTGCCTGGGCGGCGGCAGCCTCGCTCTCGAGGACAATCAGCGCTGTCACGTAAGGCCGGGCATCACCGATTGCCACCACCTGGTCGATCAACGGAGACGTCTCCTGGATGGCCATCTCGATGTTGGTGGGGGAGAGGTTCTTTCCGGATTCGTTGACGATCAGCTCTTTCTTGCGATCGACGATCGTGACGAAGCCCTGTTCGTCGATGGTGCCGATGTCGCCGGTATGCAACCAGCCGTCGGCGTCGATCGCTTCGGCGGTCTTCTCGGGCTGCTTTCGGTAGCCGCGCATCACAATCGGCCCACGGATGAGCAGTTCGTCGTCGTCGGCCAGCGAGACTTCGACGTTGCGCAATGGCTTTCCGACCGAGCCGACCTTGTTCGCGTCGGGCCGGTTGGAGGTCGCGCCGCCCACACATTCCGACTCGCCCCACACCTCGTAGACGGGAATGCCCAGGCCCCAGAAGAATTCGATCGTTTCGACCGGGATGGCGGCGGCCCCGGTCACTCCCCAACGCAGGTGGTCCAGGCCGAGCGCGGCGCGCACCTTGGCCAGCACCAGACGGTCGGCGATCTTGTGGCGCAGGGCAAGTGACGGGGACACGGGTTTGCCGGCCAGCATCTGGCTGGCGGCGCGCACGCCGGTGTCGATGGCCCACAGCGCCAACCGCCGCTTGAGCCCGGTCGCCTCCGTGTCGAGCTTCGTCTCGATCCCGACCTTGATCTTGTGCCACACCCGCGGCACCCCGAGCCACACCGTGGGACGAGCATCCGGCAGGGCCTGCGCGATCGCCCTGGGGTCGGCGACGTCGGTCATCGGCACCCCCAGGACCATGTTGGCGTAGTGCCCGGTCACCCGGTCGGCGATGTGCGCATGCGGCAGGTACGAGGTGATCCGATCGTCTGGGCGCAGGTCGAGGAGGTCGACGATGGCCGCGAACTCGGCCATCACATTGGCGTGGGTAAGCTCGACCCCCTTGGGCGGGCCGGTGGTCCCCGAGGTGTAGATCAATGTTGCGACATCGTCGGGCAGTACCGACCGCCATGCCGAATCGAAATCGAAATCAGCTTTTTTCCCTAATGATTCGACATCTGCGAGGGTGTGGCAGCCGTCGATGTCGGCGTCGACGACCACCAGGTGCGCGAGATTGGCGCCGGCCGCCCTGATAGCGGGCAGAAAGTCTCTTTCGGTGAAGACGACCGCGTTCTCGGCATTGGTGAACAAGTACCGGATCTGGTCCGGCGCCGAGGTGTTGTAAATCGAGAACGGGATCGCGCCCAGGTGCATGGCGGCCGTGTCGGCCAAATGAAACTCCGGGCGGTTACGCAGCATGAGACCGACCGTGTGCCCATGTTGAACGCCGAGTGCGGCCAGTCCGGCGGCGATCTTCCGTACCCGATCGGCGTACTGGCGCCAGGTCAGGACCACGGCGTCGCCGGTCGTGCGGATGGCCACCGCGTCCGGCTTGAGGGCTGCGGTCTGCTGAAAGGCCTGTGGCAGCGTGGATACCAATGTCCCGCTTGGGTGCCGAACCACCGTTGGATCGCCATTGGTCATTTCTTGTCTGCTCCTTCGACCACGAGACTCACGGGAGTCGCCTCTCGCTTCCGGATACCCACCGGCGAATCTCCGGTTGCGTCGGTTATCACGGAGTCTTTCGCGTTTCTTGCGCCGGGAGTAGGGTCGTTTGTCCTCATCGCGGGCGCCCCGGGAGCACGCCCGCTAGGCGTCCTCGACGCAGACGACGAATCCGGCTCCGATCAGCGCCTCCAATACCTCCTCGCGGTGTGCTGCACCGCGGGTTTCGAGGGTAAGCCGCACCTCGACTTCATCCAGCGCCAGTTTGCGTGCGGTACGGACATGCACCACGTCAAGAACGCTGGCGCCGGTCGCGCTGACCACGGCGAGTAGCCTGCTGAGCCCACCGGGGCGGTCCGGGATGGTGACCTTGATCGCGAGGTAGCGGCCGGCTGCGCGCAGGCCGTGGGTGACCACGTGGGTCAACACCAGCGGGTCGATGTTGCCTCCGGACAAAACCGCGCACACTGGACCGTGCGCGTCGGGTTCGGGTGCCGATGTCATCACCGCTGCCACGGCTGCCGCGCCGGCCGGTTCGACGATGAGTTTCACCCGCTCTATACACAGCAACAGCGCGCGCGACAGTGCCTCTTCGCTGACCGTCTGAATGGAGTTGACGAATGCCCGGACATGGGCGAAAGGAATTGCCCCGGGTGAGGCGACGGCGATGCCGTCGGCCATCGTCGACATCGACTCCAAGCGCACCGGATGCCCGGCGGCCAGCGACGCCGGCCAGGCCGCCGCGTTCGCCGCCTGCACGCCGATGACCCGGACCTGTGGCGCCAGAAAGTGTGCCGCCGTGGCAATTCCGGCCACCAGGCCGCCGCCGCCGGTGGGCACCACGATGGTGGCGACATCGGGGATCTGCTGCAGGATCTCCAGCCCGACCGTGGCCTGGCCGGCGATGACGTCGGGGTGATCGAACGGGTGGATCAACACCGCGTCGTGCTGCTGCGCATATTCGCGCGCCGCCACCAGCGCGTCGTCAACCGTGTCGCCGACCAGGTGAACGTGCGCGCCATAGGCCTTGGTGGCCGCCAACTTCGGCAGCGCGACGGTGACCGGCATGAACACCGTCGACGCGATCCCGAGTTCGGTGGCGGCCCAGGCGACGCCCTGCGCATGGTTGCCGGCGCTGGCCGCCACCACACCACGAGCCCGGTCCTCGACGCTGAGATTGGTGATCCGGTTGTAGGCCCCACGGGCTTTGAACGACCCGGTGCGTTGCAGGTTCTCGCATTTGAGCCACACCTGCTGGCCCGTGCAGTCGGAGAGTATTCGCGACGCGACGACCGGCGTCGGCCGGACCACCGGCTTCAGCAGCTCCGCCGCCGCATTGATCTGGTCGAGAGTCAGCAGTTCCACGGCTGGACTCGCAGCTCGGCCAGCCGGCGCTGGATCGTGATGTCATCGGCATTCATCGGTGGCTCCGTCGTCGTCGGGACAGGCCAAGGCTAAACGTGTCGCTCGCGTTGTGACTTCGGGCGGGCGCAACCCGGCCGTGCGACCCCGTCCGGCGCTGTTGGGTTCGGGAACCGACCGCACGAACCTCACGATCTCTGCTGCGACGGCGGAGGCGCTCCGCCGAACGATGGTGGCGCGGCGGACTCCGCGGTGCCCCAGACCGTGTTGGGGGTGGCGGAGAGCGAGAACGTCACGTCGCTGCCGGTACGGATCAAGGACTCCGGAAGAAATGCCTGATCGGTGGCGCGGCTGTCGATGCTGAGGCCGTTGATGTACTTCAAGCCGTTGCGTCCGGACGCCCCCGGGGCGAAGATCCGGATGGTTTTGCCGCCCGGAATCGACAGCTGAGCGCGTTCGAACAGCGGTGTGTTCACGGTGAGGATGGGCGTTCCCGGGGTGCTGGGGAACAGCCCGAGCGCGGCCCAGACATACCAGCTGGACTGCGCGCCGAGGTCGTCGTTACCCGGCTCCCCGTCGGGTCTGGGGCCGAATAATTCGCTGCGCACCCGGTTGACCGTCTCCTGGGTTTTCCACGGTTGACCGACGTAGTTGTACAGCCAGGGCACCCCGAAGTTCGGCTCGTTGCCGGCCCACATATACGGCCTGTTGGGGCCGGCATTGAGTTCAGTCAGGAAGCGGTCGAGCCGGTCGGCCGCGGCCTGGCGGCCGCCGAGAGCGGTCACCAGGCAAGCGACATTCTGCGGCGCCAACCACAGGTATTGCTCGGCGTTGCCCTCGTCGTATCCGTCCTGGCCGAAGCCCCAGAGAGGCTCCACGAAGCCCGGCCCGAGGGGGAACGCGCCGTCGGCGTCGCGGGGCGAGAGGTAACCGGTGGCCGGATTGAACAGGTTCTGCCAGTACTGCGCCCGGTTCTGGAACTCGGCAGCGGTCACGGTGTCGCCGAGCGCGTCGGCGAACCGGGAGATGGTGAAGTCGTCGAGCGACCACTCCAGCGTGATCGAGGCGCCGACGATGTTGTGGTCGGCGCGGACTCGTCCGTCTGGGGTGCGTAGCCGCGCTCCAGGTAGGTGGCGATCCCGGGTCGCTATCGCTGGCCTGCGCCGGGAACAGCAGTGCCTGCAGGGCCGCCAAGCACCCATAGGTGTCCCAATCCGAGAAGTTGGCGTACTGGGTGTGCCCCTGGGCCACGGTGTGGATGGTGCCGTCGAATCCGATATAACGTCCGTCGGCGTCGTTGAAGGTGTTGGGGTGCAACAACGTTCGGTATAGCGAGGTATAGAAGGTTTGCAGGTCGCCGCTATCGGTGCCGGCCACCGTGATGCGGGCCAGCGCGGCGTTCCACTGCGCTAATGCGGCGGCGCGGACCTCGTCGAAACTGCGTTCGCCCTCGGCCGCGAGGTTGGCCCGCGCCCCATCGACACTGACGTAGGAAATCGCGGTGCGCGCCTCGAGCACCGAGCCCGCCGGGAACTCCACGTACCCGCCGCTGTAGATCGAATCCGCGCTGCGGGCACCGGGATAGACCGCGTCACCGTCCCAGGTGCCATACGAGGTGAACGGCCGGCTGAACTCCATGGCGAAGTACACCGTGTAGGTGTTGTTCTTGCCGCAGAATCCACCGGTGGTAGCCGATCCGGTGATCGTGGTGTGGTCCTGGCCGATCTGGATGGTCGCGGCGTCGTTGCCTCCGAGCGACGCGCCGGAACGCACGTGGAACAGCGCAGGCTGACCGTTGGCCGGGTAGCTGAACCTGCCGACGCCGGTGCGCGTGGTGGCGGTCAGTTCCGCGGTCACCCCGGTGGCGGGGAAGCGCACCGTGTAGTAGCCGGGCACGCCCACCTCGGTGCCGTCGTGGGCGATCTCCTCCCAATCGGTCCAGGGACGCGGGCCGATCGGGGTGGTGGTCGGCAGCATCGAAATATCGCCGAACGCCGCGCAGCCCACCGAGGCGTGGGTCATGCTGAATCCGGTGGAGCGCGCGTTGTCGTGGTCGTAGCCGGCATAGGTATCGGTGGTGTCCGGCGAGTACTGCACCATGCCGAACGGCACCCTAGCCCCGGGGAAGTTGTTGATTTCGCCCACCGTTTCGCCGCCGGTCCCGGTGCCGATGAGCGTGTCGACGTGGTTGATGGGGTTCACGACGAACGCGGGTTGATCGGCGTGGGCCGCCGGTGGCGCACCGCTCAGCATCACGCCGACAATCGCCGCGACCAGCGCGGCCAGCGGCCTACCTGAGCGCATCGCTGGCTACCGTCTCGACGTGATCGTCGATGAGTCTGTGCGCGGCCGCGAGCGCACCACGGTGTGGCCGCCTCACATCGTTTCGGCGGGGAAGAGAATATCGGGGTTGAGGATGCCCGCCGGGTCGAAGCTCTGCTTGATTCGGCGCATCAGCGCGATCTTGGCCGGGTCTTCAAGCTGCAGGAAGTACCGGGCCTTGGCGCGGCCCAGGCCGTGCTCGCCGGAGATCGCGCCGCCCAATTCCATTGCGAGCGCGAAGATGTCGGTCATCAGCTGCTTCTTCTTCGCCGGCTCCTTGCAGATGATGGCCAGGTGCACGTTGCCGTCGCCGGCGTGGCCGCAACCGATCGCGGCGCCGCCCGCGGCCGCCGCCAGCGCGCGTGCAGCACTGAGGAACGTCGGCATCGACGCGCGCGGTACCACGGTGTCGATGATGTCGTCGGCGCCCGCGGACTTTGCCGCCCAAAAAGCCTTCTCGCGCGCCTCGATCAGCTTGCGCGCCGAGCTTCCTTCCAGTACGTAGGCGTCGATGGCTCCCATTTCGGCCAGCATCTCGCCGGCCGTCTCGACATCCTCGAGTAGCCGATCTGCGCTGCGATTCTCCACTGCCACGAGAAGGTACGCTTGACAGCTGTCGCGTACCTGATCCGGAATGCCCAACTCGAGGTTCTGGGTGTGCACCAGCGCGGCCATTGTCAGGTTGTCGATGTATTCCAGGATGTAGGGCGCCAGCCCGCTGGCGACGATCCTGGGCACCGCCGCCATGACCTGATCGAAGTCGGCGAACGGGGCCAGCACGCTGGCGCTGTGGTCCAGGCGTGGATGCAGCTTGACGATCACCTCGGTGGCCAACGCCAGGGTGCCTTCCGAGCCGACGATGAGCTGCGTCAGGTCGTAGCCGGTGGACACCTTGGCGATCTTGCCGCCGGTTCGGATGATCTCGCCGGTCGGCAGCACTGCCTGCAACCCGAGCACGTTATGGCGAGCTATCCCGTACTTGACCGCGCGCATACCGCCGGCGTTCGTGCCGACATTGCCGCCGACACTCGACGACAGCTCACCTGGATGAACCATGTACCCCAGCCCGGAATCGACGGTCGCGGCGTCCAATTCGGTCAGCGTCACCCCGGGCTGGACGACGGCGACCTGGTTAGCGATGTCGACCTCCAGCACCCGATTCATTCGTTCGAACGAGATCACCAGGCCGTCCTCGTGCGGCCGCGCCGCCCCCGACAAGCCGCACCCGGATCCGCGTGCCGTCACCGGAACCCGGTGGTCGGAGGCGGTCAGCAGCAGTTGCGAAACCTCTTCTGCGGTAGCCGGTTTGACGACATAGGCGGGCCTCTGCGGCGGCTGCGTCAACTCCTCGTCGTGGGAATAGTCGTCGGGAATTGCGTCGCCGCTGAGCACATGAGCACTCCCGACGATGTCCACCAGCCGCGCTGTGATGTCACTCATGGAAGGCCTCGTGTTTCTGCCGTGCCGACAGCGACTCACTCTATAGCCGGCCGCGGCCGAAAATCTCAGTTGGTTCTCAGCCGCGCGGAGCAGTCTGAGCGACGTGCACCCCTTCGCAGGGCCTCGCGGGTCGGGCCCGCCGCCTGACGGTGCCACATGGGCGCCACCATCGGGGGCAGCAACCGCCCCGCCGCGACGGGACCGTCTGGTGAGCGGGTTGGTCGTGCTGCACAGTGTTGAGTTAGCCATGCTATTGCAGGCTGCGGGAATGGTCGGGCGTCTCGCGCGGGCGCAGCCGGGGCACGGGGCGGGGCTGGCCATGGTGCCGGTGCTGACAGCGGTGCTGATGGTGGGATGGCAGGCGGTGCGGCTGCTTCGCGGGCAGCGGTCGTTGAACCCGGCCGGATTGGCCGTGCAATCGGGGATATTGATGACCTCGATCGCGGTGGCCGCCCGCAACCTCGTCCCCGGGTTCATCGGGATCGCGCTGGCGTGCGCGGTATTGGCCGGCTGGGGTCGACTCGCCACCTCCCGCAGCGCCGGC
>NZ_MWQA01000001.1:731085-817307 GCF_002086915.1 Mycobacterium persicum | reverse complement strand
GTCGGGCGCCACGCCGGCGCTGCGCCGCCGCGGGTCGCCGGGACCGCGGCCCCGCAGCGAGCGTCGCACACCGGAATGGGTGGTGTCGTGCTGGCGGTGGTGACGGCGCTGGTGGTGCTGGCCGCGCTCAGTGTGCGCAGCGGCATCATTTTCGGGTTGGCGATTCTGGCGATCATCTTTATTCCGCTGGAGCGGCTGTTCGCGTTGCAACCCCGGCGAGTGTTGCGGCGCGGGTGGCGAACCGACGTGGTGCACTATCTGGTCAACGGAACCGCGCTGCGGCTTGGGTTGCTCGTCTCGGTGGTCGTAATCGGCGGATTGCTAAGGGTTTTCGTGCCCGCACCGGTGCGCGACTCGGTTTCGGCCAGTCCCGGCTGGGTGCAGGTGGTCGCGGGGTTGGCGATCGCGATGGTTGGTGGCTACGCCGGGCACCGCGCGGCCCATGAAGTGCCGCTGCTGTGGCGGTTCCACCGGGTGCATCACAGCATCCGGGAAATGGATTGGCTGGCAGCGAATCACCTTCACCCGCTTGACGAGACCTTCATCCGTTCGGTCGCGGTGCTGCCGCTGTACGCCCTGGGGTTCGGCCGGGTCAGCCTGGGCGCGTTCCTCGTCCTGATCACCATGCAGGCGGTCTTCATCCACGCCAACGTCCGGGCGAACTTCGGCCCGCTGCGGTGGGTGATCGCCACGCCCCAGTACCACCATTGGCACCACGCCCGTGAACCGCAGGCCTACAACAGCAACTATGCCGGCGAATACCCGGCGCTGGATGCGCTATTCGGGACGCTGTACCTGCCGGCCGACCGCTGGCCCGCGCAGTACGGCGTCGACGACAGCGAGCCCGAAGGCTATCTGCGTCAACTTGCCTGGCCGCTGCGCGCAGCTTGCGCGGCCGGCGCTGCCCATTCTTGACGGCACAGTCGCCAGAGATTCCCGCTTCGGCCCGACTCCCGTTGGCGGGCAGGCGATTACCACGGGCGTTGGGTGCCTAGGCCCGGTGCGGGGGTAAAGGCGACCGGCAACTTGCCCAGCCCGGTCATGCTCGGGTTTCCCAGATACTGGTGCACGCCGTCGAGGTCGACCCGGTAGTCGGGGATGCGGTCGAGGACCGCCTTGACCATCACCTCGGCCATCAGTCGTGCCAGATGAGATCCGATGCAGCGATGCGGTCCGAGCCCGAAAGCCAGGTGGCGGTTGGGAGTGCGGTCGAGGACGATCGCCTCCGGTTGGTCGAACTCGTGCTCGTCGTGGTTGGCGGCCAGCCAGCTGATGACGACGCGGTCGTTGCGGCGCAGCTGTTGGCCCCCGACGGTCACGTCGCGGGTGACAGTGCGGCTCAGTTGCTGGTTGACCGAAAAGTAGCGCAGGAATTCGTCGGTGGCGGTGCGGTAGAGCTCGGGGCGCTCGATGAGTTGTCGGCGCAGCTGTGGGTGGGTGCCCAGGTGTAGCAGGGTCAGCGCGGTCTGTGAGGTGGTGGTGTCGACGCCGCCGGCGATGAGGTTCCAGATGATATTGAGCAGCTGCTGGTCGGACAGGCGCTCGCCGTCGAATTCGAACTGGATGAGGAAGCTGGTCAGGTCGTCGTGTGGGTCGGCCCGCCGGTTGGCGGCGAACTTCAGGACGTCGTGCATCATGGCGGGCGCGGCGGCCAGGGCGTTGGCGTACGAGGGGCTGTCTTGCGGCACGGCCATCACGGAGTGGAATAGGTTGGCATACAGGTGCCAGTTGTCATACGGCAGCCCCATCAATCTCATGGTCAAGATGGCCGGTACCGGGCTGGCGTAGTCGAGTACCAGGTCCATGTGCCCGTCGGCGCTGTGCTGGTCGAGAAACCAGTGCGCCGATTTCTCCATGAACGGCCGCATCTTCTCTACGGCGCCCGGGGAGAAGAACGGCGCCAGGGCGTGGCGCAGGGCCTGGTGGTAGGGGCCGTCGACTTCGCCGATGCCCAATGCCGGGTGACCTTCGGGACGTGGCACGCCCATCTCACCTTGGTAGTCGATGCCGTCGGGTGCGTTCGGTTCGTATTTGTGGGCGAAGGTGTCGCCGTCGCGGGCGGCCTGGCTGACCGCGTCGTAGCTGGTGAGAAACCAGAAGCCGCCGTAGTTTTGGTTCCATGCCACCGGGCAGGTGCGCCGGAGTTCGGCGTTGACCGCCAATTCATTGAGGTTGAAGTCGTCGGAATGATGGTCGAAATCGACTATCGCGTCTGGGCTGACGCCTGGGCGGGTGACCATCGAAAAGCCTTTCCTGGCAAGTGCGGTGTTGCCTCGTCGGCTTATTAGGCTATCTTTGCATTATTACGCATTCGAGGATGCGGAGGTAGCGTCATCGAGGATTGGTCGGCAGCAGCCACTATCGGCGGGGCGGCGATCCCGGGCACGCCCGACCTGGCCCGGATGCGACGGCAGCGATATACGCGGTTGCAGGTCGAGCTCGCGGCCGGCGGTCTCGACGGGCTGGTGTTGCTGGGCTCCAGCTCGGTGACATATGCGACCGGTGCTGCGATGCCGGCCGTCGCCGGTGACCGGGCTGCGCTGTTCCGCGCGGTCGCTGTGGTGGTTGCCGGGGAGTCGGCGCCGCACCTGTACACCATGTTCGACGACGGCGCGCCGGCAGAGGTGCAGCTGCATGAGCCGTTGTTCCCCGATCTCGAGGACGCGATGGCAGGGGTCGCCGCGGCGCTGGGCAAGCACTTCGTCTCCGGCGCTCGGGTAGGTGTCGATCATCTGTCTCATCCGATGCTGCGTGGCCTTTCAGGCATTGATTGGGTGGATGCGGCCGCGGTCCTGGGCGCGGCCAAGCTGGTGAAAACCGTCGACGAGGTGTCGTGTATTCGCCAGGCGCAGCGGCTCAACGAGCTTGCGATGGTCGACGCGCTGCGCCTGTTGCGACCTGGTGTCCGGCAGACCGATTTGAGTGCGGTGTTTCTTCGCCGGGTGTTCGAACTTGGTGCGTCGGCGTGCGGGATCGACCCGATCTGGCAGGTGATGACCCCAAGTCGCGAGCTGGGACCATGGACGCTGCACGGTGATCTGGCCTACCCGACCGTCACGACTGACCGGTTCCTGCGCCATGGCGATGTCATCTGGGTGGACGCCGGTGTGATGTGGCAGGGGTACGCGTCCGACTACGGCCGCACTTGGATTGTGGGCGCCGGCCCGAACGCCGCGCAGCTCGGGCAGTTTCGTCGCTGGCGGGCGGTCGTCGACGCGTGTCTGGAGGTCCTTGGGCCCGGGGTGTCCGGCTTGCGCCTGGGCGAGGTTGCGATCGAGGCCAACGACGGAGTCCGGCCGTGGATCGAGCATTTCTACCTCGCGCACGGCGTGGGCACCGATAGTGCCGAAATGCCCTTGATCGGAACGGATTTCGGTGCGGCTTTTGACTCGCAGCTGGTCATGCGGCCGGGCATGGTGGTGGTGTTGGAGCCGGTGATCTGGGATGACGGTGCGGCCGGTTATCGTTCCGAAGACGTTGTGGCCGTGACCGATACCGGATGGGTCAAACTCAGCGGCTCCACCTACGACCCTTATGGATTTGCCGCATGAGCCCCGTGCCGCGGGATCGCGGGGTGCGCATCGGGATGATGAGCCTCGAGGACGACGCTCGGGTCGACTTCGGTTGGTTGCGGGCTCAGCGGCGCGAAAAAGTGTTCTCCGCCATGGAGACCCACGATCTGGACGCGCTGCTGCTTGGCGGCGCCGGCAATGTGCGCTACGTGTCGGGGGCGCGGCTGCTCGGCCGCGCCGGGGTGCTGCCGTTCGCGCCGGCCGCGGTGGTGATGCGGTCGACCGCGCGGGTGCACCTGCTGTCGACCTGGGATGAGGGGGTACCGCCGGAGATCGCGCGTCAGGATCTGTACGGGTTGAGCTGGAATCCGGCCAATCTGATGGATTCGTTGGCCTCGATTCCCGGCTTGCGCGAGTCCGCCCGGGTGGGCACCGACGGATGGACACCGATGTTCGGCGGTTTGATTTCTCGGCTCACCGGCTCGGCCGAACTGGTCGACGCCGATTCGACACTGGCGGCTGCGCGCCGGATCAAGTTGGCCGAGGAGATCACCTGTCTCGAAGTGGCGTCCGCCATTTCGGAATCGGCCTTAGGCGCCATGGAAGACGCTTTGCGACCCGGAATGACCGAGCGTGACCTGCTCGGGGTGTACTACGAACAGGTGGCGCGGTTGGGCGCGCCGACCGCGCCGTCGGAGAGTGTTTGCTTTGCAACGCCTTCGCGTGGGCCGGTACGGTTTCGGCACCTGGCGTCGGAGCGTCCCATCGGGGACGGCGAACTGGTAGTGCTGGCTCCGGGTGCGCTGTACGCGGGGTATGAGGCCGGCCTGGCGCGTACCCGAGTGGCGGGGGAGTCGGCTTCGGCAGGGTCGGCGGATCTGGCGGCGCGGTGCGCTGCCGGCATGGACGCGCTGCTGGCGGCCTGCCGAGCCGGCAACACCGGAGCGGACCTGTATCGAGCGTGGGAGGACGCCGGTAATCGGGAGTCGCCGCTGCCGTTAGCGCACGGACTCGGGCTCGGTGCCGAACCGCCGGTCATCGGTGTGGGGCGTGGCAGCGACACCGCGCTCGACGAGGGCATGGTGCTGAGCGTGCAGTCCTGGGTCGCCGAAGAAGGCGTCGGGGGTTGCCTGGAGCGGGCGACCGTCGTCATCCAGGGCGGGGGAGCATCGACACTGACTCGCTATGGAAGGTTGTAATGTCTGGCAGCCAAGCTGTTTTCAACCATGTCGGGTTGTGCGTCAGCGATCGTCGACGGTCACGCCGATTCTATGAGGGCGTGCTTGGGTTCGAGTTCTGGTGGGAACTCGATGCGCCCGACCAAGGCACCGACCGGCTGCTGCAGCTACCGAAGCCGATCGGACTGCACGCGACGTATCTGGTGCGCGACGGGTTGGTGCTGGAACTTCTCGACTATTCGGGGCGCTCGGTCCAGCCCGGAGCGCAGCGGGTCATGGACCAGGTGGGGCTTACCCATATCTCGTTTTCCGTGCCCGACCTTGCTCACGTGCTGGCCAGCGCCGAGAGCTTCGGCGGGTCGGTGGTGGACGGGACGGTGTCGGAGCAATCGGCGATGATCCGCGATCCCGACGGCCAATTGCTCGAACTGTTGTCGGATCAGTGGTTGGCGGTGCTGCCGCCTCGATAGCAGTGAAAAGGGTTGGGGCAAAGCGTGTTCCGTGGGCCGCGATGTCCCCGGTCCGCAGGTCAGCGGCGTCCGGGAAGGTCGAGGACGAAGTCGCGCAGGGCCATGCCGATGGCCTCCGGTGAATCCTCTTGGATGAAGTGCCGCCCGGCCACCTTGATTTCCCGCTGGTTACGCCAAGTACGGGCGAATTCCAGTTCGCTGCCCCCTTCCTGGAGGATGGTGCCAGGGTCCGCGACGATCAGCAATTTCGGGATGTCGCTGTGCGACAGGAAATCTGAGTACTCCAGCACCAGCTTGTGCACATCGGCCGGCTCACCCTCGATCGGGATCTCGCGACCCCACAGCAGCGTGGGAATACGGCTGTGCGGGGTGGGATAGGGCTCGCGATAGACGGCCATCTCCTCGGCGCTCAGTTGACGCAGTACACCGCCGGGCAGCACCTGCTCCACGAACGCGTTCTGCTCCAAAGCCATCTGCTCGCCCCGCTCGGAGCGTAGCGCGCGGAAGAACGGCTCGAGGTCGGTGAATCCTGCCCAGGGCCGTGGCTGGACAAGGGCCTCCATGTAGGCGATGCCGGCAATCTGTTCGGGATAACGCAGCGCCCGATAGAACCCCAGCGCCGAGCCCCAGTCGTGCACCACCAGCACCACGCGCTCGGTGACCCCGACGTTATGGAACCACGCATCGAGATAGCGGGCGTGGTCGGCGAACCGATAAGAAAAGGTTGGTGAGGTCCCGGAGTTCCCCATACCGACCAAGTCCGGCGCCAGGCATCGGCCAAGGTTGCTGACGTACGGGATGACGTTTCGCCACAAGTAGGAGGAGGTTGGGTTTCCGTGGAGGAAGACGATCGGATCGCCCTCTCCGACGTCGACGTAACTCATCGCGCTGTTGTGCACGCCGACCCGCTTCTTCGGCCCGTTGATCGGTGGCAATGGATTCACAACTGCTCCCTGACGGCGATATCCGGGTGCCGGATCGTCGGCCCACGGTTATGCCCGACCCCCGGTTCGGGCCGGCTGGACAATGGGAGGGCATGGCTGTGCACGACCAGGTTCATCGGTTGCCTCCTGTGACATCGGTTGCAGTGTAGGCGCGCGGCGCAGCTTCGGGCGGCCGATAGCGCCCCGGAAGAAGTCGGCGGTGCCGGTGTCGGCCGACCAATGTCGGCGAAGTGCCACCTCGGATGCGGCGCTGTGACGCAGAATTGCGAGGCACAGCACGCCGACAACGAGGAGTTGATCGAGGTGGACCGGATCGAAGCGCCGAAAGTCATCGAGGATTCGGGCGACCCGGTCGGGTTGAAGCTGTACGTCGTCACCTCGACGGCGTCACGCGGTGCAGATGCCGTGCAACAACACCTCCAAGATCACTTTGCCTACCTGCGTGAGTTGGAAGACCGCGGAGTGCTTTTCGCTGCGGGCCCACTATGGACCGACGACGGCGAGTACTTCGAAGGCGACGGCATGCTGATCTACCGCGCCAGCTCGGTCAGCGAGGCCCAGGCGATTGCCGACGGCGATCCGATGCACGCCAGCGGCGCACGCACCTATCGCATCAGACCGTGGTTGATCCATGACGGCAATATCGGAGTCCGCGTATTTCTTTCCCAGTCGCGCCACGAGCTGCTGTGAACCCGTTTTGAGCCTCACGCCCCAGAGGTGCTCTGGCGTAAGGTGCGCGTGGTGAGATCTTCGATAAAGCGGATTGCGCTCAGCACCGGCGGCGGTGATGCGCCCGGGCTCAATGCCGTCATCCATGCGGCCACGCTGGCCGCACGTAATCGTGACTGGGAAGTCGTCGGGGTTCGCGACGGCCTCAACGGGTTGCTGTTGCCGGACGCCTATCCCGACGGCGGGTTAATAGAACTCACCCGCGACCGGGTCCGCGGCATCATCCACCAAGGCGGCACCATCATCGGTACCACCAATCGCGGCAACCCCACCGCCTATCCGGTGCAACAGCCCGACGGCACCTGGATCGAGATGGACCGCACCGCAGAACTGTTGGGCCGCTTCGAGGAACACGGAATCGACGCACTAATCCTGGTCGGCGGCGACGGATCGATGGCGATAGGTCAGCACCTGCACAACGCCGGGCTGCGGCTGGTCGGGGTGCCCAAGACGATCGACAACGATCTGGACAAGACGACCTCGACATTCGGCTTCGACAGCGCGGTCGACTTCGCCTCGGAGTGCATCGACCGGCTGTTCACCACCGCGACATCGCACGGCCGCATCATCGTGGTGGAGGTGATGGGCCGCTATGCCGGCTGGATCGCCCTGAACGCAGGCATGGCGTCGGGAGTACACGCGATCCTCATCCCGGAAATCCCCTTCAGTCTCGACCCCGTCGCGGCGGTGATCCGGGACCGCGAACGGCACGGCGCGAAGTTCTCCATCGTCTGCGTCGCCGAGGGCGCCCGGCCGGTCGGCGGCGAGGTGTCGATCGTGGGCAAGTCGGTGGGCCAGGCGGAGCGTCTCGGCGGCATCGGCGCCAAAGTGGCCGCCGAGCTCGAACGGATGACCGGACGCGAGGCACGCACCGTGGTGCTCGGCCACTTGCTGCGAGGCGGCTCGCCGACCTCGTTCGACCGCTTGCTCGGTCTGCGCTTCGGCGCCGCGGCCGTCCGGGCTCTCGACGAGGGGCACAGCGGTGTCATGGTGGCGCTGAATCCACCGACCGTCGACTATGTGCCACTCGCCGAGGCCACCCACCGGCAAAAGACGGTCCCGCTGGACTGCGACTCGATCCTGACCGCGCGGGATATGGGGATCAACTTCGGGGATCAAATGCCCACCCATAGCGCGATCGGTGGCTGACCCGACGGCGATGTCGTCGCGGCACGCTGGTTTCTCACATCTTTCCGCGAGGATGCGGATTTCGGCGTGAGCCGCTGCGATGCAAGGGAATTCATTTCCTCGACACCACCTGTTGCTCCAGCTCGAGGATCTGCCGGGTGGTCTTGACCACCACGTCGGGGTTGAGGCTGATCGAGTCGATACCGATGCGCACCAGAAACTCGGCCATATCGGGGTAATCCGACGGCGCTTGCCCGCACAGCCCCGAGTGAATCCCGTTGCGGCGACAGCCTTCCACGGCCAGCCGGATCATCTCCTTGACACCGTCGTCGCGTTCGTCGTAGTCGAAGGCCACGATCTCGCTGTCACGGTCGACACCGAGGGTGAGCTGCGTCAAATCGTTGGAGCCGATGGAGAAACCGTCGAAGCGCTTGGCGAACTCGTCGAGCAGGATGACGTTGTTCGGGATCTCGCACATCGCATACACCTCGAGTCCGTCGCGGCCGCGCTGCAAACCGTGTTCGGCCATGGTCTGCAGCACCAGGTCGGCTTCGGCGACGCGGCGCACGAACGGCAGCATGATGACGACGTTGGTCAGGCCCATCTGCTCACGCACCCGTTGCATCGCACGGCATTCCAGTGCGAAACCCTCGGCATAGGCCGGGTGCGCGTAACGTGAGGCTCCGCGGAAGCCGAGCATCGGGTTGCTCTCGGTCGGCTCGAACCCGCTCCCGCCGATTAGGCTGGCGTATTCGTTCGTCTTGAAGTCCGACATCCGCACCACCACGGGCTTGGGCCAGAAGGCCGCCGCGATCGTGCCGATGCCCTCCGAGAGCCGCTGGACGAAGAACTCGCCCCCGTCGGCATAGCCGTAGGTGAGCCGATCGATCATCCGGCGCGCCTCCGCGTCGTCGACCTTGTCGGGATGCAGCAGGGCCAGCGGGTGCACCTTGATGTATTCGCTGACGATGAATTCCATTCGGGCCAGCCCGACACCGTCGTTGGGCAGGAACGAGGTCTTGAAAGCCAGATCGGGATTGCCCAGATTGATCATGATCTGGGTACGTGGCCTGGTGAGGTCCGCTACTTCGGTGCGGTCGACGTGGAAGCCCACCTCGCCGCGGTACACCCGCCCGGTGTCGCCTTCCACACACGACACCGTGACGACCTGGCCGTCGGGGACGCTGGTGGTGGCATCGCCCGCGCCGACCACGGCCGGGATGCCGAGTTCGCGCGCGATGATCGCCGCGTGGCAGGTGCGTCCGCCGCGGTTGGTGACGACGGCGGCGGCGGTCTTCATCACCGGTTCCCAGTCCGGCGTGGTTGTGTCGGCGACCAACACCTGGCCGGGCCGGAAGTCCGACAGCCGCCCGAGGTTGTCGATCCGTTTCGCGATGCCCGTGGCGACCTTCTCGCCGACCGAGCGGCCCTCGGTGAGGATCTCGCCTTTACCTTCCAGCACATAGGTTTCGATGGTCGTCAGGCTGCGTTGGGAGGCCGCCGTCTCGGGGCGGGCCTGCACGATGTAGAGCTTGCCGTCCAGACCGTCTTTGGCCCATTCGATATCCATCGGGCGCCGGTAATGTCCCTCGATGGTGCAGGCGTAGCCGGCCAGTTCGAGTACGTCCTCGTCGGTGATGCAGAACCGAGCACGGTCGGCCTTCGGCGCGGGGATGTTGCGGGTGGTCTGCTTCGTCCCGCCTTCAACGAAGACCATCTTCACCGCCTTGTCACCGATCAGGCGGCGCAGCACGGCGCGATGTCCGGCCAGGTAAGTCGGCTTGTGGACGTAGAACTCGTCCGGGTCGACGGCGCCCTGCACCACGTTCTCACCCAGCCCGTAGGCTCCGGTGACGAAAACGACGTCGTTGAAGCCGGATTCGGTGTCGATGGTGAACATCACCCCCGAGGAGGCGAGGTCGGAGCGCACCATCTTCATGACACCGATCGACAGCGACACCTTGAACTGGTCGAAGCCCTGGTCGATGCGATAGTGGATGGCCCGGTCGGTGAACAGGCTGGCGAAACACCGGCGGCAGGCGTCGAGCAGGCTCTCGGCGCCGGTGATGTTGAGAAAGGTTTCCTGCTGGCCGGCGAAGCTGGCCGTCGGCAGGTCCTCGGCGGTCGCCGAGCTGCGCACCGCGAGGCTCACGTCCTCGCCGTACTCGTCCTGAAGCATGCGGTAGGCGGCCACGATCTCGGCCGCCAGGTCGTCGGGAAGCCCTGCGCCGTAGACGATTTCCCGGGCACGTTTGCCTTTGCGCGCCAACGCGGTGACGTCGTCCGGGTCGAGATTGTCGAGCTCGGCGTGCAGCGCGCCCCAGGCGCCGGCGCTGTCCAGCATGTGTTTGTAGGCCTGGGCGGTGATGGCGAACCCGTGCGGGACGCGGATACCCTGCTCGGACAGCTTCTGATACATCTCGCCGAGCGACGCGTTTTTGCCGCCGACGAGCGGGACGTCCTCGATGCCGAACTCTTCGAAGAAGCGAATGTAGTTGAACTTGCTCATGATATTCCTCCGGTTGCGTGTTGGTAGGTGTCCCTGGATCCGCTGTTGCCTTTGCGCGATGCCCAGACGTAGTCCGCGCGTTCCTGGGTTTCAGAGCCCTCGATGGCGGGAGCCGCCAGCAGTCCGCGAACCCCATTGAGCACATGAAAACCGTTGCGGTTCATCCGGTTACACAATCCCAGCGGGAGCATGCCGGCGTATTCCGGACCATGGCGCAGCAGCGCCGACGCCCACTGCACCACGTCAGCCCGCCACACCTGCTGGTGACGTCCGGCGCGGGCATCGGTGAGCCTGGCCGGGATGTTGTCGCCGGCGGGGCATCCGGCATGGCACGGCGGCAGCAGGTCGACGTAGACCGGCCGACGGTCGCGGACCGGGCCGGCACATCGCGCTGCATACGGTGGGTCAGGTAGAGCCGCGGGATCGCCGCGGGGCACAAACTTATCGGCGTCACCGGACGTCATGGTGCTGACGATATGACTCGTCGTGCGACTGTGCTGCTTTCGTTTGGCCCTCAAGGTGAGGACTTCCGACTCTGATCGGAAGGCGCGCGGCGGCGGAAAGTAGCGGAATGGAGCATTTGACCGCCCTTGACGCCGCTTTTCTCGAGGTCGAAGACTCCGATCCACACGTGAGTCTGGCGATCGGCGGATTGTCGATCATCGAGGGACCGCCGCCGTCCTATGAAGAATTCGTCGCTGCCTTCACGCAGCGTGCTTCGGCGATTCCGCGTTGCCGGCAGCTGTTGCGGACACACCCGCTGGATCTGGGCCCGCCCGAATGGGTGGATGACCCACATTTCGACATCTCCCGACACCTGCACCGTCTGGCACTGCCGCACCCCGGCGGTGACGCCGAACTGTTCGAGATGGTTGCCACCGTGATGGAGCGCCGGCTTGACCGTGAGCGGCCACTCTGGGACTGCTTCATGGTCGAGGGGCTCAGCGACGACCGTTGGGCAGTGCTGACGAAGCTGCACCACTGCATCGCCGACGGAATCGCGACCGCGCAGATGTTGGCGAGGTTCAACGACGGCGGCGGCGGCGACACCTTCGCCACCGACATCCGCGCCGCCAAGGAACCCGATCGGCATGGGTTTGGCCTGCCGAAGGTCAGCCTCAACCCGTTGACCTGGGTCAGCGGCATGGTGCGGGGTGCGCTGGACGCGGCCGCAGTAGTCGAGCATGTCACGGTGGGCGCGGCCGAACTGGCGGGCAGCCTGCTCAGCCCGGCGCCGGAGTCGTCGCTGCACGGACCGGTCACGGCGATGCGGCGATACCATGCGGCCCGAGTTCGGTTGGCGGACTTGCGTGAGGTTGCCCAGGCCTTCGATGTGACGCTCAATGACGTCGCGCTGGCGGCAATCACCGCCAGCTACCGCCAGCTGTTGCTGGACCGCGGGGAACAGCCCGGCCGTGACTCGCTGCGCACGCTGGTTCCGGTGTCGGTGCGGGGGGTGAACCAGTTCAGCGTGACCGACAACAAGGTTTCGGCGATGCTACCGTTGCTGCCCGTCGATGAGGCGGACCCGGTAAAGCAGCTACAGCTGGTGCACAGTCGACTCACCCGGGCAAAAGGCAGCGGCCAACGCGAAGGAGCCAGCGCGGTTGTTTCGGCGGCCAGGAACGTTCCATTCGCTTTCTCGGCGTGGACCATTCGATTGCTCAGCCATCTGCCGCAGCGGGCGGTTGTCGGCTTGGCCACCAACGTCCCCGGTCCGCGGAGCGAGCAGAAGCTGATGGGCCGGCGGGTGCTGGAGATCCTGCCGATCCCGCCGATCGCCCTGCAGTTGCGCACCGGTGTGGCGATGGTCAGCTACGCCGACAATTTCGTCTTCGGCATTACCGCGGACTACGACACCGCGCCCGATATCGAGGCGCTGGCGGCGGGGATCGAGGACGGGGTGGCGCGGCTGCTCGCGGTGAGCCGTGCGCGCCGCGGCAGGCGCGGGCCCAAGCCGCGTGTTGCCGGGTGAGTCAGGTGGGCTGCCGGAACTCGGCGCCCGGGTTGACCCGCGAAAGCTCTCCGGTCGCGGGCCAGGAGCTTAGCCGATATAATATCTAGCATGGCTAAACAATTGCATGCGGTCGAAGGTGTCAGCGACGGCGGGCAGCGCGCGCTGACGATCATTCGCCCGCTGGTAAACCTGTTGCTGCGCACCCCTTTTGCGGGTTCGGCGGGTAAGCACTTTATGGTGTTGAGCTTCACGGGGCGTAAGACAGGTCGCGAGTATTCGATACCGATAAGTGCCCACTGGTTGGATGACGGTCTTTTCGTCCTCACCCGCATGCGATGGAAGAACAACTTCCGTAACGGTGCCACCGCCGAGATCTATTACGATGGCAAGCCGATGACCATGCATGGCGAACTCATCGAAGACCGTGCCACCGTCGCCGATCTCGTCCATCGCTGCGCCGAGTCCTATGGGGTCAGGCGCGCGCAACTGATCATCGGATTGAAGTTCCGCGACAAGCGCATACCCTCAGTCGAGGAGTTCGCCGACGCGGCCGAACGTCTGAACTGGGCCGTTGTCCGGTTTACGCCGGCCGACTAGCGGCGGGGCATCTCGTCGGTGACATTCCGGCCCCGCGGTCGCCTCGCGATTGGGGCGTCGCGCATCCCCGGTTGCCGCCGAATTGTCACCGCGACACTGTAATTACGCAGGCGACACGCCGATGGCGGTCGTCGTGGCTTCAGTCTCGACGAACGGCACCACGGTTGGTCCCAGCGACGGCTGCACATTCGCGCGATCCGAAGCTCAACTAATCGCGCTCCCACCACAAACCCACGTCGGCTCTTTGGATGTGGCACGCCGCAAGTACCTTGCCTGGCTGCGGGTTTCGTGTCTCGGGCGTCAGCGTGCCGTCGTCAGCAAGGCGCGCGGACCGGGCTGTGTGGACTGCGTTCCCGCCGATCGCTTCAGCTCCTACTGGGCGCCATCGCCGGGTGGGCGAGGTGAGTCGGGTCGTCGATCACCGCGGCGTTGGCGATGTAGCCGAAATCCATGCTGTCGTGGAGTTGCCAAGGCTCGTTGACCGGTTTCCTGGCAGCGTAATCCGACGTGCTCTTTGAAGCCGTCGAACATGGAGCCCATCGGCTTCAGTTTCGGGAGCGCTCGTTCGTCCTTGGTCTCACATCTCTGAGCCCCGGGCTTAGTCAGGCGAGACGAAAAGTCGTTGTCGACGGAGGCGAAATCGTTGCATAGCCCAGTGCTCACCGAGCACTGGGCTATGCGGATTGAGCGATTCTAACGGCCTGGCGTGGGAGAAGGTGCGGGTGAAGGCTGCGCATGGTTGGGCACACCGTGGCCGCCATTCGGAATTTCCATCACCATCGCGGGGTATTCGCGCTGATGGTGATGGGGCTCGCTGGCATGTTCGCTATAGACAGCCATCCCAAAGCCAGCGAAGAATATTCCGGCAACGACTACTAGGGTCCCGACGACAACGGTGACCCACGCCGCGGCTTTAAAAATCTTTGGGGTGTCCGATTTTTGTGGGGCCATTGTCGGCGCGGGCATTACTGTGTCAGAAGTTCCATTAACAGGAGTGTTGGATGTTTCAATCACGTGCCGATTTTAGTCGCATTAACTGAATGTGCACTACGCATTACCCGGCTGATGCCTGTGAGCCGTAGCAAGTCAATAACCTTCGGTTATGGGTTGATCGAAGGTTTCGATTAGGGCGTCAGAACTGCTTCCGGAAGATGGTTTCGACGATTATTCCCATCACTATATCGATTAATGTCGAACTGCTGCTATCGGGGCGGCTACGCAGTTCGGCCGACGCGGTCCTCGGTGAAACTGGATTTCAGCTGTTCGGGAGGCCGTTTGCGGTCAATGTTCGCAATTTTTAGATCGGCTAGGGCGAATGCCGGAGATCGTTATACCCCAACCGTCACTGCTGGTTGTGGAATCCAGGTGGCCGGCAGCATCGGCGTCTGTGCCCCGTCACCGAACTCGGCACCTCTTATGGTGGCCAACCCGCTGGCGTGCACTCCGGTCCCTTGTTCGGCAGTGCCTGCAAATCCTGGTGTTCCGGCACCTTGGTGGCTGGGCGTGACCGACACCAACTGCGACTGCGACAGCACCGGCGAGACACCTGCCACCGGTTCTACCGCAGCGATTTCGGTGGCTGCTACCGGTGTTGCCGCGGCCATCGCCGTCAATGGAGCGGACGCAGTGGCCAGTGTCGCCAACGGCGCGCCTGGGACACCGGCGATCTGGGGGACAACGCCGCCAGCCAACATCGCGGTTAGCAGCGGAGAGAAACCCAGGAGATTCCCGATCACCCACTCAAGCAGGATCTTTACCAGACCGAAGTACCCGTAGGCCAGGAAGTACGCGACCAGCAAGCAATTAATACCAAACTCGATGAACAGCGGAGCATCTTCGATTAATTGGAGCACCAGCCCAATTACGTTAAAACTCAAGACATCTAATGCCAGCCACAGCACCGCCAATCCGAGCGGAATGAGCTCTGACAGCAATGTTGGAAGTACTTCCCACAGCAGCCGGCCTACATAGTCCAGAAGCTCGCTGATTTGTTGCCATGGGAAGGGTGTGAGGGTGGTTTGGGCGGCGGTGGCGGCGATGGTGCTGCCGGGTTTGATGATGGCGGGTGCGGGGGTGGTGTGGGGGGTGGCGGCGAGTGCGGTGGTGGTGAGTGCGTGGTAGGCGCTCATGGTGGTGGCGGCTTGGATCCACATGCGCATGTAGTCGGCTTCGTTGAGCGCGATGGGGATGGTGTTGATGCCGAAGAAGTTGGTGGCCAGCAAGACCGCGTGGGTGGCGTGGTTGGCGGCTAGTTCGCCCAGGGTGGGCATTGCCGTGAGGGCGCTGAGGTAGGCGGTGGCGGTGGTCTGGTGGGTGGTGGCGGTGGCGGCGCTGTCGGCGCTGGCTTGGGTTAGCCACGCCAGATACGGTGCGTAGGCGGCTGCGCATATCTCGGCGCTTGGGCCGTGCCAGGCAACAGTTTGCATTGCGGCCAGCACGGTGGTGAGTTCTTCTGCTGCGGCGGCGTATTCGGCGCTCAGCGTTGACCATTGTGTGGCGGCTCCGATCAGCGGGGCCGGTCCGGGTCCGGCGCTAAGCAGCGCGGAGTGCACCTCTGGTGGGCAGGCCATCCAGACCGGTGCGCTCACAGTGCAGCGCCGGCTAGGCCGTAGGTCAGTGCTGCTGCGCTGTCGCCGGCGGCGTAGCTGATTCCGGCGGTGCCCAGGCCGACGCCGGAGCGGGTCAGCTCTTCGACTCCTTGGGTGGCCACGCCCACATGTTCGATGCCGCAAGCGCTTAAGCCGGCCGCGGTGCTCAACGACACCGGATCGGCCGCCGGTGCCACCACCGCCGAAATCGTCGGTGCGGCCGCGGCATGCGCGGCCGCTAGCCGAGCGCTGAGCGCTTCGACCGCGGCGGCCGCGCTTGCCATGCCTTCAGGAACCACCCACAACGTCACCGTCATAACCCCTTGCTACGAACGTCAGTATTGCCCGCTTCGTGGGGCGACAATGCACCACTGCAATATTATCATACCGCACGGTTTCTGGTGCCTCCGGCCAAGCGAAAGACAGTTTTAGGGGTTAAGCTCCCCATTTGGCGGCTTCGGCGATGTCGCGGGCGTTCATCGCCAACGTGTTGTTCTCATGGGTGGAGGCCATCGAGTGATAGGCGCGCACCAGGTCTTGCATGGCGTCATTCCACTGGGCCTGCCAACCCTGATAGGTCATTCCGGTGTCACCCTGCCACGCATTGGACAGCGCGGATTGTTCGGTGGCGATGTCGGCGCCCAGGCCCTGCAGCGTGCCCGCATATCCCGACATATCCCCGGCGTGACCCAGCATCGCCGCGTAGTTGTACATGATTTGTGACATCAAAAATTCCCTTCAAGAATTAGTAGTGGTGATCGACTCAGAATCCGGTGTAGCTCGACGCCGCAGCAGCGTCGGCAGCCACATAGGTCCCGGCAGCATCCCCGAGATTGGCCTGCGCGATATCCAGCAAGGCGTTGACCTTGCCCGCGGCCTCCACAAACCTCGCGTGCGAGGCCTGAAATGCCGCGGCGGATTCACCCTGATGAAACGCCTGCGCCGACATCGCCGACTGCTCGGCAGAACCGATCGTGTGACGCATCAGCCCGGCCTTGGCGGCAAACGCCGACTGTGACGCCACCAACTGTGGAATATGGGCATCCAACAAGCTCACAACATATCTCCTGTCTACTTGATTTTTCCGACGCTATGACCGTGACACATCACACTGCGGCCAAGAACGATTCGCTATCTACTGCCGCCCCAACCAGATCCGAGTGCCAAGTGGCCGGCAACATCGGCACCTGCGTGCCATCACCGAACTCGGCACCTCCGATGGTGGCCAACCCGCCAGCGTGCTCCACAGTCCCGTGTTGGAGCGTGCCAGCAAACCCAACGGAACCCTGATGTCCGGCTGTTACCGACACTAACTGTGCCTGTGACACTGCCCATGCGCCCGCCGCCGGCTCCACCGCGGCGACTTCGGTGGCCGCCGCCGGAGCTACCACAGCGGCCGCACTCGAAGCAACAGAAATTGGCGACGCCAATGCCGCAGCTGGCGCGGGCGCCAAAGCCGGACCAATCAAAGTCAGGTTTCCGATAATCCAGTCGATCACGATCCCGATAACATGTAGCGGAGCAAGAAAAGGTAGCAACACGGCTGAGATTCCGAACACCGGAATTATGACTAACCAGGCGATGGCTACCACAACCAGATTAAATGCAAGAGTCGCATTACCCGCCCACAATGCTATCGCGGCGGCCACAAAAAGAAGCGGCACCACCCAGACGGTGAGAAGAAGGCCCCAAAATCCGACAATATAAACGATCTCGCTCAGGACGGCTCGCGCAATAAATTCGAGGATCTCCCACAACGGGAAGGGTGTGAGGGTGGTTTGGGCGGCGGTGGCGGCGATGGTGCTGCCGGGTTTGATGATGGCGGGGGCGGGGGTGGTGTGGGGGGTGGCGGCGAGTGCGGTGGTGGTGAGTGCGTGGTAGGCGCTCATGGTGGTGGCGGCTTGGATCCACATGCGCATGTAGTCGGCTTCGTTGAGCGCGATGGGGATGGTGTTGATGCCGAAGAAGTTGGTGGCCAGCAAGACCGCGTGGGTGGCGTGGTTGGCGGCTAGTTCGCCCAGGGTGGGCATTGCCGTGAGGGCGCTGAGGTAGGCGGTGGCGGTGGTCTGGTGGGTGGTGGCGGTGGCGGCGCTGTCGGCGCTGGCTTGGGTTAGCCATGCCAGATACGGTGCGTAGGCGGCTGCGCATATCTCGGCGCTTGGGCCGTGCCAGGCAACAGTTTGCATTGCGGCCAGCACGGTGGTGAGTTCTTCTGCTGCGGCGGCGTATTCGGCGCTCAGCGTTGACCATTGTGTGGCGGCTCCGATCAGCGGGGCCGGTCCGGGTCCGGCGCTAAGCAGCGCGGAGTGCACCTCTGGTGGGCAGGCCATCCAGACCGGTGCGCTCACAGTGCAGCGCCGGCTAGGCCGTAGGTCAGTGCTGCTGCGCTGTCGCCGGCGGCGTAGCTGACTCAGGCGGTGCCCAGGCCGACGCCGGAGCGGGTCAGCTCTTCGACTCCTTGGGTGGCCACGCCCACATGTTCGATGCCGCAAGCGCTTAAGCCGGCCGCGGTGCTCAACGACACCGGATCGGCCGCCGGTGCCACCACCGCCGAAATCGTCGGTGCGGCCGCGGCATGCGCGGCCGCTAGCCGAGCGCTGAGCGCTTCGACCGCGGCGGCCGCGCTTGCCATGCCTTCAGGAACCACCCACAACGTCACCGTCATAACCCCTTTCGATGGATTTCCCGCTGCACAAACCGCCCCGGCTCGGCGTTCCGGCGTGACATACGTTCGTACTGGATGAAATACAAATGTATTGGTCCACAGTTGCATGCGTCAACCCTGCTGTCAAGCCTCCGGGTTCGGTTCGGCTTACCCGACTGCTGTGGCGTCGCTTGTACATGTCGACGAGCGTGGCACCGGCCCATCGTCATCAAACGCGGTCGCGTGGGTGTGTCGGTGCGCGCCTCAGGGCGGCTTTTGCCCAGCCGGCGCAGTCGCGCGGCCCTGCCTACTTCTGCCGAAGCGCCACAATCTGGTCATTGCGACCGCCTACGTAGACGGTGCCCATGTTGTCGACCGCCAAACCCCAGGGATTGTCCAGGCCGGTGAAGTGCAGCTCGACTTGCGTCGACGAGCCCGGCGGGAGTTTGAGTATCCGGCCATTGCCCTTGTTGGTGACATAGACCGCGCCCTCGCTATCCACGGTAACGCCGCCGGGTTGCTTGAGACCGGTAAAGGGCAGCGTGACTTGGGTTTTCGCGCCGGCCGGCAACGCCAGAACCCGGTTGTTGCCGCCGTCGGCCACGATCACCGTTCCGTTGCTGTCCACGACCAAACCGGTCGGATCGCTAAGGCCGGTGAAGGGTAGTTCGAACTGTGTGTTCGAACCGGCGTAAAGTCCGACCACTCGATTCTTCGCCGTATCGGTGACGTAGACGGTGCGGCTGCTGTCCACCGACAACCCGGTCGGATTGCTCAAGTCGGTAAACGGCAGGGTCACTTGCGTTTTCGAGCCGGCAGGAAGCACCACAACCCGCCTGTTACCGGCATCGTTGACATACACTGTGCCGCTGTTGTCCGCTGTCACACCGGTCGGATAGCTAAGACCGTCGAAAGGCAATACGACCGGCGTGGTCGAGCCCGCGAACAACGCCAGTATCCGATTGTGCAGCGTGTCACCGACATAGACCGTGCCCCCGCTGTCGACCGACAGACCCTGCGGGTCTCGAAGGCCGGTGAAAGGCAGCACCACTTGATGAAACTCGGTGCGTTCTGGACCCAGAGTGCTAACTGTGACCATGGCCGCAACAGTTACAGCCACGGTGAGCAGGGCAGCGGCCATGATAACGACCGCCATGCGGCGCCACCAGGGCCGCGACGGCCGTGTCATCGTGGCCGGCGGCGCGGCCGCGGCGGGTTCTTGCGCAGGGACTGAGAGCGCCTCTGCCAGTCGTCGCGGCATTGTCGGGGGGGCCGGGACATGTTGCGGTGGCGACCGTGGCGCGATCTGCGGTTGACCGCGAGCGTCCGGGTGGGCGGGTGCAGCGACGGGGTAGGGGATGGGCGGCGGTGGCCGAACGGAGGGCTGCGGCGCAGGCGTGGTCAGGGCATCGTGGGCGGCTCGCGCCAATTCGACTGCGGTCTGGTAGCGGTCGCGGGGATCCTTGGCCATCCCTTTGGCGATGACCATGTCCAACTTCACCGGCAGCCCGGGAATGATGCTCGACGGCCGTGGCGGGGGCGTCTCGAGGTGGCTGGTGATCTGTTGCTCCAGGCTGTCACCGGGGAAGGGATGCTGCGCGGTCAAGCACTCGTAGAGCACACAGGTCAACGAGTAGATATCCGAGCGGGCGTCGACCCGTCCCATGCTGAGCCGTTCCGGGGCCATGTAATGGCAGGTGCCGATCACATCGCCGACGGTTGTCAAGCCCAGTTCGCCCGCCGCGCGCGCGATTCCGAAATCGATCAGATAGGCGAAGTCGTCGGCGTCGAGCAAAATGTTTGACGGCGTGACGTCGCGGTGCAACAGCCCATCCCGGTGCGCGGCGTGCAGCGCCTTGGCAACCTGCTCGATGATGCGCACCGCCCGCATCGGCGGCAGCGGCCCGCGGCTGAGCACCGACTGTAGGTCGCGGCCCTCGATCAACCGCATGTCCACGAACAGCCGCCCGTTGATCTCCCCGTAGGTGTGGATCGGGATGAGATGTGGGTTGCTCAATCGTGCGGCGGCATGAGCTTCGCGACGGACCCGCTGCTGGAACACTTCGTCGTCGGAAATCTCGGCAGGCAGGATCTTGCCCGCGACGCCCCGGTCGGTGACGGTGTCATAGGCCCGCCACACCTCGCCCATGCCGCCGCGGCCCAATAACTCGATCAGCCGGTATCTCCCGAACGAAGTTCCCTCCAACGAGCCCTCCCAGCAACCGCCAGCAACTGGCCAGACCATACGCGGCAGCGGCAATAGTTGTAGGCATTTCGAGGCGCCACGGCGCTCCCGATCCGCCGTCGCGTTGTGGACCAGCCACTACGAAACTACCGGTCCGCTACGGCTGGGGGCCGTTGCGTCTGGCTGCTGACCTGAGGCTGGCACCGCCTGATGGCCGCAAGGTCTGTAGTAGTGAGGAGGAGCGGATGTTTGCATAGGACGGCGTCATCGACGTGCTGCTGGCTAAGAATGGACCACTCGAACAACTCACGAAGCCGCTGAAATCCTGAGTCGGCTGGCCGTCAGGGCGCTGTTCATCCGAACGGGGTGAGAGACCACCGTCGCCGAGCCACCGCAGTGGCGCGGTAGGAGCTGGGAGACAGCCTGATCCGAGTCGACGTCGGTGAGGATGGGAAGCCCCGACAACGCCGGGATGGCCTGGTACGGCCAGAGGGGTCGGGTTCGGCGAGCGACCGGTTGGTGTCACCGGTTCGGGAGGTCACAGTGAAAGTCTGCGGCGTCGCCGCGACGAGGTCGCAGGGGCATAGCTGGGCTTTCTCCGAGAGCGCCAGAGTGCGATATGCAGGGTGCACGTCACGAGGACGGTAGTGGTCACGGCTTCGGCAATCAGCGCGCCGGGGTTCAAGAATTGCCGGTCAGGTATCCCGGACGCTCCCAGCTCGTGCTTTATCCCGCCCACTAGGAGTGCCGGAAACACCAAGACCGAGACTACGGTGGCGAACGCCACGATCGCGCATCCGCACGCGACGACCGGCAACCAGCGCGCTCGCGTCGCAGCGACCAACGCGCCGGCGGCCGCGATCGAAGCTATCAACACGATCCATCCCGGCCAACTGTTGACCATGCCACTAAGCAAAGCGCCATAGTGCTCGCGGTATTCGCCGACGTATTTGCCGAGACCATTCCACCGCATGGGGACTCCCAAACGTGTGACGTCGACCCAGGGCAGCAGTGTCAACACCGCGGACGCGGTGGCCACGAGAATGCCTACCGCTACAACTACCTTATTTCGCAACACATTTCCTCTCAATCGCACGTGTGGATTCCAATACCGGTGCCAGTGCACTACCGTGAGTAGCCGGGCGCATCGAACCCCTGACGCTCTTACCGCTCTAAACCGAAGTGCGGGCGAAAGCGAGCCCGCCCGCCGCGCCTTGCACCGCGACGCCCGCTGACAGCCGCTCGCGCACCCGGCCAAGCTCAACCGCGTTGCGCATACCCGATCGCCTCCTCGGTGGACAGTCGAGCACCCTCCGCCCAGAATGCATCGAAATCGCTCTGTCCCAACGCCTCTCGGACAGCGGCGACGGCAGCGTCATACCCGGCTTGATACATCGGGAAGCGGGGGTGCCCCATGCGTCGCCGGATCGCCTCCGCCGCACCCAGCAGACGCGCCGCGTACCCATGGTTGTCGTCGTTGACAGCAAGGCGGGCAAGGCATTCCAGCGTGTCGTCCACTCGCAGGTATCCCTGGGTGCGGGCGGCGACGGTCAGGGCATCGTGGGCGTCGCGTGCGGCCAGCTCCGGCTCGTCCTGTGCCATCGCGATAAACGCCCGCGCCAGCAGCGCCATCATGCGATACCAACCGGGCACCACCGCGAGCATCTCGTCGGCGAAACACCGAGCAGCGCTCGGGTCGCCGCACGCTAACCAGGCCTCCGGCAACGGGGCGACGCTCCTGGTGAACACCTCGCGGAGCGGATTGGTCTGCTGCAGGGCCGTCTCGGCTGCCTTGCGGGCCGCCACGGCGTCGCCGCGCGCCAGGGCGGCATTGGCGAACACCGAGTACACCGCGTCGGCGAAGTAACCGCCCATCGTGTTTGCCGCCTGCATCGCGGACTGCGCTGCCGCGTGTGCAGCGTCAGCCTGACCGTGGAATCCGAGCACCTCGCTGAGGCTCACGTAACTGAAGACCGCCATCGTGAGATCGCCGACCGCCTCGGCCTCCTCGGTCACCGAACGAGCTACCTTGGCCGCGTAGTCGAGGTTCCCTTGAATCATCAACGCGGTGCTCAGCCACGCCCGGCAGTTCCGCGAGAAGAACCGGTCGCCCAGCGCGTCGGCGAGCTCACGTCCCTGTTCGGCGGCCGCGATCGCCGGGACAGGTTCGCCGCGCATGACCGCCGCGGTCGCCTGGTAGCTGAAGATTTGGCACAGGCTTCGCCGATCACCGATCGCGCGGACCAGTTCGACGGCCTCGTTGAAGTAGGGCTGGGACAGCCCGGGGTCGTAGAGGGCAAGCATTCCGCAGGCGATCAGGGCGCGGGCGATTAGTGCGGGGTCGCCGAGGTCGCGCGCCACAGCCAGTGCCTCCTGCGCTCGTCCCAGCTCCGCCGGTATGCCGACCCAGCTGGCGAGGATGCAGTACTGCGCCACCGCTCCCGCCCACACCGCCGGTGCTATTGCCGAGTGGTCCTCGTCGGCCAAAATGGCCGATAGCCCGGCCAGCGCTTCCTGGACGCGTCCGCCCCGTAACCACAAGGGCCGCAACGACAAAATGAGTTGCAGGGCGGTATCGAAGTCGCCGCCTTCCCGGCTCCGGGTGAATGCCGCTCGCAGATTGTCGATTTCGGTTTGCGCCCAATGCAGCAGCCGCTCGTCGGCCCAGTGGCCCTGCGCCTCCAATTCGGTGGTCATACCCGTGTAGTAGTCGCGATGCCGGGTGCGCACCTCGTCGGTCTCGCCGGACTCGTCGAGCTTTTCCAACGCGTATTGGCGCACGGTTTCCAGTAACCGGTATCGCATCCCGTCACCGGTGTCGTCGGCGACCACCAGGGACTTGTCGACCAACAGGCCCAGTTGGTCAAGAAGTTGGTAGCTTTCGACCGCATTGGCGGCGCCGACGGCTTGGGCGGCGTCGAGATCAAATCCACCGGCGAACACCGCGAGCCTGCGGAACAGCACCCGCTCGGGTTCGGTCAACAGCGCATGCGACCAATCCACCGAGGCCCGCAGCGTCTGCTGGCGGCGCACCGCGGTGCGCGCACCCCCGGTGAGCAACCGGAACCGGTCATGCAGGCCGTCGACGATCTGCTGCAACGACAGCGCCCGAATACGCGCCGCCGCAAGCTCGATCGCCAGCGGCATGCCGTCCAAGCGCCGGCAGATTTCTTCAACCAGCGCGAGATTGTCGTCGTCGACACCGAACTCGGGGCGGGCGTGGCGGGCGCGGTCGGTGAACAACTCGACCGCCTCGCCGGTCACGGACAGCGACGGCACCCGCCAACTCAGTTCGCCGGGCACCCCCAGCGGCTCACGGCTGGTGGCCAGGATCGTCAACCGTGGGCACGCCGCCAGCAGCGCGACCACCATGGTCCCGCACGCGTCGAGCAGATGTTCGCAATTGTCAAGCAGCAGCAGGGCTTTGCGCTCGCCGAGGAATCGGACCAGCAAGTCCATGGTGGAGCGGCCCGGTTGATCGGGCAGACCCAACGTGCGTGCGACGGTCACCGGTGCGACCTCAGGGTTGTTGATCGGAGCCAAGTCGACGTACCACAGCCCTTCGGGGAACCCGTTAGCGAGTTGGGAACCGACCTGTACCGCAAGGCGGGTCTTGCCGGCACCCCCGGCCCCGGTCAACGTCACCAGCCGCTCGCCGGTCAACAACCGGCGCAACTCCGCCATTTCGGCCTGGCGCCCGACGAAAGTCGTCAACTGAGCCGGAAGATTATGTGACGCACCCACATTGCGGACGCGAAGCGGCGGGAAGTCGTTGCGTAAGTCGGGATGGCACAGCTGGACGACGCGTTCCGGGCGTGGCAGATCCCGCAATGGGTGGTTACCCAGATCAGCCAGCCACACCCCGTCGGGGAGATGGTCGACCACCAGCGGCTCAGTCGCCCCGGACAGCACGGTTTGGCCACCATGCGCCAGATCGCGCAGCCGCGCGGTGCGGTTGATCGTCGGTCCGACGTAGTTGGCCTCGTCGCGCAACTGAATCTCGCCGGTGTGGATCCCGATGCGCAGTCTTATCGGGGCCAGCGGCGCTCGCTGCAACTCCAACGCGCAGGCCACCGCGTCGCTGGCGCGGGCGAAGGCGGCCACAAAGCTGTCACCCTCGCCCTGTTCCTGCGGGCGTACCCCGTCGTGAGCGGCGATGGCCTCGTCGACGGTGCGGTTGAGCTGGGCCAGCGCGGCGGTCATCGTCTCGGGCTGGGTTTCCCACAGCCGCGTCGAGCCCTCGACATCAGCCAGCAGCAGCGTCACCGTTCCGGTCGGCAGCAACTTGCTCACGCCCATTCATCCCAGGTCAGCGGTGTATCTCCGCGTGTTGGCCCATGGTATCCAGCATCGAGGCCCGCGGTCGTGCGATACCGGCCGAATCGTACGGCCGGACCGACGAGTGGCGCCCGAAGATGGTGTTCGCGGGTTGGTGCGGCCCGCAGCGGTTGGTCTCCACACCGGATTCGATCACCGCTCGTTGTCGACGGGGTGTGTCGCCCGATTCGCAGCCGCACCGTTGCGTTACAGAATGCAAAGATATTTCCTAACGGAGATTGAAAGTCGGATTTCCGGCTCGAGCGGACGCCCGAACGGCCCCGGCTAATGCCGCCATTCTCGCCACGGTCAGCGCAAATGCCGCGCCTTAGCATAGTTTTCAAACGTCAGGTCACCGACGTCGGGCCTGCGGAAATTATTTTCGGCACGCCGCACCACCGTTTGCGGATGAGGCTGCATGATGAACCCATGGTGAAAGCGATACTTTTCGACGTGCAGGGTACGGCGACGGATTTCCATTCGACCGTCTGTGACGAGGCGCAGCGGATTAGCGCCGGCCGACACCCGGGTGTGGATTGGCCAGCGGTGGTCACGCGCTGGCGGGCCGGCTACTTCACCACGTTGAAAGCCGCACCGAGCGAGCATGGCAAGTGGATCTCGGTGTACTCGGTGTATCGGCGCTCACTCGACACGGTGCTCGACGAATCCGGAATCACCGATTTCTCCGCCGCCGAGCGTGACGAACTCACCCTGGCCTGGCAACGCCTGAGGCCGTGGCCGGACACGGTGGCCGGACTGACCCGGCTGAAAAAGGACTACACGCTCGCCACCCTGTCGAACGCCGACGTCAGTGCGGTGATCAACATTTCCAAACGGGCGGGTTTGCCGTGGGATGCGATCTTCGCCGCGGAGATGGTGGGGGCATTCAAACCAGATCCGGCCGTCTACCATATGGCCGCGACCTACCTGGGACTCGAACCAGCCGAGATCATGATGGTGGCAAGCCACAAGTACGACATCCGTGCCGCGGCCGAACTCGGATTCCGCACCGCTTTTGTCGCCCGCCCGCTGGAATTCGGTCCCGGCGGTGACGCCGATGTGGCTTACGAAGACGAGTTCGACATCAACGCCGCCGATTTCCTCGACCTTGCCGATCAACTCGGCTGCTAACTGTCCGTTCATCGAAAGAAATACCACGGCAATGGAATTCGGCAGACAGTTGCCGCATTGACGGCGCGCTACCTTATAGCGAGCGGAAGTTTCGACCGATACCCACTCGGAGGCCCAGCCGTAATGACCGAGCCGTCGAAAGAAGAGCCGATTCGGAGAATCGGGCCGCTACGGCCGCGCAGATCGAGGAGCTTCGCACCGAGATCCGGATATTGAGCGAACAATGGCGCCGCGATCAAGCCGCTACAGCAGTTGGGCAGCCGCGGTCACGACCATGAGCACCAGCACCGCCGTACCGACGATGTAGACCTGGCGGCGGGCAGTGATTCGGGTCTGCCTCGGGCGGCTCAGCGTTCGCTGCCGCTGCCAGGCGATCGCGTAGCCGCACGAGGCCGCCAGGGCGGCCAGCGCGGCCGGGATCAACCCCGCCGCTCCGTGGTGGCCGCGCAGATTCTTGAGCGTCAGCAACACCCCGTTGACCAGCAATGCGAACGACGTCCGGGTCCAGGCCAGCGTTGTCCGTTCCGCCTGCAGCCCGCGATCCGATGTCCCGCTCGGCGTTGCCGGTCGGCTCAACCCCGGACCGCCTTGACGATCACCAAACCGAGCGCGACGATCCCGACCAGGGCCAGACCCACGGCAAGGTATGCGGGCGTGGGGTGACGGGGCAACGGCAGGCCACGGCGCATGGCTCGGTCGGCCTGCTGCCAGCGCAGCAGGCCCATCCCGCTGGTGAGGATTGCCAGCGCCGCGAGCGCCACACCCAGCACCCGGCGGGCGCCGGGGATCGCCAGCTCCGGGACGAGTTGCACCAGTGCGACCGCGGCGGCGAGCAGTCCCAGGGCGGTGCGCTGCCAAGCCAGGAACGTCCGCTCGTTGGCCAGGGTGAACCGGTAGTCGGGCTCGGTCTCGGCTGGGCAGTCAGCGCCCTGCGTGCCAGCGGGCGTGTGGTGATCGGCCACGGGGCAACTCCCAGAGAAAGTCGGGGGACAGGCGCTCGACGTCGACCGAGTGTAGCCAGGGCCCGTGCCGTGGCGCGGTGAAATGCTCTGCTGAGAAACGACTCCGATCCGGGGTCGCCCGGTCCGGTCGCCGTGGCGTCCGCGCCGAAATGTCGTCGGCTCGCATTTAGTCGGCCTAAGCACCTGACCAGCGGTTTCGGCTTCGTATCGGTTTGCCGAACTGGCCACCCAGCGCCCGGCCCGCCGCTACTCTGTCAATGTTCTGGAGCTGCTTGGGCCTGTGTAGGCCGGTATCGGAGGGTCATGACCAGTTCCGAGGTGGCGGTGCCGCGCGGTGGATGCCCGATGGCGCGTGGCTTACCCGGGCGCGGGCCGACCACGTACGGCTCGACTCGGACTTCGTCCGGTTGGTTTGATCTCGAGGGGAACGCGCTGTGGCGCGACGCGCGGGTGGTCGGGACCTATGGCCCGGAGGTCGCGATGCGCCTCGCGCTCCGGGCCGCCGGCAAGGTCCGGTCGCGGCTGGACGGCAAACGTTCCCAAAAGCAGGTGCAGCTCACCGATTTCGATCCGTTCGATCCGGTGACAGCCGCAGACCCCTACCCGCATTACCGGGAGCTGCTGGCGGGCGAGCGGGTCCAGTACAACCCCAAACGCGACGTCTACATCGTGAGTCGATACGCCGACGTCCGCGAAGCCGCGCGCAACCACCACGCGTTGTCCAGCGCCGGCGGAGTCACCTTTTCCCGCTTGTGCTTGCCCTTCCTTCCGACCTCTGACCCGCCGACACACACCCGGTTGCGCAAGCAGCTGGCGCCGAGTATGGCGCGCGGGGCGGTGGAGTCATGGCGTCCGATGGTCGATCGACTGGCCCACGAGTTGGTCGTCGAACTACTGACCCGGACGCCCGCGGACGTCGTCGCCACCGTGGCCGCACCGCTGCCGATGCGCACCATCACCACCGTTCTGGGCGTGCCGGAACCCGACGAGACCATGTTCTGCCGGTTGTCCAACCAGGCGGCTCGGATCACCGACGTCACCCTGTCGGCTTCCGGACTGGTTTCGCTTGCGCAGGGCTTCAACGGTTTTCGGCGATTGCGGGCGCTCTTCACGCAGCGGCGCGCCAATGGGCTCCTGGGCGCGCACACCGTCTTCGGCAGACTCGCCGCGCATGCCGAGCACGGTCGCCTCAGCGATGACGAACTCTTCTTTTTCGCGGTGTTGTTGCTGGTTGCCGGCTATGAGAGCACCGCGCATATGATCAGCACGTTGTTTCTCACGCTGGCCGAGTTTCCCGATCAGCTCAGGCTCCTGGCGCGCCGACCCAATCTGATTCCCTCGGCGATCGAAGAGCAACTTCGCTTCGTGTCTCCGATCCAGAACATCTGCCGCACCACGCGAGTCGACTATCAGGTCGGCGGGGCGATCATCCCGGCGGGCTCGCTGGTGCTGCTGGCGTGGGGCGCTGCGAATCGCGACCCGCGCCAGTACGACGATCCGGACGTCTTTCGTGCCGACCGCAACCCGACCGGTCATCTTGCGTTCGGCTCCGGCATCCACCTGTGTCCCGGGACCCAGCTGGCGCGGATGGAGGGCCACGCCGTGCTACGCGAGATCGTCACCAACATCGACCGGATCGACGTGGTCGACGCCCCGGTATGGACGACGAGCGCCAACCTTCGCGGCCCGACCCTGCTCCGGGTTGCCGTGACACCCCGCGCATCTCGATGAAGACGCCCCGCTCATGGTGGCATGAGTGGGCAGCGCCGCTGTGGATCGGCTGCAATTTGTCCGCCTGGACGCGCCTGCTGATCCAGAACCGCTTCGCGGTGCACTGGAGCCGCTGGCACTTCGCGGTGCTCTACACGTTTCTCAGCGTGGTGAATTCTGTTCTGGGACTTTGCCAGCAGGCCGTGTTCGGCAGGCGCGTGGCCGAAACGGTGATCGCCGATCCACCGGTGTTCATCGTCGGGCACTGGCGCACCGGCACCACGTTGCTGCACGAACTGCTGGTCCTCGACGATCACCACACCGCGCCTACCGGCTACGAATGCCTTGCGCCGCAACATTTCCTGCTGACCGAGTGGTTCGCGCGCTGGGCGGGCTTCCTGGTGCCCAAGCATCGGCCCATGGACAACATGGAGTTGAGCCTGCAGCACCCCCAGGAAGACGAATTCATCTGGTGCGTGCAGGGACTGCCGTCGCCGTACCTGGCCATTGCCTTCCCCAACCGGCCGCTGGCACACGAGCGGTATCTGGACTTGGAGCAATTGACGCCACGAGAACTGGAAGCGTGGAAGCGAACCCTGTTCCGGTTCGTCCAGCAGCTGTACTTCCGCCGTCGCAAGACGGTGATCCTGAAAAACCCCATCCACAGTTTTCGGATCAAGGTGCTGCTGGACATTTTTCCGCAAGCGAAGTTCATCCACATCGTCCGAGACCCGTATGTCGTCTACCCGTCGACCATTCACCTTCACAAAGCGTTCACCCGGATACACGCCCTGCAGCGACCGACGTTCGCGGGGCTGGACGACAAGGTCGTGTCCACCTACGTCGACCTGTACCGGAAGCTGGAGGAAGGACGCAAGCGTGTTGACCCGTCGCGCTTTTACGAATTGCGCTATGAAGACCTGGTCGCCAATCCCGAAGGTCAGCTGAGCCGACTGTACGAGCACCTGGGACTGGGCGACTTCGAGCGGCTGCGACCGGCGCTGCGCCAGTATTTCGCCGAGCGGGCGGACTACGAAACCAACACCTACCAATTGACCGCCGAACAACGGGCGACCGTGACACAACGCTGGGGCGAGGTCATCGACCGCTACGGGTACCGGTAAAGGGAACGTCGGCCGCCCACGGCTGACGGCTGACCAGATCGGCGACCGGGACCCGTCCGCGCCGCCGGAACCGGGTCAGGTTTCATTCCGCGCTGAGAGCGACGAAGTCGCAGTCAGCAGGCTCCAGGCGCAGACTGGACGCCCTGGATGCAGACTCGCGCGTCAAACACCCGGGAAACGACGGGCGGGTCAGCTGTTAGGGATGGTCATGGCGGTCCAACCCGAACGGCAGACCACGCCGGCGCACCCAAGCGTGATGCTGCTGGCCCAACGGTGTGACCGGCTGCGCGACGCCGTCGAGGTCGTCGGCGATCGACCGGGCGTGCACACTGGCCCCGAGCATGGCGCATATTGCATTGACGTTGAGGCTGATTCGCGACATGAAAACCAGGTCCTCGGGCAGTGACATGCGACGAACCGGGTGGTCGGGCGACAGCGGGACCAGTGCCCGCAGCGCTCGCCGCGACGTGTCCCTGGTGAAGGTGACCGGCTGCGGGCCCAGGGCCTCCTGAAGGATCTCGGCCCACCATTGGTACACCTGGGCGGCGCTCAGGCCGGAATCGGCGGTCAGAAAGCCCGCGGCCACCATGAGCTCGCGCAGCTGGTGAGCCCTTCCGTCCAGCGCCGCCCGGACCGTGTGCATGTACGTGTGGCGAAACGGCTCGGGAACGACCTTCACGCAGCCGAAGTCGAGAAAGCTGACCCGCCCGTCGGAGCCGAACCGGTAGTTGCCGGGGTGCGGATCGGCGTGAAACAGATTGGCGTGGCGGGCCGAACCGGTGGCAAACCGCAAGATGACCTCGGCCCAGCGGTTCTTGAGCTCCTGGTCCGCGTCTTGGGCTGCAGCCCAATCCATTCCGTCCAGATAGGTCATTGTCAACACTCGGTCGCCGGATGCTTCGGCAACGACGTCCGGGATCCGGATGAACGGGTGGTCGCGGTACAGCCCGGCGAACGCGGCGATGTTGGCCGCTTCGTGGCGGTAGTCGATTTCCTCGCCGATGCGAGCGGCGACTTCGCGCGCGGCCCGCTTGACATCGGTCTGAATCACGTTGCCCAACGTCGTGGACACCAGCCGCAGAAAGCTCGCCAGCAATTCGGTGTTGGCCAGATCGTCGCGGATGGCTTCGGCCGCGCCCGGATACTGAATTTTGACCGCCACTCGGCGACCATCGGGCAGCACCGCCCGGTGCACCTGCCCGATGGAGGCAGCAGCCATCGGCTCGTCGGCGAACTCGGCGAAGACCTCCTCGGCCGGCCGGCCAAGATCGGCCTGCAGCACCTCGCGAGCCAGGGCCGGATCCATCGGCGGGGCATCGGCCTGCAGGTGCGCCAGCGCGGCCTGGTAACCGGAAAACTGGCCGTTACCAACCCAACTCGTGTCCATCACGGAAAGAATCTGCCCGGCTTTCATCAACACGCCCTTGGAGCGGCCCAATAGTTCTGAGTACCGCTCGGCGGTGCGTTCGTGGAAGCGGGCGACCGCGCCGGTGTCGCCGGTTTTCTCCCGTAGTCCTGCTACGATGCGCCCGCCCGCGGCGCGGGCGGCGAAACCGGCCAACGGCATGGTCCGCCGGATCCGCCCCTGCGGGACCGGGTTGTCACTGTTTGCCATAGTGACCCTCCCGCGGGCGCTGCGGTTGGACGCGTGAAACCGCCTGATGATGCTACCCGTGGTCGGCCGGCGTTGGATACTAAACGGCATGCCGCCCCCGCTACCGCGCGTCGACACCCGCGACGACATCGTCGCCGCGCTGCAATCGATCATCGACTGGTCCGTTGACACGGCGAACCCGGCCGGGTATTTCGCGGTCATGTACAAGCGGTCGACCATCGCGATTGGTGATGCCATTGACCGCGGAGTGTTCGAGGACGGACCACGCACAACCCGGTTTGGCTTGACGTTCGCCCGGCGTTATTTTGATGCCCTGCACCGCTATTTCGGCAGCGGCACGGGCCAACCGTCGCAGGTGTGGCAGGTCGCCTTCGAGACCAACGACAGCGAGGAACCAATCATGTTGCAGCACATGCTCACCGCGATGAATGCCCACGACACCTTCGATCTGGGTATCACCGCCGCCGATACCGCCGGTGATTCCTTGGAGCCGCTGCGCAACGACTTCGACGCGGTCAATGCCATTCTGGTGAACCAGGCCAACGTCATAGCCGACGCCACGGAACAGATCTCGCCGGGCTTTGCCCGCTACCGCAGCCAGTTGACCGGTGACGACACCGGCCTGCTCACCGCAGAGCTGCGGCAATCTCGGGACATGGCATGGACCTTCGCGCAGCAGCTGCTGGTCGAGCCGGAGTGCAACCGGTCCAAAGTCATTGACGATCACGACACGATTTTTGCCTGGTGGATCAGACGCCACCTGAACCCGCCACCGCCACTGTCGGAATGGGTCGAGGTGATTGCGCGGGAGGAAAGCCGTGACACCGCCCACAACATCCGTGTCCTCGACCGCATCGCGTCGAGAGCGCGTCAGTGACGCGCGGATCCGGTGAGAAGCTGACCGTTCGGCGCTTGCAGTAGGCAGATGACGGTGCTCGGGGTGGGATTTGCCCCCGTTCTGTCTTGGTTGGAGTCGATCAGGTAAGTCATCGAATATGCGCCGTTGGCCACCGATTGCCCGGTGTACGACACGATCCCGGCGGCGCATTCGCGATTAGCGACGGCGCCGATGGCGTTGTCGACCCCCACCGGCACACGCAGATATACCTCGGCCAAATGCGGTGTCCCGCAGTCGACCACGGTGACGGTGATCCGGCTGAGGTCGGCCGGTGGCAGGTCGGCCACGCAGTCGCCGACCTGCAGCGCAATCCATTTCTCGGTGCGCGGGCCTGCCGGGGTGGGGGGGCGTGCTGGTGCGCACGGCCGCTGTTGCCGGCTTACTGCCGGCCGGGCTGGGGCCGGCCCGGACGCTGTTGGTGGCACAGCCCGCCGACAGCGCGGCCGCCAAGAGCGCGGCCGCCAAGAGCGCAGCCGCCGACAGTGCGGCCGCCGACTGGCCGCACACCGGGTGACGGATTCGTTGCCTCATCGCAGCGGGATTCTCGAGCATCGGGGACCTCGGTGCGAAAGCGTACTCGCCTACGTCCGGGCTTCGGCGAACGCTGGCGGCGTGGTGTTGGTCAATGCGGGGTCCGGTTGCTCCGACGACATCGCCAGCAAGCCACGCAGGCAGCGTGCGGCCAATAGCCAGTTCGCCGGCTTCTTCGGATCTAGTCCGCCGACCAGTTGCTTGATCATCGTCAGGGTGTCGAAGTAAATACGTTCGCAGACAAGTGTTTCGGTGTCGTCGAAGACGAAGTGCGCGGTCATCCGGACCCGGAACCGGCTCCCGGTGGGCGGGATCTTGCCGAGGTAGCCGCAATGGGTTCCCATCAGCCAGAACTCGACGATCACCGCATCGGCGCTGTGCCGCAAGGCGATGATTTCGTGGTCCTGGTCCGGGAACGCCGTCCGGGTGTCGGCGTAGTAACCGCGTACCGCCTCGTTGCCGTCGTGGACGGTCAGTTGCGGGATCAGCTCGTAACGCGGATGCGGGAACGTCGACAGCACGGCGTCCCAGTCCTGGCGGACCTCGTCATGGAAGTGGTCGAGGACCAGTTTCTGCCGGGCAGCCAGCACGTCGGCGTCGGGGAATGCGGGAATGGACATGCCTGAGAGTAAACGCTGTAGCCGGCGCCATCGAGTGGTGGCATCCACCGGCGCGGCCGCAGCGGGTCGCCCACCCTCCGAGAGGTTTTCCGGGCACAATGATCGCCATGCAGCTGCCGTCGCCACCGGGTCTCGTGGACGCGCTGAACGTCGTGCGGCCGTCGGCCAGATTACGCGGCCAGGCCGAAGCGCTCGCGGGCTATCTCGACGAGGCGGACAGCGTCCTGGACGTCGGGTGCGGAACCGGCCATCTGTCGGCGTATCTGGGGCAGATGTATGGGGTGACCGCCAGCGGCGTGGACGTGGCGGACTTCCGTCGGGCGCCGGTGCCGTTCCGGCTATTCGACGGCACGTCGATTCCCTTACCCGACAATGCATTTGACCACGTTGTGCTCAGCGAGGTGCTGCATCACAGCCACGATCCGGTGGCCTTGGTCAAGGAATGTCACCGGGTCGCACGTCGTAGTGTCATGGTGTTCGAGGACATGCCGGACGGCCGCCTTGGCAAGCTGATCCTTCGCGCCCACGTGGAGGTGTTCGCGTGGTACTACCGGTACCCATTTCCGCCGGCTGACATCGGCACCTATCGCTTGGCGCTGAACTGGTTGGCCCAGAACGCTTCTCGCGTAACGCGATTTCCGCAGCCGCCCGAATGGCTGAGCATCTACCCGCGGGTGCTGTTCGTGTATTCGCTCAAGCCGCCGTCAGCGTCTCGGTCGACATGACTTCGTTGGCGGCCCGCTCACCGGAGCGAATCGCGCCGTCGATCCAGCCGCACATGGTGGCCGATGTCTCGGTGCCCGCCCAGTGAATGCGCCCGCACGGCCTGCGTAACGCATGCCCGAACTGGGTGAGCACACCCGGCGGTGCGTGGCTGATCATGCCACCCCCGGAATAACGCTCACGGCTCCAGTTCTGCTCCACGTAGTCCACCGGCCTTCCGGACTTGGCGCCGAACCGGTCCACCAGGGCGTCGAGCACCGCCTGGCGGCGGCCGGCCTCGTCAAGGCGCTCGTATTGCCGCGCAATGGGACCCTCGATGACCACCACCAGCACGCCGGGGCCGCCGGTGTCGGGGCAGCCGTCGATAGTGAGCGTCGCCAGCGATCCCGGCGCAGCGCTTTGGCCGGAGAGGCCGCAGCCGCGCCAGAATGGCTCGTCATAGACGATCGAGACCTTGACGATCGCGCCGCTGGGCATCCGCTGATGCAGAAACGACCGATCGGTGGGAAGCATTGGCTCATAAGCGATGTGGCTGGCGATGGCCAGCGGCACCGCCACGATGACCCGACCGGCCCGCACCGTCAGACCGTCCGCTTGTACGGTGACGCCGTCGGAGTCCTGGCTGATGGAACGCACCGGGCGGGACAGCGTGATCGCGTCATCCAGCTCGGCGGCCATCGGCCGGTAGATGGCACCCATACCTCCCACCGGCCGAGAGTCTTGCGAGCCGCCCTCGCCACCCAGTACGAAACCGGGCCCACCGCCCGATGCCATCTGATAGAGAACGAACAGCATGGACACCTCGGAAGCGTCCGAGGTGTAGGTGCCGGCGATGGCGGTTTCCAGCAGGTCGTGGGCCGCCTTGGACATGACGTTGTTGCGCAGCCACTGGGCCAGCGTCATGCGATCCCACTTGGCGGCCTTCTTGGCTTCCCATGGCGCCTCGAGCGGGACCGTCTTGCACATTTGGCCGATTTCGAACATGGCGGCGCCCAGATTCAACGATGCCCACGGGCTCATGGTCCACGGCACCGTGCCCTGATAGCGGTGCTGTTTGCCGTCGACCACCATCATGGCTTCGCCGCCGGTGTACTGCTTGAAGGCCGAGACCCCGAATTCGTGCATCAGCGCATGGATTCGGTCCTGAGTCGGCCCGATCCAGGCGCCGCCCTTGTCGATCCAGGATCCGTCGTCACGCTCGACGGTGAACGTCCGGCCGCCGACCCGGTCCCGCGCCTCCAGCAACGTGACGGAACGACCGGCCTGCTTGAGCCGAAGCGCGGCCGTCAGACCGGCGAATCCGGCGCCCACCACGCAGACGTCGACGTCGGCCATCTCAATGACCCCAGGCCACCGGCAGCCGTTTGATGCCGTGAATGAACTGCGACAGCAACCGGGCCGGCTCCTCGGTCACGACGACATCGGGCATTTGCCGGCGCAATTCGTCGAACACCACCCTGATCTCGCGGCGAGCCAGGTTTGCCCCCAGGCAGAAATGCGCGCCGCCACCACCGAAACCCAAGTGCGGGTTGGGGTCGCGCGCCACGTCGAACCGCCACGGATCGGCAAATTTCGACTCATCCCGGTTGGCCGAGCAATACCACAGTGAGACCTTGTCGCCCGCGGCCATCGTGACGCCTCGGAGTTCGACGGCCTCACTCAGGGTGCGGCGCATGTAGACCACCGGAGAGGCCCAGCGCACAATCTCCTCGACCGCGGTATGCGCCAGTGCGTCGTAGTTCGACCACCACTTTTGTCGTTCCTCCGGATAGCGCGACAGCGCCAGCACGCCGTGGCTGATCGCGTTACGGGTGGTCTCGTTGCCGGCCACCACCAGCAGGATGAAGAACATCGCGATTTCCGACGACGACAGCCGCTCGCCGTCGACCTCGGCTTCCACCAGGCTCGTGGTCAGATCGTTGTGGTGGTTGACGCGGCGGTCTTCGGCCAGTGCGGTGGCATAGGCGCCGATGTCCATCGAAACGTGAAGAAACTCTTCGAAATCGGTGGTCAGATCCGGGTCACCGAACCCGAGAATCACATTGGTCCAATGGAATATCCGATGGTGGTCCTCTTCGGGAATCCCCATCATGTCGCAGATGATCTGCAACGGCAGCGGCCCGGCCAGCTCGCTGACCAGGTCGGCTTGGCCGTCGGGATGGTTGGTGATCATCGCCGCGACCAGCCGCTGCGCGCGGTCGCGCACCGACGCCTCGATGCGGGCCACCACCTTGGGCGTGAACGCCCTGCTGACGATGGAGCGCAGCCGCTGGTGCCGGGGATCGTCGAGCACGATCATCGAGCCGAAGTACTCGGCCAATTCCGGTGTCTGGTCGTTGATCGTGATGTTGGGGGAGGAATGGAACACCTCCGGATGGCGGCTGGCGAAGAAGACGTCGTCGTGGCGGGTCAGTGCCCAATGTCCGGCGCCACCGGTGAATCCCGGCAATTGGAGCGCCGGCCAGAACGAGACCGGGGCTTCCCGCCGCAAGGTGGCGAAGGCGCCGTCGCGAAAGTCGTCGTCGCGGCCCCAGAATTCCAGCGAACCCAGGTCGATGTCGGTGAGCGGAACCTCCGGCGGCGGCGTCCCGTTGGCTCGGGGCAGCAGGCCGGCATTGCGGTCAGTTTTGAGGTCCACCGTGCTCCTCCTTTGTCCCGCTTCGTCCTTGAAGGGTGACATCGGCGAGCTTAGACCGCCAGCGGTCGAGCTAGTGACCCGGCAATGTCAATGCGTGCAGACCGTGTGTCCGGGCGCGCCCGTCGCCGTCTGCTGCGTCACCACGTTGCCGTCGAGCAGAATTCTGCAGGTGATGCTGCCCGGCCCCTGCGCGCTGAGCACGAACACCTGCGCGCCGAAGGCGGTGAACTGCGCCGACCATGGCAGGCCCACATTGACCGCGCGCTTCTGACCGGTGTCGGTTTGGTACGAGATGTACTCGGCGACACCGCTGCCGCTCACCTCGTAGCGGACCTGCGGCAGCTGCGGCAGTGGATCCGCGTTCGCCAGGCCACATGTGGCGGTGAAGCCGATACCGAGAGCGCACACCGCCGCGGGTCCGCTCATGCGTGTGACGTGACGTAGCTTGGCTGCCGATCGACTGGTCATGGTTGTCCATCGTGTCATCACCTAGGACGGGGTGGAAGGGTTTCGGCTGTTGCGCCCGCACCGCGGGGCAACCCGATGGTGAACATGCTGAGCAGCGCAACCAACTGGATTGCGACCACCACCACGACCACCATGCCGGTGGAGATCTCGTACAGCCAGCCGACGAGGGCGCCACCGACCGCGCTTGCCGCGCCCAGCCCGGCCGCGAACACGCCGTACGCACTGGCTCGCCGTGGTGCGGGGACCATGTCGGCGACCACGGCCCGCAGCGTGGATTCCTGGATCCCCACGGCCGCACCCCACAGCAGCGCGCCCGCCACTATCATCGCGGTGTTGCCGCTGAAGGCGAACAAGACCACCATGCTCGACAGAAGCGGCAGTGCCGCAAGGCTTTTCCCGCCGAACCGGTCGTAGCTGTAGCCGGAAACCAAAGCGGCCAGCGCATCCGCGGCCATCGCGGCCGCGTAGACCAGCGGCACCGTGGCAGCGCTCAGCAAGCCGTGGGTGACCATGTGAAACGACAACAACCCGAACGTGGCGAAGCCGGACATGGTGATCGCGGTGAATCCGCAGTAGAGCCAGAACCGTGGCGGTAACTCCCAGAACCGTTGCGCTGCAACATCATCAGGTGACACTGCGCAAGCCGCTGGCCCTTCATAGGAGTCCGGATGCGGCACCCGGACCCGCAGCCACAGCAGCAGCGCCAGCGCCGCCGCACCTGGCAGCGCCAGCACCCCAAGCGCGGGCGCGTAGTCGTTACCGGTGACGGCGAGCACCCCCGCCACGGTCAGCGGGCCGATCACCGCCCCCACCTGGTCGAGCGCCTCGTGCACGGCAAAACCGCGGCCGCGACCGGTGACACTGGCGGCGTGCGACAGCAACGTGTCCTTGGCGGGACTGCGCACCGCCTTGCCGACACGCTCGGCGATCACCAAGCTGCAGGCGACCCACAACGCGCCCGCGACTCCCAGCAGCGGAACCGTGATCAGCGTCAGCGCGTAGCCGGCAACCGTCCACGCCCAGAATCGTCGGGTTCGATCTGCCAGCGGACCCGATACCAACCGCAGCGCCAACGCGGCGGCCTCGCCGATGCCGGTCACCACGCCGACCACCAGTCCGGTCGCACCCAGGGACGCCAGCAGCGGACCGGTGATCGACCGCGCGCCCTCGTAGACGAAGTCGGCGAGCAGGCTGACCACGCCGAACACCGCGACGAAGCGCCACGCACTCAACGCTGGCAGGCTTCGCACCGCTCCGATGCTAGAGGTCACGTCACCGCCCCCTAGGGTGAAGCCGGGAGGTGGCGGTTAAATGTCGCAACGGGACACTAAGCGAATAGTCGTCTGGGGCACCGGTTTCGTCGGCAAGATGGTGATCGCCGAAATCGTCAAGCATCCGCTGTTCGAGCTGGTCGGGGTCGGTGTCAGCAACCCCGGCAAGGTCGGGCGCGACGTCGGTGACATCTGCGGGCTGCCCGGGCCGGTGGGCATCGTCGCCACCGACGACGTCGACGCCCTGATCGCGCTCAAGCCTGACGCATTGGTGCACTACGGACCGACCGCGATGCGGGCCGACGCCAACATCGCGCTGATTACCCGGTTCCTGCGGGCCGGCATCGACGTGTGCTCGACCGCGATGACGCCGTGGATCTGGCCGACGATGCACCTGAACCCGCCGCAGTGGATCCAGCCGATCACCGAGGCGTGCGAGCTGGGGGAGTCGTCGTGTTTCACCACCGGCATTGACCCGGGATTCGCCAACGACCTGTTTCCGATGACCCTGATGGGGCTGTGTTCGGAAGTGCGGCGAGTGCGCGCCGCCGAGCTGCTGGACTACACCAACTACGAAGGCGACTACGAGAAAGAAATGGGCATCGGGCGGGAGCCCGAATTCAGCCCGATCCTGGAAAACCGCGACGTGTTGATTTTCGCGTGGGGCGCCACCGTCCCGATGATCGCCCACGCCGCCGGGATCATGCTCGACGAGATCACCACTACCTGGGACAAGTGGGTGACGCCCACCGAGCGTCACTCGGTGAAGGGCGTCATCAAGCCCGGCCAGGTCGCCGCCGTCCGCTTCACCATCAACGGCATCTACCGGGGCGAGACGCGCATTCAACTCGAGCACGTCAACCGCATCGGCCGCGACGCCGCGCCCGACTGGCCCTCAGGTCACGACGACGACGTCTACCGGGTGGACATCGACGGAACCCCGAGCATCTTCCAGGAAACCGCGTTCCGGTTCACCGACGGCTCGGGCCGCGATGCGGCCACCGCCGGATGCCTGGCGACCGGGATGCGGGCGCTCAACGCCGTCCCGGCCGTCAACGACCTGTCTCCGGGCTGGGTCACCGCGTTGGACCTGCCATTGATTCCCGGCGCGGGCACCATCCGCTGAGCCATGTCGTTATACAGCTCGCGCATAGCCGGCGCAAAGAACGGCTATAGGTGTAGACGGCACAATTTCGGGTAGGCGGGCGCGGGGGCGCGCAGCCGGACGGGGACAAACCATGGCAGAAGGACCACGGCCCGCACTGGGGCTGTCGATCGGTGCCACCAACCTGGCGGCGGTGACCGCCGACCACGCGATCACCCGCAAGCCGGTGCTGACCTTGTATCGGCAGCGCCCACCCGAGGTCGGACTGCCGTCGGAAAATCCGAGACTGGATCAGTCCGGCCTAGTCATGAGCGACTTCGTGGACCGGGTTGGGGACCCGGTCGGCATCGTGGCGGCCGACGGCTCGATGCACCGTAGCGAGGCTCTGGTGGTCGACAGTCTGCGTGCTCTGGCCTACACCGCCACCGGTGGACGGGCCCTGCCCGACGATGTCGCGCTGACTTATCCCGCCCACTGGGGGACGGCCGCGGTCGACGCGTTGGGTGCCGCGCTGAGCCGGGTGCCGGAATGGTCGCACGAAACCCAGCCACTGTTGATCCCCGACGCGGCGGCCGCGCTGTTCGCGATGCGGGCCAACCCGGGGATACCGGCCCGCGGCATCGTCGCGGTGTGCGACTTCGGCGGCAGCGGGACCAGCATCACGCTGGTCGATGCGGCCGGTGATTATCAGCCGGTCGCCGCGACGCTGCGGCATCGAGACTTCTCCGGTGATCTGATCGACCAGGCGCTCCTGACCTACGTGATGTCGGAGATGCCGGCCACCGGTTCGTTCGACCCGTCCGGGACCGCGGCCATCGGCTCGTTGAACCGGCTGCGGATCGAATGCCGCAATGCCAAGCAGCGGCTCTCCCACAGCACGGTGACCACCCTGGCCGACGAGTTGCCGGGGACGCATCGCGAAATCCGGCTCACCCGAAACGAGCTCGACGAGGCGATTCGCGAGGCGCTGGACGGTGTCGCCGCAGTGATGGAACAGACGTTGGCGCGCAACGGAATTCATCCAGCGGACCTGGTCGCGATCATTTCCGTCGGTGGTGGTGCCAACATCGCGTCGGTCACCACGACGCTGTCGGGGCGATTTGGCGTTCCGGTGGTCACGGCGCCGCGCCCGCAACTAACCGCCGCTATCGGGGCGGCGTTGCGGGCGGCCCGAGGGCCCGCCGATACCAGTGCGACGGTGTTGACCTCGGCCCCGCCGGTCGCCGCGCCGGCAGTGGCGGCGCTGGCACCGCTTGCTCCGCTGGCAGCCCCGAATGGTGCGGATGCGCCCGCGTCGGCATTGCAGCCCGCGCTGGCCTGGTCGGAAGCCGACGATGATTCCCGCGTCATGCCCGTGCCGGGCGGCGACTATGCGGATGCCGGCGGTTCCGGCTACACCTCCGCCCGCCCGCAGCTGGCGTTCGACCATGACACGCCCCCGGAGGCGAAGCCTGAGCCGCCGGTCATCCCGTGGTATCGCCTGCCGGCGGTGATCATCGTCAGCACGGTCGTCGCGGTGCTGCTGGTCGGCACCGCGGTGGCGATCGCGCTGGGCTCCAACGACGAGCCCGCGACACGCCCGCCGGGGGTAAGCCCGGCCCCGACGACTTCCGCGCCTGCCGCGCCGCCGACCGTGGGGAGCCCGGAGCCGGCGCCGCCACCGCCCGGCACCCAAGAACCGGCGCCGCAAGCGCCGCCGCCACCGCCGTCGACCCAGGCACCCCCTCCTACCGCCGAAACGACACCACCGCCCCCGACGACAACCCCACCGCCGGCAAGCACGACGCCCCCGACGACACCCCCAACAACGGAGCCCCCTACGACCACCCAGCCGCCGGCCACCACCCAGCCGCCGGCCACCACGCAACCACCCGCCACCCCGCAGCCACCGCCCACCCAGCAAGTGCCGGCGGTGCCGCAGATCCCGCCGATCCCGGCCATCCCGCAGATCCCCGGCATCGGCTTCCCGATACCCCCGGTTCCCGGGCTCTAGACCCGGTCATCCCGCTCCCGGCAGCGCGGTGAGGCCGGCTTAGCCCGCGGCTGCCTCGTCTCGGGCTGACTTGAGAACTTCCTCGTTGTAGGCCTTGTCCCTGTCCAGATTCTCGGCGACCTTCTTGTCTTCATCTGTTTGTTCGCTGTTTGCCTTGGCTTTTGCCGCCGGCGAATCCGTGTCGTCGGCGTATCGAGGATGGCCGTGGTCGTCGAGCCAGTCCCCGACCGCGGTGCCGGTGATGGTCCTGCCGGAGCCGGGCAACACCAACGTCGGCCGGTCCTCATAGGCCGTCATCATTTCGGCCGCGGTTTCCTTGGCTTCGTCGCTGGGTTCCGGCACCTCGGAGGTATCCGGTTTCCCGCCGTCGCTGCTGCTGCCGGCCTGTTGCCGGTGATCGCTGCGGCCGGCGGCCTGCTCGTCGTGCGCAGTCATGCCTGTGCCCCTTTGCCGTTGCAGTTTGTGACCGACCCCTCAATTCCGGTTACCCAATGCGGCGCCGGATCGAAACGCTTGCCGGTACGCAGGTCGTCGTCCCCGCGACACCGCAGCCACGCAGACGACACGCCGCAGCACGTCGCAGTGGCTGCAGTCTCGATGAAACAACCACCGAGACCGGTCCGGGTAACGCCGCGCAGTGCGCACCGACACGCCCGCCCCGCCGTGGTGATCAGCGAATCATTCTGCGCCAGCTTCTTTTTCGCTTCGTCCTGGCGACCGGTGGTAGGCCGAGCCGTCCGTCGGCGGCCTATCAGGCCGGCGTCGGATAGCTGACCCCCGTGAGACGTTCGGAAACCTCCCAGAGACGTCGGCAGTCGGCGTCGTTGCGGGCCCGGGCGGGCACCTTGGCCTCCGTCACGCCGCCGCCGGCCGCCTCGTAGAAGCCCCGGGGGCCGTAGAACACACCGCCCTCAGCCTGCGGGGTGGCGGCCGCATACAGGGCGGGCAGTATCCCCTCGTCGATCTCCTGCCAAAAGAACGGAGTCAAACGCCACGACGCCTGGTAGAGCCGCTGCATCAGCGCCGGCTTTTCCCGGCCGTGCGAAGGTCCGCTGATCTGCAGGTTGGTCTTGGTCAACCCGGGGTGCGCGGCATTGGACATGATGCCCCAGCCGGCCTCGCGGCTGCGGCGGTCCAGCTCGCGGGCGAACATCAGCACTGCCAGCTTCGACTGCCCGTAGGCCGTCATGGGGGCGTAGGACTTTTCGAACTGCAAGTCATCGAAGTGGATACGGCCGCGCCGTGCCGCCAAGCTGCTCAGCGAGACCACCCGCGCGGCGGGCGCCGCGCGCAGCAGCGGCAGCACCTGGGCGGTCAGCGCGAAGTGACCGAGATGGTTACTGCCGAACTGCAATTCGAAGCCGTCGGCGGTGATGTCGCGTTCGGGTGGGGTCATGACACCGGCGTTGTTGATCAGAATGTCGATCGGGCGGCCTTCGGAGTTGAGCTGCTCACCCAACGCGGCGACGGAGGCCAGCGACGACAGGTCAAGTGCCTTGATGGTCAGCTTGGCGTCGGGAACCGCGGTGCGGATCTGCTCGATCGCCGCCTCACCCTTGGCGCGGTTGCGGATTGCCATCACCACATCGGCGCCGGATGCCGACAGCCGTCGGGCCAGCCCGAACCCGAGACCGCTGTTGGCGCCGGTGACAATGGCAAGCTTCCCGGACAGATCGGGCACCGTCGCGATCAGATCGTTAGCCATGCGTTTCACTCCTTTTCCGGTGGCGCCTGTCCAGTGTGCCCTTTTCCTCGCCGCCTTTCCTCGCCGTCGCAGAATCCGACCGGCATGCTGAACACCATGGCCCTCCATTCGGGAACGTGCCGGCGGCGCGTCCCCGGATGGGCGGTGGCGTTGGTCCTCGGCGCGCTACCGGCGCTGGCTTTCCCGGCGCCGTCGCGGTGGTGGCTGGCGTGGTTCGCGGTGGTGCCACTGCTGCTGGCGGTGCGGGCCGCGGCCACATCGTGGGACGGCGCCGTACGGGCCTGCTGGGGTGTCGGCGGGTTCGTGCTGGCCACTCAATACTGGCTGGCGACCAGCACCGGCCCGCTTCTGGCGGTGTACGCCATGGGACTCGGTGCCCTGTGGCTGCCGTGGGGATGGATCGCCCACCGGCTGCTGACGGCGCCGGTGACCGCCGCGCGCATGGCTGCCGTCGTGGTGATGGTGCCCAGCGCGTGGGTGGCGGCCGAAGCGGTGCGGGCGTGGCCCCCGTTGGGCGGTCCGTGGGCGCCGTTGGGCGCGTCGCAGTGGAATCAGCCGGCCACGCTGGCGTCGGCGTCCCTGGGCGGAGTGTGGCTGACCAGCTTTCTGGTGGTCGCTGCCAATGCCGCCGTCGCCGTCGCGATCGTGCATCAGGGGCCGATGCGGCTGGTCGCGCTGGGGTGTGCGGTGGCGTGCGCGGGACTGGGACCGGCGTGGTACCTGCTGGGCCCGGCGCCCGCTTCCGGTCCGACCGTGCGAGTCGCGCTCGTCCAGCCCGGCGATATCGACGATGCGACTGCCCGGGAGGAGGCCAGTGAGGCGATCACGGCCACCCTCGTAGGCCAGCGGGTGGACGTGGTGGTGTGGGGCGAAAGCAGCGTCGGGCAGGATCTCACCGGACATCCCGAGGTGCTGGCCCGGCTGGTGGAGTTGTCGCGGCGGGTGGGCGCCGAGCTGCTTGTCAACGTCGATGCGGCAGCGCCGGGCGGGGGCATCTACAAGTCGTCGGTGCTCGTGGGTGCCGGCGGAGTGCTCGGCAGTTATCGCAAGACCCGTCTGGTGCCGTTCGGCGAATATGTGCCGCTGCGGCCGCTGGTCGGCTGGCTCACCCGCCACAGCAAGGCCGCCGCCGAAGACCGCAGGCGGGGAGCCGGGCCGGTGGTGCTGTCTGCCCGTGGGCTCGATATCGGACCGCTGGTCAGCTATGAGACGACGTTTTCCGATCTGGCGCGACGTGAAGCCCTGCTGGGGGCCGAGCTGTTGGCCTACCAGAGTTCCACCTCGACATTTCAAGGCAGTTGGGCGCAGCCGCAATTGGCCGCGCAACCCGCGGTGCGTGCGGTCGAAGCGGGCCGCCCGGCGGTGCATGCCGGGTTGTCCGGCGACAGTTCGGCCTTCGACGTCCGGGGGCACCGGCTGGCGTGGTGCCCGTCGGATTTCCGGGGCGCCGTTGTAGTCAGCGTTCCGTTGGGCTCGAGCACCACGGTGTACCAACGGCTGGGGGATTGGGTGCCGGTGACCGCGTTTGTGGTGCTGATCGGTGCTGTGGTCGTCGCGATGCTTCGCCGGCGTGCCAAACTGCGTGGATGAACAGCAGACGGGCCGCCAAGGTTTCGCTGGCACTGGCCGTTGTGATGTTAGTGGTGTCGGTGGCCGGCTTCATCGCCACGTTGGTGCTCAACGCATTCCTTCTGGACAAGTACAACGCTTACGGCGAAGTGCCTGTCCCGGGCTCGGGCAGCGTCCATCTGCCGGCCGGTGAAGTCACCGTCAGCCTGCACACCGTGGTCATCGGCGGCACCAACGGCACCGGCCTGCCGGTGCCGCCGCTAGGCATTTCGATCGACCCACCCGCGGGCGTGCCACAACCGCGGGTCACCGAAAGTATCGGCAGCACAACCACGGTCAACAACGACGCGCATGTGCGGGTGTGGATGGTCCAGGTTCCGGTCGAAGGCAGCTACCGCGTGACGACCGAGGGCCAGGTCGGCGGATACATCAACCCGCGACTGGCTTTCGGCCACCAGAGCTCCTACGGCTATCTGGTATGGGTATTCGTCGCCGTCTTCGTCGTTGGCCTGGTGGATCTGGCCTTGTCGGTGATGTGGCTGAGTCGCAGCCGGCCTACGACGGTATCGGCGACTTGGTCGGCGCCCATCGAGCCCATCGGACCCAGCGAGCCCAGCGACCAGGGGGTCAAGCTTGAGCGGCTCAAAACCATTGCGGCGCTGCGTGATTCAGGGGCACTCACCGAAAGTGAGTTCCAGGCCGAGAAGCGCCGGATTCTTCAGGGACATTAACCGGCTTCAGTGACCGCGGGCGACCCATTCTTCGTAGTGGACGATCTCGTCGCCAATAGTGGTGCTGTCGCCGTGGCCGGTATGCACGACGGTGTCGCCCGGCAACGTCCCGAGCCGTTCGGAGATCGACCGCAGAATCGTCGGGAAGTCGGAGAAAGAGCGTCCGGTTGCCCCGGGTCCGCCGGAAAAGAGGGTGTCGCCGCTGAACACGACACCTGTCCCGGGGCCGAGCTCTGGCGCATACCAGCACACCGATCCCGGTGAATGGCCCGGGGTGTGCAGGGCACGCAACTCGGTCCCGGCCACACGCACCGTCTCTTCCTCGTCGATGGCGCGAAAGTCTCTGTCCGGGTGCGTCATTCGCCACAGCACGCCGTCGCCGGGATGCAATAACACCGGCGCGTCCAGGGTCTGGCCGAGTTGGGGAGCCACCGTTACGTGGTCGTTGTGGCCATGCGTACACACCACCGCCACCACATTGCGGCCCCTGACCGCCTCGATGATCGGTGCGGCGTCATGGGCGGCGTCGAAAACCACGACCTCGGAGTCGTCACCGACCAGCCAGATGTTGTTGTCGACTTCCCAACTGCCGCCGTCGAGTTCGAAAGTCCCGTGGGTGACGACGCGCTCGATCACAGCATCACCACCGAGCGCAGCACCTTGCCGTCGTGCATCTTGTGGAATGCCTCCTCGACGTCGCCGAGCCCGATTCGTTCGGAGACGAACTTGTCCAGCGGAAGCCGGCCCTGCAAGTAGAGGTCGATCAGGGTGGGGAAGTCGCGTTCGGGTAGGCAGTCGCCGTACCACGAGGACTTCAATGCCCCGCCGCGGGAAAAGAAGTCCACCAGCGGCATGTCCAATCGCATTTCGGGTGTCGGCACGCCCACCAATACGACGGTTCCGGCCAGGTCACGGGCATAGAAGGCCTGCTTCCAGGTTTCGGGCCGGCCTACGGCGTCGATCACCACGTTGGCGCCGAAGCCGTCGGTAAGTTCCTGGATGGTTGCGACGACGTCGGTTTCGCGGGCATTGATCGTGTGCGTGGCGCCGAATTCGCGGGCCCACGCCAGCTTGGTGTCGTCGGTGTCGACGGCGATGATCTTGGTGGCCCCGACCAGCGCGGCGCCCGCGATCGCGGCATCGCCCACGCCGCCGCAGCCGATCACCGCGACGGTGTCGTCGCGGGTCACCCCACCGGTGTTGATCGCGGCGCCGATGCCGGCCATCACTCCGCAACCCAGCAGGCCGGCTACCGCGGGATCGGCTGCCGGATCGACTTTGGTGCATTGACCGGAGTGCACCAACGTCTTGTCGGCGAACGCGCCGATGCCCAACGCGGGGGTGAGTTCGGTGCCGTCGGTGAGCGTCATCTTCTGTTCGGCGTTGAAGGTGTTGAAGCAGTAGTGCGGCCGGCCCCGTTTGCATGCGCGGCACTGGCCGCACACGGCGCGCCAGTTCAGGATCACGAAGTCGCCCGGTTCGACCGTGGTCACCCCTGGCCCGACGGCTTCCACCGTGCCCGCGGCCTCGTGACCCAGCAGAAACGGGTATTCGTCGTTGATGCCGCCCTCGCGGTAGGTCAGATCGGTGTGGCACACCCCGCAGGCGCTGATGTCGACGACGACCTCACCGGGCCCGGGGTCCGGGACGACAATGTCCACCAATTCGACGGGCTCACCCTTTTTTCGTGAAATCACGCCGCGCACTGTCTGATTCATGGCCCCAACCTATAGCCTGCCGGACAAATTCAGGACGGGTGTCCGGCACCGGCGTTGTCCAGGACCAGCGTCACGAATTGAAAGACCACATCGCGTCCCCGGCACTCGGCAACGCCGGGGTGCTGTTCGGCGGGGGCGGCAGGGGCGGCGACGGTGGCAACGGTGGCAACAGAACCACCGCGGGCGCCGGCGGGGCCGGCGGCGCCGGCGCACGATTGCTGGGCGAAGACGGGCTTGACGGCGTGCAATAGCGGATTCGCATCGCTGACCACAACCAACACGGGCTCGAGAACCGTCTTCGCCTTGGACCAGTGCCGTGGCGGCCCGGTGTAGCGTCGCTGATCATGACGGCAACCGACACCGGCCCCGAAATCGGCCCCGAAACCAAACCCGAAACCAGTGAGGAATTCGGCAACCGGATCGTGGCGGCCATCGACAGCGCCGGTTTGGCGATCCTGCTCAGCGTCGGCCATCAGACCGGGCTGCTGGACACGATGGCCGAGCTGCCGCCGTCGACCAGCACCCAGATCGCCGAGGCGGCGGGGCTCAACGAGCGCTATGTCCGGGAATGGCTGGGTGGCGTGACCGCCGCGCAGGTCGTCGACTACGACCCCGATAAGGCGACGTACGCGCTGCCCGCCCATCGGGCGGCAGCCCTTACCCGAGCCGCCGGACCCAACAACCTCGCCCGCGTCACGCAGTTCATCGCTCTGCTCGGCGAAGTCGAGCAGAAGGTCATTGACTGCTTCCGGGCCGGCGGCGGCGTGCCCTACAGCGACTACCCGCGCTTCCACACGCTGATGGCCGAGATGAGCGGTGAGGTGTTCGACGCCACCCTCGTCGACGTGGTTTTGCCGTTGGTCGAGGGCCTGCCGGAGCGTCTGCGGGCCGGCCTCGAGGTGGCCGATTTCGGTTGCGGCAGCGGGCATGCGGTCAATCTCATGGCGCAGGCGTTCCCGCAAAGCCGGTTTACTGGCATCGATTTTTCGGAAGCGGCCGTGGGGGCAGGCGCCGCAGAGGCGGCTGCACTCGGCCTGAACAACGCGGCATTCGAGCGGCACGACTTGGCGCAGCTCGAGAAGGTCCCCGAAAAAGTAGCCGCCTACGACGTGATCACCGCCTTCGACACCATCCACGACCAAGCGCAACCGGCTCGGGTGCTGCAGAACATCCATCGGGCCCTGCGACCCGGCGGTGTGCTGCTGATGGTTGACATCAAGGCGTCGAGCCGACTCCAGGACAACATCGGTGTCCCGCTGAGCACCTACCTGTACACCACGTCGATGATGCATTGCATGACGGTGTCGCTGGCGCTGGACGGCGTGGGGTTGGGAACCGTGTGGGGCCGCCAGGTGGCCACCTCGATGCTCGCCGACGCCGGCTTCAGTGACGTGCAGGTGACCGAGATCGAGTCAGATCCGTTGAACAACTACTACATCGCCCGGAAGTGAAGCCGGACTCGATGGCCGCTTTGGATGCTCTTGACGACTGGCCGGTGCCCGCTGCCGCCGCGGCGGTAATCGGACCCGACGGTGTGCTGGCCACCCATGGCGATACCGCGCAGGTGTTCACTCTCGCGTCGGTCACCAAGCCGTTGGTGGCCCGCGCGGTGCAGATCGCCGTCGAGGAAGGGGTCGTCGACCTCGAAACCCCGACCGGGCCCCCGGGATCCACGATCCGTCACCTGCTGGCGCATGCGTCGGGCCTGGCGATGCACTCGGCGAAGGAGCTGGCACAGCCCGGCGCCCGGCGGATGTATTCCAACTACGGCTTCACTGTGCTGGCCGAAGCGGTGCAGCGGGAGTCGGGAATCGAATTCGGCAACTATCTGACCGAGGCGGTGTTCGACCCATTGGGCATGGCGAATACCCGGCTCGATGGCGGTGCGGCCGCAGCCGGGTTCGGCGCCACGTCGACGGTCGCCGACTTGGCGTTGTTCGCCGGTGACCTGCTGCGCCCGTTGACGGTCTCCGGGCAGATGCACGACGCGGCGACCACCGTGCAGTTCCCGGGCCTGGACGGGGTGTTGCCCGGATACGGTGTGCAGCGCCCCAATGACTGGGGGCTGGGCTTTGAGATCAGGGATGCCAAGTCGCCGCACTGGACGGGCACCCGCAACTCGCCGCGAACATATGGCCATTTCGGTCAGGCAGGCGGGTTCATCTGGGCCGATCCCGACGCGGACCTGGCGCTGGTGGTCCTCACGGATCGTGATTTCGGCGAGTGGGCCCGAGAGCCCTGGCCGGCGATTTCGGACTGGGTTTTGGCCGAGTACAGCTAATCCGGACTGCACACTAGCGCAACAGTGGTCTCACAAGGCACAATAGACACGCAGACAACATAATTTCGTGGCAGGTATCTCGCTCTGCTGGTTCGCCAGGTCGTTGGGGAAGACGTCCCTCGCGGAACCGAAGGAGCAAGAGATGCGTGCATCGAATCAGTTCGCCGACGTGACGACCGGCGTGGTGTACATCCACGCTTCGCCCGCGGCGGTATGCCCGCATGTCGAGTGGGCGTTGTCGTCGACCCTGCAGGCCAAGGCGAATCTGGTCTGGACGCCGCAGCCGGCGATGCCCGGGCAATTGCGTGCGGTCACCAACTGGGTGGGGCCGGTGGGCACCGGCGCGAGGCTGGCCAATGCGTTGCGCTCGTGGTCGGTGCTGCGCTTCGAGGTCACCGAAGATCCCAGCCCCGGTGTCGATGGGCAGCGGTTCAGCCACACCCCGCAGCTGGGCTTGTGGAGCGGTGCCATGAGCGCCAACGGCGACATCATGGTGGGGGAGATGCGGCTGCGGACGTTAATGGCGCAGGGGGCCGACACTCTTGCTGCCGAGCTGGATTCGGTGCTGGGAACCGCGTGGGACGAGGCGCTCGAGGTGTACCGAGACGGTGGCGACGCCGGTGAGGTCGCGTGGTTGAGCCGCGGCGTCGGTTAGCCACTTGGACCTGGCACCCGCTGGCCGTCAGGGCACGACCACGACTTTGACGGTGCTTGCGCCCCGGGTCTGCGACGATGGTCAACAAGGCGGCGCCGGGTGCCGAAGTGACCTGTCCACCTTTGACACTCACCTGGTAGCCGTTCGGATACTCGACGGGCGGCACCGAGATGATTGTCTGCTCGCCGGAGACGAAGCCGCCGTGGTGGTCGGCTCGCTCGGTCGCGTAGGGCAGTTGGAACTTGCCTCTGCGGAATGCCCATAACTTTGGGGTGCCGGCAACCACCTGGGGGTACGGTTCGGCGAGCGCTGGGAGTTTGGCTGTGTTGACGTTATCGCCGGTCGGCGGGAGTTCCGGGTTGTAGACCAGCGCCTGCGCATTGACTGCCGTGCTCGTCGGGTCGTTGCCGGTGAACGCCCACTCCAACCAACCCGTATGCCGCAGGTCAGCTTGCTGAATCACCTCGGTGATGTTTTGCAGGTTATTGGTGGCGCCGATCTCCGTCATCAGTTGCGGGATCTGGAAGAACCGAATTATGCCTCCAGTGACGTGAACGTCAGTTTGTGAAACGGTCTGGGAATTATTGGCCTGTGATCATCACCGCGGTAGCACGAAGGTGTGACGGTTCGCCACGATGTGGTGCGCTTGCCTGTGCCATTCCCGGCCGCACGATTTAGGGATGTTCTGGGGGCGACCTCGGTGAGGACGCTGTCCCGATGCGTCGTCGTGTGAGTCGTGGTGTGCGTCCACGCATTCCGGGATCGAGGCCATCAGGTCGGGAACCGGAGAATGAAATGCGTACCGCTGCAACGACTTATCGGTCAGCTCGGGCAACCAGCATTGGTTGCGCAATCACGAGGAGGTCGACGCGAAATGCAGGTGGGGGCTGGGGCATTGGCGAGCCACGTTGGACACCGGGTGCTTGACGTCATCGGCAGCGAGGCCTGCGTGCTGTCGACCGCATGAATTCAAGCTGGCGTGCACCCCGCACTGATCGAATCCCCGTGCGCTCAACCCGGCGATTCAATACCCAAGCGGTGCCGAAATTCGGAAAGGCAGCCGCAGATACGTTTCCGTCGGGATGGACGGCGTTCCAGTCGCGGATCGAAGAAACGGCGCGCCAAGGGGCGTAGAAGACCCGATCATCGACGCCCACCGACGGGTCCGAGATCAAGACCGGGCAACCGCTTCGTAAATGGAAGAACCAATGCGACCGTTATATGCCGTCGCAAGCCCATTAAAGTCCGGTCGGTACCTTACAGATATTTCTCGCCGAACGCTAATCAAAAGCCGTTATTGATCAATAGCATAGAATTATTGAGGTTTGTCGATTCCGGCCCGCACTGCCGGGATGCCGGTGCGCACACCGGTCCAACGACGTGACAACCTCCGTTGAACTGGACTCCTGCGCAGCGACGATCGACGCACTTATGCCCGTACGGCGAAAGCCGTGAGGTATGGCGGCGGGGCCGTTACCGCCTTTCCAGATCGGCCTGATGTGTCCCGTTCATTGCCGGTCCGGAGTTGACACCGCCGGCCCTTCGTGCCGTAAACTGCCGCACGTATGTTGCGACTTTTCCGAACTAGCGAGTCAATGTCGAATCTTTATCAGAACAACCGAACTGCAGATCCTTCTGGCCGAAGTTCATTCACAAGTTCGGATCTTCACTTGAAATCAGCCGTATGGATTCAGCACGCTAAAGAAGGGTCAATATACAAATGAAGTCGAACCTTACTCGCCTTGGCGCCGCAACGTTAGGCTGTGCTGCGGTGATTGTGTCTTCTGCTGCAGTCGCCAGCGCTGATCCGCCGGACCCGCACAAGCCGAACATGACGATGGGTTACTGCCCAGGCGGGCGCTGGGGTTTTGGCGAGTTAGCTGTGTGCGACGGCGAGAAGTATCCCGACGGGTCGTTCTGGCACCAGTGGATGCGAACCTACATAACCGGGCCGCAGTGGTACTACGACTGCGTCGGTGGCGACGAGCCGCTGCCGGGTCCGCCACCGCCCGGTGGTTGCGACGGCGCGATTCCGCCCGACCAGCCTGACACGCCCGCCACCTGACCGCTGCCGGCGGTGATCGCACCCTGACATGACGCCTATCGACCGCGTCCACGCAGGTCCCGGGCTGGGTCGGGTCGCCTCCGAAGCCCGGTGCCCGGTAGCAACCCCCCGGGGAGGCGATCACCGCCGCGGGGCAGTGTCCAGTTCGCAGGAACCGCGACGAACCGCGACGAACCGCGACGAACCGCGACGAACCGCGACGAACAACGCCAAGATCACCGCCGTGGCCGCATGATCGAGACCGTAAACGGCGAGGTAGCTCTTAGACAACGCTCTCCGGCTCGAAGGCCGGCTTGGCCGATACCGGCATGTCGACATTTCCCTTGCAGGCGCCACTGGTGATGTCGGTGTGGAAAACCCCGGTCAGGATTCCATGCGGACCGGGGGTATAGACCGCAATGGATTTCGCCGGGTCGTACTCGATTGTCCCGTCGGGCAGCAGGCAGTCCCACTTCCAGGTCGTCTCTCGCACCCATTGGTAACCGTTCCAGGTGTATTCAATTGGGCGCTGGATGAACCCGTTCTTTGCCGGCGGCCCATCGGTCACCGTGGCGATACAGACGCCCGCCGCGCAGCTCGAGCTGAAGGAGTAGTTCGCCCGGTGGGCGAATTCGGGTCCACTGGCGGCGATGCTGGTGCCGGTCTTGGCATTGGCCCCGAACGTCACGACGTATTGTCCGTTCCAGGTCGGACCGTCGTCGGCAGCCCCGCGGGGAGCTTGCACCATCACGACACAACAGGACGACGCAGCAGCCAAAGCCGCCAGTGCGGTCTCGCGAAGTCCGGACATCTTTCCTCCCTGATCGGACGTGATCGGGTTTGAAAAGATGTCGGGTTCGGTGACCGAGTTGTTACACCGGTGAGGGATTGGGGCGCAGCAGCTGTAGCGCGGCCGGAACTGCGGCGATCTCGGCCGGCAGCGGACACGCGAAGTCGCCGTCGGCGTACACGTTGATGCCGGGGCACTCGACGTCGACGGTCTTGGCCCGTGCGGTGGTCACCTCGTCAAGGTCGACGTGAGTGCCCTTCATAGCGGTGGGGAAGAAGCGGACCAACCGCGTCCGCGATCCCGACGCCACCATGGTGATGTCGAGCAGGCCGTCGGCAGGATCGGCGTTGGGGCAGATCAGCAGCCCGCCGCCGTAGCTGCGGGTATTGCCGAAGGCGGCAAGCGTGAGGTCGGTCTCGATCTCCCGGGCGCCGTCGAGGACCAATCGGAACGGCAACGTCCGCAGCCGCGACAGCTCGGCGAGCATCGCGATGTAGTAGCGCATGCGCCCATGCGGCCAACGCATCCGATTGGCTCGATCGGTCACCAGCGAATCGAATCCGGTTGCCGCCACGGTGCCGAACCATTTGTCGACCCCCGCGCGGTCGCGGATCCGGCCCAGGTCAATGGTTTCCGTCCAGCCGTCGACGACGATGTCCGCGGCGGCTTCGGGATCCTTGGTGGGAATCCCGAATTCGCGGGCGTGATCGTTGCCGGTGCCCGCCGGAATGATGCCCAGCGGAACATCGGTGCCCGTCAACACCTGCAGCGCATTGGAGATGACACCGTCGCCGCCGGTGACGACGACCGCGTCGGTGCCCTTCTCGAGTGCCGCCGAAACGAGATAACGCGCGTCCTGCGCGTCGTCACCAATGATTTCGACGACCTCCACACCGCGATGATGCAGCCGGGCGATCGCGATCTGTGCGGCCCGGACCGCGGCGCCGTGCCCCGAGACGGGATTGGTCAGCGCGGTCACCTTGCCGATCTCGCGCCGGCGCGGTTGCCGGGAGACAGGGTTCTCGGCAGTCACGGAATCAGCTTGCCGGGATTGAGAATTCCGGCCGGATCGAGTGTCGCTTTGATTGCGCGCAGCAGTTGGACACCAAGATCGCCGACCTCCGCACGCATCCAGGGGCGGTGGTCGGCGCCAATCGCGTGGTGGTGGGTGATGGTGCCGCCGTTGGCCATGATCGCGTCCGACGCGGCCTTCTTGGCGGCCATCCACTGCTCGATCGGGTTGCCTCGCTGCCCCGCGACGACGGTGAAGTACAGCGACGCCCCGGTCGGATACACGTGCGACACATGGCACATCACCAGCGCCGGGGTACCCGATTCCGCCAGTGACGTGGTCAGCGCCTCGGTGACCGCGGCTTTCAATCTCGGGATGTTGGACCAGTCGGTGGCGGTCTCCAGCGTCTCGCAGAGCGCGCCGGCCGCCAGCAGCGCGTCGCGCAGGTAGGGCGCGGCGTACCGGCCGCGCTCCCAGGCCTGCGCCGGCCCCTCACCCAGAGACGTTCCGCCGTGAGCTATCAGCAACGCGCGCGTCTCGGCGTGCCGGCTTTCGGCGTGTTCCTTGGTGCCTTCGAAGAGGGTGAGTCCCAAACAGCCGCCGGTGATTTGGTTTTCGCCGATCGATTCGGTGGTGGCGAGGTTCACGCCGGTCTCGGCCTCATCGGAGAGGCGGACAACGGTGGGTCCCGTTCCGGTTTGGGTGACCGCGCGCAGCGCCGCGACGCCGGTAGCGAAGTCGGGGAACGACCAGGCTTCGTAGCGCGTCGTTTCCGGTACCCGGTGTACCCGCAACCGCACCTTGGTGATGACGCCGAAGGCGCCCTCCGAGCCGATCGCTAGTTGGCGCAGGTCCGGACCCGCGGCCGATGCCGCGACCCGGCCCAGATCCAGCACACCCACCGGGGTGATCATGCGCAGCCCGAGGATCATGTCGTTGAACCGGCCATAGCCGGCGGAATCCTGGCCGGAGGAACGGGTTGCCGCGAAACCACCGATGGTGGCGAAAAGGAAGCTTTGCGGGAAGTGCCCGAGCGAGAAGCCGTGCTCACCGAGCAGGCGTTCGGCCTCGGGGCCGGTCGCGCCGGCGCCCAATTCCGCAATGCCCGATACCTCGTCGAGGAAGTGAAGTTGGTTGAAGCGCCGCAAGTCCAGCGAGATCACCGCGCCGAACTGGCCGCGGTCAGGATCAAGCCCGCCGACGACGTTGGTGCCGCCCCCGAAGGGGACGACGGCGATGCCGTGGTCGGAGCAATACCGCAGAATCGCGGCCACAGTGCCGTCATCACCGGGAAGCAACACCGCGTCGGGAGCGTCCTGAGGGCCAGTGTCCTTGCGCCGCAGCATGTCTGGGGTAGATTTGCCGCCTGCGTGCAGCAACCGGTCGCGGTCGGTGGCACGGAAGTATTCGGCGCCGACGATTTCGGCCAGCGCATCCTGGTCGGCCTGCGACAAGGTGGACGGGCGCAGTGCCACCTGATCGGGATCCAGCTCGGCGTCATCCGAATCACCAAGGCCGACAACCTGCTTCAGCAGCGCACGGACGCTGTCGGAGAGCGGCTTGGCGGCGGCGGGATCTCCCCACGCATTCCATTTCATGGGCGGAAGGAGTTCCTCGAGATGTGTCATGCGTTACAGTATCGCATATGCTGTCAACGAGTAATGCTCCCGAAAACATCGGGGCCCGCATACTTGCGGCGGCCGCGAGCTGTGTCCGCGATTACGGTGTTGACAAGGTGGCACTCGCCGAGATCGCACGACGCGCGGGCGTCAGTCGCCCGACCGTTTACCGTCGGTGGCCGGACACTCGCTCGATCATCGCGGCGTTGCTGACCAGCCACATCACCGACGTGCTGGGCGAATTGCCCCTCGATGGCGACGACCGTGAAGCCGTGGTACGACAAGTCGTCGCGGTGGCCGATCGGCTACGGCGCGACGACTTGATCAAGGCGCTGATGCACTCGGACCTGGCCAGGGTTTACATCACCGAGCGCCTGGGCACCAGTCAGCAGTTCCTGATCGAGGGGTTCGCGGCTCGACTCAAAGTGGCACAACGATCGGGCAGCGTCCGCGCCGGCGACCCCCGTCAACTTGCGACCATGGTGCTGCTCATCGCCCAGTCGACGATTCAGTCCGTCGACATCGTCAATCCGATCCTCGATTCCCAAGCACTGGCTGCCGAACTCACCTACTCACTGAACGGATACCTGGCCTGATGCCCAATTCGACCGCTCTGAACGCCGCGCGCCGCACTGCCGAACTGACCGCTCTGGCCGACGGGGAAGCGCTGGATGTGCTCGTCATCGGTGGCGGTATCACCGGTGTCGGAATCGCGTTGGACGCCGCGTCCCGGGGCTTGCGGGTGGCGCTGGCAGAAAAGCACGACCTCGCGTTCGGTACCAGCCGGTGGAGCTCCAAACTGGTGCATGGGGGGTTGCGCTACCTGGCGAGCGGCAACGTGGGCATCGCCCGGCGCAGCGCCATCGAACGCGGAATCCTGATGACCCGCAACGCCCCTCATCTGGTGCGTGCGATGCCGCAGCTGGTCCCGCTGCTGCCGTCGATGGGTCACCTCAAACGCGCGGTGGTGCGCACCGGATTCCTGGCCGGCGACGCATTACGCATGCTGGCCGGCACGCCGTCCTCGACGCTGCCCCGATCGCGCACCATCCCGGCGCGGCGTGTGGTCGAGATGGCGCCGACCGTGCGGCGTGACGGCCTTGCCGGCGGCTTTCTGGCTTACGACGGGCAATTGATCGACGACGCCCGACTGGTAGTGGCGGTCGCGCGCACCGCGGCCCAGCACGGCGCCCGGATCCTGACTTACGTTGGCGCATCGAACGCGACGGGCACTTCGGCGCGGTTGAGCGACAGGCGCACCGGCCAAACCATCGACGTGTCCGCCCGCGCCGTCATCAACGCCGCGGGAGTGTGGGGCGGCCAGATAGACCCTTCGCTGAAGTTACGTCCCAGCCGTGGAACGCATCTCGTATTCGACGCCGAAGCCTTCGGGAATCCGACTGCGGCGCTGACCATTCCGATTCCCGGCGAGCTCAACCGCTTCGTGTTCGCCATGCCCGAGCAGCTGGGCCGGGTTTACCTGGGGTTGACCGACGAAGATGCTCCCGGACCGATTCCGGATGTGCCAGAACCATCTTCGGAAGAGATCATGTTCCTGCTGGACACGGTCAACACCGCGCTGACAACCACACTGCAGACCACCGATGTCATCGGCGCCTATGCCGGGCTGCGGCCACTGATCGACACCGGCGAGGGCCGCACCGCTGACGTTTCCCGCGACCACGCCGTCATCGAGTCTCCCTCCGGGGTGATCAGCGTGGTCGGCGGCAAGCTGACCGAATACCGGTATATGGCCGAGGATGTGCTGAATCGTGCGATCGGCCTGCGGCACTTGCGCGCCGGTGATTGCCGGACTCGCAACCTGCCGCTTATCGGTGCGCCGGCGAACCCCGGGCCTTGCCCACAGGGATCGGCGGCCGGCTTGCCCGGGTCCTTGGTGGCGCGTTACGGCGCTGAAGCAGCCAATGTGATCACCGCCGCCAGCTGCGAGCGTCCCACCGAAGCGGTCGCCGACGGCATCGACGTCACCCGGGCCGAGTTCGAGTACGCGGTGACCCACGAGGGCGCACTGGATGTCGACGACATCCTGGATCGCCGAACCCGAATCGGCCTGGTGCCCCGCGACCGGGAGCGCGTTGTCGCCGTCGCCGAGGAGTTCCTCGCGGGGGCCGCACCGGCGTAGCGGAACTGAGTCGTATCGGCAGAATGGTTCAGATGCATGGCAGTTGAGCGGGCGGGCGCCGACCCGCTGAAGGGAGCGGCGCGTCCGCGGCGCAGTCCCGGACGCCTGGATCGGTCGTTGGACGCGGTCATCCTCGAGGCGGCGCTGGCGGGTGTGGCCGAAAACGGCTACGACCAACTGAGCATGGACGACATCGCGTCCCGCGCCCGGGTCGGTAAGGCGGCGATATACCGGCGCTGGCCGTCGAAGGCCGAGGTGGTGGCCGATGCGATCGCCCACTGGCGGCGCGGAGTCGGGCCGGTCGACCCGCCGAATACCGGCAGTCTGCGCGGCGACATCGACGCTCTGGTTGCCGCGGTGCCGGATTTCGACGACGCCGACCAGGCCACAATCCGCATCATCGTCGGCGTGGCCACGGCCGCCATGCACAATCCCGTTCTGGCCGCCGCCTTGGACGATCTCGTCCTCTCCCGGCCGCGCCAGCTGCTCCGGGTGGCACTCGACCATGCCGTCGCCCGGGGTGAGGTCCCCGCGGGCCGGGACCTGACCCTGATACCCGATGTCGCGCTGGGCCTCAACGTGCTGCGGGTGATGACGGGCCGGCCGGTCGATCGAGTCTTCGTTCGGCGTGTTCTCGAAGACGTGGTCCTGCCGCTTGCCATCGCGCCGGGCCCCTAAACCCCGGCCCAATTATCCAGCCGCGCGGCACTAGGAGCGATTGCGGCGTCTCGGGCTCTCGTGCCAGACTGGGCACCAGACGGAACTAATACGTTCCGTGTTGGCAGGGGTTCACGGGCCGGGGAAGGGGAGTGCGCATGACGGTCACGCATGTCCCGGTGCTCATTGTCGGGGCCGGAGTGGGCGGGTTGGCGGCATCGGCGCTACTGGCCCGGCACGGTGTTGCTTCGCTGCTTGTCGACAAGCGCGACGAAGTCTTCAGCTACCCCAAGGCCCGCAATCTCAGCTTCCGCAGTCTGGAGATCCTGCGCGGCCTCGGCGTGGGTGACCAGGTGCACGCGGTTGCCGAACATGTCTCGGCCATGGTGGTGAAGCTGACGCTCAACAGCGCCGAGGAGCGACCGGCAATGGACATCGACGCACTCTTCGCGGGCCTGGACACGCTGAGTCCCGAACCGGCCGCGCAGTATTGCCCACAGAGCAAATCTGAGCCGATCTTGTTGGGCGCGACCCGTGCCCGTGGCGGCGAAGTTCGCTACCGGACGGAGTTCGTCTCGTTCGACATGGACGAGGCCGGCGTCACCGCGACCATCGCCGACCGGACGTCGGGAGAGCGCCAGACGGTACGTGCCGACTATCTGATCGGCGCCGACGGCGTGCACAGCCCGATCCGCAGGGCGCTCTCGATGACCACGTCCGGCTACGGGGCGCTGCCGATCTATGTCGTCTTCATCTACTTCCGGGCGCCGTGGCGGCATTTCGTCTCGCACCTGAACGACGGGGATGCCGTGCAGGTCGATAATCCTGACGCACCAGGAATATTCTTGGCGGTCACCGGCGACCTCGGCATGTTCATCACCACCTACCATCCCGCCAAAGGTGAGACGGCCGAACAGTTTAGCCCGCAACGCTGTGCAGAGCTGTTGGTGAAGGCGATCGGCGAACCGATCGAGGTGCGGATCACCGAGGTGGCGACGTGGCAACCCTACGAACAGGTGGCCGACGAATTCGCCTGCGGCCGTGTCTTTCTCGTCGGCGATTCGGCACATACCATGCCGCCGTTCAAGGCCGGGGGAGCCAACAGCGCGATCCAGAGCGCGCACAACCTGGCCTGGAAGCTGGCCGCCGTCCTGCAGGGTACTGCCGGCACTGAGTTGCTGGACACCTATCACACCGAGCGTCACCCGGTGGGGCGATTTGCCGCCCACCAGTCGCTGACCGGACCGACGGTTGCCTTGCTCGAGTTGGACGAGCATCGACCGCAACTGCCCGCCGATGAAGAGTGCTCGATGTTCGAACTGCTGATCGGTTACCGGTACCGCTCTGCGGCGGTCGTGACCGCCGAACCCGCAGCGGACTCCGACGCGGTGCAGCTGGTGGCGGAGTTGTGTGGGCAACCCGGCACCCGGACCCCGCATGTGTGGATTTCGCAAGGCGGACAGCGTATTTCGACCCTCGATCTGCTCGGCCACGGGTTCACCCTGCTTACCGGGGACCAGCGTTGGCGTGGTGCAGCCGATTCGGTGTCGACCGCTCTCGGTGTCCCGATTGCCGTGCAGTGCATCCGCGATAACGCGTGGTTCGCCGCGACCGGACTCGAGCCGCAAGCAGCGTTGTTGGTACGCCCCGACGATTTCGTCGGCTGGCGGTGCAGTGATTTCCCGGCTGACCCGAGTAGCTGGTTGCGCCAGGCACTTTCGATGATCCTGTGCCGCTGACGAGCAGACACATAATCGCGTTCCACCGGCCTTTGGCGTGCGATTCTGCGACTGCTCGCCAGCGTCAGATAGCGATGCGCGTGCGGTCCAGGTGGGTGGCGATTCGCTGGGCCAGGCGGTAGGGGTGCTGTCTCACGTCGCTGACGACAATCGGGATAATCGTCCACCCGAGTTCCTGGATCCTGCCCCACCTGGTTTTGTCACGCAGCATCTCGTTGCGCCCGGCATGCCAGTCGACACTTTCGTACTCGGCCGCCAGACGCCTTTCAGGCCAAGCGAAGTCGACCCGCCACAGTTCGCCGTTGCGGCCGTAGATCGGATATTGAAGCTCCGGGAGCGGCAATCCGTGGTCGATGATGACGAGCCGAACTTCGCTCTCCATGGCTGATTCCGCTCGTGGGTCGGCAAGCGGCAGCAGTTCGCGCACCGCGACGATTCCGCGGCGCCCACGCTGTTCGGTAACGGCACTTTCAATCTCGGAGCGAGTGCACCGCATTGATCGCAGTGCGGCGTCAAGGGTGGCCAGAGCTCGGTGACGGCGCAGCTGTCGTGCGACCTCAACGGCCGTCCACGCCGGTGCGGTTGCCAGACGACCTGACACCCGCTGCAACCGGGCGCCGGTGCGCTGGTGAACCATCAAACCGACAGTGGGCCGCATCCGTACGCCGGGGTCGAGCACATGAATGGCGGTAGTGTTCTCCGTGTCGAACCCGTATAACGTGGCGGCAGTGCCCAGGCAAGCCACGGCTTGGCGCCCCATAAAGATGTCGAGGGCCGCCATGCGACCCAACAGACTCGGCTGCTGCGCCGAGTACACCCCGTACCACACGCGAACGAGACCACCGTTCTTGACTTGCACGTCGAGCTGTTGGCGGGTCATGACCGTCAGCAGTTGCGCGGTGGTAGCGAACCCGCCGGCGCTTTCCAACAGCGCTCGCGCTCCAAGGTGCACCGCGACAGCATGCGAGAAGCGGCTGTCCTCGGCCAGTCACGCTGGGGATAACCGCCGCGAGCAGTCGCAGAATCGCACTGCGCGGGTCCCGCGCATGCGATTCTGCGACTGCTCGCGGTCAGAACTACAGCGGAATGTTCTTGTGGCGCCCGCGCCGTGCCGGCGCCTGGGCCAGCGCCTCGGTGAGCTTGCTGCGGGTGTGCGCCGGGTCGATCTTCTCGTCGACCACGCCGATGTCGATGGCACTGTCCACGCCGCCGGCGATCCGCTCGTGCTCGGCCGCCAGTTCGTCGTGCAGCGCTTCGCGTTCGTGCTCGGCCGCCGCGGCCAGCTTCTTCTTGTGCAGGATGCCGACGGCCGCCTTGGCGCCCATCACCGCGACCTCGGCGTCCGGCCAGGCGAACACCTTGGTGGCGTTGAGCGAGCGCGAGTTCATCGCAATGTAGGCCCCGCCGTAGGTCTTTCGGGTGACCAGGGTGACCCGTGGAACGGTGCACTCACCGAACGCGTGCAGCAGTTTGGCGCCGCGACGCACCACGCCGCCCCACTCCTGGTCGACACCCGGCAGATAGCCGGGCACATCGACCACCACCACCAGCGGAATCCCGAACGCATCGCAGAGCCGCACGAAACGTGCTGCCTTCTCCGCACTTTCGGAGTTCAGGCAGCCGCCCAGCCGCAGCGGATTGTTGGCCAGCACACCGACGGTGCGCCCGGAGAGCCGACCCAACCCGACCACCATCGACGGCGCCCAATTGGCCTGGAACTCGTCGAACGGCGTTTCGCTGTCGAGGATTGCGGTCACGATCGGACGCACATCATAGGCCCGCCGAGGAGATTCGGGCAGCAGCGCGTGGATATCGGTGTCGCCGGCCTCGGCCTTGCTCCGGTCGAAATGCCCTTGCTGGCAGAACAATCCGACCAGCCGGCGGCCCCGCTCGTAGGCGTCGAGCTCGTCGTCGGCGACGATGTGGCACACCCCGGACTTCTTGTGGTGGGTCTCTGGACCGCCGAGGGAGGCCATGTCCACGTCCTCGCCGGTGACGCTGCGCACCACGTCCGGCCCGGTGACGAACACCCGGCTTTCCGGCGCCATCACGATGACGTCGGTCAACGCGGGACCGTAAGCGGCGCCGCCGGCGGCGAAACCGACGACCACCGAGACCTGCGGAATGTAGCCCGACGCGCGGATCATGGCCTCGAACACCGTGCCGACCGCGTGCAGTGCGCGCACCCCTTCGGCCAACCGGGCGCCACCGGAGTGCCAGATGCCCACGATCGGGCTCTGCTCCTCGATGGCGGTGTCGTAGGCGTTGACGATGTGTGCACAGCCTTCGGTGCCCATGGCGCCGCCCATCACGGTGCCGTCGGTGCAGAACGCGATGGTGCGCACGCCGTTCACGGTGCCCGAAGCGGCCAGTACGCCAGAGCGGTCACGCTCGTGCAGCAGCTCCACGCTGCCGTCGTCGAAGAAGGTGCTCAGTCGTAGCAGCGGATCGCGGGGGTCGAGCGACTCGCCGACCGCCTCGGGGGCCATGATCGTCATCGCAGGTCTCCTGTTGTTTCCGGGGTGGCTCGGGATTTAGTACCGCCCGAAAGCGATTGCCACGTTGTGGCCGCCGAATCCGAACGAGTTGTTGATCGCATACCGGTAATCACCGGGCCGCGGCTTCCCCGCCACCACGTCCAAGTCGATCTCTGGATCGAGGTTTTCCAGGTTCAGTGTCGGGGGAACGACCTGGTCCCGCAACGCGAGCACGGTCAGGATCGATTCCACCGCACCGACCGCACCCACCGAGTGGCCCAGCGCGGCCTTGGGGGCGTACACCGCCGCGTTGCCGCCGTGCGGGCCGAGCGCGTTGTTGATGGCCTTGCCCTCGGCCAGGTCACCCACCGAAGTCCCGGTGGCGTGCGCATTGACATGGCCGATATCGGCCGGGGTCAGGCCCGCGAGCTGAATAGCCCGGCTCATCGCATGCCCGGCACGTTCGCCGTTGGGGTCGGGCGCCACCATGTGGTAACCGTCGGAAGTGATACTGGCTCCCATGATGCGGGCCAGGATGTTCGCGCCGCGGGCCTTGGCGTGCTCCTCGGTCTCGATCACCATGAGCGCACCGGCTTCACCGAACACGAAGCCGCTGCGGTCCCGGTCGAACGGTCGGCAGGCGCCGACAGGATCGTCGTTCTTGGTGGACATCACGATGCGCATCTGGGCGAACGCCGCGATCGGCACCGCCTCGATCTTGGTCTCGACACCACCGCAAATAGCCACGTCGGCCTCACCGAAGACGATGTTGCGCCACGCCTGAGCGATGCCCTCGGAACCGGACGCACACGCCGACACCGGAGTGATAACACCCGCCTTGGCATGCCGTTCCAGGCCTACCGCCGCGGCAGCGCCGTTGGGCATGTACTTCTGCACGCCAAGCGGTGAGACCGCCTTCATGCCACGAGCACGCATGTCGTCGTAGCTGAACACCATCTCTTCCGACGAGCCCAACCCAGTTCCGATGGACACCATCAGCCGGTCTGGGTCGACTTCAGGCGAGCCCGCGTTCTCCCACACGCGGCGGCTCAAAATGGTGGACATCTTCTGCAGGTAGCCCATGCGCCGCAGCTCGACGCGCGTCAGTTGGCTGTCGAACTCCTCCAGCAGATGCCCGCCGATGCGCACCGGTAGATCGAATTCCTCGACGAACGGGTCGTCGAGGATGCGGATCCCACTTTGGCTGTCGAGCAGCAACTTCCACGTGGTTTCCACGTCGGTGGCCAGTGCGGTTGTCATGGCGACGCCGGTGACCACTACGTTCGGGAGCGTTTTCCCGGTAACCAGCTCTGTCATGAGTGTTGCGAACGTTCCTTCCGTATCTGTCCGGCTCGCCCCCGCAAGCGGGGGGACCCCCACCTCGGGCCTCGCGGCCCGCGATGTCTTGCTTTAGTAACGCCCGAAGGCGAGCGCCACATTATGACCGCCGAAGCCGAACGAATTGTTGATGGCATAGCGGAATTCGCCGTAGCGTGGTTCGCCCGCGACAACATCGAGGTCGATTTCGGGATCGGGGGTCTCGTAGTTCAGTGTGGGCGGGATGACGCCGTCCCGCAGACTCAACACAGTCAAGACCGACTCCAGCGCCCCGACCGCGCCAATGGAGTGGCCTAAGGCCGATTTCGGAGCGTAGACCGCGGCATGCTCACAACCGGCGACCCGGATGGCGTTGGCCTCGGCAGCATCGCCGATCGGTGTCGCCGTGCCGTGCGCGTTGACGTGGTCGATGTCCGCCGGCGACAAGCCCGCCAGCTCCAGCGACCGTGTCATCGCCCGGCCGGCACGCACGCCGTCCGCCGCGGGCGCCACCATGTGGAAGGCGTCCGAGGTGATACCGGCACCCATCAACCGAGCCAACGGCTTAGCGCCGCGGGCCTTGGCGTGCTCCTCGGTCTCGAGCAGCATCAACGCACCGGCCTCGCCGAACACGAAACCGTCACGATCCTTGTCGAACGGCCGCGAGGCACGCTCGGGCTCGTCGTTGCGGGTCGACATGGCCCGCATCATCGAGAACGCCGCGATGGGCAGCGCCTCGATGGGACCCTCGACACCGCCGCAGACGGCGACGTCGGCGTCGCCCATGACGATCTGACGCCACGCGTGGGCAATGGCCTCCGAGCCTGACGAGCAGGCCGACACCGGGGTGATCACGCCGGCGCGGGCGCCGAGCTGCAGGCCCACGACCGCGGCGGCGCCGTTGGGCATGATCATCTGAACCGCGAGCGGGGACACCTTGCGGGGCCCGCCCTCGTTCATCAGGTCATAGCTCTCGATCACCCGCTCGGCTCCACCGAGGCCGGTGCCGACCACGACGGTGAACCGGTCCGGATCGACCTCGGGGCTGCCCGCCGACTCCCAGAGGTGTCCGCTGAGCAGCTTGGCCATCCGCTGGACATACGACATGCGGCGCAGGTCCAGCCTGCCCATGTGGTTGTCGACAGGCTCCTTGAGGTGGCCGCCGATCTTGACCGGTAGGTCCCACTTGGTGACGAATTCGTCTTCAAGGACGTGGATGCCGCTCTCGCCGGCCAACAGACCCTTCCACGTGCTCTCGATGTCCGGCGAGATCGACGTCGTCGCTGTGACGGCGGTTACCACAACGCTGGGGTAACCGCCATTAGCAGTGGAAGGCTTGGTCACTTGCTCTCTGCTTCCAGCCTCGCCTTGACGTTGGCAACAGCCTCGGGGTTCTCCGACTCGAGCTTGGCCCGCAGCGCCTCGGCAGCCTCGGGGTTCTCTTCCTCGAGTTTCTGGATGTAGGCGACGACGTCACCGACGGTGCGCAGACCGGCGAGGTCTTCGTCGGGGATCTTCACGCCGTACTTGTCCTCGGTCTGCACGGCGATCTCCACCATCGACAGCGAGTCGATGTCGAGGTCGTCGACGAACGACTTCTCCGGGGTGACCTCGGAGGGCTCGATACCGGTGACCTCTTCGATGATCTCGGCGATACCGGCGATGATTTCTTCCTGACTGACGGCCACAGTTAGCTTCCCTTCGTAATGTGTTGTGGGCAAATCGGTTTGACGTACTTTTGTTGGTTCTGGACGAATCCTGCGGTTACAGGCTTGCCAACTCGTCCAGATCTGCGGGTGACTTGACGGCGCGCGTCGGAACCCCCCGAAGTTCGCGTTTGGCGATGCCGGTGAGGGTGCCCGCGGGGGGGAACTCCACGATCGCCGTGACTGGGCCCTCTGCGTGGTCACGCAGATAGGCGGTGCACAGGTCCCAGCGCACCGGCTGAGTGAGCTGGGAGACCAGGGTCGACATCGCCGCAGCCGCGGAAGTGACGGGCTTTCCGTCGCGGTTGGACAGCAGCGTGGCGGTGGGCTCGGCGGTCGCGATGCCGGCCGCCGCGGCGGCGTAGCCCTCCAGGGCCGGGGCCATGAACTGGGTGTGGAACGCTCCGGCGACGCCCAGCGCACGCACCCGGGCCTTGGCGGGCGGGTCCTCGGTCAGCTTTTCCAGGGCGGTCAGCCGGCCGGCGGCGACGATCTGGCCGGCGGCGTTGCGGTTGGCCGGTACCAGGTCGAGTTGCTCGAGACGACTCAGCACCTCGGCTTCGTCGCCGCCGAGCACCGCCGACATACCGGTCGGCTCGGCGGCGCACGCCTTGGCCATCTCGGCGCCGCGGGTTGCGGCCAGTGCGACGGCGTCGTCGGCGGCCATCACCCCGGCTATCGCGTAGGCCGCGATCTCGCCGACGGAGTGGCCGGCCACGATGAACTCCCGGCCCACCAGCAGACCCCTCTGTGTCAGCTCCTGGTAAGCCAGCAGGGTGGCCGCAACGATCAACGGCTGAGCGACCGCCGTGTCGGTGATCTCCTCGGTCGACGCGGTGGTGCCCAGGCGGGCCAGGTCCAGGCCACTGGCCTGCGACCACGAGGCGATCCGGTCCGCCGCGCCTGGCAATTCCAGCCACGGCGACAGCATTCCCTCGGTCTGGGAGCCCTGTCCGGGCGCAAGCAACGCAATCACGTGTCTAAGAGAACACTGTGGAAACGGTTTTGCGCCGTGTAACAGATTATGAACCTGGTCTTAGGTTTTTGTGGAGACCCTACAAAACGGCCGCGTAAGCTACGTGTTTGAGACCGACCCGCGATCTGTGCCCTGAATCACTATTGTCCCGGTTGGGCCGTGGGGCCCAGCCTCAGGCCCCTTCCGCACCCCGCCTGAGCGGGAGCGGAACCGCTGCGATGGCATTGTTCGCCGCGCCGGAATGCGGTGCCGGATAGTTGAGCTGGCCCACCGTGGCGGCCACTCGCAGGACATAGGCATCGCGCGGTTGGGTCGGATCACGCCCGGTGAAGTCGGTGATCCGCTTGAGCCGGTACCGGATGGTGTTTGGATGAACGAACAACTTCCTGGCACACGCCTCAATCGCGCCGCCACAATCCAGATACGCATCCAGCGTCTCGATGAGCGTCGGGCCGGCGTCGGCCAAGGGCCGCATCACGTCGGTATGCAACGCCACGATCGCCGAGGCGTCACCCATCAGGGCGCGTTCCGGTAGCAATTCACGGGCCAGCACCGGGCGCGGCGCGCCGCGCCAGCCGGCGACCGCGTTCATCCCCGAAATCGCCTCGCTCGCACTGTGATAGGCCGCGGTGAGCATGGGAGCGGTCGGCCCGATCACCACCGGCCCGTCGGAGAACGCCTCCAGGAGGTCCTTGAGGAATTTATCGGTGGGCGACAAGTGTCCGGACACGATGGCCACCAGCCAGGTGCCGTGCACGTCGGTGAGCGCTGCGCGGCCGTGGCGGGCGGCGATGTCGCGGACGTCCTGGCTGGCGCGCTTGCTGCCGTCCTCGTTATTCGAGCCGTCGCGCCCCGGCGCCGGGGTGCCCACCACCACCGTTGCCGGCGCGGTGGTGTCCCAGTTCAGCGCCGCCGCCCGGGACAGCAGCTCCGGACCGGTGTCGCCACGTACCACCGCGTCAACCACGCTGGCTTCCATCCGGCTGTCCCAGGTGCCGCGCGCTTCGGCGGCGTCGGCGTAGGCGGAGGCGGCGGTGAACGCCAGGTCCCGGCTGTACTTCAAAATGCCCACGGTCAGCGCGGTCAACTGCTCCTCCGAGCGAGCCAGCAGCGGCACCACTTCTTCGAAGAACTCCATGGTGACCCGCACCATGTCGACGGTGTGACGCAACGCGATTCGTCGGGTCAGATCCTGGGGCACCAATTCGAACGCCTGGGCGGTATAGCTCACGTCGCTGTGCGGATCCTGCATCCACTCGACGAAGTTGACCACGGCCGTCTGCACCACCAGTGCGACGCTGGCGCGCTGGGACGCCTCCAGGTCGGCGAAGAACGGCAGCCGCTCCTGCATCGCCGAGACCGCCTCGGTGGCCAGCCGGCCCGAATACTGCTTCAACCGCCGCAGCAACGAATCGGGCACGGTGTCCAGCAGTTCGAGCGGTGATCTGGACGACGCGAGCTTCGCCAATGGCGAAAACTGGGGCGAGAACTGGTTGTCGTTCACCCCTAAAAGCTACGCCCGTTTTCTGGAACTTCCCCCCAAAGCGCTCGGCGAGTTCTTAGTGTGGTCTTATTCAGCTCGCGCGCTGAATCCGCTAGGTCGCCGTGCCGGCGTCGGCATCCTGCTTCGCTGCCGCCTGCACATTGTCGATCTGGTACTGACGGGCGGCGGCCACCGCCACCGACGGGTCGATTTCACCGTCGCGGGCCAACGCCTCCAGCACGGCGACGACCGTCGACTCGGCGTCGGTGTTGAAGTAGCGCCGCGCCGCGGGACGGGTGTCGGAGAAGCCGAACCCGTCGGTTCCCAGCGTCACGTAGGTGCCGGGCACCCAGGGGCGGATCTGTTCGGGGACCGCACGCATCCAGTCCGACACCGCCACCACCGGGCCGGCGGCATCGGACAGCGCCTTGGTCACGTACGCCTCACCCGCCGGCTGGCCGGGGTTGCGCAGCCGTTGCTTCTCGACGGACACCCCGTCGCGGTTCAGCTCACTCCAACTGGTGACCGACCACACATCGGCGGCCACGTCCCACTCGGTGGCCAGCAACTCGGCCGCCCGCAGCGCGTCGGGCATCGACACGCCCGACGCCAGGATCTGCGCCTTGCTGGAGCGTTGCTCGGTGGCCGCGTGGTACCGGTAGATACCCCGCAGCACGCCCTCGGGATCGAAGTTCTCCGGCTCGGGCGGCTGCACGTAGGGCTCGTTGTAGACCGTGATGTAGAAGAACACGTTCTCCGGGTTCTCCCCGAACATGCGCGCCAGTCCGCTTTCCACGATGTAGGCGATCTCGTAGGCGAACGCCGGGTCGTAGGAGACCACCGCCGGGTTCGTGGCGGCCAGCAGCAGCGAGTGGCCGTCGGCGTGTTGCAGGCCTTCGCCCGTCAGCGTGGTGCGGCCCGCGGTGGCGCCCAGCAGGAACCCGCGCGCCATCTGGTCGCCAGCGGCCCACAAACCGTCGCCGGTGCGCTGGAAACCGAACATCGAATAGAAGATATAGACCGGGATCATCGGCTCGTTGTGGGTCGCATACGACGTGCCGGCCGCGATGAACGAGCCCACCGCCCCGGCTTCGTTGATGCCCTCGTGCAGGATGTGGCCGACTTCGCTTTCCCGGTAGGCCAGCATCAGTTCGGCGTCGACGGCGGTGTAGAGCTGGCCGAGACGGTTGTAGATCTTCAACGACGGGAACCAGGAGTCCATCCCGAAGGTGCGGGCCTCGTCCGGAATGATCGGGACGATTCGCGGGCCAACCTCTTTGTCCCGCAACACTTCTTTGAAGGTGCGCACCGTGGCCATGGTGGTGGCGACCTCTTGGTTTCCGGATCCCTTCTTCAGTGCGGCATAGATATTGCGGCCGGGAAGCTTCAGTGCCTTGGTCTTGGTCCGGCGTTCGGGCACGAAGCCGCCGAGGGTGCGGCGCCGGTCGAGCATGTACCGGATCTCCGGGGCGTCCGGGCCCGGGTGGTAATACGGCGGCAGGTAGGGATCTTCGTCGAGCTGGGCGTCGCTGACCGGGATCCGCATGGCGTCCCGGAAGTACTTGAGATCTTCCAGCGCAAGCTTTTTCATCTGGTGGGTGGCGTTGCGGCCCTGGAAGTGCGCGCCCAGCGAATAGCCCTTGATGGTCTTGGCCAGGATCACCGTCGGCTGTCCCTTGTGGTCGACGGCAGCCTTGTAGGCGGCGTAGACCTTGCGGTAGTCGTGGCCGCCGCGCTTGAGGTTCCAAATCTCGGAATCGGTCATGTTTGCTACCAGCGCCTTGGTGCGCGGGTCGCGGCCGAAGAAGTGGTCGCGCACATAGGCGCCGTCGTTGGCCTTATAGGTCTGGTAATCGCCATCGGGGGTGACGTTCATCAGGTTGACCAGCGCGCCGTCCTTGTCGGCGTGCAGCAGGGCATCCCATTCACGGCCCCACACCACCTTGATCACGTTCCAGCCGGCTCCGCGGAAGAACGACTCCAGCTCCTGGATGATCTTGCCGTTGCCGCGCACCGGGCCGTCGAGGCGCTGCAGGTTGCAGTTGATCACGAAGGTCAGGTTGTCCAGGCCTTCCAGCGCCCCGATATGTGCCAGCCCGCGGCTTTCGGGCTCATCCATCTCGCCGTCGCCCAGAAAGCACCACACGTGCTGGTCGGAGGTGTCCTTGAGGCCGCGGTCGTGCAGGTAGTGGTTGAACCGCGCCTGGTAGATGGCGTTGAGCGGGCCCAGGCCCATCGAGACGGTAGGGAATTCCCAGAAGTCGGGCATCAGCCGCGGGTGCGGGTAGGAAGGCAACCCGCCGCCGGGATGGCTGTGCTCCTGGCGGAAGCCATCGAGCTGGTCTGCGCTGAGTCGTCCTTCCAGGAACGCGCGCGCGTAGATCCCGGGAGAGGCGTGGCCCTGGATGAAGATCTGATCACCGCCGCCGGGATGCGACTTGCCGCGGAAGAAGTGGTTGAAACCGACCTCGTAGAGCGCCGCGGACGACGCGTAAGTCGAGATATGACCACCCACGCCCACCCCGGGCCGTTGCGCACGGTGCACCATGATTGCCGCGTTCCATCTGATCCAGGTCCGGTAGCGGCGTTCGACGTCCTCGTCGCCGGGGAACCACGGCTCCAGCTCGGTCGGGATGGTGTTGACGTAGTCCGTCGACGTCAGTGCCGGGATGGCCACCCGTTGTTCGCCGGCGCGTTCCAGTAGCCGCAGCATCAGGTAGCGCGCCCGCGCCGGGCCGGAGCGCTCCAGCATCTCGTCGAAGGACTCCAGCCATTCCGAGGTCTCTTCGGGGTCGATGTCGGGCAGATAGGACGCCACGCCTTCGCGGATAACCCGAACGCGGTCGGGTTCGCTTGCGCTGCTTGGGGTTTTGGCCAAATCGTGGCGGGCGAACTCGGTGGTCACGCGCTACTCCTGGAGTCGGCGGGTGTGCTGCTTGGGACGCGTAGGTGGTCCGTCCCCCTATCGTGCCGCACCGACGTCGCGGGCGGATAGCCGCCGCCCGATCGAGGCTGCGGGACCCTGGCCGCCGGCGGCATCGGCACCGGCCGGAGACGGAGCGTCGCGGACAATTGACGCCCCCACCCGGTAACGTCACTAGCCGTGCTCATCGGATGGCGTGCCGCCGCTGGCCGGCACGCGGGGGTGGTGGCGAGTCTGAGTGCCAGGCGAGTCGCCCAGGTCTGCGGTTGCATTGCGGTGCTGCTGATGGCGATCGTGGGGTGTACCAGCGTCACCGAGGGCACCGCGACTCCCGACACCAAGGTCGCTCCGGCCTACCGGTCGTCGGTCTCGGTGTCGCTGTCGGCCTCGTCGGCGACGTCGAGTATCCGCGAATCCCAGCGCCAGCAGTCGCTGACGACCAAGGCGATCCGCAGCTCCTGCGAGACCTTGGCAACCACCAGCAAGGACGCCATCGACAAGGTGAATGCCTTTGTGTCGGCGTTCAATGCCGGCCGCAGCACCGGGCCGACCGAGGGCCCGGCCATCGAAGCGCTCAACAACAGCGCCTCATCGGTGACGGGCAGTCTCAGCGACGCGCTGTCCAGGGAGATGCGCGACGCGTTCAACGCCTATGCCGATGCGGCGCTGGCGGTGGCGAACGCCATCGGCACCCATGCACCGACCGGCGAATTCAACCGGCGAGTCGATCAGCTCAACGACACCAAGACCAAGGCGCTGAAAATGTGCATGGCCTCCTATTGAGGCGGCGTTATTGGCTCGATGGCGTTTGTGCGACGATAGTGCCATCACGCGTCGTGTGGCTGAACAAAGGGAGGTTCCACGGTGGTCGCGGCGGATCACGCCCCGAGCTACGCTCGCAAACTGGGCATCCAACGAGACCAAGTCGTCCAGGAGTGGGGCTGGGACGAAGATGCCGACGACGACATCCGCGCGGCGGTCGAGGAAGCCTGCGGCAGCGAGCTGCTGGATGAAGACACCGACGAGGTCGTGGACGTCGTGTTGCTGTGGTGGCGCTACGGCGACGGAGATCTGGTGGACACCCTGATGGACGCCATCAGCCCGCTCGCCGAGGACGGCGTGATCTGGGTGCTGACGCCCAAGACCGGCCGGCCCGGCCATGTGCTGCCCGCCGACATCGCCGAGGCGGCGCCCACCGCCGGGTTGATGCCGACGTCGTCGGTCAACCTCGGGGACTGGAGCGCCAGCCGGCTGGTCCAGCCGAAGTCACGGGCCGGGAAGCGCTGATGCTCGACGTCGGGGCCACCGCCCCGGACTTCACGCTGCGCGACCAGAATCAACAACCCGTCACTCTCAGCGACTACCGAAGGCTCCCTGGCGCGAAGAATGTGCTGCTGGTGTTCTTCCCGCTGGCCTTCACCGGGATCTGTCAGGGCGAGCTGGACCAACTGCGTGACCACCTGCCTGAGTTCGAGAACGATGACAGTGCGGCACTTGCCATTTCGGTGGGTCCACCGCCGACGCACAAGATTTGGGCGACGCAGAGCGGATTCACCTTTCCGGTGCTGTCCGATTTCTGGCCGCACGGTGGGGTCAGCCAGGCCTACGGCGTGTTCAACGACCAGGCCGGCGTCTCCAACCGTGGGACGTTCGTGGTGGACCGGACAGGGATCATCCGGTTCGCCGAGATGAAACAGCCCGGCGAGGCCCGTGATCAGCGGTTGTGGACGGATGCGCTGGCGGCTTTGCAAGCCTGAAGGTTTGGGCGGGTGGGCCGCGGGCGGGTAGCCTGCTGCGGACCCCCGGGATTCAAGGGCGCGTAGCTCAGTGGTAGAGCTCTGGTTTTACACACCAGCGGTCGGCGGTTCGATACCGTCCGCGCCCACCAACGAAAACGCCAGGTAGACAAGGGCCAGCCCGTTTTCTTGCAGCCATGATTTACCCTGCTTGCTGCCACCGTGATGGCAATGTGGCGGCAGGACGACAGCGCGTTCTTGAACCTTTCGTCGTCTTTGAGTCCCGACGACAAGATTCTCGTCGCGGTGGTCAACGACAACGACGGCCCGCCGCTGTCGCCCGCCGGGCGGCGTCGCGGGGGGCCCGCAAGGCCCGCGACATGTTCATCGGCAGGCCGAAGAAGCTCGGCGCCGATAAGTCCGCGGCTGCCCGCCGGATGCGCGACAGCGGCGAGTAGGTGCCGATCATCGCCGCCACGCTCGGCATCAGCCGGGCCACGCTGTACCGCTATTTGGCCGACGACTAAGCGGCTTACCGTCCCGCCGCACCGATCACGCGCCCGACACTTCCCCTCCTTTCTCGGGTTCCTCCGCCGGATTGTCGGCCCGGCAAGGCAAGATTTTCGGCATGGTGCTGGGGGCCGACACGGCGACGCTTCGCAAGGCTCGGGGCGCGTTCTTCACCCCAGAGGCCGTCGCGCGCTACATCACTGAATGGGCCGTGCGCAGCACGTCGGACCGCATCATCGAACCCTCATGCGGCGAGGCGTCGTTCCTTCTGGCTGCGGTGGAGCGGCTGGCAGCGCTGCACACCCCCGGCGGAGCCGATCAGTACGCCGCCCTCGATGGTGTCGAACTGCATGACGCCTCCGCCCGCGCGGCGCGGAAGCTGCTGCGGAACGCCGGAGTCGAGGCGCACGTGATGGTCAACGACTTCTTTTGCGTCGCCCCGACCGGCTCGTATGACGTTGTGATTGGCAACCCGCCCTACATCCGGTATCAGGAGTTCTCCGGTACGGCGAGGGCGCGGTCACGCGCGGCGGCGCTGCGCGCGGGCGTCGGCCTGACTAACCTGGCATCCAGCTGGGCCGCGTTCGCGGTGCACTCGGCTCTGTTCCTGCGGCCCGGCGGACGCATGGGCCTGGTCCTGCCGGCGGAATTGCTGAGCGTCAACTACGCCGCCGAGGTGCGCCGGTTCCTGCTGGCCACGTTCGCCCGCGTCGATCTGGTGCTATTCACGGAGCGGGTGTTCCCCGACGCCCAAGAGGAGGTGCTGCTGCTCCTGGCAGACGGTTACCAGGAGGGGCCGACCGACCACGCATCCATCTATCAGGCGCGCAACGCCGCCGAACTGCCGACGATTGCCGCCGGGCGTACCTGGACGCCAACCCGGCCCGAGGAGAAGTGGACGCCTTCGCTGCTGTCCGCCGACGCGCTCAACACCTACATGGGCCTGCTGTCCAGTGGGTGCTTCACCGTGCTCGAAAGCTGGGGGGACACGACGCTGGGCATGGTCACCGGCAACAACAAATACTTCGCGCTATCGCCTGCGCGAGTGGCGGACCTCGGCCTTGAACCAACCGACATCTTGCGGCTGTCGCCGCCTGGCAGCCGCCATCTGCGCGGGCTGGCGTTCGGGGCAGCCGCACTCAACGAGCTAGGCCGAAACGGCTCCGCCACCTGGCTGTTCCGCCCGCCGGGTGAGCCGTCTCCGGCGGCGCGGGCTTACATCGCCGCCGGCGAGGCCGCTGGTGTCCACACGGCCTACAAGTGCCGCGTGCGCAAGCCGTGGTGGCGGGTGCCGAGCCTGGCTCCGGCTGACCTGCTGCTGACGTACATGAACGCCGACACCGCTCGGGTGACAACCAATGCCGCCAAAGCCGCGCACCTGAATTCAGTGCACGGTGTCTATCTCACGCCGAAGCTCCAAAAGCTCGGTAAGGCGCTGCTTCCGCTGGCGTCGTTGACGTCGATGACCCTCGTGGGTGCTGAGACCGTGGGCCGCGCATATGGCGGCGGGATGCTCAAGCTGGAGCCCCGCGAAGCCGACAGGCTGCCAGTGCCTCCGGCGGCGCTGGTCGAAGCCGCCGCCGACCGCCTGACGAACATCCGCCCGCAGGTGGCCGCGCTGCTGCGCGGCGGCAAGCTCCTCGCGGCCTCGAAGCTGGTCGATGACGTTCTGCTGGTCGGGGAGCTGGGCATAGCGCGCACGCAGGTCAGAGTGCTGCGCGAAGCCCACGCGGAACTTACCGCCCGCCGGGCCGCGAGGGGTCGCCGTGGCGCGAATTGATGACCTTCTTATCGGCGCGATCAAGGCCGCTGGACCAAAGCCGCCCGACGACGCTCCGCAGGGGCAGAAGAATCCGTGGGGCAACAAGATCAGCGCCGCCCTCGCGCTAGCCGTCGCTCAAGAGTTACGGGCGCGCGGCATGGATGGAGCCCGGCCCGCCGGTCCGGGGGAGATCGGTCTGTCAGGCGCGGAGCGGCGGCTCGCTGGTGGCCTCGGAGCCAAGAAGGTCGATGTCACCTGGGCCACCGAGGAATCTGGCCTGATGCTGGCCTGCTCGGTCAAGACGATCATGTTCCGCGATAGCGTCGGTGGGCATTTCCAGAAGAACCTCACCAACCGGCGCGGCGACCTGCTGTTCGAGTCCACCACGTTGCATCGCCGGTTCCCGTTCGCGGTGGTGGCCGGGTTCTTCTTCTTCGACATCGGCGCGGCTAGCGATCACACACCGCGTCGCAACAGCACCTTCGAGAACGTTTTCCCTAGGTTTCGGTTGTTCACCGGACGCGCCGACCCAGCTGACCGCGACGAGCAATTCGAACGGCTGTACGTGCTGCTGGTGGACTCCAACCCATTCGCGCCGTCGGTCATCTGCCACGAAGTTAATAGCCCGCAAGCACCGGTCGCCCTCGGAGTTGTGTTCGACGACCTCATCGAACTGACCGCCGAGCGCAATTTCGACATGTACGAGACGGCCGGCGACGGCAACATCAGGAAGGCTCGCAGCAAGTAGCTTGACGGGTGTTCAAGCCCAGCAATACCGACCTACTTCGAGAAGAATCCGCTCACCCTCACGGTGAAGGTTGGGCAGTTCGCGTCGTAAAGACTGGCCGTGAAGGTTGCTCTGAATTCGTACGGCGCATCGATCAGGAAGTACGGTACAGAATCACTCTTGTGAGCTGCGGAAACGCATAGATTTCGTACTGTAGGTTTTATTTCCCGTTGGCGTACACATTTGCCTGACCGGGGTCGGACTGGTGCGGGCGCTGGTGAGATTCGCCCGCGACGCTGCGATGGTGGTGCTGCTGCCGGTGGTGCTGGCGCTGCCCGCCAGGGTCGGCTTTACCCACCAGCGGTCGGCGGCTTGATCCCGTCCGCGCCCCCCTGCTGCGCGAGCGCGGCGTCATACCCGCCGCGTTGTCGGTGACGAGCGGGTATGGCAAGGTCGTGGACGTGGGTGAGCTATCTGGTTCTCAGAGCGACGGTGCGGGACGGCAGAAGTCGAGACCGCCGGTGCGGCCGCTGTCATCGGACCAGCAGCCGGCGACCAAGGCGGACCTGTATGCCGCGGTGGACGCGATGCGCGCCGACATGCGCGAGCTGCTCGAGCAGATCAGCACACTGATCAAAGAAGCCAACAAGAAATAGTCTTGCGGCGTGAGGCCGTTTCGCATCGACGTCTCCGACGACGTCCTGGATGATCTGCAGTCCCGTCTGGCGCGCACCCGCTGGCCCGACGCCGAGTGTGTGGACGACTGGAGCCAGGGCATTCCGCTGGCTTACACCCGCGACCTGGCCGCCTACTGGGCCAACGACTACGACTGGCGGACACGCGAAGCGGCGCTGAACCGCTTCGACCAATTCATCACCGAAATCGACGGGCTGGATATCCATTTCATCCATCACCGGTCGCCGCATGACGACGCCTTCCCGTTGCTGATCACGCATGGCTGGCCGGGTTCGATCGTGGAGTTCCACAAGGTGATCGAGCCGCTGACCAATCCCACCGCCCACGGCGGACGCGCCGACGACGCCTTCCATGTCGTCTGCCCGTCGCTTCCCGGCTACGGCTTCTCCGGCAAGCCGAGCCGCACCGGCTGGGGGGTCGAGAAAATCGCGCAGGCCTGGGAGACGCTCCTGCAACGTCTCGGCTACCGGCGCTACGGCGCCCAGGGCGGCGACTGGGGAGCGGCCGTCACCACCCAGATCGGCCGCAACGCCGGCCTTTCCGAAGGCCACTGCGTGGCCATCCACCTGAACATGCCGATCGCCTGGCCCACCGCCGACGAGCCCACCGACGACGAACGGCAGGCGCTGCAGGACCTGGACCACCACCGCAAGTGGGGCACCGGCTATTCCAAGCAGCAAGCAACCCGGCCCCAGACCCTGGGCTATGGCCTGGTCGATTCCCCGGTGGGACAACTTGCCTGGATCGTCGAGAAGTTCTGGGCATGGATGGACTGCGACGGCAACCCCGAAAACGTGCTGAGCCGCGACGAGCTGCTGGACAACGTGATGATGTACTGGGTGACCGGCACCGCGGCATCCTCGGCCCGGTTGTACTGGGAAAGCATGAAGAGCTTCCGTCCGAGCGGCCGCGTCGAAATACCCACCGGTGTCGCGTCTTTCCCCAAGGAGATCCTGCGGGCGTCGCGGCGCTGGTGTGAGCCGAACTACCACATCACCCACTGGACGACCATGCCGCGCGGCGGGCACTTCGCCGCATTCGAACAACCCGATCTGTTCGTCGAGGACGTCCGTAGGTTTTTCGCGACGGTGCGCTGACGTTCCGCCTCACCCTCGGCGCGCCGAGCACCAAGTGGCACGCTATTGGGCATGCATGTGATCAATGGTCTGCGCGATCCGGCAGCCGGGTTCCCTCTGGCGAACCGGTTCGACGACCGGGCGGAGCGGCGCCGGGCCAATCGTGCTGTCGCGCTGAGCGCTGCCGGTTTGGCGCTGACGGGTCTGATCGAACTGGCGATCGCCATGGTGTCGGGGTCGGTGGCGTTGCTCGGCGACGCCCTGCACAATCTGTCCGATGTCTCGACGAGTCTGGTGGTGTTCGTCGGATTTCGGAGCTCGCGGAAGGCGGCGAGCCAGCGCTATCCCTATGGGCTGGAGCGGGCCGAGGATCTCGCCGGCATCGGGGTGGCGTTGGTGATCTGGGCCAGCGCCGCGGTTGCCGGAGTCGAAAGTGTGGACAAGCTGCTGCGGCACGGGACCACCCAGCATGTGGGCTGGGGCATCGCCGCGGCGGCGGTCGGCATCGCCGGCAATCAGCTGGTGGCGCGCTACAAGCTGGTCGTCGGCCGCCGAATTCAGTCGTCGACCATGATCGCCGACGCCAAGCATTCCTGGCTGGACGCGCTGTCGTCGGCGGGCGCGCTGCTGGGTTTGTGCGGGGTCGCCGCGGGCTGGGGATGGGCCGACGGCGTTGCCGGCATCGTGGTGACGGGATTCATCTGCCATGTCGGTTGGGAGGTGACCTCAGACATCGGCCACCGGTTGCTCGACGGGGTGGATCCAGCTGTCATCGCCACCGCGGAGGCGGTCGCCGCCGCCACACCGGGGGTCAGCCACGCTCACGCTCGCGCCCGTTGGACCGGGCGCACGCTGCGTGTGGAGGTGGAGGGCTGGCTTGATCCGGCGACCTCGGTGGCCGAGGCCGACACGACCGGCCGTCTGGTGGCCGAACGGCTGTCCGCGGAGCTACCCGAGATGCGTAGTTTCGTCTGGGCGGCGCGTAGCGCGCAGCCGGTCTGATACGGCGGTATGCGACGAGACTCTCACCGGCCCGGAGGTTGGCCCGGCTAAAAATGGGCACATTCCCGGCATGACGATCGAACCGTCACCCCGCGATATCGATGCTGCGGCGGCTGGCCTGCCTAAACTGCCGGTCGAGCCGGGTTGGTACGGCCATGCCCGGGAGGTGTGGTGGATGCTGGCGGCACAGCTGGTCATTGTCCTTGCGCTGATCGCCGTCTTGGTGATGTAGCCCTCGGGTGACGATTGTTACCCGGCGCACAGGTTGGTCCGGTCATAAGTGGGCACCCGTGCACAGGTGAGCAGTCAACCTTCACCTCCGCCTCCTGACCCGCCCAACCTGTCACCGAAAGGCAAGTGGGGTGTCGCCCCGTCGACGAGTCCCCAAGTGACGCGCCCCGGGCGCAGCTCAAAGCATGCTCCGCTGCTTTGGTGGGTTTTGGCCGCGCTGGTTGTGGTGGTGATCGTGCTGCTGGCCATCGTGCTGATCGTCTAAGCCGCCCCGGCCGCCACGAAGCGGACGTATGAGACGCTGCCGGGGTGGTTGCGTCGACGCGGCAGGCCCGGATCGCCGGCGTCCTGGTGGGTTACCTGGCCGACCTCGCGCTGGGCGACCCGAAGCGGGGTCATCCGGTCGCGGTGTTCGGGCAGCTGGCCGCAAAGCTGGAGCAGACCAGCTATCGCGACAGCAAGCTCGCCGGGATGACGTACGTCGGGGCATTGGTCGGTGCCGTGTGCCTGCTGGGCGCGGTGCTGCAGCGGGGTCCGGGCAGGCTGCGGTCCGTTGCGGCCACGGCGACGGCCACCTGGGTGTCACTGGGTGGGATGTCGTTGGCTCGCACCGGCCGGGCGATGGCCGAGCTGCTGGAGTGCGGCGACGTCGAGGCGGCGCGACGGCTGCTGCCGTCGTTGTGTGGGCGCGATCCTGCCGATCTGGACCTGCCCGGCTTGACCCGCGCGTCGCTGGAGTCGGTGGCCGAGAACACCTCCGATGCCCAGGTGGCGCCGCTGCTGTGGGCGGCGATCGGCGGCACGCCTGCGGTGCTGGGATACCGCGCGGTCAACACGCTGGATTCGATGATCGGCTACCGCTCGCCAAGGTATCTCCGATTCGGTTGGGCCGCAGCACGATTGGATGATGTAGCCAACTACGCCGGGGCGCGCGTGACCGCGATGCTGGTGGTGCTGTGCGCACCGCTGGCCGGCGGATCACCGTTGGGCGCCCTCCGGGCCTGGCGTCGCGACGCCGCGCGCCATCCCAGCCCCAACGCCGGCGTCGTAGAGGCGGCGTTCGCCGGGGCGCTGGGCGTGCGGCTCGGCGGGCCCACCCGGTACCGCCACGGGCTGCAGATCCGGCCCACCCTCGGCGACGGCCGTCAGCCCACGGTCGCCGATCTGCGCCGGGCCGTGCTGCTGTCGCGGGCGGTGCAGGCCGGGGCGGCGGTGGGCGTTGGGTTGATGCTCTACCGGCGGCGGCCGTAGCGGTCGGCGAGTTTCTCCTCGACCGTCATCGGCTCCTCCGCCGGCGGGGGCTCGTGTCGCTCGCGGCGGCGGGCCCGCAGCTCGGCGTAGGCGAAATAACCCAGTCCGATCGGCGCCAGGATGCCGAAGGTAATCCACTGGATGCCGTAGGACAGAAACGGTCCGGCATCCAGATGCGGTATCCCGATCAGGCCCAGTCCGCCGGGCTGGTCCTCGACCAACTGCAGATAGGACCCGGCCAGCGGAACCCCGGTCAACGTCGACACCTGTGCCGTACTGATCGAATACACCTGCGGGAAACCGTCTCTGGTGAACGGCTCCTTGCCCATAGCCGTCGGTTCGGAATCGCGCAGTCGCGCCGTGATGGTCACGGTCTGCTCCGGCGGGCGCGGGATCGGCGGTACGTGTGAGCCGGGCTCGGGCCGCACGTAACCGCGGTCGACCAGCACGGTCGGCCCGTCGTCGACCGCGAATGGCGCCAGCACCTCGAACGCCTGCTCGCCGTCGACCACCCGCAGCCGGGCCACCACCTGCGCGTCCGGCAGGTAGTGCCCGGTCGCCGTCACCCTGCGCCACTGCGCACCGGGGGCCGATGAATCCTGTTGCGGCAGAATAGTTTTCAATGGTACCGGAGGTGTGTGCAGGGAGTAGTCGATTTGGCGGTTCTCCCGGGAGGTCTTGGTGTTCTTTCCCAGCTGCCACGGGGCCAGCACCGTGAAGCACAGGTAGGTGAACGCGATCACCACCAGGGCCAGCGCTATCCATCCCGGCCGCAGCAGGAAGGCCGGGCTGGGGATCCGTCTGGGAATCACGGGGATCCGTTCTGCGCCAGCTGCTCGTCCACCCAGTCATGCAGGCCGGGCAGCGCGGCCTCGATGACGGCGAAAACTTGCTCGAATTCGTCATGCCCGCCGTAATACGGATCGTCGACGTCGAGGGCGTGGGCGCTCGAACGGGGGTCGAACGAGCGCAGCATGCGCAGCTTCGCATCCTCGACACCGAGCTGGCGCAGTAGCCGAGCGTGGTTGCGGCCCAAGGCAATCACCAGGTCTGCCGCCAGATGCCCGGCATCGATCTGCGCGGCGCGGTGCTCGGTGGGGTAGCCGTGGGCGCGCAGCACCCGGCGGGCCCGCTCGTCGACCCCGTTGCCGATATGCCAGTCGCCGGTGCCGGCGCTGGTCACCCGCACGGCATCTCCCAAGCCGCGCTCCCTGAGTTGGTGGGCGAACATCTTCTCGGCCATCGGCGAACGGCAGATGTTGCCGGTGCACACGAAGGTGACGTGCAAGGTTGGCGGATCAGACACCCAGCGCCTCCCGCAGCTCGTCGATGGTGCGGGCGTGCCTGACGAGGGTGGCGTCGGTGGCGTCGGCCGCGTCACTGCCGAAATCGTCCTGCCCGTACCCCCAGCCGACCACCACAGTGTCGATGCCGTGCGCTGCCGCACCCTCGACGTCATGGTTGCGGTCGCCGACCATGAGGACCCGCTCGGGCAGCGGCCGCAGCTGGGCGAGCGCGTGGCCCAGCACCTCGGTCTTGCTGCTCCGGGAGCCGTCACCACTGGCTCCGGCGATGACCTCGAAATGTTGCTCCAGCCCGAAGTGCGCAAGGATGCGCCGCGCCGTTGGCTCGAGCTTGCACGTGGCCACCGCCAGCCGGACTCCGGCGGCGCGCAGATCGCCCAGCAGCGGCGCTATCCCGTCGAACACGGTGTTCATCGCCCAGCCGCGGGCGCCGTACTCGGCCCGGAAAGCCGCGATCGCGTCGTCGACACGATCGCCGAGCTCCATCGCCCGGAAGGTGTCGTCCATTGGCGGGCCGACGATCCATGCGGCCAGGTCGCCCTCGGGAACGGCGGCGCCGATGTGGTCGAGCGCATGGCGAAAGCTCGCCACGATCCCGTGTGCCGAATCGGTCAGGGTCCCGTCGAGATCGAAGATCACCAGCTGCGGCGACCCGTCGGAGACGGTGGGAGGGCGGCGGGCGGCGCCGCAGTCGGGCGAATCGGTCGCGATCGAACCTGTCACGCCTTCCATTGTCGGTGATGCGGCGGGGTGTCCGGCACCGACCGGCGTTAGCGCCAGTCGGCGGACGAGGCCGCCGCAAACCCCGGCCACGCCGGATGCCTGGGTAGTCCACCGGCGCACTAGTGTTTCACTGGTGGCGGATCTGGATCACAGCGCGTCGATTTGCCTCGCCGCGGCGCGTTATCACGGTGATCAGGCCGTGGCGCCCGACATGCTGGATTTCGCGGTCAATGTCCGTGACACCCGACCGCCGCAGTGGCTTGTCGACGTTCTGGCGGCCCGGCTGGCTGATCTGGCCCGCTATCCCAGCGCGGACGAGGTGCGCCGGGCGCGACAGGCGGTAGCCGCACGGCACGGCCGAACCCGCGACGAAGTGCTGCCCCTGGCCGGGGCGGCGGAGGGCTTCGCGTTGTTGCCCAACCTGGCTCCGGCGCGCGCGGCGATCATCGCGCCCTCGTTCACCGAGCCGGCGGTGGCGCTGAGCGCCGCCGGAATCCCGGTGGACCACGTTGTCCTCGAGCCGCCGTTCGGCCTGGCCGGTGTGGCGGTGCCCGAGGCGGCCGACCTCGTGGTGGTGGGCAACCCGACCAATCCGACCTCGGTGTTGCACACCCGCGAGCAGTTGCTGGCGTTGCGGCGGCCGGGGCGAATCCTGGTCGTCGACGAAGCGTTCGCGGATTCGGTTCCCGGGGAGCCGGAGTCGCTGGCCGGCGACTGCCTGGCTGATGTGCTGGTGCTGCGCAGCCTGACCAAGACGTGGTCGCTGGCCGGGTTGCGGGTGGGTTATGCCCTCGGCGCGCCGGAGGTGCTGGCCCGCCTGACCGCGCGGCGCGCGCACTGGCCGGTGGGCACGCTGCAACTGGCGGCCATCGCGGCGTGCTGTGCGCCCGAAGCGGTGGCCGAGGCCGCCGCCGGCGCCCAGCGGCTGGCGGCCCTGCGCGCGGCGATGGTGGCCGGCCTGACATCGGTGGGTGCCACGGTGGTCAACGGTTGCGCACCGTTTGTGTTGTTCGGCATGCCGGATGCCGAGAGAGTCCGAAATGACTTGCACCACAAGCGAATTGCGGTGCGTCGCTGCGATACGTTCGTCGGCCTGGGCGACCGGTATCTGCGCGCGGCCGTGCGCGCGGAGTGGCCGCGGCTGGTTGCGGCCATCGGTTGCGGGCACGGCGGGAGGGACCGATGAGTGTGCGGTTGGCTGACGTCATCGAGGTGCTGGACCAGGCGTATCCGCCGCGGCTCGCCGAGTCGTGGGATTCGGTCGGCCTGGTCTGTGGCGATCCGGCCGACGTGGTGAATTCGGTGACCGTCGCGGTGGACGCGACGGCGGCGGTCGTCGACGAAGTTCCCGACGGGGGCCTGCTGCTGGCCCATCATCCGTTGCTGTTGCGCGGGGTCGATACCGTGGCTGCCGATACGCCCAAGGGTGCGCTCGTGCACCGCTTGATCCGGTCGGGCAAGTCGCTGTTCACCGCGCACACCAATGCCGACTCGGTGTCGCCGGGGGTCTCCGACGCGCTGGCGCAGGCGCTGGGCCTGACCGTCGAAGGGGTGCTCGACCCGTTGCCCGGTGCGGCCGATCAGGACAAGTGGGTCATCTACGTGCCGCGGGAGTCCGCGGATGTGGTGCGGGCGGCGGTATTTGACGCCGGTGCCGGACACATCGGTGACTACTCGCACTGCAGCTGGAGCGTTACCGGTACCGGACAGTTCCTCGCGCTGGAGGGGGCATCGCCCGCAATCGGCGTCGTCGGCACCGTCGAACAGGTGGCCGAGGATCGGGTGGAGGTGGTCGCACCCGCGCGGGCGCGGGCCGCGGTGCTGGCGGCGATGCGGGCCGCGCACCCCTACGAGGAACCAGCATTCGACATCTTCGCCCTGGTGCCGCCGCCGGCCGGTGTCGGGTTGGGGCGGATCGGCATACTGCCCCGGCCGGAACCGCTGCGCGACTTCGTCTCCCGGGTCTGCGCGGCGCTGCCCGCGACGTCCTGGGGAGTGCGTGCCGCCGGTGATCCCGCCCTGCCGGTTTCGCGGGTGGCCGTCTGCGGCGGCGCCGGGGACTCGTTGCTGGGCGCCGCGGCCGGGGCGCAGGTGCAGGCCTATGTCACCGCCGATCTGCGGCACCACCCCGCCGACGAGCACTGCCGGTCCTCACCCGTGGCCCTGATCGACCTCGCACACTGGGCCAGCGAATTCCCGTGGTGCGACCAAGCCGCCGGCGTGCTGCGGTCCCATTTCGGTGCGTCGCTGCCGGTGCGGGTGTCCACCATCCGCACCGATCCGTGGAATATGGCAACAAGACCTGGAGACGGGACATGAAAGCCGAAGCGGCGCAGCAACGTTCGCTATTGGAACTGGCGAAGCTGGATGCCGAGCTGTCGCGGATCGCGCATCGGTCCACGCATCTGCCCCAGCGAGAGGCCTACGAGCGGATGCAGATCGAGCACAACGCCGCCGGTGACCGGCTGGCCGCCGTGCGAATCGCCATGGAGGACTTGGACACCCAGGTGTCGCGATTCGAGGCAGAAATCGATGCGGTGCGCAAGCGCGAGGAGCGGGACCGGTCGCTGCTCACGTCCGGCGCCACGGACGCCAAACAACTGTCGGACTTGCAGCACGAACTGGAGACGCTGGAACGTCGTCAGGCCAGCCTGGAAGATTCGCTGCTGGAGGTGATGGAGCGCCGCGAGGAACTGCAGGCCCGGCAGGTCGCCGAGTCGGCGGCCTTGGAGAAGTTGCACACCGAGCTGGACGGCGCCCGGCAAGCCCTGGACGCCGCGCTGGCCGAACTCGAGCAGTCCCGCCGGGAACGTTCCTCGCGACGCGAGGAACTCAGCGCCTCGTTGAATCCCGACCTCGTTGCCCTCTATGAGCGGCAGCGGGCCGGGGGAGGGCCGGGCGCCGGACCGTTGCAGGGTCATCGGTGTGGGGCCTGCCGGATCGAGATCGGCCGCGGCGAGCTGGCCCGGATCTCGGCGGCCGCCGACGACGATGTGTTGCGGTGCCCGGAATGTGGTGCAATCCTATTGCGGGTCAAGGGTTTTGAGCAGTGAAAGTCATCATCGAAGCCGACGGCGGGTCGCGGGGCAACCCCGGGCCGGCCGGTTACGGCGCGGTGGTGTGGACCACGGACCGCTCGACCGTGCTGGCGGAGTCCAAGCAGGCGATCGGCCGGGCCACCAACAACGTCGCCGAATACCGCGGGTTGATCGCCGGCCTGGACGACGCGGTGAAGCTGGGCGCCACCGAGGCAACGGTCCTGATGGACTCCAAGCTGGTGGTGGAGCAGATGTGCGGGCGCTGGAAGGTCAAGCACCCGGACCTGGTGGAACTGCATGCGCAGGCTCAGGCGCTGGCACGGCACTTCCGCCGGATCAGCTACGGGTGGGTGCCGCGGTCGCGGAATGCGTATGCCGATCGGTTGGCCAACGAAGCGATGGATGCCGCGGTTCGCACCGATCGCCGTGGGGACAACAGGACCGTGCCGGTGGTGGCTGTTGCCGACCCGCCGCACAAGCTGGCGACCGAGTCCCCGACAGCTCCCGGATGGACGGGCCGACGCGGTGCGGCCACCCGGCTGCTGTTGTTGCGGCATGGGCAGACCGAGCTGTCGGTGCAGCGCCGCTATTCGGGACGGGGCAACCCGGCGCTGAACGAAGTGGGATGGCGGCAGGCCGGGCTGGCCGCCCGCTATCTCGCGCAGCGCGGCGGGATCGCGGCGGTGGTGTCCTCGCCGTTGCAGCGGGCCTATGACACGGCGACGACGGCGGCCCGGGCCCTGGGTCTGGAGGTGAGCGTCGACGACGACCTCGTCGAGACCGACTTCGGCGCCTGGGAGGGAATGACTTTCGCGGAGGCTGCCGAACGCGACCCCGAGCTGCACCGGCGCTGGCTGCGTGACACCAGCGCCACGCCCCCAGGTGGGGAGAGTTTCGACGACGTGCTGCTGCGGGTTCGTCGCGGGCGTGACCGGATCATCGCCGGGTACGAGGGCGCCACAGTCCTAGTGGTCTCGCACGTCACACCGATCAAGATGTTGTTGCGGCTGGCGCTGGATGCCGGGGCGGGCGTCCTGTACCGGTTGCATCTTGACCTGGCGTCGCTGAGCATCG
>NZ_MWQA01000001.1:662780-730985 GCF_002086915.1 Mycobacterium persicum | reverse complement strand
GTGAACCAGACGGGCTATCTGTAGCCCCGTCTGGTTCACCAGCCGCCCCGAGCGTGTATTCACTGCGAAATCCGGCGCAATTTTTCGCACTACGTACACGTTCGACGAAGGGTTAGCTGTGAGTTGGCCGCGCCGACGACGCGCCATGCGGGAGGCCGGTGTCAGGCCGGCGCCGGCGTAAAGACGACCGGCAGCGCGGCCGGTGAGCGGAAGGCGACTCCGACCACATGCGGGGTCGGCTCGTTCGGGTCCAGCTGCAGCCCCGGCAGCCGATCCAGCAGCGCGTTGATCGCCACCGCGGCCTCCATGCGCGCCAGGTGCATGCCGAGGCATAGATGCGGGCCGCCACCGAATGTCAGGTGCGCGATGTTGGTGCGGGCGGGATCGAAGCGGTCCGGATCCGGATAGCGCGCCGGGTCCCGATTCGCGGCCGCGACGCTGACGCTGACGTTGGTTCCCGCCGGAAGCGCGATCCCGCCGAGCTCGCAGTCGCCGACCGCCACCCGCACCACGGTGGTGATCGGCGGCTCCCAGCGCAACGCCTCCTCGAAGGCGGCGCGGACCAGCCCGCGATCGGCCCGCAGCGCGTCCAGCAGGGCGGGATCGGTGAGCAGCGCGACCAGCAGGTTGCCCGAGGCCCGGTAGGTCGTCTCGACTCCGGCGGGCAGGATCAGCAGCAGGAACGCGAAGATCTCGTCGTCGGTCAGCCGTGCGCCGTCGATCTCGGACTCCGCAAGCGTGCTGATCAGGTCGTCCTGCGGGTTGCGTCGGCGCGCGGCGAGGATTTCGGTGAAGTAGGCCTTCAGCGATCTCGACGCGGCCAGCCCGCACTCCCAGTCGTAGACCACATTGAGCAGCTCGATCGACAGCCGCTGGAATTGCGGGTAGTCCTGTCGCGGCAGGCCCATGATCCGCGCGATCACCTGCACCGGAAACGCGAAGGCGAACTCGCGGGCGAGCTCGGCGCGCCCGCGTGGCGCGAACCGGTCGATCAGCTCATGGACCACCACCTCCACCAGCTCGGTGCGCCATCGTTCCAGCAGCGCGGACCGGAACGACGGCGACACCAGCGCCCGGCTGGCCCGATGCTCGGCTCCCTCGAGTTCCAGCAGGGTGCGGCCCATGACCGGGCCCATGATGTGCTCGTAGATCGACGAGGAGTAGGCATCCGGATGGGTGAGCACCGTCTGGCACTCGTCGTAGCCGAGCACCGTCACCCCGAAATCGCCGATCTGCCCGGCCCTGACCTCGGTGAAGGGGTTTCCGAGCATCACCCGGTGTCGCGCGCGTGCCTCGCGCAGCCGCTCGTGCACGTTTTCGACCTGCATGAGCAGCCCGCCCTGCAGCTCGGCCGGATCGAATTCGTCGAGGGCCGGGTCAGCCATGAGCCGACACCGTCTCGGTATCCCGCCCGGACCGCAGCACGGTGCCGGGCAGCGCCCCGGTGGCGACGCCGTCGCGGCACACCTCGACCCCACCGACCAGCACCGAGCTGATCCCGCGGGCGTCGGCGACCAACCGGGGCGCGCCCGCCGGCAGGTCGTAGCGGGTGCGTTCGGGGCCGTGGCCGACGGTCGCCGGGTCGAAGAGCACGAGGTCGGCGTGCCAGCCGGGCGCGATCCGGCCACGCTGCGTCAGCCCGTAGAACCGGGCCGGCACGTCGGTGATCAACCGCACGGCTTCCTCCAGCGTCACCACCCGGTGCTCCCGCACGCCCTTGCCCAGCAGCGACGTCGTGTAGATCGCGCCGCACATCATGTCCAGGTGGGCGCCGGCGTCCGAGCCGCCGATCACCGCACCCGGGTGCCGCCACACCTCGGCGCGCATTTTCCAGTCGGCGGCGTCATCGCCGGTCAGCGGCGGGGACAGCCCGGTGCGCAGCTCGTCGGCGATCACGATGTCCAATAGCGTGTCGAACGGCTCGCCGCCGCGGGCGGCCGCGACCTCGCCGACGCTGCGCCCCGTGGCGTCGGCGTTCTCCGGCGCGAACGTCTCGACGATGACCAGCCGGTCCCATTGCGCCAGGCCGCGCAGCATGCCCGCCTCCTTGGAGGCGGCGCCCTCGGCGAGCCGGCGACGCACCGCGGGGTCGGCGAGCGCGGCCAGGCGCTGCGGCACCGGCAGGTGCATGATGTCGCGCCACCCGGGCAGCCCGTCGAGCACGAAACCGGACAGGAACGAAAGCCGGATCTTCATGCCGTGCGGCAACGTGAGTGCCACCACCCGGCCGCCGCGTTCGGCGGCGACATCGTAGGCGCGCAACTGCTTTTCGTGCCCCGCCGGGTTGGCCGCCGAGACACCCAGCAGGTTCCAGTTCAGCGGCCGGTCGGCGGCCACGGACATGTCGGTGAGCAGCGCGATGTCGTCATCGGTGAAGCCGGACAGGCACCCGGGAATGATGGCCTCCAGCGTCGTGCCCGGGTGGTCGCGCACGCCGGAGGCCAGCGCCACCAGTTCGTCTCCGGAGGCGCTGCGCGACGGCACTGGCTGGCCGGAACCATCGTTGTGGGTGGGTGACTGCGAGGTGGACAGCCCGAGCGCGCCGGCGTTCAGCGCGTCGTGCAGCACCGCGACCATGGTGTCGATCTGTGCCAGGGTGGCCTGGCCGCCGACCGCGTCGTTACCCATCGCCGCCAGCCGCAGCGCCGAATGACCAACCAGGAAGCCGGCATTGACGGCGATGCGGCCCTGGAGGCGGTCGAGCCAGTCGCCGAACGATGCCCAGCCCCAGTCCAGGCCGGCGCGCAGCGCGTCCAGCGGCATCCCCTCGACCCGCGCCAGCATGCGGGTGAGGTAGTCGTGCTGGTCGGCTGCGGCGGGCGCCAGCGTGAAGCCGCAGTTACCGCCGAAGACCGTGGTCACCCCGTGCTGCACCGATGGGCTCGCGGTCGGGTCCCAGAACAGCTGGGCGTCGTAGTGGGTGTGCAGGTCGACGAATCCCGGCGCCAGCGTCTGGCCTTGGGCGTCAATCGTTTTCGCCGCTGAATCATCGCTTTCTCCTACGGTGACGATCCGCCCGTCACGGACGCCGACGTCGCCGTGGCGGGCGGGCGCGCCGGTGCCGTCGACGATCTCGGCGTCACGGATCAACAAGTCGAGCATCGGCCCCTCCTAACCGGTGGCCATCAGCCACCCGTCGTCGGGCAGCGGGTGGCGGAACAGCTGTGCGGCGTTGCGGTGGGTGATCTTGGCCGCGTCCTCCGCCGACAGGCCGGCGACGTTGCGCGCCACGACCTGTTGGGTGTCGGGCCAGGTCGAATCGGCGTGCGGATAGTCGCTTTCGACGAGGATGCGGTCGGCCCCGATCGCGTCCAGCGCGCCGAACGCGTGCGGATCATCGATCGAGCAGAACCAGAAGGTGCGGCGCAGCACCTCGCTGGGCAGCAGGTCGCTTTTCCACGAGCCGCCCTCGTGGCCCGAAGCAGAGTGCGCCAGAACGTAATCGGCGCGGTCGCCGAGCATGGCCGCCCAGCCCAGGCCGCCCTCGGCCAGCGTGATGTTCAGCCGCGGGAAGCGCACCGGAATGCCCGACCACAGCATGTCCGCACAGGCGACCAGGCCGTTGACCGGGAACAGTGTGGTGATGGTCTCGAACGGGGTGTCGAAGGCGGGGATCGGCGCCCACTGCGCCGACCCGGTGTGCAGGCACAACACCGTGTCGGTCTCCTCGCACGCGGCGAAGAATGGATCCCAGACCCCGGTATGCAAGCTGGGCAGGCCGCATTGCGCGGGCAACTCGGGAAAGCTGACCGCCTTGAACCCGCGGGCGGCATTGCGGCGGATCTCCTCCGGGGCCAGCTGCGGGTCGGCGAGCCAGGGCAGCTGCAGCGGGATGATCCGCTGCGGGTAGGCGCCGGCCCACGCCTCGAGGTGCCAGTCGTTCCAGGCGCGCAGCACGGCCAGCCCCAGCTCCAGGTCGTCGCTCTTCCAGAACACGGTGCCCGCGAACCCGGCGATCAGCGACGGAAAGTTCAGCGACGCCCAGATGCCGGCGAGGTCCATGTCGGCGATGCGGGCGTCGATATCCCAACAGCCGCGGCGCATTTCGTCGAACCGGGCGGCTTCCATGCTCCATTCGTCGCGCGGCCGGCCGATCACCGCGTTGAGCCCGATGTTCGGGTATTCCCGGCCCTCGTAGCGCCACACCTGGCGCCCGTCGTCGGTCTCGACGACCGTCGGGGCGCGGTCGGCCAGCGCGGCGGGCAGCCGCCCCGCGAACATATCGGGCGGCTCGATGACATGGTCGTCGACCGAGATCACGACGTGCTGTCGCTGCCGGGGATCGGGGTCTGGCAGCAGCGCCATACTTGATGACTATCGTCGGTTTTCCGGCGGTGTCAATGCCTTTTAGCGCTATCTATGCAATGAATATAAGGTTGGCTGGTTAGGTCAGTCGCGTGATCCCCGGGTAGGCGTCGAAGCCGCGGCCGAAGCTCATGAGCGTTGCGATGTGGTGCCGGACCATGACGGCCACGTGCAATGCATCCCTGGCCGACAGGGCTGGATAGCGCAACAGGGTGTCCTTCGCGTGCTCGACGTCGGCGCGGCCGATCGGCAACACCTCGTCGACCACGGCGAGGATCGCGTCGAAGGCCGGCTGGATCGCCTCGCGCCGGTTGATCGCGACGTAGCGGTGGCAGATCTCCTGCAATACCTCGGCGTCGGTGACCAGCCGTTCGCCGGCCGAGAGCGCGGCTTCCAGCAGGCGCTGCGCATCGAGCTTGTGCGGGTGTGCGGCACCCACCAGGTACATCGGGATGTTGGCGTCGACGAAGATCACTGTGTTGCGTCGGGCGGCTTCCGGTAACCGCGTTCGGTCTCTTCGAGCATCTGCTCGATGTCGGGTGCCGGAAACTCGTGAAGCACGGCGGTGCGGACCGCGCGCAACTTAGCCTCGAGATCGCCGCCCGGTTCTCGCTCCCGCGCTTCCCGCAGGGTGCGACGAACCCACTCGGAGACGGTCGTCCGATCCCGGCGCGCGACCTTTTGCAGTTCTTCCCATTCGTCGGCGTCGAGGAGGACCTGCAGGCGTTTACTCATAGCATGAGTATAAGTAGCTCATAACGGAGTATTGCGGGCCGTCGTCGGACCGGGTTCGGGACGAACTGTGTCGCGACATCGGTGCGCAGGCCATGCGCCCAGTCGGTGGCCCGGCTCGATTGCCTGCGGCATGACGTCACCGGCTACCCATCGGGGGTGGCCAGAATCTTGAAAAGCATGTTGTTCATATCCGTGAGTGCTCGGTCGTCGATGTGGTCGTGGAATTGGGCGAGTCCGTGCGGGGGTAACGGTTCGGGCACGTTCCGGTCATGGCCCGACACGTCATGCGCTACCGGGGTTCCCGATGCTCGACAATGCCGGACATGACGCAATCGGCGGAGCCCGACGTTGGCTCGTGAATTCTCGCGTCAGATGTTTCTGCGGGGTGCCGCCGGGGCATTGGCCGCCGGCGCGGTTCTAGGCCCGGTCCGGGCTACCGCGGAGCCCGCTACCTCCGGTTTGGACGGTCTGGCGGCGGCCGTCGGTGGCCGGGTGGTACGCCCGGACGACCCCCAATTCGCGGCGGCCAAACAGGTTTTCAACACGAACTACAACGGCTCGACACCGGCGGTGATCGTCACCCCGGCATCGGCGGCCGACGTGCAGAAGGCGATGGCCTTCGCCGCCGCACACAATCTCAAGGTTGCTGCGCGCGGTGGCGGACACTCCTATACCGGGGCGTCCACGGCCGACGGTGTGATGGTGCTCGACCTACGCCAGCTGCCCGGGGGAGTCAACTACGACGCCGCCACCGGGCAGGTCACGGTGGCGCCCGCGACGGGTTTGTACGCCATACACGAGGCGCTGGCCGAAGTCGGCCGCGGCATCCCGACGGGTACCTGCCCGACAGTCGGGGCCGCGGGACACGCCCTGGGCGGCGGTCTGGGCGCCAATTCCCGGCACGCGGGTCTGCTGTGTGACCAATTGACATCGGCGTCGGTGGTGCTACCCAGCGGCCAGACGGTCACCGCGTCAGCGACCAGCAATCCCGACCTGTTCTGGGCGCTGCGCGGCGGCGGTGGCGGCAACTTCGGGGTGACGACTTCGCTGACCTTTGCCACTTTCGCCACCAAAGACGTCGACGTGGTGAACCTCAATTTCCCACCGCAGTCGTTCGCGCAGGTCCTGGTCGGTTGGCAGAACTGGCTGCGTACCGCCGACCGGAACAGCTGGGCGCTGGCCGACAGCACCACCGATGCGCTTGGTACGCATTGCCGTATCCTCGCGACCTGTCCGGCCGGGTCCGGTGGCGCCGTGGCGAACGCCATCACGGCAGCCGCCGGCGCGCAACCGACCGGTACCGAGAACCACACCTTCAATTACCTGGACCTGGTGCGATATCTGGCCGTCAACAACCTGAACCCGTCACCGCTTGGGTATGTCGGCGGATCCGATGTCTTTCCCACCGTCAACCCGGCCGTCGCTGCCGGGATCGCCGCGGCGGTCGACGCCTTTCCCCGCGACGCGGGCCGCATGTTGGCGATCATGCATGCCCTCGACGGCTCCCTTGCCAGTGTGGCGCCGGGGGCCACCGCCTTTCCGTGGCGGCGGCACGGCGCGCTGGTGCAGTGGTACGTCGAAAACGCCGGTTCCCCGGCGGCGGCGACCAGTTGGCTCAACACCGCACACCAAGCGGTGCAACGGTATTCGGTCGGCGGCTATGTGAACTATCTTGAGGCAGGCCAGCCGCCGTCACGGTACTTCGGCCCGAATTTGGCCCGGCTGAGTGCGGTACGGCAGAAATATGATCCTGGCCGGGTTATGTTCTCCGGGATGAATTTGTAGCCAGCCAGTCTGCGTCGGCCGTCGCGGGCGGACCATGGTCGCCGAAACCATATGCGGGTTGCGTTGTTTCGGTCGCGGTGCCACTAGGTGGATCCGACGGATCTGGGCCCTCGGATCTCTGTAATCCCTTGTGTCACTGTGGTTTCAGTGGTCACATGGCGGTGATTCTTGTCGGTGGGTGTTCGTAAGATTTCAGGCATGGGTTCGAGCAGTCGTGACGACGTCGTCGAGGTCTTCGACGCGCTCGATGCGGAGCTGGACCGGTTGTGTGAGTTGTCTTTTGAGGTGCTCACCACCCCCGAGCGATTGCGTGCGCTGGAGCGTTTGGAGTGCGCGGCGCGGCGGCTGCGAACCCCGCAGCTTGCGCTGATCAATCAGCTCGGCGCGCAGGCCGGCGAGGAAGAGCTGGGCGGCACGCTGCGTTCGGCGCTGGCCGACCGGTTGCGCATCACCAAGGTCGAGGCCGGGCGGCGCATCGACGAAGCGGCTGACCTCGGGCCGCGGCGGGCGCTGGCCGGTGAGCGGTTGGCGCCGCAGTTGTCCGCCACCGCGGCCGCCCAACGAGACGGCCTGATCGGCGCAGAGCACATCCGGGTGATCCGCAGCTTCTTCGCCCACCTGCCCGCCGAGGTGGACCCCTGGCCGCCCGGGAGGCCGCCGACGCCGATCTGGCCCGCAGAGCCAGCAGCTATCGCCCCGACGAGTTGGTCAAATACGCCCAGCGAATCATGGACTGGCTCAACCCCGACGGGGAATTGCGCGAGCAGCAGCGGGCCCGCAAGCGCGGGATCATGCTGGGGAAACAGGAATTCGACGGGATGTCGCGGATCAGCGGCATGCTGACCGCGGAGTTGCGGGCCGCCGTTGAGGCCGTGTTGGCCAAGCTGGCCGCCCCCGGGGCGTGCAACCCCGACGAGCAAACCGCCGTCGTGGACGAGACACCCGATGAGGATGCGGTGCGCCGCGACACCCGCAGTCAGGCTCAGCGGAACCATGACGGCTTCCTTGCCGGATTGCGGGGGCTGTTGGCGTCGGGGGAGTTGGGTCAGCACAACGGTTTACCCGTGTCGATCGTGGTGACCACCACCCTCAACGACCTCGAGGCCGCCTCCGGGAAGGGCCTGACGGGCGGGGGCAGCTTGGTGCCCATGTCGGATGTGATCCGCTGGGCAGGCCACGCCCACCACTATTTGGCCATTTTTGATCGCGGCAAGGCGCTTGCGCTGTATCACACCAAGCGCCTAGCTTCCCCCGCACAGAGAATCGTCCTCTACGCCAGGGATCGAGGCTGCACGAAACCGGGATGTGATGCCCCCGCTTACCACAGCCAAGTCCACCACGTGCAAGGTTGAAGGCCACCCGCCGCACCGACATCGACGAGCTGACCTTGGCCTGCGGAGTCGACAACCGACTCGCCGAAAAAGGCTGGCGCACCCGCAAGAACACCCGAGGCGACACCGAATGGATACCGCCGGCGCACCTCGATCGCGGACAGCCCCCCACCAACCCGTACCACCACCCCGAACGATTCCTCAGCGACCGCGACGACGACCACCCCGATTGACGCGCAGAGGCTGTCGTCCCTCCACGTCGAAATCGCTGATGCCCGAACTCACTGCGGGTCGTAGCATCCCAGGATGAGAAGGACTTTCGTCGTCACGTTCGCGATCGGGTTGCTGGTCGCGCTGTTCGGTCTGATCTGGGCGCTGCAGGGATTCGGCGTGCTTGGGGGTAGCCCAATGAGCAACACCACGACCTGGTCCATCATCGGCCCGATCACCGCGCTGATCGGCGTCGTCATCGCGGTGTTCAGTTGGCGGAAACTGTCGGCTAGACCACGGTGAAGGCCACCGTGTGCCAGCCGGTGGCGCCGTCCGGGACGGGATCAATCTGATCCGCGGTTTGGACAGCTCCGGTGTTGTCGATGGCGCGCACGGTGATGGTGTGTTTCCCAGGGCTTTTCGCCTGCCAGGGAAAGCTCCACAACCGCCACGTCGCGTTGGAATAGCTCGCGCTTTGTTGCGCGGGCTGCCATGCGCCGTCGTCGATGCGGACTTCCACGGCCCGCACGCCACGAATCTGGGCCCACGCGACACCGCCGAACACCACCGGTCCCGCCGGCACCCGCTGACCATTTTTCGGCACATCGATCCGAGACTCGGTCTTGATCGGCGCCTGTGCCGCCCAGCCGTGCCGCGTCCAGTACGCCTTGGCTCTGTCGAAGCGGGTCAGCTCCAAGTCGACGACCCACTTGGTGGCCGACACGTATCCGTAGAGGCCGGGCACCACCAGCCGCGCCGGGTAGCCATGCTCGATCGGCAGCGGCTGACCGTTGAGGCCGACCGCCAGCAGGGCGTCGCGACCATCGGTGAGCGCCGCCACCGGCGTGCCGGCGGTGAACCCGTCGATCGAGGTCGAGAGAACCATGTCGGCGTCGGGGTGCACACCGGCCGCGGCCAGCAGATCGGCCAACCGGTATCCGGTCCAGACGCCAGTCGAAATTAGTTTGCCGCCAACAGGATTCGAAACACAGGTCAGTGTCGTCACCGTTTCGACGACGTCGAAGCGGGCGAGGTCGGCGAAGCTGTAGGTGGTTTCGCGGTCCACCATGCCGTGGATGCGCAGCCGCCAGTCGCCGTGGCTGAGTTGGGAACGCTGAGCGCTGTGTCCACCCGGTAGAAGTCGGCGCTGGCGGTGACAAAGCTTGGTAGCGCAACGCCGTTCGGTTGCACATCGGCAGGTATCGGCGGCGCCGGTGTTCGCGGTCGGGGGAGCGCAAAGCTGTTGCGGTCGCCGGCCACCGAGTGCACCAACCGCGTGATGACCGCACCCAGCACGCCACTGGCCACTCCGAATCCGAGCAATCCGAACACCACCAACCTGCGCCGGCCGTTATCGGGCCGGTCCGGTTCCTTCGGGCCGGGCCCGAACCGGCGGGTAACCAAGCGCAGGGTCGCCACGCCGCAGGCGGTGCCGGCGACGGTGGGGATCGTGTCCAGTGCCGTCGCCCCTTGCCGGGACAGCACCGCGACGCAGCCGAGGACCCCCGCCGTGGCGATCACCGCGCTACCGAGCGGTCGGCGCTGCGTCTCGAGGGTCCCGGCGATTGCGGCGATCGTGGCGATCACCACGAGCACGGCGACGGCCAGGAAGAGTTTGTCCTGAGCGCCCAGGGTCGCAATCGCCCACTCTTTGACCGGCACCGGTGTCAGGTCGACGACGGCCGAGCCGATCGCGGTACGCGCATCGGCTCGTGCACCGAACGGGATGCCTACCAGCTGGGCCACCCCGAGCGAGACGGCCGCGGCGGCGACCCCGGCGATCATCCGCTCATTGGACGGGGCGACAGCCATCGAATTACTGTACGCGCGTAGCCCTGAGTGACCGCAAACAGCTTGGTGTGCAGGCGAACCGGTGACAGCCGGATCCTGCCGTCGAGCCGCGGCCCGGTACTGGCGGTCGGCGGCCCGACGCGATGCTCCCGGGCCTCGGCGGATGTCAAACGCTGACGACGGTCAGGAGGTGATCGATGCCTCGGAAGTCGTCGACATTGCGGGTATAGAGGGGCAGGTCGGCCGCGAGGGCGGTGGCTGCGATCAGCAGATCGACGGCCCGCGGGCCCCGAGCCCTGCGGCCGGTCGCGACGATGGCCGCATAGATGCGTCCGTAAGCCCTCGCGGCCTCGCGGTCGAACGGCAGCGGGTCGAAGGTGGCCTCGGCGCGTTGGAGGCGGTCTTGACGTCGCGCCCGCTCTGCCGCATCGTCCGTCGCGTGCGGGCCGGCTGCGAGCTCTGCCATGGTGAGGGCGCTCACGGCGAGTTCGCGTGGCAGCTGCCCGACGTCGATGTGATCCAGGTCGATCACCACCGACGTGTCGATGAGGCCTTGGGCGGCACGAGCAGGCTTAGCCACGAGGCGTAATCTCCTGGGAAACAATCCCGTCCAGGTCCGCTCGGAGGCGTTCGAACTCCATGCGCGGAGCGCCCTTGAACGCTGCTACCGCCGCCCCGGCGCTGACGAATCGATGGCGACGCAGTGGCGAAAGCTCGCCGACGGGAACCCCATTGCGGGTCACGACGAAGGATTCGCCCTGGTCCAGCTTGCGCATGATCTCTCCGCTGTTGTTGCGAAGCTCGCGCTGGGTGATCTCGGTGGCCACCCCACCGAATGTAGCACACGTGCTACGTCCCGCCGCGAACTGGCTGACAGGCCGGTGGTCGGTAGGCCCCAAATCCCCAATGTCCCAAGCGCTTCGGGTTAGCGTGGCGCCGGGTGCCGGACGAATGCCCGGGCCTGAGTGAACGCCCGGATCCCCTCGATGCCGAGTTCGCGGCCAATGCCCGACTGGCCGCAGCCGCCGAACGGCAGCCGCGGATCCTGGGCGGCCAAGCCGTGACAGTTGACGCTGACCGTGCCCGCCACCAGCTGCGACGCCACCCGATCCGCGAGCGCATCGTCACCCGTCCACACCGACGCGGTCAGACCGAATTCGGTTGCGTTGGCCGCGGTTACGGCGTCGTCGAGGTCGTCGTAACCGAAGATCGGCAACACCGGGCCGAACTGCTCCTCGGTGGCCAGCGCCGAATCGGGCGCCAGATCGGTGACGACGGTCGGCAGTACGAAGTATCCCGCCGCGTCGGCGTCGGCCTCGCGGATCCGCCCCGCGGTTCGCACCGACGCGCCGCGCGCCTCGGCGTCGCCGACCAGCGCGGTCACCCGGTTGCGCCCCGCCGCGGTGTGCAGCGGGCCCAGCGTCGTCTCCTCGGCGAGGCCATCGCCCACCACCTCCCGCTCACAGCGGGCCAGCACCGCCTCGGCCAGCTCGCCCGCCCGTTGCACCGGAGCGTAGAGCCGCTTGATCGCCATACAGACCTGGCCGCCGGTGGTGTAGGTCGCCGTCACCAGCCGCTCCACCAGCTCGTCGCTGACCGCGAGGTCGGGGGCGATGATCGCCGCGTCGTTGCCGCCCAGCTCCAGCAACACCGGAGTCAGCCGCGCCGCCGCCGCGGCCATGACCGCGCGGCCGGTGCCCACGCCGCCGGTCAGTGAGATCACGTCGATGCCGGGGTGAGTGACCAACGCCTGGGCAAGGTCACTGCCCGGGCCGGCGAGCACGTTGACCACGCCCGGTGGTAGTGCGGCGGCCAGCGCCCCGGCGAGCTGCAGGGCGGCCAGTGGACATGTCGGCGGGACCTTGACGACGGCGGTGTTACCCGCCGTCAGGGCCGACGTCAGCTTCGTCATCGTCAGCGCCAGCGGCCAGTTAAACGGCAGCACCAGCGCGGCCACGCCGAACGGCTCCCGCTGCAGGCGCGGGTAGGCCGACCGCGGGTCGAGCTGCTCCGACGCCAGCGCCGCCTCGGCCATCGAGCCGATCAGCGCCGCCAGGCCCGGGCCGGTGCTGATCTCAAAGTTGGCCTCACTGAGGACTTTTCCGTGTTCACGGGTATAGAGCCGCGCGCCGTCCCACGCGACCAGCTGTTCGGCGGCAGTGGCCGCCGCGGAGGTGAGCGCGGCGGCCCGCTCGGCGACGCTGAGCGCTCGCCACGCCGGCGCTGCCCGCCGTGCCGCCGACACCGCGGCGTCGAGCTGGGCCCGGTCTGCCGCCGGCGCATGGCCGACGATCTCGGCCGGCCGGGCCGGATTGTGTACCGGGTAAGTCCCCGCGGCACCCGGCTGCGGTTCCCCGCCGATCGTCAAGACCGGTCCCTCGCCGGCAATGTGGCTGTCGTGCGTGATCACCGTTGATCCCGTCTTGCTCATCTTGGGGCCCTTCTCCTCACCCGACGCCCGAGGCAACCTTGACCCGGTGCGGTTATCTCGCCATCGTAAGTCGCTATGACACGGATCACAGGTGCCGACCCATGAGGGCGGTGGTGCTGCGCGAGGCCGGGCGACCGACGGCGGTGGAGGAGCTCGCGCTGCGGCGCCTCGGCGACCACGAAGTGCGGGTGCGACTTCAGGCCAGCGGTGTGTGCCACACCGACCTGTCGGTGTGCGACGGCTCCATGCCGGCGCTGCTGCCCTGCACGCTGGGTCATGAGGGCGCCGGGATCGTCACCGAGGTGGGCGGCGCCGTCACCACCGTCAGCCCAGGCGACCATGTCGTGCTGACGTGGAACGTGCCCTGCCGGCGCTGCCCGCACTGTCTGCGCGGCGAAACCCAACTCTGCCCACACGGCCTCAAGCACGCCTTCGGCGGCCCGTATGCCGACAGTCCGACCGGCCCGGTGTGGCCGGAGATGGGCGCCGGGACGCTGGCCGAAGAGACCCTGCTGCCGGCCGCCGCCGTCGTGCCGGTCGACCGGTCACTGCCCCTGGACCACGCCGCGCTGCTCGGTTGCGGGGTCACCACTGGAGTGGGCGCGGTGCTGCGCACCGCGGCGGTCCGCCCCGGGGAAAGTGTGCTGGTCATCGGGTGCGGCGGGGTGGGGCTGGCCGCGATCCAGGGAGCCCGGCTGGCCGGGGCGGCGCGGATCATCGCTGCCGACCGCAACGCTGCCCAACTTCCGGCCGCAACCGCCAACGGCGCGATCGACACGGTCGACATCGGTGCGGCCGACCTCGTCGGCGCAGTCCGCGACCTTACCGGCGGCGCCGGCGTCGACCACGGGATCGAGGTGGTCGGCAAGCCGGCGACCATCCGTGCCGCCTTCGACGCCACCCGCCGCGGCGGATCGGTCACGCTGGTGGGCGCCGCCGGGTTCACCGAGTCGGTGACGTTGCCCGCACTGATGCTGATGGCCGACGGCAAGAAGATCCAGGGAAGCGTCTACGGCGCCAGCGACCCGGCCCGTGATATCCCGGTGCTCGCCGAGCTAGCCTTGCGCGGCCGGCTCGACATCGAGGCGCTGGTGACCCGACGCATCGGCATCGACGACGTCGAGGCGGCGTTTACCGACATGGCCGCCGGGCGAGGGGCGCGCAACGTGGTCTGCTTCGGCTCGCCGAGCTGATTCGGGGCTATTTCCGGCCCCGCATGAGCAGCGCGGGGCGCGGCCGCAACGCATCCGCCCCCACAAGGATTTCTGAGTGTATCGTCAATAGTGAGGTATTGAGGCAAAAGCCAGATCGGCCTGGGACGAGGAGAAGCTGCGTGGATGATTCCGACAGGCGGGCCAACCGTCAGGAACGTCGAAAGCAGCGCACCCGAGCCGCCCTGATCAAAGCCGCACAACGATTCATCGCCGCCGGCAAGGTCAACGTCCCGGTGCAGGACATCAGCCACGCAGCCGACGTCGGCGTCGGGTCGTTCTACAACCACTTCGACAGCAAGGAAGAACTGTTTCAGGCGGCGGTCAACGAGGTGCTCGACGCTCACGGGGCACTGTTGGACGCCATCGCGGACGCGTCCGAGGATCCCGCGGAGACCTTCGCGCGCAGCTTCCGGCTGACCGGCCGAATGTTTCGCCGGCGCCCGGAGGAGAGCGGTGTCGTGCTCTCCCACGGGCTGGAATTGATTACCTCGGACCGTGGCCTGGCGCCGCGTAGCAAGAGGGATATCGCCGCGGCCGCAGCTGCCGGCCGGTTCGACGTGGAAGACCCGGAACTGGCGATGGCGGTTGCCGCCGGCGCGCTGTTGGGACTCGGTCAACTGTTGTGCGATCAGCCCGAACGCGACGCCGCCCAAGCCACCGACGAAGTCGCCGAGAACCTACTGCGGCTGTTCGGCATGCCCGCCGAGGAGGCGCATCGACTTTGCCTGCGGCCGTTGCCCTTTCTGGACGATGGCGTGAGCGCGGTGGTCTGAGCGGCAGGCGGTCGCATCCGGAAGCGGCCCGGCACTATGCCGGCGTGCCGCTGCTTACCGGCGACGATTTCCGGGCCACGCGGTCGCAGAAATCGGTGAGCACGTCAACCGTCGCCTGGGGCGCCTCGAATGGCCAGAAGTGACCGGTGTCGAACAGGTGCACGCCGCTGCCCGGCGGCAGCATCGCCAAAAGCTCTGGCTCCCGGTAGAACTCGCGTGGCTGCAGCGGATCATGAGCGCCCTGCAGCAGCAGCACCGGAGCCGTCCAGGCCCGGATGAGCCGGCTCCGCCGATCCACCCACTCCTGCCGAAACGACGACGAGTGGAAGTAGCGGGGGACCGCGGTGGCGACCCCCGGGTGGCTGAACTCCTCGATGGTGCGAATCAGGTCTTCTCGGGCCACGGGCCGCTCGGCGAGCCAGGTATAGACGGTCGTCACGAACCGCCGGGCCTCGCGCAGCATCGCCGGCGCCTCCGCCGACTGCATCAGCTTTTCCTGGGGATGCAGTCGCGGGTGCAGATGCCAAAGATGTTGCTGGCCACGACCGTATCCCCGCACCCGCGCACCCATTGCCGCGACCAGATGATCACCGACCGGACTGCCGCGGTCATGGGTGATCAGGATGAATTCGCCGACACCGAGTTCGTCGAGGAGGGCGCCGAGCTGCGCCGCGACGCCGGCCTGCCGGTAATCACCGCTGCGTTTGTCGGATTGGCCGTAACCCTTGAGGTCGACGGCCAGGCAGTGATAGCGGCGGCCGAGCCCTTCCAGCGCATAGTGCCACTGCCACCAGGAGTCGGGCAGCCCATGCAGGAACACCACCGTCGGGTCCGACGCGGCGCCGGATTCCACGAAGTGCCACCTGACGGTTTCGCTGTCGCCCGGTGCGTCGACGAACCGGTGCACGGCCGTTACGGCACCGAGGTGCTCGAGGTCACCGTCGTGGTGCGTCCGGGCGGACGTGTCGGGTAACCCGGCCACGATCTCCTCGGCGGACCGCACGGCATGCGCCGGCCCGTCGTCTAGTTTGCTGATCACCCGCTGCGGCGGTTCGGTGTACGCGAAATCGGCTTGAGTTGCCATTCTGGTTCCTCTCGTAGAGGGTTTGCTGCGTTGCTCTTTCGGCAAAACGCCCGTGCCGGCTACGGCGGCGAAACGGGATTGCCTCAAGCACCGCTTTTTGCCCTGGGCCGCCATTGGTGCCGTTGCCGATGAGCGGACGCCCCAGGAGCGCCTGAGAGGGTGCGTTCAGCACGCTGAGCGCGTCGTGCATCAATGCCGTGCTGGTCGTTTCAGCGGTGGAATATGAAATTGATGCCGCGGCCAACGCCTGCGTGAACTGCTCATGAAACTCCGCCGCGCGCAGGCTGACCGCCTGATATAACCGGCCGTGCGACCCGAATAACGTTGCGAGTGCCGCCGACACCTCATCAGCCCCTGCCGCCGCCAACCGAGTGGTGTAGACCGCAACCGTTGCGTTGGCCGCACCGATCGTCGTGCTGATACTGGCGAGGTCCGCCGCCGCTGCCGAGATTGTTTCCGGTGCCGCGTTCACAAAGGACATTTCGGACCTCCGATCAGATCAGCTCAGAGCTCGCTGATTCGTTGCGGCGTTGGCGATTTGGTGGGCAGGGGAATTCTCTGCAGCTGGCCGCGCACCAGCGGCAGCCACCACGACGGGCTCGGCGGCGCAGGCAGACGCCGCGCCTTGCGGTGCCGTCCGCGTCGCGGCAGCGGGAACACCAGCAGGAGAACCAGCGTCAGACCGGTGATGACGGCGCCTGCGGTGAAGGCGTGCGACAGGCCGGTGACGAAGGCATCGCGGACGGCGTCGTTGACGTTGGGGCCCAGCGCGCCCAGTTGCGGGTCGGCGGCGACGTGCATGCCGGCCGCGGGTGATTCGCGGATGGTGCCGGCCGCTTGCTGCGGCACCGCCGCCGGCAGCCTGAGGTGATTACGGTAACCGGCGCTGAACAGGGAGCCGAGCAGCGCGATGCCCAGGGCGGCGCCCAGTTCGCGAGTGACGTCGTTCATCGCCGAGGCGACGCCTTGTTTGTCCGGCGGCAGCGAGTCCACGATGGTGTTGGTCGCCGGGGTGGCCGACAAGGCCAGGCCGCCGCTGAAGACCAGCATGCCGATCAGCAGATCGGTGTAGGTGGAGGCGGTGCCGAGGCGGGCCAGCACGGCGAAGCCGGCAACCATGCAGGCCAGCCCCGCGGCGATTACCAGCCGATTGCCAACGCGCTCACCGAGTTTCGGGGCTATCGCGGAAACCGGAAGGACGACTGCGGCCATCGGCAGCATCGCCAGCGAGGACTTGAGCGGCCCATAGCCGAGCATCAGCTGGATGTACTGCAGCCCGACATAGAAGAAGCCGAAGGTGCCCAGGAATTGGATGATCAGCGCCGCCGTTCCGGAACTGACGCCGCCGTCGGCGAACAGCCGCGGATCCAGCATCGGGCGCGCAACGCGCAACTCGTGGACGACGAACAGGGTCATCGCCGACACCGCCGCGACGAAAGCCACAACCACTGTGGAATGGGTCCAGCCATGGTCGGCGCCTTCGATGATGCCGTACACCAGCGCGCCGATCCCGATGGCACTCAGACCGGCCCCGGGGAAGTCGGGCGCGGGTTCCTCCGCGCTCTTGGTGTTGGGCACCAGTGCCACCGTGACGAGCAGCGATGCCGCGGCCATCGCGGCGGTGCCGATGAAGGTGGAGCGCCATGAGTAGTGTTCGAGCAGCAGGCCACTGATCAGCAGCCCCATAATCGATCCCGCACTGGCGAATCCGGCCCAGATGCCGACCGCGCGGCCCTTATGGTCGGGATGCACGACGGCAGTGATCGTCGACAGCGTGCTCGGCATGATCAGTGCCGCGCCGATACCCATGATCACCCGGGCGATGATGATCGTGTGCGGTGAGCCGGCGGCGGCCGCCAGCACGTTGGCCAGCCCGAACAGCAGGGTGCCGCCGATCAGGGTGCGGCGGCGGCCGAAGTCGTCACCGATGGCTCCCGCCGGCAGCACCAGCGCCGCGAGCGCCACTGTGTAGGCGTCGGCGATCCAGGTCAGATCGGTCGCGCTGGCCCCTTGGTCCAATGCGATGTCGGGCAGCGCCACGTTGACGCCGGCGACCGCCGACATGACCACCACCAGCGCGCCGCAGCACGCCAGCACGACACCACGGGGATCGTTGCGCATCGTCATCTCCTCTCAGAATCAGCGCTATTGCTGTTGCCGGACAACGCAAATCGGGGTACCGCGTCAACCAAAGCGGACAGCCGCCGACCGGCGCGCAGCACGGTGCGGTCGGGCCGGATGACCGCCGCCGTCACCCCACCGCGGTGTAACCAGCGGGCAAGTTCGCTGCCTGGCGGTGCGTCGATGACCACGGCCCCCAGCGCGCAAAGCCGCTCACGCAGTTGGGAATCGGGTGTCTTGGTGGTGACGAGGGCAAACTTTGTCCCGAGCACGGTGTCCACCCGCTCGCCCGACGGCAGGATTGCGTTGGGGCACAACGTTCCCGCGTGACGCCATCCGTCAAACGTCTTGTGTACCAAGGCGTTGCTGTGTAGTGCCGGCGTTCGGCTGTTGGTGAACAGCGACCGCAGCCCCGGGACCAGATGCAGCCGGGGCACCAGGGCACGGCGTACGGCGTCGCCCGCCCGCCCGCCGGCTGTCATGGACCATCCCATGGCCAATGCCAGTCCGATCATGTGCTGCGCGTGCGGCTTTCGCTCTTGTTCGTAGGTGTCGAGAACCGTGGCGGTCAGGTTCTCGGTCAGCACGCCGGCCAGCTTCCAGGCCAGATTGGCCGCGTCGCGTATTCCGGCGCCCATGCCCTGACCGATGAACGGCGGAGTCAGATGAGCGGCGTCGCCGAGCAGAAAGACGTTGCCCTGGCGCCAGGTGTTGGCAACGGCGGCGCGGAACGTGTACTCGGCGACCCGCACCACCGACAGCCGGTCGGCCGGTACCGCGTTGACCCACGGGGAAAGCAGTGGATACAGGCTCGCCATGGTGGCGAAGTCAGCGGCGGTCTCGTCGGCCCGCAGCTGAAATTCCCAGCGGTACCGGTTTTCACCGATGCGCATGTAGGTGGCGGCCCGGTGCGGACTGCAGACCTGATGTACCCCGTCCCACTGGTCGATCGCGGCGTCGGTCGCCACGTCGACGACCAGCCATCGTTGCGCAAAACGACGGTGACGCAGCACGGCACCGATCGAGGAGCGCACGACGCTGTTGGCGCCGTCGCAACCCAGGACGTAGCCGGTGTCGACGACGTGCTGCTCGCCGCTGCACCGATCGGTGTAGTTGAGCCGCACCAGGCCGGGCTCGCGCTGGCTGACCTCGGTGACTTCGGCGTTGCCGCGAAGCGCAACACAGCTGTGCTTCTTGAGGTTTGCCCGCAGCAGTTCTTCCAGTTCCGGCTGGTCGAACATGTTGGCTTGCGGAAAGCCGTGCACGCTGTGCGCCGGATCGCGGTGGAACTGAGCCAGCGTCCGCAGATCCGGGTCGACCAGCCGCAGCCCCAGGGCCGGGCGCGAGATCGCGGCGAACTCGTCACCGATTCCCAGCCAGGTGATGATCCGCCTGATCTCGTCGTCCAGGTGTACCGCCCGCGGTTGCGGGTAGACGCTTTCCCACCGGTCCAGCAGCAAGACGGGGATGCCGTACTGGGCCAGCAGGGTGGCCGCGGTGACCCCGGTAGGCCCGGCGCCGACGACGGCGACCGGCACGGATTCGGGTGCAGTGATCACTGGTAGCGCACCGCCGTACGTTGGGTGCCGAGGTCGATCGCGCCGTCGTCGGTGGCGACGGTGGCCTCGACGACGTCGCCGTCGTGCAGGTACTTGGGATTGCCCAGTTGGCGTTTGAAGAAGGCTTTCCACTTGACCGCGGGCGGCAGTAGCGAACTGACGAGCTGGACGGGTTTCGCGGGAGCGGACAGCGCGGTGCCCACCGGGGTGCCGGTCAGTACGAGATCTCCGGGCTGCAGGTGCTGAAACCGCGCCAGCCCCTGCAGGGCCTGCAGCGGCGAATAGATCATGTCGCCGGCCACCCGCATGTCTTGGCGCAGTTCACCGTTGACCCGCAGCCGCAGCCGCAACTCGCCGAAGCGCCCGAGCTCACCGGCATCCAGCAGCACCAGCGCGGGGCCCACCGGGGTGAACGTCGGATACGACTTGGCTTCGTAGAACTGTGTTTTGGGGAGCTGAATGTCGCGTGCCGACACGTCGTTGGCCACCACCAGGCCGGCGACGTAGTCGGTCCAATTGGCGGCTGTGACGGTGGTGCCGACGGGCAACTCCCGGCCGATGACCAACCCGATCTCGACCTCGTAGTCCAAGAACTGGACGTGTGCCGGCTTGACGATGTCATCGAACGGCCCGCTGATCGAACCCGACGCCTTGCGAAAGAAGGTCAGCGGAGTCGAATTCGGGTCCATGCCGGAGTCTTTGACGTGTGAGGCGAAGTTGGTCATCTGCGCCACCACCCGGCAGGGCGTCGTCACCGGCGACATCAGCCGCAGGCCGTCCACCCCGACGCGCTCACCGCCGGTCGCGGCGGCGTCGATGTCAGCTCGGTCGGCCAGCAACTCGCCGGTGCTTACCGCGGCGGTATCGACTTTGGTTGCGCCGTCGGAGGTTTGCACCCACCAGGCGTCTGTGGTGCGCAGGATCGAGACGCTCATGAGTTGGCGGCTTTGATCAGGCCGATCAGCCGGCGGGAATCGAATTCGTTGTCGGCGCGCAAGCCGCGGAGCATCGACAGCGCTTCTCGCGGTAGGGATTTGAGGTCGGCACCGAGGAAGTCTTTGGTCGCGCGCGGGCCCCATTGGGCAAGGCCGGAAGCTGTGAACGGCGCCCAGCCGGGTTCCAGCGTGCAGTCGAACATGTCGCCGTCGGTGAAGTGCTCGACGAGCAGCCCTTCCGGGTCGCGCCAGTAGTCGAAGAGCTGGCTGCCCTGGATGTGGCGGCCGATACCCCATGACCGGCGATACCCGCAGTCGGCCAGGTATTGCCCGCCGGCTGCCAGCGAATCCAGGTCGCAGACTTGATAGGCGGAATGCACGTAGCGGTTGGCCGGACCCAATGTGAGCGCCAGCGTGTGGTGGTCGGTGGGCGTCATGCCGCGATCGCAGCGGATGAAGCTCATGACCGGTCCGCGGTTGCGTTGATCCGGGTAGTACAGGAAGTCGCTGACGATCATCCCGAGCGTGTCGAGGTACCAGTTGAGTGTCTGCAGGTAGGTGGTGGTCTGCAGGACCAGGTGTCCGAGCCGTTGCACGGTGGCCGGGCGCCGGGGCGGCCGTTGGGTGGCGTTGACGCGCTGCACTTCGTGCCCGGTGTTGAAGGTGTGCGGCGGCGGTGACGGCAGCGGTTCCAACGGGTGGGTGCCTGCCACCACGCGGACCGTGAGCCCGCCCGGATCGGTCAGGTCGACGGAGACGCCGCCGAGCGTTTGGGGCAGCCGCTGGGGGGTCCGTCCGGTTGCGTCGGACAGTCGCAGCAGGTCGTCCTTGTCCTGGGCGGTGAATGCCGCGCCGACCAGTCGGGACCGCTGGCCGCGCCGGATGAGGATGCACGGCGATCCGGCGTCGGTCCCACGCAGCTGCAGCTCGTCGGGGGTGCGTGCGGAGACGGCGAAGCCGAACGCCGCAGCGAACGCCCCGGCGCGGTTCAGGTCGGGCTTCTCGAACTCCAGCCAGGCGATGTCGTGAACCTTGATCACCGGGTTGCGCGAACGTCCGGGGTGCTCGCCTGCGCGAGCGCCCTGCTCGCTGTGCAAATTGTTGTGGGCAGCCAGATCGTATGTCACCAGACATCCTCCAGAACTAGAAACTGACGATATCTTCACTCACGAAGCTATCATCAGTCAAGTGGTTCTGAAGAAAAATTCAAAACTGTGTTGACGCGGCTGATCACGCCGCGCCGCGCCCGCGGTCGGCTGAACCGGCGGTTCAGGCGGCGTCGTGGAAAATCAGACCCAACGCGTAGCGTTCCCCCGAATGCACCACCGAGATACCGTGTCGTACCGGTGCGGCCGACCACCCGCGAGCCGAGGGAACCGGGCGGTCCCGAGTGGTGAATGCGTACCCATACCCTTGCGGCAATTGCGTTGCGGTGCCGCGTGATTGGGCTCGGTACCGCTGCTCGACCAGGAGGAACTCGCCGCCGGTGTAATCAGTGGCGGGGTCGCTGAGGTTGATCACCACCTGAAGCGGAAACACCAAGTCGCCGTAGAGATCGCGGTGCAGGGCGTTCCAATCCCCGGTGCGATATCGCAACAGCAGCGCGGTGGGCTTGGTCTGGCCGGCGGCATGGCACATCTGCAGCCATTCGTCCAAGGTGTCCGGCCAGGGGCTGTCCCTGCCCAGTTTGGCCCACCAGTCCCGGGCGATGGTCAGCAGCCGCGGATACAAGGCGTGCTTGAGCTGCTCGAGAGGCTCCGGGTAGGGCCGTCGAAAGTAGCGGTATTCGCCGGCGCCATAGCGGTGGCGCTCCATGTCGACGGTCTTGCGGAACAGGTCGTCCTGGGTATACAGCCTGCGGAGGCGCGCCGCCTCGGTGGCCGTGACCAGCCTGGGTAGCAAAGCGCCGCCGTGGGCGCTGAGCTGTACGGCGATGGCGTCCCAGTCGCCGGAGTCGGCGCGGGTTTGCCACCTGGTCGACGACATCGATCCGCACCTCCCGTCGTCTCATGCTGCCGGGGCAGACGATATCGAAACGATATTGCTCGCGGCGGCCAAACGCACGCTGGCCTTGGAATATGCGCAGGAGGTACGGTGTTGGTCGCGGACGAGTTGGCCGGGCGGCCGCGGCTCGAGTTGGTTCGCAAGGATCGGCGCCGAGTCGAGGAAAGTCCGGACTTCACAGAGCAGGGTGATTGCTAACGGCAATCCGAGGTAACTCGCGGGAAAGTGCCACAGAAAACAAACCGCCATCCTCGCGGTGGTAAGGGTGAAACGGTGCGGTAAGAGCGCACCAGCATCCCGGGTGACCGGGGTGGCTAGGCAAACCCCACCCGAAGCAAGGCCAAGAAGGCCGCACCAAGGTGCGGCCGCGCAGACGCTCGAGGGTTGCTCGCCCGAGTCTGCGGGTAGGCCGCTTGAGGCACCCGGTGACGGTGTGTCCAGATGGATGGTCGCCGCCGTGCCGCCGTTGGTTCAGCCGCGGCGGCAGGGAACAGAATCCGGCTTACAGGCCAACTCGCCCGCGCTCGCGCCCCACCGGGATTTGCCTCGCGCGGCTCAAGGTCGTGCTTTGCGCACCGCTTTGTCGAGTTTGCGCAGCGCCGCACCGAGCTGTGCCCGGCAGCTTTCGGCAAGATCGCTTTCCTGCTGATAGAGCAGCCCGTAGGTGAAGGTGTCCTCACCCGCGGCATGCGCGGCTGCGGTCTGTTCGAGCAGATGTTCCCGGCTGACGACACTGTCTTGATGATCTCCGAGCAACGTCTGGACGGCCTTTGCCTGCTGGGCCACCCCGTTGGCTCCGGTAGCCGCCGCGGTATAGCGTAATCGCTTGGCGCGCTTGCGGATTCGGTGCAGGGCCTCGTTGGGGTGGATTACTGCGGCCGCGCCGTCCTCGGCCTGCTCGGGCGCTTCGCCTGCCGCGTGGGCGGCCCGCGCCGCCTTGGCGGCGTTGGCGGCTTTCTTGACGCGGCGGTAGGCCGCGTCGATGGTGGGCGGGGCCGGCTCGGGCCCCGGTCCGAGTGTGGTCACGGGGTATTCGGCCACCATCGCGTCGAGAGCGTCCAATAGCCGGAAGTATCGCTTCGAGCGCATCGCGATCAGCGACCGTCGCCATCCCGTCTGATATCGCCGACGGGCACCCTCGACGAGGCGGTCGCGCACCGGCCCGCGCACCAGCTCCGGGTCCAGCCCGTCCAGTTCGCGTTGATAGCGCTCGGCGAGCACCTCGGCGTCACGCGCCACCCCCAAAACACCGGCGAGCTCACGCAGTTCGTCGAGAACCCACGCGCCGTCGGCCAATCCGAACGAATCCGGGGCCTCCCGCAGCAGGCTGCGGATCTTGCGGGTGGTCACCCGCATCTGGTGCACCGAGTCGTCGACGTCGGCGCGCACCGCGCGATCCCACGTCAGCAGCTCTTCCACGTGCTGGGCCACCGCCCGGTGGACCGGATCCACCGCCCGGTGGACCGGATCCACCGGCGCCGGGCCGCGCGCCGACGGTGACGTCCGGCCCAGCACCCGGGCCAGCTTGGAGCCGTGCCCGGCGGGGGCGGCCCCGGCGTCCAGCAACCGGTTACTGAGCCGGTTGAGCAGCTCGTCACCGGCGGCTCCGATCGCGTCGATGAGCTCGAGTTCCCATTCCCGCCACTGCTGTTCGGCGGGCCCGGCATCGGAGTCGTCGGCTTGTCCGGCCGACCACGCGGTGACGTGGTCGTTGCAGAATTCGGCCAACGCGGTGCCGTCGGCGGCGTAGAGAAACTGGCTTTCCCGCCTGGTGGTGATCCGCGCGACCGGCTCGACGGGACGGTCACGGACGATCGCCAGCACCACATCCAGCAATTCCGCCGGCACGGCGTCCTCACCGGTGATCGGGGCATGGATCTCGGTTCGGGTGTCCGGCCCGGCCGGCAACTTCAGGTGCCAACCGGCGTCGGGGCCGCCGGTCCGGCGTCGCAGGGTGATCCGGTTGCGGGCCAGATCCTGTGCGGGGGTGTCGAAGTACACCGCGTCGAGCTCCTGGGGCGGCTTCTTCTCGACCCGGGCCACGGCCGCAATGCCGTCAAACGACGGCGACACCGTCGACTCGACGACGTCGAACTTGCGCTCGACCTCCAGCTGACGCGCCATCTTCGGCGCAGGTACGGGCATTTCGCCTCCGGTGACAGCGCGTCGCCGCGGTCGTACATCGTGGATAGGCCTCATAGAGAGTGCCACACCCGGGGTTGGCCGCCCGGCCCAGCCTCGGGTCCGGCTGATACGGCATGTTGGTCGATGCGTGTCGCCGGAACCACTTATCGTTTGCGGTGCGGGCCACCGCGGCGGCTCGGCTGTGGGAGGCCGATCGGATCCCCTTCGGATCCCTGACGAAGGAGTTGTCGATGTTGTTGTTGGGTTGTGCCCAGTCCGGCGTGGTCGCCGGCGGGCTGGGCGCCGGTGCGATCAGCGCCGCGATGCTGTTGGGCGGCATCGGGTCGGCCTGGGCGGATCCGGGCGACCCCGCGCCGCCACCGCCGAATTGCACGGCAGCCGACCTGGCCGGGGTTTCGGCGGGGGTGGCGGCGGCGACCTCCGCCTATCTGTTCACCCATCCAGACGTCAACGACTACTTCACCAGCCTCAAGGGTCAGCCCCGCGAGGATATCCGTGACCAGCTGCAGCAGTACATGGATGCCAACCCGGCGGTTCATGCCGACCTGCAGGGCATTCGCCAGCCGCTGACCGACTTCCGGAACCGGTGCCAGTGACGACCCAGAACATCGAGAAGACCTAGAAGCAGTGCTCCTCGGCGGGGAAGGCCCCCCCGGCCACCTCGTCGGCGTATTGCCTTGCAGCGCGGCGTAATTCGCCCGCAATGTCGGCGTAGCGCTTGACGAAGCGGGCGGCCTTGCCGCCGCTGAGACCGGCCATGTCCTGCCAGACCAGGACCTGGCCGTCGCAGTTGGGCCCGGCTCCGATTCCGACCGTCGGAATGGTCAGCTTGCCGGTGATCTGGGTGGCCAGCTCGGCCGGCACCATCTCCATCACCACCGCGAACGCTCCGGCTTCGGCGACGGCGATCGCATCCGCCACGGTCTGCTCGGCGGCGTCGCCGCGGCCCTGCACCCGGAACCCGCCCAGAGTATTGACGCTTTGCGGGGTGAAGCCGATGTGGGCCATCACCGGGATGCCCGCCGCGCTCAGGCAGGCGATCTGCCCGGCCACCCGCTCGCCGCCTTCCAGCTTGACCGCGTGCGCGCCGCCTTCCTTCATGAACCGGGTGGCCGCGGCCAGCGCGGCGGTGGGTCCGGCCTCGTAGCTGCCGAACGGCAGGTCGGCGACCACCAGTGCGTGCGGGGCGCCCCGCGCGACGCCGCGGACCAGCGGGATCAGCTCGTCGACCGAGATCGGCACCGTGGTGTCGTAGCCGTAGACGACGTTAGCGGCCGAATCGCCGATCAGCAGCACCGGAATGCCGGCGTCGTCGAAGACCCTCGCGGTCGAGTAGTCGTAGGCCGTGAGCATGGCCCACTTGTGGCCTTCGGCCTTCCATTTCTGCAGGTGGTGGGTGCGGATCTTGGTTCGTGGCGCGGCCGGGTCGGCGGGCGTCGACGGGCCGGCGCCGTAGATATTCTGCTCAGACATCATTGTCCCTAGGTGTTGGTCGGGTCGATCCTCGTGGCCCAGCTCGGGTCCCCGGGTTCGTCTTGACACTCACAGTCTGCCATCTCTTCGGCGTAGATACACTGTGGGACCCCGTGAATCGGCTTACCATCGGCGGATGCAGCGGCTCAGTGGCCTCGACGCCAGCTTCTTGTACCTGGAAACCTCGTCCCAGCCGATGCACGTGTGCTCGATCATGGACTTGGACACCTCGACGATGCCGGGCGGCTACACCTTCGACCGGCTGCGCGAGGCATTGTCGCTTCGCGTCAAAGCGCTGCCGGAGTTCCGGGAGAAGCTCGCCAGCAGCCCGTTGAACCTCGACCATCCGGTCTGGGTCGACGACGACGACTTCCACATCGATCGCCATGTGCACCGCATCGGTTTGCCGTCACCGGGCGGCCGGGCGGAACTCTCGGAGATCTGCGGACATATCGCGTCGCTGCCCTTGGATCGCCGCCGGCCGCTGTGGGAGATGTGGGTCGTCGAAGGCGTGGCAGGTACCGATTGCCATCACCGGGGCCGCATCGGGATCATGACCAAGGTGCACCACGCCGCCGTGGACGGCGTGACCGGCGCCAACCTGATGTCGCAGCTGTGTACCACCGAAGCCGACGCGCCCGCGCCGGATCCGGTGGACGGAGTCGGCGGCGGCAGCGGCTGGCAGATCGCCGCCGGCGGCCTGGTCAGGTTCGCGGCGCGACCGTTACAGCTGGCCAACGTGATGCCGCAGACGGTGTCCTCGGTGGTCTCCACGGTGTTGCGGGCCCGCGACGGCCTGACCATGGCACGCCCGTTCGCCGCGCCGCGCACCGTGTTCAACGCCAGCATCAGCGGCCGCCGCACCATCGCCTACGCCGAACTGGACCTCGAGGACATCAAGACGGTGAAAAACCACTTCGGCGTCAAGGTGAACGATCTGGTGATGGCGCTGGTTTCCGGGGTGCTGCGGCAATATCTCGCCGAACGCAACGCCCTGCCCGACTCGTCGCTGGTGGCGTCGGTGCCCGTGTCGGTGCACGGCAAGTCCGATCGTCCCGGTCGTAACCAGGTTTCGGCGATGTTCTCCAGCCTGCACACCGAAATCGCCGACCCGGTGGAGCGTCTGCGGGCCATCGCCCAAGCGAATTCGGCTGCCAAGGGCCATAGTTCGGCCATCGGCGCGACGCTGTTGCAGGATTGGTCACAGTTCGCCGCGCCGGCCGTTTTCGGAGTGGCGATGCGCGTCTACGCCAAGACCCGGCTGACCGAGAGCCTGCCGGTGCACAACCTGGTGGTCTCCAATGTGCCGGGGCCCCAGGTTCCGTTGTACCTGCTGGGTTGCCAGGTCAAGTCGATGTACCCATTGGGGCCGATCTTTCACGGCTCCGGTCTCAATATCACGGTCATGTCGCTCAACGGCAAGTTGGACATCGGTCTCGTCTCGTGTCCGGAACTGCTGCCAGACTTGTGGGAAATGGCCGACGAGTTTGCTATCGCCATGGAAGAACTGCTGGCGGCCGTCGGGTGATTTGTCCCACGACGGTCGTTAGCCAGCATCTTCGGCCGGCTCTGGCACCATAGGTTGCCATGTGCCTGTCTCGCCGCGAAAAGTTCGCGCGCATGTTGCTGATCTGGACCGCGCTCGCCACCGTGGCGTTGGTTCTCGCGGGCTGCATCCGCGTGGTCGGCGGGCGCGCTCGGATGGCCGAGCCGAAGCTGGGACAGCCCGTGCAGTGGACGCCGTGCCGCAGCTCCAATCCGGCGGTGAAGATTCCCGGCGGCGCGCTGTGCGGCAAGCTCGCCGTGCCGGTCGACTACGGCCATCCCGACGGTGACATCGCGGCCCTGGCCCTCATTCGATTCCCGGCTACGGGGGACAAGATCGGTTCGCTGGTCATCAACCCCGGTGGTCCGGGCGAATCAGGTATCGAGGCAGCGCTGGGCGTTTTCCAGTCGTTGCCGAAGCGGGTCCATGAACGGTTCGACCTCGTCGGCTTCGACCCGCGTGGCGTGGCGTCCTCGCGTCCGGCACTGTGGTGCAACTCCGACGCCGACAACGACCGGCTACGGGCGGAACCGCAGGTCGACTACAGCCCCGCGGGGGTGGCCCGCATTGAAGAGGAAACCAGGCAATTCGTCAGCCGCTGCGTCGCCAAGATGGGCAAGGAGTTCCTGGCGAACGTCGGGACGGTCAATGTCGCCAAGGACCTCGATGCCATCCGCGCGGCACTGGGCGACGACAAACTGACCTACCTCGGCTACTCGTACGGCACCCGGATCGGCTCCGCCTACGCCGAGGCCTACCCCCAGCGGGTGCGCTCGATGATCCTTGACGGCGCGGTCGACCCCAACGCCGATCCCATCGAGGCGGATCTGCGTCAGGCCAAGGGATTTCAGGACGCCTTCAACGACTACGCCGCCGACTGCGCCAAGGACGGTAGCTGCCCGTTGGGCAACGACCCGGCCAAGGCCGTCGACGTCTATCACAGCCTGGTCGACCCGCTGGTCGACCCCAACAACCTGCAGGTGAGCAGGCCGGCGCGCACCAACGACCCGCGGGGACTCAGCTACAGCGACGCGATCGTGGGCACCATCATGGCGCTCTACTCGCCGAATCTGTGGAGTCACCTGACCGACGGCCTTTCGGAGCTGGCCGACCACCGCGGCGACACCCTGCTCGCGCTGGCCGACATGTACATGCGCCGCGACTCGCACGGCCATTACACCAACGCCACGGACGCGCGGGTGGCCATCAATTGCGTTGACCAGCCGCCGATTACCGACCGCGCCAAGATCATCGACGAGGACCGCCGCTCCCGCGAGCTCGCGCCGTTCATGAGCTACGGCAAGTTCACCGGCGACGCGCCACTGGGCACCTGCGCATTCTGGCCGGTGCCGCCGACCAGCAAGCCGCACGCGGTCTCGGCGCCGGGCCTGGTGCCAACGGTCGTGGTGTCGACCACCCATGACCCGGCCACGCCCTATAAAGCCGGAGTTGAACTGGCAAACCAGCTGCACGGCTCGCTGCTGACGTTCAACGGAACCCAGCACACCGTGGTCTTCCAGGGTGACAGCTGCGTCGACGACTACGTCACGGCTTACCTGATCGGCGGGACAACCCCGCCGAGCGGCGCGAAATGCTGACGCCGGCGGGCGAACTCGGCGACTAAGAGTAGGTGGGCACCCCCGTAGCTTCGTCGAGCCTGGGGGATTGCGCCGGCGTCGATCTCGACGCGTGTGTCGGGCGGACGCCGGCCTCTTAACAGGACAACCGACCCCTTAACAGGACAACCGACCCCCGGCGAATTGGCGAGTCTCACCACAAAGTTCCCGCGGAAACTAGGGACGTTTGGCCCTAGGGCGCGGCGGTGGCGCGCCGGAATACTTGGGCGGCTTGTCCGAATGCCGTTACGACGCTGCTCCGATGCCGCTCGGATCATGAGACCCCCTGGAGTCAACCCATGACCACTGAAGCGCCGCCCGCCCAAGACCTTCAGCCCCGCCGGCCGTTTCCGGCCCGGGTCGGGCCGAAGGGCAACTTGCTCTACAAGATCATCACCACCACCGACCACAAGATGATCGGCATCATGTACATGGTCGCCTGCTACATCTTCTTTTTCATCGGCGGGCTGATGGCGTTGCTGATCCGCGGCGAACTCGCCGCACCCGGGCTGCAATTCCTGTCCAACGAGCAGTACAACCAGTTGTTCACCATGCACGGCACCGCGATGTTGCTGTTCTACGCCACCCCCGTCGTCTTCGGCTTCGCCAACCTGGTGCTGCCCCTGCAGATCGGCGCCCCCGACGTGGCCTTCCCGCGACTCAACGCGCTGTCGTTCTGGCTGTTCATCTTCGGCGCGCTGATCGCGCTGAGCGGCTTCATCGTCCCGGGCGGCCCGGCCGACTTCGGCTGGACGGCCTACACCCCGCTGTCCAACGCGATCCACAGTCCCGGCCCCGGTGGCGACCTGTGGATCCTGGGCCTGGGTGTGGGTGGTCTGGGCACCATCCTGGGCGGGGTTAACATGCTCACCACCGTGGTGTGCATGCGCGCACCGGGCATGACGATGTTCCGGATGCCGATCTTCACCTGGAACATCATGGTCACCAGCGTGCTGGTGCTGATGATCTTCCCGCTGTTGACCGCCGCGCTGTTCGGCTTGGCCGCCGACCGCCACCTCGGTGCCCACATCTACGACGCGGCCAACGGCGGGGTGATCCTGTTCCAGCACCTGTTTTGGTTCTTCGGGCATCCCGAGGTGTACGTGATCGCGCTGCCGTTCTTCGGCATCATCTCCGAGGTGATCCCGGTGTTTGCCCGCAAGCCGATTTTCGGCTACACCACGCTGGTCTATGCGACCCTGTCCATCGCGGCGCTGTCGGTGGCGGTGTGGGCCCATCACATGTTCGTCACCGGCGCGGTGCTGCTGCCGTTCTTCTCCTTCATGACGTTCCTGATCGCGGTCCCCACCGGCCTCAAATTCTTCAACTGGATCGGCACCATGTGGCGGGGCCAGTTGACCTTCGAGACGCCGATGCTCTTCTCGTTCGGGTTCCTGGTCACCTTCCTGGCCGGCGGCTTGACCGGCGTGATGCTGGCCAGCCCGCCGCTGGACTTCCACGTCAGCGACAGCTACTTCGTGGTGGCGCACTTCCATTACACCCTGTTCGGCACCATCGTCTTCGCCACCTACGCCGGCGTCTACTTCTGGTTCCCGAAGATGACCGGACGGCTGCTCGACGAGCGGCTGGGCAAGCTGCATTTCTGGCTGACGTTCATCGGCTTTCACACCACGTTCCTGGTCCAGCACTGGCTGGGCAATGCCGGGATGCCCCGCCGCTACGCGGACTACCTGCCCACCGACGGCTACCAAACGCTGAACGTGGTCTCCACGGTGGGGGCATTCATCCTCGGCATCTCGGTGCTGCCGTTCGCGTGGAACGTATTCAGGAGTTGGCGCTTCGGCGAACCGGTGTTGGTCGACGACCCCTGGGGCCACGGCAACTCGCTGGAATGGGCCACCAGCTGCCCGCCGCCGCGGCACAACTTTACCGAACTGCCCCGAATCCGTTCGGAGCGGCCGGCTTTCGAGCTGCACTACCCGCACATGGTGAAACGCATGCGCGCCGAAGCCCACGTCGGCCGACACGAAGAAGTGGCGGAAGCGGCGACCGTCGGCGCCGGCTGAGGGCCGCCGCACACCCACCGCGCACCACGCCGATACGAGATCAAGGCGTGACCAGTTCGCGCTGCGACAGGTATCCGTGGGTGAGACGATGCTGGCCATGTCGCGTCTGAGACCGTTCAGCTCGGCGCTGCTGTCATTCGGACTCGTGCTCGGCGGTCAACTACCGTCGGCCGGCGCGACCCCCGAGGCCGACACCGGTCAGACCCAAGGCCCGGTAACGCCCGCGGCCGCGGCGCAGCAGCAGAACTGGGGCTCGTGTTCCGCCTTCCTCCCCGACTCCGGCGACATTCCGACGGCCCGCTGTACGACGGTGTCGGTCCCGGTCGACTACGACCATCCCGGCGCCGCGCAGGCCACGCTGGCGGTGATCCGGGTTCCCGCGACCGGGCAGCGGATCGGGTCGTTGCTGCTCAACCCCGGCGGGCCCGGGGCGTCCGCGGTCGACATGGTCGCCGGGATGGCGCCCGAACTGAAGGACACCGACATCGCCCGTCACTTCGACCTGGTGGGCTTCGACCCCCGAGGGGTCGGCCACTCGACACCGGCCCTGCGGTGCCGTACCGACGCCGAGTTCGACACCTACCGGCGCGACCCGATGGTCGATTACAGCCAGGCCGGTGTGGCCCACATCGAGCAGGTGTACCGAGAGCTGGCGCAGCACTGTGCCGACCGGATGGGCCCCGGGTTCCTGGCCAACGTCGGGACCGCGTCGGCGGCGCGCGACATGGACCTGATCCGCCAGGCCCTGGGTGACGACCAGATCAACTACCTCGGGTACAGCTACGGCACCGAGCTGGGCACCGCCTACCTCGAGCGGTTCGGCGCCCACGTCCGGGCGATGGTGCTCGACGGCGCGATCGACCCGACCATCGGCCCGATCGAGGAAAACGTCAAGCAGCTGGCCGGATTTCAAACCGCTTTCAACGACTACGCCGCGGACTGTGCGCGCTCGACGGCCTGCCCGCTGGGCACCGACCCGACCCAGTGGGTCAATCGCTACCACGCGCTGGTCGACCCGCTGGCCGCCAGCCCGGGCAAGACAACGGATCCGCGCGGCCTGAGCTATGCCGACGCCACCACCGGCACCATCAACGCGCTCTACACCCCGCAGCACTGGAAGTACCTGACCAGTGGCCTGCTGGGGCTGCTGCGCGGCACCGATGCCGGCGACCTGCTGGTGCTTGCCGACGACTACTACGGCCGCGACCGCGACGGCCACTACGACAACGACCAGGACGCGTTCAACGCGATTCGCTGTGTCGACGCGCCGGCGCCGACGGACGCCGCGTCGTGGGTGTCGGCCGATCAGCAGTTCCGCCAGGCCGCGCCGTTCCTCAGCTACGGGCAGTTCACCGGCTTCGCGCCGCGCGATCTGTGTGCGCTGTGGCCGGTACCGGCGACCTCAACACCACACGCCGCCGCACCCGCTGCGCCGGGCAAGGTCGTGGTGGTCTCCACCACCCACGACCCGGCCACCCCCTATCAGGCCGGGGTAGACCTGGCCCGGCAGCTGGGCGCCGCGCTGATCACCTACGACGGCACCCAGCACACGGCGGTGTTCGACGGCAACGACTGTGTGGACACCGCGGTGGTGCGCTACTTCGTCGAACTGACATTGCCGCCGGCCAATCTTCGCTGCGGGTCCTGAGCCGGCTTGGCAACGTGTCTGGCCGGGCATTGGTAACACGGTATTAACAGAGCTTGCATAGGGTTCCAGTTATGGATCGGCAAAAGGAATTCGTCCTGCGCACGCTCGAAGAACGCGACATCCGCTTTGTTCGGCTCTGGTTCACCGACGTGCTCGGCTTCCTCAAGTCGGTCGCCATCGCCCCTGCCGAACTCGAAGGCGCCTTCGAGGAGGGCATCGGCTTCGACGGGTCCTCGATCGAGGGCTTCGCCCGGGTGTCGGAATCCGACACCGTGGCCAACCCGGATCCGTCGACCTTCCAGGTGCTGCCGTGGACGACGGGCTCCGGCCACCACCACTCGGCGCGGATCTTCTGCGATATCACCATGCCGGACGGCTCACCGTCGTGGGCTGATCCCCGGCATGTGCTGCGCCGGCAGCTGACCAAGGCCAACGAACTCGGCTTTTCCTGCTACGTGCATCCCGAAATCGAGTTCTTCCTGCTCAAGCCCGGTCCCGAAGACGGGACGGAGCCCGTTCCGATCGACAACGCCGGTTACTTCGACCAGGCGGTGCACGAATCGGCCTCCAAGTTCCGCCGGCATGCGATCGAGGCGCTGGAGTTCATGGGCATCTCGGTGGAGTTCAGTCACCACGAGGGCGCGCCCGGCCAGCAGGAGATCGATCTGCGCTTCGCCGACGCGTTGTCGATGGCCGACAACGTAATGACCTTCCGCTACGTCATCAAAGAAGTCGCGCTGGAAGAAGGTGTGCGGGCCACGTTCATGCCCAAACCGTTCGGGCAGCATCCGGGTTCGGCGATGCATACCCACATGAGTCTGTTCGAGGGCGACGTCAACGCCTTCCATAGCCCCGACGATCCGCTGCAACTGTCGGACGTCGGCAAGTCGTTCATCGCCGGAATCCTCGAGCACGCCTCGGAGATCAGCGCGGTGACCAATCAATGGGTCAACTCCTACAAGCGGCTGGTGCAGGGCGGTGAGGCGCCCACCGCCGCGTCGTGGGGCGCGGCCAACCGCTCGGCACTGGTGCGGGTGCCGATGTACACCCCGCACAAAACCTCGTCGCGGCGCATCGAGGTGCGCAGCCCCGACTCGGCCTGTAACCCCTACCTGACGTTCGCGGTGCTGCTGGCCGCCGGACTGCGGGGCGTGGAGAAGGGCTACGTTCTGGGCCCGCAGGCCGAGGACAACGTCTGGGACCTCACCCCCGAGGAACGCCGCACCATGGGCTACCGGGAGTTGCCGTCCAGCCTGGACAGCGCGCTGCGTGCCATGGAGGCCTCCGAACTCGTCGCGGAGGCCTTGGGGGAGCACGTGTTTGACTTCTTCCTGCGCAACAAACGCCGCGAATGGGCGACCTACCGCAGCCACGTCACGCCCTACGAACTGCGCACCTACCTGTCGCTGTAGCCCAACGCGGCCGCTCGTGCCGCTACCGCGCCGGCTTGCGCTACCGTCGAGGTCGTGACGAAGCCCGCGACGCAGCGACCCAAGCTGCCCAGCGTCGGCCGTCTCGGATTGGTCGACCCCCATGCCTGCGCCCATCTGACACAGCTGGGTTGGACCGACGACGACGACCAGGCCCACGTCGACCTGCTGTGGTCGCTGTCGCGGGCACCGGATGCCGACGCCGCACTGCGAACGCTGGTGCGGCTGGCCGAAAAACCCGACACCGGCTGGGAAGAGCTGAACGCGGCTCTCCTCACCGAACGCAGCCTGCGCGGACGGCTCTTCGCGGTGCTGGGTTCCTCGCTGACGCTGGGGGACCATCTGGTCGCGCACCCACAGTCCTGGAAGCTGCTCAGTGGCAAGATCGCGCTGCCGGCTCGCGACCGGATGCGGCAATCGTTCCTCGCGTGTGTCGAGGAATCGTCGGATGCGCCGGCCTCGGTGGTGCACCGGCTGCGCGCCCTGTACCGGGATCACCTGCTGATCCTGGCCGCGCTGGACCTGGCCGCCACCGTCGAAGACGAGCCGGTGTTGCCGTTCACCGTGGTGGCTGCCCACTTGGCCGATATCGCCGACGCGGCGCTGGCCGCAGCGCTACGGGTGGCCGAGAAAACGGTGTGCGGTGCGGGCACTCCGCCGCGGCTGGCGGTCATCGCGATGGGCAAATGCGGTGCGCGCGAACTGAACTACGTCAGCGACGTCGACGTCATCTTCGTCGGTGAGCGGGCCGACCCGGTCACCATCCGCGTCGCCGGCGAGATGATGCGGGTCGCGTCGTCGGCGTTCTTTCAGGTGGACGCCGGGCTGCGGCCGGAGGGCCGCAGCGGGGAGCTGGTCCGCACGGTCGAATCGCACATCGCCTACTACCAGCGCTGGGCCAAGACCTGGGAATTTCAGGCGCTGCTGAAAGCCCGAGCGGCGGTCGGCGACCCCGAACTCGGCAAGCGCTACCTGGAAGCGCTGATGCCGATGGTGTGGACAGCCTGCGAGCGTGCGGATTTCGTGGTCGAGGTGCAGGCCATGCGCCGTCGAGTGGAGCAGTTGGTGCCGGCCGATATCCGCGGCCGCGAGCTCAAGCTCGGCAGTGGCGGCCTGCGCGACGTGGAGTTCGCCGCGCAACTGCTGCAGCTCGTGCACGGCCGCAGCGACGAGTCACTGCACGTTGCCTCCACCGTCGACGCGCTGTCGGCGTTGGGCGAAGGTGGCTACATCGGGCGCGAGGACGCGGCAAACATGATCGCCTCCTACGAGTTCCTGCGGCTACTCGAGCATCGACTGCAGCTGCAGCGGCTCAAGCGCACTCACCTGCTGCCCCCGGCCGACGACGACGAGGCGGTGCGTTGGCTGGCGCGGGCGGCACACATCCGGCCCGACGGACGACACGACGCCGCAGGGGTGTTGCGCGAGGAGCTCAAGCACCAGAACGTGCGGGTGTCCCGGTTGCACACCAAGCTCTTCTATCAGCCGCTGCTGGAATCGATCGGCCCGGCCGGGCTGGAGATCGCCGGCCGCGGCATGACGTCCGAAGCCGCCGAGCGGCAGCTGGCGGCACTGGGCTACGAGGGCCCGCAGACCGCGCTGAAGCACATGGCGGCGCTGGTAAACCTGAGCGGTCGCCGCGGCCGGGTGCAGTCGGTGCTGTTGCCCCGGCTGCTGGACTGGTTGTCGTATGCCCCGGACCCTGACCGCGGTCTCTTGGCGTACCGGCGACTCAGCGAGGCGCTGGCCACGCAGAGTTGGTATCTGGCGACCCTGCGTGACAAGCCCACGGTGGGCAAGCGGCTGATGCATGTGCTGGGCACCTCTGCCTACGTGCCGGATCTGTTGATGCGCGCGCCCGAGGTGATTCAGAACTACACCGACAGCCCGACCGGACCCAAGCTGCTCGAGACCGAACCCGCGGCAGTGGCCCGGGCACTGATCGCCTCGGCCGGGCGCTATGCCGACCCGGCGCGCGCCATCGCCGCCGCACGCACCCTTCGCCGCCGGGAGCTGGCCCGCATCGGTTCGGCGGATCTGCTGGGCATGCTCGAAGTCACCGACGTGTGCCGGGCGCTTACCTCGGTGTGGGTGGCGGTGCTGCAGTCCGCGCTGGACGCGACCATCAGGGCCAACCTGCCCGAGGACGGCCACGCCCCGGCGGCCATCGCCGTCATCGGCATGGGCAGGCTGGGCGGTGCCGAGCTGGGCTACGGGTCGGATGCCGACGTGATGTTCGTGTGCGAGCCGGCCAGCGGTTTCAGTGACGCTCACGCCGTCAAGTGGTCGACATCGGTCGCCGAGCAGGTGCGAACGCAGTTGGGCACACCCAGCGTCGACCCGCCGCTGGAGGTCGATGCCAACCTGCGGCCCGAGGGCCGCAACGGCCCGCTGGTGCGCACTCTGGCCTCCTATGAGGCGTACTACGCGCAGTGGGCGCAGCCGTGGGAGATCCAGGCGCTGCTACGCGCACATTCGGTGGCCGGCGACGCGGAGTTGGGTCGGCGGTTCCTGCTGATGGCGGACCGGACGCGGTATCCGCTCGACGGTGTGTCCGCCGAGGCGGTGCGCGAGATCCGCCGAATCAAGGTGCGCATCGAGTCCGAGCGGTTGCCCCGCGGCGCCGACCCCAACACCCACACCAAGCTGGGCCGCGGCGGACTGACCGACATCGAGTGGACGGTGCAGCTGCTGCAGCTGCGCCATGCTCATGAGGTTCCGGCCCTGCACAACACCTCCACGCTGGAATCCCTGGACGCGATCGCCGAGGCCGGGCTGGTCCCCGAAGACGAGGTGCAGCTGCTGCGGCAGGCATGGCTGACCGCTACCCGGGCCCGCAACGCGTTGGTACTGGTCCGGGGCAAGCCCACCGATCAGCTACCCGGACCGGGACGTCAGCTCAATGCGGTCGCGGTGGCCGCCGGCTGGCGCAACGACGACGGTGGCGAATTCCTGGACAACTATCTGCGGGTGACACGGCGCGCAAAAGCGGTCGTGCGCAAGGTGTTCGGAAGTTAGGGGGAGGACGGTTGGAGTTGGACGCCGCGTTCAAGGTATTGAGCGACGCGGAGCACGATCGTGTCACCGCGACCTATGCGCCGTTGGCCGCTGCCGTTCGTGACCTCATCGACGCCACCATCCGCACCCAGGCCGACGACGACGTCATCGCGCGGGCGCGCACCGCGATCGAAGCGGTCACGCGGTCGTTGCGCAGTCAACGGATCCGCCCGTCAGGTATCAGTTACCGGCTCGACGGGCGGCCCGTCCCAGTGGGCAACGCCGCCGTGGGCCAGTGCAATCCGATCGCACCGCCGCTGGTTGTTCACCACGACGCCGAGGGACGGTGCTGCAGCGAGTTCGCGCTGGGCGCGGCCTACGAGGGGCCGCCTGGTTTGGCGCACGGCGGGGTGTGTGCCCTAGTGCTGGACCACATGCTGGGCGAGGCGGCCAGTCAAGGGCTGACCCAGCCGTTGTTCACCGGCACCATCACGGTGAAGTACCTGCGCGGCACGCCGCTGGGACGGCTGCGTTCCGAAGCCTGGATAGACCGTACCGAAGGAGTGAAAGCCTTTGCGCGCGGCTTCATTTCCGACGATGCCGGCGTCACCGTGGAAGCCGAGGGGATCTTCGTCAAACCGGCGTGGGCACGAGAGGCCGAATGAAGTTCTACATCAGCACCGCCTTCCTGAAATCCGCGGAGATCATCGAGATCGCCAAAGCCGCCGACGATCTGGGCTACGACGGCATCGGTATCCCGGACCATGTCGTCAACCTGGAAACCCTGACCACCCCGTATCCCTACACCAAGGACGGGCAACGACGCTGGCCGCCGTTCACCGACTGGCCCGATCCGTGGGTCCTCGTCGGCGCGCTCGCGCAGGTCACGCGACGGCTGAAGTTCGTCACCACGGTCTACATTCCGGCCATGCGAAACCCCTACTCGGCGGCCAAAGCCATTGGCACCGCGGCCTTTTTGGCTTCCGGCCGGGTGGAGCTGGGCGTCGGGGCCGGCTGGTGCGAAGAGGAGTTCACCCTGATGGGGGAGCAGTTCGCGGCCCGCGGACAACGCACCGACGAGATGCTCGCGCTGATGCGGGAACTGTGGAAGCCGGGCTGGACGGAATTCGACGGCCGGTTCTATCGAACTCCGCGGCTGGAGATGCAGCCGACGCCCCCGCCGATACCGGTCTATGTCGGTGGGCTCAGCGACATCGCGTTGCGCCGCGCCGCCCGTTACGACGGCTGGATCGGGGACTTGATCAAGACCGACCGCGCGATCGAGGCAGCTGGCCGGCTACACGAGTTGCGCGTCGAAAATGGCCTGCCAGTAAAAGATTTCACCATTCTCACACCACTCACCGACGCGTTCACCGCCGCCGACTATCGGCGGGCCGAGGAGGCGGGAATCACCGGGATCCTCACCATGCCGTGGATGTTCTACACCGGGCCGGCTGCCGGCCTGGCCGAAAAGGTGGACGCCATGCGGCGATTCCGCAAGGACCTGGCGCTGGACGGCTGAGACCGGCTAAGACTGCGCTGCCATCCCACCTCGCCGCGACATTTGACCAGTTGCCGAAATCGCCCGCAGTGACTCATGTTTCGGCGTGCCAAACACAGACAGCCCGCTTGGCGATCGATGAGGTTATCGCCAAGCGGGCTGCTGTACCCGGGGTTACACGTCTCTACACGTCGTAATAAAGGGCGAACTCGTACGGGTGCGGCCGGACGTTGACCGGCTCGATCTCGTTCTCGCGCTTGAAGCTGATCCACGTCTCGATCAGGTCGGGCGTGAAAACGCCGCCCTCGGTGAGGTATTCGTGGTCGGCCTCCAGCCGGTCGATCACCGCGGACAGCTGGGTGGGCGCCTGCGGGATGTTCGCGGCCTCCTCCGGCGGCAGTTCGTAGAGGTCCTTGTCCACCGGAGCCTGCGGCTCGATCTTGTTCTTGATGCCGTCGAGACCGGCCATCAGCATGGCCGAGAACGCCAGGTACGGGTTGCCTGACGAGTCGGGGCACCGGAACTCCAGCCGCTTGGCCTTCGGGTTGCTGCCGGTGATCGGGATCCGCACGCACGCCGACCGGTTGCGCTGGCTGTACACCAGGTTGATCGGCGCCTCATAACCGGGCACCAGCCGCTTGTAGGAGTTGACCGTCGGGTTGGTGAAGGCCAGCAGGGACGGCGCATGATGCAGCAGACCGCCGATGTAATGACGGGCCGTGTCCGACAGACCGGCGTACCCGGTCTCGTCGTACATCAGCGGGCTGCCGTCTTTCCACAGCGACTGGTGGGTGTGCATGCCGGAGCCGTTGTCACCGAACAGCGGCTTGGGCATAAACGTGACGGTCTTACCCGCCTGCCACGCGGTGTTCTTGACGATGTACTTGTACAGCTGCAGGTCGTCGGCCGCGTGCAGCAGCGTGTTGAACTTGTAGTTGATCTCGGCCTGCCCGCCGGTGCCCACCTCGTGGTGGCCCTTCTCCAGGCTGAAGCCGGCGTTGATCAGATTGCGCAGCATCGTGTCGCGCAGGTCGACGTAGTGATCGACGGGCGCCACCGGGAAGTAGCCGCCCTTGGGGCGGACCTTGTAGCCGCGGTTGGGGCTGCCGTCGGCCTCGTTGGGTGCGCCGGTGTTCCACCACCCGGCGATTGCGTCCACTTCGTAGAAGGAGCCGTTGGTGCGCGAATCGAAGCTCACCGAGTCGAAGATGTAGAACTCGGCCTCGGCGCCGAAATAGGCGGTGTCGGCGATGCCGGTGCTGATCAAGTAGTTCTCGGCCTTGCGGGCGACGTTGCGGGGGTCGCGCGAGTACGGCTCGAGGGTGAATGGGTCGTGCACGAAGAAGTTGAGGTTCAGCGTCTTGGCCGCCCGGAACGCGTCGATGCGCGCCGTTACCGGGTCGGGAAGCAGCAGCATGTCTGATTCATGAATCGACTGGAACCCGCGGATCGACGAGCCGTCAAAAGCCAAGCCGTCTTCGAACACGCTCTCGTCGAAGAACGAAACCGGAATCGTGAAGTGCTGCATGGTGCCGGGCAGGTCACAAAACCGGACGTCGACAAACTCGACGCCCTCGTCCTTGACAATTTTGAAGACGTCGTCGGGCGTCTTATCCGTCACAGAGTGCTCCTTTACTAGGTGATTCGCGGCCGACGGTATGGAGGAGTTATTGCCCGCCAGTCAACCCCGTGTTGCGCAGACGTTACGTGACCATACGCCGACCAACGCTCCCCGGTGCATGTCCGGGTCCTATTGTGGGGCCATGGCCCGCACGATGGTAACCGGTGAGCCGATCAAGCCATCCGGCCCATCCTGCGGTCGGCTTCGCGTAAAACGGAGTCGGCCGATCGGACCGGGCCGATGACGGCGGAATCCACCGGATATCCCGGTAAGACGCTCGGTTTTCCGCGGACCGGTCCGGGTTCGCTGGCGCCGATGGGGCGCCGGCTCGGCGCGCTGTGCATCGACTGGCTGGCGGCTTACGGACTGGCGCTGCTTGGCCTGGGCGTCGGCGCCTGGTCCCAGCCGATGCTGTCGTCGATGGTGCTGGTCATCTGGCTGCTGCTGGGTGTCATTGCGGTGCGCCTGTTCGGATTTACCCCTGGCCAGTTGCTACTGGGTCTGGTGGTCGTGACGGTAGATGGCCGGCTGCCGGTGGGGGTCGGCCGGTTGGTGGTGCGGGGCCTGCTGATCGCGTTGGTGATCCCGCCGCTGTTCACCGACTCGGATGGGCGAGGGTTACACGACCGGCTGACCGGCACGGCCGTGGTACGGCGCTGACGGCTCGGCGCTATGCGCGGCTATTTGCGGCGCACGGTGCGCTGGACGCCGCGCATCTTGCCGGCGTTGGGTAACGGGCCCTTCGGCAGGGCGCCGGCACCGGCGCGGGAACCCAGGGCGGCCAGACGCGATTCCAGGGTGTCCATCTGCTTGACGGTGATGTTGGCCGGAAGTTTGGTGAGGTGGCGTTCCAACTTGGCCAACGACACCTCGCCGTCGCCGTTGCCGATGACGATGTCGTAGATCGGCACATCCCCGACCAGGCGTGCGGTGCGCTTCTTCTCCTGGGCCAGCAGTGGTTTGACGCGGCCCGCCGATCCCTCGCCGACCAGGATGACACCCGGCCGGCCGATCACCCGATGCACCGCGTCGAAGTGCCCGGTGGTGGCCACGCCCGGGGTGACCCGCCACTTGCCCCGCAGGTTGTCCAGCACCCAGGCCGCGGCGCCGGTTTGACCTTCGGCTTGCCGGTAGATGCTGCGCTGAGCGCGGCGGCCGAAAATGATGAACGCCACCAGCGCGCCCAGCACCACGCCGAAGACGATCAGCGTGATCATGGTCAAGCCGCCGGCCCACACCCCGACGCCCACCGACACACCGACGATCAGCACCAACGCGCCGATCATGTACGGCAGCAGGCGCTTGTCCTCTTTGCGCTGCATGTTGAACGCCTGCCACAGCTGAGCGCGGCGCTGCCGGGCGGCGGCCTTGCGCGCAGCACTTGCCGCGGCTTTGGCGGCCTTGTTCTCAGCGGCGTTTCGGGGTTTTGCCATAGTCCTCAAGAATACGTACGCGGCGGCTAACCGGAGTCCGAGGCTGCCGGGCTGCGGGCCTGCCGGTAGAGCCGGCCCGCCCGGTAGGACGAACGCACCAGCGGCCCGGCCAATACCCCGGCGAAGCCCAGCCCCTCGGCGTACCGCGCGTACTCGACGAATTCCTCGGGCCTGACCCACCGCTCGACCGGGTGGTGGCGCGGCGACGGCCGCAGATATTGGGTGATGGTGACGATGTCGCAGCCGGCGCCGTGCAGATCGGCCAGGGCGGTCCGCACCTCGTCGGGGGTTTCACCCAGGCCGAGGATGAGGTTGCTCTTGGTGACCAGGCCGGCGTCGCGGGCTGCGGTGAGCACATCCAGGCTGCGCCGGTAGCTGAACGCGGGACGGATCCGTTTGAAGATGCGGGGCACGGTTTCGACGTTGTGCGCCAACACCTCTGGACGGGACGCGAACACCTCCGCGAGGCGGGCGGGCTCGCCGTTGAAGTCGGGGATCAACAGCTCGACGCCGGTCTGCGGATTGAGCTCCTTGATAGCCCGCACCGTTTGCGCATACAGCCAGGCGCCGCCGTCGGGCAGATCGTCGCGGGCCACCCCGGTGACGGTCGCATACCGCAATCCCATGGTGTGCACACTCTCGGCGACCCGTCGTGGCTCGTCACGATCCAGGGTGGCGGGCTTACCGGTGTCGATCTGGCAGAAGTCGCAGCGACGGGTGCACTGGTCGCCGCCGATCAGGAAGGTCGCTTCGCGGTCCTCCCAGCATTCGAAGATGTTCGGGCAGCCCGCCTCCTCGCAGACGGTGTGCAGGCCCTCACGCCGCACCAGGCTTTTCAGCTCGGTGTATTCCGGGCCCATCCGGGCCCGGACACGGATCCACGGCGGTTTGCGCTCGATCGGGGTTTTCGCGTTGCGCACCTCCAGGCGCAATAGGCGCCGGCCCTCGGGTGCGACAGTCACATCGCTGATGCTACGCGTGCGACGGGATGTTCACCGACGGGCAGGACACCGTCCAGAGCGTCGCAGACGGCCTCGGCGACGGCCGATCTCACATCGTCGACGGTTACCGGGCGTCCGAGCTCGGCGGTCAGCGACGTCACGCCCGCGTCGGTGATGCCGCACGGCACGATGGCGGTGAAGGCGCCCAAATCGCAGTCACAGTTGAGCGCGAAGCCGTGCAGGGTGGTCGCACGCGAAACCCGCACCCCGATGGCGGCGATCTTTCGCGCCGGGCGCCCGGCGTCGGCCGCCAGCCATACCCCCGACCGGCCGTCGACCCGGCCGGCCTCAAGACCCAGGTCGGTGCATACCTTGATCAGCGATTCTTCAAGGCGCCGAACGTAATTCACCACGTCGAGCGGTTCGGCCAGCCCGATGATCGGATAACCGACCAACTGTCCGGGGCCGTGCCAGGTGATCTTGCCGCCGCGGTCGGTGTCAAGTACGGGGGTGCCGGCGGAGTCGTTGATGGGACGTTCGTGCGGTTCGGTGCGCCGGCCCGCCGTGTAGACGGGCGGGTGTTCCAGTAGCAGCAGCGTGTCCGGTCCGCCGGCGACCCGGGTGTCGGCGAGCTCTCGCTGCACCTGCCAGGCATCCCGGTAGTCGATGGTCCCCAGCTGACGGATGTCGATCGGGGTCCGGCTCGACCGAATAGAACCAGCCACGATGACGAGGCTACTCGTGACACCCCCGCGGGTTCGAAGGCCGCGCTGAGGCGACGCGCGCCGAACCGCCGGTCGGATGCCGGGAAATGGCGCTCTGCCGAGATAGTGTGCCTGCAATGAGCTTCATCGAAACCGTTGTCCGCGTGGGCATGGCGATCGACGGCCTGGGTGTCGCGGTGATCATCATCGGCGCCGTGGGCGCTATCGTGCTGTTCCTGTGCCGAGCACCGCGCAACGCCGCCCAGGCATACCGAGAGTTTCGGGTACAGCTCGGGCGCTCCATCCTGGTCGGCTTGGAGCTTCTGGTGGCCGGTGACATCATCAAGACGATTGCCCTCAAACCCAACGCGCAAAGTGTCGCCGCCCTGGCCGGCATCGTGGCCATTCGGACCTTCCTGAGCTTCTCGCTCACTGTGGAGATGACCGGACGGTGGCCCTGGCAGCAGAACCATACGACCGCGGCCTCGCCGGGCCAGCCGGTCAAGGACGCCTAGCAAACGAGGCTCGGTACCGCGGTTACTGCCCGCCGCCGGACAGCGCCTGTTGGCAGTCGACCGAGCGCATCTCCATCATCAGCGCCAGGTTCTGTTGTGGGTCGACGGGCGCATCGATGATGTGCACTCCGCCGGCCGCTGCGGCCTGATCGAGGATGGCGCGGAACTTGGCGGGATCGTCAAGCCGATGGCCGGTGGCCCCGTAGCTGTGGGCGTACGCGACGAAATCCGGGTTGGCGAAATCCACGCCGAACCTCTGGTAACCGTCGACCATCTGCTTGAGCGCGATCATGGCCAGGCTGCTGTCGTTGAACACCACGACAATCAGATCGAGCCCGAGGCGGACGGCCGTTTCCAGGTCTTGGCTGTTCATCGCGAAACCGCCGTCGCCGGTGAGCACCACCACCTTGCGCTCGGGATGAACAAGTTTGGCGGCAATCGCGGCCGGCAGGCTGATCCCCATCGATCCCAGCGCATGATCGATCAACATGGTGTTGGGCTGGCGGGCGTTGAAGTTTCGGGTGGCCCACATCATGTGGATGCCGTTGTCGAGCGAGAGGATGTCCCCGTCGGCCATGAACTCGCGCAGGGTGGCGATCAGATATCCCTGTTTGGCGGGGAACGAAGTGTCGGCGGCCAAGCGTTTGATGCTGTCCTGCATGGCTTTTCCGAGGTTGCGGAAGCCGTCGTGATCCCACGCCGGGTTTGGGGCGAGCTGCGCGGTCAGCCGCCGCAGCGCGTCGGCCATCTCGCCGACCACCTGCGCTTGCGGAAAGTACGAGTTGTCGCCTTGTGCGGCAAAGGGATTGAGATGGATGACGGTGCGCCCGTCGTCGGGTGCCATGATCATGGTCGGCTTCTCCATCACGTCATGACCGATGTTGAGCACGACGTCGGCGGACTGGATGGCGCAGTTCGGATAGTCGCCGGGCATGATCGAACAGCCCAGATAGTTCGGGTCGTCCTCGTTGGCCACACCCTTGCCCATCATCGTCGCCACGAACGGGATCTGCGTCGTGGCGATCAATTCCCGCACCGCCGCCGCGACGGCGGGCCGGTTGGCGCGGGTGCCCCCGCCCACCATGATCAGCGGCCGGCTCGCGTTCTGGATCAGCTTGGCCGCGGCCGCGATGCTGTCCTGAGTGGCCACCGGAATGTCGCCGTGCCGGCACGGCACCAGCGGGCCCAGCTCGGTCTCCTGGGCTACATCGTCGGGCAGTTCCAGGTGCGCGGGCCCCTGACGCCCGCCCAACGCCGACATCATCGCCTGCCGCAGCAGCGAGCCGGCCATCTGCCCGGACGGGATCTTGGCCGCGAACTTTGTGATGGGGCGCATCACATCGACCACGTCGACAAGCTGGTATTGCCCCATGCGGTTGTCGCGCACCGCTTTTTGGCCGGTGATGACCAGCATCGGCATGGCCGCCAGATAAGCGTGGGCGACCGGGGTGGTCAGGTTCATCGCCCCGGCGCCGAGCGTCGACATGGCAACAGCGAGCTTGCCGGTCAGGCGGCCGTAGGCCGCGGCCGCGAAACCCGCGGCCTGTTCGTGGCGGAACAGGACGAACGTGATCCGCCCGTCCTCGCGCAGCGCCTCCATGAAATGCAGGTTCTCATCGCCGGGAATACCGAACACATACTCGACGCCTTCGGCCGCGAGTGCCTCGACGATCTGCTCGCTGGTATTCGAGGGCGGCATCAGAGCTCACCGCTGCCGTGGCTGAGCACCGCTTGCGGGTCTTCGGATTTCAGGCCCTCTTTCATCTGGTCCATCTGCTGCATCACCTGGCGCGCTTTGGTCAGGATCGCCTCGGCCTCGGCGCCGGGGATGACCACGGCCGTCGACCCCTTGGCGAAGATCACGTCGCCGGGCACCACCGTGACCCCGCCGACCGCCACCGGAACATCGGCCAGATAGGGCTTAATCTCATTGCCGCCGGCGCGCACCGTTTCGCCGTGGCAGTACGTCGCGAAGTTGTAGGTGCTCAGTTCCTCAAAGTCGCGCAGCATGCCGTCGGCGAGAATGCCTGCCATGCCCAAGTTTTCAACCCGGCTGAGCTTGGTGCCGCCGCCGAGCGAGGTCTGCCGGTATCCATTGGACGCCATCACCAGGACCGCACCCTTGGCCTGATGTTCGGCGATGGCGCGGTAGATGGCCGGCCCGAGGCTGTGCTTCTGCGGATCCATCAGGTCCTTGCGCACCGGCAGAAAAGAGATGGTCACCGCCGGGCCGACGAGGACGCGGTCCGGGTCGGGGCTGCGCAGTTCGATGAGGTGCGCACGGTGTTGATGGGTCATCATCATCGCGTCGACGACGTCGGCGACGCCGAGACCAGCTACCAGTTCCATGAGTTGCATGACTTCGTCCAATCCCTTCTGTTAGCGCGCATTGTCGGTTTCACGAGGCAGCAAGCGAAGTAGCAGGCTCACCACCGGGATCATCCGTGCCATCGCGTTGGGCACCAGGTTTGCCAATGAATCCCTGATGGCCGTAGCGGTTTCGGCGTCCGGCAGGTCGGTGTTCCCCAGCGCGCCGCTGACGGCGTGCCCGCGTCGTCTGCCGTCGGCGATCACCGCGTCGATCGCGGCCAGCAGCGAGCCGTTGTCGTGCAGGGGTTGCAGGGCGGTGTAGTAGAGCACCAGCATGCCCGGCCAATGAGCAAGGTTTCGGGGCAGGCTGACCTGTAGCTCGCGCCCTCGGGCGCGGGCTCCGATCAGATTCACGATGCGTACCATTTGCGCGACATGCGGCGGCATCTCGTCGAAGTTCGTCAACAGCGCACCTGCTGCCGGCGGGGGCCGGCGGGGCGGCTGCTGAATGCACGGGCACGGGGGCGGGGTCAGGCCGTGCAGCCGGGCCCGGACGGCGCAGAACCCCACCAGGTTGAGCGGATTGCCGGTGTCATACCCGGAAAGTGTTGTGCGGATGACATTTTGGTCATCGGCTCCGATTCCGACGGATTGTAGCGCGGCAACGCTGAGTTGCGGTATCGGCGGCAACTCTTGCCCGCGGCGCAGCGCGTCGGCTTCCCAGTACACCACGCCATTGGCATAGAGGGATTTCATCGTCTCCCAGGTCCAGCGCAACGCACCGGGGATCGAGGCGAGATTACGCCAGATCAGGTTGACAAAAGTCATTCCGAGCGTTTGGCGGATGTCGGCATAGAGGTCCGCGATTTCCCCAGTGGCCGCGGCCTCGCTGATACTGGGAACCGGATCTCCGGACGACCGCATGACGCTGGCTTTCAGACCGAATCCACTGCCGGTTCAGTCTGGCATGTTTTCGCGCATATGCTTGATCGCGAGCTTCATGGCCGCTTCCTTGACTTTGTTGCGTGCCATCATCTTTGCGTTATGTTCGGCGATGTTGATGGTGTAGGGGTTGGCTCGCAACAGCTTTGCCGCAAAGAGCAGGTTGAGCGCGGTCAGCTCGGCGTTACGGCGCACGTACGGGGACAACTCGCCGCCGGCCTCGATGTAGCTGGCTCCGGGTCCGGCGTCACCGACCCAGTACACGTCGGTATTGGGTGGGACTGTCGCGCCGAAGTGCAGGAGGTTGGCGAAAGTGTTGGCCACACAGTCATGGCTACCGTCCTCGTTACCGGTGACCACGATGCCTGCCACCGACCCGTAGAGCGGGAACTGGCCGGTCCGTTCGCACATCACCGTCTTGGTGGTGCCGTCGAGCCTTTCGATCACCCGCTGCATCACCGACGACCGCACGCCCATCCAGATCGGCATTGCGGGCACGATGATGTTGCAGCGCTTGACCTTTTCCAGGATCGCCGGCCACTCGTCCCCGTCGCCCTCGTCGTTCATCACTCCGGGCTTGACGTTGTAGTCGACGACCCGGACGATCTCGGTTTCGATGTCGGGTTCGTGCGCCCGCAGACGCTCGATCAGCAGATTGCACAGCGCCTCGGTATTCGAAACTTCCGGCGCATTTTTCAGGGTGCAGTTCAGAAAGAGCGCGTAGAGCGGCCCTTCCTTTTTCAGGTCGTGGAATACCGACGTCGCCACGCGTTTCTCCATTTGTTGACCGCTGGTGGAATTTTGATGAGACCGCAAGCGAAGAGTACACGAATGAACGCGTAACGGAAGGGAATACGCCGAGCAAAAAACAGCTGAGTGCTAAGCGTGGTCGCGCCGCGCGGTGGCGTAGCGCAGGGCTTCTCCAATTGTGTTGTGGTGGAACTGAAAACCAGTTTCTTCCAGTGCGGCCGGGATGGCTCGCTGACCGCTGAGCAGTACTTCGTCGGCGAACTCCCCGAGCGCGGCGCGTACCGCGAACCCGGGCAGCATCAACGGCGTCGGGCGGTTCAGTGCCCGCCCGAGCGCGGTGGTGAACTCGGCGTTGGTCACCGGCGCCGGCCCGGTCATGTTCACCGGCCCGGACAGGTCGGGGTTGGAGATGGCGAACAGCAGCGCCCGCACCTCGTCTTCGAGGCTGATCCACGACATGTACTGACGGCCGCTGCCCAGCCGCGCCCCCAGGCCCACCGAGAATGCCGGCCGCATCGGGCGCAGCGCGCCCCCGGCCGGAGCTAGCACCAGCCCGGTGCGGGCCAGCACCACACGAGTGCCGGCGTACTGGGCCGGCAGCGTGGCGGCTTCCCAATCGACACACAGCTGGGCCAGGAAACCCCCTCCGGCTGAGTCGTTTTCGTCGACGACGCGGTTTCGGGTGTCTCCGTAGTAACCCACCGCGCTGGCGTTGATCAGGGTGCCGACACCGGCGTCGGCGACGGCGGCGGACAGTACCTCGGTGGGCGTAATCCGGCTGTCGCGCAGATTCTGTTTGAACGCTCCCGACCAGCGGCGCCGGCCGATGTTGACGCCGCACAGGTTGACCACGGCGTCGACGCCGCTGAGTACGTCGGGATCGAACTCGCCGCTGTCGGGATTCCAGTGCAATTCTTCGGAATTCGCCGGTGTCCGGCGCACGATGCGAAGCACCGTATGGTCGGCGGCACGAAGCGCGGCGGCCAAAGCCGAGCCGATCAAGCCGGACGAACCCGCTATCGCGACAACCGTCTCGGGCACCGTTTCATCTAGCCTTTCTCGGCCCTTCTTGACGGCCCATCACAGACCCAAGTCTGCTTCGAACGCTCCCTCTTCCAGGCGGTGCTTGATGGTGCTGAGGAATCGTCCCGCATCCGCGCCGTCGATGAGGCGATGGTCGTAGGTCAGTGGCAGATAGCACACGGAGCGCACGCCGATCGACTCGTTGCCGAAGGAGTCGACGATCACCCTGGGCCGTTTGACGATCGCTCCGGTACCCAACATGGCGGCCTGCGGCGGCACCAATATCGGGGTGTCGAACAAGGCGCCCTGGCTGCCGATGTTGGTGATGGTGAACGTGCCGCCGGACAACTCGTCGGGCTTCAAGTTGCCCGACCGCGCGCGGGCGGCGATGTCGGCAATCGCGCGGGCCAGCCCGGCCAGCGACAAGTCGCCGGCGTTGTGGATGACGGGGGACAGCAGGCCCTGCTCGGTGTCAACGGCGAAACCGAGGTGCTCGGCGTCGTAGTAGGTGATCTCCTTGGTCTGCTCGTTGTAGCTGGCGTTGATGTTGGGATGAATCTTGAGGGCGTCGATGACCGCTCGGGCGAAGAACGGCAGGAAGGTCAGATTCACCCCCTCCCGTTCGGCGAACGCCGCCTTGGCCCGGGCGCGCAGCGCCACGATCTTCGTCATGTCGACTTCGTGGGTCTGCGTCAGCTGTGCCGTCGCCTGCAAGGACTCGCGAGTCTTGTTGGCGGTGATCTGGCGGATCCGGCTGGCCTTCGCCGTGGTGCCGCGCAGATGCGCCAACCCGGGGGCCGGGGCGGGCGGTGCGGCCGCTTTGGCAGCCGGCGCAGCTGCCGGCGCCTGCGCGGCCGGTTTCTTTTGTTCTGCCGCGGCCAGTACGTCCTGCTTACGGATCCGGCCGCCGACGCCGGTGCCGGTCACCTCGGCGAGGTCGATGTTGTGCTGTGAGGCCAGCTTTCGCACCAGCGGCGTGACGTACGGGGTGCCTTCGGCTTCGCCTTGGGCCGCGGGCTGAGATGGAGGCGCTTCGGCCTTCGGCGCGGGCGCGGTGGCGGGTTCTGGCTTGGGTTCGGGCTTGGGTTCGGGAGCGGGCTTGGCGGCGGGCTCCGGCTTGGGTTCGGGCTTGGGTTCCGGCTTGGGCTTGGGTTCAGGCTCGGCCTCGGGTGCGGGTGCCGGCTTGGGTGCGGCCGGCGCGGCGGCGTGGGAGCCGGTGCCGATCCGCGCCAACTCACCACCGACCTGGACGACGTCGTCCTCGTCGGCGGTGATGCTGACCAGAACGCCGGCCACCGGTGACGGGATCTCGGTGTCGACCTTGTCGGTGGAGACCTCCACCAGCGGGTCGTCGACTCCGACCGAATCCCCGACCTTCTTCAGCCAGCGAGTCACGGTGCCTTCGGTGACCGATTCGCCGAGTTCGGGCATCAGCACCGGGGTGGTGTCGCCGGCGGAAGCCGACGGCTGGGCGGGTTCAGACGGCGCCTGGGGTTGCGGTTCGGGCTCCGGCGCCGGTTGGGCCTGGGGGGCCGGCTCGGCCTTACCGGGGCCCGAGGCTTCCGGTTCCGGTTGGGCGGGCTTTTCGTCGCCGCCGCTTTCCGACGCATCACCGATGATGGCCAGTTCGCCGCCGACCTCGACCGTGTCGTCTTCCTGGGCGATGATCTTGGTCAGCACGCCCGCTGCCGGCGAGGGGATTTCGGTGTCGACCTTGTCCGTCGACACCTCGACGAGGGGCTCGTCGATCTCGACCGTGTCGCCTTCCTGCTTGAGCCAGCGGGTGACTGTTCCCTCGGTGACGCTCTCACCGAGTGCCGGCATCTGGACTGAGAAGGCCATCGCTGTTGACTCCTCGATCGGTCGTCGGTCGGCACAAACCGACCTCTGGCTTACCACACAGTCGTGCACCGGGTGCGGAACCCAAGTAGATGTCAAAACCTATCCTGTCACTGCCGCCCGGCCGGCACGCATTCAGGGCGCGGCGCTTTCCGGCGGCAACGGCGACCGTAGGGCACCCTTGCTACGGTGTGGCCACTGATAGGCGAAGCAAGTCGCAGGTGAGGCGGAGGTCCGATGCCGGCAGCACAACAGGCACCCCAGCGGTTCGTCGACAGCGCGGACGGCGTTCGTATCGCCGTGTACGAAGAAGGCAACCCCGACGGTCCGGCGGTGGTGCTGGTGCACGGCTTTCCCGACTCGCACGTGTTGTGGGACGGCGTCGTTCCGCGGCTGGCGCAGCGTTTCCGGGTGATCCGCTACGACAACCGCGGGGTCGGCCTGTCGTCGGCGCCCAAACCCGTCTCGGCCTACACCATGGCGTGTTTCGCCGACGACTTCGCCGCCGTCGTCGACGAGTTGAGCCCGGGCCGGCCGGTCCACGTCATGGGCCACGACTGGGGCTCGGTGGGCATCTGGGAGTATTTGACCCGCCCCGGCGCCGGTGACCGGGTCGCCTCGTTCACCTCGGTGTCCGGCCCGAGTCAGGAACAGTTGGTCGATTACGTCTGGGGCGGGCTGCGCCGGCCATGGCGGCCGCGACGATTTCTCCGGTCGCTGGCCCAGGCGCTGCGGTTGAGTTACATGGCGCTGTTTTCGGTGCCGGTGTTGGCGCCACTGCTGCTGCGGATGGCGCTTTCGCTCGCGACGGTTCGCCGCAATATGGTCGACAACATCCCGGCCGACCAGATCCACCACTCCGACAACCTGCCCAGCGATGCCGCTCGCTCGGTGAAGACCTATCCTGCCAACTACTTTCGGGCTTTCTCCCGGCAGCGGCGCAGTCGCGGCATCACCGTCATCGGCGTCCCGGTGCAGCTCATCGTCAACACCCAGGACCCCTATGTGCGGCCCTACGGCTACGACGAGACCGCGCGCTGGGTGCCGCGACTGTGGCGACGAGACATCAAAGCCGGTCACTTTTCCCCGATGTCGCACCCGCAGGTGATGGCGGCCGCGGTGCACGACATCGCCGACCTCGTCGAGGGCAACCCGCCGAGCCGCGCACTGCTGCGGGCACAGGTCGGCCGCCCGCGCAAGCACTTCGGCGACATCCTGGTGGCCGTCACCGGGGCGGGCAGCGGAATCGGCCGCCAAACCGCACTCGCGTTCGCCCGCGAGGGTGCCGAGGTGGTGATCAGTGACATCGACGAGGCCACGGTCAAAGACACCGCCGCGGAGATCGCGGCGCGCGGCGGCGTCGCCTACCCGTATGTGCTCGACGTGTCTGACGCCGAAGCGGTGGAGGCGTTCGCCGAGCAGGTCAGTACCCAACATGGCGTTCCCGACATCGTCGTCAACAACGCCGGCATCGGCCAGGCGGGCCGGTTTCTGGACACTCCGCCCGAGCAGTTCGACCGGGTGCTGGCCGTCAATCTCGGCGGCGTGGTCAACGGTTGCCGCTCCTTTGCCCGCAGGCTGGTCGAGCGCGGCACCGGGGGTCACATCGTCAACGTGTCGTCGATGGCCGCCTACGCGCCGCTGCAATCGCTGAGCGCCTACTGCACCTCCAAGGCGGCGACGTACATGTTCTCCGACTGTCTGCGGGCCGAACTCGACGCCGCCGGCGTCGGTCTGACCACCGTGTGTCCCGGCGTCATCGACACCAACATCGTCGCGGCCACCCGCTTCGACACGCCGGTCGGAAAGGGCGAAGAGCAGGTGGAAGGCCGGCGCGGTCAGCTGGACAGAATGTTTGCGCTACGCCACTACGGGCCCGAGAAGGTTGCTCACGCGATCGTGTCGGCGGTCAAGAAGAACAAGCCCATCCGCCCGGTGGCGCCGGAGGCCTACGCGCTGTACGGCATTTCCCGGGTGCTGCCCCAGGCGCTGCGCAGTACCGCCCGCATGCGAGTTATCTGACGTCTCCCACGCTGGTGTCTGCGGCCTGAGAACGCCGCACCAGCAGGGCGCCGGCTATTCCGACGATCCCGATGACCACCAGCGGGATGGTCCACATGCGCCGGCTCGATACCGCCGATTCACATTGCGCCACGAAGTCGGTGTGCGGGATGACCTGGTTGAGGATCGGGATGTTGGCGCCATTGCTGTTGTTGGCGTTGCGCGCCGCGGACAGGTCGGTGGCGAACCCGTTTCCGCAGGAAATCGAACCGCCGTTGCTGTTGGACACCGACACCGGCACCAGCAGGCCGATGACACCGGCCACCAACAGCACCGCACCCACCGCAATGATCAACCGTCGCAGAGTCACAATTCGGCCTTCCTCGAGGTTTCCGGTCGCTGATCGGGGTTAGCCGCTGGATCGCGCGGCTAAACCTGCGGGTTTGCTAGTCGGTCGACCCGCGTGGTCTGGGCATTAGTTCCGGTCGTGGCGGGTATCCGCTGGGATCACCCCCAGCGCGAAAGGACCAGCTCATGACAGCGACCCGAGAACCGATCGCGACCCGCGACGTGGCGGCATCCTGCGACGATGTCTGGGGCGTGCTCGCCGACGGATGGACTTACAGCCAATGGGTGGTGGGCAACAGCCGTACTCGCGCGGTCGACTCACACTGGCCGCAACCGGGTGCGGCCATCCGGCACTCGATAGGGATCTGGCCGTTCGTGATCGATGACCAGACAGTGGTCGACAGCTGCGCACCGGGCCGAGAGCTCGTTTTGCACGCCGGCCTGGGCTGGTTGGGTATCGCGCGGATCACCATGCGGCTGCATGAAATCCCGAACGGATGCCGGCTCGACATGATCGAACTGCCGGTCCGGGGGCCGATCGGGCTGATGCCCGATCGACTGGCTCTGGCCGCCATCTATCCACGCAACCGCGAATGCCTGTTGCGGCTGGCGGCCATGGCGGAGCGCTTCGAGCCCAGTCAGGTCAGGTAGTCATGGCCCGCGCTTGCGACGCGGTCGACGCCGTTGTTATCGGTGCCGGACATCACGGGCTGGTCGCCGCTTCGATGCTGGCCGACGCCGGCTGGGACGTGTTGGTCCTGGAAGCCCAGCCCGAACCCGGTGGCGCGGTGCGCAGTGCCGAGCTGACGCCCGGCTATGTCACCGACCTGTTCAGTTCCTTCTATCCCATGACGATCGCTTCGCCGGCCATCGCCGCGCTGCAGCTGGAAGACCACGGGCTGCGATGGTCGCACGCGCCCGCGGTGGTCGGTCATCCGCGCAGTGCGACCGACGACGACCCGCCGGTCCTCTACCGGGACGCGGCTCGCACCGCAGCGGAGTTCGAACGTCGCCAGCACGGCGACGGTGAAAACTGGTGGCGGGTGCTGCGACTGTGGGAAAGAGTCAAGTCGCCGCTGCTGGATGCGATGTTGTCGCCGTTTCCGCCGCTGGCCCCGATGATCCGGCTGCTGCTCAAGCTCGGTACCGCCGACGCCGTGCGGCTCGCGCATCTGCTGGTGCAGCCCGCCAACATCATGGCGGACCGGATGTTCGCCGGTGAGGCGCCGCGACTTTTGTTGCTGGGCAACGCCATGCATGCCGACGCTCCGCTGGACGCGCCCGGAAGCGGCGCGTTCGGCTTTCTACTGACGATGCTGGGCCAGGACTGCGGCTGGCCGGTGCCCGTCGGCGGCTCCGGTCAGCTGACGGCCGCGCTGGTGCGCCGCGCAACCTCGGCGGGTGCGCGAATCGAATGCAACCAGAACGTTTCTCGCATCCACGTCCGCGGTGGCCGCGCGGTATCGGTGACCACCACCGCAGGACGAACGGTTCGGGCGCGACGGGCCGTCGTCGCCGATGTGACGGCGCCGCGCCTGTTTTGCGACATGTTGCCCGCGGATGCGGTTCCCGGCGGCTTGCTCCGGGAGATCCAGCACTACGTCTGGGATCCGCCGGTGGTCAAGGTCAACTATGCGCTCAACGGTCCCATCCCGTGGCGATCGGAGAGGTTGCGGCAGCCGGGCACCGTCCATCTCGGGGCCGACGGGGACGGGCTGGTGCACTGGATGGCCGACCTGAACACCCGGGTGGTGCCCGCGCATCCGTTCCTGCTACTGGGCCAAACCACCACGGCCGACCCCACCAGATCGCCCGCCGGAGCCGAAAGTGTTTGGGCCTATACGCATCTGCCGCGCAATGTGGCCGACGACGGTTCGGCGGAGCAACTGGCCAAATCGATCGACCAGGTCATCGAAGCGCATGCTCCCGGGTTCGGCGCCCGGGTGCTCGACCGGTTCGTGCAGCGGCCGTCGGACCTTGAAGCCAGTGACGCCAACCTGCACCTCGGTGCGCTCAACGGCGGCACCGCTCAGTTACCGCAGATGCTGATATTTCGTCCGGCTCCGGGGCTGGGCCGCGCCGAAACCCCAATCGAGGGACTGTATTTGGGTAGCGCGTCGGCGACCCCGGGTGGCTCCGTGCACGGCGCCTGCGGGCGGAACGCCGCGCAGGCCGCGTTGGCAGCCGGCGGCCTGACCGGCTGGCCGCGGCGCAAGCTGCGCCGCGCGGTGATCTCGCTACTGACCAAGTAGCCGGCCGGCGGTGTTCTAGCCGTTTTCGCAGATGTCCTCGAGCACCGCGATCATGGTCCGGGTCGGCACGCCGGTGGCACCCTTGGGGGTGTAGCCCCACGCGCTGCCGGTGTTGTAGGCGGGGGCGGCCACGTCGATATGCGCCCAGTCCACCGAGTCGGCGACGAATTCCCGCAGGAACACCCCGGCCACCAGCATGCCGGCGAAACGCTGACCACTCACGTTGGCCAGGTCGGCCACCGTGGATTTCAGGTCCTCTTTGAGCTCATCGGGCAGCGGCATGGGCCAGCCGTTTTCGCCGACCCGCTGCGAGATCGCGGCGACGCGATCGCGGAACTCGTCGCTGCCCATCACGCCGGGGATACGCGCGCCCAGTGCCACCGTCTGCGCACCGGTCAACGTTGACGTCTCGATCAGATAGTCCGGGTTGTCCTGGCAAGCCCGAACGATCGCGTCGGCCAGGATCAGCCGGCCCTCGGCGTCGGTGTTGAGCACCTCGACCGTCGTTCCGCCGTATTGGGTCAGCACGTCGCCGGGGCGCTGCGCCGTCGCCGAGGGCATGTTCTCGGCGATCGGCACCGTGGCGATCACGTCGATCGGCAGCTGCAGCCGCGCGGCCAGCGTGACCGTGGCGATCACCGCGGCTGCCCCGCCCATGTCCGAGGTCATGTGATGCATCGACGCGGCCGGCTTGATCGAGATCCCGCCGGTGTCGAAGGTGATTCCCTTGCCGACCAACGCGACCTTCTTGGCCCGCTTCGCATTCTTGGCCAGCCGCGAACCTCGATAGACCAGCCGCACCAGGCGCGGCGGCCGCGACGAGCCCTGACCGACACCGATCACCCCGCCGTAACCGGCCTTCTGCAGCGCCTTCTCGTCGAGCACCTCGACCTCGAGTCCGGCTGCCTCGCCCAAAACCCTTGCCCGCCTGGCTAACTCGGCAGGGTACAGGTGGCTCGGCGGTGTGTTCACCAAGTCGCGCGCGGTGGCGACGGCGGTAGCCACCGCCGCGGCGCGCGCGCTGTCCTTCTTGGCGTCCTTGGCCGTGCTCAGCACCGTGATCTTGCGCAGCCCTTCGTCTTTGGGCGCGGTCTTGGGGCTGCGGAAAGCGGTGAACCGGTAGCTGCCCAGGATCAGTCCTTCGACGGTGGCCGAGCAGACGCCTTCGCCGGGCAGCGTGGCCAGCGTGGTGAGCACCGCCGGCGCGCTGCCCAGCGACCGCGCGGCCACCCCGGCGGCCCGGCGAATGATGTCCGGCGGCCACTCCGACCGCGGCTTGCCCAGGCCGACCGTCAACACACTGCCCACCGGCAGCGACGGCACGACCAGCCGGTGTATCTGCTCGCCGGCTCCGGTGGCCTGCAGTGCGCGCAGACCGGCCTCGATGTCGGCGACGGCGTCGGCGCTCAGGAACGGCTCGGCGACGGCCACCAGCGCTCCGGGCGTCTCGTCGTCACCGGTCGAGACGACCGGCACGATCAGCACTGCCGAACCCGCACCGCGTTTCGGCAGTGACGTGGCAACGTTGACGGTGGGACTGTGGTAACCCGGTTTGGACGGTTCGGTGGTCACGCGCAATTACCCTACGGGACTTGGCCCGTCGGCGTCGCGGGCCCGCAGCGCGAAGGCCGTCACCGGGGCGTCGAAACCCTTCAGCGTCAACGGGCCGTGCGCGGTCGCGGGCCAATCCGGCAATTTGTCATGGAGTTCGCTCGCGGCCAGGATTTGTCCCGGTGCCGCGACGGCCACGAGTCGCGCGGCCAAGTTCACCGGGCTGCCGAAGTAGTCGCCGTTGATGGCCAACACGGTGCCGTAGGCAAGCCCGGCGCGCACCTGCAGGTCGGCCTCTCGGGCCCGCGGGTGGTCGACCAGGTCGACCGCCGCCTGCACCAACCGCTCGGGTGTCGGGCTCACCCACATGACCGCGTCACCGATGAACTTCACCAGCCGGCCCCCGTCGGCATGCACCACGTCGGCGACGGTGGCGCCGAACTCGGTGAGCAATTCCTGCAGCTGCGCGGGCGTGAGCATCTGGGTCAGCGCGGTGAAGCTGGACAGATCCGCAAAACCGATGCCGCAGGTGACGCTCGCCGAGGTGTCTTGAACGACACCTTCGAAATACGTGCGGGCACTGGTCAAATGATGCCGGTGAACGATGTCGATCAAGTTCCCGATCCGGGGAACGAACTCGGCGATGGCCCGGTAGGCCTGCGCGGTGGCGAGCTCGTCATGGGTGTGGGTCATCTGGATGTCCGGCATGCCGGCGCGGATCATCGTCGACTCGGCTTCGGCGAGCCGGGCCATCGCGGTGCCGACCACCCGTAACAGTCCGTACGCCCCGTCCTGACCCACCACCGCTTTCAGCGCCACCCAGGTTGCCAGCGCGTCGACGTCGGCCTGGCTCAACGTCGGAACGTCGGGACCGGCGACGGTAAGCCCGAGCAGGGCCCAGACGCGGGCGACCTCCTCGCCGGACAACCCGAGTTCGTCGGCCGCCGACTGCACGGTGTAGAGGGGAGGCCCCGACCATTGCAAGACATCACCGGCAAGACCGAACAGCCGGCCGCGGCGCTCGGCTTCGGCCATCTCGTCGACGGTGAAGCCCAGTCCGTCCAAGTACTTGATCAGGTCGGCGCGCCCGCGTGGATCAGCAATTCCGGCAGCTTCCAGCGCTGCGAAGTCGAGGGAGTCGGGAGAGTCGGGGGAGTCGGACACCTACCCAAGTCTGCCAGCAGCCGTCGCCTATTAGGGTGTGTCGTCGTGACCGATGAGCTGCAGCATGGACCCCTGGAAGACCGGCACCGCGCGCTGGGCGCCAGTTTCGCCGAGTTCGGCGGCTGGATGATGCCGGTGTCATATGCCGGGACCGTCAGCGAGCACCATGCCACCCGTACCTCCGTCGGCCTGTTCGACGTCAGCCATCTCGGCAAAGCGCTGGTCCGGGGACCGGGTGCGGCGGAGTTCGTCAACTCCGCGCTGACCAACGACCTGCACCGCATCGGCCCCGGCAAGGCGCAATACACCTTGTGCTGCAACGAATCTGGTGGCGTCATCGACGACTTGATCGCCTATTACGTCGACGACGACGAGATCTTCCTGGTGCCCAACGCCGCCAACACCGCCGCAGTTGTCAGCGCATTGCAGGCGGCTGCCCCGGGCGATCTGGCGATCACCAACGTGCATCGCTCCTATGCCGTATTGGCGGTGCAGGGCCCGCGCTCCGCCGACGTGCTCGCCGCGTTGGGCCTGCCGGCCGACATGGATTACATGGGTTATGCCGATTCGGCGTATTCCGGAGTCCCGGTGCGGGTGTGCCGCACCGGCTACACCGGCGAGCACGGCTACGAACTGCTGCCGCCCTGGGAGACTGCCGGTGTGGTGTTCGACGCCCTGGTCGACGCGGTGTCCGACGCGGGCGGCCAGCCGGCCGGTCTGGGGGCTCGCGACACGCTGCGCACCGAGATGGGTTATCCGCTGCACGGGCACGAGCTTTCACCCGACATTTCGCCGTTGCAGGCTCGCTGCGGCTGGGCGATCGGCTGGAAAAAGGATGCGTTCTTCGGCCGCGACGCGCTGCTGGCGGAGAAGGCGGCCGGGCCGCGGCGGCTGTTGCGTGGGCTGCGGATGGTCGGCCGCGGCGTGTTGCGTCCGGGTCTGACGGTGCTGGTCGGCGATACCGCGGTCGGGGTCACCACGTCGGGAACGTTTTCGCCCACATTGCAGGCCGGCATCGCGCTGGCGCTGATCGATACCGATGCCGACGTGCCGGACGGTGGGCACGTCACCGTCGACGTTCGCGGGCGCGCCGCCGAGTGTGCCGTGGTGCCCCCGCCGTTCGTCGAGGCGAAAACCCGTTAGCGACCCACTCGCCTGCGGAAAACCCTTCGCACACCGATAGAATCGGCGCCATGGCCAGCGGTTCCTTACAGTTCACCGTGACGCGCGCGGCGAATCCGGCAAGCGATGCCCAGCGCGTAGCGATTCTGCAGGACCCCGGCTTCGGCAAATTCCACACCGACCACATGGTCTCGATCGACTACACCGAGGGCACGGGCTGGCACAACGCCCGGGTCATCGGGTATGGCCCGATCGAGCTGGACCCCTCGGCGATCGTGCTGCACTACGCGCAAGAGGTGTTCGAAGGCCTCAAGGCTTACCGCTGGACAGACGGTTCGATCGTGTCGTTTCGGGCCGAGGCCAACGCCGCGCGGTTGCGGTCCTCGGCCCGCCGGCTGGCGATCCCGGAATTGCCCGACGAGCTCTTCATCGAATCGCTGTGTCAGCTGATCGCCGTCGACAACGCCTGGGTTCCGCAGGCCGGCGGCGAGGAGGCGTTGTATCTGCGGCCGTTCATCATCGCCACCGAGCCCGGTTTGGGCGTGCGGCCGGCCAAGGACTACCGCTACCTGCTGATCGCCTCGCCAGCGGGCGCCTACTTCAAGGGCGGCGTCAATCCCGTCAGCGTCTGGGTGTCGACGGAGTACGTGCGAGCCAGCCCCGGCGGCACCGGCGCGGCCAAGTGCGGCGGCAATTACGCCGCTTCGCTACTGGCTCAGGCCGAAGCCGTCGACAACGGGTGCGACCAAGTGGTGTGGCTGGACGCGGTCGAACGCCGCTATGTCGAAGAGATGGGCGGGATGAACATTTTCTTCGTGTTCGGCAGCGGCGGATCGGCCAGGCTGGTCACCCCGGAGCTGTCCGGTTCGCTGCTGCCCGGCATCACCCGGGATTCGTTGCTGCACTTGGCGACCGATGCCGGCGTGACGGTCGAGGAGCGCAAGATCGATATCGCCGAGTGGCAGAAGAAGGCCGCCGTCGGCGAGATCACCGAGGTGTTCGCTTGTGGTACCGCCGCCGTGATCACCCCGGTGTCGCGGGTGAAGTACGGCGACGTCGAGTTCACCATCGCCGACGGCCAGCCCGGTGAGCTGACCATGGCATTGCGTGACACGTTGACCGGGATTCAGCGGGGCACCTTCGCCGACACCCACGGGTGGATGTCGCGGTTGGGTTAGCTGGCCGCGGCTGCGGCGGCCGCCGGCCGAACCGGCTCGGGTTGCCAGCTGGCCGTGGCCCGTCGGGTCTGCCGGCGGAGCGCGGAGCCGTCGCAGTCTCCGAGCAGGACCAGCCTTGGTACGCCGGTCTGCGGTCGCGATGATCGATCGTGCGCCCGGTCGTCCATTGGCCCGGGTGCCCGGACGGCGACGAAAGCAGCAACCAGCGACAGCGCCAGCACAACGACGACCGGCCACACGGTGGCGTGTTTTTGGGCGATCATGCCGAGGACACCGCCCAGCACGGTGAACGTGATCGCGAGCAACGTCGCCCCGAAGCCGATCAGCGTCGCGCGGTGCTGCTCGGCGGCGAACACGCTGATCCAGGAGACCGACGCCGCGGATACGGGTTGGGCGGCCAGCGTCGCCAGCAGGAAAACCGTGCCGTACGCCCACAGGTGGTACCACTGGCCCGACAACTCCGCCGCGATGCACACCAGGGCGGCGGTCGTGCTGCACAATGCGCTGCCCAGCAGCATGCCGCGCACTCCGAACCGACGGTAGATCTTGCGCCAGAACGCCGAACCGACGACCAGTCCGACGCTGGACAGGACCACCAGCACATGCAAACTGCCCATCTTCTTTGCGGCGCGCAGGCTGTAGAAGGTGGTTCCCAGGCAGATCGGGGCAAACAGCAGATACGTCACCGCGTACCGGCGAAACCACGGCTGGTCCCGGGCGACCGCGAAACCCTGTCGATAGATTTCCCGAAGCGGCGGGCGGACGGTGGTGGACGCGGACCGCATGGGACCCACGAGCAGCGCAGCGACGCTGGAAGCAATCAGAGCGAGAGCACCCAGCCACAGCAGATCGCGGTAGTGGGCTATTTGATCACCGCTGGCCAGCATGGGCGCTATCAGCAGCATGACGCCGGTGGCCAGCGTCGATCCCGCGGCGCCTTGAGTCAGGAACAGTTCGCCGCGGCGCCTTGCGGGCAGCTTGCTGGAGACCATGTCGGTATAGGCGACAGTGGCCACCGCGATGACAACGCCGGCAGCTGCCGTGGTCAGCAGAAACACCGCCGCGGCATAGACGCCGGTCCATGGGATCACCGCATCCCAGATCATCAGCGCAGCCACCGTCGCCGCGGTCATTGCCAGCAGCACGTGGCGCATCCGGCCGGCTCGTTGCAGGATCGCCGGCGACGCCGAATTTCCCATGATCAAGCCGATGCTGTACGCCGGAAACAGCATTCCGGCCGCCCAGGTGATGCCCTGATGTGCGCAGATGAAGGGCAGCACCACGGCGCTGTTGCTGAGTTGCATTCCGGTGGTGTAGAAAGTGCCCTGGGTCACCAATCGCCCGAACGGACTGGTCCGCGCCGAAGCGGCAGCGACCGCCCTGGTCGACGGTGATAACGGCATGTCTGAAGAGGTTAGGGCTGCTAAACGGCGGAGACAATCCTCCGATCGGCCACAATCAGGGGAAACGCGTGTCCACCGATTGGGGGAACGTCGCGAGGACTAGAGGCGGGCCAGTGCCGCCAGCAATAGCGCACTGACCGTCGTCGTCAGTTCGATCGCCGCGCCGATCACGTCACCGGTGACACCACCGAACCGGCGCACGCAGTGCGCGACCAGGACGCCACCGCACAACACCCCCACCAGTACCGCTACCGGCCCGTGCCATGGCCGTGGCCCCGCCGGCAGCGAAGCCGCGACCAGCACAGCGAGCCACGCCGCGACCACGGCCGCCGGCTGGGTACCGGCGACGCGCGCACCCAGGACGCTGCCGTCGGCGGCCGGAACCGACCGGCGACAGGCCAGCACCGCGGTGATCCGGCCGGCGAAGACTGCCACGAGGGCACCAGCGGCGCCCAGCGCCGGGAAGGCCAGCCCCTGCAGCGTGATGACCAGGACGACGGCCGCCACCCCGAACGGCCCCGACGACCCGTCGCGCATCACGGCAAGGGCGCGCTGCGCCGGGCCGTAGCAACCCAGGCCATCGGCCGTATCGGCAACGCCGTCGATGTGCAGGCCGCGGGTTGCCGCCAGCAACACCGTCACCGCCAGCAGCCCGGACAACGGGCTGGACGGCCCGAAGACCACTGCGCCGGCCCAGGTGACAGCGGCGGCCAGGCCACCCAGCGCCGCGCCGACCACCGGTAGCGCCGTCATCGCGCCGCGTCCCATTGGAGCTGCCCGCGAACTCGGCATGCGCATCACCGTGCTGAAGGCGAAAGCTGTTGCCAGGGAACGGATCACGGCTAGGCCGTGCCGATACCGGAGGTGCGCGGACCGGACACACCGGCCTCGGTGAAGGTAGCCATCGAGGAGAGCGCGGCCGCTGCGGCGCGCAGCACCGACAGCGCAAGCGTGGCGCCGGTGCCCTCACCCAACCGCATCCGCAGGTCCAGGATCGGATCCAGCTGCAGCGCCGTCAGGGCCAGCTGGTGACCCGGTTCGGTGGACCGGTGACCGGCCTGCCACCACTGCCGGGCGCCGGGCGCCAGGCGTTCGGCGACCAGAGCTGCGGCCGTCACCGCCATACCGTCGAGCAACAGCGGTGTCCGCCGGACCGCGGCCTGCGCGCAGAACCCCGCCATTGCCGCCAGATCGGCGCCACCGCAGCAGCGCAGTAGCCCCACCGGGTCGGGCAGCACCGGCCGCGCCCGGAACAGCGCATCGCGCACCGCGGCCGTCTTGCGGGCCCAGCCGGCGTCGTCGATCCCGGTCCCGAACCCGACCACCGCGACCGGTTCAGTGTCGGTCAGCGCCGCCACCAGCACTGCCGCCGCGGTGGTGTTCCCGATTCCCATGTCGCCGGCGATGAGCAGATCGGCGCCGGCGTCGACCTCCTCGTCGGCGATCTGCTGGCCGGAGGCGATGGCGCGGGCCGTCTCGTCGGCGGTCAATGCGTCTTCGGTGCTGATATCGCCGCTGCCGCGGCGCACCTTGTAGGCGCCGATCCGCTCCGACACCGCATCGGAATCCACCGCCAAGTCCGCCACCCGCACCGTCGCACCGGCTACGTCGGCCAACGCGTTGATCGCCGCCCCGCCGCCGTCGATATTGGCGACCATCTGGTTGGTGACTTCCGGCGGGTACGCCGACACCCCCGACCGGGCGACGCCGTGGTCACCGGCGAAAACGATCACCCGGGCGCGCTGGAACTGTCGCGGCGGACAGTGACCCTGGCAGGCGGCCACCCACACCGAAAGGTCCTCGAGGCGGCCCAGCGCTCCCCGCGGTTTGGTCAGGACGTCCTGTCGGGCCCGCGCGGCGGCTTCGACATCCGGGTCGGGCGGCGATATCGGCGCGAATCCGATCATGTGCGTGACGGCTTAATCGGGACGGCCTGCTCGGCCACCACCAGCACCACCTGATCGCAGACCGTTGCCATTTGCTGCGTGCGGCTGCCCAGCTCGGATGCGAAGCGGCGCCCGGATGCGGTTGCCGGTACGACGGTCAGCCTGCCCGACCAGATCCCGTCGAGAACCAGGGTGCGCATGAGTGGTCAGCCAGCGTTCCGGCGCTAACCGATGCTGGCTCCGCGCTCCACCTGGGGGCGCGGTGCCCGCATCCGGCGCATCTGCGACGCCCGGCCGGCAGCGTAAAGGCCGAGTTTCCAACGGCTTTCGGTGTTGTTCGGGAACTTCGCGTCGACCCGCCTGCTCACCTTGCGACCCAACATGATTCCGTCGACGGTCATCAGGGCCATCAGCACCAGCATCGCGGGCGACATGTAGAGCTGCAACTGCGGGACGGCGAACATCACGAACAGCAAACCCAGCGCCGACGGCATGAACAGGCTCAGCAGGCTGAAACGCCGGGCATCGACCACGTCGCGGACATAACGGCGTATCGGGCCCTGGTCGCGCGGGAGCAGATAGGCCTCCTCGCCGGCCATCATCCGTTCGCGGCGTTCGCTCATCCGGGCCCGGCTGGCAGTACGTTCGGCCCGGCGTTCGGCGCGGCTCAGTTTCGGGCCGGACAGCGACTTGCGCCGGGCACGCGCCTCGGCGGCCGTCATCGGTGCCGGGACGACGGGGCCTTTCTTTGCGCTGCGCCTCGCCTCGCTGCGCTTGGGCGTCGGCCGGCCCTTGGGTCCGGTTGCTCGCGACCCGCGAGAAGTTGCGGACTCGGCCGGGGAACGAGTCTGCGCCCCTTGGCTGTCCTCAGCCTTCGCCGAAACCTCGGCACCTTCTTCGTGGCCCTTCTTGCGGCCCAACAGCTTCACAGTCGACAGGTTACTGTGCGGGCGGCCAGCGCCGGGAACAGCGACGGGGAATTGTGCTGCTGTTACCCAGCGCCGGCATCCGTGTTAGCCCTACTCTTGCTTGTAATGGACGGCTCGTCTGCTTCGGATGCTGCTGCCGATGCCCTCGGGCCCGGCCGGATCCAGCTGCCCGCGATGCGGGTACTGGTGGCCCCGGACTGCTACGGCGACAGCCTGTCGGCGGTGGATGCCGCCGCGGTGATCGCCACCGGCTGGACCCGCTCCCGGCCGAATGACACCTTCATCGTGGCTCCCCAGTCCGACGGCGGGCCCGGTTTTATCGAGGTGCTGCAAAGCCGCTTCGGGGAGTCACGGCTGCTGCGGGTGTCGGGGCCGTTGGACACCGACGTGGACGCCGCATGGATGTTCGATCAGGCCTCGGCAACCGCCTACCTGGAATGTGCGCAGGCCTGCGGCCTGTCCCTGCTCGGTGGTCCGCCAACGACCGAGACCGCGTTGACCGCACACAGCAGGGGAGTCGGGCAGCTCATCGCTGCCGCAGTCGCGGCCGGGGCGCGGCGCATCGTGGTCGGGCTGGGGGGCAGCGCGTGCACGGACGGCGGGTACGGCATGATCGCCGAACTCGGCGGTCTGGACGCCGCCCGCCGACGACTCACCGGAGTCGAGCTGATCGCCGCCTCCGACGTGGAATACCCGCTGGTGGGGCCATGGGGCGCGGCCAGGGTGTTCGCGCCGCAGAAGGGCGCGGACGCGGCCACCGTCGCCTCACTGGAGGCCCGCCTCGAGGCATGGGCGGTGGAACTGGACGCGGCCGCCGGTCGGGCAGTGAGCGCCGCGCCCGGTGCGGGTGCCGCCGGCGGCATCGGCGCGGGTCTGCTCGCGCTCGGTGGCCGATGCGAGTCCGGTGCCGCGATCATCGCCGAACACACCCATTTGGCCGACGACCTCGCCGAAGCACAGCTGATCATCACCGGTGAGGGCAAGTTCGACGAACAGTCGCTGCACGGCAAGGTCGTGGGCGAGATCGCGGCCGCGGCCCGTCCGCTGGGCATTCCGGTGATAGTGCTGGCCGGACAGGTGGTCTTGGATAAATCGACGATCCGGTCGTCGGGCATCATGTCGGCCTTGTCCATCGCCGACTATGCGGGTTCGGTGCGGTTGGCACTGGCCGATGCGGCCAATCAGCTGATGGGTTTGGCGTCGGAAGTCGCCGCGCGACTCGGGAATCCCCGGTCTGCGAGGTACCGTTAGTAGCAGTGGGTTTTCCCCGATGCGGGTCCGGGCTGACATGACAGCCGGCGATCCCACCTAACGATGAGGCATGTAGGAGAAGCAATGACGGTGCAGAACGAGCCGACCGCCAAGACCCATGGCGTGATCCTGACCGAGGCCGCTGCCGCCAAGGCGAAGTCCCTTCTCGATCAGGAGGGACGTGACGACCTGTCGCTGCGGATTGCGGTGCAGCCGGGAGGGTGCGCGGGCCTGCGCTACAACCTGTTCTTCGACGACCGGACGCTGGACGGCGACCTGACGGCGGAGTTCGGCGGCGTGACGTTGACGGTCGACCGGATGAGCGCGCCGTATGTGGAAGGCGCATCGATCGATTTCGTGGACACCATCGAGAAGCAGGGCTTCACGATCGACAACCCAAACGCGACCGGGTCCTGCGCGTGTGGGGATTCCTTCAACTGACCTGACCGACGTAGGTCTGCCGGGCCGGGATCATCCCGGCCCGGTCAATAATGCCCGGCCGTGCGCAGCACGTAGGAGCAGACCAGTATCTGCCCGCGCTGGAAGAGAAGCTGGGCGATGCCCTGCACCTGCCCCTTCGGCGGGCCGCCGGTGGCAGGCGTCACCTGCATGGTGAACAGCACCTGGGCCTGGTACTGCGACCAGTACACGACTTTGTCGATCGACGTCACGTCGGCCTGGGAGAACTGCTTACGAAAGGCGTCACTGCTCAACTTGGCCAGGGCCTGATCCGACCGCCGGTCCTTGACCGCGTCGTAGATCCCGCACAGCGCGTTGCGCACGATGACGTCGACATCGCGATGCTGAAGTGCGTTGAGGTAGCCCTGAATCGCCGTTTTGGCCGATGCTTCCGTGAAGGTGCCGCCGGTGTTGGCCCCGTTGGTGCGAACCCCGTACACGATTGCCGCGGTCAACGCACCGACCAAGGCGAGGGCCAGCAGGGTGCCGATCAGCAGCCGCCTCGGCCGTCGCCTCGGATAGGAGCCCGGCATGCCTGCATAACCCGCCGTCGGGGCGGGGTGAAAGGCGGGTTGCCGGTCGGCGGCTTCGTGAGGGTATTCAAGAGGCTCATCGGCCCCGGTCGGCGGGTATGGTCGCAGCTCTGGGGCTCCTTCGGTGCCGACGGCAGGGTTCGGCGGGTGCTGACCAGCCATCGTGGTTCTCCTACGGTGGTTGACGGAACGACATATGGGCTTGTCGCCCGCCAGCGGATTCCGGCAATGAGGTGAGTTCCCTAGGGCAGGCTAGCGCAATACCTGCCGTCGGCTGTCGACGCGACGGGGCGGGCCGCGGCGTCGATAATTGTGAGAGGCTAGACGACCTTACGAACCAAGGACGGAGATTTTGTGACGATTGCGGTAACCGGTTCGATTGCAACCGACCATCTGATGCGGTTTCCCGGCCGATTTTCCGAGCAACTGCTGCCCGAGCACTTACACAAGGTGTCGCTCAGCTTCTTAGTTGACGACCTGGTGGTGCACCGCGGCGGCGTGGCCGGGAATATGGCTTTTGCCATCGGCGTGCTGGGCGGTGATGTGGCGCTGGTCGGCGCGGCCGGCGCGGACTTCGCCGATTACCGAGACTGGCTCAAAGCCCACGGTGTCAACTGTGATCACGTCCTGATCTCCGAGACCGCCCACACGGCGCGGTTCACCTGTACCACCGACGTGGACATGGCCCAGATCGCATCGTTCTATCCGGGGGCCATGTCAGAGGCCCGCACCATCAAGCTCGCCGACGTGGTGTCGGCGATCGGCACTCCGGAGCTGGTCATCATCGGCGCCAACGACCCCGAGGCGATGTTCTTACACACCGAGGAATGCCGCAAACTGGGGCTGGCCTTTGCCGCTGATCCCTCCCAGCAGCTGGCTCGGCTGTCCGGCGAGGAAATCCGTCAGCTCATCGGCGGTGCCAGCTACTTGTTCACCAACGACTACGAATGGGACCTGCTGCTGTCGAAGACCGGCTGGACGGAGGCCGAGGTGATGGCCCAGATCGACCTGCGGGTGACCACTTTGGGCCCCAAGGGGGTGGATGTGGTGGACCCGGACGGCACCACCATCCACGTCGGCGTGGTCCCCGAAACCAGCCAGACCGACCCGACCGGGGTCGGCGACGCGTTCCGCGCCGGTTTCCTGAACGGGCGCAGTGCCGGGTTGAGCTTGGAGCGGTCCGCGCAGCTGGGTTCGCTGGTCGCGGTGTTGGTGCTGGAATCGACCGGCACCCAAGAGTGGCAGTGGGATCACCAGGCCGCAGCGTCCCGGCTGGCCGGTGCCTACGGCGACGAGGCGGCCGCCGAGATCACGGCGGTGCTGGCTTAGCCCTGGCTTAGCCCAGGCTTAGCCCGGGCTTAGCCCCGCGAGCAGACGCAGAGTCGCACG
>NZ_MWQA01000001.1:591134-662680 GCF_002086915.1 Mycobacterium persicum | reverse complement strand
GTCGCACGCGGAAGACCTTCCGCGTGCGACTCTGCGTCTGCTGGCCGTCACAACTGGACCGGATACTGCGGCTCGGCGATCTGCGGCACGACGCTGTGCTCGACAAAGATCGCATGCCATAGCATGAAGATCAGCACGGTCCACAGCCGGCGGCTGTGATCGCCGGCGCCGGTCCGGTGCTCCTCGAGCATCCGGCTGACAGCGCTCAGGTCGATGAGATGTCCGGCCCCCGACGAGCCCACCATCTGGTAGGTCCACTCCAGCAGCTCGCCGGCGCGCAACCAGTGCCGGATCGGCACCGGGAAGCCCAGCTTGGGCCGGTGCAGCACGTGTGCCGGAACGATCGGCTCCAGCGCGCGCCGCAGCGCGTATTTGGTGGTGGTACGGGTGATCTTGGCCTGCAGCGGTAGCCGCGAGGCGACCGCGAACACCTCCGGGTCCAGGAACGGCACCCGCAGCTCGAGCGAATTCGCCATCGTCATCTTGTCCGCCTTGACCAGGATGTCGCCGCGCAGCCAGGTGAACAGGTCGATGTGCTGCATCCGGGCTACCGGATCCCAACCGGCCGATTGCGCGTACACGGGCGCCGTGACGTCGGTATGGGTCCAGTCCTCGCGGAAGCCGGGCAGCACGTCGCGCAGCTGCGCGTCGGAAAAGCTGCGGGCATTGCCGTAGTAGCGCTCCTCGAGTGTCAACGAGCCGCGGTGCAGCAGGCTCTTGCCGCGCATCCCCTCCGGCAGCGGCTTGGAGGCTTTGCCCATCGACCGCCGCAGCCGCCGCGGCAGGTAGTCGAACGGTTTCAGCGACAGTGGCTCGCGGTAGATCGTGTAGCCGCCGAACAGTTCGTCGGCGCCTTCTCCGGACAACACGACCTTGACGTACTTGCGGGCCTCCCGGGCGACGAAGAACAGCGGCACCAGCGCCGGATCGGCCACCGGTTCATCGAGATACCAGACGATTTCGGGCAGGGCGGCCACAAACTCCTCAGCGCTGACCACCTTGGCGACGTGGCGCGCGCCGATCGCCTGGGCCGAGGCCACCGCGACGTCGAGCTCGGAGAACCCCTCTCGCTCGAAACCGGTGGTGAACGTGATCAGCCGCGGATTGTGCCGGATGGCCAGGGCGGCGATGGCCGTGGAGTCGATGCCTCCGGACAGAAATGAGCCGACGGTGACGTCGGCCCGCATGTGCTTGGCCACCGAGTCCTCCAGCACCGCCGTGATCTCGTCGTAGCGCGCCTGCTCGGTGTCGGGCGTGATCGGGGTGGCGGCAAAACGCGGCACGAAGTAACGGGTGATCTCCGGCTCTTGCCCGGGCCGAATCCAGGCGTAACAGCCTGATTCCAGGCGGCGGACCCCGCGGTGCAACGTCTCGGGCTCCGGCACGTACTGCAGCACGGTGTAGTGCTGCAGCGCCCGGCGGTCGATTCGGGTGTCGAGTCCCAGCAAGCCGACGAGGTCGAGCAGGCATTTCTTCTCGCTGGCCACCGCGGTGCCGCCGCTACCGGTCGCCAGGAACAGCGGCTTGATGCCGAACGGGTCGCGGGCGCAGAACAATTCGCGGCTGACGGTGTCCCACAGCGCGAAGGCGAACATCCCGCGTAGCCGCTTGAGCACGTCGGTGCCCCAGTGGTGGTAGCCGGCGACGATCGTCTCGCCGTCGCCGTCGGTGGCGAATACGGCGCCGTGCCGGCCGGCGAGTTCGTCGCGCAGCTCCAGGTAGTTGTAGATCTCGCCGTTGAAGACCAGCACGTACCGTTCCGGCGCCTCTGGTGGCCCCCACCGCAGCGGCTGATGGGAATGGGCAATGTCGATAATGGACAGCCGGTTGAACCCGAAGATCACCGATCCGTCGGCGTCCGGGTCAACCCAGGTGCCCGGCTCATCGGGGCCACGGTGGCGCATCAGATGCGACGCGCGGGCGATCGCGCTGTCGGCCTCCGCGGCGCTGCGGGCAGCAGCGTCGGACCCCTGGGTCGCGGCAGCGCCGGCCGGAGCCGCGACGAAGGCCAGCAGTCCGCACACGGCGCCCCAGTATGCCGCACGAGGCGCGGCGGCCCGGGCGCGGCCTTCGGGTAATGATGATGGAGACCGCATCTCGCGCGCGTCGGTTCACGATGTGGATTTCCCCAAGGGGCCGCATCGTGTCGCCTGGTCGCCGCCGTGGGCGGGCTTGCGCACCGTCTCACGCAATCCGGCGGTGCCCCCACCGCGGGCCAGGTAGCGGCACCGTCGGCCGTTTTGGCACGCATCGTCGCCTGCGCGGGCGGCGTGGTCTACGCTGCGTAGTATTCGAATCCGAGTTAGCCGACGATTCCCGCCGGAAGCGGCGCCTAGCCCGAGTCGGCCCAGCTTGTGCTACAGGAGGCGCAACGTGACACTTCGCGAGCCAGGTCGTTCGCATCGCTTGTCGCAGGGCAATTCTGAGATCCGTTCCGGCGGTCGGCGGCGCGGAGCGCCCGGGCTCACCCCACGCCTTCGGCTGGCGGCACTGGCCGGGGCCCTCGGCGTGCTCGCCGTCACCCTGAGCGGTTGCAGCTGGTCGGAAGCGCTGGGTCTCGGCTGGCCCGAGGGCGTCACCCCGGAAGCCCACGTCAACCGGGAGTTGTGGGTCGGTGCGGTGATCGCCTCCCTGGTGGTCGGGGTCATCGTGTGGGGTCTGATCTTCTGGACGGCAGTCTTTCACCGAAAGAAGCGAAGCGACGCCGACTTTCCTCGACAGTTCGGCTATAACATGCCCCTTGAGCTGGTGCTGACCGTCACGCCGTTCCTCATCATTTCGGTGCTGTTCTACTTCACCGTCGTCGTGCAGGAGAAGATGCTGCACACCACCAAAGACCCGGAGGTCGTGATCGACGTCACGGCTTTCCAATGGAACTGGAAGTTCGGCTATCAGCGGGTCGACTTCCATGACCACACCTTGACCTACGATGGGGCCGACGAGGCCCGTAAACACGCCGTTGAATCCAAGCCGGAAGGCAAGGACGCCCACGGTGAAGAGCTCGTCGGACCGGTCGCTGGGCGTAACACCGAGGACCGCAGCTATCTCAACTTCGACAAGATCGAGACGCTGGGCACCACGAACGAAATTCCGGTCCTGGTCTTGCCGGCCGGCAAGCGCATCGAATTCCAGCTGAACTCGGCCGACGTGGTCCATTCCTTCTGGGTGCCCGAGTTCTTGTTCAAACGTGACGTGATGCCCAATCCGGCCGCGAATAATTCGGTCAACATTTTCCAGATCGAGCAGATCACCAAGACCGGAGCGTTCGTCGGTCATTGCGCCGAAATGTGCGGCACCTACCACGCCATGATGAACTTCGAAGTTCGCGTGGTGGCGCCCAACGACTTCAAGGCCTACTTACAGCAACGTATGGACGGTAAGACCAACGCCGAAGCCTTGCAGGCGATCAACCAGCCGCCCCTCGCCGTGACAACCCATCCGTTCGACGCCCGCCGCGGTCAATTGGCCCCGAGCCAAGGTTAGGACACTGCACAATGCATATCGAAGCCAGGCTTTTCGAGTTCGTCGCCGCGTTCTTCGTGTTGTGTGCGGTGCTTTACGGTGTGCTGACTTCGATGTTCGCCACCGGTGGGGTCGAGTGGGCCGGCACAACTGCGCTGGCGCTGACAGGCGGCATGGCGTTGATCGTCGCCACGTTCTTCCGATTTGTGGCTCGCCGGCTCGACACCCGGCCCGAGGACTACGAGGGTGCCGAAATTAGCGACGGCGCAGGGGAATTGGGGTTCTTTAGCCCGCACAGCTGGTGGCCGATACTGGTTGCGTTGTCCGGTTCGGTGGCGGCGACGGGCGTCGCACTATGGCTGCCCTGGCTCATTGTTGCCGGCGTGGTATTCGTCTTGGCCTCTGCGGCCGGATTGGTATTCGAGTACTACGTCGGACCCGAGAAGCACTGATCAAAGCCGGAAAGGTCACAATCAGGGCATCAGTTGATCGGCGGCCAGTTAGCCGCGACTTCTGTGCCCTGTCCGGTTGGGTAGGGTTTGCGATACACAGTGAGAATCCACCGAGCGCACGCGCACACATGCAGCCGCGGAGCCCAGCGCTCTGGTGAGGTAGTTGGACAGGGTAGGCAAACATGAGCGGGCCGAATCCGCCGGGACGGGAACCTGAAGAACCCGATTCCGCCGGCGATTCCAGCGCCGAACTGGAAGCCTTGAGCGACACCGGTGATGAGCTGGCAGCCGGCGCCGAGGGCGGAGCACTGAAACCGCTTGACGATAGTGGCCGCTTCGAGGCGGCATACCCCACGGGAGAAACCGAAGCCTACTCCCGTGCGTACTCGGCGCCAGAGTCCGAGCAATTCATCAGCGCGCCGTATCTGCCGGCTGATCTCAGTCTTTACGACTACGACACCTTCGACGAAGCGTCGGACGCCGACGACGAAGATGGCGCTCCGCGCTGGCCATGGGTGGTCGGCGTGGCGGCCATACTGGCCGCCATCGCCCTGGTGGTTTCGGTGTCGCTGCTCGTCACCCGCACCGGATCCCAAAGACTGGCCAACCCGGCAACTACCTCCTCCTCGGCGCCACCAATACAGGACGCGATAACGACGACGACCCAGCCACCGCCGCCACCACCGCCGCCACCACCACCGCCCACCACCGAGATCCCGACAGCGACGGAGACGCAGACCGTGACCGTGACGCCCCCGCCCCCGCCCCCAGCGACGACCCCGCCGGCACCGCCTCCGTTGACGACGACGGCGGCGGCACCACCGCCCACAACCACCACCACTCCGGCTGGCCCGCGACAAGTCACCTATTCGGTTACCGGCACCAAAGCGCCCGGTGACATCATCTCGGTGACCTACGTCGATGCTTCGGGGCGCCGGCGGACGCAGCACAACGTCTACATTCCATGGTCGATGACCGTCACACCGATCTCACAATCTGACGTGGGCTCGGTGGAGGCGTCCAGTCTTTTCCGGGTCAGCAAACTCAACTGCTCAATCACCACGAGCGACGGGACGGTGCTGTCATCGAACAACAACGACGCACCGCAAACGAGCTGCTGATGCTCGGCAAATACTCCGCATACCGGCGTGGGCCGGACGGCATCGTGGCTCCAGCCGTCGTCGACCGCATCCTGATCGGCGCGTGTGCGGCGGTCTGGCTGATGCTGGTCGGCGTAAGCGTCGCCGCAGCGGTCGCGCTGGCCGACCTCGGACGGGGCTTTCACAAGGTGGCGAGGGACTCCCACACCACGTGGGTGTTGTACGCCGTCATCATCGTCTCCGCGTTGATCATTGCGGGGGCGATTCCGGTGCTGTTGCGGGCTCGCCGCACGTCGGGGGCCGAGTCGGCGCCGAGGCCGGCGCCGCCACGTGCGCTTGGCAGACCACCGGCTGGACCGGGGAAGCCCGCGGTGCCCACGGTCGGCGGCTCGACCCGCCGAGATCAAGTTCGTGCTTTCGAGGCGGCCGCCGAGCGGTCCGGTGAAGCGGTGGATCGCATCTGGCTGCGGGGAACCGTCGCGCTGACCGGTGCCATCGGCACCGCCTTGATCGGTGCGGCGTTGGCAACATATCTGATGGCCGTCGGTCACGACGGCGCATCATGGGCCAGCTACGGCGCCGCGGCGGTCATCACCGCAGGGATGCCGGCGATCGAGTGGTACCACGTCCGGCAGCTGCGCCGCGCAGTCGCCGAGCGATAACCCGACCCGGCAACCGGCAATCGCCTGGTTCTTGCCTTGACCGGTCATCCGGCGGTGGCACGCCGACGGTCACCGGGTAGCCGGGTGCGGCATTGCACACCGAGGCGTTGCGCAGTGAGCGGGGCCGCATCCGCGACGAGTGCGCACCTGCGACTGGCCGCTGTGGAGCAGCTCCCGGAGTCCAGGCTGGTCGACAGCCCGGGCCGAAACGAAGCCGGCGCAGGGGTGGTGCCTGGCTTGCCGGCCGTCTCGTCCCTAGTGCTGGCCGTGCTCGTCGTTGGGCGAGCCGGCGATACTGTCCTGGTATTCGCGCAGCGCGGTCAGGGCACGTTGCTCGGCGGCATGACCGGCCTCCCGCAGCGCCGCGTCCTCCGATGCCGGATCTGCGGACAAGAAGCTGCCACTACCCGGCGCGCCGGCCGACCCAAGCTTGTTCATTCGCTTGGGAACAGCAGCGCCCTGGTACTCCAGCGGTAGCGGATGACCGTGGTCGTCGACCGGGCCGAGCGGCTGGTGCAGCTCGATGTAGGCCCCATGCGGCAGCCGCTTGATGATGCCGGTCTCGACGCCGTGCTCGAGCACCGACCGGTCACTGCGCTGCAGTCCGATGGACCACCGGTAGCTGAGGAAGTACACGAACGGCGGAAGCACCACCATGCCGATGCGGCCGATCCAGGTCGTCGCGTTGAGCGAGATGTGGAACTTGTACGCGATGATGTCGTTCATGGCGGCCAAGGTGAGCACCATGTAGAAGGCGATGGCCATCGCGCCGACCGCGGTCCGGACCGGGGCGTCGCGTGGCCGCTGCAGCAGGTTGTGATGCGCGTAGTCGCCGGTGAACCGCTTCTCCAGGAACGGGTAGACGATCAGCAGCACAAAGATCAGGCCCATGATCAGCGCCACCCACACCGCCGCGGGAATGGTGTGGTGCCAGAAGTAGAACTCCCACGGCGGCCAGATACGAGCCAGCCCCTCGGTCCACATCATGTAGAAGTCGGGCTGCGAGCCGGCCGACACCTGTGACGGCTTGTACGGACCCAGATTCCAGATCGGGTTGATCTGCAGCAGGCCACCCATCAAGCCCAGCACGCCGACGATCGCGGCGAAAAATGCGCCGGACTTGAACGCGAACACCGGCATGACCCGTACGCCGATCACGTTGTGCTCGGTCCGGCCGGGGCCCGGGAACTGGGTGTGCTTCTGAAACCACACCAATGCCAGGTGCAAACCGATCAGCGCCAGGATGATTCCGGGCAGCAGCAGAATGTGCAGCGCATAGAGCCTGGGAATCAGGATGGTGCCCGGGAAATCCCCGCCGAACAGCGCCCAGTGCAACCAGGTGCCGATCACCGGCATGCCGAGCGTGATCGACGAAAGCGCTGCCCGCAGGCCGATACCCGACAGCAGGTCGTCCGGCAGCGAGTAGCCGAAGTACCCCTCGAACATCGCCAGGATCAGCAGCAGCGACCCGATGACCCAGTTGGCCTCGCGCGGCCGCCGGAAGGCCCCGGTGAAGAAAATCCGCGCCAGGTGCACCATGATCGCCGCGGCGAACATCAATGCGGCCCAGTGGTGGATCTGGCGGACGAACAACCCGCCCCGAACTTCGAACGAGATGTCCAGTGCCGTTTCGTAGGCGCGTGACATCTCGACGCCGCGCAAAGGTTGATAGACACCGTTGTAGGTGACCTCGGTCATCGACGGGTCGAAGAACAGCGTCAGGTACACGCCGGTGATCAGCAGGACGATGAAGCTGTACAGCGCGATCTCACCGAGCAGGAACGACCAGTGGGTCGGAAACACCTTGTTCAGCTGTCGGCGCAGCGCGGCCGAAGGGTGATACCGGGTGTCGATGTCCTCGGCTTGACGGGCCAGCACATCACCGATTTTCGGAGGACGGAGATTAGGACTCATGATGTTGTGCGCTCCCAGAATGCCGGTCCGACGGGCTCGACGAAATCGCCGTTGGCGACGAAATATCCGTTGGAGTCGATAGTGATCGGCAGTTGCGCCAACGCGCGGGCCGCCGGGCCGAATATCGGCTTGGCAAAGTGCAGCGCGTCGAACTGCGACTGGTGACACGGGCACAGGATTCGATAGGTCTGCTGTTCGTACAGTGATGCCGGGCAACCCAAGTGCGAGCAGACCTTGGTGTAGGCGAAGAATTCGCCGAAGTTGAAGCTCTCCTGGCCTTGACGTTTGACCATTTTGCCCAAATCGCTTGGCTTGATACGGATGAGCATCACCGGATTGCGAATTCCCATCGCGATGGCCTGCAACTTCTCGTGGGATTCCACGGTGGTGCCATCACCATCGGATTCCCGCCAGGGGAACACCGTCTCCATGCCGCCGGCGTCCATATCCTCGGGGCGCATTTTGATAAACGGTGGCCCGTCGTGCAAACCGGTGGCCCTCGCCAGATAGATCGTCTCTCCCTTGTAGCGCGGGGTCCACCCGGACGTCCACAGCTCGGCCTTCATGCCCTCGGCGGTGGGGACGACCGGCTTCCACGGGTTCTTGATCAGGCCACCGGCAAACGCAACCAGGGTGCCGAGCCCGAATGCGCCCAATCCCATGCCCAAGGACAGCCCGACGAGCTTGCGGCGCCGGATTGTCGAGCTCTCGAAGGCGTCGGTCAGATTGGCCACCACCGTCTTGCGGTCGATCTCGCGAGACGCGCCGTCGTGCCGGTCCTGGACCGTAATCTCTTCGGGGATAAAGCGTTTCTGGAACAGCACCGCCCCGATTGCGATTGCCAGGATGGATAGCCCAAAGGTCAGTCCGTACAGCGGGGTGGCGAGGGAGTACAGGAAACTTCCGGACTCTCCCGTGGCTTTGTACTGCCATGGCCAGAAGAGGAAAATTAGCAGCAGGGCGAGTCCGAATGCACCGCCCAGCAAAAGCCAAACCGCGACTCCGCGCTCGGCGCGTTTCTCGGCCTTGGTGCCCTCGATCGGCCAGCGGGGTTCCTTGTAGGCGATCTGGACACCGTCGAGTTTGCCGCCCAGGTCGAGCAGTTCCTGCTGCGACATCGCGGCCAGCGCAGCCTCGTCCGGCTCATGGGCCGCGCCGGTGCCCTTGTCGGTGTCCGAGCCGACGCCGGTTTTGGCGTCGCCGGTCACGGGAGAGCCGTCGCTCATGATCGCGCCCCAATCCACAGTGCCAGCCCGATGGCGGCGACCATGCCGATGATCCACATCGCCATCCCCTCGGGCGCGGGTCCGAATCCGCCAAGTCCGTAGCCACCGGGCGACCGCTCCTCGGCGACCGTACGCACGTAGGCGATGATGTCCTTTTTCGCTTCGAAGGACAGCTGGCGGTCGCCGAACTTCGGCATGTTCTGCGGCCCGGTTAGCATCGCCGTCAGGATTTGCTGCTCATTGGCGGGCCCCAGGTCGGGGGCGTATTTGCCTGACGACAGTGCGCCGCCCTTGCCGGTGAAGTTGTGGCAGGGGGGGCAGTTGAGGCGGGACAGATCGCCGCCGCGCCCCCGGTCGTCTCCTCGCAGGGATTTGGTGGCGATGCTGCCGTCGGGATTGCGGACCACGGTGGGGCCGCCGCCGTTGGCCTGCACATAGGCGCCGAGTGCGTCGATCTGTGTCTCGTCGAAGATCGGCTCCTTGCGCTGCGCCTGAGCCTCACCCCGCATGGCGGGCATCCGACCCGTCGAGACCTGGAAGTAGACGGCCGCCTCGCCGACGCCGATCAGGCTGGGCCCGTGATCGGGCACGCCCTGCAGGTTGGCCCCGTGGCAGGACACGCACGAGGTGTCGAACAGCTGCTTGCCGGTGCGAAGCAGCGCCGAGGACGACTCGTCGGCTACCGCCAGCTGCGGGGTGGGCGTCAGTACGGCGGCCAGGCCGCCCGCGACGGTGAGCGCTATCAGCAGCAGCAACCCGCCCGACAACCGCCGGTGGAGGCGTCGCCGCGAGCGATTGTTCCGTTGCTCGCTGCCGCCGGATCGGGTGAATCCCAGTCTTTTCAACTGAGCACTCCTATTCATGCCTGTTCGGGGGGGCCGGCTCATCGGATGAAATAGATCACGGTGAACAGCGCGATCCACACGATGTCGACGAAATGCCAGTAGTAGGAGACGACGATGCTGGCGGTTGCCTGCGCGGGGGGGAACTTGCTCATCCCGGTCCGGACCAGCAGGAAGATGAAGGCGATCAAGCCGCCGGTCACGTGCAGCCCGTGGAAGCCGGTGGCCAGATAGAACACGCTGCCGTAGGCGCTGCCCGGGATGGTCGTCCCGTGGGTGGCCAGGTGGTAGTACTCGTAGGCCTGGCCCAGGATGAAGAACAGACCCATCAGGAATGTGATCACATACCAGCGGCGCAGCCCGAACACGTCGCCACGCTCGGCGGCGAACACTCCCATCTGACAGGTGAACGACGACGCGATCAACACCAGCGTCACCGGCACCGCTTGATAGAGATTGAGTTCGGTCGGCGGCGGCGGCCACTTCCCGCCGGACTGAGCGCGCGCGGTGAAGTACATAGCGAACAGGCCAGCAAAGAACATCAGCTCACTGGAAAGCCACACTATGGTGCCGACACTGACCATGTTCGGTCTGTTCAGCGAATGCACGCGCGACGTGATGGCAGTACCCGAGGTCCCTACAGCACTCGTCACATCCGCAAGTATGACGCTTTGTAGTTGTCGAACTCTACCCGGGGCACAAATTCGCCTTCCGCGCGTCGTTTCACAGCCGTGCGCCGCCGCATGCCCGGCGTCGCCGGCCGCGCGTTGGGCGGTGGCCGGCCGGCATGCGACCATCGGCGCGTGGCTCGGTCAGGTGCAGGATCTCCCGGTGGTCGGCCCCCGCGGGCGTCGGCTTCGGCGACCCCTTCGGTGACCTCCTGGCCGCAGGTTCTGGGTCGCTTGACGGCCGGGGGCAATTTGGCGCGGGGCCAGGCGGCCTGGGCCATGGATCAGATCATGGCCGGCGCCGCCCGGCCGGCCCAGATCGCCGCGTTCGCGGTGGCGATGACGATGAAGGTGCCCACCGCCGACGAAGTCGCCGAATTGGCCGCCGTGATGCTCGACCACGCGCGTCCGATGCCGGCCCACGCCGTTCCCCAGGACGCCGTCGATGTTGTCGGTACCGGTGGCGACGGGATCAACACGGTCAACCTGTCCACGATGGCGGCCATCGTGGTGGCCGCCGCCGGTGTGCCCGTGGTCAAACACGGCAACCGGGCGGCGTCGTCGTTGTCCGGGGGGGCCGACACCCTGGAAGCGCTCGGGGTGCGCATCGACCTGGACGCCGATCAGGTGGTGCGCAGCCTCGAGGAAGTCGGGATCGGCTTTTGCTTTGCGCCGCAATTCCATCCGTCGTACCGGCACGCTTCGGTGGTGCGCCGCGAGATCGGCGTGCCCACGGTGTTCAATCTGCTTGGGCCGCTGACGAATCCGGCGCGGCCGCGGGCCGGGTTGATCGGCTGCGCGTTCGCTGACCTTGCCGAGGTGATGGCCGGGGTGTTTGCCGCGCGCCGGTCCAGCGTGCTGGTGGTGCACGGCGACGACGGGCTCGACGAGCTGACCACGACGACCACCAGCACGATCTGGCGGGTGCAGGCGGGCACCGTCGACAAACTGACTTTCGATCCCGCGGGATTTGGCTTCGCACGTGCCGAGCTCGACGAGCTGCTGGGGGGCGACGCGCAGGCCAACGCGGCCGAAGCCCGCGCCGTGCTGGGCGGGGCTCAGGGCCCGATCCGAGATGCGGTGGTGCTCAACGCCGCCGGCGCGATCGTCGCCCATGCCGGGCTATCCAGCCGGGCTGAATGGCTGCCCGCATGGGAGGACGGCTTGCAGCGGGCCAGCGCGGCGATCGACAGCGGCGCGGCCGAACAGTTGCTCGCGCGATGGGTGCGGTTCAGCCAGCAGCTCTGAGCTGTCGGCCTGGCGGTGCGGCGGGTCCTGGTGCGGGGAGTGCCGCCCCATCGGGCCGGGTGCCTGCTCGACGGCCAGCCGCGCCGAACGGGCCGATGCCGCCCACGCCACCCAGGCGCCGGCGCAGCGCAACGGTGTTGCCCAGCCCGCCGTTTCGGCGGCGCCCCCGGCAACCGGAATTCCGGTGACCCGCACGATGCGCACCCCCGGCGCCGCGAGCCAGCGGGCGATGAGCGCGGTCTCCTCCACCAGCGCGCCGCCGAGTGGCGCCTCGGCCGGAATAATCGCCTGGGCACCGGCCTGCAGGGCGTCGACCACCGGCATCGGTGGCACCCCGCGCCGGGCGGCACCGGCCGCGGCCAGCTGGCCGTGGCGGATGACAGCAAACTGGTAGCCACCACCGCCGTCCGGCGCCGCGGCGATCAACTCCGGTAGGGCGGCCAGCGCCCGCAACCGCTGACCACGCCACAGCGTCTCGATCGCGGTGGCGATATGGTCGCGCAGCCGCGCCGCGCTCTCGTAACGATGTCGTTCCGCCAGGGCGGTGACCTGCTGGACCGCCGCGGCCAGCGCGGTGTTGTCGCGTCCGTCGATTAAATCCGTCGCGCGCTGCACGGTCTCGGCGTATTGCTCGGCGGTCACGTTCCGGGCGGCGGGACAGGGCGACACTTCCAGCTCGGGACAGGCCGGGCCGTGCAGAGCCGACCGCGCCAGCCGCTTGGCACAGGTACGGACCCCGGTGAAGCGCGCCAGCAGGGCTGCCGTCTCGGCGGCGTCGGCCCGGGACCGGTACGGGCCGATGACCCGGTCGTGTCGCGGGGCTCGAACCACCGACAGGCGCGGAAACGCTTCCTCGGTGAGCGCCACCCACCACCAGCGCAGCGGAAATCTCGATCGGCGGTTGTACGGGGGTGCATGTGCGGCCAGCATTCGAAGCTCACGCACGCCGGCTTCCAGTGGGTGCGCGCACTCGACGTGGTCCACGGCGGTGGCCAGCGTGACCATTTCTTTGATCCTGCCGCGCGGGTCGGCGCCGTTGAAGTATTGGCTGACCCGGCGGCGCAGGTCGACCGCGGTGCCGACGTAGAGCACCTCGCCCGACGGTCCGCGAAACACATAGATTCCCGGCCGGTGCGGCAGACCGTCGGCCAGCACCCGTCTGCGGCGCTGCGCCGGGCTCACGTTGGGCAGATACGAACGCAGGTCGGCGAAGGTGTGCACGCCCTGGTTGCCGACCCGCTCGATCAGGGCATGCAAGACGTCGACGGTGGCACGGGCATCGTCGAGGGCGCGGTGGGTGGGTTGGGTGGCAACCGAGAACAGCCGCGCCAATGCGGCCAACCGCACACTGGGCGCTTCCTCTCGGCTCAACACCCGCCGCGCCAGGCGGACCGTGCACAGGACTTTCGGCCGCGGCCAGGTGATGTCGCATTGCCGCGCGGCGGCCCGCAGGAACCCGGTATCGAACCCCGCGTTGTGGGCGACCAAGACCGAGTCGCCGGCGAACTCGAAAAACATCGGCAGAACGGCGCTGATGACGGGGGCGTCACGCACCATGGCCGTGGTGATCCCGGTCAGCTGCACGATCTGGGGCGGGATGCTGCGCTGCGGGTCCACCAGCGTGGCGAACTCGCCGAGGACGGTCCCGCCGCGCACCTTGACCGCCCCAATCTCGGTGATGGCGTCCGGCGGGGCCGCCTCGGTGCCCATGGTGCGGCCACCGGTGGTCTCCAAGTCGACCACTACGAAGGTGGTCTCCCGTAGCGGCAATAGCTCGTCGGAGGGCGGGCCCGGAGCCCCCGCCGCGTCGATGCCGGGAAATGCGAGCGGGTCGAGCCCGGCGAGACTCAGTTGAGTTCCGACGCTCGCACCCATGGCGGTGACGTTAGGCAGCCGCACCGACAGCCGACGGTTCCCACGCCGGGCACGGGTCGGCAGCGCTCGATCCTCACCGCGCCCGAGTTGTCGGTGCCGGCGATTAGCCTTCGGCGCGGCCCCAATTGCGATCGAACGTCTTACCGAAAGGACCGGGATTGATGGCATGGAACGCATGGCACAGCGGTGGCGAATGCTCTGGCGGCGCAGCCGAACCGGGGGAGGTGGTGATCGACTGTGACGAGTGCGCGGTGCGGGGAAGTGCCTGCCGCGATTGTGTGGTGAGTGTCTTGCTCGGGGCGCCCGACACGTTGTTGCACGACGAGCAAGCCGCCCTCGAGGCACTCGCCGATGCCGGGTTAGCTCCGAGATTGCGTCTCGTCCCGATCCGGCGTGGCCGGGGGCCGGGTGCTGCGTCGGGTGTTGCCTGATCGAGCCTGTATGGTGGTGGAGCGCAAAGTCGCGCTCTCTCACAAGAAAATGACAGAAATCTTGCCATTTTCTTAACTCCCCCCTTTGGACAAAAGCCGAGACCATTTCGTAACCTGTTTGAGACCTAAACCAGCTCGACGGCGCTAGGCCGATGGCAGTTTAAGGAAGCAAATCTTGAGGCTCGACTGTAGGCATTCGATCGCGCGCGTCATCAAGCGGTCCGCAGTCGGTTCGTTGGCGGGCTTCACCGTGTTGTCCGGCATCCTGGCCGCGAGTGCGATGGCCGACCCCGCCGACGACGCGCTGGCGAAACTCAACGAGCTATCGCGGCAGGCCGAACAGACCACCGAGGCGATGCACAGCGCAGAACTCGACCTGAACGCGAAGCTTGCGGCGCAGCAGGCCGCGGAAAAGAAGCTCGCCGACGACCAGGCCGCGCTCGCCGCCGCGAAAGCGCGCCTGGCCACCTTCCAGACCGCCGTCAACAAGGTCGCGGCCGCCACCTACATGGGTGGTCGGACCAACGGCTTGGATGCGATCTTGACGGCGGAATCGCCGCAGCTGCTGATCGACGGTCTCTCGGTGCAGCGGGTGATGGCGCGGCAAATGTCCACGCAGATGGCCGGTTTCCGGGCCGCCGGAGAACAGGCCGCCAAGGCTGAGCAGGCTTCGGTCAAGTCGGCTGCCGATGCCAAGTCCGCCGCCGAACAGGCCGCGGCGGTGCGGGCCAATCTGCAGCACAAGCAGAGCCAGCTGCAGGTGCAGATCGCCGTCGTGAAGTCGCAATATCAGGCCCTGACGCCGGAGCAGCGCACCGCGCTCGCCGACCCGGGACCGATTCCGGCGCGGGTACCAGACGTTCCCGGGCCGGCGCCCGAAGGTCTGCCACCGGGCGCTCCGCCCGAGGGTGCGCCTACCCCCGGCGAGGCGCCCGCTCCCGGCGGAGTGTCCGATACACCGTTCCTGGCTCCTGGCGGCGGCGGTGGCGGCGACCGGGCGACCGTGGTGCAGGCGGCCTTGACCCAGATCGGCACTCCGTACGCATGGGGTGGCGCCGGGCCCGGCGGTTTCGACTGCTCCGGACTGGTCATGTGGGCGTTCCAGCAAGCCGGGATCGCTCTGCCGCACTCCAGTCAGGCGCTGGCCCATGGTGGTCAGCCGGTGGCGCTGTCGGACCTGCAGCCCGGTGACGTGCTGACCTTTTATTCCGACGCCTCACATGCCGGCATCTACATCGGCGACGGTCTGATGGTCCACTCGTCCACCTTCGGCCAACCGGTGCGGGTAGTGCCGATGACCGCCTCGGGCCCGATCTACGACGCCCGTCGCTACTGACCACCTCGTGGCGTGGCTTCGCCGCCGGCCCCGGTGGCTGTCGATCACGCTGGCCTTCGTCTTCGTGGCCGAGCTGGTTGCGGCAACCGCTCTGCCGGCCCCGGTACGCGACAGCTCGGCAGCACCGCCGGCGGCGCGAGTCGACGACGCCGGCCTCACCCCGGTGGTCGTCGGTGGCCGCACCGTCCGGCTGATCGGCCTCGGCGGCGCGGACAGTGAGCCCCTGCTATCCCGTGTCGCGGCGAACCTTGGTCCCGCGATCGACGCGGTTGCGGCCTTCTGGGGCACCGATTGGCCGCACGAGATCTCGGTGGTGGCCGCCGATTCCGATGACCAGTTCCGTACTGCCGTCGGCGGCGGGCCGGCGTCGCAGTGGGCCGATATCGCGGCGGTGACCGTCGTCGAGCACGTCGATACCGCCCGCCGGACCGCCGCCGGCCAACGGATCGTATTCGCGCCGGGCGCGGGCCGCTTGAGCCAAGCTGCGCTGCGAATTGTGTTGACGCATGAGCTTTTTCACTACGCCGCGCGTGTCGACACCGCGCTCGACGCACCGCGCTGGCTGACCGAGGGGGTGGCCGATTTCGTCGCCAGACCGGCGTCCAGGCCGCCCGTCGATGTGCTGCCCCGGGCGCTGCCGTCAGATGACGACCTGGACACCGCGGGACCGCGGCGTTCACTGGCGTATGACCGGGCGTGGTGGTTTGCCAGGTTCGTCGCGCAGATCTACGGGACGACCGCGTTGCGCGGGCTCTACCTGGCCGCGTGCGGTGCCGGACACCCGGATTTCGCAACCGCCGCGCGCACCGTACTGAAGACCGACCCTGCCGGGCTGCTCGCCCGCTGGCAGGGATGGCTGGCCGATTGACCTGACGCAGGTGAGCCGGGTCCTGCTGGTAACCAACGACTTTCCGCCCAGACGTGGCGGCATTCAGTCCTACCTCGGAGAGTTCGTCGGGCGGCTGGTCGAAGCCGGATCGCACTCGGTGACGGTGTACGCACCGCAATGGAAGGGGGCGCAGGCATACGACGACGCGGCCCGTGCAGCCGGCTATCGCGTGGTGCGTCATCCCGGCACGCTGATGCTGCCCGCGCCGGCCGTCGACAGCCGCATGCGCGCCCTGATCGCCGAGTACTGCATCGATACCGTCTGGTTCGGGGCTGCCGCCCCGCTGGCGCTGCTGGCGTCGCGGGCGCGCCGGGCCGGTGCCACCCGGATAGTGGCCAGCACACACGGCCATGAAGTGGGGTGGTCGATGCTTCCGGTCGCGCGGTCGGTGTTGCGCCGAATCGGGGACAGCGCGGACGTGGTGACCTTTGTCAGTCGCTACACCAAAGCCCGGTTCGCGCCCGCCTTCGGACCCGGCGCGGCGCTGGAATACCTGCCGCCCGGGGTGGACAGCGACCGATTTCGGCCGGACCCGGCCGCGCGCGCCGAACTGCGTCAGCGGTACCGGCTGGACGAGCGGCCCGTGGTGGTGTGCGTGTCCCGGCTGGTGCCACGCAAGGGTCAGGACACGCTGATCAAGGCGCTACCGGCGATCCGCCGGCGCGTCGACGGGGCCGCGCTGGTGATCGTCGGGGGCGGCCCTTACCTACCGGCGTTGCGCAAGTTGGCGATGGACTGCAAGGTGGCCGACCACGTGACGTTCACCGGCGGCGTGCCGGACGACGAGCTACCGGCGCATCACGCGTTGGCTGACGTGTTCGCGATGCCGTGCCGCACCCGCGGTGCCGGATTGGACGTCGAGGGCCTGGGGATCGTGTTTCTCGAGGCGTCGGCAAGCGGCGTGCCGGTAATCGCCGGCGAATCCGGCGGGGCCCCGGAAACCGTGCAGCACAATAAGACTGGGCTGGTTGTCGACGGCACCTCGGTGGACAAGGTGGCTGATGCCGTCACCGATTTGCTGATCGACCGCGACCGCGCCGCCGCCATGGGCGCTGCCGGCCGGGAATGGGTAACGGCCACCTGGCGCTGGGACATACTGGCGACCCGGCTGGCCGGCCTGCTGGGCGGCTAGCCGCTGGTATAGATCGCCTCGATCTCGTCGGCGAACTTCTCGGCCACCACCTTGCGCTTGACCTTCATCGTCGGTGTCAATTCGCCGGTGTCCTCGGTGAAGTCCACGCCCAGAATGCGGAACTTGCGGATCGACTCGGCATGCGACACCGACAGGTTCGCCTGCTTGACGGCCGCATCGATTTCGGCCACCAGGTCGGGATCGGTGGCCAAGTCGCCCACCGACGCGTCGGCGGGCTTGCTGTTGCGCTGCTTCCAGCCGGCGAACGCCTCCGAGTCGATGGTGATCAGCGCGCCGATGAACGGCTTGGCATCTCCGACCACCATTGCCTGACTGATCAGCGGGTGTGCCCGCAGCTGGTCCTCCAACACGGCGGGGGCAACGTTCTTACCGCCGGCGGTGACGATGAGCTCCTTTTTGCGGCCGGTGATGGTCAAGAAGCCGTCCTCGTCGATCGCGCCCAGATCACCGGTGCGGAACCAGCCGTCGGTGAAGGCCTCCGCGGTGGCCTGCTCGTTGCGCCAATAGCCGGTGAACACCACGCCGCCGCGCACCAACAGCTCCTGGTCGCCGGCGATGCGTAAGCTGTTGCCGGGCAACAGCTTTCCGACTGTCCCGATCTTGAGGGCGCCCACCTGGTTGACGGTGATCGCCGCGCTGGTCTCGGTCAGGCCGTACCCCTCGTAGATGGTCAAACCCACGCCGCGGTAGAAGTGGCCCAGCCGCGCGCCCAGCGGCGCCCCGCCGGAGACCGCAGCATGGCAGTCGCCGCCGAGCGCCGTACGGAATTTGTGATAGACCAGCCGGTCGAAAACGGCATGTTTGGCGCGCAGCAGCAGTCCGGGGCGGCCGCCGTCGCAGGCCCGGCTCCAATCGACCGCGGTCTGGGCGGCGCGTTTGAAGATCGCTCCCTTGCCGTCGTTGACGGCATTTTGCTCGGCGGTGTTGTACACCTTCTCGAAAACCCGAGGCACCGAGACCACCACCGTGGGTTTGAACACCGCGAACTGCGGCAGCAGGTTCTTGATATCGCTGGTGAACCCCACGGTCACTTTGCTGGCGAACGCCGACAGCGTCAGCGACCGGGCCAGCACGTGGGCGAGCGGCAAGAACACCAGGAGCCGCTGTCCCGGGCACAACAGCGTGGGCAGGCATTCCCGGGTGCCGCGGATCTCGTGCAGCAGGTTGGAATGGGTGAGCTGACAGCCTTTGGGTCGTCCGGTGGTGCCCGAGGTGTAGATCAGCGTGGCCGCGTCGTGGGCCCGCAGCGCCTCGAGGCGAGCCGTCAGTTCCGTCGGGTCAACCGACGTGCCCTCCTGTTCGAGCTGGTCGAGCGCCTTGCGGCCGGAACCGTCGATATGCAACACCCGGCGCAAGGCGGGCAGGTCGCCGGCCAACTCGGAGACCATCGCGGCATGCGCGTCGGTTTCGGCGAACGCCAGCACGGCTTCGGAGTCCTGCAGCACCCAGCGGACCTGCTCGGCCGACGACGTCTCGTAGATCGGCACCGTGACCGCACCCACCGCCAGGATGGCCAGGTCCAGGATCGCCCACTCGTAGCGGGTGGCCGAAAAGATCGACACTCGATCACCGGCCTGGACCCCGAGCGCGATCAAACCCAATGCCGCACCATGGATCTGATGCGCCGCCTCGGCGCACGTCACGTCAGTCCAGACACCGCCGACGAGGCGTTGGTAGATGACGTACCCGGGATCGTCGCGCTCGTGCTCGAATACCATGGCCGCGACGTTGTCGCGCTCGCCGACGGAAAAGCGGGCAGGGACACTGTACTGACGCACCTTGTTGACCTCGCTCCAACTGACGTTTTTGCGGGTAGCCCCCCTCACCCCAGCCTAGCCGGGCATTAGGGCGGCCAGGTGGTTGCTGGTCGGGTGGGTTTGCCGACCGAGCCGAGCGCCGTTGGCCGTCGATGCGGGGGTGTGTGAAGCTGTGGCTATGAACAGCATCCAGATCGCGGACCAGACGTATGTCGCCGCGGATGGCGCACGGGTGGGAGCTGCGATCGCCGACCCGTCGAAGTGGCGCCGGTGGTGGCCTGATCTGCGGCTGGAGGTCACCGAGGACCGCGCCGACAAGGGCATGAGGTGGGCGGTTACCGGGGCATTGACCGGCACCATGGAAATCTGGCTGGAACCGTCGATGGACGGGGTGGTGCTGCACTACTTCCTGCACGCCGAACCGACCGCGGCGGCGGCCTGGCAACTGGCCCGGATGAATCTGGCCAAAATAACCCACCGCCGCCGGGTGGCAGCGAAGAAAATGGCGTTCGAGGTCAAAACCACAGTGGAACAAGCACGCCCCGTCGGGGTTTCTCCGGTAGTTTAACCGGGTCGAGTGGGCTCGAGTGAGGCTCAAGCTGGGCATCGGGAGTAGCCTTTGTGCCGGATGGCGGGTATTCCCGACGAATCGACGCGCAGTGCGAGGAAACGGGAAAGGGATTTGCCAGGTGGCGGACAAGACGAGGCAGACGATCTACATCGACGCGGCTCCAGGCGAGGTGATGAAGGCGATCGCCGACATCGAGGCTTACCCGGAATGGATTTCGGAGTACAAGGAAGTCGAGGTCCTCGAGGCTGACGACGCGGGATACCCGCAACGGGCCAGGATGTTGATGGACGCAACCATCTTCAGGGACACCTTGATCATGGCCTACCAGTGGCCGGCGGACCGCCAATCGCTGAGCTGGACTCTGGAATCCAGCTCCCTGCTGAAGTCTCTCGAAGGTTCATATATCTTGGAGCCCAACGGTTCTGGAACGGATGTGACCTATGAGCTCGCCGTCGACCTCGCCGTCCCGATGATCGGGATGCTCAAGCGCAAAGCCGAACGCAGGTTGATCGACGGAGCGTTAAAGGATCTGAAGAAACGAGTCGAGGCTGAGTGAGTCCAGTGAATTCCGGGCGTCAGCCCCGGCCCGGATCAGTCTCTTCGTCGGTAAAGGCGGGGTAGGAAAATCCACACTGGCGGCCGCCACCGCGGTTTGTGATGCCGGTGCTGGTCAGCGAGTGCTGCTGGTATCCACCGACCAGGCGCACTCACTGGGTGATGTGCTGGGCATCTCGGTGCCGCCAACCGGCCGGGGCGAGCCGGTCCGCGTTCTCGCCGATCTTGAAACCGGGCGATCCGGGTCCGACGGCGGCTTCCTCGACGCCTTGGCGCTGGACACCTTGGCGCTGCTCGAGGACCGGTGGCGAGACGTCGTCGACGCCCTGGACCGACGATTCCCCGGTTCCGAGCTGAGTAGCGTTGCGCCAGAAGAACTCTCGGCGTTGCCCGGGATTCAGGAGGTGCTCGGGCTGCACGCCGTCGGCGAGCTTGCCACCAGCGGACGTTGGGACCGCGTCGTCGTCGACTGCGCGTCGACCGCGGATGCGCTGCGAATGTTGACGCTGCCGGCGACCTTCGGGATGTACGTGGAGCGCGCGTGGCCACGCCATCGTCGGCTCGCCATCGACGACAACCGGTCCGCCGCACTGGTGGAGTTGCTGGAGCGCACCAACGCCAGCGTGGACCGGCTCAGCGTCATGCTGACCGACGGTGACCTGGTAGGCGCCCATCTGGTGCTGACCCCGGAGCGGGTGGTAGCCGCCGAGGCAGCCCGCACGCTGGGTTCATTGGCGCTGATGGGGATACGCGTCGAGGAGCTGCTGATCAATCAGGTGCTGGTCCGGGACGAGACCTACGAGTACCGCAGCCTTCCCGACCACCCCGCCTTCTACTGGTATGCCGAACGCATCTCCGAGCAACGCGCCGTCCTGCAAGAACTCGACGCCACCATCGGTGACCTGGCGCTGGTGCTGGTTCCGCACCTGTCCGGCGAGCCGATCGGCCCGAAGGCGCTGGGCGGCCTGCTCGACAGTGCCCGCCATCGCCGAGGGTCGGCGCCGCCGGGCCCGCTGCGCCCTATTGTGGACCTGGAATCCGGGTCGGGGCTTGAGTCGGTATATCGTCTGCGGCTAGCGTTGCCCCAGCTCGATCCCGGTTCGCTGGCGCTGGGCCGCGCAGACGACGATCTGATCATCAGTGCCGGCGGGGTGCGGCGCAGAGTCCGGTTGGCGTCCGTACTGCGCAGATGCACGGTGCTGGACGCGCAACTGCGGGGCAGCGAGCTGACCGTTCGATTTCGACCCAATCCGGAGGTGTGGCCGACGTGACCGGGGTTCATACCGAGGTTGGTCCCGAACTGCGCAAGCTTGCACAGGCAATCCTGGATGCGATCGACCCCGCGATGCGCGCGGCGGCCTCGATGGCATCCGGGTCGGCCGGTGGCAAAGCGGCCGCCAAGTGCCAACAGGTGTGGTGTCCGGTATGTGCGCTGGCGGCGGTGGTCGGTGGCGAACAGCACCCGTTGCTGACGGTGATAGCCAACCACAGTGTCGCTTTGCTCAACGTGATTCGCGCCATAGTCGACGACATTGATCGATCGCCGAAACCGCCGCCGGAGGATCCGCCCGGCGGTGGCCTCACCAGCGAGACACCGCCGGAGAACCGATCCGCGGACACCAGTGCGAAAACGCGCTACCAGCCCATCCCGGTGAGTTTGCAGGAGTGAGCCGCCGCCCGACGCAGGTGGTCGCAGCCACGGCAGATAGGTACAGTTGGCCCAGACATTGTTCCGGTGCGGGCGAGAGGGAGGGCCATGTGGTACTACCTTTTCAAGTACGTTTTCATGGGCCCGCTGTTTATTTTGCTCGGCCGGCCGAAAATCGAAGGTGCGGAAAACATTCCGAGTTCCGGCCCGGCGATCCTCGCCAGTAACCACCTTGCCGTGGCTGACAGCTTCTACCTTCCGTTGGTAGTTCGCCGCCGGATCACGTTTCTGGCAAAGGCCGAATACTTCACCGGCGCCGGGCTCAAGGGCTGGATCAACCGCTGGTTCTACAGCGTCTCCGGGCAGGTGCCCATCGACCGCACCAACGCCGACGCCGCGCAGGCCGCCCTGGAAACCGCCGAGGGCTTGCTGCGTCGGGGCAAGCTGCTGGGCATGTACCCCGAAGGCACCCGGTCGCCCGACGGTCGCCTCTACAAGGGCAAGACCGGCCTGGCGCGGCTGGCGCTGCACACCGGGGTTCCGGTGATTCCGGTGGCGATGATCGGCACCAACGTCGTCAACCCGCCGGGCAAAAAGATGTTGCGGTTCGGCCGGGTGACCGTTCGTTTCGGCAAGCCGATGGACTTCACCCGGTTCGAGGGACTGGCCGGAAACCACTTCATCGAGCGGGCCGTCACCGACGAGGTGATGTACGAGCTGATGGGGCTTTCCGGTCAGGAGTACGTCGATATCTACGCAGCCAGCGTCAAAGACGGCCGCAACGGGGCCGGGGCTCATCCCGGCCCGAAGGACGCCGCCCGGATCCCCGAGACCGCGGCCGGCTGATCAGGCCGCGGCCGTCGACACCGGAGTCCGCGCGGGCTCGGGCGAGCGCTCCGTCGTCAGCCGGGTGGTCACGGTGAGACCGGCAACGACGATGACCGCCAGCGCCCACCACACATAGGACATCCCGGCGAGTTGACGCCACCACTCCGCGGTGGCTTCCCGGTGCTTGGGCAGCAGATCGATCGGCGTCCATCTCATCAGCGCCACCCCGGCGGCGGTGACCACGGCCAGCGCCGCATTTCGCCGTCGCCAGGCCAGCACCCCGGTCACCAGAACCGCCGGCAACATCCACACCCAGTGGTGCGACCACGAAACCGGGGATACCACCAACCCGAACAACGCCACGCAAATCACGGCCAGGGCCGGTTCGTCGGCCCGCAGCACTCGGCGCATCGCCCACACCGTCGCAACCAGCACCACCAGCGACAAGACCACCCACAGCAGAAAGCTTTCGTGCTCGCCGATCGGCAGCCGGGCCAGCGCACCCGCGATGTTCTGGTCGGTGTTCAACGAAGCCGAACCGATCCGGTCGGTGTGGTGCAAGGTATGGGTCCAGTACTCACGGGAATCACGCCACGCCAGGGCGAAACCGGCCAGCGTCGCAGCCGCGAAGGACGCCAGGGCTGTCAGCGCCGCCCGGCCGTCCCGGCGCAGCAGGAAGTAGAGCAGAAACACCGCCGGCGTCAGCTTCAGTGCTATCCCCAGGCCGAGCAGCAGGCCCCGCGGCCACGGCGTGCGGCGCGGGAAACAATCGAGGATCACCAAGGTCATGAGCACGGCGTTGATCTGACCGAAGGCGAAGTTGGAGCTCAGCGGCTCCAGCCAGATCGACGCCGGAGCCACGATGACCACCGCCAACCACAGCCGGCGCACCCAGGCCGGAGCGGGCAGCAGCGTCGAGGTAGGCCACACGTTCAGGCCGGTCAGCACGACCACCGTCGACACGATCAACACCACCAGCGTCAGCAGCGTGATCGCCACGCTGGCGGCCGGCATCTTCAACCAGGCGAACGGGCTGAACACCACCGCGGCCAGCGGGGGATAGGTGAACGGGAGGTCCAGCCCGATGGGTGTGTGGAACTTCACGTCGCCGCTGTACAGCGGACGCCCATCCAACCAGGCCTGTCCGCCCATCTGATAGATGTCGATGTCGATGCGGTAGGGGATGTGTCCGAACAACCGCCAGCCCACGTAGCCCAGTGCCCCGGCGGCGACCAGCCCAAGCAGGCACCATAACGAGACCCGCCCGAGTCGACTGCCCAGCTCGGGCGACCGCCATGTACTCATGTCACAGACAGCCTAATCGTTACCGAGGCGGTCGCTTGCCGCCACAGCGGGGCTCGGGCCGCTTAGGCCTCGCCTGCGCCGGCAGGCGTAGTTTTTGTGGGGTGCTCCAATGGCTGCAGCATGACATCATCGACCGCGGCCGACTGCCCCTGCTGTGCTGCCTGGTCGCCTTCATCCTGACCTTCTTTGTGACGCGCACCTGCGCCCGCATCATCCGTCGCCGCCCCAGCGATGCACCACCGCCCAGCTGGTGGCAGCCCCGCAATATCTACATCGGGTCCGTGCACGTTCACCACGTGGCCGTCGGTGTGCTGGTGGTGATGGTCTCCGGGTTGGCGCTGGTGACGCTCTCCGTCGACGGACGCGCACCCGAGTTCGCGGTGTCGGCGACATTTTTCGGAATCGGCGCGGCGCTGGTGCTCGACGAGTACGCGTTGATCCTGCATCTGTCCGACGTCTACTGGGAGGAAGACGGACGCACCTCGGTGGACGCGGTCTTCGCCGCCGTAGCCGTGGCGGGGCTGTTGACCCTGGGATTCCATCCGCTGATGTTCGTCCTGGCGATCTGGTCGGACACTAACTCCCTGATATGGCATGCCGCGCTGGTTGGCGGCGTGGTGCTGACGCTGCCGCTGGCCGTGGTGGTTCTGTTCAAGGGCAAGGTGTGGACGGGGCTGCTCGGCATGTTCCTGGTGGTGCTGCTGATCGTCGGCGCGATCCGGTTGTCACGTCCGCATGCCCCGTGGGCACGGTGGCGATACAGCGCGCGGCCGGACAAGATGCGCCGTGCCCTGCAGCGTGAACGTACCCTGCGCCGCCCCGTGGTACGGGCCAAGCTGTGGCTGCAATGTGCGATCGCCGGAACCCCGCGACGGCCCGACGAGCACGCGGTGGACGCCCGGTTGGACCTCGACATCCATCCGGCGCCGCCGCCGAAGACCGCCGAACGCCTGGTGACCGCGCGATAGGCTGCCCGGATAAACTGCGATGTGCGGTACTTCTATGACACCGAATTCATCGAAGACGGCCGCACCATCGATTTGATCTCCATCGGGATGGTCGCCGAGGATGGCCGCGAGTACTACGCCGTCTCAACGGAGTTCGACCCACAGCGTGCCGGTACCTGGGTTCGCTCCCATGTCCTGCCGAAGCTGCCGTCGCCGGGTTCGCAGCTGTGGCGCTCGCGCCGGCAGATCCGCCGCGACCTGGAGGCGTTCCTCGGTGTGGACGGCGGTGACCCGATCGAGCTGTGGGCCTGGGTGGGCGCCTACGACCACGTCGCCCTGTGTCAGTTGTGGGGTCCGATGCCGGGGCTGCCAACGGCGATACCTCGCTTCACACGGGAACTGCGGCAACTATGGGAGGACCGCGGATGCCCGCGACTGCCGGCGCGGTCGCGTGATGCTCACGACGCGCTGGTCGACGCGCGCGACCAGTTGCGACGATTCCGGATCATCACCTCGGCCGACAATGCCGGCCCGCATCCGGCACGCGGCGGAGGCCCGCCCGGCGGCTCCCGGGCACGGGCGGCCAGCGGGCCGGACCGGCGACCAGACCCGTCGGGACGACAGGATTGACAGCGACGTTCGCGCTGATCAGCGCAAGCCTCAACCCGGTTACCATGTACCGATGAACTGGACCGTCGATATTCCGATCGACCAGCTGCCGCCGTTGCCGCCGCTGCCCGCCGACTTGCGCACCCGACTGGACTCCGCGCTGGCCAAGCCCGCCGCCCAGCAGCCCAGCTGGCCCGCGGACCAGGCGTTGGCGATGCGCACCGTGCTCGAAAGCGTTCCGCCGGTGACGGTGCCGTCCGAGATCGTCCGCCTGCAGGAACAGCTGGCACAGGTCGCCAAGGGTGAGGCATTCCTGTTGCAAGGCGGTGACTGCGCGGAGACGTTTGTCGACAACACCGAACCCCACATCCGCGGCAACATCCGCGCGCTGCTGCAGATGGCCGTGGTGCTGACGTACGGCGCCAGCATGCCGGTGGTGAAGGTGGCCCGCATCGCCGGTCAGTACGCCAAACCGCGGTCGGCCGATATCGATGCTTTGGGCTTGAAGTCTTATCGCGGCGACATGATCAACGGCTTCGCCCCGGACGCGGCGGTGCGCGAGCACGACCCGTCGCGGTTGGTCCGGGCCTACGCCAACGCCAGTGCGGCGATGAACCTGGTGCGAGCGTTGACGTCGTCGGGCCTGGCGTCGCTGCACCTGGTCCACGACTGGAACCGGGAATTCGTCCGGACCTCGCCGGCCGGCGCTCGTTACGAGGCGCTGGCCACCGAGATCGATCGGGGCCTGCGGTTCATGAGCGCCTGCGGGGTTGCCGACCGCAATCTGCAGACCGCCGAGATCTATGCCAGCCATGAGGCATTGGTGCTCGACTACGAGCGGGCCATGCTGCGGCTGTCCGAAGGGGAGGATGGCGAACCGCAACTGTATGACTTGTCGGCGCACACCGTGTGGATCGGCGAGCGGACCAGGCAACTCGACGGCGCGCACATCGCGTTCGCCGAGGTGATCGCCAACCCGATCGGGGTCAAGATCGGCCCCACGATGACACCCGAGTTGGCAGTCGAGTATGTCGAGCGGCTCGACCCGCACAACAAGCCGGGCCGGCTGACGCTGGTCAGCAGGCTGGGCAACAACAAGGTCCGTGACCTGCTGCCGCGGATCATCGAGAAGGTGCAGGCCACCGGTCACCAGGTGATCTGGCAGTGTGACCCGATGCACGGCAACACCCATGAGTCCTCCACCGGGTACAAGACCCGTCACTTCGATCGCGTCGTCGACGAAGTGCAGGGCTTTTTCGAGGTGCATCGCGCTCTGGGCACCCACCCCGGCGGCATCCATGTCGAGATCACCGGTGAAGACGTCACCGAATGTCTCGGTGGCGCACAAGACATTTCGGAGAGCGATCTGGCCGGCCGGTACGAGACCGCGTGTGATCCGCGGCTCAACACCCAGCAATCGCTGGAACTGGCCTTCCTGGTGGCCGAGATGCTGCGCGACTAGGTCGGCGAGCAGACGCAAAATTCGGTGAAGCACGGGGGTTTTCGAGTATTTTGCGTCTGCTCGCAAGCGGGAGGCGGGGCCAACTCGCGGTCCGTTACAGCAGTCCGCCCAGATTGCTGCCGATTGTCCAGGCCGCGGTCGCGACCAGCCCGGTGATCGCGAGCACCACCGCCACCCAGATCAGCACCATGCGGCGGGCATGCTGTCGCGCCCAGATGAATTCGTCCATCGAGATGCCGGCGAATTGCCCTGACAGAGGCTGGTATTCATATTCTTCCGGTTCGGTATCCGGGCGGGCCGCCGATACCGGCTCGGCCCAGCCACGCGGTTCTCGGGTCAGTTCGCGCGTGGGGTGGCGAACCGGTGGCCGCGGCTGCTGGTCGATCCGGCTGCGCTGCAGCACGGCCGACCGGTGCTGGGCCGAGAACTGCGGCGCGGGCACCCGAAAGTCCGGGAGTGCCAGTTCCTCGGCGATCGACTCGAGATCGGCGCCCATCTCGATGGCGTCGGCGTACCTCTCGGCAGGGTCACGGCACGTCGCGCAGGCCACGAATTCATCGAATTGCGTTGGCACACCATCGATTACAGAGCTAGGTGGCGGCACGTCGCGGTCCAACCGCTGATAGGCGATCGACAATGCCGAGTCGCCGCTGAACGGCGTGTGTCCGGTCAGCAACTCGTAGGTGAGAATTCCGGCCGAGTAGACATCGCCGCGGGGGCCGGCCTGGCCGTCGCGCACCTGCTCGGGAGACAAGTACGCCGCGGTTCCCAAAATGACGCTGGCCGAGGTGATTCCAGCGGCCGCGACGGCCCGGACCAGTCCGAAATCCGCGATCTTGACCTCGCCGTCATCGGAGATCAACACGTTTTCGGGCTTGACATCGCGGTGCACCAGGCCGGCCCGATGCGCGGCTGCCAGCCCGCCCAACACCGGGCGCAGCACGGCCGCCACGGCATGCGGGGGCATCGGTCCTCGTTCGGCCAGCAGTTCGCGCAGCGTCCCGCCTTCGACGAGTTCCATCACCAGAAACGGGTGCCGGGCATCCAGCCCCTGGTCATACACCGCAACCAGACCGGGGTGCTTCAACCGGGCGACCGTGCGGGCCTCGAGTTGGAAGCGGGTGAGAAACTGTTCGTCGCCCGCATAGCGGGAGTCCATCACCTTCAGGGCGACGGGGCGGTCCAGCCGGACGTCGAGACCGCGGTAGACCGTCGAGGTCCCGCCGCTGGCGATCTTGGCCTGGACCAGGTAGCGGCCGTCCAGCAGCGTGCTGTCCAACGGATCCGAAGTGCCGGCGTCGGCTCGGTGACGATGCGGGCCGGCACGGCCCGAGAAGGAGCCGGGCATTTCAGCGTCGGCTCGGTGACGATGCGGGCCGGCACGGCCCGAGAAGGAGCCGGGCATTTCAGCGTCGGCTCGGTGACGATGCGGGCCGGCACGGCCCGAGAAGGAGCCGGGCATTTCAGCGTCGGCTCGGTGACGATGCGGGCCGGCACGGCCCGAGAAGGAGCCGGGCATTTCAGCTTCAGCCACGGGGCCATCGTAGGTGGCGGGGCGAATCGGATGAGACAATGTTGCACCAAGCTCTACACTTGCGCCGTGGGCAGCATTCCGGCCGGCGATGACGTTCTGGATCCCAACGAGCCAACCTACGACCTGCCCCGGGTCGCCGAACTTCTCGGTGTGCCGATCAGCAAGGTGCACCAGCAGTTGCGCGAAGGTCACCTGGTCGCGGTGCGGCGTGCCGGCGGCGTAGTGGTGCCGCAAGTGTTCTTCACCAATTCCGGTCAGGTGGTCAAGAGTCTGCCGGGCCTGTTAACGATCCTGCACGACGGCGGCTATCGCGATACCGAGATCGTGCGCTGGCTGTTCACCCCCGATCCGTCGCTGACCATTACCCGCGACGGCTCACGCGATGTCGTGAGCAATGCTCGCCCGGTCGATGCGCTTCACGCCCACCAGGCGCGCGAAGTCGTGCGTCGCGCCCAGGCGATGGCCTATTGAACGGGCCCATTGAGGGGCTTATTGAACGGGTTCCGTTGCGTCCCTTGGGGCAGCCGGCTCCGGCACCCGGTATAGCGAATACCAGGCCAGCAGCGCGAACGCGGTCGCCAGCCCGACGTGCAGCCAGGAATACATGCCGTGTGATCCGTCGGGTTTGAAGATCACCATGATCCAGGTCGAGAACCCGGCGATAGCCGCGATTGCCGGCCGTGACTGGGCCAGTGGTGCCACTATCGCCAGCGGCCAGGAGTAGTACCACGGCAGGGCGGCGGGGACGAACAACACCACGATCAGCATCGACCAGGCGATGCCGGCCAGCACCGCCCGGTCGTCGCGCCGAAACCGCCACCACAGCAGCGGCAGCGACACCGCGATGATCAGAATTCCGATGAACCTGGTGATCCGCAGCAAGGTGTAGAAATCGACGGTGAAGAAGTTTCTACCCAGAGCGTGGATCAGGTTCGCCGCTCCGGTCGGCACGGTCAACCAGTTGATGATCTTCACCGAGCCCGCCAGCGCGGTGAGCCACCCCAATCCGACGCCGGCCACCGCGGACAGCACCGCGAACACCGCCACGAATATCAGCAGCGACGCTGCGGCGGCGGCCAGGAACGCCTGAACCGACCGGTACCCCCGGTCGTCGCGCAGATGCCGCATCCAGACCCAGAACAGGAACGGCAGCGCCAGCCCGGCTGTGGCTTTGACCGCGATCGCCACCGAGATCAGCGTGATGCCCACGACATGGCGTCGCTGCATGGTGAGCGCGATGCCGGCGGCCATCAGGCCGACCATCAGCATCTCGTTGTGCACTCCACCCATCAGATGGATGAGCACCAGCGGGTTGAGCACGCAGGTCCACAGCGCGGTGGCGCCGTCGGCGCCGAGGTGTCGTGCCAGGCGTGGGGCCGCCCAAATCAACAGCGCCAGCCCGGGCAGCATGCACAAGCGCAACAGCATGGTCCCGGTGACCACGTTGTTGCCGACGATGATCGTGACGAGCTTGGCCACCAGAATGAACGCCGGACCGTAGGGGGCGGTAGTGATCGTCCAGATCGGGCTCACGTCGTCCAGCAACGCATTCGGGTTACCCACGGGCCCCACTGCATAGGGATCCAGGCCGTCGCGCAACAGTGCGCCCTGCGCCAGGTAGGAGTAGGTGTCCCGGCTGAAGACCGGCACCGACAGCAGCAGTGGCGCCAGCCAGAATGCGGTGGTGGCCCGCATGATGAACTCGGTTGCTTGGCCGGCGAGGACCTGCCGGCCCAGCCACAGCCACGCGATCAGCATCAGGCCCACGCCCGACCACAACACGATCGACGACAGCACCAGCCCGTGGCCGAAGCGCAGCCACGACATGTGAAGCGTCTCCAACAGCGGGTCGTGCTGGCGGGTGCTGCCGGCCCCCAACCCTCCCGCGGTGATCAGCACGGCCCCCAGGAAACCCAGCCAGGCGGGTTTGGCCTGCGGAGTGCCGGCGAATGCGAAAAATCGTGAAATGCGTTGGCTCACTGACAGTTTCGTTGCCAAGTCAGCTTCCGGCAGGGGCGTCGCGCTGGTCATCGGTTCAGGCCGACCGGTCCGTGGCCGTCCGGGCCAACTGCGACAATCCGGCCTTGGCTTGTGCGTTGATGGGTGCGGACGCGAGTGTCGCCAGCGCCCGTTGGGTGAGCTCGGTGATCCGATTCTCGGCCGCTGCCAAAGCGCCGACCCCCGCGATGACCTCACGCAGCTCGCGCACCTGCACGTCGGTCAGCTCGGTGCCGATCGAGTTACGCAACAGGCTGGCCGCCCGCGGGTCGGACTTCTCCGCGAGCTCGGCGGCCTCGGCTATCAGCACTGTGCGCTTTCCGGACCGCAGGTCGTCGCCGGACGGCTTGCCGGTGACCGCGGGGTCTCCGAACACTCCGAGCAGGTCGTCGCGCAGCTGAAACGCCACCCCGAGGTCCGTCCCGAACTGATGAAACGCGGCAGCGACGTCGGGTCTGTCGGCAGCCGCGGCCACCCCCAGTTGCAGCGGCCGAGACACCGTGTAGCAGGCGGTTTTGAACGTGGCAACCGTCATCGCCGAGGCGATCGAGTTCGCGGCGCTGGCCTCGGCGACGATGTCGAGGTATTGCCCGCCCAGCACCTCGGTGCGGATGCCGGACCATACCCGCCGCACCCGGCGCGCAGCGTCGGGCGGCAGGCTGGTCTGGCCCACCTCGGAGACGATGTCGTCGGCCCAGGCCTGTGCCACGTCGCCGAGCAGTATCGCCGCCGAGGTGCCGAACTGGTGCGCCGGGCCGAGCCAGTTGCGCTCCCGGTGCAGCGCGGCGAAATGCACATGGGCCGTCGGCCGGCCTCGACGGGTCGAGGAGGCGTCGATCACGTCATCGTGTATCAGGGCCCAGGCGTGCAACAGTTCCAAGGCGGAAAACAACCGCAGGATCTCGGGGCCGGGCTCCTCGGTTGTCACGGCGTGCCAGCCCCAGTATGCGAAGACCGGGCGTAGCCGTTTGCCCCCGCGCAGCGCAAAGTCTTCAAGCCAGGCCGTCAAGGCGTCGTAGTCGCTGCCGATATAGGCCGCCTCGCGTCGACGGTCGTGCAGATACCGTCGTAGCTGGTCGGTGATGGCGCCGCCCAAGTCGGTTGCCGATGCTTCGACGCTCAGCGCGGCGCCCCTTTCTGCTCGGCACGTTCCTGGCCCGACAGTGTATTCGGCCGCGGTGACATGGGCGGGTATTGCCTCCTTCGGGCGGCCGGATGCCTTCGGGCTGGACGCCGTCGCTTCGACTGATTCGCCAAGCCACCCCTATGCTGTCGTGATGGCCCCGTGATGAGGCCGGTGGGGGTGTGCGCGGCGTGGCGCGCTGTGAGCAGTAGTCGTCTGAGGAATCTGAGGATCTAAGGAATCTAAGGAATCTGAGAAAGAGGGTGCCGTGTGACGCTCAATACCATCGCGCTCGAGCTGGTACCTCCGAACGTGGACGGGGGCCACGAACGGGCCCTGGAAGATGCGCACAAATTGCTGCGGTACTCGGCCGAATCGGGCCTCGACGGCCGAATCCGCCACGTAATGATCCCGGGGATGATCGCCGAGGACGACGATCGGCCGGTCCCGATGCAGCCCAAGCTCGACGTCCTGGACTTCTGGTCGATCATCAGACCGGAGCTGCCGTCGATCAGCGGCCTGTGCACGCAGGTCACCGCCTTCATGGACGAGTCGTCGCTGCGTGGCAGGCTCGCCGAGCTGTGTGCCGCCGGGATGGAGGGCGTCGTGTTCGTCGGGGTGCCGCGCACGATGAACGACGGCGAGGGCTCCGGCGTCGCACCGACCGACGCGTTGTCGATCTACCGGGAGCTGGTGGCCAACCGTGGTGTGATCGTAATTCCCACCCGAGACGGCGAGCAGGGTCGGCTGAATTTCAAATGCAATCAGGGCGCGACCTATGGCATGACGCAGTTGTTGTATTCCGACGCGATCGTGGGTTTCCTGACCGAGTTCGCCGCGGCGGCCGACCACCGACCCGAGATCCTGCTGTCGTTCGGGTTTGTCCCCAAGGTCGAGGCTCGCGTCGGCTTGATCAACTGGTTGATCCAGGACCCCGGCAACGCGGCCGTGGCCGAGGAGCAGGAGTTCGTCCAGAAGCTGGCCGCCAGCGAACCCGCCCAGAAGCGCCGATTGATGGTTGAGCTCTATCAACGCGTGCTAGACGGTGTCGTGGACCTAGGCTTTCCGCTGAGCATCCATTTCGAGGCAACCTACGGCCTTTCCGCGCCGGCTTTCGAGACCTTCGCCGAGATGTTGGACTACTGGGCGCCCGACAAGCAGGGCTAACCACGGGCTAACCAGGACAAACCGATCCCGGTGAGCGACCCGATCCGGTTACTTCGGCGGCAGGTCGCCCGCGGCCGTGAGCCGTGGGGAGCGGTCCCGGCTGATCCAGGCCAGCAGCGCGACCACGCCCGCGGCCAGCAACGACCCGATGCCCAGCCAGATGCCGGCCGCGGTGAATGACCGGGTGTTGGGATCGGTATAGCGGGCCTGGGCATTCATGGTGCTCACCACGCCCGGTTTGAGCTTCCACTGCACCACTTCGGGCTCGATGCGGTCTCCATTGGTGGAGGTCACGGTTCCGGGAAAGGCGACGGTCAGCTCGACGTCGGCGTCGGCGTCGGTGACTGAGGTCAGATCTACCCGGCCTTCTAGAATCACCAGGTTGCCGTTGCGCCGCAGCGACAGGTTCACCCCGGCCGCGTCGGAGTTCATGTTGGCCAGCTGTGGCAACTCGGCGAACGTCAAATCGGAAAACACCGCCTGCGACCCCACGTAGCCGTCGCTGTCGTAGTTGGAGACAGCCACTTTCTGGCTGAATGCCAAGTTGTTGCTATCGAGTTGAGGGCCGGCATCTTTGTTGTTCTTCGGCTTTGCCGCGGCGATGATCTCGCCGGACACCAGGTCGTCGGGTGAGATGGTGATCGACGCTCGGACGCGCAGGCATCCGGTGGCCAGGGGCACCAGCATCAACAGCATCGCGATGGCCAGCATGCGGCGCCGTCGGGTCACGGTCACGTGAGATTTGCGGGCTGAGAGCGAGGGAGAGCTGGCGCGCACCAGGTCATCGTGCCAGACCCGGTGTGCCGCTTGGGCAAGCCGTCCGCAGTCGGGCCTACAGCGGTAGCGCGCGGCCCAGGACCGCGAAGGCGCGGGGGTCGCCGGCGAAGTAGTAGCCGCGGATGATGTCGGCGAAGCCCAGCCGCCGGTACAACCGCCACGCCCGGTTGGCCTCGCCATTGTTCTCCGGAGTGGACAGTAGGACGTGGTCTTCCTGCCGACCGGCGAGTAGCCGGCGGACCAGTGCCTCGCCGAGGCCATGGCCCTGGGCGCGCGGCTGGATATGCAATTCCGTCAACTCGAAATAGCTAGTCATCACCCGCGAGATCGCCTGCGGCGGAAAACCACTGCGCTGCAGCCCGAGGACGACTTGCTGCTGCCACCACTGCCCGGGGGCGCCGGGGTAGCCGTAGGCGACGCCCACCATCGGTGCGTTGTTCAGATCGCCGGCCGCCGCCGCCCGGGTGTCGGGATCGGCTCTCACGATTTCGGACGGATCGGTCCCGCCCGGGTCCGCTACGTCGACGGCGGCGACGGCCTTCCAGCCTGGCCGGCGGATGTGTTCCAGCCACATGGCGGCGCGCTGGTTCTCGGTGCCTCTGGGGTAGCGCATCGCGTCGACGTAGACGGTCAAGGCCTCCCTGAGGCGGCGCTCCATCTCGCTCGGGGCCAGATCGATAAGGAAAATCGTCAACTGCCCTCCTCACGGTGATCCGGTGCGGTGCCGTGCCTGCCTTAGCACCAGTATCGGACGACTGCCGTCGCGGTTGGCCGAGCGGTCGACATGCGCACCGGCAGGAAGCGATATGAAGCGATGCGGAGTTTGTGACCGGTTGCACCGCATCAGGTGTCGGGCGCATTCGTGTGCCGGGGTGCGGCCGGGATAGAATCGCCGGCGAATCAGTGGTACGGCTGGGATTGACCTCGTATCATCTGAGTTAGTTGCCCCCACAACGGGCATCCGCGTTGCTACCGGTAGTTACGTGACAGTCTGTCGGCAAGGAGGGACGAATGCCACTCTCCGATCATGAGCAGCGGATGCTTGAGCAGATCGAGAGCGCGCTCTACGCCGAAGACCCTAAGTTCGCGTCGAGTGTTCGTGGTGGGGGCTTCCGCGCACCCACGGCACGGCGGCGCTTGCAGGGTGCGGCGTTGTTCGTTATCGGCCTGGCGATGCTGGTTTCCGGGGTGGCGTTCAAGGCCACGATGATCGGCAGCTTCCCGATCCTCAGTGTCTTCGGTTTTGTGGTGATGTTCGGCGGCGTGGTGTATGCCGTCACCGGGCCGCGGTTGTCAGGGCGGCTGGACCACTCTCGGCCGGCGTCCGGGGGGTCGCGCCAGCGTCGCAGTAAAGGCGCCGGCGGCTCATTCACCAGCCGGATGGAGGATCGGTTCCGGCGCCGCTTCGACGAGTAGGCGAACGAACGTAGACCTTACGGGGCAGCCACCTGCTGCCCCGTTTTCGTGCGCACCCGATATCCCGCGCCGGCGCTCGCGGTTACGTCGGGGAATCCACACCGAAACCCAGTCGTGAGCTAGCGGCCTTCGCCATGCCCCACCACGCCCCACTTGGCGCCCAATTCCCCTCACTGGGCCGTCTGAAATGCGGTTTTAGCACGACCCGTGAGCTGGATGGCGAGATGCGGGGTGATCTAGAGGTGACCCGGCGCCGCAGATTCTTGGGGAAACATCGCGGCGACACCCCATCAATGGGGCAAAGTGGGGGATTATGGGGTATGGTGGCTGAAGTGTTTGGGTGAGCGAGCGGCTCTAGGTGGGAGGTGGCCTAGTGTTTCTCGGCACCTACACGCCCAAACTCGACGACAAGGGGCGGCTGACGCTGCCGGCAAAGTTTCGCGACGCGTTGGCAGGGGGGTTGATGGTCACCAAAAGCCAAGATCACAGCCTCGCCGTCTACCCGAGAGCGGAGTTCGAGCAGCTGGCGCGCCGGGCGAGCAAGGCGCCGCGAAGCAACCCCGAAGCACGGGCGTTCCTGCGCAACCTTGCCGCCGGCACCGACGAGCAGCACCCCGACGGCCAGGGCCGGATCACGCTATCGGCCGACCATCGCCGCTACGCGGGTCTTTCCAAGGACTGCGTGGTGATCGGCGCGGTCGACTACCTCGAGATCTGGGACGCCCAAGCTTGGCACGACTACCAGCAACTCCATGAAGAGAACTTCTCCGCGGCCAGCGATGAAGCACTCGGCGACATCTTCTGAGGTGCGTGTCCGTGCACCGTGGTCTCTGCCCGAACCGACCCTGGCGTACTTCCCCGACGCCAGGTTCGCGACTTCGGACAGGGACCTCGGTGCAGGGACGCCACCGTGGCCAGACTGGTGGACAGGCCGGTATTGCCCCACCCGGGGAGGTGTCACGGTGGCTGATGGCCCAAGGGATTTCGGTCATGTACCCGTCCTGGCGCGCCGCTGTGTCGAGCTGCTCGCTCCGGCGCTGACCCGGCAGCACCCAGACGGCTCCGGGGCGATTCTGGTCGATGCGACCCTCGGCGCGGGCGGGCACGCGGAACGGTTTCTCCACGAGTTGCCGGGGCTGCGGCTCATCGGGCTGGATCGCGACCCGAGCGCCCTGGACATTGCCCGGGATCGGTTGGCGCCCTTCGCTGAGCGGATCACGCTGGTACACACCCGCTACGACGGCCTTGCGCCGGCACTGGCCGAGTTAGGTTATGGCACAGTCGAATCGGTCGACGGGGTGCTGTTCGATCTGGGCGTCTCGTCCATGCAGCTCGACCGTGCCGATCGCGGCTTCGCCTATGCCAAGGATGCTCCGCTGGACATGCGGATGGACCCGGCCACACCGCTGACCGCGGCCGACATCGTCAACACCTACGACGAGGCCGCGCTGGCCGATATCCTGCAGCGCTACGGTGAAGAGCGGTTTGCCCGCCGCATTGCCGGGCGGATCGTCCGGCAGCGCGCCCACACGCCGTTCACGTCGACCTCCGAGCTGGTTGCCGTTGTCTACCAGGCGATTCCGGCTGCGGCCCGGCGCACCGGCGGACATCCGGCCAAACGCACCTTCCAGGCGCTGCGCATCGCGGTCAACGAGGAGCTGGATTCGCTGCGCGGCGCGGTTCCCGCTGCGATGGCCGCACTCCGGGTTGGCGGACGCATCGTGGTGATGGCCTACCAGTCGCTGGAGGACCGGATCGTCAAGCGCGTGTTCGCCGACGCGGTCGTCTCCAGAACTCCGATCGGGCTTCCGGTCGAGCTTCCCGGCCACGGACCGCGGTTCCGGTCGCTGACCCACGGCGCCGAACGGGCGGATGCGGCCGAAATGGAACGCAACCCACGCAGCGCCGCGGTGCGGCTGCGGGCGTTGCAACGCATTGACCACGAGGCGGAACCGCAGCATGCGACCGGGAAGGGCGATTCATGACGGCGAAGCGCGAAGCTCGGGTGCCGGGGAGCCGCCGTGGTAGCGATCGTCGTGGTGGAGGCGATCGTTCCGCTGCCACCAACCGGCACACGGCGGCCGACTCGGCGTCGCGTCGCTCCCGAGCGGGTAAGTCCACGGCGCCGCACCGCGAGGCGCGGATGCCGAAGTCGGGACCGCAGACCAGTCCGATGCCCCGGCCCGTCGACCGTCCGGCCCGGCCCATGAACACCAGTCAGGCCAAAGCTCGGGCCAAGGCCCGAAAAGCCAAGGCGCCCAAGGTAGTACGACCTAAATTGAGCGAGCGGTTGGCCGTCCGGCTGGCATCGGTCGACCTGCGCCCCCAGACCTTGCTGAGCAAGGTCCCGTTTGTGGTCTTGGTGATCGGGTCGCTCGGTGTCGGGCTGGCCCTCACGTTGTGGCTGTCGACCGACGCCGCCGAGCGCTCGTATCAGCTAAGCCACGCTCGGGAGCGGACGCGGATCTTGCAGCAGCAAAAGGAGGCACTGGAGCGCGATGTTCGTGAGGCCGGGTCTGCGCCGGCGCTGGCAGAGGCGGCGCGCAAGCAGGGCATGATTCCGACGAGGGACACCGCCCACTTGGTTCAGGCGCCCGACGGCAATTGGGTGGTGGTGGGAACCCCCAAACCTGCTGACGGTGTTCCGCCGCCCCCGCTGAACACGAAACTGCCGGAAGAAGGTCCGCCGCCGCCTCCCAAACCGCCGGTGGTTCCCCCGGAGGTTCCGGTTCGGGTCCTGCCGGGTCCCGATGACTCGGCACCGCCTGCCCGGTCCGGTCCGCAGTTGCTGCCCCGCACTCCCGACGGCGCATCGACGCTGGGCGCCGACAGCAACCACCTGCCGGGCCAGCTGCCGGGAGTGCCGGGATCGGCTGCGGTACCGGGCCAGTCGCCGGGAGTGCCAGGATCGGTTGCGGTACCGGGCCAGGCGCCGGGCGTGCCGGGCCAGCTCCCGCCGCAGCTTCAGCCGCCGGCACCCGTCGGCTCGGCGCCCGCCGCCCCGCTGCAGCTGCCCGGTCAAGTACCAGCCCCGGTACCAGCAGAAGTACCGATACCACTGCAATCGGGCACCGCGCCGCCGGTGCTTGGCGCACCGCCGGCTCCTGCGGCCCCCGTGACTCCGGCACCTCCAGCAGCGCCCGCGCCCCCGGTCAGCGTGCATGCAGCGCAGCCGGTTCCACCACCGGCGCCGTCCAACGGCGAACAGTTCGTCCCGGTGACTCCCACGGTGCCGGCGGCGCCCGGGGGGCCGCGGTGAGCCGCGGGGGGCGCATTCGCCCGACGCCAGCGGCGGGTGGTCCGCGAAAACGACGGCAGTCCCAGGACCCGCGGCAGCCGAAGCGGTCCAAGAAGCCGTCCAAGAAGCTCGGTGATCACCGGGTCAACGAGGCCCCAGCGCCCGAGCGGCTGCGGAAAGCCAAGGAAACCAAGAAAACCCGCGTCCCGGTGCGCGCCGAAACAGCCCCACCCGGCCGGCCGGCGGGGCAACGGCGGACCCGTCAGGCAGTGGAAGTGGCGACCCGCGGTGCGTCGTTCGTCTTCCGGCATCGGGCCGGCAACGCCGTGATTTTCGCGTTGATGTTGGTTGCTGCGACCCAGCTGTTCTACCTGCAGGTGTCCAATGCCGCGGACCTGCGCGCCCAGGCGGCCGGCCAGCTCAAGGTCACCGACGTCGAACCGGCGGTTCGCGGCGCCATCGTCGACCGGCACAACGACCGGCTGGCGTTCACCATCCAGGCGCGTGCGTTGACCTTCCAGCCCAAGAGGGTCCGCCAGCAGCTGGAGGAGGCCAAGAAGAAGTCCCCCGCGGCCCCGGACCCGCAGCAGCGGCTCAAGGACATTGCCAGGGAGATCGCGGGCAAGCTGAACAACAAGCCCGACGCCGCAACGCTGCTGAAGAAGCTGCAGAGCAACGATGCGTTCGTGTATCTGGCACGTGCCGTCGATCCCGCGATCGCCAGCGCCATCTCCGAGAAGTACCCCGAGGTGGGCTCCGAGCGGCAGGATCTGCGCCAGTACCCCGGCGGATCGCTGGCCGCCAACATCGTCGGCGGGATCGATTGGGATGGTCACGGTCTGCTGGGTCTGGAGGACTCCATGGATGCGGTGCTGGCCGGAACCGACGGCTCGGTCACCTACGACCGCGGTTCGGACGGCGTGGTCATCCCCGGCAGCTACCGCAATCGGCACAAGGCGGTTCACGGTTCCACCGTCCAACTCACCCTCGACAACGACATCCAGTTCTACGTGCAGCAGCAGGTGCAGCAGGCCAGGAACCTGTCCGGAGCCCACAACGTCTCGGCCGTGGTACTGGATGCCAAGACCGGCGAAGTGCTCGCCATGGCCAACGACAACACCTTCGACCCGTCCCAGGACATCGGGCGCCAGGGCGACAAGCAGTTGGGCAACCCGGCGGTGTCGTCACCCTTCGAACCGGGATCGGTGAACAAGGTGATCACCGCGTCGTCGGTCATCGAGTACGGGCTTTCCAACCCCGACGAGGTGCTGCAGGTACCGGGCACGATCGAGATGGGCGGGGTCAGCGTGCACGACGCCTGGGAGCACGGCGTGATGCCCTACACCACGACCGGCGTGTTCGGTAAGTCGTCGAATGTCGGCACGCTGATGCTGGCGCAACGGGTGGGCCCGGAGCGTTTCTACGACATGGTCCGCAAATTCGGACTGGGTCAGCGCACCGGTGTGGGGCTGCCCGGTGAGAGCGCCGGGCTGGTGCCGCCGATCGACCAGTGGTCGGGCAGCACCTTCTCGAATCTGCCTATTGGCCAAGGTCTTTCGATGACTCTGTTGCAGATGGCCGGCATGTATCAGGCCATCGCCAACGACGGGGTGCGGATACCTCCCCGGATCATCAAGGCGACCATCGCGGCCGACGGCACCCGTACCGAGGAGCCGCGTCCCGACGGCGTCCGGGTGGTGTCGACGCAGACGGCCCAGACCGTGCGCCAGATGTTGCGCGCCGTCGTTCAGCACGACCCGATGGGCTACCAGCAGGGCACCGGCCCGGCGGCGGCGGTGCCCGGTTACCAGATGGCCGGCAAGACCGGCACCGCACAGCAGATCAACCCCGCCTGCGGCTGCTACTTCGACAACGTCTACTGGATCACCTTCGCCGGGATGGCCACTGTCGACAATCCCCGTTACGTGATCGGGCTGATGATGGACAACCCGGAGCGCAACGCCGACGGCAGCCCGGGCCACTCGGCGGCCCCGCTGTTCCACAACATCGCCGGCTGGCTGATGCAACGCGAAAACGTGCCGCTGTCACCCGACCCGGGGCCGCCGCTGGTCTTGCAGGCCACCTGAGCCCAGCCGCGTCCGCCCAAAGCGCCCGACGGGGCGTACGGATCGCGATACGATCCGTTTGCTGACCCGTGGGGAGGTACCCGATGTCGTTGGTCGTCACGACCCCTTCGCAGCTGTCGGCCGCGGCCACGGAGTTGACGGGCATCGGGTCCACCATCACCGCGGCGAGTGCGGTTGCGGCGGCGCCCACGACGAACGTGTTGGCCGCTGCCGCCGACGAGATCTCCACCGCCCTTGCGGCCTTGTTCGGCGCTCATGGCGACGCTTTTCAGGCCCTCAGCGCGCGGGCGGCCCTCTTTCACGACCAGTTCGTGCTTGCCCTGAACGCGGCTGCCAGCTCGTATGCCGGTGTCGAGGCGATAGGCGCGGCAGCGCTGCAGTCGCCGATCGCGGGCCTGTTGGATGTGGTCAACGCTCCCACCCTGGCTCTGTGGGGTCGGCCGTTGATCGGTGACGGGGCGAACGGGGCTTCGGGACGGGACGGTGGCGCCGGCGGTTTGCTGTTGGGCAACGGCGGCGACGGCGGCCCGGGGAACGGCAGTCATCCCGCCGGTGGCAACGGCGGTGCCTCTGGGCTGATCGGCAACGGCGGAGCCGGCGGCGTGGGCGCCAACACCGGGGCCGGCGGCCGGGGCGGCGACGGCGGGTGGCTTTTCGGCAGCGGCGGGGCCGGCGGTGCGGGTGGGGCGGGTACCTCAACCGGAGTGGCCGGTGTCGGTGGCAATGGCGGCAACGCCTGGCTGTGGGGACACGGCGGTGCCGGCGGCAACGGCGGCAGTGCCGGTCTTGGCGTCCCCACCGCGGGCGCGGCCGGTGGCGGCGGCGGGCATGGGGGCCTCCTGAGCGGTAACGGCGGCGCCGGTGGAGACGGCGGGTCGAGCGGACGGTCGTTCACCGCGGGCGTAACCGGTGGCGCCGGGGGCGCTGGCGGCGCCGCAGGCTGGTTGTTCGGCACCGGTGGCGCCGGCGGTGACGGTGGTCACGGAGGCGACGGCGGAAACGGCACCGTCGCAGGTGGGCAGGGCGGGGCCGGTGCCGGAGGCGGCCGCGGTGGGTTCTTGTGGGGCAGCGGTGGCATCGGCGGGACGGGCGGAAACGGCGCCGGGGGCTCGGTGGGCGGGATCGGCGGCGTGGGCGGCACCGGCGGGGACGCCGGGCTGATCGGCAATGGGGCGGCCGGTGGGGCCGGCGGGACCGGCGGCCTGAGCGCGATTACGGGCGTTCGCGCGGGCGGCGGAGGCGGCGGCAACGGCGGCAGTGCCGTGTTGTGGGGGACCGGCGGTGCCGGTGGCCGGGGCGGTGCGGGCGTTCCGGCCGGCGCCGACGGGACCGCCGGGCGCGGCGGGCTGCTCTAGCGCGTGCTCGGCGGGCACGCGCGATACGAAGGCCCGTCGGCCGGCACTTGCCCGATCGAGGCGGTCCCGGCGGGTTGGTGTCCGCAATGGGAGGTCGGCAGGTTGGTACCGGATCCGACGGTTGTGGGATGTCCGCCGGGCACGGCTGATCCCGGGCGCGGCAACCGCGGCGGCACTGACCTGGCATCACCGCAGATCGACGCGAGCCGGGCGGCTGCGGTCGTCCGATGCAGGCGCGGCTGCACAGGGTGGGCGGGCGCGTCTAGGTAGGGTGTCAACGCCGACCATGGCGATCTCTCAACATCTGCGGTCGGACGGAGGTGGTGCCAATGGCGGAGTCGATGCCCAACGGGTTACGCCCTCGTACCGTCGCGGGGGTCAAACTGGCTGTACTGGCGGCGCAGACCGGAGCTGTACCAGACACCAGCGCGGATTACCCCGAAACCTTCCCGGATGTGCACGTCACCGGCGTGACGCTGCGTGCCCAGGACGTCCAGCCGGGTGACCTGTTCGCGGCCCTGTCTGGCTCGACCACACACGGCGCCCGCCATGCCGGCGATGCCATCGAGCGTGGGGCGGTCGCGGTGCTCACCGACGCCGACGGGCTCGCCGCCATGGGTGCCCACGCGGCGAAAGTGCCGGTCTTAGTGCATCCGGCACCGCGCAGCGTGCTCGGGGAGCTGGCCGCCACCGTGTACGGCCGCCCGTCCGAGCGGCTCACGGTCATCGGCATCACCGGAACGTCGGGCAAAACCACCACCACCTATCTGGTGGAGGCCGGTTTACGGGCCGGCGGCCGGGTCGCCGGGCTGATCGGCACTATCGGCATCCGCATCGACGGCGCCGACATCCCGAGTGCGCTGACCACACCGGAGGCGCCCGCCTTACAGGCCGTGCTTGCGGAGATGTCCGAACGCGGCGTGGACACCGTGGTCATGGAGGTGTCCAGTCACGCGCTGGCTCTGGGCCGGGTGGACGGCACCCGATTCGCCGTCGGCGGCTTCACCAACTTGTCGCGTGACCATCTGGACTTTCACCCCACCATGGAGGACTACTTCGAGGCCAAGGCGCTGCTGTTCGACCCGGCCTCGGCGCTGCGCGCCGGCACCGCCGTGGTGTGCGTCGATGACGACGCCGGGCGCGCGATGGCCGAGCGAGCCGGGACCGCGATCACCGTGAGTGCGCGGGATCGGGCCGCGCACTGGTGCGCCGTCGACGTGGTGCCGATGGGAGCGGCCGGACAGGAATTCACCGCCGTTGACCCGGCCGGCGTCCAGCACCGGGTGCGCATCGGCTTGCCGGGCGGCTACAACATCGCTAATTGCCTTCTCGCACTGGCGATTTTGGACAGTATCGGGGTTTCGCCGGAACAGGCTGCGCCGGGACTGCGGCAGGCCCGGGTCCCCGGACGCCTGGAACAGGTGGACCGCGGTCAGGATTTCCTGGCACTCGTCGACTACGCGCACAAGCCGGGGGCTTTGCGGGCGGTGTTGACCACGCTGGCGAGCCCGGACCGCCGGCTGGCGGTGGTGTTCGGCGCCGGTGGCGAGCGTGACCCGGGAAAGCGCGCCCCGATGGGTGCCGTCGCCGCGGAGCTGGCCGACCTGGTCGTCGTCACCGACGACAACCCGCGCGGCGAGGATCCCGCGGCGATCCGCCGGGAGATCCTTGCCGGCGCGGCGGCGGTTGGTGGCACCGCGGAAGTGGTCGAGGTCGCCGACCGACGCGGCGCGATCCGGCACGCGGTCGGCTGGGCGCACCCCGGGGACGTGGTCGTGGTCGCCGGCAAGGGCCATGAAACCGGCCAGCGCGGCGCCGGGGAGGTCCGCCCGTTCGACGACCGGGTGGAACTGGCCGAGGCGTTGACCGCTCGCGAGACCGGCGGGCTGCCTGGACCCGGGCGGACACGCCCATGATCGACCTGACCGTGGCTCAGATCGCCGACATCGTCGGCGGCACGCTGGCCGATATCTCGCCGCAGGACGCCGCACAACGCCGCGTCACCGGGACCGTCGAGTTCGACTCGCGCGCGGTCGGCCCCGGCGGATTGTTTCTGGCGCTGCCGGGCGCGCATGTCGACGGACACGACTATGCGGCGTCGGCGGCAGCGGCCGGGGCGGTTGCCGTGCTGGCCGCCCGGCCGGTCGGTGTTCCGGCCATCGTGGTGGCGCCGGAGCGGTCCCCGGCCGAGGGCGCGCTGGCCGGAGTGCTCGAGCACGACGCCGACGGGTCGGGCGCGGCCGTCCTGGCCGCGCTGGCGAAACTGGCCAAGGCGGTAGCCGCGGAACTGGTCGCGGACGGGCTGACCATCATCGGGATCACCGGTTCGTCGGGCAAGACGTCGACCAAGGATCTGGTGGCCGCGGTGCTGCAGCCGCTGGGTGTGGTGGTTGCCCCGCCCGGATCCTTCAACAACGAGCTGGGTCATCCCTGGACCGTGCTGCGCGCCGGCCGCGACACCGACTACCTGATTCTGGAGATGTCGGCCCGCCACCCCGGCAACATCGCCGCGCTGGCCGAGATCGCGACCCCGGCCGTCGGGGTGGTGCTCAACGTCGGCACCGCACACCTGGGCGAGTTCGGCTCCCGCGAGGCCATAGCGCGAACGAAATCGGAACTGCCGCAGGCTGTTCCACAATCCGGGGTGGTCGTCCTCAATGCCGACGACCCGGCCGTGGCGGCGATGGCCGAGGTGACCGCGGCCCGGGTGGTGCGGGTCAGCCGCGGCAGCGCTGGCGATGTCTGGGCCGGGCCGGTGTCGCTGGACGAGCTGGCCAGGCCGCAGTTCACCGTGCACGCCGGCGCCACCCAGGCCGAAGTCCGACTGGGCGTCTACGGCGACCATCAGGTCAGCAATGCCTTGTGCGCGGCCGCCGTCGCGCTGGAATGCGGTGCCACCCTTGATCAGGTGGCAACCGCGCTTGGCGGCGCCGGTCCGGTGTCGCGGCATCGGATGCAGGTAACCACCCGCACCGACGGGGTGACGGTCATCGACGACGCCTACAACGCCAACCCCGACTCCATGCGGGCCGGTCTGCAGGCACTGGCCTGGATCGCCCACGGCGGCTCCGGCGCCGGGTCCGAACCCGTCAACAGGCGCAGTTGGGCGGTTTTGGGGGAGATGGCTGAACTCGGCGCGGACGCCATAGCCGAGCATGACCGCGTCGGCCGGCTCGCGGTGCGTTTAGATGTGTCTCGACTCGTCGTCGTGGGAACCGGGAGGTCGCTGAGCGCCATGCACCACGGTGCGGTCCTGGAAGGGGCGTGGGGAGCTGGGGCTGACAGAGGGGCCGTCAACGTCGCCGACGCCGACGCCGCGCTGGCACTGTTGCGCGCCGAAGTCCAACCCGGGGATGTGATCCTGGTCAAGGCGTCGAACTCGGCACGCTTGGGAGCGCTGGCCGACGCGCTGGTCTCGGACGACCCAGCTGGGGGCGCCGACAACCGCGGGAGCGCACGCCCATGAGACAGATCCTGATCGCCGTCGCCATCGCGCTGGCGGTTTCCATCCTGCTCACCCCGGCGCTGATCCGGCTGTTCACCAAACAGGGCTTCGGTCACCACACCCGCGACGACGGCCCACCCAGCCACCACAGCAAACGCGGCACGCCGTCGATGGGCGGTGTGGCGATTCTGGCCGGCATGTGGGCGGGCTACTTCGGCACCCACCTCGCCGGCCTTGCGTTCGACGGCGAGGGCATCTCCGCGTCGGGTTTGCTGGTGCTCGGCCTGGCCACCGCGCTGGGCGGGGTCGGATTCCTCGACGACATGATCAAGATCCGCAGGTCACGCAACCTCGGGCTGAACAAGACCGCCAAGACCGTCGGGCAAATCACCTCCGCCGTGCTGTTCGCCGTGCTGGTGCTGCAGTTCCGCAATCCGGCCGGCATCACGCCGGGCAGCGCGCAGCTGTCCTACGTACGTGAGATCGCCACGGTCACGCTGGCTCCGGCACTGTTCGTGCTGTTTTGCGTGGTCGTGGTCAGCGCCTGGTCGAACGCGGTCAACTTCACCGACGGCCTGGACGGGCTGGCCGCCGGCTGCATGGCGATGGTCACCGGCGCCTACGTGCTGATCACCTTCTGGCAATACCGCAACGCGTGCGTCACCGCGCCCGGGCTGGGCTGCTACAACGTGCGGGACCCGCTTGATCTGGCGCTCATCGCCGCCGCGACCGCCGGCGCCTGCATCGGCTTTTTGTGGTGGAACGCCGCACCCGCGAAGATCTTCATGGGCGACACCGGCTCCTTGGCATTGGGCGGTGTGATCGCCGGGCTGTCGATCACCAGCCGCACCGAGTTGCTGGCGGTGGTGCTGGGCTCGCTGTTCGTCGCCGAGATCACCTCGGTGGTGCTACAGATTCTGACGTTCCGTACGACCGGGCGCCGGGTGTTCCGGATGGCGCCCTTCCACCACCATTTCGAGTTGGTCGGCTGGGCCGAAACCACGGTGATCATCCGTTTCTGGCTGCTCACCGCCATCAGCTGTGGACTGGGTGTGGCCTTGTTCTACGGTGAATATCTGGCCGCGATCGGTGCCTGACGTGCTTGACCCCCTGGTGCCGGGCGCCGCGGTGCTGATCGCCGGTGGCCGGGTGACCGGCCGCGCCGTGCTGGCGGCGCTGACCCGCTTCGGTGCGACGCCCACGGTGTGTGACGACGATCCGGTCATGCTGCAGCCTTATGCCGACGACGGTGTGGCGACCGTGGAGCCGTCGGTGGCGGTATCGCAGATCGCCGAGTATGCGTTGGTGGTCACCAGCCCCGGGTTCCAGCCGACGACGCCGGTGCTGGCCGCGGCCGCCGCCGCGGACGTTCCGATCTGGGGTGACGTGGAGCTGGCCTGGCGGCTGGACGTGGCGGGCCACTACGGGCCGCCGCGCCGCTGGCTGGTGGTGACCGGCACCAACGGCAAGACCACCACGACCTCGATGCTGCACGCCATGCTCATCGCGGCCGGCCGCCGCAGCGTGCTGTGCGGAAACATCGGCAGCCCCGTGCTGGAGGTGCTCGACCAGCCGGCCGATGTGCTGGCCGTCGAGTTGTCGAGTTTTCAGCTGTACTGGGCGCCGTCGCTGCGGCCGGAGGCCGGCGTGGTGCTCAACATCGCCGAAGACCACCTGGATTGGCATGGCACCATGGCCGCCTACACCGAGGCCAAGGCTCGGGTGCTGACCGGCCGGGTGGCGGTGGTCGGGCTGGATGATCCCCGGGCGACGGCGCTGCTGGACACCTCGCCGGCGCAGGTGCGGGCCGGTTTCCGGCTCGGTGAGCCCGCGGCGGGGGAGCTGGGCGTGTGCGGCGGCTACCTGGTTGACCGCGCCTTCGCCGCCGATCTGCCGCTGCTGCCGGTCGGCGTCATCCCGGTCCCGGGCCCGGTCGGCGTGCTCGACGCGCTGGCCGCGGCCGCGTTGGCCCGCTCTGTCGGGGCGTCGGCCGAGGCGATCGCTGACGCGGTCGCGTCGTTTCAGGTCGGGCGCCACCGCTCGGAAGTGGTCGCGGTCGTCGACGGCGTCACCTACGTCGACGACTCCAAGGCCACCAACCCACACGCCGCGCAGGCGTCGGTGCTGGCCTACCCGCGGGTGGTCTGGCTTGCCGGTGGGCTGCTCAAGGGCGCATCCGTGGATGCCGAGGTGGCGATCATGGCATCGAGGCTGGTCGGAGCGGTGCTCTTCGGCCGAGACCGGGCGGCGGTTGCCGAGGCGTTATCACGACACGCGCCGGATGTTCCCGTCGTCCAGGTTGTGACAGGCGAGGATGCTGATATGGCTGTGGCTTCTGATACTGATGTGACAAAAGTTGACGATTCCGTCGAACCGCTCGGCGCGCAGGTGATGACCGCCGCGGTGGCCGCGGCCAAAAAGATGGCCAAACCCGGTGACACGGTGCTGCTGGCACCGGCCGGTGCATCGTTTGACCAGTTCAACGGTTACGCCGACCGGGGCGACGCGTTCGCGGCCGCGGTACGCGCCGCGGTCCGGTAGGCGGCGTGCGCAGCGCATTCACCCGGCTGATGCGCCGGGGCAAGGCCGCCAATAATGCCGACAGTGCCGACAGGGCCGACACCACCGACAGTGCCACGGCCGACGGGCCGGCCGAGCAGGAGGAAACGGCCCAGGCTGACCAGCAGCTCGACGCTACGGCTTCGCCCGACGAGCAGCCGGGTCGGCAGACCGGCGAGAAGTCGCGGGCCAAGCCCGAGGAGGCCGGCCCGCGCACCCGGTTCGGCGTCTGGCTGGGCCGGCCCATGACCTCGTTTCACCTGATCATCGCCGTCGCCGCGCTGCTCACCACGCTCGGCCTGATCATGGTGCTCTCGGCCTCCGGCGTGCGGTCCTATGACGACGACGGGTCGGCATGGGTGATCTTCGGCAAGCAGGTGTTGTGGACCGTCGTCGGTCTCATCGGCTGCTACGTCGGGCTACGCATGTCGGTGCAGTTCCTGCGCCGCATCGCGTTCTCCGCCTTCGCGTTCACCATCGTGTTGTTGGTGCTGGTGCTGATTCCGGGAATCGGCAAGGAAGCCAACGGTTCCCGCGGCTGGTTCGTGGTGGCGGGCTTTTCCATGCAGCCGTCGGAGCTGACCAAGATGGCGTTCGCGGTCTGGGGTGCGCATCTGCTGGCGGCCCGGCGGATGGAGCGGGCGTCGCTGCGGGAAATGCTGATTCCGCTGGTGCCGGCCGCGGTCGTGGCACTGGCGTTGATCGTGGCGCAGCCCGACCTGGGACAGACGGTGTCGATGGGCATCATCCTGCTCGGGCTGCTGTGGTACGCGGGGTTGCCGCTGCGCGTTTTCGCCAGTTCACTGGCAGCGGTCGTCATCTCCGCGGCGATCCTGGCGATGACCGCGGGTTACCGGTCCGACCGGGTGCGGTCTTGGCTCGATCCCGACAACGACCCGATGGACTCGGGCTACCAGGCCCGGCAGGCCAAGTTCGCGCTGGCTCACGGGGGAATTTTCGGCGACGGCCTGGGCCAGGGTGTGGCCAAGTGGAACTATCTGCCCAACGCTCACAACGACTTCATTTTCGCGATCATCGGGGAGGAACTCGGCTTCATCGGCGCGCTCGGGCTGCTGGGATTGTTCGGGCTGTTTGCCTATACCGGGATGCGGATCGCTCGCCGGTCGGCCGACCCGTTTCTGCGGCTGTTGACCGCCACCGTCACGTTGTGGGTGCTGGGACAGGCGTTCATCAACATCGGTTACGTGATCGGGCTGCTGCCGGTCACCGGGCTGCAGTTGCCGCTGATCTCGGCCGGTGGCACCTCCACGGCCACCACCTTGTCGATGATCGGCGTCATCGCCAACGCGGCGCGGCATGAACCCGAGGCGGTGGCCGCGCTGCGCGCGGGTCGCGACGATACAGTGAACCGACTGCTGCGGCTGCCGCTACCCAAGCCTTACGCGCCGACCCGCCTCGAGGCGTTTCGCGACCGCAAGCGCGCACACCAGCAACCGCCCAAACAGGCGGCCAAACAGCCGGCCGCCCGAAAGGCGGTCAAGGCTGCCCGCAAACCCGGGGAGCCCGCGCGACCGGCGTTGCCGCGCCGGGCCGATCGGCCGGTTCGCCGGTCCGCGGGTACCGCGCGCGCGCCGGGGCGGGGGCACCAGCCGGTTGCGGGGGAGCATCATAGAGCGGGTCAGCGGTACGCCGGCCAGCGTCAGGCAGGGCGGGTTCGGGCATTGGAAGGTCAGCGTTACGGGTGAACGACTCGGTCAGGGAGCCGGCCGGTGGGCAGAAGGTGACCGACTACGGTCCATCGCTGTCGATCGTGCTCGCCGGCGGCGGCACCGCCGGCCATGTGGAGCCCGCGATGGCCGTCGCCGATGCGCTCAGCGCCCTGGAGCCCGATGCCCGGATCACCGCGCTGGGCACCCTGCGCGGGCTGGAGACGACGTTGGTGCCCGCCCGCGGCTATCACCTGGAGCTGATCACCCCGGTGCCGTTGCCGCGCAAACCCAGTGGCGACCTCGCCCGGCTGCCGCCGCGGGTGTGGCGTGCCGTCGCCGAGACCCGGGCGGTGCTCGACGCGATCGACGCCGACGTCGTGGTCGGTTTCGGCGGGTATGTCGCGCTGCCTGCCTACCTGGCCGCGCGGGGTTTCCCCGGCATACTCAGGCGCAGTCGCCGCATCCCGGTGGTGATCCACGAGGCCAATGCCAGGGCCGGGTTGGCCAACCGGGTGGGTGCCCGCACCGCCGACCGGGTGTTGGCGGCGGTGCCCGATTGCGGGCTGCGCAACGCCGAGGTGGTCGGGGTTCCGGTCAGGCAGGCCATCACCGCCCTGGACCGTGCGGCGCTGCGCGCCGAGGCCCGGGCGCACTTCGGCTTCGCCGACGACGCCCGGGTGCTGCTGGTGTTCGGCGGTTCGCAGGGTGCTGTCTCGCTCAACCGGGCGGTGTCCGCGGCCGCCGCCGACCTGGCCGCCGCGGGTGTTTCCGTCTTGCATGCCCACGGGCCCAAGAACGTCGTGGAGCTACGCCCCCCCGATGCCGCTGACCCGCCGTACGTCGCGGTGCCCTATCTGGACCGGATGGATCTGGCCTACGCCGCCGCCGACCTGGTGATCTGCCGATCCGGGGCGATGACGGTCGCCGAGGTGTCGGCCGTGGGGCTGCCGGCCATCTATGTGCCGCTGCCGATCGGCAACGGCGAGCAGCGGCTCAATGCGCTGCCGGTGGTCAACGCCGGCGGCGGGATGGTGGTCGCCGACGCCGACCTCACCCCGGCCCTGGTGGCTCGCGAAGTCGCCGGGCTGCTCACCGATCCGCCCCGGCTGGCGGCGATGACTGCCGCCGCCGCGCAGGTGGGACACCGTGACGCGGCCCGGCAGGTGGCGCAGGCGGCGCTGGAAACCGCGCGGTGGGCCCGGTCCGGCAGAGCTTCCAGGAGAGCCTCCAGGAGAGCCAAGTGAACACCGAGCAGTTGCCTCCCGAACTGCGGCGGGTCCACATGGTCGGCATCGGCGGAGCCGGCATGTCGGGCATCGCCCGCATCCTGCTCGACCGCGGCGGCCTGGTCTCGGGCTCGGACGCCAAGGAGTCACGCGGCCTGCACGCGCTGCGGGCGCGCGGCGCGCTGATCCGGATCGGGCACGACGCGGCGTCGCTGGACCTGCTGCCCGGCGGCGTCACCGCCGTCATCACCACCCGTGCCGCCATCCCCAAGACCAATCCGGAACTGGTCGAAGCCCGGCGCCGCGGCATCCCGGTACTGCTGCGACCGGTCGTGCTGGCCAAGCTGATGGCCGGCCGCACCACGCTGATGGTCACCGGAACGCACGGCAAGACCACCACGACGTCGATGCTGATCGTCGCGCTGCAGCACTGCGGGCGCGACCCGTCGTTCGCCGTGGGCGGTGAACTGGGCGAGGCCGGCACCAATGCCCATCACGGCAGTGGGGACTGCTTTGTCGCCGAAGCCGACGAAAGCGACGGTTCGCTGTTGGAGTACACCCCCGACGTCGTGGTGGTCACCAACATCGAGTCCGATCACCTGGACTTCTACGGCAGCACCGAGGCTTATGTCGGGGTGTTCGACTCCTTCGTGGAGCGGCTGGCGCCCGGAGGTGCGCTGGTGGTGTGCACCGACGATCCCGGCGCGGCCGCCCTGGCCGGACGCTCCGCCGAGCTGGGAATCCGGGTGTTGCGCTACGGGTCGGCCGAAACCGCCGGTGCGCCGTTGGCCGCGACATTGCTGTCCTGGGAACAGCGCGGCACCGAAGCCGTGGCGCATATCCGGTTGGCCGGCGAGCGGCACCCGCGGGTGATGCGGCTCTCGGTGCCCGGACGCCACATGGCGCTCAATGCGCTGGGTGCGCTGCTGGCGGCGATCGAAGTGGACGCCGCGATCGACGAGGTGCTCGACGGCCTGGCCGGTTTCGAGGGAGTGCGCCGTCGATTCGAGCTGGTCGGCACGGTGGGATCGATACGCGTTTTCGACGATTATGCCCACCACCCGACCGAGATCGGCGCCACGCTGGCTGCGGTGCGCTCGGTGGTCCAGCACGGGGGGGCCGGTCGGCTCCTGGTCGTTTTTCAGCCGCATTTGTACTCGCGCACCAAGGCTTTCGCCGCCGAGTTCGGTCGCGCCCTCAGCGCCGCCGACGCGGTATTCGTGCTCGATGTCTACGGCGCCCGCGAACAACCGCTCGCCGGCGTCAGCGGGGCCAGCGTCGCCGAGCACGTGAGCGTACCGGTGCGCTACCTTCGGGATTTCTCGGCGGTGGCCGGCGAGGTTGCCGCCGCGGCGGGCCCGGGTGACGTCATCGTCACCATGGGTGCCGGAGACGTGACCCTGCTGGGTCCGGAGATCGTGTCCGCGCTGCGGGTGCAGGCCAATCGCGGCGCGCCCGGCCGGCCGGGGGTTCTGCAGTGACCCAACCCGACGAAGGCAGCCCGGTCGACGTGGTCGCCGGCGACGCGGCAGACGTCGGTGCCGAAGCGGTCACCGAGCCACTCACCACCGAGGCGTCCGAGGCGCCGGGCGCCCAGAAGTCGGCGGCCGAAGACGAATTCGAGGGCCCGCGCCGACGTGCCCGGCGCGAACGTGCCGAGCGCCGTGCCGCCCAGGCTCGTGCCATCGCCATCGAGCAAGCCAGGCGCGAGGCCAAACGACGAGCCCGCGGCCACGTCGTCAAAGAGCCCAAACCCGTTGCGCGCGGGGTTGTTCAGGGATTGAAGATGCTGCTGGCCACCGTGGTGTTACTCGTCGTCGGGGTAGGGCTGGCGCTGATCCTGTATTTCACGCCCGCGATGTCGGCCCGCAACATCGTCGTGGTCGGGGTCGGCACGGTGACCCGCGAGGAGGTTCTCGACGCCGCCCAGGTGCGTCCCGGGACGCCGTTGCTGCAGATCAACACCAGTCAGGTCGCCGACCGGGTGGCGGCGATCCGGCGGGTGGCCAGCGCCCGGGTGCAGCGGCAGTACCCGTCGGCGCTGCGGATCACCATCGTGGAGCGGATCCCGTTGGTGGTCAAGGACTTTCCCGACGGGCCGCACCTGTTCGACCGCGACGGCGTGGATTTCGCGACCGGTCCGCCGCCACCGGCGCTGCCGTATATCGACGTGGACAATCCGGGCCCGACGGATCCCGCCACCTTGGCCGCGTTGCAGGTGTTGACCGCGCTGCGTCCCGAGGTCGCAGGCCAGGTGGGCCGGATCGCGGCGCCCTCGGTGTCCTCGATCACCCTCACGCTGGCCGACGGGCGCGTGGTGATCTGGGGGACCACCGACCGCGCCGAGGAGAAGGCCGAGAAACTGGCGGCGTTGTTGACCCAGCCCGGGCGGACCTACGACGTGTCCAGCCCGGACCTGCCGACCGTGAAATGACGTAAGGCGCAGCAGCCGGCCCACAAAAAATTTGCGGGTGGCGCGTCGGCGCGCCTGCACGGTTAGCACCCGTCGTACCCATACGGTTCTGGTTACGCGGAAGTACTTGACATAACTCTAAATCTATGGTTGAGGTTGAGAGTTTTGCAAGCAGACACACCGCAGGAGGAACCAAGTTTCCCTTCAGGGAGGAAGACGAATGATGACCCCCCCGCATAACTACCTGGCCGTCATCAAAGTCGTGGGCATCGGCGGCGGCGGCGTCAACGCCGTCAACCGGATGATCGAGCAGGGACTCAAGGGCGTGGAGTTCATCGCGATCAACACCGACGCGCAGGCTTTGTTGATGAGCGATGCCGACGTCAAGCTCGACGTGGGCCGGGACTCGACCCGCGGGCTGGGCGCCGGCGCCGACCCGGAGGTGGGACGCAAGGCCGCCGAGGACGCCAAGGACGAGATCGAGGAGTTGCTCCGCGGAGCCGACATGGTGTTTGTCACCGCGGGTGAGGGCGGCGGCACCGGAACCGGTGGAGCGCCCGTCGTCGCCAGCATTGCCCGCAAACTGGGGGCGTTGACCGTCGGCGTCGTCACCCGGCCGTTCTCCTTCGAGGGCAAGCGGCGCAGCAACCAGGCCGAAAACGGCATCTCGGCACTGCGGGAGAGCTGCGACACCCTCATCGTGATTCCCAACGACCGGCTGTTGCAGATGGGCGATGCCGCGGTATCGCTGATGGACGCCTTCCGCAGCGCCGACGAGGTGCTGCTCAACGGTGTGCAGGGCATCACCGACCTGATCACCACGCCGGGTCTGATCAATGTCGACTTCGCCGACGTCAAGGGCATCATGTCCGGCGCCGGCACCGCGCTGATGGGCATCGGCTCGGCCCGCGGTGACGGCCGGTCACTGAAGGCCGCCGAGATTGCCATCAACTCGCCGCTGCTGGAAGCCTCGATGGAGGGCGCGCAGGGGGTGCTGATGTCGATCGCCGGCGGCAGCGACCTGGGCCTGTTCGAGATCAACGAGGCCGCCTCGCTGGTGCAGGACGCCGCTCACCCCGACGCCAACATCATCTTCGGCACGGTCATCGACGACTCACTCGGCGACGAGGTGCGGGTGACGGTGATCGCGGCGGGCTTCGAGGCCGGCGGGGCCAGCCGCAAGCCTGCTGGGGTGGCCGAGACGGGCGGCGCGCACCGCATCGAGTCGGCCAGGGCCGGCAAGCTCACCTCCACGCTGTTCGAGCCGGTCGACGCCGTCAGCGTGCCACTGCACACCAACGGGGCGACCCTGAGCATCGGCGGCGATGACGACGACGTCGATGTGCCACCCTTCATGCGCCGCTGAGGGTCTCGATTTGCTTGCCAGTGCGCGACAAACCGGCCGCGGCGCGACATTGGTGCAACCTGGCGAGCATCGGGCTTCGGATACTGGGAGGGTGAGCGTTCGCATCCGCCGGGTGACCACCACCCGGGCGGGCGGTGTGTCCAGGCCGCCATTCGACACCTTCAACCTCGGCGACCATGTCGGCGACGACCCGGCCGCCGTGGCTGCCAACCGGGCCCGGCTGGCCGCCGCCATCGGGCTGCCCGCCGAGCGGGTGGTGTGGATGAACCAGGTCCATGGTGACCGGATCGCGGTGGTCGACGAGCCGCAGAGCGCCGCCGTCGGCGGCAGAGCGGGAACCGACGGATTGGTGACCGGGACCCGTGGACTGGCGCTGGCGGTGCTGACGGCCGATTGCGTGCCGGTATTGCTGGCGGATGCGCGTGCCGGTGTCATCGCGGCGGTTCATGCCGGCCGGGTCGGTGCACAGCACGGGGTGGTGGCCCGCGCGGTCGAGGCGATGCTGGATCGGGGCGCGCGGGCCGGCGACATTTCGGCGCTACTGGGCCCGGCGGCCAGTGGCCGCAATTACGAAGTGCCCGCCGGCATGGCCGACGAGGTCGAGGCGACGTTGCCCGGCAGCCGCACCACCACGTCGGCCGGAACGCCCGCACTCGATCTTCGCGCCGGAATCGCTTGCCAGCTAAGAGGTTTGGGCATTACCTCAATCGATGTCGACCCCCGGTGCACGGTCGCAGACCCGACCTTGTTCAGCCATCGGCGCGGCGCCCCCACCGGGCGGCTGGCGTCTGTGGTGTGGATGGAATGACAGCGATGGTGGTGGATCTTCCGGAGCAATCAGACCGTCAATCGGAATTGACGCACGCGTTGGCCGCGGTGCGGTCCCGGCTCGCGGCCGCGGCCGAGGCGGCCGGTCGTAATGTCGGCGAAATTGAACTTCTGCCAATTACCAAATTCTTTCCAGCAACCGATGTTGTGATTTTGTGCCGATTGGGTTGCCGCGCCGTTGGCGAATCCCGCGAACAGGAAGCTGCGGCCAAGGCGGCCGAAGTGGCTCGGCTGTTGGCGGCGCCACCGAGGGCCGGGCTTGGCGGGATCCACTGGCACATGGGGGGGCGAATCCAGCGCAACAAAGTGCGTTCGCTGGCGCGGTGGGCGCATACCGCCCATTCGGTCGACAGCCCGCGGTTGGTGACGGCGTTGGATCGCGCGGTCACCGGGGCGCTGGCCGAACGCCGTCGCGACCGTCCGTTGCGGGTTTACGTTCAGGTCAGCCTCGACGGCGACGTATCACGAGGCGGTGTGGACATCACCGCGCCCGGAGCGGTGGATCAGATCTGTGCGCAAGTCGACGATGCGCCGGGCCTGGAACTGGTCGGTTTGATGGGCATCCCACCCCTGGACTGGGATCCGGACGAGGCGTTTGACCGGCTGCAATCCGAGCACAACAGGGTGCGCGAGTCGTTTCCCGGGGCGGTCGGGCTGTCCGCCGGCATGTCCGCTGATTTCGAAACTGCCGTCAAACATGGTTCGACGTGTGTGCGTGTCGGTACCGCGCTATTGGGTCCGCGGCGGTTACGGTCACCGTGAATAGTCACTGTAGTCACACCTTCATCACAGACAACAGGTAACCCAGGGCTAGAAGGGGTCAATCGATGAGCACACTGCACAAGGTCAAGGCCTACTTCGGTATGGCTCCGATGGAGGAATACGACGACGAGTATTACGACGACCGCGCTCCCTCACGCGGTTATTCCCGGCCCCGATTCGAAGACGATTACGGCCGTTATGAAGGACGCGACTACGAGGACCCCCGGGACCCTCGGGACCTCCGCCGCGATCTGCGTGGCGACTTGCGCGGCGAGCCGGCCGACTATCCGCCGCCCAGTAGCTATCGCGGCGGGTATCCCGACGAACCGCGATTCCCGCCCCGCGAGTTCGACCGCCCCGACATGGCACGGCCGCGTTTCGGCTCATGGTTGCGCAACTCCACTCGCGGCGCGCTGGCGATGGACCCGCGCCGGATGGCGATGATGTTCGAGGAAGGCCACCCGCTGTCCAAGATCACCACGCTGCGGCCGAAGGACTACGGTGAGGCGCGCACTATCGGCGAGCGGTTCCGCGACGGCACGCCCGTCATCATGGACCTGGTGTCGATGGACAACGCCGACGCCAAACGGCTCGTCGACTTCGCCGCCGGTTTGGCCTTCGCGTTGCGCGGCTCGTTCGACAAGGTCGCCACGAAGGTGTTCCTGCTGTCGCCCGCGGACGTCGACGTGACCCCGGAGGAGCGTCGCCGGATCGCCGAAACCGGTTTCTACGCTTACCAATAACCGCATCTGACGATGCACGGCCCGGCGGGTGGCAGCTGAGCCCGCCGGGCTGGTTGCGGCCCGGCCCGGCCGCCGGCGATTCGCACCACATGTGTGTCCGTCGGCCGAGTCGGTAGGCTTGCGCATGCCGGCCTCACGGACGGCACATTCACATCCTCTACATCCTCGTCGTAAGGTCGGGCTCTCGTTGGTGCTGTTTTTTCAGATCCTTGGGTTTGCGCTGTTCATCTTCTGGCTGCTGTTGATCGCGCGGGTCGTCGTCGAGTTCATCCGCTCGTTCAGCCGCGACTGGCGCCCGACCGGGTTGACGGTGGTGATCCTCGAGATCATCATGTCGATCACGGATCCACCGGTGAAGCTGCTGCGCCGGCTGATCCCGCAACTCACCATCGGCGCGGTGCGCTTCGACCTGTCCATCATGGTGCTGCTGCTGGTGGCGTTCATCGGGATGCAGCTGGCGTTCGGCGCCGCGGCCTGAGCCGTGCAGACATTGCCCGGGAATAGTTGGGCGACGGTTCGGCCACGATTCGGCGACAAGTTTGGGCGCGGGATTTTCAAATCTAAGAAATGTGATTTATTTGCCTCAGAGATTGAAATTGGCCCTTATTTATTAGTCCAATCGGCAACCGCCGAGTCTGGTGTGACAGGATGGACGGTAGTTGCACGACGGCTACCGCTCCGTTCTACACTTTCCAGATCGTTTGACCGTCCAGGAACTCGAGGGGACAAACAATGCCGCTTACACCTGCCGACGTCCACAATGTGGCGTTCAGTAAGCCGCCTATCGGCAAGCGCGGGTACAACGAAGATGAGGTTGACGCCTTCCTTGACCTGGTGGAAAACGAACTGACCCGGCTCATCGAAGAGAATTCCGACCTGCGCCAGCGGATCGCCGAGCTGGACGCGGAGCTGGCCGCCGGCGGCGCCGGTACCGGCGTGACCGCCGCGCCCACCCAGGCGATGCCGGTCTACGAGCCCGAACCCGAGCCGGTCAGGCCGGCTCCGTCGGGAACCAACGAGGAGCAGGCCCTCAAGGCGGCCCGGGTGCTGAGCCTGGCTCAGGACACCGCCGACCGCCTCACCGCCACCGCCAAGGCGGAGTCGGACAAGATGCTGGCCGATGCCCGCGCCAACGCCGAGCAGATCGTCAGCGAGGCCCGGCACACCGCCGAGACCACCGTCGCCGACGCCCGGCAGCGCGCCGACGCGATGCTTGCGGATGCCCAGGCCCGATCCGAGGCCCAGCTGCGGCAGGCCCAGGAGAAGGCCGACGCCCTGCAGGCCGACGCCGAACGCAAGCATTCCGAGATCATGGGGACGATCAATCAGCAGCGCACCGTTCTGGAAGGCAGGCTTGAGCAGCTGCGCACGTTCGAGCGCGAGTACCGCACCCGTCTCAAGACCTACCTGGAATCCCAGCTCGAGGAACTCGGTCAGCGTGGCTCGGCGGCACCGGTCGATTCCAGCGCCGATGCCGGCGGTTTCGACCAATTCAACCGGGGTAACAACTAGCTCGACACGGGCCGCACTCGCCGGGCTGCAAGGCCGGTGCTGCGAGCTTGGTACGTTTAGTTGCTGCTCGCCGGCTGAAGGATGACCCATGCTGATCATTGCCCTGGTTTTGGCCCTGATTGGGCTCGTTGCGCTGGTGTTCGCCGTGGTCACCAGCAACGTGCTGGTGGCGTGGGTGTGCATCGGCGCCAGCGTGCTGGGCGTGATACTGCTGATCGTCGACGCCATCAGGGAACGTCAGCACCGGGACGCGGGCAGCCAAGACCAGGACGAAGCCGACGAAGAGCCCGCCGCACACCCCGAAGACGAGCCGGCCGTCGACTACCCGGATGACGAGTCCGGCGCCAACGAGTCGTTCGACGACGCCGAATCCGAGGCAACCGAGGAATCGACGGTGTCCGCCGACCGTGGCGGTGACGAAAACACCCGCTGAGAGCGGCCTGCGGTGCTCGTCGCTGGGATGCGGTCGAATGCGACTCGTCACACTGCGTCCGAGGGGGGACTTGGCCACCTGCGACACGGGTCCTGACCTGGCGAATCGGTACCTGATCGTCGTCCCCCACTCTGATATCGAGCGGTGGGGCTAGGGGTCGAGTTGGGCGGGGGCGACTCGACACCCGGCGGCTTGGGCTCCGGTGTGCAGGCGTCGGTCCCACACGGCGACGATCAGGCCGGGTTCACCGACAGCCAACGCGCTGGCCAGATGAACAGCGTCGGCTCCGCGCAAGGCATGGGCTCGGGCGAGGCGGCCGGCGTGCTGTTCAACCGTCGCGGTGAGTTCGACTGGGCGGGTGGCGGCCCAGAAGTCCTCCCAGTCACGCTCGGCTTCGGCGAGCTCGGATTCGGTTAGGTCGTGATTGCGGGCTGCTGCGGCGAGTGCGGCGCGGACTTCGGGGTAGGCCAGGCGGCTGGACAATGCGGCGTCGCAGCCGTCCCATAGCGCGGACGCCAGCGAGCTCCCTGTCTCGGTGGTGAGAAGTTTGACGAAGGCGCTGGCGTCGAAGTAGACGAGCGGCACCGGTCAGCGCCGCTGGTCGCTGACACGGTCAGACACCGGCCGCCGCGGTCGGGGTCCGGACCGTCCCGCAGCGACGGGCCGCTGAGCGGTGGCCTTGCCAATCACGCCTTCGGCCGTGAGGCGCTCCAAGGTGCCAGCGCTGTCCAGCGCAGCGAGTCGCGCGACCGGAATCCCGCGGTCGGTGATGACGACCTCAGCACCGGCCCGAGCTCGATCGAGCCAATCGCTGAGGTGCGCGCGCAACTCGGTCACGGATACCTCCACACCGTGAACTGTACACTCACTGAACCGTGATTTGTACGTGTCACTACTGAGTGCGGAATTGCGGACGACCGCCTGGCGAGATGAATCTCTTGTGGCCGGATGCCGGTGTGAGATCCCGACGTAGGGCAGAACTAGAACATCAAGGCGATGCCAACCGGCACCAGCAAATATAGAAACCCGCGCCAACCGAGGCTCGGAGCAGGTTTTCTATCAGGCGGTTCTCACTGCTCGACCTCCCCAGCGGCCTCGTCCACGTCGGGAATGGGGCGCATCATCACCTGTCCCGGCTCGAGCTCGCCGTCGTAGGACACGCCGATCGCTTCGGTGAGAGGCTCTAGTTCAGATTCGCTGTCTTCGATCCGGACGAACCGTCCGCGGAAGAAGAGTGCCTCTTTTCCGACAGTGAGCGTGTCGTCGCCGAGCGTCAATTTGGTGGACTTGATGGTGATGAACTCGTAGACCTTGTCCATCTCGCGCTCGACCGGCGGCGCGTCGGGCTGGTGTTTGACCGTGAAGTCGCCGGAGAGCTTGCCGGTGACGGACTCGCCGGAGACCAGCTTGGCGACCTCGCGGATGCGCATGGCCTGATCGAAGTCCATCTCTTTGGGCATCTTCAGCAGCACCGAGACGTGCTCCTGGATCGTCGCGAGATTCTCGCAGACGGCTGCCCATTTGCTCGCGTCTCGGTCTCGGTCGGTCTGCAGAGTTGCCACCACACCGAAGTTCGGTGGACCGTACGGAACGCCGAATGCAAGTCGGTTCGGAGACTTCCACCCAGCCAGGACTTTCAGCCCGTCGACGAATTCTGCCGGCCGGTGACCCGACAAGTCGTATTCGGTGTGCAGGGTCATCTCACCCTCGAGATTGCCGGACTTCATACGCATCTCGAGGGTGAAAATCCCGGACTTCTCAACGAAGACACTCCGTACTCCGGCCTGGCCGACGGTGAGGTCCGTTCGTCGGATTGTGGTGCATGCAATCACGGAGTCGGAATCGGGCGCGATGATGGCAAGTAGCAACTCGGCTGGCTCGTCGTGGTCGGCGAGGGCGTCCGGCGGCGACAGCACCGCCAGGCTGGCGGCACCGAGATCACCACCGAGGCCGCCGGGCAAATCAAGGGAACCGCTCACTGTGCCCGAGGGCATGCGGATCGGCGCACCGTAGTCGACAAATCGCTCGAATTGCTGACGAAGCTCGTCGTCCTCAGCGGGGATCGCGATCGTGAACTGACCTTTGATCGGCCTCTCCCGCAAGGCTTCTAGCGACAGAGCGATGATCTTGAACGTGATCCAGACCGAGTCCTGCCGCACGGCGTACACCGCGACTAGACCAGGTTCGTGCTCCGACGGCTCGTCGGACGGCGGGCTGTCCGACACCGTGAAGTCGTACCTGTAGAACGGATCACAAGCGTTCAGCGACGCATGAATTCCCGCATTTCTCCGGCCACCGCCTTGCCGAGGGCGCGCAGTCGCACCGCTTTGGCTGTGGTCAGTTCGTTGACCTTGCGGGCAAGGGTCGTCATGCCACCGTCGACGAAGTGCTCGGGCGAACGGAGAACCTCCAGGACGGCGATCTCCTTCTCGTTGAGTGCCGCCCTGGCCGGATTGCTGCGCACGTGCAGCACGACACCAGGAACAGGGGGGTCGGCCTTGCGCAACGCCGACGCTTCGAACTTGGCGGGCACCTGGGTCGTGAGCCCTTGACTGCGCGCCGCGGAATAGCCCGCGGGGCCAAAGCCGGAGTTGGGTGCACGAAAGATCTCCCGGACGACCGCTTCGACGCGGGGCTTGACCGGTCCGTAGCGGCTGGCTCCGGGCACCTTGAAATAGAGTCCACGCCGTATGCGGACCAAGTCTCCGCTCTGCACGGCGCGCGACGCCGCTTTACGGGCGGCTTCATTGCTGCCAGGTAGGTCTGAGACGTGCACAAATGACCGCGGCGCGGCGCGTCGAATCTCCATCGCTGGTGTGCTGGTCATGGCTGACATCTTTCAGATTTTGGCGGGAACGTGACATTCATTCAACAAACCCGCAGTTCAGGGCAATGCTTACGATCCCGGGATTCACGAGTGGCGCGTGACTCGGGCCTGCGTCGACCGCAGTGCGCCGACCAACCCGGACGCCGGTCGTATCCAGAACATGCCGCCCCTGATGGGTGGTGAGTACGCGGCGTTCGCTGGCATCGCGGCGGGTGGGTTGTGCGAAAGCGTTGAGACGCAGAGTAGTTGTTGTTACCGCTGGCTACGGGGCCATATGAGGTCTTCACATTCGAGGACGGTACGTGGAGCCTGGGAAATATCTTCGACGCCCGAACCGGCAGGCGGTAGACGCGGGTAGGGCTTTGGCAGTGGGACGAGCGGTGACCAAATCCGTGGTCATGTGTCGGTGAACCACTATCGCCAATCGGCATGAGCAAACACAAAAATCCACTTCAGACGAGTTACAGCAAATTTTCTATCTATGTAGCTAACAATTTGTGTCCGAGGGGGGACTTGAACCCCCACGCCCATTAGTAGGGCACTAGCACCTCAAGCTAGCGCGTCTGCCATTCCGCCACTCGGACAAAACCACTCGCATGGGTTGGCAGCTAAGGCTATCCGATCGGCTCGCGTCAGCCCAACCGGGCTCGCGGGACACCGGTGGATCAGGATGGACCGACCACCTCAGAGGCGACCGGGAGTGGCCGACAGTGGTAGGAAAGGTGACTGTGACAGGTGCGGGCGATGACGTTGCCGAGGTTGTCAGCAGGTTGATCCGATTCGATACCACCAACACCGGGGACCCGGAAACCACCAAAGGCGAGGCCGAGTGCGCTCACTGGGTGGCCGAGCAACTCGCCGAGGTCGGCTACCAGCCGGAATATGTGGAATCCGGTGCGCCCGGGCGCGGCAACGTGTTCGCCCGGCTGGCCGGCCCCAAGGGTCAAGTCGGTTCCCGGGGAGCGTTGCTCATCCACGGGCATCTGGACGTGGTGCCGGCCGAACCTGCCGATTGGAGCGTGCACCCGTTTTCCGGCGCGATCGAAGACGGCTATGTGTGGGGCCGCGGCGCGGTCGATATGAAAGACATGGTCGGCATGATGATCGTGGTCGCCCGCCATTTGCGGCGCGCCGGCATCGTGCCGGCGCGGGAGTTGGTGTTCGCCTTCGTGGCCGACGAGGAGCACGGCGGCAAATACGGCGCGCAGTGGTTGGTCGACAACCGGCCCGATCTGTTCGACGGCATCACGGAGGCGATCGGAGAAGTCGGCGGCTTCTCCTTGACCGTGCCGGGCCGCGACGGCGGCGACCGCCGCCTGTATCTGATCGAGACCGCCGAGAAGGGCATCCAATGGATGCGCCTGACGGCGCGCGGCCGCGCCGGGCACGGCTCGATGGTGCACGACCAGAACGCGGTCACCGCCGTCGCGGAAGCGGTCGCCCGGCTGGGCCGTCACCAGTTTCCGCTGGTGTGCACCGACACCGTGGCCGAGTTTCTGGCCGCCGTCAGCGAGGAGACCGGCCTGAGCTTCGACACCGATTCGCCGGACCTGGATGGGGCCATCGATAAGCTCGGCCCGATGGCCCGCATGCTCAAGGCGGTGCTGCACGACACCGCGAACCCCACCATGCTCAAGGCCGGATACAAGGCCAACGTCGTCCCCGCGACCGCGGAGGCGGTGGTGGACTGCCGGGTACTACCCGGCCGGCAGGCGGCTTTCGAAGCCGAGGTGGACGAGTTGATCGGCCCCGAGGTCACCCGCGAGTGGATCCGGGACCTGCCGTCGTATGAGACCAGCTTCGACGGCGATCTGGTCGATGCCATGAACACCGCGGTGCTGGCCGTCGATCCCGACGGCCGCATAGTGCCTTACATGCTGTCCGGCGGCACCGACGCAAAAGCATTCGCGCGCATGGGGATTCGCTGCTTCGGCTTCAGCCCGCTGCGGTTGCCGCCCGATCTGGATTTCACCTCGTTGTTCCACGGTGTCGATGAGCGGGTACCCATCGATGCGCTGAAGTTCGGCACCGAGGTGCTGACACATTTCCTGACCCACTGCTGATGTTCCGTGAGCCGACTATCCGAAAGGACCGAGCATGACAACACCGCCCGACCCGTATGCCGCACTCCCCGAGCTGCCGCCTTTCAGCCTGACCTCGGATTCGGTGAGCAACGGCCAGCCGCTGCGCAGCGCGCAGGTCAGCGGGATCATGGGCGCGGGCGGACAGGACGCCAGTCCGCAATTGAGCTGGTCGGGCTTTCCGGAGCAGACCCGTAGCTTCGCGGTCACCGTCTACGATCCCGACGCCCCGACGCTGTCCGGGTTCTGGCACTGGGCGGTGGCCAACCTGCCCGCCGAGGTGACCGAGCTGCCCGAAGGCGCCGGCGACGGCCGCGAGCTGCCGGGCGGCGCACTGACGCTGGTCAACGATGCCGGTATGCGCCGCTATGTCGGCGCCGCACCGCCACCCGGGCATGGTGTGCACCGGTACTACGTTGCGGTGCATGCGGTGGACGTCCAGAAATTGGATCTGAGCGAAGACGCCAGCCCGGCCTTCCTCGGTTTCAACCTGTTCCAGCACGCGATCGCCCGCGCCGTCATCTACGGGACCTACGAGCAGAGGTAAGCCTCGGAACCTGGGAAACCACAGGGGTTTCCGCGATTTCGACTGACGGCTCTTCGTGACGGTGGGTACCCTTCATGGGTTCGCGCATCGGCCTCATCACGCAAAAAAGCGTCCATGAATTATGTGGTAGCAACACCGGAATTCTTCACGGCGGCTGCCCAGACCTGACAAGCGTCGGATCGGCGATCAGCGAAGCCACCGCGGCGGCCGCGGCTCCGACAATCAACGTGGTGGCCGCGGCTTCCGATGAGGTGTCGGCGGCCATCGCGGCACTGTTCGGCGAACACGCGCAGCGGTATCAGGCATTGATCGCCCAGGCGGCGCAGTTTCACGCACAATTCGTCACCGCTTTGATCGCCGGCGGCGGAGCCTATGCCCAAGCGGAGGCGGCCAACGTTGCGCAGTCTGTGCTCGATCTGATCAACGCGCGCACCCGGGCGTTAGTGGGGCGTCCGCTGATTGGCAACGGCGCCAACGGAATCCCTGGCACTGGGCAAACGGCGGCGACGGCGGCATCTTGGTCGGCAATGGGGGGGCCGGCGGTCCCGGAGGAGCCGCCATCGGTGCCGGCGGTGCCGGTGGAGCCGCCATCGGTGCCGGCGGTGCCGGTGGGCCGGGCGGAATGGGTGGATTGTTCAGCCCGGGCGGAGCGTTGTTCGGCGACGGCGGGGCCGGCGGCGGCGGCGGCTCCAGTTCGGGTTCGGGAGGGGATGGGGGCAAAGGCGGCAGTGGCGCCCTGCCTTCGGCAGCGGCGGTCACGGCGGCACGGGCGGGACTGGCGCCAGGGTCGGAAGCTTCGCGGGCGGTGATGGCGGAGCCGGCGGTTCCGCGGGCGTGTTGTACGGCTCCGGCGGTTCCGGTGGTGGCGGCGGCGGCAATGGCGGCACCTCTACCAACGCTGCCGGCGGTGACGGCGGCGCCGGCGGAACTAGCGGCCGGCTCGCCGGCTCCGGTGGGGCTGGCGGGGCGGGAAACTTCGGCGGCGCAACCGGCGGGGTCGGCGTCGGCGAAGGCGCCGCGATTGGGCTCCTCGGTAGCGGCGGCGCTGGCGGAGCGGGCGGCGCCGGCGGGCTGCTGTTGGGGCCAGGTGGTACCGACGGGTTGTGATGTTGCCGGCGATACCACCGCAGAGCGAGCAGCACCGCGAAACCGCCACCTTTAAGCGTCCTGGCCCGCCAGGTCAGAGGACTGATCGATATCGGGGATCAACCAGTCCGGCCCGGCGGTTGGCTCCGAATCAATGCTGTGCGGCCACCTCGTTCCCCCGTTCGGGCCTGCGTTCTCGTCCTGCCAGGCGGTAAGGTGCGCAGCGACGACACGTCCCGGTGGTGGCAGCTGGCCAACCTCAGGATGGTGTTCATTGCCGGCACGCTGCGACGTCGGCTGGGGCGCGACGTTTTGGTGCGACGTGTTCAATACCGCCGCCGCGGGTGGAATAGTCCGGGCTTGGATGCGGTCCGCGATGCCGAGGAAGCTCTCGGCCAGCTGTGCCGCCGCTTCGTTCCCCAACACATTGTGCTGGTGGGTCATTCGATGGGTGGCCGCGTCGCCGCACACCTGGCCGGCCGAGGTGACATCGGGGCAGTCGTGGCACTGGCGCCGTGGTGGACGGAAAGCGACGGAGACCGGATCCCGGTCCGGACCCGGCTATTGGTCCTGCACGGCACCGCCGACACCTGGACCGACCCGCGCAGTTCGCGTACCCAGACGTGTCGGGCTCGCCGGCGCGGGGTGGACGCCATGTGGGTGGGCGTCGAAGGCGCGGGCCATTACATGGTGCGGCGGTGGAGCGGATGGCACCAGCGCAGCACGGATTTCGTTGTCGAATATTTGGCGGCTCCAGTGGGCTCTTCGGTGGGCTACAGCCCAGGCAGGCAGGAGGGCAAGTAGCACGGGCTGTCCGGAGGCTGGGCTCTCCGGAGGATGTTGGCCAGCTTGATAACCGCCATGCCCAGCATCGCCTGCACCTGCGGCTGTTGCTCTGCGGGAAGACCCCGCGTTTCTTTATCCACGATGGTTACCTGCTGTTGGAGTTGTGCTAAACGCTGTTGTCGCGCCTCCGGGGTGATGTTGTCCCAGCTGTCGTCCAGGTCGGAGATTTGCTGCAGCAGATCTTGTACCTCCGACCTAAGGTCGGATCCGAGGTTGGGCTGCAACGGGTAGACGCGGACCGGCAATGGGTGAGCGGTCACCTCGGCATGCGCGGGGCTGGCTGTCAGCAGCGTGCCGGCCAGCAGGCCAGCCACCGCGATCGTGATGATTTTCATGGCGGTTCGTTTCCCGGGGGTGGCGGCGTTGTCGTGGCGATGACACACCGACCGCACAGCTACCGATCCCAACGTGCGGGTACTGCCCGGCTGCGCAGGATCATCGCCTCAGGAAGCGACCCGGCACCGGATCGGCATGGTTCACATCTCCGACAGTTGTGGTGGACCGCATGATGACACGGTCCGGCGCCGCGCGAATCCTGGTGTACGTCAAAGAACTTCATTGGCCTGCAATGGAGCGCCGGTTTGCCGGGCACTGCGGGACGTTGCCGCCGCGGGTGTGCCCCAGGGTCGTCCCCGGTATGTCGGCGCGTGCCGAGATTCCGCCGGTACTGACCGGGCGGTCCTCGAACGAAACGGCACAACGTGGCGAGCGCCACCGCGGATATGCTGCGCAGTCACAACTGCGCGACCCGTATCGGCAAATCGTCACGCCAGGCCCGTCACCGGAGACACAATGATGAGGCACCTTGTCCGTCCCCCGCGCGGAGTCCGTCCCTGCGCGGAACCACAGAACTTCGTTGAAGCGCTTGGAGCAGGCCGTGGCCGATTCCCATGACCGAGTCACCGTCGTCGTGGCCGACGACCACCCGGTAATGCGCCAGGGGGTGGTGCGGGCCCTTAGGTCCAGCGGGCGGGTGGAGGTCGTCGCCGAGGCGGCCGACGGTCGCGCGGCGCTGGACGCCATCCGCCGACTTCGGCCTGCGGTCGCACTTCTCGACTACAAGATGCCCGAACTGGACGGTCTTGAGGTGACCCACGCCGTCGCCCGTGACGGATTGCCCACCAGTGTGGTGCTGCTGAGCGCCTTTGATGACAGCCCCGTCGTCTATAAGGCTCTGGCCGAGGGCGCTTCGGGGTTTCTGACAAAGGAATCCGACAGCGACGAGATCGTCAACGCCGTGCTCAGATGTGCCGAAGGAGACTCGTACCTGCCGGCCGGGATAGCCGGGGGATTGGCCGGTGAGGTGAAACGGCGGGGCAAGGGAGCGACAACGTTACTGACCGAGCGCGAAGCCCAGGTGATCGCGATGATGGCCGATGGGCTGTCGGTTCCGCAGATCGCGTCACGACTCCATTTGGCGCGCAGCACGATCAAGACGCATGCGCACAGCCTGTACGAAAAACTTGGCGTGTCTGATCGGGGAGCGGCCGTAGCCGAGGCGATGCGGCGCCGATTGCTCGAATAGTTGCCGGACAGCCATAGCCTTGGACTGATCGCGGCGGTGCTCCCCAAAGCGGGCCTGCTGCGCGGTTTCGGCCGACGTTCAACACCGTTCCGGCTCACGATCGGTTCGGCGCGGCACCGTCGCCGAGGCGGTGGTTGGCGCTGGGTGCCGAAGCGGCACCGTCACTTGCAGGCGCGCGCCAACGGGTCCCTCGATGATGGTCAAGGTGCCGCCGGCGGCTTGGACCCGCGCCCGGTGCGAGGCAAGACCGATATGGCCCTGGGTAAGGCGACGCGCTGCGCCGTCACCGGTGAGGCCGATGCCGTCATCTGTCACGTCGATCCGAGCGGCGTCGCCGTCGATCGCCAGTTTCACCGTCGCCGATCTGGCCTGCGAATGACGGGCCACGTTGGATACCAATTCGCGGATCACCCCGAACAGGATCGGGTCGATCGCATTCGGCTGCGGATAATCGATGTCCGTTGTGATCGCAATGCCAGACCGGGCCGCTGCGACGGCGACGAGCTTCTCTACCGCAGCCGCCAGGCCGACTTGGTCGAGTAGTGCCGGGTGTAGCTCGAAGGTCGCCTCGCGCAGCAGACGGGAAGCGTCCTGCAGGCTAGCCAGTGCCTGGTCGAGGGGTGCATCCGGGGACCGCTTGAGGAATCCGGCAATATCGCGACGGGCCGCAAGCACGTCTTGCAACGGTCCGTCATGGATGAACTCGGATATCTGCCGCCGCTCGGCCTGCGATGCGGTCATGGTCTCGGCAAGCAGCTCTTCGCGCGAGGTCGTGAGTTCGGCCAGTTCGTCGATATTGCGCAACCGGAAAATCACCACCAATAGCGCTGTGCCGCAAATGAATCCATACATCAGCACGATCACTGCCGTCTCCCGTGGACCAACCCGGCTCATGATCACGGGGTCTTGAAGGACCGATGCGGTGAAGACCGCGAAGGCGCAGGCCAGCACCATACCGGCGCGCCGCAGCGACAACTCGACGGCTACCAGGCGCGGCAGCAGCGCCATCACCAACAGGGGAATATATCCGCCGGGTGAGAGCAGTTTGAAACCGAACACCGCGGCGACATCCGTCAGCGCGAGTGTCAACAGCGCCCGGTCGTCGTTGAGCAGTTGACTTGTGCCGGCATAGGTCAGCAGCAGCGCGCCGACGGTCACGAATGCATAGACGCCCAGCAGCACGGCCTGCGCCGGCAATCGAGCCGGCTCGGTGAGGGTCAGCATTGCGCTGAACATGATGACGGCGACGCCGACGCGCAAAATGGACCCGCCCTGCAATGAGCGCAACCGTTGTTTGCGGAGGACCTGCTCGATATCCGTGCTGTTCATCGGTGACCTGGGCTCAATCGTTGGGGCCGTCAGCGTTTACCTTATTGTCGGGTGCTGCTAATCGGGTAGCGTCCATTCCGCGAATGCGCTTTCTCGAGAGCGGCCCAGCCGACCGCAGCTACGGCACGAAGACGTCGTTGAAGACTCCCGAGAGGTTGGTGCCAACGTTTCCGATACCCGAGTCGAAGGCCGCCTGTGTCAGATCCACGGTGCTCGTGTTGAAGGAGCCCGAAATGGTGTTGCCCAAGTTCGCGAAGCCCGATTCCAGCCCGCCGTAGTTGAGGTAGCCCGAGTTTCCGGTTCCGCCGGCGTTGCCCAGGCCCGACGAGTTCGCGACGGCGTTTGCCAGCCCCGACACGGCCCCGGGTGCGGAATTGAAGAGGCCCGAGGCGCCGCCCCCGCCGGAGTTGAAGAAGCCCGACGACGGGTCGGTGGTCGAATTGAAGAATCCAGGGCTTTGCTGGTAAGTGAATCCGAAGGTGTAGGGACCTAGGGTTCCGCTGCCGGGCAGATCAAATGTTTGAGCAATGGTTTCGGCTACCGTGGTGGGCGCGAGCAGGGTGTACGGACCGAGTGCCCAGCCGCCGACGCTGCCGTCGTACAAGGTTGTTGTGATGGTGGTGCAGTACCCCAGGAAGCAGATGGTCTGTTGTAGTTGGACCTTTATGGGGATGCTGGAAATGTGGAATAATTCCAGGGTAATTTCATTGACGTTGCCGCTAATAGGTATCTCGATGGGGGCATTCACGTCGTAGTGCCAGGGGATTTCGGGAATGGTCGACGAGTACGAAATGGTAATCAGGCCCTGGTAATCGCCCCGCCACAAGAAGCCGTTGCTGTAGTTGCCCGAAATGAACGCGCCGGTGTCGACGTTGCCCGAGTTCGCAACGCCGGTGTTGGAGTTGCCGGTGTTGGCCAGGCCGGTGTTGGCGTCGCCCGGGTTGAACAGGCCGGTGTTGGTGTTGCCGGGGTTGAAGCTGCCGGTGTTGGTGTTGCCGGTGTTGTAGCTGCCGGTGTTGTAGCTGCCGGTGTTGGCGATGCCGGTGTTGGCCAGGCCGGCGTTGAAGGCGCCGGTGTTGGTGTTGCCGGCGTTGGCCAGGCCGGTGTTGTGGTTGCCGGAGTTGGCGATGCCCCAGTTGCCGTCACCGGAGTTGGCGATGCCGATGTTGTCGGTGCCGGAGTTGAACAGGCCGGTGTTGCCGCTGCCGGAGTTCAGCGCGCCGAATCCGGTCTGGCCGTCGCCGGTGAGCCCGATGCCGATGTTGCCGTTGCCGGTGTTGCCGAAGCCGATGTTGCCGTCGCCGGTGTTGCCCGCGCCGACGTTGTGGCTGCCGGTGTTGCCGAAGCCGACGTTGCGGACCGCCGCGGTCAACGACGGGCCAGTGTTGGCGAACCCGATATTGCCGTTGCCGATATTGCCGCTGCCGAGGTTGGTGCCGCCGAGGTTGCCGCTGCCGACGTTGAGGTCGCCGATATTTCCGCTGCCCAGGTTGTAGTCGCCGATGTTGGCGCTGCCCAGGTTGACGTCGCCGATGTTGGCGAAGCCCACGTTCCCGGCGCCAATGTTCGCCAGGCCCGCGTTGAAGGCCGTCGCAGTGGGGCCGTCACGAAGCACGCCGGCGAGGTCGGTGCCGATGCTGGCGATACCGGAGACATTGGCCGGCGACGTGAGGCCGACGGTGCCGGTGTTGTACAGACCCGAGATGGTGTTGCCGAAGTTGGCCAGGCCCGACTGCAGTGACCCGTAGTTCAGATAGCCCGAGTTTCCCGCGACTGCGTTCGAGACGTTCCATAGGCCGGAATTGTTGGCGCCGAAATTGGCGAAACCCGATGCGCTGCCGGCTCCGGCGTTGAAGAAGCCCGACGACGGGCTGGTGGTCGCGGTGCCGAACCCGGGCGCCGCCGGGACGTCGACGATCGGGATGCTGATGGGGCCCAGACCGCCGGTGCCACTGATGTTGATCACCGTCGAGCCGTCAGGGTTACCCACGTTGATTGCCACCGCGGGCTGTTCGCCGAAGGAAATGACGATGGGGTCGCCGGTCTGCGCACCGTAGACACTGGCGGGGCCGATGGAGCCGATGACTTTGCCGCCGATGCCGTCGTCCAAGCCGCTGAAGGAGATCTTGGGAATGGTGACGGGATTGATCTCGATGTCGGTGATGCTGATGGTGATCGGTATGTCGACGGGTATCGCGACATTGAAGAATGCGGGGATCTCGGGAACGGTGATCGCGTAGTAAGCGCCGATCAGGCCCTGGCTGTCGCCGCGCCACCACCAGCCGTTGTCCATGTTGCCGGTGTTGAAGGCGCCGGTGTTGATGTTGCCGGTGTTGGCTAAGCCGGTGTTGTAGCTGCCGAGGTTGAATAGGCCGGTGTTGGTGTTGCCGGGGTTGAAGCTGCCGGTGTTGGTGTTGCCGGTGTTGTAGCTGCCGGTGTTGTAGTTGCCGGTGTTGGCGATGCCGGTGTTGGCCAGGCCGGTGTTGAAGGCGCCGGTGTTGGTGTTGCCGGCGTTGGCCAGGCCGGTGTTGTGGTTGCCGGAGTTGGCGATGCCCCAGTTGCCGTCACCGGAGTTGGCGATGCCGATGTTGTCGGTGCCGGAGTTGAACAGGCCGATGTTGCCGCTGCCGGAGTTCAGCGCGCCGAATCCGGTCTGGCCGTCGCCGGTGAGCCCGATGCCGATGTTGCCGTTGCCGGTGTTGCCGAAGCCGAT
>NZ_MWQA01000001.1:555464-591034 GCF_002086915.1 Mycobacterium persicum | reverse complement strand
CGGGCGCGGCGGGCTGCTCTAGCGCGTGCTCGGCGGGCACGCGCGATACGAAGGCCCGTCGGCCGGCACTTGCCCGATCGAGGCGGTCCCGGCGGGTTGGTGTCCGCAATGGGAGGTCGGCAGGTTGGTACCGGATCCGACGGTTGTGGGATGTCCGCCGGGCACGGCTGATCCCGGGCGCGGCAACCGCGGCGGCACTGACCTGGCATCACCGCAGATCGACGCGAGCCGGGCGGCTGCGGTCGTCCGATGCAGGCGCGGCTGCACAGGGTGGGCGGGCGCGTCTAGGTAGGGTGTCAACGCCGACCATGGCGATCTCTCAACATCTGCGGTCGGACGGAGGTGGTGCCAATGGCGGAGTCGATGCCCAACGGGTTACGCCCTCGTACCGTCGCGGGGGTCAAACTGGCTGTACTGGCGGCGCAGACCGGAGCTGTACCAGACACCAGCGCGGATTACCCCGAAACCTTCCCGGATGTGCACGTCACCGGCGTGACGCTGCGTGCCCAGGACGTCCAGCCGGGTGACCTGTTCGCGGCCCTGTCTGGCTCGACCACACACGGCGCCCGCCATGCCGGCGATGCCATCGAGCGTGGGGCGGTCGCGGTGCTCACCGACGCCGACGGGCTCGCCGCCATGGGTGCCCACGCGGCGAAAGTGCCGGTCTTAGTGCATCCGGCACCGCGCAGCGTGCTCGGGGAGCTGGCCGCCACCGTGTACGGCCGCCCGTCCGAGCGGCTCACGGTCATCGGCATCACCGGAACGTCGGGCAAAACCACCACCACCTATCTGGTGGAGGCCGGTTTACGGGCCGGCGGCCGGGTCGCCGGGCTGATCGGCACTATCGGCATCCGCATCGACGGCGCCGACATCCCGAGTGCGCTGACCACACCGGAGGCGCCCGCCTTACAGGCCGTGCTTGCGGAGATGTCCGAACGCGGCGTGGACACCGTGGTCATGGAGGTGTCCAGTCACGCGCTGGCTCTGGGCCGGGTGGACGGCACCCGATTCGCCGTCGGCGGCTTCACCAACTTGTCGCGTGACCATCTGGACTTTCACCCCACCATGGAGGACTACTTCGAGGCCAAGGCGCTGCTGTTCGACCCGGCCTCGGCGCTGCGCGCCGGCACCGCCGTGGTGTGCGTCGATGACGACGCCGGGCGCGCGATGGCCGAGCGAGCCGGGACCGCGATCACCGTGAGTGCGCGGGATCGGGCCGCGCACTGGTGCGCCGTCGACGTGGTGCCGATGGGAGCGGCCGGACAGGAATTCACCGCCGTTGACCCGGCCGGCGTCCAGCACCGGGTGCGCATCGGCTTGCCGGGCGGCTACAACATCGCTAATTGCCTTCTCGCACTGGCGATTTTGGACAGTATCGGGGTTTCGCCGGAACAGGCTGCGCCGGGACTGCGGCAGGCCCGGGTCCCCGGACGCCTGGAACAGGTGGACCGCGGTCAGGATTTCCTGGCACTCGTCGACTACGCGCACAAGCCGGGGGCTTTGCGGGCGGTGTTGACCACGCTGGCGAGCCCGGACCGCCGGCTGGCGGTGGTGTTCGGCGCCGGTGGCGAGCGTGACCCGGGAAAGCGCGCCCCGATGGGTGCCGTCGCCGCGGAGCTGGCCGACCTGGTCGTCGTCACCGACGACAACCCGCGCGGCGAGGATCCCGCGGCGATCCGCCGGGAGATCCTTGCCGGCGCGGCGGCGGTTGGTGGCACCGCGGAAGTGGTCGAGGTCGCCGACCGACGCGGCGCGATCCGGCACGCGGTCGGCTGGGCGCACCCCGGGGACGTGGTCGTGGTCGCCGGCAAGGGCCATGAAACCGGCCAGCGCGGCGCCGGGGAGGTCCGCCCGTTCGACGACCGGGTGGAACTGGCCGAGGCGTTGACCGCTCGCGAGACCGGCGGGCTGCCTGGACCCGGGCGGACACGCCCATGATCGACCTGACCGTGGCTCAGATCGCCGACATCGTCGGCGGCACGCTGGCCGATATCTCGCCGCAGGACGCCGCACAACGCCGCGTCACCGGGACCGTCGAGTTCGACTCGCGCGCGGTCGGCCCCGGCGGATTGTTTCTGGCGCTGCCGGGCGCGCATGTCGACGGACACGACTATGCGGCGTCGGCGGCAGCGGCCGGGGCGGTTGCCGTGCTGGCCGCCCGGCCGGTCGGTGTTCCGGCCATCGTGGTGGCGCCGGAGCGGTCCCCGGCCGAGGGCGCGCTGGCCGGAGTGCTCGAGCACGACGCCGACGGGTCGGGCGCGGCCGTCCTGGCCGCGCTGGCGAAACTGGCCAAGGCGGTAGCCGCGGAACTGGTCGCGGACGGGCTGACCATCATCGGGATCACCGGTTCGTCGGGCAAGACGTCGACCAAGGATCTGGTGGCCGCGGTGCTGCAGCCGCTGGGTGTGGTGGTTGCCCCGCCCGGATCCTTCAACAACGAGCTGGGTCATCCCTGGACCGTGCTGCGCGCCGGCCGCGACACCGACTACCTGATTCTGGAGATGTCGGCCCGCCACCCCGGCAACATCGCCGCGCTGGCCGAGATCGCGACCCCGGCCGTCGGGGTGGTGCTCAACGTCGGCACCGCACACCTGGGCGAGTTCGGCTCCCGCGAGGCCATAGCGCGAACGAAATCGGAACTGCCGCAGGCTGTTCCACAATCCGGGGTGGTCGTCCTCAATGCCGACGACCCGGCCGTGGCGGCGATGGCCGAGGTGACCGCGGCCCGGGTGGTGCGGGTCAGCCGCGGCAGCGCTGGCGATGTCTGGGCCGGGCCGGTGTCGCTGGACGAGCTGGCCAGGCCGCAGTTCACCGTGCACGCCGGCGCCACCCAGGCCGAAGTCCGACTGGGCGTCTACGGCGACCATCAGGTCAGCAATGCCTTGTGCGCGGCCGCCGTCGCGCTGGAATGCGGTGCCACCCTTGATCAGGTGGCAACCGCGCTTGGCGGCGCCGGTCCGGTGTCGCGGCATCGGATGCAGGTAACCACCCGCACCGACGGGGTGACGGTCATCGACGACGCCTACAACGCCAACCCCGACTCCATGCGGGCCGGTCTGCAGGCACTGGCCTGGATCGCCCACGGCGGCTCCGGCGCCGGGTCCGAACCCGTCAACAGGCGCAGTTGGGCGGTTTTGGGGGAGATGGCTGAACTCGGCGCGGACGCCATAGCCGAGCATGACCGCGTCGGCCGGCTCGCGGTGCGTTTAGATGTGTCTCGACTCGTCGTCGTGGGAACCGGGAGGTCGCTGAGCGCCATGCACCACGGTGCGGTCCTGGAAGGGGCGTGGGGAGCTGGGGCTGACAGAGGGGCCGTCAACGTCGCCGACGCCGACGCCGCGCTGGCACTGTTGCGCGCCGAAGTCCAACCCGGGGATGTGATCCTGGTCAAGGCGTCGAACTCGGCACGCTTGGGAGCGCTGGCCGACGCGCTGGTCTCGGACGACCCAGCTGGGGGCGCCGACAACCGCGGGAGCGCACGCCCATGAGACAGATCCTGATCGCCGTCGCCATCGCGCTGGCGGTTTCCATCCTGCTCACCCCGGCGCTGATCCGGCTGTTCACCAAACAGGGCTTCGGTCACCACACCCGCGACGACGGCCCACCCAGCCACCACAGCAAACGCGGCACGCCGTCGATGGGCGGTGTGGCGATTCTGGCCGGCATGTGGGCGGGCTACTTCGGCACCCACCTCGCCGGCCTTGCGTTCGACGGCGAGGGCATCTCCGCGTCGGGTTTGCTGGTGCTCGGCCTGGCCACCGCGCTGGGCGGGGTCGGATTCCTCGACGACATGATCAAGATCCGCAGGTCACGCAACCTCGGGCTGAACAAGACCGCCAAGACCGTCGGGCAAATCACCTCCGCCGTGCTGTTCGCCGTGCTGGTGCTGCAGTTCCGCAATCCGGCCGGCATCACGCCGGGCAGCGCGCAGCTGTCCTACGTACGTGAGATCGCCACGGTCACGCTGGCTCCGGCACTGTTCGTGCTGTTTTGCGTGGTCGTGGTCAGCGCCTGGTCGAACGCGGTCAACTTCACCGACGGCCTGGACGGGCTGGCCGCCGGCTGCATGGCGATGGTCACCGGCGCCTACGTGCTGATCACCTTCTGGCAATACCGCAACGCGTGCGTCACCGCGCCCGGGCTGGGCTGCTACAACGTGCGGGACCCGCTTGATCTGGCGCTCATCGCCGCCGCGACCGCCGGCGCCTGCATCGGCTTTTTGTGGTGGAACGCCGCACCCGCGAAGATCTTCATGGGCGACACCGGCTCCTTGGCATTGGGCGGTGTGATCGCCGGGCTGTCGATCACCAGCCGCACCGAGTTGCTGGCGGTGGTGCTGGGCTCGCTGTTCGTCGCCGAGATCACCTCGGTGGTGCTACAGATTCTGACGTTCCGTACGACCGGGCGCCGGGTGTTCCGGATGGCGCCCTTCCACCACCATTTCGAGTTGGTCGGCTGGGCCGAAACCACGGTGATCATCCGTTTCTGGCTGCTCACCGCCATCAGCTGTGGACTGGGTGTGGCCTTGTTCTACGGTGAATATCTGGCCGCGATCGGTGCCTGACGTGCTTGACCCCCTGGTGCCGGGCGCCGCGGTGCTGATCGCCGGTGGCCGGGTGACCGGCCGCGCCGTGCTGGCGGCGCTGACCCGCTTCGGTGCGACGCCCACGGTGTGTGACGACGATCCGGTCATGCTGCAGCCTTATGCCGACGACGGTGTGGCGACCGTGGAGCCGTCGGTGGCGGTATCGCAGATCGCCGAGTATGCGTTGGTGGTCACCAGCCCCGGGTTCCAGCCGACGACGCCGGTGCTGGCCGCGGCCGCCGCCGCGGACGTTCCGATCTGGGGTGACGTGGAGCTGGCCTGGCGGCTGGACGTGGCGGGCCACTACGGGCCGCCGCGCCGCTGGCTGGTGGTGACCGGCACCAACGGCAAGACCACCACGACCTCGATGCTGCACGCCATGCTCATCGCGGCCGGCCGCCGCAGCGTGCTGTGCGGAAACATCGGCAGCCCCGTGCTGGAGGTGCTCGACCAGCCGGCCGATGTGCTGGCCGTCGAGTTGTCGAGTTTTCAGCTGTACTGGGCGCCGTCGCTGCGGCCGGAGGCCGGCGTGGTGCTCAACATCGCCGAAGACCACCTGGATTGGCATGGCACCATGGCCGCCTACACCGAGGCCAAGGCTCGGGTGCTGACCGGCCGGGTGGCGGTGGTCGGGCTGGATGATCCCCGGGCGACGGCGCTGCTGGACACCTCGCCGGCGCAGGTGCGGGCCGGTTTCCGGCTCGGTGAGCCCGCGGCGGGGGAGCTGGGCGTGTGCGGCGGCTACCTGGTTGACCGCGCCTTCGCCGCCGATCTGCCGCTGCTGCCGGTCGGCGTCATCCCGGTCCCGGGCCCGGTCGGCGTGCTCGACGCGCTGGCCGCGGCCGCGTTGGCCCGCTCTGTCGGGGCGTCGGCCGAGGCGATCGCTGACGCGGTCGCGTCGTTTCAGGTCGGGCGCCACCGCTCGGAAGTGGTCGCGGTCGTCGACGGCGTCACCTACGTCGACGACTCCAAGGCCACCAACCCACACGCCGCGCAGGCGTCGGTGCTGGCCTACCCGCGGGTGGTCTGGCTTGCCGGTGGGCTGCTCAAGGGCGCATCCGTGGATGCCGAGGTGGCGATCATGGCATCGAGGCTGGTCGGAGCGGTGCTCTTCGGCCGAGACCGGGCGGCGGTTGCCGAGGCGTTATCACGACACGCGCCGGATGTTCCCGTCGTCCAGGTTGTGACAGGCGAGGATGCTGATATGGCTGTGGCTTCTGATACTGATGTGACAAAAGTTGACGATTCCGTCGAACCGCTCGGCGCGCAGGTGATGACCGCCGCGGTGGCCGCGGCCAAAAAGATGGCCAAACCCGGTGACACGGTGCTGCTGGCACCGGCCGGTGCATCGTTTGACCAGTTCAACGGTTACGCCGACCGGGGCGACGCGTTCGCGGCCGCGGTACGCGCCGCGGTCCGGTAGGCGGCGTGCGCAGCGCATTCACCCGGCTGATGCGCCGGGGCAAGGCCGCCAATAATGCCGACAGTGCCGACAGGGCCGACACCACCGACAGTGCCACGGCCGACGGGCCGGCCGAGCAGGAGGAAACGGCCCAGGCTGACCAGCAGCTCGACGCTACGGCTTCGCCCGACGAGCAGCCGGGTCGGCAGACCGGCGAGAAGTCGCGGGCCAAGCCCGAGGAGGCCGGCCCGCGCACCCGGTTCGGCGTCTGGCTGGGCCGGCCCATGACCTCGTTTCACCTGATCATCGCCGTCGCCGCGCTGCTCACCACGCTCGGCCTGATCATGGTGCTCTCGGCCTCCGGCGTGCGGTCCTATGACGACGACGGGTCGGCATGGGTGATCTTCGGCAAGCAGGTGTTGTGGACCGTCGTCGGTCTCATCGGCTGCTACGTCGGGCTACGCATGTCGGTGCAGTTCCTGCGCCGCATCGCGTTCTCCGCCTTCGCGTTCACCATCGTGTTGTTGGTGCTGGTGCTGATTCCGGGAATCGGCAAGGAAGCCAACGGTTCCCGCGGCTGGTTCGTGGTGGCGGGCTTTTCCATGCAGCCGTCGGAGCTGACCAAGATGGCGTTCGCGGTCTGGGGTGCGCATCTGCTGGCGGCCCGGCGGATGGAGCGGGCGTCGCTGCGGGAAATGCTGATTCCGCTGGTGCCGGCCGCGGTCGTGGCACTGGCGTTGATCGTGGCGCAGCCCGACCTGGGACAGACGGTGTCGATGGGCATCATCCTGCTCGGGCTGCTGTGGTACGCGGGGTTGCCGCTGCGCGTTTTCGCCAGTTCACTGGCAGCGGTCGTCATCTCCGCGGCGATCCTGGCGATGACCGCGGGTTACCGGTCCGACCGGGTGCGGTCTTGGCTCGATCCCGACAACGACCCGATGGACTCGGGCTACCAGGCCCGGCAGGCCAAGTTCGCGCTGGCTCACGGGGGAATTTTCGGCGACGGCCTGGGCCAGGGTGTGGCCAAGTGGAACTATCTGCCCAACGCTCACAACGACTTCATTTTCGCGATCATCGGGGAGGAACTCGGCTTCATCGGCGCGCTCGGGCTGCTGGGATTGTTCGGGCTGTTTGCCTATACCGGGATGCGGATCGCTCGCCGGTCGGCCGACCCGTTTCTGCGGCTGTTGACCGCCACCGTCACGTTGTGGGTGCTGGGACAGGCGTTCATCAACATCGGTTACGTGATCGGGCTGCTGCCGGTCACCGGGCTGCAGTTGCCGCTGATCTCGGCCGGTGGCACCTCCACGGCCACCACCTTGTCGATGATCGGCGTCATCGCCAACGCGGCGCGGCATGAACCCGAGGCGGTGGCCGCGCTGCGCGCGGGTCGCGACGATACAGTGAACCGACTGCTGCGGCTGCCGCTACCCAAGCCTTACGCGCCGACCCGCCTCGAGGCGTTTCGCGACCGCAAGCGCGCACACCAGCAACCGCCCAAACAGGCGGCCAAACAGCCGGCCGCCCGAAAGGCGGTCAAGGCTGCCCGCAAACCCGGGGAGCCCGCGCGACCGGCGTTGCCGCGCCGGGCCGATCGGCCGGTTCGCCGGTCCGCGGGTACCGCGCGCGCGCCGGGGCGGGGGCACCAGCCGGTTGCGGGGGAGCATCATAGAGCGGGTCAGCGGTACGCCGGCCAGCGTCAGGCAGGGCGGGTTCGGGCATTGGAAGGTCAGCGTTACGGGTGAACGACTCGGTCAGGGAGCCGGCCGGTGGGCAGAAGGTGACCGACTACGGTCCATCGCTGTCGATCGTGCTCGCCGGCGGCGGCACCGCCGGCCATGTGGAGCCCGCGATGGCCGTCGCCGATGCGCTCAGCGCCCTGGAGCCCGATGCCCGGATCACCGCGCTGGGCACCCTGCGCGGGCTGGAGACGACGTTGGTGCCCGCCCGCGGCTATCACCTGGAGCTGATCACCCCGGTGCCGTTGCCGCGCAAACCCAGTGGCGACCTCGCCCGGCTGCCGCCGCGGGTGTGGCGTGCCGTCGCCGAGACCCGGGCGGTGCTCGACGCGATCGACGCCGACGTCGTGGTCGGTTTCGGCGGGTATGTCGCGCTGCCTGCCTACCTGGCCGCGCGGGGTTTCCCCGGCATACTCAGGCGCAGTCGCCGCATCCCGGTGGTGATCCACGAGGCCAATGCCAGGGCCGGGTTGGCCAACCGGGTGGGTGCCCGCACCGCCGACCGGGTGTTGGCGGCGGTGCCCGATTGCGGGCTGCGCAACGCCGAGGTGGTCGGGGTTCCGGTCAGGCAGGCCATCACCGCCCTGGACCGTGCGGCGCTGCGCGCCGAGGCCCGGGCGCACTTCGGCTTCGCCGACGACGCCCGGGTGCTGCTGGTGTTCGGCGGTTCGCAGGGTGCTGTCTCGCTCAACCGGGCGGTGTCCGCGGCCGCCGCCGACCTGGCCGCCGCGGGTGTTTCCGTCTTGCATGCCCACGGGCCCAAGAACGTCGTGGAGCTACGCACCCCCGATGCCGCTGACCCGCCGTACGTCGCGGTGCCCTATCTGGACCGGATGGATCTGGCCTACGCCGCCGCCGACCTGGTGATCTGCCGATCCGGGGCGATGACGGTCGCCGAGGTGTCGGCCGTGGGGCTGCCGGCCATCTATGTGCCGCTGCCGATCGGCAACGGCGAGCAGCGGCTCAATGCGCTGCCGGTGGTCAACGCCGGCGGCGGGATGGTGGTCGCCGACGCCGACCTCACCCCGGCCCTGGTGGCTCGCGAAGTCGCCGGGCTGCTCACCGATCCGCCCCGGCTGGCGGCGATGACTGCCGCCGCCGCGCAGGTGGGACACCGTGACGCGGCCCGGCAGGTGGCGCAGGCGGCGCTGGAAACCGCGCGGTGGGCCCGGTCCGGCAGAGCTTCCAGGAGAGCCTCCAGGAGAGCCAAGTGAACACCGAGCAGTTGCCTCCCGAACTGCGGCGGGTCCACATGGTCGGCATCGGCGGAGCCGGCATGTCGGGCATCGCCCGCATCCTGCTCGACCGCGGCGGCCTGGTCTCGGGCTCGGACGCCAAGGAGTCACGCGGCCTGCACGCGCTGCGGGCGCGCGGCGCGCTGATCCGGATCGGGCACGACGCGGCGTCGCTGGACCTGCTGCCCGGCGGCGTCACCGCCGTCATCACCACCCGTGCCGCCATCCCCAAGACCAATCCGGAACTGGTCGAAGCCCGGCGCCGCGGCATCCCGGTACTGCTGCGACCGGTCGTGCTGGCCAAGCTGATGGCCGGCCGCACCACGCTGATGGTCACCGGAACGCACGGCAAGACCACCACGACGTCGATGCTGATCGTCGCGCTGCAGCACTGCGGGCGCGACCCGTCGTTCGCCGTGGGCGGTGAACTGGGCGAGGCCGGCACCAATGCCCATCACGGCAGTGGGGACTGCTTTGTCGCCGAAGCCGACGAAAGCGACGGTTCGCTGTTGGAGTACACCCCCGACGTCGTGGTGGTCACCAACATCGAGTCCGATCACCTGGACTTCTACGGCAGCACCGAGGCTTATGTCGGGGTGTTCGACTCCTTCGTGGAGCGGCTGGCGCCCGGAGGTGCGCTGGTGGTGTGCACCGACGATCCCGGCGCGGCCGCCCTGGCCGGACGCTCCGCCGAGCTGGGAATCCGGGTGTTGCGCTACGGGTCGGCCGAAACCGCCGGTGCGCCGTTGGCCGCGACATTGCTGTCCTGGGAACAGCGCGGCACCGAAGCCGTGGCGCATATCCGGTTGGCCGGCGAGCGGCACCCGCGGGTGATGCGGCTCTCGGTGCCCGGACGCCACATGGCGCTCAATGCGCTGGGTGCGCTGCTGGCGGCGATCGAAGTGGACGCCGCGATCGACGAGGTGCTCGACGGCCTGGCCGGTTTCGAGGGAGTGCGCCGTCGATTCGAGCTGGTCGGCACGGTGGGATCGATACGCGTTTTCGACGATTATGCCCACCACCCGACCGAGATCGGCGCCACGCTGGCTGCGGTGCGCTCGGTGGTCCAGCACGGGGGGGCCGGTCGGCTCCTGGTCGTTTTTCAGCCGCATTTGTACTCGCGCACCAAGGCTTTCGCCGCCGAGTTCGGTCGCGCCCTCAGCGCCGCCGACGCGGTATTCGTGCTCGATGTCTACGGCGCCCGCGAACAACCGCTCGCCGGCGTCAGCGGGGCCAGCGTCGCCGAGCACGTGAGCGTACCGGTGCGCTACCTTCGGGATTTCTCGGCGGTGGCCGGCGAGGTTGCCGCCGCGGCGGGCCCGGGTGACGTCATCGTCACCATGGGTGCCGGAGACGTGACCCTGCTGGGTCCGGAGATCGTGTCCGCGCTGCGGGTGCAGGCCAATCGCGGCGCGCCCGGCCGGCCGGGGGTTCTGCAGTGACCCAACCCGACGAAGGCAGCCCGGTCGACGTGGTCGCCGGCGACGCGGCAGACGTCGGTGCCGAAGCGGTCACCGAGCCACTCACCACCGAGGCGTCCGAGGCGCCGGGCGCCCAGAAGTCGGCGGCCGAAGACGAATTCGAGGGCCCGCGCCGACGTGCCCGGCGCGAACGTGCCGAGCGCCGTGCCGCCCAGGCTCGTGCCATCGCCATCGAGCAAGCCAGGCGCGAGGCCAAACGACGAGCCCGCGGCCACGTCGTCAAAGAGCCCAAACCCGTTGCGCGCGGGGTTGTTCAGGGATTGAAGATGCTGCTGGCCACCGTGGTGTTACTCGTCGTCGGGGTAGGGCTGGCGCTGATCCTGTATTTCACGCCCGCGATGTCGGCCCGCAACATCGTCGTGGTCGGGGTCGGCACGGTGACCCGCGAGGAGGTTCTCGACGCCGCCCAGGTGCGTCCCGGGACGCCGTTGCTGCAGATCAACACCAGTCAGGTCGCCGACCGGGTGGCGGCGATCCGGCGGGTGGCCAGCGCCCGGGTGCAGCGGCAGTACCCGTCGGCGCTGCGGATCACCATCGTGGAGCGGATCCCGTTGGTGGTCAAGGACTTTCCCGACGGGCCGCACCTGTTCGACCGCGACGGCGTGGATTTCGCGACCGGTCCGCCGCCACCGGCGCTGCCGTATATCGACGTGGACAATCCGGGCCCGACGGATCCCGCCACCTTGGCCGCGTTGCAGGTGTTGACCGCGCTGCGTCCCGAGGTCGCAGGCCAGGTGGGCCGGATCGCGGCGCCCTCGGTGTCCTCGATCACCCTCACGCTGGCCGACGGGCGCGTGGTGATCTGGGGGACCACCGACCGCGCCGAGGAGAAGGCCGAGAAACTGGCGGCGTTGTTGACCCAGCCCGGGCGGACCTACGACGTGTCCAGCCCGGACCTGCCGACCGTGAAATGACGTAAGGCGCAGCAGCCGGCCCACAAAAAATTTGCGGGTGGCGCGTCGGCGCGCCTGCACGGTTAGCACCCGTCGTACCCATACGGTTCTGGTTACGCGGAAGTACTTGACATAACTCTAAATCTATGGTTGAGGTTGAGAGTTTTGCAAGCAGACACACCGCAGGAGGAACCAAGTTTCCCTTCAGGGAGGAAGACGAATGATGACCCCCCCGCATAACTACCTGGCCGTCATCAAAGTCGTGGGCATCGGCGGCGGCGGCGTCAACGCCGTCAACCGGATGATCGAGCAGGGACTCAAGGGCGTGGAGTTCATCGCGATCAACACCGACGCGCAGGCTTTGTTGATGAGCGATGCCGACGTCAAGCTCGACGTGGGCCGGGACTCGACCCGCGGGCTGGGCGCCGGCGCCGACCCGGAGGTGGGACGCAAGGCCGCCGAGGACGCCAAGGACGAGATCGAGGAGTTGCTCCGCGGAGCCGACATGGTGTTTGTCACCGCGGGTGAGGGCGGCGGCACCGGAACCGGTGGAGCGCCCGTCGTCGCCAGCATTGCCCGCAAACTGGGGGCGTTGACCGTCGGCGTCGTCACCCGGCCGTTCTCCTTCGAGGGCAAGCGGCGCAGCAACCAGGCCGAAAACGGCATCTCGGCACTGCGGGAGAGCTGCGACACCCTCATCGTGATTCCCAACGACCGGCTGTTGCAGATGGGCGATGCCGCGGTATCGCTGATGGACGCCTTCCGCAGCGCCGACGAGGTGCTGCTCAACGGTGTGCAGGGCATCACCGACCTGATCACCACGCCGGGTCTGATCAATGTCGACTTCGCCGACGTCAAGGGCATCATGTCCGGCGCCGGCACCGCGCTGATGGGCATCGGCTCGGCCCGCGGTGACGGCCGGTCACTGAAGGCCGCCGAGATTGCCATCAACTCGCCGCTGCTGGAAGCCTCGATGGAGGGCGCGCAGGGGGTGCTGATGTCGATCGCCGGCGGCAGCGACCTGGGCCTGTTCGAGATCAACGAGGCCGCCTCGCTGGTGCAGGACGCCGCTCACCCCGACGCCAACATCATCTTCGGCACGGTCATCGACGACTCACTCGGCGACGAGGTGCGGGTGACGGTGATCGCGGCGGGCTTCGAGGCCGGCGGGGCCAGCCGCAAGCCTGCTGGGGTGGCCGAGACGGGCGGCGCGCACCGCATCGAGTCGGCCAGGGCCGGCAAGCTCACCTCCACGCTGTTCGAGCCGGTCGACGCCGTCAGCGTGCCACTGCACACCAACGGGGCGACCCTGAGCATCGGCGGCGATGACGACGACGTCGATGTGCCACCCTTCATGCGCCGCTGAGGGTCTCGATTTGCTTGCCAGTGCGCGACAAACCGGCCGCGGCGCGACATTGGTGCAACCTGGCGAGCATCGGGCTTCGGATACTGGGAGGGTGAGCGTTCGCATCCGCCGGGTGACCACCACCCGGGCGGGCGGTGTGTCCAGGCCGCCATTCGACACCTTCAACCTCGGCGACCATGTCGGCGACGACCCGGCCGCCGTGGCTGCCAACCGGGCCCGGCTGGCCGCCGCCATCGGGCTGCCCGCCGAGCGGGTGGTGTGGATGAACCAGGTCCATGGTGACCGGATCGCGGTGGTCGACGAGCCGCAGAGCGCCGCCGTCGGCGGCAGAGCGGGAACCGACGGATTGGTGACCGGGACCCGTGGACTGGCGCTGGCGGTGCTGACGGCCGATTGCGTGCCGGTATTGCTGGCGGATGCGCGTGCCGGTGTCATCGCGGCGGTTCATGCCGGCCGGGTCGGTGCACAGCACGGGGTGGTGGCCCGCGCGGTCGAGGCGATGCTGGATCGGGGCGCGCGGGCCGGCGACATTTCGGCGCTACTGGGCCCGGCGGCCAGTGGCCGCAATTACGAAGTGCCCGCCGGCATGGCCGACGAGGTCGAGGCGACGTTGCCCGGCAGCCGCACCACCACGTCGGCCGGAACGCCCGCACTCGATCTTCGCGCCGGAATCGCTTGCCAGCTAAGAGGTTTGGGCATTACCTCAATCGATGTCGACCCCCGGTGCACGGTCGCAGACCCGACCTTGTTCAGCCATCGGCGCGGCGCCCCCACCGGGCGGCTGGCGTCTGTGGTGTGGATGGAATGACAGCGATGGTGGTGGATCTTCCGGAGCAATCAGACCGTCAATCGGAATTGACGCACGCGTTGGCCGCGGTGCGGTCCCGGCTCGCGGCCGCGGCCGAGGCGGCCGGTCGTAATGTCGGCGAAATTGAACTTCTGCCAATTACCAAATTCTTTCCAGCAACCGATGTTGTGATTTTGTGCCGATTGGGTTGCCGCGCCGTTGGCGAATCCCGCGAACAGGAAGCTGCGGCCAAGGCGGCCGAAGTGGCTCGGCTGTTGGCGGCGCCACCGAGGGCCGGGCTTGGCGGTATCCACTGGCACATGGTGGGGCGAATCCAGCGCAACAAAGTGCGTTCGCTGGCGCGGTGGGCGCATACCGCCCATTCGGTCGACAGCCCGCGGTTGGTGACGGCGTTGGATCGCGCGGTCACCGGGGCGCTGGCCGAACGCCGTCGCGACCGTCCGTTGCGGGTTTACGTTCAGGTCAGCCTCGACGGCGACGTATCACGAGGCGGTGTGGACATCACCGCGCCCGGAGCGGTGGATCAGATCTGTGCGCAAGTCGACGATGCGCCGGGCCTGGAACTGGTCGGTTTGATGGGCATCCCACCCCTGGACTGGGATCCGGACGAGGCGTTTGACCGGCTGCAATCCGAGCACAACAGGGTGCGCGAGTCGTTTCCCGGGGCGGTCGGGCTGTCCGCCGGCATGTCCGCTGATTTCGAAACTGCCGTCAAACATGGTTCGACGTGTGTGCGTGTCGGTACCGCGCTATTGGGTCCGCGGCGGTTACGGTCACCGTGAATAGTCACTGTAGTCACACCTTCATCACAGACAACAGGTAACCCAGGGCTAGAAGGGGTCAATCGATGAGCACACTGCACAAGGTCAAGGCCTACTTCGGTATGGCTCCGATGGAGGAATACGACGACGAGTATTACGACGACCGCGCTCCCTCACGCGGTTATTCCCGGCCCCGATTCGAAGACGATTACGGCCGTTATGAAGGACGCGACTACGAGGACCCCCGGGACCCTCGGGACCTCCGCCGCGATCTGCGTGGCGACTTGCGCGGCGAGCCGGCCGACTATCCGCCGCCCAGTAGCTATCGCGGCGGGTATCCCGACGAACCGCGATTCCCGCCCCGCGAGTTCGACCGCCCCGACATGGCACGGCCGCGTTTCGGCTCATGGTTGCGCAACTCCACTCGCGGCGCGCTGGCGATGGACCCGCGCCGGATGGCGATGATGTTCGAGGAAGGCCACCCGCTGTCCAAGATCACCACGCTGCGGCCGAAGGACTACGGTGAGGCGCGCACTATCGGCGAGCGGTTCCGCGACGGCACGCCCGTCATCATGGACCTGGTGTCGATGGACAACGCCGACGCCAAACGGCTCGTCGACTTCGCCGCCGGTTTGGCCTTCGCGTTGCGCGGCTCGTTCGACAAGGTCGCCACGAAGGTGTTCCTGCTGTCGCCCGCGGACGTCGACGTGACCCCGGAGGAGCGTCGCCGGATCGCCGAAACCGGTTTCTACGCTTACCAATAACCGCATCTGACGATGCACGGCCCGGCGGGTGGCAGCTGAGCCCGCCGGGCTGGTTGCGGCCCGGCCCGGCCGCCGGCGATTCGCACCACATGTGTGTCCGTCGGCCGAGTCGGTAGGCTTGCGCATGCCGGCCTCACGGACGGCACATTCACATCCTCTACATCCTCGTCGTAAGGTCGGGCTCTCGTTGGTGCTGTTTTTTCAGATCCTTGGGTTTGCGCTGTTCATCTTCTGGCTGCTGTTGATCGCGCGGGTCGTCGTCGAGTTCATCCGCTCGTTCAGCCGCGACTGGCGCCCGACCGGGTTGACGGTGGTGATCCTCGAGATCATCATGTCGATCACGGATCCACCGGTGAAGCTGCTGCGCCGGCTGATCCCGCAACTCACCATCGGCGCGGTGCGCTTCGACCTGTCCATCATGGTGCTGCTGCTGGTGGCGTTCATCGGGATGCAGCTGGCGTTCGGCGCCGCGGCCTGAGCCGTGCAGACATTGCCCGGGAATAGTTGGGCGACGGTTCGGCCACGATTCGGCGACAAGTTTGGGCGCGGGATTTTCAAATCTAAGAAATGTGATTTATTTGCCTCAGAGATTGAAATTGGCCCTTATTTATTAGTCCAATCGGCAACCGCCGAGTCTGGTGTGACAGGATGGACGGTAGTTGCACGACGGCTACCGCTCCGTTCTACACTTTCCAGATCGTTTGACCGTCCAGGAACTCGAGGGGACAAACAATGCCGCTTACACCTGCCGACGTCCACAATGTGGCGTTCAGTAAGCCGCCTATCGGCAAGCGCGGGTACAACGAAGATGAGGTTGACGCCTTCCTTGACCTGGTGGAAAACGAACTGACCCGGCTCATCGAAGAGAATTCCGACCTGCGCCAGCGGATCGCCGAGCTGGACGCGGAGCTGGCCGCCGGCGGCGCCGGTACCGGCGTGACCGCCGCGCCCACCCAGGCGATGCCGGTCTACGAGCCCGAACCCGAGCCGGTCAGGCCGGCTCCGTCGGGAACCAACGAGGAGCAGGCCCTCAAGGCGGCCCGGGTGCTGAGCCTGGCTCAGGACACCGCCGACCGCCTCACCGCCACCGCCAAGGCGGAGTCGGACAAGATGCTGGCCGATGCCCGCGCCAACGCCGAGCAGATCGTCAGCGAGGCCCGGCACACCGCCGAGACCACCGTCGCCGACGCCCGGCAGCGCGCCGACGCGATGCTTGCGGATGCCCAGGCCCGATCCGAGGCCCAGCTGCGGCAGGCCCAGGAGAAGGCCGACGCCCTGCAGGCCGACGCCGAACGCAAGCATTCCGAGATCATGGGGACGATCAATCAGCAGCGCACCGTTCTGGAAGGCAGGCTTGAGCAGCTGCGCACGTTCGAGCGCGAGTACCGCACCCGTCTCAAGACCTACCTGGAATCCCAGCTCGAGGAACTCGGTCAGCGTGGCTCGGCGGCACCGGTCGATTCCAGCGCCGATGCCGGCGGTTTCGACCAATTCAACCGGGGTAACAACTAGCTCGACACGGGCCGCACTCGCCGGGCTGCAAGGCCGGTGCTGCGAGCTTGGTACGTTTAGTTGCTGCTCGCCGGCTGAAGGATGACCCATGCTGATCATTGCCCTGGTTTTGGCCCTGATTGGGCTCGTTGCGCTGGTGTTCGCCGTGGTCACCAGCAACGTGCTGGTGGCGTGGGTGTGCATCGGCGCCAGCGTGCTGGGCGTGATACTGCTGATCGTCGACGCCATCAGGGAACGTCAGCACCGGGACGCGGGCAGCCAAGACCAGGACGAAGCCGACGAAGAGCCCGCCGCACACCCCGAAGACGAGCCGGCCGTCGACTACCCGGATGACGAGTCCGGCGCCAACGAGTCGTTCGACGACGCCGAATCCGAGGCAACCGAGGAATCGACGGTGTCCGCCGACCGTGGCGGTGACGAAAACACCCGCTGAGAGCGGCCTGCGGTGCTCGTCGCTGGGATGCGGTCGAATGCGACTCGTCACACTGCGTCCGAGGGGGGACTTGGCCACCTGCGACACGGGTCCTGACCTGGCGAATCGGTACCTGATCGTCGTCCCCCACTCTGATATCGAGCGGTGGGGCTAGGGGTCGAGTTGGGCGGGGGCGACTCGACACCCGGCGGCTTGGGCTCCGGTGTGCAGGCGTCGGTCCCACACGGCGACGATCAGGCCGGGTTCACCGACAGCCAACGCGCTGGCCAGATGAACAGCGTCGGCTCCGCGCAAGGCATGGGCTCGGGCGAGGCGGCCGGCGTGCTGTTCAACCGTCGCGGTGAGTTCGACTGGGCGGGTGGCGGCCCAGAAGTCCTCCCAGTCACGCTCGGCTTCGGCGAGCTCGGATTCGGTTAGGTCGTGATTGCGGGCTGCTGCGGCGAGTGCGGCGCGGACTTCGGGGTAGGCCAGGCGGCTGGACAATGCGGCGTCGCAGCCGTCCCATAGCGCGGACGCCAGCGAGCTCCCTGTCTCGGTGGTGAGAAGTTTGACGAAGGCGCTGGCGTCGAAGTAGACGAGCGGCACCGGTCAGCGCCGCTGGTCGCTGACACGGTCAGACACCGGCCGCCGCGGTCGGGGTCCGGACCGTCCCGCAGCGACGGGCCGCTGAGCGGTGGCCTTGCCAATCACGCCTTCGGCCGTGAGGCGCTCCAAGGTGCCAGCGCTGTCCAGCGCAGCGAGTCGCGCGACCGGAATCCCGCGGTCGGTGATGACGACCTCAGCACCGGCCCGAGCTCGATCGAGCCAATCGCTGAGGTGCGCGCGCAACTCGGTCACGGATACCTCCACACCGTGAACTGTACACTCACTGAACCGTGATTTGTACGTGTCACTACTGAGTGCGGAATTGCGGACGACCGCCTGGCGAGATGAATCTCTTGTGGCCGGATGCCGGTGTGAGATCCCGACGTAGGGCAGAACTAGAACATCAAGGCGATGCCAACCGGCACCAGCAAATATAGAAACCCGCGCCAACCGAGGCTCGGAGCAGGTTTTCTATCAGGCGGTTCTCACTGCTCGACCTCCCCAGCGGCCTCGTCCACGTCGGGAATGGGGCGCATCATCACCTGTCCCGGCTCGAGCTCGCCGTCGTAGGACACGCCGATCGCTTCGGTGAGAGGCTCTAGTTCAGATTCGCTGTCTTCGATCCGGACGAACCGTCCGCGGAAGAAGAGTGCCTCTTTTCCGACAGTGAGCGTGTCGTCGCCGAGCGTCAATTTGGTGGACTTGATGGTGATGAACTCGTAGACCTTGTCCATCTCGCGCTCGACCGGCGGCGCGTCGGGCTGGTGTTTGACCGTGAAGTCGCCGGAGAGCTTGCCGGTGACGGACTCGCCGGAGACCAGCTTGGCGACCTCGCGGATGCGCATGGCCTGATCGAAGTCCATCTCTTTGGGCATCTTCAGCAGCACCGAGACGTGCTCCTGGATCGTCGCGAGATTCTCGCAGACGGCTGCCCATTTGCTCGCGTCTCGGTCTCGGTCGGTCTGCAGAGTTGCCACCACACCGAAGTTCGGTGGACCGTACGGAACGCCGAATGCAAGTCGGTTCGGAGACTTCCACCCAGCCAGGACTTTCAGCCCGTCGACGAATTCTGCCGGCCGGTGACCCGACAAGTCGTATTCGGTGTGCAGGGTCATCTCACCCTCGAGATTGCCGGACTTCATACGCATCTCGAGGGTGAAAATCCCGGACTTCTCAACGAAGACACTCCGTACTCCGGCCTGGCCGACGGTGAGGTCCGTTCGTCGGATTGTGGTGCATGCAATCACGGAGTCGGAATCGGGCGCGATGATGGCAAGTAGCAACTCGGCTGGCTCGTCGTGGTCGGCGAGGGCGTCCGGCGGCGACAGCACCGCCAGGCTGGCGGCACCGAGATCACCACCGAGGCCGCCGGGCAAATCAAGGGAACCGCTCACTGTGCCCGAGGGCATGCGGATCGGCGCACCGTAGTCGACAAATCGCTCGAATTGCTGACGAAGCTCGTCGTCCTCAGCGGGGATCGCGATCGTGAACTGACCTTTGATCGGCCTCTCCCGCAAGGCTTCTAGCGACAGAGCGATGATCTTGAACGTGATCCAGACCGAGTCCTGCCGCACGGCGTACACCGCGACTAGACCAGGTTCGTGCTCCGACGGCTCGTCGGACGGCGGGCTGTCCGACACCGTGAAGTCGTACCTGTAGAACGGATCACAAGCGTTCAGCGACGCATGAATTCCCGCATTTCTCCGGCCACCGCCTTGCCGAGGGCGCGCAGTCGCACCGCTTTGGCTGTGGTCAGTTCGTTGACCTTGCGGGCAAGGGTCGTCATGCCACCGTCGACGAAGTGCTCGGGCGAACGGAGAACCTCCAGGACGGCGATCTCCTTCTCGTTGAGTGCCGCCCTGGCCGGATTGCTGCGCACGTGCAGCACGACACCAGGAACAGGGGGGTCGGCCTTGCGCAACGCCGACGCTTCGAACTTGGCGGGCACCTGGGTCGTGAGCCCTTGACTGCGCGCCGCGGAATAGCCCGCGGGGCCAAAGCCGGAGTTGGGTGCACGAAAGATCTCCCGGACGACCGCTTCGACGCGGGGCTTGACCGGTCCGTAGCGGCTGGCTCCGGGCACCTTGAAATAGAGTCCACGCCGTATGCGGACCAAGTCTCCGCTCTGCACGGCGCGCGACGCCGCTTTACGGGCGGCTTCATTGCTGCCAGGTAGGTCTGAGACGTGCACAAATGACCGCGGCGCGGCGCGTCGAATCTCCATCGCTGGTGTGCTGGTCATGGCTGACATCTTTCAGATTTTGGCGGGAACGTGACATTCATTCAACAAACCCGCAGTTCAGGGCAATGCTTACGATCCCGGGATTCACGAGTGGCGCGTGACTCGGGCCTGCGTCGACCGCAGTGCGCCGACCAACCCGGACGCCGGTCGTATCCAGAACATGCCGCCCCTGATGGGTGGTGAGTACGCGGCGTTCGCTGGCATCGCGGCGGGTGGGTTGTGCGAAAGCGTTGAGACGCAGAGTAGTTGTTGTTACCGCTGGCTACGGGGCCATATGAGGTCTTCACATTCGAGGACGGTACGTGGAGCCTGGGAAATATCTTCGACGCCCGAACCGGCAGGCGGTAGACGCGGGTAGGGCTTTGGCAGTGGGACGAGCGGTGACCAAATCCGTGGTCATGTGTCGGTGAACCACTATCGCCAATCGGCATGAGCAAACACAAAAATCCACTTCAGACGAGTTACAGCAAATTTTCTATCTATGTAGCTAACAATTTGTGTCCGAGGGGGGACTTGAACCCCCACGCCCATTAGTAGGGCACTAGCACCTCAAGCTAGCGCGTCTGCCATTCCGCCACTCGGACAAAACCACTCGCATGGGTTGGCAGCTAAGGCTATCCGATCGGCTCGCGTCAGCCCAACCGGGCTCGCGGGACACCGGTGGATCAGGATGGACCGACCACCTCAGAGGCGACCGGGAGTGGCCGACAGTGGTAGGAAAGGTGACTGTGACAGGTGCGGGCGATGACGTTGCCGAGGTTGTCAGCAGGTTGATCCGATTCGATACCACCAACACCGGGGACCCGGAAACCACCAAAGGCGAGGCCGAGTGCGCTCACTGGGTGGCCGAGCAACTCGCCGAGGTCGGCTACCAGCCGGAATATGTGGAATCCGGTGCGCCCGGGCGCGGCAACGTGTTCGCCCGGCTGGCCGGCCCCAAGGGTCAAGTCGGTTCCCGGGGAGCGTTGCTCATCCACGGGCATCTGGACGTGGTGCCGGCCGAACCTGCCGATTGGAGCGTGCACCCGTTTTCCGGCGCGATCGAAGACGGCTATGTGTGGGGCCGCGGCGCGGTCGATATGAAAGACATGGTCGGCATGATGATCGTGGTCGCCCGCCATTTGCGGCGCGCCGGCATCGTGCCGGCGCGGGAGTTGGTGTTCGCCTTCGTGGCCGACGAGGAGCACGGCGGCAAATACGGCGCGCAGTGGTTGGTCGACAACCGGCCCGATCTGTTCGACGGCATCACGGAGGCGATCGGAGAAGTCGGCGGCTTCTCCTTGACCGTGCCGGGCCGCGACGGCGGCGACCGCCGCCTGTATCTGATCGAGACCGCCGAGAAGGGCATCCAATGGATGCGCCTGACGGCGCGCGGCCGCGCCGGGCACGGCTCGATGGTGCACGACCAGAACGCGGTCACCGCCGTCGCGGAAGCGGTCGCCCGGCTGGGCCGTCACCAGTTTCCGCTGGTGTGCACCGACACCGTGGCCGAGTTTCTGGCCGCCGTCAGCGAGGAGACCGGCCTGAGCTTCGACACCGATTCGCCGGACCTGGATGGGGCCATCGATAAGCTCGGCCCGATGGCCCGCATGCTCAAGGCGGTGCTGCACGACACCGCGAACCCCACCATGCTCAAGGCCGGATACAAGGCCAACGTCGTCCCCGCGACCGCGGAGGCGGTGGTGGACTGCCGGGTACTACCCGGCCGGCAGGCGGCTTTCGAAGCCGAGGTGGACGAGTTGATCGGCCCCGAGGTCACCCGCGAGTGGATCCGGGACCTGCCGTCGTATGAGACCAGCTTCGACGGCGATCTGGTCGATGCCATGAACACCGCGGTGCTGGCCGTCGATCCCGACGGCCGCATAGTGCCTTACATGCTGTCCGGCGGCACCGACGCAAAAGCATTCGCGCGCATGGGGATTCGCTGCTTCGGCTTCAGCCCGCTGCGGTTGCCGCCCGATCTGGATTTCACCTCGTTGTTCCACGGTGTCGATGAGCGGGTACCCATCGATGCGCTGAAGTTCGGCACCGAGGTGCTGACACATTTCCTGACCCACTGCTGATGTTCCGTGAGCCGACTATCCGAAAGGACCGAGCATGACAACACCGCCCGACCCGTATGCCGCACTCCCCGAGCTGCCGCCTTTCAGCCTGACCTCGGATTCGGTGAGCAACGGCCAGCCGCTGCGCAGCGCGCAGGTCAGCGGGATCATGGGCGCGGGCGGACAGGACGCCAGTCCGCAATTGAGCTGGTCGGGCTTTCCGGAGCAGACCCGTAGCTTCGCGGTCACCGTCTACGATCCCGACGCCCCGACGCTGTCCGGGTTCTGGCACTGGGCGGTGGCCAACCTGCCCGCCGAGGTGACCGAGCTGCCCGAAGGCGCCGGCGACGGCCGCGAGCTGCCGGGCGGCGCACTGACGCTGGTCAACGATGCCGGTATGCGCCGCTATGTCGGCGCCGCACCGCCACCCGGGCATGGTGTGCACCGGTACTACGTTGCGGTGCATGCGGTGGACGTCCAGAAATTGGATCTGAGCGAAGACGCCAGCCCGGCCTTCCTCGGTTTCAACCTGTTCCAGCACGCGATCGCCCGCGCCGTCATCTACGGGACCTACGAGCAGAGGTAAGCCTCGGAACCTGGGAAACCACAGGGGTTTCCGCGATTTCGACTGACGGCTCTTCGTGACGGTGGGTACCCTTCATGGGTTCGCGCATCGGCCTCATCACGCAAAAAAGCGTCCATGAATTATGTGGTAGCAACACCGGAATTCTTCACGGCGGCTGCCCAGACCTGACAAGCGTCGGATCGGCGATCAGCGAAGCCACCGCGGCGGCCGCGGCTCCGACAATCAACGTGGTGGCCGCGGCTTCCGATGAGGTGTCGGCGGCCATCGCGGCACTGTTCGGCGAACACGCGCAGCGGTATCAGGCATTGATCGCCCAGGCGGCGCAGTTTCACGCACAATTCGTCACCGCTTTGATCGCCGGCGGCGGAGCCTATGCCCAAGCGGAGGCGGCCAACGTTGCGCAGTCTGTGCTCGATCTGATCAACGCGCGCACCCGGGCGTTAGTGGGGCGTCCGCTGATTGGCAACGGCGCCAACGGAATCCCTGGCACTGGGCAAACGGCGGCGACGGCGGCATCTTGGTCGGCAATGGGGGGGCCGGCGGTCCCGGAGGAGCCGCCATCGGTGCCGGCGGTGCCGGTGGAGCCGCCATCGGTGCCGGCGGTGCCGGTGGGCCGGGCGGAATGGGTGGATTGTTCAGCCCGGGCGGAGCGTTGTTCGGCGACGGCGGGGCCGGCGGCGGCGGCGGCTCCAGTTCGGGTTCGGGAGGGGATGGGGGCAAAGGCGGCAGTGGCGCCCTGCCTTCGGCAGCGGCGGTCACGGCGGCACGGGCGGGACTGGCGCCAGGGTCGGAAGCTTCGCGGGCGGTGATGGCGGAGCCGGCGGTTCCGCGGGCGTGTTGTACGGCTCCGGCGGTTCCGGTGGTGGCGGCGGCGGCAATGGCGGCACCTCTACCAACGCTGCCGGCGGTGACGGCGGCGCCGGCGGAACTAGCGGCCGGCTCGCCGGCTCCGGTGGGGCTGGCGGGGCGGGAAACTTCGGCGGCGCAACCGGCGGGGTCGGCGTCGGCGAAGGCGCCGCGATTGGGCTCCTCGGTAGCGGCGGCGCTGGCGGAGCGGGCGGCGCCGGCGGGCTGCTGTTGGGGCCAGGTGGTACCGACGGGTTGTGATGTTGCCGGCGATACCACCGCAGAGCGAGCAGCACCGCGAAACCGCCACCTTTAAGCGTCCTGGCCCGCCAGGTCAGAGGACTGATCGATATCGGGGATCAACCAGTCCGGCCCGGCGGTTGGCTCCGAATCAATGCTGTGCGGCCACCTCGTTCCCCCGTTCGGGCCTGCGTTCTCGTCCTGCCAGGCGGTAAGGTGCGCAGCGACGACACGTCCCGGTGGTGGCAGCTGGCCAACCTCAGGATGGTGTTCATTGCCGGCACGCTGCGACGTCGGCTGGGGCGCGACGTTTTGGTGCGACGTGTTCAATACCGCCGCCGCGGGTGGAATAGTCCGGGCTTGGATGCGGTCCGCGATGCCGAGGAAGCTCTCGGCCAGCTGTGCCGCCGCTTCGTTCCCCAACACATTGTGCTGGTGGGTCATTCGATGGGTGGCCGCGTCGCCGCACACCTGGCCGGCCGAGGTGACATCGGGGCAGTCGTGGCACTGGCGCCGTGGTGGACGGAAAGCGACGGAGACCGGATCCCGGTCCGGACCCGGCTATTGGTCCTGCACGGCACCGCCGACACCTGGACCGACCCGCGCAGTTCGCGTACCCAGACGTGTCGGGCTCGCCGGCGCGGGGTGGACGCCATGTGGGTGGGCGTCGAAGGCGCGGGCCATTACATGGTGCGGCGGTGGAGCGAATGGCACCAGCGCAGCACGGATTTCGTTGTCGAATATTTGGCGGCTCCAGTGGGCTCTTCGGTGGGCTACAGCCCAGGCAGGCAGGAGGGCAAGTAGCACGGGCTGTCCGGAGGCTGGGCTCTCCGGAGGATGTTGGCCAGCTTGATAACCGCCATGCCCAGCATCGCCTGCACCTGCGGCTGTTGCTCTGCGGGAAGACCCCGCGTTTCTTTATCCACGATGGTTACCTGCTGTTGGAGTTGTGCTAAACGCTGTTGTCGCGCCTCCGGGGTGATGTTGTCCCAGCTGTCGTCCAGGTCGGAGATTTGCTGCAGCAGATCTTGTACCTCCGACCTAAGGTCGGATCCGAGGTTGGGCTGCAACGGGTAGACGCGGACCGGCAATGGGTGAGCGGTCACCTCGGCATGCGCGGGGCTGGCTGTCAGCAGCGTGCCGGCCAGCAGGCCAGCCACCGCGATCGTGATGATTTTCATGGCGGTTCGTTTCCCGGGGGTGGCGGCGTTGTCGTGGCGATGACACACCGACCGCACAGCTACCGATCCCAACGTGCGGGTACTGCCCGGCTGCGCAGGATCATCGCCTCAGGAAGCGACCCGGCACCGGATCGGCATGGTTCACATCTCCGACAGTTGTGGTGGACCGCATGATGACACGGTCCGGCGCCGCGCGAATCCTGGTGTACGTCAAAGAACTTCATTGGCCTGCAATGGAGCGCCGGTTTGCCGGGCACTGCGGGACGTTGCCGCCGCGGGTGTGCCCCAGGGTCGTCCCCGGTATGTCGGCGCGTGCCGAGATTCCGCCGGTACTGACCGGGCGGTCCTCGAACGAAACGGCACAACGTGGCGAGCGCCACCGCGGATATGCTGCGCAGTCACAACTGCGCGACCCGTATCGGCAAATCGTCACGCCAGGCCCGTCACCGGAGACACAATGATGAGGCACCTTGTCCGTCCCCCGCGCGGAGTCCGTCCCTGCGCGGAACCACAGAACTTCGTTGAAGCGCTTGGAGCAGGCCGTGGCCGATTCCCATGACCGAGTCACCGTCGTCGTGGCCGACGACCACCCGGTAATGCGCCAGGGGGTGGTGCGGGCCCTTAGGTCCAGCGGGCGGGTGGAGGTCGTCGCCGAGGCGGCCGACGGTCGCGCGGCGCTGGACGCCATCCGCCGACTTCGGCCTGCGGTCGCACTTCTCGACTACAAGATGCCCGAACTGGACGGTCTTGAGGTGACCCACGCCGTCGCCCGTGACGGATTGCCCACCAGTGTGGTGCTGCTGAGCGCCTTTGATGACAGCCCCGTCGTCTATAAGGCTCTGGCCGAGGGCGCTTCGGGGTTTCTGACAAAGGAATCCGACAGCGACGAGATCGTCAACGCCGTGCTCAGATGTGCCGAAGGAGACTCGTACCTGCCGGCCGGGATAGCCGGGGGATTGGCCGGTGAGGTGAAACGGCGGGGCAAGGGAGCGACAACGTTACTGACCGAGCGCGAAGCCCAGGTGATCGCGATGATGGCCGATGGGCTGTCGGTTCCGCAGATCGCGTCACGACTCCATTTGGCGCGCAGCACGATCAAGACGCATGCGCACAGCCTGTACGAAAAACTTGGCGTGTCTGATCGGGGAGCGGCCGTAGCCGAGGCGATGCGGCGCCGATTGCTCGAATAGTTGCCGGACAGCCATAGCCTTGGACTGATCGCGGCGGTGCTCCCCAAAGCGGGCCTGCTGCGCGGTTTCGGCCGACGTTCAACACCGTTCCGGCTCACGATCGGTTCGGCGCGGCACCGTCGCCGAGGCGGTGGTTGGCGCTGGGTGCCGAAGCGGCACCGTCACTTGCAGGCGCGCGCCAACGGGTCCCTCGATGATGGTCAAGGTGCCGCCGGCGGCTTGGACCCGCGCCCGGTGCGAGGCAAGACCGATATGGCCCTGGGTAAGGCGACGCGCTGCGCCGTCACCGGTGAGGCCGATGCCGTCATCTGTCACGTCGATCCGAGCGGCGTCGCCGTCGATCGCCAGTTTCACCGTCGCCGATCTGGCCTGCGAATGACGGGCCACGTTGGATACCAATTCGCGGATCACCCCGAACAGGATCGGGTCGATCGCATTCGGCTGCGGATAATCGATGTCCGTTGTGATCGCAATGCCAGACCGGGCCGCTGCGACGGCGACGAGCTTCTCTACCGCAGCCGCCAGGCCGACTTGGTCGAGTAGTGCCGGGTGTAGCTCGAAGGTCGCCTCGCGCAGCAGACGGGAAGCGTCCTGCAGGCTAGCCAGTGCCTGGTCGAGGGGTGCATCCGGGGACCGCTTGAGGAATCCGGCAATATCGCGACGGGCCGCAAGCACGTCTTGCAACGGTCCGTCATGGATGAACTCGGATATCTGCCGCCGCTCGGCCTGCGATGCGGTCATGGTCTCGGCAAGCAGCTCTTCGCGCGAGGTCGTGAGTTCGGCCAGTTCGTCGATATTGCGCAACCGGAAAATCACCACCAATAGCGCTGTGCCGCAAATGAATCCATACATCAGCACGATCACTGCCGTCTCCCGTGGACCAACCCGGCTCATGATCACGGGGTCTTGAAGGACCGATGCGGTGAAGACCGCGAAGGCGCAGGCCAGCACCATACCGGCGCGCCGCAGCGACAACTCGACGGCTACCAGGCGCGGCAGCAGCGCCATCACCAACAGGGGAATATATCCGCCGGGTGAGAGCAGTTTGAAACCGAACACCGCGGCGACATCCGTCAGCGCGAGTGTCAACAGCGCCCGGTCGTCGTTGAGCAGTTGACTTGTGCCGGCATAGGTCAGCAGCAGCGCGCCGACGGTCACGAATGCATAGACGCCCAGCAGCACGGCCTGCGCCGGCAATCGAGCCGGCTCGGTGAGGGTCAGCATTGCGCTGAACATGATGACGGCGACGCCGACGCGCAAAATGGACCCGCCCTGCAATGAGCGCAACCGTTGTTTGCGGAGGACCTGCTCGATATCCGTGCTGTTCATCGGTGACCTGGGCTCAATCGTTGGGGCCGTCAGCGTTTACCTTATTGTCGGGTGCTGCTAATCGGGTAGCGTCCATTCCGCGAATGCGCTTTCTCGAGAGCGGCCCAGCCGACCGCAGCTACGGCACGAAGACGTCGTTGAAGACTCCCGAGAGGTTGGTGCCAACGTTTCCGATACCCGAGTCGAAGGCCGCCTGTGTCAGATCCACGGTGCTCGTGTTGAAGGAGCCCGAAATGGTGTTGCCCAAGTTCGCGAAGCCCGATTCCAGCCCGCCGTAGTTGAGGTAGCCCGAGTTTCCGGTTCCGCCGGCGTTGCCCAGGCCCGACGAGTTCGCGACGGCGTTTGCCAGCCCCGACACGGCCCCGGGTGCGGAATTGAAGAGGCCCGAGGCGCCGCCCCCGCCGGAGTTGAAGAAGCCCGACGACGGGTCGGTGGTCGAATTGAAGAATCCAGGGCTTTGCTGGTAAGTGAATCCGAAGGTGTAGGGACCTAGGGTTCCGCTGCCGGGCAGATCAAATGTTTGAGCAATGGTTTCGGCTACCGTGGTGGGCGCGAGCAGGGTGTACGGACCGAGTGCCCAGCCGCCGACGCTGCCGTCGTACAAGGTTGTTGTGATGGTGGTGCAGTACCCCAGGAAGCAGATGGTCTGTTGTAGTTGGACCTTTATGGGGATGCTGGAAATGTGGAATAATTCCAGGGTAATTTCATTGACGTTGCCGCTAATAGGTATCTCGATGGGGGCATTCACGTCGTAGTGCCAGGGGATTTCGGGAATGGTCGACGAGTACGAAATGGTAATCAGGCCCTGGTAATCGCCCCGCCACAAGAAGCCGTTGCTGTAGTTGCCCGAAATGAACGCGCCGGTGTCGACGTTGCCCGAGTTCGCAACGCCGGTGTTGGAGTTGCCGGTGTTGGCCAGGCCGGTGTTGGCGTCGCCCGGGTTGAACAGGCCGGTGTTGGTGTTGCCGGGGTTGAAGCTGCCGGTGTTGGTGTTGCCGGTGTTGTAGCTGCCGGTGTTGTAGCTGCCGGTGTTGGCGATGCCGGTGTTGGCCAGGCCGGTGTTGAAGGCGCCGGTGTTGGTGTTGCCGGCGTTGGCCAGGCCGGTGTTGTGGTTGCCGGAGTTGGCGATGCCCCAGTTGCCGTCACCGGAGTTGGCGATGCCGATGTTGTCGGTGCCGGAGTTGAACAGGCCGATGTTGCCGCTGCCGGAGTTCAGCGCGCCGAATCCGGTCTGGCCGTCGCCGGTGAGCCCGATGCCGATGTTGCCGTTGCCGGTGTTGCCGAAGCCGATATTGCCGTCGCCGGTGTTGCCCGCGCCGACGTTGTGGCCGCCGGTGTTGCCGAGACCGAGATTATGGACCGCCGCGGTCAACGACGGGCCAGTGTTGGCGAACCCGATATTGCCGTTGCCGATATTGCCGCTACCGAAGTTGGCGCTGCCGAGGTTGCCGCTGCCCATGTTCAGGTCGCCGACGTTGCCGCTGCCCAGGTTGTAATCCCCAGTGTTGCCGAAGCCCACGTTCAAAGCCCCGATATTGCCCAGGCCCGCGTTGAACATCGTCCCGGTCGCGCTGTCGCGCAGCACGCCGGCCAGGTTGGTGCCGATGTTCGCCACGCCGGAGAGGTTGCCCGCCGCCAGGAGCCCTTGGGTGCTGGTGTTGTAGACACCTGAGATGGTGTTGCCGGCGTTGGCCAGGCCGGATTCGAGGGAGCCGACGTTGCGGTAGCCCGAGACGCCCGCGCCGCCGAGGTTGCGGAAGCCCGACGTGTCGGCGCCGGCGTTGCCGAAGCCCGATGCGCTGCCGGTGCCGGAGTTGAAGAAGCCCGACGACGGGCTGGCTGTCGAATTCCCGAAACCCGGGGCCGCCGGGATATCGATGATCTGGATCGTCCCGCCCTGTAAGGCGCCGATGACCGTCGCATCAATGGACGTAGCTGGGCCGCCGATGTCGATGGTCACCGTGGGACCGGTGAGGGTGGATGACGAGATGGTGACCGGTCCCAGATAGAAGTCGCCGTCGAGAAAGTATGTCTTGGGATAAGTATAGCCCGGGATGGTGTATTCCTGCCCGCCGACCACCAGTGTTTGCTTAATGGGATTGACGGACTCGACGTCGATGGGGACGGTGGGAATATCGATGGCGAGATGAGCGCTGATCTGGCCCTGGTTGTCGCCGGTCACGAATAAGCCGTTACTGTAATTTCCCGTGCTGAAAGCGCCAGTGTCGACATTCCCTGGGTTGAAGTACCCCGTGTCATAATTGCCCGGGTTCAATCCGCCTGTATTGTGCTGGCCCGCGTTATAGCTTCCGGTATTGGTGCTGCCCGCGTTGACGAAACCGGTGTTATAGCTGCCGCCGTTGCTCAGACCGGTGTTGGTGCTGCCCGCGTTGACGAAGCCCGTATTCAAGATGCCGCTGTTCTCGATGCCGGTATTTCCGGCACCGGCGTTGCCGAAGCCCCAGTTTTCGCTGCCTGAGTTTCCGATGCCGATGTTGCCGGTGCCCGAATTGAACAAGCCCACATTTTCGGTGCCTGAGTTGAACAAGCCGATGTTGGCGCCGCCCGAGTTGAGCGCGCCAAGCCCCACTTTGCCGTTTCCGGTGAGCCCGATCCCGATATTGTTGCTTCCGGTGTTGGCAAAACCGACATTGAAGTCGCCGGCGTTGGCGAAGCCAATGTTGGAGTTACCGGCGTTCCAGAAGCCCCGATTATGTGTGCCGGCGTTTCCGGGGCCGATGTTGTAGTCGCCCAGATTTCCGGAGCCGAAGTTGTCGATGCCGATACTTGCGAAGCCGAGGTTGCCGTCGCCAACGTTTCCGCTGCCGATGTTGGTGCTGCCAATGTTGCCGCTGCCGAGGTTGGCGTTACCGATGTTTGACCTGCCGAGGTTCGTGTTTCCGAGATTGCCGCCGCCGAAGTTGGAGTCGCCGACGTTGGCGTTGCCGATGTTCGCACCCCCGTGGTTGGCGAAGCCGAGGTTTAGTGACGACGGGCCGCCGCGGAAGCCCGACAGCTCACTGCCGGTGTTAAGGGCACCGGAGACAAAGGCGGGCACGGTGGCATTCAGCAGGCTCTCGTTGAACCCGCCCGAGATAGTGTTGCCGGAGTTCACCAGGCCCGATTCCAGCGCGCCTGCGTTGTAGTAGCCCGAGATTCCGACGTCCGATGAGTTGAAGAAGCCCGAAGTATTAGCGCCGGAATTGGCGAAACCCGACGCACTACCGGAACCGGCGTTGAAGAAGCCCGACGACGGGATGTCGGTAGAGTTTCCGAAGCCCGGAGCCATCAGGCCCTGATAATTTCCTCGCCACAACAGGCCGTTGCTGTAATTGCCCGAGATCAATGCGCCGGTGTCGGCGTTGCCGGTGTTTGCCACGCCGGTGTTGTAGTCGCCCCTGTTCAAAAAGCCGGTGTTGTAGCTGCCGCCGTTGAAGCCGCCGGTGTTGGTGCTCCCCGGGTTGTAGCTACCCGTGTTGTAGCTGCCCGCGTTCGCGACGCCGGTATTGGCTACGCCCGAGTTGAACAAGCCGGTGTTTGCTTCACCCGAGTTGCCGATGCCGGTGTTGTAGCTGTTACCCGAGTTGCCAATGCCCCAGTTTCCGGTGCCCGAGTTCCCGATGCCGACGTTTCCGGTGCCCGAGTTGAAAAGGCCGACATTGCCGGTGCCCGAGTTCAGGCCGCCGAGACCGGTCCGGCCGTTGCCGGTCAGCCCGATACCGATATTTCCGTCGCCGGTGTTGCCGAAGCCGATGTTTCCGTCGCCGGTGTTGCCGAAGCCGATGTTGGTGCTGCCCGTATTGCCCCACCCGATGTTGCGGCTGGCCGGGGTCGACGAGGGGCCGGTGTTGCCGAACCCAATGTTCGCATTGCCGACATTTCCGCTGCCGATGTTGGTGCTGCCGATATTTGCGGAGCCGATATTGAAGCTGCCGATGTTGCCATTGCCGATGTTTCCGCTACCCATGTTGGCGAATCCCAGGTTCAAGCCCGCCCTACTAAGCGGGCGGGCAAAGGCTAAGGCCGGGCTGGCGGAGCCCGTAACGGACTCTGCCCCGGCCCGCTGCCCGGGCAGGCCCGCGAGCGCATGCGGCGTCGGGGGGAACGGGGTCAACATCGTGGCGACCGCCGAAGCCTCGGCGTGGTAGTCGAACATTGCGGCCACATCCTGGGCCCACATCTGCTCATATTCGGCCTCGACGGCGGCGATCGCCGGGGCGTTTTGGCCCAACACGTTCCAGGCCACCAGCCTTAGCAGCCGGGTCCTGTTGACCGAGATAGTCCCCGGATGCACGGTGGCCGCTCGCGCAGCCTCGAACGCGGCTGCCGCTAACCGGGCTTGGGCGGCTGCCTGCTCGGCCTGCAGTGCGGCCGCGTTCAACCAGCCCACGTGGGTTGCGGCCGCGTCGGCCATCGTCGCCGCGGCCGGTCCCTGCCACGACGAACCCGCCAGACCGAAGGTCAGCGATGAGAACGCGAATGCGGACGAGCCGAGCTCGGCGGCTAACCGCTGCCATGCTGCCGCCGTCGCCAGCATCGGCGCCGAACCCGCGCCGGCAAACATCCGCGCCGAATTGTGCTCCGGCGGCAACCCCGCGAAATCCATCACATCTCCCTAAGCCGAAGCAGATGGCGGCGCCGCGCCGGCGGGCGGTGTGGCGGCATCTCTGCTGGCCGGTGGTTGTCTCGGCCGAGAATGCTCGGCGGCGCCAGGCGGTATCACCGCAATTCATAGTGAATATCGGGCAATCCGCAACTGGCCTCTCGTTCGTTCGCCGCCCGGGGCGGCGGTGACCGCGGAGCTGGGCCCGGACCCGCTGTCATCCTGAAAAGATCAGCAGCACAGCATATTTCGATGGTCAACACGGCCTCGTCAAAACTCCCGCCTGGGAGCCGGCGGCTGTGTTGTCCTCCCCCAATGGGGGGAGAAAATTTCAACCCTCGAATCCGCCTTTCGGCCGAGGGTGCGGTGGCCCGAATGAGGTGATGGTGATCGGTGGAGTACTGGCTCGGTAGCCAAAGACACTCGGACAAAGGGGATCGAAGTGATGTCGTTCGTGGTGGCTAGCCCAAAGGTACTGGCCGCGGCAGCGGCGGATGTGTTGCGGATCGGTTCAAACCTGCGTTCAGCAAATGCGGCGGCAGCGATTTCGACGGTTGCGGTGTCGGCGCCGGGTGCCGATGAGGTCTCGGCGGCGGTGGCGTGGCTGTTTTCCGGGCATGGCCAGGCCTATCAGAGTTTGAGCGCTCAGATGGCGGCGTATCACGACTATTTTGTGGGGACTCTCAAGTGGAGTGCGGATGTGTATACCGTCGCCGAAGCCGCCAATGCGTCGCCTTTGCAGACCGGGGGACAGGGCGTGCTCAGCTTGATCAATGCGCCCTCCGAGGCGTTGGTGGGGCGGCCGTTGGTCGGTAACGGTGCCGACGGGGCCAGTGGGCCGGTGGGGCAGCCGGGTCAGCCGGGCGGGATCTTGTATGGCGACGGCGGAAATGGTGGCAGTAGCAGCGCTGCTGGAGCTGCGGGGGGCGCTGGTGGGTCGGCCGGGCTGATCGGGCACGGCGGCGCGGGCGGCGCTGGCGGGGCCGGCGCGGTGGGGGGAAATGGCGGCAACGGCGGTCTGATTTATGGCAACGGCGGGGCCGGTGGCGGCGGCGGATCCGGCGCTGTTGGTGGTGCCGGTGGTGCCGCACTTCTGCTGGGTAACGGCGGAGCGGGAGGCGCCGGCGGAGCTGGCGGCGCGGGAGGCGCCGGCGGTAACGCTCTGCTAGTCGGTAACGGTGGTGACGGCGGGGCGGGCGGCGCGGCCGCTGCTGGCATCGACGGCGGCAATGCCGGGCGCGGAGGCGACGGCGGCTACGCCGGCCTCTGGGGTAACGGCGGCAATGGCGGGCATGGCGGAGCGGGTGCAACCGGGATGAACGGAGCTAATCCCAGCACCAATGGCGCTGCGGCGTCCGGTGGAACTGCCGGCACATCTGTGAGCGTCACCAACCCCACAGATGCCAGGGCCAGCGGTACGGACGGCGGAACCGGGGGCATCGGTGGTCCCGGCTGGGCGGGTGGCACTGGTGGCCAAGGTGGTAGCGCTCATGCCAGCAGCACCGACACCCACGGTGGCGAAAACACCGTCACCGCCCAAGGCGGCGATGGCGGGCGAGGTGGCACGGCGGGAATGGGCGGGTCCGGCGGGGTCGGCGGGGCTGGCGGGGCCGCGACCGCGACGAGCAGCAACACCGACAGCCTGCCCAACACCGTCGAAGCCACGGGCGGCAAAGGCGGTGATGGAGCCGCCGGCGGAGCTCCAGGCGGCGCGGGAGGCAGCGGCGGACCTGGCGGCAACGCAACGACCAGCACCCAATCGGTCGATATCAACAGGGCCATCGGCGGCAGAGGCGGTAACGGCGGTGACGGCGCGATCGGCGCTACCGGTGGCACGGGCGGAGCCGGCGGCACCGGCGGCAACGGAGGTCACGGGGGGCTGTTGGTCGGCAACGGCGGCAGCGGCGGCGCCGGTGGGACGGGCGGCACCGGCGGGGTCGGCGACCTCGGTGGCGTCGGCGGTAATGGTGGCGGCGGAGGCACGAGCAATACCGCAACTGCCGGTAATGGCGGCGACGCCGGCGACGGCGGGACCGGCGGGACCGGCGGGACCGGCGGGACCGGAGGCAGCGGCGGTCAAGGCGGTGCCGGCGGGCTACTCGCGGGCAGTGGAGGCGTTGGCGGTGCCGGAGGGGCCGGCGGCGAGGGAGGCGGCGGCGGCACGGGCGGCAACGGAGGCGATGGCGGCGCCAGTGGTGGCACTGGTGGTCAGGTCGGCCTCAGGGGTGACGGAGGCGGTGGCGGTACGGGCGGTGCCCCGGGCGCGGGGGGCAGCGGTGGCAGCGGCGGAACAGCTGGTGTCCTGAGCGGTGCCGCGGGCAGCGGCGGCGCAGTCGGTGAGAGCGGCACTGCGGGCGGTGACGGCCAGCGCGGCATGCCGGGCGCCGGCCGGGTGGCATAGCCGGGATGGGTATCCAGTACGCGCCGGGGCGCGGCGCAGCTACTCCCGCGCCGCGCCTTTTTGTTCGAATTCACCACCGGTCCTGCGCGCGATTTCCCAGTGGCTGCGCGCCTTTGGATTTGGCCCTGGGTCTCTTAAGGCTTTCGAGCCGGCGAGGTTTTCGAGTCGGCGGGTACACCGTCCGATGAGGCGACGCGAACCCGCATCATGCAACCGTGGGGCAACGGCATCGTAGATCTCCCTAACTCACAAGACCTTCTCCGCGAAATAACGGGACGATATTGGTTACCGAGCCGGGCCGGGACATGGCCGTTGCATGAAAGTTTCACTGTTCGAGTGTGTTTCGATGCTCGGACGGGCCTGTGTGGACCTTCGTTCCGGAGCCGGCGGCTGTGGTGTCCTCCCCCAATGGGGGGAGAAAATTTCAACCCTCGAATCCGCCTTTCGGCCGAAGGTGCGGTGGCCCGAATGAGGTGATGGTGATCGGTGGAGTACTGGCTCGGTAGCCAAAGACACTCGGACAAAGGGGATCGAAGTGATGTCGTTCGTGGTGGCTAGCCCAAAGGTACTGGCCGCGGCAGCGGCGGATGTGTTGCGGATCGGTTCAAACCTGCGTTCAGCAAATGCGGCGGCAGCGATTTCGACGGTTGCGGTGTCGGCGCCGGGTGCCGATGAGGTCTCGGCGGCGGTGGCGTGGCTGTTTTCCGGGCATGGCCAGGCCTATCAGAGTTTGAGCGCTCAGATGGCGGCGTATCACGACTATTTTGTGGGGACTCTCAAGTGGAGTGCGGATGTGTATACCGTCGCCGAAGCCGCCAATGCGTCGCCTTTGCAGACCGGGGGACAGGGCGTGCTCAGCTTGATCAATGCGCCCTCCGAGGCGTTGGTGGGGCGGGCGTTGGTCGGTAACGGTGCCGACGGGGCCAGTGGGCCGGTGGGGCAGCCGGGTCAGCCGGGCGGGATCTTGTATGGCGACGGCGGAAATGGTGGCAGTAGCAGCGCTGCTGGAGCTGCGGGGGGCGCTGGTGGGTCGGCCGGGCTGATCGGGCACGGCGGCGCGGGCGGCGCTGGCGGGGCCGGCGCGGTGGGGGGAAATGGCGGCAACGGCGGTCTGATTTATGGCAACGGCGGGGCCGGTGGCGGCGGCGGATCCGGCGCTGTTGGTGGTGCCGGTGGTGCCGCACTTCTGCTGGGTAACGGCGGAGCGGGAGGCGCCGGCGGAGCTGGCGGCGCGGGAGGCGCCGGCGGTAACGCTCTGCTAGTCGGTAACGGTGGTGACGGCGGGGCGGGCGGCGCGGCCGCTGCTGGCATCGACGGCGGCAATGCCGGGCGCGGAGGCGACGGCG
>NZ_MWQA01000001.1:551141-555364 GCF_002086915.1 Mycobacterium persicum | reverse complement strand
GTTGAAGGCGCCGGTGTTGGTGTTGCCGGCGTTGGCCAGGCCGGTGTTGTGGTTGCCGGAGTTGGCGATGCCCCAGTTGCCGTCACCGGAGTTGGCGATGCCGATGTTGTCGGTGCCGGAGTTGAACAGGCCGATGTTGCCGCTGCCGGAGTTCAGCGCGCCGAATCCGGTCTGGCCGTCGCCGGTGAGCCCGATGCCGATGTTGCCGTTGCCGGTGTTGCCGAAGCCGATGTTGCCGTCGCCGGTGTCGCCCGCGCCGATGTTGTGGCCGCCGGTGTTGCCGAGACCGAGGTTGGCGTCACCGGTGTGGGCGAACCCGATGTTGTTGCTACCGGTATTGCCGCTGCCGAAGTTGGTGCTGCCCAGATTGCCGCTGCCCAGGTTCAGGTCGCCGATATTGCCGCTGCCCACGTTGATGTCGCCGGCGTTGCCGAAGCCCACGTTGAGTTGGCCGGCGTTTGCCAAGCCCAGATTGACGACGCGCCCGGCCGGGCTGGTGCTGTTGTGGAACACGCCGGCCAGGTTGGTGCCGATGTTCGCCACGCCGGAGAGGTTGCCCGCCGCCAGGAGCCCTTGGGTGCTGGTGTTGTAGACACCTGAGATGGTGTTGCCGGCGTTGGCCAGGCCGGATTCGAGGGAGCCGACGTTGCGGTAGCCCGAGACGCCCGCGCCGCCGAGGTTGCGGAAGCCCGACGTGTCGGCGCCGGCGTTGCCGAAGCCCGATGCGCTGCCGGTGCCGGAGTTGAAGAAGCCCGACGACGGGCTGGCTGTCGAATTCCCGAAACCCGGGGCCGCCGGGATATCGATGAACGTGATGTCGATGGGGCCCAAGCCGCTGGTGATGGTGATGGGTATCGACGTATCGGGTCCGCCGATGAGGGCGTCGACCGCGAGCCCACGACCGCTGAGCGCCGGAATGGATATGGTGTCGAAGGTGATGCTGAGATAGGACGAGCCCAGGACGCTGACGGTAAACGGCTGAATGGCAAACGGGTTGACGAGAATATTCGCGGCATTCAGATTGATAGGAATATTGATCGGAATATCTATACCCATGTTCAGGACCGGGAATTCGGGAATATAGATCCCGGCGTGGAGGCCATATAGACCCTGGTAGTCGCCCCGCCAGAAAAAGCCGTTGCTGTAATTGCCGGCGATGAAGGCGCCGGTGTCGACATTGCCCGTGTTGGCCAGGCCGGTGTTGTAGTCGCCGGTGTTGGCCACCCCGGTGTTGTAGTCGCCGGTGTTCGCCAGGCCCGTGTTGGTGCTACCGGTGTTGTAGCTGCCGGTGTTGTGCCTGCCGGGGTTGGCGATACCCGTGTTGGTGCTGCCGGTGTTGTAGACGCCCGTGTTGTAGGCGCCGGGGTTGGCGATGCCGGTGTTGCCGGTGCCCGGATTCCACAGACCGGTGTTGTGGCCGCCGGCGTTCTCGACGCCGGTGTTTGCGGTGCCGGAGTTCCCGATGCCGATGTTGCCGGTGCCCGAGTTGGCGATACCGATGTTTGCAGTGCCGGAGTTGAACAGGCCGACGTTTCCGGTGCCGGAGTTGAACGGGCCGAAGTTGTCGCTGCCCGAGTTGAGCGCGCCGATCCCGACTTTGCCGTCGCCGGTGAGCCCAATTCCGATGTTGCTGCTGCCGGTGTTCGCAAAGCCGATATTGAAGGTGCCGGTGTTCGCGACGCCGGTATTTCCGTCGCCCGCATTGGCCACGCCCAGATTGTGATCGCTCACGTTGGCCGGGCCCACGTTGTCGTTGCCTAGATTTCCGGAGCCGAAGTTGTGCAGGCCGTGGCTGCCGAAGCCGACATTGAAGCTGCCGATGTTTGCTCCGCCGACGTTGTGGTCGCCCACGTTTCCGCTGCCGATGTTGAGGGTGCCGATGTTGCCGTTGCCCACGTTGAGGCTGCCGTCGTTGGCGAAGCCCAGGTTGGAGATAGCGAAGTTGCCGAAGAAACCCGAGAGGTCGGCGCCGACATTGGCGACGCCGGAGACATTGGCCGGCGTCGCGAGGTCCAGCGTGCCGGTATTGAGCAAACCCGACACCGTGTCGCCGAAGTTCGCCATGCCCGATACCAGGTCGCCGACATTCTTGTAGCCCGAGATCCCCGAGCTGCCGGAGGCGTTGAAGAAGCCGGAGTTATTGGGGCCGCCGTTGGCCAATCCCGATGAGCTGCCGGCGCCGGAGTTGAAGAACCCCGACGACGGGATGGTGGTCGAGTTCCCGAAGCCCGGGGCCGCCGGAATGTCGATGACCGGGATCGCGATGGGGCCGATGCCGCCGGTACCGGCGATATCGATCGCGGTGGTCGGACCGCCGATGGTGGCATTGAGCGGCGGCAGGGAAATGACGATATCGGAGACCGTAAGGGGACCGATGCTGATGGCTTGGGTGGTTCCGGTGTCCAGCACGTTGATGTCGGCGGTGTATTTGGGAATGGTAAAACCCTCAATGGTCAGGAGGCCGAATGTCGCGCTGATCGGAATATCGATCGGGATTTCCACGTCAAGGTTCACCGGAATGGCGGTGTCGGGAATATAGATCGTGTAGTTGTAGCCGACCAGGCCTTGGTAATCGCCCCGCCACAGGACGCCGTTATCGTAACTTCCGGAATTGAAGAACCCGGTGTCGACGTTGCCCGAGTTGGCGAATCCCGTGTTGTAGCTACCAGTGTTCGAGTAACCCGTGTTGTAGGAGCCCGGGTTGAAGCCGCCGGTGTTGAAGCTGCCGGCGTCGAAGCTGCCCGAGTTGTAGTCGCCCGTGTTGCCGATACCCGAGTTGACGTTGCCGGCATTCCAGAGCCCGGTGTTGACCATTCCAGCGTTAGCCAGGCCTGTGTTGGTGCTGCCGCTGTTGCCGATGCCCCAGTTCGCGGTGCCCGAGTTTGCGATGCCGACGTTTCCGGTGCCGGAGTTGAACAGGCCCACATTGTCGGTGCCGGAGTTGAACAAGCCGGTGTTGCCGCTGCCCGAGTTGAGCGCGCCGACCCCGACTTTGCCGTTGCCGGTGAGCCCGATGCCGATGTTGTTGCTGCCGGTGTTGGCAAGGCCGATATTGCCGTCGCCGGTGTTGGCAAAACCGGTATTGGCGTTGCCCGCGTTCGCGAAGCCGCGGTTGTCGTCACCGAAGTTTGCGGGACCGATGTTGTCGTTGCCGAGGTTTGCCGAGCCGATGTTATGAAGGCCATGGCTGCCGAGGCCGACATTGAAGCTGCCGACGTTTGCGCCACCGAAGTTGTGGCTGCCGACGTTTGCGCTGCCTACGTTGTTGTCGCCGACGTTTCCGCTGCCGACGTTGTAGTCGCCGACGTTGCCGAAACCCACGTTCAACGTGCCGTTATTGCCCAGCCCCATGTTGAACGTCGTCATCCCGGCCGTGCTGTCACGGTAGAGCCCGGCGAGGTTGGTGCCGATATTGGCCAAGCCCGAGACATGAGCCGCGGTCGCGAGGTCCAGGGTGCTTGTGTTCAGGAAGCCAGACACGGTGTTGCCCAAGTTCGCCATGCCCGAGACCAGGTCGCCGACGTTCTTGTACCCCGAGGTGCCCGAGGAGGCGTTCAGCAGACCCGAGTTGTTGGCGCCGAAGTTGGCGAAGCCCGATGCGGTGCCCGTGCCGGCATTGAAGAACCCCGATGACGGGTTGGTTGTCGAGTTCCCGAATCCCGGGGCGCCGCCGATGTCGATGATCGTCAAGTCGGCGGGGCCGAGGCTGGCAAACGCGGGGATGACGATCGCCGTCGAACCGTCAGACTTACCAATCTGAATTGACGGTGAGGGGCCGGTGGCCGAAATCGGCGGAATGGTCAGCGAATTGATCGTGCCCCGCAAGACCGGGATGGGACCGAGCGTGACGGTGGTGCCGAACGGGATGTCCTCGATCGTTATCCCGTGGTAGACGGTGGTGGTGAAGCTCGCGTTGATGGGGATATCGATCGGAATGGTTGCGACGACGTTCAACGGGATTTCCGGAATATGAATCGTGTAGTGGAAGCCGATCAGGCCCTGGCTGTCGCCGCGCCACCACCAGCCGTTGTCCATGTTGCCGGTGTTGAAGGCGCCGGTGTTGATGTTGCCGGTGTTGGCTAAGCCGGTGTTGTAGCTGCCGAGGTTGAATAGGCCGGTGTTGGTGTTGCCGGGGTTGAAGCTGCCGGTGTTGGTGTTGCCGGTGTTGTAGCTGCCGGTGTTGTAGTTGCCGGTGTTGGCGATGCCGGTGTTGGCCAGGCCGG
>NZ_MWQA01000001.1:546782-551041 GCF_002086915.1 Mycobacterium persicum | reverse complement strand
TCAGGCCGATGCCGATGTTGCCGGTGCCGGTGTTGGCCACGCCGATGTTGTCATCACCGAAGTTACCCAGGCCCAGGTTGTGGCTGCCGGTGTTGGCCAGTCCGATATTGGCAAGACCGGCGCTTAGGTGTGGGCCGGTGTTGGCGAAGCCGATGTTGGTGCTGCCGATGTTGGCGCTGCCCAGGTTGAGGCTGCCCAGGTTGGCGCTGCCCACGTTGGCGCTGCCGACGTTGCCGCTGCCCCAGTTGAGCTCGCCGGTGTTGCCAAAGCCGAGGTTGAGTTGACCCAGGTTGCCCAGGCCCAGGTTGAACACGGTGGCCTGGGGGCCGTCGTGCAGCAGGCCGGCCAGGTCGGTGCCGACGTTGGCCAGCCCGGACAGCTGCGCCGGGGCGCCCACGCCGGCGGTGCCGGTGTTGTACCAGCCCGAGACCGAGTTGCCCAGGTTGAACAGGCCCGATTGCAACGCCCCCAGGTTGGCCAGCCCCGAGTTGCCCAGAGCGCCGATCGCGGAGTTGTGCCAGCCGGAATTGTTCGCCCCGAAGTTACCGAACCCCGAAGAACTGCCACTGCCCTGATTGAAGAACCCCGACGACGGACCGCCCGTCGCATTCCCAAAACCCGGACCCGCCGGAATATCAACGAGTGGAATGTTGATGGGCCCAATTTCGCTGGTGATTCCGACTCCTATCGTGGTGTTTGGCCCACCGATCAGTGCGCTCACGTCGGGCAAGGTGCCGGTGATTTCGTTCGGGGAGAGTATGGGTCCGAGCTCGAAGCTCAAATAGCTCGAGTTCAGGATGCCGATCTGGAAGCGCGGAATCAGGAAGGGTCGGATATCTATGCCCTTTAAGTCGATGTTTATCGGGATATTTACCGGGATGCTGAAGCCCATGTTCAGCAGCGGTATCTCGGGGATGTAGATCCCGGCGTGCAGACCGAGCAGGCCTTGATAATCCTGGCGCCAGAAAACGCCGTTGGAGTAGCTGCCGGCGATGAAAGCACCCGTGTCGACATTGCCCGAGTTCGCCAGGCCGGTGCTGTAGTTGCCGGTGTTGAACCATCCGGTGTTGTAGTCGCCGGGGTTCCCCATACCGCTATTCGTGTTGCCGGTGTTGTAGGAGCCGGTGTTGGCGGTGCCGGTATTGACCCACCCGGTGTTGATGTTGCCGGCGTTGAAGAGGCCGGTATTGGATATTCCGGCATTGCCGATGCCGGTGTTGTAGTTGCCGGAATTGCCGATACCGAAGTTGCCGGTGCCGGAGTTGAACAGACCGATGTTGTTGCTGCCGGAATTGAACAGGCCGACGTTGCCGGTGCCGGTGTTGAGGGCGCCGAAACCGATTTGATGGCTCCCGGTCAGGCCGATGCCGATGTTTCCGTCTCCGGTGTTGGCCAGGCCGACGTTGCCGATGCCGTTATTGCCGAAACCGAGGTTGTCGTCGCCGGTATTGCCGAATCCGACGTTGTGGTCACCGAGATTGGCCGGGCCGATGTTTCCGCTGCCCAGATTGCCGAGGCCAAAGTTGTAGCTGCCGAGGTTGCCCCAGCCCACATTGAAACCGCCGAGGTTTGCGCTGCCGAGGTTGACGCTGCCGAGGTTTGCGCCGCCGAGGTTGACGCTGCCGATGTTTCCGCTGCCGAGGTTGAAGCTACCTAGATTTGCGCTACCGAGGTTGAGCGCCCCGGCATTTGCGAAGCCGGCGTTGACGTGCCACGGGTCATGCAACAGGCCCGCGACCTGGCTGCCGGCGTTGGCGATACCCGACACCTCGGCCGCGGTCGACAGGTTCAGCGTGCTGGTGTTGAGGAAGCCCGAGACGGTGTTGCCGACGTTCGAGACGCCCGATACCAGCTCCCCGAGATTCGTGTAGCCCGAGATTCCCAGGCTGCCGGAGGCGGTGTTGAAGAAGCCCGATAGGTTGGCGCCGACGTTCCCGAAACCCGACGCGCTACCCGTGCCGGAATTGAAGAAACCGGACGAGGGGCCAGTGGTCGAATTTCCGAAGCCCGGGGCGGCCGGAATGTCGATGATGGGGATTCTGATGGGACCGATGCCGCCGGAACCGCCGACATCGATCACGGTATCCGGTCCGCCGATGCCGGTAACGATATTCGGAAGATCGATAACGAAATCCGGGAATTCTATGGGTCCGACGCTGACGACCCGTTGGTCTCCGGTGCCGAGAATATCGATCTCGGCGGTGTACGGCGGAAGTGTGAACCGCTGAATTGCCAGGGTGCCGAGGCTGATGTTGATCGGAATATCAATCGGCGCCCCTAGTTCGAGCGTGACCGGGATGGCCGTATTGGGGATGACGAGACTGAACGCAGAGCTGTCAACACCCTGGTAATTCCCGCGCCACAACAGTCCGTTCGAGTAACTACCGCTGATCAACGCGCCGGTGTCGAAATCGCCGATGTTCGCCAGGCCGGTGTCGTAGTTGCCGGTGTTATAGCTGCCGGTGTTGTAGGTGCCGGAGTTGAAGTTTCCGGTGTTGGCCTGGCCCGCGTTGCACAGGCCGGTGTTGTAGTGGCCGGAGTCGGCGATGCCCGTATTGGCGATACCGGCGTTGAAGAATCCGGTGTTGGTGGTGCCGGTGTTGGCGATTCCGGTGTTGTAGTTGCCGGAGTTGGCGATGCCGAAGTTGCCGGTGCCGGAGTTGAAGAAGCCGACGTTGTTGGTGCCGGAGTTGAACAGGCCGATGTTGCCGGTGCCGGTGTTCGCGTCGCCGAAGCCGATTTGATGGTCGCCGCTCAGGCCGATGCCGATGTTGCCGGTGCCGGTGTTGCCGAAGCCGATGTTGGCGTCGCCGATGCTGGCCAGGCCGAGGTTGTGGTTGCCGGTGTTGGCCAGTCCCAGGTTGTGGTTGCCGGTGTTGGCCAGTCCGAGGTTGTGGCTGCCGGTGTTGGCGCTGCCCAGGTTGAGGCTGCCGGTGTTGGCGAGGCCCAGGTTGAAGCTGCCGATGTTGGCGCTGCCCAGATTGAAGCTGCCGATGTTGCCGCTACCCAGGTTGAGATCTCCCACGTTTGCGCTGCCGAGGTTCAGACCTCCCTGATTTGCCAGGCCGATATTGAACGTGGTGCCGTTGGTACCGTCACGCAAGAATCCCGCCAGGCTGGTGCCGACGTTGTGCAGGCCTGAGATAGCCGCCGGGCTGGAGAAACCCGGCGGGCCCGTATTGATGAAACCCGAGATGGAATTGCCCAGGTTAGCTATACCCGATTGCACGACACCGATGTTTAGGACGCCGGAGTTGCCAAAGTCGATGTTCGTAAGGCCCGAATTGTTGGCGCCGCTATTGAAGAAGCCCGACGAGCTGCCGGTACCGCTGTTGAAGAATCCCGAAGATGGTGCCGTGGTCGAGTTTCCGAAGCCAGGCTGGCCGCCGAAGCTGAATATCGTCCAGTCGACCGGACCGATGCTGGCGAGACTCGTGATTTCGACCACCGTATTGGGTCCGCCGATGGCGCCGTGTGGGGCTGGTACGGGAGCGAGCACCTCGACTTGCGGAATGGTGAGGGAGTCGATTTTTCCGGTGAAGGCCGGTATCGGACCAAAACCTACCGTGAAACCGAACGGGATATCAGACATTGTCATCCCGCTGTACACGACATTGGTAATGGTCGAAGTGATTGGGATATTGATGGGAATGGTCCCCACCGCATGTAACGGTATTTCGGGGATTGTGATGGTGTATGTGGCGCCGAGGAGGCCGTGGGAGTCGGCTCGCCAGAGGATGCCGTTGTTCATGTTGCCGGTGTTGAAGGCGCCGGTGTTGGTGGTGCCGGGGTTGGCGATGCCGGTGTTGGTGGTGCCGGTGTTGTAGGCGCCGGTGTTGGTGTTGCCGGGGTTGGCGATGCCGGTGTTGGTGGTGCCGCTGTTGTAGAAACCGGTGTTGGCGGTGCCGGTGTTACCCCACCCGGTGTTGAGTGCGCCGGTGTTGAGCACACCGGTGTTGGTGGTGCCGGTGTTGGCGATTCCGGTGTTGGTGGCGCCGGAGTTGGCGATGCCGAAGTTGCCGGCGCCGGAGTTGAACAGGCCGATGTTGTTGGTGCCGGAGTTGAACAGGCCGATGTTGCCGGTGCCGGTGTTGAGGGCGCCGAAGCCGATCTGGTGATCACCGGTCAGGCCGATGCCGATGTTGCCGGTGCCGGTGTTGGCCACGCCGATGTTGTCATCACCGAAGTTACCCAGGCCCAGGTTGTGGCTGCCGGTGTTGGCCAGTCCGATATTGGCAAGACCGGCGCTTAGGTGTGGG
>NZ_MWQA01000001.1:453931-546682 GCF_002086915.1 Mycobacterium persicum | reverse complement strand
GTTGCCCGGTGTGCGGATTGCACAGCGCGGTCAGACATACCACCATCAGGACGCCGAGCCCCACCAGTAGGCCGCTCAGGAATGACCGGGCACGTTCGGAGCGGCGCCGGCGTCGGTGGGGTCGGCGGTGGTCAAGGAGGCAACGGCGGGGTCGGTGGCAACGGCGGCGTCGGCGGCGCCGGCGGCACCAGCACGGGTACCGGGATCAACGCAGCGGGCGCCAATGGTGGCAAAGGCGGCACCGGCGGAGCCGCCGGAGCTGGCGGCTCGGGAACCGATGGCGGGGCGGCCGGGGCGATCGGCACCGGCGGCAAGGGCGGCACCGGCGGCACCGGCGGTAACGGGGGCACCGGCCAAGCCGGCGCCTCCGGGACCTCCCCCACCGCAGGCGGCCAGGGTGGCCGTGGCGGCGCCGGCGGCCAGGGCGGTGACGGCGGCGCGGGCATCGGGGGAGTCGGCGGCGGTCAAGGGGGCCAGGGCGGCGTTGGCGGCCAAGGCGGCGCCGGCGGCGCAGGCGGCAACAACACCGGAACGGGGATCAATGCGGGCGGCGCCGACGGCGGCAAGGGCGGCACGGGTGGCGTCGCCGGAGCTGCCGGCTCCGGAATCGACGGCGGCGCCGCCGGCGCGGTCGGCACCGGCGGCAAAGGCGGAATCGGCGGGACGGGCGGCAACGGCGGCATTGGCCAAGCCGGCACGTCCAACCCTTCACCGACTGCCGGCGGCCAGGGCGGCGCCGGCGGCAGAGGTGGTCAGGGCGGTGACGGCGGCGCGGGCATCATCGGCGGCGTCGGCGGGGGCCAAGGCGGCACCGGAGGCGCCGGTGGCCAGGGCGGTGTTGGCGGCGCCGGCGGCAACAACACCAGCAGCACCACCGCTAACGGCGCAGCCGGTGGTCGGGGCGGCAGCGGCGGCGCCGCCGGAACCGGCGGGGTCGGCGGAGACGGCGGCGGCACCGGCGGCATCGGCGGTCAAGGCGGGGCCGGCGGTACCGGCGGCACCGGCGGCTCCGGCAGCGTCAGCGGCACCGGCGGCAGCGGCGGTACCGGCGGCACCGCGGGCGCCGGCGGTCAAGGCGGGGCCGGCGCCTCCAACGGCATCGGCAACGCCGGCAACGGCGGCATCGGCGGGACCGGTGGCAGTGGCGGCACCGGTGGCCACGGCGGGTTCGGAAACGGCACCAAGAACAGCGCGGGCGCCGGCGGCAAAGGCGGCGATGCCGCTATCGGTGGCACGGGCGGAGCGGGCGGCAATGCAGTATTCGGCATCGGCGGTACCGGCGGCACCGGTGGCACCGGCGGCAACGGCGGCACCGGCGGTGACGGCGGTGGCGGATTCGGTAGCGTCGGCACCAGTGGCGGCGGCGGAAGCCCGGGCGCGGCGCCGCTGGGTTCCGCGGGCGGGGCGGGTGGCGGTGGCGGCTCCGCCGGCACCGGCGGAGCCGGTGCTCCCGCCCGATCACCCTTCTAATCACCCCCGGCGGGTGGCCGGGCCACGGCAGTTTGCACCGCTCGCGGCTACCAGGCCTAACCGGGCGGTTTCTCGACCTTCCGAACGGCCGAGCCCACCGCCTCACCCAGCGAGGCGAACCCGCCGTCATGCAGCCGGCGGGCAATCCCGTCGTGAATGTGCTTGGCCCACAAGGCCCCGCCGTAGATGAACCCGGTATAGCCCTGCAGCAGCGACGCGCCCGCGGTGATGCGCTCCCATGCGTCGTCGGCGGTCTCGATACCGCCCACGCTGATCAACACCAGGCGATCGCCGACCCGGTCGTAGAGCCGGCGCAGCACCTCGGTGGCGCGGCGTGCCACCGGCGGTCCGGAAATACCGCCGGCGCCCAGCTCGTCGACTCCGGGGGTCGCCAGGCCGTCCCGCGACACCGTGGTGTTGGTCGCGACGATCCCGGCAACACCCAACTCGACCGCCAGGTCCGCAATGTCGTCGATGTCGGAGTCGGCGAGATCCGGCGCGATCTTGACCAGCACCGGAGTCGAGGTTTCGGCCAGCACGGCGGCCAGGATGGGTCGAAGTGACTCCACCGCCTGCAAATCCCGCAGCCCAGGTGTGTTCGGCGAACTGACGTTGACCACAAGGTAGGAGGCCAGCGGGCCGACCAGTCGGGCACTGGCCCGGTAGTCGTCAACCGCTTCGCCGGCGGGCGTCGTCTTGCTCTTGCCGATGTTGACCCCGATCGGCACCCGGGGTCGATGCCGGGTGAGCCGAATCGCGAGCGCTCCGGCGCCGTGGTTGTTGAATCCCATCCGATTGAGCAGCGCGTGGTCGGCGGGCAGCCGGAACATGCGCGGCGGCGGGTTTCCGGGTTGCGGATGCGCGGTGACGGTTCCCACCTCGGCATAGCCGAATCCCATCGCGGCCCAGGTGTCCAGCCCGGTGCCGTCCTTGTCGAAACCCGCGGCCAGCCCCAGCGGTCCGGGAAAGCGCACCCCGAACACGGTGCTGGCCAGTACTGGATCCGTCGGGCCCAGGCATCGGCTCAGCACCCGGCGTGCCGGCGCGACGGCGGTGACGGCACGTAGCACGGCGAAGACGAATGTGTGGGCACGCTCGGGCTGAAGGAGGAACAGCAGCCGCCGCACCAGGCCGTAGATCCAACCGTGGCGCCGGTCGCCGACCGTCACGGTTCCGGCTGGTCGGACGACGCATTGTCCAGTCGAGACTTCTTGCGGCGCAACAACACCCGTCTGCTGCCGTCGGTATAGAGCCGCACCCGTGTCAGCTCCCAGCCGCGGTACTCGGCCTCGATGGACAACCGGGTGGACGCGCTCAGCCTGGTCACTTCCGGCGGCAGGCGTAACGGCGCCCACTCATATTCGTCCGACATGTCAGTATCCCAGCCCGCGGGCAGCCGGCTCCGTCTCGGCGCGGGCCGGCCTTTCACGCGGCACCCGCCGCATGGTCGATGACCTGGACCCCGGCGCCCGACCCCGACACCACGTACAAGGTGCCCGACGCATCGTCGAAGGCCAGCGAGTTGGGTTGCTGCACAGTTGGGTAACGCACCTTTTCCACGGGTATTCCGGTGGACAGATCGTAACCAATGACGACGTTGGACGCGGTTTGGGATACCCAGGCCAGCTCGCGGGAGCCGACCAGCCCATACGGGGCCTGCGGCACGGGGTAGGCCTGGCGCAGGATCAGCGGGTCGATACCGTATACCAGCAGTTGGCCGCCGCGAGTGTCGGCGACCAGTACCCGGCCCAGCGGATCGGCGGCCAGGGTAGTGGCGCCCTCTCCGGCGCGCAGTGCCTGCTGGACGCGACCGTCGGCGCCGACCGTCGTCACCGACGTCTGGCCGCGATCCAAGACCGCAGCGATATTTCCTTGTGTCACAAGGGAATCCACGCGCGCAAAGATCTTGATCCGGTTGGCTGTCCGGGCAGTGCCGGAGTTCGTGGAATCCAGGATGTAGACCGCGCCGTCGGCGCTGCCCAGCACCAGCTTGCCGTCGGCGCGCCGCGCGATCGCGGTGAACTCGGTGCCCGCGGCGTCTGCGACGCTGACCTGCGTGATGCGGCCGGCGGACAGGTCGACCACGAAGTAACCACCCCGGGTGGCCAGGTAGGCGGTGCCGCGGTTGTCGCAGGTCACCGCGGTCGCGGGCCCGGGCAGGCTGATCACGCGCGGCGGATTCCGCGCATCGTCGAACACGGTGATGCCCGATGGCGCGGACGGATCGGCGCCCGGGGTAAGAACCGCCAGCCGACGCGTGCCGTTGTCATACAGCGCCGCCTGTGGATGGCCGCTCAACGGCCGAATCACCCCCGCCGGCTCCTGGGAAACCGGCGGAGACACGGCAGGCTGCGCAGGCGGGATCGTCGGCGGCGCGGTTTGCAGCGGATTCGACGAACAAGCCGTCACCAATGTCAGCAAAGCGGCAGCGGCCCAAAGGCAGCGTTGAGCTGCTTGCTTAGTAGCTGTCAGCAACTGCCTAGTCCTCCGAACGTCGAGCCTGGGTCCCACATCTCAAGGAATTTCGACTATCCATGTCGCGTCCGATCTCGTCATGTTGCCCACGAAAAGCGGTGCTAGAGAGGTCTGGAGAGGTATTGTCGCGGCATGACCGTCACTGCTGACCGGCATGTTGCAAACAAACAGTTTGCTATCGAAGACATGTCGACGGGCATCTTCGCCAGCGGCTATGGACAGGTCGGCGACGGACGCAGTTTTTCCTTCCACATCGAACACCGGTCGCTCATCGTCGAAATCTACCGGCCGCGCTTGACCGCGCCCGTCCCGCAGGCCGAAGACGTCGTCGCGCGGTCGGTTCGCAGTCTGGTCGATATCGATGTCACCGACGAGCGCAGCCTGGCCGCCGCGGTGCGTGATGCGGTCGCCCAGGCGGCACCCGTTTCGCGCTAGTCGCACCCGGTACCCGTGTGCCGTACCAGGTACGGTCGTCGTCGTGTCTGCGGTTGCGGCGATGTCCTGGTGGCAAGTCATTTCATTGGCGGTGGTGCAGGGCTTGACCGAGTTCCTGCCGGTGTCGTCCTCGGGGCATCTGGCGATCATGTCGCGGATCTTCTTCGACGACGACGCCGGCGCCTCGTTCACCGCGGTCACCCAGTTGGGCACCGAAGCCGCCGTCCTGGTGTATTTCGCGCGCGATATCGTGCGCATTCTGCGGGCCTGGGTAGACGGTCTGGTGGTCAAGTCGCATCGCAACGCCGACTATCGACTGGGCTGGTACGTCATCATCGGGACCATCCCGATCTGCATTCTGGGCTTGTTCTTCAAAGACGAGATCCGCTCCGGGGTCCGCAACCTGTGGGTGGTGGCGACGGCAATGGTGGTGTTCTCGGGGGTGATCGCACTCGCCGAATGCCTGGGTCGCCAGCGTCGTCACGTCGAGCAACTGAACTGGCGCGATGCCGTGGTGGTCGGCGTCGCCCAAACCCTGGCGTTGGTCCCGGGCGTCTCGCGGTCCGGGTCGACCATCAGCGCGGGCCTGTTTTTGGGGCTCGACCGCGAGTTGGCCGCCCGATTCGGCTTTCTACTGGCCATCCCCGCGGTGTTCGCCTCCGGTTTGTTCTCGCTACCGGACGCCTTCCACCCGGTGACCGAAGGGATGAGCGCGACCGGGCCGCAGCTGCTGGTGGCGACCCTGATCGCGTTCGTGGTCGGCCTGTCCGCGGTGGCGTGGTTCCTGCATTTCCTGTTGCGGCACAACATGTATTGGTTCGTGGGTTATCGGATCTTGGCCGGCGGAGCAGTGCTTGTGTTGCTGGCAACCGGGACGGTGGCCGCGACGTGACGGTCATCCTGTTGCGTCATGGCCGTTCCACCTCGAACACGGCGGGCATCCTGGCCGGCAGGTCCGAAGGCGTCGACCTCGACGACAAGGGGCGAGAGCAGGCGGCGGCCCTGATCGATCGGCTCGGTGACTTGCCGGTCCGCGCGGTGGTGTCGTCGCCGATGCTGCGGTGCCGCAGCACCGTCGAACCGTTGGCTGATGCGCTGTGTCTGGAGCCGCTCATCGATGACCGGCTCGCCGAGGTCGACTACGGCGAATGGACCGGCCGCAATATCGGCGACCTGACCAATGAGCCGTTGTGGCGGGTGGTTCAGGCGCATCCCAGTGCGGCGGTGTTTCCGGGTGGGGAGGGGCTGGCGCAGGTGCAGGCCCGCGCGGTTGCCGCGATCCGCGAGCACGACCGGCGGCTGGCCCTGGAATCCGAGGGCGACGTGTTATGGCTGGCCTGCACCCATGGGGACGTCATCAAGGCGGTGATCGCCGACGCCTACGGGATGCATCTGGATAGCTTTCAACGGATCACCGCCGACCCCGCGTCGGCAAGTGTGGTCCGCTACACCGAATTACGACCCTTCGTGCTGCACGTCAACCACACCGGGGCGCGGTTGTCGGCGGGGCTGCGTGCGGCGCCTCCGCCCACAAGGGAGCCTGGCAACGAGCAGGCGACGGAGTCGGACAGGCAGGTGCCATCCGGCGAGGCGGTGATCGGCGGTTCCACCGATTAGCACGATCGGCCTCCGCCGGCCCGGTCGATCCGGCGGCGTCTGCACGGTATTTTGGAGGTGCCATGGCCCGCGCTATTCACGTATTCCGCACACCCGACCGCTTCGTCGCCGGGACCGTTGGCCAGCCCGGAAACCGCACGTTCTACATCCAGGCGGCTCATGACGACCGGGTGGTCTCGGTGGTGCTGGAGAAGCAGCAAGTCGCGGTGCTGGCCGAACGCATCGGCGCGCTGCTGCTGGAGGTGAACCGCCGCTTCGGTACGCCGGTGCCCCCGGAGCCCGCCGAGGTCGAGGACCTGAATCCGTTGATCATGCCGGTGGACGCCGAGTTTCGGGTCGGGACGATGGGGCTGGGATGGGATTCCGAGGCCCAGACGGTGGTCGTGGAGCTGTTGGCCGTCACCGACGCGGAGTTCGATGCCTCGGTGGTGCTCGACGACACCGACGAGGGCCCCGACGCCGTACGGGTGTTCCTGACGCCGGAGTCGGCACGGCAGTTCGCTACCAGGTCCAACCGTGTCATCTCCGCGGGTCGTCCGCCGTGCCCGCTGTGTCAGGAACCGTTGGATCCGCAGGGACACATCTGCGCACGGACCAACGGGTACCGGCGCGACCTGTTGTTCGGGTCTGACGATGAACCCGAGCAATGACGAGGGTGAGGTGTTGCGCGACGGCGAGCTGACGGTCTTGGGCCGCATCCGCTCGGCGAGCAACGCGACATTTCTGTGTGAGTCCACGCTGGGCGACACGACCGTCCATTGCGTCTACAAGCCGGTGGCGGGTGAGCAGCCGCTATGGGACTTTCCCGACGGGACGTTGGCCGGCCGCGAACTCAGCGCCTATCTGGTGTCGGCGTGGCTGGGCTGGAACATCGTGCCCTACACCGTCATTCGTGACGGACCGGCGGGACCGGGCATGTTGCAGCTGTGGGTGCGGCAACCTGGTGACTCGTTGGGCGCCGATGCGCGTTCCGGGCCGGATTTGGTGGACCTGTTTCCCACCCGCAAACCGCAGCCGGGGTATCTGCCCGTGCTGCGCGCCTACGACTATGCCGGCGACGAGGTCGTGCTGATGCACGCCGACGACGACCGGTTGCGGCGGATGGCGGTGTTCGACGTCCTGGTCAACAACGCCGACCGTAAGGGCGGCCATATCTTGTGTGGTGTCGACGGCTGGGTGTACGGCGTCGACCACGGCGTGTGCATGCATGTCCAGGACAAGTTGCGCACCGTGCTGTGGGGGTGGGCGGGCAAGCCGATCGACGACCAGACGCTCGAGGCGGTGGCCGGGCTCGCCGATGCCCTCGCCGGACCGCTTGTCGATGCGCTGCGTGATCACGTCACCAGCGCCGAGATCGCGGCGCTGCGCCGGCGGGTGCGTGCGCTGCTGGACAGTCCGGTGATGCCCGGACCCAACCGTCATCGTCCGATTCCATGGCCGGCGTTCTAGGGCATGCGATTGGCCACCATGCATTCGGCGATACTGATCCGATGAGCCCGGCCGCCGATAACCAGCGTGCCGACCTGACCGACGCCGCACTGGCCGCTGGCCTCGCCGCGGAGGCCGGTGAGCTATTGCTTGCCGTGCGCGAGGAGATCGGTTTCGATTACCCGTGGGCGCTCGGCGAGGCCGGTGACGCCCGCGCGAACTCGCTACTGCTGCGCCGCTTGCGGGAGGAGCGGCCAGGTGACGCAGTGCTCAGCGAGGAAGCCCACGACGACTTGATGCGGCTGCGGTCCGACCGGGTGTGGATCGTCGACCCGCTGGACGGTACTCGCGAATTTTCGACGCGCGGCCGCGACGACTGGGCGGTTCATGTCGCCTTGTGGCAGCGCACCGCCGATGGCAGACCGCAGATCACCGACGCGGCGGTTTCATTGCCGGCCCGAGGGAACGCCGTGTACCGCAGCGACACTGTGACCGCCGACGCCGCGCCTGCCGGCATTCCAGACGTCATCAGAGTCGCCGTCAGCGCTACCCGGCCGCCGGCGATCCTGCATTACATGCGGCAGACGGTGGCTATCGAATTGGTGCGGATCGGCTCGGCGGGTGCAAAGGCAATGGCCGTGATCGACGGCTACGCCGACGCGTACTTGCACGCAGGGGGCCAATGGGAATGGGATTCGGCGGCGCCGGCAGGCGTGGTGCTCGCCGCGGGCATGCACGCATCACGGCTGGACGGCTCGCCGCTGCAGTACAACCAACTCGACCCCTACTTGCCCGACTTATTGATGTGCCGCAAAGAGCTGGCACCCGTCCTGCTTGGTGCCATCCGGCGAGCGTGGTGGTAAGCCGCCGGACAATCGTCGGCGGTAGGGGCGGTGAGCGTGTGTTCTGGGCGCCGAGTGGGCGTTGGTGGCGCCGAGTGTGCGCTCTGGGCGCCGAGCGTGCGCGCAGGGTGGGCCGACACGCAATCCAGTCGCCATAGCTGCACAACCAAAGTCCGGCGTTCACACTCGATGCACCGAGCCCGGCCGCTCGGAACGTGTGAGTCGCCGGGCCGGGCTTGATCGCCCGGCTCCTCCTCGCCCCGCTGCGCGGGCCGCTCGGAACGTTTGAGTCGCCGGGCCTAGAGTCGAGGGCATGCGGTCGTGGTCTTCTGCCCCGGTTCCCAACCTGCCGGGACGCGGGCCGGAGCTGCGGCTATACGACACCGCCGACCGGCAGGTGCGCCCGGTGACACCCGGAACCAGGGCGACCATGTATGTCTGCGGCATCACCCCCTACGACGCCACACATCTCGGACACGCCGCCACCTATCTGGCGTTCGACCTGATACATCGGCTGTGGCTGGATCTGGGCCACGACGTGCATTACGTACAGAACGTCACCGACGTCGACGATCCGTTATTCGAGCGGGCCGACCGCGACGGCATTGACTGGCGCGAGCTCGCCGAGCGCGAGGTCAATGTGTACCGCGCCGACATGGAGGCGTTGAGGGTGCTGCGGCCCCACGAGTATGTCGCGGCCACCGAGGCGGTCGCGGAAATGGTCGAGCTCGTCGAAAAGATGTTGGCGTCCGGCGCCGCCTACACCCTCGACCCGGAAATAGGGGAATATCCCGACATCTACTACCGGGCCGACGCGACCATGCAGTTCGGCTACGAGTCCGGCTGCGATCGTGACACCATGCTGAGACTGTTCGGGCAGCGCGGCGGCGACCCGGCCAGGCCCGGCAAGACCGACCAACTCGACGCCCTATTGTGGCGCGCCGCACGGCCCGGCGAACCCAGTTGGCCGTCGCCGTTCGGGCCCGGCCGACCGGGCTGGCACGTCGAATGCGCCGCTATCGCTCTCAGTCGGATCGGCAGCGGGCTCGACATCCAGGGCGGTGGCAGCGACCTGATTTTCCCGCACCACGAGTTCACCGCCGCCCACGCCGAATGTGTCACCGGTGAGCGGCGATTCGCCAGGCACTATGTGCACGCCGGCATGATCGGCTGGGACGGACACAAGATGTCCAAGAGCCGCGGCAATCTGGTGCTGGTGTCGACTCTGCGCGCCCAGGGCGTCGAACCGTCGGCCATCCGGCTCGGTCTGCTGGCCGGCCATTACCGGGAAGACCGCTTCTGGACCCAGGAGGTCCTCGACGAGGCCGCCGTCCGGCTGCAACGCTGGCGCACCGCGACCGCGCTACCCGCGGGCCCAGACGCCGCCGACGTTATCGCCCGGGTGCGCCGCTACCTGGCCGACGACCTCGATACACCCAAAGCCATTGCGGCGCTGGACGGTTGGACCACCGACGCGCTCGAATACGGCGGCCATGATGAGAGCGCGCCGGCGGCGGTGGCAACCACGATCGATGCGCTGCTGGGGGTAGGCCTGTAGGCGCGCAGTGGTACGTTTTCGGCCATGAGTTCGGTGCAGGACAAGGTCGTCTTCATCACAGGCGGTGCTCGCGGAATCGGAGCCGAGGTCGCTCGTCGGCTGCACAACAAGGGCGCCAAACTGGTGCTCACCGATGTGGGCACAGCGGAGCTCAGCTCCATTGCCGCCGAACTGGGCGGCGACGACCGGGTGCTCACCGTGGCGGCCGACGTGCGCGATCTGCCCGCGATGCAGGCCGCGGCCGACCAGGCGGTCAAAAAGTTCGGCGGCATCGACATCGTGATCGCCAATGCCGGCATCGCCAGCTACGGCTCCGTGCTCCAGGTCGATCCGGAGGCGTTCAAGCGGGTGCTGGACGTCAACGTGCTCGGCGTCTTTCACTCCGTGCGTGCCACCTTGCCGGCGGTGATCGAGCGCCGCGGCTACGTGTTGATCGTGTCGTCGCTGGCGGCCTACGCGGCGTCTCCCGGGCTGGCGCCCTACAACGCGTCCAAGGCCGCCGTAGAGATATTCGCTAACGCGCTTCGCTTGGAGGTGGCCCACCACGGCGTCGAGGTCGGCTCGGCGCACATGTCCTGGATCGACACGCCCTTGGTCCGCGACGCCAAGTCCGACCTGTCGGCGTTCACCGAACTCATTGCCAGACTGCCCTGGCCGCTGAACAAGACGACGTCGGTTCAGAAGTGCGCGGTGGCGTTCGTCGAGGGCATCGAGGCCCGCAAGACACGTGTCTTCTGCCCAGGATGGGTGGGCCTGTTGCGCTGGCTCAAGCCGGTGCTGTCGACGTCGGTGGGGGAACGTCCGATCCGCAAGACCGCGGCCGAGCTGTTGCCCCGCCTGGATGCCGAAGTGGCCGCGCTCGGTCGGTCTACCAGCGCCTACAACCAAGCCGTGAAGCAGAAATAGCCGACTCGGCGCTGCTGACGCTGGTGACGCGGTGAAAGTCGCCATCTGCGGCGCCGGAATCGCCGGGCTCACCCTGGCGGAGCGGTTGTCGGCGCTCGGCGCCGAGGTGGTGTTGCTGGAACGCTCGTCTACTCCCCGGTCGCAGGACTGCATGATCGACTTTTTCGGTCCAGGCTATGAGGCCGCCGAAGCGATCGGCGTCCTGCCAGCGATCCAGGAAGTCTCCTATCACGTCGGCACGGCAAGCCTGTTCGACCAGGACGGTCGCCGGCAAGCCCCGCTGCCCTACCAGCGCATGATCGCGGCACTGGCTGGTCGGCTATGCCGGGTCACGCAGACAGACCTGGAAAAAGTGTTGCGCGACAACCTGCCGCGGGACGTGCAACTGCGCTTCGGCACCCAGGTGTCGCAGGTGTCATCCGGTGACGACCGCGTGCTGGTGACCCTCGACGACGGCGAGCAACTGGAAGCCGATCTCCTGGTCGGCGCTGACGGGATTCACTCGACCGTGCGGTCCCTGGTATTCGGCGCCGAGTCGCAGTTTCTGCGCTACCTCGGATTCCATTTCGCCGCCTTCGTGTGCGACGCCCACGACCTCACCGATGCGAGCGGCCAGCATTACGTGGTGACCGACGCCGTGAGCCGTCAGGTGAGCGTGCACACCCTGCGGGACGGTCGGACGGCGGTGCTTGCGGTGTTTCGCGCGGCCGACCCCGAGATGCCAGGTGATAGCCGCGCCGTCCTGCGGGACGTCTTCGGGGGCATCGGCTGGTCGATTCCGGACGTACTCGACCGATGCCCGCCGGCAGCGGACATCCATGTCGAACCGGTAGCACAGGTCGAGATGACGTGTTGGCATCAGGACCGGGTAGTCCTGCTCGGCGATGCCTGCTCGGCGGTTTCACAGCTCACCGGACAGGGTCCGTCGATGGCCGTCGCGGGCGCCTACGTGCTGGCCGAACAGCTGCGCCGAACATCGTCGGTGGAGCGGGCGTTCGCTTTCTATGAGCGGCTGTGGCGTCCGGTGATCGAGGCGAAACAGGAAGCCGGCCGCGATACGGTCGACTGGCTCCTGCCGGGATCGCCGTCGAAGCTGTGGATCCGCCGCATGGCGCTGCGAATGGCATGGCTTCCCATGGTCAGCCGGCGCATCAACGCCCGGTTGATCGGCGAGCCACCCGCCGTGATCGCGATGCTGCGCAACGGGTCGCCGGCCGATCCGGCCGATCCGCGACCGGCTTAGCGCCCAAATCCTGGGCGGCGGCGCCGCAGATAGCGCTCGAACTCGGCGGCCAGCGCGTCACCGTCGATCGTGCCGAGCACGTCGTTGACGTCGACCGCGGCGTCGCCGTGCTGTTCCAGCGACTGCACGTACTCGGCCAGCTCGTCGTCTTCGGCGGCCATCTCGGTGATCTCGCGCTCCCAGTCTTCGGCCTGTGTCGGCAGGTCGCCCAGCGGCACCTCGACATCGAGCACGTCTTCGACGCGACGCAGCAGCGCCACCGTGGCTTTCGGGTTCGGTGGGTGCGACACGTAGTGCGGCACCGCGGCCCAGAACGTCACCGCCGGGATGCCCGCGGCCACGCATGCATATTGGAACACCCCGGCAATGCCGGTCGGCCCCTCGTAGCGGGTTTCCTGCAACCCGAAGATCCGTGCCGATTCGGCGGAGTACGCCGCACCCGACACCGGCACCGGGCGAGTGTGCGGGGTGTCGGCTAGCAGCGCTCCGAGAATGACGACGGTGTCCACATTGAGCTTGTCGACGATGTCCAGCAGCTCGGCGCAAAATGTGCGCCAGCGCATGTTCGGCTCCACCCCATGCATCAAGACCACGTCACGGTCGCTGCCGGGCGGCCGGCAGTGCGAGATGCGCATGGCCGGCCACTCCAGCTCCCTGGTGACGCCGTCGACCTGACGGATGACCGGGCGGTTCACCTGGTAGTCGTAGTACGCCTCGTCGTCGATCTCCACGATCGGACGCGCATCCCAGATGTCCGCCAAGTGCGCCACCGCATCGCTGGCCGCGTCCCCGGCGTCGTTCCAGCCCTCGAAAGCCGCCACGACGACGGTGTTGTGCAGGTCGGGCAGCAGGTGGCCGCCGTCGGGCTCAGCATCGGGCAGAGTCACACGATCAGCGTACGGCCTGGGCCTGACCTGTCAGAGCGCTGTCAACGACTGAGGCAAATCCATAGGCCGACTATCCTTGCCATGTGACTGCCGCGAACAAACCCCGCTACGACACTGATCTTCTTGACGTTTTGGCGCAGCGTGTGGTGGTGGGAGACGGCGCAATGGGCACCCAGCTGCAGGCCGCCGATCTCACGCTCGACGACTTCAGCAACCTGGAGGGCTGCAACGAGATCCTCAACGAAACCCGCCCTGACGTGCTGGAAACCATCCACCGCAACTATTTCGAAGCGGGTGCGGACGCCGTCGAGACCAATACCTTCGGCTGCAATCTGTCTAACCTGGGCGACTACGATATCGCCGATAAGATCCGCGACCTGTCCGAGAAGGGCACCGCGATCGCCCGCCGGGTGGCAGACGAGATGGGCACCGCCGAGCGCAGACGCTATGTACTCGGGTCGATGGGACCGGGCACCAAGCTGCCGACCCTGGGCCACACCGAGTACGCCGTCATTCGCGATGCCTACACCGAGGCCGCCCTGGGCATGCTTGACGGCGGGGCCGACGCGATCCTGGTGGAGACCTGCCAGGACCTGCTGCAGCTGAAAGCGGCGGTGCTGGGCTCGCGGCGGGCGATGAAGCAGGCCGGCCGCCACATTCCGGTGATCGCCCACGTCACCGTGGAAACCACCGGCACCATGCTGCTGGGCAGTGAGATTGGCGCGGCGCTGACCGCGGTCGAGCCCCTCGGTGTGGACATGATCGGCTTGAACTGCGCGACGGGCCCCGCCGAGATGAGCGAGCACCTGCGCTACCTGTCCCGGCACGCCCGCATCCCGGTGTCGGTGATGCCCAACGCCGGCCTGCCGGTGTTGGGCGCCAAGGGCGCCGAGTACCCGCTGCGGCCCGACGAGCTGGCCGAGGCGCTGTCCGGATTCATCGCCGAGTTCGGGCTGTCGCTGGTCGGCGGTTGCTGCGGCACCACGCCGGACCACATCCGCGAGGTGGCCGCCGTAGTCGCCGACGTCACGCGCCCCGAACGCCAGGTGAGCTACGAGCCGTCGGTGTCGTCGCTGTACAGCGCCGTGCCGTTCGCGCAGGACGCCTCGGTGCTGGTGATCGGCGAACGCACTAATGCCAACGGCTCCAAGGGTTTCCGCGAGGCGATGATCGCCGAGGACTACCAGAAGTGCCTGGACATCGCCAAGGACCAGACCCGCGACGGCGCGCACCTGCTGGACCTGTGCGTCGACTACGTCGGCCGCGACGGTGTGGCCGACATGAAGGCCCTGGCCAGCCGGCTGGCCACGTCGTCGACCCTGCCGATCATGCTGGACTCCACCGAAACCCCGGTGCTGCAAGCCGGTTTGGAACACCTCGGTGGCCGTTGCGCGATCAACTCAGTCAACTACGAGGACGGCGACGGACCGGAGTCGCGCTTTGCCAAGACCATGGAGCTGGTCGCCGAACACGGCGCGGCCGTCGTGGCACTGACCATCGACGAAGAGGGCCAGGCCCGCACCGCCGAGAAGAAGGTCGAGATCGCCGAGCGGCTGATCAATGACATCACCGGCAACTGGGGCGTCGACGAGTCGTCGATTCTCATCGACACCTTGACCTTCACCATCGCCACCGGGCAGGAGGAATCACGCAAAGACGGCGTCGAAACCATCGAGGCCATCCGGGAATTGAAGAGACGCCACCCGAAGGTGCAGACCACGCTCGGGCTGTCCAACATCTCCTTCGGGCTCAATCCCGCTGCGCGCCAAGTGCTCAACTCGGTGTTCCTGCACGAATGCCAGGAAGCCGGGCTGGATTCGGCGATCGTGCACGCCTCGAAGATCCTGCCGATGAACCGGATCCCGGACGAGCAACGCAACGTGGCACTGGACCTGGTCTATGACCGCCGCCGTGACGGCTACGACCCGCTGCAGGAGCTGATGCGCCTCTTCGAGGGCGTGTCGGCGGCGTCGTCGAAGGAATCTCGTGCCGCCGAACTCGCCAAGCTGCCGCTGTTCGAGCGGCTGGCGCAACGCATCGTCGACGGCGAACGCAACGGCCTGGAAGCCGATCTCGACGAGGCGATGACCCAGAAGCCGCCGCTGGAGATCATCAACGAGAACCTGCTGGCCGGCATGAAGACGGTCGGTGAGCTGTTCGGCTCGGGCCAGATGCAGCTGCCGTTCGTGTTGCAGTCCGCCGAGGTGATGAAGACCGCCGTGGCGTATCTGGAGCCGCATATGGAGAAATCCGAGGACGACACGGGTAAGGGCCGGATCGTGCTGGCCACAGTCAAGGGCGACGTCCACGATATCGGCAAGAACCTGGTCGACATCATCTTGAGCAACAACGGCTACGAGGTTGTCAACATCGGCATCAAGCAGCCCATCGCCACCATTCTCGAAGTCGCCGAAGACAAGAGCGCCGACGTCGTGGGAATGTCGGGCCTGCTGGTGAAATCCACTGTGGTGATGAAGGAAAACCTCGAGGAGATGAACACCCGGGGGGTCGCCGAAAAATTCCCGGTGCTGCTCGGGGGCGCGGCATTGACCCGCAGCTATGTCGAAAACGACCTCGCCGACATCTACGAAGGCGAAGTGCACTACGCGCGTGACGCTTTCGAGGGCCTCAAGCTCATGGACACCATCATGAGCGCCAAGCGGGGCGAAGCGCCCGACGACGACAGCCCCGAAGCGGTCAAGGCCCGCGAGAAGGAAGCCGAGCGCAAGGCCCGTCACGAACGGTCCAAACGCATTGCCGCGCAACGCAAAGCTGCCGAAGAGCCGGTCGAAATCCCGGAACGCTCCGATGTCGCGGCTGATATCGAGGTGCCGGCCCCGCCGTTCTGGGGTTCGCGGATCGTCAAGGGCCTGGCTGTCGCCGACTACACGGGTATGCTCGACGAGCGCGCATTGTTCCTGGGCCAGTGGGGATTACGGGGAACACGTGGCGGTCCCAATAGTGAGGGCCCATCGTACGAAGACCTCGTCGAGACCGAAGGACGGCCGCGGCTGCGCTACTGGCTGGATCGGTTGTCCACCGACGGTATCCTGGCGCACGCCGCCGTCGTCTACGGTTACTTCCCGGCGGTGTCCGACGGCGATGAGGTCGTGGTGCTCACCGAGCCCGCACCCGACGCCGAGGAACGGTACCGCTTCCGGTTCCCGCGCCAGCAGCGCGGCCGGTTCTTGTGTATCGCCGATTTCGTCCGGTCCCGCGAGCTGGCTAACGAGCGCGGCGAAGTCGATGTGCTGCCGTTCCAGCTGGTCACCATGGGCAAGCCAATCGCAGACTTCGCTAACGAGTTGTTCGCGGCCAACTCGTACCGCGATTATCTCGAAGTGCACGGTATCGGCGTGCAGCTCACCGAAGCGCTGGCCGAATATTGGCACCGGCGCATCCGAGAGGAGCTCCGGTACTCGGCCGACCGCACGATGGCGGCCGAGGACCCCGACGCCGTCGAGGACTATTTCAAGCTGGGTTACCGGGGTGCCCGGTTCGCTTTCGGGTACGGGGCATGCCCGGACCTCGAGGACCGCGCCAAAATGATGGAGCTGCTGGAGCCCGACCGCATCGGCGTGACGTTATCCGAGGAGTTGCAGCTGCATCCCGAGCAGTCGACCGACGCGTTCGTCCTGCACCATCCCGAGGCCAAATACTTCAACGTCTGACTCGGCCAGCGGTAACGGCGGACCGGCTATCGCGAATTCCTTCGCCGCAGGCTGGTCGCGATCGATCTACGATCAACTCGATCACACGCTGTTTGTCCGCCGATCGGGGGACAGCGGAATCCGCATACCGGTGGATACCGCCCATCCTCGTTTACCGAAACAATCCCTTAAATTCACCAGGATTTTCCGGCGCGAAATCGAAGGCGCCGGTTCGTTAATGGCCATAGCTGCGATGCAGCTGTGTGAGGGGGTCGAAGTGACGTCGAGTTCCGCACGGCGGCCGTGGGACACAGAAAAGAAGTTGTGCCGGTGAGCGCGCCAGTGTGGATGGCGTCCCCGCCGGAAGTGCATTCGGCACTGCTGAGCACCGGACCCGGACCTGCGTCCCTGATTGACGCAGCCCAGGCATGGTCATCGTTAAGTGTCGAGTATGGCGCGGTGGCAGCCGAACTGACCGCGGTGATGACGGCAGTGCGGGCCGAAGCATGGTGGGGTACAGCCGCGGAATGTTGTGTCGCGGCCTATGCGCCGTATCTGACATGGGTGATGCAGGTGAGTGCCGATTGCGCTCAGCTCGCTGCTGTCCACGAGATCACGGCTTCGGCGTACAAGGCAGCGCTGGCTGCAATGCCTACACTGGGCGAGTTGGCTGCCAACCACGCCACCCACGCGGTGTTGTTGGCAACGAACTTCTTTGGTGTCAACGCGATACCGATTGCATTCAATGAGGCCGACTATGCGCGAATGTGGATCCAGGCCGCTACCACCATGACGGTCTATGAAACCATTTCTTCGCCCGCGCGTGCTTCGACACCGCACGCCGCGCCGGCGCCGGCCATCATCAAGCCCGGCGCCAGTGCCGCGGACGCCACTCAAGTAACCGTCACACCATTTCCTATCTGGCAGATTCTCGAAATACTGATGAACGGCATCGCCGGGGTATTGCATTACCTCAAAGAATCGCTGTTGGCTGCTGTTCTCGCATGGATTTTCATACCGCTATGCGTTGTGGCCGCGGCGGTTGCGCTCTTAACCGGACATGCTGTTCTGGCCGAACAATTCCTTGGCTTCATAATGAATCTTGCGATTATTCCCTTCCAATTCCTCGCCGAGGCCGGATTGATTTTCGTCATGGCCACGGTGGATATTTGCAAATTGGTGATCGCATGGTTTTTAGGGAATCTAGGATCTATGGGCGCAACGGGGTTGCTGACTCACTTGGCGACGACGACAGCGCTGTCCAGCGGTGCTGCGCTGGGCGTCGGCGCGTCGAAGGGCACGGCTGTGGCACTGGAGTTGGCGGCGGCGCCATATGGCGCTACGGCTGTTGGTGCCGTCGGGTCGCTTGCAACTGCTGGCGGCGTGGTTTCGCCCGCTCAGTTGGGCGGGGCGGTGGGCTTTGCCGGAACCGTCACCAGCGGGACCGTCCCGCAAGCCGCAGGGCTGACCACGCTGAGCGACGGTACACATGGTGACGGTGCGCGGGTACCCATGTTGCCAAGCGGTTGGGTGCAGAATGTGTGCGGTGACTCCACCAGTTGGGTGCCCGCCTGAAAGGTTGCTCTCGCGCGGGTCGACATGTGCTCTTGATCGCGGCTCACCTGAAGAGCACCAACGACATTCGCGGGGTTACTGCTTGGTGAGCGCGATCTTCATCTGGGCTTGGTAGTCCTCGACGTGCGCGCCGCTGACGTCGACAATCACCCGGTGGATTCGGCCGTCGAACGCAAACGGCGGACCATAGTCGGGGGTTACCGACGACCCGGTATTCGCGCCGACCAGCATCGCTCCGCCTTGGGCCAACCGAAGGGGTGTGGTTACCGGAAAATCGCCGCGGCCGACCGCAGCGCCATCGACGAACAGCGTCACGTCGCCGGGAGTGCCTCTGCCGTTCTTGAGATCCACCGGGCCCGTCGGGGTGAATTCCACGCTGAGGAAGTGCCGCCCCGGCGGGATCGGTTGCGCCGAGCGAATCGTGAAGATCTCCTTGGCGACGTAGTTGTGCGCATAGCAGAGCCGACGGTCCTTGACATACAAGGTGATTCCCCCGTCATTGCCGCCCATGGACAGCAGGACGCCCGACGACTCGTCGGTGAGCTCAACCGCGGCGTTGATCGAGTAGGCCCGGTTGAGGATCTTGGGTGCGGCGGCCGCGGGAATGGCCTGGGTGCCCGGATAGAGCACGTATCGAGTGCGGTTGGCGGCGGCGATCCGCGGACGTTCGACGAAAGCGCGGGCCAGGCCGCGGCTGTCGATCGGCAACACGTTGTATTTTCCGGCTTCGCTGTACCAGAGCGTGATCATCGCGATCAGCCGTGCCCGCTCCTGCCCGGCCAGGTTGGTGGTCTCGGCGGGATCCTGTGCGACGTGGTAGAGCTCCCATCCGGTGGCATCGAGCTGACTGAGCATCTCCGCGGTGATCACGTCGCCGAATTTGTGCTCGGATTCGGCGAATGAGGTTCCCGGCCAAGGGCATACCGCGCGCCACCCGTCGTGGTAGATCGAGCGGTGTCCCAGCATCTCGAAGTACTGGGCGAGGTGGCGGGTGGGGGCGGCGGCGTCGTCGAAGGTGTGCGCGAAGCTCACCCCCTCGATCGGCGACTGGGTGACACCGCCGATCGCCGTCGGCGGGTCGATGTGTAGCGCCTCGAGCACCGTCGGGACCATGTCGATGAGGTGGGGGTACTGGGATCGCACCTCGCCTCGCGCAGTGATACCGCGCGGCCAGGTGACGATCAACGGATCGCTCGAGCCGCCGCGGTAGGTCTCGCGCTTCCACCGCCGAAACGGGGTGTTGCCGGCGTGCGTCCAGCCCCAGGGGAAGTGGTTGAACACCGTGGGGCCGCCGATCTCGTCGATGCGGGCCAGTCCCTCCTCAACGGTGTCGGCGACGTTGTTGAAGAAGCGGACCTCGGTGACCGAGCCGGTGGGGCCTCCCTCGGCACTGGCCCCGTTGTCCGAGACCAGCATGATCACCGTGTTGTCGTACTCCTGCAGGTCTTTGAGGAACTGCACGAGTTCGCCGATGTAGTGGTCGGTGTGTTCGAGGAAACCGGCGAACACCTCCATCATCCGGGCGTAGAGCCGGCGTTCGTCGGCCGGCAGCGTCTCCCAGTCGGCGACATCGGGATCGGCTGCCGACAGCTCGGCCGTTGCCGGCAAAAGCCCGAGTTCCTTTTGTCGTCGGAACACCTGCTGGCGGTAGACCTCCCAGCCGGTGTCGAACTTGCCGGCATAGCGGTCGGCCCACTGTTTGGGCACATGGTGGGGCGAGTGCGTCGCGCCGGGGGCGAAGTAGAGGAAGAAGGGCTTGTCCGGGGCGACCTGCTTGGCGTCGGCAATCATGGTTTTTGCCTTAGTCACCAGGTCGGGGGTCAGGTGATAGCCCTGCTCCGGGGTGGCCTCGGGTTCGGTTTGGGAGTTGTCTCGCACCAGATCCGGGTAGTACTGGTGGGTGTCGCCGCCCAAGAAGCCGTAGTAGCGCTCGAACCCGCGTCCCAGCGGCCAGCGGTCGTAGGGCCCGGCCGCGGTCATCGTTTCCTCCGGCGCCAGATGCCATTTGCCGACGCAGTAGGTGTTGTAGCCCTGGGCCCGCAGAATTTCGGAGAGGAATCCGTTCTCGAAGGGTATGTAGCCGTCGGAGCCGGGGAATCCGGTCGACCCGTTGGTCAGACACGCCAAATGGTTGGAATGGTGGTTACGGCCGTTGAGGATGCAGGACCGCGACGGCGAGCACAGCGCGGTGGTGTGCATGTTGGAATACCGCAGGCCGTCGGCGGCCAGGGCGTCGATGTTCGGTGTCGAGATCGGACTGCCGTAGCAGCCCAGGTGCCCGTATCCGGTGTCGTCGAGCACGATGAAGACCACGTTCGGCGCGCCCTCGGGAGGTCGCTTGAAAGCCGGCCAGGCCGGCGTCGACTCGTCGGCGGTGCGGCCGATCACACCGGGAAACGTTGTGCCGGGCTGATATTCGGTGATTGCCATGACTTGGTCCTCGCTTCGGCTATCGGTGTCGGGCCGGGTTGAGCTGGTTCAGCAGCTCGTCGACATCGTGGCCGAAACTGCGCATCCGCGGCGGGAATTCGTGCAACGTCGCCAGGAACCGCATGACCTGCACCGCGGCGGGGCCGTAGAGCCAAGCGTGGTTTTTCCTGCCATTCGTCGAATCCTCGGGCTTTATGGAACCGTTCGAATGGGTCGAGCTTGAGGTTGGTGATCAGCGGGGTGGTCAGCTTCTGCTGGATGGCGTTGAACCACCGATCCTGGGTCTTCAACAGCACTTTCCAGTCGCCGTAACGCAATCCGTGCAGTGTCGTCTCGGTGAAGTAGTAGAACTCCATGCGTTTGGACTTGCCGCAGCCGGTGAGCAGGTCGGTCTGGTCCACTCCGTCAAGGTGCACGCGGTACTCGCGTCCGCCGATGGTGGCGCCCTTCTTGAGCGAGTCCACGAGATCCGGCTGGCCCAGCATCGACACGATGGTGGGAACCCAGTCCTCCATCGCCATGAACCCGCCGGTGGCGACCCCGGCCGGGATCACCCCGGGCCAGGGCACCACCGTCGGCACCCGGAACGCGCCCGCGTAGCCGCCAACGCCCATCTCCCGGGCGAACGGATGATTGCCGCCGTCGGGCCAGCTGTTGCAGTGTCAGCCGCAGCATCAGTCATCGTCGGACGACGAGTCATCAGCGGTGCTGTTTGGATCGTATGGACGTTCATATGGATATTGGGGCCGGGGGTTCTCTTGGCTATATGGGCGCGACTCTAACGCGCTAGGGGAACGAAGGAGAATCTCGGATCGCGAAAAGGGATTAGAATAATTGGCTATCGAATCATTACTGAATATGAGGTTACCGTCTTCGCTGGTAAAAATATACGTATCAAACGGGCGATTAATAGTATAGTCATGATTTTTGGGATAATCCGCCGAGGGGAACGGATTGCCAAGTTGGGAATCGCCATCAATGATGCTGCCGTCAGGATATGTGAAATCTACGTTAGACGGTTCCGGCTGGTAGTATACCTCAGGAATGCCCAGCTCATCGTTGCGAAAAGTGCTAGAGTTGTCGTTATTCGTTTGATTGTTGACGTCAGCCGTCCAGCTATCATTTGTGGAAATATCATTAGTATTCTGATCGATATAATAGTTGACTAAATTATTATCGATATCACTATTTGGATTATCGTCGATAGTCTGGTTATTAATCGGGTCGTCAACAGTGCGCACGTCGTAGTTGACGACCTGATCGTAATTGTTGTTACCGACATCCCCGTAGACGTTGTCCAGATAGTCATAGGTTATGGTGCTGCCGCTGGTGTCGATAATATCATTATTAACGTTTCCAGGCGAAATACTATTGCTATCGATGGTGTTTGAATTGTTGCTAGAATCACTACTATTGCTGCCGAAGTCACTGCTGTCGTGGTAATTGGAATTATCATTTGTGCAAGTGTCGAGTTTGAATCCGCCGTGACCGGTCAGTGTGATCGCCAGCCTGCCGGCGTTGATATTGGTGGCGGCACTGGTACCGGTCTCGATGGCGCCGGCGACGCCGCTGGTCAATGCTAGTGCGCCCAGCGCTACCATGGCGGCGCGTTTGTGGCGCTGTACTTTGGCGACGGTGGGCGGGAATTGCCTCACGTGGGATTCGGCGGGGCTATCGTCACCTTGCGGTGGCGGCATGAACATGAAGTCTGTCCTTTCATCGCGTTCATCTAATTGCCAAATTTGCTTAGGATTCGGGGTTTGTTGACCCCCGTCGGTTCGACCAGCGCCAATTGGCTATCAGGTGGGTGGAAATGCAGGTCGACCGACCGAACTCGACAATCGAGGATCAGGCATCGCCCCAACTTCGTTAGATCGCAAAGACTTACGAAACTGAACCACGCCGCAGTACGCGTGACAAGTCCCAGTCGATACATTTAATTGTCCGGACCTTAACTAAGGCTTATCAACCCAGTCCTCGCTCCGAGTGTGTGCCGTCGTCGCCGACGGTGCGCGCAATAAGCCGCCGTCGACGATGATGACCGGCATCGTCGCCGCGATGCATGACATCTTCTCTATCTCGCGGACGAGCAGCCCGGGTGGTGGCTGCCAGCAATGCAACGGCCATGATCTGGGCGTGGCGGCCGACACAAGACGCGACGAACAGCGTTACCCCGATGACGAGGACGCCCCCGGGCCGAGCGTGCGAGATCACCGAACAGGACCGACCCTGCTGGGGCGAAATATATTTAGCCGGAGAGGGTTTGGGCGGCTTCGATCGGCGCACTAAACGCAGCGTCGAGGCGGTGCCGGGAGCGCCGGTCGCGTTCATGGTGGGCGTCGGCAGCCACGAACCCGATCAGCTTCCCGAGGTCGTCTGTATTGGCCAACACGACAGCGCCGTCGGGGTAGGCGCAGCTGCCAAACACCAGGCGTTCAGCCCAGACTGACTGCGCTGATCTTGTCTTGAAATCGGCCGATGATCTGGGTGCGACGCTTCCCAAGAGATAATTCAACGAAGTTCGAATATCGAACGCGCCATGGTGTTCGACGGAAATCGCGGAGTGGTCTGGTTCGTCGATGCGCAGGACTCGCATAACTGCCGGGTATGTCGGCAGGGTATGAGGTCGCGGCAATAGCGGCGATCCTCCCGATCCGCTTGTCGATGATCTCAACGAGCCGAGGCCCCGGTCCCGGTTTAACCGTCAGATCGGTGGTGAAGATGGCCCACTATCCGTCGGGCCTCCGGGAAGAAACAGCCAGTTCAGATCCCCTGCACGACTGACTCGCCGGCGCAACCGCACCCGCGCACGATCGGATACCCTGCTCAGCGCTAACCCAGTCGCCGGCTCGCGCCCACGCAGGCGGACGGCCTCGACCACCGCAGAACAAGAGCCAACGAAACCGCCGTGACTCCGCTTGCCGGCGCATGAAACAATCGCTGGCCGTGAAGACCTTCGAGGATCTGTTCGCCGAACTCGGCGATCGTGCCCGCACCCGGCCCGCTGGCAGCGCTACCGTAGCTGCGCTGGACGCCGGGGTGCATTGGCTGGGCAAGAAGATCCTGGAGGAGGCCGGCGAGGTATGGCTGGCCGCCGAGCATGAAGCCAACGACGCCCTGGCCGAGGAGATCAGCCAATTGCTGTACTGGACGCAGGTGCTGATGATCTCCCGCGGACTGTCCCTCGACGACGTCTACCGGAAGCTGTGAGCATGTTGCGCGTGGCCGTTCCCAACAAGGGTGCGTTGAGCGAACCGGCCACCGAAATTCTGGCCGAAGCCGGCTACCGGCGCCGCACCGACCCCAAAGACCTGACCGTCATCGACCCGGTCAACAACGTCGAGTTCTTCTTCCTGCGGCCCAAAGACATAGCCATTTACGTGGGTTCGGGGCAACTCGACTTCGGGATCACCGGGCGCGACCTGGTCTGCGATTCCGACGCCCCGGTACGGGAACGTTTGGCTCTGGGCTTCGGGTCGTCGAGCTTCCGGTACGCCGGTCCCGCCGAGCGGGATTGGACGACGGCCGACCTGGCCGGAAAGCGGATCGCCACCGCCTATCCGAACCTGGTCCGAAAAGACTTGGCCGCCAAGGGCATTGAGGCAACCGTGATCCGGCTCGACGGCGCTGTGGAGATTTCGGTGCAACTCGGCGTGGCCGATGCCATCGCCGACGTGGTGGGCTCCGGTCGCACCCTGAGCCTGCACAATCTGGTGGCATTCGGCGAGCCGCTGTGTGATTCGGAGGCGGTACTGATCGAGGGCGCCGACCGGGACGGCGCGGGGCACAGCGAGGCGCGCGATCAGTTGGTCGCCCGGGTACAAGGTGTGGTATTCGGCCAGCAGTATCTGATGCTGGACTACGACTGCCCGCGTGCAGTGCTGCACCAGGCCACCACGATCACGCCCGGATTGGAGTCGCCGACGATCGCTCCGCTGGCCGACCCGGAATGGGTCGCGGTTCGTGCGCTGGTGCCGCGCCGCGGTGTCAACGGCGTCATGGACCAGCTTGCCGCCATAGGGGCCAAAGCGATTCTGGCGTCGGATATCAGGTTCTGCCGATTCTGACCGCGGTAATGCCCGGGCGGGCCGCCCCTGTGTTAGCGTCCGCGGTGGGCTGATTGCCGGTGGTCATCCATGGGCGGTCTCCGTATCGTCGCCAGGCTGTTCTTCTGTCCCCGGAAGGGATCGCTGTGACGCACGTACTCGTCCTCGTCCTAGCTTTGTTGATCGGCGTGGTCGCCGGGTTGCGATCGGTGACCGCTCCAGCGGCAGTCTCCTGGGCCGGCTACCTCGGCTGGTTCCCAACGTTGCAGCACACCTGGGCATCCTGGGTGGGCAACATCGTGACGGTGGTGACCCTGAGCGTCCTCGCGGTCGCCGAACTGGTCAACGACAAGCTTCCCAAGACGCCGCCGCGCACCGCCGCGCCGGTGTTCGCGGTCCGGATCATCCTGGGCGGGTTTGCCGGCGCGGTGATCGGCACCGCCTGGGGCTACAAGTTCGGCGGACTCGGTGCCGGGGTTGTCGGGGCGGTACTGGGTACCTTGGGCGGCTATCACGCGCGCCGTGGGCTGGTAGCCGCCAGCGGTGGCCGCGATCTGCCGATCGCCTTGCTCGAGGATTCGGTCGCCGTGCTAGGCGGTTTCGCCATCGTCGCATCGGCGGCCGCGCTATGACGCAGCGGTTCGACTCGATCATCGTCGGTGCTGGCCAGGCCGGGCCTTCGCTGGCGGGCCGCCTGACCGGCGCAGGTCAGCGGGTCGCCGTCGTGGAGCGCAAGCTGATCGGCGGCACCTGCGTCAACAACGGTTGCATTCCGACCAAGACGCTGGTGGCCAGCGCCCACGCGGCTCATGTGGCGCGCCGCGCTGCCGAATACGGGGTCGGCACCGGATCGGTCAGCGTGGACATGGCCAAAGTGAAGGCCCGCAAAGACGGCGTCATGCTCAATGACCGCAAGGCCGTCGAGGACTGGCTGGACAGCATGGACGGCTGCACCGTGGTCCGCGGGCACGCCCGATTCGAGGATCCGCACACGCTGCGTGTCGGTGATCAGTTGCTGCAAGCCGACCAATTCTTCCTCAACGTCGGCGGCCGCGCCGTGGCCCCCAACATTCCCGGGCTGGCCGACGTCGAGTTCCTCACCAACGTGTCCATCCTCGAACTCGACACGCTGCCTGAGCATTTGGTGATCGTCGGCGGAAGCTACATCGCGCTGGAGTTCGCCCAGATGTATCGCCGCTTCGGAGCGAAGGTGACGGTCGTGGAGCGCGGCCCACGCCTGGCGTCCCGCGAAGACGAAGACGTCTCGGCCAGCATCAGGGAGATCCTCGAAGCCGAGGGGATCGATGTCGTCGTCAACGCTAACGACGTACGACTTGCCAAGCGGGACAACGGTTGCGGAGGCTTCGAGCTGACTCCCAGTGCCGGTGCCGCGCCCATTGCGGGTAGTCACCTGCTGCTGGCGGTGGGCCGGAAGCCCAACACCGACGACTTGGGCCTGGAGGCGGCCGGCGTGCAGACCGACGCCCGCGGCTACATCGTGGTCGATGACCAGCTCAAGACCACCGTCGACCACATCTGGGCGCTGGGCGACTGTAACGGCAAGGGGGCCTTCACCCATACGTCGTTCAACGACTACGAGATCGTCGCCGCCAACTTGCTCGACGGGGATCCGCGTCGGGTGAGCGACCGCATCCTCACCTACGCCCTCTATATCGACCCGCCGCTGGGGCGCGCCGGCATGACCGTCGCTCAGGTTCGTGCGTCGGGCCGCAAGGCGCTGGTCGGTAAGCGGCCGATGAGCAAAGTCGGCCGGGCCGTGGAAAAGGGTGAGACGCAAGGCTTTATGAAAATCGTGGTCGATGCCGACACCCACGAGATTCTCGGTGCGGCCATCCTCGGCGTCGGGGGAGACGAGGTCATCCACGCCATTTTGGATGTCATGTCGGCAAAAGCGCCCTACACCACGCTGTCGCGCACCATGCACATCCACCCCACGGTCAGCGAGCTCGTTCCCACGATGCTGCAGGAGATGGCGCCACTGGACTAGGAAGGCGCTGATCTAGTAGCCCGAATTCTGGGCCGCAACTGCTCCATTTCCGGCACGCCGATAGCGTATTGCGCTTAAACCAGCTTGTGCTGGAAGGTGTTCGGGGGATTTCTCCGGTGTTCACCGAGTCGGATGTCCTGCCGCCGTATCGAGTGTGCAGTGACGGCTCTGAGAGTGTATGGAGGGCGGTGACCGCCGCGATGGGCCGCCCTGACGGCACACTCGGCGCCATCAGCGCACACTCGGCGCCGATCGCCTTGAGCACCAATTCCGTTGCGCCTCTTGCTTGATGCTGAAAGTACTCCGCCGAAAACAGCGTGGACTGCCACCATCGGACTAGCTGGGCGCCCGGCGCTGGACGAGGAGCGTTTGGGCTGAGGTGCCGATGAAGCCGGTCTTGTCGTAGACCTCCGCGGTGGTGACTCCCACGCCGTCCGGCCCGACCGATGCCCGCGCGCGCAGCGCGAAATCGTCGCCGGTCGGCAGCCGATGCAGGTGGACCACGGTGTCGGTGTTCATGAACACGAACTGGTTGGGGTCCAGGACTGCACCGACACCGTTGGCGCAGTCCACCACGACCGCCAGCCGTTGCAGCGCCGTGGTGGGGTCGTTGTCGACGATGTGGGCGATCGGGGTGAACCAGGACACGGCGCCCGATTGGCCGTCGGACTGTTGTGGGCGCCAGTTGATCGCATCGAAATAGCCACCGGCGTCCGCGAAGACGGCCGGAAGGGGCTCGGCGGGTCCTTCCACCACCGCCGGGTACCGCGCCGATTCGACGTCGGCGGTGTCACTGACCGCCAACAGCCAGGCCGTCACCCGGGCCACCACCCGCGCGGGTCCGCCCTCGCGATCGGCGTGCAGTTCGGCGACCATCAAGCAGACCCGCGAGCCCGGGCGTTCCACCCAGGCTCTGGCCCGCACCGGGGCCACCGGGATCGCCCCGAGGATGTCGAGGTTGAGCCTGCCGATCCGCAGCCCCGAGCCCGCCGACAGCTCTTCGATCAGCCTGGTCAGCAGGGCCAACGGCGGTGAGCCATGCTGGATTTCGGGATTCCAGTTGCTTCGCGTGTAATCGGTGGAGTCAAAGGCCTGGTAGTCACCGTCGTCGCCGAGTCGACGGTAGAAGCAACCGTTCATGCCGCCGGTTCGGTTGGCCGCGAAACCGTATCGGCGCCGGCGTAATTGGGCCACCCGGGGTACGGCGGCGGCGTCCCGCCAAATGCCGGGCAATGCGCTTGGTGCGGGCACCAATCGCACAGCCGCGACGGGTTCGGACGGAAATCTCCTGACCTGCCCGCGGCTTGGATCGCACGCCAGATCGCCATCAACGTCTTTTCGAAACGTAGCAGTTCGTCACGGTCCGGCGAGTAATCCAGCACCTGGCCGTCGGCCAGGTAGATGAGTCGCAACCGGGCGGGCAGCACGCCACGCGACCGAAACAGCGCCACCCCGTAGAACTTCATTTGGAACAAGGCTTTGAACTCGGCCAGGGCCCGCGCCGCCGGCGGCGCCTTACCCGTCTTGTAGTCGACCACCCGCAACTCGCCGGTCGCGGCGACGTCGATCCGGTCGATGTAGCCGCGCAACAGCGTGCCGTCGGCCAGCTCCACCTCCACCCGGTGCTCGCAGCACTGCGGGTCGAACCGCGTCGGGTCTTCCAGCCGGTAATACCCCGACAGCAAGGCGCGCGCCTCGTCGAGCAGTTCTTGTGGTTGCAGTTCATCGGCCGGCCCGGGCTCACCGGCGATCACCTGCTGCCAGGCGGACTCCACGAGCGACCTCGCGGTCTCCGGGCCGCGCTCTAGCGCGGGCAGGGCATAGAGCTGCTCGAGTGCGGCGTGCACCACGGATCCGCGCAACTGCGGCGCCGATGGTGCCTCGGGCAACCGGTCGATCGCCCGGAACCGGTACAGCAGCGGGCACTGCTTGAAATCGGCGGCCCGCGACGGTGACAGCGCCGGCCGGACCCGCGGATCCGCCCCCGGTGTCAGCTGGTCCGTCATGCCCGCAGCCTAAGACGGGGCGCCGACAACCCCGAACATCGGCTGCGGCGAGTCGGCTGGCACCCTGGACGGCGTGTCGGCAACCGGTCCCTTCGCGGCGGGCGAACGCGTGCAGCTGACCGACGCCAAGGGCCGCCACTACACGATGGTGCTCACCCCGGGCAACGAGTTTCACACCCACCGAGGTTCGATCGCCCACGATGCGGTGATCGGGCTGCAGCAGGGCAGCGTGGTCAAATCCAGTAACGGTGCGCCGTTTCTGGTGCTGCGCCCGTTGCTGGTCGACTACGTGATGTCAATGCCGCGTGGGCCACAGGTGATCTACCCGAAAGATGCCGCTCAGATCGTGCATGAGGGCGACATCTTTCCGGGCGCCCGGGTGCTTGAAGCCGGAGCCGGGTCCGGCGCGCTGACCCTGTCGCTGTTGCGGGCGGTCGGGCCCGAGGGCCGGGTGATCTCCTACGAGCAGCGCGCCGACCATGCCGAGCATGCCTGTCGCAACGTGACGAACTTCTATGGTGCGGCTCCGCAGAACTGGCGGCTGATCGTGGGCGACGTCGCCGACTCCGACCTGCCCGACGGCTCGGTCGACCGGGCCGTGCTGGACATGCTGGCTCCCTGGGAAGTTCTGGACTCGGTGTCGCGGCTGGTGTCGGCGGGCGGGGTGTTGGTGATCTACGTCGCCACCGTCACCCAACTTTCCACGGTCGTGGAGGCGCTGCGGGCCCAACAGCTTTGGACCGAGCCGCGGTCGTGGGAGACGTTGCAGCGCGGCTGGAATGTCGTCGGGCTGGCCGTGCGGCCGCAGCATTCGATGCGCGGCCACACCGCATTCCTGGTGGCCGCGCGCCGGCTGGCGCCCGGAGCCGTCGCTCCCGCGCCGCTCGGCCGCAAGCGCCCCGGGCGTGACGGTTAGTTTTGCTAATCGTCACTGCGGTGCAGACCCCGGCGCACCGACAACAACTCGAACTCGGGGTGCGCGGCGACCAGCCGTTCGGCCGCGTCGAGGACGTCGACGGCGTGACTGCGGTCACCTGAAACCGTGGCCACTCCGATGCCGGCGCGGCGGTAGAGATCTCGCGAGCCGGTCTCGGCGGCCGACACGCTGAGCTTGCGCTGCAGTTCGGCGACAACGGGACGCACCACCGACCGCTTTTGTTTCAGTGACCGCACGTCGCCCAGCAGCACGTCGAATTCGAGCCAGCCGATCCACATCTGCGCGCTCAGCCAGACGGCGTCGGAGACGGCGGGTTGGGTTCCCGTGCCGGGGCGGGGCTTGGTTCCGGTGCCGGCGCGGGGCCGGGAGCCGGCGACGAGACTCGAGAATTGCTGAGGGCCAACAGCATCTCCGCGGTTCGCCGCGATAGCTGCCAACCACTCTGGGTGGGTTTGAACTCCATCGGGAAGGTGAATTCGTGATCGTCGGGTTTGGCTGTGGTGACAACGATGGTGGCCGTCACGGCGGCCGGGTCCACGCCCGACCACGTGATGTTGCTCGCCGCGAAACTCAGTGGCAGGTAGCCGCCGTCTCGGGCAGCGGTGGTGAACCGGTCCAGGGCGGCGACCGTCTCCGGGGTGGCGTCCTCGACGAGGCTGGTCTTGTCGGCTCCGGCGACCGCCGGGTCGGCCAGCCGGGACAACACCTCGACCAACGCGTCGGGGGAAGGCAGCGAGGCGGCCGGCCTCGGCGCCACCGGGGTGGACGTGGCGGGGGGTACCGATGGGACAGCAGACGTCGCGGACTCGGGCCGCGAACATCCCGAGAGCGCCGCCGCCACGATGGCGACGACGCTCACGGCGATGCAGGCTTTGCGGAGGTGGCGATGCATCCAGCGGCAGGCCCGGCTAACGGCGGTACACGGCGGGTCGCGACGAGGAGGCCGACACTGCAACCGATGTCACACTGTCGGCTCCGCCACCGATGCGGGCGCCGGCAGCACTGGCTGTGGCGAGGGATTTCACCGTCGCGGCGCTCCTTTCGATCGGGCCGAGTGGAAGCCGAGATTACCAGCGCGAAACAACTTGTTATTTCCGGCGGCATTTGGTTCCGCACATGAACTCGCGATGGCCGGTAGCGTTGAGGTATCCGCCGCACCGCTCCCGGTGCGGGAAAGGAGGGCAACATGGCTGAATCAGAGCGTTCTGAAGCATTCGGGACACCCCGCGATATGCCCCTGCCCAGCACCGATGCTGCCGAATTGGAACAGCTGCGGCGTGAAGCCGCGCTACTGCGCGAGCAACTGGAGAACGCGCTGGCACACCAGAGCCCGTCGCGCCCCGCCCGCGATGTGCATCAGCTCGAAGCCCGTATCGACTCTCTTGCCGCGCGCAATTCGAAATTAATGGAAACTCTTAAAGAAGCCCGTCAGCAATTGCTGGCGCTGCGTGAAGAGGTCGATCGGCTGGGGCAGCCGCCCAGCGGCTATGGCGTGCTGCTGGCCACCCACGACGACGACACCGTCGACGTCTTCACCTCGGGTCGCAAGATGCGCCTGACATGCTCTCCGAACATCGACGCCAAGTCCCTCAAGAAGGGCCAAACGGTCCGGCTCAACGAGGCGTTGACCGTCGTCGAGGCCGGCAGGTTCGAATCGGTGGGCGAGATCTCCACGTTGCGTGAGATTCTCGCCGATGGTCACCGCGCTCTGGTGGTCGGCCACGCCGACGAGGAACGCATCGTGTGGCTGGCCGAACCGTTGGTCGCCGAGGACCTGCCCGACAGCATTCCCCCTAACGATGGGGCCCTCAACGACGACACCCGGCCGCGCAAGCTGCGCCCCGGCGACTCGCTGCTGGTCGACACCAAAGCCGGGTATGCCTTCGAGCGCATCCCCAAGGCCGAGGTCGAGGACCTGGTGCTGGAAGAGGTGCCCGACGTCAGTTACGAGGACATCGGTGGCCTGACTCGCCAGATCGAGCAGATCCGCGATGCGGTGGAGCTGCCGTTCTTGCACAAGGAGTTGTACCGCGAGTACGCGCTGCGCCCGCCCAAGGGTGTGTTGCTCTACGGCCCGCCCGGCTGCGGTAAGACCTTGATCGCCAAGGCGGTGGCCAACTCGCTGGCAAAGAAGATGGCCGAGGTCCGCGGCGACGACGCCCGTGAGGCCAAGTCCTACTTCCTCAACATCAAGGGCCCGGAGCTGCTGAACAAGTTCGTCGGCGAGACCGAACGCCACATCCGGCTGATCTTCCAGCGGGCCCGGGAGAAGGCCTCCGAAGGCACGCCGGTGATCGTGTTCTTCGACGAGATGGACTCGATCTTCCGCACCCGCGGCACCGGGGTTTCCTCCGATGTCGAGACGACGGTGGTCCCGCAGCTGCTCAGCGAGATCGACGGGGTGGAGGGGCTGGAGAACGTCATCGTGATCGGCGCCTCCAACCGGGAGGACATGATCGACCCGGCGATCCTGCGGCCCGGACGCCTGGACGTGAAGATCAAGATCGAACGCCCGGATGCCGAAGCGGCGCAAGACATCTTCTCGAAGTACCTGACCGAGGCGCTGCCGCTGCACGCCGACGACCTCGCCGAGTTCGGCGACGACCGCACCGTCTGCATCAAGGCGATGATCGAGAAAGTCGTCGAGCGGATGTACGCCGAGATCGACGACAACCGGTTCCTGGAGGTCACCTACGCCAACGGTGACAAGGAAGTCATGTACTTCAAGGACTTCAACTCCGGGGCGATGATCCAAAACGTCGTCGACCGGGCCAAGAAGAACGCGATCAAGTCGGTGCTCGAGACGGGCCAACCGGGGCTGCGGATCCAGCATCTGCTCGATTCGATCGTCGACGAGTTCGCCGAGAACGAGGACCTGCCCAACACCACCAACCCCGATGACTGGGCGCGGATTTCGGGCAAGAAGGGCGAGCGGATCGTCTACATCCGCACCCTGGTCACCGGCAAGTCGTCGAGCGCCAGCCGGGCTATCGACACCGAGTCGAACCTGGGCCAGTACCTGTAGGGGCTCAGGCCATCACCAGGGAATAGCTGTTGGCGAGGTCGTCCTGCAGAACGCGGGCGGCGCGGGCGGTGGTGTCGATCCGCAGCTCGTTGCTGAGCCTGCGTGGCTGATAGGCCCACCCGCTGGGCAGGTTCAGCCGGTCCGCCAGCTTGGCCAGGTCGGCTCGGGACAGGTTGGGGTCGACCACCTGGCTCCAGGTCTGCATGACCCAGCGCTGTCCTTCGGGGTCGCGCAGTTCGTAGATCTCTTCGCCGGCGTTGAAGATGAAGACGGTATTGCGTCTGACCTGGTTGACGGTGTATGGCGCGGGATTCATCGACGACAACAGGACCGTGGCTTGCTGGAGCATCTCGATTCCGCCGAAGTTCTTGATCACCGGCGGGCCCTGGGGCGTCTTTTCGATGGCGTTCATCAGCCAATAACGGGGGCCGTTGAGCAAGGCGCCCGCGGCACCATGTTCGGTGGCAATGGCCTTGGGATCCAGTGCCGACCACAGCTCGGCGGGACAGTCGTTGAGCGGGAAGCTGTTGTAGACGGTCGCCTGCGGACCCGCCTCGCCGGGGGTTACCAGAAGTACTTCGCCATAACGCTTCCCGGACAAGTCGCCTGGTGGTTCCAAAACGACTGCTCCGTCTTCGGTGGTGGACATCAGGCGAAATTAATCACTGTGGTCAGCGGCGTCAACACGGGGGGAGTAGCCGGTGATGCTGGCGTGATACCGGTTGCGGGCGATCAGGGTGGCATGCAGATCGTCGATCAGTGGGTCGACGAACGTGGTGCGGTATTCGGCGTCGTCGACCGCGCGAGCGCTGATGTACATGAAGGTCAGCGCGCCCAGGAACAGGCACATGTGGATCAGCGAATCCGGCACCGGAAACGTCAGGCCCAACACGGTCGAGCTGCTGGGCGCGCCGCGGGTCCATTCGTCGAGCAGTGCCGAACTGAGCACGATCAGCCCGAGCATCACGTAGATCACCGCGGTCAGCAGTGCCACCACCATGATCTGCACCAGCTGCGAGACGGCCAGCACGAAGACCATGTTGACGCGTTCAGCCCTGGTCAGCGGGGGGCTGCCGGCAGAATCGGGAAGCTCCGCAAACGGTGTGTGGATCAGCCGTTCACAATCTCTGGGCAGCGCCGCGGCTGACTGCAGCATGGGCCGGACCCGCTCCCTGGTGGCGGAGACGACGAAGGCGGCGGCGATGCTGAGCAGAAACGCAATCGCGAGCCCCAGTCGCTCGGCGCCGATCGTCGCGGCCATCAGCCAGACGTTGCCGTTGAAGAACACCAACGTCGTCAGCAGGACGACCGGCAGCGCCCGTACCGCCAGTGCGCCGATCGTCGCAAATTGCGAGACGGTGATGCGCAGCGCCCATCCGACCACCGACCCGATACCGCTGGCGGTCAGGAGCAGCACCAGCGCCGTGAAGATGGCTGCGCCGGGTAGATGGGACGGGTCGGTTTCGACGACGATCACGACGCCCACCATGCTGACCGCTGCGGTGGCTGCCATCGCACGTTTGCGCCTGTCCGACATTCGCGACACCAGCCAGCCGACCCCCACAATCAGAACTGGGGCCAGCGCGACGATCGTCAGAACGACCCAATCTCGCGGGGTGGGGTCCTCGCCGATGTTGACATCTTCGCCCTTGGTGATCAGGAACAACGGGAAGGTCCAGCAGTGAAACGCGGCATAGGCGGCCAGCGCGGGCGCTGACCTGGACCACAGTCGCCGCCATCGGGACCGCTTGGTCAGCACAGACGGCAAGCCATGCTGCAAGAACCAGCTTTCAGCCGCGACAGTCGCAGGTGCCAGGCGTGACGGCATGCGGCGCGGGGAGAGCTTCATGCCGGCTCACCCTAGTCCCCGAATAAGCGAGCCGGACCCGTCATACCGGGCGTGGTGGCGATGAAGCATCGCCCGGAGGCCTTAATTGAGCTGGCTGCGGATCAGTCTCTCGGTCTCGTTGCCGTCGATGACGCCGTCGCGCCGCTTGTGCATGTAGTCAAAGACCGTCGATTCGGCGATTTGGACGGTCTGGCCCGCATGCAGGCCCAGGCTGCTGGCCGGCTCGTTGACCAGGAACCCGGTGATCGCGTCATCGGTCCAGCTCGCGACCTCCACCCAGATCCACTCCCGGATACCACCCGCACCTTCGAACGGGGCCTTCAGTTGCAGGGATTCACCTGGTTCCAGCCCCTCGTTGAACAGGCCGCGCAGCGCCGGCAGCTTGCTTCTGGCCTGTTTGCTGGCGGCGTTGAGCGCATCGTTATGCATTGTCGGGACGACCGGTGACCCGGAGCCGAACACCGGCGCCAACACCGCGTGTCGCCGAGCGTGAACATCCTCGCCGGCCCCGCGGTCAAAGGTGAGTTCGAGGATCCGGTTGTCGGGATCACCGGCTTCGGGCGTCCCCACTTTCAGGGTGAGTGGCGCCGTCTCGGTGCCCGCGGAACCAATGCGGCGGACGTCGAGATCGAACTCTCCGCGACGTTCGACGACGGATCCGTCGGTGATCGCCTGACAGAACGCACTGACTAGATCCCCGACCTGATGGCTGACCGACCGCGGCAGTTGGTTCACCACGACGTCGGGCAGCCCGAACTTCGCCATGCCAAGCGTGATCAGCCGCATATGGCCGTCGGTCTGGTAGACGTGAATGACCGTGTGGTCGCTGATATCCGGCGTCGGACCCGTCCATTGGTCGATGCGCATTTCGGTCCATGCGGCCGGGGTGAAGACTTCCCGCGTCTCGTCGTCCCAAATCAGGCCGCCGGTGCACGAGGCCAGTTCACTGGTCAACCGCAGCGCCGTACGCATGCGGCTCAGACCCTGGCCCTTCGGGTAGACGAAGTTGAGGACCAGCGCCGCCTCGGTGGCTGGTAGCGCCGCCGTCTGCTGCGGGCTGACTCCGCGACCGAACAACTGGACAAACTCGGGGCTCGGGGGCGGACAGTCGTGGTGCGGATCGACGGTGATCCAGGCGTTCACGGTGGGCTCTGTTTCATCTCCGCTGAGATAGTCGGCGTGGTGGAATTCCCTGAATTCGCTGGCCAGCAGCGCATCCAAGGTGGCGAACGGGTTCGCCGACGGCATGGGTAGGTAGTAGATCGCGAACGCATAGCTGATCTGTTCGGCTTGGAGCGGTCCCGCGGGAACCAGGTCAGCGCCGGACTGTGCGTGCTGAAATGGGTCGGGGTTCACCGCCGGTCCCCGCACGTCTTGCGGCGACGGCGGCTCAGCGCTGCGGAAATGAGCAAAGGCCACAGCCCTTTTGGCGTCAACGCGGAAACTCCGAAGTCTGGGGTGCAAATGGTCGGGGCGAGTCGGGGGCGACCGTACCAATCGGCAGCTGAATGCGCCAGTCGATCCATGCGACCGCTCCCGATCCTGGCCGGCCCGATTGCCCGCCTTCTCAGCGGCCCGCTACGCGGGCCGCATCGTCGCCGGGCCTAGGCTCTAAAGCATGCAACGGATTATCGGCACGGAGGTCGAGTACGGCATCTCATCGCCGTCGGACCCGACCGCCAACCCGATCCTCACCTCGACGCAGGCGGTGCTGGCCTATGCCGCTGCCGCGGGTATTCAGCGCGCCAAACGGACCCGTTGGGACTACGAGGTGGAATCGCCGCTGCGGGACGCCCGGGGCTTCGACCTGAGCCGCTCGGCCGGGCCGCCGCCCGTGGTCGACGCGGACGAGGTGGGGGCGGCCAACATGATCTTGACCAATGGCGCGCGGCTCTACGTCGACCACGCGCACCCCGAATACTCCGCGCCCGAGTGCACCGACCCGCTCGACGCGGTGATCTGGGACAAAGCTGGTGAACGGGTGATGGAGGCGGCGGCGCGGCACGTCGCGAGCGTCCCCGGCGCCGCGAAACTGCAGCTCTACAAGAACAACGTCGACGGCAAAGGCGCGTCCTACGGGGCGCACGAGAACTATCTGATGTCTCGCCAGACACCGTTCTCGGCCATTATCGCCGGGCTCACCCCGTTTCTGGTGTCGCGCCAGGTGGTAACCGGCTCGGGGCGGGTTGGTATCGGGCCCTCCGGCGACGAGCCGGGATTCCAGCTGTCGCAGCGCGCCGACTATATCGAGGTCGAGGTCGGCCTGGAGACCACGCTGAAACGCGGCATCATCAACACCCGCGACGAACCGCATGCCGACGCCGACCGGTACCGCCGGCTGCACGTCATCATCGGCGACGCCAATCTTGCCGAAACGTCGAGCTACCTCAAGCTCGGTACCACGGCGCTGGTGCTCGACCTGATCGAAGAGGGAATCGATCTGGCTGATCTGGCGTTGGCCCGCCCGGTGCACGCGGTCCATGCGATCAGCCGTGATCCCACCCTGCGGGCCACGGTGGCCCTGGCAGATGGCCGCGAAATGACCGGTCTGGCGCTGCAACGGGCGTATCTGGACCGGGTGGCCAAGCTGGTCGACAGCCGCGACCCGGACCCGCGGGCGTCCGACATCGTGGAAACCTGGACCCACGTGCTCGACCTGCTCGAGCGCGACCCGATGGAATGCGCCGAATTGCTGGACTGGCCGGCCAAGCTGCGGCTGCTCGACGGTTTCCGGCACCGGGAGAATCTGAGCTGGTCGGCGCCCCGATTGCATCTGGTCGACCTGCAGTATTCCGATGTCCGGCTGGACAAAGGCCTGTACAACCGCTTGGTGGCCCGGGGTTCGATGAAACGGCTGGTCAGCGAACACCAGGTGCTCGAGGCTGTGGACAACCCGCCCACCGACACGCGGGCGTACTTCCGCGGCGAATGTCTGCGCAGGTTCGGCGCCGATATCGCCGCCGCCAGCTGGGACTCGGTCATTTTCGACCTGGGCGGTGACTCGCTGGTACGAATACCGACGCTCGAGCCGCTGCGGGGCAGCAAAGCCCACGTCGGCGCCCTGCTGGAGTCCGTGGACAGCGCCGCCGAACTAGTGGAACAACTCACCAGCTGAGATCCGTGAGCGCGGCAGGGAGCGTAAGCCCGGAAACGTCGGCGCTGACCGGTACTGTTAGGGAAAGACCAGCGGGCGTGCGGTACGGCGCCCGCGGCCTGTAAGCAGGCCATGACGAGAGCAGGAGGCGGCGATGGCTCAGGAGCAGACCAAACGCGGCGGTGGCGGCGGAGACGACGACGACTTCGCCGGCAGCACTGCCGCAGGCCAGGAGCGTCGCGAAAAGCTGGCCGAGGAGACCGACGATCTGCTCGATGAGATTGACGACGTGCTCGAGGAGAACGCCGAAGACTTCGTCCGCGCATACGTCCAAAAGGGCGGACAGTGACCTGGCCGTTGCCTGATCGCTTGTCCCCTAAATCGGCACTTTCCGGATCCGCTGCAGACCTCTCCTCATTCGCTGACTTCCTGCGCCGCCAGGCGCCGGAATTGTTGCCGGCAAGCGTCAACGGCGGTGCGCATCCTGGCACCGTCGGCGGGCAGCTGCCGCACGGCACCACCATCGTCGCGTTGAAGTACCCCGGCGGCGTCATCATCGCCGGAGACCGGCGCTCGACCCAGGGCAACATGATCGCCGGGCGCGACGTCAAAAAGGTGTACATCACCGACGACTACACCGCCACCGGAATCGCCGGCACCGCGGCCGTGGCCGTGGAGTTCGCTCGCCTGTACGCCGTCGAACTCGAGCATTACGAGAAGCTCGAAGGGGTGCCGCTGACGTTCGCCGGCAAGGTCAACCGGCTCGCGATCATGGTGCGCGGCAACCTCGCGGCGGCGATGCAGGGCCTGGTGGCGCTGCCGTTGCTGGCGGGCTACGACATTCATGCCTCCGACCCGCAGACCGCGGGGCGCATCGTCTCGTTCGACGCCGCTGGAGGCTGGAACATCGAGGAAGAGGGTTACCAGTCGGTGGGCTCGGGATCGATCTTCGCCAAGTCGTCGATGAAGAAGCTGTACTCTCAAGTCACCGATGCCGATTCCGCGTTGCGGGTGGCCGTGGAGGCGCTCTACGACGCCGCCGACGACGACTCGGCCACCGGCGGCCCGGATCTGGTTCGCGGAATTTATCCCACAGCGGTCACCATCGGCGCCGACGGGGCGGTCGACGTCCCGGAGAGCCGGATTGCCGAGCTGGCCCGCGAAGTCATCGGAAGTCGTTCGCGTGCTGACACTTTCGGGCCAGACGGCGGTGAGAAGTGAGCTTTCCGTACTTCATCTCGCCCGAGCAGGCGATGCGCGAGCGCAGCGAGCTCGCCCGCAAAGGCATTGCTCGGGGCCGCAGCGTGGTGGCGCTGGCCTACTCCGGCGGCGTGTTGTTCGTCGCGGAAAACCCGTCGCGCTCACTGCAGAAAATCAGCGAACTCTACGATCGCGTGGGTTTTGCCGCCGCGGGCAAGTTCAACGAATTCGACAATCTGCGCCGCGGCGGGATCCAGTTCGCCGACACCCGTGGCTACGCCTATGACCGTCGCGACGTCACCGGACGCCAGCTAGCCAATGTTTACGCCCAGACGCTCGGCACCATCTTCACCGAGCAGGCCAAGCCGTATGAGGTCGAGCTGTGTGTGGCGGAGGTCGCCCATTACGGCGAGACCAAACCACCTGAGCTGTACCGGATCACTTACGACGGTTCGATCGCCGACGAGCCGCATTTCGTGGTGATGGGCGGCACCACCGAGCCGATCGCCAACGCCCTCAAGGAGTCCTACGCCGAGAACGCCGATCTGCCCGACGCGCTGCGGATTGCGGTGGAGGCGCTGCGGGCGAGCAGCGCTGATACCTCGGGAAACGGTCAGCCCGCCCTGGGGGTGGCCAACTTGGAAGTCGCCATTCTGGACGTCAATCGGCCACGGCGGGCGTTTCGGCGGATCACCGGCGCCCAGCTGGAAACATTGCTGCAGAAGGCGACATCCAAGAAGGCCGAAGAGTCCAGCAAGCCCAAAGACTCCGAGGAATCCGAAGGCTCCGACGAGTCCAAGGACTCGAACGCCGACGGCGAATCGTCAGACTAAGCACGTCTGTTCAGGAGTCTGGCTCGGCTGTCGCGGCGGCATCAATGTCTTCTTGGACCGCCTTGTCGGGGTACACGATCCGCAGCGCCGGTTGACAGAAAACCGTGGTCGCCAGGGCCATGACCACCATGATGGTGAACATGTCGGTGTCGAAAATGCCGACCTCTTTGCCGACCGACAGGACCACTAACTCGGTCAGTCCGCGGGTGTTCATGAGCACGGCGATTGCGGCGCTGTGCTGGGCGGAAATTCGCTGCAGGCGGGCACCGGCGAAGGTGCCGCCAAGTTTTCCGGTGCCGGCAGCTGTCAGAACCAACAGCAATTGCAATGCCAGATCGAGTCGCGAGAGGGTACGCAGATTGACGCTGAAACCCGCGATGACGAAGAATACGGGTAACAGCAACAGCGAATTGATTTCCCCAAGTCGGTCGAGGATCACCCGTCTGAGAGGTTGCGCGCCCTGCCTGGGCATGATCGCGCCAAAAAGGAATGCACCGCAGATCTCGTGGATGCCAATTCTGGCCGTGATGAAGGCCGACAGCAGTGCACCGCCGGCAACGACAGCCAGCATGACGACGGCGGAGCCGCTTACCTTCTGGTGCCACTTGACCATTCGCGCAAGAAGTGGTCGCGCCACGCCCAGCATCAGCGCCGCAAACAGGGCGGACAGCATGAGGATTCGGAGCACCGTCATGACACCGTTGCCCTTGACGATGGCGCACACGTATGCCAGCAGTGTCCATGCGAGAACATCGTCAACCGCGGCCGCCGAAAGTGCCAGAACTCCGACTCTGGTCCGATATACCTTGCGTTCAGCGATAATCCGAGCGAGGACCGGAAATGCGGTGATCGACATTGCGATACCCATCAACAGCATCAAGGTTGACAAGGGCACCTGCTTGCCGTCGACCATGTGGTGCCGCGGATGCAGGACCAACGTCACCAGCAGACCGAGGACAAAGGGCGCTGCGAAAGACAGAAGCGAGATGCTGGCGACAGCACGCCGACGTCCACGGATCAGCGTGAAGTCCAATTCCAGGCCGACCATGAAAACGAACAAGACCAGTCCGAGTTCGGCCAACATCTTGAGGTAGGGCATCACCTCGCCGGGGAAGAGGCGAGTGTCCAGGTGACCCGGTAACAGCCCGAGCAGACTGGGTCCCAGCGCAATCCCCGCAAGCACTTCGCCGATCACGGCCGGCTGGCCGAGCCTCGGTGCGACTTTTCCGAACAGTCGGGCAGTGACGACGATGACGACCACATCGAGAAGCACAAGCGCAAACGTGCGATCCATGGCACCCACCTGCTCGTGTGTGTGGCGGCCGCATCGGGCCTGGATGAATACGGCCGCCCGGCATCTTCGTCGCATTCCCGACGACAATGTCTCACGGCGAGAGCTTCGATTCACCTGCAATGCGTGTCATCGCGTCGGACCGACCGCCGGGCGCCTCGGGCCCCTGGCTAGTGCGCCTAGCCGATGTCGCTTCGTCTACCTGCGGTTCCGGATAAATTTGGCCTCTCGCGGAACAGGATGTTAGCGACTAACGTGACGGGGGGTCGGAACGTTGTCTCCGATCAGCGCTTGGGCAGGCCGACCAGCCGGCCAGTGACCGCGGTTTGAACACCGTCCGTCGTCGATGCTTCGGTGAGGGGTATCGGATGCAGGGACCCGGGTTCGGTTCGCCAAGCGATTCGCTCGGGGAGCCGATCAACGTCCATGAACTGCTGGCGACGGCCCGAGAAACCCTGGCACGACAGCGCGAGACGATCGAAAGACTCAGGGCCGGTCGCCGCGAACCCATAGCCGTGCTCGGCATGGGATTACGATTGCCCGCCGGCATCGAAACGGCCTCACAACTGTGGACTTTTCTGCGGGCCGGCGGCGACGCGATCACAGCGATCGGTGACGACGGCTGGAATGTCACGCTTGATTGCGACGGCGATGGTCGCCGCGACGGCGGCGTAGCACCGCAGAGCGCCGCGCTAATAGCCGATCACGATGCATTCGACCCGGGATACTTTTCCATCTCGCCCAAGGAAGCCGCGGGAATGGACCCGCAGCAACGCATGATCCTCGAAGTCACCGACCGGGCGTTCGCTGACGCCGGGGTGTCGATCCGGTGCGCGGCGAGCGAGCGAACCGGGGCGTTCGTCAGCACCAGCAGTGACGACTATCTGCTGCAAAGCGCCGATCTGTGTCGGCGTGAGCTTTTCGACGCGTACACCGGGACCGGCACGGCTCGCGCCGTCGCGGCCGGCCGGCTGGGCCACGTCTTCGGACTTACCGGGCCGATAATGCACGTCGACACCGCATGTTCGTCGTCGCTGGTGGCCCTGCACTTGGCATGCCGCAGCCTCCATGACCGGGAGTGCACGCTGGCGGTGGTCGCCGCCGCCAACCTCATTGCCACACCGCAAAACCTGTTGTTGCGCAAGGCGTTAGACGCGGTGGCCGCTGGCGGCCGGAGCAGGCCATTTGCCGACGACGCCGAGGGCTTCGGGCAGGGTGAGGGAGCGTTGGCATTCGTGCTGCAGCCGCTGTCGGCCGCTTTGGCGGCCGGGCGACGGCCACGCGCGATTATCCGGGGTTCGGCGGTCAACCACAACGGCCGGGGTGCCGGCCTGACGGTGCCACGCAGCACCGCGCAACGCGACGTCATGCGCGAGGCGTTGAGCTGCGCGGGCATCGATCCCGACGGCGTCGATGTGGTGGAGGCCCACGGCACCGGCACCCGGCTCGGAGATCCCATCGAGCTTGCCGGCCTGGCCGACGTTTACGGGTCGACCGGCACCGTTCAGCTCGGCTCGGTCAAGTCGAACTTCGGGCACCTGGAGGCCGCCGCGGGCCTGCTCTCGCTGGCAAAAGTCGTGCTGTGCATGGATAACGACGAAATTCCGCCCACCCTGCACGCGGCCAGGTTAAACCCGGAAGTGCCCTGGGACAGCCTGCGGTTCGCGGTTACCACCCGGCCCACCGCCTGGCCTCGCCGGAAACGCGGACGGCTGGCTGCGATCAGCTCGTTCGGGATGGCCGGCACCAATGCCCACGTGATTCTCGCGGATTCGCCTGAAATTGCTCCACCGCAACATGTTTCACGTCCGGTGCAGATATTGCTGATTTCGGGCCGCAGCGACGCGGCGCTGCATGACCTGGTTACCGCCTATGCTGAGCTACTCGATCGTGGTGCGGCCGAAGCGTTTCCCGACGTCTGCGCCAGCTCCGCGCTCGGTCGCGACCATCATCGATTCCGGCTCGTCGTCGTCGCACCGGATTCCCAGACCGCGCTGGGCGCACTCAGGTCCTGGCAGTCCGCACAGCCGTCGGAGCTGGTGGCCACCAACGACGCCGACGCGCCGAATCAGATCGTCGTCATTCGAGACGAAGCCGATGCCGCCACGGTCGACGCGGCGCTGGCGGATCTGCTGCCGGGCCAGCATTGGGTGGCGTGCACCGCATCTGCCGCTGCCCGGCAGGACGGGGTCCGTGTCGAAGTCCGGCCGGCGGCGCGCTGGCCAGCCGAACGCGACTCGACCGGCGCCGCACTCGATGACGACCAGCGGTTGGCGATCGCGCTGCACCTCGCCGGTGCCCACGTTAACTGGTCGCGGGTCTATCCACCCGCGACCTTCACGCCGGTGCCGCTTCCGGCGCATCCTTTCCGCCGCAGACCACTCTGGATCACGCGGCCGCCGAAACCGTTTGAACGCAATGGCGCAATCGACGAAGGGACAGCCACGATGGCGGATATCTCGCCTGCCGGTGTACGCCCGCCACAACGCAGCGCACCACAACGCAGCGCAGCGGTAACCGCGGTGGCAGCTGTCATCACAGGCTGGATCGCCGAGCTACTCGGCATGCAGCCAGATGAGGTGGAGCCGCGGCGCCCACTGCTGGAGCAGGGCGCGGACTCGATGGTGCTGGTGGAAGTGGTGAGCCGGGTCGATACCACCTTCGGGGTGATGTTGGTGCTGCGCCAGCTTTTCGAAGAATTGCTCACCGTTGCGGCGATCACCGATTACGTCACGCAACACGGTGGAAAAGCGCCGTCCCCGGCTGACGATCGCGGCGACTACCTCAGCACGCTGACCGACACCTACACCCGCATGACCGCGCGTTCTATCGCCGAATACCGCTCCTACCTACCGGTGATGTGCAATAACCGGCGCAGCGCCTCCGACGTACGGCCCGAGACGGCGGCTTTCGCAGCGCCGCTTCGGGTGGTCTCCTCTTGGGGGGCGCACCTCACCGATGTGGACGGCAACGACTTCGTCGACATCGCAATGGGCTTCGGCGTCAACCTATTCGGTCATCAAGCGCCCTTCATCGTCGATGCGGTGCGCGAACAACTCGCCACCGGGATGCAGCTGGGCCCCGAATCGGCCGTCGCCGGCGAAGTCGCCGCAATGCTGGCCGAACTCACCGGTCAGGACCGAATATTGTTCTGCAACAGCGGAACCGAAGCGGTGATGACCATGATGCGGCTGGCCCGGGCGCACAACGGCCGCAACACGATCGCGGTGTTCCGCAACGCTTATCACGGTCACTTCGATTCGACTCTGGTCAACCCGATCGGAATCAACGACGTCTCGGCCACCCCGATGGCCATCGGCACACCGCCCGGCCTGGTTCACGACGTGATCGTGCTGCCCTACGCCGACAAGCGCGCGCTCGCCGAGATCCGCTGCCGCGGCTCGAATCTGGCCGCGGTCCTGGTCGAACCCGTGCAGAACCGCCGGCCCGACCTGCATCCCGGCGACTTCCTTCGCGAGCTCCGCGACATCACCAAGTCACACGATGTGCTGCTGGCCTTCGACGAGGTGCTCACCGGGTTCCGCATCCACCCCGGCGGCGCCGCAGCCCATTTCGGCGTCGCGCCGGATATCGTCAGCTACGCCAAGGTGATCGGCGGCGGCATGCCGATCGGGGTGGTGGCCGGCCGGGCCGACGTGATGAACCGCGTCGACGGCGGAGCCACCCGCCCGGGACCACCGGTCACCTACACCGCCGGCACCTTCTGCCGCCACCCGCTGGCGATGGCCGCAGCGCGTGCCGTGCTGCGCAAGCTCAGCGACGATGGACCACGGCTCACCAGCCGGCTCAATCAGCGCACCGACGAGATGCGTGCCGAACTGAACGCACGATTCGCCGATCTGGGCGTGCCGTTCGCGATGCACAACTTCGGCTCCTTTTTCCGTTTCTCCATCAACGGCAACCTGAGCTTTGCCTATCAACCGGTGGAGATGGACTACTTCAACGCCGCGATGCTGACCAAAGGCGTCTACATCGCCGAAGGAGGCACCTGCTTCCTGTCCACCGCACACAGCGATGCCGATATCGAACGGGTAGTCGACGCGGCCGGCGGCGCGACCCGGGAGTTGCGCGACGCCGGCCTGCTCAACCGGGCGGCGGCAGACACTTCGGCGGCTCACCGAGCCGAACGGTTGGTCGACGCCAAGGCGACGGTCGCGGCCCGCGGTGTGGCTGAGACCCGGGCGGTCCCAAGAGAATCCGAACCCCAAGCGCCGCAGGTTCGGATCTCCGGCGGGTCGCCGGCGCCGGTGCTCAGCCTCTCCTTCTTCGGCGACTACCCACGCAACACACCCGGCATCTTCGACGTGATCCGCAGCGCGGCCGCGGCCGCCGATGGGCGCCTGGCCACCCTGTGGATTCCGGAACGCCACTTCCACTCCTTCGGCGGCCTGTCACCCAACCCGTCGGTGCTGGGGGCGTTCCTTGCCGGGATCACCACAAAGATCCGGATCCACGCCGGCAGCGTCGTGCTTCCGCTGCACGACCCGATCCGGGTCGCCGAGGAGTGGGCGATGATCGACAACCTGTCCGACGGGCGGATAGGGGTTGCGTTCGCCTCCGGTTGGCAGCGCAACGACTTCATCCTCGCCCGCGAACCGTTCGACCGACGCCGCGAAGTGATGTGGCGGGACATCGACACCGTGCAGCGGCTGTGGCGCGGCGATCCAATCACGTTCCAGCGCAATGGTATTGAGGCCGAGGTCAGTCTGTATCCGCAGCCCCGGCAAGCTGAGCTGCCGACCTGGATCGCGGCACTGGGCTCCCCGGAAACCTTCCGCACGGCAGGAGAACGAGGCCTGTCGATTCTGACCAACCTGGTCGGCCAGAGCACCGAGCAGCTCGCGTCGAACATCGCGCTCTACCGGAACGCCCGCCGCGGCGCCGGCATCACCGGGCCCGGACATGTCACCGCCCTGGTCCACACGCTGGTCACCTCGGACGACTCCGCGGCCCGGCTGGCCCGCACCCCGCTGCACCGCTACCTCGGGTCGTCGGTCGACCTGTTCAGCGCGGTCACCGGGAGCCGCGAACAACACGCATTCGAACGGCTCACCGACAGTGAACGAACCTACCTGCTCGATCGGGCGGTCGATCGTTTCCTGCAGGACAACGCGATCATCGGCGATCTCGACCATGCGCTTGACGTCGCCCGCCGGATCGCCGGTCTGGGGGTTGACGAGATCGCGTGTTTCGTCGACTTCGGCGTCGCCGCAGACGATCTGCTGGGCGGTGTGGACCAACTGGTGCGGCTACGCGAGCGGTTGCAGACCGTCCAGCGACCCCCGGCGCCACGGCCCGCGACGGTGTCGGCTGGCACCGGCCGGGCGCGGGCGACCGCAGACCTGACCGGCACCTTTGATCCCGACGAGGTCACGCTGGCGGTGAAAGCGGCCGTCGCCGCCGAGCCGCGCCTGCAGAAGCTCGTCGAACCGGCCGGGCCGCCCAACGTGCACCTGGTCGACCTGTCCCTGCTGGGTGACACCGAGCAGGACCGGCAACTTGCCGAATTCTGGGAAATAGACGAGGACTTCGCCGCGCACCAGTGCTGCGACGTGCTCATGATTCGCCGCTCCGGCGGACGGATCCGGCTGATGGCAAGGCTGCCCGAGCCCGCGTCGTCCCGGGACGCCGAGGAGCTGCTGGACGCGGTGGTTTCGGCCCTGCACTCGTCCCGGCGCGACGATGTGGGCGGTGTCGAAGCCGAACTCGCGGCCACGCCCAACGAGCAACTGATGTGGTGGGCCTGCGAGGCCGACTCCGATACGGCCCGAGCATGCCATGTCCGAACCTCGCTAGAGGTCTCGGAACGGCTTGACATCGACGCCCTGCAGGACGCCGTGACCGCCGTCGCGGGGCGCCACCAAGCGCTGCGCTCGACGTTCGGCGCCGAGGGCGAGACGCTGCTGGTGCACCGAGAACTGGTGCCCGTGGTACACGTGGTCGATTTCACTGCCCTGTCCACCGCTGATCGAGACGAGGAGCTGGCGCGCTGGTACGCCGAAGACGCCGAGCAGCTGATCGACGTGGCCGCGGGGCCGTTGTGGCGGATCGCGGTGCTGCGCCTCGCCGAGCGGCAATGCCGAATTGTCGTGACCGCCCACCACATCGTCTTCGATGGGGTCTCGGAGCGGATAGTGCTCGACGAGCTGGCCGCGGCGTATCGCGGTGCCGCCGCGGAGTTACCGGCGCCCGTCGACTTCGCCGCCTGGCGGCGCGAACACGCCGGGCGGGCAACGGAAGCCGATCGCCACTTCTGGCGCACCAGCCTCGCTGGCGCCGAGGCCACCCGCACCGCGCAGCTGGCCGCAGGCCCGGGCGGCCGGCTGCGGACCACGCTGCCGGCCGACACCGTGGCCGCGGTGCAGCGCGTCGCCGCCGACATGGGCTGCACCCGCTACGTCGCCCTACTGGCCTGTTACGCCATGCACCAGGCACGGTCCCGGGGCGGCGCGGACGCGGTGGTCGTCGGCGTCTCGGCCGCCCCGCGCGACGCCGCGGCCCGCCACGGACTGATCGGCTACCTGTCGAACCTGTTGCCACTGCGGCTGCCCCTGGATCCCCAGGCCCATGTCGCCACGGCGTTGCCGGTTGTTCGTGCCGCGTTGTTGGATGCCTACGAGCACCAGCGGCTGCCGTTCGCCGAGATCCTCTCGGAATCGCCGGGGACACATGTGTCCACCTGCTTCAACTGGGACCACGTGGGCCAACCGCGGTTCGGATCGGCTGGCGTGCGTGCCATGCCGGACCCGGCGAGCTACGTGCGCTTCGGATTGAGCCTCAACGTGGTGGAAACCGATGACCCCCAACTGATCTTGGAATGGGACTACACCAGCGACTCCTATGACGCTGACGCAATTGCCCGGGTGGCACAGAGTTTCGCCGACATCGTCGCCGAGCTGGTCAGCGGCGACGAGCTCGTCACCGGGTCGACCGTCCACGGGCGGTTCGCGGCGCGGGCCGCCGAGTCTCCCGCGACGGTGGCCGCCTACGACGGAACGTCGAGCGTCACCTTCGCCGAACTGGATGCGTGCTCGGACCGGATCGCCGCCGGCCTGCTATCCGCCGACCTGCCGACCGAGTCTGTCGTCACCATCGTCGGATCGCTCTGCGTGCCAATGGTCGCGGCGATGCTCGGCGTCCTCAAGGCCGGCGCGGCCTTCAGCGTCGCCGCGGCCTCGACGTCTGACGCCGCGCTTGCGACACACCTGCGGGCGTGCGGATCCCAGGTGGTCATCCATACCGCGGCGGCGCGCGGCACGCAGCGGCTGGATCGACACCACGACGTGGCGACCCTTGCCGAATCACCGTCAGCCGCGCGGTTGCCGGTAATCCCGGCCGCGCACGCCGCCTACGTCATCATGACCTCCGGATCCACCGGCGAGCCCAAACCGGTCGTGGTCACCCATGCCAACTTGTTGAGCTATCTCGACGCTTTGGCGCAGCGGGTGGATATGACCGGGCAACGCTGCCTGGTTGTGGGTTCACCGGCATACGACCTCTGTTACAGCACGCTGTGGTCCGCGCTGACGCGTGGCGGCACCCTGCTGCTGGCCGATGAAGACGCCAGCGCCGACGCGGAGGCCCTGGTGGAATTGACGTCACGACATCCGGCCGACGTACTCAAAATCGCCCCGGCCCATCTGGACGCGTTGTTGAGCACGGGTTTCGATGCGTTCCTTCCGCGGGCGCATCTGATCTTCGGTGGCGAGCCGCTGCGTTGGCCGGCGGTGCGGCGGGTGCGTGCGGTCCGCGGCCAGGTGACCATCTGGAACCATTACGGCCCAACGGAAACCACGGTGGGTGCCACCATGTACCGGATCGGCGACCCGGATCCGTTCGAGTCGCGTGCCACCGTGCCGATCGGCGCTGCGCTCCACGGACCGGTGCGGGTCGACGGCGATGAATTGCTGGTCGGTGGCCCCGGGGTGGCCACGGGTTATCTTGGCTTGCCCGCGGAAACCGCCGCGCGCTTCGTGTGGCGTTCCGAGCCGGACGGGGCCCGAACCCGCTGGTATCGCACCGGGGATGTGGTCGCCGAGGTTGCCGACGGATGTTTCGAGTTCGTCGGACGCCTCGACGACCAAGTCAAGGTGCGCGGTCACCGGGTCGAACTGGGCGCGGTGGACACGGCCCTACGGGCGGTGCCCGGGGTGCGGGCGGCCGCGGCCTGTGTGCTCGGTGACGGCGAAAACGCGTGTCTGGCCGCAGGTTTGGTGCTGGACGAAGCCACCTCGCCGCAACGCGTTCGGACCGAGCTGGCAACCACCCTGCCCAGCCACGTGATACCCACCACGCTGGTGGCGATGCAACGGCTGCCGCGTGCGGGATCGGGCAAGCTCGACCGGACCGCGCTGGCCGCCGCGATCAGCGCTGCCTCACCACAGCGGCCGGCGGGTCACCAAACCGGTGCTTATCCGGCCGATCCGCTCGAGGCGATGACCAAGATCTGGCGAGATGTGCTGGAAAGGGACGTGGTCAGCCCCACCGACGACTTGTTCGACCTCGGTGGTCATTCTCTGCACGCGATCAAGATCGCGGCCCGGATACGCAAAGTGTTCGGCCGGCGGGTGCGGATCCGGGACGTGTTCGATTCCCAAACCCCGCAGGCATTGCTTACGCATATCACCGAGCTACCGGAAGCCGCTCAGTTGTCCTAAAGGTCCTAAGGAGAGACGGTTATGAGCACCTCAGCAACCGCAGTCCCGGCCACAGTGCTGCGCGCGTTTCCCGCGCTGGCCCGCCAACTCGACGCCAGCCCGGCGCCGGCGAAGGTGTTGTTCGTCCACGACGACTTTGTTGTGCGAGCCGGACCCACCCGGTACAGCCCAGAGATCTTCAGCGACCCCACCGCGGCTTGGCGCACGTTCTGCGCCAACAATTTCCGCGCCGACGACACGTCGCCACCGGAAGCGACCAGCCTGCCGTTGCACGAATGGAACACCGACTTCGCGTGGCGACCGATCGAAGGACCTTCACGGCTGCTCGATGACGCCCAGCGCCGGCAATACAACGACGACGGTTACTGCGTGCTGCCCGACGTGGTGCCGCCGGACGTCGTTGAGACGCTGATCGCCGAGGTGGACCGGTTGGAACGCATCGGCGAGCAACGGTTGCGGGGAATGCAGGAGGGGCGAGCCTTCATCGCACGCGCCGACGAGATCACCTTTACCACCCACATCGTTCGCAATTCACCGTTCACGCGACGCTTCTATACATCAAAACTGTTCTGCGACATGGTCTTCGACATCATCGGGCCCGACGTGCGGTTGTATTGGGACCAGGCGGTGTACAAGAAGCCGTTCTCGCCCCAACCGTTCCCCTGGCATCAGGACAACGGGTACACCTTCGTCGAGCCGCAGCAGTACCTGACGTGCTGGGTGGCACTCAGCGACAGCGACGAGTCCAATGGTGGCCTGCAGATGGTGCCCGGCGTGCACACCCTCGGCACCATCGCCCACCGGCGTACGCCGCTCGGATATGTCTGTTATGACCGGACACCGGCCACCGCACAGTCATTGACGACGAAAGCCGGAACGATCGTGTGCATGAGCGGCACCACGCCGCATCAGACCGGACCCAACTCCACCGGGGATATCCGCCGCGCGCTGGTGGCGCAGTTCGTTCCCGAAGGTGCCGTCGCGATCACCAGGGAAGCCGACGGCAACATCGTGCGACTGCCGACCAACGACCCGATCCGCCAGTTCCCGATCATCGCCGCAGGTGCCAGTGTTGGCTGACGGGGACACCGCGACGGTGTTGTCCCCGTATCGATTCGGAGAATCGGCAGCCGGCATCGAGGCGGCAACACTGGTCGAACTGGCCGACACCGCGCGACGGGTCATCGCGCTGTCGTTGGCTTTGCCGTCGCGGCTCGCCGACGCGGGAACGCTGGCCGAGGTCCTGCCCGACGTCGACGAAGACTGGCTGAGCTTCGTGCTCGAGCCGCCCGACGGGCTGGACGGATGCCTGTCCAGACCCGATCTCGTCTACTCCGACGGCCGGTTTCGCTGCATCGACGTCAATGCGGCCCACGCGGGCGGCTGGCTGGTCCATGGGTGCTGGACCCAGCAGCGCGGCTGGTCACCGGCGGTTGCCGACCCGCTTGTCGCCGTGTGCGATATGGCGCACGCGTGCGCCCGGGAATCGGGTGTGGCGACAGCGGGGGAATCCGTTGGCCTGGTGGTGATCCGGGCGCCGGGCTCGGCGGAGTTCACCGAATCCGTGCGCCACGCCTGTCTTCCGGCGTGGCGCGCGGCGGCGGCCCGGGCAGGCGTCACACCCGGCGGGTTCCATTTCGCCGACTACGCAGACCTCGAGGTTGGCCCGGATGGCATTTACTGTGCGGGGGAGCGGGTGCATGCCCTGCTGGAGGGTGACGTGCTCGACGGAGCCCCCCGGATGCGATGTGTCGCCGCTGCCAAGCGGGGGCTCGTCTCGTTGCATAGCGGCCCGATCGCCGCGGTGGTCAACGACCGCAGGGTGCTCGCCGAACTGAGTCGGCAAGCCGACGAGGAGCGACCGCTGTTGACGCCCGCGGAGCGCCGGCTGGTCTGCGGCACCGTCGCATGGACCCGAAGCATCCGGCCGGGCACTACCCGCTGGCATGGGCAGTGGGTGGATCTTCCCGGCCTGGCCGTCTCGCGGCAGCCCGAGATGGTGCTCAAGCACGCCACGTCCGACGGCGGCACGCAGGTGTATCTGGGTCACCACACGTCACCCGCGGCCTGGCGCGGCCTCGTCGAAAATGCCTGCGACACCGGGGATTGGGTGGTTCAGGAGTATCTGGCGCCACAGTGGCCGCCGGGTGCGTCCCAGACCGGTCCCGCTCTCGACCCGATCTGGAGCGCCTTTGTTCTGCGCGGACGTTATGCCGGCGGGTTGGTCCGGCTGCTGGGCGTCGACGACTATCCAGACATCAGCACCGCCACCAGCATGGCCGAAAGCCGCAACAGCGACAACAACGTTCGGCTGGCGCCCATCGCCACGAATTTCGAGTTGAAGGAGGCTAAGTGAGCATCGGCAGCGTGGGATCGGACCTGCGGGCCGATATCGCCCGCTTACTCGCTGACTCGCCAGATGCGTTGGACTGCACTGTTATCGAGCGCGGCACCGCGGCGGGTGAACGACGCCTGGTCGCCTACGTGGTGCCGGCCCGACCGGTGACCAGCCGCCGGATTCGGGACACGATCACCGCCGCCGCGGCGCCGATGCCGGTCGACGTGGTGCTGGTTTCGAGCCTGCCCCGCACCGCCGACGGTGAGGCAGACATCGCGAGCCTGGCGATGCTACCGGTGCTGGACGAAACGACGCTCGCCCGAACCGAAGCCGCGATGACCGCCCGCGGCGCAGCTCCCGCGGCCAGCGTGGCGTTCGCGCCCGCGGCCGCGGATGGGTATGCCGGCACAATTGGCACGGCACGGCAGCCGGTGCGACAACCGATCGGCGACCAACGAGCGCCGGCTTCCATCCTGAGTGGTGGGGACGCCCGCCCCGGCGGCCCGGCGACGCTGGGCGAACTGCTCGTTTCGGCGGCCGCCGAGTGCCCGTATCGCGACGCGCTGCGCCTGCACCGCCGTGACGGGCGAGTCACCATGGCCGGTTATGACGAGCTTCTCGGCGATGCCCAACGGGTGTGCGGCGGCCTGCGACAACGCGGGCTGCGCCCCGGCGACCGGGTCGTGCTGGCATGCGGCGAACCCGCCGGCTTCGTGCCCGGATTCTGGGGTGCGGTGCTGGCCGGGCTGATCGTTGTCCCGTCGCCGCTGCCGGACACCGTTGAGCCGCACGCCGCACTGGGTGCGTTGCAGGCCACCATGTCGTCGGCCGCGGCGGCGGTGGTGGTGACCGATCTGACGGCGGCGCAAAACACGCCGGGCTTTGCCGACATCGGTGAGTTGCGCGCGGCCCCGCCCGGCTCGGTGGTCAGCCGATCGCCCGACGACCTGGTGCTCGGATTGCCCACCAGCGGCAGTACCGGTACGCCCAAGATCGTCGGTCAGACGCACCGCGCGGTCCTTTCCAATGCCGCATCGGCCAGCGCCCACAACGGATTTAGCGCCGAGGAAATCTCACTGAACTGGTTCCCGCTCGACCATGTCGGTGGGCTGGTCATGTTCCACATCCGCGACGTCTGGTTGCGTTGCCGGCAAGTGCAGGTGCCCACCGAGCTGGTCCTGCGTGAGCCGCTGACCTGGCTGGAACTGGTTGACCGGTATCGGGTCACGGTCACCTGGGCACCCAACTTCGCCTACCAGCTGGTGACGGCGAGGCTACGGGAGTTGCCGCCCGACGAGCGGCCCCCATGGGATTTGTCGTGTCTGACCTTCATTCTCAACGGCGGCGAGCCCGTCGTCGCCGATCAATGCCTGGACTTCCTGACCGCCCTTGCCCCCTACGGCCTGCCGCCGGAGGCCATGCACCCGGCCTGGGGGATGTCTGAAACGTGTTCGGGGGTGGTGTATTCGGCTGGCTTCGCCCCCGGGCTGGTCGAGCGGTCGAGCCCGCACGTGCCGGTGGGGCAACCGATTCCGGGCTGCACGGTACGAGTGGTTGACGACAGCGGTGCGGTGCAGCCGCACGGCGAACCAGGGCAACTGCAGGTGCGGGGGCCGATGATCACCGCCGGCTACCTCGACGACGACGCGGCCACCGCGTCGGCGGTGGACCCCGACGGGTGGTTGCACACCGGAGATCGCGCCGTGATCGGACCCGCGGGCCTGACCATCATCGGCAGGGACAAAGACGTCATCATCGTCGGCGGCCGCAACATCACCGCGAGCGAGGTCGAGGCCGTCGTCGACAAGGTTTCCGGGGTCGACCCGACATGGAGCGTCGCCTTCGGCGTCCGTGCCACCGATGCCGCCACCGAACAGATCGCTGTCGTTTTCGTGCCGCTGCCCGGACACCCCGCCGCCGAGGTGGCCGAACGGGTACGCCGCGCGATGCTGCGGGAATTCCACGTCTGCCCCGCCCCCATCCGCGCCGTCACCCGAAACGACGTGGCCAAGACGTCGATCGGCAAACCGAAACGGGCACTGATCCGCGAGCGGCTGTTCGGTTGTGCGCCGGACCCGCGCGATCGCCCTCCCGTGGTGGAGGTGCTGTGCACACCCACCCTCGAATCGGCACCCCGCGGCGCGGACTTGTCGGTGTTGTTGCTGGGCGACCGCGGGCAGTTCGCCGACGCGCTGGCCCGGGCGTTGCGGAATCGGGGAGATGCATTGAGCGCCGGCATGTTTGGGCCCGCGGATACGCTCGGCGGCGCGCAGCATGTGGTCTATGTGCTGCCGGCGGGGCCGCCGACACCCGACGACGTTGTCGCTCGATGCGCCGACCTGGCAACCCTGCTGCGCGTCATCGAGCCGGCCGGCGGGTCGCGGCCGTCGCGGCTGACGGTGGTAGCCCCGGCGGGCTGTGACTATGGCCAGGCGCTGGCGGCATTTGCGCACAGCGCGGGTCGGGACCTGCCCTGGCTGTCGGTCCGGGTCATCGGCTCCGCGGCCTCACCCGAAGCGGTCGCCGAGGAGTTGTCCCGATCGGAACCGGCCGAGGTGGACCTTGGCCTGCCGGTCCGGCGGATCTTCACCACCGCGCCGGCGCCGATCCGGGCAACCGGGCAATCCGCACTCCAGGCCGCAGGGCGCTACCTGGTCACCGGCGGACTGGGCGGTGTCGGCCGGCACGTCTGCGAGTACCTGCTCCGGAAATTCGGCGCACGCCTGCTCATCGTGGGGACATCGGAGCTGGACTCCGCCGCGCCCGCGGGGCCGCGCGGGGAGAACCTGCGCGCGCTGCGCGAGATGGGTCGCCAGAGGGGAGAGGTGACCTATCTCGCGGTGGATGCCGTCGACGAGGTGGCCCTGTGCGGTGCGGTCCAGGCGTTCGAGCAGCGCTGCGGCGGGCCCATCGACGGAGTGTTCGCGCTGGCCGGTGAGCTGGTGCGACGGTCCGCGGTGCACCTGTCGGCGGCCGACATCGACGATGCGCTCTACGCCAAGGGTCGGGGCGCGATCGCTATCGAGCGGCTCCTGGCCGCACGCCACCACGCGATCGAGGTGTATTTCAGCTCGGTGCACACCCTGGTCGGCGCGCCGGAACTGGCCGCATATGCGGCCGCCAACCGGTTCCAGGATGCGCTGGCGGCCCGTCACCGGGATCGGGGCAGACGTGCCTGGTCGATCTCATGGAGCCGGTGGGCGGGTCCGGGTATGAGCCAGGACGTCGCCGGCGGTGACCTGGCGGCCGAGATGGGGCTGGCCACCGCCGACCCCGCGGCGGCCATCGATGCGCTGGACGCCGTCCTGCGTTGCCGGCCGGGGTGGTATGCGGTGGGGCTGGATACCAGCAATCGGCGCCTGGCACACCTCGGCGGAGGCTTGCGGCCACTGGAACGGATCGTGGTCCGGATGGCCGGGCCCGCAACGGATCTCACGCCGGCGATCACCGATGCGTTCGGGGTCCCGGTCGCGGTGCACGTGCTGGGGCAGCACCCGCAGGCACCGGCCGCGGCGGCCGATCGGGGCTCGACCATGGCGGTGCTCGCCGGTATCTGGGCCGAGATGCTCAAGCTGACCGACGTCTCGGCGGAGGATGACTTTTTCGAGTTGGGCGGGCATTCGTTACTGGTGCCGCGGTTGCAGGAGCGGGTGCAGCAGTTGTTGGGTGTGCCATTGCCCGCGGTCGCGGTGTTCGAGTACCCGACATTGCGGGAGCTGGCCGAGGTGATCGAGGACCGCGGCGCCTCCGGGGCCGGTCGCGCGGACAAGGGCCAGCCGCCAGTCGAGGATCCGCGGGCAAACCTGCTCCGGCGCGCGTCATTACGTGAGGCGTCCGGGACCAGCTGATGAGCGAGTTCGACGTCGCCGTGATCGGGCTGAGCTGCCGGTTCCCCGGGGCAGCCGACCCGGACTCGTTCTGGCGCAACATGGTTGCCGGCGTCTGCTCGATTCGCCGGCACTCGCGCGCCGAGCTGCTACGGCACGGTGTTTCGCCGAAATTGGTCGACGCACCGGAATACGTGCCCGTCGACGGGTTCCTCGAGGACGCCGACGCCTTCGACGCGACGTTTTTCGGTATCAGCGAGCGGGAGGCGACGCTGACCGATCCGCAACACCGGTTGTTTCTCGAATGCGCTTGGGCGGCACTGGAAGACGCCGGGCATTCACCGCAATCACCGGCGGCCGTTGTCGGCTGCTTCGCCGCCGCCGGGATGAGTCTTTATGCGGGCGCCAGGATGTCGTCCTACCTCACCGAGGCGGTGCTCGCCGACACCGACCTCGTGGAAGGCAGCGCCGTGCCGTTGATTTCGGTGGCGAACCGGGGCGACTACCTGGCCACCCGGGTCGCTTTTCAGCTGGGCCTGCGGGGGCCGGCAATCAACGTGCAGACCGCGTGTTCGAGCGCGCTTGTCGCGACCCACCTGGCGATCCAGAGTTTGTTGTCGGGCGAATGCGATATGGCGCTGGCCGGCGCCGCCGCGGTGCATGTCCCGGTTGCCTGCGGCTACCTGCATCAGAACGGCGGGATTCTTTCGCCGAGCGGCCGCTGCCTGCCCTTTGACGCTGACGCCGACGGCACCGTCGGTGGCAATGGTGTCGGGGTGGTGGTGCTCAAGCGATACGCCGATGCCGTCGCCGCGGGCGACCCCATCCGGGCGGTCATCACCGGATCCGCCATCAACAACGACGGCCGGGACAAGTCGAGCTTTGCCGCGCCCGGCATGCGGGGCCAACGCGAGGTGATCGCCGCGGCGCACACGCTGTCTGGGCGCAGTCCGCAGACCATCGGCCTGGCAGAGACCCACGGAACGGGTACCCGGCTCGGCGATCCCATTGAAATCCGTTCCCTGCGTGCGGTATTGGACGGTGACGATCGCAACCGTTGTGCCATCGGGGCGGTCAAGGCCAACATCGGGCACCTGGATACCGCGGCCGGCGTGGCCGGTCTGATCAAGGTGGTGCTGGCCGTGCAGCGCGGCGTCATCCCTCCGGTTGCGGGCTTTCGCAGGCTCAACCCGGAGATCGATCTCGCCGACAGCCGGCTCTATGTGCCGACCGTGGCCACACCGTGGCCCGGACCCGACGGCAGCCATCGACGGGCGGCCGTCAGCTCATTCGGCGCCGGCGGAACCAATGCGCACCTCGTGGTCGAACAGGCACCCTCGCGTCAGCCACGCCAATCCCGCGGGGGCGGGCGGTACCTGATCGCCGTCTCGGCCCGCGACGGCGAGGCCCTGCGTGACTCCGCCCTGAGGTTGGCCGACCGGCTGCGCGGCACCGAACCGGTCGAGCTCGCCGACGTCTCGTTGACCAGCCTGGCCGGTCGTGCGCCGCTGCGCGCGAACCTGTCGGTGGTAGCGGCCACCACCGCGGAGGCCGCCGACCGCCTGGCCACCGCAGCCGAATCGGTCGACACCACAACACAGTTGACGCCGGTGGCAGCGGGCCCGGTGACATTGCTGTTCCCGGGACAGGGGGGCGAGGGCTGGTCTGTACTACATCGATGGCTAGCCGTCGACGAGGACTTCCAGGGCGCGTTCGGAGCGCTCCATCAGCAGGCGCGGCCGCGCCTTGACGCCGACCTCACCGAGCTCATCGGCTGCGCCGACGACCCTCGCAGAGGACAGGCAGCCAACCTACAGCCGGCGTTGGTGGCCGCCGCGATCGCGCTGGCCCAAACGCTGACCGCGGCCGGCGTGCGTCCGGCCCTGGTGATCGGGCACAGCCTCGGTGAGCTGGCTGCCGCCGCGATCGCCGGGGTGTTCAGTCCGGTCGAGGCGGTGGTGTTGGCCGGTACGCGGGGCCGATTGATGGACCAGCGGTGCGCGGGCGGCGCGATGGCGGTCGCCGTCATCGACGCCGGGGGCGCCGCAGCCGCCATCGACGCGGCCGGCGCCACCGATGTTGCGGTGGCGGTGATCAATTCGGAGCACAGCGTGGTCTTGTCCGGGCCGCACGCGCAGCTGACCGCGGTCTGCGCGGCACTGCGCGCACGCGACGTCAGGACCACACCGTTGGGCACGACGCACGCTTTCCATAGCCCGATGATGGAGTCGATCGTCGACGATGTCGCCGCCGCGGCCGCGGCGGCCAAACCGGGTGCGCCCGCCATCCCGATGCTGTCGACCGTGACCGGGCGCATCGGTAGCGAGGTCGCCGACCCGGCGTACTGGGGCCGCCAAGTGCGCGACCCAGTTTTCTTCGGCGACGCCGTGGGCGCCTCGATCATCCCCACCGGCACCGTGTTCGTGGACCTTTCGCCCTCGGGAGTTCTTGCCGAGATCGTCGCGGTCAACCGCCCGGCACTGGCAGATCGTCTGGTCCGGTTGGACCGTCACGACCAGGCTCCACCCAGCGCGCGCCTACTGCTCGGGCTCCGTGACCGAGGCGTCCCCGTGGACTGGTCGGGCACCGCACTGCATCGGCGCGCGCACCGAATCGCCTTGCCCGCCTACCCCTTCCGGCGAACCACCTACTGGCCGCGCCGCGACGCGGCCGGCTCCGCCGCGGCGCTCCGCCCGGTCCGGCTTGCCAGCGTGGTATGGACGCCACTGGACGCCGACACGTCAGCCGTCGACGGTAGGTGTCCGGTGGTGCTGGCACCCCGTGCTGGCGCCGCGGCGGTCGACGCGGTACGGAACCAGGTGCCCGGCTGCCGCACAGTGCCGGACTGGGATGAGCTGCTGCGGACAGACTTGGCGCGGGCAACCCGGGTGCTGGAGAAGGCGCTGCAGTCGGCCGACGGGATCGTCGACCTCACCGCGCTCGGCGGCGCCGACACGGCGGACGCGACAGACCCGGCCCGGGACTGGATCTCGCTGCGCTCTACGATGGCCGTGGCCGCAGCCAGCCCTCAGGTGCCGGTCGTGACCCTCACCGTCGGGGGTGCCGACGTACCGGGATCGACCTCGGGCCGCCCCGATCAAGCTGCGGTCTGGGGTTTCGTCCGGTCTGCGCGTGCCGAATCACCCGGCCCCGGCTGGCGATTGGTGGACTGCGACAGCACCGTCGACGCGGCGACGCTGAGCGCGGAGATCGTCCGCACCGATCATTCGGAGATCGCGCTGCGCAACACGCTGCGACTCGCCCCGCTCCTGATCGATGCGCCGGACACCTCCGGCGAGGCGTCGCCGACGGGACTGACCGGCCCGCTGGATACCGTCGTGATCGGGGGCGGCACCGGCGGCATCGCAGCCCGGATGATCCAGCGGTGCGCCCGCAACGGCGCGCGACGGGTGGTGCTCGTCGCGCGCAACCCGCCCGGGCAACCCCCGGCCGGCCCGCCCGGCTGCGTCGTCGAATTCGCCCGGGCGGATTTGGCGGTCCCTGCAGACGTGGAACGCCTGGCCCGGTCGCTACCCCGGGGATCGGTATCGCTGGTGATCGCGGCCGCCGGGGTGCTGCGCGACGCGATCGCCTCGCGCGTAACCGAATCCGACCTGCGCGCGGTGCTGGCACCCAAGGTGCTCGGCACCGCAGCGCTGGCGCGGCTGGCCGCTGAGCATGGGTGCCCGATGTTGGTGATGTCGTCGCTGGCGTCGCTGTTGGGTTCGCCGGGACAGGCCGCGTACGCCGCCGCGAACGCGGCGCTCGAGTCGCTGAGCCGGGCGGCCGGACCGGCGGTAACCACCGTGGCCTGGGGGCCGTGGCAGCAGGTGGGGATGAGCCGTGAGCTCGATCCCCGCTCCGGGCCGCGGGCCCTGCCGGCAGACCAGTGGCTCGACGCGCTGGATCGGGTGCCTATGGGCGGGGCCACTTATTACGCCTTGCCCGATCCCGTTGTGGCAGAAGGTGATTCTGGGTTGATGCCGAGGCCGGAAGCGTTAGCCGCGCAGGTCTGGGCCGAGCCAGGGGTTCATGACGCGGCTGCTCGCACCGACCAGTGGCGGGAGGCCGTAGCGGGCGGAGAAATCACCGGGTTCGTCTGCCGCGCGGTCGCGGCACTGCTGCGCCGCGACTCGGTGGCCGTTGACGCTCCTTTGGTAGATCTCGGCTTGGACTCGCTGGCCGGCCTTCGGCTGCGGCGAGACCTGATGGCCGCGACGGGAATCGACCTGCCGCCGACGCTGATCTACGACTATCCCCATTGCGCTGCCCTGGCCGCTCATCTGGCCGCCGTGACGGCGCCCGGCGACGGCCAGGCGCCGCATAACGACTCCAACGGCTCGATCGCCGAGCTGGGCGCCGAATTGAAGCGGGAGCTCGCACGATCGCTGGAAGCTCTTTAGTGAATCGGAAAGGATTCTCAATGAGTGGTGTAGCCAACCTGATCGAGGACCCGGACCTGCGCGGGTTCGAGGAGAACGGCGTCATCGGGCCGTTCACGCTCTACTCGCCCGACGAGGCGAAAGCGATGTTGCGGCGCATCCGTATCGGCAACCAGGACCGCAGCCACATCCTGTTCGACAACGAGGTCAACTACGACCGTCATTTCGACATCCCCGAGCTGGCACAACATATCGGGCATCCGACGATCATCGAGAAGGTCGGCAAGATTCTCGGGCCGGATCTGCTCGCCTGGCGCACCGAGTTCTTTCCGAAGTTCCCCGGCACCCCGGGCACCGAGTGGCATCAGGTCCGCAACTATCAATACGCCACCGGAACCGCGATGCTGCAGCACAGCACCCAATCCGACGACCTGCCGCTCGATATCACCGTGTGGACCACCTTCACCGAAGCCACCAAGGAAAACGGCTGCATGAAATTTTTGCCCGGGTCACACCGCACCCTCTACTACGACGAAAGCAAGTCGGTCACTATTGGCCGCGACGGCGAGTACAGCTCCGTCACTGCCATGGAGGACAGCGGATCGTTCTTCGGCTACGACTTCAAAGAATTTCGCATCGACCCGCAGTGGGTACCACCCGAGGATGAAGCGCTGGCCGTGGAAATGGAAGCCGGGCAGTGCGTGATCTTCACGGCCAGGTGTGTGCACGCCTCCTATCCGAACACCACCCAAAGGTCTACCCGGTTTGCGATCGCATCGCGATACGTGCCGACGGAAGTCAAGGTCTATCCCGGGTGGCCCTCGTTCGAAGCCCACGGCGGGCACTTCGATCTCACGCACTACGGTGCCGTCCTGGTAGCCGGCCAGGACACCTACGGCCACAACAAGATTCGTAGCACCGACAACAGAGGCCGGCCGTTTCCGCACCACGCCGTGGCCGTGGCGGCGAGGTGACCGGTGGCCGGCTACCAGCGACAGGCCGCCGGCTTCGGCCTGCTCTGCTATGGACCTGCGGACACCGCGGATCCGCACCGCTCAGTGCTGGCCTTCCCGCACGGCGGAGGAAGCCCGCACTCGTTTGCCAGGCTCAGTGCGGAGCTCGGTCAACACGGCTACTGCGTCACCGCGGTTGATCCGCCCGGACGACCACGCTCGGGTGGCCCCGTCCTGCACGAGCTTGGCGAGCTGGTCCAGTTCTACCTCGATCAGCTGCCGGAGCAGCTGCTGGGCGGGGTGCTGATCGGCCACAGCGTCGGCGCTTACGTGGCGTCGGCGCTGGCTGCTCGCCTGGAGCGCGAAGGCCGGCCCGCACGGGCCGTGGTCATGTCGGCCGTGGTGCCGCCGGCCTACCTCGACCCATCCCGGCCGCTATCGAAAATGACTGACGCGCAACGACTTGACTGGTGCCGTCACCTGGGCACCTTCCCGGCGGCCGATAAGTACAGCGGTGCCTTGTTCACCCTGTTCGTCGGCGCCATCCGGGCCGATTGCGAGGTGTTCGAGTCGGCGATGGGCGTGTCGCTGGACCATACGACGCCGTTGCTGGTGCTCGCCGGCGATGCGGACCCGGCGTGTCCGGTCCAGCAGGTGGCCCACTGGCCCGACACCCACCCGCAGGCGGTGATCCGGACGCTGCCCGGCGGCGGACACATGCTCCCGCAGGATGCCGCGCCCAGGTACGCGGCGGAAGTGGCCGACTTCCTGCGCCCCGGCCGCAACGGCTCCATCCCGACACCGCGAATTACCGGGCACCGGCGGTCCTGGCGCCGGGAGGATATGTGGTTGCGCGGCCGAGAAGGCCGCCGATGCCTACCGGTCGTGCTTCCCCGAGGTCGTGACACGCCGTCGGCGCTGGCCGAGGTTATCTCCGAAAACGATTGCGTGGCAACATTATTGGCCGAACATGGGGCGCTACTGGCCCGCGGGTGGAACGTGGGCGACGCGGGCGGGCTGCAGGCGATCACGGGGCGGGCCGGCATCGAGCCGACGCGCTATGTCGGCGGGAACTCGCCCCGGACCGCGTTGGGCAACGGGATCTATACGTCCACCGAGTATCCGCCCGAGGCGCCGATCAGCCCGCACAACGAAATGTCGTACTCGGACCGCTGGCCCAAGCGGCTGTACTTCTGCTGTGCACGGCCCGCGGCCCAGGGCGGTGAAACGCTGCTCGCCGACGGCCGCGCCCTGGTTGCGCACCCCCGGCTGCAGGAAGTTGTCGATTGCATGCGGCGCAAGGGGATTCGATACCTGCGCACCATGCGCAGCGGGTCCGGGCCGGGCAAATCATGGCAGCAGACCTTCGAGACCGCCGACCGGGACAAGGTGGCCGGTCTGTTGCGAGATTCGGGCGCGACCGCGACGTGGCTGCCCGGCGGGGCGCTGCGTATCGTCGAATGCCGGCCGGCCTTCATCCATGATTCGGACTCGGGCCGGCAGGTGTGGTTCAACCAGGCCGAACAGTGGCATTCTTCGGCCCTTCCGGTCGAGATCCGCGACGTGTTGCTCGATGAGTTCGGCGAAGAGGGGCTGCCCCACCATGCGTCCTACGGCGACGGCGAGCCCATACCGGAACGCGATCTCGACGCCATTCGCCATGTCCTGGAAGCTGTTTCAGTGGCCCACTCGTGGCGCCGCGGTGATGTTCTGGTGGTGGACAACGTGACGACGCTGCACGGCCGGGCCGCCTACCGTGGCGAGCGGCGCGTTCTGGTCGCGATGACTGACCCGGTGGCGCGCGAGTGAGCGTGCCGGGTTGGCTCATCGGGCTACGTGACGCCAGCAGTCCGCTGGGAGCCGATTTTGCTCCGCTGGTTTTCCAGGCTGTCGATATTGATCCGGACATGCTGGTTGCCCGGCTGCCCGTGCTGGTGTCGCGGCACGAAGCGTTGCGACTGGTGTGGCCGGACCTGTCGGTGGGTTCGCCCGAAGCGGTTCTCGACGCCGTTCTCGGGGTCGATACCCATGGCGGGGACATCGGCAGCTTCGCCGCGGCGCTGGCGCTGGCTGGGTACCGGTGCGCGGGAAAACCGTTGTGGCGGGTGCGATTGGTCGCAACGGTCCAGCCGCCCCAGCAGTATGTGGTTGTGGGCCTGGACCGATTGATCACCGACCCGTGGTCGTTGCATGTGCTCGCCCAGGAGCTGTGTTTGTTGTGCCATGCCGGTCCGCCGCCGGACTTGGGCCCGCCACCGGCGCAATTCGGTGCGGTGCTGGCTGATCGGGCCGCCGGGTCGGACGATTCCGACGCGAGGGCCGAACGGCTGCACTGGCGGCGACAACTTGCGGATGCGAATTTTGGTGCCGATCCGCGGGTGCCGCGCTCCGCGGTGACGGCGGCGCGAATACGGCGGGTGCCGCTGACGGCCGACGACGAACAAGCCATGGTTGCGCTTGCTTCGGCGTACCGGACCACGCTGCTGGCGCCGGTCGTTGCCGCGGTACACCTGGTCTGGCGGCGGCAGGTCGGCGCGGCCGAAACCGTGCTGTTGACCGAGGTCGGCCACCGCGACACCCAGGAGCTGGACGGTGCGGTGGCGCCCCTGATGGAGCCGCGTCCGATGCGAATTACGTCGGATGTACGTGCGGGGCCACTTATTTCGCAGGCCCGCGACGCACTTCTCGACGTCTTGGACAACAGCTGCGTGCCGCTGGCCACCGATCCCACGCCGATGCAGCCGTTTTTCGATCACCCCGACCGGATGACGGTGCTGGCCGAGTTTGATACCCCCAACCAGCCCACGGTGCCCGATTCCACGCTCAATCTGCTTGACCAGCCGAGCATCTGGGCGCTCGGCCCACCGCGCGCCGATGTGCACGTGATGGTCCGCGGCGAGCATCGGGCGCCGTCGGTATATCTGGCCGATAACCCGCTTGCGGTGACCGATCAAGTCGCCGAAGAGTTCGCCCACGGACTGGTTTCGGCGCTGCGCGCGATGACGTCCGACGTCGATGCCTGAGCTTTCGCCGCTATGCCGCGCACGCCGCGGGCAGCGAAACGCAGAACAGCCGATGTGCCCCCACGGCGCGACGGCGCGTCACTCCGGCACGCTCGGCCAGGCAGCGGCCGGCAGCACCTCGCGAGACCACAATGGCGGCGCCGAAGGCGCTCGCCAGCACCGGCCACCCGATCAGTCCCACCGGCATCAACACCGCCATCACGGCAGGGCCGATGACCTGTTGGCCGGTGTAGGCGAGGCTGAAGGCGCCGAGATAGCGGCTCAACTCTGTCTCGGGTGACAGCTCTGCGGACAGCTCGTAGGCGGCCACGTTGTGGAGGTTCTCGGCGACCGAGAGCAGCACGACGGCCGTCAGCACCGCCAAGACCGCAATGGTGGTGGTCGCCGCCTGGCCGAGGGCCAGGAAGCCGCAGCAGGCCATCAGCAGCAGACCCGCCAGTCCCAGTACCCGATTCGCGGCCGCAGCCCCGTCAGCGAACCGCGCGACGTAAACCTGAAGCACCGCCGTCAGCACGGTGTTGACCGCCATGAATACGGGCACCCATCCCGCGGGCACCGCGGTGTGCTTGATGACCCAAATCGGCAGCAGCACGATCAGCACGCTGTCGTGCAGCCACAACACGCCGTTGCCGATCGTGAATACCACGAACCACCGGTCGCGGAACGGGGACCGCTGGCCGGCCGCGGCTCCGGCCGCCGGACTGGGTGTCGGAGTCTCGGCCGCCACCACGGCTTGCGTCCGCGAAACCGTCGGCCACACCATGGCGGCCGCCACCAGGAAAGAGATCCCGTTGGCAACAAAGAGCGCGGTGAACACCGACGTCGCGGCGGCGGCGAACGCCCCCGCGGCGAGCAGGAAGCCCGCGGTCAGGCCCAGGTTCCGCACGCCGCGGATTGAGGCCATCGTCCGAGTGCAGTCCTGGTTGCCGATCACCGCCCGGACGACCGACTGCTGCAGCGGTGTGCTCGCGCGGTCTGCGGCGGTGAGGACCACCGTGAGAACCAGAAAGCCCTTGAAGTCGGAAACGCCTGCAAAGCAGCAGTAGCCGAGACCACGCAGCACCAGCAGTCCGATGTAGAGCCTTCCGGGCCCCAGTCGGTCCGCCAGCCGGCCCAATGGCACCGGGACGAACAGAGCGAGGATTCCGGCCGCGGTGCTGGCAAAGGCGACTTGCGGCGCACCGATTTTGACGATCCCGACGAAGTACAGCGTGAAGGAGGCGAAAAACAGCCCGGTGCCCAGCGAATCGATACCCCCACTGATCGCCAGTGTGCGACCTGCCGGGCTGGCGGGCAGCAGCATCGCACCCAGCCGGCGAATTCCTCCCTGCGTCGCCGGGCGACTCGGGGATTGCCTGCGGTTGGTGCCAGCCATTGGTGTTGCTGCTCTCTTCCAAGGCCGCCATCGCGGCGCGAGTACCTCGACCAGCACAGCTTCGCCGCAGCCGCTACCTGAATCCTTGGCGAATTCTGGAAACGCGACAGGCGTTAGGACCGATGGTGCGGGCGACACACCGTCGGGCTCGGGTGTAGGTTGGATGTCTCGCAAAAGCCGAGTGCAGGGATATATCGCGATGCGTGTCCGCCGGTACGTCAGCGTGGAAATCGCTTGTGGCCCTGGATCGGTCAGGGGTGGTGGGCACCCTCGTCGACGCACCCTCGGTGCCGGGCCTGGTCATTCCCATGGGCTCGGCCGCTGACGGCGTCCAACCGTTGGTGGCCGCGGCGCCGCCGAAGCCGGTGCCGTTGTCCTACGGGCAACGTCGGTTGTGGTTCATTGATCAACTAGAAGGGCCGTCCCCCCTTTACAACATGGCGGTGGGGCTGCGGTTATCTGGACGGCTGGACACCGAGGCGCTGTGCACGGCGGTCACCGATGTGGCGAGCCGCCACCGCTCGTTGCGCACCGTCTTTCCGGTCACCGACGGTATCCCCGAGCAGCGCGTGGTCGATGCCACCGCCGCCGACACGGGCTGGCAGATCACCGACGCCGCCACGTGGTCGGCAGCCCGGCTGCAGCAGGCCATTGCCGCGCTGGTCGGCTACCGGTTCCATCTGGCCAACCAAATCCCGCTGCGGACAGAGCTTTTCAGCGTCGGCGCCGACGAACACGTGCTGGTCATCGTGATGCACCACATCGCCGCCGACCGGTGGTCACTCGGTCCGCTGCTGCGCGACCTGGCCACCGCCTACACCGCCCGCCGAGCAGGGGCGGCCCCCGGCTGGGAAGAGTTGGCACTGCACTACGCCGATTACAGCCGGTGGCAGCGTGCCCAGCTGGGTGACGCGGACGACCCCGCCAGCACCATCTCCGCCGGGCTGGTGTATTGGCAGCAAACCCTGGCCGGACTGCCGGAACGGCTGGAGCTGCCCACCGACCGCCCCTACCCGCAAGTGGCCGGGCACGCCGGCGCCAGCATCGCCGTCGACTGGCCGGTGGCATTGCACCGCAGGATTGCGTGGTTGGCCCGCGAGCATCGCGCCACGAGTTTCATGGTCATTGCGGCGGGCGCGGCTGCGTTGCTTGCCGGTCTGACCGGCAGCACCGATATCGCGGTGGGCATTCCCGTTGCCGGGCGCACCGACCCCGCGTTCGAGGAGATGGTCGGGCTGTTCGTCAATACGGTGGTGTTGCGAGTCAGCCTGGCCGGTGACCCTAACCTCACCGAGCTGATCACCCGGGTCCGGGAAGCCAGCCTGGACGCCTACGAGCACCAGGACGTGCCCTTTGAGGTGATCGTTGAACGGCTCAACCCCACCCGCAGCCTCACCCATCACCCGCTGATCCAAGTCATGTTGGCCTGGCAAAGCGCCGCCCCGGCCGACGAATTGATCCTGCCCGGACTGCGTGTCGGCTCCGTCCCCGCCGATACCCAAGCCGCCCACCTTGACCTGACCCTCACCTTCGGCGACCGCTTCGCACCCAGCGGGGCGCCCGCTGGCATCAACGGTGAAATCACTTACCGCACAGATGTATTCGATGCCTCCAGCATCGAGAGGCTTCGCGACCGCCTGCAACGGCTGCTGACCGCGATGACCGACGATCCGAGTGCGCCGCTGTCGTCGATCGATGCGCTCGACGCCGACGAACACGCCCATCTCGATGAAATCGGGAACCGCGCAGCCCTGGCCAAAACCACGGCGCCGGTGTCCATACCGGCGTTGTTCGACGCCCAGGTCGCTCGCACACCGCGGGCGGTGGCGCTGGTCGGTGTGGACCGAACGCTGGCCTACGCCCAACTGGAGCGGGCCGCGAACCGGCTGGCCCACGCGTTGATCGATGCCGGGGTGGGCCCCGGCGCCGTGGTGGCGCTGCTGCTGGCGCGCTCCATCCCGGCCACCATCGCCATCCTCGCGGTGCTCAAGACCGGGGCGGCCTACCTACCCATCGATACCCAACACCCAAGCGCGCGCATCGCTTTCATGCTCAACGACGCGACCCCCAAGGCCGCGATTACCACCACCGACCTCGCCCCGTTACTCGTTGCCGCCGGAGTCGGCACCGATCTGGCAGTCATCGACGTCGACGATCCCCGAATCGATACTTATCCGGGCACCGCGCCACCGCCCCCCGACGCCGACCACATCGCCTACATCATGTACACCTCCGGTACCACCGGTACTCCCAAAGGTGTTGCGATCAGCCACCGCAACGTCACCCAACTCTTCGAGGTAGTGCCGCCATTCACCGCCACCGCCGGAAAGGCCGGCGCCCAATGCCATTCGTATTCGTTCGACTTCTCGGTATGGGAGATGTGGGGAGCACTCCTGCACGGCGGGCGGCTGGTGGTGGTGCCGGATGCGGTGGCGCGCTCGTCCCCGGATTTGCATGCGCTGCTGGTACGGGAACACGTCGACGTGCTGACGCAAACTCCCTCCGCTATCGCGATGTTGCCCCGGCGTGGGCTGGAGTCCGCGGCTGTGGTGCTGCTCGGCGAGGTGTGTCCTGTCGAATTGGTGGATCGGTGGGCGTCCGGGCCGATGATGATCAATACCTACGGCCCGACAGAGGCGACGGTCTGGGTGTCGACGAGCGCGCCACTGGTTGCCGATGCGGCGCCGCCGCCGATCGGCTCGCCGGTGCCGGGTGCGGCGTTGTTCGTGTTGGACGCCTGGCTGCGCCCGGTGCCCGTGGGGGTGGTGGGGGAGCTGTACGTGGCCGGTGCCGGGGTGGGGTGTGGGTATTGGCGCCGGCCCGCGTTGACCGCGGCCCGGTTTGTGGCATGCCCCTATGGGGTGGGGGGGCGGATGTATCGCACCGGGGATTTGGTGCGCTGGCGCGCCGACGGGCAGTTGGACTATCTGGGTCGCGCCGATGAGCAGGTGAAAATCCGGGGGTACCGCATCGAGTTGGGTGAGGTGAGCACCGCGCTGTCCGAGGCCGTCGGGGGGCGGCAGGCGGTGGTGATCGCGCGCGAGGACCGTCCCGGTGACCGGCGGCTGGTCGGCTACGTCGTCGGGCAGGTGCAGGCGGAGCAGGTCCGCGCGCGGCTGGCCGAGCGGTTGCCCGACTATATGGTGCCCGCGGCGGTGGTGAGCGTGGCGGCGCTGCCGTTGACGGTCAACGGCAAACTCGACAAACGTGCCCTGCCGGCTCCCGACTACGCTCACACGACCCGCTACCGTGCCCCGACCACCGCGGTCGAGGAAACCCTCGCCGGCATCTACGCGCAGGTGCTGGGTCTGTACCGGGTGGGCATCGACGAGTCCTTCTTCGATCTGGGCGGCAATTCGCTGCTGGCCATGCGGGTGGTCGCCGGAGTACGCCGAGCCCTGAACGTCGACCTGACCGTGCGCAGCCTGTTCGATGCGCCATCGGTGGCGAGCCTGAGCCAACAGCTGCGCCGACCCGTGCGGTCACCGGAGGTGACCCCGGTGGAGCTGCTGCGAGACGGTGTCGGGGTTCCGCTGTTCTGCATTCATACAGCCGTGGGGTTGAGCTGGCCCTATCACGCCCTGGGTGCTTACCTGGACTGCCCGATTGTCGGCATTCAGCAGGTCCCCGACGATGGCCCGGGGCCCGAGTCGATCCGTGACATGGCGCAGCGCTATGCCGACACCGTCCAATCGTTGTATCCCGGTGGGCCATATCACCTGCTCGGCTGGTCGTTCGGGGGGCTTGTGGTGCATGAGCTCGCCGTCGAGCTTCGCCGGCGCGGCTGCGTCGTCGGGCGGCTCATCGTTCTCGATGCGACCCCGTGCGCCGACGAAGTGACGGACGACATCACCGCCGCGGTGCGGGAAGCTGAAATCCTGAAATATGTACTGCGCGCGAATGGAATCGATTTGCCGGCAGATGATCTTGAACCCTTTACCTATCAGCGGGCTGCCGAATTGATCCCAGAACGACAGCACGCCAATTTCGGGCTCCCGTCCGCGCAGCTGCTGGAGATTCTGGTCGCGAACAGCATCGCCAATGAACGGCATCGGTCCGGGCATCGGCCGACGGTCTTTGACGGTGACCTGACCATATTCGTGGCCACCCGCGGCGGAAATGATTCGACGCTGCTCGAGGATTGGCGGCCGTATGTCCGCGGCGATATCGTCGAGTACGCCGTCGACTCCACACACAACGAAATGTTGAATGCCGAATCGCTCAAGTTATTCGGTGCACAACTGAAGGCTGCATTGGTCGACGGCCAGGCTCCGGGGGTTAGCGCCGCCGGGCGATCCATTGCCGGCGTTACCGGCACCTGACGCGGCGTCGAGTGTGCATCCAGGGCTTCGAGCGTGCACTGTGGGCTTCGAGCGTGCCTCGGTGGCGAGCTCACGGCCCGTCGGCCGCCCTGGCTACACAGTGGAAACCGTCGGCGCACACTCGACGCCCTGGACGCACACTCGACGCCTGGATGCTCGACGTCCTGAACCCGACAAGTCCCGACATGTGGCGCGGCTTGCTCACCGCCGCGTCACGACAACCAGTACCCTCGATTACGTGCAGCGACGAATCATGGGCATCGAGACCGAGTTCGGTGTCACCTGCACCTTCCACGGCCATCGTCGGCTCAGCCCCGACGAGGTCGCGCGCTACCTGTTTCGCCGGGTGGTGTCCTGGGGACGCAGCTCCAACGTTTTCCTGCGCAACGGCGCACGCCTATACCTCGACGTGGGAAGTCATCCGGAATACGCCACCGCCGAATGCGACAGCCTGGTGCAGCTGGTCACCCACGACCGGGCCGGCGAATGGGTGCTCGAGGACCTGCTCATCGATGCCGAACAACGCCTTGCCGACGAGGGCATCGGCGGCGACATCTACCTGTTCAAGAACAACACCGATTCGGCGGGCAACTCCTACGGCTGCCACGAGAACTACCTGATCGTCCGGGCAGGCGAGTTCTCCCGCATCTCCGATGTGCTGCTGCCGTTCCTGGTCACCCGCCAGCTGATCTGCGGGGCCGGCAAGGTGCTGCAGACCCCCAAGGCGGCCACCTTTTGCTTGAGCCAGCGCGCCGAGCACATCTGGGAGGGCGTCTCCAGCGCCACCACCCGATCACGCCCGATCATCAACACCCGCGACGAGCCGCACGCCGACGCCGAGAAATACCGGCGGCTGCATGTCATTGTCGGCGATTCCAACATGTGTGAGACGACGACCATGCTGAAGGTGGGCACTGCTGCGCTGGTGCTGGAAATGATCGAGGCAGGGGTCGCCTTCCGTGATTTTTCCCTGGACAACCCGATCCGCGCCATCCGCGAGGTCAGCCACGACGTCACCGGCCGCCGGCCGGTGCGGCTGGCCGGGGGGCGCCAGGCCAGCGCGCTGGACATCCAGCGCGAGTATCACGCCCGCGCCGTCGACCATCTGCAGAACCGGGAGCCAAACCCGCAGATCGAGCAGGTCGTCGACCTGTGGGGGCGCCAGCTCGACGCGGTCGAGAGCCAGGACTTCGCCAAGGTGGACACCGAGATCGACTGGGTGATCAAACGGAAGCTGTTCCAGCGCTACCAGGACCGCTACCACATGGAGCTGTCCGACCCGAAGATCGCCCAACTGGACCTGGCCTACCACGACATCAAACGCGGGCGCGGTGTCTTCGACCTGCTGCAGCGCAAGGGTCTGGCGGCACGCGTCACCACCGACGAGGAGATCGCCGATGCGGTCGACCACCCGCCGCAGACGACGCGCGCGCGACTGCGCGGCGAGTTCATCAGCGCCGCGCAGGCCGCGGGACGGGATTTCACCGTCGACTGGGTGCATCTCAAACTCAACGACCAGGCGCAGCGCACGGTGCTGTGCAAGGACCCGTTCCGTTCGGTCGACGAGCGGGTCAAACGGCTGATCGCGAGCATGTAGCTCAAGAACCAATGGCGACCTCGAAAGTCGAACGGCTGGTCAATCTCGTCATCGCGCTGCTGTCTACTCGCGGCTACATCACCGCCGAAAAGATCCGCGCCACTGTTGCGGGATATGCCGATAGCCCGACCGCCGAGGCGTTCTCCCGGATGTTCGAGCGCGACAAGAACGAACTGCGCGACCTCGGCATCCCGCTGGAGGTCGGCAAGGTGTCCAACCTGGACCCCACGGAGGGCTACCGGATCAACCGCGACGCCTACGCGCTGCCACCCGTCGACCTGAACCCGGACGAGGCGACCGCCGTTGCCGTCGCCACCCAACTATGGGAGTCGCCAGAACTGATCACCGCGACCCAGGGCGCGTTGCTCAAGCTGCGGGCCGCTGGGGTGGACGTCGACCCCTTGGACGCCGGGGCGCCGGTGACCATTGCCTCCCCGGCCGGGCTGACCGGGCTGCGCGGATCCGAACACGTGCTGGGAATCCTGTTGTCTGCCATCGATTCTCGGCAGGCGGTGCAGTTCCCGCATCGGTCGTCGCGGGCCGAGCCCTACACCACCCGCACCGTCGAACCGTGGGGCGTGGTCACCGAGAGGGGCCGCTGGTATCTCGTCGGCCACGACCGCGACCGCGACGCCACCCGCGTTTTCCGGTTGTCGCGGATCGGTGGGGAGATCACCCCGATCGGCCCGGCCGGCGCGGTCACCGTGCCCGACGACGTCGACCTGCGCGGCATCGTGGCCGCGAAGGTCACCGAGGCGCCGACCGGTATGCAGGCCACGGTCTGGGTCGCCGACGGGCGGGCCACCGCGCTGCGCCGAGCCGGGCGACCCGTCGGCCCCCGCAGACTGGCCGGTCGCGACGGCGACGTGCTCGAACTCGACATCGGATCTAGTGACCGGTTGGCGCGCGAGATCGCCGGCTACGGAGCCGACGCGATCGTCTTGGAGCCGGCCGCCCTGCGCGACGACGTGTTGGCCCGATTGCGTGCCCACGCGGAGACAGCGCGATGACTGCCGTGTCCACCCGGCTGGTGCGGCTGCTCAACATGGTGCCGTACTTCCAGGCCAATCCGCGGATCACCCGCGCGGAAGCCGCCGCCGACCTCGGGGTGTCGGCCAAGCAGCTCGAGGAGGATCTCAACCAGCTGTGGATGTGCGGACTGCCCGGCTATTACCCGGGAGATCTGATCGACTTCGAGTTCTCCGGAGACACCATCGAGGTGACGTTCTCGGCGGGCATCGACCGGCCGTTGAAGCTGACGTCTCCGGAGGCCACCGGGCTGCTGGTGGCGTTGCGGGCACTGGCGGACATCCCGGGCGTCGTCGATCCGCGGGCGGCCCGCAGCGCGATCGCCAAGATCTCGGCGGCGGCCGGCGCGGCCGGCCATGACAGCACGGTTTCGGCCGCCGACCAACCGGCGCCGGCCGAGCACGCGGCGGCGGCGACGGTGCGCGCCGCGGTGCGCCACAATCGGGCGCTGACCATTGACTACTACTCGGCGTCGCACGACACCCTCACCACCCGGACCGTCGATCCCATCCGGGTGCTGCTGATCGGCGGCCACAGCTATCTGGAGGCCTGGTCGCGCGAGGCCGAAGGGGTTCGGCTGTTCCGGTTCGACCGGATCGTCGACGCCTGCGAGCTGGACGAGCCGGCCACGCCGCCGGAACCGGCGCTGCAGGCGCCGCCGGGCACGGCGCTGTTCGACGCGGATCCGTCGCTGCCGTCGGCAACGCTGCGGGTGGCGGCGTCGGCGTCGTGGATGCTGGAGTATTACCCGATACGGGAGCTGCGTGAGCTGCCCGACGGATCTTGTGAGGTGGCCATGACCTACGCCTCGGAGGAGTGGATGACTCGTCTCATGCTGGGCTTGGGCTCCGATGTGCAGGTGCTGGCGCCGGAATCGCTCGCCCGGCGCGTGCGGACGGCCGCGGAAGCCGCATTGCAGGCCTATCGGGCCGCTGTGCAGCAGTGACGGCGCGGCCGGGCGGCTTGGCAGCTCTGCTGCGGTAACATCGGGTCAACGTCTGGAGGTAATCAAAGTGGGCAGTCTTAGTCCGTGGCATTGGGCGATCCTCGCTGTCGTGGTGATCGTGCTGTTCGGCGCCAAGAAGCTCCCCGATGCGGCGCGGTCGTTGGGCAAGTCGATGCGCATCTTCAAGTCCGAGATCCGGGAAATGCAGACCGAGACCAAACCGCAAGCGCCTGCCATCGAAACCAACACGGCAACCAGCCCAACGCCGGTGCAGTCGCAGCGGGTCGAGCCTCCGGCGAGCACCGAGCCCGGTCACACCGAGGCGCGGCCGGCTTAGCCCGGCACCACCATCTCGGTGCCCAAGCGTCACTGATCGAACGTGGGGAATGGTTTCCGGGCCTCAACGCGTGCCGCCGCTGTTCTCAAGCGGCTGAACCCTCGCAACAGGCGTAGCCGCGTCAATCCCGACGCGACGATGTCACTGGTCGATCACCTGACCGAGCTGCGGACCCGGCTGCTGATCTCACTGGCCGCAATCCTGGTCACCACGATCTTCGGGTTCATCTGGTACTCGCATCCGGTGTTCGGGCTTCAGAGCCTGGGCGAGTGGCTGCGCCATCCCTATTGTTCGTTGCCGCAGTCGGCGCGCGCCGACATCAGCGCCGACGGGCAGTGCCGACTGCTGGCCACCGCGCCGTTCGACCAGTTCATGTTGCGCCTCAAGGTGGGGATGACGGCCGGTGTCGTGCTGGCCTGTCCGGTGTGGTTCTACGAGCTGTGGGCGTTCATCACGCCGGGGCTGTACAAGAAGGAGCGCCGCTTCGCGGTGGCGTTCGTGATCCCGGCCGCGGTGCTGTTCGTGGCCGGTGCCGTGCTGGCCTATCTAGTGCTGTCCAAGGCGCTGGGCTTCCTGTTGACCGTCGGCAGCGACGTTCAGGTGACCGCGCTGTCGGGCGACCGGTACTTCGGCTTCCTGATCAACCTGCTGGTGGTGTTCGGGGTCAGCTTCGAATTTCCGCTGCTGATCGTGATGCTCAACATGACGGGCATGCTGACCTATGAACGGCTCAAGTCCTGGCGGCGCGGCCTGATCTTCACAATGTTCGTGTTCGCGGCGGTGTTCACGCCCGGGTCGGACCCGTTCTCGATGACCGCGCTCGGGGTGGCGTTGACCGTGCTGCTCGAATTCGCCATCCAGATCGCCCGGGTGCACGACAAGCGGAAAGCCAAGCGGGAGCCGTTGATTCCCGACGACGAAGCGTCGGCCATCGATTCGCCCGAGCCGATACCGGCACCATCGGTCATCGGCGGATCACATGACGACGTCACCTAGCGATCGCATCAGGGCGGGTGTGACAGATCTGCCCGAGCTGGCCCGGTTTGCCGCTGAGCTGCCCTTCTCGCTCGACGATTTTCAGCAGCGCGCCTGTGCCGCTTTGGAACGCGGCCACGGGGTCCTGGTGTGCGCGCCCACCGGCGCCGGCAAGACGGTGGTCGGCGAGTTCGCCGTGCACCTGGCCCTGGCGGCCGGCGGCAAATGCTTCTACACCACACCACTGAAGGCCTTGAGCAACCAGAAGCACACCGACCTGACGGTTCGCTACGGCCGCGACCAGATCGGGCTGCTCACCGGGGACCTCGCGGTCAACGCGAATGCGCCCGTGGTGGTGATGACCACCGAGGTGCTGCGCAACATGCTGTACGCCGATTCGCCTGCGCTGCAAGGACTCTCCCACGTCGTGATGGACGAGGTGCATTTCCTGGCCGACCGGATGCGGGGCCCGGTGTGGGAGGAGGTCATCCTGCAACTGCCCGCCGAGGTGCGGGTGGTCAGCCTGTCGGCGACGGTCAGCAACGCCGAGGAATTCGGCGGCTGGATACAGACCGTGCGGGGGGACACGACGGTCGTCGTCGACGAGCACCGGCCGGTGCCGCTGTGGCAACACATCTTGGTGGGCAAGCGCCTTTTCGACCTGTTCGACTACGACGCCGACGCGCAACGGCCGCGGGTCAACCCGGATTTGATGCGCCACATCGCGCATCGCCGCGAGGCCGACCGGATGTCGGACTGGCACAGCCCCCGCCGGCAGGGCGGACGAGGGGGTCCCGGCCGGCCGCGTTTCCATCGGCCGCCCGCGCGGCCGGAGGTGATCGCGAAACTCGACTCCGAGGGGTTGCTACCGGCGATCACGTTCGTGTTCTCCCGGGCCGGTTGCGACGCCGCCGTCCAGCAGTGCCTGCGCTCACCACTGCGGCTCACCAACGAGGAGGAACGCGCCCGGATTGCCGAGGTGATCGATCACCGCTGCGGCGATCTGGCCGACGCCGACCTGGCCGTACTCGGCTACTACGAGTGGCGGGAGGGGCTACTGCGCGGTTTGGCCGCCCACCACGCTGGGATGCTGCCGGCATTCCGGCACACCGTCGAGGAGCTGTTCGCCGCCGGCCTGGTCAAGGCGGTGTTCGCCACCGAAACGTTGGCGCTCGGCATCAACATGCCGGCCCGCACCGTGGTGCTCGAGCGGTTGGTGAAGTTCAACGGCGAACAGCACCTGCCGCTGACGCCGGGGGAATACACGCAGTTGACCGGCCGGGCCGGCCGACGCGGCATCGATGTCGAGGGTCATGCGGTGGTGATCTGGCATCCCGCCGACAGCACCAGCGAGCCGGCCGAGGTGGCCGGCCTGGCGTCCACCCGCACGTTTCCGCTGCGCAGCTCGTTCGTCCCGTCGTACAACATGACGATCAACCTGGTGCACCGGATGGGTCCGGAACAGGCGCACCGGCTGCTGGAGCAGTCGTTTGCCCAGTACCAGGCCGACCGGTCCGTTGTCGGGCTGGTCCGCGGCATCGAGCGCGGCAACCGGATGCTCGACGAGATCGCCGCCGAATTCGGTGGCCCCGACGCGCCGATCCTCGAGTACGCCCGGCTGCGTGCACGGGTTTCGGAGATGGAGCGTTCGCAGGCCCGCGCGTCCAGGTTGCAGCGCCGGCAGGAGGCCAACGACGCGCTGGCGGCGCTGCGCAAGGGAGACATCATCACTATCACCCACGGCCGGCGCGGCGGGCTGGCGGTGGTATTGGAGTCCGCCCGCGACACTGCCGACCCGCGGCCGCTGGTGCTGACCGAAAACCGTTGGGCGGGGCGCATTTCGTCGGCCGACTATTCGGGTGGGGTGCCACCGGTCGGATCGATGACGCTGCCCAAACGGGTCGAATACCGCCAGCCGCGGGTGCGCCGGGATTTGGCGTCGGCGCTGCGATCGGCCGCCGCGGGCCTGACCGCGCCGGCCGATCGGCGCGGCAAGAAACGCGCCCACCATGACCCGGATCTGGAGTCGCTGCGCGAGCAGCTTCGCCGCCACCCCAGCCACCACGCTCCCGACGTCGAGGTTCAAGTCCGTCAGGCGGAACGTTATCTGCGTATCGAACGGGACAACGCGCAGCTGCAGCGCAAGGTGGCCGCCGCCACCAACTCGTTGGCGCGCACCTTCGACCGGATCGTCGGCCTGCTCACCGAGCGTGAGTTCATCCACGGACCGCCGACCGACCCCCAGGTCACCGACGACGGCCGGTTGCTGGCCCGCATCTACAGCGAAAGCGACCTGTTGGTGGCCGAGTGCCTGCGGACCGGCGCCTGGGCCGGTTTGAAGCCGCCCGAGTTGGCCGCGGTCGTCTCGGCGGTGCTGTACGAATCGCGCGGTGGTGACGGGCCGGGCGCGTCGTCGGGGGCAGAGGCACCGACGCCGCGGTTGCGGCAGGCGCTCGGCCAGACCGCGAGGCTGTCGGCGGAGCTGCGCGCCGACGAGCAGACGCACCGGATCGGCCAGAGCAGGGAGCCCGACGACGGCTTCGTCAACGTCATTTATCGATGGGCGCGCACGGGTGATCTCGCGGCGGCATTGGCGGCCGCCGACGCCACCGGCGCCGGTTCCCCGTTGTTGGCAGGGGATTTCGTGCGCTGGTGCCGGCAGGTGCTCGACCTGCTGGACCAAGTGCGCAACGCCGCCCCGGACCCCGAAGTGCGCGCTGTGGCCAAGCGCGCCATCAACGACATCCGGCGCGGCGTCGTCGCGGTTGACGCCGGGTAGGCTGGCCCGGAGCTACGGTTATGTCCGGAATGTGACCGCAGGAATACAGGAGATGCGATGAGCGGACCGCAGGGATCAGACCCGAGGCAGTCGTGGCAGTCGCCCGGGCAGGGCGATCGTTCCTCGGACCCGACCATGGCGGGTTCACCGTGGCAGCAGCAGCCAACTCAGGATGCGACGTGGCAGGCTCCGGCTTACACACCTGCGGAGTACCCGCAGTACCAACAGCCGGTCGACCCGGCGTATCCGCAGCAGTATCCGCAGTCCACTCCCGGCTACGGGCAGCCCGACTTCGGTTCGCAGGCCACCCAATTCGGTCCTACTCCGCAATACGCGCAACCGGGGCAGTACGGGGCCCCGGCCCAGTACGGCCAGCCGGGCCAATACGCACCGCCGGGACAACCGGGCCAGCCCGGCCAGTACGGCCAGGCCGGCCAATATGGCCAGCCGGGCCAGTATCCCGGGCAATACGCTCCCTACGAGCAGTCGGCCAAGGGTTCCAAGCGTTCAATGGCGATCATCGGCGGTGTCGTCGGTGTGTTCGCGGTACTCATCATCGGCGTGGTCCTGGTGCTCGGTTTCTGGGAGCCCGGGTTCTTCGTCACCACCAAGCTGGACGTCAACAAGGCCAACGCCGGCGTCCAGCAGATCCTGACCGACGAGACCAACGGCTACGGCGCCAAGAACGTCAAGGACGTCAAGTGCAACAACGGGTCCAACCCGACCGTCAAGAAGGGCGCCACCTTCGAGTGCACCGTCAGCATCGACGGCGCGTCCAAGCGCGTGACGGTGACGTTCCAGGACAACAAGGGCACCTACGAGGTCGGCCGGCCGCAGTAGCCGTCACCATGCTGTCATGGGGGCAGTTCGTCCAGCGCCTTTTGCAGTCGGGCAATCGAGGATCCGACGCCGTATCGAGTCGCCAGTTCTGCAGTGCGTGCCGGGTCGGCGGCGGCTAGCGGTAGTGAGTCGGTGGGCGTCGAAAGCTTGACCGGTGCGTCGGTGGCCACCCGCACCACCGAACCCGCGGCCTCGATATAGGCCGATGCGCCAAGCAGTTTCGCTCGAAGTCCCTTGGCCATCCCCGACCTGGGGTCGTCGGCGGCGGCCAGGATCTGATCCAGCGAGCCGTACTGTGCCAGCAGGGCGGACGCCGTCTTCTCGCCGACGCCGGGCACTCCGGGCAATCCGTCGGAGGGATCGCCGCGCAGCAGCGCCAGTTCGGCGTAGGCCGAGCCGGCCCGATCCGTCGGCAAGCCATAGCGTTCGGCGACCTCGGCGGGCCCGAACATGGTGGCTTTGGACAGCCCGCGACCGAGGTAAAGCACCCGAATGGGGACCGGATCGTCGGTCACCACCTGCAGCAGGTCGCGGTCACCACTGACGACAACCACCGGATCGTGGCGTTCCTGGGCTGCCAGTGTGCCGATCACGTCGTCGGCCTCGAAACCCGGTGCCCCGGCCGTCGGGATCCCGAACGCGTCGAGCAGCTCCATGATCATGTCGACCTGCGGGGTCAGCTCGTCGGGCACCTCCTCGATGTCGGGCTGGCCTGCTGGCTCTTCCACGGCCACCCGGTGTGCTTTGTAGGAGGGGATGAGGTCGACCCGAAACTGTGGCCGCCAATCCAGGTCCAGGCACACGACCAGTCGGCTGGGTCGCTGCTGGGTGATCACCACCGCCATCGAGTCGATGAACCCGCGTACGGCGTTGACCGGGCGGCCGTCCGGGGCGGTGATCGACGACGGCACGCCGAAGAAGGAGCGAAACCACATGCTGGCGCCGTCCAGCAGCAGTAGGGGAGCGGGCATGCGAGCCATCCTGCCAGGCCCGCCGGGCGCGGTTAGCCTGACTGCCATGGACTCTCGCCGATTCGACACCGCGGTGTACGCGCGACGATTGGCTGCGGCGGCAGCCGTGGCCGCCGACGCCGGCTTGGCCGGTCTGGTGATCACCCCGGGCTATGACTTGCGCTATCTCATCGGCTCGCGCGCGGAGACGTTCGAGCGGCTCACCGCGCTGGTGCTGCCGGCTTCGGGTGAGCCGACGATCGTCGTGCCGCGGCTGGAGGTCGCCACTTTCGCGGAGTCTGCCGATGCTCTGGGGCTAGGCGTGCGGACCTGGGTCGACGGCGACGATCCGTACCAACTGGTGGCGGCCGCGTTGGGCGCCGGCCAGGCGAGTGCGGTCAGCGACTCCATGCCGGCGCTGCATCTGCTGCCGCTGGCCGCCGCGTTGGGCGTGCTGCCGGTTTTGGCCACCGATGTGCTGCGCACGCTGCGGATGGTTAAGGAGGAGGCCGAGATTGACGCGCTGCGGCGGGCGGGTGCGGCCATCGATCGGGTGCACGCCCGGGTGCCGGAGTTGCTGGTTCCGGGCCGGACCGAGGCCGAGGTTGCCGCCGAAATCGCCGAAGCGATTGTCGCCGAAGGACATTCTCAGGTGGCGTTTGTCATCGTCGGCTCCGGGCCGCACGGCGCCGACCCGCATCACCGGTTTTCGGACCGCACACTCCAGGTTGGTGACATCGTGGTCGTCGACATCGGTGGGACCGTCGAGCCCGGATACCACTCCGACTGCACCCGCACCTACAGCATCGGCGAACCTGATCCGACTGTGGCGCACCAGTATTCGATACTGCAACGAGCCCAGCGCGCCGCCGTTGAGGCGGCGCGTCCGGGAGTGACGGCCGCACAGGTCGACGCGGCGGCCCGCGACGTGCTGGCCGAGGCCGGATTGGCCGAGTATTTCGTGCACCGCACCGGGCACGGCATCGGATTGAGCGTGCACGAAGAGCCCTACATCGTGGCCGGCAACGATCTGCCGCTGGTTGCGGGCATGGCGTTTTCCGTCGAGCCGGGCATCTATTTCCCGGGCCGGTGGGGCGCCCGCATCGAGGACATCGTGGTGGTGACCGAGGGGGGTGCCCTGCCGGTCAACCATCGGCCGCACGAGCTGGCGGTGGTACCGGTTTGATGTCACCGGCGCCGGGTAGGTTGGCGTCGTGTCGCTGTTGGATCTGACTCTGCTTCCGTTACGTATCGCCCGCCATGTCGCCGACGCGGTGGTGCACCCGGCGCCGGCGCCGCCGGCTGAACTGGTCGTGGTCGACGGGATGCCGGAGGGCGCGCCGCCGGCGGCTCGGCGGCCCGAGCCGACGCTTCCGGCGCCGGCGGGATAGCCGTTCGGCGAGCAGTTTCCGCGAACTTGCGGGGCGGCTCGGGTGGCCGGCGGGGCGTTGTTCTGGACCGACTTCCTTTACGACGATCACGGCGCGACGGGTCTGCCGGTGGGCGACCTGAAAGTCCAGGCGCCGCCGCGAGGCACCTACGTGTATCCGGCCGGGCCCGCGGCGGGCAACGGCGTCGACATCTTCCCGTCGCGATCGGGCTCACCGAGACCCACACCTGGTGGCGGATCGACTGGAACACCTTGGTGGATGCCACCGTGCCGATCGCGCTGTTCACCTTCGATACCGATCGCGGCCGGGCCGCGTCGGCGGTGTGGCCGGCCGGGGGCCGGGGTGCGGTCGGCGGGCATCGATATGGCCCTGCTGGTTTCGGGTCGCAGTGCCCGGCTGATCGACCTGACCACCCAGGTCGCGACGCCGGTCGAGCACAGCGTCGGCCTGGCGGCACGGTCGTTTCTGGCTCAGGTCTCGCGGTCGGTGCTGGAACCGGCCGGGACGTGGACAGTTCGGCTGGTCGCGGGGTTGGCCGACTCGGCGGGCGACGGCTTCGCCGATGTGCCGGCGGAAAGGGGCGCGCTGCCCGGTCAGCCGAATGTCTACAACGTCGCCTTCCGCGCCCACTCAGGAGCAGCCGCACCTCAACTTCTGGTCCGATGCCGCCCAAGCCGCCGCCCTGACCAGCGGCGATGTCTCCGAGTTCGCGGTGGCCGTCGAGTGGGACCGGCTTGTGGCCCGCGAAACCACGTCCGAGCCGGTGATCACCGGACCCTCGACACGGTGGTACGTGTCCTCGATTGAGCTGGGCCAAGGTGTTGCGGCGGGGACCGTGCTGGACACCGACCCGCAGTTTCTGGGTCGGGTGCAGCCCTGCTCGGTGTGCCTGCCGTCGACGTATGCGCCCGGGCGGGCGTTGCCGCTGACGCTGTTGCTGCACTCGCTGGCGCTGGGGCAAACCCAGTTCGCCGCGATCGACCCCCGCTTGTTGCACGAAGTGTGTGAGACGCGCGGCTCGGTAGTGGTGACGCCGCTGGGTCGAGGTCCGTCGACTTGGTATTTCGATGCCGGCGAACTCGACGTGTGGGAAGTGTGGGGGCGGGTGGCCGAGCAGCTGGGCACCGACCCCAACCGTACCGTCGTCTCCGGCTACTCGATGGGCGGTTACGCGGCCTACAAGCTGGGGCTGACGTACCCGGAGGTGTTCGCGCGGGCCGTGGTGCTGGCCGGGCTGCCGACGTGCGGGGTGCGGCTGCTGCCCAATGTCGACATTCCTGCCGATCTCGACCTGGACTCGCACTGTGCCCGCGAGGGTGACACCTGGGAGCTGCTGGCCAATGCCCGGTGGCTGCCGTTCGTCATCGCCCACGGGTTGCTCGACGAGTTGGTGCCGTTTTCCTCGGCGGCCGAGCAGGTGCTGGAACTGGACAGGTTGGGTTACCGCTACCGGTTCACCGTGTACCCGTTCGAGGATCACGTCGCCTGGGTGCTGCAGGACAAGTTTGACGATCCGATCGCGCATATGGGAACCGTTCTGCGCCAAGCGGATCCGGGGCACATCACGTTCGCGTGGTATCCGCAGTTGGTGCGTGCGGACCTCGGCATCGGGCCGCATCAGGTGTGGTGGCTGTCCGAGCTGACCACCGATCCCACGGTGACGGCCCGGCGCGGCGCCACTGCGGAAGTCGACACCCGCTCCTATGCCCGTCCGGATCCGATGCACCGCATTCGCCGGCGCCGCGGCTTCGTCCCGCACTTCGATCGCACGCCCGGGTTGTACACCGAATTGGATTGGCGGGTAACGGGTCCCGCCGACGCGCTGCCGTATCTGACGCTGCGGCTCGCCGGAGTCGCCAGTCTCACTGTCGACGTCGAGCGGGCCGGGCTGGCGTCGTTGCCGTCGTCGAGCATCGCGGTGGCGTCTGATACAGCCGCGCAGATCACCCTCGGTGGTTTGCCTGACGGCGTGCAGGTGCGGCTGGATGGTCAGCCTGTCGGGTCGATCGTAGCGGTTCCGATTGGGCGGCACCAGATTTCGTTGGTGCGGACGGGTTAGCGAGCGCGGCGGCAGCTAGGCGCAGCTTCACTGGCCACGAAGCTGGTCTTTGATGCTGAACCCGTTGCTGTCAGTGCGGTGGTTGTTCATATTGCGGCATTCGCCGGAAAGCTCGATCGCCCCATCGGCGCCGAGAAATGGACTTACGCCGATAGTTGCCATGACACCATCTTTGTGAATCACCGTTCCGAACAGGTGCTGTCCCGGAGGCGCGCCGGACGACCAACCGTGAGCCACCATCGTCGCCGCAACTTGCTCGAAGTAGGCGCTGTGGTCGATGCCAAGCGGAACGATGAAGGTCATGTCGACCCGACCACGGTAGGGTGGATCGCCCTGATCGTTGCAGGACTCCCAGCTGAATCCTCCTGAAACATCTTGCAGCCCTGCTATTTTTGCGATTTGCTTGGCCGGCTCGATCACCTGGGCCATGGCCTGCTCGTCAGAGAGCGGATGTTCGGGGTGGTCAGCATCGTGCGCAAATGGATACATCAGCGAACAACCTCCCAAGACTAAAACCACCGTCAGCGGCCATGCCAGACGTTCCGGCCATCGCCGGAATCGATCATTCGAACTCATCGTCATTGGTGATGGAGCTCGCCGCTAGACAAGCACTGCCTATGCGGCAAAACCGTTGCAGGCACGGGTTTATCCCGCATTCAGTTGGTCCTTGATGTCGTACCATTTGCCATCGTGGCGGTGAGCACCCATGTTGCGACATTCGCCAGAAAGCTCTACCGAGCCCCACTGTTTGCCACCAGAGTGCACGCCGATGATCGCCATTACGCCGTCTTTGTGAATCACGCGACCAAAAGCATGCAGCCCAGCAGGTGGGCCATCTGACCAACCTTGGGCGATCATCGCCCTAGCGATCCGCTCAAAATAGGTTTGAGGGTCGACACCTACCGGCATGTCGTATCCCATGTCGACACGTCCTCGGTAGGGTGGGTCGCCCTGATCGTTGCAGGATTCCCAGCCAAATACCCCTGAAACATTCTGTAATCCAGCCACTTTCGCAATTTGTTTGGCAGGGTCGACCACCTGCGCCATGGCCTGCTCGTCGGAGAGCGGATGTTCGGGGTGGTCAACATCGTGCGCAAATGGATACATCAGCGAACAACCTCCCAAGGCTAAAACCACCGTCAGCGCTACGACCGCAAGCCGCAGCAGGCCTGACCTGAGGCAATTACTTGAACTCGTGGTCATTGGTGACTGAGTCCCCTGGCCGGTCCCATTCGGGGTCAACGGTGACAGGCGTTTGGATTTCGACGTGCGGTAGTGGAATCGTTCCGAACGGGGTATGCACTTGGGTCGGGGTGGAGATTCGTTCTTCGGCTCGGTGGGGTGCCAGCATTCCTTCTCCTGCGAGGTTGTTTCCGTGGCCGACAGCGATTTCAGTCATATTGTGCAGCGCCTCGCTGCCCATGTTGTAGTAGTGCGAATGATCATTGAACCAGGGGGTAATGTCATGCGTGCCGGCGACTTCGGCGCGGATTCGCACTGAGCCGAAACCGTCGTGAGCGGGGTCGCCGCCCAGTCCCGCTAATGACCCGAGCGGGTAGCCGAGTGCGTTGTTGACCCAATTGGGCACGGCGCCACCAGATTCTCCGATCCAGCTGATCGCGTCGGTGGAGGCGGCACCCACGTAGACGTTTCCGCCGTTGAGGTGGAAGTCGGCGGCGCTGTGCGCCAGATCGGTTCCTGGGCAGCCGATCAACACGGCATCGTTGGCGCGCATACCACTGTTGGCGAACGCATCGGCGACTGTCGTCGAACCGTAGGAGTGCCCGATGACGGTGACGTGAGACGAGATACCGCCATCGTGAGTAACCGCCAAGCCGTTGACGTCGGCGGCCAGCACCGCGCCTCCCTGGCGCGCCATCCAGGGTGTGCCGACCTGTTGCAGTTTCGACGGGTCGGTCACGGCCGCTTCGGGATTCTGGAATTCAAACTCGGGAGCGTCATAGCCCATCCAGGCGATCACCGAGGTTGGATGGGTCGGGTCAGCTTTGGTCGACTGCTCGAAGAGATTGATGGCATCGTTGTGCCCGTCATACAACCAGCCTCCCTTTACGCTGCTGTTGGTACCGGGCACGATGACGGCGATGTTCGGCGTTTTATCCGGGTTGCCGATTGCGATCGCCGCCCTGCCCTTGCCGTTATACGCCAACGGATCGTAGGCCCACAGCATGACAGGCCTCGGCTTCGCGGGGTCCCCGCGATCATGGTTTAGGCCCTGGTTGGTCTTTACCGCGTTCTGATACCGGGTGATATCTGCGGCGGTGAGGCCGTACTTGCCAGGGTTGCTGAACACATCGTTGCTCACGTTGTTAAGGGCATTATCCCGAAGGGCCTTTGGCGACAGTCCATGCTGTCCGGCGGCATCTTCGACCCGTCGGAGGTCGTCGTTCATCACCGCGAGGTTGACCTGGCCGCGCACTTCGGCCGGAATGCCATTGAGGTTGCCCAACTCCTGCGGGTGTTGATCGACCAACAGTCGTCTTTGCTCGTCGCTGAGTGACTCCCACCAGCGCTTGACCTGCTCTGGACCGGTGTCAGGTGGTGGGATCAAGAGTTCGTCGGCTATTGCGACCTCTGCCGGGTCGACGCCGTCGGCGCGCAGATTGCCGAGCCCACTTTGCAAAATCGCCGAATAGTTGTCACGAATGTGGTTGAGCTGGGCCAGGACTGCCCGTGTTTCGGCAACGGCGTCGTCGCACAGCGCATTGGCCTCCGTTTGATCGTCGGCGGCGAGGGCCTCACCGATCTCGCAGTCGATATCTTCAAGGTCCTGCTCGAGCGCTGAGATGTACCACCCGGCGGACCGTTGTGCCTGGGCCAGGGTGGCCGCAATATTCTCCAAATCGACGGCGATCCTGGGCAATTGCGCGGCCTGGAGCTTCAGCGACGTGGTTATGCGCTGCACCTCGGCGGAGTCGTTGATTGGGTGCTCGCCGTTCTCCCGGTTCCAGGCCCATTCGAAACGCGCAGCGCCTGGTTGAAGGCCGCGTCGGCCTCGGCCGTTGAGGCACCGGCGTCATGGAAAGCTTTGGCCAGGTCGGAAATCTGCGCTGGACGACCCGCTTGGAGGCTCCGGTTGATCGCCCACGGATCACCGCCGGCTTCGGCGATCAGCAAGGCGATGCTGACGCAGTGGAGTTGCATTGAATCACTGGATGTTTCGCGGTCCGCCATTTCTCGACCCGCGGCGTATTCTTCCGCGGCAGCCGGCGCATTATTGTCCAGCTGCGCGCCGGGCAGATGGCGCTGCCGGTGTCGACCAACATCACGAACTCATCCTAGCCAGCTGTGCGGTTGCAATGCTTGCAGTGCATCGGCCGCAGCTTGTCACACCACATCGAGCAGGGCCGCGACACGCTTTGCGTCGCCACGGAACTGGGCAACAATCGCTGATGCCATTGCCGGCTGCTCCGCTCGCGCGTGCTCTTGTTTCGATAGCGCTGAATTCCTGGGGGTACTGGTCGATCAACAGGGCGCCGCTGCAAATTGCTGGGCGGATCCCGCCAACGCTTGGATGGTCCTGGCGTCGGGATCAAGAGTTCGTCTGGTCGTTCCCTTGGGCCCAGTTCACCGCGACCGACGACCTCCGGTGAGTTGCCGACCCTCGCCACATCATTAGACTTCCCGAGGATGGAGACCGGTGAGCTGCGCGTCGATGTCTATCAGCTCAAAGCCTCGGCGAGCCAGTGGCGTGAGCTAAGCACTAGATTTGGCGTCCTGGCATCACCGACACCGGGGCGGCCGTGTCAACCCACGACGGCGGCGGTGGGCGGCGCTCATACGGCGGTCGGCCTCGCCGCAGAAGTATTGACCATCCGGACCCAGGCGACGACCGGTGCGGTGGAGGCAGGTGCCGTGGAGTATGGCGGCGGGGGAGATGGCGGCCGTCCGACGGCGGATGGTGTAGATGCTTCCGACCCTGTCGCAGCTTCAGGCCTGGGATACCGAGCATCTCATCGATGCGGCCCACTACTGGTCCAGGACCGCCGACCTGTGGGAGGACGTGTTCCTGCAGATGCGCAACCAGTCTCACGCCATTGTCTGGGAAGGCGCTGGCGGTGAGGCGCTGCGGGCGCGAACCGGCGGTGATTTGGTGATCGTCACCGCCAAGGCCGACCAGCTGCGTCAGGCTGCGGTCATCGCGCGTGAGGGCGCCGGAACCATCGGCGCCGCCCAACGGCGGGTCATCTATGCCGTCCAAGACGCCAACGACGCCGGCTTCAACGTCGGCGAAGATCTCTCGGTCGCCGATACCCGAACCAGTCGCACCGCCGCAGAACAGGCATCTCGTCAGGCACAAGCACAAGCTTTCGCCGCCGACATCCGCCAACGCGCCACCCAGCTCGTCGGGGTCGAACATGAAGTAGGCGCCAAAATCACGACCGCGACGGCCAGAATCGCCACCACTTTCCCGGAAACACCCCACGACCACAAACCTCACGTCCAGGCCGTCGACCACACCTGGAAACAAGAGCCGCCACCGCCGCAACCGTCGATGTCGCGTGAGCAAGCTGCCGCTGGGTTGAAGGATGTCAACAAGAGGATATGGGAGCACAACCATATCTATAAACCTTTTATTGAGTCACTGCCTCCCAGCGATCCACGAAGAGCTGATTTCCATGTCGAAACCCTACGGCTTAACGCCGAAAAGCAACAATACCTAGACGTCTTACCGCAGCAGCACCCGCCCACGAATGTTATCGGCCCGGGCGGAGTTAACCTCCCCGGTATTCCGCCTGGAGTTATCTCAGACACCCCGGCGAACTCTGGACAAGGTTGGATCTATTCGATAACTCCAAATCAACCAGGCATTGATCCACGCGTCGTATCGATCCGAGTGATGGAACCAACAGCACAGTACCCCCACGGGTATTTGAATTACCTCAATATTATGGGTCAAGAAGTGGACCCGTTCACTGGTCGGACGGTGTCATCTTCAGATCCCTATGCGCATATACCCGTGCCAAACTGATGTTAGGATCTTTCATATGAACGCTTATTCGATTCGCGAACTTTATGAGTTCGCGCCCGAGGTCATGCTGACTACAGCTTCTAGGGCGAACCCATTAATCGAGCAGGGCGCTCTAAATGAAGCCGAGTTTATTGATATGCGCCTTTCGCCGCAGCGCTCGCGCGCCGGCGTTATCTTCGATATCCGATGGAGCGGTTTCGAGGATTCAAATACCGCTCTCGTCGTGGTAACGGGCGTCGGGAAGGTCGCTTGGTCGAACGATGCCAGTCGCCAGTATCCGTGGTACTCCACACGAGGCTATTGGACACCGACAACGTCTAATAGCCCTCCGCTGATCGCACCGAATGGTGGTGACATATGGGCAAGGGACGCGGATCGTCCCGGCACAGTCGCTGATCCAAGGGCGATGCCCGCCATTGAAAAATTGACCGAGTACGTCTTGAACTTCGATTGGTTGTCCCTGTCGGGACTAACCGCTCGGATCTACATCGGACACGTCGATGGCCTAGGCGGCGCGCCACCGGACATGACGGAGTTCTCCGATGCGGAAATAATCGCCGGATTCCCCCAGTGGGAATCAGTGATGGAGGTGCGCGAGCAGTACACGTATTCGCCATGAACGACGCTCGTACGGCAAAACCCGATGGCTGCCGCCCTCTGGCGATGGTCTCACGAATCGCCCACGTAGCCAAGGCAATCCGACCGTGCCCGGCGGCGGACAGAAGGGGGTGATCACCATGTATCTCCTGGCAGGGGGTAGTGGAGTGGTAGAAATTGGGCCGAACTGGATCTGGACACCGCCAAGGGTAAACAGCTATCGCCCCATCAACTGATCCGCCGGAATCGAGGCGGCAGTTCGCCGCCGATGTGCTGCAAAAGTTGTTGCGGCACATCGTAATTAAGAACGCTGACAATGCCGGGAGAGAAGTGCCGGGATGCTACGTGTTTTTGGTTTCCCATGCGTGGACCGAAGGTCCCATGATGTACCTGGTGTACCAGGCGGCACCGTCAGAAATTACCTGGGGCCTTGTCCGTGACACCAGGAAGTCCCTCATAGATCCTGGGCCGTGGACCGACTTTGATGACCCGGCGTTGTATTACTACTTCCTCGACTTTGAAGAGGGCTGGTCGGGTCCGGTTTGCGGTGAGCCACAGGATGATCTAGACACCATCCACTGGCGAGGTGATCAAACCGAAGGCCTCCCAGAGCGTGTGTCAGACATTCCCAACGAGTGTCGGTATACGCCGCCGACGATGCCTGCCCCGGAAACATCGCGCAATGCAGCCCTGCCGGTGGCCGATGAACCCCGGCGTTACGTGAATCCGCTCTAGGCGTGTCGACAACAAGGTCGTCTGCTCACCGCTCCACCAGCCCGCCGCACTAGCAGCCGGACGACTTAGCCTAAGAGGTCTTCAACATTGGCATCGTGACGTCGTGGTGCTGGCTCCAGCAGCGTCACATGGGCGGGCAGCCGGACATGGGGTGGAATCCAGCCTCCGGCGAGATCGGTGACCAGTAGTGTGGTCCGTCCGCCGTCGCGTAGGCCGGCCGCCCAGGAGATGTTTGGTTCCTGTCGGGCCATCGCATCGACGAAGCGTCGCAGGCGTTGCTGTTCGGCGGATCGGTTCGCCGCGTCGCCGGTTGTGGCCCCGACCGTAGCGGTGACGGTGGCACCGGCCAATGGTGATGCTGCGCTTGGCGTTTGTCCGTGGGCGGCCTGTGAGGTCGATTTTGCGACCGGCGACATCATCGAGGCACCGGCTGATGGTGACGAGGACGGGGAGGGGGCTACTGCTGCACCAGAGACCGGACCGACGGGAGCGGCGGTAGGTGGTGTGATGACCGGCGGGCGCAGGTCAGAGCCGTAGGCGGGCAACGGCCCCGCCGGGGCGCTGACTGGGGCGATCGGACTTGCGGCCGGTCCACCCGCAACTACCGGGGCTACCGTGGTCATGCCGGTCTCGGCCGTCGGTGATACGACCGGGGCCGGAGCTGCGGCCGCGCTCATGTCGGGAACATGAGGGACGGCGGCGGCGCCGGTCGCGACTGCTGGAGCGGCGGCAATCGGCGCAGTCGCGGGTGGCGTAGCTGGTGCCAAAGGCTCTGTGGCCGCGTGGATTGTGCCCTCGGACAACGACTGTGCACCGGCACCCGCCGGCGCTCCGGTCATCATGCCGGTGGTAAACGACTGGCTTAGGGACTGCGGTGATAAAGGTGCGCTGGCCGCTGCTGGTATGCCGGTCGCCCCGGGTGTCGAAATGCCTGGCATGGAAGGACCGGTAACACCGACGCCGGGAACGCCGGGAGGAGATAGCGGGGTTGTGGTCGGCGGTGGTGATGGTAGTGGTGCGCCGGGTGCCATCGGGAACCGGCCGACGGCCGCTTCGGGCTTTGGCGCCGGTTCGGCGATAATCGGCAGCGATGCATCAGTAGCCATGGGAGAACCACTGACTGCTGCCGCTTTCGGTGGTGCCCCTGGCTCTGGGCTACCTTGTGGCGATGCATTGGGCGTGATCGGAGCACCGCCAACCGCTCGCGCTGCTGAAGGTTCTGTCTGCAGAGAATTCAATTCGTCAGCGGTAAGGGGGCGCGAGGGCGGAGGTCCGTCGAGGTTCACGCCGTGTTCGCTTAGCCATTTCCGGGCGTCACCACCGATAGTTACGTCGAGCACCCGCTGCATCCCGTCAACGATGTTGGATATCGCATTGTCCCCAGCATGAGATGCACTTGCATTCTTCTCGGCAATGACTGCATTTACGGCGGCAACTTTAATCTCCGTGTAACCATTGCTAGATAAAATCTGTTCTATTTCCTCATTGCCGGACTTGGCGATCTCGCTGAGCCGATCACGCAAATTGTTGACCGCATCTGCGACACGGTCACTTTGTTCACTCTTCACCTGGCACTGATGGGCGATAGTAGTCACACGCTGCTCGCCGCGCCAATATCGCTCCAGCAAATCGTCCGCGGTTTGCCCTTTATTTACCGCCAACTGTGATCGTGCGTCTTGCAGATCGCTTGCCTCTCGGCCCTTGGCGTCCCCCGCCTGACGCCAGTACAAGAACCCGGCTGCGGGCGCGTGGGGCGGTTCTGGCCACCACGGACCCACCAAAACCGCCGACCACTTGCCCGGTGGCAGATCAGCCGCCACCGCAAAGTGCCTTCATCTGTGCGTCTTTGGCAATGACGTCATCGGACGCCGTACGCCATGCCGGGTCGTCACGCCCTCTTGCAAAGCTGGCCACGGCAGTACTGTTGCTGTAGGCGTCAGCCAATGCAAGAGCGGCGATGCGGTCCCCACGAGCTAATGCCGGTGCCGCGCTCACTGCTTGTTGCAGCATCACCGCCCCGTTGACTGTGGAAATATTGGCCAGCGCCGGGTCGTCGCGGTTGGTTTGAATTTGGACAGCACGCGCCGCCAGCTTGTACACATCACATACCTTTTGGTGCGCGGCGGCGACTTCTGCGGCGGTGTAGGTCGGCGCGGACGTTGCCGGGCCTGCGGTTGTTCCGCCCGTCGTAGGGCGGGTCAATGCCACGATCAAAGCTGCGGCACCGAGTAAGGCGGCAACGACCGACAGCGCTACTGCTGGCCAGGTGCGGGGGCGTGCTGGGGGGTAGGTGGGAAATGGCGGTGTCCGCTGCTCCGCCGGCGGGTAGTTGGTCGTCACGTCAGTAAGGCTATTCTTGCTGCTGCCTGTGCGCACTCCAGTGCGTGTTGTCGATGGCAGCTGCGGCTGCTGCATCGACGCCGTGATTCGGGATGGACGTCCTGGCAATCAAGTCCATTGCCAGGGAGAATCGTTCATCGGTGCGGCCAGGCTCGCAATCACGTCCGGCTGCCATTTCGCACTTGGCGGGATCGGGATCGTCCGGACTCCGCGGCAGAAGTGGTTGCACACGTAAATTTCGGATACGCCCTATGCTCCCCACATGGAGATGCTGAGGGTTGATCCGGGAAGCGTGCGGGCGATGGCTCTCCGGTTGCACGTGCGTGCTGGTGAGCTGGGCGCCAGCACGCCGCCGATTGAGTCGTCGTGTCACCCGTCCGTAGCGGCGGTAATCGCCGGGCATGCTGCTGTGGCGACTGCTGCGGAGTCGCTCACGGGTCGGGTGCAGGCCAGTGCAGCTAAGGTCGCCGCTGGCGACGCTAGCTATATCAACAATGAGGCCACCTCGGCGGCCGAGCTAGCTGCGGTAGCAGATCCGCTAAGGGGCTGGTAGCAATGGCGGCCGCAAGTGGGTCTTTTCCGAGTTTGTCGCAGCTTTTGTCCTGGCCCATAGAGCATCTCACCCGGGCGGCTGACTATTGGGTGACTACCGGCAATCGTTGGTATGAGGTCTTCAGCCAGAACTGGCGGGACAGTCTTTCGGTCGACTGGAAGGGCAATGGAGCGGAGGCGCTGCGCACTCGGACCTACGCCGACCATAAAGCGGTCGGCGAGTTAGCCGACCAATTGTATGAGGCGGCCAAGGTCGCGCGCGGCGCGGCGTCCGATTTGTATGCGGCCAGGTCGCGGGTGCGGTACGCGGTTGAAGACGCCCGCGACGCTGGATTCCATATCGGTGAAAATCTCTGCGTCACTGATCGCTCGGCGGGCGGCTCATCTGCGGTGCGAGCTGCCGGGCAAGCCCAGGCTCAAGCATTTGCTGCCGACATCCGCCAGCGCGCCATGCAACTGGTTGGGCTGGATCAGCAAATCGCTGCCAGAGTTACGACCGCAATGGCCGGCGTCGGCAACATCTTCCCAGCGGATAATCCGACAACAACTACTACAACAACGCCTCCATCCCCTCCGAAATGTGATCCTGAAGACATTGCAAAACTTATGAGGAAAATCGACGAATGGAACAAGAGGGACGCGGAACTTACTGATGAAATCAATGCCTACAATCGTGAAAAACATGATTTCAATATTAACGACCCAGAGGAGCGCAGAAAGGCGGAAGACTATATCCGGCGTGGACAAGAGTTGCAGGCTAAGAAAGACAAGCTATTGTATGATCAGAGAATCTTTATTCGGCAAGTGACGGAGTGCGGCGCGAAGATTGTCGACGGCCATATACAGTGGCCCGACGGGTCAACGAGTCCGACTCCCACGCCGACCCCAGGCCCAACCCGCTGAGCCCACATGCAGATACCGCAGATCACTC
>NZ_MWQA01000001.1:441920-453831 GCF_002086915.1 Mycobacterium persicum | reverse complement strand
CCCTCCTTGCGCAGCAGCGCCCCCCGGGCACCCGGCTCGGTCAGCAACTCGTACTGCTCGAGAATGCCGAGCTTGTACTCCGCGGTGAACGTCCGCCGTTTCGGCCGCTTCTCACGCGGCCCCTTGCCGCTACCCACGTTCCCATCATCGGCCACCGCCACCGCGGCGGTATCGGCCAGTGTCATCGTCACGGAATCAGAATCCAGTCCTCGCCCTGCTTCTCAACAGAAGACTCATCTACTTCAACGTCTCACACAGGTTAGACAGAGAGGGCTGCCCGTGTTTCGGCAACGGCGTCGTCGCACAGCGCATTGGCCTCCGTTTGATCGTCGGCGGCGAGGGCCTCACCGATCTCGCAGTCGATATCTTCAAGGTCCTGTTCGAGCGCTGAGATGTACCACCCGGCGGACCGTTGTGCCTGGGCCAGAGTGGCCGCAATATTCTCCAAATCGACGGCGATCCTGGGCAATTGCGCGGCCTGGAGCTTCAGCGACGTGGTTACGCGCTGCACCTCGGCGGAGTCGTTGATTGGGTGCTCGCCGTTCTCCCGGTTCCAGGCCCATTCGAAACGCGCAGCGCCTGGTTGAAGGCCGCGTCGGCCTCGGCCGTTGAGGCACCGGCGTCATGGAAAGCTTTGGCCAGGTCGGAAATCTGCGCTGGACGACCCGCTTGGAGGCTCCGGTTGATCGCCCACGGATCACCGCCGGCTTCGGCAATTAGCAAGGCGATGCTGACGCAGTGGAGTTGCATTGAATCACCGGATTATGACCTCGCGCAACGCTTCCAGCGCATCGGTAGCGGCTTGTCGCACCACGTCGCGCTGCACGTCGACACCCATTGCGTCGCCGCGCATCTCAGCAACAATCGCCGAAGCCATCGCCCGCTGCTCCGCTCTCCGGTAAGCGTGCTCAATAGTTTCGGCGGTAGCGGCTTCAAGCAACACGCTGTCCAGGTCGCTCAGCAGCGCGCGCACGTCGCGCATGTCGCGGTCGGCGCGGGTCAGCACACGGCGTTCGTTCCAGCGTCGAATCAGGCACTCGTAGACCGACTCCCGGGCCATACGAACGGTCTCGAGCAGCGGGCCATAGGTGAGATTGCTCCCCGGCTGGCGGTCCACCAGGTGCCGGACAGCAATCATCAGTTCGCCCGCCGCGTCTAGCTCGGTCGAAGCCTCGCCACGCATCCTCCGAACGACCTCGGCATGGATCGCGGCGACTGGCGCGGGCGCACCAGCAGCTTCGGTAGCCATCGTGCCGTGCGCTAACCGGCGAATCGCGCCGGCGGCAATGCGATCAATGGCAACGCGCTGCAGCTCGACACCCAGTGCGTCGCCGCCGATCTCGGCCACAACTGCCGCGGCCATCGCCTGCCGTTCCGTATCCGCGTAGGCCTGTTCAATAGCTGCCGCTTCGATGGCCGCCAACAACACGTTCAGCACATCAATCAGCAGCGCGCGCACATCGCGCTGACCCGAAAGCCATTGCCGCTGGCGCGCATCCAGCACCTCGCGGCGTGCGTCGCACAGCTGGTTCAGGTGCGCGTACACCTGTGCGCGAGCCGCCTCGATGGCCTGGTACAGCACGCCATGGGCGATGACGCTTGGCCGCGGTGCGTTATCAAGCTCGTATCGCACTGCAAGAAGGAGGTCGAAGGCCGCTTCGGCCGCTATGGACACCTCGCCGCCCTGCAATTGGCGTTCGACCTCCGCGCAAATCATGTCGAACGGCGGCGACGGATCGTCACTCACCGCCGTCGGTTTTTTCGTCGGGCCCGGTGCGGCCGGGGTCCTTGTAGTCGGGCAGCAGGATCCGTCGCGTGGACCTGGTGACGACCGGCGGTTTGTCGTCTCCTGTCTTCACCGGAACACTCGGCGGGGCCGTTAGGCGGCCCTTGACCGGCTGGCCGTTGGGCACGCCTGGTGCCGTCACTCGCTTCTCGACCGGCTTGTCCTTGCTGCCGCCTTCGCCACCGTGGCCCATCGCCCCCGGCGGGATCATCGGCATGCCGGTCCCGCCCATCGGGGTCGACGTAGAAGGCGTGCCGCCGGTCGGCGTCGCCGCGACCGACTTAGCCTGTGCCCCAGCAGGAGTCGTCGGCGGTGATGACGTCGGCACAGGTGGCGGGCCCAGATAGCCGGTTGGGGTCGTGCCGCCGACGCCCCCTCCGCCGGCGCCAAGGCCTCCCGCGCCACCGCCGGCGCCGCCACCTAGCCCTGGGTCTTTACCGACGCTGTCGACAAGTTGCGCCGCGTCCCCAGCCGCCAGTCCCTCAGCGCCATGGCCTTGCTGAAGCGCGCTCATCAGCGGCTGCATCGCGCCCTGCCCGGCTTGCATAGCCTGTTGCGGAAGCTGGGTGAGTGGCCCCAAGATGCCGCCGACCGCGCCTCCGAGTGCACCGGTGATGCCTGACACCGCCTGTTGGATCATCTGCGTAGCCTGCTGCGCGCCGCCCTGGGCGCCGACGCCCTGGAACTGTTGCGCCGCGTCCGCCTCGTTGGCCGGAAACTTGCTTGCGGCGTCGGCCGCATGTGCTCGACGATCGGCGTCGTCGGCCGCGATGTCGGCGTTGGTGGTTGGCAGATCGGCGTTTGTGGCCATGCCAAACGCACTCAGGCCCGTGCCGATGGACGACGGATCACCGGCGTGTACAGGTCCTGATGAAAGCGGTACCGGACCGAGCATGCCGGCTGCCGCTCCATAGCTTCCCGGATCCGACGTGATTGTCATGCGCATCTCCTCATTGAGGTGGCCGCGATTGCCCAGGCGAGATGATAGTTCGCCCTAGTTTGGTCGCCGTCGATCAGTGCGTTGATAGCCGCCAACAGCATCCAGTCGACGGTTGAAGCGTATTCATGATCCGGGTATGCGGCCAGCACCGATCGGCAAATCTCGGCGGCTGTTTCATGGAGCATTTCGACTTCGTTGTCGGGCACGCCGTATTTGCGCGCGGCGGCCACTGCGACCGCTTGTGCTATTCGGGGTAGTCCGTCGCGGCGACGTACGGCTTCGGCCAGTGTGGGTCCAAACTCGTCGATTTGCGGTGTGACGCGCGCTGTGCGGTCTCCGGTTAGCGCGGGCGTGTCGGGTCCTGGCTCGCCGATGTAGCCGTGGGGTTGGTATACCGCGGCCAGGGTGACTGCGCCGAGCAGATCCACAGCGCTGGCATCACGGCGTCGCGCAGCCGGCTCGAGCAGCATCACGTGAGCGGGTAGCCGGACGTGCGGCGGAATCCAGCCGCAGGCCAGGTCGGTGACCAGCAGGGTGATTCGTCCGCCATCGCGTAGGCCGGCCGCCCATGACAGTCCTGGTTCTTGTCGGGCTACTGCATCGACTATGTGCCGCAGCCGCTGCTGTTCGACGGCGCGGTTGCCCGAATCGCCGGTTGCGGCCCCCGCTGTTGCAGCGACCGTGGCGCTTGCCACCTGCGAGGAACTACTGGCCGATTGGGCCTGGACTGCGGTGTGTGCATCGGCCTTTGCTGCCGGCGAGACCACCGCACCGCCGGCTGATGGCGACGACGACGAGGAGGCCGCCACCGCGGCACCCGAGACCGGACCGGTGGGAACTGACGATGGGGCAGGCGCGGCTACGGCGGGGGGACGCAGATCCGAGCCGTATGCGGGTAACGGCCCCACCGGGGCACTACCAACCACCGGGGCAACCGATCCAGTCCCTGGACCACCGGCGAACATCGGTGACACCGTGGTCATGGCATTGGTGGGTGCCGGCGACACCGCCGGCGCCGGTGCCGGAGCCGACGCACTGGGGTCGGCAATATGGGGCACACCGGCCACACCGGTTGCTATTGGGGGCGCGGCTGCCATCGGTGCAGTAGGGGGCGCAATAGCAGGTTCGGCCTGCGTCGCTGGTGTCGCAGCCGCGTTCATCACACCCGCCGACAACGACTGTGAACCGGCAGCCGCCGGTGCGCCCATCGTCATGCCGGTCGCAACCGACTGGCCAAACGACTGCGGCGATAGCTGAGGAGCGGATGCGGCCGGTGCTGACACACCGGGCACCGACGGGCCACCAAGGCCGATTGCGGGCGCACCCTGGGGCACTGGCGGTGCAACGGGACCTGGGGGCGGCGATGTGGGCACCTGGCCAGGACCGAGCGCTGCCTTTGGCGGTCGTACGAGCTGGTCACTGGCGTCAGCCGTTGCCGGCACAACGGGTACTTGCCCAGCGCCGTGCCCTGACGCTGCAGGTGATACCGGCGCGTCACCTGCGCCAGCCGGTCCAGATGCAGGGTTTAACTGACCCGCACCAAACCCTGGTGCTGACGACTCTGAAGGAGCATTCAAATCCTCGGCGGTGATTGGTCGCGATGGTGGTGGGCCATCGAGGTTCACGCCATGGTCACGCAGCCATTTCCGAGCATCGCCACCGATGGTGGCGTCGAGCACCCGCTGCGTCGCGTCGACAATGTTCGACATTGCAATACCCGCCGCGTGGGCCGCGCTCGCGTTCTTTTCAGCAATGACCTCGTTTACGGCGGTGACTTTCGACTCCGGCGACCCCGTGCCCGAAAGAATCCGGTCGATCTCCTCATTACCCGACCGGGCGATATCCGTCAGCCGGTCGCGTAAGTTGTTCACCGCATCCGCCACACGGTCACTCTGGCGACTCTTGACGTCACACTGCTGGGCGATAGTGGTCAGACGCTGCTCGCCGCGCCAATAACGCTCCATCAAATCCTCGGCGGTACGCCCCTGATTTACCGCCAAATGCGACCGTTGGTTTTGCAGATCGCGCGCCTCGTTGTTCTTCAGCTGCGCCATCTGACGCCAATACGTGACCGCAGCCGTCTGCGCATCAGGCCGTGCACACCACCACGGACCCACCAAAACCGCCGACCACTTGCCCGGTGGCAGATCAGCCGCCACCGCAAAGTGCCTTCATCTGTGCGTCTTTGGCAATGACGTCATCGGACGCCGTACGCCATGCCGGGTCGTCACGCCCTCTTGCAAAGCTGGCCACGGCAGTACTGTTGCTGTAGGCGTCAGCCAATGCAAGAGCGGCGATGCGGTCCCCACGAGCTAATGCCGGTGCCGCGCTCACTGCTTGTTGCAGCATCACCGCCCCGTTGACTGTGGAAATATTGGCCAGCGCCGGGTCGTCGCGGTTGGTTTGAATTTGGACAGCACGCGCCGCCAGCTTGTACACATCACATACCTTTTGGTGCGCGGCGGCGACTTCTGCGGCGGTGTAGGTCGGCGCGGACGTTGCCGGGCCTGCGGTTGTTCCGCCCGTCGTAGGGCGGGTCAATGCCACGATCAAAGCTGCGGCACCGAGTAAGGCGGCAACGACCGACAGCGCTACTGCTGGCCAGGTGCGGGGGCGTGCTGGGGGGTAGGTGGGAAATGGCGGTGTCCGCTGCTCCGCCGGCGGGTAGTTGGTCGTCACGTCAGTAAGGCTATTCTTGCTGCTGCCTGTGCGCACTCCAGTGCGTGTTGTCGATGGCAGCTGCGGCTGCTGCATCGACGCCGTGATTCGGGATGGACGTCCTGGCAATCAAGTCCATTGCCAGGCAGAATCGTTCATCGGTGCGGCCAGGCTCGCAATCACGTCCGGCTGCCATTTCGCACTTGGCGGGATCGGGATCGTCCGGACTCCGCGGCAGAAGTGGTTGCACACGTAAATTTCGGATACGCCCTATGCTCCCCACATGGAGATGCTGAGGGTTGATCCGGGAAGCGTGCGGGCGATGGCTCTCCGGTTGCACGTGCGTGCTGGTGAGCTGGGCGCCAGCACGCCGCCGATTGAGTCGTCGTGTCACCCGTCCGTAGCGGCGGTAATCGCCGGGCATGCTGCTGTGGCGACTGCTGCGGAGTCGCTCACGGGTCGGGTGCAGGCCAGTGCAGCTAAGGTCGCCGCTGGCGACGCTAGCTATATCAACAATGAGGCCACCTCGGCGGCCGAGCTAGCTGCGGTAGCAGATCCGCTAAGGGGCTGGTAGCAATGGCGGCCGCAAGTGGGTCTTTTCCGAGTTTGTCGCAGCTTTTGTCCTGGCCCATAGAGCATCTCACCCGGGCGGCTGACTATTGGGTGACTACCGGCAATCGTTGGTATGAGGTCTTCAGCCAGAACTGGCGGGACAGTCTTTCGGTCGACTGGAAGGGCAATGGAGCGGAGGCGCTGCGCACTCGGACCTACGCCGACCATAAAGCGGTCGGCGAGTTAGCCGACCAATTGTATGAGGCGGCCAAGGTCGCGCGCGGCGCGGCGTCCGATTTGTATGCGGCCAGGTCGCGGGTGCGGTACGCGGTTGAAGACGCCCGCGACGCTGGATTCCATATCGGTGAAAATCTCTGCGTCACTGATCGCTCGGCGGGCGGCTCATCTGCGGTGCGAGCTGCCGGGCAAGCCCAGGCTCAAGCATTTGCTGCCGACATCCGCCAGCGCGCCATGCAACTGGTTGGGCTGGATCAGCAAATCGCTGCCAGAGTTACGACCGCAATGGCCGGCGTCGGCAACATCTTCCCAGCGGATAATCCGACAACAACTACTACAACAACGCCTCCATCCCCTCCGAAATGTGATCCTGAAGACATTGCAAAACTTATGAGGAAAATCGACGAATGGAACAAGAGGGACGCGGAACTTACTGATGAAATCAATGCCTACAATCGTGAAAAACATGATTTCAATATTAACGACCCAGAGGAGCGCAGAAAGGCGGAAGACTATATCCGGCGTGGACAAGAGTTGCAGGCTAAGAAAGACAAGCTATTGTATGATCAGAGAATCTTTATTCGGCAAGTGACGGAGTGCGGCGCGAAGATTGTCGACGGCCATATACAGTGGCCCGACGGGTCAACGAGTCCGACTCCCACGCCGACCCCAGGCCCAACCCGCTGAGCCCACATGCAGATACCGCAGATCACTCGGCGAGGTAGGACTTTGTACGCAGCGGCGCCGATAATCCTGACCGCCGCCCTGGCTCTGGGCACTGTCTGCTGCGCGTCGAATGCCAGCGACAAGTCGTCGGGCACAACGTCATCGAGCGTTAAGTCCTCCGCCTCATTTGCCCCACCTCCGCCGTCGATCAACGCGCCGACGTTGACGTCGGGGCCAGTGACCGCGCTGCAACCAGGGTCTCCAATCATGGTTGGTGACTTGGCCGCCACCATGGTGTGCAAAGCCGGCTTCTATATCGACTACCCCGATGCGAATCATGGCGGTCAGCGGCTGCGCGGCTTCATCACCGCGGCGCAATGTGCTCAAGGTGCTGCGCATGCGCCGGTGTCGGTGATGAAGATGCAGGCCGCCGGCGAACCACCCCGTCGAATCAAAGTCGGCGAAATCACCTACGTCGCCCCGGGCGATGTACCACCAGCAGTTGCCAACGAACCGTGGACGATCCCGAATTCCCCCCTGGCGATATTCAGTTCCGGTCAGCCAGCTTGGGCGGTTCCGGTGGACATCAAAGTCAACGACCAGATGCCGACAGGCGCAACCGTTCAGGCGGTACAGCCAGTCGAACAGCGCAAGGCGCCTGCGAGGTGGAGCAACGTCGACGGAGTCGTCGTCACGGGACACGTGCTCGACCCGGCCTCCACGCCGGATCTGAAGGACCTGCCCGCTGGCGTGGCTCGCGTCGTCGTGGCTGCCGACGACACCACCAAGCCGATTGAACAGTGGGTGCTCGGTTCTCCGGTCACCGTGGACCTCGATGGCACCATCTACAACCTCGGCGTAATCACCGGCGTCGACGAGACAAGGCACTGGATCGTGGTCGACCTCATCAATCCGCTTCTCGTCCAACAAGATGCCCGCCTGATCACGGCTAGGTAAGGGCCCGAAGTCCCTCCATCCATGGGCGGATTTGCGTGGACAACGCGTACTCATGGCGCGAAACCGCCAGTGAATCTTTGCGATTCAGCGCTCTTGGCCAGTTAGGGTGCGCCGCTGTGGAGCAGCCAGCGGCGCCAGTCCGACCGCGGAAGTCTCACACGCGTACATCAGCAATTCCGGCGGCAACCGGTGACTTATAAACAGCACCACGCGGACGCCGCACTGCGCCGAGTCCAACCGCATTACCACTCACAGCTGTGAAGACCGAGACCGTGGGGCGGTGGTGAATTGAATTGACCAGCAAGACAACTGTCGAGAACTTTGCCGGCAGCTAACGGGGTTCAGCTCGGCGCTCGTCGATACTGCTGATGGAATTGCTGTCAGCCAGGACGTATCGGCCACCCAGGACAACAGCACGCCTGGTCCGCGTTGCGTGGGTGACGCAGACATCTGAGGACCCGAGACTGGACTCGGTGAATGGCGACACTGCGCGCCATAGGGCAAAATTCCGCGCGTGGCTCCGCTGGCGGTCGACCCTGATGTGATGTTCACCGCGGGCAGTGCGGTGGCTGCTGTTGGTGAGGATCTGGTGGCCGCGTTGGGTTCGTTGACGGCTGGTTTTGGGGCCAATACTGGTCAGGATGCGGCTGGTGACATGTTTGGGCTGGCGTATCAGGATGCGGCGAAGTCGCTGTTGAAGGCTGCCGCGGCGGTGATCAACGCTTGCCGTGATAACGGCGCCAAGATTCAACTGTCCGCGTCGAATTATTCCAGGGCTGAAGCGGCGTCCACGTTGGGCGGTGGCAGTGGTGTTTTGCCGGCGCCGCACGATCCGGAGCAGTTTTCGGCTCCTGGTCCACCGGGGACGTTGGGTGCAGGCCCGCCCCCGCCGATGCTGTGGCGGGTTGTGGAGCTGTTTGTCGGTGATTTGTGGCCTAACGGGGATGTGGCGGGATTGCATGCGGCCGCGGGGTGTTGGCGTGGTTTTGCTGCGGCACTCGGGGGGGCGGAGCAGGGGCTTAATGGACCGAAGGCGGTGATCGCCGGGCAAGAGATTCCGGAAGGGCCTCTGATTCAGCCGGTCTTGTCCGAGCTTGGCGCCGCGATGGCAGGCGTGGGCAAGCAGTGTGAACAGTTGGCCGGCGCCCTCGATTATTTCGCTGACGAGGTGGCCCACGCGCAAAACGCCATTCGAGACCTGCTGCACCGGTTGGGGTCGGCGTCAGGGTTGTGGCACGAGGTGGTGTCGGTCTTTGACGGCGATGCGCTGCAAGAGGTCAAAGAGATCGCTGAGGACATCAAGGCGGTGCTGCACAACTTGGGTCGTGAAGCGCAGGCCAAGGAGCGGGCGATGCAGCGTGGAATGGGGATCGCTGATGGTTTGGTGCGCGGGATGCAGCGCTATGTGCGCGGTGAGTTGACGCATTTTCTGGGCACCGAGGTTGGCAATCCGCTGGCGACGGTTTTCGATTTCTTCAGCAACGTCACGGAGGGTGTCTACCAGGCGGCGTTCTCGACGGTGCATGGTATGGATCAGCTCAGCCCGCGGCATTTTCTGACCGATCCCGAGGGTGCGGCGGCTGCTTGGGAGGGGCTGGATGTGACGGCGGTGCGTTCGCTTCCGGTTTATGCCCTGGTGGATCCCGACGGTGCGGCGCAGACCTGGAAGGGCTTGCTGCATTTCGACGATTGGAGTCGGGATCGGCCTGGGCTGGGGTTGGGGGAGAACGTCTTTGATGTTGGGATCTTGGCGCTTGGGGTTGGCGAGGTCAGGCGTTTCGGCGCGGGCGGGCGTGCTGTGGAGGAAGGCGTCGCCGAGGAAGAAGGCAGTGGCGGTAAGGGTGTCGGAGCGCCGGGTGGTGGCGGGCGGTTGGGTGATATCACCCACTCCGGTGAGGCGCTGACGACTGAGCTGGAGGACCTCGGGGGGGATGTGCCCAAGGCTGATCCGAAGCCCAGCGGCGAACCCTCGGCCTTGCCGACGGGAGAGCCCCCGCGGGCACCGGTTGAGGCCACGCAACCCACGGAATCCACCACACCGAGCACGACCACAGCCGAGTCGCCCACTGCCCCAACGAGATCCGTGACCTCGGGGCCGGTTGACTCACGAGTCCCGGCCACGCCTGCGGCGTCGAGTCCGTCTCCCGCACCCGCTGCGGCGGGCGACCAAATGCCGTCGACCACTTCGCGCCCGCCTGAAACGGTGTCCGCCTCAGTGCCACCAGAGGCAACGTCCGTCAAGCCAGCACCCGCCGCGCCCGCGCCTGCGGGTCCTACGTCGCTATCCGCGGCGCCCCGCGCGCTAGGCCCCGGAGAAATCTCGTCCCGAGCTGGTCCCACCCAACTACCAGCAGGGCATAGCGGTACCGCGCGCGCCCTTGGTGACGGTGTTGCACCGCCTCGGCAACCACCCGAAGCACCAACGCGCGGTGGCCGGTACGGGTCTGGCGACGACCTCCGAGCCGGCGGCCACACACAGGAACCACCGTCACCGGGAGGTGATGCTCCACCGCAGCCGGGCGACGCTTGCACCCCGGACGAACGCCAAGATCCGGTACATTCTCACGAGCCGTCGGGCGACGGATGGCATCGACTACCGGATGAACAAATTGACCCGCATTACGGGGAACCGCTATCGCGGCATTGGGATTTTCCAGATGACCCGATGGATCCAAGTAAAATCAGTCGAGACGTTGCAAGACTTGTTGATGATCCCGAAGCGCCGTTTGGTCGCGACCCGCAAGGGCGTGCGTATACTAAACAGGAATACGCTTTACGTTATAACAAGGTAGGAAATGAAGGTCAACACTGGGGCAATTTTCCGCTTAACGACGGCGCCGTACCGGGAACACGGGTGGCCTATACTGACCCGGCGGGTTACTTGAAGGATTATGGTCCTCTGCTTGACCGCATCGGCAGCGATAACGGTAAATATTTGGCTGTTATGCAAGACGGCAAGCCCGCTTCGTGGGAACAGCGTGCGCTTCACGTAGATTCCCTTCGGGAACCTTATCGCGCATATACATTTGGTGACCTGCCAGACGGGTGGAGTATCGAGGTGTCGGAGGTCGCGCCTGGAGTTGCTCAACCAGGCGGCTCTATACAGGTCCGGGTATTCGATGATGAGGGCGTAGTGCGACGTGTAACGGAACTAACCAAAATAGGAGTACTGCGCAAATGACGAACGGTGTGGATCTTACGCCGGATTTACAGGCGTGGGGTCGACGTGCGGGCCTAGACATGGTCCAGGGGTCGCAAACTAATGATGGCCGGACAGTGATCTGGAGCAACGTGGGGGAGGTTCGATACTTTATCAGCAACGTCGAAGGTTGGTATGTTATTACGTGTTCTGATCGCATGGGTCCCGAGGCTTATGAGTTCGCAGCAGAGTCGATGCCCGTCATAGAAAAGTATCTCTATGGAGTCTTTGGAGCATCAGTTCGAAGTAGTGCGGGACTTCCGTACATACGTGCACCATTCCATCGCGACGAATTGCGGCCGGGATATAGCATCGGCAAGCGGGATTTTGCTGGACGAGAACGGCACACCCTCATTGATCACACCGGAAAGGTCGTTGCGATTACAGCGGTGGACAGGCTAGTCGAATTATCCCACTATTTGGATGCAACTATTGATCTCATCAAGAATTCTTATCTCGCTGCTGACGGCAAGCCTCTTTTTACTTTATGGCGCGAAAATTAGGAAGTAGTAGGCAGCGGCTATTCTCCGGAGTCAATTGATAAGCACCAACCCAGCAGTGTCTTCAAGTTGACCATTGATGACAGGCGCTGCCGAAGGCGTGCATCTGAGGCTGTTGTCATAGACGGTGGAGATATACCGGCTCTTCGCAGATGAGGGTGTAGAGGTGGTCGGCGCGTCGTTGCCGGGATAGGGGTCGAGGTCTTCCGAAGATGAGGGTTCCTACACACCTGATCTGGAAGACCTCGACATGCCTGACGCTACCTTCGCTTGCCCTGATCTGACCACGTTCTGCCGCCTTGATGAGCTCGGGATGGAGGTGACTGGACAACGCCTGGGACCCGAGCAGGCGGTGCTGGCGTGCCGGATCGTCGGCGACGACTCGTGGTGTCGGCGCTGCGGCGAGCAAGGTGCGG
>NZ_MWQA01000001.1:435925-441820 GCF_002086915.1 Mycobacterium persicum | reverse complement strand
ACGAGGTGGCCCACGCGCAAAACGCCATTCGAGACCTGCTGCACCGGTTGGGGTCGGCGTCAGGGTTGTGGCACGAGGTGGTGTCGGTCTTTGACGGCGATGCGCTGCAAGAGGTCAAAGAGATCGCTGAGGACATCAAGGCGGTGCTGCACAACTTGGGTCGTGAAGCGCAGGCCAAGGAGCGGGCGATGCAGCGTGGAATGGGGATCGCTGATGGTTTGGTGCGCGGGATGCAGCGCTATGTGCGCGGTGAGTTGACGCATTTTCTGGGCACCGAGGTTGGCAATCCGCTGGCGACGGTTTTCGATTTCTTCAGCAACGTCACGGAGGGTGTCTACCAGGCGGCGTTCTCGACGGTGCATGGTATGGATCAGCTCAGCCCGCGGCATTTTCTGACCGATCCCGAGGGTGCGGCGGCTGCTTGGGAGGGGCTGGATGTGACGGCGGTGCGTTCGCTTCCGGTTTATGCCCTGGTGGATCCCGACGGTGCGGCGCAGACCTGGAAGGGCTTGCTGCATTTCGACGATTGGAGTCGGGATCGGCCTGGGCTGGGGTTGGGGGAGAACGTCTTTGATGTTGGGATCTTGGCGCTTGGGGTTGGCGAGGTCAGGCGTTTCGGCGCGGGCGGGCGTGCTGTGGAGGAAGGCGTCGCCGAGGAAGAAGGCAGTGGCGGTAAGGGTGTCGGAGCGCCGGGTGGTGGCGGGCGGTTGGGTGATATCACCCACTCCGGTGAGGCGCTGACGACTGAGCTGGAGGACCTCGGGGGGGATGTGCCCAAGGCTGATCCGAAGCCCAGCGGCGAACCCTCGGCCTTGCCGACGGGAGAGCCCCCGCGGGCACCGGTTGAGGCCACGCAACCCACGGAATCCACCACACCGAGCACGACCACAGCCGAGTCGCCCACTGCCCCAACGAGATCCGTGACCTCGGGGCCGGTTGACTCACGAGTCCCGGCCACGCCTGCGGCGTCGAGTCCGTCTCCCGCACCCGCTGCGGCGGGCGACCAAATGCCGTCGACCACTTCGCGCCCGCCTGAAACGGTGTCCGCCTCGGTGGCACCAGAGGCAACGTCCGTCAAACCAGCACCCGCGGTTACTGCACCCGCATCCCCGGCACCGCAGGCAACGGCCCCGCGATTCGAACCGCCGACTAGCCCAACAGAATTGCCGGAACCGGGCACTGTGCTGCAGCGCAACTCAAATGGCGGCGTTTCAACGGGCGCGCAGCCGCACCCATCACTGAATCGCGGTAGTGGCACGCACACGTCTGGTGACGGAGCTGGGATTGCCAAGGGCGGGGCCAACGACCCGAACTTTGAGACCGGGGCGATGCCCGGCCACCAAGGGAGCGCCGTTGACGAGCATGGCACCCCTGATATGCAGAGCCACGTGGAAGATGGCGTTCAGGTGCCAAACGCACCTGCCGTCAAGGTTCCAGGGATCGACTATTCATTGCCGACCGGAGACGCGCTGCGCGTTCTTGAGGCCACTGGAGCCGAACTCAAGCGGTTAGCTGACGGAAAAGTTCCGCCGACTGTACTTGATGGCTACGACCCCTTAGCTGGTCGCACTCTGGTGGAATTTGAGCGGGAATTCACTATAGACGGCCCTAACGGAGAAAAATGGTGGGATTGGGATGCGCAAGCCCCCAACAATGGATTTGCGGGGAAACCCCTGAAAGCCGACCGCTTTCCCGCTGACCTACGCCTTGACCGATTGGGGTCGAACGCTGGCGGCTACCTCTCACCGCAGGGCGCGCCGCTGGGCGAACGAGCTACCCCGCCTGGGCTAGCAGCGCAATATCACGTATTCGAAGGTACCGGTTTTCCCGTCCCTAAGGGCAAGGGCTGGGTGGTACTTCATGGTCCCGCCAAATACGCGTTCGGGCAACCGGGTGGAGCGGAGCAGTGGGTAGTCATAGACCGAAATTCCGACGTCGTTGTATCGGTCGAAGACCTCATTGACGCCCGAATGCTGAAACCAATTAGACAGGAATGAGTCAAAATTATGTTTTACGAAGCGCGGTTCAACTGCACTGTAAAGGAACGGCTGTGCCAGACATAGATGACAAGCCCGGTGTTATCGAATTACTCGACCGATACGAGAAGTGGCGTCGTATCTTTAGCTATTCCGGAAAGGCGCCACCTGATATACCGGATAGCGAAGGTGGGCGCCTTTACTTCCGTCGTGGCTACCCTCATCCTGATTGGTCGGCCTACGTGCTTGAGAGGACCCCTGATGACGATTATCGCGTACTGCATGCGACCACTGAAAGACTTCAAACTCCCGTCGAATCTTCGGAAGGAAGATTTTCCCGCATCCAAGATGCCGGCAAATTTATCATCTATAAGACAGCGACTTCATTAATGATTTCATGCTGGATGGATCCGCTGAGTTGGAAATGGCACGATGCGGGCCCTGATCCGCGGGTTGACGCCCGGATCGAAAGTGATCGGGTGGTCAAATATGTCCTTCGGAGCGACCCAGATGCATATTGCATCATGTCGCTCGGCGATATGCCGTATAGCCACATCTTGCCTCTTTCCTACGATGAATTAGACGCTCTACTTCTTGAAGACTTTCCGGAGAGCGTCACATCGCAACTTGCGGCGGAATCCCGCTGAAGGATCCGTGTCGGTGGTTGTGGCCGGACGCACGCTGGTGAGTCGCGCTTGTACGCTGGGACCTGACTGGACCGCACCAGACGATGCCCCCTGTGGGCGCTGCTCGATGTAATTCTGTTGCACAGGAGATTCCGGAGTATGCGTGGCGCGTTTCATTGTCAACAGTATCGACTACGACCAGTTCGGCGGAGGAGTCTTTACAGCGGTCGAGGAGCTGCAACGCCAACTGCCCATTACGGCGGAGCTGTGGCGGCGGATCCCAGGACCGGATCGTCCCGACTACTTTCTTGCTGGCCTTGAGCAGCGAATCAATTACCACCCGATAGACGGGTTTGACTGGGCGCGATGCCAGCCCGAATTCCTTGCCAGGGACGACAGTGGTCCGTTTGTGTGGGTCTATGCCGTCATCGTCGCCAGCCTTATCGAGGGGACTCAGCTACACGCCGGAATGCAGGAATTTCCTGTGCGGCTGGCATACGTCATCGACAACACTGTCGGTCACGATGCACAACTTGAGTTCGCCAAATGCGACTACATCTGCTATGCAATGATCAGCGATCTAGCCAGTCAACCAGTGGAGCCACCGGCTGACCCACCCGCTTGAACGGCGCAGGGCGGGGGCAGGTTGGCCAAGCCCGGAGACGTGGTATAAGAGTTCGTTCGATCGCGTGACCGTTCGTGAGGCAGTTTAGGCGGTCAGGGCTGGTGTGATGGCGGTTTACGCGGTAGGGATTGCAGATGTACGTTGGTGTCGATGGAGGAAGTCACTCGGGGGATGCCGGCTTCCACGAAGTCGCCGAGCGCTACGAGACCTGGCGACATCGTTGGGTTTCAGCGATCGGCAAAGAACCGTCGCGAAATGCGCCGGAATTGATGGATGGGAGCCTGTGGTTTCGTAACGGCTACCCTCATTCAGATTGGACGGCGGAGGTGATCAGGCCCTCGCAATTTGGATATCTTGTCTTGAGCGCGACTACTGAGAGAAGAAGCTCACCCCATATAGCTGTAGAGGCGGTTTTCTCACGCCTCGAGGACGCGGGAAAGCATGTACTTACATTGGTCGGTGATATGCTACGCTTGGAATGTAAACTCGAACCGGTATATCGTCAGTGGCAGCGATCCGGCATAAGCGCTGCATTACAAAAGAGCGTTGCGGACAAACAGGTCGTGGAATTTATTGCTACCTATAACGGGGTTTCGCGGGATGTGGTAGAGCGGTTTATGCACAAGTATTCGGTAACTGCCATGCCCAGCTCCTACGCGCACCTCTCTAGTTCGGACGAACCGACCAGTCGAGTGCTAACCATGTCATATGACGAGCTTGATGCTGCACTCGCCGAGGGTCTTAATATCGCCGGTTAAAACTGTTGCATTCTCCAAATTTTTGTCCTGGCCGTGCGAACAGAGGAAGAGCTAGCTGTTCAAGGAGTATTGGGGTAATGACAACTACCGTTGATTTGTCGGCCGATTTAAATAACTGGATTCGATCAGCAGGATTGGACACGATCCAAGGGTCGCGGACGGACGATGGTCGTACCATTATTTGGAATAAGGGCGGCGAAGTCCGATACTTTGTGAGCTTTGTCGATGGCTACTATGTGATGACATCGTCTAATCGTATGGGACCAGAGAGCTTTCATATCTGCACGCTGACACTGGTGATGCTTGAAAAATACCTTTACGGTCGCTTTGGCAATTCGATCCGAAAGCAAAAAGGTTTAGGCGGGGTTCGCAAGCCGTCCTCCATTGACGAACTTCAACAAGGGTATATGTTGGGCAAGGAATTTTTCTCTGATCGCGAACGTGATGCGCTATTAGATGAATCCGGGACTGTGCTCGCAATTGGACAGGTTGACCGGCTGGTTGAGTTATCACACTATGTAGATATTCCGCCCTCCGTAATAAAGGACTCGATTTCCGAGCCACAAGGAAAGCCATTATTTTCCCAAATTGAGGAGCGGTAGACCTCACTGTCCAGCTCTTAGGCGTACAGAGATCAAGGGGTGTTGCGTACCGATCTATGTCAGTAGCCACACAGAGTTGGTACAAAAGATCGCTTTTGCCGACGCAGATCAATTGGCCAAGTTTTACGGTAGGCAACTCGACCGGATTGGGAATGTGGATGGGAAGCATCTGGCGATCATGGTAGATGGTGTACCGGCATCCTGGGAGGCGCGAGCACTGCATGTCAATAGCTTACGTGAGCCGTATAACGCATATGAATGTCGTCCGTCACGTAATTCCCCAGGGGCTTAGTCTGCTCGTCGGAAAGCTTGCCAGGCGTACTCGCCACCGCCGGAATCCATCGTTTAAGCTCATGCTTTCGTTGGTGGGTTGTCGATGCGGCAAAACCGTTGCGGGCACAGGTTTTATCGCGCATTCAGCTGGTCTTTGATGCTGACCGCGTTATTGTCAGTACGGTGGTTGTTCATGTTGCGGCACTCGCCGAATAGGTCGATAGCCCCACCTTCGCGCCATCCGGGGTTTATTCCGATGATTGCCGTGACGCCGTCTTTGTGGATCGTTGTGCCGAACAGGTGCTGGCCCGACGGCGCACCGGGCGACCAACCATGGGCCATCATCTTTGCGGCGATTTGCTGGAAATAGACCTGCTGGTCGAACCCTGCGGGTACGCCGAACGACACGCCTACTCGGCCGCGGTAAGGCGGGTCGCCCTGATCGTTGCAGGACTCCCAGCCAAAGCCACCTGAAACATCTTGCAAGTCAGCCATTTTGACGATCTGCCTGGCCGGCTCGATCACTTGTGCCTTAGCCTGGTCGTCGCTAAGCGGATACTCGGGGTGATCGGGGTCATGCGCGAACGGAAACATCGGCGAACATCCTCCCAGTACAAAGGCGGCTGCGGCGAGCGCCGCGGCAATAAGCAGCACCAGCCATTGCCGAGGGCCATTACTTGAACTCATGGTCGTTGGTGACAGAATCTCCCGGCCGGTCCCATTCGGGGTCGACAGTGGCGGGTGTGGTGATCTCGACATTCGGTAGTGGAATGGTCCCGAACGGGGTACGTACTTGGGTCGGGGTGGAGATTCGTTCTTCGGCTCGGTGGGGTGCCAGCATTCCTTCTCCTGCGAGGTTGTTTCCGTGGCCGACAGCGATTTCAGTCATATTGTGCAGCGCCTCGCTGCCCATGTTGTAGTAGTGCGAATGGTCGTTGAACCAGGGGGTAATGTCATGCGTGCCGGCGACTTCGGCGCGGATTCGCACTGAGCCGAAACCGTCGTGAGCGGGGTCGCCGCCCAGTCCCGCTAATG
>NZ_MWQA01000001.1:410891-435825 GCF_002086915.1 Mycobacterium persicum | reverse complement strand
CCCTCCTTGCGCAGCAGCGCCCCCCGGGCACCCGGCTCGGTCAGCAACTCGTACTGCTCGAGAATGCCGAGCTTGTACTCCGCGGTGAACGTCCGCCGTTTCGGCCGCTTCTCACGCGGCCCCTTGCCGCTACCCACGTTCCCATCATCGGCCACCGCCACCGCGGCGGTATCGGCCAGTGTCATCGTCACGGAATCAGAATCCAGTCCTCGCCCTGCTTCTCAACAGAAGACTCATCTACTTCAACGTCTCACACAGGTTAGACAGAGAGGGCATCGTGGCCAGCGTACAAATCTCCTTCGCAGTTAGTATTTCGGTCCAGCGTCATGCCGACGGATGCTGGCCTGAGCCAGAAGAGGAGCCGTCGTTCATGTACAGGAACCACCCTCACCGGAAGGTGACGCTGCGCCGCAGCCGGGTCAACCACATCCTCGGCCAAGTGAACCCGGACTTGGTCCGCGATACGGCCTATGGGCTGGGGCCGTACGTCAAAAACATCGCCGGGACATCGGAGGATTGCTGGGATTTAGCTGACCGCTCGACGACTTCGCCGAAAGCATGTGTGGCGCACCCCCGGTGCGGGGTCGGCCGCATCGCCGGTCCTACGATCGGCATCCTGGGCCACAACCTGGAAAACGCCGTCCTCGGTCCGACACCGACTGCGCCGGCCGAAAATCCGATACAGCCCATGTCTTTGGGTATGGCCGACCAAGAGATCCTCAACGCCATGCTCGGAACAGGACACACCGTCGCCGGACTGCCGCCCGGTTACATCGTCTATGACCACGACCACCCCAATGGTCGAATCGCGACGCCGGAAGAACTGGGTGTTACGGCCGGTCAATACAACAGCGTGATTGGTCCCGCTTTGTCGCAGTCGCTGGAACCCAGGCCGCCCAGCGAGCGCTTCTCCCCGGATGTGAAGTTGGTCAGCCGCTACGACGATATTGTTGGTGTTCCGCACCCCCATCAGGGCAGGAAGTGATGCGAATCCGTCCCGAGTTGCGAACAATCGCAGCGTTGTTGACAGTTGGTGTGCTGTTGGTCGGCGGATGCGGTTCGGGTGGGCGCTCGGCTCAAGGTTCGACCAGTACGTCTGCGGCGCCGCCGGCGGGCTGGCCTGCGGCGCTGGACAATTTCACCATGGTGTGGACGGCTGAACCCGGTATCGACGTGACCGCGTGGCCTGCGGTGGTGGTGCGCGCCTACACCGAGTCGTACACGCTGGCCTCCGCTACACGCGATGACAAGTATCTGTATCCGGGATTTCGGCAGTCGGTTGATCCCAACAGGTCCATCGACGATCCGATCGGCACACAGTTTTTGTGGCCACAGACCGACGGTCGGCCGGACCCGCCGTGGTTGGGCACGCAGCAGGACCATATCTTGTCTGTGACAACCTCCGGTCGTGACGTCACAGTCATTGTCTGCGAATACATGTTCGGCGCTGCCGAACAATCTGACCAAGGATGGGTCCGCCCGCATGTTGCAGGGCCGTCCCCATATACAGGTATCGCGGCGATGCGGATCACCATGACCGCTCCTGCCAAGCCGGGGCCGCCGCTGCCCGCCCAGCAGGGGCCAGCGCGCGCGCCATCGGTCGATGTTTTCGTCGGTTGGAGGATCACCAGCCATCAGGGCGGGTATTTCGCCCGATCTGGAGGTTGGTCGGAATGGCCCGATGCTGTCGAAAACGAAGATACCTGTGTCGCGAAGGCACCCCCCCACCGGGACTTGGTACCCGGGCAGGAATATGTCCGGTCGTTCTTCCCGACCCTGCCGGCGTCTCCTGGTTGGCCCTCGCCAAGCGCGAACGCATGAGAAAGGCAAGCGCCGCAGCGTTATTGGTAGCGGCGTCAATCATCCTGACCGTGTGCTTGGCACCCGTCGGGTGTGAGTCGAATGTCGGCGAGAAGGCTTCGGGCACAACGTCGTCGAGTGCTAAGTCCTCCGCATCATTTGCCCCGCCGGATGGCTGGGTGGTATTGCATGGACCTGCGAAGGCGGCATTTGGGCAGCCTGGCGGCGCGGAGCAATGGTTAGTTGTCAATGAACTTACGGGAAAGAACATCCCTGTCGAGGTTTTGAACCCAACCGGCATAATTACCGACCTTACGCAGTAGGGAGCGCAGATGTACGTTGGTGTCCATGGAGCAAGCACCTCGGGCGATGCCGGCTTCCACGAAGTCGCCGAGCGCTACGAGACCTGGCGAGATCGTTGGGTTTCAGCGGTCGGCAAAGACCCGTCGCGAAATGTGCCGGAGTTGTTGGACGGGAGCCTTTGGTTTCGTAATGGCTACCCATATCCAGATTGGACGGCCGAGGTCATCAGGCCCTCTCAATTTGGATATCTTGTCTTGAGCGCGACTACTGAGAGAAGAAGCTCACCCTATATAGCTGTAGAGGCGGTATTCTCACGCCTTGAGGACGCGGGAAAGCATGTACTTACATTGATCGGTGATATGCTACGCTTGGAATGCAAACTCGAACCGGTATATCGTCAATGGCAGCGATTCGGCATAAGCGCCGCATTACAAAAGAGCGTCGCAGACCAACAGGTCGTGGAATTTATTGCTACATATAACGGCGTTTCGCGGGATGTGGTAGAGCGGCTTATGCACAAGTATTCGGTAAGAGCCATGCCCAGCTCCTACGCGCACCTCTCTAGCTCGGACGAACCGACCAGTCGAGTGCTAACCATGTCATATGACGAGCTTGATGCCACACTCGCCGAGGGTCTTAATGTCACCGGATAAGACTGCTGCGTTCCCAGCTTTTGTCCTTGCCGTGCGAACAGAAGAAGAGTTAGCTGGTCAAGGAGTATTGCAGTAATGACAACCACGGTGGACCTCTCGCTCGACCTGTATAACTGGATTCGGTCAGCAGGTTTAGATATGACTCAGGGCTCGCAGACGGACGATGGCCGTACGGTTATTTGGAATAAAGGTGGTGAAGTACGCTACTTTGTGAGCTATGCCGATGGCTACTATACAATGACGGCATCTAATCGTATGGGGCCGGAGAGTTTCCACCTCAGTAGCTCGACGATGCCCATACTTGAAAAGTACCTATACGGTCGTTTCGGGAACTCGATCCGAAAGCGGAACGGTTTAGGCTGGGTCCGCAAGCCGTGTGCCATTGATGAACTCCAGCAAGCGTATACTATCGGTAAAGTAACTCTCTATGTTCGCGAACGTGATGCCTTAGTTGATGAATCCGGAACTGTGCTTGCAATCGGCGAGATATCCCGGTTAGTTGAATTGTCGCATTATCTAGACGCTCCGGTCTCCGCGATAAAGGATTCGTTTGTCAATTCACAGGCGAAGCCATTATTTTCGCCATTGGGCGAGCGGTAGACGTCGCAGTATAACGATTTATTGCTGATCGAGATGAGGTCGCGGAGTGCCATGTGTGCCAGTGCTCAGCCCAGAAGCCGGGTACGGTGAGGGCTGTTTCCGACGCAGATGGAAGCCAAGTTTTGCGGCAGGCAATTCGGCCGGATTGGGAACGTGGACGGGAAGTATCTGGCGATCATGGCAGACGGTGTGCCGGCATCCTGAGAGGCGCGAGCACTGCACGTCAATAGCTTACGTGAGCCGTGTAGCGCATATGAGTTCGATCATTTCCCTGCCGGCTGGCATGTCGAAGTGTGGAGGAGGGTCGATACAGGTTCGGATATTCGACAGTGAAGGTAGGGCGCTCAACGTGGAAGAATTACTTGACATTGGCGTATTGCGATGAATGCCCACATAGAAATCTCCGCAAGGCTTGCGGAATGGGGAAATATTGCTGGATATACACTAATGCCTGGGTCCCGCAGTGAAGATGGACGCGCAATATTTTGGGCATCGTTGGGTGAAATCCGACTCTTTGTTGGCTGGAATGACCGCGGCTGGGTTGTCGTCACAGACTCTGACCGCATGGGTCCGGAACACTTCATATTGGCTGCTCCGTCGATGGATACTATTGAAAAGTATTTTTTTGGAAGATTCTGTCCGGCTATTAGACGGAAGCGTGAATTGCCACGTTTAAAGATTCCGGTCTTGAGGGAGCAGCTAGCCCCGAACTTCCGTATCGCTATCCGGGACTTTGAAGGGGTTGATCGGCTGACATTGATCTCTTCCGATGGTGCCGCGGTCGCTGTTAGCAGTTCTGATTCGGTGACTGGTACGGCGGAACTTGTCAAATTGTCATTCTTTTTGAATGCGTCAATTGATCAGATCGTCGCATCCTGCATTGATCGGAATGGAAAGCCGTTGTTTCGTGATCGATAGCCGAGCACCAGCTTGAGTTCTGCTGCCGCTGCGTCGTCATCGTGGTCTTAGATAGGGACGAAACGGAATTAGGCAAGCTGGGTGGCCGTCGTCGGCATCACGCCCCACCCCACCACACCGCAAATACAACACTTCGACAACAACTCTCGCCAGCAGCGACATCGAAGTGCCAAAGTACCGCGCATGCCCGGCACCCGATGGCTGCAGACAGCCGCCGTCGTCGGCGTGACCAGCCTGCTATTAATCACCCCCGCACCGGTGGCCGCCGACCCTCCGGAGCAACCCTCGCCCACAGCACCCTGCGACGCCATCAGCCCCATCGCCATTCCCTGCGTGGCACTCAACAAGTTCGCCGACGCCGTCGCCGCGGAATGTCGCCGGGTCGGCGTCGCGGACACACACTGCGCACTCCCGCTCGCCCATAATGTCACCCAAGCCGCGCGCGACGCCTACCTGCGATCGTGGGTGCACCGCACGGCGCAATTCCAGTACGCGCTTGGAGACCCGTTGCCGATCAGCCAATCTCAGTGGTTGGGCACCCACAATTCGTTCAACAGCCTCAGCGACTCGTTCACCCTCTCGCACGCCGACTCGAATCAACAGCTGTCGCTGACCCAACAGCTCGACATCGATGTCCGTGGCCTCGAACTCGACTTGCATTACATCCCAAGGCTGGAACTCCTCGGTAAGCGGGAAGTCACGGTCTGTCACGGTCTGGGACCCACGAATGGCAACCTGGGCTGCACCAACGAGCCGCCGTTCGCCGCGGTGCTCCCACAGATCAAGAACTGGCTCAACACCCCCGGTCACACCGACGAGGTCATCCTGCTCTACCTCGAAGACGAGCTGCAGGACGCTGCGGCATACTCATCATCACTCGCCATCCTTGAAGACACCCTTCGGCGTCCGGACGGAACGAGCCTGATCTATCACCCCGACCAGGCTGGCCGCGCCGCGAACGGCTGCGTCCCGCTCCCGCTACAGACGTCACGCAACGACGTCCGCGCCGCGGGCGCACAAGTCGTACTGGTCAGTTCCTGCATACAAAGCTGGTCAAATGACGTCTTCACCTGGAAGGGCCGGGAGCTGGAGAGCGGCTCGACGTCGAGGTACCAGCCATACCCCAGCTGCGACGCCAGCTATGACAGCGACATGTATGCGACCAGGCTCGTTCGTTATTACGAGGACTCCACGTTGGTGTCGGCCCTGACCAATCCCACCCGGCCCCCGGCGAATCCGGCGGCGCTGACACCGTCGAAGGTGCAGGCGATGACCGACTGCGGTGTGAACCTGTTCGGCTTCGACCAGTTGCTCCCTGAAGACGGGCGTATCCAGGCCACGCTGTGGAGCTGGGCGCCCGACGAACCGCGTGCGAGCGCCGGAAGCTGTACCCTCCAAGCGGTCAACGGTCGCTGGGTGGCCGCGCCGTGCGAAGCCCCGCACCCCGCCGCCTGCCTCGACGCCGCGGGCACCTGGACATTGACGCCAAATCGGGTGATATTCGACCAGGCGCCGTTAGCCTGTGCGGCCGTCAACGCAGACTTCGCCCTGCCGCGAACGGGAAACCAGAACGCCCGGCTACACGCGGTGGCCGGACCCTCCGGCGGCGCATGGGTGCGCTACCTAGCGGCTACTCCACCCGGTCCAGCAGCGACGACGACCCCAACACCCGCTCCACGAGAACTTCGATGACCACCCGTCGCGGATTGGCCCGCGGGGTCCGGTAGCGCTGGGCATAGCGCAGTTCGGCATCACGGACGGCATCGATGTCGCGATTCACCGAGGCCTTGCCTTCCAGCGACAGCCAGCGCGCACCATCCACCTGGCTCAGCACCGCGATCCCGCCGCGCTCGGCGTTGACCGCCTTCTGCGAGCCGCCGGTGGTGATCACCCGAGCGATATGCGTCGTGGGATCGAAGGTGAAACCCACCGCCACCACGTGGGGCGAATTGTCGGCCCGCAGCGTGGTCAGCATGGCAAGGTGGCGTTCGGTGAGAAACGCCATCGCGTCGTCGGTGAGCCGCGTAGTGGTCTTGGCCATCGCCACCCACGCTAGCGCAGGTGATAATCGCAGCCGTGGACGACACGGGCGCAGCTCCGGTGGTAATTTTCGGCGGCCGCAGCGAGATCGGCACCGAACTCGCGCGCCGCCTGGCCCCCGGGGCGACGGTGATACTGGCCGCCCGCCGGGCCGACCAGCTCACCGAGCAAGTCACCGCGATCAAGGCGGCAGGGGCGACAGCCGTCCACACCACCGAATTCGACGCCGACGACCTCGCCACCCACGGCCCGCTGATCGCGGCGATCACGGCCGAGCACGGGCCCATCGGCACCGCGGTGCTGGCCTTCGGCATCCTGGGGGAGCAGACCCGGGCCGAAACCGACGCCGAGCATGCGATCGCCATCGTGCACACCGACTACGTCGCCCAGGTCAGCTTGCTCACCCAGCTGGCCGCCACGATGCGAACGGCCGGCACCGGAACACTGGTGGTGTTCTCCTCGGTCGCCGGAATACGCGTGCGCCGCGCCAACTACGTCTACGGGTCGGCCAAGGCCGGCTTGGACGGCTTCGCCAGCGGGTTGGCCGACGCGCTGCACGGCAGCGGAGTGCGGTTGCTGATCGTGCGGCCGGGATTCGTGATCGGACGCATGACGACGGGCATGACGCCCGCGCCGCTGTCCAGCACCCCGGCGCAAGTGGCCGAGGCCACCGCGCGTGCCCTGGCCAAGGGCCGGCGCATCGTCTGGGTTCCGTGGGCACTGCGGCCGATGTTCTTCGCGCTGCGGCTGCTGCCGCAGTTCGTGTGGCGCAGGATGCCGCGATGATCATCGTGGTCGGTATCGGCGCCGACGGCATGCCGGGTCTTTCGGAGCAGGCGCGCCACGAATTGCAAAGGGCGACAGTCATTTACGGCTCCAAACGGCAACTCGACTTGCTCGACGCCACGGTAACCGCCGCGAGACGTGAGTGGCCGTCGCCCATGCTGCCCGCACTGAAACAATTACCGGCACACGACCCCGATGTCCACGTCGTCGCCAGCGGCGACCCGCTGATGCACGGTATCGGCGGCACCCTGATCCGGTTGTTCGGCGCCGACGCAGTCAGCGTGGTGCCGCATGTGTCGGCGGTGACGTTGGCGTGCGCCCGAATGGGTTGGAACGTCCACGACACCGAGGTGATCAGCCTGGTCACCGCGGCACCGCACACGGCGATACGCCGCGGCGGTCAGGCGATCGTTCTCTCGAAGGACCAGGCCACCCCGAAGGAGCTGGCCGCGTTGCTCGACGAGACCGGCCGCGGCGACTCGGAATTCAGTGTTCTCGAACAGCTCGGCGGGCCGGACGAACGCGACCGCCACGGCACCGCCCACCAGTGGGCCAGCGAAACCGCATGCGACATCGACGATCTCAACGTGATCGCCATCCGCTACCTGCCCGACGAGCGCATCTCGTCGCTGCCCGACGACGCGTTCATCCACGACGGCCAGATCACCAAACACGGCATCCGGGCCGTTACCTTGGCCGCACTGGCACCCCGGCCGGGACAGCTGCTGTGGGACGTCGGCGCCGGCTCGGGCAGCATCGCCGTCGAATGGTGCCGCAGCGCGCCGGGCTGCACCGCGGTGGCGTTCGAGCGCGACGAACGGCGCCGCCGCAACATCGAACGGAACGCCACGGCCTTCGGCGTCGACGTCGAGGTGCGCGCCCAGGCGCCCGACCAGTTCGAGGATGCCGCAACACCGGCGACGATCTTCATCGGCGGCGGCCTGACCCAACCTGGCCTCCTCGACGCCTGCCTCGCCAGCCTGCCGACAACCGGGCGACTGGTCGCCAACGCGGTCACAGTAGAGTCAGAAGCCATACTGGCACAGGCCTATTCGCACTACGGCGGGGACCTGCGACGCTTCCAGCACTACCACGGCGAGCTGCTGGGCGGCTTCACCGGCTGGCACCCGCAGCGCCCGGTGACGCAATGGACGGTGACCAAGGTGACCAAGCGATGACCGTCTATTTCATCGGAGCCGGACCGGGTGCCGCGGACCTGATCACCGTCCGCGGTCAGCGGCTCCTCGAACAATGCCCGGTATGCCTGTACGCGGGCTCCATCATGCCGAAAGACCTGCTCGCACACTGCCCGCCGGACGCGAAGATCGTCGACACCGGAGCGCTGACGCTGGAACAGATCGTCGCCGAACTCGCCGACGCCGACGCCGTCGGCCACGACGTGGCACGGCTGCACTCGGGCGACCCGTCGCTGTACAGCGCGCTCGCCGAACAGTGCCGCCGGCTCGACGCGCTGGGCATCGGCTACGAAATCGTTCCTGGGGTACCGGCTTTCGCCGCGGCCGCCGCCGCTTTGAAACGCGAGCTCACCGTCCCCGGCGTGGCGCAGACCGTGACGCTGAGCCGAATCGCCACCCTGTCTACACCGATGCCGCCCGGCGAGGACCTGGCAACCCTGGCCAAGTGCGGCGGCACCCTGGTTCTGCACTTGGCCGCCGCGCAGATCGACAAGATCGTCCCGGAGCTGCTATCCGGCGGCTACCGCCCCGAAACTCCAACCGCGGTCGTTGCTTTCGCAAGCTGGCCACAGCAGTGTGTGCTGCGCGGCACGCTGGCCGGTATCGCCGCGCAACTGCACGACGCGGGCATCACCAAAACCGCCGTCATCATCGTCGGCGACGTGCTGGCGGCCGAAGGCTTCACCGACAGCTACCTTTATTCGGCCGCACGTCGGGAGGCGCATTGACACGACTGCTGCTGCTCGGCGGCACCGCCGAGGGACGGGCTCTGGCCAGACGACTGCACCCGCACGTCGACATCGTCAGCTCGCTGGCCGGCCGGGTGCCCGACCCCGCGCTGCCGGTCGGCCCGGTGCGCATCGGTGGGTTCGGCGGCGTCGACGGCCTGCGGCGCTGGCTGGTCGATGAACACATCGACGCCGTCATCGACGCCACCCACCCGTTCGCGGCCACCATGACCGCGCACGCCGCGCAGGTCTGCGGTGAACTGCAAAGGCCCTATCTGGTGCTGGCCCGCCCGCCGTGGGACCCCGGCGATGCGATCGTCGTTACATCCGATACGCAGGCCGCCGAAGCCGTTGCCCGGCAACAGTTTCAACGCATCTTTCTGACCACCGGCCGCTCGGGCGTCGCGGCCTTCGCCGACAGTCCCGCGTGGTTTCTGATCCGCGCGGTCACCGCACCTGACGACACCGTGTTGCCGCGTCGCCACCAGCTGGTGTTGTCCCGCGGCCCGTATCACTACGACGACGAAGTCCGGCTCGTAAGCCAACACCACATCGACGCGCTGGTCACCAAGAACAGCGGTGGCGACATGACCAGGGCCAAGCTGGATGCCGCTGCGGCCCTTGATATTCCGGTGGTGATGGTGGCACGTCCGCCGCTGCCCGCCGGCGTCACGACTGTGAGCACCGTGGCGGAAGCCGCCGCCTGGGTCGACGGACTGAGCTAACCGGTCAGTTCGTCGCGGTCGGTATCGGCCAGCAGTGCATCGCGCGCCCGGGCCACACGGGACCGGATGGTGCCGACCGGGCAGCCGCACACCGCCGCGGCATCGGCGTAGGACAATCCGAGCAACTGCGTGAGCAACAGCGCCTCGCGCTGGTCGGCGGTGAGCTGGGCGATCATCGTGGTCACCTCGACGAGTTCCTCGAAACCGCGGGCGTGACCGTGGTGGTCGAGCACACTCTCGGGATCGGCTCCGTGGGCGGTGCGGGGCCGTGACCGGAGATAACGGATGTGATCGGCCACCACCCGTCGGGCGATCGACAGCAACCAGGTTCGGGCGCTGGAGCGCGCCGAGAACCGGTGGATGGAGCCGATCGCGCGCAGGAAGGTTTCCTGGGTCAGATCATCGGCACTGCCCGCATCCGACAGGTAGGTCACGAACCGCCACACGTCTTGCTGGGTGGCTTTGATGAACGCCTCGAGCGCCCGCGCGTTGCCCGTTGCAGCCGCCAGGGCCAGTTCGGTGACGGCCTCGTCGTCGGTTGCCGCGGTCATGGGCATCCACCTTAAACGGCAAGGCTCTAAGTGCTTACGACCGGCTGTCGTAGAGCGGTTGATCGGCCGCAGATGCCCGTGGCGACGACCGTGCGCCAGCGCCGCGGGCCGGACAGCCGGCGCTGGTTCGGCCTCGGTCGGTTGTGACGCCGCCGCCCCGCTACGGTCTCGCGCTACCAGTAACGCGAACACCGTGCCCGCAAGCACCGGCACGTGGCTGGCGATGCGCGCCGCGGTCACCTCGCCGCGCCAGGCGTCGACGGCCACGTAACCCACCAGCGCCAACGAGTACGTGCCGGCAATGGCGGCCACACCCAGTGCCGCGCCGCTCCACACGCCGGCCACGATCATGGCCAGCCCCAGAGCCAGCAACCAGGCGGTGGATTCGTGCAGCAGGTGCTCGCCGTGCATCATCGCGTCGGGCTTATGGCGAGGCATGATGCCGAAATCGATGCCGCTGATCTGTGCAGCCGCAATCGCGATCTGGAACACACCCACCGCGATCAGGCACCACTTCCAGTGATCTGGGCCGACACGATGCAGCCACCGGCGATGGCGCGGGGTGGGCGCAACGCCGGCGCTGGCCATGATTCGGTCGGCCAGGTCCGGTCCGCGGCGGGCATCGACTGCGGCGAACCGGCGACTCTGCGCCGCCGCGCCGATGAGCCAGGCGCGGCACCGACGGCACGATTCCAAGTGGGCATCGACCTGCTGGGCCAGCATCTGCGGACGTTCACCGTCCAGTCGCGCCGATAGTTCCTCACGCGCAACGTCACACCGCATGCCTGCATCGTTGCGCATGGCCGCTTCAGACGCAAAGACCGAAAGTGGAGCGATCGATGCCACACGGCCTCCGCTTCCAACGGGACCGTGACAGACTCTGTCGCGACATGAACGCATCGAGTCCACGACCGGCGCTGCCGCGCCGTGCCTTACTACTGGCCATAGCCGCGTCTGTTCCGCTTGCCGGTTGTGCCCGCGGCGGCAGTGGCGAGCATCCCGCCTCGACCGCGGCAGCGCCGGCACCGGATGTGCAGAGTCGCTTTGCCGAACTCGAACACACGTATGCGGCCCGGCTGGGCGTATACGTGCCGGCATCCGGCACGACGGCGGCAATCGCCTACCGCGCCGACGAGCGGTTCGCCTTCTGCTCGACATTCAAGGGGCTGCTCGTGGCGGCGGTGCTGCATCAGTACCCGCTCAGCCACTTGGACAAGGTGGTCACATACACCAGCGCTGACATCCGCTCAACCTCGCCGATCACCCAGCAGCACATCGCGACCGGGATGAGCATCGGTCAGCTCTGCGATGCGGCGATCCGCTACAGCGACGGCACGGCCGCCAATTTGTTGCTGGCCGAGATCGGCGGAACTACGGCGTTTACCGGTTATCTGCGCAGCCTGGGCGACTCGGTGAGCCGGCTGGACCAAGAGGAACCGGAGTTGAACCGCGACCCTCCCGGCGACGAGCGTGACACCACCACTCCCCACGCGATCGCGCTCGACTATCAGCAGCTTGTTCTCGGCGACGCGTTGCCGGCCGACAAACGGGCGATGCTCACAGACTGGATGGCGCGCAACACCACCGGAGCCAAACGGATCCGGGCGGGGTTTCCCGCCGACTGGAAAGTGATCGACAAGACCGGTTCAGGCGACTACGGCCGGGCCAACGATGTGGCAGTGGTGTGGTCGCCCACAGGCGTGCCGCACGTGGTGGCGATCTTGTCGGACCGTGCCGGCGGCGGGTATGACGCCGAACCGAGTGAGGCGCTGGTCGCGGATGCGGCCAGGTGCGTCGCTCAGCTGCTCGGGTAGCGCGAATATCGGTCGTCGGCGCCATCTGCCCGGATCGCGGCATCGCCTCGACGAGTGGGGATTTGGGTTTAACCACCGGCGATCGAGGTAACCAGCACCGGCGTCGTGGTCGGCGCGCCGCCGACAGGCGCCCCAAAATACCGTAGGGGGTATGTTATATAGTGACAATCAACCGCAGTCCGTGTGGCTAACGACCACCGCCCCCGGGCCGAACGGCCCTAGTCAGGGCGGCGGCGAGGGCGTGGACTACGTACCAACCGACAAGGCGATGAGCGGAGGGGAACGTCAGTGCTCACCTTTCTCAAGCGAGGTTGGATACCGCTCGTTGTCGTCATCGCACTTGCCGCCGGGGGGATAGCCGTGGACAGGCTCCGCGGCGTCTTCGGCTCCGACCCGATCTTTACCTGGACGGGCGCCAACTCTGGCGTGATCGAGTCGATCAATACCAAACGGGTGACCTATGAGGTGTTCGGGCCCGCCGGCACTGCCGGAAGTGTGAGCTACCTGAACAAGGAGACCCAGCCCGAACAGGCGAACTTCACCAACCTGCCCTGGACGTACACGATGACGACGACGTTGCCGGCCGTTATCGCCAACGTGGTGGCGCAAGGCAACAGCGACAGTCTCGGGTGTCGCATCACCGTGAACGGTGCCGTCAAGGACGAACAATCGGCCAGCGGGCACCACGCGCAAGCCTTCTGCCTGGTGAAGGCCGCATGAACGCCCACGACGACACCCGCCCTAGATTCATGCGGGCGGTCCGCACGTTCGCTGTCCCGATCATCGTCGCCTGGCTGCTGCTGACGATCGCGGTGAACGTTCTGGTGCCCTGGATCGAATTCGTCGCGAGATCACACGCGGTGACGATGTCGCCGCAAGATGCGCCGGCGATGATCGCCGCCAAACACATGGGCAAGAAATTCCAGGAATTCGATTCCGACAGCATCGTGATGCTTGTCCTGGAAAGCGATAAACCGCTGGGCGAAGAAGCACATCGCTATTACGACGGCCTGGTGAAAAAGCTGCGGGCGGACCGCAAACACGTGCAGCACCTGCAGGATTTGTGGGGAGACCCCGTCACCGCCGCCGGCGCGCAGAGCACTGACGGCAAAGCCGCATATGCGCAGATCAACACCGCCGGCGACCAGGGCAGCACCTTGGGCAACGAGTCCGTCGACGCGGTTCGCAAGATCGTCGACGATTCGAAACCGCCCGCAGGAATCAAGGCCTACGTCACCGGTCCGGCGGCGCTCACCACGGACATGACCGAGGCCGCCGACAAAAGCATGTTCAAAATGATGGGCGTGACGGGCGTGGTCATCATGATCATGCTCGCGATCGTCTATCGTTCCGTCAGCACCGTGCTGCTCGTGCTCTTTATGGTCTTCCTCGAGATGCTGACGGCCAGGGGAGTCATTGCGATTCTCGGCTACAACGACCTGTTGGGCTTTTCGACGTTCGTCGTCGCCATGTTGTCGTCGTTGGCTATTGCGGCGGGAACAGATTACGCGATCTTCCTCATCGGGCGTTATCAGGAGGCGCGTCAGGCCGGTGAGGATCGGGAAACCGCCTATTACACGATGTTCCGCGGCACCTACCACGTCATCTTGGGCTCGGGGCTGACGATTGCCGGGGCGAGTTTCTGCCTGCATTTTGCGCGGCTGGCCTATTTCAAGGCGCTGGGAATTCCTTCCGCGCTGGGATTGCTCATCGTGATCGCCGGCGCGTTGACGGTGGCGCCGGCCGTCGTCGTGGTGGCCAGCCGGTTCGGTTTGCTGGATCCCAAACGGATGATCAAGGTTCGCGGGTGGCGGCGGATCGGCACCGCCACCGTCCGCTGGCCCGGGCCGATCTTCGTGGCCTCACTGCTCATCGCGCTGGTGGGCATGCTCGTGGTGCCGGGCATGAAAATCAGCTACAACGATCGCTACTACATACCGCCGCATCTGCCGTCGAATATCGGATACGCCGCGGCCGAGCGCCATTTCAGCCCCTCCAGAATGAATCCCGACATTCTCATGGTCGAGGCCGATCACGACATGCGCAATTCGAGCGACATGATCATCCTGGACCGCATCGCCAAGAACATCTTCCGTACCCCGGGCATCGAGAGAATACAAAGCATTACCAGGCCGCTGGGAAGCCCCATCGAACACACGTCGATCCCGTTTCAGATCAGCATGCAAGCCATTCCGATCCAAGAGAATCTGCGATTCATGAGGGACCGGATGGCCGATATGCTCAAGATGAGCGACGACCTCGGCGCCATGGTCGGCTCGATGGAACGCATGTATGGCTTGCTGGGGCAGCTGAGCAGCACGACTCATCGCATGGTCGGTGACATGAACGACATGAAGGCCACGCTGGACGAGATGCGGGACCATCTGGCCGACTTCGACGATTTCGCGCGGCCGCTGCGCGGCTATCTGTATTGGGAGCAGCACTGTTTCAACATTCCGGTGTGTTGGGCGACGAAGTCGGTATTCGAGGCGATCGACGGCGTGGACAAGTTCAGCGAGAACATGCAAACACTGCTCAAAGACATGAACAATGTCGACGCATTACTACCGCAACTGCTCGCGGAGTTCCCGCCCATCATCGCCGTCGCAAAATCCATGCAGGGAACCCTGCTGACCTTGCACAGCAGCTTCTCCGGATTGGTCACGCAAATGTCGCGGATGACCGACACCGCAAGCGCGATGGGTCAGGCGTTCGACTCCTCGAAGGCCGACGACTACTTCTATCTGCCGCCGGAAGCGTTCGACAATCCCGACTTCCAGCGCGGCCTGAAACTCTTCCTGTCGCCGGACGGTAAGGCGGCGCGGTTCATCATCACCCACGACGCGGACCCGGCGACTCCCAAGGGGATTGCGGCCGTCAAGCCGGAACTCAACGCCGCGCACGAAGCCGTAAAGGGCACACCGCTGGCCAACGCCAAGTTCTACCTCACCGGCACGGCGGCGGTCTACAACGATATCCAAACCGGCTCGAAGTACGACCTCTTGATCGTCGGAATCGCCGCTCTGACACTGATATTCGTGGTGATGGTGATCATCACCCGGGCGCTGGTCGCCTCCCTGGTGATCGTCGGCACGGTGCTGATCTCGCTGGGCGCAGCCTTCGGGCTGTCCGTGCTGGTCTGGCAACACATCTTCGGTCTGGAGCTGAACTGGATCGCGCCGGTGTTCGGGCTGATCATTCTGTTGGCCGTGGGATCCGACTACAATTTGCTGCTTGTTTCGCGCTTTCAAGAGGAGATCGGCGCGGGGCTGAGGACGGGCATCATCCGCTCGATGGGCGAAACCGGTGGGGTGGTCACCGCCGCGGGCCTGGTGTTCGCCTTCACCATGATGTCCATGGTCGCCAGTGATCTGCGCTCCATCGGCCAGGCCGGCAGCACCATCGGTCTGGGCCTGCTGTTCGACACCCTGGTGGTGCGTTCGTTGATGACGCCGTCGATCGCCGCGCTGCTCGGGCGCTGGTTCTGGTGGCCGCAGCGCGTGCGCACGCGCCCGGCCAGCTACATGCTGCGGCCGTTCGGGCCGCGCCGGCTGGTTCGTTCCCTGCTATTGGGCGAGCCCGCGGATGTGCCGGCCGCCAAACCGGTGGTAGCCGCGGGTCACCCACCCGCATAGCCGGGGTGGCAGGCCTAGCGTACGCGCGTTGATCGCCGCTACCGGGGTTTCGTCGAACGTGTTCTGAGCGCCAGAATTTGGCCGATTTTGCGCAGCCATGTCACGCTCGGCGCACCAGCTTGCACCAGCTTGAGCGGCTTGAGCGGCAGCTGACACTGCACCGAGCGCAGTCACCCCGGCAGCCACACGCGTCACCGCCCAGACCATCACCGGATGCGCCCGCCTTGCAAGGACGCACTTCAGGTCGGGTACCGCCGCGGTGTAAACACGCGGTCGCCGAAACCCGCTGAATACCATTGGGTTTGGGACGACCCGACGATCAGTAGGCAACGCATGTCGATGTCGGCGGGGTTGAGGTCGGCCAGCCGCACCACCCGAACGTCTTCGTCAGGGCCCGACACGTCGCGGCCGATCACCACCGGCGTGCCCGGCTCGCGATGCTTCAGTAGCAGGTCCCGCATCGCGCCGACCTGCCAGGTGCGCGCCGTGGAAGCGGGGTTGTAGATGGCCAGCACCAGGTCGGCGGCGGCCGCGGCCGCAACGCGTGCGGCGATCACCTCCCACGGCTTGAGCCGGTCGGACAACGAGATCACCGCATAGTCATGCCCCAGCGGGGCGCCGACCCGGCTGGCCACCGCCTGGGCGGCCGTCATCCCCGGAATCACCCGGATCTGCACATCCGGCCACTGCTTGGCCTCTTCCAGCACGGCCGTGGCCATGGCGAACACACCCGGATCGCCCGACGAGACCACCGCCACCGCACGACCGTGCTCGGCCAGCGAGCAGGCCAGCCGGGCGCGCGCGGGCTCGTCGGTGTTGTCGCTGGGATGGCGCCGCTGCCCGTCGCGCACCGGAACGCGGTTCAGGTAGGTGTGGTAGCCGATCAGATCGGTCGCGGACGCCAGTTCGCGCCGGCTCTGCGGCGTCATCCAGTCCATGTCGCCGGGCCCCAGGCCCACCACCGCGACCGAGCCGACGACCGACGGGCGCCGCCGCCCCCCCGGAAGCATGGCCAGCGAGAAGTACGGCACGGTGGCCGCGTCGACGTCGGCGGCCGGCAACACCCGTTGCCCCGCGGTGCTGGCCCGCTCCACGTAGAAGGCGTCGTCGAGTTGGCCGGACGCCGAAAGCGCTTCCCGCACATTGCGATACGATCGACCGAGTTTGAGCACCACGGCGGCGTCGGCATCGGCGAGCCGGCGGGTCAACTCGGCAACCGGCAACGTGCCGGGCAGCACTGACAGCACCTCGTCGCCGGCCACCAGCGGCGTCGCGACAGCCGCGGAGGCAGCGCTCACCGAGGTCACCCCGGGCACGATCACGGCGTTGAACCGCTGCGTCAACCGGGTGTGCAGATGCATGTAGGAGCTGTAGAACAGCGGATCGCCCTCGGCGAGCAGCGCCACGCTGCGTCCGGCGTCGAGGTGGCCGGCGATGCGTTCGGTGGCCTGGACGTAGAAATCCTCCAGCGCGCCGGCGTAACCGCCGGGATGGCCGGTCGTCTCGGTGGTCACCGGATACACCAGGTGCTCCTCGATCTGACCGGGCCGCAGATACGGTTCGGCGATACCGCGAGCGATGCTGCGGCCATGGGGAGCGCTGTGATAGGCCACCACATCGGCCTCGCCGATCACCCGGGCGGCCTTGACCGTCACCAGCTCCGGGTCGCCCGGTCCCAGGCCGACGCCCCAGAGCGTGCCGCGGCGCGTCATTCGCTCTCGCTGGCTATCGCGTTGACGGCCGCGGCGGCCATGGCGCTGCCGCCACGACGGCCCTGCACCACCAGATACGACATGCCGCGCGGTCGTTCGATGAGCTCTTGTTTGGACTGTGCCGAGCCGACGAAGCCGACCGGCCCGCCCAGCACCGCCGCCGGCGCCGCGACCCCGTCGTCGACCAATTCGAGCAACCGGAACAGGGCCGTGGGCGCGTTGCCGATCGCCATGACGGCGCCGTCGAGCCGGTCGGCCCACAGTTCCACACCGGCCGCCGAGCGGGTGGTCTGCCGGCGCGCGGCCAACTCGGCAGCCCGCGGATCCGCAACCAGCGACACGACGAGGTTGTCCGCCGGCAGCCGCGCGGTGGTGATCCCGGCGGCCACCATCGAGGAATCGCACAGCACCGGGGCGCCATCCCGCAGGGCGGCCCGGACCCGGGTAACCACGTCGTCGGTGTAGGCCACGTGCTCGGCGACGTCGACCTGTCCGCAGGTGTGGATCAACCGGACCACCACGCGGGCCACGTCGGGCGGAAACCGGGTCAGGTCGGCTTCGGCGCGGATGGTCGCGAACGACTGTCGATAGATCTCGGCCGCGTCGCGGATGTAGTCGAGCACCCGCTCACCCTAAGGCGTCGTTGTTTCGCAGCGCTCGGTATCCGTCCCCGGTGGCGACCAGCACCTCGCCGGACAACGGGCTGCCGCAAGCCCGTTCGCAGCCGACGAAATGCCGATGCACGACGGCGTCCGCGTCCAGCGCATCAGCCGCGTCGGCCCGGACGTCGGCGACCGAGCGCGCACACCCGGGGCTGCCGGTGCAAGCGCTGACCCGAAGCCAGGGCGAGTTCTCGTCGAACACCAGGCCCAGCGGCGCCAGCACCCGCAGCGCGGCGTCGGCGACGGCTTCGTCGAGATCACATATCAGCAGGGACCGCCACGGCGTGATGACCAGGGGAGCCTCGATCGCGGCCACGTATTCGGCGACCCGGGCGGGCAATACCCCTAGCGGAACCGCGGCGCCCAGCGTGACGCGGCCGTCGTCCTGGGGTATCCAGCCCACCGGCGGCGTGGTGACGGGCGGGAATGCAGCACCGGGTCGTACTCCGGGCAGCAGGTCACCCAAGTCAGCTAATTCGGTTATCCGCCAATGCTTTCCACGGATCTCAAGGAACCGCAGCGCGACCCAGACCAGTGTCGCGGTGGCATCGCTGACCCGGATTCCGGTGTCGCGGCCTGCCAGCGTGAGCACGCACCCGTCGGGCAGCATATGGACACCGACGTCGGCAGCCAGACCCGAGACGTCGGCGCGGCCGTCGTCAAGGCTGAACCAGAACCGGCCGCCTAGGTCGGCTAGCCGGGGTTCGGCGCAGATCGCGGCGTCCAGCTCGTCGACCCAGCCCCGGATGTCGGTGTTTCCGCCGGCTCGACCGGACAGCGGTGACGCGACAATGTTGCGGACCCGCTCATGCGTCGGCGACGGCAACAGGCCCGCCTCGACGATCGCTTCGGCGACCGTTGCCACGTCGGTGATGCCGCGCAACTGCACGTTGCCGCGCGACGTCAACTCCAGCGTTCCCGCGCCGAAGCCGCTGGCCACCCGCGCCAGCGCGCCCAACTGCGCTGCGGTGACCACTCCGCCCGGCAACCGCACCCGCACCAGCGCGCCGTCGGCGGCCTGGTGCACCTGCAGCGCGCCCGGGCACGCGTCGGTGTCGCGAGACCTGACCACCCGTCCACGGTACGGCCCCGGCAATCGCGATTGGATCCCCGTCGGCTGGGCACCCTGGTGTCCATGCGGACGGTGGAATACGCCCCGGGACGCTGGGCCGATATCTTCGGCGATTCGAGCCGGCCCACGGTGTTGCTCTGGCACGGCATGCAGACCGACGCCCGTGCCGCCGTGCGTCCCCTCGCCGGCTTAGTCGCCGGCCACGACGCCGCAGTGGTGGCGCCGGACTGGAATTCCCACGCCGACGACGGCGGACGCGCGGATCTGCTGGGATCGCTGGACTACACCCGGAGGCACGCCAACAACGCCGACATCGTGCTCGTCGGGTGATCGCTGGGGGGCGCGGCCGCGGCGGGCCTTACGCGCGAGGCTGCCCGCTTCGATGTTGCGCTGGCACATACGGTTTGCCTGGCGGGCGCCTTCACGGCCCCCGATCCGATCTCGGGCCGACCCCTGACCGGCCCGTGGTCCGCCGACCAAGTCGCGACCCCGTTCACGGTGTTACACGGCCGGGCCGACGACGTGGTGCCGGTGAGTGTCAGCAGGGACTTCGCCGCCGCCCTCGAACAGGTCGGCTGGCCGGTGGAGCTGGTGGAATTGGCGGCCGATCACGGCTCGATCGCCGGCGCCGTGTACGACCCGGCAGCCGATCGTTACCGGCCGGGAACGAGCGGTTCGGCGCTAGCGGTGGCCGCCGAGGTGGCAGCTCGGATCGCGTCGATAGTGGCTCGCTGAGGCGGCGATCGGCCGGCGGTCATCCGGTAGTGCTCGGCGCTAGCAAGGGTGGCCTGTTGGCCGCCCGGGTGCTGGCGGACTGACTGCTACGGCCGGGTGACGGTGGTCGAGCGAGACAGTTAATCAAGACGAAGAGCTGGTTACCCGCGCCGGCCGGCATCGCCGGTCGGTGATCGCGAAGTGGTGGCGCGGGCGCCGGTGGAACTTTTGGCGGAACCGCCGTTGTGATCGGCCGGGCGGCGATATCGTTTGCCAATGAGGCCGGTGACGCACGCGGTGTGCACTCGGAGCCGTTGCTGACCGACAGCCTCAGTTGCTGCGCCGATAGGAGTCGGGGATGTCTCTGCGCACTGGCGCTGCCAGGTTGATCACGATTGCGGCGTGCGGCGGCGCTGCTGTTCTCAGCTCCACCGCCAATTGCGCCGCGGCGCCGTCGGGCAAGCTGATGGACATGCTCCCGCAGGGCTTCTCCGCGACCAATTGCCAAGAGAAGGCCCCGGTGGAAGGTGCACTCGAAAGAGTGATGTGCGGCCAAAGCAGCGACCCGGGCGGACCTTCTTACGCCGTATTCCTGCTCTATGGGAGCGGTAGCGACCTGGCGACGGAGTTTCGGCAGGGACCCGGCAGAAGCGGATATACGGTGGCATCGTCGTGTCCGGGCGGCGGCGCTTCTCCCGGGACATGGAGTTACCGCAACTCCAGCCAGACCGCCGGTCAGGTCGAGTGCGGCACTTCCGTCGAAGGCAACTATGCGGTCATCTGGACGGACAATGCCAAACTCAGACTCGCCGTTGTTGAGGGCAAAAACAGTGCCAGCCTGTATCAGTGGTGGCGCGACAAGGGTTGATGACCGACACCATTCTGGCACTGACAGCGGAATCGGTTACGTGACCCGCCACGGGACGGTCCTCCGGGATTGCGGTACGAATGGTGGGTGGCTGAGCCGACCATCCTGCTGTTGTCGACGTCCGACACCGATCTGATCAGCGCGCGCTCCAGCGGCAGGAACTATCGGTGGGCCAACCCGTCGCGGTTATCCGACGACGAGCTGCCCGAGTTGCTGTCCGGCGTCGCGATCGTGGTGGTGCGGATCCTGGGCGGCTACCGAGCCTGGCAGCGCGGCATCGACGTGGTGATCGCCAGCGGGGTGCCGGCCGTGCTGGTCAGCGGTGAGCAGGCCGCCGACGCCGAGTTGACCGACCTGTCCACGGTTGCCGCCGGCACGGTGGTGCAGGCGCACATCTACCTGGCCCACGGCGGCGTGGACAACCTGCGACAGCTGTACGCCTTTGTGTCGGACACGCTGCTGATGACGGGCTACGGCTTCGCCCCGCCGCTGGTGACGCCCACGTGGGGCGAGTTGGCCCGCGCTGACGCCGCCACGATCGACGGCCCGACGATCGCGGTGCTGTACTACCGCGCGCAACACCTGGCCGGAAACACCGCATATGTCGAGGCGCTGTGCCGGGCGATCGAAGACGCCGGCGGTCGGGCCCTGCCGGTGTACTGCGCCTCGCTGCGCACCGCCGAACCGGAACTGCTCGACAGACTTGCCGACGCCGACGCCATGGTGGTCACCGTGCTGGCCGCCGGGGGAGTCAAACCCGCGGCCGCCTCAGCCGGCGGGGACGACGACAGCTGGAGCGTCGAACACCTTGCCGCCCTGGATATCCCGATCCTGCAAGGCCTGTGCTTGACCAGCGCCCGAGACCAGTGGCGCGACAACGACGACGGACTGAGCCCCCTCGACGTCGCCAGCCAGGTGGCGGTGCCCGAATTCGACGGCCGGATCATCACGGTCCCGTTCTCGTTCAAGGAGATCGACGACGACGGATTGATCTCCTATGTCGCCGACCCCGAGCGGTGCGCGCGGGTCGCCGGTCTGGCGGTCCGCCATGCACGGCTGCGCTACGTCGCGCCCGCCGACAAGCGGGTGGCCGTGGTGTTTTCCGCCTACCCGACCAAACACGGCCGGATCGGCAACGCGGTCGGCTTGGACACCCCGGCCAGCGCGGTCGCCTTGTTGCAGGCGATGCGCGAGCGCGGCTACCAGCTGGGCGACCTGCCCGGAGTCCAGTCGAACGACGGCGACGCGCTGATCCATGCGCTGATCGAACGCGGCGGACAAGACCCTGATTGGCTCACCGCGGGGCAATTGTCCGGCAACCCGATCCGGGTGTCCGCCAAGGACTATCGCGCGTGGTTCGGCACGCTGCCCACCGAGCTGACCGAGGCCGTGACACACCATTGGGGTCCGCCGCCAGGGGAGTTGTTCGTCGACCGCACAGGCGATCCCGACGGCGAAATCGTGATCGCCGGTATACGATCCGGCAATCTCATGCTGATGGTGCAGCCGCCGCGCGGCTTCGGAGACAACCCCGTCGCGATCTACCACGACCCGGATTTGCCGCCCAGCCACCACTATCTGGCCGCCTACCGCTGGCTGGAGACAGGGTTCGGAGCGGACGCCGTGGTGCACCTGGGCAAACACGGAAACCTGGAGTGGCTGCCGGGAAAGACATTAGGTCTGTCGGCGGCCTGCGGGTCGGATGCCGCGCTGGGCAACCTGCCGCTCATCTACCCGTTTCTGGTCAATGATCCGGGCGAGGGCACCCAGGCGAAAAGACGGGCGCACGCCGTTCTCGTCGACCACCTGATCCCGCCCATGGCCCGGGCCGAAACATACGGTGACATAGCGCGTTTGGAGCAGCTGCTCGACGAGCATGCCAGTGTTGCGACGCTGGATCCCGGCAAGCTGCCGGCCATCCGTCAGCAGATCTGGACGCTGATCCGGGCCGCCAAGATGGACCACGATCTGGGACTGACCGAGCGGCCCCCGGAAGACTCGTTCGACGACATGCTGCTGCACGTCGACGGCTGGCTGTGCGAGATCAAGGACGTCCAGATCCGCGACGGCCTGCACATCTTGGGCCAAAAGCCCTCCGGTCAACAAGAACTCGACCTGGTGCTGGCCATCCTGCGGGCCCGCCAGCTGTTCGGCGGCGAGCAGGCGCTGCCCGGCCTGCGACAGGCGCTCGGGCTGGCCGACGACGGCACCGACGAGCGCACCTCGGTCGACCAGGCCGAGGCCGCTGCCCGGAAGCTGGTAGCCGCGCTGCAAGCCACCGGCTGGGACCCGGCCGCCGCGAATCATCTCACGGACAACGCCGACGTCGCGGCGGTACTACGGTTCGCCGCAACCGAAGTGGTGCCGCGGCTCGCCGGCACCGCTTCCGAAATCGAGCAGGTATTGCGGGCTTTGGACGGCCGGTTCATCCCGGCCGGCCCGTCGGGGTCACCGCTGCGCGGTCTGATCAACGTGTTGCCCACCGGTCGCAACTTCTACTCCGTCGATCCCAAGGCGGTGCCGTCGCGGCTGGCCTGGGAAGCCGGTGTGGCCCTTGCTGATTCGTTGCTGGCTCGGTACCGCGACGACCACGGCCAGTGGCCGCAATCGGTGGGCCTATCGGTGTGGGGCACCTCGGCGATGCGCACCGCCGGCGACGACATCGCCGAAGTGCTTGCCCTGCTGGGTGTTCGGCCGGTCTGGGACGACGCGTCGCGGCGCGTGGTGGATCTCACCGCTGTTCCGCTGGCCGAGCTGGGCCGGCCCCGCATCGACGTGACGGTACGCATCTCCGGATTCTTCCGCGACGCGTTCCCGCACGTGGTGACGATGCTCGACGACGCGGTCCGGTTGGTCGCCGACCTCGACGAGCCCGCCGACGCCAACTTTGTACGCGCCCACGCCCAGGCCGACCTCGCCCAGCACGGGGATCAACGTCGCGCCACCACAAGGATTTTCGGCTCCAAACCGGGAACATATGGTGCCGGGCTGCTGCAGCTGATCGACAGCCGCAACTGGCGCGACGACGCGGACCTGGCCCAGGTCTACACTGCCTGGGGCGGCTTCGCCTACGGACGCGACCTCGACGGCCGCGAAGCCGTCGACGACATGAACCGCCAGTACCGGCGCATCGCGGTGGCCGCCAAGAACACCGATACCCGCGAACACGACATCGCCGACTCCGACGACTACTTCCAGTACCACGGCGGCATGGTGGCCACCGTGCGGGCGCTGACCGGCCAAGCGCCCGCCGCCTATATCGGCGACAACACCCGGCCCGACGCCATCCGCACCCGCACGCTGTCGGAGGAGACCACCCGGGTGTTTCGAGCCCGGGTGGTCAACCCCCGGTGGATGGCCGCGATGCGCCGCCACGGCTACAAGGGCGCATTCGAGATGGCCGCCACCGTCGACTATCTCTTCGGATACGACGCCACCGCCGGGGTGATGGCCGACTGGATGTACGAGCAACTCACTCAGCGTTACGTGCTTGACGCCGAGAACCGGAAGTTCATGGCGGAGTCCAACCCGTGGGCGCTGCATGGGATGGCCGAACGACTGCTGGAGGCGGCCGGACGCGGCATGTGGGCCCAGCCGCAGCCGGATACCCTCAACGGATTGCGCCAGGTATTGCTGGAAACCGAAGGTGATTTGGAAGGTTGAGCCATCCGATGACGACACGCCTTTTCCGGCTCCCCACGGCCGCGGCTGCCCTGGCCGCCGGTGCTCTCGGATTGACGCCGGCGCCGGCCTGGGCCGACCCCGGCACGCCGTCGGTCCCCGCGGCGGGTGCGCACTGGGAGGTGGGCTGCCCGGAGCCATTGACAGACCTGATAGATCGCTCGTGTTTTGCTCCGTACCCATGGGTGGGCACGCCGTCGATGAGCCTGGTCGGCGAGGGCACCCCGTCGCAGGGCCTGCCCATGCGCAACATTCTGGCGGTGGTGACGGGTGCGAAAGTCGCCGTCGCGCTGACCGTCCGCGACTACCAAGGCGAGGACAGATTCGTCCACGTCGAGCCCGGCTCGACTCGAGGTTTTTCCGGCGACCTGATCGTCGATGTCCGACAGGACCGGGTGGTTCCCTGATGTCAGGCTGCGGGATCGCCGGCGAGCAGACGCGGAATCGCACGCGAATGACGATTCGCGTGCGATTCC
>NZ_MWQA01000001.1:316793-410791 GCF_002086915.1 Mycobacterium persicum | reverse complement strand
GTGCGATTCCGCGTCTGCTCAGCGCTAGGTTGACACCGTGACACCCACCTTCGCCGACCTTGCCAAAGCGCAGTACATCCTGCTGACCACCTTCACCAAAGACGGCCGGGCGAAGCCGACCCCCATCTGGGCCGCTTTGGACAAGGACCGCGGTGACCGGCTGCTGGTCATCGCCGAGAAAAAAGCGTGGAAAGTCAAGCGAATTCGCAATACCCCACGAGTAACGATGGCCATCTGCGACGTGCGCGGTCGCCCGAAGAGCGAGGCCGTCGAGGGCACCGCGGCCATTCTCGACGATTCGCAGACCGGCGCCGTCTACGATGCGATCGCCAAGCGGTACGGCATCCTCGGCAAGGTCTTCAACTTTGTCAGCAAGCTCCGCGGCGGCATGGACAACAACATTGGCCTGGAGCTCAGAGTGAACTAACGCCGATGAGTGGTGTTGTTGTTGCCATTCCGGACCGCTGATCGGACCGCTCCGGGCCGGCGGTCAGCTGCCGCCATCCATCCTGACCGCGAACGGCACGGCCAAGGGATGCGCGTCGGTTTGCCAGCGTCTCGCCGCAGAAGCGGAAAGCTACAGAGCGGCCTTAAGATTCAGTCGAGGCGCCATAGCGCGCCACCACAAGTACAAGTCACCGACGCTAGGCCCGCCGTTGATCGTGGCCAATAACAGCTGATCGTCGCGAGTCCAGACGAGATCGCTGCGGTCCTCGACACTGCCGCACACGATCTTGCCGCCGACACCGTGCGGGTTCGAACTGTAATTCCCGGTGCCTGGCGAGGGGTTCCCGCCCGGGCATGGCGATATAGCCATAGCCTCCGCAGTCGCGTAGCAGTCGGCCGTCAACAAGTTCAGATTGTCGTAGAGGGTCAACGAGCGTATTCGGGGGTACCGGAATGAAGGCCATCAGCGCAGTCCAGGCTGGCGATGGCGTCCGGAAATGCGTTGGTGGCGCGCGTACACGACTCGGCCGTGTAGCCGGGAGGGAGCAATCGGACCATTTGCTGTTCGGCGGAACTGACCGGTTCAGCGTGAGCCTTGCCGGTGCAATGTAGGTCGTGGTCGCTATCCGCAACACGGCAAGGGTTGCGCAGGCGCCGATGTACGCAGCACGCATCGTGGTGTCCTCCCGGGACGGGATCATCAGCCGGTCTGCCCCGAGTGTCCATATAGCTAGATGGTCGACGGGACGCGGGATCCACCAATCGCTATCAACGTTTGGGCACTGATACATCGGCGAAAGGCCCGCACATCATGTGGTGTTATCGCGGCGGAGCGCCACGGCGCCTCGTTCGTCCGGCCCTGGAGGTATCGCCGCGCAGTATCGCTCCTGTTCGGCTGGCGGTGAAGTTCGAGCCCGACATCCTCCATCTGTAGGACGACGTTGTAATCCATCCGGTGGACACTATTGCGCTATGCAATTGTTAAGCTCATCGAGATTCGAATTGTGCGGCTCCTAAGCCCGACAAGCATCGGGCGGATCGATCGGTCGGAAGGGGTGTTGGTTGTGACGTTGTGGGTGGTTCCGGGGGGTTTGGCGGCGGTGGGGGTGGCGGTTGAGGGGTTGGCGGCGGTGTCGTATGGGGTTTGTGGGGGTGTGGTGTGAGCGCTGCGGTGTGGATGGCCTCGCCGCCGGAGGTGCATTCGGCGTTGTTGTGCGCGGGTCCGGGGCCTGCGTCGCTGGTGGCTGCGGGGGTGGGGTGGTCGTCGTTGAGTGCGGAGTATGCGTCGGTGGCTCAGGAGCTGAGCGTGGTGGTGGCGGGGATGCAGGTGGGGGCGTGGCAGGGGCTCAGTGCTGAGCTTTGTGCGGGGGCTTATGTGCCGTATGTGGCGTGGTTGATGCAGGCCAGTGCCGATAGTGCGACGGCGGCTGCGGCTCATGAGGGTGCGGCGGCGGCTTATGTCGGTGCGGTGGCGGCGATGCCGACGTTGGGTGAGTTGGCCGCTAATCATGCCACGCATGCGGTGTTGTTGGCGACGAATTTCTTTGGGATCAATACCATTCCGATCGCGCTGAACGAGGCCGATTATGTGCGGATGTGGATTCAGGCGGCGACCACGATGGGTGTTTATGAGGCAGTGGCTGCGGCGGCGTGGGTTTCGGTTCCACACATCTTGCCGGCACCAGTCATTGTCAAACCCGGCAGCGGCGTGGCCGCCGACCTCGCCACCACCGCCCAAACCCTCACGCCATTTCCGTGGGCGGAAATAATCCGATTCTTGGAGAAAATCGGAGACGGCTATCTCGTTGCACTATTTATTCTTGCTTACTGCATTGACCAGTTCGTACTAGGCGTTCCGGCCATAATTAGCGATATTATAGCCGGTAATATCAATGCCGCGGTTTATGCGTTGGTGACGGTACTTATCAGTTCAATCAGTATCGTAAATGTCATCATTGCTATCGTTGCATCTATCCCGCTCATTATGCCAGCTACAATATTGACTCTTACGCAAATCGTTGTCGACTGGATTATTGGCAATTTAGTTGGACTTTCTATTAGTCCGTTTGCTGCGACGGCAACCGTAGGTGCTCTTCTTCCCGAGATGGCTGGTGTAGCTGGTCTGGCTGCTGCACCGATGGCGAGTTTGTCGGCTGTGCCGATGGCAGGTTTGGTGGCCGCACCGATGGCAAGTTTGTCGGCTTCGCCGGTGGGCGCCATAGCGATCGACGGGCTGGGGGCGCCGGCGGTGGACGGTTCGCCAGCGCGGTCAGACTTGGGCCGTGCGGGTGACTCGCCCGTCGTCACGTCTGATCGCGGCGTTGAGCACTTGGGGTTTGCCGGCACGGCAGGCAACGGCAATGTGCTCCGGCCCGGCGGATTGATGACGCTGGGTGATGAGTCTGATGCGCTGGTGCCGATGGCACCGGCTAGTTGGAACGCATTGTGCTAGGTACGCCAAAGCGACGGGAGACGTAGCTGATACTGCAATGTTAATGAGCAACTGCTGATCCGAGAAAGTCATATCGAAAGGAAGTGCTATGAGTTTGTTAGATGCCCATATTCCGCAGTTAGTGGCTTCGCAGTCAGCATTTGCTGCGAGAGCGGGAGTCATGCGTCATACAATCGGTTCGGCCGAGCAATCGGCGTTGTCCGCACAAGCGTTTCACCAGGGCGAGTCGGCGGCAGTGTTTCAAAGTTCTCATGCCCGTTTCGTTGAGGCAGCTGCCAAGGTTAACGCCTTGTTGGATATCGCACAGGCAAATTTAGGCGATGCTGCGGGCACGTATGTAGCTGCCGATGCTGCAGCCGCGTCGTCCTACACAGGATTCTGAGCTAACCGTCAACAATTTATTGAAAGGGATTTGTGATGTCACAGATAATGTATAACTACGCAGCGATGCTGGGTCATGCCGGGGACATGTCGGGGTACGCGGGCACGTTGCAGAGCCTGGGTGCTGACATCGCCAGTGAGCAGTCAGCGTTGTCCAACGCTTGGCAAGGTGATACAGGTATGACCTATCAAGGCTGGCAAACCCAGTGGAACCAAGCCATGGAGGATTTGGTTCGTGCCTACCAATCCATGGCCTCCACCCATGAGAACAACACACTGGCGATGAGTGCCCGAGACATGGCGGAAGCCGCCAAGTGGGGCGCCTAGTCCGGCAGTGCTGAAGGCCACCGGCGGCCCATGCGGTAAACGACTGGGTGGGTCGCGGGCTTGCGTAGCACCTCATGTGCATTGATTGATTCAACCGCGCGTATCACGTTGTGCTGAGACAAATGGTTTTTCGGGACAGACTGGCTAGCTCTCGCAACGCGTAGTCAATGCCGATTCCGCGAAGATGCTAACGCTCCGGCCCAAATTGCATGAATGGTGTTTCGATAAAGGAAAGAACTCTCTGCGTTTGCGACATGACCTATTCTGGGTCGAGCCATCGCGGAACTGCTTCGGCAAATGACGTCTCACGAATAATTTGATATGCAGATGACAAATCAATATCGTGATCGAACTGGGGCGTATGGGTGCCGATAATTCTGATTGTCGGCTAACTGTTAACCGAGAAGTACAGGAAGGGGTGTTGGTTGTGACGTTGTGGGTGGTTCCGGGGGGTTTGGCGGCGGTGGGGGTGGCGGTTGAGGGGTTGGCGGCGGTGTCGTATGGGGTTTGTGGGGGTGTGGTGTGAGCGCTGCGGTGTGGATGGCCTCGCCGCCGGAGGTGCATTCGGCGTTGTTGTGCGCGGGTCCGGGGCCTGCGTCGCTGGTGGCTGCGGGGGTGGGGTGGTCGTCGTTGAGTGCGGAGTATGCGTCGGTGGCTCAGGAGCTGCGCGTGGTGGTGGCGGGGATGCAGGTGGGGGCGTGGCAGGGGCTCAGTGCTGAGCTTTGTGCGGGTGCTTATGTGCCGTATGTGGCGTGGTTGATGCAGGCCAGTGCCGATAGTGCGACGGCGGCTGCGGCTCATGAGGGTGCGGCGGCGGCTTATGTCGGTGCGGTGGCGGCGATGCCGACGTTGGGTGAGTTGGCCGCTAATCATGCCACGCATGCGGTGTTGTTGGCGACGAATTTCTTTGGGATCAATACCATTCCGATCGCGCTGAACGAGGCCGATTATGTGCGGATGTGGATTCAGGCGGCGACCACGATGGGTGTTTATGAGGCAGTGGCTGCGGCGGCGTGGGTTTCGGTTCCACACATCTTGCCGGCACCAGTCATTGTCAAACCCGGCAGCGGCGTGGCCGCCGACCTCGCCACCACCGCCCAAACCGTCACGTCAACCCCGTGGGTGCAAATTTTGTTTGAACTAGTATTGCTAGTTCCGAAAATGATACTGCAATTTATTGCGGGCGTATTATTCGAAATTCTCTTAGTTCCAGTGTTTGTCGGTCTAGTATTTTTTAGCCTCTTTTCGATTGCGATTCTCATAGGTTTTATTGCCTACCTATTTTTGACGTTGCATCTCTCTACCGCTTTTACTTTCGTGACTTATTTGGCCCTTCTTGAACTTACGTTGGTGTTTGAATTTGTTGCGATTGGGATTCTTCTTGCCCTTCCGATCGTGTCACCTATCGCGTCAGTCGTCGACATTGTTGCGCAAATCATTGGAAATCTTTTTGGAATTGTGGCGGGTCCGCTGGCTGGAGCCGGAGCGTTGATCGGTGGTGCTGTACCGGGTCTGGGTGCCATGGCTGGCGTGACGGCTGCGCCGATCGTGGGTGTGGCCACGGCGGCGCCGGCCGCTGTGGCGGCGCCGGCGGCAGCGGTGACGGTCGGAAGTGTGACGCCGTCTGTGTCGGGTGTCCCTCCTCTCGATACGCGCCCACACCTGATATCAGCCGTAACCGTTGACGGGACCGCGGGTCAGGCGATAGGGGTTTCCGATCGCGGTGCTGACACCATCGGGTTTGCTGGCGCCGCACACAAAGAGGGCTTGGTCGAACCCGGCGGTTTGATGATATTCGGCGCTGGCGTCCGGGTGCCGATGACGCCGGCGAGCTGGAGCGCACCTGTGCTGGACGCGGCGAGTGCCGGGACGGTCCCCTGCTGACGAAACGCGGGCCGGCAAAGGTGCAGTTCGGCGGCGTCGGATTTATCGACAATTGCAGCCGATAGCGACTGCCCCCGCTTTGATCGCCGAACGTTTTCGTCGGACCGATGTGCTTATTGAGGTGGCAGCGAAGCGTAGATCCGACCGTTGTTGGAACGGGCGGCCGACGGCTTAAGTGCCGCTACTCAGGTGCTCGCCGAAGAACGCGAACACCCGGCGCCACGCATCTTCGGCCGCGGTCTCGTGGTAGCCGAATCCCGCAACCCGAATGAGCGGTTGACCGGGAAGTTTGTTGGCGAAGCTGTGCCCGGCCCCGGGATAGACCTTGATGTCCGCGGTGATCCCCTTCGCCTGGGTGACGAAGCGCAGTCGGTCGGCCGCGCCCACACCCAGCGGGTCGCGACCGCCGAAACTCGCCACGATCGGGCACGCCCCGTCTAGAGTGTCGCTGAGATGGCGGGGCAGCGGCGTGCCGTAGAACGGCGCCGAGGCGCCAAAGCCCTTGGGCGACAAGACGAGCGCGAACCCGCCACCCATGCAAAAGCCCGCGATGCCTACCCGGCCGGAACATTCGGCCATGGCAAGCAGGTGATCACGGGCAGCCACAATGTCGTCGAGGGCACGACCGCGCTTGGTCAAAAGGTCGCGAAAGACCCCCACGATGCATCGAGCGCGGCCGCCGCGGGCGTACATATTCGGGGTCAGCGCGACATAACCCGCTTGGGCGATGCGCTGGGAAATCGCCTCGTTGTCCGGGGCATACCCGACCGCGTCATGCACGACGACCACGCCCGGCCACGGACCTTCTCCGGTGGGGACGCTCAGCAGCGCGTCGATCGGTCCGGCAGGGGTGTCGATTTCGATCGTGGTCATAGCGTCATCTAACTGCAGCCGTCACGCGACCGCTTGCGGAACTCGGGCGCGGCCCGCAGACGTTGGCTTCACATGCTAGGTCGGCTGCTTCTCATTTACGCCGTCGTCGAGCTCATGGCCTTCATCGGATTGGCAGCGGTCATCGGGTTCGGCTGGGCCCTGGTGGTGCTGCTGGCCACCTTCGTCCTCGGGTTGGTCCTCTGGGCTCCGTTGGGCGGGTGGCAGCTCGGGCGGCACCTCATGCAGTGGCGGTCCGGCGTGCAGGAACCACGCAGCGCGCTGAGCGACGGCGCCCTGGTTGCCGTGGCCACCGGTTTGGTCCTGGTCCCCGGGCTGGTCACCACCGCTGTGGGGTTGTTGCTGCTGGCGCCGCCGATCCGGGCAGCCGCCGGCCCCGGACTGACCGCGATCGCACTGCGCGGAATCCTGCGGCGGGTGCCATTGACGGCGACCGCGGCCGCCGGCATGGCCGGCGCGTTCACCCGCCGCGAGCAACCCGATCGGCGTGACTTCATTGATGGGGAGGTCATCGACGTCATCGATGGGGAACCGCCGACCCTGCCGCAGGCTCGCATTCCCGACCAAGCCCCGAACTGGACCTAGGTCTTGGACTTCCGACGTAGTTTTGCGGTGTGACGCAGATTCCCCAGATTCCGTCCAAGCTGCTGGTCAACGGCCGGATCTACAGCCCGACCCACCCCGACGCCACCGCCATGGTGGTGCGCGGCGACATCGTCGCATGGCTGGGCAGCGACGATGTCGCGCGCGACCAGTTCCCGGATGTGGAAGTGCAGGACCTCGACGGCGCATTCGTCGCGCCGGGATTCGTCGACAGCCACATCCACCTGAGCGCGACCGGTCTGACGCTCAGCGGGCTGGACTTGCGCTCCGCGACGTCACGCGCGGAATGCTTGCGCATGGTTGGCGATTACGCCGCGGCTAATCCCGGCCGGCCGATCTGGGGACACGGCTGGGACGAGTCGGCCTGGCCCGAAAAATCCGCGCCCAGCACCGCCGACCTGGACGCCGTGCTCGACGGCCGGCCCGCCTACCTGGCCCGGGTCGACGTCCATTCGGCGCTGGCCTCGTCGGCGTTGCGGCGGCGGATACCCGAACTTCCGGCCGGCGCCGGCGCACAGCAGCCGTTGACCGGTGACGCTCACCACCTGGTCCGGGCCGCGGCCCGCGACATGCTGACCGACGTGCAGCTGGTCGAAGCTCGGGCTGCGGCGCTGCAGGCCCTGGCCGCGTCCGGCGTCGTCGCCGTGCACGAGTGCGCCGGCCCGCAAATCGGCGGGCTCGAAGACTGGCTGGCGCTGCGCTCTCTCCAGCACGGCGTCGAAGTGATCGGTTACTGGGGTGAGGCAGTGACCACACCGAACCAGGCCCGGGCGTTGATCGAGCAGACCGGAGCCCACGGGTTGGCCGGTGACCTTTTCGTCGACGGCGCACTCGGGTCGCGCACCGCCTGGCTGCATGAGCCGTACGCGGACGCGCCGGGCTGCACCGGAACCTGCCACCTCGACTCAGACGCCATCGAAGCGCATCTGCGGGCGTGCACCGCGGCGCAGCTGACCGCCGGTTTCCACATCATCGGCGATGCCGCCGTGTCGGCGGTCGTCGCAGCCTTCGACCGGGTCGTGCAGGACCTCGGCGTGGTCGCGGTCGCCCGGTGCGGACACCGTCTGGAGCACGTGGAGATGGTCACTGCCGATCAGGCCGCCAAGTTGGGCGCCTGGGGTGTCATCGCCAGCGTGCAGCCCAGTTTCGACGCACTCTGGGGCGGCGTCGACGGGATGTACGCCCAGCGCCTCGGGCCGGATCGAGGTTGCCGGCTCAACCCGCTTGCGCTGTTAGCATCCCAAGGCGTGCCACTCGCCGTTGGTTCCGACGCGCCGGTAACCGGCTTCGACCCGTGGGCGAACGTGGCTGCGGCGGTCAACCACCGCACCCCGAGCAGTGCAGTGTCGGCGCGGGCGGCGTTCGCCGCGGCAACCCGCGGGGGCTGGCGGGCCGGCGGTGTCCGCGACGGGCAGGCCGGCACCTTGGTGCCGGGCGCGCCGGCCTCGTACGCCGTGTGGGACGTCGATGTTCTGGACGTCAGTGCGCCGCGCGACGCCGTTCAGCGTTGGTCTACCGATCCGCGGTCCCGGGTGCCGGCGCTACCGCGGCTGGGTCCGCAGGACGCCTTGCCGCGCTGCCGTCAAACCGTGCACCGGGGTGCGGTCATCTATGGCTAGGGGATGGCCCGGCCGCAAGGCGCCGAACCTGGACAGCGGCGAGATCGATCCGGCGGATGCGGCGCCTGACGACGACCTGGCCGCCGATCCCGCCGATGTGCAAGAGTCCGAGCGGGACGCCGGCACGTCGACCGCGACCACTCGGCTCCGCGCCGCCGCCCGTCGGCGCCTGTCGGCGATGGGCACCGGCGCGCTGACCCGGCTACCGGGGCTGTGGGCCGCGGTCCGGCCGCGGCTGCCGCGCCTGCTGGTCTGTGTCGGGGCCGGTTTGTTGCTGTATGCCAGCTTCCCGCCGATCAGCTGGTGGTGGGCGGCCATCGTCGCGGTCGCGCTGCTCACCTGGGTGCTGATGCACCGGGCAACCACGCCGGTAGGTGGGCTGGGCTACGGATTCCTGTTCGGTCTGGCGTTCTATGTGCCGTTGTTGCCGTGGATCGGCTCGCTGGTGGGACCGATGCCCTGGCTGGTGCTGTCGACGGTGTCCGCGCTGTTCCCGGGTCTTTTCGGGTTATTGGCCGTCGTGGTGCGCGGGCTGCCCGGCTGGCCGATCTGGTTTGCGGTGCTGTGGGCGGCGCAGGAATGGCTGAAGTCGATCGTGCCGTTCGGTGGCTTTCCCTGGGGATCGGTGGCGTTCGGTCAGACCGAGGGGCCGCTGCTGCCCTTGGTCCAGCTGGGAGGTGTCGCGCTGCTGTCCGCGGGGATCGTGCTGGTGGGCTGCAGTGTGACCGCGATCGCGCTGGAAATCGAGAAGTGGTGGCGCAGCGGCGGTAAAACCGGGTCGGCCGAAACGGCCGCGCCGCCGGCGGTGGTGTTGCCGGGTGTGTCCATCTGCCTGGTGTTGTTCGCCGCCGTCATCGTGTGGCCGCAGGTGCGGCACGCCGGTGCTGGAGCGGGCGGCGACCCGGCAGTCACCGTCGCGGTCGTTCAGGGCAATGTGCCGCGTCTGGGTCTGGATTTCAATGCGCAGCGGCGAGCGGTCCTGGACAACCACGTGCAGGAGACACTGCGGCTGGCCGAGGATGTCCGTGCAGGCAGTGCCCCGCGACCACAATTCGTCGTCTGGCCCGAGGATTCGTCGGACATCGATCCGTTCCTCAATCCCGACGCTGCCCAGCAGATATCGCGGGCGGCCGCGGCGATCGGCGCGCCGATCCTGGTTGGCACCGTGCTGGACGCGCCGGGTCCACCGCAACAGCGCCCGGAATTCACCAACACGGTGATCGTCTGGAATCCGGGAACGGGGCCCGCCGACCGCCACGACAAGGAGATCGTGCAGCCATTCGGCGAATACTTGCCCATGCCATGGCTGTTTCGCCATCTTTCTGGCTACGCCGGCCGCGCTGGTAATTTCGTGCCCGGCACGAGTTCCGGGGTAGTGCGCATCGCTGGCGTGCCCGTCGGGGTGTCCACCTGTTGGGAGGTGATCTTCGATCGGGCCCCGCGAAAAGCCGTGCTCAACGGCGCGCAGCTGCTGACCGTGCCCAGCAACAACGCCACCTTCAACCAGACGATGAGTGAGCAGCAGCTGGCATTCGGCAAGGTCCGGGCGGTCGAGCACGACCGCTACGTCGTGGTCGCCGGTACCACCGGCATCAGCGCCGTGATTGCGCCGGACGGCGCGGAGCTGGTCCGTACCGACTTCTTCGAGCCCGGGTACCTGGACACCCAGGTGCGGCTGAAGACCAGGCTGACGCCGGCAACTCGCTGGGCTCCGCTACTGCAGTGGATTTTGGTCGGGGCGGCGGGCGCGGTCGTTTTGGTCGCGATACGGCACAATGGGTGGTTCCCGCGTCCGGGGCGTTGGCTGTTCGGGCTCCCGCGTGGAGCTGGCGAGTCCGACGGAACCCCGGACGACGGCGACGACTCGGAAGCGGCGCTCCGGAACGAATCCGGGGGCGGCCCGCAGACCGCGCAAGACACTCCGCCCGACGCGGGCGGGCACCACGAGTTCGGGCGACCTGAAGGAGCTACATGACCAGCGGCCAACCTGCGGCCGAGGTGCCGAGCAATCGTCTCGGCCAGCGTGTCCTGGTGATCATTCCGACGTACAACGAGCGGGAGAACCTGCCGCTGATACATCGGCGGGTCAAGGACGCCTGCCCCGACGTGCACGTGCTGATCATTGACGACAACAGTCCCGACGGCACCGGTCAGCTCGCCGACGAGCTGGCGCAGGCCGACCCGGGGTGTACTCATGTGTTGCATCGCACCGTCAAGAACGGCCTGGGGGCGGCCTACCTGGAAGGGTTCGCCTGGGGCCTCAGCCGCGAATACTCGGTGCTTGTCGAGATGGACGCCGACGGCAGCCACGCGCCGGAGCAGCTGCACCGCCTGCTGGAGGCCGTCGGTGCGGGGGCCGATCTGGCCATCGGTTCACGCTATGTGCCCGGGGGGACGGTGCGTAACTGGCCGTGGCGGCGGCTGGCGCTGTCCAAGACGGCCAACACCTATTCACGGCTGGCATTGGGTGTCGGGGTCCACGACATCACCGCCGGCTATCGCGCTTACCGCCGCGAAGTGCTGGAGACGATCGATCTCGACAGCGTCGACTCCAAGGGCTACTGCTTCCAGATAGAAATGACCTGGCGCACCGTGAACAGCGGGTTCGTCGTCGTCGAAGTTCCGATCACCTTCACCGAACGCGAGATCGGCGTGTCAAAGATGAGCGGATCCAACATTCGCGAAGCGCTGTTCAAGGTCACCCGATGGGGTATTGAGGGTCGACGTGAACACGGCCGAGCCGGCCGCGCTCACGACCGCTCTCAACCGGCCGGATAGCGTCCGGATCAGCCGCGCCGACGCGACCGGATGATCTCGAGGCGCTCCTTGAGCAGCTCTTCGAGCTCTTCGACGGAGCGACGCTCTAGCAGCATGTCCCAGTGCGTGCGTGGAGGCTTGACCTTCTTCGGTTCGGGCAGGTCACCCTCGATCAGGGTGCCCTCCATGCCGTTGCGGCACAGCCAGGTGCCGGGAATCTCGGCGTCGTCGGCGAACGGGACCTCGAATTCTTCGCCGTTCTCGGTGCGGTACCGCGCGATCTGACGTGGTGCCAGGTCGTGGTTGCGGTCGGTCTCGTAGCTCACGGCTCCCAGACGACTGCCTCTCAAGACACGATCAGCCATCGACGCTAACTCCTCTGGACTCGTTGAGCTGGTTGGCTCCGGATAGTGATTCTCTCCGCTTCAGCGAACGCCGCAGCCGCCCAGGTAGTTCCCGGGGTAGTTCCCGGGCTAGTCACAGCGCGCGACGCGACCATCCGCGAACATCGATGATACCGGGATCACGGGCCCGAGCCGACTAAAGTCGGCAGGCGTGAGCCCGGCCCGACGTCAACGTGCCCGTCCCCAGCCATGCCGCTGGTGTGGACGTGACGTGACCGATGCCGGAATGGGCCGCCGCCGCCAATACTGCCGGCAATCGTGCGGGCAGCGGGCCTATGAGCAGCGAGCCATGATGACGCGGGGCGATGCCGGGGCCGCGGTGGCTCTGCCCGCCGATGCGGTGGTGTTGACGGCCGACGAAGCGGCAGATCTGTCGGACCGGATCTACCAGATGCGATGTGCGGCCGAAGACGTCGCCACCGCACTCGACGAAGGAGCCGGCGTGCCCGAATTGCGTGAGCTGTGCGGCGAGCTGATCCGAGCGGCCAGGGCCGCCGACGGCTGGCGCAGGGTGGGTGTCTAGCCGTTAGACACTGGCGAACCGGGTAAAGTCGCGCCATGGACGGCGGGCTCGGTGTACCCAGGTGTGCAGGCGGCCGCGGTTGCCCGCCCAGAATGGCTTCCAGCGCTTCCAGGGCACCCGGCCCGCCCGTGCATACCTGGGAGTATCGGACGTTTTGAAATCCTGCCACAGTTGGCGATACTCACCAGCGACATTCTTCGGTCGGAACGCAGCACGACGCCGGTCGAAAAAGCGACGCTGGTCGGCGAAACGGCGAGGCCGATTCGTGCAGCGACTTCCGTGATTCGGCGATAAGGCCGCACCCGGTCGGCGACGACCAGGGGTTAGGCGAGGGTTAGGCGAGGTTAGTAATGGTTGATCAACTCCAGCATGCAACCGAAGCGCTGCGGAAAGCGCTGGTTCAGGTTGAACGCCTGAAGCGGACCAACCGCGCGCTGCTGGAGCGGTCGAGCGAGCCGATCGCGATCGTCGGGATGTCGTGCCGCTTCCCCGGTGGGGTCGACACTCCGGAGGCCCTGTGGCAGATGGTCGCCGACGGCCGCGACGTGATGTCCGAGTTCCCCACCGACCGCGGCTGGGACCTGGCCGGCCTGTTCGACCCGGATCCCGACACACCCCACAAGTCGTATGCGAGCACCGGCGGCTTCGTCGACGGTGTCGCCGACTTCGATCCCGCGTTCTTCGGCATTGCCCCCAGCGAGGCCCTGGCGATGGACCCGCAGCACCGGATGCTGCTGGAGCTGTCGTGGGAGGCGCTGGAGCGGGCCGGAATCGATCCCACGCGGCTACGCGGCAGCGCCACCGGCGTCTTCGCCGGGCTCATCGTCCAGGGCTACGGCATGTTCGCCGAGGAGATCGAGGGCTACCGGCTGACCGGTATGACCTCCAGCGTCGCCTCCGGCCGGGTGGCCTATGTGCTGGGGTTGGAGGGTCCGGCGGTGTCGGTGGATACGGCGTGTTCGTCGTCGTTGGTGGCGTTGCATATGGCGGTGCAGTCGCTGCGTTCGGGGGAGTGTGACCTGGCGCTGGCCGGCGGCGCCACCGTCAACGCCACCCCGACGGTCTTCGTGGAATTCAGCCGGCACCGGGGGCTGGCGCCGGACGGGCGCTGCAAGGCCTACGCGGGCGCGGCCGACGGGGTCGGCTGGTCCGAGGGTGGGGCCATGTTGGTGGTGGAGCGGCTTTCGGATGCGCGGCGGTTGGGGCATCCGGTGTTGGCGGTGGTGCGGGGTTCGGCGGTCAATCAGGATGGGGCTTCGAATGGGTTGACCGCGCCCAATGGTCCGTCGCAGCAGCGGGTGGTGCGGGCGGCGTTGGCTAATGCGGGGTTGAGCGCGGCGGATGTGGATGTGGTCGAGGGTCATGGGACCGGGACTACGTTGGGTGATCCGATTGAGGCGCAGGCGTTGTTGGCGACCTATGGGCAGGGGCGTTCCGAGCCGCTCTGGTTGGGGTCGGTGAAGTCGAATATGGGTCATACCCAGGCGGCGGCGGGGGTGGCCGGGGTGATCAAGATGGTGTTGGCGATGCGCCATGAGTTGTTGCCGGCGACGTTGCATGTCGATGAGCCCAGCCCGCATGTGGATTGGTCGGTGGGGGCGGTGTCGTTGTTGACCCGGCCGCAGCCTTGGCCGGGTGGTGGTCGGGTGAGACGGGCGGGGGTGTCGTCGTTTGGGATTAGTGGCACGAATGCGCATGTGATTGTCGAGGCGGTCCCGGCCTCAGAGTCGGCGCAGGGTCCGTCGCGGCCGGGGGTGCCGTGGGTGGTGTCGGCGAAGTCGGATGCGGCGTTGCGGGCGCAGGCGGCGCGGCTGGCCGGGTATGTGCGGACCCATGACGGGTTGGATGTCGCCGATGTGGGGTGGTCGTTGGCGGGGCGTTCGATGTTTGAGCATCGGGCGGTGGTGGTCGGCGGGGACCGCGATGGGTTGCTGGCCGGGCTGGAAGAGTTGGCCGGCGATTCCGGCGATGACGTGCTCTCGGTGGTTCGCGGTACCGCGGCGCCGGCGGGCAAGACGGTGTTTGTCTTCCCCGGCCAAGGCTCCCAATGGGTCGGCATGGGCGTCGAATTGCTTGACACCGCACCGGTATTCGCGCAGCAGATCGAGGCGTGCGCCGAGGCGTTCGCCGAATTCGTCGACTGGTCGCTGACCGACGTGCTGCGCGGCGCTCCGGGCGCCCCCGGCCTCGACCGGGTAGACGTGGTGCAGCCGGTGCTATTTGCGGTGATGGTGTCGCTGGCCGAGTTGTGGAAGTCGATCGGCGTGCGTCCGGACGCCGTCATCGGTCATTCCCAGGGCGAGATCGCCGCCGCCTACGTTGCCGGTGCGCTATCGCTACGCGACGCCGCCAAGGTGGTGACGCTGCGCAGTACATTGCTGACCGGCCTCGCCGGTCCCGGCGGCATGGTGTCGCTGGCGTGCGGCGCCGAACAGGCGCAGGAGCTGTTGGCGCCCTTCGGAACTCGGATCAGCATCGCCGCGGTCAACGGCCGTTCGGCCGTCGTGGTGTCGGGTGAGGTGGCCGCGCTGGAGGAGCTGATCCAGGTTTGCGCGGACCGCGAGCTGCGCACCCGCCGGATCGAGGTGGACTATGCCTCGCATTCGGCAGAGGTCGAAGCCATTCGGGACCAGCTCACCGGCGCCCTTGCGGGTATCGAGCCGCGTTCTGCGCGCACCGCCTTCTTCTCGTCGGTGACCGGAAGCCGGGTGGACACAGCAGGTTTGGACGCCGACTACTGGTACCGCAACATCCGCCAGACCGTGCAGTTCGACCAGGCGGTGCGCAGCGCATGCGAACACGGATACCGCACTTTCATCGAATCCAGCCCCCATCCCGCGCTGATCGCCGGCATCGAGGACACCGCCAACCACTGCATGGCTGACTCCGAACCCGTCGTCGTCCCCACCCTCGGCCGCGAGGACGGCGGGCTCGCCAGGTTCCTGCTGTCGGCCGCCGCCGCCTTCGTCGCGGGTGTGCCGGTGGATTGGCGCGGCGTACTGGACGGAGCCGGGTTCGTCGAGCTGCCGACGTATGCCTTTGAGAAGCGCCGGTTTTGGCTCTCGGGCGAGGGCATGGGGGCCGACGCATCCGGTTTGGGATTGACGGCGGGTCAACACACATTGCTGGGCGCGGTGGTGGAACTGCCGGCATCCGGTGGCGTGGTCTTGACGGGCCGGTTGTCCGTCAGCTCCCAGGCCTGGTTGGCCGATCATGCCGTGTCGGGCGTCGTGGTGTTCCCCGGCACCGGTGTCGTCGAATTGGCGATCCGCGCCGGCGACGAAGTCGGCTGCCCGGTGGTCGACGAGCTCACCCTGCGGACACCGTTGCTGGTTCCGGCTTCGGGGTCGGTGGCGGTGCAGGTGGTGGTCGGCGCCGCGGCGGAGTCTTCGGAGCGCAGCGTCTCGGTCTATTCGCGCGCCGACGTCGACGCCGGTTCGGTGTGGGTGTGCCACGCAGAGGGGACGTTGCGTGCTGGGACCGTTGACCCCGCGGCCGACCTGTCGGTGTGGCCGCCCACGGGTGCCACCGCCGTCGATGTGTCCGACGGCTACCAGCGGCTGGCGGAGCGCGGCTATGGGTATGGTCCGGCGTTTCGCGGGGTGACCGCGATGTGGGCCCGCGGTGACGAGCTGTTCGCCGAGGTGAGGTTGCCGGAGGCGGCCGGCGGCGTGGCCGGTTTCGGGTTGCACCCCGCGCTACTGGATGCGGCGTTGCACACCGCGGTGATCGCGAATCCGGAGGCCGAACTGGTGCTGCCGTTTTCGTGGCAAGGCGTGTCGTTGCACGCCACCGGGGCGTCGGCGGCGCGGGTGCGGATCGCGCCGGCCGGACCGTCAGCGGTATCGGTCGAGCTTGCCGACGACCTCGGCTTGCCGGTGCTGTCGGTCGCGGCGATGGTGGCCCGACCGGTCAGCGAGCAGCAACTGCGGGCCGTGTTGTCCGGTGCGGGTGCGGACCGACTGTTCGAGGTCGTCTGGTCACCGGCGGCCGCCGCGAGCGGCGATGCGCCCTCGTGCTACGAGGTCTTCGAATGTGTTGCCTCTGTTGAGGATCCGGTGGCCGCGACCCACGAAAGTGCCGGCCGGGCGCTGGCGGCCGTGCAGTCGTGGCTGGCCGAGCATGACTCCGGAGTGCTGGTCGTCGTCACCCGGGGTGCCGTGGCGCTGCCGGGTGAGGACGTCACCGACCTGGCGGGGGCCGCGGTGTGGGGGTTGGTGCGGTCAGCGCAAACCGAAAACCCCGGCCGGCTGGTGTTGCTAGATTCCGATGCGCCGCTTGATGATTCGGCGGTAGCAACAGCATTGGCGGTCGGCGAACCGCAGGTGCTGCTGCGCGACGGACAGGCCTACGCCCCGCGGGTGCACGCCAGCCGCGACGTTCACGGCATCCTGGTGCCGCCGGCCGGCGGGCCGTGGCGGCTGGGTCTTAGCAGTGCGGGCACCTTCGAGAACCTGCGGCTGGAGCCGGTTCCCAACGCCGGCGCGCCGTTGGGCCCGGGCCAGGTTCGGGTGGCCATGCGCGCCATCGCCGCGAACTTCCGCGACATCATGATCACCCTGGGCATGTTCACCCACGACGCGTTGATCGGCGGCGAAGGCGCCGGCGTCGTCGTCGAGGTCGGCCCGGGAGTGACCGAATTCGCGGTCGGGGATTCGGTATACGGATTCTTCCCCGACGGCAGCGGCACGCTGGTGGCCGGCGACATCCGGTTGTTGCTGCCGATGCCCGCCGACTGGTCATATGCCGAAGCCGCCGCCATCTCAGCCGTTTTCACCACCGCGTACTACGCCTTCATACACTTGGCCGACGTCCAACCGGGCCAGCGGGTACTGGTGCACGCCGCCACCGGCGGGGTCGGCATGGCGGCCGTGCAGCTGGCCCGGCATCTGGGTCTGGAAGTATTCGCCACCGCCAGCAAGGGCAAGTGGGACACCTTGCGCGCCATGGGCTTTGACGAAGACCACATCTCCGATTCGCGCAGCCTGGAATTCGAGGAGAAATTCCGCGCGGTCACCGACGGCCGCGGCATGGACGTCGTATTGGACTCGCTGGCCGGTGAATTCGTCGACGCGTCGCTGCGCCTGCTGGGGCCCGGCGGGGTGTTCCTCGAGATGGGCAAGACCGACATCCGCGATCCCGGCGTGATCGCCCAGGAATATCCGGGTGTGCGCTACCGTGCCTTCGACCTGTTCGAACCCGGCCGTCCCCGCATGCACCAGTACCTGCTCGAACTGGCCGCATTGTTCGACGCCGGGGTGCTGCGGCCACTGCCGGTGACGACGTTTGACATCCGGCGGGCGCCGGCGGCCCTGCGATACCTGAGCCAGGCCCGCCATATCGGCAAGGTCGTCATGAGCATGCCCGACGCATGGGCTGCCGGCACCGTGCTGATCACCGGTGGAACCGGCATGGCCGGTTCGGTATTGGCGCGTCACGCCGTCACCCGCCACGGGGTCCGTCATCTGGTGTTGCTCAGCCGGCGCGGTGCCGACGCCGCGGGGGCCGCGGCGTTGGTGACCGAGTTGACTGCCGCCGGCGCGCAGGTGCATGTGGTGGCGTGTGACGCGGCCGACCGGGCGGCGCTGGCCGACGTGATCGCCGGCATCCCGGCGCAGCACCCGTTGTCCGCCGTGATCCATGCGGCCGGTGTGCTCGATGACGCGGTGATTTCGTCGTTGACACCGGAACGCGTCGATGCCGTACTGCGGGCCAAGGTCGATGCGGCGTGGAACTTACACGAGCTGACCCTTGACCTGGATGTGGCTGCGTTCGTGATGTTTTCGTCGATGGCGGGGCTGGTGGGGTCGTCGGGTCAGGCCAACTATGCGGCCGCCAACACCTTCCTGGACGGGCTGGCCGCGCACCGGCGGGCCCACGGCTTGCCGGCGATGTCGCTGGGGTGGGGCCTGTGGGATCAGGCCAGCGACATGACCGGCGGACTGGACGCCGCCGACCGTGCCCGGCTGGGCCGCGAAGGTGTGCTGGCGTTGTCCTCGGATGAGGCGATGGAATTGTTCGACACCGCGCTGATCGTCGACCAGCCGTTCCTGGCGCCCGCCCGCATCGACCTGAGCGCGCTGCGGGCCCACGCGGTGGCGGTGCCGCCGATGTTCAGCGATCTGGTCAACGCGCCGACCAGACGCCAGGTCGACGACGCACTGGCTGCCGCCAAGTCGAAATCGGCGCTGGCGCACCGCCTGCACGGCCTGCCCGAAGCCGAACAGCACGCCGTGGTACTGGACTTGGTGCGGTCCCACATCGCCACCGTCCTGGGCAACATCGCCCCCGAGGCCGTCGACGCCGACAAGGCGTTCCAGGAGTTGGGTTTCGACTCGCTGACCGCGGTCGAAATGCGCAACCGACTCAAAACCGCAACCGGCCTTACCCTTTCACCCACGCTCATCTTCGACTACCCAACCCCCAACGGCCTGGCCGGCTACATCCGCGGTGAACTCGCCGGTGTTCCACAGGAGATCAAGCACGTATCGGCGGTGCGCGCCACGGACGGCGACCCGATTGCCATCGTGGGCATGGCATGTCGTTATCCCGGGGGGATTGAGTCGCCAGATGACCTGTGGGACATGCTGGTTCAGGGCCGCGATGTGCTGTCCGAATTCCCCACCGACCGCGGCTGGGACCTGGCAGGGCTGTTCAACCCGGATCCCGACGTGCCCGGCGCGTGCTACACCAAAACCGGCGGGTTCGTGGACCGGGTCGGCGACTTCGATCCCGCGTTCTTCGGCGTCGGGCCCAGCGAGGCCCTGGCGATGGACCCGCAGCAGCGGATGTTCCTGGAGCTGTCGTGGGAGGCGTTGGAGCGGGCCGGAATCGAGCCCGGCAGCCTGCGCGGCAGCGCCACCGGTGTGTTCGCCGGAGTCATGACCCAGGGCTACGGCATGTTCGCTGCCGAACCGGTGGAAGGCTTCCGGCTGACCGGCCAACTGTCCAGTGTGGCCTCCGGCCGGGTGGCCTATGTGCTGGGGTTGGAGGGTCCGGCGGTGTCGGTGGATACGGCGTGTTCGTCGTCGTTGGTGGCGTTGCATATGGCGGTGCAGTCGCTGCGTTCGGGGGAGTGTGACCTGGCGCTGGCCGGCGGAGTGACCATCAACGCCACGCCCGACATCTTCGTGGAATTCAGCCGGCACCGGGGGCTGGCGCCGGACGGGCGCTGCAAGGCCTACGCGGGCGCGGCCGACGGGGTCGGCTGGTCCGAGGGTGGGGCCATGTTGGTGGTGGAGCGGCTTTCGGATGCGCGGCGGTTGGGGCATCCGGTGTTGGCGGTGGTGCGGGGTTCGGCGGTCAATCAGGATGGGGCTTCGAATGGGTTGACCGCGCCCAATGGTCCGTCGCAGCAGCGGGTGGTGCGGGCGGCGTTGGCTAATGCGGGGTTGAGCGCGGCGGATGTGGATGTGGTCGAGGGTCATGGGACCGGGACTACGTTGGGTGATCCGATTGAGGCGCAGGCGTTGTTGGCGACCTATGGGCAGGGGCGTTCCGAGCCGCTCTGGTTGGGGTCGGTGAAGTCGAATATGGGTCATACCCAGGCGGCGGCGGGGGTGGCCGGGGTGATCAAGATGGTGTTGGCGATGCGCCATGAGTTGTTGCCGGCGACGTTGCATGTCGATGAGCCCAGCCCGCATGTGGATTGGTCGGTGGGGGCGGTGTCGTTGTTGACCCGGCCGCAGCCTTGGCCGGGTGGTGGTCGGGTGAGACGGGCGGGGGTGTCGTCGTTTGGGATTAGTGGCACGAATGCGCATGTGATTGTCGAGGCGGTCCCGGCCTCAGAGTCGGCGCAGGGTCCGTCGCGGCCGGTGGTGCCGTGGGTGGTGTCGGCGAAGTCGGATGCGGCGTTGCGGGCGCAGGCGGCGCGGCTGGCCGGGTATGTGCGGACCCATGACGGGTTGGATGTCGCCGATGTGGGGTGGTCGTTGGCGGGGCGTTCGATGTTTGAGCATCGGGCGGTGGTGGTCGGCGGGGACCGCGATGGGTTGCTGGCCGGGCTGGAAGAGTTGGCCGGCGATTCCGGCGATGACGTGCTCTCGGTGGTTCGCGCTACCGCCACCCCTGCGGGCAAGACGGTGTTCGTCTTCCCCGGCCAAGGCTCCCAAATACTGGGCATGGGAATGGGCTTGCACGCCGGATATCCGGTGTTCGCCGAGGCGTTTAACACCGTCGTCGCCGAACTGGACCGCCACCTGCTGCGCCCGCTGCGCGAAGTCATCTGGGGTCACGACGAAAACCTTTTGAACACAACGGAATTCGCGCAGCCAGCGCTGTTCGCGGTGGAAGTCGCGCTGTACCGGCTGCTGGAGTCCTGGGGAATGCGACCGGACTTCGTGATGGGCCACTCCGTCGGTGAAATCGCGGCGGCACACGTCGCCGGCGTCCTGTCCCTGGAAAACGCCGCGGTGCTGGTCGCCGCACGGGGCAGGTTCATGCAGGCCCTGCCGCCCGGCGGAGCGATGGTCGCGGTGGCGGCCACCGAAGCAGAAATTGCGCCCCTGCTGGGCGCGGACGTCAGCGTCGCCGCCGTCAACGGCCCTGCCTCCGTGGTGATTTCCGGCGCCGCGGACGCGGTGCTCGCGGTCGCCGACCGGTTGCGCGCTGACGGCCGACGGGTACATCGCCTGGCCGTGTCGCACGCGTTCCACTCCCCACTGATGGACCCGATGATCGACGAATTCGGCTCCGTGGCAAGCGGTCTGGCCATCGGACAACCTGCGATTCCGGTCATCTCCAATGTCACCGGTGCGCTGGCGGCCGACGACTTCGGCTCCCCGGCGTACTGGAAGCGTCACGTTCGGGAGGCGGTCCGGTTCGCCGACAGCGTCCAATTCGCCCAATCGGCGGGTGCCACCCGCTTCTTCGAAGTCGGGCCGGGCAGCGGCCTTACCGCGTCGATCGAAGAATCGCTGCCGGATACCGGGATCCTGACGATCTCCGCGCTGCGCAAGGATCGGCCCGAGCCGGTGACGTTGGTCAACGCCGTGGCTCAGGCGTTCGTCGCCGGTGTCCACGTGGACTGGCGCACCGTAGTGGGGCAGGCGAACTTCGTCGAGTTGCCGACCTACGCATTCCAGCGGCGGCGGTTCTGGCTGTCTAGTGACGGAGCTGCGGCTGACGCCGCCGGGCTCGGCCTCGAGGCCAGCGAGCATGCCCTGCTGGGCGCGGTGGTGGAGCTGCCGACCTCCGGCGGCGTCGTGCTGACCGGGCGGTTATCGCCGCGCGCGCAGGGCTGGTTGGCCGATCATGCCGTCGGCGGCGTGGTGATCTTCCCCGGAGCGGGCTTCGTCGAGTTGGCGATTCGAGCCGGCGACGAAGTGGGCTGCACGGTGGTCGAGGAGTTGACCCTGGCCGCGCCCTTGGTGTTGCCGGCCGGGTCATCGGTTGCCGTCGAGGTGATCGTGGGTGGTGCGGATGAGTCCGGCGCTCGCGCGGTGTCGGTGTACTCCCGCGCGGAGGCCGGCGGCGGCTGGGTGTTGCATGCCGAGGGCACGCTCGCTAACGGGACCGCTGCTCCGACAACCGATTTGGCGGCGTGGCCACCCGTGGGCGCGGTACCGGTGGAGGTCGCCGACGGATACGAACGGTTGGCCGAGCGCGGGTATGGCTATGGCCCGGCATTCCGCGGCCTGAACGCGATGTGGCGCCGCGGCGATGAAGTCTTCGCCGAGGTCTCCTTACCCGCCGACGCCGGGGTGTCGGTCGCGGGCTTCGGAGTTCATCCGGTGATGCTGGATGCGGCGTTGCACGCGGTGATTCTGGCCTCCAACGGCGCCGACGATTTCGGCGTCGACGAGGGCTCGGTGCTCGTTCCGTTCTCCTGGCAAGGTGTGTCGCTGCATGCCGGCGGCGCATCGGCGGTTCGGGCGCGCATCGCGCCGGCGGGGCCGTCCAAAGTGTCGATCGAGCTGGCCGACGGGCTGGGATTGCCGGTGCTGTCGGTCGCGTCGATGCTGGCGCGGCCCCTCACCGATCAGCAGCTGCGCGCCGCGGTATCCGGGTCGGGTCCCGACCGGCTGTTCCAGGTGGACTGGTCGGCCCAGCCGTCGGCTGCCCTGGAACCGGTGCCCGTAATGGCCTGGGGCACAACGGCGGACAGCGACTCGTCAACGGTGGTCTTCGAATCCGTGCCGGTGGCCGGCGACGCGGTGGCGGGTGTCTACACCGCCACGAACTCGGTGCTCGACGTGCTGCAGTCCTGGCTCGGCCGCGACGGCGCAGGGGTACTGGTGGTGACGACGCGCGGTGCTGTCGCGCTGCCCGGCGAAGACGTCACCGACCTGGCCGGCGCGGCGGTGTGGGGCCTGGTGCGCTCGGCGCAGACGGAGCATCCCGGACGTATCGTGCTGGTCGATACCGATGCGCCCCTGGATGAATCGGCCCTGGCGGCGGTGTTGGCCGCCGGCGAGCCGCAGGTGTTGTGGCGCGGTGGGCAGGTGTACATTGCCCGAGTCCACGGCAGCCGCACGGTTGGCGCGCTGTTGGTCCCCCCGGGCGACGGGCCGTGGCGGTTGGGCATGAGCGCAGCCGGCACGTTCGAAAACCTGCGGCTGGAGCCGATTCCCGACGCCGACACTCCGCTGCAGCCCGGACACGTCAGGGTGCGGTTGTCCGCCATCGCAGCCAATTTCCGGGACGTCATGATCGCATTGGGGCTCTACCCCGACCCCGAGGCGGTGATGGGTGTCGAGGCGTCCGGTGTTGTCCTCGAAACCGGCCCAGAAGATAGGGGTTTCGCCGTCGGCGACCGAGTCATGGGCTTGTTCCCCGAAGGCACCGGGACGATCGCCACCACCGACCACAGGCTGTTGGTCAAGGTTCCGGCGGGCTGGTCGCACACCGCGGCGGCCACCGCGTCGGTGGTGTTCGCCACCGCCTATTACGCGCTGCGCGATTTGGCGTCCGTGCGGTCGGGGCAACGGATCCTGGTGCACGCCGCCACCGGTGGTGTCGGTATGGCGGCGGTGCAGCTGGCCCGGCATTGGGGTCTCGAGGTGTTCGCCACCGCCAGCAAGGGCAAGTGGGACACGTTGCGGGCCATGGGCTTTGACGACGACCACATCTCCGACTCGCGCAGCCTGGAATTCGAGGACAAATTCCGCTCCGCTACCGGTGGGCGCGGCGTGGACGTGGTCTTGGACTCGCTGGCCGGTGATTTCGTGGATGCGTCGCTGCGTCTGGTCGCCTCGGGCGGAGCGTTCCTGGAGATGGGCAAGACCGACATCCGCGAACCCGAAGTGATCGCGCAGCGGTACCCGGGAGTGCGCTACCGAGCTTTCGACCTCTTCGAGGCCGGACCGGACCGCATTGCGCAGATCCTTGCCGAACTGGCCGCCCTGTTCGACGACGAGGTGCTGCGACCGTTGCCGGTCACGACGTTCGACGTGCGTCGCGCCCCTGCGGCGTTGCGGTACCTGAGCCAGGCACGCCACGTCGGCAAGGTGGTGATGACCATGCCGGACGCGTGGGCGGCCGGCACGGTGCTGATCACCGGCGGGACCGGCATGGCCGGCTCGGCGTTGGCACGCCATGTCGTGACTCGCCACGGGGTGCGTCAGCTGGTCCTGGTCAGCCGGCGCGGCCCGGACGCACCCGGGGCCGACGAACTGGTAGCCGAATTGGGCGCGGCCGGCGCGCAGGTGCAGGTGGTTTCTTGTGATGCCGCCGATCGGGCCGCGTTGGCAAAGGTGATCGCCGATATCCCGGTTCAGCACCCGCTGTCGGCCGTGATCCACACCGCGGGCGCACTCGATGACGCCGTGGTGACCTCGCTGACACCGCAGCGGATGGAAACGGTAATGCGGGCCAAGGTCGACGCGGCGTGGAATCTGCACGAGCTGACCTGCGATCTGGATGTGTCTGCCTTCGTGATGTTTTCGTCGATGGCCGGGTTGGTCGGCTCGTCGGGACAGGGCAACTACGCGGCCGCCAACTCATTCCTGGACGGGCTGGCCGTGCACCGGCGGGCGCATGGGCTGCCGGCAATCTCGCTGGGTTGGGGTCTGTGGAATCAGGCCAGCGCCATGACCGGCGGATTGGCAAGTGTCGACTTCAAGCGGTTCGCCCGCGACGGCATCGTGGCGATGTCCTCGGAAGAAGCGCTGGAATTGCTCGACACCGCCATGATCGTCGACGAACCGTTCGTGCTGCCCGCCCACATCGACTTTGCCGCGTTGCGGGTCAAATTCGATAATGGCACGCTGCCGCCGATGTTCGTCGACCTGATCAACGCGCCCACGCGTCGTCAAGTCGACGACTCGCTGGCCGCGGCTAAGTCGAAATCCGCTCTGCTGCAACGTCTGGACGGCTTGCCCGACGACGAGCAGCACGCCGTCCTGTTGGATCTGGTGCGGTCCAACATCGCGACCGTACTGGGCAACACCAGCCCGGAGGCGATCGACCCGGACCGGGCATTCCAGGAGTTGGGCTTCGATTCGCTGACCGCGGTCGAGATGCGCAACAGGCTCAAATCCGCTACTGGCCTTGCGCTTTCGCCGACGCTCATTTTCGACTACCCCAACTCGGCTGCGCTGGCCGGCTACATGCACCGCGAACTGTTGGGTTCGGCGCCGCACGACGCCCCGGCCACGGCCCCCGGCGAGGCCGAACTGCAGCGCGTGGTCGCATCCATTCCGATCAAGCGCCTTCGGCAGGCGGGAGTGCTGGACCTGTTGCTGTCGTTGGCCCAGGGCACCGAGGTGAGCGGTCAGCCTGGGGCGCCGGCAGCGACCACCGAAAAGGACATTGCCGACATGGACCTCGACGATCTGGTCAACGCCGCGTTCATGGACGACGACGAATAGCCATGAGCGACACCAGCAACAATGCAGGACGAACCGATGCGGAGCGGGTGACCATGACCCGACCGACCCTGTGAAAGTCGCGGTTACCGGGGCCAGCGGAGTGCTCGGCCGCGGCTTGGTCGCCAGACTGCTCAGCCAAGGCCACCAGGTTATCGGCATCGCCCGTCATCGACCCGAGAGCTGGCCCAGTGCAGCTGATTTCGTTACGGCAGACATCCGGGATGGGGCCGCGGTCAGGCTCGCGATCACCGGCGCCGACGTCGTCGCGCACTGCGCATGGGTCAGGAGCCCTGGACCGGACAGTGAGATCAGCCACCAGGTCAATATCGGTGGCACGGGAAACGTCCTGGACGCGATGAGGGTCTCCGGGACCGGCCGCATTGTCTTCGCCAGCTCCGCCCACGTCTACCGTCCCGGGGAACCACCGGCTGCTGAAGACGCCGAAGTCGCACCAGGTTCCATCGAGGGCCGGCACAAAGCCCGGGTTGAGCAGATGCTGGCGGATTCCGGAGCCCAATGGGTGACGGTGCGCTCGGCACTGATCGTCGGCCGCAGCGTCGACAATTGGGTGCGCCGGGTGTGGGCATTGCCGGTGTTGCCCGACGCGTTGGCCGATTCCGTCGTGCAGGTGGTCCACGTCGACGACGTGTTGCGCCTGCTGATCCGGGCCATCCTGGGTACCGACAGTGGTGCGGTGAACCTGACCGCGCCGGGTCAGCCGACTTTTCGCCAGATCGCCGCCGCACTGGGCCGCCCCATTCTGCCGATCGCCTCCGGGGCGCTGCAGCTTGTCCCAACATTCGCCGAACTCCAACTGCTGCAAGGTGTTCCGATGATGGACACGTCGCGGCTGCACGAGGAGTGGGGATTCCGACCGGCGTGGACCGCCGAGGAGGCCGTCGAAGATTTCGTCCTGGCGGTGCGCGGCCGGGTCTGCGTGGGCAGGCGGGGGGTATCGCTGCCCTGGCGGCTGGCCACGATCCAGGACCTCCCGGCTGTCGACGCCCCGGCGGCGGACGGTGTGGTTCCCCGATTGGCTGGGCCCCAAGGGGTCAACGGGGAGTTCGACACCCCGATTGATCCCCGCTTCCCGACGTTCTTGGCCACGAATTTGTCCGAGGCGCTGCCTGGTCCGTTTTCGCCGTCGTCGGCGTCGGTCACGGTACGCGGACTGCGTGCCGGCGGGGTGGGTATCGCAGAACGGCTGCGGCCCGGTGGGGTGATTCAGCGGGAAATCGCGATGCGAACGGTGGCGGTGTTCGCCCACCGACTGTACGGGGCCATCACTTCGGCGCACTTCATGGCCGAGACAGTCCCGTTCGCCAAGCCGGCCATGATCGTCAGCAACAGCGGGTTCTTCGGCCCGAGTATGGCGTCGCTGCCAATCTTCGGCGACGAGCGCCCGCCGTCGGAATCACGGCGAGCCCGCAGACTGCTGCGCACGGTCCGCAACATCGGGGTTTTCGGCGTCAACCTGGTCGGGTTGAGCGCTGGTTCGCCACTGGATACCAGTGATTACTTTGACGACGTCGACCGGCTGGAACATCTGACCCGCGACATTGCGCAGCTGGACGATCGCCGGCTGCTGAGCCTGATCCTGCTGGCCCGAGACCACGTCGTTCACGGCTGGGTCTTGGCATCCGGATCCTTCATGCTGTGTGCCGCCTTCAACGTGTTGTTGCGTGCTTTGTGCGGCCGGGACACCGCGCCGGCGGCGGGGCCGCAATTGGTGAGCGCGCGTCCGGTGGAAGCCGTGCAGCGGCTAGTGAGTGCCGCGCGGCGCGATCCCGACGTGATGCGTGTGCTGCAGGAGCCGGGGGAGCGCCTGGGCAAGCTGGCGGTGGCGGCGCCGCAGTTCTACGCCCTGGTGTTGCAAGAGCTTTCGTTGATCGGCCATCGCGGTCCGGCTGAGGTCGAGATGCTGTCGACCAGCTATGCCGACAATCCGGAATTGCTGGTCCGGATGGTGGCCAAGGCGCTGAGCGCCCCGCCCGTGCCGGAGCCGCAGCATCCGGCAATCCCGTTGCGGGCCAAGCCGGTTGCGCTGCTGGCTGCGCGTCAGCTCCGGGATCGAGAAGTCCGTCGTGACAGGATGGTCCGCGCGATCTGGGTGCTGCGCGATCTGCTGCGCGAGTACGGGCGCCGGCTGGTCGCGGCCGGTGTCGTCGAAACCCCCGATGATGTGTTCTACCTGTTGGTCGATGAGCTCGACGCGCTGCCCGGCGACGTCGCCGAGCTGGTGGCTCGGCGCCGCGCCGAACAACGCAGACTGACTGCCGTCGTTCCCCCCACGGTGTTCAGCGGGACTTGGGAGCCATCGACCGGGTCGTCGGCCGCGTTGGGGGCCGGGGACACGTTGCGCGGCGTCGGCGTCTGCGGTGGCCGGGTCCGAGGGCGGGTGCGGATCGTTCGTCCGGAAACGATCGATGACCTGCAGCCGGGAGAGATCCTGGTCGCCGAGGTCACCGACGTCGGCTATACCGCCGCCTTCTGCTACGCCGCGGCGGTGGTCACCGAACTCGGCGGACCCATGTCCCATGCGGCCGTGGTGGCCCGTGAGTTCGGCTTCCCGTGTGTGGTCGACGTCCAGGGTGCGACGCGATTCCTGCAGCCCGGTGCGCTCATCGAGGTTGACGGCGCCACGGGGGAGATTCACGTGCTCGAGCTGGCTACCGGGGGCTCGGCGAGCGACTGAAATCACTTGCGTCACTGTGGTTTCAGGACTCTGACGGAGGCGGGTTCTTGTCGGTGCGCCGCGATAGCATTCGAACATGGGTTCGAATCGGGAGTCGGTGGTGGCGTCGTTCGACGCGCTGCAGGCGGCTGTGTCACGGCTGCAGGACCTGTCCTTCGACGCCTTGGCCACCCCTGAACGCATGGCCCTGCTGGAGCGCTGCGAAACCGTTCGGCGCCAGCTGCCGAGCATCGAACATGCCCTGATCAATCAGATCGCCGAGCAGTCCAGCGAGGAGGAGTTGGGCGGCAGGCTGCGTTCGGCGTTGGCCAGCCGGTTGCGGATCACGCGTGCTGAGGCCAGCCGGCGGGTAGGCGAGGCCACCGAGCTCGGTGAGCGCCGCGCCCTGACCGGCGAGCCGTTGGCGCCGCAATTGAGCGCCACCGCTGCCGCTCAGCGCGCCGGGCACCTCGGCGAGGCGCATGTGCGGGTGATCCGCGACTTCGTTCGTCACCTGCCGGTAGAGGTGGACATCGAGACTCGGGAGAAATCCGAAGCCCATCTGGCCCGGCTGGCCACCCGGTTTCGCCCCGACCAGTTGGGGAAGCTGGCGCAGCGGCTGATGGACTGCCTCAATCCCGATGGCACCTTCACCGATGAGGACCGGGCCCGCCGCCGCGGATTGACCTTGGGCAAGCAGGGGTTGGATGGAATGTCGCGGCTCAGTGGTTGGCTGACCCCGGAAGCGCGAGCCGGGCTGGACGCTGTGCTGGCCAAGCTGGCCGCTCCTGGCATGTGCAACCCGCAGGACGAGAGTCCGGTGGTCGACGGACCGCCGCCCCAAGACGTGGCGCAGCGCGACACCCGCTCGGAAAGCCAGCGCAACCACGACGGCCTCAACGCCGCGTTGCGTGCCCTGCTGGCCAGCGGGAAACTGGGTCAGCACAACGGGTTACCGGCCAGCATCATCGTGTCCACCACGCTCAAAGAACTGGAATCGGCATCGGGTAAGGCCCTCACTGGCGGTGGCACCCTGCTGCCGATGTCAGATGTGATCCCCCTACCCCGCCACTCGAATCATTACCTCGCGATCTTCGACGACGGCAAAGCCCTGGCTCTGTATCACACCAAACGCCTGGCTTCGCCGGGGCAGCGAATTGTCTTGTACACCAAGGATCGTGGGTGCTCAGCGCCGGGCTGCGACGCGCCGGGTTATCGATGCGAGGTCCATCATGTGCGGGAGTGGGCCGGCATCCATCGCACCGATATCGACGACCTTACCTTCGCCTGCGGCGCGCACCACAGACTCCTCGACAAAGGCTGGGGCACCCGAAAAAACAGCCACGGCGACACCGAATGGATTCCGCCGCCGCACCTGGACCACGGGCAGCCGCGAACCAATGGCTTCCACCATCCCGAGAAGTCGCTCACCGACGATGCCGACGACGGGTTCTAGGGTGGTTGGCCCAATCCGCATGGTGCCCAGCAGTTTGCTCGCGTCACGCCCTAGCCGGACGACGTGGTTCGGTCAGCTGCGAGCAGGGATCCGAATACGCTGGCGGCGACGGCGATCGCGTCGGCCTGGCCGAGGACGACACCACGAAGTTCGGGATGGCTGTCGAGATGTGCTTGCGCGTCCTGCGCTGTGGTGTGGAAGGCAATCGACTCGCATGCAGTGTCGGCCAGGGTTCCGGGGCAATCGGTTCGGCTGATCACTACGACGGCGGAGGAAGGTTGCCATATCCAGTCGCTACCGTGGCGTCGAATCTGTATCCGCGTTTGGCTGACGGGATCGGCGGAGTAGATGACGCCGTCGCTTCCGCTCATCAGCGGGATACCGAGCGCGTCGATGGCGCACATCGCTGCGACCGGAGGGCGCCCGGTCAGATGGGCGGTATGCGTGGTGGGCCTACCCGAGAAGGGGTAGGCGACCTCGATGTCTCCGTCAGCCGCGGTGTGCACCAGGTCGTCGGATTCCAGTCGGTACAACGCGTCGTCGAGTTCGACGCCCAGCGCAGTGGCTGTCATGCGTAGGTCGTCACGGTGACATCGGCCATGGTCGAGGAAGCGGCGCAGTACAGCTCGGTGTAGTTCCCGGATCACCGGTGGGAGGTGCTGGGCGGCGGTAGCCGGCGACTCGGGCGTATTCGCGAACCGGTCGGCCATCAGGATTCCGTCGTCGTGGGCGCGTTGGCCCGCAATGCGTCGAAAACCCGCGACGGCGTGGGTAAGTCGAGTCTGCACGCACTGCCGATAGCTGGTCCGGCCTCGGGACGCATCACGTCAACCCCGTCGACCAGGACCGTCGGTGACGGATAGCTACCGACACGGTCGATTATCGGCATGTCGATGCCCAACGATGCCAGGCATTCGGTGATCGTCGCCCTGGCGGCGGCGGCATTGGGGCATCCCGGAGAGATGAGTAGCTCAATCCGCATAGTGGTTCAGTCCGCAGCGGTCGACGTTGTGGCGGCGGCTGTTTCGATGTCATGCAAGATCGGGCAATCCGGTTTGGCGGGGTGCCGATCACAGGTCGCGGTCAGTCGGCCGAGCGCATCGCGCATAGCCGCGAGTTGCTCGATGCGCTGCTGCAGCTCGGCGAGCCGGGCGCGGGCCAACGCCCTCGCTTCGTCGCACGAGTTGAGACCGCCCTCGGCCAGAGACAACAGATCCTTGATGTCATCGAGGGTGAATCCAAGCCGCTGTGCATGCTTGACGAACCGCACAACCCGCACCGCGTCCGGCGTGTAGGTCCGGTAACCCGATGGGGTCCGCCGGGGTTCGGGCAGCAAACCGCGGCGTTCGTAGTAGCGCAGCGTTTGAACGTTGACCTGCGTCTGCCTGGCGACCTCGCTGGTTCTCACCTCTCAAGCATGAACCTTGTACTCAACTACATAGTCAAGCCGGCGACGACATGCCGATAGCCCTGGAAGAAGATCGCCGCGGTACCACCGGGCGGCCGACGGTGAATCGGGGTCTGTACCGAATTCATATCGGCATCGTCGCGGCGCAACGCAGAACCGCCCGGCAGTGGAGGACCTCAGCAGCTGAACGCCGTTCCCACCCCGTCGGGCGGCGGCACCGGGCGCAGGCAACCGAACGGCTCGACGCCGCCGGCGCTGAGCCGCACCGCGGACTGGTGGGCGTAGTTCACGCAGAACAGCCCGGCTTGGCCGGCGCGGCAGCGGTAGTCGCCGAAGGACAATGAGTCCCCGTCGGCCAACTCGGGTCCGTTGCCGTTGACGAACGGCCCGGGGTCACCGCGGGACGCTCCGACCTGCAATTTCACCCCGTCGAAGTCGACCCAGCCGCCCTTCCAGTCGCCGTAGGCCGTGGCGGGAGCGGGCGGGGGATTGGTCAGGCTGACCAGACACACCAGCGCGCTGCCGGTGTGTTTGGAGTCGGTCAGACACGACGCTTTGCCGGACTGGGTGGCAAACGCAATGTCGCCGCCCAGCTCGGTGGTGACACCGTCGCGGCTCACGCTGTGATAGCGCACTGGATCGGCCGGCCTGCCTGCTTCGATCCAGGCGATGACGGCCGAGATCGGGGCGCCGGCCGCCGGTGCGGCGGACCCGGCCGCCGGTTTGCTCGTCGGCGACGACGCCGACGCCGACGACGACGCCGACGTCACGGCGCCGGCCGGCGTGCTGGTTGGCGATTGCCCCGGCCGGCCGCCGATGTCGTGCGAGCACCCGGCGACCAGCAATGGCACTGCGACCAGCATCGCGATCCGCATCGATTCAGGCTAGCGGCCTCGGCGTGGCTCAAGGTGCTGCCCGTCCGGTGTGCCCGGCGAATCCGCTAACGTCGGGTTATGCACGAGCGCACCGTCCGCGCACGCACGGTCACCGGTATCGTCGAGGGCTTCACCCGCGACGGCGTGCACCGCTGGCGATCCATCCCCTACGCCAAGCCGCCGGTGGGGCCGCTGCGCTTCCGGGCGCCGCAGCCGGCGCAGCCCTGGTCCGGTGTGCGGCACTGCCACGGGTTCACCAACTGCGCGCCCCAGCAGCGTCGCTACACGATGCTCGGCGTTGGCAAGTACCAGCCGATGAGCGAGGACTGTCTGACCCTCAACGTCGTCACGCCCGAAGCCCCCGCAACCGAACCGCTTCCGGTGATGGTCTTCATTCACGGCGGCGGCTACATCCTGGGCAGCTCGGCCACCCCGCTCTACGACGGCGCCGCGCTGGCGCGGCGGGGCTGCGTCTACGTGTCGGTCAACTACCGGTTGGGTGCGCTGGGCTGTCTGGACCTGTCGTCGCTGTCGACGGCCGACATCACCATCGACGGCAACCTGTACCTGCGCGATTTGGTGCTGGCGTTGCGATGGGTCCGGGACAACATCGCCCAGTTCGGTGGTGACCCCGACAACGTCACCATCTTCGGGGAAAGCGCCGGCGCTCACATCACGGCCACATTGCTGGCCGTGCCAGCCGCGAAAGGCCTTTTTGGGCAGGCGATTTCGGAAAGTCCGGCGGCGGGCATGGTGCGTCCCCGCGAGCTGGCCGCTGAGTTCGCGGCACGCTTTGCCGATCTGCTGGGGGCACGCCCGCGCGATGCCGCAAGCGCGCTGCTCCGGGCGACCCCGGCTCAGCTGGTCCAAGCCCAGCACCGCCTGATCGAGCAGGGCATGCAGAAACGGTTGGGCGCCTTCCCGATCGGCCCTACCTTCGGCGACGACTGCCTGCCCGTCGATCCCGTCGAGGCGATGCGGTCCGGGCAATCGCATCAGGTGCCGCTGATCGTGGGCACCAACGCCGAAGAGGGCCGGTTGTTCACCCGCTTTCTCAAGATGCTGCCGACCAACAAGGCGATGATCGACGAACTACTGGCCGACGCGGAACCGGCTACCCGGCAACGCATTACCGCGGCCTACCCGGATTACCCCAAGCCGTCGGCATGCATCCAACTTGGCGGGGATTTCGCGTTCAACGCGGCCGCCTGGCAGATCGCCGAGGCGCACGGCGCGCACGCCCCCACCTATCTTTACCGCTACGACTACGCCCCGCGGGCTCTGCGCTGGTCCGGTTTCGGGGCTACCCACGCGACCGAACTGCTTGCCGTCTTCGATATCTACCGGACCACGTTCGGTGCGTTGCTGACCGCTGCCGCCGACCGCAGACATGCACTGCGGGTCAGTGACGACGTCATCAGGCGCTGGCGGTCTTTCAGCCAGACCGGTGTGCCGGGCGACGACTGGCCCGCCTATACGCACGCCGAGCGAGCCGTGCTGGTGATCGACCGCAAGTGTCGCGTCGAGTTCGATCCGCACCAGCACCGCCGGTTGGTCTGGGACGGCTTTTCGCTGGTGCAGTGACCATGGATCCCGATAACGAGCGCGTCATCGAACGACCCGACGATCTGACAGCGTCGTGGCTGAGCGGGGCGCTCGGTGCCGGCACTGTCACCGGTTTCACCGTCGAGCGCATCGGCACCGGACAGATGAGCGAGTGCTACCGCGTCGTGCCGACGTACGCCGCGGCCGGCGGCCCACCATCGGTAGTCCTCAAGGTCGCGGCCACCGACCCGATGAGCCGGCAGACCGGCCGGACATTGGGCCTCTACCAACGTGAGGTCCGGTTCTACCGCGACATCGCGCCACGGCTCGATGGTCCGGTCGCCCCCTGTTACCACGCGGCGGTAGACGTGTCGACCGGCGCATTCGACCTGCTGCTCGGCGACGCTGGGCCGGCCGTGGTCGGCGACGAAATCGCCGGCGCCACAATGGAACAAGCCCGGCTTGCGGTCGCGGAGCTGGGACGGCTGCACGGGCCGGCGCTCGGCGACGCGACGCTGGCCGACGCGCCGTGGCTTAACCGTGACGCCCCGCTGAATCAGGCGATGATCGCTTCGCTCTACGGCAGCTTCGTCGAGCGTTACGGCGACCAGATCGCGCCCCGATGCCGGGACGTGTGCGACCGGCTGGTCGCCGCTTTCGACGGCTACCAACAAGGCGCTCAAGGCGCCATCCAGGGACTCGTACACGGCGACTACCGTTTGGACAACCTGCTTTTCGGCGAAGCCGGAGCCGACCGGGCGTTGACGGTCGTCGACTGGCAGACCGTCTCCTGGGGTCCGGCGATGACCGATCTGGCGTACTTCCTGGGCTGTGCGCTACCGACGCCAGATCGCCGGGCCCATTACCAGGACCTGCTGCGGACTTATCACCAAGCGCTGGGGCCCGAGCCGCCGATCAGCCTGACCGAGGTTGCCGAAGGTGTCCGTGGCCAGAGCTTTTTCGGCGTCATGATGGCAATCGTGTCGTCGATGCTGGTGGAGCGCACCGAGCGGGGTGACCGGTTGTTCATGACGATGCTGCAACGCCATTGCGACCACGTGCTGGACACCGACGCGTTGGCAACACTGCCGGCCGCCGAGCGACCCGAGCCGCTGCGGCCTTCGGACGACGACGAACTCGCCCACCCACCGACCGACGAACCGCTGTGGAGCGAGAGCTGGTACGCCGACTTCGTCGACGCGCCACAGGGATTGGGCGGCTGGTTCCGTCTCGGCCGGATAGCCGATCAGCACACCGCATGGGTGCATGCGCTGCTATGCGGACCCGACATGCCGACCGTGGCCGTCGTCGACGTCGATGTCTCGCTGCCCGACGACCCGTGGACGGTGCGCACCGACGCCATCGAGCTGGGTCACGCCGTCGGCGCACCGCTGCAGACGTATCGCGTCGACCTGCAGGCGCGCGGTCAGGCATATGCCGACCCCGCGGCATTGTTGCGCGGGGAGCCCGGAGATCCGGTCGAGGTCACGATGCGCCTGGTGTGGACCACCGACGGCCGTCCTTATCGGTATCGAATGACGTCGCGCTACGAAATCCCTTGCACCGTATCGGGAACCGTCACCGTCGATGGGACCGGCTACCGCTTCGACTCCGTTCCCGGGCAACGCGACCACTCCTGGGGCGTGCGCGATTGGTGGGGCATGGACTGGATGTGGAGTGCCGTGCACCTCGACGACGGCACCCACCTGCACGGTGTCCGAATCCAAATCCCGGGCGCACCGGCCTTCAGTGTCGGCTACGTTCAGGACGCTGACGGGCTACTTACCGAGCTGCAGACGGTGAGCATTCAAGATAGCTTCGGCCCCAACGGTTTACCACTGCGCGCGATACTAAGCCTAGATCCCGGTGAGCTGACCGTGGACGTCGAGGTACGCGCGCACGCACCGGTGCGGCTGGTGGCCGTCGACGGGCGGGTAAGCCAATTCCCGCGCGCCTGGGCCGCTGTCAGCACCGCCGACGGCCGCAGCGGTGTGGGCTGGCTGGAATGGAATCGCAACCAGGCATGACCACGGCGCGCGCGTCGATGCGTTGTCCCATTGTGGTGATGGGTGTTTCCGGGTCCGGCAAGTCGACGGTGGGCGCTGCCCTCGCCCGGCGGCTGGGCATGCCGTTCCTGGATGCCGACACGCTGCATCCACCGGCAAATGTCGCCAAGATGGCCACCGGCCAACCGCTGGACGACGACGATCGCTACCCCTGGCTGCGACGGGTGGGGGAGTGGCTGGCCGCCCACCGGGACGGCGGCGTGGTCAGCTGTTCGGCGCTCAAACGGAGCCACCGCGATCAATTGCGAGCGCATTGCCCGCAGCTGCGATTTCTGCATCTGAGCGGCTCGGCGGAACTGATCGCCCGGCGGCTGGCCGGCCGAACCGAGCACTTCATGCCGGCTGCGCTGCTGCGCTCGCAGCTGGACACGCTGGAGCCGCTCGCCGGCGACGAGTCGGGTGTCGTCGTGGATCTAAGGGCTCGCGCAGTAATTAGGTAGGTGGTGTCGGGCGTGTCGGGGTGTGGTGGGCGGTGAGTGTGTAGTTCCAGTCGCCGTGGAATTGGTGGCGGTGTAGCTGGGTGGCTTGCAGGGCAGCGATCTGTTTGTCGGTGATCTTGATGCCGCGGGGGTAGGTGGTGGTGTCGAGTGCCGCGTTTACGGTTAGTCCGGTGGATGTGGTTGTTGCCCTGAGGGTTTCGATGATCACCTCGTGGGATTCCAGGGGTCGTCCGCGCCAGTTACGGCTGATCGCGGAGAACAGCCGGTGTTCGATCTTGTTCCATTTGGAGGTGCCGGGCGGCAGGTGGCAGACGGTGATGTCGAGTCCGGCCTCGGTGGCGAAGGCGGCGAGTTCGGTTTTCCACAGCCGCAGCCGGGATCCGTTGGAGCCCCCGGAGTCAGCCGTGATCAGCAGCTTGTTTGATCCGGGATAGCTGATGGCGCCCATCGTGGTCCACCAGCGGCGGATCGATTCCACGGCGAACTGGCCAGTGTCGGCGTCGGTGCCGACGTTGACCCAGCCGGTGTTGGCGCCGACGTCGTAGACCCCGTAGGGAGCTACCTTGCCCAGCTGTTTGTCGGCGAAGTCGTGCACCTGCACCTCGCGCGGTGACCCGGCGGGCTCCCATTCGCGGCCAGCGGCTTTGTAGTTTCCGACGAGTTCCTTTTTCTTGGTGTCCACGCTGATCACCGGATCCCCGCCGGCCTGGAATCGTTCGACGAGGGTGTTGAGATATCCGAACTGGGCATCCCGATCCAGATGCTGGGCGCCTTCAATGGTTTTCGAGTTCGCCTGCAGGCTGTAACCAGCCTGTTTGAGCAGCTTGGACACCGTGCGCGCAGACACCCGATGCCCCCTGGCGGCTAGCTCGGCGGCCAGCTTGGCCGTCGATTTGATCGTCCAGCGCAACGGTGACTCCGGATCACCCCGCGAGACCGGATCCACTAGCGCATCCAGCGCGGTGAGCAGGTCGGGATCGGTCACCGCTATCGGTGGGCGCCCCGCACCTGGCCGGCGCACCCGCCCCGGAATCGGTTCGTCGGAATCCAACTCGCGCGCACCCTGCGCCACGGTGTCTGGATGCACCCCACCGGCCGCCGCGACCAGCTTTGAACCGTCCCGGATTTTATGCGCACCTTCCTTTGAGGGAAGGATGGCGCGATGGCGATCAGGTACGACGAGAACACCAAGGCCAGGGCGGTGCGGCTGGTCCGCGAGCACCGCGATGACTACGACAGCGAGTGGGCGGCGATGCGCGCGATCTCGGGCCGGCTGGGGATGAGCCCGGAGACGCTGCGCAAGTGGGTGCGCCAGGCCGAGGTCGACGCCGGTGAGGCAGCTGGGGTCTCAAGCGAGGAGAAGCGCGAGCTGCGTGAGCTGCGCCGCAAGAACCGCGAGCTTGAGCAAACGGTCGAAATACTCAAAGCCGCAACGCATTTCTTCGCGCGGGAGTGCGACCCGCGACACCGCTGATTTGCGAGTTCATCGACGAACACCGCGAGGACTTCGGGGTCGTACCGATCTGCCGGGCGCTGGCCATACACGGCGTGCAGATCGCCCCGCGCACCTTTTGGGCGCGCCGCGCATCTGCGCCGTCGAAACGGGCCCTGTGGGACACCACCATCACCGAAATCCTGGCCGGCTACTTCGAACCCGACGCCGAGGGCAATCGCCCGCCAGAATCGCTGTATGGCAGTTTGAAGATGTGGGCGCACCTGCAACGCCAAAACATTGCGGCGGCCCGCTGCACGGTGGAACGAATCATGCGCCGCTATGGCTGGCGCGGTGTGACCCGGGCGCGGCGACCGCCGCGCACCACCGAGGCCGACCCGACCGCAGCCCGCGCGCCGGACCTGGTTGGGCGGCGTTGGCGGGTGACCGCGCCGAACTTGCTGGAGGTGGCAGAATTCACCTATGTGGCGATGACCGGCGGGTTCGGCTACACCGCGTTCGTGATCGACGCCTACGCCGGGTTGATCGCGGGCTGGGAGTGCTCGCTGAGCAAAACGACCGACTTCGTCGAACGCGCGCTGCGCCACGCCGCGGCCTATCGGGCCCGCCAGGGCCATCCGTTCGATGACACGATCCATCACAGCGACGCCGGAAGTCAATATACCGCAATACATTTCGGTGAATCGTTGATGTTGGCCGGGCTCAAGCCCTCGATCGGGACCGTCGGGGACGCTTTGGATAACGGATTGGCCGAAACTACGATCGGGCTCTACAAAACCGAGTGCGTGCGCGAGGGTTCTCCGTTTCGCAGCGGGCCTATCGACACCCTGGCCGACCTGGAGAACATGACCTCGGCGTGGGTGAGCTGGTACAACACCTCCAGGCTCATGCACCGCCTGGGCCGGCGCCCACCCGCAGAAGCCGAGGCCGACTACTACGCGCACCCGCTAACAACGTAAAGAGGGCGGGGAACGTTTATCCTAAACCCGTTGCGCAGTAACCGAAAGAGCTGGCCGATCCCGCCCCACATCCGCCAAAGCATGCTCCGGTCCTCGGCGCCGTCAAGCAAACTACGCTTGACAGCACCTGCGGGGCCGGAGCACCGCGAAAGGCGGGCGGCAATCGGAGCCAGGAAAATGGATCAGGGTCCACGTACTACGCTCACCGTCAGATCGGACACCCCCGGTCACACAAAACGAGGTGTGCATCAAACCCGGGATGCTCCACTTGATTCCACCCCGACCCAACACCGTGGCCTCCGCGCCGAGCAACAACCGCCACGCCCGCTCATCGAGATGCGGGCGGATCAACGACAAACGGGCGGCGACCCGATCGGAGTCCACAGCAAGCAGCGTCATACCACAAGTGTGAACAAACCAAACAGAAAAACCTAAGCAATTACTGCGCGAGCCCTAAGTCAGGACGTCGATGCGATCGTCGAGCGCTTCCTGGCTAGCTCCGGCGGCGCTTACCCTGGCGCTTGACCTGCTCACGTGCGGTGTCGGCCAGATCGCTGCCGCGTGCCACCGCCGTGTCGGCGAGCTGGGAACCCTGGTGACGCACGGTATCGGCGAGTTCCAGGCGGCGCTGCCGGGCCTTGCTGGCCAGCTTTTCGCCCCGGGCGCGCGCCGCCTCGGCCAGCGGCGCTCCTTTTTCGGCCGCGGTACCGGCCAGATGGCGGCCGCGTTCCAGGGCGGCTTCGGCGTAGGGCGCGCTCTTTTCGGCGGCTGTCTCGGCCAGCTCCCGGCCACGCTCGGCTCCGGCCTTCAGGCCGTGCACGATCTTGTCGCCGAGCTCTCCTAGCTCAGTGCCCAGTACGGTGTCGTCGGATCCCGGCAACGTCGAGGACACCGCCTCGGAGAGGCGGCTCGCCGCGCGCCGGCCGCGCCACGCCAACGACGGCTTGCCCGCGGTGTCCGCCGAGGCGATGATCAACCCGCCCAGCAGGCTCAGGTCGGTCAGGAATTCGCGCCGCTTCTGCGCCTTGACCGCCGGATCGGGTTCGCTCCAAAACATATGGGCGCCAAGGTTGCCCGGAATCACGGTCAGCGCCAGCGCCGCCGAGGCGAAACGAGGTAGCCGGCCGGTGGCCAGCAGCACGCCACCCCCGATCTGGACGGCCGCGTTGATCTGAGCGAACGTCTCGGCATTGGAGGGAATGCTGCTGCCGACGGGATCGGGCAGCGTCCGCAATCCGCTCACGGTGGGCTGGGCGGCTTCCGCCGCGGGTTTCGGGTTGAGCAGCGACTCCACTCCCTGGCCGATGAACGCCGCTGACAGCATGGGTCGGGCGATTCTGCGAATCAACATGGGCGGGGTATTCCCCGGTCCGGGTGCCGGCAAACCGGCCGGGCCGTCGCCGCAGCCCCAAGCAGCCCGCAACCGCTGGGATTAGGGTGGACAACGTGCGAGCACTGATCATCGTCGACCTGCAGAACGATTTCTGCGAAGGCGGCTCGGTGCCGGTGGCGGGCGCCGACCGATTGGCCCGGGCGATCAATGACTATCTGGCCGGCCGGCCCGGTTACCGTCACGTGGTGGCCACCGAGGATTTCCACATCGATCCTGGCGACCACTTCTCCGACCGGCCGGACTATTGCTCGTCGTGGCCAGCGCACTGCCGCGCCGGAAGCCGCGGCGCCGACATCCATCCCGACCTCGACACCGGCCAACTCGAGGCCGTCTTCCGCAAGGGTGCCTACGGCGCCGCCTACAGCGGGGCCGAGGGTGTCGACGAGCACGGCACCACCCTGGTGGATTGGCTGCGGCAACGCGGGATCGACGAGGTCGACGTGGTCGGCGTCGCCACTGATCATTGCGTGCGGTGCACCGCCGAGGACATGGACCGCGCCGGCTTCGCGACTCGGGTGTTGGTCGACCTGACCGCGGGAGCGTCGGCCGACACCACCGACGAGGCGCTGACGCAGCTGCGCACCGCCGGCATCGCATTGATCCGGACCCGCTGATGGCGCTGCCGGATCGCGACGATCTCCTGGCCGCTGTCGAGCGGTCGCCGCGGGCCGCCGCAGCGCACGACCGCGCCGGCTGGGTAGGGCTGTTCACCGGCGACGGCCGGGTCCAAGACCCGGTGGGCTCGCAGCCGCACGTGGGCCACGAGCAGATCGGCCGCTTCTTCGACACTTTCATCGGTCCGCGAGATATCAAGTTCCACCGAGACCTCGACATCGTCTCCGCCCCGGTCGTCCTGCGCGACGTCGAACTCGAGGTGGAGATGGCACCCGCGGTGACGATGTTCGTTCCCGCCTTCTTGCGCTACGACCTGCGAAAGGTCAACGGCGACTGGAAGATTGCCGTTCTGCGGGCGTACTGGGACTTGCCGGCGATGATGCTGCAGTTCCTGCGGAGCGGAACGCCGGCGATGTCGCCGGCGTTGAAGCTGTCGCAGGGGCTGTTGGGCAATCAGGGCCTGCGCGGCACCGGCGGCTTCCTGGCCGGATTCCGCCGGGCGGGCGCACGTCGCCAGAAACTGGTGACGACATTTCTCGACGCGGTCGGGCGCGGTGACACCTACGCCGCTGGGCGTGCGCTGTCGCCTACTGCGGCAATGACTTTGGGTGATGACGAGGTACTGGACCCGGCCGAACTAGCACAACAGCTCCGTGGGGTCAGCTGGACGAAGATCAACGGCGCCGGATCAACGGTCACGGTGTCGCTGGCATCCGATCATGGGCGCGGGATCATGTTCGCCGAACTGCCGTGGCACGGATGGCGCGGCAATCTGATCAACCGGATCCGTTACTTCCCGGCGTGATTCGGTGGGGGCGACGGTAGCGGTCACAGATCGCTGCGCACGGTGTGCGCCGCGGCGACCGACATCTGGGCGACCTCCTCGATGAGGTCGTTTCGGGACACGGTCAGCTTTCCGTCGAGCCAACTGGTGACGGCCTTCGCGGTGCCGGCCACGATCACCAGTGTGGCGAGCCGCAGCCGATGGTATTGGCTCTGGTCGCTGCCGGTCCCGGCGAGCAGCAGCTGGGTAAGCAGCTCGGCGAGTTCGTGCTCGGCCCCGCCGACGGTGTCTTTGAGCAGCTCGCTGCCGATCAGCTCGGTGAACAACCGCGCCTTGCGGGGATCATCGGTCAGCACCGTGATCACCCGACCGATACCCATCCGCGCGCGATCTATCAGCTCCGTGGCGGAATCTGTCATCGAATCGAGAACGCCGCTGCTGATTTCGGCGAGCAGACCCTGCGCCAGGGTCACGAACAGCTCGTCGCGGGTCCGGAAGCTTTCATAGAAGTACCGCTTCGACAGGCCGGCCTGCCGACTGACCGCCTCGATGGTCGTCGCCGCCATCCCGACGGTGCCGGCAACTTCCAGGCACCCCTCGAGCAACTGATTTCGGCGCAGGTCGCGTCGTTCCGCTGCGCTGACGCCGCGAAATGGCCTCACGACGCGGATCACGAAGTCATCTTGACACAGCATCGTGCTGCCCATGCTGCCTGGAGATGCTCGCGCCGTCCGTGTGAATTAGTGACTTTCGGCCCTACGGCCAAAACGTGACACCTGTCAACATTGTCGGAACCGTCCAGTTCCTACTTTGTGGCAGGGGACCCGATGCCGAGCCTTCCCACGATGCCGCGGGTTACCCTGTTCCGCCCGAGGAAACCCAATCCGGTCGTCCTGCCGCGGCCCAACGGCCCGTCGCGGCGATGGGGGCAATCCCAGACGACGTCGGCGCGACGACCCGTTCGGGTTGTCGAGGTCATCCGCGAGACCGACGATGCGGTGACGCTGGTGCTGGAGGTCACCGACGGGCGGCCGGTCGAGTTCCGCGCCGGGCAGTACCTGACGCACTGCTTCGACGTCGACGGCGTGACCGTCAAGCGCGCCTATTCGATCAGCGCGCCTGAGGGCGATCGACTGGCCTGCACCGTCAAGGCGATCGACGGCGGCGTCGTGTCAGGCTTCGTGCACCGCAACGTCGCTGCCGGATACGAGTACACGGTGCTGGGCCCATCGGGTGATTTCGTGCTTCCCGACATTGACGAAAATAACGCGGTGCCACTGGCGTTCCTGGCCGCCGGCAGCGGGATCACGCCGGTGATCGGCATGATCGAAACCGCACTGCGACAGTCGGCGGAACGCGAGATATCGCTGGTGTACGCGTCGCGGCGGCAAGGCGAGATCATCTTCGAGCGGCGACTGTCAGCATTGGCCGCCAGCTATCCGCGGCTGCGGGTGTTGCACGTGCTCTCGCAGCCGGCGCCGGCGTGGCCGGGAGAGGCCGGACGGCTCACCGGCGAACGTGCCGCCACGCTCTTGGCGGCAGGCTCGGACACCCAGGTATACCTCTGCGGCCCAACGGAATTGATGGACGTGACCACCGCCGCGCTGACGCGCGGCGGTGTCGACGCCGGTCGCATCCATCGAGAGCGGTTCTATGCGGCGCCCCATCACACCCGCACGCTGCCGACCGAACCGCACGATGTGGAGTTTCGCGTTACCGGTCGCACCGTCACCCAGCAGCCGGGCGAGACGATTCTGGAGGCGGGTCTGCGCAGCGGATTGAAGCTCAACTTCAGCTGCACCGTCGGCGGTTGCGCCGCATGCAAACTCAAAGTGATCAGCGGCGCGGTGGCCGTCGACGAACCGAACTGTTTGAGCGACCAGGAACGATCCGCTGGCCACATCCTCAGCTGCTCGGCCTACGCCCAAGAAAGCGTCGTCCTCGACGCCTAAAACCCCAGGAGGTTGGAGATGACTTCGACTGTGAAGACTTCGGTGGAATCGATGGTGCGCGGGCTACCGATCAAGGCGCAGAACAAGATTCACCAGACCCTCGACAGTGTCGGGTTGATGCTGTCGGTGCAGAACCCGAAAGTTGCCGTCTCCATGGCGCCTTCGGCGGTGCGGGGACTGGTGCTGGGCAAAGGCAAGCGCGGCGATCACGTGGATATGCCTGCCCACCACAGTGCGCACTTTCGGCTCAATTACCAAAGCGACTTCGCCGAGATGTATGACCTCTATCGTCGCGCGGTGTCCAAGCAGTGGGACGGTGACGCCGACCTACCGTGGGACCTCGACGTCACCCCCGACAACCCCGACGCGCAAATCCTGCCGCGCAGCTTCGTGCCGTTCAAGGAAATCGAGGGATTCGGTGTTCGGCTGACGGCGCTGGAGGAGCGCCAACTGACCTGGGACATCGCGGCGTGGCTGCTCAGCCAGTTCATGCACGGTGAGCAGGGCGCCCTGTTCGCTTCGGCTCAGGTGACCGAGTGCGTGCATTGGACCGACGCGAAGCTCTACGGAGCAACCCAGGTCATGGACGAGGGCCGGCATCTCGAGGTGTTCCTGCGCTATCTCGACACCAAGCTCGAGAAGATCTACACCGTCAACGACAACCTCTTCGTCCTCATCGACGAGCTGATGACCGACGGCCGTTGGGATTTCAAGTTTCTCGGTATGCAGATCATGATCGAGGGCCTGGCGCTCGGCGCGTTCACCACCATCTTCCAGCAGACCCGTGAGCCGCTGCTCAAACAGCTGCTCAAGATGGTGATCCAAGACGAAGCCCGCCACGTGCACTATGGCGTGCTGGCGTTGCGCGACCACATCACCCAGAACATCTCGGAAAAGGAGCGGCGCGAGCGCGAAGACTGGGTCTATGAGGTGGCGCTGCTGATGCGCAACCGGTTCCTGATGCACGAGGTGTACGAAGAGTGGTTCTCCCACAAGGTGCCGCTCAGGGTCTGGGACCAACAGATGCTGGATTCGCCCAGCATGGTCAAGTTCCGCAGCATCATGTTCGAGCGGCTCATTCCCAACCTCGAATACATCGGGCTGATGAGCGACCGGATCAAGACCCATTACGAAAAGTCCGGGCTCACCCAATATCTGGGCGGCAAAAACGCCACCCAGCTCACCGAGGACGACCTGACCGTCGACGCGGGCGCCGGTTACGACGCCGACGAGATGCCGGCCGAATTGCAGGAGTTGGCGGCGGGGGCCGCGCCCTCGAGAGTCGGATAACGGATCGGGTCGGGCCGCTTGTTCGACCGTCACCGTCGTGTCACCGACAGGCGTCCTACCGGAATGTGACGGCAAGTACGCACACGTCGTCGTCGCGTGGCGGCGGCGCCAGAGCTGCGGTGAGGCTCTGGCACGCCTCGCGCAACGAGGTATGCGCCCGCCAGCCGGTGACGAGTTGCTCAGCCTGGGCCAGCGCCTTTTCGATGTCGTGGCCACGCCGGTCGATCAGGCCGTCGGTGTACATCACCAGGATGTCGCCGGCTTCGATGAGCGCCTGGTCCTGCTCGTAGGCGGCGTGACGGCGCGGGCCTAACACCGGTCCACGCCCCCCGCCGAGCCGGACGACCTTGCCAGTGCCGCAACGGCGCAGCAGCGACGGCGGATGACCGGCGGAACCGTAATGCAGCACGCCGGATCCGGGGTCGAAGATCGCCACCGTCATGGTGGCGAACTTCCCGTGGCTGGCATGGCCGGTGAAGATGTTCAGTTCGGCAAGCAGCTGGGACGGCGGCAGCCCCTGAACCGCCAGTGCTCGCCCGGCCGCGCGGAGCTGGGCCATGTCCTCCACCGCCGCCAGACCATGGCCCACCACATCACCGACCGCCAGGTAGGTCCGGTTCTTCGGCAGCGACATCGCGTCCCACCAGTCCCCGCCCAGGCCATGAGTCACATCGGCGGGCTGGTAGCACACCGCCAGGTCCAGGCCCGCGATCTCGGGCGGACACGCCGGCAGCACGGCCGCCTGCAGCACCGCCGCCCGGGTGTGCTCGTCAGCGTAGGCACGGGCACGGATCAGTGCTTGGGTGACCATGGACGCCACCGCGGAGACGAACGAGCGCTGGGTAGCGTCCAGCGGCTGGGACCGGCTCCACACCAGCTCCAACACGCCGATGCGGGTTTGGCCGACGGTCAATGGCCACACACCCACCGAGGCAATGCCGGCCGCCATCGTCCAGTGCGCGGTGTCGGGGTAACGCCGCTGATACTCAACTTCGTCGCGGATCAATACCGGGATCCCGGTGCCCATCGCGTCGGTGGCCGCGCACGACTGAGTCAACGGCAGGCCATCGGCAAACTGCGTCACGATGGGCGGCAGCTCGCCGGCCATGTGCATCCAATGCAGCGTGTTGCCGTCGTCGCTGAGCAGTCCCAGCGCCAAAGCATGCACCCCGGCATACGTGCGCACCTCCACGGAGGTGGCCCGACCGATCTCCTCGGGGGTCAGCGCGGCCGCGAGTGACTCGCCCAGCCGCGCCAACGATTCCAGGCGGGTCCGTTCGCGCTGTTCGGCCTGTCGCTGCCTGATCGCGGAGATCCGTCCAGCGGCTTCTTGGCCGATCAGCAGGGAAACCAACATGATGACCGCGATAAATCCCTGTGTGGCAGCCAGCCGGGCCGGCCCCGGCAGCGGCGCCGCGGCAAACGCGCCCCGGCCGGCGGCGGTCATGTAGTTGGCCGCGACCGCCAACACCGCGCTGGCCAGGGCCGCGCCGATAACCTCCAGCCGAAACGCCGCCCAGGCCAGCACGGGCAGCAGTAACAACGCCGGTGGTGAACGAATCGAAAATGCGGCCACCGACAACGCGGCGGCAAGGACGACCACCAGCGTCGTTTCCACCCGCCGGGCAGCCAGGAGCTGGCGCTGGCGCGGCCACAGAAGCGCCGGTGCACCGACCACCAACGCACCCAGCCCGTCGGCGGCCACCCAGCGCGCCACGCCACCTGGCCACCAGATTCCCGCGTACGCCACACCGACCACCGCACCCAGCAGCCCGCCGACCAACGGGCCCAACACACATGCCCCGGCGACATAGCGGGCAAGATCGGTGCGCCGCCGCAGGTCCGGCGCACCCCCACACCATGCTCGGACCAACGACGCACCCACCAACGGCTCGATCGCGTTGGCCGCGGCAAGCCCGGCAGCCGCCAACATGTCCATCCCGTGGTGCGCATCGACCACAAGCTCGGCGGCCACGATCGCGGCGACGACCGCCGCCCAGCGCGCCCGATTGGTCAGCAGCATCGCGGCCACCGTCACGCCCGCGGGCGGGAAAAACGCGAATCCCACCGCGGGACCGAAAGCCTGCCACGAGTCCGCGCCCGCCGAAGCTCCGACCGCGGCGATGCCCGACGAATGCCACGCCAATTCCGCGCCACCGCCGTAGAGCACCGCGACCACGCCGAATAGGCCCGCGATCGACCACCAGTCGGCGAGGCGATGTCGGGGGCGTGGCCGGAGCCCAGCCGGCGGCGACGGCGGAGTCACCGGCACTGTGAACCTCCCGCGAAGCCGATGGGGTTGCTGATGCCCGTTCCGCGGGCGTTATCGGTGCGACGGTGCTTGGCGCTATCGCGCATTTCGCTCCTGTGCCGGTCGTCCGGATCGCACTGCTGGCCGCGGGCCCCGATTACCCAGCTAAGCCAACCAACCGCACTGCCGACAAATCATCGGCCATCGTCGGATGGCGCGTCAACAAGAAAAACAGCCGCCGCGGGCATCTCTGAGCAAACACGCCGGCCTGTCGTCGGCGCCGCAATGCCGCCGAGGGTGCGCCGAAGGCGGTGTGGATCGGTGGGCCGGGAATGACTTCCCAAGTGTTGCAACAATTCTGCCAACCGGGCACTCGGATATCTCGCCGACAACCCACGACGATGACATAAGGTCGGCACAGGAGTCGACGCCCAGAACCGGGAGCAACATGTTCGACAAGCCGTTTGCGCGGCGGCGCCTGTTGCGGGGAGCGGGTGCACTCAGCGTGGCGTCGTTGGCGCCGTGGCCCGCCGGGTGTGCCTCCGACGACGACGCCTTGACCTTCTTCTTTGCAGCCAATCCCGACGAAGCGGACGCTCGGATGCGCATCGTCGAGGAGTTTTGCCGCCGCCACCCCGACATCAAGGTGCGGACCTTGCTGTCCGGTCCGGGGCCGCTGCAGCAGATATCGACGTTCTGCGCCGGCGGCAAATGTCCCGATGTGCTGATGGCGTGGGAGTTGAGCTACGCCGGATTGGCTGACCGGGGTGTGCTGCTGGATCTGAACACCATGCTGGCGCGGGATCCCGGCTTCGCCGCCGAGCTGTCATCGGACGGCATTGGGCCACTGTATGAGACGTTCACCTACAACGGCGGCCAATACGCCTTTCCGGAGCAATGGTCGGGAAATTACCTGTACTACAACAAGCGGCTTTTCGCCGCGGCCGGCATTCGGCCACCGCCCACCAGTTGGGAGCGGCCGTGGACTTTTGCCGAATTTCTCGACGCGGCTCGCGCGCTCACCAAGCGCGATGCCGCGGGACGGGTCAGCCAGTGGGGGTTTGTCGACACCTTCGTCCCGACCCTCTCCGCCGGACTGTTCGCCATGAACAACGGGGTGCCGTGGTCGTCGCCGAGAATGAACCCGTCGCATCTCAACTTCGACAACGCCGCCTTCATCGAAGCCGTCCAGTTCTACGCCGACCTGACCAACAAGCACCAGGTGGCGCCCACCGCGTCCGAGCTGCAGTCGACGGCCACGCCGGAGTTGTTCTCGCGGGGCATGGCGGCGATGGCACTGGGCGGGCACTGGCGCTACCAGACGTTCGACCGCGCCGGCGGCCTGGATTTCGATGTGACCGCGCTGCCGTTGGGCCCACAGGGGCACGCGCCCCGCTCCAATATCGGCGCCACCGGATTGGCCATCGCTGCCAGTTGTCAGCGCCGGGAGCAGGCCTGGGAGTTCGTCAAGTTCGCGACCGGACCCGTGGGTCAGGCGTTGATCGGCGAAACCAACCTTTTCGTGCCGGTCGTGTGGTCTGCGATCAACTCGGCCGGATTCGCCAATGCACACAGTAGGGTTGACAATCTCGCCGTACTCACCGGAGGACCGAGCCATTCCCAGGGCCTGCCCATCACCCCGGCGTGGCCGAAGGTCTACGCCCTGATGGAACGCAGCATGGGACCGGTACTACGCGGATCCCGCCCGGCGATATCGCTGACCGGGCTGTCGCGAGCCGTCGATGAGGTGCTGCGCGGCCCGTGACATCGATCGACACGCCGGGGACCGCGAAGCGCCCCACCAGGCCGAGCCTCTGGCGCCGCCGGCCGTGGGCCGGGCGACTGTTCGTCGCGCCGAATCTGGCTGCCGTCGTGGTGTTCATGCTGTTCCCGCTCGGGTTCTCGCTGTACATGAGCTTTCAGAGCTGGGACCTGTTCACCCCGCCAAAGTTTGTGGGTCTGCGGAATTTCCGCGACTTGTTCACCGCTGACCCGTTGTTTCTCATCGCGGTGCGCAACACGGCGATCTTCACTGTCGGGACGGTTGCCCCGACCGTTCTCATCAGCCTCGCCATCGCCGGCGTGCTGAACCGGAAAGCCAAGGGCATCGGCATCTTTCGGACGATCACGTTCTTACCGCTGGCCATTTCGTCGGTGGTGATGGCGGTGATCTGGCAATTCGTCTTCGATACCAACAACGGATTGCTCAACATCATGTTGGGCTGGGTGGGCATCGGCCCGATCCCCTGGCTGATCGAACCCAGGTGGGCCATGGCCTCGCTGTGTCTGGTCAGTGTGTGGCGAAGCGTGCCGTTTGCCACCGTCGTGCTGCTGGCCGCGATGCAGGGGGTTCCTGAAACCGTTTACGAGGCAGCCAAAATCGACGGCGCCGGCGAGATACGGCAGTTCGTGTCGATTACGGTGCCGTTGATCCGCGGCGCGATGTCGTTCGTCGTGGTCATCTCGATCATCCACGCATTCCAGGCTTTCGATCTGGTCTACGTTCTCACCGGGGCGAACGGGGGACCGGAAACCGGAACCTATGTCTTGGGCATCATGCTCTTCCAAAACGCCTTTGGATTCCTGGAATTCGGTTACGCGTCGGCGCTGGCCTGGGTGATGTTCGCCGTCTTGCTGATGTTGACCGTGCTTCAGCTGCGCCTCGCGCGGCGCCGCTCGTGGGAGGCTTCCCGTGGGCTCGGCTGATCGAGTGGTCATCCGCAACGTTGTTCGCGCCCTGGCCCTGTACACGGCGCTGATCGCGATCGCCTGGTGCGCCCTGTTCCCGATCGTGTGGGCCCTGTCGGGCTCGTTGAAGAGCGAAGGCGAGGTGAGCCAACCGACGTTGATCCCCGACCATCCGCAGTGGTCCAACTACGGCGACGTATTCGCGCTGATGCCGTTCTGGCGAATGTTTTTCAACACGGTGCTGTATGCCGGCTGCGTCACCGCCGGTCAGGTGTTCTTCTGCTCGCTCGCCGGATACGCCTTCGCGCGACTGCACTTTCGCGGCCGCGACACCTTGTTCGTCATGTATCTGGGCACGCTGATGGTGCCGCTGACGGTCACCGTGATTCCGCAGTTCATTCTCATGCGCGTGCTGGGATGGGTGGACACACCGTGGGCGATGATCGTTCCGGGGTTGTTCGGTAGCGCCTTCGGCACCTACCTCATGCGGCAGTTCTTCCGCACTCTGCCGGCCGATCTCGAAGAGGCGGCGATTCTGGACGGTTGCTCGCCCTGGCAGATCTACTGGCGGATCCTGTTGCCGCATGCTAGGCCGGCGGTGATGGTGCTGGCGGTGCTCACCTGGGTGAGTGTGTGGAACGATTTTCTGTGGCCGCTGCTGATGATCCAACGCAACAGCCTGGCCACGCTGACCCTGGGCCTGGTGCGGTTGCGCGGCGAATACGTGGCGCGCTGGCCGGTTTTCATGGCGACGTCGATGCTGATCCTGCTGCCGTTGGTGCTCGTCTACGCGGTGGCGCAGCGCTGGTTTATCCGGGGTATCGCCGCGACCGGACTCGGCGGCTAGCCGCATGGCCACGGTGAGTTTCGAGGAGGCGACCCGGCGGTACCCCGGCGCAGACCGGCCCGCACTGGACCGTCTGGATCTCGTCGTCGGCGACGGTGAGTTCGTGGTGCTGGTCGGACCGTCCGGATGCGGCAAGACCACGTCGCTGCGGATGGTGGCCGGTTTGGAGAAACTGGATTCGGGCAGGATCCGGATCGGCGACCGGGACGTCACCAATGTCGATCCCAAGGATCGCGATGTCGCCATGGTCTTCCAGAACTACGCCCTCTACCCGCACATGACGGTGGCGCAGAACATGGGATTCGCGTTGAAGGTCGCCAAGACGCCGAAGCCGCAGATTCGCCAACGAGTGCTGGCCGCCGCGAAATTGCTTGATTTGCAACCATACCTGAACCGCAAGCCCAAGGACCTGTCCGGCGGACAACGCCAGCGGGTGGCAATGGGGCGCGCCATTGTGCGCCGTCCGCAGGTGTTCCTGATGGACGAGCCGTTGTCCAACCTCGACGCCAAGCTGCGGGTGCAAACCCGCAATCAGATCGCCGCATTGCAACGTCAACTCGGTACCACGACGGTCTATGTCACCCATGATCAGGTGGAGGCCATGACGATGGGCGACCGGGTCGCGGTGCTGTGCGACGGGGTGTTGCAACAGTGCGCGCCGCCGCGGGAACTCTACCGCAACCCGGACAACGTGTTCGTCGCCGGATTCATCGGCTCCCCGGCGATGAATCTGTTCACCCTGCCGATCGCCGATTCCGCAGTGACGCTTGGCGATTGGTCTATCGGTATACCACGCGAGATAGCCGCCGCCGCAGCGGAGATTGTCGTCGGCATTCGTCCCGAACATTTCGAGGTGGGCAATGTCGGCGTCGAAATCGAGGTCGACGTGGTGGAGGAGCTCGGCGCCGACGCCTATCTGTATGGCCGGATCAGTGGGGCAGGTCAGCTCGCCGGTCAGGCGATCGTCGCTCGCACGGACGGCCGTCTGCCGCCCGAGCGTGGCGGCCGGGTGCGGCTGCACCCTCAACCCGGTCAACTGCACTTCTTCGGAGCCGACGGCCGTCGGATTGCCTGACCTCGGTGTGCCGCATACCGGTAACTGCCCATGATGCGGCTATGGTGACGCCGGTGAGCACCCAACGTGTCGATCTGGTCTGCGAAGGCGGCGGGGTCCGGGGGATCGGACTGGTCGGTGCGGTGGACGCGCTGGGCGCGGCCGGCTACCGGTTTCCCCGTGTCGCAGGGACCAGCGCCGGTGCGATCGTCGCGTCACTGGTCGCCGCGCTGCAGGTTGCGGGGGAACCGCTGACGCGTCTTTCCGAGATCATGCGCAGCATCGACTACTCGAAGTTCCTCGACCGCAGTCTTATCGGACGGGTGCCGTTGATCGGCGGGGTGCTCTCGCTGCTGACGTCGGACGGCGTGTATCAGGGAACCCATCTGGAACAGCTGCTCACCGGTTTGCTAGCCGACTTGGGTGTGCGCACTTTCGCCGACCTGCGTACCGGCGACGAGCCGGAACAATTCGCCTGGTCGCTGGTGGTCACCGCCAGCGACCTCTCGCGGCGGCGCCTGGTTCGCATCCCGTGGGATCTGGACTCCTATGGCATTGACCCGGACGACTTTTCGGTCGCGCGCGCGGTCCATGCCTCGTCGGCGATCCCGTTCGTGTTCGAGCCGGTTCGGGTCGCCGGCGCGACGTGGGTGGACGGAGCACTGCTGTCGAACTTTCCGGTGGGGCTGTTCGACCGGTCCGACGGCGGGCCGGAGTGGCCGACCTTCGGGATCCGGCTGTCGTCGCGTCCGGGAATTCCGCCCACGCATCCGGTTCATGGGCCGGTGTCGTTGGGCCTCGCCGCGATTGAGACGTTGGTCAGCAATCAGGACAACGCCTACATCGACGACCCGTGTACCGTGCGGCGCACGATCTTCGTCCCGGCCGATGAGATCAGCCCGATCAACTTCGATATCACCGCCGAACAACGCGAGGCCCTGTACCAGCGCGGGTTGCAAGCCGGTCAAGAGTTTCTGCGGACCTGGAACTACCCCGACTACATCGCGGCGTGCGGCGGCCCCGCCACCCCGTTGGACTAAGCGCACCGGGCCAACGGTCGAAGCGGCTCGGGCGGTCAGCTCATGCGTTGTGCGAGGGTGCGGTGTCCGGGTCCGCCGAGGTCGGCGAGGGCCGCCGGCCTGCCGGCCATGGCCATCAGCAACGCCTCACCGGGCCCGGTCACCTCGGGCCCGCTGCCGTGTGCCCAGTCGACGTCGGTTGCCCGTAGCCGCAGTTCCTTGATCCGTGGCCGAGCACCAAGCCGGGGATTCTTCGGCACCAACTTCAGCACGCGGACGAGTCGCTCGGCGGCAATGGTGCGGGGCCGACCGAGTGGGCGTCGGATGTCCTGGTGGTGGATCATTCCGTCGACCAGTGCGATCATTCCGTCGAAACGCGCTGTGAGCCCCCGTGGTTGGAGGTGTTGGCCGACGAACTCCAGCAATTCCGGTGGGGTAAGCGCGGAAAATTCTTGGACGCCGACTTCGTTGGCCCGTACCAGCCGGCCCTTGACGAACCGCTTCAACAGCCCCGGCGAGTTGAGTTCTTCGTAGCTGAACATATGCGCGACAACATCTTTGACGCTCCATCCGGCGCACAGGCTGGGTGTGGCCCATTGCTGTGGGGTCAGGGACGCCAGAAATTCCGCCAGTTCTGCGCGCTCGGCACGGGCCATGCTCATCATGGTGGCTTGCGCGCCCTCACCGTCGATGCTCATGGCCGCACCTCGACACCGAACAGGCCGGCATAGCGGTGCAGGTACAACGGCCAACCGGCCTCGCCGTCGACGCCGGCTGCCACCGATTCCCAGCCCGGACCGTGTCGGTCGAGGTGACGGTGCTCCAGGTCCACCCGGGTCGTCTCGGTGGACTCGGCGGTGAACCGGACCTCGACTTCGCTGGTCTTGGACAGATCGGTCTCGGGCTGCCAGGTGGGGCCGATATCCCAGGTGAACACCACCCGATTGGGCGGTTCGCAGACCAGCACGCGGGCCCATCTGCACACGCTGCCGTCAACGCCACGGTCGTAGATATGCCCGCCCGCGTGGCATTCGAATACCGTTTCGGCGATCGGCACCCGGAGCAGGTTGTGCTCGCGGGGCTTGAAGTCGCCGAACCGAGCGGTGAACACCCTGAATGCGCGCTCGATCGGGGCATTGACGACGACATGGTGGTGGATTGCGGTGCTTCCCGGACGTGTCATACGCCGTCTCCTTCGATGTCGATGGTCTGTGCGTAGGTGGTCAGGGCTTGTGTCCAGAATCGGTCGAGGTCGGCGCGTAATGCCTCGAGACCGGTCGGGTCGAGCTGGTAGACCCGACGCGTGCCCGCGGCGCGGTCGCAGACCAGTCCGGCTGCCTTGAGCACCTTGAGGTGCTGTGACACCGCCGGCCGGCTGACGGGCAGGTCGCGAGCCAGTTCACCGACGGCCGACGGACCATGAGCAAGGCGTTCCATGATGGCCCGCCGAGTCCCGTCGGCCAGAGCCTGCCACGCCTGGGCGCCCACTTGGTAAGTAACCACGAACCGTAAGTCTATGCTTACCAATACTGGGATTCAAGAGCGGGTTGGCTGTGGCGGGCCGCCGATGTCCTCCGTGCTGAAGGGCGTCGAGCGGGCGTTAATGGCGTCGAGTGTGCGCTGGCGCCGCCGACTGTGCCGTCAGGGCGGCCGATCGTGGATGTTTCCGCCCTACATGGACAGTCAAAGCCGTCACCGCACACTCGATACGGCGGCATGCCAGCCGATACGGTGAGCACGTGCGACTTCCCCCGAACGCCTGCTACCACAAGCGGTTGAGCGAGGGTGCGGTATTGGCGTGCCGAAAACAGAGCCAGGCAGCCAAGGCAGCGCAACAGGACATCGTAGACCAGCCGCATTCGTGGTCACCATGAATTTCCGAGTGAGGCAGGCATTTTCGCTGAGCAGCCACGGCGCGCCGCAACCGCGTCCGGCGAGCGACTGCCTAGTATTGCCGCGTGCTGGATCGTTATGGCAGCGACGTCTTGTCCGGGGGAGGGCGGCGCAGGCCGCGATCGGTGGAGCATCCGGTCGAGATCGGCATGGTGGTCGAGGACGCCCAAACCGGCTACGTCGGCGCCGTGGTCCGAGTCGAATACGGCCGCATCGACCTCGAAGACCGCCACGGTAAGACCCGCGGTTTCCCGCTCGGGCCCGGTTACCTCATCGACGGTCGACCGGTAATCCTCACTGCCCCGCGCCGCCCGGCGCCGGTCACACCGAAGCGCACGGCATCCGGGTCGGTCGCGGTCCCCCGCGCCCGCGCTCGGGTTGCCCGTGCCAGCCGGATCTATGTCGAGGGCCGTCACGATGCCGAGCTCATCGCCCAGGTCTGGGGGGAAGACCTGCGCATCGAAGGCGTTGTGGTGGAGCACCTCGGCGGCGTCGACGACCTGGTGCGCATCGTCGCCGATTTCCGGCCCGGACCGCGCTGCCGACTCGGCGTTCTCGTGGACCACCTCATCCCCGGCTCGAAAGAGGCCCGCATTGCCGACGCGGTGCGTCAGGGACCGGGTGGCTCGGACACCCTGGTCGTCGGTCACCCTTATGTCGACATCTGGCAGGCCGTCAAACCGCACCGGCTCGGCCTGAAGGCGTGGCCGAACGTACCCCGGCACATCGAGTGGAAGCACGGAGTCTGTCAGGCACTGGGCTGGCCGCACGCCGACCAGGCGGACATCGCCACGGCGTGGCGGCGCATCCGGTCGACGGTCCGCGACTGGAACGATCTGGAGCCCGCGCTGATCAGCCGGGTCGAAGAACTGATCGACTTCGTTACCCAGCCTGCCGTCTAGCTGCCCAGGCCACCCGCTGGCAGTAGGAAAACTGCGCACCGCCACGTTTCATCCAGGTGAGCTTTGTGTCGATCGTGTAAAAGACTTCCGATCGTCGTCACGTCTGCGCGTCTGCCGAGCACTAAAGCTTGACCCCGAAAACTATTTGATTTGGAAAGAAACGGAGGAGTGGACATGACCGACATGCTTGTCATCGATGCCGAAGGCCTGGACCGACTGTCGTGCAACGCCAAGACCGACCCCAGCACCGGCAAGAAGACCCTGAAAGCCAAGACGGTGTGTGAGAGCGGCTTTCGCAACATGACCTACGTGCGCGACCTGGCGCCCATGCTCGTGGGCGAGCCCCCCGCGCTGCTGGGTGACGACTCGGCGCCCAACCCCTCGGAGACGACGTTGGCGGCCCTGGGATCCTGCATCTCGGTGGGCCTGCTGGCCAACGCCACCCACCGTGGCGTGACCCTGACCAAGATCGAGGTCGAGATGGAAGGCGACATCGACATCTCCGCCGTGTGGGGCGTCGGCGACACCCCGGCCGGCAAGGTCCTCGGCTTCACCTCGGTGCGCTGCCGCGTCACCTTGGCCGGAGATGCCGACGATGCGACGCTGCAGGAGATCCACGACAACGCGATCGCCTGGTCGCCCGTGGTGAACACGTTCCGCCGTCCGGCCACCGTCGACTCGACCCTGACCATCGACTAGGCATCGCCACGTGACATACAACGCGACCAGGCTGCAGCTCGCCGAGGCCATCAAGCTGGCCCGGATGGCGAAGGGATTGAGCTGGACCAAGATCGCCGACGCAATCGGCAAGGACCGGGTGTGGACGGTAGCGGCGCTCCTCGGCCAGCACCCGCTGTCGGCTGACGACGCCGCGACCGTCGCGGCACTGCTCGACCTCGACGACGACGCGGTCGCCGCACTGCAGTTGACGCCCTACCGGGGATCCGACGAATCGGCGTCGGCGGATCCGACGATCTACCGGTTCCATGAGGCACTGTCGCTCTACGGGCCCGCCCTCAAGGAACTGATCGCCGAGGAGTTCGGCGACGGGATCATGAGCGCCATCAACTTCCGGATGAGTGTGCGACGTCGTCCGGATCCGCACGGTGATCGGGTGATTGTGACCTTCGACGGCAAGTTTCTCGACTACACATGGAACAACACGGAACAGGAGGTCATGTCGTGACCGCGACCATCGACGCTGCGATCGACTTGCTCGATTCGGAGCTGCTGGCAGACATCCGCACGCACGCCGGTGTGCTGGACCGCGGAGACGACACCGCCCGCCGCAGCTTTGCGGGCCTGGGGGCCGTCGGACTGCTCGGGCTTGGCGCTCCGGGCAACATCGACGGACGGCTGCCACAGATGGGCCAGGTGATCCGAATGATCTCCGGCGAGTGCATGAGCACCGGGTTCTGCGTGTGGGCCAACCGGATGGCGATCGAGTACTTACTCACCGCCGCAACGGAATACAGCATGGCCGCGGTCCAGCCGCTGCTGGCCGGCACCGCGCTGGGCATCACCGGAATGGCGGCCGCCTTCAAAGACGCGGCCGGCTGCGGGAGCCTCGAGCTCACCGCCGCAGCCGCCGAGGGCGGCTACCAGCTGAGCGGCTCGATCAGGTGGGCCAGCAACCTGTACCACGACTCGGTCTTGGTGACCGCGGCGCGCACCGAACGCGGCGACAAGCTGATCGTGGCGGTGCCGTTGCGCACACCGGGTATCACCATTGGTGATCACTTCGAACTCTTGGCGATGGGCAGCACGGCCTCGTCGTATCTGGAGTTGACCGATGTGTACGTTGGCGAGGAGCAGGTGCTGTCCACGGACTTCGACGGGTTTCTGGACGCGGTTCGCCCCACTTTCCTGGTGCTGCAGTCGGCAATGTGCCTCGGGCTGGCCAAGACCACGCTGACGCAATGCCGGATCGGCCTCACCGGAGTGAATTCGGTGTTCGCCCCCGACGTCGACCTGATCGCGGGAAAGCTCGCGTTGGCCGAGACCACCTTGGCCAGCGTGGCCGCATCGGTCGGCGGCCAGCAACCACCAAGCAAGAAGGAGTTGCTCTCGCTACGCCTCACCGCGGCCGAAATCGCCAGTGCCAGCGCCGCGCTGGAGATTCGTACGGCCGGCGGCAAGGGCTATGCCAGTAGGACGCCGGCAAGCCGCCGATACCGGGAAGCCGCATTCCTGCCCGTGCAGTCGCCGTCGGAGGCGCAGCTGCGGTGGGAACTGGGGGGATGCCGTTGAGTGACCGCTCGGGTCGACGATGACCCCGGTCGCGGTCCCACCCGGATCCGCATCCGAGCACATGGTCGGCGGGGTTCCGCTGGCCGGCTTGGTGCGCGACTATCACCGCCAAATGGTGAGTTTTGCTTGCACAATGGTGAACTCGCCAACGGCGGCCGAAGAAGCGGTACAAGAAGCATGGGTACAGGTGATGCGGTCGTCGGCCTCGTTCGAGGGTCGCTCGTCGGTGGCCACCTGGTTGTTCGGGATCGTCAAGAACACCGCGTCGCGGCACCGGCGGCGCGAGTCCCGGATCCGCGAGCACGAGCTGCTGGCCACCGACGACACCGACCCGCTGTCGGACCGGATGCACCCGGCCGGCCATCCCGACGCCGGGCACTGGAGCGTGCCGCCGTCGAGGCGGTTCCTCCCCGAGGACCGCACTGTCGCAAGGGAACTCGTCGAGCAGGTGCGGGCGGCGCTGGACACGCTGCCGCCGCGGCAGCGGCAGCTGGTAATCCTGCGCGACCTGGTCGGCACCTCCGCCGAAGAGGCGTCCGAGATCCTCGAGTTGTCCGCCGAGGCGCAACGTGCCCTGCTCTACCGTGCCCGGGCAAACCTCCGAAATGAACTGGAAAAGCGGTACCAACGATGACCGTCTACGACAACACGGTCCCCGCCGTCGACTGCGTCGACTTCCTCCGACTCGTCGACGACCTGGTGGACTCGGACCCGCAGGAGTGGGGAGCGATCGTGGCCAAACATCTCGACGAGTGCCCGCCATGCCTGGTGTATCTGCAGCAAATGCTCGACCTCAAGGTTCTGCTCAACCACGTATTCGACGGGGAAAAGCTCAGCGACGAGCACATCACGGGGGTTATCAACACGATCAACACCCTCAGGAAAGGCCAGGAATGACGAACGCCACTGCAGACTCGTCGCAACCGGATCGCCGCCCGGACCAGGTTTGGACACTGGGCGGACCCGTCGACGCCACATCCATGCGAAACGCCATGGGCGCCTTTCCCTCCGGCGTCACCGTCCTGACCACCCGCCTGGGCGACCGATCGGTCGGCATGACCATCAGCTCGTTTGCCTCGGTGTCCCTGGACCCGCCGCTATTGCTGCAGTGTGTGGCGCGCAGCGCGGGCAGCCTTCCGGCGTTCCGTATCGGCAGCTCCGTGGCTGTCAACGTGTTGGCGAACGACCAGGCGAGCCTGGCGCGCCGCTTCGCCAGCAAGGTCGACGACCGCTTCGAGGGAGTCGCATTCGACACCGATGACTGCGGGTGTCCGGTTCTTGTCGGTGCGGCCGCCTCGGTAAGCGGCTTTATCGACCGGATCTACGACGCGGGCGACCACGTCATCCTGCTCATTCGCGCCTGCGCCGTGCGCCGCGCCGGCGGCCTGCCGCTGCTCTATTACTCGGGACGGATGCACGATTGGGCAGACACCGTCTGCCCGGTGGCTTCTTAAGCGACACAACACTTTCCATACCTACCGATAGGCGCATCATGTCCCAGCTTGCCCTGGGCCCAGACCTCGTGGGCCCGTCGTCCGATGATCGCCGGGCCGGTGATCCGTTCGAACCACTCGGTGTTCCCGCCATGGTGACCCGAATAGCGGACATGGCGCTCGAGAAATCAGCCCATCCGTGGGCGTTTCTGATCCGCTCACTGGTCGGCGGCGCGATGGTGGGTTTCGGCGCGTTGCTATCGTTGGTCGTCAGCACCGGGGTCGGCACGCCCGGTATCGCCAGCCTGCTGATGGGTCTGGCGTTCGGCATGTCTTTTGTTCTCATCCTGGTGTCAGGGGCATCCCTGATCACTGCCGACATGGCAGCCGGCTTCTTCGCGGTGCTGCAGGGGCGGATGCGCGTCAGCTGCTATTTGCAGCTGCTGCTTATCGGACTGAGCGGCAATATCGTTGGTGCACTCGTGTTCGTCGCCGTCTGCGCCGCGGCCGGGGGGCCGTATCTGGGTGCCTTCGCCACCCGTGCGGCAGTCGTCGGCGCCCAGAAAGCCGGCCAGCCCTTGTGGACCGCTTTCCTGCTGGCGGTGCTGTGCACCTGGTTCCTGCAAACCGCCATGTGCATGTATTACAAGGCGCGCAGCGATGTCGCGCGGATGGGCTTTGCGTTCTACGGGCCGTTCGCATTCGTGATCGGCAGCGATCAGCACGTCGTGGCTAATGTCGGATTCCTGGGACTTCCGTTGCTGCTCAATGCTTTTCACCAGGATGCCCCACATTGCGGGATCAGCTGGGGCTGGGGAGCTCACGGCTTGGTCACCAATATCTGCGTTACCAGCCTCGGCAATCTGGTCGGCGGCACGGTCTTCGTGGCGCTGCCGTTCTACGTCATCGCGCGGCTTCAGCCGCGGGAGCGGTAGCCGTCGCGACGTTAGAGGATGTGCACGGCTTGCGCCAGTGGCCAGTGGCGGGTGCCCCCGGTTTGGTAGCTCACGTGCTGACCTTCATGAACACCGCCGGCAGGCCAATCGACGATCTCGGAGGAATCGATGAAGACGTCGCGATCGCCGTCTGCGGGATGCACGAATCCGAATCCGCGCTCGTCATCGAACCAGTTGATAACGCCATACGACACGGTCGCCATCGAATCCAGCATCGCTTCGACGTCGTAGCTATTGATGACGGGCATGGTGACAGCCTTCCCCTCGTTACCGTCGGTGGAGTCCGACATGGCAGACCGTATCCATCGAGCGGGTGTCGGCGTAGGGTCCTTCGACTCTGATTTCGTGAGCTGTTCGGCCCACCGGCGAGCCGATTGGGATTAACCGCGTCAAAGTGAGGTCCATCGTCTCTGCTGAACCGGGCGGCCGTCGTATACGGTCAGGTCGAGACTCGCGCCGCCCAGAGTGCGCCGACGTGAGCATTCGGTGCCGGTCGCTGGCCGGCTACCCATCTGGCCGCTGCAAGGAGGGTGAAATGTCCAGGGATACAACGCATTACGGGATTCTGGTAGGCGTCGACGGCTCGGCGCAGTCCGACGCGGGGGTGGCCTGGGCCGCCCGCGAGGCGACCCTGCACCAGATGCCGGTCACCTTGATGCACGGTGTCGCCCCCGTCGTCGTCGGTTGGCCGGTAGGCCAGCTCTACACCGAAATGCCGGAGTGGCAGAAAGACGAAGCACAGACCGTGATCGAGCGGGCGCGCCGGGTGCTGGACGAGCGCCTGGGTGAATCCGGCCCGCCGGATGTCCGCACGGAGGTGGTGTATTCCAACATCGTGCCGGCGCTCATCGACGCCTCCAAGGACGCCTGGATGACCGTCGTCGGCAGTCAGGGTATGGGCGCGCTGGGCCGCGCATTGTTGGGTTCGGTGAGTTCGGCGCTGTTGCACCATGCGCATGGCCCGGTAGCGGTCATTCATTCCGACGACGGTGTGGCTCCGGACACCAGCGCGCCGGTGCTGGTGGGCATCGACGGATCACCGGCCTCGGAGGCCGCGACGGCCTTGGCATTCGACGAAGCCTCCCGTCGCGGCGTAGACCTGGTCGCGTTGCACGCGTGGAGTGACGTCGGCGTTTTCCCCATCCTCGGGATGGACTGGCGCGATCGCGAGAGCCAGGGGGAGGAGGTTCTCGCCGAACGCCTCGCGGGCTGGCAGGAGCAGTACCCTGACGTGCGCGTTCAGCGGTCGCTGGTCTGTGACAAGCCAGCGCACTGGCTGCTCGAGGGAGCCCTGCACGCGCAATTGGTGGTGGTCGGAAGTCGCGGCCGCGGGGGATTTCCCGGCATGCTCCTGGGTTCGGTCGGCTCTGCCGTGGCCCACTCGGCGAAAATCCCGGTCATCGTCGTGCGTCCCGCCTGATCGCCGGCCGCGTGCACCAAACACCCGAAATACCCGAAACACCGGAAACAGAGGTCTTTGGTCCCTGCTGGTCAGGCCGTTCGGAAGACGCCACAGCGGTAGGTGTTTTGTAGCTTGGGCTTAGGTCGCAGCTTTGCCGACGCACGTCAGGTAATCGGAGGAGCAACGAAATGTCGATTTTGGAAAAGCGTCTCGGCGTTGTCGTCGGAGCCGACGGCTCACCCGCCTCGAATGCCGCGGTATGTTGGGCGGCCCGCGACGCGGCAATGCGCAACGTTCAGCTGACCATCGTCCATGTGGTGAGCACCGATGTGGCTACCTGGCCGCCGATGCCTTACCCGGACACCTGGGCGGTGTGGCAGGAAGACGAGGGCCGCAAGATTCTGGCCGCTGCCCACAAGATCGCCGACGAGTCGGTCACGGGGGAGCGGAAGCTCACCGTGAAAAGCGAGATCGTGTTTTCCACGCCGGTAGCCACCATGGTCGAAATGTCGGCCGAGGCGGAGATGATCGTCGTTGGCAGCTCCGGCCGCGGCGCGTTGGCCCGGGTCTTGCTGGGTTCTGTCAGTTCGAGCCTGGTGAGACGCGCCCGGTGTCCGGTCGCGATCATCCGTGACGAAGATCCGTTGATGCCGGATCCGTTGCACGCCCCGGTGTTGCTCGGGATCGACGGGTCACCGGCGTCGGAGGCTGCGGTGGCGGTGGCGTTCGACGAAGCATCCCGTCGCGGGGTTGAGCTGATCGCGCTGCATGCGTGGAGCGATCTCGAGGTGGTCGAGCTGCCGGGACTGAACTGGTCCGCGGTGGAAGCCGAAGCGCAGGTCCTGCTTGCCGAGAGGTTGGCCGGCTGGCAGGAGCGCTATCCCGATGTGACCGTGCGCCGGGTGGTCGTATGTGACCGTCCGGCACGGCAGCTCGTCGAACGGTCGCAAACCGCTCAGCTCGTGGTGGTCGGAAGTCACGGCCGCGGTGGCGTCACCGGCGTACTGCTGGGGTCGGTGAGCAACGCGGTGGTGCACGCCGTGCGGATGCCCCTGATCGTGGCGCGGTCGTCTTAACAGGCGCCGGGACGACCGCCGGCATGTAGGCGATGGACCAGCGCAATTTCCCGGTCCAGCCACATGCCTTTGCGGGACTCGGTGGTTGCCTCGGCGGCCGGCTCGCGCACTCCGCGCAGCCTCATGCAGTCGTGTCGTGCGGTAATGACGCTCATGGCCCCGGAGGGGTTGAGCTTGCGCATGATCCCGGCGGTCGCCTGGTGCCCGATGTTCTCCTGAACCTGCAGCCGCGCGGCGTAACCGTGGACCAGCCGAGCAAGCTTGGACAGGCCCACGATGCGCTGCCCGGGGTGGGGGCGGTAGGCGATGGTGGCAGTCCCCGAGAACGGCAACAGATGGTGCGCGCAGGTGGAGGCGAACGAGATGCCGTGCAGGACGATCAGCCCGGGGTCGTCCGGAGCGGGAAAATCGGTGTCGAGGTGGTCCTCGGGGACCTCGTTGTATCCCCACAGCATCTCCCGCCACGCGCGGGCGACACGCGCAGGTGTTTCGGCGGTGTGCTCGCCCTCGTCGACGCCGAGGGCGGACAGAAGCTGCCGTACGGCTCCCTCGACGGCCGCGTCGGCGTTGTTGTCCCACCACGGCGGCGAATCCGTCGTCTGGTAGTCGATGTCGGCGGGGTAGGCCGCAGCCCCGTGCGCCACCTCGTCGTTGGTCATCGCCCAGCCGCTCGAGCAGACCGGCGGCATCTGATAACGGGCCTGGCGTGGCGCCGACGGGATGGCCGTCATGCAGCCCGCCCGATCGCGGGCTCAGCGCTGACTGCGATGCTGGTCATTCTCGATTCCCGTCCGGCGGCTGACCCGTGCCCAACCTTCACGGTGCGCCCTTGCTGCTCGCGGTGTGTGGCAGGAGCGGGTCCGACGCGGACACTGCTCCATCAGGTACCATGCCCTCGCCTTGCGGCGATGTCTGTCGGCTGACGGGTCACTGCGCGGATGAATCTCGTGTCCCCCGATCGAGGGAAACGTCACCGTTGCCCGGACTGCCCCGCGGCGCGGCGATGCGCAGTCAGCAGTAATCGGTCCAGCTCTGCGGACCGCGAAGCCAGTCGGGTCTAGGCATCGATGGTGCGAACATGCCGTCTGGTGGAGGCGCGGCGAGTCCGGGCGATGCCGGCCTCGGTCGCCGCGCCTCCACCCCCGATCAGGCTTCGATCACCTCGGGTTGCGCGCCAGCTTCGTCGATGGCCTTGTGGCCATTGCCGCGCGCAACCGAGATCTTGCGCGGCTTGGCCCGCTCGGCCACCGGGATCACCAGTCTCAGGACGCCTTCCTGGTAGCACGCCTCGATCCGGTCCGTGTCGAGGTTTTCACCGAGCACCAGCTGGCGGCTGAACACTCCGCGCGGGCGCTCGCTGGCCAGCATTTCCCGATTCGGATCGACGCTGGGCCGTTGTGCGCGCACGGTCACCACGTTGCGCTCGATATCGATATCGAGGGAGTTGGCGTCGATGCCGGGAAGGTCGAACTCGACGACAAATTTTTCGCCGTCCCGCCACGCATCCATGGGCATCACCGCTGGCCGGGCGGCCGTGCCCAACACCTGCTGGGCGAAGCGGTCCAGATCACGGAACGGGTCGGTGCGCATCAGCATGGTGGTCACCTCTCACTCCAATCTGCTGGGTTCAATGGGGCCTGCATATCTATGGCTATAGCCATAGATTTTTTATATCACTATCGACATTACAATGCAAGTGTGATAGAGAGGTTTTCTATGCGAGTAGCAGTCGAGGAGCTGAGCTATGGCTGACCGTCCCGGCGAAACCGGCGCGCCGGCGCCTGACCAGGGCGTGTACGGCATCTCGGTGGCAGCCGAGCTCTCCGGTATCGCGGTGCAGTCGCTACGGCTGTATGAACGCTATGGATTGTTGACCCCCGCTCGTAGTGACGGTGGGACACGGCGCTATAGCGCTGACGATTTGGCCCGGCTGCAGCGGATCAGCGCTCTGGTTGACGCCGGAATCAACCTGGCCGGAATTGCGCGCATCCTCAGTCTCGAAGACGACAATGCGGCACTGGCTGCTGCGAACGACAACTTGCAGGCCACCAACCGCTCCCTGCGCAACGCCGCGAAAGGGACCGCAAGATCGACCCGAGCCACCCGAGTTGCCGCCGGCGGCGAAGCCTGACGGCGGGGCTCGGCCCGGATTGCGTGCCGTCGAAGCGGGTACCCCGAGGTGGGACACGCGTCGACGAAGGAGTACCGGTGGCAGAAGGTACCGAGGTCGGCGCTGACGCAATCGGCCGGAGCGGGTTTCGGCCATGACTGCAGCACCTGCCGCTGGGGCGGGGCGCTACCTCCCCGACGAACGTGAATTGCCCCTGTTGGAGGATGCGGCGAGCAATTGTCGGGGTTGCGCGCTGTACGCCGACGCCACCCGGACCGTCTTCGGCCACGGCACGTCTGACGCGCCGCTCATGTTGGTCGGGGAACAGCCGGGCGATCGCGAGGACCACGAAGGGCTTCCGTTCGTCGGCCCGGCCGGCCGACTGCTGCAGCGGGCTCTCGACGACGCCGGCATCGACCCACGATTGACCTATCAGACCAATGCCGTCAAGCACTTCAAGTTCCGCAGGCAGGGCAAGCGGCGCATACATCAGAAACCCTCCCGAACCGAAGTCGTAGCCTGCAGGCCCTGGCTGATCGCCGAAATCGAGGCAGTACGGCCACGATTGATCGTGTGTCTGGGTGCGACGGCCGCACAATCCTTGCTGGGCAGCGCGTTTCGCGTGACCGCACATCGTGGTGAACGGTTACGGCTGCCCGCGACCTTGCAGGTCGCGATCGACCCCGAACCACGGGTGACCGCAACGGTTCACCCGTCGGCGGTGCTGCGGGATCGCAGTGACCGCCACGGCGAGTCCTACGCACTGTTTGTCGAGGACCTCAAGAGTGCCCGGGCCGGCATCGACCTGGTCATCGGGCGCTGACCGGGCCGTCAACCGCCGAGGTGCCGACGAAGCCGGGGCGCCGCCGCGGGTCGCATGCGCCGGGCCTCATGTTTCGACTCAACCCGCGCGGGTAGTCGGGTAAGAAGCGATCGTGGGCGCCGCGGCTCGCCGCCAGTTTGCGCGGAACCCCAGGAAGGGAGGTGCTGATGAGGCTGCAGAACCATGAACACCACGAGCTCATCACCGACGCGGACATCCCACCGCAGACTGGTGAGCACAATCGTGGGCGTCGCATCCTGGTGAACTGGGTGCTGGCGTTGCTGACGGTGCCCGTGGCAGCACTCGTCATGGTATTCGCCATCGGCGCGGCGATGAGCATGGCTGCATGCAGCGGCGCTCAGTGCCCCGACCTGGGCCCGAACGGTCTGATGTATGGCGTGTTGCTGTATGGGGCTCCGGTAGTGGCGGTGTCAACGCTCGTCGCCTCCTTCTTCACGGCCTCCCGGCGGCGCGGCTTTGTCGTTCCGTTGTGTGCGTTGGCCTTGCTGGTCGTCGATATCGCAGCGACGGCCATTCTGTTCAGGAGCTAACCGGTCAGTGCCTTATCAGACAGCGAAATCCTCACGGTGACTACCGATCCCGCGCCTCGGCCGGCGGTCCTGTTCGACGTCGACGGCACCCTGGTGGACTCCAACTACCTGCATATCGACGCCTGGCTCCGGGCATTCGCAACGGCGGGGATCGACGTCGAGACATGGCGCATCCACCGGTCCATCGGGATGGACGGTTCGACTCTGGTGAAGTCGCTGTCTGGTAATGCGTCCGAGGACACTCAGAAATACTTGAAGGACTTACATTCTCGGTATTACCAGCAAGCGTCCCACCTGTTGCGACCGCTGCCGGGCGCACGCGCCTTGCTGCAACGCGTGGCCGGGCTCGGCCTCAAGGTGGTACTTGCCACGTCGGCCCCGGAAGACGAATTGGCCCTGTTGCGTGGGGTACTCGACAGCGATGACGTCGTTGCCGAGGTCACGTCGGCCGGCGACGTGGACACCGCAAAACCCAAACCCGACATTATCCACGTGGCGCTTCACCGAGCGGGCGTCGGCAGCACCCGCGCGGTTTTCGTCGGCGACTCGGTGTGGGATGCCCAAGCGTGTGCCCGTGCAGAAGTAGCGAGTATCGGGCTGCTCAGTGGCGGCGTCTCCGGAAGCGAACTCGAAAGCGCAGGGGCTGCAATGGTGTTCGCGAACGCCGCAGACTTGCTGGACCGTCTCGAGGAGACACCGATCGCCCGGTTGGCCCGACTTGTCGCCTGCTGACTGTCGGCGGTCTTCGCAGGTTCCCAGTAAGCGAATGGGCCCGGTCCGAAGTCGGACCGGGCCCATTTGCTTTCAAGCTACTGATTGGCTTCTTGACGTTGTTCGGACGCCTCGGCGCTGCCGCGGGCGGCTTCAGCCTCGGCTTCCTTCTTGGCCGCGTCCCGCTGGGCGTCGGCCTTGTCCTGCTGAGCCTGTCCCTCGCGCTTCATGTCGTCGCGGCCGGTAACAGCTCCAAAGACCTCCTTGGCCTTGCCTTTAGCACCCTCGACGACGCCCTCGACGCCCTCTTGGGGGCCACTTTTCTCCGCCATGAATTCCTCCCTATCGGTTACTACTCGCATGGCGACCTCGCGCTCGCTCGATTGCGCTCAGCCAGCAGGGCGGGAACTTGAACGCCAGTAGTGCGCGTCAAATCCAAAACATCCCTGCACTGCAAGGGTTTCCGAATGGTCGCGGTGTCAAACATGTGGTTTGGGTCACCGGCGTCTTATGTTCCCTGGGAACCGGCCGTGTGATGCGATACCAGCTTCGGCCATGTCGCACAGTACCGAGACCGACCGGGCCGAAATCTCGGCCCGATAACAGACCGGGGTTGTGGTGACAGTGCCGGCGAGCGACTGGCGTGCTTATCGGCTGCTGGTTTCCCGGTGTGGCAAGAACTCCTGCGCCTTGATCTTGATGCCTTCCTTGATGATGCCGAACGCATTTTCGTCACCGTGCAGCACTGCGCTGGCCGCGCTCTTCATCTGGTCGAACGTGGCGTGCGGCGGAACCGGCGGGATATCCGGGTCGCAGTGCACGTCCAGCACCGTCGGCCGATCGGCCAGCAGCGCCTGATCCCAGGCCGTCGCAATCTGATCGGGGTCGGTCAGCGTCGCCGAACCCAAGCCCAGGCTGGCGGCAAACCCGGCATAGTCGACATCGGGAAGAGTTTGCGACTCAGCGAATTTCGGAGCTCCGGCCATGGCGCGCATTTCCCAGGTCACCTGGTTCAAGTCGTTGTTGTGCAGCACCGCCACGACTAGCCGCGGGTCCGCCCACTGCTTCCAATAGTGCGCGATCGTGATCAACTCGGCCATGCCGTTCATCTGCATCGCGCCGTCACCGGCGAAGACAATCACCGGACGGTCCGGATGGGCGAACTTCCCGCCGATACCGTAGGGAACTCCGGGCCCCATGGTGGCGAGATTGCCCGACAGCGAGCCGCGGATGCCGTCGCGGAATTTCAGTTGGCGGGCATACCAATTCGCCGACGATCCCGAATCGGCAGTGATGATCGCATTGTCGGGCAGTTTGGGTGACAGGTCGGCGAACAGTCGCATGGGGTTGATCGGCTTGGCCGCCACCTCGGCCTCCATGTCCATGGTCTCCCACCAGCGTGCCACGTTTCTTTCGATCGTCGCGCGCCAGGATCGGTCGGACTTGGGTTGCAGCAGTGGCAATAACGCGCGCACCGTGGCGGCGGCATCACCGACCAGGTTCACCTCGTTCGGGTATCGCATTCCGATCAGCGTGGGGTCGATATCGATTTGCACGCCGCGAGCCCCACCGAACGGCGGCAGGAACTGCGTGTACGGGAAGTTCGACCCGATGGTCAGCAAGGTGTCGCAGTCGCGCATCATCTCGTAGCTTGGCCGCGTACCCAACAAACCGATGGCACCGGTCACGAAGGGCAATTCGTCGGATAGCACATCTTTGCCCAGCAGCGCCTTGGCGACTCCGGCGCCGAGAACGTCGGCGAGCTCGACGATCTCCCGGGCGGCGTTGCGGGCCCCGCATCCGATCAGCATCGCGACCCGTTTACCGGCGTTGAGCACGTCCGCGGCCCGTTGCAGGCCGTCGAGTGCCGGCTCCACTCCTGGCCGCTGAAACCCGAGGCTGGACGGAACCATCTTGAATTCGTGTGCGGGCGGGGAGTACTCGAGCTCTTGCACGTCGGACGGGATGATCAGCGCAGTCGGCCCTCGCCTGGTCAACGCGGTGCGGATGGCCCGGTCCAAGACATTGGGCAGCTGTTCGGGCACGGTTACCATCTGGACGTAGTCGCTGGCAACGTCCTTATACAGGCTCAACAGGTCAACTTCCTGCTGGTAGGAGCCCCCCATTGCGCTGCGGTTGGTTTGTCCGACGATCGCCACCACCGGCACCCGGTCGAGTTTGGCGTCGTAAAGACCGTTGAGCAGATGGATCGCGCCCGGGCCCGAGGTTGCCGCGCAGACCCCAAGCCGGTTGCTGAACTTTGCGTAGCCCACGGCCTCGAAGGCGGCCATCTCCTCGTGTCGCGCCTGGACGAACATCGGTTTGTTGTCTGCCCGGCCCCACGCTGCCAGGAGCCCGTTGATTCCGTCGCCGGGATAAGCGAACACATGTTCCACGCCCCAGTCGCGGAGTCGCCCCAGCAGAAAATCACTCACCTCGGTCGCCGCCATTGCACACCTCTCTTTGTTGCCCTCCGTTGCCAGCCTTATCGGACAGGGGTTACCCGTTCATCGGCCTGATTAGACGCCCTAATGGGCGGGTGACGGTCCGCGCGGGATCGCGCACATAGTCGACGATCATCTCGGAACCGGGCCGCGCGGGTTTCCCGGCGGCGGCAAATCAATCCGTGGTGAGGTCGCTGGTTGAAGCGGGGCGGATCAGGAGGTCCGCTCTAGGCGCATTTCTGACGATATCCTCATAACCGAGTCATACTGCCATAGTGATGACTTCTAGTGACGGGGGCGCCGAGCCGCCGAACCGTTTGGAGCGACGCAAGCAGCGCACCAGGACAGCGCTGGTCAAGGCTGCGCAGCGGTTGATCGCCGAGGGAAAGTTCAACGCGCCGGTGCTCGAGATCACCCAGGCTGCCGACGTCGGCATGGGCTCGTTCTACAACCACTTTGACAGTAAGGAGCAGCTGTTCGCCGCTGCGGTAGCCGACGTGCTTGACACCCATGGGGCGTTGCTGGACCGGCTCACCGCATCGATCGACGATCCTGCCGAAACGTTTGCCGTCAGTTTCCGGCTGACCGGCAGGCTGTTTCGTCGGCGAGGACTGGAGACGGACATTCTGTTGGCCACCGGAACCAACCTGCTGTCATCCGATCACGGGCTGGCTCCTCGTGCCCTGCGTGACATCAAGGCAGCCGCCGACGCCGGACGGTTTCGGGTGGGGGACCCCGACCTGGCGTTAGCGACGGCCGGGGGTGCGTTGCTGGGGCTAGGCGCCCTCTTGCGTGCGGATCCGCGTCGTGACGATGCGTTAGCCGCTGACATGGTCACCGAGAGGTTGTTGCGTCTGTTCGGCCTCGATGCTCAGGAGGCGCGCACCATTTGCCAGCGCCCGCTTCCTGCCCTCGATGGCCGGGGCCAATCGGGTTCGGTTGCGTGACGCTCTGGTATTGGTTTTGGTGCCGGAACGGGGTGGGTAACCGATGCCGTCGCCGCGTCAGCGATGACCAACCGCCGTGTTTTGCGGGCGGTTTCGCGTGTCAGTGGACCACAAAGTGGTGCATCCGGGACACTGCAGGTGCAGTTCGGTCGCCCGGTTGCTGAGCAGATATTGCCAATGGGTTCCGCAGTTGCGGCTGCTGCGGCATTCCGAACACGCGTTGCGGCCCCAGTTGCAATTCGGGCAGGGTAGCCAGGCGCGCCGGCAAGCGTCAGCGTGTGGATCGATGGGCAACATGGGCATGGTCAGCCTTTCTCTGTCGGCACTAGTTAGGATAGGCTTTCCATACCTATATTCGTCAAACCGAGAGAGTTCCGGCAGGTACATCCGGGCCGAACTTGCGAGCGGGTCTAGGGCGGCGCTGATCTACACGTGATGAACAGACCCGGGATTCCGTGGCCCGCGGCGACTAGATCAGCGCGGTCCTAGCGTCTTTTGGCGACCGTTTTGCGTGCGACTATGACCGGCACATGGCTCAGTAGCACCACGGCGGCGCTGACCGAACCGAACAACATCCCCGCGAATCCGCCGCTTCCGCGACTGCCGACCACCACGAGTTGCGCCGACTTGGACGTTCCCACAAGTTCAGGCGCCGCATCGTTGCGCGCGATCATTCGACGGACAACGACATCGGGGTATTGTTCGCCCCACCCGGCCAGGCGTTCGGCGACGATCTTGTCCTCATGTGTCCGCAGTTCCGGCCAGCCGGGACCCGGCAAACTGACGATGGGATCCAACACGCCAGGTGCTTTCCATGCGTGCACGGCCACCAGGTCCACCTTGCGCCGAGAGGCGGCGTCGAACGCGATGGCAATCGCCACTTCCGACTCCGGTGACCCGTCGATGCCTACCAGCACCGGGGCTCGCTCGGAATCGGCCGCCATTGGGACATCGTCGTGGATGACCGCCACCGGGCACCGCGCGTTATGGATGAGCCCCGAACTCACCGAACCCAAGTGTCGGCCTCGCAACGAGCCAACGCCGCGGCAACCGGCCACCACCAAGTGGGCGTCTTCGGAAAGCTTGGTCAGCGTTGAAACCGTGGTCCCGCTGGGCATTTCGCGGTAGACCTGGGTTGGCCCGCGTTCGCAGCTTTTCTCGGCGATCTTGAGCGCCTCGTCGAGCAGTTGCTCTCCGGCGTCGATTCGGCTGCGGGTCCGCCCTGGGGTTACCGACGAGACCAGCCGCGTTCCCGCCGCGGCCGGGAGAACATGAGCCAGGGTCAGCGGAACATTGCGCAACTCGGCGTCGCGGGCGGCCCATCGGACCGCCGCGTGAGAGCCCGGCGAGCCGTCGACGCCGACGACGATTCCCCGATGGCTGTCGATCTTGGACATGCGTTTCCTCATTCCTTTGCGCTTGGACGTTATTGGTTCAGCCGCTTCGGGGAACGAGGCATTGGTCCCTTGTCGATGGGCCTTCAGACCTCTAACCGTGAACGCACCGTCGAGGTTGGCGCAGAGCTCAATTGGGCTCTAGGGAGATATCGACTGACCGCCGGGTGGCCGTTGTGGGCCGGCACGCCACGAGTGTCAGGCCGAGCACGAAAACCAGCGCGGTTATCCACGGATATTTCCCGTCCGGAGCAAATCCCGCCGCGGCGACCACCCACAGGAAGGCAGCTGCCATCATGGCACCCGCGAGCATGCTCGGTTCGGCCCAACGCTGCGGCAGCGGTATCCGGATCGTCGGCAGCGGTGCCGCGAAGAATCGCCGGAGCCACCACAACAACGCCATCTCTACGGCGGTCACCAGGCTCAGGACCACCTCCCATTCCAGCCGGGCCAGCCACCACGTCGCCGTCCCCTGGGCCGGTTGTGGCAGCAGCCCGGCCGGGTAGGCGACGACCGCGACGATCACCACCGGCACCATGTGCCACAGGTAGAGCGCCATCACATTGCTGTTGGCGGCCGACAACAGCCGCTGCAATCGGCGAGAACGAAGCACGCGGTTGAGCGCGGGTGCGATGGCCACCGCGATGCCGGCCTGGGTGCAAGCGAACGCCAGCATCGCCACCGACGGCGGCATGCTGTTCTGTACCGCTTGGCCGGGAACCCCGATCATGCTGACCGGATAGGGGCCGATCCAGATGACCAGGGCCAGCGCGACCGCCGATCCGGCGGCAATCACCACCGGTCGGCGGCCGCTTAACAACCCTGCCTGCCAACAGATCCCCAGCTGGTAGAGCAGGCCCCAGCACAACAGATAATTCAGGCCGGCGAGAGAGGGCGTATGACCGGCCAGCGCAGCGGTATCCACCGCCACCAGCGCAACTGCCAGTACCGCCGGCACCATGAGCCCCCAACGTCGGTGTGCGGCCATCGCAACAGGCGTCAGCGATACCACCACCAAATACACGGCGAGGAACCACAGGTGCATCGCCACCGCCCAACCCGCATACTCCAGCACCGAGCCAGGCAGGCCGGAGACCTGCAGCGCCACCACGACTGCCGACACCAGTCCCACGTACACCGCCGTGGGTCCGAGCACTCGCGCCACCCGATGCCGAATCCAGTCCTGCCGCGACACACCGCCGTCGCCGTAACGATGTGTCCATGACACCGCGCCGGCGTAGCCGGCCACCAGGAAGAAAACCGGAACCGCCTGAAAAGGCCACGTCAGCCACTGCGTCCAGGGCTGGTCGACCAGCGGATTTTGCCGGCCGAACTGTCCGTCGTGATACGTCACCGACCCGGCCAGCCAGTGGCCCAGGACGATGAGGACCACGCCCGACACCCGGTAAAAGTCGACGGCAAGATCGCGGGCCGGTCGACCGGTGGCTGCGGGGTCCATCAGATTGGGGAAAGCTCAGCGACCTGCACGAGCGCGAGGGTACTCGTCGCACGCCAACGCGATTCGGCGCGGACACCGGCTTTGATGGAACGCTTCGGCGGCCGGCCAGGAAATCTGCGGCGACTGCCTGGTCAAAGCTTGCGCACCAAAGCGGCGGCGCGCACGTCGTGACCCACCACGAAGTGCATGTGGATGCGGCCGTCGCGCTGGTGGGAACGAATGGTGACGGCTTCGCCGTACTTGATCGGGCTGCGGTACTCGAGCACGACGCGATGTGGAGCCGCGGTCAGTTCTGCACCGGCCGGCAGCTGGCCGAGTACCTCGACGATGCCGTGCCAGTAGATGGTGTTGTTGACGTGCTCGAAAGGATCAATATCGGTGCGGCGCAGTGGAAATGGTGTCTCGGTGCCGTCGGTTACCGGCTCGGTGAGCCACGGGCGCCACTTGAGCCGGTGGTTGTCAGTGGTGCTGCCGAAGCGGGCGATGCAGTCATCGGTGAGCCGCGACGGCGTCAGGGTGTCCTTGTTCACACAGATCCAGAAACCTTCGGTTTCGATCCGTCCGCCGGCAGCGCCGTCAAGGCGGACGCGCATGTTGCACCATCGGGTGGAAAGCGCTGCGCACCAACGGCGGAAGGTGATGTCGCTGGGTAGCTCGATCGGCTCGACGACGTCGATCACGGTGCGTAGCACGATCCAGTGGGGATGGACTTCGGCCAGCTGGGCATCGGCCAGGTGCTCGGCGCCGACTTCCTGGATATAGCGGGCTACTCCGTCCAGGCGCAGCCTCTGGTGCTCGTCGATGTCGGTGGTGGCCAGTCGCCAGCTTGTCCGGTAGACGTATCCCGCGGCGGGCATGTCGGCCAATGGCGCGTCGACGTCAGTGTGCCGCGGCACGCCCACTCCTCACCGTTGCAGCGGTATCGCCGCCGTGGTCGCTCAGCAACTTTTCCAGTCGCTCGCTGGCGGCATTCAACCTCGACTGGAACATCGACACCACCCGCTCACGTACCCGCGGCTTGTGCGACAACGGCGGCAACAGCTCGGCGAGAAGATTCAACCGTGCCGAACCGAGCCAGTCGGTCAGCTCGGCGTCGGCGAGCCACCGCTGAAAATTACGCAGATCGGAATGCGTAAGCCGTAGCCAGTCCAGGTCGGTGTCCGGATGTGGAATCGGCACGCAGAGTTCGTTTTTCACCGCATCGTCAGGGTAGGCAAGTTCGACGTGCGCGGTGAACGCCGCGCTGAACACCTGTTGACAGCCCCGCACCGCCTGCAGGGTGAGGCGCTCGCCGTCGAAAACCGGTGTGGCCGGCCGCTGCGGTGCTCCGTCGGCGGTGCAGTCGATGTAGAGGGCGGACGGCGACGAGGCGATCGATCCGCCGTCGAGCATGATGGCGGTGGGCTCGATGCGTCGAATATGGCCCATCCTGACCACGTCGTCGATGCGGCGCAACTGGTCGTATTCGGGTTGTGACACGGTCGCGCACCGATACATGGTGGGTCGCACCGCGGGGTTGAGCCGGAGCAAGGTTCCGGCTGCCTCGAGCCGGTCGAACAGGTCCTGGACCGATGTCGCGTTGCCGATGGCATCGAGCGTGGCGCCGTAGCTGTCCCGGAACTTCTTGATGAACGTCGGTCCCGGCTGCAGCGTTGCCCGGTCGATCAGCCAGGCGTCGCGCGGCATGATCCAGGTCAGCTTCTCGGGGGTGACGCCGTTGCGCAGTAACCACAAGCAGACGTCCATACCTGTCTTGCCGGCGCCGACGATCACGTATCGGTCGCGAGCCTTGAATTTCGGCAGCTCGTTGGGTGCAATACAGTCGACCCCGGGCGCCACCGAGTACGGCGCCGGCCGCATCGACGGCACGACGGCTTGCAGATAAGTGGCATCGACGATGCGCTGCCTGACCGTGACCCGGTATTCCGCGCCACCCAGCGTCCGGAATCGGCCGTCGCCGAGGTAGTCGCTCATGGGGAAGTACTCAACGCGCCCGCTGGGCAGGAATTGCTGTTGCATCACGGCGTCGAAGTAGGCGCAGATTTCGCCGACGGAGGCGAGTTCGTTCAGACCTTGGTTCCAGCCGACGGCGTCAATAGTGTTGTTGCCCAGGGCTCGTGAGTTGACGCCGTAATACGCCGACGGTTGGTGCAGCCGCACGAAAGGGTAGGCCGTGGTCCAATGCCCACCCGGTTGATGTGCCCGGTCGACGATGACCACGCGTGCCTCGGATTCGGCAAGGAGCGTATCGGTGAACGCGATTCCCATCGCCCCGGCGCCGACCACCAGGTAGTCGGTCTCGATGGTTGCCGTTGGCCCTTGCATAGGCTCTCCTTCGAGCACGGGATATAGACGTCGAGTCGCGAGCGGTAAGCGAATCCATCGTCACCGTGGCGAAGCGACTATTGCTGGGAGAGTGTAGGCCGCCGCCGGAATCGACGCCGATTGACCGCGGCCACGGGCGGGAATCCCTTTCCGTGCAGCGGCGCGTAACGCGATGCCGTCAGCTTCCCCGGTGTCGGCGGATCATGTGGCGGTCTATGAGTGTCTGTGCTGTACATGCGAGGAGGTCAGCCGAATGCACACCTACCGACGCTTCCTGGTCCGCCGGTAATGCCGGTGCCTCACGCTAAGCGGGAAGCTTCCGGCGTGCGACGCCTGCTCAGCGTTGTTTGGCAGCGGCGCGTCGCGTTCGCCGAAGGGCTGCGCACCCGGCTATGGCCGGTGCCGGCGGTTGGTGTGGTGACCGCGGTCGTCATGGGTGTGGCTCTCCCCGAATTCGATAGCATCGTCGACCCGCATATGCCGTCTGGGTTGTCGGCGTACCTGTTTGGCGGTGGGGCCGATGCCGCGCGCGAGCTGTTGAGCGCTATCGCGACCTCGCTCGTGACAGTGACATCACTGACGTTCTCGTTAACCCTGGTGACCTTGCAGCTGGCCAGCAGTCAGTACACTCCCAGGCTCTTGCGGACATTCGCCGCAGATCGCGTTGTTCAACGCACTCTCGCGTTGTTCTTGGCGACGTTCGCCTACTCCCTGACGGTCTTGCGCACCGTCCGCAACTCCACTAGCCAGCGGACTGAATTCGTCCCTCAGATCGCGGTCACGGTGTCCTACCTGCTGGCCATGGCGAGCGTGCTGGCGCTCGTAGTCTTTTTGGGTCACCTCGTGCGTCAGATCCGGATCGAGACGATCCTTGGACACGTCAGTACCGAGGCCAGGGCGACTGCCCATCGCGTCCTAGACCCACTGGATGAGCGCCGGAATGACGACCCGCCATCGCTACCCCGGGAGCACGCGGTCATCGTCGCGCGATCCTCGGGTTTCCTGGTGGAAGTCGACGAAGAGGCCATATTCAAGGCGGCAATGGATGCCAGCGCGGTGGTGTGGATCGACCGTCAGGTCGGGTCCTTTTTGGTCGAGGGTGTGCCAATGGCGTTCTGTTGGTCCGCGAAGCCCGGAAGCCCGCTCGACGAGGAACGAGTCACGTTGCTGCGTAAACGTGTCTGTGATGCCGTGCGCACCGGCCTGGAGCGCACGACCACCCAGGATGTCGGTTACGGACTGCGGCAACTCACCGATGTGGTGATTCGCGCGTTATCCCCCGGCATCAACGACCCGACCACGGCCGTGCACGGGTTGAGCTCGGGCACGGCGGTGTTGTGCCACCTCGTTGGTTATTCGTTGGGACGCAAGGTTTTTCGAGACGATAGTGGTTCGCCTCGGGTGGTGGTGTCGCGACCAGACCTCGCCGACATGCTCGACGTAGTGTGCACGCAGGTACAGCAATACGGCGCCAAAGACTTTGTGGTGCTGGCCAGACTGTTGTCAATGCTTCGCGAGGTTGCCTGGACCACGTCCGTGCCCGAACATCGACGGGCCATCGCGGACCACCTGGTCCGTTTGCGGCAGGCAGCGGGCGAGCAGGATTTCGACGCTGTTCGACGTAGTCAGATCGATCACCTCGCCCGCGCAGTAGGGGAAGCCTTGGATCGGCGGTGGGCTCCGACGATCCGTTGATGCCGACATCAGTTGACGCGGACTTGCCGTCAAGTCGCCGACGGCTTCGCGCAGCCGACACCTTCGAGCTGCGTACCCCGGTTATCGCTACGGACAGACATCCGGATCATCGCCTAAGGCGTGAAATGCGCTGTGGCGCAGGGCCGTCGGGATGTCATGGCGGACCGCGTCGGGAGGCTGCCGGTGGTGCGTGATATTGCCGTCCACCGTCGCACCGGTGTCGGCCCGCGCTGACCACGCGGCTGCTTTGGGATGGCGTGGTCAACGGCTACCCGCGACGCCTGGAGTTGAAGACCTCACGGCATCGCCAGCTGCTGAGCGGTGACGCGGCCCGCGAAGTGGTTGATGCCTTCCGGCGGCATCATGCGCCACACTGGACGTGGTCGGTTCCAGGGTCCGTTTCGGGGGAGTGGAACCATTGCCTGAGGTCAGCGGAAGGAACGAGCCGTGACACGTGGGCCCAGCTGGGCGAGCCGCACCATGCCCGCAATGCTCCGCATCACCGGTAGGACGCGCCAGTACACCAGCGCCGCAGATGCCCGCAAGCACATCGCGGCCCGCGCGTTGCGTCCGTCGCCGTACGGACCGCCAATGCGGTTGCGCCCCGACGTGAGCGTGGAGGTCGGCCGTCGATCCGGCTGGCCGATCTATGCCGTGGCACCCAAGAACGGCGCGCATACGCACACCGTGGTCTACCTCCATGGCGGTGCCTGGGTCAACGAAATCAACTCACAGCACTGGCGATTGGTGACTCACGTCGCCGCCGGGGCACGCGTGAAGGTCGTCGTCCCGATCTATCCGTTGCTCCCTTTTGGCACCGCAGCCGATGTGGTGCCCGAAGTCGCTCAACTGGTGGTCGAGAACATGTCGACCGGCCACCGCGTGTGCCTGGCCGGCGATTCCGCGGGCGGTCAAATCGCGTTGTCGACGGCCCTGCTACTGCGCGACGACCATGACGTGGTTCTGCCGCGCACCGTGTTGATCTCGCCGGCCTTGGACGTGTCGTTGAGCAACCCGATGATCAATTCGGTCGAGCTGACCGATCCGTGGCTGGCGCGCGAAGCACTATCGGTGTTCGGGGACTGTTGGCGTGGTCACCTGAACCCGGATGATCTGCGCGTCAGTCCGCTTGCGGCTGACCTGACCGGTCTTGGCCCGCTGACTGTTTTCAGTGGGACCCGCGACATTCTCAACCCTGACGCGCGGGCGCTGGTCCAGAAGGCCACCGCGACCGGTGTCGATATCGACTACCATGAGCGATTCGGTTTGCTGCATGTCTACCCGCTGATGCCGATTCCGGAAGGCCGTGCCGCACGGGCAGTTATCGTGGAGCGCCTGCGCGGATAGCGATCGCCCAGTGCGGCCAGCAACGTTGCCTGGCTCAGCGACTCAGGACCATATTGAGGAGTTGGGTGAGCCAGGCGCGAGCGGCGGCCTGATCGCTGTCGAGCAGCAGCTGGATGCTGACGCCGTCGTATACCGCGACGATTGCCCGGGCAGTGTCGGCGACCGTGTTGAGGGACTGGTTGAATTCGATGCCGCTGGCAATCAACCGCTCTTCGATCACGTTGCGCAATTGCGCGCGGTGGACTTCCCAGCGGTGGGCAAGGTCGGGGTGACGAGCGGCGTGGAGCAGGAAGTCAATCTTGATCAGCAGCCAGTCGCGTTCAAAAAGCAGGGTGCCCACGATGCGTTCGACAACGTTGGGCAGGTCGGTGACAGGTTCGCTGCCTTCCATGGCGGCGCGGACCTGTTCGGCGGTGCGGGCCGCCCATTGGTCGTAGAGCAGAAAGAAAAGTTCCTCGAGGGTGTCGAACTGGGAATAGAACGCGCCCCGGGTGTAGCCGGCGGCTTCGCAGACGTCCTCGATGGTCACGTGCCCGTATCCCTTGTCGGCGAACACCCGGAATGCCGCCTCGATGAGACGGCCGCGGGTCTCGGCGCGGCGCTTGGTGACCCGTACCGGCTTGTCGCTGGTCGTCGTTGACGGCATGTGCCCTCGCCTCCGATGTGCTGATGTAACCGATACATTGCCACATCGGATACGTGACGGGCCACTTCGCCGCGGTGGACGTCGATGTTCGCTCTGAAATGCGCTCTGAAATGCGAAGCGGCATGGCATGCCGCGCGCACGGCGACGCTGCTAACGCCCCGTCGGTGTCTACAGGTCCGGTTGGACAGTCACCAACGGACCCGGTCTAAGCGCTGATGTGGAGGGGGCCGATGCCGATGAGGTGGTCGCCGGTGAGGCCGATGCCGATGTTGTGGTTGCCGGTGTTGAACAGGCCTTGGTTGTAGGTGCCGTGGTTGGCGATGCCGAGGGTTTGCAGCAGGCTCAGGGGTAGGCCGCTGTTGGCGGTGCCGGTGTTGGCGATGCCGAGGTTGAGCATGCCGTGGTTCCAGGCGCCGACGTTGTGGGTGCCGTAGTTGCCGACGCCGAGGTTGTCGGTGCCGTTGTTGGACAGTCCGACGCCGCCGAAGGTGGTGATGGGGTCGGTGGGGGTGAAGTGGGGGCTGAGGTTGGCGATGCCGACGTTGAGGGTGCCGTCGTTGAAGAAGCCGATGTTGCCTTGGCCGGTGTTGCCGTAGCCGAAGTTGGGCAGGCTCTGTAGCGCCTGTGCGGGCGAGACCAACTGCGCAACAGCCGCCGCCGCTCCCGCGTGATAAGCGACCATCGCGGTCACGTCCTGAGCCCACATCTCCTCGTAGATGCTCTCCGCGGCCGCGATTGCCGGCGCGTTCTGACCGAACAGATTCGACAGCACCAAGGACACAAAGTCAGAACGATTGGCCGCTACTGCCGCCGGGTGCACGGTGGCCGCAAGCGCCGACTCAAATGCGCCTGCGACCGCTCGGGCCTGCGCACAGGCCCCAACGGACTGGGACGACGCTGTTCTCAACCAGCCCTCGTAGGGCGCAGCGGCGACCAGCATCGCCGAAGACGCCGGACCCTGCCACGCCTCGGCGGCCAGGCCTGAGGTGATCGAGGAAAACGACTCCGCCGCCGAATCGAGCTCTGATGCCAACGCATTCCAAGCTGCTGCGGCCTCCAACATGGGCGCCGAGCCGGCGCCCGAGAACATCCGCGCCGAGTTGATCTCTGGTGGCAACACCAAGAAGTTCATAAACCAGCTACCTCCCTAGCCCGATTTCGGCCCGTCGTTCGAGGCCCTCGTAAGCAAGATACATTGACATATCTGATCTAGAAGCATATTCGATGCAGACATAAATATGATGTGCAGACATATGCGATGTGCTAGTTGTAGTCAACCTTTCTATGTGGCCGCGTCCCGGAGCTAAGGACGCAGGGCCGACGTCGAGTCCCGATTCACTCCGATTCGGTCCAGAGATCGACGCCGACGCGGTCTGGGCCCCGGGCTGCCGATCAATGCTGAACATGTGCTGGTCGACACCAGCGCGGCATGCCGTCGCAGCGATGAGTCTGCCGACGCTCGCAGGTCTACCTACGGACCGAGCAAATCACCTCATCGGGAGTAGGGCATGGGACTCATCCACATCGAGCTGTTCGCGACCCTCGACCTCGTCGGTCAGGCGCCCGGGGGGCCCGACGAAGACCCCGTGAGGTTCCCGTTCGGCGGCTGGCAGGCGCCTCTGCTGGACGAGGTCGCCGGCGCGCAGGTCGGTGCCGCGTACGAAGGCACGGACGCACTCCTACTTGGCCGGCGGACATACGAGATCTTCGCCGCTTACTGGCCGCACGTCGAGGATGGCGAGGACAGCGAGATCGCCATGCTATTCAACAGCGTTCCCAAGTACGTGGCCTCCCGCGGCAGGCCCGACCTCTCGTGGACCGGGTCCACACAGCTCGGCCGGGATCTGGTAGGCGCGGTACGTGACATCCGTGAACGGCACGAGCACGTGAAGGTTGTCGGGAGCCTGAACTTGGTGCAGACCCTCCTGCGCGAGAAGCTTTTTGACCGTCTCGACCTGTGGGTGCACCCGATCGTGCTCGGCGTTGGGAAGAAGGTGTTCGACGGCGGTGCGGTGCCCACCAACGTCACCCTTCTCGAACCGCCGGTAGCCAGTCCGAACGGTATTTTGTTCCTGCGTTACGGGCTAGCCGATGGCGTCCCAGAGACCGGGGACATGAGCGCACCCGATCGTGGTGCCGGCCGCGGCGACTGAAACTGCCCGCGAACTGTCGCCGGTGAATCCGCCAGGTCGGCATACCTTGCCTCGCCACAGGCTGTCGCCGCTGCATCTACCGCGGTTTCGCGTGATCTCGGTGTCGTGACATGCCTTACGATGGCGGCTGCCAACAGGGTAACGCGGATACAAGTGACGGGTGAGACGGGTAGGGCAGACGGGGTAGGACAATTCGTCACAGTGACGTATTGCCGATAGCGCGGGCACGACGGTGAGCGGTCCATCGCAGGGCGATGCGGCAGGCCCGATCGGCTGCCTATGGTGCGTAACCAAGCTTCCATCCGTATGAACAACTACAACCAGTAGCAGCCCGTTAAGGAATCGGTACAAGAATCACGCCGTGACGTGCGTCGAAAGGCCAATCGTCAAGAGGTGCACGCACTTTCACTTCATGCAACTCTCAAGGCGTATGCCGATAAGCGACATTATGTCAAGTAATCGCCGCCGTGTTCATCTGATGAATCGAATCACGGGGCAACCCCCTACCCCTGGCGAATTAGTCCTACGCGGTTCCCGCCGCAACCCAACGGACCAGCTCGACGGGCTGATGCGGCTGTCCTGCGAGGCACAATGAGGTTTCTTGAGGATCGTTGTTCCGAGCGGGTCGCTACCCCGCCGCGGGCGGTCTACGCCGTGGCCCGCGCCGTATGCACAATCGGGCGGTCGTCATTGGCATCACCACAAGAGCCTGCGCGCCTTGATCTGCTCAACGGCAGCGACTACTCGATGATCCAGGCCACCTACGACCTGGCCCGCATGACGGGGGATATCAGGCTCCACCGATCGGGGGACTATGACCTTAACCGTTCAGAGGATGGATGCGGTCCGATGCAATAGTTATCATCAAAACGATTTTTAGTCGCGGATTGATTCGAGTTGACGTCGATCGCGGCGTCGCGGCTGATCGATCACATGTGGTGGGCGCGAGGCACGGCAGGTATATCGACGCTTATGGGTGCGATTGATGTTTGTGGCCTTTTATTGCAGAAACAATGAACGTAACGGCCAAGGTAACCTCGCCGCAACTGGAGTTTTGGAGCACTGCGAATGCGAGAAAACATGTTGGTGTCCTCGCGTTTTCGTCCGCGACGTAAATGTTCGTTCGGAGATCTCTATAAAATATTCAAATAGTTATCGATGAGAGAGAGAAAACTTGCCATGTCTCAACCGCCGCCTTGCATTGCCGAATCGAGACGCGACCTCGGCGCTGCCGAGTCCGAGTTGGCGACAGCTTCGGCGCCGCGCGCATGTCTATTGCGCTGGCGCGTTGCCGGCGCGGTGCTGGGTGCCGTAGCGCTAACCAGTGGAATAGCCGCATCCATTGACGCCACCGACAAGAACATTGAGCTGAGTAGTGCCCAGCGTGCAATCACTCTGACCGCTCACGACGGGTTCAAACTCGGAACCGGCGATGGCGACGACCAGTCTAATGACATCAATAACTATCCTGATTATTCCGCTTTGAGCGATCAAGCGGCTAACTCCCATGCCTATCCGGCTGATCCAAGCGTACTGCTGCCGGCCCTCGATCGTTATATTGACCCCACTGATCCCTATGGCGCGTCTCAGAGATTCGATTATGCTACTGACAATATCTACTTTACGATTTATCCGTACGAGGAAGGCATCCCGGAGCAATATTATTATTGGCATTTATCTAACGATGCGCAATTCGAGCGGAACGAGAATGAAGTTAAAGCGTACCAAAACAACGCCTTATTGTTGGATAATGACAACAATCCGCCGATAGAGGCGTCGCAACCGAGCAACATCGATAACTATGGTGATGCGCGTATTCCGGCAAGGATTTTCGAGAATCCCCATATAGATTATGACGAAATTATTCACACAGATGAATCGAGTGGCGACGATTAGTTAGCGATGAAAGACCGGATTCCGCAATCAACCATGCGCGTAGCCATGCAGGCGCTGCGGCCAAAATCGGTACCCTTAGGACGGGACGCCGCCAGCGCCGCGATGCCCAAGGCGCCATTGAGGTAGCAATTTCCGGGCCGGGACTTGGTTGACTCCCCCGCCTGCGGACTCGTTCTTTTGGTGTGGCCGCCCAGGACGCCAGATGCCCGCCCGTGGAAACACGGTCATTTCGGCGCCGGTCTCGGCCACGAACACCTCTCTGATGGTCGTCGACACGCATCAACCGAGATATAGTGCCTCAACAGTGGCAACGCTCTATGCGGTGGCTGGCGCGACGCTGCCGGCCATCCAACGCGCGGACCAGGTTCGCTGCGTGCCATCGCCCGCGCCTTATTCGAGCCACGGCGCCGCTCGGCGTCGAGAGCCTCGGTGCCGAGGCCACCACGTACACAGATCCGCAGCCCATCGCGGTGGGAGAGCGCTCGGTGATCACGTCACTGATCCAGTCCGCGGCGGCGCCGGACAATTGGTGATCGTCGCACATCGCTCGGTGCTTAGCCACTACGGCGATCCGTTCTTCCCCGGCGTGCCCAGCGAGCCGGCGCTGCCGCCTTTGCCGCCGCTTCCATCGTTGACGCTGTTACCGCCGTTGTCGCCGTTGCCGTAAACGGATGGGGCGGACATGCCGTCGTCAACTACCTTGGCGCTGCCGCCGTTACCGCGTTAGCTGCCCCGACGCCGCTACCCGCGTCACCGCCGTTGCCACCCGAGCCGATGTACGCTGCCCCCCCGGTACCGGGGTGATGGCGGTGCCGGCGCCGACTGCGGGAAATACGGGCGCCGCATCAGCGCTAAGCGCCGCAGCGGCAACTCGCGAACGCAAGGAATAAGCGCGCGACGCTGGGGCTGTCGTCGACTCGCACTGCGCAGCGCCGGGGGTCGCGTCTCGAGTTGGCAATACCGGGCGGAGGTGAAGACTTGGCACGCCTTCTCTGTTATCGATAACTATACTAATACTAGTAGAGAAAAGCCGAGTGAAACATTTGCATGCGACCGCTTGCATCGCGGACGAAAACGCCAGGACGCCAACACTTTTCTCGCATTTCCTAGTGCTGCAATACTGCAGCCACGGCGAGGTTATCCGGGCCGTTGCATCCACTGCCTCCCTCATCAATAGATTCACAAACACAACCATGCGCATAAGTTTCGATACATTTGTCACTGGCGGCGGCATTGTCGACTTGCAAATGGACATATTATGCCGATCTTGTTGCTACACTAATCAGTAGCCCGTCTATCATTAATCTCTTACATTACTAATCGCCAATTCCACCGACCGAAAGCGGCTGCCTTACTTGTTATTGTCATTGTTATTGCTGCTGTGTAGAATCATTATTTGCTAAGTTGCAACGATTGATTCTAAATGCAAGTATGAACATTTCTTCGTTCGCGGCACGTTCTTTGTTCGGACTTGACAAACAGTTCAGCCGTCGGAACAGCTCTCCTGGGAATCCTCGTAGTCATCTTCATGTGAACCCCGTAGCTGTCCTCGTAGAAATCGTCTCCTAGTTGCCGCAGCCATCACATCGGCGTCGGACATAGGTGTCCACCGATCGGGGGGCAACATCCCGACCCGATCGGGGGATGGTTGTGGCTGGCGGCAATAGTTATGCTCGTCGCGATTTTAACTACAGCGCGGGCGACCGCACCCTAGCTCGAGCTCTGAATCATTGCGCAACGCGAGGAAAGGTGCTGGCGCCCTAATCGTTTTCGGTCACGGTGCAGATTTTTTCGACGCTTCTTACTAGTAGTCGATAGGAAGGAACTCTTGTCATGTTTAAGCCGCCGTGGGTGTCCTGCTCGAAAATTGGTCGCAGCGCTGCTGCGTTCGAAGCGAGGACCGCTCCGGCGTCGTGCACCAATTTCCAGCGACAGTGCGTTGCCGCCCACGGCACTTGGTGCAGTGGCACTCACCAATGGGGTCGTTGGAACCCTTGATCGATAACTCTGACGAAGCTAGCTTCTTCGGTTGCAGTAGCGATGACAGCTTTTTGATTAACCATAACGATTTCGAGGGTTCGATCTTTAAAAAGCTGTCGTTGAAGAATGGCGTCAGCAACAGCATTGTAACGGTTGAGTTTGCATACGAAAACGCAAAACTAGACGAGGAGCTATGTTATTCAAGTTTGCGATATTACCACCGGAAATCAATTCGGCTCGGATCTATGCCGGTCCGGGATCGGGTTCGCTGCGGGCGGCCGCGGCCAGTTGGCAAGTGCTGGCCGCCGATCTGCAGTCGGCGGCCGCGACCTACCGAGCGGTGGTGGAGGACCTGACCAGCATGCAGTGGGCCGGGCCCTCGGCGATGGCGATGACCGCCGCCGCCATTCCCTATGTGGATTGGCTCACCGTCACCGCCGAGCAAGCTGGACACACCGCGGCCCAGGCAACCGCCGCCGCCACGGCCTTTGAGCAAGCCTTCGCGATGACGGTGCCCCCGCCGGTGATCGCCGCCAACCGCGCCCAGCTGCTTGCGCTGATCGCGACCAACTTCTTCGGTCAAAACACCGCCGCGATCGCCACCACCGAAGCCCAATACCTGGAGATGTGGGCCCAAGACGCCACCGCAATGGAGGACTACACCGTCGCCTCGGCGGCAGCGTGGAAGCTGACCCCGTTTGCCTCCCCGCAACCCGACACCAACCCCGGCGGGCGCAGCGCTCAACACGCCGCGGTCGCCCACGCCATTACCAAAGCCCCCAACCCGAACAACAAGGGCAACTGGATCGGAAAGCTGCTCGAAGACATCGGAAAGGCATTGACCGCGGTCGGCTTGCCCGAAATCGGGTTGCCGCTCTACGAATTGGGCGTCTTCGTCAACACCTTGAAACTGCCCAAGATCCTCAAAGACGACTTCACCGCCCTGGATGCCTTGTTCGCCTGGTATTCAACGATGGGTTCGGTGACCGGCGTCAGCGGCATGGCTAACGGAATCATCAACACCGAAAAGAGCCTCGGGTTGATCTCCGGTGTGACACAGCCGGTGGCAGAAACCGTACCCAAGGTCGCGCCGGCGCTGCTGGCCCCGCTGAACTCGATCGCCAAATCGCTATCCGGGGCAACCATGCGTGCCGGTGGCGTCCTTGGCGGTCAAGTTTCGGCCGCCGCGCGCGGCGCGGGTTCGATCGGCCAACTATCAGTACCGCCCTCCTGGGCCACTCCCCAGGCCACCGTCGCCGCCAACACATTCCAGGCCGCCACTCCCCTGACCACCCTGCCGACCAGCGATGCCGCACCCGCGGCGATGCCCGGCCTACCCGGAATGTCCTCAGCCGCAACCGGACGCGGCGGCGTCGTACCTCGATACGGACTTAAAATGACCGTAATGTCGCGTCCACTTTCCGGAGGCTAACCACACGGTAGACCGATTGCACACAGTTTTCACAGCCCTCTGATATCTGCGCCGCGACCGCGCAATTCGGTAACTGAGCATACAACGCATACCCCACATTTCTGCGGATAGAGTGTGTCACTAGTCTAGAACGCACCAGCTGCATCTTCGAGGAGTCTGAAAAATGGTTCTGTCGAGGGACATGCAATTCAGCGCTCCGAGAAGGCGTGTTCAACCATGGTTCAAATATTACTTAGCATGCACCATTGGTAAATGTCAGATACAAGTGAAATAGCCTATAAAGCCCAGCGCTCATGCGAGCACTGGGCTTTTGGGTTGAACTTTTCTAGCTTCCGGGCGATGCAGAAGGTGCTACTGAAGACGGTGCGTGGTGGGGGGCCCAGTGACCGCCATTCGGAATTTCCATCACCATCGCGGGGTATTCGTGGTGACGCTGAGAACCGTGGCTGGCGTGGTTACTGTAGACAGCCATTCCGAAACCCGCGAAGAATATTCCGGCGATGATTAATAGGGTGCCAGCGACAACGGCCACCCACGCCGCAGCTTTGAAAATCTTGGGTGTTTCCGATGTCGACCTCACCGCTGTTGACGCAGAGGCTACAGAGCTAGAAGGTTCCATTACTGACGCTTCGGATTTTTCTATCATGAACCGTATTCTAATCGCATAACTGTAAAATGAACTACCCATTAGCCATGTAACAGCTGTGAACCAATCCAGTCAAGCTACCGATGGCTTGCGCGTTTGTGGTCAGTCGAATACGTGGACCTATTTCGCCACGGAAACCTCGGCGATTTGAGAACAAAGGGTTACGGACACTTCTACGACTTCACCACCGCAAGGCCCGGCTAGTGCCTTGTGATTCTGTTTTATTTACTGGGCGTTGCTGTCGACGAGTCGGCGGATGTTGGTTTGGGTGAGTGCGACCTTGGCGAGGATCTCGTCGGCGGCGGCGGTCCAGGTGAAAGATTGGGCGTCGGTGTTCCAGTGCTCGATGTAGTTACGGATGTGTTTGATGAGCACTTTGACCGAGGTGAAGGTGCATCGGCGGATGGCTTGACGGGTGATGATGCCGAACCAGGTTTCGATCTGATTCATCCACGAGGATCCGACCGGCGTGAAGTGGAATGTGTGACGTGCGGGACGTGCGGGTTGTCGGTGAGCCACTGCGCCGCCTCGGGGTGGTGTGGGTGGACAGGTTGTCGAGGACGACGTGGATTTGCTTGTCGGCGTGAGGTTTTACCGCGGCTTTAAGAAAGCGAGGAACTGCGCGCCGTCGCGGGTCGGGTGGCACTCGCCGTAGACCGCGCCGGAACGGACGTAGAGTGCGGCGAACAGGTTGGTGGTGCCGTGCCGGACGTAGTCATGGGTGCGTTTCTCAGTGACGCTGAAATCGATGGGTCACAGCGGCTGGGTCCGGTCCGGCGCTTGAACCTGGGTCTTCTCGTCGACAGAGAGCACCACGGTTGCAGCGGGTTGAGTCGGCCTGGCGCAGTGCCGGAGTTGCTGCCGGTCTGTTTCCCCAGGCCGCTCGCCGAACCCGGCGCGCGTGTCTCCACGCACCGGGCTCTCCACGGTCGCTGTCGTCAGGCGGTGATGGCGCCGGTCCAGGGGTTGGGAATGGTGTTGCCACGGTAGCGATATCGGGTAACCGGTACCGATGCCGGATTGAACAGGGCGATCCCGTCCGCCGTGATTGGTTTCCACCGCCCGTGTGGGTGCCGTAGAGGTGAATCTCGGCGATCGCGTCCTGAGCTCTCCGCCTGGGCGTAACCCATAGGAGGTCGGCTCGAAATCAGCCTCGAAATCGGTTCCAGCACCAGCTGAGCGCATCCTGAACCACCCGATCCGCAATGGTTGGGATGATGCCCAGCTTTCGCAGCCTTCCCGACCCACCGGGTTTGGGAATCTTGCGTTCCCGCACCGGCAGCGGTCGAAACGAACCATCCTTCAGACTGGTTCGTAGATCGTCCAGAAACCCGGGCACCCCGACGACTTCCTCGACATGGTCGGCCGTGAGGCCATCCACACCAGGGGTGTTTGCGCCGTGGTTGCCCGCGACCCGATCGAACGCCACCAATAGCGTCGCCGGGTCACACACGAAATTGAACAGGTCATCGAACCTGCGGCCGGGATCACCCCGCAGCCCAACAATGAAGCTTGGCCTGCATCTCCGATACCCGACGAAATGGCTCCAGAATGGGTTCCCTCGGTGCACCGGCATCCATCGGTGCGTCTTTCGGCATTACAGCATCCTTCCCTTCTCGTAACCGCTGCCGCTCTTCCCCAGGTGCACGGGCTCTCCCCGGCTCGGAGTAGTACGGCGGCTCCGTCCCGCCCCCACCCGATCGGCCAACGATGTGCTCAGCCCGGCACCCTGTGATGGCTTCGCGGCAACCCGGCAGGACAGGGGCGGTTCCCGCGTTCACTGTGATTCGCTCGACGAAGGAGGAGCCCAGCTCTGTCCCTGCGGCCTCGCCACGACTACCCCGCAGCACATCATCGTGGCCTTCCGGACCGCCACCCACATGACTGCCCGGAAGTTCCCCATCCCGATTTCACCGACACGGGTGCGCACCGCACCCGGCCCATATCCGCCAGGTTTGAGCCAGTTTACCTTTCGAGGGACGTAGTAACGCCGGTTCCTCGCGTACTCCTCTTCATCCCTCTTGCCGGACCCGCCCCATCTGGCGATGCTGACACCTCCCGGCGTTGTCAGGGCTGCCCCCACCGTCCCCGGCAACTCCCGGGTCGGGCTGCCCTCAGCTTCACCTTCCTTGCTGCGACAGGTCCGGCGGCGAAGGTCTCTCACCTCCGCTCAAATCATCAGTGCCTCGCGGCGCACGAGTGTCCAGATACAGCCCGACGATGTCGGCGACCTTCTCGACGAACCGGGGATCGCGGCAAAGTTTGAACGTGCCCTGCCGGTGCGGTTTCAACCCCGCCTCGCGCCACAACGTAGCCACGTAGCGATGCGACACCGTCACCTTCTCGGTGCGCGCGATGAACTTCACCATCTCCCGAGAAGACCAGTGCGACAACCCATCCGGCGGCGCGCCCCGGGTAGCGGCCGGAACCCTCGCGCGGCTACGCCCAGGCACCTGCTCGCGGCCGGCACCTCGCTTGCGCTCCAACAGGCCCGCAACCCCATCATCCGCGTACCGCGACAGCCACAGATTCACCCTCGGTCGCGACACCCCGGCCATCGCGGCGATCTCCTTTTTCGGACGATTCTCGTGTTACCACAACACAATTCGCGCCCGCGTACCCACAGTCGCAGGCACGTCCGCACAATAAATCAGCTCACGCAGCTCATCAACCTGCGCCACAGTCAGCTCCACTGCACCGGAATACCCTACGTAAACTAAACAGAATCACACGACACTAGTTGTCATCATTCGGGCTGTCATAGTTCGGATAATCAATACGATCGTCTCCATACCAATACGAATTCCCAGACGTCATCGGAGGAATATTCACATCTATTTCGTTGGCGTTTATTGGATAAATCATTGTCACCACATTGCCATACGCATCTTTGCCTTCGGTGCCTAACATCCAAGCCGCTTGCGGTGAATTCGGCGGATCGGTGGTAAACCCTGCAGGGACTTGAAATCTCATGTTATCCATTTCATAGGCATTGTTATTGTTATTGTTATTGTTATTGTTATTGTTATTGTTATCGTTGAAAGGATTCGTGTACGTTTCGCCGACGGTGCTGCCCACCATGTTATTGTCAATATTGGCGGGAGTGACTTCGCCGTTGTAAGTGCCGACAGGGAATTCCGGCTCACTTCTAATGGCAAAGACTTGCATCTCGTTGGGGATATTATTGCTATTGTCGTAGTCGGTGTAATTGTTATATCTGTCATCGGGAGATGGGGTATAAGGGCTATCAAAACCCTGGTCATCGCCATCGCCGGTGCCGAGCTTGAACCCGTCATGAGCGGTGAGGGTGATCGAGAGCTGGCCAGCGTGGACCTCGGAACTGTTGGCCGTGGTGTCAAGAGCCGCGGCGATGCCGCTGGTCAGTGACAACGCCCCCAGCGCTGCCGCGGCAGCGCGGTGGCGCTGTGATTTCGCGTTCCGCGATCTGGTGGGCTGCGTCGGGGCGCAAGTCTCCGGAGGCTCGGCAGCGCCACGGCTGCGTTTGGGGTTGGAATCACATGACGGCGTGGGCATAAGGAAGCTTCCTTTTCGTCGATAATTGGTAAAACACGGAAAGACTGGATAAACCGCGACATAACAACGTCAGAAAAACAAGACCTTGCCTTTCGCGTTGCACTTCTTAGCCGCGATGATTAGCAACTGACGGAACTTAAGTCGCCTCCCAGTCAACGCCGTAAGGCAGGGCATTGGCAGGACGTCGACAAGCGCGCTGTGGCGCTCGTCGCGGCGGCGAACGGAGCCACAAAGACGGGCCTCCCTGAGTGTCAATACACTTGCACCCGGCTGTGTCCCCAGATCCTGATTGATCGGGGGCGAAGTCACGACCAACTCGTTCTCCTATGTCAACCCAGCAAATAAAATCATGACGATCATAACGCGTGCGGCAAGGCGGGCCTATCCGTCGTCCGGGCGAAACGCTTGTCCTCCAATCGGCTGATATGCCGGGTCGTCCGGTTTCAGTGGTGGGCCGCGAGGAGTTGTTCGAAATGGAGCCAACAGACCTTCGACGCTTCGGGGTCCTTGTGGTCTGGTGCAGCTGGCGCCAGCAAGCCGCCGACTTCGCAAGCCTGATAACGTTGCGCGGCAATTGATCTCGGTTTGCTTGGCAGCCAATACCAGAGGCCCAGCAGATTCCAGGGAGTCAGGGGCCGCTCGACCATTGTCGCCGCCGCCGCCCGATCTAACGACATCAATTTGCGCCAGCGCCTATGACAATGCCCGAACGACACACCGGATTCGTGTGTCATCTTGTCTAAGAAGACCTTTCAGACTAGCGACGTTGCGCAACAGCTTCGATTGCACGGCGGAACTGAAGTAGCCGCATCTCCAGGGTGCTGCCATAGGTGGGCTGAGTGCTCGAACCCCGCAGATTGCCATGCGAGCCGGGTACGCGGCTGTAGCCACCCGGAAGCCTATTACCCGACTTTTATCAATCTGAACCATCCCGATGCTCCTATGGTTCACTTGTGCACTGGGCAGCGCGGTGGGATCGCGCGCGCCGTCGGTGAACGCGCGGGTAATCAGCCCCACAATCGCAGAGGGCAGAAACGACGGAGGCGGGGCCAGGAGTGGGTGGCCAGCGGCGAGCCCGGACCACCTGCCCAGCACCCCCGCGCTGGCCACAGACAGTCTGGCGGCTTCCGGCGTCGCAGTTGGGGGCAACGTGATCGGCCGAGATCAGGCGGGTGCTGCGCCCGACTGCTTCAGCCCGCTGGCCGTCCCCCCCGATGAATTCGTCGCCGCTTGCCGTCGATCGAAGCGGCACGGTTCTCCTGCTGCGCAGCAGTCCACCGTGAGGGTTCTGAGATGACCAGCTGCGGCCGTCCTCGACGATTCAAAGCGGCAAACTGGAGGATTCGCGCCCAGCTGGCTACAGTGTGCCCGCAATCGCTCCGCACTGAACATGACCGCTTCAGCCGACCAGACATGGATCCGAGGGACGTGGCGCCGACCAGAAATGCAGTGGGCCAAGTGACCGTTGGCCCATCTGGTCGCCTGGCACTTCGGCGATCGACCCCGCAACACCCGCGTTTCACGCGTCCCCTGGCCGCTTCGACGTGTGGCAGGCAGCGCGCCGAGCGCATCCGGTTGCCTGGACCGAATCGGCAGCCTTTGGTGGATGCTGGTCCGTTACCACTCATGGCTTTGCGCGCTAAGTTCTGCAAACCCGCTCGTATTCGGATCAACCGCAGGCATGAGGCTGGGCAGCAACGCCCGCTCGGTAGCGTTGGCATCCGGGAGGATGCTGGTCGTCACGGACGGCACCGCTCATCGACGGCTCCGCGCCGCACACTCGGCGTGGCTCTCGAGTTCGACGATCAACCGGATGAGCTCGGAGATCAAGCACGACATCGAACTACTGGTCACCGACCTGATGGGAACGGGCGGCTCATTCGATGGGCTAGCTTGGGTAGCGAGCGTCCTCATACGGAAGCTGGCTGGGTTTGATCTCGACCGTTAGGCCGAGGTGCTGACAAGACGAGGGATCTCCGTGTTGTTGGGAGATCCCTCGTGTCGGTCATAGCCTCAGGTTGTCGAGACCAAGGAGGCGGTGATGGCCGACTATGCAACCTTACTGCGGGATCATGTGACGCTCACGTGTCGATCGGTGGATCGGATCTTTCTGCAGGCCTATGTGCCGAAGCTGCAGTCGGTGGGCGGGGTATGCCAGTTCCTGTATTGGCAGAAGGGGTTCGGGATTCCCTCATCAGCGGCGTTCGGCAAGATCGGCGACGCCTACGTCGCCGAGGTGTACCGGTGGGCCAAGGCGAACGCGATCCCGGTGCGTCGCTTCGCTAAGGGCGAGAACAAGGAGCAGATCGCCGCGCCGCTGATCGAGGCCGCCCAACGCGACGGTGGTGATGGGAAGGTGGTGCTGGTCGGGATCGCGCAGGAGAAGACCCCGGTGTGGCGGTCATGGAAGGCCAAGGGCCAAGAACACCTCGCGCATCCGCACATGGAGTGGGGTCGGCAGATGGCCTTCGTCAATCATTTCTATTTTTATCTGTGGGATCCCGACTGGGGTGGGGCGTTTTGGAAGACCAACGCTTATGCGCCGTGGCCGGTATGGCTCTGGCTCAACGGGCACAGCTGGGCGCAGCGCCAATGCGAGCGGCTCGGGATCGGCTACACCGCCCTAGACAACGGCTTCCGCGCCTGTGATGATCCCGCGGCGCTGCAGAAAATCTGCGACCGGCTCGGATCCGGCGCGGTCAAGCGCTTCTTTTGGCGCTGGCAAAAGCGGCTGCCCTCCCCGTTCACCCGCGATGATTTGCGCGCCGGCTACGTCTACGAGTTGGCGTTTCGCCAGTTCGAGATCTCCGATACCCGGGTGTTCGACCGACCAGCAGCGGGCCGGTCGTTTTCGAACAGCTCATCCGCGACCACCTCGACGTGGGCGACCCGAGTCGGTGTCACTGATCTTTGACCGCCGGATCATCCAGACCGCCCCGGGCACCTGGCGCACCAAGGTCATCACCAAAGGGGTCGATCCGCAGATCAGTTGCTACTACAAGTCCAGCCGGATCAAGCAGTATTTCAAGGAGCAGCGGGCGTTGCGCACCGAGACGGTCATCTGCAACACCCGCGACTTCGGCATCGGCCGGCGGGTAACCGCCGAGCATTGGAAGGCCCTTCGGGCGGTTGGCGACAACGCCAACCAGCGTCTGTGTGACGCGCAAGCCGCCGATGCCCGGCCCGCTCCGGATGTGGCCACCTTCACCCAGGTGACCCGACCATCCCAGATCGATGGTCAACACGCTCCCGGACTGCCGTTCGGGGATCCACGGGTGATGGCGGTCATGGCCGCCGTCGTCGGATTCACCCACCTGCTCGCCGGGTTCGACAACCCGGCCCTTGTCCGCACTGTCACCGCGCTACTGGGCTGCTCCTACACCAGCAGGCAGGCCACTTACGATCTGCGGCGGCTCAAACGCAAGGAGCTCATCGTCAGGCTGCCCGGCCATCACCGCTACCAACTCACGCCGCTGGGCCGGCGCGTCGCGGTGTTGTTCACCAAGGTCTACGGACGTGTCCTCGCACCCGGCTTAGCCGAGTTAGACCCAAGGCTCCCAACAGATCTCGCTCGCCACAGCAATCTTGCCCAAGCCTGGCGGCAGCTTGACAAAACCCTGAATCAATTCACAAACGCAGCACTCACCGCAGCTTGAACCCCAACTTGGTCTGATCGTAAACTTCGCCCTCACCAAGCGAAGCTAGATCCGGCGCAGCCGGAATTTCGAGTCAAGTTTGACGCCATAACGCTGCACGTTTGGTGCTAGGCGGCGAGTAGTGTTGTGTGGCTGAGGGTTTCGAGAGCTGCGTTGTAGGCGCGAGAAGCTTGCTGTAGCGGAGGGGCCGTGGTGTGGTCGGAGAGGTGGGCCAGGCCGGTGAGTAGGAAGCGGTCATGCACGCAGGTCAAGAAGTGGGCGGTGTGCAGGCCACGGTCGGTGACGGTGTAGCGGTTGCTGTGCGGGATGCGGGTGATCATGCCCCGGGATTTGAGTCGGCGCAGGTCGTAGGTTGTTTGTCCGGCGGTGACCTCATCGGGTGGCAGTCCGCGTAATTCGGCGGTGAGGATGCGCAGATCGCGGTTGGTGAAGCCGTTGGTTTGGCAGCCGAACGTCAGCAATGCCTGCAGC
>NZ_MWQA01000001.1:305811-316693 GCF_002086915.1 Mycobacterium persicum | reverse complement strand
TCGCTCACTTCCTCGACCCGTTCTCGGGCTCCGCGCTCTCGGAGAGCGTCTCCAAGAGCGCGTGCAGTTTTGCCTGGACATCCACCACGAAGCGGGCCTTGGCCAGCTCCTGCTCCAGTTGGCGTTTCTCGGCCTCCAGCTGGGCGATCCGCTCACCTTGTGGGTCGCGCCGCTTGCGTCCACGCGGGGCAGCCAACCCCGCCAACGCGCCCGCGTCGCGGGCCCGCCGCCACTCAACGATGTGGCTGGAATACAGGCCCTCACGGCGCAGCAACGCGCCCTTCTCACCCTCGGCCGCAGCCTCATAGGCCGCCAAGATCTCCAACTTGTACTTGGCGGTGAACGGCGTTTCGCCCGCTCGGGCACCTGCGGATCGGGCCGCTGGGTACTATCGCCATCCACCCGACCAGGATCATCGATCCCTACCGGGGGGGCCAATACGGTCACCTTGCTCGTCATCTCGGGGAAACTCTCCATCCCCGCCCTCGGGTCACTAATTATCAGGGGGCGAGTGCCTCACCCAAGGTTGGCAGAGAGGGGGGCCCGGCCTTGTCGTCCGTCGCCGCATTGAGATCCCGTCAGTGGTTATTTGAACAGCAATGTCGCCTTCCGGTGTCAATCGCCGGGATATGCTCCGAGCGTGTCAGCAAGGACGATCGTCATTACCGGTGCCAGCGACGGCATTGGCGCCGCGGCGGCACGCCGGCTAAGTCAAAGCGACGAAAACGTCGTCGTGGTTGGCCGGTGCCGAAGCAAGACTACCGCTGTAGCCGCGGAATTGGGCGCGGACTATTTCGTGGCAGACTTCGCTGATCTTTGGCAGGTTCGAGCCCTGGCGGACAAAATACGGTCGCAGTACCCACGCATCGACGTTTTGGTCAACAATGCGGGTGGAATGACGAACAAACCCCACCTGACGGCTGACGGCTACGAGATGACTTATCAGGTCAACTACTTGGCGCCGTTTTTACTCACTACGCAGCTGTTGGATTTGTTGGTCGAGTCCCGGGCCAGTGTAATCAATACGGCCAGCGGCGCGCATAAATGGGTTCGTCATACTGCCATTGTCGACTTCGAGAACACCCAGGGGCGCCGCCCCATCGTCGCCTATGCCATCTCGAAGCTGGCAAACATCTTGTTCACCAAGGAATTACATCGACGCTACCATGCTGACGGACTGTCGGCTGTGGCGGTACACCCTGGTGTGGTCGCCACCAATTTCAGCCGGGCTTCGGGTTCACGGGTTTTTGCGTTCTTGGAAAAGTTGTCACTTCCGCGACTGTTTGCGACCGCAGATCAGGGAGCCGCGCCGCTGGTCCGCCTCGCGTCAAGCACACCCGGTATCGATTGGCAGCCAGGCGAATACTACGCGAAGTGCGAGATCGGGAAAGCCAGCCGCTCGGCCTGTGACCCGCACCTTGCCAGCGACTTGTGGGATCGGACTCTGGCAACGATAGGCCACCTGTAACAGTATTTTCTCCATGCCTGCCGGGGCAGATTGTCGAAGACCTGTGCGATGGCCGCAGAACCCGGTGGCACCGATTTGTGATCACGTGGTGAATCTCGGCGGTGTCGAATTCTTAACCATCATGGATCTGGCATTCCTGCGCTGCCGTATATCGAGGTGCGCTCCCGACGGCAAACCTTCGACGGCATCTGTTCAGCGTGCACAGCACCGCACAGGGTTATCTCGATGTCACGACCAACCCGAGGCTGGCGTCGTGCGCCCACCGACTATTGCGGCAGTATGAAGAGTTCCACGGCGAGCGGAATCCTGGCCGCGCTCCCCTCGCCCCTCGACTTGGCGCCGCTCCGGTATGGCGGGCTAACGCCACTTGGAGCTGATCGGCGGGCATTCCCTCCCGCATCGGTACCCGGGCGCTACCGATCCCGAGGTTAGGCGCACAGTCAAGTGCTGCGTCGCCTCTAGCTGCATGGATATTGCCCGTTGAGCAGGCAATTCGACGGTGGCGAGTAGGAACCGCTCAGCCCGCCTCTGAAACCACCCGTGGCTGAACCGCCGGGTGCGATGACGCGATTCCAATTCGCGGGGGTGAGAACATAGTGGGTGCCAGATTGGGTGACGGTGCTGTTCCATGCGTGTAGGACGGATTGTCCCGCCGGCATGTCGAATTCAAGCTTCCAATCGGCAAGGGGCACCATGCTCGAGTTGGTGATGGCGAAGCGAGCGATGAAACCGGTCTGCCACGTGTGTTCGACCGCCAACGTCGCCGTCGCCGCGGCCGCATGAGCTACGGGGGTGATGGTGAGTCCGAGGATGGCGACCTTCAGTGCCGACACGGATACGTGAAGCGCTGTGCGCCAGCGCTTCACGTAATTCTTCAGTCCGGCCATGGCAGCCAACACTAAGACCAAACAGGCGATATCGCCCTCGCATCGCGAGCAAGCTGCAGTAACTTTGCTCAACCGAAACCGTCATGAAATTTTCGTCTCGATCCACCCTGAATCATGTATGGGGCCGGCCCAACGCGAACTTGCGGACGGGGTGAGCCGGAACCTCAGCCTCATCGAGGGAGCCGAGTCGTTCAGCCGCCAGCAGACGAGCAGTCTCCCGCGCCATCGCCAGGGCGGGTCGGCTGGTATCGCAACATCAACCCATTCGCCGTAGCGCCGCTCACGGTTCCACGGCGACCTCATGAGCAGGTATGCGACGGAATCGGATACGGCAGGTTAGCAGTATCCAACTGCCCCGAGCACCGTTCGAACACGTCCACCAGGGCTTGCTCTTACACGGTAATGATGCGCAGGGCGCTGTGAATGCTCCGGAAGACGTTCTCGTTGCGGGTGATGAGCGGAATCCCCAGAGCGACGGCCACCGCGGCGATCAGTATGTCGAATCGGCGCGGCTTCGGATCTCGGCCAACCGCACGAACATTCGCGCACAAAGCCCCGTAGATGCGTGCGGCTCCCGCGTCAAACGGTATCGGGTCGAATGTATCGGCGATCCAGTGGTATCGCTGCTCGCGCGCGGCGTCAAGCAGCGGATCCTCGGTATGCAGGCCATACGACAGTTCGGCAACCGTGATTGTGCTGACCGCGGCCGCATCAGCGTGAGCAGCTACCGCGTCGGCCGGATAGTCGACCACCACGGACGTATCCAGCAGCACGCGTTCGTGAACCGTGATCACCGGGTAGTGGCCCAGCGCTTGGCATCGCTATCGTCCACCGCGGCGTCGAGCCTACGTAGTTCGGCGGCGAAGCGTTCAACGTCCCAGTCAGGAAGCCGCCTGAGGCTGGCTGCGACCTCTGCCACCGGCACGAATCGTCGACGTCGATCCGCCGCGGCCCGGTCATGGGGCACCAGGTCGGCCACCGGGATTCCATTCCTGGTGACCGTGAAGCGCTCTTCCCGTCGACGCGACACCGTCGATGGATCTCATTGGGTACCGCTCGAACAGGACGCCGGTCAGAGCGACGTTTACTGTGCCCATTTGGGGTGTGCCAGCTCTGAATTATGCTGTCGGGCAAACTCTTTCGCCGCTGTCAATAATCGGTGGTGTCAGCAGTTGCTCAGCAGCGTCTCGGCGGCGCGGACTTCCGCCTCGCCGGTGCCGCCCAGCGCCGGCGCACTCCAGCTCGCCGGCGCCATCGGCACTTGCACTGCACCGTCGAGTTCGTCACCCAACGTCATCAAGCCCCCGGGCCGAATCGGGCTGCCGTGATGTGCGGTGCCGGCGAAGCCAACGGCGTCAGCGCCGCGGTCGGAAGGTAACGCCGACGACTGATCCACAGCCCCATCCGCGGCCACCGCCGATACCAGCCGCGCGTGCGAATCCACGCCGCAACCCGATGTCGGCGCCGCCACACTGTCGACGGCGACGGCCGCGATCGGCGCCGCAGCCACACCAGCCGCCGGCGCCGTGATCCCTGCCGCTGTCGCGCCCAGACTCGGGGCGAGTCCGCCAACCGCTGCGCCCGCAGCAGCCCCGGCCAGCGGCCCCACCGCCATGCCAAACACATTCCCGATGATCTGTCCGACCACGTTAAAAACTGCGCTCAGGGGCCACGCGATGGGAAAGAGAAGGATAATGCCGATTGCAAGGAATGTAATTGCTAGCGAAACCTCGAGTATGCTTAAGTACAAAACCATGCTGAAAGCCATGCCGAAGTGGAACGTCAAGAACAGATATGCGATGAAGGCCACGCCAATTGCAAGCGCGAAGAGCTCAAAAAGGATTAATGCACCAAATATTGGCACAAAAATTGTCGCGACCACCATCCCCGCGATGAATTCAAGAATCATTTTCGGTATTAACAGTAGTAGCTCGAGGATGATCTCCACCCACGGGGTTGAGGCGAGGGTTTGGACGGTGGTGGTGGCGAGGTTGGCGGCTTCGTCGGCGTTGGTTTTGAGGATTGGTGGTGCTGGTGGGGTGTGGGGTGCGGTGGTCACTGTGGTGGTGGTGAGTGCTTCGTAGGCGCTCATTGTGGTGGCGGCTTGGATCCACATTCGTGCGTAGTCGGCTTCGTTGAGGGCGATGGGGATGGTGTTGATGCCGAAGAAGTTCGTTGCTAGCAGCACGGTGTGGGTGGCGTGGTTGGCGGCCAGCTCGCCCAGGGTGGGCATGGCTGCTAGCGCACTGAGGTAGGCGGTCGCGGCGGTCTCGTGGGCGGTGGCGGTGGCGGCGCTGTCGGTGCTGGCTTGGATCAGCCATGCCAGATACGGCGTGTAGGCGGCTAGGCAGATTTCGGCGCTGGGGCCTTGCCAGGCTCCGGCGTGAAGTGCTGCCAATGTCAGGGTGAGTTCGTCGGCCGCCGAGGCGTATTCGGCGCTGAGCGAGGACCATCCGGTGGCGGCGGTTACCAGTGAGGCCGGCCCGGGGCCGGCGCACAGCAACGCCGAGTGCACTTCTGGCGGTGAGGCCATCCACACCGCCGCGGTCATGCCGCCCCTCCATGGACGCCACGGGATGTCGCCGCCACCCCGTCGCCGGTGCCATCACCTAGCTCGGCCTTGCCGATGCCCGCTCCTGGCCGGCTCGGCTGTCGAGCACCGTGGGTGGCCGCCACGAGCGGCTGGACGGCCACGGCGCTAAACACCGGATCGGGCGCCGCAATCATCGCAGCCACCAACCCTTCAGGAACCACCCGCAACGACACCACCACAAACCCCTTCCGAGACCACCGGCAGCCCATGGGCCTCACGACTTCGCCGCAGCCCACTCATCCGAAAACTTCAGTTGCTGAATTTGTCTGCTACTTTCGGTATCCGCGAAATCCGCATTCCAGCCAGCCGGCGGTATTGGCATACGCGCAGCGCCACCGGGCTCATCACCCAACGTCATCAAACCCCCGGGCTGGGTCACGCTGGTCCTGGGTGCGGTATCGACAAATCCGAGGCGCTCGGCACCGCGATCGGAAGCCAGCAGCGACGATTGGCTCGCAGCCCCGTTGGTGGTCACCGTGTTCACCATCCATGCTGGTGAAACCGCACCAGAACCACCCGCGGCTGTTGCAGCCATGCTGGCGCCAGCCAGGGCAGACAGCGGTGCAGTCACCACACCAGCCGCCGGCGCGGCCGCCGCGGCCATACCAGCTGCGGCGGCCGCACCGACTATCCCGCCCAGTTGCGGGACAAGAGCGCCCAGCATCGCTGCCGTCGCAACGGGACCCGTTAATATTGCAAAGATATTCCCGATAATCCACTCGGCAACAATCTCTGTAAGACCCACGATGGTAACTGGAATCATCAGCGGAATAAATAGGAAAGCAGTAGCTAAAATCAGATTAACAATAGTTATCCCGTAGATGATCATGAGAAATAATGCCACACCGGCCGCGGTGAAATTGCCCGCGATGATGTCATTGATTATGGCCGGAAAGGCATATGCGATCTGTTCCGCGCAGTACAAGAGCACTGCTAATGCAATTTCATAACCGCTCGCCACTTTCTCCAGAAACTCTATGATTTCGGTCCATGGGAATGGCGTGAGGGTTTGGGCGAGGTTGGCGGCTTCGTCGGCGTTGGTTTTGAGGATTGGTGGTGCTGGTGGGGTGTGGGGTGCGGTGGTCACTGTGGTGGTGGTGAGTGCTTCGTAGGCGCTCATTGTGGTGGCGGCTTGGATCCACATTCGTGCGTAGTCGGCTTCGTTGAGGGCGACGGGGATGGTGTTGATGCCGAAGAAGTCCGTTGCTAGCAGCACGGTGTGGGTGGCGTGGTTGGCGGCCAGCTCGCCCAGGGTGGGCATGGCTGCTCGCGCACTGAGGTAGGCGGTGGCGGCGGTCTCGTGGGCGGTGGCGGTGGCGGCGCTGTCGGTGCTGGCTTGGATCAGCCATGCCAGATACGGCGTGTAGGCGGCTAGGCAGATTTCGGCGCTGGGGCCTTGCCAGGCTCCGGCGTGAAGTGCTGCCAATGTCAGGGTGAGTTCGTCGGCCGCCGAGGCGTATTCGGCGCTGAGCGAGGACCATCCGGTGGCGGCGGTTACCAGTGAGGCCGGCCCGGGGCCGGCGCACAGCAACGCCGAGTGCACTTCTGGCGGCGAGGCCATCCACACCGCCGCGGTCATACCGCCCCTCCGCGGGCGCCATGGGTGGCCGCTCCGAGCTGCTGGACAGCCACGGCGCTAAACACCGGATCGGGCAACGCGATCATCGCCGAGCCACCATCGCCGCACTGGCCGCCGTCAACCCCTCAGGAACCAGCCGCAACGTCACAACCACAAACCCCTTCCGAGACCACTCGCCGAACCCAGCCGGTGACATCCGTTCGAACAACCTCATACGGACGTATTGGCTACAATACAGACGTATTGGCTACTGTTGCACAAGTCAACCATTTGGTCAACGCTCGGTTGGTTTCTTGCGAGAGCTGGGTTCGTCGTCGTCCTCGCCCCGATTGCGCGCACAGCGCAAGCCCGGACGGTTGCGGTCGGGCAGATGGGTCCGGTGGTGCGATCAACGGATTGGCGGCGGCGGAGACAGTCGGGACCCAGTACCGCCCACTGACGTTCCCACTATGGCTCTGCGGCCGAAGAACTGTTCAGCTCCCAGCCCCGCCGCGGTCTAGGTACGATTCCTGCGACTGCATTCGAAGGAGGTCCGGTGTGCAGAATCCCCGGGCGACAAACGACGACCTGACCGCCAAGGCCCGGATCCGAAACGCGGCGTTGGATCTGTACGCGCAGTACGGCGAGGACCGGGTGTCGTTGCGGGCGATCGCGGCCGAGGCCGGGGTGACGCTGGGACTGGTCCAGCACCATTTCAAGACCAAGGCCGGGCTTCGCCAGGCCGTCGACGAGCTGGTCGCGGAGTATTTCTGGCAAGCGGTTGCCGGAGTAGACAATCAGGAAGGCCCCGCGGCGGCGGCAACCGCCCGGCGGGAGGCGGTCCAGCGCATGCTGGCCGAAAACCCGCCGGTGCTCAACTACATCCGTCGAGAGGCATTCGAATTAGAAAAGAATGAGCCGATACCGCTGCTCGACGTGTTGATCGACAACGTTCGCCGTGAGGTTACCGAACTGCGTGGAAGCGGAGTGGCCTCCACCGAACGTCACGAATCAAAGCAAGCGATCGACGTGCTGGTGCGGCTCATGGGCGAGCTGTTTCTACAGCCGTTGGTCGATGCCGCATGGCAGCGGCTCCCCCACGGCGATGACGACCCGACGCCGCGCGTTTCCGTGACCATCAAGGACAACTGATCACGTTATTCTGACCTTCTCGATGTGCGACGAGGACTCCCGCTGTCATCGCCGCTGGCGAACGCTTCGACCAGATCGAGATCGTATGCGCCGGCGTCGGTTCCGATTCCGGTGGCGACGTGCGCTGCGGTAGCGCATCCGAGGCGAGCCGCTTCTCGAAGGTCGCGCCCGAGCGCGCGCCCGAGGATGAATCCGGCCGAGAACGCGTCACCGCAACCGGTGGTGTCCACCACATCAATTGCAAACGCGGGCACTTCGACAGTTTCTGCATCCGAAACGACTACGGCGCCTTTGCTTCCCCGGGTCACCGCCACGCAGCCGGCACCTGTAGCCAGCAGACGACGTGCGCCGATTACGACGTCAGCCGCGCCGGTGAAACCTAGCACCTGTTCGTCGTTGGGCAACAGATAGTCGGTATGTGGCAGGACGTCGGCGATCCACTGCAGCAGCCCGGGGTCCCCTGGCGCGAGAATGTCCACAGATGTGCTGAGCCCGTTGCTTTTTGCATACTGCAACAGCTCGCCGGCCGCCGGACCCCCGAGAAACTCGGGACCGCCCAGGTGAAGGTGCGACGACCGGATCACCTCGTCCAGGTTGAGGTCTTCGAGCCGAAACATGGCATTGGCGCCCACGCAATGCCAGGCCGGTCGGTCACCATTAGGGCGCACCGGGATGACCGACGCCGAGGTCTGGGCCGTCGTGGTCCGAACCAGCCCACCGACGTCGACCCCTTCACGGCGCAGCATCGCCAGCAGGGCGTCGCCCATCGCGTCGGCGCCGACCGCGCCGAAGGAATGGACTGTTGCCCCGAGCCGGCGCAGAACGACGGCCGTGCCGCCCGCGGTGCCTGCGGGGGAAATCTTGATCGTCGGGACGAGCTGGCCCTGCGACCCCTCGGGAATGGACGTGATGCCGAGGACATGGGTGTCGAGGACGTGCACACCGACGACAGCGATCTCGACTCGGGTCATCGGGCGGTCGGCCCTTTCCCTGTCCGGCATCGATGAGGCGATGGCGGCCGTCTTCGCCAGGGCAACACAACCACGCGGCCACTCTATGACGATGCCGGTGCGGCGGCATCGCATCCTGGGTCGGCCGTGTTGAATTGTGGTCATGACAGCGCATCAAGAGCCCTTGACAATGCCCCTCGAAGAGGCGATGCGTACTCAGCGTGCCATCCGGCGGCTCAAAAGCGATCCGGTCGACGACAGCCTCGTGCTCCATCTACTCGAGCTGGCCATGAAGGCGCCGACCGGTTCCAACGCGCAAAATTGGGAGTTCATCGTCGTTAAGGATCGCGAAACAGTCGCGAAACTGGGCCGTTTGAACCGCAGAGCCATGAACCTCGTCAGCCCGATGTACAAGCGTTCCTTCGAACGCCGCGGTGACGCGAAGATGCTTCGGCTGCAAAAGGCCGTGCGATGGCAGGCCGACCATTTCGAGGAGATCCCCGTCGTCATTGTCGCCTGCCTCAGGGGCGTCATTCCGCCCTGGCCGTCGGTGGCGACGAGCAGCTCTTACGGTTCCATTTATCCGGCGGTGCAGAACCTGCTGCTGGCCGCGCGTGCGGCCGGGCTGGGTGCGGCATTGATCACCGTGCCGCTGTGGAGCAAGCTGCTGGCGCGGCGGGCACTTGGGCTGCCATGGAATGTCACGCCGTGCGCGGTAATCCCTCTTGGCTGGCCGATCGGCAAATACGGTCCCACGACGCGCCGGCCGGTCACCGACGTCGTCTCGCTCGACAGATACGGCAATCGGGCATTTCGGTAGGTGGAAGACGTGCGACAGATGACCATTGATCTGAAAGTAGCGTGACCGAGTTCGTCAAGCGCCATGCTGGCGCGCCCGCCGGCTATTTCGCCTGGGAAGCCGCAGGGCTGCAATGGCTTTCACATGCCGACGGCGGTGTACCGTGCGCCACGGTCGTATCAGTCAACGCAACGAGTCTGACCCTGCGGCGGCTTGATTCGGTGACACCGAGCGCTGAAGCGGCACACGCGTTCGGCGGCCGGCTTGCCGTCACCCACGATGCGGGTGCACCGGCGTTCGGCGCAGGGCCCGACGGGTGGGACGGACCGGGGTTTTTCGGGCCGTTGTCGCAGCCGCTGCCGATGTCGCTACGGCGGCACCGACGCTGGGGCGACTTCTATGCCGAGGAGCGGCTGGTCCCGATGGCCGATCTGGCGGCGGTGTGGTTGGATGCGTCGACCCCGGCCTGATCGACGGTGTCGTCAGGCGTTGCGGTGCAGGTGATTTCGACGACGACGACCAGCCGGCCCGGCTGCACGGGGACTTGTGGAGTGGCAATCTCGTGTGGACACCCGCCGGGGTCGTGCTGATCGACCCGGCAGCGCACGCCGGCCACCGCGAGACCGATCTGGCGATGCTTGCGTTGTTCGGCTGCCCGCACTACGACGCCATGCTCGCCGGATACCAGCAGGTGCGATCGCTGAAACCCGGGTGGCGCAACCGAATCGGGCTGCACCAGCTTTTCCCGCTACTGGCGCATGTTGTGCTGTTCGGCGGCGGGTACGCACGACAGACGCATGCCGCCGCCCGGGCCGCATTGGCTCTCTGAGGTTCCTGGTCGCATCGCGAAATCCGTTGTCGGGAGCCAACGGACGTCGGTATCGGCTCAGTGGTTGACCACCTCGCTAAGCCCCGTTGACACCGGTTGCGCCGAACAACAGCCCCCCGGTGCCGCCGGCACCGGGAACGCCGGGGGGAACGCCAGGCCCGGCGTTGCCGCCGCTGCCGCCGTTGCCGACCAGCTGGGCGTTGCCGCCGTTGCCACCGTTGCCGCCCTTGCCGACGGGCCCCCCGCCGCTGCCGCTTCCGCCGCCGGCGCCGCCGGTGCCCCCACCACCGAACAGACCCGCGTTGCCGCCCGTTCCGCCGTCGCCGCCGTTGGCCTGGAAGGAGTTTCCGCCGTCGCCGCCGTCGCCGCCGTTGCCGATCACCAGGGCGCCGGCGCCACCGGCGCCGCCCTTGCCCGCGGTGATCCCACCGATCCCGCCTTGTCCGCCGACTCCGCCGTTGCCGATCAGCAAGCCGGCGTTGCCGCCCGCGCCCCCGACGCCACCGCTTTGGTTGCCGCTGCCGCCGGACCCGCCGGCCCCGCCGCTGCCGAAGAGCAAGCCCGCCTTGCCGCCCGCCGCGCCGGCCCCGCCGACGCTGACCATGCCCACCGCATTCCCGCCGTTTCCGCCGCCTCCGCCGTTGCC
>NZ_MWQA01000001.1:278555-305711 GCF_002086915.1 Mycobacterium persicum | reverse complement strand
CCGACCCCGCCGGCGCCGCCGTTGCCGATCAACCCGGCTGCCCCGCCGTTGCCGCCGTTGTGGTTGGGCGCCCCCGACCCGCCGGCTCCGCCGTTGCCGTACAGCAGGCCGCCGGGCGCGCCGTTGGCCCCGGTGCCCGGGGCCCCGTTGGCGCCGTTGCCGATGAGTGGGCGACCCAGCACGGCCAGGGTCGGCGCGTTGATCACATTGAGCAGGTCCTGCTCCACCGCTTGCAGAGGCGAGACGTTGGCGGCCTCGGCGCCGGCGTAGGAGCCCGCTGCCCCCGTCAATGCTTGCACGAACTGGTCATGCAGCACGGCCATCTTGGCACTGAGCGCTTGGTAGTCCTGACCGTGCGAACTGAACAATGCCGCGATGGCCGCGGACACTTCGTCGGCACCCGCGGCCAGTACCGCCGCCGTCGGCCCCGCTACCGCCGCGTTCGCAGCGCTCACCGCCGACCCCATCGTGGCCAAATCCGCGGCCGCGGCAGCCATCATCTCCGGCGCAGCGATCACAAACGACATTGCCATCTCCTCACCCGCCGAACTCGACGACTCAGTGGTGCAGCGGCCATATGGGCGGCTGCGCGCTGCGGTAATTGCGGTGGTGCAATTGGATTCGACATCAGCAACCTGCCGCCTGCTGCGGGCAGAGCAGATCACCGACCTTTCTGCTTAAGGCGAGCGTAATTTTGTTTCAGCCCCACGATCGGTCTTTCAGGCAGCTTTCAGCGGGCCCACAGCTAATGCTCGGGATGGCGGAACCCCTCTCGGCCGGTCGATGAATGCCTGCCGGGCCGAGGCACCACCGGGGCGTCGGACGCTGGTATCGACATACCGGCGCACTCGGCGACCTTGGACAGCGAAATCGCCGGTCCGCCAATCATTGTCGTCCGCGATGGCCGCGACGGGCCCGGCACCGGATTTCGCGCCGGCCTGACCGAGAAGCCCGGGTCGGCCCTGGGTCGTGTGAATCCGTCGTCGAACCCGAATGCCGCCGGGCGCCAGCATGTGCGCGTTGCCGACGCTATGGCCACGCGCTGAGGTAAACCCATGTCAGCGTTGGACTCCCCGGAGTAGCGTGATGCCGGCCGCAGTGAAACCCGAATGCACCAAACCAGGAGTGACGATTGGTCGCCACAATCGAGGCTGAGCCGGTTGAGCGGCCGCCGACTGCGGACCCGGTCCGCGCAAATCCCGGACGAGCCGGCAAGCGCACGAGCGATGCCACTTCGGGTCCGAACCCGCCGAGGGCGGTCAGGTTCCCAAGCGACCAATGCTTCGGTGTCCCAACGCCGAACCACAACATGATGGGCGCAACGACATGATCTCGATCACCGTGGCAGAACTGGCAGACCTGCTGGTGGAGACCGGCGAACGACACCATCAGGCTTACGCCGACACCGACGGTGCCGACCCTGAGTGGGCCCTGTGGTACAGCGGTTACCTGCAGTCGCGGCTGTGGGACCGCGCCGGGCGGTTGCCGTCCCGGAGCCAGCTGGTCGGGCTGCTCCAATCCGCCGAGCGGCGCTACGGCGACGCCGAAGACTGGCCAGCGCGATACGCGGGTCACCTACTGGCCGGGCTCGACGTGAGTGGGCCGTCCGGCGAGGTGTTTCCCACCGTGGTTGCCGACGACATCGGTTGGCTGACCAGGGTGCAGATGGTCGAGGTGGACCGCGTGATGATGCAGGACTTGCGTATCGACCTGATTCAGATGATGGAGAACGCCGGTCACCGGCTGGCCCGTTTGGTGCTCGCCATGGCCGCGCCCGACCGGGTCGCCGTGGTCGCGGGTTCCGGCGGCAATGGGGGCGGCGGTCTGGTGGCGGCCCGGCATCTCGCCAATGCAGGCGTCGACGTCGTGGTGACGCTGGGCGGTCCGGCAGACCAGCTGAGCCCGGTGCCGGCACACCAGTTCGACATTCTGCGGCGCATGAAGGTGGCCACCAGCGACACCGTCGTCGATGCCGACCTCACCGTGGACGCGCTGATCGGCTACTCGCTGCGGGGCGCACCACGGGGGCGCGCCGCCGAACTGATCGCCGCGATGACGTCCGCCCGTTCGGTGGTCGCGCTGGACACGCCTAGCGGACTTGACGTCACATCGGGAGAGGCGCCCGGAGATGTCGTCAGCGCCGATGCAACACTGACATTGGCGCTGCCCAAGATCGGTATGCGCAACGCACCGCAGGTCGGTGCCCTCTACCTCGCCGATATCTCGGTGCCCCGGTCGGTCACCGCCGCGCTCGGTCCGCAACCACCCGACTTTTCCTCCTCGCCGATCCTGCGGGTGCTCTGACGCCGCAGCCACCACGAAACATTCTGCACCGCTTGCTGATTCATATGTCCGACGCGGCCAGATCAGCGGGGCCGACGTCTGCATATCCCAGCGGCGGTCGATATTGGTCGGCGCGAAGATTACCGGCAAACCGGCCGCATTCGTTTTAGTTTGTTCTTCAAAAGATTTCATGAACGGTGCGGTTGCTCTGGTGAAGCGATGTGGTCTACCGGAGTCCGCGTGTTCAGCCGACCAATGACCAGATGAAAGTGCTGAGTTCCGATGCCGAACCTCGAAGTTCCGTTTCAGCCGCTCCGCAACTCGTTGTACACGTCACTGGAGCTGATGAGTGGTTTCGAGCCGCACCGCCCACTCAGCTTCGCCGAGACATTGGACTTCCGCTCGTATCGCTACTTCACCGCCAACGGCGGCGCATGTCCCACCGATCCCTACGCCGGGATGATGCAGGCGCTGCATGACCACTCGATCATGCGCGCCCTCACGGTGTTTTTCCACAGCGTCAAGTCGCCCACGGTGGCCATCATGGGCGGCCACGACGAGACGCGCGTGACCCCGAACTACGCGAATGTGGCACGGATCGCGCGGACATTGACCCAGTGCGGCTGCCTGGTGGCAAGCGGTGGCGGGCCCGGCGCCATGGAGGCCACCCATTTGGGCGCAATGCTCGCCAACGCGTCGGACCAAGATGTGACCGACGCATTGAAACACTTGCAGAACCAGCCGACGCTGCCCGACAGTGCGACAGTGGTCTCCTGCACCGGCGAGATCGATACCGAGATCGTGCGCCAGTTGCACGATTGGGCCGCGCCCGCATACGAGATAGCCCAAACATTCGCCGGCACCGGGGGACGCAGCATCGCGGTTCCCACTTGGTACTACGGCAACGAACCATTGTCGCCGCTGGCTACCGACGTCGCCAAGTACTTCCAGAACAGCATTCGCGAAGACATCCTGCTGTCCCTGGCGGCCAACGGGATCATCTACACCCGCGGCGCGGCGGGCACACTGCAGGAAGTGTTTCAAAACGCCGCGCAGAACTACTACCCGAGAAATGCGGTGGCGTTCTCCCCGATGATCTTCCTCGGCCGGGAGTTCTGGACCGAGAAGCTGCCCGTGCTGCCGGTTTTGCAGGCCCTGTTCGTTGGCGGCAAGAAGCTGACACCGGAGGACTTTGACCAACTGGTGCGCATCGTCGATACCCCGGACGAGGCGGTCGACGCGCTGCTGCAGCAACGCCCGTCGCCGACGAAGATGATGGAGCGCATGCAAGCCGTCGGGTTCGGACCCCTGATGAAGGCCACCCGGCCAGTGACCTGAGCGAGTTCGGAGCCCGATATTGCGGGGCAGTCCTGGTCGTAATGGGCCGGAAGGTCCTGTTAGACAGGCTGATTCGATTCTTGCGAGGTCAGCAGACGCACAAAGCCGACGGGCGCGGCGAAGCCCTTGAGCATCACCGTCTCGTGCCGCTGGGGCACGTCGGCCACAATTTCCCGTACCGCCGGATCGTCGGCGACGGCGTGCGACAACACGATGTCGCCGCCGGCGCTCTGGCCCTGCAGGCGTGCGGCCATGTTCACCGTTGAGCCGAAGTAGTCGAGGCGATCGTTCAGCGTCACGACGACGCTGGGACCGGCATGCACGCCCACCTTCAGCACCAGGCCGCCGCCTGCATGTGCCGACGCGGAGATCGCCGCTTGCATGGCGAGCGCCGCGCGGACCGCTCGCGCCGGATCGGTGAATGAGGCCATGACCGCGTCACCGATCGTCTTGACCACCGCACCGTCATGCTCCCGCACGATCGCGGCCAGCAGCGTGAAGTGCTCGCGCACCAGGTTGTAGGCAGTGGCGTCGCCGACCCGTTCGTAGAGGGCCGTCGAGCCCCGCAGGTCTGTGAACAGCAACGCGACCTGGCTGACCCCCGCGTCGTCGCCCGGGCGCAGCGTCGCCTCGGCGAACAGATCGCGAAAAGCCTGCAGCGAGATCACTTCTGGCGCGGTTAACGTCTCGCGCGCCCACGTCCGGTCCTCAATCAAGGCTGCCAGCTCGAAGCCGGCGTCATTGACAAACGTCACACTACCCGGCGCGTTCTCCCGATCCGCGGCGTCCAGGATCTCGACGCCCGACCCGGTGATGCGCAGACCGGGAAACGCGCCGGACTGGTAATCGATGTCGACGAAACCGTTGGGATGCAGCGTGCGTAACCGATACGCGCCCGGAGGCAGGTCGACGGTCACGTCGCGCCGCTCCCCCGCAGCCAGCAGAACCTGTACGGCGACATGTTGCGTCTCCATCGGCCCCGACAAACAGAAGCGGCCGCCGGGCAATGGGCGCACCGTGGGCGCCGGCGCGAACGTCAGCTCGACGTTGCGCTCGAAGTCGCGATCGTAGTCGATGTTGCACGACGGGCAGTGCGCACCGTGGGGCAGCTCGGACAGGGTGGCGACGCTGACCTTGGTGCCGCGGCAGTTGGGGCACAGCAAATCCCACTTCATGCCGAGCAAGCCAACCTTCACCCCGGCAAGACACGCCTCGGTCGCAACGCGCGCAGGCACGCCGAGAGCGTTCGCCAGCGCCTTGGGCCGGAGCCGGGTCAGGTCGGTCGCCATGCCGTGCAGGACAAGGTCGGCGAGCCGCGCGCCCAGCCCGTTACCGTAAGGGCTGCGGTCTATTTCACCCGCCATCGCCGCAGCCCGCTCGGGGGCACCGGCGGGCAGTGTGGGCTCCGGCAACACGAACGGTGTCACGCGGTTGGGCGCATGATCGCCGTGAGCAAAGTCGACTGCCTCCAGGACGCGTTTTCCCACCGCTTCGCCCGCCTGGGCCGCAAGCCGCGCGCCGAAGAGACGGCCGACCAAACTCAGGGGCTCCCATTCGAGTGCATAGCTGACACGCGAGCCCCCGTTACCGTCTGGCTCGATATCGAAGACCGGGCCGAAGCGACGAAACGGCCCCTTGGTGAACACGCGTGATTGGCGGAAGTGCCGACCCGAGATCCACTCGTACGGCTTCTCCTCCCATTCCAGCAAGAAGCCCGCCACCCTGGCTTGCCCGCGGCGCCGGACCGTACCGTTGGCAAGTGGGGTCTCTTCGAGCGTGTAGGGCGGCAATCCGAGCGCTTCGTTGAACCGGTTGGTATCGGCCAGCAGCGGCCACAACTCATCCGGTGGCAGGTCGAATGTCCAGGTCCACGTACGACGCATCGACCGGAACTCTAGACCGGTGGCGGGCGGGATGCGAGGTGGCGCGACGCGTCAGGCGTGAATCGCCCGGGGTGCCGGCCCGGGAATCCACCGGAAACAGGGCGTAGGCTCCCCGATGCCGGATCACATCGCACGTCAGGAGCGCACTATGAAGTCGGATGCGGGATCTGGAGCAGACGCCCGTGACGGCGATTACGCCCATCGGCTACGCAAGTTCACCGCATTCGACAACTTCTCGGATGCCGAGCTGGAGCTGCTCGCCCGAGTAGCCCATCACACCTCGACGTCCAAGCCCTGGCCGATGATTCATGAGCAGACTCCGGCGGACGCCTGCTACATCCTGCTCAGCGGGGAGGCGCGGGTATACGTGGGCCGGGATCCCATTGCCGTGTTGGGCCCGGGTGAGGTGATCGGCGAATCTGTGCTTCGCCGTGGGAAACTGCGCTCTGCGACGGTAACGACGACCGGTCCGGCCGAGGTGCTGCGTATCGAGCGTGATGATCTCGCCAGATTGCTGGACGTGATTCCCGCGCTGCGTGAAACCATGGACGCAACGGTGGCGCGACATGCGCCGACGGTCGCTGTCCAGCCGGCTACGCCAAAGCCGACACGTGCCAAGGTAAACGCCTCGGTGCCAGCGGATCTGGTCGACCGGTTCGAGCAGGCCGCCAGCAGCGCCGGTGTGACCGTCGCGGCCGCGCTGGAGGATGCGCTGTCGCAGTGGATCGAACGAAACGGCACCGCGCAATCCTGAGGAAATCAGTCCGGCCGCTGCTACCCTGTCGAGGCGTTCACAGCACGCGGTTGCCCGAACCAGGCGGTCAGGGCCGCGCGCAGCTCCTGATCGGCGAGGCCCGCCACCCAGGCGATATGCCCGTCGGGGCGGATCAATACCGCGGCTGGCGGTGTGACCGCGCCGAGCACCGGAAGCTCCCATTTGCCAGCGTATTTCGCGTGGATCAGCTGGACTCGGTCCGCCCACCCGGTGATTTCGAAGGCGCCGGGCTCAGAAAAATTGAGTAGCACGGGACGGGCACGATGCAACAGGGTGAACACCCGGATTGGGCCGTCCAACGTGACTACGTCCAGATCGGGCATGCGGCGACCCAGCAGCGGATGCCCGTCACCAATCTCGTAACGGATGTCCAGGCCCGACATCATCGCGGCGAATCGCTTGCGGGGCTCGTCCATGCCGAGGAGTTCGGCAACGGTGTCGCGCAGAGCCTTGGTGCGGTCATCCAGGCGGCGAAGAAGGGCACCTTGCGCCATGACGTTGCGCAGCACACGGGCAGCAACCGGGTGACGTTCGGCATGGTAGGTGTCCAGGAGACCGTCGGGTGATATCTGGTTAACCACCTGACCCAGCTTCCATCCCAGGTTCACCGCGTCCTGCACACCGGTGTTGAGGCCCTGACCGCCAACCGGGTGATGCACATGTGCGGCGTCACCGGCCAGCAGCACCCGTCCGTTGCGGTAGGCCGCGGCTTGGCGCGCCATATCGGTGAACCTGGAAATCCATGCGGCCCTGCGGATCCCGTAATCCGTTCGGTATACCGCGACGAGTGCCTCGCGCAGATCGCGCAACGTGGGTTCGCCAGTACGTTGAAGGTTTTGCTCGGTCACCATGACGCGCACCGACGCCCCATCGTCGCTGCTGCTCAGCGCATGGACACCGAGCGCGTCGTGGCGGATGCCCCACTCCGGCTCCTCGCCTTTCCCGAAGGTCATTTCGACCTCGGCGATCAGGTAACTGGTTGTCGGATCCCATCCCGGAAAGTCGATGCCGGCTGCCTTGCGAACCACACTGCGTCCGCCGTCGCAGCCGACCAGATATTGCGCCCGCAGCAACCGGCCGTCGGCCAGCCTGACATCGGCGCCGCTCAGGTCTTGGACAATGCCGGTCACCTCACGCCGGCGATAGATCGGCACCCCCAGCTCGTCGACCCAGCCGGCCAAGATGTGCTCGATCTGGTTCTGCCACAACGCCAGCCCATACGGGTGCCGAGTCGGGAAGTCGCTGATATCCAGACGCATTTGCGAAAATCCAGCGACTTGGGCCAGCTGCCCCTGTGCGAGGAACCGCTCAGCAATTCCACGCTGATCGAGGACCTCGAGGGTACGGGAATGCAGACCGCCCGCGCGCGAGCCGATGAGCTGCTGGTCGGCGCGCCGCTCGATAACGGCAACGTCGGCTCCTGCCAACGCCAATTCGGCGGCCAACATCAGCCCGGTCGGTCCCGCCCCGGCCACCAGCACCGCATGGTCGGCCACCGCAGAGGCCTCTCGGCTCGACTCGCATGCCCCCGACCGCACCCGCAATTTCGCCCCCAAATTCCGTGAGTTTTCGCCCCGGCCAATGATTTTGCGGCATGACCGGGGTCTTGCCGCAAGCCCCCAGGTGCCGTATATCGTGAGAGTGGGAACTACAGCCGCTTCTCCATCAGGACCGCTGAGACCACACGGCGTCGATGGCGCGATAGATTCGCTGCTCGCTGACCGCCCGCGGCGTGCCGAGTTGCTGGGCCCACAGGCTGACTCGCAGCTCCTCGATCAGGCGCGCGATGTCCCGGACGTCCGCGGCCGCCGCCCGTGCCGCGGGCAGCCCCTGCAGCAGTTCGTGATAAGCGTCTTGCACGGCGTGCACCCGCCGCATCCGCTCACGGTCGGCCTCGATCGCGTACGGCAGCCTCTCCAGGCGCCGGCGGATGGCGGTCAGGTAGCGGGTGAGGTCGGCGAGACGCGCGCGTCCGGTCGCGGTGACCAACCCGGGCGGCAACAGCCGGTCCAGCTGGGTGCGGATGTCGGTGATCGCATCGGTCTGTGCCGCAGGCGGTTCGGCGCGCAGTAACAGCTGCACTTGCTGCGCGACGGACAACGCCTTTTCGACTCGGCCCACGATGTCGACGGTCATCGGCACGAGATCTTGCGCTACCCGATCGCGCAGCGAAGCGAACTCCGCACGTGTCCACACCGGCGCGGGCGCCAGCGCGTCCACCGCAGCGTCGGCGCAGTCGTCGAGCAACGCGGGCACGGAGCCGTCCGGGTTCGCGCCGAGCGTCAGGCGCGTCCGTGGATCCAGTTGGCGGTCAACGGCTTTGAGAGATGCGGTGACGCTCAATCGTAACAGCCGCCGGATGCCCGGACCCATTGCGCGTTCCTGCTCGACCGACGTGGCGAACACACGTAGGTCAACCGCGCCGCCCGCGTCGACGAACGCCGGAAAACCCCGCACGGTGCGCCCGTCGACCGTGCGCTCCACGACCCGCGGCACCTCGGGCAGATCGTCGGGCCAGGTGCGCAACCCGGTTCGTTGCACCTCCCCCGCGACCGCATGCGCAACAGCCTCGCGGGCCGGTGTCGCCAGCCGCTCCTGCAGCGCACCCAGATCCTTGCCGCGGGCGACCTCGGTGCCGTTTCGGGACTCGACGGCGAACGTCACTCGCAGATGGGGCGGCAGCTTCTCCAGGACGAAGGCGTCGATGGGCACCAAAACCCCGGAGCGACGGCGCAATTCGCGCTGCAACGCCGTCAGCAGCGGCTCCCGTTCCGGATCGATCCCGGCCAGCACGGCGCGGGCGGTATCGGGAGCGGGAACGAAGTTGCGGCGCAACTCTTTCGGAAGCGAACGGATGAGCGCGGTAACCAGTTCCTCCCGCAATGCCGGTACCTGCCAGGCGAACTCGTCGCCACCCAAACGCGTCAGCACGTCAATCGGGACGTGCACCGTGACACCGTCGTCGGCGGCGCCCGGCTCGAAGCGGTAGGTCAGCGACAACGCGACATCGCCGGTCCGCCACAGGTCCGGCCGATCGGCGGCGGCGGTATCCTCGGCGCGCAGTAGGTCGTCACGACTGAACGTGAGCAGATCCGGTGTCTGGTGTCGCTGCTTCTTCCACCACGCGTCGAAGTGGCGCGCCGAGACCACGTCGGCGGGAATGCGCGTGTCGTAGAGCGCGTAGACGTCCTCGTCACCGACGAGCAGATCGCGGCGACGGGCCCGCTCCTCGAGGTCCCCGAGTTCGGCCCGCAACCGTGCATTGTCGCCCAGGAAACGATGGCGGGTCTGCCAGTCGCCCTCCACCAGCGCGTGCCGGATGAACAATTCCCGCGCCACCTGCGGCTCGACGCGGGCATATCCGACGCGGCGGCGGGCCACCAGCGGCAGCCCGTACAGCGTCACCCGCTCGTAGGCCAGCACCTCACCGCGGCCGGCATCCCAGTGCGGTTCGCTGTAGGTGCGCTGCACCAGGTCGCCGGCGACCCGCTCCACCGCTTCCGGTTGGATACGCGCGGCGGTCCGCCCGTACAGGCGGCTCGTCTCGACCAGCTCTGCCACCACGACCCAGCGCGGTGGCCGCTTGGTGAGCACCGAGCCGGGCGCGAGGACGAACCGGGAATTGCGCGCGCCCAGATACTCGCGCGCGTCCTCCCGGCGCATCCCCACATGCGACAGCAACCCGGCGAGCAGCGCCGCGTGGATGCGGGCCGGGTCAACGTCGTCGTACTCGACCCCGGAGGCGGCCAGGCCCAGGTCGCGGGCGATGCTGCGCAGCTGCCCGACCAGGTCCTGCCACTCCCGGATACGCAGATAGTGCAGGAATTCGTCGCGACACAACCGCCGAAAAGCGTTGCCCGACAATTCTCTACGCTGCTCACGCAGATAATTCCAGAGGTTGAGGTAGGACATGAAGTCGGAGTTCTCGTCGGCGAAGCGGGCATGCCGCTGGCGGGCCGCCTCCTCGCGGTCGGCCGGGCGCTCGCGTGGGTCGGGGATGGTCAGGGCCGCAGCCAGCACCAGCACCTGCGGCACGCATCCCTCGGTCTGGGCCTGCAGAATCATCCGGCCCAGCCTCGGGTCGACCGGCAGCCGCGCCAGGCGGCGGCCCAGGTCGGTGATCGCGCCGTCGCGGTCGAACGCGCCGAGCTCCTGCAGCAGTTGCACACCATCGCGGATGCTGCGCCGATCGGGCGGGTCGAGGAACGGGAAGTTCTCGACATAGCCGGGTGGGGCACCGAGCTGCAACGCCGCCATCTGCAGCAGCACCGCGGCCAGATTTGTCCGCAGTATCTCCGGATCGGTGTAGCGCGGGCGAGCCGCGAAGTCGCGCTCGGAGTAGAGGCGGATGCACACGCCGGGGGCGAGTCGGCCGCATCGCCCGGCCCGTTGTGCGGCCGACGCTTGCGAGATCGGTTCGATGGGCAACCGCTGCACCTTCAGCCGGCGGCTGTAGCGCGAAATGCGTGCGTTGCCGGGGTCGACGACGTAGCGGATACCCGGCACCGTCAGTGACGTCTCGGCCACGTTGGTCGCCAGCACCACGCGGCGTCCGGTATGCGGCGCGAACACCTTCTGTTGTTCGGCGGTGGGCAGCCGGGCATACAGCGGCAATACTTCGGTATTTCTCAAGCCTGTCAAGGCCTCTGCGGTGTCGCGGATTTCGCGTTCACCGGACAAGAACACCAGGACATCGCCGGGCGGTTCGGCCTCGAGTTCACCGATCGCGTCGATGATCGCCTCGATTTCGTCGCGGGTCTCGGTGCGCACGATTTCGTGGTCGGGATCGTCGGGATCATCGTCGGTGCCGGGTGAAACGGCGACTTCCAATGGCCGGTAGCGGATTTCCACCGGGTAGCTGCGTCCGGACACCTCGACGATCGGGACGCTGAGCCCGCCGTCGGCTCCACCGAAATGCGCCGCGAAGCGCTGCGGCTCGATCGTCGCCGACGTGACGATCACCTTCAAGTCGGGGCGGCGCGGCAGCAGCTCGCGCAGGTAACCGAGCAGGAAGTCGATGTTGAGGCTGCGCTCGTGGGCCTCATCGAGGATCAGGGTGTCGTAGCGCAGCAGGCGGCGGTCACGCTGAATCTCGGCGAGCAGGATGCCGTCGGTCATCAGCTTGACCAGGGTGCGGTCACTGACCTGGTCGGTGAACCGGACGGCGTAGCCGACCACGTCACCAAGCGCAGTGTGCAACTCATCGGCGATGCGTTGCGCGACGGTGCGCGCTGCCAGCCGTCGCGGCTGGGTGTGTCCGATGGTGCCGCGGAGGCCGCGGCCGAGCTCGAGACAGATCTTAGGCAGCTGGGTGGTCTTTCCCGAACCGGTTTCGCCGGCGACGACCACGACCTGATGCTTCCGCACCGCGTCGGCGATCTCCTCCCGTCGTTCGCTGATCGGCAGGTCAGGATAGGTGATCGCGGGGACGGCGGCCTGCCGCGCGGCCACCAGAGCCTCGGCCGCGGCGATCTGGTCGGTGAGCTGTCGCAGCTTGTCGGGCTTGGCGCCGCGCAGATTCCTCAGGCGCCGGCCGAGGTACGCGGCGTCGCGGATGGTCAGGCCGTCGAGTCGGCTGCGCAACGTCGCCCCGGACGTTTCGATGGACGGCTCGGACACTCCGGCCAGGATAGGCGTGTTACCAACCGCGCACGGCAGGGTATGGGGTGGCGAGGGCTCGCACCAACGGCGGGCCAACCAGAAGATCTGACCTCAACGGAAGCGCTCATGACTGAATTCGATAGCGAGCAGCTGGACCACTCCCAGAAGCTGGAGAACATCGTCGACCGGCTCGATGAGAAGGTCGCCGACGAACGCGAAGCAGAAGGTGTTCCGGGCAAACCCAGCGACCGGGAACGTGCCGCTGCCGGTGGCTTGGAGGATGAGCCGCCGGACTAGCCGGCGCGCCGCGGATCGGCACCGGCCTGTATGCCTGCTGCGAAGCGCCATTTTGGGCAGGCGACGCATGGTGGGCGGCGGGATTGGTCAGCCGCCAGATTTGTGCACCGAATAGGGGTCCCCCGATCGGCGGACATGGTATTCATCCAACGTATCGGCCGATCGGCGGACAGACCGCCTTGGAGAGTAAGGGAAAGATAAGAAGAAATCCCTACCGCCTGGCATGGCTGAGATAGCGCATCGCCAAGAAGTGACGACGTTAGTGGCTGAAAACGGTTGTGGGACATCGCCTGCGCCTGGGTGTTCCGCATCGTGGCGGCCGGGGGTGAGCGGGTGCTCGGTGCTGGTTGATGGTGTGGGGTGGGTGGCGTGACGGTTTTGTTGGTCAATCCTCCGGGGGTGCGTGCCAACGGGCGGTCTTATGTCGGCGAGCAAAAACTCGGTGATCCGTGGGTGTATTCGTCGATGCCGATGGAGCATTTGGGGTTGATGTCGATCAAGGCTTACGCCAGGGCGCGTGGGCTTGAGGTCGTGACGGTCAATGGTTTGGTGGCCGGGCATGAGGGTGTGGAGCAGACGTGGCAGGCGATGCAGGCTGCGGTGGCGGTCGCGGGTGTGCCGCGGTTGGTGGGGTTTTCGTGTATCGATACCTTTGCCGAGGTGTTGTGGTTGGCGCGGCGGGCGCGTCAGTGCTGGGAGGGTGTGCAGATCGCGTTGGGCAATGTGATCGCCACACTGAACTACGAGCGCATTTTGGCTGAGTATGACTGTTTTGATTTCGTGGTGGTCGGCGATGGCGAGGTGGCGTTTACCGAGTTGGCTTTGGCGGTGGTCAATGGTGCGGGGCTAGCGGATGTTGCGGGGCTGGCGCGCCGCGACGGGCGCGGTGGGGTGGTGTGTTCGCCGTCGAGGTTGGTTGATCTCGACGAATTGCCGTGGCCGGCGCGCGAGGAGTTGCCGACGGTGCTCGGCGATGGTTTTGCCGCGTCGGTGTTCGCCAGTCGGGGTTGTCCGTATCGGTGCACGTTTTGTGGGACCGGGGCGGTGTCGGCGATGTTGGGGCGCAGCAGTTATCGGGTCAAGTCGGTGGATGCGGTGGTCGACGAGATCGGTTATCTGGTGTCGGATTTCGGTATCGAGTTTGTGTCGATTACCGATGATTTGTTTGTGTCCAAGCATCCTGGTTCGCAGCAGCGTGCGGTCGAGTTTGCCTCGGCGATGCTTGGCCGCGGTATCGATGTCAGCTTCATGATCGATATCCGGTTGGATTCGGTGGTCGACCTTGAGGTGTTCAGGCACTTGCACCGGGCGGGTTTGCGGCGGGTGTTCGTCGGGTTGGAGACCGGTTCCTACGATCAGTTGCGCGCTTACCGTAAGCAGATCATCAACCGTGGCCAAGACGCCGCCGACACCATCAATGCCTTGCAGCAGTTGGGCATTGATGTGATCCCCGGGACCATCATGTTTCACCCCACGGTGCGACCCGAGGAGCTACGCGAAACCGCCCGGCTGCTGCGGGCAACCAAATACACTCAGCCTTTCAAGTTCATGGGCCGGATCACGCCGTATCCGGGAACGCCGTTGTACCAGGCGTATTCGGCGGCAGGATATCTGAGTGCGGAATGGCCGCTGGGGCAATGGGACTTCGTCGACCCCGAAGCCGCCCGGGTCTACGCCGACCTGGTCGCCCGCATCGCCCCCGACGCGAACATCAGCTACGACGAGGCCGAAGCCTTCTTCCTGGCCCGCCTCGACCAATGGGACAACGCCAGCGCCCTCCAAATCGCTGAAACGGCAGGCCAGGACATCGGCGCGGCTGCCACCCGGATCGACCGCAAAGCGTCCGAGGTCCCCTCCTTGCCGACTGGCCATTCAGTCCGAACCGAGCGTTCTTCGCTTCAGATGGTTCAAAACTGAAGGTTTCGCCGACCGTCGTGGGCGACGCCGACGGTATAGCTGCCCGACCCCGCCGGCACCGTGCTCGCCGGCGATATGTCAGCATGGGCGGATGACTGCATGCAGCCTTGCTCGCATCGTTGGTGTCGTGGTTGTGACGGCGTGCGCGCTGCTGAGCGCGGTCGTCGTCAGCCCCGCCGCTCAAGCCGACCCCTGCACCGACGTCGCGGTGGTGTTCGCTCGGGGCACCCATCAGGCACCTGGTCTCGGGGACGTCGGCCAGGCATTCGTCGACTCGCTCAACTCGCAGGTGGGTGGGCGTTCCGTGGGGGTATACGCAGTGAATTACCCCGCCAGCGACGACTATCACGCGAGCGCGGCTGCCGGTTCTGACGATGCGAGTGCTCACATCCAGGACACCGTGGCGAGTTGTCCGAACTCGAAGATCGTGCTCGGCGGCTATTCTCAGGGCGCGGGGGTGATCGATTTGGCATCGTCGGCGATGCCGCCCACGGTGGCCGATCACGTCGCCGCGGTGGCCCTCTTCGGCGAGCCGTCCAGCGGGTTCTCGAGCATGTTGTGGGGTGGCCAACCGTTGCCGACCATCAACCCGCTGTACAGCTCCAAGGTCATCAACATGTGCGCCGCCGAGGATCCGATATGCACCGGCGGCGGCAACATCATGGCGCACGTTACCTACATCCAGTCCGGGATGACAACGCAGGCAGCCACATTCGCCGCTAACAAGCTCGGCCAGGGCAGCGAACGCGCGTAGCCGCAGGCCCGGTCGCTGCCGCGTTTCACGGCGGGTTAATGGAAGACCGTCGTACCGACACCGGACGGGCTGTACGAGACGTACACCGGTTGCAGGTCGAAGGGCACATACCCGGTGTTCATCAAGCCACTGGAAATGACCCGGGGGCCGTTCCCGTTCACGAAGTACTCGTACAGCAGCGTCGAACCGTCGTTGGTGTAGACCTGAATGTGAGTTCCGTCCGGCACGTTCCCAGAAACCTGGCCGGTGCCGAGCACGTTTGCCGGCATGGTGCCCAACACGCCGCCGGAGTCGACGATCATCGGGACGTGCTGCAACGAGCCGCCGTTGATCTTGAGACCCAGCGTGGCGATCGGCGATCCGGTAATGGAGTCTCCTGCGCCCAGCGGATCGGGACCGAACCGCATGGTGCCCTCGGGGATGTTGATGAGCACACCCTGGTTGAGGTCGCCCGGCAACGCCTGGTTCGGAATGCTGGGGCCGGGTCCGGTCGCATTGGGTCCGATGCCCAACACGCCGTTGACGCCGGCGGGCGCGAAATACCCGGAGAATGTCTGGGGGAATGACAGCAGGACGACGTTGACGTCGGTCGGCGGCGTGGCGATGCCGTTCCCGAAATCGACCGGCGCATGGTAGGTGGCATAGAGGTAGGTCAGCCCGCCGCTGTAACCGCTGAGTCCGAAACTGGTCGGCAAGCCCATGCGGAACATGCCGAATATTCCCCCTACCTCGTTGGGCGTGACGACAAGACCGGCGGATCCGGTATCCACCAGCACGGGCACGCTCGGTCCGCCGTTGACGGACATGTACACCACCGGCTCGGTGACCGCATGCATGGTCAGCGGCACCGTTCTGCCGTCCAGACCGGGCCCGCTGATCCCGGCGTTGCCCCACAACAACCCGCCGCGTCCGCCGGCGCCGCCGGTGCCGAGCATTCCGCCGTCGCCGAGACCGCCGGCACCACCGCCCCCGCCCCAGCCGAACAGGCCCGCGGCGCCACCGACGCCGCCGGTCCCGCCAATGGTGAGCGACGCTCCCCCGGGTCCGCCGGGCCCGCCGTAGCCCCACAGCCAGCCTCCGTTGCCGCCGGCCCCGCCCGGCGCACCGGTTCCGCCGGTACCCCCGGCACCGCCATTGCCGATCAGCCCGGCCGGACCACCAGACCCGCCGGGCACTCCCGAAGCCGTCTGGGAATAACCGTTGCCGCCGTTGCCGAGCAACAGCCCGCCCGCCGCGCCGTTCGGACTCGACACCGTCCCGTGTGCGCCATCGCCGATCAGCGGACGACCCAACAGCGCCAGGGTCGGTGCATTCACCGCTCCCAGCAGATCGCTTTGTGCCGTCTGCAACAGCGACACAGCCTGGGCTTCTCCGGTCTGATAGGACCCGGCCGACGAGTTCAGCGTCGCCACGAACTGCTGGAAGAAGGTATTGGCCTGGGTGCTGAGCGCCTGGTATTCCTGACCGAACCCGGCGAACAGGGTGGCCACCGCGCCCGACACCTCGTCAATGGCGGCGGCCGCAAGCACGGTTGTGGGCCCGGCAGCCGCCGCGTTCGCCGCATGCAGCGCCGAGTTGAGGCTCTGCAGATCCGCTGCCGCCGACGCCACGATCTCGGGAGCCACGACCAGAAGTGACACGCCGCTCCCTCCGCGTCATTTGCTCACCAGTGTGCGCATTAAGCGTATCCAGGTCCTGCCTCGGGATATGCGTTTTCGGCATAGCGGCCCCATATCGCGTCACGAATCGGCCCGGGGCACCTCGCGTCGCCTTCCTGACCTCAGTCAACCGGCAGTCAACCGGCGCGGCCTTTGCACAGTGCGAAATGGCGGTGGCGGGTAGGTGATGACTGCACGCGGGTTGATCGGAAGGGTTGCTCATTGTCGGCTCGGGTTTCGTGGGTTCGGAGATCACCTCGCCGCGCAGATGCAGATCGAGGCCGGGGTGTGCCCGATGTGATGCTGACCGGACACGACCCGACCTCGCGCGGTGCCGAATTCCGCCCCCCAACTATGCGGCGGCCAACCGTGATCCGCGGCGGTTAGACAATCCGGATCGCTTCGACCCGTTGCGAGAGGTCAGCGAGCACTTCGGCTGGGGCAGCGGCATCCACACCTGCATAGGCGGCCCGCTGGCTCGCCTCAAGGTCAAGCTGCCTCAGCCGTCGCTGGTACCTCCGCTGTCGGCGACCCCGTGGCCACCTGCGTGCCCCCACAGCCATCCGGCCTTGCCGCCAGCGCCCGCGGTGCCGCTTGCACCGTCGTTACCGGAGACCCCACTTTGGCCGCCATTGCCGGCGATGCCGCCGTGGCCGCCGCTACCCCCGGCGCCAGCGGCACCTCCGTTGCCGCCATCGCCGAAGAGCCAGCCAGCATTGCCGCCTTTGCCGCCGCTGCCAGCCGCACCGCCGTTGCCGCCGGCACCACCACTGCCACCGTTGTAGCCATTGCCGCCTGTGCCACCGGTGCCACCGGTGCCACCAGCGCCCCCGGCGCTCCCGTTCCCGCCGGTACCTCCGTTGCCCCACAACAGGCCACCATTGCCACCGGCACCGCCTTGGCCACCGGTTCCGCCGTTGCCGCCGGCTCCACCATTCCCACCGGAGGTGTTGTCGCCGCCGTTATAGCCGTGTGTGCCCTGGCCGCCGTTGCCCGCGATGCCGGCATTGCCGCCGTTGCCGCCGTTGCCAAACAGCAAGCCGCCATTGCCGCCTGCTCCGCCATTGCCTGCGGCACCACCATTTTGACCGAGTCCGTGGTAGCCGTTTGCGCCGCTGCCGCCGTCGCCGCCGGCGCCGCCATTGCCGATGAGTCCGGCTGCGCCGCCGTTGCCGCCGTTGCCTCCGCTGCCCCCTGCCACAGCCGCGGTGCCGCCGGCTCCCCCGGCGCCACCGTTGCCAACCAGTAGTCCGCCGTGGCCACCGGCGCCGCCGTTGGCGCCGGCTCCGCCGGCTCCGCCGTTGCCGCCGTTGCCAAAGAGTCCGGCTGCTCCGCCATTGCCGCCGTTTTGGCCCGCTGCGCCGGATCCGCCGTTGCCGCCGTTACCCCACAGCCATCCACCCGCGCCGCCGTTTTGTCCGGTCCCGTTGAGCCCGTTGGCGCCGTTGCCGATGATCGGACGCCCGACAAGCCATTCGCTGTCGGCGTTGGCAGTCTTGAGCGCATTTTGTGCGGCGCTTTCTATCTCGGTAGTCCAATACTTCAATGAGCTACCGTTGAGTAGGTTGACAAATTGCTGGTGGAGCCATTCGTATTCGTTGCTGAAGGTGCGCCACAGTTGGCCCTGCCTGGTAAGTGCGGCGGCCATCGCCGCCGAAATCTCGTCGGCGCCGGCGGGTAGTATCGCCGTTGTCGGGGTGGCAGCGGCGGCGCTTGCCTCGCTAAATGCTGATCCGATGGCTGCCAAATCTGTTGCGGCGCAGTCCAACGCCTGCGGCACGATGGTCACATATGACACCGCTTATCCTCCTGGGTTTACCAATGTCGTTGTCGGGCAGCGTGTGAGCGCCGTTTGCGCGTTATCCGATTCCGGCTCGCGGGATCACGCTGTGTGGGGTGGCCAGCGCAGGCGCAGCAGCGCCGACGCCGCCGCGGGCGGTTACCTCGCTGGGCGTCGCTGAAGTCGATCCCGCGCCCCGAGGCGCAATGGGCATCATCGGGATACCATCGGCGGATTCGGTTGGTTGCGCCATGGCGGCAGGGGTTGGCATGGATCCAAGTCCTTGCACTGCCGAACTGGTAAGCCCGCTGGGCAATGATCCTGGCCAGGTCGCCGGCACCGATACCGCCCCCAGGGTGTGAGCCTGGCCCATCACCGCCGACATCCCCGAACCCGGCATCGCGGCGCCGCCAAGTCCGGTCAGGGCAGGAGCAGCGCTTCCGGCAATGGGCACAACCGAGGACGCCGCAGCGGATGCGGCACTTCCCAATCCGGCTGCGCCCAATCCGCTGCTGGCCCCGCGGGCACTCGACATCGCCATCATTAATGGCGACATCATGAAGCTGACCGGGTACATTCCCAATTCGGCCACCGACAACACTGACGACACCGGCAAATCCGACAGCACGCCCGAGACCGTATTAAACAGCGGGCCCAGCGGATCGATGATGGGCGGGTTGACGGGCGGAAACCACGGCTGAGCCGCTGTACCGCCTACCAGATCAGTCGGTGGCGCGCTCAGCGGAGACAATGTCGAGGCCAGGGTCACTGCCTTGGTGTGGTAGCCGACCATGGCGGCGACATCTTGGGCCCACATTTCGGCGTATGCGCTCTCGGTCGTCGCGATCGCCGGAGCATTTTGGCCCAAGAAATTCGTGTTTACCAGCGTTGTGAGCAAGTTTCGATTCGCTGCCACCGCTGCCGGGTGAACAGTGGTCGCAAACGCCGATTCGTAGGCTGCCGCTGCCGCCTGCGTGTGACCGCAGGACAGCTGGGCGTGCTCGGCGGCCGCGGTCAACCATCCCGTCAACGGAGCTGCAGCTGCCGCCATGGACATCGATGCTGCTCCCGCCCATTGCCCATAGACCAACGTGGCGATCACCGATTGAAACGACGACGCTGTCGCCTGCAGATCATGGGCCAACCGCTGCCAGGCAGCGGCTGCGGCATGTAATGATCCCGACCCGGCACCCGAATATATCCGAGCCGAATTAATCTCCGGTGGTAACCACGAAAAGTGAAAGAACATCGTCACTCCAATCAGCCAGTCGAATCATCGGCTTTGACAACGGAACACACTAAGATCGAAGCAAAGAAGCCTCATTTTAAGCTTTGTCATCAGAGATTGCTTCGAGAAGAAACAATGGTTGACATTGCCGACCCTAGTTCGGAGATCATGAATTCATGCACGTCATAGACAAATGTGTTGAGGCTATACGGTTTGATGGAGCTAAATCGTGCGCTTGTGATCAAGCACATTTTAGATTTTACGCTGCATCGACTACCGATCTACATTGTTGAATTCGCTGTCATCCAACTCTCACTAATCATCCGCGGGTCGTCATCAAATCTGTTGGACGTAACCATGGAATACATTTGTATTGTAAACAATTCAGTTGCATAGCCAGGTGTGAACCAGGATACACAACGTGACAGGGCGCTCCATCCCCCGGTCGGATGACAGCCGCGTCCACCGATCGGTGGATAGTGAGCCGATCCGCGCCGGTGTGCTAACTCATTCGGGCTGACCAGCCGGAGTTGGCCGGCGATGCGGTTGGGCGTGCTTGCTGACGGATTGTGGGCGTAGGTCGAGCCGTTGATTGCCTTTCGGGTGCGCCCGAGCGGCGCAAGAGGTTAGCGAAACCGGCTGATTCCGGAAGGGATTGCCTGGCGGTTGCATCCGAGCACACCGCATCCCGTTGCGTTGCAGGGCAATCAGACACACCTTTGCTGAGCACGAACACCGGATCACTGGGAGTCAGGCCAAGGGGCGATGGGTGTCGCTTACCAGAGTTGGGCGGCCGACAGATGAGATCTGTGGATCACCGCCGAACGCAGTTCGAGCCTGCTCGGGCAACGGCGCGCTGCCCGCCACGACACATACATCTGACCTATCTCGCCGGCGCCCTAGTGAGATTTGTGCCCGGGCTGTTGTCCTGCGCGGCGCGCCGCAACGGCGTCAATGGCGTGTCGACAAACGGCCGGCTAAGTATCGCCGGACCCGCCGGCGGCAAGGCTGCAGGATTCAATCAAAGCCGGCCCATAGGTAGCCGCACCGCACTCGCATTGCCAACAGATGTGCCGGCCGCAGGAACATTGGATGGTGGCCACGATCATGTGCCCGGGCAACAGCCAGTGGCCGCGCTCGCAGCGCCGGGGCGGTCGGTCCGCCCAGTGCGCTGCCGACACATGCGCCAACTCGCCGACGTCAACACTCACCGCAACACACTCGCATCCGCTTGCGGATCAATTCCAGGGTGAACGCCGAATCGTTATGCTTCGTTTCCTGCTCTTGGCCGTGTCGTTGCATCCGAAATGGCGCCGGGTGCTCCCAACCGCTTTGGCCATCTGTCGCCAGGGGTCGGTGCGAAATGCTACTTCTGCAAGGTGAACTGGTTGACGTCGATGTAGCCGGTGCGGAAAGCCTTGGCGCAGCCGGTCAGGTATTTCATGTAGCGCTCGTAGACCTCTTCGGACTGGATGGCGATGGCCTCGTCCTGGTGCGACTGCAGCGCCTGCGCCCACAGGTCCAGGGTGCGTGCGTAGTGCTGTTGCAGCGACTGGCGCCGGGTCAGCGTGAATCCGGCCTGTGCCGAGCGCACCGCCACCATGTCGATCGACGGCAACCGGCCGCCGGGGAAGATCTCTGTGACGATGAACTTGACGAAGCGGATGATGTCGATCGAGATGGGCAGACCCTGCTCGCTGAGCTGCTCTCGGGTCAGTCCGGTGATGGTGTGCAGCAACATGACGCCGTCGGCGGGCAGGACCCGGTGTGCCATGGCGAAGAAGTCGTCGTAGCGGTCGTGGCCGAAGTGCTCGAAGGCGCCGATGGACACGATCCGGTCGACGGGCTGGTCGAACTGTTCCCAGCCCTTCAGTAACACCGTCCTGCTGCGCGCGGCGTCCATCTCGTCGAAGGTCTTCTGGACGTGGGCGGCCTGGTTCTTCGACAAGGTCAGCCCGATGACGTTGACGTCGTACTTCTCGATGGCCCGGCGCATGGTGGCCCCCCAGCCGCAGCCCACGTCGAGCAGCGTCATGCCCGGCTGCAGGCCCAGCTTGCCCAGCGACAGGTCGATCTTGGCGATCTGGGCCTGCTCCAGCGTCATGTCGTCGCGCTCGAAGTAGGCGCAGCTGTAGGTCTGGGTCGAGTCCAGGAACAGCCGGAAGAAGTCGTCGGACAAGTCATAGTGCGCCTGCACCTTGTCGAAATGCGGCCTCAGCTTTTGAGCCATGATCGTGCGCCTTTCTGGCCCCCCCTTGAGGCCCCCGCGGGTGGCATGCACCGGTCTGCTGCATTCTCCCCGTGTCATCCATCAAACCAGCCGGCGCGCCATCCGCCAGTTCGTACCCCGCCCGTCGGGTTCACCAGACCGGGGCCGGGGCGCAAGGAGGGATGGACTGCCGGTGTGGTTGGCTGGACGTTCGCGACAAGTAATCGGGCGCGCCTGTGGACCGAGGACAACGCATGAACATGAATCCGGAGCGGTTTGTCGTCAGCCGTACCATCGCCGCGACTCCGGCGGAGGTTTTCGCAGTTCTGGTCCAGCCGTCGCGCCATCGGGACACCGAGCCGGGTGATTGGGTCCGCGACGCGATAGACGCCGCACCGATCACCGGCAGCGGTCAGGTCTTCGCGATGAATATGTACTTGACGCAAGCCGGTGGTGACTACGTCACCTACAACTTGGTCAATGTCTTCGACCGGGACCGCGCCATCGGCTGGATGCCGGGCCAGCTCGACACCACAGGAAACCACGTTGCCGGCGGTTGGTGGTGGCGTTACGACCTGGTCCCCAGCGGGGAGCACACCGACGTCACCCTCACCTACGACTGGAGTGCCACCCCGCAAAGTTTTCGCGACCAGGTCGGCGGGATGCCGCCGTTTTCGGTTGCCTACCTGACTGCGTCGCTGCAGAGGTTGGAGCGCTTGGTCACCGGTTGAGCCGCGATCCACGATCACGGCTCAACTACTTGCGGGACAAGGCGATTGGGCTCATGAGCGGATGAGTCGAGGCGACCGACGCCCGATGGTGGGCCCGGCCGGAGCCGACGAAGATGATCCCCGACGGATTCGCCAAATCCCACCCCCAGAAGTCTTGACTGATTCAAGATAACGCGTCATAGTGACGAAGTGGCGTCAACGGCGCACTACACACAAAAGCTGCGAATGGCCGATCTGCGTGTTACCCGGCCCCGGCTTGCGGTACTCGAAGCCGTCGACGCCAACCCGCACGCCGACACCGAGACCATCTTCTCGGCGGTTCGGACCGGCCTGCCCGAGGTTTCCCGCCAGGCGGTGTACGACGTGCTCAATGCGCTGACCGCGGTAGGCCTGATCCGTCGGATCCAGCCGTCAGGTTCGGTCGCCCGCTACGAGTCCCGGGTGGGCGACAACCACCATCACGTCGTCTGCCGCTCGTGCGGAGTCATCGCCGATATCGACTGTGCGGTCGGGGATGCGCCGTGCCTGACTCCCGCGGACGACGGCAACGTTCTTGATGGCTTCGTTCTCGACGAGGCCGAGGTCATCTACTGGGGTCTGTGCCCCGACTGCTCGACCGCAATACCTCGATCACAGCCGTGATCGCAGCCCGTTTCACCCACACCCGGAAGGAATGCTGTGTCATCCGATACATCCGAAAGCCGCCCGCCGCAACCGGATTCGAACACGGCGAGCACCAGTGAGAGCGAAAACCCGGCGATCCCGTCGCCCAAGCCCAAGGCGCATGCACCGCTGACGAACCGGGACTGGTGGCCCGATCAGATCGACGTGTCGATGCTGCACCCGGGCCCGCCGGCGGCCAACCCGCTCGGTGCGGACTTCGACTACGCCAGCGAGTTCGCCAAACTCGACGTCGACGCGCTCAAGGCGGACCTGGTCGAGGTGATGACCACCTCGCAGGACTGGTGGCCCGCCGACTACGGCCACTACGGCGGCCTGTTCATCCGGATGAGCTGGCACGCCGCGGGGACCTACCGCATTCACGACGGCCGCGGCGGCGGCGGCCAGGGCCTGCAGCGGTTCGCCCCGCTCAACAGCTGGCCGGACAACGCGAGCCTGGACAAAGCCCGCCGATTGCTGTGGCCGGTCAAGAAGAAGCACGGCAACAAGATCTCGTGGGCGGACCTGATCATCTTCGCCGGCAACGTCGCCCTGGAATCGATGGGATTCAAGACCTTCGGCTTCGGATTCGGCCGCGAAGACGTCTGGGAGCCGGAGGAAGTCCTCTGGGGCGAGGAGGACGAATGGTTGGGCACCGACAAGCGCTACTCGGGCGAACGTAACCTTGCCCAGCCCTACGGTGCCACCACGATGGGCCTCATTTACGTCAACCCCGAAGGTCCTGAGGGCAAGCCGGATCCGATCGCCGCGGCAATCGACATCCGCGAGACGTTCGGCCGGATGGCCATGAACGACGAGGAGACGGCTGCCCTGATCGTGGGTGGGCACAGCTTCGGCAAGACCCACGGGCGCGGCGATCCTGAGCTGGTCGGTCCCGAGCCGGAGGCCGCCCCGCTCGAGCAACAAGGACTGGGCTGGAAGAGTTCCTACGGCAGCGGCAAGGGCAAGGACGCCATGACCAGCGGCCTGGAGGTCGTCTGGACACCCACGCCGACCAAGTGGGACAACTCCTTCCTGGAAACCCTCTACGGCTACGAGTGGGAGCTGACCAAGAGCCCCGCCGGAGCGTGGCAGTTCACCGCCAAGGACGGCGCCGGTGCGGGCACCATCCCCGATCCGTTCGGCGGACCGGGCCGCGCCCCGACGATGCTGGTCACCGACATCTCGCTGCGCGAGTCGCCGATCTACCGCGACATCACCCGGCGTTGGCTGGATCACCCCGAGGAACTGCAAGAGGCATTCGCCAAGGCGTGGTACAAGCTGCTGCACCGCGACATGGGGCCGATCAGTCGCTACCTGGGTCCGTGGGTTGCCGAGCCGCAGCTGTGGCAGGACCCGGTTCCGGCCGTCGATCACGAGCTGGTCGACGAGCAGGATGTCGCCGCGCTCAAGAGCAAGGTGCTCCAATCCGGCTTGTCCGTACCGCAACTGGTCAAGACGGCCTGGTCGGCCGCGGGAAGTTTCCGGCGCACCGACAAGCGTGGCGGCGCCAACGGCGGTCGGCTGCGGTTCGAGCCGCAGAAGAGTTGGGAGGCCAACGAGCCCGCCGAGTTGCAGCAGGTGTTGCCCGTGCTGGAGCGCATCCAGCAGGAGTTCAACGGATCGGCATCCGGCGGCAAGAAGATCTCGCTGGCTGACCTGATCGTGCTGGCCGGGTCGGCGGCGGTGGAGAAGGCGGCCAAGGACGCCGGCTACGAGATCTCGGTGCATTTCGCGCCCGGGCGTACCGACGCCTCGCAGGACAACACCGACGTGGAGTCGTTCGCGGTGCTGGAACCACGCGCCGACGGGTTCCGCAACTACGTCCGTCCCGGCGAGAAAGCTCCGCTCGAGCACCTGTTGGTCGAGCGGGCATACCTGCTGGGTGTGACCGCTCCGGAGATGACGGTGCTGGTCGGCGGGTTGCGTGCCCTCGGCGCCAACCACGGTGGCAGCAAGCACGGCGTCTTCACCGACCGGCCGGGAGCGCTGACCAACGACTTCTTCGTCAACTTGCTCGACATGGGTACGGAGTGGAAGCCCTCGGAGGCCGCGGAGAACGTCTACGAGGGTCATGACCGGGCCACGGGCGATCTGAAGTGGACCGCGACCGCCAATGACCTGGTGTTCGGCTCGAATTCGGTGCTGCGCGCACTGGCCGAGGTCTACGCCCAGGACGATAATGCGGGCAAGTTCGTCGAGGACTTTGTCGCGGCCTGGGTCAAGGTCATGAACAACGACCGCTTCGATCTCGCCTGATCCGCCGGTGTGACCGAGCGACACCCCGCGAGCCGCCGGTTCGCGGGGTGTCGTTTTCGCTCAACCTGCGGCGGCAGTGACCACGATCGAATCCCCGCCGGTGTGCCAGGCCGACGTGAAGGTGGTCACGGCGACCTGCTCGTCGGCGTGGTCGGCGCCGGGGTCGTTGAGGTGGACGATCTCGTTGTTGGTGTCGATCCCGGTGACGACGAGGAAGTGGTCGGCCGTGCTGCGCTGATCGGCGCTGTTCCAGATGACCGCGGAATTGACCCAGGCGATGATCTTGCGGTTATCGGTGAGGTACTGCTGCAGGGCGGTAAGCCCGGTCTGATCGGGGTGCGTGGTATCGGTCATCACGGAGGTGATGCCGTAGTGCGCCAGCAGTACGACCGTGTCCCCCAGCTCGATGCCCCCGGTGCCGTTGGCGTGGCTCGGGTCGTTGGCGGGGGCATAGATCGGCCCCGGGTTGGTCTGCGAAGGAGTGCTTTCCGCCAGCGCGATCATCTCTTGCTCGGTCGGCGCGTGCCCGGTGATCTGACCGACCACGTCGGCTACCGAAACCAGCCCACAGTTGTCCTCGAGCGACTGCTGTTGCCAGTACCTGGCGGCGGTCACGGGGTCGCCGTACATGCCGGCGACGGTGGTCGGGGACGCCGTTATCGGGAGATTGGTGGACGTGGCGCCGGCGGTGACCGTCGACAGCGTCGGCGACGGCTCCGGCGGCGCAGGATGGCCACACGCCGAGGCGATGGAAATACCGGCCACGACCAACGCGGCTCGCACCGCATTGCGCGCGGCCGCCGCGATCCGCACGTCGTACATGGTGCTGATTATCGATCACGGTCTGCGCTCGGACAGCGCGGCATCGGCATCGGCCTTGGCACGCTCGGCGACCGCGCGCAACGCAGGACACTCGATCGTGCATGTCGTGGTGAAGACCGTGTGGTGGACCAACGCCTGGGCGACGATTCCCAAAGGCGATTTCGCGCATCGCTGCTGCGACGTTTCTCGCTGTTGCCACTCCTGATCAGCCGAAAGCCCGGACAACTCAGCCGACGAGGAGCAAGATCGGCTCAGCAGCTGGTGGCTAGTGTCGGCGTCCACCCGACGATGTCGAGAAATTGCGCAAGCACGGTTGCGCACTTATCGCGAAAGGGGCTTGAGATGACAGTGACACAGGTTTCGCACCGTGCAATGACGCCGCGCCAGCGGCTGACGATTGTGGCGACCGGTCTGGGAATCTTCATGGTGTTTGTGGACGTCAACATCGTGAACGTGGCGTTGCCCAGCATCCAAGCCGTGTATAAGACCGGTGAGCAGGGTCTTCAGTGGGCGGTCGCCGGCTACAGCCTCGGTATGGCTGCGGTACTGATGAGCTGCGCTTTGATCGGCGATCGGTATGGCCGCCGGCGCGGATTTTTCGTTGGGCTAGCGGTGTTCGCGGCCGCTTCGGTGATCTGCGCGGTACCGGTCAGCCTCGGAATACTCACGGTGGCCCGGGTGGTCCAGGGTGTGGGTGCGGCTTTCATTTCGGTGCTTTCGCTGGCGTTGCTCAGCCACGCTTTTCCCGACCCGGGTATGAAAGCACGCGCGATAGCGGGCTGGATGGCCATTGGCTGTATTGGTGCGGGTTCCGCCCCGGCATTGGGCGGGGTCCTGGTTGAGGAGTTCGGCTGGCGCAGCGTCTTCGCGGTCAATGTGCCTCTTGGCGCAATCGTGTGGCTACTGACGGTACTGAGTGTCAGCGAATCCAAAGACCCTGATCCGACTCAGCTCGACTGGC
>NZ_MWQA01000001.1:200810-278455 GCF_002086915.1 Mycobacterium persicum | reverse complement strand
GACCCGGGTATGAAAGCACGCGCGATAGCGGGCTGGATGGCCATTGGCTGTATTGGTGCGGGTTCCGCCCCGGCATTGGGCGGGGTCCTGGTTGAGGAGTTCGGCTGGCGCAGCGTCTTCGCGGTCAATGTGCCTCTTGGCGCAATCGTGTGGCTACTGACGGTACTGAGTGTCAGCGAATCCAAAGACCCTGATCCGACTCAGCTCGACTGGCCGGGGCAGCTGTTGTTTGCCCCCGCGATCGCGGTGATCGCGTACGCGATCATCGAGGCCCCGAGGCTGGATCGGCAACCCGGGTTGATCATCACATTGCTAGTGGTGGCAATGGTGTTACTGCTGTTGTTTGTTCAGCACGAACGTCGCGCCGCCTTCCCGCTTATCGATCTACGCTTGTTCACCGACCCGGTGTACCGGTCGGCGCTACTGGTGTACTTCGTCGTAATGTCCTGCTATTTCGGGACGTTGATGGTCATCACCCAGCACTTCCAGAACGTGCGCGGCTTCTCGCCGTTGCACGCGGGTCTGCTGATGTTGCCAGTGCCGGTCGGATTTGGGATTGCAAGTCTGCTTGCGGGGCGCGCGGTGGAACGCTGGGGTCCTCGGCTGCCGCTGCTGATTTGTCTGACAGCAATGATTGCCGGGTTGATGCTCTTCGGGATGGCGATTGGCCGCGTGATGCCAATCGTGATTATCGGACTGGCCTTGTTCGGTGCGGGGGCTGGCGGGTGCGCCACACCGCTGTTGAGTATCGGTATGACCGAGGTCGATGATCACCGTGCCGGCATGGCCGCGGGTCTGATCAATCTGCAGCGCTCACTGGGCAGCATTTTCGGCGTCGCCTTGCTCGGCTCCATCCTCGCGGGTTGGCTCAGCGCAACTTTGCCCGAGCGTCTGGATTCGGTGATCAGCGAACCGGGCGAACGCGCAGCGGTTCTTTCCTCCGTGGTTGACGGCGCAAATCCGCGCGCCCACGCTGCTGACATAGGACCTGGGCATCCGATGACGTCCGCGCAGGAGCAGCTGGTCGTGCGGGTCGCGGACAAAGAGTTCATTCGTGGGGTCCAACTCGCAGTTGCCGGCGCTGCGGTCTTACTCTTGGGCGCGCTCGTCCTCGGGTTGCGGCGGTTTCCGACCGGTCTTCCCGCCGCGCCGCAACGGGACTGAAAACTGTTATATAGCAATATGATTCGTCCGAGTCCGGAGGAGTCGCCACAGACTCGGAGGCGTGGTCTCAGCGGCGCACGGGCGGCGCGCGGAACGCCGGCTCCTGACACGGCTATTCAGTTTCCGGCGAACCACACGGTGGCCACCGCGCGGGTCTGCGGCGCCGGGAAATGGTCGGTGGGCGTGCCCAGTTGCCCCACCTTGACCGTCCATACCGGCGCCGAGCGGTCGATGCAGGTCCCGGCGCCCTGGCTGGGGAGCCATAAGACCGCGAGGTTCGCGTCGGGGGCGCCACATCCGTAGACACCGACGTAGCCGTCGTCGCGGCCGCCCCAGGCGCCGCCGTTGCGTAGCAGGCAACGGGTGCCGTCGTCGAGAAGCAGCGCGAACGGATCGGGCATGGCGATCGGCCGCACCCCTGGGAGCGGGTCGCCGTAGGTCACCCGATGCAACCGCTTGTCCCACGGATTATCAACGCACAGAAGCGATTGCGGCATCGATGGCCAGCAGGTTCCGGCATCGGCCGCGGTCGGCGAGCAATAGTAGATGTTGTCCGCCACCGCCGACGGCGACGCTGTCGTGCAGCTATCGACGGCAGTGACGTTGCCCTGCGCGGGGCCTCGCGGTACCCATTGATCGGCTGGCCATCGGATCCGACCGCCACCGCGGTGATCACCTGTGTGGGTGCGGGATCGGCAAGGGCCGATCCGCAGACCGACGAGATCGCGCGATCGATAACCATGGTGTCAATGGGTCCTCCCCGGGATCCGCGGGCGGTGGGGCGATGGCGTCAAGGTGCCGATGACACTGTTCGTGAGTGCTAGTGCTCCCAACTCAAGAGCGGCGCCGCGTTTGCGACGCGCCGACTTGCCAAGGCGCAGTGGGCCGTGGCCCAAATCTGACTCCGCAGCGCTGGTGTTGCTGTGCGGTTTAGGTCCGATCGACAAGTTGCTGCACTGTTGCTCAGAAGGCTTCTACTGCAGAGGTTTTCGTTGGCACACCCGGAATAGTTGTCGGCCACGCTGAGCGCCGAGTTCCGGCTCGGCAAACACGTGGACAGATATTGCCCCCGTTACGGATTGCGGCGACGGCTATCCGACGATTGTAGTGACGGCAGTGGAACCCGCAGCAGCTCAACCAGTTTCGTCAACCCAACGGTCACGGAGTTGACTGTCCGCCGCCGGATCCGCCGCCGGATACGGCGAGCCACCAGCATCGCGACGACACCGACCGCTACGTCGGCAAGTATCGCCCCGCGCGCTCGGCGCTGCCAGCGTGGCCTGCCCGAGCGGAGGCCGAGGCGGTAGCCGACGCCCAGCGCAATCAGCGACGCAGCGATAGCCGTCAACGCGGTCATGCATCGAGGATCTTGCGTCGCCGTCGCGGTTGGGTCACGGGTCAGGCACGCCTTGGCCAACACCGAACGGTGCTACCCACCCGAGTAACCGGAGCCGGTCAACGATCGATGCGGAAACGTTTGAGCCGCGAGCGCGCGCCCGACACCAATTCGACTCGGCTCCTTGGCAAGTGAAAGTGAGCTGCCAGCAGCCGGGCAACCGCTTCGTTGGCCTTGCCGCCGACCGCCGGCTCGGGCACGTAGATCGTCAGCTCGGCGCCGGAAACCGCCTCGACCCGCGGACCTTTACGGGAGCCGGGTTTCACCTTGACGACGACAATGTCGGCCATGCCGGTTGCCGCTAACGCGCCGCGGTGTCGCGCCCCGCGAACCGCGGAACCCGATCCGAGCACGCGCCCATCATGTGAGACCGGCGCAACGCTCGAGTAGCTGTGGCGAGGGCGGCTGCCGAAAGGCCAACACCATGTGTTCGCAGCCCAGCTGCTCGAATTCGGGCAACAACGCGAGTTGGTCGTCGACCTGTCCAGCCAAGGCCGGATGCAGGGGCACTTGCCCGGAACGGCGGACCTCGGCAGGGTTACGGTCTACATCGGCACAGGCCTTGTCCAGCCGGGCGTTGACGTCGCCCCACAACTGCGGGCCTTCTGCGGCCGACATGTTCCACTCGTCGGCGTGGCGGGCGATGAGACGCAGCATCTTTGGCCCGGTACCCGCTATCACGATTGGCGGGGGCGGGTACTGAAGGGGCTTGGGCTCGCAGAAGGCGTCCTCGAGCCTGAAGAACTCGCCGGAAAAGTTCACCAAATCCTCGGTCCACAGCTTGCGGATCACCGTCAATGCTTCGTCGACCATCGCGACCCGGCTCGCTGGGCTCGGGAACGCGATCCCGTACCCACGATGCTCGGCCTCGTGCCATCCCGCGCCCATGCCGAAGTTGAGCCGCCCGCCGGAGATGTGGTCGACGGTGACCGCCATCTTGGCCAGAACCGCCGGATTCCGATACGTAACGCCGGTCACCAGGCACCCGATCCGAGCCCGTTCGGTAATCGCCCCCATGGCGGCCAGCGTCGTCCAGCCCTCGTAGGTCGGCTCGTCGAACTCCGATGGTCCAAAGAAGTGGTCGTAGTCCCAAATCCCTTCGAAACCAAGGTGATCGGCGCTTCGCCATAAATCTTTCAGTTCGGGGAATGCGAAACTCAGGTGGAACTTGACCGAGATCCGCATGCCGCGATAGTACGGTCAGCGCCGTGGTCGCGTGGCGCGTATGCGCGGCCAAAAGCCGGCGGTCAGCGTCAAGCAGGCCAACAGCTGGGCCGGAATGGCTACCATCTTCGTGTGCGCGCTCCGCTTGCCGTGAAGTCGGTTGAACAATTGTTGGTGGCTGGCGCAGTCTCCGCTGCGCTGACGATCACCGCGGCCGTGTTGCCGCCCGGCGCGCCGGGCGCCCCGCAGCGGGCCGGTGCGGCGAATTGCCCGCAGGTAGAAGTTGTCTTTGCCCGCGGCAGATTGGAGTCGCCGGGACCCGGCGTGATCGGCAATGCGTTTATCAGCACTCTCGGCTCCAAGGTTGGCGGTAGGAGCATGGGCAGCTACGCCGTCAAATACCCGGCCGACACCGAGGTCGACGTCGGCGCCAACGACATGAGCCGTCATGTTCAGTACATGATCAATGCCTGCCCGGCCACCCGGCTGGTGCTCGGCGGCTACTCCCTCGGCGCTGCGGTCACCGACGTGGTGCTCGCGGTGCCGATGTCCGCATTCGGGTTCGACAGCCCGCTTCCCCCGGGTGCCGACGAGCACATCGCCGCCGTCGCGTTGTTCGGCAACGGAAGTCAGTGGATGGGTCCGATCACCAACTTCAGCCCGCTTTACAACGACAGGACCATCGAGTTGTGCCACGGCTCGGACCCCGTCTGCAACCCGGCCGACCCGAACACGTGGAAGCAGAACTGGCCGCAACATAACCCCAGCGCCTACATCCAGGCGGGCATGGTCAACCAGGCGGCCGACTTCGTCGCCGGCAAGCTCTAGCGGGTGGATATCGGGCGGCTCGTCACGCGCTACGCCCGCCGCTTCAGTCGGGTGCACGCCGGTGCCCACTCGGTGTCGTCGCCGCTGGGCGCGTGGTTGCTCCTCGCCCTGGCCGCGCCGGTGGCGCGCGGTCGGGTCCGAGACGACATCGAGGGCGTTCTCGGCACCGACGCCAAGCAGGCGCGCCGGGCGCTGGACGAACTGCTCGCCGACCCGCCGGATGTCATCCGGGCCGCGCTGGCGGTGTGGGGTATCGACGACTGGCCCGGTGGTCTGCCGGCTGACATCGATGTGGGCCCGGTCCCCAGCCAGGAGCAAGCCGATGGGTGGGCTCGCGATCACACCGACGGGTTGATCGACCGTTTCCCCGGCGACGTGTCGGATATGACGGCGGTGTTGGCCAGCGCGCTGGCGACCCGCATCAGCTGGCGTCGACCCTACGAGGTCACCGATGCCCGCGAGTTGCAGTCGCCGTGGAGCACGCGGCTCACTGACGCGTTGACTCTCGGTGGCGCCGACGGTTACTTCACCGACGTCGCGGATGTGGGCGTGGTCGCGGTGCACCCCGCGGTCGGCAACGGTGGCCTGCACGTGACGTCGGTGATCGCGAGCCAAGAGGCTTCGTTCGAAGCAGTGCTGGCGGCCGCACACGACATCGCCCGGCGCGAGGCAACCGGTTCCGCGGTGCGCCGGCGTGCCTTGACGGACATGACGCTCGGCGACGGTGAATTCTGGACGATCACGCAGGAACATCGGCCCGGCGGTGACCAGGTCCGGGTCGTGTTGCCGGCTTGGACGGCCACCTCGAACCACGATCTGACCGCCGACCCGGACCTGGGTTTCGCCGCGGTGGGACGGGCACTCGCAGCAGCGACGACGATGTTGCCCGACATCCCGGACATCAGCGCCCGGCAGTCCGCGGCAGCTCGCTACGGCCGGTGGGGATTCGAGGCGGCCGCGGTCACGTCGGTTGCACTACGCAGCGCCATGGTGTCGTCGGGGCTGTCGCGGTCGGCGACGCTGCGTTTCGGCCATCCCTACGCGGTGGTGGCGGTGACCGGTGCGCGTCGGCGCGGTGATCCGTGGGCGGGTGTGCCGGTCTTCGCCGCGTGGGTGTGCAAACCTGCCGACGTCACGTCGACCGGCTAGCGGGCAGTCATTTGGGCTGCCGCCATTCGTTGATTTTGCGGCCCAGCGAGTCGGCCGCGCTCGTGGCGGCGCGCCCGACGCCGTCGACGAAGCCGCCGAGGCCGTCGCGGATGCCCTTGATCAGCGGGTCGTCGGACTGGTCGAATCCGTCGCGGTAGTGCCGGGCAGCCTGGCCCAGGTCGTCGGTGAGCGAGGACTTGTCGTCGTCGGCTCGGCGCGGATAGTCGCCGGACATCACCTTGCCGTAGCCGCCGGTGTCCACCCACTTGTTCAGGGCCGCGGCCCGCAGCACCGAAAACGGATGTGTCTGCAGTTCCAGGTTCAACAGCTTGAGCAGCCCGTCGCGCATGTCTCCGGATCGTTCGTACTCCCGCGCTTGGGCCAAAAAGGCCTCTGAATCCAGCTTGTCCAACCGGCTACCGCCGGCGAGCTTCATCTCGACCCGGATCGCGGTGTCCAAGTCCTGGCTACACAGCAACCCGGCCCGGTCGCCGGACAGCTCGGATTTGCGTTGCCACTCCAGCAGAGCGGCGATGATGGCGCGCAACGCCCAGCCGCCCACCGGCACAATGCCGAACGACCGTGCCAACCGCATCAGATGCATCATCATCGTGCGGTACACCGCGTGGCCGGACAGCGCGTGGCCCAGCTCGTGACCCACCACGAATCGGAGTTCGTCGTGGGTCATCAAGTCGTAGAGCCCGGAAGTGATCACGATGAACGGCTGCTCCATCCCGATCGTGTACGCGTTCACGATCGGCGATTGCACGACGTACAGCTCGGGCTTGGCCGGCGCGTCCAGAACGTCGGTGCATTCGTCCAGCAGGGCGTCGAGGTCGGCGAATTGGCGCGGCCCGACGCGGGCGGCGCTGGCCAGGTAGAGCAGCCGGTGTTGACGCTCGCGCAGCATTCCCGAGAGGAGTTTCAGGATCTGGTCGAAGCCCTTGAGGCGGCGCAGCGCCGATAACGCGGTCCGGTCGGCGGGATGCTCCCAGGCGCGCGAGCTGATGCCGGGGAAGGTGGTGCGGGTGGTTGCGGGTGTCTGAGACATGGCGCTCCCCTCGGTGTTCCGTATCAGGATACGGAGGCTGGCGCGGGGCGCCATTCAACTGGATGTGGGCGGGCTTTGGGGCTCTAGGCCAGCTCTAGGCCAGCTCTAGGCCGGTGCGTCGGCGCTGACCCATCCCGGGGTGGCGGGCACACCGGCGCCGACATCGTGGCCCATTGCTGCTGCGCGTTGACGACCCAGATATGCGGGATGACGACGCATTTCCGCCAGCATTTGACTTTCTCGGCGCTGGGCCGCAATCCAAGCCGGGTGTGACTCCAGACTGATCACCGTTGCCCCTGATGCCTTCGCCACGATTGTCTGCTCCTCTCATCCCACCGACTCAGGTTCACACGGCGCTGTGCAACGTAAAGTTAGGATTCTTAGCAAACCTGTGATCAAACCGTGTCTTTAGATAAGAATTAGCCATGAATTTCCGGGGGCGCCGGGCGTTTCCGCAGGTGTGGCGCCAACGGCGGCCCGCCGGTCGGTCACTGAACCACGTTGTTGCATTGCCGGCGGATCCGAAAACCGGAAGTTGATGATGCGCTGTGCTCGCTTTTGGGGCGAATTGTTATCGGCCGCAGCGAAAATCCGCGGAGACGTTAATTTGTGCAGTTGGATCTATTCACTGCGTGAGCAGTGCCACCGCACTCCAAGGTCTACGGCCCGGATGACGCGGATCAGGCTGGGGCAACCATGCGACTGCGCGCATGGATTTGGGCAACCGGTGAAATCGATTTGCGGCGGTAAACAGTGATTCCGATTCGGCTACTCGCCAGCCGAGGCTTTCAAAGAAGGCCAGCCCGTTATCAGGCGCGAACATGAAGGGCGCATTCTCCAGCATGCCGGCCATCCTCTTGTTCATCATCTTCTTCAGACCCGGACCGGCGAAATCGAGCATCCACCACCCGACTTCGGGTCGGCGGATCGCTTCCGAAAGCGCGACGACGTCCCGCTCGTCCAGATACATCAACAAGCCCTCGGTTAGGACCAGTGCATTGGCGGCGCCGTCCAGGGCCTCGGTGAGGAACGCCGTGCGAGCAAGCGGGTCGGCCAGGTCAACGGCGCTGCGAATCAATTGGCATCGCGGTGTCTGGTCGGCAAGCAATTCGGTTTTTTCGGCGAGCAACTGCGGCAAATCGGCTTCGATCCACCGCAGCCGGGAGGGCAGATTCAGCCGATACGGTCGAGTGTCCAATCCGGCGGCCAGGTTGAGCACCCGGTCACAGCCGTGCGCGATTGCCCTGGCAATGGTGTCGTCGATGATTTTGGTGCGTGCGACCAGCCACCAACCATTACGAAGTGTCCACGGGGCGTGCCGGACGATGGTGCGCCCGTGCTGACCGGCCAGACGCTGGGCAAGCGGGTCGCTGAACAATGCGTCGGGTCGGGCCGATTCGGTGGCCCGATGCAGGGCCGTCAACCTGGCCGTGTCGGAAACATGTGTGATGACGTACCCGTCGCCGCACTCAGAGCCTGACATAGAGGCGTTATAGCATCCCGGCGAAGTCCGCCGCGGTGCGCAAGCAAAGAGGATTTGGCGCGTCTGCCGCCGCGCTGATGTGTCGGGTACCGTGCGCTCATGGCCGATCGCAACCGCCGATTTCTGCTCCGTGAACGACCCACCGGACGCATCGGTGCTGACACCTTCGAACTCAGCGAGGCACCGGTCCCCGAAATCGCCGACGGGGAGGCACTGGTCCGCGTCTCCTGGATATCGCTCGATCCGACGAACCGCGCGTGGATCAACGACATGCCGTCCTATCTGCCGCCGGTCGGTATCGGCGAGGTCATGCGTGCGGGCGGGCTCGGTGAGGTCATCGCGTCGAAAAATCTCAGATACCCGGTCGGTCAGACGGTGCAGGGTCTGGTCGGCTGGCAGGAATACGCGGTGGTCTCCGACGCGATGCCGTTGCTTCCGGTCGACGTCGCCGAGGGCGTCTCCCCCAGCGCTTACCTCGGCGCACTCGGGATGACCGGGCTCACGGCGTGGATCGGGATTCGCGACATCGGCAAGCCGCGGGCCGGCGAGACGGTGGTAGTGTCGGCCGCCGCCGGAGCCGTCGGCTCGGTTGCCGGCCAGCTCGCCAAAGCCGACGGGGCACGCGTCGTCGGGATCGCCGGCGGCCAGGAAAAGTGCGCATTGCTTACCGAACAGCTTGGCTTCGACGCCGCTGTCGACCACCGGGCCGACGACTGGCCGGCACAACTGGCCGCCGCCACTCCCCACGGCATCGACGTCGACTTCGAAAACGTCGGCGGTGACATCATGGATGCGATTTTCGCGCGCCTCAACATGGGCGCGCGCATCGCGCTGTGTGGCCTGATCTCGGGCTACAACTCGGCCGAGCCCCCACCCGGACCTCGGGCATTCGGCAACTTGCTCGTCCAGCGCGCGACGTTGCAGGGCTTCATCATCCTCGACCACCTGCACCGCGCACCGGAGGCGATAGCGGAGATCTCCGGGCTTATCGCCCAGGGAAAGCTCACGCCACTGGAAACCGTAGTGGAGGGCTTCGAGCAACTACCCACCGCGATCAACATGCTGTTCGACGGCAAGAACATCGGCAAGCTCGTGGTCAAGGTGCCCGGGTAACCCAGTCGATCGCGGTTTGGCGCGGTACGGCGCCGGTTGTCGTGGGCTGCTATCGTCCCAGGCTTATGCCTGAGATGGATCGTCGTCGCATGATGCTGATGACGGGCTTCGGTGTCGTAGGCGTGCTGGGGGTGGCGAATCCGGTTCCCAGGGCGCATGCAGACCCGGCCCGACGCGGCGCGCCGGAAGGACGAACGCCGATGCCCGCGGCGCCGGCACCCAACGGTCAGGCGGGCAACTACGTTTTCCACGACGAGTTCGACGGCCCCGCCGGTTCGGCACCCGATTCGTCGAAGTGGACCATAGCCCGGGCGCGCGAGCAGATGAAGGACCCGACGTACTGGGAGCGCCCCGAGAACGTCGGGCAGTACCGCGACGATCGCCAGAATGTGTTCCTCGACGGCCATTCCAACCTGGTCATCCGTGCCGCGAAAGACGGCGGGACCTATTATTCGGGCAAGCTGCAGAGCCCGTGGCGGGGCGGTATCGGCCACACGTGGGAGGCTCGCGTCAAACTCGACTGCCTGACCGCCGGATGTTGGCCGGCTTGGTGGTTGTCCAATGAGGACCGCGGCGAAATCGACATCCTCGAGTGGTATGGCAACGGCAGCTGGCCGTCGGCTACCACCGTCCATGCCAAATCGAATGGCTCCGAATGGAAGACGCACAATATCGCGCTGGACAGTGGGTGGCACACCTGGCGATGCCAATGGGATGACAGCGGGATGCGGTTCTGGCAAGACTATGTCGACGGCGCGCAGCCGTACTTCACCGTGGCGGCGCATTCACTGCCGGACTGGCCGTTCAACGACCCCGGCTACACCGTGTCTCCGGTGGTGAACCTCGCGGTCGCCGGCTCCGGCGGCGGTGACCCTGGGCCGGGAACCTATCCCGCCCAGATGCTGGTCGACTGGGTCCGGGTCTGGTAGTCACAACGTCGCGACCACGAGGACTTTCGACGGGTCCCGGGGATCCACCCGCACCGGCACCTCGGCGCCGACCGCGAGATGCGGTGCCGTCGACAGCTCGAGCGCGATGCGCCGCGTCGCGCGATACGAATCACGTTCTGGCAGTTTGACATCCAGTTCCAGCTCGTGCCAGGATCCCAGCGTTGTGGTCGCGACGTTGCGGCGGATCCCGACGATTGTGGCCACACCCGCCAAGCCGTCGCGCAGCAACCGTTCCAGGTCGGCGTTGAGCGTGTTGAGTTCGGCGACCGCGTCCCTTGCCCGCTGCCGGTCAGCGCGCGTGACTCGTTGGCCCGCAGCGGCTTTCCTCGCTCGCCGCAACCAGTTCATGTCCGTCAGGGTAGGGCGCCACGCGGTGCTCGTCGATCGGGTCGGCTGGAACCTGGAGCCGGCGCGAGCCGGAACACAGTACCGTTGCCGCATGTTTCGCATGACGGTCCAGGACGTGTTCTACATCCGCGGTCGCGGGATCGTGGCCACCGGCCGCGTGGAGTACGGGCAGTTGCGGGTCGGCGACGAGGTGCGGATCAACGACGGCCCCGGGGTGCGGGTCGACGCCATCGAGGCGTCCCGCAAGAAGCTGGATACGGCGACCGCCGGTGACAACGTCGGCCTGCTCTTCAAGAAGCTCAGCAACCGCGACCTGGCCGCCGGGGACGTGATCACCTCGGCGGCGGGTGTGTTTCTGGCGTAAAGCGTGCCTTCCCGGCGGTGTCCCGCCCGCCTGCGTCTCCTCCGGCAGCCGGCACGCGTTGTTGGGATCGGTAGCGGCCTCACGGCCCTGTACTTGTCGCAACGACGACGCCACCGAGGCGGCGCCTCACGCGAAAGGAAGAGCCCATGAACATCATTCCCGCCGGCATCGCGGAAAAGATCAACCGCGTCGATCGCCAACCAAGCCTGGCGATCGGCATCAGCCTCGCCCTGCTGGCGGCGTGGTCCTTCTACCGGGTGATCTGGCTGCTGTACCTCTCGATGACGTTCGGCTGGTTCATGGGTTCGGTGGCTTTCCAGTTCGTGCTGTGGACCGTGACCGGCGCCGTCGCGGCGATCGCGGCCACCGGCTTCCTGACCCGCTACTTCAAGGGACCTGGCGGCGCTGACCATTGATGGCTGGCGGCGGCGAACCGTGCCGGACCCGAACCGGGTTCGGCACGGTGCCGTTTGTGGGCGGGTCAGCGGTTGGAGATTCGGCGCAGCGTGCTGTCGAAGAGGGCATCGAAGGATTGCTGGTGCCCGGTGCTGGCCGTGCCGCTCAGAATCAGTCCCGAAGTGCGCGCGTAGGAGTAGTAATCGGTCCGGGCGGCGTCCGGCTCCCCGCCAATGGTTGCGGTGATCGAGTACCGGAACCGCTGCGGTCCGTCGGCGGAGTGCGAATCCTCGAGGATGCGCACCTCATAGGAGCCGACGGCGGCGCTGCTGAAGCGCAGACACCGTGATACCAGGCCGGTGAACGCGTCGAATCCGGTGGGGTCGAATTCGCGGCCGACCATGAGCCGGATGTCTCGACGGTCGGCGACCTCGGGCGGATCGGCGGGGTCGTGCCCGAACACCTCGGCCGCATCGAAAGCGCCGGTCGAGGCGACCCCGACCACCGCGAAGCATTCGACGGGACTGAAGCCCAGGCCCTCATCGGACACGTGGTATCTGAAGTACCCGAACGTATCGGACAGTTCCTTGATATCGCTGACGGTCCACGAGGCAGGAAAATTGGTCGGTTTGGGCAGCAACTCCGCCAATTGTTGGTCGCTCAACGAGGCCAGCTTCGGTGCAAGTGGGCCCGGGGCCGCGGGATTGCTATGCCGTCGGGCGCTGAGCACCCCGGGTGCGGTGATCACGATGGCGGCCGCTGCCAGCACGCACAGCGCAGCCGCGATCACCCATGGGCGCCACGAGAGTCGGTTCATAGCGCGCGTAGCCGTTGCAGCGTTTGGCCGGCGAGCTTTTGCACCAGATCGAGCTCGGGACCCTCCATATAGATAGTGCATTCGAGTAGTACGCCACGTACCGCGTAATACGTGACGTGGTAGGTCGACGAAGGGTCGCGGCTACCGATCGTGGTGAACGTTCGGGTGACTGTGACGGCGGCATCGGCGCCGGCGGCCGTGCGCGCTCCCACCGCAGTGGTGACGGTCCGATGGTTTTTGACTCGGCCATCGAAGAAATAGTTGGTGACGCGATAGGAGGGGCAACGGCCCAGCCAGTCCAGGTAGTTCGCGATCCGTGCCGCCGCGTCGAGGACGACCCAGATCGCGAAGCGGGCGTTGGGTCCGTGCTCGCGGCCTTCGCCGGTCGCGGCGAAATCGGCCGACGCCGCGTCCTGAACGAATAGTTGGGCGTACCGGTCGACCTGGACGTATGCGGCCAACGCACCCCCGGCATGGTCCAGGATCGTGGGAATGTCGCCGCAGCCGCCCGGTTCGTAGGCCGCTGCCGGGTCCTGACGGGGCGCCGTACTCAACGCCCCCGGATCTGCTGGCGCGGCTCGCCGCAACCGCCCCGTCAACGAATATCCCCAGTCGGACGGGAAGTCGGCGCCGGCGGGCAACGCCGTCGCCAGGTCCCAGTCGGTTCGCGATGCCAGGTTCGCCGGGGCGGTATCCGAGCGGGGAGCCGTCACCAGAAACGCCGCACCGCACGCGCCCAGCACGGCAAGCGCGGCGGCCCCTACCACCCGGGGCCATGGTTGGCTGCGCGAAGGAGCGGGTCCTGCGGCCTGGGATCCCATTCGCGACTCCTCCCGCGGGCCGGCCGGTGCGATGTCCGCATCGCCACCGGGGTTCGCCGGCGTAACACTATCGCGGCCTCCCGGCCGTCAACCCGATCGACACAGTGTTCTGCTTCGGCAGTAACGGCTGCCACGGCGTCGTTGTCCCGGCGCTTCGGCGTTTCGTTACCGTCAGGCCTGAACCAGCTCTGGGTGAAATCTGGCCACCATCCGACGTAATCCCTCGTGCCAGTCGACTGTGGTTGCGCTGCCGATGAGTTCGCGCATCCGGGTCAGGTCGACGGGATTCCCGCGCAGCGCCCGATCGCTCTCGGTGAACATCGGCTCCTTGTCGATCAGGGTGCCCAGGTAGGCGCACCACTGCTGGATGCTGACAATCTGGTCACCGGCCCAGTTAACCGTTGTCGCCGGAATCGACGCCACTGCAAGCAATTTCGGGATCATGGCGACGATGTCATCCTGATGTATCGGGTTGTAGTTTGCGGATTCGCCGGGCGGAACCGGGATCGGAATGCCGGCGAGCATCATCTCCATGTGGAAGTACGGCCACCCGCCAGTGTCGCCGTACGGTACGTTGAGGCGGGCGATGGTGGTGGGTACCTCCAGGATCCGTGCCGTCGACCGGGCGACCGCCTCACCGGCGATCTTGGAGATCGAATACGTGGGGAACAGGAACCGGTGGTTGTCGCCGAGAGCCGCACGCTCGGTGCGCGGCAGGTCGTTCGGCGGATCGTAGACGGCCGCCGATGAGCAGTGCAGGAACGCCTTTGCACCGCGGCACCGGGCCATCAGCGGACCAATCGACTCCGCGTTGGCGCTGAGGTCCTGGTCTTCGTCGATGCGGTGGTGACTACATCGTGCCGAACGTCGGGCGCCGGCCACCCCCGATCACCTCCGGGACGGCATGTGGCCCGCAGACTTTCGCGCATTCTGCTCATCGGCGCGGTAAGGTCCCCTCATGGCGTACCGGGGTCGCATCGACTTGCGGCTCGCCAGCCGGGTACTGCTGCTTCAACTGGTGCTCGTGACGCTGACGTTGGTCGTGGCATTCGCGTTGTTCGCCCAGTTCAATCGGCACCGCCTGGACCTTCAGTATGGTGTTCACGCGTTGGACATCGCGCGCGTGGTGGCGTCGTCTCCGACGGTGCTCGCCAACATCTCACGCTACGACCAGATCCCGTTGGCCCCGAGCGCCGCAGTGGTCGACGAGCTGGCGTCCGGACCGCTGCAAAGCGTTGCCTCACGAGTCGAGCAACGCACCCATGTGCTGTTCGTGGTCATCGCCAACACCCAGGGCATCCGGCTGGCGCATCCGCGTCGCGACGAGTTGGGCGGCCGGGTCAGCACCGATCCCGGGGAGGCGCTGGGCGGTCACGAACAAATAGTCCACCAATCCGGCACCCTAGGGCGGTCGATCGTCGCGAAAGTGCCTGTGGTGGAACCCGGTTCGAATCGGGTGCTGGGAATGGTCAGCGTCGGCATTTCCACCAAGGCATTCGACGAGCAGTTCTCCAAGAATCTGCGGGTACTGGCCCCGTTGGGAGGTGCGGCGCTGCTGATCGGTGTGGCCGGGTCGGTGGCGCTGGCCCGCCGCTGGCGCGGGCTGACACTGGGTCTGCGGCCGACCGAGATGGCCGAGATGGTCCGCACTCAGGCGGCCGTGCTGCACGGTATCGGCGAGGGCGTTCTGGCGGCCGACGAAAGCGGAAGCATCACCTTCGTCAACGACGAGGCGTGCCGATTGCTCGAGATCGGCAACGACGTGGGCCGCCGCATTGACGAGATCGGGCTGACCCCACGCGTTCTCGATGTGTTCACCGCGGCCGAGGCCGCTCCCTCGCTGGCCACGGTCGGCCAACGGATCGTCGTGGTCTCGGCGCGAAGGGTATCGCGCGACGGGCGCGAGCTGGGAACGGTATTGGTGGTGCGGGACCGGACCGATGTCGAGTCGTTGACCCGCCAACTCGACGCGGTGCAAGTGATGAGCACCGCGCTGCGCGCGCAACGCCATGAGTTCGCCAATCGCCTGCACCTGCTGAATGGGCTGTTGCACACCGGCCACGTCGAGGAGGGATTGCAGTATCTGGAGGAGCTGTTAGGGTCGGGGCCGCTCGCGTCGGCAGTACCCGGTATCGACGCCATCCGAGACACCCATCTGCAGGCGTTTCTGGCGGCCAAGGCCGCGGCCGCCCGCGAGGCCGGGGTTACGTTGCGGATTGGCGAGAACACCTGGATTACCGGCCGCCTCGAGTCGCCCGTCGACGTCACCACCGTGGTGGGCAACTTGCTGGACAATGCGATCGACGCCGCCCGCGTGAGCCAAAACGCTCCCAGAGAAGTGGAAATCGAGCTCCTGCAAGAGGGTTCGACGTTGCACGTCACGGTGGCCGACAGTGGCGACGGTGTGGCGCCCGAATTCGTCGAGCAGCTGTTCACCGAGGGCACCACGACGAAGCGGGACTCCGGAATACCGGGCGGGCGGGGCATCGGGCTTGCGTTGTCACGCCAGATCAGCCGTTCCCGGGGCGGCGATCTTTGGCTGTCGAGCCGGGGCGACCCGGCATCACCGCTGCGAGGCGCAGAGTTCATCGCCCGGCTGCCGGGCGTGCTGGCCGAGGAGGGGCAATGGGTGGCTCAGACCTGACCGTGCTGGTGATCGACGACGACTTCCGCGTCGCCAACATGCATGCCGGAGTCGTTGCCGCGATGCCGGGTTTCGCGGTGACCGGTACCGCCAACACCGTTGCGGCCGCGCGCGAGGCACCTGCCGTCGACCTGGCGCTGGTAGACGTCTACCTGCCCGACGGCTCCGGAATCGATTTCGTTCGCGAACTGCGTTCCGACAGCATGATTTTGACCGCGGCGACCGAAGCCGAGACCGTCCGCGCAGCCATGGCCGCGGGCGCGTTGAGCTACCTCGTCAAGCCGTTCTCGACCACCGAGCTTGCCGCCCGGCTGTCCGGCTACGCTCGCTACCGCAAGATCCTGGCGGGCGCCAACCTCAGTGCCCGCGACGTCGACGCGGCGCTGGATGCGCTTCGCCCCCGCCTGGCCCAGGCCCAGTCCTCGGCAACCGCGGCCTCCCCCACCAAACAGCTTGTGCTGCAGGCGTTGAAGAAGTCACAGACACCCATGTCGGCGGCCGAAGTATCAGCAGCCATCGGCATATCCAGGGCCACCGCACAACGCTATCTGGCGGCGATGAACTCCAGCGGCGACGTGAGCGTTGGGCTGCGCTACGGCGCCACCGGCCGGCCCGAGCAGGAATTCGCGGCGATCGTCTCGCGCTGAGCGGGTCAACAGACCAATACGGCGGCGGCCTACGCGGCCCGTCCAGCGGTTCGGAGGCCGGCCAGCCCGTGGTTGCGGCCCGGCTGGTGGGCGAAGTAGTCGGCGTCCGTGCCGTCGGGCCGGGCCGCGGCCGGATCGATCGCACCGAGATTGGATGCCACGACGGTGCCCGGGCCGCCGGCCGCCACCGTGACCAATCGCTTGGCCAGTCCCTTGGGCAGTAGCGGCACTAGCGGCATGAGTGCCCACCGCGCGCTGGGCTCGTGGCGGTGGCGGATCAGCGCTTGTTTGATGGTGGCCCGGATGTCCCGTAGGTCTGTCGGTGCGGGTAACTGCTCGACGGTGATGTCGGCGTTGGTGACCGCGTTGGCCCGGGTATCGCCGGGGATCCGTTCATTGACGGGCATCGCCAACGTGAGCGAGCCATTTTCGGCGACCCGCCCCACCCGTTGTGCGAACCGAGCCGCCACACCGGTCACCCGACGGCCATTCTTGGACGCCGCAGGATGCAACCATGACTTTATTCCTGTCTGATTTCGGGTGTGATTCGGAAATTATTTGGTGACCGGAAAATTGGGTTCGCCAAGAAATGGCCGATGGTGATTGCGTGACAATCGACCGGCCCGCGGGCTCACCAGGCCAGCCACGGGTTGGTCATCGGAAAGAGGGCCAGCAGTACGCTCTCGGCGGCCGCTTCATCGACCTCGGTGTAGGACTGGGCGACTTGCCTGAACGCCGCGCCGGTTCGCATCAGTTCTTCCTGCGCAGCCTGGTTCAGTGCCAGTATCGAAGCTGCTTGGGTGCAGAACCCCGCCACCGCCTGCGCGGAGACCTCATCCGCCCCGGCGGGAGCGAGGCCGGTCACCGAACTCGCCGCTGCGGCGGCGGCCTGCAGGGAGCGGATACCAAGATCGGCCATTTGGCTACCGATGTCGGCCACCACCGGATCAAATGATATGGGCTGCATTAACGTACTCCTCGTCTGCTCGTGTCGAATTCGTCTGCCCGGCGGGAAAGTGACAGAACGGCAACTCGAGAATGGATATTCAATCCGCACCCATTGACCTTTCGCGCTGCTGATCGCGAATGTCTTCGGTGCTTGTGAGACCGAATTTAAGACGTCGCTGCGCTGGTGTCGCGCTTGTAGGCGATACCCGGCATAAGTGACGATTTCCGGCTTGTGCGCATTATGCTCAAGCACGGTGCCGGTAGCCGGAGCCCGGTGATTGCGCCGCGCGACAGCACAGCCGGCGTGGTGTGCTGCGTCACAATTGGCCCCAGCGATTCCGGCAACATGCCCAACGGCGCCGTCACTAAACCGTCCTGAAAAGAAAGTGCCTGGCTAGGGCTCCACGAGGCCTTAGAATTGAACAATCGTGCAGCGCAGCTGTACCGGAGTTTGCGGCAGCAGCCGCGCCACGGGCCCCGCTGATCGTTGAGTTGCTAGGCGGTCACGACCACGGTCATGTCCGCGCACAAATACATAGGAGCAGCAGGCAAATGGACACCATGTCACACGACCCGTCGGCAGGCGATATTGGTTCGCAGTTGGTCGACATCGGCAGCCAGGGCATCAGCGCGGGCAGCACTGCGGCGATGACGGTGCTGACTGGCCTGATCCCCGCAGGCGCTGAGGAGGTCTCGGCGCAGGCGGTGATGGCGTTTGCGCAGGAGGCCGCCTCGATGTTGGCGTCCAACGTAGCGGCGCAAGAAGAGCTGATGCGGACCGGTTCGGCGCTGACCAACATCGCCCGGATGTACGGCGACGCCGACGACAGCGCCGCCGACGCCCTGGCCTTCCGTGGTGCGGCGATATCCCGTTCGGGCGCGGGTGGCGCCGGGGCAACGCTTGCCCCGGGACTCATGGGCCCCGGGGCAGTACAGGCAGCGGCTGAATCGGTGGCGCGCGCGCCGCTGATGTCGCAGATGGTGGAAGCGTCATCGTCGCCGATGGCGTCGACCGTTGCCAACGCCGGATCGTCGGCGATGAGCGGCGCGGCGCCGCTGAGCAGCGGAATGGGCGGCGGCGCACCGGCCGGCGGCGCCTCCAAAGCAGGTCTGACGTCAGCTACCGGACCCGCGGATCAGGACGAACGCGAACGCGACGAGCAGGCCGACGCGCAATCCGGTGAACGCCTGGCCTGACAAGCCCCGTCGGTCCCGCAATAATTCCCTAGCTGACTCCGCGCATCCGTGGCGAGCGCTCGGCCGACTGCATGCGGTAGTCAACAGTCGCACGCCACGGTTCTGTTTGCAGCGCATCTCCTACGCTTGCGCTGTCCCGTGGTAGCGCAGGAAGCGAAAGAGAGGGCGTAGTGACCAACCCGGACATGGCCACCATCTTGCGGGAGATGAAAATCCCGGAGCGGTTGACCGGCAGCCAGGCGCTGCGCGACTTCTTGCTCATCTACATCGATGACCAGGAGTCGCTGGCGAACAACCCGGAACGACTCAAGCAGTTGAACGGCCTACTCATACTTTCGCACCTGGAGGTGGTCAACGCTCTCGGGTCGCTGGAATCGGCCGCCGCTGAGCAGCACGTGGAGAGGTTCCGCAAAGAGATCAACCGAAAACACCGGAAACGCTGGTGGTTCTAGCCTGGGTCATGCATCGTACGGTGAGGTGTGCGCTGGATCGTCGACGGTATGAACGTGATCGGCAGTCGCCCGGACGGTTGGTGGAAAGACCGTCACGGCGCCATGGTCGCGCTGGTGGGCAAGCTGGACCGGTGGGCCGCTGACGTGCGCGGCGCGCGCGGTCACGCGGTGACCGTGGTGTTCGAGCGGCCCCCGTCCAGGCCTATTCGCTCTTCGGCGGTAGAGGTGGCATATGCACCCGAAGCCGCTGCCAATTCGGCTGACGACGAGATCGTCCGGCTGGTGCAAGCCGACGCTCAACCGGATGCGATTGCCGTCGTGACGTCGGACAAGGCGCTGACCGACCGGGTCCGGCAGTTAGGCGCCACCGTCTACCGGGCGGAACGTTTTCGAAGTCTCATCGACCCGCCCGCCCCCGGACCCGAAGGCCACTGCCGGGTTCAATGACGACGCGCACCGCAGCACGGGGTCCAACCAGGGTGGGTGGTGACGTTCACGCCGACCCCGGCCCATTGGCCTTCGCGATGATCCGTCTCGACCCATGCCGCCCGAAGGGCGACTGGCCGGTGGGTCTAAATGCCGCTCATCTAAGGACATCGCGCCCAGTTAGCGGCAGGCCGGTGTAGTTCTCCGCCAGCCCTATCGCGGCGGCGTCGCTCGAGTACAGCCATTGCAGCTGAGACTGCTGTAACTGGGTGTCGAACGGGTCCCCGGTGGTGTGCAGCATGGTCGTCATCCACCATGAGAAGTGGGTATATCGCCACACCCTGCGTAACGCGGCCAAGGAGTAAGCGTCGGCCAGTTCGGGCTTGTTCCTTCTGACCAACGCGCTTAGCGCGGGAGCGAGCAGCGCGACGTCGGCGATGGCCAGGTTCAGTCCTTTGGCTCCGGTGGGCGGCAGGATGTGGGCGGCATCACCCGCCAGGAACAACCGGCCGTACCGCATCGGGGCCTGCACATAGCTTCGCATCGGCAAGACGCTGCGCTCAGCAATCGGGCCGGGGCGTAGCGACCAGCCCTCGATGCCGTCACCGAGTCGGCGTGCAAGGGCATCCCAGATGCGTTGGTCAGTCCACAAAGCGATGTTGGTGTGGTTGGGTACTTGCAGATACAGCCTGCTCACCGTGCTGGAGCGCATCGAGTGCAGCGCGAAACCTTCCGAATGCCACGCATAAATCAGTTCGTCGGTCGACGGTGCCACATCGGCCAGGACCGATAGCCACGAATAGGGGTAGACGCGCTCCCAAACCTGTTTGGAGCCGTCGGGTACGGCCACGCGGCTGGGTCCCAGCGACCCGTCGCACCCGACGATCGCATCGGCGTCAAGCCGGTGCGGCACCCCGGCGCCGTTGATGAATGTGAGATACGGCCGTTCGGTGTCGATGTCGTACAAGGTGGCGTCGGCAACCTCATAAAAGATGTGTTGACCGTCGGCCTGGCGGGCGGCAATCAGGTCGCGCTGGAGTTCGGTCTGTCCGTAAACCCACACGCTGCGCCCCACCAGGTTGACGAAGTCAAAACGCTGGCGTTGGCCTTCGCACTGCAGATAGATTCCGCCATGCTCGATTCCTTCCTGCGTCAGCCGCCGGCCCAGCCCCACCGACTGGAGGAGCTGGACGGAGCCGTGCTCCAGGATGCCGGCGCGGATGCGCCCCAAAACATAGTCCCGGGAACGGGTTTCGATAACCACGGAGTCGACGCCCTCGGCGGCCAGCAGGTGTGACAGCAGCATGCCGGCTGGACCGGCTCCAACGATTGCGACCTGGGTGCGCACGGTTCAAGTCAACAACAGGGTGGACAACTTACAAAGAACGGGAGCGCAGGTCTCGGCCTTGACGCGTCGCCGGGCAGCATCACAGCTGGACATTCTGTTGGCCATCGGCACTTCGGCACGCGGGAATTTGCGCATATCGCGTCGCTGAACGACCTTGGTGGTTTACGTGGGCGCCGGAAGACGCGGAATGCTATTCGCCCTGGCAGTAGTGCACCGGCGCAAGCGATTTCAGAGCGACGGCAATCTGTGACGGCGATCGATCTTCCATACCGAAACAACGGGAATGGAATCTCGCTGGATGGTGCGCTAACTCGCCCAATTTTGCATAGGGCGACCGTGAAAGATCCCGGGCAGAAAATACTCAGTAAGAACGATAACCGACTGACCGTCTACGATCATGTGATACCGCCGTGCAATGACCGGTGCATGTCGTTTTCGTTTGGAAGTTGAGACCAGCCATGCGGGCAACTCCGCCACCCACACTTCAGCCGTCTCCTTGAACATTTCCAGGCAACTAGCTACCATCAGCTCGCCAATGGGATGGTCCGTCTCCGTTAGTGTTGTCAGAATCGTCGTTGGTAGGAGATCCATCGCGATCAAGGCTTCGGCGGCTATAAATTCTTCGCCGGAACGGAGGCCTTTGAGTATTGTTTGGCGCTGCAGAATTCGGCTATCTGGTAGTCGCTCTAAGTCAGGTATTTCAGGCGCGGTGGGATGAATCTGTTGACTGATAATATCCACAACGATCTCATCATTCGTGATGATCTTGAGGATCCTCGTCAGAGTGCCGTTCGTCGCTAAAAGGATTTGCAAGTCACGGTCGAGCTTTCGTATCTCTATGTCGGACAACATGGTTCGCGTCATATCTGTTCTCCTGCGACCAGCCCAAATACATAAAACCCGCCTGCGGGCTCGATATATTGAGCGCATTCTTGGCTTGCCGGGAAATTAACTAGAACTGCCGTCGTCACACTCGCAATTCGCGACGGATCACTGGTGCGGTTAACGGCAATCAGCGTCAACAGGATTGATGCAGCTATGATACGTCGCCGGGAGCAAACTCGCAAGCTAAGCAACGGACCCATAAAGGTTGAACTCAAGCGCTCGATAGCAGCGCATTCGACAACATCGGCGGGTACCGGGAAAGGCCTTTGATCACGAAGACCTGCCGATCGGCGACCGCATCGGAAATTGCGGTGTGTCATCGCGTGGCTTCAGCTGCGTCGTAGTCGGCGAGCACCTCATTGGCGATGCGAAAAGCGTAATTCACCTCCGGTACACCGACATAGATCGCCAGATGTAGCAACAGCTCCTTGATCTCGTCGTTGGTGAGGCCATTCCGTCGTGCGGCCCGAAGATGCATGGGCAAATAGTCAGGGTGTCCGCAGGCGACCAACGCGCTCAACGTGATCATCGATCGGCTGCGCCTATCCAGCCCGGGACGGGTCCAAACGCTGCCCCACGCATAGCGGGTGATCATGTCCTCGAAGTCGGCGGTGAAGGCTGTCTTCTCGGCCATGATGCGGTCAACATGTGCGTTGCCGAGGACCTCGCGCCGCACGGCAATGCCTGCCTGATAGGCGTTGTCCCGGGTATCGATACGGCTGAGTATGAGGTCAGCGACTTGCTCAGGTGCTTCGACGGGGGCCAGGTGACCAACTTCATCGAGGACCACCACCCGGCCGTCGTTGACCCCGGACACTAGCGGGCGCAAGCATTCCGGTGGCGTTACACAGTCCTCGCCACCCGCGACCGCCAGGACAGGTGTGCTGATGTGCGATAGCCGGCCGGTGACATCGAAGTCTGCCAGCGCCTCGCATGCCAGAGCATAAGATTCGGCGTCGGTCACGCCGAGCACGTCGAGCAGCCTTGCGACAACCGCCGGCCGACGCTCGACGAACCTGGCGGAGCACCAGCGCTTAGGTGCGCACTCTGAGAGCGCGCTGATACCTTCTTCCCGAACCCGCGCCGCGCGGGTTTTCCAATCTTCGGGGGTGCCGATCGTCGCGCCGGTGCAAAGCAATGTCGCGGAAGTCAACCGGTGAGCCGCATCGAGGAGTAATTGAAGTCCGACCGCCCCGCCGATGGAAACCCCCGCGTAGTGAAAAGTACCCGCATCGGCGATCTCGTCGGCCAACGTCAATACCCCGTTCGCCAGCTCGGCGATGGTGAACGGTGATGTGGCTGCGGGGCTGTTTCCGTGGCCGGGCAGGTCCCAACCCACCACGCGCACGTAGTCAGCGAGCCGTTGGGCCGCGGCCGCCCATAGGGTGTTCGCCGACGTGCCGAGGGATGGTCCGAGCAGTAGCACGCCTGCGTCGTGGGGACCGCCGAAATCTGTTGCGATCAGGCGTGGGACCGGCACGTCGCCTCCTTGAGCGTTCAACCGTCGAAACTCGCTGTCGACCGAGTCGATTTTCCCAAAAGTTATGGCGTCAGGCATTGATTCGCTTGTTTTTGAGGTATCCGCGCAGGGATGCTAGGCGTGTGACGCGGGGTTTGCTTGCTCGACGTGGTGGCAGATTGTTTGTCTGGCAGCTCAACCTTGGTTTGTTGGCCATCATCTGGGGTTGCAGTTTCTTGTTCATCAAAGTTGCCTTGGCGGATTTGTCGCCGGCCGAGATCACGCTCGCTCGCTGCCTGCTGGGGGCTCTTGCGGTCGCTCCTGGTGTCGTGGTGATGCGTCTGGCGCTACCACACACTCAGCGATTGTGGATGCACCTTTTCGTCGCCGCGCTTTTCCTCAATACCGCGCCGTTCTCGCTGTACGGGTACGCCGAGCGGCACGTGTCGTCAGCAGTGGCTGGAGTGGCAAACGGCACGTCAGCGCTATTCACCGTGCTGTTTGCGTTTACCGTGCTGCATGACGAGCGCGCAACGGCACACACCGTATTGGGGATCCTCATTGGCCTGACCGGTGTGGCGGTGGTCCTGCGGGTGTGGGACGGTGTCCATGCCGACACTGGCGGTGTGTTGGTGGCAGTCGCCGCAGCGGCCTGTCAGGGCTTCGGGTGGGTTTATGTACGCCATTTCCTCCGTCACACCGGCTATTCGCCGCTGGTGCTCACCGCTTGTCAGCTCAGCCTTGCCAGTGCGCAATTGATACTGATTTGCCTCGCGACGGCGCCACGGATTCCGACAATGAGAACCACCACCCTCGGTGCCGTTCTGGCGCTTGGCGTTCTCGGCACGGGGCTTGCATATGTCTTGCAGCACAGCATTATTCGTGATGCCGGAGCCACTGCCGCTTCCACCGTGACGTATCTGATCCCCGTAGTCGCCGTTACCGTTGGCGCCATATTTCTGCACGAGCCTATTGGATGGAGCCTGCTCGGGGGTGCGGCGCTGGTACTACTTGGTGCGGCGCTGACGCAGCGTCGTCGGCCAACCGGCTGATCGAGCGCCAGACGTTCACGGCTGGGCGCTCGCGCAGCCGACGATTTTCGTTGACAGCCGCCGACAAATGCAGAGGATCGACATACTCGCCGCAACCGATCCGGCCAGCCGGGTGGTCAGCGGCTAGGGCGTCGGGCGGTCAGCCGCTGACTGCCGCGAGCGCGGCGTCGTAATCGGGCTCCTGCCCGATTTCCGGCACCAGCTGGGTGTAGGCCACCTTGCCGTCGCCACCGATCACCACGATGGCTCGGGCAAAGAGGCCGGCCATGGGGCCGTCGGCGATGGTGACGCCGTAGTCCTCGCCGAAGCGGTCCCGAAACGCCGAGGCCGTGGTGACGTTCTCGATCCCCTCGGCACCGCAGAATCGCTTCAGCGCGAATGGCAGGTCTTTCGACACGCACACCACCGTCGAGCCGGTTGCGGCGACCCGCTCGTTGAAGGTCCGCACGCTGGCCGCACACACCGGCGTATCGATCGACGGAAAGATATTCAGCACGACGGCCTTGCCGCGGAACTGGTCGCTGCCCACGGCGCCGAGGTCGGCGCCGGTCAACGTGAACGCGGGGGCCGAAGTTCCGACAGCGGGCAGTTCGCCGACAGTGTTGATCGCATTTCCGTGCAGGGTTATCTGTGCCATGAGCACAGTCTGCCAAGATCGGGATCGCGGCCTGTGACCAGGTCTGCCGCGGACCCATGTCCTAATTTGTGGGGTGTAGGGCGTAGACGCCATGCCGTTGTCTGGCCAACACTGAGTCCATGGCCCGCAAAGTGCTGATCGTCGGCTACTCCGGGGTTCAGGCGCTCGACGTGGTGGGACCGTTCGAGGTCTTCGCTGGCGCATCGCTGCTGACCCACGGCGGCTACGACGTCACGCCGGTCTCCCCCGGCGGGCAGCCGGTGACCACCGCAACCGGCCTTGCTCTGATGACCGAGCCGCTGCCGGATCCGAGCGCACCCGTGCACACTGTGGTGCTGCCCGGCGGTGCGGGGGTTGATGCCGCACGCGGCAACCTCGAGTTGGTGGAGTGGATCGCGGCGGTTGCGCGAACTGCCGACCGTCTCGTCACCGTCTGCACGGGCGCGTTCTTGGCGGCGCAGGCGGGATTACTCGACGGTCGACGGGCCACCACGCACTGGGCCTTCGCCGACCGGTTGGCCCGCGAGTTCCCCGCCGTCGAGGTGGATCGCGACCCGATCTTCATCCGCAGCTCCGAGACAGTATGGACCGCCGCGGGGGTGACGGCGGGGATCGACCTCGCGCTGTCGCTGGTGGAGGATGATCACGGCACCGAGATCGCGCAGACCGTCGCCCGCTGGCTAGTGCTGTATCTGCGCCGCCCTGGCGGCCAGACGCAGTTCGCGGCTCCGGTCTGGCTGCCGCGGGCCAAACGGTCCTCGATCCGGCAGGTGCAGGAGGCCGTCGAAGCAGAACCGGGTGGCGCCCACCGCGTCGACGACCTGGCGCGCCGCGCGGCGATGAGCCCACGCCATTTCACCCGGGTGTTCACCGATGAGGTCGGTGAAGCGCCGGGCCAATACGTCGAACGCGTCCGCACCGAAGCCGCGCGCCGGCAGCTGGAAGAGACCGACGACACCGTGGTGGCCATCGCCGCCCGCTGCGGGTTCGGCACCGCAGAGACTTTGCGGCGCAACTTCATTCGCCGGGTCGGCATCTCGCCGGACCAGTACCGCAAAACCTTCGCCTGACACATCAAGGAGAACACCGATGACCCAGATCGCGATCGTCACCTATCCGGGATTCACGGCGCTGGACATGGTGGGCCCCTACGAGGTGCTGCGAAACCTTCCGCACACCGAGGTGAGGTTCGTCTGGCACGAATCCGGACCGATCACCGCGGACTCCGGAGTGCTGGTGCTCGGGGCCACCCACACGTTGGCCGAAACACCCACGCCCGACGTCATTCTGGTGCCGGGCGGGCCGTCGACGCCGGTGCATGCGCGCGACGAGAAGCTGTTGGACTGGTTGCGCCGGGCTCACCGGACTGCCGGCTGGACCACGTCGGTGTGTTCCGGCTCGGTGATCCTGGCAGCCGCCGGGCTGCTCAAGGATCGACGCGCGACGTCGCACTGGCTGACCATTCCCGCGCTGAAGGCATTCGGCGCCATCCCCGTCGCCGACGAGCGGATCGTGCGTCAGGACAACGTCATTACCAGCGCGGGTGTGTCCGCGGGACTCGACCTGGCGCTCTGGCTGGCCGGGGAAATCGGCGGCGAAGGTCGCGCCAAGGCGATCCAGTTGGCGATCGAGTACGACCCACAGCCGCCGTTCGACTCCGGCCACATGTCGAAGGCGTCGGCCACCACCAAGGCCGCGGCGACGGCTCTGCTGTCCAAAGACAGCGCCACACCGGCCAACTTGACGGCCGCGACGATGCTCGCCTGGCGGCAGGCGCTGGCGGCGGTCCGGTCGCGCCGACGCAAGCGGCAGCCGGCGGTTGTATCGGGATAGTCGTGTGCCTCCGGGATCGCCATGGCGACGTGATCATCGAGAGATGACGTCGGCGCCAGGTAGTTTGATGTTGGTTTGCTTGAACGCCACCTGAAGATCCTGCACACTCACAGCCCAGCGGGATGCCCAATGTCGCCGTTCTTGCATGGGTTGACCCTTTGCTGGGTTGCCAAGCTTGGCTGCTTGCGAATCTTTGGCTAATGCACACCTGGTGGATACAGCCAGACGTCGGTTTGGGGGAAGCGTCGTGTCCCCCGATCGGGGGACAGCGGTTCGGTATGTCGGCGGATAGTTGCTCCGCGCTGACCTGTTTATGCTCGTCTAGATTTTTATTGATGAGATCTTGTTCGTGCGGACGGTCAGCCTTTGGTATATGGTGGCGCCGGGCTGGCACCGAATAGTATCGACAATGCAAAGGATTCGATGCGAGTAATGCCTGGATGGGGCCGCCCGACGCCAGCCGCGATGACGGCAGCGATTGCACGTCTGGAGCCGAGTTATCAGCGTTCCGATTTCAATACTCGTGTTATCATCCTTGCATTTAAACTGGGCCGGAATGAACATAGTATTGCTGACGTTAGACGCCGGCGCGAAGACGATTCGTGCTAATGTTTAGCGGCTGTGCGGAGCAAATTTACAGCTCGCGCGCAAGATCTCGTAGCGGAGATAATTAACCGCTGACGCCGGGGCGGAAATGACTAGTATTGTTGGTTCGATTCGCGCTGGCCGCCCATGTTGGAGCGCTCAACTTTGCGATCAGAATGCAAAACCTGCACGATCAGACTTCTGGAAGAGGTCATTGAAAATGATTGAACAACCCCATAAATCGATGCCGAAAGGCGACGTCTCTTACGCGGACGCCGCCGCGGGGCGCATGAAGGCCAGGCGGAGCAAGCTGCAGCGGCGCACGCAGGCCGCCACTGCCGCACTTGGAGCTCTGGCCCTGGCCAGCGGGGTCACCGCCGCCCTGGATGCGATCATCGCCGCGGACAGCGGCAGTTCTCATATCGGCGTGGGCCGGCTCGCCATCACTTTGGCCGCCCGTGATGGCTTCAAACTTGATAGCTGCACAAGCGCCACCAGCGATCTGACTGATAGCTCCACGACTAATTCGACGCAGAGTGACGCCACCGCCACGAACACCCAGGACGTCGATGTTGCCGATACGCCCGCCGCAACCGCTCAGATAGGCAATGGTGGTACTGAGCTGCCGACTGTGCTCGAATACCGGCCGACAATAAATCTCCCGGCGGACCACTACGATTACGATGATTCGTCCGATGACGAAGGCGGGTCAGTGAATCCGACTGAGATCTCGAATGTTCCGGCCGACAACTTTCACCCGCTACCCGACCCGGAAAGACCCGAGAACAGCGATTGGATACATAATAGCGGCGAGCAAAACATGGAAGCACGATTCAACGAATTGCCGGTCTATCGACCGCTTAACAACCTTGCGTTGGACCCGAATTCGTATGTCTACATTCCGGAAAGGGCCGGTTATGTACACATAGAAGACCTCACTCAGCTTATGCGTGATGCTCAGAATGAGGCAATAGTTAATCATTCGGCGGATAATGACGATCTGAATCGCGACATGATTATAAATGGCTTCAAGGTGGATCCGGTATTCGCCGACTATTTGCGCACCATGCAACAGGAAGACCCAATTGAATTGTTAACGCAGTTCTCAAACCAAACATTGCCAATCCCGGAAAATCACGAGTTCATATATTGGCCTGAGGGCGGAGACGAAGGCCCTCAGCCGGGTCCCTGATGCTGGCCAACCGTCTATTCAGGTCTGCTTCTCCGGGACGCCCGGTGTGCCCCTGATCGCGCAGCCGGTCGATACAGGCGCGCAGGCATAACTCCTACGATTCGAACAGCGTTACCGCGGTGAAGTTTCGGGGGCCAGGATGTGGTCGGTGGCAAGCCGGCCGCCCGCCCCTACCGGACACACTAGAGCCCGCGTCGATTGGCGGTCAGGGCTGGAGGGATGACGAATTGACTTACCCGGCAAGCGGGCTCTGATCACCGGGGGCTGCGCCGGCATCGGCAAGAAGGTGGCTCTGGCGTACGTTCGAGGCCGGCGCCAAGTAGCCATTGCCGCAAGGCGTTTGTGGAAGCCCAAAATACCGCTCGGCCGCCTGCGCCGTACGGATGAACTCACCGGCCTCTACCTGGACTTGGCCAGCGAGGCATCGAGTTACATGACGGGCTCCGATATTGTGATCGACGGTGGATATACCTGCCCCTGAGGCGAGCTTCGGTTGCGCGGTATGCGGCAACGTTGCGGGACGAGTGCGGCTCGCCGGACCAGCCGAACCGCTCGGTGACAAATCCCGGCCGGCCCTCGAGGCGTTGGCCGGGCTGGATGCCCTGGTTCGCCCGCATGGCCAAGCGCGGGTCGTGGTGCAGACCTTCTTCGGCGTGGCCACTCAGCCCCTTTCGGCCGACCGCGCCGACGCCGTGGCCGAAGCGATCGCCGGCGCGAACGCGTCCGCGCTGTATCGCGTCGGCTACGCTTACGCACCCTTCCATTGCCCGGACTGCGCGGCGTCCTACTGCGGAGAGCATTGGAACTGGCGCGAATTCGACGACGACCCGTTCAGCGGCATCGAAGGCGACTGTCCCCGTGGGCATTTCCACGTGCTGGCCTATTGAACCTCACCCGACGAGGCAGCGACGTCCGAAACGCGTTCGCATATCAGGTGAATACAGGGCGCGCAACCGCGGGCCGGCGGGTCGCACCCCGCTCGCGTCGCGCAGTTCGTCATCCAGTTCGACGATCTCGGCGGCGTGCAATGGCCACGTTTCATGCTCATTCGGTACCCACCACGTCCGGCCGCCGTGGCGAGTGTGGGCGCCCCAACGGGCGGTCAGCCAGATCTCCAACGGCGTGGGGTCGACCACCTCGCCAATTTCGATGGTGAGCCGGCTGCGCAGCCCGCGCCGCGGCCAACGGCGCACACTGTCATACGTAATCCGTTTGCCGCAGCGTGTCATTCGCATCCTGGCCCAGGTATAAGGGACGCCCAGGCCGATCCGGGTGACGGGCACGACCGCCAGCCGTGCCGTTTCCAGTGACCGGAAAAGGACGCCGTGGCGACCGGCGTCATCGATCGAGTAGAGCCGGATGTTGGTCTCCTGAAAGCTGCCGAAATACGGCAGCGGGAGTGCGGTGCCGAGCTTGGTGCCGGTCATGGCAAAAGGGACCAGCGCCACGTAGGTCATCCCATCGGCGAAGACGTCGGGTCGGGTCCCGGGTGGATACAGCTGCGCGACACTGTCGGGTAACACCGGCCAATGGACGAACGTCAAATCGGTCCAGAGCTGGTCGAAGGTAACCCGACCGGTCAGCGGCGGGGCGGTGACCGGGTACCCCGCCAGGGCCGAATTCTCATCTGGCGCTTGCGACGACGGTGCGGGTGTGGCGGACATTCGACCATCGTGGCACGCGGGCCGAACGGTGGGACGGATTCGCGAAAGCTCATCAGCGGGGCCGGCGTCGTCAGTTCAGATCGGGAGCCGATGGTTTAGGAGCCGTCGATAATCCATTTTCGTGCTTCGTCGGTCTGTGCGGCGGGAAAGTGACGAATCGTTGCCGCCACGAAGTGTGATGTCAGATGCTCGGCGACATCTCCTAGATGAGAGTCGGTGACCACGGCGACCTTTTTCACGTGCTTGTGGTGATCCCGGATGAATCGGAAGTGGGTAACCATCGCCCCGAAGCTGTCCCAGCCGGGAAACCCGGGAGCATCGATGATCAGCCCGGCCAGGTCGCCCGCCGCCTCGATATGGGGGTCAACCGTCTTCGCGAGTTGGTCGAAGTCATCGCTGTCGAGCGCGGATTTGGGCCGCACCAGCAGGATCGAGTGGTCGGTGTCCAAGTCGTATTCGATCATGTGCTACTCCTAGGTGACGTTCTGTGACGAAGCTGAACGGTCCCGAGTTCGTGCTGGCGACGTCGTCCATGATCGCCGTCGCCGCAAGTCGTGGATAAGAGGCCAAAGTCCCCTTTATGTTGGCCGGTATGGCTATTTCACGGTTTCGGAGCGCGGGCTCGTTAATCGCCGCGGTGGCGGTGTTGATCGGCGTCGCGGTGGCCCCGGCCGGACGCGGCACGACCGATCCGGGGTGCGCCAACGGTCAGCCCGACGCCGTCCCTGCCGGCAAGGGTCAGCAGGTGATCGCCGACTACTTCTCGGCAATCAACAACCACGACTACATCACCGCGTGGGGATACCTCGGCGGTCCGCTGCGTGCCAATTACGGTGCCACGGAACCGGATCGGGACAGCACCGGGCTGGCGACGTTCTCGTCGATCATGAGTGAGCACGTGAAATGCGTACGAGTCACCAACATCGCCCACGCCACGAGCAGCGACCCGGACATCTCGGCGTCGCTCGGAATCCAGTGGTACCGGGTGACATTCGACGCCGAATACCTCGCACCGTTCGAGGCGGGCGCGGGCACGCTGCCGCCGTTCTACAAGACCCATGCCGACCCCCATGAAGGAGCGCCACCGCCGCTCATCGTCAACCAGGGCACCAGCCCCTGAGTCTTCGGGCGGGCAGGGGCGGACGATCGGAATATACCCCTATGGGTATTTGTTGAGCTGTTTGACCCACCGAAAGGACCACGATGACCGTCACCGACACTCCCGCCGCCGCTGCAGCCTTGCCCCGGATCGGGGAACCGGCGCCGGCTTTTACCGCCGTCACCACGCAGGGCCGGATCAACTTCCCCGCCGACTATGCCGGCAAGTGGGTGATCTTCTTCTCCCATCCAGCGGATTTCACGCCGGTGTGCACGAGCGAATTCATGACGTTCGCGTCGATGCAGCAGGAGTTCGCGGCCTATAACACCGAGCTGGTCGGCTTGTCCGTGGACTCGCTGTACAGCCACATCGCCTGGTTACGAACCGTCAAGGACAAGATCAGTTTCCGCGGTATGCATGACGTGGAAGTCGGTTTCCCGCTCGTCGAGGATGTCTCGATGCAGGTCGCGCAGAAGTACGGGATGATCATGCCGGGCGAGGACACCATGAAGGCGGTGCGCGCGGTCTTCATCATCGACCCAACGGCCATAGTCCGCGCGATCATCTATTACCCGCTGAGCCTCGGACGCAACTTCGACGAGCTGTTGCGAGCGGTCAAGGCACTGCAGACGGCCGATCGCTTCGATGTCGCGACGCCGGCCGATTGGCGCCCCGGCGACCGGGTGATGGTGCCACCAGCGGGTTCGTGCGGCACCGCCAAGGAGCGAATGGATGGTCACGTCGCGGGCGTCGAGTGCGACGACTGGTTCTTCTGCACCAAGGAACTCAGCGCCGACGACGTCGAGTCGGCGATTCGAGTCGATGGCCGTGCCTGACACGCCGAGTGCCGGCGCGTCCGAACGGCACGTTCCCTCCAGGCCATGGCGGCGGACTTGCCGGGAAGTCCCGGACGACGATCCGTCCGACCTGGGCTGTCGAGACCCGGATCAGCCGGCAGCTGCACCCTCGAATGTACTGGGACCGAAGACGTTTCGTATCGGACCGGCCGCGGCCTGACGGCGCTGCGACACCGGTTTCGGGATTGCGGCGCTGGCGGCACCGGGGGTCATGGCAGGCTGTGCGTCGTGACAATGGCAGAAGCGGCGAAGCTCGCCTTTCAGATAAGCCTGTTCGTCGTGATCCTGGGTTACGGGTTGACCGCGCAGTTCGCCGATGTGGGTTACCTGACGCAACGTCCGGGACTGCTGGCGCGGTCGCTACTCTCCGTTCTCGTCGTTGCACCCGGGGTGGCGGTGCTGCTGGTCCAGATGATGGATCTGCGGCCGGAGGTTGCCATTGCGCTGGTGACGTTGGCGATCTCACCGTTACCGCCATTGTTGCCCCGGCGCGGGGAAAAGGCCGGTGGACAGGTCCAGTTCGGGCTGGGCCTGGTCATCGTGCTGGCGGTGCTCGCCGTTCCGGTGCTCGCCGTGGCTGCGACCTTGCTGGGCAACGTATTCGGGCATCAGTACGTGGTCAGCCCGTGGGCGATCGGCAAGCTGATGCTGGTGTCGGTGTTGGCGCCGCTCGTCGCCGGAATGACGATCGGGGCGGTCTGGCCGGCGGCGGCCAAGCGTATCGCGGGTCCCATCGAGAGCGCCCAGCGCTGGGTGCTGCCGGTGGCAATGATCGTGCTGTTGATTGCCACGGCGCCGCGGATGTGGAAGCTCCTGAGCGGATCCACCCTGGTCGCCATGGCGGTGTTTGTCGTGGCCACGTTGCTCGTCGGGCATCTGCTCGGTGGGCCCGATCGGCAGTTTTCGGCGGTGGTGGCGTTCGCGAGCAGTTGCCGCCACCCGGCAACGGCGCTGACCATCGCGTCGGCGAATTTTCCCGACACCGACGAACACGGGGCGGTTGCGCTCTACGGCCTGATCACCGCCGGCGTCGGCATCCTCTACATCCGTTGGGTGCGGCGGCACGAAGCTGCCTCGCCCGGTTAGAGAATTCCCAAGCCGTGCAAGGCTTTCCACCCGAACCAGAGTCCGAAAACCGTTCCCACCACGACCATGATGGGCCGGTTGTTGGCCTGCAGCCAGCGCAGGATCCGGTCCAGCAGGGTGCGCGACTGGGCAGGGAATAACGCAGCCATCGCGATGATCAGCAGATTGGCGCTCATGGCCAGCAGCACGAATGCGATGTAGGAGGCGATATTGGCGGTCCGCGGCAAACCCGCGCCGCCGATCACGCTGATGGCCGCCAGGGTGAACACCCACGCCTTGACCGAGACCGTGATCACACCCGCCCCGATGAAGAAGGCCTTGATCGGTGTCGCCGACATGAGCATCCTCATCCACTTCGGTGGCGGCGCCTCGGGATCGTCGTCGCTCAACAGCTCGCGCGCGGCGGTGACCAGAAACAGCAGGGCCACCACCAACAGCACCGTCGACACAATCCAGTGGTGCGGGTGACTCGTGTCAGCGCTGCGCCCGCGGGCTCCCCAATGCAAGATGGTGCCGAAAATGAGGCCCTGCAAAAGGCGGGTGCCGATATGCCCGGCGACCCAGGCGCCGGCCGTCCGCAGATGCGAGGGCGTGCCCAGCAACATGATCGTGATCGCGATCTCGATCGGTTCCACGACGCCGCCGAGAATCAGCGGGATGAGGCTGCTCCACATGGCGGTCACCGGCTGAGGATAGCGAGTCGTCGCGCCATCCCGGCTACTGCGAGCCCAGCGCGGCGCGCATCTCGGCTTCGGCGATCGCGGCGGCGAGATCGGCCGGATGCGGGTCGACGGTGGCGTCGATGCGATCGATCCGGCCGGTGAACCGGAAGTCGTGCCCGTACGGTGCGACCGGCGACCCGGTATCGACGCCGACATCCAGCGTTTCGCCGCTCATCGAGAACCGGAACGGGACGGTGCGATCCAGCCGGCCGTTCACCACAGCGTCGTCGTCGACCAGCAGCGTCACCGACGCGCCCTTGCCCAGTCCCTCGCCGTCGTAATCGAACGAAAGCCCAAGATTCACAGGGCCTTCGGACAGTGGCCCGGGTGCGGTGACTGTGGTGAGTTCGTGACCCAGATAGTTGTAGGCAAAGCTGGGAACGCCGTCATGCAGATAAAGGCTCCAGCCGGCCATCGCCCCGCCGACAGAAATGATCACCCCCTGAGCACCCCCGGGAGGGATGTGCAACTGTGCCCGCAGCGTGAAGGATGTGCTGGTGTAGCTCAGCGTCACCGGTTCGGGAATGCGTACCTGGCCCGGGTAATAGGTGACCGAGGTGCGATCACCGAGCAGGCTCGGCCGGTTGACGGGCAGCGCCCGCGCCAGCGTGGCATCGCTGAGCGGGTAGACATCGTACTTGCGTGCTTCGGCGTCGAAAACGGCCTGCAGCTCGGCGAGCTTGTCCGGGTACTGCTCGGCCAGGTCGACGCCTTGGCTGAAGTCGTCGGCCAGATGGTAGAGCTCCCAGCGCTCGGCCTCGCCGAACGGAATGTTGCGTTGGGCGCGGATCCAGGGCAGTCGCCCATGGAAGCAGGACGCTATCCAACCTTCGTGGTAGACGGCGCGATTGCCGAAGATCTCGAAATACTGTGTAGTTCGGCGGCTTTCGGCGTCGGCGTCGTCGAACGAGTACCGCATGCTGACGCCTTCGATCGGCTTCTGCTCGATGCCGTTGACGCGCTCCGGCATCTCGATGCCGGTGACCTCCAGGATGGTCGGGACGATGTCGATGACGTGGTGAAACTGGCTGCGCTGCTCCCCCGTTGCCCGAATGCCGCATGGCCAGGAGACAGCGAGCCCGTTGCGGGTGCCGCCGAAATGGGATGCCACCTGCTTCATCCACTGGAACGGCGCGTCGAGTGCCCAGGCCCAGCCGACGTTGTAGTGGTTCTCGCAGCGTGCCGTGCCGAAATCGGCCAGGTGCTCAAGCAGCCATTCGGGGTCTTCGGGTAGCCCGTTTTGAAACGCCGGCGAGCTCCAGGCACCGTGCAGGGTCCCTTCCGCCGAGGCGCCGTTGTCGCCGCACACATAGATGAACAGTGTGTCGTCCCATTGGCCCAACTCGTCGATGGCGTCGACGACCCGTCCGATCTGGGCGTCGGTGTGGGCCAGGAAACCGGCGTAGACCTCCATCAGGCGCCGGGCCACCGGCTTGTATCGATCGTCGTAGTCCGCCCAGGCGGGGATCTGCTCGGGCCGAGGGGTCAACTGCGTGCCGGGCGGGATGATACCCATCTCGATCTGGCGGGCGAACGTCTGCTCCCGCAACGCATCCCAGCCGCCGTCGAATTGGCCGGCGAACCGGTCCGACCACTCCGGCCACACCTGGTGCGGACTGTGTGTCGCCCCGGGCGCCAAGTACACGAAAAACGGCTTGTCGGGCGCCGATGTCTGTTGTGTGCGGATCCATTCAATCGTCTTGTCGGCAAGGTCCTCGGTGAGGTGATAGTCGTCGCGCCCCAGATACGGCTCGACGGGTGTGGTCTGGTCGTAAAGCGCCGGCTCGTACTGCGACGTGTCGCCGCCCAGGAAACCGTAGAAGCGCTCGAAACCGAGGCCGGTGGGCCAGCGATCGAACGGGCCGGCGGGGCCGGTCTCCCAGGTGGGGGTGAAGTGCGCCTTGCCGAAAAGCGCGGTGCTGTAGCCGTTCATTTGCAGGACCTGTGCGACGGTCGCGGTGCTCTGCGGCAGCACGCTGTCGTAACCGGGGAATCCGTAAGCGATCTCGCAGATGGTGCCCATGTGGGCGCTGTGGTGGTTGCGTCCGGTCAGCAGCGCGGCGCGGGTCGGGGAGCACAGCGCGGTGGTGTGGAACTGGTTGTAACGCAAGCCGGTTCGTGCAATACGTTCGAGCGTGGGCGTCGGGACCGGGCCGCCGAACGTGGATGCGGCGCCAAACCCGACGTCGTCGAGCAGCACGACCACGACATTCGGAGCGCCGGCGGGTGGATAGGTGATCGTCGGCTTGACGGGTGTGGATTCGGCGGCCGACGGGTTGATGACTCCGCTGAACTGCTCAGTGCCGCGTGGTAGATCAACCACTATGCCTCCGTTGGTCGTCGGGTGGAGCTCTTCTTATAGCCGAGCCGTCCGGTGGGTTCGGATTCACATCGTTCACCGGGCCACTACACCGTAGTGGCTGGAGGCTTTGCGGCTCTAAGGGTTCACGTTCGAATTCGTGGGAGCCGACAACGGCTGGGCCACCCGCAAAAATACCCACGGCGACACCGCATGGCTCCCTCCAACCCATCAAGATCGCGGCCAACCCCGCACCAACACCATGCCCCACCCCGAAAAGCTCCTCCGCGACGGCGACGACGACGAAGTCGCCGAATCCCCATAGCCGACACCACATCCCACACATACGCTGTTCGCCGGTGGATGATGTTGCACTGCAACGTCATACGTGTGCTCAGCCCACAGCGCGAGGCAACTAGCGGCTCCTCGTGAGTATGTGACGTCGTCGCCCTAGTCGCGTGCACACGACGTGCAGGTCCGCAGCGTAGTCGCCGCCTGCTTTGGCATGCACCAGCGACAACGGCGGGTATCGCACGGCCTGGTCGAACCTCATGGCTTAGAAGTGTTGCGCAACAAATAATTTCGTGAGCCGAGGCGCCAGGTCCGACGCTAGAGGGAAACTAGTGCGCTCCCAATACGCCGCTGAGGTATTGGGCACGACAGGCCCGGCGAGCCAGCTTGCCGCTGGTCGTGCGCGGAATGGCCCCGGCGGGGAGGAAACGCACGTCGGCAGCCGAGAGCCCATGGCGTTCGTCAACCGCGGCCCGGATCGCCGCGATCGCCGGTTGCGGATCGGCGTGGCTGGTGCCCGCGGCACGTTCGGCAATGATCACCAGCCGGGGACGGGTGTCGTCTGGATCGTCAGCATCCGGCAGCTCGTTGGCGGGGGCTGCGAAAGCCGTGACATATCCGCGCCGGACGATGGGCGATGCCGCCGCGACGGTCGCCTCGATGTCCTGCGGATAATGGCTGTGGCCGTCGATGGTGATGAGATCGGCGATCCGCCCCGTGACGTACAGTTCGCCGTCGAGGTAGACGCCCAGGTCTGAAGTCCGCAGCCAATTCCCTTCGAGCGCAGCGCCGTTGGCGCGGCTGTGCTCGTGCAGCGCCGATCGCAGCCTGGCGCCGAAGGTGTGGCGCGTTTCGTCCGGGCGCCCCCAGTAGCCGCGGCCGATGTTGTCTCCCTGCAGCCAGATTTCGCCGACTTCGCCATCCGGCAGTTCGGCACCGGTGTCGGGGTTGACGATCACGGCCCACAGGCTGCGAGCGACATGACCGCACGACACCTGCACGACGGCGTTGGGGTGATCCGCCGCGACCGGGACCGCACGCCCGCAACCCAGTTGCTCCCGGTCGAGGTAGACCACCGTCGTTTCGGCGGTGTGGTCGATGGTCGCGACGAGCAGCGTCGCCTCGGCGATGCCGTAGGAGGGTTTGAACGCCGTCCGCGGAAGTCCGTAGGGCGCGAACGCTTTGTTGAATGTCGTAATCGCCTCGATGCTGACCGGTTCGGATCCGATGATCAGCACGACGTTGCGCAGGTCGATATCCTCGCCCGCCGCGGGCAGGCCGCGCTGGGCGGTCCACTCGTAAGCGAAGTTCGGCGCCGCGGTGACGACGCGCCCGGTCCGCGACCCCGCTGCCAGCGCATGGATCCACCGCTGCGGTCGACGGACGAACGCGGTCGGCGACATCAGGGTGGAGTGCCCGCCGTATACCGCCGGGAAGCCGATCATGGACAGGCCCATGTCGTGGTAGAGCGGCAACCAGCTGACGCCGTGAGTGTTGCGGTTGAGCAGGTCGATCGACAGGATCATCTGCACCAGGTTGGTGCCGACGGCTCGGTGAGTGATCTCGATGCCGACCGGCGGGCGGGTCGAGCCCGAGGTGTACTGCAGGTGGGACACGGCGTTCATGTCCAGCTCGACCGGACTGAACTGCTCCCCTGCCGAATCCGGTATCTGATCGATGACGATGACGTCCGGCTTTCGCAAATGCGGACGGCTGGCCAGAAAGCTCTCCACGGCGGCTTTCGCTGCCGCCGTCGTCAGGACGACCGTGGGCTCCGAGTCGCGAAGTGCGGTGTCGAGACGTTCGGCGTGGCCGGGCAATTCCGGGGCAAACAGCGGCACCGCGATACTTCCGGCCTTGATCGCCGCGTAGAAACCGGCAACATAATCGATGCCCTGCGGCGCCAGCACAGCGACCCGGTCGTCGTTGCCGGCGAACTGTTGGATCTGGGCACCGATGGCCGCCAGTCGCACCCCCAACTGCGCCCAGGTCACCTCCAGGGCCTGCCCCTCAGCGGAGCGGGTGTAGTCCAGATAGCGATACGCGATGGAGTCACCGACATTGGTGATATTGCGTTGGATGAGCGAGATCAGAGTGGTGCCGGGCGGCAAGGCGATACTGCCGTCGGCTGCCAGGCAGTCGCCGATCTCCAGCAGGCCTTCTGGTGCCCGGGAGCCCTGCGGGGAACCGTCGTTCATACGCGGCAGTCTATGCACCGGCGCACGGCCGACACGGCAGGCAGCGTGTGGCCTCGGCCACCGACCGGGTGGCTCGATGGAACTCGCCGGCGGCAACCGGTCAACTAGAGTCCGTGCGGAACCCGCCCGCCGATCGCATACGCCAGGAGTAGCCATGGACCCCGTCGACCAGCGCGCCCGGGCCGTCACCCGCGACGAGGCGCTGAGCCGTGTGCTGGCATATCGCGAACGTGGCCGGTCCCGGCCGACGGTGGTGCGCGCATCCCTGGCCGTGCTCGCCGGCGCGTTGCTCATCGCATCCATCCCGCTGATCGTGCTGCTTCCCGAGCTGGGTATCCCGGCCCTGCTGGTCGCATTTCGGCTGCTCGCGGTCGAAGCCGATTGGGCCGCGCGCGCCTATGCGTGGACCGACTGGCGCTTCACGCAGGCGCGTGCGTGGCTGCACCGTCAGTCCGGATTTGTGCAGGCAGCCGTCATCGGCGCATTGCTGCTGGTGGCCGTCGCTTTGGTGTGGCTGGTGGTCGACGAGTTGGTCTAGGCGGACCGAGGCAAGTCTAGGCGAGGGTGACCCGATGACGACGGAACGGGACCAACAGGCCGGGCGGCGCGGTTTGATGCAGCCCCTCACCGCGCTGTGCGTCCGGTATGTCGAACGTCTGATGCCGGACCCGTATTTGTTCGCGGTCATCCTGACCCTCCTGGTGGTCGCGCTGGTGGCGCTGCTGGTCGACGGCGCAACACCGGGCGGCGTGCTCAAGGCGTGGCATGGCGGCGTGTGGGGATCGCAGAACATCTTCACCTTTGCGTTTCAGATGGTGCTGATCCTGGTGATGGGCTATACGCTCGCCGAGGCGCCCATTCTCAAGCGGGCCATCATCGCGATGGCGAGCAAGCCGACAAACCAGGTCGGGGCGGCTCTGCTGTGTTTCGGTGTCGGCGCCGTCCTTTCGTTGTTGAACTGGGGCCTCGGTCTGGTCGCGGGCGCGCTGGTCGCCCGTCAGGTTGCCAAACGGCTTGCGGGCGCCCATTTCGGTTATCTCATCGCCGCGGCGTTTATGGGTTTCATCGTCTGGACGCAGGGACTCTCGTCGTCGATTGCGCTGGCGAACACCGATGCCGGCAGTCCCATCAACGTGATACACAAGCTGACCGGCATGGTGGTGCCGCTGAAGCTGACGATTTTCCAGCCCTACAGCTGGGTGGCCGTGATCGTGGTGCTGGTGCTGCTCGCGCTCGCGATCCGGCGGATGGAACCGACCAGGCCCCTCGAGCCCGACCCGGCCGTTTTCGAGGACGAGGACCCCGAAGTGCCTCCGCCCGCGGGCAGCCGGACATTCGCCGAGTGGCTGGAAAATCTGTGGATTCTCAACCTTGCCGTCTTCGCCGCCGGGATCACCTACTTCTGGCTGAGCGGGTTTGGGCTCAACATTTCGTCGATGGTCATGCTGTTCACCGTCACCGGTGCGTTGCTGCACCGCACCCCGATCCGGTTCATCCGGGCGTTTTCCGGCGCGGCGAGAGTGTCTGGCCCGCTGCTGCTGCAGTACCCGCAGTATGGCGGGATCGTCGGTCTGCTGGGTTATGCCCCCACTGGATCGGGCAAACCGCTGCAGACGGTGCTGGCGGCGGCCCTGGTGACCGGCGCCAGCCAATACACCCTGCCGTTCTTGACCTTCGTCGGTTCGATCATCATCTCGCTGTTCGTCCCGTCCGGCGGCGGGCACTGGGCGGTGCAGGGGCCGGTCGCGGTCGACTCGGCACTAGCGATCGGTCAGCACACACCGGCCTACCTCGGGCTGATCTCGATGTCCGTTGCCGTTGGCGAAGCGGTCGCGAACATGATCCAGCCGTTTTGGCTGCTGCCGCTGCTGGCCATCGCGAAGCTCAATGTCCGCCAAGTGATGGGGTTTACCATCGTGGCCCTCCTGATCGGCTCGGCGGTGTTCGGCGCCGCGCTGCTGATTGCGCCCTATGTGCTCTGACAACACACCCGGCTTCCCGCCCGACGAGATCACCGCCCGGCTGGCGCGCCGACTCGTGGACAGTCAGTTCCCGCACTGGTCGTCACTTGCCATCACCCCCGTGGCCCACCACGGTGTCGACAACCGCACCTTCCGGCTCGGCGACGAGCTGTCGATCCGGTTGCCCACCGCAGACTGGTATGCGGATCAGGTTGCCAAAGAACAGCATTGGCTGCCGCGGCTGGCGCCGCGGCTGCCGCTGCCTATACCTCAGCCCGTCGCGATGGGCAGACCCGCATTTCACTATCCCCATCCCTGGTCGGTATACCGTTGGCTCGACGGCGCCACCGCGGCCGAGGCGGTCACCGACTGGGGCCCAATCGGGTATGCGCTGGGCCACTTCCTGCGCGCACTGCACCGCATCGATCCCGGCGACGGTCCAGAACCCGGGCCGCACAACTTCTTTCGCGGAGCGCCCGTATCGGTGTACGCCGAGGAAACCAGCACCGCCATCGACGAGCTCGGCAGTGAAATCGACGTCGCCGGCGCGCAAGCGGTGTGGGCCGCCGCCGCTGGCAGCACCCTCGCCGGCGAACCGTGCTGGTTTCACGGCGATGTGGCCGCCGACAACCTGCTGACGCAGCGCGGACGCCTCACCGCGGTCATCGACTTCGGGCTCTGCGGTGTGGGAGACCCCGCGTGTGACACCGTCCTGGCCTGGACCCACCTCGACGCGGCCAGCAAAACGATATTTCGCCGCGCGCTGGGCGTCGACGCCGCAACCTGGTCCCGCGGCCGCGGGTGGGCTTTGTGGAAGGCCCTGGTTGGTCTGCGCGGCCACCTTGAAGCCGACGACCCGCACGCTGCCGCGGTTGCCCGGGCCACCATCGACGGTGTCATTGCCGACCACGATGCTGACCGATAACGGATGCCGCCGGTACGGCGAGCTGCCCGACGTTGTGTGCCAACAGTTTTGACTGTTACCCCTTGCCAAACGCCGCAGGCTGGCATAGGCCTGAACAATGACATCGAACGAATCGCAGCAACCGAACCGCTCCGACAGCAGTGCGTTCGGCCCGGTGATCGACCGGCTCGGCCCGCGGCTGCGCGCCGAGTTCGAGCAGTTGCACCGGTCGGAGCGCACCATCCTTGCGGCGCTGGCCAAACCGGAGGTCGCCCGGCAGTTCGCCACGGACCCGCTGGCCACGTTGGGGGCGCTGAACATCGACGTCCCGCCGATCATCAAACAGCGGCTCAAGGCGGCGTCGCTGACCGGAGACGCCCCGGACCTGCACCGGCCCCGAGCATTCCGGTTGCCGAACGGACAGGTGATCACCGCCCACGTCAACATCCGATTCACCGGCTCGCCGAGGGTGGGTTAAGAGATGTCGGGGCAACAGACGCACGGCTACGACCTCGTCGTCGAATTCGCTGAACAGGCCTATCAGCAGCTACTGAGCGTCGTCTTCGACACCGGCGGCTTTCTGCTGGGCACCATTTTGGGGGGCCTCGGCATCCAACTCGACCCGGCCACGCCATTTTCGGTGACGGTCTCCTTCGACCGGCCGGGTGGTCTCCCGCCCGGCGCGACCGACGTCGTCGACATCCAGGTGCTGCTCGGCGATGCCGGCACACTCGGGGCGCTACGCATCGTCGCCAGCGTCGACGTGGACACCAGCACCAACGGAATCGACCTGGTGCGAATCGATCTCGAACAGAAGCTGTGGCTCACCGAGATCGCGGTGGCGGGGTTCCCGATCCCCGGCCTCGACGGACTGTTCGCCGCGTTCCTGCGAAACAACGTCAAGTTGATCCCGCTGGTGCCCTTCCCTGTCGACCACGCCACCAGCACCACCACCGCAATGAAGAACGCCGACGTGCACATCGTCGACGACACCTCCGCGGCCGACAAAGACGCGTCGGCGTTTTTGGTCACGTTCGGCGGCGGCAGCCCCGGCGACAAGTCGGCGTTCACCCAGAGCTTCATCACCGGGGGCGGCAACGGGGGCATCGTCGCGTCGATGGGCTGGATCTGCCGGGTCATCAGCCCGATGATCGACAGCGCGCTGAACCTGGGCGGCGCATTCACCAACTGCACGCTGACTCGCACCGTGCGCATCGACGAGGACAACGAGGTGGATCTGACCGCGTTGTCGGTCACCGCGGGAGACGACGGCGCGTTGCACGTTCAGGTCAAGATCACCAAGTCCGGCTTCTGTTATTCGGCCACCGGCACCGTCGGGGCGAAGATCACCATCGCCGTCGCCGCCGGGCAGCTCGTGGTGGCCGTGCAGGCCGACAATCCGAACGTCGACGTCGACATCCCCTGGTACTGCTGGGTGGCGGGCGCGGTGATCGGCGCACTGCTCGGGGCGCTACTGCCCTCTGTCATCTACGTGATCGTCGGCGCGGTGCTGGTGCCGCTCATCATGTACATCGCCGAAGAGGTGATCGAGGGCACCATCAACAGCGTCGCCGCCCACATCACCGACGCGCTGAATCAGCTGCTGGTCCCGGTGAACATCCCCGCGGTGGGTTTCAACATCGTCTTCAGCGACGCCCGCATCGACGACGTGCAGATCGGCTGCCGGATCCGGCCCATCGACACCGCCCCCGTTCGTGCCGCCGGCACCGTCGTGGTCCCCAACGGTTCGTCGTTTGATCTCGACAGCGGCCGGGTCGGCGCGCGCGACATGCCCAGCGGTGACCTCACCGTGCTCGGCGGACCGTTCGATCGGACGGTGCGTGCGGTGTGTGGCGCCCGCTGGGCCCGAACGGGCCTGGGCGACTTTGACGGCCTGTACCGCGCGGCCGTCTACGGCTACGCCTATGACGCGCCCAACCCGATTCCCCTTGCCGACCTGGCGACTATCGACCCCTTCGGGCTGCTGTTCGGCAATCCGTTCAAGGAATCGCTGCGCATCTACGGCGTGCGCACCAACGAAGGCAGGTGGGCGGCCGTTCAGGCGGTGGACGTGACCCCCGATCACATCCGGTTCCGCTACATCACCTGGGAGAAAGCGCTGGTTTCGGTGCAGATTGTCGGCGGATTCACTTGTCCTCCAAGTGTTTTCGGAACATTTGGCGAGGTGGCCAAGCCGGGCGCGGCGGTATTCGCGCCCTCGCCGGCATTGCGTGTCAGCGGGGTGGGGACGCAACGTGATCCCTGCAACCAGCTGCGTGCGGCGCTCGACGCCGTGGTTGTGGCTCCCCCGCCGGCCAGAGGGGCCGACAGCGTCAAGGACGCCATTCGCGCGCTGCCGCTCATCGATCGGCGCATCGGGACATTCGTCGGAACCGTGGTGCGGCCGATGCGTCCGCAGGGCCGATTCGACGCCATCGCAACCGGTTTCGGCCCGGGGCTGGAGGCGAAGTGGCAACTCGACGGCACCGCGCTCGGGGCGGCCAGCGGTCAAGTAGACCTGGGCGGCGGCGCGATCGCGCACTTCCGGATCACCGGAACCACCCTGTTGCTGACCGTGCAGGCCGGCAAGCCCGTCGAGATGCTGCTATCGGTGACCGTCGTCGACGAAGAGGCGCACGTGGCCTCGGCCGAACGGTGTGTGCACTACGAGCCGCGATGCGTGGGCCGCGGCCGCCTGACACCGACATGGAGCGACTACCGCGCGGCCTGGGCGACGAACTTTGGTGTCGTCGAGGTGCCGGCGCAGCAGCCGGTCATCGGCTGACGAGCCGCTAGGACGCGGGCTCTTGCTCGTCGGCCTCTCGGTAGGGCGCACCCAGATGGGGCACCTCGAGCGGCCCGGCGCGACGCGCGGCCGAGATGGCGCTGCTCAGCAGCGGCGCCAGCCCGGCGAAGGATCCGACATCGAACAACAGCAGTGTCAGCAGGCGGTTGTGCACGTAGCCGAACGAGCTGCCAGTGTCCGGGTCGGCCCAGCCAAGCGTTCCGCCCAGACCGATGTGGCCGTATCCCGGCAGTAACCCCGGCACCGGCGACGACTGGTAGCCGTGGTGATAGGTGAACGGAATCCCCAGGTTCAGATCCGGTGTCAGATTGGGCTTTCCGCGCAGTTCGCTGACCAACTCGGAGGACAGCAGTCGCGTCCCGTCGATCACGCCGTCGTTGGCGATCGCCCCGTACACCTTGGCCAGCCCACGCGCGGTGACCACGCCGTTGACAGCGGGAAGCTCGCCGTCGAGAAACGGCATATCGCCCTGCAGCATCGACATGATCCCCGGGAAGTAGATCGATCCGAGCAGCCCGGAGAACGACAGCCCGGCGACCTTCGGCGCGACGAAGTCGAGCACCGGCGTGGGGATATTCGCCTGGGGTAACAGCGTCTGCGCCGCCGTGGTGGGCGAATCGGCCGGCGGGCGGCCCAGATGCAGACCGTCGATGTTGAGCGGGAGCGCGAGCTCTTCACGGAACAGCTCCCGCATTCCCTTGCCGGTCACCGCCCGGGCCAGACCGGAAAGCAGCCATCCGTAGGTCACCGCGTGATACGCCATCTTCTTGTGGGTGTGGTCCAGTGGCGCCGCGGCAAGCTTGTCCTCCATCAGGAGGTGGTCCAGCACTTCCTTCTTGCCCACCCCCTTGAGGTGTGACAACCCGGCCCGGTGCCGCAGTACGTCGCTGACCGTGACTTCGGACTTGCCGTTGGCTCCGAATTCCGGCCAATATTCAGCGACCGGCACGTCGTAGGACAGCAGCCCGCGGTCGACCAGCCGGTGGATGACCGTCGCGGCCAATCCCTTGGTCGCCGAAAACACCATGGCCCCGGTGTCGGCCGTCCACGGCACTTTGCCACGCCGATCCGACCAACCGGTCCAGACGTCCACGACCTGCACACCGTCGATGTAGACCGCCAGCGCTCCGCCGCCGAACATCCGGCCGGGAAACAGCGCGTTGAACGCCCGGATGAGTCCGGCGAATCGCGAATCGCACGCGCCTTTCACGCCGGACGGCAGGCCATTGTCGGTGGTCAAGACGGACGGTTTCGCCATAACTGAATGATTATGCCTACCGCGAGCGCGGCGCATGGGAATGATGCATCGGGTTGAAATAGAGATCGACCGAAGCTACATCCACAGACGCGCCAGTGCGTCGGCCATGGTTTCGGGGTCCTGCTTTTCGGTGTTGCAACTGACGGCCACCGAGGTCCGCCGGTCGCTGCTGACGCGGAAATCGGTGACGAACCCCGCCCAGCTGCCGCTGTGTTCGAGCGTGCCGTCGGCCCGCGAGAAGATGCCTGCGCCGTAGCGGTCGCCGCCGCCGGGCTCGGTTTCCACCGCCCCGGCCAGCTGCTCGTCGAGCAGTTTGGGGCCACCCACGGTGCCGGTTCGGTAGTTGTCCGCCCATCGCACGAGCTGGCTGGGCGTGGTCTGGATGGCCCCGTCGCCGATCTGTTCCCATGGCGAGTCCAGCACCCGGAACTGGGAACCGTTGTCGCCCTTGTCATACGACACGGCCTTATCGGCAATCTTGCCGACCGGATCGACCACCATGGCCAGCCCGAGCGGTTGGAAGACCTCGGTGCTCAGGAATTCCGGCAGCGGATGGCCCGACACCCGCCGGACGATCTCCCCCAGCAGAAGGTAGTTGGAGTTGGAGTACTCGAAGTGGGCGCCCGGGCGAAACCCCAGCTCCGGCGCCGCCGCCAACGCTTGCAGCGCTTGCGCCTGGGTAGTCCGGTCGGTTGATTGATATCCCTGTTCTTCGAGCAGCCCGATGTAGTCGGGTATGCCGCTGGTCTGGTGCATCAGTTCGGCCACCGTCACGGTGGCGGCCCAGTCCGGTAGGTCGGGAACGTACTGGGCCAGCGGGTCGCCCAGGGCCAGTCGTCCCGCATCGACCAGCAACAGGATCGCGGTAGCGGTGAACTGCTTGGACACCGAGCCGATGTCGAAAACGGTGTCGGCGGTGATCTTGGTGCCGGTCGCCAGGTCCGCGATACCCCGAACCCCCGTCCAGACCACTTTCCCCTCTACGCCCACCGCAGCAGAGCAACCCGGCTCCTCGGCGTTGACGGCGCCGTCCAACAGGGCCTGGCTGCGGACCTTGACGCCGGAGTTGGCGGCGCTGGTCGCGGTGGTGGTCGAGGAACTGACGACGGTGTGCGGGCCGGCACACCCACCGAGCAGCAACGCGACCGCCAACAGTGGCCCCAATCCGAGTCGCTTGCCGGCACGACGTACCCGCTTGTTGGCGGGCTCGACCGGAATCGCGCGGTGCGACGGAGACGGCGACATCTCAGCGGGACCGCTCGTCAAGCCGGGCCACTCACGTTCCCTTCGTCATCGCCGTCACGGACTCGCCGCGTCCGACGGGCCTGCGAACGGATTGATCCGCTGAAACCCATCGAAATCGGTTTGGCTGCTTGGTATTTCAAGCGTCTGAACGGAAGAGCCGGCCCACCAGGGATCGGTTCGGGTCGGCTTCGCGCTCGGCGAGCATCAGTTCGATGCCCTCCTCGATCGCGGCGGCCGCACGCTCGCGGACCTTGCGGGCGGCGTTGTCGTCGGCCTCGTGTCCGGCGAACTCGGTGGTGTCGATCGGCTCGCCGAACCAGTAGTACTGCCGCTCGGGTCGCGGTACCGGGGTCAGCCCCACGCCCCGAACCAGCGGTGGGCCGTCGGGGGTGCCGAGCAGCTTGGCGGCCAGGAACTGGCTCGGCGCCAGCAGGGGGGAATCGGTGTCGAGCACGATATCGATGCCGTGCTCGGCCCCCACCGAAGCGAACGGCACGATCGGATACCCGTGCTGAATTGCCAACCGCGCGAACCCGAGTCGGTTCTTCCAGACCAACTTGTATTGCTCGTTGCGGCGCTTGTTGACCTCACGGGCGCCGCCGGGAAACACCATGACCAGTTCGCCGCGACGCATCAGCTCCGAGGCAATCTCGCGGGTGCCTTCGACGACTCCCATCCGCGTCAGCATGTCGCGCCACCCGGGAATCTTGAAGTGGGCGTGGTCTCCGAGGGATCGGACCAACCTGCCGCGCTCCCAGAGCTCGGCGGCCAGCAACGGCGCGTCGACCAAGCCGAGCGTGTTGTGGTTACCCACCAGCAACGCTCGTTCGGTCGGCACATTCTCGATGCCATAGACCTTGGGCTTGATCAGTATTCGCAGCGGCTTCATCAGTCGTAGCGCCGCATCGACGTCAGCTTGGGACAGCGCGGCTGGAACTGAGACAGTTTCGGCGTTCGGCACACCGTGAGTATGCCCCGGCGCCGCCGCCGCGGCATTGTTTTCGCTGCCCTGCGACTGCCCGAGGCCGGTCCGCTGCTGGTCCGCAGGCGGTGTCGCGGTAGGGTACCCGTCAGCCAGGTCAGTTGTCGGGGCGGGAGTCGGATATGGCGGGACGGAAGTTCTCCTTCGATGTCACCAAGTCCAGTAGCGCGCCGGCCGCGACGCTGTTCCGGCTCGTGACCGACGGTGGTCGATGGTCGTCGTGGGCCAAACCCATCGTCCTGCAATCGAGTTGGGCGCGCCAAGGTGATCCGGCGCCCGGCGGCGTCGGAGCGGTCCGCAAGGTCGGCATGTGGCCGGTGCTGGCGCAGGAGGAGACCGTCGAGTACGAGCAGGATCGCCGTCACGCCTACCGGCTGATCGCGCCCCCGACACCGGCCAAGGACTACCATGCGGAGGTCGTGTTTACGCCGAATGCGTCGGGCGGCACCGATATCCGCTGGAGCGGCTCGTTTACCGAGGGAATCCGCGGAAGCGGACCGGCGATGCGGGCGGCGCTGGGCGGCGCGGTCAAGTTCTTCGCGGGTCGGCTGGTCAAGGCGGCCGAACGCGAGTCCGGTACCGCGCCGTAGCATTGTGGGCTTGGCTCAACGACTTTCGGGTGGTGCGGTCGAACCGACCTCGTCTTGATACTTCTTGGTCATGTGCTCGATCGCCTGTAGCTGGGTGCGTGCGAGGTCGTCGCGCACCTCGCCGGCCTGCGCGGCGGCGTCGAGGGTCGGTTGCGCCTGGCCCTGGAAATGCGGCATCACTTCGGCGGCGAACAGTTCGGCGGAGCGTCGGGTCGCCGCCGGGTTGGCCCACTCATGACCCATCTGCAGCATGCAGCCGAATCCGCCGGACTGCTCCCACAGCCGCTGCACCTGCGCCCGCGCCCGCTCGGGCGTGCCGATCACGCCGGCGCCGTTCTCGTTGATCATGTCGATCATTTCGTCGAGCCGATCACCCGCCATGGTCATCTGCGGGAAGGCGGCGACCTTCTGGAAATACCGAAACCAGGGCTCGATACCGAATTTCACGTCGGCACGGGCCTGCTCGTCGGTCTCGGCGAGGTGGAAGGGACCTACCAGCGTCCAGTCCTTGCGGTCCACCCGGGTGCCGAACGCCGCGGCGCGTTCCTCGACGATGCCCCAGTGATAGGACAGCGCGTTGAACCCCTCGATGGTCAGCGTCGCACCGATGGACAACAGCCCAATGCCGTGCTTGCCGGCCAGCCGCGCGCCGGTCGGCGACGCGACCGCGGCGACCGCCAGCGGAATGCCGCCTTCGGAATACGGCGCAAGCTGCAACTTGGCGTCGAAGAGTTGGTGCGTGGCGGTTTTGGCGGTCACGGTCTCCCCCACCAGCAGCCGGACGACGATGTCGAGGTTGGTTTCCAGAAGCTCCCGGGTGTCGGTGGGCGTCAACCCGATCATGGACGAATCCGTGGGCAGCGAACCCGGACCCATACCACCGATCACCCGGCCATGCGTGAGGTGATCCAGCAGCATCAACCGGTCGGCGACCCACAGTGGGTTGTGGTAGGCCAGTGAGATGACCCCGGTGCCGAGCCGGATCCGTTTGGTTCGTTCCGCGGCGGCCGCGATGAAGATTTCGGGCGAGCTGATGATCTCGCTGCCCGCCGAGTGATGCTCGCCGATCCATGCTTCATCGAAGCCGAGGGCGTCGAGATGTTCGACGAACTCCAGGTCGCGTTGCAAGGCCAGTGTTGGGTTGGTGCCCGCGCGGTGGAACGGGGCGATGAAATATCCGAACCTGAGCTTGGCCATGTCGATGCTCCCTTGCGATCCGCCTGAGGCGAACCTTAACCGTTGCCGACCGGTCTTAGCCGTGTACTCAGCTTAGGCAGCGACGGGATTCAACGACGGCGCGCTTATCACGGATAGCCGCCGCAGATGTTGCCGATGCAGCCGCCTCCGCCACCCGGTCCGCCGCCGCCTCCGCCGACACCGGGAATGGTGCCGCCCCCACCACCGGGTCCACCGCCGCCGGTGGGCCCGCCCGGGATGCTGCCGCCACCGCCGCCCGGTCCGCCGCTGCCGGTGGGCCCGCCCGGGACACCCCCGCCACCGCCGCCGGGTCCGCCCGTACCACCCGGTGCTGGTGACGTTTCGGACGGCGGCGCGCTGGCCGGGGCTGTTGTTGTTGTTGTTGTCGTTGTTGTTGTCGTTGTCGACGGCGTCGTGCTGCTGCTTGGCCCTTTGTTGCCGCCGCCACAGGCAACGGCCATGACCAGCATGGCTCCCCCGCCCAAAACCGCGAACGCTGTCCTGGCTTCAGTTCTCATCAGAACCCCTCTCGTCGCCCGGTGTTAGGTCCCATACCCCGTCATTGGCAATGGGAAACTCGTCACGAATGCGCTTCGGCGCCACGGATGGCGGGTCAATATATCGGAAATCACGTGCCTGTCGGTCCGTGGCCGGTTTTCACCACTTGAAACTGATGCGCGGACGATCTAGGCGTCGAGCCGGCGCCGTCGAACCGCGGAGTCCAGCCGCAAATAGCAAACGACAACGCTGCCAATGTTTATCGGCGCCGGGCGGGCAACGGCACTGACGGCGGGGGATCTGCCGCGAAATCACGTCGTGCACTGATCGGAGAGAACCGAATCGTGCAGCGGGCGCGCGCCCGCAATTCGCGATTATTCGCGCCTTTCACTGAGATTGACGTCAGCGCAACGTCCATTCGAACTCTGCGCGCCGGCGTGAATCCCGCCGTTTGCCTGAGTGATTGACGTCCGACATCGGCACCGTGTCGGGCCGCCAATCGATGTCGGGGAGCCGTTCGGACGTGCGTCCTACCCTTCCTTGGTGATCAACTTCCGCAGCGCCACGCGGTCGGGCACCAGCAGTTCTTCGATACGCGGCTTGTTCACCTCGGCGACGATGATCTCGCCGACGTCTTGATTGACCTCGCTGAAGATGCCGTGTGACTTCATCTTTGAGGTCTGATACTGGTTGTCCTCGGTCGGCGTGACGTAGTAGACGGCGTCGGCCTTGAACCGGTGGACCAGCCAGAGGTGGATCAACGTCATCAGCCGCTTCTGCCGCATCTTCTGGGCGAAGGTGTTTTGATCGCGCACCGTGAGGATGCTGCGGCCGTGCCGGTCCTTGATGGGGTCGAAGACGACGTTGGCCAGCGGCTCGTCGTCGTTGCCGTAGATCCCGAGTTCGAGCACATCCGAGCCGGCGCGGCGGGGCCGCAATTGCACCCGCAGCTTCTCACCGAGCCGGTAGTGGTCGCTCCACAGTGCCAGCCATTCCTCCAGCAGCTTCTTGGGCACCTCGGTCTGCACCAGGTGCTGGTGCTGGGTGGAGCCCTTGCCCATCGCCTTGGTGGTCGCGGTGCGCCCGGACGAGGCGGCCAGTGCCGCGTCGCTGCGCGGCCCGCCGACCAGGGTCTGCGGCGTCCGGTAGGGCGACTCGACCAGGCGCATCTTGCGCTGCAGGCGGGCCAGCGCAAGCATGCCGTCCTGCTGCAGCGAGGTGGCGAACTCCTCGGCCGCGACGCCGTCGATCTGGTGTCCGCCGTAGGTGATGAAGTTGAAGACGAAGCCCATCTTGCCGAGCTCCACCGGGAACTGCTTCATCTCCTCGTCGGTCATCCCGGTGGTGTCCCAGTTGAACGACGGCGAAAGGTTGTAGGCCAGCATCTGGTCGGGGAACTCGGCGTGGATCGCCTCGGCGAATTGGCGGGCATCGGCCAGATCGGCGGTCTTGGTTTCCATCCAGAGGATGTCGGCAAACGGCGCGGCCGCCAGCGATTTGGCGATCGCATACGGAATGCCACCGCGGACCTGGTAGTACCCCTCCGGGGTCTTGGCCAGCTCGCAGTCCCACCCCGGGTCGGCGCCCAACTCCTTGGCCTTTGTCCGTGCGGCGTAGAGCGAGGCGCGACTGGCGAACGCCCGCCATTCCTCGGGACTCATGCCCACGGATTCGCCTTCACTCTCACCGAAGGCGAGGACATCGGCCACGGCTTCGCCGTACGTCATCAGCCCGGCGTCGTCCTCCCAGGCGGCCACGAACCGCGACTCCACCTGGTCGAAGAGGTCGTCGATCGACGTCATGCCGTTTTCGCGCCAGGTGTTGACGGCATCGGTGATGACGCCCATGATGCCTTGACGCTCGAGCCAGGCGGTGGCCGTCGCGTACTCGCCCTCGGCGAGCGCGTAGAGAAGGTGGCCGTTCAATTCTTTGACGCCCAGCTCGTAGAAGCGTCGCAGCATCGCCAGGAAGCACGCTTTGTACGAGGGAATGTTGAGGTTGGTGGCGCCGAGCAGGAACGGCTGGTCACGCTCGTCGGCTCGGCTGTCGATCAGGTTGGCCGCCTCGGCATCGGTGCGCGCGACGATGATGCCGGGCACCCCCATGACGTCGAGTTGGAAGCGGGCGGCGTTGAGGCGCTTGATCTGTTCGTCCGACGGCACCAATACCTTGCCGCCCTGGTGACCGCACTTCTTGGTGCCGGGGCGCTGGTCCTCGATGTGGTAGCCCGGCACGCCGACCTCGACGAAACGGCGGACCAGGTTGCGCACGTGCGGATCACCGCCATGACCGGTGTCGGCGTCGGCGATGATGAACGGCCGAAAGTCGTACACCGGGGCCGCGGCGCGCTGCTGTTCGGTCATGTTCAGCCGCAGATACTCCTGGTTGCGGTCGGCGGTCAGCAGTGCGCGCACCAGAACGGCGGCGTCGTCGGGCACCTGGCTCAGCGGATAGCTGGCCAGGTCTGGGCCGGGATCTTCGGTGGTGGAACCCTTGGCTGACGTTGCCCATCCGCCGAGGTAGATCGCCTCGATCCCCATACGCTTCATGCTCACCGCCTGCCCCGGCGAGTAGGGGCCGAAGGTGGTGATGCTCTTGTGTTCGGCGAAAAGCTCGCGCAGGCGCTGGTAGAAAGCTGCCGCCGCGGTGCGGGCCACGGTGTAGTCGACCGGGATTGTGCCGCGCTGTTCTACGACTTGCCGGGCAGTGTAGAGCCGGATGATGCCGGTGAAGCGGGCGCTGTCGAAGTATCGCTGCGTCTCGGCTGTCTCTTTGTCGAAGTCTTGCTCGAATGGTGTACGGACCGCAGTGTCCGTTTCGGCGATAGCCATGGGCTTGCGCTCCTTTGTGCGCCCGATTCCGCTGACGCAGAGAGTGTATCCCTGGATTGGGCAGTTAATTCACCGGCTGACCGGGTGGTTATCCACCCGGTCCGAGACGCGGCGGCGAGTCCGCGCGGCCGGTGCCCGGCACGTCCGGGATCGCGAGGTCAGTGTGGCTCGCGGCGAGCCGGCTCGTTCAACCAATCCCGCTGACGCCGGACGAACTCGGCGTCGACGACGCTGCCGTGGCCGGGGACGTAGCTGGCCTCGGGTCCGCCGAGTGCCAGTAGCCGATCAAGCGTCGCAGGCCAGGCCGCGACATCGGAATCGGCGTCGATAAAGGGATCAGCGGACTCCTCGACGAGGTCGCCGGTGAAGACCACGACCGGTTCGGCGCTGGCGGCTGCGCTCGGGACCACCACCACCAGATCCGCGGCGGTGTGTCCGGCGCCCGGGTGGGTGACCGTGACGCAGCGGCCGCCGAGATCGATGACCGCGTCGTAGATACCCCGCCCAGGTGGCCGCAAGGCGGCGATCGCGCGGTCGATCTGCGCCGCGTCGGCGCCGTATTGCAGTGCATGGGCGCGCAGCCGATCGGTCGCCGACGACAGATAGTCGATCACCTCGGGAGCGGCGTATATCTGGGCGCCGGCGAAGCCCGCTGATCCCAGGACGTGGTCAAAGTGCTTGTGAGTCAAGACAATATGCGTCACCCGGCAATGCGCGATCTGGTCGACGTCGGCCCGGACCGCGGCCGCTTCCGCCAGCGTGGTGCCGGTGTCGATCAGCAGCGCCGTGCCGCGGCCCACCACCAGGCCGACCGTGACGTCGCAAAACGGCAGCCGGCAGCGATACACGCTTGCGGCCAGCTGCTCCCAGCGGTAGTGCACAGCTAGCACGATAGGCCGCGAAGCTCGGCGCTGTCCCAGACATTCCGGCTTGGTAGCCGGCGACAAACGGATTGCCGGCGTGTTCAATCACAGGGGACTCCCCGCGTGCAGGGTTGCGGCAAGGCCCGGTGCTGCGATTCGACGAGCCGATTCGGAGGAACACAATGCGTGCGGTCGTTATCACCAAACATGGTGACCCGTCGGTGCTGCAGGTGCAGCAGCGGCCGGACCCGCCGCCACCCGGTGCGGGCCAACTGCGGATTGCCGTTCGCGCCGCCGGTGTGAACTTCGCCGACCACCTCGCCCGGGTCGGCCTGTACCCGGATGCACCGAAGCTTCCGGCGGTGGTGGGCTACGAGGTCGCCGGGACGGTCGAGGCCGTCGGCGAAGGCATCGACCAAAGCCGGGTCGGCGAACGAGTCCTGGCCGGAACACGATTCGGCGGATACGCCGAAATAGTCAACGTGGCCGCAACCGATTCGGTGGTGCTTCCCGAGGCGTTGACCTTCGAGCAGGGCGCCGCGGTTCCGGTGAACTACGCGACCGCGTGGGCGGCACTGCTTGGCTATGGGTCGTTGCGCGCCGGTGAGCGGGTGTTGGTTCATGCGGCCGCGGGCGGGGTGGGCATTGCGGCGATTCAATTCGCCAAGGCTGCCGGCGCCGAAGTGCACGGCACCGCCTCGCCGGGAAAGCACCAGAAGCTGGCCGAGTTGGGCGTGGATCGTGCCATCGACTATCGCCGCGACGGCTGGTGGAAGGGCTTGGGCCGCTACGACCTCGTGCTCGACGCGCTCGGCGGCACCTCACTGCGGCGGTCCTACGATCTGCTGCGCCCCGGGGGAAGACTGGTCGGATACGGGATTTCGAACATGCAGCAAGGCGAGAAGCGCTCACTACGCCGGGTGGCTCCGCACGCCTTGTCGATGCTGCGCGGCTTCAATCTGATGAAGCAACTCGAGGACTCGAAAACCGTAATCGGTCTGAACATGCTGCGGTTGTGGGACGACCGAGGCACCCTCGAACCCTGGATCACGCCGCTGCGCGAGGCTCTTGACGAGGGAACGGCCCGGCCGATCGTTCATGCGGCCGTGCCGTTCGCGGAAGCGCCGGCAGCGCACCGGATTCTGGCGGCACGGGAGAACATCGGCAAGGTTGTCCTGGTCCCCTGAGTCCTGGAACGTCGGATGGCAGCTCCGTTGATCGTTGTTTCAGCCGGCGCGGAGCTGGCTATGTTTCCTGCCATGGCCGTCACCGAGTCCCGCGAGCTCGTCATCGAGGCGACACCCAAGGAAATCCTGGACGTGTTGTTCGATCTCGAATCGTTGCCGCAGTGGTCCTCGATTCATCGAAAGGTCGAAATCCTGGAGCGCGACGATCAAGGCCGTCCGACCAAATCACGGCAAGAGGTCAAGATCGTCGGCGTCGGCGACGAGCAAGTGCTGGACTACTCGGTTCACGAGGACGGGGTGAGCTGGACCTTGGTCAGCGCCAAACAGCAACGCGGGCAGCAGGGCCGTTACACGCTGATCCCGGACGGCGATTCCACCCGGGTTCGGTTCGATCTCACCGTGGACCTGCTGGTGCCCTTGCCGGGATTCCTCGTCCGACGAGGCGCCAAAGGCGTGATGGACACTGCGACCCGAGGCCTTCGTGACCGGGTGTTAGCTGTCAAGCGGCGCGCCGGCTAAGGCGCGGCGGAGGCGCACGGACGATCGCGGGTCGGCGGCATGGCGGGTGGAACCGCTTTGTTCCGCAGGCGCTGCGCGCGACACTGTCCCTATGAAACTTGTAGCGGCGCACCTACTTAAGTCGATCGCCCCGGCTTTCACCGGGCTGGCTCTGGTGCTGGCATTGGTTGGCCACGGCGGCGACGGCAACCCCCGAACGCCTTCGTCGGCGCCGGCCCTGCTGACGGCCGGCATGACGAAGGCGGCGCCCGCCGGCGGGCCATTGACGATCAGCAGTCCCGCATTCGCCGACGGAGCGCCCATCCCAGTGCAATACACCTGCAAAGGGGCCAACATCGCGCCGCCGCTGAGCTGGTCCGCGCCGTTGGGGGCAGCGTTGGTTGTCGATGATCCGGACGCGGTCGGGGGAAACTACGTCCACTGGATCGTGATCGGAATCCCTCCCGGCGCGGGCAGCTCCGCGGATGGCCAGACTCCTGCCGGAGGCACCAGCCTGCCGAACTCGGGTGGCCAGGCCGCATACAGCGGGCCATGCCCGCCGCCGGGCACCGGGACGCACCACTACCGCTTCACCCTGTACCAGCTTCCGGCCACGCTGCAACTTCCCCCGGGATTGGTCGGGTTGCGTGCGGCTGAGGCGATAACCCGAGCCACCACGGCGCAGGCCCAACTCACCGGAACGTTCGGAGGCTGACCGACCCCGTCGGCTACCGGTCGTCCAGTGCCTGATAGGCGGCGCTGTAACCGCGAATGAAGGTGCGGGGCGCCGAACATCGATTGCATGTGGTGCGGCGCGAAGGTGATCTGGCGGATCACGATGTCTTTGAAGTTCGGGCGCTCAGCGGTCATGAGCTACGCTCGGCGATCCACGCGCGAAGCGCTGCGTCGGGTCGCGCTGAAGACCTTTGCCCGCAAGGGATTCGCGAATGTGACGGTACCGAGCTGGCCCGGGAGGCCGGGGTGACCGAGCGTACAAGATCATCTGATGGTCGCGAAGCGATCAGTGGCAGGCTGTGGCGGCAGCCGACGACATGGTCGCGGTCTTACGGCGCCAGCCTGATAACGCCCGGCGGCGAGGGGCGTGCCGGCGACGGCTGCACCGGACCTGCTCCGCCATTGCCGCCATTGCCGCCACCGCCGCTGCCACCGCCGCTGCTGCCACCGCCGGCCCCGGGCTGAGGCCCATCAGCGGGAGGCTCCACGTCTTGCGGTGCTGGCGGCGGTTCTTGTGGTGGTGGCGGTTCTTGTGGTGGTGGCGGTTCTTGTGGTGGAGCCGGCGATTGCCTTGATGGCGGCGGTGTGGCGATCGGCGCGGGCGGCGTCACGATGTGCGCGGTCGGCGGCGGTGGAGCCGGAGTCTGCGGCGGGCTCGGTAGCTGGGGATCCCCCTCGGGAACCGCCGCGATCCGCGAGGCCGGCACGGTGCCAAGTGCGGTACCGGCCGACCAGTTTCCATAGTGGTGGCCCGCCATGACAGCACCGCTATTCGTCAACGGGCGCCACGTCGCCGGCATGATGGTCACGTCCAACGCCGGCGGCGCCAGTACCTCGCATCCCACATCGACGGCGTCTCGGGTGTACGTGGTGATCCAGCGGGTCGGTTCATTCGATTGCGGCGCCGGAGTAGCCGTGATGGAAGCTATCTTGCCCCGGTCGTACGGACAGTAGATCTCCACTGCCGCACTGACGAATCGGGCCATGGTGGACGTGACGCGCCTGGCCGGGTATTGGCGCAAGGTCGGGTCCATGTTGTACGCGTCATTGCGCAGCCCGGCGACGATTTCGTCCACCGGCATGCCGCCATCGAGTTTGCGACAAACTTTGTGGGCTGCGGCGATCACGCGGGGCACATTTGAGAGGACAGGGATTTCTTTCTTCTCGAGCAGTGCCAGAAACTGATCGTCCTGATTCGGGTCGGCCGCTGCTGCGCCGCCCCCGAGAATTGCTGTGCCGGTTACCGCCACGACGGCGCTAACCAGGGCGCCGACGTGACTAGTGATGCCGCTGAACATGGCAGGGGCTTCCATTCCGCTAGAGGCGTCACTTGGCGGGCTTTGGATCGCGATTTACGCCGCACGAGTGGCTGTCTGATCAGGTTTCCCGGGATACCTCCCTATCTTTTTGTCCGCATTTCGCAGCATGCCACACATATACCCCACCTGGGTAGGGGCGAAAGACCTTTAGCCGGGCCGGACCACGGGGTGGCTTGCAGAAGCCAGCGGGCGCACTTCTCCGCCGTTAGCCTGTAACGAGTGGCTTCGGCAGGGACAGCAGGATGCCTACCCCGAGACCAGCCGGACGGTGCGGCCGCTGATGGTCACGGTCACTCAAAACGGCGAAGAGAACTGCTCTTTCGTCCTCAGCCGGGCACGTTACCCACCGGAGAGCTCGAAGGAGCGTGGCAATGTCACTGACCACCCGCCTGACCGAATTCTTCGGGATCGAGCATCCGATCCTGCTCGCGCCGATGGCCCTGGTTTCCGGGGGCAGACTCGCGGCGGCGGTGACCGCAGCCGGGGGTCTGGGTCTCGTCGGCGGCGGCTACGGCGAAGCCGACTGGCTGCAAGCCCAGATCGGCGAAACCGACGGCGCACGAGTCGGATACGGGTTCATCACCTGGAGCCTGGCCCGCAACCCCGGGTTGCTCGACAACGCTCTGGGGCAGCAACCCCCGACCATCATGCTGTCGTTCGGTGATCTGACGCCGTTCGCTGAGCGCGTTCGCGGCGCCGGAGTTCCGCTGACCGCTCAGGTGCAAACCCTGCACCAGGCGCGCCTTGCCCTGGCAGCCGGCGCACAGATCATCGTGGCCCAGGGCGGCGAGGCAGGCGGGCACGGGACGGGTGCCCGGTCGACGTTCACGCTGGTGCCTGACGTCGTCGACCTGGTAGCGCAACGTTCGCCGGAAACGCTGGTGGTGGCCGCCGGCGGCGTCGCCGACGGCCGTGGACTGGCTGCCGCGCTGGCGCTCGGGGCCGACGGCGTGCTCGTCGGCACCCGGTTCTGGGCGGCGACCGAGGCGCTGGTGTCACCGCGAGCCCAGCAGCGAGGCATCGGCGCCGGTGGTGACGACACCGTGCGCACCAGGGTCTATGACATTGTGCGGCAGCGTGATTGGCCTGACGAATACGACGCCCGGATGGTCGGCAACGCCTTGACGGCGAGGTGGCACGGCCGCGAGGCCGAATTGTCGGCCCGGTTGCCGGACGTGCTCAACGAATTTGAAAGGGCAACTGCAGCAGAGGATTTCGACGTCATCACGGTACTCGTCGGTGAGGCGATAGGACTCATTCACGACGTTCGCCCCGTCGCCGAGATCGTGCAGCACATGGTCGGCACCGCCGCACGAATCCTGAATCAGTAAAGCGGCGACCACGCCGATGTTCGCAGCAGGCGGCTCTGCCACTGGTCACATTATTTCAGCGCCTCGTACATGTAGCTGCCCGGCCCCCGGTGCTGTGGCGGAGTGTCGTTGGTCAGCAGGTGTACGAGCGCCGCATAGTTGTTCGAGTCGTCAATCTTTTGCCACAGCATCGCTTCTCGGCGCCGGTAGCTGCCGTGTGCGACCTGGAAGCATGCCTGGATGTCGAGTATCCGCATGCCGGCGGGGGCCTTCGACAGCGGCCGGTAGTAGATCTCGTCCCAGGAGCGGATGCAGTCGTCCAGCGGCGCGTAGGGCCAGCCGGTGTCCTTCATGAACAGGCTCAACGGATGGGTCGCACCGTCGGTGGGGACCGCGGCCAGGTCCACCATCTGCAGCGGTGATCAATCGACCGGGAGCAAGATCTTGCCCGTCGCGTCGTACCGGAGATTGTCGAGCTCGCGCATTGGCGCGGCCGCGGCGCCATAGGCGATGGCGACCAGTGAGGTGAGATCGGTGCTGGCGAAGTCGCGCCGCCCCGAGCACGGTCGCGATCGACAACAGACTTCCGCTATCGGAGCTTGTCCTGATAGGGCCACATGGTGTCTTCCAGGTAGAGGGTCAGCTCGTGCTCGCGCCCATCGGACGGCACCTCCGCCAACGACATGTCATGCAGCGGCGACCACGGCAGCGGCACCAGCAGTTTGGCTTCGACGTTCGTACGCAGGGCCAGGCGTTCCCATGCCGCACCGTCTTCGACGGCGGTGATGGTGACGGTGTGCACCCTTGAAGCGACATCGATCCTGCGCTCACCGCGCCACTTGGTCGGGCGTGGCGTCTCGCTCGATGCGGTGGCGGCAGGCTCGATGCCGCAAAGACCCGCGGTTCGGCCCCGCCCGCCACCTGGCCGCACACCCGGCCCAGAACTGCGAAGCACATCTGGACAGTCGTACCGAGAATCTGGTTTGCTCCGATCGGTAGTCCTATTCACCCGGCAGGAGTGCGCGCATGGCCCGACTTGACGTGCCGGACGGTGCCGGCGGCGAAGCCGCGATGATCTGGACGCTACGCCCCGAGCTCGGTGGCATGGTCGAGCGGATGATCCGCGGCGCATACCAGCAGAGCATCGTGCCGGCCGACGAGCGCGAGCTGGCCAGGATGCGTATCGCGCAGATCAACGACTGTGTCGCATGCTCGGGCTTTCGTGCGCCGTCACTGCTGGACGCCGGCCCGAGAACCCCGGCATCCGAGCTCTACGACCACGTCGCGGACTACGCCGCCTACCCCGGCTACACGCCACGCCAACGCCTTGCCATCGAGTTCGCCGAGCGCTTCGCCACCGACCACGCGTCGCTGGACGACGCATTCTTCGGGCGGTTGCGGGAGCTGTTCTCCGATGCGGAAATCCTCGATCTCACATTATGCATAGCGGTGTTCTTGGGCCTGGGGCGTTCGCTGACGGTGCTCGGGGTCGACCAGTCCTGCGCGATAGACATCTAGGAGACACATGGACTTCACGTGGACCTAGCCTCGGTCGACGAGCTGCTCACCACCACGCGATCGGTGCGCCGACGCCTCGATCTGGACCGGCCGGTGGGCCGCGAGGTGATTCTGCAGTGCCTGCGGCTGGCCACCCAGGCGCCCACCGCCAGCAATGCTCAGGATTGGCGCTGGCTGGTGATCACCGACGCCGACAAGCGTGCGGCGATTGCCGACATCTACCGCAGCGTCGGCGCCGAGTATCTCGCCCGGGCCGCTGCCACCGCATCCGATCCGCAGAACCAGCGGGTGTATCGCAGCGCGCTCGGCCTGACCGAGACGCTGGCCCGCGTTCCGGTGCATGTCATTCCCTGCCTGTGTCAGCGCATCGACGAAAGTAACCGGCTGGTCGCTGCGTCGGCCTGGGCGTCGATCATCCCGGCCGGCTGGAGCTTCCTACTTGCGCTGCGGTCCCGCGGATTGGGATCGGTGTGGACGACGATGCATCTGGCAAAGGAGAAAGAGGTGGCCGGGGTGCTCGGAATCCCGGACACGGTCACCCAGGCGGCGCTGTTCCCGGTGGCCTACACCATCGGCACCGACTTCCGTCCGGCCGCGAGGCCGCCGGTGGAGACGATCACGTATTGGGATACCTGGGAACAGCCTGTCGGAGAAAGCTGATGCAGTCCTACACCGTGCGATTTCACGTCGACGCGCCCCCGAACAAGGTGTGGCGGATACTGCATCCGCCCCCGCCGCCGAACTCTCCGCGGCCGAGGGTGCTCAGGTGGCCGACGGGCAGCATGGAGATTTTGCACGAGGGAGACGAGGCCGGCGAAGGTCTGGTCCGCACCTGCATTTTCGAGGTGCCCAAGTACCTGCTGTCCGGTGGCAAGGGGCGGTCGTTCGAGACCGTCACGGAGGCAAAGGTCAACAAGCTGTCGCGGTATGTGGCAGTCGGCGCGCCGCTGTGGTCGCGCGCCGAGGGCTATCACCAACTCGACGAACAGCCCGACGGCAGCACCATACTGACGTTCCACGAGACCTATCACGCCTATAACCCGGTGTTGCGCTTCCTCCTCGAGCGCGCGGTGCACGCCAAGATTTCCCGCGACAACCTCAAGACATATGAGCACGCGCTCGGATACGCCGGCACGGTGCGGCGACTGGCCTGAACGGCTGCCCACCGGCGCTTATTGCATACCGCTTGGGCTCACCGGACATCTGGCTCACACGAACGCGGTAATCAACGCCAAGACGGCGATGCTCCACGCGAGCGCGGCAATCAGCACGCACAATGACCCAACCGCGGCCAGCCGGTCACTGCGGTTCGCGTTTTCGTCCAGGGTGACGGCGAAACTACTGGGCATTCGCCGGAATACGTCCGGCCATGCCACCCGCGAGGCGGCCCGCTTGACACCGCTCGGGTCTTCTTGGGTACGGCGGCGTGGTGGCACCGTGGTGCCGTTGGTGACGAGCACAAAGCCCACCACAAACGACGCAACACCCACCACGATGAGCAGCACGGCAAGCCACAGCATCATGTCCTCCTTCACTGCCGGTCTGTCAGTTGTGCTGTTGACTCCAGTTGCGTTGCGACCCAACGTGGTAGTGGGTACCCTGGCCCCCGCTTGGGGAAACGACGGTCGTTGTCCGCGCCGGCCGGCGCCGCGCACGTTCTGGAAGTCGTTGGCGCACAATGCACTTGCCGAGCCAGCCTGGGCCGGCCGGCACTGGTCAGGAGTCGGCATGCCCGCGAAGTCGATGAGCCTGTTCAGCCGCGCCGCTGCAAACTCTGCCGTCGCGTCCTCGGTACGCAGGTCGGCGATTCGTACCGTGCCGGCGGTTCGAAATTAGCTGCCCGCCCCGGTAGGCTGCTGAGCTATGAGTTCGAAGGCGCCGGCCGCCGTATTTCTCGCTGCCGGGCTGATCCTCACGGGTTGGGTCGGGTCCGCAGGTGTCGCGGCTGCTGACCCGCAGCCGGCACCGCCGTCCGCCCCCAAGACGACCATCGATCACGACGGCACCTATACGGTGGGCACCGACATCGCGCCGGGCACCTACAGCTCTGCCGGGCCCGTCGGGAACGGCACCTGTTATTGGAAGCGGTTGGCCAATCCCGACGGCGCGCTGCTCGACAATGCCCTGAGCAAGAAGCCGCAGGTAGTGCAGATTCAGCCGACCGACAAGGCATTCAGGACATCCGGGTGCCAGCCCTGGCAGATCACCGGCGAGGGCCCTGCGCCGGCGGAACTTCCGGGGCCTGCGGCAGGGGCCCAGCTGCAAACCGATCTGGCGATCCTCAACGGGCTGCTCGGCCCGACCGGCGAACGGGTGCCGCAGTCCTGACGGCCGGGTGACGCTGCTGTGGCTGACCGTGTACAACAGGTCGTCGTCATCGGTGCCGGCGTCAGCGGATTGACCTCAGCGCTGTGCCTGGCCGAAGCGGGATGGCCGGTGCACATCTGGACCGCCGCGATGCCGCAGGACACGACCTCGGCGGTGGCTGGGGCGGTGTGGGGCCCGGTGTTCACCGAGCCTGTCGCCAAGACGTTGGCTTGGGCGGCGGAATCGCTGCGCGTGTTCGGCGAACTCGGCACAGACCCGTCCACCGGAGTTCGCATGGCGCCGGCCCTGACTGTCGGTGACGTACCCGTGGGCGCGGCGCTGCCGCCGCAGGTCGCGTTGATCCCCGACCTGCGGCCGGCCGATCCGGCCGAAATACCCGAAGGCTTTCCGGCCGGGTTTCGCTCCACGCTGCCCATGATCGACATGCCCCACTACCTCGAATACCTGACCAAGCGGTTGGCCGCGGCCGGCTGCGAGATCGAGATCCGTCCGGTGCGGTCGCTGGCCGAGGCCACCGACGCCGCACCGATCGTGGTGAACTGCGCCGGTCTCGGCGCCGCAGAGCTGACCGGCGACGACACCTTGCGGCCGCTGTTCGGCCAGCACGTTGTCATGGTCAATCCCGGTCTGCAGCAGATATTTCTGGAACGCAACGACTCCCCGGAATGGGTCTGCTACTTCCCCCACCCGCAGCGCGTGGTCTGCGGCGGCATCAGTATCGCCGACCGCTGGGACACGACCGCGGACCCCACGGTGACCGACCGGATCCTGCAGCGCTGCCGGCGAATCGAGCCGCGGCTTGGCCAGGCCGCGGTGATCGAGACGATCACCGGGCTGCGTCCGGACCGTCCGTCGGTGCGGGTGGAGTCCGAGCCGCTCGGCCGGGCGCGGTGTATCCACAACTACGGTCACAGCGCCAACGGAGTAACGCTTTCATGGGGATGTGCGCGGGACGTGGCGCGCCTCCTCGGCGCGCAATGAGCTTCAGGCCGGCGGCGCCAGCGCGTTCTCGACCGAGGTGTACATCGGCAGCAGGCGACGCAGACCGCACGCGGCGATGGTGCGGGCCACGATCGGCTGGTTGCTGACCAGCCGCAGGTTCACACCACGACGGCGGCACCGCACCGATTCCTGCGCCAGCACGGCATACGCGCACGACCCCATGAACTCGAGGTCTCTGACGTCGATGACGAACGGCCCCGGCGCGATGGCGATGGCGGCGCTGCGGGTCACCAACCGTTGCCAGACTGTCTCGTTACTGGCATCGATGTCACCACCGACGTGGACCACAACAGCCGAGCCACTAGATTCGGTGACCGCCCGTAGACCGCTTTGCGCGTCACCCAATTGCAAACTCAGCCGCGTGCTCGCGGGACCGGATGCTCCGAGCGCGACAGTGTCCATCTTGTGCAACGTCCCGTCCGTCGTGTGGTGCTAAGTGCTGCCGTCCTGGCTATGGGAAGGCGCGCGGGTGATCGTCCTGGCTAGGAGTGCCCTGTTTTCACAGTGGTAGTAAGCATATGTGTAACAGATCCTGAAAAAGAAGGATGTCTAAAACCAAATTTTGCGTAATTCATGACGGCAGCCATGTTCTTGGCTGTGCGACCACCGGGCGCGGCGGCATCACTACTATCTGATCAAAGCTTGCTACTGCTAAGAGAAACCGGCCGATAACGCGGTGAGCATCGATTACACGCAGCATGACCACCTCGACCACATTGTCACCATCACAATCAACCGGCCCGAGGCGCGTAACTCTCTCGACATGGCGCATTTCCGTGACCTCGCCCACGCCTGGGCCGCCTTTCGCGATGACGCCAATGCCTGGGTCGCCGTCGTCACCGGCGTCGGGCACGACTTCTGCACCGGAGCCGACCTCAAGAAGTTCATCCCCGAGCTGACCGGTGATCTCCCCCGGCCCGAAGGGTGGAACAAGGACGACGCCATCCATGCGGTGTTGCATCGGTTTCCGGTCCACAAGCCGATCGTTGCCGCGGTGAACGGCACGTGTGTCGCGGGCGGATTCGAGATGCTGGGGCTCACCGACATCCGGGTGGCCGTACCCGAGGCACGTTTCGCGGTGATGGAGCCCAAACGCGGACTCTTCGCGGGCGGCGGTAGCACGGTGCGACTGCCACGCCAGATTCCCTATGCGCTGGCGATGGAGCTGCTGCTGACCGCCGACCTGGTGGACGCGCAGCGCGCGCTGGCCATGGGGCTGATCAACCGCGTGGTCGCGGCCGCCCGGCTGATGGATACCGCCTATGACTACGCCGCGCGGATCGCCGCCAACGCTCCCCTAGCGGTATCGGCAACCAAGCAATGCGCCGTCGAAGGGCTGGCACTCGACCTGGAGTCGGCATACGACAACGAGACCCGGCACAGCGACCGCATTTTCCAGACGCAGGACGCCAAGGAAGGACCGCGCGCGTTCGCCGAGAAACGACCGCCGCGATGGCAGGCGCGCTGACCGCTCAGCTATTGCGGCTGCGCGCAGCGCGGCGAGTCAGCAGCGACAATATCCAGCTCACGATCGACAACAGGATCGCCGCCCAGATGGCGCTCCACCAGAAATGGTCTATCTGCAGGCCCCAATGGGTCGTGTCTTTGGTGATCTGGGCGGTGATCCACAGCATGAACGCGTTGATGACGATGTGAAAAAGGCCGAGGGTGAGGATGTACAGCGGGATCGACAGGAATTGCACGATCGGCTTGATGAATGCATTAACCAATCCGAAGATGACCGCGACGACGAAGATGATGCCCACCCGCTGCAACGTCGTATCACCTCCGACAAAGCGCACCCCCGGAACGCACAGGGTCACCACCCACAACGCAAAACCCGTCAACGCCGCACGCACCAGAAAAGGACCCATGCGCCGATCCTGCCATCAATTCAGCGCGTAGAAGCGCTGGGCGTTGCGGCCGCCGATCTTTTCCCGCGACTCTTCGCTGATGTCGGACCGGGTGCGCAGATGCTTTGTGCTCTCCGGCCATTCGCCGTCCCAGTGCGGGTAGTCGCTGGCGAACATGATGAAGTCGTCGCCGAGTACGTCGATCACACCCGGCAGGATCGGCTCCTCCGGCTCGCAGGTCACCCAGATGTTGCCGGCCCGCCAGTAGTCCTGGGGGTCGTGGCGCCAGCCGCCCTCGATCCAGTCGCCGCGCTTCTCGTAGTGCTCGTGCAGGCGATCGATGAAGAACGGAACCCAGCCGGCGCCCGCCTCGAGGAAGGCCACCCGCAATCGAGGATGGCGTTCGAAGACGCCGCCGGAAACCAGCGCGGTCATCGCGGTCATCTGATCGAACGGAAAGCTGATGCAGTGCACCTGGATGTAGTTGGTGAAGCGGTCCACGCCAATCTTGGGCAGGTGAATACCCGGGGCGCCGTGAATCCCGAGCGGCATCTCCAGCTCGATGGCGGCGGCGTAGAACGGGTCGAGGTCAGGATGGTCGAGGTTGCGCGTCTTGAGGGCCGGCGGAACCAGGGTGGCGACCAGCCCGAGGTCTTTGGCCTCGGCCATGATGTCGACGGCCACCTGCCCGTGTTCGATCGGGGTCACGGCGACCCCGCGTAGCCGTCCGTTGGACGGCGCGCAGAAATCGGCGATCCACTGGTTGTACAGACGCGCGAAACCGGCTGCGAAGTCAGGGTTTTCCAGGCTGGGCACGCACAACCCGAGGCTGGGATAGAGCACCATCGTGTCGAGGTGATCGCGGTCGGCGTCACCCAGCACACCCTCGGCGGTCGCCGTGTGGATATCGCCTGCCGTGGTGATCCCGTGCTGGGGTGGGCAACCGGCACCGGGCCCCGTGTCCTCCGGGTAGTTACGACCTTCGATCCGCAGCCCTGGTCGTCCGTCGCTGCTGGGTTGCACGTATTCCGGCCAGCGCTTGAGTGCTTCGATGGCCAATGACGCGTTTTCGGCGACGTGTCCGTCGGCATCGATGATTCGCATGTTCCCGAAGTTACTCGCGCGCTCGGCCAACCCCAACGTTCGCGGGATGGCCCCCGTGCTGCACGATGCTGACGTGACGACACCGGGGCTGACCGTCGACCAGCGAAACTCGTTCATTGCGGCGTTCTTGGGCTGGACGATGGACGCCTTCGACTACTTCATCGTGGTGCTGGTCTACGCCGACATCGCAAAAACCTTCCACCACACCAAGACTGAAGTCGCATTCGTCACGACGGCCACTCTGGCGATGCGCCCGGTGGGTGCGCTGCTGTTCGGGCTGTGGGCCGATCGCGTCGGCCGGCGCATTCCGCTCATGGTCGACGTGATGTTGTATTCGGTGGTCGGATTCCTGTGCGCCTTCGCGCCGAACTTCACCGTACTGGTGATCCTGCGCCTGCTGTATGGCATCGGGATGGGCGGCGAGTGGGGGCTGGGTGCCGCGCTGGCGATGGAGAAGGTGCCCGTCGGCCGGCGCGGGTTCTTCTCCGGGCTGCTGCAAGAGGGCTACGCATTCGGCTATCTGCTGGCCACCCTGGCCTGCCTGCTGGTTGTGAACTGGCTGGGCCTGTCGTGGCGCTGGCTGTTCGGTCTTTCCATCATCCCGGCTCTGATCAGCCTGATCATCCGCTACCGGGTGAAGGAATCCGAGGTGTGGGAAGCCGCGCAGGACCGGATGCGGCTCACCAAGACCCGAATTCGTGACGTGCTGGGCAGCGCCGCGATCATCCGCCGGTTCTTTTACCTGATGCTGCTGATGACCGCGTTCAACTGGATGAGCCACGGCACCCAGGACGTCTACCCCACCTTCTTGACCGCGACCACCGACCAGGGGGCCGGGCTGTCCACCGCGACCGCCCGCTGGATCGCGGTTGTCTACAACATCGGCGCCATCATCGGCGGCCTGGTTTTCGGTACGCTGTCGCAGCGCTTCAGCCGCCGCTACACCATCGTTTTCTGCGCGGTCTTGGGGTTGCCGATCGTGCCGCTGTTCGCTTACTCGCACACCGCGGCGATGTTGTGCCTGGGTTCGTTCCTGATGCAGATCTGTGTGCAGGGTGCCTGGGGGGTGATCCCCGCTCATCTCACCGAGATGTCGCCGGACGCCATTCGTGGTCTGTATCCCGGTGTGACCTACCAGCTCGGCAACCTGTTGGCGGCGCTGAACCTGCCCATTCAGGAACACCTGGCCGCATCGCACGGGTATCCCTTTGCGCTGGCGGCGACGATCGTGCCGGTGCTGACCGCGGTCGCGGTCCTCGCCATGATCGGCAAGGACGCCACCGGAGTCCGCTTCGGTACTGCCGAAAGTTCCCTATTGCCAGCGCAAGTCACCTAATCCGCGCCCCGCAAGGTGCGTCGCAGCAGATGCATGGCCACCGTGGTGGAGCGCTCGCGGATGTCGGACCGGTTGCCGGGGAGCCGCAGCGTGCGGGTGAGTGTGCGGCCATCGTCAAGCAGCACCGTGAAGCACACCGTCCCCACCGGCTTGTCCGCCGTCCCCCCTGCCGGACCGGCGACCCCGGTGATCGCGACGGCGGTGTCGGCGCCGAAGCGTTGCACCGCACCCGCCGCCATCGCCTCGGCCACCGGTTCCGACACCGCGCCGTGCGTCTGGATCAGGGCCGGGTCGACGCCCAGTAACTCGGTTTTCGCGTCGTTGGAATAGGCGACCACGCCGCCGGCCACGTAGTCCGACGAACCGGGACGATCGGTCAGCCGTGCCGAAAGCAGTCCGGCGGTGCAGGATTCGGCGGTTGCTATCCGCCGGCCAGCCAGCAGCCGGGCGATTACATCGTCGACCTGGGAACCGTCTTCGGAGTAGAGCTGTTCGCTGTGCTCCTTTCGGAGCAGCTGGGTCAGCTGCGCGTACACGTCCGCGTCGGGTGGCTCGTATCGGGTAACCATTTCGATCTCGCCGCGCCGCAAGCAGGTGGTGATCTCGAGCCGGTCGTAGCCGGGGATGGATGCCTGTGCGGCACGTAGGGTCTCGGCAAGACCGGACTCGGGCAGGCCGAACATCCGCAGGGTCTCCTGTCGGTAGACGGTTCGGCCGGCGATCGCCTCTTGTGCGGCGGGCGTCTGAATTGCCTTGTGCCACATGGGTTGAAGCTCACGCGGGGGCCCCGGCAGCACGATCACCGCCGGCCTTCCGGGCACGACGACACCCGGCGCGGTCCCCACCGGATCGAGCACCTGCGCGCCGGCCGGGACCATGGCCTGCTTGCGGTTGGCTGCCCGGACCGCTTCGAAGTCGCCCGGGTTGAAGTGGGCCATCAGCTTCTTGAGGATGTTGGCGATGGTGTTTTCGACCGCGGTGTCCAGTACCAGCGCGCGGCCACAGAACCGGGCCACCACTTCGACCGTCATGTCGTCGGCCGTCGGCCCCAGCCCCCCGCTGGTGACGATCAGGTCCACGCCTTGGTCGGCCAGGAAGCGCAGTTGTGCCTCGATGTCGGCGGGGCGGTCGCCGCAGATGGTGATGTGAGCCAGCTCTACCCCCAGCTCCAGCAGCCGATCGGCGATCCAAGGCCCGTTTCGGTCTTGGACCCGCCCGGTCAGGACTTCGGTACCGGTGACAACGATGCCCGCGCGTGCGCTCACCGGCACGAGCCTACGTACCGGCTATCGCGGTGTCGTTAGGCCTCGCCAGGCGAGGCAAAAATTGGCTCGGGAAGGCGATCGCCTGGTGTGAGAACCCGCAATGCAGGTCCTCAGCGAATACGACGCGGATGGCCGACGATCAGCCGAAAGGAACAGTGGCCGGTGCCCTGGGGCTCGGCCGCAGGCGTCCGGCGGATACTAATTGCCCGGTCGTCCTGGTTCGCCGGGTTGGCCCGGTTGCCCGGGCTGGCCCGGCTGACCGGGCTGGCCCGGTCGACCGCCGGTTCCGGGGGCGCCACCGGGGCCACCCGCCCCGCCCTGACCGGGCTGACCGCCGGGGCCTGGGGCTCCGCCCATGCCGCCGTCCCCCCCTCGACCGCCTTGGCCACCCGGGCCACCGTGGCCACCCGGCCCGCCGGCGCCGCCCTGGCCACCTTGTCCGCCTCGACCTCCGGCGCCACCTCTGCCCCCGGCCCCGCCGGCACCGCCTTGGCCACCTGCCCCGCCCTGACCACCCGGCTGGCCGGGTTCGCCGGGCTGGCCGGGCAAACCCTCCGTGGGAGTGTCGGCGTTCATGCCCGTCGGGCCGGTGGTGGGGTAGGACCAAGGGCCATGTGCCTGCCTTTCTGCAAGGCGCCAGGTTTCTGCGCTCGAGTCAAACTACCCGACCCAGCTGACGGTTGGCCGAGATTCGCGCGGTAACTGCGCCCGGTCGCAGACGCGTTGCCCGGTTGATCGTCGGCCATCGAGGCGGCTGGCGGCTGCTACCGTCGAGCTGCCTCAGCCATTTCTGTCGGATCTGCTCGCCGTGCAGGGCGGGTGATTGCCGGTGTTCGGCGCGCGAGAATGTGTGCATGATCGACTTAGAGGTACTTCAGGCCGACGTGACCGAGCTCGAACTCGACGCGATCACCAACGCCGCCAACACTCAACTTCGCCACGCCGGCGGCGTCGCCGCGGCGATAGCGCGCGCCGGCGGACCGGAAGTGCAGCGCGAATCGAACGAGAAGGCACCCATCGGACTTGGGGAAGCGGTCGAAACCACCGCGGGCGCGATGCCGGCGCGCTACGTCATCCACGCGGCGACGATGGAGCTGGGCGGAGCGACCTCAGCCGAGATCATTAGCCGCGCCACCGCTTCGACCCTGCGCAAGGCCGACGAGCTGGGCTGCCGCTCGCTGGCCTTGGTGGCATTCGGCACCGGCGTCGGCGGATTCCCGGTCGAGGAGGCGGCGCGACTGATGGTCGACGCGGTTTGTCGGCACCAAGCGAATTCGCTGCGGCGGGTGGGGTTTGCCGTCCACGGCGGCGCGGCCGAGCGGGCGTTCACCGCGGCGGTGCAGGCTCAAGGCGACAGATAACGCTCGCCGGAAGCAACCTTCTGCGTCATCGCGTTTACCGCCCCCTGACGCCAACCCGCTTTGATCACCGTGCTCCCCCGTGGCGCGCGAGCGGCCACCGCCTCCACCGCGCGCTGCACTACCGCCATCACTTCTTCCCAGGTATCGCCCTCGATCACGGTGAACATCGAATCCGTCTCATTGGGCAGGCCGGAATCGCGGACCACCCGAACCGCTTCGGCCACAATCTCGCCGACCCCCTCCCCCACGCCCAGCGGAGTGACGGAAAACGCGACCAGCACCGACATACGACGAGACTACCCAGCGTGTTCGCGGTCAAAGCCGTCCTGGCAGCATCGAACTCCATGCGGATTCTGGTCCAACGGGTCTCGTCGGCGGCGGTGGTAGTCGACGGCAAGGTCGTCGGCGCCATCCGGCCGGAGCGACAAGGCCTGCTGGCATTCGTCGGCGTCACCCACACCGACGATCCCGACAAGGCGCGGCGGCTCGCCGAAAAGCTGTGGAACTTACGGATTCTCACTGACGAGAAGTCCGCGTGCGACGTCCACGCACCGATCTTGGTGGTCAGCCAGTTCACCCTCTATGCGGATACGGTCAAAGGCCGGCGGCCCTCGTGGAACGCCGCCGCACCGGCCGCTGTGGCCGAGCCGTTGGTAGCGGTGTTCGCCGAAGCGTTGCGAGGCCTGGGTGCACACGTGCAAACCGGGGTCTTCGGTGCGCACATGCACGTGGATTTGGTCAACGACGGCCCCGTGACGGTAATGCTGGAGCTGTGACACGAGAGGACGGCCCGTGACAACACCTGAATTCGGATCGCTTCGCTCCGACGACGACCAGTGGGACATCGTCAGTAGCGTGGGCTACACCGCGTTGCTGGTGGCGGGATGGCGCGCGTTACATGCCGTCGGCCCGCGCCCGCTGGTCCACGACGACTATGCCGAACACTTCGTCGCCGCGTCCGGGGACCCGTATTTGACCGAGCTGCTTGCCAACCCGGTAACCTCCGACGAGCAGACGGCCTTCCCCCGCCTCTACGGCGTGCAGACCCGCTTTTTCGACGACTTCTTCCGGTCGGCCGCCGACGCCGGGATCCGGCAGGCGGTGATCGTCGCCGCCGGCCTGGACTCGCGCGCCTATCGACTCGATTGGCCTTTCGGAACAACGGTTTTCGAGATCGACCTGCCGAAAGTTCTGGAATTCAAAGCACGCGTTCTGGCCCAGCGGAACGCCGAGCCCAAAGCCCGCCGCAGCGAGGTGCCCGCCGACCTGCGTACCGACTGGCCGGAGCGGCTGAAAGCGGCCGGCTTGGATCCGCGACAACGCGCCGCCTGGTCGGTGGAAGGCCTGTTGATGTATCTGACCGGCGATGCCCAAGACGCGCTGTTCGCAAGGATCGACGAACTGTCGGCACCCGGCAGTCGAGTTGCCGTGGGCGCCTTGGGCACCCGCATCGACCACCAGCAACTGGCCGCTCTGGAAGCGGCCCACCCAGGGGTCAATCTGTCTGGCAACGTGGATTTCTCGGCTCTCAGCTATGACGACAAGACCAACCCGGCGCAATGGCTGGCCGGGCGCGGGTGGGTGGTTGAACCCGTCCGCAACACCCTCGAGTTGCAGGCCGGCTACGGAATGACGCCTCCGGAGGTGGACGTGCAGATCGACGGTTTGATGCACTCCCAATACATCACGGCTACTAAGGGGTGAGCAGGACCTTCACGTCGTCGCCCGACCGGGAACCCGCTATCGCGTAGCCCTTGGCCGCCTCGTCCAACGGCAGCGCCGTGGTGAAGATGCCGTCGACGTCAAGGCGGCCCGACCGAAGCAGCGGGATCAACTCCCCCCAGGTGCGCTGCACCGGCGCTATTGTCAGCCGCAGCGTGATGCTGCGCAGCAGACAAGCCAGGGCCGGAAGCGGAAACGGCTGCAGATCATGTACCCCGACGACCGAGACGGTGCCGCCGGGCCGCACCGCGGTCAGCGAGTCGGTGATGGACGCGTCGGTGCCGACGGCGTCGATCACCGCATCCGCGCCACGGCCACCCGTGGCGGCAAGAACGGCCTCCGCCGCCGGCGAGCCGACGGGTGTGGCGCCCCATCCCGCGGCGCGGCGCAGCCGGCCCTCGACTCGGTCCACAGCGAAAACCGTTGCCGCACCGTGAAGGAACGCGGAGCGCACCGCACACAGCCCGACCGCGCCCAGACCGATGACCGCTACCGTTGCGCCGAACGATATGTCGGCCCGGCGGGCGGCCGCCCAACCGGTGGCGAGATTGTCGGTCAGCAGCAGCGCCTGCTCGGTGGTGATCGCATCGGGAACCTTGAGCACCTGGAAGTCGGCGGCGGGCACTGCCAGCAGATCGGCCTGCGCGCCGCCCAGCGCGCCGGAACCGAAAATCTGTGGGCCCAAACGACACATCGCCGGGTCGCCGGTCGCGCACCCCTCGCAGCCGCCGCAGCCGGCGACCGAGGACACCAGGACCTGGTCACCAACCGTGACGGAACGCACCTGCGGTCCGGCTTCGACGACGGTGCCGACCGCTTCGTGACCGAGGGCGACCGGTTCGGCCAGTGGATAGTCGCCGTCGTAGAAATGCAGATCCGAACCGCAGATACCGGCGGCGCTCACGGCGACGATGACGCCGTCGGGTCCGGTAAGCGCCGGGTCCGGACGGGTGTCGACGCCGATGCTTCCCGGCCCGTCGATGACTACCGTGCGCATGTCGGGGTGCTCACTTTCTTTGTCGCAGAACGAATTGAGACCAGTCCGGTTCTCGCACCGCCGCCCAGTACTGACTGAGCCGCCACGGGCTGACGGTGTGGATTTCCCCGTCGGCATTCTTGAAGTAAGAGTGTTTGACGGCCGGATGTGACCACACCATCTGCTGTATTGCGGCCTGGGTACGCTGATGCCATTCAGTGGCGGCTCGAGCCGTCGGCTCCATCGAATGCACATCGTTGGCAATCAGGTGTTCCAGGCAGAGATTGATGTAGCGCATCTGGAGTTCGGACTGGAAGATCAGGCTACCGCCATGGGCCAGATGAGTGCCGGGCCCGTAGATGAGGAACAGGTTGGGAAACTCCGGAACCGTGATGCCAAGATAGGCACAGGGCCGGGTGCCCCAGCTGTCGCGCAGGTCAATCCCGTTGCGGCCGAGGATCTTCAGCGGCCACAACACGTCGGTGTGACGAAACCCGGTGGCGTAGATGATGACGTCGACGGGGTATGGCTGACCGTCTTCGGTGACGATGCCGCCGGGTGTGATTCGCCGGATCGGCGTGCGCACCAATTCGACGTTGTCCCGTCGCAAGGTCTGCAGCCAGCTGCCGTTGTCTTGCAATGTCCGCTTACCAGTGGCGGGATAGTCGGGCATCACCTTCGCCAGCAGCTCGTCGTCGTCACCGACCTGGCCGGTGATCCACTGGCTGAACATCATCCGGGCCGCGGCGTTCATCTCGCTGACGGCATAGTCCTGGTCGGGGTAAGTCGGGTCGGTACGCGCCGCGTCGAGTCCCTTGTCGGCGCCCGGCCACAGCAGCAGGAATCGATACCATCTGCCATAGAACGGCAGGTGCCGCATCGCCCAGCGCACGCCGTCGCCCACTTCGGCGTGATACATCGGGTTGGGGAACATCCATTGGGCGGTGCGCTGGAAGACAATGAGCTGCTCGACGCCGCCGGCGATCGCCGGCGCGATCTGAAAGCCACTGGCCCCCGCCCCGACCAGCGCGGCCCTTTTGCCGGTCAAGTCGACGGAGTGGTCCCAGGCCGCGGAGTGAAACGACGGTCCGGCGAACGTGTCGGCACCATCGAATGCCGGGATATACGGTCGGTTCAGCTGACCGACAGCGGTGATGACGGCCCGCGCGTTGACGGTGGTCTGGCCGTCGGGCGACCGCAACGACACCGTCCACATGCCGTCGTCGTCGTGCCACTCGGCGGCCAGTACCTCGGTGTTCCACCGCACCTGCTCGGACACGCCGTACTTGTCCATCACCTGGGTGAAATAGTCTCGCAGCTCCCACTGTTCGGCGAAGAAATGTGTCCAGTCGTTGTTGGGTTCAAAGCTGTAGCAATAGAAATGGTTCGCCACGTCAACCCGGGCTCCGGGATAGCTGTTCTCCCACCATGTTCCGCCCGGGCCGGCGTTTTTCTCCATGATGGTGAAGGGAATGTTGGCCTGCTTCAACCGGATTCCGGCCAGAATTCCGGATTCGCCGCAGCCGATCACCACGACCGGCAGCTGGGCAGCGCGCTCGGACGGGATGGGGGCGGGTCGGCGGGGGTCGACTCCATCGAGGTCCATCTCTTCCAGCACCAGGGGTAGGTAGTCGTCGGGAACGTGTTCGCAGGCCGCCCAATCCATCATTTCCCGGATCAGGTCGATGCTCAGCGGCTCGGGTTCGGGGCAGCCGAGGTCGCGGTACTGCGAGATTACCGATAGGGCTTCGGCGCGGGCGCGGGCCTTGTCCTCCTCGGACATGAATCCCTGGACTTCGTTGAGGAAGAGCCCCATCGGCTTGAAGTCACGAAGAAAACGGGGATCGCCGGTGATGTGCACCAGCGACAGCAACAGTGTCGGGATGCTGACGTCGTCGAGCGCGGACGCGATCTCCGGGGTGGAGGTGGTGAAGGGCAGGCCGGCGTACCCGCTGCGCATCGAAGCCGATCCTTTCGCACGATTCCCAATTACGATACTGAGCGTTTCGTAATTGTCTGGCATTACGCTACCCGCGGCCGGGTGCCCGATCAAGGGAATCTCGCGGCGCTATGGTGCGCGGCGCAAACAGCGCAGCGTGGATAAGACGCATCGGGGACGTCGGTTCGGGCCCTCGATTTCGGGAACGGGCTACGGTGTCACTCAACGCCGGAGTGACGAGTCCACATTTCAGTTGTCCGCGCGATTGTGCCACCCGCGGGATGTCGGCGAAGACCAAAATCCGTTGTTGTTTTGTTGGTATTCAGGCAGATACTCCCGACCCTCGGACTCAATACTGACCACCACGCAGAATTCCGATACGGTGAAAAACGCCAAGCGATCGATAACCGGATCGACAACACCCGAACGCGGGTATGCAGCTGCGAATTGATGCAACAAATCGACCGCGCGACATTAGACGGTTCGGCCCAACAAATTGCGAGCACCCCGGGGCTCCCGATACGCTATGCCGCAATGGACGCTGAGTACACCGTGCGCGCGGAAGCCGCGAACATGCGGAGTTCCGCGGATTCGTCGTGTGCGGTTGCGTCCGAAGATGCGGGCCGACCGGACGACCCGGACCGGACGACGCGAGGCTGCTGATGCTGCCACCGAGTTTGCTGATTTCGGGGACGTCGATCGGGCACCTAGGTGTCGCTTGTCAGATCAACGAGATGAGGTCGGCGCGGGGTTTGCGCGAGGTCGGCGATGGTTGAGCCGTTCGCGGCTGATCCGGCCCCGTTGGTCGACGCGGTCGAGCGGGCGGCCGAGTTCCTGGGTTATGCCGAAAGTCTGCTTGCCGAAATGGACCGGCTGTTCGGCACGTCGGATGAGACGTGGACGACGGAAGGTGTGGCGCGCCGCCCGACAACCGCCGGCCCGGGCAGCGAGGACCATCTCCGGCATAGCGACAGCCCGAGCGACGACGAGAAGACACCCGAATTCCGCAATTCAACCGATGGCCTCGTAGTCGCTGGCACCTACTATCTGCCGGGCAGTTTGCCGTCATACGACGAGCTGGTGGAATTGACAAAGACGGATCCCGATACGGCCTACTATTGGTCGGGTCTTGATGCGCGGGGAGTGAGCGTCGGGCCGGACGGTTCGAGAATCGCCGAACAGCTGGCGGGTGAGGCGAACGGCACCACACTGAAAATGCTGCTCGAACGAAATGGGATGCAGCCAATTCCGGGATGGAATAAGTGTGACCCGGAACTGGTCCGGTTTTGGCACGACGCGGCCAGGGCATACGCCGACAACTGCAGTGGGACGGTAACCGCAGTCGTGGGATGTGATGTGCGCCCCGACAACATCTGGCAGACCGTCGAGGTACCCCGACTGACGGATAACCCGAACGTAGCAAGGATCGTTCAGATGGATCCGGACTCTCGGCTGACAACCGTGATATTCGAACGGTACATCGAGGAGTGTTCATGGCGGGGCCAGGCGGACGTTGTCGAACCGGGCCGGGCGATCCAGTTCGTCGAACCACCATCCGCATGACTATGACGGGGAACCTCGGCGCATCTCCCGCAGGCTCGCATGGCTGAGGCGGCGCCGCCAAGAAGCGCGCGTGGCGGCCGGGGGTGAGCGGGTGCTCGGTGCTGGTTGATGGTTGTGGGGTGGGTGGTGGCGTGACGGTTTTGTTGGTCAATCCTCCGGGGGTGCGTGCCAACGGGCGGTCTTATGTCGACGCGCAAAAACTGTGGGGTCCGTGGGTGTATTCGTCGATGCCGATGGAGCATTTGGGGTTGATGTCGATCAAGGCTTACGCCAGGGCGCGTGGGCTTGAGGTCGTGACGGTCAATGGTTTGGTGGCCGGGCATGAGGGTGTGGAGCAGACGTGGCAGGCGATGCAGGCTGCGGTGGCGGTCGCGGGTGTGCCGCGGTTGGTGGGGTTTTCGTGTATCGATACCTTTGCCGAGGTGTTGTGGTTGGCGCGGCGGGCGCGTCAGTGCTGGGAGGGTGTGCAGATCGCGTTGGGCAATGTGATCGCCACACTGAACTACGAGCGCATTTTGGCTGAGTATGACTGTTTTGATTTCGTGGTGGTCGGCGATGGCGAGGTGGCGTTTACCGAGTTGGCTTTGGCGGTGGTCAATGGTGCGGGGCTAGCGGATGTTGCGGGGCTGGCGCGCCGCGACGGGCGCGGTGGGGTGGTGTGTTCGCCGTCGAGGTTGGTTGATCTCGACGAATTGCCGTGGCCGGCGCGCGAGGAGTTGCCGACGGTGCTCGGCGATGGTTTTGCCGCGTCGGTGTTCGCCAGTCGGGGTTGTCCGTATCGGTGCACGTTTTGTGGGACCGGGGCGGTGTCGGCGATGTTGGGGCGCAGCAGTTATCGGGTCAAGTCGGTGGATGCGGTGGTCGACGAGATCGGTTATCTGGTGTCGGATTTCGGTATCGAGTTTGTGTCGATTACCGATGATTTGTTT
>NZ_MWQA01000001.1:68231-200710 GCF_002086915.1 Mycobacterium persicum | reverse complement strand
TCCGTGGGTGTATTCGTCGATGCCGATGGAGCATTTGGGGTTGATGTCGATCAAGGCTTACGCCAGGGCGCGTGGGCTTGAGGTCGTGACGGTCAATGGTTTGGTGGCCGGGCATGAGGGTGTGGAGCAGACGTGGCAGGCGATGCAGGCTGCGGTGGCGGTCGCGGGTGTGCCGCGGTTGGTGGGGTTTTCGTGTATCGATACCTTTGCCGAGGTGTTGTGGTTGGCGCGGCGGGCGCGTCAGTGCTGGGAGGGTGTGCAGATCGCGTTGGGCAATGTGATCGCCACACTGAACTACGAGCGCATTTTGGCTGAGTATGACTGTTTTGATTTCGTGGTGGTCGGCGATGGCGAGGTGGCGTTTACCGAGTTGGCTTTGGCGGTGGTCAATGGTGCGGGGCTAGCGGATGTTGCGGGGCTGGCGCGCCGCGACGGGCGCGGTGGGGTGGTGTGTTCGCCGTCGAGGTTGGTTGATCTCGACGAATTGCCGTGGCCGGCGCGCGAGGAGTTGCCGACGGTGCTCGGCGATGGTTTTGCCGCGTCGGTGTTCGCCAGTCGGGGTTGTCCGTATCGGTGCACGTTTTGTGGGACCGGGGCGGTGTCGGCGATGTTGGGGCGCAGCAGTTATCGGGTCAAGTCGGTGGATGCGGTGGTCGACGAGATCGGTTATCTGGTGTCGGATTTCGGTATCGAGTTTGTGTCGATTACCGATGATTTGTTTGTGTCCAAGCATCCTGGTTCGCAGCAGCGTGCGGTCGAGTTTGCCTCGGCGATGCTTGGCCGCGGTATCGATGTCAGCTTCATGATCGATATCCGGTTGGATTCGGTGGTCGACCTTGAGGTGTTCAGGCACTTGCACCGGGCGGGTTTGCGGCGGGTGTTCGTCGGGTTGGAGACCGGTTCCTACGATCAGTTGCGCGCTTACCGTAAGCAGATCATCAACCGTGGCCAAGACGCCGCCGACACCATCAATGCCTTGCTGCAGTTGGGCATTGATGTGATCCCCGGGACCATCATGTTTCACCCCACGGTGCGTCCCGAGGAGCTACGCGAAACCGCCCGGCTGCTGCGGGCAACCAAATACCGGCATCCCTTCAAGCTTCTCAGCAAGATCACGCCGTATCCGGGAACGCCGTTGTACCAGGCGTATTCGGCGGCAGGATATCTGAGTGCGGAATGGCCGCTGGGGCAATGGGACTTCGTCGACCCCGAAGCCGCCCGGGTCTACGCCGACCTGGTCGCCCGCATCGCCCCCGACGCGAACATCAGCTACGACGAGGCCGAAGCCTTCTTCCTGGCCCGCCTCGACCAATGGGAGGATGCCAGCGCCCGCAGCGCCGGGTGACGGCCCGCTACTGCTTGTGTGAAACGTCGGCGATCACGCCGCCGTCCACGACGAATTCGGCGGCGGTGGCATATGACGACTCGTCGCTGGCCAGGAACAGCACGAACGTCGACACGTCCTCGGGTTCTCCGGGGCGTCCGAGCGGGATGTGGAGCATGTCCTGGGGCAGTTTGGCGGTCATCGGGGTGCGGATCAGTCCCGGGTGAATCGAGTTGACCCGAATGTTGTTGGGCGCCAACTCCAATGCCGCGGACTTGGTCAACCCGCGCACCGCCCACTTCGACGTCACATACCCGTGCACCCACGCCGCGCCGCGCAGGCCCTCGATGGATGAGACGTTGATGATCGAACCGCCGCCGGCAGCGATCATCGGGTCGATAACAGCCTGGATACCCAACAGGGTGCCGGTGACATTGACGTCGAGGATCTGTCGCCACTTGGTCAGGTCAAAAGTCTTGAGCGGACCGTAGTTGATGATCCCGGCGTTGTTGACAAGGACGTCGAGCTTCTCGAACTCCCCCACCGCCGTTTCGACGGCCGCCGTCCACTGCCCCGGTTGGGTCACGTCCAGATGGACGTAACGCGCCGCCGGGCCCAACTCGCCGGCCAGGGCCCGGCCGTCGTCATCGAGAATGTCACCGATCACCACCCTGGCGCCTTCGGCGACGAGCAACCGGGCATGGGAGGCCCCCATCCCGCGAGCACCACCGCTGATCAGTGCCACCTTGTTGTCCACCCGGCCCATGACGGGCCAGGCTACTCGCAGGACATCGCGGTGCGAGAGGCTGTTCGACTGGGTCGCGACCAGCGAACGGCGCCGGTTGCCAAAGGGAGGTGAATGAGCGTCGTGGCCCCGTTACTCACGGCCTGCGGCGGGTTCTTGCTCGCTGTCTTGTGGATGGATTTGATTTTCGACATCCAGGTTCTGCGCTACCGACACACGAGCGACCAACTGCCCGAGCCGGTGCTGGCGTCCATTGCGGGCTACTACCACCGCGCGACCACCACGTCGCGCCCGATGAGCCGGCTGATCGCGCTGGTGATGGTGATCTTGGTGGGCAGCCTGGCGTTCGTGGCCGTGCGCGGTCCCGAGCCCGGTTGGTTGGTGGCGGCGTCGGCCGTTCTCGCCGGTATCCCCGTCGGGCTGGCCGCGGTGCACACGGTTCCCCGCGCGGTTCGACTTGGAAAGCGCGTCGATGGTCCTGCCGAACAGACCCGCTTCGCGCGAGCCATCTGCCGGGATCACCTCGTCTGCGTCGGTTTCATGCTGGTGTTTCTGCTCCTATGGCTGGCATACAGCGTCGCCCGCTGAAGGGCCCTAGTCGCGACGTGCGCCACCTTGCTGGCCGCGCCAGCCGCTACCGTACTAAACTAGAACACGTTTCAATTCGGCGCGCGTCCTAGGAGCAGGCATGCACACCGCCATATGTGACGACCTCGGTATCGAGTTCCCGATCTTCGCTTTCACCCACTGCCGTGACGTCGTCGTGGCTGTCAGCAAAGCCGGCGGATTCGGCGTGCTCGGCGCCGTCGGCTTCACCCCCGAGCAGCTGGCGATCGAGCTGGACTGGATCGACGAGCACATCGGCGATCACCCGTACGGCGTCGACATCGTGATCCCGAACAAATACGAAGGCATGGACTCGCATCTGTCTGCCGAGGAACTGGCCGAGACACTGCGCAAGATGGTGCCCCAGGAGCATCTGGACTTCGCCCGCAAGATTCTCGCTGATCACGGTGTGCCGGTCGAGGACGGCGACAAGGAAAGCTTGCAGCTGCTCGGCTGGACCGAGGCGACGGCCACCCCGCAGGTTGAAGTGGCGCTCAAACACCCGAAGGTGGCAATGATCGCCAACGCGCTCGGCACTCCACCGGCGGACATGATCAGCCACATTCACGACGCCGGACGCAAGGTTGCGGCGTTGTGCGGCTCGCCCTCGCAGGCCCGAAAGCATGCCGACGCCGGCGTCGACATCATCATCGCTCAGGGTGGGGAGGCCGGTGGGCATTGCGGCGAGGTCGGCTCCATCGTGCTGTGGCCGCAGGTGGTCAAGGAGGTGGCCCCGGTACCGGTCTTGGCCGCCGGGGGCATCGGCAGCGGCCAGCAGATCGCGGCGGCGTTGGCATTGGGCGCACAGGGAGCCTGGACCGGCTCGCAGTGGCTGATGGTCGAGGAAGCCGCCAACACTCCGGTTCAGCAAGCCACCTATGCCAAGGCCAGCAGCCGTGACACCGTGCGCAGCCGGTCATTCACCGGTAAGCCGGCTCGGATGCTCCGCAACGACTGGACCGAGGCCTGGGAGCAGCCGGACAGCCCGAAACCGCTGGGCATGCCGTTGCAGTACATGGTGTCCGGTATAGCGGTGCGGGCCACCAACAAATATCCCAACGAGAGCGTCGACGTCGCGTTCAATCCCATCGGGCAGGTCGTCGGTCAGTTCACCAAGGTCGAGAAGACCGCTTCCGTCATCCAGCGGTGGGTGCAGGAGTACCTCGAGGCAACGAACCGGCTCGACGAGCTCAACGCCGCCGCGACCGTCTGAGACGTCCTGAGACGCCCGAGCACCGGCTAGACCCATTAGTCCAGGTCGTCGTCCTTGCCGGTGAATACCTCTTTTACTCTGTCGACCGCGTGGGTGGCGATGTCGATCGAGCTCTGCACGATGCCGCTGGCGCCCCCGGCGATGTCGCCGCGGATGATGTCGCCGGCGTTTTCGACGATGTCCGACGCCTTCTCGACGGCGTTGGTCGCGATGTCCTTGGCTGCGTCGACTGCATCTTTGGGATTGATGGCCATCGGAGGCTCCTAATTCGTTGACGGGATGCTTGCTACGACTGTAGCCCCACAAGGGGCCTGAGTTTCCGGGTCAGTAGTCGACCAGCGTGCGCCAGTAGCGCTCCGGAATCTCCTCGCCGGACCGCAATACGCGTGCCAGCCCGACGGCCATCGCGATGCCGAGCAGCCCCAGCCATAACCCCGCCAGCGCGATGATCCACCACAGCACCGCGGTGACCGCCGGCCACGGTGACACCAGGGCCAGCACCGGCGCAAAGAAGAAACCGGTCCCGACGTACCATGCCGAGCCCGCCCGATCCGACGCGAGGACCAACCGCAACCATCGTGGCATCGGAGCCTCGGCTGGCGTGCGGTCGGTCGTCATCGCTCTAGGTCAACCGATCATCCTTCGGGCGGGAAGAACCCGGCCCCGGTGAACCACCCGGCTTGCCATCCCTGCGCTCCCAGACACAACATCGGCAGGCCGTCCGGCGTCTGCGCCGCCGCCTGCGGACCCGGGCACGGGGCGCCCGCCTGCTGCACTCCGTACAGCGGGTAGGAGATCACCCAATAACCGGTGGTGGCTGCCGGGAACTGGTTCGGCGGCGGGAAATGACAGGCCTCGGCCTGGCCGCTGGTGCCGCGGCCGAAGATGAAGCGCTCGTAGTTGTCACACGGCGCTCCCAACGAGGCGTCATAGTTCATGCCCGGCACATCGCCCGGGTAGCGGCCGTTATCGGCGCCGGCGACCGGGGCTAGGCCGATCGCGGCCCCGGCGACCGCAGCGGTGGTCAACAGTTCCCGAATCATGTCCACCCCTTCATGCACCGGCTAGTTTCACCACAGCATAACGACTGTGGCGTAGCCCACAACAGCCGCCGTGACCCACGCCGATCTTGTCGATGTGGGGCAGGTGACCAGGGCATTTCCCGCTACCCGCTGATCACCGGACAATCCGCCGCCACGATGGTGGCGACAGTCGGTCGGCATCCGTCGCCCCAGGCTAGGCCGCTCCCCCGCCCGCCGAACGCGTTCCCGACCGGTCGGGACCACAAGCACCGGGAACAACGCGCGAGCTCGTCGGGGCGCATCCGCGGCTGCTGGCCAAGGCGGCTGAACACGTTACAGTTCGGCATTCGCCACGTTGCGTCGATGCTTCCCATCTCAGGTGGAGCAATGGATTATTGGCAGTAGACGACCACTAGCAGAATTCATATTGAGGAGTGGGCTTTGTCAACAGCCAAGTCAACCGCCAAGCCAACAGCCAAGCCGGTACCCAACCTGCCTCCCGGGTTCGACTTCACCGACCCCGACATCTATGCCGAGCGCCTGCCGGTGGCAGAACTGGCCGAGATGCGCCGATGCGCGCCGATATGGTGGAACAAACAGCCGATCGGCTGCGGCGGCTTCGACGACGGCGGCTATTGGGTGGTGACCAAACATAAAGATGTCAAAGAGATCTCGCGCCGCAGTGACATCTTCTCCAGCCTGCAAAAGACTGCGCTGCCACGCTACAAAGACGGCACGGTCGCCGAGCAGATCGAACGAGGCAAGTTCGTCCTGCTCAACATGGACGACCCGCAGCACACCCGGTTGCGCAAGATCATCTCCCGCGGCTTCACGCCGGGGGCCGTCGAGCGGCTGCGCGACGACCTCAACGAGCGCGCCCGGCGCATCGTCGAGGCCGCTGCGGCGCAGGGGTCCGGCGACTTTGTCGAGCAGGTGTCCTGCGAACTGCCGTTGCAGGCCATCGCCGGATTGCTCGGCGTGCCCCAGGAAGACCGGATGAAGCTCTTCCACTGGTCGAACCAGATGGTGGGCGACCAGGATCCCGAGTTCGCCAGCAATGACGCCATTACCGCTTCGGTCGAACTGATCATGTACGCCATGCACATGGCGGCCGACCGGGCCAAAAACCCGGGGCCGGACATCGTGACCAAGCTCGTCGAGGCCGACATCGACGGACACAAGCTCTCCGAGGACGAGTTCGGCTTCTTCGTCATTCTGCTGGCCGTTGCCGGCAACGAGACCACCCGCAACTCCATCACCCAGGGCATGATGGCCTTCACCGACTTTCCCGACCAGTGGGAGCTGTACAAGCGGGAGCGACCCGCTACCACGGCCGACGAGATCGTGCGGTGGGCCACCCCGGTCACCTCGTTCCAGCGGACCGCGCTGCAGGACTACGAACTGTCCGGGGTGCGGATCAAGAAGGGTCAGCGAGTGGTGATGTTCTACCGCTCAGCCAATTTCGACGAAGAGGTGTTCGACGACCCGTTCACCTTCAACATTCTGCGTAGCCCCAATCCGCACGTGGGATTCGGCGGCACCGGCGCGCATTACTGCATCGGTGCCAACTTGGCGAGGATGACCATCGACTTGATGTTCAATGCCATCGCCGACGCCATGCCCGATTTGGAGTCGACAGGCAAGCCCGAACGGCTGCGGTCCGGCTGGCTGAACGGAATCAAGCACTGGCAGGTCGACTATCACAGCACCGCGTCGACGAAATGCCCTGTGGCACATTGAGCTTGAGCCGATAGGATAAGCGCATGCCCACGCACAAGGCGGTCCGGATAGCTTCGGCGGGTGCGGCATTGGAGCTCGTCGACGTCGACACTGCGCCGCCTGCCCATGACGAGGTACGCATCGCGGTGTCCGCGTGCGGGGTCTGCGGCACCGACCGGGCGTTCGTCAACGGCGGCTTTCCGAACACCCCTTGGCCATTGACGCCGGGGCATGAGATCGCGGGCACGGTAGTCGAACTCGGCCAGCGCGTCGCTGATTTCGAGATCGGCGACCGAGTCGCCGTCGGCTGGTTCGGCGGGCACTGCAACCGGTGCGCCCCCTGCCGCACCGGCACCTTTATCCACTGCGCGAACATGAAGGTGCCCGGTTGGCAGTACCCCGGTGGCTACGCGGAATCGGTGACCGTCCCCGCCAACGCGCTGGCGCGCATTCCGTCCGAACTCTCTGACGTGGAAGCGGCTCCCATGTGCTGCGCCGGTGTCACCACATATAACGCACTGCGCCACACCAAGGCGCTGCCCGGTGACCGGGTGGCGATTCTCGGCATCGGCGGTCTGGGTCACCTCGGTGTGCAGTTCTCCCGGGCGATGGGCTTCGAGACCATCGCCATCGCCAGAGGGGCCGCCAAAGCCGAGGATGCGCGCCAGCTGGGGGCCCATCACTACGTCGACTCCACCAGCGGCGACGTTGCCGAAGCGCTGCGCAAGCTCGGCGGTGTCGCGGTCGTGCTGGCCACGGCCGGCAACTCAGCTGCCATGGCCGCGACGGTGCCCGGCTTACTTCCTCGCGGTGAACTGGTTGTGGTCGGTGTGACCACCGATCCCCTCCCGATCAGTCCGAGGCAGCTGATCAATCCGGCCCTCAGCATTTCCGGACATCCCTCCGGTACCGCGAAGGACGTGGAGGACACCATGCATTTCGCGGTGCTGTCCGGTGTGCGGGCCTGGGTCGAGGAGATACCTTTTTCGCGCGCGGCGGACGGTTACGCGGCGATGGAGCAGGGACGGACACGCTATCGCACCGTCCTCACCATGTGAGTACCGCGCGCAGCTATAGAGTCGTGCCGTGAGCGACACGGTGTGGGCGCTGGACCCGTCCGTCGGTGAGTTGATCGTTCGTACCGGTGTCGCGGGTCGAGCCGCCCGAATGGGCCATCGGCTCACCATCGGAATGACTCGCTGGCAGGCCACGGTGAGCTGGGCGGCTGATGAACCCGCCACCGCAGACCTTGCCGTGGAGGTGGATTCACTGGAGGTGTTGCGCGGCGAGGGTGGTGTCAAGAGCCTGTCCGGGCCGGAGAAGGCCCTGGTCCGGTCGAATGCGCTGAAGTCGCTCAACGCCGGTCGCTTTCCCGATATCCGCTTCACCGCAGCAGAGATCGACAAGACCGAGAGCGGTTACCGCCTCACCGGGCAGCTGCAGATCCGGGGCAAGTCGCGTCAACACGTGATCGACCTGCACACCGAGGATCTTGGTGACTCCTGGGCGATGTCTGCCGAGTCGACGGTTCGCCAGTCCGACTACGGGGTCAAGCCTTATTCGCTGTTGATGGGCTCGCTGCAGGTCGCCGACGAGGTGACCGTGTCCTTTACCGCGGTTCGGCCCAAGGACGGTTGACCGTCGACCCGGCGGTTCGACTACTCCGGCGGCTCCATACCGGTGTCGCCATAGGTGCCGGGAATGTGCTTGAGCACCCGGGTCAGCAGGGGCGATCCATCGCTCGGACCCGGTTGCGACGCAACGTCGTTGGGCTGCTCGGGGATGGCGTCGGTGAGCTCTTCACCGGAGGTGAGCTGGATTGGCTCCCGCTGTGTCGCGGGCCCCGGAAGAGGAGCGTGCAGCTGGGCACTCGCGGGCACCGGACCTGCCGTCGCAACTGCCTCGGCGATTTCCGGCGTCGAGGTGGGTATGGAGTGCTGCGCCGTTTCGGAGTGCCTGTCCGGAGTTACTTGCAGGCCAACCGCCAACGACACCGAAGCCACGAAGGTCACCGCCGCCGCAGCCAAAGTGGTTGCAGCTCCGGCGTATTGGCGTGACCGCTTGGACACGGTGGTGGTTTCACCGGAGCCTGCAACCAGTCGCTCGTCGGTGAACTCGGTGGTTCGGGCCGCCGCCTGCGCCGTACCTCGCGCGATTGTCACCTGCGCCATGGTCTGCGCGAAAACCGGTACCGGAAGGGCGGTTTCGAGTTGCCAAGAAAAGTCGCTGATGTCAAGGTCGGAACCCACCACCACCACGGCGGCCGGACGCCACGCACTGCGGTCGAACATTCCGGTCAGCCACGAGGTCAGCCCGTCATAACCACCACGGACATGTTTGACTGCCGTTTGGGTCTTTCCGTCGCGGGTGTCGACCATGACGACGGTTGCCCATCCGTCCTCGAGGATGCACACCGCGGTCTGTTCGTATCCGATGACCGGTGCGACCGCCTCGGCCAGCGTCTCGACGGCATCGAGCAGCCGAACCGGTACAACGTTGTCGAATCCGGCGTCGGTCAAGGCCTCGACCAGTAGCGCGGCTTGGGCGGAAGCTTCGTCGTTCCACGTCACGCCGACGACACGTAAACGGTGGCCGGCCGCGGCTGCCAATTCCCCCGCACGAATGACTTCCGCCGCCGCCTGTTCCGCGGCATGGACGACGCCTACTCCTCGGCCACCGCGCAGCTGCATTTCGTTGTGATGCAGGATGGTGCCCTCAGCGCCGTGCCCTTCAGCCAGGACCCAACCTACGGCGGTCGGTGTCACTGACAGCCCAAGTACCGTCTCCAAAATTTCGCACCTCAATCGTTCCCGAATCGTTCCCGGTTCGTCAGGCGCCTCGAGCCAACGCCGTCGCGCCCGCATCCACCGAGGGGCTTGGTGTGCTGGTGCGTGAGCGCCGGAACGGACCGGATAGCCCGGAGGATCGTTGTCTCCATCGGCTTGCCTGACAGAGACTACGCGGTCGGCGCAAGTTCGGCTCCTCCGGTGGGCAAACCGCCAGGTGACTCACATGAAACGAACATGGCGACCGGATCGCCGGCCGCCGCCGAGGACTTGCGCCGGATGCGCCGGCAGCGGGCTTCCCAGTGGTCTGGGCACCAGCCCGGGGTAAACCCGCGAAACGTTGCTCGAGCTACGTCCGGCGTGTCGAGGTCCGGCGTGCCGCATCGATTAACTATTCTTTGTACCGCTCCCCGCCTGCCACCTTCTGCCCTGCTCCGGGTGCATAGCACTCGTTTGCGCTCTCGGATTATCCGGGCCGCAACGGGGCAACGGGGCAAGCGGTGAGTCCGTCGCCGACTCGCATAGCACAGTTGCTGCGTCGGCGGAGGTAACCGATATCGAAATGGAATGACTTCGTGCCCCGATCGACATTTGCCCTCCTCACACGGTAAGTTCTGCCGGGAGCACGCGAGCACATACGGACAAGGGGCAGGGTATGACAGACGTGAGCGGGAAGATGCGGGCGTGGGGCCGACGCCTTCTGGTCGGCGCGGCCGCTGCTGCGGCCCTTCCTGGCCTGGTCGGACTCGCCGGCGGAGCGGCGACCGCGGGAGCGTTCTCCCGGCCCGGCCTGCCGGTGGAATACCTCCAGGTGCCGTCGGCTGCGATGGGTCGCAGTATCAAGGTTCAATTCCAAAGCGGCGGGGACAACTCGCCGGCGGTGTACCTGCTCGACGGTCTCCGCGCTCAAGACGACTACAACGGCTGGGATATCAACACCCCGGCCTTCGAGTGGTACTACCAATCGGGCCTGTCGGTCATCATGCCGGTCGGTGGCCAGTCCAGTTTCTACAGTGACTGGTACAGCCCGGCCTGCGGCAAGGCCGGCTGCCAGACCTACAAGTGGGAGACCTTCCTGACCAGCGAGCTGCCGCAATGGCTGTCCGCGAACCGGAGTGTCAAGCCCACCGGGAGCGCCGCCGTCGGCATCTCGATGGCCGGCTCCTCGGCCCTGATCCTGTCCGTCTACCACCCGCAGCAGTTCGTCTACGCCGGTTCGCTGTCGGCCCTGATGGACCCCTCCCAGGGCATGGGGCCGTCCCTGATCGGCCTGGCGATGGGTGACGCCGGTGGTTACAAAGCCTCGGACATGTGGGGACCTTCGAGCGACCCGGCCTGGCAGCGTAACGACCCGTCGCTGCATATTCCCGAGCTGGTCGCCAACAACACCCGTCTGTGGATCTACTGCGGCAACGGCACCCCGTCCGAGTTGGGCGGCGCCAATGTCCCCGCCGAGTTCCTGGAGAACTTCGTTCGCAGCAGTAACCTGAAATTCCAGGACGCTTACAACGCCGCAGGCGGGCACAATGCCGTGTTCAATTTAGACGCCAACGGAACGCACAGCTGGGAGTACTGGGGCGCACAGCTTAACGCCATGAAGGGTGACCTGCAGGCCAGCCTCGGCGCCCGCTGATCGCGCAACGCGTGCAGCTACTGGGCTTGACGGCTAGACGCCGTCGAGCCCAGTGGTGTGTTCGGTTCCTTGGCGGCTGGTCCGGCACGTTCAACGAGCCGGTCTAACTGCCCGCCACCAACTGGTTGGTGATATCGACCCATGCGGTGCTGTCGCGACGGTGGTCATTGACGTTGCGGCACTGACCGTACAGCCGCAGGACCCCCGCGCCCGCGTCGTCACGGTGACGGTAGATGATCGCCGTGACGGCGTCCTTGGACAGCGTCCTGCCGAACACCTGGTCGTTAGGCGGTAGCCCCTCGGTCCAGCCGTGCCTGACCAGCGCTGCTGTGACATCGCGAAAGTACCGGTCGGCAGGTGCCTCGGCGGGCAGCGCGAAGGTCAGGTAGACCGCCCCTTGATACGGCGGATCGTCCCGGTTCTTGCACGACATCATCAGGTATCCGGCGGTGCTGGTCTGAAGTCCGGCGGCCGTCACGATTTGTTTTGCCTTGTCGACAACCTGGGCCTCGGTTGCGGCGTCGTCGAGGGGGCCGACGGGGTGGTCGCCAGAGTTGGCCGACGACGCACGATGGCGGTTCGCCACCAGCAGGACAGCTGCGCCGAGCAACAAGCATGTCACCAGCGCAGCGGCGAGTACGGCCCGAATCCCTCTGGCCCGCAACCAATCTGCGCTAGTAGCGGCGTGTCGAACCATCAGCTGACCTGATCATCTCCGGAAATGCCGGGGATCAGGCCGTCGATACACCACGGACAACTGAGCGGCGAGACGAACCGCGACGGTGCGACTCGGCTCGCGAATAGCGGCGGCTTCAGCGGCCACCCCGCCATCGTCGACTGTCAGATACCGTGACGCAAGAGCCTCGGACCGAGGCCGCGGGTTTCGCAAACGAAACCTGAGTCAACAGCCGCTCTCACAACATCCATCCGGTGGCGGCCCACCGGGAGTCCGGGCCGCGGGCCGCAGGCCCGGCCACCCATCGGCCGCCCCGCGAGCCGTCGGCACCAGGGCCCGCGCCCGAGGTGCCCAACCCTAAGATTTTGTCTCAGATTGCGGCCTCGTGAAGTTTGCTGGACTCGTCGCCATACCTCAGCGTAACCGCCAGCAGACCCGGTGAGTCAACACGGGCTGCTCGTTTGAACAAGCCGTTGTCAACGGGCGATCCAGGCCACAGCGTGACCCGTCCGCCCAGTGCCCGCCGGTGGTTTGATTCGCTTGGCTGGACGTCGTTTGCGCAAATCACAATGCGGCGGCTAACCAATTTCATAAGTTTTTCTAGGCGGTAACGCTTTAGCCACGGCCGCCGAAATGCCGGACATGACACGCATCGCAAAGCCCCTGATCAAGTCCGCCACGGCCGCCGCTTTCGTCGCAGCGTCGATGTCACTATCCACCGGCATCGCCCACGCCGACGTCATGAACTGGGACGCCGTCGCGCAGTGCGAGTCGGGTGGGAACTGGACCGCCAACACCGGCAACGGAGCCTACGGTGGACTGCAGTTCAAGCAAGCGACATGGGACGAGTACGGTGGCGTCGGCAACCCCGCGACCGCCTCTAAGCAGCAACAAATCGCTGTGGCCAACCGAGTCCTAGCCGGCCAGGGCCCCGCCGCGTGGCCGAAGTGCGCCAGTGCCGGCGGTCTGCCGCCCGTGCCCGTGGCGCTGCCCAAGCCGGTACGGCAGCTGCAGCAGACGGTGACCGAGATCATCTCGCTATTCACACCGCATCAGTGAATATCGCTGTTTCCGTTCCCAGCGTTACAGGGACGTGATTGGATCATCCTATGGAGGGTTCGGCAACGGTCCACATGGCGGCCCCAGCGGAAAAGATCTGGGATTTAATCGCCGATATTCGTAACACCGGACGGTTTTCACCGGAAACGTTCGAGGCCGAGTGGCTGGACGGCGCGACCGGCCCGGCGCTCGGCGCCCGATTCCGCGGACACGTCCGGCGCAACGAGATCGGTCCCGTCTACTGGACCGTGTGCAAGGTGACGGCGTGTGAGCGCCCTCGCGAGTTCGGGTTTGCTGTGATGGCCGGCGGTAGATCGGTGAACAATTGGCACTACCGGCTCGCACCGGCGGGCGATGGCACCGATGTCACCGAGTCGTTCCGGCTCACCCCTTCGGTGTTCACGACCGTGTATTACTGGGCATTCGGTGGCTGGCTGCGCAAACGCCGCAACATCCGGGACATGACCAAGACGCTGCAACGCATCAAAGATGTGGTCGAGGCCGACTGAGGGCGGGCGTTACCAGATCGTATGAAGTCGATATTCATCACCGGCGCCGGCAGCGGAATGGGCCGCGAGGGGGCACGGCTCTTTTACGCCAACGGCTGGCGCGTCGGTGCGGTGGACCGCGACGACGCCGGTCTGGCAACCCTGAGCGGCGAGCTCGGCGCCCGGTTGTGGACACGAGTGGTCGACGTGACCGACAAGGACGCGCTCGACTCGGCGCTCGCCGACTTTTGCGCCGGCAATACCGGCAGCGCGCTCGACATGATGTGGAACAACGCCGGCATCGGCGAAGGCGGATGGTTCGAAGACGTGCCGTATGACGTCGCGATGCGGGTCGTCGAGGTCAACTTCAAGGCGGTGCTGACCGGGGCTTACGGCGCGCTGCCCTACCTGAAGAAGGCCCCGGGCAGTCTGATGTTCTCCACGTCCTCGTCTTCGGCCACCTATGGCATGCCGCGACTGGCCGTCTACTCGGCCACCAAGCACGCGGTCAAAGGGCTGACCGAGGCGCTCAGCGTGGAGTGGCAGCGCCACGGTGTGCGGGTGGCCGACGTGTTACCCGGTCTGATCGACACCGCGATTCTCACCTCGACGCGCCAGCATTCCGAGGAGGGCGCGCCCACGCTTTCGGCGCAGCAGATCCGGGCCGCCGCGCCCAAGAAGGGCATGTTCCGGCTGATGCCCGCGACCAGCGTCGCCGAGGCGGCCTGGCAGGCCTACCAGCATCCCACCAGATTGCATTGGTATGTGCCCCAAAGCATCCGGTGGATCGATCGGCTCAAGGGGGTTAGTCCGGAGTTCGTCCGGCGCCTCATCATCAAAGCCCTACCCAGGTTGGATCCGCGGCAGCAGTAAAGTTTCGTGCACAAGACCCGCAAGGCCCACAAGGCCCGCAAGGCCCACAAGGGAGGTGGCTGGTGCGAAGCCGGTTTGTCAGAGTGGCAGGGATTGCCGTGGTCGTGGTCGCAGGTCTTTCCGGGTGCGCCGAGGCGCAGACCGTCCCGCGCAAGGCCGCACATCTGACAATCGACGGATACACCCGCACCACACGTCCGGCCGCATGCAGCCAGGAGCAGTCCTTCCGGACCATCGACATCCGTGACCGCGACGGACACGTCCAGGCCGTGGTCTTGGTCAGCGGTGAACGGGTGATCCCGCAATGGGTCAAGATCCGCAACGTCGACGGGTTCAGCGGCAGCTTCTGGGAAGGCGGGGTGGGCCAGGCCCATGCCGACCTGTCCCGCGGCACCTACACCATCACCGGCAGCGCCTATGGCATCGGCAACAGCAATCCCAACAAGGTCGTCACCACGGACTTCACGATCGTCGCCGACTGCTGAAACGTCACACGCGTCCCGGCCCGAAAGGCTTAGGCTGGGTCGCAATGCGCCCTGGCCTGCAACGGGATGGAGGAGCGGTGAAGGACCGACTGCACTGGCTGGCGTTGCACGGGGTGATCCGCGGCATGGCCAACATCGGCGTTCGACGAGGCGAACTACAGGCCCGGCTCATCGCCGATCCGGCCGTCGCCGCTAACCCGGTGCCGTTCTACGACGAGCTGCGCCGCCACGGCCGGTTGGTGCGGACCCGGGTCAACTGCCTGACCGTCGACCATCAGCTCGGCCATGACATCTTGCGCTCCGACGACTTCCAGGTCATCTCGCTCGGCGAGAACCTGCCGGCGCCGCTGCGATGGCTGGAGCGCCGTACCCGCGATAATCAGCTACACCCGCTGCGGCCGCCGTCGCTGCTGGCGGTCGAACCGCCCGATCACACCCGCTATCGCAAGACGGTGTCGGCGGTGTTCACCGCGAGGGCCGTTGCCGCGCTGCGTGATCGGGTCGAGCAGACCGCCATCAATCTCTTGGATCAGCTCGCCGCCCAGCCCGGTGTGGTCGACGTCGTCGGCCGCTATTGTTCCCAGCTGCCGATCGCGGTGATCAGCGAGATCTTGGGAGTGCCGGCCCACGACCGCCGACGGGTCCTGGAATTCGGTGAACTGGCAGCGCCCAGCCTGGATATTGGCGTGCCCTACCGGCAGTACCAGCGGGTGCAGCGCGGTGTGACGGGGTTCAACGCCTGGCTGGTGTCGCATCTCGAACAGCTGCGACGAGCCCCCGGCGACGACCTGATGAGCCAGCTGATCCGCACGGCCGAAAGTGGCAATCCGGAAACGCATCTCGACGACGACGAGCTGCATGCGGTCGCCGGCCTGGTGTTGGTCGCCGGCTTTGAAACCACAGTCAACCTGTTGGGCAACGGAATTCGGATGTTGCTGGACATGCCCGAGCATCTGGATACCCTGCGCCAACGTCCTGACCTGTGGCCGAACACGGTCGAAGAGATCTTGCGGTTGGATTCGCCGGTCCAGCTCACCGCGCGGGTGGCCCGCACCGACGTCGAGCTCGCCGGCGTGCCCATCAACCGCGGCGAGATGGTGGTGATCTGTCTAGCCGGTGCCAACCGCGATCCGGCGGTGTTCTCCGATCCTCACCGCTTCGACATCGAACGTCCTAATGCCGGAAGACATCTCGCGTTCTCCAGCGGCCGCCACTTCTGCCTGGGCGCCGCGCTTGCCCGAGCCGAGGGCGAAGTCGGGTTACGCATGTTCTTCGAGCGCTTCCCCGAGGTGCGGGCCGCCGGTTCCGGAAGTAGACGCGACACCCGAGTGCTCCGGGGCTGGTCGACGTTGCCGGTCACCCTGGGGCCGGCCCGCACGCTGGCCGCCCGGTAGCGGATGCGCCTAAGTGGTCAAAGCTAACCGCGCGGCAATAGGCGGGGGTTGGTGGTGGGATGTCGAATGGGGCGAATCTCAGACCGCAGGGCTGGCCACGCGGGGGGCAAGCTCTGTCGCCACGAGCTTTTCACAGCATCCGTAGCGCTTGGCAGGTGAAGCGAGAAGCGAGGGGCACCCATGAGATGTATCGGCGGGCATTAAGCTAGCTGCGGCAGCAGGCACCGGACTTTGACCGTTTTCACAGCTCGCTAAGATTGCTGTCCAAGCCTACGGCTGTATCCTCGTGCCACGGTGAGGCTTCGGAGCACTGGCGCGACCCGACGATGGCATTCGACCATCGCAATCGCTGCCGCGCTGAGTCTATTCGTTGCGCTGATCGCAGGGTCCTCGTTGCGGCCCCGGTTTTCTCCGGCTACATTGCCCGAGCCGGCGTCGTGGACCCATAGCCAGGTGCAATTTCATCCCGCGGCGCGACCCATCAGCAATCGAGACCATGGCTTTCTCCAGAGCGCGACGCCGAGGATCAAGAAGCCCTTCCACAGCATGTGGATGACGCGCGATCGGCCGACCAGTTGGATCCCCTTATCGCCTCGATGCGACTGGTTGGCGTTGCCGTCATCGGCTGCTGAGTCAGAGCCTCGGCCGAGCATCGTCTACCGGACTGTGCCCACGGGTGCTCCGGTCAACCGAGATGTGTTGACCCAGCTCTGCGTCGTTCGCTGCTGATATGTCAATGGCGGCTTATCGCGCCGCCAGACTCGGCCATGTGAAGCCAACGTGCACAACAATTTACGTTAGTGCTGAGCTTTTCGACGCGCGAAGGCAACCACAGGGCCTCGCCTGATCATGCTGAATTGCCCGCAGAGGTAACGGGCTAAGCCGTTCGACCGGACGACACGACACTCGACGTCGGTCACTTCCCTACATCAATGCCTTGGAGAACCAGTCATGTTTGCCAGCGCGACTCATCCCGCCCGGCCCGCCGCACGCCAGGTGAGACGGCAATGAATTCCAAAGGGCGACCACCACAAATCAATTCCCGGTGGGTGGACTTGGGATGCAGTCTCTACGAAAGTCAGCCACTTACCTTCCACCTGCCCCGGTTGGAGCATTCCACGCTACCTCTGGCGGCCGACCGGGGTGTCGGATGGAAGACGTTGCGGGACGCCGGACCGGTGGTGTTCATGAACGGCGCCTATTACCTGACCCGCCGCGGGGACGTGCTGGCGGCGCTGTGCGAGCCAAATCTGTTCTCCGCACAATTGGCGCTCCAGCCCCCCGGCAGCCCGGTGCCGGTGCTGCCGTCAGCATTCGATCCTCCCGAGCACACCCGCTACCGCAAAATTCTGCAACCGTACTTCAGCCCGAACACCCTGCATAAAAGCCGGCCCATGATGGAGCGCCATGCTGCTGAAATGATTGCTGCACTTGCCCGCCGAAACTCGTGTGAGGTAATGACAGATTTTGCGCGCCTCTACCCGTATCAGGTATTCATGGATCTCTACGGGTTGCCGGTGGAGGACCGAGACAGCGTGATCGGTTGGAAGGACGCCTTCGTCGCCGGCACGTCCGACGGTAACGGGCTGTTGGCGTATTTCGCCGACGCCATCCGACAACGCCGGCAGAATCCGGGCCCGGACATGTTGTCGCAAGTGATGACCGGCCCGGGCGATCTCAGTGACCTCGAGCTGCTCGGCATGACTCAACTGCTGATTGTGTCCGGTCTGGACACGGTGGCCGCGGCGATCGGCTTCTCGCTGTTCGAATTGGCACGCAGACCGCAGCTGCGCAGAGAGCTCGCCGAAAAACCAGAGCAACTGAAGGTTTTCGTTGAAGAGATCGTCCGGCTTGAGCCGTCGGCGCCGTTGGCGGCCCGGGTTACCACTGACTTCGTCAATGTGGGTGGCATGACGCTTCCCCCAGGAACACCGGTGCGGTTGTGCACTGCCGCGATCAACCGCGATGGCAGCGACGTGATCTCCACTGACAACCTGGTCATGGACGGAAAGATGCACCGCCATTGGGGATTTGGAGGAGGACCGCACCGCTGCTTGGGTTCCCACCTGGCACGGATAGAACTGGCAATCGTTGTCGGCGAGTGGCTCAAGCAGATCCCCGATTTCGAACTGCCACAGGGCTACACCCCGTACATCAAATTCCCGTCCAAGTCGTTTGCGCTCAAGTCGCTACCCGTGAGCTGGGGCTGACGCGCGGCACCGGTCAGTGGCTCGCGGCGGTTGACACGGGCACGAGTACCGAGTGTCATGGGCCGTTATGACAGACACTTCTGCGATCGAAGTCAGGGATGTGGTGCTCGGGCTGTGGCGAGCCCTCGCGCAGCGTGATTGGGATGCCGTCAAGACTTTTCTCGCCGCGGACTGCCTCTACGTCGACATACCGGTGCCGGCGCTGGCCGCGCGTGGTCCCGACGACATCGTGACGCGACTGAAGCTCGGACTGGAGCCGCTCGCCGACTACCAAAACCACGACGGGCTGCTGCTGTCCAACGGATCCGACGTGATGTACGAGCATTCGGAGACCTGGACGTTCAGCACCGGCGAACGCGGCCTGCTCAGGTTCGTCAGCGTCCACAAGGTGGTCGACGGGAGGATCGCCGTGTGGAAGGACTATTGGGACTTCAACAGCCTGGTCAGTTTCGCGCCGCCGAACCACTTTGAGAACCTTGCAAATACGGACACCAGCTGGGTATTCGATGCCACGGCGTTAGTTTGACACGGCCCGCGCCACGGTTAGTGATGGTGATGGTGATGCACGCCGCTGCCGAGCGGCGTGCAAAATTGCCTGCATCCCGTGAGGAATGTCAGAGTCGCTGTCGGTCCGGTTTCCGTCAGGGTGGGTTTGCATTGCCAGTATGTTTCGATGGCGTTGTCGGGAGTTTGTGTGCGGTCGATGACGTCGCAGTGCAATGCCCGGCGCCACGGGTCGCAGGTCTCGGAAAACACTTTCGTCTCGGATAGTTTTGATGGGTTGCGGATTAGCCGCACGCCGAAGCGGTCGATTTTGCCGTGGTCATGCAGCCGTTGGGCCAGCCCGGCCAACACCTCGTCGTCGGAGTCGTTGATCGGCGCAGTGTCGCCGAAGTCGGCCGGTCCGGCGAACTCCATGCCAACAAGGCTCATTCCGCAGTCGTGCTCGCTGTCGAACCGCACTGCAGTAGCACGCAAACCCGCTGGGGAGAACGCATTTCGCTCAATCGGGGTGGTGTGGGTCTGCGGCGGCCAGTCGATGACACGTTCGACGAACACCTCGCCCGGTTCGGGATCGAAATGCTTGTGCAACAGCCACACACCAAACCGATGCCAGGCACCAGCCGCGACCAGATAGGCGCCGAGATCGCTCAGACAGGCCCGGTCATCTGCAGTCAAGACACCCACGTCGGTGCCGTCCATATCGGCTAATTCCGTGTAATCCTCGACTCGATGATCGCGCAACGAAAGCATCGCACTTCTCTCCTACCGCTCCTACGGATTGACGGCCCCGAAAAGGGTGCACGAACCAAACGGTAACAGTCGAGTCGCAGATATTTCACGGTACAGCGGCTGACGAATGCCGACACCGGCTTGATCTTCGGCCCCACCGACATCGCCCGGATTTCCCCGCTACGAATTCTGCTGCGTCACAACGTCACCCAAGACAGCGTCAGGTGTTTCAGACTCGGCTGGTTAAGGTCACCCGGCAAGCCTGACCGATGTCCAGGGTCCGCAGCACCCGCCCCATGCCCACCCACAGCGCGCAGGACAAGGCCAAGTCGGCGAGCAATTCGTCGGAGAAATGTTCGCCGCAGCGGCTCCAGAAATCCTCGTCGTCACGCAGCATGGTGTGCTCGGTGGCGAACCGGTACGCGAACTCGGCTGCCAGCCGCTCCTGTTCGCTGTAGCCCGGCCAGGTGCGCCATTCGGCCGCGTGCGCGTACAGGTCCTCGTCGACCCCGGCGGCGGGCCCGTCGGCATCGCGGGTGTTGGCGCAGACAATGCACTCGTTGTTGTCGGCAATCACCGCGCGGGCAAGCTCGCGGGTGCGCATCGGCAACCGGTTGCTGGTGTAGACCGCCCGGCTGAAGGCGGCCAGGGCGCCGCCGAGCTCAGGGGATTTCGCGATCCAGCCGGCCACGTCGTCGTCGGCGAAAGTTCCGATTCGGCTCATGGCGCGATGGTACGCCCGGGTGGCACGCCGTCGGTCAATGCGGGTGCGGTATTGCGCCGGTGGCAGTGGAGGCTACCGCGGGGGCAGCCGCAGCCGGTGCGTCGCCGGCCCAGCCATGGCCCCAATCACGCTGCGCCAGCACACGATACGCAATATGTCGGAGAGCCGTTTCGACTTCGCGGCGATCCGGCCGTCGTGCAAAGCCGGGTGATCTGGCCAGTTTGTCAGCGATCCAGTTCAACAGCAGCGAGTACACGTAGTCGACTTGGCGGACCCCCGCGGCGGTCAGCGACATGTGATCGTCGTCGTGCGCCACATCTCCGTTGGCAACCAGCGGCTGAAGGTGGGCTCCACGACCTCGAAGGGTGACCCCAGGTGGTTACCGATGGGGCCGCGCCGAAGTATTGCTGATAGCGGTTGATGCGCGGCAATGCCCATAGACCGGCGACGTCGAGCCGGCAATCGGGACGCATGGCGATGCTGCGCAGTCGCATACCGGGATCGCCGCGCAACATCCGGCCGATCGCGTTCTCCAACAGCGTCTCCGGCGTCTCGGTGGTCGGCATCCCGAATCCGTCGCCTAAATCAACCGCGCTGTTGTGGATGTCGCGCGGCGGGGCTTCGCGCAAAACAGCGCCAGGGCGAAAGCGACGGCGGCAACCGTTGCGGCCCAAGGAAAACCTCGCCCAGTGATTCGGCGTAGGCCTGCACGACAGGTGCCCCTCGGCGAGAGGCTGTCGGTGCAGGGCTTCCGGGGAGTTGACCGACTCGGCCGACGACCCGTTGCTTGCCAGCGCCGGGCCCAATCTGTCCGGCAGGAAGTTCACGAACAGCGAGCCCAAGACCGCCGCACCGAATGAGCCGCCGATGGTGCGGAAGAACGTCACACCCGACGTCGCCACACCCGGATCCTCGAAATCGGAGGTGCATTGCACCACGAAAACCGGGACCTGCATGGAAAATCCGATACCGGCGCCCAGCACCAGCAGATACGGCGACTGCACCACGGCCGGGGTTGTCGCATCCATGCGTGACATCAGCACGAACGCGACAGCCATCAGCGCCGTGCCGGTCACCGGGAATATTTTGTACCGGCCGGTCCGGCCGACCACGACACCGCTGCCGGTGGAGGTGACCAGCATCCCGACCACCATCGGCAGCGTGCGCAGACCCGAGGTGACCACGCACCGCGGAGCACCCGGCTGGGCAGCGGCGGGAGCGGCGCGGGTCGTCAAGTCTCGGGATGCCCAGGATAGCCACCGGTCAATCGAGGCAGAGGCCGAACTCCCGGCGCGGGTCCTACTTGGCGGCAGCGAGGGTGCCCGCCGGCGCGAGCGTGTCCAAGTCTTCGTACCAATCGCGCTGAACCAGCACACCGTCGGTGAGTCGTTGCAGAGCGGCTTCGAATTCCTGGTGGTCGGGCTGTTGCTCGACGCCGGGCGCTACGGCCAAGTGGTCGACAAGCCACTTCCGGAGCAAGTCGGAGAGGGCATCGATCTGGTCGAGCCCGGCGGCGGTCAGTGACAGGGCGTCGCCGTCGCGTGACACGTAGCCGGTCTGGACCAGCCGGTCGAAGACCGGTTCCAGCACCTGATGGGGCAGGTGCAGGTGTTTGGCGATGTCGGTGAGCCTCGCGGTCCCGAAAAACCGTTCGTATTGATAGATCCGCAGTACACCCCACAGCGCTGCGACGTCGAGCTCCGAATCCTGGTACGCCGCAGCAAGGTTCGGCAGTCGCACCTCGGGAGCTTCGTGCAGCAGATGGGTCACCGCGATTTCCAGCACGTCCTCCGGAGTTTTCGTTCTGGGCACGGCGAAGCCGTCTCCGAGGCAAGCCGGGCTGTCGTGGATATCGGCGAGCGGAATCTCCCGCAGGAACAGCGCGAGGATGAAGCCGGCCAGGGCGACCACGGCCGCGCACAGAAAAACCTGGTTGAGCGACTCGGCATAGGCTTGCACGATCGGTGAGGCAACGTAGTGCGGCAGGCGGTGTAGGACGGCTGGAGAGTGTGCGGCCTCGACGGGCGCGCCGCTGGCGACCAGCGCGGGACCTATCCGCCGGCCCAGGAAGGTTGCGAACAGCGCGCCGAATATCGCGGCACCAAACGAGGCGCCGACCACGCGGAAGAAGGTCACGCCCGAGGTGGCGACGCCGAGGTCCTCAAAGCGGGAGGTGTTCTGCACGATGAGAATGAGCACCTGCATCGACAAGCCGATCCCGGCACCCAGCAGCACCAGGTACAGCGACTGCACCGGCCACGGCGTGGACTCGTCCATCCGTGACAGCAGCAGGAAAGCGATGGACATCAGCGCCGTCCCCGCGACCGGGAAAATCTTGTACCGACCCGTCCGGCCGACCATGACGCCCGCCCCCACCGAGGTGGTCAGCAGGCCGACCACCATCGGCAAGGTGCGCAGCCCCGAGACGGTCGCCGAGGCGCCTTCGACGTAGCGCAGATACATCGGCACGAAGGTCAGCGCGCCCAGCATCGCAAACCCGACCATCAACGACAACACGGAGCACACGGCGAACACCTGGTTGCGAAACAGCCGCGGCGGCAGGATTCCCGCAGCGGCTCGGCTCTCGACCCAGACGAAGACACCCAGCGCCACCGTGGCGCCACCGAACAGCCCCATGATCGGCGCCGAGCCCCAGCCGTAGGTGCTGCCACCCAGGCTGGTGGCCATGATCAACGCCGTTGTGGCCAATGCAATGACCATGATCCCGAGGTAGTCGATAGCCGGTTTGGGGCGGCGGGGCAACGCCGGAATGGCCGTCGCGGCCACGGCGATGACCACGATGGAGATCGGCACGTTGATCCAAAATGCCCAACGCCAGTTCAGATAGTCGGTGCAAAAGCCGCCCAGCAGCGGGCCCGCGACCGTGGTCACCCCGAACACCGCACCCAACATGCCCTGGTAGCGGCCGCGGTCCCGCAGTGGGAAGGCCTCACCGACCAGCGCTGCCGCCGTCACCGAAATCGCACCGGCGCCCACGCCCTGAACAGCCCGCGAAATCGCCAGCATGGTCATCGTGTCCGCCACCCCGCACAGCACCGAGCCCAGCAGGAAGACCAGGACCGAGCCCTGCAGCACCCGCTTGCGACCGAGCAGGTCGCCCAGCTTGCCGGCCACCACGACAACGATGGTGCCGCCGAGCAGGTAGCTGGTAATGGCCCACGATTGATGAACAGAGGCCCCCAGCTCCTCAACGATCGTCGGCAACGCGGGCACCACAATGGTCTGGTCCATCGCCGCGACCAGCACCCCGAGCACCAGCGCCATGAAGATGACATTGCGTCGTGCTGGGCTGATCGAGATGCAGGGAGATCGACTATCCGCAGCAGCGGTCCGGGATGCCGTCGGGCTCGTCATATCTGCCTCCTGTCGGAGTTCGAGCCCGTGCGCGATACCCAGGAGTGCTGCCCGCGGAATCTCGATCGGATATCAGGTCGGCGGCCGGGAGACGCATTGCGCCGAGTACAGCGCCTCTCCGAGTTTCTCCATCAGTTCCAGCTGCGTCTGCAGGTAGTCGAGATGTAGCTCCTCATCGGCCACAATTTGTTCTAGCAGCTGCGCACTGGTGGTGTCCTGCTTTTCGCGGCACATGATGATTCCCGGCTTGAGCCGATTCAGCACTTCGATTTCGATGGCGATATCGCTTTCGAATTGTTCGCGCAGTGTCTGGCCCACCCGTAACGAGCCGATGCGCTGGTAGTTCGGCAACCCGTCGAGGAGGAGGATCCGATCGGTAATGGCCTCCGCATGCCGCATTTCGTCGAACGACTCGGCGCGGGTTTTGGCAGCCAGTTCGGTAAAGCCCCAGTTCTCCTGCATCTTGGAGTGCAGAAAGTATTGATTGATAGCGGTCAGCTCGCTGGTCAATTGTTCGTTGAGCAGACGCAAGACATCCGGATCACCTTGCATGATCACTCCTACGGTGTGAAGGCTGGCATCGTTTGCCGCAGCAGATGGGCTGGGCTGGAGCACCATCATGGCGGGTTCTAGCAGCACCTTCGGGTGCCGCGTTTCAATCTAGTGCAGCAACGGGGCTTGGGCGCAGTCATTGTTGCGACGTCGGCGCGTCATGCACAGCCCGGCCGAGATGGGCGAGATTGGGCTTAGGTTAGACTGCACTAACCTACTTAGGTTAGACTCTACTAATATGCGGACCGTTCGTTCGGTGGCTCCCCTGGCCACTCCGATTCCGGAGGATGTCATGAGCGAGCATCGGGTGGGAGTTTGCTGATGTACGTGTGTCTGTGTGTTGGAGCTACCAACCAGACCGTGTGTGAGGCCGTCGCCCGTGGTGCGGCGACTTCCAAGGAAGTCGCCGCGGTCTGCGGCGCGGGCAGCGATTGTGGCCGTTGCCGCCGCACGCTGCGCGCGATCATCGCGGCGGCCACCCAACCGGCCGCGGTCTGAGGTCGACGTCCGGTCGGCTACCTTGGCCGCTTGGTGAAGTCGGCCAACGCCGCGGCATTGGCCTGCGCGCCCATCAACTCGGCGAAATGGGCATTCTCCCGGGCACTCGCGGCAGCCATCTCGGGACGGATCGGTTCGACGATGGTGTGCTTGACCGCCATCAGGCTCGAAAGCGGCCGGGCCGCAAGGATTTCGGCATGCCGGCGAGCCTCGGGAAGCAACGCCTCCGGTTCGCAGACACGCCAGACCAGCCCCATCCGCAGGGCCTCGGCGGCGCCCACCCATTCCGAAGACATCAGCAGCCAGGCCGCGTTCTGCCGGCCCACCAGCTGCGGCAGCAGATATGAAGACGCCGCTTCAGGTGCCACCCCAAGGCTGGTGAACGGGCATTTTAGGCGCGCCGTCGAGGACATGAAGGCCAGGTCGGCGTAGCCGAGAATGGTGGTGCCGATCCCCACGCCGACGCCGTTGACCGCGCAGACCAGCGGTTTGGGGAAACTGCCGAGCGACTCGACCAGCCCTCGGAAGCCGTATCGCCCCTCTTCGAAGTCGGGGTCGGTGATGCGTGCCTGCATCTCGGCGAGATCGGTACCGGCGCTGAAGCCGCGACCCGAGCCGGTCAGCAACACCACGGAAACCTCTGGATCCAGGGCCGCGTCGAACAGGGCCTGCGCGGTGGCGTCGTAGAGGGCTTCGTTGAAGGCGTTGAGTGCCTCCGGCCGGTTCAGGGTGAGCGTGCGTACCCGGTTCTGGTCATCGATCAGCAGCGTCACGGCGGCAGCCTAACCGTTGCCGTACACGCGGGTCGGCTCGATCAACACCACGGCACGGCGCTCCGCGGCCATCACCCGGTCGTACTCGTCCCAGTCGTCGTGGGTTCCACCCGCCGCGATGAAGACGTCGCGAAGCAGCAGCCGCAGCTGTTCCTCGTCGCTCAGCCACGGCTGGGAGTCGTCGGGTCCGACGAGTTCGGCGCGGCCCTCGACGGTTGCCCACCGCCAGCCGTTGCGGAAGGTGACGGCCAGTTGGGGTCGGGTTCGCAGATTGGTGAGCTTGACCTTGCCGTAGGTGGTGAAGCCCAGGACGGTTTCGCCACCGGCCGGATGCGTCAACAGACCGACGTTGACCAGCGATGCCTGCACGGTGCCGGCTGCGCGAACGGTGGAGACCACCGCCAAGCCTTTGTCGGCGGCGGCCAGTGCCACGGCTTGTTGAGTGTCGTCATGAGCAGTCCTCACATTTCGAAAGGTGTAGTGAACATGTAGCGGCTGGTGGGCACCGTGTCGATATTCTGGTTGGCGCCGAAAGCGGTTGTGCTGGCCACCATTCGGCTGATCCGGTGCTGTAGGTCGGCGTCGTCGTCGGCCCCGAAGAACGCCTTGAGGTCGGTGATGGCTTCGGCCGGAAACAGCTCTTCGACGATGCCGGAGATTGCCGGCGCCCCGGGAATGAGCGTGCGCACCACCCAGTTCTGGGTGTAGCCGAAGGTGGCCTGCGTTTCGATGGCCACCGCCGTGTGGTCGCGCTGCCAGCGGGTCAGCCAGGTCGCCTCGTCCATCCCGGGAGGCCGTCGCAGCAGCGCGATATTTGCCAAACCCGGTGTGCGACAACCTGGTTCGGTGGTCAGCGCGGCCATCGGAACCGACTCGGTCACCAGGTATGCGCCGAGTTGCGCACATTCCCGTTGGAGCAGTTGCAGGGCCGCCGCCAGCTGGTCGCCATAGCACTGCTGGGTCCACATGCTCACCACCGCCGCCACCGGTGGCTGCAAAGTGGTCAGGGTCATCAGGGACTTACGCACCGCGCCGTCGCGGACATTGACCGAAAGTCCGGGAAGGCCCAGATCCACCAGCGCGTCGGCGACCGGCCCGCGTTGGCGAGCACACCAGTCGTCGTCCGGCTCGTCGCGCATCAGGATGGCGATGACCTTCTCCATAGCCCGAACCTACCTTCGCCACCACCGGCTCAGGGCCGACCGCCGGTGCTGTGCTTGACCAGGCGCACCGGTTGTTCCGCGGCGACCACTTCCCCGATGATCCGGGCAAGCAGTCGATACGACTCGTCGCGACCGCTCGACGAGCGGTATGCCAGGCCGATTCGTCGACCCGGGCGGGGCGCGTCAAAGTGCGCGAGCCCGACGCGGCTGCGTGCGGCCTCGACGGCCACCGCGCTCTGCGGTATCAGCGTGACCCCCAATCCGGCTGCCACGCATTGGGCGGCGGTGGCTAACGACGCCGCCCGCGTATCGGCGAGTTCGGCGCGGACCCCGGCGTTGTGGCAGAGGTCCAGGGCCTGATCGCGCAGGCAATGGCCCTCGTCCAGCAACAGCAGCGGCAACGTCGCCAACGCCGCGGCCGGTACCCGACGCTTGCCGGCAAGCGGGTGCCCAAGAGGTAGCGCCAATACGAAGTCCTCGTCATAAATGGGGATCTGCGTAACGCCGCCGGAATCGACGGGTACCGCGATCATGGCCGCATCCAGCGCGCCATCACGCAAAGCCGCCAGCAGGCGTGAGGTCTGATCTTCGATCACTTGCGCGGTCAGCGCCGGGAGTCGGCGGGTGAGCCCGGCCAGCACCGTCGGCAGCACGTAGGGCGCCACCGTGGGAATCATTCCCAACCGGATGCCGCCGTGCAGCGGATCGGACACTCCCCCGGCGGCGGCGCTGAAAGCCTCCGCCGCCTCGACCACAGCCTGCGCGAGCGGTAGCAGTTGCATGCCCTCGGCCGTCAAGAAGACCCGACGCGTCGAACGCTCGACGAGGTGGGTGTGTAGGCCGGCCTCCAGCGCGGCCAACGCCTGCGATAAAGTCGACTGACTAACGCCTAAAGTGGTTGCGGCACTGCTGAAATGCTGCTTCTGCGCGACGGCGACGAAAGCCCGCAGCCCGGCAAGGGTCGGCTGATAGCTCTTATCGGCCATGCCGATAAGTATAGTGTGATATATCACCTTTACTTCCGAGCCGGTTTCACGGCATCATTGGTGTGGAGACAGCTAAACTTGACTTAATCCAGATTAAGGAGTGGATATGTCCTTGCTCACGATCGGCGACCAGTTCCCCGCCTACCAGCTCACCGCGTTGATCGGCGGCGATCTGTCGAAGGTCGACGCCAAGCAGCCCGGCGACTACTTCACCACCATCACCAGCGAGGACCACCCCGGCAAGTGGCGCGTGGTGTTCTTCTGGCCCAAGGACTTCACCTTCGTGTGCCCGACCGAGATCGCGGCGTTTGGCAAGCTCAACGACGAGTTCGAGGACCGCGACACGCAGATCCTCGGCGTCTCCATCGACAGCGAGTTCGTCCACTTCCAGTGGCGCGCCCAGCACGAGGACCTGAAGAAGCTCCCCTTCCCGATGCTTTCCGACATCAAGCGCGAGCTTTGCCTGGCCACCGGCGTGCTCAACGAGGAGGGCGTCGCCGACCGGGTGACCTTCATCGTCGACCCGAACAACGAAATCCAATTCGTCTCGGCCACAGCCGGTTCCGTCGGGCGCAACGTCGACGAGGTGCTGCGGGTATTGGACGCTCTGCAATCCGACGAGCTGTGTGCCTGCAACTGGCGCAAGGGCGACCCGACGATCGACGCCGGCGAGCTGCTCAAAGCTTCGGCGTGACGGGCGCAGGAGAACAGATGAGCGTCGAGAATCTGAAGTCCGCGCTGCCCGAGTTCGCCAAGGACCTCAAGCTGAACCTGGGCTCGATTACCCGCAGTACCGAGCTGAACCAGGAGCAGTTGTGGGGCACCCTGCTGGCCAGCGCCGCGGCCACGCGAAACACCCAGGTGCTGGCCGGAATCGGGGCCGAAGCGGCAGATAACCTGTCCGAGCCGGCATACCAGGCGGCGCTGGCAGCGGCATCGGTCATGGCGATGAACAACGTGTTCTATCGTTGCCGCGGCTTTCTCAACGGGCAGTACGACGACCTGCGCCCCGGATTGCGGATGAATGTCATCGGCAATCCGGGCGTCGACAAGGCCAATTTCGAGCTGTGGTGCTTCGCGGTCTCGTCGATCAACGGCTGCTCGCATTGTGTGGTCGCCCACGAGCACACGTTGCGGGAAGCGGGTGTGGGCCGGGAGGCGATGCTGGCGGCCTTGAAGGCCGCGGCCATCGTTTCCGGTGTGGCACAAGCGGTTACCGTTGCCCAGACATTGGCTGCCGTTGGCTGATCGCCCGCTTTAGGAACCCTTCAGGCGCGCCAGTGTCGCCGGATCCTGCTGCCCGCCGTAATAGCGGGCAAGCAGCGTGACGAAATCCTCGTTGTCGGTGGTGGCGCGGGCGAACAGCGTCATCGACGAGCGCAGCTTGAGATCATCGGGCCAACCGAAGATCTCTTCGATGGAGCGGCCCGCCACCTGGTTGACCAGCTGAGTGCACTCATGCAGGCGCGGCCCGAGCAGGTCATGGTCCAGATACGCGCGTGCTTCCGCCATCGACGAGATACCGTAGCAATCCGCGATCGGGCTGTGGCCAAGTCCTCGCAATTGCGGGAAGACGAACCACATCCAGTGAGTTCGCTTGCGTCCCGACCGCAACTCCGCGACCACGCTGCGGTAGACCGGAGCCTGCGCGTCAACGAAACGCTTCAAGTCGAAGGGGTCGGATGGTCTTGTCATACGACCACGGTTGCACACTGGTGGGATGGCGCGCCTCAGCATCGGTTCCAGCGGGTAATGGCGGTCCGGCGACGGGTGCCCAAGGTCGGCGACCTGGCACCGCTGATTCAGCTCAGAAGGCCTCGATTCGGCCGCTCGAAGCGCCGCCTGGATGCCGCGCTGACCATCGAGGACCTGCGTCGGATCGCCAAGCGGCGGACCCCCAGGGCGGCATTCGACTACACCGATGGCGCCGCCGAAGACGAACTGTCAATCCGGCGAGCCCGACAGGCCTTCCGCGACATCGAGTTTCATCCCACCATCCTGCGTGACGTCACCACGGTGTGCCCGGGTTGGGACGTCCTCGGCCAGCCGGTGGCGTTACCGTTCGGGATCGCGCCGACCGGGTTCACCAGGTTGATGCAGACCGAAGGGGAGATTGCCGGCGCGCGCGCGGCGGCCGCGGCGGGGATTCCGTTCGCGATGTCCACCCTGGCCACCTGCGCGATCGAGGATTTGGTTGCCGAGGTTCCTCAGGGCCGCAAGTGGTTTCAGCTGTACATGTGGCGTGACCGGGATCGGTCGATGGCGTTGGTCAAGCGCGCGGCGGCCGCGGGCTTCGACACCATGCTGGTCACCGTCGACGTTCCGGTGGCCGGCGCCCGGCTGCGTGATGTCCGCAACGGCATGACGATCCCCCCGGCGCTCACGCCGCGCACCGTCCTCGACGCGCTGGGCCACCCGCGGTGGTGGTTCGACCTGCTGACCACCGAACCGTTGGCGTTCGCGTCGCTGGATCGCTGGTCGGGCACCGTCGGTGAGTACCTGAACACCATGTTCGATCCCAGCGTCACGTTCGAGGATCTGGCTTGGATCAAGGCCCAATGGCCGGGCAAGCTCGTCGTCAAGGGGATTCAGACGCTCGACGATGCGCGTGCCGTGGCGGAGTGCGGGGTCGACGGCATCGTCTTATCCAATCACGGTGGCCGGCAACTGGATCGGGCGCCTGTTCCATTTCACCTGCTGCCGACGGTGGCCCGCGAACTCGGCAAGCAGACCGAGATCCTGATGGATACCGGCATCATGTCGGGTGCCGATATCGTCGCGGCGATCGCGCTGGGAGCGCGGTGCACGTTGGTCGGGCGAGCCTATCTGTATGGGTTGATGGCCGGCGGCCAGGCCGGTGTCGCGCGCGCCATCGAGATCCTGGGAAGTGGTGTGATCCGAACCATGCGGCTGCTGGGTGTGACTTGCCTGGCGGAGCTGTCGCCCAAGCACGTGACGCAATTGCAGCGGCTGGGGCCCCGTCCCACCGCGTGACCCTACTGCGTCGCGCCGAGATTGCCGCTATGGCTGTGCCTGGGACCTCGAGCGCGACCATGACGGCAATCTCGTTACGGCACCGCCGGCGAGCTAGGTGCGGCGGCGCCTCGTGAGGTCGGGGTGGACCGGCCGGCTGTCTTCGCGGCCGGCGATCCTGCACAATCACACCCATGGCTCAATTGCGAGACGTCAAACGTCAGCTGGTCCATGGTTTTCAACGGCTGGTAGCCAACCCCCTGGGTCGGCAGTTGCCGCTGACCATGCTCGAAACCATCGGCCGCAAGACAGGACAACCACGCCGCACCGCCGTCGGCGGAAAGGTCATCGGCAACCAGTTCTGGATGGTGTCCGAACACGGCGAACATTCGGACTACGTCTACAACATCAAGGCCAACCCGGCCGTCCGGGTGCGCATCGGCGGCCAGTGGCGTACCGGGACCGCGCATCTGCTTCCGGAAGACGACCCGCGGCAGCGGCTGCGGGACCTGCCCCGGGTCAACAGCGCGGCCGTGCGCGCCATCGGTAGCGACCTGCTGACCATCCGGGTCGACCTGGACTGACCGCCGATGGCCTACGACCTCGACCTCGTGGAACGGATCCGCGAGTTGCTGGCGCCGCAGTCCGGCGTAGACGAGAAGCGGATGTTCGGCGGGCTTGCCTTCCTGATCGACGGGCACCTGGCCGTGGCGGTCAGCGGTCAGGGCGGACTTCTGGTCCGGGTGCCGCCGGCAGACACCGACAAACTACTCGGTGGCGCCCACGTCAGCCCCATGGTGATGGCCGGCCGGCAAACCCGCGGATGGTTGCGCGTCGCCGCCGAAGGGGTGAAAACCAAACGGCAGCTTCACAGTTGGGTCACGCGCAGCGTGACCTGGGTGCACAGCCTGCCGCCGAAATGACCACCCGGTTTGCGGCCGGCAAATGCGGGTACGCCGCCGGAATGGACAAGCCCGAGCAACAGGTGAAACGACTGCTCGAGGTCGCCGGTACCAGCTACGCTGCCGAGGCCGGCATTCGCATCGACGACAAGCCGATGCCGCTGTTTCAACTGCTGGTGCTGTGCATGCTGGCCAGCAAGCCGATCGACGCCACTATCGCCATGCGCGCCGCGAGGGAACTGTTCAAGGCGGGCCTGCGCACCCCCAAAGCGGTGCTGGAATCCCGGCGACAGACCACGATCGATGCGTTCGGCCGCGCCCACTATGTGCGCTATGACGAAAGTTCGGCCACCCGGCTTACCGAAATGGCCGAGCGGGTCCGCGACGAATTCCGCGGCGACCTGCGCGAAATCGCGCGTCGCAGCGACCACGACCCGCCGAAGGTCAAACGAATCCTCAAGCAGTTCAAAGGGATTGGCGATACGGGTGCGGACATCTTCCTGCGCGAGGTACAGGATGTGTGGACCTGGGCACGGCCGTATTTCGACGACCGTGCCACCGCCGCGGCCAAGGAGCTGGGCCTGCCCACCGATCCGGCAAAACTGTCGGCGCTGGCCGCCGGCGCCAACGCCCGGCTGGCGGCGGCACTGGTCCGCGCGTCCCTGGACGACGACGTGCGCCGCCAGGTGACCGATTGAGCACCACATGACCGTCCGGATCGGTACCTCGGGCTGGTCGTATGACCACTGGTCCGACGTGCTGTATCCGCCCGGGCTGGCGTCTGCCCGGCGATTGTCCTACTACGTGCAGACGTTCGACACCGTCGAGCTGAACGCCAGCTTCTACCGGTGGCCCAGAGATTCGACGTTCGCGCGCTGGCGAGCCCAGTTGCCCGACGGGTTCACCATGTCGGTCAAGGCGCACCGCGGTCTGACCCACTACCGCCGGCTGGTGTCGCCCGAACCCTGGATTGAGCGGTTCGAACACTGCTGGCGGCTGCTGGGTGATCGTCACGGCGTGTTGCTGGTGCAGCTGCATCCCGAGCAGCGACGCGACGACGCGCGGCTGGATTCGTTCCTGCGCTGCGTTCCGGCGTCGATCCGGGTGGCCGTCGAGCTGCGCCACCCGTCCTGGAACGACCCGGCGGTATATGCGGTGCTGGAAACCCATCGAGCCGCCTACGTGGTGATGAGCGGCGGAGGTCTCGCGTGTATCCCACGGGCCACCACCGACCTGGTGTACGTCCGGATGCACGGTCCCGATCGGGACGCGATGTACGCGGGTTCGTACTCGCCCGACGACCTGCGACGCTGGGCCGACCGCATCACCGACTGGGATGTCGAGGGCCGTGACGTGTGGATGTACTTCAACAACGACTTGGGCGGCCACGCGGTCCGCAACGCGCTGTCATTGCGGGAGCTGATGAGCTAAGTAGGCTGGGGGCATGGCCAGTTCGACAACATTCGTCATCGTCGGCGGCGGTCTTGCCGGTGCCAAAGCGGCAGAAGCCTTGCGCGACAAGGGGTTCGACGGCATCATCACGCTCTTCGCCGAAGAGGAGCAGCTGCCCTACGAGCGTCCCCCGCTGTCCAAGGAATTCCTGGCGGGCAAGAAGTCACTCGACGAGTTCACCGTGCACAACTCGGATTGGTATCGCGACCACGACGTCGACCTGCGACCGGGCGCGCGGGTGTCGTCGCTGGATCCCGCCGCTCACAGCGTCGGACTTCCCGACGGCACCACCGTGCACTATGACAAGCTGCTGCTGGCGACCGGATCGGCGTCGCGTCGCCTGCCGATACCCGGCGCCGATGCAGCCGGCGTGCATTACCTGCGCACGTTCGAGGATGCGTCGGCGCTGAATTCCGCTCTGGCCGAGGGCTCTTCGCTCGCGGTGGTGGGCGCGGGCTGGATCGGTCTGGAGGTGGCCGCCAGCGCTCGGCAGCGCAACGTCGATGTCGCCGTGGTGGAGGCGGCCGGCCAGCCGCTGTCGGCCGCGCTGGGCGATACCGTCGGCAAGGTGTTCGCCGATCTGCATCGCGATCATGGTGTGGACTTGCGGCTGGAAGCGCAGGTGGCCGAGATCACGACGCAGGGCGGCCGGGCCAGTGGGCTCAAGCTGGGCGACGGGTCCGTCATCGCCGCCGATGCCGTGCTGGTTGCCGTCGGCGCGAAACCCAACGTCGAACTGGCCCAACAGGCCGGCTTGGCGATGGCTGACGGCGGTGTCCAGGTCGATGCGTCGCTGCGCACCAGCGATCGCGATATCTACGCCGTCGGCGACATCGCCGCCGCGGAGCACCCGCTGCTGGGCACCCGGATCCGCACCGAGCATTGGGCCAACGCGCTCAAACAACCCGCGGTGGCGGTCGCCGGCATGCTCGGCGCCCCGGGCGAATACACCGAGCTGCCCTACTTCTTCACCGATCAGTACGACCTCGGGATGGAGTACGCCGGCCACGCTTCCGGCGTCGAGCGGCTGGTGTTCCGTGGCGACGTCGCCGGCTGCGAGTTCGTCGCATTCTGGCTCGACGGCGACAACCGGGTGCTGGCCGGGATGAACGTCAACATCTGGGATGTGCTCGACGACGTCAAAGCCCTGATCCGATCGAAAGCCCCGGTCGACGCCGGCAGGTTGGCTGATCCCGCATCGCCGTTGGCCGAAGCGCGGATCGGCGCTTAGCGCATTCAGCGCTGTTGGTCCGGGGGCTTCCAGGTGTGGTCGATGACGTCGGGCGGCGGCTGAGCCTGCAGCCGCTCGCGCTCGGTGCGTCGGCGTTTGACCCGCAGCCGGGCGTCGGCCGGCATGGTGACCAGCTCGTCGCAGGTCAGATAGTAGACGTCGTCGACGGTGTCGATCAGGTCCGCCGCAACCCGCCGAGATCCTAACTCGCGCAGCGTCATCCGGAGTTCATGGGTGAACCGAATGGTGGTGTCGTGAGCCAACTCTCGCGAACTGCGAGCGCTGGCCGCCAACCGCTGGGCAAACGTCGCCGGTGGCGCCGGCTCGGCGGGCGCCGTAGCGGCTTGCGCAGCGAAGGTCAAGAGTAGCGACGGGTCGTCGCCGAACACCGGGTTGGCCAGCTCCGCTTCCCCGGGGCCGCGGTGCCCCAGCTGGGCAACGGCCGCCTCGAGGGCCGCAGCGGCGGACGGCGATAGCGCCCGGATGCTGTCGACGTTGCCTTCGCGAGCCAGGGCGCACAGCGGTGCGTCGGCGCGCAGCATATCCGTCAGCTCAGTGCTCACCGCCGCGACACGACGGCTGTCCATGATCACCCCGATACCGGACACGCTGGATTTCGCGTGTGTGTGCTCCAGCGTCGCCGCGGTGATGCCGGTGTCGATGACCCATAGCGACGTCAGGATCCAGCCCTGGTGAATCCGATCCCGCAACAAGCGAACCCGTACTTCCAGACTGGCGTCCGGTAGTTCGCTCAGCTGCCCGGCATCGACATGCTCCGCCGACGCCGCGGCAACGTAGGCCTGAGTGTCAGCCCGCAGATGACGCAACAGCGACAGCGACCGAGCCGTCACGACCACTTTGGCGACCGACCCGAGTGCTCCGCCGGCCAACTGGGGCCGCCCAAACGGCAGCAGGCCCGTCGGCGGTTGATGGTCCCCCAGCGCACGGCGGGTGATGGCGTGCTCGTCCCAGCCCGGCAGCTGGCTGGCAGCGACGATGTTGGCCGACACGCCGACGTAGGGGCGATGACCGAACACCGCGATGGCCCTGCTCTCCCACTCCTGGGCGACCACGTCGCCCAGTGCCAGGATTCGCCCCATGGCCCGACCTGCGGCACGTAGTCCGCCCATCTGGACGTCCAGTGTCATCGGGGTCAGCGGGCCCGGCAGCGCTTCGGCGAGACCGGTTGCGCTGAACACCGGAAACCGCGGATCGATCCGGTCGTCGAATTCACCCTCGAGCCCGTCGGGCCCCACCGAGTTCACGGTCGCGCCGTAACGGGGAAACGACCGCGGGACCGGCTCGATCGGCAGCGCGAGTTGGCCTGACCCGATGGTCGCGCCACCACGATCCAGCCGCCGGCCCACTAGTCCACGACCGGTATCCACGATCGCCTCGGTCGCCTGCCACCCGTACTGAAATTTCCAATCTTCTTGGGCCGCAGCGGTGTCCATCTGTGGAATCAGGTCGGCCCAGCGGCGAATCCGGTGCGTTCGCAGGTGTGGGTCGGCCGATTGCAGCAGCCGCCACGCGGTGACCAGGTTCGCGGCGTCCGGCGTGGCCAGGTCGACGACGCCGTTGCGGTCGGTGTTCAGCGCCAATACCAGGAAGCGAACCAGGTCATCGAGGTGCAGCACCCGCATCGGCTGCGCCGAGACCCTACTGCGCAGCAGGGTGGCCACCGTCCGGCACACCGTCCAGTCGAGGTGCCGACCGACCGGCGGCGCGATGCGAATCACCAAGTTCGGCGCCCAGCAACTGGCCACCAAGGCCTCGGCCTGCTGATACAGATCGGGTGACCCCGCGGCCTGGGATACGAACAGCAGCCGTGCCCCCGCACGCGAGGCCGCATTGCTCACGTGCGCCAGGCCGTTGAGGCCGGCCGCGCCCGGTGCGCTGGTGTCCACCGGGGCCAGATGGATCACCGCGTCCGCTTCGGCGGCTAACTCCAGCAACATCGGGTGGTGCAGCGACGCGCAAACAAAGTCGACACCGGCATCCAGGTATGGGTGTCGGTGCGGGGCGATGCCGCTGACCGTGTGTCCGGCCGCGATCAGCTGGCGTGCTACCAGTCGCCCGACCGCGCCGGCAGCATCGGTAACCAGGACGTGCACCCTGCCCACCTTCCCCAACGTCTTGTCATGACAATAAGCACGCCGACCCTACTTGCGCGACAAATTGAGTCCGGACCGTGACTCGGAAGGGTTTTCTCAATCGTCGCGGCCGGTTACCGCAACGTCGCGCTGCCGTCGGCGGCGACGGCAACCTTGGCCCCGGCAATGTCGTCCCGCACCGTCGCTTCGGCCGAATCGGGATCGGTGATCACCCCCAGAGTTCGCGCCCCGTCGGGCGTGCGCACCGCCACAAAGGCCTTCTCGGGCCGGCCCTCCCGGGTGAACGGCGTGGTCCACGCCTCGACGGTGCCGATTCCCTCCCACTCGACCAAACCCGCGGTCGTGGGCTCGCGGTCCACGACCGGCTGCGCATCTTCCCAACGAAATTCCGCGGGCGGCTCGGTGCTGTACACGCCGAAGCTGTGTTTGGTCAGATAACCGCCGTTTGCGGTGATCAGGCCGCGGCTGCCCGGGTTGGCGACCAGCAGTTCGGCCATGGTGACGATGGAGTGGGTGACGTAATTGCTCCACGGGCCGCCGGCGAAGGTCAGGCCGCCGGTGACCGTCAGCGGGCGGGCGGGGTCGTCGGTCGCCAGGCCGAGTTCGGCCGCGGCAACCTGCACGGCAGAGGGAAAGCACGAGTACAGGTCGACGTAGTCGACATCATCGGTGGTCAGGCCGGCCAACTGCAGCACACGCGCACCACCGATCCGGATCGCCGGAGACCGGTGCAGCTCAGCCCGCTCGGCGATCGCGGGGGTGTCGTGGGCGTCGGTACCCGCATGCGGGTAAACCCAGCGCTCGCTGGGGACCTGCAGGCGGGTGGCATGCTCAACCGACGTCAGGATCAGTGCCGCGCCCTGGTCAACCATGTTGTTGGAGTTCATCAACTTGGTGTAGGGCCAACTGATCATCCGGTTCTGCGGGCCGGGCCGGCAAATCTCCTCGGCGGTCATCGGGGTGCGGATCCAGGCGTAGGGATTGTCGACCGCGACGGCGTTGAAGCGGGCCCACAGCTGACCGACCCGGCGCCGGTGATCCTCCATCGACTCGCCGTTGGCGATGCGCAGCGCCTGCTCGAACAGCGGGTAGACGTAGGCGGGCCGGTCCAGCTTGATCCTGAGCTCGGCCTCCCCCGCCATCGGGACGTCGTCACCAGCGATTTCCGGCAGCGGCACGGAGTCGTCCTGTCGGGTCCACACCAGCCTGCTGCCCTGGGACTTCAGTCCGGTCCTGGTACGCCAGGTTTCGGCGCCGCCGATCAGCACCACGTCGGCGCGCCCCTGCTGGATGTCCAAGCATGCCTGGCTGACCAGCGATTGTGGCGTGTTGCCACCGACACTGCCGTATCTCGTGGTGAAGCTGCCGGCGCCGAGGCGCTCACCGAGCAACTGCCCCGGGTTTCGGTAGTGCGCCGACAGCATGTGCACGACACGGATCGAGTCGACCGCCGCCAACACCTGAGAATCGGCGGCTTGCCGGGCCGCTGCGACCATCAAGTCGACCGGTTCGACCGAGGGCCCGGCCGGGTCGATCTCGTCGCGATGGTTGACCTGACCGTAGCCGATCAGCACCGGAGTCCTGGGATCAACGGGCATGCCTCGAACCTAGCGCCGAGCTTCGGCCAGCCGCACACCACGTCTCGTTCGCGGACCCTTACCCGCCGGCCGGCGCGAACAGCACGCCCTCGGAGATCAGCCGCTCGATCTCATCACGGCTCATTCCGAGCAGCTCGTGACAGATGGCACGAGTGTCCTGCCCCGCTTGAGGCGCCGGTCGCCGCGGTGAATGCGGGATGTGGCGAAACGGCGCCGGACCCGTCTCTGCCGGCAGCGGACGTGAAATCAGCGGGTGCGTCATGGTCGCAAACAGCTGTCGCTCGGCCAGTTGAGGATCCTCGAGCAGGTCCGGCGGGCGGTTCATCGGGCCTGCAGCGACTCCGCCCGACTGCAGTAGTTGGGCCGCCTGCAACGGGGTGCGAGCGCTCGTCCACGCCGACATCACCGCCGACATTTCGGCGCGGTTGGCCCTGCGAGCCTCGGCCGTCGCGAAGCGCGGGTCGCCTCCCAATTCCGGCTTACCGAAAACAGATGCAGCACAACGCCATTCGTAATCAGTGCAGATGGAGATCACGCACCACTCGTCGTCGCCGGCGCAACGACAGACCGCGTGCACGCTGATATCGTCGCGGATTTCGGCGGCGCCGGCGGCCCGTGCGGCTTCCGTCACAAACAGCGTGTCGAGTTGATTGACGACGACTTCGGCCTGTGAGACGTGGACGTGGGCGCCGGCTCCGGTGCGATCGCGGTGGATCAGCGCGGCCAGGGCCAGGATCGCGACGACCCGTCCCACCACATGATCGGGGAAGATCGTTGTCGCGTCGTAGAAGGGATGTCGGGAACCGTCGGGAGGGGCGTCTTCGGACGTCCACACGCTGGTGACACCCGTGGTCGCGCGCACCAACGGGCCATAACCCAGCCGGCGGCTCCACGGGCCGCGGTTGCCGAACGCGCTGCTGCCGGCCAGCACGATCCGAGGGTTGAGACCACGCAGCTTGTCGTAGTTGAACCCAAGCGAGCTCAGCGTCCCCGGCTTGAAGTTGGCGAAGACGGCGTCGGCCTCGGCCGCCAGGCGACCGAAGATTTGCTTGCCATCGGTGCTGCGCAGGTCCACGCCGAAACCGCGGTGATTGCGGTGGGTCCAGGCGAACGACTCGCTCATCGCCTCGCCGACGCGGGCCTGCCGCAGCCCGTCGGGGTAGTCGGCACTCTCGACCTTGATGACCTCGGCACCTAGGTCGCCGAACAGGCGGCTCAGTTCCCCGCCGGCGACGATGATGCCGAGATCGAGAATGCGCAGTCCCTCGAACGGGTAGCCGCCCACCTCGCCCGCGGGCGGCGGCGCCGGTGCCGGGTCGGCGAGCCAGCGCGGTTCGTGCCGGCCGGCGGTGGGCGCCGGGGTGCGAAAGCCGGCGCGCTGCTCGTTGACGGTGAAATATCCGGTCGGCACCTTGGCGTGCACACCGGGGACGAGCTCGGCATCGGTGATCGCGCCCACCGCCTGGAAATGTTCGGAGGCCAGGATCCGCGACGGCGTGAGCACCGCCGCGATCGGCACGCCATGAGCCTGTCCGGCGGCCACCAACTCTTTCATGGTCTGGCCGGCGAAGAGCGCCGCCACCAACAGACTGATCTGGGGCCAGGCGGCAAAACGGGCCCCGATCACGTCGTATTTGGGATCCTGAAAGTCTTGCGGCTCCCCCAACCAGCGGCGCAGGCCGCGCCACTGGCGCGGCGCCATCACACACAACCGCACGTAGCCGTCCTGGCACGGATAGATCGGGTACGCGTCCTGGTTTCTGGGGCGTCCGCGCCACCGTGCGCTGCTGCGGATGCCGGCGGCGACCTGCCCGTGCGCCCCGAAAGCCGGGTCAAGGGCCATGACCACCGCGTCGAACCGCGAGAAGTCGATGTAATCACCTGTGCCGCAACGCAATCTGTTGTAATAGGCGACCAGCAGCGCCCAGGCCGCTTGGACGGCGGCGGTCGCCGAAGCGATGCCGTCCGGCGGTAACACCGGGGTGCCGGTGGTGGGGCCGGACCGCGACAGCGAGCCCGACATGGCATACAACACCGGATCGGTGGCACGCCACCGAAATCGTGGCCCCGAGGTGCCGAAGTCGGTGAACGACAACACAACTAGGTGCGGGTGGCGATCGGCCAGTTCGGCAGATGTTGTTCCGTAGGCGGACGCCGCTCCCGGGAGACCGCTGTCGACCACGATGTCGGCGTTGGCGGTGAGCTCGTCGAAACGCCGGCGGTCCTGCTCGTCGAGCGGGTTCAGCACCGCGCTGCGTTTGTTGGCGTTGTGCACGGCGAACGGGATGCTGGTGCCGGCCAAGGTCGGCGGGACGCCGCGTCCCGGGCTGCCGCCGGGAGCTTCCACCTTCAGGACGTCGGCACCCAGATCGGCCAGCAACCGGGTGACGGTGTCAGCGCCACCACCGGACAGGTCCAGGACGCGCACCGCATCGAGCAACCTGTCGGCCATGCGCACACCGTACCGGCGGCCACCCACCTCCGCGCGCCTCATCCCGCCGCGCGAGTTCGAAAGCCGTGCTGCGCGGGATCAGACCGGCGTGCGTTGGTAGCGCAGTTGTTCCACGGTCGTGGCCCCGTAGACCTCGGTGCGCCGCGAGCCGTCGAAGCTCCACCCGTCGCGCTCGTAGAACCGCCGGGCGCGGACATTGCCGTCCAGCACCCACAACAAAGCGTGCCTGACCCCGACTCGACGCAGCCGATCTCGGGCAGCGGCCATCAGCAAACGGCCGACCCCGCTACCCATCCAGGCCGGATCGACGTAGATTGCCATCAGCTCACCGGAATTCGGCACGTCGTGGTCGCGGCACAGGCCCGTGGTGGCCAAGCCGCAGATGGACGAACCGTCGACGGCCACCACGGTGGTCGGCAGCCGAAGGCCCATGCGGCCGAACGTGTATCTGCCCGCCCACACCTCGGGCCGCAGACCGTCGAGGTATTCCTGGTCGATCAGTCCCGGATAGGCGCACTGCCACGACCGGACGTGGACCCGAGCCACCGCTTCGGCGTCCTCCGGGACGGCCGCACGCACCTGCGTCACTGTTGCAGTATCGGCGCGGTTGTTGCGCAGTCCCCGGCCGGGTGGTGTGCTTACCAGATTGCCTAGTTGACACCCGTCAAGCCCCGGAGAGGACGAACATGGCAGACACGGCATCCCTCGGTGTCAAGGTTCGCGGCAAGGTCATCGTCATCACCGGCGGCGCACGAGGCATCGGGTTGGCGACGGCAACCGCTCTGCACAGGTTGGGCGCCCGGGTAGCGATCGGCGACATCGACGAGGCAAAGGTCAAGGAATCGGGTGCCGACTTGGGCCTGGATGTCTACGGCAAACTCGATGTCACCGACCGAGATTCGTTTTCGGACTTTCTCGACCGGGTCGAGCGCCAACTCGGCCCGATCGACGTGCTGGTCAACAATGCCGGCATCATGCCGGTCGGTCGGATTATCGACGAGCCGGACTCGGTGACCCGCCGCATTTTGGACATCAACGTTTTCGGGGTCATCCTCGGCAGCAAGTTGGCCGTTGAGCGGATGATCCCGCGCGGGAGTGGGCAGGTCATCAACGTCGCCTCGCTTGCCGGCGAGCTCTATGCGGTGGGGCTGGCCAGCTACTGCGCCAGCAAGCACGCGGTCGTGGCGTTCACCGACTCGGCGCGGCTCGAATACCGTTCGGCGGGCGTGAAGTTCTCCATGGTGTTGCCGACGTTCGTCAACACCGAACTGACCGCCGGGACCGCCGGGGTCAAGGGATTCAAGAACGCCGAACCGGAGAACATCGCCGACGCGATCGTGCGCCTGGTGGCCCACCCGAAGCCGCGGGTGCGGGTTACCCGGGCGGCCGGCGCGATGGTCGTCGCGCAGAAGTTCATGCCGCGGCCGGTGGCCGAGGGACTGAACCGCATGTTGGGCGGCGAACACGTCTTCACCGACGACGTCGACGTCGCCAAGCGCAAAGCCTACGAGGCGCGCGCTCGTGGACAGGACTGACCCGCTTCAGCTGGCAGTTCACCGAGGGCGCGCACAATCGGCCCGGTGAGCCCGGTGAGCCCTGTGAGCCCTGAAACCCCAACAGTCGCGACCCTTTCCGACGACGAACTGGCCCGCATCGACGCGTACTGGCGTGCCGCCAACTACTTGTCGGTCGGCCAGATCTACTTGCTGGACAACCCGCTGCTGGTCGAGCCGCTGTCAGCCGAGCACGTCAAACCCCGGCTGCTGGGACACTGGGGCACGACGCCGGGGCTCAACCTGGTCTACACCCACCTGAACCGGGTCATTCGCAACCGCGACGCCAACGTCATCTACATCACCGGCCCCGGGCACGGCGGTCCCGGCCTGGTCGCCAACGCCTACCTCGAAGGCACCTACAGCGAGGTGTACACGGGTATCGGGGAAGACGCCGAGGGATTGCGGCGGCTGTTTCGGCAGTTCTCCTTCCCCGGCGGCATCCCCAGCCATGTGGCGGCCCAGACCCCGGGGTCTATTCATGAGGGCGGCGAGCTGGGGTATGCGCTGGTGCATGCCTTCGGCGCGGCGTTCGACAATCCCGATCTGGTGGTGGCGTGCGTGGTCGGTGACGGCGAGGCCGAGACCGGTCCGCTGGCGGCCAGTTGGCATTCCAACAAGTTCCTCAACCCCGCGATCGACGGGGCGGTGTTGCCGATCCTGCACCTCAACGGATACAAGATCGCCAATCCGACGGTGCTGGCCCGCATTCCGCACGACGAGCTCGAATCGCTGTTACTCGGCTACGGATACCGGCCGATCACGGTTTCCGGGGACGATCCGCCCAGGGTGCACCGGCAGCTGGCCGCTGCGCTCGATGACGCGTTCGACGACATCGCGGCCATTCAGCACGCAGCCCGCGCGGGCGAGAATTCCGCGCGGCCGGTGTGGCCGATGATCGTGTTGCGCACACCCAAGGGCTGGACCGGGCCGAAGGTGGTCGACGGCAAGAAGGTCGAAGGCACCTGGCGCTCGCATCAGGTCCCGCTCGCCGACACCCATGACAGCGCCGAGCGGCGCCGGCAGCTTGAACAGTGGCTGCGCAGCTACCGGCCCGATGAGCTCTTCGACGACAACGGCACGTTGCGGGCCGAGCTGCGGGCGCTGGCGCCTACCGGTGATCGGCGGATGAGCGCTAACCCGCACGCCAACGGCGGGCTGCTGCTGCGCGACCTCGATCTTCCCGACTTCCGTGACTACGCGGTGCCGGTGGCACGTCCGGGTTGCGAAACCCACGAGGCCACCCGGGTGCTTGGTACGTATCTGCGAGACGTGATCCGGCGCAACCCGGATCGGTTCCGGCTGATGGGCCCGGACGAAACCGCGTCGAACCGGCTCAGCGCCGTGTTCGAAGCGACCGGGCGGACCTGGCTGTCGGAGACCAGCGCCGACGACGATCATCTGTCTGCGGCAGGCCGGGTGATGGAGGTGCTCTCCGAGCACCTGTGTCAGGGCTGGCTGGAGGGCTATCTGCTGACCGGCCGTCACAGCATGTTCGACTGCTACGAGGCCTTCGTGCACATCGTCGACTCGATGTTCAACCAGCACACCAAATGGCTGTCGACCAGCCGGGAACTGCCGTGGCGGCGGCCGATCGCGTCGCTGAACTACCTGCTGAGCTCCCATGTGTGGCGCCAGGATCACAACGGCGCATCGCACCAAGATCCCGGATTCATCGACCTGGTCGCCAACAAGCGACCCGAGGTGGTACGCGTCTACCTGCCGCCCGACGGCAACACGTTGTTGTCGGTGGCCGACCATTGCCTGCGCAGCCGTGACTATGTCAACGTCATCGTCGCCGGCAAGCAACCAGCACTGTCCTACCTCGCCATGGACGAAGCCGTCGCGCACTGCACTCGCGGGCTCGGCATCTGGCAATGGGCCAGCACGGCGACCGGTGAGCCCGACGTGGTGCTGGCCTGCGCGGGCGACGTGCCGACGCTGGAGACGCTGGCAGCCGCCGACATTCTGCGGCGGGAACTGCCCGGGTTGGGTGTGCGGGTGGTCAACGTCGTCGACATCATGCGGCTGCAGCCGGAGTCTGAGCACCCACATGGCTTGGCCGACAAGGAATTCGATGCGTTGTTCACTCGCGACAAGCCGGTCATCTTCGCCTATCACGGGTATCCGTGGTTGATCCACCGGCTCGCATATCGCCGCGCCAATCATCCCCGTATTCATGTGCGCGGGTTCAAGGAGCGCGGGACCACGACGACACCGTTCGACATGGTGATGCTCAACGATCTGGATCGCTTTCACTTGGTCATGGATGTCGTCGACCGCGTTGAGGGACTGTCCAGCCGAGCCGCCGTGCTACGCCAGCGGATGGCCGACGCGCGGCTCGCAGCACGTCTGTATACCCGTGAGCACGGCGCCGACGACCCCCGGATCGCGGGATGGGTCTGGGAGTCGAACGGCTAGTGAGCGTCAACTCCTAACGCCTAAGGAGACGACGGCTCGGGTCAGTCGCTTAAGAGTTCCGGCCGCAGCAGCAGCTGCGGCAACGCGTGGGCGAGCCATTTCTGGTAGCGATCCGGTGACCAACCCATGTCGGCGGTGAGCATCGAATAGGTTTGCGGCAACGTCATCGTCGCCATCACGTCTGCGGCTTCCTTCTTGGAGAGGCCACGGCGCAGGGCGTTTCGCCAATGCTTCTCGATCGCCGCCGCGCAATCGGAACGCAGCGCGCGGATCAGACCGGTGCGCAGCTGCTCTAGGGCCGGGTCGGCCGACGTCGCCTGCTCCATTACCCGGATCAGTGGCGCTACCCGCGTATTGATGGTGTGGATGAAACGGGCGACGGCGGCAAATTGCCGAAGTGCCTGCGGGCCGGCCTCCCCGATAAGGCTCAGCACCCGGTCCACCACCGGGACATCTTCATAGTCGCCGACGACGGCGACGTCGATCGCGCGGGCCAGCACACCGGCTTTGGAGCCGAACGTCGCGTAGATGGTCGGTGCTGAGACCTCGGCCGCGGCGGCGATCTGGTCGATGGAGGTGGCGCCGAACCCCTGCTCAATGAACAGCCTGGCCGCGGCGTCAATCACCCTGCGCTGCCGGGCCTCGGCGTCGGCGCGGCGACGACTGCTGTCGTACTTGCGCCGCGGGGATGGCCGGGAACTCGTTGACACCATTGCACCCAAGTCCTTATAGTTGTCTCTATTCAATAGACTATACTATATTTAACTGTACCTGGGAGGTTGCGATGGTATCCATCCTTGACACCCGGGTCGCCTTGGACTGGCCAACCATCCGCGGCCAGGCGGGCGCGTTCATCACCACGGAGTACGCCTCGTTGGACCGCGGCGGCGCACCCATCACCTGGCCGGTCACGCCTTACCTCGGCGAAAACGGACGCAGCGTCGATGTGACCACCGGCCTCACCTACCCGCTCAAGGCGGAGCGGGCCCGGCGCAATCCCAAAGTGTCGCTGTCATTTTCGCAGCCACTGGGCTCCCGGCTCGTCGATCCGGCGACGTTCGTGATCCATGGCCTGGCCACCGTCCGCGACGCCGATCTGAGGGCAAATTCAGCCCGCTATCTGGCGGAAGTCGCCGCGCACCTACCGGAAGCCTTCGACAGCATCCCCACCGTGATGCTGCGCCGGATGGCGTGGTACTGGGCCCGCATCTGGATCGAAGTCACCCCGGTCCGGGTGCTGTGGTGGCGGGGCGGGAATCTTGATCAGCCGCCACAACTTTGGCAGCCGCAGACCCCGCCGACCGTGGAGCCGTCGGATCCCGCGCCGGTGGGCCGCGGCGCCGGATCCTGGACCACCCGCGCAGCGGCGGACTGGCGGATGCGGATGCGCGGCGCACTCGACCGACTGGGCCTACCGGTGCTGACCAGCGTCACACTCGACGGCTGGCCGCTGCCGCTGCGCGTGCGCACTGCCAAGCCGATCCCCGGCGGCTTCCGGATGCGCCCGCCCGCTGGCATCGACATCATCGACGGACCGGCCTGCCTGACGTTCCACACCCACGGGCCCGCCTTCGAAAGCCAGGACAATGCGTGCTTAGTGGGGCACTGCCGCAACGTCGGTGAACACGTCGAGTTCGACGTCGAGCGAGCGCTCAACGACTTCATCATTCCGGCCAATCCGCTGCGGCGCGCGGTGCACCTGATGTCGGCGAGTCGGCGACTGAAGCGGCGGTTGGACTCCGAGGCGCGCCGGCGTGGGCAGCTCGTGCCCAGCTTCGACGAACTCGGCTTCACTAAGCCTAAGACCAAGCGAAGCTAGTAAGGAAAGCCCGATGAGAGCCGTCGCTCAGCCCGCGGATACCCGGATGATGGGCATCGTCCACAACGCGCTGCGGCGCGACATTGCCCGCGCGCAGTTGGCGCTGACCCGGTGGCCCTACCCCGACCCCGGCCAGCGCTCGGCTGTCGCCGAGCACCTGGTGTGGATGACGAAGTTTCTGCACCGCCACCATCGCGTCGAAGATGACGGCCTTTATCCCCTGGTGCGGCGACGCGTCTCGCAGGCAGCGGGCATTCTCGACGCGATGGACGCCGACCACCACGCACTGATACCGGCGATCGAACAGCTCAGCCACAGCGCCCGGCGCTACGCCGCGCACCCGTCGGCCCGCCTGGATCTGGTTGACACGCTGAACCGGCTGGCGGCGGTGCTGCTGCCGCACTTGCAGCGCGAGGAGCTCGAAACTATGCCGGTCGTGTCGGCGGCGCTGACGCAGGCCGAGTGGGATGCCATCGAACAGGCCCATGCGGTCAAGCCGCTGAAGCCAACCGAGCTTGCCTTCACCGCATTGTGGCTGTGCGATGACGCCAGCGATGAGGACCGTGCGATAGTCCGATCGCTGGTCCCCAAGCCGGTCGCGTGGGCGATCGAGATCATTGCCGCCCCTGGCTACCAGCGCTACGCATGGCACCGTTGGTATCTGGCGCGGGACACCCGGCTGCGCCAGAAACTCAATGGACAACTCAGCGTCGAAATTTCCGCCCCGATCGAGGCGGTGTGGCAGCTGGTCGCCGATCCGCTTCGGGTTCCGGAGTGGAGCCACGAGTGCCGCCGGGTGCGATTTCTCGATGGCGCGACGTCTGCGGGACCGGGCCGGCGATTTCGCGGGACCAACCGCAGCGGCCGCTATCGATGGTCGCGTAGCTGCACAATCTTTGCCTACGACGAGCCCAACGAGTTCGGCTACATCACCTCAGGAGGTCCCGGCGATGCAACCGCCTGGCACTTCCGGCTGGAGCCCACCCTGGCGGGCACCCGGCTAACCCAGGCTTTCCAAGGCGTCTCGATGCCACGGTGGTTATCCAGATTGGTTGCATTGCTGATACCCGAGCACGACGACCGCACCGAGGCGCTGCGCGCTGACCTGGTGCGGTTGGCCGCGCTTGCCGAAATGGAGCACTGCGCGCAGCCGAGCGGCCGCGCCGGCCTGCCCGGTCCACCACTTAGGGCTCGCGCAGTAATTAGGTAGGTGGTGTCGGGCGTGTCGGGGTGTGGTGGGCGGTGAGTGTGTAGTTCCAGTCGCCGTGGAATTGGTGGCGGTGTAGCTGGGTGGCTTGCAGGGCAGCGATCTGTTTGTCGGTGATCTTGATGCCGCGGGGGTAGGTGGTGGTGTCGAGTGCCGCGTTTACGGTTAGTCCGGTGGATGTGGTTGTTGCCCTGAGGGTTTCGATGATCACCTCGTGGGATTCCAGGGGTCGTCCGCGCCAGTTACGGCTGATCGCGGAGAACAGCCGGTGTTCGATCTTGTTCCATTTGGAGGTGCCGGGCGGCAGGTGGCAGACGGTGATGTCGAGTCCGGCCTCGGTGGCGAAGGCGGCGAGTTCGGTTTTCCACAGCCGCAGCCGGGATCCGTTGGAGCCCCCGGAGTCAGCCGTGATCAGCAGCTTGTTTGATCCGGGATAGCTGATGGCGCCCATCGTGGTCCACCAGCGGCGGATCGATTCCACGGCGAACTGGCCAGTGTCGGCGTCGGTGCCGACGTTGACCCAGCCGGTGTTGGCGCCGACGTCGTAGACCCCGTAGGGAGCTACCTTGCCCAGCTGTTTGTCGGCGAAGTCGTGCACCTGCACCTCGCGCGGTGACCCGGCGGGCTCCCATTCGCGGCCAGCGGCTTTGTAGTTTCCGACGAGTTCCTTTTTCTTGGTGTCCACGCTGATCACCGGATCCCCGCCGGCCTGGAATCGTTCGACGAGGGTGTTGAGATATCCGAACTGGGCATCCCGATCCAGATGCTGGGCGCCTTCAATGGTTTTCGAGTTCGCCTGCAGGCTGTAACCAGCCTGTTTGAGCAGCTTGGACACCGTGCGCGCAGACACCCGATGCCCCCTGGCGGCTAGCTCGGCGGCCAGCTTGGCCGTCGATTTGATCGTCCAGCGCAACGGTGACTCCGGATCACCCCGCGAGACCGGATCCACTAGCGCATCCAGCGCGGTGAGCAGGTCGGGATCGGTCACCGCTATCGGTGGGCGCCCCGCACCTGGCCGGCGCACCCGCCCCGGAATCGGTTCGTCGGAATCCAACTCGCGCGCACCCTGCGCCACGGTGTCTGGATGCACCCCACCGGCCGCCGCGACCAGCTTGATTCCACCCCGACCCAACACCGTGGCCTCCGCGCCGAGCAACAACCGCCACGCCCGCTCATCGAGATGCGGGCGGATCAACGACAAACGGGCGGCGACCCGATCGGAGTCCACAGCAAGCAGCGTCATACCACAAGTGTGAACAAACCAAACAGAAAAACCTAAGCAATTACTGCGCGAGCCCTTAGGTCTTGTCGGTCTTGACCAACCCTCGCGCCCGGAACCAGACGACCGGGTACAGTGCCTGCCGGCCACCAGCGCGGCAGCGCTAGCCTGTGCGGGTGGCGCATGTCTTGTCGGTGAACGTGGCCCGTGCCCGAGCAAACCCTGATCCCCGCGCATTGTCGAAGGTGACGGGCATCGACAAGGTCGCGGTAACCGAACCGGTCATGGTCAGAGCGCCGGGCCCGATGCGCGGTGGTCTGGGCAGCGGGCTGGTCGGCGACACTATCGGCAATCAGAAATTCCATGGCGGCGACGACCAGGCCGTTTACGCGTATGCACGAGAAGACCTGGACGGCTGGGAATCTCAACTCCAGCGAACGCTCAGCAGCGGAATGTTCGGCGAGAATCTGACCACCGTGGGCATCGATGTGACCGGCGCACGGATCGGTGACCGATGGCACGTCGGCACGGACGGCTTGGTGCTGGAAGTATCCGCGCCCCGGACACCATGCCGGACGTTTTCGGCGTTCCTCGACGTGAGCCATTGGATCAACACCTTCACCCAAGCGGGGAAACCCGGCGCCTACTTGCGGGTGATCTCGCCCGGAACGGTTCGGGCCGGTGATGCAATCACCATCGAACACCGCCCCGTTCATGACGTGACCATCGGTCTCGTCTTCCGTGCCCGAATGTCAGAACCCGAGCTGCTGCCCCGGCTGTTGGCGGCAGACGCGCTCTCGGCGGAACTTCTGGACTACGCGCGCCGCAGGCTGACGCCGGACAAAGGGTGAGCCGCCCCGGCTCCGAGCTGGCCGACGATTGCGTCGCCACGTGATCTGGTCTGCGCTGCCGAAGAGAACGGGCATTTGGCCGCGCGCGGGTAGACTCGCGACGATGCGTGACCCAGCTCCGGACCAGGCCCCTGCCAGCGCTCAGCACGACGCGCTGGCATTGCCGATGCCGAAACTTGAGCGGCTGCGGATCCACGTCGATATCGCCGTCGTCGTCGTGGTGCTGGTGCTGACCAATCTGGTGGCGCACTTCACCACACCGTGGGCCAGCATCGCGACCGTCCCGGCCGCCGCCGTCGGTCTGCTGATCCTCGTCCGGTGGCGTGGGCTGGGCTGGACCGAACTGGGCCTGGGTCGGCAGCACTGGAGATCCGGTCTGGGGTATGCGCTGGCCGCCGTGGGCGTGGTGGTGTCGGTGATCGCGGTCGGCGTGCTGGTGCCGGTGACCCGACCGATGTTCCTGAACAACCGCTACGCGACGGTCTCGGGCGCGCTGATCGCCTCGATGCTCGTCATACCGTTGCAAACCGTCATTCCCGAGGAGCTGGCGTTCCGCGGTGTGCTGCACGGCGCGCTGAATCGTGCCTGGGGATTTCGCGGCGTCGCGATGGCGGGCTCGCTGCTCTTCGGTCTGTGGCATGTCGCGACGTCATTGGGCCTGACCAGCACCAATGTCGGCTTCACGCGGCTGTTCGGCGGCGGGATCGCCGGGATGCTGGCGGGGGTGACGTTGGCGGTATTGGCTACCGGCGCGGCCGGCTTCGTGTTCAGCTGGCTGCGCCGGCGCAGCGGCAGCCTGCTCGCGCCGATAGCGCTGCATTGGTCGCTGAACGGGATGGGCGCGCTGGCCGCCGCCGTGGTCTGGCACCTGAGCACCTGAACCCGGTTAGACCAGCAGCACGGCCGCACCCGCGATGCGCCCGGAGCTGAGGTCGCTCAGCGCACGATCGGCTTGTCCCAACGGGTATTCCGGAGCGGTGACCTGGATGTGATGGTGCGCCGCGAAGTCGAGAAACGCGCGCGCGTCGGCCCGGGTGTTCGATGTGACCGACCGGATCTGGCGCTCCTGGAATAGGTGCCGCTGGTAGTTCAGGGCCGGGATATCGCTGAGGTGGATGCCGGCGATCGCCAACGTACCGCCCCGGTCCAGAGCCTCGCAGGCGGGCAGCACCAGGTCGCCGACGGGAGCGAACAGGATGGCAGCGTCCAGCGGCACCGGGGGCGGATCGGCGGCGCCTTGAACCGAGGCGGCGCCGAGCTCGAGCGCCAGCCGGCGCGCTTGCGCCCCGCGAGTCATCACGTGCACCTCGGCACCCTGGGCCAGCGCGACCTGGGCGGTGATATGGGCGCTGCCGCCGAAGCCGTACAGACCCAGCCGACCGCCGGGCGGCAGCTCGGCCCGCATCAGTGAGCGGTAGCCGATGATGCCGGCACACAAGAGCGGCGCAAGCTCGCTGTCGCCGTAGCCACTGGGCAGGTGGTGCGCGAAAGCCGCTGGGACGGTGGTGAATTCGGCGTATCCACCGTCGGCGTCCCAGCCGGTGTACCGCGACTTCGGACACAGATTCTCGTCGCCCCGCAGGCAGTACTTGCACACCCCGCAGGTGTGGCGTAACCACGCGATACCAACCCGGTCGCCGACCTGGAACTCGTCGCCGGCATCGGCGCCCACCTCGATGACCTCCCCCACCACCTCATGTCCGGGAGTGACCCGTTCGCGGTGCACCGGAAGATCGCCTTCGGTGACGTGCAGATCGGTGCGGCAGACCCCGCACGCGTGCACCGCCACGAGCAGCTCAGCCGGCCCAGGTCGGGGGATCTCGGTGCGGACCCGCTCGAGCGGGCTGCTGTCCATCGGTCCGGGCCGGCGGACCTGCCAGGCCGTCATCGTTGGGGTGCTCGCTGCTGCGGACATCACCTCATCATGCCGCAATCCGCCACGGCCGCAACGGGTTAGCTGCTGTTAACGCTTCTGCACCAGGCCGACCAGCCAGAGCAGGACCACCGAGCCCAGGATTGCGGTGAACAGGGTGAACCACCAGCCGCCGGCTGCCGTGTCGACGAAGAAGCTCAGCAGGAAGCCGCCGATCAGCGCTCCTACGATGCCGATGACGATGTTCATCAAGATCCCGGATCCCGAGCCTTTGACGATCTTGCCCGCTATCCAGCCCGCGATGGCGCCGATGATGATGTAGCCGATCCAGCCGACACTGGTCAGCGTCGTGGAACGGGCCAGAAACTCGGTTGCCATGACACCCATCGGGATCTCCTTGTCATCACCGGCTCATAACCGACAGAGCCCAACTCGACTGCTGGACCGTGATCTCGGTATACCCGGTTCGCGCGGCGATGGGAATGGTCGACTTCGCGACGCCCGGTCAACCAGGGGCGGATGTGCGTTTCGCGGCGGCCGGTTACGCCGGTTGGGTCCGCTGCGGTGTCGGCGTGAGGGTCGGCGTCACTCCCGCGGCCGGAGCCTGAACCGGTGCGGGAGCGGGCGCGGGCACGGGTGCACCCGGCTCCGCCGCCGGCTCGCCCGGAGCCGGTGCCGGCGCGGGCGCCGGCGGGGGTGTCCACGGACGGATCGACTCGGCGAGAGCCTTTGCCGCGCCCTTGTCCACCGGGTTGTTCGAGGTCCCCAGCCACACCACAAACCAGCGCTGCGGAGGTCCGGCATTGGGCGTACTGCCCGCGGGCGTACCGATCACCCCGGTCCAGATCTGGCCGTTCGGCTTGGCCGGATCGCTGAATTTGACTTCGTAGTACGACGCGCTTCCGGACACACCGTTGGCGTTGAGCGGAACCGTTTCCTGGTTGATTCGGGTGCCCGGGTACGGCATGAAGAACTCACCCATGTCCGAGCCCAACCGGACCGCGGCCTTGGGATTGGTGGTTTCGGCGCTGGCGTAAAGCCGTTGGTCCAGCCGGCCCAACACGATACGAGTGTCGTTGGCGACCGGCGGTGCCTGGCCGGGCATGGGGGGCTCCCCCGTTGCCTTGCTGAGCAGCGCCGACCCGTAATCGAGATGCGAAGCGTCCGACTCCACCCAGCCCGGGGGCAGGATGAAGCTGAATCCGCCGACGGCATTGGTGATCCGGGCAGGTTCCGGTGCATTCGGGTCGGCCACAGGCACCGGCGGTACATTGGGGTCGGCAACGGCCGGTGGCGGTGCATTGGGGTCGGCCGGTGGAGGTGCCGCATTCGGCGTCGTCGTTCCCGGTGGCGGTGTCGCCGGAGTGGTCGCCGGTGCGGGTGCGGGCGACGCTGGGGTGGTCGAGGGGGGCGCGACCGCTGTCGTGGTGGCCGGCGCGGGTACCGGCTCCGGGTCGGCGTAGGAGGTCGCCGGCAGCGCGATGGTGAGCGCGCCGGCGCTGCTTACGGTGGCGATCGCCAGCGTTGCCCACAGTCCGTTGCGACGTCTCGTGTTGGAGTCCACCTCATGCATGGCGACGAACCTACCGTGTTGTCGCCATGAAGCAAGGATGGCCTGCCGGTGTCGAGGCTGCTGTTCGTCATCGGCAGCTCCCCTAGCGGCGAGCGGCCGGGTGCAGCGCCACTTCATGCGCCTTGATGCTGTACCACACGCGCGAACCGAGCGTCAGCCGCAACTCAGCCGCGGCATCGGCGGTGATGCTTGCGGCTAGCCCCGGGGCGCCGTCGGGCTGATCCGGACCGCGCACCAGGACCCCGGATCCGCGGGTCTGCAAATCCGTCACGGTCACTTCGACGGTGTTGCGGGGGCTGCCGTGCGGCTGTTCCAGGTGCACGGCCACCGCTGTCGGCGCGAACACCGCGACGGCGTCGCGGCCACTGGTGAGATCTTGCGCCGCGATTCCATGCCAAACGGCGCCGCTCGAGCTGCGCAGTGCGCCGTCGGCGCCGATGGTCCCGCTGACCAGGTTGATGCCCGCGATGCGGGCCCCGAAATGGCTCCGGGGCGCGGCAAGCACCTCCGCCACCGGACCGATCTCGGAGATCTTCCCGGACTCGACCACCATGACCCGATCAGCCAGCGCAAACACATCCAGCAGGTCGTGGGTGATCAGAACCACGGCACAGCCGGTGTCGGCAACCACGCCCCGCAGCACCGCCCGTACCGCCGCGGCTGCAGTCACATCCAGTCCGGTCAGCGGCTCGTCGAGCAGCAGCACATCAGGTTCTGCCGCCAGTGCACGCGCAATGGCTACCCGCTGGGCCTGACCCCCGGACAGCTGCCGCGGCTTGCGGTCAGCGAATTGCGCGGCCTCCACCTCACTCAACCAGCGCAGCGCCGACTCCCTGCGCCGGGAACGAGCCAACCGGAACATCCCGCGACGGCTGAGCGGTCCGAATACCACGTTGGCGGCCACGCTCAGATGCGGAAACAGCAGCGGATCCTGGTGGAGCAGCCCCACCCGGCGGTCATGTGTGGCCACCTCGATCCCGGCCGCGGTGTCGGTCAATACCCGGTCTCCGACGCGCACCAGACCCATGTCAGGGTGAACCAGCCCGGCAATGACATGAATTGCGGTGGATTTGCCGGCGCCGTTGGGGCCGAGTATCGCCAGCACCTCCCCCGCCGACACGACGAATTCCACATCCAGACCGCGGTCCCGTACGACGGCGCGCAGCTGCAATCCACTCATCGCCGACTACCTAGTGTTGGGTCCGTGCTAGCCGCCGACTCCCGGGTTGCACACGGCGAGTTCCGTCCCCCACAGCTGCCAGGCATGGATCACACGGTAGGCGACGATTTCAATTCCGGGGCGTCGACCAGACTTGCCCAGATTGCCGTAGCGGCTGCGGTTGGCTGGCTGATCGCAGCCCTAGCGGCAATTTCGGCGGGGGCTGCCAGCTGACTCGTATGTTGCCTCACCGGCGATATTCGAGAGTCGAACGGCATTTCCCGGCGTTGACAGCGTTAATCGCTGGTGCGCGTTAATGTTTCATCAAAATCGACGCTGACTGCGCACGACCCGGATTGTTGATGGCGACCGTGGCCGGTGAGCCGTGTGATCGGGTCCTGCGTTGGTTGCGGCAGTGGATACTGTCCGGTGGTTTTCACGTAGAGGCTGACGCAGCCCGGAACGTTTTCTTCGTGTTCGAGGTCCAAAGTCCAGTTGCCGTCGCTGAATACCAGCGGCGTGTCGCTTGTTGGGGAGTAGAAATAGCTCATGCACTTCTCGCCGCTGCGCAGGCAGTCGGTGGTGACGGTCTCGTCTTGCTGCTGTTGCGGCACTGTCGTGCTGAAGTTTCGCGTGATGTGGTAGCGGCCGCGCAGCGCTTCGGCCGGTGACGCGACTCGTGCCGACAGAGCGGCTGGGTCAGGGAGGCTGTTGACGTCGACCTCTCCGGTGCGGGTGAAGGTTACGGTTCGTTTCTCGGCACAGGAATTGCTTGCAGCGCCGCGATATTCACCGGTGAACGTGCCGTTGGGTCCGGCTTGTAGCGTGAACACCTCCCACATCCTGGACGCCGAATCTCGACATTTTGCTGATCCAATGGTTACTGCTACCCAACGGCCGCCGACTTGATCGAATACCGTGGTCGACGCGAGCCTGACTTCTCCGCTCAAGCGACTGGCGGTCGCGACGCATCCGGCCGACCCGCACATGGAGCGGATGGCGTAGGTGTCCGTTGACTGCATTGCACCCGGCGCCGGGGCTTCGGCGAGTCTGGTGACCGGCCCGAACTGGACTCGGTAGACACCGGTGAACGGGCCGGTGTTGGCGGCCGCGGGCGCGGGATTAGTTGGCGTGGAGGCGCTGTGGGGTGCACCGGTCGCTTGGTGGTGGCGGGTGAGCTTCACGACCGCGAAGGTCCCACCGGCGATCAGCAACACGATGCCCGCAACCGCGCCGATCAGGACACCGGGATGCCGTCGCACCGGCCTTCCGGTGGGTCGTGCCGGCGCGGTTATCTCGATCTCTGGCGGGGTGTCCGGGAATGGAATCGCAACAGCGGACGAGAGATCCGGGCCCAGCTGCCGGCCCAAGTGCTCGGCAAACTCCCCGCAGCTGCTGAACCGGTGAGATGGGTCTTTGGCCAGCGCCGTGGCAAAAACCGGGTCCAGCTCGGCCAACCGCGGTCGGTGGGCGCCGATCGAGGGCGATGGCGCACTCAGATGCTTGGTGATCACCACCGCGGAATTGGGACCCTCATACGGCGGCATGCCGATCAGGAGCTGAAATGCGGTGCAGGCCAAGGCATATTGATCGGCACGCCCGTCGATCGGTTCACCCATCAGCTGCTCGGGCGCCGCGTAGGCCACTGTGCCCACCGCCATGTTGGTCGCGGTCAATCGTGTCGCGTCCTCGATGGGGCGGGCGATGCCGAAATCGGCCAGGAAAACCCGCGGTGCCTGCCCGTCGGGTTCGGCCAACAAGATATTGGCCGGCTTGACGTCGCGGTGCAGTAATCCGCGATGATGCGCGTAATCCAGCGCCGAGGCGACCGCGGTGATGATCGACAGCGCCTCATCGACCGGCATCCCGGCAGGCCAGTGCTCGCGTAACAGACGTCCCGCATCGGCGCCGGCCACATATTCCTCAGAGATCCACAGGTGACCGTCGTAGTCACCGCGGTCGTGAATCCCCACGATGTGCGGATGAGACAAGACCGCCGCCAACTCAGCCTCACGCATAAACCGCGCCCGATACTGAGGATCGTCGGTCAAATCCGCAGGTAACACCTTGAGGGCATCTTCGCGCGGTAGGCGCGGGTGCGTCGCCAGATACACGTGACCCATTCCGCCTGCGCCCAGCACCCGCAGGATGGTGTATCCGGCGAACACCTGGCCGACCTCAAGCGACATGGCCACATCGTAGGTGCGTCAACTCGGCCGAACCGCATATATCGGGATCATCGCCGTCGCCGGCCGCGCCAACCGCTGGCCGGAGCCGGCACGGGTTCGGCGCTGTTGGAATTCGGGCAGCAGGCCAGAACATGGCCCTAATCGCCGGTGCGCGTGAATGTTTCGTCGAAATCTACATTGACTGGGCAGGATTGGGTCTGTTCCTGCTTACCCTGGCCGCTGAGCAATGTGATCGGATCCTGCGGTGGTTGCGGCAGCGGATACTGGCCGGTCTTTTTCACATGCATCGGGGTGTTTCTGCCTGGGCACACGGTGTCGGACTCGGTGTCCAGGGCCCAGTTGCCGTCACCGAACACCAACGGTTCCACGGCACCCGATGGCGCGTGGAAGAAACTCATGCACCGGTCGCCGGTACGTAGACAGTCGGTGGTTACCGCGTAGTCGGTCTCCTGCGTGACGCGTCCGATCCTGAAGGTTCGCTTCTCGTGGTAGCTGCCGCGCAGCGCCTCGGCCGGCGACACCACCCGCGGCGGCAGACCGGCCGGGTCGGGAAGGCTGTTGAGGTCGACGTCGCCGGTGCGGGTGAAGGTCACGGTGTGCTTGCCCACGCAATTATTGCTGGTCGTGGCGGTGAATTCGCCGGTGAAGGCGCCGTCGGGACCAGGTTGCAGCGTGAACACTTCCCAGATTTCGGCGGGAGCGCCTTGGCACTTGTCTAGCCCGATGGCCACGCCCAGCCAGCGTCCGCCGACCTCGTCGAACACCATCGCCGGGGCAAATGTGGTTTCGCCGCCGAGGTGCGACGCCGTCGCTACGCACCCGGCGGTCCCGCACGCCGAGCGGACGGCGTAGCTGTCGGTCGACGGCGGCACGCCTGGAACCGGGGTATCGGCGAAGGTAGCGCCCTTGCTGAAGTCGGCCCGGTAGACACCCGTAAAGGGACCGGTATTGGCTACCGCCGTCGAGGTACTACTCGGGGCGTTTCGCGCAGCGGTGCCAGGCTTGTGGGATTGCGTCAGCTTGACGACCGCGAAGACACCACCGGCGATCAGCAACAGGATGCTCACCAGGGCGCCGATGAGAAGTCCCGGGCGCTGGGCCAATCGCTTGCGGTCGGCCGGCGCACCCGGAAGAGCGGGCACCCTGCGGTCAATCGCGGGTTGGGTGTCTGCAGTGTCGGCCCGCTGTGGAATCTCACCGGCGTATGCGAAACCCGGATTCAGCTGCTGGCTCAGTTGGGCGGCAAACTCCGCACAGCTGCCGAAACGGTCGGCAGGATATTTGGCCATCGCCTTGGCGAACACCGAATTCAGCGCGGCCAACTCGCTGCGGTAGGCACCGATCGGGGGCGGCGGGACGTTGATATGTTGGCTGATCACCACCGCCGGGTTGGAATCACGATATGGCGGTACTCCGGTCAGGAGGGTAAATGCCGTGCAGGCCAACGCATATTGATCTGCACGGCCGTCGACCGGATAACCCGTCAACTGCTCGGGCGCCAGGTAGGCCACGGTGCCCACGGTCGCGTCGGTCGCCGTCAGTCCGGTCGTGTCGTCGATACGCCGCGCAAGTCCGAAATCGGCCAGAAACACCCGCCGCGGCTGCCCGCCACCCGGGGCGGTCAACAAGATGTTTGCCGGTTTGACGTCGCGGTGGAATAGCCCGCGATGATGCGCATAATCGAGTGCCGAGCCGACCGCGGTGAGGATCGGCGCCGCCGCATCGAGCGGCATCCCGCCCGGGAATTGCTCCAACAACAGCCGGGCCACATCCGTGCCGTCCACATACTCCATCGAGATCCAGAGGCGGTCTTGACATTCACCGCGGTCATGAATCCTGAGAATGTGCGGATGATTCAAGCCGGCCGCCAGGGCCGCCTCACGCTCAAATCGGGCGCGATACTCGGGATCGCCAGTCAATTCCGCCGGCAATATCTTCAGCGCCTCCTCGCGGGGCAAACGCGGATGCCTCGCCAAATACACTCGGCCCATCCCACCCGTACCCAGCTCCCGCAGGATTGTGTATCCGGCGAATACCTGACCAACCTCTACCGACATGGCCAAGATCGTAGGTCTCGTCATCACGTTGCACTCGTAATTCGCGATCGCCGATACCCCGTGCGTTTCAGAGTTCAGTCAGGCCATGCAGGCGTTTACCTGGAGTGATGAAATACCTTTGACCACCGCCTAATTCGTCGTGCTCGGCGATGGCGCGGCAAAGCGGAACACCGGCCAATCCGATGCCGCACTTTCTTTACCTCACGGCCTGCGAGGTGACGCCGTGCACGAAGCAGGGCCTGCCAAGCGGTGCGAATGCGATCAGTCGTGCCTGCTGAAGATGATCCGCATCATCTTCAGGTTGATGCGAGCGAAACGCCAGAACTGGACGGGAAGGTTCTGGCGCATCCGAAGCTTGGCACCCGTGGGTAGCGGGGCATCGGCGATGCGTTCGGCGGTCCGGACGTCCACTTCCGAGTAACCGTTGTCGTTTCCCATGGGAACGCCTTTCATCTCGGTCATTCCGGAATCAGCCACCAGAACGGCCTGGCCTTGGCCTTATAGATGAACAGATGGTGCAGCAGGACCTTGATCCAGTGGCCGGCCAGTCCGAGCTCACCGGACGTCCCGGCGATGTCGCGACCGGTCTGCGGGTATCTCACCGGGTCGGGGACCACCGGGAACATCGTCATCGCGGCGGCCGAGCCCTCGCGAAACCCGGTGCCGGCCGAGGCGATGCAGGCGGCACCCATGGTCGCCATGGAGGCGCGGTGGGCGGGAGCTGCGGAGCCCTTGGTGATGCGGTCGCGGATGGTCTCGGCGACAGTCTTGGCCATAATGCCCGACGGCATGCCGGTGCGCGGCGGGCTGGGGGTGATGACCGTGCCGGTAACACTTTTTCGCGGCCGGGAAATCGGGTGTGGCGGCGCGAATGCGATGCCCGGCGCGAAAATATTGGGGTAGGCGACGGATTCGTAGGTGTGCGGCCAGTCCTCGGCCGACCATTCATCGTACGGCTTGCCCGAGTAGTCGGCGTCGACCTTGAGGAAGCCCGACGGCGCGAAGAGAGCAGCGGTGATGTCGCGGCCGCCCCTGTCGTAGGCGGCCAGAGTTGCGCCTTTGAACGGCGGCAGCAGCATCGCGAAGTCGAACTCCAGGTGGTGCACCTTGCCGTCGAGCTGTTCGTAACGCAGCTTGCCGTCCATCACCTCGTGCACGTGGGCCTGCGTGATGGCCTTGACCTCGCGTTCGCGAAACAGCGACTCGGTCCACAGCCGGCTGGACTGCATGAAGCCCTTCTCGACGAACCTCATGCCGTCAACACCGAAGTCGCCCAGTTCGTACTCGTTGGTGAGGTAGACGACCTCGGCCAGGTCACGGACCCCGGCCGACCGCAGCCGGTGCTCGACGTTGAAGGTGTACTCGAACGCCGCGCCCTCGCAGGTACAGGTGCCGTGTCCGACACCGATGACCAGGCGCTGCTGCTCCCCGGCCTTCAGCTTCGCGATCACCGTGTCGAGCGCCTTGGCGGCCTCAGCGGCGTGGTCGGCGGTGCACACCGAGTAGGAGTATCCGTCGGGACCGAGGCCCGGGGTGGCGGCGAAGTTCAGCTGCGGGCCGGTGGCGTTGATCAGATAGTCGTAGGTCAGGTTGGCGGTCTGTCCGCGGTGCTCGTCGTCGGTGTAGGTGAAGTCCACCGACGGCGAGGGCTGCTCTGCGGTGCCCTCCGGACGGATGGCTGTCGCGAGCCCCTGATGGAAGGCGATGCCCTTGCGCCGGTAAATCGGTCTCAGTGGAATCAGCACCTTCGCCGGTTCCATCCGGCCCACACCAACCCAGATGTTCGACGGAATCCAGTTCCAGTCGGCGTTCGGGGAAACGACGACGATCTCGTGTTTGCGGGGTAGCCAGCGGCGTAGGTGCAGGGCGGCGGTATGCCCCGCGATGCCGGCGCCGAGAATGATGACTCGTGCCATGGATGCTCCTTGGTCACAGTATGCCCAAAACGCATACTCGTCCCCAAGTGTATACCCGGAGGGGTATATATCGCGACGGGCATCACTAGCGGATCGGCCCAACGATCGGCGGAGATTCTGGCGCCACGTGTTCCATTAGGTCCATTAGGGTTGAAGCGATGAGCCAGTCGGACAACGCCAAAGTGGACGCCAGAACGCTGAGCGGCGTGTCGGAAACGGCGCTGCTGACCCTCAACGGTAGGGCCTACCAAGCCGCCCGGCCTGACCCGATCATTGACGACCCGATGGCGATCAAACTCCTCGAGTCCATCGATTTCGACTTCGAAATGTTTGGGCGCAGAGGCCAAGAGATGGCGTTGCGCTCACTGGCCGTCGATCGGTGTGCAATCGCATACCTAACCAAACACCCCAAGGCCACCGTCGTTGCGCTTGCAGAAGGCTTCCAGACCAGTTTCTGGCGCCTTAGCAGCGTACTACCCGACGCTCAATTCCGTTGGCTGTCAGTTGATTTGGAGCCGGTGATCAAACTTCGGCAGCGCTTGTTGCCGCATTCTGGGCGTATCCGCAGCCTCGCGCGGTCCGCTCTGGACTACACGTGGATGGCCAAGGTGGACAGCAGCAACGGCGTATTCATCACCGCCGAGGGCTTGCTGATGTACCTACAGCCCCACCAGGCAATGGAGCTAATCGCCCAGTGCGCCAAGCGGTTTGCCGGCGGACAGATGTTCTTCGACCTGCCACCGACGGTCGTCAAGAAAATCGCACCCAAAGGGATGCGCTCCTCCAAGCGCTACCGGGTGCCACCAATGCCGTTCAGCCTCTCGGTGCAACAACTGTCAGATCTGGTGGACACCATGCCGGGACTCAAGGCGGTGCACGACGTGCCGATGCCGCAAGGGAGGGGTCTGTTCTTTAAGACCCTGTATCCGGCATTGTGGCGCTTCCCGCCAACGAAGCGATTCCGTGGGGTCTACGCCCTGCTCGATTTTGGCTGAGTTCAAAAGTGCAGCTACCTAGCGTCGGTCCCGGTCAACCTTCGAGCACCCAGGCCCAAGACCACCAGCGCTGCCACCGCCACGAGCAGAAGTGACAACGCCACCGCAGCGTCCGGCTCGTTGACCCGCTGCAGGTAGATCTCCAGCGGAAGGGTGCGGGTGACTCCTTGCCGGGAACCGGCAAACGTCAAGGTTGCGCCGAACTCCCCCAGCGACCGGGCGAATGCCAGCACGGCTCCGGACACCATGCCGGGCAGCAACAGTGGCAGGGTGACCCGCCACCAGATCGTGCTCGGCCGGGCTCCGAGGGTAGCCGCGACAACCTCGTAGTCGGCTCCCGCTGTGCGCGCCGCCCCCTCCAGGGATATCACCAGGAACGGCAGCGAGACGAAGGTCTGCGCCAGCACCACAGCCGTCGTGCTGAACGCGATCTTGATGCCGGCCGCCTCCAGGTAGTGCCCGATCAGGCCGAGCCGGCCGAACGCGTAGAGCAGCGCGATGCCCCCCACCACCGGCGGCAGCACGAGGGGCAGCAGGATCAGCGGCCGCAGCAACCGCACCAGCCGCGCCCGGCTGCGGGCCAGCACCAGCGCCATCGGCACTCCCAGCAGAACGCACAGCATCGTGCTGGCCGCGGCGGTCTTCAGGCTCAGGACCAGTGCTGTCTTTGAGGAGGTGCTGGCGATCAACGACCAGAAGTTGGGCCAATCAACCTTGAGGGCAATCGCAATCAGTGGCAATACCACGAAGATCGTCCCGGCGGCGGCGGGGACGTAAACCCAGCGGGGCAGATCGGCGGGCCGGCGCACAGCAGCTCGTCAGGGCTTGGCAAACCCCGACCGATCCAGGATCTGCCGCCCTGTCTCGGCCGTTACCAGGGCCACGAACTTCCGCGCCAGCTCAGGCTGGGGCGCATTTCTCAACACCGCGATGGGATACACATTCACCGCGCCACCGGCCTCGGGAAACTTGACCGTCGCCACTTTGTCGCCGGCGTTCACTGCGTCGGTGACATAGACCAGCCCGGCATCGGCCTGTCCGGTCGCGACCTTGTTGAGAACGTCGGTCACGCTGAGTTCTTCGCTGACCGGCCGCAGCTGGATCCCGGTGGCGTCCTCGATGCGCCGGGTAGCCGATCCACAAGGCACCGGCTGCTGGCAGATCACCACGCTGAGTCCCGGCCCGGCCAGGTCGGCGAATGATCCGATCCGCTTCGGATTTCCCGGCGCGGTGACGATGACGAGCGTGTTGGAGGCAAAGTTGGCCGGATCTGCGGCCACCAGGCCGGCCCCGGCGACGGTGTCCATCTGGGCGGTGTCTGCCGACGCGAAGACGTCGGCGGTCGCGCCCTGGGTCAGTTGTATCGCCAGCTCGGAGGAACCGGCGAAGTCGAAGTCGACTCCAACGCCGGGGTTGTCCTTCCGGAACTGCTCACCGATCTGAGTGAACGCCGACTTCAGCGATGCCGCGGCGAACACCACGATCGATCGCGAGCCCGGGGCCGGTTGCGCGGGTGGACTACACGCCACCACGCTCCCGGCCAGCCCCCAGATCAGCAGCCTTGATACCAAACCGCCCCGCGTCCCGATCCGGCGCATTGGTCAAACGTAGCAGCCCGGGCCCCTCACCCACGGCCGGCCAAAAGCGCTCCCCAACAGGCCGCAACAGTTATGAAAATCGTCTGCGCGTCGCAGCGGCGCGGAGTTTCGCCGAATAGCTACTGTCCAGTAACATGTACCGGGATTGAGGCCATACATGCCGAGATCCCAGGCAAGGCTCCTGTGGCGGGTGAACTTCCAGGATCTGGGTTCAATGGTGAACACGAGGAGGTCATGGCAGTGGAGGTGCTGGTCACCGGCGGTGACACGGATCTGGGGCGTACAGTTGCCGAGGGTTTTCGCGACGACGGTCACAAACTGACGCTGGTAGGCGCCCGGCGCGACGAGCTGGAGGTTGTCGCCAAGGAACTCGAGGTGGACGCCATTGCCTGCGACACCACCAACCCGGCGAGCCTGACCGAGGTCCGCAGCTTGTTTCCCCATCACCTCGACACCATCGTCAACGTGCCCGCGTCGTCCTGGGAAGCCGGTGATCCGCGGACCTACTCGCTGTCGGACACCGCCGCCGCGTGGCGCAACGCGCTCGATGCGACGGTGCTCTCCGCGGTACTCACGGTGCAATGTGTGGGTGACCATCTGCGCTCCGGTGGTTCCATCATCGGCGTGGTGGCGGAAAACCCGCCCGCAAGCAGCGCCGACGCAGCGGTCAAAGCCGCCCTCTCGAATTGGATCGCCGGGCAGGCCGAGGTTTACGGCACCCGCGGCATCACCGTCAACGCTGTCGCGTGCGGCCGCAGCGTCCAGCCCGGGTACGAGGGTCTTTCCCGCGCACCCGCTCCGGTTGCGGCCGAGATCGCCCGGTTGGCGCTGTTTCTGACCACCCCCGCGGCACGCCACATCACCGGCCAGACACTGCACGTAAGCCACGGCGCGCTGGCGCACTTCGCCTGACCCTGTCGGGTTACCCACGCCGATCGCTACGGTAGATGCCGTGGCTATCAGGCTCGGCTTTCAGATCCCCAACTTCTCCTACGGCACCGGCGTCGAAAAGCTGTTTCCATCAGTCATCGCCCAAGCGCGCGAGGCCGAAGCTGCCGGCTATGACTCGCTATTCCTGATGGACCACTTCTATCAGCTGCCCATGCTCGGGACGCCCGACCAGCCCATGTTGGAGGCGTACACCGCCCTGGGCGCCCTGGCCACCGCGACCGAGCGGCTGCAACTGGGCACCCTGGTGACCGGAAATACCTACCGCAACCCGGCCTTACTGGCCAAGATCATCACCACGTTGGACGTGGTCAGTGCCGGCCGGGCGATTCTCGGCATCGGTGCCGGCTGGTTTGAACTCGAACACCGCCAGCTCGGATTCGAGTTCGGCACCTTCACCGACCGATTCGAGCGGCTCGAGGAGGCGCTGCAGATTCTCGACCCGATGATCACAGGCGAGCGCCCCACCGTCTCGGGCAAGTGGTACACCACCGAATCGGCCATGGCCGAGCCGCGTTACCGGGACCGCATCCCGATCCTGATCGGCGGCGGCGGCGAAAAGAAGACCTTCGCAATCGCCGCCCGTAATGCCGACCATCTCAACATCATCGCGGCGCTCGACGAATTGCCCCGCAAGATGGACGCCGTCGCGGCTCGCTGCGAGGAAGCCGGGCGAGACCCCTCGACGCTGGAGACCAGTGTGATGTTGACCGTGGTGATCGACGAGAAGGCCAAACCGGACCAGCTGCCGGCGGAGACGAGTCGACGCATGGTGATCGGCAGCCCGGCGCAGATCGCCGAACAGGTCCAAGCCAAAGGTGCTCGACGCCGGCGTCGACGGTCTGATCATCAACCTGTCCGCGCACGGATACAGCCCCGGCCTGATCACCACAGCCGCCGAAACGCTGCGCCCGCTGCTCGGGCTCTAGCCGGTGTGGTTGATTACACACGCTCGCACCTGGGTATTCAGCGCCCGGCTTGGCTACGGTAGTAGCTAACTGCCGTTCGCCGGTCAAGGAGACCCCTCAGGAGTAGCCGAGCATGAGCCCCCAGCCAGATCCGACAGCTGAAACACGTCGTAGGCATCGAGTCGTGATCATCGGATCTGGATTCGGCGGCCTCAACGCGGCAAAGAAGCTCAAGCGCGCCGACGTCGACATCAAGTTGATCGCCCGTACCACGCACCACCTGTTCCAGCCGCTGCTCTACCAGGTTGCGACGGGCATCGTGTCCGAAGGCGACATCGCGCCGCCCACCCGGGTCGTGCTGCGCCGGCAGCGAAACGTGCAGGTGCTGCTGGGTGACGTCACGCATATCGATCTGGCCGGTCAGTTCGTCGTGTCTGACCTGCTCGGCCACACCTACGAAACCCCGTACGACAGCCTGATCGTCGCCGCCGGGGCCGGGCAGTCCTACTTCGGCAACGACCACTTCGCCGAGTTCGCGCCGGGCATGAAATCCATCGACGACGCGCTCGAGGTGCGGGGACGGATCTTGAGCGCGTTCGAACAGGCCGAACGGTCCCGTGATCCGGAACGACGGGCCAAGCTACTGACTTTCACCGTCATCGGCGCCGGCCCTACCGGTGTCGAAATGGCCGGGCAGATCGCTGAATTGGCTAGCCACACATTGAAGGGCTCGTTTCGGCACATCGATTCGACCAGGGCGCGAGTGATCCTGCTCGACGCCGCGCCTGCCGTGCTGCCGCCATTCGGCGAAAAGCTCGGTCAGCGCGCGGCCGCCCGGCTGGAAAAGATGGGCGTGGAGATCCAGTTGGGTGCCATGGTCACCGACGTAGACCGCAACGGCATCACCGTCAAAGACTCCGACGGCACCATCCGGCGCATCGAGTCGCAGTGCAAGGTATGGTCCGCCGGTGTCTCGGCCAGTGCCCTGGGTCACGATCTCGCCGAGCAGTCGTCGGTCGAACTCGACCGCGCCGGCCGGGTCAAGGTGCTGCCGGATCTGACGATCCCCGGGCACCCCAACGTGTTCGTCATCGGAGACATGGCAGCGGTCGAGGGCGTGCCCGGGGTGGCGCAGGGAGCCATCCAGGGCGCCAAGTACGCCGCCGGCACAATCAAAGCCGAACTCGCCGGGGCCGATCCGACACAGCGTGAGCCCTTCCAGTACTTCGACAAGGGGTCCATGGCCACAGTGTCGCGGTTTTCCGCGGTGGCCAAGATCGGTCCGGTGGAGTTCAGCGGCCTGATTGCCTGGTTCGCCTGGCTGGTGTTGCACTTGGTCTACTTGGTCGGGTTCAAGACCAAGGTCAGTACGCTGCTGTCCTGGACTGTGACCTTCCTGAGCACTCGGCGCGGTCAGCTGACCATCACCGAACAGCAGGCGTTCGCGCGCACCCGGCTCGAGCAGCTGGCGGTACTGGCGGCCGAGGCGCACCGCCCGGCGGCTCGGCGGGCAAGCTGACAGATAACCGGGCACCCTGCCAGGTGCTCAGTGTCCCGCCACCTGCCAACGTCAAGATCGTCGACGTATCCGGTAGGTCGGAAGCCAATGTCGTTTCGGGATAACGTAGTTCGTTGATAGTCGCCCGCGGTGCCGAGATGACGTCATCGGCCAGCGATCCGGCGCCCAGTTCCACCCGGTGTCGCAGCATCGGGCGGCCATCCCGGTCGGCGCGCAGCGAGCCTGTCCAAAACCCTTCACTTTCACCGTATCTGCCGATCTGAACCCGTTCGCGGAAGCGGAGCTCGCACCCGTCGTGCAGCCGCAGGGCAACGGTCGACAGGTGTCGGGCCGCCGCGGCGACGACCGTCGGCTCCAGGTCCACATCCAGGATTCCGGTCACCTCGATGTCCCAATGGGCTTGGGATGTCGGTGTTTCGACACCGGGCAACGCCACGGTGCCGGCTGCGCTGCGTAGCCGCAGCCGGGCGCCCTGTTCGACGACCACCCGGATGTCGACGATGTCGCCACCAAGCGGGTTTGCCGCCGCCGACACCAGATATATGGTGTCGGGCGCGGTGCAACGAGCCGTGATGCCACCGCGGGATTGGATGCGCGGCAATCGGTTCCGGGCTGCTACCAGCAGGACCTCAGATTGCATCAGCGACTGCCAATTGGGCACGAACCCAGGCCAGCACCGCGGTGGCGGCCGGGTCCTCGGTCAACGACTGCAGCACCGTCGGCCGGCCGTCGCGCACCGCGTCGGCGTCGCGGGACATCACCTGCAAGTCGGCGCCTACCAGCGGGGCAAGGTCAGTCTTGTTGACTACCAACAGATCCGAGTAGGTGACTCCCGGTCCGCCCTTGCGCGGCACTTTGTCGCCGCCAGCCACGTCGACGACGAAGATCTGCACATCCACCAGGCCGGAAGAAAAGGTAGCCGTGAGGTTGTCGCCCCCGGACTCGACCAGGATCAGGTCGAGTGGGTCGTGCGCTGCGATCAAGTCGTCGATCGCATCGAGGTTCGCGGTGATGTCGTCGCGGATCGCGGTGTGCGGGCACCCGCCGGTCTGCACGGCCGCAATCCGGTCGTCGGGCAGCACCGCATGCTTGCGCAGGAAGTCGGCGTCCTCGGTGGTGTAGATGTCGTTGGTCAGCACGGCCAGGGACAACTCGTCGCGCAACTGCCGGCACAGCGCCGCCACGAGCGCGGTCTTGCCGGAGCCCACCGGGCCGCCGATGCCGATGCGCAACGGCTCCCCCGGTTGACGGACCCGTCGTGGACGGTGGCTCTGGGCGTGTGAGTGCGAATGTGTTGACACTGCTTACCTTTCAGGAGGCGAACAAAGGTCGCTCGCGTTCGGCATGGCGTTGCGCCAGCATGTCGAGCAGCGGATCGGACAAGTCGGCCAGTCCGGCGGTGGCCTCGGCGGCGGTGTGTTCGCACAATTGCGACAGCCGGAAGGTCAGCACTGCGACGTCGGTGGGGTCCAGCGCTAGTAGTCGCTGGGCGGCGGTGGCCGAGCCGGTCATGGTGGTGTAGACGATGTGCAGCGCGTTGTGTTGCGGGGTGAGTCCGCTGAGGGCTCCGATGCGTCCTGCGGTTACCGCCAGATGTGGCCGCGGGCCGAGGTCGTCCCAGTCGGCTTCGGGCCACACCGTCCGGGCCAGCCGCGTCAGGCCGCGGCCCTGGCTGCGTGAAGCTTGCCTGGCCGCGGGAGCTGGTGTGCGGGCGTCGGTTTCGTGGTCGGCGTCGGCGGGTGTCAGCTCGCCGCGGTGCACTGCCGCCGCGATCGAGGCCGTGACCAGTCCGTGGCTGCGGATCCGTCGTGTCAGGAACGCCTGCAGGGTGGCCAGATCGGTCACCAGACCGCTGGTGACGGCCTCTTCGATGCCTCCGGAGTGCACGTGCGATCCGGTGGGCAGCCGCGAGTCGGCCAGAGCGAGCAGCACCGCAAGCGAGGTCATCGGAGGGTCACTAGAGGCTACTAGAATAAGAAATATCGTTGCGCCATGGGAAGTTCGGTGGCGGGTTGTTCCTGCCAGACTTCACCGTCAATACGCACGGTAAAGGTGTCGGGATCGACCTCGATGGTGGGTAGTGCGTCGTTGAGCGGCAAGTCGGCCTTGCCCACGGTGCGTACATCGGCCACCGGAACCAGCCGGCGGTTGACTGCGAGCCGGCCGGCCAATCCCGCATCGACGGACGCCGGCGCGACGAAGTGCACGGAAGTGGCGGCCGCAGTGGCCGGGGCGGCGCCGAACATCGGTCGCGGCAGCACCGGCTGGGGCGTGGGTATCGAGGCGTTGGCGTCGCCCATGGCCGCCCAGGCGATCACGCCGCCCTTGAGCACCAGGTCCGGGCGCACCCCAAAAAATGCCGGCTCCCAGAGCACCAGGTCGGCGAGCTTGCCCACCTCGATCGAGCCGATTTCGTGGTCCATGCCGTGTGCGACGGCCGGGCAGATGGTGTATTTGGCGACGTAGCGGCGTGTCCGGTTATTGTCGGCCCGGCCGTCACCGGGCAGTGTGCCGCGACGGCGTTTCATCACGTGGGCGGTCTGCCAGGTGCGCATTATCACCTCGCCGATGCGGCCCATGGCCTGGGAGTCGCTGCCGATCATCGAGATTGCCCCCATGTCGTGCAGCAGATCTTCGGCGGCCATGGTGGACGGGCGGATCCGGCTTTCGGCGAAGGCCAGATCTTCGGGTACCGAGGGATTGAGGTGATGGCAGACCATCAGCATGTCCAGATGCTCGTCGAGCGTGTTCACCGTGTGCGGACGAGTCGGATTGGTGGAACTGGGAAGCACATTCGGCTGTCCGGCCACTTTCATGATGTCGGGTGCGTGGCCGCCGCCGGCGCCCTCGGTGTGGTAGGTGTGGATCGAACGGCCGGCAATGGCGGCAATGGTGTTTTCGACGAATCCCATCTCGTTGAGGGTGTCGGTGTGCAGCGCCACCTGCACCCCGGCGGCGTCGGCAACCCTCAGGCAGGCGTCGATGGCGGCGGGGGTGGATCCCCAGTCCTCGTGCAATTTGAAACCCGACGCGCCGCCGCGCAATTGCTCCCACAACCCCTCGTGGCTGACGGTGTTTCCCTTGCCGAGCAGGGCAAAGTTCACCGGCCAGCAATCCAGTGATTCCAGCATCCGGGCCAGATGCCATGCCCCGGGGGTGACGGTGGTGGCCTTGGTGCCTTCGGCGGGGCCGGTTCCGCCGCCGATGATGGTCGTGATGCCCGCGCCCAGCGCTACGGGTATCAGCTGCGGGCAGATCAAGTGTACGTGACAGTCGATGGCGCCGGCGGTGAGAATGCGCCCGTTGCCGCCGATGACCTCGGTGGAGGGTCCGACGACCAGATCCGGATGCACACCCGACATGGTGTCGGGATTACCGGCCTTGCCGATCGCGACGACGCGGCCATCACGAATCCCGATGTCGGCCTTGATGATTCCCCAATAGTCGATAATCACTGCACCGGTGATGACAGTGTCGGGCGCGCCGTCGGCCCGGGTCGCGCGCCCCTGACCCATCGACTCGCGCAACACCTTGCCGCCACCGAAGACTGCCTCGTCACCGGCCAGTCCCGGCCCACCGCAGCGGTCTTCGCTGATTTCGACCAGTAGATCGGTGTCGGCCAGTCTGATCCGGTCACCGGTGGTAGGACCGTACAGCTGCGCGTAGCGCTCCCGGGTCAACCGCATCATGAAGCGTCGAGCCTTCCCGGGGGATCCAGTGTCAGCCCGTGGACCTCGCGTCGCCCGCGTAGCGGAACCAGCTGGACGGTCCGGGAAACGCCCGGCTCGAAGCGGACCGCGGTGGCCGCCGGAATGTCCAACCGGTAGCCATGGGCCGCCGCGCGATCGAACGACAGCGCCGCATTGGCCTGTGGAAGGTGGACGTGACTGCCGACCTGGACCGGACGGTCACCGGTGTTGATGACCCGCATCTCCAGCTGCTGCGCGCCCGCGTTGATGTCGATGTCGCCGGTGCCGTAAAGGATTTCGCCGGGAATCATGCGATTGGATGATGGACGGTGACCAACTTGGTGCCGTCCGGGAATGTTGCTTCCACTTGCACATCTGTGATCATCTCCGGTACTCCCTCCATCACGTCGTCGCGGCCCAGCACATCACATCCGCTGGCCATCAGCTCGGCAACGGTGCGGCCGTCCCGCGCGCCTTCCAGGATGTGGTCGGTGATTACGGCGACGGCTTCGGGGTGATTGAGGCGCAAACCGCGGCCCCGACGGCGGCGGGCCAGCTCGGCGGCGTAGGACAACAGAAGTCGCTCTTGCTCATGCGGCGTCAGACGCATGGCCTCCGATCCTGCCATGGGCGCCGCGGTGTTGCGCGCGGGAGCCGCATTCACAGCTGTCTTTCAGCGTGAAGTGCGTCGCGGCGGCCGGCGGGGTAGGTACGGTGAAGTGCGGCGCGCCGAGGGGGCCGCCCGGACGAGTTCGCCGTACCCGGAGAGCGACAAGACGGTGAGTGCGGGAAATGTGGCGCGCCGGCATATCGGAACGGTCCAGTGGACTTGCCCTTCGCTTATTGCCGGTCGCCGGTGCGTCCTCCCGCCTTGAGTTGCTTCTGGACGAGAGGACACCGTGATGACAAATCCGTTCGCTGGCCAAGCCGACATCCCGAACCGGGAGGGCCTGTGGGCTCAGCAGGCCGAAGCCGAGTTGCCCACCCGCCGCCACCGCGAAGAAATAGACCGCTGCATCGCCCACGGCCTACAAGCCGCCCCCACGATCAACGACCGGACGCTGTCGACCTTTGCCCGTGGTGAACTCCCCCACTTCGCCGGGGAACGCGGAACCTTCCTCAAGGCGCCGTTTCTCGAGGACGTGAACGACGTCGCCGACGCCGAGGTGGCCGTCTTCGGGGCACCGCTGGATGCCGGCACCACCTACCGCCCGGGCACCCGATTCGGGCCGATGGGAATCCGCCGCTCGACCAACCTGTTCGGCACATACTGCTACGAATTGGGCGTCGACCTGCGAGAACAGCTCAACATCGTCGACATCGGCGACGTGGTCACCATTCCCGCCAACATCGAGAAGTCGTTCGACCAGATCAGCCAGGCCATGGCCCATGTGGTGTCCAACGGTGTGTTCCCGGTCGTGCTCGGTGGCGACCACTCGATCGGCTTCCCAACGGTGCGGGGCCTGGCCCCCTACCTGGACGGCAACGTGGGCATCATCCATTTCGACCGGCACGTCGACACCCAGGAAACCGATCTGGACGAGCGGATGCACACCACGCCGTGGTTCCACGCCACCAACATCAAGAACGCCCCGGCCACCAACCTGGTGCAGATCGGCATCGGTGGATGGCAGGCGCCGCGCGCCGGCGTCCAGGTGGGCCGCCAGCGCGGTAGCACCGTCATCACGGTCGGAGACGTCGAACGCGTCGGGATCGAAAAGGTCGCCGAGATCGCGCTCGAAACGGCGTGGAAGGACGCCAAGGCGGTGTATCTGTCGTTCGACATCGACGTCATCGATGCCGGGTTCGTGCCCGGCACCGGCTGGCCCGAGCCCGGCGGGCTACTGCCGCGGGAAGCCCTCAACCTGATCCGGATGATCTCCGAACCCGGTCTGAACGGCATCGAGGTGGTGGAGTGCTCACCGCCCTACGACTGGGCCGAGCAGACCGCGCTGATGAGCAGCAGGGTCATCCTGGACAGCCTGGCCGTCATGGTGCGGGCCGGAAAGCTGGGCAAGAAACCGGCCACCCTCGAGCGGCACGCGTGGGGGCCCTTCGCCGATTGACTCAGCCTCGCAGGATCAGCCGATGAACGTCTACTGCCGAGACCGTCTCGCGCGCACCTATATACGCGCGAGACGCGGGCGCGCGACAACCCGTGCGCCACCGGGTTTGTCGCCCTGCCAAAAGCTACGTTCGGTGCCGCTGGGCGACGTTACCGACGTAACCCGTCACTACTGCCCACAATCCTCCGGATTGTCACTCAAGTTCGCTCATTTTACGTATAGCAAACGTTGCTTGGCATCGTTGCCGAACGTGATCTGCCGTGTGCGTCGTTGCCACACGGCACCTCCGATGCCGCGAGTGCGGACTGCGTCGGCCCGCTTCCCGATGATGGGCGATCGACTGATCAATCGCAGTGGTCAGAATTCCTCTCGAATCATAAAAGTCTGTATTGCAACAGCTTTGATGCGACCCACGGCTGGCTCGGTACAGTTTCGGATCCGCCGGCAGCTGCGGTCCACCGTTCTATCGGCCCACCGGGCTCAGTCCTGCGCGGCTGGTTTCGAACTGTTGCCGACTCGACGGACAAAGTGTCACATCGAGACCGAACCCAGCACTTTCAGCAAACTACCAGCGATTAGCCAGTGTGACTACAGGGATAGCGTTCATCATTACCTCCGGCCCGGCGAGTGGGACGTCGTGGGGGCCGTCATTCGTGCGCCAACGACGGCGCTCGAAACCGAGCAGCAAGTCAACATTCGAAAGTGTTGCGGCCGCGAATGTTTGGCCTGGTGCCCGGTCAGGTGCGAGGGGGCTTTGGCGTTGGATTTCTCGGTGTTGCCGCCGGAGGTCAACTCCGGTCGGATGTACGCGGGCCCGGGGTCGGGGCCCTTGGTGGCAGCCGCCGTCGCCTGGGACGGGTTGGCGGCAGAGCTGAATTCGACGGCGGCGTCCTATCGGGCGGCGGTGTCGGAGTTGACGGATGGGCCGTGGGTGGGCCCGTCGTCGAGATCCATGGTTGCCGCCGTGGCGCCGTTTGTGTCGTGGATGAGCGTTACGGCCGCACAGGCGCAGCAGACCGCCGGTCAGCTCAAATCGGCCATCGCGGCCTACGAAACCGCGTTCACGGCCACCGTGCCGCCGCCGGAGATCGAGGTGAATCGGGCGTTGTTGGCGGCGCTGGTGGCCACGAACATTCTGGGCCAGAACACCCCGGCGATCATGGCCACCGAGGCGCAATACACCGAGATGTGGGCTCAGGACGCGGCGGCGATGTACGGCTACGCCGGTGCGTCAGCGGTGGCAACAGCGTTGACACCGTTCAACTCACCGCCACCGACGACCAACCCTGGCGGTACGGCCAGTCAAGCCGCCACGGTCTCGCAGGTCGCCGCCTCCGCGGCCGGCCCGAGCACCCAGTCCCAGCTGTCGCAGTTGGCGGCGGTGCCCAACGCGCTGCAAAGCCTCGCGTTGGGCGGAGGATCGTTCGATCCGGTTGCGCTGCTGGAGAACTTCCTCGGTACCGAGTTGGGCACCGACGTCAACACGTTCGCCATGAATGTGGGGAACTGGACGCTGGTCCTCAGCGGGTTCTTGTTCACGGCTTCTGGCATCACTCCCCTGTTGGGCGGTCTTTACGGGTTGGCACTACCCGCGGAAGCAGCGGCTGCGGCCGGGGTGGCCCCCGACGCCGGGCTGGGAGCGCTGCTGGGCTCCTATGACCCGGCTACGGGCGGGTCACTTCCGGCCAGTCCGGGCGGTGCCGGGGTATCGGCGGGCTTGGGCGAGGCGGCCACGGTCGGCAAGTTGTCGGTGCCGGCATCGTGGACTGCGTCCCCGGCGATCCGATTGGCCGCCGCAACGTCGCCAATCGCCAGCCTCGACGGCATACCCGGGGTCGAGACGGCCGGACCGGGAGGCTGCTACGGCGGCATTCCGCCGGTGGGCAGCGTTGTCAACGCGTCGCGCGGCGACCAGACCCGCCCTCGATCCGCCTCACGTACCAAGATGCTCCCACCGTGGGCTGTCGCGCAGCGCGCCGACGACCAGCTCCCGGGCCGCTCGGCACCGGCCCAACGCGGTATCTCCCAGGTGGCCAGCACGTTGAGCCAACGCGAACGTGACGAGCTCGACAAGTTGCGCAAGGAGATCGCCGAAGTGGCGATGGAGCGCGATGCGGCAGCCCGCCTGATCAAGGAGGCGATCTTGTGATCAGCCTCATGGATTTTGGCGGACTGCCGCCGGAGATCAATTCTGCCCGGATGTATGCGGGCCCGGGTGCGATGTCACTGGTGACGGCCGCCGGAACGTGGCAGGCGTTGGCGGCAGAGTTGGGGACGGCGGCGAGCTTGTATCGGACGGTGGTCGCAGAGCTGACCGGCGGGCCGTGGCTGGGTCCGTCATCGGGTGCGATGGCCGCGGCGGTGGCCCCATATGTGCTCTGGCTGACCACCACCGCCGCCCGGGCGCTGCAGACCGCGAGCCAGCTGGGATCCGCGGTGGCGGCCTACGAGGCGGCAGTTGCGGCCACGGTGCCCCCGCCGGCGATCGAGGTCAACCGGGCGTTGTTGGCGTCGCTCGTGGCCACCAATGTTCTGGGACAGAATGCGCCGGCGATCGCGGCCACCGAGGCGCAGTACTCAGAGATGTGGGCCCAGGATGCCGCGGCGATGTACGGCTATGCCGGCGCGTCGGCGGTGGCAACCAGGTTGACGCCGTTCACCGCACCCAAGCAGGACACGAACCCGGCCGGGACCGCGGCTCAGTCCACCGCGGTCAGCCAGGCAGCCGCCGCCGGGACCGGCGCCGGCACCCAGTCGGGGTTGTCGAGCGTGCCCGACATGCTGCAAACTCTGTCGGCGGGGACGTTTCCCGGATCGAATCTGTTGCTGGACTTCTTCAACAGTTATCCGATCCAGACGTTCAACTCCCTGAGCGGATCGACTGTCGGTTATCAGATCCTTTCCGAGGGACTGAACTTCGACGCCTCCGGGCTTTGCCTGACCCTTGCACCGGCGATCGCCGTGGCCTGGAATCCATTGATCGATTCGCTGACCGCGACCACGGCGTCGGACGTTTCTCCGCTGGCCGGGGACGGACTGGCGGGCGGGCTGGGTTCCACGCTGGTTGATTCGCATGGCTCGGGGGCGAGCGCCGGGGCGTCGGCCGGCCTGGGCCAGGCGATGTCGGTCGGCAAGCTGTCGGTCCCGCAGTCATGGGCCGGGTCCCCGGCGATCCGGCTCACCGCGAGCGCGTTGCCGACCGCCGCCCTCGACGGACTGCCGCAGGTCGCCGCGCCCGGCGGCTTCTACGGCATGCCCCCGATGGGCCCGGTGGCCAGCGTGGTCAACGCGCCACGGGGCGACCAGACGCGGCCTCGAGCCGGCTCACGTCAACCGGTGATCCCGGCCCTTGCCGGCGAGCCGGGGATGCGTGAGGATCCCGCGGCCCGGTGGGTCACGGCGAGCACCAGGGCCGACGAGGACGCCGCGGTCAGCGACCGCGATGAGCTCAACCAGCTGCGCAAAGCACTCGCCGACGTCTCTCGGCAGCGCGACGTACTCAAGCGCACGGCCGCGACATTGATCAAGGAGGCGAGGGACAAGTAGCACAGCCTGTCGCTTGTCGCGATTCGAGCGGCAAGGACGCAGCAGCACAACCGATTTGGCATATCGATGATGGGGAGTCCGTGCAGATGTTTTTCACGAAGCCACTGGCTGGGGGGCGAAGTTTGGACACCGATGTGGCGCTCGACGTAACCGGCCGAGTCACTCATGCCGCGCACAATGGCGCGGACCACCAGAAGGTCCATGCGGATAACACCGCCACGACATCCGGCAATATTCCGGAAGACGACGAGGACCTTGCCCAGCTCAAGGCGCTGGGGTTCCAGTCGGAGTTCCGCCGAGACATGAGCCCGTGGGCCAATTTCTCGCTCGGCTTCACCTACCTGTCGCCCGTGGTCGGCATCTATACGGTGTTCGCGTTCGCGTTGGCCACCGCCGGTCCGCCGATGATCTGGAGTCTGCTGATCGTCGGCGCCGGGCAGATGCTGGTCGTGCTGGTGTTCAGCGAAGTGGTGGCGCAATTCCCGGTGGCCGGTGGCGTCTACCCCTGGGCGCGACGGTTGTGGGGTCGCAAATGGGCATGGATGACCGGCTGGATCTACATGTTCTGCCTGTTGGCGCTGATCGCGGATGCGGCTTTCGGCGCCGGCCCGTATGTGGCGGCGATGTTCGGCTTCGCACCCACCGTTGAGGCCAAGATCTATTGCGGACTGGCCGTGTTGGCGGTGGCGACACTGATCAACCTGACCGGGACCAAAATTCTGGGTTACTTCGCCATCTTCGGCTTCTCCGCCGAGCTGATCGGCGCCCTGGTCGTCGGCGTCTGGCTGCTGGTCATGCACCGCCACCACGGGCTCGGCGTGCTCTTTCACAGTTTCGGTGCCGAAGGCAATCACAGTTTCCTGTATGCGTTCCTGGCTGCCGGCCTGATCGGTCTCTACCAGTTCTTCGGGTTCGAGGCGTGCGGAGACGTTGCCGAGGAGGTTCGCAATCCCGGAGTACAGATCCCCAAGGCGATGCGGCGCACCATCTACATCGGCGGGGCCGCGTCAACGTTCGTGTGCCTGAGCCTGATCCTGTCGGTCACCGACTTCGGCGCGGTGATCCGCGGCGAGGACACCAATCCGATCTCGACCGTTCTCGCCAGTGCCTTCGGCGATATCGGCTCCCGGATCGTGCTCGGCATCGTGTTGATCTCATTCGTATCGTGCGCACTGAGCCTGCAGGCCGCTGCCAGCCGCCTCATCTATTCCTATGGCCGCGACGGCATGATCGTCGGCTCGCGGCTGTTGGCACGGTTCGATCACAAACGACACGTGCCGCCGTACGCCCTGCTGGCCGCCGTCATCATCCCGGCATCGCTGATCATCGGCTCAATCGTCTCCGAACACCCGCTCAACAAGCTCATCAGCTTCGGCACCGTCGGGGTCTACCTCGGGTTCCAGATGGTCGTGCTGGCGGCCCTGCGCGCCAGACTGAAGGGCTGGGCGCCGTCCGGCAAGTACCGGCTGGGCCGCTGGGGAATGGCCGTCAACATCGGCGCCCTGGCCTACGGCGTCGCGGCGATCACCAACGTCTGCTGGCCGCGGACGCCCGAGGCGCCCTGGTACGACAACTACGTCGTACTGCTGATGTCGGGGGTCATCGTCAGCCTCGGCATCCTGTACATGATCTGCAGCCGGGCCTACGCCAACAGCGACGCCCCGCACGCTGACGCGATTCCGCGGCACCGCGAGATCGATCGGGCAGTCACAGCGAGGCCGGCAAGGCCGGCGGTGAAACATCACTAAAAGGTGAAACGCCGGACCTCGCGCGGTGTCGCGTCGACCCGTCGACACCGCGGCGACGCTGGGTTCAGGAGTCTGGCGACGGCTCCAGATTTTGCAGCCGCACCTGACCCCGGGCCACCACCCGATCGGTCTCGTCGGTGATGACGACCAACCACAGCTGTTGACGCCGGCCGCGATGCAATGGTTCGGCGGTGCCGTACACCATGCCCGACGTGATGGCATGCAGAAAATCGGTGTTGTTGTTGACGCCGACCACGCCCCCACCGCCGCGGGTACTGAGCCAGGTGAACGCCGCCACGCTGGCCATGCTCTCGATCATCGAGCAGTACACACCGCCGTGCACGAGGCCCATCGGCTGCAACAGCTCGGGTCTGACCTTCAGCTGCGCGCGTGCGCCGTCCGGGCTGAGTTCGGTGAATTGCAGACCCAGTTGATTGTCGAACGGCGCGGTGAACGTCGGCGGGCTGACACCTGTGTCCGGGTCGGGGTCAGATGGCACGTTCATGTGTCTACACCATCGGTATCGGCGGGTTCCCGCAGGTCTGCCGGCGCCATGGAACACCTCGGGGCGAACAACGGGCGAGCCCCGTGCACCAGCACGGGGCTCGCCGATCGAGTAGACCGGGGGTCACTGCAGCCCTCAGGACTCCGGCACGGTCATGTATTGCTCGACCACCCTTAGGATAGGCAAGGCTGCCCTAATTCTGCAAGCATCGAATGTGCCGAATTGCCTAAGGGTGTCGGAGGGTGTCGGAGGGTGCCGAACTCGGAGCCGGCGCTGACAGATGAATCAGGACCGCTTGGATACGACAGTCGGTAGTAAACCGGAGTACGCTTGGTGCAACGCTCAGGGAGAGAACGAACTATGGCCAAGCTGACGCGGTTGGGGGATCTGGAACGTGCAGTGATGGACCACCTGTGGTCCACGCCGGAACCCCAGACCGTCCGCCAGGTCCACGCAGCGTTGTCGGCGCGACGTGACCTTGCCTACACCACCGTCATGACCGTGCTGCAACGGTTAGCGAAAAAGAATCTGGTCTCACAGATCCGCGACGATCGGGCGCACCGCTACGCACCCGTGCACGGCCGCGACGAGTTGGTTGCCGGTCTGATGGTCGACGCGCTGGCCCAGGCCGAGGACTCCGGCAGCAGACACGCCGCACTAGTTCACTTCGTCGAGCGTGTCGGTGCCGACGAGGCCGACGCACTTCGTCGCGCCCTTGCCGAATTGGAAGCGGCACACCGCATTCCCCCATCTGCTGGCGCTCCGGCGGAGGACTGAGAGAGACTAGCAGCGTGTCCGCGCTGGCCTTCACCATCCTCGCGGTGCTGCTGGCTGGCCCGACACCAGCCTTGTTGGCACGAGCGACGTGGCCGCTGCGCGCCCCGCGGGCCGCGATGGTCCTCTGGCAAGCGATAGCACTGGCCGCGGCGCTCTCGGCGTTCAGCGCGGGCATCGCCATCGCCAGCCGGCTGCTCATGCCCGGCGCTGACGGGCGGCCTACGGCCGGTGTCCTCGACGCCCGAATCCGGCTCGGCTGGCCGTTGTGGGCGGCATATATCACCGTCTTCGCGCTGACTGTGCTGGTCGGGGCCCGGCTAATGGTTGCCATAGTTCGGGTGGCCATCGCCACTCGGCGCCGTCGGGCCCATCACCGTATGGTGGTCGATCTGGTTGGAGTAGGGCACGGCGCCGCGCTGGCCGAGCCTTGCGCGCGAACCCGGGATCTGCGCGTGCTCAACGTGGCGCAACCGCTTGCCTATTGTCTGCCCGGCGTCCGTAGCCGGGTAGTGGTCAGCGAGGGAACGCTGACGGCGCTGACCCACAAGGAAGTCGCCGCCATCCTCACCCACGAGCGGGCGCATCTGCGTGCCCGTCACGACCTGGTCCTGGAAGCATTCACCGCCGTGCACGCGGCATTTCCGCGGCTCGTCCGCAGCGCTAATGCGCTGCGTGCCGTGCAGCTACTGGTTGAACTGCTCGCCGACGACGCCGCGGTGCGCGCCGCCGGTCGCGCGGCGCTGGCCCGGGCACTGGTCGCCTGCGCCTCCTGCACAGCGCCGTCGGGCGCCCTGGCCGCCGGAGGCCCCAGCACGGTGGTACGGGTGCGGCGGCTGGCCGGACGCGGCAATAGCCGGGCGCTATCCGTGACCGCGTATCTGGCCGCGGCCGCGGTGCTGGTGGTGCCCACGGTCGCGCTGGCCGTCCCGTGGCTCACCGAGCTGCAGCGGCTGTTCGGCGTCTGACACAGGCCCAAACACCTTGGAAGACCGCGACCCCACTGTGCCACAGTGTGTCGGACCAGCCTTGCCGGACAGCTTCGGCAAGAATTCGCCAAACCTGACAGGCCCGACCGAAAGGCAGCACATGAGTTCGTCGGAATCGAGCACCGCCACCGCACAGATCGGCGTCACCGGCCTGGCGGTGATGGGTTCGAACATCGCCCGCAACTTCGCCCGGCACGGCTACACCGTGGCGCTGCACAACCGGTCCGTCGCCAAGACCGATGCGCTGCTGAAAGAGCACGGGTCGGAGGGAAACTTCGTCCGCAGTGAAACGATTACGGAGTTTCTGGCCGCACTGCAGACGCCCCGCCGGGTGCTGATCATGGTTAAGGCCGGTGACCCGACCGACGCCGTCATCAACGCGCTCGCCGACGCCATGGAGCCCGGCGACATCATCATCGACGGCGGAAACGCGCTCTACACCGACACCATTCGCCGGGAAAGGGCGATGCGAGAGCGCGGACTGCACTTCGTCGGCGCCGGGATCTCCGGCGGCGAAGAGGGCGCGCTGAACGGGCCGTCGATCATGCCCGGCGGGCCCGCGGAATCGTATGAATCGCTGGGACCGCTGCTCGAGGAGATCTCGGCGCACGTCGACGGCGTGCCGTGCTGTACCCACATCGGCCCCGATGGCTCCGGGCACTTCGTCAAGATGGTGCACAACGGCATCGAGTACTCCGACATGCAGCTGATCGGCGAGGCATACCAGCTGCTGCGCGACGGGCTGGGGCTGAGCGCACCGCGGATCGCCGAGGTGTTCACCGAGTGGAACAAGGGCGACCTGGACAGCTATCTGGTCGAGATCACGGCCGAGGTGTTGCGACACAACGACGCCAAGACCGGAAAGCCACTCGTCGATGTGATCCTCGACCAAGCCGAGCAGAAAGGCACCGGACGCTGGACCGTCAAGTCCGCCCTGGACCTGGGGGTGCCCGTGACCGGCATCGCCGAGGCGGTGTTCGCCCGTGCGCTATCGGGATCCGTGGAGCAGCGTGCGGCGACCCGCGGGTTGGCCTCCGGGCGGCTCGGTGACCGGCCGGCCGATCCCGACACCTTCACCGAGGACGTTCGACGGGCCTTGTACGCCTCCAAAATCGTGGCCTATGCGCAGGGCTTCAACCACATCCAGGCCGGCAGCGCCGAATACGGCTGGCAGATCTCCCCCGGCGACCTGGCCACCATTTGGCGGGGCGGCTGCATCATCCGGGCGAAGTTCCTCAACCGCATCAAGGAAGCCTTCGACGCCGAACCCAACCTGGCCAGTCTGCTCGTCGCGCCATATTTCCGCAGCGCCGTTGAGTCGGCTATCGACAGTTGGCGGCGCGTGGTGTCCACCGCGGCCCAGCTGGGTATTCCCACGCCCGGGTTCTCGTCGGCCCTGTCCTACTATGATGCGCTGCGCACCGAGCGGCTGCCTGCCGCCCTTACCCAGGCCCAGCGCGACTTTTTCGGCGCGCACACGTACGGGCGGATCGACGGACCGGGCAAGTTCCACACTTTGTGGGGCGCAGACCGCAGCGAGGTCCCGGCCTAGCCGGGCTGGAAGGGACTCAACCAAAGGCGAGCCATGAGGTTTCTGGACGGGCACCGGCCCGGATACGACCTGACCTATGACGACGTGTTCATCATGCCGAGCCGCTCGGAGGTGGCGTCGCGGTTCGACGTGGATCTGTCCACCGCCGACGGTTCGGGAACCACGATTCCGGTGGTGGTGGCCAACATGACGGCGGTGGCCGGGCGCCGGATGGCTGAGACCGTGGCTCGCCGCGGCGGCATCGTGATCCTGCCGCAGGACCTGCCCGTCCCGGCCGTGCAGCAGACCGTGCACTTCGTCAAGAGCCGTGATCTGGTGCTCGACACGCCGGTGACGCTGGCGCCCGACGACTCCGTGTCCGATGCGATGGCGCTGATCCACAAGCGGTCGCACGGAGTCGCCGTGGTTGTCTTCGAGGGCCGCCCCATCGGTTTAGTGAGTGAATCGTCCTGCCTGGGCGTGGACCGCTTCACTCGGGTGCGCGATATCGCCGCGGCGGACTTCGTGACGGCCCCGGTGGGCACCGAGCCGCGCAAGATCTTCGATCTGTTGGAGCACGCCCCCATCGATGTCGCGGTGGTCACCAGCGCCGATGGGACATTGGCGGGCGTGCTGACCCGTACCGGCGCGATCCGCGCCGGCATCTACACCCCGGCCACTGACGCCGGACGCCGACTTCGGATCGGTGCGGCCCTCGGCATCACCGGCGACGTGGCCGCCAAGGCTCGTGCCCTCGCCGAAACAGGGGTCGACGTGCTGGTGATCGACACCGCGCACGGGCACCAGCTCAAGGCGCTGGATGCGATAAGCGCGGTAGCGTCGCTGGAGTTGGGTGTGCCGCTGGCGGCCGGCAACGTGGTCTCGGCCGAGGGAACCCGCGAGCTGCTGGGCGCCGGGGCGAGCATCGTCAAGGTCGGCGTCGGCCCCGGTGCCATGTGCACGACTCGGATGATGACCGGCGTCGGCCGCCCGCAGTTCTCCGCCGTGGTCGAATGCGCTGCCGCGGCAAGGCAACTCGGTGGCCATGTGTGGGCCGACGGCGGAATCCGCCATCCGCGCGATGTCGCGCTGGCGCTCGCGGCCGGTGCGTCGAACGTGATGATCGGATCGTGGTTCGCCGGCACCTACGAGTCTCCGGGTGATCTGATGCGAGACCGCGAGGATCAGCCGTACAAGGAGAGCTACGGCATGGCGTCCAAACGGGCGGTGGTCGCCCGGACCACCACCGACAGCGCCTTCGACCGCGCCCGAAAGGCGCTGTTCGACGAAGGTATCTCGACGTCGCGGATGGGGCTCGACCCGGATCGCGGCGGTGTCGAGGATCTGATCGACCACATCACCTCTGGCGTGCGCAGCACGTGCACCTATGTCGGCGCCGCCAACCTGGCGGAGTTGCATGAGCGTGCGGTGATCGGTGTTCAGTCGGCGGCGGGCTTCGCCGAAGGCCATCCGTTGCCCACCGGCTGGTGAGTGCGGTCACCGGGTGGCGGGCACCGATTCGTGCCGAACGGTTTCGCTACGATATGGACTTCAGTCCCGCGACGCAGCGCCGCGGGATCGAGCGAAAGGGATGACGTGCCGCAGGCACCCGTCGAAGCCGTAGGCTTCGGGGGCGGGCCACGCCCGGCGTCGGAGCGGGCTGCGGCGACATCACGACCACCAGGCCGCCCATGATGTTCGCCGGCACCGTCGTCAGCATCGTCGCCATCTTGGCGCTGACCTTCGGCACCGCGGTGTTCGTAGCGGCCGAATTCTCGCTGACCGCGCTGGACCGCAGCACCGTCGATGCGAACGCCCGCGCTGGCGGCACCCGCGACCGGTTCATCCGGCGCGCGCATCGCCGGCTGTCATTCCAACTGTCCGGCGCACAATTGGGCATCTCCATCACCACTCTGACGACCGGTTACCTGACCGAACCCCTGGTGGGCGAGCTCCCGTACCCGGCACTCACCGCCATCGGAATCTCGGATCGGATGTCCGACGCAATCACGACGTTTCTGGCGCTGGTGATAGTGACATCGCTGTCGATGGTGTTCGGCGAATTGGTGCCCAAGTACCTGGCGGTGGCGCGTCCGCTGCGCACCGCACGCGCCGTCGTGCTTCCCCAATGGTTGTTTTCGGCGGTATTCACGCCGGCGATCCGGTTGACCAACGGAGCAGCGAACTGGATCATGCGTCAACTCGGGATCGAGCCGGCCGAAGAACTGCGCTCAGCGCGCACCCCGCAGGAGCTGGTGTCGCTCGTGCGTGCCTCGGCTCGCCGCGGCTCGTTGGACGACGCGACCGCATCGCTGATGCGCAGATCCCTGCAGTTCGGTGCCCTGACGGCAGAGGAGCTGATGACGCCGCGATCGAAGATCGTGGCGCTGCAGACCGACGACACCATCGCCGACATGGTCGCGGCCGTCGCGGCATCCGGTTTCTCGCGATTCCCGGTTGTCCGCGGCGACCTGGACGAGACGGTCGGCATCGTGCACGTCAAGCAAGCGTTCGAAGTCGCGTCGGCCGATCGGCCGCACACCCGGCTGACCGCTGTCGCCCAGCCGGTTGCGGTGGTCCCGTCGACCCTGGACGGCGATGCGGTGATGGCCGAGATTCGTGCCAATCCGTTGCAGACCGTGATGGTTGTCGACGAGTACGGCGGCACTGCGGGCATGGTCACTCTGGAGGACCTGATCGAAGAGATCGTCGGCGACGTCCGCGACGAACACGACGACGCGACACCCGATGTGGTCGCGGCCGGCACTGGATGGCGGGTATCGGGTCTGCTTCGTATCGACGAGGTGGCGATAGCCACCGGCTACCGCGCACCGGAGGGGCCCTACGAGACGATCGGGGGCTTGGTGCTGCGAGAACTCGGACATATCCCGGTGGCCGGCGAGTCGGTCGACCTTCCCGCCTTGGACCTGGACCATCTACCCGACGAATCGGTGTGCTGGCGCGCCAGGGTGGTGCACATGGACGGCCGCCGGATCGACTTGCTCGAGTTGACCGAACTGCGCGGTCACCGGCACGTCCATGGTGAACCCGGCGAAGAGCGGGGTAGCCGATGAATCCCATACTGGCCGTGGCGCTGACGTTCCTGCTGATCGGTGCCAACGCGTTTTTCGTCGGAGCGGAGTTCGCGCTGATCTCGGCCCGGCGTGACCGTCTGGAAGCGCTGGCCGAGCAGGGCCGGACAAGTGCGGTCACGGTGATACGGGCTGGCGAACAGCTCGCGCTGATGCTGACTGGTGCTCAGTTGGGTATCACGGTCTTCTCGATCCTGCTGGGCCGAATCGGCGAACCGGCGGTTGCCCAGTTATTGCACCCGCTACTGCACCTGGCAGGTATCCCTGACGCGCTGCTGCATCTGCTGTCTTTCGGGATCGCGCTATCGATCGTGGTGATGCTGCACGTGCTGCTCGGTGAGATGGTGCCGAAGAACATCGCCATCGCCGGACCCGAGAAGGCCGCGATGCTGCTTGTTCCGCCCTATCTGATCTATATGCGGGCCGCTCGCCCTTTTATCGCGCTCTACGACAAGTCCGCCAAAGCAATACTGCGTGCGCTCGGGGTGGAGCCCAAAGACGAACTCGACATCACGGTTTCCACGGTGGAGCTCTCGGAGATGATCGCCGAATCGGTCTCCGAAGGTTTGCTGGATCCCGAGGAGCACACCCGGCTGACCCGCGCACTGCGGATCCGCACCCGGGTGGTCGCCGATGTCGCGGTCCCGGTGTCCGACATTCGATCCGTGCCGGTGGCGGCGGCGGGATGGGGCCCGACGGTCGGCGCCGTCGAGCAGGCGCTGGCCCGGACCGGCTTCTCGCGGTTCCCGGTGGTGGATCGCGGCACATTCATCGGGTACGTGCACATCAAGGACGTGTTGGCGCTGGGCGAAGACGACCACACCGTGATCAAGGTGGACATGGTGCGTCCGCTGCCGCAGGTTCCCAAGGCACTGCCGTTGGCCGATGCCTTGTCGCGGATGCGTCGCAGCAACAGCCACCTGGCATTGGTAACTTCCGACGACGGCACCGTGGTCGGCATGGTGGCGCTCGAGGATCTGGTGGACGACTTGGTCGGCACCATGCGCGACCAGCGAAACCGCGACTGACCAGTTCGGCTGACCGGAACACGGACCCGGGACGATCGGCGGCCGAGCCGGCCGCCGCGCCCAGGCAGCGCGACAATGCCGCGAAAATGCCGCGAAAATGCCGCGAAAATGCGTTGCCAGCGCCCGGCCGGCGGGACCGGCTGCCTACCGTCGGCGGGGCTTTGGGCGCGCCGTGACCTGCCCTTGCGGTTGGCCCGATAGGCTCGTCAGGCTACCGATCGGTAGGCTGAGGGCCGTAGCCAGTGAGAAGCCAGTGGGGCCCAAGTACCGGCGAATACCGCCGAGTACCGGCCAATTTTGGAGGAGAACCATGACAGACCGCGTGCCGGCGGGGAACCTGCGCGTCGCTCGAGTGCTCTATGACTTCGTGAACAACGAGGCCCTGCCCGGCACCGGACTGGACCCGGACAGCTTCTGGGCCGGCGTCGACAAAGTGATCACCGACCTCACCCCGCAGAACCAGGAATTGCTCAAGATCAGAGATGATCTGCAGGCCCAGATCGACAAGTGGCATCGGCATCGGGTGATCGAGCCGCTGGACCCCGAGGCTTACCGGCAATTCCTCACCGACATCGGATATCTGCTGCCCGAACCCGAGGATTTCACCATCACCACCTCGGGGGTTGACGACGAGATCACCAGAACCGCCGGCCCGCAACTGGTGGTGCCCATACTCAACGCGCGCTTCGCGCTGAATGCGGCCAACGCCCGCTGGGGCTCGCTGTACGACGCGTTGTACGGCACCGACGTCATCCCGGAAGGCGACGGGGCCGAAAAGGGCACCAGCTACAACAAGGTTCGCGGCGACAAGGTGATCGCCTACGCACGCAAGTTCCTCGACGACAGCGTGCCGCTGTCCGGGGGCACTTACGCCGATGCCACGGGCTTCACGGTGGAAGACGGCCACCTGGTGGTTTCCCTGGGTGACTCGTCGTCAGGCCTGGCCGACGCCGGCCAGTTCGCCGGGTATACCGGCGCGGCCGAGGCCCCGACTTCGGTGCTGCTGGTCAACCACGGATTGCATATCGAGATCCTGATCGACCCGGAGTCGCCGATTGGCGCCACCGACCGCGCGGGCGTCAAGGACGTGGTCCTGGAATCGGCGGTGACCACGATCATGGACTTCGAGGATTCGGTAGCCGCCGTCGATGCGGACGACAAAGTGCTCGGGTACCGCAACTGGCTCGGCCTGAATAAGGGTGACCTGGCCGAGGAGGTCACCAAGGACGGCAAGACCTTCACCCGGATCCTCAACCAGGACCGCACTTACACCACACCCGACGGCGGCGAGCTCACCCTGCCCGGCCGCAGCCTGCTGTTCGTCCGGAATGTCGGTCACCTGATGACCAACGACGCGATCGTTGTCACCGACGGCCATGGTGACAAGAAGGGCGACGAGAAAGAGGTGTTCGAGGGCATCATGGATGCCTTGCTCACCGGCCTGATCGCAATCCATGGGCTGCGGGCCGGCGAGGCTAACGGCCCCTTGACCAATAGCCGAACCGGCTCCATCTACATCGTCAAGCCCAAGATGCACGGGCCGGCCGAGGTGGCCTTCACCTGCGAGCTGTTCAGCCGCGTGGAAGACGTGCTGGGGTTGCCGCAGGGCACCATGAAGGTCGGCATCATGGACGAAGAACGCCGCACCACCGTCAACCTCAAGGCATGTATCAAGGCCGCAGCCGACCGTGTCGTCTTCATCAACACCGGGTTCCTGGATCGCACCGGCGACGAGATTCACACGTCGATGGAAGCCGGTCCGATGATCCGCAAGGGTGCGATGAAGAACACCACCTGGATCAAGGCATACGAGGACGCCAACGTCGACATCGGGCTGGCCGCCGGCTTTACCGGCAAGGCTCAGATCGGCAAGGGCATGTGGGCGATGACCGAGCTGATGGCCGACATGGTCGAGCAGAAGATCGCCCAGCCCAAGGCCGGCGCCACCACCGCGTGGGTGCCCTCCCCGACGGCGGCCACCCTGCATGCGATGCACTACCACCACGTGGATGTGTTCGCCGTGCAGAAGGAACTGCAGGGCAAGACCCGTACCACCATCGATCAGCTGCTGACCATTCCACTGGCCAAGGAGCTGGCCTGGGCGCCCGAGGAGATCCGCGAGGAACTCGACAACAACTGCCAGTCCATCCTCGGCTACGTGGTGCGCTGGATCGACCAGGGCGTGGGCTGTTCGAAGGTGCCCGACATCCACAACGTGGCGCTCATGGAGGACCGCGCCACCCTGCGGATCTCCAGCCAGCTGCTGGCCAACTGGTTGCGACATGGCGTGATCACCAGCGAAGACGTGCGGGCCAGCCTGGAGCGGATGGCGCCGTTGGTGGACAAGCAGAACGCCGGCGATCCCGGGTACCACCCGATGGCGCCGGATTTCGATGACAGCATCGCGTTTTTGGCCGCTCAGGACCTGATCCTGTCCGGGGCGCAGCAGCCCAACGGTTACACCGAGCCGATCCTGCATCGCCGTCGTCGGGAACTCAAGGCGCAGCGCGGGTGACCATCAGCACCCACTGGAAACAGTCGCTGGCTCATTCCTGGTCGAACTCTGGGCAATCTTCGACGGAGAGGACGCTGACACCACATGGGTAGGCACAGTTTGCCCGACCCAGAGGATTCCGCTGACCAACCGCCTGACGAATACGCCGCGGAGCAGCAAGAACGGGGCGACCAGATAGCCGATCAGCCCGGTGGTGGCAGGCATTCAGACGTCGGATATCCCGGGTCGGCCGAGCCGTCGGCCGTCGAACCGCCAGGCGGCTACGGCCACGCATACTGGGACGAAGGTGGCCTATCCGGACAGGCTCCATACCCCGGCGCGGATGACCATGTCGACGATTATTCGGCCCACGGCGCAGATGAATATCCCGACTTTGGTTCGGGTCCGGCGGGTGAGGAGCCGCCGAGTCCCGAATCGGCGGCGGCTCCCCCACCACCATTGCGCACCGCCGGCCACCGAGGGCTGGGCAACTGGCAGGGCGGCCACCGCAGCGCCGACGGATGGCGCGGAGTCAGCATCGGCGTGATCGTGGCCCTCGTCGCGGTCGTCGTGGTGGTCGCCGGGGTGATTGTGTGGCGCTTCTTCGGTGACGCGTTGTACCACCGCTCCCGCACCGCCGCAGCGCGCTGTGTGGGCGGCAAGGACACCGTCGCCGTCATCGCCGACCCGACGATCGCCGAGCGGGTCAAGGAGTTCGCCGACAGCTACAACGCCTCGGCCGGCCCGGTCGGGGACAAGTGCGTGACGGTGGCCGTCAAGGCCGCCGATTCCGATGCCGTCATCGCTGGTTTCATCGGCAAATGGCCATCGGAACTGGGTGGCCAGCCCGGCCTGTGGATCCCCGGCAGCTCCGTCTCTGCGGCGCGCCTGTCCGCGGCCACCGGTAAGCAGACCATCAGCGACAGCCGTTCACTGGCGACCTCGCCAGTGCTGCTCGCGATCCGCCCCGAGCTACAGCAGCCGCTGTCAAGCCAGAACTGGGCAGCACTACCGCAGCTGCAGGCCAATCCGAACTCGATGGCCGCGTTGAACCTGCCGTCCTGGGGTTCGCTGCGTCTGGCTATGCCCGTCGCCGGCAACGGGGATGCCGCATTCCTGGCCGGCGAGGCGATCGCGGTCGCATCGGCACCGCCGGGAGCACCGCCGACCGCCGGAAGCGGCGCAGTGCGCACGTTGATGGCCGCCCAGCCCAAGCTGGCCGACGAGTCCTTGACCGAGGCGATGAACACGCTGGTCAAATCCGGCGACGCAGCGGCGGCGCCGGTGCACGCAGTGGTCACCACCGAGCAGCAGTTGTTCCAGCGTGCTCAGTCACTGTCGGACGCGAAGAAGATTTTGAGCTCCTGGCTGCCGCCCGGGCCGGTTGCGGTCGCCGACTACCCGGCGGTACTGCTCAACGGCTCCTGGCTGTCGCAGGAGCAGACCACGGCGGCCAGCGCCTTCGCCCGCTACGTGCATAAGCCCGAGCAACTGGCGAAGCTGGCCAAAGCCGGCTTCCGGGTCAACGGCGTCAAGCCGCCGAGCAGCCCGGTCACCAGTTTCACGGCGCTGCCCGCCCCGCTGTCGATCGGTGACGACGGGATGCGCGCCACCCTGGCCGACACCATGGCCACACCGTCGATCGGTGTAGCGGCGACCATCATGCTTGACCAGTCGATGCCCACCGACGATGGCGGCAAGACGCGTCTGGCCAACGTCGTCGCGGCGCTTCAAAGCCGACTGAAGACGCTACCGCCCAGCGCGGTGATCGGCTTGTGGACGTTCGACGGCCACGAGGGTCGCAGCGAGGTGCCGACCGGACCGCTGGCCGGCCCCGTCAACGGCCAGCCCCGCTCGGCGGCACTGGCCGCCGCGCTGGACAAGCAGTACTCGTCGGGCGGCGGCGCGGTGTCGTTCACCACGCTGCGGATGATCTACCAAGAGGTGCAGGCCAACTTCCGTGCCGGACAAGCCAATTCGATCCTGGTGATCACTGGGGGGCCGCACACCGACCAAACCCTCGACGGGCCGGGACTGCAGGACTTCATTCGCACCAGCGCCGACCCGGCCAAACCCATCGCCGTCAACATCATCGATTTCGGCGCCGACCCGGACCGGTCAACCTGGGAAGCCGTCGCGCAGCTCAGTGGTGGCAGCTACCAGAACCTGGCGACGTCGGCCGGCCCCGACCTCGCGACCGCACTCAGCATCTTTCTAGGCTGAGTCCACCAGCAACGACAGCGCCGCCCCGGCATATGCCCGGGGATCCTCCAGCTGCGGATAGTGGCCCAAGCCGGGCAGTTCGACGGCGGCGGCGTGCGGGCGCAGGTCCCGTAATCCGTTGAGCACGTTGGTCGTCGCCACCGGATCGGCGAGCCCCCAGACAAACCCCAGCGGCTTGGGCCAGTCGCGTACGGCGCCGTGCCAACGCTGCGCATACCGCACCCGCTCTTCGAGATAGCTGATCAGCAGGTGAGGTATCCGATGGCCGTCGTGGTAGGACAGTAGCTCCCACTGGGCCTCGGCTTCCTCTTCCGACAGCGGGTGCCCGGCGGAAAACAACCTGCCAAAACTGCGTTGGAAGGCGCCGCGGGTGACCAGGCGGGCCGCAACCGGCCCCAGCGGGCCGCGCAGCACCTTCTGGATCGGCCGCAGGCTGGCCCGTTCCAGGATCACGCTGCCGTTGCTCAGCACTGCGCGGCGCAGATCGAACGGCAGGCGCCCGTCCAGGTCCCGGGCGAGCAGTTCGGTGGTCACCGACGTGCCCATGTCGTGCGCCAGCACCACCACCGGGCCGGTGGTGGTTCGGCCAACCACGGCCTGCACCAGATCGGCCTGCTCCAGCAGGCTGTAGCGGTGCGGGCGAGGCTTGTCGGACAGACCGAAACCGAGAAAATCCATGGTCACCCACGCCTGACCAGCCAGGTGCGCAATGACCCCCCGAAAGTCGAAGGAACTGGACGGATAGCCGTGCAACAGCAACACGGTAGGCGCGTTGCCCGGCCCTGATCGGACGAACACCTTGCCTGTGGCGGTGTGCAGCCAGCGACCGCCGTCACGCCAGGCTCGAACACTCGGTGATGTCACTCCTCCGACATACCATCGTGAGCGACAAAAGGAGCGTAATGAGCCCGTATTTCAACCCGGTTTTCACCCCCGATCCCCAGTTGTATCCGTTCCAGTCGCGCTGGTTCGACAGCTCGCACGGGCGGGTGCACTACGTCGACGAGGGAGAGGGGCCACCAATCCTGCTGTGCCACGGGAACCCGACCTGGAGCTTCCTGTACCGCAATATCATCGTGGCCCTGCGGGACCGGTTCCGTTGTATCGCACCGGATTATCTCGGATTCGGCCTGTCGGAGCGCCCCGCGGCGTTCGGCTACCGGATCGACGACCACGCGCGGGTGGTCGGTGAATTCGTCGACCACCTTGGTCTCGACGGTTACCTCACCATGGGTCAGGACTGGGGTGGTCCCATCGGTATGGCGGTATCGGTGGACCGCGCCGAGCGGGTCCGCGGAGTCGTGTTGGGCAACACCTGGTTCTGGCCGGCGGACACGCTGACGATGAAGGTGTTCAGCAGGGTGATGTCCAGCCCGCCGTTGCAGTATGCGATCGTGCAGCGCAATTTCTTTGTGGAGCGGTTGATTCCGGCCGGGACCGAGCACCGCCCCAGCCCTGCGGTGATGGAGCACTACCGGGCCGTGCAGGCCAGCCCCGCGGACCGGCCGGGGGTGGCGAGGATGCCCAAGGAAATCCTGGCCGCCCACCCGTTGCTGGCGCGGCTGGCCCGCGACGTGCCGGTCAAACTCGGCGGCAAACCCGCGCTATTCGTTTGGGGTATGAAAGATTTCGCATTCCGGCCCGGCCCATGCCTGCCGCGGATGCGCGCCACATTCCCCGATCATGTCCTTGTCGAGTTGCCCAATGCTAAGCACTTCATTCAAGAAGACGCGCCGCAGGAGATCGCCGCCGCGATCATCGAGCGCTTCGGCTGAGACCTCAACTCGAGTTAGGCAAACGCCTCCACCGGAGGGCACGAGCAGACCAGGTTGCGGTCGCCGTAGGCACCGTCGATGCGGCGCACCGGCGGCCAGACCTTGGGCCGGAACCCGGCGCCCAGTGGATAGGCGGCCTCCTCGCGGGTGTACGGGTGGTCCCAGTCGGCCACCAGCAGGCACTCGGCGGTATGCGGCGCACCCCGCAATGGATTGTCGTCCACCGGCCACTGGCCGGCCCCGACTCGGTCGATCTCGGCACGGATGCTGATCATGGCTTCGCAGAATGCGTCGACCTCGGCCAGGCTCTCACTCTCGGTCGGTTCCACCATCAGCGTTCCGGCCACCGGGAAGCTCATTGTCGGCGCGTGGAAACCGTAGTCCGCCAACCGCTTTGCGACGTCGTCGACCGTGACTCCGGTTGTCTTGGTGATGGCGCGCAGGTCCAGGATGCACTCGTGAGCGACCATGCCGTTCTCGCCGGTGTAGAGCACCGGGAAATACTCGTCGAGGCGCCGAGCGATGTAGTTGGCCGACGCGATCGCGTTCAGCGATGCCGCCCGCAGACCGTCCGCGCCCATCATTCGGATGTAGGCCCAGGTGATCGGCAGGATCGACGCCGAGCCGTAGGGCGCCGACGATACCGGGTGTCCCGGTGGCAATTCAGGTGCGAACGGGTGGCCCGGCAGGAACGGGGCCAGATGCGAGCGCACCGCGACCGGCCCGACTCCCGGGCCGCCGCCGCCGTGCGGAATGCAGAACGTCTTGTGCAGGTTCAGATGGCTGACGTCACCACCGAACTTGCCCGGCCGGGCCAGGCCGACCAGCGCGTTGAGATTCGCCCCGTCGACATACACCTGGCCGCCGGCGTCGTGCACCGCCGCGCAGATCTCGGCGATGTCGTGCTCGTAGACGCCGTGCGTGGACGGGTAGGTGATCATCAACGCCGACAACCGGTCCGCATGGTCGCTGACCTTGGCGCGCAGATCGTCGAGGTCGACGTCACCGTTGTCATGACAGCCCACAACCACCACCTTCATTCCGGCCAGCGCGGCCGAGGCGGCGTTGGTGCCGTGCGCGCTGGACGGGATCAGGCAGATGTCACGGTGCGACTCACCGCGGCTGGCGTGGTAGTCATGGATCGCCAGCAAACCGGCGTACTCCCCCTGCGAACCCGCGTTGGGCTGCAGCGAGACGGCGTCGTAGCCGGTGATCGCCACCAGCCAACGCTCCAGGTCGCCGATCAGCCGGCGCAACCCGGGCGTGTCCGACGCCGGCGCAAAGGGATGCTGGCGCCCGAACTCCGGCCAGGTGATCGACTCCATCTCCGCGGCGGCATTGAGCTTCATCGTGCAGGAGCCGAGCGGAATCATGCTGCGGTCCAAGGCGATATCCTTGTCCGCCAGCGTGCGCAGGTAGCGCATCATCGCGGTTTCGGTGTGGTATTGCATGAACGCCGAGTGCGTCAGGAACGCCGAGGTGCGGTTGGCGATCCCCGCGCACATCGGCTCGGCAGGCTCCACCCCGAAGGCCTGCAGCACCGCAGCCACATGCTCGTCGGTGGTGGTTTCGTCGCAGGCCACCGACACCTGGTCGGCGTCGACCCGCCACACGTTGATGCCGTTGGCCTTGGCCGCGGCCAGCACCTGGTCGGCGCGCCCGGGCACTCGCGCCAGCACGGTGTCGAAAAACCGGTCGTGCACCAGCGCATCGCCGAGGGCAGCGGCGATGGTTGCGGCATGAGCATGCACCCGCCGCGCGATCGCGGTCAGCCCCGCGGCGCCGTGGTAGCTGGCGTACATCGCGGCCATCACCGCCAGCAGCACCTGCGCGGTGCAGATATTGCTAGTCGCCTTGTCGCGGCGGATATGCTGCTCGCGGGTTTGCAGCGCCAGCCGATAGGCCGGATTACCGTCATCGTCGACGGACACCCCCACCAGGCGTCCGGGCAACTGCCGGGCATGCTTGGCGTGCACGGACAGATATCCCGCATGCGGACCGCCGAACCCCATTGGCACCCCGAAACGTTGGGTGGTTCCGAACGCGACGTCGGCGCCGATCTCACCGGGCGGGGTGATCAGCGTCAGCGCCAACAGGTCGGCGCCGATGGCCACCAGCGCGCCACGGTCGTGGGCCTGCTGCACCAGAGCGGTCCAGTCGGTGATCCGGCCGCTGGCCCCGGGCAGCTGGGCGATAACGCCGAACAACTCCCCCTCTGGAAGACCATTACGCAGATCGGCGGTGACGATCTCGATGCCCAACGGCTTGGCGCGGGTGGCGAGTACGGCGGCGGTCTGACTGAACACATCGACGTCGACGGCCAGCCGGTTCGACCGGCTGCGGGTGGCGCGGTGCATCAGCGTCATGGCTTCGGCGGCAGCGGTGCCCTCGTCGAGCATCGACGCGTTGGCGATCTCGAGGCCGGTGAGGTCGGTGATCATCGTCTGGAAATTGAGCAGCGCTTCCAGGCGCCCCTGACTGATCTCGGGTTGGTAGGGCGTGTAGGCCGTATACCAGGCCGGGTTCTCCATGATGTTGCGTAGCAGCACGGGCGGGGTGAACGTGTCGTAGTAGCCCTGCCCGATCATCGATACCGCGACGGTATTGGCGTCGGCCAGTGCCCGCAGCTCGGCCAACGCCTCCGCCTCGCTGGCGGGCGGCGGCAGCCGGTCCAGGCCCGGTGCGGCACCGCCGTCGGTGAGGGCATCGAGGATGCCGGCGGGAACCGCTTTGGATGCTACGTCGTCGAGCGTGTCGACACCGATGACCGCCAGCATCGTTGCGACGGCGTCGTGGTCCAGCCCGATATGGCGGTCTGCGAACGTTGAATGGTCGGGCACGGTGAACTCCTGAAGGGCAAGGGACTAGCGGCCCTCTCCCTCTGTCTTCACCCGTGCACCAGGCGCCTGAGAGATTCGGTGCCAGGGCTGCGGGCACCTTTCCCCATCGGCGGGTGAGGACCCGCGTGGGTCGTCACCGCTTTCCAGAGGCATCGTTGTCCGGCGCGGTCCGGGTGCCTGAGAGGTTGACGGAGAGGTGTTGCTCCTTCGGCGTCCGTAGCTGGCGGCCACGGAACTCTCCCGCGCGAGAGCGATGCGGAAACCAGTTTACTCGGCTCGCCGATCACCGCCGCGACGGCGCATACCCGGCCCGTGTTAGCCGATCTTGCGATCGCGCTGCTTGCGGCGCGAAGCCAGCTCGTCTTCCGGGGCGGCGATGGATTCACCGCCGTCGGCGCGCTCACCGTGAAATTCGGCGATGACGCCGGTCAGCTCCCGCATCGCGCCCGAAACGGCGATACCGAACACACCCTGGCCGCCCTGGAGAAGGTCGACGACTTCCTCTGCGGAGGTGCATTCATACACCGTCGTGCCGTCGGAGAACAAGGTGATGTTGGCCAGGTCCTGGACACCACGCTGGCGCAGGTGGTCGACGGCAACCCGGATGTTGTGCAGCGAGATGCCGGTATCGAGCAACCGCTTGACGATCTTGAGAACCAGAATGTCCTTAAACGAGTAGAGCCGCTGGCTTCCCGATCCTGCCGCACTGCGGATCGAGGGGACAACCAGCGACGTGCGTGCCCAATAGTCGAGTTGGCGGTAGGTGATGCCGGCGATTTGACAGGCACTCGGTCCGCGGTAGCCGACCAGCTCATCGGGCACCGAATCGTCGGGAAACAGCCCCGGCTGAACGGGTTCGGTCGCGCCGCCATGAGCACCGTGAGCACCGTGGGTCGCGGTAGTCGCGTGGTCTGCAAGATCGAGCTGTTCTTGACGTGGCCGTTCGCTCACGGTGCTTCCTCTCGCCGATCGCGCTCTTGTCACTAGCTGCGTCATTGGCTGCCTCGGCAACCATGTGTGCTCAGGTCCGAGTGCTTGTGAGCATACGCTGTTGGACTGTTTCGGTGCGCCAGTTGATCATCAAGTCGTCATCAAAGTATCGCTGTTGTCTGACCCTCAGGGCGCCATCCGGCAGGCGTGTCGAGTTCGCATCACGTGAGATGAGACGCATCCGTGATGTAGCCGACTCGACCACGAGGTGCTCACGGCTGTGTATGCCGCCGGGTCAGGTTGCATTGCCCGACGGTCTCCGCCGCGGGTGTGGGTGTCGCCTGTGCGCCGGTGAGTGGCCGGCCACGCCCACGGGTGCGCGCGTTGTCGACAAGCTAGGTGGCCTTGAAATCGTCGGGTGACACGCTGTCGAGGAATTCCTTGAACTTCTCAACCTCGTCCTCGCGGACCGCGCTACCGGCTTCTTCGTCGCTCTCGTCGGGGATCAGCAACCCGGCCTGGGCCAGCACGGCCTCCTCGACGTAGATCGGAACTCCGACGCGCAGCGCGATCGCCACCGAGTCGGAGGGACGAGCCGACACCTTGATATCGCGGTCGAAGATCAGATCCGCGTAAAACGTGCCTTCGTGCAGGTCGACGATGCGCACCTCCTTGAGCGAATGCCCAAGTGCAGCAATGACATCCCGGATCAGGTCATGCGTCAGCGGTCGGGGAGGCTCGACGCCTTGCTGCTCGAGCGCAATGGCGGCCGCCTCCGACTGACCGATCCAGATCGGCAGATAGCGGTCACCGTCGGCCTCGCGCAGTAACAGCACCGGCTGGTTTTGCGGTTGCTCGACGCGAATGCCGACAACGCGAACTTCACCCATCTGTGTCTGCCCTCCGCCATGCCGCCGTTTCCGTTCAGCGCGGCGACGCGGTGAGTACGCTCCTTGCCGCGTCGTCGAATACACGCTGTCGAGGAAAGTCTAATCCTCAGCGATGCAGAACGTCGCGTACCGCGGACTTGATCAACGAGGTGTGCAAAGTAATCGCGAGCGCTGCGACCTCTCGGGCCAAGTCGTCGGCGCGGTCACGGGCTCCGGCCTTGTCCGCCTTGACCAACGGGCCGGCGATCTGGGCGATCAGGTCGGACTGACGATCGGCCGCGGAGCGAAATGCGCGCAGGTGCCTGGGCTCCACACCGTAGTCGGCGAGTGCGCGCGCACATTGCAGGATGACGACCGTGTGCTCATCGAAGAAGCCGCCCGGTCCGGTTTTGATCACTCCGGCTTTCAGGAGAGCGGTCAGCAGGTCGTCGTCGACCCCGGAGCGGTGCAGGAGGTCTTCGCGGCTGAGTCGAATGCGGGTCGGCGACACCGCCGCCGCGTCAGACCCCCTACTGGCGGTGCCGTCGCCGCTTACCGGGACCAATCGCGGTATGCCATAAGGGGATCCGAAGGGTGGCAGCTCACCGTCGGGCTGAGCGTCCAACTGCGCCCTAATCACCTTCAGCGGCAGGTAATGATCCCGCTGAGCCGTGAGGATAAAGCGCAGCCGCGCACAGTCGTACGCGGTGAACCTCCGGTAACCCGATGCGGCGCGCTGCGGCGTCACCAGCCCCTCGGCCTCCAAAAACCGAATCTTGGAGATCGTGACATCGGGAAAATCCGGTCGCAGCAGCTCCAAGACTGCGCCGATCGACATCCCGGCCAGGGCGGGGCTATCCGGTGCGCTCACCGGCTTCCGGCGCCCCCGTCGTCGTCACCTTGCTTGGGTCCGGTCAAGAAAACCAGGCGGAATTTGCCGATCTGAACCTCGTCGCCGTTTGCCAGCACAGCCGAGTCCACCGGCTCACGGTTGACATACGTGCCGTTCAGGCTGCCGACGTCGACGACGCTGAACTCGTTGCCTTCCAACCGGAATTCGGCATGGCGACGACTCACCGTGACATCGTCGAGAAAGATGTCGCTGTCGGGATGCCGACCGGCGGATGTGATGGGCTGATCGAGCAGAAAGCGCGACCCTGCATTGGGTCCACGCTTGACGACCAGCAACGCCGAGCCCGCCGGAAGGCCTTCCACTCCAGATACGGCGCTCTCGGTTCCCGCCTGTGCGGGAGCGTCCAGTTCGCTGAGGAAGTCGGCGCGGAAGACTGAGGTGGTCTCCACGGTGACTTCGTCAGATGTCTGGTCCTGCTCTCGTTCTGCGTCCATGTCCGTCACCCGCTGCTCCTCACTGGCCGCTGTGGCGTTGTTCGACCGGACCGATCGGCCGGTGCCTCCCTCGCGTTTACCGCCTGTATTACCTTTACCGCTTCTGGTACTGCTTCTCGTACTGCTTCACGTGCCTGCCAACGGCGTCTGACGCTGATGTCTCGACCGTACCCCGCCTGCGTCGGCCTTGGGGCGGCGACGTGCTCACCACTGCAGGATCGTAAGCCCGACACCGCGCCTTCTCCTAGCCTTCGCCGAAGCCTTCGCCGAAGCCTTCGCTGAGGCCCATCGCACGGTCCGCGCCGTGGGCGCACCCGCCGGCACGGACCTTAGCAACCGTCATTCGGTTATGGTGCCGCGGTAGGCCTCGGCGTCGAGCAGGGCCGCCAAGGCTGCGTCCACGGCGGCGGGGCTTTCGACCTGAAGGTCCAGCAGCCAGCCGTCGCCGTACGGGTCCGAGTTCACCAGTTGGGGTGTGCCTTCCAGATCGCTGTTGATCGCAGCGACCTTGCCGGATACCGGCGCGTACAGGTCCGACACCGATTTCGTCGATTCCACCTCGCCGAAGGATTCCCCCGCGGTCACCTCATCGCCCACCGCCGGCAATTGAACGAAGACGACGTCGCCCAGCGCGGACTGCGCGAAATCGGTGATCCCGATCCGCACGGTGGCGTCGGTGGTGCGGCGCACCCACTCGTGCTCGGCGGTGTAGTGCAGATCGGACGGGATATCGCTCACGGTAATCCTGTTCTGGTCGGGGGGTTATTTGACGGGCTGAGCGTATTGGTGCGGTTTCGGTTGTCGCAAGGCGGTCACATCCACCCGGTCTGCCTGTTGCACCGACATCCGTCCGCCGACGCGTTTGATGCTGTCCACCGCACCACCGGGGATGTTCATCGCCGCGGCCAGCGTCGGTGGATCGCCAATCGCCAGAACCGAATAGGGCGGGGACAACGCTTTGGTGTCGATGGTCAGCGCGCCCGGGGAACCGACCACCCAGGTGTCGACTCCGACCCGCACCGACTCGTGTGCGTCGCTGATCTGGATCGCCTCCGCTCCAGCAGCACGCAACTCGTTGATCACGTCGAGCATTGCGTCCGGGGCCACTCCGGGACCGGGATCTTCGATGTGCACCGTGACCCCGGGTCCGGTGGCGCCCACCGCGCCCACCAGGATCGACAGCGCCGCCAGTCTGGCCTGCGCGCTTTCGATGGCGGCTTGGTCGTTGTTGCCGGAGGCCTGCAATGCGTTGAGGGTGTTCTGCAGGTCGGCCACCTCGGTGTTGAGCGTAGCCTCACGCTGCCGCAAAGAATCGAGCAGCACCAACAGATCCGCGGGGCGAGCCGTGTCCAGCGAATCACCGGACTCGGTCTGGCGGACCTGAGTGACGATCGCGACCCCGAGCACCAGGCACAGCAAGATTGCCAACGCGCCGAACAGCATTCGGGAACGGCTACCCCGCAGCATCGCGGACAGTCCCGTCCGGCGCACCGGCCCGATCTCGGGGCGAGGACGGTCGGCGGGCAGTTCGTGACGGCCGCGCCGGGCCGCTTCGTGGGCGTTGCGCTCGGCTTTGGAGTGGTCGTGCTGGGTTGGTGCGCAGCGGCTTTGGTCGCCGGTGCTGTCGGGAGGGCCCTGGCTCACGCTGACCTCATCTTCGTCAGGCTCCGAACAGCCGCCGGCGCAGCGCGGCGGTATTGCCGAAGATGCGGATTCCCAGTACGACGATGATCGCCGTGGACAATTGCGTGCCAACGCCCAATTGATCACCCACATAGACGATCAATGCGGCCACCAGGACGTTGAACACGAACGACACCACGAAGACCTTCGGATCGAAGATCCGCTCGAGGTAGGCGCGCAACCCGCCGAACACCGCGTCGAGCGCGGCGACCACTGCGATCGGCAGGTACGGCTGGATCACCTCGGGCACGCTGGGGTGGAAAACCAATCCCAGCACGATGCCAAGGGCAAGGGCCGCGATACCGATCATGCCCGTCGCAGTCCCGTCCACGTCGGTCCCGCGGCAACCACTTTCACCAAAGTTCTTCTCACTAGGGCCCAATCTGTTTGGCGAACTTGACGTCCCGGACAGCGCCCGCCGGCAGCGCCAGACCGTCGGAGGCGTTGACGCTCACGCCGACGCCGTAGGAGACCTCCAGCAGCCGGAGCCGGTGCAGACCGGGACTGCGGTCGAAGACATCTTGCATCGCATGCGGTGGTCCAACCGCGAGGATGGTGTAGGGGCTGCTGGTGGGATTGTTGTCAACGAGGATCGCTCCACCGGCCTGGCGGATGGTGACATTCGGCCCGATCCGGGCGCCGTCGACCGAGATTGCCTCCGCGCCACTGGCCCACAACGAGTTGACCACCAGCTGCAGGTCGCGGTCGAGGATGATTTGCTGGCTGCCGCTGACCCGCTGTTTGGAGGCATCGGAGAGATTCGGCCCCGCTCCCGGATCGGTCACGGTCACCGTCAACCCCGGACCGATAACCGGTGTGCTGGCCGCAGCCAGGCCGAGGGCATCCAGACGGGTGAGCAGTCGCTGCCCCTCAGCGTCGTCGGCCAGCGCCAGCCGTTGCACGTCGTCGACCTTCGCCGAGAGCACGCTGCGCTGCTGCGCCAACCTAAAAGCAGCGGCCTGGGTTGACCGCACATTTGCGACAAGCAGTTGCTGGGCCGCGCGCACCCCGGGTGCCACGGAGCGGGCCTGCGCCACCGCGGCCGCGAATACCGCGGCGACCAGTGTCGCGGCCAATGCTTGCCACAGCCAGCCGAAAGCGCGGGCACGACCGTCTTTGGGTGCGACGGAGCCATCCCGTTTGGCGGCTGCCGCGGCGTAGCCGGGGTCGAGATGTTCGGACAGCAGCGCGCGAAGCAGTGACGGTATCGGGATGCGCTTGGGCCGCGTCGCCGCATGAGCGCTGTAGCCGGCGTTGGGATCATAACCGCCGAGCGCTCGGTCAACCTCGGCCATGGCCGCCCGCTTTTCGCGCGACCGGCTGATGCGTCCGGTGCTTGACCTTGGGCATCCGCCGAACCACCATCGTCATCTGCACCACGTACAGCACAAACGCCCACAGGTAGGCATACATACCCCAGATCAGAAACGCCCAGCCGCAGGCGCCGAGGACGCGGCTCCATAACGCGTCCCACTGTCCTAAGAGCAGTATCGGAAAGCCGGCCATCAGGGCAAAAGTCGCCGCCTTGCCAATGTAGGTGACCGGCAGGGCCGACAGGCCGCGGCTCCACAGCAGTGGCAGCGTCGCAGCCAGCGCGGCGTCGCGCGCCAGTAGCGTGAGCACAAACCACCACGGCACGGTCCCGCTCAGCGCCAACACGATGGGTACGGTCACCATGTAAAGCCGGTCGACTGCCGGGTCCAGCAGCACGCCCAGCCGCGACGACTGGTTGAGCAGCCGGGCGATCTTGCCGTCCGCCCAATCGGACGCACCGCTGAACACCAAGATCGCCACAGCCCAGCCATGGATGTGGGCAATGAGCATGACGTAGACGAACACCGGAATCAGCGCCAGGCGGATGGCGCTCAGCACGTTAGGTACCGTCAGCACCCGATTGTGGGTGAGTACCGGCTCCATGAGCCGTGACCTTAGCCCGGTGACGATCCGGTCCGCACGGCGGACCGGTGAGGAGCCGGGCGGTTAGGCCGGGCCCGGTGACGATCCGGTCCGCACGGCGGACCGGTGAGCAGGTACCCCCGGCCGCGGAGCGTAACGCTGTGTCGATTTCCGGCACCGATTTTCGCACTGACGTTACATTCGCGGCTCAAGCCCGACAGGCTCAGCGGAACACGCCGGGCAGGCTCAGTGTGGACAGCGTGTCGTCGGACAGTGGGTTGTCGTTGACCATGTAGGTCCACGTCGACGTCGGCCGCGCCAGCTTGGACAGATCCAGCCCGGGCTCTTCTTCGAGAACGTTGGCCGTTTCGAAGGTCTGCTGTGCGGCCTCGATCGCATCTGCGGCCAGCGACGCGAACGCATCCACCGCCAACCGGTGGAACTCGTCGAGCGGGTTCTGCCGACCCAGCGCTCGCAGGTGGATACTCTCCCGGATATCGGCCAGATACGCCAGGTGATCGGCCCAGCCGCGGTCCAGGTGGTACAGCATGATCAGCCGGCAGATCTTCTCGAGGCGCTCGTCGGACCCGTCCTCGGACATCGCCTGAGCCAGCTGCTGGTACCTCTCGGGCGCCAGTTCGGCCAGTTCCTCACGCGCGGTCGCGGTGCGCAGCAAGGTGTTTCGTCGTTCGACGATGATGGCGCGTTGTTGGGCGATCAACTGGTTGTAGCGCCAGGTGTTCGCATGCACATCCAGCAACCGGCCCTCGGCGACGCGCTGGGCATGGTCGAGCAAACTCCCGCTCTTCGGACTGACGATTCGGCCGTCCTCGTCGGTGTCCATCGGCAATTTGTTGGTGTCGAGGTTGGCCGCGACGACGTCGTCTTCCCAGCTCGAGAAGAACACCGACGACCCTGGGTCGCCCTGGCGTCCGGCCCGCCCGCGCAACTGGTTGTCCAACCGCTGGGTGTGATGGCGACCGGTGCCGACTACGTGCAGGCCACCCAGTTCGGCGACGCGGTCATGGTCGGCTTCGTCGGAGCCGCCCAGCCGAATGTCGGTGCCGCGTCCGGCCATCTGCGTCGACACGGTGACCGCACCGAATTTGCCGGCCTCGGCGATCACCTGCGCCTCCTCCGCGTCGTTTTTCGCGTTGAGCACTACCGCGGGAACGCCGCGCCGCAGCAGCCTTTCGTGAAGCTCCTCGGACTCGGCAACGTCATGCGTGCCCACCAGCACCGGCTGCCCGGTGTCGTGTACTTCGCCGATATGCGCGATGATCGCGTCGTTCTTTGCCGCCGCTGTGATGTAGACCCGGTCGGCCTCGTCTTCTCGGATGTTCGGGGTGTTGGGTGGTATCGGCGACACACCGAGCTTGTAGAACTGGCGCAGCTGTTCACCGGCGGCCAACGCGGTACCGGTCATACCGCATACCGTGGCGTAGCGGTTGATCAGCGCCTGCACCGTGATGGTGTCGAGCACCTCGCCGGTTTCGGTGGTCTCGATGCCCTCCTTGGCTTCGACGGCGGCCTGCAGCCCGTCCGGCCAGCGCTGCAGTTGTGCGATGCGCCCGCGCGAGGAATTGATCAGATGTACCGCGCCGTCCCGGACGATGTAGTGCACATCGCGCTGCAACAGGACATGCGCGTGCAGGGCGACGTTGACCTCGGTCAGCGTGGTGCCCACATGTTCCTCGGAGTACAAGTCGATGCCACCGAGCGCCTTCTCGACTTTGCGAGCGCCGGTGTCGGTCAGGTGCACGTTACGGCTGTCGGAATCGGTCTCATAGTCGGTGCCGGGTACCAACTCGGCAATCAGGCGGATGATTTCCAGCCGCGGTGTCTCCCGGTGGGTCGTGCCGGCCAGCACCAGGGGCACCAGCGCCTCGTCGACCAGCACGGAGTCGGCCTCATCGATGAGGGCCACGTCCGGATTGGGCGATACCAGGTCTTCCACGTCGGTGACCAGCTGATCGCGCAGCACATCAAAACCGATCTCGTTGACCGAGGCATAGGTGACATCACGGCCGTAAGCCGCTTTGCGGTCCTCGCTGGTCGACTCGGCGGTGATCCACCCGACCGTCAGGCCCAACGCCTCCAACAGCGGGCCCATCCACTCCGCGTCGCGGCGGGCCAGGTAGTCGTTGATGGTCACGACGTGGACATGCCGGCCGGCCAGTGCATAGCCGGCCGCCGCGATCGCGCCGGCAAGCGTCTTGCCCTCACCGGTCGCCATTTCGATCACGTCACCGGCGAGCATGCGCAGCGCACCCAGCAATTGCACGTCGAACGGACGTAGACCGGTCGCCCGCTCGGCTGCTTCCCGGGCGATGGCCAGAAATTGGGGGATGTCGGCGGCGTCCGCGAGATCGTCGAGGTTGAGCAGTCCGGCCGCGCGGCGCAGCTTTTCGTCGGTGAGGTCGGCGGCTTCTTCGTCGTAGTCGGCCGAAGCGATCACCTGGGTCAGGGACCGGTTTCGATTCTTTTCCGTACTGGCGCCGAGAAGTCGCCAAAATCGGCTGCTCAGGCGGCCTGGTTCAGCGCGTGTGGTCTTGGGCACACGTCAACGGTACGTGACCCCGCGGCAGACGCGAGCGGACGTGGTTACCGGCAACGCGCCCAGCCTCGACAGGCCGGATCTTTGCGCATCAGGCCAAGTTCGACCGCCGCGGGTACGCGACGGTCGGGTCGGTCAGCACGTTGACGACCGACGGCAGACCACTGGCGAAGGCCCGCTGCAGCGCCGGGCGCAGCTCGGCGGGCGTCGACACCAGCTCTCCGTGCGCACCCAGGGCCCGCGCCACCTCGTCGTAGCGGGTTCCCGGGCGTAGCTCGGCCACCACCGAGTAGCCGTACAGCGCCTCCATCGGGTGCTTCTCCAATCCCCAGATGCCGTTATTGCCGACGATCGACACGACCGGCACATTGTGCCGAACCAGGGTGTCCCACTCCATGCCGCTGAACCCGAACGCGCCGTCACCCTGCAGTAACACCACTTGACGCTCCGGTCGGGCCAATTTCGCGGCCAAGGCGTAACCGGGCCCCGAACCCAGACATCCGAAGGGACCGCTGTCGAGCCAGCAACCCGGCTGATAGCTGTCGATCACCCGCCCGGCGTAGGACCCGAAGTCACCGGCGTCGATCACCACGATGGCGTCGCGATCCAGTAGCGGAGCCAACTCGGCGTACACCCGCATCGGATGCAGTGGGATCCGTTCCTCGGCAAGCTCGACTTTTTCCGCGTCGCGCGCCGCGGTCTCGGTGGTCCGCAGCTCCTCGATCCAGTCCCGGTGGTCGGTGCCGCCGGGTCCGGTCAGCGCCGCCAGGATCGCCCGCAAATCCCCGTACAGGCCGGCCGCCACGGCACGCGGATGACCGCGCTCCGGTTCGGCGCGGTCGGCGACGACGAGCTGGGTCTGCGACCCGAAAACTCCGCCGAATCCCAGACGGAAATCCATGGGCACACCGACGATCAGGGCAACATCGGCCTGCCCCAACGCTTTCGATCGTGCCCGGGAAAAAGCCTGCGGGTGGTCAGCCGGCACAACGCCACGGGCCATCCCGTTCATTAGCACCGGAATCCGGCGTTTCTCGGCAAGACGCAGTAGCTCCGTCTCCGCGTGGCCCCACCAGACGTTGGTGCCCGCCATGATGACCGGACGTTGTGCCGCCGAGAGCAGGCCGAACGCTCGGTCCAGGGCTTCACCATCGGGGCTTTCGGCCGTGGGTAAGTCCGTTAGTGCGCCGGGGCGGCCGTCATCGTCGGACATGGAGAACACGTGGTCCATCGGAAAATCTACGAAAGCCACCCCCGCCGGGGCGCCGACCGCGGCCTGGAGGGCGTCGTCGACCAGCCGGCCGGCGTCGTCGGCTGACTGTGCGGTGGCGGCAAAGCGGGCCAGCGGCGCGACAAACGGTACGTGGTCGATCTCCTGCAAAGAGCCCATCCCCCACCGCAATGCCGGCGCCCGACCGCCGAGCACCACGAGCGGCGACTGGTTCTGTTGGGCGGCAGCCATCGCGCTCATCCCGTTGGTGACGCCCGGACCCGCGGTAAGTGCGGCCACCCCGGGCACCCTGGTCACCTTGGACCAGCCCTCGGCGGCGAAGGCGGCACTTTGCTCATGACGGGTGTCGATCAGCCGGATGCCCTCTTCGCGGCAGCCGTCGTAGACCGAAAACAGGTGTCCGCCCGACAGTGTGAAAACCGTGTCGATACCGCTGGCTTTGAGCCGTCGCGCTATCAGCCGTCCCGCATGCATTGTCTGGGCCGGGGCGGCGCCGGCGCTCATATCCGTCATATTTCGAAAGCCTATCTGCATCCTTCCGGTACCTTCGCCGAAGGATTTCTGTTCAGCAGCCGTCTGAACACCTCGTCCGTGAGGAGCATCGACCTTGGGCCCGAAGCCGTTTACTCCCTCGATCGACTGGTCGGGGGCATTTGTGGATTCGCTGTACTGGATCGGCAAAGCCTGGGCGATCAGCGCCGTCTGTGTCCTGGTCGTGCTGGTTCTGCTCAGGTTCCTGACGCCCTGGGGGCGACAGTACTGGCGGATCACCCGTGAGTACTTCGTCGGACCCAGGAGCATTGGGGTGTGGCTGATGCTGGGCGTGCTGTTGCTATCGGTGGTCCTGGCCGTGCGCCTGAATGTGCTGTTCAGCTACCAGGGCAACGACATGTACACCGCCCTGCAGAAAGCATTCCAAGGTGCCGCCGCCGGCGATGAGGTGGTGAAACGCTCAGGCGTGCACGGGTTTTGGATGTCGATCGGGGTTTTCAGCGTCATGGCCGTGATACACGTGGTCCGGGTGATGGCCGACATCTATCTGACGCAGCGCTTCATCATCGCCTGGAGGGTGTGGCTGACCGACCACCTCACCAGGGATTGGCTCGACGGCAGGGCCTACTACCGGGATCTGTTCATCGACGAGACGATCGACAACCCCGACCAGCGTATCCAGCAGGACATCGACATTTTCACAGCCGGAGTGGGTGGCACGCCCAACGCGCCGTCAAACGGCACGGGTAGCACGCTGCTTTTCGGTGCAGTGCAATCGATTATCTCGGTGATTTCCTTCACCGCGATCCTGTGGAACCTCTCCGGAACCCTGAATCTATGGGGTGTCTCCTTCCCGCGGGCAATGTTTTGGACCGTCCTTGGCTATGTCCTCGTTGCCACGGTCATATCCTTCGTCATCGGGCGTCCACTGATCTGGCTCAGTTTCCGTAACGAAAAGCTCAATGCCGCTTTCCGGTACGCGTTGGTGCGACTGCGAGACGCCGCCGAAGCTGTGGGCTTCTACCGCGGTGAGCGGGTCGAGGGCGCGCAATTGCAGCAGCGGTTCCGGCCGGTGATCGACAACTACCGCCGATACGTTCGCCGCAGCATCGCTTTCAACGGATGGAACCTGTCGGTGAGTCAGACGATTGTTCCGTTGCCGTGGGTGATCCAGGCGCCGCGATTGTTCGCCGGGCAAATCGAATTCGGCGACGTGAGTCAGACGGCCACCGCGTTCGGCAATATCCACGACTCGTTGTCGTTCTTCCGCAACAACTACGACGCGTTCGCCTCGTTCCGCGCGGCGATCATCCGGTTATACGGCCTGGTTGACGCCAACGAGAAGGGCCGCGCGCTGCCTGCGGTGCTGACCCGGCCAAGTGACGACGAGTCCGTTGAGCTCAACGAGATCGAAGTTCGCACCCCCGCTGGAGATCGGCTGATCGATCCGCTCGATGTGCGGCTGGACCGCGGCGATTCGCTGGTGATCACCGGCCGTTCCGGGTCCGGCAAGACCTCGCTGCTGCGCAGCCTGGCCGAACTGTGGCCGTATGCCTCGGGGACCCTGCGCCGTCCGGACGGCGACAACGAAACGATGTTCTTGTCGCAATTGCCGTATGTGCCGCTGGGCACTCTGCGGGACGTGGTGTGCTACCCGAATCCCCCATTCGTCATCCCCGACGACATCGTGCGCGACACGCTCACCAAGGTGGCCCTCGCGCCGCTCTGCGACCGTCTCGAAGAAGAACGCGACTGGGCCAAGGTGCTGTCCCCCGGCGAGCAACAGCGCGTTGCCTTCGCCCGCATCCTGCTCACCAAACCCAAAGCCGCATTTCTCGACGAGAGCACGTCGGCGCTCGACGCGGGTCTGGAATTCGCGCTCTACGAACTGCTGCGCCGCGAACTGCCGGATTGCATCATCGTCAGTGTCAGCCACCGGCCCGCGCTTGAGCGCCTGCACGACCAACAGCTTGAATTACTGGGCGGCGGGCCATGGCGGCTGAGCCCAGTGACGAAGGAGCCGGTGCGGGTCTAGTCGTTGAATCCCGCGCCGATATTGCCGTGACGGTTGTGGATTCGACGTGCGCCACGACCGTAGCCGCAATCTCGGTGAGTCGCGCCCCCGGCCCGCCGGGCCGCGTGCGCTCCGGCGCCCACACTCAACGCACCTGCGCGCCCCCGGCCCGCCGGGCCGCGTGCGCTCCGGCGCGGCGGCCGAAGTACGAGCCCTCGCCCAGCTGCGTACCACTGGCATAGCCCTTGCCATCCTGGGCGATGTTGGATGCACACGCTCCGGCCGCATACAGCCCGGGTATCACCGAGCCGTCTTCGCGCAGCACCTCGCCGTCCACCGACGTGGCCAGCCCACCGAGGGTGAAGCCGGCATACATCGCCTTACCCAGTGACATATCGAAAGCTCCCCACGGCCCTTTGTCTTGTGGCGCAAGGAATTCCGGCTGTTTGTGAAAGTCGGGATCTTCGCCGCGCGCGGCATAGGTGTTGTAGCGGTCCAGGGTCGCCGTGAGATTGCCTCGCGGAATGCCCAGCGCAGCTTCCATCTCGGCGACCGTTTCCCAGCCGTCGATCAACGGGACCAGCGGCATCGTGGGACGTTCCAGATGCGCCTCGTCGACGATCAGATACGCCGCGCTGTCCGGTTGTTCCATGATGAAACCCGCAGTCCGCGAGTGGTAGGAATCCTCGGCGACGAACCGCCGTCCGAGCTTGTTGACGATCACTCCGGTGAGCAGGATGGACGGCGGGTACGGCGGAGCCGTGATGAAAATCTGATCCATGTGCTCGGTGGCGCCGCCGGCCGAAACGCCCATCCGGATGCCCAGGCCGTCGTCATAAGTGTTGCCCAGCACGAAGGGTTTCTCGGCCAGTTTCGGGGTGTACTTGGCGACCATGTCGGGATTCATCACGAATCCCCCGGCGGCGATGATCACCGACTTGGCTTTGATCGCACCCGTTTCGGAGAATCGCTTCCACATCACTCCGGTCACTGCCCCCGAGCCGTCCACGATGAGCTCGGTGGCCCCGGTCTCGTAGCGGATTTGCACGCCCAAACTCGCCGCTCGCTTGAGCAGCAGGTCGATCACCATACTGGCGCCGCCGGTGTCGCCGGGCACGGGCACCTTATGGCCACGCGGCGCCGGCACCGCCTTCTCGAAGAAGGGCCAGACCTTCTCGTTGCCGGTGAACATCAGCCCCTCGGTGTTGGGCTGGATCACCGCCTTGCCCGGAAAGTAGCTGCGCTCGAACTGAAAGCCCAGGTCTTCCAGCCAATTGAAATGCTCCACACTGCCGTCGCAGTACGCCCGGATCTTGGCGCGATCGGGCCGCCGCGACACCGCAACCAGGTACTTATACATCTCGTCCGGCGAATCAGGATGACCGGTCGTCCGCTGGACCGCGGTCCCGCCGCCCAGGTAGAAATGCCCGCCTGCCAGCGACGTGGTGCCGCCCGCCGCGGCGGCCCGCTCGAGCACCAGCACGCGGGCGCCCGCCGCAGCCGCCGTCACCGCCGCACAGCCGCCGGCAATGCCGAAGCCGATCACCACCATATCGACGTCGTCCGACCATGACGCCACCGAGCCCGCGTTGACAGTCCCTGGTAGGTCGGTGCTCACCGTTGCTCCCGTTTGATGTAGTCGTAGAACGCCCTGATCTCCGGCGAGAAATACGCGATCTCCACAAACGGCACCCCGGCCTGCGGCGCCGCCAGGTAGGCAAACTGGATCCCGCCGGGCATCACGCCCCGCTGGACACAGTGGCGCCGTTCTCGGTCGCCTCAACCAGGGCGGCCTCCAGCCGCTCCGGGCTCTCGACTTCCATGCAAATGTGGTGCAGACCGGGACCAGAGTCACGCAGAAAATCACTATAGATATTCTCCCCGCGGACCGGGGAGAGGAGCTCTAACTGCATGTCGCCCAGGTAGCTCAGTGAGATGCTCGCGACGAAGTCGGCGGGCTTGTCGTAGTAGCTGCAAGTATCGGGAGCAAAGTGCACGTCGGGTATCCGTACCCACTTCCGCACACCCAATAGGCCGGTGAGCGCTGTTTCCGTGGCATCCAGGTCCGTGGTCACCCATGCGATCTGCCTCGGCGACGGAACGGGAAAGTTCATCGTCTCGCAGAATAGCTCAGCCCGGTGGCACCAGAAAGGGCCAGCAGGAACTTTGCCGTCACCGCCGGCAGCTGGCTCGAATGCGGCGGATGAACACGTTCTAATTCTTGGTGACTACCGCATCCTCAATGCTGAGCCAAGACGTCGACCAGTAGCCGCACCTGACTGTCGAAGACCTGGCCCGGCTCAGTCAGCGTGTCGGCGCCATACTGTCCGAACACCTCCAGGCCGATCGCACCCACCACGGCGGCCCACAGCAAGAAGCACTTGGCGACGACACGGTCATCGCCGGGAAAGTCGAACTCCCGGCGAAGCCGCTCGAAATCCGATGACATCGGCTGGGAAGCAACGTTATTCGTCAAAACGATATCGCCGGTGGCAATTGCCCCCGCAATTGCGTCGAAGAACGCTCGGACCACGCGGGTACCGACACCGACAGTGCGTTCTGGTGGCGCGTGATAGCCGGGGACGGGGCTGCCGTACAGCAGCGCCCACTGCGCCGGGTGCGCAACGGCCCAACAGCGGACCGCATGGGCGATGGCGATAACGTCGTCGCTCCATGAGTCGAGGCCGGCCGCGGCGCGAGCGCGGTCCACGGTGTCGGCCAGATCGGAGTATGCGTCGACAAGCAGCAACGTCAGGAGCTCGTCGCGGCTGGAAACGTACCGATATACCGCGGAGGACACCATGCCCAGCTCGCGGGCAATCGCACGTAGCGATAGCCCGGCTGCGCCGTGATCCACTAGGTGGCGGCGGCCGAGCTCGACGATCTTGGACTCGATCTGCTCCCTGGCCTCCTGACGTTTGCCCACGCCGCAATTCTGACATAACCGAGATCACCGCTCTTGCTTTTGTTTCGGAGTTATGGCAGCGTTTCCAGTATCGAGAGCAGTGCTCTCGGAAGGTTTCACAAGGCTCGAGAGGCTCAAAAGGAGCGCCATGACCACCCGCTACCAAACGCCCACCCGGACCGCCCGTGCCGCGAACACCGCTGTCCGTTGGCTGGCCGAACTCGGGATCGGCATCGCCGGCACCCGGGTGCTGCGCGTCCGGGGCCGCAAGACGGGCAAACTACGCCCCGTGGTGGTCAACCTGCTGACCGTCGACGATGTGGAGTATGTGGTGTCCCCCCGCGGTGACACCCAATGGGCGCGCAATGTCAGAGCGGCAGGTGTCATCGATATGGGTCCGTGTTGGCGTAGCAAGAACGCCACGGTCAGCGAACTGGCCGACGAGGCCAAACCGAAAATCCTCAGCCGCTACCTGGCCAGATGGTATTGGCAGGTCAAAGGGTACGTCGGAGGCTTGACCCCACAATCCGGCGATGACGAGTTGCGCGCGGCGGCACCGATGATCCCGGTGTTTGCCCTGGGCAAGGCCGACGGCTAGTTGGCGGCGGGGACGCCGAGATCCTGACGGAGCTGATCAGAGGCCGCTTGCCAGGAGACGGCGGCGGGATATTGCCCCCAAACGCTGTTGAAGATTCCGATGAGCTGTCCGGGCCCGTTGCCGATCAAATACACCGGTCCACCGGAATCGCCCTTCTGGCTGGCGACACCCCCGGTCATGGTGAACCACCCGTTGTTGACACTGTCGACGGTTCCGCAGGTTTCCCCGGTGCTGATGCCGAAATGGCAAACCGCTTGGCCCGGTTGGGCGACCACGCCGGGCCGCGACGTCAACTGCCGTCCGCCCGGCAGGACGTCGCTCACCCTGACGCCGTCGACCAGTGCAATCGCCTCGTAGTCGTCGATCGACTGGTCGGTGGCCACCGTGGAACCGCTCGGGGTGTTGTCACGAAACGCCCGCAAGTGCCCGATGACGTTGTTGTCGCGGTCGCTGACTGCTCCCTCACCCCGGCAGTGACCTGCGCTGAAAGCCATGTGCAGTTTGGTGTCCACATACGCCAAAGTGCAGATGTGGATATCCTGGTGGATTTCCATGCCCGGGAACACCAGCGGCGGCTCCGCATAGGCGGTCGGAGGCAGCCCGCACGCCAGCGCCGCGACAGTAGCCGATACCGCGAATGCGCGCAGTGCCAGGCGGCGCACCATGGACTCCATCCTTTCAGGGCCGGCATGCCGACCGGAATCTGAAATTACGGCGTACCCGACGGAATATTTTTCGTTATCGCCGCCGCCCGCGTTACCTTGACCGGCGGAGCGCCGCTACCGCGACGAGGCGACAGCCACGGCACCATCGGCCGCGGTGGCCGCCATGCGCGGCTGCCAGCCCGGAGGGCCGAAGACGTAGCCGAGCCGATCACGCAGCCGCGTCGCTGATCGGCAGTCGCGCGCAATCGCCAGGTATTCGTAGGTCTGCAGTTTCCAGATATTGAACGTGTTTACCTGCTTGGTCAGGCCATAATGGGGGCGGAAAACCTCGGCCTGGAAACTGCCGAACAGCCGATCCCAGATGATCAGGATGCCGCCGTAGTTCCTGTCCAGGTAGATCTGGTCCATCCCATGGTGTACTCGGTGATGCGACGGCGTGTTGAAAATGAACTCGAACCACCGCGGCAGCTTGTCGATCCGTTCGGTGTGCACCCAGAACTGGTAGATCAGGCTCACCGAGAAGGCGAAGAACACCATCCAGGGCGGTACGCCCACGAGCGGCAACGGCACCCACATCAGGATCTCGCCGCTGTTGTTCCACTTCTGGCGGAGCGCGGTGGCAAAGTTGAAGTATTCGCTCGAGTGGTGGGCTTGATGGGTGGCCCAGATCAACCGGACCCGGTGGGCGATCCGGTGATAAGTGTAATAAAGCACGTCGACACCGACGATGGCAATCACCCAGGTGTACCACTGGCCCGCCGAAAGGTGCCACGGGGCAACATAGGCATAGATTGCCGCGTAGCCCAGCAACGCCAGGCCCTTCCACCCTGCGGTGGTGGCAATCGAAACCAGGCCCATCGAGATGCTTGCCAAGGAATCACGGGTGAGGTAAGCGCCGGTGACCGGCCTGGGCCTTTCAGTGGCGCCCGCCTCGATTCGTTCCAGTTTGCGGGCGGCCGTCCATTCGAGGGCCAAAAGAAAGAGAAAAAAAGGAATGGCGAACAACGCCGGATCCCGCAACTCCGCGGGTAGCACGGACCAGAAGCCCGTCAAAGCACTCACGTGAGACAGACTACTGATAATCCAGTCGGTGGCCCAAGGATCGCTGCGCCCGCGGCCGGAAATGGATTCGGCTCGAGCTAGCCGATCGCCTTCGAGATCGCATCCCGGGCGCGGTCGAGCAGCGACGCGAACGGTCCAACGGCAAAATTCAGCTTCGCCGACTCCACGCCGGGGTGTGGCCTCGTCGGTGCGAGGGCCTCGGCCACTTGGACCGCCTTTGTCATGCGCTGACGCTCGCCGGCGTCGAGTTCCCGCTGCAATGTGGTGAACTCTTCGTTCTCCTCACGTTCGGCATGTTCGACCACCGCCTGCCGCAGCTTGGTGAGCTCGTCGATGAACTCCTGCGATGCGATGTCCAACTTTTCAATGCTCGACAGCAGCTTCTTGGCCTCGTGCTCTTCTCGTAGTCGCTCATCCGCGATGTCGTCACCGGCAGCCACCTCACGACGGACCCGGGGATGAATGATCATCTCTTCGGCGGTCTCGTGCACCGCCAAGAGCTGGCGCAAATCGTGAAAGGCGGTCTCGCGGGCTTTGTGGTCCGACGCGTGCAGCACGTCGTCGAACATGTCGTTGATCAGATCGTGCTGGGCTTTGAGAAACTTGACCACTTCTTGTGGCGTCTCGACAAGCATTTCGGCCATGCGACAGGACCTCCGGTGTGATGGGATTCGCGCTGTGGGCTGTGCGCGCATCAACTGGCCGAATACCCGCAGCGAGACCGGCCGAAACGGTCAAGCGCTCGATTCTGATCGACGGAGGTTACCCGGGTGGATGCTCTCGACCGGCCGCTGAGCCACTGCGATGTCAGCCCGGATGCCTCAGGCGCGGACCGGTTGACCCGCGTAGTGGTGATCGGCTCTGGGTTCGCGGGACTGTGGGCGGCATTGGGCGCTGCCCGACGACTCGATCAGCTCGCCGTCCCGCCGGGGACGGTGGACATCACGGTGTTAAGCGACAAACCGTTCCACGACATCAGGGTGCGCAACTACGAAGCCGACCTGAGTGCCTGCCGGATCCCACTCGCCGACGTGCTCGATCCGGCTGGCGTTGCCCATGTCACCGCGAACGTGACCGGAATCGATGCCGGCGCACGCAAGGTCACCACGTCGAGTGGCCAGACATACCGCTACGACCGATTAGTGCTCGCGGCGGGTAGTCGGCTGGTCAAGCCCGAGGTACCGGGTCTGCGCGAGTTCGGATTCGATGTCGATACCTACGACGACGCAATCCGGCTGCAGCACCAGATCAAAAAGCTCGCCGATGGCCCGGCGACGGCCGCGGCCGCGACCGTGGTGGTAGTCGGTGCGGGACTGACCGGTATCGAGACAGCCTGTGAGATGCCGAGCCGGCTGAGGGCGTTATTCGTCGGAAGTTCGGTGGCCCCCCGGGTGGTGCTGGTTGACCATAACCCGTTCGTCGGCTCCGATATGGGCGGCTCAGCGCGGCCGGTGATCGAGCAAGCCCTGGCAGACAACGGCGTCGAGACCAGGACCGCGGTCAGCGTGGCGAAGATCAGTGCATCCGGCGTATCGCTGTCGTCGGGTGAGCATATCGCCGCGGCCACCGTCGTGTGGTGCGCCGGCATGCGGGCCAATTCGCTTGCCGGGCAACTACCGGCGATCCGCGATCGACTGGGTCGTGTCACGGTCGACGACTACCTGCGGGTGGTGGGCGTACCGGCCGTCTTTGCTGCCGGTGATGTAGCCGTTGCCGAGGTCGATGACGAGCACGTGTCGGTGATGTCGTGTCAGCACGGACGGCCGATGGGCCGCTACGCCGGCTACAACGTGATCAGCGACCTGTTCGGCGAGCCGTTGTTGACGTTTCGAATCCCTTGGTATGTCACGGTTCTCGACTTGGGACCAGCGGGCGCCGTGTACACCGAAGGGTGGGATCGCGAAGTGGTGTCGTGTGGCGCCGAGGCCAAGGCGACCAAACAGACGATCAACACCCGGCGGATCTACCCGCCGCTGACCCGAAACCGCGCCGACCTGCTGGCCGCCGCCGCGCCAGAATTGCAGGCCCGGCCGTGAGCAGTCCCCGCTTGGACGTCGAATCAGTCCGACGGCGACATCGGCAACATCGGATTGGTTTGTTCGCCGGCATACCAGTGCACTGCGAATATGCCCGGTTGCAAGGATAGTTCGGCCACCAACCGCTCCAGCTTGGCCGGGGTGTGGCCGTCCATCAGCAGGTGAGCGGTCAACGCGATGTTGTCGTCGGTGGCTGTGCCGGTGTGGATTCCGCGCAGCGTGATGTCGTTTCGAGCCGTGTGTTGCACGATCTGAGCGCGCACATATTTCGCGGACTTGGGGCGGCAGAGCACCTGCAGCTGGTAGGGCCGCAGGCCTTCGTCTTCTTCGACGGTGTTGTCGTGGTCGATCAGCCGCCCCAGCGGGCGGCCGAAGAGATGGATGGTGACGACGGTGGCGGTGGCGATCAACGCGAACACCAAATGTCCAGAGGCGGCGAGCACACCGACTGCAGCTGAGCACCACAGGGTGGCAGCGGTGTTGAGGCCGCGCACGTTGAAGCCCTCCCGCAGAATCACCCCACCACCCAGAAACCCGATGCCCGACACCACATACGACGCGACCCGGGTCGGACTGCTGTCCTCGGTGGCGGCCGCATACAACACGAAAAGGGTCGCTCCGGTGGCCACCAGAGCATTGGTACGCAGTCCGGCCATGCGCGCCCGCCACTGCCGCTCGAGGCCGATCAGGGCCCCACAGCCAACGCCGACGGCGAGCCGGAGCGTGAATTCGGCGATGCTCAGGTTCTGCACGGCACTGCGTTCCCTTCTGTCCCGGCGCGAGGCGACGGCAGCTAAGCATATGGTGGTTAACGATGGGTGGCGAGCCGGCGAACCGGTTGCATTGCGGCGCTGACCAACACGCGAAATATGCTGGACCTCAAGCAATTTGAATCCCGGGCAAGGCCGCGTAAGGCGCATGCATAGTTGGCCGGAGCGGCATGGGCCGTGGCGGCCGGGCCCCCACCGGGGCTCCTCGCTCAGCCCCGTATCAGACGTGGCTCAAATGATGCGGGCAGTAGTATTTCGCTGAAATCACCGCGAATTGCGATGCGGCTTCCATATCGAATCCGGGATTGCGGACCTTGACTTCGTGGACCACTTCCAGTCCCGCTTCGCCGTTGTCCAGGCACCCGCATACCGCCTGGGCGGATCCGATGACTGCCGCCGGACTGGTATAAGTGATGCCGGCTTGTTGCAGCGCGGCCAGGAAGCCCGCGTCGTCGGCGCCGCTGGGCTCCTGCGGATCGGCATGGGCAGGCGCCGTGAGGCCGACCATGGCCGCCAGGGTTAGTAGCGCTAGCAGCTTCTTCATGATTTCCATTCCTCCGTCCCCGGCAGTCTTGCGGTTGCCCGGTCCTGACTTCGACTCCCGAACTGCCCTGTCCGGTAACGTTTTTGACTACGCCTCTGCTAGGCCCTGGCATCACGGTTGATCACCTGTATAGCTCCAGCCACGTGTCAGCCCAACTGTGAATCCGAGGGCACCACTTTGGGTTTGTCGCCCTTGGACAGGTGCACGGCGTGGATGCCCGGTTTCTTCGCCAGTTGCTCGAGCAGGCTGTCAAGGCCTTCAGGGTCGACGCTGTGATGCTGGACGCTTTCGGGCTTCTCCGATATCTGCGCGACCAGACGCTTGAGTTTGTCCGGCGAAGTGGCGTCCTTGAGGCCTTTGAACGGGGCGATACGGCCGCGGACGCCGGTGCCGCTGACGGCGCTGGGAGCGCCGGCGCCGAGGGCGCTTCCGAGCATGCCCGCTAGCGCCGTCGAGCTGAGTAGCCCTCCCTCGCCGAGGGCGGCAGCCGGCACGGCCTCCGGACCGGCGGCCGATAATGCGGCCGCCACGGTCCTGATAGCGGGGGTGGCCGTCGCCCAGCTGGGGGGAACGCTTAAGGACCCGACGAGCGTGCCGCGCCCCCAATGCGCCGTCACATCGCCCGATGTCGCGCCGGTCAGCCAGCCCCGGCCCCAGTGTGGCGCCAGTCCAAGCCCGGCGCCCAGCCCCTCTTTCGGGAACTCGCCGAGCCCACCGGCAGCCGAATGCGGGCCGAACTTGAGGAACTGCGATACGGGGAAGTTCACCAGCAAACCGATATCGTTGAATCCCGTGGTAAAACCCAGCGGACCCCTGATGGCGAGAAACAGGCGGACATAATCCGCGGCTGCGGTTGGTCCGAAGATGCCGTTCACCAGGTCGTTCATCGCCTTTGTGTAGGCGGTGCTGAGGTCGGCACCCAGTTGCAGCAACCACGAAATCGGATCGGCCGAGGCCAGCACCGACTGCGCGGCAGTGCCGGCCGAGGTTCCGGCGGCTTGGGCCGCCGCAGCGGCTTGGCCGGCCAGTCCGGCCGCGTTGGCGACTTGGGGCGGCTCGGTGAACGGCGTCAGCTGGCCGGCAGTCGCCGAGGAGCCGGCGTAGCTGTCCATCGCGACGGCGTCTTGGACCCACATCTGGCCGTATTGCGCCTCGGTCGCAGCGATCGCCGGGGTGTTTTGGCCGAAGATGTTGGTCGCCACCAGCGACGCCAGTTGGCTGCGGTTGGCCGCGATCTCCACCGGCGGCACATGTGCGGCGAACGCTGTTTCGTAGACGCTGGCCGCCGTGGCGGCCTGGGCGGCCGCGTGCGCGGCCTGGGCGGCGGTGCCTTGCAGCCAGGTCACATACGGCGCGGCCGCGGCCGCCATGGCCAGCGCCGACGGACCTGCCCACGGCCCGCTGGTCAGGCTGTCGATGACCGATGAGCACGCTGCAGCGGTGGATTGTAATTCGGCGGCCAGCGCGTCCCAGGCCGCCGCGGCCGCACGCATCGGGCCCGACCCGGGACCGGTGTACATCCGCCCCGAATTGATCTCCGGTGGAAGTGCTGCGTAGAACACGTCTCTACCCCTTACCTGGCCGGGTGCTTTGAGTGGCCCTAGCTGGGCTATGGCCCGTCGTTGCGCCGATCATCACCGTCACCGCCGTCATTCGTCGAGCGCCGGGATCACGATGATGGTGGCGGTGGCGGGGTCTGCGCCGGCGACAACGCCGCCCAATGAACTTGCCGTACCAGTGCCTGCGGAGCCAAACGTGGTAGCAGCCAGGGCGCGGCCGGCCAGGCTCGACAGGGCCATCTGGCCGAATACCCCTGCCTCGCCGGAAAATGCCGCGGCCGGGGCGGCGGCCAAGTTGGTGGGCAGCAGCGAGGAGACCAGTCGCATCGCGGGGGCAGCTTGCGTCCACCCCTGCGGCACCGACATGCTGCCCACCAGGGCCGCCCGCCCCATCGCCCCGCTGACCGGTCCACCACTACCTGCGCTGCTGGAGGTCAGGTTTGCGCCCAGCGAATCAGCGATCGGCGCCAGGGCCCCGGTGATGGGCTTGGCGGGGGCGAAAAAGGCCTGCAAACCCTGGCCATTCTGGGCGTAGGCATAGACCTGTCCGAAGGACAGGAACGGGCCGCCCGGAATGGCAGCGAGGCCCTGCAGCGAATATGGCCCGTTGAGGGCCGCCATGATGATGTTCCAGTTATCGATATCGGTTACCAGCCATGGCGGCAACGCCGGCAGCGGGAATATGGATCCCGGCAACGCCGGCGCCGCCGTCGGCAACGACGTGGTCGAGGCGAGGCTTTGCAACGCATTTGGCACCGAGGCGATCAGCTGGGACAGCTGGGGCGTGATGTCTGAGGCCGCAGCAGTGCCGGTTGCCGGTGCCACCGCGGCGGATTGGACCGCCGCTGCCGACGGGTTTGTGGTCGGTGGCGGCTCGGTAAACGGCGTCAGCTGAGCGGCCGTGGCGGAGGAGCTGGCGTAGGCATACATCGCGGCGGCGTCTTGGGCCCACATTTCCAGGTATTCGGCCTCGGTGGCCGCGATCGCCGGAGTGTTCTGCCCGAAAATGTTGGTGGCGATCAACGTCATCAGCAGCGCTCGGTTGGCGGCGATCACCGGCGGCGGCACCGTCGCCGCGAACGCCGTCTCATAGGCGGCGGCGGCCACCGTCGCCTGGGCGGCGGCTTGCTCTGCTTGAACCCCCGTCGAGTGGATCCAGGCCAGGTACGGCGCGACCGCGGCTGCCATCGCGATGGACGACGGGCCCGTCCACGGTCCCACGGTCAGACTCTCGACAATCGACCGATACGAGGCGGCCACGGACTGCAACTCGGCGGCCAACTCCTCCCAGGCCGCGGCCGCGGCCAACATCGGACCAGCACCCGCCCCGACGTACATCCGCCCCGAGTTGATCTCCGGCGGAAGCGCCCCAAAATCTATCATTTGCTGCCTCCGGTTCTTCGCTGCCCGCCATAGTAATCACGGCCGTGTAGTTCCGTACGCGAGTTAGGTCAGCTCTTACCGAACTCATTATTCATCCCCGTCGACCACTGCACGTTTGATTCCCCGTGATTGACGCCGATCTGGGCTGTCCCGGTGTGAATCTTCTGCTGGTCAAGGTGCGCCACCAGCGCGATTGTGGCGGCCCCTAATCCGGCCATCACCGTCACCCTGCACAATAATTATTTGCATTACGTTCCCGGCGTGTAATCATGACGTTAAAAGTAACTGTCACCGCATCGTTGATCGCTGGAAAACTCTCAGCTTAGCTATCACTTCAGCCGTCCAGATCACCCAGTGAGCGCCCGCGGCTATTGGCCCGAAGAACAATGAATTAAACGGTTAGATCACTCCATGCGCAACACCGGCAAAACCGTGAACAGAGGGAATCCGGCGATATTGTACGTATGTCGGTCAAAACGATTGGCCACTATTGCCGAGGAGCATCGACATGCCACCTGAATCACCAAATTATGATTTCTACCCAATCGTATCGCCCCGGAAATCAAAGACCGCAAATAATTGGATCATTACGCGGCATTCTTGGGGTAAACGCCGCCTCGCGACCTCCTGGACTTGATCCTGCTGGCAAGAAATCGATTGCTAGTTCGTCAGCAACTGAATGTCATGTCACCCGGCGGCGACTGACTGGAGTCCATCGCGCACCACCGCCGCGGCTCGGTAGACCGACCACCTTCCTGGGCCCCATGGTGTGCCAGGTGTCAGGTCGGTGACGTGGACGTCCACCGACCTGACCTCTGATCGCCATGACGTGCTCCTGTTTGCTGAAATAGAGGACGTTACCGGTGACCTCGGGAACGTACTGGAAATTTCGCTGTCACTCCGCTGGGTGGTTGCTGGAGAATCCCTGAAAGGTTGAAGGTCGCGTCGCCCTGAGGGGCAAACCCCTGCATCGGGTGCGCGCCGATGCACCGATGACTAGCCCGCGGCGGGAGGTCGCGCGACAAAGGTGGGGCGGAAGCCGTACTGGGGTACAGCACGTCCGAAGGGCTGACCGGCCATATTGCCGAACGGCATACCGGGCATTCCGGCCGCCACCGCCGGCGGAGGTGCGACCATCGGCGTGCCTCCCAAGGCCGAACCCAGCGGGCTGTGCAGTGGCGCGGCCGCGGTCCACGCCGGCGGTACCGACAGCTTGCCGACAATGCCCGCGTTGCCCAAACCGGCCGAAACGGCGCTTCCGAGGCTGCCAGCGGACGCAACCGGGCCCGCCGCCAGCCCACTGCCGACTCCAGCGGCGGCCGCACTCGCATCCTGAGCCGCATCCGCAGCTACTGCGCCGGCCAGCACGCTAGCCATGAAGGGGGCAAACGTGCTACCTGGGACGAAGAGCCCAGTCGACGTGATGGTATTCCAGACATTCGCGTTGGGCCCCCAGACGTTCCACAGGGTCTGCCACCAAGCAGGTCCAGATCCGGTGAGCAGGTCCCAGATCACCTGTAGCCATGATGTGCTGTTTGGTCCCGAAAGTCCCTGCAAAGCACTAGGAACCATGGAAATCAGCCCGGACAGCGTGCTCGACTGATTGCCGGCCGAGTTGCCGGACGCCTCGGTGACCGCAGCCGCCTGGGCCGCCAGCCCGCTGGGGTTGGTCGCCTGCTGAGGCTCCACGAACGGGCTCAGCTGAGTGGCGGCAGCCGAGGATCCGGCGTAGCCGTACATCGCCATGGCATCTTGGGCCCACATTTCGGTGTACTGTGCCTCGGTCGCTGCAATGGCGGGGGTGTTCTGGCCCAGGATATTTGTGGCGATCAAGGCCATCAGTTGAGCACGGTTGGCCGCGATCACCGGCGGAGGGACAGTCGCGGCGAAAGCGGCTTCGTAGGCTCCCGCGGCTGCCTCGGCTTGTACCGCGGTCTGTTCTGCCTGGACCGCGGTGGTGTTCATCCACGCCACGTAGGGGGCGGCGGCGGCTGCCATCGATGCCGATGCCGGTCCGTACCATTCTTCCCCTGTGAGCGCCGCGAGCACCGAATGATAAGACAGCGCGGTGGCGCGTAATTCCGCGGCCAAGCTCTTCCAGGCTGATGCCGCGGCAATCATCGGGCCCGAGCCGGGCCCCGAATACATGCGAGCGGAATTGATTTCGGGTGGCAGCATCGCAAAGTCCAGAGCGACGGTCATCGCTGGCCTCTTTTCTCATCGGCTGTGGTAGTGCTGTCGGCGCCGGTGGCCGCAACTGAACCGGCGCCGGAACCCGAAGTCGCGGTACCTGATCGGTGGACTGCCGTCATCTGTGCGGCCACCCCCAGATCCGGACTCGGGCATTGAATCGTGTTGTGCTCGAGTGTGATTCGTCGCTTGCAGGCGTTGTCCTCCGAAGTGGCAATGGGCAGTTGCCGGATGCGGGTGCGGTGTTCGGGTGGCACGGCGCCGGGGGCCCTAGACGGCACAGCTGCACGGGCGATCGCAAACGACATCGAACTACTCCAGGACGAAGGACCCAACCCGGATCAATGGTGCTTTTCGCACGCTCTATCGCCACGTCTCCGAAATGCGGAGCCGGGCAACGTAGAGAATCAGGCGAACCCGTTCAGCAGGCGAAAAAGGCGCCGGGGTCGGATCGGAACGAAATGCTCGTCGGACTCGGATACGGACTATCGCCGGGACTCATCTCGCTCTCACCTCCTCAGGGCCAGGGCACACGGGGATGCCAGGCAAACTGCACACGGGTGAGAGCCCAGCAGAACAACTGGGCACGGCACCCCTCTCGTCAGAGCTTTGGCACCACACGGCGTATCCAGCTAGCCAAAGCCGGAAGCCACTTGGGCTCAACCCTTAAGCCGGGAAGAGCTGTCCTGACCCTGGGCGTCTTTCGACGTTCGAGGTCAGTGGCCTGTATCCGTGCAGACGCCTCACCTAGCGAGGTGCATGCAAGGGCAATGGTGACACTTGTGGCGATGGGAGTCAACCCAACCCGCCGATAACGGCAATACCCTGCTGGTTAGACAGCCGGCAACTATTCGTCGTATCAGGTGGCGGTATGGCAACTCACGCATATTGCGGTGACCGGTCAAGCCGGCCGTACCGATGTCTGGTCGCAAACCGCCTGTGCGACAAGGCATCCCGGAACACTCAGGGCTGCGCTGGCGATATCCTGGCGACAACGCCGATGATGACGAGCCGGACCAACTGCCCCGGCCAGGATCCGGGTCTCGTTGCGGGACACCGGCACCGGAGCCTTGTGGACCGGCCGGCACCTGGGCGTCCTTGCCTGCGAACTTCACCGCGAACATCGGCCTCGTCGTCAGCCCGCGGCGGGGGGCCGGGACATAATCGTCGGCCTGAACCCGTACCGGGGGCCGCTGCCGAAGCTGTGTCCGTAAACACCTGGGGCGGGCATCCCGGGCACGCCAGGTGTGCCGGCTGCGGCGTCGGGGACACTGGCCGTGCTGGTCCAACCACCACCCGGGGCGGCGGCACCGGCGTGGTTCACCACCTGGGTGGCCGCCGTCCAGCTCTCCGGCACGGACAATCGACCGACCAGCGCCGCGCGATTGAGCCCGGTCACAACGCTGCTCACACTTGTCGGCGCCGGCGCCGGGGCCGACGTCGAGGCCAATGCGGGGAAGTTGAAATGGCCGCTGTCGGGTGGCGAGATGACCGGCAGCCCGCCGGCCTGCAGCGAATTGAGGTCGGCCATTGCCCCGGTGATTGCCGGGGTGATCAGGTCCGGACTTACGTACCCGGCTGAAGTGAAGCCGTTGACCAGCGAGGAGTTGAGAAAGATTCCGTAGGGGTTGCCGTCGTTGCCGTCCAGGAAATTCAAGATATCGGCGAGTATGCCGCCTGGCACCGGAAGGGCGGCCGCAGGATTGGCGGCTGCAGCGCCCGATAGGGCCGACGCCGGCGACGCGAGTCCTTGGAGCGCAGACGGCACTGCCGACATCAATTGCGGCAGCTCCGACTGTGTCAGTGTGCCCGCCGCACTGCCCGCCGCTTGTGCGACGGCCGCTGCCTGGCCGGCCGGCCCAACTGGGTTCGTAGTCTGCGCCGGCTCGGTAAACGGTGTCAGCGTCGCGGCCGCCGCGGCGCCGGCAGCGTAGCCATACATCGCCGCCGCATCCTGCGCCCACATTTCGCCGTACTCGGCCTCGGTGGCCGCGATCGCGGGTGTGTTCTGGCCGAAGATATTGGTGGCGACCAGCATCATCAACCGAGCTCGGTTGGCCGCGACAACAGCCGGCGGCACCGTCATCGCAAAAGCGGCCTCGAATGCACCCGCCGCCGCTGCTGCCTGAGCGGCAGTCTGCTCGGCCTGGATGCCCGTGATGCTCATCCACCCCATGTATGGGGTGACTGCGGCCGCCATCGATGCCGATGCGGGCCCCAGCCAGCCTTCGCCGGTCAGCTCCGAGATCACTGCGTCGTATGAGGCTGCCGTCGAACGCAGTTCCGCTGCCAGCCCATCCCAGGCCGCGACAGCAGCCAGCAGGGGCGCCGATCCCGGTCCCGAATACATCCGCAGCGAATTGACTTCCGGTGGAAGCGCTCCGAAATCCATCGCCTTCACCTCCCTTAACCGACTAGGGCTTCGGTGGCCGCGTGGGCGGCATCGGTCGTGGTGTGGCGACCAACGTCCTTCGGCGTGGCGGCCGTGCGCGATTTGTGATCAGTGGCAGCCTCCACGACTGCTCGTTGCTCGTGGGCGGCGAATCGTGTTGCGCTCACCGCGGTTACGTCGCCGGCGGTGGTGTGCAGCGATTCCGGTTGTGTGCCAAGCAAATACATCGGACTTTCTCCTCTTGGGGGATAGTCCAACCCGGCTACGGAGCCTCGCCGCTGTGGGTGGTGTCGGGGTGTTACCGAGAGCACGTACGTGTTACGTAGCGCGCGCCGGGGTACTCGGCGCCAGCCGATTCAGACGGCGGACAAAGCGCCGTGACCAGATCGGGGTGAGTGGTCATAACTTTCATGGGGCACGCGATTGATCGGGTCCGTTCAGCCCACCTCCTGTCACGATCGGGGCACGTCGGGGTGCCACAGTGGTAGCAATATCCCGGATGAAGTCACCCTCGCGAATTTGCCAGGAGCGCCACCCCGGTCGTCCGAGCTTTTAGCACCACACAGCGTATCCGGCCACAGCCGCCCCGGAAGCCAGTTGGACCTAACCCATAGGGGTAGCATCGGGAAAATCTCGACCCGCTTACCGGCGGCGTGGGTCAATATCCTTTTTCCGTGCGGAAACGCAAGCTCACACCGGTACCGCCGTCCGGCAGTGGTACCCCGGGCAGTGGGTCACCGTCGTCGTTCCACGGCGGGGTGACTCAGCAGACAGGTCGAGCTTTCCCGCACGGGAATCCGGTTACGATGGCGGCACGCTGGGCTAGTGTCCGGGTCGTAAGGTTAGCTGTTGGCGGCCAACCAGACGGCTACATCTCGGCTAACTCGTCGTCTTCTTCTCCGCCACTGCAGCGCTGAGGCCTTCGGCAAGGTCCTCGCGGGTCAGCTCCTTGAATCGGAGCATCTGGTGCTCGCTGAAATCGGTCAGATCGCTGTTCAGTACAGCATCCAGATCTGCGTCGTCCAAGCGGAAACTACGGTGATCACGGGCTTTCTCGACGACATTGCGCACGAAGCCGGCGTTGCCGAGCATGTCGATGCCCCGGATCAGATCACCGTCTTCGGAGTAGGTCTGGTCGTTGTAGAACTTGGTGTACGACGGCAGTAACACCTGGGCTGCCGCGTCGGTGATGACGTCTTCGTTCTCCTGGCCCATCAACCGGGTCAGCGCGATCAATTCTTGCGGGGTATAGCTGAAGAACTCGATTACGGTCGAAAACCGCCGTCGCAGACCCTGATTCACTTCGAGCATCTTCTCCATCGCCTTGGCATAACCGGCGCCGAAGACCACGAGCTCGTCGCGGTGGTTCTCCATGTAAATCAGCAGGGTGTTGATGATCGCGTTGCCGTAGGGATCACCCTGGGAATAGCCACGCTCGTGCAGAGTGTGCATCTCGTCGAAGAAAACCGCGCCACCCAGCGCACCCTCGAGCATTTCTTCGGTGTTCTTCTCCGCATCGGCCATGTACCGGCCCAACAACTTGGTACGACTGGTCTCCACCACCAGCGGCTTGCGCAATACCGTCAACCCGCAGAGCTGCTTGGTGAATGCCCTTGCCACCGAAGTCTTTCCAGTACCCGGCGGCCCCAATAACAAGGTGTGACGCGATGTCACCGGGACGGGAAGCCCCATCTTGGCCCGCGCCAAGTTCACCTTGGTCGTCGCCTTGATGAGTTTGATTTCTTTCTTGGCCTTTTCCATGCCGAGCATCGCATTCAGCTCGGCGTCCCCTTCAGCCAAATACTTCGCGGCCATCTCGGCATGGCGAGCAGCCTCAGTTTGGGCGCGGGTCGGCGCACTATCCGGATCCCACGGATCTTTGCGCGCCTCAATCGTTTCCGGATCGGTCAGTACCAGCCGGAAGTTGGGATTGTCCAGAGCCTCGCGGGCCGGGGTGAACTTGGGGTCGCGCGAATACACCCGGCGCAACAGTTCAACGGCTTCCTCCTCGCGGCCGACATGCCGCAAGCACATGCCCTGCGTGTAGAGCGCAATGTTGGCCGCACCGGGCACCCGGTCCCCTTCAATGGCTTCTTGCGCTCGCCGGAACGCCTCCTCGAACACGCCCAGTGACGCCAACGCGGTGGTGGCCATCGCCGCGCCGGCGGCCTTCAGTTCCGGGTGACGCCAGGGCGTTGCCTCGGGAAACTGGTTGAGCACATCGGGCCAGCGTTTGGTGCGGAAGTAGAGCACGCCCCGCACATAGCTGACCAGCTCGGTGTCGAAAGGATGGCGGGGGTCGGTGGCGTCGAGTAGTTCGGCCGCCTCCTGGTAACGCCTGTTCTCGGCGAGGACCGCAGCGTATGCGCATGCCAGCGAATCAACGCTGGTGACGGCCAGCCGCAGAAACAACCCGTCGGAGACCTCGGGACGGAACTGTAGGTCCGTCACGCCGAGACGGCGGGTCTCCCAACCGAATGTCCTGACCGCCGCCCAGGCGCCGGCGAGCACCTCGATGCTCTGGTCGCCGGCGAGGATCCGGGCCAGCCAGGCATCGCACATGCCCGGATCCAATTTGGTGGCGGTGGTGAACATTTGCGCTGCCACTTGTGGGTTGTGGCTGGGCTGCAGGCTATTGACCGAGATTCCAGAGGCGAGCAGACCGGCGACCAGGGCGTTGCGGGCATCTTCAGCGGTTGACTGCGGGCGAGTCATTGCCCTGCGGGCGAGCTCGTTGCGTGCTCCTGTACTTGATCCACAGGCAGTTCAAGCTCGTCGTAGTCACGCAGTTCGCGACTGGGCACGACCAGTCGGGAACGTTTCCCCGGCACCGGCAGGCTCGCGCGCACGGCCGCCAACTGACGCCCGGTGAGGCGGTTGAGCCCCGGCGTGAGCTCCTTGGGCAGACGTGAATCGCTGTGATAGCGAACCCACGCCGACATCTGCGGCCGACCGGCTCGCATCGTCAGCCGTACCGTGATCACAGTGGCGCCCACTTCCGGGGTGTCAGGCAACCACAGGTGGTCCAGCGCATCGGAACTGATATCTGACGGCGTCACCCAGAAACTGGTGACGAATCCGTTGAAATGCTTGAGACGACGCCAACCCGGCCGGCTCCAGGTTGGCTCCAAATCTGCCAACACCGCGCTGTCTACCTCGGCCAACTCATCAGCGGTCAGCGGCCGCGCGGCACAGGTTTGACCGTCCAGATCCTGAACCAGCCGCTCGGTAGCCGCAACCAAAGTCGCGGCCAACGAATCACGGGAGGCGACCGCGGCCACGTTGCGCTGCGGATCCATCCGTAACACCAACCAGGTACGGCGCCGGTTGGCGGCGGGTTTGTCCCCCACCATTCCCCAGTCCTCAGGACCCCACTCGTCCAACGAAGCCGACGCTTTGGCGGCCTCGGCGCCGCCGCGCACTTCCACCGACACGATGTCGATGCCATCGAGTTGGATGTCGAATTGTCGCAAGTTTTCAGCAACCGCGCTCACCGGCAACACCGCCGACTGCGAGGTCCGATGACGATGTCGGCCAGGCTGGTCGCCCTCACCACCGTCGACCTCGATCACCGTGACCAACTGGCCCTGATATTCACGCACTCCGACGGTGTCACGTCCGAAGTGGCGCTGGTGATCGATCGCCGGCGTACATCCCGCGCCCAGTGCCGTACCCGGATCGGCCGACCAGTCCCACACCCAGGTGGCGATACCCGAGGTCACGGTGATCCCGTGATAAGTGACGATCGACAACAGTGTCAGCACCACCGCAAGGCCCACCCCGACCCACCATGCGACGCGGTACTGGCCTTGCCATGAGTCCGGGAAGTGGCTGGCGACCACGAGTATGACCACGTCGGCCAGGAACACCGTCGTCAACCGCGGCCACGACAAAGCTAACCCGAACCTATGCTGAGCCTTCATCGCTGCTTCCGTGATCGTCGCATCAATGTCGCCGTACCGAACACCGCACCGCCTATCAGTAGCGCCCCGGTCAATCCCCCGGCCGCCACCCAAACCGGAACCATATTGCGTTCGGTGGGTGGTTTCGGCAGCGCCAGTGGCGCTGACAGTTGCTTCGGCGGCTGGACAGGCCCTTCTGGCACATCCCAGGTCAGGGCTGCCACCGGGTCCACCACACCGTAGCCGACCTGGTTGTCCACACCGCGGGCGGGCGGCCTGGCGGTGTGAATCAATCGGTTCTTGATCTGGTAGGCCGACAATTCGGGGTACTTCGCCCGGACCAGGGCCACTACTCCGGACACGATCGCGGCGGAGAAACTGGTGCCGGCCGGAACCAGCAACGTGTTGTCCGGGCCGTCAATCGCGTTGATCAAGCCGTCGTCTCTCGGCGAAAGGCCGACGACGTCGGTCCCCGGTGCGGCAATCGAGACCCATGGCCCCGCGATGCTCATTTGACTCATCGGCTGACCATTGGCGTCGACTGCGCCGACCGTCAGGACGTAGTCGCTGAACCACGACGGGGTCACCACCGTGGTGACCGCGTTCCAGTCACGGGGATCGCTGGGCTGCAACGGATCGAAAACCGGGTTCTGCTTGCAATCCTTCTTGCTGCTGTCGCCGGCCGCGGCCACGATGACCGCGTTCTTGTCGACTGCCGCGTAATGGACCGCCGCACCCAACACCCGTTGATCGATCACATTGCGCGCGCTCATGCAGGTCACGTCGGAGATGTTGATCACCGAAGCACCCATATTGGCAGCATGCACGATCGCTCGCGCCATGGTCTGGACATTGTCGATCTTTTGTGCCGTCTGCGGATCTTCATCGCCGGTGTACGGGTCTTTCAGGCCGAAGGCCTGACTTGATTGGCGGATGGAAATCAGTTCGACATCCGGGGCGATTCCACTGAATGCATCGGGCGGCGGAGCTGGTGCGGGCGGCGGGTCGAGCGGACGCGGACGGCTCGTGTTGTCGACACCAACTACCCGCCGGCCACCGGAGTAGCTCGGGATGGTTACGGTTCCACCACCGTGGGTTCCTGCCGGAGCTTGACCCGGAGCCTGACCTGGAGCCGCCGGAGGCACCGGCCCCGGCGCCGGGGCGGCACCCGGGGCCCCCTCCTCCGACGGTGGAGCCGGAACCACGGTGATCGTCTGGGTCTGCGGCGGGACCGGGGACAGCGTCACGGTCTGCGGCGGTGGCGGCTTCTCCGTGGTCGGGATGGTGACGGGCCGGCGCGGAACCGCCGGAGGCGGCGCCGCCCCATTGGCCGGAGCCGCGCCGATCATCGACGCCACGATGGTCCCGTGAGCATCGCAGTCCGACAAGCCGTCACCGCCGGCCATCACGTAGTCGCCGCCGGGAATCAGGTGCGGAAACCTGGGGTGCGGCGTCACGCCGGTGTCGATGACGGCGACTTTCACCCCCTCGCCCCGGCCGAACTGCCATGCCTCGGTGAGGTTCAGCATTTCCATGTATTTGGGGGGCAAGCGGAAGTCGGTGCCGGGCAACGTTCCGACTTCGGTGCAGTAGGAGTTCTGCTTCATCGGGGCGACGGGGCCGGGCGGACCATCAGGTGGCAACGCCGCCGGGTCGATCGTCGGGGGGGAAATCGCATGCGCCGGCGGCAAACCGGCTAGCGCACCCGAGGCAAGCAGAATCGCGGCGACGGCCGCGGCTGGGCCACGACCACGCCGCAACCTGTCGTTACCGGTACCGGATCGCTGCATAGACATTCATCAACCACAATGCCAGCGGGAAGATCGGCATCAAGCACAGATATTCGATCCATTCCACGAACTTGCGGAACAGCGGGCTATAGATGGTGTTGGGCACCACAGCCGCAGCTGTCAGACCCGCGGCCGGCAGCAGCACCAGGATGGCCGCGGCGATCGACACGGACAACGGCGAGGCCAACACCAGCGCATACCGGATAACCACCGCGGCGACGACGATCACGCCGGTGGCGGCCAGGGTGGTCGCCTGCCAGCGGTCGACGTATGAGCGTCCACGCAACAGCAGGAACCCGGCGGCAAATCCGGCAAGCAACAGCGGCAGCCAGCGTTGCCCGGTGTGCGGATTGCACAGCGCGGTCAGACATACCACCATCAGGACGCCGAGCCCCACCAGTAGGCCGCTCAGGAATGACCGGGCACGTTCGGCCTGCAGCACCACATCGCGTACCGACGCCGGCCCTTCGAGGGTCGCCGGACCACCACCGGACCTCACCACCGTGGTGGGCAGGTCGGGACGGGCCTCGAAGACCCACCTGCTGGTGGCGGACGGGAACACGGGCAGCCGGATCCCGGCCAGCCGCCGTGACAGCGCCGGAGCCGCGTGATAGAGCAGGACGCTGGCCAGCACCGTGCTACTGAACAACGTCACCGCACTGGCTGCCGCGACCATCCGGGCCAGACCCGCAAGCGTCGCCACCGCGCTGATGGTGACGATCGCGGTGTAGATCCCAAGCCGGCGACCGGTAAATCGCAGCGCCAACGTGGCGGCGACTGACAGCACCCCGAAACCCAGCACCGCTTGCGGCGACCCGACCGGACCGGGAGGCGCCGCCGCGGCGGCCACTGCCAGTGGAGCGAGACCGCTCATCAGCATGATGTCGGCAACACGGCGATCCGGGTCAGTCTTGGCGCGCATCAACAGCAGCAGCGACACCGCCAACACCAGTACGGCGACCACTGACGCGAAAATGGTGGTCAACCACGTGTTGTGGTGCCACCTCCACCAGCCGAGTACTCCTGATGCCAGGACGACGCCGATGGCCACCATCGAAGCCCCGACCTGGACGGCGACAACCGGGTCGATCGAGGCGAATCGCTTGCTGAGATTGGACGCAACCGCTGTGGAGATGTGCTCGATGACTTGCGACCGCTTCTCGGTGTCCGGGATGAAACGGATCCACAGCCGGTCGCCGTCATAGACCTCTTGTTCGGTCAACGACTGCGTGGCCCGCAACGGCGAGCCATCGACCAGACACAACGCCCACCGGCCGCGGCCGGTGGCCTCGAGGGGAGGCTCGCCAAGCTCTCGGAGCCTACTGTTCACCACTTTCAACAGCGGTTCGGTCATCACCGAAACCGGGGCGTTGGCATCCAGCAGCACGCCGATCTGGACGCCGACACCGGCCATGATGCCGACGACGACTGATCGGGGCGACGAGACGCCCTCGATTTCGGTCTGTGGCGCATCAGCTACTGCGGTCATCGTCCTGTACCCCCTGCCGTGGCGAACGTGGTAGCCCATGACTTCAGCCGCGCCCGGGGCACCGTCGGTGTACTCACCGAGGCGTCACCCCAGGTGAGTTGCGGATCGACCAACTCCGAATTCATTTGCCTCGCCTCGCGACTAAATGGTTGTGGTTGACGTTTGCTTTCAATTTTTGCAGCCGCTACCAGAGCAGTATGCCCGGTCCGCATCTGGCTCGCATTCTATGTTTGAAAGCGTTGTAACACTTCGTTATTGGTAACAGCGTTGTTAAACCCTGCTGTGTGTTTTCCACTCGCCGTACGGCAGCGTGTCCAACACGGTCTTCACCCCGACTTGCACCAATTGCGGGGTTGCCGGGCAGATAGCCAGCCACGCCTCCCCGGAGCCCGCGGTTCGCGCCTGCTGGTAGAGCGCGATGCGCCCACCAGATCCGTCCTTAAGAGACAGCACCGAGGCGCTCGGACCCTTGGCATCGTCTCGGTACTGCCGCGCATAAACCGCGACCTCGGCTGCAGGATCGGATAATGCCTGGCCCAGCGCGGCCACCGTGGAGGCGCTGATACCCATTCGCCGGAGGTCCCCGCCGGAAAAGACGTTGAAGCCGGATTCCTGCCATGACTTGGTGGCCTCCAGCATCTCCTCCAAAGGCACGTTGACCGCATTGATCGCAGCTGGGTCGGCGTGGTGAATCGATTCCAGCCCGTCTATCACCAGTGCGGCGATCGATGCGCTGTCGGTTACCGAGACGTCGTCGACGGTGATGTCGTTGCCCACCCGCACCGCGGACACCCAGTGTTGGCCTCGGCGGGCCAGCACTACCCGGAATTCGTTGTCCGGAATGTCGCGCGAACCGGGCGGCTGGTTCTCGTCATCGACTACCCCGTACAGCAACTTGCCTCGGGAAAGCAGGGCGACGACCTCGAGGTCGGGCGCGGCGAGCACCCTCATTCGGGCTGCTACCTGTTCGTTGACCGTGTCTCCGACGACAATGCCCTGCTCGCGCATGACCGCCATTCCGGGATGCTCATTCAGCCAGTCGTTGTTGTCGGTGGATACGTACGGCCGGCACCGCAGTTCGGGCGCAACGTGCCGGATATCCAGTAGCGCCTGGAGCATCCAGAAGCCGTCGACGTTGACGGTGATATCGGTGCGCGTGCTCTGTTGATCCATGCCTAACCTCAGGGGTTTTCAGTTGTTCGACTGCAGGTCAACTGCAGGACACGGCAGCACACCCGGTAGTTGGTGTGCTGCCGCGCCTGAAGTTCGTTTTTAGGCCCAGCTGGAGCCGACGGCGCTGTCGGTCTGCGCCATGTTGCTGCCGGCGGCCTGGACCTTCTGACCGTGGGCGTTGGCCTGCTCGTAGATCACCTGGAAGTTGCGACCCAACTGGGTGATGAACTCCTGGCAGGCCACCGAACCGGCGCCGCCCCAGAAGTCGCCGGCAGCCAGCACATCGCGAACGATGGCCTGGTGCTCGGCCTCGAGCGACGCCGCCTGGGCACGAATCGTGGCGCCGTGGGCGTCGACATCGCCGAACTGGTAATTGATGGTCATTGTGGTGTTCTCCTAACCAGTGAAAGCGTACGCAGCTGTGGCTTTGGGCGCTAGCTGCTGAGGATCTGCTGGGAGGCCTGCTCTTGCTGCTCGTAGTTGTTGGCGTCGCGGATCAGCCCGTCACGCACTCCGTGCAGCATGTTCACAATGTTGCGGAAGGCCTGGTTCATCTGGCCCATGGTGTCCAGCGAGGTGGCCTCGGCCAGACCGCTCCAGCCCGCGCCGGAGATGTTCTGCGAGGACGCCCACATCCG
>NZ_MWQA01000001.1:0-68131 GCF_002086915.1 Mycobacterium persicum | reverse complement strand
GCTAGCTGCTGAGGATCTGCTGGGAGGCCTGCTCTTGCTGCTCGTAGTTGTTGGCGTCGCGGATCAGCCCGTCACGCACTCCGTGCAGCATGTTCACAATGTTGCGGAAGGCCTGGTTCATCTGGCCCATGGTGTCCAGCGAGGTGGCCTCGGCCAGACCGCTCCAGCCCGCGCCGGAGATGTTCTGCGAGGACGCCCACATCCGGCGGGCCTCGTCCTCAACCGTCTGGGCGTGCGTCTCGAAACGGCCCGCCATCGCCCGCATCGCGTGCGGGTCGGTCATAAAACGTGAAGTCACCTGAATTTCTCCTTATTGCCTAGATCTTGCCTAGATCATTTGTCGTCTGTTTGTTGTTTGCGGGTGCGATGACCGGCCGGCTACGCGTTCACGCAACCGCCGACCGGAGAACTATGGATGATCCCCCCTCCCCAACCGACGCCCACCGGGCGTCGGGGTACGCCGACACCGACATCGGGCCCCAACCGCAACATCGAAATCGATGAATGCGCCGTCCCGGAGGACAGCCTCGGCAGCGTGGCACGCTCGCACAATGGCCCCCCGGCGAGAGCTCACCGTAGAACTCACGTCCGTAGCCGCACCCCGCCCCCGGTCCACAACTGCCAGCGTGGGGGTCAGCCCGCAGCGGCGGCGTTGGCGGCCTCGGTGGCCGCATACGAACCGGAACTGGTCGCCAAGGTGTTGACGAACATCTCGTGAATAGCGGCGGCTTGGGCGCTGACCGCTTGGTACATCTGCGCGTGCGCGGCGAATTGAGCCGCGGTCAACGCCGATACCTCGTCGGCGGCCGCTGGCACGACCCCCGTCGTCGGGGCCGCCGCAGCGGCGTTCTGGGCGCTCATCGTGGTGCCAATACCCTGCAGGCTTGACGCCGCCGCGGCCAGAGCTTCCGGCTGTGTGGTCACAAATGACATGCTGTTTTCCTCCCTCGGTTGTCCCCGGCACCGCTCTACTGCAAGAGAGTAGATGACCGCGCGGCGCCAGTTTGCTTTCAACGCCACCATTTAGCAAGTGTTCACGTGTTGGCACGGCAAATTCACCTGTGGTAACGACACAGTAACAGCGGGAAGGGCTGTTTGTCGTCCGCTCAGCAAACTCCCGCCCAAACCCTTGCAAAGTTACGTGTCGACGCCCGTCAAGATCTGCTGACCCCGGCATGCTGGCGCAGTCCGGGTAGGTGATGCGACGTCGGCGAAACACGGCGCAGCCTGGCTGTCAGCCGGCGAAAGGCGGGCGGGCCATGACGGTGGGCCGGAAGCCGTAGCGGGGTCCGGCGCCCGCCGCAGCACCGGCGCCGGCGCCGGCCAGCGGCATGCCACCGAGCAGGTTGCCCGCCCCAGCCTCGGGCGCGGCGGTGATGGTACTCACCGGCAGCGGCGCACCTCCGGGATGCATCGCGCCCGGCAGCTGTCCACTCCACACCGGCGGCACCGACAACTTGCCCACCGAGGCCGCGTTGCCCAAACCCGCCGACACCGGTCCCCCGCCACCGAGCAAGCCGCCCAACCCCGGTAAACCTTTGGCGGCAGCGCCGGCAGCCGCCGCCGGAGCTGACCCGCCGATCAATCCCAAGGTCTTGGCCGACTGGACGAAGTTGTTGGCCATACCGATGCTGAAGTACGGCAACCCCTCGGTGTTATAGAAGAAGCCCGCGTAGGGCGTATAGGCAGTTAGGAACCCCGAAATCGAGTTAGGGAATGTGCTTGTCCCGAACAACACCTGCCACAACCCTGTCAGCGGGCCTTGCGCCGATTGCAGGAAGCTGACCTCGGTCCCGATGGGTCCGGTAATTGGTGCTGCCAGACCTCCCAATGTGGTAGGTATCGCGGAAAGAAATTGATTCAGCGTTTGCTGGGCCGAACCGCCCGAGGTGCCGGTGGCTGCGGCGACGGCCGTGGCCTGGCCAGCCTGGGCGGTAGGACTGGTGATCTGCGGGGGTGACGCGAACGGAGTCACCGCCGCAGCATGGGCCGAGTTGCCTGCGTAGCTGTACATCGCCGCGGCATCTTGGGCCCACATCTCGCCGTATTGAGCTTCCAGCGCCGCAATCACCGACGTGTTCTGCCCGAAGACATTGGTCGCAATGGCCTGGGCTAATTGTGCGCGATTGGCCGCAATCAGCGGTGGGGGCACGACCGCGGCAAACGCGGTCTCGAACGCGGCCGCGGCCGCCCTGGCCTGGGCAGCGGCCTGCTCGGCCCGAGCCGCCGCGGCACTCGTCCACGCCACGTACGGCGCTACCGCCTCGGCCATCGCCGCCGACGCCGGCCCCATCCACTCCTCACTACTGAGCTGAGTGATCACCGTCTCATAACCCGTAGCCGCCGAACTCAACTCGACCGCCAAGCTATTCCAGGCCGTCGCCGCAGCCGCCATCGGCGCCGACCCCGGACCCGAATACATCCGCCCCGAATTGACCTCCGGCGGCAACGCACCAAAATCCATCACCTTATTCCTTTCTAACCGGCCGCGGCCGCATTGGCCGCCTCGGTGGCCGCATAGGACCCCGAGCTCGTCGTTAACGGGCTGGCAAACATTTCGTGCATCGCGGCAACCTGGGAGCTCAGGACCGGATACATCTGGGCATGCGCCGCGAACCGCACCGACACCTCTTCACGGCTGCCGCAACGACGCCGGTGGTCTGAGCCGCCACAGCCGCGTTCCGGGAGCTCAACGCCGAGCCGATCCCCTCCAATGTGCTAGCGGCTACTGCCCGCGCGTCTGGCTGTGTTGTCACCAACGACATCTGATCTCCTCCTCAATTACCTTTAGGCTCATAGGGTCTGGGAGCGTGGCTACTAACGGCATGGCTCGATTCGGGCGCTCGAGCAGCGTCGGGCCGCATGTCACTCACTGTGGTGGACCACGGGTGCTTCATCGCTCTACCCGGCCGACGGCGGGCGGGTAAGGACGCTGTAGCGGAAGCCATACCGGTGTCCAATGCCGCCGCCGCGCCGAGCGGCACCCGACCCCAGCGGTATTCCACGGAGTAAACCCTGTACTCCTCCCTGGGAGTTGGTGCTGAGGTTGGCGCTGACCAATCCCGCTGCGGCATGCTCTGCTTCCGCAGAGGAACCGACCCAAGTCGGCGGTACCGACAGTGAACCAACCTTGTTTGCGCTGGCTAGACTTGCCGACGCGGCAGCACGACCGGCCCCGGTACCCAGGCCGGCGAATTGTGGTGTCGCGTACCAGGCGCCGCCGGAACCCGCGGTTGTTCCGCTGCCGAACGTCAACTGCTGCCCGATCGAGGCAATGAACTGCGGAATGCCCATGGCGAAGTACGACAAGCCCAGGGTGCGAACCACTGAAACTCTTTGCGCGTTATTGATCGAGCCCAGCGTCTGCACAATCCACCAATCGTTGGGATTCACCGAGCCGGCTAACGCGGACGTCGAAAGCTGCTGCAGCAGTTGAGGTACCGCCGCAGTCGACACCAAACCCGGATCCGCCGACGACAACGCCGGCGCAGAGGTGCCTGCAGGCGTGGCCGCAGCCTTGGCCACCGCCGCTGATTGAGCGGCCAACCCCGCTGGATCGGTGGTGGTTCCGGGATCTGCGAATGGAGTCAATTCCGAAGCAGTCGCCGATGCGCCGGCATAGCCGTACATGGCGGCGGCGTCCTGGGCCCACATCTCGGCGTATTGCGCTTCGGTAGCGGCAATCGCCGGTGTGTTCTGCCCGAAAAAATTGGTCGCGATCAGGGTCGTCAGTAAGACGCGGTTGGCCGCAATCACCGGCGGCGGCACGGTCATCACAAACGCCGTCTCATAGGCCGCGGCGGCAGCCCTGGCCTGCATACCTGCTTGCTCCGCTAGCGCAGCGGCAGCACTCAGCCATGCGATATAGGGCCTGGCTGCCGCCACCATCGACAGCGACGCCGGACCAACCCATGGCGAACTGGTCAGTTCGGCTATCACCGATTCGAATCCGGACGCAGCCGCGGCTAACTCCGCGGCCAGATCATCCCAGGCTGCGGCGGCAGCCATCATGGATCCCGATCCCGGGCCGGCATACATACGGCCCGAATTGATTTCCGGCGGTAATGCCCCGAAGTCCAACTCAACCCCCCTTAGCCACCACGATCGCAGTCTCGATGCGATCGCGGCAGGTGCGCGATGAATCCCCCAGTGCGGCCACAAACCGGTTGCCAGACAACGGGTTCGGGTCCCCGAGGATCTGACCGGATCCGACTTGCGATGCAACGGACTGCTGCGAGGTATCCCGCTCGCTTGCTCTTGGAGCCGGCCAGCGCGGCTGCGGGCTTTCACCGTTGAGGCCGATACTGGAATCTGCGGCGGCCACCGCGACGGCCACTTCAGGATGTATGGTCACCAACGACTTGCGCTCTCAGCCTTGAGAAAACCTTTCAGGATACCAACGTCAATTGACACCTAAATCGTTGCGGAACCGGTTCATAGAGAACACATTAGATTGCCGATCCGGCGACGGGCACCGGTGACGCCAACAATTCATTCCCCGCAAACTATTGTTAAGCTGCCGTTAAGTTCACAGCTTGGCCGGCGGCACGCCACCTGCGCAAACGCACCAACGGCGGCGTGTAGTGCGTCAGTCCTCGTCGAGAATGAGTGCCATCTCCGGGCACGCGGCCACACCGTCACGGGTCAGCTGCGCATCCTCGGGCCGCACCTGGTGCTCCTCGAGGATCGAATAGCCCGACTCGTCGATCGGGAACAACTCCGGATCGACTGCGTAGCACTGGGCGTGGCCCACACATCTCGACCGTTCGAGACGAACCTTCACGGGTTTCCTTTCTCGGTCAGGCGTCCGCGCGGGACGGGCCAAAGCAACTCGATAGGTAGATTAGCGGGCCGAGACGGGCTGCGAGACTGCCACCGGGTGCGGCGGTTGTAGGTGTGCCCATTCGTCGGATTGGTGAGAATTTGCCGCGCGTGCGATATTTCTGGTGTCAGCACGGCTTTGGCTGCGTCGGCTACCGCGGTAGACGAGAACGATGACGAGAGACTGGAGCGCATGAGCACGACCGAAGGCAGCCATGCCGGTGCGTTTTACCTACCGCGGCTTGAGTATTCGACGTTGCCGATGGCCACCGACCGAGGCCTCGGATGGAAGACGTTGCGCGACGCGGGGCCAGTGGTGTTCATGAACGGCTGGTATTACCTGACCCGCCGCGAAGATGTGCTCGCGGCACTTCGCAACACCAAGGCCTTCTCGTCGCGCGAAGCGCTGCAACCGCCGGGAAATCCCTTACCGGTGGTACCGCTCGCCTTCGATCCGCCGGAGCACACCCGGTACCGCAGGATCCTGCAGCCGTATTTCAGCCCGGCCGCCTTGGCGAAGGTGCGGCCGGCGCTGCTGACCCACACTATCGCCATGATCGATGCCCTGGCCCCCCGGGGTGAGTGTGAGGCGATGGCCGATTTCGCGAATCTGTTCCCGTTTCAGCTGTTTTTGGTGCTCTACGGTCTGCCGGTGGCTGACCGTGATCGCCTGATTGCCTGGAAGGACGCCGTTATTGCCATGTCGGACCGGCCGTACCCGACCGAGGCCGATGCGGCCGTCACGCGTGAACTGTTTGAATATCTCGCACAAGCGATCACCGAACGCAAACAGAACCCAGGCCCGGACGTCTTGTCACAGGTGCTCATCGGCGATGACCCACTGAGCGAGATCGAGGTGCTGGGGCTGAGTCACCTGCTGATCCTCGCCGGGCTGGACACCGTGACCGCGGCGGTGGGGTTTTCCCTGCTGGAACTCGCGCGGCGGCCGGAGCTGCGCGCCATGCTCCGCGACAATCCCAAGCAGATCCGGGTGTTCATCGAGGAGATCGTCCGGCTAGAGCCATCGGCCCCGGTGGCACCTCGAATCACCACCCGGGTCATCGAGGTCGGGGGTATGACACTACCCGCGGGTTCCCCGGTGCGACTGTGCATGGCCGCGGTAAATCGCGACGGCACCGACGCGGTGTCCACCGACGAGTTGGTCATGGATGGAAAAGTGCACCGCCACTGGGGATTTGGTGGCGGGCCGCACCGCTGCCTGGGTTCTCACCTGGCGCGTTTGGAGCTGACCCTGGTGGTCGGCGAATGGCTGAAGAGGATTCCCGATTTCGGCCTGGCGCCCGGATACACGCCCGAGATCCGGTTTCCGTCAAAATCCTTCGCGCTCAAGACGTTACCGCTGCGTTGGGGCTGACCTCAGCGAACCTCGGCCCGCCCCAACACGGCGCTGAACGGTCTTACCTTCGCCACTCGGTGGCGGCGACCTGAACGAACACCCCGGTGTCCTCGGCCATCAGCAGGCCGCGGCCACGGGGCAGCGGACCGCCCTTCATCTTGCCGCGGATGAAGCCCTCGTCGGGATCGGCGTCCATCACCAGCAGTGGCGCATTGGCCTGATGCAGCGCGCGCAGCATCGGGTCGCTGCCTGCCGAAGACCAGCCGCCGAAGGTACGGGTGACGATCACGTGCAATCCGACGTCGGCAGCCCGGTTGACGAACGGAACAACCTTGTGCAACGGCGAATCGAAACCCGGCGGCAGCTGCTGGATGTCGTCAACGATGAGGAAGATCTCCGGCCCGCTCCACCACGACCGCGACAACAGCTCCTCGGCCGACAAACCGGGCGGCGGCTCACGGCCCGCCAGATTCGCCGACAGCTCACCCATCATCGCGACAACGCCGTCGAGGTTGTAGGCGAACTTCTCCACATAGTCCGAGCCCAACGCGGTCAGCAGCTGACGGCGCGGGTCGACCAGCCAAACCTGCGCGGAGGGACGTCCGGGCGGTGGCGGCGGCGCGCTGCTGGCGCCCGGCGCGTAGAGTCGGCCGATTTCGGACATGATCGTCGCCAGCGTCGTCGTGCGCCCGCATTCGCGTCGACCGGTCACCATCAGGTGCGAGTTCTCGGCGAAGTTGAGGTAGACCGGCTGCAGATCCAATTCCGATATCGCCCAAGCGATTCCGCCGGCACCCACGCCTTGACGGGTGTCACGGGCGGCCAGCTCGCGCACCTGTTCCACGCCGAACCGCGCCGGCAGGCGGCGCACCGGCGGGGCTTGGGCGGTGGTCAACCGGCTCACCGCCGCGACCACGCTGTCGCACTCGAAGACGTTGTCGGGCGTGCTGCCCAGCGCCGGCCGCGCCACCAGGGTGTGCAGACCCGCCTGCGGGTCGCTGTCCAATCGGACGTAGTTGACCGCGACCATGCCGCGGCCGGGCTTGACGGGAACGTCCTTGGCGAAGCGGGAACGCACCAGCTTGGCGTCCTCCACCGCGGCCAATCGCAGTTCGACCCGCGAGCCGAAACCGCTGCGCACCGGCGGGCGCAGCTCCGACTCGCGATCCGCGGTGACCACCACGTGCACCCCGAACGACGGGCCCTGATTGATGATCAGGTTGACCTGCTCGATCAGCACCTCATTTTCTTCGGCCAGTGCCCGGTAGTTGTCGATCACCAGGTACACATCGCCGAACCCGTCGTTGGGCACCGGCCCGGCTTCTCCGCCGAACTTGCGCCGGCGGAACATCTCCATCGACGCGATGCCGTGTTCGAGGAAGCTCCGTTTGCGCTCGCGCACCAACGCCAGCAATTCGGCCACGGTCCGGCGCACACCATAGGGGTCGGTGGGACCGGCGACCTCGCCCACATGCGGGAAGCGCGCCACCGTTGTCAGCGCGGTGCTGCTGTACGCCAAGCAGTAGAACTGAACTTGCTCCGGGGTATGGGTCAGCGCCGCCGAGCAGATCAGCGTCTGCAGAGCGGTGGTCTTGCCCGAACCGCCCGCGCCCAGGATCAAGACGTTGGCGCCGGGGCCTGAGGTGTCGACCGTCCATGGTGGCTGATCGTGCTTGAAGGGCCGGTCGATGATCCCGATCGGGAACACCAGATTCCGGGCCGAACCGTAGTCCTTCTGCCACGGGTGGCCGAGGAACCGGTTGACCAGCTCATCGATGGCTACCGGAACGGTCAGGGGCGGCTGCCACAACCGGTAGGGCTCGAACTTGATCTTGCGCAGCTGATCGATGATCACCGTGCCGACCTTGGGGGTCCGCACGCCTTCCTCTTCCTCCTCGGCCTCGGCGCCCTCGCCCTCGATCACCTCGCCGTTGGCGTGTGCGACGACCGCCTCGATTTGCGGCCCGCCCACGCTCACCTCCAGCGGCGTGAACGAGTTGGTGAATAGCTGCGGCCGGATGTAGTCGATGTTGTGCACTAGAACCGGCGCTTCGTCACCGTCAATGGTGCCGCCAGGGGCGTAGTAGTCGCGCCAGAGGAACTCGGCCTGGAAGCGGGTGATGTCCTCGAGGCTCCGGCGGAAATAACCCAGACCGGCCTGTGCCGGCAGGTTTACCGCATTCGGCACGCCGGCGGCCTGGGCGGCCCCGGCGGTACGCGCCTTCAGCACCAGGCGATAACCCATGTTCTCCATGAGCTTTTCGGCCCGGCTTTCGATGGTCTGCGAGGCCATCATCAAATGGATCCAATACGCGCGACCCTGCCGACCGATCGAGTCGAGCACGTCGACCGCGGTCGGCATGATCCGGAACCATTCGTAGAACTCGTCGATGACCACCACGAGCATCGGTAGCGGCGGCATATCCTGACCGCGGGCCCGCATCCGGAGGCGTACCGAGTTGTACTCCTTGGCGTCGTCGACACCGGCGCTGTCGCATACCGCCTTACGGCGGGCGATCTCGCCCCACAACGCATCCAGGAAGCGTTCCATCAACGCCTGGTCTTCTTCGAGGTCGGTGATGATGCGCGACACGTGCGGCACCCCGGCGAACGGCTTGACCGCCGAACCACCCTTGAGGTCGGCCAACACGAACTGCAGTTCCTCGGGCGGATGGCTCAGCATCAGCGACTCGATCACGGTTCGCACCAGCGTCGACTTACCCGAACCCGTCGTCCCGGACATGACGCCGTGCGGGCCGTCACCACCTTCGTCCAGCGACTTCATGTCCAAGAACAGCAGTTCGCCGTTGTCGGAGCGGTTACCGAACGGCGCCCGCAATCGCGACCGGCCCATCGTATCGGTGCGGTTGCCCCACAGCGAGTCGAAGTCGATGCTGCCCGGGTCGTCAATTCCGTAGTAGGACAAGATGTCTCGGGCACCGATGTGGGCCACCCGCTGACCGATCTCCTCGTAGGCCTCGGCGAGCCGCCACTGCGCCAACTTCTGGGAGAACTCTTCGGCCTCCGCGATGCTCATCTGATCGCTCAGCGCGAAGAACCAGGCCTTGTCGTCGATCACCATCCAGGTGTCGCGGTCGCGCGGCAGCGCCTCGATCACACCTTTCTCGTCGAATTCCAGCTTGCGCTCCGGGACCTCGGTCCACATCGAAGAGCCGGTCAGGTCGAAAAACGTCACCCCGTCCACGCCTTCGGCGCTGATGACGTACTCCCACTGTGGGTCGTCGACGTCGGCGATGATCACGGTGTGCGGTGTCGGCGTCTGCGCCGACGAGCTGGCGTGCCGGGGGGTGAACGACCCGCGGCCGGCGAACAATTCGGCTTGCTCGGCGGCGAACTCACGAACCGAGCTGTAGACCATCCGCGCATTGCCGGCCGCATCGTGACGGCGTGAGTCACCGAAGTGCGGAAGCCACTTCACCCAGTCCCACTCGTCCAGATCGGAACTGACCACGATCAACTGAACATGGTCCGGCCCGTGGGAGAACGTCAGCTGGCAGATGATCGCCCGCATCAACCCCAGCACCTGCTCACGGGTCCCGACGAGCGCATACCACGGCTCGACCAGCAGCGAGACCATCTTCGGCAGGTTGTAGACGACGCTTTGATAGCGTCCGAACTCCTGAAGTGCCTTACCGGTCACCGGCTCGAGCTCGATATCGGTCGGCATGTTCTGCGGCTCACCCCAGGTCACCTCAGGCCGCGTCATTCCCACGCCGACGCGCACCACGCCGAAGTTGAGATCCTTACCGTCGGGTTTGCGCTCCCACATCCGGGGTGATCCCACCGCTGCCGCCAGTGTGGTGGGCGCCGGGTGGAACCACCGGTAGTTGGAGTCCATGCTGTCGGCCGACTCCTGGGCCGTCTCGCGCAGCATGTCCAGCATCAACATGAACTGAGCACGCATCGCGTCCAGTTTGGGACGGCTCATCTGCTGCTGGCCGCCGAACCGGCCGCCGAACATCATCATCATCATCCCGCCGACCATGAAGATCGGGAAGATGGCGCCGGCGCCGCCGAACACGCGTGAACCGCTGGCGAACGTCATCGCGACCATGCCGCCCAGCAATCCGATCACGACGACGCCCACCACGATCAGCCACCAGGGCTTGCCCTCCGGCGGCGGAATGCTCAGCGGCGTCGGCAGGACGATGTTCTCCGGCTTGATCACCGGCGGCTTTTCCGCCGTCGGCCGGGCAAAACCACGTTTCACTTGGGCACCACCAATTCTGCGGGGGTCATGTCCATGGGTAGGGTGTCGTGTTCGACCAGCGCATCGGCTCTAGACAGCGTGGGGCCCTGCGGCAGCAGCCGCAGCGCCACCCACGGGGCCATGCTCGGGGCCAGGCTCAGACCCAACGCCTCGCGGGCTTCCTTGCTGTCCTCCACCCCGAACCGCGCGCCCGCGTCGGTGAGCCACCACAGCGATTCGGTGGTCTGAGCGGCCGGGTTGTTGCCGGTGACGGCGACGAAGTTGGCGTAGTCGGGTCCGAAATAGACGTGGTCGGCTTCACGGCCGCTCATGTCGGCCTTCACCAGGTCAACCACCTTGTGCATGTCGTGGGTCGCGACCGGGATGGTAGGCCCGGAGATCACCTTGACGCGGGCCCGGTTCTCACCCCTGGTCCGTTCCCACCACCAGCACGTCGACGGATTTTCCCGGATGTCCAGCACATTGAGCGGTTCATCCGGGTAGGCGGACAGATCAATCCTGTTGACGACGGGCATCTTGGCCAACGCCGAGGGTTCCACTGTCACCGGCTTGGTGTTTCCCGGCCGCCCGGCATTCTGCATGATCTGCGCCACCAAGGGCGGCAGGGTCTGCACACCGTCGGCCAAGACCAGCGAATACTGTTGCGGCCCACTGATTTGCGGCGTGACGAGCACCGTGCCCACCGGACCGGGAGCGCCGGGGAAAGTCGCCGGCGCACCCGCGTTGGGCACTTCGGGCACCAGCAGCTCGGGCCCCACCGGCAGCGCGTCATAGAGCGCATGGCTCATCGGTCGGGCCTGACTGACCTGTTCCGGCGTCAACCCCAGCGGCAGCAGCACCGACCGGTTCGTGGCGTCGATGCGGGACCGGCGCCCCTCGCGGATCACCCACGCGTCTCCGCCATAGCTGAGCACCACGGCGTCGGAACCCTTCAACACCCGCCGGTGGCTGCTGAGATCGGGAGTGCCGTCAATGACGGTGACGGAGACCCCTTGCGACGACCCGAGGCTCGACGAAGTGGACACGGTGTCACACACCAGCCACGACGACGACGGCGGACTCTTCGGGTAGAACTGGTTCGGCGCACCCGGGATGCCCACCAGCGGCCCGTGCGGTTGGTTGGCGATCTGGCTTCCCTTCACCAAATGCGGGTTGTCCGGCCGCCCGGTGATCAGCCGTGCCGACGCCAAGTTCAGCGCGGGATACAACCGGTCCCCTACCCGGACGAAGAGCGCGCCCGAATCCCGGTCGGCGATGATCGGCGACTCGTTCAGCTGGCCCGACGGACTGATGAACGACCACAGCAACGCGCCCAGGCAGATCACCAGGGCCGCAGACACCGATGCCACCACCGCCAGCGTCTGCCGCCGGCCGGGTTCGATCTCCATGCGCACCCGCCAGCGGGTCAATGCCATCGCGGTTCGGCGCGCCAGGAACTGATAACCCGTCACCTGGGTCCGCGTGGACAATCCGAGGCCGTACCCCGACCCCCGCTGCCCGCGGCTCTCTTCAGCCACGCTAGATCACCTTCCGGTCTGTTCAGAACGCCTGGATATTGGCCGAAATATGTGGAGAAATGCTGACGACATCGATAACCGTAGGGCACCCGAAAGGACGGCGCCATACGGCCCTTACCGCACTAGATCCCCCAAGGATTCGTCATGTCTTCATTGCATCGTAGCGACCGATCGCCGTCTCGGCGCGCGGAAATGTTGCGGCCGGTTTAACGTCTCTGAGCTGGGAAGTAAACGCGCGGTGCGGTGGGCCCACGGCGAACCGGACAAGCCAGACCGCCCCGCCGTCCGCGCGCAGCGATGTTGGACGCAAGATGGGCGCCATGACTGAGCTCGCGCCGTCGCTGGTCGAACTTGCCCGTGCACTCGGCATCGCCACCGAATACCAGGACTGGACCGGCCACGACGTGCGCGTCTCCGCGGAAACGCTGGTGGCCGTGCTGGCCGCGTTCGGCATTGCCGCCCGCACCGAGGAGGAGCGCAACACCGCACTGGCCGAGCAACTCCGGTCGTACTGGGCCCGTCCGCTGCCGGCCACCATCGTCGCTCGCGCCGGCGCGCCGACGCGGTTCTGGGTGCACGTGACTCACGGCGCCCCCGCCGACGTGTGGTTGCGCCTCGAGGACGGCACGGTACGCGGCGGGGTGCAGCAGATCGACAACTTCACCCCGCCGTTCGTCCTGGACGGACGCTGGATCGGCGAAGCGAGCTTCGTGTTGCCCACCGACCTACCGCTCGGGTATCACCGCGTGCAACTGCGCTCCGGGGACGACGAGACGAGCACCGCGCTCATCGTCACGCCGGACTGGGTCGGGCTACCGGAAAGGCTCGGCAACCGTCGAGCCTGGGGCCTGGCCACCCAGCTCTACAGCGTGCGGTCCCGACGGTCGTGGGGTATCGGCGATCTCACCGACCTGGCGGACCTGGCGCTGTGGTCGGCCTACCGGCACGGCGCCGACTATGTCCTGGTCAACCCGCTGCACGCGGCGGCACCGACAACACCCATGGAGCCGTCGCCGTACCTGCCGACCTCGCGGCGCTACTTCAACCCGCTCTACCTGCGTGTGGAGGCTATTGCGGAGTTCGGCGAGCTGGCCAAACGCAGCCGAGTCCGGCAGCTGCGCACCGACGCGCAGCACCGGGCGGACCGGCGCGACACCATCGACCGGGACAGCGCGTGGCGGGCCAAGCGCAAGGCTCTCGAGCTGATCCACCGAGTGCCTCGATCGGCAGGGCGTGAGCTGGCTTACGCCGCGTTCCGGGCCCGGGAGGGCCGCGCCCTGGACGACTTCGCCACCTGGTGCGCACTCGCCGAAAAATACGGCGGTGACTGGCATCGATGGCCGAAGTCGTTGCGGCATCCCGATGCCCCCGGTGTTGCCGGTTTCGTGGACAAACACGCCGACGCGGTCGATTTCCACCGGTGGCTGCAATGGCAGCTCGACGAACAGCTTGCCGCGGCGCAGTCCGAGGCCACCCGGGCCGGAATGTCGTTGGGCATCATGCATGACCTCGCGGTCGGCGTCCACCCCGACGGGGCCGACGCATGGGCCCTGCAGGACGTGCTGGCGTCGGGCGTGACCGCCGGCGCGCCACCGGATGAGTTCAATCAGCTCGGCCAGGACTGGTCTCAGCCGCCGTGGCGACCCGACCGGCTCGATGAGCAGGAGTATCGACCGTTTCGCGCTCTCATCCGGGCTGTGCTGCGGCACGCGGGCGGAGTCCGGATCGACCACATCATCGGGCTGTTCCGGCTGTGGTGGATCCCAGCGGGCGCGGCGCCGACTCATGGCACGTATGTGCGATACGACCACGAGGCGATGATCGGCATCGTGGCGCTGGAAGCGCATCGGGCCGAAGCCGTGGTCGTCGGGGAGGATCTCGGCACCGTCGAACCGTGGGTGCGTGACTATCTATTCTTGCGCGGCCTGCTGGGCACCTCCATTCTCTGGTTCGAGCTGGATCGGGACGGAAATGGCGGTCCGCTTCCGGCCGAGCGCTGGCGCGAGTACTGCTTGTCGTCGGTCACCACTCACGACCTGCCGCCGACGGCGGGGTATCTGGCGGGCGACCACGTGCGGCTGCGCGAGTCTCTCGGTTTGCTGACCCGGCCGGCGGAAGCCGAACTCGAGGCACATCGGGCCGATCAGGACGCCTGGATCGCGGAATTGCGACGGGTCGACCTGCTGGCGGACGGGGCCGAACCCGACCCGCAGCAGACCCTGTTGGCCCTCTATCGATATCTCGGTCGAACACCGTCACGCCTGCTGGGAGTGGCATTGACCGACGCAGTCGGCGACCGGCGGACGCAAAACCAGCCAGGCACCACCGACGAGTACCCCAACTGGCGGGTTCCACTGACCGGTCCCGACGGCAAGCAGCTGCTGCTCGAGGACATCTTCACGGACAACAGGGCAGCGACCTTGGCCGACGTGATGCGAGCCGTGACGTCTCCCGCGGTCACCTGAGCATCGTCCTGTTAGCGTCGGATGTCGTGACATCCCTGAGGTGCGTCAACGGCCGTCGTGCGGCGAAAGCCCAGGTGCTCCCCGCGGCTGATGCCACCGATCCTCGCCGGGCGCGCCGATGACGGCCACGCCCTCGGTGGCGGTGGTCGCCCCGGTTGCCGACGGCGTCACCGCGGATCCGGACTGGATGACCGCCTTCGCGCTGCACCTCGAGGCCTGCAACTTCGAATCGATCATCGTCGCCGAGCACACCGTCCTGGTCACCAGGTACGACAGCGTGTACCCGTATGACCGTTCTGGACGGGTAGGGCTGGCCGCGGGCTGCCCGATTCCCGATCCGCTCGATCTGCTCGCGTTTCTGGCCGGTCGGACAACGCGGCTCGGTTTGGCCACCGGAGTCTTGGTGCTGCCCAACCACCACCCCGTGGTGCTGGCCAAACGCGCTGCGACGATCGATGCCCTCTCCGGCGGCAGGCTGCGGCTGTGCGTGGGAGTGGGATGGCTCAAAGAAGAGCTCGAGGCCTGCGGGACGCGGTTCGACAGCCGGGGCCGCAGGGCCGACGAACAGTTGGCGGTGCTGCGGACACTGTGGGCCGACCAACCGCACGGCGCTTCTCACCACGGCGAATTCTTCAGCTTCGACAACGTCATGTGCTACCCCAAACCGGTTGGGAGGCTTCCGATTCACATCGGCGGCCACAGCAGGGCGGCCGCGCGCCGGGCCGGGCGCTTCGGCGATGGCTTCCAGCCGCTCGGCGTGGCCGGGCCGCAGCTCGCCGCACTGATCGCGGCGATGCGTGCGGAGGCGTCCTCGGCCGGCCGTGATCCGGCGTCTCTGGAGGTCTCGTTGGGCCACCTGGTGACCAAGATCGACAGCGAACGCGCGGCCCGCCTGGTCGATGAGGGCGCCCACCGGATCGTGCTGGGCATGCCGTCGACCACCGATATCGAGCAGGCCAAAGACATCGTGTCGGGGTGCGCTCAGCGTCTGGGATTGGCTTCTTGAGGTCTCTTGAGGCCTGATGCCCCCTCCTGAGTGTCTTGCGCCGGCCGATCTGCTGGCGCTCAGCGATCTGGTGCACCGGTATGCGGCCCGCGTCGATGACCGCGAATTCGACGCTGCGGCCCGCCTTTTCACTGCGGCAGCCGAGCTGACGACACCCGACCCGCCCGCCACACTGACACCGGTCCATTCGCACCGGGGCCAAACGGCCATCGCCACCGCCATAGCGGCCGTCGCCCAAACCATGCGCACCGAACACGCGATCGTCGGGGAGGTCTATGAGCAGGCATCAGGGCCGGGTGTCGCGCGAGGGCGTATCACCTGCATCGCGCACCATTGGAGCCGGCGCGGCAATGACCTGGTCGACGTGGTCTGGCATCTGCGGTACGACGACGAGTACCAGCTCACCGAATCGGGCTGGCGAATCAGCAGTCGCGCCTTGACGATCAACGCCATTGAAAGCCGGCCGGTACGCCGATTGCTGCCGCGCGACCAACCTCCGCCGGCGTGAGCGCCGCTGGCTCCGCGTACATGCGCTTGCACCCCACGGCAAGCGATGTCGTTTGGCCATGCGGCATTTCGGGTAATTCCGAAGTTGCTGACCGATCCCGTCGGTTTGCCGGCCCGGAGACCGCACAGTGCAGGAGGCGTTCATGGGGAGCATCTCGCGCCATGCCATCCACCGACGTCCATATGCCCGCGACTCGGCGGAACGCGTCAACGATGCCCAGCATGCGCCCGGTCTGGTTGTCGTCGTCGGTGCCGTACTGGCTTTCGTGGTGTCCCTTGCCAATTTCGCACTCGGACAGGTAGGACTTGGCCTCGCGGCCGCCATCGGCGGACTGCTCTCGTTCGGCGCCGGTCTGGCTTGGCTTGCCATGGAGCGCAGGCGAATTCGCGAAGCCGAACGGCAGCGCCCGTTCGGCCAGCCGGAGCGGCCGGAGCGGTAGCAGTACCGGCTACTGCAAAGCCGCGAGGTTGTCCACCGAGTTCTGAATCTCGCGGCGCAGAACTCTGGCGACGAGACGCCCAACCGGCCCGCCGAGCAGACCGCCTTTCAGGTCAGCCGTCAGATGGAAATCCGACCCGGGATGGTTGGCGGCCACGGTCACCGTGACAGCGATCCGGATTCCGCCCCGACCGCAGCCATGCAGTTGAATCGAGGTCGGCTCGTCATACTCGGTGACGGTCCAGTGAACGACGTTGCGGAAACCCTTCACCTTGATCAGTGACGAGACGCGGACGCCCTCGTCGATCGTCGACGGCACCTCCCCGCGCCACCCTCCAAAAATTGTCATCCATTCGTCGAATCGGTGCAGGTCGGAGGCAATTTTCCAGGCAGACTCCGGATCGACGTTGGATGACGTTGACACCTCTACGTGCGCCATGTGTTAACCCGCTCCCTGGTTCGGCGGCCCCCGGGCTCCAGACCGGCCGTAGCCGGGCCATGCGTTCGGGGTTACATACCCAGGCGCCGCGGGCCGATAAACGCCGATAGACTCCGATAAACCCCGACAATCCGCCGGGCCGCCGTCCGCGCCGACGAATCCGGCCGATCGCCGGCCCAATCCCATTGCCGCAGAAGCAGTCGCAAGCCAACCGTTACCCTCGCCGGCTTGCGGCTAAATTCCTTTCCAGGCGGTATCCAACTGAGCGGCCACATCGATGACCTGGGCGGCCTGCGATTGCGGTGAATCGATCTCCTCAGCGACGTACTGGGCGATGAACCGTCGGATCTCGCCGTCAACGCCGGCCAGAATGCGCAGCACCTCCCCGCGAATCGATTTGGACGACACGTTGACGGTGATATCGGAGGGACGCGGTTTGGCGACGTCGACGATCAGCAGCAGCGGCTCGGCAGCACGTGCGGTGGCGCGCAGCGCGATATCTCCGGCCACCTTGAACCGTTGCTTGTCGAGCCGGAGGTCCAGTAGCAGGTCGATCGACAGCGGGATGTGGATCACAAACGTGATGAGGTCACCGAGCTTTCGGGTCACACGCGGCTCGTTGATCTTGACATGCGCGCTGACCTTGGCGATCCCTCCGGGGCCTTGGGCGATCGGTTCCATGTCGAATTCGCTGCCGGCAATTTCGGCGAATGATGCCGCCACCCGCTCCGGTGTGACGGCAACCTCGAAGAATCTGCGGCCGAAGTCTTCGTAGGTGAGGTAATCGTGATGTTGCATAGGCTTACACCGTCTCACGGCAACTGCCGTAACGGTCGCTGATCGGTTCGCGTCGCGCGAAAATTTGACGTCATTCGACGTCGGATGGACCAGCGGTCCAGTCCCCCACCGCCGCAGTGTGATCTGCGACATCTGCTGCGCGTTGTGAACAACGCCACAAGCGGCCGCTTCGATTCGATAAGTCGGGCGGCGGCCTGCCACGCTGGAAGTACCTGGAGGTGTTTGGAGTCTCATGTGCGCCCACGAAAATCCTGATCAGCGCTCGGTCGCAACCCGGATCGAGGGACTGCTGACCTGGCTCGGCGGCGGACACTGGGGTGAACTCGGTGAGCGTCACGAGCGGTCAACCCACGCCGTTGCCGGCGCCGTGGTGGCCTTCGGATCCGGGCTGGCCTGGCTGGTGGCGAGCTTGGCGGTGAGCGAATCGACGGGCTCGCCCACCTGGGCCGTCGTTGCCGTCACCCTCGTGTTCGCCCTGCTGGTCGGCGCGGTGGTCCGCGGTACCGCTGGCGGACCAGGCCGGGGCCGTTCCGGCATCGCGGGACGCGTCGGGGTCGCGCTCGCCGTCGGTGTCGTGGTCGGCGAGCTCGCCGCGCTGGTTGCGTTTTCTGGCGCCGTCGACCAGCGCCTCGACGAACGGGCCCTGCGCAACGCGGACTCGGTGCCCGCTGTCGCACAGGCGTCGGCGTCGCTGCAACAGTCCCGTGCCGCGCGGGCCGCGCTCGACAACGGGGTCGAACAGGCTCGGGGGCATCTGGACACGGCTCTGGTGGTGGCGCGCTGCGAATACCACCCCACACCGGGTTGCCCGCAGACCAGGATCACGGGCGTTCCCGGTCAAGGACCCGAAACGCGAACGGCCAACGAGCTTCTCGCCGATGCGCAGCGCGAATTGGACAATGCGTTGGCGGCCCGCGACCGTCAGGCACCCGAACTCGACGCCAGGGTGCGGGAGGACCAGGAGGCCCTCAACACGGCTCGCCACGCGGTGGTCGCCGACGCGGGCCGCGGGCTGGGCACTCGCTGGGAAGCGATGAACGGGGTAACCCTCGCCAGCGCAGGCGCGTTGGTGCTGCGGGCGCTGCTGATCGCGTTCTTCGCGCTGGTGTATCTGCTGCCGCTGATCCTGCGGCTATGGCGTGGTGAGACGACACATGACCGCCACGCGGCCGCGCGCGCCGAGCGGGACCGCGCCGAACTCGAGGCCGAGACCGCCATCGCGATCAAACGCGCCGAAGTTCGCCGCGCTGCCGAAATTATGTGGGCCGAGCATCAACTGACCCAGACCCGCCTGGCGATCGAGGCACAGGCCGAAATCGACCGCGAACAGCAACGCCGTCGTGTCATCGAAGCGCTGGAGCTTCCGGTGCGGGCGTCGTCGCAGCGTCCTTTTGAAGCAGTCGAGCCAGTCGAGGAAGTAGAGGAAGACATGTATCTGCCTATCGCGGCCGAAGCAGAGGCCGCCAGCCGCGCCGTCGCCCAATTGCCGGCTGGAACAGCGGATCGCCTCGCTCAAACACCGGAACAGCTTCCGGCGCAGGTCGACTCGAGCGGCACGGTGGCAGCCGATGAGACCGAGCGCGGCGGCCCGCTGATTCCGTCGATTCCGGACGCCACCAAGGCGGCGGCGCGATGGATTCGGCCGTTGATGCCCCCGTTCGTGGCGCGGGTTATCGACAACACCGCTCAGCCGCTGCGCACCGCACGGCAGGTGTTCGAAGAGGTCGAAGAAATCGCGTTTTCGTTCAAGCGCACCCGCAAGGTCACCGTCAACTCCGAAAGTTCCGACAGCTCCGACAGCTCCAACAGCTCCAACAGCAGACGTGAGCCGGCGCCTCAATCCCCCGTCGCGGAGGCCCCAGCCGGCGTGAACCGGATCGAATCGTCACGTGGCGAGGCCGATACCGGCAGCTACGACGGAAACTACGAGGGGCTGAGCCGCAGCGAGCGATACCAGCCGTTGGAGCAATCTCCGGAAGATCTGGCCGGGTTGCCGATGGGATCGACCGGACGTGCGAACCGGCGTGGGCTGGTCGGGCGGGAGCGACCGGCCGAGCTGAGTTCCCCCGATGGTCCGCGTCAGCTGCCCCCCGGTAAGTAACCCCGGTAAGTAACATGGTGCGACACACGCTGGTCGGCAGCATGCCGGGTCAGGTCGCATAGGATTCTGTCAGCGATGGTATCTCTGCAGGCGCCATCCTGACGGTGCCCACCAGCCCAGGCATAACGACGGACAAGGACAGGATCTCGTGGGTCTCTTGACGGCAGCACAGGACGCGTTCTCACGGTGACATCCCGATTGCCGATCGCAATGCCGGCGGCCCCATGAAGGTCAGCCTTTTACTGGCGGACGCAGCGCAGGCCGACCCCCAGTCGGGTAAGGTCCACGCCCTCGGGCTGGGCTGGCGGCAATGCCAAACACCCACTCCTCCTTTCGCTTTGGTGCTTTTTCTGGACATCGACTGGGATGAGACCAACCAACAGCACAAGTTGACGTGCCAACTGCTGACCACCGATGGAGATCCGGTGGTAGTGACCGGGCCACAAGGCCCGCAGCCCATGCTGTTCGAAGCCGCCGCCGAGGCAGGCCGGATGCCCGGGGCGATTCATGGCACTTCGGTCCGGATGCCGCTTGCCCTCAACATCCCGCCGGGAATTCCGTTGGAACCGGGACTCTACGAGTGGCGGGTGGAGGTGGAAGGCTTCGAGCAGGCCACGGCGGTTGAGGCTTTCATCGTGACCGGCGGAGGCCATTCGCCGATGGGTTTCGACTAAGAAGAGCTTCTGAAATAGCCAGGTTACCAACCGCTTTCCTAGAATGACGGCGCCATCGGCAGGACGGCAGCCTGACGAGTTACCGCACGGTCAATTCGAGACGCTCGAGGCGGCGCACCAGGATGCTCGGCAACCACTGCCCGACATCGGCGGCCTCGATCACCGACGTTCGTTCGAGCAGCTGGCGCACAACGATCTGGGCCTCCAGGCGTGCCAGCGCTGCGCCGACGCAGAAGTGCGCGCCCTTCCCGAAACTGATGTGGCCCTTGCCTCGTCCGCGGTCAAGGCGGAATTCACCTGGCGTTTCGAACTGAGCCGGGTCGCGGTTGGCCGCGCCCCACAACAGCAGCAGGTGCGAATCAGCCGGCAGGTCCATCCCGGCGAGGCTGGTGTCGTGTCGCACGTGCCGGTAGTGACCCCGAAAAGGCGCCTCGTAGCGCAGCGTCTCCTCGATAAAGGCTCCGAGCCGGTCCGGGTTGTCGCGCACCTGCCGCTGGATGTCCGGACGGGTTGCCAGTATCCAGGTCGCACTGCCCAGCAGCGAGGCGGTCGACTCTCCCCCGGCGGCGAACAGGGTGACCATCATGACTTGGGCGGTGAGCGTGTCGATTTCGCCTGATGCGCAGGCGGCGGCAAGCTCCCCCAGCAAATTGGCCTGCGGACCGGCCGCCGCCCGGCTGAATTGCTCGGAGATGTAGCCGCTGAGCTCCATCACGGCGATGCCCGCGGCGGCGAGTTGCTCGTGACTGACCAACCCCTCGAGCAGTTGCGTGGCCGCGTAGCCCCACTTCACCAGCTGGGTCGTGTCCGCGTCGGGCACGCCGATGAGTTGGGCCACGACCATCATCGGCAGCCGGTTGGCCATCGCACCCATCCATTCGATCCGGCCGTCGCGCAGCCCGTCGACCCAGAGCCTGCTTGCGGTCTGGGCGGCAAACTGCTCGATGGCGCGGATTCGCTTGGCCGCCAAGTGGCGCACCAACAGCTTGCGATGCAGTGCGTGGGCAGGATCGTCGGCGGTGGCCAGCACATGGGTCGGCCCGCCGAGCGCGTCCATCTCGAACGGCTTGACGGTGCCGTCGGTCGTGTAGGTCATCGCGGCCGTCAGGTTCGAAGAGAAGTCCTCGGGGCGGCTGACGGCGTCGTGCACGGCATCCCAACCGCATACGGCATAGAACGAGGAGTCAGCGATGCGATGGACCGTTCCGGCGGCATGCATGCGCTCGTACAGAGGGTAGGGATCTTGCAGGCATTCGGCACCGAAGAAGGTGCTGGCATCGATGGAGCATGTCCGGAGTCCGGCGGAACTCATCCGGTGATCCATCGCCCGCTCTGGGCGACGGCCCCGGCGGCACGGCGAACACTGCACACGGGTGTCATTGCGCGTCCTTTCTACGTGGTATGCACTCGGGCCGATCGACCGAGAATTCATCCGCGGCATGGCTCAGCAGGGACCTTCACCAGAGTGGTCGGTGGACACACCGGGCGTCAACGACGCGGCGACAATTGAACGACAATTGAAACGGGCATTGCCCGATGCCCCGTCGGGTTGTCTCACCGCGAGGCTCAGACCTGCGGGGCCGGCGGCATTGACCGCCGTCGCTGTCTCAGCTTCGAGAAAAACAAGCTGCTATTCCGTTGGGCCGTCAACGTCGCATTGCGCTCGGCGTTGCTCAGCGTGTCCAGGCGGGCGAGTCGGCCGCACTGCGCAAAGCTGAAACGATGCGGTCTTCTTTTTCCACGAAGCGCTCAGTCGGCGTGGGCACCGAGATCGCGATCACGTTGTCGCCCAACGCTCGTCCGGCGATGGCGGCCGCCGAAATCCCCGGGGTGTGCTCGTCGCGATCGAAAGCAATTCCGGTGCTTCGGATTTCAGCGATTTCACGACGGAGTGCCGCGGCGACTTCGGGGGTGAAGCTGGCGAGGGCGGCCGCTGCGGCGGTCTCGTCAAGTGCGGCGAGCGCCGCCTTTCCGTTGGCGGTCCCGTTCAGCGGGAATCGGACGCCGATTGCCGAGACGGCGCGGAGCCGGTGTGACGACTCGATTTGGTCGATGAACCACATCTTCTGGCCGCGCAGAATCGACAGGTCGACGGTCTCGCCGCCGGTGGCGGTTGCCACTCGCTCGATGGTCGGGCGGAATACTGCCGCGATATGGGCTCCGGTGGCGTTGCCGAAGCCCAGCAGGCGTTCACCGAGGGAAAAGTGGCCACGGTCGTCGACGCTGGCCAAGCCGACTTCGACGAGACCGACCAGCAGGCGGCGAGTGGTCGACTTGGCCAGCTGTAAGCGCTCGCTGAGGTCGACCAGACGCAACTGGCCCGGATCGGCGGCGATTTCGTCCAATGCGGCTGCCGCTCGGCGCAACACCTGGATACCCTCGTCGCGATTCGTCCGGGCATTTCGTTCCGTTCGCGGCACAATTCCACTATAGTGGTCCGCATCGTGAACTTTAAAGAACCGAAATGTGGATCAGAGGAGATCTGGTGAGCGCACTTCCTGGCGGGCGACACTTTTTCCGCGGCGATGACGGTTACGAGGCCGCACGCCGTGGCTCGGTGTGGCATCAACGAGTGCCCGAACGTTATCCCGAGGTGATTGTGCAGGCTGTCGATGCCGACGACATCATCGCGGGCCTGCGCTACGCCAGGGCCAACGGCCACAAGGTCAGCATCGTCTCGGGCGGGCATAGCTTCGCGGCCAGCCATCTGCGCGACGGCGCCGTTCTCCTTGACGTCAGCCGTCTCGACCACGCGCGGATCGATGGCGAAAACATGACGGCCGTCGCCGGCCCGGGCAAGGGCGGCAGCCTGCTCATGGCCGAATTGCAGGCCCAGAACCTGTTTTTCCCCGGCGGCCACTGTAAAGGCGTCTGTCTCGGCGGCTACCTGCTGCAAGGCGGGTACGGCTGGAACAGCCGGATTTTCGGCCCCGCCTGCGAAAGTGTCATCGGACTCGACGTCATCACCGCCGACGGCGAGCAGATCCATTGCGACGCAGACAATCACCCCGATCTGTACTGGGCCGCCCGCGGCGCCGGCCCGGGCTTTTTCGGGGTCGTCACGTCGTTTTACCTCAAGCTCTATCCCCGCCCGGCCGTCTGCGGCACCAGCGTGTATGTGTACCCGTTCGACGTGGCCGACGAGATCTACACCTGGGCCCGCAACGTCAGCGCCGACGTGGATCGCCGCGTCGAGATGCAGATCCTGGCCACCCGCAGCGTCCCCGAGATGGGTCTCGACATCCCGGCCATCGTGATGGCCTCGCCGGCGTTCGCCGATTCCGAAGAAGAAGCCAAAGCCGCCCTCGCGGTATTCGACAGCTGCCCGGTCATCGATCGGGCGCTGGTGAAAAACCCCTATATGCCAACGGATTTGCCCACCTGGTACGACGTGGTGATGACCCACTACCTGGGCGACCACCGGTACACCGCGGACAACATGTGGACCTCGGCGTCGGCCGACGAACTGTTACCGGGCATCCGCACCATCCTCGACACGCTGCCACCGCACCCGTCGCACTTCCTGTGGCTGAACTGGGGGCCGTCCCCGGCCCGCCAGGACATGGCCTACAGCATTGAAGACGAGATCTACCTGGCGCTCTACGGCTCCTGGAAGGACCCGGCCGACGACGACAAGTACGACGACTGGGCGCGGTCCAACATGGCGGCGATGTCGCACCTGGCCACCGGCATTCAGCTCGCGGACGAAAACCTCGGCCAGCGGCCGGCTCGGTTTGCCACCGATGCGGCCATGGCGCGACTGGACCAGGTACGGTCGACCTACGATCCCGACGGCCTGTTCAACAGTTGGATGGGACGAATCTGATGACCGGCGATCTCTACCTGGGCTATCGCAACGACGACGCCAAAACGCCGTTCGCCAAGTTCTTCAAACCCGAAATGGCGGCCCTGCCAACGCATGTCGTCGAGGCGCTACAGCATGGCCCGCAAGGCGGAATGGCGTTGTTGGCATTCGAGGACGCCGCAACCGTTGCCGACGAGGGCTATCACCAGACCGAGAACGGTTACGGAATTCTCGAGGACGGCAGCTTCCAGGTCTCGGTCCGCACCGATATGCCCGGAGTCACCCCGGCGATGTGGGTCTGGTGGTTCGGCTGGCATGGGTGCGACGCCCGGCGGTACAAGCTGTGGCATCCGCGAGCGCACCTGTCGGCCGCCTGGAAGGATGGTGACGACGCGGGCCGTCAAGGCAGTCAGCGCTACCTCGGCCGCTGGTCGATGATCAGCGAGTACATCGGTTCGGCAATGCTCAATGCCGCAATCCAATTCGTCGCACCCTCGGCCCTGGGCCTGCCGCCAGATTCCGACGATGCGGTGGCGATCTGTGCCCGTCTGGGCTCGGGTGACGCTCCGGTGGACGTCGGATGGTTCGTCCACCAGATTCGGTCGACGCCGGGCGGCTCGGAGATGCGTTCGCGGTTCTGGATGGGCGGCCCGCACATCGAAGTTCGCAAGGCCCCGGGTGTGGCGTCGAAGGCGGTGCGGCCCATCGCGGCACGGGTGCTCGGCAACCCGGCTGCCACCGCTCGCAACCTACTGGTGCACTGTGCACAGGAGATGAATCATCTCGCGGGATTCCTGGCCGAACTCCACCAAGACTTCGGTGACGAATAGGCGATCCTCAGTTGTGTTGGGCAAATGCCGGGGCAACGAAGTTCTGCACTAGCAGGTGCTCGGCCTCCTCGTCTTCGCCCGGCCAATAGACCAACGACAGCACGACGCGTACCACCCATTTGGCGGCTTGCTGATCACCGCCGGCGAGGCCGGCAAGGTCGGTAGCAAACTGGGCGGTAAGCGGCGACTCGGCGAGCCAGGCCACCTGACGAGTGCCGCCGCGAATCGAACCGACCATGAGCTGGCACAGCGGGTCCGAGCGGATTTGCTTGATGGTCAACATGATTGCGGTGACGAGGCGTTCCACCCCGCTCAGCGGCTCGACGGCCGTGCGCACCGAGTCCACAATGCGGAGCGCGGTGCGCCGGACGACGGCGTTACGGATCTCGGTTTTTCCACCGACGTAGCGGTAGATGGTCGCTCGGGAACAATGAACGCGGGTGGACAGCTTGTCGATATCCAGCGCATTGAGTCCGTCGCGGGCGATGAGGTCGGTTGCGGCCTCGTAGATCCGCTCGGCGGCGGCTTCGCGGCGGTCCGCTCCGAGGAGCCAATCGTCGACGGGCACGTGGTATCGCGTCCTTTCGTCGAGAGCATCGAGAGCATCGAGAGCATGGGCAAATTTTCTAAGGTTGAGACAAAGGTAACACCTTTTCTCACCATTGGTGCAGGTCCCGTTCTCGTGCTGAGACGGCCCCCGGCCGGGGCCCCCACCGACCCATTTCAACTTGTCGCCATGCCGTTGACCTGCATGTTTCCGTTGGTCAGGGTAGTTGGACGACTTCTTCGTCACCGGGCTCGCCGGCTGCCGGGCGGTCGTGGGCTGTCGTTGGCGGCTGCTGGATGAGGAGGCTGGGCGATGAACTTTTCGGTACTGCCACCGGAGATCAATTCGGCTCTCATATTCACCGGGGCGGGCGCGGAACCGCTGTTGGCGGCCGCGACGGCCTGGGGCGGGCTGGCGCAGGAATTAGATTCGGCCGCAACGTCGTTCGGCGCGATAACCGCGGGGCTGGTCGGCGGATCATGGCTGGGGCCGTCGTCGGCCGCTATGGCGGCAATGGCAGCCCCGTATGCCGATTGGCTTTCGGCCACGGCGGCCCAGGCGCGGCAAGCGGCAATGCAGGCCGAGACGCTGGGGATCGAGTTCGAGGCAGTCCGATCGGCGATGGTGCGACCAATCATGGTGGCGGCCAATCGTTTCGATTTGGTGTCCCTGGTCATGTCGAACCTGTTCGGGCAAAACGCTCCGGCGATCGCCGCGGTGGAAGCCGCATACGAGGCGATGTGGGCCCAAGATGTGTCGGCAATGGCCGCCTATCACACGGGGGCTTCGGCCGTGGTGTCGGCGCTGGAGCCGTTCACCGCGCCGCTGCAGAATCTGCCGGGGTTGCCCGCTGCGCTGGCCGGCGCGGTGACTGCCGCTGCGGCGGGAGCGCCCCTCAACCTGGGCTTCGGCAACCTCGGCGGCGGCAATGTGGGCAACGGAAACGCCGGCGCCGGCAACGTCGGCCATGGAAACCTCGGCAATTACAACCTCGGCGTCGGGAATCTCGGCAGCAACAACGTCGGCCCCGCAAACCTGGGCAGCTACAACACCGGCTTCGGCAACGCCGGCAGCTTCAACGTGGGTCTGGCGAACACCGGTAGCAACAATTTCGGGTTCGGCAATACCGGCAGCAACAATATCGGTATCGGACTCACCGGCACGGGGGGGGTGGGCTTCGGCTGGTTGAACTCCGGCACCGGAAATATCGGCTTGTTCAACTCCGGCACCGGAAATGTCGGTTTCTTCAACTCCGGCACCGGCAATGTCGGAATAGGAAACTCCGGATCGGGAAACCTGGGGTTCTTCAACGCCGGTCTGGCAAACTTTGGCAGCGGAAATTCCGGCAACTCCAACACCGGACTATTCAACCCTGGGGATTTCAATACCGGCAGCTTCAATGTGGGCGATGCCAACACCGGTGATTCGAACCTCGGAAACTACAACTCCGGCAGCTTCAACTCAGGATCGGCCAACACCGGTAGTTATAATACGGGCAATGCGAATACCGGGTTTTTTAATTCGGGTAATTTGAACACCGGCGTCCTCAACACGGGTGACATGAACAACGGCTTCGCCTTCAGAGGAACCGGGCAGGGCGGTCTCCGATTCAATCTGGGCACGCCGGATCTGACCTTGCCGCCACTAAATGTTCCCGGACTAGCAATACCGGCTCTGGATTTACCGACGATTATTACTTCGAACATGACGATACCTGCTATCGACTTGCCGAGGATGACCATACCCGCAATAGATGTGCCCGGGCTGGACCTGCCAGCTGTGACCCTGCCGGGATTCACGTTGGACAGTGCGCTGTTGGGCGGCTTCACCACACCGAAGTTGGGCATTCCGGCGCTGACCACACCCACCGTCGCCGTGCCGGGGCTGGACCTGCCGGCCGTGACCATTCCCGGCTTCAAGCTCGACAGCGCGCTGTTGGGCGGCTTCACCACACCGAAGTTGGGCATTCCGGCGCTGACCACACCCACCGTCGCCGTGCCGGGGCTGGACCTGCCGGCCGTGACCATTCCCGGCTTCAAGCTCGACAGCGCACTGTTGGGCGGCTTCACCACACCGAAGTTGGGCATTCCGGCGCTGACCACACCCACCATCACCGTGCCCGGCCTCGACCTGCCCAACATCACCACACCCCCAATCGGCGTACCGGGACTAGACCTGCCCGCGGCGACCATTCCCGGCTTCAAACTCGACAGCGCACTATTGGGCGGCTTCACCACACCCAAACTCGCCATTCCCGCGCTGACCATACCCACCATCACCGTGCCCGGCCTCGACCTGCCCAACATCACCACACCCCCAATCGGCGTACCGGGACTAGACCTGCCCGCGGCGACCATTCCCGGCTTCAAACTCGACAGCGCACTATTGGGCGGCTTCACCACACCCAAACTCGCCATTCCCGCGCTGACCATACCCACCATCACCGTGCCCGGCCTCGACCTGCCCAACATCACCACACCCCCAATCGGCGTACCGGGACTAGACCTGCCCGCGGCGACCATTCCCGGCTTCAAACTCGACAGCGCGCTGTTGGGCGGCTTCACCACACCCAAACTGGTCATCCCAGCACTGACCATGCCCACGATCAACGCCCCAGGTTTTGACTTGCCGGAGGTATTAATACCCGGCTTCAAGATCGACAGCGCTGCGCTGGGTGGTTTCTCATTACCGAAAATAGTGGTGCCGCAATTGAATGCGCCGGCGATACGTGTAAATGAGTTCACGATCACTCCGCAGCTGAGGATAGATTGGGATACAAATGTATTTGCGCTGAAGGGAGTCAATTTTGTCGGAAACACCGCGATTGTAGATCCTTTCAACGGCAGGGCGTTCTTCAACCTGAGCTCGATTAGCTCCCCCGGCTTCGATCTTCCCAGCTTGACCATAGGTGGATTCACCATCAACCCGATCGGAATCGACGCGTTCGGCCTTCCTCCGATCACGTTGCCGGACATCAGGATTCCAAAGATCAACTTGGGCGCCTTCACCATTCCGGGGTTCACCACCGGGCAGTTCACCATCAACCCCATCGGCGTCGACTCCTTCGGCCTGCCGCCCATTACGCTTCCCGACATCAACGTCCCACCCATCGAGCTGGGCGCGTTCACCATCCCAGGGCTCGACATCGATCCCATCCATCTGGACGGCTTCAGCATTCCCGGCGCCACCACCGCTGCGTTCACCATCAACCCAATCGGCGTGGACTCCTTCGGCCTGCCGCCGATCACCCTGCCCGACGTCAACGTCCCACCGATCAAGCTGGGCGCGTTCACCATCCCGGGACTCGACATCGACCCCATCCATCTGGACGGCTTCAGCATTCCCGGCGCCACCACCGCTGCGTTCACCATCAACCCAATCGGCGTGGACTCCTTCGGCCTGCCGCCAATCACCCTGCCAGACATCAACGTCCCACCGATCAAGCTGGGCGCGTTCACCATCCCGGGACTCGACATCGACCCCATCCATCTGGACGGCTTCAGCATTCCCGGCGCCACCACCGCTGCGTTCACCATCAACCCGATCGGCGTGGACTCCTTCGGCCTGCCGCCAATCACCCTGCCAGACATCAACGTCCCGCCGATCAAGCTGGGCGCCTTCACCATCCCGGGAGCCACCACCGCGGCGTTCACCATCAACCCGATCGGCGTGGACTCCTTCGGCCTGCCGCCAATCACCCTGCCAGACATCAACGTCCCGCCGATCAAGCTGGGCGCCTTCACCATCCCCGAGCTCGCCGTCAATCCCATCAGGCTCGATCCCTTCACCATTCCGGGCCTGACGATCCCGCCCGTGCACCTCGACGGCTTCGCGGTCCCAGGCTTCACGATTCCCAGCATGACGCTGCCCAGCACCACGATCGCAAGTTTCGACGTCCCGCCGCCGCCGGGCTTCGGCAACACCAGCACCACACCCTCGTCGGGATTCTTCAACACCGGCGCCGGGGGCAGCTCAGGGTTCGGCAATCGTGGGTTGGGCCTGTCGGGTCTGTTCAACGTGAATCCGGCCGGACTTTTCGGCGGCTCGGGTTACCAGAATGTCGGCACCAGCACCTCAGGGTTGTTCAACTTCGGTAGCGCGGTATCGGGCCTCGCGAACACCGGAACGCTTCCACTGACCCTGCCCAACCTGCTCGCCGGAATTCTCGGCTTCGGAAACACCGGCGCGGACCTGTTCAGATTCTGAGTGCACGCCCTCAGCAGGTCGACCCGGCGGGCGAACCAGCCGGGTGGGCAAACAATTGACCCCACTCGCGTCGAACCGCCGATTGGGCATCGGCGAAAACGTGAGATGTCGCGCCGTCACCCGCGAAATGGACCAACGCCCACGCCATCGCGAACACCGACACCTGGTGACGTTGGGCCGCGGTGTGCAGCTCATCGACTGCGTTCTCGGGACGGCACCGGCGCAGCCCGATGAGAATGCCCCGCGCGGTGTCGAGAATGCGACCAGCGTCCGGGCCACCCGAGACCTGGGTCGGCGCCCAGTTCGCCGTCATGCGCTGTCAACCTCCTGTCGAGTCCTACCGATACCCACCACAAGGGTGCCTCGGCCCGGGGCAGGTCGCCCCGGGGAAGCCGCACCGGCCACCGTGCCATGATTTGGGTATCGGCCCCGTTGTGCCAGGCTGCCGCCCACATTGGTATTCGCCCGTGATCACCTCGATACCGGCCCCCGCCGGCACGGGCCGGCACCGAATCGTCTTTGACGACGATGGCCCTCCGCATTGATGACCGAGGACTCTGTGCCCGGCGCCGGCCGCCGTGCATAGTCAGCGGCATGCTAAGCACGATCCTGGATGTCTTTCGGCTCCGCCAATACTTCGACGTGCTGGCGCGCGCACGCGAATTCTCGGCGGGATTGCGCCAGGACGCCGGATTTCTGGCGGATGCCGCCTGGGCCGCGCTGCGCTTGCCCTCCGCAGGTACCCAGCACCCCCAGCCGTTCCCGTCCACAGCGCCCTACGTCGCGAATATCGCTGAAGGGCAACGGATTGCGCTGGCCGCGACGGGGGGAAGCGGCGCGATGGCCTCGCTGGTCGGGGCCGCGCGAGCATTGGAGGAAGCGGATATGCGCCCGTCCGTCTACTCGCTGTGCTCGGGTTCGGCGCTGTTCGGTTTTCCGCTGGCGGCCGGGATCAGCGCGGACGAGGTGGCGGCCTTCACTCTGGGGCTGCTTCCCCGCGACTATGTCGACCTGGACTGGGGCCGGCTGCTGCGGCTGGCGCTCAACGCCGGGCGGGGGTTTGCCGGCATCATTGCGGGCGATGTGATCGAGCAGACCTACCGGCGTCTGCTCGGCGACCTGACCCTGGGCGAACTGCCCATTCCGGCCTACGCGCCGATCTGGAATATCGAACAGAATCGAATCGAATTCATCGGTCCGCGTACGCATCCGGAGCTCACGGTGGCGCGTGCCGTACATATGGCCATCGCGTTACCGTTGTTCATCCAGCCGGTCGAGTTCGACGGGTTCCACTGGTGCGACGGCGGCATCGTCGACATCTTCCCGGTTCGCCCCCTGCTCGACATCGAGCAGCCCTGCGAGGTCACGCTGGCGATCAACGGGTTCTATCCCCCGGGCTTTGCCGGCGAAGACGCCACCGGTTGGGAGTATCGCCGCGCCAGCATCTTGTACGTCGCGAGCCAGGTGCGCACCTGCCAGCAGATCGAGCTCGCCCGCGAGAACCTGGCCCGGTTACGTGCGGCGTCGAGGTTGATCATGATCGAGCCCGTGCCCTACCAGACGGTGCGGGGACTCGGCTTTTACCGCCAATTCCTCAGCACCCGCGACTGGGCCGGCTTCATGCGAGCCGGGCGTGCAGAGACGAGAAAGGCGCTGGCGGCAGGCGGGTCGACCGCCCTACCCGCTGCCAGGTCCGTGAGCGCCAATTAGCCTGCGAGCGCCAATACTTCGTCGAAGCCGGCGACCAGAGCGTCATGGAAGACGTCGTAGTCGGGGATCGCGGCGGTGTCGACGTCGATGCCCAGTGCGCAGGTGTCGACATAGGACAGCAGCGTGACGTTGACGGCCGAGCCGATCGTCGGGCCGAACGCGTATTGCGTGCGCACTGCCGCACCTCCGAGGAACACCGGCACCGGGATTCCGGGTACGTCGCTGGTCAGGAAATCAACGTGGCGCAGCACCGAGCCGATGTACCAACGCGGCATCAGGTTGAGAACGCCGGCAATCATCTGGGTGTAGGGCAGCGACTTTTCCTGCCGCACCGCGCCGACGCGCTCGTGGATGGCCTTGATCCGTTTCGCCGGGTCGGCCTCACCGACGGGAATGTCGAACCGCATCAACGTGATTCGGTTTCCACCCATGTCATCGGTGTTCGTCCGCAAGCTGATCGGCATGGTCAGGTGCAAATCGCCGACCGCGACGCCGTGTTTTTCGTGATAGATGCGTAACCCGCCGGCCACCCCGGCGACAAACGCATCGTTGAGCGCGCCGCCACACCGGTGCGCGGCATCGCGCAATTGCAGCCGTGGCACCTCGTGCACCCCGAGGCGCCGGATCAGGCCGCGCTCCCTGATCAGTGGTGAACCGGTGCGGTTGAGCGGCCGGACCGTCCGGTAGACGGACGCGGCGTTGGCCGCTGCCGACCGGAGCGTCGAGATGGGCCGCCGGATACCGCCGTACACCAGTTGCGGTACCTGCCGTGCCGTGCCGGTCACCACGTTGACAAGCAACGAGGCGCTATAGCGCCACGAATCGCGGTACCCCTCCAGACGAGACGGCTGGGGTACCTCCGGTGCGGCGGGCAGTGATTCCAGCTCGTAGTGCTCTTCGGAAAGATCGAATAGCCGCATCGCGATCTGGATGCCTCCGACACCGTCGGTGAGGGCATGGTGGAACTTGCAGATCACCGCCGCGGCGCCGTCGTGCAGGCCCTCGACCAGCGTCGCCTCCCAGAGGGCCCGGGCCCGGTCGAAATCCTGCATCGCGGCCACTCGGGCCATCTCAAGCACATCGTCGAAGGTGCCGGCTCCCGAAACGGCCACCCGCCGCATGTGATAGTCCAAGTCGAAGTCCGCGTCGTACTCCCACCGCGGCGGGGCGGGCGGCGGAGATTCCACCACCCGCTGGCGAAACATCGGAAGTTCGCGGCTGATCAGATCGAAACGTTGGCGTATCTGGTCCCAGTCCGGGGATCGATCCAGCAGCACGACCGTGACCACTGTGGACCGCAGCCGTGGGTCAGTTTCCATCGCCCAGGTAAAGGCATCGCTGTTGCGCATGAATTCAGTCATAGTGGCTCCACGGACAAAGCTACGATGCCTTCCGGCCTCGGTCACTAGCATGTTGGCAGCCAAGGACTTTGGTCCCTACAAGTGGTGCCATTGGTCGCCCGTCAGGAGCCGAGGACCCGCCGGGTGTAGTCGTTGAGGAAGACCCGGTTGGGGTCGAGGCGATCGCGGACCGCCGCGAAGCGATCCCAAGCGGGATACCGATCACGAAGCGTGCCGGCGCTCTGATAGTGGCGCTTACCCCAATGCGGACGGCCCGCATACTCGTCCATGATCTCTTCGACGGCACGGAAGTAGGTTTCGAACTCCATGCCGGTGTACTGGTGAACGGCGATGTAGCAGGTGTCGCGGTCGTGGGCGGTCGACAGGAACGCGTCGTCGGGGGCGCCGAAGCGGACCTCGAGCGGGAACATGATCGGCAGGTTGCGGCGGCGGACAAGGTCGATGACCCGCTGTACACCCTCGCGCGCGTGTTCGCGTGGGATCGCGTATTCCATCTCGGTGAACTTGACGTTGCGTGCGCTCGCGTAGACCTTCCAGCCGTGATCCTGGACGGTGGCCGGCGACATCAAGTTCGTCATGAGACGGTTCAATGCCGGTGCGGCACTGGGGAATTGACGACCGGTGCGGCAGATCAGGCTCAGCGCCGCGTTTTCGGCGTAGTCGTTGATCCGGCGTTTCCACACCGGCAGCGGCATGGGCTCCTCGTCGCTGCGGCGCGTGGTGCGGGTCAGCGCCGTCTCGCCGTAGGGAAACACGAAGAACTCGAAGTGGTCGTTGCCATCCACCTGCTCGTCGAGTCGCTCCAGCGTATCGGCCAGCGGGCGCAGCTCGTCGTCGCGGTGCAGCGTGAACAGCGGCACCACCCGCAGGGTCACCTGAGAGATCACGCCCAACGCGCCGATCGACACCCGTGCTGCCAGGTAGTCGTCACCCTCCGACAGGGTCAGGATGTCGCCACCGGCGGTGACCAGTCGCAGCGAAACGACCTGCGCCGACACGTTGGTGAAGCGCGCCCCGGTGCCGTGCGTGGCGGTCGCGGTCGCCCCGGTGATCGACTGCTTGTCGATGTCGCCCTGATTCTCCAGGCCCAGCCCGCGCTCGGCCAGCTGCGCGAACAGCGGGTGCAGCCTCGCCCCGCCTTGCACCGTAGCCAGACCCGCCGCGACATCCACGTCGAGGACCCGCTGCATGCCGGTCATGTCGACCATCACGCCGTCGGTGCAGGCGCAGTCGGTGAACGAATGCCCGGTGCCGACGGCGCGTACGCGTTCGCCGCGCTGCGCCGCCTTGACGACGACCTCCGCCAACTCGGTTTCGGAAGTGGGGCGGACAATCTGCGACGGCGCGCACAACTGCTCGCCGGCCCAGTTGCGCCAGACGGTGCTCACCGGGCCAGGTCCCGCACCACGGATTCGGCCACCGTTGCCGCGTGCATCACCGTCTCGTAGACGACATTTTCCGGGGTATCGGACATCTGGTGGTAGTTCGACAGCGCCTTGTGGCGGTCGAAGGAAGAAAAGCAGGCCGTCGGATAGCCCGCCCGACTCATGAGCACGGCGTCGGTGCTGTTGCGTGATCGCAGCCCCCGCCGCAGCGGTGCGTCAGCGCGTTCGGCCGCTCGAGCCACCAGGTCACGGAACGGCCGGTGGTAGTAGTCCTCCATGATCGTGGTGCCCTCGCCCTCGAGCATGATCAGTTCGGGCGAGCCGACGGTGTCGAAGTTGAGGAAGTAGGTGTGGTCACGGTCCAGCTGAGGCTTGTGGCGGGCGATGAAACCGTAGATGCCACCCTGCAATTGCTCCTCGGCGCCCAGCGACACCAGCAGCACCCGCACACCCTGCACCGGGCGGTCACGTAGCCGCTCGGCCAACGCGACGATCAGCGCCACGGCGGAAAGGTTGTCGTTGGCCCCCGGCACGATCGGGCTGCGGGCGATGTCGGTGAACGCCGCCACCCCGATCGCGCTCATCGCGGCCCCGGCGAGCATCATCTTGCGGCTGCCCCGCAGCGCGCCGGCACCGGCCACCATCGGCGCCAGGATCGACGGCCACCAGTTCGGCAGTGAGGTGTCGATGCGCTCGACGATCCCCGGGAATCGCTCGACGAAGAACCGCTGATAGCCGGGTTCGAAGAACTTGCCGCTGTGCGCGGCGTCGTGATGAGCGCACACCACGACCGTCCGCTTGCCGGTGGGGTCGCCGGCTTCGGCCACGACATTCCATGTCGTTCGGGGCTTTTGGAGTTTCTTGCGCACGACGCGTATCCCGTTGGAACAGTCGTCGGCGATCGCCAGCCCCGCACCCAGCCCCGCCAGCCCGGCAAGCACCCGCAACCGACGGCTGATCAGACCGGCGATCGCGGCGCCGACCCCGACCGCCGACAGCTTGGCGTGCAGCTGCGGGTAGCCGTCGTAGAACTGTTCCTCTTCGATCCGCGCATTCTGTGCACCGGCGGCGCGCAGGTACTCGACGATCTTGACCGCAGCCTCCTGCTCGCCGGGGTCCCCGGCACCGCGTTCGATCGGTGCGAGTGTCTCGATGACCTCACGCATCGTGGCCAATTCGGTCGGCAATGCGGTGATCGCAGTCATGGCAGCTCCTTGTCGCGCGGTCCGTCGGCGAACCATTCCATCATTAAAGAAACGTGCGACCCTCACCCCGGTAGGTCGGGACGGCGTCGATGATCTGCGCGCCCCGAACCAAATACAACCGATCGAACCTCTCACACAGCTCGCCGGCCTTGGTGTGACGGAAATACACCTTGTCGCCGATCTGCAGTTGCCGCGCCACCGCACCGGACAATGGCGTCTGGACCTCACCGGTGCCTTCCATCGGGTCCAGTTTGAGCCCGCTCGGTAGGTACGGGGTGGGCATGCGGTCTTTCGCGCCGACGCCGCTGGCCAAATAGCCGCCTCCGAGCGCGGTCACGGTATCGGCGTCGGGGCGGCGGCATACCGGCAGCGCGAACATCGCCGCCGGCCGCAAGGCGAACGTCGAGTAAGAGTCGAAAAGCGTCGGCGCGTAGAACCCCGAGCCGGCGGTGGCCTCGGTGATCGCCGGCTCCTGGGCAACCAGCTGAAGGTCACCGGTGCCGCCGGCGTTGACGATCTTGATGTCGGCGACCTCGCGCACCAGCTCGACGGCGCGCGCGCGACGTTCCCGCAACTCCGCGAAGGACCGCCGCTGCATCCACCGAACGGCCGCGTTCTGGGCGGACTTGCCGGCCACGTTGTCGCCGAACCCGGCGATATGGCCCTCGTAGGACATCAACGCCACCAGCGTCAGCGACGGCCGGCGCGCGATCTCCACCGCGAGCGCTCGTGCCTGTTCCGGCGTATGCAACGGTGAGCGCTTGGGCCCGATCTTCACCCGCCCGCCGGCTCGCCAGTAGCCGGCGTCAAGGTCCAGGCACAGCCGCAGCGGCTTGGTTGTCGCGTTTTCGATCAGGTCGAGATGCTCGACGCTGTCGACCATCAGGATCGGCGCTCGTTCGGGGTCCTCGGCGGTCAGCTCGCCGAGTTTGGGCAGCGCCGCCCTATCGGTCGTCGGATAGGCGAGTAGCAGGTTGTCGAAGCCGTGGTCGGCCAGCCAGAGAGTCTCGGCCAGCGTGAACGTCATCAGCCCGTCGAACCGAGCGTTCGAGTCGAGGATTTCGCGCTGTAAAGGCCTGCACCGCAACGACTTCGACGCCACCCGGATCGGCTTGTCAGCCGCGCGGGAAAGCAGCTGACCGGCATTGGCCCACATCGCGTCGAGGTCGACGAAGGCCAACGGCGCGTCCAGGGCGGCGAATGCCTTTTCGTACCGTTGCAGCCGACCGTGCGCGTCGAGCCTGACCGGCTCGTCGGCACGCTGCTCGCGACCCACCTCAGGCACGCCGTCACCTTACTGAACGTGACGGACTCTGGCAGCGGATCGATGATGTTGCGGCACGTGGTGGGCATGCCGAATGCCATGCCGGCTGCGCCGTTGCGATTGGCGGCCGCGGTGCTCCCGCCGGATTAGGCCGTCCCGTTCGTCCCGTTTTGGCCGAAGAGCAATCCGCCGGCGCCGCCGGCGCCCCCGGCTGCCAAGCCGGTGCCGTTTCCGCCATTGCCGCCGTTGCCGATGATCACCGCGCTGCCGCCGTTACCGCCCGCGCCGGCGCCGCCGGGGGCGCCGTTACCGCCGGCGCCGCCGTTGCCGAAGAACACCGCACCCGACCCGCCGGCGCCGCCAGCACCCTGACCGCCCGCGCCGCCGGTGCCCCCGGCACCGCCGTTGCCGAAGAAGAATGAGCCGTTGCCGCCCTGACCGCCGCTGCCGACACTGGTGCCGCCGCCGGCGCCGCCATTGCCACCGGCACCGCCGTTGCCGAAGATCAGGCCGCCGTCGCCGCCGTTGCCGCCACTGGCATACAGCGTGCCGTTGGTGCTGGTGGCCCCGCCGTTGCCGCCGTTGCCGCCCGTCCCGAACAGATATCCGGACCGACCGCCATTGCCGCCGATGCCGCCCACCGGCTGCGTCGTGACCGGCAACGCGGCCGTGGTCCCGGTGCCGATACCGCCGCCGTTGCCGCCGACACCGCCGACCCCGAGCAGCTGGGCGTCGCCGCCGGCGCCGCCGAAGCCGCCCGAGCCGGCAAAGCCGGTGGTCACGCCGGCGCCGCCGTCGCCACCGAGGGCACCGCTACCACCGGCTCCGCCATTGCCCAACAGCAGTCCACCGGGGCTTCCGGTGCCGCCGAGACCACCGATGCCACCCTGGCCGCCTTCGGCGCCCCCGGTGCCGCCGTCACCTCCCAGCCCGCCGTCACCGCCGACCGCGCCGTTGCCGAACAGCCCGGTGGCGCCCCCGTTTCCACCGGACCCGCCGTGGCCGCCGAAGCTGGCGAAGGCTCCGTCGCCGGCTCCGCCGGCTCCGCCGCCTCCCCCAGCGCCCGGTGCGCCGTACAGCAGTCCGCTCTGCCCGCCGAGACCACCCATGCCGCCGTAGCCACCCACGCTCTGGACCGTATTGTTGCTGAGGCCTCCGGCCCCGCCAGTCCCACCCGCGCCGCCGACGCCGAACAACGCCGCTGCCCCGCCGCCGGCTCCACCGGACCCGCCGACGCCGCCCGCGGGGATGATGGTCGGCGAGGGACCGATGGCCGGCGCGGCTCCCCCGATTCCGCCGTTTCCGCCCGCGCCGCCCAGGCCGTAGATCAGTCCGGCGCCACCACCGTTGCCACCGTTGCCGCCGGTGGTGCCGACGCCACCGGCCAGGGGCGCCGGGCCGCCGTTGCCGCCGGCACCGCCGATGCCGCCGTTGCCCCACAACAGGCCGCCGTTGCCCCCGGCACCGCCGTTGAACCCGTTGAGGCCGGCGGTGGTGGAATTCCCCGCGGCTCCGCCGGCGCCGCCGTTGCCCCACAGGCCGGCGTTGCCGCCGTTGCCACCGCCCTGGTTGGCGCCGCCGGACCCGCCGTTGCCGCCGTTGCCGATCAAGATCCCGCCGTCACCGCCGCTCTGTCCGGTCCCGTTTATCCCATCGGCGCCGTTGCCGATCAGTGGACGCCCGAACAGTGCCTGGGTGGGCGCGTTGATCAGGTCAAGCACGTCCTGCTGCAGGGATTGCGCCGCCGAGGCATTGGCAGCCTCAGCGAGTGAATACGAGCCCGCTCCCGCGGTGAGCAGCTGCACAAACTGTTCATGAAATGCCGCGGCCTGAGCGCTGAGCAGCTGATAGGCCTGGGCATGCGCCCCGAACAGGGCAGCGATCGCGGCCGACACCTCGTCCGCGCCGGCGGCCAGCACTGACATCGTCGGCGCCGCGGCGGCAACATTGGCCGCGCTGATCGACGAACCGACGCTCGCCAGATCCGTTGCGGCCGCCGCCACCAGCTCTGGGGCCGCGATGAGATACGACATCAGGGACCTCCCACCACCTCACGGAAACCTGGCGGTCGCCCGGTCGCCATCAACCCTCGGCAAAGGGTATCGCCATCGGGTCAGCACACCCCGTATTTCCGGTAGACCTACCGATCGTTTCGCCGGACGGGCCCGGAATGTTTCAGCGATCTCGCGGCTGTCGGCGGCCCAGCACCGCCGTCCGACATTAGGACGGCCCTAAGAAGGCTTGTTCTCCGCGAATTCGCAGAATGCCGTGTAGGCCCGAGCGCCGTAGATGGTGGCCGGTCCCCCGTTCATGAGGATGGTGACACCGATCGCCTCGGCGGCTTCCTCGGCGGTGGCACCGGCGCGGGCCGCGGCCTGAGCGTGGGAGGCGATGCAGCCGTCGCACCCCTGTACCACCCCGATCGCCATCGCCAGGAGTTCCTTGACCTTACGGCTGAGGGCGCCGTCGGTGAGCGCGGCGCCGCTCAGGGCCGCAAATCCCTTGTAGACGTCGGGAATCTGGCTGCGAAGCGCCCGGTGTTGCGGCCGCAGCTCCTCGAGGACCTCGTGATGGTGTTGGTCTGACATCAGCCTCGTTACCCTTCGGGTAGTTGTGGGAACCTCAGGGTCGCAAGAGTACCGATTACGCCGGCGACCGTTCGGCCGCCTTGTCCGAGCGTTGCAGCTCGTCGATGACGGCTTGGATCCGGCCGCTGACTTCGTCGGCGATCGGGGCAAGCTGGGGTTCACCGGTGACGTCGGCCAACAGCCGCGGGTTCATCGCTTCGATGACGATGGTGCCGGCCTGCTCGGGGTCCGATCGCACCACCACATTGCAGGGCAGCAGAGTGCCGATCTGGCGGGTCGCCTCGATTGCGCGGTGCGCCAGCGGCGGATTGCAGGCGCCCAGGATCAGGTAGTCCTCCATGTCTTCGTCGAGTTTGGCTTTCAGGGTTGCCTTCACGTCGATCTCGGTCAAGACGCCAAAGCCCTGCTGCGCCAGCGCTTCGCGGGTGCGCTTGACCGCTTCGTCGAAGCCGGTGTGCAAGGTGGCCGACAATGCAATGTCCATCACCAATATCTCCTCTAACTTTTTCCGATGTTCTCTTCGGATTCTTGTGGGAACTTCTGTTCAGGCCAGCGCCAGGAAAAGCTTCTCCAACTCGGCTTCGCTCAACGGCGCGGCACCCTGGGACTGGGCTCCGGTGATGCATTCCCGCAATCCGGTGGCGACAATCTTGAACCCGGCACGGTCGAGCGCCCGGGACACCGCCGCCAGCTGGGTAACCACCTCTTTGCAGTCGCGGCCCTGCTCGATCATCGAAATTACCCCGGCCAGCTGCCCTTGGGCGCGCCGCAGCCGGTTCAGTACCGCAGCCATGCTGTCTTGATCACCAATCACGGTGGATCCTCCCGTCTCATCGGTCTTATCGACCATAGTACCCCTGGGGGTATGAATAGCTACCGCCGACACGACTGGGAACATACCCCCGCGGGTATTTGTTCCTTAGGTCAATATCCCCCGATGGAAGGACCGACATGGCCACCGTCAATCTTACCCACGACACGTTCGAGTCCACGGTTACCGACAATCCGCTTGTGCTGGTTGACTTTTGGGCCGCCTACTGCCGCCCGTGCCAAACGTTTGCCCCGATCTATGAGCGGTCGGCGCGGATCCATCCCGACGTGGTGCACGCCAAGGTCGACACCCAGGCCGAGCCCGAACTGGCCGCCGCGGCGGGTATCCGCTCAATTCCGACCATCATGGCATTTCGCGACGGGGCGCTGGTCTACAGCCAGGCCGGGGCGATGCCACCGGCGGTGCTGGAGAATCTGATCACCCAGGTGCAATCGCTGGACATGGATACCGTGCGCGCCAAGATCGCCGCCCGCCGGGCAGCCGCCGCTCGGTAGCCGCCGCTCTCACAGGATCGCGTTGAGATCCTTGGCCCGCGCGATGTCGTCCCAGTCCACCTCGAGTTCGAGCAGAATCTCCTCCGTGTGCTGCCCGTGCTCCGGGGCGCGCGCGGGCCCCGGCGGCGTTTCGTTGAATTGAACCGGCGCGGCCACGATCCGGTACGGCTCGCCGTTGTCATCGCGGTTGGTCACCACGTACCCGTTGGGTTCGACCTGAGGATCGTTGAGCGTCTCCCGTGGCGTCGCCAGGGCCGCCCACACGCCCGGTTCGTCCGCGAGCACCTGCTGCCAATGTGCGAGGTCGTGGCCGGCAAACGCGGTGGCGAAGATCTCGGTGGCCTCGGCCGCATTGGCAATGAGGTTGCGCGACGGCACGAACCGCTCGTCGGCGGCCAGCTCGGCAAGTCCCATCCGCCGGCAAAAGCCGGCCCAGTATTTGTCGGGTTGTAAGAACACCAGCTGAATCCACCTGCCGTCCCTGGTTTTGTACCGGTTCACCAGCGGATTGATGGCCACCCCGGGAGGTGCCCCGGGAATGCCGTCGATATCGAAGAAGTCGGCCGCCGAAATCGACGGCGCGATGGCCCACATCGCCTGGGCCAGCAGTGACGAGTCGACGATGCACGGCTCGCCGGTGCGTTCCCGGTGAAACAACGCCGCACACACCCCGCCGGCGAGTGTCGCCCCGCCCTGCAGGTCGCCGAACGCCGGCCCCTGCACAGCCGGCGTCTCGCTGCCGAAGGGGGTAAGGGTGTACGCCACCCCGCCACGTGCCAGGTAGGTGGCGGCATCAAAGCCGCCGCGATCGCGATCCGGGCCGCGCACGCCCAGTCCCGTTCCTCTGGCGATGATGATCGTGGGATTGAAGGAGCGGATGTCCTCGACGGTCAACCGGGCCCGCTCGAGGGCTCCGGGCAGCCAGTTGGTCAGGAACACATCGGCACTGGCCAGCAGGCGGCCGAACAGCTCACGCCCGGTCTCGGTTTTGATGTCGATCGCGATGCTGCGCTTGCCACGATTACCCAACTCGAGGATGAAGTCGGCGTCGACCCGGGCTGCTTCGCGGGTGAAACCACCCACCACCAATGCCCGGCCGGGATCGCCCGCCGCGACGCCCTCCACCTTGATCACGTCGGCACCCCAATCCGACAGGGCGGCACCGGCCGACGGTACGTAGGTCCACGACGCCAGCTCGACAACCCGGACACCGCTGAGTACCCCTGCCATCGCAATCCCCTCGGCCGCCGCAGCTATTCCTTGCTATTTTAGATATTCTAGCTAGCGTAGCGGATGGCGATATTCCGGCTGCAGGCACGCGGTTCTTCGGAAGAGATGCGATGGGACCCACCAACGGTTCGATGCCGGTGCGGATGGTCACTGCCCGGCACCGTTCGGCGCCCCCACCATGTGGGCAGCGAAAGGCCTTGACTCTCAATGTGAATCGTCGGTATCGGGACTCGGACAACTCGGACAAGGGGCGGCGATGAGCCGGATAGCGGGCCGGGCGGCCGGTAAGGTGGCGGTGATCAGTGGCGCCGCGCGCGGGCAGGGCCGCTCGCATGCACGATTGCTTGCCGCAGAGGGCGCCGACATCATCGCGGTCGACTTGTGCGCCGATATCGACACGAACGAGTATCCGCTGGCCCGGCCGGAGGACCTGGACGAGACCGCGCGTCTGGTGGAAAAGGAAGGCCGGCGGGTCATCACCGCGATCGCCGACGTGCGCGACCGTGCCGCGATGTCGACAACGATCGACAACGCGGTGTCCGATTTGGGCCGTCTCGACATCGTGGTGGCCAACGCCGGCATCTGCCCGCTCACCGCCGGACTGCCGCCGCAGGCGTTCGCCGACGCCGTGGACGTGGACCTAGTGGGGGTGCTCAACCTGGTGCACGCCAGCCTCAAACACCTACGCGCAGGCGCGTCGATCATCGTGATCGGTTCCAACGCGGCATTCATGTCGTCGATGAACACCACCGGCATCGATGGCGGCCCCGGCGGGGCGGGCTATGCCTTCGCGAAAATCGCTGCCGCGCATTACGTCAACGACTTCGCCCTCGCGCTGGCCCCCTTCTCCATCCGGATGAACGCGATACACCCGACCAACGTCAACACCGACATGTTGCACAGCGCTCCCATGTACCGGGCCTTCCGGCCGGACCTGCCGAACCCCACCCGCGAGGAGGCCGAGCCGGTTTTCCCGGTGATGCAAGCGATGCCGATCCCCTATGTCGAACCCGAAGACATCAGCGAGGCCGTGTTGTTCCTCGCCTCCGACGCGGCCCGCTACGTCACCGGACAGCAGCTCCGGGTGGACGGCGGCGGCTTTCTCAAAGTCAAGCCATGGTCCGGCGGGTGATCTCGCGATGTGGTCAATTCAGTTGCGGCACAGCGGACGTGGAGGCACGCGGTGACTCTCGACCGTTTCGGCGACTTCCGCCGCCGCCTCTATGAGCTGATGACGCTGATGAAAACGGCCGACGACCGGCTGGCCAAGGGCATCAGCACCGGGGAGTTCATCTGTGTGTACTGGCCGTCGCGCGGCCAGGAAGCCATCGGCGCGGCGATGGGTGTGGTGCTACGGACCGACGATCAGCTGGTGACCACCTACCGCGGGCTGCACGATCTGATCGGCAAGGGGGTTCCGCTGCGGGAGATCTTCGGGGAGATGATGGGACGCACCGTCGGCGCCAGCCGCGGCAAGGGCGGCACCATGCACATCGCCAATCCCGCGGTGGGCGTGATGCTTTCGACCGGCATCGTCGGCGCCGGCCCGCCGGTGGCCGTCGGGCTGGCACTGGCCGGCAAACGCAAGGGCCTGGATCGGGTCACGGTGGTCAGCTTCGGCGACGGCGCCACCAACACCGGCTCCTTCCACGAGGCCGCCAACATGGCCGCGCTCTGGGACCTGCCCGTGGTGTTCGTGTGCCAGAACAACCAGTACGCGGAGATGACACCCACGTCCGCCACCATGAAGCTCGAGCATGTCGCGGATCGGGCCGCCGGTTATGGCATGCCCGGTGTCGCGGTCGATGGCAACGACCCGCTGGCGGTCGCGTCGGCTCTCGACCAAGCGGTGGACGCCGCCCGCGGCGGTGGCGGTCCCACGTTCATCGAGTGCGTGACGTTCCGCTTCCGCGGCCACTACTTCGGTGACCGGATGCCCTACATACCACCAGATCAGCTGGCGGCGGCGATGGCGGCCGACCCGGTGCCGCGGTTCCGCAACCACCTCCTCGAAGCCGGAATCTGCGGCGCGGACGAGCTTAGCCGCATCGACGACGACGCCCTGCAAACCGTGGAGACGGCGCTGAACACGGTGATGACCGGCGAGTCACCGTCCGTCGACGAACTCGACCGTGACGTTTACGCAACGCCGCTCGGGTTCCCGGTGTGGGGACGTGGCGGATGACCGAACAAGAGCTGACGATGCGCGAGGCGCTCAACCTCGCACTCGATCAGGCGCTACAGGCCGACGACAGGGTGTTGCTGCTCGGAGAGGACATCGCCGATCCCGGCGCGTCCGGGCCCACCGCGGGCCTGTCGACCAAGTACGGCCACGACCGGGTGGTGGACACCCCGATCTCGGAAGCCGCGATCTTGGGCGCCGCGATCGGCGCGGCGATGGACGGAATGCTGCCGGTGGCCGAGATCATGATCATGGATTTCATCGGCATCGCCGCCGACCAGTTGATCAACCATGCCGCCAAGCTGCGCTTCATGACGGGCGGACGCACCACGGCGCCGATCACCGTGCGCACCCAGGTGTACGCCGGATTGGGCACTGGCGCCACGCATTCGCAGACGTTGGAGGCGTGGTTCATGCACATCCCCGGGATGAAAGTGATCGTGCCGTCCACCCCGGGCGACGGCAGGGGCCTACTGACCACCGCCATCTTCGACGAAGACCCGTGTCTGTTCGTCGAAACCATCCGCCTGCAAAGCAAACGCGGACCCGTCCCCGTCGACCCCGGTTTCTCGATCCCGTTGGGCCAGGCCGATATCAAGCGGCCGGGCACCGACGTCAGCCTGATCGGCTACGGGCGCAGCGTGTACGACGCGCTCGCGGCCGCGGCCACGCTGCAGGAACAGGGCATCAGCGCCGAGGTCGTCGACCTGCGCACCCTGGTGCCTCTCGATGTCGAGACCGTCGTCGAATCCGCCAGTCGCACAACAAGAGCCGTCGTGGTGCACGACGCGGTGCAATTCGGTGGACCCGGGGCGGAGATCGCCGCGATCCTGCAATCGGAATTGTTCGGCGAACTCGTCGCACCCGTTGAGCGGGTCGGCGCCCGGTTCGTCCCCAGCCCGGCCGCCGCCGCGCTGGAGGCGCAAGTGTACCCCTCGCCGGCCCGCATCGTCGCAGCCGCACAGCGAACCCTGGACAGGGCGAGAGTGCATGGCTGACTTCGTCATTCGCATCCCGCGGGTCTCGGTCGCGGTATCCGAAGCCGAGCTCGTCGAATTTCTCGTCGACAGCGGCCAGCATGTCGAGCAGGGCACCCCGATCTACGTCATCGCAACCGAGAAGGCCGAACAGGAGATCGAGGCCGGCGCGTCCGGCGTCGTGCAGTGGACCGCAACAGCCGGTGGGACCTACGACATCGGCGTGCCGATCGGCGTCATCACCGCATAACTCAGGAGAAGGCATGGACCTCAAGGAAACTCGCGAACGCATCATCTACGAGAAGACCGGCGCGATAGCTCGGGTCACGCTGAATTGGCCGGAGAAGGCCAATGCCCAGGACCAGAAACTCGCCGAGGAAGTCGACGCCGCACTGGCCGACGCGGACCGCGACTACGACATCAAGGTGCTGATCCTCAAGGCCAACGGCAAGGGCTTCTGCTCGGGACACGCGATCGGCAACAACGCGGTCGACTATCCGGCTTTCGTCGAGGGCGCCAAGGTCATGGGCACGCCGTGGAAGCCGCAATCCGACCTGTTCGTCAAGCCGGTACTCAACCTGTGGGAGTTCGCCAAACCGACGATTGCCCAGGTCCACGGCTACTGTGTGGGCGGGGGCACGCACTACGGGCTGACCACCGATATCGTCATCGCCGCCGAGGACGCCTACTTTCAGTACCCGCCGCTGCAGGGGTTCGGCATGCCGTCCGGCGAATGCTCCATCGAGCCGTGGGTGTTCATGAATTGGCGGCGGGCGTCGTATTACCTGTATCTGAACGAAGTCATCGACGCGCAGAAGGCCCTGGCGGTGGGTCTAGTCAACGAGGTGGTGCCGCGCGATCAACTCGACGCGCGGGTGGACGCGATCGCCCGGCACATCGCGCAGGCTCCGCTGACCACGCTGTTGGCGACCAAGGCCAACATCAAACGCGCCTGGGAGTTGATGGGCATGCGGGTGCACTGGCAAAGCTCCAACGACCTGGTGGCGTTGGCGTCGATCAGTGCCGACGTGCAGGCCCTGGTGCAACAGGTGCTGAAGGGCAAGATCAAGCCCGCCGAGATGGCGCGCCGCCAGGCGGCGGCGGCCGAGTCTCCCGACGGTGCGTCGGCGACCTGATGCAGTTGGGGCGCAGAATATTACGCTGATGAACCTGACCGACCACGCCGACAGCGCCGCCCCGGCACTCATGGTGGGTGACGGGCCGGCCCTCTCGTATGCGCAGTTGCATGCCCGGAGCCGACGGGTCGCCGCGCTGCTGCACGAGGCGGGGCTCAGGCGCGGCGACGGGGTGGCTCTGCTGCTGGCCAACCGCCCGGAGTTTCTCGAAATCCCTTGGGGCTGCCAGCTTTCCGGGCTCTACTATACGCCGGTGAACACTCACCTCACCGTCCCGCTGCCCTCCGCCAACGGCTCCTGGGCTCAGGCCGTTCTGGAGCTGGCGCTGACTCAGCGCTACGGGATGAGCCCGGCCAGCGTGTACCTGTCCCCCGCGCCGCTCTACCATGCCGCCGGGGTGAACTACGCCATGGCGGTTCACCGCGTCGGGGCCACCGTGGTCATCATGGGCAAATTCGACGCCCAGACCGTACTGCGGCTCATCGAGACGCACCGGGTTACCCACGCCCAGGTCGTGCCGACGATGTTCGTGCGGATGCTCAAGTTGCCCGAAGAGGTGCGGCGCGCCTATGACATCTCCAGCCTGCGGTGTGTGCTGCACGCGGCCGCCCCGTGCCCGGTGGACGTCAAGTACCGGATGATGGACTGGTTCGGTCCCGTCATTCACGAATACTACGGGGGGACTGAGGGATTCGCCGGCACCACGATCGGCCCGCGGGAGTGGCTGGCTCAACCGGGCTCGGTCGGCAAACCGGTGAGCCCGGTGCATGTCGTCGGCGACGACGGAAGTGAGCTGCCCGTCGGGCAGTGCGGCGAGCTCTACTTCGAGGGCCCCGCCGTTCGAGTACTTCAAAGATCCTGTCAAGACCGCGTCGGTGTGCAACGACCGCGGGTGGCGCACCTTGGGCGACATGGGCTACGTGGACGAGGACGGATACCTCTACCCGACCGACCGCTCGACGTTCATGATTGTCTCCGGCGGGGTCAACATCTATCCGCAGGAGGCGGAGAACCTGTTGGTCATGCACCCCAAGCTGGTCGACGCGGCGGTATTCGGTGTACCCAACGACGAATTCGGTGAGGAGGTCGAGGCCGTGGTGCAACCGGTGGACGGCGTTATCGCCGGACCCGACCTGGAGGCGGAACTCATCGACCACTGCCGCGCCCATCTGGCCTCCTACAAGTGCCCGCGCACAGTCGACTTCACCGCGGAGCTGCCGCGGGACCCCAACGGAAAGCTCTACAAGAGGCGTATCCGCGAACGCTATTGGCAAGGCCGCGCGTCGCGAATCGTGTGAGCGAGGGAACCAGATGGTGAGCAATGAGGTGAACTGGACACCGCTGCCAGTGCCGTGGGCAGTCCGCGCCGCCGACCGGATTCCCAAGCAGCGTTACTACGACGCGGAGTTCTACGCGCTGGAGACGGCGATGCTGTGGCCGCGCGTCTGGCAGATGGCCTGCCGGCTCGAGGAGATCCCCAAGCCGGGTGACTACGTGGAGTACCAGATCCTCGACGAGTCGATCATCGTGGTGCGGGTAGCCGGTGACAACGTACGCGCCTACCACAACGCGTGCCGGCATCGCGGGGTGAAGCTGGTGGAGGGCAATGGATCTCGTCGCACTTTCGTCTGCCCCTTCCACGGCTGGTGCTGGGGTATCGACGGGCGCAACACCTATGTCGCGCGGCCGGAGGTGTTCGACGAGCACAACCTGTGCCCGCAGGATCTTGCGCTCGTGTCGGTACGGTGCGAACTGTGGGGCGGGTGCGCGTGGATCAACCTCGACGACGCCGCGCCCGCGTTGCGCGCCTGCCTGGAGCCGTTCGCCTCGATCTACGACGCCTGGAAGGTCGAATCGCTGCGCACCGAGTGGTGGCAGTCGTGCCGATTGCCGGTGAACTGGAAGCTTGCCACGGCGGCGTTCATGGAGGGCTATCACGTGCCGCAGACCCACCCGCAGCTGTTGCCGTCGGCGCCGGGCGCGACCGCGCCGGGCACCCACCCGGTCATCCAGAGCAGCCTGTATTTCATGCGGACGCTCGGCGCCGGCATGGGCGGCATGACCCACGCCAACGACATTCGCATCGCCGAAGGCCTGCAGCACATCGAGTTGCCGGACGATCCGGCCGAGGCGACGACCGCCTGGCGCGCCACGCTCAACGACGCCGTCGTCGCCTGGCATCGCGCGCGAGGATGCGATGTTCCCGACCTCAACGCGTTGGCGCGCCGCGGCATCGTCGACGCGATCGGGTTCGGCTTCCCGCATTACTTCCTGTTGCCGCAATACAGCAGCGCTTCCTCGTACCGGATCCGTCCCCTGGGGCCGGAGGAGACGTTGTTCGAGATCTGGTCGCTCACCCGGATTCCACCGGATCAGGTCACCAAGCCCGCCCCGCCGGAACCCAAGGCGCCCGACGACCCGAGCTGGCCGCCGATTCCCGCGCAGGACTTCTCCAATCTGCCGCGGCAGCAAAAAGGTCTGCGCTCCAAGGGATTTGAATACATGCGATTATCGAAGCAGATCGAGGGACTGATCTCGAATTTCGAGCGGGTCATCGACGGGTTCCTGGCCGGGCTGCCCTACGACACGCTGGTGCCCGCGATCCAGCAGACCAACACCACCATCGACGTGCCGATCGCCGACCTGGGATTCACTTCAGACGTTTCGGCGCCACAGTGAGCGCTCGGTGGGACCGCTCGGTCGACCTACTCGTCGTGGGCAGCGGCGGGGGCGGCATGGTAGCGGGGCTGGCCGCACTCGACCGTGGGCTCGAGCCGCTCATCGTCGAAAAGCAATCCCTGGTCGGCGGTTCGACCGGTCTCTCCGGCGGCATCGTCTGGCTGCCGAACAACCCGTTGATGCGGGCCGACGGCATCGCCGACACGTACGAAGACGGGTTTGGCTACCTGGCCGACGTGGTCGGCGACGTTGGCGCGGCATCTTCGGCTGCCCGCCGGGAAATGTTCCTCACCGCGGGCTACGAGATGATCGATTTCCTTATCCGCAAAGGGGTTCGGCTGATCCGCTGTGCCGGCTGGAGCGACTACTACCCGAATCACCGGGGCGGCAACGCCGCCGGCCGCGCCGTCGAGGGAGTTCCTTTCGACGCCGCCGCGCTGGGGTCCTGGAGCGACCGGCTGCAGCCGCCGCTGGCCAAGAACTACGGGTACGTGGTGCTGACCAACGAATTGCGCTCGGTGCAATACTTCAACCGATCGCCACGCGCCTTCGCGGTAGCGGCCCGAGTATTCCTGCGCACCCGCACCGCCCGGATCCGCGGCCGCCAAATCCTCACCAACGGGGCATCATTGATCGGCCAAATGCTCAAGGTGCTCATCGACGTCAGCGACGGCCGGCCGCCGTTGTGGACTGACACCGCCATGGACGATCTCATTGTCGACGACGGCCGGGTGGTTGGGACACGCGTCATCCGCGACGGCAGTCCGGTGAGCGTCGAAGCGCGCAAGGGAGTTCTGTTGGCCGCCGGCGGCTTTGGCCACAATGCCGAGATGCGACGGGAATACGGCGGCGATCAGCCCAACGACGGGGCATGGTCGATCGCCAATGCCGGCGACACCGGCGAAGTGCTGCGCGCCGCCATGCGGCTGGGCGCGAAAACCGACCTGCTCGACGAAGCATGGTGGCTGCCTTCGGTATTCATCCCCAACGGCGGCGCCGCCGCGGCGTCACTGGGCTCGGGGCGACAACGACCGGGAGCCATCTACGTCGACACGGCCGGCCGCCGGTTCTGCAACGAGTCGAACTCCTACGTCGAAGTCGGCAAGGCGATGTACGCCGCCAAGGCGGTGCCGTGCTGGATGATCTTCGACCACGGCTACGTCCGCCGATACGTCACGGGTACCAACCCGCTCAACCGGCGCCTGCCGCCCGAGTTCATCACAAGCGGCACCGTCAAGCGCGGCGACACCGTCGGCGACCTCGCCCACCAGATCGGTGTGCCCGTCGACGCGCTGACGCGAACGATCCAGCGGTTCAACCACTTTGCCGCCCAGGGCCTTGATCCCGACTTCGGGCGCGGTCAGTCGGCCTACAACACCTGCCTGGGCGACCCGGGCTACCGGCCCAACGCCGCCCTCGGCCCGCTGCGCCGGGGTCCCTATTACGCAACCAGAGTGTTCCCGGCCGATGTCGGCACCTGTGGAGGCGTGGTCACCAACGAGCACGCGCAGGTGATCGACGAGGATGGCCGGGTGATCGAGGGCCTCTACGCCACCGGCAATACCACCGCGACGGTGATGGGACGAACGTATCCGGGAGCCGGCGCGAGCATCGCCAACTCGATGGTGTTCGGCTACGTCGCCGCCCGGCACTTGCCCCCAGTGTGACGCTGCCGTCACGCTCGGCTGCGAATGTGACTGCAGCGTCACGTTGGCGGCAGGCCGGAATCATCGACGAAATCGCGCGGCGTCAGCCCTGACCGCATCAGCTCGGCGCGGCGGGCCTGAACATCGGAGGCGGCGCCGACCATGTTGGTCAGAATATGGCTGACCTGCAGGTGCACCCGCATACCCATCAGTTCCCAGGCTCGCTTGACGTTGTTCTTCACCGCCATCAGCGTGGTGAGCGGGATCCGCGCGATCTTGCGTGCCATCTCCTCGACCGTGGCTTCCAGGTCTTGGCGGGGCACCACCCGGTTGAGCAGACCCCAGTCGAGGGCTTGCTGCGCCGACAACGTCGGCGCCAGCAGCAGCCAGTCCATGGTGCGGTGCCAATTCATCAGCAACCACGGCTCGATCATGGTGTGCCCGCCGGGCTCGCCGAGGCTTTGGGCAAGCGGCATCTGGAAGTACGCGTCCTCGGACGCGACGCAGAAGTCGGTCAACAGGCCAAGATAGATGCCGCCGCCCACGCAGTAGCCGTGGATCTGGGAGATCGTCGGCTTGGGGAATTCCCACAGATACAGCGTGGGCCACAGGAACAGGTCGGCGGTGCCCCTGTACAGCTCCTCGAAGGTGTTGCCGAAATCCGGGTAAGGGTTTTCGTCCGGACCCCAGCGTGCCACGTGCCCGCCACAGAACCCTTTTCCGTTGGCCTTGAGGATGACGACCTTGATCTCTTTATCGCGGTCGGCCTCGTGCAGGCACGCATCGACTTCGGTGACCAGGACCGCATCCTTGGTGTTGGCCTTGTCGACCCGGTTCAGGATGATTCGCGCGATCGGTGGTTCGCGCTCATAAATGGTCGCTTCGAGGACGCGCCGTTGCATGCTGGTGACAGTACCCGACGCAGGCGTGCGCCTACAGCGACCGGCTGATGATCTCCTTCATGATTTCGCTTGTGCCGCCGTAGATCTTGGTCACCCGCGCCGCCGCATACGCGCGCGCGATGGGGTATTCCATCATGTAGCCGTAGCCGCCGAAGAACTGCAGGCACCGATCCACGATGTCGACCGCCTTGTCCGCGGCGATCAGCTTGGCCATCGACGCCGTGGCCGGGTCGTTGTTGCCGTCGATGTACTGCTGCACGCAGTGGTCGACGGTGGTCTTGATCGACAGCGTCTCGGCCTTGAGCTGTGCCAACTCAAACCTGCTGTGCTGGAACTGGATCAACGGCCGCCCGAACGCCTCCCGCTGCCGGGTGTAGCGGATCGCCTCGAGCACCGCGCATTCGGCCAAACCGGCGCACTGCGAGGCGATGACCAGTCGCTCCCGGGCCAGCTGCTCCATCAGCTGGTAAAAACCCAGCCCCTCGTTTTCACCGAGCAAATTCGCCACCGGCACCCGCATGTCCGAGAAGAACAACTCCCGGGTGTCCTGGCCGTGCTGGCCGATCTTTTCCAGGACTCGCCCGCGCTCGAAACCGTGCAGACTCGCGTCGGTTTCGGCGACGATCAGGGAAATCCCTGCCGCACCGGCTGTCGGATCCGTCTTGGTGACAATGATCAGCAGATCACAGTGAGTTCCGTTGGAAATGAAGGTCTTCGAACCGTTGATCACATAGTGTGAGCCGTCGCGGACGGCGGTGGTACGGATCCCCTGCAGGTCGGAGCCGGCACCGGGTTCGGTCATCGCGATCGCCAGCACGGCGTCGCCGCTGATTACCCTGGGCAACCAGCGTTGCTTCTGTTCCTCGTTGCCGTAGGCGTTGAGGTAGTGCGCGGCGATCGGTGAGTGCACCGCCCACCCCGAGGAGGTGTCGTGCGCCAGTGCCTGCTCTTCGGCGAAGACCGCGGAATAACCGAAATCGCCACCGGCGCCGCCGAACTGCTCGGGCAGATCCAGCCCGAGCAACCCCGCGTCGCCCAGCTTGTTCCAATACTCACGATCGACCTGATGGTCGCGGGCCCAGCGTTCTTGGTTGGGAGTGGACTCCTTCAGCAGGAACTCGGCAGCGTACTTACGCAGCTCGCGATGTTGATCGGTTTCCCAGCTGGCCCGGTAGGCCGGGAAAAGCTCGGACATGACTGCCCCCTGATGTTGCTCCGCGCAATATCGGTTCAGGTTCGCATAGTTTCCGATTGTTGGCGGTGGATTCGGCAAAAAGCCCGGCATGCTCCCCGAACGCGCCGCGGCACCGGTGTCGCCGACGACATCCCGACCGGCGCTGCCGATACCGTCGGCACCGCACCACCTGGCGTCCACAGTTACCACGATGGCGCGGACTATCATTGCAGTACACAAGGGTTTTCACAGTCCCGGCGCACCGAGGCTGACAGCTAGGCCCGCGCCAACAGCCAGGCCTGCCCCCGGCCTTCCCCGGCGGCAATCACATCCAGTCCGGCAAACGACGCCCGGAGCTGGCCTCGCCCGGCGCGGAAGGGCCCCGCGGCTGCGCCGACCTCACTGAGCACGGCGATGGCCAGCAACCCGCCCGGTGCCAATCGCGCGACTATCGGCCGGTCCAGGCGAGGATCGAGGAACTTATGGCACACGACCACGTCGACGGGTGGCCCGGGCGGCAAACCTGCGTCCAGGTCGACCACGTCGAATCGACAGCGATCGGCAACCCCGCAACGCTCGGCCAAATCCCGTGCCTGGCCAATCGCCACCGTAGAGATGTCCACTCCCCACACCTGCAAGCCTCGGCGTGCCAACCAGACCGCGCCCAGCCCCGGACCGCAGGCCAGATCGAGAGCCTTTCCCGCGGTTGGGAATACGTCCGCGTGACATCCAAAGGCGCTGGGCGGACCGACAGCGTCGAGTGCCGGCGGTCCCTGACTGCTGTACCGCTCGTCCCAGCTGCGGCGATCCTGCTCGGCCACAACCTGTTACGCCGGACCGGTATGCAGATAGCCTGGTGTACCAGCCGAGCCCACTCGTCCGGCCGTCGGTTCTGACCGTCGGCAGCACGCCGAGCGCACGATTCCGGGCTCTCTCGCGAAAGTCACTGTGCCCCAGAGTTTTGCAGATAGGCGACGATCGCGTTGGTCAACCCGCGGCGGGCCTGATCGAGGTCGGAGTAGGTACCCAACTGTCTTTCGGAGGTGATGCCGCGCATCGCTCCCGGGATGAACGCGGCGACCTCGCGTACCCGGCCGGGATCGACATCCATATCCGCGAATGCTTTCTGGCAGGTCGTGGCCCAGCTCCGCTGCCACGACGCCAGCTCGGCAGCGGTTCGGGGATAGTGCCGCTCGAGTTCGGCACGGTTGTTGGGCAGGGCGCGACGAAGCGTCTCGATCGCACGGGAATCGGTCGAGGTCAGCCCCTCGTACAAAGTGTTGATAATGCCCGAAACCCGTTCGTGAAGCGGACCGCTGGAGACTGCATTCGACCCAAACGTGCCCCGCCGCGCCGCCGTGCGGTGCAGAACTGCGGCCCACAACCCGTCGATGTCGCCGAATTGGTACTTGACCGCGCCCCAGGTGGCGCCGCTGTCCTTGGCGATGCGATTGGCCGACGCGGCCCCGGGTTCGCCGGTGGCCAACGACCGTATCGCAGCCTCGAGCATGCTTTCGCGCGTTGCGAGGCCGCGTTTGTTGGCACGCCGCCCCGCTATGCCCGCCTCAGCCATTCATGCGATGTTAGTGGCAACGCTCGTCGCGCGGCTAGCACCGCATGTCAGCGAAGTCCGCCCACCTCGACCGCCACGGTGGCGATCCGGGCTTCGGCGCCGCGGTAATTCAAACCCATTGCCGACAGCGCGATTTGGACTTTAGACGGCTCCAAGCCACCGGGCCGCGGAAAGTTGGGTCGTGCACCGGGATCCGCGACCTCCGTCGTCGACGCCACCGGCGATGCCGGGGCCCGGGTTATCGGCCACCACCCGAGACCAGTGAACCGACCGCTCAGCGCCTATAGTCCTGCTCGGATCACGTAAAGGGCTCTCGACCGGTCAACAGTGCCACGGTTGCCGCACCTCTTCGGGCTCGGCAATCCGCATTCGGCCGACGGTGGCGGTCTGGGTCCGGAGGAGGAAACAGGTGTCGGGTCTGCGAGAGCTCGCATTGGGCAGTGCGCCCGTCTTCGGTGGTGTCATGCTGGCCGTCGCGGCCGGGCAATTCAAGGGCACCGACTTTCGCGGCCAGCTCAAGCAGGACATGGACCTGCTCGACCGGCTTCCCGCCGACGCCCCGCAACGCGCCGATCTGGAGCGCACGATCAACGAGCGCATTGGCGACCTGGTGGACGCCGCCGACCGAAGTCGCGCACTGCGCAAAGCCGCAATGTCCTACCAGGGCAACTGGCGCGACATCGTGCTGTTGCTGTGCGCGGTGCTGTTCACCGTCATCTGGTGGGAGGTCAACCACAGCCGCAGCAACTGGCTGCCGACGTTCATCGTGCTGATCGTGTTGTCGGTGGTGGCAGCCGGTTACGCGCTTCGCGGCGCGCTGCGCAGCGTCACCTCCCTGGCCCGCAAACGGCGCGGCGGCCAGCGACACGAACCGACTTCCGGGTGAGCGCGGCAGCGACGATACCTCAACATCGGTAAGTTACGTATTTTTGCAATATAAAGGACCCCGCAGGCATTGCCCCCCTCCGCGCGCCGGTGCCACGCTATCTGCATGACAGAAACCGAGGGGTATGTCGATCAGGCGGTCACCGGCATCGCCGAACCACAACCGATGTACAAGGCGCTGCGGGAGTCGACGCCGGTGTTCCGGGCGCCGCAGGCGGTGGTTCTGAGCCGGCTTGCCGACATCGAGATGGCGCTCAAACGCACTGACCTGTTCTCCTCCAACATGGATGCCGTCGATCTCGGTAACCTGCGGCCGCTGATCCCGCTCCAAATCGACCCGCCCGAACACGCCAAGTACCGCCGTATCCTCGATCCGCTGTTCACCCCGCGGGAGATGGCTCGGCGCGAACCCCACGTCACCGCGCTGGTGAACGAGATGATCGACCGGTTCGCCGGCCGCGGTGAATGCGACTTCCATGCCGAGTTCGCGGTGCCGCTGCCGTGCACCGTCTTCCTGCAACTGCTGGGCCTTCCCCTGGACGACCTCGACAGATTCCTGGAGTGGAAGGACGGCGTCATCCGTCCCGCGGGCTCCACCGGCTACGACGACCGCCACGAGGCGTCGGCAGCCGTGGCGCAACAGATCTACGACTACTTCGACCGCGCGATCGACGACCACATCGCCAACCCGCGAGACGACGTGCTGTCAGCGATGATCGCAACCAACGTCAAAGGACTAGAGGGGCCGGCCGGCCAACCGCTATCCCGCGAGGAGCTGCTCGACATCTGCTTCCTGTTCCTGATCGCGGGCCTGGACACGGTCACCGACTCGCTCGACTGCTTCTTCGTCTACCTGGCGCGACACCCCGACCATCGTCGACAACTCATCGAGCAGCCCGACGTCCTGCCGCATGCGGTTGAGGAGCTATTGCGCTGGGAGACGCCGGTGCCCGGCGTTGCCCGGGTGGCCATGCAAGACGTCGAAGTGGGGGGATGCCCGATCCGCAAGGGTGAACGCGTCAGCCCGCTACTCGGCGCGGCCAACACCGACCCGGCGGAGTTCCCCGATCCGGAACGAGTGGACTTCACCCGCAATCCGAACCGGCACCGCGCGTTCGGTGGCGGTCCGCATCGGTGCCTCGGTTCCCACCTGGCGCGCATGGAGCTGCGGGTGGCGTTGCGCGAATTCCACCGCCGCATCCCGGCTTACGACATCAAACCCGGCACCCAGCTGGTTTACACCGCCGCCCTGCGGTCGGTGGAATCGTTGCCGCTGACGTTCCCGGTCGCGCGATGACGCACGTCTGGGTCGACGCCGATCGCTGCGTCGGGCATGGCCGCTGCTACACCCTGGCGCCGGACGTCTTCGACGCCGACGAAGTCGGACACTCCGTCGTGCGGGTCGCGGACGTCTCGGGCGAGCTGGAGCGGCAGGCCGTGACGGGAGCGGAAAACTGCCCGGAGCAGGCGATCACCCTGTCCCGGTGAGCGGCCGGCCAGATCGCTTGCCGCACAACGCCCTCGTGGCGCGACGCCGCGACACCTGAGGACGTCGGTAACCGACGCGGAAGCGCCGGAGGCGGGATATCACCGACGCCGGCGCTGGACTCGTCGTACGCTGACGCAAACCACAGAAGGGAACGCCTGCACATGCAACCAGGTTCGCTCGATCCGGTGGCCAGCGATCGTTTGTCGCACGCCGAAAAGTCATTCACCTCCGACTTGTCGATCAACGAGTTCGCGCTGCTGCACGGGGCCGGGTTCGAACCGATCGAGCTGGTCATGGGTGTCTCGGTCTATCACGTCGGCTTCCAGTTCAGCGGCATGCGGCAGCAACAGGAACTGGGCGTGCTGACCGAGGCGACCTACCGGGCACGCTGGAATGCGATGGCGCGCATGCAGGCCGAAGCCGATGCGCTCAAGGCGGACGGGATCGTCGGGGTCCGGCTCAACTGGCGTCATCACGGTGAAGGCGGCGAGCATCTGGAGTTCATGGCGGTCGGCACGGCGGTGCGCTACACCGCCAAGCCCGGGGCATTTCGGCGTCCCAACGGGCAAGCCTTCTCCAGCCACCTGTCCGGGCAGGACATGGTGACGCTGCTGCGATCGGGGTACGCGCCGGTGGCCTTCGTGATGGGCAATTGCGTGTTCCACATCGCCGTGCAGGGGTTCATGCAGACGCTGAAGCAGATCGGCCGCAATATGGAGATGCCGCAGTGGACTCAGGGCAACTACCAGGCGCGGGAACTGGCGATGTCGCGCATGCAGAGCGAGGCGGAGCGCGACGGTGCCACCGGCGTGGTGGGCGTGCATTTCGCCATCTCCAACTACGCGTGGGGCCTGCACACGGTGGAGTACTACACGGCCGGAACCGCGGTACGCCGCACCGGCAGCGGGGAAACCATCACGCCGTCGTTCGTCTTGCCCATGGATAACTGATGACCCATTTCGACGCCGAGCAGGTGAGCCGGACCATCGGGGCCGCGCTCGCCGGCCCCGGCGGAGTCGCCTTGGTGGTCAACGTTTTCGCCAATCTTCCGGGAGTGATTCACACACCCGCACGACGCGGCCTGTTCCGGTCGAACCCGGAGCGGATCCAGATCGGTGATTGGCGCTATGAAGTTGCCCACGACGGCCGGCTGGTCGCCGCACACCTGGTGAACGGCATCGTCATCGCCGAGGACCTCCTGGCCGCCGACGCCGTCGGTCCGCACGTCGCCCGTGCTCTGGGACAAATCGTCAGCCGGTACGGGCCCACGATCATCCCGAACATCAACGCGGCGGTGGAGATTCTGGGCACCAGTACCGGCTATCGGTACTGAGCCCTCTCAGCCAAATCCCGCTCAGCCGTATCGCGGAGTGGATAGGGTGCCCCGTCATGGGCGTCGTGCGGTTCCTTTGGCAACGCGTGCTGGCCTTCGACCGAATCGGCTCCCGCATTCCGCAGCTGATCCAGGTCTGGCTGCTGGAACTGTTCTTCGCCATGCCGTTGGCCTTCTTCATCGGCAAGGTCATCGACATCCATGGCGCCTTCGGCGTGCCCGGCACCGGCGAGCGCCTCGACGCCACATTCTGGGGAGCCCTCGTCGTCGCGCTCGTCTTCGGGTTCTTGTTCGTACGCTCCCTGGTGAAGCCGCGCATCGCCCAGGGTTCGTGGACGCCCACGGTGCACGCCGACGTCGGAGGATTTACCGTCTACCGCGGAAACCGGGCCTGGACGGTGACCTATCCCTACCTGACCAGCCACCCGTCTTATGCACTGCTGCTGCTGCTGACCGCACCCATTCCCGCCATGATGGTCGCGGCGACCGTCAACCAGGGCGACAGCACCTTCTACTTCCGGGTCTGCGGGATCGTCGGGCTGATCATCCTGGCCTGCATGGCGGTGGCACGCACGTTGGCCTGGTACGTATTCCGCATCGGCCGCCGCCGGCTCGACGAGCAACTGCGGGGCCTGCCGATCTCCCAACGTCGCCTCGGCTGGGAAATCGCCTGGAAACCCGTGCTGGTTCTGGTGGTGCTGATGTATGCGATCGTGTGCATCCCGCTCGGTGCCATGTGGCTGAAGGAGCAGCGCACCATCGCGGCCTTGCCCGTCGTCACCGTTGCCGACACGCAGTATCCCGGCCAATATCGGCGCGTGACAGGCAAAGTGGCGTCGGAGCCCGTCTACTGGGCGCCGCAAGGGACCGGCCGCGGCGGCAACAACTACGCGGGAGCGGGAATCCTGGTGACGCTGCCGACCGGCGGTGAGGCGCTGCTGCTCGCCGACTCGATGGCGGTGCCGGATTTCAAGGGCATGATGGCCCACGTCCACCACGGCGAAGTCAGCGCAACCGGCAAGGTGATCGACGCCGTGACCGCGACCCAGCGGAAGTACTACGGATTCAACGAAAACGCCTTTCCCGCACCGTCGGCCGGCGGGCGGGTCATGTTGCTGTTGTCGGAGCCCTGAGCCGAAGGAGGCTTGGAATGAGAATCGTCAGGGCAGCGGCCGCGCTGGGGCTGGTGGCGCTGGCCGGTTGTGGCGGCCATTCGAAGTCGGCCGACGCCACGTCGAGCACCGTCGGCCGCAGTTCGGCGTCGACGTCGGGCGTAGACAAGACGCGGCCATCAAGAAGGGGCGCCGGCTGAGTCGCCGAGGGCACGCCAGTGCCGAGTTGCCGCGCCGGCGCGGGGTTACCGCACCGCGCATGCGAAGCTGGCCCAGGCGTTGTTGCCGTAGCCGCCCGGATTCCACAGGGACGCCGGCGATTGCGGCTGCAGAGTCCCGGTGTCGTCCCACGCGCGGGCGGTGATGTGCAGCCTGCCGGGCTCGACGTCGACGGTCGATGACCACGGCTGCCAGGACCATGTGCCGGGCGACGGGTGCAACTCGGCTTGCCGCCAGGTGCGCCCGTGGTCGAGCGATATGTCGATGCGGGCGACGCGGTGACCGTCGCCGGCAATGCCGTAGCCGCGGATTGTCAGTGCGCCGGCGGCGACGACGGCACCGTCGACGGGGTGCAGAATGTCGCAGTTGAGCGCCAGCGTCGAAAGCGAAATGCCTTCTCCCGCAGCAGCTGTGGCGGGATCGGCGTCGGGGGGCAGGATCCGGTAGTCATGCGCCTGGAAGTAGTTCTCCGACGGACCGGGTTGCACGGTGATCGCACTGACCCATTTGACACTGCGGGCGCCGATGTACCCCGGCACCACCACCCGGACCGGGCCGCCGTGGGCAGGTGGCAGCGGTTCGGAGTTCATCTGCCACGCCAGCAGCACTTCCTGCGACATCGCCTTGCGCAACGGGAGGGAACCGCCGTAGGTCTGTACGGGCCGGGCCTGCGGGGCCACGTCGGGAGCATCGAAGGCGACATGCAGCCCGTCTTCGACGTGGGTCTGGGCCGCGCCGAGGACGTCGGCCAGACGCGCGCCACACCACTGTGCCGTCGAGATCGCACCGTGCTGCCAGGGCTCCTTACCCGGGATCGCTCGCACACGGAGCAACTCGGCGCGACGGTTACCCGCACAGGCCAACGTCGCCACCACACTGTGGCGCGGGAAATCGTTGACCAGCCGGTCATAGGTCAGCGTCAGCGGTTTGTCCACGCAGCCGCTAACCGTCAGACGCCACTGAGGGGGCGCAATAGCGGGAATGGGGCCGTGATTGCGCGCATAGAACGCAATGATCGGGGTGATGTCGCTGCCGGCCAGCGCCGCGACCGGCGGCTCAGCGTTGTAGGGCAGCTCCGCATGCACGATCATGTCGTCTCGCTTGCCCCATGTCGCTGTGGCGTCGGCGGCCATAGTAGAGATCGTCCGCCATCACCGGACACGGGTCTAGCGGCGGTGCTCGGCTGGCACAAGACGGTTATCGGGGCGGCGCCATGGGCACTTCGGTTGACTGCCAACGCTCGTCCCGGCGTTTCGGATCAGCATCGCAAATCCGCATCGGGACGCCGGCGGTGTCGTACCGTTCACACAGGTCTCACGCGGTTCAGCGAAAAGCCGGATATGAGGTCACGCACCGTGAGCCGAACGCAGCACCGAGGGAAGGGGTTCAACACGATGAATAAACCGACGACCGCGTTGGCGACACTTGCCGTGCTCCTCGTGACTGCCGGGTGTGGCCGGTCCACCAACAGCCAGGCCGCCGAAAATTCGCCGTCGGGAAACCCATCGAGCTCGAACACCGCCACCACCACCGAGCCCGCCTCCTCGGGACGGATGAACCCCCGCTACGAAGACGCCGAAACACCGGAGGCCCAACAAGGCCGCCAGCTCATGACGGACGCGAAACTGCTGGAGGCGCTGGCTCAGCAGGTCAACGACACCCTGAATCTGCCGCACGACGTGGCGGTTCTGGGCAAACAATGTGGCGAGCCCAACGACTACTGGGACCCCAACACCAACGAGATAACACTGTGCTACGAGGACATCCGGCAAAGCGAGCACCGGTTCGCCGACAGCGGCAACCCCGATCCGGTGGTCACCGCGGTTGACGCAACGACCTCGGGGTTCTATCACGAGCTCGGTCACGCCACCCTGTCCATCTACGAGCTCGCTTTCACCGGGCGCGAAGAGGATGTGGCCGACCAGCTCTCGGCGTTCATGCTGCTGGCTCCTGGCGCCGACGGAAAGCCCTATCCCAACGGTGTCCGGATTGCGACCAACACCGCCCAGGACTGGAAGCTGAGCGCCAAGGAGTCCGGCGACGCCAACGATCTGCCGTTCTGGGACGGGCACTCCATGGACATCACCCGCATGTACAACTGGGAGTGCTGGATCTACGGGTCCGACCCGGCGGCCAACGCCAACATGGTCGCCTCCGGCGATCTCCCGGAGGACCGGGCCGGCAATTGCGAGGAGGAGTTCCAGAACATGTCCAAGGCATGGCAGCAGATGCTGGGGCCGCATCTCAAGAAGCCCAGCTGATCCTGATCCGAACAGCCCGCCGCGAGCAGGGGTTCATGGAGTTCATGGACCGTTCAGGCATCGGTCGAGCAGACCTCATGGACCGCACACGAGAGACCGTTTGTCTCACGGTATGCGTGTCGTTCAGGTCGCCAACTTCTACGGACCTCGTTCCGGCGGGCTCCGGACCGCCGTCGACCGGTTGGGATCGGAATACTGCGCACGCGGCCATCAGGTATATCTGATCGTTCCCGGTGCCCGGGCCACACATACTCGGTTGGGCACCGGTGTCGTGCGAATCACCCTGCCGGCCAAGCTGATTCCCTTCACCGGAGGCTACCGCGCGGTGCTGCCCGGGCCCGTGCGGACGTTGCTGGAAACGCTACGGCCCGACGCCCTCGAGGTCTCCGACCGGCTCACCCTGCGATCACTGGGCCGCTGGGGGCGCGACCGCGGCGTGACAACGGTGATGATCTCCCACGAACGCCTCGATCGCTTCGCCGGCCAGCTGCTTCCGCGGCGCGCCGCCCGGGCATTCGCAGACGTGGCGAACCGGCGAACCGCCGCCGACTACGACACCGTGGTGTGCACCACCGCGTTCGCGCGCGCGGAATTCGACCGTATCGGAGCGACCAATATCGCCACGGTCCCACTGGGTGTCGATCTGCAGACCTTCCACCCACGCCGGCGCAGCTCTCTGGTGCGCCGACGTTTCGCCGCATCCACACAGATCCTGCTGGTCCACTGCGGCCGGCTGTCGGTCGAGAAGCGTGCCGATCGCAGCATCGATGCGGTCGCCGCATTGTGTGACGCCGGTGTCGACGCCCGCCTGGTCGTCGTCGGCGAGGGCCCGATGCGCTCCAGACTGCAACGTCAGGCCGCGGGTCTACCGGTTGAGTTCACCGGTTTCATCTCCGATCGGCGCGCCGTCGCCACCATCCTGGCCTGCGCCGACGTGACCCTGGCGCCCGGACCGCACGAGACCTTCGGACTGGCCGCACTGGAATCACTGGCGTGCGGGACACCGGTCGTGGTATCGCGCACGTCGGCGCTGGCCGAGATCATCACCACAGACAGCGGCTCATCGGCCGATAACAGCCCGGTCGCCATCGCAGCGGCGGTCCGCAGCGTCGTCAGCCGTCCCGAGGACGACCGCCGTGCCTGCGCAAGACGGCGCGCCGAAGCCTTCACCTGGCAGCAAGCCGCGACCGGCATGTTGATTGCACTCAGTGCTCGCGACGGTCAACGAGACGATGGTGCCCGTTGTGTGGACGAGGCGAGCCGGCTGACGGACGCAGGCTCCCCCTTCACCGCATGAAATCAGGTGCACGGTAACCCGTGCGGGCCCCCGATCCAATGGCCGGGCGGCGCCTGCCAGGGGCAGACTTGCTGAACCTGCCCCGGCGGGAACGGGTTCGCAATGCCCCGATCGTTGAGATGGGGCCCTGGCGGAATCCGCGGCTGCCCCGGGTCGGCCTGTGCGACAGCGCCGGCGAATCCGAGCGCGGATGCTCCCAACGCCGCAGCGATGACGGCTTTGCCGGCGAACTTCTTCGCGATCATCGTGTCGCCCTCCTTCAGCCGCCGTGGGCACTGCGTCAGCCACTACGGTGACGTCTATCCAACAAGTATCCCAGAGACGGCGTTGTCAAACCTCACCCCCGCATGCGGGCGCTTCGCCAACCTCACGGTCTGCGGCCATGATCCAGGGTCAACCGCTGGTGTTGCCGGGTCCGCGGCGGGCGAATGCGGGGGCATGCTCGGGCCGCACCCCAACGCCGACAAAGTAGGCGGGCAGCATCGACAGCCACGGCAATTTGTCCACCACCGCGAGTAAGGCCGCCGGCGGGGTCGGGTCCTTGCCGCCAAGCAGTGGGCCGACCAGCATCCGGTGCAGTACCCGTTGCACCGTTTGAGTCACCACGGTGGGAAGGAGGCGGCGACGGCGCACGGCGGCCAGGTCGCGATCGGTGATCCGGTGTCGCAGCAGGGGTTCGGCCAAGATGGTCGCCGCCGCGACGGCATCCTGCACGGCCAGGTTGATCCCGACACCGCCCAGCGGCGACATCGCGTGTGCGGCGTCACCGATGCACAGCAGTCCATCGGTGTGCCAGCGCCGCAGCCGGTTCACCTTCACGTCGAGATGCTTGACATCGTCCATGGACGTCAGCGCTGCCGCCGACTCGGCCGCCTCGGGAACCAGCGCGGCGACGTCGCGGCCGAACGCCTCGATGCCGCGCTCCCGCAACGCGGCGTCGGCGCCCTTGGGTCCGAGGTAGGCGATCTGGAAATACCCTTGGCGGGGAATTACCACCAGGGCCTTACCCGGTCCGAATCGCGGCAGCAACGAGAACTCCGTGCTGTTCTCGTACGGCAGTTTGAACCACCACACATCGAACTTGACCGGGTAGTCGTGTGCTCTCAGCCCGGCCTCCTGACGTGCCATCGACCAGCGCCCGTCGCACGCAACGGTCAGCTCCGCCCTCAGCTCACCGGGGCCGTCGGGTCCCTGGTAGCGCACTCCGACCACCCGATCGCCGTCGCGCAGCAGCCCAGTGGCTTCGGTCTTCATGCGCAACGTGAAGGTCGGCTCGGCCTGGGCCGCCTCCGCGAGCAGGTTCAGCAGATCCCATTGCGGCACCATCGCAATGTAGGGGCGGGGTAGTCGCAGCCGCTCGAAGTCGAGGTAGGTCACCGACCGCCCGGCGGTATCGAAGGTCGCCTTGCGGACCTCGCTGAAGGGCAGCGCCGCAAAACGCTCCCAAAGTCCCAGCTCGTCGAGCAGCCGCAGGGTAGTCGGATGCACGGTGTCACCGCGGAAATCCCGTAGGAAGTCACCGTGCTTCTCCAGCAGGGTGACCTCGACACCCGCCCGGGCCAGCAGCAGCCCGAGGACCATGCCGGCAGGGCCGCCGCCGATAATCGCGCATGTGGTTGTCTCAGACATCAGCGCAAGCATAGGGCGCGCACCGTCTGCGCGAAGTATGCCGCAGGGGCCCCGCGTACGGTCAACGCCGGCCGCGCTGACCAACCCCGAACTGACGGTGGCCGATCAACGCGGCAATGAGAATTTATCGATATTGTCTATGATGTCATAATTGCAATTTATCAGAACAATTATTGACGCGCTGACCATACTGTTGTATGGTGGCTTCACGTCATCCCTTTGGTAGATATTCAATGACGATATTCTGCGCCCTGAGCGCCTTACCGGCGAACCAGGAATCTGGCTAACAGAAAGCGCGCAGACGGAGCCAGCTCGTAATGGCCTGCCCATCGGGAGAATTCACCGATATTGCACTTGCGATGGCATCATCGCAAAAAGGACAGCGAGATGAGCACCAAGCACACATTGGCCAGATTCCTGCTCGCCGGTGCGCTCGGCTTGGCCGCGCTGGGTATTGGGTCGGGTTCGGCACAAGCGGACCCAACCTCGCCGCCCCCGAACCCACCAGCAGATTCCGAGACACCGGCGCCTCCGTCCCCATCGGATTCGCCACCGCCACCGCAACCGCACTCGTGGCCTCCGTGCGGAATGGGTGGTCAATGCTCTCCGAGATGTTGGCCGCCATGGGAACCGCCGCCGGCGCCGGGGGAACCGACGCCTACCTTCCCCAACCCATGGCCGCCGTTCGGATTGGGCGGCACCAGGTTCGAGCCGTGCCCCGCGCCGCCGCCGCCACCACCAGGAGAACCTTATCCATCGCCGCCTCCCGCACCGCCTGCATGGCCGCCGTGCGGAACGGGCGGTGAATGCTTCCCGGGCGGTCTACCACCTGGCTGGTACTAAGTTTCCAATTTTCGCGCGGCCCGAAGAAGGGGTTCCGTATTTGCGGATCGGCCGCGCGCCAATGCGTTTTCTGACACGCCGATCGGAGCTGCACTCACTGGACGGAAATTGACTCGGCTTGTGAATAAGCGCGCCTATTCTGTCGGCGTCTGTTGGAAAGTCTGCGGCTGCCGGAAACCTTACGCGTGACCTCGCGCAGTACCCCTGCCACGACATATCGGCATCTGGTGACCGGTGGGTAAGATGTTCAGCGCGCTGGGCGCGCCGATCGACCCGGAGCTTGAGGCGATACGCAGCACCGCCATCGAACAACGTTGCAAGGCTAGACCGCCAACCAACTCGTGATGCGCCAGGGCAATCCGAGGAGCAGATGGACCACAGGCCATGACCGACACCATCCAGACGCTCCTGCAACAGCGCGCATCCGATTCCTCGGTCGCGGTGAAATACCATGATCTGCAATGGACTTGGCAACAGTATCTCGCGGAGTCAGCGGCGCGCGCAGCGGTTTTGATCGCCGCCGCCGACCCGGACCGGCCGATGCACATCGGTGCTCTGCTGGGCAACACACCCGAGATGCTGGCCCAGATGGCGGCGGCCGGACTGGGTGGCTACGTGCTGTGCGGTCTGAACACCACCCGCCGGGGCGAGGCGCTGGCCGCCGACATCAGAAAGGCGGACTGTCAGATCGTGGTGACCGATGCCGAACACCGCGACCTGCTGCACGGTTTGGACCTGGCCGGCACCCGGATTCTCGACACCGCGACACCGCAGTGGGCCGAATTGGTCGCCGCCGCCGATCCGTTGGTCCCGCATCGCAAGGTCGACATGACGGACCCGTTCATGATGATCTTCACCTCCGGCACCAGCGGAAGCCCCAAGGCGGTGCAGGTGTCGCAGCCGATGCCGATATTCGCCGGGCGCAGCCTCACCGAGCGCTTCGCGCTCACCGAGCAGGACACCTGCTACGTGTCTATGCCGCTGTTTCACTCCAATGCGGTGGTCGCCGGATGGGCGCCCGCGGTGGTGTCCGGCGCGGCCATTGCGCCGGCAAAGTTCTCGGCCACTAACTTTCTGGCCGACGTCCGCCGCTACCACGCCACGTACATGAACTATGTCGGCAAGCCGCTGGCGTACATCCTGGCCACGCCGCAGCGTGAGGACGACGCCGACAATCCGCTGCGGGTGGCGTTCGGCAACGAGGCCAACGAGAAGGACATCGAGGAGTTCGCGCGCCGCTTCGCGGTGCAGGTCGAAGACGGCTTCGGCTCGACCGAAAACGCGGTCATCGTAATTCGCGAACCCGGAACTCCGCCCGGCTCGATCGGCAAAGGTGCCCCCGGAGTCGCGGTGTACAACAGCCAGACCGTCACCGAGTGCCCCGTCGCGCACTTCGACGAGCACGGTGCGCTGCTCAACGCCGATGAGGCCGTGGGCGAATTGGTCAACACCACCGGATCGGGTTTCTTCAGCGGCTATTACAACGACCCCGACGCCAACGCCGAACGGATGCGCCACGGCATGTATTGGTCCGGTGACCTCGGCTACCGCGACGCTCAAGGCTGGATCTATCTGGCCGGCCGCACCGGCGACTGGATGAGGGTGGACGGCGAAAATCTGGCGGCCGCGCCGATCGAACGAATCCTGTTGCGCCACAACGCTATCAACCGCGTAGCGGTCTATGCGGTGCCGGACGAGCAGGTCGGTGACCAGGTGATGGCCGCGGTCGTGCTGCAGCGGGGCCGCGCCTTCGAGACCGACTCGTTCGAAGCATTCCTCGACGCACAGCCCGACCTGTCCCCCAAGGCCCGCCCACGGTACGTCCGCATCGCCGCCGACCTGCCCAGCACCGCCACGCACAAGGTGCTCAAGCGCCAGCTGATCCGCGACGGAACAACCGTCGGCGCGGGCGAGACATTGTGGGTGCGCGAGCCACGCGGCACCGCATACCGGATCGCGTCTCACGGCGACGCCTAGACAGTCACACGCCGCACCATCCCATCCGCGGATCGAGGCTACGGGCACGCAATCGGCAGGGGAATGAAGCTGCCGTTAGGCCAGCACAACCCGGGCGGAAGCGGCGGTGGAGGCTGGTACCCCGAGCCGGGGGGCTTCGGTGGCGGGTCGTCACCATCCCAAATCATGTTGGACACATTGCCCATCCCTGGCCACAGGTAGTAGTAGGTGTGACATACCGTCATGTCCCAACCGCGAAAAGGGTCGGTCACGTGATTGCCGGTCGCCGGCAGGGGATCCCCTGGGCACCACTGCTTGGGTGGACCCCAACCGTTGTCGTCGGTGGGGAGCGGGCCGGGACGGAGCGGAACAAGACCGGGCTGGCCCTGAGCGGTCCCGGCGGCCAGACCCAGGCCGGCTATCGCGACGCCCCCCGACAGCAACGCCCCGCCGATGAGCCTCTTCACATTGTGGGGAGCGTTCATGGATGGCCCCATTCTCGTGTCCGGCCGTTACTGGCTTCGGCGCTTCGCGGAATTGTTGCGACATCTGTGCGACGGCCGGCCCATCTCCGCGGTTTACCCGATCGACCCTCGAACCGCGAGCGTACTGGTTCGGCAACGCCGGAATAGAGGAATCCTGGAAAATCAGTCGGCGCGATATGGCCGACGTATTGATCAGTCGCTCGGACCCGGGAACATCGGGTGTCGACCGGCCGTGATCCACACCGGTCTAAGCCCAATACCGTTCAGTTAAGACGGTGGATGGTGATGTTTGGTGAATGCTCGGGTTGGAGCCAGTGGGCGTAGTCGGCGCGTTTGACGTGCCACTTGGACATTTTGCGTTTGACCACCCGGGGTGCTGCGCGGTGGCGTCGGGCCGGGTTGAGGCGGTCGAGCAGTCGGCGCAGGAAGGCGCGCCAGTGCCGGTCAGGCGTTTCGGGGTGGTCCGGGGGGAAAAGCGCCCTGCTGGGCGACGGATTGACGCGTGATGCTCAGTGCGGCAGTGAAACTGACGCGGTCGGGG
>NZ_MWQA01000014.1:0-553 GCF_002086915.1 Mycobacterium persicum | reverse complement strand
CCCGCCGGCGCCGATCAGCAGGGCGGAACCGCCGGCGCCGCCGGCGCCACCTTTCCCGCCGACGCCGGTGCCTATCCCGCCGCTGCCGCCGGTGCCGCCGCTGCCGAACAGGACACCGCCGGTCCCGCCGGCCCCGCCGGCTCCACCCTGGCCCGCGGCGGCGGTGTTGGTGGCACCGTGCCCGCCATTACCGCCGTTGCCGAACAACCAGCCGCCGTCCCCGCCGGCGGTCCCGGTTCCCGGAGCCCCGTTGGCGCCGTTGCCGATCAGTGGACGCCCGGTAATTGCCTGGACAGGCTGGTTAACGATATCGAGCACATCCTGCTGCAGGGTGTGCAGCGGGTTGGGGCTGGGCGGAGCGGGAATTCCGTCGGCACCCAACAGCAGCCCGCCGAGGCCGCCGAGGCCGGCCTTGCCCGGGGTCGCGCCGGTGCCTCCGCTGCCGCCGTTACCGCCGTTCCCGATCAGCACGCCGTCGCCGCCGGTGCCGCCGTTGCCACCGGCAGCGGCCGCGCTGGCGCCGCCATCGCCGCCGTTACCACCATTGCCGATC
>NZ_MWQA01000011.1:0-612 GCF_002086915.1 Mycobacterium persicum | reverse complement strand
GGCGGAGCCGGCGGCAAGGCCGGGCTGATCGGGGTCGGCGGTGACGGTGGCGCCGGCGGGGCGAGCACCACCACGGGCGTGGGCAGTAAGGGCGGTGCCGGCGGTGCCGGCGGCAGCGCCGTGCTGTTCGGCCCCGCCGGCAATGGCGGCAACGGCGGGATGGGGCTGGCCCTCGGAAGCACCGGCACCAATGGCGCGCCGGGACCGCTGCAACCGGCATTCGACCTGATCAACGTGCCCTTCCAGGCGCTACTGGGACGTCCGCTGATCGGTAACGGCGCCAACGGGGCCCCGGGCAGCGGGGCGCCCGGCGGGGCCGGTGGAATCTTGATGGGCAACGGCGGGGCCGGCGGGTCGGCAGCTCCCGGTCTGCCGGGTGGCCCCGGCGGAGCCGCTGGTCTGTTCGGTGCTGGCGGCGCCGGCGGTGCCGGCGAGAGCTCAAACGTAACGGCCGGCGGGGCCGGCGGGGGGGGCGGGGGGGGCCGGGGGGCATTGGGGGCCCGGGGGGGGGGGGGGGGCCGCGGGGGGGGGGGGCCCCCGCGTGGGGGGGGGGGGGGGGGGGCGGGGGGGGGGGGGGGGGGGGGGGGGGGGGGGGACAGGGTAGCTCGTGGT
>NZ_MWQA01000010.1:0-895 GCF_002086915.1 Mycobacterium persicum | reverse complement strand
CCGACGGCGGTAACGGTGGCAATGGCGGTAACGCCGGTCACGGTGGAACGGGCGGCGACGGCGGCGACGGGGGTCATGGCGGCACCGGCGGGCGCGGTGGGTTGCTCAGCGGTCAGCTGGGCGCCGCGGGCATTGGCGGTGGCGGCGGGGCCGGCGGTGGTGGCGGCACCCACGGCACCCCCGGCAACGGCGGCGCGGGCGCTCTGGGTACCAGAGTCTCCGGCTTCGACGGCAAAGCCGGCCTCGGCGGCGACGCCTTCAACGGCGTCAACGGCAATCACGGCAACCCGGGCTGAGCTGTCAGCGGCGCAGCGAGCGGGATGCTGTCGGTGAATCGCCGCAAACCCCAGATCCGTTGTTCCGCAGTGCGATACCGTCCAAGTGTTGGGTCCTGAAGGTCATGTGACCAGGGGGTTGTGATGTCGTTTGTGGTGGCCGTTCCCGAGTTGGTGGCGGCAACGGCGTCGGATGCGGCCATCATCGGTTCTGCGCTTAGGGCAGCGAACGCGACGGCGGCCGCCAGCACGACGGGGCTGCTGGCCGCCGCGGCCGACGAGGTCTCGGCGGCCGTGGCGTCGCTGTTCTCGGCGCATGCCCTGAGCTATCAACAGGTCGCCGGGCAGGCGGCGGCGTTTCACGATCAGTTTGTCCAGGCCTTGACCGGCGCCGGCGCCTCGTATGCCCTCACCGAGGTCGCCAATGTCCAGCAGAATCTGCTCAACGCGGTCAACGCGCCCGTCCAGGCGCTGTTCGGGCGCCCGTTGATCGGCGACGGCGCGGCCGGCACCGCGACCAACCCCAGCGGACAAGATGGCGGCCTGCTGTACGGCAACGGGGGCGCCGGCTACAACAGCAGCGCCACCCCCGGAATGGCCGGCGGCAACGGCGGCAACGC
>NZ_MWQA01000004.1:0-1094 GCF_002086915.1 Mycobacterium persicum | reverse complement strand
GTTCGGGTCCGGCGGAGCGGGGGCGGCCGGCGGCGCCGGCGGCACCTTTGGGAGCGGCGGAAACTCCGACGGCGCCGGCAGCGGCGGCCATGGCGGCAACGGCGGCCGCGGCGGATGGCTGTCCGGTAACGGCGGCGCCGGTGGGCAAGGCGGCGTCGGTGCCGACGGGGCCACCAACAACCTCAACGCCATTCAAAATGCGGGGGTGAGCGGTAACGGCGGGGCCGGTGGAAACGGTGGCGCCGCCGGGATGATCGGTGCCGGTGGAGCCGGCGGGGCCGGCGGCGGCGGTGGCCTCAGTGTCTACGACAGTGGCGGCTACGGGGGCAACGGTGGGCATGGCGGCAACGGCGGGTGGCTGTACGGCAATGCGGGCGCCGGCGGACACGGCGGCACCGGTGGCAACGGGATGTTCCTGTGGGACAACCCCCCGTTTACTAACTCCTGGATAGCCGACGCCGGCGGCGCCGGCGGCGTGGGCGGTAACGGCGGTTCGGCCGGGCTGATCGGCGCCGGCGGAGCCGGTGGGGCCGGTGGGGCCGGCGGACAAGGCGGGTTCCCCGCCGGCAACGGAGGCGACGGCGGCCACGGTGGCCGGGCCGGCCTGCTGTTCGGCAATGCCGGCGTCGGCGGCCAAGGAGGCGCCGGCGGCGACAACTACTGGACCTACACCAACAACGGCAGCCCTGCCTTCAACGACGGTGACGCGGCCGGCAGCGGTGGGGCCGGTGGCGACGGTGGCGCCGCCGGACTCTTCGGCACCGGTGGCGCCGGTGGGGCCGGTGGGGCCGGCGGGCTCAGCGGCTATCGCTCGGCCGGTAACGGCGGCGCCGGCGGCACCGGTGGTGCCGGCGGGTCGATAGCCGGTGACGGCGGCGCCGGCGGCCAAGGTGGCGCCGGGGGCAACGGCGTCAACGACCCGCTGACCGGCACTATCGAAGGCACCGGTGGCATCGGCGGCACCGGCGGGGCCGGCGGGGCCGGCGGCGGCTGGTACGGCAACGGTGGTGCCGGTGGCGGTGGCGGCGCCGGCGGTGCTAGCCACCAACCCGGTGAATCCGGCGGCAACGGCGGCAACGGTGGTTCCGGCGGGG
>NZ_MWQA01000007.1:0-1146 GCF_002086915.1 Mycobacterium persicum | reverse complement strand
GCCCGCGCCGCCCGCGCCGCTCGGGTGCAGGCCCGCTGCTCCGTGACCGCCGCTGCCGCCGGTGGCCTGATCGCCCATGCCGTCGGTGTTCGCCAGACCGCCGGCACCGCCGGCACCGCCGTTGCCGCCGTGGCCGGGTTGACCGCCGGCACCGCCATTGCCGCCGGTAGCCCCGCCATTCGCGTAGACGCTTCCGCCGGCCCCGCCGGTGCCGCCGCTCTGGTTGAGGCCGCCGTTAGCGCCGGGTTGGCCGGGCCCGCCAGTTGTGAAGCCCGATACCGGATGTCCGTGGCTGCCATAGCTTTCGCCGTCGGTCGGCGGTGCATTGTTGGGCTGCGGCGCGAGGTTCAGCTGTGCTCCGGCAAGGCCGTTGCCGCCCCGGCCGCCGTTGCCGCCGGAGCCGAACAGGGCGGCGCCATCACCGCCATCACCGCCTCGCCCGGCGTTGCCGGCGTTGACGGCCGCCGCGCCCGCCCCACCTTGACCACCGTCGCCGCCGCTGCCGATCACTAGACCGCCGTTGCCGCCATGGCCACCATCCGCGCCGATCCCGCCGGCCCCACCGATGGCGCCGTCACCGAAGAACAGGCCACCGTTGCCGCCGTGGCCGCCCGCCGCCCCGATACCACCGGTCCCACCGATGCCGCCCGCGCCGAACCAGCCCGCCGACCCGCCGTAACCACCGGGTCCACCAGGGGCGTAAATGCCGTGCGAGACATATTGCCCGCCCGACCCCCCGGCGCCCCCGGCCCCGCCGGTGCCGTACCACAACCCACCTCGGGCGCCGTTTCCGCCCGCCCCGCCGATCCCCGCGACGGCGCTCGAATCGCCGGATCCACCGGCACCTCCGGCGCCTCCGACCCCGAGCAGTCGGGCCGCCCCACCGTCCCCGCCTGCCCCTCCGTTGCCGCCCACCGCGCCGTTCCCGCCGTCCCCGCCGGTCCCACCATGACCACCGTTGCCGTACAACCAGCCGTCCACACCACCTTGGCCACCGGCCCCGCCGTTACCGCCCTGAAATACGCCAAGGCCACCGGATCCACCATCAGCGCCCGCCCCGCCGGCACCAATCAACCCCGCCGCACCTCCAGCGCCGCCGGCACCGCCGTTACCACCCGTCTCCAGATCGTCGCCACCAGTTCCGCC
>NZ_MWQA01000020.1:0-1094 GCF_002086915.1 Mycobacterium persicum | reverse complement strand
GCCCAAGCAGCGCAGAATTACTGAACCCGCCGGCCCCGCCGACCCCGCCGCTGCCGATGAGCTGGCTGCCGCTGCCGCCGGCACCGCCGGCGCCCGCCACGGTACTGGCCGGGTTTCCATAACCGCCGGTTCCGCCCGGCCCGCCGTCGCCCAACAGCCACCCGCCGGGCCCGCCGGCCCCACCGCTACCGCTGGGATCCCCGAGGCCGCCCCAGGCTCCGGCCCCTCCGGACCCCCCGGAGCCCCACAAACCGGCCGCCCCGCCGTCGCCGCCGCGCTGGGCCCCACCGGGGCTGGCGGACCCGCCCGCCCCGCCGTCGCCGATCAGCCAGCCACCATCTCCGCCATAGCCGGCAGAGCCAGGGAGGCCGGGGCTGGAATTGCCGATCAGCGGACGCCCGGTCAGCGCCTGGACGGGCGCGTTGGCTGCTTGGGTGGCAAATTGTTGCAGGCTGTGCCACGGCGACGTGCTCGCCGGAGCGTTGTATCCGTCCAGACCCAGCAAAAGCCCGCTGGTCCCGCCGACGCCGGCGTGGTTATAGCCCATCGGGCTGAATCCGATGGTCCCGCCCACCCCGGCGTTGCCGCCGTTGCCCATCAGCACCGCGTTGCCCCCGTTGCCGCCGAGCCCACCGGCCGCGACGCCGGCGCCGCCGGCTCCACCGCCACCGCCGCTACCGAACACCAGGGCGCCCCTGCCGCCGTTCCCTCCGGCGCCCCCGACACCTTGAGAAATTCCGCCGGCCCCGCCGATACCGCCATTGGCGGCCAGCAAGCCGCCACTGCCGCCGGCCCCGCCGTGACCTCCGGATTCGAAGCCGAATCCGCCCGCCCCACCGGACCCGCCGGTGGAAAACAGCAGGCCCCCGAGGCCGCCGGCCCCGCCGGCACCCCCACCGACCTCACCGGACCCGCCGGTCCCGCCGGCCCCGCCGCTGGAGAACAGCAGCCCGGCGTTACCCCCGGCACCCCCGGTACCGCCGGTGCCGCTCACACCAAAGCCATCTCCGCCGGCTCCGCCCAGCCCGCCGGGGCCGAACAACAGCCCGCCGTGACCGCCGGCACCGCCAGTTCCGCCGTTGCCCGCAAAGCCA
>NZ_MWQA01000025.1:0-18658 GCF_002086915.1 Mycobacterium persicum | reverse complement strand
CCTCGGGCTTTCGCGCCGGTTGATCTTGATGGTGTGTCTTGAACGAAGAATGGTGCTCTGAGCAGGGATAATCCGGTTTGTCTAGGACCAGATCATCTCAAGAATCGGAGCACCAATCTGGTGGGCAAGTCTACGTCGTGTTACCCGTCGTTGTCGGTCGATGGCCGCGCAACCGGTGTCGTGTCGCACGCAGGTGCGGTGGTATTGCTGCGCGCCGCCGAGCGGGCCGGGCTGACCGGCGCCTTGTCGGACGCGTTGGCGCCATGGCGTAAACCTCTGGCCAGCCACGATCCCGGCAAGATTGTGCTTGATATCGCTGTGGCACTGGCGCTCGGTGGGGACTGCCTGGCAGATGTCGGCCTGCTGCGCGCCGAGCCGGGCGTGTTCGGCCCGGTGGCCTCCGATCCCACCGTGTCGCGGTTGATCACGACGTTGGCCGCAGATGCCTCGAAAGCCTTGGCGGCCATTGATTCGGCGCGGGCCAGCGCGCGTGCGGCGGCGTGGGCAGCCGCCGGGCAGCACTCACCCGGTCATGGGATCGATGCCGATCACCCGTTGATCGTCGATCTGGATGCCACCCTGGTCACCGCGCACTCGGAAAAGGAGAAAGCAGCACCAACATTCAAGCGCGGCTTTGGATTTCATCCATTGTGCGCATTCGTTGACCACGGCAGTGCGGGAACCGGGGAGTCACTGGCGATCCTGCTGCGGCCTGGCAACGCCGGCTCCAACACCGCCGCCGACCACAAGACCGTCCTCGCATCGGCACTACAGCAGCTGCCGTTTGAGGTCGGCTATCGGGTCGGCAAGAAGGTTTTGGTGCGCACCGACGCTGGCGGAGCCACTCACGAATTCCTCAACTACCTGACCGCTCGCCGGCTGTCCTACTCGCTGGGATTCACGCTCAACGAAACGATGACCGCTGCCATCGACGTGATTCCCGAACGGGCCTGGACCCCGGCCTACGACGCTGACGGGCAGGTCCGTGACGGGGCGTGGGTGGCCGAGGCCACCGGGGTGGTTGACCTGTCGGACTGGCCTGCGGGGATGCGGCTGGTGGTGCGCAAGGAACGCCCCCATCCCGGTGCGCAGCTGCGGTTCACCGACCGCGACGGGCTACGGCTGACGGCGTTCGTCACCAACACCGGCCGGGGCCAACTGCCCGATCTCGAGCTGCGGCACCGCCGTCGTGCCCGCTGTGAAGACCGCATTCGGGTGGCCAAGGACACCGGCCTGGTCAACCTACCTCTGCATGGATTCGATCAAAACCGGATCTGGTGCGCGTTGGTGCAGCTCGCGATCGACTTGACCGCATGGCTGCAGATGCTGGCCTTTGACGAGCATTCGGCGCGGCGCTGGGAACCCAAACGCCTACGACTGCGCCTGTTTTCGATCGCCGGCCGGTTGGCGCGCCACGCCCGTCGAACCCGGCTGCGGCTCGCCGCCAGCACCCCATGGGCCGATCTGCTGGCTACCGCGTTGGCGCGCCTCCAACCGGGCTGACGAACACCCCACCTACCCCCACGACCCCACGGAAGGACCGACGGGCACAGGAACCCGCCAGAACCCGCTGACCGGGACCGCCATGATGCCCACCGTCGAAAATCAAGATCGAAAACCGCAATCCGAACCGATCAGGCCGCCACGTCAACCCCGCGAAACATCCGGGCTAACCGAAATCCACGCCAGCGGGGCGCACTAATTTGATAAAAGTCGGGTCAATGCCGCCATCGTGCTCAACCCGAGTGCCGGTCAACACTTCGTAAGACCACCGCGCACGGGCCCGGCAGCGTGCCCTCTCACGCGATAACCTCCGCATGCGACGGTGTCAACCGCGCCCGAAATACCTCACCGCTTTGCCCATCGCCGCGACAACCGAACGCGCAGGCGCGTCCAGACCAACGCTCGTACGCTCGCAAAACACCGAGGCCTCCTTTACACCTGTCAAAGGCCGAGCACGGAACGCTCGGTACCCCACGAGAATGCGTGAGCAAGGCCCCCGCCAGCAACTACTCCGGCCAAGTAGTCACCACATACGGTCTAAGCTGGCCTTATACCATACTGCCGAACAAAAATCGTCATCAATACCGCGTATTTTTGCTCAGTGCAGGGGCGTACGGACCGTACGAACATGCGTAAATCCCTCCGAAATAGTCAATATCTAGTGAGAGATACTCTAGGCAGGTATAATATGTGTCCTGCTCCGAGGTAGAACTGCGAATACCCCGCGTTACGCTTTCCTACTTGCAGACTAAGTGAATTCGTTTCCATGTACGAGAGAACCATGAACAGCCAACGACATCAGAGAAGTGCAATTGTGACAACTTCTGCGACCTCCGGCCGATGCCTTCTCATCGGCACGTTTTTTTATCGAGTGGCAAGCAGCGACCCGGTGTCAGGCGGCGAGGTGGATCATGAATAACGGGTCCGCCCTGAATGAGGTGACAACTGGCAACCCAACCAATAAATTGATGTCGCGATTCTGCCGCGAGTTCCTTGCGGACCTTCCGTTTTGCGAAAGATGCAGATGTCATTAACATCTACCATTGCAACAATATGAACAGGTTAATATGAACAAAGCATCAAGCGAAAGTGGTCACGAACATGACTCGAAGACTAAATCTTATTCACGGCGTCGGCGTTTCGCCAGGGCTGGTGAAACCGAGTCAATTGATAATCCGGGCCGGTTCAACACATCGCAGCCAAACAAACGCGCAGCCATTGCGACGTTGGCGGTACTAACACTAACTACGGGAGAGGTAGGCGCCATGATCGACGTTACCGCCAACGACTCCAGCATAAGCGCCGGAAGACTCGCGATCCGTCTAGCGAATCATAATGAATACAAGACCGATAGTTGCACGAATGAAAGTCGCGATAATGCCACCAATAACCAAGTTGACAACGACGATCAATATAACAACTTGTTCGCAGCCAATAGCAACAATGACAATCCTCTTCCGAACCCATTCATTAGCAACCCGCAGCCAATTACTATCATCGAATTCGTCGATATTCTCGACGTTATCGAAATGATCAATAACAATTTGCCCGTTGAATTGGAGACAATGAATAACGGCGACAGGGATTACTAACGTCGATCTTTCGCGCGACCAGCAGATCGGAGGTGACCTTGTGTAAGTGATTTTTGGTCGCAAGCTCGTCGCCGCTTGCCCGTGTGAGGCCGGTTCGGTAGCTGCCAGGAGGCCCGGTAGCAGACTGGCGGCTTGGTCTGGAAACGGATCGGGTCGAAGCCCAGTGTCGAAAGCCCTTGAAGGGGGAACGACTGACGATGGCCAGCTTGAACGGATCGAGCTTCGGTGACGACCGGGCCGGGGTCTTGCGCGGTGGCGGCACCGCACTCGCCAGGGCCTGACGCACCGTGCGGCGATGTACCCGGTACTTGACCGCCAATTCCCGGATCGACAAACCTTCCACACGGAAATCGCGACGAATCGCTGCGAACTGCTCCACCCGATCCTCCACCCCTGGCCCCTTTCCATCGCAACTGCATTCGATGGATCAACACTGGGGTGGGGCCAGATCAAACCGTCACAACCACACCGGCGAGTCGAGTAGATGGGGCCACTGAAAACCGTCCTACCGGGGCCAGTTCAACCTGTCACAGACAGGAAATAGTTGGACCAGCCGCGCATAATCCGGTTGAGCCTGATCAGTACGTCCCTGGGCGGCTGTTGCAAGAGCCTGCTGGTTAGGGCACGTATCTCGTCCCTCAGCGATCGGATAGGCCGATCGGCGATGAACACATATGCGTACCACTCGTAGGTGCCTCGCTTGCGCTTCCACTGGATGCGGAAGCCAAGGAAGTCGAACGCTTCGCTCATGTGCACGACACGGGTCTTGGCTTCGGAGAAGCGAAGACCCAGTGGCGCCAGTACCTGAGCGATCTCCTCGCGCAGGGCATTGGTGTGGTCGCGATTAGGCCTTGCCCCCATGTAGTGGACATGGGATTTTTGGTTACGCCGCTCGTGGCAGCGTAGCGGTTGTGTGGTTGTTTTCGTAGGTGGTCGGACTGGTGTTGACGACGGTCGAAAACTAGGCCACATGCGACGGTCAAAAGTAGGCCACGTGGTCGGTAGTTATTGTGCCGTGTTGTCGGCTCTGGCCGAGGGCAGGGTATCGATTCCGGTGTCCTTGAGCCGGTAGCTGGAGCCTTTGAGGGTCAGTACGTCGGCGTGGTGGACGATGCGGTCGATCATCGCTGCGGCCACGACTTGATCACCGAATACGTCGCCCCAGCGGGCGAAGGGAAGGTTCGAGGGCAGTATCAGCGAGGCGTGTTCGTAGCGGCTGGAGACCAGTTGGAAGAACAAGTTGGCAGCGTCCTGCTCGAAGGGGATGTACCCGACCTCGTCGACGACGAGTAGACCGATGCGGCGCAGCTTGGCCAACTCCGCTGGCAGCCGCCCCGCGTTGTGGGCGGCCTTGAGGCGAGCGACCCAGTCCACCGCGGTGGCGAATGCGATGCGATGCCCGGTCTGGGCGGCTTTGATGGCCAATCCGATGGCCAAATGGGTTTTGCCGGTTCCACCCGTTATCGCTGGGTGGGGTGCAAAGTAGCCGTGTTTGTGCTGGTCAGGACGTTGTTGCGATTGATGCGACGTTGGACGATGGCTGGAGGCCGCGGCGGGCGAGTTCACGGCGCAGGTCGAGGTTCTCGCCGTGTGCCCGGCGCAGGGCATCGCGGAGTGCTTGCAGTTGCTGGTGGTGTTGTTTTTTCAGTTCTGCGATCTGGCGGGTCAGGGTGATGACCAGGGTGTTGTCGCTGTCGACGGGAGCGTCGGGCGTGGTCTTCCGCGCACGGGTGCCGCGCAGATGCTCGATTCGTTGACGCAGTTCGGGATGGTTGTAGAGGAAGGCGTGAGAGACCCCGGCTTCGCGTTGAACGGCCTGGAAGGTGATGGCCTCGCCGCGTTTAGCCAGCCGACGGATGGCGTGTTCGGCATCGCGGGTTTTGTTCTGGGACTTGGTTTTCGCTGCTTCAGTTAGCGCTGTGATACGGCGGTTACGGGAGTCGGTCATCGGCTGCTCCTGCTGCGGCGGATGGGGTCCAGCGTCAGCGTGACTGTTCCGGAGGGTCTGTTGCAGGTGGGTGTCGCGCCGTGGCTGGCCTGGGCCGGAGCGGCATCGAGCGTGTCAAGCAGCCGAGCCAGGGCAGCGTGTTCGGCGCGGCGCTGGGATAGCCATACGTTGTCGTCGGGCATCGGGTGGCCGTGACGCTGCTCGAATTCGGTTCTGGCGCGCTCGATTAGCTCGGCGGTGTCGTGTAGTTGGCGGTCCAGTACGTGGCGGTGGGTGGCGTCGGTGACAAACACTGAGCAGGTCAGACACGCGTTGCCTTTGTCGCAGGCCTGCAGCGGGGGCAGCATGCACCAGCCGTTGGGCAGAAACCGGTCAGCGCGGCGGAACAGGTGCAGGCTGTCATGGTCGTCGCTGGAGAGCTGGATGCGGGTGCCGTCGGCGCGCAGTTTGGCGGTGGCCAAAAACGCCTGCTCAGCGTGTTCGTCGCGGGCGGCGATGTAGTGCATCGTCATGGTGGGGGTGGCGTGCCCGGCGTAACGCTGCAGCACGTGGACGGGCAGCCCGAGTTCGGCCAGCCGGGTCAGGCGGGTATGGCGGAACCGGTGGGTGTGGCTGAGCCGTACCGGGCGGCCTTTGGCGTCGGTGATCTGCACGATGTCGCTGAAGATGCGCAGCACCCAGTTGTTGCTGCCGGGTGGGTAGACCTTGTCGCCGCGACGGTTGGCCATGCGTTGCACGAACAGAAATCGTCCGGCCCCGCTGGGTGTGTGGTCGCGGATCCACTGTTGTTGTTCGGCAATCACTTCGGTGACTTCACGGTCGACGAGGATGGTGTCGGGCGCCACGTCGATCTTGCTTTGTGCGTAGCGGAACCTCGCCAGTGCCAGATCCTGGTCACCGTCACCTGCCGCGTTGGGTGCAGCTGAGAGGCAATCGAAGTCGCAGGTGCGGATCTCGCTGGCGCGCCGCCCGGTCAGGATCTGCAGCAGGATCATCCGCATGACTTGCGGGTCATCGAGCCCGTCGGCGGTAATCGTGGTGCCATCCCCGCGGGTGATCGTCATCGACTCGGTTCGCGGCAGCCCGATCAGCGGCAGCGCAGCGGTGATCTGGGCCAGGGCGTGGTCGTCGACGTAGTGGGCGTCATTGAACTCGCGCTGGTGGGGGATGCGGCTGACTCGGCCGAACCAGCTGTCGGCGTGGGTGGTGCTGACCTGCTGCCAGGGGCCTGCGCCGAGTACTCGGCGTGCTTCTCCGGGGTTGGCGGCCACGAACTCCAGCAGCCCGGCGACCGCACGTAGGTCGTCGTTGATCGAGCGGGCAGGCACGGCCTTGCCGAGGTGTCGGGTGTCGGATGCGCGGGTGGCTCGGTTGCGGCGCTGCGCGGTCCAGCGGGCGAACCCTGCAGCCTGCTCGACGGCCGCTGCTGGATCGCCAAGAATATCGGTCGGGTCTTCGAAGCAGGTGCTCAGCCACTTGTCGAAGCGCCGCAAGCTGGGCATCCGTTCCTGGCTTACGCTGGTCCAGCGCAGCGCACCAGATTCGAGCATGGTGCCCAGATGCCATTTGACCGCTGCCCGCAGCCAGGGCTGGCTGATCTGCCCGGGTGAGCAACCGTAGTTGGCGACCGGTTCGCGGTTGGTCAGTGGGATCCGCGGATCGCAGCGGGGATGCCAGTCGTCAAGCTGCCACCACAGCCCGTCGTGGCAGGCCGCGATCAGCGCCTGACGGGCGAATCCGAACACGATCCGCAGCCGGCGGTGGCTTTGGCCTCCGGGCAACCGCCGCCGGTAATTGGCGTAGTACCAGCCCTGCAACTCATAGGCCGCCTCCCAATCCATCTGGCGGATCGACGCCGGCACCCGGTGGCCTTGGCCCGCTGCGTGGCGCACGATGTGAGCCAGCTGGGCCATCGCCAGCACCGACACTCGGGTGCCGTCGCAGGCCTGCCAGTGCGCCATCCAGGCAAGTTCGGCCGCATACGGTTCGGGTAGCCCGCTCAGATCCAGTCGCGCCCAATCGTTCTCGGTGATCGATGCCCAGTCGCTGATGCCCTCGCCGAGCACCGGGCCCCGCCACTGCACTGGCAGTGCCCCCCACAGCCGCCAAATCGGGTCCTGCGCACTGGCCGGACGAAGATGCTGGGACCGGCGCCGCCCGCTATTCACTGATCCACCCGCCAGCCGCTGGCATAGGAGTTCCAGTTCGCCGCTGCCCGCAGCGCCTCGTCCTCGCGGACCCAGCTATAAAGATCGAGGGTGGTTTGCACATGGGCATGCCCCAGCCGCCGAGAGACCACCCACTCCGGTGTCCCAGCCAGCAAAAGCGCACTGGCATGGGTGTGGCGAAACCAATGCGGCGTCCAGTCAGACGGGCCCATCCCGCGCCGCCGCAGGGCTGCGACCTTCTCCCGCACCGTCGTCTCACGCAGCGCCGCCATCAGCGGTGGGCGTGCCACATTGACCAGCAGTGGGTGCTGCTCAGTCAAGACAACACCGGATTCTGCTGCCCGACAGGCGATATCAGTGAGATAGTCAGCGAACAGCCGTTCCAGATCCGCGCCCACATACACCCGCCGCGGTCGCATCATCTTGACCCGTGCCCCGTTTGGGTTGTCCTCGCGGGGCACGATCTCCACACAGGCACTGCCGCCGCGGCCCAGCACGAATTCACCGATCCGCAACCCCAAGGCTTCGCCCAGCCGCATCCCCGTCTCGGCCAGCAAAGCGAACAAGAAGCGGTCGCGCAGATTCCCGCGCCACGCCCCAACCTCAGGGTCGAAGACCGCGCAGCCATCCAGGATCGCCTGGATCTGCTTGGGAAGCAGCACCGGCGGGCGGTCCGGGTTGCGGCCGCGGCGCACCCGCACCAACGATGACGCCGCCGGCTCGCAGCGCCCATCCAGATGCGCCAATAACGCCCGTGCCGGGCGCCGCCGCGCAGTTCCGCGCAGCAACCGGCCTGCCACCGCCACCCCAGCTACCACGTGGTGCCACCGGTAGAACGAAATCAATGCCGCCAGACGCACTTCCAACGTCGCCGGAGTCGGAGGCTGCTCCGCTGCGGCCAGGCTGTGCTCCACTGTGCGGCCGTTGCGCAGCCAAGACAGGAACGCGCTGACCGCCGGGACCCCGACATCACCCCAGTCCGTGGTCTGCCCGCGCTGCTCAAGGAAACTCCACCACTGCGCCAGCGAGGTCGCATAGCCGCGCACCGTGTTCGGCGACCACAAGTGGCGATGCGCCTCGATCCACTCCTCAACCGGACCAACCGTCGCGTAGTCCTCCCCGAGCACCGTCCAGGTCCGCTGCCCGCCCGCCGGAACCACCGCCACCGGATACGCCATCGTTGCCGTTCCTTCACGTCGAAGAACACCCGCCGATAAACCGGCAACAACGATGACGAATCCCTGATCAACCCCCTTGTCGCATACATAGATGCGGGCGTGTTGCTACATGCTGATAACTGGTGGGCCGAGCAACACCACGTTGCGGGACTTGGCCAGGAACGCGCCCGTGCCTTAGTGGGCGACCACGTCCCGGTTCAAGGCCGGTTGATGATCGAAGTTGAAGTCCTCCAACGATTTGCGCCTCGGCAACCCCGCCGAGCGGATGCGGGTCGCCGCACCGGAGGCCTCGCGGGCGGCGACCTCCCGGGAGAGCACCGCCGCCAGATACTCCTCGTGAGTCCAGTTGGCGTCGCGGGCTTGCTCGGCCAGCCGGGCAGCGGACTCGCGGATGCGCGGCGCCTTAAGGGCCTGGGCGTAATGCAGGACGGATTTGATCGGGTCCTCGGCCATGATCACGCCACCTTGCCATCGGAAGTGACTGTGTTGCTGGTGAAGTCGACACCGAACGCGCGGTCGTAGTCGGCCAGATCACGCACCGGGTGATCACCTGCCACCGGTGGTGGGCCGGTTTGGAACTGTCGACGCAACGCTGCGGCAGTCGCGACGTGGGTGGGATCAGTCAGCGTTTGTCGCACCGCCCAGCAGCGGTCATGAGCCGCCAGCACGCGCCCCGCTCGGGTCACCACCACCTGAGTCAAGGTGGTGGTCACGTCGACGAGCTGTCCGATCGCATGCGGGTCCACGGAGTAGTGGTTGCCGGCCACCCGCACGTAGTAATCGCGCCCCAACCGCACCGAGGTCACCGTCTCGGTGACCGGTGCCACCGGCGGCAACGCCAGCATTTGGGCTCGATCGCGGTCGAGGAAGTCGACCGGACGACCATCGAGGACCCGCACCCGAGGGGCGTTGGCGGTCGGAAGCCATTGGCCCAGTTGACTGTTGAAGTCCGCCGGCGAAGTGAAGCTGCGCCCCGGCAAGAACGAGGTCTCCAGATAGCGGTTGGCTCGCTCCACGATCCCCTTGGATTCGGGTTATCCGGCTAATCCTGGGTCGGGTCGGTGTGGCGGCGGGTCGCTGGGTTGTCTCAGCGGGTGCGTTTGAGGTGTCGGAGTTCTTCTTCGTGGCGTCGCGCCTTGGCCGCGACGGCTTCCAGGGCGAGGCGGAGTTGGTCGATTTGCACCTGAAGTCCGGTCAGGGTGAGCGCTTCGCGGCCCTCGTGGCGGTGTTGTTCGATGATGGCGCGCAGTTCGGGGCGCCGGTAGAGGGTGGCCCGACCGATGCCAGCGTGGGCGGCTACAGCGTCAAAGGTGATGGCGACGCCGGTGGTGAGCAGCTGCTGGCATGCGTGTTCGACGCGGATCGCGGGTTCGTCGGTCACGGGGTGTCCGTTTGGTTCATGAGCTGGTCGAGGCGGTCGACGAGGCGGCGGTGGCGGGTGGCTTCCTGGTCCCAGCCGCGTGCCTGGGCGTCGGCGGCCAGCGCGGCGGCGTCGGCGCGTTGGGTGGCCAGGATGGGCAGGTACGTCGATTCGGTGCGAAAGTTCGGGCAGTGTTCGCAGATGTTGGCGTAGACGCAGGCTTCTTGGGCTGGCGTGCGCAGGCAGTATCCGCCGGCCATGCGGGCCTTGATCGTCGGGGTGTCCTTCCAGTCGGTGGCACCGGCGCTAATGTCGGCGATGGGCAGTGGGGTGCGGGTCGGTAGCACCGGTCCGAGTTGAGCTTTGGCTTGGGTTAGTGCGCGTTCGTAGTCGGCGCGCACGGTCTCGTCGAACAGCCGCCCATAACGCAGGCTCATCTCCGCCGAGACATGGCCTAGCATGGCCATCAGCGCCTGCAGCGAGACCCCGCAGTTGATCAGTGCGGTGGCGTAGGTATGCCGAAGTTGGTGTGGTGTAACCGATTTGAGTCCTGCTTTGGTGGCGGAGCGAATCAGTTCGTCGCGCAGGGTGTCCACTGAGACGCGCCGGCCTTGGTGGGTGAGCAAGAACTGCACCGGCTTACCGGTGCGCGGATGCGGCAACGGCTTGCCCGGCGAGCGGTGCGCGACGATCCGGTCGACCAGCTCGAGGGTCTCGTTGTCGATGGGCACCATCCGCTCGGTGTCGAGCTTGCCTAGCGGGACCTTCAACCAGGCCCCGGCGCCGGGAACCTCATGCACGCAGTCCAGTTCCAGGTCGCACAGCTCTCCGATGCGCATCCCTGTGGCCCGCAGCAACAGCAGCGCATCGGCGCGCAGCCGGTTCGGTGAGGCGTGCAGCGCGGCCGATAGCCGCCGGTCGGCGTCCGGAGGTAGGTAGCGAGGCAGCGCCCTGGGCAGCCGGGGGACATCGCGGGCGAACACGAGTTTGCGGCCGGGTGCCTCGGCCCAGCCCCATTCGTTGATGTCATCGATCAACCGCGCGACAGTCAAGATCCGGAAGCGCCGATGGGAAGCCGACAGGGTCGTTCCGGTGCGAGGGTTGCGCGCGGTGGCCACGGCGGCCAGGTAGGGCTCGATGTGGCGTTGCCGGTCCAGGCCCTCCAGTGAGGTCAACGGCGGGTCGACCTCTGTGAGAAACTGGGCGAAATGCCTGAGGCAACCGGCAATGCCCAGCACGGTCGATCGGGTGCGAGTGCCCGACGCGCATTCCAGGTAGGCAACCAGCGAATCAGTCAATCCGGTTGGAACACCAGCGAAGTGACGGCGCCAGGGCCACCGCAGGTGCGCGGTGTTCTTGGCGGTCGGGGTGACTTGCCCGTCCAGGTGATACAGCACTGCGCGGGTGGCATACAACGCGGTGCGATAGTGCTGCAACTGGCGCCCGTGTGCCTGTTCGCGGGCGGTGATCGCGGCGGCGAATTCGGCGATAGCAGCGTCGTTGAGCTCGTTAAGCGGGTGGCCGGTCTGGATCAGCATTCGCACCGCGACCTGGCTGGCCAGCGCCGCCGCGTCCTGGGTCGAGTAGCCCAGTTCGGTTGCTGCGGAAAGGAATCTGGTCACATCAGTGGCCAATGGACTGGTGCGCGCCTCCCGCAGGATGGCCGACAGCTTACGTTCGAGCAGATAGTCGTAGCCCGGCCGCAGAAATCCGGTCAGCATCAGGTAGTTCAGCAGCGGCCGCAGCGCCGAGCCAGCCGACAGCCGAACCGGTAATGGCTGTTGGGCCCATCCCTGCGGGTTGGGCCAGCGGTCCAGAAAAGCGCGGGCAGCGCCCAGAAACGAGCGGTTCCCCGCCCCCCCGCGCGGCCAACGCGGCACAGTAGCTTTCAAACAGCTCTGGCCCGCTTGCCAGCAGCCTGGCCACGCCGCTGCTAGTGGGCGCGCTGGCGGTCGCGGGCGGCATCGTAGGCGGCGCGCACGTGCGCCGGAGACAGATGAATGTAGGCGGCTGAGGAGTCGACGTGGTCGTGGCCCATTAATGCCTGCAGCACTGCCAGGTCGACCCCGGCCTCGGCCAGTGCGGTGCCGAAGGTATGCCGCAGCGCGTGTGGATGCCCCGCCGGGACCCCGGCCTTGGCCCGGTGGTGGCGAAAGATAGTGCGTAGCCCGGCTGGGGTCAGCGGCTTGCCTCGGTTCGGGCCTTTGGCGACTAAAAACAGTGTGTTGCAATCGGATTCCGGCCGCTCAGCGAACAGGTAGGTTTGGATCAGGCCCGCCACGTCTGGGTCCAAGGGGACTCGGCGTTCCTTGTCGCCCTTGCCGATCACTCGCACCCAGCCGCGGCCGATATCGACATCGCGCACCCCAAAGCCAAGTACCTCGGCCGAGCGCAGCCCGGACAACAGCATCAACCCCGCGATCGCGCGATCCCGCTCGGTGCGCAGGCTGCCCAACAGCGCGGTCGCTTCCTTGTGGTCCAGGCCGCGCGGCAGCCGCCGCGGTTCCCGAACCCGTAACCGCGAGCGCTGCTTGGGCTTTCGCAGGTGAGCCAATAGACCGCTCTGCTCGCCAGCGGTCGCCCGGCGAGCTGCCGGCCCGTGCGGTACCGGGCTGGTCGCCGCCCCGTCACGCATCTGCCGATACGAGAACAACCCAGAGATCGCCGCCAACCGGCGGTTGATCGTCGTCGCGGCGTAACCGCTGCTGCGCCCATCGCGGATGGAGTACACGTTGCCGCCCGGACGGCCGGGCGGCACCGCCGAACGGCAAAACGCCAAAAACCGCAGTAACACCTCCGTAGTGACCTCCGCGAGCGCCAACTGCTCGACCACCAGCCATCGTGCGAACGCGAGCAGATCAAAGGCATATGCGCGCACCGTGCGCGGCGAGTAATTCCGGTCGGCCAGATAGCCCAGGTAGTCGTTGATCAGCTCCACCCCGACCGGCCCTGACCCCACCAACGACCAGCGCCTTGCTTGTTCGACCGCTCGCAACGACTCGACCGTCTGCCCTGTTGCCATGGGATTCAGGTATGCCCAACGTCTCAGCGCAAATCAAGCACCCCGGAAGAATCGGCGTGTCGAGGTCGGTGATGTATCAGGATTAGCCGGTTAAGAGGGGATCATAAGGTTTGAGTTGCACCAGCCGCGAACCCAGCGTGCCCATCAACGCCGTGACCGGATCGGTCAACCGGCCGCGACGCCCGATCCCGGCCTCGTTGTCCCACCACAACTCATGGGGCACCGCAGCGAAGCTGCCCGAAAGTAGCTTCCACATCCCGGCCACCAAATCCATGGTCTGACGCGAGGGCAACATCACCGCAGCGATGAACCGGGAGAACGCCGCGACCATCACCAACACCGGCAGCATCCGCCTCCTGGCCGAACCCGACCGCGATCCTGGATGCCGGAAACCACAGGTCACACTGAATCGCCCGCCCCGGCGGATGATCGAGCCGATCGACCGGATCGGCGGGCAGGTACTCCGGGCGGATCGCTCGGACCCGCTCCCGGAACCACGAGATCGAACCCGTCCACCCGACCCGCTCGGCGAGCACCGTCGCCGGCATCTGCGGGTAGGCCGACAACAACGCCCGCATCCGCGGCTCCACCTCGCCGATCGCCGACGGCGTCGAGGCCCGCTCATACTTCGGTGGACCATCGCTGGCCAGCGCCCCGGCCACCGTGTCACGGGCAATGCCGAGCTGGCGTGCGATGGCCCGCTGCGACAAACCCTCGCTGCGATGAAGATGCCGGATCAACGCCCAGTCTTCCAAGGAGATCACCCATCCAATCTGATTGGGTGGCCTACTTTTCAACCGTCGCGACTGGCCGGACTTTCAACCGTCGCCAACAACCTGGAATTACGGCATCGGGAGTGGCGTGGTCGGATGTTGTAGCGGGCCAGCCAGCGGATCACTTCACGGCGGCAGGTGGCCCTCAACCGAGCCCGTACCGCCACCGCGGCCAACCACCACCAGGAGGCCACCACGACGCCAGAATTGACCGCTTAAACTGCATCCCGAAGGGTCACGCGATTTGGGCGACCTCTTACACCACGCCTCTGGGCTTGGCCCGGCAGCGCCCTTACGGTCGATTTGGGAGATGGCTCATGCGGTTGCATAATGTGAGATTCTGGCGACCTGGGAAGTTGCCGATCAATGATATTGGACCGACGACAACCCACGCCGACAACGCATCGCACCCCATGTCTCGACGGATTTCCGGCTTGGCAAAGAATATTTACCCCCACCGGCTGGATGCCAAGTTGCTCCAAATAGCAAGCATATGCTTACTGGCATCGATGATGACTTACCTCGACATTACAATCGTCACGGTCGCCCAACATACGTTCATCGCAGTCTTCAGCTCGACCCACACATTGGTCGTCTGGACTATGACCGGATACACCCTGGCGTTGGCAACGGTTATCCCAGTGGCAGGCTGGGGCGCTGACCGGTTCGGGACGAAGCGACTCTTTATCGGATCACTAGCTTTTTTCATTGTCGGGTCACTTCTTTGTGGGTCAGCACCAGATATCCGACTGCTGATCGCCTTTCGCGTCGTGCAAGGTCTTGGTGGTGGATTATTACTACCGCTGGTCTTGACCATCTTAGCCCGCGAAGCTGGTCCAAAGCGGCTCGGTCGCGTTGTAGGGCTATTGGGTATACCAACAGTGCTGGGCTCAGCTTTCGGCCCGATGCTGGGCGGTTGGCTTATCGACACCTATGGTTGGCAGTGGATCTTCTGGCTGAACTTACCGTTTGGCCTGGTCGCAGCGGTTGTGGCAGCGATCGTGTTTCCAGCTGATCATCCGACGCGTTCGGAAACGTTGGACTTAATCGGAATGATGCTGTTGTCGCCGGGCTTGGCAATCTTGCTGTATGGGATGTCATCTGTGCCTAGCTTCGATTCAGTCGCGGATTATCACGTATGGATTCCGATAGCAACTGGTTTGGCGTTGATCGGCCTATTTATCTTGCACACTCTCTACCGCAGAAATCATCCGTTAATTGATCTGCGGATATTTAAGAATTATGTTGCCGCATGCGCCAATGTCGCATTATTTATTTTTGCTGCCGCGACGTCTGGCGTGGCACTTCTAATTCCTGGGTATTTTCAGCAGGTGCTACAGCAGACGCCCTTACAGGCTGGGATGAATCTGGTTCCGCGTGGAATCGGTGCGATGGTGACCGTGTTGGCAGGTGGGTTGTTAATGGATAAGTACGGACCCGGCAAGATCATGCCAGTCGGCATCGTTCTGAGTGCTGGAGGGATGGGCATTTTCGCATATGAAGTTTATCATCAGGCTGAGTATCTACCGTCCTTTGCGATTGCGCTGACAATGATGGGGCTCGGCTGGGGCTTTGCGAGGGTGCCATTGTCCGCTGCGGCAGTGCAGACGTTGCGCTCACAGCAAATCGCGCGCGGCTCCACCGTCGTCAAAGTCAATCAGCAGATTGCAGCTTCGGCAGGAACGGCGCTGATGACTGTGCTGCTGAGCAACCAATTCAACCGCCTCGAAAATACTTCTGCAGTCGATCAAAGCTTAGCCTCGCCAGGAACGCCCACCGGAAGAAGTATGTTTATCGATTCGTCATCGATGGCAGGACAATCCACGGGTTTGCATGCGCTAACTAGCGTTATGCAGGACATTTCCCATGCGTATGCCGTTGTGTTCGCAGTCGGTGCTGTAATGATCGCGTTGACATTGATTCCAATCATGATGCTGTCTCGATTGGATATCACGCTCAGTGAAGGCCGCCGTTCCGCTGTTGGGTGAGCCACTGTTTCGCTGATTGATGGGCCACTGCTCCGGTGCGGAGCGAGCCGCGTGCGTCTTGGGCTGGGTAGTGCCGGTGGGACGGGCCAGCTGGTGGTCGGCCCCACCGGCGGCTGGTCAACCGGGCAGGCCGAAGTGCTTGCGCATTGATTCGTCGCAGGTCAGCAGGGTGGCATGGGCGTTGGTGGTGATGCGATCGATAATCGCGTCGGCGAGAATCTTCTCCTCCATGCGATCGTGCCACTGGCCGGGCGGCAGTTGGGTGCAGTAGATCGTCGATGCCGTCTTATGCCGTCGATCGATCAATGTGTGCAGCTGCTGGATCTGCTGGCGGCTCGGCGTGGTGAGGAACCAGTCATCGATGATCAACAACTCCACCTTGACCAGGGTGTCCAGGCAGCGTTTCCGCTCCCCGGTGCGTTCAGCGATGGTGAGCCGGTCGAACAGTTCACCAGCCGGCAGGTAAAGCACGCTGCTGGCAGGCCTTGTTGCCCAGCGCGCAGGCCACATAGGTCTTCCCGGCGCCGGTCGGGCCCTGCAGGATTACGTCTTGGCGGTCTTGCAGGTAGTTGCCGACGGAGAGGCGCGCGATCAACTCGGCATCCACGTTGCGGCCGGGCATGGCTTCGATGTCAGCGATGTCGGCGGCGGGTTGGGCCAGTGCTGCGTATCGGCGCAGTCGGTGCAGCTTGCTGTTGCGGCGGCGTTCGTATTCCCAGTCGACGGCCATCTTGACCATCTCCGGCCCGGTGAGCCGCTGCGCGCCGGTGGCTGCGCCGAGGTTCTCGAAGTACTCGGCCATGCCTGACAGGCGCATCGCCTTGAGCCTGTCCAAGGTCTGCACGTCGATCATGACTGGCCCCCGCCCTGGCCGTAGTAGTCGGCGCCGCGCATGAAGCCGGCATCACCCAAAGACGCCATCGGTGGCGGGTCAGCAGGTTCCCAAGTAGCCCATAGCTTCTTGATCAGCGTGTACGACGGTGCCGGTGCGGCGCCCAGTGCCCGACCGCAGCTGTCTTCGAGCCGAGCCGCACCGCCTTGGCGTTTGGCCAATGCCATCACCCCCAGACGCGACCGGTAGGACTGCTCGACGATCGTGCGGGAGGCCAGGATCGCCTGGATCGCCGCCACGGTGTTGGGGCCGATGGTCGCCGCCCACTGCTCGAAGCGGGCCGGGCTCCAGTCGGCCAGCCGATGCCGATGCCCGGCAGGCATGTGCTCGGCCACGGTGACATACCGTCCGCGAACACCTTTGAGCCGGACATGGCAGGCCACGCGTTCGGTACCGGTGAAGACCTCCACGGTGCTAGAGGTCAGGCGCACATCCAGACTGCGCCCGATCAGCGCCGATGGCACGGAGTAGAAATTGCGGTCCACTTGAATGTGATAGTTCGGTCCTGCCTTGGCCATTCGTAGATCCGCCAACTCGAACCGCACCGGCGGCAACGGATTGAGCAGTGGCTGTTCATCGCGCAGGAACACGATCCGCCTGGAGTCCTCCCGCTTTTGGAACGGACGCGCGTTGATCTGGTCGACCACATCGAAGATGGCCTCGTTCAACTCGGCCAGGCCCACGAACCGCCGATCCCGCAGCACCGCGGCAACCTGGTTGGCGACGAACCGCACGCTGCCCTCCACGACGGGCTCGTCGCGCGGCCGCTTGACCCTGGCCGGGATGATCGCGGTGCCGTAATGCTCGGCCAGGCTGGCATAGGCCGGGTTCAGCGCCGGTTCGTACCGGTCGGCCCGCGATACGCCGGTGCGAAGGTTGTCCGGAACCAGCAGTCGGGCCGTGCCGCCAAAAGCCTCGAATGCGTGCACATGCGCATCGATCCACGACACCAGCGTCATATCGGTGAACGCCTCCACATACGTGAAGGCCGAAAACGACAGCGCGGCCACGAACAGCCACGCCTCGGTCGCCGCACCGGTCAGCGGGTCGGCGAAGCTCATCGCATCACCGGCCCAGTCGACCTCGATGGATTCGCCCGGGGTGCGCACGATGCGCATCGACGCCCCCGGCGCCGCCACCCAGCGGCGGTACTGTTCGTTGAAGAACGAGTACCGATACGGCACCCCACCGGATTCCCGGCAGGCCGCGACGTACTCATTCCACAACAGCAACAGCGTCACCGACGGGCGCCCGAGTTCGCGGTGCACATGCTCGAAATCCGCTGCACACGGTCTGAGTCCGGCCTGATCGGTGCGGGCAACAACCGGTGGCGGACCTCGTCAGCAGCGAGGTCCGCCACCTCCCCGAAGCCCACACCGGCCGCAGTTGCGGCGGCGAACACCGACGCCACGGTGTTCCGCGAGCAGCCCAGCACATCGGCGATACCGCGCTGGTGCGCTTTGCGGGCATGGATGTCACCGTGTATTCCTCGGATACCAAACGCTCACCGGGGCATTTGTCCCGGCAAGGCTCGCCCGAGCTGCGTTGGGCCACCTTCGAGGCGGCCAAGTGCGCGGCTTGGCCCGGCTCCCCGGATTACGGCTACTACCAACAGCTGGCGACCAAGCACGACGGCCACAATGGCAAGAATCCGACCCTGGCGGTCGAACGCAAAATCTTGCGTCGCTGCTCTCACACCCTGCGTGAACTCGGTGATGGCGCGCTGAGCCCACCCCAACCCGTCCGGGAGGCCGCCTGAGATGCAAGCTGCGCGTGCCATGCCCACAAATCAATTGATGCCCGCGGTCAGCTCCCGTAAGCCCCCTGCCGCCACCCGCTATCTGGGTGGACGCCCTGGAAACAATGAGCGGCCGCACCCATCACCAGCCCGCACGCCGGGCACCCCATCCATCATCATGTCGCCGGACCGTACGTCCGTGGACCCAGATAAGGCTGGGCGCCGGCACGCCACGCTTGCTGTCTTCGACCCCTCAGCACTCACGGAGGCGTCACATGATTTGAACCGCAACGTCTTTGCCTCGCTCCGCGCCGACCCAGTATGCGGCGGATCCTCGTCGGCCTCGAGGTCGTTCGTCCTCGCTGCGCTGCGGGCGCTCCACCTCGACCCCGACTGCGGTCCACCGCCCCTCAACACGGAGCGGGGAGCACGGGCCAAACAACAACGACCAACCCGGATCCACCTTTACGGGGGTCCCCAACACAGATAAGGGGGA
>NZ_MWQA01000019.1:0-755 GCF_002086915.1 Mycobacterium persicum | reverse complement strand
ACCGTTGCCGCCCGTGCCCGCGGCGCCACCGGCGCCGCCCTGGCCGCCGGTGCCTCCAGCGCCGCCGTCGGTGGCGTTGTAGCCACCGTCGTCGTTGTAGCCGGCGCCTCCGGTGCCGCCGCGACCGCCCTGACCACCCTGGCCGCCGCTGCCATTGGTCGCTCCGGTGACGGCGCTGCCGCCGTCACCGCCCTGGCCGCCGGCGCCGCCTTGACCGCCTTGGCCGCCGGTGTTGGCGACGTTGGGCCGCACACCATTGGCCCCATCGCCGCCTTGGCCGCCCTGTCCGCCCTGCCCGCCGTCGCCGGCGGTGTGACCGCTGATGGTGGTAGCCCCTCCCTGGCCGCCTTGGCCGCCGGCACCGCCGTGGCCGCCCTGGCCCACATTCTGTCCCGGGAACCCGCCGGTGCCCGTCGTGCCGCCGGCACCGCCTTGACCCCCTGCCCCTCCGGTGCCGCCGGCGCCGGCGTTGTTGGCGCCGTCGTCGGTGTAACCCGACCCGCCGGCCCCGCCGGCGCCACCGTCGCCGCCGCGGCCGCCGGCGCCGTTGTTCGCGCCATTGGCGGCGTTACCGCCTTGACCACCTTGACCGCCCTGACCACCCTGACCACCGGCGTGTCCGATTCCCGACGCCGGGCCGACGGCACCTTGGCCGCCCTGGCCTCCCTGACCACCTTGGCCCCCTTGGCCGGCGGTGTCGCCGAGGGTGGTGCTGACGCCGCCCTGACCACCCCGGCCGCCGTCGCCGCCGTCGC
>NZ_MWQA01000028.1:0-3464 GCF_002086915.1 Mycobacterium persicum | reverse complement strand
GCGGCCGTGGCGACGGCAGCAAAGTGGTTGGCGGCAACGGCGGTTCGGGCGGAGCGGGCGGTGACGGGGGCCGCGCAGGTCTGGTGGCCGGAAATGGCGGAGCCGGCGGCGCGGGAGGCACCGGCGGCACCGGTGCAAGCGGAGGCCTAGGCGGTGCCGGCGGTGCCGGGGGTGCCGGTGGCGAGGCCAACGGCGACATCACTATCGGCGGAAACGGTGGTCAGGGGGCTGACGGCGCGGATGCCCTGTCCAGGGGCGGCGATGGCGGTAGCGGTGGTCCGGGTGGTCACGGCGGCGACGCCGGTCGGCTCTTCGGCATCGGTGGTGCGGGCGGTCACGCTGGCGCGGGTGGGGCCGGCGGTGCGGGCGGTGCCGGGGGCGCCGGTGGGGTCGGCGGGAACGGCGGCGCCGCCACGGGAAACGACGGATTCGGTGGCGGTGAGGCTACCGGCGGCGATGGCGGGGCCGGCGGCAACGGTGGCGCCGGCGGTGACGGCGGCAACGGCGGTGCCGCTGGGCTGAGCGGCGGCGGCGGCAAGGGCGGACTGATAGGAAGTGCGGGCAGCAACGGTCCGGCTGCTGACGGCGGCGAGGCCGGGGCCGCCGGGACCGGTGGTGCGGCGGGAGCCGGCGGCTCGGGTGGCACCGGCACCGCCCCGTTTGCCGGCCGAGATGGTCGCGACGGGGCGGATGGCCTTCGCGGCACCGACGGCAGACCCGGACAACACGGCTGACGAGAACGTGCTAATACGGCGGCCGTAACGGAGCATGCAGAACTTCAAACATCCGACACGCGGATCTGATCCACCAGCTCGACGGGTTCTGCCGCTGGCAAGACTTATAGCGCGAAGCTGCCCAATCCGTATGTTCAGGACACCGGATGGGACGAAACCCTGCAGTGCGACCAATGCGTAGCGTCGCTTACCTACATGGCTGCGCTGCCATCAACCTCGCACGCTACGAGGAACCCGTTGGTGTCGTCGGCCCAGTTGGGGCCGCCGTCAAGCGTGGAGCCGACCATAAGACCCGGCCTGGCCGGGCTGGTGGCTATGACGTGTGGAAGAGACGCAGCCACAAGGCTGCCGAACAATCCCAAGACGGGGTGCAAGTCGCGTGACCACTAAAGATCACTGACGTGCAATGGTCACGACGTCGTGAAGATAGTCGTCGAGATCGTTGCACAGCAGCACTTCTGACGATATGGCGGGGGTGGCTTTTCAGCCGCACACCGGTTGGTATTCGACAGCAACGTGAGCGTTCGGCGGTATTGGAAGGAAATCGAACGATTTACGACGGACCTGATCCTTGTGCTCGGCGCAGCATTTGTTCGCAACCTTCTGCTGGACCGTTTAGTGCCGGCTGCATATCGTTGCCTCAACATACCGCATTGGGTCGCAACTTCCAGGTGATCTACGAACAAGCTAACGCCCACGGCCAAAAGGTCCAAGCCGCCGGCGCCAACATGGCCCAAACCGATTCGGCAGTGGGCTCCAGCTGGGCCTGGTTTCAAATCTGCCGGTGGCGCGGATAACAGGGCAGTGTTATCCGCGCCGCGCCATGCCAAAGCTAAGCGCGAAACGCCCCAAACGCCCGCGCCGAGCCTGATCGACGCCAGCCGTTTGGTGTGAATTATCCTGCGGCTAGCAGGGTTTCTCGGCGATCAACTCACGGTGATGAGGATCCGTGAGACCCGCGAAGTCACACAGGCGCGACACCTGCATACGCCCACGCGGTTGGTCGCGGCGTGCCGCAACTCGCAGCCGGCGCCGGTCACAAGTCAGGCAGGCCGGATTCCAGTAGCTTGGGAGTCACCCGTTTACGGCTACCTTCGTCGGCCCCGTCGGGTAGATCACGCCGCCCGGCGGCATAGGCAGCTTGGTGGGTGGCGGCGGTGACGACGGTGGTGTCGGTGTCTGCGGTACCGCCGGCGGTGTCTGTGGAGTGGCAGGCGTAGCGGGCACCGACACCGCAGGTGTCGCCGGCGCCGTTGGCGCCGTGGGTGCTAGACCGGGCAGGAATCCGAGTAGCTGCCGAATGGGGCCCAATTGCGACAATGCGCACGAGGCGCCCACGTGGTAGCCGAACATCGCGGTCACATCCTGGGCCCACATCTGCTCGTACTCGGCTTCCATGGCGGCGATCGCGGGGATGTTGAACCCGAAGAGATTCGCGTTGATCAATGCGGTGATCATGGCCCGGTTAGCCGCGATGACCGCCGGGCATACCGTCGCGGCCCGGGCCGACTCAAAGGCGGCGGCTACCACGGAGGCTTGGCTGGCCGCGCCTTCGGAGTGGTCGGCCGCAGTCGCAAGCCACGCGGCATAGGGTGCGGCCGCTTCAGTCATCTTGGCGGCCGCTCGGCCCTGCCAGAACCCGCTGGCCAGGCCCGAGATCGCCGATACGAATGAGTCCGCCGCTGACTGTAATTTGTCGGCCAGGGCGCCCCAGGCTGCTGCCGCTTCGAGTATGGGGCCCGAGCCGGCGCCGGCATTCATGAGCGCTGAATTGATCTCCGGAGGAAATACGGGATAGCCCATTGCCAAATCCTTTCTCTTGGTGCTATTGAACTCGCTCGTTCGGACGCAAATGCCTGTGGAGTGCCGACTCTCGCAACGTTTATAGGAGCTCGAGTCGATCGGCAACGACGGTGGGAACGTTAGTTCCGCTACAGGACGGCCGTCGCGAATAACTTTCAGAATTTTCATATCCATACATGCCGCGTGGCGCCTCCGCGAAATTTAACGTGTGGCCGATCACCAACTTAGCGTTATCCAACTGCGATTTCAGCGGTTCGCGCGAAATAGAACCGCACATATTTTTGGAGAATGTGTTCGATTTTGCGTGCAATTGGCGACGGGTAGTCCGGACTCGCCGACAATTCGGATAGGTTCGGCATTTCGAATCCGGCCAGGCGGCCATGCAAACAGCTTCGTCGAAGCCTGCAACGACGCGGTGGGCCACCGGGTCCGCGGCCAAGACGTTTGCGCGAGCCCGATCGGCTGCAGTTCGCGCCTGACTGGCGACGCCACCGGTATGCGCCGGACTACGCGGCCGGGCCGCCGGCGCCGCCGGGGCCGCCGTCTCCCCCGACGCCACCAGGCCCGGCGAGCACACCGATTTGGCCGCTTTGTCCGCCTTCGGGAGCACCACCGGGTCCGCCGCTACCGCTGCCGCCGGTGCCACCGGAACCTCCCGTGCCGCCGGTACCGCCTAGGTTGCCGGGATAGCTTGGATCCGTAGCTGTCCCACCGGTCCCGCCGTTGCCGCCGGTCCCGCCGCCGCCGCCGGTGCTGGTGCCATCGCCGCCGGCCCCGCCGTTGCCGCCGTTACCGCCGGCGCCGCCCCAGCCGGAATCTTGGGAATTGCCACCACCGCCGCCGGCACCGCCATCGCCGCCCTGCCCGCCGTTGACGCCGGTCCCGCCGGCGCCACCCGCGCCTCCCGCGCCGGCCACGCCGCCGTGA
>NZ_MWQA01000017.1:0-3055 GCF_002086915.1 Mycobacterium persicum | reverse complement strand
CCCGTTCAGCGAAGCGCAGTTCAAGACGCTGAAGTACCGGCCCGACTTTCCAGACCGGTTCGACTCGATCGAGGCCGCCCGCAGGCACTGCCAGGTCTTCTTCGGCTGGTACAACGACGAACATCGCCATACCGGGCTGGGCTTACACCTTCCCGCCGACGTGCACTACGGCACCGCTGTCATCATCCGCGCCAAGCGCGCCGGCGTGCTAAACGCCGCTTACGACGCACACCCGGAACGGTTCGTCAGCAAGCCGCCCGAGCCACCGAAACTGCCCAGCGGCTCGTGGATTAACAAGCCCGACGACACCGAGGAGGCCACTCAGTAAATACCGCTCGACGGTGCCTCATTCAGGTTGACAAATTCCGCCGGTGGATTCAGACCCCAACTACACCCTCGATTGTGAAGAGCCACTTTCACTTGGCACTGACGGGCGATAGTAGCTACACGCTGCTCTCCGCGCCAATACCGCTCCAGCAAATCGGTGGCGGCTCGCCCCTTATTTACTGACAACTGCGATCGTATGTTTTGCAGATCGCTTGTCTCGTGGCGCTTGACTTCCCCGGCGTGGCGCCAGGAAGAGGCCCCAGCCGAGGGTGCGTCGGGCCGTGCTGGCCCCAACGCACCAACCAACAACGCCGACCATTTGCCGGGTAGCAAATCAGCCGCCGCCGCAAAGGACCTTCATTCGTTCGTCCTTGGCGTTGGCATCGTTGATCGCGGCCCGCGATTCGGGATCGTCGCGACGCGCAAAGCTACCCACGGCATTCGCATTGGTAAACGCTTCGGCAAGTGCCAGTGCGGCGGCGCGATCGCCGGCCGGGAGCGCCGGAGCTGCATCGACTGCTTGTTGGATCATTACCGATCCGTTCACCAGGGCAGCCACCGCCAACGCCTGGTTGTCGCCATTGGTTTGTATTTGAACTTGACGCGCCGCCAGCTTGTACACCTCACACAACTTCTGGTGCGCGGCGGCGACTTCAGCGGCGGTGTATGTCGGTGCAGCGGAGGTTCCCGGGGCTGCGGCCGGGATTCCGCTCGTCGTAGTGCGTGTCAGCGCCACGATCAAAGCTGCTGCGCCCACGGCAATGGCGATGGCGAAGCCCACAGCTTGCCAAACGCGCGAGCCTGTCCCGGGCTGCGTGGGATGGGGCGGTGTCCATCGGCCGGTCGGGGGCGGGAGGGTCGTCACCCCACGGAAGGCTATTCCAACTGCTGCCTAGGCGCACTCCAGTGCCTGTTAGACCACGTCGATGCCGAGGACAGCTATGGCTGCCGCCACGCCGCCACCGGGCGAGACGACCGATGCTCCCGATGTCCGTTTTCAGACGTGAATGGCGACAACCCGTGCAGTAGAGCAGAATTCGCGCGTGGCTCCCTTGGCGGTCAACCCGGATGTGATGTTCACCGCACGTAGCCCGGGTAGCTGCGAAGAGCCATCACCAGCGGCACCACGGCGGAAGTTGTCAACCTGAATGAGGCACCGTCGAGCGGTATTTACTGAGTGGCCTCCTCGGTGTCGTCGGGCTTGTTAATCCACGAGCCGCTGGGCAGTTTCGGTGGCTCGGGCGGCTTGCTGACGAACCGTTCCGGGTGTGCGTCGTAAGCGGCGTTTAGCACGCCGGCGCGCTTGGCGCGGATGATGACAGCGGTGCCGTAGTGCACGTCGGCGGGAAGGTGTAAGCCCAGCCCGGTATGGCGATGTTCGTCGTTGTACCAGCCGAAGAAGACCTGGCAGTGCCTGCGGGCGGCCTCGATCGAGTCGAACCGGTCTGGAAAGTCGGGCCGGTACTTCAGCGTCTTGAACTGCGCTTCGCTGAACGGGTTGTCATCAGAGACATGCGGACGCGAATGCGACTGTGTGACACCAAGGTCGGCGAGCAGCAACGCTACCGGCTTGGAGGTCATCGACGAGCCCCTGTCGGCGTGGATGGTCAACTGGTCACGGCCGATGCCCTGCTTGGTGCATGTCTGGCGGATCAAAACCTCTGCAAGCGCGGCACTTTCGCGGCTGGCGACCATCCATCCGACCACGTAGCGCGAGAAGATGTCCAAGATCACGTACAGGTAGTACCAGCTCCATTTGGCCGGGCCACGCAGTTTGGTGATATCCCAGCTCCACACCTGGTTGGGCGCCAAGGCGACCAGCTCGGGTTTGACCGTCGCCGGGTGGGTGGCCTGGCGGCGGCGCTCCCGGCTCTCACCGGCTTGGCGTAGCAGCCGGTAGAAGGTCGATATCGAGCCGAGGTAGCGGCCTTCATCGAGCAAGGTGGCCCACACCTCGGTCGGCGAGATGTCCACGAACCGCTCGCTGTGCAACTCATCGAGGATCGCGGCCCGCTCGGCGGCCGACAACGCCCGCGGCTGCGGCCGATCTTTGTGCGGGACCGGCCGCGGCCGCTGCGCAGGCGGGCTTTGCCGGTGCCGGCGGTAGTAGCTGGCCTGGGCCACACCCACGGCATCGCAGGCGCCCCGCACGCCGATCTCCGGCGCCAGCTCGGCGATCATGGCGTCGCTCACTTCCTCGACCCGTTCTCGGGCTCCGCGCTCTCGGAGAGCGTCTCCAAGAGCGCGTGCAGTTTTGCCTGGACATCCACCACGAAGCGGGCCTTGGCCAGCTCCTGCTCCAGTTGGCGTTTCTCGGCCTCCAGCTGGGCGATCCGCTCACCTTGTGGGTCGCGCCGCTTGCGTCCACGCGGGGCAGCCAACCCCGCCAACGCGCACGCGTCGCGGGCCCGCCGCCACTCAACGATGTGGCTGGAATACAGGCCCTCACGGCGCAGCAACGCGCCCTTCTCACCCTCGGCCGCAGCCTCATAGGCCGCCAAGATCTCCAACTTGTACTTGGCGGTGAACGTCCGCCGTTTCGCCCGCTCGGGCACCTGCGGATCGGGCCGCTGGGTACTATCGCCATCCACCCGACCAGGATCATCGATCCCTACCGGGGGGGCCAATACGGTCACCTTGCTCGTCATCTCGGGGAAACTCTCCATCCCCGCCCTCGGGTCACTAATTATCAGGGGGCGAGTGCCTCACCCAAGGTTGGCAGAGAGGG
>NZ_MWQA01000006.1:0-4986 GCF_002086915.1 Mycobacterium persicum | reverse complement strand
CGCTATCTGGGTGGACGCCCTGGAAACAATGAGCGGCCGCACCCATCACCAGCCCGCACGCCGGGCACCCCATCCATCATCATGTCGCCGGACCGTACGTCCGTGGACCCAGATAAGGCTGGGCGCCGGCACGCCACGCTTGCTGTCTTCGACCCCTCAGCACTCACGGAGGCGTCACATGATTTGAACCGCAACGTCTTTGCCTCGCTCCGCGCCGACCCAGTATGCGGCGGATCCTCGTCGGCCTCGAGGTCGTTCGTCCTCGCTGCGCTGCGGGCACTCCACCTCGACCCCGACTGCGGTCCACCGCCCCTCAACACGGAGCGGGGAGCACGGGCCAAACAACAACGACCAACCCGGATCCACCTTTACGGGGGTCCCCAACACAGATAAGGGGACATGAATCGACAATGTTCGACACCGGCGGGCAAAGCGGGCAGGGTCTCGGCTCAGCTGACCAACAGTCTCGACTCGCGAGACATTGACTCATGTCGAAGTCTCGCGAGTCGGCCCGGCTGCTGCTCAACCAGCTGGCAGACGAACGTAGCCGGCGCGTTGTCCTAGTATCGCATTGCCTGCTGAACGAAAACACCCGCTATGCCGGCGGCGCCACCCGCCCCGGGGCGGTGGCCGAGGTGGTCAACGAACTGCTCAGCGCCCGCACCGGCATTCACCAACTGCCCTGTCCCGAGCAGCTGGCGTGGGGCGGCGTGCTCAAACGCCACAGCCTGCGGCTCTACCACTCCAAGGGCGGACCCGTGTATGCGGTGCGCGGTGCGCTGCTGAGCGCATTCATCGTGTGGACCAAGGTGATTTACCGGCGCCTGGCCCGGCGGGTCGCGCGTGACGTGGCCGACTACCACCAGGCCGGTATCGCGGTCGCCGGCATCGTCGGAATCGGCGCCTCACCCTCCTGCGGAGTGACCAGCACCCTTGATATGCGCGCTTCCCTGGAGGTGGTGGCCGCCTGCCCGGCGGCGGCTCTCACCCGAGATGTGATGAACGAGCAGGCTGTTCTGGGCTGCCGGCGCTCCGGGCAGGGCCTGTTCATCAAAGCGCTCGACCGCGAGCTGAACCGCCGCCGACTGTGCGTGCCCGCATTCGAACACGACCTCGCCGCCGAACTACGCGGCCAGCCCCAGGCGGTGCTCGCCCGACCGGCACCGCAAACTCTCGGCACTGTGGCGGAGGCCGCAGCCAAGGGGCACTAGGACTTTCGCCCGTCGGTTATGCGAACCTCAGCATCGGGCTCGTCGGCTTGGTGAGTCCGTTCGCCGGCGGCTGGGAATCCTCGGCGCCGTAACAGGTGCGGTGTACCTCGGCTTGGCGGGGCTGCGCCACATCGCCAAGCGCGCACAGAACCCCGACGAGATCGTCGCGACCTGGACCGACCTACTGGTCTTCGTCATGGTGACAATGGGCGCCGTCGGCATCATCGTGTCGTCGAGCTGACAGCGTCTCCGAGCCGTGGTGGCAGGTACAGGATTCGAACCTGTGTAGCTTTCGCGACGGATTAACAGTCCGTCCTTCTGGGTGTTTGGCGGCTCAAGCTGTGTTGGCAATGTTGAAAACCTGCTGGTCGGCGTGTTGGTTGTGTTGGGTGATGAAGACTGTTGTCGGTAGCACTGCGGACGCACTGCGGACGAGAACGCAAACCCCAGAACGAACCCCGTGGGGAGTTGCACACGAAGGGACTACCGACGCCCATCACGGATCTGGTACACGCGCGACAGCGAAAGGCCAGCGGCTACCGCGATTTGCTCGCCGGAGATGCCTTGATCGAAGCCTTCACGGACTAACCGGCGCAGCTCCGCGTCGGCAGCGTCGAACGCCACGCGGCGCGACTCGCGCTGTCTGGCAGCGCGCCGGATGAGCCCGAGATGGTCCACAAGCGGAAAAGTCTAGCGAGCTGAAACGCGTATTCAGTGATGCTTCGCAGCGCGCTACAGTTTTGCTTTCCAGCGCGCTGTTTAGCGCGCTTTGGCGAACTGCACGCCCGGAAGGACCTAGCCGATGCAGATCAGCATCCGCAGTCCCCCTGCTTAACAAGGACTTTCGCCGCCTTTTGGGCGGGAGTTCGGCTCACCTCTCAAATGACTGAAGGCGACTCCCCCGCCAAAGGGAACCGCCTTCTCGTACCTCACACCCCCTGCCAGGGGCTTCAGCAACGAACCACAAGGAGCGTACTCCTATGCGCGAAAACGGCGCAACAGCTCTGTCCACCGTCCCTCTACCGCCCGGCGCCGACACCACCACTACCTGGGAGGAATGGGACCACACGTGTCGCGTCGTCTGGACCCGCGAGACCGACGTCGCCGGCATCAAGGTTACCGGCTCGGCGATCCAGTTCCCCGATGGCTCGATAGATGCCGGCACCGAGGAACCGCCGCTGGTGACGGTCGGCGAGTTGCAGTTCACGACCCACCAGGCGCGCGAGCTGGCCGCGGCGATCGTGGCCACCGCAGAGCTGATCGGCGTGTGGGTGACGCGATGACCACCGTTGAACCGCACCCGGCGCTGTCCTATCCGTGCCCGTTCTGCGGCGCTGAGCCTAGCCAGCCGTGCCGGGCGCACCGCGGACGTGGCCGCGAGCTTGACTGGCCGCATTCACGGCGCATACAGGTCGCGAGCCCACCAACCCCGCCTGGCCCATCGAAGCCGCCAATCCGGGCGCTGTGCTGCGAATGTGGCAACCTGCGCACTGTCAGCGCGAATCACTTCTTCCGGCACGACGACAAGAATCGCGCTCAAGGCGGCTTCGCAGAGGACACCCGCGGCTGGCGATCGACCGGCACCTTGCTGTGCCGCAATTGCGGGCGGCCCGCACGGCACGCGCTGCTACAGGCCGCCGGCGACCGCGACTACGAAGAGGCGTACCAGCAATACGCACTGGGCAGCGACTGGCCCTACAAGTGGGCGCCAGATCGTGATCGCCTACGCCAGTTGTACTTCAAGCAGTTTCCACGCAACCCCAACCTGACGCACTGGTATCTGCAGTCTGAGGCGGTCAAGGCACGCGCTGCTGGGCGGCCAACCATGGTGGCCATCTGCGGCGACAGCATGGCGACGCCGCCCGACCATCTTGACGGCAAGGCGCGGTCGGCGGAAGCTGGCCTGGTCAAGCCCAAGACGATGCGGGAAAACGAGTATGAAGACGCTGCAACCGGGCTGTCGTGGGTGGATATGGATTGCGTGAACTGCCTCAAAGTTGTCAATGAGCGCCGCCTGCAGCGCGCCCGTGATGACCTGGACGCGCTGATCCGCTGGTATTCCGTCAGGGTTGAGCTGCTGGCTGCAGTGGAGGTCGACGAACTTCGGAATTTCTTGGCGAAGGCATCGGACCGGACGTGGCGGCGCTGGCAGAAGGGCCACCCCCAGCAAGCACTCAGAGAGATATCCCCCCCTGCCTCCCTGCGCCGTGTACGCCGACCTGCGGTCGGACACTAACACCTACCGGCCCTACCGGGTGATGATCAACGGCATCACCCGCAGCGTCGACGGCAACGGCGGCATTCAGGTGTGGGTCGCTGCCGTCCAGTACGGCGACGGCACCCTCGACCAGGACGTACTGGACCGCCCCTCGGTGTGGATCGACGCCAACCAGGAAGCGTTGAGCAGCGAGCAGGCGTCGTGATTTGGCCGGCGAGCTGCTGGCGGCGGCGGACGAGTCGGGCGGGTGGCTGCGATGAGCACGATGATCGCCAAGGCAGACCACCGCTGCCCCTAGCCCTTGGTGCGAAGGCGGCTCCCTGCTTGACGTGCACACGACCGCCCACACGACGCCGGCCACCGGCCGCGACTACGACGTCCGCGACGGACTGGCCACCACCATCATGGTCAGCTACGACGAGCATGCGGACTCACGGCCACGGATTCTGCTGCACCTGGGGTCTGACTCCGAAAACGTCGATGTCGACGTCGATGTGAGCCCGACACCAGCCGAGGCGCGGCGGATCGCCATCCAAAAGTGCAGATCACGCCCCGAAGCGTGCCGAGGCGATTGACCGCTCCAACCTGCCTGGAGTAGCACTGATACTTGGTCTGTGTGGCGCGAGGCGCGACGGCAGGGACGTCAACGAGAGGGGCTGTTACCTGACATTCTGCACCACTCTCGAAAGGACAGACAGAACTCGTGAATCTTGAAGCGAGCGGCAACTTCTGGGTACCCGCCGACACCAAAGTCAAGGTGCAAGGCTCATTCAAGGCAGATCCCGGGCAGAAGCCTGAGGCGATTCTGGCCACCGGCTTAGTCGACGACCCCCGAGTAAAGGTATCTGGCGGTATCTCTATATTCACGGACTCGCCTGACGAGACGGTTAATGCTTTCCTGCCGATCACACTGCATGCGCAACTCACCACTGGCGAGTCCGTTACGCTACTAAGGGATCGCGCAGTAATTAGGTAGGTGTTGTCGGGCGTGTCGCGGTGTGGTCGGCGGTGAGCGTGTAGTTCCAGTCGCCGTGGAACTCGTACGACCGCGGCATCAAGATCACCGACAAGCAAATCGCCGCCCTCGAAGCCACCCAACTGCACCGTCAAGGTGGTGGTGTCGAGGACCGCGTTCACGGTCAGTCCGGTGGATGTGGTTGTTGCCCTGAGGGTTCGATGACAACCTCATGGGATTCCAAGGGTCGTCCGCGCCAGTTGCGGCTGATCGCGGAGAACAGCCGGTGTTCGATCTTGTTCCATTTGGAGGTGCCCGGCGGCAGGTGGCAGACCGTGATGTCCAGTCCGGCCTCGGTGGCCAAGGCGGCAAGTTCGGTTTTCCACAACCGCAGCCGGGTCCCGATCCGGATGCTGCGGACACCCGATGCCCCCTGGCGATCAGCTCGGCGGCCAGCAACAACCGCCACGCCCGCTCGTCCAAATGCGGGCGGATCAACGACAAACGGGCAGCGACCGGATCGGAGTCCACAGCAGGCAGCGTCATACCACAAGTGTGGACAAACCAAACAGAAAAACCTAAATAATTACTGCGCGCCGCCT
>NZ_MWQA01000029.1:0-1497 GCF_002086915.1 Mycobacterium persicum | reverse complement strand
GTCAGGCTGCGTGTTCTGTGTCGGTGTTCTCCTTCGGTGGTTCGTTGATCCAGGCTGCTTCGGGCAGCTTGGGTGGGGCGGGTTTGCGGCGGAACCGGTCGGGGTTCGCCGCGTAGGCGGCGGCGAGGGTTTCGGCGCGCCGGGCCCGGATCTCGATGGCGGTGCCGTCATGGATCGAYGCCGCGGTATGCAATCCGATCCCGGAATGCCGATGCTCATGGTTGTAGTAATGAAAGAACTTGTCGCAGAACACTTCTGCTTGATCGAACGACGCGAACCGCTCCGGGAACACCGGGCAGTATTTCATCGTCTTGAACCCCGACTCAGAGTAGGGATTGTCATTCGACACGTGCGGGCGCGACAAGCTCCTTGTCACACCCAGATCAACCAGCAGCTGGTGGACGTTCTTGCTGGTCATCGACGTCCCGTTATCTGAATGCAGGTGATCTGGCACGACGCCGCCGTTTTTGGCGAACGCTTCCTCGATGAACGCTTTGGCCGCTTCGGCGTCCTCGGTGGGCACAAGCAGGTGATTGACCGCCTTGCGGGAGAAGATGTCGAGCATCACGAACAGGTCGTAATACTCGCCCCTGACCGGGCCTTTCAGCTTCGTCACATCCCAACTCCACACCTGGTTGGGCCCGGTCGCGACTAGCTCCGGCTTCGCCCGCGGCGGATGGCTGGCCTGGCGGCGACGCTCGGACACCTCGCCGTTCTCGCGCAGCAGCCGGTACATCGTGGAAATGCTGCACAGGTAGGTGCCCTCGTCAAGCAGCACCGCCCACACCTGCGCAGGCGACTTGTCGACGAATCGGTCGCTGCGCAGCACTTCCAGCACCCTGGCGCGCTCCAGCTCGGTCAGCGCCCCAGGATGCTGCGCTTGCGGCCGTTTCGGGCCCTGCACAGGCGGTTTCGGGTTGCGTTGCCGGTGCAGCGTGGCGCGGGACTTTCCGGTCAGCCGGCACGCGGCCACCACACCGACCAGCGGCACCAACTCGTTCACAGCGCCGTCGATCAAGGGTTCTGCCTGGTCTCGCCGTCCGAGCTGTTGGACAGCAGCGACAACAGCTCGGATAGTTTTCCCAGGACCTCGTGGGCCTGCTTGGCCTTGGCCAGCTCAGCGGCCAGACGCGCGTTCTCGGCCTCCAGCCTCGCGGCCCGCTTGTCTGCCTCGGTCATGGCCGGCTTGGGGCCTGAGGGCTTGGCCGCGAGCGCATTCAACGCTCCAGCGTCACGCAGCCGCTTCCACTCGGTGATGTGCGAGGAGTACAAACCCTCCTTGCGCAGCAGCGCCCCCCGGGCACCCGGCTCGGTCAGCAACTCGTACTGCTCGAGAATGCCGAGCTTGTACTCCGCGGTGAACGTCCGCCGTTTCGGCCGCTTCTCACGCGGCCCCTTGCCGCTACCCACGTTCCCATCATCGGCCACCGCCACCGCGGCGGTATCGGCCAGTGTCATCGTCACGGAATCAGAATCCAGTCCTCGCCCTGCTTCTCA
>NZ_MWQA01000012.1:0-3604 GCF_002086915.1 Mycobacterium persicum | reverse complement strand
CGTTTCGCCCGCTCGGGCACCTGCGGATCGGGCCGCTGGGTACTATCGCCATCCACCCGACCAGGATCATCGATCCCTACCGGGGGGGGCCAATACGGTCACCTTGCTCGTCATCTCGGGGAAACTCTCCATCCCCGCCCTCGGGTCACTAATTATCAGGGGGCGAGTGCCTCACCCAAGGTTGGCAGAGAGGGCCACCCAAGCTGCCCGAAGCAGCCTGGATCAACGAACCACCGAAGGAGAACACCGACACAGAACACGCAGCCTGACACGTCTCAAATGGTTTGACAGGTTCCGATGTGCCGTGACGCGCGCCATTATTCGTTAGGTAGGTACCCAATTTGAGTTTTAAATAAAATACAGGATCGCGAATAGACTCACAAATGTAAAGACACCGAAAAACGCTGCAAATGCGCCCACCGAAAATGCCTTTGTGCGTTTGAAAGCCATCGTGAGTCCACAAAGAAAAAGAGGAAATATCGGTGCAAAAAACCAGAAGAATCCGAAAGTAAGCAGCGTCGACAAGATGCCAACAAACATGCCCGCAAGGAGTGGGACGGGCCGATTTCGGGCATAGTCGAACGGGCTTTCATAGCCAGAGGACGCGATCATATCAGTGCATCCTCCAAGAGGGGAAGCCTAAGAGGAGGTTGACGAAGAGCAGGATCGACCACCCCGTCAGCGGCGCGAGAATGATTCCGATTGCAGTGCCGCGCCATACGGCACCGTTAGCGCCGAAGTACAGGGCCACGCCAGTAACGATCAGGATGAAGGATACCCAAGAGACAAATCTATAAAAATCTCCTGCAGCAAAATGTTCGTGCGTCGCGATAGATATAACTTTCAGCATGATAGCCCACAGAAATCCGCCAGCGATCGCTCCGGTAAATGTGGCGCGTATCCAGTCGATAGGCTCTTTCATATAAACTGTCGGGACCCTTTTCTATCTTGGCAATAGTGGTGGCAGCATAACAACCGGATCATGCAGGCCGATTTCCGGCGGATGATCGACGGGCCCGAGAAGGTATGTGCCCGGGGGCGTAGCAACAAGCGGCGGACCAATGGGCACCGGCGCGGGCCCGTGTCCGGGTTGCGGGAGGGATGGGATCGTCAAGGCAGGGTACTGATCGTTGAATCGCAGTTCCAGCACTTGGTCACCGATTGATCTGTGCCACCAGAGACCAGCAGCAGGCCCCAATGCGTTGTCAACTACGAGGGGCCATGACTGCACGAGCGGTGCCGTCGTCGACCCCGGCCGATCGTTGTAGATCTCGATCGCCGGGAAGTTCGTCACGGTGCCACCGACATGGGGACCTCCGGGCGTCGGCTGGATGGCGATCGTGCCATTCACATCGAACGACGTCGCCTTGGCTAAGCCTTCCCCGCCGGGTGAAAACGGGTCGGCAGCACTATATTTCACCAAAACGCCACCGTCGCTCTTCTGGACAGCTGAGATTGTCGGCGTTCCCGCCCGGATCTGGCCCGTTTTTGCGTCAACTGACGGGTTCTGGCGCGCGACGATGATGCCGTTCTCATAATCGACATAGATTGACACCCGCGATGCCTCCGGCCCCGCGGTAGATGAAAAGCCACGGTTGTCGCCGAGATTGTCGTGAATCGGCTGCCAGTCGAGTTGCGGAGCCCAAACAGCGCGACCAGGAATGAAAAGGTTAGTCCGCACCACACCTTGTCCGGGCACCGGCTTGATGCGTCCAACCACGATGTTCGGGGGCACGCCGCCGTTCTTCGGGTCATAACTATGCGGATCGAGCGCCGCCGCCGTTTGCCAGTCTGCCGCGGAGGTCGGTGGCCTACCGAAAATCTTCGCAAAAGCGGCGATTTCGGTCTGGCGTCGGTCGGCTTCTGGTCCGCCCTTGGTTGGCGTTGCTGGCGCGTCGAAAGCCTCGATCATCGTCGGGTCGCAGCCATCGTTGTTCAAAGTGCTCAGCGAGCTTTGCAAGTCATCTGAGTAGCCAGAACGTATGGATGTCAGCTTTTGTAGAGCGACTTTGGTCTCTGTGATGGCGTCATCTTCGAGAGTGGAAATGAGAGCATCGACTGCGGACTTGTCGGCCTCTGTAAGGCTAACATTGTTCTCGATTTCCAGCGCATCGCCCAGTTCGTTGTCGATCTCTTGCAGCTGGGCCTCCAAGGCAGCAATCTGCTTCCCCGCCAACCGTTGTGCCTCGGCCAGCGCGGCTGCGATGTTCGCCAAGTGCAAACCGATCTTGGGCAGTTGCGCGGCCTGAAGTCCCAGGGAGTTCGCCACGCGCTGAACTTCGACAGAGTCGTTGATCGGATGATCACCGTTGTCCCGCTTCCAGGACGCCTCAAATCGGCGAAGAGCATCGTCGAATGCAGCGCAGGCCTCGGCGGTGCATCGGCCAGCATTGTGGAAGGCCTGGGCCAGCTCAGATATCCGCGCCGGACGTCCAGCCTGCAGACTCTGGTTGATCGCCCACGGATCGCCGCCGACCTCGACGATCAGCCGCGGGATGCTTATATGACGCAGTTGCATTGCACCGCTTGACGTCTCGCTACCTTGTGCTCATTGCGTCGTGTCAGTCCTGTGGCGTGCAGTCGCCGGGTTCCGAGAACAGAAGGCTCGTGAGACGCTCGCGACCCGCTTACCTTTTGCGCCTGTGGCGAGCTGACCGCGCAGCGCGAAGTCATGGCCCAGCGGTATGGCGAGAAATCCCCAGCCTCGAGGGGCTCCACAACGATTGATCGGCACCGCCTTGAGGCTTCTTCCTGCCCTTCCGTCGTGCACATCGTCACTCCTTGCCGTCGTCGAGATCGATAACGCCACAGTCTCCTTCGGACGCAGCGCTCGCGCGTTGTCGTCGCGATCGGTATGCGTCGGACGACAAGGTATCGGCAGCCGAATCGCGGGTCAATTCACTATTTCGCCACAGCATGGTGTCGCCGGGTTATCCAATTCGGTGACAAACTTAGTGGCTCCACCGTGTGGCGCCGACCACGGTAGCGACTCCTTCAGCAGCTGCCGGGCTACCGGCGGTGAACATCGCATCGAGATGAACCGCCGAGGGAGCCACGCGCGAATTCTGCTCTACTGCAGGGGGTGTCGCCATTCACGCCTGAGAACCCACGTAGGGAGCTTGTCCGTCTCGCCCATCCGGCGATGTTTTGGCGGCCCTGGCTGTCCTCGATGTCGCCGCGATCCGGTAGGCGCTGGAGTGCGCGCAGGCAGCAGCAGGAATAACGTCACCGGAACCTGTCAAACCATTTGAGACGTGTCAGGCTGCGTGTTCTGTGTCGGTGTTCTCCTTCGGTGGTTCGTTGATCCAGGCTGCTTCGGGCAGCTTGGGTGGGGCGGGTTTGCGGCGGAACCGGTCGGGGTTCGCCGCGTAGGCGGCGGCGAGGGTTTCGGCGCGCCGGGCCCGGATCTCGATGGCGGTGCCGTCATGGATCGACGCCGCGGTATGCAATCCGATCCCGGAATGCCGATGCTCATGGTTGTAGTAATGAAAGAACTTGTCGCAGAACACTTCTGCTTGATCGAACGACGCGAACCGCTCCGGGAACACCGGGCAGTATTTCATCGTCTTGAACCCCGACTCAGAGTAGGGATTGTCATTCGACA
>NZ_MWQA01000027.1:0-666 GCF_002086915.1 Mycobacterium persicum | reverse complement strand
GAGCTGGGCCAGCACATCCTCATAAGAGCCCTCCGCATACAGGCCCATCGCGATCGCGAAATACGCCATCACCCGCGCAGGCAGCGACCGATGCCGCTGCTGGGTGCGGCCCGCCTCCGCGATCACCTCATCCACCAGCGCCGCAGGAAACACCCGCGTCAACACCCCCACCGATACCAGATCTGACAACCGGCGATCCGACTCAGGCTTGCGCCAACCCGCACGAGGCATACCCTACAAACTACACCCATGTAGTCTTAACTGAACGGTATTGGCATTAACCCGGGCCTGGCGGTACCCTCATTCGGCTATGGCAGCTATGACTGAACCGGCACAGGGCGAGCTCATCATTCTCAACGGCGGATCCAGCGCGGGAAAGACGTCACTCGCTATGGCGTTCCAAGACTTGGCCGCCGAATGCTGGATGCACCTGGGGATCGACCTGTTCTGGTTTGCACTGCCGGAACCTGTCAAACCATTTGAGACGTGTCAGGCTGCGTGTTCTGTGTCGGTGTTCTCCTTCGGTGGTTCGTTGATCCAGGCTGCTTCGGGCAGCTTGGGTGGGGCGGGTTTGCGGCGGAACCGGTCGGGGTTCGCCGCGTAGGCGGCGGCGAGGGTTTCGGCGCGCCGGGCCCGGATCTCGATGGCGGTGCCGTCATGGATCGA
>NZ_MWQA01000005.1:0-5942 GCF_002086915.1 Mycobacterium persicum | reverse complement strand
GGTTCCGCCGCAAACCCGCCCCACCCAAGCTGCCCGAAGCAGCCTGGATCAACGAACCACCGAAGGAGAACACCGACACAGAACACGCAGCCTGACACGTCTCAAATGGTTTGACAGGTTCCGACCGCGGCGTCGATCCATGACGGCACCGCCATCGAGATCCGGGCCCGGCGCGCCGAAACCCTCGCCGCCGCCTACGCGGCGAACCCCGACCGGTTCCGCCGCAAACCCGCCCCACCCAAGCTGCCCGAAGCAGCCTGGATCAACGAACCACCGAAGGAGAACACCGACACAGAACACGCAGCCTGACACGTCTCAAATGGTTTGACAGGTTCCGGATCGCCGGGTATGGGGAAGCGATGGCAATGGCGCTGTTTCGCATCGTGAGCTGACGACACTTCTGATCCGAGAAGCCTCTGCACCAACTTGACATTAGCGCCCGCACTTTCGCGAGCGATGCCGTGGTGTGCCTCAGCCCGTGCGGGACCAAGTCGGTGATGCCGCCTCGACGATCATCGCCAAACCTCAGATCAGACGCAAACCAGTGCCGGATCGCAATGGCAAGCGCCGTTTCGGTGTGCCAGGCGGCGGTTGCGGTCCTAGAGCAGGTGACGACGGCTTCGATGGCGCACCTGGGATTTGGGTAGGTCGGGCCGACCGCCCGCTATCTAGCTGCCTTCACCGCCGCTTCGCCCGTTCGGGTTTGCTCTTACCAGTTGATTGGTGCAATTCCGTACTTTTTGTTGAACCAGTTCGTTGCGACACGCTCAGATTCGCGAATTGCCTCGTCCAGTTTGGCTTGCGCCAATGCCGCTAGCGACCTGTCGCGCTCGTCAAGTCGGTGTATGAACTCGCGCCACAAGGCGACTACCTCTCGGGCGAAATCGACGGGTAGATACTTGAGATGCACTACGGCTTCTGGGTCGTCGTAAGTTGAAAGAAGTTGACCCGCATAGCGGTCGTTGAGATGCATCAGGTATCTGTTCAGCGGCTCGCGCCATCCTTCTGTATAGAGTCGCGAATATATCCGCTCCACTTCAAAGAGATCCATGCCAAGATGGCGATCGTTTTCTTTGTCGGTGTAGCCTGTCAGGAATTCGAACAGAGCGCGGGCATGTGTGAATGTCGTCGTCATCGCGTACACCTGCATGTAGTAACCCTCGCCTCCGTCAAACCTCTTCTCGCTTTCCGGTCCGATTGTGTGCTGGATGTACCAGTCGGTCGCAGCGCAGAGCATGAAACGGAGATCGTTGTACAGGTGTTCGTCGAGAAAGTCGCGTGGATCTGTCATGCCAATACTTTCTTCTTCAAGTTGGGATTTCGGCTAGTAGTCATCTTCGCCGTAGCCTTCGTGAGCTTCCTCGTACTCCGCTGCGGCCTGTGCCATCGCCTCGTTGTCGTAACCGACTTCTACGAGGTTTGGTTCTGGGCCTGGGCACGACGACGTAATTGGCTCTGAAAAGGCGATCATGTCCGCAACAAAATCCGCCGCGCTGTCCACCAACTTCGAGTCGTCGCTGACGAAACCGACCTCCAGGTGTGTGGTGGAAGGGTCCGTCCAGTTCGCCGAACCCCACCAAACCTTTAGCGGCGTAAAGCGAATGTTGCCCTCGTCCAAGCCATAGGGTGTGTCGTAGGAGGTCCAGCCGATTCTGCCAAGAACCAGCATCTTCGCGTGGACCAGCGGTTTGCGGCGTCCGTGCAGCCAGCCCGCCACTCGAATGGGGTCGATGTCGTGCCACGTTGCTCCCCTTGGGGTGTACGGGCCGATTGTCAGCGGGGCGGACCCATCCGCGTTCGCGGGCATCATGTCAGCGAGTCGAGAAACGGCTTCGTTAGGGAAACCGTGGTTTGGCAGGCAGAGCCGGTCAAGAGCATGTTGTGAAGCACCTTTGTCGATGACGACGCACACGGAATTCAGTTTCAGCAGGCGGTCAACGACGGCTTCGCTCGTCAGCCACGGCACGCAACCAATGGCGGCAGGGCGTATGTCGCGGCCATAGCGGGTTGTTAGGTGCTCGTCGAGCACGTCGCAGAGTCCATCGACAACACCGCCGCCGAACCACGCGCGCCATCCGGCACCGTCCGGTCCCCAATCGCGCGGCTTCCCTGACCACCCACGAAATGGCTCGTAATCGCCAAGCGGCATAGTCATGATGTCTACCGATTACGTCTTGGTCACCCTCCGGCGTTTCTCACGCGGAACATAGATTCTCTTTAGGTCTGCGCCGACGCGGTGGCCGTCAGCCCCAAGCGCCACGAGGTAACTCGCAACGAAGGCGTATGGGTATCCCGCTGCGAGCAGCTCGTCGATCGGGTCGAAGTACTTCGCCGCGAAAAAGGCTTCACGGTCGCGGTGGTAGCCGTTGTAGCCCGCATCGTTCAAATCCACGAGGGCCGTGTGAATCTCTTCGGGCACGCTCGGGGTCGGCTCGCCGGTCGTCAGGTCGAGGGCACCCGTGGCGGCTGCCCACCCGGCTGCTTCGCCCTCGATCCACTCGATGACACCGAGCACCTGGCCTTCGGCGGCAGCCACCGCTTCGGCCAGTAGGCGGACATCCGTGCTGTACGCGAGCACCGGCCCGCCTCGATCGACGCTCGGGCTCCTCGCGGTGCCGATGTTGCCGTTCGCCCCGTACGCCTGAACGGCGGGAGCTGCCATGTCCAGAGTGCGTTTCTGCGGCAAGAACAGCGCGCGGCGGGCGTATGCGCGCTCGCTGGCACGTGCGGCAATCCAGCGCGTCATCACCCGTGCGTCGGCGGTGTGCCGCTGCCACGCCGCAGCGGCGGGGCGTGGTGTGAGGTCGTAGGTCACCCAGCCATCCTCCCAACAAGTACCGACAGCCCACGGAATGCCACGCCGAAGCCGCAGGACAGGGCCCCCGCCCGGAGCTAGTGCGGGGGGTGGCGCATGTTCGCTGTGCCGCAAAATGCCGCGACTGGCCCTGGCAGCGTTGCGCAGCAGTACACACGGGGAGCCCACCTATTAGGCGAACTAGCTACTACCTAGAATCGCGCCCTACCAGGCCTTTCAACGTGTGCCCAGTCGGACTTGAACCGACACTTGGCGGATATTAAGTCGCTTATGTGACTAAATGAAGCTAAGTGAAGTTAACGGTGTCGGTTGACTTCACTTAGCGCAACTGTGCCTGTGCCCGACGTGGTTCAGCTGCGGCATGCCGAACCGGCCCCGATGATCCGGCCCCGGCCGGGCGGGCGGCTGTCTAACCGACCGAGTGGCCAGCCGGGCGGCGACCGAACGGCGGCGGTGCGACGGTGGTACCACGTTGTCTCAGCGCCCGCCGAGTTTGTCGACGGGGCCTGTCCTGATGCTGCGGCGGGGTATTAGACGCTAGTCACTTGGTCACCGCCTGTATGACGGCCTGGATCGCCGGCACAGCGAACGTTGTCAACGGCAGGTGAAAACTGACCCCCTGGCGGCATTTGAAAGTTGACCCCCTGGGTCCGGTGGTGTGTTTATTCTTCGGTGGTTGCGGCTGGTGGGACCCGACCGAGGTCGCGGTCTTTGAGCCGGTAGCTGTCGCCTTTGAGGGCGACGACTTCTGCGTGGTGGACGAGGCGATCGATCATGGCGGCGGCCACGACGTCATCGCCGCCGAAGACCTCGCCCCAGCGGCCGAATGCCTTGTTGGAGGTGACGATCAAACTGGCGCGTTCGTAGCGTGCCGATACCAGTTGGAAGAACAGGTTGGCGGCCTCGGGCTCGAACGGGATGTAGCCGACTTCATCAACCACCAGGAGCGGGTAACGGCCCAGCCGGGTGAGCTCTTGGTGGATACGCCCGGCGTGATGGGCCTCGGCGAGGCGGGCCACCCATTCGGCGGCGGTGGCAAAAAACACCCGGTGGCCGGCCTGGCAGGCACGTATCGCCAGCCCGATCGCCAGATGGGTTTTGCCGGTGCCGGGTGTTATCAGCATGTAGCAACACGCCCGCATCTATGTATGCGACAAGGGGGTTGATCAGGGATTCGTCATCGTTGTTGCCGGTTTATCGGCGGGTGTTCTTCGACGTGAAGGAACGGCAACGATGGCGTATCCGGTGGCGGTGGTTCCGGCGGGCGGGCAGCGGACCTGGACGGTGCTCGGGGAGGACTACGCGACGGTTGGTCCGGTTGAGGAGTGGATCGAGGCGCATCGCCACTTGTGGTCGCCGAACACGGTGCGCGGCTATGCGACCTCGCTGGCGCAGTGGTGGAGTTTCCTTGAGCAGCGCGGGCAGACCACGGACTGGGGTGATGTCGGGGTCCCGGCGGTCAGCGCGTTCCTGTCTTGGCTGCGCAACGGCCGCACAGTGGAGCACAGCCTGGCCGCAGCGGAGCAGCCTCCGACTCCGGCGACGTTGGAAGTGCGTCTGGCGGCATTGATTTCGTTCTACCGGTGGCACCACGTGGTAGCTGGGGTGGCGGTGGCAGGCCGGTTGCTGCGCGGAACTGCGCGGCGGCGCCCGGCACGGGCGTTATTGGCGCATCTGGATGGGCGCTGCGAGCCGGCGGCGTCATCGTTGGTGCGGGTGCGCCGCGGCCGCAACCCGGACCGCCCGCCGGTGCTGCTTCCCAAGCAGATCCAGGCGATCCTGGATGGCTGCGCGGTCTTCGACCCTGAGGTTGGGGCGTGGCGCGGGAATCTGCGCGACCGCTTCTTGTTCGCTTTGCTGGCCGAGACGGGGATGCGGCTGGGCGAAGCCTTGGGGTTGCGGATCGGTGAATTCGTGCTGGGCCGCGGCGGCAGTGCCTGTGTGGAGATCGTGCCCCGCGAGGACAACCCAAACGGGGCACGGGTCAAGATGATGCGACCGCGGCGGGTGTATGTGGGCGCGGATCTGGAACGGCTGTTCGCTGACTATCTCACTGATATCGCCTGTCGGGCAGCAGAATCCGGTGTTGTCTTGACTGAGCAGCACCCACTGCTGGTCAATGTGGCACGCCCACCGCTGATGGCGGCGCTGCGTGAGACGACGGTGCGGGAGAAGGTCGCAGCCCTGCGGCGGCGCGGGATGGGCCCGTCTGACTGGACGCCGCATTGGTTTCGCCACACCCATGCCAGTGCGCTTTTGCTGGCTGGGACACCGGAGTGGGTGGTCTCTCGGCGGCTGGGGCATGCCCATGTGCAAACCACCCTCGATCTTTATAGCTGGGTCCGCGAGGACGAGGCGCTGCGGGCAGCGGCGAACTGGAACTCCTATGCCAGCGGCTGGCGGGTGGATCAGTGAATAGCGGGCGGCGCCGGTCCCAGCATCTTCGTCCGGCCAGTGCGCAGGACCCGATTTGGCGGCTGTGGGGGGCACTGCCAGTGCAGTGGCGGGGCCCGGTGCTCGGCGAGGGCATCAGCGACTGGGCATCGATCACCGAGAACGATTGGGCGCGACTGGATCTGAGCGGGCTACCCGAACCGTATGCGGCCGAACTTGCCTGGATGGCGCACTGGCAGGCCTGCGACGGCACCCGAGTGTCGGTGCTGGCGATGGCCCAGCTGGCTCACATCGTGCGCCACGCAGCGGGCCAAGGCCACCGGGTGCCGGCGTCGATCCGCCAGATGGATTGGGAGGCGGCCTATGAGTTGCAGGGCTGGTACTACGCCAATTACCGGCGGCGGTTGCCCGGAGGCCAAAGCCACCGCCGGCTGCGGATCGTGTTCGGATTCGCCCGTCAGGCGCTGATCGCGGCCTGCCACGACGGGCTGTGGTGGCAGCTTGACGACTGGCATCCCCGCTGCGATCCGCGGATCCCACTGACCAACCGCGAACCGGTCGCCAACTACGGTTGCTCACCCGGGCAGATCAGCCAGCCCTGGCTGCGGGCAGCGGTCAAATGGCATCTGGGCACCATGCTCGAATCTGGTGCGCTGCGCTGGACCAGCGTAAGCCAGGAACGGATGCCCAGCTTGCGGCGCTTCGACAAGTGGCTGAGCACCTGCTTCGAAGA
>NZ_MWQA01000021.1:0-1136 GCF_002086915.1 Mycobacterium persicum | reverse complement strand
GCGCAGCTTGCATCTCAGGCGGCCTCCCGGACGGGTTGGGGTGGGCTCAGCGCGCCATCACCGAGTTCACGCAGGGTGTGAGAGCAGCGACGCAAGATTTTGCGTTCGACCGCCAGGGTCGGATTCTTGCCATTGTGGCCGTCGTGCTTGGTCGCCAGCTGGTGGTAGTAGCCGTAATCCGGGGAGCCGGGCCAAGCCGCGCACTTGGCCGCCTCGAAGGTGGCCCAACGCAGCTCGGGCGAGCCTTGCCGGGACAAATGCCCCGGTGAGCGTTTGGTATCCGAGGAATACACGGTGACATCCATGCCCGCAAAGCGCACCAGCTGATCAGAGCTGGAAAACCGGCGTGCATCACCGATCTCGGCCCAGATGATCGCCGCGCATAACCACCCGATGCCGTAGTGGCGGGCCTGCAGCGCCTGACAACCGCGCTGATGTCGAGCGAAGTTCACCAATTGTGCTCGCAGCGGCACAATCTCGGCACCCAGCTCATCTGTGCGCCGCAGCGCGGTGTCCACATACTGGCGTCCCACCCCCGACAACTCCGCACCGGCAAGCGCGTCACGGCCCGCCGCCGACAGCAACGCGGTGACCGGCGGGCAGCCCTGATGGAACAACTGGGCGTGGACGCGCTGCTGCCAGGCACGGCGCTCCTCCATCAGCGCGCAATACAACCGGCCCAGGGTGCGAACCTCCACCACCTGCGCCGGCGGGATCCACAACTCGGGGAACCGGCCCTCCACCAACAGCGTCCGCAACAGCCGCGCATCGGCGCGGTCGGTCTTGGCTCGCTTCTTGGGGCCCCGCAACCCCGCGATCTCGGCCGGATCCCCCAAATGCGCCACCACCCCCGCCATGGCCAGCTCCTCGACCACATACCGCCACCCGGTACAGCCCTCCAGCGCGAACTCCGCGTCCCCGCTCGGGCAGTGCTTACCCAGCCAACCCCGCAGCATCTTGCGGGTTGCCGGCCGGATCTCACCCCAGTGCACCACACCGTCGTCGTCCACGTAATCAAACGTGATCTGCTTCCGGTGCACGTCAAACCCGCCTACCATCGTCATCAGTGGGACCTCCTCAAGCTCCCGAAAACTCTTACTGACGCCCACATCAACGAGCGTCTGAGCTGAGGGGGT
>NZ_MWQA01000015.1:0-1764 GCF_002086915.1 Mycobacterium persicum | reverse complement strand
GACTCTTGGGTGGGCAGGTCGGCATCGCCGCGTAGCTTACGGACGTTTTCGACCTCGATTGCCAACTCGCGCAGGGTGTAGCCGTAGCGTTTGCGGGCTTGGCTGAGCCGCTGCGCGTTGAGTGCGCGGATCGGGTCGGCGCCGGCCATGACGTCGATCATGCCGCATACATCAGCGCAGTTCAGCTACCTGTGCGCGTTTACGGTCATCACTGCCTGTCACTGCCTGTCACTGCCTGTCACTGCCTGTCACTTCCGGGCGCATCCAGGATGGCGATGTCCTTGAGTCGCGGCCGAACAGACCGCGCCCATACCGCAAGGAAGGACAGCAATCCATGAAGTTACGTATCGACACAGCCGGGGTGACGTTCCTGTGCACCCGAATTCCTGAGCAGCGCACCAATTTCGACACCGGGGCACCCCGTGTGGACAAGGCCGCCGGGCAAACGCTGTGGCAGGTCCAGTTGATCGCCCTGGATGCCACCGGCGGTGAAGTGCTGGCGGTCACCGTGGTCGGGGAACCGAAAGTCACGGTGGGTCAGCCGGTGGCGGTAGCGGGTCTGGTGGCGTTGCCGTGGTCCCAAGACGGCCGCTCGGGCATCGCCTATCGCGCCGAAACCCTCACCGCCACCGACCCCGGCACCATCAAGGCGGGCCAGCAGGCCAGGTAACCACAGGGCCGGCCCGGCGCCGCGCGGACACCGTATAGGGGCTGCCGGGCTGGCACCCCTACCCCTCTTTCCGCTGTCAGTTAAGGAAGACCGTCATGTCGAACACTCCAAACCGTAAGAACCACAACAACAATCAATCAGCTAATGATGACTGGATCGGCGAGCTGATCATCGGATTGGTTAAAGCGGCCGGACAGTTATTGTGGTGGGCGATCCTGTTTCCCTTCCTGAGCATCCCGGCCACGGTGGCGCTCTGGGCCGCCGTCAGTCAGGGCGCCCGCGCCGGCCTGGTGACCGCCGCCGTGGAGATCGCGGCATATATCGGCTGGGCAGTCGTGGAACCGGCCTCGTTCACCCGGTGGGTCACCAATCCGGTTAGGCAGCGTTTCTGGGCGTGGTGGCGCTACGGACGTAACTGGGCATCGGTGTGCGCCCTGCACGGGCTGACCGCCCGCCTGGGTGAGCGCACCCTGGTCCCGGCGGTGGTGTCGGTGCGGATCGGCCGCCACGTCGACGTGCTGATCGTGAAGGTTGTGACCGGCCAGTCGATTGCTGACTGGCAGAAACGCGTTCCGGCGTTGGCGGCAACATGGGCAGCGCAGCGGTTGACGATCCGCGCCACCGCGCCCGGGCAGCTGCGGATCATCATCGGCCGCGGGGATGTGCTCGCCCAGCCGATCGCGGTGCCCATGCCAAACCCGGGGTCGGCGGTTGATCTGCGCGCGGTGCGGGTCGGGGTCACCGAATCACGGCGCTGCTGGACGCTGCTGGTTCTCGGTAACCACATCCTGGTAGCGGGGGCCACCGGAGCCGGTAAGGGCTCGGCGCTGTGGTCGCTGATCGCCGCCCTCGCCCCTGACGTTAAGCGTGGCCGGGTGCGGTTGTGGGTGATCGATCCCAAGGCGGCATGGAACTCGGTGCCGGGGCAGCGCTGTTCACCCGGTTCTGCTACGACACCGATCAACACAGCGTGGAGTTGCTGCGCGAGCTGGTGGAGCTGATGCAGGCACGCGCCACCCGACTGCGCGGGCACACCCGCCTACACAGCCCTACCCTCGCCGAGCCCTTGTATGTGGTGATCATCGATGAGATCG
>NZ_MWQA01000016.1:0-2081 GCF_002086915.1 Mycobacterium persicum | reverse complement strand
TGCAGCGGGGAGGCGTTGGCCGCCTCGGCGTGGGCATAGGCGCCGGCACCGGCGGTCAGTGCCTGCACGAAGCGGTCGTGAAAGGCCGTCATCTGCGCGGCCACCTGTTGGTAGGCCTGCCCGTGGGCGGAAAACAGCGACGCGATGGCCGCCGAGACCTCGTCGCTGCCGGCGGCCAGCAACCCGGTGGTGGCGAGTGCCGCCGACGAATTGGCGTCGCTGAGGGCCGCGCCGAAGCCGGCCACTTGCGTCGCTGCCGCGCTGACCGCTTCGGGGACCGCCACCAGGTAAGACATCGCTGTCCTTTCGGGCTATCACCGCGAAAACCGCGATTCCCGTAACGTATGGCGGCCCGGCGGGCCCGATCCGGCGTTTGCCCGGTAACCCCAGCTGATTCACAGCCGACGGGCATCTAGCTCCCAGGAAACCGGGGCCCTAGAGGGCCCCGGAATAGCCGTGCTGCCGCCAGGCCTCATACACGGCCACCGCCGCGGCGTTGGACAGGTTCAGCGAACGCCGGCCCGCCAGCATGGGAATGCGCACCTGTTCGGTGATGTGCTCATCGGCCAGAGTCACCGCGTCCAGCCCGGTGGGTTCCGGCCCGAACATCAGCACATCGCCGCGGACGTAGCGGGCCTGGCGGTGGGCTCCAGGTCCGCGACTCCGCTGAACCTTGGCGCCGACCGTGAAATCGACGACGCGACACGGCGAGATGGCGTCGTGCAGTTCACATTCGGCCCGCGCGGGGGAGTCCTACATGGGCATATCGGTAGCCTCCACACATGACCCTGAATCTGACCGTCGACGAAGTCCTGACCACCACCCGCTCGGTCCGCAAACGCCTCGACTTCGACAAGCCGGTACCCCGCGACGTGCTGATGGAATGCCTCGAATTGGCGTTGCAGGCGCCCACCGGTTCCAATTCCCAGGGCTGGCAGTGGGTGTTCGTCGAGGACGCCGCCACCAAGAAAGCGATCGCCGACGTCTACCTGACCAATGCCCGGGCATACCTGAGCGCACCGGCACCCGAGTACCCCGAGGGCGACACCCGCAGTGAGCGGATGGGCAAGGTCAGAAGTTCCGCGACCTATCTCGCCGAGCACATGCACGAAGCGCCGGTGCTGATGATCCCGTGCATCCAGGGCCGCGAAGACCAGACGCCGCTGGGCGGCGTGTCGTTCTGGGCGTCGCTGTTTCCGGCCGTGTGGAGCTTCTGCCTGGCGCTGCGGTCCCGCGGCCTCGGTTCCTGCTGGACGACGTTGCACCTGCTGGGCGACGGTGAGCAGCAGGTGGCCGACGTGCTCGGCATTCCCTACGACCAGTACAGCCAGGGTGGGCTGTTTCCGATCGCCTACACCAAAGGCACCGATTTCCGGCCGGCCAAGCGGCTACCCGCCGAAAGCCTGACGCACTGGAACAGCTGGTAACTAGCCTGGGTTGCCGTTGCTGCCCGGGTTGCCGTTGAAGGGGTCGCCGCCCTGGCCTCCAATACCGGAAAAGCCGGATTGCCCGGTGCCGTGGCCGCCTGCGGCGCCGTTGCCGGGGGTGCCGTGGGTGCCGCCGCCACCACCAATGCCCCCGCCACCGCCAATCCCGGCGGCGCCCAACTGGCCGCTCAGCAACCCGCTGCGCCCGCCGGTGCCGCCCTGACCGCCGTCACCCCCGGCGCCGCCAGCCCCACCGTGACCGGCGTTACCGCCATTGCCGCCGTCACCGCCGAACGACAGATATTTCTGGCTGAAGGCGTTAGCGCCGGTGGTGCCGTCGACGCCGGTACCGCCGGTGCCGCCGACACCGCCGGCGCCTCCGGTACCGCCATTGCCGCCGCTGCCGCCGTTGCCGGCCAGCCACCCACCGGCACCGCCCTCACCGCCGGTGCCGCCGGCGCCCCCCTGCCCGCCGGTGCCGCCGGTGCCGCCGCCACCGCCGTTACCGCCCGCACCCGCGGCAGCGATGTAGTTCGTCGCTGCGGCGCCGTTACCGCCGGGAACACCGTTGAAGCCGCCGGTGCCGCCGGTGCCGCCGATGTCGCCGTTGCCGCCGATCGCGCCATTGCCGCCGGCGCCGCCGGCGCCGCCGTT
>NZ_MWQA01000002.1:0-2703 GCF_002086915.1 Mycobacterium persicum | reverse complement strand
CCCCGCCGTGACCACCCATGCCGGCCACCGCGGTGGCTGAACCGGCCGCACCCAGCCCGCCGACGCCGCCGGCGCCGCCGCCGCCGAAGATCAGACCACCGGCACCACCGTTGCCTCCGGTACCGCCGGCCGCGCCGCTGCCCGCATAGGCGGTCCCGCCGGACCCGCCGTGACCGCCGGAGCCGAACAGGAACGCCGACCCACCGGCCCCGCCACTGCCACCAGCGGGGCTGGTGGGCGTACCCGGCGTGCCCGACCCGCCATCGCCGCCATTGCCCCACAACCATCCACCGGGACCACCGGCCTGCCCAGTGCCCGGCACCCCATTGGTGCCCGGCCCAAACAGCGGGCGCCCGGTTAACTGCTGGACCGGCGTATTGATCGCGTCTTGCACCCCCGCGGCCGCAGACGTGGCCGCTTGCAGCGGCGACGCGCTGGCGGCCTCAGTGGCCGCATACAACAACCCACCGCCATTCAGTGCCTGCACGAACTGGTCATGAAACAGCGACACCTGCGCGCCCAGCGCCTGAAACTGCTGGGCGTAACCGCCAAACAACTTCGCGACCGCCGCCGACACTTCGTCCTCAGCCGCCGCCACAATCGACGTCGTCGAGCCCGCCGCCGCCAGACGGGCCTCGCTGATCGACGACCCCAGGCTGGTCAAGCTGGAAGACGCTGCGGCCAACTCGTCGGGCGCGGCGAACAAGAAAGATGACATGCTAACCCCCATCACAAGCGGGTGGCCCAAGTCCGAGCAGGACCCTCAAGACTGTTTCGAGACGCTACGCCCGCCCGCTCGAAGCATCGCCGCACCTTGGCGATCTGTGACACAAGGCCTGTCATGTGGGGACTTAAGTCACACCCCGTAAGGCCAAGAAATGACCCGCGGCAAACACCGCGAAGCCAACCGCCCCAACAGAATCGCGATGGGCAAGCCCCTAACCAATCCCAAGACGGCGCGAGGAGGGGTCACCGCGAGAAAATTCACGCCGCTATCGCGCAGGAGCGTCGCATTGAAATCCTCTGCCGTAGCGGCGACATCAGAATCCCGCTTGGTGTGCCCTTCGAACCCGATCCGCAATTGACAATGATCGCGCTGGAGATGTTAACCGGACCGTTCCTCTACGGCTTCATGCCGCTTGGACGGCTACGCGGTCTTAGTCGGCAGGCTACCGACATCGACCGAAATGGGGCAACGGACCGTAAATCGGTGGGCGGGCAACTGATCTGCTGATGGCGGCGGTTGGCCGCACCGCCACGCTGGATGCGCCCCACGGGCCCGGATTGCCATTGTTGCGGCAGCGAATGTCTCGCTAGTCGGGCGCACCCCAAATCGGTCACATTGTTGCCTATCACGCCCGATCCTCGTCGAACAACGTCGGGCCTTCGTCGATCGGCGGCCGCTCAGCGAGCACGTCCTCGAGCGATGATTGCTGCGGCGCTTCCCATGTTGGCGGGATGAACGCCCCGATGACACTGCGCTTGGCACGGTAACGCCGCTTATCCTTGCGCACCAAATTGAGCTTCGATAGATCATTCAGGTCACGGGTGGGCGTCCTTTCGCCGATCTTCGCGTAGATACGCGCTAGCCGGGGCGTCGAGGCCCCGGTAATAGCCGTGATCGCGGGTCTTGTTGTAAAAGTCGGAAAGCAGGTTGGTCGCCACGGTGGGCACGACGCCGGATTCCGAAAAGATTTGCACCTCGATGAGGCGTGCCAGTCGACCGTTGCCGTTGCCAAACGGGTGAATCCAGGCGATGTACAAATGGGCGAGCATCGCGGCCAGCACCGCGTTGATGAACCGCTCACGCACCGGCGACTCCGGGCTTACACCTGAACGCAACTCGGACGAGCCACTGCACGAAACGGTCGACCAAGTCGGGCACGTCCTGCCAACACGGGGCCAGGTATTTGCCGGCGGTGATGTTGTGCTCGCGCAACTTACCCGTTATGACTTCGGGCGCGTCGGGTATGCCGGCCAGTATTTGGAAGTTCAGTTCTTCCAGGCGTTCCCGCGTGATCGGCAGCGCCTGACCGCTGCGCAGCGCAAGGTCGATGTCGCGGATCGCCGCGAGGATATTCGCGCACTTCACGCTCTTGGTATTGGCGCGATTTACCGACATGGGCAGTGCCTTCGGAGACGATCCGTTTCACTTCGGACTCGGTGAGGGTGTTGCCTTCGATGGCCGTTGTCGCTTGGACACCGCGTGCCAGGTATACCGCGCCCATTTCCTCGGCCCGCGCAGGCTTCAGAGGGACGCCGGCCAAGTGCTGGCACTTGCTCATCGCTTCGCCCATATCAAGCCAGATGTCGGGAGTCAGCGCCCTAGTGTCGAACTCGAAGCTGTGTAGGGGTGCTGCTCTGGCCGAGTCACTGGTAGTCGGGGGCGCGGTGCTCAGTGAGCCCGTTTCCCCTTCCCCCTTATCTGTGTTGGGGACCCCCGTAAAGGTGGATCCGGGTTGGTCGTTGTTGTTTGGCCCGTGCTCCCCGCTCCGTGTTGAGGGGCGGTGGACCGCAGTCGGGGTCGAGGTGGAGCGCCCGCAGCGCAGCGAGGACGAACGACCTCGAGGCCGACCAGGATCCGCCGCATACTGGGTCGGCGCGGAGCGAGGCAAAGACGTTGCGGTTCAAATCATGTGACGCCTCCGTGAGTGCTGAGGGGTCGAAGACAGCAAGCGTGGCGTGCCGGCGCCCAGCCTTATC
>NZ_MWQA01000030.1:0-3541 GCF_002086915.1 Mycobacterium persicum | reverse complement strand
GCGGCATCAAGATCACCGACAAGCAAATCGCCGCCCTCGAAGCCACCCAACTGCACCGTCAAGGTGGTGGTGTCGAGGACCGCGTTCACGGTCAGTCCGGTGGATGTGGTTGTTGCCCTGAGGGTTCGATGACAACCTCATGGGATTCCAAGGGTCGTCCGCGCCAGTTGCGGCTGATCGCGGAGAACAGCCGGTGTTCGATCTTGTTCCATTTGGAGGTGCCCGGCGGCAGGTGGCAGACCGTGATGTCCAGTCCGGCCTCGGTGGCCAAGGCGGCAAGTTCGGTTTTCCACAACCGCAGCCGGGTCCCGATCCGGATGCTGCGGACACCCGATGCCCCCTGGCGATCAGCTCGGCGGCCAGCAACAACCGCCACGCCCGCTCGTCCAAATGCGGGCGGATCAACGACAAACGGGCAGCGACCGGATCGGAGTCCACAGCAGGCAGCGTCATACCACAAGTGTGGACAAACCAAACAGAAAAACCTAAATAATTACTGCGCGCCGCCTAAACGCACAAAACCACGGTGGAGACGGCTATGTAACTGGAACCCCTCGCTACAAGGCGCAGTCGGCGGTATCGGGCGACCGCCATATAAGCGGTGTGGACCAGACATTTAGCAGTATCCGGTTCCGCTTCGGCCATCCCCACTGGCTAGCGCACCTTAAGGCGGGGCAGTCCAGTGTTGTTGATGACGACGGGTCCACGCTGAGTGTTGATGCGTCTGACGACGGCATTTGGCTGCGGTATTCATCTGCGACCCCGGCCACACTGCGTCGGCTTGAGAAGAGGGTGGTAACGGGCTGCCTATCACTAGCCGAACTATCACTCGACCAGGATTTCGCCGCCCGAGACACCCAGGTTCGGATCGATGTTCGCGATCCTTGGCTTACGGTCCACGGACCCGGCGCCAACACACCCCCGAAGGAGTTCGACGGTGACAGTCTGTTGCTGCGCGAGGAACTCACCGTCGAGCGGTTCGCGAAATGGATTCCATTTAACGACACTCTGGACGGGCTTGCGTCTGCGGCCGCACGCCCGGTCAAGGCACCTTTGCAGACACAGGTTCTCGTAGTCACCGCCCTACTCGAAGGGCTCCACCGCCGCCTCTCCACCGCACCCGGGTCGCCGGTGCGTATGGGCCCCAACACTTTGGCTTTAGCCGCACTGTTGACCTGCGCGCATTACCTGCCGGTGGGCCGTTGCCGTGATGTTTTGGCCGCGTTGACCGCGATCGAGGTCTCAACGGGGTTCCTGGCCGCAATCCGCGGCCGCGCCGCCCGCCGGCTGGAGCGAAAATTCCAGGGCCACATGCAAAAGCTGCTGGCCAGCGCGCCGGTGCTACACGCTGATGAAACCCCAGGCCGCGCCAACGGAGCCCTGACTTACGTGCACGTCGCGTGCACCGAATACCTCACGCTGATGCACATCGGGGATCGCTCGGCGGCCACTATCGATGATGGCGGGGTGCTCTCCGAGTTCAACGGGGTGCTGGTCCGCGATGGCTACGCCGGCTATACCCACCTACCCGCCCTGCACGCCTGGTGCGCCGCCCATCTACTGCGCGACTTGCGTTCAATCTCTGACGCCGACCCCGACCACCAAACATGGGCGCTGGCCATGGCCCAGGTGCTCACCGACGCCCACCACGCCGCCATAGCCGCCCGCGACACCAGCGCCGACGCACTAACACCTGCGACGCTGGCACAAATCAACAACCACTACCTCGGCGCGATCGCCCTCGGCCGCGACGAAAACCAAGACCGCACCGGCGAACTGGCCGACAACGCACGCAGGCTAATCAAACGGTTCCGCCGCTACCAAGACATGATCTTGCGCTTTGTCGCCGACCTGACCGTGCCGTTCACCAACAACGAAGCCGAACGCACTCTACGACCCGTCAAAATCCAACAACGCACCTCCGGAGGCTGCTGGCGAACCGTCCAAGGACTCACTGACTTCGCCATCGTGCAGTCCTACCTCGACACCGCACACAAATGGGGCATCGACAAGCTCGACGCCCTCCAACAGCTCTTCACCATCGGCGCCTGGCTACCACCAGCCCTCACCCCCGGCTGACCAGCTGAATAGCTACAGGGCCAGGCCAAAAAGTTACTGGGCTTGGCATTTCCATATATATATACCCCTGCACGAATTAATGCCGTGGCGCAAACAGAATTGGTGGCGGTACCGCCGAAATAAGGGGGGGGTATGCGTAACCGTTTGAAGCCCCCTTTTTTTATTTTCGCAGGTAGATAGATTGCAGGCGACCGCTCGGTGGCTTTTTAGGGTTAGCCATATAACCGCAGGTCGCGATAGGGGTTGGGGGTACCAAGGGTACCCGTCGGTGCGGTCGTACTGGGAGAATTGGGACGCGAAGTTGGTCGCGCGCAACGCGAATGGTGCAGATCCCTTTAGAGCAAATCGGCAAAGACTTCTTTCTCCTCAGGCTTCCCGTAGCGGCTCACGAACCGCAGCGCAGTCGATCCATTTGCTGTTTCGATCGTGGGATCAGCACCGCGCTCGCGGAGCAGTCGCATGATGTGGAGGGCAGCGGGTGTGGTGTTGCGGACGGCGTTGTACAGCGGCGTCTCCCCCTTCGTGTTCTTGGCGTTGACGTCAGCGCCGGCATCCAGCAGCAAGCGAACAGCTTCCTCGCTTTCTCCTTTGGTCGCAAAGTGCAGTGGAGTGGAGCCTTCGTCGTCGATGGCGTTGACGTCGGCGCCAGCATCTAGTAAGCGGTGCGCGTTGGTCAGGATGAATTCCACTATCTTGAGATGGTTTTCGGCCTTCAGCTCTGGATCGGTTAGCGCTGCTGTGTGGTCCAGACCCACTGGCGCGTCAATCACCGCATAATGCAGCGGGGTCCGGCCCGCACGGTCGCGATCGTTCACATTCATCCTGCCTCCCTCGGTAGTTCGGATGCGTGGCTGAGGTTTCCTGGCGCGTCTTCGACCTGATAAAGCCCGGGGCGGTTGCAGTACTCGATGAGCTGCTGTCGGGTCCAGTGCTCCCGGATGGCCATGTCTCGGATGCGCCACCACTCCTGACCGCTGACGTGGCCGAGATGGTAGGTGGGATCGACGGGATAACGGATGCCGTCGGCGCCGAGGTAGTATTTGCCGTCCGCGCTCTTTGGAACCTGTCAAACCATTTGAGACGTGTCAGGCTGCGTGTTCTGTGTCGGTGTTCTCCTTCGGTGGTTCGTTGATCCAGGCTGCTTCGGGCAGCTTGGGTGGGGCGGGTTTGCGGCGGAACCGGTCGGGGTTCGCCGCGTAGGCGGCGGCGAGGGTTTCGGCGCGCCGGGCCCGGATCTCGATGGCGGTGCCGTCATGGATCGACGCCGCGGTATGCAATCCGATCCCGGAATGCCGATGCTCATGGTTGTAGTAATGAAAGAACTTGTCGCAGAACACTTCTGCTTGATCGAACGACGCGAACCGCTCCGGGAACACCGGGCAGTATTTCATCGTCTTGAACCCCGACTCAGAGTAGGGATTGTCATTCGACACGTGCGGGCGCGACAAGCTCCTTGTCACAC
>NZ_MWQA01000013.1:0-1460 GCF_002086915.1 Mycobacterium persicum | reverse complement strand
CCAATACCGTTCAGTTAAGACTACATGGGTGTAGTTTGTAGGGTATGCCTCGTGCGGGTTGGCGCAAGCCTGAGTCGGATCGCCGGTTGTCAGATCTGGTATCGGTGGGGGTGTTGACGCGGGTGTTTCCTGCGGCGCTGGTGGATGAGGTGATCGCGGAGGCGGGCCGCACCCAGCAGCGGCATCGGTCGCTGCCTGCGCGGGTGATGGCGTATTTCGCGATCGCGATGGGCCTGTATGCGGAGGGCTCTTATGAGGATGTGCTGGCCCAGCTCACCGATGGTCTGGCGTGGGCGTCGGGGTGGCGTGAACGCTACCGGTTACCAGGTAAGTCGGCGATCTTTCAGGCCCGTGAGCGGCTGGGGTCAGCACCGCTGGCCAGCTTGTTTTCGCGGGTGGCCCGCCCGTTGGCCGGGCCAACCACGCCGGGAGCGTGGTTGGCCGGGCGGCGACTGGTCGCCATCGACGGAACCTGTCTGGATGTGGCCGACACAGCGGCCAATGATGAGTACTTCGGCCGGCCCGGTGCCAGCAAGGGTGAGAAGGCCGCCTTCCCGCAGGTTCGGGTCGTTGGGGTGGCCGAGTGTGCGACACACGCGGTCTTTGCCGTGCAGATCGGGGCCTACCGCGATTCGGAGTCCAAACTCGCCGAACAACTGCTGGGTACCCTGACCACGGGGATGTTGCTGCTGGCTGATCGCGGGTTCTTCTCGTATGCGTTGTGGCGCAAGGCCTCTGCGACCGGGGCCGATTTGTTGTGGCGGGTACGCACCGGTTGGCGTGCCCCGGAACCGGCCCATGTGCAAGACCTTCCCGACGGTTCCTGGCTGGCTCACCTGCGGGCCAGCGCCGATCGGGCCAGCACCCCGATGCTGGCCCGCGTCATCGACTACACCCTCGACGACGGACGCGACAACCCCACCGTCTACCGGCTTTTGACCACGCTGACCGACCCCGAGCAGGCGCCAGCGGTCGAGCTGGCTGCCGCATACGCCCAGCGCTGGGAGATCGAGAACACCTTCGACGAACTCAAAACCCACCAGCGTGGACCTCGCATCGTGCTGCGCTCCAAATCCCCCGACCTGGTCCAGCAAGAAATCTGGGGACACCTGTGCTGCCACTACGCCATCCGTACCTTGATGACCCAGGCCGCCGAACACGCCGGACATGACCCCGACCGCGTCAGTTTCACTGCCGCACTGAGCATCACGCGTCAATCCGTCGCCCAGCAGGGCGCTTTTCCCCCCGGACCACCCCGAAACGCCTGACCGGCACTGGCGCGCCTTCCTGCGCCGACTGCTCGACCGCCTCAACCCGGCCCGACGCCACCGCGCAGCACCCCGGGTGGTCAAACGCAAAATGTCCAAGTGGCACGTCAAACGCGCCGACTACGCCCACTGGCTCCAACCCGAGCATTCACCAAACATCACCATCCACCGTCTTAACTGAACGGTATTGGG
>NZ_MWQA01000009.1:0-1315 GCF_002086915.1 Mycobacterium persicum | reverse complement strand
ATGGGCCGATCTGCTGGCTACCGCGTTGGCGCGCCTCCAACCGGGCTGACGAACACCCCACCTACCCCCACGACCCCACGGAAGGACCGACGGGCACAGGAACCCGCCAGAACCCGCTGACCGGGACCGCCATGATGCCCACCGTCGAAAATCAAGATCGAAAACCGCAATCCGAACCGATCAGGCCGCCACGTCAACCCCGCGAAACATCCGGGCTAAGGCCGCTTTTGGTGAAACTGGGGGAATTGTTAACGTGCCCGACGGAACAAAAGTGGTGCTGCCCGCGGACTTAGCCTATGGAGAGCAATGGTGGTACATCCTGACGGATCGGTAACAGTTTTTGTGGGTGACCTTCACAAATTCTTGCCGTACATTGGCCGATGAAGCGTGGAGAGATGAACGTATCCTCATATCCAGTGATCATTGATTTTGAGGTCTACCTGCTCATGACGATGAGGCTAAGAATGTCAATGGCGAACAAGGAAGCTCAACTAGAAGCCAAACTGGCCGAACACGGGCTCTCCTTGGAAGGTGCGGAACTTATACATGAGCGAATAGCAAGAGCACTTGGCGACGAAGCTTCCCGTTATGAGAACATGAAAAAGCTGCTAGGCGTTGCTGACCAGGACTCCGCAGAATTGAAATACAACAGTATATTGTGGCCTGGATTCGACTTCAACGCCATCGCCGGCGACGAAGGAGTACTTGAATCGGCGGGTTACTGGCACACGAGGCGCGATTCACCTTGCGTTGATTCCCCTACCGAGCTGCTAACTTGGAGCGTGGACATCGCCGAATTCGCAGAGCAGTTTGGCCCCATGACTCTTCGCGGCAAGTGGCCTCTATTCGATGAGTTCTTGCCCGCATACGAGGAGTACGACTTTTTTTGGAATGGAGAACATTACGGTGCACGATTCATCTGGGGTCTATTCTTGTCTTCTTCAATCTGCTGGGATTGAGCTTCTGCGAAGTGTTGTGGCCGGGATTCGACTTCAAAGCCGTCGCGGGTGAAGAGGGAGCGCTTGAATCGGCGCAGTATTGGTATACGGCGTTGGAGTCAGCCATCTGGCTTCCTGGCGTTGGCGGGTGGGGTCGTTACGGTTGCGTCGGGATGGGCCGGGCGGTGCGGAACCTGTCAAACCATTTGAGACGTGTCAGGCTGCGTGTTCTGTGTCGGTGTTCTCCTTCGGTGGTTCGTTGATCCAGGCTGCTTCGGGCAGCTTGGGTGGGGCGGGTTTGCGGCGGAACCGGTCGGGGTTCGCCGCGTAGGCGGCGGCGAGGGTTTCGGCGCGCCGGGCCCGGATCTCGATGGCGG
>NZ_MWQA01000026.1:0-1716 GCF_002086915.1 Mycobacterium persicum | reverse complement strand
CGGGAATGTGGGGTTGTTCAACTCCGGGACCGGGAACTGGGGGGTGGGCAACTCCGGTGAGCTCAATACGGGGTTGTTCAACCCGGGCCGGTTGAACACCGGGGTGTTGAACACCGGGTTGCTCAACACCGGGGTGGGCAATGCGGGTTCCTACAATTCGGGCAGTTTCAATGTGGGGTCTTCCAACACCGGCTCGTGGAATGCCGGGGACACCAACACCGGCTGGTTTAACCCCGGCAACCTCAACACCGGGATCGCCAACACCGGTGATGTCAACACCGGCGGGTTCAACCAGGGCAACCTCAACAACGGCTTCTTCTGGCGCGGCGACGGCCAGGGCCACGCCGGGATCGACTACACCCTGACCATCCCGGCAGTCGCACTGGACCTCGACGTCGACGTCCCCCTCAACATCCCCATCACCGGCCACCTCGGCGACATCGTGATAGACCCCATCACCATTCCGCTGATCCACCTGACCGGGACGGGCGGGAATAGTCTGACTGGCACTATTGGGCCGATTGTGTCCGACCAGATCACAATCACCGGACCGTCGTTGAACCTAACGCTCGGGGGTCCGGGGGAGTCGTTGCAGTTGAGTTTTTCGGGTCCGGCGCTGGGTCCGGTGGTGATTCCGGTGTTGCAGGTGGCGGCGGGGCCGGGGGTGGGGAATTCGACCGGTGGTGTGTCGTCGGGGTTCTTTAATAGTGGTTCGGGTAGTGCGTCGGGGTTTGGGAATGTGGGTGGGGGTTCGGGGTGGTGGAATGTTGGTGGGTCGTCGGGTGCGGGGAATGTGGGGGTGTTGGGTTCGGGGGTGTTGAACCTCGGTGATGGGGTGTCGGGGTGGTTTAACACGATTCCGAGTATGGGTTCGGGTGTGGGGAATGTGGGGGAGCAGCTGGCGGGGTTGTTCTCGGCGGGTCCGGGTGGGCCGAGTGTGTTCAATCTTGGGTGGGGGAATCAGGGTGGGTTGAACCTGGGTCATGCCAATGTGGGTGATGGCAATCTGGGTGGGGCTAATGTGGGTGATCACAATGTGGGTGGGGCTAATGTGGGGGATGCCAATGTGGGGGTGGGTAATGTTGGTGGTCATAATGTGGGTGGCGGCAATGTCGGCAACGACAATGTGGGGGGCGGCAATGTGGGGGATGGGAACCGGGGTTGGGGTAATAGTGGGAGTTTCAATGTCGGTTTCGGTAATACCGGTTTCGGGAATTTCGGGTTGGCGAACCAGGGCACCAATAATATTGGGATTGGGCTGACCGGGGATAATCAGATCGGGTTCGGCGGCTTCAACACTGGTGCCGGTAATGTGGGGTTGTTCAACTCGGGCAGCAACAATATCGGGTTCTTCAACTCCGGCAGCGGTAACTTCGGTATCGCCAACTCGGGCAGTTTCAACACCGGGATCGCCAGCACCGGTGGCACCAACACCGGGCTGTTCAACACCGGGTTGGGCAACACCGGATGGGCCAATGCCGGCGACTTCAACTCCGGTGGGTTTAACGCCGGTGGTTTCAATACCGGCTCGTTTAACCCCGGCGACACCAACACCGGCTGGTTCAACATCGGTGATATCAACACCGGAGCGTTCAACACCGGCGATATCAACACCGGCGCGCTCCTCACCGGCGACGGCAACAACGGATTCTTCTGGCGCGGCACCGGCCAGGGCCTCATCGCCGCCGACTACACCCTCACCATCCCCAACATCCC
>NZ_MWQA01000018.1:0-1038 GCF_002086915.1 Mycobacterium persicum | reverse complement strand
CGTTTCGCCCGCTCGGGCACCTGCGGATCGGGCCGCTGGGTACTATCGCCATCCACCCGACCAGGATCATCGATCCCTACCGGGGGGGCCAATACGGTCACCTTGCTCGTCATCTCGGGGAAACTCTCCATCCCCGCCCTCGGGTCACTAATTATCAGGGGGCGAGTGCCTCACCCAAGGTTGGCAGAGAGGGCTGCTCCCGAAACTCCGGGGTGTACTTGCGACGCTTGCCCGACATACGGACATCCTTCCCGCGGGACCAGCAGCCCCACCAGTCAGGTGTCCACCATCAGGGGTCAACCCCCGTTCCTGAACAAGGCCGTCATCAAGTGGGCTGCAGAGATGGAGATCTTCTTCACCAGATCCCGGCCCTACAAGAAGAACGACCAGGCCCACCATCGAATCCAAGAACAACCACCTGGTACGCAAATACGCGTTCTACTACCGCTACGACACCCCTGAAGAACGAGCCCTGCTCAACCGGCTCTGGCCACTGGTCAACGACCGGCTCAACTACCTGACCCCAACCATCAAACCCATCGGGTACGCCAGCAGCGGCGACGGCCGCCGCCGACGCCTCTACGACACACCGCAGACCCCATTCGACCGGCTTCTGGCCGCCGGCGTCCTTTCACCAACCCAGCAGGCCGAACTGACCGCCTACCGCGACCACCTCAACCCCGCCAAAATCGGCCGCGAGATCGCCGATCTGCAGAACCGACTTCTCCTGCTAGCCAAGGAAAAGACCGAACAGCTCTAAGCGGATGTGCGAGTGCCTGGAGGTGTCGCGCTCGGGATATTACAAATGGCGCAAAACCCGCGAGCGCGGACCGAACCCGGCCCAGCAACGGCGCGCCGAGTTGGATGCCAAGGTCGCCAAGTTCCACGCGGCCTCCGACGGCGTCTACGGCGCCCCGCGCATCCTGGCCGATCTACGCGATGACGGTGAGCGGGTCTCGCGCAAGACGGTGGCTGCCTCGCTGCGTCGGCAGGGTTTGGCCGGGATCTGCCCGCGGCGGTTCGCGCCGGCCACCACGG
>NZ_MWQA01000022.1:0-1864 GCF_002086915.1 Mycobacterium persicum | reverse complement strand
ATCACGATGTCGCCGAGGTGGCCGGTGATGGGGATGTTGAGGGGGACGTCGACGTCGAGGTCCAGTGCGACTGCCGGGATGGTCAGGGTGTAGTCGAAGCCGGCGTGGCCCTGGCCGTCGCCGCGCCAGAAGAAGCCGTTGTTGAGGTTGCCCTGGTTGAACCCGCCGGTGTTGACATCACCGGTGTTGGCGATCCCGGTGTTGAGGTTGCCGGGGTTAAACCAGCCGGTGTTGGTGTCCCCGGCATTCCACGAGCCGGTGTTGGAAGACCCCACATTGAAACTGCCCGAATTGTAGGAACCCGCATTGCCCACCCCGGTGTTGAGCAACCCGGTGTTCAACACCCCGGTGTTCAACCGGCCCGGGTTGAACAACCCCGTATTGAGCTCACCGGAGTTGCCCACCCCCCAGTTCCCGGTCCCGGAGTTGAACAACCCCACATTCCCGGTCCCGGAGTTGAACAACCCCACATTCCCGCTACCGGAATTCCAGCCCCCGAACCCGACCTGACCATCACCACTCAACCCGATCCCAATATTATGGCTACCGGTGTTCCCGAACCCGAAATTACCGATCCCGGTATTCCCGAAACCAACGTTGTAATCCCCGGCGTTCCCCAACCCCACATTGTACAACCCCAAATTCCCCGGCCCGAAGTTATACCACCCGATATTCCCCGAACCCACATTGAAACTCCCCAGGTTCCCCAACCCAAAGTTCCAACCACCCAGATTCCCAAACCCCACATTACTACCACCAACATTGCCCCCACCCACATTCCCATCACCCACACTCCCAAACCCAACATTGCCCACCCCCACATTCGCCAACCCCGCATTAAAAATACTCATCCGGTCGGCGCCCTGGAAGAACAACCCCGACACGTTGTCCCCGACATTACCCACACCCGAGGTCGACAGACCCAACATATTGCTGTTGTTGATCCCCGACAGCAACTCACCCTTGTTGATGAAACCCGACACCAGATTACCCAAATTCTGATAACCCGAACTCAGCGACCCAACATTCCACCAACCCGACACACCACTACCACTATTGCCGAAACCCGAGCCGCCACCCACACCCGAATTAAAGAAACCCGACGACGGCACACCCGTCGCGTTCCCAAAACCCGGAGCCGCCGCCAACTGGAACACCGGAATCGTCACCGGCCCAATACCACCCGCCACAACCGCCGACAACGACGTCGTATCACCACCCACCACAACATCATTAAACGTAATCGGATTGATGGTGATTGGCGGGACGAGGATTGCACCTATCTGATTGTCGACGGTTATGCCCAAACTGATCGGCAGGGGCGGTAGTGGGATGGTGACGTTCTTGTCGATCACCGGGATGTGAACGTGGACGCCGACCTCATCGGTCTGTTGTCCGAGCACATTGAGCTGAAGGTTCAGCGGTATGCCAGTATTGCTGTCGCCGATCCCGTGCACCATGAATGACTGCACGGTCAGGCCGGTGATCTGGCCGGTGATGGGCAATTCGAATACGCCGCCGCCGCCGAGGGTGAGCGGGATGTTGGGGATGGTGAGGGTGTAGTCGGCGGCGATGAGGCCCTGGCCGGTGCCGCGCCAGAAGAATCCGTTGTTGCCGTCGCCGGTGAGGAACGCGCCGGTGTTGATATCGCCGGTGTTGAACGCTCCGGTGTTGATATCACCGATGTTGAACCAGCCGGTGTTGGTGTCGCCGGGGTTAAACGAGCCGGTATTGAAACCACCGGCGTTAAACCCACCGGAGTTGAAGTCGCCGGCATTGGCCCATCCGGTGTTGCCCAACCCGGTGTTGAACAGCCCGGTGTTGGTGCCACCGGTGCTGGCGATCCCGGTGTTGAAACTGCCCG
>NZ_MWQA01000003.1:0-1424 GCF_002086915.1 Mycobacterium persicum | reverse complement strand
GGCTCTTCACAATCGAGGGTGTAGTTGGGGTCTGAATCCACCGGTTTCCAGTAGCGATCTGGCAATGTAGTTGGTGAGGTTGCGAAAGCCTAGGGCGGATCCGCGGAGGTGTTCAAGACGGCCGTTGATCGCTTCGGTGGGCCCGTTGGAGGTGCCGGGCCGGTCGAAGTAGGCCAGGACATCGGTGGCCCTCTTCTTGAGCGTGCGCCCGAGGGTGATGACCTCCTGCAAGGCTTGGGGAACGCCGGTGCTCAGCGTGGTGATCAGCGCGGCCATCATGGTGCGGCCGGTGGCGCGGTCGGGGTGGCGGTAGGCGGCCACGGTGCGCTGATACATCTGCCAGGTGGCTTCGACCTCGGCATGGACGTCGACGGCGAATAGGGCTGTCAGCCTGGCCCGTTGCTTGTCGGTAAGCAGATCAGCGCCAGTCTGCAAGGTCCGCCGGCACGCATAGAGCGGGTCGGTCTTGCGGCCCCGGTGCCCGCAGGTGTCCAGCTGGACACGGCGCCGGCATTCATCGAGGGCGTTGCCTGCCAATCGGACCACGTGGAAGGGATCCATCACCGTCGCTGCATCGGGAAGCTCTTCAACGGCCGCGGTCTTGAACCCGGAAAATCCGTCCATGGCAACGACTTCCACACCATCACGCCATTCCTTCGGCCGGTCGGCCAACCATTGCTGGAACGCCTTCTTCGACCGCCCTTCGACCATGTCGAGCAACCGCGCAGGACCAGCCTTGTCGCGCACCGGGGTCAAATCGATGATGACGGTGACGTACTTGTCGCCCCGGCGGGTGTGCCGCCAGACGTGCTCGTCGACGCCGATCACCGCCACCGAGTCGAAGCGGGCCGGATCGGCGATGAGCACCCGCTTGCCTTCGGCCAGGACCGCATTGTTGGCGGTGTTCCACGACACCGCCAGGGCTTCGGCGATCCGAGCCACGCTCAGGTGCTGGCACACAAGGGCTTCCAGCGCCCACTGCAACCCGCGGCGGGAGAGCTTGCCCCGCGACTCGGCGACCTTGCTGCTGTCTTGACGCCACACGTGCGCGCAGCCCGCGCATCGGTAGCGGCGGATCGTGACCAGCAAGGTTGTCGGCCGCAACCCGAATGGCTCGTGCGCAAGTTGACGGGTCACGGTGTCGCGCACCGCACCTTGCTCGCCGCAGCGCCGACACCACGAGTCGTCGCCGACGATCCGGCACGCCAGCACCGCCTGCTCGGGTCCCAGGCGTTGTCCAGTCACCTCCATCCCGAGCTCATCAAGGCGGCAGAACGTGGTCAGATCAGGGCAAGCGAAGGTAGCGTCAGGCATGTCGAGGTCTTCCAGATCAGGTGTGTAGGAACCCTCATCTTCGGAAGACCTCGACCCCTATCCCGGCAACGACGCGCCGACCACCTCTACACCCTCATCTGCGAAGAGCC
>NZ_MWQA01000008.1:0-12768 GCF_002086915.1 Mycobacterium persicum | reverse complement strand
ACCGCGATCGCGGGGGCAAACAACAGCTGCCCCGGCCAGTCGAGCTGAGTCGGATCAGGGTCTTTGGATTCGCTGACACTCAGTACCGTCAGTAGCCACACGATTGCGCCAAGAGGCACATTGACCGCGAAGACGCTGCGCCAGCCGAACTCCTCAACCAGGACCCCGCCCAATGCCGGGGCGGAACCCGCACCAATACAGCCAATGGCCATCCAGCCCGCTATCGCGCGTGCTTTCATACCCGGGTCGGGAAAAGCGTGGCTGAGCAACGCCAGCGAGAGCACCGAAATGAAAGCCGCACCCACACCCTGGACCACCCGGGCCACCGTGAGTATTCCGAGGCTGACCGGTACCGCGCAGATCACCGAAGCGGCCGCGAACACCGCTAGCCCAACGAAAAATCCGCGCCGGCGGCCATACCGATCGCCGATCAAAGCGCAGCTCATCAGTACCGCAGCCATACCGAGGCTGTAGCCGGCGACCGCCCACTGAAGACCCTGCTCACCGGTGTGGTACACCGCTTGGATGCTGGGCAACGCCACGTTCACGATGTTGACGTCCACAAACACCATGAAGATTCCCAGACCGGTCGCCACAATCGTCAGCCGCTGGCGCGGCGTCATTTTACGATGGGAAACCAGCGTCACTGCCATCTCAACCTACTTTCGGCGACAAGTGCGATAACCGAAGACTGGACCCGGACACCACTTCCGGAAGGCATCTCCATGAGGCGCTCCTCACGCATTAGTGCCCAGCTGTCAGTTTTGATTCTGATTGTCGGTATCGGGATTCAGTGGAAGTAATTCAATGGGTTGGTTGACGGGATCGTTTAGCATTTCGACGAGATCCCAAATGTCGACGATTTCGATCCTGACGGGAATTGCTTCGCCAAGGAACGGGTTAGCGAGACCACCGTCATAATTATTGCTATTGGCGGCAAACACCTGGAGATAGTTGTCATCATCGTTACCGCTGGTGTCGGTGGTGATATCGAGAGTATCATTCGAACAACTGTCGGATTTCGATTTGCCGTGATCGGCCAGATTGATTGTTAATCGGCCGGCGCTGATAATAGCGGCGTAGTCGTTAAGGGTATCCACGGCCGCGGTAACTCCGGTGGTCAAGACTAGTGCTCCTAGCGCCGCGCCGGCCGCGCGTTTACGCTGGCGCGATGTGGTGCGGCGGGTCGGAGAATCGATTGAATCAATTTTTATGGCGGTGGCGGTGCGCCTGAATTCTTGATGGTGTCGGCCATGTGAAGCCGGGTTGCGATGACAATTGTTTGCTGCGTCGGTCATTCTCACCATTCCGTAGTAGTGCGATCATGTATCGCGCGGCCGTCAAGAGAACTGGTCCTAATGCCAGCAAAAGATTTCCGAGGATGAGGTCGATGGAAAACGCGACAAAAATCCTTATCGCCGCTCCGCGGTCACGAAGTCGGCGAAGCTGTCCTTGTGGTCAGCGATCGGTACACCATTAACCCAGCGGTCCAGGCGGCGCAGTTCGCCGATGGAGTTCCGCGCCGTCGCGTGCCATCCGTGGGTGTTTAGCCAATCCGTGGCGACCGCCCGATCTGGGTCGTTGTAGTTGAGATCCTGCAGGTGCATCAGTTTTACGAGTCCGAGTTCGGCAGCGATATCGTTAAACCGTTGCCGCAACTCTTCTTTACGTTCTTCGGCGCAAGTGACCGCAGTTTCCACGGCAAGCCGACTGCCCACCGTGCTCAGCTCGGTGATCTGGGCAAGCAACCGGTCTTGGGCGTCGGCGGGCAGGTAGACCAATAGCCCTTCGACCAACCACGCTGTCCGCAGCGAAGGGCCGAAACCCGCACCCCATAGCATTGCGGGCCAGTCACCGCGCAGGTCTACGCAGACCGCGCGGAGGTCGACCGCGGGCGCAACACCTTGGGCTGCAAGAGTTTTAAACTTGTAGTTCAGTACTTGAGGCTGGTCCATCTCATAAACCGTGGCGCCGGGCGGCCAATCCAGCCGGTCGGCGCGCGTCCAAACCGGACGCAACGATGACTAACTGGCAGATCTTTCCCGCGACAGCGTCGGCGATGTAGGTGTCGAAGAACTGTGTCCGAATCGCCTGATAACTGCGTAGGTAGTCAAGGTATGCGGCGGTCTCGGGACCGGTGGATTTGAGCTTGGCAAACTGCGAGTCGTCAAGCAAAGTCCTCCAGACGCCGCTGCCAGCATCTGCAATCAGGAGCGCGGCGTACGGATCTCGGATCAAAGGGTCAGGCCGGCCGGTTTCGCTGGCGCCAGCAGCAGCCGCCATCACAGCGCTCGTGCTGACACCTGTTTCCACGTCCCGGGTGTCGGCATTGGTGCGGAGCGTGCTCAACGTGCTCTCCTAATCATCTCGCAGGGATGAGTTCGCGGTCGCGGGGACCTTCGCGGGGGCCGAGGTTTGTTGCTGGTTGACGGAGATCGGCTCAACCAGGCACACGCCTACAGCATGCAGCGATCACCAACGGGACAACATCAGCAAAAGTGCGTACATACCCTGCGATCACGCACAAATCGCTACGTCGCAGATTGTGGGGTGCCGCCGCCTAGTTTGGTCTGGAAGACGCGGTCGATAGCCGCTAACGGAAGCCCCAAGCAGCCGTTGGGCACGTCCGCGACCTCCGCACCCGACCCGGTCCGCACCTGCGCGCCGATCAGATCCCGTTAGGCGGGCACGACGAACACCACCGCAGACAGAGGCCAGCATTGCCGAGGTGGCGACGCACCACTACGGATCGGGTGTGACAAGCAGCGAAACGCTCGACGGCTGCCCCGGCCTGAGGCTGGCGGGATTGCGAAAGACGCCAACGAAAGTCTCGCGCGACAACATATTCCAACTCATATGTTCGCGTGTGAAATCGTGCCGTCGACGAGCCTATCGGCAATCGGTAAGTACGGACAGGCGCTTCTCGGCGCGCGCGGCGACCGCCACGTCGAAACGTCTTGTTAGCAACCGACTGTAGCGCTGCCCCGAGTCTTCGGTCTGCACGTGCCCGTCCACACTAGCAGCGTCGAGGTAGTCCCACAGTGCGCGCTTGGTCAATCCGGTGCCAATCCTTGAAAATCCCGCAATTCGGCCGGCCATCGTCAAGCAATGGTCCAACAGGTCTTCGTCAGCCACCCGACAAGACGCGAGCCCGATGCGCTCGGCCTCTACTGCGTCGACGTCCCGGCCTGTCAACATCAGTTCAAACGCTCTCGAAGATCCGATCGCCCTAGGCAGCAAGTAACTCAATCCGAGCTCGCTGGACGTCAGGCCGTTTCTGATTCCCGCGGCGCGAAAGTATGCGCTGTCCGCTACCACCCGGATGTCGGCAGCTAGCGCCAAACACATTCCGCCGCAATGGGTCGCGCCGTTGATAGCTGCGATCACCGGCTGGTGCATCAGTCGTAGCTGCCAGGTCACCTCGTCGAGCATTTCCAGTGCGCGTAATGCATCGGCCGGCGGCAGCAGTCCTTCATGCGGCACTTTGCCTGCAGGCTCTTCGTCGGCACCCGTGCAAAACGCTCTGCCAACACCAGTGAGTACCACAACTCGCACGGAATTGTCGCAGTTGATCTTTTCTAGTGTTTGTTTCAGAGCGACGACCAGCTCTAATCCCAAGGCGTTCATTCGGTCTAGCCGATTGAGGACTATTAGCGCTACGTCGGGACGCGGGTATTCCAGTAGCACCGGGGTGAGCGTTGGAAGGGTGTCCAGGGGCGAGAGGTAGCCTGTATCGATCGGATGCATGCCTGGAAGTATGTTGCGCTCCGATTCCGCGAACATCCGCCAAACCGCGTACGAGATGGGCGGTTTCGCTTGGCTCAAGACCAGCGCGCTCGTAGGGCGGGGCGCTCAAGTGTCTGCGGATGCGGCCAGAACCGGGGGGTTTTGACGCGAGGCGGAGGGGCACATCCGGGTCGACAGCGTGCATCGAGGTAGGGGATTCCAGGCGGCGCCACTGCGCCGATGCCGTGGCGGCGCGGATGTGTTCGGGGATCAAAGTGTGGTACAGGCGGCGGCCTTGGGCTCGCTGCGGCAGCTTGGGTGATGCGCGGTGAATAGTCCAGTCAGGTTCGGGATATGTCATCGATTGCTCCCGGGCAACATCCAGATACCTGGTTCGGCGAGCTTGGAGTGTACCGACGCGGTGCGGCGTTACACTGCTGTTTGACTTGGGTGAAAGGCGGTTGAGCAGGGTAATCACGGGGCCACAAATTGCCACCGGCCCGTTCGTCCAGGAAATCACGAGCGCAGCAAATAGAATGTTCTGATGTTGCCCTCTTCTTAATTATCATTGGTCAGCATCTTGATGGTTGGCAATTGTGGCAGAAATCCAACCAGACGTGTTCGTCGATCATCTTCAATCCCAGCGTTTTCACGTTAGAGAAACTTGGAGAAGAAGTTGAATTTGGAGTGCAATAGTTTCTACATCACCAGTTTTATTGGGCGATGTCAGCAAATCCAAGAGCTGCGCGAGCTTCTGGCTACCTGCCGACTCGTTACCGTGAACGGTCCAGGCGGAGTCGGAAAGACCCGGCTGGCCATCGAAATTTCGAGGATGCTTGAATATCCCGACGGTACCTGGATTGTGGATCTGGCCCCAGTCGCCGATCCAACAGTTGTACCAACGATCGCGGCGCACGCACTCGGTTTGATGGACCAGCCGAATCGCACGATGATGAACACCCTTAGTCGTTTCATTGGCGAGCGCAGGATGCTTATGGTATTGGACAATTGCGAGCATCTTGTGACCGCATGCCGAGAATTGGTAGTTTCACTGCTAACTGTGTGCCCGGGCTTGACAATTCTGGCGACTAGTCGTGAATCGCTCGGGGTGGCGGGTGAGATTGTCTGGTGCTTGCCGTCGCTTTCGGTTGCCGACGAGGCGATTCAACTGTTTGTCGAGCGGGCACGCCTGGTTCAACCAACGTTCGAAGTCACTGATCAGAAGCTTCGCACAATCTCCGAGATTTGTCACAGGCTCGATGGCATTCCGTTGGCAATCGAATTGGCAGCAGCGCGAGTTCGGTCTTTGTCGTTGACCCAGATCGCCGATAGTTTAGACGACCGATTTCGGCTGTTGACCGGAGGCCTAACCGCGATACCACGCCAGCAGACTTTGCGCGGTTCGATGGATTGGTCACACAATCTATTGTCTGAGAGCGAGCAAGTTGTTTTTCGCCGGCTCGCAGTGTTTCCAAGCACGTTCGACTTGGCCGCGGTGGTGGCGGTTGCTGGAGACGGCCGCGAGCCCTTTGCGGTGCTTGATCAACTCACGATGCTTGTCGACAAATCGTTGGTGGCGGTCGAAAAGGTTCAACGTCAAGCACGATATTGTCTATTGGAATCAGTTCGTGAATACGCGGCGGAAAAGCTCGTCGAATCCGGTGAGGTCGGAGTATGGAAACGGCACGCGGATTATTACACGCAGTTGGCTGCAAGCCTGGAGACGCCAGCGAGCAATGGGGGTCCGTTGTTTGTCGAGGTGGCTGAGACCGAGCTGGAAAATTTTCGTGCGGCGTTCATGTGGAACCGTAAAGAGGGGCACATTTCAGTCGCATTAAGTCTCGCTTCCTTATTGCAGCCGGTATGGCTCGGACGTGGCCGCCAGCACGAAGGTTTGGCCTGGCTGGATTCGATTCTTGGAGCCGAATACGACATTCAGTCTGAAATAAGACCCGGAGTCTGGGCGCGGGCACTTGCCGACAGAGTCTTGCTCAGTACGTTGTTGGCATCGACTGCAGTTGGCGCGCCGACCGTACTCTCGCAGGCACATCAAGCGCTGGCGCTAGCGCGTGAAGTGGGTGATCCGGCTGTATTGACTCGGGCGCTCGTCGCCTGCGGATGGTGCAGTGGTTACGACCCGATCGCGGCTCAAGAGTACTTCGGCGAAGCCATGGAGGTCGCGAGGACGATCGGCGATAGGTGGTCATTGAACCGAATTCGTTACTGGCGGTTGGCCTCCGCCTGCATTGCGGGCGATCCGACAGAATTGCGAGGAGCGAGTGATCAAGCCTTCGAACTTGCGGACGCTATCGGGGATCGATTCGTTGCGCGGCAATGTCGTTTATGGGCTTGCGCGGCGTATGCCTGGGAAGGTTACCTGGCCGACGCACTTGAGCGATGCTGTGAGGTTACCATCGAAGCCGAGGACGCCACCGACATTGTTACCCAATCGCTAGGTTTGTACCTGCAAGCGTGGTTGTCGGCTCACAAAGACGGCGCAGCGGCCCTGGTAGCGGCCGATGCTTGTGTGAAATCCGTAAGTGAGTTAGGCAAAGTCTTTGAGGATTGCGCTTATTCAGTAGTGGCATACGCGGCCTTGGCCGCAGGCGATATCGGCGCCATCGAGGCGTACAACCTCACCGTTGAACATCTCGCACCTGAACGCCAATTGCCTGTCCACCATGCAGTCGCGGCGCAGTTGGCCTTGATACAAGGCGATGTCGCAACTGCGCAACGGCTGGCCGACCAGGCTGTAAATTCCACTAGCGGGTGGCATCTCATGATGGCACTGAAAACACGCGCTCACATCGCGATCGCGCAGGAAAGACTCGGCCAGGCCCGCGATGACGCCCATGCCGCGGTGAATTGCGGTGTCAAATTGCAGGCCTACTTGGGGATGCCCGATCTGTTGGAGGTGTTGGCCCACTTAGGCGGGGAGGCAGGTAGTCACCATGAAGCGGTGCGTCTTCTGGGCGCTTCGGCAGCCCAACGGGAACATACCGGGGAAGTCCGCTTCAAGGTCTGGGACGGCGACTATGAGGCCTTGGTTGCCCGGCTGCGTTCGGCGATTGGTGGCCAGGAGTTCGATTCCGCCTGGACCGAAGGCAACGCAATGTCGATCGACGAAGCGATCGCTTACGCGCAGCGTGGCCGGGGTAAACGTACACGGCCTGCGACCGGATGGGCATCTTTGACCCCAGCTGAACACAATGTCGTCAATTTGGTTACCAAAGGAATGACCAACAAGGAAATCGCGAAAAAGCTCTTCCTTTCGCCGCGCACTGTGCAAACACATCTGACCAAGATTTACGGCAAGCTTAACATCACGTCACGGGTACAACTCACCCAACAAGCCGCCCGCCACCGCTGATCATCATGCCCCATCTTCGTCAAACCGCTAGGGGCAGCAGGTTTGTTCAGGACAGTGCGGGCGGCCGACTCGACATCTACCGTGTCGGTTGTCTTGCCGCGGCTGCATCGTTCAGCCCCGCTCGCGCGGTTGGCACCAGTTAAACCTCACAGTCGTAAATCTTCGGGATGCTCCCAACCAACAGGACCGCTATACACCTTTACGCTCCGGTTCGTATCTTGCTTGGTATCGTGCCAATAGAAGGTGTGCACGAAACCCAGGGCGGCTCAACGAAATCCACCAGACCATATCAGGTCGGAAGAGCCTACACTTTCTGGACGCAACTAGCTGCCATGTGAGACCGGCCGAGCACACCGATCGTGTATGAACCTGCTTGGGGCTGTTCGGCATTAGGATCTTGAGTCTGTGACTGCCCGAGCTCGTCTCTGTTGGACGTGGCAGTTGTGACTAGTGGGAGGCGCTTCGGGGCGATGCCTTCGGCCAGCAGCGATTCCATCGTCGCGCCGTCGACGGGGCGCGAGAACAGAAATCCCTGTGCGCGATGACAGCCTAAGTCCAGCAATATCTCCGCCGCAGAGGCGGTCTCAACGCCTTCAGCGACCACTTCGAGTCCAAATTCCTTTGCTAATGCCATGATTGCCCTCACGATCACCAGATCACTTCTGTTGCTACCGAGTTCGGCTACGAACCCCTTGTCAATCTTGATCGTGTCAACCGGCAGGGATTTCAGATGGGTGAGCACGCTGTAGCCGGTGCCGAAGTCGTCGATGGCGAGATGGACTCCGATCTCTTTTAGCCCGCAAAGTGTCTTGCGAGTGGCCTCGAGGTCTTGGACCACCGCACTTTCAGTGATTTCCAGGCAGATCAGGTTGGCGTCGAGGTTGAACTGATCCAGCGTGCTGGCCACCGTGTCAACAAATCCTCCGGCTACCAGTTGCACTGGCGAGACGTTGATGCGCAATAACGCATCAACGCCCAAACCGGCCGACCGCCATCGACGGAATTCTGCGCACGCCAAGCGCATCACCATTCGGCCCAGCTTGCCTGCAAGATTGATGGATTCGGCTACCTTGATGAATGAGTCAGGCAACAACAAGCCCCGCGTCGGGTGTTGCCAGCGGACAAGCGCCTCAGCGCCCAGAATCTTGCCGTTGCGCATGTCTATCTCGGGAAGGTAATGCAGCACCAGGTCAGTATCGATCATCCCTGCCAAGTGCAATTCAACGTCCGTTTGCAGTGCATGTTGTGTTCTTACCTCGTGGTTGAGAACGACAACCTTACCGCCGCCAACGCTTTTCGCCGATAGCGCCGACTGATCGGCCCTGCGCAGCAGCTCTGATGCGGTGTCGTGTCCCGGGAGACCGCTGGCAACGCCGATGCTCACAGTGCGGGTGAGCGCCTCGCCATCAATCACCACTTGTTTTTTCAGCTGCGTCTGCAGGCGATGTGCGAACAACTCGGCAGCATCGATCGACATCGGCTCGGCCGGCACCACTACGAACTCGTCTCCACCAAAACGGCCCACGCACGCCGAATCTTGGGTTGCCTCGCGCAGCCGGTGGGCAAGGACCTTGATCAGTTGATCACCAGCGGCGTGACCGAGATAGTCGTTAACCAGTTTGAGCCGATCGAGATCGAGGAAGAGCAACGACACCGGGCCGGGCTGACCGCTTGCCAGCCGATTATTGAGATGAGCGGTTAGAGCTCGTCGGTTCAACAACCCGGTTAAATCATCATGGTCCGCCAAGTATCGCAATTGTTCTTCGGCAACGATACGGGCCTGCAATCGTTCTTCGGCAATGAGGCGTGCCTGCAACTGCGCGAAAAGAGTTGCAATCGCTTGAAGTGCGTACAACTCGTCCGCATGCCATCGCCGGTCACCGTACTTGACGAAGCCGAGGACGCCGGTAGTGACCTCTCCGGAGAGCAACGGTACGCACGCCAGGGAAACGGCCGGCACGGCAGTGCCTTGCTGGATGCGACGCTGGTAGTCCACATTGGCCCGTTCGGGATGCAACACGAGCGGGTCTTTGGCGTGCTCGCACAGGGCAAAAATCGGATCTGCGTCATCGAAATACACGACGCCGATCGGATCGGGATCGGGCACATAATCGCGTTGCGGCCACTCCGCGACCAGCCTCGTCGCACGAATGTTGTGATCGTTGTGACGAAGAAAGCCTGCATCGACGCCGAAGTGATTTACCAAGTCGGCTAGCACCCGTTTACTAATCAAATCCGCGGTGGTCACCGTAGCCACCATGAGCTCCGAGGCCACCGCAGTGACAAGCTCGTCTAGGGAACGGCTCATGGTCGTAATCCAGCCGCTCACACCGACACCACTCGGATGCGATCAAGACTGCGGCGGCTCCGCACCGAGGTGGACCGGGCGGTCGTTAATCGGAGCACCAGTGCGATGGAGTCTTGGGCCGAGACGGGGAACAAACTGTGAAAGTCGCTGCGTAGCTTGCCCAACTCATCAGCGAACTGGGCAGACAATGCGTGCAGCTCGCTCGCTTCATGGGTGTAGATAAATGCCGGCGAAATCGGCTGCACGCCAAGCAGGTAACGGTTTGCGGCGATCCATACTGCCTCAACCGTCGATCCGCCGCGAGCATAGTCGGTCAACGTACGCCCAGCGACCAAAACCACGGCGAGTGCAGAACTGGCTGTGACGCGACGGTGAGTGTCTTGGCCCAGCGCAGTGCCGGCGCTCCACTGGGCCAAGAGCTCCATCACATCCGTACGACGCAGCAGGTCCAACTCGACAAGCTGATCGCGAGCCATTTCGAGGCTGCACACCTCGATACCAGTGTCCGGAAACGGATCTCCCGGCCAGCGCAGCTCCGACATCATTTCCGCGTGCAGCCGTGGCGTCAGAAAACGGATACGGTCAGCAGCAGCTAGGATGGCGGCCGCACGAGCGATATCGTCCCGTGTGGTCAACAAATGCACATGCGCGCCTTCGGCGGCCGCCGCTTCCCTAAGCACGTCGATCGTTTCGACCGGGATCGGTGTCGGTTCGCCGTGGTGGCGGTTGGTCTCGCGGGCGAGCATGGGTTCATAAATGGCAGCCAGTCCGGGATCTTGTCCGGTACCTAGAGTCAAGGTAGCCCGCAGCGGCGTGCCGCCTCTGTTTTCAGCCAAGTTCGTCGGCCCGAGGACACCATAGGCAGCGGCTGCAACCTTGGCGTTGAACAACGCTGCCCCTACCGCGACGGCGCTGGCGCGGTAACCGACGTCGAGGCTGACCGTGTGTTCCGGCGCGACGTCAATCACCAGGGCATCGGAGCGAGCTTCGATGCGCCAGGGCTGTTGGTTACCGCCTGAAGGCGCGCGCATCGCGGCAGCGCCGATGACATCAGCAACCCCGGCCACCGGGTGTTGTACACGCTTCGGCCTCACGGCATGGTGCCTGGGCTGGTCTGGCTCGGTGAGTTGGTTGAGCGCTGCGCCGATGTCGATCCGAGTGCGACCCGAATGCAGCTGCTCGCCGAGACCGATTCGGCGCACCGCTTCGGCCAGGGCCGAAGCTCCCAGTGCCACTTCTCCGGCCAGCTGGGGCCAGGTCGACAGCGTGTGATCGATCTCAACTAATGAAGCCGCGTTACGGGACGACAGGCATTTGGCTTCCAGCAATCGCAGGATGTACGGAATCTTCTCACGGCTGCTCATCGCAGCAAGCGATCGGACATCAAGGTCACCGAGCAAGCCGTGCAATATTGGGCGTTGCGGCTCCAAGTCGAACCGCTCGATATCGACTAGGCCGCGGTCACTGGTGGACATCAACACCGGGATGCCACGGCTGCGGGCGCTCTCACGTAAACAGGTCTTGATCTCGAGCGAATCGCATTCCTCCACAACGATATCCAGGCCCTCTAGGAATTCTTCAACGGTGTCTGGGGGTGAGGCCAGCGTCAAACACGCGCAATGTCAGATAGGGATCTAGCTCGGCGATGCGGCGCGCAGCTACCTCCGCCTTATTGGTTCCAAGGTCGAACACCGTGGCGGGCACCCTGTTGAGGTGGTTAGACAGCTCCAGACAATCGAAATCCGCCAAACGAAGTTGCCCGCATGGGCCTTGGGCGGCAAGCGTATAAGCGATCACATGCCCCACACTTAGCCCAGCCACCCCGATGCGCAGTGCACCCAACTGAGCCTGCTCTTCGGTAGTAATCCCATTGCGGTTGCGATCCAACCGCAGGGTGCGAAACGCGCGCGGGCCCAGTACCGCCACGACGGCCCGTCGCCACGGGTAATGCACCCATCGGCTCGGCTCGGCGAACAGCTCCGGATCCGGCTTTGGTCGCAAGCTCGACAATTCCTGCAGTTGCCGGCCAAGATGGTCAACAAATTCGACGGTAGGGTCGGCACGAAGTCGCTCTAGCACTGCGACATCAGCGGGGTCGTCGGAGACCAGGACCCGCGCGGGCCGGCCCGCATCGGGCTCATTGCTCACCGAAGGGGTCCCAAGGTTGCGCCCCGACGGAGCGGCCGCATTAGTCGGGCCGTGCCACGATCATCAGCTATCGAATGCGCCGCGATCGGATAAGGGGCACCCAACCAGCGCACCCCGGCTCGCGGAATTGACTGGCCAGTCCCGCTGTCGCCTGATTCGTCACAAAACAATCGTTGAATCATGACTTCGAGCTGGAAGCCACACCGCATGTATGGCCACCGGTTGCAGGTCTTGGTGTGCAGCGAGTTGCGGCAGTTAGGACCGAACCCCGACGGCCATCCGGCGATGTCAGGTCGTGTTGCACGATAAGCGCCCTCAAAGGACTTGCTTAGCCAGCTTTGATCGTCCCGCTCATGCGTGCCTGACATCATGACCGCGAGTTGTGGCACACAGGCCTTCGTGGAGGCCTTCCCGCGCTCGGCCTCGCAAGACCGCACGGTATTGGCAGGTGCACAGCCCAGGCCTTCGCCAGCTGCCACCTCGGCTGCGGTCATGCTCACAGTTTCCCTCACTATCGACGGACTCGCGGCCACGCACCCACCGCGAGAACCAAAAGCCCTCTACAGCTGACCAAGACTCGGCGTGAGGAACATCAGCCAAAGTGCGCATTTTTCCCATCGACATATTCAGGACGGGTCGGTTCCGGTCTAAGAGCGAGGGTGCCCGTGATGCCTCACGTCAATATGCCCGCGAAAATTAGTCGATGCCTCCACGTAGGAATGCCCGCGAAATATGGTGGTTCAGCAGGCCTTGGTCCGGATGCCTTTGCGGATGTCGGGTAGGGCGGTGGGGATGCTGGCCAGGTGCTTAACCGTGTAGGTGGCCTTCTCCGCCTCGATCACCCGGTAGGCTTCTACCGGTGTTGTTCGGAGACGAAGAAGGCCGCGGCTTTTTTCAAAAACTCACGGTCCAAACGCAATTCGGCATTCTCACGGCGCAGGCGCTCCAACTCTGCGCGTTCATCAGCATCTAGCACCACGCCAGTATCGCCAGCCGAGGAGGCTTCGCGTTGGAGGCGCACCCAACGCCCCAGCACTGCTTCACCAACACCGATCTCGGCGGCCACATGCGCCACCGGCCGGCCGGTCTCAATCACCAGGCGGGCAGCCTGCGGAATTTGTCAACCTGAATGAGGCACCGTCGAGCGGTATTTACTGAGTGGCCTCCTCGGTGTCGTCGGGCTTGTTAATCCACGAGCCGCTGGGCAGTTTCGGTG
>NZ_MWQA01000023.1:0-9168 GCF_002086915.1 Mycobacterium persicum | reverse complement strand
AGGGCTCGCGCAGTAATTAGGTAGGTGGTGTCGGGCGTGTCGGGGTGTGGTGGGCGGTGAGTGTGTAGTTCCAGTCGCCGTGGAATTGGTGGCGGTGTAGCTGGGTGGCTTGCAGGGCAGCGATCTGTTTGTCGGTGATCTTGATGCCGCGGGGGTAGGTGGTGGTGTCGAGTGCCGCGTTTACGGTTAGTCCGGTGGATGTGGTTGTTGCCCTGAGGGTTTCGATGATCACCTCGTGGGATTCCAGGGGTCGTCCGCGCCAGTTACGGCTGATCGCGGAGAACAGCCGGTGTTCGATCTTGTTCCATTTGGAGGTGCCGGGCGGCAGGTGGCAGACGGTGATGTCGAGTCCGGCCTCGGTGGCGAAGGCGGCGAGTTCGGTTTTCCACAGCCGCAGCCGGGATCCGTTGGAGCCCCCGGAGTCAGCCGTGATCAGCAGCTTGTTTGATCCGGGATAGCTGATGGCGCCCATCGTGGTCCACCAGCGGCGGATCGATTCCACGGCGAACTGGCCAGTGTCGGCGTCGGTGCCGACGTTGACCCAGCCGGTGTTGGCGCCGACGTCGTAGACCCCGTAGGGAGCTACCTTGCCCAGCTGTTTGTCGGCGAAGTCGTGCACCTGCACCTCGCGCGGTGACCCGGCGGGCTCCCATTCGCGGCCAGCGGCTTTGTAGTTTCCGACGAGTTCCTTTTTCTTGGTGTCCACGCTGATCACCGGATCCCCGCCGGCCTGGAATCGTTCGACGAGGGTGTTGAGATATCCGAACTGGGCATCCCGATCCAGATGCTGGGCGCCTTCAATGGTTTTCGAGTTCGCCTGCAGGCTGTAACCAGCCTGTTTGAGCAGCTTGGACACCGTGCGCGCAGACACCCGATGCCCCCTGGCGGCTAGCTCGGCGGCCAGCTTGGCCGTCGATTTGATCGTCCAGCGCAACGGTGACTCCGGATCACCCCGCGAGACCGGATCCACTAGCGCATCCAGCGCGGTGAGCAGGTCGGGATCGGTCACCGCTATCGGTGGGCGCCCCGCACCTGGCCGGCGCACCCGCCCCGGAATCGGTTCGTCGGAATCCAACTCGCGCGCACCCTGCGCCACGGTGTCTGGATGCACCCCACCGGCCGCCGCGACCAGCTTGATTCCACCCCGACCCAACACCGTGGCCTCCGCGCCGAGCAACAACCGCCACGCCCGCTCATCGAGATGCGGGCGGATCAACGACAAACGGGCGGCGACCCGATCGGAGTCCACAGCAAGCAGCGTCATACCACAAGTGTGAACAAACCAAACAGAAAAACCTAAGCAATTACTGCGCGAGCCCTAAGGGGGCCCGGGTCCCCGTGCTGCAACTCGCCCGCGGAATCAGCGATCGCGTGAATCTTGCGTAAGCAGCTCTCCGGCTCGTGGACAGCCGTCACGTTCGTCGGATCAGGACGCACGGCAGCCATCAACGGGCGCTTTCACAATGGATGCGCAGGCCGCAGCTTCAACTTAAGCATTTTTGCCGATGTATTTGCGCGCTGGCGGCCGAAAGACTGTGCGGGTGCTTCAGATCCGAGCCTACAGCGGCGCCGAGGCAGTGCAGCATGTAGAGCGGGCGTTCGAAGCCGTATCCGTCGCGTGGGCCGAAGGCCGGTTATCAAGTTGTGCGTGCACGAAGTGATGCCGCACTAGGCCGGAGTATCGAAGCACTACCAGTGATTGTTTGTCTGGCTAATTTCCAAACTTGCTTGTGTGGTTATGTCGAAGTGAGAGCAGAGGTGTGACATGGATATTATTGTGGAGCCGTTTCGCGTCGGTCATACGGGCGCGGTCTTAGATCTGGTTGTCGATGCGCTGAATCCCCACTACGGAGGTGATCATGTTGCTCATTTCAATCGCCTGGTGGAGGCGTACCTCAACGACAATGTGGATGAGCGTGGCTACAACTCGACACGTCAGGTTGGCCTAGTCGCCAGCTGTGCGCGAACCGGCGGCGTCATTGGCTTTCTGAACTACGTCGTAAAGCGTCAGAACACAGTTAAGATCAGCCCGCTGATCGTACATCCGAAGGCTCGACGACGTGGAGTGGGGCGTAGTCTTCTAGCTTACCTGGAAAAGACACTTTCCGATGCCGATATTGCGGTAAGGAACATCTACTGCACCATTGACAAGTCTAACCGTTCAGCGGTGAATTTTTTTACCCGCCAAGGTTTCCACGTCGTGGGGTCTTCGCGCGACCAGTATTTGAAAGCGCACTGCGAATTAATTCTTCAACTCCCCGTATCGCCACCCGGCTCTGCATTGGATACGAGTGCTGGAGATATCTCGTTAGTTCGCGCCGAGACCGAAAGACAATGGGAACAACTGGCCAGCAAAGCGAAGTCGTTTGTATCCAATGAAGCCATTCCTCATGATATTTTGCAGATTCAAGCGGCAGCCGGGCGCGTTCCCGGCGACGTGGAATCGAAACCAAAGCTGGTCTACCTCGCCTACCAAGGCCACGATTTGGTCGGTGCGCTCGTCTTATGTCCCAAGAAGGGCGGTTCGACCAAGATTTCGACGGCATTCTGGAAAGACGAAGCCACATTCGATGCGCTACTGCTCGCATTGCAGAAGGTCGACGAATTTATCAAGACTGAAGGACGTGTATACGTTCACCTTCCAATTTCGCCGGGCATGGTCCGGATAATGCAGGTCCGCGGGTGGCGACTCGACGCGCTGATCCCCGATGTTGACTCAGAGCAGGTGGTTATTGGCCAATGGAGCACCCATCGTCGTGAGTCACGAGCTCTGATGGCTTACGAATGGCCGGACTACCACCTTGAACTGCAACAGGTCATCCGCGAGCGAGAATGGAGCAAGTTCGAGACACCGCAGGATCTGGCTATCAGCCTTATGGCGGAAGTTGGCGAACTTGCCCAAGAGCTGCAATGGAAGTATCGCGCTGATCGTGTCGACCTCGATGTCCGATCCATAGCGGCGGAATTGGCCGACATCTACAACTACCTGATTCGACTGTCGTGGCACCTCGATATCGATCTATTGCAGTCATGCTTCGACAAGCTCGTGAAGGTTAGGCAGAAATATCCGGTCGCCCTAGCAAAGAATAACACAAGAAAGTACACCAAATTCGCATGACAGCCGAGCATTCCCATGACCAACGCCCGAAGATCTTTGTCGCGGCGCCATTTAGCAACTATCTAGGCGCCGACGGCGTTTTCGATCGCATTTTTAGGCAGGAACTCGAACAATTCTACGCCTGCCTCGCCAACGCGGGTTTCGAATACTTTTCCGCACAGGTCAACGAAGACTGGGGATCGTCGCCGTTGGCGCCCGCAGAGTGCGTTCCGATCGACCACAAAGAGCTGGTTTCGTCCGACGTGGTTGTCGCGGTGCTTGGAATTCCTCCATCTCTAGGCGTTGTGGTCGAACTCGGCTGGGCCAGTGCACTTCAGAAGCCAATTTTGATCCTCGGCACCGCAATCGACTCCAGTTCGATGATCGCGGGGTTAGACCGTGTTACCAACGTACGTTTCATCGACAGGGACCTAGGCATTGACGTAAGCGGTGCCGACCTGGGCCAACTGGTTGTAAGCCATCTCGTAGGGGACTGACACACGAGCGCGAGGGGCGATGTGATAGGCTGAGGTCTAAACTTCCTCACGTTGGCGAGCTTTCAACTACGCTGGATAGGAAGATGAAAGACTTACGGGAAACGCATAATAGCAGCGAGTTGGAAGCGCAGGTGTGCAGCGCAACTTATGCGATCGATGATATAGCCACTCAACGCCAATTGTTCGACCAGCATTATCGACAGCTGCTCGACCATTGTCCTGATGTGATATTGGTGCATGAAAACGGCCGTTTGGTATATGTCAATCCGACCGGGACAAAAACGCTGGCCGCAACATCGCAAAACCAGCTCCTCGGCCGCCGGATCACCGAAATCGTGCATCCCGACTCAGTACCAGACATGATGGCACGCATCGGCTCCCTGCGTGAGCTCGGGGACACCTCAAACCCGGCTCAGGAGACATTGTTGCTCCTGGATGGCAGCACATTGGATGTGGAAGTGACATCGGTGTTGACTGTCTGGAACGGCAATCTCGCGTATCTGGTGGTCCTGCGCGACCTCAGCAGGCAAAAGGCCGTGGAGAAGACATTGCGCTACCAGGCAGCCCTTGTCAATCATGTCAGCGACGCCGTCATTGCAACCACCCACACCGGTATTGTCACCAGTTGGAATCCGGCAGCCGAGGCGATCTATCGTCGCCCGGCAGCAGACGCATTAGCGCGGCCAGTTAGCGAAGCAGTTGGCGCGCCGCTTTACCCTCATGAAGTCGTCGCCGACGGCGGTCTACTGCACACTACCCACCGCACGTCCGACGGGGTGGCCCTGGCTGTGCAGGTGGCAGTGACCGCAATGGATAGCGGTTTCGTGCTGGTGTGCAGCGACGAGTCCGTATGGTGTCGAGCCGAGCAACTGTTCCAAAGCGTCATCTCCTCACTGTTCGAGGGCGTGGTGGTGTTGAGCCCTGATGGTTGCGCTGAGTTGGTGAACCCCGCGGCACTGAGGATTCTGGGCATCGATTCCAGTGATTCTCTATATGACCCGGCTACCCGCGTCGTAAAGGTTCCCATTTACGACCGTCATGGCCGAGCAGTCGGCCCTGACCTGGTCGCCATGATCGAGATCTTCCGAATGAGGGGTATTGAGAGCGGTTCGATCTTCGCCGTGGAACGTCCGTCTGATAGGAAACTGATATGGGTTGCGGCAAACATTCAACTGCTTGAACCCGATTCCCCCCAAACATCTTCGGTGCTGATTTGCTTTCGTGAGATCGACCGGTCCCCGGTCGTTGGCCCCTGCAGCTGAAACGGTGGCTAAAGCTTATGGCTCCCCGGCCTTGCCGGAGCACCGCCCTTCTCATCACCTGTAGCTTGCCGCAGATCATAGTCAGAGGTGTTGTATGGGGATGAACCCGGTCCCGTGGCCTGCTGCGCCAACCTACGCGTTTTGGCGGATGCTTTTAATGCTGAAGTTCGGTCAGATGAGACGGGCTGATCGGCCGTCGATCTGATGCGGCTCCCACGCCCCTTAACAGTGAGGAGCGACCTGCCAGGATGGCCGCAGCAAAGACGAAAACTGACGACGACTTGAGCTGTGCTATCGCCGATGCCGTGCGGTTTTGCAACCTCGGGTCTGACGTGGAATATTCTCAGCAGCTCGCGGCCATGTTGCGACGCGCCTATGAGCAGGGCAGCTCAAACCTGGCCATGCGGGTCGGCGCTTCCCTGGCGCGGCGGGCCGCTACTGGTCCCGACCCCGCGCGCGTGTTGGGCGATGTTGCCGGCGCCGTCCAACGCCACTTCGGCGGCCATGGATCGTCAACACGGCTTGCCTCGCTGTTGCAGGACCTCTGCGTAGGCTATGTAGGCACCTTGTCGGACCGACCAAAGGCCGAGTCGGCTAAGTCGCTGGATAACAGCCGTATTGGAATTGGCGATAAGCGACGCGCGGCCCATGCCCGCGACCAACAGGTCGCACAATACTTCCTGCCGGCCGCGATGCGCACGGCACTGGATCGTGGTGAATTCTTTGCTGTTTACCAGCCAATCTTCCGGTTAGCCGATACCACCATAATCGGTGCCGAAGCGCTGCTGCGTTGGGCGCACCCAAAGTTGGGCACCCTCCTCCCCGGTCGATTTATTGAGATCGCTGAAAATAACGGCCTGATTACGTCGCTTACGGCCTTCGTAATTGAGGAAGCCTGCCGCGTTGCCCGTGATTGGCGTGACGACAGCAGCGAGCCGCAACCATTCGTCAGCGTTAATATCGCCAGTAGCGTTATCTGCGATCCTGGATTTATTCCACTAGTCAAAAATGCGCTCACCGGAAACGGCCTACCTGCTATCGCTTTGCAGCTTGAACTTGGCCATGATACAAGCCTTGGCAAAGACGCGGCGGCATTGATTGCGTTGCAAGAGCTGTCCGCCCTAGGTGTGGGCATCGCAATCGACGACTTCGGCACCGGGTTCTCCAGCTTTGCCAACCTGCCCAACCTTCCGGTCGGAGTGGTCAAACTCGCCGGCAAGCTCGTGGAGAACATTGGTGGAAGCATCCGCGACCGGGCAGCCGATGAACAGATCACCCGAGCGATGATTGAACTCGGCCGCGGATTAGGTCTGACTGTCACTGCAAAGCACGTCGAAACCCCGCGACAACTTGATCGATTGCATGCGTTCGGATGCAATAACGCGCAAGGATGGCACTTTGCGCAACCACTGCCAGCCTCCTCTTTCCTGGCAGGTTGAGTCGTGTGGTATGTGGAGTTGATCGCAGGCGACGAGCTACGTGACGACATAATTCGCGATGGTGTTATCGATTTTCTCACTACCAGCATTAATGCGGGAAACTGGCACCAATGAGTGAACTGCCGTGCAGATCATCTCGACTGGTTGAGCGTAGACAATCGCAGCACTTTGAAATAACTTGTCGGGACGAAGTCCAGGCTCTGGACAGACTCGATCAACCGCCTCCTGGGAAATTCAATACCAGATTAAGACTCGCATCCGACATAATATGTGCGATTTCGAATACTCCATGCATCGACATGTCAGTTGACGCGCACCTCCCGTCGGCCGGCTCTACGCTTGCACCTATTGGTTGGTGGCTGCTGTCGCCAGATAACCCGGGCGGTGTCGCCAATCGTTGTTAGCGCGCGATGCCGCGGGAAGCCGCGAGCAGCGCCGCTGGTCGGGCGCAAGTAGACCAAAGTTCTTGTTGACAAGAATTGCACATGATGGGAGCCGCGCTCAGGGAAATTTCAGGGCCGCAGATATCGCCATGGCCCATGCTGGAATTGACGAGCATTTTACGTTCAGCCTATTGCGCCAAAAATCCGATGTCGATCGTCAGGATCATATCCGACATGGACGCGTGCATTGACCAGCCACGGCTCCAGCCCGTGCGCTTCCAACAGGTAAAACACCGGTTTCCAGTAGTCGGAGGTGGCTTCCATCACCACCCGCTGCACCTTCAGTTCGACCAGCCGTTGGCAAGCTCGATCAACGAGGCAGTCATTCGTCGAATGCGTCGACGCTTCCTGCCGCCGCTTTCGGCGTCCCCGCGGCGCGGGAAGCCGCACGCAACACACCCAGGTCGGCTTTGCCGATGTCCAGCGCGGCGACCCTGGCGATAATTTCTTCCCGGTCCTCAGACTCGGTCAACACAGCCCCATCAACTCCTCTCAGGCCAGCTGATCATGATGAGTGGTCGCCCGTGGGCCGCAAGAAAGGAGAAACTAATCCGCGTGCTTAACCAAACACCAACGACTGCAACAATGAAGGGCGCCACACGACCCCAGCGCCCGGCTCGCATCCGGCCTCGAAGGACCAAGTTGACTCGGCGTCGCAAGGCGACCACCGCCCCATTTTCAGCCCGGAACGGGCGCCTTACAAGGCACCGGCTTGATTCACGAAAAGTGCCCGCGAAACACCCTCGGTGCCTCACATAAGAATGCCCGCGAAACGGTGACCGTCGTCAGGCATGGAATGTGGGTTGTCGATGACGTCTCGTGCCGAGATCACCACCAGGTACGCCAAGGCGTATGTGAAGGCCTCGAAGAAGAACAGGGGGCAGATTCTGGACCAGGTGGTCGAGGTGACGGGGTGGTCGCGCGACAACGCCCGCCGCAGGCTCACAGCAGCGGCGAAGCGGCCACCGGGGCCGGGGCGCAGTGTGACGAAGCGGCCCCGCAAGCCCAGGGCCCCGAAGTATTCCTATGACGCGCTCAAGGTGCTGCAAAGGGTTTGGGCCGCCTCGGGTGGACAGTGCGGGAAGTATCTGGCTGCTTCGATGCGGCTGCAGCTCGACGGGCTGCAACGCCACGACGAGCTGGCCTTTGGTCGTGACCGCTACAGCCCGGCCGTGCGGGCAGAGCTGCTGGAGATGAGCGCGGCCACGATTGACCGCTATCTGGCGCCGGCGAGGGCCAAGGACCAGATCAGTGGTGTATTGACGACGAAACCCTCACCGCTGCTGCGGAATTCGGTCAAGGTCCGCAAGGCAGGCGATGAGGTAGAAGCCGAACCCGGCTTCTTCGAGGGCGATACGGTCGCGCATTGCGGCCCCACACTGAAGGGCGAGTTCGCCCGGACCCTCAACCTCACCGATGTACATATCGGCTGGGTCTTCACCCGCACCGTGCGCAACAACGCCAACACCCACATCCTGGGCGCCCTGAAAGCAGGGATTCATGAAATACCTTATGAAGTAACCGGTTTGGATTTCGACAACGGCACCGAGTTATGGGCTTGACCCCGTTTGGTGGACACAGGGTCAGGCGGCTTGTGCCGTCTGAGTGAGTTGGTCTTCGAACTCGACCGGCCTCATCATAGCGAGGGCCGAATGACGTCTGCGTCGGTTATAGACCCGCTCGATCCAATCGCCCACGGCGAGCTTGGCGGCCGCCTTGGTCGGCCACAGGTGTCGGTCGTAGAACTCGACTTTCAGTGTGGCCCAAAACGATTCCTGCTGGGCATTGTCCCAACACACCGCGGTGCGGCCAACTGAACGGGCCAGGTTGTGCTCATGGGCGAACCGCGCGAGCTGTGCTGAGGTGTACTGGCAGCCGCGATCCGCGTGCAACACGACCTGCTCGGCGAGCTCGCCGCGCATCGCCACAGCCATCTCCACGGCGGCCTGGACCAGATCGGTATGCAGGTAATCGTCGATGGCCCAGCCGATCACCCGACGTGAGCAGCCATCACGGACGGCGCACAGATACAACCAGCCCTCACCCGTGCTCAGATAGGTGATATCCGAGGTCCACACCCGGTTGAGGATCCCGGTGTCGAAACGACGCTTGACCAGGTCTTTAGGCACCGCAGCATCGAGGTCAACCACCGTGGTGGCCGGCGCGAACCGCCGCGGGCAGATCCCGGCCAAACCCTGCCGACGCAGCGAGGCAGCCACCGTCTTGCGCGAGACCCGCTCACCGTCATCGCGTAGATCGGCCAGGATGCGCGGGGCGCCGTAGACGCCGTCGGAGGCCGCGTGGAACTTGGCGACCTTGGCATCCAACTCGGCGCGCCGTTGCTGGGCCGGGGTCGGTCCGCGCTCGCGGGTTTTGCGCCATTTGTAATACCCCGAGCGCGACACCTCCAGGCACTCGCACATCCGCTTA
>NZ_MWQA01000024.1:0-2238 GCF_002086915.1 Mycobacterium persicum | reverse complement strand
CCACACGCGCACACCAAAGCATCTCGCCACCAAACCACCGACGCCACCCCACTGCGCAGCTTCCGCGCTCTGCTCGATCACCTGGCCACCTTGACCCGCAACCGAATCCGCTACCAGGACACCAACATCGAAATCGAGACTCTCACCGAACCCACCCACGACCAACGCCGCGCCTTCGACCTCATCAAGGCCACCATCCCCCTCGCCATCGCAGCGTAGTCAGACCCAAAACACCCAAAACCATCAAAACCCCACGTCAAAGCCCAAATCACCTATCCAGACGGTCGCAACTTCGGGTTAGAGTCCTGTGGCCCCGAAGTTGGGCCGGAAGGGACGATGAATCACATGGCTGGGCGGAAGAAGCATTCTGCTGAGGACATTGTGCGCAAGCTGCGTCGCGCTGACGAACTTGCTGCGGCGGGCAAGACCAACGAGGAGATCGCTGCGGAGCTGGAGGTGTCGGCGGCGACGCTGTACAACTGGCGGCGCGCCTATGGCGGCATGGACGTTGATGCGGCCAAGGAGCTGCGGGAATTGCGTGAACAGAATGCCAGGCTCAAGCGGCTTTTGGCCGAAGCTGAGCTGGAAAAGGACGCTTTGCGTGAGGTGACCAAGGGAAAATTCTGAGCCCGGCCGCCAAGCGCCGCGCTGTGGACATGCTCAAAGAGGTTCGGGGCATGTCCGAGCGGTTGGCGTGCAAGGCGGTCGGGCTTGCCCGCTCCACCTATCGCAGGACCCCGGTCGCGCTGACACCCGACGATCCCGACGCTGAGCTGCGGCAGTGGCTGCGCAGCTACTCCAGCGCTCATCCGTGTCATGGGTTTCGGCGGGCCTGGCCGCGCTGCGCCATGATGAGCACCGCGGTGTGAACCAGAAGAAGGTGCACCGCTTGTGGAAGGAAGAGGGCCTACAGCGGCGCGTGCACAGCCCACGTAAGCGCGCTGGCCTGTCGTCGGCGCCGGAAGTGGTTGCCGATGCCCCGAAGGTGGTGTGGGCGTTGGATTTCCAGTTTGATTCCCGATCGACGGTAAGGCGATCAAGATCGCGTCGATGCTTGATGAACACACCCGTGAATCGCTGCTGAACATCGTGGAGCGCTCGATCACCGCCGAGCGCTTGGTCGCCGAACTGCGCACGTGTTTCGCCGCGGCCGGCGGGCCTCCGCTGGTGCTGCGCATGGATAACGGGCCGGAGCTGATTTCCCAAGCGCTGCAATCGTTTTGCGCTGGTCAGGTCGGACTCTGCTACATTCCGCCGGGGACACCCTGGAATAACGGTCACATCGAATCGTTCAACAACCGACTACGAAGGGAGTGCCTCAACCGCAACCACTGGACGAGCTTGACCGAGGCCCGCGTGGTCATCGGCGACTTCAAGGATGAACACAATCGGCGACATCGTCACTCGGCCCGGAACTATCTCACCCCGGCCGAGTACGCTGCCCAATGCAGCCACAGGCACCACCCCGTGGCCTGCGAGATCAACTGAGATCGGCATCAATCACAACCTGGCTCCAAAACCAGGTGGACCGACTATCGGGGACCTGCCTCTTCCCTCCCCGCGGGTTGTGTTGTCCCGCGGCTCGATCGGTACTACGACCGCCTCCGACTCCCTTCCGACGCCCCGCCCACTTCCCGGCTCCTCACCGGTTATAGGGCAGGCTCTTCCACCGACACTGCGATCGGTTCAACGCGCTGGGCGCGCGCAACTTCGGTTTAGATTTAGATCGGGCGAATTCAGCGTTGACCGCGCTCACTGAAATTCCCCACTGACGCTCATCGAAATTCCCCCGTGTGGCTCCGCCGAGAAGGGCGGGCCTCCGTCGATGCTGCTGGTGTCTAACGCCTGCAGCGCTGATCGAAGGAGGCCCCCTTATCTGTGTTGGGGACCCCCGTAAAGGTGGATCCGGGTTGGTCGTTGTTGTTTGGCCTGTGCTCCCCGCTCCGTGTTGAGGGGCGGTGGACCGCAGTCGGGGTCGAGGTGGAGCGCCCGCAGCGCAGCGAGGACGAACGACCTCGAGGCCGACCAGGATCCGCCGCATACTGGGTCGGCGCGGAGCGAGGCAAAGACGTTGCGGTTCAAATCATGTGACGCCTCCGTGAGTGCTGAGGGGTCGAAGACAGCAAGCGTGGCGTGCCGGCGCCCAGCCTTATCTGGGTCCACGGACGTACGGTCCGGCGACATGATGATGGATGGGGTGCCCGGCGTGCGGGCTGGTGATGGGTGCGGCCGCTCATT